>CAVZRC010000003.1:0-5370442 GCA_963777695.1 uncultured Planctomycetota bacterium
TGCATAGGCGGTCAGCAAGGGCCGTAGCTTCGCCGCCAGTTGGGGCGTAGGTGTCTCGCCGAGTTCCTTCATATCCACGACCAGGCCGGCCAGCCCGGGCCAGTCGGCGACGGTCGGCGGCGTGGTCCGGGGCACCTCGTGGGTGGGGACGACCACGGTCGAGAGCCGGTGGGCCTTGTCGCAGACGCCCTCGGGACAGTCGGCGTGGACGCTGACGCCATGGCCGACGCCGAACTCGACCTGGTGGCGATAGAGCATCGCCATCTCCTGCTCCTCGGCGAAGGCGACCGGGTCGGCCTTGCCGGGGTCTTTTCGCTGGAGATGGCTCTGGAAGACTGGCCCTCGCTCGGGGGACTCGACGGCCAGCTCGGGCTGGAACAGCCAGGCGACGTCCCGGAGCTTCTTCGGCTCGACCTGGCCGTTGACGAGGAACAGTGTGACGCTCCAGAAGTGGTCGCGCTTGCGGACGAGCCCCTGCACCTGGACCTGGGGGAACTCGGCGTCGGGCGTCCAGTTGATCCGACCGGCGGTCAGCGCGATCGGCCCGGAGACGGCCTCCCGCTGGGACCGCTTCCAGACGAGCTTCTTCTCGCCGGCCAAGGTGGCGAGGTGTCTCGCTCCGGTCCCGGTGGTAATGGCCCCATCGGGCGGTGATCTGGAGGGCCCTGGTGTCCAGGCCGACGCAGAACGTCATCCCGAAGGACGATGGGAACATCGTCTTGGTGGCCGGAGACGTGCTCTCGGCGGTGCCGTCCTCGGCCGGGCCGCTGCCGCCTTGAGGGAGCTCGTCGAACTCCTCGGGGGAGAGTTCCTGCCGCTTGGGGGCGAGCATGCCGACGAGGTAGCGGTCGCGGACGCTCGGCTCGTCAATCTCCTCCGCGGGGCCGCCGACCGGGCCGAGGAGGTCCTTGAGGACCATCCGCTCCAGCTCCTCGCGGATCTTCGTCGGGGAGGGGATGCTTTGCAGGAGGCTCATGACGGCGGAAACTCCATCGCCGGGATCGGTCGTCGCCGGGGCCAGGCTCAGAGCTTGTGAAAGAATCCCTAATCGTCTCGAAAAACATTGACATATCATAAACAACTTGCTATACTGTCTCCATGAACACTCCAAGCGATCGCAGTGCGTCCCGGCTCGACCAGCCGCTGCTCTTCGAGACGCCGGCTGATGACGACAAGACCGCACCACCCATCGACCCACCGGTCCTCTTGGGACGACCGCGGCTCCGCACCGCCAACCGCGACCAGATCGTCTTCCGAGCCGCCGCGCTGGATCAAGTGATCCCACACGATCATCCCGCTCGGATGGTCTGGGACTACGTCGTGGGTTTGGACCTCAGTCCCCTGTACCAAGCGATCAAGGCCGTTGAGGGACACCCGGGGCGGCCTCCCATCGATCCCAAGATCCTCATGGCCCTTTGGCTCTACGCCACCCTCGACGGTGTCGGCAGTGCACGTCAGCTCAATGAACTCTGCCACGGCCACGATCCCTACAAATGGATCCTCGGGGATGTCACGATCAATTATCACACCCTGGCCGATTTCCGCACCGACCATGGCGAACTGCTCGACCAGTTGCTGACCCGGAGCGTCGCGGTCTTGTTGGCCGAGGGATTGGTCGATCTCAACCGAGTGGCGCAAGACGGTATGCGAGTGCGTGCCAGCGCCGGCGCCGCGTCGTTTCGCCGGCGTCTCACCCTGGAGGAAGCCCTCGCCGAAGCCGAGGCCCAAGTCCAGGCCTTGCGGACGGAACTGGAGGACGATCCCGCGGCCGGCAATCGCCGGCAACAAAAGGCCCGGGAACGCGCCGCCCGAGAGCGTGCCGAGCGGATCAAGGGGGCGTTGGATCGGCTGCCGGAACTGGAGGCCAAGAAGAAGCCCGAGGATCGCGCCAAGGCGCCTGTTCGACCACCGACGCAGAAGCTACGGTGATGAAGATGGCCGACGGTGGCTTTCGCCCGGCGTACAACCTTCAGTTCAGTACGGCCACCGACAGTCAGATCATCGTGGGAGTGGACGTCGTGACCATCGGCAGCGACGCGGGCCAGATGGCTCCGATGGTCGAGCAAATCGAGTCGCGGCATGACCAGAGGCCCAAGGACGTGCTGGTCGATGGCGGCTATGCCCAACATGAGCAGATCGAGGCGGTCAGCGCCCCCGAGATCGGTTGCACGGTGTACGCACCGGTGCCGGCACCGAAGGATCCCCAGGTGGACCGATACGCCCCCAAGCCTGATGACGGTCCTGCGGTGGCGGCTTGGCGGCAGCGCATGGCCAGCGCCGAGGCCAAGACCATTTACAAGGAACGAGCCGCGACGGCGGAGTGTGTCAATGCCCAGGCGCGGAATCGAGGTTTGTACCAGTTGAGGGTTCGGGGCCGGCTCAAGGCCAGGGCGATCGCCTTGTGGTACGCCTTGGCACATAATTTGATGCGAGCGGTGAGTTTGCGCCGCAGCGTCCGGAGTGGCGCCGCGGCGGTGACGGGCTGAAACGGGGCCGAAACCGGCCCCGAACGGTCTGCGTAGGCCGTACAGACGGCCCCCAAGGCGTTGCCAGACCCTTCTCGGGGTCAAGAACCGAGAATCAGGGGATGGTAGGTGCGGTAGAGAAGGCATCGTACGGTTCAAGCGACTCGAATCTCGGAAGTGGCCACGGTCGAATTCCTTCACAGGCTCTCAGGGCCGCGATCAGGCGGGCCGTCCTGGACCTGGCGTCGGCGAGGGTCGCGTGCAGGGCCTCGGCCTCCTGGATCAGGGCCGCCAGGCTGGTGGCGGGCGGTTCGGTACCGCCGGTGGCGCCGGTCGCAACCGACCGCACCGACGTGGGGGAGCCGGTCACGGCCGGCCGCGCCGGCTCGTGGCCATCGTGTCCGACGGTGTTCGCTCATGGGCCTCCTCGGGGGTTCGGGACGGGCCGGGGCACGCTCCTCCGCGGCGGTGGCCGCGGCCGATTCGATGCGGACCACGTTCGCGTCCGGCCCGGGCGACGAGCCTTCGCTCAGCGGCTGGACCGTGTAGACCGTCCGCTGGTCCCGGCAGACGAACGGGGAACCGACGCCGGTGAAGCCGATCTCGGTGAAGCCCAGCCGCAACGCCCGGTCGAGGAACGACCGGTTGGTGGCGATGCAGATCGGCGGGCCGGTGTAGCTCGACCGGCTCAGGACCAGCTCGGTGACCTGCCGGGGCTGGTCCGGGGCATTCGCCCGGACGGCGATCTGGCCGTTCAGGTCGACGACGACGGGGCTGTTGAGCTCCTCGCCACCGGGCAGGCGGGCGAGCGACGACTCGAGGAAGCGGGCGTCGCCGGCGTCCACCCGCAGCCGGGTCGTGACCTCGCCGGGCGCCGGGATCACCCGCTCGACGTCCGGGAACCGGACCTCCTTCTGGATCTCCAGCCAGATCGTCCAGGGCCCGGCTCGCAGCACGACGTGCGAGTCGGTCCTGCCGACCTCGACCGGCTCGTCGTGCGGCAGGGCCCGGCAGGCGAAGAGCGGCGAGCCCTTGATCAGGAGGTCGCCGGTCCAGGGGAAGCGGAAGCCGGTGCGGACCAGCAGTTGCCGGCCGTCGGTCGCGACGATCTGGTTGCGGCCGCCCTGGAGCTGGAGGCAATGGAGGGCGTATCGCGTCGAGTCGGGGATGCCGGTCTCGGTCGCATCGGCCAGGGCCGTCAGCAGCCCGGCCGGGCTGGAGGCCCAGCTCGCCGGCAGCTCCGGGATCTGGCCGGCGCGGTCGACGGGCATGACGTCATATTCGCGGACCTGGGGGATCGCCGCGGTCCTCCCAGCGGACGACGGTCCGATCGGCCGCCGCCGCCTCGAGGACGACGGGCGAGTCCTTCGAGCCCTCGCAGTCGGCCAGGTCGTCGAGCGGGATGGCGAGGCTGGCCGCCGGCCGGTAGCTGCCCGGCTCGACGTGCTCGACGACCAGGTCGCGGTACCGATGGTGCGCCCGTAGTTGTCCCCCCTCGGCGTGGAACACGAGCGGGGGGATCGGTCCCCTCTGGTTGATGCCCAGGACCGAGCGGCGGAAGACGCCGCGGAGGCGTCGGACCTGGTTGCGGGTCAGGGTGATCACGGATTCGAGGACTCCCGGTGGATGGAAGCGGGGTGATGAGTACGACGGGATGCAAGGTCACGAGCGGTGCCAGGACGATCAGGCCGGCAGGTACCGCGAGCGGGCCGGTATCGCGGCCCCGGCCGATCGCGAGCTGGCCGGGAAGACGTCGCGGTCGGCGAAGTCGAAGTAGACGTCGCAGCCGTGGCACTCGGCCAGGGCGGTCGAGCCATCGCGGACCCGGCCGGGATACGCGACCTGGCCGCGGCAGAACGGGCAGTGGACGACCAGGCGGATCTCCTCGGTCGACCGGCTCGTCCTCGGGCTCGACCAGCAGGCGGAAGCCGAGCCGGCGGATCTCCGAGAGCGGCTCGCCGGTGCGGGCGGCGATCGAACGATGGAGCTGGGTCCGGGTCATTGGTGTCACTCCTTGTCGGCCCGGCCCGCCGCCCTCGACTCACGGCGCGCACCGACCCGGGGCCGGCGCGCACCGTGAGGGGGCACGGCGGGGCCGGGCGTTGGTGGGTGGATCAAGTCGGGATGGAAAACGAGGGTGATGGAATCGCAAGAACTGGAGACGAGGAAGTCAGACGGCGCCGGGCAGCCAGTGGCGTTCCAGCCACTCCCGTTCGGCGTCCAGTGCCTCGCGGCGATGATCGAACGGCCCGAGCACCGGGCCATCGACCGGCGTCAGGTCGGCATGCCAGCGGCCACGGTCGTCGGGCTCGACGTGGCTGGCACGCGCGATCGTGGGACGGCCGAGCACGCCGAGGTCGATCGCCTCGTCGTAGATCGCCCGGACCGTCCCGTCGGGCTTCACGAGCAGCTTCATGAGCCGGCCTCCGGTGCCGGCGCGTTGCGGAGGATCCGCCGCCGCGGCCGGTCCACGAGCATGGCGTCCAGCGACGCCTGCACCCGCGAGAGCTGGGTCGCCACCTGGCCGCGGAGCGCCTCGCTGTCGCGGAGATCCTGCGCACCCACATTCCGCACGGCCCGCTGCGCCTGGGCCACCAGCGCGTCGAGCTGGTCGTTGGACCGGACGTCGAGCGAGCGGAACCGCTCGAAGAAGTCGGCCAGGTTGTCCACGGCCGTGTCGCGGAACACCTTGGTCGTCCCGTCCTCGTTCGTGCCGGTGATCCGCTCGGTCAGGTGGTTAACCACGGCGGCGAACTGATCGAGGAACGCCTGCTCGGCCAGCCGGACGGCCTCCTCGAACCGGGCCCGCACCCGGTCCTCCTCGCGGCGGTAGAGATCGGGCGTGAGCCGGACCAGGTACTCCGGCGGCTCGGTGGCCGGGAAGTCCCAGGCGACGCCGAAGAGGCCGATCAGCGTCCCGGGATAGTCGGAGGCGTTGAACAGCGAGCCGAGCCGCCGCTCGGCCGACCGCCTGAGCTCGTCGAAGTGGCGGTCGAGGTTGGCGACGGCGTCATCCAGCTCGACCTTGAAGTCGGCCATCTGGCGATCGAAGGACTCCACCTCATCGAGCTTGATCAGCCGGACGCCGGGGTCGGGGAATGGCAACGAAAGGCCCTTCCAGTGATCGGCGATCTTCGTCCGGATGGCCGTGACGGCGCGGAAGGCCGTATGTTTCGTATCGAGCAGCTTCTTGCCGGCGGAGAGGAACTGGCCCTCGGCGTCGAACGCCTGGGCGGCCTGGGCCTTCTGCTCGGACGTGAGGGAGCGCTGGACGCCCCACCAGGTGAAGGAGACGCGGCAGGCGGCCATCGTGGTCCGGAGCCGCTCGGCGGCGGTGGTCGTGACGATGCGGGTCTGGCTCTCCGCCGGTTCGGTGTCGAGGTGGTCGAGCAAGGTGGGCATCAAACCTCCTGGAAGAAGAAAGGCGGCCCTTACTGGCGATGGGCCGCCCGATCGACAAGTTGGGTGAATCTCGAAGATGACGGTCCGAGGATCTCATTCCCCGTAGCAGCCGCCGGGCAGGATCGCCAGCGGTATGCCGGGAGGGACTTCCTGGAGGACCGGCAGGTAGGCCGGCCCGCCGGTGCAGGCCAGGCACCGCCCGTTGCCGATGCCGAGGCGGTCGTCGAGCCGGCGGGCCGCGCCGCAGACCAGGCATTCGACCCGGTCGTACGGCTCCGCCTCGTGCCGGGGCCGCCGGCAGTCGTGGCAGCGATCGCCGACGTTCTCGACGTATTCCGGGACGCAGCCGCACCGCCAGATCCACGGTGCCGAGGCCACGGCGCACGAGCCCTCGTCGCAGCGCGGGTAGGCCCGCGACGCGCCGTCGACCAGGGCCCCGACGATCCGGCCGGGGCCGCCGGCATCGACGTGCTCGAGCAGCCGCCCGCAGAAA
This sequence comes from uncultured Planctomycetota bacterium, assembly GCA_963777695.1. Classification (GTDB taxonomy): domain Bacteria; phylum Planctomycetota; class Planctomycetia; order Isosphaerales; family Isosphaeraceae; genus CAVZRC01. The sequence goes on from CAVZRC010000003.1 coordinate 6,361, forward strand.
ATGCACGGGGCCGGGTGGACGTCGGATTCGTCGCGGACCGGGAGGTCGGGGATCTCACGTCCCGCGAGCGTGTACGGTGGCTCGGTCATGCGAAAACTCCTCACCGTCGGCCGATCGGATCGTGGCCGACGGGGAAAGCCATCAGGGCCAATCGGCGGGGTTGATGTGGGTGATCCGGCCGGCCTCCTCCGGCGGCTCTCGCAGTTCCTCGATCAGCCTGGCCCGATCATCCGGGACCAGGTCGCCGAGCATCAGCCGGAACTCCTGCAGTCGCAGGCGGCTCAGGGCGATGCGACCGGCCTCGGTGCTCGGGGCCACGATCACGTAGCATGTGTCGTGGTCGTGATCGCGCCGGAAGACCGCCACCTCGCGGGCATGCGGCCCGAGGGCCTGGAGCTGCTCTTCCAGTCGCAGCATGTCGTTGGGAGTCAGGTCGCAGCAACCGTCGATCGTGAGTTCGATCTCGCCGTCGCCGACCGCAGTCGTGGCAATCTCGAAATCATCCTCGCGGTCATACCGGAGCCGGGCGACGATCGCCTCGACCGCGGGGCCGTTGCGGACCCGGACCGATCCGCAGAGCAGATACAGGCCGTCCAGCTGGAACCTCCTGATGAAGTCATGAGGATAAGCAGTCGGTTATCGAGGACTTGAACTGGTCGAATTGCCGTCCGGCTATCGGCCGACCGGGTGCCGCGGGCGGTCAGACGTCGGCTGTACCCTCGTCATCGGCAAGGATCTCGTCGGCATCCCGATCGCGTATCCGTGGCTCCCGGCCCATCGCCCGGCAGGCCCGGAGATAGACGTCGGCCAGGTCCAGCCAGTCCGGGTCGCCGGCCGGAGCGACCGTGTCTCCCCCGTCCCGGAGGCAGCCGCCGACAGCCTCGATCGTCTCGATGAAGCCGTGCAGCGCCTCGCGAACGGCGTCGGGCCGTCCATCCGTGCCGGCCTGATCAGACACCGGGGTCGCCTCGAAGTCCTGGCCGGGACCCTCGTGGCCGCATCGCCCGCAGTGGAAGGCGACCCACTCGTGATCAGCCGGCGTCTTCTCCGTGATGTCGATCCCCGGCCCATCTGCCGGGCTGGCGTCGCGGATCAGCGGGGCCAGCGAGCTGATCCTGACGAAGAAATCCTTCCGCTCACCGCAACGCGAGCAGCGAGGTCGCACGGGTCCGGTCATCAGGTTCCCCCTTCGTGGCAATCATCCGGTGCCGTCACGCGACCGGATCGCATCGGCGACGAGCCGGGCGGCGCGGTCGGGAGGCAAGCCTTGCGCGACGAGCCAGCCTGCGGCGGCATCGTCGGTGGTCGCCCCATCTCTGGCCGCCGGGATCGATGCGCATGGCCACGTGGCCGATGCCCGGACCGCCTCCGAGGCTCAGGTGGAGACCGCCGGCCCGATAGGTCTTGCGGCCGTGCCGCTCGACGTGAGTGAACGTGACGGGGATCTTCTCGTCTTCCGGGACGCAAGGCGTGGACCGATCGGGAGAGGCCCCGGTGCGGACCAGGTGCCCTTGCGCCTCCCGGACGGTCAGATCCATTGGACTGACCTCCGTGTACGACCCTGCGATCGGTCGCTCGAGCATCGCACGGAGGTCGTTCACCTCCTGCTCCAGCCGCGCGATCCGCATGGCGGCCTCGTCGTCGGGCCGTTCGCCGGGTGCGGGGCCGATGAGATCATGGCCTGCTCCCGCCGCCGGCATGGCAACTCCGGGCTTGAGACCGGCGTCCTCCATCGCGCCGGCGACAGACTCGAAGCGTCTCGCTCTCCCAGGACAGGTCCGGATCGAGCACGCCCTCGCGATGGTCGAGCCAGAGGATGATCTGGATCCGGCCGACGATGGCCTCGAGCTGCTCGCGGGTCAGTTCCGAAGGGATCTTCATGATGGTTTCCAGGGTGGGGGTTGGAGGAACGATCCGGGCGCGCTCGGATGAAGGACCGGCGGTGGTATCCGCGGCAAGCGGGGGCCGGTCAGACCGGCGGCTCCTCGCCGTACTGCTTCCTGATCCCGGCCCGCATGAAGCGGTCCAGGACGGGCACGTTGTCCTCGAAGACCGTGTAATGGTGCTCGATCAGCTTGTTCTGGCTGACATCCACGAACATGCGGACCGGGACGCCCGGCTGCTGGATGGCGTGGGCGACGCAGGCCGCGACGCCCCGGTCGAAGTCGGTGAAGGTGGTCGCCGCCTCCCGCGGCTCGACGGCGATCTCCAGGGCGATCCGATAGGTGATGCTCACGCCGCATGCTCTTCTCCGGGTCGATCGGTGATGACGACGCGGACAATCCCGTCGACCGGCAGGGCCCCGGGACCGATCCCGGATACCGCAGTGGCGGGTAACCCGGGACCGATCATCGGGCTGATGGTCACGACTCAGTTGGGCGACGGATCGTTGCGGTGGACGTTCCTCCCGGAAGCGACGATGGCCCCGTCGCCGCGCGAGTAGATCCCCGGCCGCCCGGCCGACAGGCACCGCCCGCTGGCCCACTGCCTCAGCCGCTCCACCGCCTCGCCGGCCGTCACGGCCACCGGGACGATGTTCGACGCGGCCTCGATCAGCGGGACGTCGAGCAGGGCCGCCAGCCGGCAGCACGACCGGATCTCGGTACCGACCCAGTCGCGGTCCTGCGGCCGACGCTGGTCCGGGTCGAGGCCGAACCTGCGGATGTACATGTTCCAGATCGTCTGCCGCTCATCGGGCCCCGGCAGGTCGAGGAAGAACAGGCCGTCGAACCGCTCGGCACGTGCGAACTCCGGAGGGAGCTTCGAGATGTCGTTGGCCGAGTGTCAGGCGACACTAAAACTGCCCCCCCTGGCGACACTAAAACTGACCCCCCTTCCTAGACATTTGTCAAGGAGGGCACATGGACAAGTTCGACCCGGATCTGGTCTACCTGCATGATCCGCAGGCGGCCAAACGGAATGTCACAGATGTCCACCTGCGACCCACGCAGGAGGGCATCGGGATGCTGGGACCGGAGAAGGTCGATCGAATCCGCGAGCTGGCCGCTCAAGGTCTCGGAGCCAAACGGATCGCTCGCGAGATGCGAGTCTCTCGCAACTCGGTCCGCCGTTACCTCTCCGGCGCCCTGTCGGTTTTCACGAGCGACCCGCCGCTCTTTGTCTCGACGGCTTCCTCTTGGCGGAAGTCCATCGCCTCTTCGAGACCGTCGCCGAGGGCAACGCTGTCGTCATCCAACAAGAACTCGCCAAGGGAGGACACCAGATCGAGCTGCGGACCTTGCAACGCGCCGTCGCGACCCTGCGACAGGAACGACGAGCCAAGGCCCTGGCCACGGTCCGATTCGAGACCCCACCCGGTCAACAGCTGCAGATGGACTTCGGCGAGAAGGTCGTGCGAATCGCCGGCGAGCCGGTCAAGGTCTACTTGATGACCGCCGTCCTGGGCTACTCGCGACGGCTCTATTGCCAGGCATTCCTCGCCCGGCGCCAGGACGATTGGCTCGAGGGACTCGAGGGGGCCTTCGGACATTTCGGCGGCCTCACCGAGCGAATCCTCTGCGACAATGCCTCACCCCTGGTGAAATCTCATGATCCCGTATCCGGTGTGGTGGCCTGGAATCCCGGCTTTGAGGTCTTCTGTCGCGACCGGGGCCTGGTCGCCAAGGCGTGCCGTCCGCGTCGTGCCCGGACCAAAGAGAAGATCGAGCGGGGCGTCGGCTACGTCAAGCACAATGCCCTGGCCGGGCGGCCATTCGCGTCCTTCGAGGAGTTGCGGCGCCATCTGGCGCGGTGGATGGTCGAGGTCGCCGACCGGCGGATTCATGGCACCACGCGCGAACAGCCGATCGTTCGCTTCGATCGCGACGAACGGCAAGCCCTGCGAGCCCGGCGGCGCACCCGCTGGCCGTTCGCACCCGTCGCTTGAAGAGTCGCGCGAGTGCCGACTGCTTTGTAGACATCGACACCGTTCGATATAGCGTGCATCATCGCCATGTCCGTGAGACCGTCGAGGTGGTCATCGTTCGGGAGGAGGTGGAGATCTGGCTCCGCGGGCGGTGTATCGCCCGGCACGTGCGCAGTCATGAGCCCTTCGCCTTGGTGCGGGACCCGGCGCATTTCGAGGGATTGATCCGTCCGGAGACGACGAATCCGCCCGCGGTCTCATCGGGCTCCGCAGCAGACCCCCTGGTGCGGCCCTTGTCGGTCTACACCGAGATGATCGAAGGAGGTCGGCCATGGAGGATCTGATCGATCCCCGGGAGGAGCGGGTCTCGCTGGCGCTGAAGCGGCTCCAGTTGCCTCACCTGCGGGATACGCTGACGGCCGTGCTGTCCGAGGCGGCCAAGGAGGGATGGACCTACCTGGAATTCCTCAAGAAGGCCCTGGGGCGCGAGGTGGACGCCAAGCAGGGTAAGCGGATTCGGATGGGTCTGCAGATCGCTCATTTCCCCTGCGTTCGGACCCTGGAGGAGTTCGACTTCGCGTTCCAACCCGGAGTGGACGAGCGGCTGATCCGGGAGTTGGCCACGGGGAACTTCATCGCTCATGGTGAAAACGTGTTACTATTTGGACGTCCCGGTGTCGGCAAGACGCATCTGGCCATCGGGGTGGGCCGGAAGATCGTGGAGCGAGGTCACACGGTCCTATTCACGACGGCGACGGCGCTGTTGGCGGTGCTGGGGAGAGCGGAATCGGAGGGGAACCTGGAGGAGAAGCTGAACGAATTCGCCAAGTCGCGATTGTTGATCGTCGACGAGCTGGGTTACTTGCCGTTCGAGCGTCGTGCGGCGCACCTGTTCTTCCAGTTGGTGAATCGCCGATATGAGAAGGGGAGCCTGCTGGTCACGACGAACCAGCGGGTATCGGAATGGGGGATCGTCTTCGGGGATGAGGTGCTGGCGACGGCGATATTGGATAGACTCTTACATCACAGTCATACTCTAATGATCACAGGGGAGAGTTATCGATTACGCGAGAAGCGTAAGAGTGGACTGATTCGATCCGGGTTGGCCTCCGCGGGATCCGAGAGGGCGCATGGAGAGAGCGAGGTGAAGACGGAAAAGGAGACGAACAGGGGGCGCAAGAACTGATAACATGAAGGCATGATGGAAGTGGGGTCTAGTATAGGTTCGAGGGGGTCAGAATTACTGTCGCCTGACACTTGTGGCCTTTCGGCCTCCGGTATGCCGGTCAACCCCATCACATCGACCGAGTGACTCGACCCACTGAGTGGGTGATGGCATGAAATTGACGCGACGCACCGTCCCATAAAGCGGATTATGTCCCATACTCCAAACCGGCCCGGACGTCAAGATCTTTGGGATCGTCCCAAGAGCGGCGAATCGGGGCGTTTTCAAGTTGACACTTGGCAAGATTCTACCGGTACCCTCTTGATTCCTTGGGGGAGGGACCTCATGTGTACGGTTGTTATCGCGACCCGTACCCACGAGGACCCATCCCCATGCGTACCATACCCTTTGTTCGTTCGATCGCCAATGCCGCCGCCTGCCTCACCGGACCCCACGGCGCCGTCACCGATCAGGCCCAAGAGTCCGGCTGCAGCCGCCAGTCCGCCTATGACCATGCCCAGAAGGTCCTGGATGCCGTCGCGGCCCAGCACAGCGGCGGACCCACCCGAGAGCAACTGATCCAGGACAATGAGTCCCTCCGCAGGGAGAATGCCCAACTCTGGGACTGGCTCTGCCAGACCATCGAATTCCCCCTGGCCAAGCAACAGCAGTTCGCTGTGACCGCCCTGGCCATGGGCTTGAGCCTCAACCAGACCCTGGTCTTGTTGGCCATCCTCTTGGGCACGGCCGCCGCACCCGGCCGTTCTACCGTGCATCGCTGGGTCCAGGCCGCCGGCATCGCCGCCGGAGTCGTCCTCAAGCGGCTGGACGGCGCCGCCCAGACCTTGGTCCTGATCGGTTGTCTTGACGAGATCTTCTTCCGCCGTCGGCCGGTCCTGGTCGGGGTCGAGCCCCACAGCATGGTCTGGTTCCTGGGGACCAAGGCCTTAGATCGCAAGGGCTCGACCTGGTCGGCCGCCTTGCGGCCCTGGACGGCGCTTGGCTACGTGATCTCGGGCGCGGGCACGGGGCTCCAGGCCGGTATCGACCGGAGCCAACAGTACCGCGTCGAGACCGGCGGAGTCGCGCTGGAGAAGGGCCTGGACGTCTTCCACACCAAGCAGGAAGCCCAACGGGTCCTGAGGGTCCTCTGGAATCGGGTGGAACGGACCTGGGAGCAGGCCGAGGCCGCCAGCCGAGCCGTCGACCAGGCCCAACGGCAGGGCCGCGACGCGCGGGGCCTGGCCCAACGGGCTCGTGCGGCCTGGAAGCAGGTGGAGACGGCGCTTCAGCGGTATGACGAAGGGGAGGCGGCCTGGAAGCGTGCCGAGCCGGCCCTGGGCCTGTTCCGCCCCGATGGTCAACTCAACGATCGGTCGTGGGCCCAGGAGCAGGTCGCCGCGGCCCTGCCGGGGCTCTCGGGCTGCGACTGGTCCAAAGTCCGTGGGTCCCTCCGGGCACCGGAGTCGTTCACATTCCTGGATCGGCTGCACGGCGCCCTGGGCCGACTGGAGATCGCGGCGGAGTTGCTCGCCGCCTCGGTGAACTTGTGGTGGCTGCGCCGGCAGCGACGTCGGGGCTCGGACCCGGCGGCGATCGCGGGCTATGGCGAGGTGGCGCCGGTGTTGCAACAGGTGCTCTGTGAGCGACTCGACCCGAACTGGCGGGAGTCGTACCGCCAGGTGGCGACGGTGCTGGGCCGGGCGGTGCGAGCCAGCGGCGCCGTGGAGTGCATGAACAGCGTGCTACGGATGCACCAGTCGCGGCATCGGACGCTGAGCCAGGAGATGCTGGATCTGAAGCGGCTCTACTGGAACACGCGGGAGTTTGGTGGCGGGAAGCGGCGGGGCCGTTGCCCGTATGAGCACCTGGGGCTGAAACTGCCCAGCTATCGGTTTTGGAACCTCCTCCGAGACGAGATGGCCATCGTGATCGGCGAGGCCAAAGCGAAAGCCAAAGCCAAGAGGATCGCGGCTCGATCGGCGTAGCGTAGAGGCAAGAAGTCGCCGGCCCTGTCGGTGAGCGTCGCGCGACTGACCTTGAGACACCGGTCGATCCGGTGGGATGTGCCGCCGTGCGCGCCTGGCTTCCGGTCGGGAGGGGATTCCTCTCGGGAACGCTCCGAGAGTAGTGTCAAGTTGGAAATCTGCGGTTTGGGACGATCCTCAGATTTTGTTGCAAGGATTGGGATTAAGGTCAGGGGAGTCAAGGGCTTGCGGTGCGCATGCGGGCGTGGAAAACCGGTCTAAAGTCCAGATGAAGATGGCAAGATGTAGACAGGTAAGAACCGCGAAAAAGCTCTGGACTTCAGGGGTTAGATACGGTAAGTCTAAACCGTCTAAGTTAACGCCTATGGTGCCGGTCCCCCCCTCGGGAATCGTCGGGTCGTTCATCGTGATGAAGAGTCCGGCCCGGGCCGGCACCGAAGACAGGGCCAAAGAAACGGCGAAACACCAGATCCACCAGCTCCGTAGAATGACGGTCGTCCCCTTCGAGTTGGCCTGTTGCCCGCCGCTGTCCGGCGCACATCGAGCGGCCGAATCCGGGGCCGCCTCGCCCCCGACTGACTGGCAGGCAACAGATCGGTTGACATTGTCTCACGCCCTACAATCCTCGATCCAGAGGAGGTCATGCCGGGTACGGCCGGTCAGGACCCGTGCCCCCTCTCATCCAAGGGAGAGGCCAGCTCCCTGCTTCCGGCCCTTCGATTTGGTCGCCAGCATCAGGTCGGTCAACGAGGCGGTCCCCCGCCATCAACGTCGGCGGCGAGCGGCGCCCAGCCCATCGGCGCGCTCTCGTTGATCTCGGAAGCGATCTCGTTCAGGTCGTTCTGGTCGACGATCCCGTCGCCGTTAACCTCGCCGGTCGCGTTTCAAGCAATGGTCGCTTCCGATACGCGCCTGACTCCGAGAAATATCCGAGTCAAGAGGCTGCGATTGACTAGAAGTCGGCATAACAATTGCTGCAATTAGCAGTTCTTCTTCAGGATGGCTATTTTGCGGAGAACGGGCAAATTCTCTGGATTACCTACTTGACCAACAAGGCTGTTTGAATCAGAGTGCAATGAAGTAAGCGTTGAGCATCTCTAAGACCAGGAGTCGTGGGGCCGCCGCCTAAATGATCCGACGATTTCCGCGGAGGTGGCAAGTGGGACACATCCGTGTCGGTCACGCCGCGGAGGATTTGCCGGAGGGCTCCGGAAAAAGAGCGAGGGCAACCCATAAATTGATGACATGTTAGCTTGTTTATGAAAAGGGGTTAACGCCCAATACCGTCTCGACAGAGTTGTTCGTTTCCGGGTCGATGGACGTCGCCCCTCGGCCACGGACGAGGTGTGTGGTGCCCGATAGACGGGCTCGCCGCGCATCGTTCCGCCCCGTGCCGGTCGCAGGGGTCCGTCTCGGACCGAGCCTTTCGCTCATGACTTTCACACGCAGATCCTCTCACAGGAGAAGCCGCATCATGCCGTTTATGCTCTTGCCGGATCGGTTCGCCCCGGGGTCGCGTCGATCTCCGCGGTATCCGCACTCGAAGGATCGCCGCCGGTATCATCTTTCCCCGATCCTCACGCCGTTGGAGGAACGGCAGTTGCTGACGACTCCGACCTTGACCTCGATCTCGGCCTCGGCCGCCAACCTGACCTTCGGGCAGGCCGAGGTCTTCCAGGCCACGGTGGTCGCCAATCCGCCCGGCGGGACGCCCCCGACCGGCGGCACGGTGACGTTCACTAATGGAACGACCGTGCTCGGGACGGCGGCCCTGGTGAACGGCACGGCGTCGCTATCGACGACCCTGGCGGCCGCGACCTACTCGGTGACGGCCGCATACGGCGGCACGGCCACGTACGGCGGCAGCCAAAGCTCGACATCCGCCGGCTACATCATGGACACGGCCGGCAACGGCACCTACGGGAACACGGTCGCCATCGCCGGGCAGGCGGCGGCGTCGGTCGAGTTGGCCAACCCCTTCGGCGTGGCCGTCGCGCCGAATGGGACCATCTACATCGCCGATACGTTCAACAACGAGATCGACTACGTCACTCCTAATACGGGCGTCATCAAGGTCCTCGCGGGCAGCGGCACCTACGGCGATGTCGATGGCCCGGCCTTGAGCGCCGAGTTCGCGGACCCGCGCGGGCTGGCGCTGGACGCCCCCTTGAACCTGCTGTTCATCGCCGATCGCGACAACAACACCATCCGCGAGCTGAATCTGGCGACGGGCATGGTCAGCACGGTCGCGGGGACCGGGGCGTACGGCGACGGCGGCAGCGACATCCCGGCCACGTCCGCCGCGCTCGCCTCGCCCACGGCCGTGGCGGTCGGCCCGAGCGGGCTTAACCTATTCATCGCCGACACGTTCAACAACGAGGTTCGCGCGGTGAACTTGACGACCGGCATCATTACCACGATCGCCGGCACCGGCACGGCCGGCTTCGCCGGCGACGGCGGGCCGGCCACCTCGGCCGAGCTGTACGATCCCTCCGGCGTGGCCGTCGCTAGCAACGGGAACGTGTTCATCTCGGACAGCGACAACGAGGTCGTCCGCGAGGTGACGGCCAGTACCGGCATCATCACCACGATCGCGGGGACGCCCCAGACCTCGGGTTACTCCGGCGACGGGGGAGCGGCCACGTCGGCCGAACTTGCCACCCCGTACGGGCTGGCACTTAACGGCGCCGGGACCCTCCTGTACATCGCCGATCGCGACAACAATGCCATCCGCGAGCTGAACCTGACGACCGGCATCATCACCACGATCGCCGGCGATGGCACCTTCGGGCCGAGCGGCGACGGTGGTCCTGCGACGGCCGCGGCCCTGGCCAGTCCCCGGTCCGTGGCGGTGGACGCCGCCGGGGATGTGTTCATCGCCGACACGCTCGGCAACGAGATCCGCATGGTGGCGAGCGGCCGGAGCACGGCGAGCGTGACGGTCGCCCCCTTCGCCGCGATCGCCCCGGGCCGTACGACGGTGTTCTCGACGGGCGTGCCGACCGGCGTCGGGAACAGGACGGCCCAGGGGATCGTCCTGGCCCTGCCCGCCGTCACCAACACGACCGCGGCCTCGCTCGGCTCCAACTACATCCTCACCACGCTGCCCAATCGGGCCGGGAAGGTGAAGGCGATCAGGCTGAACAGGGTGAGGTTCGACGCCACCACCGATGCGGTGAGCCTGTTCCCCAGGACTCGGCTCAGTGCACACGGGACCTACCAGCTCGCCATCCGCGGCCAGGCGGTCGGTACCGTGACGATCGTCTTCAATAAGACGGGGATCATCTCGGAATCGGTCTGATCCTCGGCGCGAGGGAACCGGCCCGGCCGCCGGACCACCGGTGGCCGGGCCGGCGATCGAACGCACGTGATGTGACAGCACCGACCTCTCCGATACCTCTCACCGGCCCACGACATCCTCCGCCTCCGGAGTCATCATCCGAGAGCCTTGAAGACTCCCCATTAATCAGGGGATGTCATTGATTTGATCGGAGGTCTTTTCGCTTCCTCCGTCAAGATGATGATATACTCGTTGCAAGCTTGATGCATGGGCTGGCGGTCGCCGATCCCGCGGGGCATGGAGGCCGGCCGGTTCCTCGAGAGGAGATGAGTCGAACGCATGAGCATCCGAACCGGGGATGACGCGGGCGTTATCGCGAGGCCACCGGACGGCGTGGCGTCCTGCGTCGTCGGCGGTCGCGTTCGCATCCATGGGAAGTTGTTCGCCCGCGGCGAGGAGCGAGTGCGATGCCGGGGGGTGACCTATGGCCCGTTCGCCCCCAATCGGGATGGCCAGCCGTTCCCAACGCGTAGGCGTGCCTGCGACGACCTGGGGAGCCTGCAGGCGCTCGGGGCCAACTCGATCCGGGTCTATCATGTCCCGCCGGCGTGGTTCCTCGACCTGGCCGATGAGCGCGGGATGGCGATCTTCCTAGACATCCCCTGGCCTGCGCACGTCTGCTTCCTCCGGAGTCGACGGGCCCAGGCCGCTGCGCGTCGGAGCGTCCGTCGCGCGGCCGAGGCCGGTCGAGATCACCCCTGCATCCTGGCCTATAACATCGGCAACGAGATCCCGACGGATATCATCCGCTGGCACGGCACGCGTCGCGTCGGACACTTCCTGGCGGAGCTACGCGACGCGGTCAAGCAGGCCGACCCGGACGGGCTGGTCACCTACGCCAGCTATCCCCCCACGGAATACCTCGAGCTCCCCTTCCTCGATTTCGTGACCTTCAACGTCTATCTGCATGACCATGCGGCGTTCCGCGACTATGTGTTCCGGCTGCAGAACCTGGTCGGCGACCGCCCGCTGGTCCTGGGCGAGCTCGGCCTGGACACGCTCCGGCATGGCGAGGTGGAGCAGGCTCACCTGCTCGCGGGCCACCTGCGCGAGACCGAGCTGATGGGCCTGGCCGGCGCCTACGTCTTCTCCTGGACCGATGACTGGCACACCGGCGGATTCCCGGTCGAGGACTGGGCCTTCGGTATCACCCACGCCGATCGCTCCCCCAAGGTCTCCTATCAGGCCGTGCAGCAGGTATTCAAGGCACCGCTCTCCCTCCTCTTGGGAGAGACGCCGCGGGTGTCGGTGGTTGTCTGCTCACACAACGGAGGGGCGACCCTCGACGAGTGCCTCCGATCGCTGTGTACGCTCGATTACCCCGACTACGAGGTCATCGTCGTCGACGACGGCTCAACCGACGATAGCCGCGAGATCCTCGCGCGGTTCTCGAGCGTGGTGGCGATCCACCAGGACCATCTCGGCCTGAGCGCCGCGCGGAACGCCGGCCTCCGGCACGCGACGGGTACGCTGATCGCGTACACTGATTCCGACTGCGTGGCCGACCGGGACTGGCTGATCCACTTGGTTTATCAACTCTCGCAGAGCGGGGCGGCGGCGGTTGGGGGGCCGAACCTGACGGCCGAGGACGGATGGCTGGCCGCGTGTGTGGCGGCGGCACCGGGGCAGCCGACGCACGTCCTGGTCAGCGACCAGGTCGCCGAGCATATCCCCGGCTGCAACATGGCCTTCCGCCGCGAGGTCGTCGAGGCGATCAACGGGTTCGATCCCCAGTTCCGCAAGGCCGGCGACGACGTAGATATCTGCTGGCGGCTCCAGCATGAGGGGCTCCTGATCACCTTCGCCCCGGGGGCGTTCGTCTGGCATCATCGCCGCCGCGAACCCTCGCTCGTACCTGAAGCAGCAGTCAGGCTACGGCGAGGCCGAGGCGCTGCTCCACTCCAAGCACCCGGACAGGTTCAATGGACGAGGCGACGGCAAGTGGCGCGGGGTGATGTACGGCGGCTCGATACAGGGCCTCCAACTCCACGTGCCGATCATCTATCGCGGGACGTTCGGGACCGGGATGTTCCAGTGCCTCTATCAGCCCGGCGTCGCCCACTGGGCGATGTTGCCCAGCACGCTGGAATGGCAGGTGGCTGCACTGCTGCTCGGACTGGCGGGGGTGCTCGTCAGGTCCATCGGGATGGATCCTCGGAGCGGTCATGCTGGGCCCTGTCGTTGCTGGTCGCCGCCCTGCAGGCGGCCCAGGCCCGCCTCGTCCCGACCCGCAGGCGATGGTGCGCCCGGCTCCTCATCGCCGCGCTCTGCTACGCCCAGCCGCTCGTCCGGTCCTGGACGCGATATCGGACCCGGCTCTCATCGCAGCGCGCCCCCGGCTTCGATCCGGCGCCAGGGGATGCGCCCGAGGCCGCCGTTACCGCTGACGGGCCATCGGTCGGTGGCCTACTGGTCGGAGGCGGGCCTCGATCGCACGGAGCTCCTGCGACGGGCCATGGCCATCCTGGATGAACATCGATGGGGCCGGGTGCTCGACACCGGCTGGTTCGAGTGGGACCTGGCCGTCTACTGCGACTCGGGGCTCATCCTGAAGGTCGTGACCGCCCAGGAGGAGCACGGCCAGGGGAGGCGGCTGATCCGGATCCGCTATCAACTGGCCCCGACGGCCCGGCTGAGCGTCATCGCCTCGGTCAGCCTGGTCTCCCTGGCCGTCGTCGCCCTCTCCTACCCCCGGGCGGCGATGGCCGTCGCGGCCCTGGTGCTGGGCCTCGGCGTCCGGGCCTGGGTGCGTGGCCTGGCCGCGGGGGCCCGTGTAGTCGGCTTGTTCCGCACCCAGGCGCATCAGATGCAAATGAGCGACTGTCCGGAGGAGGCTCGGCCCCCCTCCTGGCAGTCGGGGTTTCGCGAGGATGCCGGGTCGGCCGACGATCCCGGCGGCGCCGTCGCGTCCCGTCCGGATTCCGATGGCGACCGGGACCGGGGGGCGTTCGTGCCCGCCTTCCCATCGATGGTGGCGCTCGACGGGCCGTCCTCGTCGGAGAACACGGAGCAATTCGCTTGAACGTCGCCTCCCGGAAGAAGCTCGTCCTCCTCGGCATGATGGCCAGGATGCCGGTAGCCGGCGTCGTCTGGCAGACGGTGCATTACCTGGTCGGCTTCCGGCGGCTCGGTTACGACGTCTACTACGTCGAGGCCCATGCCACCACGCCCACGATGTTCCTGGACGACTCGGATCACGACGGCTCGGACAAGGTCGCCGCCTTCCTCGACGGCGTCCTGCGCCGCTTCGACCTCGGCGACCGCTGGGCGTTCCGCGCGCTGCACGCCGGCGGCCGGAGCTACGGCCTGAGCTCGGGGGAACTCGCACGCCTCTACGACTCCACCCGATGGATCATCAACCTCCACGGGGGGACCCTGCCGCTGCCCGAGCATTGCGCGACGAACCGGCTAATCTTCCTGGAGACGGACCCCGTCCAGGTCCAGATCGAGCTGGCGGAGGGCGATCCGCAGACCATCGAGTTCCTCGATCGCCATTGCGCCTTCTTCACTTTCGGGGAGAACTACGGCCGGCCCGGCTGCCTCCTGCCGGTCTCGGACCGCTACAACTTCCGGCCGACGCGCCAGCCCGTGGTCCTCGACTTCTGGCGCGAGCGACCTGCGCCCCCCGGGCCGATGTTCACGACGATCGGCAACTGGCGGCAGCGGCAGCGCGAGCTGGTCTTCGAGGGCGAGCGCTACACCTGGAGCAAGCACCACGAATTCCTGAAATTCCTCGAGCTCCCCTCCCGCGTGGATCAGGGTTTCGAGCTGGCGCTGAGCAAGTACGACGAATCGGACCGGGAGATGCTCCTGAGCAAGGGCTGGGCCGTACGGCACGCGCTGGACTTTTCCACGGATCTCGAGGAATATCGGAGTTACATCGCCTCGTCGCGGGGCGAATTCACGGTCGCCAAGGACCAGAATGTCCGGCTGCGCAGCGGCTGGTTTAGCGATCGTAGCGCGACCTATCTGGCCTCGGGCCGCCCGGTGGTCACCCAGGACACCGGGTTCGGCGACCTGTTCCCGACCGGCGCGGGGCTGTTCGCATTCTCCTCCATCGCGGACGCCGTCGAAGCCATCGAGGCGATCAACGCGGACTACCCGGCCCACAGCCGTGCGGCGGCCGAAGTGGCGCGCGAATTCTTCGATTCGGAAGTCGTCCTCTCCCGCCTCCTGAACGAACTCGGAGATCACTGACCATGAATAACCTTGTTCTCACAAGAAGAGGGGGCGAGCGTCCGCGAAGTCCCGGCGGCTTCAGCCTGATCGAGTTACTGGCGGTCGTGGCGATCATCGGGACCCTGGTCGCGCTGCTCTTGCCCGCGGTGCAATCGGCGCGCGATGCCGCCCGCCGGATGCAGTGTTCCAACTACCTGAAGCAGATCGGGCTGGCGCTGCACAATTATCACCAGAGCTTCGGCGCCTTCCCGATGGGGGGCTCGAAGAACAATCGGAAGCTGGACGGGGACAGCTACGATCAATGGTCCGTCTGGAGCGTCCACGCGGCGATCCTGCCGGGCCTCGAGCAGGTGCCCATGTTCAACGCGATCAACTTCGACTTCGCCCCCGAGATCACCGACGGGGTGTCCCACCCGATGAACGCGACGGTCAACCTCGCGGTCGTCGCGATGTTCCTCTGCCCGTCCGACGCCAGGGCGGGCCAGCAGAACACGTGCAGCTACCACGGATCGTACGGGACGACCACCAACGACAACTATCCCCAGACGGGAGGGTGCACCGGCCTGTTCACCGTCCAGCAGTCCTTCGGGATTGCGGCCTGCCGGGACGGCACGTCCAACACGGTCGCGTTCGCCGAGGCGTTGGTCGGGGACGGCATGGGCTACGGCCGAATCGGCCACAATTTCACGGACCCCAGCCGGTATCGGGGCAACGCCTTCATGTCCGCCACGGTGGCCGCCCCGCCGGGCTCGCGGATCGTCGACGCCTTCCAGGGCAAGGCCGCCGTAATGGCCGGCCTCGACGCCTGTGCGACCGCGTTCCGGACGACCAATTACATCGCCGACCACCGCGGCTGGCGGTGGGGCCAGGGCGTGACCGGGTTCTCGATGTTCAACACCATCCAGACGCCCAACGACCACGAGTATCCGTTCGGCGGCTGCCGCTTCAACGGCATGCCCGACTGGAACATGGATAACGGCTTCGTCTACGGCTCCTCGAGCAATCACCCGGGAGGCGTCAACGTGCTCTTCGCCGACGGCAGCGTACACTTCATCAAGGACGGGATCGATCGGATGGTGTGGTGGTCGCTCGGGACGAAGGCGGGGGGCGAGGTCGTCTCCGCCGATGCCTTATGATCTGTCTTCACGCGGGAAGGAGAGCCGGATCATGCCCCGGAACCTCATGAACCATCACCTCGCCGTCGGGGCCCGCCGATGCCTCATCCTCGTGGGCCTGCCGGTCGTAGCGGGTTGCTCGTGGAAGACGCCGTCCCCGGCCGATTACGTGCCACCCGATGTGCCGAGCGAGGCCTGGATCATCGCGACTCCCAACCCGGTCCCCGCGGGGCGGGGGCCCGGCAAGACGATCGTGAACTGGCACACCGGCGACGGGTCGCCCGGCCAGGTTTACGTCTCGGTCGCGGGCGGGCCGGAACGGCTGTTCTCGACCAACCCCTCGCACCAGGAGGCCACCATTAATAGCAACGACGTGTATGAGTTCCGGCTCTACGCCGGGAGCGACCACACGACGCGCCTGGCGACGACCGAGATCACCCGCGACCGACCGGCCCGGGGCCAATCGCCGCGCGATCGTCTGCGGGGGAGGGGTCCACGATGAGTCGCCGGGGCCCTGTCCCAAGCCGGTTCGGTGAGGCCGGTGCTGCCGGGGGTGGCCCGGAGGCGATCGCCGCGTCGCGCGAGGCGGATCCGGACCGGACGACGATTTCATCCCCGCGGCGAGCCCGCGTAGACCATTGCCGCGAGGAATCATGACGTACTTCTGGAGAGTGCTCCGCTATCTGAGGCCGTACTGGAAGCTGGCCATCTGCTCGGTGGTCATCACCATCGCCAGCGCCATGGCAAGCCTGCTCACGCCCTGGCCGCTCAAGTTACTGGTGGACAACGTGCTGGGAGGCCAGCCGGTCCCTCCGATCCTGGCGGGCCTCTCGTCCGCCGGGGGGGCGACCGCACGGCCCTCCTGGTCGTGGTCATCGTCGGCGGCCTGTTCGTGACGCTGATGGTCAACCTCCTGGATGTGCTCGAGAACTACGTGAACACCAGGATCAACCTGAGCATGGGCCTCGACTTCCGCGGCGAATTGTTCCGGCATGCCCAGCGGCTCTCGATGTCCTACCACGATCAGCGTCGGTCCGGGATGCTGATCTACTTGATCAATTACCAGTGCGGGGCGGCATCGGGGCTGATCATGGCCGTCCCGCCGCTGGCCCAGAGCGTGCTGACGCTGGCCGGGATGTTCTGGATCACGCTGCTCATCGACGCGCGCCTGGCCCTGCTGTCGATGACGGTCGTCCCCCTTCTCTACTTGTCGGTCGGCTACTACATCAAGTACATCCAGCCCCGGCTCCTGCACGTCAAGGCCCTGGAAGGCGAGACCATGTCGATCATCCACGAGGCGTTGTCGATGCTCCGGGTGATCGCGGCGTTCGTCCGCGAGGGCTACGAGTACCGCCGATTCCGCGAGCAGGGCGTGCGGGCGGTCGACGCCCGCGTGAACTTGACCGTGCGGCAGACGATGTTCTCGCTCGCGGTGAACATGACCACCGCGATCGGCACGGCGCTCGTGCTGGGATACGGCGCCTACCATGCCCTGCAGGGCCGCCTCTCGGTCGGCCAGTTGCTCGTCGTCATGACCTATGTGGCGGCCGTCTACAAGCCGCTCGAGGCGATCAGCACCACGATCGGCGGGCTCCAGGATCAGATCGTCAGCCTCCGGATGACTTTCGAATTCCTCGACACCGAGCCCGAGATCCAGGACGTGAAGGGGGCGCACGCCTTCGTCCGCCCCTGGGGGCACGTCATCTTCAAGAATGTCCATTTCCACTATGCCGGGCGCGTGGGGACTCTCAAGGGCATCAACCTCGAGGCGCGTCCCGGCCAGAAGATCGCCCTCGTCGGCCCGACCGGCGCGGGCAAGACGACGCTGATCAGCCTCATCCCCCGGTTCTACGACCCGAGCCACGGCCGGATCGAGATCGACGGCGTTGACATCCGCAAGGCGACGCTCAAGTCGCTCCGCCAGAACGTCGGCCTCGTCCAGCAGGAGCCGCTCCTGTTCTCCGACACCATCTGCAACAACATCCGATACGGCCGGCTCGAGGCGACCATGGACGAGATCGTCGCCGCCGCCAGGGCGGCCAACTCCCACGATTTCATCATGGCCCTCCCCCAGCAGTACGAGACCGTGGTCGGCGAGCGCGGGGCCCAACTGTCGGGGGGCGAGCGGCAGCGGATCTCGGTCGCCCGCGCCTTCCTCAAGGATGCCCCGATCCTGCTGCTCGACGAGCCGACGTCTTCGATCGACTCCAAGACCGAGGCCGTGATCCTCGACGCGCTCGATCGCCTCATGGAGGGTCGGACGACCTTCATGGTGGCGCACCGCCTCTCTACCATCCGCGAAGCGGACCAGATCCTGGTCGTGAATCACGGTCGGATCGTCGAGTCGGGCACCCATGACGAGCTGCTCCAGCAAGGTGGCCTGTATTTCCAGCTCTATGAGTCGCAGTCCGCAATGTCGCTCCGGCGTGCCTGAGATCGGACCCCCGGGATCGGATCGCATGATCGCGAGAATGCCGAAACACGACCGGCTCCTGAGGGCGCCGCTAGAAATCGCCGAGACGCCGGCCGGGATGCGCTCGTGCCCCGCGCTGGCGAGCCTCTTGCCTCCCGATCTGATCCTCGAACCGATCTCGCGCAGGCCGACGATCCTGCCGGAAGCGACCGTCCGCGTGGTGCACGACCTCCCGGCCGGGGTCGGATGGGCCATCGGGGCTACGAAGCCCGGGTCATTCGACCCGTCTGCACGGGACTTATACCCTCGCGTCAGCATCGTCGTGATCACTCGGGACAATCTCGTGTTCAGCAAGCTCTGCCTCGAGAGCGTGCTCGCGAACACCGACTACCCCCACTACGAGCTGATCGTCGTGGACAATGGCTCGGCGGAGGATCTGTTGTCCTACCTCGACCAACTGACGGATCACTCGCCGTCCATCCGGGTCGTGCGCAACGAGACCAACCGGGGGTTCGCGGCTGCGAACAACCAGGGGCTCGCGCTGGCGACGGGAGACCGATTCGTCCTGCTCAACAACGATACAATCGTGCCCCTTGGCTGGCTCACGCGGTTGGTCCGTCACCTCGACGACCCGCGGGTCGGGGCGGTCGGGCCGGTAACGAACCGGGTCGGCAACGAGGCCCAGATCGAGACCTGCTATCGAACCTACGCCGAGTTCGAACGGTTCGCCCGCGAATACACGCACGCGCACGCGGGAGAGCGCTTCGAGGTCCCCATGCTCGTCATGTTCTGCCTCGCGATTCGCCGCGAGACCCACGAGCGAGTCGGCCCGCTCGACGAGCAGTATCACATCGGCATGTTCGAGGATGACGATTATGCGGTGCGTCTTCGGTCGCGAGGGTATCGCCTGGTCTGCGCGGAAGACGCCTTCGTCCACCACTTCGGGGGAGTAACGCTGGGCAGTCTGCTGACTTCCGGGCAGTTCCAGGAATTGCTGGATGACAACCGCGAACGATTCCGGCGCAAGTGGGGCATCGACTGGCAGCCCCATCGGCATCGTCCGGGGCCCTCTTACCTGCGGCTGATCGCGGGGATCAAGCGGGTCGTCCGGGGAGTTCATCCCCCCCGGGGCGACCGTGCTCGTCATCAGCAAGGGCGATCCCGACTTGCTCGATCTCGAGGGGAGGGACGCCCGGCACTTCCCGCAGGACGCGGATGGCTCCTATGCCGGCCACCATCCAGCCGGGAGCGCCGACGCGATCGGCCATTTGGAGTCGCTGCAGCGAGCGGGGGCCGGATATCTCCTCATCCCCGGCCCGGCGCTCTGGTGGCTCGAGCACTATGCCGAGTTCGGGCGATACCTCGCCGACACCGGCGAGGAGTCGTTCCGAGAGACCGATCTGTGCGTGATCTTCCGCCTGTCGCGGCTCCCATAATTCGATTGTTCATAAATTCTATTGGATCTAACCATCATGAGCCCGTCGAAATCGTCTGCCCTCGATCCCTCGGTATGGCCGGTCGCGCCGCAAGCGACGAACGGGGAATTGTCGCATCGGACGGATCCGGATGAACAAGGCGATTCGGCGCGAAGGCATATCGTCTGCGTGCTCGGGATGCATCGCAGCGGGACCTCCGTGGCGACTCGCCTGATCAACCTGCTGGGTATCGACCTGGGAGCCGAGGAACACCTGCTGGGCCCCCGGCCCGACAATCCCAAGGGTTTCTGGGAGTGCGAGCCGATCGTCGATCTCAACGAGGAGATCCTGGGACGGCTGGGTGGCGACTGGCGCGAGCCACCGCCCCTGCCGCCGGGCTGGGAGACGGCCGACGAGGTCGCGGATCTACGCCAGAGGGCGAGGGATCTGGTCGCTCGAATTTTCGCCTCGGCCGATTGGGGCTGGAAGGACCCACGCACCTGCCTGACGCTCCCATTCTGGAAACGGATCCTCCCGCCCGTTCACTACGTGATCTGCATGCGGAGCCCGGCGGAGGTGGCGGCGTCACTGGAGCAACGCGAGGGTCTCGCGAGAGAGAAGTCGATCCGATTGTGGCAGATTTACACGGGGGCGGCGATCGAGCAGACCGCCGGCCTCCCGCGGCATTTCCTCTTCTATGAGGATCTGATCCACTCGCATCGCGAGGAGATTTCGCGGCTCGCACGGTTCCTCGGCCGGTCGGAAGTGCTGGCCCAGCCCGCCATCCCGGCGGCGATCGACGATTTCCTCGAGCCCGAATTCCACCGCCAACGGACCTCCTTGATCAATACGCTGGATGATCCGAACATCCTGTTCCCCGCCAAGGCCCTCTACTTCGCGGTTCGCATCGCGGCCGGGAGAGGGGGATCCGATCATGGGCTGTCCGGTATCCAGGGGCGTGACCCGCTCGGGGAGCAAGTCTGGCCCGTCTTCAGCCATTCCGCGTGCCGGGCCCAGGAGGACCGCGACGAACTGACCCGCAACCGGGCGGATCTGGAGTCGCGGCTGGGCGAGATCTCCGCGGAAGCGCATGAGCTTGAAGTTCGGCTTTCCGACCTGGAGATCAAGGCGGCCGATCGCGAAGCGGCGTATTCGGCGATCCAGGACCTGTCGAGAGAGTTGGAGGCCGACAACCGACGGCTGGCCGAGGAGCGGGATCGGACCGCGACGCTGGCGAGCGAGCTCCGCGCCGTGCTGGAGGAGCGCGAGGCCGCGTGCCAGGAGCAGGCGAGGGTGATCGACGGGCGCGACGCCGAGATCGCCGCGCTGGTCCAGCGGTCGGAGGTGGATCGCGAAGCTCGCCATGCCGAAATGCGGTCGATCCAGGCCCGATCGGGCGAACTGGAAGCGGACAATCGACGGCTGGGCGAGGAGCGGGACCGCGCCGAGGCCCTGGCGAGCGAGCTCCGCGCCGCGGTGGAGGAGCGCGAGGCCGCGTGCCAGGAGCAGGCGAGGGTGATCGACGGGCGCGATGCGGAGGTCGCCACGCTGACCGAGCGCGCGGCCCTGGTCGATCGGCTGGAAGAGGAGGGGGTAGTTCGTCGGGCCGAGATGGTCGCGCTCCTCGGCCGTCTCGACGCGATCGCGAGCGAGAATCGCTGGCTGCGCGAGGAGCATAACGAGAGGGCCGGTCGTCTCGAGGCGAGGATCGCCGGACTCACCGGGCAGCTCGGGGTGCTGGCGGCGGAGTTCACCCGGATGGGATCGGGCGAGGGAGGTCGCGAATACGCGATGCTCCAGATTCGAGACCAGCTCTCCGCACGACAGGACGACATCCGGGCCATGGTCTCTCGCCTGGGCGGGACGGTCGATTACCTGGGCATGGTCCGGCGAGTCCGAGCTGACATGCGCCGGCTCCTCCCGCCGGCCGCGCGTGTCATCGTGATCAGCAAGGGCGACCCGGACTTGCTCGACGTCGAAGGGCAACACGCGCGGCATTTTCCGCAGGACGATCGGGGCAACTATGCTGGACATTACCCCGCGGAAAGCGGCGAGGCGATCGCTCATCTGGAGGCACTCCGGGCCCGAGGGGGCCGTTTCCTCGTCATCCCCAGCTCGGCATTCTGGTGGCTCGAGCACTACACGGACCTGGCGCACCATCTCGCCACCAATTATCAGAAAATCTGGAAGAGCGCCGATTGCCAGATTTATGAACTCGACAGGCCGGATCAGTCGCGACGACCCGAGCCCGGGGCACGCGAAATCACCGAGGTGAGACCGATGCACCCGGCTGATGATCGGTTCGTGTACGACCCCTGGTGCGAGGCGACAAGCCCGCCTGGGTCAGGTCTACGCGAGCTCTTCGAGCCGTCGGGCGCCGAACGAGGTCGGGAGACCCGAGCGGATTGGGACCAGTCGTCGAGCCGGGTCGAGGCCAACCGCCAGCTCGCCGAGGAGCTGCGCGGCGAACTGCACCGGGCGCTCGAGGCGAACCGCGCGGCCTGGACGGCGGCCTTGGCCCGACAGGACGAACGCTCCTCGCTCGCCGACCGGCAGGTCCTGGACCGGCTTCGGCAATTGATCCAGGAGATGGCCCAGATGGTGCAACCGATCGCCGACCTGCAGAGCGATCCGGATCGGCCATCGTCCGGCGTTGACGAACCGCTGGCCCCCTCGCTCCCGGAGCTGGACGCCTCACGGTCGATCACGGCGCCAACGGCCCCGCCCGCCCCGGAGCCCGGCTCCATCCTGGCCGTTTGCGACATGCCCGGGCCGGATCCGGTGAGCATCGGGCCCGGACATCTGCGGGTCAGGGGCTGGGCCTTGTCGAAGGCCGGCATCGCGGACGTCAGCGTCTTCATCGACGGCCTTCCCCGGGAGGGGGTCGCGTATGGCAGCACGCGCTTCGACGTCGAGGCGGCGCATCCCGAGTACCCGAACGCCCACCACTCCGGCTTCGCCGGGAAGATCGACCTCGAGGGGCTGCCGGACGGAGAGCACTCCCTGGTCGTTCGCGTCCGGAGCCGCGACGGCTGCGAGATGGAGCTGAACCGCTCGTTTCGCCTCGACCCCGATGCCAGGCCCGATCGGAGGGATCTCAATGCGGAATACCCGGACTGGCTGGCCCAGCGGACCCCGTCCGAGTCGGACCTGGCTCAGATGCGGATCCAAGGGATGCACCTCCCTTACCGGCCCGTCATCAGTCTGGTGGTCCCGGTCTACAACACGCCGGAGAACTGCTTGAGCCTGATGGTGGAGTCGGTCATGGCCCAGACCTACGACAGGTGGGAGCTCTGTCTGGCCAATGGCGGCTCCACAGCTCCCCACGTGCGACCCTTCTTGACGAGGCTGGCCGAGCAGGACTCACGCGTCAAGGTCGTCCATCTCCCCCAAAACCTGGGGATCTCCGGCCACAGCAATGCCGCGCTCGCCCTGGCCACGGGGGAGTTCATCGGCCTCCTGGACTCCGATGATGTCCTGATGCCCTACGCCCTCTTCGAGGTGGTCCGCGCGCTCAACGAGGCCCCGGCGACCGACCTGATCTACTCCGACGAGGACAAGACCGATGACACGGGGGAGGACCGCTGGGAGCCGTTCTTCAAGCCGGATTGGTCCCCCGATCTGCTGCTTACCAATAACTATATCTGTCATTTCGGCGTCTACCGGCGATCGCTGATCGAGGCCATCGGCGGCTTCCGATCCGAGTATGATTGGAGCCAGGACTACGACCTGGTCTTGCGCTTCACCGAGCGGACCGACCGGATCGTCCATCTCCCGAGCATCCTCTATTCATGGCGCGCGATCCCGGGCTCGACCGCCCGTGACATGATGGCCAAGCCATCTGCCATCGACGCCGCGCGGTGCGCCGTCGAAGACGCGCTCCGGCGACGCGGGGTGGCGGGACGGGTCGAACCCGGCAACTCCCTGGGGCAGTGGCGCGTACGTTACGACCTGCTCGGCCAGCCGGCGGTCACCCTGGTGATCCCCAGCGGCGGCAAGATGGAGTACCTACAACCGTGCCTCGAGAGCGTCCTCGAGCGATCGACTTACCCCAACCTGCATGTCCTGGTCAGCGACAACTCGGAAGGGACGGCGGTCGCCGACCATTGTCGAGCCCTGGGGAGACGGGATTCGCGGCTCCGGTACCGGCGATTCCGGCTCGAACCGTTCAATTACTCGGCCATCAACAACGCCGCGATGTCCCTCGTTGACACCCCATACGTCGTGCTCCTCAACGACGACATCACGGTGATCACGCCGGACTGGATCGAGGCGATGCTCGAGCACGCTCAGCGGCCCGAGGTCGGGGTCGTCGGCGCCCTCCTGGTCTACCCCGACCGGAGCCTCCAGCACGCCGGAGTCATCATGGGGCCGCACCAGAATTGCGGGCACGCCTTCAGGCACTTCTCCGAGAACGATCCCGGGTACTTCAGTTTTGCACGCATCATCCGCAACTGCAGCGCGGTCACCTTCGCGTGCGCCATGATGAGGCGGTCTGTCTTCGATGAAGTCGGTGGCCTCGACGCGGAGAATCTGCCCGTGGCCTACAACGACGTGGACATGTGCCTGCGGATCCGCGAGCGCGGCTACCGGGTGATCTACACGCCGCACGCCGTCCTCTTCCACCACGAGTCGGCCACCAAGAACATGCATTCCAATCCCGGCGAGGAAGAGTATCTGCGTCGACGTTGGAGCGGCGTGATCCACCACGACCCCTTCTACAATCCCAACCTGACCCGCGAAGCGGATGATTACTCGCTGAACTTCGATGCCCCGACCGTCGCGGAACGGCTCGGCCTGATCGGAGACGGCCCGTTGACCGTCCGCCACGGGCCGGACCATCCTGGCGAGAGCACCCCCGGGCGCACCATCGCGCGGGGGCCGGCGGGGAGGGGGCCGTCGAGCCTCGGGCGGTCGGCAACGCGCAGCACGTCGCCCCGAATCCGCCACCGACCGCGGCGCCGCCCGCCGTCGACGCCCCCGATGGGATCAACGGATACCGTCCCAAACGGAACCGCTATCCGCAGGTCCGCCGTCGGATCCGTGAAGTCGTGGACGCGAAGCTGCCGACGAACTCGGTCGTCGTCGTGGTGAGTCGAGGCGACGAGAACTTGCTCCAATTGGGGCCACGGCGGGGGTGGCATTTCCCCCGGACCGAGGCCGGGGTCTACGCGGGCTCCTATCCGGCCGATAGCAGGGACGCGATCGCCCACCTCGAGGAGGTCCGGCGCAAGGGAGCGGATTATTTGCTGTTCCCCAGCACGGCGTTCTGGTGGCTGGGCTTCTACGGGGATTTCCAGAAGTATCTGGAATCCCGCTATCCTTGCATCTGCAGCGACCCGAGTTGCCTGATCTTCCAGCTCTCCACCACCCCCGACAATGGCTCGTGATCGGCCCGGATCCCGATACACGCCTTCGACTCGACCGGATGACTTACGAGGGGCCCTCGGCATGCCGTACACTCGACCTGGGCCCTCATGGGCGGCCGAGTAGCGCGAGTTTAACATTTAGATAGTGAGATATCAACAATGTCAGAATTCTCCCCCGAAGTTCAGGCACACATCGAACGCGAGAGGCTTCGCGCCGCCTTCGCCCTGTTCGAGGCGGGTCGGGCGTTGATCAACCTGGACACATCTCAAGACCCTTACCACAAGATCTTCCGCTCCTTCATCGAGGAGACGGAACGGCGGCCGCCCGGGCGGATCCTCGAGGTCGGCTCGCGCGCCCGTTCGGGCAATATCTATAAGGGCCTCTTCCGAAATTTCAGCGAATACGTCGGGCTGGATATCATCGAAGGCGTGAACGTCGATGTCGTCGGTGACATCCATCGACTTTCGAGATTCTTCGACGAGGACAAATTCGACTTCGTCTTCAGCGTTGCGACCTTCGAGCATCTGGCGATGCCCTGGAAGGCGGTGCTGGAGATCAACAAGGTCATGGCGACCGGCGGCTGGCTATACATCGGGACGCATCCGGCCTGGCCGCCGCACGAACGACCTTGGGATTTCTGGAGGTTTTCGGAGGAAGGCTTCCGGGTCCTCCTGAACCCGGTGACGGGCTTCGAAATCCAGGAGTGCTCCGCGGGCTTGCCGTGTTCAATCGTCCCGTTCGGCCATGAGCCCGCCATGACGGGCTTGTGTGAGCAGCCCGCGAATCTGGGCATTTCCGTCATCGCCAAGAAGATCGGTCCGAGTGACCGGCGGTTGGCATGGGACGTCGATGTGGGCGAGATCCTGGAGACGGCTTACCCGTCGCCGTGACCCCCTGGCACGCGAGGGAGTGTTCGCTGGAAGCGAGGTCCCAAGGCTCGACGACTGCTCTCGCGAAATAGGGCCTCAAGTATCAAGGCTGCAATGATGCCCCACTCCCTCGTGATCGCCGGTGCGTTTGCTCAGAAGCCCAAGATCGCGGGCCACACCTGGGTATTGCTCCAGTATCTCCTGGGCTTCCGGCGGCTCGGCTGGAAGACGCTCTTCGTCGATCGTCTCGAGCCTTCCCTCTGTGTCGACGAGGCGGGGCGGGACTGCGCGATGGAAGGCTCGGTCAATCTCCGCTACGCCCTCGATGTCCTGAGGTCATTCGGGCTGGAGGAAGATTACGTCCTCATCGGCTCGCGAGGCGAGAGCTTCATCGGCATGCCCCGGTCACGCCTCCTCGAGCGAGTCCGACACTCAAGCTTCCTGCTAAACATCATGGGCCATCTCCAAGATGAGGAAATCCTCGGATGCGCCTCGAAACGAGTCTTCCTCGATATCGATCCGGGATTCGGCCAGTTCTGGGACGAGCTGGGCCTGCATCGCCCGTTCGCTGGCTATGATGGTTACGTGACTGTCGGCTTGAACATCGGCCGCCCGGACTGCACGATCCCGACTTGCGGGCTCGACTGGATCGTCACGCCGCAGCCGGTGGTCCTCGAATGGTGGCCGCCCTCCGACGTGCGCGGGGAGTCCTTCACCACGATCGCGAGTTGGCGCGGGGCTTATGGGCCCGTGGAATACCGGGGGAAGACCTACGGTCTCCGCGTGCATCAATTCCGCCGATTCGTGGACCTGCCCCGACTCACCGGCCGCCCATTCGAGTTGGCCCTAGACATCCACCCGTCTGAAACCAGAGACGTGGCTCTACTGTCCGAGAAGGGATGGTCCCGGGTCGATCCCCGGCTCGTCGCCGGCGACCCCCTCTGCTATCGAAGTTACATCGGACGTTCGCTGGCCGAGTTCTGCGTGGCGAAAGACTTGTACGTCCAGAGTCGCGGCGGTTGGATCAGCGATCGGAGCCTGTGCTACCTGGCGAGCGGTAAGCCGGTACTGGCCCAGGAGACCGGATTCTCGCAACATTACCCGACGGGCGAGGGACTGCTCGCTTACTCGACGCTCGACGAAGCCATCGCGGGCGTCGAGGAGATTACCCGAAGGCCCGATCGCCACGCGCGGGCGGCCCGGGCCCTGGCGCAGGAGTATTTCGATTCCGATAAGGTCCTGGGTCGGCTCCTTCGCGAACTCGGTATGGCCTGATCCCAACTTGTGAGACCCCCTCCTCATGGCCGTCGTCCTCGTCAGCGGTGCTCTGGCCAACAAGCCCCACAACGGTGGCGCGGCCTGGACCCGACTGAGCTGGGCCCTGGGTTTCAAGGCCCTGGGCTTCGAGGTCGCGTTCGCCGAACAGATCCGGAGAGACTGCTGCGTGGACGCCTCGGGCCGACCTTGCACCTTCGACGAGTCGGCCAATCGGGAGTACTTCCGCGACGTGATCGAGCGATTCGGCCTCTCCGATATGGCGACGCTGACTTGCGACGACGGGCAAACCCACGGCCTCACACGCTCCGAACTCGATGACCTCGTGCGATCCGCGGTCGCACTGGTGAACATTACCGGTCATTGGACCCATCCCCGAATGGGCGTAATCCCGCGCAGGATCTATCTCGACCTCGATCCCGGGTACACTCAGTTCTGGCATGCGTCGGGAAATTCAGGGCCGCGCCTGGAGGGTCACAACTTCTATTACAGCGTCGGCGAGAACATCGGACGCCCCGTTTGCACCATCCCGACCGGCGGCATCCCCTGGCGGCCGATTCGCCAGCCGGTCGTGCTGGAGCACTGGCCCGCCTGCGCCCCCGGGGACGCCCGTCCCTTCAGCACGATCGCGAGCTGGAGGGGGCCCTATGGTCCGGCCCAGTACGCGGGTAACATCTATGGGCTGAAGGCCCACGAATTCCGGAAGTTCATCCAGCTCCCGCGACGCGTGGACCAAAGCTTCGAAGTGGCGCTGGACATCGATTCGGCCGATGAGCGAGACCTGGTGGCGCTCCGCGATCACGGGTGGCAAGTCGTCGATCCCAAGGTCGTGGCGTCGGGTCCGGTTGCCTTCCGCGAATATGTACAGGCCTCGGGAGCGGAATTCTCGGTCGCCCAGGGGGTCTACGTCGAGACGCAGAGCGGCTGGTTCAGCGATCGGACGGTCCGCTACCTGGCCTCGGGCAGACCGGCCCTCGTGCAGGACACAGGCTTCAGCCGCAACTACCCGGTGGGCGAAGGGCTGGTGGCCTTCCGCACGATGGAGGAAGCCATCGAAGGCGCCGAGCGGATCGCACGCGACTACGAGGAGCATGGCCGCGCCGCACGCGCGATCGCCGAGGCTCATTTCGATTCGGATCGGGTCCTGGGCCGATTGATCGAGGAGACGGGTCTTGTTGCCTGAACGGATCAGCATGTCCCGCGAGGGTTCGCCCACCATCCTCCTGAGCGGGATGATCGCCTCCGTCCCCGACCAGGGCGGGGCGACCTGGGCGGTGCTCCAGTATCTGCTCGGGTTCCGGAGGTTGGGGTACCGGGTGGTCTTCGTCGAGAGCATCCCGGAATCCTCCTTGAGCCCGCGA
This sequence comes from uncultured Planctomycetota bacterium, assembly GCA_963777695.1. Taxonomy (GTDB): domain Bacteria; phylum Planctomycetota; class Planctomycetia; order Isosphaerales; family Isosphaeraceae; genus CAVZRC01. Next base: position 34,716 of record CAVZRC010000003.1, read on the forward strand.
GGAGTGCCCTTGGATCGCACGCGCAACGCGGGCTACTTCCGCCGAGTCATGGGGGACTTCGGTTTCGATTCGGACTCCAGCCTCCTGGTCGCGGGGACGCAGCAGACGATCGGCCTCTCCCGCGACGAACTTCGGCGAGTCGCTCGCTCTGCCGTACTGCTGATCAATATCTCCGGGATGCTGACCGAACGAGGAACTCACCGGCGAGATCCCGCGCCGCGCCTACCTCGACCTCGATCCGACCTTCAACCAGCTCTGGCACGAATTGAACGTCTGCGATATGCGGTTTTGCGACCACACGCATTTCGTGACCATCGGCCTGGCGATCGGCCGAGCGGATTGCCTGGTGCCCACTTGCGGGCTCCCCTGGATCACCACCCCGCAGCCCGTGGTCCTCTCCCATTGGCCCGTGGCGAGTCGGATCACTCACGACGCGTTCACCACCGTCGGCCATTGGCGGAGTTATGGCTCGATCGAGCATGAAGGCCGATTCTACGGCCAGAAGGCCCATTCCTTCCGCCGGTTCATCACGCTGCCGAGCCGAACTTCCGAGAGATTCCTCCCGGCGCTCGCCATCCACCCGGATGAACATGAGGACCTGGCGGCGTTGGCCACGAACGGCTGGCAGTTGCTCGACCCGGCTCGGGTGGCCTGCACTCCCGCCGACTATCGGCGATTCATCCGTGGCTCCAGGGCGGAATTTGGGATCGCCAAGAGCGGCTACGTGACCTCGCGATGCGGCTGGATCAGCGATCGCAGCCTCTGCTACCTGGCCTCGGGCCGCCCGATCCTCGCGCAAGAGACCGGCTTCAGCCATTTCATCCCGACGGGAGAGGGGCTCTTCGCGTTCGAGTCGGCCGACGATATACTCGATGGCATCGAGGAACTCCGGACGAATTACGTCCGCCACGCGCGAGCGGCGCGGGCCATTGCCGAAGAGTCATTCGACTCCGATAAGGTCCTCAGTCGCCTCCTGGACCGCCTCTTCGCGAATTGAGGTGGTGCCCGGAATGATCGATTCTCGCCGGAGCGTGGGACTTATCGTCGAGGTCGTGGAATGACGGTTGACGGACCACTCCGAGTGTCGCCGGCGGACGCGGTCCGAGGGGTCTCCTACCCGGGATTGCGGCCCGCGCTCGATGATCTGTTTTGCCGCCACGATCCAGACCTCGGGAGGATCGTGCGGCTGGAGAGCACGCCATACGCCGAGCAGACCAGCTTCCATCTCGCCGATCTCGAGATCGAGTTCGAAGATGGTTCGGTCCTGCGCCTCCTGCTCAAGGATCTCGGGCTGAAGAATCTCCAGGAGACCGCCCGTCGGGTCAAGCCCGGATTCCTCTACGATCCGCTGCGCGAGATCCGGACTTATCAAGAGATCCTGGCTCGGGATCACCTCGACACGGCGCATTTCTACGGGGCAGTGGTCCGGCCGGACGAGGATCTCTACTGGCTCTTTCTGGAGAAGATCCCGGGCGTGAGGCTCAGCTTGACGGGAGAGGAATCCGCCTGGCTGCTGGCAGCCCGCTGGCTGGCGCGCCTGCATTCCCGGTTCTCGGGGGAGAGCGAGACCCTGAACCGTTCCGCCCCCCTGCTGCGATTCGATGCCGCCTTCTATCGACTGTGGCTCGAGCGAGTCGAGGAGTTTCAATCCGTCGGGCTCGATCAGGCTGTCTGGGAATCCATGGTCGAGACCTATGGTCGGGCCGTCGAACGGCTGGTCCGGCTCCCATCCACGTTGATTCATGGGGAGTTCTATGCTTCGAACATCCTCGTCCAGGAGACACGAGAGGGCTGCCGGATTCGTCCGGTGGACTGGGAGATGGCGGCCGTCGGGCCCGGCCTCATCGACCTGGCGGCTCTCAGCTCGGGAGCCTGGCCCGAGCGCGAGCGTAGGGAGATGGCGGCCGCCTATCACGACGCCTTGCTCTGCGAGGGCTGGCACAGCTTCTCCTTCGAAGACCTGCTCCGGGCCCTCGACGATTGCCGGCTCCATCTCGCGATCCGATGGTTGGGATGGGCGTCCGATTGGTCGCCTCCCCCGAGAACGCGCATGATTGGCTGGGGGAGGCCATAGCCCTGGGCGAGAAGTTGAGGAGATGACGGGGTCCACCGAAGTTCGTGCACTCCAGGGCCGTGAGACGGCGATCCCTTTCGGCGTGAGGTAGGCCATGAATGCGAAGCGATCCCTGATCGTCAACGCCGACGATTTCGGCTTGAGTGAAGGCGTGAACCGGGGGATCATCGAGGCCCACGAGCGGGGGATCGTCACGAGTGCCAGTCTGATGGTGCTCAAGCCCGCCGCCGCTCGCGCCGCCGCCTATGGCCGCGAGCATCCCCGATTCGGCCTGGGACTTCACCTCGATCTCGGCGAATGGGCCTACGACGGCGAGGACTGGATCCTCATCTACCGGGTTGTTCCTCCGGATGATCACGCGGTCGTTGCCGAGGAACTGGACCGTCAACTGCGCGACTTTCGCCGACTGGTCGGTCGCGATCCGACCCACCTCGATTCCCACCAACATGTCCATCTGGACGAACCGGTCCGATCGGCCGCCCTCGAACTCGCCCGCCGACTCGATGTCCCCCTGAGGCACTTCTCCGCCAGCATCCAATACTGTGGCCGCTTCTATGGGCAGACGACGCGTGGCCTTCCGCTGGAGGATGCGATCTCGGTCGAGTCGCTCATCGCGATCCTGACGGATCTGCCTCCCGGACTGACCGAACTTGGTTGCCATCCCGGCCGAGGGATCGGGACAGAGTCGTCGTACGCCTCGGAGCGGTCAACCGAAGTGGATGTCCTGTCAAATGACAGAGTCCGGACTCACCTCGGCGCCGAGGGAATCGAACTCCTCTCGTTCGGCGAATCTATCCATTATTGAACATAATAACAACACTCTTCGTACGCCAGGCGATTTCCTTGAGAACACCTTTTCGTCGAACGGTACACCAGCCTACCATCCAGGTTTTCATCGCCGAATTCCGCGGCGGGAAACTCGGTGACAATGGTACCGTTGTCCGAGGTTTTCAGGGATACTCGATTGCTACTCTCAATCCACCCATCCACGGGACCGGCGGGCAGTCTCGATCGAGCGCCGCCGTGCGGAGGATCGGGTTATGCGAGCTCGTCAAACCGAACCACGATCCGGGCGCTTTGGATCTCCACGACCCCTCCGGTTGCGACAAAACTCTGGTACTGTTGCTTCGGTTTCGAAATCTCGTAACCGGGCAACTGCGTCGCCAACCAGCGGTAGCAACCATGAGCGAAATGGGCACGCAAGCTCAAGCGTGCGTGTCGAAGTGGCCGTGGGATTTGCCATGATTTGAGAGATGGAGGGCGATCCGGCAAGCCGGTCCGGGCTAACGCAACATAAGTGCCGGTTATCAGACGCTCGGCCTCGAGTCAGCCATTGTGCTTGTCTGGCGCGTCCTGGTGCTCGGTAAGCTTCGGGGCAGGGAGGCTATGCCTTAGACCGCCGGCCAAGCCGGAATTGAAGCATCAAGCCACAAATCAGCATGGCCTCTCCGGCGAACAGAACCGGTCGTTGGAACCGGTCGTCGAAGTAACCGGCCGCGCTGACCGCCGAGCCGCCGATCGCGACGAAGATGGACGCGTTCAGAGCGGCCCTCTCCATATTCCGGAGATTCGCCCGGGCGGTCGCCAGTTCGGGCCGAGTCTGGGCCAGCTCGGTGCGGGCTTCGTCCAAAGCTTTCTGAAGTTGCTCGATGTTGGCCAGAAGCTGGCGGCGTTCGCGGTCGAGCGACTTGATGTGCCTGGTGGTCGCCTTGAGTACGTGGTCAATCGGGGCAGGCACTCCTTCGGTTTTTGTTGTGACTACCTCACCCTGGACGCGGGACTGGGTATCGTCAGGCGGCTTTTGCCGTCGGCGTTGACGAGGTTTCTTCTCTGGCTCGGGGTCGGCGGACGCCATTGACCATCTTCTAGAACTTGAGGTCCCACTCCGAATTCTCGGCGTCGTTGACAATGACGAGCCGTTCGCCCTCCTTCTCGGCATCGAGAGCGGTCTTGAGCAGCGCAATCGCTCGAAGGATGGTCGTTCCCTTCGTCTCGCCGAGCGTCTCCGCCATGTTGTCGATCATGGCGTCGAGCGCGGGCATGACCTCGACGGTGATCTTCATCGTGGGAGAGGCTGCGGCGGCAGCCAGATGCGACGGGGGTGATGCGAAAATGGCTCTGCCGGCCGTTGGCGGGCACCGCGGGGCGTTGACGACGAGAGGCCGGGGCGGGGCAACCGTACCCGGATTCGGTTCGCTGGGAGAAGTCGGCGCGGTGGACATAAAAGATTCTCCGTCGGTGGAGCGTCCGTAAGCTCTGAACTCGATTCTACCCGGCGGGGGCTTGAGACGGCGACAGGCAGGCACCCCAGGCAGCGTGCGTTGCTTCGGCCGCGTGGGCGGAATTGGGAGCGTCTTTGCACTCCGCCAGGAGGCTGAGGCTTCCCAACCATCCCTGGCACGGCGGGGGAATCTGAGGCGGTTGCATGGGGCATGCCTTTTGAGCGTTTCGCGTAAATAATACGGATGAGCACAGTGTACGGACGGTCATTTTGCGCGAGGCGCAGGTTGCAGTCATGCGATAGCGTTGAACGTGATGGGGAAGTGACCGTTTTCGAATGAAGCCGATGGACGCTTGAGTGCCATGAGGGTGATTACGCAGACCGGCATCTGGAAGCGAACGTTGGCCGATCCGCCGGCCGGCACGATCGATCGATTTCAAGACATTTATGGGGGCGAAGGTCGATATCATACGCAACCCGCGCAGGGCTCCGACCCCTACCGGCGGGCGGGTAGGATGGTCGGCTCAGGGTGTGGGTTGGCGGCATGCTATCGCCTGGTATTAAATCGCGGCCGGGCTGGCTCGTCTCTCATAGTTAGTCATGTGGATTCCGAATGCTCGGCTGCTGAGGTTCTTGTCTTCCGGCGATGCCTGTAAGATCGTCTAGCGCACTCAATCCCGATCGTGCCGTTCTTCCAGGCATCTCGCCTTCTCGCGGGGCCTCGAACCATGAGAATCAGCACAGTCAACTTGGTCCAAGCGTTCCAGGGCAACGGAGAGCGCTTCGAGGAACTTATCCATGATCTCGTTCGGGCGGTCGGCCGGTCCTGTGGCATCGATCCGATTAACATTGAGTGGGACTACCGGACGAACGTCAAGGATGGTGGCCGTGATTTGATCGTGAAGGAGCCCAACTCGCGCCCCGACACGAAGTTCATTCCTCCTCGGCGACTCCATCTGGTCGATCAAGTCGGGCGTGGACGGCGTGCGTCCGGCGTCATTGAGAGACGAGATCCTGAACCCGAAGCACCTGAAAGTGCAGGAGGCGCTTCGCCAGGGTTGGGCCTATGTCTGGTGCACCGCTCATCCGGCCGATCACTACAAGAGAGATGAGATGCGGGCGGCGGCCATCGAAGTCGCGAATCAATTGGGAATCGAACCTACCCTGATCGAGTTCCGTTGGCCCGAACAACTGCAAGGTGAAGTCAACCTGCATCAGATTCTGATCCCCGTCCATCTGCCTCGGATCGCCTCGACCCTTGCTTCGGTCCTGTCTCTGGATCAGTGGGCCCGGGAATTGAGGCTCGCAGACTCATGGGTCGGCTTCGGCGGCCGGGACGATCTGGTCCAGCGGATCGTCGAGCACATGTTTGGCCAGGAGCCACCGAACGTGATGCACATAGGTGGCCTGTCCGGCATCGGCAAGACGCGTACGGTGTTCCAGGCTTGCCGCCGAGAGCCCGGGCTGAACGGGGTCTTTTACGTCGAGCGGTTCGAGCAGGTCGGCCGCGAACTCTACCGCTACCTCGAAGAAGACGGTCGTCACGTTTGCCTGGTGATCGACGAGATGCCGATCGATCAGGTGGATGTGGTTGACTCCCAATTGAGGGATTTCGCTGACCGCGTGCGAGTGGTGACCATTGGCCCCGCCGTACGCCAAGCGGCGATTATGAGGGATAACATCATTATCTTGCAGGAGCCTGATACGGACACCGGAGTGCTGGAAGTGGCCCGTGCCGCCGGGCCTTCCTCAATGCGTCCTCGACATCGGGGAGCGAGCCCGTCTCCACCAACTTCATCAGCAGACGGTCGATCTCGACTTCAAGATCCATCGGGTCGGCCTTCCCTCGCTTGGATCTGACCTGGGCCGTTCCGTTCGCCCTGGAGAGGATCTGTATGGGAGGCCGCCCTCGTCCGGTGCCGTTGTCCGCACCCCCGGCATCGGCGGCTCCGGTCGAACTGGTACTCCGCCGCCTATCTTGCTGGTTCCCCGCCATCTGCATCCGGGACCGCACGTTGCTGTCAAGGCTGTGCCTGATGCTCCCTGCCATGCCGGCCGCCTACCACGTCTCGATTCTGCGCGTCCGGTGGACATTGCTGGCTGCCGAGGTCAATGAAGGGCAGGGGGGACGGCGGCCGAATCGTCCGCGATGTCGAGAGGTAGGTTCGATTATTCGCGTCGGTCACCCGTGTCAGTCAGAGGTCGGCTGGGGTCCACCTTGAGAGCCTTGTCGACATGCAAATCCGCGGAACCGACCGTACGCCCCACCAGCCCGCGGCCTGACATGCGGCTGGCGTCCGGGCATTCCATCAGGATCGGCAAGCGAGAACGCCCCAACGACCTGGGGCAGTCACCAGCTCAATCGACCCGCATTCCCGTCGCGCTACAGGGCTGGGCAGGGTCCGAAGCGATCCTTGCAGACATAAACGAGGGTTATTGCGACTACCGGCCTACTACCGGGTTATGGCGAAATCCCTGAGAAACCATGAGAGAAAACACGAAACTTGCAAAATGGGCACGAGACGTTAAGATGTTGGTATTCAAGAGATTCGGCGAATTCGGCGAAGGGTGAATTCACGTTTCCCAAGCTGGACGTCAGGGGTTCGAATCCCTCGCCCGCTTTGACTTACGACAACTCAAGATCCGGCCTGCACCACTTCCTGATCCGTGCGTCGAAGCGGGGCAACCACTGAGCGTTCTTCGGACGAGCCGAGCGTCATCTATCCTTTGGGCCACCACTTCAGCGTGATCGTCGGCTGTCCACAATCGCGTTCCAGCGGCGCGACACAATGTTCAACTTCTTCACGACGTGGGACGCCTCCAACTATGTCGTGCTCGTTGTCCCCGAGGCGATCCTCGCGAACCTCGGCTTGATCTTCCAGGCCCATGCTCACGCGAGCGTCACGAAGACCTGGCAGAAACAGGGCATCAAGCCTTGCGAGTGGCGTCGCCCATGCCGGGGATGCGGCCAACGACACCGGACGAGGGCCGCCTCCCATGCAGATCTAGTCCGGGGGCGAACAGAACGGCCCAGGTCATATCCAAGCGAGGGAAGGCCGACCTGATGGATCTGGAAGTCGAGCTCGACCGCCTGCCGATGAAGGTGGTGGGCTCGCTCCACGACGTCGAGAACGCATTGAGGAAGGCCAGGCGGCACGTTTACGGGAGCCTGGTCCCAGAGTCCTGAACCGCTGTTCGGACCTGGCCACCGCATCGATGGACGCAAAGTCAATCGGAGCAATTCTTCGTCGGGACGCGGCAATGGCCGAGGCGTCCAATCACGCGCGGCCGGGCCACCGGCCCCGATGATCCTCATCGGAATGCCAACCCGTCGCCGTTCCCTCCCGGCGAGGAGATCCGGCTCGGGCGCGCCAATCCGTTCGCTTCGGCCTCGGGTGTGCCGTCAGCAGGCTGAGCGTTATCGCCCTGAAGGTACTGCCCCAGCGTCTCCTTCACCTTGTCGAGCCGGTCCTTGCAGATCCGGTACGCCTGCATCGCCCGCTCGACCTTCGGCACGAGCTGATCGATGTCCGGCTCCTCCTGCTTCGACAGCCAGTCGGCCGTGTCCTTCAGGACCCGGTAGTTCTTGTTGAAGCTGCCGCTGTCCAGCACATCCTCGCTCATCGTTCCAGCTCCTTCGCCGTCTGGTTCTCGACCCGTAGCCGACCGTCCTGAAATTCGAGCTCGAGGACCGGCTGCGTCTCCGCTTGACTTCGGCTCCCGAGCGGCTGCCCGGCCGGATCACGGACGATGGCGTAGCCACGTCTCAGAGTCGCCTCCGGTCCGAGCCCGACGATCCGCTGCACGCAGAACTCGAGTCGCGTGCCGGCGTCTCGTCGCATCGCCTCCGCGCTCCGGAACAGATGCCCGAGCGCATCACCGAGCTGGCTCGCGGTCAGCGAAAGCCCGTGATGACCGGCACGCGTGATACGATCCCGATCCTGTTCGATCGCCGACCGGGCAAGCACGATCTGCCTGGACGCGTTCAGGGTCATCGCCTGCCCCAGTTGATCGATCGCCGCCATCCGGCGCTCGGCCTTCAGCCGTGCATTCTGCCTGACCGCTTCCCTGGAGCCCGCCAGTTGTCCATCCGCTCGCTCGATGACACGATCGGACCCGAACAAGATGCGCTCCCGGGCCAGGCCCAGGAGCTGGTCGGCCGATCCGAGCTCGTGGGCGGAGCCCATGCGGATCTCGTTGCCCAGCCGCCCGACACCGTCCTCGGCCTTCATCAGCCCCAGACGGATCCGGGCCTCGATCCGCTGCTTCTCGGCGGCCAGCCGGTCGGCATGCCTCGCGACGATCCGCTGCACCTGGAACTCGATCCGCTCCAGGTCGACGAGTGCGTCCTTGGCCCGGTCCAGGATGGTTTGCGTGATGTGGTTCGCGACCTTCGAGGGCGTATCGAACCGCCGGTGGGCCACCTCGTCGAGGATGGTCGAGTCGCGCTCGTGACCGATGCCCGTCAGGACCGGGATCGGCAGTCGGCAGATGCGTCGAGCCAATTCGAGATCATTCAACCAGGCCAGGTCGGTGACCGCACCGCCACCACGGATGATGACCAGGGCATCGAACGGCAACTCGCGATGGGCCGAGACGACGGTCTCGATCGCATGCAGGATGTTCGACGGTGCTTCGAGGCCCTGGAACGTCGCCCGCACGAAGTGAAACTCGCACAGGCCCGCCCGATGAAGCCGATCGGCCTCCTGGCGAAAGTCGCCCAGGCCGGCCGAGGTCTCCGGACTGATCACGGCCACCCGGACGAAATCAACCGGTGATGGGAGCAGCCGGTTGAGTCGGATGACTTGCTCTCGGGCCAGGGTCTCCCGGATCTTCCTGAGCTTCGCCTCCAGGTCGCCGAGGGTGTACGAGGGATCGATATCCTCGACGACCAGCGAGAATCCGAAGAGCGAATGGAACTGGGCCCGGACCAGGACGAGAACCTTGATGTCGGTGCGCAGGCCCTCACCGGTGGCCTCCTTGAACTTGCGGACGATCTGGCCGGCCTGGCTCCTCCAGATCCTCGCATCCGACTTCGCGAGCACATCGCCGGCCGGATTCCGCTCCTCGACCGAGAGGTAGAAGTTGCCGCCCTTCTCCCGAAGCTCGCGGATCTCGACCCGGACCCATGCGGCATCGGCCAGTCCGCGCTGGATGACGTCCCTGACCCGGTCGAGGAACGAGGACAGCGAGACTCCGTCGCCTGGAGCCTCGGCCACCTGGTCTGACTCATGGGCCACCTTCGCCAACCAGCGGCCGAACGATTGAATCTCGAGACCGGGCGGGACGTACCAGGTTTGCCGATCGGGGTCCCAGCGGGCGCCCATCTTCTTGGCGTCGTTCTTCTCGGGGTATGGGACGCGCAGGTCCACCCGGCTGCCTGTGATCATTTCGGCTTCAGGAAGGCGGTCTCCTGGATTGTGGCGATGCTGTTGGAGCACGCACAAACCCCCGAAAAATGGATGCAAACAATCAGATCTTCCTGGACGACTCGATCACCCAGATCGTCGAGGCTTGTATCTCGATCTGGAGCGGTCGATCATCAGGAACTTCGGAATCCGGCGTGGAAACCTGTAGGGATTCGAGGGCGGAATCCCATGCCGCAGTCGATCCCCGAGGGCCTGAGCTGAGAACGCATCCTCCAGGCACTCGCTGACCTGGATGCCGGGATCGAGCACCCGTTCGGGTCGCCGACCGGTTACGAGCTGGTCCACGACGGCAAGAGGTACGGACCCAAGGCGGTCATCGGGCTCGCCTGCCGGTCTCTGCTGGGTCGGTGCTGCTTACGGATGAGTTCAGTGGCGGCGAGGCGACTGGTCAGGCGAACCATGTCCTTCGGGAGCTTGGATTCACGGTGGCGCGGAAGGATGAACTCTCGGAGTCCGCGGAACCTGAGGAGAGCGAGCGGGGGCAACCCTGGTCCGACCACGAGGTCGCGCTGATCGTCGCCGACTACTTCGAGATGTTGTTGGCCGAGCTATCCGGGGAGGCGTACAGCAAGGCTGGCCATAAAAAGGACCTTCGCCCGAAGCTCAACAATTGCTCGAAGAGCTCGGTCGAGTACAAGCACCAGAACATCAGCGGGGTTCTGATCGGGATGGGCCTGCCCTATATCAACGGGTACAAGCCGGCCAAGCACATTCAGAAGTCGCTGTCGCAGGCGCTCGGAGAGTATCTGGTTCGACACCCCGAGTTCTTCGACAAGCTGGTCGAGGGCCCAGTGCTCAACCCGACCCAGTGCCCAAGTATCGGGGATCGCCCGGTCGGGGAATACTTCGAGAGCCCCCCAGAAGCGATCATTGTCCCGGCAGGCGATGACAAGCCGTGGCTTTCGAGAGGTGGCCGTAAGATCGACTTCGCTCGCCGGGATGCCTTCAACCGCCAGTTTGGGCAGCTCGGCGAGCAGTTCGCCGTCGAGATCGAGAGGCATTTGATAATTATTGTTACTTGCCTCTGTATGTATTCTGTGGTGACGAACTGCTGACGGCCTACCTGCGACCCAGCAAGATCGACGCCAGCAAGCACAGCCGTGCGCTCTTGAAGTTGCTGGTCCGACGGCTCCGCCAGGCCTGGCCCGATCTGAAGATCACCCTCCGGGCCGACAGCGGCTTTTGCCGCTGGAGACTGATGCGGTGATACGATTCCAACGGAGTCGGCTATGTGCTGGGCCTGGCTCGCAACCAGGTCCTGGAACGACTGGCCGCCGCCTGGGTCGGGCGGGCCGAACGTCAGTTCCAGAAGACGGGCCAGCCACAGCGGAGCTTCGGCTCGTTCACTTACAAGGCGGGGAGTTGGGACCGACCGCGGCGCGTGATCGTCAAGGCCGAGCGCACCGCCCAGGGACCCAACCCGCAGTTCATCACGGTCAATGTGCCGGGCGATCCGCAGGAGCTTTACGAGGACGTCTACTGTCAGCGGGGTGAGATGGAGAACCGGATCAAGGAGCAGCAATTGGACCTGTTCGCCGATCGGACCAGTTGCCACCGGTTCCTGGCCAATCAGTTCCGCCTCCTCTTGAACTCGGCGGCTTATGTGCTGGTTCAGACACTCCGACGAACGGCGTTGAAGGGGACGGACCTGGAGGTGGCCCAGGTGGGGACGATTCGGCTCAAGCTCCTGAAGGTGGCGGCGCGGGTCGTCGTGACGGCTCGCCGCGTCGTGTTCCACCTGGCCACCAGTTACCCCTACCAGGGACTTTTCCGAGCGGTGGCGGGCCGGGCAGTGGATGCATCCATCCCCGGGAGGGCCGCATTCGGCTGATCGCGATGAGAACCGGGAAAGAGGCCCACTCGCCAAGCGGGGGTTAGGGGGAAGTCTGCGCGCCGCGAGGGAAAATCGCCTCTGCGAGCGGAAATTGCGGCGGGATCCGCTAATGGGACGCCTTGATGGGACGCTCGAGGTCCGTATGAAATATCCGGGCTAGGCCCGGGAGACGAAATCTCCCAAGGCCGGTCGCCGACGCAAAGCACAAGCCCCTACCGAGCAGGAACCTCGTCGAGTCGCGTGAGAATGTAGTGGTGTTCGGCGAGACGTGTCAAATCATTACCGCATAGCCTCTCACTCCCAGTCATTGACCACGCCGATCCGGCTTGACTCCCGCCAGCGACGCGATTGCCTCATCCAGGAGGTGAGCCGCGCTCGGATCGGATCGGGGCCCGGCGGCTCCGGCCTTCAGCACGTTGATGACGCGGGGCCTAGCGAGGGTATGGACGTGCATCGCCGGATGGGCCTTCCGGGCCGAGGCCACCGACGTGACGGGCTTGGCATAGCCGGTCTTGATCGGGAACGGACCGAGGACCCTCCGGGGCATCGCCGTGATCTGGGCCACGAAGTTCCCGCCGGAGCCGCCGTTGCCCGACGGCATCGATCCGTAGAATGTGCCGTCGAGCTCGTTGCCAGCGAGGTCGGTGATGCCCGTGGCGAGGACCCGGAGAGTGTAGTGCCCGCCTCGGAGCGGCTTGCCGTGATTGAAGACGACGATCGCCTCTTCCGTGTCGGTGCCGGCCCCTCCGGCGATCAGCGTGATGCTGGTGGAGATGATGACGTGTCGCACCGGGATGTGCTTGTTGAGCGGCCTGGCGGAGAGTTGGTAGTTAGCTCCGTTGGAGAGGTCCGTCAGGTCGAGGCCGCTGAGGCTGCCCTGGAAGTACACCTCCATGACGTCGCGACGGCGCCGGAAGACCACATTCGTGATCACCGGGGCCACGGTGTCGATCACGACCGTGCCCAGTGACGCCGAGCTACTGCCGCCGAGATCGGTGGCCTCGGCGGTGATCTGATACGAGCCGTCCGCCATCGCGGCGTTCACGACGGTCGCCGACCAGGTGCCCGCTTGGCTGGCCACGCCGGTGGCGATCAGGACGGGTGTCGCGGAGGAACCCGTGGGGGTGGCGTAGACCTGGATGGTCGCGCCCGGCGTGGCGTTGCCGACGAACGTCGGCGTGGTCACGTTGGTAATGCCGTCGCTGTCGCTCATGCCCGAGTCGCTCTGCGGGCTGAGCCGGCCCGAGAGGATCGGCGGCGGTTCGGAAGCGATCACCGACACCGAGTCGGTCCCGACGATCACGCCGGCCCCGTCGCGGATCGTCACGAGGAGCGTATACGACCCCGGCGCCGCGTAGGTGTGCCCGCTGGTCGCGACGGTGAACGCGGTCGCGCCGTTCTCCGAGGTGGGGCTCAGCGTGGCAGGGACGGCCGGCGATCCATCGCCAAAGTCGATGCTCGCCGTGTAATTCTGGTAATCCAACCCCGGCGCCCCCTGGTAGAAGGGCACGGAGACGGTCGCGACGGTCCACTCGCCAGTCGGGACGTCGCTGTCTGCCGTCAGTCCGGTCGCGGCCTGGACGGTCGGGGCCTGCACCGAGACGGAATAGTCGGACTGACCCACGACGGCGTACGCGGAATCATAGACCGTGATCGACACGGTGTAGTCGCCCGGCGAGGCGTAGGTATGGCCGCTAGTGCCGATGGTCAGCGATGAGCCGTCGGCGGCGATCATGGCGGTCACCGGGGTCGAACCATCGCCCCAGTTGACCACCGCCGAGAAGCCGCCGAGGACCGGGGCCGGGGCCATGCCGACGGCGTCGGCCGTGGCGACGGACAGGGTTCCCGTGGCGGTGCCCGCTGTGGCGAACGGCCCCTCGGTGGGCAGGCCCGGCGTGAGGTCCAGCCCGGTCACGGTCGCGGTCAACGGGATCGACAGGCTTTGCCCCGCGGTGGAGGTGAGCTCGATCGTGCCGGTGTAGGTCCCCGGCGCGGCAAAGACGTGGGTGCCAGTGATGGTGAAATCACCCGGCGTGGAATCGTCCACGGCGATCACGCCGCCGGCCAATCCCGTGCCGTCGCCCCAGTTGATCTGGGCGAAGAAGTCGCCGGCGAGCGTCGGGCCGTTCGCGTCGCTGAAGATCGCCAGCACGCCGGTCTCGGCGGTCCCGGCGGTGGCGTCGATCGGCGAGGTCGAGACGAGCTCGAGGTCGGCGGCAGGGGGGACGGGGATCGAGGCGACCGTGACATCGGCGGTGGTGCCGTGGACGCTCGCGATCGCGTCGAGCTGGGTCGTGACCGGGACGACGATGCCGCCATCATTCACGAGGGTCGAGTTGACCGTGGCACCCAGGTCGGCGACTGTGACCGAGATGCTATAGTCGCCTGCAGCCGAATAGGTGTGATTGCCGGAGACGTAATACAGGCCCGGAGTGGTCGGGTCGGAGATGATCGTCCCGGCCGTCGGCAGAGATCCGTCGCCCCAGTCGATCGTCGCCTGATAGGAGCCGACGTCCTCGAGCAGGTCGGCGTCGGTGAAGCTGCCGACCGTGACGTCCGACAGGGTGACTCCCGTCTGGGCCGAGATCGCCAGTGGGGGCGTGGTCAGCACCGGGGCGTTGTTGCTCTCGTACAACTCGATCGCGCTCATGTTCGTGAACGCGAAACCGGTCGAAGCCGCGCCGTAGGCGAACGTGACGTCCGCGGGGAGCGAGGACGTGCTCGGGGAGAGGCTGGGTGTCGTGCCCGGGGCGTTGACTCGTAGCGTGTTGATGCCGGTGCCGCCCTGGATCTCGAAATTGCCGGGCGTGGTGCCGGAGGCGAGGCCCGTGCCGACGACGGTGAACAGGTCGCTGCCGAGGCCGCCATCGATCGTCGTCGGGATGCCCGCCGGGTTGGCCACAACTTCGACCGTATTGCTCGCGCCGCCGAGATCCGCCGTCAATGACTGCTGGCCCATGGCGGCCGTGGGGTTGTTGAGGATGAAGACCTCGTTACCGGTCGCGCCCGAGGCGTCGATCGTGACGTTCGTCTTGTTCGTGTAGGCGACCGACTCGAACGATGGGCTCGACGAAGGATCGTCGATCAGGGTCCAGCCGGCCGTCGCGTCATCGGTCACGGCGATGGTGCCCCCAGAGATCGGCGCAGTGAACGTGTAATTCAGGACCGGGGTCGAGTCCGTGATCGGCGTGAGGTTGAGGAATTCGACTCCACCCTGGAAGTCTGCCGGGCTCGGGGAGTTGCTGTCGTAGAACGCGACATCTCCACTATTAGCGCCCGTGGAGTTATAGTCCTCGCTGTTGAAAATCGGGGTCGGCGATGCAGCGGAGTCCTGCAATCCCAACGATCCGAATCCCGAGCCGCCATTGAAGGTGAGGTAATACGGGACGGCACCCGGGTCCTGGCCGAAGAAAGGATTGCCATTGACGAAATCGACGAGCAAGCTGTTGGTGCCCGAGCCGGTGGAGAGTTCGAAGGAATTGATCGCGTTGGGATCGTAGGAGAGCGTCGCACCCGGGAGGACACCCGTCAGGTCGGCCATGGGTTGGCTGGCGTTCATCTCCAGGAGCATGTCGCCGAAGACGTTCGAATCGCTCGAGCCGTCAATCGACACGTTCGTGGAGCCCGGCGCTCCCGTGATGGTGATGTTGGACTGGATCTGCGAGAGATCGCCATCGTTGCCGATATCGACGGTGTTGGTGAGGCCCGGCGAGCCCGGAATGCTGGTGATGGTCAACGGACCGTCGGGCGAGGCGTTCTCGACGTCCACCGTGTTTCCGGAGCCGTTGATCATGATGGTATTCGCGACGCCCGAGGTGGTCCCGTTGACCGTGATGGTCTTGTCGTTGGTCTGAGCCTGGAAATAATCAAGGGTGAGACTGACCAGTCCGGTCGCCGGCGCGGTCGGAGGCTGGATGTACATCGGGTCCGCGATCTGGCTCAGGTCGGCCATGACGTTCGTCTTGTTGGCGAAATCGACGAGTTCGAAGGCCGAGGGAATGTCGCCGCTGGAGATCTGGATCGTCTGGTATGTGTTGACGATCGGCCCATCGGTGACGTTCACGAGTTGAGCACTGCTGGGAGCGGTGAAGGTGTAATTAGTCACGGGGACCGTGTCGATGATGGGAGTGAGCCCGGAGAATTTGAGGGTCGAGGTCGCCAGGTAGGTGAGGGTGATCGAGCCCGCCCCGGCGTCATCGGGGGTGGGGGTATAGGTCTCGGAATCGAACTTGGTCGCGTCGGGCAGCTCACCCTGAAGGACAAGGGTGTTGTTTGAGCCGAGGTTCCCCTGATAGCTGAAGCCGGACGAGGTTCCGATTGGCAGCGGATTCCCCTGGCTGAAGTCCACCGTCAGGTTGTACGAGACGCTGGGGGCGCTCCCGGACGACAGGATGACCTCGCTGACATCGGACGGGTTGAAGGCGATTGTCGCCGGTGAGAGGCCGGTCAAATCGCTGTAGCCAATCGTCGGGTCGAACTCAAGGAGCGCGGATTGGGCGATGCTCGCGGCCGAGTCGTCGATCGTCAGGCTTCCTGTATCGTTGATATTTTCGACGAGAATCTGTCCCTGGATTTCCTGCAACAGTCCGGCGCTGCCGACCATGACCTCGACTCCGTTCTGGCTCTGGACATCCACGGTGAGCGGGCCGTATTGTGTGGTGCCTTGGACATCGACGGTGTCACCGGGTCCATAGCTCAGGATCGTGGTGATGACGGGCGAGGCCGAGGTCCCGGCGGGGGTGCCATCCACGCTAATCGTGTTGTCGCCGAAAGAGCTCGCCTCGATCGTCAGTGCGCCGAGGTTGCTGTAGTTGAAGATGGCGGGCGTTAACGAGTCGATCGCGACGGTTGCCTGACTACTGCCGATGACGAGTGACCCGGTATAGTTCGAGTCTTCCGAGTCGTCGATGATGAGGGCGGTCGAGCCGCCGAGGTTGGAGACGTTCACCGTGCCCCTGAGAAAGAGCGCACCCACGCTTGTGGCTCCGCCCAGTGTGACGGTATCCGTCCCGCCGCCGCCGTCGATGTTCAAGACAGAGCTCGAGTCGCCAGTCTGGGTCACGTCGACGGTGTTGTTCCCCGAGCCGGTGTCAACCTGCGTGACCATGTCGGGAAGGGTGCCGGAGATGCTGAAGATAGTCCCGTTGCCCCCTCCCAGGACTTCCAGTCCGGGTTGCGTGGGATCTCCAAAGACCCCAAGGCTCGCCCCGGAGATTGCGAGGCTTGCCGAGGAACTCGCCCCGAAGGTGAGAGTGGCGTAGCTATTCGATGCCGAGATGCTGAGGCCCTGGCCGGCCGTCGGATCGGCGGTATCATCGACGATGACCTGCGTATATCCCGAGCCTCCGCCGTTGACCTTGACGTCGCCAAGAGAGTATGCGGCCGTGTTCGACGTCGAGCCGCCGAGCGTCACCGTGTCGTCTGTCGAGTTGCCGGGGTTCGTGTTGATAGTCGTGGGGACGCCCGCGGGCGTACCGGTGACGCTGAACGTCGTGCCGCCGGTGCCGCCGTTGACGGTCAAGTCATAGAGGGCCAGGCCGCTGAGATCGAAGCTGCCCATGGCCAGGCCGGTCACCTCGGTCGAGGAGACGCCGATCGACTCGGGCGAACCGACGATCGAATCGTCGAGCTCGAGTGCAAATCCCGAGCCATCGTACGTGGATATACTGATCTTGCCGACAACATTCGCGGTCGATCCGTCGCCGATGTTGAGATAGCTGTAGAAGAAGCCATTCATGTTCAGATCGAGCGTGGCAGTGCTGCCCAGGCCCGTGACGGTGACGATATCCGCGGCCGACCAGAGGAAATCACTATCGATGCTGGCATCCTCATTGATCGAGGTGGTCGTGTTGGCTGGCGCACCCTCGATCGTATAGACATCTTCGGCATACCAGGCGCCATCGATCGCCAGTCCGGTCAGCGTGGCACCCGAGAAGTCGAAGGTCGGGCCTGCGTTGATGGTGAATTGCGTTGACGATAGCGAGTAATCTTGAGGATCGAAATAGTCTTCATCTCCGCCTGTATAATCATCGATTGTCAAGGAGGTCGAGCCGCCGACACCGGTCGTGACGGTGACGTCGTCGAGATACGAGGCTTCCTCGAGGGAATAGCCGAGGTAGACCTCGCTGCCGAGCCCGGTTCCGGTATCGATCGTCGTCGCGGCGGGCGTGGATTCGACCTCGAAGGTGTTGGCCCCGGAGCCTCCTTCGATGTTCAGCGAGGCGATGGGCGGGCTATTGGCGTAATCGAAGGTGCCGAGGCTCGAAGAAGGATCGGACGTGGCGGCGTAGGTCAGGCTGGAGTCCGAGACGGTGAAGACCACGGACGTGGAATCGCTGGAGTCGTCGATCGTCAGCGAGCTGTTCCCGATATTCTCGAACGTGATCGTGGCCGAGAGATTCGAGAGGTTGCCAGCACCGACGTCGATCGCGTCGCTGTGATTCGCGGTGTCGATGACCAGCGGGCCATAGGCATTCACGCCCGAGATCGTGACCGAGTTGCCGGGTCCATTCCCATCGAATGTCGTCGTGACGGGTGAAATCGAAGTGCCAGCGGGTGTGCCATTCACGATGACGGTGTTGTCGCCATAGGAGCTGCTCTGGAAGGTGAGGCCGCTCAGGTCGCTGTAGTTGAACGTGGACGGAGCGTGCGTGCCGAGCGAGGCGGTCGCCTGGCTGGCGCCGACGGTCAGCGACAGGCCGTACTGCGTGTCCTCCGAGTCGCCGATGGTGAGCGATGTCGAGCCGCCGGGATTGGAGACGTCCACCGTCCCGCTGACATAGAGGGTGCCCAGGCCGGTCGCCCCGCCCAGGATGACCGTGTCCGTGCCGCCACCGCCGACGATGTCGAGCGTCGAGCCGGAGTTCCCGGTTTCTTCGGCATCGACGGTGTTGTTGCCCGGGCCAGCGTCGATGGTGGTGGTGATGTCGTCGGGAGTGCCGGCGATCGTGAACGAGTTGCCGGTGACGCCGGCCGTCCCGCCCGCGTCGTATTCGACGCTGAGGAACGCCGAATCGGCGAACGAATACGTGCCCGGAAGCCCCGAGATCGACGTGCTGAGGATGCCGTTCGTGTCGGAGATCGTGTAGGTCTTGGCGGCGGAATCGAGGTGGTCGTCGAGGATGAGGTGGACGGGGTCGGAGGTGGTGGGAGTGAGTGTACCCTGGAGGCCGGCCAGGTCGCCGTCGCCCAGGTTGAGGGTGTCGTCGGTGCCCTGGAGGTTCAGGTCGAGTGTCGACCCGGCCGTGATCCCGCCGACGAGGACGGTGTTGCCGGGGCCGGGGCCGGTATCGACGGTCGTGGTCATGCTGGGAGGCGTGCTCGAGATGGTGAAGGAATTGCCGCCCGAGCCGCCCTCGATGGTGAGGTTGGCCGAGGGCGCCCCGGAGTAATCGACGGTGCCGAGGATGATGGAGGGCGATGCGGCATCGGCGAAAGTGAGCGAAGTGCCGGTGACGGTGAAGGCCATGGCCGTACTGTCGCTGGAGTCGTTGACGGTCACGGAGGTACTGGTGAGACTCTGGAGCGTGATCAGGGCGGAGATGCTCGACAGGTCGCCTTTGCCGATGTCGATGGAATCGGGGTTGCCGTTGGGATTGACGACCACCGGGCCATACTGGCTGACGCCCGCGAGGGTGACGGAGTCGCTCGGGCCATCGCCGATAAGGGTGGTGGTGACGGGGGTGGACGAGGTCCCGGCGGGGGTACCATTCACAGTGATCGTGTTGCCGCCATTGGAGCTGCCCATGAAGGTGAGGCCGCTGAGGTCGCTGTAGTTGAAGGTGGCGGTGGCGTGCGTGCCGAGCGAGGCGGTCGCCTGGCTGGCGCCGACGGTCAGCGACAGGCCGTACTGCGTGTCCTCGGAATCGTCGATGGTGAGGTCGGTCGAGCCGCCGGGGTTGGAGATATCCACCGTCCCGCTGACATAGAGGGTGCCCAGCCCGGTGGCCCCGCCCAGGGTGACCGTGTCCGTACCACCGCCGCCGACGATGTCGAGCGTCGAGCCGGAGTTCCCGGTTTCTTCGGCATCGACGGTGTTGTTGCCCGGGCCGGCGTCGATGGTGGTGGTGATGTCGTCGGGAGTGCCGGCGATCGTGAACGAGTTGCCGGTGACGCCGGCCGTCCCGCCCGCGTCGTATTCGACGCTGAGGAACGCCGAATCGGCGAACGAATACGTGCCCGGAAGCCCCGAGATCGACGTGCTGAGGATGCCGTTCGTGTCGGAGATCGTGTAGGTCTTGGCGGCGGAATCGAGGTGGTCGTCGAGGATGAGGTGGACGGGGTCGGAGGTGGTGGGAGTGAGTGTACCCTGGAGGCCGGCCAGGTCGCCGTCGCCCAGGTTGAGGGTGTCGTCGGTGCCCTGGAGGTTCAGGTCGAGTGTTGACCCGGCCGTGATCCCGCCGACGAGGACGGTGTTGCCGGGGCCGGGGCCGGTATCGACGGTCGTGGTCATGCTGGGAGGCGTGCTCGAGATGGTGAAGGAGTTGCCCCCCGAGCCGCCCTCGATGGTCAAGGCGGAAGGTGCGCCGGAGTAATCCACAGTTCCCAGGATAGCGAAAGGCGATGCAGCATCAGCGAAGGTGAGCGAGGTGCCGGTGACGGTGAAGGCCATGGCCGTACTGTCGCTGGAGTCGTTGACCGTGAGCGAGCTGCCGGCGAGGCTCTGGAGCGTGACCTGCCCGGAGATGTTGTCGAGGTCGCCGCCGCCGATGTCGATCGAATCGGTGTTGTCGTTGGCGTTGACGACCAGTGGCCCGTAAGTGGTCACGCCCGAGATGGTGATGGAGTCGTCCGGCCCATGGCCGACGAAGGTCGTGGTGACGGGTGAGACGGAGGTGCCGGCGGGCGTACTGTTGACGTTGAGAGAATTCCCGCCGTCGGTGCTCCCCTGGATCGTCAGGCCGGAGAGCGTCCCGCCGGAATAATCGATGGTGGACAGGATAGTCGAGGGCGATGCGGCATCAGCGAAGGTAAGCGAAGTTCCGGTGACGGTGAAGGCCAGGGAGGTCGAGCCGCTGGTGTCGTTGACGGTGAGCGAGCTGCCCGAGAGGCTCTGGAGCGTGACCTGATCGGAGAGATTCGCAAGGTCGCCGCCGCCGATGTCGATCGAATCGGCATGATCGTTGGCGTCGACGACCAGCGGGCCATAAAGGTTGACGTCGGCGATCGTCACAGAGTCGCCCGGCCCATCGCCGATGAGCGTGGTGGTGATCGGGGTGGACGAGGTGCCGGCGGGAGTGCCATCGACGGTGATCGAGTTGCTACCGTAGGAGCTGCCCTGGAACGTCAAGCTGCTGAGATCGCTGTAGTTGAAGGTGGCGGGTGCGTGCGTGCCGAGCGAGGCGGTGGCCTGGCTGGCTCCGACGGTCAACGACAGGCCGTAGGCCGAGTCCTCCGAGTCGTCGATCGTGAGCGAGGTCGAACCGCCGGGGTTGGAGACATCGACCGTCCCGCTGACATAGAGGGCGCCCAGCCCGGTGGCCCCGCCCAGGGTGACGCTGTCCGTGCCACCCCCGCCGACGATGTCGAGCGTGGAGTCGCTGGGGCTGGCCGTGCTCGTCACATCGACGCTGTTGTTGCCCGAGCCGGTGTCGATCTGCGTGAGCTGGTCGGCGACCGTGTCTGAGATGTCGAAGAGATTGCCCAGGCTGCCCCCCTCGATGAGGAGTGCGGGGGTCGTCGAGGTCGGGCTCCCCAGCCCCGAGAAGGTGAAGCTCGCCGAGGAGCTGACGCCGAAGGTGAGCGCCGTGGAGCTGCCGGATCCGGAGAGGCTGAAGCTCTGGCTGGCGTTGGGATCGGCCGAGTCATCGACGGTGACCTGGGCATATCCCGAGGGCGGGTTGACGTTGATATCGCCGAGGGAGAAGGCGGCCGTGGCGGAAGTCGGTCCGCCGAGGATTACCGCATTGCCGGTCCCGGTGCCCATGTCGAGCGCCAGGGCGCCGGAGAGCGTCGGCATGCCGGTGACGCTGATGCTGTTGGAGCCCTGGTCGCTGGCATCGATGGCGAGCGCGGCGAGGGACGGACTGGTGGAGTAATCGATGGTGCCCAGGATGGTCGAGGGTGAGGACGCATCGGCGTAGGTGATGGACGTCCCCGTGACCGTGAATGTAAGGGAGGTCGATCCGCTGGTGTCATCGACGGTGAGCGAGCTGCCCGAGAGGCTCTGGAGCGTGACTTGATCGGAGAGATTCGCCAGGTCGCCGCCGCCGATGTCGATCGAATCGACATGATCGTTGGCGTCGACGACCAGCGGGCCATAAAGGCTGACGTCGGCGATCGTCACAGAGTCGCCCGGCCCATCGCCGATGAGCGTGGTGGTGATCGGGGTGGACGAGGTGCCGGCGGGAGTGCCATCGACGGTGATCGAGTTGCTACCGTAGGAGCTGCCCTGGAACGTCAAGCTGCTGAGATCGCTGTAGTTGAAGGTGGCGGGTGCGTGCGGGGCGAGCGAGGCGGTGGCCTGGCTGGTTCCGACGGTCAGCGACAGGCCGTAGGCCGAATCCTCCGAGTCGTCGATGGTTAGGTCGGTCGAACCGCCGGGGTTGGAGACATCGACCGTCCCGCTGACATAGAGGGTGCCGAGGCCGGCGGCCCCGCCCAGGGTGACCGTGTCCGTACCACCGCCGCCGACGATGTCGAGCGTCGAGCCGGAGTCGCCCGTCTCCTGCGCGTTGACGGTGTTGTTGCCCGGCCCGGCATCGATCGTGGTGGTGATGTCGTCGGGCGTGCCGGCGATCGTGAACGAGTTGCCCGAGAGTCCGGCCGTCCCGCCCGCGTCGTACTCGACGCTGAGGAAGCTCGAGTCGGCGAACGAGTAAGTGCCCGGCAATCCGGAGATCGACGTGCTCAGTACCCCGCTCGTGTCGGAGATCGTGTAGGTCTTCGTTGCGGAATCGAGGTGGTCGTCGACGATGAGGTGGACGGGGTCGGAGGTGGTGGGAGTGAGTGTCCCCTGGAGGTCGGACAGATCGCCGTCGCCCAGGTTGAGCGTGTCGTCGGTGCCCTGGAGGTTCAGGTCGAGTGTCGACCCGGCCGTGATCCCGCCGACGAGGACGGTGTTGCCGGGGCCGGGGCCGGTATCGACGGTCGTGGTCATGCCGGGAGGCGTGCTCGAGATGGTGAAGGAGTTGCCGCCCGAGCCGCCCTCGATGGTCAGGGCGGCGACCGACCCGGGATAATCGACGGTGCCGAGGATGATGGAGGGCGATGCGGCATCGGCGAAGGTGAGCGAGGTGCCGGTGACGGTGAAGGCCATGGCCGTACTGTCGCTGGAGTCGTTGACCGTGAGCGAGCTGCCGGCGAGGCCCTGGAGCGTGACCTGCCCGGAGATGTTGTCGAGGTCGCCGCCGCCGATGTTGACCGAATCGGTGTTGTCGTTGGCGTCGACGACGAGTGGCCCGTAAGTGGTCACACCCGAGATGGTGATGGAGTCGTCCGGCCCATGGCCGACGAAGGTCGTGGTGACGGGTGAGACGGAGGTGCCGGCGGGCGTACTGTTGACGTTGAGAGAATTCGCGCCGTCGGTGCTCCCCTGGATCGTCAGGCCGGAGAGCGTCCCGCCGGAATAATCGATGGTGGACAAGATAGTCGAGGGCGATGCGGCATCGGCGAAGGAGAGCGAGGTCCCGGTGAGTGTGAAGGCCAGTGAGGTCGAGCCGCTGGTGTCGTCGATCAAGAGTGAGGTGCCGGCGATGCTCTGGAGCGTGATGTTGTCGGAGATGTTTTTGAGGTCACCGCCGCCGATGTCGATGGAATCCGTGTTGCCGTTGGCGTCGACGACCAGGGGTCCATACAGGCTGACGCCGGAGACGGTGACGGAGTCGCCCGGCCCATCACCGTCGAGTGTGGTGGTGATCGGGGTGGACGACGTCCCGGCTGGGGTACTATTGACGGTAATGGAGTTGCTACCGTAGGAGCTGCCCTGGAAGGTGAGGCCGCTGAGGTCGCTGTAATTGAACGTGGCGGGTGCGTGCGTGCCGAGCGAGGCAGTGGCCTGGCTGGCTCCGACGGTCAGCGAGAGTCCGTAGGCCGAATCCTCCGAGTCGTCGATCGTGAGGTCGGTCGAGCCGCCGGGGTTGGAGACATCGACCGTCCCGCTGACATAGAGGGCGCCCAGCCCGGTGGCCCCGCCCAGGGTGACCGTGTTCGTACCCCCGCCGCCGACGATGCCGAGCGTCGAGCCGGAGTTCCCGGTTTCTTCGGCATCGACGGTGTTGTTGCCCGGGCCGGCGTAGATGGTCGTGGTGATGCCGTCGGGCGTGCCGGCGATCGTGAACGAGTTGCCGGTGACGCCAGCCGTGCCACCGGCGTCGTAATCGACGCTGAGGAACGCCGAATCGGCGAACGAATAAGTGCCCGGCAATCCGGAGATCGAGGTGCTCAGGACGCCGCCGGTGTCGGAGATCGCGTAGGTCTTGGTGGCCGAATCGAGATGGTCGTCGACGATGAGGTGGACGGGGTCGGAGGTGGTGGGAGTGAGTGTGCCCTGGAGGCCGGCCAGGTCGCCGTCGCCCAGGTTGAGCGTGTCGCCGGTGCCCTGGAGGTTCAGGTCGAGTGTCGACCCGGCCGTGATCCCGCCGACGAGGACGGTGTTGCCAGAGCCCGTGCCGGGATCGACGGTCGTGGTCATGCTGGGAGGCGTGCTCGAGATGGTGAAGGAATTGCCGCCCGTACCGCCCTCGATGGTCAAGGCGGAAGGCGCACCGGAGTAATCGACAGTTCCGAGGATAACGGAAGGCGTGGCCGAATCGGCGAAGGTGAGCGAGGTGCCGGTGACGGTGAAGGCCATGGCCGTGCTGTCGCTGGAGTCGTCGACGGTCACGGAGGTGTTGGTGAGACTCTGGAGCGAGATCAGGGCGGAGATGCTCGACAGGTCGCCGCCGCCGATATCGATGGAATCGGTGTTGCCATCGGGGTTGACGACGAGCGGGCCATACTGGTTCGCGCCGAAGATCGAGACGGAGTCGCCCGGGCCATCGCCGACGAGTGTGGTGGTGACGGGGGTGGACGAGGTGCCGGCCGGGGTGCCATCCACCGTAATCTTGTTGCTACCGAAGGAGCTGCCCTGGAAGGTGAGTCCGCTGAGGTCGCTGTAGTTGAAGGTGGCGGGCGCGTGCGTGCCGAGCGAGGCGGTGGCCTGGCTGGTGCCGACGGTCAGCGACAGGCCGTACTGCGAATCCTCCGAGTCGTCGATGGTGAGGTCGGTCGAACCGCCGGGGTTGGAGATATCCACTGTCCCGCTGATGAAGAGGGCACCCAGGCCGGCGGCCCCTCCCAGGGTGACCGTGTCCGTACCCCCGCCGCCGACGATGTCGAGCGTGGAGTCGTTCGGGCTGGCCGTGGTCGTCACATCGACGCTGTTGTTGCCCGAGCCGGCGTCGATCCGCGTGAGCTGGTCGGCGACCGTGTCGGAGATGTTGAAGACGTTGCCCAGGCTGCCCCCCTCGATGAGGAGTGCGGGCGTGGAGGAGTTCGGGCTGCCGAGGCCCGAGAAGGTGAAGCTCGCCGAGGAGCTGACGCCGAAGGTGAGCGCGGTGGAGCTGGCGGATCCGGAGAGGCTGAAGCTCTGCCCGGCATCGGGATCCGCCGAATCGTCGACGGTGACCTGGGTATATCCCGAGGGCGGGTTGACATTGATGTCGCCGAGAGAGGAGGCGTCGGTCGCGGAGGTGGATCCGCCGAGCGTGACCGCATTGCCGGCCCCGGTGCCCATGTCGAGCGCCAGGGCGTTGGAGAGCGTCGGCATGCCGGTGACGCTGATGGAGTTCGAGCCCTGGTCGCTGGCATCGATGGCCATCGCGGCGAGGGACGGGCTGGCGGAGTAATCGATGGTGCCCAGGATCGTCGAGGGTGAGGACGCGTCGGCGTAGGTGAGGGACGTCCCCGTGACGGTGAAGGCCAGGGAGGTCGAGCCGCTGTTGTCGTCGACGGTGAGCGAGCTTTCCGAGAGGCCCTGAAGCGTGACCTCGGCGGAGAGATTCGCCAGGTCGCCGCCGCCGATGTCGATCGAATCGGTGTTGCCTTCGGCGTCGAGGACGAGCGGTCCAAATTGGCTGACGGCCGATACGGTGACCGAGTCGCCCGGCCCATCGCCGATGAGTGTGGTGGTGACGGGGGTGGACGAGGTGCCGGCGGGGGTACTATTCACGGTGATCGAGTTGTCGCCGTAGGAGCTGCCCTGGAAGGTGAGTCCGCTGAGGTCGCTGTAATTGAAGGTGGCGGGTGCGTGCGTGCCGAGCGAGGCGATGGCCTGGCTGGCGCCGACGGTCAGCGACAGTCCGTATGCCGAGTCCTCCGAGTCGTCGATCGTCAGAGATGTCGAGCCGCCGGGGTTGGAGACATCGACCGTCCCGCTGACATAGAGGGCTCCCAGTCCGGTGGCCCCGCCCAGGGTGACGCTGTCCGTACCACCGCCGCCGACGATGTCGAGCGTCGAGCCGGAGTTGCCCGTCTTCTGCGCGTCGACGGTGTTGTTGCCCGGCCCGGCGTCGATGGTGGTCGTGATGTCGTCGGGCGTACCGGCGATCGTGAACGAGTTGCCGGCGATGCCCGCCGTCCCGCCCGCGTCGTACTCGACGCTGAGGAACGCCGAGTCGGCGAAGGAATACGTGCCCGGCAGCCCCGAGATCGAGGTGCTGAGGACGCCGCCGGTGTCGGAGATCGCGTAGGTCTGGGAGGCGGAATCGAGGTGGTCGTCGACGATCAGATGGATGGGGTTAGAGGTGGTGGGATCGAGTGTGCCCTGGAGTCCGGCCAGGTCGCCGTCGCCGAGGTTGAGCGTATCGCCGGTGCCCTGGAGGTTCAGGTCGAGTGTCGACCCGGCGGCGATCCCGCCGACGAGGACGGTGTTGGCGGAGCCCGTGCCGGTATCGACGGTCGTGGTCATGCTGGGAGGCGTGCTCGAGATGGTGAAGGAGTTGCCGCCCTTACCGCCCTCGATGGTCAGGGCGGAAGGCGCACCGGAGTAATCGACGGTCCCGAGGATAACGGAAGGCGTGGCCGCATCGGCGAAGGTGAGCGAGGTGCCGGTGACGGTGAAGGCCAAGGCCGTATTGTCGCTGGAGTCGTCGACCGTGAGCGAGCTGCCGGCGAGGCCCTGGAGCGTGACCTGTCCGGAGATGTTGGCGAGGTCGCCGCCGCCGATGTCGATCGAATCGGTGTTGTCGTTGGCGTCGACGACGAGCGGCCCGTAGGTGGTCACGCCCGAGATGATTATGGAATCGCTCGGCCCATTGCCGACGAGGGTGGTGGTGATGGGCACGGAGGAGGTTCCTGCGGGGGTGCTATTGACCGTGAACGTGTTGCTCCCTTCATTACTCCCTTCGATGGTGAGGCCGGAAGGCGGCCCGGCGGAATAATCGATCGAGGCCAGGATGGTCGAAGGTGAGGACGCGTCGGCGAAGGTGAGCGATGTGCCGGTGAGGGTGAAGGCCAGCGAGGTCGAGCCGCTGGTGTCGTCGATCAAGAGTGAGGTGCCGGCGATGCTCTGGAGCGTGATATCGTCGGAGATGTTGTCGAGGTCGCCGCCGCCGATGTCGAAGGAATCGGTGTTGTTGCCGGCGTCGAGGACGAGCGGTCCAAATTGGCTGACGGCCGAGACGGTGACCGAGTCGCCCGGCCCATCGCCGATGAGTGTGGTGGTGACGGGGGTAGACGAAGTGCCGGCGGGAGTGCCATCGACGGTGATCGAGTTGCTACCGTAGGAGCTGCCCTGGAACGTCAAGCTGCTTAGATCGCTGTAATTGAAGGTCGCGGGTGCGTGCGTGCCGAGCGAGGCGGTCGCCTGGCCGGATCCGACGGTGAGCGACAGGCCGTATGCCGAATCCTCCGAGTCGTCGATCGTGAGCGAGGTCGAGCCGCCGGGGTTGGAGACATCGACGGTCCCGCTGACATAGAGGGCTCCCAGGCCGGCGGCCCCGCCCAGGGTGACGCTGTCCGTCCCGCCACCGCCGACGATGTCGAGCGTCGACCCGGAGTTGCCCGTCTCCGAGACGTCGACGGTGTTGTTGCCCGGCCCGGCGTCGATGGTGGTGGTGATGTCGTCGGGCGTGCCGGCGATCGTGAACGAATTGCCGGTGACGCCGGCCGTCCCGCCCGCGTCGTACTCGACGCTTAGGAAGCTCGAATCGGCGAACGAGTAGGTCCCCGGCAATCCGGAGATCGACGTGCTCAGTACCCCGCTCGTGTCGGAGATCGCGTAGGTCTGGGAGGCGGAATCGAGATGGTCGTCAACGATGAAGTGGACGGGGTCGGAGGTGGTGGGGGTGAGTGTCCCCTGGAGGTCGGACAGGTCGCCGTCGCCCAGATTGAGCGTGTCGCCGGTGCCCTGGAGGTTCAGGTCGAGCGTCGCACCGGCCGTGATCCCGCCGACGAGGACGGTGTTGCCCGAGCCCGTGCCGGTATCGACGGTCGTGGTCATGCTGGGAGGCGTGCTCGAGATCGTGAACGAGTTGCCGCCCGAGCCGCCTTCGATGGTCAGGGCGCCGGCCGTCCCGGAGTAATCGACGGTGCCGAGGATGATGGAGGGCGATGCGGCATCGGCGAACGTGAGCGAGGTGCCGGTGACGGTAAACGCGATGGCCGTGCTGTCGCTGGAGTCGTTGACCGTGAGCGAGCTGCCGGCGAGGCTCTGGAGCGTGACCTGCGCGGAGATGTTGGCGAGGTCGCCGCCGCCGATGTCGATCGAATCGGTGTTGTCATTGGCGTCGACGACGAGTAGCCCGTAGGTGGTCACACCCGAGATGGTGATCGAGTCGCCCGGCCCATTGCCGACGAAGGTGGTGGTGACGGGTGAGACGGAGGTGCCGGCGGGCGTACTATCGACGTCGAGCGAATTCCCGCCGTCGGTGCTGCCCTGGATCGTCAGGCTGGCGGGCGGACCGGCGGAATAATCGATGGTGGACAGGATGGTCGAGGGCGATGCGGCATCGGCGAAGGCGAGCGAGGTCCCGGTCAGCGTGAAGGCCAGTGAGGTCGATCCGCTGGTGTCGTCGATCAACAGGGAGGTGCTGTCGATGCTCTGGAGCGTGATGTTGTCGGAGATGTTCGAGAGGTCGCCGCCGCCGATGTCGATCGAATCGGTGTTGCCGTCGGCGTCGACGACCAGAGGCCCATATCGGCTGACGCCCGCGACGGTGACCGAGTCGCCCGGCCCATCGCCGACGAGTGTGGTGGTGACGGGCGTGGACGAGGTGCCGGCTGGAGTGCCATCTACGGTGATCGTGTTGCTGCCGTAGGAGCTGCCCTGGAAGGTCAAGCTGCTGAGGTCGCTGTAGTTGAACGTCGCGGGTGCGTGCGTGCCGAGCGAGGCGGTCGCCTGGCCGGATCCGACGGTGAGCGACAGACCGTATGCCGAATCCTCCGAGTCGTCGATCGTGAGCGAGGTCGAGCCGCCGGGGTTGGAGACATCGACCGTCCCGCTGACAGAGAGGGCGCCCAATCCGGTGGCCCCGCCCAGCGTGACCGTGTCCGTCCCGCCACCGCCGACGATGTCGAGCGTCGAGCCGGAGTTGCCCGTCTCCTGCGCGTTCAACGGTGTTGTTGCCCGGCCCGGCGTCGATGGTGGTCGTGATGTCGTCGGGCGTGCCGGCGATCGTGAACGAGTTGCCGGTTACCGCAGCGGTCCCGCCGGCGTCGTAGTCGACGCTGAGGAACGCCGAGTCGGCGAAGGAATACGTGCCCGGCAGCCCCGAGATCGAGGTGCTGAGGACGCCGCCGGTGTCGGAGATCGCGTAGGTCTGGGAGGCGGAATCGAGGTGGTCGTCGACGATCAGGTGGACGGGGTCGGAGGTGGTGGGAGTGAGCGTGCCCTGGAGGGCGGCCAGGTCGCCGTCGCCCAGGTTGAGCGAGTCGCCGGTGCCCTGGAGGTTCAGGTCGAGTGTTGACCCGGCGGCGATGCCGCCGACGAGGACGGTGTTGCCCGAGCCCGTGCCTGGATCGACGGTCGTGGTCATGCCGGGAGGCGTGCTCGAGATGGTGAAGGAGTTGCCGCCCGTACCGCCCTCGATGGTCAAGGAGGAAGGTGCGCCGGAATAATCCACAGTCCCAAGGATAATGGAAGACGATGCGGCATCGGCGAAGGTGAGCGAGGTGCCGGTGAGCGTGAAGGCGATGGCCGTGCTGTCGCTGGAGTCGTTGACCGCGAGCGAGCTGCCGGCGAGGCCCTGGAGCGTGACCTGTCCGGAGATGTTGGCGAGGTCGCCGCCGCCGATGTCGATCGAATCGGTGTTGTCGTTGGCGTCGACGACCAGCGGTCCGTAGGTCGTCACGCCGGAGATGGTGATGGAGTCGCCCGGCCCGTTGCCGACGAAGGTGGTCGTGACGGGCATAGAAGAGGTTCCGGCGGGCGTGCTGTCGACGCTGACGGTATTCCCGCCGTCGGTGCTGCCGTCGATGGTGAGGCCGGAGGGCGGTCCGGCGGAAAAATCGATGGTGGCGAGGATCGTCGAGGGCGATGCGGCATCGGCGAAGGTGAGCGAGGTCCCGGTGAGGCTGAAGGCCAGTGAGGTCGGTCCGCTGGTGTCGTCGACCATCACGGAGGTGCCGGCGATGCTCTGAAGCGTGATGTTGTCGGAGATGTTGTCGAGGTCGCCGCCGCCGATGTCGATCGAATCGGTGTTGCCGTCGGCGTCGACGATCAGCGGTCCATACTGGCTGACGCCCGAGACGGTGACCGAGTCGCCCGGCCCATCGCCGATGAGTGTGGTGGTGACGGGGGTGGACGAGGTCCCGGCGGGCGTGTCATCGACGGTGATCGTGTTGCTACCGTAGGAGCTGCCCTGGAACGTCAGGCTGCTGAGGTCGCTGTAGTCGAAGGTGGCCGGTGCGTGCGTGCCGAGCGAGGCGGTCGCCTGGCCGGATCCGACGGTCAGCGACAGGCCGTATGCCGAATCCTCCGAGTCGTCGATCGTGAGCGAGGTCGAGCCGCCGGGGTTGGAGACGTCCACCGTCCCGCTGACATAGAGGGCGCCCAGCCCGGCGGCCCCGCCCAGGGTGACCGTGTCGGTGCCACCCCCGCCGACGATGTCGAGCGTCGAGCCGGAGTTGCCCGTCTCCTGCGCGTCGACGGTGTTGTTGCCCGGCCCGGCGTCGATGGTGGTCGTGATGTCGTCGGGCGTACCGGCGATCGTGAACGAGTTGCCGGCGATGCCCGCCGTCCCGCCCGCGTCGTACTCGACGCTGAGGAAGCTCGAATCGGCGAACGAGTAGGTCCCCGGCAATCCGGAGATCGACGTGCTCAGTACCCCGCTCGTGTCGGAGATCGTGTAGGTCTTCGTTGCGGAATCGAGATGGTCGTCGACGATGAGGTGGACGGGGTCGGAGGAGGTGGGAGTGAGTGTCCCCTGGAGGTCGGACAGATCGCCGTCGCCCAGGTTGAGCGTGTCGTCGGTGCCCTGGAGGTTCAGGTCGAGTGTCGACCCGGCCGTGATCCCGCCGACGAGGACGGTGTTGCCAGAGCCCGTGCCGGGATCGACGGTCGTGGTCATGCTCGAAGGGGTGCCCGAGATCGTGAAGGAGTTCCCAGCCGAGCCGCCCTCGATCGTCAGGCTGGCCGAGGGCGCGCCGGAGTAATCGATGGTCCCGAGGATGATGGAGGGCGATGCGGCATCGGCGAAGGTGAGCGAGGTGCCGGTGACGGTGAAGGCCATGGCCGTGGCGTCGCTGGAGTCGTCGACGGTCACGGAGGTACTGGTGAGACTCTCGAGCGAGATCAGAGCGGAGATGCTCGACAGGTCGCCTTCGCCGATATCGATGGAATCGGGGTTGCCGTTGGGATTGACGACGAGCGGGCCATACTGGCTCACGCCGAAGATCGACGCGGAGTCGCCCGGCCCGTCGCCGATGAGGGTGGTGGTGACGGGGGTGGACGAGGTCCCGGCGGGGGTACCATTGACGGTGATCGAGTTGCTACCGTAGGAGCTGCCCTGGAAGGTGAGGCTGCTGAGGTCGCTGTAGTCGAAGGTGGCCGGTGCGTGCGTGCCGAGCGAGGCGATGGCCTGGCCGGATCCGACGGTGAGCGACAGGCCGTATGCCGAATCCTCCGAGTCGTCGATCGTGAGCGCGGTCGAACCGCCGGGGTTGGAGACGTCCACCGTCCCGCTGACATAGAGGGCGCCCAGGCCGGCGGCCCCGCCCAGCGTGACCGTGTCGGTACCCCCGCCGCCGACGATGTCGAGCGTGGAGTCGCTCGGGCTGGCCGTGCTCGTCACATCGACGGAATTGTCCCCCAAGCCGGTGTCGATCTGCGTGAGCTGGTCGGCGACCGTGTCGGAGATGTTGAAGACGTTGCCCAGGCTGCCCGCCTCGATGAGGAGTGCGGGCGTCGAGGAGTTCGGGCTCCCCAGCCCCGAGAAGGTGAAGCTCGCCGAGGAGCTGACGCCGAAAGTGAGCGCGGTGGAGCCGCCGGATCCGGAGAGGCTGAAGCTCTGCCCGGCATCGGGATCGGCCGAATCGACGACGGTGACCTGGGTATATCCCGAGGGCGGGTCGACATTGATGTCGCCGAGTGAGGAGGCGGCGGTCGCGGAGGTCGATCCGCCGAGGGTGACCGCATTGCCCGTCCCGGTGCCCATGTCGAGCGCCAGGGCGTTGGAGAGCGCCGGCATGCCGGTGACTCTGATCGAGTTCGAGCCCTGGTCGCTGGCGTCGATGGCCATCGCGGCGAGGGACGGGTTGGCGGCGTAGTCGACGGTACCCAGGATGGTCGAGGGCGAGGACGCATCGGCGTAGGTGAGGGACGTCCCCGTGACGGTGAAGGCCAGTGAGGTCGATCCGCTGGTGTCGTCGACCGTGAGCGAGCTTCCCGAGAGGCCCTGGAGCGTGACCTGGGCCGAGAGATTCGCCAGGTCGCCACCGCCGATGTCGATCGAATCGCTGTTGCCTTCGGCGTCAACGATCAGCGGTCCATACTGGCTGACGCCCGAGACGGTGACCGAGTCGCCCGGCCCATCGCCGATGAGGGTAGTGGTGACGGGGGTGGACGAGGTCCCGGCGGGCGTGTCATCGACGGTGATCGTGTTGCTACCGTAGGAGCTGCCCTGGAACGTCAGGCTGCTGAGGTCGCTGTAGTCGAAGGTGGCCGGTGCGTGCGTGCCGAGCGAGGCGGTCGCCTGGCCGGATCCGACGGTGAGCGACAGGCCGTATGCCGAATCCTCCGAGTCGTCGATCGTCAGAGAGGTCGAGCCGCCGGGGTTGGAGACGTCCACCGTCCCGCTGACATAGAGGGCGCCCAGCCCGGCGGCCCCGCCCAGGGTGACCGTGTCCGTGCCACCCCCGCCGACGATGTCGAGCGTCGAGCCGGAGTTGCCCGTCTCCTGCGCGTCGACGGTGTTGTTGCCCGGCCCGGCGTCGATGGTGGTCGTGATGTCGTCGGGCGTACCGGCGATCGTGAACGAGTTGCCGGCGATGCCCGCCGTCCCGCCCGCGTCGTACTCGACGCTGAGGAACGCCGAGTCGGCGAAGGAATACGTGCCCGGCAGCCCCGAGATCGAGGTGCTGAGGACGCCGCCGGTGTCGGAGATCGCGTAGGTCTGGGAGGCGGAATCGAGGTGGTCGTCGACGATCAGATGGATGGGGTTAGAGGTGGTGGGAGTGAGCGTGCCCTGGAGTCCGGCCATGTCGCCGTCGCCGAGGTTGAGCGTATCGCCGGTGCCCTGGAGGTTCAGGTCGAGTGTCAACCCGGCGGCGATGCCGCCGACGAGGACGGTGTTGGCGGAGCCCGTGCCGGTATCGACGGTCGTGGTCATGCCGGGAGGCGTGTTCGAGATGGTGAAGGAGTTGCCGCCCGACCCGCCCTCGATGGTCAGGGCGGCCGAGGGCGCGCCGGAGTAATCGACGGTCGCGAGGATGGTCGAGGGCGATGCGGCATCGGCGAAGGTGAGCGAGGTGCCGGTGAGCGTGAAGGCGACGGCCGTGCTGTCGCTCGTGTCGTCAACGGTCACGGAGGTGCTGGTGAGACTCTGGAGGGTGATCGGGGCCGAGATGCTTGAGAGGCTGCCCTCGCCGATGTCGATGGAATCGGCGTTGCCGTTGGCGTCGACGACCAGCGGTCCGTAGGTCGTCACGCCGGAGATCGAGATAGAGTCACTCGTGCCATTGGCGTCGATCGTGGTCGTGATGGGCGAGACGGAGGTGCCCGCAGGGGTGCTATTGACCGTGAACGAATTGTCTCCGCCGTCGTTCCCGTCGATTGTCAGGCCGGAGGGCGGCCCACCGGAATAATCGATCGTGGACAGGTTGGTCGAGGGTGTGGCGGCGTCGGCGAAGCTCAGCGACGTTCCCGTGAGGGTGAAGGCCAGAGAGGTGCTGTCGCTGGTGTCGTCGAACAACAGGGAAGTGCCGGCGATGCTCTGGAGTGTGATCTTGTCGGAGATGTTCGAGAGATTGCTGTCGCCGATATCGATGGAATCGGTGTTGCCGTTGGCGTCGAAGACCAGAGGTCCATATTCGCTGACGCCCGCGACGGTGACGGAGTCGCTCGGTCCATCGCCGAGGAGCGTCGTGGTGACGGGGGTGGACGAGGTCCCGGTGGGAGTGTCATCCACGATGATCGTGTTACTGCCGTAGGAGCTCGCCTCGATCGTGAAGCTGTTCAGATTGCTGTAGCTGAATGTCGTGGAGATGACCGAGCTGAACGAGGCCGTCGCCTGGCTGCTGCCGATGGTCAACGACAGGCCGTCCGATGTATCCTCCGAGTCGTCGATGGTGAGGGCGGTCGAGCCGCTGGGGTTGGAGATGTTCACGGTACCTCTGAGGGCGAGAAGGCCCACGCCGGACTTTCCACCCAGGGTGACGCTGTCCGTGCCGCCGCCGACGATTTCGAGGACCGAGTTGGTGGAGCTGGCCGTGCCCGTCACGTTGACGGTATTGGTGCCCGAGCCGGTCTTGATCTTCGTGTGGTGGTTGGCGATCGTGTCTGAGATGTTGAAGATGTTGCCCAGGTTGCCACCCTCGATTAAGAGCGCCGGCCCCGCCAGGGTCGAGCTGCCGAGTCCGGAGAATTCGAAGCTCGCGGAGGAACTGACGCCGAAGGTGAGCGTGGTGGAGATCCCGGATCCTGAAAGGTTGAAGCTCTGGCTCGGTGTCGGATCGGCCTTATCATTGACAGTGACCTGGGTGTTGGCGGAACTCGGGTCAACGTCGATGTCGCTGAGCGTGTAGGCGGCGGTGGAAGCGGTCGCGCCGCCGAGGGTGACCATATTGTTGCTCCCCGTCCCCATGTTCAGGAACAGGGCGCCGGAGAGCGACGGCATTCCGGTGACGGTCACCGTGTTGAAACCCTGGTCGCTCGCGTCGATCACGAGCGAACCGATGGTCGGACTACTGGAGTACTTGACCGAGCCGAGGATCGTTGAGGGGGAGGATGCATCGGCGAACTTGAGCGACGTCCCGGTGATGGTGAAGGCCAGCGACGTCGAGTCGCTAGTATCGTCGATCGTCGCCGAGGTACTGGCGAGACTCTGTAGCGTGACCAGGGCCGAAATGCTCGTGAGTTGGCCGTCGCCGATGTCGATCCGATCGGCCTGACTAGCGGCGTCAACGACCAGCGGGCCGTATTGGTTTACGCTGACCACCGTGATGAAGTCGTCCGGGCCGTCGCCGATGAGCGTGGTCGTGATGGGCGAAACCGAGGTCCCCGCAGGGGTACTATTCAGGCCGATCGTGTTGCTGCCGTAGGAGCTCCCCTGGAACGTAAGGCTGCTCAGGTTGCTATAGTTGAAGGTCGCGGAGATGACCGAGCTGAGCGAGGCCGTCGCCTGGCTGCTGCCGATCGTCAACGACAGGCCGGACGATGAATCCTCCGAGTCGTCGATGGTGAGCGCGGTCGATCCGCTGGGGTTGGAGACGTTCACCGTACCGCGAAGGGAGAGGAGGCCCACGCCGGTGGCCCCGCCAAGGGTGACCGTGTCCGTCCCACCCCCGCCGACGACGTCGAGAGTGGAGTCGGAGCCGGTCCCTTGAACGTTGACGGTGTTGTTGCCGGGTCCGGCGTTCACTGTGGTCGTGACGTTGCTGGGCGTGCCGTTGATCGTGATCGAGTTGCCGGGCTGGCCGACGGTACCGCCGTTGTCGAATTCGAGACTGAGGAAAATCGAGTCCGAGAGCGAGAAGGTGCGCGAGCTTCCTGATAACGAGATCGTGAGGCTGATGCTGCCGCTGCCGTCGGAGATGGCGTAGCTATAGGTCCCGGTGTTGAGATGGTCGTCGACGAACACATAAGCCGGGTTCGAGAAGCTGAACGAGAATGATGAGTTGAGGCCTATCAGGTCACCGTCGCCCAGGTTTAGGGTGTCGCTTGTGCCCTGGAGGTCGAGGCTCAAGGTCGTGCTGGAAGAGCTCCCGGCGACGAGTACGGTGTTGCTGGAACCGGTGCCGGTATAGATGGCCGTGTTCATCAGCGAGGGCGTGGACGAGATCGTGAGTGAATTTCCGCCCGTGCCGCCCATGAGCACTAGGCTGGCAGACGGGTAGCCGGCGTAAGCGATGGCGCCCAGGATGGTCGAGGGTGTGGCCGCGTTGGCGTAGGTGATCGACAAGCCGGTCATGGTGAAGGCCATCGCCGTGCTGTCGCTCGAATCATCGACCGTCAGGGAGCCCCCCGAAAGACTCGCAATCGTGATCCTGGCCGAGATGCTCGAAGAGTTGGCCGTTCCCGACGTCGATGTCATCGCCTTTGCTATCGGCATTGACGAACAGCGGGCCGTAAGCGTTCACGCCCGAGATCGTGATGGAGTCGCCCGAGCCTTCGCTGGTGATACTGGTGGCGACGGATGTGGCCGAAGTCCCGCCGGGGGTCCCGGTCACACTGATGTTGTTGTCACCGTAGGAGCTCCCCTTGATCGAGAAGCTGCTGAGGTTGCTGTAGTTGAAGCTCACGGACATGACCGAGCTGAGCGAGACCGTGGCCTGGCTGCTGCCGAGGGTGTACGTCAGGCCCGATGATGGGTCCTCCGAGTCGTCGATGGTGAGAGCGGTCGAGCCGCTGGTATCCGAGATGTTCACCGTCCCGCCCAAGGAGAGGATGCCTATGTTGCTCCCTCCCCCCAGCTTGACGGTGTTCGAACCGCCGCCGCCGACGATGTCGAGCGTGGCCCCGAGTGAGCCTGTCCCTTGCACGTTGACGGTGTTGTTGCTGGTCCCGGTGTCGATCGTGGTCGTGATGCTGTTCGGCGTGCCGTTGATCGTGAAGCTGTTGGCGTGGGAGCCGCCTTCGTATTCGACGCTCCCTAGGCCCGAGTCCGCGAAGATGTAGGTGCCGATATTCCCCGAGACCGAGGTGCTGAGGCTGCCGCCGGCGTCGGTGATCGCGAAGGACTTGCCCCCGGTGGCCAGATGGTAGTCGACGATCAGGCTGATGGGGTTGACCTCGCTGGATGTGAAGGTCCCCGAGAGGCTCGTCCAGTTGCCGTTGCCCAGGTTCACCGTGTCGCTCGTGCCCTGGGAGTTGACGGCCAGCGTCGTCCCGGAGGCAGTGCCGATGACCAGGACCGAGTTGCTCGAGCCGGTGCCGTCATCGATGGTCGTGGTCATGCTGGCCGGCGTGTTCGAGATGGAGAACGAGTTCCCCCCCGTGCCCCCCTCGACCGTCAGATTGGCGGACGGTGCGCCGGAGTAAGCGATCGTGCCGAGGATCGTCGAGGGAGTTGCGGCATCGGCGAAGGTCAGCGAGGTCCCCGAGACAACGAAGGCCATGGCCGTCGAGTCGCTGGAATCGTTGACCGTCAGGGAGCTGCCGGAAAGGCTCGAGATCGTGACCTTGGCCGAGATGCCCGACAGATTGCCCGCTCCGACGTTGACGTGATCGCCCTGGCCCTTGGCGTTGATGAGCAGGGGACCATAGGTGTTCACGCCCGCGATCGTGAAGGAGTCGCCTGGGCCATTGCTGGTGAGGCTGGTGGCGACGGATGAGACCGAGGTCCCCGCGGGCGTGCCGTTCACGGTGACGGTGTTGCCGCCGTCGGAGCTGCCGCTGAACGTGAGGCTGCTGAGGTTGCTGTAGCTGAGGGACGCGGACATGACCGCGCTGAGCGAGAGGGTCGCCTGGCTGCTGCCGATGGTCAGCGACAGGCCGTACGAAGTGTCCTCCGAATCGTCGAGCGAGAGCGACGTCGATCCGCCGGGGTCGTTGATGTTCACGGTGCCGGCGAGCGAGAGGATGCCCACGCCGGAGACCCCGCCCAGCTTGAGGGTGTTCGATCCGCCGCCACCGTCGATGGCGAGTGTGGAGTCGCTGGCGCCTGTCGCGTACAGGCTGACGATGTTATTGCCGGACCCGGTGTCGATCGCGGTCGTCATGCTGTTCGGCGTACCGCTGATCACGAAGGTGTTGCTGCCGGAGCCCCCGGAGAGCGTGAGGCCGGGCGTCGTCGAGGCATCGCCGAGCCCGGTGAACGTGAAGGTCGGCGAGCTCGGGCCATAGCTCAGCGAGGCTGTCCCTGACGTGGTCGTCAGGGTCGTGGTCCGCCCCGTCGAATTGAAGGAGTCGTTGACCGTGACCGTGGTCGTGCCCGCGCCGCCCCCCACGATACTGGTGTCTCCCTGGAACTGTGAGGCCCAGTTGCCGCTGACGGATGTCCCCAGGATAATCGAGTTGACCCGGCCCGATGCGGGGTTGGTCTCGATCTCGGTCGCGCCATTGTTTAATGTCCTGCCGATACTGAAGGTATCGCCCCCCGTGCCTCCCTCGATCGTCATCTCGGGCATCGTGGTGATGCTCTGCATGTTCGCGATGGTGAAGCTCGCCGAGCTGGATGTGCCGAAGGTCAGAGTGTGACTGGAAGTGAGACTCGTCAGGTCGTAGACCTGGCCTACGACCGGGTCGGCGGCGTCGTTGATCTGGATCGTGGCGAGGCCCGGGGTGATGGAGCTGATGACGACCGGGCCGAGCGCGTAAGCGGCGGTCGAGCTGGTGGAGCCGCCCAGGGTGATCGTCGCGACGCTGCTGCTGCTGGGGTGCATGACGATGTCGGTCGTGGCGGCCGAGGGCGTACCGGACAGGTTGAATGTGGTAACGCCCGAACCGCCGTTCACGGTCAGGCTGGAGCTCGTCGAGAAGGTTGCCGACGTATACTTGATGATCGGCGTCCCGCCGATGGACAGCGACTGGCCGTTCATCGTGTAGGTCTGTGGGGCCCCGCTCGTGCCGTTCGTATTTCCCTTGTCATCGATCGTCAGGCCGCTGATCACCCCGCTGCCCGAATCGCTCAGTGAGAACGGCATGGCGAAGTTGGAGGCCGGATCGTTCGACTCATCGCCCAGGGTGATCGAGGCCCCCGCGGAATCGGTGGGCACGAGGGAGAAGGAATAGCCGAGTCCCGACCAGGTGTTGGTACTGGTCGGGGTCAGGGTCGCGCTAGTCGTCCCGCTGGTGAACGAGATACTCGAATTCAACGACCCGCTGACACCGAAGGTCTCGCCGGTATTCGCCGTGAAGACATACGCCTTGCTGGTGGCCTTGTAGATGACAGTCAGGCTCGACATCGTGCCATTGTCGGTCATGGTCAGGACGCTACCAGACAGCGACAATGTGATGCTAGGCGGCGTGAGCAGCCACCGCTCCTCGAGCGCCTCGAGGGGTGTGTCCAGCTTCAGCCTCCGCTGCCGGTCCTTCCTCGATTCCCGGGCCCGTCTTGTTTCCAGGGACCGACGGACTTTGCTGAACCAGTCTGACATGCGACAAGCCTCCGGAAGTCACTCGGGAATCAAGGGAGAGCGTCAGGTGAGGAGGCCCACGGCGTGCATCGGTTTGACGTCGTGGGGCGGCCGTAGGTCGGCCCTGCGCGAGATCAATCCAAAGAACCGATCCGGGCCGGCAGCCGGTCATCATCGATCGATCCAAACTCACCCGGCGGCGGCTTCGTCATTGAAGCGGAACCGGCGGCCCGCGAGTCCGTCGTCAAGAGCAATCGGCGCGATCTCGGGACTTCGATCCGTGAGGTCCGGCAAGCTATCGGGATCCTGCGCGTGCGGCGAGATCGTGAGGGACCATCGGCCTGTCCTCCTCTAGGAATGAGATAGGACGAGAGATCGCGGCTGTCCAATAAGGAGTGTTCGAAGCGATCGAGCCGTGGGAGTGGAGGGATCGGCCGGATCCACCATTTCGGTTGCCTCTTGCTCGTCGGCGTTCGATATTCTCGATGGGCGCCGCCGATGACGAAGGGTCGAATTCCGCGGCGATGCCTGAGGTCCCGCCATGCAGGGTGGCGGGCGTCGGCACGATCTCGCGGCTGGCCGGAGGATTCCACGAGCGATGAACGATCCGTCACAGAACCACGCCAATGGCTTTTCGCCGCATGTCACCGATCCCGACCTCGCCGTCGAGTCCGATCCCGGCCCTCATCAAGTCGTCCACTCATCGGGGCATTTCGGGCCCAACGGCCACGGCGCTGGCTCCGAGCCCGCGACGGCCGTCGCCCCGCTATCGAGGGAGGCCGCGGCCCTGCATACCCGCGAATGCCCTGGCGCTCCGCGGCGATTACGAACCGGCGGTCGTCCATTTCCGGAAGGCGTTGGAGCTGCGGCCGGATTATCCCGAGGCGCACAATGACCTGGGCGTCACCCTGCGCGCTGGGGCAAGTCGGAGGAGGCGGTGGCCGCCTTCGAGGCGGCGTTGCGCCTGCGGCCGGAGTACCCCGAGGCGCATAACAACCTGGCGAACATGTTCCAGAACCTCGGCCGGCTCCCCGAGGCGATCGAGGAATATGGCCGGGCGCTGGCGACGCGCCCGGACTATCATGAGGCCCACAATAATCTCGGCAACGTCCTCTTCAAGTGCGAACGGTTCGAGGAGGCGATCGCGTCGTTCCGCGAGGCGGTGCGGCACAAGCCGGGCTATTCCGAGGCGTACAACAATCTCGGCAATGTGCTCGTCCGGGCTGGGCGTTGCGAGCAAGCGATCGCCGAGTATCGCCGGGCGCTCGCAGCACCGCCCCGATTATCCGGAGGCCTACAATAACCTTGGCAATGTCCTGGCCGAAGAGGGCCAGCTCGCCGAGGCGGCGGCGTGCTATCGCGAGGCCCTGAGACTCAGGCCGGCTTATGCCGAGTCGTACAACAACCTGGCGGTCGTCCTGGACAAGCAGCGCAACCACGCCGAGGCCGGCGATTGCTATCGCGAGTCGCTGCGGCTCCGTCCCGATTATCCCGACGCCCTCCTGAACCAGGCCTTGGGCTGGATCCAGGCCGGCCGGTTCGAGCAGGGATGGGCCGCCTACGAGCACCGCTGGCAGGTCCCGGGAGTCAACCGTCCGGATTTCACCCAGCCCGCCTGGGCCGGCGAACCGCTTGGCGGCAAGACGATCCTCGTCTATGCCGAGCAGGGCCTCGGGGACACCTTCCAGTTCATCCGATATGCGTCGATGGTCAAGCGGCGCGGCGGGACCGTCATGTACGAGGGCCCGGGCGCGCTCTTGCCGTTGCTCTCGCGCTGTCCTGGCATCGACCGGCTGATCGCCCGGGGTACGCCGATCCCCGAGTTCCAGACGCATTGCGCCCTGTTGAGTCTCCCCTGGCTGATGCGCACCACCCTGGCGACCGTCCCGGCCGAGGTCCCGTACCTGTTCGCCGACCCCGCGCTCGTGTCCCGATGGCGCGAGGAGCTGGCCCCGCAAGCCGGCTATCGGATCGGGATCAACTGGCAGGGCAACCCGAAATACAAGGGCGACCGCCAGCGTTCGATCCCGCTCGAGAAGTTCGCACCGCTGGCCGATCTGCCGGGGGTGCGGCTCATCAGCGTCCAGAAAGGTCATGGGAGCGAGCAACTGGCCGCCCACGGCGACCGGCTGGGCATCGTCCCGCTCGGCGACCGGCTCGACGAGTCCGGCGGCGCGTTCATGGACACCGCGGCCGTACTGATGAACCTCGATATGTTGATCACATCGGACACGGCGATCGCCCACGTGGCCGGCGGCCTGGGAGTCACCACCTGGCTCGCACTGAACTGGTCGGCCGACTGGCGATGGCTCCATTCCCGATCGGATTGCCCCTGGTATCCGTCGATGCGACTCCTTCGCCAGCCCGAACCCGGCGACTGGGACTCGGTCTTCCGCCGCATGGCCGACGATCTGCGACCGACGCTGGAAGCCCCCAAGCGCGAACGGCCCATCGTCCTGCCGATCGGCGCCGGCGAGCTCGTCGACAAGCTGACCATCCTGGAAGTCAAGGCGTCGCGGATCCACGATCCCGACAAGCTCCAGAACATCCACATCGAGCTGGCCGCCGTCCAGGGCGCCTACGTCGGTTCGATCCCGATCTCCGCCGAGCTCGAAGAACTGGCGAGGGAGCTCAAGTCGGTGAACGAGCGGCTCTGGGACGTCGAGGATCAGATCCGGTCGTGCGAGCGTCGCGGGGAATTCGGCCCGGATTTCATCGAGCTGGCGCGTGAGGTCTACCGCCGCAACGACCATCGCGCCGCCCTGAAATACCGGCTCAACCGCATGGCCGGCTCTCGGATCATCGAGGAGAAATCCTACATGAATTGAGCGCAATCGCGCTCCGAGCGATCGAGGCAGCAACCGCCTGCGATGATGTTGAGTGCGATGTTCAAGACATCGTCGGATTCATGATAGGGGAGATAGCGTTCGAGGATATGGAGGTCGAAGTCGATGAGGGAGATCAAGCCGGTGTTGCGCGTCAGCAGGACCATGGCGCCGATGACGCCCGCAAAGTGGCCGTGGGTGCGAGCGCCGAGTTTTCGTGGATGTTGGCGGCAGTGATTATGGGAGCATCGCGTTTGGGAGCGGGCGGAATTTTATGCGGGTGAGGATCATCTACCGTCGTTGTCGCAGGATCTCACGGTCGCGCGCACGGGACTTCCTTCGGGACTTACTCTCGGTTGAGTTTGGGGGTCTCCTTGGCGAAAATGACCATCACCCGAAACCCTCCGTAGCTCGGAAGAATGCGGATCTGTTCAAATCCTGCATTTCCCCCAAGAACTGCGGAGGAGGTTGAGTTTTTTTCGGCGATTTCGACCTCGGCTAACCCTATTTCACGCTCGGTTCAGGGTTAGGTTCAGATCCTAACGCGACTCCCAGACTCTCATCCTCGCCTACGGCCCCGGTAGACGTTGAGTACTCAAGACGCCCAGAGTCTGCTATCGGCGGAATGGACCCACTACGCTTGATTCCCGAGGGGGAATCCCTGTTCGTAACGCGACGGCCCGTGTAAAGGACGTCCGCGTCGGGTCATCGCCTCTCGGTAACGCTCTTCCGGCCTTCCTCGTGCTGTCGGCTTGAAGGAATGCTGCAAGTGCGCCAGTGGGCGGGTCGAAGACGAGCGGCTCGTCACTCGACCAAATGGATCGCTCATCTTCTGACAAGCAATCGGCCAGCGAGGAACTCACGGCGCTCGACCTTGCGCTCTTACTCTCGGGAATGCCTCGAGCCCGAAGGTTTACGTCGAGAATATAGGCTGTGGCAGGAATGCCGCGAACTTAAGCCGCAACATTGTTGTCCAGTAACTCTTTACGTAGCTCCCGGCGGGGTTTGGTCATCCGAGGGTACTGTTTCGGGCGGCGCTTCGTCACCCGGGGCTCGACACGACCCTTCCGCTTCGGCACGATCAAGATCACCGACAGATCCTCGTCTCCTTCGGCGCCCACCAGCCACCGCACCGTGTCGGTCACGCTCACCCGGTCCGCCGACACGCCCTGGGCCTTGGCCGCCTCGCACGCCACCGAGCGAACCAGGTTGTACACCAGGGCGAAGACCGCCAGCTCTTTCAACACGCCATCCACCGTCTTGCACTTCAACACATCCATCTTCAACGTAATCTTCAAATCCCTCAGATAGACCTCCACCTGCCAACGGCGGAAGTACAGATCCGCCAGCGCCTCCGCCGGGTAGACCGACGCGTCCAGGAGGGTCGTCACCAGCGTCACCTCGCCCACTCGATATCCGCGAGTGTAAATTTTATAACGGATCTCCCGCACCGTCATCTCATCGCGCAGGGAAGCATACTCATCCTTGGGCAGCCACCGTGGCGGATACTTGGGCTTGGACCAGACGACGACTTGATCCGAGTCGCCCTGCGAGAGCACCCACCGCGAGTGCGGCAGGATCTTCGCCTCGCGCCGCCCCTTCGCCTTCCCGCGCCGGCCTGCGGCCGGCCCGGGGTGAAGTCGATCATCAGGCGCTGATGCGCCCGGAATACCCCGTGCAGCCCGCGGTCCAGAAGGATGGCCAGGTGAGCGTATGAGCAAAATCCACGATCACCGAGCGCGATGTCGCCGGGGAGTAGACCGGCGGTGGCGCCGGCGG
Source organism: uncultured Planctomycetota bacterium (assembly GCA_963777695.1). Lineage (GTDB taxonomy): Bacteria > Planctomycetota > Planctomycetia > Isosphaerales > Isosphaeraceae > CAVZRC01. The sequence goes on from CAVZRC010000003.1 coordinate 78,529, forward strand.
ATCGCGACATCTCGTGCGACCGGAGCGGTGACGGCTCGACCCGCAGGAGCATGCCGGTGGCCAGGTCGAACAGGGCCAGGAACTTGGCGACCGGGAAGCCGCATCCCCGTCGCTGGCCGCCGGGCTGTCCGAACGCCGCCTGCAACTCGGGCGTGTCGGGCATCGACATCCTCCAGACGAACTGCAACCCAATCAGCCCCCTTCCTCACGTCGGCCGACCGGCCTATCGTGAGCGTAACCGCGCTGTTGGAACTGGCCCGCTGGTGGCGTCAGTTCCGCGGCGCTCCACCCGGAGGCATTCCATGCACCCCTCCTCCCGGAGGCCCTGTGCCCCCCCCCGCCGTCTCCCCCTGCGGTGCCGGTCCGCACCCCGGACGAAGTCTGGCACACGATCCCTCAGGGGAGTCGTCGCCATGTGATTCAGGACCTGCGGCGCATCCTGGCCCAATGGCTGCTCAACCCGATTGCCGAGGGAGATGACCATGAGCACCGTTGAGCACGCCCGATACCTACCGGCCAAGATCCAGCCCTGGCATCACGAACGTCTCGCGATCGTCTATGTGCGCCAATCCAGCCCCCAGCAGGTGCTCCAGCATCGCGAGTCGGCCGAGCTGCAATACGATCTGAAAGCGATCGCCCTCGCATGGGGCTGGTCGGCCCAGCGCATCGTGGTCATCGACGAGGACCAAGGCCACAGCGGCCAGACCGCGCGGGCGGGCGGGATTTCAGCGACTCCTGACCGAGGTCAACCTCAACCACGTCGGCCTGATCCTCGGCCTGGAGATGAGCCGGCTGGCCCGCTCGAACAGGGATTGGCACGACCTGCTGGAGCGCTGCGCCGTCTTCGAGACGCTCCTGGCCGACCAGGATGGCCTCTACAATCCAACAGATTATAATGATAGATTACTTCTTGGATTGAAGGGGGCGATGTCAGAAGCCGAGTTACATATCATGCTGAAACGAATGAATCAGGGCCGCCTCAACAAGGCGCGCCGAGGGGACCTCTTCTACCACCCCCCGATCGGATACATCCGCTCGCCTTCGGGGGAATTGGTCCTCGACCCCGACGAGCAGGTCCAGTCCGTCGTCCGGCTGATCTTCGACACATTCGACGAGCTCGGCAGCGTCGCGGGCCTGCTGCGCCGCCTGGTCCGACAGGACGTCCGGATCGGGGTGCGCCCTTGTGGCGGCCGCGATCGGGGCCAGTTGCAATGGAGGCGGCCCTGCCGCCCGACCCTCAACCGGATGCTCCATCACCCCTTCTATGCGGGGACTTATGTGCATGGGCTCCGGAAGGTCGATCACCGCCGGCAGGCCCCGGGGCGCCGCTCGTCGGGGCGGGTGGTGGTCCCGGCCTTGCAATGGGAGGTCATGATCCCGGATCGCCTCCCGGCTTACATAACATGGGAACGCTACCTGGAGAATCAGCGGCGGATGGCGGACAACCGGTCCCGCTCCGAGGCGCTCGGGGCACCTCGCCGGGGGAGCTCGCTGCTGGGGGGCCTGCTCTTCTGCGGCCGTTGCGGTCGCCGGATGCTGGTGGCGTACGGGGGCCGATCGCATCATCTCCGCTACAGCTGTCATTCCGAGCTCCTGGAGCACGGAGCACCGCGGTGCCAGAGCCTCGGCGGGCGGTCGCTCGATGACCTGGTCGGCCGCCAGGTCCTCGGGGTCCTGGAGCCGGCGGCGATGGAGTTGAGCCTCGCCGCCGCGATGGACCTGCGGCAGGAACGCCAGGCCCTGCACGATCAGTGGAGGCAGCGCCTCGAACGGGCGACTCAGGAGGCCGACCGGGCCGCGCGACAGTACCATGCGACGGAGCCGGAGAACCGGCTGGTCGCCCGCGAACTCGAACGACGCTGGGAGCGGGCATTGGCCGAGCGACGCCAGTTGGAGGAGGACTACGACCGGTTCGTCAACCGACAGCCGCCCTCGCTCACGGAGGCCGATATGGCATCGATCCGGGCCATGGCCGCGGACTTGCCGGCGCTCTGGGAGGCGCCGAGCACGACGCCCCAGGACCGCCAGGCGGTCATCCGGCACCTGGTGGAGCGGATCGTCGTTACCGCCCTGGGGAGGTCGGAGTTGGTCGAGGTGACGATCCACTGGGCCGGGGGGGCGACGAGCCGGCACGAGGGCCTCCGCTCTATCGGAAAATATGAGAACCTGAGCAATTTTGATGAGCTGCGGGCGAGGGTCTTCGAATTGCGACAGGCGGGCCGGACGGCCGCGCAGATCGCCGAGCTACTCAACCTCGAGGGATTTCACCCGCCGCGTTGCGACCGGCCGTTCAGCGATCAGATGGTTCAAGTGCTCATGAGCTGTCGCTTCGGGAGCAAGGCGGGGTCGTCGCCCGACCGGGCTGCGCTCGGGCGCCACGAATGGTGCCTGGCGGGGCTGGCCGAGGAGCTATCGATGCCGCCGCTGACCCTGCATCACTGGGCATCTCGCGGCTGGGTCCGCGGCCGCCGGATGCAGGGCGCGAGCGGCCGCTGGGTCTTGTGGGCCGACGATAAGGAACTGGATCGACTGAGACGCCTGTGTTCATATCGAGCGCGTCGGGACCTCCGCCCCTATCCGTCCGACCTGACGACCCCCGGGGGAGGTGAGGTGTCGGAGGAGCCGGGGAGGGCCGAGCCGGCGACAGATCTCTGATCGGATGATCAGAAGCGACGAGAGGGTTTCTCCACCAAGGAAATGACTCAGGAGGGCCATCACCTTCGATTTGGACGGCGGAGACGATGGCGACGGCTGAGGAAAAGTCTGAAAAGGAACGCATTATGGCTGGCAAAAGGAGAAGCTCGACCCGTCGAGGAGCCAGACCCGGTGCCCGTGCCAGGTCGATCGGGCCGTCGTCGCCGTCCGGACCCGCTCGGCGACGCGCTCGGCCAAGCGTCGGAGGACGCCCAAGGGGAGCCGCTTGCGTGCGGCACAGTAGGCGGCGTCGGTGAAGTTCCATGAGCCGAAGTGGACCACGTGCGAACAGGCCGTGTTGCCGTGAAGGATCTGGAGGATGAACAGGTAGATGGTGGTCACGGGGTTGAGGAGCCGCTTCCGCCAGGAGTATCTCTCCTGCTTGCATGCCCGCTCGATCGCCTCGGGGGAGATTTCGTCGGCGAGGTCTTGCTTGAGACGGCCCAAGATGGTGACGATACGTAGCGGCACGGGAGGGCTCCTGCGGGTTCTGGATGGCTGTGTTCTACCACCAGATTGCCCGGAGCCCCTCCCGTGCTCAAGATGCTACAAAGTGTTCAGAAGGCGGAGTTTGTGCACTAAGTTCGTGGCATTCGGCTGTGGCAGCGTTACTCTACGGCACTTGACCGTACGCTCGCGTCGTCCTAAATCCTTATCAATCGGCGACTTAAATCGGGGCGACAGGATTTGAACCTGCGACCTCACGGTCCCGAAGCGAAAGGACGGGTTCGGCTGAAAGCCGCAAAAGCCTTGTGGCCACCATATTTTAAGGAAAACCAGGACTTTCGCAAGTCCTCTCATTCCTTCTCGGAAACGCCCGGTAACACACGGTATCCTCGACGATTTACCGGTAGAAGCCGTTAAATCGTCGCTGACAAGATCGAAGCGGATTCGCCCATTCCCAGCTCGCTTTCTCGCGGCACTATGAATCCTGGCGGGAACTCGCCGGTATGAAGAGAAGCCCCCGATGCCATGCAGCAGTCGAACGATCGAATTCGCATGCCGGTATGCTTTCGGACTTTGGGACCGGCGAGAGGTTCGCCGGCCTCAAGTCTTTGATCGGTGAGTCCTCCAAGCCAGACGAGAAGGACGCCAGGAAGGCGAAGGACAAGCCCGAGGTCTCCGACGTCGAGGTCTGGAACTGGAAGGACGTCCGGATCCTCCCCGAGCAGAAGCTCCGGGCCGGGCGCGACCGCCGCGAGAATGATCTGGCCGGCTGGTGGCTCGCCGATGGCACGGTCGTCCCTCTCGGCCGCGGCTGGGCCGAGGAGGTCACCCCCCTCGAAGGCGGCCGGCCACGATGTCGTCATAGGTGCCCACCCAGCCGACCCAACCGCCCCTCGTCGGGCTCTCGTGCGTGGTGTCCCGGAACGAGACAAATATCCTGCCGTCCGGCCCGTACTTGCCGACGTGCGGGTCGCCCGTCAGCGCTCCCGGCAATCCCCTTGGCGCCATCCAGGTTCGGCCCTCGTCGTCGGAGACGATGACGAACGAGTTCCGCTTGCGGCTGTTCTCCCGCAGCAACACGGCGATCTGTCGCCCGGCCGGGGAGCGGATCAGGCCCGGCTCGCAGAGCTGGGCCGTCGGACGCTCGGCGATGACCTCCAGCCCACCCCACGTCAGGCCGCGCTCGTGCGAGATCGTCTTGTAGACCCGGGACCGGGCCGGTCGGCCCCCGGGGTGGAGGAACCGCCCGTCGTCGTGAAACAGCGCCAGAGAGTCGCCGTTCCGAAGCCGCTCGACGCTGGCCATGGCGACGATGCCGCCGAAGTCACCGATCGGCTCCAGCGTCGTCCAGGTGCGGCCGTCGTCCTCGGAGATCGCCCTGCGGATGGGGTAGAGGCCCGAGAACAAAGTCAGCCGCTCCTTGCCCCGGGGATCGACGATCCGGTGGATCGTCGGCGTCTCCCTGGAGGTGGACCAGTTCTCGGGCACGCGGAGTCGCCCCGACCAGGAGAGGCCGCCGTCTGTGCTCCGCTTCATCGCGATGGAGCCCCGGCCATGGCCCTCGAGGTAGACGATGAGGATCGTCTTGCCGTCTTCGAGCAGGACGGTGGTGGGATGGCCGAGATACCGGCCCTTCTCCCGGTCCACGATGACCTGCCGATGTTTCTGGTCGGCCAGGTCGATCAACGGGATGGTGTAGCCACGCCGGACCGGCGGCGTCTGAGCCCTGGAAGTCCGGTCTGATAGGAACAGGAGGCAGGTGAGGACAACGGCTCGGATCGGTTGGCTCATGAGGCTCCCCGGTGCACGGCGGTGCGAGGCTCGATCCGGAGAGGTCGATCCCCGGCCCGACCGTCAGGCACCATAACCCAGGAGGAGCCCCGATGCCATGGCCCGGCCCCGCGCGCGGGACTGATCCTCACCCGCGCCAGCCCCCCGGCCCGGTGCCCGTGACCGACACCAGCGCGATGCCCCGATTGCAACCCTACCGCATGACGCGGACGACCTTCTTGTTCAAGAATTCGTGGATGCCCAGCTCGCCGGTCTCGCGGCCATAGCCCGATTTCTTGATCCCGCCAAAGGGCATGTCCTCGTAGGTGTAGGCGGGATGGTTGATGTAGACCATGCCGGACTCGACCTCTTCCGCGACGCGCCGGCCGCGCTCGATGTCGCGCGTGTAGACCGAGCCGCCGAGTCCGTACTCGGAGTCGTTCGCGACCGCGATCGCTTCGTCCTCGTCGCTGACGACGATCACCGCCGCGACGGGGCCGAAGAGCTCCTCGTCGTACGCAGGCATCCCCTTCCGGACGTTCGTCAGGATCGTCGGTTCGAAGAAGGCCCCCTCGGGATCCGGCCGCTTCCCGCCCAGGACGATTCGGGCGCCGGCGGCGACCGAGCGGTTGACCTGGTCCTCGAGATGCGCCGCGGCCTGCGGCGTGCAGAGCGGCGCGACTCCCGTCAACTCGTCCAGAGGGTCGCCCATCTTGAGGGCGGCGAGCCTGGCCCGGAACTTCTCGAGGAACTCCTCGCTCACCGACTCGAGCGGGATGAATCGCTTCGACGCGACGCACGATTGTCCCATGTTGTTCATCCGCCCGAAGACCGCCCGATCGACCGTCAGCTCCATGTCGGCGTCCTCGAGCACGATGAACGGATCGCTGCCGCCCAGTTCCATGATCGTCTTCTTGACGTTCTCGCCGCGCGCTCCGCAACCCGGGCGCCCGCCGCGTCGCTCCCCGTGAACGACACCCCCAGCACCCGATCGTCGTCGATGACGGCCGGGATGAGGCGGGACGATATCACGAGGTTCGTGTAGGCCCCGGCCGGGAAGCCCGCGTCGCGGAACAGGGCCTCGGCGGCCTCGGCGCATTGCTGGACGTTGGACGCGTGCTTCAGGAGGATCGTGTTCCCGGCCATCAGGTTCGGCGCCGCGAAGCGGACGACCTGGTAGAACGGGTAATTCCAGGGCTCGATGCCGAGGATCACGCCGAGCGGCTGGTTCAGGAGCGTCCCGTCTCCCGCCGGCGACGGGATGAGCTGGGGCTTCAGGAATCGCTCGCCATTCTCCGCATAGTAGTCGAAGATCCGGGCGCACAGGTCAACCTCGGCGCGGCCCTCGACGATGCGCTTGCCCATGTCGAGCGCCATGAGCCTCGCCAGGTCGTCCCGCCGTTGCCGGCACAATTCGGCCGCGCGCCGGAGCATCGCCCCGCGCTCCGCGAACGAGACGCGACGCCAGCTCTTGAATCGGTCGTATGCCTTCGCGATCGCGTCCGAGACTTCCTCGGATGACATCTCCGTGAATGTCTTCAACACCTGGCCGTTGTACGGGTTCACGGACCGGAGCGTGGCGCGCTCTGCGGTCGTCCCGGACGGAGGAGAAGCGGTTGCCGTCGCCATCGGGGTGGTCTCCCTGGTTCTTGAGTCCTGGATCCTCGCCAGCGTCGAGCCACGCGAACGGTATGCCGGAACGGTCGCTTGCCCCGCGAGCTCCCGCCAACTCCTTGAGATACAGGCGCTTTGCGCCCCGGTGCCCCGGACGAGCCGGGACGATGTCTCGACCGCCATTTTGTCCGCGGGCGGCACAAATCGTCCGAGGACATACGCAACGACATCTCGACTTGACATACTGGCGGCGATGAAGCGATCTTTCGCCGACGCGGCCGCAAAATGTCCGACTCACACGCCGACCGGCACGCCGGCCCCGCGTCCCGTGCCCGTCGGCCGTCTCGATGGGAACCCGGTGCATGAGGAGGGCTCGACGACCCCTCGAGGGGAGCGACGGGCCCGAGAGCCCGACCGGCACACCGATCGCATAGCCCGGTCCCGAAAGCCAGCACGAGGCTCGTCGCATCGGGCCTCGCTCGAGTTCCCTTGAAGGAGGCCCCGCATGGCACGCGTCGTCCGTTTCCATCGAACCGGCGGGCCCGAGGTCCTGCAGATCGAGGACCTCGAGGTCGGCGATCCCGGCCCCGGCGAGGTCAAGATCCGCGGCGAGGCGATCGGCCTGAACCGCGCCGAGGCCATGTTCCGGTCGGGGACGTACCTCGAAGAGCCGCGACTCCCGGCCCGCCTCGGGTACGAGGCGTCCGGCGTCGTCGAGGTGCTCGGCCCCGGCGTGGCGGGCCTCAAGCCCGGCGACCCGATCAGCGTGATCCCGGCCTTCTCCCTCAACCAGTACGGCGTCTACGCCGAGGAGGCCATCGTCCCGGCCTCGGCGGTCGTGAAGCGGCCGGCCGGCCTCTCGGCGGTCGAGGCGGCCGCCGTCTGGATGGCCTATCCGACGGCCTACGGGGCGCTGATCAGCATCGGCGAGGTCGCCCTCGGCGACTGGGTCCTCATCCCGGCCGCGTCGAGCAGCGTCGGCCTCGCCGCCATCCAGATCGCGAACGCCGTCGGTGCCGTCCCGATCGCCACGACGCGGACGGCCGAGAAGCGGGAGAGGATCCGGCAGGCCGGCGCCGCGCACGTGATCGTCACCAACGACCAGGACCTCGTCGCGGAAGTGATGCGGATCACCCAGGGGAAGGGGGCTCGCGTCATCTTCGACCCCGTCGCGGGGCCGTGGATCGAGAAGCTGGCGCAAGCGGCGGCCCCCCGGGGCATCCTCTTCGTCTACGGATACCTGACCAACCAGGACACGCCGTTCCCGACCAGGCCGGCGATCCTGAAGGGCCTCAACGTCCGCGGCTACATGCTCGTGGAGGTGACCGCGGACCCGCTCCGGCTGCCGCGCGCGATCGACTTCATCACCCACGGCCTAGAGGCCGGGAAGCTCCGGCCGATCATCGCCAAGACCTTCCCCTTCGATCAGATCGTCGAGGCGCACCGGTATATGGAGTCGAACCAGCAGCTCGGCAAGATCGTCGTGACGGTCTCGCCGTAGCGCGGGGCGAGCCGTTCGGGGGAGTGCGGGCGGGGAATCGACCGGGACGAGTCCGGGAAGATAACGGGGGTAGTGCATGAACCTGCAAGGGAAGGTCGCCCTCGTGACCGGGGGCGGGACGGGCATCGGCCGGGCGGCCGCTGGGGCCCTCGGCGCGGCGGGGCCTCGGTACTGATCGGCAACCGCAACGTCGAGCACGGCGAGGAGGTCGTCCAGACCATCCGCGCCGGTAGCGGACGGGTGGCCTTCCATCAGACCGACGTGACGGACGCCTTCATGTCGGGCCTCCTCGATCAGGGGATGTAACGCTGTTCCCGCAGGCCCCGGAACATCCGGGCGAACATCTCCTCGGTGTCGACCGCCTCGTGGAAGCCGTATCGCCTGCCCTTGGTCGTGTCCGAGATCACGTCGTAGTCGCAATTGAAGACGAAGTCGCCGAACGGCCACGCGGCGATCTGCTCGTAACGGTAGGGCCGCAGCGCATGCCGGCGCACGAGGTCGTCCCACAGGGGCCCCTTGTCGGCCATGAATTCCGCCAGCCGGATCGGCACGGGGGGGCCGGCCTCCATGCCGAGATCTTCGGCGATCCGGGGCCAGAGGTGCTGCCAGCGGAAAGAGTCGCCGTTGGTGATGTTGAACGCCTCGTCGGCGCAGCGGGGCTCGGTGGCCGCCCAGACGTTCGCCCTGGCGAGCAAGCCGGTGTCGGTGACCTGCGACAGCGCCGTGTAGGCCCCCGGGCGGCCGGGGAACCGCAGCGGCAGGCCCAGCGCCTTCGAGATCGTGGCGTAGACGGCGATCACCATGGTCAAGTTCATGGGATGGCCGGTCCCGGGCCCGCAGACGATGTCCGGCCGCAGCGCCGTCCAGGACCAGGCCTTGCCCTCCCGCCGCTCCTGCAGGAAGTCCTGCTGGGTGTAATAGAAGTTGGGTGGCATATGCCGAGGGTCGGACTCCCTGGCGGGTGTCTTGAACGGGCCGAGGTGGCAGCCGTAGTACTTTGTGCCCTGCATCAGGACAATCTGTCGCAGGCCGGGCGCCGCCGCCTCGACCGCGTCGACGACGTTCCGCAGCATCGCCCCGTTGACCTCGACCCGCTCGGCCTCGGTCGGCTTCTCCCGGTAGGCGACGAAGAACAGGTGGGTCACTTCGCCGAGCCCGCCCAGCTTGGCCCGACAATCCTCCGGGTTGAGCAGGTCGGCGGAGACGAGCCTCGCGCGGTGCTCGTAGTCGGGGGCCGTGCGGGACAGCGCGATGACCTCCCAGTTGTCCAGTCCCGACAGGTGCTCGACGATCGCCCGGCCGATGATGCCGGTCGCCCCGGCGACGAGGGCGACCCTGCGCTCTGACTTCATCGCTCCCCCTCCTGCTTGGGCCCGAACCGGACCGGTCCCGGATTCTCCGGGCGTGCGAAGGATGTGCCGGGAATCCCACCCTCGGCCCCGGCGGACGAGGGTCGACCGGCAAATCCTGCGCCCGAAGGCGGGCGCACGGCAGGAGCCGCCCGCGTCGCCGACCCGGCAGTCCGAGCACGCGCGAGCAGCGAGAACCTACCCGCCCGATCCGACGTGTCGTCGTTCTGTTTCGAGCCGGAGCTATTCTGTCCGGTGCCCTCGCCGGTCGGCGCGGCGGACGTCGGCCCTGCTCGGAAACCGCCGCCGCGACGCAATCCCCTGGTGCCCGAAGAGATTGGCGACCGCTCCCGGGATGGGAGCAAGGGGCGAGGCGTCTCGGGCACGACGTTTGGATAGGTCGAACCGGGCCGGCACAGCGTGCCATGCGCCTCGAGAGGGAGCCGGAGGAGAGCGGCCCCCTCCGGGCATCCTCAGCAGCCCTATCGGGCAGGCTTCGCAGCCCCGGACGACGGGAGGCGTCCGGGCCCGACTGCACTGGAGATCGACCGATGACGAGTACGGCAACCGCGCCGGCGCCGGCTTCGAGGACCGCGCCGCAGACGACCATGCGCGCCGTGGAACTCCGCGACGCGTTCGGCATCGACTCACTCACGCTCACGGAGCGGCCGGTGCCTCGCCCGGGGTCGGGCGAGGTGCTGGTGAAGATCAAGGCCACGTCCCTCAACTATCGGGACTACCTGGTGGCCGTCGGCGAGTACGATCCCCATCAGAGAATGCCGCTGATCCCCCTCTCCGACGGCGCCGGCGAGGTGGTCGAGACGGGCCCCAACGTGACGCGCGTCGGCGTCGGCGATCGCGTTGCAGGCATCTTCATGCAAGGGTGGATCGCGGGCCCGCTCACGGCCGAGTACCCACCGACGGCCGTGGGCGCGGCCATCGACGGGGTGCTGGCCGAGTACGTCGTGTTCAGCCAGCGAGGGGTGGTCCGGATCCCCGACTTCCTCACCTTCGAGGAGGCGGCGACGCTGCCGTGCGCCGCGGTCACGGCCTGGAATGCCCTCGTGCGCCACTCGTCGATCAAGGCCGGCGAGACGATCCTCGTGCAGGGGACCGGAGGCGTGAGCCTGTTCGCCCTCCAGTTCGCCCGCGCGAACGGGACGAGGGTGATCGCGACCTCGTCGAGCGACGAGAAGCTGAAGCGGGCAATGGAGCTCGGGGCCTCTGTCGGGATCAATTACCGGGACCATCCGGACTGGGCGACGAAGGTGATGGAGATCACCCATGGCCGGGGCGTCGACCATATCATCGACGTGGGCGGGCCGGGGACGCTCGGCCAGTCCCTCGATGCGGTGCGGGAGTCCGGCACCGTGTGCAACATCGGGCTACTCACCGGCTTCGCGGGGGAGGTTCCCACGTACAAGGCGCTCTTCAAGGAGATCAGGATTCAGGGGGTGTACGTCGGCAGCCGTGCCAGCTTCGAGGACATGTTGCGCGCCATCGAGCTGCATCGGATCCGGCCCGTAATCGATCGGATCTTCAAGATGGATCAGATCCGGGACGCGATCAGGTACCTCAAGAGCGGGCAGCATTTCGGGAAGATCGTGGTCGCCGTCGACGAGTGATCGTCCCCGCCCGCGGACCCTCTGAAGCTGGCCCGGGGTTATCCCGCGTCGAGGCGCAGGATCGTGTGAGATCTGTTGTATAATATCGGGGACGATGCGATCGGCATACGGGCCTGACGGGCCGTCGCCCTTCCGGGTGCGGCCCTCAACCACACATCAACGACATGTGATTCCTGCAAGGAAAACCGTCATGTTTTCTCGGTTCCGGGGCGTTGGCGGATTCCCCTTGATCGCCCTGGCATCGGCGATCTGGGGCCTGTGCGGCGGGTCGGCCATGGCCCAGAGCGGGGGCGTCGGTGGGGGGCCGCACGTCTACGGCGGCATCCCGGACGTCTACGCGCCGGGTTACGGCACCTTCGGGCTGGGTTATCCCGGTTTCGGCCTGGATTACGGGCATCGGGGCGGCTGCCTTCCCCACCGCCAGACGGAAAAGAGATACTCCATTCATCGGTGGGGCGCCTACGTCCTGGGGAGGGAATGCCTCGATCCCTACGTTGCCGATCCCTACAGCAATCCGGCGGCACTGGGCTACTGGCCCCCGTATTCGGCTCCGGTCGCCGGTGCGCCATATTGACCGTCGGGATCGTCACAACGGACCGATGAAGCTCCTGGGCCACGACGGACTGGAGCGGTCGGCGGTCGTCGCCAACTGCCGGATGAACCGGGAACGCGACCTCCTCGGCTCCAACGGATACGAAGGAATGGAGCGAGATGTCGCGGCGGCGGCAGAACTGGGCCTGAGTCAGGCCGCTGCGGCGGAAGTCGTTGAGGATGGCCTTCCAGCGAAGATCGACGACATGGGCTCGAGGCATGGGGTAGGCTCCCGGCCGGGACGGTCGGCCCCGTCAGGAGCAGCATCGCCGGCGCGAGCGCCGCTTACCAGATGCACTTCACCGGACGGGCACATCACCCGAGGACTGATCCGAGCCGGCAAGGCGCTCTGGTGGGTCCAGCAGCCCGGCGCCGGGGTCGAGGGCCTGATGGAGCTGCCCGAGCTGGTCGCCGGCGACATCATCCTGACCAACATGCAGCGAGTGTATGCACCCGAGATCGCCGACCAGGCGATCGACTACCTGCTCGCCTTCACGCGGGCTCACTCGTTTCATCCGGGCCCAACCCGGCCAGGAGTGGCGGTGCGCGAGCCGGGACTCGTCCGGGACGAACTGATGGTTATCGGGCTCGGCGGCATCGACAGCGAGATCGCCCGCCGGGTCCATCCCTTCGGCATGCGCGTGGTGGCCACCGACCCGAAGGTGCTCGAGCGGCCGCTGTACGTCGAGGAGCTGCACCAGCCCGACGCGTTCCACGCCCTGCTGCCCCGTGCCGACGTCGTCAGCGCCGCGCCGTTGACCAGGCGGTCGCACGGGATGATTGCCGCGAGGGAATTCGCCGCGATGAAGCGGGGTGTAGTCCTGATCAACGTCGTGCGCGGCAAGGTGGTCGGAACCTGAGCCCTGGTCGCGTCCCTGGACAGCGGCCGCCAGGCCCGCCAGCACCCGCTCCTTGATGAGCGAACGTTTGTGCTGAGCCAGTGCATCGAAGACTTGAAACAGAAACTCCCCCATTGCCGTCGTCGTATCGATCGATTCCGTGAGGGAGAGGAATCCGACACCGGAGCACGCAAACGACCGACGATCTCGATCGGGTGCGACGGGGAACGCCCGAGGCGATCGAGTTTCCATACGACCAGGGCATCGTCTGAGCGGAGGAATTCCAGGAATAGGGTGAGCCCCGGCCGGTCGTCACAGGCTCCCCATGCCCTATCAATCCTCATGGACGTTTCGCGAATCGACCCCGGAGGGCCGCAACGCGACGCGTTGCAGGTCGGTGCTTTGCCGATCATCTGAAGTCGAAATTCTTACGTTGGCCACGAGCATTTCATGGGAACCGTCCAACCCTGGTTGTTTCCGTGATTTTTCGAGAACGGGACCGCCTACCAAGATGACATCGTCCGAGGTGGCAGCCGGATCTCGGAATGCCTTCGAGTCGATGTTGATAAAATTGAACATTCCTGGCAAACCCGAATGGACCTGGGTAACTTACACAATCTTCGTGGAAGCCAGGATGCTGGCCGGAAGTGGGAAGAGACCTCTCTCTGGGACACGCGTTGTGCCCGAGTGGGGGGGTGATGATTGCCAGGCTATCCATCTACCATCCGGCAGTAACGGTCGTGCGAGAACACTGAAGAAGGCCCCGACCATGGTGAAGGTGGCTCCGCCGCGAGCCCGGAGATTCGCGGGGCGTGCCGGCACTCAATGCGGCTTGCGTATTGAATCCGCATCGACCCAGCCACCCTAGGTCTTGCGGATGGAATCGGACACGACGAGGACACCTGACCTGACAACAGGCTCCCGCTCTGGCCGAGCCTGAATCGTGAAGGTGATCGATGATCGTGGCAAGTGAACTCGTTTTCGAAACGGTCTGGAGCGGCCCTGGGCAGAAGAATCCGGTGCCCCGACGAGGCCGATCGATGTCGTAAGTCGTTTAGCGAAAATCAGTTGCTACATATCTCCGTGCGTCTAGGCAGGGAAAATGCACCGGATTCGGAACTGGTTGGCACAATCCGCAGCTCGATAGGCGTTCGGCCCATAGGCCGAAATGGGAAGCAATGCATGGCTGCAAATACGTGGGTGTGTGCAGGTCAACATTCGAGCCGAATCCGTTGTAGGTTTCACCCACCCAAGAGTCGATGGTGTTGCCGGATTCGGCCCAGGACCCAAGAAATCTTGAAAAAAAAGCTCGACTCGCGTTCGCTTTTTCGATCTCGCGGTCCTTGTTATGTGGCCCGATGATCGCACCCGCCCGCGAAACGGCAAGTTGCGACCATCGCAGTACGCCTTTCTCCCCACGACACGAGGTGATCCAATGGCTCGATGGTTGTTGCAGCAGTCCAATCTTGGTCCGATCGCGACGGAGCCACTACGAAAAGGGCATCCCAGCTTCCAGATCCCGGTCGGCGTCGCAGGCTCGGACTCTTGAGCGATCGATTGCTTGGATGGAATCCGGGCTCTGCAATCCCTGGATTCCGATGCGGCCAGAGATCCGAAGTCGAAGGTCTGGCTCATGGGCCGAAACGGGTAGCGATGCTCATCTGCGGAATCATAGGGCAGGTGCAACCCGCCATCGGGGCTGGGCCTGGATCGCGTTGCACCCGCCCTACTCCAGCGGGCTTTTCCCATTTCGCCCCATTTGCCGTCCACTCTTCCCCAAGGACGTGACGTCGGTTTCGCTGACGACTGTCAGCCGATCGTAGAAGCAATTGCATCAATTCTTGAACACTCGGTATGGGCGAGGTCTTTGGTTTGGGGGTCGTCCTGCCCCGAATCGGCGGCCACTCGCGGTCAAATCCTTTTATGATTTTTTTTCGGGATCCGTGACGAGGCGATGATTAAGTGATCTGGGAAGTCCCACGAAGCGATCTCTTTTCCGGATCGCTCAAGCCTCGTGGCCTGGGCATCCGGTGGCGGGGAGATTGCCGGGTCTTCTTGCGGCGCGCTCTGCCGATAATCCGGCGGGGTTATTCGCCAGAAACGGGATCGAGGAATCGGCCAGGTCTTGGCGTCTCGCGCATCATTAACTACTATGAGTTAAAACCGATTATTGTAATTAATTAAGCAATATCACTGTTTTGCTAGGCACAAAAAGGCGTTCATGCGACAATGAATAACTACGTCGGGAGATTTGTCCTGACGATTCTGACCCCGATCAGCTCGTTTATGACGGCTCACCCCGAGAACAGCTCGGGAATACATCGGAATTCGGCCGGGGGTGACACCGAGGAGTCGGCGGCGCCGCCCGGCGAGGGCTTGAACCCTCGCCGGCAGACTGAGACTGACTTGAAGAAGTGATGGCTCGAATGTATCGACGATCTCGCGCGACTGGATGCCGCGGGGGCCGTCGCGATTCTATCTTCGATTTCCTCCACGAGATCCATGTGACTGCATCTCGAATCGATGGTCGGATCATCTTGTCGAAGGAGCACCGGTGATGTCATCGCGATCGACCCCCCCCTCGCGTTGACCGAGTCCGAGACGATCGAGATCGGGGCAGTCCGCTCGTCGGGCAAAGCGGAAGAGCCTCCAGTTCTTCCGGCCCGAGTTCGAGTGGATGGAAGCCCGCACACTGCTGGCGACGATGCTCTGGGCGAACGCCGGCAATGGCGACTGGGATACCGCCGGCAACTGGACCAATACCGCATTGGCGACGGACCACCACGTGCCGACGGCGTCGGACGACGCCCAGATCAACACCGGCGGTATCACGGTCACACACAGTTCGAACGTGTCCGACTCCGTCAACAGCCTGACCGTGGCGAGCGGGACAACGCTGAGCCTGTCGACTGGCACGCTGGCGATCGCCGCGACCTCCATCATCTCGGGCAACCTGACGATGAGCGGGGGGACGTTATCCCCGGCCGGCAGCCTTACGGTCTCCGGTCCCATGACCTGGACCGGCGGTACGATCAAAGGGGGCGGTACGACGATCGCCGACGGAGGCCTGACCCTCGGCGGCACGACCACCAACACGAGCTACAACGAGTTCCTCTCCGGCAGCACCCTGGAGAACTTCGGCACGGCGACATTGGCGACGTTCTTCGCCACCCAGGGGCTGTTCCTCGACACCGGCGCCACCTTCAACAACGAACCCGGTGCCAGCTTCGACATCACGACCAATGCCGACATCTTCAGCAACGGCGGCAGCCCGGGCGGCGGGACGTTCAACAACCAGGGCACCTTCGCCAAGACGGGCGGGACCGGGACCAGCGTCGTCGGCTACAACTACGGCGGCGGGACGGTCACCTTCAACGAGACCGGCAGCGGGACGGTCCAGGTCCAGTCGGGCTCCCTCCAGTTCAACCAGGGCGGGACGCTCGGCGGCACCGGCGCGGTGTCGGTGGCCGGCGGGACGGCGCTGATCTTCAGCGGCGGCACGTTCAACATCGCGGCCGGCACGGGGATCGCCGGTGCCGGCTCGGTCAACTTCGCCGGCGGGACGGTCAACGATCCCGGCTCGTACAACGTGAGCGGGAACCTGTCGGTCACCGGGGGGACGGCCAACCTCAGCGGTGCCATCACCAACCTCGGGCCGGGCCTATCCGTCACCGGCGGTGCGCTCAACCTCACCGGGTCGATCCCCGGCTCGGCCTACACGTTCACCAGCGGCATCACGATCAGCGGTGGCACGGTCAACTTGAGCACCGGTGCCGCCATCACCGCCAGCACCCTGAACCAGAGCGGCGGCACGCTCACCGGCACCGACGTCCTGACCGTCACCGGCGCCACCACCTGGACCGGCGGGACGATGTCGGGGAACAGTGTGACCAACGTCGAGGGCGGGCTGACCCTCGGCGGCACCTCGACCAACGTCACCTATAACGAACTGCTATCCAAGCGAACCCTGGACAACTTCGGCACGGCCACCCTGGCCACCTACTTCGCCACCCAGGGGCTGTTCCTCGACACCGGCGCCACCTTCAACAACGAACCCGGTGCCAGCTTCGACATCACGACCAATGCCGACATCTTCAGCAACGGCGGCAGCCCGGGCGGCGGGACGTTCAACAACCAGGGCACCTTCGCCAAGACGGGCGGGACCGGGACCAGCGTCGTCGGCTACAACTACGGCGGCGGGACGGTCACCTTCAACGAGACCGGCAGCGGGACGGTCCAGGTCCAGTCGGGCTCCCTCCAGTTCAACCAGGGCGGGACGCTCGGCGGCACCGGCGCGGTGTCGGTGGCCGGCGGGACGGCGCTGATCTTCAGCGGCGGCACGTTCAATATCGCGGCCGGCACGGGGATCGCCGGTGCCGGCTCGGTCAACTTCGCCGGCGGGACGGTCAACGATCCCGGCTCGTACAACGTGAGCGGGAACCTGTCGGTCACCGGGGGGACGGCCAACCTCAGCGGTGCCATCACCAACCTCGGGCCGGGCCTATCCGTCACCGGCGGGGCGCTCAACCTCACCGGGTCGATCCCCGGCTCGGCCTACACATTCACCAGCGGCATCAGCATCAGCGGTGGCACGATCAACTCCAGCACGGGTGCCGCCATCACCGCCAGCACCTTGAACCAGAGCGGCGGCACGCTCACCGGCTCGGACACGATCACCGTCACGGGGGCCACCACCTGGACCGGCGGGACGATGTCCGGCAGCGGCGTGACCATCGCCGACGGCGGCCTGACCCTCGGCGGGACCTCGACCAATGTCACGTACAATGAGGCCCTCTCGGCCCGCACCCTGGACAGCTTTGGCGCGGCGACCCTGGCCACCTACTTCGCCACCCAGGGGCTGTTCCTCGACACCGGCGCCACCTTCAACAACGAACCCGGTGCCAGCTTCGACATCACGACCAATGCCGACATCTTCAGCAACGGCGGCAGCCCGGGCGGCGGGACGTTCAACAACCAGGGCACCTTCGCCAAGACGGGCGGGACCGGGACCAGCGTCGTCGGCTACAACTACGGCGGCGGGACGGTCACCTTCAACGAGACCGGCAGCGGGACGGTCCAGGTCCAGTCGGGCTCCCTCCAGTTCAACCAGGGCGGGACGCTCGGCGGCACCGGCGCGGTGTCGGTGGCCGGCGGGACGGCGCTGATCTTCAGCGGCGGCACGTTCAACATCGCGGCCGGCACGGGGATCGCCGGGGCCGGCTCGGTCAACTTCGCCGGCGGGACGGTCAACGACCCCGGCTCGTACAACGTGAGCGGGAACCTGTCGGTCACCGGGGGGACGGCCAACCTCAGCGGTGCGATCACCAACCTCGGGCCGGGCCTCTCCGCAACCGGCGGGGCGCTCAACCTCACCGGGTCGATCCCCGGCTCGGCCTACACGTTCACCAGCGGCATCACGATCAGCGGTGGCACGGTCAACTTGAGCACCGGTGCCGCCATCACCGCCAGCACCCTGAACCAGAGCGGCGGCACGCTCACCGGCACCGACGTCCTGACCGTCACCGGCGCCACCACCTGGACCGGCGGGACGATGTCGGGGAACAGTGTGACCAACGTCGAGGGCGGGCTGACGCTCGGCGGCACCACCATCAACGTCACCTATGACGAGTCGCTTTCGAAGCGGACACTGAACAATTTCGGCACGGCGACCCTGGCCACCTACTTCGCGACCCAGGGGTTGTTCCTCGACACCGGCGCCACCTTCAACAACGAGCCCGGCGAGACCTTCGACATCACGACCGATGCCGAGATCTTCAGCAACGGCGGCAGTCCGGGCGGCGGGACATTCAACAACCAGGGCACTTTCGCCAAGATCGGCGGGACCGGGACCAGTGTCGTCGGCTACAACTATTCCGGCGGGACGGTCACCTTCAACGAGAGCGGCAGTGGGACGGTCCAGGTCCAGTCGGGCTCCCTCCAGTTCAACCAGGGCGGGACGCTCGGCGGCACCGGCGCGGTGTCGGTGGCCGACGGGACGGCGCTGATCTTCAGCGGCGGCACGTTCAACATCGCGGCCGGCACGGGGATCGCCGGGGCCGGCTCGGTCAACTTCGCCGGCGGGACGGTCAACGACCCCGGCTCGTACAACGTGAGCGGGAACCTGTCGGTCACCGGGGGGACGGCCAACCTCAGCGGTGCCATCACCAACCTCGGGCCGGGCCTCTCCGCAACCGGCGGGGCGCTCAACCTCACCGGGTCGATCCCCGGCTCGGCCTACACGTTCACCAGCGGCATCACGATCAGCGGCGGCACGATCAACTTGAGTACCGGCGCCGCCATCACCGCCAGCACCCTGAACCAGAGCGGCGGCACGCTCACCGGCACCGACGTCCTGACCGTCACCGGCGCCACCACCTGGACCGGCGGGACGATGTCGGGGAACAGCGTGACGAACGTCGAGGGCGGGCTGACGCTCGGCGGCACCACCATCAACGTCACCTATGACGAGTCGCTTTCGAAGCGGACACTGAACAATTTCGGCACGGCGACCCTGGCCACCTACTTCGCGACCCAGGGGTTGTTCCTCGACACCGGCGCCACCTTCAACAACGAACCGGGTGCCAGTTTCGACATCACGACCAATGCCGACATCTTCAGCAACGGCGGCAGTCCGGGCGGCGGGACGTTCAACAACCAGGGCACCTTCGCCAAGACGGGCGGGACCGGGGTCAGCACCGTCGGCTACAACTATTCCGGCGGGACGGTCGCCTTCAATCAGACCGGCAACGGGACGGTCCAGGTCCAGTCGGGTTCGCTCCAGTTCAGCACCGGGGGGACCTTCAGCAACAGCGAACTCCTGTCGGTGGCCGCCGGCGCGACGCTGGTCTTTGCCGGTGGCACATTTAACATCGCGGCCACGTCCGGGATCGCCGGTGCCGGCACGGTCAACTTCGCTGGCGGCACGGTCAACGACCTCGGTTCGTACAACGTTAGCGGCACGACGGCCACCGGCGGGACCGCCAACCTGCAAGGCTCGATCCTCAACGTCGGGCCGTCGATCACCGCCAGCGCCGGGGCGATCAACCTCACCGGTCCGATCTCCGGCGGCGCCTACAGCTTCCCCGGCGGGCTCACCGCCAGCGGGGGCACGATCAACTTCTCCACCGCCGTGGCCCTTACCATCCCCGGCGGGATCGCGATCAGCGGCAACGGGACGATCAATTTCCATACGGGCTCGGCCATCACCACCACCACCGTGACCGAGAGCGGCGGCACCCTGGCGAGTACGGATAATCTGACGATCAGCGGGGCCACGACCTGGACCGGCGGTACGATGTCCGGGGGCGCCACCACGGTCGCCGACGGCGGCCTGACCCTCGGCGGCACGACCACCAACACGACCTTCGACGAGGTCCTCTCCGCCACCACGCTGGAGAACTTCGGCACGGCCACCCTGGCCACCTATTACACCGTACAGGGGCTGTTCCTCTCCGGCGGTGCCACCGTCGTCAACGAGCCGGGCGAGACCTTCGACATCATCTCCGACGCCAATATCCTCGGTAACGGCGGCAACCCGTCCGGCGGTACGTTCAACAACCAGGGCACCTTCGCCAAGACGGGTGGGACCGGGATCAGCACGATCAGCTACAACTACGGGGGCGGGTCGGTCGCCTTCAACCAGAGCGGCAGCGGTACGGTCCAGGTCCAGTCGGGCGAGCTCCAGTTCAACGGCGGCGGGACGTTCAACAGCAGCGGGTTGCTGTCGATGGCCGCGGGCGCGACCCTCGCCTTCAGCGGCGGGACCTTCGCGATCGCGGCCAGCTCGGGCATCGAGGGAGCCGGCTCGGTGAACTTCGTCGGCGGCACGGTCAACGACGCCGGGCCGTACAGCGCCACCGCCACGACGGCCTCGGGAGGGACCGGCAACCTGCAAGGTTCGATCCTCAACCTGGGTCCGTCGATCACCGCCAGCGGCGGTGCCATCAACCTCACGGGTCCGATCTCGGGCGGCGCCTACAACTTCCCCGGCGGTCTCACCGCCAGCGGGGGCACGATCAACTTCTCCACCGCCGTGGCCCTGACGATCCCCGGCGGGATCGCGATCAGCGGCAACGGCACGATCGATTTCCACACAGGCTCGCCCGTCACCACCAGCACCCTGACCCAGAGCGGCGGCACCCTGGCGAGTACGGATAATCTGACGATCAGCGGGGCCACGACCTGGACCGGCGGTACGATGTCCGGGGGCGCCACCACGGTCGCCGACGGCGGCCTGACCCTCGGCGGCACGACCACCAACACGACCTTCGACGAGGTCCTCTCCGCCACCACGCTGGAGAACTTCGGCACGGCCACCCTGGCCACCTACTACACCGTCCAGGGACTGTTCCTCTCCGGCGGTGCCACCGTCGTCAACGAGCCGGGCGAGACCTTCGACATCATCTCCGACGCCAATATCCTCAGTAACGGCGGCAACCCGTCCGGCGGTACGTTCAACAACCAGGGCACCTTCGCCAAGACGGGTGGGACCGGGATCAGCACCGTCAGTTACAACTACGGGGGCGGGTCGGTCGCCTTCAACCAGAGCGGCAGCGGTACGGTCCAGGTCCAGTCGGGCGAGCTCGAGTTCAACGGCGGCGGGACGTTCAACAGCAGCGGGTTGCTGTCGATGGCCGCGGGCGCGACCCTCGCCTTCAGCGGCGGGACCTTCGCGATCGCGGCCAGCTCGGGCATCGAGGGAGCCGGCTCGGTGAACTTCGTCGGCGGCACGGTCAACGACGCCGGGCCGTACAGCGCCACCGCCACGACGGCCTCGGGAGGGACCGGCAACCTGCAAGGTTCGATCCTCAACCTGGGTCCGTCGATCACCGCCAGCGGCGGGGCGCTCAACTTCACCGGGCCGATCTCCGGAGGCGCCTACAACTTCCCCGGCGGTCTCACCGCCAGCGGGGGCACGATCAACTTCTCCACCGCCGTGGCCCTGACGATCCCCGGCGGGATCGCGATCAGCGGCAACGGCACGATCGATTTCCACACAGGCTCGCCCGTCACCACCAGCACCCTGACCCAGAGCGGCGGCACCCTGGCGAGTACGGATAATCTGACGATCAGCGGGGCCACGACCTGGACCGGCGGTACGATGTCCGGGGGCGCCACCACGGTCGCCGACGGCGGCCTGACCCTCGGCGGCACGACCACCAACACGAGCTACAACGAGGTCCTCTCCGCCACCACCCTGGAGAACTTCGGCACGGCCACTCTCGCCACGTACTACACCGTCCAGGGGCTGTTCCTCGCCGGCGGTGCCACCGTCGTCAACGAGCCGGGCGAGAGCTTCGACATCCTCTCCGATGCCAATATCCTCAGTAACGGCGGCAACCCGTCCGGCGGTACGTTCAACAACCAGGGCACCTTCGCCAAGACGGGCGGGACCGGGATCAGCACCGTCAGCTACAACTACGGCGGCGGGACGGTCGTCTTCAACCAGACCGGCGGAGGAACCGTCCTCGCCCAGTCGGGAACGCTCTTGTTCAGCGGCAGTGGCACCTTCGCCGGGACGGTCGAGGCGACGGGTGGCGGCACTCTGACGATGAATCCGGCGCCGAAGAACCTCGTCTCAGGCACGCTCACCGGCGGGACCTGGATCGTGGGGGCCGGCAGTTCGATGTCGCTCGGCGCGAATATCACGACCGACGCCGCCAACATCATGCTCAACGGTCCCGGTGCGACCCTCAGCAGCCTGTCCTCACTGACGAAGATTGCCTCGACGGGGAGCCTCGAACTCCAGGGCGGCGCGTCCTTCACCACTGCCGGCAACCTCGACGATGCCGGCACGATTGACCTCCCGGCCGGCACCCTGAACGTCAAGGGAGCCTACACGCAGGAATCGACCGGAACATATGATGTCTCCATCGGTGGCCTCTCCGCCGGCACCCAATTCGGCCAGCTCAACGTCACCGGCCTGGGGACTCTCAATGGAACTCTCAGCGTCAGCCTGAGCAACAGCTATTCTCCGCCTTCCGGTGATAGCTATCGCATCCTCACGTTTGGCTCGCGGAGCGGCGACTTCTCCGCCGAATTCGGCCTCTTCTTCGGGGGCGGCGAAGGGTTCGTCCCCACTTACGACTCCGCCGGGCTCAACCTGGTCGTCACGGCCGAGGAGGCGGGTACCAGTACGAGCGTGGGCACTTCACTCAACCCATCGGGTTTCGGCCAGTCAGTCACGTTCACCGCGACGGTGACCTCAACACTGCCAACCAACTTGACGCCCACGGGCAATGTCATCTTCTTCGACGGCGCGACCGAACTGGGCTCGGCCCCCGTTCTGCAAGGTGTGGCGACCTTTCCCACCTCCGCGTTGCCGACCGGCACGGACTCGATCGTCGCCGAATACTCGGGCGACTCGAACTTCAGCGGCAGCAATTCCACGCCCTTTTCCCAGGTCGTCCAGCAAGATGCGAGCACGACAAACACCGTCTCGTCGGCCAATCCCTCGGCCTGGGGTCAGTCGGTGACGTTCACGGCGACCGTCGCGTCCGCGGTAGCGGGCCTCGGGACGCCGACCGGCCAGGTCGCGTTCTACGACGGCGCCACGTCCATCGATACGGAGACCCTCGTCAACGGCTCGGCCTCCTATACCACCGCGAGTCTCGCCGTGGGCGGGCACTCGATCACGGCCAAGTACGCCGGCGACACGAACTTCACCGGGAGTACCTCGTCGGCCATCGCACAGGTGGTCGATCAGGCGGCCACGACGACGGCCATCACTCCAGGCTCGATCTCGGTCTCCTCCGGCCAGCCGGCCACGTTCACGGCCACCGTCTCCTCGACCGCGGGCACGCCGAACGGCTACGTCCAGTTCCTGGTCAACGGCGCCGACTACGCGAATCCGGTGCTGTTGAGCGGAGGCAAGGGACAGCAGTCGATCGCGGAGCCGACGGGCAGCTATACGATCGCGGCGCAGTACATCGGCTACCTGAACGCGCTCCTCAACGGCAACTTCGCCACGGGGACCTTCGCGAATTGGACCGTGACTCCCGGCACGACCGGGACCACGGACATTCAGGTTCGATCCGGCAGCTCTTATTCACCCACGGGAGGTTATGGAGCTTCCTTCGCCCAGTATGGTTCGCCGTCCCCGCCTTACGACACCATCTCCCAGAACATCGCGACCACACCCGGCGCGACCTACACGATCAGCTATTTCCTGCAGAACAATGGCGGGCCGAGCAACGAATTCGAGGCATTCTGGAACGGTTCCCGCTTCCAGGACATCGTCAATGCCAACGCGTTTTCCTTCGTGAAATACACCTTTACCGAGACCGCGACGAGTTCGGTGACGACCTTGTCGTTCTCGGGTTACCAGGAGCCCGAGCAATTCGCCCTCACGAACATCACCGTCACCCCGAATAGCAATTTTGCCACCACCCTACCGGGCGGCGAGACGACCGGCACGCTCACCGTCAATGCCGCGGCGCTGGTCTCGATCGCCGTCACCCCGGCCAACCCCAGCATCGCCAAGGGCCTGACCGAGCCCTTCACCGCCACGGGCACCTACACCGACAACTCGACGCAGAATCTCACCAGCCAGGTCACCTGGGTGTCGGCGATCACCTCGGTGGCGACGATCAACTCCGCCGGGCTGGCCACGGCCGTGGGGACCGGGACCTCGTCGATCTCGGCCGCCCTCAACGGGATCTCCGGCTCGACGGTGCTCACGGTCAGCGCCGCGGTCCTGGCGTCGATCGCCGTGACCCCGGCCAACCCCAGTATCGCCGCGGGCACGAAGCAGCAATTCGCGGCCACGGGCACCTACACCGACAACTCGACTCAGGACCTCACCAGCCAGGTCACATGGGCGTCGGCGACCACCTCGGTGGCGACGATCAACTCCGCCGGGTTGGCCACTGGCGTGGGGGCAGGGACCTCGAACATCTCCGCCAAGTTCAATGGCATCACCGGCTCGACCGTGTTGACGGTGTCGGCCGCGTCTCTTCTCTCGATCGCCGTCACCCCGGGCGGCCCGAGCATCGACAAGGGGTTGACCGAGCAATTCACCGCCACCGGCACGTACTCCGACAACTCGACACAGAATGTGACCGGCCTGGTCACTTGGAGTTCGGACACCACCACGGTGGCGACGATCACCGCCGGAGGGCTGGCCACCGGCGCGGGGGTCGGGACCTCGACCATCATCGCTTCGTTGAACGGCGTCATGGGCTCGACGATACTGACGGTGACTCCCGCGGTCCTCGCCTCGATCGAGATCACTCCGGCCAACCCCAGCATCAGCAAGGGGCAGTCTCAGCAGTTCGGCGCCACGGGCATCTATACCGATAGCTCGACTCAGATCCTGACGAGCCAGGTGACCTGGGCGTCGCTCACAACGACGGTGGCGACCATCACGTCCGCGGGGCTGGCCTCGGGTGTCGCGCCCGGTGTTGCCATCATCTCGGGAAAGCTCGACAACGTCACCGGTACGACCGTCCTGACGGTGAATCCTCCGGCGCTGGTCTCGATCGCCGTCACGCCGACCGGTCCGAGCATCGCCAAGGGGTTGACCCAGCAGTTCATCGCCACCGGCACGTTTTCGGACAACTCGACGGAAAGCCTGACGAGCCAGGTCACCTGGAGTTCGGACAACTCTTCGGTGGCGACGATCACCTCCGCCGGCCTTGCCACCGGTGCGGGGGTCGGGACGTCGCATATCACCGCCGCGCTGAACGGCATCAGCGGCTCGTCCGTGTTGACGGTGACCCCCGCAGTGCTGCTCTCGATCGCCGCCACGCCGACCAACCCCAGTGTCGCCAAGGGGCTGACCGAGCAGTTCACCGCCACCGGCACGTACACCGATAACTCCCACGCCGACCTGACCAATCAGGTCACCTGGGCCTCGTCGAATACCACGGTCGCGACGATCAATGCCTCGGGGCTGGCATCCGCGCCTGGCGGGCGGCACGACCGCGATCACCGCAACCCTGGGCAGCGTGGTCAGCCCGAATGACACGCTCACCGTCACGCTGATCGCGACCACCACGGTCGTCACGCCCAGCTCGGACACCATTTCCGCCGGTCAGTCGGCCATGTTCACGGCCACGGTCTCGTCGTCGAACGGCACTCCTCCGGATGGCTCGATCCAGTTCCTGGTCAACGGATCGAACTATGGAAGCCCGGTGGCACTGAGCGGCAGCACGGCAACGGAGTTAATCGCCGAGCCCAAGGGCACGTACACGATCGCGGCGAAGTACACCGGCGACGCCAACTATGCCGCGACGCTCCCGGCCGGCGAGACCACGGGCACGCTCATCGTCAATCCCGCAGGGCTGGTCTCGATCGCCGTCGCCCCGGCCGGTCCGAGCATCGCCCTGGGGCTGACCGAGTCCTTCACCGCCACGGGCACCTACACCGACAACTCGACTCAGAACCTGACGAGCCAGGTCACCTGGTTATCGTCGAACATCGCCGTCGCGACGATCAACGCCTCGGGCCTGGCCACCACCCTCTCGACCGGCACGACCGAGATCACGGCGACGCTGGGGAGCAACGTCAGCCCCGATGACACGCTCACCGTCACCCCCGCAGCCCTCGTCTCGATTGACGTGACTCCCTCCAGTCCGAGTATCAGCAAGGGACTCACGCAGCAGTTCACCGCCACGGGCACCTACACCAACACCTCGACGCAGGACCTCACCAGCCAGGTCACCTGGGCATCGGCCACGCCGACGGTCGCATCGATCAGCGCCTCGGGCCTGGCCACCGCGCTGACCGGCGGCACGACCGCGATCACCGCGTCGATGGGCGGCGTGACCAGCCCCAAGGACACGCTCACCGTCTTTCAGGCGGCGACGACGACGGTCGTCACCCCGGGCTCGGCCACCGTCCCCTACGGCCAGTCGCCGACATTCACGGCCACGGTGTCCTCGCCGACCGGCATGCCCACGGACGGCACGGTGCAATTCCTGGTGAACGGCTCCAACTACGGCAATCCGGTGGCGGTGGGCGTCGGCACGGCGCAGCTCGCGATCGCCGAACCGGCGGGCACGTTCGCCATCTCCGCACAGTACAACGGCGATGCCAGCTACGCGGCCACCTTGCCGGCCGCCGAGACCGCGGCCACGCTCACCGTCGGGCCGGCGGCGACGACGACGAGTGTCTCACCCGGCTCCGCTTCGGTCCCGTCCGGTCAGTCGGCCACGTTCACGGCGATCGTCACCTCGTCCTCCGCCCCTCGACCGCCGGATGGCTCCGTCCAGTTCCTGGTCAATGGCACCGATTACGGCAGCCCCGTGACGGTGGCCGGCGGCACGGCGCAACTGGCGATCACCGAGCCGTTGGGCACCTACGCCGTCACGGCCCAGTATGCCGGCGACGGGACCAATTACGCGGCCAGCGCGGTGTCGACGTCCTCCAGCCTCATCGTCACCCAGTCGATCAGCAAGGTGGCGACTTCGACGGTCGTCACCCCGACCCCGATCTCGGTCAACTATGGCCAGTCGGCCACGTTCACGGCCACGGTCTCCTCTTCGAGCGGCACGCCGACGGACGGCTTCTTCCAGTTCCTGGTAAATGGCGCCAACTACGGCAATCCGGTGCCATTGGTCTCCGGAGGCACGGCGCAGGAGCTGATCACCGAGCCGGCAGGTTCGTACACGATCACCGCCCGGTACGGCGGCGATACGACCTATGCGGCAACCTTGCAGGCCGCCCAGACGCCCGCGTCGTTCACCGTCGTGCAGGCGAGCACGACGATCAGCCTGTCGCCCGGCTCGGCGTCGGTCATCTCCCCCCAGACTGCCACCTTCACGGCGAACGTGGGATCGCCCAGCGGGGCGCCCCCGGACGGCACGGTCCAGTTCCTGGTCAACGGCGCCACCTACGGCACGGCGACGGTGAGCGGCGGTACGGCGCAACTGCCGATTTCCGAGCCCGCCGGCACCTATACCGTCACGGCACAGTATCTCGGAGACGTCGGAAATTACGCACAGAGCGCGGTGTCGACGGGCTCCTCGCTCACCGTCACGACGCCCTCGCTCCTGTTCACCACGACGACCCTCACGCCCAGCTTGCCCGTAGTCGGTGCCGGCCAGCCGCCGGCCACGTTCACCGCCAATGTCAACTCGACGAGCGGCGCGCCGACGGACGGCTCCGTCCAGTTCCTCGTCAATGGCTCCGACTTCGGAGCCGCGGTGCCGCTCTCCGGCGGTTCGGCGCAGCTGGCGATCAACGAGCCACCGGGGACTTACACCATCCGGGCGCAGTACCTCGGCGACCAGACCCAGTACGCCGCCAGCCCGTTGTCGGCCGATGCCACCTTGACCGTGCTGCCAGGGGCCGCGCCACGAGCCCCTCGCCGACCTCGACCCTGTCCGCCCAGCAAACCGCGACCTTGCTCGACGGATTGCAGGGCCTCGCCACCTGGGCCGGCGGATTCGGCACCGATCGGGATCCTGGCCCAGGAACTCCCCATCGTGGATGAGTCGATCGGCTCGGCGCTCAACCTCACCAATATCCTCGAGGTGGGCCTCGTCAACCCGCTCCAGGCCGCTAGCATCGCCACGATCGGCGACGTGGTCAACATCCTGCAAAATCTGAAAGCCTCCGCGCCGGGGCTGACGATCACCGTGAACCCCGCGGATGTGACGGGCGGGCTCCAGGCCACGCCCCTGGGGCAGCAGACGATCGTGTTCTCCCTCGACTTCGATGCCACCCAGACGACCACCACCGGCTTCGACCCCGGCGCGAACGCGTCCCAGTACGGCCTGAGCACCTCGGTCACGGGGGGCGTCACACTGAGCGCGACTTTCGATCTCGACTTCACTTTCGGCATCAATCTGACGGCCGGCCTCTCGGCTTCCGATGCCTTCTTCATCAATGTCCAGGATCTGTCGGCCGGCGCATCGGCGTCGTTCAACAATCCGAGCTTCGCCGCCCAGGTCGGATTCCTGGGGGTCCAGGTTCAGAACGGTGCCATCGCCCTGAATGCAGGGCTCAAGGGCACCGTCATCGACCCTAACCAGCCCGCGACCAACGACGTCACACTCACCGCGCTCAAGAGCGACGCGATCTCGGATCTCGTGACCCTGACCCCTTCGAGCCAGTCGCTGAATGTCTCTCTGCCCGTGCAGGCGACGCTCGGCACCTGGACCGCCTCGGGCAGTCCGGCCATCACGCTCGGTTCCTCCACACTCTTCAGCGGTGCGGCCCCGACGGTTGCATTCAACGCCGATGCCCAGGCACTGCTCGCCTTCGACCGGCTGACGCCCAGCGACTTCACCGCGGTGTTCAACCAGCTAGGGACCGGGTTGAACGACATCGCCCCCAACCTGGACGTCCCCGGCCTCGCAACCCTGCCGTTCCTCGGCAAGCAGACGAGCCAGCTCGTCGACTTCACCCAGTTGATCTCGAACTTCACCAATGCGCTCTACACG
This sequence comes from uncultured Planctomycetota bacterium, assembly GCA_963777695.1. Classification (GTDB taxonomy): domain Bacteria; phylum Planctomycetota; class Planctomycetia; order Isosphaerales; family Isosphaeraceae; genus CAVZRC01. Next base: position 107,347 of record CAVZRC010000003.1, read on the forward strand.
CCGGGGATCGTGGGCGCGCCGACCGTGCCGCAGGATGGACAACTCAGCGACGACGCCGTATTCTCGGTCGCGATCAACGGCCAGTCGCCGGTCAACGTCACCGTCACCAAGGCCGCGACCAAGAACGATCAGAGTATTGCAAGCCTGGTGGGGGCGATCAACGCCGCGCTCGCAACCACGAGCCTGAAGACCAAGATCCAGGCAATCCTCGACGGGAGCCAGATCGAGCTGATCGCCATCGATGCCAGCGTCACCCAGTTCCAGATCCAGCTCGCCAACCCGGCCACCAACACGGCCGCCACGGAGCTCGGTTTCGCCCCGGGCCAGACGAGTACCTCGGTATTCAAGTTCACCACCATCCAGACCCTAGCTCCGCTGCTGACCGCGATCATGGGCGTCCCAGCCTCCCCCCAATATAACCCGACGACCCAATCGCTGTCGTTCGTCCTGGACTTCCAAGATGGCGAGTTCACCCAGACCCTGCCCCTGAGCCTGGGGAGCTGGCAGACGGTCCTGCAAGGGACCGGACCGGCCCCCGCCAACGGCCAGCTCGCCGCCGATGCGAGTTTCACGCTGACGATCGGCAGCCAGAATCCGGTCACGGTGACGATCACGGCGGCATCGACTTCGAACAATCACGATCTCGGCGATCTGGTCGCCGAGATCAACCACGTCCTGGCCGCCGAGAATGTCACGTCGGTCGTCGCCGGGAGCAGTAACGGCGCGATCACGCTGACCGATATCAATGGCGACTCGCTCCAGGCCGGCAGCCTGGGGAGTAACCCGTTCTCCCTGCCGACCTCGATGACGACGGCGACGGATTCGTCCCTGGGGCCACTCACTTTCGAGGGCTCCGCCACCGCGACCGTCACGGCGACGCCGACGATCGACGCGACCCTAGGCATCAACCTGGGGGGCCTGGCGACGGTCCTGACCGGGACCTCGGCCCCGCCGAGCAATGGCGTGCTCACCGCCGATGCCCATTTCAGCCTGACGATCGGCAACCAGACCCCGATCGTCGTCACGGTCACGGCGGCCTCGACGCAGAACGACCAGAGTCCCTCCGACCTGGTCAAGGTCATCAACTCGGCCCTGGCCTCGGCCGGCGTCACCGGCGCGGTGGTGGCGGGGCTCAGTAATGGCGGCCTGATCACCCTGACGGACAACGACGGCGATGTGCTCCAGATTGGCGGCCTGGCGACCGACCCGGCCACCACCCAGCTCCACCTGCCAACGCAGGCGCCGGTGACACTGGCCAGGGTGCTCTCGGCGACGGCGGCAGCCCCGAGCAATGGGGTGCTCACCGCCGATGCCCACTTCTCGCTGACGGTCGGCAACCAGAACCCGGTTAACGTGAGGGTCACCGCGGCGGCGACGCAGGCGGACCAGAGCCCCAGCGACCTGGTCACCCAGATCAACAACGCCCTCGCCGCCGCGGGCGTCGGCAGCGAGGTGGTCGCGGGCCTCAACGGCAACATCATCACCTTGACGGATGGCGCCGGCGACATGCTCCAGGTCACCGCCGAGGCGAGCGACCCGGCCACGACCCAACTCAACCTCCCGACCCAGCGCCGGCCGTACTGGCCACGGTGCTCTCGGCGACCGCGGCGGCGCCGAGCAATGGCGTGCTCACCGCCGATGCTCACTTCTCGTTGTCGATCGGCAATCAGGGCCCGGTCAACATCACGGTCACGGCGGCCTCGACCCAGAACAACCAGAGTGCCGCTCGACCTGGTCGGCGACCTCAATTCGGCCCTCGCAGCCGCCGGAGTCGGCGGCAAGGTGGTCGCGGGCCTCGACGGGACCTTCCTCACCTTGACGGACAGCAACGGCGACCTGCTCCAGGTCGGCGGCCTGGCGACCGACCCGGCCACCACCGAGCTCCACCTGCCGACCCAGTCCAAGGGGGTCGTGCAGGATTTCAGCGACAACGTCTCCCTCGCCAGCGGCGGGACACTCACGATGAGTACCACCGTGACCGCGGCGAGTATCAGCGGATCGGGCGCCGTCGGCATCCTGGGCGTCAGCGTGCAGGGCGGCAGCCTCTCCATGTCCGCCGCGACCGGCCTGACGCTCAACGGCACCGCGGGCATGTCGCTCAAGGCGCTCCTCAACGACACGACCAGCCAGCTCACCGTCCAGCCGGTCACCGCCACCTTGCAGGGTCAATTGCCGATCACGGTCACCGGATTGCCCTCCGGCCTGATCCCTAGCTTACCCGGTTCCATGGCGCTGAGCCTGTCCCTGGGCGTCCCCAACGACCTGTCCACGGTCCTGGCCACGCCGAATGCGGCCTTCGTGAGCGGCCTGGGCGGGTTCGCCAACTTCACGGCCGCGGATGCCGCGCAGGTCCTTCAGGACGTCGCCAGCCTGCTCCAGGGGACCAACCCGGGCGCCACCCTGGGAGCACTCAGCGCAGCCTTACCGTTCTTCGACTCGAGCACGCAAAGCCTGATCGAGATCCTCGGCACCGCGACCGAGCTCCAGAATGCGGCCACGGTGCTCGGGGCGGCGGGGAGTCTCACGTCCCTGAATGCCGCGCTTCAGAGCGTCCTGGGAACGGTGATGATCGGGACCAGTCCCGTCCCGACCGACGGCGTACTCTCCGGACCCGCCAACTTCTCGCTGACGGTCGGCGGCAACAGTCCGGTCAACGTGACAGTACCGGTCCATGCGAGCAACACCTCCGTGGACGACCTGGTCAGCGACATCAACGCGGCCATCGCCGCCGCCAGCCCGGCCCTGGCCGGGGTCGTGATCGCGGGGCATGACGCAGAGGGCGACATCACGCTGACGGACAGCTACGGCGTATTGCTCCAGGTCGGCGCCTCGTCGAGCGACCCGACCGTCACGGACCTGCATCTACCTCCGGAGGCGGGTTCGTTCCGATCGGCCATCACCGGGTTGCCGGCCAGCCTGACGACGACCCAGCTCATCAACCTGGCCCAGGACCTGAGCGCCGCGTCGGCCGGGAGCACGACCCCCGTGCAACTGGCCAACGCGATCATCGCCACGGCCGGGGCATTGAGCGACGAGATCGCCTTCCTCCAGCAGCATGGGATCGATACCACCGTGGTCTTCGGGACGGGCAACGCGCCGAGCGACGGCCAGCTCACCGCCGATGCCCATTTCAGCGTGAAGATCGGCAACCAGAGCCCGGTCGCCGTGACGATCTCCGCCGCTTCGACGCAGGGCGACCTCAGTCCCACAGACCTGGTCAACGTCATCAATAACGCACTCACCACGGCCGGTATCGGCACTTCGATTGTGGCGGGGCTCGACGGTAACCTGCTGACCCTGACCGACGACAACGGCGACGCGTTCCAGGTCACCGCCACCTCGACCGACCCGGCCGTCGCCCAACTGAATCTGCCGGCGCAGGGGGCTGCCGCCACGGTGCTGACCGGGACGGCCGCGGGGCCGAGCAACGGCCGGATCACCGCGGATGCCCATTTCACGCTGACGGTCGGCAACCAGGCTCCCGTCAACGTGACGGTGGCGGCCGCCTCAACCGGCGGCAACGCGAATCTCGGCCAGTTGGTGGGCGACATCAATACGGCCCTCCAGACCGCCGGCGTCGGCAGCAACGTGTCCGCACAGGTCAACAACGGCATCATCACCCTGGTCAACAGCAAGGGCGACCTGCTCGCGATCACCGCGATGCCGGGCGACACGGCCGTGACCGAGCTGGAGTTGCCGACGCTGCAACCCCTCCAGACCGTGCTGACCGAGCTGAAGAATGCAACCCCCTCGCTGGCTTCGCTCTCGAGTCAGATCGATACCGCGCTGAAGATCGCCAGTCCCAACTCGCTTTCGATCCAGTTCGTCACGTCCACGGCGCCCGGGAATGTCGGGGATGAGTTGCTTCAACTCAAGTTGTCCCTCCAGCCTTCCATCACGAACATGCCGGTGCATCTGGATAGTGCCGTGGCCCTGGGCAACGGCCTGGGTTCGTTGACCTTGGCCAGCGGCAACATGGTCAACCTCACGATCGGCGGCAAGGCGGAGCTCGATTTCGGCTATGACCTCCCGAGCCAGGTCGCGTTCCTGCTCGGGTCGACGAACTTCGCACTCACCGCCCAGATCGCGGCGCCGAGCCTCAACCTCACCGGCAACATCGGGGCGGTCGCGATCACCAGCAACCCGGCATCGATCACGCTGGCCAACGGCAACAACACTGGCCCCGCCCAGGTGAACATCACCATGTTCGGCGGCTCGAACACCGAGTTCCCCTTCGCCCAGCTCGTGACGAGCAACTTCCAGACCGCGCAGATCAATGGCCTGCTCAAGGCCAATTTGCCCATCACGATCAGCGGTAGCAGTGCCGGCACGGTCAGCGTCACCTACAACCTTCAGAACCAGACGTTGACGGTACCCCCGGACGCGACCCTGAACGCCAGCCTGAACGGAGCCCCCTTCGACTACTCGCAATTGTTCAGCGGCCTCCAGGCATTCATCAAGATGCTCAGCTCCGGCATCTCGGCCCAGCTCGAAAAACTGCCGCTCATCGGCCACGACCTCGACCTCAACAGCCCCAACGGGATCATCACCGAGCTCCAGACCGACTTCTTGAACCCGCTCAAGACCGCCCTGAATGCCAATCCGCCCGATCCGTCGGTCGCGATCAACAGCGCCATCAGCTTCCTGAGCAGCAAGATCCCCGGCCTGGTGCTGCCGTCGTCGGTGGCGACCTACGATGCCCCCTCCGGCATCGTCATGATCCCGCTGGATCTGACCGGCAAGGACACCTACACGACGAGTTTCAACTCCAACCTCGCCGGACTCGGCCTGGGCATCAAGACGACCGGAGGAATCACCCTGAACCTGGGGTACACGCTCGACCTCGGCTTCGAACTGAGCAAGTCGGGCGGGTTCAGCTTCATCCTCAAGCCGGATGCCATGGGCAACGAATTCGAATTGACGGTCTCGGCGGCCCTCACCCCCGGCGCCCAATTGCAGGCCAAGTTGTTCATCCTCAACGTGATGGCGACCAACAGCAGCGCCGACCCCATCGCGAATCCCTCTGCCGCCACCGACCTTACGGCGAGTCTCGGCCTCAACCTGCAGGCCCCCGGCGGCGGCAACCAGCTCACCGTCGCCCAGTTGGCCACCGCGGTATTCGGCGCCGATTACACGGCGAAGGCCGATGCCTATGTGAATCTCCACCTCGAGGCGGATATCGACCCCAATCTCCCCAATATCCAGGCCGACCTGCAGATCACCTATCCGATCATCGCGGGCGACAACGCCGACAGCGCGGGGACCGAGCCGACCGTTGCCCTCGCGAACGTGACGCTCAATATCGGGACCTTCCTTCAGAAGATCATCGACCCGATCCTGAATGAGATCGACACCGTGCTGGCGCCGGTGAAACCGCTCCTCGATTTCCTCAACTCGCCCGTCCCCGTGCTCTCGAGCTTCACGAGCCTGCTCGGGCAACCCCCTCTCACCTGGGCGGGGTTGGCCTCGGCGTTCGGCTATGGCTCGAGCACGCTCACGACCGCGATCTCGGTCCTGGACGAGCTGGCCGACCTGGCGGACGAGGCCCAGAGTCTCGCCGCCGACGGGACCCTCATCAATTTCGGCACATTCACGTTCGGCACCTCGACCGATCTGCGCAATCCCGATAGCGTCTCCGGAAATGCCAACCCGACGAGCCTCGGGTCGGAACGTCGCCGGCGGCCGGAGGAAGCCCGGATGACCAGGTCGACAACGATCATTACACCGTCGGCGACCCCATCAGCACGAGCGAGTTCTTCCAGAACCTGGAGAACAACGACTTCGGATTGAAGTTCCCGCTCTTCGACAATCCCATGGAGGCCATCGGCATCCTGCTGGGCCAGAATGAAAACCTGATCACCTGGACCGTTCCCACGCTGTCGATTGGCTTCAGTTTCGACATCCCCATCGGCCCGATCCCCATCGGCCCGATCCCGGTCGAGATCGACATCTTCGGCTCGCTCACCGCGTCCTTGACCGCGACGATCGGGCTCGACACGCGCGGCCTTCAGACCGGCAACTTCCTCGACGGCTTCTATTTCGCGGCCGAGCCGCTGCTGACGCTCGACGCCCAGATCGGGGCCGGCGCCGGAGTCGAACCTGTACCTGGTCTCGGTGGGCGTCCGGGCCGGGGTCGGGGCGAACGTGGATTTCGGCTTCAGCGACCTGAACCACAACGGCAAGGTCTACCTGGACCAGCTCACCAACGGTTGTGCCCTCGACGTCTCGGGCCAGATCTACGCGTTCGCCCAGGCCTACGTGACGATCAGTTACTTCATCGGTTCCTCGACGTTCACGATCAACATCATCCCGGACATCACCATCTTCAGTTTCGACACGTCCTGTCAGACGCCCGAGCTGGCGCACATCAGTACGGGAATGGGCGAGGACACCGGCATCCCTGCGGGCACGCTCATCCTCAATGTCGGCCCGTACAGCAATGACCGCCTGCCGGGGGCCTCCGCGGGCGATAACTCGGTCTCGGTCTCACAGATCAACCCCGGCGAGATGCAGGTTTCCGGGTTCGGACTCACGCAGAACTACGGGACCGGCAATGGCAATGAGTCCGCAGTGCAGGGCATCTATGCCGACGGCCAGAGCGGCAAGAATACGATCCAGATCGACCCCAGCGTGACGGTACCCACCACGCTCAAGGGCGGGCCCGGGAATGACCAGCTCGTCGGCGGTTCCGGGAACAACGTGATCGACGGCGGCTCCGGCGGCAACGACGTGCTGAAGGGCCAGAACGGCAACGACACCATCACCGGCGGCAACGGCAACGACACGATCGTCGGCGGCAACGGCAATGACCTGATTACCGTCGCGGGCGGCAACAACGCGATCAACGTCGGCAACGGCAACAATACCATCAAGGGCGGGGCGGGCAATGACACGGTCCACGCGGGCCTTGGCAACGACTACATCCTCGGCGGCAGCGGCTCGGGTCTCAACCAGATCTTCGGCGGCGGCGGCAACAATACCATCATCGGCGCGGGTACCGGCGACTATGTGATCTACGGGGGGGCGGGCAACAATCTGATCACCAGCGGCGCCGGAAAGAGCGTCATCTACGGCAACGGGCCCAACGCCAAGCCCGGCGGCGGCAACGACACCATCACCGGCGGCGGCGGCAACGACACCATCGTCGGCGGCACCGGCCACAACACGATCCACGGCGGCTCCGGCAACGACCAGATCACCGGCGGCTCCATCGGCGACATGATCTTCGGCGACACCGGCAGCGATACGATCAACAGCGGCGCCGGGAATGACACGATCGTGGGGGGCAGCGGCTCCGGCCTGACCGAGATCTACGACGTCGGGGGCAACAATACGATCACCGGCACGGGTTTTGGCTCTTATATCATTCACGGAGGCCCGGGCAATAATAAGATCACCACCAACGCCGGCCCCAGCCTCGTCTACGGCTACGAGCCCAACGCCCCGGCCGGCGGTGGCAACGACACGATCAATGGCGGCGGCGGCAACGACACGATCTACGGCGGCACCGGCCAGAATACGATCCACGGCGGCTCGGGCAACGACGTCATCTACGGCGGCCCCAACGGCGACATGTTGTTCGGCGACTCGGGCAACGACCTGATCGTCGGCGGCGCTTCGCCCGACACGATCCACGGCGGCTCCGGCGAAAGCACCCTGTACGGTGGCGCCGGCAACGACCTGCTCTACGCCGATACCGGCAACGACCTGCTCTACGGCGAGGATGGCAACGATACCCTCTACGGCGGCGTGGGCAACTCGTTGCTCTATGGGGGAGAGGGTAATGATGTCATCTACGGCGGCGTGGGCAACCAGTACCTCGACGGCGGCGACGGCAACGACTTCCTCTACGGCGGCATCGGCAATCAGTCGCTGGCCGGAGATGCTGGCGACGACTACTTCCAGACGGGGTCGGGCACCGAGCAGATCGACGGCGGCACCGGATTCAACGTGATGGTGCAGTACGCCGACGCCGACCAAGTGCTGACCAACACCACGCTGACCGGCCTGGGGACCGTCACCTACGGCAACATCCAGAGCGTAAGCCTGTATGGCGGCGCCGACCCGCATACGTTCGACGTCAGCGGCTTCTCGGGCGCGGCGACCCTGACATCGATGAATGGCCTGGACGTCGTCGCATCGACCGACGACACCGACTTCACCCTGGCCGACGGCAACCTGACGCGGTCGGACGGTTCCAGCTTCGGCCTGGTCAACATCACCCGTGCGGATCTCACCGGGACCGGGTTCGACACCTTCGACATCACCAGTTGGAGCGGCCTGGCCACCCTCGCCGCCGGCAGCGGGGTCAACGTGCTCCACTCCTTCAGCGACGGCAACCAGACGCTGACCGACAACAGCCTGGTCCGCGCCGACGGCGGCACGTTCACGCTCATCGGCATCGGCGGGGCGAACCTGACGGCCGGGCCGAATGCCGTCGTCCTGGACGCCACCGGCTATAGCGGCCAGGCGACGCTCTTCGGCGGCTCCGGCAATGACACGCTCCTCGGCGGCTCCGGAGACGACTACATCGTCGGCGGGGCCGGGCACGACCGCCTCAGTGCGGGGTCCGGCAACTCGATCCTCGTCGGCACGTCGGGCTCGGGTGACACCCTGATCGGCGGTACGGGCCAGGACACCATCTTCGGCTCGCAGGGCCCGGACAGCATCACCGGCGGCACCGGCAGCGACGTGATCTATAGCGGCGCCGTCGCCAGCTTCATCTCCGGCGGGACGGGGCCGGATACGATCGTGGGCGGGGCGAGCGGCGATACCATCTACGGCAACGGCGGCGCCGACGTCATCATCGCCGGCGGCGGCCACGACACGATCTACGCCGACAACCCCGCCGAGACCGGCGATACCGGTGCCGTCAGCTATCTCTACGGCACCTATGCCGGCGAACCCGGCGCGGGCACCGATACCCTGTTCGGTGGCAAGGGCAACGACGATCTCTTCGGGTTCGGCGATACGATCCACGCGGGAGGCCCCGGCTCGATCGTCAACAACAGCCTGACCAACGACCCCATCCCCGGCGCGCCGCCGGTCCCCGCGCCCGCCGAGGGCCCGCTCGCGGCGCCTGGCACGACCTCCACTCTGCCGAGCGGCGTCACTTACCAGGGCCGATGGACCGAGTTTGCCGGCTCGGCATCCGGCGGCGGGCTGAGCAACAGCCCCGGCCAGGCCATCGATCCCAGCATCGTCGCCGGCACAATCGGCGAGTTCGTCGCCTGGGCCGACTCGCGCGGCGGCCTCTTCCAGATCGATGTCGCCCAGCTCACCGCGTCCGGATGGCAGTCGCTGGGTAGCCTGAGCATCGGCGGGGCCATCGTCGACACCGCCGGCGCCTCGCTCCGGCCGAGCATCACGCTGGGGGCCGGCGGCGAGCCGGCCGTCGCCTGGACGGTCGTCAACGGCTCGTCGAGCGACATCTTCGTGGCGCAATACAATCCCACCGACAACAACAACACCGGCGGCTGGGATGCGCTGGGCGGCTCTCTCGGCGCCGGCGGCATCAGCGGGACGGGTGCCGCCGACGACGCCCATATCGTCGACACGACCTCTGGCCTGGTAGTCGCCTACGAAGACCGTTCCAGTGGTGCGGAGAACGTGTATGTCGAGCGGTTCAACGGGAGCAGTTGGGTCTCGCTGGGCACAGGCGCTTCCAGCGGCACCGGAGTCTCGAAATCGGCCACCGACGTCCAGGGGGTGACGATCTCCGCCTCCGGCGCCAACGTCGCCGTGGCATGGACAGAAACGGTGGGCGGCACGTCGCAGATTTATCTGAGCGAATACAACGGCGTCACCTGGGGCCAGCTCGGCGGCTCTGCGTCGGGGAATGGCCTGAGCGACTCCACGGCCGAGGCCGTCGCGCCGAGCCTCGCCTTCGATGGCAGCTCCCTTTTCGCCGCCTGGCAGGATAATCGCAGCGGTGCCGACGAGATCTACGTCGCGAGATGGAACGGCACGGCATGGGTCGCCGCGGGCACCGGCGCCGACTCCGGCGGCGGGGTCTCGGACACCGGCGGGATGGCCACGTCCCCCGAACTGGCGGCCAACGACGGCCAGCTCTACCTGCTCTGGCTGGATAACCGCGTGGCCAATTTCAGCGGCAATACGATCGCCCCCTACGTCAAGCAGTGGAACGGCTCCGCATTCGTCGAGGACGTCGTCGGCGACGCCAGCTACCGTGGGATCGGCGACGCCACCGGCGCCCCCACGACGCCAGTCCTGGCCGTGGATCCGAGCGGCAACCCCTTCGCCGCCTGGATGGATACGTCCTCGGGCTCTAATGAGATTTACGTGCGGGGTAATACGGTCGTCCTCGGCATCAGCCAGCCCTACCGCTACGCCAACGACGTCAGTAAAGAGGGCGACGCCTTCACGACCGCGAAGGGCTCCGCGGCCAATAGCGGACTGTCTCCTTCCTCGCCGAAGGACTCGATCCAGGACGTCGGCGGCCTCGCCCCGGGCGACGTCCTCTATGTCGACGCCGGCAGCTATGGCGGCTTCACTCTGACGAGCACCGACAACGGCGTGTCCATCCTGGGCTCGCCCAACGCCACGACGTTCATCCTCGGGCCGGTCGTCCTCCAGGGCGTATCCAATCTGACCCTGGAGAACATCACGTTCAACGGCAGCGTGACCCTGATCGACTGCGCCAATGTCATCCTGGAGAACGACGCGATCAATGCAGGCGTCACGATCGAGGGCGGCTCGATCGTCCAGGCGAACGACCAGATCGTCCACGACATCATCATCGCGGGGGTTGGGACCACCGGCGTCACGGTAGCCGACGACCAGTTCGGCGGCCCGGCGACCGGCACGGTGATCGAGCACAACCAGATCGAGGGCGGCGCGCAGGGGATCGCCGTCATCGGGAACGGCGTAACCGGATTGCTCGTGCGTTTCAACGTCCTGAGCGGCGGCGCCACGGGCATCGACTTCGTCAATCCGGCCTCCGGCCAGATCAGCGAGAACGTCGTGTCGTCGGTCAACACGGCCCTGGTCCTCGGCGCGTTGCTGACGGGCCCGATCACCGACAACGACTTCACGGGCGCCGAGGTCGGCGTCTCCTACCAGGCGGGCTCCAGCTTCAGCGCCAACCGGATTTACGGCAACACCATCGGCGTGGTCAGCGGCGTCTCCGACCCCACCCAGGCCCTTGGCTTCGGATCCGGCGACCTGCCGAACCAGATCTACGACAACATCACCGGCGTCGAGCTCGTCAACGCGACGATGGAACGGGAACACGTCTACAACAACCAGATCGGGGTCGCCGGTTCCGGTACCCTCGTCCCCGTCGATCTCGACCACGCCAACATCATCGAAGAGAACGTCATCGGCGTCAACTTCACCGGCCCGATCGAGTTCAACCGGATCGACTGGAATTCGATCGGCATCGAGGCCCAGAGCAACCAGTTGATCGCGCACAACGACATCTACCGCAACACGAAGGCCGCCGTGGAAGTCCAGGGGCAGGCGACCGTCAGCATCGTCAACAACACGATCTTCAGCACGGCCGGCGACCTGATCCGGATCGAGGCGGACTCGAGCAATGTGGAGGTGCTCAACAACATCCTGTGGACGGCGGGGGGCTTCGACCTCTTCGTCGCCGACGACAGCCAATCGGGCTTCTTCGGCGACTACAACGACCTGTTCAGCACCGGCACCGGCCAGCTCGTCTCGTGGGACGGGGTCGCGTTCAACGACATCCTCGACTGGCAGCAGGATGTGGACGCATTCGACCTGCATTCGATCGGCCGCACGGTCGTCAATCCCCTCTGGGCGCAGCCGCGGTTCGTCGGGCTGTCGGTGGACGACTTCGACGTCTTCGACCAACTGGCCGGACTCCGCTTATCCAGCCCGAACATCGACGCTGGCGATCCCGTCTCGGACGAGGCGCTTCCATCATCCTACAACAACCTCCTGGCCAACCCCGGATTCGAGAACGGCCTGACCGGATGGACGGCCACGCCGGGCAGCGCGACGCAGGGCGCCAACCCGTCGGCGTGGCAAGGCGGCAGTTACTTCGATGCGAGCAGTAACGCGGTCGCCACCGTCGAACAGACGGTCGACTTGACGGACTCGGGCTTCACGGACCAGCAGATCGACACCCAGAACCTGAACGTCATCTTCGGCGGCCGGGTCCGATCGGGAACGGCGAACCCGTCCGCCGCCGGCACGATCGAAGTTATTTTCTACGACGCCAGCAACGCCGTGCTCGCGAAGTACACCGCCGTCGCCACCAACACCACCGACCGATGGGAGCTGGTGGGGGCCAGCGAGTCGATCCCGGTCCACGCCCGCACGGCGGTCTTCGAGTTCATCGCCGACGGCAAGGGCGGGACCGACGACAGCTACCTCGACGGCGCCTTCTTCGACATCCAGTCGAATAACCTGCGGCCGGACCAGGGTGCCGGGGGCAACACGGACGCGGCCCAATCGATGAACACCGCACCACACCTCGGTCTCATCACGCCCGACCTTTATGTCGACTGGATCCAGAATGCACCGATGCAAATCCTCTGGAACTCCTTCGGCAATGTCAGCGCCGCGCCGGTCCGCATCGACCTCTACCAGGACGGTCCGAATGGGCCGCAGTTCCTCACCACGATCACGACCAGCACGCCCGACACCGGACAGTACACCTGGACCGCGGCAAATAGCGGCATCAACTTCGGCACGTATGGCTTGAGGATCCAGATCTCGCTGGTCGGTGACCCCGCCGTGTTCGACCGGAGCACCGAGACCTTCACCGTGCCGGAGAACACCACGTCGTTCTACGTCAACGATGGCAGCACCGTCGGCGACCAGTACACCTCCGCGCCTGGCAACACCCGCAACGACGGCAGGCTACCGGGCGCCCCGAAGCCATACATCAACAACGTCCTCCGCATCTACTCGCTGGGCCCGGTCAACACGCTCTATGTCGACACCGGCAATTACAAGCAGCTCGCACCGATCGAGCTGTCGTCGATCGTGGGCGTCGGCGATGACCGTGGCTTCACGATGATCGGCCCGACGAACGCCGGCGCGGCCGCCGTCCTGTCCTTCGGCAATACCCTGACCGTCGCCCCGCTGATCGAGCTCGATGGCGCCGGCTCCTCGACCATCGAGCACCTGACCCTATCGGGCGGGCAGTACGGCATCTATGCATTCAATAACAGCACGGGACTGACGGCCGAGGACCTGACGATCCTCAACAGCTCGGAGGACGGGATCCGCGTCGACACCGGCTCCAGCGTCCAGGAGATCGGTTCCGACACCATTACCGGAAGCGCGCGGTACGGCATCAACGTGACCGGATCGGTCGTGACGATTCAGAACAATGTGGTCTCCGGCAGTGGCAATACCGGCATCGAACTCGTCAACCCCGGCGGCGGCATGGTCTTCGGCAACTCCGTCACCGGCAACGCGGGCGCCGGAATCTACGTTTCCAATCAGGTGACGGGGACGACGGTCATCGGTGCCACGGTCGGACAGGGCAACGGCAACGACGTCATCGGCAACGCCGGCGATGGCATCGATGCCTACTACAATGTACTGGTCGTCGGCAACGCGGTCTCCGGCGCAACGGGGGCCCACGAATACGGGATCTACCTCTACGGGGCCTCGGCGTCGGAGAACGTTGTCTATGGCAACACGACCGGCATCCGCGAAGCCCAACCCGGGGGCTTCGTCAATCAGAACCGCATCTACGACAACTCGGGCGCTGGCATCATCGCGGACTACCCGGTGTCACTTCTCCAGAACGTGATCTATTCGAACCTCCTCGGTATCGAGACCACCCTTTTCTACGGCGGCCAGATCGCGAGCAACCTCATCTACGCGAATCTCAACCAGGCCGTGCTGTTCGATTCGTCCGCCAACAGCGGGATTCAATTCACGAACAATACCGTCTACCAGACGACCGGCGACGCGGTCAACATCCAGGACCACACGAGCAACGTCGAGCTGCGCGACAACATTCTCTGGGTGTTCGCCGGCTACGACATCTCGGTCTCCAGCGACAGCCAGCAGGGATTCGCCAGCGACTACAACGACCTGATGACTAGCCAGAGCGGCCAAGCCGCCCTCTGGCAAGGCGTCGGCCGGCCGGTCCTCCTCTCCTGGCAGAGCGCCGCTTTCACCGACCTCGACAGCCTGTCGCAGGATCCGATGTTCGTGAACCCGGCCGGCCCGGACGGGATCCTCGGCTACGGCTCGCCGAGCAGCGACGGCCGCGACGACGACTTCCACGAGCAGAGCAAGGACGGCAGCTTCCACGGCGGCAGCCTGGCCCCGGTCCTGAGCAACTCGACTCCCGTATTGAAGTTCCCGACGCCCGTCCTGACCGTCAACGCCAGCCAGTCGCCGGTGATCGACCGCGGCGGCCCGAACGACCCCTATCAGAACGAGCCGGCCCCCAACGGCAACTTCGTCAATCTTGGGGCCTACGGCGACACGGCCCAGGCGTCGGAGAGCCCGCCGCAGTACGTCCTCGTGATGCAGCCCGGCGGAGGCCACCCTTGGCCCGAACAGCAGACCTTCACGATCCAGTTCCGGACCCAGGACGAGAACAAGACCGCCCTCGCCTTCAACGGCTCGAGCGACTTCGTGCAGATACCCGACGCGCCGTCGCTGAAGCCCGCGACGCTCAGCCTCGAGACCTGGGTCAACTTCAATTCCCTCGACGCGACGAACCCCACGAAGCCGGGGCTGCAATTCCTCATCTACAAGGGGGATACCCAGCCCGGCACGGATCCCCTGGGTGCTTACTCGCTCTACAAGATCCGCATCGGCGGCCAGGATTACTTCGCGTTCAGCATGACCGGCACCTCGGGCCAAGTGATTACGCTCACGTCCACGACCGCGGTCCAGGCCGGCCATTGGTACGAGGTCGCGGCGACCTACGACGGCACGACGGCACACCTCTACGTCAACGGAAACCTCGAGGCGTCGGCGACGGCCTCGATCACGCCCGCTTACGCATCCACGCCCCTGTACTTCGGCACCTCCGGGAACGGCGCGTACGACGGCAAGCTCGATGGCTCGCTCGACGAGGTCCGGATTTGGGACGTCGCCCGCTCGCAGGCCGAGATCCAGTCGGGCATGAACACGCTGATCGATCCCGGCACGGCCGGCCTCGCCGCCTATTACCGCCTCGACGAGATCCAGGGGACGACGGTCTTCGACCAGACATCGAACGGCAACAACGGCGTGCTCGGCGGCGGCGTGGCCTCCGACGAGCCGACCTACGTCCCGTCGCCCGTCCCCAGCAACGCAACCTTCACCATCAATCTCGTCCAGGCCGGCAATCCCACGCCGGTCATGCAGGTCGCCATCGGCGTCCCGAACGACGGCACGTATAGCTGGATGGTGCCCAAGTCGGTGACGCCGGGCGACGATTACGTCATTCAGATCACGCGCGATGATGGCAGCGGCGTGAGCGGAGAAAGCCCGCAGTTCACCATCACCCCGCCGATCCAGGTCTACTACGTCAACGGTCCGACGGTCACGCCCGGCGGCTACACGACCGCGCCGGGGAGCGACGCCAACGACGGCCTGAGCGCCGCGACGCCCATGGCGTCGATCGCCGACGTGCTGAACGCGTATCACCTCAGCCCAGGTGACACGATCAAGGTTGATGCGGGGACCTACGTCCTGGGCAGTAACCTCATCCTGGGCGCAGCCGACTCGGGCATCACCATCCTGGGCTATGTGAATCCCGACGAACCCAACCTGGCAACGGTACTCAACCGCGGCAACACGAACAGTGGGGCCTACGTGGTCCAGATGGCCGGTGCGACCGGCGTGACCCTCGAAGATCTCGAGCTGACCGGCGGCTCCTACGGCATCTACGCTTCCAGCGGCGCCGGCAGCACGGGCCTGACCGTCTCCAACAGCGTCCTCTTCGGCAATGCCAATGCGGGTGCCTTCCTCGACACCGGCAATGACAACGCCACGTTCGCCAACGACACGATCTACGGCATCCCCGACCAGACCAACGCGGTCCAGGGCACCGGGATCGAGATCAACGCCGCCAATGCCCTGCTGACCGGCAACATCGCCTACGATAGTTCGAGCGTCGGCCTCGACGTCAATGGTCCAGGAGCAACCATCGGCGGCAGACCCGTCAACGCAAACAGGGTGTATGGCAATCGCGTCGGGATCTCCGCGAGCGGATCGGGTTCGATCGTCGGCGACAACACGGTCTTCGACAACACCGCCGACGGCATCACGGCCAGCGGGTCGATCACGATCACGGGCAACACGGTTTACGGCCAGACGGGCAACGCCACCGGCATCGCCGTCAGCCAAGGCTCGGGCGTGTCGGAGAATACCGTCTACGGCAACACCACGGGCATCAGCGTGTACGATGCCGGGTCGGTGAGCGACAACCGCGTGTACGACAACTCGGGCGCGGGGATCACGGCCGGCAACGGGTCGATCCCGATCCTGGGCAATGACGTCTACGGCAACGCCGTCGGCATCGACCTGGGCGGCTTCTACACGGGGACGGTATCGAACAACGTGCTGGAGGGCAATTCGAGTGCGGGAATTCACGACCATGCGTCCCCCTATGAAGGGCCGCAGTACCTGGACAACAACACGATCGACGCGGAGAGCGGCAACGCGGTGCAGGTGGACGGAGGAGTCACCAACGCGGAATTGCTGAATAACATCGTGTGGGCGCAGTCGGGCTACGACATCTCGGTGGCCTCGGACAGCGAGGGCGGATTCCAGAGCGATTACAACGACCTGTATACGACGGGGACCGGCAACCTTGGCTCCTGGGAAGGACAGACAATCTCCAGCCTGGTCGATTGGTTCTATGAGCTCGGACTGGACGCCCACAGCTTCACAACCAATCCCCGGTTCGTGAATCCGGCGGGTGCCGATGGCGTGATCGGATTCAGCTCGACGACGATCGGCGCGCCCGTGGTGATCGACGACAGCAGCCCCTCCGGCTTCATTGACACCGGCTCCTGGACTCATGGCAACAATTCCGGCTTCGCGAACGAATACCTGACGGCCGCGGCCGGCGACAACACCGCCATCGCCTCCTGGACCTTCACCGGACTGACGCCGGGCGCCACCTACGAGATCGCCGCCACCTGGCCCGGCGAACCGTTCGCGGCCTCCGATTCGCCGTTCACGGTCCTGGAGGGCGGCACGGTCGTCGCCTACAGCCGCGTCGCCCAGTACAACGGCCCGTCCGGCATCAGCGACGGCGGCTCGGCCTTCCGGCTCCTCGGCGACTTCGAGGTCACGGGCACGACCCTGACGGTCACGCTGTCGAACAACGCCAGCAGCACGGTCGAGGCCGACGCGGTCCTGCTCCAGCAGATCGTCGGCGATCATGGCGCCGACGACGACTTCCAGTTGCAGACGTCCTCCGCGGCCGTCGATGCCGGCGACCCGGTTTCTTACTTCTTCCAGGAACCGGCCCCCAACGGCGGACGGATCGACGTGGGCGCCTACGGCGACACGTCGCAAGCGACCCCCAGCCCGGCCCAGACCGTGCAGGTGACCTCGCCCGGCGGCCTCCAGAAGTACCAGGCCGGGCAGCAGGTCGCCGTCACCTGGCAGACGACCGGGCTGACGCAGCAGGGGCCCGTGGCCCTGGTCGACGCGGGCGGCAACGGCGTGGACAACTTCGGCCCCGACCAGTTCCAGACGTCCGGTGGATCGTCCGACTCCTCGTTCAGCCATGCGGTGGACACCAGCGGCGTGACCAACCCGGCGCCGCAGGCCGTCTACCAGAGTTTCGCCCAGGCGGCATCCGGGGTCGGCAACGCGCTGTCGTACCACCTTGCGGTCCCCGACGGCACTTACACGATCCGCCTCGATTTCGTCGAGCCCAACGGGTCGATGACGGTCGGCGGCCGTGTGTTCGACATCGACCTGCAAGGGGCGACGGTGCAGGCCGGCTACGACATCGTGGGCGATGCGGGTCTGGCGTTCAAGGCGACGGCGAAGACCTACACGGTGACCGCCAGCGGCGGGCAGGGGATCGACCTGGGCCTGATCAACGACACGACGACGCCGGCGGTCCTGTCGGGCCTGGAAGTGTTCGCGGCCAACGGCGGGGGCGTGGCCAATCCCACCGTCAACCTGCAAGTCTCGCCCGACGGCGGGACGACCTGGACCACGATCGCGACCAATCTATCGATGGACGCGTTCGGTCGGGGCAGCTACATCTGGACGATCCCGGTCGCGGAGACGTCGGGTAGCAATTACCTGTTCCGCGTGACGGCGAATGAGGGGACTCATCCCCAGGGCACGTCGAATCAGCCGTTCCTGATCACCAATAACGGCCTCAACTATTACGTCAACGACGGCTCGACCACGGGCGACATCTACACGACCGCGATGGGCAATAACGCCAACAGCGGCAAGACGCCGGACGCGCCGATGGCCAGCCTGGAGGCACTGCTCTCCGCCTACACCTTCGTACCCGGCGACGTCATCCACGTCGATACCGGCAACTACAGCCTGCTCCGCAACCTGGTCCTCGGGCCGCAGGACAGTGGCGTGACCATCGAGGGGCCGAACGGTGCCGTCGCCCTGTTCAACCGAGGCAACACGAACGGCGGGGCCTACGTGGTCCAGATGGCCGGCGCGACAAACGTGACCCTCGAAAACCTCGAGCTGACCGGCGGCTCATACGGCATCTACGCCTCCAGCGGCGCCGGCAGCACGGGCCTGACGGTCTCCAACAGCGTCCTGTTCGGCAATGCCAGTGCGGGCGTCTTCCTCGACTCCGGCAATAACGGCGCCAGCTTCGTCAACGACGCGATCTACGGCATCCCCGATCAGCCCGGTGCAGTCCAGAGCACCGGGATCGAGATCAACGCCGCCAATGCCCTGCTGACCGGCAACATCGTCTACGATAGTTCGAGCGTCGGCCTCGACCTCAACGGTGCGAATGCTTATGTCAGCGGCAACACGGCGTATGGCAACCACGTCGGGATCTCCGCGAGCGGAGCGGGCTCGATCGTCGGCGACAACACGGTCTTCGACAACACCGCCGACGGCATCACGGCCAGCGGGTCGGTCACGGTCACGGGCAACACGGTCTACGGCCAGACGGGCAACGCCACCGGCATCGCCGTCAGTCAAGGCCCCGGCGTGTTGGACAACATCGTCTACGGCAACACCACCGGCATCAGTGTGTTCAATGGCGGGTCGGTGAGCGACAACCGCGTGTACGACAACACCGGCGCGGGGATCACGGCCGGCAACGGGTCGATCCCGATCCTGGGCAATGACGTCTACGGCAACGCGGTCGGCATCGACCTGGCCGCGTACTACACGGGGACGGTGTCGAACAACATCCTGCAAGGGAACACATCGGCGGGGATCCACGACCACGCGTCTCCCTATGAAGGGCCGCAGTACCTGGACAACAACACGATCGATACCGAGAGCGGCAACGGGATCCAGGTGGACGGGGGCACGATCAACGCGGAGTTGCTAAATAACATCCTGTGGGCGGAGTCGGGCAACGACATCTCGGTGGCCTCGGACAGCGAGGTCGGCTTCCAGAGCGACTACGACCTCTTCTACACGACCGGGACGGGTGTGCTCGCCTCCTGGCAGGGCCAGAACATCCTCACTCTGCCCGACTGGTTCTACGAGACCGGCAACGACCTGCACGGCCAGTTCGCAAATCCACAATTCGTTGATGAGTCGGGTGCCGATGGCGTGACCGGATTCAGCTCGACGACGATCGGCGCGCCCGTGGTGATCGACGACAGCAGTGCCTCGGGCTTCAGCGACACCGGCACCTGGAGCCAGAACGGCGGTGGCGGCTTCGCGGGCGATTACCTGACGGCCGCGGCCGGCGACAACACCGCCATCGCCACCTGGACCTTCACCGGACTGACGCCGGGCGCCACCTACGAGATCGCCGCCACCTGGCCCGGCAAGCCTTTCATGGCCTCTGATTCGCCTTTCACGGTGCTGGAGGGCGGCACGGTGGTCGCTTACAGCCGGGTTGCCCAGTACAACAACCCGTCCGGCATCAGCGACGGCGGCTCGGCCTTCCAGGTCCTCGGCAACTTCGAGGTCACCGGCACGACCTTGACGGTCACGCTGTCGAACAATGCCAATGGCCCGGTCGAGGCTGATGCGGTCCTGCTCCAGCAGATCGTCGGCGATCATGGTGCCGACGACGACTTCCAGTTGCAGACGTCCTCTCCGGCCGTGGATGCCGGCGACCCGGACTCCTACTACCTCCAGGAACCGGCCCCCAACGGCGGCCGGATCGACGTGGGCGCCTTCGGCGACACGTCGCAGGCGACCCCCAGCCCGACCCAGTTCGTGCAGGTGACCTCGCCCGGCGGCCTTCAGAAGTACCAGGACGGCCAGCAGGTCACCGTCACCTGGCAGACGTCCGGGCTGACGCAGCAGGGGCCCGTGGCCCTGGTCGACGCGGGCGGCAACGGCGTGGACAACTTCGGCCCCGACCAGTTCCAGACCGCGGGCGGGACGTCCGACTTCAGCTTCAATAACGCCGTGAACACGAGCGGTGTGACCAACCCGGCTCCGCAGGCCGTCTACCAGAGCTACGCCCAGGCCGCTTCCGGGGTCGGCAACGCGCTGTCGTACCACCTGGCGGTCCCCGACGGCACTTACACGATCCGCCTCGATTTCGTCGAGCCCAACCAGAACGTCAAGGCTGGCGGCCGGGTGTTCGACATCGACCTGCAAGGGGCGACGGTGCAGGCCGGCTACGACATCGTGGGCGATGCGGGTCTGGCGTTCAAGGCGACGGCGAAGACCTACACGGTGACCGCCGGCGGCGGGCAGGGGATCAACCTGAGCCTGATCAACGACACGACGACGCCGGCGGTCCTGTCGGGCCTGGAAGTGTTCGCGACCAACGCCGGGGGCGTGGCCAATCCCACCGTCAACCTGCAGGTCTCGCCCGATGGCGGGACGACGTGGACGACGATCGCGACCAATCTATCGATGGACGCGTTCGGTCGGGGCAGCTACGACTGGACGATCCCGATCGCGGAGACGCCGGGCAGCAACTACAAGTTCCGCGTGACGGCGAATCAGGTGGGCAATCTCCAGGGCACGTCGAACCAGCCGTTCCTGATCGCAAGCCCCGGGCAGGATTTCTACGTCAACGACGGCTCGACCACGGGCGACGTCTACACGACCGCTCCGGGCAATAACGCCAACAGCGGCACGAGCCCCGGCCAGCCGATGGCGAACCTGGCCGCCCTCCTCGCCGCCTATACGTTCGGGCCCGGCGATACGATCTTCGTCGACAACGGCACCTACGACTTGCTCCGCGACGTCATCCTCTCGCCGCAAGATAGTGGCGTCACCATCGTCGGGCCATCCAACGGCGCGGCGGTCCTCGACCGCGGAGATACCAATTCCTCCGTCTACACGGTCGAGCTCGAAGGCGCCACGAACGTAACGCTCGACCAGTTGCAGATCAGCGACGGGTACATCGGCGTCTTTGCATCGAATACCGCGGGCTCCACGGGCCTGACCATCAGCAACAGCACGATCTCGGCCAACAACGACTACGGCGTCTACCTCGACAGCGGCAACGACCATGCGACCCTCACCGGCAACACCGTCTTCGGCATTCCCGGGAGCAGCAACCAGGGCCAGTCGACCGGCATTTACCTGGCGAGCAACAACGATACCGCGTCGGCGAATACCGTCTACCATGACGGCCAGACGGGCATCGCGGTCTCCAATGGCCGGGATGACCTTGTCGGCGGCAACACGGTCTACGCCAACCCCGATGGCATCAGCGTGTCAACGGCGAATGGCGCGACGGGTAACGATCGCGTCACCGTGAGCGGCAACACGGTCTTCGACAACACCAGCATCGGCATCAACGCGACCAACTCCCTGGTGACGGGCAATATCGTCTACGGCCAGCTCAGTCCCAATGCCGTCGGGATCCGGGCCTCTTCGTCCGAGATCGCCGACAACGTCGTCTACACGAATGTGACGGGCATCAGCACGCAATACGGCTCCATCCACGGCAACCGGCTGTACAACAATTCCAGTGCCGCCATCTTCGTGGACTACTCGGGGTCCGTCTACGCCAACCAGGTCTACTCCAACGCGGTGGGAATTCAGGCCGGAGTCCATTACGGCGGCTCGATCTACGACAACCTGGTCTACGCCAACACCGACGACGCCATCCTGATCCAGACAACCCTCAACCCGGCCGGCGTGGCGATCGACAGCAACACGGTCTATCAGCCCCTGGGCAATGCCGTGACGATCGATGACAGTTCGAGCAACGTATCGTTGTACAACAACATCCTGTACGTGCTGGCCGGCTATGCCATCTACGTGGCGCCCGATAGCGAGACCGGCTTCGCCAGCGATGGCAACGACCTGTACAAGGACATCAATCCCAATGCTCACATCGGCTACTGGACCGTCAACGGCAACGGGACCTCGCTCGATAGCCTGTCCGCCTGGAATGCGGCGACCGGCACCGACGCCGACTCGCGGGCGCCGACCCGGATTTCCTGGATATCTCCGGGGCCGACACGATCCTCGGCTACGCCCAGGTGGCCGGCTCGTTCCGCGACGGCGGTAGCGACGACAATTTCTACGTCGATGCCGGATCGCCCGCGATCGACTCCGGCGACTCATGGCAGGCGCCTCCGACCGACCTCGCGGGCAACCCTCGCCAGGACGATCCCGGCACGCCTAACGCCGGATCGTCGGACTATTACGCGGCCGCGCAGAACTCGAGCCTCTTCGCAGCCACCGGGACGGCCCAGGGTTGGAGTGGGACTGGCACATACTTCAACCTCAACCTGCCGTTCGCATTCACCTTCTACGGAACCGGTTACACCCAGGCGCAGGTCTCCACGGAGGGATTCCTGCAATTCAATTATCCGGGTAATACAGGATCGGCGGGCGACTCGAACAACAGCGACGGGTCCCTGATCGCCAACCGCCGTATCGCCCCGCTCTGGGCCAATCTAACCACGTCGAACATCTTCGTCGACACTTCGGTGGCCGGCCAGGTGACGATCCGATGGCAGGGCACGAACCGGGCCGACAACAGTCCCGTCAACTTCGACGTCGTCCTGTTCCAGAACGGCAATATCCGCTTCGACTACGGCTCTGGCAACGCGAACCTGAACCCGACCGTAGGCATTTCCTACGGCAACTCCTGGGCGTACCGGTTGCCGGTCCGGCTACGACGGCCAGTCGAGTCTCGCCAATGCGAATTCCCTCTTGTTCACCCTGGCTCCTGGTTTCGTGGACATGGGCGGCTTCGAATTCGTGGGCTCAAGCCTCGACCACACGCCACCGACGATCGTCAACACGAGCCCGGTGACCATCAACGATGGTGGTACGAACTCCCCGATCAGTCAGTTCCAGGTGACGTTCAGCGAGGCACTCAACCCGATCGATGCCGGTGCCCCGGCCGTGTACGAGCTGCGTGAGGCCGGAAGCAACGGATTCGGCAGCCCCGACGACGTCGTTTATGCCTTGATGCCGATCTACACGCCGGGCAGTACTGTCGTAACCCTCGACATCGACGGCCTGGAAGGTGGCACCCTGCCCGCGGG
Source organism: uncultured Planctomycetota bacterium (assembly GCA_963777695.1). Classification (GTDB taxonomy): domain Bacteria; phylum Planctomycetota; class Planctomycetia; order Isosphaerales; family Isosphaeraceae; genus CAVZRC01. Next base: position 130,911 of record CAVZRC010000003.1, read on the forward strand.
CGATTACCAGTTCACGATCTTCAGCACAGCGACGACCAGCATCCACGACCTGAGCGGAAACGCGCTGGACGGCGACGACAACGGTACGCCGGGCGGCGACTATGTGAAGACCTTCACGATCAACGCGACGGCCACGACCACGGTCGTCACGCCGGGCACGACGACGGTCGCCTCCGGTCAGTCGGCCACCTTCACCGCCACTGTCTCCTCCTCCAACGGGACACCCACGGACGGCTTCGTCCAGTTCCTTGTCGATGGCATCCCTTACGGCAACCCCGTGCCCCTGAGCGGAGGTTCGGCGAAGCTGGCGATTACCGAGCCCGGGGGTAGCAGCTACACCATCGCGGCTCGGTATACCGGCGATTCCACCTATGGCGCCACCGTGACGGCGGGGGAAACGACCGCCACCCTCACCGTCACGCAATCGACGGTCGTGAAGACGGCGACCAGCACGGCCGTCACTCCGAACCAGCTATTCGTCGCACCCGGCCAGTCGGCCACCTTCACCGCCACCGTCTCCTCCACCAATGGAGCGCCTCCGGACGGCTTCGTCCAGTTCCTGGTCGATGGATTGAACTATGGCAGCCCCGTGGCGCTGACCGGCGGCAAGGCCAAGTTGGCCATCACCGAGCCGCTGGGCACCTACACGATTGCGGCCCAGTACACCGGCGATGCCAACTTCGCGGCCACCCTGCTGGCCGCGGAGGCCACCGCCACCCTCACGGTCAGCCAGTCGTCGTCCTCGAAGGTGGCGACGACCACGGTCGTCACGCCGAGCACGGACTCCGTCGGTTTCGGCCAGTCAGTCCTGTTCGCCGCCACGGTGTCCTCGCTCGTCGGGACACCCTCGGACGGCTCGATCCAGTTCCTGGTCAACGGCTCCGATTACCTCAGTCCCGTGCCCGTGAGCGGCGGCAAGGCGCAGCTCAGCATCACCGAGCCCGCGGGCACCTACACGATCGCGGCCCAGTACACCGGCGACGCCGTCTATGCCGCCACGGTGACCGCCGCCGAGACCACGGCTACCCTCACCTTCACCCAACTTGCGACCTCCACGTCGATCTCGCCGGGCACGGACTCCGTCAGCTACGGCCAGTCGCCCTCTTTCACGGCCACCGTCTCCTCCACCAATGGGACACCTTCGGACGGCTTCGTCCAGTTCCTGGCCAACGGCTCGCCTGTCGGCAACACGGTGCCGGTGAGTAAAGGCATGGCGCAGCTCGCGATCGCCGAAGCGGCGGGCAGCTACACCATCACGGCCCAGTACCTCGGCGATGCCAACTATGCCGCCACCCTGGCCAATGCCGAGTCCTCCGCCGCACTGACGGTCACCCCGGCCTCGACCACAACGGCCCTCACCCCGTTAACGCTCCTCGTAGCCCCGGGCCAATCGGGCGCGTTCACGGCCGCCGTCACCTCGCCCGCCGGCACGCCGACGGACGGCTCCGTACAGTTCCTGGTCGATGGCGCGAACTATGGCAACCCCGTGATGCTGAGTGGCGGAAAGGCCCAGGTCGCCATCACCGAGCCGGCGGGCAGCTACTCGATCACGGCCGAGTACACCGGCGATGGGACCAACTACGCCTCCAGCCCGGTTTCGGCGCTCGCCACGCTCATCGTGGCCGTGCCCATCGACACGTCCACCGCCTTGAAATCGAGCGCGGACCCGTCGAAGCTCGGCGATTCCGTCACCTTCACCGCGACGGTCAGTCCGACGTCGGGGAACGTCACACCCACGGGGACCGTCCAGTTCTCGATCGACGGCTCGCCGTTCGGAAATCCCGTGAGCCTGACCGGCGGCATGGCCACCATCACGACGACTTCCCTGGCCGTCGGCAGCCACACGGTCTCGACGGGCTACACCAGCGACAACGGCCTGTTCAACCCCAGCTCCGGGGCGCTCACCGGCGGCCAGGAGGTTGACAAGGCCGACGTCACGGTCGGCCTCACCGTGGACCATTCCACATCGACAGTCGGCCAGACGGTCACCTTCACCGTCACGGTCGACGCGGTCACGTCCGGGCTGCCGGCACCGACCGGCAGCGTGACCCTCTCCGAAGGGGCAACCGACCTGGGCAGCGCCACCTTGAGCAACGGCCAGGCGACAATCATGACCTCCGCCTTGCCGGTCGGGGACGACGCGATCACCGCGAGTTACGCCGGCGATGGAAACTTTAATCAGAATACCTCGGCGGCCTTCGCCGACACGATCACCCCGGTGCTCGTCGCGACCTCGATCGCATCCGTCTCGCCCAGCCCGCGAGCTACGCCCGTCTCTTCGATCGATGTCACATTCAACGTGCCGATCAATGCGAGCAGCTTAATGCCGGGCTCGGTGACCCTGACGGACGACGGCAATGCTGTCGATGTCAGCGGAGTCTCGCTCACACTGGTGGCGGGCACGACCGCAACATACTCAATCGGCGATCTCTCCGGCCTGACGGCCGCCCTGGGCGCCTACACGCTCACGGTCAACGCCGGCGACATCGACGATCAGAACGGTGCCGTCGGCACCGGACCGCCGATCTCCACGTCCTGGAGGGTGCTCGCCGCACCGACGATCACCTGGGCTACCCCGGCCGACATCGTCTACGGCACGAAGCTGAACTCGACCCAGCTCGACGCGACGGCCAACGTACCCGGTACGTTCACCTACTCGCCGGCCGCCGACACCATCCTGGGCGCCGGCAACGATCAGACGCTCTCGGTCTCCTTCGTTCCGACCGACACCACTGACTACGCCGATGCGACCGGCACGGTGACGATCAACGTCCTGCAAGCCATGCCGACGATCACCTGGGCCGCTCCGGCCGACATCGTTTATGGCACGCCCTTGAGCACGACGCAGCTCGACGCGACGGCCAACGTATCCGGTACGTTTACCTACACGCCGGCTTCGAGCACCATCCTGAACGCAGGCGATGGCCAAACGCTCTCGGTCAGCTTCGCGCCGACAGACTCGATCGACTACACGACCGCCACGGCTCAGACGACCATCAACGTCCAGTTGGCCACTCTCCTCTTGAGCGGCCTGTCCCCTTCGCAGGCGATCTTCGCCGGTACGGGGTCGAGCAACCTTGTCGGCACTCTCGCGAGCAATACCTCGGCGGTTCCGCCGGGCGACGTCTCGATCACCATCGACGGGATCACCCAGGCGGCCGCCGTCGAGGCCGACGGCTCGTTCAGCACCACGTTCAACACGCAGGCGATCCCCGCATCGGATACGCCCTACACCATCACCTACGCCTATGCCGGAGGCACCAACTTCCAGCCGGCCTCCGACGCCTCGACGTCGCTGACGGTCATCGCGGCCGCGATCGTACCGGTCTCGCCCGATCCGCGCAACACGCCGGTCGCGAACATCAACCTCACGTTCGACCCCTCGATCCTGACGGTCCCACTCACGTCCGCCGATTTGAGCCTGACCGACAATGGCGGGCCCAATTTGATCTCCGGGAGTGTCGCTTTCACCCGCGTCACATCCGACTCCTATATCATCAGCGGCCTTTCCGGGCTGACAGCCGCCGAGGGTACGTTTTCTCTGACCCTCAACGCCGACGGCCTCCAGGACCAGGCCGGTGACCCGATCACCGGTTCGATATCGACCTCCTGGCTGATGGACACCACCGCGCCGACGAGCACCGTCAGCCCGCTGCCCCAGACCACCACCTCCACGAGCTTCACGGTCACGGTCACGGGCAGCGATCCGACCGGGTCGAACGGGAGCACGCCGTCGGGCATCGCATCCTTCGCCGTCTACGATCAGACCGACGGCGGAGCCTGGACCTACTGGAAGACGCTCACGCCCTCGAACGGTACGTCGAACACGGCATCGGCCACCTTCACCGGCTCGTTCGGGAATACCTACGGTTTCTACAGCGTGGCGACGGACAGAGCCGGCAACGTCCAGTCGACGCCGACCGCGGCCCAGACGACCATCCAGATCGTCAACGCGCTGACAATCACCTCGATCGCCGCCGTTACGCCCAACCCACGGAACTCGGCCGTCGCCTCGATCGATGTCACCTTCAGCGAGCCGATCAACACCGCCAGCGTGAGCCCGGGAGCCCTGACGCTAACCGACGATGGCGGGGCCAACCTGATTGAGGGCGGCGTCTCCCTCAGCCTGGTCGGTGGCTCGACCGCGACCTACGCGATCGGTCCCCTGACGAGTCTGACGACGGCCCAGGGCGAGTTCACGCTCACCGTCAATGCCGCCGACATCACCGACCCGTACGGCAACCCAGGCACCGGCTCGCTCTCGACCTTCTGGCTGGTGGACACGACCCCGCCCACCAGCCAGGTCAATGCGCTGGCGGCCCGCGAGACCAGCCTCAGCTTCGCCGTCACGGTCACCGGATCGGATCCGAATGCCGCCAATGGCGGCCCGGCCTCGGGCGTCGCCAACGACACCATCTTCGTCTCGATCAACGGCGGGGCCTGGTCGCAGTGGACCGTAGCCCCGGCTTCCAACCCCACCGCCACCTACACCGGAGCGAGCAACACCACCTATTCCTTCTACAGCATCGCCAGGGACAACGCCGGCAACGTCGAGAACAAGGCGCCGGCCATCGAGGCCAGCACCTATCTCCCCGACCTGACGCCGCCGGTCACGGCCGTCGACGCCACGACCGGGACCAATCCCAGCACCGTCAATAGCACGACCGGCACCTTCACGCTCGACCTCACCGGCAACGACCCCGGCGGCGCCGCCCTGACCTACTTCGAGGTCTTCGTCTCGATTGACGGCGGCACCTACCAGGAAGTCGGCCCCTACGCCATCCCCGCCGGATTTGCCGACAGCCATGGGAACTACCACTCGACGATCGCCTATCAGGGCCTCACCGATGGCCAGTCGCACACGTATTCCTTCTACAGCATCGGACTCGACTCCGTCGGCAACCTCCAGGGTGCCGCCGAAGAGTCCCGATGTGACCTTTGCCAACCAGGTCTTCGCGCTAGCCCAGCCCGTCCAACTCCAGGTCTCCAGCTTCACCGTCGAGCACGGCAGCGCGAGCCGGTCGTTCATCCGTTATCTCGACCTCGGCTTCAACGAAAGCGACGCTCAGAGCGATCAGGAGCTGACCACGATCATCAATTCGGTCGGGACCGCTTCGCCCGAGATCACGATCTACAAGTACGACCTGAACGGCGACGCGTCGAGCAAGGTGGCGGTCCCGCTGTCGAGCCCGACGATGCTCTCGGTGCTCGACCACGCCATCGAGATCAACTTCGGCTCGGGCGGGATCGGCAACAGCCCGACGACCACGACACCGGACGGCTACTACGAGGTGGACATCAAGCTGCCCGACGGCCAGACGGCCGTGCACCACTTCGACCGGCTGCTGGGCGACGTGGCCGGTGATGGGATCGTTGACCAGAACGACCTGAACGAGATCGCCGCGAGCATCGGCGAGACATCGCAAATGGGCTGGGCGCCGCTCGAGCGCCGCCGTGACGGGCGATGGCACGGTGTCGTCGCTGGACCTGTTGCTGGCGACCCGGTCGAAGAACCGGAAGCTGGGGACGGGCCTGGAACTGGGATGAGTCGCGTCGCGATCGGGAGCCGATCGGTCACGCTCCAGAGCCGCGTCATGGTCCGAGCCTTCACCGAGCTCGATGCTTCCCCGAAGGCTAAGAAAAAGGGAGGCCGGCCCCGGCGGGAGCCGGGACCGGCCCTCCGATCACGCAGCAATCACATCACAGCCGGAAGAACCGATGTCTCTTCGGTGCGATCGCCAGCGCCTCGCGCTCCAGGGCCGTCGGCTCGTCGCCGAGTATTTTCCCTATGCGGGTCCAGAGCTCGCGGACTTGAGCCGGCGAGGTCGCCAGCCAGATGACGTCGAGCAGGTTGTCCTGCTGGCTCCGCAGCTCCAGGACCGGGCAGCCGAGCTCGTGCCCGGCCAGCAGCTCCTCTTCGTGGATGACCTGCCGCTTGCTGATCGCCGTGGAGACCTCGGGGTCGAGCGATCCGAAGTAGCGTGCCTCGACTTCCTCGACGGCGACCCCGCGAATGCGGGCGAGCATGTCACGCCTGGCCTGCCGATCCTCCTTATCCAGCTCGACCCGCTGCTCGGCGATCCGGTCGAGCTCGGCCTGGAAGTCGGCCAGACCGAGTGCGGTCAGTGGCTGGCCCCTTGCCTCGCGCCTGATCCGGTCCATCAGGCCGGGCTCGCCGGCCGTGATCGCCTCGATCCGCCGGTCGATCCTCGCCTGGATGCGGTCCCGCCAGTGCGTCTTTTCCGCCACGGTCAGATTGGCCATATGATCGTTCCTCCACGGGGTGATGGTCTCGTCGAGAACGCCCGGGCACATCGGGGACGCCGATCAGATCGAGCCGGCCGTCTTGAGCGTGTCGATGAGCTCGGAGGCCTGCCGGAGCGACAAATCCTCGGGCCGGTCGACGCCGAGGTCGCGGAGGAGCCCGTCGAGCTCGGTATGCTGCCGGCCGGCGATCGAGCGGATCGCGCGGACCTGGTTCTCCGTCGCCGGCTTCCGCGGTCGCGATCGCCCGGCCAGCGGACGCTCGGTGTGGCCGCTGTTGCCGGCATGGCCATTCGAGCCATGGCGGATCGGCGATGCCGGCGGCCCTTGCGGGGCCGCGACCGGTCCCTGAAGGAGGGCCAGCTCGTCGTGCATGGCCAGGTGGACGGCCGCGTAGGCGTCGCGGACCCGCGATTGGAAGCCGTCGAGGTCGCGCTCGAGCAGCAGGCCGCCATCGATCTCCAGCTCGAGGTGGCACGAGGCGCCGACCGAGCCGTAATCCGGCTGGCCGACCTTCCTCATGACACCGACATTCAGTTTCAAGGACACGTGGATTTCCTTCATCGGGTTGACGATCGGACGGGAACGACGCGGGATGCCGGCCGCGACCGCCGGGCATCAGCCGGCGGCATCGACCGGCCGGAGCTGTCGCAACGGCTTCAACGCCTCGTTCACCAGCCGCGATTGCTTGCGGTGTCGCCGCAGGCCCGCGATCAGGCGGGCCGTCCTGGACCTGGCGTCGGCGAGGGTCGCGTGCAGCGCCTCGGCCTCCTGGATCAGGGTCGACAGGCTGGTGGCGGGCGGTTCGGTACCGCCGGTGGCGTCGGTCGCAAGCGACCGCACCGACGTGGGGGAGCCGGTCACGGCCGGCCGCGCCGGCTCGCGGCCATCGTGTCCGACGGGCTCGCTCATCGGCCTCCTCGGGGGTTCGGGACGGGCCGGGGCACGCTCCTCCGCGGCGGTGGCCGCGGCCGATTCGATGCGGACCACATTCGCGTCCGGGCCGGGTGTCGAGCCGCCGCTCAGCGGCTGGACCGCGTAGACCGTCCGCTGGTCCCGGCAGAGGAACGGGGTCTCGGCGCCGGTGAAGCCGATCTCGCTGAAGAGAGCTCCTCGCCCCCGGGCAGCGGGCGAGCGACGACGCGAGGAAGCGGGCGTAGTCGGCGTTGACCCGCGGCCGGGTCGTGACCTCGCCGGGCGCCGGGATCACCCGCTCGACGTCCGGGAACCGGACCTCCTGGATCGCCAGGACCGCTCGACGACATACGCCTGCAGGAAGTGATGGAGATGCTTCTCCGCGCCCAGCACCCCTCGAGATTGTCGTAGCGGGCTGGCCGGTGGTCGTGTTGACGGCGGCCGGGTAGAGCCAGTCGGGCAGGCGGACGAGCAGGCCGGTGGCCTGGCCGCTGTAGAGCCGGGCCGTGCCCTGGACCGGCTCGGGCAGGGCGAGGCGGCGGTGCGCCTCCGCGACCTCGGCCTGGTCGCGGACCTCGGTCTCGATGGTCAGGATGTGGGACAAGTCGTATCCTCCGATCCGGGGCTCCGGGACTCGACGAGTGGAATGGCAGCCCTAACGCCACCCACAGGCATCTATGACTTGTTTGTCGGCGGAATCAGGCAACGGGCGTCGTAAGGCGTTTCCTGGAGGTGCCACGCGTTCGGGGTGGAGGCGGTGCATCCCGGGAGTTGGCGGGAGATGGGGCGAGAACATCGAGCGCGAACTGATCCTCTGCAACGTTGCCCGAGGTCGGACTGCGGAATGCCTTCCGGCGTCCGGGAATGAGATTCCTATTCGATTGAAACCGACATTTACAATTCATGTCCATTGCTAGGCCGGATTTTCCGGGGTTTCCTCGTGCCGGATCGACGCACCGTCTCGGTGAGATTGCGGGACCGCGGTGCGCAACCGGTCGGCGCGGGGGATTGGCCCCGGAGTGCTGGGGAGGGGTCGCCGGCGCTCGCCCGCCGCGCCGCAACCCGTGCACGCCGAAGGCGCGGCCGCGGCCTCCTCCGCCTCCCGGCGGATCGATCACACCGAGCGGACGTTTGCCGGACGCATTCGAGCGATATAATACGCGAATGCTTATGATAGCCTTTGTCTATTTTAGAAGACGCCGCTCTCCGATGAATCCGGGCGGGTGGGCCGGCCGGTATAATCCGACGGGGTCGGGCGGGGGCCGGTCGCGGTGTGCCGGGCAGCGGGGCGGTGAGGGCGGCATGGGTGGAGTCGCGCGAGGTCCTTCGTGATTCCCGGGGAGGATTCCGGTCCGATCTCCCCGACTCCTCGAGGCCGTTTCCTGCTGGCCGAGACTTCATGAATCGATCGTCGCAAACCGGAAACGCTTCCAATCTCGGGACTTGCGGAAAGCGCCGGGCTTTCGGCGGCGGCTCGAACGCGCGGCGTCGGGGCCGCCGTCTCGCCCGAGCCCTTCGGCCCGACATCGCCGAAATAATTCTTATGTTCTTTGCTTCATACTAGTAATATCATTTCAAATAAAATGACTGCATTCCGGATCGCCACTACGTGAAAATCGGATGAAGGGTAAATTTTTTTGTTGCCTTACCTAGCCGGTTTGATCATCATCCTCCTCCGGCGGCCTCGAACTGGTCTGGCCGACATCAGAGCCTTTCTCGGCATCGAAGTTTTCCACCGGCACTGGCCGTTTCGCTGATACAATCCGGCCCCCCGCGACCCGCCCGGGCGAAGCCCGACGGATCGGGGAACGTCCGCACCTGGGAACCGTCGATCATGAACCGCAAGCGATTCCTCCTCGCGCCGGTCTCATCCCATCCCAGCCCCTCGCGCTTCGGGCCTCCGGGGGGGCGAGCCTACCGCATGGCGGCCGGGCCGGCCCCGGAGCTCGGCGTGGCGCCGTCCGGCCCGCCGCCACGGGCACGGCGGAGGCGGAAGCGGCTCTCGCTGGATCCCCAGATGCTCGAGCGGCGCGAGGCCGTCGGCTCGATGCTGACCGCGATGGGGAGCGTCGTCGCCGGCGAGCTGGACTGGGCGATGCAGCACGCCCACGCCGCCCAGCACGAGCCCCTGGCCCCGAGGTCGCCACATCCCGCCAGGGCGACGCCGGTCGTCGTCTCCCCGCCCGGGACGACGACCGCGTCGGCACGCCATTCGGGTTCGGCGGGAGGCTCGAGGGGCCTGCGCCCGGAAGACTTGCATTCGGTCCATCACGCTGGCCTCGGCGCGGGCCGGGAGGCGAAGCGAGAGCATGACTCGGGGCGGAAGCACGGCGACGGCGACCTGTTCCAACATCGCCGCAAGACGGGAGACGGATCCCCCGGCGGGATGGCCGGGAAGGGCCGCGGAGGGATCGGTGGAGGCGGTCCCGTCGCTCCTCTTCGCCACGATCCCGCGCCGTCGAACCCCGCATCCGGCGGCGGGTCCGGGTCGGGAGGGGCGATCGGCGGCGCCTATATCGGTGGCCCCTCGCCCACCCCGCCGATCCAGCCGGGCGTATTCCCGACGGCACCCACGCACTCGGGCACACCCACTCCGACGCCCACACCACCCGTCGTTCAACCGACTCCGACTCCGACCACCCTCACACCGACCCCCACTCCGACCACCCTCACACCGACCCCCACTCCGGCACAGGGCATTTCCCCCGACACGTCGCAATCACCGACTCCGACTCCGACGCCGACCCCCACTCCGACGTGGTGCATGACGGGTTGGACGACGATCCAGGATGGCGGCTCTCCCAGCGGCAAGGGCACGGTCGTCTCGACTGCGGGCGGCCTGGTGATCACCGAGGGAGACTCGTTCGTCATCGGGGTCGAGAAGGACTTCACCGTCCCGGCGGATCCCACCGATGTCGCCTTCACTTACGACAACCTCTCCTTCGACCCCGCCGACACCCCGGCGTCGATCAACGACGCCTTCGAGGCCAGCCTCGTCGGCACCGGCGACTCTACGCTCGTCGGCACCTTCCAGCCGCAGCGCGACGCCTTCTTCAACGTCACCGACGGGCAGCCGATCGCGACCGGGAAGGGGACGACGGTCTCCACCACCGGCGGCAATACGACCGTCACGACGGACATCTCGCAGCTCACGCCGGGCACCGAGGGCCGGCTGATGATCCGGCTCGACAGCGACAACGCCGACCGGCTCAGCACGGTCACGATCACCTGCCTGATGACCCCGAGTTCGGCGCCGGTGGTCAACCCGATCGCCGCCCAGCAGGTCCCCGAGGCGGGCACGCTGTCGATCTCGGACGGATTCACCGACCCGAACACCAGCTACACCCACACCGCGACGATCAACTGGGGCGACGGCACAATCACCGCCGGGACCGTCCAGGAGTCGATGGGCGCGGGGACCGTCACGGGCAGCCACACCTATGCCGAGGAAGGGAGCTACTCCGCCTCGCTGACCGTGACCAACAGCGGCGGCGCCCTCGACCAGCGTGTCGTTCCCGGTGACGGTCTACGACGTCCCGCCGGTCCCGGCGATCAGCGGCGCGTTCGACGAGCCTCGAGGGCCAGTCGTACACGCTGACGCTCAACCCCGGCGCCGCGGTGACCGACCCGATCACCTGGTCGATCGTCTGGGGCGACGGCAATACTTCCACCGTGCCGGCAGGCACGACCACCACCACCGCCTCGCACGTGTTCGCCGAGAAGGGGACCGACACCATCTCCGCGACCGCGACCACCGACGACGGCACCTACCCGGCGGCTACGTCGATCACCGTGGCGGTCGCCGACGCCCCGCTGACGCCCTCGCCCGCGACCGTCTCCCCCACCGAGGGGATCGCCTTCAGCGGCGCCGTCGCGACCTTCGTTCACGGCGACCCCTCGGCGCCGACGAGCGACTTCTCGGGGACCATCAACTGGGGCGACGGGTCCAGCACGCCGGCCACCTTCACCTATGACAGCACCCACGCCAGGTTCAACGTCAACGGGACGCACACCTACGCCGAGGAAGGGACCTATTCCATCGCCGTCGCGATCGCCGACGTGGACGGCTCGACCGCCTCGACGACCGTCACCGCGCACGTCGCCGATGCCCCGCTCTCGTCCTCGGCCGGGACGACTAACCTGGTCGAGGGGGCGGCATTCTCGGGCGTGGTCGCCACCTTCACCGACGCCGACCCGGGCGGCACGCTGACCGACTACTCGTCGACGATCACCTGGGGCGACGGCACCGCGTCCGCCGGGACCATCGCCTACAACGCCTCGCAGAGATACTATACCGTCTCGGGCACGCACACGTTCGCCGAGGAAGGGGCCTACGCGACCTCGGTGGCGATCGCCGACGGCGGCGGCGCCACCACCACGGCGCACCCGAGCTTCGTGGTCGCCGACGCGCCCCTGACCGCGACCGCCAAGACCTTCACCCCCACCGAGGGCATCGCGTTCACGGGCACGGTCGCCACCTTCACCGACGCCGACCCGGGCGGGACGGCCACCGACTACTCGACGACGATCGCCTGGGGCGACGGGACCACGTCCGCCGGCACGGTCGTCTACGACAGCGTCAACCACGTCTTCGACGTCAACGGCACCAAGACCTATCCGGATGAGAGCACCTACCTAGTCTCGGTGACGATCAAGGACGCCGGCGGCGCCTCGGCCTCGACCACCTCGACGGCCAATGTCGCCGATGCCGCGCTCACCCCCACGGCGCTCTCCCTGTCGATCCCCGAAGACTCGACCTTCAGCGGCACCGTCGCCACCTTCACCGACGCCAATCCGTCGTTGACGACCGGCGACTTCGCGGCCAGGATCACCTGGGGCGACGGCGACTGGTCCCCGGGCGCGATCACGTACAACTCGAGCACGCACGTCTATTCCGTGGGCGGGTCCGAGTCTTACGCGTCCGAAGGGACCTACGCGGTCTCCGTGCTCATCACCGACTCGGGAGGGTCCTCGGCCACGGCGGCCAGCACGTTGACCGTCACCGATGCGCCCCTGACGGCAACGCCGGCCACCATCAACGCGACCGAGGGGATCGCGTTCACGGGCACGGTGGCCACCTTCACCGACGCCGACCCGGGCGGGACGACCTCGCTCTACACCGCCACGATCACCTGGGGCGACAGCAATTCGTCGGCGGGGACGATCGGCTATAACGCCTCGACCGGCGCCTTCACCGTCGTCGGCAGCCACGCCTACGCCGAGGAGGGGAGCTACGCCGTCTCGGTGGCGATCAAGGACACCGACGGCGCCACCACCTCGCCCGGCACGACGGCCCACGTCGCCGACGCCACACCGGTCGTCTCGGTCGCCGCCATCGCCGCGACGGAAGGGGCGGCGTTCTCGGGCACGGTCGCCACCTTCGTCGACCCCGACCCCAACGGCGTCGTCGGCGACTACACGACGACGATCGCCTGGGGCGACGGCACCACCTCGCCCGGGACGCTCACCTACAACTCCGGGGCGGGGAACTTCAGCGTCGCCGGTTCGCACACCTATGCCGAGGAGGGCTCGTTCACGCTCGGCGTCACCGTCGCGGACAGCGGCGGGGCCACGGGGTCGGGGACCCTGGGCATCACCGTCGCCGACGCGGCGCTGACCGCATCCACGGCCACGGTCGCCGCCACCGAGGGGATCGCGTTCACGGGCACGGTGGCCACCTTCACCGACGCCGACCCGGGCGGAACCGCCTCCGACTACTCCGCCACGATCACCTGGGGCGACGGCACCTCGTCGGCCGCGACGATCGTATATGACTCGGCCCACAGCCGGTTCGACGTCAACGGGACGCACACCTACGCCGACGAGGGGACCTACGGGCTCGCGGTGGCGCTCGCCGACTCCGGGGCGCGGGCGCCTGGCTCAGCGAGCTCGGGACGGTCGCCGACGCCGCGCTCTCGGTCACGCCGACGGCCGTCTCGACCTCGGAGCGGACCCCGTTCACCGGCCAGGTGGCGACCTTCACCGACCAGAACCCGGGCGCCACGGCCAACGATTTCGCGGCGACGATCGCCTGGGGCGACGGCCATGTCACCGAGGGGACGATCGCCTACAATTCCGGCCTCGGGGCGTATACGGTGACCGCTACCAACGTGTACGTCGAAGGCGGCACCTACGCGACGACGATCGCGGTCAAGGACGGCGGCGGGTTGACCGCGACCGCCACCGGCTCGGCGCAGGTCAGCGACCCCGACTTCGTCGCGACCGGCAAGGCCATCGCGCCGGTCGAGGGGATCGCGTTCACCGGCGTCGTCGCCACCTTCAACGACGCGTACCTGAGCGTGACCTCGCCCAACGTCACGGCGTCGATCGTCTGGGGCGACGGCCATACCTCGGCCGGCACGGTCGCCTACAGCTACGCCCTGGGCGCCTTCGCCGTCACCGGCACGGACACCTACGCCGAGGAGGGGACCGACTCCGTCGTCACGACCCTCACCGACTATGACGGCGCCACGCTCACCGCGACGAGCACCGCCACCGTCGCCGACGCCCCGCTCACGCCTTTCGGCACCACGATCGCCGCGACCCGCAACGTCGCGTTCAGCGGCGTCGTGGCGAGCTTCACCGACGCGGATCCCAACGGCACGGCGACCGACTATTCGGCCACGATCAACTGGGGCAACGGCACGTCCAACGCCGGGACGATCGTCTACAACTCCTCGCTCCAGAAGTTCACGGTCAGCGGCACCAACACCTACGCGACGGAGGGGACCTTCGCGATCGCCGTCACGATCAGGGACAGCGGCGGGGCGACGGTGATCGCCAGCTCGACCGCGAACGTCCCCGACTTCGCGGTGACGGCCACCGCCGTGGCGGTCTCCGCGACCGAGGGCGCGGCCTTCACCGGGACGGTGGCCACCTTCACCGACGCCGACCCCAACGGCGTGCTCGCCGACTTCTCGGCGACGATCGCCTGGGGCGACGGCCATACCTCGACGGGCACGATCAGCTTCAACGCGAGCACGCATTCGGGGACGGTCACCGGGACCAACACCTATGCCGAGGAGGGGACGTTCCCGATCGCGGTGAAGGTCCACGACGTGGGCGGGGCCTCGGCCTCGGCCAGCCCCTCGGCGACGGTGGCCGATGCGGCGCTGTCGTCCACGGGCATCAATTTCTCGGCCGTCGCCGGGATCGCCTTCAGCCGGTCGGTGGCGACCTTCACCGACGCCGACCCGGGCGGGCTGTCGGGCGACGACTCCGTGTCGATCGCCTGGGGCGACTCGAGCACGTCCTCCGGCTACGTCACCTACAGCTCGGCCAACCACGACTTCGTCGCCAACGGCGGCCACACCTACGCCGCGGTCGGGACCTACACGGCGCGGATCACGATCACCGACGCCGGCGGCGCCTCGACGGTCGCCACCGACACGGTCACGGTGACGCAGGCCGCCGCCGGGGACACCGGCATCCCGGTCGACCCGGTCGAGGGGGCTGCGTTCACCGGGGTCGTCGCCATCTTCACCGGCGCGGCGGCCCAGTCCGCGACGATCACCTGGGGCGACGGGCACAGCTCCGCCGGGACGATCGCCTGGATCGCCGCCGCCAATGCGTACTCCGTCACCGGGACCAACACCTACGCCGAGGAGGGGTCGTACACCGTCGGCGTGACGATCACCTACAGCGGCAGCAACGCCACCGCGTCGACCACGGCGATCGTCGCCGACGCGGCGCTCACCGGCACCGGAGCCAGCCTCTCGGGCACCGAAGGGGTCGCGCTGACCGGCGTGATTGCCACGTTCACCGACGCGGATCCGGGCGGGACCGTCACCGACTACACCGCCTCGATCGCCTGGGGCGACGGCAACACGTCGGCGGGCACGATCGCCTACAACTCCTCGCTCGGGTATTTCACCGTCACCGGCACCGACACCTACGCCGATGAAGGGACCTACCACCCGAACGTCTCGATCCAGGACGCCGGCGGCGCCGGCGTGGGCGTGATCGGGACCGTGACCGTCGCCGACGCCGCGCTGACGCTCACCGCCTCGGCGATCTCCGCGGTCGAGGGGGCGCCCTACAACGGCACGGTGGCCACCTTCACCGATGCTAACACGCTGGCCACCGCGTCCGACTTCACGGCGACGATCACCTGGGGCGACACGACCTCGTCCTCGGGGGTCATCACGTACAACTCCTCGACCCACCAGTTCCAGGTCGCCGCCGGCCACACCTATGCCGAGGAAGGGTCGTACTCCGCCGGGGTGACGATCCACGACGTGGGGGGGAACTCGGCCACCAAGACGGCGACCGCGACCGTCGCCGACGCCCCGCTCACCGCCACCGGGTTGACCGTCACACCGGTCGAAGGGGCCTCGTTCACCGGCACGGTGGCCACCTTCACCGACGCCGACCCGGGCGGGACGGCCACCGATTACACCGCGACGATCACCTGGGGTGACGGCGGCTCCTCGGCCGGGACCATTGCCTACAACGCCGCCCTCGGCGCGTTCACGGTCACCGGGACCCACACCTACCTCGAGGAAGGTCACGACACCACGAGCGTGTCGATCCTCGACGCCGGCGGGGCCTCGGCCACGGTCGGCGGGACGGCCAACGTCGCCGACGCCCCGCTCACGGCCAACGGCGAGACATTCTCCGCCACCGAGGGCGCGGCGTTCTCCGGCGAGGTCGCCAGCTTCACCGACGCCGACCCGGGCGCCGTCGTCGGCGACTTCACCGCGACGATCCAGTGGGGCGACGCCTCCACCTCCTCGGGGACCGTCGGCTACGATTCCACTCGACACGTCTACACCGTGACGGGCAGCCATACCTACACCGAGGGGATCACCCTCGGCGCGATCATCATCATCAACGACGCCGGCGGCGCCTCGGCCCTGGCCGCCACCACCGCCAACGTCGCCGATGCCGCGCTCTCCTCCAGCGGCGTGACGCTCTCCCAGGTCGAAGGAGGCAGCTTCACCGGAACGGTGGCGACCTTCACCGACGCCGACCCCGGCGCCGTCACCTCCGACTACTGGGCGACGATCACCTGGGGCGACGCCCACGTCACCACCGGCACGGTCGCCTACAACTCCGCCCAGGGCAAATACACCGTCGCCGGTTCAAACGCCTACCTCGAGGATGGTTCGTACTCGCTCTCGGTGGCGATCCGCGACAAGGGCGGGGCCAGCACGACGGCGACCGGGACCGCCACCGTCACCGACGCCGTGCCGTCTCTCACGGCCATCGCCATCGCGCCCGTCGAGGGGATCGCCTTCACGGGCACCGTGGCCACCTTCACCGACCCGGTCCCGATCCCCTCATCGTTCACCGCGACCATCAACTGGGGCGACGGGACCTCGTCGGCGGGGACGATCACCTACAACGGGGTCACGCAGAAGTTCAGCATCGCGGGCACGCACGCCTACGCCGAGGAGGGGACCGACACCGTCACCGTCACCCTCAACGACGTCGGCGGCAAGACCGCCACGGCGACCGCCACCGCCACCGTCGCCGATGCCCCGCTGTCCCTCTCGGTCTCCTCCTTGAGCCTGGTCGAGGGGGCGGCGTTCAGCGGCGTCCTGGCCACCTTCACCGACGCCGACCCGGGCGGCATCACCTCGGATTACTCGGCGACGATCAACTGGGGTAATGGGACCAACACCGCCGGGACGATCGCCTACGACAGCGTCCACAAGGTCTACGACGTCTCCGGCTCGATCACCTACGCCGACGAGGGGACCGACACGATCAGCGTGACGGTCAAGGACTCCGGTGGCGCCTCCGCCACGATGACGGCCCCGGCCACCGTGGTCGACGCCGCGATCACCGCCACCGCCGCCACGATCACGGCCACCGAAGGGGTCTCGTATACCGGATCGGTGGCCACGTTCACCGACGCCAACCCGAACGGCACCACGTCCGACTTCACGGCGACGATCGCCTGGGGCGACGGCACCACCTCCAACGGGGCGATTTCCTACAACGCCTCCACCAAGGTCTTCACCGTCACCGGCCCGCATACGTACATCGATGAAGGCGTCTACGGCGTCACGGTTCAGATCAAGGACGTCGGCGGCTCGTCGGCCCGGATCGTCGAGCACGCCAACGTGGCCGACGCGCCCTGTCGGCCACCGGCCAGCCCATCTCCCCGGTCGAGGGGGCGGTCTTCACCGGGCTGGTCGCCACCTTCACCAGCACCGACGCCACCACCACGACCGCCGGCCTCTCCGCCACGATCACCTGGGGCAACGGCAACGTCTCCCCCGGGACGGTCACCTACGACGCGGCGCACACCCGGTTCGACATCACCGGGACGAACCTGTACCTCGAGGAAGGGACCTACACCACCTCGATCGCGATCAAGGACGCCGGCGGCTCGACCGCGACGGTGACCGGGACCGCGACCGTCGCCGACGCCCCGCTCACGGCCACCGCCAAGTCGATCACGGCCACCGAGGGGGCACCGTTCAGCGGCCTGGTCGCCACCTTCACCGACGCCGACCCCAACGGCACGCTCGGCGACTATTCGGCGACGATCACCTGGAGCAGCGGCAACAGCTCCACCGGCACGATCACGTATGACTCGGTCAACCAGGTGTACGACGTCAGCGGCGGGACCACCTTCGCCGAGGAGGGGACGTACGCCCCCTCCGTGCTGATCCGCGACGGCGGCGGGGCCACGATCACGGCGACCGACACCGCCACGGTGGCCGACGCCGCCCTGTCGGGCAGCGGCGTGAATCAGAGCCCCCCCGAGGGGACGACGCTCACCGCGGTGGTGGCCAACTTCTCCGACGCCGACCCGGCCGGCACCGCGTCGGACTACTCGGCGACGGTGACCTGGGGCGACGGCCATAGCTCCCCCGGCACGATCGCCTACAACACCAGCACGCACAGCGGGACCGTCACGGCCACCGACAGCTTCGGCGAGGAAGGGAGCGTCTACAACGGGAGCGTCGCGATCACCGACTCCGGCGGGTCGCACATCACCCTGACGTTCACCACCACGGTCGTCGACGCCACGCCGGTGGTCACCTCCGCCAGCAACCTCTCGGGCAACGAGGGTCAGACCCTGAGCTTCACCGGCGCCTTCACCGACACCGGGACGCTCGACACGCACACGGCGACGATCAACTGGGGCGACGGGACCTCCTCCGCCGGGACCGTGACCGAGTCGTCGGGCAGCGGCACGGTCGCGGCCATCCACGTCTACGCCGACGGCGGCACCTACGCGATCACCCTGAAGGTCAGCGACAACAACGGGGTCACCGGCTCGCGGGGCGCCACCGCGACGATCCTCGACGTCGCCCCCACCGTGACGGCCACGACGGTCACCGCGGTGGTCAACCAGGCGCTGACGAACGTCCAGGTCGCCTCGTTCACCTCACCCGGCTTCACCTTCGCCCCGGCCGGCACGACCGAGACCTTCACCGCCACGATCAACTGGGGCGACGGCACGGCGACCACCCCGGGGATCGTCGCGGTCACCGAGGGCTCGACGGGGGTCCTCACGACCGGGACCGTCTCGGGGACGCACACCTACACGATCGCCGGCACCTACACCCTGAGCGTCACCGTGGTGGACGACGCGCTCAGCAAGACCGCCTCGCAGACGGTCGTCGTCCCCGCGCACGGGCCGACCAAGTTCCACGTCGTTGACGACACGGCCGACGACTTCTTCAACTACGACGCCTACGGCAACCTGATCTCGAGCACGGCCCTGTCCGACCCGGCGCCGAGGGGCTCGACCAGCAACGCCGCGGGCACGACGATCTGGGTCGTGGATGCCAACGACAAGGTCTACGTCTACAACGCCTCCGGGGTGCTCCAGGGTTCGTGGACGGCCACGGGCATCACCCAGCCGACCGACCTGGCCACCGACGGGACCAATCTCTGGATCGTCGACAAGTCGAGCGACGCCATCGACTATTACGCCGGCGCGGCCAGCCGCACCTCGGGGACGCAGGCCCCGACCTCGAGCTTCGCCCTGGCGGCGAACGACACCAGCCCCTCGGGCCTGACGACCAACGGGTCCTCGCTCTGGGTCACCGACGACGCCACGACGACCAGCCCGGTCTTCGTCTACAGCACGGCAGGCGCCCTGCTCGGCTCGTGGTCGCTCGACCCCGGCGAGTCGAACCCGACGGGGATCACGCTCAACCCTTCCGGCGGCAGCGACCTCTGGGTGGTTGACCAGGCGACGCTCCGCGTCTACCACTACGCCGGGGCGACCGCCTGGCTCTCGGGGAGCTACTCCGCGACCGATACGTTCCCGATGGCCGCCGCCGATACCCACCCGACGGGCATCGACGACCCGTTCAACCGACAACTGGGTCGGCGGCAACGGCTACTGGGACGTGGCGACCAACTGGATGCCGGGGTGCCCACATCCAGCACCGCCGTCAGCCTCGACGAGACGGGCGGCCCGTGGACGATCACGGTCCGATCGGGGAGCCAGGCCGCGCTGTCGATCCAGGACACCTTGAGCAACACGCTGGCCATCACCGGCGGCTCGCTGAGCGTCGGGTCCAGCTCCTCGCTCCACGGCCCGTTGAGCGTCAGCGGCGGGACGCTGACGCTGGCCTCGGGGGTCACGCTGACGGCCCAGAGCGTCAACTCCCTCTGGTCCGGCGGCACGCTCTCCGGCGCCGGCACGCTGTCGAACACCGGCACGATGACGATCTCGGGGGCCTCGGGCGAGACCCTCTCGGGGGCCACGCTCGCCAACGTCGGGACGGTCAACTGGACCGGCGCCGGCAATCTCAACTTCCAGAGTGGCGCCACGATCAACAACCATGCGGGCGCCGTCTTCGACATCAATTCGAATGCGATCGTCGCCTCGTCGCTCTCGGGCGACACCAGCACGCTCAGCTTCCTCAACGCCGGGACGCTCGCGAAACTCTCCGGGACCGGCGCGACCGCCTTCGGTTATGGGTATGGCTACGGCTATCGGGGCCGGTCGTCCGACGGAGTGGTCCTGACCAGCTCGGGGACGGTTGACGTGGCCTCGGGTACGCTGGCGATCGGGACCGGCGGGACCGACAGCGGCCCCTTCGTGGTGTCGTCGGGCGCCACGCTCGCCTTCTTCGGCGGATCGCCGACGCTCACGTCGGCCTCCTCGCTCGGCGGGGCCGGGAAGCTCGCCATCACCGGCGGCACCGCGACCTTCGGCGGCAGCGACGCGATCACCAATCTGAACGTCAACGGCACGACGGCCGTCGCCATCTTCAACACCGCGGTGACGATCGCCAGCCCCTCGGCGATCCAGAATGGGACGGCCACCTTCAACAAGACCGCGACGATCCAGGGAGGGACGATCTCCGGCGGCACCGCCACGTTCGCCGGGGGCGCTACGATCTCCGGGGCCCTGACCTGGTCCGGCGGCACGATCGGCGGGACGGTCGCCGTGCCGACGACAGGCACCCTCACCCTGTCGGGCACCTCGAGCGAGACCCTCGCCGCGGCCACCCTGACCAATGCCGGGACGGTGAACTGGACCGGCTCGGGCAACCTCGACTTCCAGAGCGGCTCCACGATCAACAACCAGGCCGGTGGCGTCTTCGACATCACGTCCAATGCAACCGTCGCCTCCACGCTCTCGGGCGACACCAGCACGCTGAGCTTCCTCAATGCGGGGACGCTCGAGAAGCTCGCCGGGACGGGCGCGACCGCCTTCGGATATGGCTACGGCTACGGCTATCGGGGCCGCTCGGGGACCGATGGCGTGGTCCTGACCAGCTCGGGGACGGTTGACGTGGCCACGGGCACGCTGGCGATCGGGACCGGCGGCACGGACACGGGCACCTTCATCACCGCGTCGGGGGCCACGCTCGCCTTCTTCGCCGGCTCGCCGACGCTGACCGCCGCCGCGACGGTCTCGGACCAGGGGACCCTCGCCATCACCGGCGGCACGGCGACCTTCGATTGCAACATCTCGCCCGGCATCCTCAAGATCGCCACCAACGGCACGGCCACGTTCAACGGCGCGGTCACCGTCGCGTTCGCCTCGCTCGACGGCACGGGCACCTTCAACGCGGCCGTCGCGATCGACGACGGCACCTTCTTCGAGCCCGACGGTCACCTTCAACGCCGGGGCGGTGATCGGCGGGGTGGTGTCCTGGTCCAACGGCACGGTCGGCGGGACCGTCTACGTCCTGCCCGACGCCGCCATCGAGCTGGCCGGCAGCTCTGGCGAGATCGTCAACGGCGAGCTCCAGAACGCCGGGACCCTGACCCTCATCGGCGCCGGCTTCGTCGAGCTGGGCCCCGGCGCCGAGATCGACAACGAGGTCGGCGGCCTGTTCCAGATCATGTCCGACGCCGGCGTCATTGGGTCCTACAATGGCACGGGCAGTCCGGTCCTCGTCAATGCCGGGACCCTGACGAAGGTCGCGGGGACGAACACCTCCGTCATCGGCGCCGATGGCACCGGCAATCCCGTCGCGCTCGACAACTCGGGGACGGTGTCCGTCCAGTCGGGGACGATCGAGACCGAGAGCGGCGGCGTTGACACCGGGACGTTCCAGGTCGCCGCCGGCACGACGTTCGAGTTCGGCCTCGGCACGACGACCCTCGAGCCGGGCTCCTCTCCACCGGCGCCGGGACCGTGCAGTTCGGCAGCGGCACCGCCACCATCTACGGCACCGACTCGGTCACGGGCGATACGCTGGTCTACGGCTACCTGGGGACGGTTGACTTCAAGACGGCCGGCACGATCCCCGTCCTCTACGCCGAGGAGGGGACCGCGACCTTCGACGCTCCCACGTCGATCACCACCTTCACCATGGTCGGGGGCTACTACCCGCCGACCCTCGCCGCCAACCAGACGGTGACCGTCACCGGATCGGGGACCTGGTCCGGCGGCACGGTCACCGGGACGCTGGCCGTGGCCGTCGGCGCCACCCTGACGCTCAACACCGGCCAGGTGCTCGACGGCACGCTGACCAACTCCGGGACCGTCTCCTGGACCGACTCGAGCACCCTGACGGCCACCAACGCCACGATCAACAATCAGGCCGGCGGGCTCTTCGACATCAAGGCCGCCGCGGGCATCACGGCGTCATCGACCGGGACCACGCCTGCGATCATGATCAATAATGCCGGCATCCTCCGCAAGGAGCCCTCCGGCAGCCTGTCCACCTTCACCGCCGGCGGGAGCGGGGGGATCAAGGGCGACGGCGCATCCCCATCCCCGGCGGGGGATCGCCCGGGGGCGGCGGGTCGGGCTCGAACGGATCGACGCTGACCAACTCCGGCACCCTCGACCTCGGCGCCGGCGAGACGCTGTCCCTCTCGTCGATCGCCTACGTCCAGACGACGACCGGGACCCTCCTCGATCACTTCGACCCGACCAATTCCGTCGGCGCCGCCGGCGAGCTCCAGGTCAACGCCGCCCCCACGCTGGCCGGTGCCCTCAACCTGATCGTGGCCACGCCATTGCCGCCGACCTTCACGCCGACCGTGATCGGCAACAGCAGCACCACGGCCAGCAGCGGCACCTTCGCGGGGCTCCCCCAGGGAGCGACCGTCACGGCGCCCAGCGGCGACCAGTTCCACATCACCTACGTCGGCGGCGCCGGGTATGACGTTGACCTGACCCATCTGCTCCCCACGCTCGCGATCAACAACGCCAGCGACGCCGCCAGCGGGACCGCTTCGACCACGCTCACCCTCACGGCCACCCTTTCCGCCGCCAGCTCGCAGACGGTCACGGTCAACTACGCCACCGCCAACGGCACGGCGATCGCGGGCACCGACTACACGGCCGCCTCCGGCACGCTCACCTTCGCCCCCGGCCAGACGACCCAGTCGATCGCGATCGCCGTCCTGAAGGCGACCGCCTACGAGGCCGACCGGACGTTCACCGTCACGCTCTCGTCGCCCAGCAGCAACGCCACCATCGGCACCGGCGTCGGGGTCGGCACCGGGACGATCACGGAGGACCACCAGGCGCCGGTCGTCTCCGACGCCAACGCCAGCGCGACCGAGCCGGTCACCGGCACGGGCTCTCTCCTGGTCCCGGTCACGCTCACGGCCGCCTCGATCTTCCCGGTCACGGTCAACTACGCGACCGCCAACGGCACGGCGCATTCCGGCACCGACTACAACGCGGCCTCGGGCACGATCACCTTCACGCCCGGCCAGACGGTGCAGACAGCGACGATCACCATCCTCAACGACGGCGCCGTCAGCGCCGACAAGACGTTCACCGTCACGATCTTGAGCCCGGCCAAGGCGACGCTCGGGACGGCGGTGGCCACCGCCACGATCATCGACGACTCGTTCCTGCCGACGCTCAAGAACGTCGCCGCGTCGGTCGCCAACGGCTTCGCGCTGATCACCGGGCAGGCACTGGGCGGCGAACCCTCCGCGCCGGTCAACCGGGTCGCGGTCAACGGCAAGGAGGTTGACGCGATCGACGCCGCGGGCGACTTCTTCGCGCACGTCACGCTCCCGCCCGGGGTCAACACCTTCACGGTCATCGCCTACGACGCCGCCGGCGCCTCGACGCCGGTGACGCTGACGGTCGTCGCCCTGTCGCCGGTGCCGGCCGGCTCGATCAACTTCGCGCTCCTGTCCGACGTGACCCCGAGCTTCTCCGCCACCTACGCCCGCACCTCGTTCGCCGACGGGCCGGCCGTGCTCTACGCCGACGTCACCGCCAAGGACATCGGCACCTACTCGGTCGACACCCCGCTCCTGGTCGGCATCAGCCACATCAGCGACCCGACGGTCCAGCTCCTCAATCCCCCGGGCGTCACTCCGGCCACGTTCAGCCCGGCCGGCGTCCCGTATTACGACCTCTCCTCGCTGGTCCCCGGCGGCAGCCTGGCCCCGGGCCAGTCGACGAACACGTTCACGCTGGCGTTCTCCGACCCGAACAAGGACCGCTTCACGTACACGCTCGACTTCTTCGCCGCGATCAACAAGCCGCCCGTGTTCGACACGGTGCCGGTCGTGACCGTCCCCGCCGGAGACTCCTATGCCTACGCCTCGCAAGCATACGACCCCGACAGCGACGCCTCGCGCCTGGCCTACTCGATCGTCGCCGGCCCGTCGGGGATGACGATCAACGCCGCCACGGGGGCCGTCGCCTGGACCGCCTCGGCGACCGGCGGCAATTACGACATCGACCTCCGCGTCAACGACGGCCGCGGCGGCGTGGGCGACCAGCACTACGTCCTGACCGTGGTCGCCGGCGCCCCCAACACCCCGCCGCGGTTCATCACCCAGCCGGTGGTCAGCGCCAACGTTGACACGGCATACCTCTATCCGTCCCAGGCGGTCGACGACGACGGCGACTCGCCCCTGGTCTACGCCGCGACCACGGTCCCGCCCGGCATGATGGTCAATGGCAGCACCGGCGCCGTCACCTGGACCCCGACCTACCAGGAGCTCGGCCTCAACAAGGTGACGATCCAGGTGACGGACGGCCACGGCAACATCGCCTACCAGTCGTACACGATCACCGTCAGCGCCGAGTCGGGCAACACGCCCCCGTACATCACCAGCACCCCGCCGCTGAACGCGATCCCCAACCAGACCTACACCTACCCGGTCCGGGCCGAGGACCAGGACGGCGACACGCTGATCTACTCGCTGGTGGCCGGCGATTACCCGCCGACGATGACGATCAACCCGTCCACCGGCGCGATCTCCTGGACCCCGACCTCGGCCGACACCGCGTCGCCCCACCCGGTCACCGTCCGGGTCGACGACGGCTTCGGCGGATATGACACCCAGTCGTACACGATCACCGTCAGCACCAACTTCGGGACGATCCAGGGGCAGGTCACCGACGTCGCGGCGGTCGCCGGCGCCCCTGCGACCAGCCACTGCCGCCCTCCGCGGCCACGCCCACGATCACGCTCGTCCCGGTCTCTTCTACGGTCGTCAACATGTCCGCCCTGGAGTATGAGGAGCCCTCCAACTCGTTGATCGCCTCGATCAACTACCCCAACGGTTACCCCTACGTCTTCGCCACGATCGCCCCCGACGGCGCCCCCTCCCAGTTCTCCGGCGCCGCCGATTACACCGACGAGGTCGAGATGGCCGCCGTGAGGCCCGGCTATCCGACGTCGTTCCAGGTGGGCGACATCTTCACCGGCAACGGGACGCCGGGGCAGATCGTCCGGATCACCAACGGGGGCAACACCGTCATCAGCCCGTGGACGACGCTCACGACGACGATCGCCAACGGCTCCGACCCGGCGCTTCCCAACGGGCCGTACACCGAGACCGGCCTGCTCCGCGGCGACCTGTACGTTGACGAGACCGGGGTCTTCGGCGGCAACCTCATCGTCGCCACCACCACCGGCCACATCTGGGAAGTTACCCCGCAAGGCCAGACCACGCTCCTGGTCGACCTCAACAATCCGAACGTCAACCCGAACGGCTACGGCACCAACATCCTCGAGGGGGTGCTCACCGTCCCCGACTGCCCCTCCTGCTATGGGCCGCTCTCCGGCGATATCCTCGCCAGTTGGGAGGACGGATATGGCTCCAACGGCGGGATCTGGGCGATCAACCCCTCCGGCCAGGCGCATTACTACGAGCTGAATCTCCCCGAGCTCGAGTCCATCAACCTGATCCCTGCCAACGAGAATTTCTACGGGGTCGACTACGGCGACAACCAGATCGTCGGCGCCCCCGCGTCGGATTTCGACTCGATGGCCGGAGATATCCTCGTGACCCAGGAATCCGGCGGGACCGGCTCGGAGCTCTACCGCCTGCACTACGACGGGACGAACCTCGACCTCACGCCGATCGTCTTGACCGCCGGCTCGGTGATCGTGACTCACTGGGAGCACGTCACCTTCGCCCCGACGGGGATCCTGCCGCTGCCGGTCCCGCCGCAGCCGACCCCCTTGCCCAACTGGACCGTCTACCTCGACATCAAGAATGAGGGGCATTACGACCCGACCGACCCGACGACCGTCACCGACGCCAACGGCGACTACTCGTTTACCGGGCTGACGCCGGGCACATACACCGTGGCCGAGCTGCCGCAATCCGGCTGGGAGCAGACCTCGCCGGACCTGGGCGCCCCGTGGGTCGTGACGGTCGCCGGCGGTCAGGTCCTCGCCGGGGTCGACTTCACCGACACCCAGACCACCCCCTCGACGACCGATCCCGGCCCGACCTTCACGTCGACGGTACCGAAGAACGCCCAGGTCAATCAGAAGTTGACCTACGCGGCCGCCGCCTACGACCCGGATGGCGATACAGTCAAGTTCGACCTCCCCGTGGCGCCGATGGGAATGGTCGTCGACCCGATCACCGGGCTGGTCGTCTGGACGCCGACCGCCAACCAGGTCGGCTTCCAGAACGTCGTGCTCCGCGCCACCGACAGCAACGGCTATGCGGCCCTGCAGACGTTCTCGATCGCCGTCTCGCCCCCCGCCACGCCGCCGACGTTCCTCAGCCCCTCGACGATCACGGAGTGCGTCAACGACCCGGTAACCTTCCTGGTGCACGCGCTCGACGGCAACGGCTACCCGATCAACTACACGGCCACCGGGCTGCCCGGCACCCTGTCGCTGGGCCTGACCTCCGGCCTGCTGACCGGCTCGGTGCCCACGGCCGGGACATACACGGCCACGATCACGGCCAATGACCAGCACGGCGGGATCGCGACCCAGACGCTCACCCTCGTCGTCACGCCCGACAGCACCCCGGCCAAGCCGAACGTCTCGCCCCCGGTGCGCCTATCGGCAGTCGTCGGCGAGACCTACTTCGGCCAGGTCCTGGCCACGGATCCCTCGGGCCTGACCCTGACCTACGCCACCGATGCCTCCGACCCGACCAACCTGAGCATCAACCCGGCCACCGGCCTGATCACCTGGACCCCGACCGCCGCCCAGCTCGGCTATATCCCGGTCACCATCCACGTCACCGATTGTTGCGGCGCCACCAACCAGGTCCTCTTCGACCTCTACGTCGCCGGCTCGGACGTCAACGGACTGCCGACGATCACCTCGACTCCGCCCGAAGTCGCCGCCGTCAACCAGGTCTACCGGTACAACCTTCAGGGCAACGACAGCGACGGCGACCCGCTCCTCTGGTCGCTCGACTCGGCCCCGACCGGCATGGCCATCGACCCCACCTCCGGCATCCTGCTCTGGACGCCGACCGCCGCCCAGTCCGGGACCTTCTCCGTCACCGTCCGACTCACCGACGCCCAGGGCGCCGACTGCACCCAGACCTACCCGATCCTCGTCTACCCGGCCGATATCCCGCCCCGGGTCGACAACGACCCGCCGACCTCGGCCACCGTCGGCTACACCTACGTCTACGACCCGGTCGTCGACAGCCCCTTCGGCCCGTTGACCTTCACCGCCGGCGCGGGCGACCCGACCAACTTCTCGGTCAACCCGACCACCGGCGAGGTCATCTGGGTCCCCAACGCCAACCAGGTGGGATCGCAGACCGTCACCCTGGTCATCACCGACAGCTACCCGAACACGCCCGGCGTGACCGACGAGACCTACACGATCCTCGTCGGCACCGTCCCGCCGGGCACGCCGCCGTCGATCACGCCGGTCACGCCGCCGGGCGCCGTCGTGAGCGTCCCGTACAGCTTCCAGTTCCAGGCCAGCGACGCCGACGGCTCGACCCCCACCTACGCCCTGGCGGGCACCCTGCCGCCGGGCCTGTCCATGAGCTCCGGCGGGCTGCTCTCGGGCACGCCCACGGCTCAGCCCAATCCCAACCCGACCCCCTTGACGCTCACCGTCACCGACGACCACGGCCTGACCGCCCAGGAGACCTTCTCGCTCCTGGTCATCGCCAACAACCCGCCGATCATCACCCCGATCGCCAATGCGAGCGTCACCGCCGGCCTGACCTACCGCTACGACGTCCAGGCGACCGACCCGGCCGGATCGACGCTGACCTATTCGATCGCCACGTCGCCCAACACGCCCGGCCTGACGATCGATCCCAGCCTCGGCCGGATCACCTGGGCGACGTCGCCCTCCAACGCCGGCGCCTCGGTCACGATCACGGTGACGGTCAAGGACGCCTTCAACCTGCCCAGCAGCAAGACCTACACGCTCAACGTCGTGGCCGAGACGCAGCCCCCGAGCGTCGCCATCGAGTACCCGGGCGCGACGATCCCGGGCCAGGGCGACATCAATACCAGTGTGGCGATCCAGGTGCTGGCCACCGACCCGGTGGCGGTGACCTCGATGAGCCTGACCGTCGGCGGGGCGTCGGTCCTGCTCGACGCCGACGGGATCGGCCACGTCTCCTACGCGACCGTCCAGCAGAACTTGGCGGTCGTCGCCACGGCGACCAACGCCGGCAACGTACAGGGGCACGCCAACGGCACCCTGACGATCATCAACCCGGCGATCACCGGCTCGCCGACGGCGACCCTGCTGGCCCAGTCCTCGACGTTCGCGGCCACCAACGACGTCAACCGGACGACCGGCCAACCGACCTTCGACGCGATCGCGATCGGGCCGAACAGCTCGGCGACCTCGACGATCACGGTCGACGACACGGCGACGCTCGAGCACCTGACGCTGGCCTTGAACATCGCCGACGCGAGCAACGCCGGCCTGTTGGCGACGCTGACCGGCCCGAACAACGCAGTGGTGACGCTCTTCAGCAACGTCGCCGGCGCCGGGTTCTCGAACACGACGTTCGACGACTCGGCCGCGACGTCGATCCAGTCGGCGACGCCGCCGTTCACCAACGGGACCTACAAGCCGAAGCAAGCCCTGTCGGCGGTGGAAGGCGGCCAGGCGTTCGGGACCTACACGCTGACGATCACCAACGCCTCGATGACCAACACGGCGACGCTGACCGGCTGGTCGATGACGTACACGAAGCCGACCGGGTCCGATGTGACGGCCCCGGTGCAGATCTATGGCACGGTGAGCGATCCAACCTTCAGCACGACCAACCCGGGATCGTACACCCTGACGGCGACCCCGGTGAGCGGCGGGGCGACGACCACCCTCGGCGGCGGGACGCTCACCGCCTCGATCGTCGACGCCGACCTGGGCACGTTCGACCCGACTGTGCTCGCCAACGGGATGTATGACATCGTCCTGTCGGCGACGAACGCCGGTGGGATCTCGACGTCGGTTGACCAAACGGTCACCGTCAAAGGAAACCTCAAGCTGGGCGACCTGGACCTGTCGTTCGCTGACCTGACCGTGCCGGTGGCGGGGATACCGATCACAATCACACGCACCTACGACTCACTGGACGCGGACACGCAGGGGGATTTCGGCTACGGTTGGACGCTAAGCGAGACGGACTATCAGCTCGAGGTGGAAGCGGGAAGCTATGGCCAGGGAAGCAACGACCCGACGATCCCGTTCGTGAACGGCACGCGGGTGCTGGTCACGCGACCCGACGGGACGATCGAGGGCTTCACCTTCGCGCCCACGGGGGAGGACAACGTGTTCGGAATCCCCTACGACTACCAGCCGGCGTTCACGCCCGACCCGGGCGTGACGGACCAACTGACGGTGCCGCCGGTCGATGGCGACCTGACCTACGACGCGTCGTCGGGCTATTATATCAGTGGTTTGAGCGACGATCCGTACAACCCGGCGAATTCGGTCTTCGGCGGCAGTTACACGCTCACCGACCCGACGGGTCTCGCCACGACCTTCTATGCGACCACCGGCCAGGTGTTCAACCGAGTCCGACCGGCACGGCAACACGCTCGCTTTCCAGCCGGGCGGGATCTACTCCAGTAACACCATCACGGGGACTACCGGCCCCGCA
The DNA here is from genome assembly GCA_963777695.1 of uncultured Planctomycetota bacterium. Taxonomy (GTDB): domain Bacteria; phylum Planctomycetota; class Planctomycetia; order Isosphaerales; family Isosphaeraceae; genus CAVZRC01. The sequence goes on from CAVZRC010000003.1 coordinate 160,800, forward strand.
GTGACGATCGTGCGAGACAACTACGGACGGATCAGCAAGATCATCGATCCCGACAACAATCCTATCATCTACTCGTACGATGCGAACGGCGACCTGGTCTCGGTCGAAGATCGCGACGACAACACCACAAAACTCGCCTACGACGCGCCACAGCCGCATTACCTTACCCAGATCACCGACGCGATGGGCGACGCGGTGATGGCCGCGACGTATGACACGTCGGGTCGTCTCAAGCAGGTAACCAACGCGACGGGCGAGAGTGCCACACTGAGCTACCAGGCAGCCGCACTCAGTGGGACGACCATGGCACCAGGTGACGCGAACCCCATCGCGAATACCTACAACAGCATGGGACAGCTCACCAGGTCCTTCGACGCCAACGGGATCGAGACCGATTATTACTATGATATCAACAATTACTTGATCAAAAAAGTCACTGACTCAGCGCATCAAGACCTTGTCACGATCTACACGAACAACGCGTACGGCGAGCCGCTCACCGAGACGGACCCCTCGGGAAACGTGATCAGGTACACCTACGACCAATATGGTGCCACGACCTACGAGGCCGACGGCGACGCGGTCACCCAGTACAATTACTACCTCAACCCCGACGATCCCACCGACCCCCAGAACGGCAATCTGACCTGGACAGAGGACTCTCTGGGGAGCATGACAACATTCACCTACGACACCGCTGGTGACGTCCTGACCACTACCACGGCCGCGGGCACACCGGGCGCGACGACGACCACAGACACCTACTACCCGGACGGCGAGGTCAAGACCACGACCAATCCCCAGGGCGTCACAACAAGCTATACCTACGATAACGATGGCAATCAGTTGACAAGCACATGGACCTGGATCAATCCCAACGACGCCAGCGACACGCACACTCTCATCACCAAGAACATCTACGACGGCAACGGAAACCTGATCGAGACCGATCAGTATGACAACGGGACCCTCCTAACGAAGGCCACCACGTCCTACGACGCGGACGGCCGCGCATACTCGTCCACTGACGCGCTGGGCGGGGTCACCACCAAAGTCTATGACGCCGACGGCAACGTCATCCAGACCACTTCGCCCGCCGGCCTGGTGACCGACACCGTCTACGACTCACAAGGCCGCGCCATCTACACCGACGACCCACACAAGCCAGGCGCGCCCTGCGACGGCACACAGACGGTCTATGATCAGGACGGCAACGTCGTCAGCACCGAACGCCTGGCCGACCTGGTGATTTCGGTCACGCTTGAGGGCGGTGACCTGGGAGCCAGCGCCTTGATTCCCGGCTACTCCATGCTCTCGACGAGCACGACGATGTACGACACCGCCGGCCGCATCTACGAGACCATCGACGCCGCCGGGCTGCAGACGAATTACCATTACAACGCGACTGGAAACGTGTCCGAGACGGACGAGATGGTCAACGGCGTCACCCGCACGACCACCTCGACCTACAACCTTCAGGGTCTGGTCATGACGACCACGGACGCGCTCGGCCACACCACCCAGTACCAGTACAATACCGCCGACCAGGTGACTACAACTACGTTCCTCGCCGACAATTCGTCGATCGTGGATAAGTACGACTCCCAGGGCAACAAGATCGCCGAGATCGACCAGGACGGCAATGAGACCGACTACCAATACGACCAATTCGGCCAACTCACGGCGGTCATGGAGCCGGCAGTGCTCGACTCCGACCCCAGTTCCGCCACCTACGGAAAGATGGTCCATCCTACCTATCAATATGCCTACGACATCTACGGAAATCTGACGTCTGTCACTGACGCGAAGGGGCGGGTCACGACGTATACCTACGACCAGTTCGGCCGGAAGCTCACCGAGGCGCTGCCAATGGGCGGCACGCACGGGACAGAGAGCTGGACCTACAATAGCCTCGGCCAGATGACGTCGTTCAACGGACTTCGACGGCAACGTAACCGACTACACCTATTACACGCCCGCCACGGTGACGACCGGCGTTGCCCCGGGCCAGCTCGAGCAGGAGACGATCTACGCCGCCGGTAGCCAGACGGCCTACGAGACCATCACCTATCAATACCACGCCAACGAGGACTCGAAGGGCGACTACCACGATATCGTCAGTTCGACGACCGGCGTCGGTACCACTACCACCGACAGCGAGTATGACGTCAACGGGAACCTGATCCAGATCACGACCACCGAACCCGCGGCCTCGAACGTCAAGAACACTCAGATCGACTACACTTACAACCTCGCCACCGGCGAAGAGACGGGCGTCTCGACCGGCGATACTTCCATCCAATATGGCTACGACCAGGCGGGCGAGCTGACCTCGGTGACGGTGAACGAGCTCAACGACCAGCCCGTCGCACCTTCGTTGGTGACGAGCTACACCTACAACTCGGACGGCGACCTCTCGACAACTCAGAACGCCAATGGCACGACCGAGTCGCGTGATTACAATTCGCTCGGGCGACTCATGTCCATCGTGGACTTTAATGCCTCCGGCATCTACGCGCAATTCGATTACACGTACGATTCCGACGGCAATGTCCTTACCGAGACCGATATAAGCGGAAGGACAGATACGTACACGTACGACGGCCTCGGCCGCGTGACCCGGGAGGTCATCTCCGACCCGCAGGCCGGGTCGCGTACGCTCACCTGGTCCTACGACCTGGTCGGCAATCGCGTGGCCTCGACCGACACCGGCGCCCTTCCCGATCAGAAGTCTCTCTCTTATGTGTACAATGCCAACGACGAGCTATTGAGCATCACCGGAATCTCGGGATATGCCCAGAGCTTCTCGTACGACTATGACGGAAACACGATGACCGTGACGGGGTCGGGCGGCGCCTCATCGGCCGGTTACACATGGGACCCCTTGGGCCGGATGAGCGGCTTCACGTCGGGCAGCACCGCCGTCTCGTACACCTATGACGGCATCGGCGACCGCACCGCCGAGACGGTCAACGGCCAGACGACGACGTACCTCAACGACCCGACCCAGGCGAGCGACCAAGTCCTGGAGGAGTACGCGCCCGGCGGCATCCTCGCGGTCACGTACATCCGGGGCATCGACCTGTTATTCCAGGATCGGATCCAGAGCGGAAGCGGGACGCTATCCTTCTACGCGACCGACAACCAGGGCAGCACGCGCGCGCTCACCAATTCCGCTGGCTCCGTCACGGACACGTACGCGTACGACGCATTCGGCGACCTGATCGGCGGCACGCAGGTCACGACGAATGAGTTTATGTTCACGGGCGAGCAGTTCGACGAGGCCATCGGTCAATATTACCAACGTGCACGTTACTACGACACCTCCGAGGGGCGGTTCACCTCGCGGGATTCGTACGACGGGCAAACCGACGATCCGATCACCGAGAACAGATATATATACGCAAATGCCGACCCCGTCAATGTTGTCGATCCGAGCGGTCATGACGGCGAGGGATTAGTCGAGGCATTGACCTCGATCTCGATCAGCATCAGCATCTCCGTGATTCAGATTTCGGCCGCCCACCCGATATTGACCTTCCTCTTCATCTCGGCAGTCTCGGCGACCGGCGTATTCGACGGATTCCCACCTGGTGACCCGACCCCATTCGACGAGTTGGCAGCCTGGGGGAGGATCCTGAAGCAAGCGCCTCAGGGCGTTCAGGAGCTCACCGCCTTCGAGAAGTACGTGGGGTCGCTCCTCAAGAAGGCCTTCTTCTCGGTGTCTACCTCGAACCAGTATCGAGAGACCTTCTTCGAGGCCTTCCCATACCTTCGCGGACTCGTGTGGGTCCATCACGCGATCGAGCAACAGGTTCTCAAGCGGTACCCCGGGGTAATTACGCAGTCGGAGTTGAATTCTCTGGCCAACCTTCGGGGAATCCCGAATGAAATCAATAGCGACGTTCATCTCAGCCAGATTCGAATTCTCTGGAACAATTTTTACAATACCCACGCGACTGCCACCAAGCAACAGCTTCTCGACTATGCCACTCAGATCGACAATATGTTCGGCAGCCAATTCAACCCCCCCATCCGATGAGGAAACGGGTGGATATCGCCGAAGACAAACCCGAGCCCGCTCCTTCGAGGAGCCGTGCTCGGTGCTCTTCGAGGAATAACTCTGCAATCACTCCCTTGGCCCTTGACCGCATACGGAGGAGCTGTCAAGATCATCTTCGCAGTCGCGGGACCGAGCCGAAATCCATGCCTGGCGCATCCATTCTGCGTGAACGACATGTGCTAGGATTCCCAATTAGGTCATAGGCCAAAACGTGTCATACCATATCCTCATCCCAAGCGTGTACGGACAATTCGGTGACGCGACGATCCTCAATTCGTCCGTCCACCCCCCCGATGTGCAGCACGTCCACCTGGTGCTTGATTCACCACCCCGGGATGATTTGCACACTGTTTTTCCTTGTTTCTTCGTCAGTGGCCGATTAGGCCGACTGATCAGTGAGGGCGGACTGACCGGAGTGGCCCTGGCGGACGTGCAGGCCGAAATGAACGAACAGTATCTTGAACTGCATCCAGGCGATCCGCTACCGGAACTCTTCTGGCTCAAGGTGACTGGCCAGGCGGGGGCCTCAGACTTCGGCATAAACTCGGATAATGCATTGGTGGTCTCGGATCGCGCACTGTCACTTATACGAAAATTCCAATTGAGCGAGTGCCAGATCTACGATGCCCAGAATGCACCCACTCAGGATCAGATCACCGCAGATCTCTGGGCGAGAGCTAAGCTTGTCGCCGAGCAACTTCGCAACAAGCAAGGGGGGACATAAAGCATCGTGCAAAGGTATAAACTTTCATCGGTTTTAACTTGTGTTCGCCAATAGGTTCGCTACAGTCGCTAGAGTGGTTCAGGGATGGTTTGCGTGCAGCTCGCGACGAGGGAGACTTAGACTAACCCGAAGCGTCAGCGAGGATCCGACGGCTATCCCCTCGCTCACGCCTCGGGTTAGCGAGTGGTGTGTGCGCAAATCAAGCGTGAATCGCTCTATAAAGCGGTCAGGTTGCCGGACCCGACGGTCGCCGAACTCTTGCTGAGGGCCGGAGCGAAGCAAGTCCCCGGGCTGCGCTCCGGGAACCGCCTGCCGCTCCGGCACGCGGCGGGGAGGTCGGCATGCAAGGATCGTATGCTCGCGTTACTCGAGGATTATCGAACGAGGCGATCACCAGGCCGGTTGCGGCTCGCGTCGAATTCATCGGGCAGGCGGAACGGGTCGGGTCGGAAGCGGAGGACCCAGCAATACCCTGGCGACCAGAATGGGCGACCCTGCTTTCTGTCCGCTCGGCGAGGCGTTAGGCCGCGATCTTCCCTGGCAAACCCCGTCCTCGACGATGCTTCGAATCTCACCGACCTGACTTCCCCGGTCTACTGGGAAATTCGTCCATGACGACGCGCGAGGAGGCCATCGCCTGGTTCAATGCCCAGGGACGCTATGCTTTCGAAATGGATAACTACGCTCGAGGCGCCTTTTTCGTAGCTACCAGGGCCGTGGAGGATGACCTCGGGTTCCCGGAACTGAAAGGTCGATTGGTAGCCCTCTGCCCCAGGGACGGCAACTGGGTTCTCGAGCCGGTCCCGGCGATGCGTTTGGGTCCCATATTCGAGCCCCTTTCTTTCGTCTCGCTCGACGCGGCCGTGGGGACCGCCAGGACCCTCATGACGGTATGATCGGCGCGGACCGGCTCAAGGGGTGGTCCACATCAATGTTCCCGCCCATCCCGCGCACCAGCCTTCGGGAAGCCTCTCGCAAGGGTCAGCCTCATGAAAGATAACGACATTGCGATCGATGACGTCGAGCATCACATGAGGGTGAATCTGTTCCCGAACGGATTGACCCGCGCGACCGCGGCCACGCCCATGGGGTTCTACCTCGGCTGGGCGATCCTGCGGGGGATGGTCAGCGACCGGCTCCAAGCCGAGCGCCCCGAGGAGCTCGCCGCATTCCGCGATCGCTCGCTCACCGGTCCCGAGCTGATCGGCCGCCTCGGTGGTGCCCTGCATTCCTGGTTCCTCGGCGACGAGCTCCGGCGGTTCTCGGCCCGATACTATTCGAGGGCCGGCCGCTTCTTCACCGATTACACCCATGCCTTCAAGAAGGAGATCGTACCGGCGCGTTCGTTCTATGCCGTCCGCGACACCTGGGAGAACCAGCAGACGAGCCTGGAGACGTTCGACTCCCGTCTCGACGCGTGGCGGATCTTCCCCCCCGCGGCCGAGCGCATCTTCGGCGAAGAGGTGGGCGTCGGATCCTATCATGCACTGGAGCTCGTGACGCAGGAAGCGCTCGTGACGGCCGCGAAGGCATTGGCCAAGGCGAAGGCATTCCTCCCGATCGTGACCTTCCTCACGGCATCCGACGAGGTGCGCGTCCCGCAGACGTTGTCGCATCGGGGCCGGATGTTCGACGTCGCGTCGGATGAGGGCGTATCGGCCTCGGTCGAGTGTCTCGCCGAGGGCCTGGCGCGGCGGACGGTCCAGGCGTTCGCGACGGCGAGGTGCGTCCGGCCCAATCCGGACGGTCCGGAGGGCCGGATCGACGTCCGGGCGCAGCACTACAAGTCGGGCCCCTACGCCGTCCTGGCGCCCTACACCAGGGATGCCGCCGGGGATCCGAATTTCGGCCGCCCCGTGAAGAAATGAGGGAGCCATGCGCCGTTGACCTGCGCCACCGATGCCTCCCACCCGACCAACCTGAGCATTAACCCGGCCACCGGAGCCACTGTGCCTTCCAACGCCGGCAACTCGATCACGATCGCGGTGAACGTCAAGGACGCCTTCAACTTTCAACCTTCAACCCTTCAAATGGGGCAGGTATCATCAGCACCGGCATGCTTGTGATGCTCCTGTGCGTATCGGATTCGCCAGTGGGCACGGGTACGACAGGCCCGGCCAGGGATTTCGCGGCGAAGTTCGGCTATGGCGCCTCATGGGATGATGCCGGTCATCTCCTCGGCCGGCAATTCGGTGGGAGCGGCAATCCGAGGTCGATGAACATCGTCCCGATGCAGTATTCGACGAACAGAGGTCGTCCATGGTACCAGGCATACGAGGCACTCGCGGCCGATCTAAATAGTCTGCTCTTTGAAAAGGATATCTGCTTCTTGTGTGCTCCTCTCTATGCGGATTTTGCGATCAATCCGAATAGGCCGAGTGATCTGCTCCGCATTACCTGGACGAATTATTAAGATTACACGATTCCGCCTGGCTGGAATTGAGAACAGATCGCCAACCCAACCCCTCCTTGACCGAAAGGTTTTATAGACATGCTGGAAACCGATAGGTCTAATTCTAATCTGCAAGTGTTATTCGCAGCCATCGAGGCGGGTGATATCGTCGAGGTCATGCGCGTGCTCGACGAGCACAGTGATTGGGTTCATTGCCGCGCCCCAAGATCGCTCTACCAGCCCTTGCATGCCGCCTCCGGCATGGGCCGCGCCGAGATCGTTAGATTGCTGCTCCGCCGCGGCGCCGATGTAGACTGCCGCGACCACGGCGGTGAGACGCCGCTCCATTGGGCGGCCCATAACCTCCAGGTCGAGGTGGCAACCGAGTTGGCGCGAAATGGGGCGAACCTTCATCTCAAAGACGCCGGTGGATCTACGCCCCTCAACGTAGCGGCGGGCCTCCATGGCCCCCGCGCCTCCCGCTTTGCCGATGCCCTCCTCGATCTTGGCGCTCCTCTCGACCTGTTCAGCGCGCTGGCCTTACACCGGGCCGATGATGCGCAGAATTCTCGACGGCGATCCGGATGTCCTCGCCAAGACGTCGCAACCCGAAACTCTGCTGGGCATAGCAGTCGGCATCATCGGCGATCGGATCGTAAAGCGGACCGGCGTCGGTCTTGCATATCGGCGACACCCGGCCGCCAGCGGAATGCCGTTTCAGGATGAAGCGTCGGTCAAGGAGGCCGTCCTCGAGGATCTCGATCTCTTGGATCGATTGATTGCTCGCGGTGCCTTGCGATTCGGGAGCTACGATGCGCTCTATCAAGCAGTCGCGCTGCCAGACACGATGGTCGCCGAACTCTTGCTCAGGGCCGGGGCGGAGCAAGTCCCTGGACCGGGCTCCGGGAACCGCCTGATGCTCCAATTTGCCGCGGAGCAATCCGCATGCAAAGGACGAATGCTCTCGTTGCTTGAGCAATATGAGACAAGTTCAGGAATGGCAAGGAAATCCTGATCGAGGGACTTCCCGTCCTCGTCAGGAAAGTTACAAGTCTTGGTGCGCCTTGATGAAGGGGCCGGGCGAGGCTCACCGTGTTGGCGGCGAAGTCTCGTGCCGTAAGCACGTGCAACGACGAGTGTCAATGAGGCGGTGTACATGCACCGAGCACGTTGGATCGACTCTCCTCCCGCGCGGATTGTATCTCGGGATACAGGGTCCTGATATGATCGAAATATCCCCATGCGCGTTGAAGGTGTTCGCCCGAGGGCCTGCTCGCGGAGACGGCCTTCGATGATCTTTCCCGCGAAGCATTGCACATGCGCCTCGGCCGTCGTCAAGGTCGGCGGAAGGCTGAAACGCCAACATCTTGATGGCGCGACGGCGGGGTTTCGTGTTCGAAGGTCTGGTGGTATACTTCGTATTCGATGGACTCGTCATCGGAATCGCCGATCCTTCTCGACCTCGAGCCATGCTCGGAGGGCTAGTGATGGGAGAATATTACACCATCGCGAACAAAGACAAGCGACAGCGGATTGACCCGAACTCACTGGGCATGTCATCAAAATTCGAGGGGCTCTTGGGCACGCCACTTCCCGAGTTACTCTGTTGGCTCATCGAGTGTGGCGCACCATATTCCGGTAGGCCTGACCTTCGCGGCTCTTGGGTCGGCGATTCGATCGCGGTGATCGGCGATGAAGGGCCAATGGAGCCCTACTGGCGAGAGGCTGTGCATGATTTCGCCGATATCACGGTCCTGGCATTCGAGACTATGGTTCAAGATTCTTCATATGTATATCTTAAATATGCCTACATGGGCATCGTCGATGACGAAGGGAGACTTGTGAGGGGCAGTTAACCAGGGACGCTGCCCGAGGCGGGAAGAGCGGTCGCGAGAAAACGACACCTCTCGCCGAGCACCAACGGTCAATTCTCCCGGGATCAGCCATTTTGCTCTTGAACGCAAGAGCTCGCGTCCTCCTGAATGAGGATTGGAGACTCCTCGCCACGAAAGGACGCGAGCATGGATACCGATGCACCCACGATCGTAACTCTACCGGTTCACTGCGCACCCAAGTAGGCCCTCTGCCCGACGTGTGGCAAACGCGGCCGCCGCAAACGGACGGTGCCTCCCGCGTCTGGTCCGCACCGTCACCCAAAAGGCCGTCGTCTTTCTCGAGAGGCGTCCGGCAGGTAACACTTGGCTATCGGGGACGAGAAGTTGACCAACTCAAGAGTATCAACAAGCCGACTTGAATTGTTTCGACTCGTCCCTGCCAGGGATATTGCGCTCGGAAATGTCCTCAGGATGCTTGAGGACCTGCCGGGTTCGGAACTGGTCAACACGATGACCAGCACGATCATGCTCAGAGAGCACGTGGCGTTGGCCTATTTCATCATGGGCGACAACGCGTCGTCGCGAGCCAACGGTGAGCGGCTCATCGGAGATGTCAACGACTATTTGTTCGGTAGCTGGCGCGATCATTACACCGTGAAGCGTTCGGTTCGAGACGAAGCGACCCCGCGGGGTTGGAAGCAGGTCGATCTCGTCCTCGGCCGCGACGGTTGTCGTCGCGAGCTGGAGTGGATGGGGCAGTTCCGCGCGGGCCTCCTCTGGTCGTTCTGCCTGAACCGCCCCGATGAAGTGCTCCGGATGGCCGATTATCCCTCCGAGGATTGCACGGACGAGTCGGGACTCGAGTGCGGCCGTGGCGCAGTCGACAAGTGTTACTATCTCGTCCTGTCGGATGTCATTCGCGGTCGTCCGGATCCATTGGACCCGATCCGAGTGGGCGTCATCGAACGAGGGCGCAGGAAGCGTCCCAAGCTCCTGCTCGCGGCACTCCGACGGATCCTCCAACGGGACCCCGAGGGCTTCCTCGCGGCCTTGGCGGCCTGCATCAGCCATCATCGCAAGGAAGACCTCCCTCGGGCGGGGCTCGCGAACAAACTCGCTCTCGATGCAACGATTCTATATCATGTTGGTGCGACTCTAGGTTTGCCCGTCCGGTGTAGCGAATCTGATGCCAGGCTGATGCTCTTGCTCGATCGATCCAGTCCCTGATCGCAGTCATGTTGCATGGAGAGGCTGCTCGCCTCGAGGTTTCGGAGAACGCGGGTCGGGGACCCGTTTCGTGTCGCATGCCGGCTTCCGGGACAGTGCATCCCGTTGATCACCTCCTGGAGCGATTGATCGCGTTCGGCGTGATACGATTCGGCGGCGACGATGCGATCGATCAGGCGGTCGGCTTGCCGGACCCGACGGTCGCCGAACTCTCCCTGAGGGCCGGAGCGAACAAACGCCGTCCTCGACGATGCGTCAAGTCTCCCCTACGTAACTTCCACGGTCTCTTGGGGAATCCCTTCATGACGACGCGCGACGAGGCTATCGCCTGGTTCAATGCCCAGGGACACTATGCCTTCGAAATGGATAACTACGCTCGAGGCGCCTTTTTCGTAGCCACCAGGGCCGTGGAGGACGAGCTGGGGTTTCCGGGACTGAAAGGTCGATTGGTAGCCCTCTGCCTCAGGGACGGCTCCTGGATTCTCGAGCCGGTCCCGGCGATGCGTTTGGGTCCCATTTTCGAGCCCCTGTCTTTCGTCTCGCTCGACGCGGCCATGGGGACCGCCAAGACCCTCCTGACGGTATGATCGGCGCGGACCGGCTCAAGGGATGGTCTACTCGAATGTTCCCGCCCACCCTGCGCACCAGCTTTCGGGAAGCCTCTGGTAATGGATTAGCCTCTTGAAAGATGACGATATTGTGATCGATGACGTCGAGCATCACTTGAAGGTGAATCTGTTCCCGAACGGATTGACCCGCGCGACCGCGGCCACGCCCATGGGGTTCTACCTCGGCTGGGCGATCCTGCGGGGGATGGTCAGCGACCGGCTCCAAGCCGAGCGCCCCGAGGAACTCGCCGCATTCCGCGATCGCTCGCTCACCGGCCCCGAGCTGATCGGCCGCCTCGGCGGTGCCCTGCATTCCTGGTTCCTCGGCGACGAGCTCCGGCGGTTCTCGGCCCGATACTACTCGAGGGCCGGCCGCTTCTTCACCGACTACACCCACGCCTTCAAGAAGGAGATCGTACCGGCGCGTTCGTTCTATGCCGTCCGCGACAACTGGGAGAACCAGCAGTTGAGCCTGGAGACGTTCGACTCGCGTCTCGACGCGTGGCGGAGCTTCCTCCCCGCGGCCGAACGGATCTTCGGGGAAGAGGTGGGCGTCGGCTCCTATCACGCACTGGAGCTCGTGACGCAGGAAGCGCTCGTGACGGCCGCGAAGGCATTGGCGGAGGCGAAGGCATTCCTCCCGATCGTGACCTTCCTCACGGCATCCGACGAGGTGCGCGTCCCGCAGACGTTGTCGCATCGGGGCCGGGTGTTCGACGTCGCGTCGGATGAGGGCGTATCGGCCTCGATCGAGTGTCTCAGAGAGGGCCTGACGAGGCGGACGGTCCAGGCGTTCGCGACGGCGCGGTGCGTCCGGCCGGATCCGGACAGTCCGGAGGGCCGGATCGACGTCCGGGCGCAGCACTACAAGTCGGGCCCCTACGCCGTCCTCGCGCCCTACACCAGGAATGGCGCCGGGGACCCGACGTTCGGGCGCCCCGCGAAGAAATGAGGGAGCCATTTCTTGAATATACCTAAATGTTGTAATGCATAAATACCTCAACTACAACATAGGCGATGAGGGATTGAGGGTTCGGTTGTCCTACCGGTTCCTCCGCCAGTCCTCGGGCGTACGGCCCTCGAGCGCCTTCGCTCGGCTCGTGCCCGCGCCACAGGAGCGACGTGGTGTGCGCGACTCATTCGTGAAGCGACCTACGCCGCCGGATCGGAGGTCAACGGCCGTTCGTCATCCCGCGGACCTGCGAGACGATCTCAAAGGAGCGAAGCCGCGCCTCATGGTCGAATATCTGGCCGGTGGGGATCAACTCGTCCGCCCCGGTCGCCCCTATCAAGTCCTCCATCCCGCGCCGGACGGTCCCTGGCGATCCGACGACGGAGATGCTTGTCATCCGCTCGACATGCGCCCCTCCGCCAGAGTCCACAGACCATCCATGCTCTCGACCGGCGGCTGGAGCATGCCGAGTCGCCCCCTCAGCAGGCCGACGAACGCCTGTTGCAGCGAGGTGAAAAGCCTGCGAGCTTCCTCATCGGTGTCGGCGGCGCAGGCATTGACACCGATCATCACGTGGGGCCGGTCGAGCGTGTCGGACGGCTTGAAGTCGTCGCGGTAGAGCGACAGCGCGGCGAAGAGATACTCCGGCGCGAAGTGAGAGGCGAAGGCGAGAGGCAGGCCGAGTTCGGCCGCGAGCCCCGCGCTGAAATCGCTGGAGCCGAGCAGCCAGCTCGGCACGTCCAGGCCCTCCCCCGGGATCGCCTTGACCCGCTGTCCCGGCTCGGCCGGACGGAAGTTCGATTGCAACTCGAGGACATCACGAGGAAAGGTGTCGCCGCTGCCGCCGAGGTTCCGCCGCAATGCTGCGGCAGTTAGCTGATCGCCGCCCGGGGCTCGACCCAGGCCGAGGTCGATCCGCCCCGGATAGAGCGACGCGAGCGTGCCGAACTGCTCGGCGATCACCAGCGTGGCGTGGTTCGGCAGCATGACGCCCCCGGCCCCGACCCGGATCCGCGAGGTCCCGCCCGCGACATGGCCGAGCAGGACGGCGGTCGCCGCGCTGGCGATGCCCGAGATGTTGTGGTGCTCGGCCAGCCAGAACCGGCGTTAGAGTCTGTCCCGGAAGGCTTTTACACATAGCTGGATGAACCGATTCCGGCGGGTCCTGATCCGTTGGGAGGAGAAATTGGAGAACTATCCCGGCATGATGCATCTAGTGTGTGCTTTGATCACGTATCGATGCAGTGGTCTACTGGGATAGGTTCCAAGTCCTCCATCCCGCGTCGGACGGACCCGCCACAGACGCGTTCCGACGACGCACAGCGCCGACTCCCTTTGCGTCCATCGAGGCGGGGGCGAGGTCCGAGAAGCGATTCAAGACTTTGGGACCAGGCTCGCGTAGAGGTGCCGCCGGGCCTTCCTCAATGCGTCCTCGACATCGGCGAGCGAGCCCACCCTCACCACCTTCATCAGCAGACGGTCGATCTCGACTTCCAGATCTATCAGGTCGTTCTTCCCTCGCTTGGATTCGACCTGTGCCGTTCCGTTCGCCCCGGACTGGATCTGCATGGGAGGCCGCCCTCGTCCGGAGCCGTTGACCGCATCTGCGACGCCGGTCAACCTGGTACTCCGCCGACCGACTCGCAGGGTCCCCGCCAACCGCATCCGGGACCGCACGTTACTGACAAGGCTGTGGCTGATGCTCCCCGACATGCCGGCCGCCTCCCACGCGTCGTTGACGGCCGCGGCGTTGGCGAGCGGGTTATCGTTAAGAACTTCCTTGACGAACATGCTCTTCCCTGGGCTACGGGTCTCTTTGGCTGGCATCAGGCTATCTCCGGGGACGGAATTCGTGATGGACGCTTCCAGTTAACCACATGGACGAGCAAAATTGAAGGAACAAGCGGGTCAATGGACGACAGGCCGGCCTCCGTCCGGCGAGGAACGGGGCGAACAGCACGAGGTTTGGCAGGAGATAGGTCAGGCGTCGTCCCACGTTCCTCTCCTTCCGCGGCAAGTCATGACCACTTGGGCCGGCATGACCCAGGTCACCGCTCGCGACGCCATAGGTCGGGCTGGCCGTCGGCCAGTGCCGGTGGCCGTTGCAGGCCGAAGGGTAACGGGGCCTGGCGTGCATAGACCGCGGTCGGATCATGCACCTCCGGTGGACGATGCTGTTCCTTAGTCTCGTCTACTGCTGAAATGGCCACCAGAGGGGGAAGCACGGTCCATTCTGAATTGCAAATGCGTAGGTACTATTGGGGACTATTTCTCCGGTCGAGTCATAGCAGGAATCACGATGAAATGCAAAAAGGGGCGATTACTTGCAAGAGCCCCCAACTGATGCTAAGCTCTGAGAAATCGAGAACTTCCAGCAAATTCGACGACTCGGGTTAACCCGTTTCCCAAGCCGGATGCCAGGGGTTCGAATCCCCTCGCCTGCCTTTGTAGTTCAAGAAATCGCAAGGACTTACCACTCATCCTCCTGTTGGCATTCATGAAGCTTCGCTTCTCCTCCGGTCCCGCCCTCCTGCCCTCATCGATCTCGATACGATGATTGCTTTATTGTGTCCAGGTACTCGGATTGAACGAAAGTCCCGACCTGGCGCGGACTTCCTCGATGGACACACCATGCCCGTTCTTCTGGCCGACATCGCACACCCGGACGGCCTGATCCCACCCTCGATCGATGCGTCATGAATCCTCGACTTCGTCTGTAGGGAATTCATTGCGATCATGCTTACGACGAATGAACAAGGATCGGCGCGAATTGGGGCGAGCTTATCCGATCCCCTAGGCGGAACTCCGTTCTGGAAATCCCTCGTGCTCCGCCTCTTGCCGCTGGCACTCGCCGTCCTGCTCCCGGCCGCGGCGTTAACCGCGCATGGAAGGGAGGATGATAGGACTCTCAGCCGGTCGTTCGAACTCCACGTGAAGCCGTTCTTGAAGCAGTATTGCGCGCGGTGCCACAACGTGGAGAAGCGGACATCGGGGATTCGTGTCGATCACCTCGATCCGTCGCTCGAGGATCGACATCTGAAGCTGTGGGAGGGCATTCGGAAGCAAATCGCGAGCGAGTCCATGCCGCCAGAGGATGAACCGCAGCCGACAGTCGTCGAGCGACAGCAGATGAATGATTGGATCACGCAGGCCCTGGCCGGAGCGCGATCGCGGCCGACGCCCAAGAACGGCGGGGCGCGACGGCTGACCGTCGCCCAGTATCGCAACACCCTACGCGAATTGTTGCAGATCGAGGACGATCTCGCGGAAGTGTTACCGCCGGACGCCGTCTCGCGAGACGGGTTCGTGAACAATCAGGAGACGCTGGCCCTCTCGCCCCTACTGCTCGAAGCCTACTTCGAGATCGCCGAACAGGCGCTCGATCGTTGCATCGTTGACCCGAACTCCAGGCCCACGATCCAGTATTTTCGCGTCGACCTGGGTGCCGGCATCAATACCGCGCCGTGCCCGGACTCGCTCATCCTGGGGGCGAACAGCCTCCTCCTCGACAACCGCGATTTCGTGGTGACGCAGCCGAAGCTCGTCAAGCCGTTCGACTTCGAACCGTTCCGGATGCGGACGAAGTATCGCTTCATCGAGGGCTATGCCGGCAATGACACGGTCCGCGGCTGGCGTGACTACGACAGCATCTATCACGCGGTTTTTGCCTGCATGCGTGGCAATCCCGGCTATCCGAAAGGGATGGCTTACAGTGTCGGTCCCGCAAGGGTTGTTGTTGCGGCCGGCTATCACGAAGGACGAGATCTTCCAAGGCGGCGATACCTACGGGCCCAAGGCGAACTTCAAGATCTCGCTGCGAGAGCTCCCCGACCACGGTCGCTTTCGCGTCACGGTGACGGCGGCGAAATACAACGACGGGCTGCTGCTCGACAAGGGTGCCCCGGCACAATCGCCCGAGGGTGCCGGCGCCGTCATCTGTCGCGATCCGAATCGTCCGCAAGACCGTGACGATCAAGACGCCCGGCATCTATCAGGTCGACGTGTATCCCGCGACGGGCGCGGTTCCCAGCCAGTCGAAAGTGAATCCGCGGGACGTGACGCTGTTCCTGGGCGAGCGGCAATTCGCGGCGAAGTGGCAACAGCCGGCGTTCCTGGCGGTCCGACTCGACGCCGGAGGACTCCCGGTACGGGCACAGCAGTCCGGCCCCGCGAAACTGGACCGCGTCGTCTTGACGCCGATAGCCGCAGACCATGATCTGGCCAGGCGGTTCATCGCGTTCGAGAGGCGGTCGCCGCGACTTGGCGTGCATCTGGGCCTGCGCCGCGATTGCGGCAGCACGTTGACCCAGGTCGGAGAGGCCCGGACGGTGTCGAACGACACGCCTTCACGATTTGTGTTCGAAGGGGCCATCCGCAACTTCCCCAGTCCGGACGTCGAGAAGGACAACGTCAATTACCTCGCCGGCGTCCGCGAGATCGGCGTGCGCAGCGAATACACCGACGGTCGGGACATGCCCCGCCTGCTGATCCGGTCGGTCGAATTCGAAGGGCCGTTCCACGACGCATGGCCGCCGGCTTCGCATCGCAATATCTTCATCGATTCGCAACACAAGGGTGATTCCCCGGCCTATGCCCATCAGATCATCCGCGAATTCGCCGCCCGCGCGTTCCGTCGCCCGGTCACCGCCGAGGAAGAATCCTCGCTGACGGCGGTCTTCGAGAGATCGTTCAAGGCCGGGGCGGGTTTTCGGGACAGCGTGAAGGATGCGCTGCAAGTCGTACTGACCTCGCCGCAGTTCCTGTTCTTGATCGAGAACAGCGGCACGCCCGAACCCGAGCCGCTGGACGATTACGAGCTGGCATCGAAGCTGTCGTATTTCCTCTGGAATGGCCCGCCGGATCGCGAAACCTTGAAGCTGGCCGCGGCCGGTTCGCTTCGCAAGCGGCTGGATGCCGAGGTCGCGCGGATGATCGACGACCCGCGGTTCGCGCGATTCGCTGGCGAGTTCGCCTCGCAATGGCTGGCGCTCGACAAGTTCCAGGTACTCGAACCGGATCGCGGTCGCTTCCCGAAACTCACCCGCGACATGCGGAGGCAACTCCTGCAAGAGCCGGTGCAATTCGTGCAATATTTGATCCGAAATAACTTGCCGGCAAGGAACTTGATCGCGTCGGATTTCGTCGTCGCGAACGAGGTCGTCGCCAGCTATTACGACCTCGCCGACCGCACGGAGAGCGGCTTCCAGTTCGTGGCGATCCCGCACAGGCGGCGCGAGCTGGGCGGCGTACTCACGCAGGCGGCGATCATGGCAGGGCTGTCCGACGGCCGCGAATCGAACCCGGTGAAGCGTGGGGCCTGGCTCGCTCGCCGGATCATCGCCGAGCCTCCGGACGATCCCCCGCCGAACGTGCCGGCGCTCAAGGAGGAGACGAAATCACTCTCGCTGCGCGAGCGACTCGAACGGCATCGCAATCAGCCCGGCTGCGCCCAGTGCCACGCGAAGATCGACCCGTGGGGAGTGCCCTTCGAGGAACTCGACGCGGGCGGGCGGCTGAAGCGGGATCGCGTCGATGCGCGTTCAAGACTTGCCCGACAAGACCGAGGTCGCGGGCCTCGACGGTTTGAAGCGATACCTGGCGGAGGATCGCATCGATCAGGTCGCCTTCAGCATCCTCAAGCACCTCGAGACCTACGCGACCGGCCGCAGCCTTTCGCACAATGAACTCGAGTCCTTGAAACGAGACGGGTTGAAACTGAAGGCCGACGGCTACCGCATGCAAGACATGATCCGATACGTGGTGAACAGCCCGATGTTCCTGGAAAAATGACCATGTTCTTCGCCACTGCGGAGCCTCCCATGACCTCATCCCGTCCCATCGACCGCCGGGCTTTTCTCAAGGGCTTAGGCGGGATGGCCCTGGCCTTGCCGGTCCTCGACGCCATGGGCGCGGAGGTGGCGGAGCAGGTCCCCCGTCGCTTCTGTGCCCTGTACACGGCCAACGGCATGTCGCTGCCTCGACCTCGAGCACGGCATCGATGAGTGGAGCTGGTTCCCGAGGGCCGAGAAGGACGGCGCAGTTCGTCTTCGGCAAATCGACCGAGCCGCTCGCCCCGTTCCGCAAGCAGATCAGCTTCCTGGGCGGGCTCTACCATCCGAGCGGCGCCAAGGCCGACCCCCACGTCTGCTCCGACATGTGGCTCACCGGGGCACCTCTGCATGACCCGAAGCCCGGCACTTACAACTCGGTCGGGCTCGACCAGGTCGTCGCGCTGCACACCAAGCAATACTGCCGGCAGCCCTCGCTCGTGCTGTCGATCGACGCCGGGACCGGTTTCCTCTCGCGGACCGGCACGATCTCCTACAGCCTCGAAGGGCGGCCGATCCCGGCGGAGAACAATCCGCGTCGCGTGTTCGACCGGCTGTTTCGCGGCGACCGCGCGTCGCTGCAATCCGAACGCGACGCACTGAAGCGACGCATCAAGCTGGTGGACGCCGTCGTCGAGAGCGCGAAGTCGCTCCAACAAGCGGCTCGGCAAGTCCGACCGCGAGCGGATGGACCAGTACCTGACCTCGCTCAACGAGGTCGAATCGCGGCTGATCGCCTCCGAACGCTGGATCGACGTCCCACTCAAGAAACAGGATTACTCGCATCTCAATCTGGACGCGACGAACGAGGGAGAGCCCGCGGAATACTACCGCAACATGTTCGACCTGATCGCGCTGGCCTTCGACGCCGACATCACGCGGTCGGTCGCCTTCATGCTCAACCGCGAGGACGGCATGGGCATCAGCGATACCTTCCCGCTCAAGCTCGGCCTGCCCAACACGCATCACTCGCTCTCGCACGCGGACGGACAAGGCGGGGCAACTGGCGTTCGCGAAGTACGACCTGTTCCTGAGCCGGCAAATCGCGCACTTCTTCGATCGGCTGACCGAGTACCGGGACCGCGATGGCAGCGTGCTCGACAACACGATCGTGCTGTACGGCAGCGGCGCCAGCACCACGCACAATCCTCGCAACCTGCCGACCCTGGTCGCCGGCGGATCCGGGCTGGGCCTCAAGCACGGCACCTACTGGCGAGACGGCGAGACGAGGATGTCGAACCTCTATCTCAGCATCCTGCGCACGCTCGGCATCCCGCAGGACTCGTTCGCCGACAGCACCGGTACACTCAGCAATTCGATCTTCAGCCGCACCTGAAGCGAAATCGGCCTTGGTCTTGTAGGGTGGGTGAAACCCACCGTGTGAGGTCCTCTCGGTGGGTTTCACCCACCCTACAACACTCCGATCCGGCTTCCGGGACTGTCGCTCAGAAGCCGGCGAGACGCGTGTCGGCATCGCCGAAGCGGTCGAGCTTAACGCCCATGCGGTCCATGATCCCCAGGTACATGCTGCAGAGCTTGCGGCGATCGTCGCCCTTGTCGGTGAAGTCGAGCACGCGGCCGGTCTGGAGGGTCCCCCCGAGCCCGCCGACCAGGACCACCGGGACCTTGGTGGCGTCATGCTTGGTGCCCGACCACAGACTGTTGGTGAACAGCAGGCAAGTGTGATCGAGCACGGTCCCCTCGCCTTCGGCCATGGCATCGAGGCGGGAGGCGAGATAGGCGAGCTGGCTGACGTAGAAGCGAGTCACCCGCTCGTAGGATGCGGAGCGGTCGTCGTGCGAGGCGCCGTGGTGGGCCGTGCGGACGTCGAGGAAGGGATAGAACAGGCCCGAGATATCCCGGCAGAGCAGCAGCGTGGCGATGCGCGTCTTGTCGGTCTGGAAGCCCATCGCGATGAGGTCGCACATCAGCCGCATGTGCTCGCGGATGTCCTCGGGCAGGCCGTTGGCGGGTCGGGGCATCGTCAGGGCCGGACGGCCGCTGTCGGCGGCGCGGGCGGCGCCGGCCTCCTGGTCGCGTCGCATCGGCACGACGCGGCGCTCGACCTCGCGGACGCTCGTCAGGTACTCGTCGAGCCGGGCTCGGTCGCCGGCGCCGACCTTGCGGCGCAGGCCGGCGGCCTCCTCGCGCACCCGGTCCAGGATGCTCTGATTGCGTCGGCTCCCGCGGTTGTCGAACAGGGCATCGAACGCCAGCGACGGGTAGACCTCCATCGGCACCGGCGAAGTCGCGCTCTGCCAGGAGATGTGCGAGCTGTACGCCATCGAGAAGTTCGTCTCGTGGTAGCCGGTGATCGGCTGCTCGCAACCCAGGACCATGCTCGGCTGGTCCGTCTCCTCGCCCAGGTGATGGGCCAGCATCTGGTCGACGCTGATGCCGCCCTTGAGCTCGGCCCCCTTCTTCAGCGCGGCCCCGGATAAGATATTGCCGGTCTGGCCGGGATGGATGCCGACGCCGAGGGCGTGCTTGTTGAACAGGCCGCTGATGAGATTCAGCTTCGGCCGCAGCGGCGACAGGGGCTCCAGGCATCGGCCCAGCTCCATCGACGCGCCCGACCCCTTGGCCCACCACTGGTCCGGATTCACGCCACATCCCATGAACAGGGCGGCGAACCGCTTCGGGGCGACGACGCCCGCCCCCGAAGCGCCTCGGACGGCGATCGACTCCAGCCAGGGCAGGGCCATCGTCACCCCGGCCCCGCGGAGGAAGGTCCGCCGGGTCGCCCCGCGGCGGACACCGTTGCTGTCATGTCCCGACCCAGGCGCTTCAGCCATCGCGATCACTCCGACTCGTTGCCTTCGATGCGCTTGTTCAGGAACTGGGGGCTCGTGACGATCGTCGCGACCAGGGCGTCGAATCGGCCGCCCTCGGCGTGCAGCCGCCTGCGCATGGCCGCGATCGTCTCGTCGTCCGAAGGGATCAGGCTGCGGCTGAGGGCGTAGGCCAGCAGCTTGCGGCAGAGGTTGTCTTCGAACTCGACTCCTCGACGCGACTCCAGGTAGGCGCGGAGCCCCGAGACGCCGACGCCCTCGCCGCCGCGGGGGAAGCTGGCGCGGGTGTCGACGGGCCGGCCGCCCAGGTCGAGCGTGCGGGATTCGCCGACGGGCCCGTAGCCTTCGAAGGCCAGTCCGATCGCGTCGAACCGCTCGTGGCAGCCGGCGCACGCCTTGTCGGCGCGGTGGCGTGCCAGGGCCTCGCGCAGGGTCCGTTCGCCCAGCTTGGCCTCGTCGTCGGGGAGATCGGGCACGTTCGCCGGGGGCGCCGGGATGTCATCGCCGAGCAGACGCCTGACGACCCAGTAGCCGCGCTTGACGGGGCTCGTCCGCAGACCGGGGGAATTCCGGGTCAGGAACACCGCCATGGGGAGCAGGCCGCCGCGCCCGTATCGGGTCGCGTCGTCCACCTGGACCCAGTTGTCCGGGCCGCCGGGAGGCAGGGGCATGCCATAGTGCCTGGCGAGTGCCCGATTGACGAACGTATGCCGGCCGTCGAGGAACTGCGCCACCGGCCGGCCCTCGCGGACCAGGTCCACGAAGAACCGGATCGGTTCCTCGAACATCGACCGACGCAGCTCGTCGTCGAACGCGGGGAACCGGCCGCGATCGACGCTGTTGTGCTCCTCGAATCGGCGGAAGTCGAGCCAGTTGCCGCCGAACTCCGTGGCCAGCCCGCGTACGCGGTCGTCGCGGAGCATCCGCCGGGCCTGGGCCGTCAACACGACGGGCTCGTGCAGGTCGCCGGCTGCGGCATGGGCGAGCAGCTCACGGTCGGGCATGCTCGCCCAGAGGAAATAGCTCAGGCGGCTGGCCAGGTCGTACTCCGACAGCGGCCGGACGCCGGGGCTTCCGCCGGTGAGATCGACCCGGTAGCAGAAGTTGGCGGACATGAGCATGCTGACCACCGTGTCGCGGACGGCGTCCTCGTGGCCGAGCCCATCCTCCCGACGCAGGGCACGGTAGAAGTCGGCGACGCCCCGACGTTCCTCGGGCGACAGCGGGCGGCGATAGGCTCGCTCGGCGAACCTGCTGGAGGGCCTCGACGTGGCGGGGCTCGGCCTCGGCCCGCTCCCGCTCGACGCGGCGGATGGTGTCGCCGATGATCCGGAACTGGTCCTGGATGGCCCGGATTGCCCGGTCGCTCGCCCCGAGCCGCCGGGCCTTCGCCAGGTAGACCTGCGCAAACCGACCCATCTTGGCCTCGGACGCCGCGTCCTTGTCCTCGGCGCGGACGAAGTTGAATGCCTCGTCACCCCTCAGGAAGCCGGTCTCGGCGCCGCTCGTACCAGAGATAGCTCGAATACTGCCGCATCGGGGCGCCGGTGATGAAGTCGAATTCTTGCCAGAGCCGATCGAGCTCGGCCTGTCCCCGCTCGTCCAACAACAGATCATGGAGGGGGCCGTCGTCGCGGAAGTAGCCGGTCATGCTATGGAACCCGGCGCTCAGCAGTCGCCCGGCATTGTCTTTCTCCCCCTTCGGATCGAGGTAGACACGGGCCCGCTCCGACACGAAGAAGGCGTCGGGAAATGTCCGGCAGAATCGATGGAAGGACGCCTCGAAAAGGAGGAGCTCCTCCGGGGTGTAGGGGATGGCCAGTGCCCGGGCCGCCGCGCCCTTCAGCTTCAGGTCGCGGGCCCGGACCTTCGCGGAGCCGCCCGCGTATCGCATCCGGTTGGCGGCATACTGACGATTCTTCCAGAGCACGAACGGCTGCGTCCCGTTGCTGATCCCCCGCGCGGTCAGGTTCTTGACCTCGGGGACCAGCCGCCGGCGGAGTTCGACCACGAAGTCCCTCATCCGCGCGCAGCCGACGCGAGCGGTGTCCGCCGATCCGCCGCGGGGTTCAGGCAGCTCGCGCCATAACACCCGAAGCGAAGCGATCGGGCCGCCCGGCTCGGGAGGCCCCTCGAGGGTGCCCCAGATCGTCGCCAGGTACTTCCGGCTGATCCCCAGATCGTCGCCGAAATCGACGAGCGAGGCCCCGGGCCGGCCCAGCGCGGCACGATGCCGGAACCGCCAGGCGGCGAGGAAATAGTCGGCGTAGTCGGTCTTCTGCCGCCGGTAGAAGTCGATGATCGCCCGGACACAGTACTTGTCGCAATCGGTATCGGCGAGCATCGGGTGCGGCGCGAAGGCCAGCCCGTCCGGCTTGAACACCAGGTGGTCGGCGACCGTGCGGGCCGCCTCCAGGTATTTCTTCGCCAGGGCCGGCGACATCGCGAGCGACTCGGCCGAGTTGTCGAACCCCGCCTCGTTGGCCGGGTCGACGGGGAATTCCTTCGTCGGGCGGATGTCGACGCCGGTGAGGTCGCGGATGGTGTGGTCGTATTCGGCGTTGCTGAGCCGACGTGCGGAGACCCGGCCGGGATCGCCCGCATGCCGAGCGGCCTCGAGTCGCCGGACCGCTCCGACCCAGCCCAGGACCGTTTCGCGGGCCTGGTCGGTCGGGTGCAACTTTGCCTTGGCCGGGGGCATCGTCTTCGCCTCGAGCTGCTCCCGGACGAGCTCCCACCGTGGGAGGTCCCGGGCCACGGACTCGGCGGTCGTGAACCCGCTCAGGTCCATGTCGCCCTTGGGCTTGTCCTTGCCGTGGCAGCCGAGGCAATGCGTATCGAGGAACGGTCGGATCGTCTCGCGGAACCGGGCTTCCAGATCGGCCGCCGTCTCCGCCGGATTGGCCGGCGCGTCGACGGCCATACCGACGCCGACGAACATCAGCAGAAGGTTGCCGCCCGTAGTTAGAAGCATGGTCGTTCGCATGATCCGTCGCATCATCCCTGCCCTGGTGGCCACTTCATGTTAAACAAAAGTAAGATAACAGGTTCGCCAGTTCATAACAAGCAGTGGCACGCGATCGTAGGGCCATGCGGGTGCGCCAACGGTTTCTGGCGGTCAGTTCTCTGAGGCCCAATAAGGCGCCCAATGATCACTGTACGTAAGGCAACACAGTTGGGCCATATCGTTGACGTTGCCGACGTCCCAGCGGGCTCCGGTTTGCTTGAGCCGTTTACCGATCAAGTTCTTGGCCGCCCCTTCAACCATCCCGCTGCCGATCGATTGTCCCGTGTAAAGCCGATGGCAGTAGTTGAGCCGCTCGGTATGGGCCGCGAAATAGCTCGTCAGCTCATCCAGCCCCGAGCGATCCTTCGGGCTGTCGTCCATCGCCAGTGTCTGACCGATATGGTCGCAAAGGCCGGCCCAGCCGTCGGACAGCAGCAGTTGCCGACCACCCTCGAGCCATCGATCCGCCGTCGCCCCCTCGCCATAGAGCCGCTTGGCCGCCGTGCCGATGTGCTCGGCGGCGTGGTAGATGTCCAGGACTTGGCTACAGCCAACGAACTGTCGCGCCGCCGCGTTCCAGATCCACTCGGCGCCATCTCCCAGGACGGTGATCGTGCTCAGGTCGGCGATCTCCAGCCGGGTCGCCCAACCCGTCCATCGCGGTGCGAAATCGTCGATCGTCTCGATGGCCGCGAATGCCGCCCGCGTCGTCGGGGCGGGGAGATAGCGGTCGTCCCATTCCGCCGGCGTGGCCGGATCGCCGCGCTCGCGGCGGGCGAAGATGCCGATCTTCATGTCGCGCCAGCCTTCGGTCGTGTTGACCTTGGCGGCATCGGTCTGGAATTCGACATCCCCGGCCGCCTCGGCGAAGACCTGGGTCACCACCGGCGAGTTCGCCCGGAAGTCGGCGATCCGTGACGATTCCGTCTCGCACGCCTGGCGAAGCCGTTCATCGCTGATCTTCCAGCCGAAGCACTCGTTGAGCAGTTGCTCGGCGGCCGCGAAGGAGTTGCGGCCTCCGAGCAGGCAGACCAATCGGGTGGCCTGTCGTGTGAGATAGCCTTGGAGGCCCAGGAGACGGTCCACGAAGTAACCTCCCAGGCCGCAGGCCCCGCAGTCGAAATACACGCGCCACACGACGATCAGGCCCAGCGCGGTCATGACCTTTTTCGATGAGTTGCCTTTGTGGCGTCCCATGGCGCCACAGGGGCACACCCGGGCGGCGCCACTTTTTTTTCAAGATCCTCGGCCCTCATCTGGATGGTCGCCTCGAGCATCCTCCTCAAGAAATCGCGGCCGAAGCCGAGCATGAATGACTCGCAACGGTCGATGACCTGCCCCTCGGGGGCGGAATCGGCGGCGGCTCCCAGTTCCTTGGCCATGACCAAGGCCTGCTCGACAACGAGGCGTTCCAGAGGTGTGAGGCGATCGAGGTCGGCAGAGAGCATGGATGCAGCATCCTTGAGGTTGATTCGTCCTTGTCCATCCTGGCTTTATAACCGTTGCTCAAGCGATGTGCCAGAATCCATTGGCGCACCCGGGCCATGCCGGTCAGGAATCGCTCCCCATGAGTATCGAGTAAGGGCAAATTCCAGACCTCCCGGGAAAATTGAAATTCTCCGGCCCTGAGCCGGCATAGCATGGTGAGGAAGGCGCCAACGGACGGAAAATTCTTCGGGGAGGGCAGGATGAGCAGCGGGCGGCATCTGAACACGCTTTTCTCCGTCGGGACCTCCACTGGGTTAGCCGACGATGAATTACTCGAGCGATTCCTGGAACGGCGCGATGAGGAGGATCAGGCTTCGTGTGCCGCCGGGGCGGCGTTCGAGGCGATCGTCCGTGGATACGGCCCGATGGTCCTGGGGGGTCTGCCGGCGCTACCTCGACGATCCCAATAACGTGGAGGACGATGCAGAGAGGAGCCTGACGATTCGATATCGTCTCGGGCGTCAGGACTGACCTACGGGGTCGGAATCCCTTAAGGGCTGTTCGCGTTCCTGTCCCTGACCGCCCAAAAGCTCGCTGTTGCCGAATCGAGGAGGTCGTCAACGATGGATTACGGTCCGGGGCCGGGAAAGGCCCGGGGATTGCATCCACAGCCTACCATGGCCGGCGCATTGCTGCTGGGTGAATCGGAGCCGACCAGCACCTTCCTGGGAGCAAGTTCATCACGCCATCAAGATACTGGGTTTCGCATGAGAAAACCGGGCTACCTTGATCGCCTTTGACCGCGAGGAGACATCCATGGACGCAAACGATACTCCTGCCCTGGAATCGTCCGAGACCAACCGGCGTAATTTCCTCCGCGTCGGCACGGCTGCGCTGGCCCTCGGGGCCGGTCCCCCGGCCATCGCCGGGGACCACGAGGACCCCGGGCGGCCCGCGGAGGAGGCGCCGGCCGAGTGGCGCAACAAGCAGGCCGGCATGGCTTACCGCCGGCTAGGTCGAACCGGCATGATGATCTCCGAGGTGGTCTGCGGCGGCGACCCGATCACCTTGCGGAATTACCAGCATCTGGAGCGGGCCATCGAGCGGGGGCTGAACTACCTCGACATGGCCCCCGCCTACAACAACGGCGACACCGAACGTGCCTACGGCAAACTCCTGGCCGGCTCGCCGTCGATGCGGGACAAGGTCTTCCTGACCACCAAGGTCAGTGACTTCAACCGCGTCCGCACCCGGATGTATAAGGAGATCTTCAACGGGCTGGCCGGATCCCAGCAGGAGGCGATCCGCCGCAGGGCCGACGTGATCCAGCGACAGCGACGGCTGGAGATCCCCGGCTATTTCCTGACCTACTTCCCGGGTCAGCAAGGGGCCTTCGAGTCGGCCTACCTCCGGGCGGCGATGCAGCCCGAGTACGGGGAGCGGGTCGAGGACAGCCGGGAGGTGCGGCGGACGATCGTGGAGTCGATCGACGGGAGTCTCAAGCGGGTCGGGACCGACCACTTCGAACTCCTGATGTGTCCGCACGGCGCCGACCTGGCGGAGGACCTCGCATCCCCGGCCATCGTCGAGGTCTTCCGCGACCTGAGGCGGCAAGGGAAGGTGCGTTTTTTGGGCGTGACCTCGCACAACGATCCGGCCGGGGTGCTTCGCGCGGCCGGAGATGCGGGGCACTACGACGCCGCGATGGTGGCCTACAACGTCATCAACGGCGGCTATGTGGACGGGTCGCTGGGCCACGCGGTGGACAAGGGCCTGGGTGTCATCGCGATGAAGGCGGCGCACGCCGTGGCCACCCACCACAAGCCGCTCCAGCCGGTACCCTCGTGGCGTGTGGCGAAGGTGGAACAGATCGTTCCGGGCGACCTGAAGGCGCCGCTGAAGGCGTACCTGTGGACACTTCACGACACAAGGATCGCGGCGGTGATCTCCAACCTCTGGGACGAGGCCCATGTGGAGGAGAATCTGGGCCTGGCCGGTCGGCAAATCGAGCTCCGACCGGCATAGCCGTCGAGGTGATGACCGGCCGGTCACGGCTGAAGGGAGTGCCCGGCCTCCGCCCGGGGACCGGCCGTGATTCAGGGGGCGAGCCCCGGGAACGCGCCACGCCGAGCCGGTCGGCTCATTTCCCGGGCTTCCTCGCGGGCTTGAGGAACGAGTCGAAGACGCGTACCCCCGCGAACGACTCGCGGTTCTCGTCGACGAACTGCTTGTGGCGCTCGCTCACCAGGTACTTGGCCTTGGCCGCCTTGTTCTCGAAGACGACGTGGAGCGCCACGTCGAAGTCCTTGACGCTCACCGGCTCCTGCACATCCTTGTCCTCGGCGATGGTGCCGACCGAGAAATAGGTCGTCCCCTCGTGATCGGAGAGATACTTCTCGCACGACGCGATGAATCGCTCCCTCGACTCCCCCGAGTGATCCTTCAAGGCGAAGAAGACCATGTGAGCGAGTTGCGGCTCCGCCTTGTCGGTCAGCCGCGCGGCGGCATCGAGCGCGAGCGAGGTGACCAGGGCGAACAAGCTCAGGCCGATCAGGACATTCCTCACGACGATTCTCCTGCGGGACGATTGGGCCGGGTGGTTGAGGATCCCTCGCCCACATCATGAACGGCCGGCGATGGGGTTGCAAGACGACGGATCGGGATGCGACGCCGGTGGAGCGGATCGGAGGTCAATTCGAGCTCCGGGGGTCCGCGATCGCATAAGCCGTCGTCCCGTACGTGTCGACGACGAAGACCAGGATGATACCCGGGACCAGCCGATCGATCGGCTCGACGTGAACGATCGGGGCACTCGGAAAGTCGTTGATGAGCTCGAGCTCATCGAAGACCTGGACGAAAGGGGCCTCACCCTGGAGGACGACGAGTATGGCGGGGCGTCGCGGTGCGGTCCATTGCCTGAGGATGGACTCGATGCTCGCCCTGGTGGCGCGTCCGAAAAGTTGGGCTCTTCCGTTCGGGTAATCGACCCGGATCTGTTGCTTTCCCATCGTCTCCGCTCAACATGAGGTCGTGGCTCGATCGAGATGCCCGGTCACTCGACCGCTTCTGGCATTTCATGTTACGCCTAACTCCGATGTTGTGAGCGAGTCCGTAGCGGGATCGCGACGACGGGTTGCGGGAACGCCCCAATCGAGATGTATTCTCTCAACATCGCGAGATTTTTCGAGCGAAGGACGGATGGGGCAACGACTTCGCCGTCGGGATCGGTGGTGGGGCCGAAGCGATCGAGGGAGGCGTGCGGACAGGAAAGACGGCCGCTCCAGGAGCATGTTCTCTCGCGGATCAATAGCGAGCAGTCGTTGCCCTCATAGCGAGGAGAGATCGAACGGATTGGCCGTCCTGGTAGGACGCAGGATCTCAGGAGCCCGGGGTGGTCCTCATTGCGCAGGTCTGAATTCCCGGTCAACGACGATCCACTTTCCGCGCAATTCGGCGCCTCGAATCATGAGACGCCATAGGGCCACACCGGCGGCATCCAGGCCGCAGCATACGCGCGGTCCCGACCGACTTCAAGTCATCGGGGGATTCCAGGATGCTGATCTCATTGCGGACGGTTCCGAACATCAAGAGCCCGAGAGCTGGACCGGCGCCGGCGTAGTACCACATGGCGTTCACTACCTGATTTCGAAACAGGTGCTTGGATCGACTACTCAGTGAAACTCTAGCTCCTCCTGGCGCTGGAATGTTTCACACGGAGAGAATGATCCTCGCCCTTCAGACGTCTCTCGAGTTGACGGCTTGTTCGAACAGGCCGGCGAGTCTCGGGAGCGTCACGTCGATCGCGTAGTCGCGCCGGATGCGATCCGACGCCTCGCGGCCGAGGTGCACGAACGCGCCCGGGTCGCGGAGCACCTCGACGGCCCGCGCGGCGAACCCCTCGACGTCGAAGAACCCGCAGAGCAGGCCGTTGCGGCCATCCTCGATCATCTCGCGCACGGGCGCCGTGTCCGAGGCCAGCACGGTGCAGCCGCAGGACAGGGCGTCCATCAGCGACCAGCTCAGTACGAAGGGCACGGTGAGATAGATGTGCAGGTCGCCGAGGCTCAGCACGTCGACCAACTGGTCGGTGGGGACCAGGCCCGTGAAGAGGAACTTGCTCAGGTCGTAGTCCTCCTGCGCCATCACGTGCTCGTAGAAGGTCTTGTGCCGGATGTGCTTCTCGTCGCCGCCGTAGCAGATCCGGTCGCTCCCCACGACCACGAAGAGGACGTCGGGGAACTGCTGGTAGATCCGCCGGGCGGCCTTCATGAAGATGTCGAATCCGCGCATCGACTCGAACCCTCGGCTGACGTAGGTCACGATCCGGGTCGTCGGGGGGATTGACCGATCGCCGACGCGTCGCGGGAGGCCCGACCTGCGACGGAAGATCTCCGTCTCGATCCCGTCGAAGATGACGTCGATCTTGGGCCGATAGGTCTCGGGGAAGAGCTGTCGCTGGAACTTCGTGGGGCTATAGCCGCGACGGCAGCCCTCGAGGTCGAGCAGGAGCATCGCGTTCCGCGCCCGGCGCGGAGGAAGTCGAGCTCGCCGGGCGGGAACTCGGGGCGGAAGTCCATGTCGGACTGGTGCGGATGATAGTAGAACTCGAAATAATTGACGATCGGGATGCCCGGATAGAGCTCTGGCAGGAAGAGGGTCGAGCCGAACCCGCTATGGCCGACGATCAGGTCGGGTCGCAGGTCGGGGTGGGCCTGGCACGCCCGGTAGACGCCGTGCGAATGCCAGATGGCGTTCTCGAACGTCCGGCTGCAATAGTGGGTCGTTTCCCGGGCCCCGCCCTCGGTCGTGTACTCGATCTTCCGGATGCCGTGGACATCCCCGCCCGGGGTCTTCGAGATGAACGAGCAGCTCCATCCGCGCGTGCGGATCAGGTGACGGGCGATGTGCCCGAACTGTGCCGGAAAGTTCTGGTGGACGAACATCACGTGCATCGGAATCGCCTTACATCGAGATCGACCGGGACGAAACGAGCCTAAACGATCCGTCCGGCCGACGCGAGGGCCGAGCCTGTCCGGGATTGATCGATCGGTTGACGCGCCCCATACTCGTTGGGATGACCCAGCAGGACAAGGTCCATCCCCCATGCGCATCCTCGCCGCGATCCCCCACTATTATGCCGCTGCGGGCCATCCGATGCCCGATGGGCGTTGACACGGGTCGATGGCGGACCCGCCGCACTCGAGGCTCGTCGCGCTCTCGGCGTGCATCGCCTCGCTCCACCAGCTCTTCGGGCCGGCCCAGCACATCATCAACAACGCGACGCGCGTCGCACAAGCCGCCAACCAGCCGATCTCCGGACCGGTTGACGTCGTCGTCTGCACGACCGGTGGCAACCACCTGCTCGATAGCCTGTCGATGCCCGACGGCGCCTATCAGCACAACGCGACCGGCTGTCCCCCGCTCCTGCTGGGCTTCGAATGCCATGCCGTCCTCCGCGACCGACTCGGAGAGTACGACTATTACGCCTACCTCGAAGATGACCTGATCTCGCGCGACCCCTGGCTGTTCGTCAAGCTCGGTTGGTTTACCGAGCAACTCGGCGACGACGTGCTGCTCCAGGCGAACCGGTACGAGGTGGGGCCGCTCGGCCTCGTGCACAAGGCCTACCTCGACGGCGACCTCGACGTGGGGGTGACGGCGCCGTTCCAGGATGTGGGCGAGGCCCCGTCCTTGACCAGCCGGGTGATGGGCACGCCGCTGACCTTCCGACGCGCCAGGAACCCGCACGCGGGCTGCTTCTTCCTGAACGCGCGCCAGATGGAAGCCTGGGCGAATCGGCCGTATTTCCTCGACCGCGACACGAGCTTCATCGGCCCGCTGGAGAGCGCAGCGACGCTCGGGGTGATGCGGACGTTCCGCGTCTACAAGCCGGCCGCGGAGTGCGCCAGCTTCCTCGAGATCCAGCATTTCGGCACGGCGTTCCTCGCGCAACTGCGCCGGCGGGATGACGTCGCCGGCACTCCGGCCCGATGATGAAGACATCAGTGACCCCCGGTGAGTCGATACGAGATGGTCCGCGAGAGCGACCCGCCGCCGGGCACGATCCCCGGCGGGAGGTGGACGGCCAGGTCGCCGGGCCGGCCCGACCGGATCGATTCGGTCACGACCTCGGAGATCTTGTCGTAGAGGGACCGCCTCATGTCGAGGCTCAGGAGCTCGCGGCGCAGCCGGGCGGTATCCCACTTCACGATCCGGTAGACGCGGTTGACGGCATGGCCGAGGATCCGGTCGGCGACCGGGTAGAATCGCGTCCGCGCGTCGTCGTCGTGCGGGAGATGCCGGATCATCGACGCCGGCAGGGCGCGCGCCTCGAGCCCGAGGAACTCGAGCGCATCGTACAGGTCATTGTCCTCCTCGCCCCAGCACGGGTAGACCTCGTCATAGCCGCCGGCGCGGTCGAAGTCGGCCCGGGAGCAGGCGAACGTACCCCCGAGGCCGCGGTCGTCCGACCAGGCTCGGTAGAAGCCCCCCGGCTCGAGCTTCGGCAGGAGCGTATCGGCGAAGCCCGGCTCGAGGGCGACGTCCGAATCGACGAAGCAGATCCAGGGGGCGTCGGCATGTCGGGCGCCGGCGTTGCGAGCCGCTGAGGCATTGAACCGCGATCGACCCGGTACGCGCACCACCCGGGCTAATGGGTGATTGGCCTCGACCCAGTCGCCGGCGCCGTCCGGGCATGAGTAATCGACGACCACGCAAGAGCTCCCCGGTTGGCGGAGCATCAGCCCCAAGGTCTGCCTCAACGCGGCCAGCCGACCCATGCATGTCGTCACGATTGTGAGTGCGGCCATCAGCCTCCGGCCTCCTCGGCGTCCCCGCGATCCGACCCGGTCATGATATCCGTCAAGCGGACCAGACCTGCGGATGGGTCTCGGGAAATGACGGCCTCGCGGTTGACGAAACGAACGTCGTTGCAATTGAGAATCTTGTTAGGTTGCCGGAACTCATCCGTATCACCACGGAGAAGGTCCGGATTCACGAGAATTCCATTCGGGGTGGCGCCTGTGATGCTGATGGATGAGGAGGGCGAAGTCGTCTTATGGGCTCCGCGGACGAGGCTCAGCCCGAGGCGAGCCGCATTTTCCGGCCCGGGGCCGCGGTCCGGTTTTGCTCGGGTTTGCACTCCATGTGTCCATTCCGACGGGTTCCCGCGGCGCCACTCATGGTCCTCGGCCCGAGGCCCGGGCTGGCGTCGAGGGGCGAGATGGCGTGGAGCGGGTTTGACCATGGGAGCCCGATGGGAGATCGACCGGAGACACAGACGCGGTCGCCAGGTTCGGTGGGATGTCCACGGGCGACTTCGCGCAAGCTCCCTTACTAATAGAATGCCACCAATTTGCAAATTCATTAACGCACCGACCAAGATTGTAGGCCGTTATTCGGCGCAAGCCTCAATTTCGTCAAGAGATAAGAAAATGGAAAAATCCCCGGAATTCCGCACCGAAAATCGCGTTGCTCGCGACACGATCGCTCGATCGGCGGGCGGATCCGCCGGGGCTGTGAACTCGGGACGTCTACTCCGAGGGTCGAGTGAGGCTTGTCTCGGGGCTACAACATTGGCCTCGAATGACGTTGTCAGCGGAATCCCGCCTCGCCGGGAAACCCCGGGGCCTCGCGTCCGGGAGGGACTCCCATTTGTTAAGTTTTTCTTGAATTCCCTGGCGACTCCATCGCAACGAAACGATTCGGAGGAGCCAAACCAGGCAGGACTCTCGATGGGAATCACGAAAGAAAGCCAGAGATCGGAGTCGGAAGATAGTTACAGATAATTAAGTCAAATTTCGATCATGAAAGAATCGGCCGGGTCAGGACATTTTAGCCTTGCGACAACCAATTCCAGGGGGGTATCGTGAGCACTCTGGCGATAGCCCGCGAATGTCGTCGGTCGCTCCTGTCCCGGGGCGTTGACCCGGCGATCCAACGGCGAGGCTTAGAGGCAGTCTTGCCTGGCGCGATGGGCTGGCGCGATTCTTTCCCCCTGATCTCGCAGCAATCTGGTATCCGATCGAAACAGAAACGGACACTTGCTACCTGCAAGGAAGCCGCGACGTCGAAGGTGGACGGTCCCGCGAAGTTGAACCGTCCGCGCACCCTTGAACGACCGACCATGACGGTATCATTCCCTCGCGGAAGAGAGCGGCCAGAATGACGACGCCTATTGAGCCCGGCGAGAGCGGACCGTATCGCGATGCCTACAGCAGGAACGCAGGCCCGAGGGGAAGGGGCCCGAGGCGGAAGAAGCCGAAGAGGTTCCTGCCCGACCTCGTCAACGACATGGAACGTCGGATGATGCTCTCGACGTTCACGGTCACCAGCGCGGGCGACTCGGGCCCGGGTACGCTCCGGGACGCGATCGACCAGTCGAACGCCGGCTCGGGGCCGAACTTGATCGACTTCAAAATCCTCCCCGCCGGCATCCAGACGATCGACCTGGCCTCGCCGTTGCCGTATCTCACCACCCCCGTGGCCATCGATGGCACGTCCGAGCCGGGATACAGCGCCGCCAACGCGCCCGTGATCGTCCTCGACGGCACCAATGCCTCCGCCGTCGGGTCGGCCGGTCTCTTCCTGGCGCCCGGCTCCGACGGCAGCACGATCGAAGGGCTGGCGATCCGGAACTTCGGCGACGATGAACCCGGCATCGATGTCCAGTTGACCGACAACACCGTCCAGGCCAGCTATCTCGATTCGGATAGCTATGGCATCACCGTGCAGAACTTCAACAACACGATCGGAGGCGCCTCGGCCGGCCAGGGGGACGTGATCTTTGGCGCCGTGGCCGCGGGCATCTTGATCATTCCGGGGCCCTCGATCTCGGGTACGAGCGGACCGGGCAACGTGGTCCTGGGAAACAAGATCGGGACCAACCCGACGGGTACGGCCGCGGACCCCAACTCCATCGGGTTGGAGATCAGTAACTTCCCCGATAATTCGATCGGCGGGACCTCATCGGGCGATGCGAACCTGATCTCGGGAAACATCGATGAGCAGGTTTATCTCCAAGGAGCCGCGACGACGGGCACGGTGATCGCCGGGAACAAGATCGGCACCGACATCTCCGGCACCCTCGCACTGGCCTACAGCCTCGGCGTGCTGCTCTTCGATGCGTCCGAGAGCACGATCGGCGGTGCCGCTCCGGCGCGGGGAACCTGATCTCGGGAAACTCTTTCGGCGTCGATATCAGCGGCCCTGCCGCGATGAGCACCCTGGTCGCGGGCAACCGGATCGGCACCGACATCACCGGCACCCTCGAGGTGCCAAATTTTATCGGCGTGTTTATCGGCCACTCGCCCCAGAATACGATCGGCGGCACCGTCTCCGGCGACTCCAACCTGATCTCCGGGAACTCCGGCTACGGAGTTTATCTCTATGGCTCCGAGACCACGGACACGATCGTTGTCGGCAACCGGATCGGCACCGACATCACCGGCACCCTCGCACTGCCTAACAACTTCGGCGTAGGCTTCGGAGGAGGGGCTTCGGACAACACGGTCGGCGGCTCCGGCGCCGGCACGAGTAACCTGATCTCGGGCAACAGCACCGGAGTTGCCATCAATAGTTCCGGCGACAATGTCATCGCGGGCAATGAGATCGGCACCGACATCACCGGCACGCTCGCCCTCGCCAACCAGATCGGTGTGTCCATTTACAACGGCGCGTTGGGCAACACGATCGGCGGCGTGACCGGTGTCCCGGGTACCGGGACCGGAAACCTGATCTCGGGCAACGCGGTCTATGGGGTGGACCTCAACTTCGCCGACGACACGGTCATCGCCGGCAACCTGATCGGCACCGACATCACCGGCACCCTCGCGCTGGGCAACGGCCGCTCCGACGTGGGAATCGAGGGGGGCGCGACCGGCAATACGATCGGCGGCGCGGTCGCCGGCGCGGGCAACGTGATCTCGGGAACCGATAGCTTGTACCTGAGCAGCGGCGTCCGCATCACCGGTAGCAGCACGATCGGCAATGTGGTCGCGGGCGACCTGATCGGCACCGATATTACCGGCAGCTTCGCGCTGCCGGACCACGACGGCGTGTACATCGACAACGCGCCCGACAACTTGGTCGGCGGCAGCGTCAGCGGCGCGGGCAACCTGATCTCGGGAAACACCAATTACGGGGTCTACCTCTATGGATCGTCGACGACGGGCATCATCGTCGTCGGGAACCAGATCGGCACCGACATCACCGGGACGCGCGCGCTGCCCAACGCCGTCGGCATTTCGATCAAGGCCTCGCCCGACAACACGATCGGCGGTAGCGTCTCCGGCGATTCCAACCTGATCTCGGGAAACGCGAGTTCCGCGATCTTCCTCGACGGCCCTTTGGCGATGGGCAACGTGGTCGCGGGCAATCGGATCGGCACCGACATCACCGGCACCCTCGCGCTGGGCAACGCGTCCGGCATCCTGGACGATGGGGCGCCCGACAACACGATCGGCGGCACCGTCGCCGGCGCGAGGAACCTCATCAGCGGCAACACCAACGACGGAGTCCAGATCTCCAGCCCCGTCTCGAGTGGCGTCGTGGTCGCGGGCAACCTGATCGGCACCGATATCACGGGCACCCTCGCCCTGCCCAACTCCATCGGCGTGTTCATCGACGACGCATCCGGCGACATGATCGGCGGGACCACCTCCGGAGCGGGGAACCTGATCTCGGGCGACACCGATGACGGGATCTATCTGTACGGCTCCGCGACGTCGGGCACGACCATCGCCGGGAACCAGATCGGCACCGACATCACCGGCACCCTCGCGGTGCCCGATCATATCGGTATCTACGACATCGGGGCGCCCCAGAACACAATCGGCGGTACCACCGCCGGCGCGGGCAACCTGATCTCGGGCGACACGGCCTACGGGATCGAGATCACGTCGGCTTCGGCCTACAGCAACCTCATCGAGGGCAACCGGGTCGGCACCGACACCTCCGGCACGGTCGCCTTGCCGAACTACATCGGCATCTCGATCAGCTCGTCGGACAACACGATCGGCGGGAGCACCAGCGACGGCGCGGGCAACATGATCTCGGGCAACAGCAGCGAGGGGATCCAGATCTTCGGCTCGAATTCGGGCAATGTCGTCGCGGGCAACCGGATCGGCACCGACACGACCGGTACGCTCGCGCTGGGCAATTATATCGATGTCGTGGTCTACTCGCCCGACAACACGATCGGCGGGACCGCCTCGGGAGAGGGCAACGTCATCTCGGGCAGCCCCTTCATCGGGCTCTGGCTCGACGGTCCATCGAGTACCGGGAACGTGGTCGTGAACGACATGATCGGTACCGACATCACCGGCACCGTCGCGCTGGCCAACTATACCGGCTTGCAGATCGACGACCAGGCCGCGGACAACACGGTCGGCGGGACGACCGCCGGCACGAGCAACCTGATCTCGGGGAACGCCAGCTTCGGAGTCGCGATCGACGGCGCCTCGTACAATGTCGTCGAGGGCAACCTGATCGGCACCGACATCACCGGGACCGCCGCACTCCCCGACGTCTTCGGCGGCGTTGCGATCGAGGCGAGCGCGACGGGCAACACGATCGGCGGCTCGACGACCACCCCGGGCACCGCCGGCGGGAACCTGATCTCGGGCAACACCGGCGACGGCCTGTACATCAGCGGCAACGGGACGTCGTACAACGTCATCGCGGGCAACCTCATCGGCACCGACATCACCGGGGCCGTCGCGCTGGGCGACGTGACCGGCGTGGTGATCACCGGCGTTGCGGCGGGCAACACGGTCGGCGGCTCCGCGGCGGGCGCAGAGAACGTGATCTCGGGGAACTCGGTCATCGGAGTCAATATCAGCGGCTCCGCCTCTAACGTCGTCGAGGGAAACCGGATCGGCACCGATATCACGGGCACGGTCGCCATCCCCGACGGCACCGGCCTGGTGCTCAATCAGGGCGCGAGGGGCAACACGATCGGCGGCGCGACTGCCGGCGAGGGGAACGTCATCTCGGGGAACACCATCGATGGCGTGTCCATCACCGACGCCGGGACGACGGATAATGTCATCGCGGGCAACCGGATCGGCACCGACATCACGGGCACCGTCGCCCTCGGCAACG
The DNA here is from genome assembly GCA_963777695.1 of uncultured Planctomycetota bacterium. Taxonomy (GTDB): domain Bacteria; phylum Planctomycetota; class Planctomycetia; order Isosphaerales; family Isosphaeraceae; genus CAVZRC01. Next base: position 197,758 of record CAVZRC010000003.1, read on the forward strand.
CAGATGGGGGCGTCGCGATCCAGGCGAGCGCGACCGGCAACACGATCGGCGGCTCGGCTCTCGGCTACGGCAACGTCATCTCGGGCAACGCGGACGGCGTGTCCATCACCGGCTCGGGTACGATAGAGAACGTCATCGCGGGCAACATGATCGGCACCGACATCACCGGGACACTCGCACTGCCCGATGCGATCGGGGTGTCCATCGCGCAAGGCGCCTCGGACAACACGATCGGTGGCCAGACCTCGACCCCGGGCACCGGGGCCGGCAACCTCATCTCGGGGAACCTCACCGCGAGCGGCGTGGAGATCGTCGGTGCCGGGACGACGGGCAATGTCGTCGCGGGGAACCTGATCGGGACCGACATCACCGGCACACTCGCCCTCCCCAACGAATACGGCGTGCAGGTCGCCAACGCGGCCGGGAACCTGATCGGCGGCACCGTCTCCGGCGACGCCAACCTGATCTCCGGGAACTCGCTCGACGGGATCTATCTCTACGGCTTCGGGACGACCGGCACGACCGTCGCCGGCAACCGGATCGGCACCGACATCACCGGCACACTCGCACTGTCCAACTCGACGGGCGTGTTTATGGACGGAGGCGCATCGGGCAATACGGTCGGCGGCAGCGTCCTCGGCACGGGAAACCTGATCTCGGGGAACAATTACGGGGTCTTTCTCAACGGCGCGAGTGGCAATGTGGTCGCTGGCAACTTGATCGGCACCGACATCACCGGCACGCTCGCGGTGCTCAACAACATGGGCGTGGAGTTCTTCCATTCGTCCGACAACACGATCGGCGGCACCACCACCGGCGAGGGAAACCTGATCTCGGGCAACGCCATTTACGCGGTTTATCTCTACGGCCCGACGACGACGGGCACGATCGTCGTCGGAAACAAGATCGGCACGGATATCACCGGCACACTCGCCCTGGCCAACGATACGGGCGTCCAGATCGCGGGAGGTGCCTCGCTCAACACGATCGGCGAAGCCGTGCCCGGAGCCGGCAACCTCATCTCGGGCAACATCACCGATGGCGTGCATATCCTGGAGAGTGGGTCCAATGTCATCGCGGGGAACCTGATCGGCACCGATGTCACCGGCACATTCGCGGTGGACAACGGATACGCCGGTGTATTCCTCGAGGACGGCCCGGGCAACAAGATCGGAGGCGATGTCTCCGGCGACGGAAACCTGATCTCGGGAAACGCCTACTACGGGATCATGGTCGATAGCCTGAATACGACGGGCGTGGTCATCGCCGGAAACAAGATCGGGACGGATATTACCGGGACCGTCGCCTTGCCCAACGGCTCCGCCGGCGTCTACTTCGTGGCCGGCCCATCGGATGACACGATCGGCGGCTCCAGCGCGGCGCGGGGAACTTGATCTCGGGGAACCTCGGGAGCGGCATCCGGCTCGCCGGGCAGACCTCGGCCAACGTGATCGAAGGAAACGAGATCGGCACCGACATCACCGGCACCCTCGCGCTGCCGAACGCCGACGGCGTGCTGTTAGACGGCTCCCTGGACGACACGATCGGCGGGACGGCCGCCGGCGCGGGTAATACGATCGCATTTAATTCAGGCGATGCCATCGAGGTGAGGGCCGGCACCGGGAACGCGATCCTCGAGAACCTGATCTTCGGCAACGGCTCGGGCATCTTCCTGAACTCCGGCGGCAACGACAATCAGGCCGCACCGGTCATCACCGGCGTCATGTCGGAGCCGGTCGGGACGTCGTCCGCCCAGACGGTCATCTCGGTCGATCTGACCGGGGCGGGGTTCACCCCCGGCGCGACCTATTCGCTCGACTTCTTCGCCAGCGAGCCGACCGACCCGGCCACCGGGGTCCAGGCCCACATCTACCTCGGGACCGAGACCTTCGTCGGCGGGACCACGGGGACGTTCACCCTCACCACGCCCCCACCGCCGCTGTTCTCGAGCCAGTATGTAACGGCGACCGCGACGCTGCTCTCCGGGACGACGTACACCGATACCTCGGAATTCGCCTCGTCCGTCGTGGTCGTCGAGCTCTTCGACTTCACCGTGACCACGACGGCCGCGACCGGGGCCGGCTCGCTCGAACAGGCAATCCTCGACGCCGATGCGGATACCACAACTCCTGGCGACGACACCATCGGCTTCGACATCACGACGGGCAGCGCCCCTACTTCATCGGGATACCGTCGGGCGGGCTGAGCCCGATCACGCGCCCCGTCATCCTGGACGCGACCAGCCAGCCGGGGTACGTCGGCACGCCGATCGTCGTGCTGGAGGGGACCGGGCCCTCCTCGGGCAGTGGGCTGGCCCTCGACCCCGGGTCCGATGGCAGCGTGATCCGGGGATTCGACATCATCGACTTCTTCGCGGGCATCGAGATCGAGTCGAGCGGCGATGCCGTGCAGGGCAATTACGTCGGCGTGGAGACCGACGGGAATACGGACGCCCCGAATGTCACGGGCATCTTTGTCACCGACGCGAATAACACGATCGGCGGCACGGCCGTCGGCGAGGGCAACGTCATCTCGGGAAACAGGGTCGGTGTCGAGGTCGCCCAGGGTCACCTCAACGTCGTCGCCGGGAACAAGATCGGGACCAACGCCGTCGGCACGGCCGCGGTGGGCAACGGGGATGCGGGCATCTCCATCGGGGGCGGTACGCACGGGTATCCGACCTCGGGCGGGACGGTCATCGGCGGCTCGACCGCCGGGGCGGGCAACGTCATCGCGGGGAACGGGAATTACGGCATCTTCATCTCCGCGGGGGCCATGGACCTGGTGGAGGGGAACTTCATCGGCACGGATGCCGCGGGCACCGCAGCCCTACCGAATGGGGTATCCGGCATCTACACCCTGGACGGGACGGGGAACACGATCGGCGGTACGACCCCAGGCGACCGCAACGTGATCTCCGGGAACACACAGTTCGGCATCGGGATCCAGGGAGACATCGAGGACGTTGTCGCGGGGAACTTCATCGGCACCGACGTCACCGGGACCGTCGTACGGGCCAATACGTCAGCCGGCGTACTGCTCCTGGACGCGGCGTTGGATAATACGATCGGCGGTACGACGGCCGGGGCCGGCAACCTCATCTCCGGCAACACCGAGGGCATCGACATCCAGGAGCCTAACGGCGGCGAGCCGGGGGCAACGGGCACCCTCATCGTGGGAAACCTGATCGGAACCGACCTCACCGGGACCGTCGCGCTGGGTGGTGCCACCTACGGCGTGAGCATCGACTCTTCGGGTAACACGGTCGGCGGCGCCGCCCCCGGCGACCGCAACGTCATCTCGGGCAACTTCATCGGCGTCAGCCTCGAGGACGGGTCGGACAATCTCGTCCTGGGGAACTTGATCGGCACCGATATCACCGGCACCGTCGCGATCGGGAACACGAACGCCGGCGTGAGCATCGACACCGGGGCGTCGGACAATACGATCGGCGGCCTGACGACCACGCCGGGGACCGGGCCGGGCAACATCATCTCGGCCAACGCGTTCAACGGCGTGCAGATCGTCGGTGCCGGCACTTCGGGCAACGTGGTCGAAGGGAACCTGATCGGCACCGACATCACCGGTACCATCGCGTTCGCCAATACCTACGCGGGAGTGGAGATCGGTTCCGGGGCCACGGACAACGTGATCGGCGGCACGGCCGTCGGCGCGGGAAACCTCATCTCGGGCAACGAGTATGGCGACGGGATCGAGATCACCGAATCCGGCACGTCGAACAACCTGGTCGAAGGGGACGTGATCGGCCTGTCGTCCGGCGGCACCGCCCTGGGGAATTCGATCGGCGTCGAGGTCGACTACGGGGCGGCCGACAACACCATCGGTGGCCAGACATCCATTCCCGGTACCGGGGCCGGCAACGTCATCTCCGGCAACACGACCGATGGCGTGCACATCCGGGATATCGGACTCGGGACGACGGGCAATGTCGTCGCGGGCAACCTGATCGGGACCGACGTCACCGGAACTATCGCCATCGCCAATAGCTACGGGGTGGAGATCGACAACGCGGCCGGGAACCTGATCGGCGGCTCGGTCTCGGGCGACGCCAACGTGGTCTCCGGAAACATCAATGCCGGGATCTATCTCTATGGTGCCGCGACGACGGGCACGGTCATCGCGGGGAACCGGATCGGCACCGACATCACCGGCACACTCGCCCTGCCCAACGCGAGCGGGGTGTTTGTCGTCAACGCGCCCGACAACACGATCGGCGGCAGCATCTCGGGCGACTCCAACCTGATCTCGGGAAACACGAAGTACGGTGTCTATCTCTCCGGCACCGGGACGACGGGCACGGTCATCGCCGGCAACAAGATCGGCACCGACGTCACGGGCACCCTAGCCCTGACCATCGGAGATGGGGTGACTCTTGAGGCAGGCGCGTCGGACAACACGATCGGTGGCGCGGCGCCGGCGCGGGAAACCTGATATCGGGAAACTACATCGGGATCTATGTCCTGGGCGCCGGGGACAATGTCATCGCTGGCAACGAGATCGGGACCGACATCACCGGCACCCTCCCGCTGCCCAACCAGTACGGCGTGCTGATCAATCAGGGCTCGCCCGACAACACGATCGGCGGCACGGCCTCCGGCGATTCTAACCTGCTCTCGGGAAACACCTTCGACGGGATCCAGGTCACCGGTTCCGGTACGACGGGCACGATCATCGTCGGCAACCGGATCGGCACCGACATCACCGGAACCCTCGCCCTGGCCAATGTCGCCGGCGTATACATCCAGAACGCGGCCGGCACCATGATCGGCGGCACGGCCTCCGGCGACTCCAACCTGATCTCCGGCAACACCGCGGACGGGGTCTATCTCTACGGCTCCGGGACGACGGGCACGATCATCGTCGGGAACGAGATCGGCACCGATATTACCGGCGTCCTCGCGCTGGGCAACGAGAACGGAGTGCGGGTCGAGAACGCGCCCGACAACACGATCGGCGGCAGCGTCTCCGGTGACACGAACGTGATCTCCGGCAACTCCACGGACGGGGTCTATCTCTACGGCTCCGGGACGACGGGCACGGTCATCGCCGGGAACAAGATCGGCACCGATATCACCGGCACTCTCTCGCTGGGCAACCAGAACGGCGTGCGGGTCGAGAACGCGCCCGACAACACGATCGGCGGCACGGTCTCCGGCGATACCAACCTGATCTCGGGAAACTCCTTCGCCGGGATCCAACTCTACGACGCCGGGACGACGGGGACGATCATCGCCGGGAACAAGATCGGCACCGACATCACGGGTACCCTCGCCGTCGCCAACTACTCGGGGCGCCATGGTCCTCAACGCGCCCGGCAACGTCATCGGCGGCACGGTCACAGGCGACTCCAACCTGATCTCGGGCAATGACGCTTACGGGATCGATCTCTACGGTGGCGCGACGGCGGGCACGATCATCGCCGGAAATCGGATCGGCACCGACATCACGGGTACTCTCGCACTGCCCAACGAGGGCGGCTTCTACGTCCTCAGCGCAGTCCGGCAACACGATCGGCGGCACGATCGCTGGCGCCGGCAATACGATCGCGTTCAATTACAACGATGCCATCGATATAATTGCCGGCACCGCGAACTCGATCCTCGAAGACCTGATCTTCGGCAACGGCGCGGGCATCGTCCTCGCCTCGGGCGGGAACGACGATCAGGCCGCGCCGGTCATCACCGGCGTCACCTCGCAGCCGACCGGGGCGACGTCGGGGCAGACGGTCATCTCGGTCGATCTGACCGGCCCGGGGTTCAACCCTGGCACGACCTATTCGCTCGATTTCTTCGCCAGCGAGCCGAGCGATCCGACCGGCGGGGTCGAGGCCCACATCTACCTGGGCACCGCGACCTTCACCGGCGGGAATACGGGGACGTTCACCACCACATCGCTGTTGTCGCCGAGCCAGTACGTGACGGCGACGGCGACTCTGATCTCCGGGACGACGTTCACCGACACGGGGACATTCGCCACGTCCGTCGAGGTCGTCGAGGCCTTCAGCTTCATCGTGACCACGACGGCCTCGACCGGTCCCGGCTCGCTCGAACAGGCCATCGAGGACGCGGACGCGGATACCTCCAATCCCAACCCCGATTCCATCGGCTTCGACATCACGACGGGCAGCGCCCCTTATATCATCGACAACCTGCCGAACCTCGGGTTGAGCGAGATCACGCGACCCGTCCTCCTGCTCGCGAACACCCAGCCGGGATATGCCGGCACGCCGATCGTCATCCTGGACGGGACCGGGACCGGGAACAGTGGGCTGTATCTGACCTCCGGGGCCGACGGCACCGTGATCGTCGGATTCGACCTCATCAACTTCACGGGAAGCCCCTTCATCGACGCGATCGCGATCAACGCGAACGACGTGATCGTGCAGGGCAATTATATCGGCGTGGAAACCGACGGGAGGACCGCGGCCGCGAACTCTGGTGGCATCTTCGTCGACGGCTCCGGCGCCACGATCGGTGGCACCTCCGCCGGCGCAGGAAACCTGATCTCGGGAAATACCCAAATCGGAGTCGACCTCGGTCTCATCGGATCGACTGGCGACGTCATCGAGGGGAACGAGATCGGCACCGATATCACCGGCACCCTCGCCCTGCCCAACGGGTACGCCGGAGTCTATGACTCCGGCTCGTTGGACTCCACGATCGGCGGCACGGCGACCGGCGCGGGAAACCTGATCTCGGGCAACGTCTACGGAGTTTTTCTCGACGCGGCGTCGGGCAACCTGATCGCGGGGAACCGGATCGGCACCGACACCACCGGCACGATCGCCCTGCCCAACGATACCGGCGTGTATCTCGACCAGTCGCCCGACAACCTGATTGGCGGCAGCGTCACCGGCGCGGGAAACCTGATCTCGGGCAATACCCAGTCCGGGATCTATCTCTATGGCTCGGCGACGACGGGCACGATCATCGTCGGAAACATGATCGGCACCAGCTTCTCGCTGTCCAACACCGCCAAGGGCATCTACGACCTCAACGCGCCCGACAACACGATCGGCGGCACCGTCTCAGGCGACTCCAACCTGATCTCGGGAAACAGCGACGGAATCTATATCAAGGGGACGTCGGCCTCGGGCAATGTGGTCGTCGGCAACCGGATCGGCACCGACCTCACCGGCACCCTCGCCGTGGGCAACGAAATCGGCGTGTTCCTGAGCAACGCGCCCGGCAACCTGATCGGCGGCAGTGTCTCCGGCGACTCCAACCTGATCTCGGGAAATGTCGAGTACGGGATCGATCTCTATGGTGGCGGGACGACGGGGACGATCATCGCCGGGAACAAGATCGGCACGGACATCACGGGTACGCTCGCACTCTCCGACAGCATCGGCGTGACGGTCGTGAACGCACCCGGCAACACGATCGGCGGCATTGCCTCCGGCGACTCCAACCTGATCTCGGGCAACGCGAATTTCGGGATCGAGATCGTGAATGCAGGGTCCTCGGGCAACGTGATCGTCGGTAACGAGATCGGCACGGATATCACCGGCACACTCGCCCTGCCCAACCAGGCCGGCGTGGTCATCATCCACGCGGGCGACACTATGATCGGCGGCACGGTCACCGGCGACGGGAACCTGATCTCGGGAAACAGCGACAAGGCGGTGTATCTCTATGGCTCCGACGCGACCGACTCGCTCATCGCCGGCAACAAGATCGGCACGGACATCACCGGCACTCGCGCATTGCCCAACGCCAGCGGACTGTGGCTCGAAACGGGCGCATCGAACAATACGGTCGGCGGGACGACCGCGGGTGCGGGGAACCTGATCTCGGGGAACAGCGGGGTCGGGCTCTACCTCTTTGAACGCGGCACGGACAACAATCTGGTCGTGGGCAACAAGATCGGGACCGACGTCTCCGGTACGCTCGCACTGCCCAACAGCGTCGGCATCGCGGACGAATTCGGGTCCGACAACACGATCGGCGGCACCGTCGCCGGCGCGGGCAATACGATCGCGTTCAATACCGTTGACGCCATCAATATCTTTGGCGCTTTCGACGGCACCGACAACCCGATCCTCGAGAACTTGATCTTCGGCAACGGCGCGGGCATCGTCCTCCAATCGGGCGGGAACGACAATCAGGCGGCGCCGGTCATCACCGGCGTGATGTCGCAGGCGACGGGAGCGTCGTCCGCCGAGACGATCATCTCGGTCGACCTGACCGGACCGGGGTTCACCCCCGGCGCGACCTACTCGCTCGACTTCTTCGCCAGCGAGCCCACCGACCCGTCGTCCGGAGACCAGGCCCACATCTACCTCGGGACCGAGTCCTTCATCGGCGGGACCACGGGGACTTTCAGCCTCATGACGGTCCCGCCACCGTTGTTCTCGACCCAGTCGGTGACGGCGACGGCGACGCTGCTCTCCGGGACGACGTACACAGATACCTCGGAATTCGCCTCGGCCGTCGTGGTGGTCAACGGCTTCGACTTCACCGTGACCACGACGGCCGCGACCGGGGCCGGCTCGCTCGAACAGGCGATCCAGGATGCCGACGCAGATACCGTCAATCCCAACGCCGACGTCATCGGGTTCGCGATCACGCCGAGCAGCGCCACCTATGTCATCAGCCTGCCGTCGGGCGGGCTGAGCCCGATCACGCGCCCCGTCCTCCTGTATGCCAACAGCCAACCGGGATACGCCGGTACGCCGATCGTCGTCCTGGATGGGACCGGAGTCTCGGGCAACGGGCTCGTCCTGGCCGCCGGGTCCGACGGCAGCGCAATTAGCGGACTCGACATCATCGACTTCAGCGGGGATGGGATGGAGGTCGATTCGGGCGGCAACGTCGTGCAGTCGAATTACGTGGGCGTGCAGACCGATGGGATGACGACCGCTGCCAACTCGGATGGCATCTTCATCTTCGGCTCGAACAACACGATCGGCGGGACGGGCGCGGGCACCGGAAACCTGATCTCGGGGAACTTCGGTGTCGGCGTGGTCGTCAGCGGCGGCGGGGCGACGGGCAACGTCATCGCGGGCAACCGGATCGGCACCGACTTCACCGGCACTCGCACCGCGGCCCACGCCCAGGCAAACGGCGTGGAGATCGTCAACGCGCCCGACAACACGATCGGCGGCAGTGTGTCCGGCGATTCCAACGTCATCTCGGGCAACCAAGATGGGATCTATCTCGCGGGCTCCGGGACGACGGGCACGATCATCGTCGGCAACAAGATCGGCACCGATATCACCGGAACCGTTGCTCTCGGCAACGTGTTCGACGGTGTGGAGGTCGGGAATGCGCCCGGCAACATGATCGGCGGGACCTCCTCCGGCGATGCCAACCTGATCTCCGGCAACAAGTACGGGATTTTCCTCTACGGCTCCGGGACGGAGGGCACGACGATTGCCGGCAACATGGTCGGCACCGACGTCACCGGGACCGTCGCCCTGCCCAACGCCACCGGCATCGAGGTCTGGCAGGCGCCCGACAACACGATCGGCGGCACCGGCTCGGGATATGCCAACCTGATCTCGGGAAACACGTATTCCGGGATCTACCTCAAGGGCTCCGGGACGACGGGCACGATCATCGCGGGCAACCAGATCGGCACCGATGTCACCGGGACACGCGCACTGCCAAACGAGGAGGGCGTACTCGTCGGCAATGCGCCCGACAACACGATCGGCGGCAGCGTCTCCGGCGACTCCAACCTGATCTCGGGCAACAGCGGTGACGGGATCTATCTGTACGGCTCCGGGACGACCGACACGATCATCGTTGGCAACAAGATCGGCACGGACATCACCGGAACCCTCGCGGTCGGAAACGCTAACGACGGCGTGGTGATTTCGCAGGGCGCGTCGGACAACACGATCGGCGGCACCGCCTTCGGCGATGCCAACCTGATCTCGGGGAACAACAACTCCGGGATCTACCTCGACGGCGCCGGGACGACGGGCAACGTCATCGCCGGCAACGAGATCGGCACCGATATCACCGGAACCCTCGCGCTGTCGAACCAGGACGGCGTGAAGCTGGAGGACGCGCCCGACAACACGATCGGCGGCAGCGCCCCCGGCGATTCCAACCTGATCTCGGGGAACAGAAACTCCGGGATCTACCTCAACGACGCCGGGACGACGGGCACGTTCATCGCCGGCAACAAGATCGGCACGGACATCACCGGCACTCGCGCATTGGGCGGCGGCGGCGTGATCGTCGTCAATGCGCCCGACAACACGATCGGCGGCAGCGCCTCCGGCGACTCCAACCTGATCTCGGGGAGCGGCGGTCGCGGGGTCTATCTGGTCGGATCCGGGACGATCGGCACGATCGTCGCCGGGAACAAGATCGGCACGGACATCACCGGCACGATCGCGGTCGGAAACGGTAACATCGGCGTGGTGATTTCGCAGGGCGCGTCGGACAACACGATCGGCGGCACCAGCCCCGGCTCGGGTAACTTGATCTCGGGGAACAACGGCGGCGTCTCCATCGACGACGGCGGCACGACTGGCAACGTCGTCGCGGGGAACCAGATCGGGACCGACATCACCGGGACCCTCGCACTGGGCAACGCGTCTTATGGCGTGCAGATCGTGAATGCGCCCGATACCACCATCGGCGGCAGCGTCTCGGGCGATGCCAACTTGATCTCGGGAAACACGGGCGATGGGATCGATCTCTACGGCGCCGCGACGACGGGCACGATCATCGCCGGCAACCGGATCGGCACCGACATCACCGGCACCCTCGCTCTGCCCAACGTGACCGGCATCTACGTCTTGAATGCGCCCGGCAACCTGATCGGCGGCACCGCCTCCGGCGATGCCAACCTGATCTCGGGGAACGTTAAGTACGGGATTTTCCTCTACGGCTCCGGGACGACGGGCACGTTGATCGCCGGCAACATGGTCGGCACCGATGTCACCGGGACCGTCGCCCTGCCCAACGCCACCGGCATCTACGTCGAGAACGCGCCCGACAGCACGATCGGCGGCACTGCCTCCGGCGATGCCAACCTGATCTCGGGGAACACCAAGTACGGGATCTACCTCAAGGGCTCCGGGACGACGGACACGCTCGTCGCCGGCAACCGGATCGGCACCGACATCACCGGGGCCCTCGCACTGGGCAACGGGGGGGCCGGCGTGCAGATCTCCACCGGGCCGTCGGACAACACGGACAACACGATCGGCGGAACGGTCGCCGGGGCGGGCAATACGATCGCGTTCAATACCGGCAGCGCCGTCGTTGTGCTGGACGCTGGCGGGAACGCGATCCTCGAGGACTTGATCTTCGACAACGGAGGCGGGGGCATCGTCCTCGAGAACGGCGGAAACGACGATCAGGCCGCGCCGGTCATCACCGATGTCACTTCGAAGCCGACCGGAGGCGCATCGGCCGAGGCGATCATCTCGGTCGATCTGACGGGTGCGGGGTTCACCCCCGGCGCAAGCTATTCGCTCGACTTCTTCGCCAGCGAGCCGACCGATCCGAACAGCGGCGTCCAGGCCCACATCTACCTGGGCACCGCGACCTTCATCGGCGGGACCACGGGGACCTTCACGGACACGTCGCTCGCGACGGCGCTGGTGTCGAGCCAGCAGGTCACGGCGACGGCGACCCTGCTCTCCGGGACGACGTACACCGATACCTCGGAATTCGCCACGGAGGTCGTGGTCGCCGACGTCTTCGACTTCACCGTCATGAACACCGCATCGTCCGGGCCCGGCTCGCTCGAACAGGCGATCCTCGACGCCGATGCGGACAGTTCCAATCCCAACGCGGACGTCATCGGGTTCGCGATCACGCCGACCGGCGCCACCTATACGATCACCCCGGGTTCGGGCGGCTTGAGCACGATCACGCGGCCCGTCATCCTGTTCGCGTCGAGCCAGCCCGGCTATTTAGGCACGCCGATCGTCGTGCTGGACGGGACCGGTGTCTCGGGCAGCGGGCTGGTCCTGTCCGCCGGGTCCGACGGCAGCGCGATCCTCGGTTTCGACATCGTCAACTTCACGACAGCCGGCACCTACGGCATCGAGATCGAGTCGAACGACGATGCCGTGCAAGGCAACTACGTCGGGGTGGAGACGGGTGGGAACACGGCCGCGCCGAACGTGGTAGGCATCTACGTCACCGGCTCGGACAACACGATCGGCGGCACATCCGCCGGTTCCGGGAACTTGGTCTCGGGAAACACCTCCGACGGCGTCGAGCTCGTGGGCTCCACGGGCGATGTCGTCGCCGGCAACATGATCGGCACTAACAACACCGGCAAGGTCGCGCTGGGGAACAACCGTTACGGCATCTGGACCGACTTCTCGGCAGACAACACGATCGGCGGCACATCCGCCGGCGCCGGGAACCTGATCTCGGGGAACGGCCTCGCAGGGATCGAGCTCCAGGTAACCAACGACACGCTCGTCGTCGGCAACAAGATCGGCACCGACATCACCGGCAAGGTCGCGTTGGCGAGCCCGTACGGCGTGTATATCGACGAGGGGACGGGCAACACGGTCGGCGGTACAACCTCGGTCGCCAGCAACCTCATCTCGGGAAACCAATACGCAGGGATCGAGATCGTCGGCAGCGGGGATGTCATCGCCGGCAACCGGATCGGCACCGATATCACGGGCACGGTTGCCCTCTCCGACGGGGATGGCGTGTGGCTCCAGCAGTCATCCGGCAATACGATCGGCGGGAGCGTCGCCGGCGCGGGGAACTTGATCTCGGGTAATTTCGAGGGGTTCCATATCATCTACGACGCGGGCGAACTGATCGTGGGCAACATGATCGGTACCAACGTTACCGGTTCGGCCGCCTTGCCCAATACCTACGGAGTGTACATCGTCAACTCGACCGACAGCACGATCGGCGGCAGCATCTCGGCCGAATCCAACTTGATCTCGGGGAACACCGATGCCGGGGTATTCGTCTACCAGCCCTCAACCTCGGGCATCCTCGTCATCGGCGACCGGATCGGCACCGACATCACCGGCACCCTCGCGGTGCCGAACCGTGTCGGGGTGGACATCGAGAACTCGCCCGACAATACGATCGGCGGCACCGTCTCCGGCGACTCGAATCTCATCTCGGGCAACTCCTACTCCGGCGTCTTTGTCTATGGCACCTCGTCAACGGGCACGATCGTCGTCGGCAACGAGATCGGCACCGACATCACCGGGACCCTCGCGCTGTCCGACAGCCACGGCGTTACTTTATACAACGCGCCCGGCGACATGATCGGCGGCAGCGTCTCCGGCGACTCGAATCTCATCTCGGGCAACTCCTCTATCGGCGTATTTCTCTATGGCTCTTCGACGACCGGCACGATCGTCGCGGGCAATGAGATCGGCACGGACATCACCGAGACCCTCGCCCTGCCCAATTTCGACGGTGTATTCATCCAGAATGCCGCCGACAACACGATCGGCGGCAGTGTCTCCGGCGACACCAATCTGATCTCGGGAAACACGATCTACGGGATCTTCGTCACCGGCGCCGCAGCCAAGGGCAACCTCATCGCCGGGAACCTGATCGGTTCCGACCCCACCGGCACGCTCGCCCTGCCCAACTTCGTCGGCGTGAGAATCACCGACGCGGCCGACAACACGATCGGCGGCGGCGCCGCCGGCGCCGGGAACCTGATCTCGGGCAACACGGATTTCGGTATCGAACTCGATGGCAGCGGGACGACGGGAACGATCGTCGTTGGCAACCAGGTCGGCACCGACATCACCGGCACGATCGCCTTGCCCGATCAGACTGGCGTCTACATCGCCTACGGTGCGACCGATAACACGATCGGCGGCCTGACGAGCACCCCGGGTACCGACGCGGGCAACCTGATCTCGGGCAACAGATTCTATGGGATCGAGATCAGCCAGTCGAGCTCGGGCAACGTCATCGTGGGCAACGAGATCGGCACCGACATCACCGGCACGACCGCCGTGATCAACGGCATCGGCGTTTGGATCGACGGCGTATCCGCCAACACGATCGGCGGCACTTCCCCCGGCGCGGCGAACCTGATCTCGGGCAACAATTATGGAATCGAGGTGTCGGGCTCCGGGGCGACAGGCACCGTCATCGAAGGAAACGAGATCGGCACCGACATCACCGGCACGATCGCCGTCCCCAATCTGATCGGCATTTACATCCTGGCGGGCGGGACGGGCAACACCGTCGGCGGCTCCGCCGCCGGGGCCGGAAACCTGATCTCGGGAAATACCGTCGCTGGCGTTGGAATTTACAACATCTCCCCCGACAACCTGATTGAGGGCAACCGGATCGGCACCGACACGACCGGCACCCTGGCACTGCCCAACGCCATCGGCGTGGAGATCAACGACTCGCCCGGCAACACGATCGGCGGCAGCGTCTCCGGCGATGCCAACCTGATCTCCGGGAACACGACCCAAGGGATCTATCTCTACGGCGCCGGGACGACCGGCACGATCATCGCCGGGAACAAGATCGGCACCGATATCACCGGAACGCTCGTCGTGGCCGAGGGGTACGGTGTGGAAGTCGTGAACGCGCCCGGCAACATGATCGGCGGGACCTCCTCCGGCGATGGCAACCTGATCTCGGGAGCCCGTTTCTACGGGATCAGTCTCGAAGAATCCGGGACGACGGGCACGATCATCGTCGGCAATCGGATCGGGACCGACATCACCGGCACCCTCGCCCTGCCCAACTTTGCTGGCATCCGCGTCTACGAGGCGCCCGACAACACGATCGGCGGCAGCGTCGCCGGCGCCGGCAACCTGATCTCGGGCAACGCCTCTGCCGGGATTGATCTCGCAGACCCCGGGGCGACGGCCAACCTCATCGTCGGGAATCGGATCGGGACCGACATCACCGGCACCCTCGCACTGCCCAATCCGATCGGCATCTTCGTCGGGGCAGCGGCCGGCAACACGATCGGCGGGATCGCCTCCGGCGATGGCAACCTGATCTCAGGAAACACCGATTACGGGGTCGAACTCTACGATTTCGGTGTCCTCTACTCCTCCGCGACGGTCGTCGCCGGCAACCTCATCGGCACCGACGTCACCGGCACGCTCGCGGTGGGCAACGGCACCGGCGTGTACATCTGGGGTAGTGCGAGCGACAACACGATCGGCGGCGACACCGCCTCGGCCGCCAACGTCATCAGCGGCAACACCGGCTACGGCATCCAGGTCGACGGCGCCTCGACCACCGGGAACGTCCTCGACGACAACTTCGTCGGCACCGGCGCCGAACGGGGTCGGCACGGTGCCCAACGGCGTCGGAGCCCTGGAGATCACCGACGCCGCCGCCGTGCTGGCTCGGGGCTCGTTCACGGGCAACGTGCTCAACCAGGGCACGCTCGCCTTCTTCGACGCGCCCGGCGCCATCACGATCGTCGGCAATTACACGCAGAGCGCCGCCGGGACGCTCGACATCGACCTCGGCGGGGCCTCCAGCTCGCTGTACGACCAGCTCCTGGTCTCCGGCACCGCCACCCTGGCGGGCACGCTCGCGGTCAACCTCATCGACGGCTTCTCGATCGCCGCCGCCGAGGAGTTCCAGGTCCTGTCCTACGACCTCCTCTCCGGGACCTTCACCACCGACGACTACCCCGGCGGCGTCACGCTCTATCCGGACTACACCGCCGACAGCCTGATCCTCTTCTCGAACCCGACCGAGCTGGTCACCACCACGGCCGACTCGGGTGCCGGCAGCTTGCGACAGGCCATCACGGACATCGACGCCGAGAGCTACACCGCTCACCGCGATCCTCTTCGATATCCCCACCAGCGACCCGGGCTACGGCGACGGCGTCTGGACCATCGAGCCCGGCTCGGCCTTGCCGGCGATCACCGAGCCGGTGGTCCTCGACGGCAACTCGCAGCCGGGCTACGCCGGCACGCCGATCATCGTCCTGGTCGGTACGGATGCCGGCTCGTCCGCGTCGGGCCTGATCCTCGCCGCCGACGGCAGCACGATCCGCGGCCTGGTCATCGACGACTTCGGGCAGGACGGGATCTCTGTGCAAGGGAATGACGACACCATCGCCGGCGTTTATGTCGGCGTCGACGCGACCGGGATGGCGGCGGCGGGCGACGGCATCGGTATTGTCGTGACGGGCGACGGAAACACGATCGGCGGGACCGCCACCGGTGCGCGTAACCTCATCTCGGCCAGCGCCTCGGTCAATTTCGGCGAGGGCGTCGAGATTCTTGGCACCGGCGCGACGGGCGACGTCGTCCAGGGCAACTTCATCGGCACGAACGTCACGGGTACCGCCGCGCTGGGCAACGGCGGAGATGGCGTGCTGATCTTCACGTCCGGTAATACGATCGGCGGCACGGCGACCGGCGCCGGCAACCTGATCTCGGGCAACAGTGAGGACGGCCTCGGGATTGCCGCCGGCGCGATCGACAACCTGGTCGCCGGCAACTTCATCGGCACCGACGCCGCGGGCACCGGCGCCCTCGGCAATGCCGCACGCGGAGTGGACATCAACTCCTCCGGCAATACGATCGGCGGCACGGCGGCCGGCGCCGGCAACCTGATCTCGGGCAACACCGTCTACGGGATCGACATCAGCGGCGCGGGGACGACCGGCAACCTGGTGGCCGGCAACTTGATCGGCACCGACGCCGCCGGGACCGCCGCGATCGCCAACGGCGCCGGCATCCAGATCGACAACTCCGCATCGGGGACCACTGTGGGCGGTCTCACGTCCGCGGCCCGGAACGTGATTTCCGGGAACCAGGGCGAGGGGATCGTGCTGTTCTCGCCCGGCAACACCGTCGTGGGCAACTACGTCGGTACCACCGACACCGGCAATGCCTCGCTGCCAAACTTTCACGGGATTCATATCGGCTGGAGCGACAATACGATCGGCGGCACCGCCGTCGGTGCGGGCAACGTGATCGCGGGCAACGTGGGCGGCGGCTTGATCGGTGCGCAGCTCGTGATCGAAGCAGGCGGTACTGACGAAGGGAATGACAACCTGGTCGAAGGGAACGACATCGGGGTGGGTGCCGATGGCAATGCGGTGGCCGGCGAGACGGGGGCGGGGGTGGAACTCCTCGACGGCACCGGCAACACCATCGGCGGCCTCACCGCCGCGGCGAGCAACGTGATCTCGGGAAACGAGAATGGCGTTGTGAT
Source organism: uncultured Planctomycetota bacterium (assembly GCA_963777695.1). Taxonomy (GTDB): domain Bacteria; phylum Planctomycetota; class Planctomycetia; order Isosphaerales; family Isosphaeraceae; genus CAVZRC01. Next base: position 214,905 of record CAVZRC010000003.1, read on the forward strand.
CTTCACGGCCTCGGGCAACGTCATCGAAGGCGACGCCATCGGTACCGACGCGACCGGAACTGTCGCGATCGGCAACGGCAACAACGGCGATGGCATCGAGATCACCGAGGGCTCCACGGACAACACGATCGGCGGTTCGGCCGTCGGCGAGGGAAACCTGATCTCGGGAAACGCCGGCGACGGGATCATGATCCAGATGGCGAGTACCACCGACAATCTGATCGTCGGCAACCTGATCGGCACCGACATCACGGGGACCCTCGCACTGCCCAACGCCACCGGCGTGGACATCGTCGGCGCGCCCGACAATACGATCGGCGGCAGCGTCTCCGGCGACTCCAACCTGATCTCGGGAAACACCGGTGACGGGATCTATCTCTATGGCTCCGGGACGACGGGCACGATCGTCGTCGGCAACCGGATCGGGACCGACGCCGACGGTACCGCCGCCCTGTCGAACTCCGTCGGCGTCGAGATCGACCTCGCGGCCTCCAACACGATCGGCGGCGACACGCCCGGCGATGGGAACCTGATCTCGGGTAACCAGGGCGAAGGGATCGAGATCGCGGGTGCCGGCACGAATTCCAACGTGGTGCTGGGGAACCTCATCGGGACCGACGCGGCCGGGACCGCCTCGCTGGCCAACATCGTCGGCGTCGCGATCGAGGCGGGTGCGTCGGACAATACGATCGGCGGCACGACGGCCGGGGCCGGCAACGTGATCTCCGGCAACACCGGAGAGGGCGTGCAGATCTTCGGCGCCGCAACGACAGGCAACCTGGTCGTCGGGAACCGGATCGGGACCGATTTCATCGGGACCGTCGCGGTGGAGAATGGTGACAACGGCATCGTCATCTTCCAGGGCGCGTCGGCGAACACGATCGGCGGGACGGCCGCCGGCGCGGGCAATGTCATCTCGGGCAACTTCGACTTCGGCGTGCAGATCTACGACGCGACGTCGGGCAATCTCCTCGAGGGGAACAAGATCGGCACCGACATCACCGGCACCCTCGACCTGCCGAATAACACCGGCGTGATGCTCGAATCCGGCCCGTCGGGAGAGACGATCGGCGGCACCGCCGCCGGTGCGGGCAACCTCATCTCGGGCAATACCCAGTACGGTGTGGAGATCAACGGCGGCACGACATCGGCCAACCTCCTCCTGGGCAATTTGATCGGCACCGACATCACCGGGACCGTCGCAGTGCCCAACGGGGCCGACGGCGTGTTCATCGTCTCCGGCACGACGGCCAACACGATCGGCGGGACGGCCGCCGGAGCGGGGAACGTCATCTCGAGTAACACGGGCGCCGGCGTGGACATCGAGGGCGCCGGGACCTCGGCCAATCTGGTCCTTGGCAACAAGATCGGCACGGATATCACCGGGACCCGGGCGCTGGGCAACGATCCGGACGGCGTCTCCATCTTCGACGCGTCCGGCAATACGATCGGCGGGACGGCCGCCGGCGCGGGCAACCTCATCTCGGGCAACACGACCGGTATTGAGATCCACAACCCGGGGGCATCGGGCAACTTCGTCCTGGGGAATCAGATCGGCACCGACGTCACCGGCACCCTCGCACTGCCCGACGCCACCGGCATCTACCTCATCGACGCGCCCGGCAACATGATCGGCGGCAGCGCCTCCGGCGACTCCAACCTCATCTCGGGGGACTCCGTATACGGGATCGAGATCTACGGCTCCGGGGCGTCGGGTACGATCATCGCGGGAAACCGGATTGGCACCGACATCACCGGCACCCTCGCCGTCCCCGACGGCGCCGGCATCTACGTCGAGAACGCGCCCAACAACACGATCGGCGGCAGCGCCCCCGGCGACTCCAATCTCATCTCGGGAAACGCCTTCAGGGGGATCGAACTCTCTGGCGGCGGGACGACGGGCACGATCATCGTCGGAAACCTGATCGGTACCGACATCACGGGCACCCGCGCTGCCCAACAGCAGCGGCATCGACATCGAGGACGCGCCCGGCAACACGATCGGCGGCACCGTCTCCCGCGACTCCAACCTCGTCTCGGGAAACACCGATGACGGGATCTTGCTCAATGGCTCCGGGACGACGAGCACGATCATCGTCGGCAACCGGATCGGCACGGACATCACCGGCACCCTCGCACTGCCCAACGACATCGGCATCTACGTCGACAACGCGCCCGATAACACGATCGGCGGTAGCATCTCCGGCGACTCCAACCTCATCTCCGGAAACGACAAATACGGGATCGAACTCGATAACACCGGGACGACGGGCACGATCATCGTCGGAAACCTGATCGGTACCGACATCACGGGCACCCTCGCGGTGCCCAATTACACCGGCGTATTCATCGACAATGCGCCCGACAACACGATCGGTGGCAGCGTCTCCGGCGATGCCAACCTGATCTCGGGCAACCACTACGACGGGATCTATCTCTACGGATCCGGGACGACCGGCACGATCATCGCCGGCAACAAGATCGGCACCAACGCCGCCGGCACGCTGGCCCTCGCGAACTGGAACGGGGTGATGCTCAATCATGCGAGCGGCAACACGCTCGGCGGCCCGACCACCACGCCGGGCAGCGGGGCGGGCAATCTCATCTCGGGGAATCGTTCGTCGCCCGGTTCCATCGGAATCAAGCTCGTGGGAGGGGCTTCGGACAATGTGATCGCGGGGAACCTGATCGGCACCGACATCACCGGCACCCTCGTGGTGGCCAACGTCAACGGCATCTACGTCCTGGATTCGCCCGGCAACACGATCGGCGGAAGTGTTTCCCTCGACTCCAACCTGATCTCGGGCAGTCTGAGCAGCGGGATCGCTGTCCAAGGCACCTCTTCGACGGGCACGATGATCGTCGGCAACCGGATCGGCACCGACATCACCGGCACCCTCGCACTGCCCAACGTCAACGGAATCGTGAACTACAACGCACCCGACACCACGATCGGCGGCAGCGTCTCCGGCGATGCCAACCTGATCTCGGGCAACAGCTACGACGGGGTCTATCTCTACGGCACCGGGACGACGGGCACGATCGTCGCCGGGAACAAGCTCGGCACCGACATCACCGGGACGCTCTCGCTCGGCAACGCTGTCGGACTGAAAGTCTTCAACACGTCCGACAATACGATCGGTGGTACGGTCGCCGGCGCCGGCAATACGATCGCGTTCAATACCGGCGACGCCGTCGATGTGATTACCGGCGTCGCCGACGCGATCCTCGAGGACCTGATCTTCGGCAACGGCGCGGGCATCGTCCTCACCTCGGGCGGGGACGACGATCAGGCCGCGCCGGTCATCACCGACGTCACGTCGACGGCGACGGGTGCGAACTCCGCGCAGGTGACCATCTCGGTCGATCTGACCGGGTCGGGGTTCACCCCCGGCTCGACCTATTCGCTCGACTTCTTCGCCAATGAACCGAGCGATCCGAACAGCGGGGTCCAGGCCCATATCTACCTGGGGACCGGGACCTTCACGGGCGGTACGACGGGTAGCGTCACGCTCACGTCGCTCACGACGCCGTTGTCCTCGAGCCAGACGGTGACGTCAACGGCGACCCTGCTGTCCGGGACGACGTTCACCGACACTTCGGCATTCGCCAACGCCGTCATGGTCTCCGAGTTCTCCAGCTTCGTCGTCACCACGACGGCCGCGACCGGTCCCGGCTCGCTGGAAGAGGTGATCCTCAGCGTCGATGCGGATACCGCGAATCCCAACCTCGACACAATCACGTTCGCTATCACGCCGATCGGCGCCTTGTACCTCATCGACCTGCCGTCGATCGGGTTGGCCCCGATCACCCACCCCGTCATCCTGGACGCGACCAGCCAAGCCGGCTACATCGGCACGCCGATCATCGTGCTGAATGGGACCGGAGTTTCGGGCAGCGGACTGGTCCTGGCCGCCGGGTCCGACGGGAGCCTGATCCGGGGATTCGACATCATCGACTTCACCGAGGCCGGCACCTACGGCATCGAGATCGAGTCGAGCGGCGACGTCGTGCAGTCCAGCTACGTGGGCTTGGAGACCGACGGGCTGACGGCGGCCGCGAACACCAACGGCTTCTTCGTCACCGGCCCGAATAACACGATCGGCGGCACGACGGTCGATGCCGGCAACCTTATCTCGGGAAATGCCGGCTACAGCATCAATATCACGGGGACCACTGCCACGGGCAATGTGGTCGCGGGCAACCGCATTGGCACCGACGCGACGGGTAACTCCATCGTGGCCAACGGCGACGGCGTGTTTATTCAATCCGCCAGCAACACGGTCGGAGGCACGGCCACCGGCGCAGGGAACCTGATTTCGGGAAGCACCTTCGCCGGCGTCTGGATCCAGGGCGCCACCGCGACGAGCAACCTCGTCGAGGGCAACCTCATCGGCACCAACGAGAGCGGCAACGCCGCGCTGGGCAACGCGCGCGGAATCTATGTCGCGAGTTCCGGCAACACCGTCGGCGGTACGGTCGCAGGCGCAGGGAACCTGGTCTCCGGCAATGCGTTCGATGGCATCGATATCACCGGCAACGAATCGGACGTCCTGATCGAGGGCAACCGGATCGGCACCAATCTGGGCGGCACGGCCGCGCTGCCCAACCTCAGATACGGCATCTATATCCTCGACAGCGGCAATGGCAACACCGTCGGCGGGACCGTCGCCGGGGCCAGGAATATCATCTCGGGCAACACGACCGTCGGCATCCTGATCGGGCTGGGCCCCGGCACGATGGACAACGTGATCGCCGGGAACTACATCGGCACGGATGTCGCAGGCACCTTCGCGATCCCTAACGGCGCCGGTTTGGACATCCAGACGGCCGGCAACACGGTCGGAGGCACGGCCGTCGGGGCGGGAAATCTGATCTCGGGAAACAACGCAGGCATCCAGATCGTCGGCGCGACCACCCCGGGCAACCTGGTCGCGGGCAACTTCATCGGGACCAACGCCGCCGGGACCGCCGCCATCCCCAACGCGCAATACGGGGTCGAGATCAACGGTGCCCCCGGCAACACGATCGGCGGCACCGCCGCCGGCGGGGGCAATCTGATCTCCGGAAACACCAACGAGGGCATCATCATCGGAGGCGCCGGCGCGACCGGCAACCTGGTGGAAGGCAATCGCATCGGTACCGAGCTTGCGGGGACCGCCGCGCTGGGCAACGCCCAGGGAATCATCCTCTCTTCGGCCTCCGGCAACACGATCGGCGGCACGGCGACCGGCTCGGGCAACCTGATCAGCGGCAACACCAGCATCGGAGTTGAGATCTACGGTGCGACCGCGATCGACAACGCGGTCGAAGGGAACCTCATCGGCTCCGACATCACGGGCACGCTGCCGGTCTCCAACGCCAAGGGCATCGAGCTCCTCACCGCCGCCTCCGGCAACACGATCGGCGGTACGGCCTCCGGCGCGGGCAACCTGATCAGCGGCAACACCACCTTCGGCGTCCAGATCACCGGCGCGGGCACGACCGGCAACGCGGTCGAAGGCAACCGGATCGGCACCGACATCACCGGCACCCTCGCGCTGTCCGATGGCGATGGCGTCGAACTCGACAGCGGCGCCGCCATGAACACGATCGGCGGCAGCGGCGTGGGGGCGGGCAACCTCATCTCCGGAAACAGCGCCACCAATGCCACCGGCATCGAACTCACCGGCACCGGCACGTCGACCAACCTGATCGAAGGGAACGTGATCGGCCTGTCGTCCGTCGGCACGGCCCTGGGTAACTATATCGGCGTCGAGTTCACGGCCGGCGCGAGCAACGACACGCTCGGCGGCTTGACCTCCACTCCGGGTACCGGGGCCGGCAACGTCGTCTCGGCCAACGAGACCGGCGTGTACATCCAGGGCGTCGGGTTGAGCGGCATCCTGGTCGAGGGGAACTTGATCGGCACCGACGAGACCGGCAAGTCGGTGGTGGGCACCCAGCTCGACGGCATCTACAGCAACGGGAACAACGATACGATCGGCGGCATCACGGCCTCGGCCCGCAACGTCATCTCCGAGGGTCCCGGCATCGGCAACGGCATCCAAATTCAAGGGAATGATAACCTCATCCAGGGCAACTACATCGGCACCGACATCGACGGCACCGTTGCGCTGGGCAACTACACGACGTCGTCGTCAATGGATCGAATAACACGATCGGCGGCCTGACCGCGACGCCCGGGACAGGGCCGGGCAACCTCATCTCGGGCGCCAGCAAATATAGCGTCTTCGCGGCCGGTTCCGACAACCTCTTCGAGGGCAACCTGATCGGGACCGACGCCACCGGCACATACGGCATCCGTAACGCCGTCGGGATGCGGATGGGCGGCACGGGTAACACCGTCGGCGGGACGGCGACCGGGGCCCGGAACATCATCTCCGCGGCGGGACAGGTGGCGGTGCAGTTCGACGGGGCCGGCGTCGCGGATAACCTGATCGCGGGCAACTACATCGGGACCGACATCACGGGCACCGTCGCGATCCCGAACCGCGACGGAGTGGAGCTCCTTTCCGGGGCGACGGGTAACACCGTCGGCGGGACCTCCGCGGGGGCGGGCAACCTGATCGCGGGGAACACCGAGGAGGCTCTGGGTATCGAGGCCGCCACGAATAACGTCGTGGTCGGCAATTTGATCGGCGTCAATGCGTCGGGCACGGTCGCAATGGCCAACGGCTGGTTCGGAGTGGCGATCTACGGCCCCGCGACCGGCAATACGATCGGCGGCGCAATCGCCGCGGACCGCAACGTCATCTCGGGGAATAGCCTCGGCGGAGTCCACATCACCGGCGCAGGCGCGAGCAGTAACCTGATCGTCGGCAACTTCATCGGGACGGACATCACCGGGACGATCGCGATCGCGAACGCGGTCGGCGTGAAGATCGACTCGGGAGCGGCGGGGAACACGGTCGGCGTCACCGCCGCCGGCGCGGGCAACCTCATCTCGGGCAACACCGGCGACGGCGTGGAGATCTCCGGCACCGCCACAACGGGCAACCTGGTAGCGGGCAATCTCATCGGGACGGACGTCACCGGGACCGTCGCGCTGGCCAACCGTATCGCCGGCGTGGAGATCGACACCGGTGCCTCGGGCAACACGATCGGCGGCACGGCCTCCTCGGCGACGTCTTATGTCAACCTGATCTCGGGTAATGCCTTCGCTGGCGTCCTGATCGAGGGCTCGGGTACCGAGGGCAACGTGGTCGCCGGGAACTGGATCGGGACCACCACCAGCGGGGATTCCGCGTTGCCCGATGGGACATCGACGAGGGGCTACAGCGCCTACGACGCCACCATCGGCGGCGGGATCGTCATCGAAGGGGGCGCGTCGGGCAACCGGATCGGCACCGACGGCGCCGTCGGCGACTCGGGCGAGCGGAACATCATCTCGGGCAACGACAATGATGGCGTCAACCTCTTCGGCGCCGGGACGAATGTCGTCGCGGGCAACTGGATCGGCCTCGGCCAGGACGGCGCCGGCCTGGGCAATTCCGAAGACGGGGTCTTTCTCGTCGCCGACGCCGCCGTCGGCAACACGATCGGCGGCACGGCTGCCGGCAGCGGTAACGTGATCTCGGGCAACGCCAACGATGGCGTCCAGCTCACCGAGGACGCGGTCAACAACCTGCTGGTGGGGAACCGGATGGGCACGAACGCCGCCGGGACCGCCGCGGTTCCCAATGACGATGCCGTGGTGGTCGATTCGCCGAACAACACGATCGGCAGCACGGCGGCCGGGGCGGGGAACCTCCTCTCGGGGAACAGCTTCGAGGGGATCTATATCGCCGCGGGCATCGGATCGATCCTGGTCGAGGGCAATGACATCGGTACCGATGTCACCGGGACCGTCGCCCTGGCCAACGGCCAGGAAGGGATCGACGATCACGGCCTGAACAACACGATCGGCGGGACGGCCATCGGGGCGGGGAACGTCATCTCGGGGAACGCGGCCGAGGGGATTTACCAGGCCCCCGGCAGCGCCACGACGCTGATCCAGGGCAACTTCATCGGCACCGACATCGCCGGGACCGTCGCCATCCCCAACGGCGACCAGGGGATCTCCGAGTTCTCGAACTCGGATACGATCGGCGGGACGTCGGCGGGGACGCGGAACGTCATCTCGGGCAATACGAATGATGGCATCCATCTCGACCCCGGCAGCGTGTCGGTCCTGGTCCAGGGCAATTACATCGGCACGAATGCCGCCGGGACCGCCTCGCTGGGCAACGGCATCGACGGCATCCTCGTCAACTCGACCTCCAATACCATCGGCGGCAGCGTGGCCGGCGCCGGCAACCTCATCTCGGGCAACACCGAAGACGGTGTCGAGATCAACGGAGCGGGGACGTCCGGCAACGTCGTCGCGGGCAACCTCATCGGGACGGACGTGACCGGCACGCTCGCGGTGGGCAACGATGGAGACGGCGTCGAGATCGACTCGGGTGCCTCGGGCAACATCATCGGCGGCACCACGGCCTCGGCTCGCAATATCATCTCCGGCAACGCAGATTCCGGCGTGGAGATCAGCGGCGCGAACGCCAACCTCGTCGAGGGCGATTACGTAGGCACGGACATCACCGGGACCGTCGCGCTGGGCAACAACCTGTCTGGAGACGGCAATTTCAGCGGCGTCGCTATCGACGGCGGCGCTTCCGTCAACACCATCGGCGGACTCACCGCGACCCCGGGCACCGGTGCGGGGAACATCATCTCGGGGAACACCGTCGCGGGCGTGTTTGTTAACTCCGCGGGATCGGACAACCTCGTCGTCGGCAACCTGATCGGCACCGACGTCACCGGCACGGTTGGGCTCGGAAACATCGCCATCCCCGCGGCGTTATTCGGCGGGTATGGCGTCCGCGTCAGCTCCTCGCCCGACACCATCGTGGGTGAGCCGGGCGGGCGCAACGTGATCTCAGCCAACGGCGCCAACGCGTCCGGCGGTGCCAATGTCGTGCTGCTATACTCGACCGGTAGCGTGGTCGAGAGTAACTACATCGGCACCGACATCACGGGGACCGTTGCCCTCTCCACCGAGACCGGCTATGGCATCCAACTCCAGTACGGGTCGTACACGATCGGCGGGCTCACGACGACGCCCGGCACGGGATTGGGCAACGTCATCTCGGGCAATAGCATAGTCGGCATTGATTACGAGGGCGAGACCGCGGGCGACACCGTCGTGATCGAAGGCAACATCATCGGCGCCAATGCGACCGGCGAGCGTGAACTGCCAAACCTCATTTCGGGCATCCTCCTCATTCAGGTCAGCCTGGTCACGATCGGCGGCACCGCGGCCGGAGCGGGGAACCTGATCTCGGGAGAGAATGTCGCCGGTAACTTGGGCAACATCTACCTGGATGATTGCTCGGATATCGCGATCGAGGGCAACCTGATCGGCACCGACATCACCGGCGAGGCTCGGCTGCCGGCCTTGCCGGGCGATGTCTACGGCATCGGCGTGGTCATCGGGGACGGATCGACCGATAACACCATCGGCGGCACGACCGCCGCGGCTCGGAATATCATCTCGGGAACCGACGGTGCGGGCGTGTATATCGGCGATTACCGCTACCAAGACACGACCTCGTCCGGCAACGTCGTCGAGGGCAACTACATCGGTACCGACTTGTCGGGCACCGTCGCCGTCGCCAACGACAGTTATGGCGTCGAGATCGTCGCCGGCGCCTCGGACAACACGATCGGCGGGACGGTCGATGGCGCGAGCAACGTGATCTCGGGCAACTCCGGCGACGGCGTCGCGATCGACGATGCAACCGGTAACCTCGTCGCGAGCAACTGGATCGGCACCAATGCCACCGGCACGGCCGCCCTGGGCAACGCGGCCGATGGCGTGGATATCGAGGATGGCTCCTCGAACAACACCATCGGCGGCACGTCACCCGTCGCGGCCAACCTGATCTCCGGCAATGCCAACGGCGTGGAGATCGACGACTCGACCCTCAACCTGATCCAGGGGAACATGATCGGCACCGACACGACCGGGACCTTCGCGCTCGGTAACCTCGGCGCGGGCGTGCTGGTCGATTCCGGGGCATCGGACAACACGATCGGCGGGCCGGTGGGCGGGGCGCGCAACCAGATCTCCGGGAACGCCGATGGCATCCTGGTCACCGGGACGGCGACGACCGGCACCCTCGTGGCCGGCAACCTGATCGGCACCGACGTCAAGGGCGCCTACGCGATCGCCAACACCGGCGCCGGCATCGAGCTCGCGGGCGGCTCGGGGACCACCATCGGCGGGACGACCGGGCTGGCCCGCAACGTGATCTCGGGCAACGGCGATGGCGGCGACGGCGTCGATGTCGGCGTCGGCGTGACCTCCACACTGATCGAGGGCAACTACATCGGGGTCGATCAGACCGGGGCCAAGTCGCTGGGCAACAGCGACAACGGGATCTCGGTCAACGATGCGCTCGGCGTCACGATCGGCGCCACGGGGCAGGGGGGCGGCAACGTGATCTCGGGGAACGCCGCCGCCGGCGTGCTCATCGAGGGGACCTCGACGACCTCGGTCGTGATCCTGAACAACCGGATCGGGACCGACTTCACCGGCTCGATCGCCATCGGCAACGGGACCTTCGGTGTGCTCATCAGCGGCACGCCAGGGGTCACGATCGGCGGCACGGGTTCCGGCGACGCGAACGTCATCTCGGGCAACGCGGGCGCCGGCATCGGGCTGTTCGCGGGCACAACAGGCACCCTGATCCAGGCTAACCTGATCGGGACCGACAATACCGGCTCCGATGCGATCGGCAATGGAACGGGCATCCTCATCGATGGCGGCTCGTCGGACAACACGATCGGCGGGACCGCCTCGGGCGCCGGCAACATCATCGCCTTCAGTGCGATCCCCGCCGGCAGCATGTCCTCCTATGCCACGGGCGACGGCGTGGATCTCGACGCCACGGCCGGCGCCGGCAACGAGATCCGGCTCAACGCGATCTTCTCCAACACCGAGATGGGCATCGACCTCGTCGCCGGCGGGGTGGCTCCCGGCCCGAACGATTACCAGAATGCCCCGGTCATCGATACCGTCGTCACCGCGAGGGGGACGACGACCGTGACCGGCACGCTCATCGGCGCGAAGGACACCACGTTCGATCTCGACTTCTACACCCTCTCGTCGATCGGTGCGTCGGGTTACGCCCAGGGGCATTATGTCCTCGGCTCGGCGATGCTCACGACGGACGGCGACGGCCGCGCGACCTTCTCGTTCGCGTTCACCAACGTGTCCGCGGGCGCCCAGTTCGTGACGGCGACGGCGACCGATCCGAACGGCAACACCTCCGAATTCTCGAATACAATCGGGACCGACCACCCGCCGACGGCCGTGATCGGGTTCTCCCAGATCACGGTCAACGAGGGGAGTCCGGTCACCTTCGACGGCTCGGGCTCGTACAGCCCGGACGGCGACACGCTCACCTATTCCTGGCTGTTCGAACCGGGTGGCGAGACGGCGACGGGCGCCACGCCCACCTACACTTTCACCACAGTCGGGACCTACACGGTCACTTTGACCGTCAGCGATGGCTTCGGCGGGTCCAACACGTCGCTGCCGTCCACGATCTACGTCGAAGATGTGCCGCCGGTGTTCACCCCCGATTCGTACACGTCGCCGGTGACCTATACCACATCCGCCCCCGGCAACGGGTTCGGCACGTCGGTCGCCTCGGTCTACGGCAACGTGGCGATCGGTGCGCCGTTCGACAATACCCCGGCCACGAACACATCCCCGGAGGTCAACGACACCGGGGCGGTCTACCTCTACGACGGCGTGCCCACGGATACGCAGATCACCGCCAACTACAACTACGGCTCGCTGATCACGGTGTTCCAGGACCCGAATCCCCAGGCCGGCGACGAGTTCGGCGCGTCGGTCGCCGTGGTCGGTTACGACCTCGTCGTCGGGGCGCCCGGCAGCTCGATCAGCGGGACGGGCGACGGCGTGGCCTACGTGTTCGACGCCAATTACGACAGCCCGACCTTCGGCGCGCTGCTGGCGACCCTCAAGATCCCCGACCCGAACGCCCAGGCCGAGGCGCATTTCGGTGCCTCGGTCGGGACGACCAACATGAATATCGTGATCGGCGCGCACCGGCAAGGATGACGGCACGGGCGAGGTCTACGAGTTCCAGGCCGACACGACCGCGCCTTCTCCGACCCGATGCTGCTGGACATCCCCGGCCCCAGTCCCTCGGTCGTGGGGGCCGATGCCCAGTTCGGCTATGCCGTCGCGGGTGAGGGGAACGACCTGATCGTCGGGGCACCGTACGCCGACGGCTCGCACGACCCGAAGCTGGGCACGGTCTATCTCTTCGACGGGACCACCGGCGCACAGCTCCTGAAGATCGACAATCCCGACCTCAATACGAGCGGGTTCGGCTCGGCGGTCGCCGCCGTCGGGACCAATATCCTGATCGGCTCGCCCGACGACGACTCCTCGAGTAACGGCACGGCGTTCCTCTACAACATGTCGGGTGCCCAGCTCATGAGGTTCGTCCAGCCGGACGGCGGAGGCGGAGACTTCGGCGCCGCGGTGTCGGGCTCGGAGAATCAGGCGCTGATCGGGGCACCCGGCGCGAACCTGGACACGAGCGACGCCGGCGCCGCCTACCTCTTCGACGCGGACCCGACGAGCTCGGCGTTCGGCCAGGTGATCGACGCCGAGCAGGCGGCGACCCCCATCACCGGCGGCGACTTCGGGAGTTCGCTCGGATTCGACGACGGCGCCCTGATCGTCGGCGCGGCCGGCACCCTCGGCTCGGGCGTCTCGGGGGACGAGATCGTCGGCCTCTACCAGCCGATGGCCGAGATCGCGGTCTCCTCCGGCACCATCTATCCCTCGACCACGTACGACTCGGTGATCCTGAGCGGCACGTTCGCGGACGCCGACCCGCTCATCCCCCTCACGGCCACGATCGACTGGGGCGATGGATCGAGTCTGACGTACCTGACGCTCACCGCGGGCTCCTACGCCTTCGCGGCCCCGCACCAGTACGCACCGGCGGGCTCCGCGCCGTCCTATGATACGATCACCGTGTCGCTGAGCGACGGCCTCGATGCCGCCGAGGCCCAGACGACCGTCACCATCACCCCGCCGCCCTCGGCGGCACCGACGACCCCGCCGGCCCTCCCGTCACCGCCAACGTTCGCCGCGCCCGGCCTGACGATCACGTCAACGTCCGGCACCGAGGAGGGGGGCATCCTCAACATCGACGAGGGGGGCACGGTCACCGTCGGCGGGACGATCGTCAGCCCCGCCGGGTCCGTCACCAACACGGTCACGCTCAACTGGGACGACGGCTCGCTGCCGACCACGATCACGCTGAATCCGGGCGTCCTCACGTTCTCCACCACGCATACCTACTCGAACATACCGAGTGGCGACGCGTCGGAAGAGTACGTGATCGGCGCCTGGGTGAGCGACCAGAACGGGCAGTCGCCCGGCGTATCGGCCACCGTCGCGGTGAACGAGGTCGTGCCGCGGTTCACCGCGGCGGACCTGAGTCTCTCCGATTCCGATCCGAACGCCAGCGGTTACAGCTCGAGCCCGTTCGGGGCCTATGAAGGCGATACGATCACGCTCTCCGGCCAGTTCACCGACTCGAATCCTCAAAGCACGTTCACGGTGACGATCGACTGGGGCGACGGCTCGGCGGCCACGACGCTCTACCAGGCGCTGGGCCAGGTCGTCCCATCGACCACCACGCCGGGACTGTACACCTACTCGACCACGCACCCGTACGCCCTCCCCTCGGGCGAGCAGCCGGGCGGCAGCTACGCGATCCAGGTCTCGGTATCCGACGGCGCGGGCGTCACCACGGCCGGCACATCGATCGTCGTGAACCCCGTGAAGCCCACGATCCAGATCACGAGCTCGACCACCAATGGGTTGATCATCCTGACGGCCCAGGTGAACGAGCTGGATCCCGACGCCACGGAGACGGTGACCTGGTCGGTCACGAATGACCAGCTGGTCATCGCCGCGCTGACGACGCCCCAACTCGCGGGCTCGGTCACGACGGCGGGGCCCGCGTTCCTGATCCCGGACTTGCTCGGCGTGCTGATCGCGACCGCGACCGTCACCGACAGCGATGGCGGCACGGGGACCTACAGCCTCCAGATCACGATCATCAGCCAGTCCTATTCCTCGGTCGCGGTCAGCTCGCCCTCGGGCGCGACTCCCGTGGCCGCGCTGATCACCGGCTCGTACGACACCGTCGATGCCTCCGGCGATCCGAACGCGGTCCAGCTCGTCAGCTCCGGGGCCAGCAACACCCTGATCGGCGGCTCGGGCGACGACACGCTCGTGGCCGGCTCGGGGGCCAACAGCCTGGTCGCCGGCACCGGCAACGATACGCTCGTCTCCAACATGGGCGACGACACGCTCGTCGGCGGCACGGGCAAAGATGTCTTCGAGGATGTCTTCGAGCTGAACCCGGGCCCGGACCCGCTCGTGATCGGCGGCAGCGGGTTCAACTTGCTCGATTTCTCGATCGCGACGCAGCCGATCAACCTGGACCTCGGGCTGGACCAGGGCCAGGAGCAGCTCGTGAATTCCTCGGCCAATAAGGACGAGGTCTCCCTTGTCGGTCAGTTCAACGGAGTCATTGCCTCCCCTTACGGAGGCAGCCTCACGGCGAACTCGGGCGATGACCTCCTCTACGGTTCGAGCGGGAGTACGACGATCACGGGCGGGTCGGGCCACGATTGCATCGTCGGCGGGTCGGGCAACGACATCATCTATGGCAGCATCGGCCACGGTACCGCCACCATCACCGCGGGCTCGGGCCACGATTGCATCGTCGGCGGATCCGGCAACGACATCATCTACGGCAGCATCGGCCACGGGACCGCCACGATCACGGGCGGGTCGGGCCACGATTGCATCGTCGGCGGATCCGGCAACGACATCATCTATGGCAGCACCGGGACCGGGACCGCTACCATCACGGGCGGGTCGGGCAGCGATTGCATCGTCGGCGGATCCGGCAACGACATCATCTACGGCAGTATCGGCACCGGCACGGCCACGATCACCGCGGGCTCGGGCCACGATTGCATCGTCGGCGGGTCGGGCAACGACATCATCTATGGCAGCACTGGGACCGGGACCGCTACCATCACGGGCGGGTCGGGCAGCGACTGCATCGTCGGCGGATCCGGCAACGACATCATCTACGGCAGCATCGGCACCGGGACCGCCACCATCACCAGCGGGTCGGGCCACGACTGCATCATCGGCGGGTCGGGCAACGACATCATCTACGGTAGCACTGGGTCCGGGACCACTACCATCACGGCCGGGTCGGGCCACGATTGCATCGTCGGCGGGTCGGGCAACGACATCATCTACGGCAGCACCGGGACCGCCACGATCACGGGCGGGTCGGGTCACGACTGTATCGTCGGCGGGTCGGGCAACGACATCATCTACGGCAGCATTGGCACCGGCACGGCCACGATCACCGCCGGCTCGGGCCACGACTGCATCGTCGGCGGATCCGGCAACGACATCATCTACGGCAGCATCGGCCACGGGACCGCCACGATCACCGCCGGCTCGGGCCACGACTGCATCGTCGGCGGATCCGGCAACGACATCATCTATGGCAGCATCGGCACCGGGACCGCCACCATCTCGGCCGGATCGGGCCATGACTGCATCGTCGGCGGATCCGGCAACGACATCATCTACGGTAGCATCGGCCACGGTAGCGCCACGATCACCGCGGGCTCGGGCCACGACTGCATCGTTGGCGGGTCGGGCAACGACATCATCTACGGCAGCATCGGCCACGGTAGCGCCACGATCACCGCGGGCTCGGGCCGCGATTGCATCGTCGGCGGGTCGGGCAACGACATCATCTACGGCAGCATCGGCCACGGTAGCGCCACGATCACCGCGGGCTCGGGCCGCGATTGCATCGTCGGCGGGTCGGGCAACGACATCATCTACGGCAGCATCGGCCACGGTAGCGCCACGATCACGGGCGGGTCGGGCCACGACTGCATCGTCGGCGGATCCGGCAACGACATCATCTACGGCAGCACCGGCACCGCCACGATCACCGCGGGCTCGGGCGACGATTGCATCGTCGGCGGGACTGGCAACGACATCATCTACGGCAGCACCGGCACGGCCACCATCACGGGCGGGTCGGGCGACGATTGTATCGTCGGCGGGTCGGGTAACGACATTATCTTCGGCGGGACCGGCAACGATTTCATCGCCGGCGGCACCGGCAGCAACCAGATCACCGGCGGGTCGGGCAACGACACGATCTCCGGCGGACCCGCGGCGGATGCGACCATCTACGGCAGCACGGGCGACAACACGATCTACGGCGGCTCGGGCAACGACTACATCTTCGGCGCGGGCGGCGACGACACCATCGAGGGCGGGACGGGCAACGATACGATCATCGGCGGAGCCGGCCACGACTACATCTACGGGGGATCGGGCAATGACATCATCTACGGCGGCACACTGACGAGCACGCTCATCGGCGGCAGCGGCAACGACTCGATCTTCGGCAGCGAAGGCAACGACATCATTTACGGCGGGACCGGCGAAGATACGATCCTGGGGGGGACCGGCAACGACTCGATCACCGGCGGGACCGGCAACGATCTCATCTACGGCGGCCCCGGCGAGAACACGATCATCGGCGGGACCGGCAACAGCACGATCTCCGGCGGCGGCGGCGACGATCTCCTCTCGGCCGGCGGCACCGATTCGTGGCTGATGTCGTACGGCTCGGCGAACATGAAGCTCACGGACACGACGCTCACGACGTGGGGCGGGGGCTCCCAGTCCGAGTCCAACATCAGCGGGTTCGAGCACGCGATCCTGTCGGCCGGCGACGGCGATCTCACGCTCGATGCCTCGGCCTTCTCGGGGACCGTGATCCTCCAGGGTGGGACGGGCGACGATACGATGATCGGGACCGGCGGCCCCGACACGCTGATCGGCGGCGCCGGCAACGACTCGCTGGTCGGCGGCGCCGGCGCCACCTTCACTTTCAACGGGGGCTCGAGTGGCAGCCAGATCGTGGACGAGACCACCGAGAACAGCGGCGCCTGGCTCGACTTCTCCCAGGCCCCCGACGGGATCTCGATCAATCTCAGCCTGGCCACGCCCCAGACCGTGATCCCGGGCCTGCTCACGTTGACGCTCACCGATCCGCTCGGGATCAACAACGTCATGGGCAGCGGTTACAACGACACCATCCTCGGCAACGACCTGGACAACACCCTGATCGGGGCCGGCGGCGACGACCTGATCGCCGGCTTGGGCGGCAATGACGTGATCGAAGGGTCGATCGTCCGGACGGTTTACCTCGATTTCGATACCTTCGAGCTCGCCGGCCAGCACTTCTACACGCCGGAGGAGCGCATCGAGATCCAGGACCAGATCCAGGCCGACTACGCCGACCTCTCCTACACGTTCACCCAGGTGCAGCCGGAATCGGGGCCGTACACCACGATCTACTTCAACGACCCGGTGCTGGTCGGGCTCGAGGGAGGGATCTCGTCCGGGATCGACTGGCGCGATCTGTACATCTCCGGCACGACGAGCCTGACCACGCTGGAGCTGGAGGTGATCCCCCTCAACATCGACGGGATGGACCTCTACGTACCGGTGAACGGCCTGGAGATCGTCCCGGCGGATACCGCCGGGGTGAATGTCAACTATCTGCTGGGCGGCCCCGGCGAGCCGGCCTCCACGAGCGCCGACATCGTCGGCCTCTCGGCCACGATCGCCGCGCACGAGCTGGGCCACCTCTCGGGGCTCGAGCATAGCGACTCGTTCGGCCCGATCGGCTCGGGGATCTACGACGAGGTCAACGCCAAGCTCTACAATCCGACCTATCCCGGCGCCAATAACGCCAACGAGACGATCCTGCACGTCATGGCCTCGGGGGCCTCGGTGCACGCGACGCTCGAGGACGCGATCAACGATCCGTTCTTCGGCGAGCGCGAAGCGATCAAGTTGGCCTACGGCGAGGACGGCACGCCGACGAACGAGCAGGCCACCGCCCACTATTCGGCCGCGGATGCCCAGCCCGTGACCCTCCAGCCGCTGGTCGTGCCCGATACCAACCTCGAGGGCGTCTACGCCGACCGGGTCTTCAATGTCACGGCCGCCGATGTGGTCGGTCATCTCGGGCTGGACGCCCAGGGCAACTCCCAGACTGACTACTATTCGTTCACGGGCCAGGCGGGCACACTGATCAATCTCGAGGTCATGTCGGCCGTCCTGGCCCGCTCCGGGGGGGCGTTCGACACGACCCTGACCGTGTATTACGACGCGAACGGTCAGCTCCAGCAGATCGCCTACAATGACGACTCGTTCCAGGACACGGATTCGACGATCCTCGACCTGACGCTCCCGACCACCGGCAAGTATTACGTAGAGGTGACGGCGTCCGACAAGGAAGGCGTGCCGATCCAGCAGACCGGCGACTACGAGCTCTTCATGTACACCTTCGCCACCGGCGAGGATCCGCCGGTCGGCGACACGCTCTACGGCGGGCCGGGCAACGATACGATCGTCGGCGGCACGAGCGACGACACGATCGTGACCCTGCCTCAGGACACGATCGTATACGGTTCGGGCACCGACACGATCCTGAGCGGGGCCCCATACCTCGACGTGACCGCCGGGCCCGATCTCACGGTCAACGAAGGGACCTCCGTCACCCTGACCGGCTCGTTCCTCGACCCCTTCGAAGACCCGACGCACACCTACGACTGGCACGTCGTCGCGTCGAACGGCCAGGAGATCGCCGACGGGACCGGCGCCAGCTTCACGTTCACGCCGGGCGACGAGGGTACCTACGACGTCTATTACACGGTCTCGGACCCGAACGGCGGCGGGGGCTCGGCCGAGGTTGTGGTCAGCTCCGACGCGGTCGCGCCGGTCCTCACCGCCCCCACGGGCACCCAGGACGCGGTCGCGGGGGTGGGCGCGACTCTCAATCTCGGCAATCTCCAGGCCGCGGGTATCGGCCCCTGGGCGCTGACCGTCAACTGGGGCGACGATAGTACCTCGACCTATACACTCTACGGCTCCGGGCCGATCTCGGAGACGCACACCTATGCCACGGCCTCGACGACACCCTTCGAGATCACCGAGTCGGTGCAGAACGAGGTCAACGTCGACAACAACGCGGCGACCGCCGCCCCCTTCTACGTCCTGGTTTCCTCGGCGACCACCGCGACATCACTCAGCTCGTCGGCGGACCCAGCGGTCTACGGCCAGTCGGTGACCTTTACGGCCATCGTGACCGGACCGGGCGACCCGACGGGACAGGTGGCGTTCTATTCCGGTGCGGTCAACCCGGCCGATCAGATCGGCTCCGGTTCACTGATGATGGTCGGCGGCCAGTACCAGGCCAGTTTCAGCACCTCGTCGCTGGCCGTCAGCACCAGTCCCTATGCGATCACCGCGGTCTACGGCGGCGATCCCAACCATGTTGGTAGCCCGTCGAACACCGTGTATGAGTCGATCAATCGCGACGCCTCGACCACGACCGCATCGTCGAATGCCCCGATCTCGAGTAATGGCCAGGCGGTCTCGAATTTCGGCCAAGGCTTCACGCTCAAGGCCGTGGAGACGGCCAATGCACCGGGGTCGGGCGCTCCGACGGGATCCGTCAACTTCTACGACACCACCACCCAGATGGACCTGGGCAGCGAGCCGCTCGTCGGCGGCACGGCGACGCTGACCATCGCCACGCTCCCGGTCGGGTTGCAGACGATCACCGAGACCTACTCGGGCGATGCCAACTTCCTCTCGAGCAACGGCGCGGTGTCCGATTCCGTCGTCGTCTCGGTCTACATCCTCAACGCCTCCAACCCCAGCCCCACCCTCAACGGGCCGGTCTATCTCTCTTCCGGCGCCGCGCTCGAGGTCCCGGGACGGATCGTCGTCGATTCGCCCGCCAAGCCGGCGGTCACGGTCACCGGGACCTCCAGGATCACCGCGGGTTCCCTCGTGGCGCCGGCCATCGGCATCGTCGGCACCTACTCAGAGCCCGCCGGGGCCATCAGCCCGACGCCGGTCACCGGCAGCGGCGTGGCGGTCTCCGACCCGCTCGCCACCAGCCTCCAGCCCCCGGCCCTCACCGGGACCGCGACGTCGGTGAGCCTGTCCTCCGGCAAGGCCACGATCGGCCCGGGCATCTACAGCAAGATCGCGGTCTCCGGCACGGCCAGCCTGACCCTCTTGCCGGGCGTCTACGTCATCACCAACGGCGGACTCTCGGTCACCGGATCGGCCAGCCTCATCGGTCCCGCGGCGAGCACCGGTACCGGCGTGATGTTCTATTTCGCGAGCAGCACCTACAGCGCCACGAACCCGAGCGGGACCGGCACCTATGGCGGGTTCACGCTGAATACGACCGGCACCGTCAGCCTATCCCCGGCATCGACCGGCCCCTATGCCGGCGTCCTGCTGTTCCAGGAGCGTACCAATCCCACGGCGGTGTCGATCACCGGCGGCCCGTCGGTGAGCCTGAGCGGGATCATCTACGCGGCGGACGCCCTCCTGTCCATTACCGGCACCTCGACCACCGGCAGTCTCCTGCTCAACGATGCACTCGACGTCAACCGCCTCCAGATCACCGGTAGTGCCGGCGAGATCATCTCCCCCAATCCCGTGATCACGCCCGCGGTCGCGACGGGCGTCGCCTCCTTCGGTTCGTCCCTACAGCCGGCTGCCGGCAGCTCGACGCCGAGGCTGACGTCCACCTCGGCGTCCTCGTCCGTGACCGTGTCCGGTCAGGCCGGGCAATCGATCTCGACCGCCGCGACGGAACTCATCGGGACCGCGACGGTCTCCGAAGACGGGGAGCCGGCGACCGTCGGCGTGTCATCGACCGAGTTGCTGACCGATGCGGAGACACTGCCCGGCCAGTCCGGTGACTCCGTATCGTCGCCGGGCGAGATCACGCAATCGGCGGCCCTCTCGCAGCCGGCCCAGGCCGATCCGCGGCCGACGGTCGAGGAGCCGGCGGTCCAGGTGGTCGAGACAGCCCTTCAAGAGGCCGATCTCGACGAGGATGACTTCGGCCCGACCCGGCTCCCGACCGGGCTGGTGAACGATTCGGTCCTGGACGACCTGGCCTCCGGCTTCCTACCGAAGGGCTGGCAGGAGGCGGGGGCGGCCTCCGACGCCACAGGGGTCGTCTTGAGGGGGATCGTGGAGGATCGCGAAGGGACATTCGTGGCGAAGGCGGGCGATCGCGGGCTCGCCGCGGTCCCTTCCGGCCCCATGACGCGCCAGGGCCGTCGCGGACAGCTCGGCGATCCCGAGGCGAATCCGGCCGATCTCTTGCTCGCCGCCGGATTCTGCGGGCTCGGTGCCGGCATGATGGCCGTCGAGAAGGGTCGCTTCCGGAAACCGTCCGCCGGCAGGAGGTTCCTCAAGAAACTCTGGCCGTGAGCCGGGCGATCGGGATCGGGATTCTCGACATCGGCCGCATCCAATCGGGAATCTGGAATGAGTCATTTGGAATTCCAGGGGATGGGCACACGGCGCGGCGCTCATCCGGGGGTAAAATCAAGGCGTCGGAACTCTCGCGCGGTCGGTGGCTTTCGCGATCGAGAACAGGGGTCAGTCAAGATGGACCAGGGCAGGGGGCCGGGCGTGGCCCTCGTCTACGACGACGACGCATACCAGGAGCGCCTCCCGGTCGGCGATGGGCCGCCGGAGCCCGGCCAGGGCGGCTTGATGGGCCGTCGGGTCGCGGGCCGGTCGTTCCTGGACGCCTACCTGGGCTGCGGGAGGTGGTCGGGGCTCTCGGCCGTGGTCCGCGATGAGATGTCGGCCGGTTCCCTCGTCCGCCTCTGGCGGGAACACCCCGCGACCCGGGACGGATCGCGAACGTTGCGGATCGTCGATCGGGCGGCATTCCACCGGACGTTCTTCCCCCGGCCGCCGGCCACCGTCCTGCACGCTCCCCAGCCGCCAGACCCGGCGTTCGCCTGGGCCCGGCAGTGGAGGGGCCCGCATGCGTACGCGATCTCGGGCGTCACGCACACGCTCTGCTCGACCCAGGCCGTCGAGTTGCTCCGGTCGCTCGTCACCGAGCCGTTCGAATCCTACGACGCACTGATCACCACCTCGCGGCGGTGGCGAGCATGGTCCGTGAGATCGCGGGGACTTACGCCGATTTCCTCCGTCGACGACTGGGCGGGGCGTCGTCGGGCACGACGCCGCAGGCATTCCCCGTTCGCCTCGAGACGATCCCGCTGGGCGTCGATGTCGACCGGTTCCGGCCCGCGAGCCGGGAGGAGCGGGTCGTTTCGCGACGGGCCATGGGGGTGGCCGACGACGCGGTGGCGGCCCTGTTTGTCGGCCGGCTGTCGCACCACGCCAAGGCGAACCCGTTCCCGATGTTCCGCGGGGTCGCCGAGGCCGCCCGCGCGACCGGCCGACCGGCCCACCTGATCCTCGCCGGCTGGGCCGCCCATCCGGTGGTCCACGCGGCGTTCGTCGACGGGCGCGTCAACTTGCCCCCGGCGTTCGGACCACGATCCTCGACGGTCGCGACCCCGCGACGCGGCGTTCGGTGTGGCATGCGGCCGACCTGTTCATCTCGCCGTCGGACAGCATCCAGGAGACCTTCGGCCTCTCCGTGCTCGAGGCGATGGCCAGCGGCCTGCCCGTGGTCGGGTCCGACTGGGACGGCTATCGCGACCTGGTCCGCCACGGCGAGACGGGCTTCCTCGTGCCGACTCTGATGGTCGACGGCGCGACGATCGGCGCGACGGCACGGCTCCTGATCGGC
The DNA here is from genome assembly GCA_963777695.1 of uncultured Planctomycetota bacterium. Classification (GTDB taxonomy): domain Bacteria; phylum Planctomycetota; class Planctomycetia; order Isosphaerales; family Isosphaeraceae; genus CAVZRC01. The sequence continues at coordinate 237,731 of CAVZRC010000003.1, forward strand.
GAATTGACCTACGACCACTTCCTCGCCGAGTGCAGCCAGGCCACGGCGGTCGACGTGCCGGCGATGGCCGACGCGATCGCGCGACTGGTCGGCGACGAGGCGATGCGCCGCCGGATGGGCGAGGCCGGGCGTCAACGGGCATCCGATCACTTCGCCTGGCCGCGGATCATCGGCGCGTATGAAAGACTCTGGGCCGACCAGGAAGCCGAGCGATCGTCGCGAGAGCGGTCCGGGTCGAGGGCCATCGACGGCCCGTCCGCATACCCGGCCCCCGAGCGGACCTTCGCCGGCTATCCGACCATCTGGCTCGAGGGCCGCGACCGCATCGAGTCCACCCCGGGCGCGGGCGATGCGGTCGACGAATTGCTCGCCCAGCCGCTGGCCCACCACGCCCCGGGCCGACGGGCCCCGGACACGGAGCTGCTCCGCGCGGCGATCGCCCGGACGCCTTGCTCCGTGGGGGACCTCGACGAATTCTGGTCGGCCGCCGGCATCGAGCACGGCATCGGCAGGGCCTCGATCGCCTGGATGCTCAAATACGACCTGCTCCGAGCCCCGAGAGACGATCGCCACGAGGGAGGAATTCCACGATGAGAGAAATCCTGGAGATCACGGGCCGCGGCGACGAACCGATGGGTGTCTCCCCGACCAACCCCGAGCGCGGGGACCGCCACCAGACCGCGGCCGCATCGGCCGAGAAAACCGGGGCGGAGACCCTCGATCTCACGGCCGCCCCGCCGACGGATGCCGGGACCGGAGTCGAGGACGTCCGCAAGAACGGCCATCCGTGGGCCGATCCGGCCGTCGCCGACACGGAGAAGATCACCGCGTCTCCGTCCGACCAGGCCACCGCGGCGATCACGTCCGGCGATGAGACCCTCGGCTTCACCGCGAACGGCCGCGACCCGAATGCCACCGGGGCCTTCGCGCTCGACCCGCGATACGAGGATCCGGAGAGCACCCTGCTCCCCTCGCCGAACGAACGGGTGAGGGTGTACGGCCTGCCGCGCATCGCCGGTTACGACGTCCTGGAGGTGCTCGGCGAGGGCGGGATGGGGATCGTCTACAAGGCGCACCACATCCGGCTGAACCGGCCGGTCGCCCTGAAGATGATCCGGGGCGCCGCCGGGGGCCGGCCCCAGGTCGTCGACCGATTCAATGCCGAGGCCCGCGCCGTCGCCGGCATCGATCACCCGAATATCGTCAAGATCTTCGATATCGGCGAGCACGACGGCCAGCCTTATTTCTCGCTGGAATTCCTCGGCGGCGGCACGCTCGCCCGCAAGGTCGGGGGCCGGCCCCAGCCGGCCGCCGAGGCGGCGCGGATCGTGGAAGTCCTCGCCCGAGGCGTGAGCATCGCCCACGACCAGAAGATCATCCATCGCGACCTCAAGCCGGCCAATGTCCTGATCAGCAAGGACGGCACGCTCAAGATCACCGACTTCGGGCTGGTGAAGCAACTCGAGGGCGATGCGGGCCAGACGATGACCGGCGCCATCCTCGGCACGCCGAGCTACATGGCCCCCGAGCAGGCCAGGGGCGAGCTGCACAAGATCGGGGCGGCGGCCGACCAGTATGCTCTCGGCGCGATCCTCTACGAGATGCTCACCGGGCGTCCGCCCTTCCAGGGGATGTCCACCCTCGACACGCTGGACATGGTCCGCGGCAAGGACCCGGTGCCGCCCTCGCAGCTCCAGCCCAAGCTGCACCGCGATATCGAGACGATCTGCCTGAAGTGCCTCCAGAAGGAGCCCACGCGCCGGTACAAGGATGTCCTCGAGCTGGCCGAGGACCTGCGCCGATTCCAGGCGAATGAGCCGATCCTGGCGCGGCCGGTCTCCGACCTCGAGAAATTCCGGCTCTGGTGCCTGCGCAACAAGCGGGTCGCGGTGCTCGGCGCCGCGGTCGCGCTCTCGCTGTTCGGCATGCTCGTCTCCTCCGCCGTGGGCTTCGCGGTGGTCAGTGGGAAGAACCGGGAGCTGAGTGTCATCAACGTCAACCTCGACGCCGCCAAGAAGCTGGCCGAAGAACGGCTGGACGTCGCCGTGCGGGCGGGGAGGGCGGCCAACGACCGGAACAAGGATGCCGTGGAAGCCGACCTCGAGCTGATCGCGTTGCTGGAGAAACGACTGAGGGACGTGCCGGCGATCCAGGCGGTGCGCGATGAGCTGCTCGACAAGACGGTCAAGCGACTCGAGGCCGCGGCCCAGGCGATGAAGGACCTGCGGAAGGACATCGGATGGGACCCCAAGGATGAGTTCAAGAACATGCGGTCGCTGGCCGCCGCCCACCGAGGGCTGGCCGAACTGGGCCTGTCGCGCAACCAGATCGACGACGCGATGAAGCACTACCGGCTGTTGGACGAGATCATCCTGGCGCTGGCACCGATCGCCCCCCCCGGCGTGGACCCGCAGTTCCTCCAGATCAAGAGCCGGCGCACGCTCGGATTCGTCGCCATGTACAAGCTCGGCCACAACGAGGAGGCGCAGGACTACTTCCGCCAGGCGATCGCGATGAGCCGGGCCGGGCTGGCGAAGGAGCCCGACAAGGACGCGTACAAGCTCGAGCTGGCCAACTCGCTCGGCTATCTCGCGATGTCGGAGGCGCGACTCGGGCATCTGGAGAAGGCGCGCGATCTCTTCCGAGAGGAATTCGACGTCCGCAAGTCGTTCTCGCCGGCCCTTGCGCAACAGCGGGAGATCCGTCGCGAGCTGGCGGGCCATTACGAACAGTTCGCCGACCTGGCCTTGCGGATAGGCGATCCGGCCGAAGGTCGTCGGCTCTACGACGAATGCGCCGCGATCCGCAGCCAGGTGGCGGCGGGGCAGCCCGACTCCTGGCCGTACGTCAACGACCTCGCCCGGACTTACAATAACGAAGGCATGGCCCGGTTCCCCTACGGCAAGGACCCGGCCGGCGCGCGTGAGTTCCACCACAAGGCCGTCGAAGTCTTCGAGAAACGGGTGCAGGTCAACCCGGCGGATTTCGATGCCAAGACCCGGCTCGCGGAGACCCTCTATTGCGAGGCGACCTGCGCGCTCCACGCGGGCGATGCCGACGCGGCCGCCGCCGGCTATCGACGATGCCGGGACCTCTACAAGCTCATGGCGACCGAGCCGAAAGCCAAGGTGTCGCGGAGCGGGCTGATGCTGGTCACGGCGCGTTGCGGCGAGCACGCCGAGGCCGCGAAGATCGCCGACGCGCTGATGGCGACCCCGCCGCAGGATGAGAATCACGACTTCCTCACAGCCTGCGGCTATGCCCTCTGCGCCGGCGCCGCCAGGGCCGACGCCGCGCTGGTCCGTCGATATACCGACGAGGCGATCGCCAGCATCCGCCAGGGCAAGGGACGCGGCTGGGCCGACTTCGGCGCGCTCGAGATCGATCCCGACCTCGAGCCGATCCGCAAGGATCCGGCATTCCAGGCGATGGTCGCCGAGTTCCGTCGGCCCGATGGGAAATGATCAACTCGAGGACGGACTCCCACGCCTGTTAACTTCCCCTGTAACTGGCGCGGTTTCTTCGGGGCTATTTATCATCCTGCATGCAATCGCGGTGACCGCCCATCGAAGCCTTTGAGGAACCCATCGATGTCGGGTCGGATGGCCATCGATCATCGACGAGGGCCACTCGTTCGACAATCGTCAGAATCGCCTGATGTCACTGAGGAACGGGGTCCTGCTCATGCGATCGCCGCGACTTCGCCTGTCGCTACGCACGGGGGTGGCCGCTGTGGCCCTGGTTTCACTCGCCCTCGCCTACGTCTTGCCGGAATGCCAGAGGCTTTTCCGGCTCTTCACGCATCCTCGGAGCGCGGCGAATCTTCGGCCGAACGAGCACGGCCGCGACTGCGACGACCTCCTCCAACGCCCGATGAGGAGCTGGTGTGTATCGTAGAAGAAACCGTGCCAGATAGCGAGCAACTTCACACATGCATGCTATTTTACTAATCGTCCTAGGCGTAGATAATGAAGAGAGTTGTATCCGGAGGGCCGGCGCGTAGGCCATCGCCCCATCCCAGGCCATCTCGGCCCTCCGGATACAATCCCGTTGAACTGAGCCGCTTCGTGGGGGCGCCCTTCCTTTGGTATTTCTATCGCCCGCCTGGCTCGCCCTTGCTGGGTCTTCGGCGACCCTCAGTCCCTCGAACTCACTTTCGCCCGCGTTTCATCCTCCCGACCCGCGCCCCTGAGTCGCTCGGGACGCCCCGATTCTTACCGATTTTCGCCGGCTTTTCCCACTCGGTACGGGGAATCTCCGCTCCGCCTCCTACGACGGTCATTTTAAGGACCCTATGGTGATGGCTTTCTTCCCTCCCGGCTACGAACTGTCGATGGCGACGCCCAACCCAGCCTCCTCGTGAGCCCCTCGTCCGACGGGCATCGGCGCCAGCTCCTTGATCACGATCATCCGCCCTGCGCCGCAGATCGGGCACACTCGGGTCGGAGTGATCGACGACCGGCTCTCGCGGACCTCCCTCGTCTCCTCAAGGGACTCCGGTTCACCCGCCGTACCGACCCCCAATAACCGACGGCACAAGGCCAGCTTCTCGTGCCGATGACGATTGGCCAGGAGGCCATAATGACGGATTCGCATGAACCCCGTCGGTAGCACGTGCAGCAACAGCCGCCGGACGAACTCCAGGGCTGTCAGCGTCATGACCCGTTTCCGATTCCCATGGGCATAGTCCTTGTAGCGGAAGCGGACCATGCCGTCCTCGAAGTCGAGCAAGCGGGCATTGCTGATCGCGGCGCGATGGGTGTACCGGGCCAGATACTTCAAGACTTGCTCGGGACCGCCGAACGGCGGCTTGGCATAGACCACCCAGTCGATGCCTGCGGCCGCCGACATCGCCTGCTCGAACTGGTCGGCCGCGAAGCGGAGCTCACCCTTGGCGAACGCCGCACGGAGTCCGGCCAGGAACTTGCCGCGAAACACCCGACTCAGGACGCGAACCGGCAGGAAGAAGTTGGTGGGAGAAGCCACCCAGTGGGTACCGTCCTGGGACAAGCCGCCACCGGGCACGACGCAATGGACGTGCGGGTGGAACTGGAGGTTCTGGCCCCAGGTGTGCAGGACGGCCAGGACGCCGGTCTGGGCACCCAGGAGCTTGGGATCGGCAGCCAGCTCGAGCACGGTCTCGGCGGCGGTCCGCAGGAGCAGGTCGTAGACGACCCGCGGATTGGCCAGTGCGATCGGGTCGAGGGTGTCCGGGAGCGTGAAGACGAGATGGAAGTAGGGCACCGGGAGCAATTCGGCTGCGCGGGCCTCGAGCCACCGTGCCGCGGCCGTGGCCTGGCAGGTGGGGCAGTGGCGGTTGCCGCAGGAATTGTAGGCGATCTGCTGATGCCCGCACTCGGGGCACCCCAGGACGTGACCTCCCAGGGCCGAAGTTCGGCAGGAGATCAGGTCGTTGAGGGCACGGCGTTGCTCGGGTGTCAGCTGCGGGCCGTACTTCTCCAGGAACTCGTCGAGACAACTCCGGATGACCTCGGCCACGGTGAGCCGAGGTCGGTTCATGACTGAGGGACCTCCGCCGAGGGCAGGTCGAGGCGCTCCAGCGGGCTGCGGGTCGATCGCAAGGTGGCGGTAGCCACATGGAGGTATCGGGCGGTGGTGTTGAGGCTGCGATGTCCGAGCAGGATCTGGATGGTGCGCAGGTCGGTGCCGTCCTCGAGCAGGTGGGTCGCGAAGCTATGGCGAAGCGTGTGCACGGTGACGTGTTTGTCCAGCCCCGCGGCGAGGCACGCCGCCTGGCAGGCTTCATAGACCGGCTTGTCGGAGAGCGGCTGACCGGGGACATTTCCCGGGAAGAGCCAGGGGCTGGGCTGGTATCCCTTGCGGCGACGGCGAACCTTCCAGTATTCGCGGAGCAGGGCCAAGAGCCGTGGCGAGAGCATGACATAGCGATCCTTGGACCCCTTGGCCTGACGGATGCGGATGACCATGCGCCGGCTGTCGATGTCGTTGACGCGCAAGGCCAGGACCTCGGAGATCCGCAGTCCGGCGGAGTAGGCGGTCATGAGGATGGCGCGATGGCGGAGGCCGGTGATGGCCTGGAAGAAGCGGTTGACCTCATCGAGGCTCAAGACGACCGGCAGCTTGGTCTGTCGGCGCGTGCGCGCCAGACCGTCGAGGCCCCAGTCCCTTTTGAGGGTGATGCGGTAGAGGAACTTGAGGGCACAGAGGGCTTGGTTGTAGGTGCTGGAGGCGACGTGTCGTTGGTGGGTGAGGTAGAGGAGGTAGGATCGGATCTCGGCGGTCCCCAGGAGTTCGGGAGACTTGCCGAAGTGTCGAGCGAAGCGAGCGATGCAGGCGACGTAGGCCTGGATCGTCTTGGGCTTGAGGCCGTGTAGGGTCATGTCGTCGATCATACGGCGCCGCAGGGGAGTCATGACGAGCTCCTGAGCAGAGGTAGAAGGATGGAAACCATCCCTCATGATGGCTCAGGCGGCGGTCGATCTCGGCGCCGTAGTCAGGCGATCGGGGAAGTCGGAAGTGGTGGGAAATCGTTGGGAAAGCGGTTGATAGGGTGGGGACCCGGAGCGCCAGCGCAGGCCGACGATCGAGACATCTCCCGCGGAGCGGGTTAGTTCAATGCCCTTTATCGGATACCGCTTGCAAGACCGGAGTCAATCTGGTCAGGTGTTACGTTGCTCGCTATCTGGCACGGTTTCTTCTACGATCATTGGCGTGGCGACCGGCCCTACGACCGGCGCAGGCGGCACAATATGCATGCGCATCACATAAAATCATGATCGGACGCCACGATTCGAGCTGACTGTCAAACCCCGTCCCTACCCCACCCCTTCCAGCTCGTCATCGGGCTTTGAAGAAGGTCGTCGCAGTCGCGGCCGTGCTCGTTCGGCCGAAGAAGTCAACCACTTCCTGCTCGTATCGCACGGCGTAGCGTCCTGCCCGTCGAGGGGTCAGCTCGAAGATCGCAGTCTCTTGCTCACCGCCCGAGGCAACCGGACCGCTCCTCACACGGCGACTCTTACGTTGAGTCTCGTAGACGGTGGTGAATGTCGTCGGGTCGGTGATCTTGACCACGACGTCAACCCGAAATGTCAGGCCGCCAGGCAGCCAAGGGGCGGGGATGCTGGTCGAGGTCACTTGCATGCGAAATGGCTGGCCGACTGGGTATGTGGGCAGAGAGGGAGTAGCCTGGCTAGATCGCTTCGCGATTGGATTGCGCACGCGGCGGGGCCGTTGCCAAAGAACCCCCCCTGGCCCCCCCTTCGTAAGGGGGGGACGAATGCGGCTCATTTCCCCCCCTTACGAAGGGGGGGCAGGGGGGGTGCACTCGCATGGCTCTCTGGCGCGTATGCAACCCAAGCGTGAAGCGCTCTAGCTTCGCCCGGTAACGGCTTGCAGAGGATGGAGGCACTAAAATTCGACACGCTCCGTGGATGCCTGTAGAGCCAGAAAAGCCTCTGGCATTCCGGCAAGACCTAGGCGAGGGCGAGTGAAACCAGAGCCACAGCGGCCACCATCGAGCGTAACGACAGGCGAACTCGCGGAAATCGCATGAGCAGGACCTCGTTCCTCAGTGACATGAGACGATTCCGACGATTGTCGAACGAATTGCCCTCGCCGATCATCGATGGCCATCCTACCCGACATCGATGGGCTCCTCAAAGGCTTCGATGGGCGGTCGCCGCGACGGCATGCAGGATGGCAATTGACCCCGAAGCAACCGCGCCAGATACCGGGGAAGTTGACACCCTCGCCCGTCGCGCCCGCGTGGGTGCCGCATGTGAAGTATTCGTGAAGCCTTCGGAATGTGCCGGGATTCGTCTCGCGTCGGGCGAATAGACTGGCAGAATCGATCCGATCGGCTTCCGATAGCACGCATTGCGGTCCAGGACAGGAGCCCGTCCCATGGTTCGTCCGGCACGTTTGGGCAAGCGGTTGCGCGATGGCCTGCTCGCCATCCTCGGGGTGCTGGGGCTCGGCTTCGCGGCCTTCCTCGCCCTCCAGGAGCCGCGGGAGCGACCCGTCCGACTACGGATGACCGCCGGCCAGGAGCTCGGGACACGCTTCTGGATTGCACAGGCGATGGAGCGCGAGGCGTCCAGGCGCCAGATCACGATCGATCTGAAAGCGACGGAGGGCTCCGAGGAGGCCCTCGACGCGCTGGATGCCGGAGGACTCGATGTGGCCCTGGTCCAGGGCGGGCTCGATCGGGGCGCCCATCCTCATCTCTATGAAGTGGCGGCGCTGCACGTCGAGCCGCTCCATCTGCTCGTCAAGGAGGCGCTCTATGACTCGCCCGCCCGCAATCTCAGGGGTCTGCGAGGAAAGACGGTCAATCTCGGCAAGCCCCGCAGCGGGACCTATTTGCTAGCAAGGGAGGTGATGGCATTCTGCGACATGCAGTCCGGGACGGATTATACCGAGAGGACTCTCAGCAATGAAGAAATGGAGCGAGAGACCGATCCGTCACGCTTGCCCGATGCGGTCTTCACAGTCTCGAGCCTCCTCTCGCCGGTCGCCCACCTTTTGGTCAAGACGCACCACTATCGAATCATGTCGCTGCCGTTTCACGAGGTGTTCGCCCTCGGGGCCCTCGAACAGGAGCACCTCTCGGGAAGGACGACATCCCGGATCGATCGGCGTCATGTGTACGACGCCACCATCCCGGCGAGCGCTTACGAGATCGAGCCCGGGGTCCCGCCCGAGGCGATCCACACCCTCGGCACCCGGTTGCTGCTCGTCGCCCGCGAGGGCCTCGCGGCGACCACGATCCGACGCCTGGTGGAAGTGGTCTTCAATTCGCCGTTCTCGAAGGCACTCCCGACACCACCCGATCCCAGGCTGCTCGAATCGCCGCCGGAATTGCCCTGGCATGACGGCACGCTCGAATATGTCCGACGCAACTCGCCCCTGATCGCGGGCGATGTGCTCGACCAGGTCGAGAAGCAAGTCAGCATCGTCGGCGTCCTCGTCGGCGGCGTGTTCTGCCTGTACCAGTGGGTACGACGGCGCTATCGATGGCGTCGCGAGCGTAGCTTCGAGGCGTATATCCTCCAGGTCGCCCAGGTCGAGCGCCGGGCGCTGGACCTGTCGCGGGCGCCGACGCTTGACCTCGCGGCGCTCCTGCAACTCCAGGAAGACCTGGCCGGGATCAAGGCGGAAGCGCTCGATCGGTTCGCCGACGGCAAGCTCGATGGCGAGGAGCTCATGTCAGGGTTCCTCGCCCACGCCAGCGACGCCCGGGACTTCCTGATGCGACTGATCTTGCACCAGCGCGACAACCTCGAAGACTACGCCAGGGCGCAGAGCCGCCCGGCCGAGGCCCTCTGGAACGAGGCCGTCGGCGAACTCGACGGCGCGGTATAGGACCAGGCTGGGAACAACTTCATGGAATTCGCTCCCGCATCGATTCCTGGTTGGAGTTCCGCCTTCAGGCGGTCCTGAGTTTGGATTCGAAGACCGCCTGAAGGCGGAACTCCAACCAAGAGAGGCAAATTCGGGACGTTATTCCCGACCCGTTCCATAGCGTCCCTCAATGTCCATGTTCGTGCTGGCCGTGAAAGAGCGGAGACCTGGCATCCCCCCGGGCGGCGATGTAGGCGATCAGGTCGAGGATCTCCTCACGGGTCAGCTTGTCGAGCAGGCCCTTGGGCATGATCGAGGTCTGAGACTGGGGAACGCTCGTCGATCTCGTTGCGGTCCAGAGACACCGGCGCGGACTTGGCCAGGGGGTTCTCGATCACCTTGATCCGCCGGGGGTCCTCTTCCAGGATCATGCCCGTGACCACCTTGCCCGACTTCATCGCGAACACGTGCGTCTGGTACTTCTCGTCGATCTTGGCCGACGGCTCGATCAGGCTGCGGAGGATCTCGGCCCGGGTCATCTTGGCGTCGAGCTGGGCGAGGTCCGGGCCGACTTGCACGCCGACCCCGTTCATCCGGTGGCAAGAGACGCAGCTCGCAACCTCGAAGATCTGCTTGCCGTTGGCGAACGACCGGCCGCCGTTCAGGCCCTCGACCGTCGCGGCAAGGTCGTCGAAGGTCCACTCCTTGCGCGGGCGGTTGTTCTTGAGCAGGTCGTCGAGGATCGGCAGCGGGTGGCCGGCCAGGTAGCCCGTCGGGTCGGTCGAGATAGGCGGCGATGTCGTCGACGACGTAGAACGCCCCGTACATCCGCCGCCAGTGGCCGGGATAGGTGCAGACATAGGGATAGACACCCGGCTTCGTCGGCGCGTTGAAGTCGAGCTTCTGCGAGTCGCGAGGGGCGAGCAGTCGGCTGGCGACGAGGATCTTGTCGGAGGGCGGGACGTAGTTCCGTTCCAGGGCCCCCGGCTGGGTGCTCGACGACTCGCCGAGCAGGCCGACTTCCTCGAGCGCGCCGGGCTTCGTCACGACGAAGTTGTGCGGCATGATGTCGCCGTTCTCGAAGACGATCTCGACCGGCTTGCCGGCCTGGGCGGCGATCCGATCCACGTTGAAGAGCATCTGGTCGGTGATGGTGCCCAGCCGGATCACCCGGACGCCGAGCTCGCCCAGCTCGCGGCGGGCCGTCGTCGCCCGGTCGCGCGGGAGCAGGCCCGCCAGCGCGTCGCCCAGTTGGATGGCGTCGAGGGCGTTCGCGGAGGTCCGCTCGCGCGTCGGTATCGTCTTGATGTAGGCGAGGAGGGCGTCGAGCGTCGGGCCGGCCTCCTCGACCGGCCAGTCGGCGACCGGGATCCGCGAGATCGCCCCGATCGCGGCCGACCGGTCGGACCCTTGACCCTTGACGAACTTCGCGAGGGCCTTGAAGGTCTCGGCCTCCTTGCCCCGGACCGAGGTCAGCGCGACCATCGCCGAGCGTCGGATCGTCCCCTCCGACCCGGTGCCGCCGACCTCGGTCCTGGCCGGCCCCTTCTGCGCGGGCAGGTTATCGGCCTCGAAGACGACCTTGCGGCCCTCGTCGAGGACCTTGATCGTATAGCGATCGAGCCGCTTGAAGAGATCGCCGTCCGACCCGGTTCCAGATGGCGACCGCGTCGATCGGGTAATCGGCGCCGAGGTCGAGCTCCCACCAGGGATTGGGCGTGTTCTCCTCGGTATGGGTCTGGCCGCCATCGCCGTAGTCGCCGCTCTTGTTGCCGTCGATCGCCCGCGAGGCGGGGCCGCCGTAGGCGGTGTTCTTCTGGGTCGCCTTGCCGAGCGGTGCGATGTTCCGGCCGTCGCTGATAGACCTCGACCTCGGCGAGCGTCAGGGTCCGTCGGCCCCTCAGCTCGATCCGGACGAATCGGCCCTCCGTGCCCTTCGGCGCCTTCGTGCCGCCCCCGATCGACGTCGGCAGCCCGTCGAGCAGCGGCAAGACCCGGGGATAGAGCGCCGAGCGCTGGCCGGGGTCGCGGATCGCGGGCATGGCGTCGACGAGGTCCCGGAGCGAGCCGGCCGACTTCGAGGCGAGCGCCCAGGCTTTGTCGACGCCCCTGTCGGCGGCGATCAGGGCGAGATAGCCGAGCTGGCGGGTGACCGGCTTGTGGCCGGCCGTCGCGAGCCCTTCCAGGTCGGGCCGGGCGGCCGACAGCTCGTCGGCGTCGCGACCGGTGAGGAGCCGGCCGAGGTCGAAGGCGACGGCGTCGTTGCCCTCGCCCTCGCGGATCGTCGAGGGCCTTGATGGCCTCGATCAGCGTCGACAGCTCGGGCTTCCCGTCGAGCTTCGCCAGGTCGGCGAGGGCCTCGCGGCGGATCTCCTCGCGGACCCCGTTGCGGAGCAGCAGCTCGAGGTCGATCGCCGCGCGTCCGCTTCATCTTCAGGAGTTCCTCGATCCTCAGCCGGCCGAGGAAGAACCGGGTGCCGGCGTCGCTGGTGACGGCGATCGGCTGGCCCGCGGCGACTGCCTTCCGCCAGTAGGGCTCCAGCGTCTTCATCGTCTCGCCCCGGGTGTAGTCGAGGTACTCGTCGGTCGGATGGTCGGCCGAGATCAAGGGGACCTCGACGGCCTCCGCGACGGGGAAGAAGCTCGCGGCCCGGATCGCCTCGAGCCGGACGAGCGGATAGGGGTCGGCGGCCAGCTTCTTGAGCCGGTCGAGGGCCTCGGGGACGCGGTCGCGCCAGACGCAGAGGACCCGGGTGGCGGCGGCCCTGGCGTGGAAGTCGGTCGCGGCGAGCACGCGATCGAGCAGCTCGATGTTGACGACGTCCTGGTACTGATGGGCCCAGAGGGCTTCGGTCAAGTGGTGCTCATAATCGGGGTCGGCCTTGTCGAGCCTGGCGGTCCAGGTCTTGAGGGCGGCGATGACCTGGCGCGGAATCCCGCGCGCCGAGCTCGGTCCTGGCCCGGTAGCGGACCCGGTCCTCGGGGTGCTTGAGCAGCCGGAGCAGCTCTTCGATCGAGGCGCCGGCGATCCTGGGGGGTATCGAGAGCGGCCGGCCTTCGTAGGTGACCCGGTAGACCCGGCCGTGGATGCGGTCGCGGCTGGGGTCGCGGAGGTTGTGCTGCATGTGGCCGATGATCGGGTTCTGCCAGTCGAGGAAATAGATGGCCCCGTCCGGGCCGACCTCGATATCCGACGGCCGGAAATTCGGGTCGCGGGACGAGAGGATCGGCTCGAGCTCGGTGCCGGCGAGGCTGGCCCCCTTGTCCTCGATCTTGTAGCGAAGGATGCCCTGGAAGCCGATCACGTTGGGGACGAGCAGGTTCCCCTGGAATTCCTCGGGAAAATGGCGGCTGGTGAGGAACTCGATGCCCGGCGTAGGCCGGGTGCGCTGCTGATAGACCTGCGGCGGTCCGGCGTGCTTGTTCGGGTAGTCGACGTGTCCCGAGAACAGCGTGCCGTGGGTCGGGACGGAGCCGGTGCCGTCGACGACGATGTCCTGGCCCCAGCGGTCGAAGGCATGGCCGTGGGGGTTGGCGAAGCCGTAGGAGACGTAGACGTCGAACTTCTGCGACTTCGGCTCGTAGCGGAAGACGCCCGCGTTCGAGCATCGGACCGGCGGCCCATAAGGCGTCTCGACCTGCGTCTGGTGGAACGTGCCTTCCTGGAAATAGAGGGCTCCGCCGGGGTCGAGCTGGAAGCTGTTGGAGGTGTGGTGCGTGTCGGCCGAATCGAGGCCGGAGAGGACCCGCACGCGGAAGTCGGCCCGGTCGTCGCCGTCGGTGTCCTTGAGGAACATCAGGTCGGGCGCCTGGGCGACCAGGACGCCGCCGTTGGCGAACTCGAAGCCGGTCGGGCAATGCAGGCCGTCGGCGAAGACGATCTTCTTGTCGGCCTTGCCGTCGCCGTCGGTGTCCTCGAGGATCAGGAGCTTGTCGTTCATCTCCTCCTTGGGCTTCCAGTGCGGGTAGGTCGGCCAGCAGGCGACCCAGAGGCGGCCCCGGGAATCGAACGACATCTGCACCGGCTTGGCCAGCTCGGGAAACTCCTTCTCGGAGGCGAACAGGTTGACCTTGAGGTTCTTGCCGACGGTCATCTGGCCGATGGCTTCCTCGCCGCCGAGGAAGAGGTGCTCGCCGTTGGGGCCGGCGCCCGGCTTGTTGGTCTTGACCGGGATGAACGGCGGCGTGTTCGAGTCGTCGACCGCCAGGTCGCTTGCCCTGCGCGACGGCCCAGATCCGCTCGTCGCGGTTGGCGGTCATCACGTCGAGGACTTCCATCTCGCGCTGGGCGACCACGCGGTTGGTCTGGCCGTCGGTGAAGCTCAGGTCGGCGCGGCCGCCGTAAGATCGAGTAGCCGTCGACCGTCCGGTAGCGGTTGAACCAGTAGAAGTTCTTGTCGAGGACGGCCCGGCGGAGCGCTGCGAGAGTCTGGCTGCGATCCGCCCCGGCCAGACCCGGGGCCAGTCGCGACGACGATCTCGAAGGCGACGACTCCATTGCCAAGTTCGTTGAGGTGGACGCCGTTGATCGTGAGGGGGGATCGGGCCGGGAAGAACCGAACTCTCTGGCATAACGCCGGAGAGTCGGCTCGAACAGATCGACGAATGCAACGCCGTCGGCCCTGGCCACCGTCGCCCATCGCGGCCGTGTAGAGCTTCAGCCGTTCATTGGTCGCCGAGGGGTCCGGCAGATCGCGGTCGGCGATGCCGCTCGATGGCGATCGGCGAGAACAGGACGAGCCTCGGGGCGGACATGCCGTTGTACTTCTGGGCCAGCGTATGTTTGACGAAGGCGTCGAGGTCCTTCTTGAACGCCGCCAGCCCTTCCTTGCCGGCGAACGACTCGTTGTAGCCGAAGAACGCGAAGACGACGTCGGCCTTCGTCCGGGTCAGCCACTGGTCGGGGGTGCCGAAGTCGGCCGAGCGGAGTCGGACGGTCAATTCATCGCCCGAGAAGCCGAGGTTGCGGATGACGAGCTTATGGTCGGGGAAGCGAGCCTGGAGGTGAGTCTCGAGCCAGCCGTCGTGCTGCATCCGGTCGGCCAGGGTGTTGCCGATGATCGCGATATGATCGCCCGGCTTGATCTCGATCGTGTCGGCCCGAGCGAACGGGGGCAACAGGAGGGTCGCGGCCAGGAGGGCGAATCGGTTGCGACATCGGCTCATGATCGTCGATCTCTCTCGGGATTCAGGATTTTGGACTCGGACTCGGTTTCGCGGGGCAGGAGTTTTCTTGCCGTCTGATCCGCGAAGCTGGGCTGGTATCCGTCGGCGAGAGTTGGATTGTACCCGCGGAAATCGGGCGCCGCGAGTGACCTCAGGCACGGACTCGGTCCGGAAATCGTGCTCGGAGGGCGAAGTTCGGCCGGCTCTGCTTCCTCATCGCAGTCTTTGCTCGGCACTCCTCGCCGAACACAACCGGACGGTGCGAGATTGTGGACCGTGACCACGGTCGTCAGAGGCAGTCCGGAACAGTCGGTCCGGAGCCCCGACGGGGCGACACGACGATTGACGCCTAAGGAGATCAGCTCGCCCCTGCGGGGCGAACGAAGGTATGCGGAAGCGTTACCCGTGTGGGCCGCGTTGCGGTGGCGGGAAGGCTTCTTGAACGGGGATTGGAGGTCCGGCTTCGCAGACTCCGATCCTTTATGGTCAGGCGAGATGCTCCACCGAGTCCGCCGTCGCCACGCTGGAAACGGCATCGAAGGTGCCGAAGAGCCGTATGCGCCCCGAGATCACATAGAAGTCCGCAGACTCGCCTTCCGGATCGAAGGCGATGTTCTCGGGATGACCGATGGTGACGCGGTCGCCATTCTCCATGCTGAGGACGAAGGGACGGAACGGCGCCTGGTGGACCATGCGGATCACTTCGTTACGGATGGCATCGGCTCGCATCGGAGATCTCAAGTGCTCGGTGATGGCAGATTTGGACATCTCCCAGTCTACCGAGCAGCGAGTCGTCACGCCATTGGATTTTCGACGCCAAAGATCAGCGGAGCGGGTCCGCGGCTATCGCAGGATAGTCGTACCTTGTTCTCCGGCCGCGGCGCAAATCGCGGGCGATCTCAGGCCACCCGCAACTCTCTGCGAAGTTCGGCATCGTCTGCTCACGATACACGAAATCCACGGCCGCACCAGCTCGGACGAGCCGGGAGACGATCCCGGCGTACCCGTGGTAAACAGCGGTCCAAAGCGGGGGATTGGAACCCGCCCCGGCCGCGTTGGGGTCGGCACCGTGGGAGAGCAACAGTTCCACCGTCAACTCGTGCCCGCCGGCTGCGGCCAGGCATAGTGGCGTGACTCCGACGGCGTCGAGGGCATCGATGGCTGAGCCGGCGGCCAGCAACTCGACCACGATGTCTACTCTACCATTGGCTGCTGCGACCGCGAGCGCCGTCCTCCTGCCGCTACTTCGACCGGGCCGACTCACCTTCGCGCCAGCCGCGATCAACTCACGGACGCGGGCGACCGAACCGCTCACCTTCCGCGCCTCGTCGTATAGGGCATTGTCGAGGTGCCGGGCCATTGCACTCTCCTTCGCCAAAGCTCAACGGACCCGGCCGCCGAGAGAACGTCTCGTGGTCACGAGAAACCGCGGCGGCAGCCGTGGTCCGGTGCAGCGCGAGGTTCAGGTAAGCCGCGTCGCGTCTAATACTTCCGATGACATCCAGTCTAACGCGCCGGCCTTTATTCGGTCATCGGCATTCCCACCGACTCATCGATCCCTGGCACGGGGCAGACCTGGTGTCGGACTTTGTTTCTGGACAGACCTGGTGTCGGACTTTGTTTCTGGACAGACCTGGTGTCGGACTTGGACAGACCTGGTGTCGGGACAGACCTGGTGTCGGACTTTGTTTCTTGTTTCCGGGCGTCTCGCTCTATCGGGACAGACCTGGTGTTCAACAGACCTGGTGTCGGACTTTGTTTCTTGTTTCCGGGCGTCTCGCTCTATCGTATCCAACAGGCCAAAAAAACAACAAACACAGTCTGACCCCAGGTCTGCACGGGCTTCTTGAACAGGGATTGGAGGTCCGGCTTCGCGGACTCCAATCCTTTCTGGTTGCGATTATGGCTCGGGAACTTGGAGGTCGCGACAGATCCTCCGCGCCAGGTATTCGTAGATCTCATTATGTCGCGGTACGGCCGATGTCGCATTCGTCGCCGGGTTCACGTAGATACTATGCCGACCGCCCTCACGAAGCAGGCGGCAACCGTGACTCTCCAGGTGACGGATGAGATCGTGACGCTTCATACCGGTAGCTCGAGCGGCTCTCGTGTCGCATCGCGGCCGCTCAGCGACTGTTCGGCCAGCTCCCGATTGGCCTCCACAACCAGCGCGACGGCCTCGCGCAGATTTTCTCGGGCCTCTTCGATCGTCGAGCCCTGGGTATTGGCCCCGGGTAATTCCTCAACGAAGGCGACGAATCCGCCATCTGGCATCGGCACGTAGACAGCAGTCAGTTGCATTCGGCCCTCCCAGCCACGCGCGGCGACGGTTCATCGACGGCGAGAGCTACGCCCATCATCGCCTTATTGTGAACTGGCGGCAAGTGGGCCTGATATCTCGCCCCCAACGACCCGCTCGGCGGCTAGGCCCACCGAGCAACGGCCTCGATTCTACCAGAAGCCGCCGAGGCGGGCCGGGGCCACTGCGGCGCGAGGGTTAGGTCTGCCTCTGCTGCCCCGCGACTCGGGCACGCAAGGTGTCAACGACAGAGGCGACCCACTCCCGGCCGTAATCGGTGAACGCCCCCTCCTGCAGCAACCGCTCAGTGGCGGCGTCAAGCAACTCCAAGAACTCATCGCGCCCAGCCGAGGCGGCGAGCCATTCGTCGAGGATTATCATCTTGCCGCCGTAGAATCCGGCCCACTCCTCCTGGAAGGACATTGATAGCGGAGCGTCCGGGCCGAGCCGGGCGGCCGCCTGAGTGGCCAGCGCCTCCGCATATGCCTCGACGGCGCCGTTAGTGCCCCAGAACATCTCGTCAGCGATCTTGAACCCGGCGCTCATTCGCTCCCCACCCGTGCGCCTTCCTCCGCCAGGCAGACCTGGGGTCAGGCAGACCTGGAGGCAGACTGTTACGGAGGCTGTACGAGCAATGGGAACAATGGTCAACGATCAGGATGCGGCGATTGTGATTCATTGCGTCGAATCTGATTCCACCCGGTCCCCGTTTCTCGACCCCTCCGGCATCCGATCGTTGTCCGTCGATGGTCCGTCGATGTATCATCTGGGGCGTCGGGCTGGGTGTCAGTCGGGATGGCGAGTCGGGAGGCGTCGGGGAGAGCAGGTCCATGAACTGGCGTCGTCGCAGTTGCGTCCTGGGGGCCATGGTGGTCCTGATCGCCGTCGGAGCCGTGAGCGCCGCGGATCCGCCTCATGCCACAATCTCGATCGATACGCCCATGACGCCACCCGCATGGGCACTGCTCGAGCGCGAGCTGCTCCGCGCCAGACCCGCGCCTGCGCGGAGTTCTTCGACCGTTACTTCGACGAGCGGGGCTACCTCCGTTGCGTGACGCGATGGGGGGGCGACGACGGGCCCGACGACGCCATCGAGAACGTCAACGACTGGCCCGTCTTGTACGCGCTCGGGGGCGACGAATCGATACGCGTCCTGTTCAAGAAGGCATGGGAAGGGCACCTCCGCCAGTACACCGAGGCGCGGACCACCCAGGTCCCGTTCGCGCGCGACGGCATGTATTACAAGGAGTTCCCCGTGATGTTCGACTGGCTCCATCACGGCGAGGGGCTGTCGGTCTTCAACCTCGAAGGGCTCTGCGACCCGCGGGATGGCCGATTCCAACAGCGGGTCACGCGGTTCGCCGGGTTCTACCTCGGCGACGACCCCGGCGCCCCGAATTACGACCCGCAGCACAAGATCATCCGCAGCCTCTTCAACGGCAGCCGAGGCCCGCTGCTCCGCAAGGCGACGGCGCTCGACTGGGCCGGAGACCCGGTCGAGGTCGCCAACCGATTCCGACTCGGCCACAATGAAGAGAGCTACGAGCAGATGCTCGAGCATTTCAAGGACTATAACGATGTCGTCGGCGACAGCCCGATGAACCTGTCCGCGACGACCCTGGCCTTGAACGCCTTCATGCTCACGCAGGATGCGCGTTACAAGCGATGGGTCCTCGAATACGTTGACGCCTGGCGCGGGCGAATGGCCGCCAACGGCGGGATCATCCCCAGCAACATCGGCCTCGACGGCACGATCGGCGGCGCCTGCGGCGGCAAGTGGTACGGCGGGGTCTATGGCTGGGGATTCACCGTCACCGACCCCCGGACGAAGCGGCCGGTCCATCGCAACGATCACTTCCTCGCGCTCAACGGGTTCGGCAACGCGTTCCTCCTGACCGGCGACGACCGCTATCTCGACGCGTGGCGACGGCAGATCGAGGCGGTGAATAGCCACGCGCGCGTCGAGGGCGGCCGGACGCTCTATCCTCACATGCACGGCGACCAGGGCTGGTACGACTATCGGCCGGCCCGATACCAGCACGGCGCCCTCGAGCTCTACTACTGGTCGATGCGCCCGAGGACCGCAAGCGCGTGCCCGCCCCGGGCTGGCTGGACTTCCTCGAGGGGCAGGATCCGACCTATCCGGAAGCGGCGCTCCGCGAGGATTTCGAGGCGATCCGGCGCAAGGTCGCGGCCATGCACCGGGACCCGACCACCCCGGACACCCGGCTGGCCGACGACCCCATGGCCTTCAATCCGGCGACGGTCGGCAACCTGGTGCGCCTGATGCTGGGCGGACTGCCGCCGAAGCATCAGGGCGAGGTCCTCCAGGCCCGCATCCGCTACTTCGACACGGCCCGGCAAAGGCCCGGCCTGCCCGAGGACGTGGCCGCACTGGTCGACGCGCTCACGCCCGACTCGACGTCGATCATCCTGGTCAACCTCAACCCGGCGGAATCGCGATCCCTGATCGTCCAGGGCGGCGGCTATGGCGAGCACGTCTGCGAGCAGGTCGCGTCGGCCGGACGAACGATCCCCGTTCACGCGACGTCATTCCGAGTGAGGCTGGCGCCGGGCGCGGGCGGCCGGATGACCGTCGCGATGAAGCGCTATGCGTCCAGCCCCACGCTCTCACAGCCCGTCGAGCGGGATTGACCGACGAGCCGACCCGCGTCCGTCCCGGTCTTTTTCCCCCGGCGTTTAGAGCGTGTAATGAACTCCCGGTCTTCTGCAGCTGGCCTCTGCGAGGCCGGGGAGGACGATCCCGGGGTCACAGACCCTGGCTACAGCTAGGAATATCGAGAAATCCAGCTTATCAGCCTGAGTTTGCCACCCTAGAAAAATGCCGGGGGAAACGAGGCTCGGTTGGAGTAAAGGTTTTGCAGGCCCCCTTCGCGCTACCGAAAACAAAGGACTTGATACAGCGCACTCGGCTCGTGGACGAGCACAACGACTTGCCAAACGCCGGCCGCCAGGCTAACCTTGGGATTTGGAGAGACTCCGGCGATTCGTTGCCCAGTTCTGGACCTCCCATCCGGGTCATACCGACACCACGCGATACGGTCCTCCCATGTTAACCCGGTCGAACTCGGCGAGTGTCGTTCAATTGGGCTGTGTCAACCCTGGTCTTCCCCCATTCGAGCCGCCTCCCTGGCTGAGATCGGCGCACGCCCAGACGATCGTCGCGCGGTACTGGCCTTCTCCTCGGGCGAGGCTCGAATCCGACGCGCATGAAGTCGTCCTGGCCGACGGGGATCGACTGGTGGTGCTGGAGTCGGTCCCATCGGGCTGGGCGAGTCCGCAACCGTCGGCGGTCCTGGTGCATGGGCTCGCGGGCTGTGCCGACGCTCCGTACATGGTGCGACTCGGCATGCGGCTGATGCACCTGGGAGTCCGCGTGGTGCGGGTGAATCTCCGCAACGCCGGGCTCGGCTTCGGGCGAGCGAAGGGCGTCTACCACGCCGGGCGTAGCGACGATCTGCGCGAGGTGCTCGCCTGGCTCAAGGACCGCGACGGGCCGTCGCCGGTCGCGCTGGTCGGCTTCTCGCTGGGGGGCAATCTCGTCCTGAAGCTCGCCGCCGAGGCCGTCGACGACCCGACGGGCGTCGCGGCCCTCGACTGCGTCCTGGCGGCCAATCCCCCCATCGACCTGATCGCCTGCTCCCGCCGGATGAGGCAACCGGAGAATCGGCTCTACGACCGGAACTTCGTCAAGTGGCTCCGCAGGACGGTCCGTCGGCTGCATCACCGGATCCCCGAATTGGGACCCTCTCCTATCGACGACGTGAGGTCCGTCTACGAGTTCGACGATCGTTACACGTCGCGCCGGAATGGCTTCGCCTCGGCGGACGACTATTACGCACGCTGCAGCCTCGTCGAGGCATTGGGGCGGATCGCGGTCCCTGGACTGATCGTCCACGCAATGGACGATCCATTCATCCCGCACGAGCCATTCCGGCGAGTGGCCTGGCCATCGAACCTGACGCTGGACATGATGCAGCACGGCGGCCATATGGGCTACCTGAGCCATCACACATGGCAGGGCGGTCGTCGCTGGCTGGATGCGCGGCTGGAAGGCTGGATCGCCGCGCACTGGGGGATGCCAAGCCGTATCGATGCCCGCATCCCTTGAGAAAAGTAGGGTGCTCTGTGAGCACCGATCGGGGCATTCGACGAAAATCGGTGCTCACAGAGCACCCTACGAAGCTCAGCGGCGAGGCCGCTTCGGGAGCTGTCCGACGAGGAAATGCTCCAGCTCCTCGGGGTCATCGAAGTCCAGCTCGAACGGGATCCAGTCGCCGGTCGATTCGTCGAGCATCGCCGCATCCTTGACGCCGTGCAGTTCCATCCGGGGATCGCACCAGATCAGGCGATCGTCCTCATTGGTGAACCCAAGTCCATCCCACTGGCCGATCCCGCCGACGGCGTCGCGAAGCGCCGAGCGGACGGCGTAGACGGCGTCTTCGGCCTCGGGGTGGGGGAGGATGGCCTCGGGATAGATCCGGATCGCATAGATGGCGCGGATCGTCTCGAGATAATCGCCGAGCCAGCGGACCGCTGAGGGAGGCCCGCCCGATTCGAGGCTGTCGATGAACTCGGCGACTTCTTCGGCGCCCAAGGTGTTCGGGCCGACAGGGTTGCGTTCGATCGTCGCCCAGACGTCCTTGAGGACGTTGAGTTCCGGGCCGATGGCCAGGTAGTTGCCGAGCGTCCCGGGTTGATCGACCGACCAGATGGCGACGTAAGGCACGGCGCGTTGGAGGGTGGCCAGGGGAATATCCCGGTCGTTGATCGTCAGAATGCGGAGATAGTCACCCATCGGCCGACTCCGTCACCAGTTGACCAACGCGAGCAACCGACCCTCGCTCGGTTGCCGTCGGCGAGGAACGCTCGTCGTTGGCTGCGCCGGCCCACGCCGCGACCAAAGCTGGTGCCCGAAAGCCTCGCAAAAAATAGAGTAGCAACGCTCCATCGATCAGGCAAGGGATCAGGAACACCAGAACATCATCGTGATGCGATCGACCGACGATCTCGCCCGCCAGGACGTTTCCCAGGAACGAGCCGACTCCCGAAGTGGCCACCAGCAGCAACGCCTGGCGCTGGCCCGGAGATCGCGCGGGGCTCGTCCATCCATGTAGACCTGTCCGCCTACGGTGAAGCAAGCGATCCCGACGCCGTGCACGAGCGTGCCCGCGACGGCCAGCCAGAGGGGCGGACCCATCGACAGGCTCGCGAAGCGTGCGAACCAGGCCCCGATCCCCAGCATCATCGTCGTTTTCAGGCCGAACCGGCGGATCAGCCACGGTAGCGCGGCGAGCATGGCGACCTCGGTCATCTGGCCCAGGGTCATCGACGTCGAGACCCAGGCGCGGGGCAAGCCGGATCGCTCGAGGTATCCCGGTATGATCTGGAAGACCAGGGGCTGCGTCAGGTAAACGCCGAAGGAGGTGATGAGGAACACGACCATATCCGGTCGTCGGGCCAGCTCGATGCCGGTGCGGAGGGCACCGACGCCGCCCCGCCCGGCCGCGAGCGGCGGCGTGTTGGGCAGCGTCAGGCAATAGACCGCCGTGGCCGCGGAGACCGCCGCCGCCACCCATAAGGACTCGTAGGCGCCCTGGCCGGCTCGCGTCGTTCCCGAGACTGCCATCACTACCGAGACGCACCAGCCCGCGATCATCCAGCCGGCGGTCCCCCACAGCCGGACCCCGCCGAATTCCTTCCCCGGCTCGTCGAGGTTCCGCATCGCCAGCGCGTTGCACAGGCTGTATGCGGGCGCCGTCAGGGCCCAGTAGGCCAGGAAGACGCCGAATAGCCCGGCCGACGAGCGGACCCACCCCGAGGCCAGGATCGCCAGCAGCACCGTGCCCAGGGCATAGATCATCGAAAGCACGCGCTGGGTCGGCATCAGCCGGTCCACGAGCTGGCCGGCCCCCAGCGGCACGGCCGTCGAGCCGATCGCCAGCGTCGCGAAGATCCAGCCGCGATCTCGGGCCGCGATCCCCAGGTCCGAGAGGTGCACCGCCAGCAACGGCCAGAACGAGCCCTGCACCGCATACACCAGGGCCATCATGGCCGATAGACGCCATCGCCTTCGTGCGTTCATGCAACCCTCGACGTCGCGACTCGCTACTCGATTCCTCGTCGTTCGGCCTTTTTCTGCTGGCGTTCGCGGCGACGATCCTGGCGGAGTTCGCGGCGTTGCTCGGGGGTCATCGGCGGCGGACGATCGGGGTCGGCGAGGCGGGCTTGCCGTCGCGCGGCGATCCCTTGCAGGAACTTCATGAGGCCCTCGGCGCCGATGCCGACCGAGTTCTCCAGCAGGTCCGACCCGACGGACTTGAGCCGTTCCTGCATGGCCTGGGCGTCGACCTGGGGGTCTTGCAACGTCCCGCGGATCGGCACCTCGAGCCGGGCGATCTTCAGGAGCGACGCCAGCGCCGGCCTGTCGGCGGCCGAGGGCGGGTTCAGCGTGAACCTGGCCACCAGGTCCAGATTCTTCTCGAAATCGACCGAGCCGTCCAGTGCGACCGCGCCGACTTTGATCAGCGGGATCTTGAGCCCATGTTGATAGACCTTCCCCTCGGCGATCCGCAGCGCGATCGGGTCGCGGAGCGTCAGCAGCGGCCGGTCCTCGTCGGCGTTGGGGAAGAGGCTGAGCAGCTCATCCGCGAGCGGCCCCGGCATGAACCGGACCTCGTCGAAGAGCACGTTCCCTTCGATCCTCGCGCGCGTCCCATTGGCGGCGACCAGGGGGATTTCGGCGTCCACGTTCCTGACCGACACGCGCCCCTGCACGCGGGTCGCCCCGTCGAGCACCGGGGCGGCGTACGAGAGGACGCGATGCGACACCTCATCATTGATGACGGCGTTCTCCAATGTGGTGGACGGCCCCAGCTTGATCCGGAACGACCCGTCGCGGTCGCGGACCCACTGCGGCTCGATGTGGAGTCGGCCCTCATTCAGCCGGGCCTCGATCGGATCGACGCCCAGCTTGCCCGCCTCGGCGCGGACGACCAGGGCCGTCGCGCCGAGCCTCATGCCGAAGATGTCCAGGGCTTCGAGCTCGACGCCCAGCTCGCCGCGCAGGCCATCGAGCGGCCGGTCGCCCGAGCGATCGATCGGACCCGACAATGTCCAGGCTCGCGATCGCCCGGCGATCCGCGCATTCGGCTCGACATCGCGCACCAGCATCGACTGGACCCGCGTCCAGTCGGGGTCGAGTGTCCCCTTCAGGTCGAGCCGGGGCGCGGCCTTCATCGCCTCGACGATGCCGGACCCGGCGAGGCGGCCGTAGGGCGTCGCCACGGTGAAGCCTCCGATCATCAGCCGGTCGGACTTCGGGGCGTAGGTCGCGTCGGCGACGAGGCGGACGTCCCCGTCGAGCCAGTGTCCGTCGTGTTTGCCCGCGATCGATCCCATCGGCGTCGAGAGCTCGATCCGACGCGCGGTCCAGAGTTGGTTGCCGCCATCGACCTGCCAGCCGAGCTGGACCGTGTCCAGGCGGAGCGAGTCGCCGGCCGACACGTCGCGGATCGTGAGGGCCCCTGTGGAGGCCGAGTGCCCCGATTTCTGGCCGACGTCGATCGTCGCGTCCAGAGTTCCGCGCGCCGACGCCCCGGCGAGGGTCGCCGTCCAGGCCCATCGCGATGCCTTCATCGCGAGCGTCGTATCGCCTTGGCCCTCGTCGTCGTCCGACGGCCGGGTATGGCTGCCGGTCACGTCGAGGCGGCCGGCCTCCTTCTGTGTCAGGGCGACGCTCCAGGTGACCGGCCCGGGATCGGCGGCGATGTCCAGCAGGATGTCGGCCCGGTCGGCGACGACCGGCTCGGGCATGGACCGGTCGTGGAAGGTCAACCGGCCGCGATCGATCTTGATGATGAGCTGGCGCTCGGGCTTGTCGCGGAGGATCGGCTCCAGGGTCTCGTACAGGTTGATCTTGCCATCGGGGCGACGCTCGACGTCCAGCACGCCCTCGGGGAAGCTCAACGTCATGCTCTTCGGCTGGGTGAAGAGGATCTGCCAGAGGTTCCACCGGAAGTCGGCCCGCTTCGCGGTGAGCACCGACGATCCTCGCTGGTCGCGGAGGACGACGCCAAAAATCTCGGTGGGCCGGGACCACGACAGATGGATCGCGTCGAACTCCACCGAGGCGGGCGCCAGGATCGCATCGGCCTGCGCCTTGAGCATTCGCCGGGCGGGCGGCCAGTCGAGCACCCAGGGAAGCCCGGCGATCAGTCCGGCGATGGCCAGCGAGACGATCGCGATGGCAATCCGCCATCGTCGTCGCTTGCGGGGTGGGGGGGTGAGTTCCATTGCCGATCTCATCCTTTCGCCGATGCCGGGGCGGTCCTCAAGTACTTCGCCCGCGGAGGCCACGGGATTTCTAGCATTCTACCGCGGTGAGCAAAAAGGGCGCCGCGATTCGTCCCGGCGACGATGCCGGACGGGGCAGGTGATTGCAGTGGCGTGTTGCAACCGCTTGCCGCTTCTGGCATTGTAGTCGGTCGCGACGATGTCTCCGATACGTTTCGCCGAATACCAACGGGTGACCACCGTCGTGAGACCGTGGTCACGGGCTTCGATATCGCCCTGTCTGGTGGTATTCGGCGAGAAGCGTCATGTCTTCCCGCTCAATACGACCCACGGCCGACGACTCATGACAAATGACAAGAAAGTCAGCGGATGGGCCTGGGCCCTTTGCTGGTTGATGTTCGCCTCGACGGTCCTGAACTACATGGACCGACAGACCGTCAGCTTGCTCCGCGAGCCGATCTCGCAGGCGTTCGGGATCGCGTCGGACCGTGATTTCGGCTGGATCCTCGCCGCATTCTACCTGACCTACGCACTCTTCCAGGTGCCCGCAGGCTTCCTGGTCGATCGCTGGGACCTGCGATGGTCGTACGCGATGGCGGTGGCCTGGTGGTCGCTGGCGGCGGCGGCGACGGCGGTCGTGCCGACGCTCGGGCTGTTGATCGTCTGCCGGAGCCTGCTGGGCGTCGGCGAGTCGTTCAACTGGCCGTGTGCGTTGCGGGTGACGGCGCGGATCTTACCTCCCTCGGACCGCAGCCTGGGCAACGGGATCTTCAACTCGGGCGCGGCCATCGGCGCGGTGGTGACGCCGACGGTGGTGACGCTCCTGGCGCATTGGTTCGGCTGGCGGAGCTCGTTCACGGTGATCGGCGCGATGGGGTTCGTCTGGGTGGCCGCCTGGCTATTCCTGGTCCGGGGCGAGTATCGCGGGCTGCTGGCGCGGCCGGATCGCAAGCCGACGCCCGCCGATGACGAGCTCGGATCGGCCCCGGCTCGCACCCGGCTCGCGACCTGGGTGTGGCTGGCCTTCGGGAGTGTCCTGCTCCTGGCCGCGGCGGAGGTGTACTCGGCGTTCTGGTACGGATTGACCTCCATCTGGCTGGGGATCGCCCTGGCGATGCTGGGGCCGCTCGCGGTCGCTGCGATCGTGCCGATGCGAGAGCTCAAGGGAGCGGCGTGGGCCTCGGATCTCGGCGATGTCGTGCGGAACCGTCGGTTCTGGATCATGGTGGTGGTGTCGATCTCGATCAACCTCTGCTGGCATTTCCTGGTCAATTGGATACCGACGTATCTGAAGGCGGAACGGGGGATGAATTTCGGGTCGGGCAACCTGTTGAGCACGATCCCGTTCCTGGCGGCCGACGGCGGCAACCTCCTGGGCGGATGGCTGTCGCGTGAGATCGCGCGTTGGGGCGAGAGTGCCGTGCGTGCGCGTCGGATGGTGATGACGGGGGCGGTCCCGTTCATCGCGGCCGCCGGACTGACCATCGGCCGGGCGCCGAACCTGGCGATCGCGGTGATCCTGGTCTCGGTCATGGCCGCCGCGACGGCCGGCTTCATGGCGAATTATTTCTCGTTCACTCAGGATGTGTCGATCCGGCACACGGGGCTGGTGGTGGGATACCTGGGCGGGATCGGCAACCTGTTCGTCGCCGGGTTCCAGCCGTTCGCCGGCCACGTGAAGGACCTGACTGGCAGCTTCGCGCCGGTCTTCATCATCGCCGGCCTGGCCCCACTCATCGGCCTGGCGGCGCTGGCGTGGGGGTGGAAAGAGGAGTCTTCGTAGGGTGCCCTGCGAGCACCCATCGGATGTTGGGCGCGGGTCTCCGACCCCGCCCGAGTGCCCGACCGTAGGTCTCGGGAACTCACATTAGGTGCCGAGTGCTCGCCCGGCGCGTAGCCGAACGGGAGACCTTCGGTCGGGCTCACGGCGGGGTCGGAGACCCGCGCCGAACCTAGTCGGAATGGTGCTCGCAGAGCACCCTACTACTCACTACGATTCCCGCCGCGCTCGGCGGCCTCGCGAGTCAACTCGCCGTCGAACTCCAGGATGGCGACGCGTTCCTCGCGGTCCTCCTCCTCGGCGGGGAGGGGGTCATATCGCTCGATGTTGGCGAGCCGATCGGTCCACCATTCGCGCAGGTCGATCCCGGACCGGGCGGCGGCGGTCCAGTCCTTGTGCGGCGACGGCGGCCGGGCGCGAGTCGTCCGCGACGCCCACGGCGCCGAGGCGCGGTCGCCGGCCGCGTCGGCGTCGTGGGCGGCGAAGATCGTCGTGGCCCGGCACAGGTCCCACGCCGACGCCTCGATCGACGTCGAGGCCGAGCCCACCGTCGCGACCGACGCCAGGCCCGCCAGCTCCTGGCCCAGCAGCAAGGCGTCGAACTCGCCCTCGACGAGCACCAGCGGCATCCCGGGCCGGACCGATTCCGGCGACGGATAGAGCCGCGGTGCGTCGCGGAACGACTCGACGTACTTCGGCCTCCGCGACGCCGGCTGGCGGATCTTCGCCATCGCCAGCCGATCGCCTTCGAACCAGGGGATCACGATGCCCGAGGCGCGGAAGTAGCGGATGTCGCCCTTGGCCGGGATCTGGACGCCCGGCGTCCAGCCCAGGCCCGCGGCGCGGATCGTGGCGTTGGTCAGGCCGCGGAGGTGCAGCCATCGGCGATACCGCAGGCCCTGCGACGACCAGAGCCGCTCCCGTGCCGACTCGACCAGAGCCAGGGCCTCCGATGATGGCAGGCCCCTCGGCGACGGCGGCGGCGTGCGACGGAGGGCCGGCCCGAACCCTTCCGTCGCCCGCGCGCCGGGCCGGCGAGCCGGCAGAGGGCCCCGATCGCCCCGCCACGGACGTCCCGACTCGATGCCGAGCCCCTCGCCCAGGTAGCGGACCGCCTCGGCGAAGCCCACCCCGTTCCGCTTCATCACCAGCGAGGCGGCGTCGCCGCGGGCCCCGCAGCCGAAACACTTCCACGAGCCGCGATCGGGCGACACGCAGAACGACGGGTTTCGGTCCGGGTGGAACGGGCACACCCACCAGTGCCGACCCGACCCGTCGATCCTCCTCGGCGCGCCCAGCAATCCCGCCGCCACCGTACGCAGATCGATCCGGTCCTTGAAGGACGACCAGTCGCGCTCGACGCGACGCCCTCGCACCGGCTCCCGCCATGGAGTCCCATGGGGTCCCACCCTCGGGGGCCGGACTCCATGGGACTCGATGGGGCCGGCCTGGACTCCATGTGGCTTCGTCTCGTCCACGGGTCGCTTCGCCTTCTGCGCCGTGAACGACTCGGGTAACCCGTATCGATTCATCGGACACTGCCTTCGGGATGGGACTTCGTTCGAGGCTCGATACGACTGGCCACCCAGCCGAGCCGGGCGAGCTTCCGCTGGACTTTCGCCACCTCCATCAACTTGCCGTGGGCCGCCACCAGGTCCAGCGTGGTGAACCAGAACACCGCGTCGTCGCGGTCGCGCAGCGTCGGCGGCGTCGTCCCGATGTAGCTGACGACCCAGCCGAGGTGCGCCAGCTCGCGCAGCGCCCGGGCGGCGATCCGCGCCTTGCCCTCGGCCTGCGCACGACTAGATTGATGAACCAGCACTCGACCGCATCGTCGCAGTCGTGACACAAGGGCGGACAAGGATCGTGGCATGGACTCATCGGATGACGGCTCCGGGTGTAAGACGAGACGCCTCGGACCCCTTTCGATGCGAGCAAGGCGAGGGGAAACACGCGCCATACACCCAAGATGATCCGCAGGAACGGCGGCCCAGTTGCATAAAAACTCGCCGATCTTTCGGGATTCTCTCAAGTCCGGCGCGTGAGACGCCGAAGCCCTGGCTCCCTCGCGGGCGGACTTTTCCCGTATGGACGGTCGCAGGGCCTTGTGTCAAGATGCCGACGCACGTCTTCTTGCCCGTCCATCGCGGTCCGAATCGCGGAATCCCGGTCCCGCACACATCAACGCGGGGGGCGCCGATCGGCCGACTCGAGGGCACCTGGCGGTCCCGTCGGTGGGATCTCGATTACTATCGCGGCCGGCCCCGTAGGGAAGCGGGGCACGGGCGACGTCCGTCACATCTGGCAAGGTGGGAGCGCAATCATGCGTCGATCACGCACTTTCGGGCTGTTCCTGGGCGCGGTCGTCCTGGCCTCGACGGGTTGCGAGCACTCGTGGCTGCGGCCCAGAGACGAGGACGAGTTGCCGCCGCGGGCCAAAGGGCTCAAGGGCAACAGCTCGGACGACCCGGTCATCGGGACGAATTCGGGCGATACGACGACGCCGACCTCGTTCTTCAAGAGCGACCGTCGCGCCGGCGGATGGAGCTCGGAGGCGCGGGATATCGAGCGAAATATGGGGGCCTATTGAGTGCGGGACCGGGCCGCCGCCAGGAGTCGGTCGAGGGCGATCATCTGATCGAGCCCGTCCTCGGCCGGGTCTTCGAGCCGGCCCGCGGCCACCGAGCGGCCGAAGGCGTTGACCATCGCCGCGTACTGGTCGGTCGCGTCGAATTCGAGCGTCTGGACCCGGTCGGGGCCGGCGCCGGAGTCCGGCGCGGCGCCGATGGAACCCAGCACGGCCGTCGGCTTGTCGTTGGGCGGGAGATAGGCGTCGGGCACGTCGATGATGCCTTTCGTCCCGACGAGCTCGTACCGGCATCGGAACGGCTGCTCGAAGCTGCAATCGATCGTCGCCAGGACGTCGCCGGGGAATTCGAGCAGGGCCGTGAGCGTCAGGTCGACGCCCGTCGGGCCGAAGTGAGCCGCGGCCTGGCATCGATCGGGCTCGGCGCCGGCGAAGAGCCGGGCCGTGCTCACGCCGTAGCAGCCGACGTCCCAGAGCGCCCCGCCGCCTCGCGTCGGATTGAGCCGCCAGTCGCCCGGCTCGATCGGGAACGAGAACGACGATCGGATCAGCCTCAGCTCGCCGATGGCGCCCTCGCGGACCATCTTGCGCAGCTCGAGCGTCCGCGGCTGATGACGCCACATGAACGCCTCCATCAGCAGGACCCCGCGATTCCGGCAATGCTCGACCATGGCCTCGGCCTGGTGCGCGTCGAGGGCCAGCGGCTTCTCGCAGAGGACGTGCTTGCCAGCATCGGCCGCGGCCGTCACCCACGCGAGGTGCAGCTCGTTGGGCAGCGGGATGTAGACGGCGTCCACCTCGGAGTCGTGGAGCAGGTCGCGATAGGAGGAATAGGCCCTCGGGACGGAGAACTCCTCGGCCCAGGCCCGGGCGCTGTCGGGGTTGCGGCTGGCGAGTGCCCGCAAGGTGCCCGTCTTCGAATGGGTGATGCCCGGCACGAGCCCTCGGCGCGTGATCCGCGCACAGCCCAGGATGCCCCAGCGGAGTCTCGGTTCGTCGCTCATGGTTGGATCCGGATGGGTGTCGAGTCGAGCTTGCGATAATCCGAGGCGAACTCGGTGACCTCGATGGCCTGGTTGGCGGCGACGTCGCGGAAGACCTGGGTCGTCCCGCTGGTGGGCCAGTGGACTTCCAGCGTCGCGACCTTGTCGGCCTTGCCCAGGCCGATGTGCTGCTGGAGCGGGTTGGCCCCCCAGCTGCTCCCCGAGGAGACATGCCGGTGGACCGTCAGCGGCCGATCTCCGGCCGTGACGACCTTGATCCGAGCGCCGATCGCCGCCCGGTTGGTCTTCTTGCCGACGAGCTTCACCGTCAGCCAGTGGTTGCCCTGCCCGGGGTTCTGGAACAGGACGTTGTGATACTTGTCGCCGTTGACCGCCCCGCCCATCTCGATGAAGAGGTCGAGGTCGCCGTCGCGGTCCCAGTCGCCGAAGGCAACGCCGTGGCCTTTCTGAAGGTTCCCGGTGCCCGAGGACGCGGTGATCTCGGCGAACCGTAGGCCGGCGACGTTCTTGAACATCCGGTTGGGGACCAGGGCCGCCAGGTCGGTGGCGCCGGTGCCCAGGTAGAAATCGAGGAAGCCGTCGTTGTCGAAGTCGCCGAAGTTGCTCCCCATGGCGGCGAAGACGCTGTCCAGGCCGGCCTCCTTCGTCCTGTCCTCGAACCGTTTCCCGTGCACGTTCCGAAAGAGCCGATTCGTCAATCGGGCGTGCGGCTGGCCGATCAACCCCTTGACGATGTCCTCGAGCGACAGGTCATAGCAGGTGGCGAAGATGTCGAGCCAGCCGTCGTTGTCGTAGTCCCAGGCCCAGCACGAGAACCCCTCGCGAGGGCCGTCGATGCCCATGGCCTTGGTGACGTCGGTGAAGGTCCCGTCGCGGTTGTTATGATACAGCTGGGCGTCGCCCTGGAGGTTGTTGACGAACAGATCGGGAAAGCCGTCGTTGTCGTAATCGATCCAGTCGGCGCCCTTGCAGTAGAGCTTGGCGTCCTGCACCACGCCGGCCTTCCGGGTGACCTCCTCGAATCGCCCGTCCCCTCGGTTGTGATAGAGGCGGTTCGGCTGCTTCTCGCCGAGGATGAAGACATCGAGCCAGCCGTCGTTGTCGAAATCGGCCCAGCGCGAGCACGTGGAGTTGACGGGCTCGTGCAGCCCGGCCTCGCGCGTGACGTCGGTGAACGTGCCGTCGCCGTTGTTGCGCAGCAGGCTCTGCGGCATGGGCAGGAGGTACCAGGCACCTCGGGAGATGAACAGGTCCATCCGGCCGTCATTGTTGTAATCGGTCTGGACGAGGTTCTTGCCACCCAGTTGCCCGGTCAGGCCGGCCGGCTCGGTGCGATCCTCGAACGTGCCGTCGCCCGCGTTGCGATAGTAGGCCATGTGCTCGACGGGATCGAAGGTCGTGATGGCGAGGTCGAGCAGGCCGTCGTCGTCGAAATCCTCCATGACCGCCCCGCCGGCCAGGTTGAACCGATTCACCTTCGCCCGGTCGCCGATGTCGCGGAACTTGCCGATGTCGAATTCGGACTTGAGGTAGCGATCGAGCGGGACGCGGAACCGGGGATCGACCTTCTGCGGGTATTCGCCCAGCGTCATGTGGGCCAGGTTGAGCAGCCAACGGACGGCCAGGTCGTCGGGGAACGCCTCGAGATACTCGGTGAAGTGCCGGATCGCCAGGCGAGATCCGGCCGGGTTGGTGTGGACGGCGGCCGGGACGATCGGGAGGATGCACGAGCTCTCTCCCCGGCACATCACGCAGTTCTCGGTCTCGCCGCGGCGCAGCGCGACCACTCCCTGGTAATAGATGACGGTGTAAAGGCCGAGCTCGGCCAGGGCGTCGTTCGGCTCGATCCAGGTACGCGTCTCCTCGAGCAGTTCGTAGGCCTTGAGATTCTCCCCTTCGAAGTTCAGGACGTTGACCTTCGAGAGCAAGAGCCCCAGCCGTTGCAGGTCGGATTTCCCGGGAGGCGGCAGGGCCTTATCGAGCGCATCGATCGTCCTCTTCGGGGCGGTCCGCCAGTTCTCCGCGATCTGCTCGAGCGGGGCATCCGGCGCCCATCGGAGCTGGGCCAGGATCTCGGGGAACCCGCTAGTCTCCAGCGGCCGGCGCGGCTGATACTTGCGCGGTCGCTCGGCCTCGGCGGCCGTCGCGACGGCCTCGCCCCGCTTCGCCTCGCGCGCCGAGATGGGACGGGGGACCCTCACCATCAGGACGACGGCGGCCGTCGCGGCCAGCATCAACCCGGCCAGCATCATCGACGCCAAAAAGCGAGGGGCTCGCTTGGGTGCCCGTTCCATGGATCATCTCGGCAAGGGGTGGTGTCGGACCGGTTCTGGGTGCGATCCGGCCATTCTCCCAGCGCGACCGGCGAGTCACAACGTGAAACCCGCCATCTCCGTCGGATTTCCCGGTCCGGCCGGTCGAGCCTGCTCCAACGCCCTCGACCAGCGTGTATACTGATCTCGGAACCGCCACGATCGTCACTCCGTCAACACGGGTCTTGACAACTACCTTGACTGACAAGGCCGTTGGAAATCCGGACGAGCACGCCGGGAGGGGCGTGCTCGTCATCGGTGCCGGGGTCATCGGCCTCACGAGCGCTCTCTGCCTGTCGCGGAGGGGGTTCACGGTTACGGTGATCGCGGATCGGTTCGCGCCGAGGGTCACGTCGGTCGTCGCCGGCGCGCTGTGGGAATGGCCACCGGCCGTGTGCGGCCACCACACGGACCTTGCCTCCCTGGCCCGCTCCAAGAGCTGGTGCGAGACATCTTACGCGATCTTCGCGGACCTCGCACGCAGCCCGGAGACGGGCGTCTTCCTCAGGCCGGTGACCTTCTACTCCCGACGGCCGCTCGCCTTAGATCGTCGCCAGCGCGAGAAGCTCGACGAGATCCGGGACAAGGTCCGCCGCTTCAGGCATGATTCGGCCCTGATCGGGGAGAATGGGATCAACCTCGATCTCGGCCTGCGGGATGCTTACACATACCTCGCGCCCATGATCGACACGGACTCCTACATGAACTGGCTCCTCGGCGAAGTCCGGCGGGCCGGCTGCCGCATCCTCCAGGGCGAGGTCACCGGTCCGCTCCGAGATCGGGAGGAGGCGCTGGTGCGAGAGTACGGCGTCGATGCGATCGTCAATTGCGCCGGCCTGGGTGCCGAGGGTCTGGCCGAGGACGCGGTCTATCCCCTCCGCGGTGCGCTCATTCGTGTCCGGAACGATGGCCGGACGATGCCGAAGGTCACGCAGGCTCATTGCGTCCCCCACGACGGCGAGAGCGACGATCATGGCTTCATCTTCATCGTGCCCCGCGGTCGGGATCGACTCGTCCTGGGAGGGCTGGCCGAGCCCAACGAGTGGGACCTGGATATCGGCTTGCACAACTACGAACCGATCCGGGAGATGTACCGGCGTTGCGTCGAATTCCTGCCGGCCCTCGCGGATGCCGAGATCGACTCGGCGGAGCCGGTCCGCGTCGGCCTGAGGCCGGTCCGCCGGCAGAACGTCCGGCTGGAGCCGGAGACCGGCACGCGGATCGTGCACAATTACGGCCACGGCGGGTCGGGAGTCACCTTCTCCTGGGGTTGCGCGCTCGAAGTCGCCGATCGCATCGAACGGCTCGGAGCCACGCCTCGGCCCGCGGGCGATCCGGCGGTCGCTCAGTGAGGGACTGGCGAATCGGCCTTGAGCCGGTAGAAGTTGGCCAGGCCCGCTTCGGACGGGCGCCCGGCGTAGTAGTCGGCCAGGAGGCGGCAAGTCGGAGCATGGTTCGGGTTGGCGCCCATGGCGGCCATGGCCCAGCCGAGTCCCTCCTGGTCGCGGCCGTGGGCGAACATCCACGCGGCGACCTTCACGATCAGGTCGAGATTGGTGGGCTCTCCCAGCAGGAGACCGCGCAGCTTCAGGAGCTCGGCCTGATCGCGCTTCAGTTGCTCGAAGGCGGCGCGATCGGCCTTCGCACCGTCGGAGTCGCCGAGCAAGGCCCGGACCCCGGAGCGGCCGTGGAGGGCCTCCTGGTCGAACGGGTTGGCCCGGAGGACCTGGTCGAGCCGGCGCCGGGCCGAGGCCAGGTCGCGCCCGCGGAGATCCACCTCGGCCCGCCCTTTCATCGCCAGGGGGTCGGCCGGGGCCAGGGCCAGCGCGCGATCGAGTCGCTCCATAGCGACGGAGACCTCGCCGAGCTCCAGGGCATTCCGGCCGGCACCCGCCAGGGCGACCGGGTCGTCCGGATGTCGGCCGAGATACCATCGATACTCCCGATCGGCCTCCTCGATGCGATGCGCCTGGCGGAGTGTCTCGGCCAGTCCGAGATGGGCCGCGTCGAGGTCCGGGTCGCGGCGGATGGCCTCGCGGTAATGCTGCTCCCAGGACCCCGGATTATCGACCTCGATCCGACGATCGATCTCGGTGAGCCAGAGAAACGGCCGGCCGTCGGCCGGCGCGGTCCTGGATCCAACGCCGGATCACGGCCTGCGCCTGGCTCAGCCGGTAGGTCTTCAAGTAGACCCGCGCCAGGGCCTCATCGACGGCCGGGTCCGGCGGGCCCCCCGAATCCCAGAGGCGGGTCAGGATCGGCTCCGCCTCGGCCAGCCGGCCGATCCGCGACAGGGACATCGCGTGCAGGCGGTCGAGCTTCTCGACCGGGTAGCCCAGCGATCTCGCCTCATTCATCCGCTTCGTGACCTCGCCGAGGTCGCCGTCGGCGAGCGCCATCTCGGCCATCATGGCGTGCGCCTCGGCCGATGTCGGGCGAGCCCGCAGCCATCGGAGCAAGGGCGCGCGCACCGCGACCGCATGCCCGGAGCCCAGCGCTCCGCGCCGCCCGCGCATCCCGCTCGACCGCCCGGTCGTTGCGGACGTACACGATCGCCACCAGGATCAGAACGATCCCCATCGAGAAGCCGATCGCCCTTTTCGTCATCCTGCTATAATCCCAGAGAACAGGGGCTTTGCAAATCCCGGAACAATCAGGACCTCCCGGATGATCCCGCGCCGCGGCCTTGCCCTGCTCGCCTTGCTGCTGGCCGCGTTCGGGATCACGCTCGGATACCGGTCGTTGTCGGCTCCAGGCCCCCGTGCGACTGGCGTCCCACTAACGGCCTCGGCCATCGTGCTCGATCCGCCGCGCGACCTGGCGCAGGTGCGCGCGAATCCGACGGTCCCCATCGAGCGGAGCCCCTTCCGCTTCACCGAGATCGCCGAATCCGCGGGCATCCGCTTCGTGCACAACTCGGGGATGACCGAGCTCAAGCACTTCCCCACGGCCTACGGGTCGGGCGTGGCGATGTTCGACTACGACAACGACGGCAAGCTCGACCTCTATTTCGCGACGGCGACGCAGCTCCCGCCGGGGATCGCGCCGTCGGGGCCGAACCGGCTCTATTGTAACCTCGGCAACGACCGCTTCGAGGACGTCACCGATCGCTCGGGGCTCGGCTACGCCGGCTATTGCCAGGGCCTCGTCGTGGGCGACATCGACAACGACGGCGACCAGGACGTGTTCCTGTGCAACTACGGCACGAACGTGCTCTATCGCAACAACGGAAACGGGACCTTCCGGGACATCAGCAAGGCGGCCGGGGTCGACCGGCCCGAGGGATGGTCCACGGCCGGGGCCTTCCTCGACTACGACCGGGATGGCGACCTGGACCTCTATGTGGCCCGATTCGGCCACTGGAAGATCCCCGACGACGTCCGATTCTGCGGCGGTCCGAAGGCACCGGGCATTCCCGGCCCCGAGCAGGTGCACATCTACTGCTCGCCTCAGACCATCCGCCCGGCCCGGCATATCCTCTACCGCAACAACGGCGACGCGACGTTCACCGACGTCACCGAACAGGCCGGCCTGGGCCGCACCGACGGCCGCGGCCTGGGCGTGGTCGCCGCCGACCTCAACGACGATGGTCAGATCGATCTCTACGTCGCCAACGACACTTGCCCGAACTTCGTCTATCTCAACCGGGGCGACGGCACCTTCGAGGACGCGACCGATTCCTCGGGCGCCGGCTACGATGCCGAGGGCCGCGTCCGCGCGGGGATGGGCGTCGATGCCGAGGACGTCAACGGCGACAGCCGGCCCGACCTCCTCGTCACCAATTACTTCAGCGAGCCGAATGCCCTGTTCATCAACCTGGGCGGCGGGCGGTTCGAGGAGCAGACGCGAAGCCGGGGCATGATGCACGACAGCCTGCTCTGGGTCGGCTGGGGATGCGCCCTGGCCGATTTCGACAACGACGGCTGGCCCGACTGCTTCGTGACCAACGGCCACGTCGATGACAACCTCCACCTGTTCGACCTGAAGAACCCATTCGCCCAGCCTGCCTTGCTGCACCGCAATCGGGCTGGCTCGCGGTTCGAACTGGCCACCCGCGATGCTGGCGACTACTTCGACTCCGATCACGTCGGCCGCGGCGTCGCCTACGGCGATCTCGACAATGACGGCGACATCGACCTCGTGGTCAATCACAAGGACGGCCCGCCCGCCGTGCTCCGCAACGACACCGAGTCGAAACACCGATGGATTCGCCTGCGCCTGTTGGGCACACGCAGCAATCGCGACGCCGTCGGCGCTCGCGTCGCGGTCGAGGTGGGCCCGCGGACCATCCACCGCCAGCGCAAGGGCGGCAGCAGTTACGCGTCGGCCCACGACCCGCGACTCCTGGTCGGGCTCGGCGATGCCCCGGGCGCGCAGCAGGTCACCGTACGCTGGCCGTCCGGACGCGTCGAGCGGTATCGCGACATCCCGGCGGGCGCCGACGTCTTGCTGATGGAAACGAAGGAGTAGCTCGAATGTCTCGGATTCGTGGCAGGGGCGGAACCGGCCTCCCTCGGTGGAAGTGAGGAAGGCCGGGCTTTGGCGATCGCCGTCGTCTTCAAGCGGCCGGATTCGACGCGGACCTCGCGCAGGTCAGGGCGTTGGCGAGGCGGACTTCGGCGCCTCGCCCGTGGGCAGCCCCGGCTTCTTCGCGCCCGGTGTTGCCATGTTCGCCTTGATCGAGTCGAGCGGCACGCCGGGTGTCGTATCCTTCGGTGCCCCCTCCTGCATTCCACCGCCCTCACAGCCGCAGAGGCCGAGGGCGCCGATGACCGCCCCACGGCACATGATCTTCACGAGACTTCGCTTCATGGACAGATCTCCCGAATCGAGTTGATAATCGCGTGTATTCCTAATCGACGAGGGGGATGGAGTCAACCCTTCGCCAAGAAACCCGCCGAGAAACCCGGGACATCCGGGCGTCGGGCGGGCCCCTCCCCGTCGATAGGCCGAGGTCAATCCGGAGGCCGCCGCCCCGCGTCGAAGGGCCGAGGGGACGGCCACCGAGGCGACAGGATCAGTAGGAGTCGGAGCTCAGCGTCTCATTACCGTTCCTCGTCCCCAGCGACCACCACGTTTGCGGCGAGACCGAGTCCTTCACGAAATGGACGGAGCCATCGGCAAAGCAGACATTCACTCCGCCCGGATGATTGCTCGTGGGCGGTGACATGCCGGTACCGCCGCCCCAAGTCCCCGCCGCCGAGACGTCGTTCGTGGGCAAGCAAGTGAGCTTATTGGGGGTATTGTAGTGGTTATACTGGTTGACCATCCAGTGCCACTGGTAACCGATCGACCAACCGAAGCCGAGCAACCAGCTCGCCCCATTGGCCTGGGTGGTCAACGGCGTCGCCTGGCATCCTTGGAGGCCGGCGAGTGCGTTCGACATCATCTGGGTGTTGACGGTGCCGGGCATGTTACCTACGAGAAAGATCCCTCGCTTGGCATCCGAACTGCTGCCCGCGTAAGGGAGTGGGCTGCCGGTCGTGATGCCGAGCAGCTTCTCGCTGAACAGCGCCGTGTTCGAGGTGCCGTCGCCTACGCCCTCGAAGCCGAAGAAGCCGAGGTTGCTGTCGGCCCCCCACCAGCACACCCCCGGGCCCCAGCCGTTGGCCGGCGTGTTCGGCAGGGTAGAGCAGGTGAAGAACGGCACGATCATCCCGGACCACATCCGGACGACCGGCGGACCGCCATAGTTGCCGAAGTAGCTGTTCGGCGCCCACGGGTTGTTATTCCGCTGCTTCTGGTTGTCGGACGGGCAAAGCAGGACGTTGATCAGCGTATAGCTGACCGTCGTGTTCATCACCTGGTCCGGGCCCTGGGAGAAGTTATACGCATTGTAGAGCGGCCCCTGCTCGATGTTCGGCAGCAGGAAGACCGTCCAGTTCGCGTTCCAACCCCAGGTCTCGCCGGTCGCCCCCAGGAACATGTTCGCGCCCGGAACGCAGTTGACCTGCTGGTGATAGTTATGCACCGACAACCCGAGCTGCTTCAGGTTGTTGGTGCACTGGGCGCGACGTGCCGCCTCGCGCGCCGCCTGCACGGCCGGCAATAACAGGGCGATCAAGACTGCGATAATGGCGATCACCACCAGCAACTCGATCAGGGTGAATCCCTTCCGACGAGGACCGATTACTTGACACATATGCACTGACCCCCTCACGAAGACGATGACGAGATGAGACTGGGTCGAGCGGACCCAATCCTATTAAGTACCACTCGCGGACGGGTTAGCAAGGGTCTATCCCTCGATCCCACAATTTTTGTCGTGCGTAGGCCCTTTTGTTACGAATTCGGAACCAAACCCCACCAACGACGGCGCGTGCGGGAACCTCGTCCGGGTGCCGGACCGATGGCAGATCGATAGCAGGGGTCGCACAGGGAAAGAAGCCGACTCGAGCCGGGTGGGGAGAACGTAGCGGCCGAATATCTCCCCTTATCGGCGACAATCGTGTTGTGGGCGGACCGAGTCAATGAGAAAATCCCGGCAGTGGCCTCGCCGCGGGCTCTCCCTCGCGCAGGAGGTAGCCCCGGTCCACGACCAGGTCTCGGTGCAGATCCCGCCTCCCCGAGGGCCAGCGTACCTCGACCGAATCGACCCGGTCGCACGGCCCTAGCC
Organism: uncultured Planctomycetota bacterium; assembly: GCA_963777695.1. Lineage (GTDB taxonomy): Bacteria > Planctomycetota > Planctomycetia > Isosphaerales > Isosphaeraceae > CAVZRC01. The sequence goes on from CAVZRC010000003.1 coordinate 277,135, forward strand.
CGAAATGGATTCGAGGGTCGCTCGCCGACTGGAAACTGCCGCCGCCGAACCGGGTTCCAAATCGGGTGCGGCCGCCGGCCACAATCGCGACGACGGCGCCGACTCCGTCCCGATTCGATATAGTCCCTTCGAGTTGAAACGTCACGAAATGACCGCGAGGCCCCTCGGTCTTGTTGCGTAGGTCGGCAATCGGTTCGTTCTGGGCGACCATCACGGCGTCGGGCCGGCCGTCGTTGTCGAGGTCGCCGACGGCGAGCCCCCGGCCCACGCAGGGCCGACCGAACGGAGGGCCGGCCTCGGCGGTGACGTCGGCCAGCATACCGCCCGGACCGCCCCGGAAGAGCTGCGGCGTCATCGCATAGGGGAAGAGCGGGCGGTGATCGCTGATGTGCCCGTTGGCCGTCATGAGGTCGAGCCAGCCGTCAACGTCGGCGTCGAGGAACGCGATCCCGAATCCCAGCCGGTGCCGGCTCGGGGCCGCGAGTCCGACGGCGGCCGTGTGGTCGGCGAAGAGCCCTCGACCCAGGTTGTGGAAGAGCGAGGTCGAACTCTCCGTAGAAATTCGTGACGGCCAGGTCGAGGCGGCCGTCGCCGTCGAGGTCGCCGCAAGCCACGCCCATCCCCGCCTGATACCCGCCCCCGGCGTTGGCCGCCACGCCGGCCTCATGCCCGACCTCCTCGAACCGGAACCCTCCCAGGTTGCGGAACAGGAAGTTCGCCGTGCTGTCGTTGGCGACGAACAGGTCGATCCGCCCGTCGTCGTCCAGGTCGGCCGCTACGACGCCGAAGCCGCGGCCGTCGCGGTCGACGATACCCGACGCGGCCGTGACGTCCACGAACCGGCCCCGTTCGTTGCGGAAGGCGTGGTCCGGCACCGACGCGATCCGGCGAGGGTCGCAGGTGAGCACGATCGTGCCCGACGGGTCCTTGCAGATCAGGGGGTTGGCCGGGTCCCAGGTGCCGTAGTGGCAGACATACAGGTCGAGGTCGCCGTCGCCGTCGAGGTCGGCGAACGCCGACGACGTCGGCCAATCGCGATCGCCGCCCAGGCCGGCCTTCTCGGTGACGTCGTCGAACGTCCCGTCGCCCCGGTTGTGATAGAGCGCATAGGACCGCCACCGGGTGACGAACAGATCGGGCCGGCCATCGTTGTCATAATCGCCGACGGCGACTCCATTGCCATAACCGCCCCGCATCCCCCCGATGCCGGATGGCCGGGTCACATCGGCGAACGTGCCGTCGCCCCGGTTGCGATAGAGCCGGTCGCCGGATTCGGAGGACGTCCGGCCGGGCGGGAAGACCCCGCCCTGGACGCAATACACATCGAGCCAGCCGTCGCCGTCGTAGTCGAGCAGGCCGACGCCGCCGCTGGCCATCTCGGGGAGCTGGTGGATCGGCGATGCGCCGTTGTCCTGGATGAAGTCCGCCAGGCCCGAAGCGGTGGCTCGGTCTTCGAACCGAGGGATCGGACCCCGATGCGCGTCCGGAAGTGGGACGGCATCAAGGCTCGGTCCGTCGCCCGCCGCGATGCTCGGCAGGCGGCCGACGGCCGAGGGCCTCGTCATGGTGCCGTTCCCGAGCCGCGCCAGCGCGGCCCGCGGCTCAGGGTCCTCGGGCGCCGCTCTCGGGCCAGCTCCCAGAATCCCCTCGCCTCGAACGTCCGGCCGAGGCGCTCGGCCAGCGCGGCGAGCTCCGGGAGATTGTCGGGGTATCGGTCCTGCTTGTAGAGCTGGAGATAGCGGTCCTGGGCGGCATCGAGGTCGGCCTTGCGTCGCATCGCCTCGGCGGCACCCGGGCATCGCCGGCCGCCTGGAGGAGCTCGGCCAGGCGTGCGAGGGAGGCGGTGCGCCCCGGCTCGATGGCAAGGAGCGCCTCCAGGCGCTCCGCTCGGCCGGTTCGTCGCGGCGATGGCGGGCGAACCAGGCGAGCAGCTCGAGGTGACGGGCATCGTCGAGCCGGTTGGCCGGCACCCGGTCGAGCGCCGCGCGGGCGGCCTCGATCTGGTCCGCGGCGACGGCCCAGTTGAGCCAGGCCTCCGCGAGGGCCGGGTCGTCGGGCCGACGCGTCAGCCATTCGCGGAGCTGGGCCTCGGCCTGGGAGAAGTCGCCCGATCGGGTGGCCAGGTACGCCCGCGCGATGGCCATCGCGCGCCGGTCGCCTTCGCCGGCAGGGCCCGACCCGCCCTCGAGCTGGCTGAGGTTCCACTCCAGCGGGAAGGGTTCGAAGTCGAGCGCGACGTGTTCGCGCAGGACGGCAAGCCGGCCGTCGAAGTCGCCCGAGGGCAGGAGCGACTTGTCGCCCCAGGACGATTCGAGCAGGCGACGGGCCTCGACGATCCGCCCCTGCTGCCCCAGCAGGGTCAGGAGGAGGTGCCGCAAGCCGGGGACTTCCGGGCCCGGGTGCCGCAAGGCCGCGCGGAGCACTGCGCTCGGCCTCGACGACCCGCCCGAGCTGGATCGCGACCTGCGCGAAATCGACCGCCGCCGGCGACGCCCACGGCGATTCGTCCGCGATCCGACCCCACGACTCGAGCGCCGCCTCGAACCGGCCGCGCGACGCCTCGCAACGCCCGAGTTGATAGGCGACCTCGGCGTCGCCCGGCCACTGCTCGGCCAGCCGGGTCAGCCGCTTCCGGGCCATGGCCAGCCGCCCGGCCTCCATCTCATCGCGGGCCTCGGCCAGCTGGACGCGGAGCCGGCGCGCCGCCAGCACCCTCGCCCCCAACCCGCCCAGGATGGCCAGGATTCCCACGAGGACCAGGCTGATCAGGAGCTTCCGTCGCGTCATACACTCCGGTTGGCGCGCCTCGGCCGGGTCGGGACACCACGAGCGGGCTCGGTGTCGTCGCCGGTCCGATATCACACCAGCCGGAGTGTCCTCGAAGCCTCGCTCATTTGACGATAAGACCCGGAGGTGACCCGAGTCAACGCCTCACCGACCGAGCCTCGATGTTACGGGTCTCAAACTTCGCCGAGGCGTCGTCTGCGGCTGGCTGCGTAGGTGAGAAATCCGAGTGCGGCGATCGAGCTCAACACCAAGGTTGACGGCTCGGGGATCGCCGACGCCACGATGGTCCCGTTCACGCCCATCGAGAAGTCGGCCGGGGAGTAGCCGAGGTAGCTGGAGGCGGGATCGAAACTCGTGTAGGATTGCGACGTATAGTACGAGCCGTCGATGTATGAGTTGTCGTCGTTACCGGGCGGCATTCCGATCGCATTGGCCCCGCTGGTGGTCGTGATGTACGAAAAGTCGGAAGCGCTCAACAGGACCGGGGAGACGGTGAGCCAGTAGGTGCCGGGGCCCAGCGTCACGTTCAGGCCCGACGCCGCGATGGTGTATTCCGGGGTGTCGAAGATCGGGTCGGTTCGTCCGGTCGGCGTCTGGGTCGCGGTATCGGTCCCCATATAGAGCGAGGTGCCGCCGACGTTCGCCACGACCCCCGACAGGATCTGCACGTAGGCGGAGCTCGTCGCGGTCGGGTCGTTCATCAGGTTATTCGAGTAGACCGAAGTGATGTTCCAGGTCTGTCCCGCGGGGATGATGAAGTCGTCGTAGACGTAGGCCGTCTGTCCCGACTGGAAGACCCCGTTGGGAATCCCCTCGCTATTACCGTCGTAATCGCCGTTGTACCAGAGTTGATCGGCCCTCGCCGAGCCGGCGCCCGCCCACAGGGTCAAGAGGGATAAGGCCGTGGCGAATCGATAGAACCAGGTCATTGTCGAAGACTTTCTCAAAGTAGAAACTCCCGGAAAGTGATGCGGAAAATCCGATAATCCATCAAGTTACGTCATGCATCCTGAGTCGGTGAAGTCTGTCGCTTCGGATGCCGGTGGCCGGTCCACCAGGCGTCCGCGGCATTATCGTCGAAGAGTTGGTCGATTGCCATGAGGTCGATCGGGGCCGACTGACCCGTCGAGGAAGGCAGGTCGCCATCGGGCTGCGGTGCGATCGAGACCGACGGATGGCGTCGCGCGATCCCGGCGAGGGCGTCTCGCTGGACCTCGCCGACCTGTCCGACGCGATTCCGCGCCCCGACGCCTCCGACCGTCATCGAATCGAAGACGCTGAAGACATCGATCGTGCTCTCGCCGCCCGTCCCGACTCCGGACAAGCTCGCATCCTGCAACGGGCCGACCTTCGGGCCGGAGTAGGTCGTGCCGGCCCCCTGGTAGGCCGCCAGGGCGGAGATCAGCCGATTGGCCACCGGCGTCCCCAGCCCGGTCACCAGGTTGTAGCCCGATTCGGCGTTGTATCCGTTGGTGCCGCTGTCCACCGCGTTGTAATCGGCCTGGGGCAGGCTGTAGAACGCTTGCAGCGTCTCGGTGGGGCCGGAGCTGTCCAGCGCCGGGAGCGACGCCTCGGATCGCGCCTGGTTGGCGAGGAGCACCATGCCGGCCCAGGCCGGCGACGACAGGCTGGTGCCGCCAAGGGCCTCGAACGGGCTGTCGGCAGGCTGATTGTAGAGATCGGCGACCCATGCGCCGGTATCCGGGTCGGCGACCAGGCTCACGTCGGGCGTCGTCCGGTAGCCGGTCGATTGCACACCCTGCTGGTAAGATGGCTCGGGCTCGTACAGGCTGATGCCGCCGCCGGACCCGATGAAGGCCCCCACGGCACTCGACTCGTAGCCCCAACCCGTCTCGCTGTTGTACGAACCGTCGCCGTTGAGCGTGAGGCTCGTGCCGCCGACGGCCACCACGTTGGGCGAGAACGCCGGGTACTCGGGATCGGCCGCACCGTAGTCGCCCGTGCTGGCCACGAAGGTCACCCCCGGGACATCGAAGACGGGATCGTAGGCCGCCTCATCCTGGGCGAAGACGGCCTGGCCCTCGGCGAAGCCCCAGCTCATCGACACGACCGACACGCCGGGCTGGCCGGCGGCGATGGCCACGCTCGCCATCAGGTCGGAGAGCGACTGGCTGTTCGCTTCCACCAGGATGATCTGGGCGCCCGGGGCCGTGGCATGGATCCACTCGACGTCCAGCGCCTCCTCCATCTCCCAGTTGGCGGCGCCGGCGCCACTCGGGTCGGTGCCGGGCAGCGACGTGGCCTGTCCATCCTGGTTGAGCACCGTCAAGAACGACCACGCCGGACCGTACTGCTGGAACAGGCTCGGCCCGGAGGCCGTCAGGCCGAACTGGGTGTCGAACGCATCGACCGACGGCAAGAGGTCCGGGTCGTCGTAGGCATCGACGATGGCGATCGTCTGGCCGGTGCCATCGAGTGGGGTTGACAGCTTGTCGATGCCGTAGGCCGACCGGACCTGCGCCGGCGAGTAGGCCACCGAGCCCGCGGGCGGATCCAGTGTCAGGGCGTTGGCGACGGTGGTGCCGCTGGCGGTGAGGCGGCTGAGCACCATCGAGCCGTTGAGCTGGGCACCGCCGCCGGTCAAGGTCAGCAGGGCGACCGGGCCGTAGATGACGCCGTTCAGAGTGACGGCCGCGTCCTCAGCGATGGACATCGCCGATGCGTTGGCGGCGGCCTGGAAGATCAGGATGCCGGCGTAGGTGCCGGTGGCCGGCGCCGACAGGTTGACCGTCCCGGTCGTATTGAAGGCGACTCCCGTATAGGTGCCGCCCGCTGTCGGGTAGCTAGTGCCGGCATTGTAGAGCATCACTCCGCTGCCGGTGATGCTCGCGGTGTTGGTCACCGAGATGCCGCCGCCGGTGATCACATAGACGCCCGGATTGAGGGTCAGGCTCGCGGTGCCCGAGAGCTTGATCTGGCTGTACAAGCCGGGACTGATCGTCTGCGAGCCCGAGGTCAGGTTGATCGAGGTGGCCGTACCGCTGACGCTGGGGATAGCGAGGGTGGCCAGCGGGTCGGTCACCGCATACTGGCTGCCGGTGACCGGCGTGGGGCTGACCGTCGTCCCGGCGCCGACCCGCGTGACCGTCCCGACGACCTGGATGCCGGAGGCGACGAGCTGGGACGTGCCGGTGAGCGTCACCGCAGGTGAAGCGGGAGAGTTCACCACGATCCGGCCGGGTACATTGATGGCGGCGCTCGAGGAGAGATACAGCGTACCGGTCAGGCTCGGGGCGGGGGTGGCGGAATTGAGGATGTAGACCGAGTTGAGGACCGACTGCGACACCGAGCCGGAACTCCCCTGGAAATTGCCGCCGCCGCTGTAGATCGGCGTGATGGCGTTGGTCCCGGCCGGCACGAGCGTGGTGGTGAGCGCGGCGACGCCCCCGCTGAGGGCGACGCTGCCCAGGTCCGTCGATGTGGTCGCGTCATAGAAATCGACCGCGCCGGCGGGAGTACCCGCGCCCGGTCCGCTCGACGCGACGGTGGCCGTGAGCGTCATCGCCTGGCCGAAGTCCGTCGTGCTGCTCGAGGTGGTGGCGGTCGTGGTCGTGTTGTCCGGGTTCACCGTCAGCTCGATCGAGGAGGTGAGAGAGACCGCGTCGATGAAGTCAGTGCAGTCTCCGCCGGTCGTATCGAGGCCAACGAACTCGATGGTGTTCACCCCGGCCGGGACGGTGAACGGGGATGTCGAATACAACTGATACTGGGTGGTCGTGGGCCTGAAGGTGCCGACGACATTGCCGTCAACCAGCACCTCGAAGTTCTGGATGCCGTAGTTGGCGCGCTGGGCCGCGTAGAAGGACATGGTGAAGGTCCCGGCGGACCAGCCGGCGAGCATTTGGGTTATGGTGCCGTGCTCCTGGATGAAGCCAACCTGGGTGCCCTGCGGGGCGACGGGGTTGGACGAGGTGAAGGCCGAATTATTGCCCGCGACGCCCGAGCCGTTCGGCGAGCCCCCGGAGAAGGTCCAGGGCGCGCCGGGCGGGTTATATTGGTAGCCGCTGCCGACTGATGGCGTCTCGAACCCGGCGTCGCCCACCGTCGGGATGGTCGGGATGAACATGACGATCGTGTAGTTGCCGGTCGCGGCCAGGGTCCCCTGCGTGATCGGGTAGCTGCCGGCGTTGCTCGACGAGGTGGCGGCGGTCGCCAGGCTGCCGGTGAACGAGGGGGTGGTGCCGCCGACGACCTGGCCGGTGTAGGTGTAAGTCAGCGCCGGCACCGTGCCGCCGTACGACATCGACGCGCCGTTTGCGGTCACGGTCAGCGGCGCCGGGTTGACAGTCAGCGTGGCCGGGATGAACGTGGTGATCGTGTAGTTACCGGTCGCGGCCAGTGTCCCCTGGCTGATCGGATAACCGCCGACGTTGCTCAACGACATGGCGGTGGTCGCCAGGGTGCCGTTGAACGAGGCGGAGGCGTCGTGGTTGACCAGGCCCGAGTAGGTGTAAGCGAGTGCCGGCACCGTGCCGCCGTAGGTCATCGAGCCGGCCGTGGCGGTGACGGTCAGGCCGGCCGCGTTGACCGTCAGGTTGCCGTTGACGTAGGCGATCGTGTAATTGCCCAGCCCGGTCCCCACCGCGGCGCTCGGTACGATCGGATAGGGCGAGCCCGCCACCGGGGCCGATGCCGGGGACCCTGTGCTGGTCTCCGTCACGCCGGTGATCGTGTCGCCGTTGGCGGTGACCAGGCCGGTCTCCATGAAGGCCGTGCTGGCGAAGGTCTTGACCGTGCCGTAGGTCTTGCTCGTACTGTTGGCGGTGATGGTCAAGGTCGCCGTGTTCACGGTCAGGGCGCCGTTGACGTAGTGGATGGTGTAGTTACTCAGGCCGGTGCCCATCGCGGCGCCGGGAACGATGGAGTAGGGCGAGCCCGCCACCGTCGCCGACACCGGCGACCCGGTGCTGGTCTCGGTCACGCTCGTGATCGTGTCGCCGTTGGCGGTGACCAGGCCGGTCTCGGAGAACGCCGTGCTGGTGAAGGTCTTGAGCGTGCCATAGGTCTTGCTGTCGTTGTTGGCCGTGATGGCCAGCATTGCCGGGGTCACCGTCAATGTCGTGCTGGTGTCGGTCGCGGAGCCGAAGTTCGCATTGCCGGCGAAGAAGTAGGTGACGGTGTACGGACTACTCGAGACGCCCAGGGCCGCCGTGCTGAACGTGGTCGTGAAGTCGCCGCTAGCATCTACCGGGGCGGTCTGCGTGACCGAGTTGAGCGTGATCGACACGCTCGATCCGCTGGGATAGGACGTGCCCGAGCCGATATGGCCAGTCAGGATGGTCGTGGGCGTGCCGTAGACGATCGTCGGAGAGGTGAGATGACTGAAGGTCGGTGTCAGCAACACAATATTCGTCAGGCCGAAGCTCGCGGCAGTGGCGACTCCGCTGGTCGTGGCCAGGACGGAGTAGCTCCCGCCGACGCCGTTGGCCGTAGCGGTGATGCTCGCCGTGCCGTTGGCCGCGATCGTCGCCGGGCTGCCGCTCAGCGAGGCCGAGGCCCCGCTCGCCGGGGCGGTGAACGTGACCAGTCCTCCCGCCACGGGGACGTTCGGGTCGTTGGCGGTGACCGTCGCGACAAGGGGGTTGGCGAAAGCCTGGTTGGCGTTGGCCGACTGCCCGCCGCCCGAGGTGACGGCGATCGTGAAGCCCCGGCTCTCGAAGGCCCCGATGTCCGGGGCCGGGCCCTGGGGTCGGCTGACGCCGCGCTGGTCGGTCGCGACGGACGTGGTCCCCGCGTCGATCGCAGGGCTGCCGGGCAGGAGCGACGTCGTCTCGGTCGGGCCTCCGTAATCGCCCAGCGCCGCCAGCAACGGGTTGAGCGGCAGGGCGGCGGTGCCCGTCAGGTCGCCGGTCGCCCCGAAGCCCGTGCTGCCGTCGGTGATGCCGATCAGGTTGTACCCCTCGGAATTGAAGTCTCCATAGACATCAGGATCCGTGGTACTGACGGTGTTGCCGGCGATGATGGTATTGACGAGCGTCGCAGTGCCGTCGAATACCGAAACGCCGCCGCGGTCGTAAGCCGAGTTATCGGAGACGGTGACGTTGGTGAGCGTCAGCGAACTCCCGCCGTAACCGCTGAAGATGCCGCCGGCGTCTACATAGACGGATGTATTTCCGGCGACCGTGACGTTGGTGAGCGCCATCGTGCCTGTGTTGTCGATGCCGCCTCCTGAGTTGATGGACGTGTTCCCGGAGACGGTGTCGTCGGTGAGTGTCGCGATGCCCGTATTGAAAACACCGCCGCCTAATGCGGCCGAGTTACCGGCGATGGTCACGCTGTCGAGCATCAGCATACCGCTGTTATAAATGCCGCCGCCTCCATGACTCGTGTTCCCGGAGACGGTGTCGTCGGTGAGTATCAGCGTTCCGGCGTTGTCGACGCCGCCGCCTTGGCCTCCCGTGTTCCCGGAGACGATATCGTCGGTGAGTGTCAACGTACCATCGTTGAGGACGCCTCCGCCGTTGGCGAACTGGCCATAGCCGTTCGGCCCCATCGCGCCGCCGGTGATGGTCGCGCCCGAGATCGACGCCGTGACGCCGGCTTCCACCTGGAATACCCGGCTGACCCCGCCACCGCTGACGGTCAGGCCCGCGGCCGGACCGTTGATCGTCACGAGGCCGCCGGTATCGCTCAGCTCGAGCTGGCCTTGGGTCAGCGTGATCGTCTGCGGCGTGGCGAAGACGGTCGGATCGAAGTGGATCGTCTCGGCCGTCTCTAGCACATTGGCCAGGTTGATCGCCTGGCGGAGGGTGAGTAGGCCCGGCCCGCCGTTGCCGTCGCTGGTCGTGTTGACGACCAGGATGGCCTGATTCTGGAAGGCGCCGATGTCGGGGGTGGGCATATCGAGCGGGAACCCCCGCTGGTCGGTCGTGACGCCGCTCACCATGCTCCCGCCGCCGAGGGCCGGGCTGCCCGGCAACAGCGCCATGGTCTGGGTCGGGCCGCCGTAGCTCCCGAGCGGGGCCAACATCGGGTCGAGCGGCGCGGCAGCGGTGCCCGTGAGGTCGCCGGTCGCCTCGAAGTCGCCGCCTGTGCTGCCGTCTGTGATGCCGATCAGGTTGTAGCCTTGGGAATCGAAGGACCCTTCGAGGTCTGGCGCCAAAGAACCGGCCGAATTGCCGGCGATGATCGTATTGACGAGCATCACCGGTCCATAACTCTGGTTGTAAGTCTCGTTGTAAATGCCGCCACCGATATAGCCGGCCGAGTTCCCGGATACGGTGGTGTTGATGAGCATCAGCATGCCGCCCGAGTTTTCAAGGCCCCCGCCCCGGTACTCGGCCGAGTTCCCGGAAACGGTGGCGTTGGTGAGCGTCATCGTACCGCCGTTGAAGATGCCCCCGCCAATAAAGACTGAGTTATTGGAGACGGTGGTGTCGGTGAGCGTCATCGTGCCGCTGTTGATAATGCCGCCGCCGAGTCCACCGCCCGAGTTCTCGGAGATGGTGTCCTCGAGGAGAATCATCGTGCCGTGGTTGGAAACGCCGCCACCTTGTCCATAGGCCACGTTATTGGTGATGGTGTCGTCGGTGAGCGTCAACGTGCCGAGGTTGAAAACGCCGCCGCCGCCCCCAGCCACCCCACCGTTGCCTCCGGTGATGGTCACGTCTGAGATCGAGGCCGTGACGCCCATGTCCACATCGAATACCGTGTTGTTGGCTTCGCCACCTCCGCTGACGGTCAGGCCAGCAGGACCACTGATCGTCACGGCGCCGCCGGTGTCGCTCAACTCCAGTTGGCCCTGGGTCAGCGTGATCGTCTGCGGAGTGGCGAAGACGGTCGGGGCGAAGTGGATCGTCTCGGCCTCTTGCACCGCATTGGCCAGGTTGATCGCCTGGCGGAGGGTGAGTAGGCCCGGCCCGCCGCTGCCGTCGCTGGTCGTGTTGACGACCAGGGTGGCCTGATTCTGGAAGGCGCCGATGTCGGGGATGGGCATGTCGAGCGGGAATCCCCGCTGGTCGGTCGTGACGCCGCTCACCAAGCTCCCGCCGCCGAGGGCCGGGCTGCCGCCCATCAGTGCCGTCGTCTGAGTCGGTCCGCCGTAGTTACCGAGCGGGGCCAGCCTCGGGTCGAGCGGGCTAGAGCCGGTGCCCGTCACGTCGCCGGTCGCATCGAAGCCGGTGCTGCCGTCGGCGATGCCGATCAGGTTATGGCCGTCGGAATTGAACAAACCCGAAACGTCCTGACCTGTCGTGGAACTGGCCGAGTTGCCGGCGATGATCGAATTGACCACATTCACCGGGCCTTGACCCGCGTTGACGATGCCGCCGCCCTCCATGCCCGAGTTCCCGGAGATGGTATCGTTGGTGAGCGTCAACGTGCCCGATTCGACGTAGATTCCGCCGCCGGACGAGGCCGAGTTCCCGGAGATGGTATCGTTGGTGAGCGTCACCGTGCCGTAGTAGTCGGAGATGGCGCCGCCGCCGTTCCGGGCCGAATTTCCCGAGAACGTGTCCTGGACGAGCGTCACCTTCCCTGGCGTGAAGTTGGCAATGCCGCCTCCACTCCCGGCCGAGTTCCCGGAGACCGTGTCGTCGGTCAGCGTCAACATTCCGACGTTGAAGATGCCGCCGCCGAATTCGTAGGCCGAGTTTCCGGTGATCGTGTCGTCGGTGAGGGTCACCGTACCGGAGTTGTAAATGCCGCCGCCGTAAAACCCCGAGGCCCCTGTGATTGTCATGTTCGAGATCGACAACGTGGCACCCATGTCCACGTCGAAGTCACTGCTGGCTCCGCCTCCGCTGACGGTCACGCCCGCGGCCGGACCGGTGATCGTCACGGCACCGCCGGTGTCGGTCAAATTGAGGGGACCCTCGGTGAGAGTGATCGTCTGCGGCGTGGCGAACACGTTCGGGTCGAAGGTGATCGTCTCGGCCTCGTTGACCAGATTCGCCAGATTGATCGCCTGACGAAGGCTCAGCTCGCCGGACGGCCCGCTGGTGAAGTCGCCGGTGGTGTTGACGACCAGGGTGGTCTGCGACTGGAAGGCGCCGATGTCGGGGGTGGGCATGTCGAGCGGGAATCCCCGCTGGTCGGTCGTGACGCCGCTGACCATGCTCCCCCCGCCGATCGCCGGGCTGCCCGGCAACAGCGCCATCGTCTGGGTCGGGCCGCCGTAGCTCCCGAGCTGGGCAAGCCTCGGGTCGAGCTGATGGGCGGCGGTACCCGTCAGGTCGCCAGTTGCACTGAAGCCGCTGCTGCCGTCCACCGCGCCGATCAGGTTGTAGCCCAGGGAATTGAAGGTCCCGTCAACGTCGGTCCCCATGGTACCGGCCGCGTTAGCGGCGATGATCGTATTCACGACGCTCACCGAACCGGCGCCGTTGTCCACACCGCCGCCGTCATCGGTGGCCATGTTTGCGGAGATCGTGTCGTTGGTGAGACTCACCGTGCCGGTGCCGACATAGATGCCACCCCCCTCGACGGCCGTGTTCGCAGCAATAGTGTCGTTGGTGAGCGCCGCCGCAGAGCCCTCGGCGTAGATGCCGCCACCGTAATTGCTGTGGGACTGGCTCGCGTCGGCGATGGCGAGGTTGTCCGCGAGCGTGCTCTCGATGATGGTCAGGGTGCCATTACTCTGATAGATGCCGCCGCCGGCCGCCGCCGTGTTGCCGTCGATGGTGCAGCCGGTCACCTTCAACATCCCGCCATCTTCGTCAATGCCGCCACCGTCGTACCCAGCCGTATTCGACGCGACCTGGGCGTCGGTGATCTGAATCGTCCCACCGGCGATATAGATGCCGCCGCCTTTGGGCGCCTTGTTGCTCTCGATGGCGGTGCTGCCGGCGATCGTCATCATGCCGGCGGAGCCGAAGAGGCCGCCGCCCTCATTCTGAGCCGTGTTGGAATCGATCGCTCCGCCCGTGATCTTGACATCGCCAGAGCGGTCGTTGATGCCGCCGCCATCATACGAAGCCCTGTTGGACTCGATTACGTCCCCGGTGACTGTGACCACACCAAGGTAGACGTAGAGACCGCCGCCGTTGAACGCCGTGTTGCCCTCGATCTGGGTGGCGCCGGCGATCGTCATCGGGCCGAAAAGATCGGCGAGGCCGCCGCCGAAGTATCCCACCCCGTTGGACTTGAACGAGCCGCCCGTGATCTTGACATCGCCCGAGATGTCCTCGAGGCCACCGCCATTGTGACGGGCGTGGTTGGATACAACCTGGTCCCCGGTGATCGTGACGGAACCACCTTCGATGAACAGGCCGCCACCGCCGCCGTTGGACACCGAGTTGCCTTCGATGACCGCGCCGCCGATGATCCTCATGGTGGCGCCCAGGTTATAGAGGCCGCCGCCGGCGACACTCGCCGCGTTGGACGCGAACGCGCCGCCGGAGATGTTGACATTGCCCTGGGAGTTGTAGAGGCCGCCGCCGAACGACGTAGCCGTGTTGGACGTGACCTGATCCCCGGTCATCGTGAACGACCCGGAAGCGAGATAGAGGCCGCCGCCGTTGTAGGCCGAGTTGCCTTCGATGACCGCGCCCCCGGCGATCGTCATCGTGCCGCCCTGCTCCAGGATGCCGCCGCCCGCACCATTCGGGGCCGCGTTGGACTTGACGGTGCCGCCCGTGATCTTGACATCGCCGTAGGAGTTGTAGAGGCCGCCACCATTCGCAGCCGTGTTGGAGGCGATCTGGGCGTCACTGATCGTGACCGTCCCGCGGTCGATGAATATGCCGCCGCCGTTGCTCGCCTGGTTCTTCTCGATCGGTGTGCCACTGCTGATCGTCAATGCGGCGGACTGGTCGAAGATGCCGCCGCCATTGCTCCCGGCCGCATTGGATTGCACCGGCACGTCCCTGAGCTGGACGTCGCCGAGGTCGTCGAAGATGCCGCCGCCCGAATGCCCGGCCGTGTTGAACTCCACCGGGGTTCCGGTGATCGTGACCGCCCCGGAGCTCGCAAAGATCCCACCGCCCTGGGACGCCGCGTTGTGCTCCAGGACGCCTTGGCTGATCGTCATCATGCCGCCACGGTCGTAGATGCCGCCGCCGGAAGTCCCGGCCGCGTTGGACGTGATCGCGTCGCCCGTGAGCTTGACATCGCCGGAGGTATTGAACAGGCCACCGCCGTCATAGATGGCCGAGTTCAATGCGACCTGGGCGTCGGTGATCTGGACCGTCCCACCGGAGACGAAGAGGCCGCCGCCGGATTCCGCCATGTTCTTCTGGATGGGGATGGGGCCGGCGATCGTCATCATGCCGCCGCGGTCGTAGATGCCACCGCCCTCAGTCTGGGCCGCGTTGGTCTGGAAGGAGCCGCCCGTGATCTTGACATCGCCGTAGGAATTGAAGATGCCGCCGCCGTCATACGCGGCCGTGTTGGACGCGACCTGGGCATCGGTGATCTGGACCGTCCCACCGGAGATGTAGATGCCACCGCCAGAGGCCGCCGTGTTCTTCTGGATGGATATGGGGCCGGCGATCGTCAGCGGGCCCTGGTCAAAGATGCCGCCTCCGTTACTCCCGGCCGCGTTGGACTGGATCGCGCCGCTGGTGATCTTGACATCGCCGAGGTAGTCGTAGATGCCGCCGCCATTGCCCCTGGCCGTGTTGGACTCCACTGTGGCTCCGGTGAACGTGACCGCCCCGGAGTAAACGAGGATCCCACCGCCCCCGTTAGCCGTGTTGCCCTCGAGGACGCCGTGGACGATTGTCAACGCGCCGTTGTCGTAGATGCCGCCGCCCTGCCTCCCGGCCACGTTGGACTGGATCGCGCCGCCCGAGATCTTGAGATCGCCCGTGTTGTAGATCCCGCCGCCGTCATTCGTGGCCGTGTTGGACTCCACCTGGCCGTCGATGATCTGGAGTGTCCCGGAGCCGATGAAGATGCCGGCGGCGTTGTACGCATGGTTGCTCTCGATGGCGGCACCGAGTTCGATCGTCATCATGCCGCCGTGGTCGTAGATGCCGCCGCCGGCACTCCCGACTGCGTTGGACTCGATCGCGCCGCCGTCGATCCTGACGCTGCCAGAGGAGTTGTAAAGGCCGCCGCCGTTATTCGCGGCCGTGTTGGACGCGACCTGGGCGTCGTCGATCAGGACCGTCCCGCGGCTGATGTAAATGCCGGCGGCGTTGTAAGCATGGTTGTCCTCGATGGTGGCGCCGGCGATCGTCATCATGCCGCCGCGGTCGTAGATGCCGCCGCCGGCACTCGCCACCGCGTTGGACTGGATCGTCCCTCCGGTTATCTTGACATCGCCGTAGGAATTGAAGATGCCGCCGCCCTGAACCCCGGCCGTATTGGACGCGACCTGGGCGTCGGTGATCGTGACGGCACCGGAGCCGATGTAGATACCGGCGGCGATGTAGGCCCTGTTGTCCTCGATGACGGTGCCGCCGACGATCGTCATCATGCCGCCGCGGTCGTAGATGCCGCCGCCGGCGCTCCCGGCCGCGTTGGACTTGATCGTCCCTCCGGTTATCTTGAGGTCGCCGTAAGAGTCGTCGATGCCGCCACCGTCATTGGCCGAGTTGGAGGCGACGGTATCTCCCGTGATCGTGACCGTCCCGTAGTAGAGGTAAATGCCGCCGCCGTTGTTCGACTTGTTGTTCTCGATGACGGTGCCGTCGGCGATCATCAACGTGGCTTCGGAGTTCTCGATGCCGCCGCCATAATCGCCGCCGGAGTTGGACTTGATCGAACCGCCGGAGAACTTGATATCGCCATGATAGTTGTAGATGCCGCCGCCATAATCCGAGGCCGTGTTGGAGGCGAATGTGGCCCCCGTGATCTGCACGGCCCCGTAATCGACGTAGAGACCGGCGCCGTAGTACGCCTTGTTGCTCTCCACGAGGGTGCCGCCGGCCATCGTCAACCTGCCGTCGTAGGCCTCATCGTAGATCCCGCCGCCATAATCCGAGGCCGAGTTCGAGGCGATCACGCCGCCCGTGATATCGACCTGGGCATATCCCGTCATGTCGATACCGCCACCGTAATACTCGGCCGAGTTGGACGAGATCTGGACCTCGGAGATCGTCATCGTCCCCTCGTCGAGGTAGATGCCGCCGCCGTAGCGTCCCCCCCGGTTGGATTCGATGGTACCGCCCATGATCTTGACATTGCCGTAGGAGTCGTAGATGCCGCCGCCATACTCCGAGACCAAGTTGGAGTCGATCGTGTCCCCGGTGATCGTGATGGTGCCTTCTTCGATGTAGATACCGCCGCCGTAGCCTGCCTTGTTGCTGTCGATGAGGGTGCCATTGGCGATCGTCATCGGGGCGTAGTAGTCGTAAATGCCACCACCAGCGCCCCCGGCCGAGTTGGAATTGAACGAGCCTCCCGTGATCCTGGCCTGGCCGGAAGAGGCGTAAAGGCCACCGCCGTCAACCTGGGCCGTGTTGGACGTCATCCGGCCGTCGGTGATCTGGATGATCGTATCGCTGATGTAGAGTCCACCGCCGAAGCGCGCATGGTTGTCCTCGATGAGGGTGCCGCCGGTGATCGTCAGTTGGCCGCCGTCGTCGTAGATGCCGCCGCCTCGGCCATAGTTGATCGTGCCGAGATTCGAGTTGCTCGCGATTGTGTCGCTGCCGAGCGTCAGCGAGGCACCCGGTTCGACCACCACGCCTGTGTTGAAGTGCTCGATGGTGAGGCCCGTAATCGTGACGGCGGTGATACCGGGCGCGATCGTGAGACCGACGCCGCTCGCGTTGCCGCTATTCACCGGCGTCTGGCCCGAGTCGGCCTCGATCGTCAGGGACTTGTCAACCGTGTCCGTCTCATCGTAGCCGTTGCCGTCCTCGACATAGATCGTGTTGCCCGAGGTGGTCCCCCAGCCGTCGATCGCCTCCTGGATCGTCGGGAAGCCGTCGGCGGGCGTCAGTCCGGTCGAACCGGTCACGACGGGGCCGGGGTTCGTCGAATTCACGTACCAGACGGTGTAGGGGCTCGCGGTGACGTTGATCGAGGTGCTGACGGGTTCATTCGCGATCAGGCTGCTCCAGGGGTCGCCCGTCGGCAACGCCGAAGCGGAGAGCGTGTAGGTCCCGTTCTGCGTGATGCGCAGGTCCTGGGAGCTGGCGAAACCGGCGGAGGCGTCGAACGGGTTGGTGCCCGTCAACGTGCCCGCGTACGAACCGGCGTTGAGCGTGAGCGACACCTGCGAGCCCGGGACGTACGCGCTGTCGAAATTGATGCCCAGGTTGCCCGAGGCGTCCTCGGCCTCTAGGACCGGTTGCTGCCCGAAGGCGACGCCGGCGTAGGCCGTCGCCGATGGCTCGGTGGTGAAGACCAACTGCGTCGGCACGGCATAAAGGGTAACTCCGGTCGGGTTGAACCCAGGTCCGGACGGCGTGCCGTCGGTGTACAGGCCGATCCAGGGGGTGATCGCGACGTTGCCGGAGACGGCCGGCCCGTCGCCGCCGGGGTTGAGCGGCGTGCTCGGGCCGTGGATCGTGCCCCACCAGTTCCCCGTGGCGTCGATCGTCCCGACCGATTCGCTGTTCACGACGCCCGTGGAGTCGCCCGTGAAGTCGTCGTCGTTGATCGTGGCGGTGGTGGTGTCACTCGGGTTGAAGCCCACGACGACTCCAGCCCCATTGTCCGTGATCGCGTCGTTGGTAATTGTGGCCGAGGCGCCGTTCCCGACCTCGATGGCGGTCCCCTCATTGCTGATCTGGTCATCGCTGATCGTGACGGACCCATCGCTGACGAAGATGCCCCCGGCCTCGCCGGAATTATTGCTCGCGATGATGGCGCCGACGATCGTCAGCGTGCCGCCCTGCTCGTAGATGCCGCCGCCGCCGTATGCACCGTTGCTCTGGATTAGGCCGCCGGTCACATCAACCTTGCCCCCGGCTTCGAAGATTCCGCCACCGGCGTCGCTGACGGTGTTCTGGGAGAGCGTACTGTCCGTGAGGGTCAAGCTACCGCTCGCCTGATAGATTCCGCCGCCGACACCCGCCGTGTTGCCATGGATCGTGCAGCCGCCAGTCACACGCACACTGCCTGATGTATTGAAGATTCCGCCGCCGTATCCTGCTTTGTTGTCCGAGATGGTGCCGCCGGAGATCGTGATTTTCGCGCTGCGCTTCGATGATGCCGCCGCCGTAGGCGACGGCGGAATTGGAATCGACCTGGCTGTCGGTGACATGGACCGTCCCACCGACGATGTAGAGTCCGCCTCCAGAATACGCCTTGTTGTTCTGGATGAGGGCGCCCCCGGCGATCGTCAGCGTGCCGCCGCCGTTGGAGATGCCGCCGCCGCCACCGCCACTGCCGTAAGTACCCGCGGCGATGTTGGACCGGATCGAGCCACCCGTGATCTCGACGTGGCCGTCAACGTTGTTGATCGCGCCACCATAAAGCCTGACCTTGTTGGACACGAAATCACTGTCGGTTATCTGGACGATCCCACCGGCGATGTACAGGCCGCCGCCGTTGAGCGCAGTATTGCCTTCGATGGTGCCGCCGTCGATCGCCAGCGTGGCGCCGTCGTCGTAGACGCCGCCGCCGTCGCCGGAGTTGGTCAAGCCCTCATTGATGTTGTTCTCGATGGTATCGCTGTCGAGCGTCAGCGAGGCACCCGGTTCGACCACGACGCCGGTGGCGAAGTCCTCGATGGTGAGGCCCGTGATCGTCACGCCGGTGACACCGGACGCGATCGTGAGACCGACGCCGGTCCCCGTGCCGGCGTTTACCGGCGTCTGGCCCGCGTCGGCCTCGATCGTCAGGGACTTGTTGACCATGACCGTCTCGTCGTAGCCGTTGCCGCTCTCCAACAGGATCGCATCGCCCGCGGAGGTGTGGGTATTGTCGATCGCGCCCTGGATCGTCGTGTAGGGATAGGCCGCGGACCCGTCCTCGGTCCCGCTCGTGTTCGCCGAATCGACGTACCAGGTCGAGGAGAGCAGAGTTCGCGGCTCGAGCACTTCCAGGGGCCGAACCCGGGTCCGCGTACGGTCGCGAGACTTCCTCGGGGCGAGGAAACGGGCAATTCGGTGAGAGAGTCTGCGCGACATCGGCGATGCTCCTGAATCTTCGGATGATTTCACGGCAAGGGCGGACGGAGCCGGGGATGAATCCTGGAGTCGATCAAGGTCAGTCGAATCGGGACGTTGGTCTCGCCACAATCAGCGGGCCCAACTTCGTGTGCGATTTCGGATGGCGTAGCCGGCGCGGACACGGACGGAGAACGACTCGGATCGAAAGCCGGATGAATCAGACCGGTTCGATCGAGCTGGCTGGGGGACGAACCCCACAGGCCGGGGTCGTTCCGATGGACGAATTCGATGACGTCGAGAGATTGTCGGCTTTGGCTCAAGGCGATCGAGGCCGTCGTCGGCCCATCATCCCAGGAAGATCCAAATCGCAAGGATGCGAGTCCACCCGCGCGGGACGGGCCCCCCTGCTGGAGATTCCCGAGGCGTCGCGCTTCTCGCCTGCGACGCGCCACGAAATCACAATTCCTCGAGCTGAGAGCCTACTGGAGTTCCGATTGAGCCCGACAAGGCCCGCTCGCTCCGTCGTCAACGATCCTACGCGGCTTCCTTCAATCGTTGAATCATTATAAATTTTGCGTAAACAATAATCGTCAAGATGCACAATGAAGGGAGATTCTAGAACGGATGCATTCGAACTTGCAAGGAATTTCTGGCGAGAATCTCAAGTTTCTTCGCGTGGCCTCGCTTAGGATCGGCGTACTTCGAAGGCGACTCGCGAGCTTGGTTCAGCGCTACCACAACGCGAGGTACGACTTGCGTTGACCATGCCGGAGTCGATCTCGAAACTTCGTTGTTGATGGCATCTGATAGAGCTCCTCTCGGTACGCCGGGCGGCAGAGCGACGACCACTACCTTTCTAAGAGGAACTCCTAATTTCACTCGATGTGAATTTTTTGGTGTTTTGCGTGAAGGTCTCCAAGTTTCAAGTCAGCGACTCAAGTTACCCGACGCCCGATTCGATCGCTCGAATCGACATCTATAACTATTCCATAGAAATTCAAATCTTTGCGCCGCAAGAGGAACCGCGACGAGTTGCCGATCATCGGATGCCCGCTTCCCACCACGCAAGCCGGTCGTCGCGGAGCGCACGGCGATCCCTGGCGCGGTGCCCATCCGTCCCGATGCGGATCGAGCCGACGTCGGCATTCCGACAGTCCTGCTCGCGCCCGGTTCTTGCGTTGCATGGTGACAATCGAAGGATTGACGTTTAGTCTTTCTTCTTTGAATACCGTAGAGCCGACGCGGAATTCGCGGAACTTCGAAAAAAAAATCCAAAGAAAGTCAATCGGCCCCGATTCGCCTTCAAGGTTCCAGCTTGTCAACCGCATCCCACAGCGATACCGCGAGATGATGCTGGGATGCATACAATCCGACTTTCGCCTCGACGATGTAGCCGTAGGTTCGACGCGGAGAGCTTGCCGCATCCGCCCGGGATTCGCGAAGATGGCGAGGAGGAGGGCGCCGGCCCTCTTCCTTCGAAGGGAGCGAGCGGGGTAGGGTCGGGCCAACGGGAAGGGCGAGGGCGGGATGGCTAAGCGACGGGGCGCGCGGTTGCGGTGGATGTTGCCGGGGCTGGCCCTCGCGATCCTGGCGACATCGGTCGTGGCCGGCATGGTCTGGTACCGCACGCGGTCGCGGCGGCTGGATCTCGCCGAGGCACGCGCGGCGATGGAAGCGGGGCGTTTCGGCTCGGCGCGCCAGCGGCTCGTCCGGCTGGCGGAACGATGGCCCGATGATGGTGAAGTCCTGCTCCTGCTCGGCGAGTGCGAGTTGGAGCGGGGACGTCGCGAGGCCATGACGGCGGCGGAAGACGGCCGCGACCCGGACGCCGGGCGTCGGCATGGCCAGGATGCGGCGATCGCCGCATGGGCGCGTCCCCCGATCCAGCCCATCCTACGCCCGGGCCGCGCTGCTCGGCGCGACCCTGTTGATCAACACGGGGAAATATGCCCCGTCCGAACGCATCTTGATCGAAGCCCTGGCCGCCCCGATCGGGGCGGAACGTTACGATCTCGAGCGGGCCTTGAGCCGGCTCTATCGGTTCGAAGGGCGGCTTGACGACGTCCGTCGCGTGCTGCGCGCCTCCTGGTGCCGGTCGCCGAGCCCGGGCGCCGTGCTCCGAGAGCTCTGGCTGCTCGACCATTCGCCCACGCCTGTCGAGGCCTGGCTTCGTGCCCTGGAATCGGCCGACCTGGAGGATGACCGCGTCTGGCTGGGCAAGGCGAATCACGCCATCCTCACCGGCCGGTTCGACGAGGCCACCGGCTGGCTCGATCGATGTGCGCGGAAGCGGCCCGAAGACGAGTCGGTCTGGGAGGCGAGGCTCGCACTGGCCCGGGCGACCGACGATCTCGACGGCTTCTGGGAATCCGTCGCACACCTGCCGGAAAATCACTTCGATGCCGCCGCGGTGAGCTCGATGAGGGCCTGGCTGGCCGCCCGGCGCGGCGACGTCGCCGCCGAACGCGAGGAGCTGACGGGGCTGATCCGGGCCACTCCCGGCGATAGCCAGGCGGTCGAGCGGCTCGCGGTCCTGAGCTTCCAGGCGGGCCTGACTCGCGATGCGGAGCAATTCCGTCGCCGCAAGGCCGAGCTCGACCGGGCACAGGATGAATTCCGGAGCATCATCCTCACCGACTCGCCCGCAGTCGAGCAGGCCGAACGGTTGGCCCAACTGCGCGGACGCTCGGCCGTCCGTTCGATGCCGAGGGATGGTCGATCCTCCACGAGGCCAATACCCGGGCCGGCACCACCTCCGCGACCGGCCATCGCGGCCTGGAGATCGCCGCACCGCTGCCCCCAGACCTGATCGGCAAGGCCGTCGCGCTCTCATCGCCGTATGCGTCCGACCTCGAAGGGTCGCGGGCGACGGTCAGGCCCGTTTCCGAGCGGCTGGCCGATCTCCGCGATCGCGTCGGCAGACGGCCGGACACACCGGCGGCACTTGGCACCGGAGCCGGTGCCCGACCGGTCGTTCGCTTCGTCAACGACGCCGAGGCCGTCGGCCTGAATTTCACCTTCGACAACGGCCGGACTCCGCAGCACCTGATGCCGGAGACGGCAGCGGGCGGCGTGGCACTGCTCGACTTCGACGGCGACGGCTGGCTCGACGTCTACTGCGTGCAGGGCGGCCCGGTCCTGGCGCCGGGAGGCGACGGGGACAAATCGGCCCCCTCTCCCGGCGACCGGCTCTTCCGCAACCGCGGCGACGGGACTTTCGAGGATGTCACGACATCCTCGAAGATCGCCGCGATCGCCTGGGGTCAGGGCTATGGATTGGGCGTGACCGTGGCCGATTACGACAACGACGGCCGGCCCGATGTGTTCGTCACCCGGCTCCAAAC
Organism: uncultured Planctomycetota bacterium; assembly: GCA_963777695.1. Lineage (GTDB taxonomy): Bacteria > Planctomycetota > Planctomycetia > Isosphaerales > Isosphaeraceae > CAVZRC01. Next base: position 299,237 of record CAVZRC010000003.1, read on the forward strand.
CTATGCGTTGTATCGTAACCACGGCGACGGGACCTTCGAGGACGTGACGGGACGAGCCGGGCTGGCCGGCACGCGCGACTATCCCAGCTCGTCGGCCTTCGCGGACCTGGACAACGACGGCGATCTCGACTTGTATGTCTGTCATTACATGATCTGGGACCCGGCGAACCCGCCGTTGTGCCTCAACGAGAAGGGCGATTACTTCTACTGCGCCCCCAGCAAGGTCCAGCCGGCACCCGACCACGTCTTCCGCAACGACAGCGGCCGGTTCGTCGACGTGACCGCGATGTCCGGCTGCGTCGAGACCAACGGGCGTGGTCTGGGCGTGGTCGCCGCCGACCTGGATGACGACAACCGCATCGACCTCTACGTGGCCAATGACGGCACGGCGAATTACCTGTTCCACAACAAGGGAGGCTTCCGGTTCGAGGAGGTCGCGCTCGAATCCGGCGCGGCCGGCAACGCCTCGGGCGGCTACCAGGCCGGGATGGGTGTGGCCTGCGGCGACATCGACGGCGACGGCCGGCCCGACCTGATGGTCACCAACCTCTATGGCGAAGGGACGACGCTCTACCGGAATCTGGGCCAGGGACTCTTCGAAGACCGGAGCAACGCGTCGGGAATCGGGCTGGCCACTCGATACCTGCTCGGCTTCGGCATCGCGATGGCGGACGTCGCCAACGTCGGTCGACTCGACGTGCTGATCACCAACGGGCACGTGAACGATAACCGTCCCTATTTTCCCTACGCCATGCCCTCCCGACTGTACGAGAACCGGCCCGACGGCCGGCTGGTGGACATCTCGAACCAGGCCGGCGCATGCTGGGAGGTGCCTCGGCTCGGCCGCGGCCTGGCCGCCGGGGACCTCGACAACGACGGCCGGCCCGATGCCGTCATCCTCTCGCAGAACGAGCCGCTGGCTTATTTCCACAACCGGAGCGAGCGCGTCGGCCATTTCATCATGCTCCGGCTCGAGGGCACGACGTCCAACCGCGACGGCGTCGGCGCCCGGGTCACCCTGACGGCCGGCGGACGCCGACAGGTCGCCCAGCGCCTCGGCGGCGGCAGCTATCAATCGGCCAATGACCCGCGGCTCCACTTCGGGCTCGGCGCCAGCGACCGGGTCGAGTCGCTCGAAGTTCGATGGCCCTCGGGAAAGATCGACCACTACAAGGACCTACCGGCCGGGAAGGGCTACTTGCTCCGCGAGGGAGAAAAAGAGCCGCGACCCCTGGCCGGATTCGCGCGGCACTGATGCCGTGGCAACGCCTGGAATGCCGAGTCTTATCCAACTTCCTGGAGGAGCCCATCGACCTCTTGCCGTCGCGCCATGAGCTCACCTCCTTCGATAGCGATCTCCTCGAAGACGACCTCGTGGACCGCGACGCCGGGCGAATGGCGGTGTCGGAGCAGGTGTTCCTGGATCGCGGCCATGGTAATCCGGCCTGGCGGGACCTGATCGGCGAAGACGTCCGCCTGGCGTCCCAACTCGGCGGGATTGACGCCACAGCCCTGATAGAACCAGAGGAACAGCCGTCGGGCCTGGTCCGGCGTGGCGTATCCCAGCTCGGCCTTCCGGTCAACGCGACCGGGACGTATGAGCGCCGGATCGAGCCGCTCCGGGTGATTCGTGGTCATGAACAGGACCCGCCCTTCGCGCGAGCTGACGCCGTCTAGGGCGTTGAGCAGCCCGCTCAGGGTCACGCCGGTCTGCTGGTCGGTCCCGCGCCGCTCCTTGAAGATGCAGTCGACGTCCTCGATCAACAGGACGGCCCCGACCGGCAGCGCGTTGATCAGCGTCCGGAGCGAGTCGTCCGACATCAGCCGGTTGCTCAGGTTGAGGACGGCGAGCGACAGCTTGAGCTCGCCGGCCAGGGCGAGGACCAGCGTCGTCTTGCCGGTCCCGGGAGGTCCATGGAGGAGGTAACCGCGGCGGTAGGGGATGCCACGCTCCGCGTACCAGGTCCGCGATCGGTAGAATTCGTGCAGGTCGGCGAGCATCTCTTCGAGGAGCCCGTCGGCGAGGACCAACGAGGCCATCGGCCGCCTGGGCTGCCAGGCCGTCGCCGACCAGCAGGCGTCGTATGCCGACAGGATGCTCACGCCGGGGGTCGTCGGGACTCCGGCCGCGTACGCCTCGCCGAGGAGTTGCTCGATCAGCGCTCGATTCCCGCCCAAGACCTGGAGCTTCATGGTCTCCTGGAACGACATGGGACCGCCCATCTGGAGCTCCCGGCGGGTCCGATGCAGGATGAGGAGCCGATTCCGATACGTCATGAAGTGCGTCCCCGGTGCCGGCGACAGGAGGAAGTTCGCTTCCTTGGCCGGCCCCGACGGATCGCCATCGTCCGAGTCGTCATCGATGTCCGAGTCCGGGTCGCGGCTGCTCCAGGTGGTGATCAGGCTCAAGTCGCAGGCGCGGCGCGCGTAAGACTGGGCGGCCAGCCACGTCTGGACCCATCGGTACGCCGGATCGCGATCGGGGATCTCCACAGTGATGGAGAACCTGCGCTCCAGATAGGCCCAGATCTGCCCCGGGAGCCGACGCAACAACGCGGCGAGCGAGCCGATCACCATCAGAGACAGCCCGCCCGAGAAGAACGGATTCTGATCGAGAGAGTTCAACATTGAGTTCATGGTGCACTCGCGAAAGCCGTCTCTTGAGGGCCGCCCAGCTCGCGACTCGCGGCCGGGATGCCGCGACGCTCGACGATGGCTCGCCCGAAACTTCTCGACGGCGGCGAGTTGACCAGACACACGCCAGATCGGCCGGGTTCGCGCGGATAAGCCCGGTTGGGCCGACCTGACATGCTTCGCATCAATAACACACATTTTTATGCGACAACGCCGTTCAATCCTTCGTAGGGTGGGTGAAACCCACCAATGAGAATCCACTCACCGGTGGGTTTTACCCACCCTACGAAGGTCTCGGGCAATCGCTATGGTCCGGGGCCCGGCGGCGCTTTCACTTCCGCTTGAAGAGGCCGGCGCCGTAGATTGCGTCGGTGCCGAGCTGCTCCTCGATGCGGAGGAGCTGGTTGTACTTGGCGATGCGGTCGGATCGGCTGGCGCTGCCGGTCTTGATCTGGCCGCAATTGGTGGCCACGGCGATGTCGGCGATGGTCGTGTCTTCGGTCTCGCCCGATCGGTGGCTCATCACGCTGGTCCAGCCGGCGCGGTGGGCCATCTCGACGGCCTCGAGCGTCTCGGTCAGGGTGCCGATCTGGTTCACCTTGATCAGGATGCTGTTGGTGCAGCCCTGGGCAATCCCCTTGGACAACCGCTCGGTGTTGGTGACGTAGAAATCGTCGCCGACGATCTGGACCTTGTCACCCAGGGCCTTGGTCAGCGCCGCGTAGCCCGACCAGTCGTCCTGGTCCAGGGGGTCCTCGATCGAGACGATCATCGGGTACTTCTCGACCCAGGAAGCGAACAGATCGACCATCTGCTGACTGCTGTGGATCGAGTCGGGGGCCGATTTCCAGAAACGATAGCCTTTCTTGCCGCCTTCCTCGAAGAGCTCGGAGCAGGCCGTGTCGAGCGCGATGCCGATGTCCTTGTCGCGACCGGGCTGGTATCCCGCCTTGACGACAGCATCGAGGATGTACTTGATCGCCTCCTCGTTGTCGAGGTTGGGGGCGAAGCCGCCCTCGTCGCCGACGTTGGTATTATGGCCGGCCTTCTTGAGGACCGCCTTGAGGGCGTGGAAGACCTCGGCCACCATGCGGATGCCGTCGGCGAACGTCTTGGCCCCCAGGGGCATGACCATGAATTCCTGGAAGTCGATCTTGTTGTCGGCGTGCTTGCCGCCGTTGATGATGTTGGCCATCGGCACCGGGAGCACCCGGGCGTTGGTCCCGCCGATGTATCGATAGAGCGGCAGGCCATGGGCGGCGGCGGCGGCCTTGGCCGCGGCCAGGCTCACGCCCAGGATCGCATTGGCGCCGAGCTTGTCCTTGTTCGGCGTGCCGTCGGCCGCGATCAACGCGCGGTCCAGGCCGACCTGGTCGGCCGGATCGCGGCCCGAGGCGACCTGGGCCAGCACCGTGTTCACGTTGGCGACGGCCTTGGACACGCCCTTGCCGCCGTATCGAGACTTGTCGCCGTCGCGGAGCTCGACCGCCTCGTAGATCCCCGTGCTGGCCCCCGAGGGGACCGCGGCGCGACCGAGCGTACCGTCGGACAGGATCACGTCCACTTCGACCGTCGGATTGCCGCGGCTGTCGAGGATCTCCCGGCCGCGAACCTGCGAAATCGGAGCGAGCTGCTTACTCATGATCGTCGTCGAAGCTCCAAAGGAGTGCTGGGCGTCCTGAAGACCCCAGAGGGGGGCGAATCGCGGCCCGGACATGTCCGATCCACGCCAACAGGCGCATCGTCCACGCCTCCATGCCGTGCGGAGCGCACCGTCCCTGGCGGAGAATTCGGGCCAACGTTCTTATCGAGATTTATCCGCCCCCGCAGCCGGATGGTCAAGGCTGCCATCGAGCGACGGCCAACGATCCGGGCCAGGCGGCCCCGGGACGATCGCTCCAAGTTGCTATTTCTTCTGGATGTTGTGGCAATCGGCCTCGGGCCGATCCGGGATGAATGAGAGTCCGGATGTTGAGGCTCGGATGGAGTGAAAGGGATCAAATGCGAGGCGGTCCCGCCCTCCGTTGTGTGGGGCAGGGGGGGATATTCTCCCGTTGGAGAAGGCGGAGACCGCCGCGCGGTGCGGCATCAAGGTGCCAGTTCTCGAGGGCGCCCGGCGAGGCTCCTGCAAGGAACTCCGCCCGAAGTGATCCCTCGACGACCAGAGCGCCCAGGACGAGGCCCCATCGGCGAGCCCGAAGGCTTGGATGGGCTCCGTCCCGGACGCTCTGACCGTTTCCGACATCAAGGTGCCTGGTGCCACGGTTCGGCGAGTCGTCAGACCCGCGTGACCCGGGCCATATGGATATCGGCGGAGCGGGAGGTTGGCTTGACACCGACCCGCGATTCGGCGCCGGGCCGATCGGGAGCACGTCAAAGGCGGCACCGACTCCGCCTCGGCGGCCCGCAAGAGCGGCACGACGTATTTTCGCAGGAACATCGGATTATCCGGCCCAGCATGACCGCCGAGGTTACCGGCCGAGGCCATCCCCGGCCGCCATCGGACCTGTCGGAGCTTCGCATACTGGCGGATCCTCTCCCCATCCGGATCGTCGGGGCCGGGCGCGACGAAACCCACCAGGCCCGCCCCGACGCCCCGGACCCGATCGATCGTTCCGAAGACGCGCGTCCCTGCTCCGAGGATGACCACGTCGAGCGGCGACCAGAAGACGACCATTTCCCGACTCACGGCCCGGAGCGCCCGAGTGAGGTCGTAGCCGGGAGAGAGGGCCGGCGCCAGCAGCACGACCCGCTCCACGCGGCCCTGGTCGAGTTGCTCGAGGGCCTTGATCATCACGCCCGAGCCCCCCGACTTGCCGACGAGGAAGACCGAATCCCCGGGCTGTTCGGCCTGGAATCGTCGTACGGCCTCGGCAACCCGTGTGGCCTGTCGGTCTCGGTTCGCCACGTCCGTCAGGTCGGCGAACCATCGCCCCACTCCGTGGCCCCATGAGAAAACCTCGATGACGGAGGGGAGGCGATCGGCGGCCGCCATGTCGCGCAAGCCGGTCCCGCAGAGGTCCAGGCCGCCGACGCCGTCGGCGACGAGCACTAACCCGCGCGGCCGATCGGCTTCACGGCCCGTACCATCCGCCTCGGCCGAGCCGCCCGCTTCCGGCAATCGGCCGTAGAAGAGCCGGTAGAGCGGCTCGACCAGCAGAGCGGCAAACCAGGATCTCGATCGGTCGTCCCCGGTCCTCACGTGGTTACTCGTCATGGGCCTTGTCCTGCGAGTCTCCGGCTGACACGTCGGAAGATGCGTGCGGGACATCCGCACCTCGATGGACGTGGGAACCGTCCCCAGGGATCTAATGTAGGAATCGCGGTCCCGGATGCCAAACGGGAATCTACAAGGTTGTGGCAAGGTCTCCCGACCTTGCCGTGCGGGTGACCTTCGATCCCGCCGACGGCGGGGTCTGGAGACCCGCGACGAACGACGTCCCCCCGCGTGTCTGATCATGTGGTGAAATGCTCCAGGGCTTGAGATCCTCGACACCCCAATGCCCGAACGATCGACCTGGAGGAAGAGCACTTGCCGGTGGAGTATGATTCCAGGATACATGCCTCCATCCCGTGCAGCACGATCGCTCGAAGGCGACGAGGTCGTCAGCGTCCGCACGTTTCAACGAAGGGAGGTCTCTCATTCCAACTCGCGGTGCATCAGGCCGATCCTGGCCGCTCGCTGCCCGCGGAATTTTTCCGGGGAGTCGATCGTAATGAGGCGGCAACTCGCGGAGATCGAAAACGTCCTCTTGCAACTGCTCGATCCTCCGGAGCTGTCCGAGGTTGCCGATAGGGACGGCGATGGCTTCTACAGGGACGACCGGGAGGACTGCGTTTACGTCACATTCGAACTGCCCGGCCGCCTCGGGCCTGACATCGACATCTCATTCCACGAGAGCGTGTGCCTGATCCGGATCCAGAGGTAGATCGCACCGGGATTGATCTGCGAGGCTGAGGCCGTCGGTTACGATGCCTTCCAAGAAAATTCACACATCGGAAAGAGGCGTCGTTATACTGGATGCGACGCCGATCTCCGCGCCGCCTTCGCCCCGATCTGCGTCGTGGTCTTTTCCCGGATACCCGGTGTGTATTCGGTACCTGTTGAACGCTTTCCTACCCGCGACTCCGGAGACTTGTTGACGGATGACACAACATCGACGTGGGTTCACGCTGATCGAGCTCCTGGTGGTGATCGCGATCATCGCCGTCCTGATCGCCTTGCTGCTGCCGGCCGTGCAGGCGGCCCGCGAGGCGGCGCGGCGGATCCAGTGCACCAACAATCTCAAGCAGTTGGGGCTGGGCCTGGCCAATTACGAGTCGTCGAACAATTGCTATCCCATCGCCCTGGTCTACGGGGTCGGTGTCGGCCCTTGCAAGAGCCCGGGCTTCGGCCGAGGGTGCCAGAACACGCCCTGGTTCGTCCTGATGCTCCCCTATCTCGAGCAGGCGCCGCTCTACAATGCCTTCAACGCGTCGATCGGGATGGAGGGCGCCCCGTGGGATCGGCCCCGCTGGGGGGCTTCGTCGTCAACAGCACGATCTTCACGACCAAGATCGCTTCGTTCCAGTGCCCGAGCGACAGCGATAACGCCTTCAGCTTCGCGGCGCTGAGCGCGGCGACCGGGGGCGCGGTCCCGTCGTATCCCTATTCGGTGACCAAGGGGAATTACGGCATCAACGTCGGCAATACTGATTTCGGCGGGATCGCCTTCGGAGCATACCCCACCCTCTACCGTCAGGCCCCATTCGGCAGTAACTCAAGCGGATCGGGTCCGCTGGCGATCAAGGTCGCGTCCGTCACGGACGGGCTGAGCAATACCCAGTTCGTCTCCGAGATCTTGCAAGGGGCGAACGATGACATCCGAGGGACGGTCTGGTTCGAGGATCCGGGCGCGGGCTCTTACATGACACGATTCACGCCCAACGGGAACCTCGACTACCTGGGGAGCGGCATCAACGTGGACGTCGTCGCCGGCTTCGTCTCGGGCCCGGGCCATAGCCCGCCGCACCCTGGCGAGCTCTGCGACAGCCAGCCCGTTCAAAATCTGGCCTGCTACAACTCCTCGTCAGAAGGCTACGCCTTCGGGGCCTCCCGAAGCCGGCATCCCGGCGGCGTCAACACCCTCTTCGGCGACGGCTCGGTCCATTATGTGAAGAACTCGATCAATCCGCAGACCTGGGTCGCACTCGGGTCGATCAGCGGCGGCGAGGTCATCAGCTCGGATGCGTACTGAGATTCGGGCGGATTCCATGCGATCCGACGACGATCCCGGCCTCCGGGAGAGGCCGGATCGTCGTTCGCGTCGGGAGAGGAGTTCGATCTCGGGGTTATCGCGACAATTCGCGCAAATCAAGTCGATCCGATTCATCAGTCCGCGGGGCTGTCATGGGATATCGCCGTATCATTCCTCCTCCATCATATGCCCACGTGACCATCGCGGGCCTGCTGATCTTCATCGGCCCCGCGTTGGCCCTGGCCGCTCCCAACGCATCCGACCGGCCCAACTTCGTCTACATCCTGGCCGACGACCTGGGCTACGGTGACCTCCGGTGCTTCAACTCGGAGGGCAAGATCGCGACACCTCACATCGACCGACTGGCGGGGCAGGGGATGCGATTCACCGATGCCCACAGCGGTTCGGCGGTCTGCACGCCCACCCGGTACGGCATCCTCACCGGTCGATATGCCTGGCGGTCGCGGCTCGGGCAAGGGGTGCTCGGCGGCTATTCGCCGCCCCTGATCAACCCCGGACGCCCGACCGTCGCCTCGCTGCTACGAGGTCACGGATACCGCACCGCCGCCGTCGGCAAGTGGCACCTCGGCCTGGACTGGGCGGCCGACAGACCCACCGCCTTCGGCGACGCCGTCGATCCGAGAGGCGACCTGGCGGCGGTCCGATACGACCGGCCGTTTACCCACGGTCCGACCACTCGGGGTTTCGACCGATTCTTCGGGATCAGTGCCTCGCTCGACATGCCGCCCTACATCTTCCTCCGTGACGATCGTTGCGTCGGCGTGCCCACGACGGAGAAAACCTACATCCGCAAGGGGCCGGCGAGAAAGACTTCGAAGCCGAGGACGTCCTGCCCGCATTGTCGCGCGAGGCGGTCGCTTTCCTCGACGCACGAAGCTCCGGCGCCGATGGTCAGCCGTTGTTCCTCTATCTCGCCATGACGGCCCCGCACACGCCGATCGTCCCGACCGATGGATTTCGCGATCGGACCCGGCTGGGTCCTTATGGCGACTTCGTGGCGCAGGTGGACGACGTCGTGGGCGAGGTGCTCCGGGCGCTGGATCGCAATGGTCTGGCGGGTAACACGCTCGTGATGTTCACCAGCGACAATGGTTGTTCGCCGTCCGCCGACTTCCCCGCGCTGGCCCGCCTCGGACACAACCCGAGCGGTCCGCTTCGAGGCTACAAGGCCGACATCTTCGAGGGCGGCCATCGCATCCCTTTCATCGCCCGATGGCCCGGCCGGGTGAAGGCGGGATCGACCTGCGCGGACACGATCTGCCTGACCGACCTGATGGCGACGGTCGCGGCGATCGTCGGCGAGACACTCCCGGACGACATGGGCGAAGACAGCGTCAGCATCCTTCCGGACCTGCTCGGGACGGCGGCCGGTCCGCTCCACGAGGCGACGGTCCACCATTCCGTCAACGGATCGTTCGCGATCCGGCAAGGCCCCTGGAAGCTGATCCTGTGCCCCGACTCGGGGGGCTGGAGTCCGCCCCGACCGGGCTCCGTGGAGGCGAAGGGGCTGCCTCCGGTCCAGCTCTACGACCTGTCGCGTGATCCGGGCGAGCGGCGAAACGTCCAGGCCGATCATCGCGAGATCGTCGATCGCCTCACCCGGCTGCTGGAGCGTTACACAACCCAGGGACGGAGCACGCCCGGGAAGCCGCTCAAGAACGATCGCGACGTGCTGATCCGGGGCTCATGAATTAGCCCGGCTCGGTCTCGGCATCCTGCCACTTCATGGCGCGGGCGTGCCGCATCGGGGCGATCCGGAGGATGACCTCGCCATTCTGGAACAGTCGGACCGTCCCGTTGGACTGGCTGACGACGACCGCCAGGGCCTTGGTGACCTCGGTGATCGCCGCGGCGGCCCAGTGTCGCGTGCCCAGGCCCTTGGGGAGGGTCAGGCCCGTCATCGGCGCGTCGACGAGCCGACAGGCCGCCTCGACCGTACCGTCGCGGGCCACGACGAACGCCCCGTCCAACTGGGCGATCTCCTTGATCGCCTCGCGCACCCGCAGGTCGCGGACATTCCGCTCCTTGCGCCGGTAGCCCTTGAACGGGTCGAAGCCGAGCGGGCGCGACCGCACCATGACGTTCCGGGCGTCGCCGACGACGATCAGGGTGCCGACCGCCTTGCCCTCCCGCCCCTCCCGGCCGATCTCGACGGCCACGTCCACCACGGCCTTGAGCGTCTCGAACGGCACGGTCGTCTCCAGCACGCGGAGGTCGCGCGCCGTGAGCCGCTCAAGGTGCTCGCCCAGCCGGATGACGCTCAGGGAGTCGATGGCCTCGGCCTCGAAGCCCGAGTAGACCACGACCACCCGCGCCCCGGCCTGGAGATGGTCGTTGGCCACCGCCTCGATCAAGGCCAGGCTGATCCGCTCCGAGATGGCCGCCTCGGTCGGCTCGACCTCGACGGCGACCAGGCCCGCCTTGCGGACCGCCTCGAGCTGACGATCCGACGCGCTGGCGACCAGGACCGCGACATCAACGGCGATCGCCAGCCGCACGACCTCCCATTCCATGGGGCCCTCGGGCAGGATCAGGATGCCGGCCGCCCCCATCCGTTGCGCGGCCTCGCACGCCATCGAGAGCAACGGCAGCGGCGGACTCGCCTTGGACACGACACTCATCGTCACGGCGGGCGGCCTCGATCCGGATCGGGGGACTTGTCAACGCGACCGATCGACGACGAGGCGGGATGCCGCGAAGATGCAGACGCGCGTCGTCACCTGCGCCCGCTACTCCCGGGCGGCACGGAAATGGGAAACACATCCTAACGCGGCGTTGGGCCACAAGCAAAAGGGATTTCGAACGAAGATTCCAGATTGTGGATCTCGGATGCAGTCGATCGAGAATTCGCAATCCGCAATCCGACAAGTTTGGCGTGTTGATGAGTGGTTGTGGTGCGGGCATCGGGCCTGCCCGAAATCTCGGCCGGGCCGGACGACCGCACCACAACGATCCGTGTCACAGGACCGGTTCGCATCGGAATCGTAATCGACGGCCTGGTCGAGCCGAATCCCTCCGCCAGCCAACGATGCCGACCGGATGGCCTCGATTCTAGTTCTTCTTCGGCTCCTCGACCTTCTTGGTTTCCGCCGACTTGGCCTCGGCCTTCTTGGTTTCCGCCGGCTTGGCCTCGGCCTTCTTCGGCTCCTCGACCTTCTTGGTTTCCGCCGGCTTGGCCTCGGCCTTCTTCGGCTCCTCAGGCTTCTTGGCTTCCGCCGGCTTGGCGCGGGGCCCTTGGCCTTGCGGACCTCCGCGATCGCACTCCGGAAGATCGCCGCGCGCTGGTCGTAATACTGCTTGAGCCCCGCGCTGGGGTTGACGATCCGGACGTCCTGCTGCTGGTTGATCCCCTCCAGCGTGCCGTAGCCCGTGAACCACGCGCAGAAGACTTCGGGGCTGACGGGGAACGGCTTCTTCGCGGTGGTACTCTTGAGCGTGCGCTTGTCGGTCGCGCGGCCCGTGATCAGGATGTCGAGGATCGGCGGGGGATCGATCGAGGTCTCCACCAGCCCGGCGTCCTCGGCCGCGACGATCGCCTCGGCCACGGCTTTGCGGGCGGCATCGATCTTGTCCTGGACCTCCTTGGGGATCGGCGGCAGGGGGGCCTCGGTGGCCTTCGGGGCCTCGGCGGCCTTCGGGGCCTCGGCGGCCTTCGGGGCATCCTTGGTCGCCGGCTCCGCGGGCTTGGGTGTTTCCTTCTTGACGGTCTCGGCCTGAGGAGGCTGGGCGGCCTTCTTCTCGGCCTGCCCGAAGGACCGGCCCATCTGGAGGATCCCCACGCCCAGAACCAGGCAGAACGACAGAGTTAGCGTCACAAAGCGGCGCACCACCAGGATGTCTCCTTTCGTCATGTGATCTAGATACGAGTCGGGCACCGAAGCCCGACTCGGGATGAACGGCTCGAAAAAAGGACCTTCTCCGACGGGCCGAGCATTCGCGACCCGGCAGGAGCTCCGCCATCCCGCACGACTCATCACTCCTCGCGAAACCTTCGGGACGACGGCTCCCGGCGAACATCGGATGTTCGGAAGCGCCTTCGACCGCTTCGAAGTCTCGGGGACTTATGGTCCTTGCCGAGTTTAACGGCCATGACGCCAGCTTGCCAGGGTCATCGGTCCATCTTCGACCTGTTTGTGTCGATCGTAGGCCATCGGCCCCGCCCGATCCATCCGCTGCGGCGCGTGGCCGGGCGGGAAACTCGCGCCTCATTTCCTCTCGAGAATTCCGGGACGGATGCGATCCTGGACGCGTGCGCCGGAGGGGATGGCTCGGGTCATGACCTGGAGTTGGGAGAGTGGGGGATTCAGAAGGTACTGGGAAAACTCCGGAGATGGGGTTATGCCCGGGAGACGCTTTGCCGAATTGAATAGGGGGAACGATCGGCCGGGGCTCCGCAAGACGTGGCGGCTCACGGTCCCACAGGAGACAGCGATCGGGAGGATAGCGATGAGGCGCATGGCGGCGAGCTCGCGGAAGATCCGGATGAAGCGAACCCGGCCGGTGTTGGAAAGCCTGGAGGGACGCCAGCTCCTGAGCGGCATCTTCTCGCACAAGGACACGGAGTTCAGTTACGCCACTCCCACGGGCGGACACGCCACCATCAAGATCGTGGGGATCGGCAACCTGGCGGGAACGACGGTCAGCAGCACCGGCGCCCTTGAGCTCGAGTACGGCGCGACCAACGCCTACTCGAAGATCGTGGGCCAGGTCCACGGCGGGGGCGGACGGGCGCCACTGGCGAGCATCCTCAACAGCGTCCTCGTCCAGAACGGCCTGGCCAACAGCCTGAGCGGGGTCGGCGGTAACCCGGTGGCCTCGGTCAAGATGCAAAACTTCGACCTGGTCAACGGCGGCAAGATCAATATGACGCCGGGCGTCGGCTCGCTGATCCTCGACTCGATCGGGGCGAATACCCAGGTCAACCTCCGGACTCTGCCGCCCCCGCCTCTGTACCGGACCCTGCCGGCGAACCCGGGGAATACGGCGGGCGGGCAGAGCGGGCTGTTCGGCGTCGTGGCCTCTTCCAGCACCAGTTCGACCACCACCAGCGCCGCCACCGGTACGGTCACCGGTGCCAACTCGACCACCGGCACCGGCGTCACGGGGACCGGCACGACCACCGGCACCAGCGGCTTCGGCACGGGGTCCACGAACACCGGCTCGGGCACCTCGGGCAACGGAGCGGGCGACACGGGCACCGGCTCTGGAGGCGGCACGACCGGCTCGGGTACCTCGGGCAACGGGGCCGGCGACACGGGCACCGGCACCGGCACCGGGACGCCCGGCGGTGGGAACTCGGGCAGCGGCACGGAGACCGGTACCGGCGGGACGAGCCCCGGCTCGACGGTGATCCCGGTCGTCACCGGGAACTCGACGCTGACCGGCACCTTCAACCTGGGAACATCGTCCACGCTGGAGGCCGGCCAATCGGCGTCCATCACCAGCGCCCAGGGGATCACCACGTCGTATAACTCGAATCCGAACAGCTCGCAGACCCTGGTCGCGGTCTCGGGCGCCTACACGCCGCAAGCGAATCTGCTCGAGCCGCTGGCCGAAGGGCAGCCGAACACCGAGCCCCCGGCCCCGCCCGGCATCATCCTCAAGACGAACTCGATCAGCGGAGCACCGACGACGCAGGTCAACCTCCTGACCGACTCGAAGATCTTCGGCTATGACTCCAAGACCGGCGATCTGGTCCGGTTCGACCTCAACCTGGCCACGGACAAGGGGACGCTCGACTCGACCTTCACACCGATCGTCGTGCCGGGCGCCCTGCAGTCGCGGGCCTTGGCACCGTCTATGACGGCAACCAGCTCGTGGTGCTGGTCAGCTCGGGCGAAAACGTCTACGGCTACAACGCCACGACGGGTGCCTCGGTGGGCTCGTTCACGACGACCGTCCCGATCTCCTCGATCGGCTCGACCGAGTCGGCCACCGTGCTGGGGAGCTCGATGACCAACCAGCTCCAGTTGATCAACCTGGCCGCCAGCCTCCAGACGGGTACGGAACAGCCGATCGGTTCCGCCCAACCATTCGTGCCGCAACAGGAGTTCACGCTGCTCGGCGGCTTGACCGGGGTCCCCGGGACCACCACGCTGTTCGCCACGATCGCCGCCCATTTCAACACGCTCCAGCCCGATTTGTACCAGCTCGGCGTCCAGACCATCGGCGTCGGCCAGGTGAGCATCACCAATACCTCCACGACGATCTTCAACCAGTTCACCGCGGTGTCCGATACCGCGATCAAGAGCCATGGGAACTACGTGAACGTCAGTCCCACCGATACGACGGACCAGATCGGCGAGGCCCTGGGCAACGTGGACGGCAGCATTGCCCTGGTGACGGGTGCCTCGAACGGGACCAACACGGTCACGCTCTACAACCCGTCCACGCTCGGCTCGCGCGGCACGATTACCCTGGAAGATCCCGACCTCATCACCGCCCTGAGCGGGAACTTCCGGACGGACCTCACCGGCACGGCGCTCGTGGACATCCAGGGCAATGTCCAATCGATCCGAGGCGGGACGGCCAACGGGTTGGTCCTCAACGACACGGGCAACCTTGCCCTGGTGAAGTTCAATCGGATCAACAACTCGGAGGTGGTCGGCCTGCCGATCAGCCACCTGGAGATCAAGCACCGGTCGAACGCGATATTTATCTCCTCGGAGCGCGAGGTCGGGCATCGCAACGGGGTGCAGCTCGTCCAGCCCAATATCCAGCAGATCGGCCCGCTCTTGAAGGAATCCAGCCCGTCATGAGCGGACCCGCGAGTTGCGGAGGGCGGCCGGCCATAGACGGGCCGGTTCGCCCTCCGGAAGCATCGACATGGCACGGAACGGATGATGTCGAGGACCTTCGGATTCGGCTCAACGCTCGGCGGCGACCCTGGCCTCGACACGGACTCGCTCTTCAGCGATGACGCCGGCGTGAGCGATCGGCCCGGGCCGCGCGGCCAGCTCGTTGCCGGCCTTCCGGAGTCGATCGAGCCAAGGGCCCAAGCGTCGAGTCGCATCGGCCTGGACCAGGGCGGAGACCCGCTCGGTGAGTTGCGTGGGGAATTCCGAGCCGGCCGGCCAGGAAAGGCGCATCACGCCGTCCCAGAGGTCGAGGGCCCGGTTCAAGACGCGAACGGGGTCGCGGTCCTGAGCCAGTAAAGCCAAGCGGATCATCGCCAGGTTCTCGATCGCCTGCCAGACGCGGGGACCACACTCATCGGATGGAATCCTCGACAGCCTCGCTTGCAGCTCATCCAGCTCCCCCGACTCGCGGAGGGCGTCGATCAATGACTCGTCGTAGACCGAACGCAGGCCCTCCTCGAGGTGTTCGCGACGCACCTGCTTCAAGATGGATAGCCGATCCGCAGGCCGTGAAACGGCCGTTTTCGTGCCCCGATCGTTCGACGTGAAGCCCGACAGCAATTCGAAGATCGCGGCATCCTGGCACCATCTCAGGAGCGTTTCGTCGGAAGCCGCGGAAACCGCGCCCGGACGGAATTCCGATGCGGCAACCTCGACGACCGGCCACTCTTCATAAGATGGCGAGATCCTCCGCCACTCACGCGAGGGCAATCGGTCGAACTTGGAGAGACGGGAATTCGGTCGCTCGACCGACGGCCATCGCGGCGGACCCGTGGCCAACGGGTCGGGCGTGTGCTCGCGAATCGGCAGCCGGTAGAGCGGATCGCCCAGATAGATCAGGCGCCAGGGCCGTCCGAACGGCTCGAACTCGCCCTGTCGCAGCGCGGCGGCCAGAGGGACCTCGTCGGCGACCATCTCGGCGACCAGCCGGGCCGGACGGAACGCCGTGAGGTAGGGTTCGTTAACCGATCCGTAGAACACGAAGGCCCCCTGGGCCAGCCATCGACCGGCGATCGTCCGGGGATCGGCCGGGTCGGCGGCCGAGAAGCTGTGGATCATCACCACCGCCGCGGGGAGTCCACCGGGGATGTCGGCCGGACGGCCCGGGCCGTTCGGGATCGAGAACATGTTCGGGCTCCCCGAGGAGTTGAGCCAGACGAATCCGAATCGATTCCTCGGATCGACGACCCGGTGCCAGCTCGCCAGGTCGGCACGCGTCCCGTCGCGGAGGAAGACCCTGTCCGGCCCGGTCGAAGATCGGACGAGCTGGTCGGCCGCCGCGAACAGGCTATACTCGCCCCAGGGGCCCGCCGAGTTGTAGGTGTCCCACAGGAGCGCCTCGGCCGGTCGGAGGAACAGGGCACCCATGGCCCGCGCCACGCTCGCCGCCGGGTCGCCCAGGAGCCTGCCGCAATAGGCCCACCGCCGCCGGGACGCGGCGAGCCCTCCCGCCTCCGGGTCCCCCTCGATCTGCCGGCCGATGAGATCGTCCAGGGCATGGACGCCGCGCACCTGGCCGCGCTCGACGTCGTTCTCATAGCGATACGGCCAATCGCCGGCGATCGTCAGAAAATCGCAGTCGTCGCCGAGCTGATCGTAGCGGGGCGTGACCGAGGCGACGCGGGCCTCGAGCCGTCGCACGAACCGCGATGCCTGTCGGAGGGTCAGCTGATCCGCGAAGCGATACGCGCGGCCCCCTTCGCCAGGATTCTCCAGGTCCCACATACTGGGTTCCAGGCGGACCATCGGCTGGAACCGCCCCGCGGCCAGCGCGACGGCACCGGCCAGCATCGGGCTGTCGGGGGCCGTCAGGACCACGCCCGGGGGGGTCGGCCCCAACCCTCGGGGCGGCGATCCGGCGGGAGGGAACTTGCCACCACGGGGCGTTGGATCCGACCAGGCCCTCGCCACGGCCTCCATCGCCTTCTGCCAGAGGGCCAGTCGCGCCGCCGGTGAGTTCGGGGCATCGATCGGACTCGTCGAGACCCTGCGACCATCTCCGCGGGCGGTGTACCGAACGACCCGCTCCGGGCGGAAGGCTCGGAGGAATGGCATGGTCCACGCCGGCTCGTCGATCAGGATGGGGAAGAAGTGACGCGCGTCCCACGTGGCGATCGCCTCCAGGAACGACGGCACGTCGGGAACCAGGCAGACCTGATCGATCACCCGTCGCCGAGGTCCCGTCCTGAGCCGCCATTCGATCGCTGCCTGTCGGAGCGAAACCAACCGCGGGTCGCCGAACGACGCCGGGATGGGCGAGCGGAACCTGGGCGCGGCAGCCTTGGATCCTCCCGTTCCCTCGCGCGGATTCCGGCCCCCATCGGCGATCGCCTCACGCGGTCCCGAGTCGGTCGTCGAGCGGTCCAGGGCCCCGTCGCGACGATTCCCCGGGCGTCGCGGCACGCGCCGAAGAGGCCGGTCAGTCCCACCAGTCCCGCGGCGAGCATGACCGCCAGGAGCAGCGTGATCCATGCTGTCCAACGTCCGCGATCGTTCATCGAAACTCCTGACGGGGTCTAACTAGGCGGGTGCATGCGCGTTGCGACGAGCCAAGGATTCGCCGCGATCGAACGGGGCGGGTCGGAGGGCTCGAGACGGCGATCGACATTGGGTGGAGCCAGACCACGATAATCGTTATACTCGAAAGGGTCTACGAACCCGCAACCCACGATCTTCAGGCAGGGTCGCCCGGACCCGGAATGGTCTACCGCGGCCGGAATCGGCGGATCTGCCCACCGGCAGGCCCCTCGCAGGCTGGCGTCTTGCCTGGCTCGTCAAGGATATGTCCGATGAAAAAGGGCGGCATCCTCAACCCGGCGATCTGCTCACTACTGGCCGAGCTCGGGCAATCCGACGAACTCCTGATCGTCGATGCCGCCTACCCCCTGCCGACCGACGGCCACGTGATCGACTTGACCCTGACGCCGGGGATTCCCCGCCTGCTCGACGTCCTCCGCGCCGTGACCGAGGAGCTCGTCATCGACTCCATCGCCGTCCCGGCCGAGATCAAGGAGTTCAGCCCGCGCATCTACCAGGAGATCCTCAAGATCGTCGGCGATATCGACGCCGACGAGGTCCCCTTCCACGAATTCAAGGAACAGGCGCTCGACGTCAAAGGGATCATCCGCTCGGCCGAGTTCAGCCCGTTCGCCAGCGTGCGCATCGTGGCGGGTAGTGCGTTTTGAATCGGCGGGGTTATCCTGGATCTTGCCATGGCGAAACGCACCCAGAGTCCAGGGAAAGCCGGCCGCAGGAGGTCCCGAAGGAAACCCGGGACCGACTATGATAGTCCCTGGAAGGAGGCGCTGGATCGCTACTTCGAACGGTGCATGGCCTTCTTCTTCCCGCAGGCCCACGCCGACATCGACTGGGCTCGCGGCTATGAGATGCTCGACAAGGAGCTCCAACCGATCATCCGCCAGTCGAAACAGGGCCGGCGCTATGTCGACAAGCTGGTCAAGGTCTGGCTCAAGAGCGGTGAGGAGAAGTGGCTCCTGATCCACGTGGAGGTCCAGACCTGGAAGGAGGACGACTTCCCCAGGCGGATGTACGCCTACAACCACCGGATCTTCGACCGATACGATCGCGAGGTGATTAGCCTGGCGATCCAGGCCGACGACGATCCTGACTGGCGGCTGAGCCGGTACGGGTACACACGTTGGGGTTTCCGCACCAGCACGGAGTTTCCGATCGTCAAGCTGCAGGACTACGCGACGCGAGATCAGGTTCTCGAGGCCGACCCGAATCCGTTCGCCATGGTGGTGCTGGCCCACCTGAAGACCCTGGAGACGCGACGGTCGCCGGCCGACCGGCATGCCTGGAAGATCCGACTGGTCAAGGGACTCTACGATCGCGGGATGGAACCGGAAGACGTCCGGCAGTTGTTCCGATTCATCGACTGGATCATGGATTTGCCGGCAGGCCGGGAGCGGCTATTCTGGCAAGAGATCACCGCGTTCCAGAAGGAGAAACTCATGCCATTTGTCACGATTGCGGAACGGGTCGGCATGGAGAAGGGCCTCGAAATCGGCAGGCAGGAGGGCAGGCAGGAGGGCTTGAAAGAAGGCATTCTCAAAGGAATCGAGGCATTCTTGAGAGCGAGGTTCGGTGCCGAGGGCCTGGAGCTGATGCCGGAACTCCGCGAGATTCAGGACGATGGCTTGCTTGGCAAGATTCTTGACGCAATCGCAACGGCTTCGAGCCCGGACGAGTTGCGTCGGATATGGACGCCCGGACGTCGGTCCAGGAAGGGCAGGACGACGTAAGGACGCCGGATCGTCTGTCGGCATGGGATCGCCGCGTCTCATCAGGACAAGTTTATACCTTCTGTCACGATCGCGGAACGAGTCGGCTTCGAGGAAGGCTTGCTCGAAGGCCCTGAGGTAGCCGAGGAAATCAAGTTCGTTACCGAAAGACTGGGGCTTCGTGAGCTCGTAGTATCCGCATCGAAACCGGTCCGGAGCGGCAACGATGGGCGATATCCCGACCGTGGACAGGAACTCGATCAAGGCTGCGGCCGAGCGGTTCCAGGGCGCCTGGAAGGGCGGTTTGCGTCCGCGAATCGAGGATTACCTCGCCGAGACGGACGAAGCGTGCCGGCGGGCCCTCCTGGGAGAGTTGATGCGACTCGAGGCAGAGCTACGCCGTCGGGACGGCGACCCGTCGCCTCCGGAGGAGTATCTACGACGGTTTCCCCAGTACCGGGATCTCGTCGCGGCCGTTGTTAACGAGGGATCCGTCGGGCTCCAGCCGTCCACGGAGGCCGGGCCCTCGCCATCGTTCGCCGTCGGGTCCGCGGTCGCTTGGAACTTGCCGCAATCTCCCCCCTCGAGCCTGGCAAGTCACCCGAATTACCAGATCGTCCGCGAGCTGGGCCGCGGCGGGATGGGGGTGGTCTACCTCGCCCATAACCGCCTCATGGTGCGCGACGAGGTCCTCAAGGTCATGGGCCGCCACATCGTGGAGCGCCCCGGCGTGTTCGACCGGTTCGTACGCGAGATCCGCGCCGTCGCCAGGCTACGCCACCCCAACATCGTCAGCGCCTACACGGCGTTCACTTGCGGCGATGACCTGGTCTTCGCGATGGAGTACGTGGCCGGCCTCAACCTGGCGCAGGTGGTCAAGGCCAAGGGGGCCATCGCCATCCGCCAGGCGTGCGTCTACACCCACCAGGCGGCCCTGGGCTTGCAGTATGCCCGCGAGGAAGGGATGGTGCACCGCGACATCAAGCCCGCCAACTTGATGCTGTCGTACCAGAAAGACAGGCCACTGATCAAACTGCTGGATTTCGGCCTGTCGAAGGCCGCCAGCGAGCAGAACGCGAGCGGATTGGGAATCGGGATGGCGGTCGAGTCGTACGAGTTCGGCGAGCACCTGACCGGCACGGGCGAGATGCTCGGTACGCCGGGGTTCATCGCGCCCGAGCAAATCACCGACTCCCAGCAAGCCGACATCCGAGCCGACATCTATAGCCTGGGATGCACGCTTTACTACCTGCTGAGCGGTGAGGCGCCATTCTCCAACCTGTCCCTCATGGAGGTCCTCAGGGCCCACCGCTCGCTGGATGCGCGGCCGCTCGATCGGGTGCGGGCCGAAGTGCCCGCCGATCTGGCGGCCATCGTGGCCAGGATGATGGCCAAGGATCCGTCGGATCGGTTCCAGGAGCCGGTTGAGGTCGCCGAAGCGCTGAAACCGTTCTTCAAGAAGGGCCTCGCGACGGCGAACGAGTCATCGCTGGAGGTCCCGAATGTGGTCGGGAATCCCGCAGATGCCACGCCGCTGGGTCCGATCCTGGAGGGTTTGATCGATCTCTCCGAGCCGGATGGCGAGCCTAACGGACTGCTGGATGGTCGAGCTCCCAGGGTGAGCCCCGAACTCGATGGACGAAGCCAGTCCGCCGGGGTCGAACTCCTCGAGAGGTTGAGGCGGTCCGGTGTGTGGGGCCGGTCCGTGATCGTCGGGGTGATGATCCTGGGTGTATTGACCGCCTGGGCGGTCGTGGGGACGAAGGTCCGGAAGGACGTGCCTCCGCCATCGATCGGCGACCGGAAGCCGACCTTGGAGCGTGAGGAGGCCGGCCCGGCTCCCCCGAAGCTCGCACCGCCTTCCCCCGCCCCGCAGAAAGCACGGTTCGATGACCCCACGCTCACGGCCGACGAACGGCCCGCGCCGGACGGCACCGGGGTGCATCGTTCCAGACCCGATCCGGGACCTCCCTCGACTCCCCAGGCGCCTCCCGAGATCCCCCACCCGTTCCGGTTGGCGACGCACGACCTGGGAGGCCAGGAATTCATCGACCCCATCAGCCTGAAGCCGGACTGGTCGGGGTTCGACGAGCCCGGCACCGCGATGGCGTGGGCCACGAAAGATGACTTCGCCCGCCTGGCAAGCAGGGCGGCCATCGGCTACCCGCGGCTGCCGGAATCGCGCTACGTGCTCGAGCTCGACCTCACCGTGAACGCGTACGGACGGGTCGTTTTCAGGACCGGCGACCCGACCAATCGCTGCGAGATCGCATTCGCCTGGAATGACGAACGCCGCATGACCGAGTGCACACTCTATCACTTCCTTCATGGTGTTGCCTGGTTCAACGCCGCGCAGACGCATCAGGACATCGCCCCCGGGAAGCGGATTCGCGTCAGGCTGGTCGTCGGGGATGGGGTGCAAGTCCTGTTCCTCGAGGATGCCCGCATCCTGGAGGCCGTCTGCTGGCCGACCGATTGCTGCGTGGGAATCACGTCGCACAAGGCGGATTCCGGAGTGATCCACCGCTGCTCGTTGCGGCCTTTGACACCTCGGGACGTCGCCGCCTGCGGTTGGCCGACGCCGCCGACCGACCCGGGATTCAATGCCCGCGACTCCAGGGCGCGGCTGGGAAGCCTGTTCGGAATGCTTTCCAATCGCCCGAGGAAGGAACACCCCTTCCTCGTCAAGACCACCGAGACCCCGATGGTGTGGATCAAACCCGGCGCGTTCGCGATGGGGACTCGGGATCCGAAGGACAAAGGCCGCCATCGCGTGCGCCTGACGAAAGGATACTGGATGGCGCAGACCGAGGTCACCCAGTGGGCCTTCCGGCGTGTGACCGACGCGAACCCCAGCCGGATCTCGGGCTCGCCCTATCTCCCCGTGGACTGGGTGGCATGGGATCAGGCCATGGCATTCTGTCGCAAACTCACCGAGGTCGAGCGCAAAGTGGGTCGGTTGCCGGGCGGATACGAATACCGCCTGCCGACCGAAGCGGAGTGGGAATACGCCTGTCGTGCCGGCTCCGACGAGGACTTCAGCGTGCCGAGAGAAATGATCTGGTCGCGGGACCGCGGCGAATGTCGGCCGCACGAGGTCGCCGAATCCCAGCCGAACCTGTGGGGCTTGTACGACATGCACGGAAATGCGATGGAGTGGTGTCTGGACGCCTGGTACGAGTATCCCGAGGGTTTCGAAAGAGGTCTCGGTCGATCCAGTGAAGATCGGCAAGCCCGACAAGAATACGGCGTTCGTCATCCGCGGAGGGGGCTGGTGGACCAGCGATGGGACCTGTACGAGCGGCGGGCGCGAGCGGAATGCCAACACTCCCAATGGCTACGTCGGTTTTCGGATCGTCCTGGGGTCAGAGATCCGTGACATCAAGACCGAGGAATGAAAGTGTGTTTGATACGTCGTTTGGATGGGTCGAACGGGGTCCCAAGGCGAAAAACGGGGACATAACCGATCGAGAGACCGAGTGACCTTGTTCCCGCGAGCGAGCGTGGGAACAGCCATCGCGGTCGCTCCTTCGGCCCGGTCGCCTCGGCGACGTGGGGCCTCCTGAGCGGACGCTCCCTCACGTGCGCGGTCACGCGTCACGATCTCATTCCTTCGATCGGTCTTCGGCCGGGTGCTGGCGGGCGGTGGTCGGGAAACCCTCGCCTGGGCTCTGAGGAGAGGGGGCTTCGGGTGGACTTGTCAGGAATTCGGAAGAATTTCGTGTAAGGTCCGAGCCGACCCGCTGTATCAGGAGTGCAGCGGCGTGAATGGCACCCGTCGCAATCCATCACGAGGCCCTCGCACGAGGAGTTCCGACCATGAAGGACCAGGACTCGACCGAGAAGGATGCCGAGATTTCGACCGACGCCCAGGTCGCCGTGACGCCCGAGGCCGACGAGACCGCAGCGAACCTGAAGGAATTGACCGACGAGCAGTTCGCCGGGGTCATCGGCGGCATCGTGGGCTCTCACATCGGAACGAACTGAGAGGAAAAACAGTAGGCCGACAGGCGTCGCCCCGATCGGTAGGACGATTCGGATGTCCGTCGCCACGATCATCGGGCCCGTTCATGATCGTGTTCCGCGATGAAATGTTCGGATTCGACCGGGGAGTCAGCCGAGGACGCCAAGCCCTCGCATGAATCCCGGCCTCCGGCGGACCTGAGCGCGACACGGCGCCCCGGGCCGAGCAGGGGCTTGCCGACGAACCGATTGCCGCCCTCATCGGAAAGACCTCTTCGGGCGGGAGATCCCCTGAGCCGGTCTGACTGTGGGGAAAGTATATTCCTCGAGGCCGGCGGCCCGTTACGGACATATCTGATTCTGAAGTACCGGACGGTCTTGCGACGACGTGGTCCGGACCACCGTGCGTATCCGCATCGCGACGCAATGCGCCTTTGCGCCGTGGCTGCCGTAGACGTTCTTCCGCCTTGGTACGCCCCTGCGGAGTATGTGCCCGGCATGGTCTACGGCAGGGGTCGGTTACCCGCGCGATCGCCCGCGGCCTCATGGATTGGGCACCGATGCCGAGGCCGTGGGGGACGGAGCGGGAATATCGATGATCCCTCTCGCCTCGGCACGGATGATCCCGGGGAGGGACTGAATGGTTCTCGAGTAATTTTTTCCACCAGGAGCGACCATGGCCAACTCACTCGACCTCTCGGCATTGCAACTCTTCGGATCGGACACCCCTCGTGATTCGCGCCTGGCTCGCCGCGGCCGCGGCGGCGTCGGTCGTCCGCACCGGAGCCGGTCCCGCGCCAGGCCGCGGCTGGAGTTGCTCGAAGACCGCATGCTGTTGACGACCTTCTACGTGTACAGCAACTCCGACAGCAATGCAGGATTCGAGTCCGGCGGCTCATACTATGGCACGTTCAGGTATGCCCTCAATGAGCTGGATGCCGTCGGTGGAAGCTCCAATCTCATCACTTTCGCGGATCTCCCGTCTTCCGAGTTCACCTTCAAGCCAGGCTCCCCGTTGCCAGCCATCACGGAGCGGGTCTACATCGAGGGGGATTCCCCGCCGCTGTTTGACGGGACGCCGCTGATCGATATCGTGGGCGGCTCGGCGGGAAGTGGCGCGAACGGATTGACATTCGGCAGCGGCTCGTCAGGTTCACTCATCTCCGACCTGGCGATCGGGGGGTTTTCTGGCGGCGACGGCATTGACATATCGGGCGGGAGCACGGGCGACATCGTGGGCGGCTGCTGGCTCGGGCTCGATGCCTCCGGGACGGCGAATGGCAACTCTAACGGGGTCTTCGTCTCCGGAAGCGGAACGACGATCGGCGGTACGGCCTACTACGACGACAACGTCATCGCCGGGAACTCGAACGTCGGCGTTGACATCGACGCGCCCTGCCTGGTCGTGGGTAACGACATCGGGACGAATGTGTACGGTACCGCCTTGCCGAACCACGACGGCATGGCTGTTCTTGCCTCGGGAGCGACGATCGGCGGGACGAGCACCGGCGACACCAACTTCATCGCCGGGAACTCGAACAATGGCCTCGACATCGACGCGCCCTGCCTGGTGGAGGGCAACGACATCGGGACGACTCTGTACGGTGCCGTCGTGCCGAACTACTTCGGCATTACCGTTGTCGGCTCGGGTGCGACGATCGGCGGCACGACCCCCGCCGCCGCGAACGTCATCTCCGGGAACAAGTCCGAAGGTCTCTACACCGCCGCGTCGTGCCTTGTGGAGGGCAACGACATCGGGACGAACGCGGCCGGCACCGCCGTCCCCAACGGCGAAGGCATCGCTGTTGTTGACTCGGGTGCGACGATCGGCGGTACGGCCGCCGACGACGCCAACGTCATCTCCGGGAACTCGTTCTACGGCGTTTTCATCGGCGCGCCCTGCCTGGTGGAGGGCAACGACATCGGGACGAATGCGTCCGGCACCGCCGTGTCGAACTACGGCGGCATTATTGTTGGCGGCTCGGGAGCGACGATCGGCGGTACGACGACCGGCGACGCCAACGTCATCTCCGGGAATTACCTCTATGGCATCGACATCCAAGCGTCCTGCCTGGTGGTAGGAAACGACATCGGCACCGACCGAACCGGCAACAACCCGATCCCCAACGGCCCGGCCGGCATCTACGTTGCGGCGGCGTCGAATGCGACGATCGGCGGATCGGCCGGGACGGGCAACGTCATCGCCTTCAATCAGGGACCCGGTGTCGCCACGGCCACCGGCATCACCGGGGACACGATCCGTTTCAACGCGATCTTCGACAATGGCGGCCTCGGCATCGATCGCAACGACGACGGGGTCACGCCCAATACGCCCGGCGGGGCCTATAATACGCCCGTGCTCGACTCGATCGACGACGGGACGATCGCCGGCACGCTCAACGCCTCGCCGAACAGCACCTACGTAGTCGATTTCTACGCCGACTCCGCCAGCGACGACTCGGCCGCACGGCCCCAGGGGCGCGACTACTTGACCTCGACGAGGGTCACCACCAACGCCGCGGGCGACGCGGTCTTCGACGTCTCGTATACCCCGTTCCCCGGCCTGCCGTTCGTCACGGCCACGGCGACGGACGCCGACGGGACCACCTCGGAGTTCTCTCCGCCGCTGGGGTTCGCGCTGGCCGCCACCGGGTTGACGTTCGCGGCGACCGCGGGCCTACCGTTCCAGGGGACCGTCGCCAGCTTCGTCAGCACGAACCCTTCGGCCGTCGCCGCCGATTTCACGGCCACGATCAATTATGGGGATGGAACCGCGAGCACCCCGGGCGTCATCGTGGCGGCTCCGGGCGGGTTCGTCGTCGTCGGCTCGCACACCTACACGACGGCCGACCCGGTCACGCCGGTGACGGTGACGATCACCGACACGTTGAGCGGCAGCCAGGCCACGGCCAGCAGCCTGGCCGACGTCGTCTATCCGTTGAACGCCTTCGGCACGTCGGCGGCGTTCGTCGCCGGGACGCCTTCGAGCGCGGTGGTCGCCAGCTTCACCGATACCGACCCCAATGCGATCCCCGGCCAGTTCACCGCCACGATCGGCTGGGGCGACGGGACCGCCAGTTCCGCCGGCGTCGTCTCGGTCGTCGGGGCCGGCTTCGACGTCACCGGCTCGCACACCTACGGCGCGGCCGGCACCGACCCGATCTCGGTGACCATCACGGACTCCGTCAGTGGTACCTCGGTCACGGCCCGCGGTTCGGCCACCGTCGCGAAGCCGAGTTATTCGTTGACCGCCACCGGCCTGACGTTCACGGCGACGGCAGACATGCCGTTCCAGGGGACCGTCGCCGACTTCGCCAGCACGGACCCTTCGGCCACGGCGGCCGACTTCGCCGCGACGATCGGCTGGGGCGACGGGACGGCCAGCTCGGCCGGTACGATCGTGGCGGCCCCCGGCGGCTTCGCCGTCGTCGGCTCGCACACCTACACGACGGTCAACCCCGCCGCGCCCGTCACGGTCACGATCACCGACACGGTCGGAGCCGCCCCGGCCACGGCCAGCAGCCTGGCCGACGTCGCCGCTCTCCTCACGCCGCTCGCCCAGGCCCCCGCCTTCGTCGCCGGGACGCTCTACAGCCGCGTCGTCGCCAGCTTCTCCTCCTCCGACCCCAGGGCCTTCCCGGGCGAGTTCTCCGCCGTCATCAACTGGGGCGATGGCTCGGCCTCCTCCGCCGGCACCGTCTCGGCAGACGGCTCGGGCTTCGACGTCACCGGCTCGCACACCTACAACTTCACCACCACGTCCACCGTCACCAAGCCGGTGACCGTCACCATCACCGACTCGCTCACCGGCGCCTCGGTCATGGCCGATTCGACCGCCACCGTCACCCCGGCGCCGATTAACCTCGCCACGAGGAACTTCGCCGTCGAGGGAGGCGTGGCCTTCTCGGGGACGGTCGCCACCTTCACCGACGCAGACCCGCGCGTCAACCCGGCCTTCTACACGGCCACCATCAACTGGGGCGATGGGACGCCCAATTCCACCGGCGTGATCACCGGGACCAATCCCTTCACCATCACCTCCTCGCACACCTTCAAGGCGTTCCAGAACATCGACCTCGTCACGATCACCGTCGTCGACCAGAACGGTCGGACGGCCACGGGCATCGACCGCGTGGTCGACCCGCCGGCCGTGCTGGACATCCAGGCCGCCGGCCTCAGCTTGACGGCGAATAAGGCGTTCGTGGGGACGGTGGCGACGTTCACCGACACCGGACCGGCCGAGCCGGCCGGCGCCTACCGGGCGACGATCGCCTGGGGCAAGGGGCACAAGGTCTCGGCGACGATCACCGGAGGTGACGGCCAGTTCGTCGTCTCGTCGATGCTGAGGTTCCCGCGGTTCGCCGGGTCCAAGAAGGTCGCGATCACGGTGAGCGACGTCTTCGACGGCCGGTCGGTGAGCGCGAGCGAATCCGCATCGCACGCCCGGAGTCATCCCGAGGCGAAGGCGGCCAGTCGGCCGATGAGAGTCGTCGAGGAGTCGAATCGCTGAGCGGCGCGGTTCGCGCCGGGCGCGGGTCCCATGACCACACCCGGCGCACCTTTGTGCGGTCGGAATCGGGACGTGATTCCCGGCCGGCTTCTAGTTCGAGCGACGCATTTTCCATGATCCCTGAAGAGAGGCATGCTCATGAATTCGCGACTCTTCCCGACTGCTTGGGCGATGGCGGTGGCCGCCTGCGTGCTTTTCGTCGCCGCCGCACGCGGCGACTCCGTGCTCGTGGTCAACACCACCAGCCCGGACGCCAGCCAGGGGAACATCCTCAAGTACGACGCGACGACGGGCGCGCCGATCGGCAGTGGGCCGCTGGTGGCGGCCGGCAGCGGTGGCCTCGACGGGCCGACGGGCCTGGCCCTCGGGCCCGACGGCAATCTCTATGTCGGCAACGCGTCCGACTCCAGCATCCTCGCCTACAGCCTCCAGGGGAACCCGCTGGGCGCCTTCGTCACAAGCGGTGCGGGGGGGCTGCAAGGCCCCACCGGCCTGGCCTTCGGGCCCGACGGCAACCTCTACGTCGCCAGCTCCGGCACGTCGAGCGTGCTCGAATACGGCGGGACCTCCGGTTCATTCATCCAGGCCTTCGTGCCGGGCGGCGCGGGGGGACTGATCGACCCTGGGAGGATGGTCTTCCACGACGGGAATCTCTTCGTCGTCAGCCAGGGGACCGACCAGATCCTCGAATATAACGCATCGGGGTCGTACCTGGGGGCCTTCGTCGCGACCGGGAGCGGCGGCCTCTCCGCGCCGGGTGGATTGGTTTTCGGCCCGGACGGCAATCTCTATGTCGCCAGCCAGGGATCGGGTTCCATCCTCGAATATGATGGGAACTCGGGCAACTTCCTGGGAACGTTCGTCGCGACCGGCACGGGCGGCCTGAGCGCACCCACAGACCTGGCCTTCGCGTCCAGCGGCGATCTCCTGGTCGCCGACGCCAGCGGTGTCATCCTCAGTTACGACGGCTCCGGACAGTCGCTCGGCACCCTGGTCATGGCCGGTAGCGGCGGGCTGAGTACACCGAGCCGCCTGGTCATCGTGGCCGGCGCCGTGCCCGAGCCCAGCTCGCTCATCCTATCGATGGCCGCCATCCTCATCGTCGGCGCGGCCCGCGGCATCTCGGCCCTTCATCCGATCGGGCGATGTCCCTGGCCGGTCCGCGCCCGATAATTCTTGCAGCATTCCGCGGGACGCGACTCAAGCGGAGCCGTTCACAAACCATGCGTGAATCACTCTAAAGAAAGCAGTCGCTGGCGGACGGGGTCGAGAGCCCCGGACCCGTGCTCTGCTCGAGAAAGGAAGTTCGTGGCGGGCGGCGTAAGCCGGATCCTGTCGAGTCCCGCATCGGACGCCTGCGCGTACGGTACGAGGCCCGGATGATCATTTATCTGGGACGCCGGTTGCCCGGCGCCTCGAGCGACCTACCCGGGAGTCGTGACGGATCGGGCCGATCCGTGAGCGGCGGCCGGAGGGGAACGGACGGTTTGACCCGCTTCGTTCCATCCCGTCCGATCGCTCTGCCCCCTTATTTGGTCTTGCTCCCGATGGGGTTTACCGAGCCAGGCCGGTCACCCGGCCTGCTGGTGAGCTCTTACCTCGCCGTTTCACCCTTACCGCGATCGCGCCGCCGCGAGGCGACGCGGCCGAGGCGGTTTATTTTCTGTGGCACTGTCCCTATCCGGATCGCTTTGACAGATCCAGACGGTGGGCGTTACCCACCATCGCGCCCTGTGGAGTCCGGACTTTCCTCCGCGGCACGTCCCCGAGCCCAAATCTTCGGGCCGGTCGGTTTCCCGGCCGGCCCTCGCACTTCGACCCGAACGCCGCAGCGATCATCGCGCCCGCCACGAACTTAGTGCCTATCATACGGGCCGAGGTTCACTCTCACAACCCTATGACGAGTCGGCAGTGGGCAGGCAGATTGATGGCACTGGGCTCATGGCGCGGTTTTCGCCTTGGAACCTGCATCGATGCGAGCTCTCCGCCTGGCGGCCGGCTTGGTCGATTTGCTGAACTTCGCGCGATTCTCCTCTTCGCTCATCAAGGACATCGGGTTGAGGATCACGACCTCGCCGCTTCGGATTCCTTCTTTGATCTCGACGAACTTTTCGTTGCCCATGCCCACGACCACGTCGCGCCACTCGAAACCGCCGCCGGGTTTCTTCACCGCCACGAGCTCATGGAATCGGCCATTGTAGACCGGAAATGCCGCGATCGGCACGCTCAACACGTCGTCGGCTTCGTTGACGAGGATCTCCACCTCGGCCGTCATGCCCGGTCGGAGGCCCGGGATCGGGTCGTCGATGCGGACATGGGTCGGATAGACCTTGATGTCCTGGCGCGAGAAGCGGCGCGAATCGGGCAGGGGGGCGATGTCAAGAACGACTCCGTCGAAGACGAGGTCGTCGAAGGCGTCCACCCAGATCTTGGCCTTCTGGTTCGGGACGAGCTTGTTGACGTGCAACTCGCGGATCATGGCGTTCACCTGCATCCGCTTCAGGTCGGGGATGCTGAGGATTTTCTGGCGCTCGCGGACCGTGGCGCCTTCCTCGATCTGCGACGCGTAGACAACCATGCCGTCGATCGGGGCAACCAGTATGCACGCGGCGATCTGTCGCTCCAGCCTGGTCTGCGTGTTGATCTCGGCGCTCAAGGCCGCCTGCCGGGCGAGTTCCTCCGAGTGCTTCCGCTCGACGTTCGACCTCCAGGGTCTTGATCATCTTGTCGCGGGTGTACTTCTTCAGCACGTCTTGCTTAGTCCGCAAGACCTCCAGCGCGACCCGATCGCGCAAGAGGGCCTGCTCGGTCGCTTCCAGGCGGTCGTCCAGGTCCAGGTCGGTCACGATCTCATCCGGGGTCTTCGCGCCCCCTTTTCCGACCAGAACCTCGTTCAATCGCCGACGTCCCTGGCGAATCCGTTCCAGACGGCGCTCAGCCTTCTGCATCGACGATCGGGTGGCGGCGATCTCGCCTCTCACGGCCGTCAATTCTTGGTGGTAGATGCCGTCCTTGTACTCGGACAGGGCGATCTCGGCCACCTCGCGAGCGAGCTTGGCGTTCTGAGAGGCAACCTTTGCACTCTGCGTCTTCACCCGCTGATTGACCAATTGGTCGCGGAGCGGGGCCGAGTCGAGCTCGCAGACGGCGTCTCCTTTCTTGACCCTGGTCCCCTCGGGGATGAGCTTGATGATCGTCGTACCACCCTCGATATTGGAGTAGACGTCCTGATTGCCGTAGCTCTCCAGGCTCCCGCGATCGACCACCGTGACCCTAAGCTTGCCCGGTTTCACCTCATAGGTGATAAGGTCCGGCGAGGGTTTTTGCTCGGGCTGGGCCTGGGCGCCGGATGTCCCCCTCTGGGCGAGCACATCGATGCCGGCGACCGTCGCACCGGCGATGAGTAGTACCGAAGCGGCCTTCAACCATCGTGTTATCATCATGGATCGGAGAACTCCCTGGGCGAGCGAGGTGGCGGACCCTCGGACAATCGTTCGGACCGACAGGAATCGCGTCGCGGCGGCGGTCGTGGAATCCAGCAAGGCGGTGGGGATCGACGCCGAGGAACTGTCAAGGCGACTGAGGGCGGCGGCGAACAGGCCCGCATCCGGCGTGAGGCCGCGGCGGAGCAGCCGGCCGCGGAGTCGTTCCCGGCCCCGCGACAGCCGGCTCTTGACCGTACCCACCGGCCAGCCCAGGTGACGCGCCGCCTGCTCGTGGGTGCACCCTTCCAGGTCGCAGAGCACCACCGGAGCCCGATAGCGTTCCGGCAGGCGGTCGATCTCCTCGTGGAGCAGGCGCTCCAGCTCGTCGGTAGGATCGGCGCGGATCTCCTCGACGGGGATCGCCGCCCTCTGCTCGTGGCGACGGCGGCGGGCGGCCGTCGATCGGGCGCACGACGCGGTGCGATAGGCCACCTGGTGCAGCCAGGGGCCCAGCGAATCCCGCACCCAGAGCGCGCGAGCCTTGCGGACCAGGACCAGGAACGTGGCCTGGAAGGCGTCCTGGGAGTCGTGCGGGTTATTCAGCACGCCCCGGCAGACGCGCAGGACCATCGGCCCGTGCCGCTCCACCAGGACGGCGAAGGCCAGCTCGGCGACGTCGCCCCGGTCGGTCGCGAACTGCTCCAGGAGCTGTCCGTCCGTCAGGTCGCGGACCGTGCCCACGTTGAAGAGCGTGCGGAGCTGTCTGAGGACAGCCCCATCCTTGCCGATCGCCACGATTCGGTGCCTCCGCCGGCCGGCCGTTTTTCTGAATGATATGAGTAATGTAACGGCGGAGGCGGGCGGTTCCAGAATTCGGAGAATTTCGAGACACTTCTCGCTGAACACCACCATGGATTCGACGTAACGTCTTTCTCGTTCCCACGCTCCGCGTGGGAATGCCGTCTTCGACGCTCCGCGTCGTCTGTGATGCGGCCCTGTCGCTCGGAAGAGGACGCGGAGCGTCCGGGACGGCATTCCCACGCGGAGCGTGGGAACGAGTGCAAAATCGCCGGTGGTGTTCAGCGAGAAGTCTCAATTTCGACCGGGGCGATTGCCAGCGACGACCCTCACTCGCCCGGCGTCGGATTCGTCTGGGGCGAGAGAGAATCGGGGCGGGGTCATGGCGAATGCATGGAGGGCATGCCCTGCTTCAGTGCAGGTTGATATCGAACTTGTTCCAATCCGAGGCGACCTTGATCTCGAGGCCCGAGGTCCGGGGATCACGGAATCTGGTGGGGAGTGACGGGCCGTGCGGGTGAGTGTACAGGTGGGCGTGATATCGGCCGGGAGCGGCGCCGACGTTATTCCCGGTCATACTGACCAGCCGGAATGAGCCGTCGGGTCTCAGTGACGCGTAGGCGCAGTGGATGCCGGGCGTCGAGTCGAGGCAGAGTGTCATGTCGTTGAGAGGTTTGCCGGAGTAGGTCAGCCGGCCGGTGACGTCGGAGAGCCCCATACGCGGAGAGGTCGAGGGTTCGAAGCATAGCACGGACGGCACGACGGCGAGGATGCCGAATGCCCAGCCCATCAATCTCCGCCCCCGATGCGAATGAACGTACATGCCAAGCACTCCTCGGGCTTGCATCGCCCGCTGGTCATGGATTCCAGGGAAGGCCCGGGGCAAAGGGGGACCGATCGTGGAGGCGGGAAAGCGGAATCTCCGGCAATGGATGCTACCGAGATCCGGGGAGGTCGGTCGTTCTTCGCGCAGGGGATGATTGCCCGGGGTCGCAGGGAGGCCGCCTCGCGACCCCTCTCCGTCCCACTGCATTATAATCCATCAAATGTCGCAGGATGTTACATTGGTCCGCGGATTTTTGCAAGAATTTACCGTCGTCCCTGTCGGAGCGTGCATTTCACCGATGACGTGCTCCGCGCGACGTGGCCTCACCGCGCGCGAAGAACCCCGGGATCGGCCTGTTAAGCCGGCCCCGGGGTCCATGGCTGCATTCGACTCGATTTCCCTCATGAGAGGCTCACCACAGGTTTTCCGCATCCTGGATGATCGTCCAGAGGCTATACGACCCGACGTTCACATCGTCGTAGGTGTTGAAGGCCCCATCATACGACCACCATTCGCTCCCGGCGCCGTAGAATGCCAGCGAGGTCCAGCCACTGCCCCAGTCCTGGAGGACGCCGTTCTTGATGTCGAAGTGGATGTTGGTCGAGACGAAGACCGTGAAGCCCCATCCATCCCAGGTCAGATCATCATTGATATAAATATAGGCCGCGCCCGCGATCTCGGCGGATCCGGAGTAGCTGATCGAGCCGAAGACGTCGGCCTGGACGCCGAGGAAGCTGGTCGAGGCGGTGTACGTGATCCCGGAATTGGTGAAGTTGACGTCGGCGTCGGCGAGCTGATAGCCGAAGAGCTGGAAGCCGGTATCGAGGCCGATGTTGAAGGCCCCGGTGCTCGTATTGAACGAGCCGTCGATCGACGAGGGGGTGGCGGAATCCAGGAACGAGATCGGGGTGCCCTGGAAGGCGTTCAGGGCGGTGGTGGCCGCGAAATCCACCTCGTGGGACGGCCCGTCGATGATCAGGGTGCCTCCGGCCAGGGGGATATTGATGGCGGCGACTTCTTCGAGCGACAGGGAGATGCCCCCCGTCAGGTTGATCCCCAGTGCGAACGTGTTGAGGTTCGGGAGCAGGTTCTGGATCTGCCCCTGGCCTAGGGCGGTGGCATCAGCCCGGATTGTACTGGTCCAACCCCCCGAGGTATTCAGATTGACGAGCACGTTCTCGGTGACCGATAACGGGACCAGGTCCTCGGTCAGGTCGGCCAGGTCGATCGTGGCGTTGGTGTAGAAGTCGCCATAGAGGGTCTTGCCGCCGAAGGCGCTGGGCGTGACCGCCGGAGTGAAGGGGATGTAGCCGTTGCCGGAGATCCCCAGGGCATAGTCGGCGAGGCCCGGGATGCCGTGGACGTGGACGTAGATCGACGGGTCGGCCGGGTTGACCACGATACTCCCGCTATATCCGAGGACGTCCAGATGGGCCTGGCCGATCGAGTAGCCGAATCCCGAATTGGCGGCGAGGTAGATGTAGGGGACGGCCGGGTTGACGGGCGCGTCGGGGATCACGGCGTTGACCTGGCTGCCGAGGCCGAGCCCCAGGTCGATGCTCGGGATGGTCAGCGCCTGGCCGGTCTGGGATAGCGCCGCTTCCGCCTGCTGGATCTGCGGGCCCAGGAACGACCCGAAGGGGTTGACGAGGTCGCTGACCACCGAAGAGTAGGGAAAATCGATCTCCGCGCCGCTCACCTCGCCGAAGAGCCCGTTATAGCCGTTGGCCACGGTCGTGACCTTCAGCTCGAAGCCGGGGGGCAACGGCAGCGGGATACCTCCCAGGGCCGAGTTGAGGGTGAGCGTCCCGGAACCCGTGATCGTGGTGGTGGTGAGCGAGCTGCCCGGGACCGTCGTGGTCGTCTCGACGAAGCTGGAGTACGACGGCTCCGAGATCGAGAAACCCCGGCCGGTCGGGCCGGAGAACGTCAGGGTATTCTGGGCGGGGTTCAGGAAGGCGTAGAGGGCACCGCCGCTGAACTGGAGCTTCGCCGCATCCTGGGGGTTCGCGTCGGGATACAACGTGCTGGTGTCCAGCTCGATCGGGCGGAGCGTCAGGGTGTAGTTGCCCTGTCCGAAGTAGCTCGCGTAGGTCGCATTCTCGTCGGCCTCGACCGTGTAGAGCCCGGTACTCGGGGCCTGGAAGGAAACGCTGTCGTCGTACGTCTGGGCGCCGGTGATCGGGTCGCTCGCCACCGACTGGAAGAAGCTGGTGGTCTGGGAGGCGACCGGGTTGCCGCCCGGGCTGTAGACCTTCAGGGCCGAGCCCCAGTTCGTGCCGATGGCCGGGTAGTTGACGTGCAGGCCGGCGGTGAAGATCTCGCCCGCCTGGAGCTGGAGCTGGACCCGGTCGGTCGGCGAGGAGGCGTTGAAGTTGCCCGTCACCACGGTCTGCTCCATCGGCGCGAGCTGGACGACCGGGTCCGAGCCGTTGGCGACGCCGACCGTCTCGAATAACGGAATGTTAGACATCATCGTCCGTTCTTCCATGCATTCGAGGCCAGGTCGGGAGCCGAGGCGCGACCTGCGACCGGCGCCTCGTCGCGACGCGGCGAGGTCGCCGGAGTGGGTCGAGGTCCGGCCCGGACCCATCGAAGCCGAGCCCAGGACGCCCGGGCAACTACCGCGGCGAGCCGTCGAGAATGGGAGGAGGCGATTGAACAGAGTCATCGGTCGTGACCTCACGATGAAGGGGACAATCTGGGGGTCGAGTGCGATCATCGGCCGAAGGTTTCGATCCGACTCGCTCCACCAGCTGATCGCCACGCATCGCGAGAGTTCGCCACGAGTTCCGGGGATTTCTCCGTTCCGTGGATTTGCCGCGAAAGTGCCCGAAAAAGCGGAGATTCTTGTCCGTCCGGCCGCAGATCTGACAATAGAGGATTCCCCGTCAGTGACACGACCGCACGGTCCGGATAAGATCCTGTGAAAGCGACGAATCCGCGAATCCAGAGGAGGTCCGTCCCATGCCGGATGACGACTCGGTCTCGCGATGGCTCGACGGGCTGAAGCAGGGGGATACGGCCGACGTACAGCGGCTCTGGGACCGATACTTCCAGAGCCTGGTCCGCGTGGCCGGCGCGGCTGCGCGGCCACGCCCGCCGCGACTACGACGAGGAGGACGTGGCGTCGAGCGCCTTCCATAGCCTCTGCGAGCGGGTCGGCCGCGGCCAGTTCCCGCAACTGTCCGACCGCGACGACCTCTGGCGGCTGCTGGTGACCATCACGGCCCGCAAGGTCATCAGCGCGCTGAGGCACCAGACCCGGCAGAAGCGGGGCGGCGGCCGGGTCGTCGGCGAGTCGTGGGTCGCCGGTCCCGGCGGCCTCGACGAGGGCATGGCCCAGTTCCTCGGCCGAGAGCCGACGCCGGAGGACGCCGCCCAGTTCGCCGAGGACTACGAGCAACTCCTCTCGCGGCTCAACGACGAGACCCTGCGGACCATCGCCTTGAGGAGGCTGGACGGCCACACGACCGAGTCGATCGCCGCCGAGCTGGGGACCTCGGCGCGGACCGTCGATCGCAAGCTCAACCTCATCCGGAAGATCTGGGAAGAGGAGGTGCCCGGATGAAGCCATCGGCGACGGCCGATGACGGCGACCTGTCGCTGGACGACTGGAGGCGCGTCGATGCGGCCTGCGACCAGTTCGAAGCCGCCTGGCGCGCGGGCGGCCGGCCGGAACCGGAGCCCCTGCTCGCCGAGATCGCGGGTCCGGCGCGGGTGCGGTTGCTCCGCGAGCTGTTGATCATCGAGCTGGAGTTCCGCCGCCGTCGCGGCGAGCGGCCGGAGGTCGCCGAGTATGCGGGACGGTTCCCCGAGGATCTGACGGTCATCGACGGCGTCTTCGGCGAGCTAGGGCTGAGCGGGGATACGCTCACGCCGCCTCGCCGCGAGTTCGAACATGGCTGCGACTCGCCCTGGCGGACCACGCCGGGCGCCGGCGACAACGGGACGGGGATCACCCCGGCGGAGATCGGCCCCGCCGCCCTGGCGACGCTCCGAGCGGCCGGCTACGAGGTCATCGGCGAGCTGGGCCGGGGCGGGATGGGGGTCGTCTACCTGGCGCGGAAGGTGGCGTTGAACCGCCCGTGTGCGCTGAAGATGATCCTGGCCGGGTCGCACGGCGGCAAGTCGGCCGCGGCGCGGTTCCGCGTCGAGGCCGAGGCGGTCGCGCGGATCCGCCATCCGGGTATCGTCCAGATCTATCACGTCGGCGAGGCGGACGGGATGCCGTTCCTCGAGCTGGAATACCTGCCCGGCGGCAGCCTGGAGAAGCTGCTGGACGGCACCCCGCGCCCGGCCGCCGAGTCGGCCCGGCTGGTCGAGGCGCTGGCGCGAGCCATCGCCGAAGCCCATCGACGAGGGATCGTCCACCGCGACCTGAAGCCGGCCAACATCCTCATGGATGCCGGCGGCCAGCCCAAGGTGGCCGACTTCGGCCTGGCGAAGATCGTCGACTCGGAGGACGGCCTGACGAAGACCAACCTGGTCATCGGCTCGCCGAGCTACATGGCGCCGGAGCAGGCCGAGGGGAATGCTCGATCCGTCGGCACGACGGTCGACGTCTATGCGATGGGTGCGATCCTCTACGAGCTGCTGACGGGCCGGCCGCCGTTCCGCGCGGCGACGGCCCTGGAGACGCTCGAGCAGGTCAAGTCCATCGACCCGGTTCCGCCGTCGCGGCTCCAGCCGGGCCTGCCGCGCGACCTCGAGACGATCTGCCTGAAATGCCTCAACAAGGCCCCGTCGCGGCGATACGCGACGTCGGAGGCGCTGGCCGAGGACTTGAGGCGTCACCTGGCCGGCGAGCCGATCGAGGCGCGACGCGCCCTGTTCTGGGAGCGGGGGTGGAAATGGGCGCGGCGGCATCCGGCGGCGGCGGCGGCCCTCGCGATCATCGGACTGGCGGGCGCCCTCTTGCTTGGCGGGAGCGTCTACTACAATGCCCGGCTCCGCCATGCCAACGTCCGCCTCGAGGAGGCGCTCGGCCAGGCCGAGCTGGCCCGAGGACAGGCACAGGCCAGCGCCAGGGCCGCCGTCTCGCAGCGGAACCTGGCCCTGAAGGCATTCCGAGGACTGATCTTCGGCGTCCAGGACAAGTTGAAGGACGCTCCCGCCACGCAGGCGCTGCGCAAGACATTGCTCAACACGGCCGTCGATGGCCTGACGGAGCTCGCCCGGAACACCGAGGAGGCGCCGCCGGACCTCGACCGCGCCGTCGCCCACCAGAGGCTGGCCGAGGTCTATAGCCGGGTCGGCCAGGACGCCGAAGGTGTCCGTCAACTCGAGCGGTCGCTGGAGCTGGCCCGCGGCCTCGCCGCCCGGTCGCCCGAGGATCCCGACGTCCTGGAATGCCTCGCGGTGGATTACCATCACCTCGCATTGTTGACCCTCCAGAAGGGCGATCCCGGGAAGGCGGAGGAGTTCTGTCGCAGCGGGGTCGCGGCCTGCGACTCCGTGGCGGCGCTCGACCCGGCCCGCCCGCTAGCCCGGGAATACCGGATCAAGAACTTATTCAAACTAGGGCATACGTTCTTGTGGAGGGGTATTCTTCCCGAGGCGCTGGCCGGATTCGGGACGGCGCTCGATCTGGCCCGGCGATGGAAGGCCGAGGAGCCGGCCAACGCCACGGCCAGGAAACTGATCCAGGATATCGAAGTCAAGCTGGGCGACGGCTACTGGTTGATCGGCCATGACTGGGCGGAGTCCCGGGTTCATTATCTCGAGGCCATCGCCATCGCCCGGGGCCTGATCGCCGACGCGCCGGATCGGGTCCAGAATCGGGCCGCGCTCGTCCTACCCCTGATCAACTGCGGCGAGTACAGCCTTCACGCGGGCCATCCCGAAGAGGCCGAGCCGCTCGTGCGCGAGGGCCTGCAAATCGCCGAACAGCTCGCGAAGGACGATCCGGATACGGTCGCTTACCAGCTCTCCGCGCTCGAGGCCCGGGCCACGATTGCCGGCATCGAGATGGCCTCGGGGCGGTACGCGGAGGCGGCCGGCCTGCTCCGGCCGGCCATCGAGCGCCTGCAAAGCCTCAAGGATGAGGGGAAGCTCGAAGGACAGCCGAACTATGTCAAATACATCCAGTACTGGAAGGGCGACCTCGCCTACTACGAGTCGGCGCCGCGCGCTGAAGGACCTCGCCTACGCCGGTTCGCAGCCGCCGGAGTTGGCGATCAAGCTGCTCCGGTTTCGGGCGAGGACACTGAAGGGCCCCGGCGACGGACCAGCGCTGGTCGCGACCGTGGACGCGGCCTCGCCGATCCCATGCCGTGAGATCAACGAGATGCTCGATCTGGCCGCCTTCTATGCGGAGTGCATCAAGAGCTTCGACGCGATCCGATCTGCCGGACCCTCGGGTCCCGACAACGCGGCCATCCGGAGTCGTTGCGCCGACCTGGGAATCGTCGCCCTCTCTCGGGCCGTTGATCGCGGTTGGGCGGATACCCATCGCTTGGAGGCGGATGAACTCTTCAAGCCGTTACGCACGCACGCGGGCTTCCGGACGTTGATCGAGCGGCTAGGCCGGGTGCATGCGGCTCGCTAAGAGTCCGGTCCCGGGATGCTATTTTCGAGCCCCCGAAAGGGGTCACATGCTCGTATCAGAGCCGGTGATGCGGGACTGTTGGATCGCATCGCGATCCTGGCCATTCCGGCGGTGGGTCGCATCGATCTCCGCTTGCCGAATCTCCTCGCCGGAGACGAGCTGAGTCACGAGGCCCGCGGGCGTGGATCGCCGCGGCGAGCCCTCGCCGCGCTTGAGCAGCCAATGGCCGCAAGGGACGAGGATCGGCCGGACGAGCACCGCGTCGATCGCGATCCCGACTACGAGCGCGAAGCCGAGTTGGCGGAGCGAGCTGAGGGGGCTGAGCAGGAACGATGCGAAACCGCAGGTGGTGATCGCCGCGGCCGAGGTGATGAGGCTCCCGGTCTGGCCGATGGCGACGGTGATCCCTTCCCGGAGCCCCCGCAGGTGCGATTCCTCGCGAAGTCGAGCCATGAGGAACACGTTGTAATCCACGCCGACGGCCACCAGCAGGACGAAGAGGAAATAGGGGACTTTCCAGTCGATGCCCGCGGCTCCCAGGATCGAGACGAACACCAGGTGCGTCGCCCCCAGGGCGAAGGCGTAGCTCAAGACCATCGTGGCGACCAGGTTGACGCAGGCCATCGGATCGCGGAAGGTCAGCATCAGGATCAGGAAGACGCCGATCGGCACGATGTACCAGCTCTGGACCTGGTCGGAGTGGATCAGGGCCCGGATATCGGCCGACTCGGCGTTCTCGCCGGTGAGACGGGCCGTCACCCGCATCGATTCGACTTCGCCGAGGAACTCGTTGATGCGATGCCGGAGCAGGCCCACCCGATCCATGGCGCCGGTCGAGTAGATCCGGTCGGCCTGGGTCAGGTCGATCCGGGCGAGCCGGCCGTCGGGCGCGATGTAGGCGGCGAAGCCCCGGAGCAGGTCGGGGTGTTCGCGGACGGTCTCCGGGGTGATCAGGAGCCGGTCCAGTGCGCGGCGGCCGACGGGATCATCGAGGATCGCGGCGACCTCGTGGCGGGCCCGTGCGGCCCCATCGGCGATCCGCCCGGCGCCATCCGCGGCGCGGGCCAGCTCGTGGATCAGGACCTCGTGCGGGTCTCCCGCCCCGGTCGCCGTCGCCGGGGCTGGTGCGGCGACGCCGGCCGGCCGGGGCGACGTCCCATGCCCGGCCAGGAGGTCGCCCCAGGCCCGTCTCACGCTCGACGCGATCACTTCGCGGCCCGTGCCCGACAAGGCGGTCAGCGGCAGCCCGGTCCGTCCTTCGATCCAGAGTGCGGCGCGGAGCTTGGCCG
Source organism: uncultured Planctomycetota bacterium (assembly GCA_963777695.1). GTDB lineage: Bacteria > Planctomycetota > Planctomycetia > Isosphaerales > Isosphaeraceae > CAVZRC01. The sequence goes on from CAVZRC010000003.1 coordinate 339,591, forward strand.
CCCCTTCGTTCAACCCCTTCTGAAGCTCGCGCGCACCCGACGCTACCTTGGCGAAGCCCTCATTCACCGCCAGGAGCCGCCCCGAGAGTCGCGCGGGTTCCAGCGGCGCCGTGCCGCCGAGCGGCTGGGTCGCCGAGCGGACCTCCAGGAGCCGGGGCTGGAGGGCCAGGAACCGACTGACGCCATCGATCAAGGCCAGCCCCTCCGAGCTACGCAGGTCGCGATCCGAATCCAGCACCACGGTCAGCGGCGACAGCGTCCCCGCGTCGAATTTCGTGCCGAGCCACCGCAGGTTCGTCACCGAGCTGGTCTCCTGCGGCATCTCGTTCATCGCATCCTGGACGAAGCCCCAGCGGAGGCCGAGGATCGCCAGCGGGGCCATGAGCAGGACCGTGGCCAACCAGCTCACGACCGGACGCGCCATCGCCGCGCGGCCGAGGCGTTCCCAGAAGCCCGACGAGGGCGCCCTCAGGCCGTCGAAAGATCGGGGGTGGGCTCGGGCCAGGATGATGAACAGGGCGGGGGTGAGCGTCAAGGTCGCCGCGAGCGTGATGGCCAGCCCGATCGCGACGCTCGGGCCGGTGCTCGAGAACAGTTTGAACTTCGTCGTCCCCATCAGCGATAGCCCGACGATCACCGTCCCCGCGCCGGTCAGGATCGCCCCGGACGACCGCTGTAGCGCCGCGAGCATCCCCCGGGCAGGGTCCTCGGCGTCCCAATGCTCGCCGAACCGCCAGGAGACAAACAGGCCGAAATCCGTCCCGCTGCCGAACAGCACCGCGACCAGGAACAGCTCGACCAGTGACGAGATCTCCCATCCGGCCAGGTTCAGCCAGGCCAGGATGCTTCGCGAGATCACCAGGCTGATCCCGATCGTCGTCAGGGGGACGAGCGCCAGCCAGGGCGAGCGGTAGACGACGAGCAGGACGCCGAGCAACAGGATCACCGTGGCCACCGCCGCGCGATCGAGCGTCGCCCGGATGTTGGCCATATAGTCGCGCCCGATCATGGCGTCGCCCGTCCAACGCGCGTCCAGCCCGCGCGGGGGCAGGAGCGATCCGGTCGCCGTCTGCGACTCCAGCCATTCGACCGCCCGGTGGGTCGCCGGGGCGACGAACGAGGAGGACATCGGGACGACGACCAGGGCCGTCGTCCCATCGCGACTGACCAGCCGCGCGGCGACCTCCGGCGGCGAGCCCGGCCCCAGCACGCGTAGCACCGGCGCCGGACGAGCCTGCCCCTCGATCCGCCCCGCGAGCCGTCGCGCGTAGTCGAGGTCGTTCGACGTCAGGCCACCGGCCCGATGGAGGGCGGCGACCGCGAGCGACTCGTACGCCCGCTCGGGCCAGGCCCGGCGCAATGCCTCGCCCGCGCGGACGCTCTCCGCGTCGCGCCCCAGCAGATTCGCCTGGCCCTCCGCCGCCAGCCCGGTCAAATCGGGGGCGGCGAGGCCCATCGCGACGGCCGCCGCGACCCAGAGCATGACGACCCGGCCGGGCCGGGCGGTCACTCGACGGCGCAGGAACTCCAAAGGCATCGGTTGAGGACTCCTCCGGCCAGGAGACGCCGCGCGGTCGCCCCGGCCCGGGGAAATCGGGGCCGTCGGCCGGGCGAGACGTCTCGGACTTCCGTTTCCCGGGTCTCCCGCCGGGATGACGGACGTGGGTTGTTCCGGGCCCCGGGAGTGCAAGGGCCCACTCCGTACATCGATCCGACTCCGTCCTCCCAGGATGCTTCCAAGAAATAAGAACCCCATTCGTAAAGCAATCCTCATGCCGCCGCGGGATCCCGGACGTCGGGCATTTATGTGCGCTCAGTTTTAAAATACGTAAAAATAATCTTTTTTTCATCTCTCTTGGAATGAGCTTTGCGAGATTCAAGGATAATTGGCTGTCGATCGGCTCCCGAACCATTGGCTTCGAAACGAGGAAGGACCGATGTCTTACGACAAGGTGCAGGCGGACCGGGAGTTCCGCCGCTGGAGCCAGGGCTATGACCGTTGCATCCTCCAGCAACTCTTATTCGGGCCGTGCCATCGCGCGATCATCGATCGGATCGCGGCGCGATCGGTCGAACCGGCCGATGTCGATCCTGGATGTCGGCTGCGGCACAGGCTTGTTCACCTCGCGAATCAGGGCGGTCGTCCCGCAGGCCAGGGTCTGGGGGATCGACCTCGTCTCCGCGATGCTGGCCCAGGGCCGATCGCGCTGGCAGGCGGACCCGGAGCATATCGCCGCGGTCCAGGGGGACAGCGAGCGGCTCCCGTTCCCGGACGGCGCCTTCGACGTATTGACGTGCGCCAACAGCTTCCACCACTACCCGCACCAGGACCGGGCCGTCGCGGAGATGCACCGCGTCCTCAAGCCGGGCGGTCGGCTGATCCTGGTCGATGGCTATCGCGATGGGCCCTGGGGATGGTTCATCTACGACGTCTGCGTGGCCGCCGTCGAGGGTGAGGTCCTGCACGCCTCGGCCCGCCGAGTCCGCGACCTGCTGGGCCGGGCCGGGTTCATCCGGACGGATCAGGAGGTCCATCGCGGGTTGGCCCCGTTCTTCCTGACCGAGGGTGTGGCCCGCCCCGCCGCGACGCCGGGGCGACACGCGCACTCCGAGGCCTCGACGTCCCGCCGGATCGGAGCGATATCGGGATGAAGATCTTGGCTGCCGCGGTGCAGATGTCGGCCGTGGTGTTGCAGGTCAACGCCAACATCGAGCGCGCCGACGCCTTCCTGGGAGAGGCGCATCGGGCGGGCGCCGAGCTGGCGGTCCTGCCCGAGATGTTCAACACGGGCTACCGACTGCTGCCCGACTTCGGCGGCTGCGCCGAGGAGGTCGACGGCCCGACCTTGCGGCATCTCTCACGTCGCAGTCGCCGATGGCGCATGGGGATCGTGGCCGGGTTCGTCGAGCGCCATGACCGGCATCTCTACGACGCGCTGGCCGTCTGCCTTCCCGACGGCTCCATCCGGACTTATCGCAAGCGGCATCTGGTCTTCTGGGAGCGGTTTCGCTTCCGTCCCGGGCGATCGCCGCTGGTCGTCGTCACTCCGTGGGGCCGGATCGGCCTGGCGATCTGTGCGGACATGATCCATCGCGGCGTCTGGGACGACTACCGTGGGCGGATCGACCTGGGAGTGATCGCCTCGGCCTGGCCCGACTTCGCCTGCCAGGTCAGCGGGCGCAAGCACTGGCTGTTCGGCCACCTCGGCCCCTTGTGTGCCGAGATCCCGGCCAAGGTCGCACGCGACCTGAACATCCCGGTCATCTGCGCCAATCAATGCGGCGAGACCCGAACCATCATCCCCATGCTCGGCCTGGGGCTGAACCAGCAGATCGTTGACCGGTTCGCCGGCCGTAGCAGCATCTGCGACGGACGGCATGCCCCGCCGGTCGTCGCCGGGGTCGAGGCGCAGCTCGTCCTCTCCGAGATCACCGTCCACAATCCCCGAGGCCAACGCTCATGCGGTTCTATGTCCCTGTCGGTCCCCGCGGCATCGTCTTCCGGGTCGGCATGGTCCTGACCGGTGCGGTCGGTGCCCCCACGTACTGGTGGGCGAGCCGCCGCCGCGCCTCGAGCCCGATGATACGGCCGTCCTCCTGGCAGACCCGGCCCAATGATCGCGCGATCGATGATTTGCCCGCCTTGCAGACCGCCGACCTTGAGAGCTTCATGGCGCTGGCCGATCGATAACGAGGCTCGTGTGGCCCGAAATCGAGGCGTTCTCGAATTCACCCGAGGTCACTTCATCAATTGCTGAGAAATTGAGGTGCAGGAATTGACGCGTTCGCGCGACGTCCCGGCGTATGAGGAGCCGGTGAGAACACTGCGAATCAAGAGACCGCCCCGGCGTTGGGCCCACACGACTCTCACCGATTGCCCCGACCGGCGTCCGTCCGGCCTCTACGAATGGACGCAAGTTGCCCGGGCTCGAAGGTATCGAGTTTTGATCATCCGCGAGGCCGCGGAAGACGAGCTGGAGCGGGTCCGCGATGCCTGTCGGGGTCTCGGCGTCGATGATGAGTTGACCGAGCTCGTACTGGCCGCCTACCGCCATGATCGGACCCTCCTGGATGTCGTGCTGGCCGACGGCGGCGACCTCCGCGACTATGTCCAGGACGAGGTGGCGATCTGGAAGGCGATTTTCGATGAAGGATAGAGGGGCCACCGGATCGATCGGGATCGGCTTTCGTAACGGACTGGAGGCGATCGGTCCCTGTCGGTGGGCAGACCTACGGTTCGCCCCGTAACAAGTCGTGGTTCCCGGATTCCGAGGCCGGACGAAGCATCGATCGTCCGAACCCGGCATCCGGTCGAGGCCCGCCCGCCTGGGTAGGCGGAGTCGGAGCGACTCCGCGGCGGCCATGTCAGGGCTCAGTGGAGTTCGATATGCAAGTCGCTCCAGTCCGAGTCGATATCGATATCCAGGCCGGATGTCTCCGACTTGCGATACTTCTCGGGCAGGTTCGAGGCTTGCGAGGTACTGTAGAGGTGCGCGTGGTACCGGCCCGGATTCGCGCCGGCGTACCCGCCATCCATGTTCAGCAAGCGGAACGAGCCGTCGGGGCCCACCGAACCGAATGCGGCATGGACGCCGCCCTCCGTATCCAGGCAAATGATCACGTCATTGAGCGGGTGGCCGGAGTAGGTCACTCGGCCGGTCACGTCGGACAGCGTATACTTCGGATTCGACGGCTCGAGGATCAGGGCAAACGGCGAGAAGGCGGCGATCCCAAGAATCCATCCCATCAGATTTCGTGAATGGTGCAAGTGAAGGCTCATCCAGACAAACTCCTCGGGCTTACTTCGCCCTACAAGACAAGAACGTACAATCGGCTCGTTGGGGAGAGAGTGAGCCAAACATCGAGATGCGCGGTGAGGAACCGACGCACTCGAGTCCCGACGGTACCGAGGAGAGGATCGGTATGCCCTCACACGGAGAGGGACGTCGTCAGGCCGAAGCCGTGTGGAATGACAGCCTCGACACACAGTTCTATAGGATTCATCGACCAAACGTCAAGGAATGTTATCGAGTCTGTCGGCATTTTCTTAGGAGCAACCATGCTCGCACTCGGGCGAATGATGGTGAAGAAAATCGACGTAATGCTATGGAAATCAGGGGGCTATGTCGGTAAGCCCGCCGGGCGTTCGAGGCACCTGGGTCTCGATGAAATTTTCTACTCACTTTTTCGGGAGGAGGCTGGTTCGAAAATGACTCAGGTCATCAAGTCGGTTCCGGTGATCTGGCGCGATTCCAATCGGGTGGCAAACCGAGGCAAGCTGCGGCGTCTGCGGACTCGTGTCGTCACCCGCCCGCGGAAGTTAACCCAACCGATCAGTCATCCGCGAGCAAGATTTCCAGGGATCGATGCGGATTGCTCAAGAATCCGAGCGTGACCCGGTAGTGCTCCGTGTCGGTGTAGGCGACCTCGTTGATCCCGGCCGAGTCGAGCCGGAAGATGCGGGCGTCGGGATAAGCCATGATGATCGGCGAATGGGTCGCGATCACGAACTGGCAGCCGCGATTGCAGTAGTCGTGGAGGATGCCCAGGAAGGCGAGCTGCCGGCTCGGGGAGAGCGCCGCCTCCGGCTCGTCCAAGAGGTAGAGCCCACGGTCGCGGAACCGGTTCTGGAACAGGGCGAAGAACGACTCACCATGCGACTGCTCGTGGAGCGACTTCCCGCCGTAGGCGCCGATGATGGGGGCGCCTCCACCTTCCCGATCCAGCCGCTCGATCTCGGTGGCGACGTTGTAGAAGCTCTCGGCGCGGAGGAAATAGCTGTCCTGGGGCAGGATCGGCGCCTTGGCGATCCGTAAGCAGCGATCGAGGAGCGAGTGGGACTCCCGCGTGGCGAAGTTGAAGTTGCGACTGCCGCCCTCGGGGTTGAGCCCGCAGGACATCGCGATCGCCTCCAGCAGCGTCGATTTCCCGGTGCCGTTCTCCCCGATGAGGAAGGTGACCTTGGGGTGGAACGGTAGGGTGTCGAGGTGCCGGATGGCCGGCAGGTTGTACGGGAATTCGTCCGGGTTCGAGATCCGATCGCGGAGCATCTCCAGTCGTCGGAGGTAGGGCCCGGGATCGTTGGACAGGCGTCGGGCCATCGGTCACTTGTCCCCGTACCGCCGGACACGGATACTCGACGGACCGGTCCGCCTGAGTGGACACCTGATGTTACCAGAAACGGTCGGTGCGAGCATTGAGCTCCTTCATCTAGAAGTGGAGTCAATCGCGATGAGAAAGCGAGCATCCGTCCCTCGGGAACGTTCCGCGATGCTGGTCATGGCGATGACCGCCCTGACCGCACCGTCGTCCCCCAGCACGAGCGCGGCTCCGCAGGATGGCGGCAATCGCGAGGTTGCCCAGGTTCCGGTCAAGGAGCCCAAGAAGGTCGATGATGAGGGCCGTGCCTTCAGAGAGTTCCTGGAAGCATACCGCCTTGAACCCGGCCAGATCCTCAAGCGTGTACCGCCGCCCCGTCCGGAGGGCATTCGCGTCTGGTGGAAGCAGAAGCGTCCCAACTTCGGCAATCAACCCCACGAGTTCGGAGCCATGACCTTCCGGTGGCGCGACCCGGATCAACTGGAGAACTGGAGCATGACCACCGGCGATGGCTATCCGCTTCGCTCGCTCCTCAGGTACCTCGAGGTGAACCTCCACGCTGCCGACATCGAGGGCGACCCGAAGTTACTCGATACGGTCATTACCGGCGACTGGGTCTATCGAGTCGGCGAGGCCGAAGATCGGACCGTCCACGCCCTCGAATCGATCATCCAGCGCACGCTCAGGCTTCGGATCGCGATGACCTTCCGACAGGTCGATCGCGAGGTCGTCGTGGTGCGCGGACGATATCACTATTCTCCCGTCGCGGGCCGATCGAGGAACCAGGTCGAGATCTACGGCAAGCAAATCGTGCCGGGTGGTGGAGGCGCCGGGGGTGGAAGCGGCAAATTCCCCGAGTTTCTCAAATGGGTGAGCGACTGGATCGAACGACCGGTCGTCGGCGAGCTGGAGGCTCCGCCGAAGGAGGAGATCGAGTGGTACTACAATGCCCGGAGCCCGTTCACCGAGCAGATGCGGCGCGAGGATCACGACGAGGCACTGGTACTCAAGCATCTTCAGGAGCAAACCGGCTTGACGTTCACCCTCGAGCGGAAAACGATCCGCATCCTGTTCATCGAGCGGGCGAAGTGATCCGACGGGACTGCGGTGATGTTTCGATCGCGGCGAGTCGGGAGGAGTCGGCGATCGGGTCGGGCTCGACGGGCCGGATCGTCTTGCGGCGCGACGATTTCGGCTTGCGAGCCGGCCGTCGGCCCTGGGAAGCGAGCAGGGTCTCGGGGTTGGAGCCGGCCTGCACATCGATTTGCAGGTAGGGCGCGATCTGGGCGAGCGTGACGGGCCCCACGCCGCGGACTCGATCCTTCAGATCTTCGAGCGAGGCGAAGGGCCGCTCGTTGCGCGCCTCATCCAGTCGGCTCGCCAGCGCCGGTCCGATATGCGGCAACGCCGCCAGGGCACGCAACGGAGCGGTATTCGGATCAAGGACCAGCTCGGGCGGCCTTGCGACCGGTTCCGAGGATGGGCGGACGTCGCGAGACGCCGATCCCAGGCCCAATGCCACCGCCATCGCCAGGATCGCCAGCAGCACGCGGGCCCCCGTCGGCCAGGTCCAGGGTACGAGCGACCTCCGCCGCCCTCCGGGAGGATCATGTTCGATCGGTTGCGTGTTCAGACATGCGCCCCTGAACATTCGATGCGTAACTCTTGAGCGGCCTTATCGTTACGAGGCATTGCCCACGTAGCATTCAACGTAACGGGAGGGATGCCGCACGATCAAGAGGTGCTGCATAGTGGTCGGCGGGAGACGAAGGGCAGGGGAGTGGATGCACGCGCCGGATCACATGTTGAGGAACGGGACGGGGAGGAGGAAAGCGTGTTGCTCATAGAGAGTTGCGACGCCGCCCCATGAGGTGTACTGGGCGAGGAAGACGATCAGGACGTAGAAGACCGCGGCCGGGATGATGGCGAATCGCCCCAGGATGCGGAAGAACCAGGGGCTCGGCCGGTCGCGACGGCCGGATCGGGCATAGGCCCAGCCGGTCAGGAGTCGCGCCGGGGCGAGGAACAGGACGAAGACAAGGCTCGGCAGCCAGGCGGCTTCGCGCGGGATCATCTCGATCTTGAGGAGGTAGAGCGGGATGGCCGCCAGCAAGAGGGCCATCAAAGAAAAGGCGAAGGCCCATGGGGCTCGACGGAACCGCTCGCGGACGGCTCTACGCGAGAACAGGGCCGAGAATCGCCCTTCGACGGCGTAATGCACCTGCAAGAAGGGCAGGAACGGGACGATCACGGCCAGGATCAAGGCGCCCACCAATCCGAGTAGGGGCAGCTTGCCACCGGCCGATATCAGCACCGCCGGCACGACCAGCCAGGCGACCGTGCCAAGGAAGCCCACGCACCCGAGTCGGAAGTAATACCAGGGGCGTAAGGCGAGCAGGAATTCCCAGAACCCGTCGCGAAGCTCCGCGTAGAGTCCGCCGGCCCGGAGGCGGCGGATCAGCCAGAACGGATGGCCGAACGGCCAGAGGAAGTGCCGGAGCCGACCGCCTCGGGCGCATGCGACCAGGACGTGGAAGAGCGTCAGCCCGGTGACGACCACGAGCGCGATGCGCCAGCCCCGGGCCGTCGACCCGCCCGGTTCGATCAGCTCGGCCGACCGGGCGAACGACCCGGCCAGCCAGGCGGGCAGCGTGGCCAGCCAGACCCCCGTCGCCAAACCGCCGACCCTCGCGGCACGTCGGACGCCGACGGACCCGTCGCGCAACCGGCCGCTCCGCGCCACTCTTGCGGAAGACTCCAGGAGATAGCCGAGAGTGAGGAACTGGGCCAGTGGCAGGGCCGCCAGGGTCGCCAGCCCGACGAGCAGGGAGATGACACCGAAGAGCCATTCGGCCGCCGACGCCATACCCCGCGCCGTCCGGCCCGCCAGGCGCCACACGGGTGCCAGGGGGCGTCGTCGCCGCGGCGAGGGATCGGGCAGGCATTCGACCTCGGCCTCTTCCCATACATCTTGGAGGACAGCGATGGTTTCCATACCCTGAGATACTCGTCGGATTCGATGCGTGTTTCAAGCTCGATCAGGAACGGCGCCGGACGACTTCCTTGAAACCGATCGCGAGCATCTCGGGTATAGTCGGCGTGATCATCGCGAGTCCAATGGAGTTTCGTCATGCGGTCCCGGTTACGTGACATCGTCTTCCTGGTCGTCGTCCTGGGAGGAGCGGGTACCCTGGCCGCGGGGCTGCTCCGTCCGCTCGGGCGAGTACCGGCGCGACCCGCACGGCCGATCGTCGCGAAGGCGGAGCTCGGTCCGATCGCGACCGAAGTCGACGCGACCTTCCGGCGACTCTGGTGCGAGCAGGGCCTGGTCCCGGCCGCGCCGGCCCCCGAGCTGGCCGTGATGCGACGGCTGTCGCTGTCGCTCTCGGGAACCATCCCATCGTTGGAGGAGATCCGCCAGTTCGAGGCGAGGCCGGCGGCCGATCGGATCGGCGGCTGGCTCGAAGACCTGCTCCGCGACCGCCGATCGGCCGACTACCTAGCCGAGCGATTCGCGCGGGCCTTCGTCGGCACGGAGGACGGCCCGTTCGTGAAATTCCGGCGCCGACGGTTCGTGGCCTGGCTGAGCGACGCGATCCTGAAGAATCGCCCCTACGACGAGGTGGTCCGCGACCTGATCGCCGACGTCGGCGTCTGGACGGATCATCCGGCGGTGAACTTCCTGGCGGTGACGATCGACGAGAAGACGGAGCGTCCTTCGCCCGATCGGCTGGCGGCGCGGGTGTCGCGGGCGTTCCTCGGGGTGCGGATCGACTGTGCCCAGTGTCACGATCATCCGTTCCAGCCGTGGAAGCAGGCCGATTTCCGCGGGCTCGCCGCTTTCTTCGGCGGGACGCACGCCGACCTCCGCGGCATCCGCGACCTCGAGAACGACTACCGGCCTCTCGACCGCAAGGGCAAGGAGTCCGACCTCATCGAGCCTCGCGTGCCGTTTGGCGGCGAGCTGTTGCCGATCTCGGGGGGCCCGCGCGAACGTCTCGCCGCATGGCTCACCGATGAGCGAAATCCGAACTTGGCCCGTGCGACGGTCAACCGCGTGTGGGCGCTGCTGCTCGGCCGACCGCTGGTCGAGCCGGTCGACGACCTGGCCGCCGCCGCCGAGATGCACCCGGCCCTCATCGCGATCGCCGACGACTTCGCCTCCCACGGCTACAACTTGCATCGCCTCATCCGACTGATCGTCGCCACCGAGGCATTCCGCCTCGACTCCGCGGCCGAGGACGCGAGCGAGTCGCACGATGCCGCCTGGGCCGTCTTCCCCCTGACGCGCCTCCGGCCCGAACAGGTCGCCGGCGCCCTCTTCCAGGCCGCGTCGCTGACGACCCTCGGGCCCCAGTCGCACTGGTTCGCGCGGCTGGTTGCCTACACCGGGCGCAATGATTTCGTCAAGCGATACGGCGACATGGGCGAGGACGAGTTCAACGCGCGGGGCGGGACGATCCCGCAACGACTCCTGCTGATGAACGGCGAGGTCGTCCGCGAGCAGATCAAGGAGGGACTCTTCGGAGCCACCTCGCAGATCGCCGGCCTCGCGGCCGACGACGCCAGGGCCGTCGAGACCGCCTACCTGGCCGTCCTGACCCGCCGCCCCTCCGCCGAGGAATCGGCCCACTTCGCCGGCCGGCTCGCCGGGACCTCCGGCGACGAACGCAAGCGCCGTCTCAGCGACGTCTACTGGACCCTGATCAATTCGACAGAATTCTCCTGGAATCATTGAACGCCGCGAGAAGACAGGCTCCGCTCGGAAATCACTCGCGGCCTCCTCTTCTTCTGGTCGGATCGCCATAACGAAGTAGCTGAACTTCGAGGCACGCCGCCGTATCGTGATGGAATAGGTCGAGAATCTGCCTGGAATTCGGGGTGCGGAGATGGAAATCTTTCGGGACCTGATCGTTCGAGCCCAAAGCGAGGAACTCGCCGCGTTGATGGATGACGTCGAGAGGTCCCTTCCCCCTGGCTGGGTCCGTGATCGACAAATCGAGGGCGGTCTCCGCGGCCTGTCCCCGATGGCGAGGCCGACTTACTCGTTCGTCCACGATCGAGATGATCGTCTACCGGCCGCCACCATCTTCTTTCACGAGGAGGAACCCGGCCTCCTCGTCGCCGCGAATATTGCTCCCTTGAAGAGACACCGACTTTCTCCCAGGCAGTACAACACAATCCTGGAAGATTTCTGTGAACGAGCGATCCAGCCGTGCGCCGAGAAGAGGGGAGTCCAGATCGAGCTGACCAAGAATCAGGCGGACCTGAGCGATTGGCTGCCGGAAACCTCCTTCGAGAAGCTTCGGACATTCTTGACGATGTCGATTCCAGATATCGGCTGCATACGCCCTGAAGATCGGGATCGCTGGATCGACTTCATCGTCACAGCCCACCGAGACGGGAGCCGTCTCTCCCCGTCCATATTGCGTCGCTGGCTGGTCGAGGTCGAAGGCTGGGACCCCGGGCTCGCCGACCAACTCACCAGCGAGTACGTGTTCGGTGGAGATATTCTCAGCTTCTCGGCGCGCGTCGGGGCCTGAACTCCATGCCGAGTATCGACGAAGTTGCAGCAAGGATCATGAACGCCGATGTCCCCGCCCTTTTCCTGGACACATGCATCCTCCTGGATATTATCCAGTTGACGCATCGAGGCTTGCCGAGGTACGCCGCGCGGGCATCGGAAGTGTTGAGGCTGGCTTCTCTGGCACCTCCAAATTGCCTCGTTGTCGTCTCCTCGATCATCCCGCACGAATGGGATGATAATGCGGACAAGGTGACCGAGGTCATCGTCGGGCATTTCGAGAAGATGGAAGAGCATTCGTCGCATTTCCACGACGCTTGCGAAGCCCTTGCTATTGCATTGCCTTTCGGGAGAGCAAGATATGCACAAATTGGAGTGGCGGGACGACTGAGGGACCTCTCGAAGCAGCTCCTGGACAAAGCGGTATGGATTGATGTAGATACCGGATGCCGACTCAGGGCATTCGAGCGGGTTGTTGACAAGCGGCCTCCATCAGAAAAAAGCGGGGAAGTGAAGGACTCGGCCATCGTTGAGCAATATCTGGCGGTATGCCGACGGCTCCAGGCGGCAGGCTTCGCGAGGAAGCGAGTGTTCTGCACTTCAAATACAGCGGACTACTGCGAGGCGAGTGCCCAACCTCACCCCGCGCTCAAGGCGGAGTTCGACGCGTGCGGCCTCGCCTTCACGACGAACCTGCCATGGGCAGTTCATGAGATCACTCATTGAGACGAGCCGAGCGGTCGTGACCGAGCACACCGGAGCGATCAAACCAAGTTCCCTCAAAGATCGAACGAGGCCCGCATGCTCTACTCTAGTGGACCGAGGATCGACCGCCGCGGCTTCCTCAAGCTGGCCGGATTGAGCTGGCTGACGCCTGTCGGGCGGCTCCTGGCCGACCAGGCCGAGCGGACGCGACAACCGGCGCAGTCAATTATCCTACTCTGGCTCGACGGCGGCCCGAGCCAGCTCGAGACCTTCGACCCGCACCCCGACGCCAGGATCGCCGGCGGTACCAGGGCGATCGAGACCTCGGTTCGCGGAATCCAACTCGCGCAGGGGTACGAGCACCTCGCCGAGCAGATGGGCTCGGTCGCGCTGATCCGGTCGATGGTGAGCAAGGAGGGGGACCACGAACGTGGTACTTATTTCATCAAGACGGGTTATCGGCCCGACCCGACGGTGGAGCACCCTTCGATCGGGGCGATCTGCTGCCACGAGTTGCCCGTCGGCCGGACCGATATCCCCCGACATATCTCGATCCTGACCGATCAGAGGCCGAGCCGAGGCGGATTCCTGGGCGGTGAGTTCGACGCGTTCCAGGTCGGCGATCCGAAGGGGACGCTGCCCGACGTGACCTCGCCGGTGGCGTCGGCACGCGAACTTTCGAGAGTGAAAGATCTCGAGGTCGTCGAGCGGGCCTTCGCTCGAGGGCGCGCGGGCGCGTCGAGACGACCTTGCACCGCGAGACGCTGGCCCGAGCCCGCGTGATGATGTCCTCGGAGCAACTCAAGGCGTTCGACGTCTCGCAAGAGCCGGCAGGCGTACTCGCCGAGTACGGCGACACCCCGTTCGGCCGAGGGTGCCTGGCGGCTCGTCGACTCATCGAAGTCGGCGTGCGATGCGTCGAGGTCACGCTCGGCGGCTGGGACACTCACGTCAATAACCATGAGATCCACAAGGCGCGTGCCGGGGTGCTGGACCCGGCGTTCGCCGCGTTGCTGCGCGACCTGTCCCGGAGAGAATTGCTCGACCGCACGGTCGTCCTCTGCTGCGGCGAGTTCGGCCGGACGCCGAAGATCAACCCCCTGGGTGGCCGCGACCACTGGCCGGGCGGCTTCAGCCTGGCGATGGCCGGCGGCGGGATCCGCGGCGGCCTGGCCATCGGCCAGACCGATCCCGAGGGGGTCAAGGACCCCGTCCGGCCCACAACCATCGAGGACGTGCACGCGACCGTCCTGTCGGCGCTCGGCCTCAGCCCGGGCAAGGAGAACATCGCCCCGGCGACCGGCCGGCCGATCAAGCTGAGCGCGGGCCGACCGATTCGCGACTTACTGGCGTGACTGTCGGCAGACGCCGGAATCCGGGGGATCGGTCGATCAATGGAAGGCCATGATGTCCTGGGTTTCGGAGGCATGACCGCCCTCGACGGCGATGCGATGCCACGACCGCCAGGCGCGGTCGAGCTCGCGGACGTTCGTCAGTTGGTAGTGGGTCCGGGTGGCGACGTCCCAGCCGTCCTTCATGCCGTCGCGGACGAACTGGAGGAATCGGGGGCGTCCGCCCATCTCGATCAGGAATCGTGAGATGGAGTAACCCTGGCCGTAGAAGCCCATCAGGTCCCTGGGGTAGTTCTCGACGACGAAGAGTCGTGCCAGGGGGAGCTCGCCCCGGCGGGCGAACAGGTCGATCGAGATCTGATCGTGACGCTGGCGTTCGAGCAGGTCCTCGCTGAGGAGCGACGCGCCCTCGTCGGCCCATCGCGGCATCGGGCCGCCGAAGTAGGCCGCGAAGATCGTGTGGGTGATCTCATGGGGCAGAGCGGAGGCCAGGATCCGATCGAGCCGCCCCTCGACGGTGATGCTCTGGTCGGTGACGCGACCCTGGTGGAAGCCGAAGGAGGTCAGGCCGCCGGCCTCTCCAAGGGTCAGGCGGACCCGCACCGGGCACGGTGTTTTCCAGTTGGGCAATTCGTGGCCGAGCCAGGCCCTCGCGATCGTGGCGCGACACTCCTCGGCATGCTCGGCGACCCGCCGGGCCGATTCGCGCGTCGGCGCCTCGACGACGAAGTTGGTCGAGCGATGGGAAGCCGAAGCCCCGCCCAGGAATGGGAACATCGCCCCCAGACCGAGCGTGGCCAGTCTTGCGAACCTCCGGGCGCACCGATCTTCATCACGACGAGCATCCATGCTCCGTGCTCCTTCCTGGCAATCACCTCGCTCCTGAACCGGCCGGGAATTTATCACAACTCGCGCCGGCTGTCGCCCCATCTTTGCCGGCCCTTTGCCCGGATGCGAGCCAGGGCTTATGATGCTCTGCCGGCGGCCGAATCGGGATCGCGCGGCGGCTCTCACCAAGGATTACGAGGCACCATGATGAAGATCAGTCTCTACACCGTGACCTACGCAGGGATCTGGTATGACGGCCCGGCCCTGAGCTTCGAGGAGATCGTCAAGCGGGCCAAGGACAACGGCTACGACGGCGTCGAGCTGGACGGCAAGCGCCGACACGGCAATCCGATGGACCTCGACGGCAAGACACGCGAGCGGATGCGGGCCCTCGTCGAGCGTGAGGGGCTGGAAATCCCGTGCGTGGCGGCGAACAACGACTTCTCGAGCCCAATCCCGGAGACCCGCGAGTGCCAGCTCCTGATGGTGCGCGAACTGGCCCGGCTGGCCTCCGACCTGGGCGTCAAGGTCGTCCGGCTCTTCGCCGCATGGCCGGGTGTCGTCGTCCGGAACGGCCGGGCGACCTATGAACTGCTGCGCGCCCCGTCTCTCCCCTATGAGGCGCAATATCCGTTCCTCACGCGGCTGGATCGCTGGGACTTCGTCAAGAGATGCCTCAGGGAAGCCGCGGCCTTCGGCGAGGAGTTCGGCGTGGTGATGGCGCTCCAGAACCATCCGCCGTTCATCCGCCACTGGAAGGATATCTATGATCTGGTGAAGGAAGTCGATTCGCCGTGGCTGAAGGTCTGCCTCGACCTCCCCATGCTGACCCAGTTCGACAAGGAGTTCGTCAAGGAGGCCGCGACGACCGTGGGGCCGCTCCAGACCTATTCTCACTTCGGCGGCGAATACGATCGCGACGCGGGCGGTCGCGTCCAGCCGCGTCCCCTCGACTTCCAGAAGCCGATCCCCGACTATGCCTATTTCCTGGGCCTGATGCGGGAGATCGGCTACGACGGACATTTCGGCTACGAGCTCTGCCATCCCTTCGTGGATTCAAGACACGAAATGCAAGGCATCGAGAAGGTCCACGAGCAGGTGAAGCTGGCCCGAGAATACCTCGCCGGCCTGATCAAGGCGGGGAGTCCTCGCTGAACTCGGGCGAATCGGGCGTGGAAGCAGGATATGGCCCTCGCCGAACTGGACGAGGGCTGATCCCGTTGTTCCGTCAGGATTTGCGCCGTCGTGGCCGTTTGATTTGGGCTTCGAGGTCGCGGATACGCCTTTCGGCTTCGGCGAGGGCCTCGGCCTGGGCGCGGGCGAGGGCCTCCGCCTCTGCGAGGGCCTCCGCCTTGGAGCGGGCGAGGGCCTCCGCCTCGACGCGGGCCTCGGCCTGGGCGCGGGCGAAGGCCTCCGCCTCGACGAGGGCCTCCGCCTTGGAACGGGCGAGGGCCTCCGCCTCGACGCGGGCCTCGACCTGGGCCGTGAAATCCCCGATCTCCGCTCCGGTGTCCGGATCGAAGCAGGTCACTCGCTCGGAACCGTCGGGGTCAGTCCGCACCCCCAACCAGAGCCGCACCGGTTCCAGATAGATCCAGCCTCGGGCATCCGGCGCGATCGGAACATATTGCCCGCCCACAGACCGATAACCGAGCAATTTCACGCGCCGCTTTGGACCTCGGCCCTTGACGTCGGCGATCACGTACAGCGGCACCCGCCCGCGACGGTAATAGTCGACCTTGATCCCCAGATCGTTCTTCCGCGTGTACCTGGACATCACCTCGACCACCAGGACCGGCCGCGCCTTCTCGGCCGCGACATTGAAGGTCGCCCAATCAATAAACGGGAACCGCGCCACGTCGAAGAAGACCGCGATATCCGGACCGAGCGGCTTGACGCCCGGGATGTTAAAGTTGATCCGGCAGTCCGAGAGCACGACCACCCGGGGGGTCGGCTTGAGCCGAGCCTTGAACATCGCTTTGAGGTTGGCCACATCCTCATTATGGTAATCGGTTTGCACGATGAAGTCGCCCACCTCGGGATGAAGTATGTCCTCCAACTTCAGGGGGACCTGGTCGATCTCGTACTTCCCGTCCGGACGGCGCACGCGGACGTATCGCCAGCCATAGCGATATGGGTCGGGTTTCGGACGGGTCCGAGTCGGTTTCGAGGTCCGGCTTTTCGATACGGTACTCATCGTCGCACCTCCGCCGCTCATGGCATCGGGTGGGAGTGGAACATCCGTTATCCTAGCACAGGCCGCCCGACCCGGCGACGCGGGATCCCTCGGGTGACGGTCTCGACGATCCGAGCCGTCCCGAAGTGACTCCGAGCGGGCGATCCCTCGTACCGCAACCCGATTTTGATCGTACAATGAGGGAGGGACGGCGCGTCGGCGTACCACCAGATCCAACCGAGGCCGAACGAGATGGCGACCGTATCGAGGACCGGAACGAGTAGGGATGCGGATGAGAGTCCCGGCCCGAGTGTCGCCGGGACGGATGCCGCCTCGATGGATGCGACCGAACGGCGGACCCGGCAGATCGGCCGGGAGCTCTTCGATCGGATCGGCCGCGGCGGTCCGTGGCAGCGGGGCTGGTGGGATGACCGGTTCATGGCCGCGACGCTCGACGATCCCACGGTGCGGGTCCAGCTCTTCCGGTTCATCGATGCCCTGCCGGCCTTGAAGGATTCCGGATCGATCCGTCGGCACCTGGCCGAGTATCTGGCGGAAGCAGGCGACGCCGTCCCCTGGTGGCTGCGACTGGCGATGCGGATGGCCCCCGAGGGCTCGATCCGGGCGGATTGGCTGGCCGGATCGGCGCGGCTCGCATCGGGGATCATGGCGAGGAAATTCATCGCCGGGGCGACGCCCGACGAGGCGATGCAAACCGTACTGGCCCTGCGTCGACGCAAGCTGGCCTTCACCGCCGACCTGCTCGGCGAGGCCGTCATCAGCGAGGCCGAGGCCGACTGGTACCAGCAGACGTGCCTGGAAATGATCTGCGAGCTGACCGGTCCGCTGGCAGCCGCCCCCGAGGTCCCGATCATCGACCGCGACCAGCACGGCGCGATCCCGAGGGTCAACCTGTCGCTCAAGCTCTCGAGCCTGACCGCCCACTTCGAGCCGATCCACGCCGAGGCGTCGATCGCGCATGCGGCCGGCCGGCTCCGGCCGATCCTCCGCGCGGCCCGCGATCGAGGCGCCTATGTCCACGTGGACATGGAACAATACACCTACCGAGCCTTGACCTACGATCTCTTCTGCCGGGTCCTGGAAGAGCCGGAGTTTCGCGACTGGCCGGATGTCGGCATCGTGGTCCAGGCATATCATCCGGAGGCCGAGGCCGAGCTGCGGATGCTCCGCGATTGGGTCGGGCGTCGCGGCGCCCCGATCACGATCCGGCTCGTGAAGGGGGCGTACTGGGATTATGAAGTCTTGACCGCGCGACGATTGGACTGGCCGGAGCCGGTCTATCAAGAGAAGTGGCAGAGCGACGCGTCGTTCGAGCGTTGCGCCCGGTTCCTCCTCCAGCATCACGATCGCCTGCGCCCGGCCTTCGGCAGCCACAACATCCGGAGCCTGGCCTACGCGATCGCCTCGGCCGAGACGATGGGACTCCCGTCGGGCTCCTACGAGCTGCAAACGCTATTCGGCATGGGCGACGCGATCCAGCGCGCGCTGGTCGCCCGCGGCCATCGGGTGCGGGTCTACACCCCGTACGGCGCCCTGCTCCCCGGCATGGCCTACCTGGTGCGACGCCTGCTGGAGAACACGGCGAACGAGTCGTTCCTGAAGATGAGTTCCACCCCCACCGCGGCAGGTCGACGACCTGCTCCGCAACCCCGAGGAGATCGGAGCCATGCTGACCCGGACGCGACGCCCTCGGACGGAGCCGACGCCAGTCGCCGGTGAGTTGCCGCCGTTCCGCAACGAGCCGACGACCGACTTCGCGCGGGCCGAGAACCGCGAGGCGATGCGACGGGCGCTCGTCGAGGTCCGAGACCAGCTCGGCAAGCATTATCCCCTGATCATCGGCGGAAATGAGGTTGAACACGACGCCCCGTTCGACTCAAATCGCTCAACCCGGGCCACAGCTCGCGGATCGTCGGCGAGACATCGCAGGCCGCCTCCGAGCACGCCGAGCCGGCGATCCGCGCGGCCCGGATGGCATTCCCGACCTGGGCGGCGACATCGTCGCGCGACCGGGCCTCGGTCCTGATCCGCGCCGCCGCGATCCTGCGTTGACGTCGATTCGAGATCGCGGCATGGGAAGTCTACGAGTGCGGCAAGCCCTGGGCCGAGGCCGACGGCGACGTCGCCGAGGCGATCGACTTCTGCGAGTTCTACGCCCGCGAGATGATCCGCCTGTCCGAGCCGCGTCGCCGCGACGTCCCCGGCGAGTCGAACTTCGCCGAGCACCTGCCGCGAGGCGTGGCGGTCATCATCCCCCCCTGGAACTTCCCCCTTGCGATCCCCACGGGCATGACGGTCGCGGCGCTGGTCGCGGGCAACGCCGTGATCCTCAAGCCGTCCGAGCAGGCGCCCGTGATGGCCTGGCACCTCGTCCAGGCCCTGAAGGAGGCCGGACTTCCGCCGGGCGTCCTCAACTACCTGCCGGGACTCGGCGAGGAGGTCGGCCAGGCGCTGGTGAACCATCCCGAGGTTGATCTCATCGCCTTCACCGGCTCGCGCGAGGTGGGATTGCTGATCCATAGCCAGGCGGCCGACACCAAGCCAGGCCAGGACCACATCAAGCGCGTCATCGCCGAGATGGGCGGCAAGAACGCGATCATCGTCGACGACGACGCCGACCTCGACGAGGCGGTCGTGGGCGTGATCCAGAGCGCCTTCGGCTATGCGGGCCAGAAGTGCTCGGCGTGTTCCCGGGTGATCGTGCTCTCGGGCATCCACGACGCCTTCGTGACCCGATTGGTCGAGGCCGCCCGCGCGGTGACCGTCGGCCCGGCCGACGACCCCGAGACGCTCATCGGCCCGGTGATCGACGCCGACGCCCGGCGGCGGATCCTCGAATACCAGCGGATCGCCGCGACCGAGGGCCGCGTCGTCTTCCAGGGCGATCCCGGTCCAGTCGCCGAACAGGGATACTTCGTCGGCCCAACGATCGTCGCCGATGTCTCTCCGGGGGCTCGCATCGCCCAGGAAGAGATCTTCGGGCCGGTGCTGGCCGTACTCAAGGCGAAGGATCTCGGCGATGCCCTGCGGATCGCCAACGGCACCCAGTATGCCCTGACCGGCGGGATCTATTCGCGCAGCCCGGCCGATCTGGAACGCGTCCGTCGCGAGTTCCGCGTGGGCAATCTCTACATCAATCGCGGCATCACCGGCGCGATGGTCGACCGCCAGCCGTTCGGCGGGTTCAAGCTCTCGGGGATCGGCACCAAGGCCGGCGGGCCCGACTACCTGCTCGAGTTCCTACTCACACGCTCGGTGACCGAGAACACGATGCGGCGAGGGTTCGCGCCGAGGATTCGGCATAGGAAAGGGCTCGATCGGCCGTGATAAAGCGCTGCCAGCAAATAGTTAGGCGCGCGTTATTATAACGTAATATAAATCAGCACGAAAGTATAAACCGTTTACGCCGGTAGGAGTCCAGCCACGCGATAGCTCTCGATGATCGCGTCATAGAGCGAGATATCGCAGCGGCTCCTCGCCATGAGCTGTGCGCCGGCGACGGCGGCAAAGATGGCGCGAGCCCGCCGTTCGCTCTCCTCGGAGCTTACTACGGCCGCAGTCGATAAGACCCTGCTCAGCCATGCCACATTGACATCAGCAAATGCCTGAACCTCTTTCTTCACCATTTCCGGCAGGTCTTCATATTCGGCGGCCATGAAGCTGCAAAGGCAGAGGCGGTTCTCACTCTCGAGCGACTTGCGAAATATGTCGGGATATCGGTGCAGACACCGGACCGGATCCGGGGTTTCGGCCGACATGGCCTCGAGGGCGGCCGATGTGTCCTCCCAATAGCGCTTAGCGACCGCTGCACCGAGATCGGCCTTGCTCGGGAAGTGATAGTAGATGCTCGCGCTCTTGATGCCCACGACTTCCGCGAGATCGCGAAAATTCAAGCCGCTGTAACCATGTGCCTGTGCGGTCCTCCTGGCGGCCGCCAGGATGGCTTCCCGAGAATTGGAGCTCACTTCACGACCTCATCGCCTTTCTGTTCTACTCCAAACGACAGATGGAGCTGACCGAGAAATTGTACACCACCTTCACTCACCTACCAAGTGCCAGATAGGGATTGACTATCAAAGTTTGGAGCCCTAGGATCTGACTACCAAGTGGCAGGTAGTCAACTTCACCATGGGTTCCGACATGATCTATTACGACGCGACCAACCTCGCTGAACTGATCCGTACACGGAAGGTCTCGCCGGTCGAGGTCGTGCAGGCGCACCTCGACCGCATCGAAGCCATCAACCCCAAGCTCAACGCGATCGTCACGGTTGCGGGCGATGCGCTCGAAGCCGCGAGGGCGTCGGAGGCGGCCTTGATGGCGGGTGCCGAGCTCGGCCCCCTGCACGGGGTGCCCTTCACGGCGAAGGATTCGATCGATACCGCCGGGGTGCTGACCCAACGCGGATCGTCGATTTTCAAGGGCCGCATCCCCGAGACGGATGCGACAAGCATCGCGCGATTGAAGAAGGCCGGTGCGATCCTGCTGGCGAAGACGAATCTTCCGGAATTCTCCTACTCGACCGAGACCGACAACCTGCTCACCGGAAGGTCGAACAATCCTTGGAATCTCGATCGCACGCCCGGCGGATCGAGCGGCGGAGAGTCGGCGGCCATCGCGGCAGGCATGTCGCCATTCGGCCTCGGCAGCGATCTTGCCATCTCCATACGCGGCCCGGCGGCGCAGACCGGCATCATCGGCCTGAAGGCTACGCATGGGCGTATCCCGATGACGGGAATTTGGTCGAGGGCGCCGCGTCGCTTCTGGCATGTCGGCCCGATGGCGCGAAGCGTTCGCGATATCGCATTGACCTATTCGCTCCTCGCCGGGCCGGACGGTGCCGATGGCTTTTCCACGAGCCCCCTCGGGTTCGACGCAGGGGTGGGAGCCTCGCCGGTTCGACCGCTTCGCGTGGGGTGGTTGGTCGAGCCCGGCTTCGGGCCGATCGACTCCGAGGTTGCGGCGACCGTTCAGGCGGCGGCCGAGGCACTCCATGGTGCCGGTTGTCTTGTCGAGCCCGTGCGCATCCCGGCACTCGAGCGGGACAATAGCCTCGATGCATTCAATCGCTTGCATGTGATGGAAATGAAGCCCGCCTTCGAGGAAGCGACCGCCGGCCACGAAGACGAGATGTTCAGAATCACCAAAGGGATGCTCGCGACGCCTGACACGTCCATGGCCGACTTCATCCATGCGGAGCAGGCAGCAGAGCGGCTCAGAGACGGCTTCGCCGAATACTTCCAGCGTCATGACGCATTGCTCTGCCCCGTGCTGCCTATCCCCGCACACGCGCATGGGCTATCGGAAATCGTCATCAACGGCCAATCCGTGCCCGCCGTGCAAATCCAAGGCGCTACCGTGCCTTTCAACGTGACCGGGCTTCCGGGATTGTCGATCCGGTTCGGCACGAGCCGGGACGGATTGCCAATCGGCGTGCAACTGGTTTCCAAGTGGCTGGCCGAATCGACGGTCCTGCATCTCGCTTCGCTGCTCGAAACGGCAAGCCCTGTTCGCGACCTTCACCCGAACATCTAGCCGGGAAGGTGCGAAGTCATGGAGATCGCCGCCTCCAGGAGATGTTTCACTCCTGGGGGCACGGTCCTGAGGTGTCCATCACCGGCACGATCTTCTATCTCATCCGTTTGGAGGGTTCCCCTTCTTCCTCCCCGTAGCCTTTCGTCCCTCCGCGTTCGGTGGCGAGAGCTCGATCTCGGTCATCAGGAGGAAATCGACGATGCTGGCCGAGTCATCCGTGTGATAAATCACGACGGTCCGTCCGGCGGGCGAGACAGACAGGAAGTCGGGATGAGGAATCGGAAAATGCCCGCCGTCGGCCATTCGGATCGTGAACGGTCGGAACGGAGTGGCACGAATGGCCCTGCGGAGTTGTTCGATCGTCATGGAAAGTCTCCCGAGATCGGTAATTCTCGCATTCGCCCGGATTCTAGGCCGGAATCTCGGAAACCTCACACGGTATTCTCGCCGCCGTTCGGTCTGACACGCCGATCGGTGCGCTCTAGCAAGTGCCGGAATGGACCGATCGGGTGCGATACCCAGGACGAATCAGCCGGCTACGGGCGCTCCTGGATCGCGACTCGGGCTGGCTCATAGCGACAGTTCTTGACGCAATTCCTCGAGCGAGATCGTCGCCTTCTCCTCCGAGCACTGCCGCAAGAATGACATAAACTCGATGTTATCCTTGAGGAGAGCCGCCTCGACAGCAAAGTCGTCAACTTCGGAGAGGGCAAAGACGGAGCCATCCGGCTTGCGCATGACGACCAGCTCCTGCCTTGCCTGATCGATGACTTCATCGAGCGAGGGAGAACCATTGGCGAGTTCGATAACCCTCATAGCTCCTCTTCCTTGCCGCCGATAATGAGCGTATTGTGATCCTTGTGTCCTACGGCCTTCACCTTAACGACCTATTGATCGGCTTCCTCAACAACATCGTGGAATACGCGAAACTGCTGAATCCGTAACTCCCAATCGGACAGCGGATTCTCGCCCAATCTCTTCCTGTTGCGCGTTTCCGAGAGGGGTTCGTGACTCAATTGCTCCTCGATCGCCTCGAGGATGATCTGCTGCTCGAACTTCCGGTAAGCCCGAATATGATCCGCGGCTCTTGGTGTGAGTTTGATTTCAAACACGAGATCATCTCGCTGAGCCGGCCGCCCTTGGTCGTTCGCGGTCCATCATAAGAGATTGCTTGGTGACGAGCGAGCTCAACCATTACCCTAACCCGCCCGTCGATCGGATTGAGCTAGGGTTGCTCGAGAACGCCTGGGAGCGATGGGCAAAGCGAAAGAGCCGATCATGGGTTGTTCGATCGCGACGTAGTCGTCGGATCGCATCCGAAGGCCCTCGTGCCGGGTATTGCCGCCGAAGACCAGCTCGGCCACCTTCGTCAGGCCCTCGTCGAAGACCGTGTCGAGGTCGTAGAGGCGTCCGAAGGGCGGGACGACCCCCGGCTCGCAATCGGTGAAGATGCCGACCAGCTCGTCGGTCGTCGCCAGCCGTACATCCGGGGCGGTCATCCCGAGCGCCTCTCCCAACCGCGCCAGGTCGACCCGACAGGTCGATGGCAACACGGCGAGGACGAGCCGATCGCCGGCCTTGACCAGCACCGTCTTGGCGACCCGGCATCCCGGGACGTGGACGCTGTGCGCCCGCTTGGTCGATGACGACGCCGGGCTATGGAGCAATTCCTCGAACCAGACCCGACGGCTACGCAGATAGTCGATGGTGTACATCGCGGGTCGTCCTCTCCTCGAAGGATGATGATCCCTTTGCAAGGAATTATAGATCGGCTGGTGAAAATGGGACGCCAATGACGAAGAATTGGGGCGCTCAGGACCGGCACAACCGATAGAATTCAAAGCAAGCGTTCCGAGAAGACGGAGTTTGGCTCATGGAGGCATCCGCTCGGCCACTCGGGTTAAGCCGGGTCACCGTTGCCTCTTTGGAACGAGCATGGTTCGCCCAGGCGACGGGATCGGCCTCTCGGAATCGGGCGGCAGCGTCGATCTTCGTCACCAAGCTCTTGCAACGGGACCCGGAAGTCGCTACGGTGCCAGGAGTTCGTAAGGGAAGCGCCGTGGAGGACTGCCACGATGCCGGCGAACCTACCCCCGCAGTATCTCAAGGTCGAGGAGGAGTATCGCAAGGCGACGACTCCGGATCGCCGGCTGGAGACGCTTCGCGAGTTGTTCCGTCTCCTGCCGAAGCACAAGGGGACGGAGAAGCTCCAGTCCGATCTCAAGCAAAAAATGAGCCAGCTCCGCGAGGATGTGGAGCGGGGCAAGTCGGGGGCGAAGAAGGGCGGGTTGAGTCATCATGTCCCGCGGGAGGGGGCCGGACAGGTGGTCCTCGTCGGGGCGCCGAACGTGGGGAAGAGCACCTTGCTGGCGTCGCTGACCAATGCCCGGCCCGAGATCGCCCCGTATCCGTTCACGACCCGGGTGGCGCAGCCGGGCATCATGATGTGGCGGGATGTCCCGGTCCAGTTGGTCGATTTGCCGGCGATCTCGCCGGAGTTCCTCGAAGCGTGGGTGCCCGGGGTGATCCGATCGGCGGATGCCGCGATCCTGGTCGTCGACCTCGGCAGCGACGACGTGGCGGAAGCCGCCGTGGCGGTGCTCGACCGGCTCGCCGACGCGCACACGGAACTCGTCGGCGAGTTGCCCTTTGATGTAGAGGACGAACGCATCCGACACCTCAAATCGGTGATGGTGGCCAACAAGCTCGATGCCGACGGGGCGGCCGATCGGCTGGAGATCGTCCGGGAATGGCTGGGGACGCGGTTGCCGATCGTCGCGTTCTCGGCGGCGACCGGCGAAGGTCTGGAAACCCTGCGGTCGACCGCATACGATTTACTGGGTGTGCTCCGGGTCTACACGAAAGTCCCAGGCAAGCCCGCCGATCGGACCAGGCCATTCACGCTCCCCATCGGCAGTACTGTACTGGATCTGGCCAGGGAAATTCATCGGGACTTCGAGCATTCGTTGAAGTCGGCCCGGATCTGGGGCTCCGGTATCTTCGACGGGCAGGCCGTGAAACGCGACCACGAGCTGCACGACGCGGACGTCGTCGAGTTACACGTTTCGTGATACGTCGCGTCGATCCGGTCAACAGGTAGGGTAGGGGTCCGGCCGACCGGCCCCTGTCGCCGTGTGGACGAGCCCGGCAGGTCGAATCCCGGCCCGGGAGACCGCGAGGAAAAGGACGATGGGAACGGCTCTGATCGTGGAGGACCACCCGGAACAGGCGGACCTTGTCGCCCGCATCCTTCGCATGCGCGAATACGAGCCGATCCTCGCGGAGAACGGCGAGGTCGGGCTGCGGCTGGCCCGCGAGCGCGTCCCCGACGTCATGCTCCTGGACTTGATGTTGCCCGACATCAACGGCTTCGACGTCTGCCGGCGGCTCCGGACCGATCCGACGACCATGCTGATCCCCGTGGTCATGCTCACCGCGCTCAACGACGTCCAGCACCGCGTCCACGGATTCCGCGTCGGCGCCAACGCCTATGTCACCAAGCCCTACGGCGTGGATGACCTGTTCGAGGCCATCGCTGCCGCTCGGGCCTGGCGTGTCAGCATGCAACAACGCGCCGTCCAGGGCGAGATCCATGTCGAGCTCAACAGCGAGATCACCCTGCTCAAGGACCTCAATGACTTCCTGATGCTGGTTTGCCAGTCGACCCCGTTGCAGCACGAGCAAGTGATGCAATTGCGGCAGGCCGTCATGGAGATGGCCCACAATGCCATCGAATGGGGCAACCTCCATCAATCCGACCGGCTGGTGAACATCACCTACCGGGTCTACGACGACCGCCTTGAGATCGCGATCCGCGACCAGGGGCCGGGATTCGATCGCAGCCTTCTCCCGCATGCCGCCGTGCCCGACGACCCGTTCACCCACCTGGACGTGCGCGAGAAGCTGGGCCTGCGTGCCGGCGGCTTCGGGCTCTTGATCTGCCAGGGCATGGTCGATGAGATGCAATACAACGATTCCGGGAACGAGGTGGCGCTGATCAAGCGGTTCCGCTCGGCCGAGCCGGGTGACCCCGGCCTGGTCGGGCCGGGCTCGCCCGATGGGGAACTCGGAAAGGAAACGCCCTGACGTTGGATCCGAACCCCCCAATCGTGTCTTCTCCGACCGGCACCACGGCCGATCTCGCCGCCCTCCCGGCAGTTCCGACCGACGTGATCGGTCTCTCGGCCGGTCGATCGGTCCCAGCCGCCGGGGATGACCGCTCGCAACGCCCCCGCCCGAGCTTGCTCGTGGTCAACGACGAGCCCGAAGTGCTGGATTCCGTCTTCAACCTGCTGCGACTCAAGTACCGGGTCGTCACCTGCACGAGCGGCACCCACGCGCTGGAGCTGCTCCGGTCCGACGGCGAAGTTCACGTCATCATGTCCGACCAGCGCATGCCCGAGATGACCGGAGTCGAGCTGCTCCGCCAGGCGAAGGAGATCCGGCCCGAGACCACGCGCCTGCTGTTCACGGCCTATGCCGACATCCGCACCGTCATCGACGCGATCAACCAGGGGCATGTCTTCCGCTACCTCGCCAAGCCCTGGGACTCCGACGAGCTGGAGGCCGTGGTCCGTCAGGCCGTCGAGCATCACTACTTGATCGTGGAGAAGAATCGGCTGCTGAGCCAGCTCCAGGCCGCCAACGCCAAGCTCACGGAGGCCAATCGGCTCAAAGGCGCCTTCATCGAGGTCGCCAGCCACGAGCTCAATACGCCGGTCACCGTGGTCCTGGGCATGCTCGAGCTCTGGAAGATGTCCCTGAGCCCCGATGCCCCGCCCGCGGAACGGCAGTGGGTCGATCGGATCGGCGCCGCGGCCCAGCGGCTGGCCCGGACGGTCGAGCGCATGCTCAAGCTGGTGCGCAGCGGGGAGTTCGGCCGTTCCCTCGAGAAAGAGACGGTCGCGATCGAGCCGCTCATCCGGCGGACGATCGATGACCTGGCACCCTACCTCGAGCTGCGCGGGCAGTCCGTGGTCATCGACGTCGAGCCGGGGCTGGCCCCGATCCAGGCCGATCGGGACAAGCTCACCGATGTCCTGGTCAGCCTCGTGGCCAATGCCATCAAGTTCACCCCGGATCGGGGCACGATCCGCGTCGGCGCCGGCGACGAGCCGGGAAGACCCGGCTGGGTCCGGGTGCGGGTCGTCGATGAGGGAGTCGGCGTCCCTCCAGAGGAGCAGCAATACCTCTTCGAGCCGTTCTTCACCGGCTTCGACACGCTCCGCCATTCCTCGGGCGATTACCAGTTCGGGAAGCGCGGCATCGGCCTGGGACTCTGGCTGGTCAAGACCTTCGTCGAGTTGCACGAGGGTCGGGTCGAAGTCTCGAGCACGCCCGGCCAGGGCTCGACTTTTTCGTTTATCCTGCCCCGGTCCGCCGAGCTCGCTCCCGTGCCGCCCACCGCTACGAATCCTTGAGCATCGATCCGCCGGACGCGGAGGGCCCATCCTCGGGGCGATCAGTCGGGAGTGTGCCGGAGCAATCCTCCCGGCGGCTCTCGATGTAATCGCGGAGGTAGCGGAGGAACGTCGGGAGGCCAGCCTCGTCCCACGCCTGCTCGATCGCTTCCTTCAGTTGCTGGTTCTCGGACTGGAGGTCCCGGAACGTCTGGGCATCCACCTCGCTGAGGCTGACCCCGGCGACCTGATCGTGCGTATTGACCGACAGCATGAAGCCGGCATCGTTGGGCCAGGGCTGGATCTGGAGCTTCATGTGGGGATAATGGGCGTTGCCCAACCGCAAAGCATAGATCGACGTCTGACGTCCGGGCGCCTTGCCCGCACATTCGAATGGCGGCCCGCTCAATAGCTCGTCGGCCGCGCAGTCCTCACGCCATTTCAATCGACGGCGGACCACCTCGGGGACCACTCCGGATGAGTAGGCAAGTTCGAGGTAGATCTCGACCGCACGCCGGAGCAGGTCGAGCCGCAACTCGTGCAGGTCGCCGTGCTCCCCCTCCAAGGCGGGCTCCATGAGCAATTCCTTGGTTGCCATCATTGAACTTGCCCCCGATCTCTGCCCCAAGTTACGCCTCGGTCCGGGAGACACGAACCCTCGCCGACTCGACTCCTCGCAAGGTGCGGGCCGCAATAACGGCCTCCCTCTAATCATAGACGTAACACATCGCTAGAATGATGACGCGGATTCCCGGAAACCGTGACAATTCTCCTCAATTGTTAACCGAATCGCTTGCGGGCGTGTCTCTTAAAGGATTCGTCGTTGATCCGGAATCTCAACCGACTCGGCCCTTGACGACACCACCAAGGGGCGGAGGAGGGACCGGGGCGACTCCGAGAATTGACAATTGTGCCAGGCTGATCCTGGTGGACGTTGGACGATGCCTACCATGGCAATCCGGAAGGAAAAGGAAGGAGTGGGGTTCCCCATGCGAACGATCGACGCGGGCGTCCTGGCGGGATTCTGCACCGAGATCCTGGTGGCCGCGGGCGGGCCGCGCGATGAGGCTGCCCTGGTGGCATCCAGCCTCGTGGGAGCGAATCTGAGGGGCCACGATTCCCACGGAGTGATGCGGATTCCCCAGTATGTG
This sequence comes from uncultured Planctomycetota bacterium, assembly GCA_963777695.1. Taxonomy (GTDB): domain Bacteria; phylum Planctomycetota; class Planctomycetia; order Isosphaerales; family Isosphaeraceae; genus CAVZRC01. The sequence continues at coordinate 368,381 of CAVZRC010000003.1, forward strand.
GAATTCGTCGAGCGGGGCGAGTACCGGTTCGGCGTCGACCTCGAAATCCTCCAGGAGACTCCCGCTCTGGTGGTCTGCGACGGCCATTGGGGCCTGGGACAGGTCCAGGCACATCGCCTCCTGGACCTGGTGATCCCCAAGGCGCGGACGCTGGGCGTCGCGGTCGGGACGGCGCGGGAATGCGGCCACATCGGTCGGCTGGGCGAATATGCCGAGCGCGCCGCCGGATTAGGGCTGCTGCTGGTCGCGACCGTCAATAACGGCGGCGCAGTGCAGCGGGTCGCGCCTCCGGGGGGGATCGAGCCCCGGCTGAGCACGAACCCCTTCTGCGCCGGCGTCCCGACCGCGGATCGTGAAACGCCGATCGTCGTCAACTTCGGGACCAGCATCGTCGCCGAGGGCAAGGTGCGGGGCCATTACATCAGCAAGAAGCCCGTGCCCGAGTGGTGGCTCCTGGATCACCGGGGCTTACCGACGACCGATCCCGCCGTCCTCTATGAGCCCCCACTCGGGACCATCCTCCCCCTCGGTGGTAGCCAGTCTTACAAGGGATTCGGCCTGGGCCTGATCATGGATCTCTGGGCCGGGGGCCTCTCCGGCGGCCGTTGCAGCCAGGCGTCGAATCGGGGGGTCCCGGGCAACAATGTCTTCTTCCTGGCGATGGACCCGGCCCGATTCACGTCGAACGACCACCTGTTCCACCAGGCGTCCGAACTGGCCGAATCGATCCGAACGACCCCGCGCGCCCCGGGCATCGACGCGATCCTCCTCCCCGGCGACCCCGAGCGCCTCGCCCTCGAAGACCGGACCGTCAACGGCATCCCCCTGGATGACCAGCATTGGGCCAGGCTCGTCGCCCTCGCCGGTCGCCTCCACGTCCCAATCCCCGATTGATCCGATCTCGGACGAGCTGCACGCCCTCTCCACGCTTTCCCAACGAGCCGATCTCGACCTCTTTCCCTTCTCTCCCTCGATCAATCACCGGCATTCTTTCAAGATCAACGCGCAATCCGTCATCTTGCCCTTGAGGAGTGCTTGCACCGTCGCTACAATCCGCCTTCCTAAGCCAAGACATCCTGCCTACGAAATTTTCTGTGACCAGGACGAGTTGGCCGGGAACTTCAGGATCCGCGTTCGATCGAGGAGTTCCCGAACGTGTCATCAGACCGACCGATCGTGTGCGTGGTTGCTTGCGATCCATCGCTACTCGGGGCAAAATCCGGAAGTAGCCTGTCCGCATTGCCTACCGGATTTCAACTGGAGAAATGGCGATGTCGCCCGGAGTGTCACGATTTCGAATGACCATGAGTATTTTTACTTTAGTTTGCGCATCGTCTCAATCCCACTCTCCCAGAACAGCCCGATCCCTCCTCCGATCCGAATGATCCCTTGACGCGCGGCTTTTGGCTGCTATGATGGATGTGACCGATCAACAAAGGGACGAAGTTGCAATGCATACCCGGCCTGGTGATACTGAAGTTCGACGAGAGGAGAGTATCAGGATGGAATCCGAAATGGTCGTGACGGGTGCGATCGTGGATTCGTGGGTGGAAGCCTCTAGTCCCACGTCGCTCGGGGGCCGGGTGGTACTGCAAGTGGCTCCCCGGGGGCGGCCGAAGGATCTGGTGATCGTCGAAGCCGAGTCGTCGCTGGTCCCCGATCGGATCTGGCTGGAAGATCTGAGCGAGAACCTCTGCCACGGTAGCCCGGTGCTGGCCGTAGGCCATCGATCGTTCAATGGGTTCGTCGCCGCGACCCGGCTCCAACTCGCGCGTTGAGCGGAACCGGGTCATCGACCACTTCCCGCACGTTCCGGCTGATCGTTCGATCTGTTCGACAGAGATATGGGTTTCCTCGATCTGCTCGCGAGCGGATTCCGACTTCATTTCGCCTTTCTTGCAATCTTGCCGGTCGCGCGAGCGGCTGCCTGATCTTCCGGGGGTCCGACCATTCTGTCCTGGTTTTCCGGGCTCAAGCTGCCCGGGATCGGGGGACGGTTTTGGATAGCGACCGATCTTTTGCTTCGCTCCCCCCTTGATTCCCCCCTTTTTTCGCTCTACAAAAGCTCAGGCACTCCGAGCGGTTTCCGATGCGGTCGTCTGGCCGCCGGGAGCTGAGCGATGCGATTGGGTAGAGAGAACGACACCCGCTCATGGGGATCCTCTCGGGGCATGAGATGCCCCATCGGAGCCGATCCCCGGGCCGCCGTTTCCTCTGGCCGGTGTCATTGCAGGCTCGATGCGCCCGGATGTGCTACGCTGAGTCCTACCGGCGGAGCGATATCGATCGCGACGTGCGAGGCGTCGATCTTGTGATCGGAGGATTCCCGGGATGTCCCTCGAGAGAGGCGACCGATCCCCGGTCCGGTCCGTCCTTGCCTTGCTGTCGCGTCGATCGTTCGTCCGGGGCCTACCACGATCGATTTCCCTCGTTGCCAGGATCACGACGCGATGTCGCCATCACCGACGCCCCGGAGTCCGCGCGTTTACCACCGCGGCCCCTGGTCACGTTTCATCGAAGGAATGCAGTACGGGGGCGGAATCGGCCAGTGGTCCTGGCTGATCCACCGCGTGACCGGACTGGGCATCCTCCTTTTCCTGGTCCTGCATATCATCGACACGTTCCTGGTGGTGGCCTACCCGGCCGATTACGATTGGACGGTCAACATCTACGGCGGTGTCTTCAACGGCACCTACTTTCCGCCGCTCCGCTGGGGTTTCCGGGCCGCGGAGCTCGGGCTGATCGCCTGCGTGCTCTTCCACGCGATCAACGGCGTGCGAATCGTGCTCTTCGACTTCTGGCCGAAGTCGGTGGAACACCAGAGGCTGGCGTTCAAGATCGCCATGATCGTCTTCGCGGCGATCATGATCCCGGTGACGTGGGTCGTGCTGGCGGCGTTGTTCGAGCCGTCGGGGCACGCGATCCGTTGATCGGTTCGGGCATGCGGCTTGGGGAAAGCCGGGCCGAGGGACGTTCGGGGACATCAGACACGAACTTGGGCGGAAGGTCGAAGACGATGACAAGGCATCTCAAGCCGTCGGGCGGGTTCGAGCTGGCGGCATGGTACTTCATGCGGATCTCGGGGTTGATCCTGGTCTTCCTGGCACTGGGCCACCTGTTCATCACCCACATCGTCAACAACGTGGAGAACGTCAATTACCAGTTCGTGGCCGACCGATGGACGAACCCCCGGACGGGCGTCCTCTGGCGGCTCTGGGACCTGACGATGATCAACCTCGCGGTCATGCACGGTTTCAATGGGCTTCGACAGGTGCTGGATGAATACCTGACCCGACCCAACCGACGCGTGCTGGCGCACACACTCATCTGGTTCGGCGCGATCTTCTTGATGACGATCGGCACTTACGCGATCTTGATGTTCGAGAAGGACCAGGCCTATATCAATCAGAAGAGTGCCAGTCGCGGCGGAGAGCTGGTCAGTCGACAGGCCGCGGGGTCTCGCTCATCGACCTCCTCCGGGCGGTCGCCGTCGGGCCCGGCGTCGGCGCCGTCGCCGTGAATCTCGGCGACCGGGTCCGGCGCGCGGGGTCGATTTTCCGTGTCCTTTTCTCGAGTCCAAGGCAACATGAACAACTACCATCGGTTTGATTGTTTGATCGTCGGGGCCGGCGGGGCGGGCCTGATGGCGGCCCTGGAATCGAGCCGGCGAGTGGGCACGGCGGTGGTGAGCAAGCTCTATCCGACGCGATCGCACACCGGCGCGGCGCAGGGGGGTATCGCCGCGGCGCTGGCCAACCTCGAGAACGATTCGTGGGAGAACCACGCCTACGACACGATCAAGGGCGGCGACTTCATGGTCGACCAGACCGCCGCCGAGATCCTCTGCCGCGAGGCGGTCGAGTGCATCTACGAGCTCGAACACATGGGACTCCCCTTCGACCGCACGAAGGAGGGTCGGATCTCCCAGCGGCGGTTCGGCGGCCACACCAAGCCCAACCCGATCTATGACCCCGGGGCGACGCCGGGCACCGAGGCCGCCAAGCCGAGGATCCCGGTGATGCGCGCGTGCCATTCGGCCGACCGGACCGGGCACATGATCCTCCAGACGCTCTACCAGCAGTGCATCAAGCAGGGGGTCAACTTCTTCGACGAGTTCCACATGGTGGACCTCATCCTCGAGGACGGCGAGTGCCGCGGGATCGTCGCGCTGGAGATCGCCACCGGCCAGTTCCACGTCTTCCACGCCAAGAGCGTGCTGCTGGCCACCGGCGGGTTCGGCCGGATGTTCAAGGTCTCGTCCAATGCCTATGCCCTGACGGGCGACGGTCCCGCGATCGCGTACCGCCACGGGTTGCCGCTGGAGGACATGGAGTTCTACCAGTTCCACCCGACGGGCATCTACCGGCTGGGCATCCTCCTCAGCGAGGCGTGCCGTGGCGACGGCGGCATCATGTTCAACGGCCAGGGCGAGCGGTTCATGGAGAAGTACGCCCCCAACCTCAAGGACCTGGCCAGCCGCGACGTCTGCTCGCGATCGATCTACCAGGAAGTCCGTGCCGGGCGAGGAGTCAACGGCAAGGATTACGTCTACCTGGACATCCGCGCCGAGACCATGAACAAGTACAAGTCGAGCCCGCTCCACCCCGAGCGCGACGTCGATGGCGCCTGGGTCGAGTCGCGACTGCCCGACATCATCGAGTTCGCCCGGACCTATCTGGGCGTCAACCCCATCAAGGAGCCGATGCCGATCCAGCCGACGGCGCACTATGCGATGGGCGGCCTGCCCACGGACATCCACGGCCGTGCCCTCCGCGACGTCGCCGGCAACGTCGTGCCCGGGTTGTACGCGGCCGGCGAGAGCGCCTGCGTGAGCGTCCACGGGGCCAATCGCCTGGGGACCAACAGCCTGGTCAACCTGGTCGTCTATGGCCGACGCGCCGGCAAGGCGATGGCCGACTACGCCCGCGACCGCGAGTTCGCACACCTCCCTCCCAATCCCGAGGCCCCGGCGAAGGCCGTGATCGACGGACTCCTCTCCCGGCCGAGGACCGAGCCCTGGGCCAAGATCCGCGACGAGATGCAGACGACCATGATGGACGACTGCGGCGTCTACCGCACGGCCGAGACGCTGACCCGCGCCCGCGACAAGATCGCCGAATTGAAGGTCCGATACCGCAACCTGGGCGTGCAGGACAAGGGTTCGGTCTTCAACAGCAACCTGCTGGAGATCCTCGAGCTGGGCAACCTCCTGGACCTGTCCGAGGCCACCGTGGCCGCCGCGCTGTCCCGGACCGAGAGCCGAGGGGCCCATTCTCGCGAGGACTTCCCCGACCGCAACGACGAAGCCTTCTTCAAGCATTCGCTCATCTACTCGGCCGGCGAGAACCAGACCAGCGTCGTCTACAAGGACGTCAACGTCATCATGATTGAGAAGGACGGCCATCGCGTCCCCAAGTATCCGCTCGAGGTGCGGAAATACTGAGCTGACTCCGGTGATCCCGTGTCCTGCACGAGCCCTTGAGGTCGGAAATCGAAATGGAAGGCGTCCTGGTCGCAATCGACGATCGGTTCCATGAGAACCTCGAGCGGGTCACCGATCTGGTTGTCCTCTATGACCGGGTCACCGGCCCGGCACTGGGACGGCCCAGCGTCCAGGAGTCGGAATTGCTCCGAATCGCGGTCGTCTTCCTCCATGCCACTGTTGAGGACTTGCTTCGGGGCGTGGCCGAGTTGAGACTACCCGCGGCGACCGCGGAGGTCTTGTCACAGGTCCCCTTCGTCGGAGGAGATGGCCGGAGAACGACCCTGACCCTGGGCGACCTGGCGGCGCACCGAGGTCTCCTCGTGGAAGATGTGATCTCGATGTCGGTGGTCGCCTATTCCGGCCGGTCGAGTTACAATAACCCGGAGGATGTCGCCAAGGCCCTGGGGCAACTGGGCCTGCCTCAGACCGTGAGAGGACAATTGATGAGGACCCATGCGCAGGATTTGAGAGCACTCATGTCCCGACGACACCAGATCGCCCACCGTCTGGACCGGAACGACTTTTCGGGTCGGGGGCACCACGTAACCCTCCCGATCGGCAAGAGGATCGTCGGGAAATGGACCGGCGTGGTCCGCCGGTTCGGGGATGAACTCTTGTCGGAATTCCGGAATCTACCCTTGCTCTGAGGCAGAGGCCATGAATCAGGTCGAACGCTACAAGGAATTACTGAGGCGTAGTATGGATGGACATCTGGAATCCCTCCAGGTCAACGTGAAGGAGGGCGATCCTTGCCGGTTCCTCGGGAACATCATATCACCAACATTCGACGGAATGGATGACTTCGACAGGCAACACCTCGTCTGGGGGCGTGTCTACGATACCCTCGCCGAGGAAGACCACCGGTGGATCCAATTCCTCTTCACCCACACCCCGGCCGAGATGGCGGCATTCGCCGAGGCGGACGAACCGATCGCGGAAAAGGCTAGCATTCTATCATGACGACCACTGTGATCGATCATACGTTGCGGAACCTGACGGTCCGGATCAAGCGGTACGATCCCGAGGGCGACGCCGACCCGCGCTGGCAGGAGTTCAAGATCTCCGCCGACCCGATGGATCGCGTCCTCGACGTCCTCTTGACGATCAAGGACAGCCAGGACGAGACGCTGGGCCTGCGACGGTCGTGCGCGCACGGCGTCTGCGGCTCGGACGCCATGCGGATCAACGGCGTCAACGGGCTGGCCTGCAAGACCCTGGTCCGGTCGCTGGCCTCCGATGTGGTGACCGTCGAGCCGATCCTCGGCCTGCCGGTGATCAAGGACCTGATCGTCAACATGAAGCCGTTCTTCGACCACTACAAGTCGGTCATGCCCTACCTGGTCAACGATGACCCGCCGCCGACGACCGAGCGGCTCCAGTCGCCCGAGCAGCGCGCACGGTTCGACGAATCGACCAAGTGCATCCTCTGCGCCTGCTGCACGACCGCCTGCCCGCCGTTCTGGGGCAACGACAAGTATGTCGGGCCCGCGGCGATCGTCAACGCTCATCGGTTCATCTTCGACTCGCGCGATCAGGGCGCCGCCGAACGCCTCGAGATCCTCAACGATGCCGAGGGCGTCTGGCGATGCCGGACCGTCTTCAACTGCACGTCCGCCTGCCCGCGCGATATCCATGTGACCAAGGCCATCCAGGAGGTTAAGCACGCCATGCTCACGGGCAGCCTGGACGCCAACTAGCCCGCCCCGACAGGTGAAGGCGAGGACCCGTTTCTGGAATCTGGAATCCCGGATGAACCATCGCGATCATCGAAAGGCCCTGGGTACGCATCCGACCCGTCGGCGATGGCTGGCCGGGATCCTTATGCTGGTGTGGAGTGTCGCGCCGGGCGCGACGCTCCGAGGCGAGGAGTCGCCTTCGTCCTCGGGGTCCGAGGCCCTGGCTCGACGGGTCCGGTCGGTGCTCGAGACCCCGGGCTATCGGCAGGGCCATTGGGGCCTCCTGGTCGTCAACGGCAAGACCGGTCAGACCGTCTATGAGCAGAATCCCGACCAGCTCTTCGCTCCGGCGTCCGTGACGAAGCTCTTCAGCACGGCCGCCGCACTGACCGAGCTGGGGCCGAATCACCGGTTCCGGACGCCCCTGGTCCGCCGCGGCGACGTCGACGTCAAGGGGACGCTGCACGGGGACGCGATCCTGGTCGCCCAGGGCGACCTCTGCCTGGGAGGCCGGACCGGTCCGGACGGCACGCTCGTCTTCAAGGACGAGGATCACACCTATGCCGGCGGCAACCTCCGGAGCGAGATCGTGGCGACGGATCCCCTGGCGGGGCTCGAACACCTGGCCCGGGAGGTCCAGGCGGCGGGCATCAAGGAGATCACCGGCGACGTGATCGTGGACGATCGGCTGTTCGCCCCGGCGATGTCGACCGGCAGCGGTCCTCGACGGGTTGGCCCGATCCTGATCAATGACAATGTGATCGACGTACTGGCCGAGCCGGCCTCGGTCGTCGGGAATCCGGCGCGGGTCACGTCGGTGCCCTCGACGGCGTTCGCGACGATGGACGCACAGGTCACGACGGTCGCGGCGGGCCAGGAGGCGGAGCTGGAAGTCCGAGCGGTCGGCCCGCGTCGGTTCGCGGTCCGGGGGAAGCTGCCGGTCGGCCACGCCCCGGTGCTCAAGATCTTCGAGGTCGAGGAGCCCGCCTCATTCGCCCGGGCGCTGCTGATCGAGGCGATGCGTCGGCGCGGCATCCGGATCACAGCCTCGCCGCTGGGCGAGAACGCGACCGCGAGTCTTCCACGGCGGAGCGATGTCGTCGCCCTTCCCAAGGTGGCCGAGTACACGTCGCCGCCGTTCCGCGAGTATGCCCGGGTCATCTTGAAGGTCAGCCATAACTTGCACGCCAGCACGTTGCCCATGCTGCTGGCGGCCCGGCACGGCGAGCGGACCCTAGAATCCGGCCTGAGACGTCAGGGGGAGGCGCTGAAGGGCCTGGGCATCCCAGCAGGGGCGATCTCATTCGGGGGCGGGGCCGGCGGCGATCGCGCCGACCTGGCCACCCCGCGAGCGACCGTCACCTTGCTCCGCGCCATGGCGTCTCGGCCGGAGTTTTCCGCCTTCGAGGCCGCCCTCCCGATCCTGGGCCGCGACGGGACGCTGGCCAGGTCCGTCGCCGCGGACAGCCCCGCCCGCGGCCACGCCCGCGCCAAGACCGGGACTTACTCCGTCGAGAACGGGCTCGACGGCACCGTCATCTTGACCAGCAAGGCCCTGGCCGGCTACCTGGAGACCGCCTCGGGCCGTCACCTGGTCTTCGCCGCATTCGTCAACAATGTACCGCTCGACGCACCCAAACCGGGGAGGTCCATCTCCGACGCGACCGCCGAGGCCGGTCGGCTCATGGGCAAGCTCTGCGAAGTCCTCTACGACGACGCCAAGGACGCGCCGACAGCCACGTCCGCCTCGCCCACGAACCCGGCGACCGGTGTCGGCCAGACAAAAAAGGCCGAGGCCGCGACCAAGTCGCCGCGACTCTAGGGGACCGAGACGACATCCGTCATCTCACTCCAGGGCCCGAATTCCGTCCGTTTGATTCGTTTCTCACCTGGCTTCCACTCGCGATTGCGGACGACGACCCGGGCGCGATAGCGGTATGTCCGCCCGGATTCGACCGTGAAATCCAGGGTGCGCAACATCAGGACCGGTGACTCGACCTCGGGCGGCGGTTCCACTCGGCGTGGCTGCCCGAATCCTCCCGCCGGACCGAACCGGATATCCTGGGCTGCCTGATTCTTAACCGGAACCAGCTCATCGACGTAGACTCCGCCCCATCCGCCGCTCTTGAGATGAGGCAAGGGATCGACCAGGTTCTGGACGCGGACCTCTTCGGGCGTCCGGTCGAATTCGACCCCGGGCACATTATCGAGAATGTTCAAGTTGGACTGCATGTCAACCGGCTTCCAAACGGACCATTTACCGTCTTTCTGAAGATCCTGACGTTGCAGATCGACGCGCAGGTAAATGTGTCTCGCCGTCGGCAAGACGAATCGACCGCCATCCCGAAACCACCATTGAACCCTGCGGTGATCGATGATCCCGGTAGCCACGGCCCATCGGCGTTCGGATTCGACCTCCTTCGCAGGGCTGGCCGGATCCTCTGGCCGAAGGCGAATTCGTTCGTGCTTCTCGTCGAGCGCGTACATCAGGATCTTGCCCCTACCGCCCGCGACCCTCATCCGGCGGGGGGCTGGAATCTTCGAGCTTCTTGCGGGCCGGACCCTGTTCCTTGGCTTCTCCAGCTTGCGGGGGTTGTCCATCCTGTCCCGGCTGTCCCGATCTCGCGTCCGCATGAATGAAGGCTCCGCAGACGACCGCTGCACCGATCAGACTCAGGCTGACGTATCTCAGGTTGCTGTAGAACATGGATCTCAGACCTCCGCGGACCAACGCCTGGATCGAACCTTCCACGATGGTAGCCATGCCGTTCGAGTGGTCGGCAACGGCCACGCACAGGCGACCGACCCTCGGCACCAGCGATCGAGGGCACCCGACCGTCATGACCATCCCGAGCGCCGGCGCGGGGGTGAATCCCGAGACTCGGAAGACGCGGGCATCGTGATCCCCCGGAGTGTCAGGCGTCGGCGAAGCCGATGCCTTGCCTTCGCCAGGCGACTCTGGAGGGTGCCCAGTGGCAGGTTCAGGCGTCCGGCCGCTTCTCGATAACTCAGGCCCTCGAGGTCGCAGAGCACGACGACCGCCCGAGATGCCCGGGGCAATCGCATGATCTCGGAATGGATGACGGCAAGGACGTCGCGATCTAAGCCCTCCGACTCTCCGGTCTCGGGCCGATCGATCGACTCGGCCCGCGATCGGGCCGCCGCGCGATCGAGCTTCCGCTGCCGGGCCGCCGCGGATCGGATGCTCAACGCCGCCCGGCAGGCGACCACATAGAGCCACGAGCCGAGCGACTCGCGGATGCGGATCGAGCCGGCTTTCCGGACCAGGATGAGGAACGTGGCCTGGAACGCATCCTCGGCGTCGCTGGGATCGCGGACCAGTCCTCGGCAGACACCCCAGACCATCGCCGCATGGCGTTCGATCAACGTCCCAAGTACGAACTCGGCCCCCTCGCGATCCCCATCGCGGCTCGCGGATTGGAATCGCGCGAGGAGCTCCTGGTCCGTCAGGCCGGTCATCGTGCCGACGTCATAAAGTGCCTGTATTTGTCGGAGCACGACGGACGGACTCCCATCCGCCGCCGCAAGTCATGGCCGATCGAACCGCCATGCTCCGCGACGGCCGCCCTCGGGTGGAACACCAGAGTCATAGAGGGCCGTCACGATGATTTGTTCCACCGATTTCCGCGGGCGATCCGCCCGAGGACGTTACCCAGGTTCAATCCCTCAACTCGAGGGTGGACCAGAGGCTGGGATTCTCGCCGATGGGGAAGTCGCGACCCACTCCCAGGAACTGGTCGCTCCGGACGTGGTCGGACACCTGGTAGGCGAAGCCCAGCCGGCGGTTCGTCTCGGGGTCGAAGCCGCTCAGGGCCTGGGCCGGCAGGAAGACCTCCAGCATCCAGCCGGAGCGGGTGAGCTCGCCACGGGACTGGATCAGGCCGGGCTTGCTCATCGGCGCGTCGGCCACCGCCCGCGCGATCGGGCGCTGGACAACCTCGACTTCCAGCTTCCGCCCGGTCCCTCGGATCCGGATCGGGGCCGAGAAACGATGGCAGAACCGCGTCGCCCGGCTCACGTTGCGGGTGTCGCGCGTGTTGACCCAGAACTGGACGTCGGCGAACCCTTCCGGCCGGTCGGGCACGAGCTGCATGTCGGAGACCCCCGCGGCGATCACCGCGATCCCCAGGCCGAGGGCGTTCCACGCGATGCGGACCTCGGCCCACGAGGTCAGGCCCTCCAGCCGGGCACCATCGGGCAACGCGCACGAGGACGGCAGGTCCAGCAGCCGCTTCCGGTCGTCCGGACGCGGCATCTCATCGAGTCGGGTGCAAGATGCCGCGATCTTGAACCAGAACGCCTGCGGCAACAACGCTCTCGTCATCTTGATGCGCTCCCTCGCCCCAGCTCGTGGGCTCCCTCAATCCAGGGTCCGATCGATGTACGGCTTCTGGACGTGTCCCGAATTCATCAAGGCGCCGATGATCACGTAGACGCCCAGGACCACGAAGAAGACGGTCGGACTGAACCGCATCATCGCCCAGGCGCCGATCAGGATCATCCACACGCCGCCGTGGACCGATTGCCAGCCGAGATGACGGCCCGATCCCTGGACGATCGCCGTGATCCCTATGAGGAAGAGGATACCCGGAAACCAGAACCGGGTCGCCATCAAGACGCCCAGTCCGATCAGCCAGATCCCGCCCGTCACCGCATTCGCACGTTGCGAGGTCCACCACATCAGACGCTCCTGCTTTGCTCGCGGACGATCCCCGATCCTGTTCGGGTCTGGACCGATGACACACCCAACCATGACGCCAGAGCCGGCGCACACCGCCGAACTCCCTCATGCGAAGGGTCATTCGGTCATCCTCGACAAATCTTTCACCGGTCCGGAGAAACGACGTGCCAAAGCCGGCCGGCTCAAGATTCGAGGCGGGAGAGCAGGTTGACCATCTCGATCGCCGCCATGGCGGCGTCGGCACCTTTGTTGCCGGCTTTCAGCCCGGCGCGATTCAGTGCCTGCTCGACCGACTCGGTGGTCAGGACCCCGAAGATGACCGGGACACCGGTCGCCAAGCCGGCCTGGAGGACGCCGGCAGCCGCCTGGCCGGCGACGTGATCGTAGTGCGAGGTCTCGCCGCGGATCACGCACCCGAGGCACACCACGGCCGAATATCGCCCGCTCGCCGCCAACTTCCGGGCGAGGAGCGGGATCTCGAACGAGCCGGGCACCCAGGCCACGTCGATCCGGTCCTCAGTCACCCCATGACGGACGAACGCATCGCGACAGCCGGCCAGGAGCGCCTCGGTCACCATCCCGTTAAACCGCGCCGCGACGACCGCGAACCGGCCCGCCGGAGTCGAGTAATCGCCGATGAATTCCATGAGTGGGCAGTGGGCAGTGGGCAGTGGGCAGTTATACAACGCGTATCTCGCGTGGTCACTCCCCGGTGAGGGGGTCGGACCACGGAGACGCGAACGATATCAATCCTGAGAAGGCAGCGGCGAGTCAAGAGGAAGCGTGGAGCGGACGGATGAGCCCAGAAGTTCGTCTTCGCTGCCCACAGCCCACTCCCCACTGTTCCCCGCGTCATGCCCAGTTGCCGACGAGGAATTCGGCGTTGGTCTTGGTCTTCTTCATGCGGCCGATGATCAGTTCCATGGCCTCGACGGGGTTCATGTCATGGATGACGCGGCGGAGGAGGCACACGCGTCGCAATTCGTCGGCGTCCATGAGGAGTTCCTCGCGGCGGGTGCCGGACTTGTTGACGTCGATGGCCGGCCAGACGCGCTTCTCGACGAGCCGTCGCTCGAGGTGGAGCTCCATGTTGCCGGTGCCCTTGAACTCCTCGAAGATGACGTCGTCCATGCGGCTGCCGGTGTCGACCAGCGCGGTGGCGAGGATGGTCAGGCTGCCGGCCTCCTCGATCTTGCGGGCGGCGCCGAAGAACCGCTTGGGCTTCTGCAAAGCGGAGGCGTCGATGCCGCCGGAGAGGATCTTGCCCGAATGGGGCGCCTCGGTGTTGTAGGCGCGGGCCAGCCGCGTGATCGAGTCGAGCAGGATCACGACGTCCTTGCCGTACTCGACCATCCGCTTGGCCTTCTCGATGACCATCTCGGCGACCTGGATGTGCCGCGACGCCGGCTCGTCGAACGTCGAGCTGATCACCTCGGCCGTCGGCCCCTTGACCGAGCGCTCCATGTCGGTGACTTCCTCCGGACGCTCGTCGATCAGCAGCACCATCACGTAGGACTCGGGATGGTTGGCCAGGATGCTGTTGGCGATCTTCTGGAGGAGGATGGTCTTGCCCGTCCGCGGCGGCGCCACGATCACGCCGCGCTGGCCGAAGCCGATCGGCGTGACCAGGTCGACGACCCGCATGTTGATCTCATCGGCGGTGGTCTCGAGCCGGATCCGACCCTGGGGATACAGCGGCGTCAGGTCGTCGAAGCCGACCTTCTCGCTGAGCTTGTCCGGGTCCTCGAAATTGATCGCCTCGACCCGCAGGAGCGCGAAGTAGCGCTCGTTCTCCTTGGGCGGCCGGATCTGGCCCGAGACGATCGCGCCGGTCTTGAGCCCGAACCGGCGGATCTGGCTGGGCGAGACGTAGATGTCGTCGGGGCAGGGGAGGTAGTTATAATCCGGGCTCCGCAGGAACCCGAAGCCGTCGGGCAGGACTTCGAGCGTCCCTTCGCCGTACATCAGGCCGTTCTGCTTGACCCGCTCCTTGAGGATCTTGAAGATCAGGTCCTGCTTCTTCAGGCCCATGTATTCGACGATCCCCTCGGTCTTCGCCGTGCGAATGAGCTGGGGCATCGTCATCTTCTGGAGCTCGGTCAGGTGGATCTCACCGCGCTTGATATCCTCGTAACGGTCGTGCAGCGCGGCATCGCCGAAGATATCCTCCTCTTCCTCCTGGAGATCCGCGGGGATGTCAACGTAGCTCGAGGGCGCGGGCCGCTCGATCCGGACCGGAGGAGGCCCGAAATCGCGGTCGCGATCCCGATCCCGATCCCGATCGCGGGCGGGGGGGAAGTTCGTCTCGTGATTGATGCGATCGCGATAGGGCGGGGCCGAATCGTGGTCGCGGATCCGATCGCGCGAGAGGGGCACGGGCGAGGCATCGCGGCTATGATTGTGGTCCCGATCGCGATCGCGATCGCGATCCCGCACCATGGGGATACCTTCGTGGTGGGTCGGTCCGCTGTCGCGGTCGGCGCGGTCGCGAGCTAGCCGTTCCCGCACCGAGATCACCGGCTCGCGCTCCGGACGCTCGCGCACCGGCTCCCGGACCGGTTCGCGAACCGGCTCCCGGACCGGCTCGCGCTCCGGACGCTCGCGCTCGCGAAGATAGCGGATCGGCTCCCGATCCGCGGGCCCCTCCTCGCGATAGGACTCGCGCTCCTTCCGCTCTCGCGGGGTCTCGACGATCTGCGGAGGCGGCGGATCGACCAAGTTGCCGCCGTAAGGCATCGCCGCGGCCGAGGGCGGAACGGGGGCCGGTCCCGGCGGATCCTCCGACGCGGGCGGCGGCGGGGTCGTGCTGCTCGTCTTGCGGATCCGCGACGTGCCGGTCGGCTCCCGGCGGGGGCGTGTCGTTTCATTGGGCATGGCGTTCGATTCTCCTGTTCAAACCGAGACTGTGATTTCGTCGAGCCCCCGAGTGGCAGCCGGGTACGAAGCACGACCGACCAAGCAGGCATCTATCCGATGAATCGGGCCGGAATCCAGGGTGCTCCGCCAATCCCGAGGGTCAGGCCCATCGGCGAGGGCCGGGGCCGCGAGATCGCGAAGCGAGTTGGTTTTGATCGGGTCTGTCATGGGAAGCGAATCATGGGTGATGGACGAGGCGCATGGGGCTGGATCGATACGAAGTGTTACGACATCCTCCCCGCGGGGGTGGATGCGTCGGGGATCAAACGGTCCGGCATGTCGTCGACCGGGCTGGCGGCATTGGTCTCGATCCGGGGAGTGACGGAAACCTCGGCCGTCGCGACCGGATCGAGGAGTCGGGCGATCCATCGATCGACCTCCTGCGACAGCCGATCGCGGCCGGCATCATTGGCGATGATCCCGTCGGCGCGGCGTCGCCTCTCATCATCGGGCCATTGCGAGCGTTCGCGCGCCTCCAGATTCTCCTCCGACCAGCCCCGAGACTCCGTCACTCGCCGCAACCGCTCGGAGCGAGGCGCATCGACGAACACGACCCGGTCGCAAAGATCGTCCCAGCCGGCTTCGAGCAAGATGGCCGCATCCAGCACGATCAGGCCGACCTCGCCACGCTCCACCAGGCGATCGATCTCCCGGAGAACTCGGGCTCGCATCAGCGGATGCAGGATGCCTTCCAGGGCACGACGGGCCGACGGATCGGCGAAGACGATCTTGCCCAGCGCACGGCGATCGATCCGACGCGTCGGGTCGCCATCGTCGCGAGGCCCCTCCAGCACGCCCTCTCCGAAGCGGGCCACGATCCGTGTGCGGATCTCGGGATCACCCAGCAGCTCGTGACCCACGGCGTCGGCATCGATCACCGCCGCCCCGCGGGCCGCCATCAGGCTCGCCACATAACTCTTGCCGCCACCGATCCCCCCGATCAGGCCGAGGACCGGGATCGCGCCATGCTTCCAGCGACCGCGCGGATACGGCACTTCAGGGCGTTCGGAAGGACTCATCGACGGGGCTCCGGGCATCCGAAAGCAGACCTTGGTTGAGCGTGTGCCGCGGGATCACATGGCCCGACGCGGGCCTTGCCATGATTCTTCCACCGGAGCTCCGGCACGACGGGGCCCCCCTTCGGTCACGAGACGTTGATCGCGTGGCGGGTCGCCAGGTCGATGACCCGAAGGCGAGCCGAAGGGACTTCACGGGGTGGAAAAGAGTCCCGGCGGTACGGGACGGGATTCACGCAACGAGGTCACTTGGTTTACAAGCAGGTGGGGTTCCCTGGAGGTATTCTTGCCGATGTCGCCCGTCCAAGGCTTCTCGATGAAGTGAGGAACCGTCGGAGAGGAAGATCGGCGAGATGAGCCGAAGGGTAATGTCCTGTTGGAGCGGATCGGTGACGATCGTATAAATCTTATACGCCATCCGCCGGCCGACTGCAATGGGTGTCCGCCGATTCCGGAGGAAAGCTCGATGCGAGCGGCACCGATCTCCATGGCACGCAACGGCGTACGCCGACTGCACCATGGTGCCACGCCCGGCCGCAACCCCGTCTTATGACCCGGACACTGCTTCTTCGATCGTCGGTGGTTGTCCCATGCGCCGATCGCTCGACGACCGGCCGGCTTCGTCGAGACATGCCGGAGCCGTTCGAGGCGGGCGAGGGCTTCGGCGTCACCCGGACATTCGGCGAGCACCGAGCGCCAGAGCCGCACGGCCTCGTCGGGGTCGCCGCGCTCGGCGGCCAGGGCGGCGAGATTGCGCCGGGTCAGGTGTCCGTAGATCCCCTGATCGAGGCTGGAAAACCGCTCGGGCCGGCTCAGCGTGAGGATCCGACGCCAGCACGGCTCCGCCTCGGCCGACTCGCCGCGACCCCGATGCACGACCGCCTTGCGGTGCCAGAGCTCGGCGTCGTCGGGATCGAGCGAGAGCCCCTCGGCGCAGACCCGAAGCGCGGTCCCGGTGTCGCCGAGCATCTGGTGCGACCGCGCGATCAACGCGAACAGCTTCCGCGTGATCGAGTCGCTCGGCGCCGACCGCGACAGGCTCCGGCGGAGGTGCTTCAGCGCCTCGCCCCAGTCGCGGCGCTCGATGGCGATCGCGCCGAGATTGAACAGGATGAACGGATCGTCGGGCCGGCTTTTCAGCTCGTCCCGGAGGATCCTCGCATCGCGATCGAGCTTCCTCCCGCGCAGGGCGAGGTTGACATAACCGGTATGGCGGACGACCAGGTCGGTCCATCGGACGGGGATGCCGGCGCGGCGGAGTGCGGGCATGATCTGCTCGTGGACGCGGTAGGTCCAGCGGAGGTCGTCGCGGATCGGGAACAGCCGGACGTGATCGACGACGGTGGCGCCGCCGCTGCCGTCGGTGCCGGGGTCGCAGGCGCATCGCACGACATACCCGGCCGGCTCGCCCGAGCCCAGGCCGTCGAGCAGCGCCCGTAACTTGTCCCGCTCGGCCGGCTCGACCACATCGTCGGCATCGAGCCAGAAGGCGTAATCGCCGGTCGCGTGCGACAAGGCTTCGTTCCGGGCCGCGGCGAAGTCGTCGATCCAGGCGAATTCGAACACCCGGGCGCCGAACTCCCTCGCGATCTCGCGGGTCCGGTCCGTGCTGCCGGTATCGATGACGACGATCTCGTCGAAGATCCCGGGCACGGAGGCCAGGCAGCGGGGCAAATTCTCCTGCTCGTCTCTCACAATCATGGTGAGGGACACCTTCGTGGTCCGAGTCCCGATCGTTTCCCCGATCGGATTCGTCATCACGGGCGGTGGCGGCGCGGGCGACCACGGCCGCAGCGCGACCGGCCGGCCGCGGGGCACGTCCTGGCCCCACTTGGCGGCGAATCGACGCTGGTTCTCGCGGAGCAGGGCCTCGGCGTCGATCCCGTTGCCGACGAACGTTCGGCTGCCGAAATGGTGGACGAACAGGTCGTGGGCCACCGCCAGCTCGAATCCCGCCCGACGCGCCCGGAGCGCCAGGTCATCATCGTCGAAAAAACCCAGGCCGAACCGCTCATCCAGGCCGCCGATCGATTCGGTGACGGCCCGTTTCATCAGGAGGCAGAACCCCGAGAGCTTGGCGCAGTCGACCACTTACCGCGATGGTCGCGGCGCCACCGGCGGGCGAAGGCGTGCATCTGGTCCAGGTCGCGGTAAGGGACCTCCTCGACCAGTTGGGGAGGCGTGGCGTAATTCGACATCGGCCCGACCATGCCGATGCCCGCAGGCGGCGGTCGCCGATCCGAGGACCGGCTGAAGCCGGAACTCCAACCCCCGAACGCGCCATTCTCCGCTGGAGTTCCGCCTTCAGGCGGTCTTCGATCGGCCTGCGCAAAGACCGCGGAGTTGGGTGCGGGTCTCCCGACCCCGCCCTCGGCCCGACCGCAGGTCTCCCGATTCGCTTCCGCCGTCGCAAGTCCCCCACCAACCCCGGTCGGTTGGACCTTCGTCAGGGCGATGAGCTGATCGAGCCAGCCGTCGGTGACGACCGTGTCATTGTTGAGCAACACCAGGTAGTCCCGCGCGCGGCCTGCAAGCCCTGGTTGATCGCCCGGGGAAACCCGAGGTTCTCGGCATTGGCGACGATCGTGACCGGCACACAGGCGGCGTCGCGGACCCCGGCCAGGTAGGCGGCCGTGTCATCGGTCGAGCCGTTGTCGACGACGATCAGCTCCCAGGCGGGCTTTGTGTGGCGGAAGAGGGCCTGGAAGCACAACTCGGTGAATCCCCGCTGGTTCCAGCAAGGGACGATGATGGACGTCAGGCCGCCGGGTGGATCGGGGCTCACGGTGGGAACTCGCTGCTCCATGAAAGAGCGAATAACGGCTAAGTGTCTGTCCCGGAAGGGTCGATTTCGGTCTTGTAGGGGGGGTGAAACCCACCGATGCGAGGTTTTCTCGGTGGGTTTCACCCCCCCTACAACGGTCCGATCCGGCTTCCGGGACAGACTC
This sequence comes from uncultured Planctomycetota bacterium, assembly GCA_963777695.1. Taxonomy (GTDB): domain Bacteria; phylum Planctomycetota; class Planctomycetia; order Isosphaerales; family Isosphaeraceae; genus CAVZRC01. The sequence goes on from CAVZRC010000003.1 coordinate 387,124, forward strand.
TAAGAACCGATCTCAGCAGGGTGGGTGAAACCCACCGAATGCCTTGTCGCCGAAAGACTTGGTGGGTTTCACTCACCCTACAAGGGCTCCTGCTCGGATAGGCTCTAATACGCCGGTCGCATCGCGGAGACGAGGAAACCCAAGAGGGGGACCCGTCTCTTCGTGTTCGATCGGGATACCTCACCCCGGACGGCATACGCCGACCGCCCGCGCGATCGATCCGGCTCGGTTGTCGGCGTTGCCGAGCAAATGCACCCGTCCCTCGCGATCGAAGACGACGCAGGGCGTGGCGATCGGCATCCGGTGGGCCCACTTGCGAGCGAAGATCTGGGCGCTGGCGAAGAACGGCCGAGGCAGCCCGATGCTCCGAGAATTATGGTGGCATGGCGCCCCGAGTGCGACGACGGCCAGGCCCCGTTCCCGGGCCTGGAGGCAGATATCGGCGCCATACAGGTGAAATCCCAATTCCGGGTCGAACTGCAACGGTCTATCCCGCCGGACGATGAAGACCAGTTCGTCCAGGGTCGCGACCGGCGCGGGTAAAGCCGGTCCTTCGCTCAATATCCGGCCGCGATCGACCACCCAGCCGATCCGCTCGGCGGCGAAAGCACTCGTCGAATCGGGGCACGGTTTGACCTTGCCCACTCCGTAAATCCCGGCGACGCCGATCGGTCCCAGCTCCCGTTCGGCCATCCGGTACTGGTTCAGCATCAGCCGATCCCAGCCGACGGGCAGGAAGACATCCTGATGAAGGCAGACGACCAGTTCATGCTTCGCGCGGGCGAGCCCCAGATTGAGCCCGGCCGCGGCACTCGGAGCGTCCTGGATCGCGATGACCTGGTGATGCGAATCTAACTGAAGGCACGGGGAAGAGAGCAGATTCGCCTTCAGGATCGCATGATCCGAGATGCAGACGACGAATGAGAGCGAGTCGGTGGCCTCCTGACGAGGATCGCGATCGATCCGGCGTGCCATACGTGTGGTCATTGGATCGGGTCCATGGGAATCCGGTGTCCCCGTTGTCTCTCCATAGTCCAATTCACGCCTCCCTGAGTCGCTCTCCCCATCAAAGGACCTCGCGTTCCTCGCGGCAGAGATGGAGGAACGTCGGCTTGCCTCGCTTGAGGACCGGCTTCATCTCACCGGTTAAGGGGTCTTGTTCGACGACCAGGTGCCGAGCGAGTTTATCCCGGAATACATCGACCTTCCCGTCGGCCCAGGTCAGGCGGAAGATGCCCCGCTGAGCGTCGTGTTCAAACGAGAACGTGCGCTCCTGCCGGAGTTCCGCGGCGGCGTCCTGCTCGCCCGTTCGAACCGGATCGGTACAGTTCCGGACGTCCGTCAACGCGGCGCGGTCATCGTAAGTGTAAATGGTCACAGAGCAGGGATTATCGCGATCTTCACTCATAGGAAACCTCTCCGAAGAAATGACGAAAGGTGTATACTAAGCGACTTCCGAGCCGAGAAACCGCGTCATCTGATCCGCTCACCAGGTGTGCCTCCAGGAACAACTAACAAGGTCTGACACCAAGTCCTTTGTGACACCAAGTCCTTTGACACCAAGTCCTTCTGACACCAAGTCCTTCTCTTCAAAATGACCGCCGGCCCACGTCAGGCGGTAAACGCCCTTCTGAGTGTCATGTCCGAATGAGAAAGGAGGTGCCTGCAAGCCTCCCTCGTCCGCGCGTTCATCAGGCGTTGGGACGGGACCGATAGACTCCCTGACTTCGGTCAGGTGATTCCCGTAATCGTAGCTGTATATTGTCGTGGAATGTTGATCGGGAGGAAGATCGTTCACGTGAAGGAACTCCAATCAATGACAAAGGATGTTTGCGGATCGCACGCCTTTCTTTTCCACTGACCCCTTTCTTCTCCGGGAGGTGAACGTCGAAAATCAGGTCAACGCGGTGCATACTCATGAATGCCCAGCTTTGTCAGGGGGACCAGATGCGAGCTGAGTCGAAGTTGCCTAAATCCCGCAGTCTGCGTCGAGATTGAGGGATGTCCCCATTCTGTCCTGTCTAACTTCGCGGCATTCCCCCCTGTCCCCTTTGTTCCCCCTTCAAGCCAAGGCATTGCGGTGACGGCCCAGGCAGCCTCACGCCGATCGGGACGTGGTTTGCCGTGGCGTAAACCCGGCGTTTCCAGGGGGAAGCGACAGGCCCCGCGATGTTCTTCCGCTGTAGAACTAACCGCTGAACCAAAAGACGAAGCGGCTTCGCGCGCGTCCGTCCTCCAATTCTCTCATGGCCGCAATGATCGCCTTGAGGACTTTACCATCGAGTTCGCCAATCCTATGATACAGGTCATAAACCTGCTCAAGTTCATCAGAATAGAGATATGAAAACGAGTGATTGTCAGGATCAGTGATCCTACTATCGGATCTCTTCTCGGCGATGCCGGCCTCGACCCACTTCGTTGCCTGCTCCTCTGAGCAATATCCCTCCACGCCCAATTGAGCCAACTGATCATTGATGTCGAGGTAGAGGCCATTGATGGGATGCGACCATTGGTCGTCGGGTAGGCCCCTGGAACGGAACAGAGGGGTGATTCCCCTAGAAATATATGCACTTGCTCGGACTCCTGCCATCAAGCAAAAAAGGAGCTTGTCGTTCGGGATGTTGAAAGCCTCAGCGAAGACCAGACGGACACCTTCGTCTTGACCGCAACCGTAATCCACGAAGCCATAAATGACGCACGACATGAGTTCCACCTTCTCCTCGCGCCTGAGGACGCAATAGCAACTTCAGACGAGGGCGAGCCGCGTATTGACGCCCAAGTGGAGCGTCGTGGCGGCACCGCTTCTTGTACAGCGGCTGGTCCGAATGGCTCACGCGCGCCCCCGTTTGCTCCGGACCTTCACGAACAACAAATACAAGAAACTTAATTCTTGTTGTATAATAAATATATTATCAATCATGGAAGAACATAGTATCCGGGCCGGGAGACGCCGGGCAGGTTCCCGAGGTTGATGTTATATGCAGGTACGCCATTGGCCGTCGCAAGTCGCTGGCAGACCTGGGGGTAATTGAGCATGACCGGATTTCCGACACGGAATCTCCCTGCGTTAATGCCGTCCCGCAGGAGCACCGCATTGATCAGGAAAATATTTCCGGCGGTTGCAGCAGCGACGACGGGAGCGGTCGGGCTGATGCGGGGGGGAAAAAAGGGACATCGCTCAATCACCAGGAGGAATAGGCATTCTCGGCAGGAGAGTCTTCTGCATCTTTCCCAGGCTGCGTCGGGAATTAAGGGTGTCCCCTTTTGTCCCTTTCAGGCTGCGTCGGGAATTAAGGGTGTCCTCTTTTGTTCCTTTTCTGCACCTTTTCTGGTCACCCTTTTCCGGGATCGTCGCGCCGGTTCACAACGAACCGGATTGGCTGACACCATCGAATTTCACAACATAGTTATTTGTTACAATAAAAAAGTAGATAGTCGTTGCGGCATTTCCCTCGACTCTATAGCGAAACTCAACAGACCATAATTTTGCTTTCTTGTCATAAATCACGGTACGGTCGAACTTATCCAGTAAATGAGCGTCAAGATTATCGTTTGAATGGCTTTTATAATATTGTTTGAATGCTTCCGTAGCAGCAGCCAGGATCTCGTGCTGTTCCGCATGTCCATGCTTCCTAAAGTCCCGAATTACAGTTTGCTGATAAATATTTGCACTGAAGGAGACCACTAACAAAAGAAGCAGGATGACACTGATAACCTTTCCTGAGGTCCTAGCCAGGGCAATTCTTCCGCTGTCCATCGCGATCATCCCTCAGATCACGTTCCCGACACAATCCCCGCTCGATGCAGCCACCCGCTTGACTGCCCTAGGTTGAACGAACTTTTCTGCGTCGCGGACCGACTCTGAGGTTCGACCCGGGAATGTAAAGGGAACGACCGCCGCTGCAGTTCACCCGCCTTCATATTCCGCTCGCTTACCTCATCGGCCCCGAGCACTGAACCACATCCCGGGCGGGGAGGGCACGATTGGGCCTCGCCTGACAACATCACTGGTGGGTCGCTTTTCCAGGCATGACGGTAGGAATGCTCCCCCCCGGTGAGGGCTCAAGATCACTTCCGTCCCCGTGACTGAAGTGTCCAGTGTCGGTATTCGACGAGAAGTAGTGGGTCGTACCGCTGGACATCTCGGTGATCGCCCCTGTGAACCTCTGAACCAACTGCCTCATCTTCTTACCCTCATTATAATTAAAAAGGGTGCAGGCCATGAGGTTGATCTTCTTGGGTTTGAGAGTCCTCATTCCTTTAACGAAGAGATTGAGATTGTCGTTCCCCAACCATAATTTCAAGTCGCTGTCGTAGGCAACACCCATTCTAGCCGGAGGTGCGTCGGAATTCCCGGTCGTGTTGTCGAAATAGATGGTCCCGTACTTGCCGTGGGCGATGAGGACGACCTGCGGACCATTGAGACCAAGCGCAGACGCTTGGTTGATGGCCTTCTGAAAAGATGCAGGATCGTTAAAATAAAAAATGTTTGCGGGGGGAACACGATATGTCCCGGTGAAGGTATTGGGATAATTCAACTCGTGAGGCCCCTTGGGGCCCGGCCCGTCGGGCCCGATCAAGACGATCGTATTTCCAGGGTTGCCGATCGTGAGATCGGTCGGCACAGGATTATCAGGCTTGTCGCTGCAACCGCTGGGATCGACCTCATTGACCGGATCATCGCCACCATAGCGATTGAGGTTCGTGTCACCCCCAGCGAACCCTAACGGATCCTGACTATCCCACTTGCCGGTTGCCGGGTTCTCTACCCGGAACACCGCTAAGTTCAGCCCAGTAATCGTATCCCGCTCCAAGCCCGCGAAGCCCATCATCCGGTCGCCGCTCGACGGGCTCGACTCGTCGAGCACCGTGCCGAAAGCACTGTAATCGACGTGGTCGATGATCGATCCCGAGCTACTGATCAAGTCGCGGATCGTGCCCAGCCGGTCGGGCAGGTACCACGAGACCGTCCCACCTGATGTCTGACGCGCCAGCACCGTGTCAACCAGGTCCCCGGCCGGGCCGTTCAGATACCGCATTTCCAACGAGCCGGAGCTGCTGAAGTCCATGATCGGATCCGAGCCGTCAAAGAGCGTCCATGTCTGTGTTCCATTCTCGTCCATCCCGATCCGATTGTCCAGGGCATCGTAGGTGTAGGTCACCTGCTCAGAGTCGTGCTCCCGGAGGTCTCCACCGCGCCGATCGGGCGATTGCGGAAGTCATACGTGTATGTCCAGACATCGCCCGTCGAGGTCTGGGTCATCGTGATCATGTTGCCTTCGGCATCATAGGTGTAGGTGTAGCCGGGCGAGGCCGTCTGCTCGTTGCCGGTGCTCGTCGTGTAACCCGTGCCGGTCTGGTTGCCGTTGGCGTCGTAGCTGAAGCTCTCGTTGCTGAACGACATGTCGGTGTGCGAGACGCTCGTCAACTGGTTGTTATTCGTGTAGCCGTAGGTCAGGGTGTCGGTCAACGATCCCGAGTTCCAATCGCGAACCTCCTGGGTCACGCGGCCGGCCGCGTCGTAGGTGTAGGTGTAGGAGACCAGTGTCGTCCCGCTCGAGTTCTTGTCGGTGATGCCGGTCATCTGATTGGCGGCGTCGTAGACGTAGCTCGTCGTGGCGACCACGTTCGTCTCGGCCAAGTTCGAGAAGCGGGTCAGGCCGGTCATGTTGCCGGCGTTGTCGTAGGCGAACGTTACCCCCTCGGCCGAGACCCCCGAGCCCGAGAGGGTCTCGTTGGTCAACTCGTCTCGCACGTCGTAGGTGTAGCTGACCACGCCGCCCAGGCTGTCCCTCATGCTGGTCTCATTACCGGCCGGGTCGTAGGAATAGGTCAGCGTCACCGTGGGCAGGTTCGCCGAGCCGACGTCGCCCTGGTGGATGACCTCGCCCTCGGCGTTGTAGGTGTATTCGTAGGTGGCTTTGCTGTCGCTCACCTCGGTCATCTCGCCTTCGCCGTTGTAGGTGTAGGTGATGATGTCGAGTGCCGACCCGCCCAACGGATTGACCCAGGTCTCGGTCGTCTCCTCGTTATCGGCGTTGTAGCCGTAGTCGATCGTATGGCCGTCCGGATCCACCGATTGCGTCACGTTGCCCAGGAGGTCGTAAGTGTACGTCGTGACACCGCCGGTCGGGCTGGTCTGGGTGGCGACCTCGTGAGCCCCGTTATAGGTGTACGAAGTAGCATTGCCATCCGGGTCGGTGACGCGGGTCAAATCTCCGGCGGCATCATAGGTGTATGAGGTCGTCCCACCGCCGGTCGGTTGCGTCTGGGTCAGCTCGTCGTCCATCGCATCATAGCTGTAGCTGGTCGTATGACCCAGGCCGTCGGTCTCGGTCAGGACGTTGCCGTCGCCGTCGTAGGTGTAGCTGGTCGTGTCCCCGTCGGCGTTCGTCGTCGAGGTTTCCTCGTCCAGGGCATTGTAAACATAAGTAGTCGTATGATTATTGGGATCAGTAACCGTGAGCAGGTTTCCATCTTCGTCATACCGATAAGTGGTCGAGGAGCTGAGGCCCGGGAGTGTGACCGTCGTCTCCTCGCCCAGGCTGTTATAGCCATAGTCGGTCGTGTTGCCGTTCGGGTCCGTCTCCGCGGTCATCTCGTCATCCGCATCGTAGGAATAGGTCGTCGTCCCGAGTGCATCCGTATCGGTCAAAATATTGTTGTCGCCATCGTATACATACGTGGAAGTATTTCCAATTGGGTCGATGATGGAGCTGACATTGCCGTCGGCATTATATACATAAGTCGTTGTATCGTCCAGGGGGTCGGTGACATTCACCACCTCATTGCGAGCGTTGTAAGTATACGTGGTAGTATAATCGTACGTATAAGTCCCGAGAACGTTCTCGTCGGTGATCGTGATCAGATTTCCGTCAGCGTCGTAGCTACTGGCGGTGACCGAAAAGGAAAAGGGGACATAAGACAATCCAGACCACATATTCGTTACATCTTCTTTTCCTCCAACACGATTGCCTGCATTTCTCAATGCCTGCCACTTGGTCATCGGTTCACTCATTTTACATCGGATTGGCCGGCGCGAGAAGTGCGGTTTTGGGCGATCCGTCTAAAGCTCCGAATTCTTGACTCTTCTCGCTGAACACCTCCCGACCGAGCGAGATCGAAGCCCGTGACCAAGGTCGTGAGACCCGTGGTTCGGACGGGACGAAGGTCTTCCAACCTCGGGCGTCAGCCGGATCCGCCGGGCAAATCGCACTCACGTGCGAGGTTGGAGGTCCCCAGTCCGAACCACGGTCTCACGAACGTGGTCACACGGTTGCGTTCGACGAGCGAACTCGAATCAGGCTGCATTCAAACCAATCATTATTTCACATCATTGGATCTCACAATTCCATCTACGCATTAACCGATTCGACATCCAACCAGTTGGAGCCCGTCGCCAGGTCAACCCTCAAGGGCACCTTCAGGTCGAGGGCCCCGGTCATCTCGCGACGGACCATCTCGGCGAGGCGCGGCAGCTCCTCGGTGGGCGCCTCGAAGACCAGCTCGTCGTGGATCTGGAGGAGCATCCGGGCGCGGAAACCGCCTTCGATCAGCTCGCGGTCGATGCGGATCATCGCCCTTTTGATCAGGTCGGCGGCCGAGCCCTGGATGATCGTGTTCACGGCCGTGCCTCCGCCAGGTTGCGCACGTGTCCCGTAGTGTTCTTGATCCCGCTGATCGGCCGCCTCCGGCCGAGGATCGTCCCCACGCGACCCTCCGCCTGCGCGGCCTCGAGCGCCCGGGTGATGAACCGGTCAACACCGGCGTATTCCTGGAAATAGGCGTCGATGAACACGCCGGCCTCCGCTTGCGTGATCCCCAGCCGGGCAGCCAGGCCGAACGGGCTCAGGCCGTAGATGACGCCGAAGTTGACCGTCTTGGCCACGCGTCGCATCGATGAATCCACCGCCGATTCCTCGACGTGGAAGATCCGCGCGGCGACGGTGGTGTGGATGTCACGGTCCTCGTCGAAGGCCCGCACCAGCGCCGGGTCGTCGGAATAGTGGGCGAGGATCCGCAGCTCGATCTGCGAGTAATCGGCCGTCAGGAGCCGCCAGTCGGGATCGCCCGGGATGAACGCCTGGCGGATCTGCCGGCCTTCCTCCGTGCGGACGGGGATATTCTGCAAGTTGGGGTCGCTGGAGCTGAGCCGGCCGGTCGCCGCGACGCCCTGGTTGAACGACGCATGGATCCGGCCGTCCTCCGGGTGTACCAGGACCGGCAGCGCATCCAGGTAGGTGCTCTTGAGCTTGCCGAGCTGTCGGTGGCGCAGGATCAGGGCCGGCAGCGGGTGCTTCAACGCCAGCTCCTCGAGGACTTCTTGCGCCGTGCTCTGCTCGCCCTTGGGCGTCTTCTGGATCGTGGGCAATTTCAGCTCGTCGAAGAGGATCTGGCGGAGCTGCGGGCCGGAGTTGATGTTGAAGGTGCGACCGGCCGACTGGTAGATCTCCGCCTCGATCGTCGCCATCCGATCGGCGAATTCCGTCGAGAGCTGGTTCAAACGCCCGGCGTCAACGGCGATGCCGGTCCGCTCCATCCGCGCCAGGACCGAGATCAGCGGTCGTTCGAGGTCGGCATAGAGGTCCCAGAGCCCCTCGGCGCGGACCCGGGGGGCCAGGATCTCCTCGATCCTCCAGGTGGCGTCGGCGTCCTCGCCGGCATATTCGGCGACCTTCGCTACGTCAACCTGATCCATGCGGAGCTGGTTCTTCCCCTTGCCGATCAGGGCGGTGATCGGGATCATCTCGTGGCCCAGTAGCCGCTGCGAGAGCTGGTCGAGGCTATGGTTCCGCTCGCCGCTCTCGAGCAGGTAGCTCAGGATCATGGTGTCGGTGACGGGCCCGGCCACCTCGACGCCGGCCCTCGCGAGGGCCAACATGTCGTACTTGAGATTCTGGCCGACCTTCTCGATCTCGGGATCGCCCAGGATCGGCGCCAGGGCGGCGAGGGTCGCGGCCGGATCGAGCACCTGCGCACCCATCGGCCCCCGCACCGCGAGGTAGTATGCCTCGCCCGCCTTCCAGGCGAACGAGAGCCCGACCAGCTCGGCCCGCAACGGGTCCAGGGAGGTCGTCTCGGTGTCGACGCAAAACTTCGGCTGCCGGCGCAGTTCTTCGAGGAAGGTCGCGAACAACTCGGGAGTATCCACCTGGCGGTATTCGGCCACCCAGGGCGCAGCGGGCTGGGTTGGACTCGCGGCCGGACCGCGGGCACCTAGCTCCTCGCGAAATCCGTGGAATCCGCACTCGGTGCAGAGGGACAGGAGGGCCTCGCGATCCGGCGGTTGCGCCTTCAACGCCTCCCAGTCGAGCGACAGTGGCAGGTCGTCGCGCAGCTTCACCAGGGTCCGGGCCCGACGCGCCGTCTCGGCGTGGTCGCGCAGGCTCTGCTGCTTCTTCGGGCCCTTGACGCGGTCGACCTCCTCCAGGAGTCGATCGAGCGTGCCGAACTCCTTGATGAGCGCCGTGGCGTTGACCGGGCCGATCATCGGGACGCCCGGCACGTTATCCACGGCATCGCCGGTGAGCGACAGGTAGTCGACCACCTGATCGGGGCGGATCCCCCAGTCCTTCTCGAGGGCCTCGGCGTCCATCTCCTTCTTCGTCCGCAGGTTGAGCAGGCGGACATGGTCGCCGATCAACTGGCGTGCGTCCTTGTCGGTCGTGACGATGAACACATCCAGCCCGCGTTCCTCGGCGCGTCGGGCGAGGGTGGCGATGACGTCGTCGGCCTCCATGGCCTCGGCGATCAGGACCGGCACGCGGAACCCCTCGAACACGCGACGGATCACCGGGATCTGGGGGACCAGGTCCGGCGGCATCGCCGAGCGGTTGGCCTTGTATTCGGGGTAGATCTCGGAGCGGAACACCGGACCCTCGCCGTCGAAGGCCGCCGCCAGGTAGTCGGGCTTCCGGGCCTTGGTGAGGTTGAGCAGGTCCCGGAAGATCCCGAAGACGGCCTGCGTCGGCTGGCCGGCCGGCCCGGTCATCTCCGGGATCGCGTGGAAGACCTGGAAGATCAGCGAGTAGGCATCGAGGATGTACAAGGTGGGACGCCGCTCGGTCGGCCTCGGATCGGTCGCCGACCGGTCGGGCGCCGCGGGAGAATCCGATTGTAGGAACGAAAAGGAACTCTGCGCATCTAATTTCATGTCGCTGCGCTCCGTCAGTCGCCAGTCATCGGCCATTGGTTAAAGACCATCGGCTTCCGTAGGCCGTTTCGTGGAGGTGAGCGTGGGCTCTCGAGACGACCGGTTTCGCCATTTGAGCTGGAGCCTCTTCCAGAATAATGACCAATGACCGCTGACCGGCGCATTTGACCCCGTCTCTGGCGATTCTTACAATCGAACGAGTCCTGTGGCTTCTCCCGATGAAGCGAACTTGGCCGGATCGGCCGGTGGGAATTTCATCCGGAGACCCGTCGTCTCCCCTCGCATGTGACATATTATCAGCAAACCGGCGGATTGCATGAGCAGGTCGCAACCGCTCCGCTCGGAGGGAGTAACCATCCATGGCCGCAGCTAACGAGTCACAGGGGCTCAAGATCGCCGTCGCGGCGTTCATCGGCCTCTCGGTCATCATGTCCGTCGTCTCGTACTTTCTCTACTCGGCCTATTCCGCGGCCGATGCGAAACTCACGACCACCAACGAATCACTGACTCAGGCCAAGAAGGCCCAGGGCGATATCCTCAACCAGTACCAGGATATGAGGAGCAAGATCGGGACCAAGAACGAGGATTATGACGCCGCCAAGGAGGAGATCGCCGCCCACACCAAAAAGATCAACGAGCGGTTCGACAAGATCGTCGCCGATACGAACGCCGCGATCGGCAAGGTCCAGGGCGGTGGTGCGGGGCCGGAGTTCCAGGACATCCGCGACAAGATCCAGCAGCTCATCCAGTCCTACCGCAGCGATACCTCCAAGACCTATTCCTCATCGCTCGACCGGCTCACCGAGTTGATGGAGAACCTCGCGCTCCTGAGCACCGAGCTCTCTATCAACTACGTCGACCTGCGTCACCATCTCGAATCGTCGACTACCGTCGGCAAGGCGCAGACGGACGTCCAGACCAAGGCCGCCGAGGCCAGCCGCGCCGAGCTCGAGGCCGAGCACAACAAGCACGACACCGAGCGGAAGATGCTGGTGGACAAGGTCACCGATCAGCAGACCCTGATCGACAAGCAGACGACCGAGAACGCCAACCTCGCCAAGAGGATCCGGGACCTCACGGATGACTACGCCCGCGAGAAGGATACGCTCACCTCGATCATCCGCGAGCTGCGCGACCAGGTCGAGAAACAGGAGACGATCCTCGATCACCCCGATGGCTACATCACTTACGTGGACTACAGCTCGAACGAGGTCCGGCTGAACATCAACAAGGCCATGGGCGCCCGCCCGCAGATGGTCATGTCCATCTTCGACTCGCACGCGCCGGGGATACCCACCGAGAAGCCGAAGGGGAGCATCGAGGTGACCAAGGTCGGCGACACCTTCAGCATCGCCCGGATCATCAAGACGGTCAGCGCGATCGATCCGATCCGGGAAGGCGACATCGTCTATTCGCCGGCCTGGTCGCCCAACAATCCGACGAGGTTCGCCCTCGTCGGCAAGATCGACGTCAACCGGGACGGCCGGGATGATCGCGAGGAGCTGAAGCGGATGATCAAGGAGGCCGGCGGCGTGGTCGACTTCGACCTGCCCCCGCTCGAGGTCGGCAAGGAGACGGGCAAGCTGACGCCCCGGATCGACTGGTACGTCACCGACGATCGCATCCCATACCACGAGGTCTTCCAGCAGCGGAACGCTCCGATGCTGAAGAACGAGTCGCAGCTCAAGGAACGGATGGGCCAGGTCATCAAGGAGGCCCGCCTCGACGGCATCCGGCCCATGCCGATCGCCCGGCTGCTGAGCTTCCTCGGATACGACATCAACACCCCCGTGGTCGGTCGCGCCGAGGCGATCAACACGTCGGCAGTTCGCCGGCTGACGGCGGAGCGGCCCCAGCCGAACGTCGTCACCAAGCCCACCATCGGCACCCGCAAGGCGAACACGGACGCCGGCGAGGATACCGACGCACCGAAGCCCAAGGCGGATGCCAAGAAGGCCGACGACGCCGAGGCCGATCCCAAGTAAGCGTCAGCGACGCCCGACTTCAGGAACCTGAACCACCCCCGCGTCGTCCCGACCTGACCGGGATCACGCGGGGGTGTCCTTTTGCCATCGTTCGGCGCGGGTCTCCAGACCCCGCCGTCGGCGGGACCGAAGGTCTCCCTCATGGCTCAGAGCGGGAGACCTTCGGTCGGCCGAGTGGCAAGGTCGTCAGACCTTGCCACAACCTGGTATGCAACCCGATCGTAATGCGGCATGCCTATCTGTGCTGGGCGAGCATCCAATCGATCAGTTCGGGACTATTGTAGGCGCGGTCCCAGCTATTGTGCCCGACTCCGCGATACTCGGTGAGGCGGGCCGAGGCGCCCTCGCGGCGGAGGGCTTCGACCATGGCGCGGAGATTGAGCACGGTCTCATCGCGATCGGCGTCGCCGCAGAAGGTCCAGACCGGCAGCGCCTTGAGGCGGTCGACCGCCTCGGTCTCGCCGGGCCCGCAGATCGGCACGACGGCGGCGAACCGGTCGGGGCTCGCAATGGCGAGGTCCCAGCTCCCGTGCCCGCCCATGGAGAGCCCGGTCAGGATCACGCGCTTCGGGTCGGCCTTGTAGGCGCCCATCACGTCGTCGAGGGCCTTGAGGGCGGCGATGCTGTCGGTCGAGCCGGCCGACCAGGTGCGGCGGGCCTGGGGGAAGACGACCAGGGCCGGGATGCCGCCGGGTCGGTTGAAGATCGCCGGTCCGAGGCCGACCTGGGCCGGGACGATCCCGTCCTCGCCGCGCTCGCCCGAGCCGTGGAGGAACAGGATCACCGGGTATGCCTTCGAGCCATCGTAGCCCTCGGGGACATACACGGTGTATTTCCGATCCCCCTGATCGGTCTTGACCGTCCGCACGTGGAAACCCGACTCCATGGGGCGATCGGCGTTGGGCGTGGGGAGGGGCTGGATCATCAGGTCGCGGAACTGGATCTCCATCGGCCCGCCGGCATGGATCTGCACGGCCACGAGGCCGGACCGGGCGATGCCCGCATCGGGCTCCTGGTATTCCCGAACCGAGTCCTGGCCGTTGAGGCTCAGGTTGATCCGGTCGCCCATCGCGCGGATGGTGTATCGGTTCCAGTCGGATCGATTGAGGGTCCTGGTGGCGTCGGACCGGGGATAGACGAGGACCATGTTCCGGCGCGACTCGTCGTAGAGGGCGCCCCAGTAGCCCTCGCCGAGGTCGGCCTGGTAGCCGGACATCTCGTGCCCCGGGATGCGGACGCTCCGGAACTGGACGCCGCTGTTCCCCTTGCCATCCTGCATCCGGAAGTTGAGCGAGAGCACGAAGTCTCCGTACGGTCGGGTCGAGGCCAGGAACTCGTTGTGATCGAGGCCCGGCGAGTGGCCCACGAGCACGCCGTCGCGGGCCGACCAGAGCTGGGTGTCCCCTTCCCATCCGGTCAGATCGTTGCCGTGGACCACCGGGGTGAATCCGGCCGTCTCGACGACCGCCGGCAGGCCGATGAGCTGTCGCGTCCAGTAGGTGATGATGGTGCCCGTATAGGTGCCGCCGAGGTCACCCTCGCCGCCGGGGACGCTGGAATAGCTGCCGTCGGGCTTGCGGCATCGGGCGACGAACGCCATGAGGCGATCGACGTCGGGCTTCTCGCGGAGCATGAAGAGGCACCTCATGACGCGGTAGGTGCTGCCCAGATCGGGCGGACCGGCGTCCTTGGACCAGCCGCCCTCGGGGCGCTGGCCGGCCTTGATCGCCGCGACGACAGCGTTGCGCCAGGAGACGGGATAGGGCTCGGGAGCCATTAACGGCCCGCCGGGCTTGCTCGGCGCGGGGCGGTCGAGGCTCAATCCCATGCGGAGGATCGCCGCGCCGGCCCCGCCGGTGACGTACGCCTGGCTCGGCCCGGCGCCGAAGGTGCCGTCGGGGTTGCGCATGTCCTGGATCTGGGTGTTCCACCTCGGGATGTCGGGCGAGGAGACGCCGATGGCCTCCAGGCCGGCGATCGCCATGCGGACCTCTTCGAAGCTCCGGGCATGCTTGCCGAGATAAGCGACCGCACCTCGGATCATCTTCGAGTCGGAGATCTTCAACTCGACCGCGGCCATCAGGCCGAGGGCCGTGGTGACGACGTCGGGCTTGCCGCCCGGAGTCGGGGCGAACCCGCCCTCGGAGGCCACGCACGACTTGACGTATTTGACACACGCGAGGACATCGGGCACCGAGCCGCCGACGTGTTTGAGAATCCGCAGCCCGGAGTTGGTCGCCCCCAGGCTGGACGGGCCGCCCGGCTTGGTGGTGAACCCGCCATCCTTGTTCTGATGGCCGGCCGCGAACGCGGCCGTCTGTGCGAACTCGGCGGGCGACTGGGCCCGCGATGCCGGTACGCCCGAGGCGATGCCAATCGCCGTCAGGACGAGGCCGATTGCCGTGGTACGTCTCATGATTGTTCTTCTCCCTGGGGCCTGATCTCGCCGAAAGTCCGCGAAAGCCACAGTCTGACAGGCAGGTCCCGATCCGGCAACATGCTGATCCTCAATCGAGGACGGCGCAGCCCAGAGGTTCGGCGATCCCGATCCGCGGATCTCAAGCGTCCGGAATTCCATCGTGGGCCATCGGTCATCCGGTTAAGATGGGTCGTGCGACGGCCGGCGATGGGACGGCCGATCCTAACCGAGGATCCTTCGTTGGACGGTCCGACACTCGACCGCACCGAGAGCCAATCGCCCGAGGGTTCGGTCCTCGTACCGACCGGCGAACAACCGCGTCCCGGTCCGCCCGTAACGCTGGACGAGATGACCGATCTCGGAGTGGCTCGCGATCCGTCGGGAGATGGCGGCGGAGCCTCGGAGGGACTCGAGGCCGGAGATCCGGCGAGGATCGGGCGGTACCGGGTGCTGCGGCGACTGGGACAAGGCGGGTTCGGTCGTGTCTACCTGGCCAGGGACGATGAACTCGAGCGGTCGGTGGCGATCAAGGTCCCCAACCCGGAGCGGGTCGCCGGCCCGGAGGACATCGCGGCCTATCTGGCCGAGGCGAGAAACCTCGCGCGGCTGGACCATCCGCACATCGTGCCGGTCTACGACCTGGGCCGGACCGACGACGGCCTTTGCTACGTGGTCTCGAAATACGTCGAGGGGAGCGACCTGGCCGCCCGCCTGCTCGCGGATCGGCCGTCGTGGAGGGAGGCCGCGGAGCTGACGGCGGTCGTCGCCGAGGCACTGCACCATGCCCATGCTCGGGGACTGGTCCACCGGGACATCAAGCCGGCGAACATCCTCCTCGACGCCGCGGGTCGGCCCTGCGTGGCCGACTTCGGGCTCGCCCTCCGCGACGAGGACTTCGGCAAGGAGACCGGCCTGGCCGGTACCCCGGCTTACATGAGCCCGGAGCAGGCCCGAGGCGAGGGGCATCGGGTCGACGGCCGCTCCGATCTGTTCAGCCTGGGCGTGGTGCTCTACGAGATGATCACGGGTTGACGGCCGTTCCGGGGCGAGTCGTATGTGGAAGTCATGCGGCAGATCATCGGCACGGATCCCCGCCCGCCGCGACAGGTTGACGAGAGCATCCCTAAGGAGCTGGAGCGGATCTGCCTCAAGGCCATGGCCAAGCGCGCGTCGGAGCGATACGCCACGTCGCGGGAGGCGGCCGAGGACTTGCAGTACTTCTTACGCTCCGCAACCCCGAGCCGCCCGGCGGCAAGCCCGGCCGGTACAATTCCCCCGTCGGGCATCCCGGGGCCGACAGCCGGGAGCACCCCGATCGCACCCGGGGCCTCCGACTCCTCGGGCCGGCCGGCCCCGATCGTCCCGAAGGGGCTGAGGTCGTTCGACGAGCACGACGCCGACTTCTTCCTGGAGCTGGTTCCCGGCGCCCGCGACCGGGACGGTCTGCCGGATTCCTTGCGGTTCTGGAAGTCGCGCGTCGAGGCGACGGATCCCGACCGGACGTTCCGGGTCGGGCTGATCTACGGGCCGTCCGGGTGCGGGAAGTCGTCGCTGGTCAAGGCGGGGCTCCTGCCCCGGCTGGCGGGCCACGTGTCGATCGTCTACATCGAGTCGACCCCGGAGGAGACCGAAGCCCGGCTGCGCCGCGGCCTCTTCAAGGCCTGTCCCGACCTGCCCGCCGGCGACAGCCTGGCCGATTCGCTGGGCACCTTACGACGCGGGCGCGTGCTCCGCGCCGGGCACAAGGTGCTGATCGTCCTCGACCAGTTCGAGCAATGGCTCTTCTCCGGGCGAGGTGAGGCGAGCCCGGACCTGGTCGACGCCCTCCGGCAGTGCGATGGCGAGCATGTCCAGGCCCTCGTCCTGGTCCGCGACGACTTCTGGCTGGCCGCCAGCCGGTTCATGCGCGACCTGGAGGTCCGGGTGGTCGAAGGGGAGAACAGCGCCCTGATCGACCTGTTCGATCCTCGCCACGCCCGGAAGGTCCTGGCGGAGTTCGGCCGTGCGTTCGGCACGCTCCCCGAGCGGTCATCATCCCAGACGGCCGATCAGGCGTCGTTCCTGGACCGTTCGATCGCGGACCTGACCCAGGACGGCAAGCTCGTCCCGGTACGGCTGGCCCTGTTCGCGGAGATGGTCAAGGGGAAGCCCTGGACCCCGGCCACGCTTCGGGACGTCGGGGGCGCAGGGGGTCGGCGTGACATTCCTCGAGGAGACCTTCGGCGCCAGCTCCGCGCCGCCGGAACACCGTCTCCACCGGAAGGCCGTGCAGGAGGTCCTGAGTGCCCTACTGCCGGAGGCCGGGACGCCGATCAAGGGACAGATGCGATCGGAGACGGATCTGCGAGAGGCTTCCGGTTATGCCCACCGCCCGGGAGACTTCGACGACTTGATCCGCATGCTCGATCGGGAGTTGCGGCTGATCTCGCCGACCGACCCCGAGGGCGGTCTCGACGGGGATGCCGCCATCGGCGCCGTCGGTCGGAGGTACTACCAGCTTACGCACGATTACCTGGTCGACTCGGTGCGGGAGTGGCTGGTCCGCAAGCGACGGGAGACGTTACGCGGTCGGGCCGAGATCCGGCTGGCGGAACGCTCGTCGCACTGGAATATCCGGCCGGAGAATCGGCAACTCCCCTCGATCGTGGAGTGGGCGACGATCCGGCTGTTCACCCGGCCCGGCCACTGGACCGAACCCCAGAAGCGGATGATGTCGCAGGCCCGGCGCGTCCACGGGCTGAGGGCGACTTGCCTTGCGATCGGCCTCGCCCTGGCGGCCTGGGGCTCCGTCGAGGGCTTCGGGAACCTCCGTGCCGCGGCCCTGGTCGAGTTCATCCGGATCTCCCAGACATCGGACGTGCCCGACCTCGTGGCGAAGCTCGCACACCACGAACGGTGGGCGGTACCCCGACTGAGACGGCTGCTGGCCGAGACCCCGGAGGATAGCCCCGAGCACCTCCACGCCAGCCTCGCACTGCTGCCCTCCGACTCCCGGCAGGTGGATTACCTCTGGCGGCGACTGCTCGTCGCCCGGCCGAACGAGCTGGCCGTCCTGAGGGACGCCCTGCGGGGGCACCGTGCGGTCATGACACCGAGGTTGTGGTCGGCCCTGGAAGCGGCCATGCCTGCGGAACCCGGTCTGCTGGCAACGGCCGGCGCCCTGGCGCTCTATGACGTAGACAGCCCGCTGTGGTCGGGGGTCGAGGCGAAGGTGGCCGACGCCCTGGTGAAGGTCAACTCGATCTCTCTCGAATCGTGGCTCGGCCTCTTGAGGCCCGTCCGAGAGAAACTGACCCGGCCGCTGGCCGCGGCCTTCCGGGACGGGGACCGCTCCGTGACCGATCGCGTCCAGGCCGCCAACATCCTCTCCGACTATGCCGACGACGATCCCGGCCTGTCGGCCGACCTCCTCATGGACTCCGAGCTGGAGACGTTCGCAGTCCTCTTCCCGGTCGTCGAGCGCCAGGTTCCTCGAAGTCTGTCGGTCCTCGAAGCGGAGCTCGCGAGGCGTCCGCCACCCCTCCGGCCCGGGGAGGAGGGCGAGCGCGATCGGGACCGACTCGCGGGCCGGCAGGCGATCGCCGCGGCCGCGCTGGTCCGACTGGGCCGGCCGCAGTCCACCTGGCCGTTGCTGCGGCACGGTCCCGATCCCCGGCTCCGGAGCCTCCTCATCGTCGGCCTTGCGTCGCACGGGGTCGCGCCCAATCCGTTGCTCGCGGAGCTGGATTCGATCGGCCCGCGATCCGGGCCGACCGTCGTCACGGGCCCGAGGGCGATGGAGGCTATCCTGTTCGATGCGGAGACCTCCGCGCGACGGGCGTTGATACTGACGCTCGGTCACTACGCCCCCGGGACATTTCCGCGAGGGACGATCGACCCGCTGGTCAGCCGACTGATCGACCTCTATCGAGACGATCCGGATTCGGGAATCCACGGGGCGGTGAGGTGGGCCCTCGAGCGCTGGGGGAGGCAGGCCGAGCTCGAAGCGACCGCGGCGAAACTCGCCGGTGCCGGGGGCCGCGACGGCCGTCGTTGGTTCGTCAATGGGCAGGGTCAGACGTACTCGGTCGTCGAGGGACCTCTCGAGTTCCCGATGGGATCACCACCCACTGAGCCCGACCGGGTCGCGGAGATCGAGGCGCCGCATCGCCGGGTCATCCCAAGGCGATTCGCGATCGCCACCCACGAGGTGACCGTCGGTCAGTTCCGGAAGTTCGTCGTGGAGACGACCGGGCAGCCTCGAAGTTACACGACGCGGTACAGCCCCGATCCGGCCGGTCCGCAGATCGAGGTCTCCTGGTTCGACGCGGCGGCGTACTGCAACTGGCTGAGCGCGAAGGAAGGGCTCCCCAGGGAGCAATGGTGCTACCTCCCGGACGCGTCGGGGAAATACGGCGACCGGATGACGATCCCGGCCGATGCCCTGCGACGCACGGGATACCGCCTCCCGACGGAAGCGGAGTGGGAATACGCCTGTCGTGCCGGGGCCGAGACCAGCCGCTACTATGGGAATTCGGCGGGACTCCTGGGCCGATATGCGTGGTATACGGCCACCTCCGGCGATCGCACCCGGCCGTGCGGGCGGCTGCTGCCCAACGACCTGGGCCTGTTCGACACGCTCGGGAATGCTGATGAATGGTGCCTCGGCGCGGGCTGGCCTTATCCGACCACCGAAGGTGCCGTCGCGATCGATCAACTCGCCATCGCGGAGACCGTCCGAGAGAACGTCACGCGGAGCTTCCGCGGTGGGACCTTCTCGGACCTGGCGGGGTTCCTCCGCTCGGCGAACCGGGATTGGCTCCTGCCTTCCCATCGGAGCATCTACTTCGGATTCCGGCCCGCGCGGACTTTGCCTTGAGCGACTCCGCGAGGTCGCGGGTCCGGCCATCGGCGAACGCGGGGCGAAGTTCGCCGGACTTCTCGCCGCGGGATGATGCGAGGTATCCAGGGTCAAATTGATCGTTTACGCTGGGGCGGGACGTAACTTGAACGTGGTTTTCGAGGGGGTATGATCCATGGAACGAACCTGTCTTCGGTCGATCCTCGTCGTCGCCGCGGTGACCCTGGTTGGTGCGGGAGAGCCGCAGCAACCGGCATCGAAGAAGGACCCGCAGGCCAGCTTCGAGCCCCGACTGGGTCCGGGAGCCGGCCAGAAGTATCTCGAGGCGTTCGTCGGCGACTGGGATGTCGTCAATACGTTCTATCCGCGATCCGGCGGGGAGCCGTCTCGGACAGCGGGGACCTGCCGCCAGACCATGATCCACGACGGCCGGTTCCTCCAGTCGGAGTTCGTCTTCGAGCAGGGGGGCCGCAAGACCACCGGCCAGGGGCTCATCGGGTTCGAAAGCCAGACCGGCCGGTTCACCACGGTCTGGACCGACTCCCGACAGACGAGGATGTCGATCCGTCAGAGTCGGGAGCCGTTCAACGGCAAGGAAATCGTCCTGTTCAGCCGGACGCTCGAGGACGACGGCCGAGGTGTCCCGCCCTCTCGGACCATCAGCCGGATCGAGGATGGCAACCGGAAGATCATTCATCACCAGTACACCACCGGCGCCGACGGCAAGGAACGCGTGATCATGGAACTCATCATGACTCGCAAACCCATCAGGCCCGAACCGGGCCGTTGACGGTCTGCCAGAGTTCAGCTCGCCGGCCCGTTTCGGGTTCGACTATTCGTGCGGATATGGCGGCCGCTGCCGATTTGGCGGCCGAAGGCTCGCTCAGGATTCCTCGGCTGCCAATCTGGCGTACCTCAGATGGCAGTCCGTTTCTTGTGATTTCATAACACCCTCACTAAATTGGATTTAAGGAATTTTTTCCGATTGGGCATGGCTCTTGCTTTCTCCTCAAGAGCAAGGAAGAGCAGACCGGTCGATGAGGCACGGGCCATCGAGTCGGACTCTTCCACGGTCACCATGAGTGTTCCTTTCAACAGTGGCCCGTAAGCTCCTGGGAGGAGATTGACGATGCTGCCTGTCATTCGTGCCAACGCCGTGATGACCCCCTGGACGACCCCGGCGAATCGGCTCGAAGAGCCTGTTCGATCGCTTCTTCGAAAATGGTGTCGGTCAGACGACCTTCAGCACCGATCGGGGTGGGGTGCCGATGGCGATCTGGCAGGACGAGAACACCGTGCATGTCGAGGCCGAATTGCCCGGCCTGACCGAGCATGACCTGGACATCGTCGTCCATAACGGCGTGCTGTTCATCCGCGGGGAGCGGAGGGCGGAAGAGGGTCGCCAGTACCTTTACAACAGTCGGGCGTGGGGCCGGTTCGAGCGGGTGATCACCCTGCCCGAGGAAGTCAACGCCGACAACGTGCAGGCCGAACTGGCCAACGGCGTGCTCCGCCTCGCGCTGCCCAAGACCCCCGAAAGCAAGCCCAAGAAGATCGCGCTCAAGACCAACTAAGCCAAGACGGGTATCTCGTCGGAAATCAACATGACGATTGGGATGCAGGCGCCTTGCCTGCATCCGTGAAACCTTTGTAGGTGGAGGTTCGTTCCATGACAGTCGAGCGTTGGGAACCGTTTCGCGAAGCCGTCAGCCTCAGCGATGCGATGAATGCCTTGTTCCGCGAGAGTTTCATACGGCCGGCGGGAGGGAATGGCCAAGGCGCCCCGGCCGCGCTCCCGCTGGATATCTCGGAGAACGAGAACGAGTTCGTGGTCAAGGCGTCGCTGCCGGGCGTCAAGCCCGAGGACGTCCAGATCACCGTCCATGGCGATACCCTGACGATCCAGGGCGAGAGCAAGTTCGAGGAGGAGAAGAAGGGCGAGCGATGGCACCTCCGCGAGCGCCGGTTCGGCTCGTTCCAGCGCTCCATCTCCCTGCCCACGGCGGTCAACTCCGACAAGGCC
Organism: uncultured Planctomycetota bacterium; assembly: GCA_963777695.1. GTDB lineage: Bacteria > Planctomycetota > Planctomycetia > Isosphaerales > Isosphaeraceae > CAVZRC01. Next base: position 408,544 of record CAVZRC010000003.1, read on the forward strand.
CAGGCGCAGTTTGAACATGGGGTCCTGAGCCTGACATTGCCCAAGTCCGAAGGGGCCAAGCCGCGTCAGATCAAGATCGGCGGGGTCAAGTAATCCTTCCATCCTGGTGGGGGAAGGTGGCCCGAAGGGCCGGATGGGGGGCGAACCACCCCCCACCCCGACCCTCCCCCGCAAGGGGGAGAGAGTTTGCCGTTCACTCCGGCTGGGCGAAGGTCTTGGGCTCGACCTTGTCGAGGACCTTGAACTCGGTGATCTCCGACTTGATGAAATCCTCGCCGTCGTTCTTGCTGGCGACCTTCGTGGCCTTCTTGATGCCGTTGAAGTCCTTGTAGTCCGTGAAGGTTGTGTCCTGTTCGTGCTCCTCGCCGCCGAAGCCGATGACCTTGGCCGTCAACCGGACGGGGAGTCCGCTCTCCTTGTCGAAGTAGATCGTGAAATCCTTCTTGTCCGGGCCGGTGACCTTGATGGCGACGGCGGGCTTGCCGTCGACTTTGGCTTCGGGGGCGGCCTCGAGCTTGAACGCCTTGGTCTTCAGGGGGAGGAGCGTGACCGGGATCACCTGGAGATAGATCGTCCGCTTCTCGTTGACGATGGCGTCCTCATCCATATCCATGGAGTTGTCGCCGAATTTCCGCCAGCCCTTGTCGCCGCTCAGGACCGTGGTGCCCTTGACCTCATTGCCGTTGAACTCGCCTTCGAATTCCGATCGGTAATGATCGAGTCCCTGGACGGTCGAATTGAGTTTGATGTCGTTGGCATTGCCGCCAAAGGTGATCGTACCCTTGGATTTCCAGGTGATCGCCTCGGCCTTCTTGAGCTTCTCTTCGCCTCCCAGGGCCTTGATCGCCTTGTCGAGGATGGCATTCGGGTCCTTGTCGTCGGCCCGGACCGGGCTGATCGGGCTCGATAGGAAGAGGATGGCAAGGACCGCACCGAGTAACCGTTTCATGAGAGTGGCCTCACGGGTGAGGGGGATGCGCCGGGCGCGGGAAGATCGCTCCCGGACGTCGGATCGCGCCGCCGCGTTCGCGGCGTACAAGAGTCAGACATCCTACGCGGAGCGGGCCGTGAGGGAAAGGGCCGGTCAAGGACGGTCTCGCGGACACGCCTATCCCGACAGCCGCGGTGATGTGCTGGCCTTGAACCGCGAGCCTCCCTGGAATGCCGCGACGAACCTGGCTCGATTCGGTGCCTTGCGGCCGATCGACAGGGCGGCTGTGCCATCGTTGAGCCTCGCCCGGCCGATGACTGCGCCATTTCGGCGGAAGACGACGGTCCCGGTCGTGGTGATGCCCGTCACCCCTTCGGGGACGACGGATGCCTCCAGGACGTAGACGACTCGGCCATTCGACCGGGTCTGGGTGACGAGCGTCAGGGACGTCGAGGTGGCAAGCTTGTCGACCGCCTGGACCAGCGCGGGGCTGGCGGAGGACAGGTAGTCGGTCGTCCCGTAGTAGACGGCCTGAATGCGACCCTGGCCGACCGGCAGCGAGGAGGTCGTGAGGCTCGCGGTCCCATTAGCCCCCAGCGCGGCGGTCCCGAGGAGGTTATTGCCGCGGGTGAAGGCGACGGTCCCGGTCGTGACCGGCATCCCGTCGGCGGTGACCGTCGCGATCAAGGTCACGGGCTGACCCGTCCGGCTGGGGTTCGCCGAACTGGACAGGGTCGTCGCCGTCGTGTACGGGACGACGGCCTGCGCCACGGACGGGCTGGTCGAGCCGAGGATGGCGGTCGCCCCGTTGTACACCGCGGTGATCGAGGTCGTGCCCAGCGGCAGGGCGGTCGTCGTGAACGCCGACGTCCCCGAGCTGTTGACGGGGACAGTCGCCAGGACATTGCCCCCCTGCTCGAAGCTGACGGTCCCGGTCGTCACCGGGCTCGTCCGGGTGCTAACCGTCGCCGTGAACGTGACCGGCTGGCCGGGATTGGTCGTGCCGGCTGAGCTGCTCAACCGGGTCGTCGTCTCGGATTGCAGGGCCGTGAGCGTCACCGATGTGCCCGAATATGTCACCGAGAAGGGGACGCCGTTGCCCAGCTCCACGGTCCCGGAGCCGGCGTTCTCGAAGACGCCCTGGACGAGCGGTCCCGTGGCGATCGTGAATCGGTCGCCCGCCTGGTACTCGTAATTGACCGCGCCCGTCAGGAGGCTGTCGCCGAGGTTGATCCCGCCGGTGGCGTCGGCGTCGACGAGCTGGGTGTACTGGGTCCCGGCGTCCAGGCCGTTGAGCGTGACCGCGAAGGTGGTGCCGGCCTGGAAGGTCGCCGGCCCCGAGACGTACCACGGTGCGACCCCGCCGAGCGTCGCGGCGTTGCTGACTGAAAGGCTGCCGCCGCTCATGGCCCCATTCACGATGAGCGTACCCAGCAGATCCTGGACGCTGCCCTCGTCGCTGAAGTCGATGGCGCCGGTCGTGAGCGTGCCGTTGCCTTGCGAGATGAACTGGCCGATCCCATCGATCAAGCCGGTAAACTGGTCGGCCTGAGCGGTGGGTTCGACGACCGTCAGGCTGGTCGTATCGTTGGCCTCGCCGGTGCCCTCGAGATCGACGGTGCCCTTGCCGGTCAGCGCGGCGAACCGGACCGAGGCGTCGTCGGCCACATCGAGGCTCGCGTTGAAATCGACCTGGAATCGCGAGCCGGTGTAGGTCGAGTTGGCGCCGATGGTGACCGTGCCTCCGGCGACCTCGAAGGTCTGGAGGTTGAAGCCGATGTAGGGGGCGCTGACGGTCTGGGTATCGATGACGAGCTGTCCGCCTCCGCCCTTGGTGACCCCGCCCTCCAGATTGAGCCGGAGGCCCGTCGGGTCGGCGGCGTCGGCGAGGTTCAGCGTGCTCCCCTGCTGGACGTAGAAGGTGGACTGCTGCGCCATGGTCAGCCCGCTGAGCAGGAGCGTCGCATTGCTGAGCGGACCCAGGCTATTCGTGACGATCACGCCGCCGTTGACCGTGATCGGGTTCCCTTCGAACGTGTAGGAATCCTGGATCGTGAAGAGGTTGACCGGGAAGCTATTGTAATTCGAGTTGAAGTTGATCGTCGTCGCGCTGCCGGCCGGAAGGGTGTCGACAGGCGGGAAGTCGATGTTGGAGCCGGCGACCGGGATACCCGGCAGGCCGACGTTGTTCACGTAGCCGATGTGACTCCAGTTGTTCGGGTCGTTCCAGTTGACGCCGTCGCCCAGGGCCGTCCAGGTGTAGGTCGTGATGCCGCCGTCCATCGTCAGGCGCGGCTCGAGGACGTCATGGAAGGGCCTGAGCCGGGGTCGCAGCCGCGGCCGGCTCGGGATTGGAGCCATCGTCGGCGAGAGCCCGAGCAATCGCCGGATTGAATTGAGAGTCAGGTGTCTGAGAGGCATCCTCACGATGTCCTTTCCCTGGGTGCGACCGGGACGGGCGGCGTCGCTCACCTTCGCCCGTGTCGAGCAAGACGCGAGCCCAGAGCGGCTTCTCCCGTCGGCCGGCCATCTCTTCTGAGGATAACGTGGAGATGTCAATCGCGGAAGATGCATGGACGGAGACATGAGGGCAGGAACGCGCAAGGCGCGAGGGATCGGTGACGCCGAGACCATTGAATGGCACAGCGGACCGACCCCTCTACGCTCGCGTCGGAGGCCGGCGGATCACGATGTGGGGTTGCCCCCGACACCATTGCCGGTCCCGGTAGTCCCGGTCCCGGTAGTCCCGGTCCCGGTCGTGCCCGTCCCGGTGGTCCCGGTGCCGGTCGTCCCGGTGCCGGTCGTGCCGGTGCCGGTCGTGCCGGTCCCGGTGGTCCCGGTCCCGTTGGCTCCCGTCCCGGTGTTCGACAGGCCGGTCCCGGTCGTGAACGGATTGAACCCGAGGTTCTGATTGATGGTGGAGATGAAGTTGTCGAACCCGGTCCCGAAGTTGCTGTTGAAGCCGCTCGGCGCCATGCCGAAGCCGTAGAAGCCGGTATTCGCCCCGGTGGCGAATCCATTGTTGAATCCGCTATTGAACGTGCTGCCGGAGAGCGTTGAGCCGAAGATGTTGGTGAATCCGCTGGCCGGCAGGGTCGTGTTCGACGAGCCTGTGAGCCCGAAGAACGAGCTCAGCGGGCTGGCCAGGCCCTGGAAGGCGTTGCCGAACGCACTCGAGACGGCCGTGTTGAACCCGGAGGTCCCGTACTGGAGATTCTCCAGCGCGGAGGCCAGGCTGGCGGCGGCCGTGGTGCTGCCGGCGCCTCCGTTGTCGATGAGTCCCGGCGTGCTCGGGCTATTGGTAGGGATCGTCGTGAGGTTGCTCGCGCCGGTGCCGGTCCCGTAGAAGATCGGTTGCAGTTGCGAGACGATATTCGACGATCCGGGGAAGAGCGACAGGCCGCTGCCGAGCTGGAACGCGGCGGTGGACAGCGCGTTATTGTACTGGGTGGTGAACGCGTTCATGGCATCCTGGGTCGGAGTGCCCGCCGTGCCGTCGGGGTACAGCATCGCATTCGCGACGCTCGGGAAGCTCTGTGCCAGGGATCCGAGGGTATTGCCGACCTGGCCGAGCAACTGGCCGCCGAGGTACTGCGCGAGCGGGATCCGCTGTCCGCTGGCGTCAACCGACAGCCGGCTCACCGGGGTCGCCTTGAAGTAGCTGTTGATCTGTGAGGTCGTCTGCCTGGTCGTGGAATTGAACAGCTTCGCGAGCGCGGAAGAGGAAGTCCCGGTCGATCCGCTCAGTTGTCCGGATTGGGCCAGTGAGACCAGGCGGCTGGCGAGGCTATTGGCGCCGGAGCCCAGCATCGCATCCTGGATCTCCGGCACGAGCCGGTTGCCGGAATGGGGCAGGAGTGCCGCCTGGGTGGAGAGCCGTAAGGTCGTGGCATCCAGGGCGCCGGCCACGCTGGCTTCGAAGTCGGTGACCTGCTGCGCCGTGGGGACCGCGCCATTGGCGTAGAGCTTGCCGATGTCGGACTGGATGGCGCCCTGGAGATCCGAACTCGCCGCCCGGATCTGTCGTGCGTAGTCGGCCCGCAGGCGGGATACGGTCAACCCGCGAAGCGACTCGGCTCGGGCCGCACTCGCGCTGATCGGCGGTGCCGCCGGAGGCGGGGCGATGCCGAGCTCGGCGTAGATGGGGGAGGGTATCAATTCGACGACCGCGGCATTCGTAGCGGCCACGGCGCCGGCGCCGCTCGTGAGCACCAGTCGCTGCTCCAGACTCGATTCGAGCGCCGACGGACGAAACGCGATCCGCTTTCTTCTTGAGTTGCTCATGATGCGAAGTCCTCTTCATGTGGCTTTATCGCAAGCCGGGCGCGGACGACGACCGGGCGGTTGAGCCCCGCGGCGCCCGCTACAGCTCATCGGGTGATATCATCCTGAGACGTTGAGACGGGTCGGGAATAAGGATCCCTCGATCTTGCCACTCGTTGTATGCACGGCACGTGCCGCGAGTGGAACAACCCGTACAAGTCGGGCGCGCAACACCGAAAGGGTCCTGACGAAGGACGTCCCGAAGTCACTTTCTTGGGAACAGGAAACCTGTTGGAATCAGCCCAATAACCTGGCCAATCAGGTCGGGTGAGCATGAGGCATGAATGGCGAATGGATCGGACGGGAGTCTGCGGACGACCAAACGGCTCGCGACCGAATTCTCGGCTTCGGCGGCGGACGACGACATGTTCTCGACCGTCCCTGCAGTACGGGTTCCCATCGGAAGTCGGCCATAACATGCGCCGAGCTTCTCATTATTGGGTATCTCTCCACCAACAACCCGACTCAGGAAACCTCGGTTCGATTCGCCCAGTTCTCGACCGAGAGACCCGGGACATCGGGCAAGTCTGTGTCAACAGAAACGACGGTGCAACTACCGAGTGAAAAGGCAACAGCCGCAATCATGATGTCGATCTGCTGCATTGGCCTTCCGATCCGACGCAATTCCGAGAAGACTCGGCCGAACTGCTCTGCCGCTTCGCTCGTGTAAGGCCAGACGACCAACAGTGACAAGGCTGACCGTAAGAGTCGGAGATTCCGTTCCCGCGAGATGCTCCCCTCGACGCCAGACCACAACTCACCGAGGACCGGAGTGCAGATACCGATACGGTTCCCTTGCTGGCGGGCAAGATCGGCTCGCTCTCGGACCCCATTCCGGCGGTTGATAAAGTCCTGTGCGATTCCGCTGTCGAGCAGATACCTCATTCTCCACCAATCCCTTGTCCCATCTGTCGGCTGACCGCCTCGATGTTGTACCGACGCATCCGTTCGTCGAATTCGGCCATACTCTGCTCTTCCTCGGGAGTGAATCCCAGGGGCTCGATGGTCTGGATCCATGCCTTCCATTCAGCGATGCTGGCAGGGTCATCCCGCCATTCGGATTCGTCGAGACCGATTTTCCCCCCCGGGACTTTCATTGGCTCGATCAACACCTCGGTCCCGTCGGGCCAGTCGGGCGGTGCTTGCAATTCCAACCGACCCGATCGGATCGTTGCCTTGATCGCGTTCATTGGTATCATCCTCGACGAGTTCTTGACCTTCGCTCCTTCGCCTCGATCCAGTAGATCATCGAGGCGATGTGGATCAGAGACTGATTCCTGATTCTATACCATCTCGAGCGATTCAGCGATCTGTCCAACGGAAGCGGTCCCGGTCGTGCCGAGCTGGTGGATGACGATCGAGGCGGCGGCCATGGCGAGTTCCATGGCCTCGCGGAGGTCGGCGCCGGAGGCCAGCGCGGCGGCGAGGTTGGCGGTGACCGAGTCGCCGGCGCCGACGATGTCGATCGGGCCGCGGACGGGGCGCGCGGGGACATGCTCGGGGGCACGGCCCGGCGAGGCACCCACGATGCCGAACTCGGCCATCGTGACGAAGACCGGCCGGCCGGTCCGCCCGGTCAGCTCGGCGGCCTGGCGGTGGACGGCGTCGAGCCCCGTCGGTGAGGAACGGGTCATCCGGGCGAGCTCGTCGGCATTCATCTTGAAGCCCAGGGGCGGGAAATCATGGAGGCCCCGCCGGCTATCGGCCAGCACGATCAGGTCGGGGTTCCGGTCCATCGCCGCGCGGGCCGCGTCGCAGACCTGGGGCGTGACCACCCCGGTCTCGGGACGATCGACCTGGTCCATCAGCAGGATGGCGTCGACCCGATCGGCCATCGCCAGGACGCGCGCCGCCAGGTCGCGCCGGAGGTCCTCGGGCGTCGGCGTCCAGTTCTTGGAGTCGAGGCGGTTCAGCTCGCGGGGTGGCTGGTCGGCCTCGATGACCATCGGCTTGCAATAGACCGGCGTGCGTCGCGAGGCCGAGGTGAGGAAGTCGGACACGATCACGCCGGGTCGGGCGGCCAGGGCCCGGCGCAGCTCGTAGCCTTCGCCGTCGTCGCCGCAGAAGCCGACGGCGTGGATCTCGCCGATGCCGAGTGCGACCAGGTTATTGAGGATCGTCCCAGCGGCGCCCGGCTGGCCCCGGACCTCCACGACGTTGTAGACCGTCAGGCCCGTCTCGATCGACGTCTCGTCTCGCGACGGGTCGATGTGCAGGTAACGGTCGAGGAAGAAGTCGCCCACCACCGCGATGCGCAGCGTCGGGTATCGGCCGGTGATGGCGTGGAAGCGTTCGGCGTTCATCGGCTGGCCAGTCGTCGGTAGAGATGGTGGAGGAACGTCACGTTGTCGCGACTGCACGTAGTTGCAGCGTGCCGCCCATCCGCGAGAAGCTCTTGCAGAAGCGGAGGTAATAGGCGGGGTTGGTCTTGGGCGGCTCGCCCGTGCGTCCAGTCCCAGCCGCCGCCGTCCTGGAGGTCGACGACGTAGAACGTATGGCCGCGGACGACGTCGAGTCCCTCCTGGAGCCGGAGGTTGTTCACGCAGCTCAGCGCCTTCTCGAAGACCTGCGGGCCCATGATCGCCGAGCCGATCGAGAGCACGACGCCGCCGTCGAGGCCCTCGAGCCGAGCCGGCGAAGAGCTTGAAGTCCATCTCCGCCGCCCGGCCGATCGCGGCGCCGTTGAAGACCGGGTGGTTGGAGATGATGTCGTAGCCGATGCCCGGATGGACGGTCATCGGCACGCCGTGGCGGTACGCCTGGGCGAGGATCGACGCGTGCTTCCAGCGATGCTCGACGTCGATCCGCCCGGCGGGCCAGTCCTGGGCCTCCATCGCTCGCAGCAGCTCGGCGCGGGCGGCCGTGAGCGGATGCCGCGGCTCGGCCGCGATCGCGGCGGCCATCGCGTCGGGTTCGGGGAGCGTCGCTCCGTCTTCCAGGATGAATCGGCCCAGCGATCGGCCATAGCCCAGGCCGTCGAGCGCGCCGGCCATCAGCGCCAGGTGGATGTTCGTGGCCGTCTCGTGCCAGGAGCCGAACGTGCCCGTCGCCACGTTCTGCTCGACCGACTCGGTCGATGCGCCGAGCCAGGCGTATTCCCAGTCGTGGATCGTACCGGCGCCGTTCGTCGCCAGGTGGGTCAGCCAGCCGCCGGCCATCATCCGGTCGAGCATCGGCGCGGCGCCGTTGCGGAGCAGGTGGGCGCCGTAGATCAGGAGCACGGCCGATCCGCGAGTTCGGGCTTGACGGATCGCATCCGCGGCATCCTCGACCAGCTCCTCGACCCGTTCCGGACAAGGCGGCGGTGACGCGTCCGGGTCGATCAGGATCTCATCGACGCGGGTCAGGCTCTTGCGAGCGGCCAGCGGGAGGATCTTCAGCTTGGTCAGGTCCATCGGCTGGGCAGTCACCGGCGACTCCTCTATGGCTAGTGTCTAGAGCGTTTCACGCATGTCTTGCGCACGGTCCGTAGGGTGCTCTGCGAGCACCGATCCCTCGAATTGGCTTGAATCGGTGCTCGCAGAGCACCCTACGGGACTGTCCGAATGCGTTTACTAGCCACTGCTCGGGAGTCGGCCGAGCAGGTAGTCCACAAAGGGGATCGCGTCGCGGAAGTCGGGGATGACGGCGTCGGCGCCGACGCCGAGGAGCCGGTGTCGCTTCCAGGCGTCGACGCGGCCGGAGCCGTTGTGCGCCTCGTCGCTGGCGACGGCGACGGCGAGGCCACCGACTTGCTTGGTGTTCTCGATCTCGACGTAGCCGTCGCCGAAGGAGAGCAGTTGCCGGCCGCTGATGCCGTGCTCCTGGATGATCCGGTCGATGACGATCTTCTTGGAGAACTGCTTGTAGTCGTCGAGGGCGCCGTAGATGTGGCCGTCGAAATACCGGGTGATGTCCAGGAGGTCGGCCTCGCGCTTGACGGCGAACTCGTCGGTCCCGCTGGCGAGGTAGAGCGGCAGGCCGAGCTTGCGCAGGTGCTCGAGCAGCGGACGCACGGCGTGGACGAGCAGTTCGTCGGGGGCGATGGTGCGATCGGCCAGCCCGGCGGTGCGGGCGCCGATGTGCCGGTCCAGTCGGCGGAGGTACTCGTGCTTATACCACAAGGGCTCGTTCGGCTCGCCCCCGCGCTCGCGGATCCGCTCGGCGAGCTGGATCATCTGGTAGATCGTCTGCTTGCCGTTGAGCCGCATGATGTCGTCGAGGACCATCTCCCGAAGCGCGTCCTCGGCCTCGCCGGGCTGTCGCGGCAGCGACTCGACGAACATGGGCACCATCACCTCGGGCCACCCCTGGCGGATCACTGACAGCGTGCCGTCGAAGTCGAAGAGGACGTGGCTGATCTCGGGGCGCGGTTCCAGGGGACGCGGCAGCTCGACGCTCGCGAACGAAGGAGATCCGTTCATAAGCTCTCGTCGTTGGGTTTCGGTGGGCGCATCAAGGACCGTTCCAATAGACCGGTCGCACGCGATTACAACGGATCGAGGTTAACACGTAGGCCGGTCGCGGACAACGAGGGCGTCGGTCTCGAAGTCAGGCGTCCGGCAGGTACCACGGGGCGCGGTAGGGGCGGCTGAGCAGCTTCGCGGCCTCGTCGTCGCCGATGATCTTCTCCGTACGAGGGTCCCAGCGGAGTTTCTCACGTTCCAGCCGCATCGCGATATTGCCCAGGTGGCAGATCGTGATCGATCGATGCGCCACCTCGATCGGCGCGGCCGTCGGCCGTCGCGAGATCACGCAATCGATGAAGTTGCGGAAGTGGTCGTCGCTCTTGTAGAGGTGGATCTCATCCGGGCCGATCGTCGAGTCGAGGAGCGACTTCGGGTCCGCTTCGAGCTTGCCGCGGTTGACGTAGATCGTCCCCTTGGTCCCCTCGAAGGTGACGCCCATCTTCTCCTTGTTCGAGATGAGCATCGTCACGCCGTTCTCGTAGACGGCTTCGAAGGTGTATTCGGTGGCGGTGTTCCAGAGCGGGTCGGGGGGGAAGGCGCCCTTGACGTTGCGGATCTCGATCGGGCCGCTCATCTCGGTGCCCATGCCCCACTGGGCACAGTCGGGGTGGTGGCCGCCCCAGTCGGTCACCTGGCCGCCGGAGTAGTCGAGGATCCATCGGAAGTTGACGTGGCATCGCGCGGGCGCGTAGGGAGCCTCGGGGGCCGGGCCGAGCCAGAGGTCGTACTCGAAGCCCTTCGGGACCGGCTCCGGCTTCTTGTGGTCGCCCGTCCTGGCATAGTCGGTACGGCCGGCGGGCATGCCGACGCGCACCCGGCGGAGATCGCCGATCCGGCCGTTGCGAACCAGCTCGCAGGCGTGGCGGAAGCGACGGTCGGAGCGCTGCTGGCTGCCGGTCTGGAAGACGACGCCGGACTTGCTCACCGCGTAGCTCATCGCGCGACCCTCGGCGACCGTCAGCGAGAGCGGCTTCTGGCCGTAGATGTCCTTCTTCGCCTTGCAGGCCGCGATGACCGGGATCGCGTGCCAGTGGTCCGGCGTGCTGACCTCGACCGCGTCAATGTCGTCCCGGCCGAGGATCTCCCGGTAGTCGACGTAAGCCTCACAGCCGCGGTAAGTCCCGGCGCGACGCAGGTCGGCGTAATGCTTTTCGACCAGTCGACGCGCCGGCTCCCGACCGCCGATCTTGCCGTCCCAGTAACCCGGTCCCTCGCGGTTGACGTCGCAGACCGCGACGATCCGCACCCGGTCGTCGCGGAGGAAGGAGTTGATGTCGTTGAAGCCCTGGTTGCCCGTGCCGATGATCCCGATCGTGATCCGGTTGCTGGGCGCGACTGTCCCGGAAAGTCCGAGCGCCGATCCGGGCACAATCGTGGGGAACGCGATTCCCGCCGTCGAGGCCCCGATGCTCGTGCGCAGGAAATCTCGGCGGGAAGGGAGCGGAGAGTCGCTTCGTGATGGGTTCATCGGTGGAGCTCGCCGGAAGAGGTCATCGTGGTGGAGAGATCGACGGCGGACTTCAGTCCTGCCGAGATCCCTCCAGGATGGCCTGCGAACTCGACCGAATTCAAGGGCGTGATGGGAGGACCGGGTGGGGTCGAGACCGCGCCCGTCGCCTTGGCGTTGGGCCTTATTTCTCGTGATGGTGCTCGCCGCCCATGACGCGTAGCATATTCTTACAGCTCTCCTCACACTTCCGGCAGGCGGTCACGCAGGCTTTCATCACCGCGTCATTGGCGACCGAGCCGCACTCCTCGGCACAGCGGCGACAGGCTTCCCCGCAGGCGCGGCAGGACTCGGCCATCAGGGAGCTATGGCGCGAGATCATGGCCGCCGAGAGCGTGCAGAACGCCGCGCAATCGACGACGAGCTGGGCCATCCTGGCATGCTCGGCCTTGCCGGCGGCGGCCTGGGTGATGCAGTGGTGGAAGGCCATGTTGCAGGCGGCTTCGCAATGGCCGCACGCCTCGTCACATTCCTTCATGATCTCGGCATGCCGCGGGTCGTGTCCGGCATGGTCGTTTTTGCTCGCGGGGGCCTGACCGGCGGCCTCGGAGCGATTCGTCAAGAATGCCAGGCCGGCAGCGCCGGTGCCTAGCACGCCGAGAAGCTCACGTCGTTTCCACATTGGCCATTCTCCTTCAATTGCCAGACCTGCAGTTCGGCGGGACGCCCGCAATCGATCAATCAAACTCACGCGAAAACGGCGCAAGCCCGCCGCGGAGGGTCCGCGGCGGGCCTGACCAGGCACCGTTGGATGAGAAAATGGCCGGCCGGCCAAAATGGCAGGCCCGGCCGAATTGGCTTGAACTCAGCGGGAGCGGAGGGCCATTCCGACCACGACGCCGAGGAGGATGCCGACGCCGAAGGCCGTCGCGATCGAGCGAGTGGGGTTCTCGCGGATCAGATCCTGGGACTGCTCGTAGCTCCGGCCGAACTGATCGGAGATCCGATTGTAGCCCTCGCGCACCTGGTCGGTGGCGTAACGGGCGTACTCACCGGCATGCTCGGACGCCTGGGCGACCATCGAGGCGCCCTGCGAGGTCGCCTCGCCGAGGAACTTCTCGATCGCGTCGCGGGCCTCGCCGGTCTTGCTCTGGATGCGGCCGATCAACTGGTCGATGTTGCCGTTGGTGAACTTCAGGTCGTCCTCGGTCAACTGGCCCCACTTCTTCTTCAGCTCGCCGCGGACCTGGTTCCACTGCCCTTGAAGCACTTGTGCATTCACCATGTTGTGAACCTCTCTATCGATTGAGGGAAAATGAACTCGATCCATGCCACCTTGAATGATTCGTGCGACGTCACGCGACGCCGCGGTGCGTCACGGGGCCTTCGAGGGGGCCGGCGGATTGCTGCCCGAGCTCTCGGTCTTGATCTCCTTGGTCTGCTTGACCGTGCCTTCCGGGCTCTTGGTGACGACCGTGGACTTCTCGCTGGACTCGTCCGAGCAGCCCGAGATCCCGATCCCCAGACCCATCAACAAGGCACCCATCGTCAGCGTGCTGATCAGTTTCCGCATGGTAGTCTCCCCTGAGCTTTCACTTCGCACCGTGGCGGCCAGGAACCTCGCGAAAGGTTCGACGGCTGGCCGCCCATGACGTCGGGAACAATACGCAAGGAGCGTGCCAATGGCCGCTGAGATCGCGGCTATCGAAAGCTCGCCGAGACCCGGACTCAAGAATCTCACCAATTTGCCTGTCTTGCGATCGCACCCGGCTCTCGCCCGCGACGCCGAGGCATCTCCCGACGATTGACAACCCGGATACCCAATGACCGGTACATGAGTTCTCAAAACGTTTAACAAATATCCTCATCTATCTCGGGCTTGGGTGACGGCCCTCCCAGGTCGAGAAAGATTGGCAAATTGTCTCCAATCGGCTAGGATTCGGCATGGGTTTTGCATCGAGATGGTGGGTGTCAAGTCGGCGCGAAGTCGTAAAGACTGGAACGACGATGTGTCCCGGTGCGTGGCAGAAGGCATCACGTAGAGGACGGTGGCTATGGCAACGGCGAAGTCGGTCCCGACCGAGGATATCAACGAGATTCAGCGCCGGATGGCCCAGATCCGCCGCGAGCTGCATGAAGAGGTCAAGGAGGCCGTCAAGGGTGCGCAATCGTTGACGGATTGGCGTAGCCAGGTCAAGAGCCATCCGTGGCTGGCCCTCGGGGCGGCGGCGGCGATTGGATACATGATCGTCCCGAAACGGAGGCGGCCGGAGACCCCCACGATCGTCACGGTAAACCCCGTGGCGGCCAGCCCTGTCTCCAGCTCGTCGGCACCATCATCATCGAGCCCGCCGCGCAGGAGCCGATTCGGGCTCCTGGGGTCGGCGTTAGGCCTGGTGGCGCCGATCGCGGTGCGGGCCGCGCAGAACTATGCCATCCAGTATATGGAACAGTGGCTCGCCGCGCAGCAGGGAGGGATCGGTCCGGTTCCCGGGCCTGGTCCCGCAGGCCGAGGCGCCGGCGAGACTCGCCCGACCGGGCCGGCGAGTCGTAGCGGTTCGCGACCGACAGCCCCGTACGGCGGGCCGGGACGATCCGACCCGAGGTGAGGTCAACCGATTAACCTTTGATACAAGAGGCTCCTCCCATGATATCAATCGCACGCGAGAACGCGTCATCTCAGGCGGCGGAGGGCGGCGCAGGCGGTGAGATCCTCGCGCAGGCGCAGGAATACCTGGCCGAGGCCGGGGAGATCGTCAAGAACGTGGTGAATACTCGGCCGGCACTGGCCCTCGGGGCCGCCCTAGCAGCGGGAGTTGTCCTCGGATGGCTGATCAAGCGACGGTGAAGACAAACGGTCCGGCGGGAAATCGCCTGGGTGCGGTCCCCACCTCGGCCGGCAATGGCCATGGCGATTCCGCCGGCGCGGGCGCCATGGTGAACAGCGTCGCCGAATTCGGCGAGAACCTCCTGAGCCTGGCCGAGCTCCAGGCCCGACTGGCCGCCCTGGAACTGAAGCATAATGTCCAGGCGGTCAAGGTCACGGGTTCGGTGATCCTCGCCGGGGTCGTCCTGGCGATCGCCAGCCTGCCGGTCGTCCTGGCCGGGATCGCCGAGTTGCTGGTCTCCGAGCTGGGGATCAGGCGAGGTTATGCCCTGCTGGGCGTCGCCTTCGTGGCCATCGCCATCGCGGGCTCTTGCATCGCGATCGCTATCAGTCTCCTACGGCGCTCGGACCTCGGGTTCCCCCTGAGTGCCGAAGAATTCACCCGAAACCGGAACTGGGTCCGGACGATCCTGCTCCATAGCGGCCGCTCGGCGCGGCGTCGTTGATCCGTTGCAATCCGGGCGCCTCGCCTACCCGCGTGGTCGGTAGGCGAGCGGCTCACTTCGATGCTTATAGGGTGCTCTGCGAGCACCGATTCGAACCACGGCGAATCGGTGCTCGCAGAGCACCCTACGGAATTGTCCGGGGCGATCAGGCTGTCGGGATCACGACCTCGCTGACCAGCCGACCCATCATGCGATCCGACAGGACCGGCGCGATGTCGGCCCAGCCGATGATGCCAAGCAGGCGTCCGCCGGAATCGACCACCAGGATGCGACGGACCGCCTGGGTCCTCAGCACCTCGCAGATGTGCCCGAGCGTATCCTCGGGCGAGACGGCCACGATCCCCGGCGTCATGATCTCGCCGACCGGTCGATTGACGAGGTCGGGGAACTCGGCCAGGCCCAGCGCGATGTCGCGATCGGTCAGGATCGCGACCGGCTTGCCCTCCTCGAGGATCGGCACGGCGCCGCAATCCGCGTCGCGGAAGATCATCACCGCTTCCAGCACCGTGCTGAACTTCGAACAGGTCAGCGGTGCAGCCGTCATCACGTCGGCAGCCGTCGTGCTCTCGAGTATCTGCTGTTCCTCATGCTCCACCATCGCCTTCGACTCCTGATTTCGAACGGATCGTCGGAGGACCGAGTCGGGATGGCGGAAGTCGCGAATCCCCGAGGACAACGGCCCGCATTTCCTGACGATTTGTCCCATCTCGGCCGGCATTAATCGCAGTTATCGTGCCAATACTCCGGGCGGATCGGCGACACGGGACCGAATCCGGCATCGTACTTGCACTTGAGACACTTGATTGGAACGTCGGGGCGAGGCCGTTCCCCGCGCCGACGGCCGAACGCGACGGACGCGTGCCCGAATCGGCACCGCCATCCGCGATCGGAGAGGTCCCACGTGGTCACCCGCAGGAGAACGACGAGATGTCAACCGCTTACAATGTGCCGAGTTATCCGGACGACATGGTCCGTGCGAGCCGGAGTGGCTCCGCCGTGCAGGAAAACTGGACGGAGACGACGGTCCGCGCGGTCGTGGAATCGATCGAGGACTATGCTCGGGCGAAGCCGCTACCCTTCGCGGCCTGGGCGTTCGGGATCGGGTTCATCCTGGGCTGGAAGCTGAAGCCCTGGTGATCGGAGTCGCCCGATCGACGATCGACTTCGGTAGCGTGCGCTGCGAGCACAGGGTCCGGAAATGATACGGGATTGGTGCTCGCAGAGCACCCAACACGGGATAAAGGGCCGGATGATGGCCGTGTTCAACAAGCGGTTCTGGTCGGCGATGAATCTGGGTGGATTGACGGTCCGCGAGGTCGTCCTCCGGACCTACAAGGGGATCATCGAGCACGAGCTCCTCACCCGAGCGGCGGCCATCTCATTCTATGCGATCGCGGCCGTGGTGCCGTTCCTGGCCCTGTTGATCACCCTGACGGCGTACTGTCTCCCCTGGATTCCGATGGGCTCGGGCGACGAGGGTTCGGGCTCGGTCGGTCCGCTGGAGTCGTTGCGCGACCTGATCCCCGGCGATGCCCTATCGATCGTCGCGAGGGAGCTGAGGCGCCTCCAGGAACAGCCGCGCGCCGGGCTCGTCTCCTTCGGCTTGATCGTCATCCTCTGGCTGTCATCGAGCCTGTTCGTCTCGATCATGGACGCGATGAACCGGATCATGGGCGTCGAGGAGACGCGTCCTCTGTGGAAGCAGCGCGTGATCGCGGTGCTCATGACCCTGAGCCAGGCGGCCATCCTGATCGTCGTCTTCGCGACGATCATCATCTGGCCGCAGATCCTCAACTGGCTGGGGCTGAGCCGCGAGGCGGCCATCCTGGCGACGGTGCTGCACGCCATCGCGGTCTTCATCATGATCCTGCTCAGCTTCGCGGTGACGATGTACTTCGGGCCCGACGCCGAGCAGCGATGGGAATGGATCACGCCCGGCAGCCTGCTGGGGGCCTTGGTCCTGGTCGGCGTCAGCTACCTGTTCCGTATCTACGTGCAGAATTGGGGCAACTATAGCGCGACGTACGGATCACTCGGCGGCATCATGGTGCTCATGAGCTGGCTCTGGCTGTGCAGCCTCGAGCTGCTGGCCGCCGCCGAGATGAACAAGGTCATCGAGGACGCCTCGCCGCTGGGTAAGCCCTACGGCGAGAAGCATGAGCCGCCCGTCGGTCGCGTCTCGAGTCTCTGGCCGAGCATCAAGCGGGCCTGGCAGTCGCGCGGCCGGCATCTGTCGTGACGGACTGGTGGCCGCCCTCAATCCCGGGCAGCCGAGGGCGGGTTTGGCACCACGTTTGCCTTTATCAAAGCCTGTGAGAATCCTTCGGGTCAAGGCATGTAGCCTTCGACCGTTCTCCTGGACGGATTCCGATACAAATACGAAAGAGGTGCTCCGATGCTTAGCTGGGCTCTCACCTTCCTGGTCATCGCCCTGATCGCTGGCGTCCTGGGATTTGGCGGTATCGCCGGCACGGCGTCATCGATCGCGCAGGCCCTGTTCGTGCTGTTCCTGGTCCTGTTCGTCGTCTCGCTGGTCCTGGGCCGTACGCGAACGCCAGTCGCCTGACCGCAGCCGCGAGGCGTCTCCTCGGCCCGGTCATGGAGGTCGGGGCGAGCCGCCATCGCCGGCTCTCGCTTAAACACCCGATCGCCGCGATCCTGACCGATCAACTCGGCGGCCTTCCCGGCGTGGAATGTGATCCATTCGCTCGGCAAGGCCGCTCGTTCTTGCGCGGGGGCAGGGGCCGGAGTTGGCACGATCATATCGCAGTTTGTGCCAAGATCGAGTAGCATGGATCGATGAGATCGCGTCCGTGCAGACGCTCGACGCCCGGAGATCGACGATGAAGCGATATTATGTTGACCATCGCCGAGGGGTGATGAACGAGGAAGAGTGTGTACAGTTCTCGTCATTCCTCCAGCAGGAGGGCCTCTACGACCAAAGCCGAGGGTCATTCTATTGCCTGGTCCCCCGTCCCGAGGGCGTTCTCCTCGAGAAGGAATTCCTACATCTTTGGGAGGATCGCAACGAAGCCAAGGCATTCGCGCGAAGCTTCCCCAGCGGAGCCCCGGGATCTGGCGCGTCTTCGAGGAAGACATCGTTCCCGTCTACCAATTCTTCGACCGCGATCGCCTGGGTCTGCCGGAGCGCCCCCGAGTCGTGGACATCAAGCCTGAAGTCTACAGCGGTCCTTATGGAAAGGACAACTTGCGTCTCTTTGTCATCCTCGCCGACGATACTACCGATGAAGAATGGGCCTTGCGGAACCTGAGCGCGACCGACGAGGCGATCCTGGAGTCGCTCCGAGCCGACTTGAGGGAGGAAGGTCTCGACCTTCGGCCGATCATCTGGCACAAGACCGAGTCCGAATATGCCGAGGAGCAGAAGCAAGGCATGGCGTTATGAGTTGACCGAAATCCCATCCCAGTCAACTCCTGGCTCAAGCTAGACACCTGGTCACCAAGGACAGCAAGCGACCTCAGCAAGTCAGCCTCCGTCGTGCCGTATCAAACGCGTACTATGCTCTCTTTCATTTCCTCATCGACGAATCCTGCCGGATCTGGATCGGATCCGGGCTGTCCGGGACACTGTTCCGGACCACACTCTCGCGAGCCTTCGAACACGGCTAGATGGCCGAGGCAGCCGAGGCGTTCGATCTCCCCGTTCTGGCGGGTCACCTCTTCAAGGGGAAATTCACAACGATGGGTCTCGCCGTACCACCGGAGTTGAGATACGTCGCCCATACCTTCCTGGAGCTACAGGAGCGAAGACATAATGCGGACTATGACTTGGCTCTCCGTTTCAATCGCCACGATGTTCTCGGTCTCTGCGATAAGGTCGATCAGGCCATGGCCAACTGGGAGACGGTTCGCATTGAGCCGATCGCCCGACTCTTCATCCTCTCGCTGCTGGTCTGGGAGCGAATGAGTAAGAGCGTGCATTGACCCGATCAGGGCAAGGACAGCTCCGGCACTCGCCCGCGGAGTTCGGCGTCGAGCTCGTCGAGGCGGTCGAGCATCGCGCGGTACCAGTCGTGCCGGGCCCGGAAGTGTCGCGACAGCAGGCGATGTTCGGCGACGTAGCGATAGGCAGCACCGGCGAGGGCTCGGCGAAACGGCGCGTCCCGGATCAGCCGGTCCAGCATCGCCGCGAACTCGTCGGGCGAGTGGTAGATCAGGCCCATCTCGCCGTGGCGGATCGTGCGATCATAGACGGTGGGACTGGCGAGCACAACCGCGCCGTGCGCCGCGGATTCGATGAACTTGAGGTCCGACTTGTGGCGGTTGAACCGCGTCGGCTCGAGCGGCAATCGCGCGATGTCGGCCGCGGACAGGATGGCCTTGTAGCGGTCATATGGGCAGAGCGGTTCGAACGCCTTGTTCGGGGTCGTCAGGGCATCGAAGAAGGCGCGGTCATAGACGACTTGCATCCGCACGCGATCGCCGTGCGCCGCCAGGACGCGATTGAGTGCCGGCAGGATCGGGGCCCAGTCGGCCTCTCGGTTGAGGGCGCCGAAGAAGATCGTGACGGGGCCGGAGTCCGTGCGGTCCGCCGCGCGCGGCGGCGGGAGGGCGGCGACCTGGTTGGGGAAGACCTCGACGTGCGGATTGTAGGGCCGGAGCGCCTCCGCCATGACCTCGGTCAACGTCTGGAGGCAATGGCAGGCGCAAGGCCAGGTAGTCGGTGCGCACCAGTTCGGCGAAATGGTCCGGATCGTCGTCGAGCTCGCCGACGATGAGATAGCCGTTCGCCAGGAGCGCCCGTTGCAGCCGGAGGTGGTCGTCGCGGGGGATGATCACCCGCTGCTGGAGGAGGATCTTCTGCTCGCCCGGCCAGGTCTTGCCCAGGTCCTCGAACTGGATTGACGTGCTGTTCATAACGCGGACGCCCGGGATCGTGGCGAGGAACGCCCCCGGCTCGCCGCTGCGGACATGGCTGCTGATCGCCGAGCCGAGGAACGACCAGATCAGCATACGCCGCGGAACGGCCGCCGCACGGACGGATCGGACCAGGTACTCGGTCGGCCGGGTCTGGGCGGCGAACGTCGCCGCGTCGATCCCCAGCATCCGGACGATCGGCGCCATAACCTGCTGGAACCGGTCGAACTCGGCGTCGGGCCGAGATTTCGACACGATATCGAAGATCGGCAAGCCGGACCGGGCGAACAGGTCCTGGATGGCCGGGAGCGTGAAGAACCGCAGGTCGAGGCGTTCGGGCGGCCAGTCCGGGCGGTAGTCCCAGCGGCCTCGTAACAGGCCGACCAGCATCGTATAGTGCTGCACGTTGGGGATAGATGCCAGGATCTGTCCGCCCGGCCGCACCCATGAAGACAGTCGCGCCAGCACGCCCCAGGGGTCGATCATGTGCTCGAGTGCGTCGGCGAAGATCAGGCAGTCCACCAATGGCTCGGCTTCGGGGAGTCCGAGCGTCAACGGCAAGATCGCCGACGGGTTGCCGACGGCGAGCCGATCGACATGGCCGGCGGTCTCCGCGATCCGGGCCGTGCGCTCGTCCTTCTCGATGCCCAGGTAGCGCACGTCCGGGTTGATCCGGCGATAGGACTCGGCCAGTGCCCCGTCGCCGCAGCCCACCTCGAGCACGATCCGTGCGTCGGCGGGCATGTGCCTCAAGAGCTCGAGATTGACGAATTGGCTCATGTCGGGCAACCGTGGGAACACCGCCCCATGGGCGGGTCGGTTTCGTGGTTGGTGACCGTGGGTTCGCAACCCAGTCTCTCACGAAACCGGTCATCCGGCGAGGGCGTTCCGCGATCGTGTGAAGGATCCTTGGTGCGACAAAGATCGAGCGGGCGAGGGTTCGGGGTTGAAAAGCACGTCGGAGGGTGGATCCAATACGAAAAGATCAATGACCTGAGATACCGCAAGAAACACGGGATCCTTGCAGGTCAGGCTTTCCAGCCTCAGTACTTCCCAAATTTGCGGGCTATAGGGGTGGCAGGGGATGGCCAACTCAAACACTTCTCCGATAATGACTTGTGCTGAAACCCTTCATCACGGAGGCTACTATGCGCAAGTTGACCACCACCCTGACACCCGCCCAAGTCTATCGCTTCGCCATCGACTTCTGCCAGCCGCACCTCGACCTCCGCGGCAAGGGCAAGGTCACCGCCACCATCCTCCTGACCGTCCTCTTCGCCGCCGCGGCCCGCATCTCCTCGATCTCCGAGACCTGCGACCGCCTGGCCGACGGCCCCGGCCAGACCAGCTACGCCAACGCGCTGTACGCCAACCTCTTCTGCCTCGAAGAGCTCAAGCGCAAGGTCAATGCCGCCTTCCGCGCCCACCTGCCCAAGGCCATCCGCCGCCGCCGCAAGCGACCGCTCCGCATCTGCGTCGACCTCACCCTCATCCCCTATTATGGCGAACATCGTCTGGACAATCTCAAGATCTACCGCTCGGAGAAGAAGGCCGGCACCCGCTCGTTCTTCGCCTACGCCACCGCCTATGTCCTGCTCCACGGCCAGCGGTTCACCCTGGCGGTCACCCCGGTGACCCGCTCCGATCTGCTCAAGGATGTCCTCCAGGAGTTGCTGCTCCTGGTGAGCAAGGCCGGGCTGCGGCCCGGTCTGCTCCTGCTGGACCGCGGCTTCTACAACGCCAAGATCATCAACTACTTGCAGCGGGCACGCCGGCCGTTCCTGATGCCGGTGACCTGCCACGGTCGCTCCGCCGATCATCCCGAGGGCCCCAGCGGCTCGATGGTGTTCAAGCTGATGAAGAAGAGCGGTTGGTTCACCCATATGGTGGGCGACCCCAAGAAGAAGGGCCGGGCCACCGCCCGGGTGTCGATCTGCGTGAAGCGAGGTCGGACGACGGATCGGCACGGACGAAAGAAATGGCACACCTGGGTGTACGCCTACTGGGGGATCACCCCCAAGCGGGTGGACTGGGTCAAGACGACTTACCGCAAGCGGTTCGGGATCGAGACCAGTTATCGGCAGATGAATCAGTGCCGGGTCCGGACGACGACGAAGAAGTTCAACGTGCGGTTCTTCTACGTGGCGATCGGCCTGCTGCTGCGGAACCTGTGGGTGTGGCTGCATCACGTGGTCCTGTCAACGCCGCGGCGGGGGTGCCGGCGGTACAACTGGGATCGGCTGCGGGTGGAGCGGATGCTGCTGTGGCTGGAGCAAGTGGCCGAAAGCTTATATGGTTTGGTTCTCACAGTCGCAACCGAAAGGGATGTCCCACAGTCGGTTGTGACGTGACACGCCGAAATCGTTCATTCGGGAAGTACTGAGCCTGACTGGGCACTCGTCAGGCTGGAAAGCCTGAGATACGAAGGATTACTGACGCGAACCGCGGGGTGATGGATGGCAACGGAGACGATGATGCCGGGTTTTCGAGTCGGCGGGCGTCGGCGGTTTTTCGGTGTTCTGGCCGGTATCGTGACCGGCCTGCTCGCCCTTGCGGGGGCATACGCCGGGGATGACCCGCCTCGAACGAAGCCGGTCAACTTCGCGCACGACATCGTCCCGCTGATCAAGGCCCGATGCGCCGAATGCCACGCCGACGGCAATTACAAGGGCTCGTTCTCGCTCGACACCCGCGAGTCCGCGCTCAAGTCGGAGGCGATCGTCTCCGGCAAGGGCGGCGAGAGCGAGCTGATCGAACGGGTCACGTCGGCCGACCCCGAATTTCGGATGCCTCCCAAGGGTGATCGTCTCTCGGCGGACGAGGTCGGCCGGCTCAAAGCCTGGATCGACCGGGGGGTCACCTGGCAGGAGGGGTTCACGTTCAAGCGGACCGCTTACGCCGCCCCGCTGAAGCTGCGACGTCCCACGCTACCCGCCGCCCGCGGGGGTCGCGATCATCCGATCGATCGCATCATCGACTCCTATTTCGCCGCGAGGAAGATCGCCCCGCCCGAATCGCTGGGCGACGCCGCGTTCGCGCGTCGATTGTTCCTCGACGTGATCGGCCTGCTGCCGCCGCCCGACGAGCTCGAGGCGTTCGCGAATGACTCCGCCTCCGACAAGCGCGATCGGCTGGCCCGCCGCGTCCTAGGCGACCGCCGCGCCTACGCCGATCACTGGCTGACCTTCTGGAACGACCTGCTGCGCAACGACTACGCCGGGACCGGCTACATCGACGGCGGTCGCAAGCCGATCACCGGTTGGCTCTATCAATCGCTGATCGAGGACAAGCCCTACGACCGGTTCGTCCGCGAGCTGATCAGCCCCTCGCCGGAATCGGAGGGGTTCATCAAGGGGATCAAGTGGCGCGGGCGGGTCAACGCCAGCCAGGTCCGCGAGGTCCAGTTCTCCCAGAACGTCTCTCAGGTGTTCTTCGGGATCAACATGAAGTGCGCCTCGTGTCATGACAGCTTCATCGACCGGTGGAAGCTCGTCGACGCCTACGGCCTGGCGGCGGTGATCGCCGAGCAGCCCCTCGAGATCGCCCGATGCGACAAGCCGACCGGCGTGATCGCGGTCCCGAAATTCCCCTGGCCCGAGCTGGGGACCATCGACGCGGCCCAGCCCGCCGGCAAGCGACTGGAGCGGCTTGCCGGCCTGGTGACGCACCCGGACAACGGCCGGTTCCCCCGGACGATCGCCAACCGGATCTGGCAGCGGCTGATGGGCCGAGGGATCGTCCACCCGGTCGACGTGATGGCCAACGAGCCCTGGAGCGAGGACCTCCTCGAATACCTGTCGTCGTACCTCGTCGACCACGGCTACGACCTCAAGGCGTTGATCGAGCACATCGTCGAGTCGCGGGCGTACCAGTCGAGCCCGGTCATCGCCTCGGAGGCGGATGCTGCCGGAGGCTATGTCTTCCGGGGCCCGACGGTCAAGCGAATGACGGCCGAGCAGTTCCTCGACGCGGTGTGGTGGGTCACCGGCACGGCACCGGCCACGGCCGACGCGACGGTCCGGCCGTCGTGCGAGGCGACCGCGCCGGAGCACCGATTCATCCGCGCGGCGCTGGTCAAGTCCGACCCGCTGATGCGTTCGCTGGGGCGGCCGAACCGCGAGCAGGTGGTCACCACGCGGAGCGACGTGCTCACCACGCTAGAGGCCCTCGACCTGTCGAATGGCGAGGTCTTCAACGACATCCTCGCTCGGGGCGCCGCCCGACTGATTCGATCGAAGGCCACGGCGGACACGATCTACTTGCGGGCGATGGGGCGTCGGCCGACGCCCGACGAGCTCTCGGCGGCCCGTGATCTACTCGGATCGCCGCCGACGCCCGACGGTATGGCCGACCTGCTCTGGGTGGTCTTCATGCTGCCCGAGTTCCAACTGATCCGTTGAGGAGGCGAAGTAAGATGACTACGCGCGATCCCCTGGCGGGCGAGACCTGGAGCCGCCGCGACTTCCTCCGTGCCATGAACGCCGCCGCGATGGCGACGCTGGCCGCGGGCGAGCCCCGACCGGTCCGCGGTGCCGAGCCGATCCAGCATCCCGAGCCCACAGCCGACACCATGATCCTGATCTGGCTGGCCGGCGGCATGGCCGCGCCTGAGACGTTCGATCCCAAGCGCTACACACCATTCGAGATCGGCGTCCCGAGCGAGAAGATCCTCTGCACCTTCCCGTCGATCGACACGGCGCTCGACGGCGTGAAGATCTCCCAGGGCCTGGAGCATGTCGCGAAGGTGCTGGACCGGGGGACTTTGATCCGCTCGCACGTCGTCGCCGACCTGGGGAACATCCTCCACTCGCGGCACCAGTACCACTGGCACACCGGGTACATCCCGCCGCAGACCGTGGCCGCGCCGCACCTGGGCGCCTGGATCGCCCGGATGCGCGGGCCGAAGGACCCGGCGATCCCGGCGTTCATCAACATCGGCCAGCGGCTGGAGGGGCACGGCGAGGTCGAGGAGCTCAAGGCATTCACCACCGCCGGGTTCCTCGGCAGCGAGTACGGGCCGTTCAACCTCCCCTACCCGATGGACGCCATCGCCGCCGTGCGACCGCCCAAGGGCGTGACCCGCGAGCGGTTCGCGCGTCGCGAGAAGACTTATCGACGGCTGGTCAAGGAGAGCCCGCTCGGCGGCCTGGCGAGCGACTATCACCAGGAATCGGTGGTGCGCGCGATGGACAACGCGTATCGATTGCTCAACTCGCCCGAATCGAGACGCCTTCGACCTCTCGAAGGAGCCTAAGGAGAGCTTCGACCGATACGACACCGGCCGGTTCGGCCAGGGCTGCCTGCTCGCCCGTCGACTGACCGAGGCCGGGGCGCGGTTCATCGAGGTGACCACCGAGTACGTCCCCTTCCTGAGCTGGGATACTCACGAGAACGGCCACGCGACCTACGCCGAGATGAAGCAGCAGATCGACCGCCCGATCGCCCAGCTCATCCTCGACCTGGAGGCGCGCGGGCTGCTCGACCGCACGCTCGTGGTGGTGGCCAGCGAGTTCAGTCGCGACATGATGATCGAAGGCGTGCCCGGCAGCACGGCGAGCGACCAGTCGAGGGCCAGTACCGACGTGATGAAGGAACCGAAGCATTATGGCCTGCATCGGCACTTCACCGGATCGGGCTCGGTGCTGATCTTCGGCGGCGGGTTCAAGCGCGGCCTGCTTTATGGCGAGACGGCGCCCGAGCGGCCCCTCCTGACGATCAAGGACCCGATCTCGATCAGCGATCTGCACGCGACCCTGTTCACCGCGATGGGCATCTCGCCCCGGACCGCGTTCGACATCGAGAAGCGGCCCTTCTACGCCACGCTCGACGGGAAGGGCCAGCCGGTGAAAGCCCTGTTCGCCAGGGCTTGATCTCCGAATACCACCATTCAAAACCTCGCTTGCAAGATCGCGGGGGGGACCGTCGATCCTGACCCGGTCGAACGAACGATCCGGCACGGACCTTGTTCGCACGCCCTCGCACCCTGAAAGCCGAAATCCTTCGTCTTCGCGCACGCCCTGGCGCCGTGTATCTTGGACGTCCGTCAGAGGCTGTCCGATCACGTCCATGCTCACCGCCTGGGGGTCTGCCGATGCTTCCCGGTCCGGTCTTCAACTTCGAGCTCTTATCGACGTCGCGGCGGGGCCGGTTCTACACGGTCCGGGCCTTCTACGCGACGGTCCTCCTGATCATCCTCTGGGCGATCCACTCGGGGTGGTCGTCGGCCTATGATGGGGCCGAGCTGCCGGTGTCGATGGTCAAGTGGTTCGCCCTCTCGGCCCTCGGCGGGATCACGATCGGCCAGGAGATCCTGGTCCTGGTCCTGACGCCGGCGCTGGTGGCCGGCGTGATCGCCGACGAGAAGAAGCGCAAGACACTGCATTACCTGATGGCCAGCCAGTTGACCAGCTCGGAGATCGTGCTGGGCAAGCTGTTCGTCCGGATGCTCTATGTGGGGGTGCTGCTGGGCGTCAGCGTGCCGGTGATGAGCTTGCTCGTGATGCTGGGCGGGATCGATCCGCGACTGGTCCTCCTGAGCTGCGGGGCGACGTTGAGTACCGCGTGGTTCTTGGCGACGCTCTCGATCTGGGTCTCGACGATCGCTCGCCGCCCGCGCAAGGCGCTCTTCATCACCTACGGATTGGAGGGCCTCTGGCTGGTCGTGCCGTCGCTGGTGACCAGCACCGTCGCGACCGGCTCGCCGATGATCGATGGCGCGATCTTGAAGATTGCCGAGTGGGTCGGAGCCAGTAGCCCGGCGGATGTGATGTGGATCGTGTCCCGAGGGATGATGTTCGGGGGCCTCGCGAACTGGGAGGAGATGGTCTACTGGATGATCGGGTTGCAACTGGCCGCGGGCGTCGTGCTGGCGGCACTGGCGGCCGTGCAACTGCGGCCGATCTTCCGGCGGCAGGATGACACCGTCCGCAAGCCTAGAGGGCTGCGGGCGATGCTGGCGACGCGGCGGTTGCGGTCGCATCCCCGCCTCGGCGACCGGCCCATGCTCTGGAAGGAACTGCACACCAGCCGCGTGCGGGGATTCGCGCGGTTCGTGGGCTGGCTGCTGACGCTGATCGCCGGCGGCTTCCTCTTGTTTTACTCCGTGAAGTTGGGGCGCGACGCCTTCTCCGAGGTCCAGCAATTCGGCTACGGCGGGCGGATGGATTGGAATACCGCCGCGGCACGGTGGCAGTTCTACTGGTTCCTGGAGGTCGTCGTGCCGTTGATCTACCTCGTGGGGACCGTGGGGGTCGCCGGGGCGGCCGCCGCATCGATCACCTCCGAGCACGAGGAGGACACCTGGGTCAGCCTGACGACGACCGACCTGACCGGCCGCGAGATCGTCCTCTCCAAGCTGCTAGGATCGCTGGCTCGGGCGCGACGGCTCTGGGCCGTGATCGGCCTGTTGATCGTCGCCGGAGTCGCTGCGAACTCGCTCCACTGGCTCTCGATCCCGATGCTCGCCCTCGCGTTGCCAGTCTATGGATGGTTCGCCGCTTCGCTGGGGATCTGGATCTCGATCCAGCTCCGCTCGACCTGGCGCTCCCAGTTCCTGACGATCGCCGCGTTGTTGCTGGTGAATGTCTCTGGACAAGGGATCATCAACACACTCTCGATTCGCGGATTCGCCCCGCAACTGTGGCCGGGATTCACACCTTACGAGGTTGGCAAACTGGTGTTGGGAACCGAGATCCTGAATCGATTGTCCCAGGAGCCCTGGCCCCAGGCCTGGAGGATCTGGAGTCTCGACGATGGCCTCGGCTGGCAGACGATCTTCAGCATCGTTAGCCTGGTTGTCTATGCGGTCCTCGCGGCATTCCTGACCTGGGACGCGTTGCGACGCTTCGAGACCACCGCTGGCCGGGCACGTCGATCCAATCGGCGGTCACTCGCGGTCCCGGCGAATGTCAATGCGGAGGATCCGGTCGTCGTAGGTGGCGTGGCGTGAATCAATGGGCGGTCCGCCGGCGAGGGATGGCCGATGGCACGACCGCCGGAGCCGACTGCGACTGCGCTCGTTCCGATCGTCGGAAGCCTGTCTGCGAATCGGTGAGGTCATCCCGAGCAATGATCGAGCGATGGTGGAAACCGGGTCTCGGCGCCGCGAGACTCTTGAAAGCGATCGCCGGTCCTGGATATCGTTATCGTGGCGTTACACTCGCACGATTCCAAGCCTTTCATGATTCATATCCTCGATGAGGCATGAGCAACTTACATTCACAGTTGCGGGTTGACAGCCCGAACGCCTTGCCCTTCCTGATGATAAGGCATCCGCCGTCGTCCCAGGAGAGGCAGTCGAGGGCGGCGGAATGGGTCCTGGCGACATGGATGGGCCTGATGGATTCGAGCATCATGGGCGTCCGTCGGGTGGACGATGAGAAGAACGGGCAGGTCTTGCCGATGGTCCATATCGCCATCCCGCTGGCCTATCAACGCAAGCAGCTCGCCGAGACCCTGGAGCTCGAGCAGATCAAGGACGAGCAGAACACGCCCCGGGTCAACCTGTCGTCGAGCGTCGGGTTCGCGGAACCCCATAGCTTCATCCGCGTGCCGCTGGAAATCGTGCTCGACCGATTCTTCGACTTCATGTTGACCGCGCGGAAGGTCGTCGAAATCAACGACCAGACGCTCAGCAAGCCCGAGGACATCGTGGAGGAGTTCTTCCGCGAGGTCCGCGAGGAGCGCCGCGACGAGGCCATCCAGGGGAACGCACGCGATCCGAAGCAGAGACGCCGCGAGGAGGATGCCCAGCTACGCATGGCCGTCCAGCTCGGACTGGCGCGTCGAAAAGCGGCCATCGATCCCGCCCACATCGAGATCCTGGTCGATCGGCACACCCGGGAGCGTTGGGTCCGGATCCGGAACGTCGGGAAGAACGACCGAACCGTCGTGAAGTTGGCGATCAAGCAGGCCGGCGTCCATACGGCCGTTCCTTCCAGGAATGACGGCAATGGCGCCGAATGGGTCATCCTCTTCTCCGCGGTCGAGGCCAGGAAGCTCATGCTGTGATCGCGCGCAAGGCTGCGAGTTAGAACCGGATCGAGCACAGTGACCACGTCGCACTCGAGCCGATCGAGGAGCGGACCTTCTTCCTAGGCCAGGGGTGAAGCGTGCGCGATGGAGGAAACACGTAAGATTCTCGACTTGGCGATGGGCTGCCTGACGCCACCCTTTCCTCTCGCCTCCGGACGTTTGGGAGAGTAAGATAAGGGACGCGCAGAAATGAAGTTCGCCGTTCCGCTTTCGGACCGTGCCATGATCTGCCGAACATCCGCTCCTGAGGTTCTGCTCGGGCCGCTTAACGAGGTCGAGCAGGAGCACGCGCCGGAAACCCTTTTCACGGCCGGCCACACTCACCTCCTCGAGAGGGGTGCCCGGGTCTCGATCGTCGGGTGGCGGAATGCCAGCCTGGAAGGAGTCCGCGGCACGATGGATCTCGCATCGCTTCTCGCGAAACGGAGCGTTTCCGTGGTGAGCGGGCTCGCCGCAGGCATCGATACCATTGCCCTTACGACCGCGATCGCCCAGGGCGGTCGCACCATCGGCGTGCTCGCAACCCCCCCCGATCGGGTATACCCCAAGCAGAACGCGACTCTCCAGCGACGAATCGCGCGGGACCACTTGCTCATCACGCAGTTCCCTCGGGGCTCGCGGGTCCGGCGCGGGAATTTCCGACTTCGCAACCGCACCTTGGCCCTGATCTCGGATGCCACCGTCATCATCGAGGCGGCCGAGAACAGCGGATGCTTGCATCAAGGTTGGGAGGCGCTCCGGCTGGGCAGGCCGCTCTTCATCTCGAAGCGGGCAGCCGACAACCCGACCCTTACCTGGCCGGGAGCAATGCTGGATTACGGAGCGAGTATCCTCGCCGACGAGGCATTGGACGAGCTCTTCGATTCTCTGCCGCCGAGGGCACCGGTGCGTCTCGATGGCGAATTACCCTTCTAGCCTCGCCTTCGCTTCGCTGCTCCAGTACGCACCGCGCGGGCAGTCCGAGCCGTCGTTACGCTCCCGCGACGTGACGTACAAGGTCAAGCAGGACGGCTATGTCGGGAGGATCCGCATTATCGAGTTCGCGACCGAGCGACTCGTCCAGTCCATGGGCACCCACCCCTTTCTTTCCGATTACTTCAACGGTGTCACGACCCTGATTCCAGTCCCGCGGAGCAGTCCTCTAGTCAAGCCCGACGCACTCTGGCCGCCCCTGCGTATCTGCCAGGCCATCCTCGCCCAACCGGGGCTCGCCGCTGATATCCTGCCCTGTCTCGAGCGGACTCGCGCGGTGCGGAAATCCGCGACGGCCCCAGCCAGCGGGCGGCCCAGCCCCGTCGAGCATTACAATTCCGTCGGAGTTACTCACACGCAGCGACCGGCCCCGAAAGCAATTACACTTATTGATGACGTAGTTACGAGAGGGTCCAGCTTCATCGGGATCGTCCCGCATCTTTGGGACGCCTTCCCCGGGATTGCGATCCGGTGCTTCGCACTGGTTCGAACGATCAGCAGGGGTGATATCGATCAGATTCTCGACCCAGTGCAGGGGATTATCACCTACAACGGTTCAGATCTCCTCCGCCAACCCTGAGCCTTGTCAGTGCTATCCCATTTTCTCGCCCCGCACTAAAGTCCTCAATCCATTGGGACGATAGGAACTGGATGAGTCGGTGGTAGGTGTGCGAATCGAGGTAGCCTGCGTTGACGCGTCGGCGGAGATGGACTATGGTGCGGGCGCCGGTGGGCAGGGCCGGTGGGGAGATATTGCCGACCGGGGCAGGGAGGCCCACGATGGCGACGATCACGGATTGGCCGCTGGCCTCGGACATCGAGGCCGAGGGACTCGCTTTTGCGCGCGAAGTCCTGCGGATCGAGGCCGAGGCCCTGGGACACGTCCGGGAGCGGCTGGGCGAGTCGATCGCGCGGGCGGCCGACCTGATCTATCGCTCGACCGGGAACGTGATCGTCACCGGCATGGGCAAGGCGGGCCTGGTGGGCCAGAAGCTCGCCGGGACGCTCGCGTCGACCGGCACGCGGGCCTTCTCGCTGCATCCCGCCGAGGCCGTGCATGGCGACCTCGGCCGGATCCGTGGCGACGACGTCGTGATCGCGCTGTCGCAGAGCGGCGAGACCGAAGAAGTGCTGCGGATCGTGCCGGCCATGAGGCGGCTCGGTGCCAGCGCGATCGCGATCACCGAGCGCGCGACCAGCTCGCTGGGCCGGTCGGTCGACCTCTGCATCGCACTCGGGCCGATCGAGGAGGCGTGCCCGCTGGGCCTGGCCCCATCGGCGAGCACCACCGTACTCATGGCGGTCGGCGATGCCCTCGCCTTGCTGGTCAGCCGCCTTCGGGATTTCACCGCCGAGGACTTCGCACTCTACCATCCCGCGGGGAGCCTGGGGCGGAAGCTGATGCGCGTCGAGGAAGTGATGCGCACCGAGCGGCAGCTCCGCAAGGCCCATGTCGTCGAGTCGGTCCGATCGGTCTTCGTCCGGCTGGCCGGCCCGCGTTGAACGCTCCGGCGCCGTGCTGATCGTGAACGAGCACGGGCTACTCCTGGGCATCTTCACCGACAGCGACCTGGCCCGGCTGTTCGAGAGGCGCCGCGAGTCCGAGCTGGACGGCCCCATCGGCGACGTGATGACGCCCGGGCCGTACTGCATCCGTACCGGTGCCACGCTGGCCGAGGCGGTCGAGATGATGAAGGCCCACAAGATCAGCGAGCTGCCGGTGGTCGACCGCGGCGGACGGCTGGCCGGCCTGATCGACGTGACCGACCTGATCGGGCTCCTGCCCGCGGACTTCGAGGAGTAATCGGCCCATGAGTGCCGAGGTGTCGGACCGGGCCGACCTGGCCGGGCGTTGCGAGCCGATCGAGCTCCTGATCGTCGACGTCGACGGCGTCCTGACCGACGGCGTCATCGCGGTCGACGATCATGGCGTGGAGACGAAACATTTTCACGTGCGCGACGGATTGGCCTTCGCCCTGTGGCACCGGGCGGGCAAGCGCTCGGCCATCCTCTCCGGCCGCCGCACCGAGGCCGTCGACCGCCGCGCCGCCGAGCTCAAGATCCCGCATGTCCTCCAGGGTCGGGCCGAAAAGGCCGAGCCGTTCCGCGCCCTGGTCGACGAGCTCGGCCTGGAGGCACGGCAGGTCTGCTACGTCGGCGACGACCTCCCCGACCTGCCCGTGCTCCGCGCCGTCGGACTGGCCGCCTGTCCGGCAGATGCCGTCAACGAGGTGCGCGATGCCGCCCACCTCGTCACCCGCACCCCGGGGGGCCGCGGCGCCGTCCGGGAGGTCGTCGAAACGATCCTGAAATGTCAAGGCCATTGGTCCTTCGTCCTCGGCCCTTGAGGAATCCCCTCGGTCCTTCCGGCGACCCGAGATGATCGCGAACAATTCGGCTGCCCTTCGCGTAGAGGCGGACTGACCACTTCGGACAAAGGACGAGTAGGGTGCTCTGTGAGCACCGATCCAGGCGGCTTGCCGAATTCGGTGCTCATAGAGCACCTTACGAGACGACCGCTGTAGGATCCGAGTCAGGCTCTGAGCACAAAGGACAAAGGACGAGTAACCGATGATCAAGAAGCTCCTCACGGCCGGGATGACGTTAGCCCTGCTCTGGGGGTGCTACGTCGCTTACGGGCACGGCTTCGACCTGGTGGTCCATCAGTTTCGCACGTATCGATCCAGGGAAAAGGGCGGCTTCGATATCCATCCCTCGCGGAACAAGCAGCGCGCCATCGCACTGGCCAGGGAATCGTTCGGGCCCAAGCACTGGAGCGTCACGAGCGACCAGCCGTTCACCTATTATAGCCCCGACCGCGGCTTCTGGATGTACTCGCTGGACGTCAAGGAGATCCAGGAGGAGGATGGAGTCCGGTACGATGGCAAGCGGCTGAAGATGAAGCCGTTCGCCATGATCATCGAGTCGAAGGATGGCCGGAAGCATCAGACGCTCACGGCCGACCGGGCGACGCTCGACCTGAGCCAGCCGATCAGCCTGAGCAGCAAGCAAGGCAATGACGCGATGAAGGTCACGCATGCCTTGATCGAAGGCAACGTCTGTATTCGCGACGACCATGGCACGCCGATGAACCTGTCCGACGACATGAACATCGGGCCGATGACCCACCTGGTCTTCGACGAGGAGAAGCAGCAGTTCACGACCGATTCGCAGTTCGTCATGAGGGACGCCGAGCTGACCGCGATCGGCGAGGGTATGGTGCTCCAGATGCGGAAGAAGGACCCGAACGAACTGGCCGCCGGCCAATCGTCGGGATCCGAGGGCGCGGAGTATCTCATCCTCAAGAAGTCGGTCCGCGTGACGGTGCGCGACGTGGGCAACTCGGGTGTCCTGGCCAGCTCGGGACCGGCCAGGAAGTCCCGGGAGATCACCGTTGCGGCCGGCAAGAAGGGCCAGGCCGGAGTGAAGAAGGAACCCTCGCCACTGGTGATCATGTCCGAGGGGCTGATGCGCATCGACTTTGCCGAGGCCGCGATTCCGGTCCTGGTGGGTCCTCCCGAGCCGCCGACCCCGACGAAGGTCCGATTCGAACGGAACGTCGTCGCCCTGATGATCCACCCCGGAGGCGATCCCGATCAGCTCAACTGCGACACGCTGAAACTGACGCTCATCCCGGCCGAGAAGCCGGCGGAACCGAAGCCCGGCAAGCCGCAAGCGGTCGAGGTTGCGGCCCGATCCGACGGCCGGGCCGACCCGGACCGCGCGGTCCTCGGGGCGATCGTCGGCGTGCTGGCCCTCGTCGCTCCCGACGCGGGGAGCAGCCCCGCCGAGGGCTCGAGCCCCTTCGGCAACCTGACGCTCCAAAAGGCGCACGCGATCGGCCACGCCGTCTGGCTCCAGCTCCGAGAGCAGGAGTCCAAGGTACTCTGCAACGAACTGATCCACGAGCGACGGGCGCCGTACGAGCCTGACAGGACCTATTTCCGCGGCGACGCGACCCGGCAAGTCTGGCTCGAGAAGATCGACCGCGACCCGGTCGAGGCGGACGACGCGAAGACCGCGAAGACCGTCAATGGCTCACCCGCGAAGCGACCGAAGAAGGGTAAGATCAGCGGAGTCACGCACGTCGTGACCGTTGATGTGACCCTATTCGACATGGGCGGGGGGAGCATGGATCTGTCGGATATCGTCGCCCGAGGGCCCGGCAAGCTGGAAACCCGTCCGGATCTCAAGGAACCGGTCGAGCAGATCGCGATCTGGCAGGATGAGCTGACCGTCCAGAACTTCCTCGGCCCCGATTCGCAACTCCTCCAGAAGAAAGTCACCCTGACGGGTAGCCGGCCCTCCTTCGTGGACAGCGTGAAGAAGACCTCGATCGACTCGGCCCAGATCATCTATGTGTGGCTCAAGCCGAAGCCCTCGTCGAAGCCGAAGGAGACGAGCCCTGCCACTGCACCCGATGGCGATGCGGCCCGCACCCCCGCGACGGGCCAGGACGCATTCGCCGTCGCGAGTGCTCCCGCCGGGGATGCCCAGGCCGCCAATCAAGCAAAGAACGACACCGGCATGGGGTTGAGTTTGGGGGGTGGCGGCCTCCAGATCGAGCACCTCCAGGCGTTCGTCGATGTCCATTTCCTCGCCCCCGGCAAGAAGATGGATGCGCGCGAGGTGCTCGATACGCCCTTCGTCGCCCCTGAGCCGACTCCGCTCGTGGCCTCGACGGCACGCGCGGACGGGGCGGACGGTCCGGCTGCATCGGCCGAGACACTGGCGGCCGAGGCGCCGGCCGGCGACGAGCCGGCGAAAACGGAGGCCGAGGCCCCCGCGACGGTCGCGGCCCAGGATAGCCGGCAGAAGTCGCCGGCCGAGCCGACGACGACCGCCGTCGCCGACCGGATCTGGGCCAAGGTCGCACTCAGGCCAGGATCGGGGCTCGAACCCGGATCCAACCGACGGAACGCGCGGACGTCGGCGAAGAAGAAAGGTATAGCGGGCAACGCATCGACGGCCGACGCGGCGGGATCGGACGATTCGCAGGCGTCTGGATCGGAGAAATCCGACCCCGATATCCTCGAGGCTTGGTTGTGGGGCAATGTCTCGCTCCACCAGGAATCTCCCCCCGACAAGCCCGAGAATGCCGATGGGACCAAGGCCAAGCCCAAGACGCAAGACGTCACCGGCGAGGCCGTGTACCTGGATAACTACCGGGGCGAGGGGAAGATGCGGGCCCGGGTCTATGACCACGACCCGAATGGACCGCTCCGGCCCAAGCCCTGGCCTCTGGGCTGCGTCGCCACCGACGAGAAGACAATTCGCAGCACGCTGATCCGGACCGACCAGGCGATCGACAAGTTCTGGTGCGATGGGCCCGGCGAGCTGACCCAGTGGACCGACCGCGCGCTCTTCACCGACAAGAAGGCGGAGCCGAAGGCCAATTTTGACGGCCGAAACCCCGACGCGACCGATCCGGGCGCCCTGGCCGCCGGCTCTCCCGGCGGCGGCACGCGCATCCGGACGACGGGCGTCGCGACGCGGGTTGCCGCCGCACCAAAGGCAGCCGCTCCGACATCGAAGCCCAAGACGCGTGGCGGCAAGCCGATCAGCGACAAGGATCTGCTCACGATCACCTGGACGAAGCGCATGGAGTTCACCGGACGAGCAACCGACCCCACCACCAAGCAGCCCGCGGGCAAGGCCGAGTTCTTCGGCTTCCCGAACGCCCAGATGGAGGACGCCCAGCTCAAGTGCGAGGATCGGATGATCGTCTACACCGACCGGGAGATGCCGCTGGGCGAGCTCGGCTCGATCTCCAACGGTCCGAAGAAGTCCGGCGGCGAGGCGGCCGATTCCGACGGTGAGGTCAAGGAGGAGACGCCCGTCAACAT
Source organism: uncultured Planctomycetota bacterium (assembly GCA_963777695.1). GTDB lineage: Bacteria > Planctomycetota > Planctomycetia > Isosphaerales > Isosphaeraceae > CAVZRC01. The sequence goes on from CAVZRC010000003.1 coordinate 443,755, forward strand.
CGCGCTCATCTATTGCTTCGGCAGGTCCATGGCCGTCACCCGCAAGCTCGACCCCGACGTCTGGGTTGTCCTCGAGCAGCACATCATCTATGCGGAGCACCGCCTGGACTACGACCGTCGCACCGGCGAGTTCGTCGTACCGGGCGCGGGAGAATTCTACAAGTACGAGCGCAAAGACGAGTCGGAGAATGCGACAGACGGCAAGGGCAAGACCGGCGAATCGGCCAAGGGTCCCGAGGCCGTCGCCGGACGGCCGAGGACCGGGCGCTCGACCGCCGGCGGCCGGACCGTCACGCCGACCTCGGGCCGGACGGCGACCGCCGCGTCCCCGCTGGCCACTCCCCCGGTTTCTCGGAAAATCCCGCCGCTGGTCCTGACCCAGGTCTTCTTCACCAAGGGCATGCAGGGCCAGTTCGGGTCCAGCCAGCAGGGCAACGTGACCCAGGATCGGACGGCGCTGCTCTTCGGCGATATCCAGCTCCGTCACGCGCAGGTGAATAGCGTGAAGGAAGCGTTCGACTTCGACCAGCCGCTGACCGAGGATGGCTTCTACCTCACCAGCCAGATCCTGCGATTGATCCAGGAGCCCAAGCCGCCCGGCGCCCCGGAGTCAACCCGGCCCCGCAGCTTCCTCAAGGCTTGGGATAATGTCCTGGTGAACAAGGGTCAGACCCTGGTCATCGCATCCGATGTCGGCACGTATGACTCGGGCACGGACACCCTCTATGCCTATGGCGAGGGGGACCGCGGGGTCAAGATGGTGCAGCAGTACGCCGTCGGCCAGCCGGGATCGCCGATGCACGGCAAGGCGGTCCAGTTCAACGTGAAGTCGGGCGCGGCGCACTTCGTCGAGAGCGACATGGTCCAGCTCTTCGACAAGCGGACCGGCTCACGGCCCACCCACGTCGCGCCTCCGGAGCCCGGCACCAAGAAGCCGAAGCGACGGACTAACCCCTTCATGGTCCCGAACAATAACCTGGAGCGCAGGAGCTTCACGGGACAGTAAGAACCGATCCCAGTCGGGTGGGTGAAACCCAACAAGTCCTTCGGCGACAAGGCATTCGGTGGGTTTCACCCACCCTACCGGGATCCTTGGCCGGTCGTCCGCAGTTGATCCCGTCCGGAAGGAGCACGACCCGGTCCGGGACTTACGCGGGACCCTCGATGCCGTACAATCGAAGTGGGGCGGACGGTGCGATGCCGTCCGCCCCGATTGTCTAACCTTCGGGTTCTGACCAGAGCCGGTCCCCGGTGGCGCCGAGGACCGGCTCTCCCCGGGGTCAGCTCACGACCTTGCCCTTCATGCTGGAAGCCGCGTCGCCGCTACCGCAGCAGTCGCACGTATCGCGGCAGCAGGCGGAACTGGTGCAACAGAGGTCTCCGCAGGCATCACCGCAGCAGCAGGCGGTGCCGCAGCAGCAGGAAGATGCCGGCTTGACCTTGCCATCGGACGCATCGCCGCGGACGCCCAGCAGGACGAGCAGCGCAGCCCCGAACATTCCCAGGACACGTTGACGATCCATGATCTGACTCCTGACTCGTTGACCTTGAAGTCGGCAGCCCGCACATCGCGGGCGGCACGCTCCCGCTTCCCCGTTAGACAGGGAGGGGGAGGACGATCCGTCCCGTACAGACCGTCATCCTCGTCCCCGGCATCAGGGATCGAGCGACCTCGATGCGCAGCGTCGCTCGAGCCCCCGAGGATGATCGGCGGGGTACGGACGACGAACGCAAGCCAGGCCGAAGACCGCGATGCGGGGGCGGCCTCAGATCAGGAGGCGCGAGGTGCGCAGATAGAGAGGTGACTTCTGGGCTGGGCTGCGCGGACAGCCCCAAGGCGATGAGCGGCCGGGGCGTTGGAGTGAACTCGAACCGCTCGGCCGATGCGCCACGTCCCGGATCGGGGCGTCCCTGGCGGGTTGTCGGCGCCTTGGGACGCGGGACGGCGGGGGCCCTTGAGCCACACCGACATCCGCCCGCGGGGCCTTCGCAACGGACCCGCGCCGTGCCGACCGACGCATCCTCATGAAGACCCGGAGAGGCAAGGTCCGTCTTGGCGGGGTTGTCCGCCGACGGGGACTCGCAGCAGCAACCGGCGGGGCGCAGTCCCCGCGGTTCGCCATCGCCGAGCAGTCGGACGCGGACGCCGAGCCGCTCCAAACCAGCAACGCACTCACGAACGCCGCCAGGGCGATCCAGGGTCGGTGTGGCTTGGGGGAGGTGATCGGCATGAGAGCTTACCCGAACGGTCTACAGGCCCGGAATCATCGGACCATACATTGTCATGCTAGGCGATCGGACTGTCCGAGGCAAGTCGAACATATTATCTGGCACCGTTATCGACGGAGCCCGGATAAGTGCTTCGATCGGGTTCCGACCTAATCCGGCAACAACGATTGCAGGTGCCGCTTGCGCGAGATCCCGAGCGAGTCGGCGACGCGGATCCTGGCGTCGTTCGGGCTCGGGTCGGGACCGACGGGCACTCTCTCGAGGCGTGCCACCGCGCCGCGGGGGTCGAACGACGCCCAGGCCTCGAACTCGGAGGACCAGGTCGCCAGCTCGCGGTCTTCGGTGTGCTCGATCCGGTCTCGACTGGAGTCGAACAACGCGGCGGCGACCTCGCGGTCGTACCAGGCGAGATGCTGGATCAGATCCCTCGGGGAATAGACGCTGATCGTGCGCGGATTGCCCGAGGGAGGCCGTGAGGCCACGTAGCGCCAGAAGAACTCCGGCACGAGCGCCGGGTCGATCCGCTCGATGACCGGCAGCAGGCTCCAGTGTGAGGAATGGAGCTGTTCGGGCCGCTCCTGGAGGAGTCCGTCGAACGCTCGCAAGACCTCGTCGAACGCCCGGCGCGAGGCCGATTCGTCACGCGACTTCAGGCCCAGGGCCAGGTATGAGTAGTAATCGGCGCGGAACGACCTCAAGTTCGTCGCCTGTAGTCGCTCGAAGAACCGTTGCGCGGGGCGGGTCGCCCATGGGCAGCCTCGCGAAGACCGCCGGGATTCCCACACTCCGGACGCCATGCATTTCCTTCCAGAACCACAGGGCCTCGGCCGGATCCTGCTCCATCATCCGAATGCCGAGACCGACTCGGAATGCGCCACCGACGCGGGCACCCTTGAACTCCCTGGCGATGGCCAGGGCCGCGGGCGCGTCGATTGCCGCGAGCTGCGAGGCGAAGTAGGCTCGGCGAGAATCCTTATTGTTCGTCATCTGGTTCGCGAGGCGGAGGCCCTCGGCGAAGAGCGCCTTGGCCTTCTCGGCCTCACCCAGCTCGGACAACTGCTCGGCCGCTTCACCGATCCACCGCAGCCGATCGATCGCGTCGGGGGCCGCCCTGGCATGGAGTGCCACGCGGTCGAGCAAGGCGAGCTTGCGTGGACGTTGAGTGACCGGGAGCGCATCGATCACATCGATCAAGGCCCCGGCGCGCGCGGCCGGGTCCGCGATCGACTCGGCGATCGAGGTGGCTTCTTCCGGGTCGAGCTCGGCGATCGACCCGGCGACCGCGGCCTGGAGCCGGGCCTCGAACACCTTGCTCGAGAACTTGGCCGACTCCAGCTTCTCCAGGGTCCCCGTCGGATCGGCGTTGACGAGCGCCAGCAAGACCTGATACTTGGTCCGATCGTTCCCATTCTCGACGACGACCTTCCACACCGGCTCGACCAGCCTCCGAACCAACGCCCGCGATTCCTCCGGCGTGATTGGCTCGGGGAGCATCCGCATCTCGCGCGAGGGCCGCTCGCCAACGCGGGTCAGCTCGACCGCGACCTGGTGCTCGGACTCGCGGATCAACTGGCCATGGAACCGGAATCCCTCGGCACGCGCGAGGATGAACGCCGGGCCCTCTCGGAAGCCGTCGAGGGCGAACCGGCCGTCGGCGCCGCTCCGGGTCGAGGTTTGCTCGGGACTATCGCCCGTTTGGAAGACCTCGACATTCGCGACCGGCTTTCCTTGCCGATCGACGACCCGTCCGGTGACGGACCGCAACGCCCGCAGTCGCATGGGAAGCAGGGTCCTCGTCGCGTCGCCGATCGCGATCCAGTCGGAGATGATCGGCTCCTTGCCCGCGCCGCGGACGACGACGCGATAGGTCGAGCCGACCAGGAGGTTGTCCGGGGTCTGGAAGCGTCCGTCGGCCGACGTCCGGAGCGGGCCTCCGCGCAGCTCGACCGTATTCGGACTGAGCCAACCTCCTCCGCCCCTGGACCAGATCTCGACCGCTTGATTGGCGACGGGATGGCGGGCTCCATCCACGATCCGGCCGGCGAGCCGGCCGGTCGGCTTGAGCCGGATCGCGATGACCGGCTCGACGGCGCTGCGCCCGGCCGCTCGACCAGCAGGAAGTCCTGGGTGCCGATCGGTTCGGCCGCGACCCGCACGGCGACCAGTTGATCGCGGGCCGCCAGGTAGTTGATCGTCGCCCGACCGTCTGGCCCGGTGATGACGGCCAGGGGAACGGCCATCGACTCGGGAATCTGGGCGGTGGTGCCGTTGAAGACGTCGAAGACCCGCGGCGTGATCCGAGCCCCGATGATCGGCTTGCCGTCGGGTCCCTCGATCCGGATGGCCCGCGGCTCCGGCTTCCGCATGACCAGTTGGTATGACGGAGGATAGATCGATTTCGCCGTGATGGCAGACCCGGGACGATAGGCCAGGAAATTCATCCCGACGACGAACATCCGTCCGAAAGGCGGGAGGTTCATGCGGAACTGCCCCGCCGCATCGGTCCTGGTCTGGGCCTCGGCCTGATATTCCTTGCCCGACACGCTGGGAGGCACGAAGAAGAACACCGGAACATCGGCGACCGGCTTGCCCTGGTCGTCGAGCACCTCGCCGGCGATCGGCGGTGCGCCGGGCGCCTGGGCGAGGATCATGGCCGCCAGCAGTGGACCGAGAAAGGTCGCCATCGAACCGGCCTCCAAGAAAGGTATGCTCATCGCCCCGACCGCGACTTCACCATGGGTGGCGCGCAACACGCAGGCATCCGACCGTTGGGAATCACCGGAACATCTGCCCTCGGCCGACCGACTCGAAGGCGTTGCGGATGTGGTCGATCTGGGGTTCGCGACGATCATCGGGCCAGACGATCGCCACCACATCGAATCGGCATCGCTGCTCGAGGAGGCCGTGTTTACGGAGGAAACTCAGCGCGGCCAGCGTGATCCGGCGCTGTTTCTCCGGCGTCACGGCCTCGGCGGGCACGCCATGTCGCCGCGCCTTGACCTCAACGAACACCAGCGTGTCGCCGTCGCGCGCGATCAGGTCAATCTCGCCGAAATGCGCGCGCGAGCCGCGCGTCAAGATGCGCATCCCGTGTCGACGGAGGTATCGCGCGGCCGCCCGCTCGCCGCGATCGCCCAGGAGCCGACTCCAGAATGCACGTATGGCCGGTGTCATCACATCGCCGGTTGAGAGTTAATGTGTCGCGTCCTGTCTTCGGGGGAGCGAAGCACTCAAGAGATAGAATACCTGACCCCCAGGCTAATCTGGAACAGGCGACAACCGCTCTGAAGATCCGATGCTCGGGGAAATCCCTCTTGGGACGTGATTCCGCCGGGCGACGCATTTATAATCGGCGGGTCAACTAATTTAGGAAGGATCGGATGACCGCGGCGGCCGTCGCACGATGCGAGGGCCGACATCCTCTCACGGCAGCCGAACGCCCTGGCCGGGTTGGACGGATCGACGCGTCAGAACGATGGATATTCCGAGAGCAACTCTTTCGAGCATCTGGCACCTTTGAGGACGCAAATCATGAGGCGATCGCGATGGGCGTGGCCCGGCATTCGTAGCCTGGCCGTGAGATTGGGCGTGTTGTGCATGGTCGGGATGGCACTGGTGGTGGTTCGGTCGCTGCTGGCGGCCGACGCATCGGCCGATCTGGGAGCCGGAGTGTATCCGGTCGCATATGCGATCAAGGGGGCCAAGGTGGTCGCCGCGCCCGGGAAGGTCTTCGAGCCCGGGACGGTCGTCGTCCGCAGGGGCCTGATCGTGGCGGTCGGGTCGGACAAGGATGTGCCTATCCCGTATGACGCCGAGACGATCGACGGCAAGGGCCTGGTCGTCTATCCCGGATTCATCGACCTGTACACGACCGTCGGCCAGCGCGCCGGGGTCGAGCGGTCGGCGACCGGTCGGGGCCGCCCGGTCGACGTGGCCGATGCGCCGCTGATCATCACGCCAGCCGACAACCGGCGGGGCCTGACGCCCGAGTTCGAGACCGCCGGGGTGCTCGAGCTGACCGATGCCCTGGTCGAGCCCAGGCGTCGGCTGGGATTCACCGACTTCCTGTCGGCGCCCGCGGGCGCGATCGCGACCGGGCAGAGTGCCCTGGTCACCCTGAGCGGCCTGCCGCGCCGCGAGGCGGTGGTCGCCTCGCCGGTGGCGCTGCACGTCAACCTGGCGCCGCCCAGCGAGCCGGGCGCCACCGGGGCCGGGCCTCGCACCGAGACGCCCCAGCAGACGCCAGGCCCCGGACCCGGACCCGGCCAGGGCCGTCGCCGCGGCGGAGATGGGGCCGCGGCCGTCGAGAACCCCTATCCGAGGGTCCTGATGGGCTCGATCGCGCACTTCCGCCAGGCCATGCTCGACGCCGAACACCTCAAGAAGCTCGATGCCTTTGTGGCCGAGCATGGCGGCACCCAGTCGCCGTACGACCCGGCCCTGAAGGTCCTCCAGGCGGCCCGCGCCAAGAAGCTGCCGGTCTGGTGGGAGGCGAACACCCGCGACGAGATCCACCGGGCACTCGACCTCGCCGAGGAATTCGGCACGACCGCCGTGATCGTCGGCGGGCGAGAGGCCGGCAAGGTCGTCGATCGCCTCAAGGCGTCGAAGGTGCCCGTCGTGCTCCGGCTGACCGTCCCCGAGGAGCCGAGGGTCGCCACCGAGACCGAATATCGCAAGAAAGCCGTCGCCGAGCGCGATGAACCGCTCCGCGTCCAGGCCCAGCGGAAGACGAAGTGGAAGGAACAACTCGCCACCGCCTCCGTCCTGGCCAAGGAAGGGATTCCCTTCGCCTTCGCCACCGACGGGGTCGACCGGCTCGACACCATACCAGCCAACCTCCGCCAGGTCATCACCGCGGGGCTCAAGGCCGATGACGCGCTCGCCGCCCTCACGAAGACCGCCGCGACCATCGCCGGCGTCAACAAACGGCTCGGCACCATCGAGGCGGGCAAGCTCGGGCACGTCGTCGTCATGACCGCGCCGTTCTCCGACGAGAAGGCCAAGGTCAAGTATGTCCTAGTCAACGGCCTGAAGTTCGAGGTCAAGCCCGAGGATGCCACGCGAGCGACCGCGAAGGGCGCCGGGGGTCGGAATCGTCCTGGCGGTCGCGGCGAGGTGGCGGCGAAGGGTAGCCCGGACGAGGATGAGGATGACTCGGCACCCGCAGCCAAGAAAGAAAGCCGTCCGGCCGCCAAGGTCGCCGAGAGTCCGGCCGCCAAGCAGAAGTCCGCTCCTGAGAGTCAGAAAGTCGCGGACGTCGCCGATGTCGCCTCGAAGGGCGAGAAGAAGCCCGCCGAGGTCGTGAAGCAGGCGGAGACCCCGAAGAAGTCCGAAGCGGCCCCGAAGGCCGAGGCCGAGAAGAAGGCGATGGCCAAGGCCGAGCCGCCCAAGGCCGAGGCCGAGAAGAAGGCCGCGCCCAAGGCCGAGGCCCCGCCGTTCGTCGACGTCGCCACCGAGCTCGACGAGGACCGCAAGCCGACGATCCACACCGGCGGCAACGTCCTGATCAAGGACGCCACGATCCTGACCGTGACCAAGGGGACGATCCCCAAGGGCTCGATCCTGGTCGAGAAGGGCAAGATCAAGGCGGTCGGCAAGGACCTGTCGGCGCCCTCGGGCGTGACGGTCATCGACGCGACCGGGCTGGTCGCCATGCCCGGGATCATCGACACGCATTCGCACATCGCCGTCCAGGGGGGCGTCAACGAGGGCAGCCTGTCGGTGGTCCCCGAGGTCCGCGTCAAGGACGTGGTCACGGGCGAGGATATCGCCATCTACCGGGCGATCGCCGGCGGGACGACGACCGCACGCCTGCTGCACGGGTCGGCCAACACGGTCGGCGGCCAGGACGCGGTCGCCAAGCTGAAATACGGGAAGCCGGGCCGCGACCTGATCATCCGCGACGCCCATCAGGGGGTGAAGTTCGCGCTGGGCGAGAACGTCACGCGGGCCGGCCGGCGAGGGCAGGGGGGCGAGGCCGGCGGGGCGCGGTTCCCCACGACCCGCATGGGCGTGGAGTCGGTCATCGAGCGGGCCTTCGAAGATGCGAGCGTCTATCGCGCCGACCTGGGACGCGTACCGGAAGGCCGAGAAGGCCAAGGGGACCGACAAGTACCGGCCCATCCCGCCGCCGCGGGTCGACCTGCGGCTCGAGGCCCTGGCCGGCATCCTCGACGGCTCGATCCGGATCCATAGCCACTGCTATCGCAGCGACGAGATCCTGATGTTGCTCAACGTCTGCCACAAGTACGGCGTGCGGGTCCAGTCGCTCCAGCACGTCCTGGAGGGCTACAAGGTCGCCGCCGAGATCGCCGCCCACGGCGCCAGCGCCTCGACGTTCTCCGACTGGTGGGCCTACAAGATCGAGGCGTACGACGCCATCCCCTACAACGCGGCCCTGCTGACCGAGGCCGGGGCCAACGTCTGCATCAAGAGCGACGACGCCGAGCTGATGCGGCACCTCAACCTCGAGGCGGCCAAGATGGTCAAGTACGGCGGGGTCAGCGAGGCGCAGGCCCTGGCCATGATCACCATGAACCCGGCGCGCGAGCTGGGACTCGAGGATCGCCTCGGCTCGATCGAGGTGGGCAAGGATGCGGATATCGTGCTGTTCAATGCCCACCCGTTCGACGCGTTCTCGCGATGCGAGCTCTCGCTGATCGATGGCGAGGCATATTTCCAGCGCAAGGAGCCGGGCGGGAAGCTGACTCCTCGCCCCGGGGATCACGTGGCCATGCCCGCGGCGCCGGAGGCGCAGTGCAGCCGGGTCATCGAGATCGCCGCGCAGCCGAAGGGGATTTTCGCCCTGCTCGGCGCCAACGTCCACCCGGTCACCGGCCCGGAGATCAGGGGGGGGACCCTGATCCTGGCCGACGGCAAGGTCGCGGCGGTCGGTCCGGCCGGGATTCCGATCCCGCCCATGGCCCAGACGATCGAGCTGAGCGGACTGGACATCTGGCCGGGCATGGTGGACGGCGGCTCCACGCTGGGCCTGTTCGAGGTCGGCAGCCTGGGCGAGACCCAGGACTTCTCCGACTCCGCGCAGTTCCAGCCCGAGCTCCGCAGCAGCATCGCGCTCCGCGCCGATAGCGAACATATCCCGGTGACGCGGGCCAACGGCGTCCTGACCACGTTCGTCCAGCCTTCGGGCGGTGTGATCTCGGGCCAGGGCTGCCTGATCGACCTCCGCGGCTGGGTGCCGCGCGACCTGGTCGTCGCCGACGGGGTGGCGCTCAACGTGACGATCCCGTCGTATATCCCGCGGAATCCCGAAGGGCGACGGTTCGGCCAGGGCCGGCCGGGTACCGGCCCGGGGGCCGGCGGTGCGGCAACCGACCCGAACGAGCGGCGGAAGGAGCGGCTCGATCACATCAAGGAGTTCTTCCGCAAAGCACTGGCCTACGACGCCGTGGTGAAGGGCGCCCGCCAGCACGGCGAGACGCCGCCGGAGCCCGATCCCCGGCTGGCGGCGATGGTCCCGTATGCCCGCGGCGAGAAGCTGGTGATCTTCCACGCCGAGAACCAGGTCGAGATCCTCGACGCACTCAAGATGGCCAAGGAGCTGAAACTCAAGGCCGTGATCTCGGGCGCCGCCGAGGCATGGAAGGTGGTCGAGGCGCTCGAGAAGGCCAAGGTCCCGGTCCTGCTCAGCGGATCGCTGCACCTGCCCCGCAGGGAATTCGACCCGTATGACTCCATCTACGCCACGGCGGCGAAGCTCCACGCCGCGGGCGTGCCGTTCGCCATCCGGTCGCAGTCCGGCGGTTCCAGCGAGGGCACGGCCCTCCGCAACCTGCCGTACGAGGCGGCCACCGCCGTCGCCTTCGGCCTGCCCGAGGATGTGGCCGTCCAGTCGGTCACCATCGCGCCGGCGCGGATCCTCGGCGTCGCCGACCAGCTCGGCTCGATCGAGCCCGGCAAGCGCGCCAACCTGGTCATCACCGCCGGCCACCTCCTCCAGCCGACCACGTCCGTCCTGGCGCTGTTCATCGATGGCGAGCCCATCCGTCCCGAGAGCCGCCATACTCAGCTCTACGCCAAGTATCGCCGGCGACTGGAGGAGCTCCGCACCGGCCGGGCCCGGCTCGGCGTCGAACCGTCCTCCGGCCGCGACGTCAGCCATCGTTAACGGTCAGCCCGGATCGTCGGCGACCGTCCGAGGGACCCCTCGCCGACGATTCGGGGTTGATATCACGTGTTAGCAATCCAGACTTGAAGCAATTTAGCGTGGGCGTGCCGGCCGCGACGTGTTGAACGAGGCGCCGAGGGCCGGCGACGTCTTCCCACGCGTAGAGCTTGAAGTTCTGCTTGCCCGAACGGGCGGCTCCATCCTGGACGACGAGGAGACCCTTGGGGAAGCGAGGGCCCAGGGGCTGGCTGACGACGTTGACGCCGTCGGTGTCGCTGACGTCGTCGATCGCGGCGTCGCGGGGGTCGATCGTGAAGGCATAGGCATGGTCCCCGGTGCGGTCATAGGCGAGGAAAGTGTCGCTCCCCTGGCTGGAGGCGATGAGGTAGCCGCGGTCGCCCTTGGCGTAATAGATCGACAGCCCCTCGACGTCCGCCGTCAAGCCGTGCTCCCCGACCTTGGCCACGGCCGTGCGCCGGTCGCCGTCGCCGGGCTCGGCGCCGAATTTCCAGATGCCGATGTCTTCCTCGGCCACGAAAAGGTTGCCCAGCTCCAGGTCGGCGACGCACCCCTCGGCCTGGGAGCCGACGCGGAAGGAGCGGACCCGCTCGGCCCGGATCGAGCCGTGGCCCGCATCGTCGAGCCGGTACTGTTCGAAGCGGCCGTCGTGGTCGTTGACGAAGACGTAGGCCCGTCCATCCTTCGGGCTCCGGTAGACGCACGATCCGTACGGCTGGCCGCCGTCGAAGACGAGGAAGGTCGGCCCCGTGTTACGTTCCGAGAGGCGTCCCGACTCCCGGTCGATGACCCACACCTTGACCCCGGGCGCATCCTTGGATCGCGAGCCGGCGACGGCCAGGTCGACCGTCCGGCCGTCCAGGCGGAAGTCATAAAGGACGTCAACGTTGTCGGGACGCGACCCTTCGGAGGTGGTCTGGACGCGCTTGCCGTCGAGGTTGAAGACGTGGAGCCCCCCCTTCTTGTCGGTCCCGAGGACCAGGCTCAGTGCCGGGTCGCTGGGGTGGACCCAGATGGCGGGGTCATCGGCCGCATCGCCGCTGCTGGGCACGGGCTCGGTCTCGACGCGCGCGGCGGGCCTCGAGATCGGATCTTCGGCCGGCTCGTCGCCGGCCCGGAGGGCGCCGACCGACGCCACGGCGGCAAGGCCCACGATCAGGGGTAGGCATGTCATTTTCCACATCGGAGACTTCCTCGATTGATAGTGAACAGAAGGTGCTGGCGTCGCCGGCCTCTCCCGCCGCCGGTCGCCTTCGGATTGTGCCGGGACGCGTGGCTAAGAGCCTATCCCAGTAGGGCGGGTGCAACCCGCCGAACTTCGGAATTCACAAGCACTTGGCGGGTTGCACCCGCCCTACGAATCGGCCTACTGGGATAGGCTCTAATGCGGCCCTCGACGAACCGGAAGCGGGCGCCCGTCGTTGCGATCCACGGTCGAGCCTTCGGGGTCTGGCCGCGGAGACTCGGCGTGCTCCGCTGTCGCCTCGTCCGCCCCTCCCAGTCGCGAGAGGACGACTCGCAGGTTGGCGCGGGCCTCGGGATGGGCGGGGTCGAGGCGAAGGGCTGCGGCGAACTCGGCCACGGCCTCCCTGAGCCGGCCTTGGCGGGCCAGGACCACGCCGAGGTTGGCGCGGGCGTTTGCGTGACCGGGGTCGGACCGGAGGGCCGCGGCGAACTGCGCGTGTGCGCGCTCGATCCAACCCCGCTCGGAGAAGATCAGACCCAGGATGTAGTGTGCGTTGACGTGATCGGGCTCGAGTCGAACGGCCCTGGCGAATTGCCGCTCGGCCTCGTCGAACCGCCCCTGGCGCGAGAGGATCACGCCCAGGTTGGCATGGGCGTCGGCGTGAGAGGGGTCGAGCCGAACGGCTTCGGCATACTGACTCGCTGCCTCGTCGAATCGGCCGAGTCGCGACAGGGCCAAGCCCAGGTTGTACCGGGTGTCCGCGTAATCGGGCCTGAGACGAAGCGACTCGGCCAGGCGGGCGAGGGCCTCCTCGTTCCGCGCCTGGACCAGCAGGATCGCCCCCATGATCTTGATCGCCATGAAGTCGCCGCCGGCCCCGTGGTCCAGGGCATGCGTCCACAAACGCTCCGAAGTCCGCCAGGTGCGGCACTGGGCTCGAGTCAGGAGGGCCAGCCCCAGGATCAGGGCGGCGGCCGTCGCCGCGCCTATGAGTCGCGTCGATCGGGCCGGCCGTAGAAGCCGGCAGACCCCGGCGGCGAAGGGCACGAGCAAGCCCATCATCGCCAGGTAGGCGTATCGATCGGCGGCGACCTGGCTGCCGACCCGGATCAGGCCGGATGTGGGGGCCAGGACCAGCAAGTAACTGAACCATGCGCAGGCCAGGGCAGGCCGCTCCTCTCTCCATAACAACAGCAGCGCGCTCACGCCGAGCGTGCCCAGCAGGCTCAGCAAGAAAAGCAGCTCACCGAATCCCACCCGCTCGGGAATCGGGTAGTAGGCGGTGATCGGCCACGGCAGGGTCGTCTTGATCGGGTAGAACCAGACCGCGTAGCAGGCCTGCGCGACCCGCGAGGGAAAGCCCTCGGCGGACGAAGGGGCCAGGTGCCGGGCGTCCGCTCGACCGGCGTAGGCCAGCAGCATGAAGACTGCGCCCAACCCGGCGAACGCGACCTTCTCGCGCCGAGCCGTCGCAACGCGGACCCGAGACCTCGTCCGCGAGCGGCTCCCAGCCGTCGGAGCGGGTAGATGTCCAGGATCAAGAGAACCGCGGGCAAACTCACCGCCACGGCCTTGGAAAGGAGCGCGGCCGTGAAGAGGCCGAAGGTGACGATCAGCCAGCCACGCCGCTCCGGGCCCCCGTCGGGAAATGCGCGCAGATACGCCAGGATCGCCAGCATCGAGAACAACGCGCAGACCAGGTAGGGCTGACACGACGCCCAGGCTACCACCTCGACCCGGAGCGGATGGACCGCGTAGAAGCACACGGCCAGCCCCGCCGCCGCGGCGCGTGCCGCCGGATGATCCCCATCGGGCCCGCGTCGGGAACGCTCGAGGAGCGAGAGTATCAGGGCGAACAAGACGACGGTATCGAGGGCATAGAGGATCAGGCTGGCGAGGTGGAATCCCCATGGTTGCAGGCCGAACAGGGCGTACTGGGCACCCAGGATCATCCAGGCGAGTGGCTGATAGACGCCGACGTGGAAGGTGGTCCAAGCCCACCGGGTCTGCTGCCAACCCAGGCCGCGGAAGTGAGGGTTGTCGAGGAAATTCTCTTGATCGTCCCAGCACACGAAGTCGTTGCCAAGGCATGGGCAGAAGGCGAAGGTGACGACCACGACGAGCACGACCGCCGTCACCGCCGCGTGGATCCCCCGCGACTCCGAGGGCTTCCCCGGGGAGGCCGTCGGCCGCGCCGCGTCGTTGCCGGTCCCGAGGACCTCACGTCGAGGGTCGTTCATGGCGGGCTGGTCGGGCTCAACAAGGGGTGGGTGGGGCGAGACGGTCGGATTTCGAGTCGAGGCCGGCCTATCGGGCGCGGGCGGTAGGCCGGGCATGACATCATCCCGTGCCGACGGATCGGGGGCAAGGCCGAGGATTCCCGGCCATCCGTCCGTTCGCGTCAGTACGAATCGGACGAGATGACCTCGCCGCCGGCGATCGTGCCCAGGGCCCTCCAGGTGGCTCCGTTCACGGTGTCCTTGATGAACCGGACCGACCCGTCGGCGAGCAGGACGGCGACCCCGCCCGGGTGATAGCTGTCCGAGGTGATCGCCGCGAAGACCGGGCCGCCGTTGCTCTCATCGATGGTGTCGAGGTCCCACGACATGGTCCCGTGGCTCGGGAGGATGACCTTCATGTTGGGCGTCATCGCCGTGGACATGCCGCTATCGAAGATGTTGCCGTTGGCCCAGGTGGTGTTGCTCTTGCTCGTGCCGGTACACGTCGGCGCCAGCGCAGCGATCAGGGCGGGGGAGTCTTGCACGCTCGGGTAGTTCGTCGGCGTGAGCGGCCCCAGGGAGCAGCTCCGGAACTGGTTGTGCGAGACCTGGCACTCGGCGAAGACCATCGTGTTGCTCAGTCCGTCGGTGAACTGGGAGTACGGCTTCGGGACGTTCGGGCCGAAGGCGCTCCGGTTCACCGGACCGCCCTTGTACCAGACGAACCAATCGCCCATGCAGGCGTTGTAGCAAGTCGGGGCGTTGTAGCCGTTGCTGGTCACGACGTTGCTGTTCGGGTCGCTCGGGCAGATCAGGAAGGAGAGCCGGTAGCCGGCGGCCGTCGTGTTCTGGACGTCGGACGACTTGTAATCGAAGTTGATCTGGTTGTACAACGCCCCCTGCTCCAGGAACGGCGTCATCCGCCCGATCACGCTCCAGTAGGACTTGAAGATCGGGTTCACGTCGGTCACGTTCTTATACAAAAGTATGCTCGACATCGGGAGAGTGCCGTTGGCGCTCTCGTAGTTGGCCAGCCCGAGGCCGATCTGCTTGAGGTTATTGGCGCACTGGATGCGCCGCGCCGCCTCGCGGGCGGCCTGGACCGCCGGCAGCAACAGGGCGATCAGGACGGCGATGATCGCGATCACGACCAACAGCTCGATGAGGGTGAATGCTCTGCGCTCCATGAATACCTCGAGGTGCGATTCTCTGGCCGTAGGGGAGTCATCAGGATGCCGGGACAATGTTAGGGCAGCGGGTCGTAGATTCGAGTGAAAAAACATTGAAATTTAGATGAATAGATCGCGGCTGATGCGACATCGAAGGGCCCGCCGCGGATCGGGGTCGTGCCCCGTACCGAGTGGCGAGGGCGTGTCTTTCCAAGTGCCCGATGACCTCTCCTCATCGGGTCGGGAGGGCGTGCATGACGACGCCGGCTCCCTCCGGGACCCGACCGGGCAGATTCCCCCTTCACCCTACGTCCATCGAACTTTCATGCATTTTCCATTTTGCGCAAGAATATCCTTGTGCTGTAATCGGGCCTGCTCGCTGGCCTCGGGCGACGGACCTGGAACCCGTCGGCGACGGCCGCGGCGGCTGCCGGCCCGGCCGGCTCGATGGGGTATCAACGACGATGATCAGGAACACGGCGAGTTTGGCGGTCGTCCTCGCAACGCTGCCGCTGTTGGCGACGCCCGGGGCCTCGGCCCAGACGGTCACGTTCCGGCAGGGTGTCGGGGGTTACACCGGCACGAAGGACGTGGAACTCCGCGGCGGGAAGGCGGTCGAGGACGCGTCGCCCAAGAAGGAGTCGCCCAAGAAGAAGGCCGAGTCCCCCAAGAAGAAGGCCGAGTCCCCCAAGAAGAAGGCCGAGTCCCCCAAGAAGGCCGAAGCCGCGAAAGCGACCGACGGCTCGATCTCCGTCAACCTGGACAACGACGGCCTCCAGAGCCAAGCCTTGATCCGGTTCGATGAGATCCTCGGCGACGGCCCCGGCAAGATCCCGCCCGGTTCGACCGTCACGGCGGCGGTCCTGACCCTCCACGGCAACAACGCCGGCGGCGGCAAGATCTATGTCCACCGCGTCCTGGTCGATCGGGACCCGTCGAGCGTGACATGGGACACCGCGAAGCTCGGAGAGAACACCGAGGGGGGCATCCAGGCGGACGACAAGGAGGCGACGGCCGCGTTCTGCTCGTTCGCCTCGAACCGCAAGGGTGACTTCCAGATCGACGTGCTGCCGGCGGTCAAGCTCTGGGTCTCGGGAGCCGCGAAAAACCACGGCCTCGCTCTCACCTCCGACAACGGCAACGGCTGGGACTTCGACACGTCGGAGGCCGAGTCGGTCGAACACCGGCCCCTGCTAACGGTCACCTTCACCGCGCCCTCGGGACGCTGATCGGAGTTGTTGCGGGGGCGAGACCCCGTCATTCAAGAAGAAGGTCGCGGTTTCTGGTGGATCCCGGGGAGACCGGAATCGGCAAGAAACCGCGACCTTCGCATCAGGAGGCGACAAGAGGCCCGTCGGTGACCGCCTAGATGACGTTCGCCTTCAGTGGCTGAGGGGATGGAGACCAGGCTTTGACTGTCTGAGTCTGATCGTCGGGAGGCGCCGCTTCCAGCGTTTTCGAGGCTGGCCTGTGATGAAGATAGGTATCGAGGATCCGTCCGAACTGGTCCTCGTGGTGTGTACGGCTGATATAGTCCGCCACGCCCATGCGATAAAATGTGGTCGCCTGGTTGACCCGATAGCGATCGGCGATGACCAGGACAGGGACCCCACGCGCCAGGACGGTCGTCGCCCAGAGGAGCCGATTCAGCTCCTCGGAACGGCCGCCATGGCGGTTCCAATGCACGACGATGAGCCGCGGATGGGCCATCGGCAGCAACGAGCAAGCTTCATCGATGGTGGACGCCACGATCATCGGATTCGCACATCCGACTTGATCGTGGAGCTCCTTTCGAAGAAGCTTCAAGAACGGCTCGTCGCTCGTGATCGTCAGAATCGTACAGTCGGCCATGCTTGGATAACTCCCTGTGGAGAAAGAGCGAATCCATGCATTCTTACTACAGGGACGAAGAAAGGCTTGTCCGAATCACGGACAATGGAGACGCACCAAGATCCAGGGTCCCGAGCCGGGACATCTCGATCGCGATAGGAGACCGTGGAATTCATTGGGTGTCAACAAGGGTCTGGGACACTCCTCGCTTGTGTCACGCGACCGCTTGTTTCTACAACGATATTCTACGAACTTTTTCGCGTTTTGGGATCTCGTTGGTATGAAATCTTCGAGGGTCCCAGTTTAACTCTTCACGAATCATTGACTTAGAATTGACAAAATTTTCGGAAAAAAAAGGAGATTGTGGGTGCTTCCCATTCGAAGTTTAGGAATCGTTGCGATTTCCGACGAATCCCCCCCTTGCTGAGGAGCCGCCAAATCGATGACGATGCGGTGGGATTCCGGAGGGACTTCAGGAGACACCTGATCAGAGATCACCCCGGTTCAGCATCACTCCGGTTCAGCAAGTGATTGAGAGCATCGTGTAGGATCGATAGCAAGGGTCATTTTACGACATCCTGCGAGAATGAGGGTTTACAGCCATGGTCTCACGGAATCGCGTGTTACCACTGATTGTCCTGGGATTCCTGGGCTGGGGCAGTCTTGCGTCTGCCCAATCGGCCGCGGTGCCGAGAGGGCTCGAGATCGATTTCATCGACGTGATGGGGGGCGCGGCGACCTTGCTGGTCACACCCGATCGCGAGTCGATCCTGATCGATTCGGGCTGGCCGGGCCTGAACGATCGCGACCCCAAGCGGATCGTCCATGTCTTGAAGGACCTGGCCGGTTGCGACCATCTCGACCATCTCGTCACCACGCACTGGCACATGGACCACTTCGGCGGCGTCGAGGGGCTGGCCCGGCTCATTCGCATCGACCATTACTGGGATCGCGGGCTGCCCGAGGACGGCGACGCCCGGCAGGATTTCCCCGACGGACCCGGGAACAACGACCCGCTGGGCAAGGCCTATCGTACGGCGAGCCGAGGGAAACGCAAGCCGCTCCGGGCGGGCGACTCGCTGCCCCTCAAGGGGCTTTCGGCCCTCGTCCTGGCATCTGGCGGCCGGGTGATTGATCCGGTCTTGCGCCTTGGCAGCGTCCGAGACCTCCCAATGAATCCCGCCTGCGATCATGCTCCACCCGACCAGTCGGTCGATCCCTCGGACAATGCCCGCAGCCTGGCCATCCTCTTTAGCCTCGGCCGGTTCCAGTTCTTCGATGCCGGCGACCTGACGTGGAACGTCGAGAAGAAGCTGGTCTGCCCGGTCGATCTGATCGGCAAGGTCGATCTGTACCAGGTCACGCATCACGGGATGGACATCTCGAACCACCCCACGCTGATCGAGACGATCGCGCCGACGGTCGCCATCATGAACAACGGCCCGCGCAAGGGGGGCGCGCCGGCGACGGTCAAGCGGCTGCGGTCGGTCGCCTCGATCGAGGCCGCGTATCAGCTCCACCGCAACGCGGCCACCGGCCCGGAAGACAACACCGATGCGTCGCTCATCGCCAACAAGGACGCGACCGGCGGCCAGATCATCCGCGTCTTCGTCGAGCCCGATGGGTCGCATTTCACGGTCCAGGTCGGCGAGGACGGGCCGAAACGGCGGTTTGAAGGACGATAAGGACTCACGCGGAGGCCGGGATCTCAAGTGGTCCCGGCCTTTGCCGTTACCCCCGCAGGTTTCGCCTTGGGCTGATGCTTCCAGCGTCGATGGAGCCAGAGGTACTGGGTCGGATCCTGGCGGATCAGGCGTTCGAGGGCCGAGGTGAACCGCTGGGTGAGGATGCGGACGTCCTCGGCGGTGCCGGCGAGGTCGCCGGGCTCGATGACCTCCTCGCAACGGACCTCGTAACGAAACCCTGGCCCGATCCGCCGGGCGACGCCGACCACCACCGGGGCGCGGTGCTCGATCGCGAGCAGCGCGATGGCCTTGTGGGTCGAGGCGGGCTGGCCGAAGAAGTCGACATAGAGCCCGCGCTGGCCGGCGTCCTGGTCGGCCAGGAAGCAGAGCATCCGGTTGCCTTGCAGCACCTCGACCATCTGGTCGAAACCCCCCGTCTTGGGGATCAGCGATTGGCCGGTCCGCTCGCGGAACGCGCGGAGGAACCGATCGAGATACGGGTTGTCCAGCGTCCGCGCGACCGAGACGGTCGGGAACCCGAAGAGCCCGAAGAGATAGCCGGCCAGCTCCCAGTTGCCATAATGGCCCGTCAGCAGGATCATCGGCCGGCCGCCGGTGATCCGCTGGTCCATGAGCGTCTCATGACCGGCCAGTACGACCCGGTCTCGCCAGTTGGTCAGGTGCATCTTGCGCGAGGTGTGCAGGATCTCCATCAGCATGCAACAGAAGTGGATGTACACCCCGCGGACGATCCGGTCGCGTTCGGCGTCCGTGTACCGGTCGCCGAAGGCCAGTACGAGGTTCTCGAGGCCGACCTTGCGGTGCCGGGTATCAACCTGGTAGATCATCCAGGCCAGGAATCGGGCCAGGGCATACGATTGCTCGATCGTCAGCATCTGGGCGAAGGCGACGACCAGGCGGACGGCCAGGTAGACCAGGTAGTCGAGCCAGGGTCGTCGGATCTTCTGGCGGGGCATTCTTGTCACTCCTTTGACGAGCGGGACACTTGGAGCCTATCCCAGTAGGGTGGGTGAAACCCACCGATCTTCTGCGGGTGTAAGCACTTGGTGGGTTTCACCCACCCTACAAAGACGCCTACGTGGATAGGTTCTCAATCCTCCAGGGGTAGCATCACCTGTGCCCCGGTTTCGGCCGATCGATAGATGGCGCGGATAATCTCGACCGACTTGCGGCCCTCGCGGCCGTCGACGAGCGGCGGACGCCCCTCATCGATCGCGCGGAGGAAGTCGGTGAGCTGGTCGCGGTGGCCGATGTGGGTGATGCCTCGCGGGTCGCTGGCGCCGGCCTTGAACCCGGTCTGGGCGGCCATGGCGGCGAGGACCTCGTTGTCGCTGGGGACCTTCTCCTGGAACTCCCACAGAGTGAGGTCATCCTGCTCGACCCGCGCCGAGCCTCGGTCGCCGTGGATCTCGGTCCGCTTCAGGATGCCCGGGTAGGCGCTGGTGGCCGCCTCGATCACGCCGAGCGCACCGTTCTTGAATCGCAGGGAAGCGACCGCCGTGTCTTCGACCTCGATCCGCTCGTGGGCCAGCGTGGCGGTCATGGCCGTGATCGCGGCGACGTCGCCCATCAGCCAGTAGAGCAGGTCGACGTTGTGGATCGCCTGATTCATCAGGGCGCCGCCGCCGTCGAGGTCCCAGGTGCCGCGCCAGCCGCCCGAGTCGTAATACTGCTGGGTCCGCCACCATTTCACATAGGTATCGCCGAGCGTCAACCGGCCGAACCGGCCGAGGTCGATCGCCTCCTTGAGCCGGAGATTGGCCGCCGAGAAACGCGACGGGAAGATCGTACAGAGCCGGACGCCGGCCGCGTCGCACGCCTCGATGATCGCGTCGCACCGCGGCAATGTGATCTCGAGAGGCTTCTCGACCACGACATGCTTACCCGCCTGCGCCGACTGGACGGCCGGCTCGAGGTGGGCCCCGCTGGGCGTGCAGATGCAGACGACGTCCAGGCCGGGGTGGGCGAGCATCGCATCGAGGTCGTCGAAGATCGCACAGCCGCCGTCGGCCATCCGGGCGATCTTCTCGCCGTTCGCGGGATTTCGCGTCCAGGCGGCGACGACGCGGGCGCCCTCGATCTCGTTGATCGCTCGCGTGTGGAACTCCGCGATCATCCCGCAGCCGATGATGCCGAAACCATGCTGGACCATGCTGCTTCCGCCTTCTTCGGGACCTTTGCTGTGCTCGGTGGCGTCCCCGCATGCCGGGGGCCGATCGGTGCTCGCAGGGCACCCTACGCGAGACTCACCCTCACGATCTTGCGCTTGCCGACGCGGACGATCAAGCCGTCCGAGACCGCGATGAGCGCCTTGGGATCGATGATGGACTCGCGGTCCGGGCCGACGGTGAGCCCTCCCTGCTCGATCACCCGGCGGGCGTTCGACGTGCTCGACTCCAGGCCGAGCTCCTTGAGGAGGATGAACGCCGGGACTCGGCCCTCGGCGTCGAGCTTGCCGACGGCGAGCGTGACCTCGGGGATCTCGTCCGGATCCTCGCCCGCGGCGTGTCGACGGAATTTCGCCGCCGCCTGCTCGGCGGCCTCCGATCCCTGGTACTGCGAGACGATCGCCTTGCCCAGTGCCTCCTTGGCATCCCTCGGGTTGACGCCCGGTGCCAGAAGACGGTCGACCTCGTCGATCGGTATCTCGGTGAGCAGCGTGAAATACTGCCGCATCGGCTCGTCCGGGACGCTCATGATCTTGCCGAACTGGTTCTCCGCCGATTCGGCGACGCCGATGTAATTCCCCAGGCTCTTGCCCATCCGCCGGACGCCGTCGGTCCCGACCAGGATCGGCATGGTCATCGCCACCTGTGGTTCCTGCCCCTGTCCCTGCTGGAGGTCGCGCGCCACGAGTAAACTGAACAATTGCTCGGTCCCACCCAGCTCGACATCCGCCTTGATCTCGACCGAATCCCAGCCTTGCATCAGGGGGTACAGGCATTCGTGGAGATAGACGGGTTTCTCCTCGGCGATTCGCTTGGCGAAATCCTCGCGAGCCGTCATCTGGCCGATGGTCATGCGGCGGGTCAAGTCGAGCACGTTCAAGAAAGACCACTTGGAGAACCAGTCGCCGTTGTGATGGACCTCGGCCCGGCTCAGGTCGATGATCCGCCCGACTTGCGTGAGGTAGTCGCGGGCGTTGGCCTCGACCTGTTGCTCGGTGAGTTTGTCACGCGTCTTGTCGCGGCCGGAGGGATCGCCGACCAGGGCCGTATAGTTGCCGATGATGATGACGGCCTTATGGCCCAGGTCCTGGAACTGTCGCAGCTTGCGCAAGGGGACCGTATGCCCGAGGTGCACGTCGATGCCGGTCGGATCGATGCCGTACTTGACGCGCAAGGGGCGGTCTTCGCGGACCGACCGCTCCAGCTTCTTGAGGAATTCGGCCTCGGGGACGATCTGCTCCACGCCACGTTTCAGGATCCGGAGCTGTTCGGCGACATCGATCATGACTGTTCCCTGGCCTTGTCCTGGCTGATGGCGAGTCGGTCCGTAGCCCGAGGACCGACCCGAGGGTCACGAGTAACCGGGATTCATCGTGGCAACTCCGGGACGGCTCGTAAAGACCGCGATGACGACGGTACTATCTACGGGTAGGACATGGCGGGACGGGCGAGCTCGGAGGTCGATGCAACTCTATGGGCGCGATTGAGCCGAAGCACATTCTCCTATTCCTCCTGGGATGGATGATCCTGGTGATCCTCCTGGGGATTGGCGCGAGCTGGATGGGGGCCATCTGGCACCTGCTGACGGGACGGCGCCTCTTGCCCGAAGGGCCGCTCGTCGCGCGTTCGACGGATTCCGTGGGGCTCGGGGACCGTCCTCATCACATTCCTCGTCTACCTCGCGACAAACATCGTGGCATTCCAGGGTTACACGTGGGCCACCGGTGCCGTGCTGTTCGAGAAACCCGCGGTCGTGCCGGCCCAGGATATCCTCGCCGGACAGGTTCCTGACAGGGCGGAGCCGAGGAAAGTCACGCTCGTCGAGTTGATGGCCATCCAGGCGGCCATCAACGCCTTTCTCATCGTTGCCCTGCCGCTGATCCTGCGAGGGACATCCGGCGCCCGTCTCCGCGATCTTGGCCTGACTCTCGAAGGGTGGCGGCAACAGGTGGTCGTCGGCGTGGTAGCCATACTCTTGCTGATGCCATTGGTCTATGCGGCCCAGGGCGTCGCCATGCGCGTGCTGGGCCCGTTCGACGAGCAGTTTCAACATCCGCTCCAGCAGATGCTTCAGAAACAATTCTCGGTCGAAGTGGCCGTCCTGGCCCTCGTCAGCGCGGCGGTCCTGGCGCCTTTTTTTGAAGAGATGATGTTCCGGGGCATCTTCCAGAGCTGGCTCATCAATCTTCTGGACCGAGCTTCGGGCCGGTCCCATCGCCCCGGCTTCGAAAGGTCAGACTCGGTCCAACCCATCTCGTCGCAGCTCGAGTCCCCGCCATTGGAATCCGTGTCCGAGATCGAGGATGGGCGGGCTCCCGCCTTCTGGACGGAAGACCTCGCGCATGAGGAAACAGACCGCCATCCCTCGACCGAGGAATGGCCCCGGAGGCATGTGGAGGAAAGTGTTCCCATCCAGACCCTGCCGGAGCCCTACCCACCTTCTCCTGTCTGCGTGGCCTTTGCCATTGTTATCACCTCCTTGATCTTCGCGGGCCTCCATGCCGGTCAATGGCCGGCTCCGATCCCCATTTTCGTCCTGTCGCTGGGACTCGGCTTTATTTATCATCGGACAGGCAGCGTGCTCGCGGCGATTTGCATGCACGCGCTGTTCAATGGGACCAGTACGCTGGTTTTGTTCTTCGCGTTGGTTGCAGGGGTGCCGGTGACGGCTGAAAAAAAGGTCCCTCCGCCGGCGATCGAGCGAGTCGCGCCTGTCGAGAAAGTCAAATCCGTGGTTTCCGGGGAGGATTCGCGGACCGATCGAGGCAAAAGATGAATTCCCGCCGGATTTTTCTAGACGAATGCGATGCGGACTGTTAAAGTTCTCTTGTCGTGCCAGAGTTCCTTGAAGGGGATGCCCCCGGAATCGCTGACCCGTCCACTATCTCTCGATGAGCCTGGGATGTCAGAATTCTTGAAGCTGAATGTCAGGCTGGATCTTTTCCGATGAGATAGGGACCGTGTTATGGCGAAGTTCGGAGGCTCCGGTCGATCGCGATCCCCTGGATCGCGAGACTGGTGCTGTTTCGCAATACGGGGGTGACGACAACCTCCGTTCATCGTGAGATGATCGTCAACGGGTGACGGCCCGTCGTAACTTCGGTCACCGATGCCAGGACGGCCGCCGCCGGGAAGAATTCGGGTTCCTCCCGGCCCAAGGGAATGTGGAGCGTGGACCTACTATCTGGGTCGCGTTTCTACTCGTAAGGGGTTTTGTTCGATGAACGAATCGAAATCTAAGAAGAACGCACCTGTGCACGATGGTTTTGAATGGGCGGGAGCCGTCGCTCGGGTTCGCCGGGGCGTCCGGTCGAATCGCGCCGGTCGTCGCTCCGCACTCTTGAGCATGCTCACCGCGGCCTATCAGAACTCCAGCCGAGGTGGGCGCACCAGCGACCGCACTGCTGGCGAGCGTTGAGGAATCGAGTCCAACGCTTTCATTCCCATCGCGTTGCTCGCTCGTCCAGCCACGCAAGTCAATTGCCGATCGAATCAGACAGTCTGGGTACGAGTACCCTAAAGCCGAACCTTCTCCCCGCACCCCCGAGAGAGAAGGTTCGGCTTGTTTTTTCGACAACGCGATCTGCTCATGGCGGATGCTCGTCGGGTACAGCCGGGTGGATCGTCTTCGGGGCGACCTCGGTCGGTGTCAGATCGCGGACGCTGGCGAGGCTACTTGAATTCGACCCGTTTCGTCTCGCCCGGTCCGACGGTGACATCCAGTGACGACAATGTCCGCGCCGTGAGTGCGTCGGGTTTACCGGGGTCTCGCTCATAAGCACTCATCAGGTTCACGCGATATGCGTCCGGGGCCAGATTGTCCAGGACGAAATCCGTTCGACCGGGTTTCAGCGTCCGATCGAATTCCTCGATGAGGTCTTCGGTCCCGCTGACCTGGATCCGGCCCGCGTCGGCGAACGCCTTCCGATCGATCGTCACGATGATCCGAGCCGGGGTGGGGACGGTGACCTCGATCGACGCCTTCTCGTCCAGCCGCTCCAGGTGATCCGACCGACCTGGGGTGATGCCCTTCCCCCACCAGGCTAGCTCGACCTCGTCTCCCCTCGGGACGCGAGCGAATTCGAAGTGACCCTGTGCGTCGGTCGCCACTTCCAGGAAGAGGGTCACCTTGGAGTCCTGGGCCAACTGGCCGGTCCGGATCATGGTCCATTTGAAGGGGAAGGCATGACGCTGATCCGGATCGCGGTCCCGGGCGGCGAACAGCCGCAATTGGGCGGCCGGGACCGGGTTTCCCCGGGAGTCGATCAATCGCCCGCGATAGGTCCGAAGCCCGGCCGCATCGACCGGTTCCAGCCGGAATTCCTCGACCCGTCCGTCATCGGGCCGCGCGACGACCACACGCTCGGCGACGCGCCGCTCATATCCGTCGGCGGAGACCATGACCTGGAGCGGCATGCCAACGACCAGGTTCCCGAGCTTGAATCGGCCGTCGTTCGACCGGAACATCTGACCCGGATCGATGAGCCTGGTGAGCAGTACGTTCGAGGGTTCACCGGGCTGCCGCCTGGGAGAGAACGTGATCCGGACGTTGAACGCGCGGATCGGCTTGCCCGTCCGCCCATCGAGCACCCTGCCGTCGATGAGTCCGGCGGGGACCATCACGATGGGGACGACGTCGTCAGTATCGAAGGGTAGTTGCCGGTCTTCGATGTCCGAATAGCCTTCCTTGGAGAAGGCGAACGGGGAATCGACGGGGAGCGAATCGAACGCGAAGTGGCCTTGGTCGTCGGTCGTCGCCTTGCCACCGTCGGAAAATCCATGGTTGCCGTGCGCGAAGTAGACGTGAACGCCTGCCAGCGGCCGGCCTTTCTCGTCGGCGACTCGTCCCTTGATCCGGTGCCCGGGTTCCAGGCTGATCGTGACCTCAGCGGGCCGATCGGGCGGAACCGGCTCGACGTTGACACGCTTCGCCGCAGAACCCCTGGCCCTGACGAGGATTTCCTTGCCGACGTTGTCCTCATAGAGATCGTCCAGCCGGAACCGGCCGTCCGGCCCGGTCTTGGTCTCGCGGACCAGGTCCGACGACCGACCCGTATTGACCACCTCGGCGCCGACGATCGGTCGTCCCCGATGATCGAGGACGATGCCCGCGATCGAGCCGCCGTTGGGGCGGGGCTGGATCGTGAGGTCGAGCGTCTGTTTCGTGCCGGTCAGGTGGGTCGTGACCTCCTTTCGATTGAACTCGTTGCCGGAAATGTCGAGACGGATCTCGAATCCGAGCGGGAGATGTGAGAGTCGATAGCGTCCGTCGATGTCCGTCTCGACGTAATCGAATTGTTCCCGGATCCCTTCGGCGAATGCACTGACCTTCACGCCGGCCAGGGGTTTCCCCGCCGGGTTGCGGACCACGCCCTCGAGACCGCCGCCGGGAATGAGCGGGAATTCCTCCTCTGCGTCCGACCCGTTCTCGAGATTGATCAAGCGGGAGGTCTTCGCGAACCCGTCCGCCCTGACCTCGAAGGTCCATTGTGTGGCGGTGAGCGGCTGGACTCGGACCTGGCCGTCGCGATCGGTGATGGAGTCCTCGCGGAAGTCGCTCCAGTCGAGATGCACGGTCGCATTCGGGATCGGCCTCCCTGTCGCCTTGTCCTTGGCCCGCACCGTCACGACGACGCCGTCGACCAGTCGCAGCTCGACCGGTTTCGGCGCCTCGCCCGAGACGGGAAGGATGACCACCTCGCCTCGCCCGGTCCCGATCCGTGAGGTGAGCCTCCCGAGGTTCGCCCAGATGCGGCATCGACCGGGAGCCAGATTGTCGAAGGAGAACATCCCCTTCGCGTCCGCGACGGTCCGGAGAAGTGGGTACTTGCCGATGTAATAATCTTGCCCATTCGGTGGAGGCAGCAGCAAGATGACATCGGCACCCTCGGCCGGGTTCCCGCCGGCGTCGCGGACCACTCGGCCGGTGATCCGGCGGGAAGACTTCGTTGTGGGGTCGGCCGCCTTCTCATCAGCCCCGCGACCGGCCTGGGCGGCCGCCGATGGTCCGTCGCCCCGGCCGGGGACGCCGGACCAGGCCATGGCCAACCCGGCGCCGAGGACCAGGATGGTCGCGAGCTTCAGTCGCACGGTGCGCGTCATGGCCCCGAGTACGGCCGCGGCCAGACGGGCCGCCGACGTCAGCGGCGGCCTGGCCGCAGTCACTGCGCGGGCGGTCGCTTCGATCCAGCCGGGCGGTATCGCTTGCGGCGCGGCCATCGGGCCGACCGCGCCCGCGAAGCCCGATCGTTCCAGCCGCGTCCTCAAACGCTCGTGGGCCCCGGCCAGCCGCCGTCGCAACGTCGCCTCGCCGCATCCCAGCTCCCGCGCGGCCTCCAACTGGGTCATCCCCTCCAGGTTGCAGAGGATCACCGCCCGGCGCAAGGCGTCCGGCAGTCGGGCGATCTCCTCGTGCAGCTCCCGCTTCCAGCAATCCCCCGTCGCGATGTCTCGTCCCGCGATCGCATCCATCGGAATACCCCGGCTTTCTCGCGACCGGAGTCGCGCAGATTCGACGTTGGCCCGGACGGCGACGCGGCAGGCCACACGATGCAGCCAACCTCCCAGCGAGCCCCGGACCTGGAGCGATCGAACCCGGCGGGCCAGGATGAAGAATGTGGCCTGGAAGGCGTCCTCGACGTCGACCGGGTCGCGAGGGACGCCACGGCAGACGGCCAGCACCATCGGGCCGTGGCGGGCGACCAGGGCCGCGAACGCGTCCTCGTCCCGCTCGCCCGCGAACCGATCGAGGAGCGCGGCATCGGAGAGCCCGGCGGCGGAACCGCCGGAATAGAGACGCTGGATTTGCCTCAGGACATGACCCAGTTGCACGCTAGCCACGGAACGACTCCCCCGGATCGCCTTGATCGCTACCCATGAATAGGGCGCCGGCGGGTGAAATCCGATCAACATTCCGACTGGTTCGGTCGATTTTCTCGGATGGAGCCGACTTCGCCTCGTTACTTTGCCGGCAAGGTGACCTCGATCGATCGGCCGACATTCAGGATGATGGGCATGGGCCGGCTGCGCTGGTCTCTCCGGGAAGGGTTCGGCCGGCCCTCGAGGACATACCGGCCCGGCGTGACGTCGTCGAACTCGATCTGATTCCTGGCATCGATGATCCCCGAACCCGACCATTTGCCCACGGCCTCGCCGCCTTCGGGCTTCAGCTCCACGAGATATTCTTCGGGCCGATCGATCCCCGTGAAGTCAACCGTGACGCGAATGCGGGCCGACTTGATCATCGTCAGCTCGACATCCTTCATCGGCAACGTGATCGGCGTGCCCAAGCCCATCCGGCAATAGCCCGACTTGTTGAGCCAGATCGTGGCTCGTCCGACCGGAAGCTGATCGGAATGAAACCGGCCGTCGGCACCGGTGCGGACCGCAGGCTCCTGCGGCGATCGATACCTTCCGTCGATGTCCGACACAACATCCTGGATTTGCACCGCGACATCCGCCAGCGGCTGGCCGGCTTGGTCGGTGATCCGGCCCGATACCGCTGCGGGGCGAGACAGCCCGCAATCATAGGATTGCCATCGGGGCTGATCGTCGTCCTGCCTGTAACCCACTATCCTGGGAACGTACCCGTCCGCCTCGAGGACCACGCGATGCCAACCCGACGGCACCCTCTTCAAGACCCATCGGCCTTGGGGATCGGAGAGGGTTTCGGCCACGACCGAGTAGCGATTCCCTCCCTTCGGCTGCGGTTCGATGCGATGCACGCGCAAGCTTGCGGTGATGGGCCGTTTCGTCGCCAGATCGACCACCTTGCCCTCGAGCACGATGCCGTCCGCCGGGGTGAATCCGTGGGCTTCCAGACGCTGGTCGACGACTTCGAGTCCCTTCGGGACGGCGACGTCGGACCATCGTATGTGGCCGCCGGTATAGGCCGTGATCGACGAAGGGGGACCGGTTTCGGCATCGGCGGGATCGGTGGGGTTGAGATCGGCCGGCAGCTTGCGGAGATGTTCCCATCTCGCGGGTTGCCAGACCACGAACATCCAATCGACGCGGGTATCGACCTTCTTGGCCGGATGGTCACCGGGCTTGAGCCAGACGCTCGCCCCGACGCCGTCGAGCACGAAGACCCGTTTCGATTTCACGTCCAGCCTCGCGAAGTCGGCCAGCACGGCAGTGAGGGCCTTGGCGTCGCCGCGACATTCGGCATGCCATTGCCCGCCTCCGAACGGCGGACCCTCCCACCAGGCGATGCGAGCCGGGTTGTTGAAGACCGCGGCCGCGCCCTTGGGCCAGCCCGGGTCGGCGATCGGGCGGTTTCCTTGCCCGCCCATGATCAGGGCGACCGCTTGCCGAAACGGGACCGCCGCGATCGCCAAGGCGAAGAGCATCGTGAAAGCCGCCAGACTTTGGTGACACCGTCGAGTTGCGCCGGCCGCAACATGAGTCGTTCTCCTATACCGAACTTCGGATCGTCGAGATGCATGACTGGTAATCCCTCCGTGCCGTCGCCGCGATCATCCGTCAATCGGTTCACGGGGCCTCCTTCAACGCCTCCGCGACCACCTCACCCAGCTTGTCGACGGGGATGTGCACCGCGCGCAGGCGACGATCGGGGCCGATCAGGAATGCCCCGGGGAGGCGTTCGACGCCGTAGGCCGCCGAGCTCGCGAAATGCGCATCATCCTGGATCGTATTCACCCACTTGTGGTCCCAGAAGAAGCGGAAAGGCCCCCTCCGATCGCGATCGCCGTAGTCGACATTCCCCTGGGTATCCAGGAACCGGAGCCAGGCGTCGTTACGCGCCTTCCCCGTTGTCCGTGCAGACGCCCAGGATCAGGAGCCGGTCTTCCTGGGCCATGCCTCGGCGGATCCGCTTCAACTCCTCGAATTGCCGCTTGCTCGCCTCGTCATGCAGGGACCAGAAAGTGAGAAGCACATACCGATTCTGGAAGTATCCATGAATATTGAAATCACCGCCAGACGTATACGCGACGACGGACGGGGCGGCCTGCCCGACCCGGATCGGCTCCGGAGGCGCAGGCGCCAGGCCCCTGGCCGGCAACGTGACCTCGATCGACCGGCCTCCATTGAGGATGATCGGGATCGGTCGAGTCCATCGGTATCCATCGGAACCTCGGATGACGTACCGTCCCGGCGGCCAGTCGTCGAACGCAACTTGATCGCTGGCATTGATGTCCTTGTCCGCCGACCATCTCCCGGCCGACTCGCCGCCTTCGGGTTCCAGCCGCACGGTGAACGTCCTGGGACGAGGGATTCCCGTGAAATCGGCCGTGACACGCAGGCGGGCTGCCTCGATCAGCTTGAGCTGGACGTCCTTCGCCGGCAGGGCGATCGGCATGGCCGATCCCAGGCGGCAATATCCGGGTTTGCTCGGCCAGATCGTGGCCCGGCCGATGGGGAGCCGATCCGCGCGAAAGCGGCCGTCGGCGCCCGTGCGGACGGCAGGCTCCTGCGGCGATTCGTAGCGACCGCCTGGCTCCGACACGACGCCGCGGATCCGCACCTCGACGTCCGCCAGCGGCTGGCCGACCTGGTCGGTGATCCGGCCCGAGACCGTTGCAGGGCGAGACAGCCCGCAATCGCAGGATTGCCATCGGGGCTGGTCGTCGAATCGGATGTCGGCAGCAATCCTCGGGACGAAACCGTCCGCCTCGATGACCGGCCGATACCGACCCTCCGCGATCTTCTTCAGGACCCATCGGCCTTGCGCGTCGGCGACGGTCTCGGCCACGACCATGTCGTAATACCCGCCCTTCGGCTGCGGTGCGACGCGATGCAATCGCACCCGCGCGGCCAGGGGCTGCTTCGTCGCCAGATCGACGACCTTGCCCTCGAGCACGATGCCGTCGGCCAGGGTGAATCCGTGGGCTTCGAGGCGACGGTCGATGACCTCGAGACCTTTCGGTACGCTGACGTCGGACCATCGCAGCGGACCGCCGGTGTAGACCGTGATCGACGCGGAGGGACCATTCTCTGCATCGGCGAGATCGGCGGGGTTGAGATCGGCCGGCAGCCTGCGGAGGCGTTCCCACTTCGCGGGTTGCCAGACCATGAACTCCCAATCAATCCGAGTTTCGACTTTCTTGACCGGATCCCCGACCGACTTGAGCCAGGAGCTCGCCCCGACGCCGTCGAGCAAGATGACTCGCCTGGTCTTCACGTCGAGGCTGGCGAACTCGGCCAGGACGGCGCCCATGGACCTGGCGTCGCCGCGACATTCGGCATGCCATTGGCCGCCGTCGAACGAAGGCCCTTCCCACCAGGTGATGCGGGCGGCATTGTTGAAGATCGCGGCCGCGCCCCTGGGCCACCCCGGGTCGGCGATCGACCGGTTGCCTTCCCCGCCCGCGATCAAAGCGACAGCTTGCCGGGAGGAAACCAAGCCGATGGCCGCGGCGAGCAACATCGTTGAAGCCGCAAGTACCCGGCGACCTCGCGCCCTTCTCAACATGACGGGTCCTCCTCATCGCCGACCTGCTGAGGGTCATCTCGTGATCCTGAGATGGTAACCCAGATCATGGTCCGGAATCGACCGGCCAGAGCGTGAGCGTACCCGACGCCCCGCCGGCCGCGAGGGTCTTGCCGTCGGGGGAGAAGGCCAGGCATTTCACGGCGGTGACCGGCTGGACGACCTTGTCCGGGATGAGCGTCTTGAGGGCTTTCCATGTCTTCGTGTCCCAGAGCACGACCTGGCCCTCGCCGTTGAGGCCGACGCCCGCAGTTGCCAGCAGGCCGCCGGACGGCGAATACAAGACCGCATGGACATACGAGGGGAAGGCCGGCAGGGTCATCGATTTCTTGCCCGTCGCCGCATCCCAGATGGACACCACCCCGCCGAAGACCTTACCCTCGCGCAGATTGTCCCGCCACTGGCCACCGTGTTGCCGTCGGGAGCAAATGCGACGGTGACGACGGCGACATCCGCCTCAGTCATCGTCCGCAGCAGTCGACCGGATGCGACATCCCAGAGGCGGACCTCGCCGACCGGAGCTCCGTAAGTCCCGCTACTGCTGGCCAGCGTCGAGCCGTCGCGGGCGAAGTCGAGCGACATCACCGTGTTTGCGTGGCCGGTCAGCGCCGGCCGCTCCTTTCCGGTCGAGGTGTCCCAGATCCGGACCTCGCCATAAAAGAATCCATCTCGCAACCCTCCGACGCCTGCCGCGAGCGACCTCCCGTCGGCTGCGAAGGCGAGCGACCAGACGTCGCCCCCTTTCGCCATCGCCCACTCCTGCTTCGTCTCTCCCGCGGGCAAATCCAGGACGCGGACGATCATCGTGCGATCTTGCGTTTCGCCGCGCGCGATCGCGACCGACAGAGTCCGGCCGCCCGGGGCGACGGTCATCGCGAACGGGTCTCCGTCCAGCTTCAGCGTCCGTCGGGATTCCGAGGCCCGCACGTCCCAGATCCGGATCTCGCCCGATAGCTTGTTTCCATCCGATGAGGCGGCGGCGCTGACCAGCTCACGGCCGCCCGGCAAGAACGCCGCGGAACGGACGAGGTCCGCATGGCCGACCAGGTTCACGATCTCCCGGCGTTTCGGGCCCGGAAGCACCGGGGCCGCCTGCATCGTCGGCCCGGCCCGCGCCCGCAGGTCGAGCACGGCGAACGCCCCACCCATCGCGATCCCCGCGCTCAAGACGATCGCCGCCGCAGCCTTCTTCAGTCGGGAATGGAACATGGATTTCAAGACTCCCTCTACGAGGATGATCACGGTTGCCGGGACCGTCCCGACGATGAGTGAACCGCGGTCGGCGACCTGCATTGCGGTCCGGGCCGTCCGGTCGACCACGGCGCCGAGGGCTTCGACCCGGGAGGCGTCGGGCGCCATCGCGACGATCAGCATGTCGTCGGAGAGCGCCGGGCCGTTGCGACTCAGGCGCCGCCGGAGCAATTCGCGTCCGCGCGAGAGCCGGCTCTTGATCGTGCCTACGGGCGTCCCGAGCAGCCGGGCGGCCTGCTCGTGGGTCAGGCCCTCGAGGTCGCAGAGGACGATCGGCCGCCGATGCCGTTCCGCCAGCTTCTGGATCTCCTCGTGGAGCTGGCGTTCC
Organism: uncultured Planctomycetota bacterium; assembly: GCA_963777695.1. Lineage (GTDB taxonomy): Bacteria > Planctomycetota > Planctomycetia > Isosphaerales > Isosphaeraceae > CAVZRC01. The sequence continues at coordinate 476,443 of CAVZRC010000003.1, forward strand.
ACTTCCTCGCGCCGACCCTCCTCGATACCGCGCGCAGGTCGACGCCATCTCCGCGACCCTCCGCTCGTGTTTCGACCGTCGCATCGCGTTCGAGCGGGCCTCGCACGCGACGCGATACGCCACCGCATGCAGCCAGGGACCGAGCGAGCCTGGAATGCGAAGCATAGCGGCCTTCTTGACCAGGACCAGGAAAGTCGACTGGAACGCATCCTCGGCCGCGTGCTCATCGCGCAGGACACCTCGGCAGACTCGACGGACCAGCGGCCCATGCCGCTCCACGAGGACGGCGAAGGCCAGCTCCGCCGTGTCCTCGTCTCGCGACACGAAGCGATGGAGCAACTCCGCATCGGTCAGCCCGCCCAGCGTGCCGCCCTCGAACAAGGCGCGGAGCAATCTATCGGCCGCCCCGGATCGACCCATGGTCACACCTTCTCTCGCCAGGACGACGCGCCTCGCCCCCGAGCCATGCGAGTCCCTGGCGACGCGCGTTCAGGAGCCCATCGCCTCGGCCACCGCTCCCCCTCGATCGGGGGCTTACCGTATCATGGGACGGGGAGGCGGAATCGTTCCATCGATCCCGGAGAAAATGGGGCACCGAGCGATTGTCGGCCGGCCCCTCGATGGCGTTGCGTGATTCGGGGAACCCTTGCGGAGACCGAGGACCCGGCCGGCTTCTGTGGACGATGGACCGGTTCGCTGGCTAGCTGAGAACCCTTTTTGTCCCGTCCGCGTTTCGGTCCGAGTGGAATCGCTCGTCTCGATCGATTGGGCCGCCACAAGGATCGTCCGGCCGAACTGCTGGATCGTGACTCACAACTCGGCTTTCGAGAAGATTTCGCGAATTCCGAATATTTCTCATCGCTCTTCCGGTATAAGTAATAGCGACCCTGCAATCCCGACAAAAGGCACCAGGCAACCGCTGGTCTGCTTGCGGATCAAGGCTGCGCCATGAGAACGCGTGGCGCGCAACGCCTTTTCTCGATGCGGATCGCGATCGATGGACCACGCGCCGAAGCCACGATGACGGGCTTGCTCCGGGGGCTGCGTGGCTCCCGCCGATCGAGACCTCGACGGGTTTCCCCGTTGAGCGACGAGAGTTGAGCCGATAGGCAACCGACCGCTCGCAACGCGCCGGGAAGCCATTTCCGACGCGGGATTCAGACCTGAATTACTTCAAAGTTACTTCGCGCTCCTGCGGCCGCCGATGCCGAAGAAATCGCCCCGACCTCGCCCATCGGAGGAGGGCGAGATTCGATCGCGTTGCGCCATCTCCTTACGAACGGGAGCATGGCGGTCCCCCACTCGGGCCCGATGCGACCGTGAAGCGCCCCGGTGTGACTTCGACGACCGCAAGGTCTGCCCACAATACCCGCGGCCAGAGGACTCAATGAAGGAAAACGAGGAGCAGTCCGGTCGGAGAAACGTCGGCGGAATCGCGATCGACATCAACGAGTGCACGGAGCTGGAGCGAGAGGTCCTGGAGATCGCCGCGATGGAGCAGAGGCGCATCGGCCAGGAGCTGCACGACGGCGTAGGCCAGGAACTGACCGGTCTCGAGCTCATGGCCGATGGCCTGGCCCAGCGGCTGGTCGGCGTGTCCGACGAGGGGGCGGCCCTCGCGGAGAAGCTCGTCCGCGGGATCGGCCGCGTCCAACGGCATGTCCGTGCGCTCGCGCACGGGCTGATCCCGCTGGAGGTCGCCCCCGAGGGCCTGAGGGCCACCCTGGAGGAACTGGCGGCCGACGCGAGCGATTCGTCCGACTGCGCCTGTAGCTTCGAAAGTAACGGCCCCGTCGAGGTGGCCGACCCGGCATTGGCCGCCCACTTCTTCCGGATCGCCCAGGAGGCGCTTAGCAATGCGATGCGACACGGCCGGGCCCGGCGCGTCCGCATCGCCCTCCGAGGGGAGCCCGATGCCTTGACCATGGTCGTGGAGGACGACGGCGTGGGAATTCCGAGCCTCGCTCACGAGCGGAAAGGGCTCGGGCTGCGGCTGATGCGTTACCGCGCCGGGGTCATCGGCGGGACCCTGAGCGTCGCGGGGGCCTCGGCTGGCGGGACCGTCGTCACCTGCCGAATTTCCAGGGGATGCAACGCGTGATCGCCAACACTCCGGACGGCAAGTGCAAGGTGGCCAGGGTCCTCATCGTCGATGACCACCCCATCGTCCGCTACGGACTCGCGGTCCAGATCTCGCTCCAGCGCGACCTGGAGGTCTGCGGCGAGGCCGAGGACACCACGGCCGCCCTCGCCGCGATCGACCAGACCTGGCCGGACATCATCGTGGTCGACGTCTCCTTGAAGACCGGGAATGGAATCGACCTGATCAAGGTCATCAACTCGCGGGAACACCCGATCCCGACCGTAGTCTGGTCGATGCATCCGGAGCACCTCTACGCCGAGCGGGCCCTCCGCGCCGGCGCCAAGGGGTTCGTCCACAAAGGCAGAGAGGTCCGGGAGATCATCGAGGCGATCCGCACCGTGCGGGCCGGCAGGGTCTACCTGAGCGAGGAAATCTCGGCCAAACTGCTCGGCCGCATGATTGGTAGGCGCGAGAAGTCCGACGGCCGTTCTCCCATCGAGACCCTTTCGGATCGGGAACTCGAGGTCTTTCGGCTCATCGGCCAGGGCCTGGCCACGCTGGAGATCGCCGAGTCGCGGCACGTCAGCCCCAAGACGGTGGAGACTTACCGGTTACGCATCAAGGAAAAACTCGGCCTGACCAACTTCACGGAACTCGTCCATCGGGCAACGCGTTGGTCGCTGGAGAACGGGGAGCTCGCAATCGCCGCGAAGCCGGGGGACACTCTCTCGGGGACATCGGTTTGAGCTTCGCCGGATCGGACTACCGACTCGCCACGGCTTGGTCGGGCCGCTCGACCCACTCCGGGATCGGCGAGAACGGCGGATCGGCCGGTTGATCGACCGGCGCATCGGGCATCCTCGCCTCGATGCCGTGATCAATCGGCCGTGACCCTCCTTGCGCCTCGATGCTCGGCCGCGCGGGCTGGCTCGGAAGGAACGGATGGACGAGCTGGTCGATCAGTGCATCGGGCATAGGCGTCTTGATGCCGTAGTCCGGGGGCATGCTGCCTGGCAGGTGCAGCGTACCGAACAGGAGATCGACCCAGGGAAAGTTGGACGAATAGTTTCGATTGATCGGACCGCTGCGGACATGATGCCAGTGGTGAAATGCCGGGGTGGAAACGATCCATTCTGCCGGGCCGAAGCGCCAGCGGACGTTGGCGTGGATGAAATAGCCCCACGTGAAACCGAACAGCGTGACGAGAATGGTCACCAGACTCCCTTGTTCACCGAGGGGTCCGCCGAGTCCGAGCAGGGCGATGGGCAGGAGGCCGCAGACCCGCCCGAACACCATGTCGAACGGGTGGGCTCGATTATTGACCAGGAAGTCAACGTGCTCGGCACTGTGGTGAATCGAATGGAATCGCCACAGGAAGGGGATTTCGTGACTGAGGCGGTGGCCCCAGTAGTAACCGATCTCGCCGAAAACCAGGTTGGCCAGCATACGCCAGCCCAATGGAAGGGCGGCCGCGGTCGTTTTCACGACCGGGGGCACCAGGTGATGTCCCACCCAGATCAGGAGAGCCATCGGCACCGACATCATGGCGGCAAGGGTCAACCCGTTCAGGAAATAATAGCCGAGGTCAACCCAGAGGCCCTTGCGTAGTAATTTTTCGGGGCGCGCGGAGAAAAAATGCTCCAACGGCACAAACACGGCGACGAGGCCGACCAGCCACAGCGCGAGGCGAGACACCATCAACAGGGCGCGATAAAGATCGGATCCGAGAAATTGCAGCATCGGAAGTGTTCCGGGGATTCCGGGCGGTGAAAATCAGGAGCCGGGAAAGTCGACCTTCCCCGGCTCCGTACCAGCACAGCAAGCGATCGAATCAGGCGGCAGCCGCGGTGCGGCGGCGCAGGCCAACAGGCCGACGATGGACGCGCCGATGGCCGTGAGCGTCAGGCCTCCCGGCTCGGGGACAGCCGCGGTATCGACGAGCGAAACCCCATCCAGAAGCGTCATCGGAGGCAACGAATTGGCCCCGAGCGCGATGTAGTTGGGATTCGTGTTGAAATTGAGGTTCTCGCTCGTCGCGTCGGCCGTGAACGAGAATGTTTCCTGCATCCAGCCCGAAAAGCCCTTCGCCGGGACGGTCACAACCGAAGTCAACTGGATCGCGCTGTCGCCGAGACTCACCTGCCAACCTTGCTGCGTGGGGCCGTAAAAGCCCGCCTGCAACTCGGCGCCGGCCCAATAGAAGCTGAGCTGGTAGACATGCCCGGGCGTCAATCCGCCAACCATCTGCGAGATTCCGGTCGTTTGAGGATACAGGCCCGGGGCTCCACCCGTGACGATCGAGGCATCCTGTCCGAAATAGTTACCCCCATCGGGGCTCGCCGTCAGGCCATTATTGCTTCCGTTCGCCGGCCCGGCGAGGCTGTAGTTGCTGTTCGGTTGATTGTCGCCCGTCGTGGCACCGAAAACGAAGGTGTACCATGGCGTGGGGGCCCAGGCCGTGAGTGACGTGGTCCCGGTGCCGGGGCCGCCGTTACTGATTTGTCCCGTGCCATTGGTCGTGGACTCGAACCCGCCATCCGTAACCAGGTTGGAACCCGCTCGTGCCACGCCGCCGACGAAGACGGTAAGCACGAGTGCCGAAATGAAGGTAAAATTCGATCTGAAAGTCATGTACTTTTCCATTTCCAACAATAATCGAAGTTCAAAAGTGCGATCACACATCGCACACGAAATCTACGTTGAAATTCCGAATGCCGCCTGCCATCGAGGCGCATCGGGCGAGGAGTGGCGTGCCCTGAGTGTCCGGGCGCGGCTCAGTACTCCAGGATCGAGAGCGGGGTAAGAACCAAGCGGATCGTCGTGGTCGCTGATAGACTGGCGTCAAATGCGATTCTTCGCTACGCCGGTTGACGAACACGTGGACTGCCGAGAGTTATCCTCGCGGGGCCGGATCTTCAAGAGGTTTGGGACTTCCTCGTCTCACTCCGGAGCGAGTTGTACCACTCGGATGCAAGGTCCTACAAGAGTGCCGAGGGAGAAACGCATATTTTACCCGTAAATTCAGGTTGTACCTGGATGTGTTGTAAGGAAAAACCTGACAGATGGGGGGGCGCACGAAATCGGGGACCACGTTTCATCAAGGACTCAAATGAGCCCGGCGCGCACGGACCGGCACCGCGGTCGCCTCGATCGCAGCGAGTCTGACCTCGCCGAGAACCCCGGGTCTGACCTCGCACCAAGAAGCCCGGGAAAGGAGAATCCTCGCGGATGGCCGAGCAGGAGCTATCTGAGGAGCGGAGGGCCGCTGAAAATCAGTGATCAGCAGCCGCACCCGCGGTGGGCAAGGGTCTCCAGGCCCGCGCCCAGCGCAGTCCGTTGCGAAAGCACCGAAGGGGCGATTGAATGTAGCCAGGGGGCGTCTGCCCCTGGGCCGGACTACGTCAGGATGGGCTTGAGGATCTGGCCGGCGACGTCGGTGAGGCGGGACATCAATAGGGGACGCAGGTAGAATCGATATCTAGCTCGTCCCCGTTTCGTCCGTCCGTCCCCGTTTCCTCGGTCGGGGATCGGCCCTCGCCGGATTCATGCCTCGACGACCGCATCACGGCGCGAAACGAAGCAGGCGGGCGGCTCCGCTTCGGCGAGAAGCAACTCGTAGCGGAGGGTCCCGTTCTCCCCTTGCAACCGGGTGAAGCCCAGACTCTCGTAGAGCTCGCTCACCAACGCGTTCTTCTTGGTCGGGACGTATTCCCCGAGGATGCGCCGATATTCGAGCTGCTTGCTCCTCGCCAGGAAGACGCCGAAGAAGAACTGCTCGGCGGTCCGGCCGATCACCCGACAGCTCATCAGCCAGGTATCGATCCGGATGGTACCCGGGTCTTCCGTCGGGACTCCGATCAGGACCGAGACCAGGCCATGATCGCCGAAGCGGTCCTTCATCCTCATGGTCGTGGCGATCGAGCCGGGCGTCTCGATCAGTCCCAGGACGTCCTCTCGCGTGTGCCGCCTCGTCGTCAGGTTGAACTGGTTGGTCTTGGCCAGGAGCTGGACGACCCTCATCAGATCGGCCTCGTCAACATCCCGGATCTCGGCCCACATCTCCAGCGAGCGGAGGTAATCATCGAGGGAGGTAAACGACTCCTGCAACTCGCGCCGCTTGCGTTCGACCGCATACTGGGCGGTCCGGGCCGCGTCATCGTCGGTCAGGCCGCTCGTCTCGAACCATCCGCCGGCCTGGAGGGCCCGGACGTATTCGGCCGGATCCGGCGGGACGTCAACCACTTCGACATCGGGCAGTGCCTGGCGAATCAATTCCGCCTCCGCCGGGTTGTCGTCGAAGAAGACGAAGCTATCCAGCCCCAGGTTGAGCGTCTCGGAGATCCGCTTGATGCTGAGGGCCTTGGGGTCCCAGCAGGCCTCGAAGGCGGCGAAATCGTCGAGGCGGAGGATCGTGTCGGGATTCTGCTCGAAGACCTCGCGCACGTCGCTGGGGTTATTCTTCGAGGCGACGGCCAGCACGATCCCCCGCCGTGTGAGATCCTTGAGGTGGGCCTGGAAGGCGCGGAACCCCTCGCCGTCGGGACTGTCCCCAGCGCGACGCCCAGCGGGCCCGTCTCGCCAACGACCCCGCCCCAGAGCGTATTGTCCAGGTCAACGACCAGGACCTTCTTCGGCCCGGTCGTCAACGCTCGAATGCCGGACCAGAGATCGGCGGCCAATCGGGCCGTCCCCGTCTCGCTGAACGGCTGCTTGGTCCAGTAGTCGCGCTTCATGTCGTAGAACGCCTCACGCCCCATGGCGCCGGAGACCAGCTCGAGATCGAGGAAATAGGCGCCGGCGGGCAACTGCGCAGGATCGCCTCGTTCAGGACCCGGACCGCATGGATTCGCCCCGAAGGTCGGCCATCCAGGAACGATCCCAAGGCGCCGGGTTTGACCCAGTCGTAGCCGACCTGGAGTAGCCGCGCCCGAGGTTTTCCGTGACCATCCTCCAGACCTGGCCCCACATCGCCAACTCGTCCGGCACCCGTTCCAATGGCGACTCTCCCCCGAAGAGACGCTGGGTCCAGGGGAGCAGGACGACCACGTCAGGACGGTCTTCCTTGGTGGAGAGACTGGCCAGATCCTGCAGGACGGTGTCATAACCGCCTTCCGACACCGTGACGGCCGCGCCCGGCCCCAGGCCACCGCCGTCAGTGCGGTCGCCAGCCAGGACGTCGTGAATTGCCCCATCAGGGCCACCTTGAGCGGCCGCACCCCGCCCAGGGCGGTTACGTGAGGCTTGCGGATCAGGCGACCGGCCCGGTCAATCTCCTCGGCGGAGGCCCGGCCGTGCCGAAGCAGGCCGCGCAACAAGCCCATCCCTTCCTCACCCCGGCCCTGTTTGAGGAGACTCGAGGCCGTCTTCAACGCGGTTTCCTGCTCGCCATCTCGCATCGGAGGACACCTTGTTCTTGGACTTTCCGAGCGGAGAGTCAATGGAGGTCGTGGCCTTTTCTCGTCGCAATGGCCTGGGTTTTCATCGATCGGATGAATTCGGCCAGTCGCATGGATACTTCTTCCCGGCCTTCCTTGCCGACATGATACGCATCGAAGAACCGGTCATCGGGAAGGCTCGTGTACAGATCCAGCACGCGGCCGTCCAATTCCGGATGTCTCTCGAGGGCGTGCCTGATCGATTCGTTCGCTTCGGCAGGGATTAGCCGCGCCACTTCGGTCCGCTCGGGCATGTGCATTACGATCAGATTAGAGCCCTTGCTGCGGACGAGATCGATCAGGCGGTGCAGATCCTCGAACTTCGAGCCCTCCGGCTGGTAACCGTCGATTCGAGCCCACGCGCCCTCGCCCTGATCGTGCGCGAGATCGGATTTGACTTGCTCCAGAGTGCGAGTCCCCCGCCAGGTGGTCCGGTCAACGGCCCAGGGATCCGTCGCCGGATTGTAGATCGATTCCAGGCCCATCCCAAGCCGGAGCAGGAGCAATGTCCGGATCGATTTCGCCGCCTCTCTCACCCGGTAATTGGTCCGCGTCGCATAAGGGAATGTGAGAGACTTGGCCACCGAAACCAGCCGGTCGATCTCGGTAAGTGCTCCGCGCCATCCCTTATTCTTGATCGCTTTCCACGAGGAGGCCGCATCAAATCTTCTCTCCTCCGCCAGGAACTCGGGGTTTCGACTCAGCATGTTCGGATGGAGACCCAGCACGACCATCTCGATCTTCAGTTCGCTGGAAAAGACAAGCTGGGCGAGTCGGTAGCAGTCCTCAACGTTGCCCTGCTTAGCCCCCAGATTCAACCATCGCCAAGGGGTGCCCGCGTCGAGGATCCCACCGTCCACGGCGTGCATGACAGACGAAGACCCCAGGAGGACGCAGACCTGTCCCGCTTGGTTGGGCGGATTATTGCCACGGGCCTGGATGACGACACCGGCAAGCTTCTGCGCGACTTCCTGGTATTGGGTCATCTCCATCGACGCATCGAGTGGTCTTAGCCCGCCCGGCCATCGGGGCTTCAGGCCATTGATCAACAAGGACGCCACCCCGAGGACCAGCAGCAGCGAACCCAGGATTCGGGCCCGGCCTACGATCCGCCATCGCTCAAGCATCGACCGGCCTCCTCAGAACCGCTGGTAGAAGAAAAGTGCCCCTTGTTGTCCAAGGTAGAACACCAGGATCAAACGAAGAGCCATCCATCCGATCCTCATCCAGAATTCCCCCATGGGAATATGATCATCCAGGACGGTGGCATCAGCGACGCGATCCATGGCAGGATTTTCTCCAGGGGACAGGTAACCAGCAGCACCGCCGACGCCGCGAACTCGAACGTCAGCAGGATCGACGCCCAGCGGATCCATCGGACGGCCATGTACGCCTTGAGCCCCTTGCGTCCGCGTCGTCGCTGCAAGATCTCCCGGTAGAGGTTGCAGGCGATCAGGCCCATCGCCTGGTAGCAGCCCCACAAGAGCCAGGGCCAGGAAATGGCATGCCACAGGCCGCACAGGACGAACGACAACAGGAATACCCCGCTCACGATCAGGAGAGGGTGCCGGCCTCCGGTCGCCCGGACCAGCCAGAGTTGCATCGGCGTGAAGACGTTGCGCCGGATGAACATCGAGAGCGTGATGTGCCACCTCTGCCAGAAATCGATCACGTTTCGGGCCAGGTACGGACGGTCGAAGTTTTCCGGCGTCGCCACCCCCATCAGCGTGCCCAGACCCACGGCCACATCGCTGTAAGCGCTGAAGTCCAGGTAGAGCCAAACGTAATTCAACTGCATCTCGAGGAAGAAATAAGGCCCCTTCGCCTGGTAACCCGTCAGGAAGAACGCGTCGATCATCCCGGCCAGCACGTACTTCTTGAACAAGCCCGAGACGACCCGCTCGGTCGCGGCCAACGTCTGCCTGTCGGTCAAAGGGGTCGGCACGGCACGCTGCTCGACGAACTCGTCATAGGATTGGATCGGCCCCGCCGCGAGCATGTGAAACGGCAGGAGATAATTGATCGTCGAGGCCAGATCCGGAGGCCGATGCCGCCCCTCGGCCACGGCCCGCCCCAGCTCGATCAGGCGGAGGAACACATAAGAAAAACCGATCAGGTTCAGGAGCGGGTTGATCTTGCCCGTACCCCAACTCGACGAGGACTGGGGGGCCTTGTGGATGACGAACAATACCACGAGCAGGACGGCGCCGGCGACGATCAGTACCGGCTTCGCCCATGACGATCGCGCCAGCCAGTGGAGTGAAAGCCAGACGGCGAGGATGCCAGCCATCAGGAGTGTCATCGACCGCGCCGTATTACCCATGCAATGCAGAAAGATGAAGGCGATATTCAGCGCGGAAAAAGATGAGCGGCGTAACGAAGGGCGACTCACGAGCGACATGACCACGATGGCGATGCCGGTGAACCACCAAAATCGACTGCTGTAGAGGTCTACTTCCAGCATGATTCGGGTCGCAAGCCTCGCGAAGGTAAAACGAACCGATGGATCTCGATAGGATCAACGCCGATCCATTGACAGGGCGGCGGAATTGGCAGGTAATCTGATCCTAGCGTGTATTATCAACTGTTGGCCTGGATTTCTCGACATTCCTGGCTGTAGCCGGGGTCTGTGACCCCGGGATCGCCTTCACCGGCCTCGCAGAGGCCGGCTACAGAGCGCCTTCACCGGCCTCGCAGAGGCCGGCTACAGAGCGCTTCACCGGCCTCGCAGAGGCCGGCTACAGAAGACCGGGAGTTCATAACACGCTCTAGGGCCGGTAATGTTGGGGGGAGGGTCATTCGAACCGTCGTCGGTCCGAATCCATTACAAAGTCAAGAAGTCTGTGATCGTTTGTTGATCAAGTCGACGAGCTCGCCGACATTCTTCATCGCCGCGACCTGGCTGCTCGTGAATCGCATCCCGAACGCCTTCTCCACATTGACCATCAATGTGACATGCATCAGCGAATCCCAGCCTTCGATGTCCGCCGCCGTGGTTTGCCTGCTCAGCACCAGCTCATCATCGTCGAAAACATCCCGGAAGACTCCAGCGAGCTTATCAAGTACGACGTCCACGCTTGTCCACACTCCTCAAAATTGAGTTCGCGATTTCCGAGGGCAGCCAAGAGAGGATTTCCGATAGCTCAAAGTCAATCGTGTTTCTTAGAATACAAACTGGTTAAGTTCGTGTCCAGGGGGTCGGTCTTTCTATCGACATCACCGCGTGGCCCATGCAGGGTACAAGGGACACACCTCGCTCAACACCAACCGAGGGGTGAGATCGCAGCCCGTGACCACGCACGTGAGTGCGTGGTTCGGACGGGACGAACGTCCTCCAACCTCGGGCGTGAGCCCGATCTGCCGGGCGCGCCCATCGCACTCACGTGCGAGGTTGGAGGGCTGCGCCCCGTCCGAACCACGGGCTCACGCCCGTGGTCACGGGCTGCGATTCACCCCCTCGGTTGGTGTTGAGCGAGGTGTGTCCATAAGGCGCCTTCAGGCTTCTACGCCAGGATGGGCTTGAGGACCTGTCCGGCGACGTCGGTGAGGCGGAAGTCGCGGCCCTGGGAGCGATAGACCAGCCGGTGGTGGTCGATGCCGAACAGGGCCAGGATCGTGGCGTGCAGGTCGTGGACGTGGACGACGTCCTGGACGGCCGAGTAGCCGAACTCGTCGGTGGCGCCGTGGGTGATGCCGCCTTTGATGCCGCCGCCGGCCATCCAGATCGAGAAGCCCTTGATGTGGTGGTCGCGGCCGTTGCCCTGGGCCATGGGCGTGCGGCCGAACTCGCCGCCCCAGATGACCAGCGTCTCGTCGAGCATCCCGCGCTGCTTCAGGTCCTTGATCAGCGCGGCGGCTCCCTGGTCGACCTCCTTGGCCGTCCCGGCGACGTGCTCCTTGATCGCGCCGTGGTGGTCCCAGTCGCGGTGATAGAGCTGGATGAACCGGACGCCCCGCTCGGCCAGCCGGCGGGCCAGCAGGCAGTTCGCCGCGAACGAGCCGTCGGCGCCTTCGGTGCCGTAGAGATCCAGCACCGACCTCGGTTCGTTGGAGAGGTCGGTCAACTCCGGGACGCTCGACTGCATCCGGAAGGCGGTCTCGTAGGCGGCGATCCGCGTGGCGATCTCGGGGTCGTCCACACGATCGCTCTCGAGCTGATTGAGCCGCTGGACGGCGTCGACGACGTCGCGCTGGCGCTGTTCCGAGGTGCCCTTGGGACGGCCCAGGTAGAGGACCGGGTCCCCCTTCGAGTAGAACCGGACGCCCTGGAACCGGCTGGGGAGGAACCCGCTATGCCATTGCCGCGTTCGAGATCGGCTGCGCCTGGCCGAACCGGCCGGTCGAGGTCAGGACGACGAAGCCCGGCAGGTCGTCGTTCTCGCTGCCCAGCCCGTAGGTGAGCCAGGACCCCATCGCTGGCCGGCCCGAGATGGTGGTGCCCGTGTTCATGAACGTGTGCGCGGGGTCGTGGTTGATCGCCTCGGTCACCATCGAGCGGATGATGCAGATGTCGTCGGCGATGGTGGCGACGTGCGGGAAGATCTCGCTGATCTCCTGCCCGCTGGCGCCGCAGCGATGGAATGGGTGCTGCGGCGCGAAGCAGACGAGCTTCTGGCCCTGGAGCTGGGCGATCGGCATGCCCTTGGTGAACGACTCGGGCATCGGCTTGCCGTGCATCCGGGCCAGCTCAGGCTTGTAGTCGAAGCGTCTCCAGGTGCGACGGGCCGCCGGCCATGTAGAGGTAGATGATCCGCTTGGCCTTGGGGGCCATGTGGAGCGGCTGGATCACGCCTCGCCATCGGTCCAGGTGAGGGCTCGGGGACCGCTCGGCGGCCTTCAGGAGGCTCGGATCGAGCAGCGAGGCCAGCGCCAGCGTGCCCAGCCCCGTGGTCGACCGCCCGAGGAACGCCCGGCGATGCAGGCGACGCTTGTCGTCGTCGGAGAGGAAATCCATGGTTCAGTTCCGGGTGATGGTCTCGTGTAGGTTGAGCAGGACGCGCGACAGGGAAGTCCAGGCCGCCAGCTCGGCTGGGGTGATGCCCGCGGGGGCCGGTGTATCGCCGATGCCCAGGAGCTCTCGGGCCGCCGCGGGGTCACCCCGATACTGCCGTTCATGTTTGATAAACAGCTGCCCAGGACCGCGGACTCCTCGGGTCGCGGCCGGCGAGCCAGGGCCAATCGGAAGGCGCGATCCAGGCGGGCCATCGGATCGGTCCCCGCCTCCCGGATCACGCGGGCCGCCAGGACGCGGGCCGCCTCGACATAAGTCGGGTCGTTGAGCAGGACCAAGGCCTGGAGCGGCGTGTTGGAACGCGGCCGCTGGACGACGCATTCCTCGCGGGTCGAGGCGTCGAAGGCCAGCAGGCTCGGGTGGAGGAACGTCCGCTGCCAGTAGGTGTAGAGGCCCCGGCGATACTCGTCCGGCCCGTGGTCGGCATCATACTCACGCGTAGGGAAATTGAGGAACACCCAGTAGCCCGGCGGCTGATACGGCTTGACGCTCGGGCCGCCGATCTTGTCCGAGAGCAGGCCGCTGATCGCCAGGGCGTTGTCGCGGACGAACTCGGCCTCGAGCCGGAAGGCGTTCTGGCGGGCCAGCCATCGGTTGCCGGGATCGCGTTGCAGGTCGACCGGGCGGGGCCGAGATGATTGGCGGTAGGCCGAGGTCATCACCATCTGCTTGAGCATCGCCCGGATGTCCCAGCCGCTGTCGACGAACTCGCAGGCGAGCCAGTCGAGCAGATCGGGGTGGGTCGGCCATGTCCCTTGCGAGCCGAAGTCGTCGGGCGTCGTCACCAGCCCCTGGCCGAACGCGAGCTTCCAGAGGCGGTTGACCATCACGCGGGCGACCAGCGGATTCCGGCCCGAGACCAGCCATCGCGCCAGGTCGAGCCGCGACGCGCGGCGGTCCTTGACGCCCATCGGCGGCAACGAGGCCGGCACGTCCGGGACGACCACCGGGCCCGAGTCGTCCATCCAGTTGCCCCGCGGCAGCACCCGCATCACCCGCGGCGGGATCGACGTCGAGACCAGCGTGGTCGGGATCTTCCGGGCGTGCTCGGCGATCTGTTTTTCGAGTTCGGCGAGCTCCGTCTTCTGATCGGGCGAGGCGGCTTTGATCGCCTTGAGCGCCGCCCGACGCTCCTCCAGCCGCTTGAGGGCGTCGGCCTGATCGGAGCTGGGGAATCGCGTCGGTTCCTGCACGCCGACGATGGTCTCCTTGATGTCGGCGAAGAACGCGGCCAGGCCGTAGAACTCGCGGGTGGCGAACGGGTCGAACTTGTGGTCGTGGCACTCGGCGCAGCCGAGGGTCGTGCCCATCCAGACCGTCGAGACGTTGCGCACCCGATCGGCCGCGTACTTGGCGATGTACTCCTTCGGCTGGGCACCGCCCTCCTGCGTGGTCTGGAGGAGCCGGTTATAGCCCGAGGCGATCCGCGTCTCGTCGGTCGGCGACGGGAGCAGGTCGCCGGCGAGCTGCTCGATGGTCATCCGGTCGAAGGGCTTGTTCGCGTTGAAGGCGCGGATCACGTAGTCGCGGAACATCCAGATGTCGACGTGGTTGTCGCTGTGATAGCCCTGGGTATCCGCGAACCGGACCAGGTCCAGCCAGAACACGGCCATCCGCTCGCCATATCGGGGCGAGGCCAGCAGCCGGTCAACGACCTGCTCATAGGCATCGAGACGGCCGTCGTTCACGAACGCATCGACCTCCTCGGGCGTCGGAGGCAACCCGATCAGGTCGAGACTGAGGCGGCGGATCAGCGTCGGCCGATCGGCCTCTGGGGAGGGTTCGAGTCCCTCTGCCTGGATCCGGGCGCGAAGCAACCGGTCGATCGGGTTGTCGGCGACGGGAGAGCCCGAGACCTCCGGGCGACTGGGGGGTATGTAGGACCAGTGTCCCTTCCAGACCGCCCCTTGCTCGATCCATCGCTTGATCCGGTCGCCCTGGACGGGCGTCAGCGATTTGCCGACCTTGGGGGGCGGCATCCGGGTCTCGGCGTCCTCGGTCGTGATCCGGACCATCAGCTCGCTATCGGCCGGCTTACCGGGCACGACGACGGTCGAGCCGTCTTTCGACCGGAACAAGCCCTCGCGGGTATCGAGCCGCAGCCCGGCCTTGAGCTTGTTGTGGTCCGGGCCGTGGCACTGGTAGCACGACTCGGAGAGGATCGGCCGGATGTCCCGGTTGAAATCGACGTCCGCCGGTCCGGCCGCGGCGAGATCGGAGTGCGCGGCGATGATCGCGGTCGCGGCGATCAGCCAGGCGTTGAGTCGCGGGAATCTCATCAGATCGGCTCCTGCTCCGTGCGGCGGTCATGCCGAGGGGTCCATCCGCCGGCCCGAGGCCGGCCGGGGGCCGTTGAGGCGGGTCATGGGGCGGGTCTTTTGGCTCTGGACTGGGGCGCGGGGGAGTCCCACCGTGCTGGGTCGGGCCCTCGAGTTCCAGCATATCGCGGTTTCCCGTTGTTTCAAAGTCCCGGCCCGACCGAGAATCGGAACAAACTCCATCACGAGAATTGGGAGACTCCTCGCCGAAGACCACCTCGTGACCACGGTCGTGAGACCGTGGTTCGGACGGGGAACCTCCAACCTCGCACGTGAGTGCGATCTGCGTCCCGGATCGGGCTGACGCCCGAGGTTGGAGGACTTTCGTCCCGTCCGAACCACGGTCTCACGACCGTGGTCACGGGCTTCGATCTCGCATCGTCGGGTGGTGTTCGGCGAGGAGTGTCAGAATTGGCTGCAAGTTATTGCCGTTCTCAGGCTACCCGATCGGGACGAGATCGAGAGGATCCTCGACGCGGCGGCGGCCGGCCGGTTCGGCGTGCGCAGCATCGTCCACGCGATCGTTGTTCAGCAGCGTGCAGAATGCGGCAGCATGAAACGTAATCGAGTCAACAGGTGGGCCAGGGCGCATCACGCTCGCATGGCACTTGATCAGCGTAGGGCGTGGATGGGACGGTATCCACAGCCGGTGCGAGCATGCGATAATCGCGACGTTGCGACGCGCCCCGCCGGCGTTCCCCGACCGTGGTCGAATCTGCCGGGGGAGATGCGCAGCCCTGGAGTTCTCCCATGTCCGTCCCTGCCGACCGCAACCTCCTCTTCGGCCTGCTCGCCTTGCAGACGGGCATGATCGACCAGTCCGTGCTCGTGTCCGCCTTCCACGCCTGGACGCGAGACAAGAGCCGATCGATCGCCGAGATCCTCCTGGTCCAGGGAGCCATCGACGCCGACGATCGGGCACTCCTGGAAGGGCTCGCGACCAAGCATCTGAAACGGCATGGCGATGACGTCGAGAAGAGCCTCGCGTCGATCCCGGCCCCGCGCCCGGTCGTCGCCGGCCTCGTCGCGACGGTCGATGTCGACATCATCGCCAGGATCGGCCACGTCGCCTCGGGCCCGCGTTCGACCCTCACCGACGACGGCCCCGAGGCCGATGCAACGGCGTCGATGGGCCGATCCCCCGGCGACGGCCAACGCTTCCGCGTCTTGCGGCCCCACGCTCGCGGTGGCCTGGGGGCCGTGTTCGTCGCGCTCGACGCCGAGCTGAACCGCGAGGTCGCGCTCAAGCAGATCCTCGACCATCACGCCGATGACCCCAACAGCCGCACCCGGTTCGTCCTGGAAGCCGAGATCACCGGCGGGCTCGAGCATCCGGGGATCGTCCCGGTCTACGGCCTCGGCAGCGATGGCGGCGGACGTCCCTATTACGCCATGCGTTTCATCCGCGGCGACAGCCTCAAGGACGCCATCGCCGGATTCCACGACGATCCCACGACGCAGGATGACCCGAGCCGGCGCTCGCTCGCCTTGCGAGAGCTCCTGAGACGGTTCGTCAACGTCTGCAACGCCATCGAATATGCCCACACCCGGGGCGTGATCCATCGCGACATCAAGCCGGCCAACATCATCGTCGGCAATTATGGCGAGACTCTGGTGGTCAACTGGGGCCTGGCCAAGGCCAGGGGCAAGGCGGAGCCGGGGCCGTCCTCCGAGGAAAGGACGCTCGTGCCGTCGTCGGCGAGCGGCTCGGCGGAGACCCAACCCGGCTCGGCGCTGGGGACGCCGGCTTACATGAGCCCCGAGCAATCGACGGGCGACCTCGACCGGCTCGGCCCGCGCTCCGACGTCTACAGCCTCGGCGCGACGCTCTATTGCCTCCTCACCGGCAGGCCGCCGTTCGAGGGCGACGATGTCGGCGCGATCTTGCGAGCCGTCGGCAAGGGCGATTTTCCGCGTCCGAGATCGGTTCGACTCGTCGATCGACCCCTCGCTGGAGGCCGTCTGCTTGAAGGCGATGGCGACGAAGCCCGAAGACCGCTACGCGAGTTGCCGGACGCTGGCCCAAGACGTCGAGCGATGGGCGGCCGATGAGCCGACTTCGGCGTGGCTCGAGCCGCTTTCCATCCGTGCCCGCCGCTGGGCGCGCGCAACCGCTCGGCGGTCGCGGCGGCGGTCGTGGCCTTGCTCGCGACCCTCTTCGGCACGGCGGCGGTCCTCGTCGTCCAGACCAGGGCCAACGCCGCGCTGAAGGAAGCCAACGAGAACGTCACCCGGGCCAACTCCGAACTCCAGGCTGCCAACCTCCGCGAACATGAACGGTTCGTCCTGGCCATGGACGCAATCAAGGTCTTCCATGGCGAGGTCAGCAAGGATTTGCTGCTCAAGGAGCAACAGTTCGGGAAGCTCCGGGGCAAACTGCTCCGAGGGGCGGCCGACTTCTATGGACGGCTCGAAAAACTGCTCCAGCGGCGTACGGACAGGGAATCGCGGGCGGCTCTCGGCCGCGCTTATGAGGAGCTGGGAAAGCTCACCGGCGAAATAGGCACCACCAACGAGGCCCTGGAAGTCGTCCGAAAAGCGATCGCCATCCGGCGCGACCTGGCCGACGACCCCGACGCCGACGATACGATCCGACTCGACCTGGCGCGGGACCTGACCGCGCAGGGGTCCCACCTGCATATACTCTCGGACAGGAAGGCGGCCAGGGCCTCCTACGAGGAAGCGCTGGCGATCGCCGGGAAGCTGAAGCCCACCGACGGCATGACCGAGCCCGTCTACCTGGTCGAAGCCCGGGTCATGGCCCGCATCGGCTGGTTGCTCCACGCGGAGGGCGATGCGGGGCAGTCGATCATCTGGTTGCGCCGGGCATTCGAGGTCGTCCAGAGAGCGATTGCATCCCGACCCGCGGGCTCGGCCGATCCCGTCTCCAGGGAATCCCTCCTGTTCGCCGCGAACACGATCCAGTCGCTGAGCGGCCCGATGTTCTCCCTGGGTCGATACGCCGAGGCCCTGGCCGATGAGCGGCGGACCCTCGAGATGGTGAGCAAGGCGGCCGACGCCGCCGATCGCGATGATCCGGCGTTTCGCCTGAGCAATGCGGCCTCCCACGCCAACATCGGCACGTTCCTGCGAAGCCTGAATCGGCCAGAGGAGGCGCTCTCGGCGAATCGATCGGCGCTGGCCGTCGCGGAGGCGCTCGTGGAGGACTTCCCCGCGATCAGCAAGTATCGGATGCTCCAGGCCCGGTCCCTGGCCGAATGCGGCGGTTCGGCCAAGGAGATCGGTCGGACCGAAGAGGCGATCGCGTATTTCCGGCGGGCGCAGTCGGCCTGGCAGAAGGTGGTGGACGACGATCCGGCCCAGTATGCCTCGTCCGTCAACCTGGCGTCCTGCCACGACCGCATCGGCTGGACCCTCTTCGGGTTGGGACGGAAAGAGCAGGCCCTGGCGGAGTTCGAGGCGGCCAGGGCGATCCTCCAGGGGCTCCTCGACAAATACCCTCCTAACGTCTTGCGTCGAGGCCGGGATACCCTGGCGAACGTCCTGATCAACATGGCCGAGGCCCAGCGCTCGCTGGGACGCCTGGTCGAGGCGAGAGCGAACTGCGATCGGGCGATCGCGATGCGGGAGCTTGTGGTCAAGGAATTCCCGCAAGTGTTGCAGAATCGGATCAGGATCGGCGAGTGCCGCTTGCGATCGGGGCAGATCCGGGCGGCCGCCGGCGATCTCTCCGGCGCGGTCGCCGACTGCGCGCGCCGCGATCTCGTCATACGAGGAGCTGCCGAGTCGCGAGCGCGATGGCGAGCCCGCCATGTTCGAGGCCGGCTGCCACGCGATGCTGGCCTCCGTCGCGGGTCGCGCCGGCTCGGGAATCGATGCTTCCGAACGGTCCTCCGAGGAGGAAAACGCCATGCGGATCCTTCGCGGAATCATCGAAGGCGGTTATCGCGATCTCGAATTCCTCGACGAGTCTTCATTGCTTCCGCTGCGTTCCCGGTCCGACTTCCAGTCGCTGTTGATGGACCTGGCCTTCCCTGACGATCCGCTCGTCGGCGACCGATGATGGGCCTGCCCGGTCGGTAACCCTCCGCGTGACGGCCCTCCGCTTTGCCCCACGGTCCTACTCCGTTCCCTCGGCCGGTCCCCACGTCGGCCAGAATCCCACAACATAATCTGGACAAGTGACCACAATAAGCCGCCGATCGTGGTCCGGGGGTTATCGCAAAATCACTTCTCACAGAAGCCAGCCACGACTGCATGCAATGCGCCGAAATAGCTTCGACGAAGCAGCGCCAGGTAGCAGCGAACTGAGTGTCTGTCCCGGAAGGGTCGATTTCGGTCTTGTAGGGGGGGTGAAACCCACCGATGCGAGGCCCTCTCGGTGGGTTTCACCCCCCCTACAACGGTCCGATCCGGCTTCCGGGACAGACTCTTTACCGAGAGGATTCCTCGGAATGAGTTCGAACTCCAGGTCCTGCACATCCGGAATGCGCCGGCCCTTCGGAGACAGATCAGAAGTCCACGCCGAGATCTTTTAATCATCATAACCCGCACGGCCTGCCGAGTTATAATAGGGTGGAAGGCCGAAGAGATACCTCTTTGCGTGGACGATCCATTCTCCCTTCGTCAGTCCTCCACGGTACGCAGGCGACTCGAGCCGGGTCGTGAGGGCTTGGAGATCTTCATTCGATCCGAGGGCGAGGTTCAGAGACCAGACCCGAGAGAGTCTGGGCTCCGCCGCTTGAGGAGGAGCTTGATATGACTCGCTCCCCAGCTCACCCCGCCCCATCGAGTCCGGGCCAGGGCCCAAGGGCTCCGGCGAGAGAAGCCCGCCGCCCCTCTCGTGTTCTGCGGATGGTCGTCTCGTCAACGCTGCTCGTGGTCACGGTCGGTGGGCTGATCGGCTGGTGGATCTGGTCGCGCCTCCACGTCCGTACGAATAACGCCTATGTCGTCGGCAATATCACACCGGTCTCTTCCCAGATTAGCGGCATGGTCGTCGCGCTCTATACCGATGACAATATGATCGTCAAGGCAGGCGATGCCCTCGCGCAGATCGACCCGGTCCCCTGGCAGCTTGCCGTCGATCAGGCACTGGCCGACCTCGCGCAGTTGCGGGCGCAGGAGAGGGCCTCGGAGATCGGTGTCCGATTGATCCGTCAGGAACGCAAGGCATTTCTGGAAGGTGCGCAGGCAAGGCTGGCCGAGGCCGACCGGAATGCGGGAGCATCGGCGGTCGAAGTCCAGTCGCGGAGGCGCCTCCATGAGAAGGAGCAGGAATTGCTCGCCGCATCGCGGGCGCAGCTCCCCGGGCTGGTCGCCAGGCAGGAGAACGCGAGGGATTACTTCGCACGGTTCTCGAGGCTGGCGGCCTCGGGCGACATCCCGGGACAGGACCGGGACAACCGCGAGGCCGACTATCGCGAGGCGGCGTCGAAGGTCGAATCGCTCCGGAGCGAGATCGCGTCCAACGAGCGGCAGGTGCTCTCCAGCGAGTTGCAACTCGAGGAGTCCACGATCCGCCTCGAACAGAGCCGTCGGGCTCGAGAGGGCGCCGTCGCGGCGGTCGGCCAGGCGGAGGCCGAGCAGCTCCAGCCCGACATTCGGATCGCCAATCTCGACGCCGTCCGGAGTCAAGTCCTCCAGGCCGAGGCGAAGCTACGCACGGCACGGATCAATCTGAGCTATTGCCTGATCCGGGCCCCCCAGGGCGGGATCGTCAGCCGACGGACCATCCAGCTCGGCGAGACCCTGGCCGTGAAACAGCCGTTCCTGAGCATCGTGCCGCTGGACTTCGCCGACGTCTGGGTCGTGGCGAACTTGCGCGAGGATCAGATGGATCGGGTGCGGGACGGCAACCCGGCCACCATCACCCTCGATGCCATCCCCGAGCGATCGTTCCACGGCTGGGTCGAGAGCGTCTCCGGGGGGACCGGCTCGGTCTTCTCGCTCTTCCCGCCCGACAATGCCACTGGCAACTTCGTGCGCGTGGTGCAACGACTGCCGGTCCGTATCCGGTTCGCGGAGCCGGAGAATTACCAGAATCGCATTCGCCCGGGCATGTCGGCGGTCGTCCGGATCGATGACTCGCGTCGCGTGCGCCGGAGCGATCGGACCTGGTGATCGAGCCGTTGGCATCCGAGATGCCAGGGGGATCGGGATGAAGAGAGGTCGCGGAAACCTCATGGCCCTCATGGTCCTCGCAGCCCTGCTCCCGGGGGTCGTGACGGGCGTCGTGCGGGCACAGGAGGGACCATCGGCCGGCGGGGACCCCGTGCCCGCGGGAGAGCTGCCTCCGGCCCTGCCGGACGCGTCCCAGCCCGTCGAAGGCCGTCCACGTCCGACGAACAGGCCCCCGGGGCAGCCGATCCGGCTGACGGATGCACTCGCGATGAGCCTTCGGAACGTCGAGATCGTCCAGGCCAACGTGGCGGTCCGCACGGCCACCGTCGCCCGGTTCGAGGCGCTCAAGGCGTTCGTGCCGCTCGTGAATCTGCCCACGTTCGCCGTCGGCCTCAGCCGGGTCACCGGGCCCCTCAACGGCCAATCCGTCATCTTCCCCGATGTCACCGGGGGCACGCCGTTCGTGGGCCAGCCCGGCTTGCAGAACGCAGAGATCAATCGATTTAACATTTTCCTGCCTCTCGATCCTTCCGGGCAGATCACGGCGCTGCCGATCGCCGAGGAGGGGATCCGAGGTAAGGAGCTGCTGGAGCAGTTGGTGCGCCGATCCCAGGCGGTCCTGGCGGCCCAGCGCTATTTCGAGGCGAAGCAGGTCCCGTACCGTCTCAGGGTCGCATCGGCCGGCGCCGATCTGGCCGGGGACTATGTCGGCTATTTCGAGCGTAGGCTCAGGGAGGAGCAGGCGCACGACGTCGAGGTCAGTCAGGCGCGGGTCGACGTGGGCCGTTCTCGTGTCCTGCTGTCGAATGTCGAGAAGGAGTCCTGGATCACCCAGCGACGATTGGGGATCGCCGTGCATCAATGCCGCCTGCTCGTGCCGCCCGAAGTGGGACCGGCCCCGATCGAGTCGGAATGGGCCTTCACGTTCGATCTGGCCTGGCCGGACGCCGTCGACCTCCGGCTCGTCCCGGATTTCCCCTGCTCGCGCGAACAGGCCGTGGAGCGGGCGCGTCGCCATCGGCTGGAAGTCCGGCTGATGGTCATCGGCACGCGGATCGCGCAACTCCAGAACAAGAGGGACAAGCTCCGCCTGTTCGGGCTCGGCCAGCTCCCGCTGAGCCTGGCCTTCAAGAACACGACGCCGAATAACGGCGGAGTCGCCCTCGGCATGATCTTCGGGGCGGCCTACGACTTGCCCGTCACCGATGTCGGCCTATGGTCCCGATTGCGGCAGGCCCGACTCGATGTCATGCTTTCACAGATCAATCTGGAACGCTCGTTGCTCGAGACGGCCGAGGACGCCGGGACGTCGTGGGATCGTTGGCAACAGGCCATCCGCGAGTGGGAGCAGAAAGAGGCCGAGTACCGCCTCCGCATCGAATACCGCGATCGAGCGGATCGCCTCTACCGGGAGAAGCAGGCCATTCGCCTGGATGTCGCAACCGCGGAGGTGAACCTGCTCCAGGCCGATACCGATCGATGGACGGCCTGGTACAACCTCCAGCTCGCCCGGCTCGACATCCTCCGCGCGACCGAGCTCCTCCTCGACTATATTGAGAAGGCGGGGATCATCGCCGTGCCGCACGTCGACGACGTGCCCCGCGACTCGGCCCCGCATCAAGGATTCTTCCGCCGGCTCGCCCGCGGCGGCCGTTCCGGGACGTCCGATCGGGAAGGAGGATGATCATGCGAAAGAGCCTCCGATGCGGATTCCTCGCGCTCCTGACCGTCGTCGCGATCTCGGCGCGCCCGGCTTGCGGCGCAATTGGATGCACCGATCGCGACCCCATCGCCGGAGCCCGCTCCCCCGTTCGGGCAAGAGGCCCTCCTTCGTCAGGGCCAGTTGGTGACGCTGAGGATCCGCCAGGTCATCCCCCGCGACGGCTTGAGCCCCGGCGATCGCGTGCTCAACGGCCTTCCGACGCTCGTCACGGGAGATCGTGTGCTCGCCGAGATGCTCGCGCCGGGATCGCATCCCCCCGGCCTGATCGGCGGGACCGTGGCTCGGGTCGTGCCGCCGCGGCGATTCGGCAAGCCGGGCAGGGTGACGCTGGAACTGGGCCAGCTCGTCACGCGAGACACCGGGCAATCGGCGATGGTCCCCTGGGTCTTCGACCTCGAGGACCGTCGATTCAATGTAAGGATACGGCGGAAGATCCTCCTGGCACTCTTCGCCGCCGAGGGCGCAGGGGTCGGCGCGAGCGTCGGGACTCAGTTCGGCGGCGGGAACAATCCCTACTTCATCGGAGGGGGCGCCGGAATCGGCTTGATCTCGGGCATCGGCTATGCGAGCCTCATGCCCGGACGCGAGGCGACCCTCGAGCCCGGCGATACGTTCCGAGTCGAGGTCGGCTCCCTGTCGTACCGACCGCTTCCCGCGTCGCCGCCGTTGCCGCTCTATCCCGCCCAGGATGCCGCCCGCAAGAACGGAGCCCACAAGCGATGAGAGATCGGCCGATCCGGTCTTTCTGTTTGACGGCCTTGATGTCCGTCCTGATCGGCCCCGCCCCAGGCTGCGGGACCTCCGCGCCCCGGCCCGATGACGCCATCGAGGCATCGAGCGAGCTGCCGCCGGCCTACACGCGCGACAAGATCCTCGACCCGAAGGTGGCGGACGTCTCGCGGGCCTTCACCGCCTGGGTCGAGGCCCAGCAGGCGGGTACGGCCCCGATCTTCTCGCGAGTGGAGGTGCTCCCACCCACGCCGACGGTGCTCCCGTACGGGATCGGGGCCAACCAGCAAGAAGTCCGGCTCCCCTCGATCCTCATCACCGGACCGGGCTGGTCGTCCCTGAAGGCGGCAGGAGCGCGAGTCTCTGGCCGCCCGAGCGTTCTCGGAGCTCTCGGCTCGGCTCGCGGCCGCGAAGCCGGAGCCGCCGATCCGTCCCAGCGTGACGATCCAGACTCCCCAGGGGCTGGAATTGGCCTGGATCAACCAGCTCGAACCCGGCGAGAAGAATCTCCATGGCGAGCAGGATTGAGTCCGGACCTGCGGGTGACGGGCTCGCCCGATCCTGGCGGGCCTTCCTGGACTTGCGCCCCACGTTCGCGCTGGCCGCGGCATGGCTGACGACCGCGGGCCATACGAGCAACTTCCGCGAGATGAACGCCGCCCGCGGTTGGGTCTACGCCGATGGTTATAGCCTGCACTCGATCTATTTGCTGACGATCGCCTTGACCCTGCTCGCCGCTCCCGGCCTGATCCCTCGATTCGACAGCTACCGGCTCGTGCTGGCCGGCCTGTTGTTTCTGGCATGCGGATCGGCGGTCAACGGGATCCTCCTGGACGCTCCCCTGGGCTTGCTCGAGATCGGCCGCGTGCTGGCGGGGATCGGTTCCGGGCTCGTGATCCAGAACGCACCACGGCTTCATCCTCCGGGCCGGATGAGCCCTGTCCAGTGGGCCGGTATCATCCTGCCGGCGACCGGTCCCGTCCTCATCGGCTTCGTGAGTTACGCCTCGGAGTGGCCGTCCTGGGAGGGTGGGTTCCTGTTCGAAGGAATCCTGGCGCTGGTGGCACTGGCCGTGGTCCTCTCGATCGCCAAGCCGATTGCTCCCGAGCCGGACCCGTCCTCGGTGCCGAGGTATTGGCCCGCGATCGCGATCGGTGCGGTCGCCGTCTGGTACGTGATGCACTGGGGCCAGCTCCACGGCTGGCTCGAGGGACCGGATATCTTCGCCGCCCTGCTCGTCGCGGCCGTCGCCTTCAATGTCGTCCTCTGGCTTGCCTGGCCTCGCCTCAATCCGGCCGCGATGCGAGAAGGGCTCCCCCGGCTGTTTCTCATCGCCTACGGCGGGTTCGTCCAGTATTTCAACGCGTCGGACATGGGAGTTTACGGGGGCTTGCTCGTCAATTTCAGCCCGTTCATGCGCTCATGGCTGGTCGTGTCGCTGCCGATCGGCGCGGCGACGGCCTACGCGGTCGAGCGGTTCGTCTGGCGGACGCGGTCGCCGGGGTACGGTGGGGCCGCCTTCGGCTTGCTCGTGCTGGCGGGCGGGATGGCGATGTCACATCGGACGACCATGAACTGGCCGTACTGGCAAGTGCTGAACACCGTCGAGTTCAACTGGTTTGCCGCGCCGCAGCACTGGCAGCTCGCCCCGCCTCGGTTCCTCATGGGTTTCGGCAGCGCGATGGTGCTCTTGTCGATGATGAGGCACGCGAGCCGCGATCCGGAGAATGAGGCGAGGATCCGGCCGTTCCTCCAGGTCGCGCAATTCTCGGGCGGAGCCTTGAGCATCGGCGTCCTGGTGACCTTTCTTCTCGTCGGGCACCAGATCCACTATTCCTACGCGGCCGACCGAGGCTTCATCCAGGCGGCGGAGCAGGACGACCGTCGGCATCGGCTCGCCGAGGCGCTGAGCTCAAGCGGCTCGACCCAATCCGATCGCCAGGCCGAGACCCTCCTCTTTCGCGGGGTCAACTACGAGTCGGACAATCTCGTCTTTGCCGAGATCTACACCGGTTTCCTCGTCGCCTCCGGCGCGCTGGCGGGCCTCTGTATTCTCGGCTGGTTCGTCGAGCGCGAGGCCGAGAAGCTCCCTGGAACGCCCCGGAAGAACGGCCGGACGTAGCCCCGGGCGCCGGAACCGACCTGTCGAACCTGGACTACATCGCGGTGCGTGCATGGTGATTCCAGGGTGTCAGCGGAGCTCGAAGTCTGGACGCCGCTCGACCGTATTTCGATTTCCCCGTTGTTTCCAATCCCGGTCCGACCGAGAATCGTCACGATCTATCTTGCGATCTCGATCCGTGCCGGGCGGGTCGGGCGGTCCCCGGCCTTCGGACGACGACCTCCATGTCCATCACCACCGCACTGCCGCAGATGATCCGCGGCCTCGAGTATTCGTATCGCGACCGCCTGCTGCTGGTCACGCGCGGCAGCCCGCTGCCCGCCGGGGCGACGCCGACGCCCAGCGGGATCAATTTCGTCCTGCTCTGCCGGCACGGGACGGCGGTCTGGCTGATCCTGTCGGAGCCGTGCAACGGCGAGCCCTACGCCGAGATCCCGCTCGACCCCCTGCTCAATCGCACCGGCGACCACTGGCACGTCCGGGTCGACGGCCTCCCCGAAGAATTCTGCTACGGCTATCGGGTCGACGGGCCCAAGGATCATCGCCATCGCTACGACCCTCGGAAGATCTTGCTCGACCCTTACGCGCGGGCCCTCTCCTGCGGCCGGCCGTGGGGAGCCGGCGGCGACTTGCCGCGACGAAGCCTGATGATCGACGCACCGGCCGAGCGCGACCGCCGCGTCAATCCGCGCACGCCCCTGGAAGACACGATCATCTACGAGCTCCACGTGCGCGGTTACACCATCAGCCCGAGCTCCGGAGTCCAGCATCCCGGGACCTATCTGGGCCTCGCCGAGAAGATCGATCATCTGAAGGCCCTGGGGATCACCGCCGTCGAGCTCCTGCCGGTCGACGAGTTCGACGAGAACGACTGTCCATTCGTCAATCCGATGACCGGGGAAGCCTTGCGGAACTTGTGGGGATACAACACGATCGCCTTCTGCGCCCGAAGTCGGCGTATGCCCATCACCCCGAGCGGTCCGAGCCCTGGCTCGAGTTCGGCCGGGCGGTCGAGGCGTTCCACGAGGCCGGGATCGAGGTCTACCTCGACGTGGTCTTCAACCACACCGCCGAGGGGGGCGACGACGGCCCGACCTACAACTTCCGAGGCATCGACAACACACTCTTCTACATGCTGGACGAACGGGGCCGCTACCTGAATTACAGCGGGTGCGGCAATACGTTCAGCAGCGATCATCCCGTGGTGCGCAACTATCTGCTCGACTGCTTGCAGAACTGGGTCGCCGAGGGCGGCGTCGACGGCTTCCGCTTCGACCTGGCCTCGGTCCTGGGTCGCGACCGGCACGGCAACGTGCTGCTCGAGCCGCCGGTGATCAAGCGGATCTCCGAGGATTCGCTGCTCCGCGACACCAAGCTGATCGCCGAGCCCTGGGACGCGGCCGGCCTCTACCAGGTCGGCACGTTCCCCGGCGAGGGGCGTTGGTCGGACTGGAACGGGCGGTTCCGCGACGACGTCCGGCGATTCTGGCGCGGCGAGCCGGGCATGACCTCGGCCCTGGCCACGAGGATCTGCGGCAGCGACGACCTCTATCGGGGCCGAGGGCCACTCCATTCGATCAACTTCCTCTGCTGCCACGACGGCTTCACTTTGAACGACCTGGTCTCCTACAACCACAAGCACAACGAGGCCAACGGCGAGGGCAACCGCGACGGCAGCGACGCCAACTGGAGCTGGAACTGCGGCGTCGAAGGGCCGACGGCCAACCAGCAAGTGCTCCAACTTCGCCGGCAGCAGGTCCGGAACTTGATGGCTACCCTGATGATCAGCCAGGGAGTACCGATGATCCTCGGCGGCGACGAGTTCCTCCGCACGCAGCAGGGTAACAACAACGCCTGGTGCCAGGACAATCCCGTGAGCTGGGTCGACTGGTCGCTCGCCGGGCAGAATGCGGACTTCCTCCGATTCATGCGGATGATCATCGCGTTGCGCCAGGCGCATCCGGTGCTGAGGCGTCGGACCTTCTTCACGGGGGCACGCGGCGGCCAGCCCCCGGAAATCCTCTGGCACGGCGTCGAGCCCTCCCGGCCGGATTTCAGCGGTGAAAGCCGCTCCCTGGCCTGTGCACTGGATGGGCGTCGGTCCGATCGGCCCAACCTGGTCGACCGCGATATCTACCTCGCCATGAACGCGTATTCCGAGACGCTCGATTTCCGGGTCCCGGCGGCACCCTCGGGCCGCGCGTGGCGCCGTGCCGTGGATACGTCACTTCCATCGCCCGAGGATATCGTCGCAGAGGACCAGGGACCTCGCATTCCGGTCCTCCAGACCTATCCCGTGCGCGCCCGGTCCATGATCATCCTGGTGTCGGAGGCGAGCAGCACATGAAACGACCCGAGGGGTGGGCGAAACCCACCGAATGACCGGCAATCCGGAGTGTAAGTGGGTTTCACCCACCTTACCGGGCCGGCAGAATGAGAAAGGAGCTCCCCGACAAGGACTCGAACCTTGAACCTAGCGGTTAACAGCCGCTCGCTCTACCGATTGAGCTATCGGGGAATCCACTCCTAGAGCATAACCGGACGGCGGCCCCGACTCAAGGGGGCTCGACCGGCAGGCGATGTCATGGAGGTGGACGATGCAAGGCGAGAAGGGTAATCGGTCAATTCGGTCGTTGCTATCTGCTCCCGACCCGGGAACCGGGAGGAAGACTGGTGCTAGGTCCGTCCGCTACGATCAGCAGTCCCTTGGCGCGACGGAGGATGATCGCGCCGGCCCGGTCCCGAGGATCCGGGTTACTCTTTCCCGGATTTCTCGTGCTGCTCGATGGCCTTCTCGAGGATGCCGACAATCAACGCATTGAGTGACGCCTTGTCCTCTTTGGCCCAGCTCGCCAATTGCTCGTGCAATACGGGGGGCATGCGGATCTGGAAGTGGACCACGGTTTCGGGCATGGAAACATCTCCTTGGTTCAGAAGGACCCGCCACAGGAACTTGCTGTCGGGTACCAATCCCCCATGCGCCCGGATTCTGCACAGGCGGATCGGGGCATGCATTGGTATTCTACCCGAAATTGGGCGCCTGCTTTCATATTTTCTTAGAATTACTGAGGTTTGATCGTGCTTCTTGCATGTTCCGCTGTCCAATAACCCCGGATTTCTCCCCGCTCGGATTCAAACGTTCGTGCACGACGTGATGCCTGGCCTGACGTGTGGGCTCCTGCGAGGGATGATCGCTGGGTTATTTGATGACATCGCGATCTCCGGAGGAAAAACGACCTGGCGATCGGCATGGCTATCGGATCTATGGACATCGTAACGGGACCATTCAGGACGTCGGGACATTCTATGGAGAAATCTTCGGCGGCTTCGCCGGGCGACCAATCCGGGTCATTACCCGATGCCGAACCGCTCATCCAGCAGTTCGTCGAGCACTGGGGCTTGATGGCCCGAACCTGGGGCATCAACTCGTCCATGGGCGAGCTCTTCGCCCTGCTCTATATCACCGGAACCGACTGGACTGCCGACGACTTACGACATCGGCTGGGGGTCTCGCGCGGGAATGTTTCCATGAACCTGCGCGAGCTCCTCTCCTGGGGCGTCGTCCACAAAGTCCACCGCGCCGGAGAACGTCGCGAGCTCTTTCGCGCCGAGACCGATGTCTGGACCCTCTTTCGCAAGATCCTGGCCGAACGGAAACGACGCGAACTGGACCCGAGCTTGCGTGTGCTCGACCACTCATTGAGCCTCGCCGAGGTTCATCCCGACCTCCATGATCTCAAGGCTCGCATCGAGCACCTTCGCCGGTTTTTTCGATCCATCGATGCATTGGCGGTTCAGCTCCTGTCGTTGCCAATTGAGGACATGGCAGAAATCAGCCACCTGGTCCTCGGAGACGTTGGTCCCGACCTGGGAGCCGGTCAAGGGTCGGTGGAGAGTCCGAAGAAACGAGCCGAGGACGTTCCGGAGTCATGGTCGGTCGATGAAACCCGACGAAGTCCCTGAACACGCGCGATTTCGACGGATAGGACCGATCCTCCTGGGGGCCGAGAATCGGCGCGGGGCATGGAAGACTCTCATGGATTCGTCTACACTGAGTCAATTGGTAGGGAGGCTCCTCAACACCTCGGATCCGCGACCGACACTCTGCGAGTGGTCCGAAGGTGATTCACGCCGAGCCGAGCCGAAGCGAACGAAGGGATTGTCCGAGAAGCGAGTCCGATAAGTGAATCCCACCAGGAAACGGCCGGATGGGGTAGGTTTCACCCGCCCGATAAGAATCCGATGCCGTCCTCGTCGAGGCGAGGGGTATGACCGGTGGTCCCCATCCCCTCCTCGTGCGGCGGATCCGAGACGTTGAACCCGCGGTCGACGCCCTGGCGTTCCTGGGCCGGCAGACGGCGGGTCGAACTGACGACAAGAACCCGAATTGTGCGGAGCTTCTCCATGAGCGGTACGTCGATGGACGACTATCATCCCGGGCTGGAAGGCGTGATCGCCAGCGAGACGGCGATCGCGAACATCGAGGGGACCGACGGCGCCGGGGGCCTCGAATACCGCGGATACCGGATCGAGGACCTGGCGGGCCACGTGTCCTACGAGGAGACGGCGTTCCTGCTCTTGCACGGCGACCTGCCCGACCGCGACCAGCTCCGCGAGTTCGATGACCGATTGAGGCGGTCGCGTCCGATCCCCGAGCCGCTCGTCGAACTGCTCCGGGCGATCCCCGGCCACATCCATCCCATGGACGCCCTGCGGACCTCGGTCAGCGTGCTCTCGCACTTCGACCCCGAGGTCAACGCACCACCGACCGATCACGCCGCCAACGTCCGCAAGGCCGAGCGGATGATCGCCCAGATGGCGACGGCGGTCGCCTACCGACGACGGATCAGCCACGGGCTGCCCCTGGTCCCGCCCCGCGACGATCTGGACCACTCGGCCAACTTCCTCAACATGGTCAACGGCAAGGTCCCGTCCCAGACCATGCGGGATGCCTTCGATATCTCGATGGTCCTCTACACCGAGCACGAGCTCAACGCGTTCAACCTTCTCGGCGCGGGTCACCGTCTCGACCCTCTCGGATATCTACTCCGGGATCGTGGCGGCGATTGGGACGCTCAAGGGCCCCCTCCACGGGGGTGCCAACGAGGAGGCGTGGAAGGTGCTCGAGCAGGTCGGCGCGCCCGAGAATGCGTCGGCCTGGATCCGGGACGCGCTGGCGAGGAAGGAGCGGATCATGGGCTTCGGCCACCGTGTCTACAAGACCGGCGATCCCCGGGCCGCGATCCTCAAGAAATATTGCATCGCGCTGGCGAACGAGATCGGCGACGACCGATGGGAGCGGACCGCCGAGCCGATCGAGCAGGTCGTGACCTCGGAGAAAAAGCTGCCTCCCAACGTGGACTGGCCGAGCGCACGCCTGTATCACTACATGGGACTGGAGATCGACATCTACACGCCGATCTTCGCCATGGCCCGGGTCGCCGGCTGGGCGGCCCACATCATCGAGCAGCTCGACCACAATCGCCTCATGAGGCCCCGCGCACGCTACACCGGCCCGCCCCATCGGCCGGTCAAGCCCATCGCCCAGAGATGACGGGCTTGTCTCGATCATTTGTCATGGATCATTGCGAGGTGACAAGCAAGGGAGCGTCTGCAATGTGTCGATCCAGTCAAGGCTTACGACGATCGGTATCGGTCGTCGGAGTGCTGATCCTATCGATCGCGATCGGGTCGCCGGGCTCGATCGGGAGGTGCAAGATGCCGGCTCGCGGGCCGAGAAGACCTCCTCGCAGATCCGGGACAAGGCCGGCCTGTTCGCCGCCGACGCGATCGCCAGGGCGGGCGTCGAGCTGGATCGGATCGAGCGCGCCACCGGCGCCGCGATCATCATCGAGACGATCGAGACACTCAAGGGCGAACGCCCCGACAGGGTGGCGATCAACCTCGCCCAGCATTCGGGGATCCACGGCTTGTTCATCCTGATCGCCAGGAAGGAGCGCAAGCTGGAAGTGCTGGCCTCGCGCCACTATCGCGAGGCCCTGACGGAGGCCCGACGCACGGCGATCCGCGAGGCATTCTTCGAGGGCTTCAAACGCGACGACTTCAATGAGGGATTGAAGCTCGGCGTCGCCGCGATCGGAAAGACGCTGGCCGGCGTCCATCGCGATCCACCGACGCCCCGGTCAACGGTCGGCGAGGCCCTGACCTGGTCCGCCACGGCGGCGGCCGTCACTCCCGGTTCGAAGACCGATTCGCCGCTGGTCGTCCGCGACCAGGTCCGGCTGACGCTCGCCGGCGCGCGTGTCATCCTCTCCGGTGCCGTGGCGAAGGCCCGGGCGATGGGACTCAATGAGAACATCGCGGTCGTCGACGAGGGCGGTCACCTCATCGCGTTCGAACGGATGGACGGCGCGCGGCCCGCCAGCATCTACACGGCCATGACCAAGGCGACGACCGCAGCCACGATGCGGCAGCCGAGCGGCCCGCTCCCGACCGGCGCCGCGAACCCGGATCCCTTGATGAACCTGAGCCTCGAAAATGCCGCGAGCGCCGGCGGGGGTAAGTTCACGACGCTCCGCGGCGGCGTGCCGGTCGTGGTCGACGGCCAGGTGATCGGCGGCGTGGGGGTCGGCGGCGCCACGGGCGAACAGGACGCCGAGGTCGCCCGCGCGGGCATCCAGACCTTGACCGACCAGATCATCGCGCCCCAGCCCGCTGCCGGATCCCGCCCGAACAACGGATCGAACGCGAACGGCAGTAATCCGCCCAAACCTGCCCAGAACGAGGGAGCGGCCACGAAGCGAGATGACGCGGACTTCTGAGCCGGCCGCTCGCCGGGTTTCTAGCCTCGACGAGGTTCGAGGCTCGTACCCGCCTTCAGGGGTTCACCTCGCGAGTGGTCCATCCGCCATCATCATCGCGATCGGAGATCCAGCGGCTCTGAGGGTTGCCATCCAGCTCAAGGTGGTTGACGGAGCACGGGTCGAGCACCAGCAAACCGAACGAGGGCAGGGGGGAGTCGTCGTCCGGAAATCCGTGGAGGAACCCCGCGATCGCGTCGCGCGGTCGGCCGGGCGACGGCCAGGTGAAGCTCTGTCGGGTCGAGTCGGACAGCCCACGCCAGACGTCGAGACGGGCCTCCCGCAACGATTCGAGGGGGGTTTCCTCACTGACGACTGTCACGCGACCCCCCAGCCGGAATTGTTCCCGCGTCCGGGGGAAATACCAGCACACTTCGGCCCAGGAATTGCCCGCTAACTCCTCGAATTTCGCACTCCGGACGTCCGACACCATGATAATCCGGTGGGAATCAGCCAGGAAACCCCGGAACACGACAGTCCGGTTCGCCGGATTTCCGTTGGTGCGGACCGTCGCCAACTGAACGAAGTCGCGATTGGGTTACCTCGCGGTTGCGGTAGATGGCCAGGACCAGGGAGGCTCGCCAGAGGGTCTGGGGCATTCCCCCATTCTGGCAGATCCGTCGTCGTATCGATAGCCTCCAGCTCCAGGTTGTAACCGCCCCGCCGACGGGTGACGCAGGTCCAGATGACGGCGGATTACAATAATCCACTGGCGGCCCGCGCCTCGGGTTGTTTAAAATCGACCCTGCGACCATGCATGCGCGACCGTCGCAATCCGATTAACCCTCGAACATAACGCCAATCGCCCCGCCGACCTCGACGAATGCGTGTTCCGTGACGAGGCCCGTTCCACCGATGATGGCGCCGGCATTCGCTTCGTCGATTGCGATGCATTGCGCATAATAAGCGGAATCTCGTCAGATATGACTTTTGCGCCACGATTGCCAGGGCTCTTGAGGACCGATCCCAGTAGGGTGGATGAAACCCACCGAATGCCCTGGCGCCGAAAGACTTGGTGGGTTTCACCCACCCTGCAGAGCCCCCTACTGGGATCGTGAGTCCGTTCGTTGGCGAGTGAATCAGGGGTGGACCGGGGAGCGGGACGATGCTCGAGATCTTCACTCACTTGTTCGATCCGTCCGGCTTCCCGCCTCGATGGGATTGCGGCGACTGGTCTTCCGAACTCGGTTGGCTGCATATCGTGTCCGACCTCGGGGTGTGGTCGGCTTACGTCGCCATCCCCTGCGTCCTGGGTTATTTCGTGTCGAGGAGGAAGGACGTCCCGTTCCGGACGATCTTCTGGCTATTCGGGGCCTTCATCCTGGCCTGCGGGACCACGCACCTGATGGAGGCGATCATTTTCTGGTGGCCGGCCTATCGGTTGGCGGGCGTCCTCAAGCTATTCACGGCCGTGGTCTCGTGGTGCACGGTGATCGCGCTGGTGCCGATCACCCCCATGGCCCTGGCCATGCGGAGCCCCACGGAACTGGAGCGAGAGATCGCCGAGCGGAAGAAGGCCGAGGAGGAGCTGGGGCGGTATGCCGAGGAACTCCGGGTCACCAATTTGCAGCTCGTCGAGGCGGAGCGGCACAAGGCGGCGATGAATGACGAGCTCGAGCGCCGGGTCCGCGAGCGGACCGCCGAGCTGGACGCGACCCACGAGTCGCTCCGCGCCGAGGTCCTGGAGCGGAGGCGGGCCGAGGAGACCCTGAGGGAGCAGGGCGAGCGGTTCCGCGTGACGCTCTCGAGCATCGGCGATGCCGTGATCGTCACGGACGTCGATGGCGCCGTGACGTTCATGAATCCCATCGCCGAGGCGTTGACCGCCTGGTCCGACGCCGAGGCGCGGGGCCGTCCGCTCGACGCGGTCTTCCGCATCTTCGACGAGTCGACCCGCGAGCCGGCCGACTCTCCGATCGACAAGATCCTCGCCGAGGGGATCATCACCGGGTTCGTCAATCACACGTTCCTGGTCGCCCGCGACGGCCGCGAGCTGCCGATCGACGACAGCGGCGCGCCGATCCGGGCGCCGGGGGCGAGGTCGAGGGCGCCGTCCTGGTCTTCCGCGACATCAGCCAGCGCCGACGCGCCGAGCAGGCCCTCAAGGATAGCGAGGTCCAGTTCCGCACCCTGGCCGACTCGATCCCGCAACTGGCGTTCATGGCCCGGCCGGATGGACACGTCTTCTGGTATAACCAGCGCTGGTACGACTACACCGGCACCACGCCCGAGCAGATGGAGGGATGGGGATGGCAGGCCGTCCACGATCCGGCCAGGCTCCCCGAGGTCCTCGAGCGATGGCGGGCCTCGCTCCGCAGCGGCGAGCCCTTCGACATGGTCTTCCCGCTCCGCGGGGCCGATGGTGGCTTCCGGACCTTCCTCACGCGCGTGGTGCCGTCGCGCGATGCCGACGGCCGGATCATCCTCTGGTTCGGCACCCTCACCGACATCACCGACCGGATCGAGATGGAAGATGCCCTGAAACAGGCCGATCGCCTCAAGGATGAGTTCCTGGCCATGCTGGCCCACGAGCTGAGGAACCCCCTGGCGCCGATCCGGAACTCGCTCCTGGTGATGAAGCACGCGGGCGACCGGGCCGACCTCATCGCCGAATCTCGCCAGATGGCCGAGCGACAGGTCCAGCACATGGCCCGGCTCCTCGACGATCTCCTGGACGTCTCCCGCATCAGCCGAGGCCGGATCGAGCTGCGCCAGCAGGTCCTCGACCTGATCCCGCTGATCCGTCGCACCGTCGAGGCCACTTCGTCGTTCATCCAGGACCAGCAGCACCGGCTCACCCTCTCGCTGCCGCCCGGGCCCGTCGAGATCATCGGCGATCCGACCCGGCTCGAGCAGGTCGTCCATAACTTGCTCAATAATGCCGCCAAATATACCGAACCCGGCGGCCACATCCACCTGGAATTGCGGCGGGAGGGACGTGAAGTCGTCTTGAGGATCCGCGATAATGGGATCGGTATCCCCCCCGAGATGCTGACGCGGATCTTCGACCTGTTCGTGCAGGTCGAGCGCCGCGAACAGCGCTCTCAGGGAGGCGTCGGCATCGGGCTGACCCTCGTCCGGAAGTTGATCGAGTTGCACGGCGGGACCGTCGAGGCCCTCAGCGAGGGCCCGGCCAAGGGGAGCGAATTCGTCGTCCGACTGCCCGCCCGGACCGGCCGGCCCGTGGAACGCCCAACGTCAGCGAAGGAGCCCGACCGCTTGAACCACACCGCGTCTCGCCATCGTGTACTGGTCGTGGACGACAATGTTGACGCGGCCGTCAGCCTCGGCATGTTGCTAAAGTTGGCCGGCCAGGAAGTCCGCGTGGCCTACGACGGGCCGGCGGCCCTCCGGCAGGCGACCGAGTTTCGCCCCGAACTCGTCCTGCTCGACATCGGCATGCCGGGCATGGATGGATACGAAGTCTGCCGTCGGCTCCGCGAGGAGTCCGGCTTGGGACAGGCGATCCTCGTCGCGCTGACCGGTTGGGGCCAGGACGAGGATCGACGCCGCTCGCACGAGGCCGGCTTCGATCACCACATCGTCAAGCCGGTGGAACCCAGCGCCTTGCAGAGGCTCCTCGAAGATTTGCCGGCCGGTGCCGCCGTGCCACACCTCGAACCGTCGAGGGACGGCGATCCGACTCCGAAAGAAACGTCGTGACACCCCGGGCGACCGCACGACGGAGAAACGTCCCGGGACGACCCGCACCGAGAGGAACGACGATGAGGCGTGCGACGCATCTGACGACGATGGTCCTGGCCATCCTGGGCGGGATCGAGGGGTTCACCGCCGGCAAATCCGCCTGCGCCCAGAAGCGGCCCGACTCCTCCGCGCCGATCCCCCACGGGCAGGACCGGGCCCCGAATCCGCCGCGCACTCCGGCCGAGGCGATCCGGGCGATGACCGTACCCGCCGGCTTCCGCGTCGAGGTGGTCGCCGCCGAGCCCGACATCGTCAACCCGGTGGCGATGACCTTCGACGAACGCGGCCGCGTCTGGATCACCGAGAGCCTGGAATACCCCCGCCGCAGGCCGGGGCCCGGCCGCGACCGGGTCAAGGTCCTCGAGGACACCGACGGCGACGGCAAGGCCGACAGGTTCACGATCTTCGCCGAGGGCCTGAATATCCCCTCGGGGATCGCCGTCGGCCACGGCGGCGTCTGGGTCGCCAACTCGCCCGATATCCTCTTCCTCCAGGATCGCGACGGCGACGGCAAGGCCGACACGAAGGAAGTCGTGGCGACCGGCTTCGGCCGATC
Source organism: uncultured Planctomycetota bacterium (assembly GCA_963777695.1). Lineage (GTDB taxonomy): Bacteria > Planctomycetota > Planctomycetia > Isosphaerales > Isosphaeraceae > CAVZRC01. The sequence goes on from CAVZRC010000003.1 coordinate 513,030, forward strand.
GGATACCCACGAGCTGCCCAACTCGCTCACCTGGGGTCCCGACGGCTGGCTTTACGGCTGGAACGGCGTCTTCAACCCCGCCAAGGTCAAGTCGAAGAACGGCAAGACCTACGAGTTCACCTGCGCGATCTTCCGCATCCACCCGAAGACCCGTGTGTTCGAAGTCTGGTGCGAGGGGACGAGCAACCCCTGGGGCATCGCCATCGACACCGAGGGCTCGTTCTTCGCCAGCGCCTGCGTGATCGACCACCTCTGGCACCTGGTCGAGACGGGCTATTACATCCGCCAGGGCGGCCCCTATCCGCCCTACACCTGGCCGATCGAGTCGATCGTCGATCACGCCCACCAGAAGGCCGCCTATTGCGGCATCCACTACTTCGACAGCCCGGCTTATCCGCCGGAGTACCGCGACCGGCTCTACATGGGCAACATCCACGGCAATTCCATCAACGTCGACACCCTGGTGCGCTACGGCTCGACCTATCGCGCCGAGGCCACACCCGACTTCCTCCAGGCCAACGACTCGTGGTTCATGCCGGTCGTGCAGAAGACGGGCCCGGATGGCTGCCTCTATATCCTCGACTGGTACGATCAATATCACTGCTACCAGGACGCCAACCGCGACCCCGCCGGCATCGACCGGCTCAAGGGGCGTCTCTACCGCGTGCGATACATGGAGACGCCCCGGCGCTTCGGCTTCGACCTCGCGAAGTCGAGCGACGACGAGCTGATCGATTTCCTCCGCGATCCGAATGTCTACGTCCGCGACATCGCCCAGCGGCTCCTGACCGAGCGGGCCTCGCCCGCGACCCGAGAGAAGCTCCAATCGCTGGTCCTCGATGGCCGGTTGCCTCGCAAGGCTCGGATGCACGGGCTGTGGGCGTTGATCGGCAGCGGTCCGCTGGATCCCGAGTTTCACGCCAGACTGTTGGCTCGCCCGGAGCCCAGCTTCCGCGCCTGGGGCGTCCGCGCGGCGGGGAACATGGGTCGCGTCGAGCCGGCGATCCTCGAGAAGGTCCTGGCCAGGGCCGGGGACCCGAGCCTCGACGTGAAGCTCCAGGTCGCCATCGCGGCGCCGAAGCTCCAGGGGGTCGATCCGCTCCAGGTGCTCATCGCGGTCCAGGCCTCGACCGATCGCGACTCCTTGATCCCGCAGATCGTCTGGCAGAACCTGCATCCGCTGATCGAAGGCCGTCAGGACGACCTCGCCGTCTGGGCCAGGAGGGTCGGGAAGGGGCGGCTCGACCCGCTCGTGCCGCACCTGATCGAGCGGCTCCTGGCCGGTCCCAAGGCCAATCCGGAGTTCGTCGTCGCGTTGTTGAGATCGTGCTCGGAGATCGAGGCCCTCCGCGAGGCCTTCGACCTCCTGGCCGAGCGATTCCGCGAACGGAGCATACCGGCCCCCCTGGAAGATGACTTACGCCGCGAGCTGATCCCCTACTTGAAGGCCGCGTGGAATCGCCAGCATCCGTTCCATGATGATTACTCGATCATGCTGGCTTACTGCGGCGAACAGGAGAGCATGAAGGAGGTGTGGACCATCGCCCGCACGACGTGGAAGGACAAGGACGTCGAGGACCGGAGCCAATGGGAAGGGATGCGGATCAAGGCCGTGAATGCGATCCTCTATCGGAGGATCCAGGGGTCGATCCGTTCGCTGGTCGCGGGCATCCTCTCGGAGGACGAGGCGATGAGCTCGGTCGACTTCCGGGGCGACGTCCTCGACGCGCTCAACACCCTCGACGATCCGGAGGTGGCGCCGGCGGTGCTCAAGGCGTATGGCAATCTACCCGCCTCGTTGAAGCCGCACGCCGTCGAGCTCCTGACCGAGCGTCCTACCTGGAGCAGGGCATTGCTCGCGGCCATCGCCGAGAAGCAGATCCCCGCCGCGGTGCTGAACGTCACCCAGCTCCGGAAGCTCCAGCAGAGCAAGGACCCCGAGATCGCCGGTCGGATCAAGGCGGTCTGGGGCACGATTCGCGAGGGTCGCAACCCCGGGCGAGAGCGGGTCGTTCAACCGGATCCGCCGATCGATCCGGAGTACGCCCGGCGATCCGGCCGCCGGGACGGCCGTCTTCAACAAGCTCTGCGCCCAGTGCCACAAGATCTACGGCGCCGGCCAGGAGGTCGGGCCCGACCTCACATCGAACGGCCGCAACGACTTCGACCAGCTCGTCTCCAACGTCTTCGACCCGAGCCTCGTCATCGGCCCGGGCTACCAGGCCACGACCGTCGCCACAGCCGACGGCCGCGTCCTGACCGGACTGCTAGCCGAGGACGGCAAGGACCGGATCGTGCTCAAGCTCCAGGGCGGCAAGCTGGAGACGATCCCACGCGACCAGGTCGAGCAGTCCAGGACGGCCGAGGTCTCGCTCATGCCCGAGGAGATCGAGAAGCAGCTCTCACCGCAGGAGATCGCCGACCTCTTCGCGTTCCTCTGCCTCGACAAGCCGCCGACAGACCCGACCGCCAGGCCCCTCCCCGGCGCGGGTCCGATCAAGAAGTGACCGAATGGAAAGCATCCAATCCTTTGACACTTCTCGCTCAACACCACCCGGCAGGGTGAGATCGAAGCCCGTGACCACGCACGTGAGTGCGTGGTTCGGACGGGACGCAAGTCCTCCAACCTCGGGCGTGAGCCCGATCTTACGGGCGCGCCCATCGCACTTACTACACGATCGGGTTGCATAGCAGGTTCAGAGCTCCTGATCTGTGACTATCGCAGGATGAGGGTCGTAGGAATTATCTGCTTGCCGCGGTGGCGTTTAGGAGATCCTCGTCTGAGCGGACAAGTGTGCGTGATGGGAAATGGAAATGGTACCTTCTTTGATTGTCAAGATCACCTGGCACATACCAGGAGGAAGGTACCATTCCCCAAGCATTATTACCGCTTATCGCCGACGGTGCCACGCGCATTAGCGGCACAATCAGCGTCGTCCGCCAAGACGGCCAATGGATCTACTTCTGCGGGGTTCAGCCGGTCTTTCAACACGCCGAGGACGACCGCCGCTCGTTTCGGATGTTTACCGCCCAACTGATCTGCCAGGGCGCGTGCCGCCAGGTGGATATCGTGCGGGCCTTCGGCGTCGCCAAGAACGGCGTCATTCGCAGCGTCGCCCGCTATCAAGCCGGAGGCGTCCAGGCGTTCTACGCGCCGCGCGCGACGCGCAGCGCCTCGGTGATGACGCCGGAGGTTACGGCCCGAGCGCAACAGTTGCTCGGAGCCGGTCGGAGCCGGAACGAAGTCGCCGAGCGACTGGGCCTCAAGCGCGATACCCTGCGCAAGGCCATCCAGCAGCGACGACTGATCGAGCCCTGTCCGCGCCAGCCGGAGGAGTCCGCGGCGGAAACCGCTCCCGCTCAACCGACGCCCCGTGCCAACGACCCCTCCGCGCGGGATGTGCCGCCCGGCGGCGTGGGGCCGGGGAATCCTCAACCGACGCCCGGTGCCACCGACCGGTCCACGCGGGCGGTCCTTGATGCCGCCGCCGAGATGGGCACGGCCTGCACCCGGCCCGACGAACGCGCCCTGGCGTCCTTCGGTCTGCTCGACGCGGCTCCGACCCGTTTCGAGACCTGCCGCGACGTCGCCTGCGGCGGCGTGCTCTGCGCCCTGCCGGCCTTGGAGGCCAATGGCCTGTTCCGGCACATCCAGGAGGGCCTGGCACGGTTGCGCGGCTACTACAGCACGCTGCACGTGATGATCCTGCTGGCCTACATGGCCCTGTGCCGCATCAAGACCGTCGAGCAGTTGCAGTACCGGCCGCCGGGCGAGTTGGGCAAGCTGTTGGGCCTGGATCGCATCCCCGAGGTCCGTTGCCTGCGGCACAAACTGGCCGCCCTGAGTCGCGACGACGCCCCGAAGAAATGGGCCGGCCTGCTGTCGCGAGACTGGTTGGAGGCCGAGCCGGAGCGGGCCGGCGCCTTGTATGTGGACGGGCACGTCCGCCTCTACCATGGCAGTCAGACCGCCCTGCCCAAACGCTTCGTCTCGCGGCAGCGATTGTGCCTGCGGGGGACGACCGACTACTGGGTCAACGACATCCTGGGCCGGCCGTTCTTCGCGGTCGAACGAACGATCGACCACGGGTTGCTCGAGGTGTTGCGCAGCGACATCGTGCCGCGACTGCTCGAGGAGGTCCCCGGCCAGCCGACCGAGGCCGAGCTCAAGGCCGACCGCTATCGGTCGCGGTTCGTGATCCTGTTCGACCGCGAAGGATACAGCCCGGAGTTCTTCCGGGAGATGTGGCAGGACCACCGCATCGCCTGCATCACCTACCATAAGTATCCCAAGGACGACTGGCCCGTGACCGAGTTCGCCGAGGTCGAAGCGACGCTGCCTCACGGCGAGCCCGTCCGATTGCGACTGGCCGAGCGCGGGACCTGGATCGGCTCGCGGAAGAGCGGGCTCTGGGTGCGGGAGATCCGCAAGCTGACCACCAGCGGACATCAGGTGAGCCTGATCAGCACGGCATTCGGCGAATCGGCGCGGCAGGACTCTGTTCGGCTGTTCAGTCGATGGTCCCAGGAAAACTTCTTCCGATACATGATGCAACACTTTGCGATTGACCTGCTTAACGAGTACGGCACGGAGACGATTCCTGAGACCAAACGGCCGGTGGTCAACCCCAAATGGCGGGAACTGGACCGGCGGAAACGCTCGGTCAAATCGCAGCTGACCCATCGACAGGCCCGGTTCGCTGCACTGACATTGCACCCGGAGTCCGACGAGTCGGCGCGGGCGAGATGGGAGGGCGCAAAGCCGGATTGGTGGAAGAGATCGAGCAGTTCGACCACGAATTGATCGCGATCAACAGCCAGTTGAAGACAACCCCCCGCCACCTGGCATGGGACGAGTTGCCGGAGGCCGAGAGATTCGAGCGGCTGGCCCCCAGTCGCAAGCAACTGGTGGACACGGTGAAGATGATCGCCTACCGCGCCGAGACGGCGTTGGCATCGATCGTGCGCGAGGAACTGGCCCGGCCCGACGACGCCCGCAGCCTGCTGCGCGACCTGTTTAGCTCCGAGGCCGACCTGGTGCCTGAGGTGGAACAGGGGATACTACGTGTGCAGGTCCATCCGATGTCGAACCCGCGGTCCGACCGCGCCATCGCTCATCTGCTGGAGCATCTCAACGCCGGGGAGTTTACCTATCCGGGCACCGATCTGCGGTTGGTCTACTCGATCGCCGGTGAGGCCGAAACCCCGAACTTGGCTCCACATCTAAATCCCGCAGATCAGGAGGTCTGAGGTTGTGGCAAGGTCTCCCGACCTTGCCACTGGGCCGACCGAGGGTCTTCCGCTCTGAGCCATGCGGGAGACCTTCGGTCCCGCCGACGGCGGGGTCTGGAGACCCGCGCCGAACGATGTCCGCTAGTCCGCATGCAACCCAATCGTCGGACGCCCTCGATTCCTCCGGGCCGCGTGAACGAACCCGCCGAACCCGACCGCCTCGCCCGCGACGAACATCGCCCATGCGAAGGAGTTGGGCATCCCGCCGGCCGCGATGTTCCGCCAGTCCCAGCAGAATGACAGGATCAGGAGGGATCCGCCGAGGACGAGGGCGGTCCACTCAAGTCGCGAGACCCGGAACGCGCGGCCGGACGACTCCCAGACGATCACGGCCGAACCGGCCGCGACCATCGACGCGGCGACGATCGCCGGCGCCAGCACGGGTGCGGCCCATGGGACCGGGATCAAGAACAGGATGTCCCAGGTCCAGGCCGATGCCGGCCAGCCGATCAGCACCTTCAGGAAGAGGTAGTAGCACAGGTCCCAGACGCCGAACGCGACGAGGAACGCCGAGAACCGCTGGATCGACGTCCGGCCCGCCGCCAGCCCGACGCCCGCGAGCATCGCGAGCGTCGCGGCTTCGCGGAGCACTTCGATCCTCATCAACCGCGACGCGATCGGGTCGAACGCGCTCCAGACGGTCCGCCGGTATCAAGGGGAAGATCTCATCGGACGAGAGGGGATCGGTCCGCCCGGAGACCGGGGTCAAGATCGCGCGGAGGTTGACGACCACGACCGCCTCGACGAACCCGAAGCCGACGCCGAAGAGTACGACCCCCGCCAGCAGCCAGCCCGGTCGGAAGGAGCGCGCATCGAGGCCGACACAATCATTTTGGTGATGATTACTCATGAGCGTATTGCAGTCCGGAATCCGGAATTTGATATTCGGAATCCGCAATCCGGTATTCGGAATCCGAGACCTGGCATCCCGAATCCTTCCCGATCCAGACGAGCGCCCGATGGACGTCATCGATGGTCTCGGGCAGGGTCGAGGTCCCCGCTGTGAGGCCGACGGTGGCGTATCCCTTGAACCAGCCGGCATCCAGCTCGGCCGCCGACTCGACGTGCAGCGCCGGCTTGCCGCGCTCGCGGCATCGGGCGGCCAGCTCGCGCGTGTTGTTCGAGTGGTGCCCGCCGACGACCACGACCGCCTCGACCCGATCGATCAGCCGCTCCAGGGCCCGCTGGTGCTCCTTCGTCGGCAAGCAGACCGTGTCAACGAACCGGATCTCGGCGCCCGGGTTCCGCGCGACGATCGCTTCGCGGATCGCCGCGACGCGACGCTCGGTGGCGGTCGTCTGGCAGACGATCCCCAGCCGGGCATAGGGGTAGGAGGTGACTTCCTCGACCGACTCGATCACGTCGGATTGTCCCAGGTCGCCGACGATCCCCTCGACCTCGACATGTCCCCTGCGGCCGATCACCAGGACGTGATAGCCCTCCGCCTCGAGCGCCTGCGCGGCCTGGTGGACCCGCGTGACCAGCGGACACGTCGTGTCGAACAGCCGCTTGCCGGCCGATTCCAGCCGCGCCCGCTCCCGGTCGCTGATCCCATGTGCGGTGACCAGGACGGCGGGCGTCTCCGGCAGCTCGGCTCCCCGCTTCGCCTCGCTCCGCATCGCGAAGCCGCGCGACGCGAGCTGGACCTGCACCACCTCGTTGTGGACGAGCTGGCCGTGGATCGTCACCGTCGCCGGCTCGTCGATGCCGTCGATCACCGCGAGCGCGTCGCGGACCCCGAAACACATCCCCATCACATCGGCCCGAATCACCCGCATGAAAGGTCCTCCCGTCCCGACAGCCATCGTCACGTTCAATTCGGTGAGACAGATGCAACCCTTGGAACCATCAATAACTTGGCACGACAAAGCTCAGGGCCAAGAGTCTGGCAAGTCCGGTAGGGTGGGTGAAACCCACCGGGACCGGCGTCATGTAAATATTCGGTGCATTTCACCTACCCGAACGGGGCGATATCCCGCGAGGTCAGGCCGGCGACCAGCCCTCGGCGAGGTTGAGGTTGGCGGGGGCCGGCTCGGACTTGGCGGCGTTGAGGGCGTCCTGGACGACCGTCTCGAGCACGTTGATATATTCCAGGAACCGGCGCCGGCCATCGTCGGTGATCCGGCAGAGGGTCTGGGGCCGGTTGTGGTGGAAGCCCTTCCAGATCTCGACGAAGCCGGCCTCGTGAAGGACCTGGAGATGACGGCTCAGGTTGCCGTCGGTCAGATGGCAGAACTCCTTGAGGTCGGCGAAGACCGCCCCGCGGGGGTGGGCGACCAGGGACGTCATGATCCCGAGCCGCGCCTTCTCGTGGAAGACGCGCTCGAGGCCCTCGTACGCGAACCGGCCCGTGGGCTCGGCCGCCTTGGCTTTATTCTGTGCCATGGTCGCGCTCCAGGGTGCTGTAGAGCACGGCGGCGGCCAGGAGCTGGCCGGCCCCGAAGGGCAACCCCATGCACCAGGGTGAGAGCGACGCATCTCCATAGCCCAGGGACAGGACCGCGAGCCCCGAACCGAGATAGAAGACCGCCACCCAGAAGGTCGCCCGCGGCAGCAGCCGGCAGGACGCGAAGATCCCCAGGCTATACACGACCTGCCAGAGGCCCGGCAGCATCCAGACGCTCGACGGTGCCGTCCGCGCCAGCACGATGGTCAGCAAGGCACCGGCCAGCAGGCACGGGCAGAATTGTTCCAGCGCCAGCCAGGTCAGCTCGCGGGTCATCGGCGAGCCGGCATTCCGCGCCCGGACCACCATCTCCAGGCCCGCCGCCATCCCGCTGATCACCGCCGCCACGATCCACAACGCCAGGTAGGCGCCGATCTGCCCGATCGGGTCCGCGATCGTCGCCGCCTGGATCAAGGCCGCCAGCAGGGCCACGCCTCCCGAGAACGCCACCGGCATCGCCCGGTAGCCGCGAAAGACCTCGGTCCGCGCCAGTTGCAGGCGGATCTCCGTGATCTGCGTCAGGGCCTCGCGCAATTCCATCGGCCTACACCCCCTCGCCACTCGTCCCCGAATCCACGATCATCCCGAGCAGGAAACCGACGACTTGCCCCCTCCCTCATGGCCGCTTTACATCGTAAAGTTCGAGGGAAGGGCTGTCAAGGTCGCACTTCGGCGGCGGCATTTGTGCCGGTCCGTCTCCCGATGGATTCGCGCGTTCATAGGTCCTGAGTTTCGGACCGGGGGGATTTCGGGAGTGTCAACGTGGCGAACTTCGGTTAGAATCGGGACCCTTGCGACGGTCGCATAAACTGGCGCCCTGCGCGACGACGGAGATAACGGGCTGCGGAGCCCTCGGCCGTCCGACGTTCGACGGGGTGAGCGACCCGACTGAGGACCGGATTTCGTCCGACATGGGCTACATCGAGATCCTGAGCATCGCCGGCCTGATCCTGATCAATGGGTATTTCGTCGCCTCCGAGTTCGCGCTGGTCAAGGTGCGAGCGACCCAGATCGATCAGCTCGCGGAGCGAGGAAACTGGGCGGCCAAGCTGACCAGCAAGGCCCTCGATCGCCTCGACTTCTACCTGTCGGCCTCGCAGATCGGGATCACGGTCGCCAGCCTGGCGCTGGGGCGGGCGATAGAGCACTGGGTTGACCCGCTGGTCAAGGCGGCGTTCAAGGCCATCCACCTGCCGTCGGATCCGATCACGATCTATGCGGTGTCGATCCCGATCGTGCCGGTGGCCGCCCTCTCGCTGGTGACCTTCCTGCACATGGCACTGGGCGAGCAGGCGCCGAAGAGCCTGGCGATCCGCATGCCGAAGGTCTTGGCCCTGGTGACCGCCCCGCCGCTGGTGATCCTGTCCTACATCTTCTCGCCGATCATCTGGCTGCTGAACAAGGCGAGCAACCTGACGCTCTGGGTCGTGGGGCTGGGCCATACCAGCACGTCCGAGCTGGCCCACTCCGAAGAGGAGCTCCGGCTGATCGTCGCCGAGAGCGTCGCCGGCGGCCACCTGTCGCGCAACGAGCGGATGATGATCGAGAACGTGCTCAACCTGGAGGAGAAGACGGCGCGTCGGGTGATGGTCCCTCGGCCGGACATCGTCTACCTGAGCCTGGCCCGCCCCATCGAGGAGAACCTCCGCGTGGCCCGCCAGGCCGGCCACACCCGGTTCCCGCTCTGCGAAGACGACCTGACCACGGTCATCGGCATGATCCACGTCAAGGACATCTTCCGGACCGGATCCTACCAGAACGGTCGCGTCGACCTCCGCCAGCTCGCGCGCAAGGTGCCGTTCCTGCCCGTGATGCTGCGGCTGGACCAGCTCCTGTTCGAGTTCCAGCGCAACCGGGTGCACCTGGCGATGCTGCTGGACGAATACGGCAGCGTCGTGGGCATGGCGACGCTCGAGAACGTGCTGGAAGAGCTGGTCGGCCCGATCCAGGACGAGTTCGACCGCGAGACGCCGCCGATCACGCCGCTGGGCGAGAACGTCTACGAGGTCGAGGCCTCATGCCCGCTCGACGTGCTCTCGGAGACCTGCGGGATGCAGATCCCCGAGACCGACGCGGAGACCGCCGGCGGCCTGGTGCTCGACCTGCTCGGCCGACTGGCCCGGCCGGGCGACGCGGTCTCGATCAACGGCCACCGCCTCACGGTGCTCCGCGCCGACCCCACGCGGATCCGTCGGATCCGCGTCGAGCCCTCCGCCCCCGAGGTCCCCGCGACCCCGCCGGAAGGCTCCAAGGAACAGGCCGGGAATGGCAACCACGGCGGGTGAGATGGCTCGACGCGACATCTTATCGAACGGGTTCTCCGGGGGTTGGCGAACCGGAGTCGCGACGCCGGTTGTCTTCTCGACATCCAGCCGACACATTTATGATGGGATTTCGAGGAATCCAATCATGGAGAGTCAAACGATGTCCGCGGACAACTCCAGTGAACTCGTGGTGTTTCACCGCTTTCTGGGTGATCAAATCGAGGCGGGATCCCTCGAACTCTCCTCCGAGGAAAGCGTCCAGGCGTTCCGGGCCTACCAGCAAGATCTGGAACGGCTCCGGAATGATCTCAAGCCGGCCGTCGATCGCTTCGAACTCGGCGAGCCCGCCATCTCTCTGGATATCGAGGATGTGAAGCGGCGAGGTCGCGAGCGACTGGCCCGCCAGGGCATCAGCGAATAGTTTAAAAAAGGGGGAAATCGCTCGATAACCAGGAGAAATAGGGATTCTGGGGAGGATTGTTTTGCCCGTCTTTCCCAGATTGCGACGGGAATTAAGAGCGGCCCCTTTATGTCCCCGGATCGAATCAGCATCAAGGCGACAGTCGCCGTCGCCAGTAACCAGGCCGCCGCCGGGAATGTGCTACGGCCAGGACGAGTATGCGAGATGGATCCGCTACATAATAATATAGTAAATAGGGAAATCGACGGAGGCGAACTCGTCGGAACCGCTCGAAATGGATGGGCCATCGGTTCGGGTACTTCGCGATTCGAGCGACTGCTCGGTCCGTCTCGGCGGCAAACTCGGACCCCAGTCCAATTCTCCGACGCTCGTACCAATTCCGTGCCTGTTCGTATTCCTTTCCTGCCAATCGATGGAACCGAACTTCCATGATGCTGTTCTCAATCGGACGCGATCAACCTTGATCCTTCAACTCGGACCAAGGCACGGTGCTCGTCGGGTCACTCAGGGCCTCCTCCAGCCGACGATCGAGCTCCGATGCGAGTTCATCGTCTCCCCAATCCTCCGCATCGGCGGAGAGCGTCTGAAGCAAGGCCTCGGCAATCCTCGCCCGGTCATCCTCGGGTAAAGAGAGGGCCGCTTCCAGCACATCTTGACCATTCTGATCCATCTTGACGCCCCCCGCTACGCGTCGAGGACTCCGAGTTCCCGATCCCCGAAATCAACTCCATTATAGATCGATCGGGAAATCCTGGAAACCCGCAAGCCCGTCGAATCCAACTCGTGAAGGGTTCGGCGGGAAGGAAAGGGACATTCTTGGCAGAAAGGAGACATTTTCTTAGATATCGGCGCGGCTTGGGGAATTTGGATAAGTCGATTCTCTTCAGATTGAGCAGTCAACCGTGGCGATTGCGACTGTCCCCTTTTTTCGTAGGTACCTCTACCCGCCCTCGGTCCCTGCACTCAACGAGTCGGGCAAGCCCGCCCCGCGTTTGTCAGGGTAATCAAGCAGCCGTTGCTCAGTTGCTCAGCCTCGATCGGTTCCTTCCGAGGAGGCGCGCTCGCCCACCTCGATGGTCGTGCTGCGCGTCAGCCACGGGACGGAATGGATCTCGATGTGGGATCGGTCCACCCGTTGAACTTCGGGGTCAAGACCACGCGCCGCGAACCACCAGCCGAGCATGTCATAGATTGCGTTCCAGGCTGCGGACGCCCCGAGCACTCGCCACTTGAGAATGGATTCCTCCAGGAGCTTCTCCTGGTCTTCCTCGCTAAAATTGCGGACCTGGACTGCGATGTTTCGTCGGTCGCTCATAGGTCGAGTGTACCACGAGCAATGTCTCGACGCATCACCCTGGACTCGCTGCGTCGTTCGATCGAGCGGGAGAATGCCCGAACCGCGTCCATCTCATTCGAAAACCAGTCCTGAGAGAGTGGACCTCCCGCTCGCGACATCTCTCTTGCCCCAGAAGAGCGCCCTGAGAGGCCCATCACTCCGAAGCGAAGCATAAGACCACTCGACGGCTCGGGAACGGCACCGGACGTGGTGTAGGTCGTCGTGATGTCGCCGCTCGAGCTGGTGTAAGCACTGGCGGTCGTCGCACCGGGCCCGTTGATATCGAAGTTGAAGAAGGTACCGTAGGTCGAGTCGGTCGTCGGGATCGATGTCCCCGCCGTCCCCCCAAACGGATTGTAACCGGTAGCGGGATCGTATCTCTCCAGGATCACCATGGAGAAGTTGTCCGGATTGGGATTCGAAGGCGACGTGTAGAGGGTCGAGTCTGCGGTGAACGTGAGCGTGTCGCCCGGCGTGAACTGCTGATTGAAGTCGTTGAAGAAGTTCGCCGGGCTGTCGCTGAGGATGACGCTACTCCCGAGATCGCCGCTCGTCCCTCCCGTCAGGAACGCGGCCCCCGGACCGGCGCCCCCCGAGCCGAACGAGAAGTTGCTGACGGTGACGGTGTTTCCATCGGTCCCGGTCAGCTCGAAGTCGAGCGCGAAGTAAGGGGAGTAATTTGTGGCGAGCTGGGAGGTATCCAGTGTCACGGTCCACACCTGATCGGCGCGGACGGACGTCCCGGCAAGGATCAAGACCAAACCTAGCAAGCCGGCCCAATGTCTCGGGCGTGACTGATTCATGGAGGATTCCTTGGACAAAGATAGTACTCTATTCCGGTCGATTCGGGCTCAGTTCTGGGGCGGGATCGGCCCCATGAAGAACTCGGGCGTGTAGCTGATCGTGGCGAGCGTCGGGTCGGCGAAGATGAGCGTGAAGGTCAGGCTCTGGCCGACACCCAGCGAGTCGCTGCCCAGGATCGTGATGTACGGGTTGCCCTGATACGTCCCGGACTGGTTGAGCAGCGTAGCGTTCTTGAGGTTGAGCAGCACCAGCTCGAGCGGCCCGGTGAGCGGTGTACTGCTGATGTTGGTGATTGTCAAAGTCTGCGAGAATTGCCGCGTGGTGCGGTTGAAGACGAAACCGCCGGCCTTGACGGACAGATCTTTCGTCACGTTGATGGGGGCAACCGTCGCGACGAGGGTCACGCTGCCGCTGGAGTAAGTCGTCTGGAAGACGATTGGCCCGGATACTCCGGACTGATTCACGCTGCCAAACTGGCCGATGAGAGCTTTGGCATTGATGATTGCGAAGGTCTGGCCTACGGTGGGCTCGAACCCATCTTGCAGGTTGATGATCAGCGAACTTCCGCCGATGCTGGCAGTTGCGGAGACGCTGAGCCGGCCGAACTGGCTGATGGGCGTCGTGCCGTCGATGCCGACCTTGAGCGACGCCATGGTCTCCTGGGTGTAACTGCCATCGACGGTCAATAAGCCCGAACCCAACGCGATCGAACCTCGGTTATCGAGGCTCCCTTCGAGTGTCAGCGAGGCGCCGTCTGAGATCGCCAGCCCGCCCGATGCCGCGTTCGTATTCAGGGAGGAAAGCCCTACGAAAGTGGCGTTGGCTCCGTTGACACTAATGGAGGAATCGTTCGTCGTGATGTCCCCCCCTAACGAGAGGGAGCTATCGGCCCCCACAGACCAGTAACCTCCGCTGAGTGTTCCGGTCGGAGAAAGATTCGTCGGGATCGCCATGGTCAAGGATGAACCCCCGGTGACCGCCACGATCCCCTCAATTGTCTCGCCGCTGTCTAAGACCAAGGCACCGCCCTGGACAGACAAGACTCCCGTTGCAGTCTGATCGAATGTGGCATGGATCGACGATGTCCCCGCGTCGTCGGCCGGCTTGGTGAACGTCCCCTCGTTGATGAAAGTCGGGGATGACTGGTCGATGATGATCGGCGTGTCGGTCGATAGCGTGACGCTGGCACCCGCCTCGTTGTCGAACACCGCGTCGGCCTGGAGCACAAGGCCGTAGCCGCCGTCGGTCGCCAGCGTGGCCGCGGCGTAGTTGTCCAGCGTGGCCCCGATCAGGTCCTCCCGCGCCGGCAGGTCGTCCGCGCCCATCGTCAGCGTCCCGTACGTCCTCACCGTACCCGGGCCGTCGATGGCCCCGTCCAGCCAGGTGGTCTGCTCGGTCACCGTCAGGTCGTCGGTCCCCTCCAATGCCCCCCCGATGCCCAGGTCCAGCACGGGCACGCTCAGCGATTGACCCGTGCTCAGCTCCAGTGACCCGTAGCTGAAAGCCAGGCCCGAGCCCAGGCTGATCACCGTGCCGGTCAACTCGACCTGCGAGCCATCGACCGACGTGCCCGCCGATGCCTCGTAACTCCCCGCGTCGCTGAGCATGGCTTCATCGAAATCGACCGAGCCGGCGCTGACGATCGCGGACGACGCGTCGAATGCGAATGTCCCTCCCAGAACCAGGGTCGTACCCGCCACGGCCGTGATCGAGCTCGTGACGGACCCGCCGCCGTCGAGTTGCAGCGTGCCGGCGTTGACCAGCGTAATTCCCGTTGCAGTCTGATCGAATGTGGCATGGATCGACGATGTCCCCGCGTCGTCGGCCGGCTTGGTGAACGTCCCCTCGTTGATGAAAGTCGGGGATGACTGGTCGATGGTGATCGGCGTGTCGATCGATAGCGTGACGCTGGCACCCGCCTCGTTGTCGAACACCGCGTCGGCCTGGAGCACAAGGCCGTAGCCGCCGTCGGTCGCCAGCGTGGCCGCGGCGTAGTTGTCCAGCGTGGCCCCGATCAGGTCTTCCCGCGCCGGCAGGTCGCCCGCGCCCATCGTCAGCGCCCCGTACGTCCTCACCGTACCCGGGCCGTCGATGGCCCCGTCCAGCCAGGTGGTCTGCTCGGTCACCGTCAGGTCGTCGGTCCCCTCCAGCGTCCCCCCCATGCCCAGGTCCAGCACGGGCACGCGCAGCGTTTGACCCGTGCTCAGCTCCAGCGACCCGTAGCTGATGGACAGGCCCGAGCCCAGGCCGACCACCGTGCCGGTCAGCTCGACCTGCGAGCCATCGACCGACGTGCCCGCCGATGCCTCGTAACTCCCCGCGTCGCTTAGCATGGCCCCATCGAAATCGACCGTTCCCGAACTGCTCAGGACCGAAGACGAGTCCCATGAGAAGTCGCCTCCGAAGCGGAGCGTCGTACCCGCCGCCGCCGTGATCTTCCCCGAGTCCGCGCCCGACGCGCCGCTTCCTCCTCCCCCCAGGAGTTGGAGCGTCCCAGCATCGACCTCTGTGCGACCCGAATAGGACTGGTCGAACGCAACGCCGATCGTTGACGTGCCCGCATCGGCGGCCGGCTTGGTGAAAGTGCCCTCATTGAGAAAGCTGGGGGCCGTCTGATCGGTATCAATCGTCGCGTCAGTCGCCAGCGTGAATATCCCCTGGGGCTCATTCCAGAAGATCGCATTGTTGACGAGGAGCAAACCGTAGGCGCTGTCGCCGCTCGCCAGCGTGGCGTTGGCATAGTTCTTCAGTGTAACGCCGACGAGCCATTCCCGTGCCGCGGCACTGGTCTCCCCCATCGTCAGGGTCCCATACGTGTCGAGCTCGCCCGAGCCCTCGACGATTCCATCCAGCCAGGTCATCTGTGCCGCGATGGTAAGCGTCCCCGAGATCGTCAGCGTACCGCCGTGCAGATTCAAATTGCCGAGATTGGAGCTGCTATCGATCGCGAGAGAGCCGGCCGAAATCTCTAGCGTCGCGGTCCCATCCGAGGTGATCTGGCCGACCTCGTCGTCGTAGGCATGGTCATGGGTCACGATGCCGTTGGTCAAACCCTCGATCAGGGCCTCATCGCCCGTTCCGGGGACCAAGTCGCCGACCCAGTTGCTCGCCGTGTCCCAGTCGCCGCCCGAGGGGTGGTTGGCGCTATCCCAGTCGATGGTCGAGAGCAACATGCGCGATTCGAGGCCTTCCATCCCCGGCATCAACTTTCGGACCCGTCGGCGGGGTGGATCGAGTATCCGTGAGTGAACCGAGAAATTAAGGCGAACTCGAGGTGATCTAGACATGGTGCTCGATCCTCGTCGATCCTAAGAAGTGTAGGTGAGGTTTCGTGGTTACTCATATCGCTGAACCCAGATAGAAAGGGGCGATGGCAGGATTGTTAGGCTCCGACGCGCCACCGACGCCGCGTATCGGAGAGCAACGTGTGGCGGAGCACCCCCGGCAGACGATGAAGACCGCCTTGAAGAGCCGATGCTGCACATCATGAAACGATGCGCCGCCGACGGATCAAGACAACGCACCAGGTCGCCGCCAGGCCGATCATGCTCAGGACAATCGACGAGGGCTCGGGAACACTCGCGGTATACTCCCAAACGGTGCCGGAACCGACCACCGTACCGCCGAAACTGGTTGTGCCGAACAGGTTGCCTTGCGCATCGATTGCCACTGAACCGAGGGGATATTCACCGCCTCCTCCGGCAGCACCGAAGGCGGCAAGCTCCGTGATCGTGTGGCTGCCGGCGACGACCTCGAATAATGTCCCTTCGGTGTAGATACCACCGCTATATGTTTCTCCGTAAAGGTTTCCATGTGAATCGACGCTGACACCATATTTTGGTGTGTCTTCTGTCGCGCCGGAGAATGAAGCCAGCGTCTCAATCGTACTGCTGCCCTTGTCGAGCTCCCAGACTGAGCCGGTCCCATAGGCACCGCCGCTCGATCCTGTCGTGCCGTATATGTTGCCCTGCGAATCGACCACAACCTGCGAAGGGAAGACGAGGGTATCCCCGGGCTTCAGGGATGCACTAAACGAGGCGAGCAGGGTCACCGTGCTGCTTCCCTTGGCGATTTCCCAGACAGTCCCAGCCTGGTTAGCCCCCCCGAGTAGGGTCGTACCAAAGATGTTGCCATTGCCGTCGATCGTCACCGAAGATGGCACCAGACTACCGCCGAGACCAGCCGCGATGTTGAAACTCGCGAGAGTTGTGAGGTTGTGGCTTCCTTGGGTGATTTCCCACACCGCTCCAGCGTTCGTTGCGCCGCCGCCCACGCTCGATCCGTATATATTCCCTTGTGAGTCGATCACCACGCCTGGATTCGGACCGGGATAGCTGTATGGGACCGAAGCGATAACGCTCGGGGTACCTCCTTGTAGCGGAACGGAGTAGACGACGCCCGCATGCGCGTCGCCTCCCGCCGACGTCGTACCGTAGAGGGCTCCATTGTAGAGTGCTAATGTGCCCCTGGGTGCATTCGGATCAGAAAAATCGGCGGTGCTGAATGAGCCGAGCGTATTGATGGTGCTCGAGCCATGGTTGATCTCGAAGACAGTTCCACCGCCCCCAGGCCCCATGTTGGAGGTCGTTCCGTAGATGTTTCCACTGGCGTCAAGCGTCACCCCGCCGAATGGACTTCCTCCATTCGCCCCATTGAAGGAAGCGACGGTGATCAAGTCTCCAGCGATTGTCCTCGCCGGCAACCCGGCTAGGGTCAGGGCTGAGAAACTGAGGCCCAGGACGAGTCGTGCGATTCTTGCATGCTTCATCGAATCCCCGCTTGGTTATCGAGAGTGAGTCAGATCGGCGAACGCACGCGTCGAGCCCCAGGTTGTTCGACGGGTGTGAAGTCCAATGACCCGGCCTTGGCCGATCATCGCGTGGTGGGGACACTTCCCTCGCGGACACCGTCCGTCCTCGCCGGATTCATCGCTAGGGACAAGATGCGCGAGATGACAGAACCTAGCGCGGAATCTTGAGATTTGCGAAACTTTCTCGACGAAGGCGGGCATCGCCTCCGGAAAAGGACCCGAAAACGGAATCACTCTGGCCGCGGATCGGCGCGAATGAACGCGCATCATGGTTAGAAGGAATTCCGCCAGAGATTCGACGCGGCCCGATCCTCGAGCCAAGGAATGGGTTCCTTCTTGGTCGGGATCCGCGTTCATCCGTCGCTGGATGGGCCTGCTTCCCTTACCCATCGAAATGCCGAGCGGCCGTTCAGGAGCAAGATCCCGGGATTCCGACCCGCCGGCTCTCAACGTCACTCGTGCGGAGCCGCGGACCAGAGGTAGACCTCGGTGTGACCGGTGGCCGACACGCCGCAGGTCGCCAGCGTCAGTCCGTCGGGGGAAAACCGGACCTGAGACACCGGTCCGGAATGCCCTTGGAGCGACATCAACATTCTCGTGGTGGCGATGTCCCAGAGGCTCACCAGATGATCGTTCTGGCCGACGGCGAGTGTACGGCCGTTCGACGTGAAATCAATCGCGTTCACACGCGTCTTCAGTCCCGGCAACTCCGCGATCGGCAGGAGCGATGCGACGTCCCACAGGATGATCGTCCCTTCACTTCCTCCGGTGGCGAGGGTCACGCCATCATCAGAGAATGCCTCGGCCGTGACAAAGTCTCCGTGATGTCTCGTCGTCGTCCGATTCCTCCCCGAGTCGAGGTCCCACAGATAAGGTCTCTTAGTGTCATAACTCCAGATGGATACGGTACGCCCCCGGGGTGAGAAGAGCATTTCTCCCGCGGTTGGTAGACCAAGCTGCTTGACGACAGTCCCACGGGTCCTGTTCCATAAGATACCTTCAGCGTACGAAGCGTATCGAGCGGCCCGTTGACCGTCCGGAGAGATCGCGAGCGGGCCATCGCGGACGCCCGGGATGGGGATGTCGCACGAGCGTCGGCCACCCGGCAACTCCCACAACCTGATGGCACCGGTTGTCGCCTCGGTCAGTAATGACTGGGAATCGCGTGAGAGGGCCACACGGATAATCGGTGCTCCGGCGTCAAGGTGAAGCGCGGTCTTGAGTTCACCTCGGCGTGCGTCGAGGATCCAGACCCGCCCGTGGGAGTCGGCGAGGGTCAAGTCCGCCCCATCCGGCGTGAACTCGAAAGCGGTCGGAAATCGAGTAGGCGGGATCGAGACCGAAATCCGCGTGCGGTCCCGCGGGAGGCCCCATAGCCTGACGGTCGAGTCCTTGCTCGCACTCGCGAGCGAGCGGCCATCGGGAGAATAGGCCACGCACCAGGTCCGATCCTGTCCGCTGACGATGAAGTCCTCCGCACCGGTCCCACGATGGCGGAAGTGGAGGATGCCACGAGCACCGACCATGACCAGGGTTCCATCATCCGGCGAGAAGCGAATGCATTCGATGCCAGCCTCGTCCACCAGGAACGGCCTGCCCCGTCCCCAGGTCCGTGTTTCCCAGAGACTCACCTCCTTGCCCTGGCCGCCAGTGGCCAGGAATTGGCCATCGTGCGAGAATTCGGCACTCCGGACCCGGCCCGTGAGTCCCGGCCCCTCCAGGCGTATCCGATCCTGGCCCGTGATCAGGTTTCGGATGACCGTCCCTCTGCCCGCGATGGCGAGGGTCGTACCGTCGGGGGAAATCGCCAGGGCCTCGAGCGGCGCAGTGCGGCGCCACGAACGATTGCGATTCCCGAAACGTGAGGGTGTCCCAGATGATCACCTTCCCCCCGTTTCGTCCGCACGAAATGATCTGACGGCCGTCGGACGAGAAAATGGAGGCGACGACCTCCTCGGAATGGCCGGTCAGCGTTCGCAAGCACTGGCCCGTCCGGGCATCCCAGATCTTGACGGTGTGGTCCTCGCCTGCAGAGGCCAGGGTCCGGCCGTCAGGAGAGAAGGAGACCCAGTTCACCTCATTGGTGTGGCCGGTGAGGAGCATCCGCTGGTTGCCGCTCTCCATGTCCCACAGCCGGACGGTCCTATCCTTGCCGGCGGTGGCAAGGGTCCGGCCGTCCGGGGAGAACACCGTGGAGTAGACATCGCCCTCGTGCCCGCGGAGTGGAGGCCGTCCCCTATGCGCGAGCCGGTCGAGGTAATGCCAGGTGAAGCCGCGAAGATCCTCCCCATTGGCATGGGGACGATGGCGATCGAGCAAGGCCCTGGCGTCGTCGAGCTGATTGTAAGACAAGGCACGGGCCGCTTGCTGGGTGTCGCGGATATATTGATCGAGGTGGCTGGTCCGCTTGCCGAGGTGAGCGATTTCGTCCAGCCGCATCGCGGCCATGCGCTCCCGACCGACCGAGAGAATCCCCAAGACACTCGAAACCAGAAGTGCGATGAGCAGGGTAGCGAAGGTCGTCATCCCGGGATGCGAGCAGCACAGGCGCCAGACGCGCTCGGCCAGTCCTGCCCGACGCGCCACGATTGGCCGACCGGCCAGCCATCGGTCGAGTTCCTTGGCGACCTCCGCCGCCGAGTCATAACGCCTCGCCGGGCTCTTCTCCAGGCACTTCAGGCAGATCGTCTCAAGGTCGCGGTCCACAGCACTTCCGATCGTGCTCGGCGGCGCAGGTCTATGCCGGCGGACCTGCTCCAGGATCGCGAGTGGGGACTCTCCTCGGAATGGAGGGCGGCCAGCGAGCAGGGAATAAAGGACAGTCCCCAGGCCGTGAATGTCGGTGGCGGGAGAGACCGCGTCCTTCCGGCCGTCAGCCTGCTCGGGAGCCATGAACGCCGGGGTGCCCAGCACGACACCGGTCCGAGTCATCAGGCTCGAATCCCGGTCGGTCAGCGCCAGGCCGAAGTCGGCCACCAACGGTTCTCCCCGCTCGTCGATCAGGATGTTCGACGGCTTCAGGTCGCGATGGAGGATGCCCCGCTGATGCGCGTGATGAATCGCCCGCGCGACCGCCGCGACGATCCGCGCCGCGGCGCGGTGGTCTCCTTGGTATTCCTTGATCCGATCCGCCAGGCTCCCTCCCTCGACAAGCTTCATGCTGAAGAAGCGCCGGCCTTCGTGCAGCGCCGATCTCGTAGATCGGTACGATATGCGGGTGATCGAGCTGGGCGATCGTCTCGGCCTCGTGACGGAACCTCCGGTCATCGTCGGGGGTCGCGTCTACCCCGTCTCGCAAGACCTTGAGCGCCACCAGGCGATTGAGGCTCCGTTGCCGGGCCCGGTAGATGACCCCCATCCCGCCTCGCGCCAACTCATTCACGAGCACGTAATCGCCGACGATCCGGCCGCCCGAAGTCGCGAACGGGTCGAGGCTCGAGCCGCGTGCCGCGAGATCCCCCTCGTCCGGCGTGTCGCGAGGCCGGACGGCCGCGGCCAGCTCGTGCAGGCCCTCCTGGACTTCGAAGAACTCCGCGAGCTCGACGGCCAGGTCGGGATGCTCTTGGTACAGGCGACGGCGGGCCAGCTCGTCGTCTTGCTCGACCGCCTTGAAGTAGGCGGCGAGCACTTGCTCGAGTTGATGATCGCGGTCGCCGGCCTCGGAACGCTCGATGGTCATCGCGGCCCACCCATCGGGATCAACTCAACGCGTGGCGCAGCGACTTGCTCCCCCGGTAAAGCAAGCCGGTGACCGATTCGATCGTACGGTCCATTTCCGCGGCGACCTGGGCCACCGAGAGGTCGCGGAAGTGGCGCAGCTCCAGGGCGGTACGCTGGTCGTCGGGCAACGCGGCCAGCGCGCCGGCCAGGCGGACCAGTTGCTCCCCCTTGACGGCCCGATCGCTCGGCGAGGGCTGGTCCCCGGCCAGCCAGGCTTCCAGACGAGCCGAGGATTCCTCCATGGATTGTTCGAGCGACCGGGCGTGTTCCTGTGGGAACTGGTGGAACCGGCGCGCGGTGTGGGCGAGCGTCGAGGCCAGGATGGTCCGGAGCCATCTCATCAGCTCGTGGTGCGTACGTCCGCGGAACTGATCGCGCTTCTCGTGTGCGATCAGCAGAGTCTGCTGGACCACATCCGAGGGATCGAGACGGCTCCGGAACCGGGATTCGAGTTGAAGCCGCGCCATCAGATGCAAATAGTCGATGTATTGATCAAGGGCGCGAGGAGCCTCCACGGCGTCGTGTCTCATCGGTCCCGTCATCCCTTCGTGATCGGCGGTTCCTCAAGGGCTTGAGTCATTGGTCCATCGGTCTTATCCAAAGAACCTATCCCGAGCAGGGATCGTTGGGTTTCCCGCACCCGATCGGGATAGGCTCTGCTTATTTTCGCGATTCCACCGCGCTCACACCCGCTTGGCGATCGACTCCTTACCCTCGGGCACCTCGGGCGATTCGTAGTCGAACCAGCGGGGGTCGAAGTCGATCCGACGCTTCTGTCGCATGGCGAGGTTGCTCGTCAGCGCGATCACGGCGTCGGCCAGCGCGACCTCGCCGCGGCATCGGGGCTGGTGCTCGGTGTCGGCGTGGTAGTTCGAGGCGTTGCCGTGGCGGACGCAATACGCGAAGTGCTCGAGCTCCTCGCGGTAGCCGCGTGAGGGCTCGGCCGTGGCCAGGCCGCCCAGCGACGCCGCCGCGGACGGGCCGGCCGTGCTCGGGCTGGTCTCCAGCGCCGGCTTCTTGCCCTGCGTCTCCAGGGTCACGCTGGTCGTCCGCGAGGTGACCGGCGCCGGCCTCCTTGTAGAGCAGGATCTCCTTCTCCTGGCTGACGATCATCGTACCCCTCGAGCCCATCACCATCTCGCCGTAGCCGTCGAACCCGTTGGTGTTGATCGACGAATACGTCACCACGATCCGGTCGTGCGGGCCCTTGCCGGGGAACTCGAAGGCCGTGAAGACGTGGTCATCGGCCTCGCGGCCATCTTCGTAGAAGAACGTGCCGCCGATGCCCGTGACGGCCATCGGGTGCTGCTTGCCCAGGAAGATCGAGCAGGCGTCGAGCTGGTGGCTGCCCAGCTCGGCCATCAGGCCGGCACCGGTCCGGTTGTAGAGCCGCCAGTTGATCAGCTCGTCCAGGCTGTTGTAGCCGTACTTCTTGACGTCGATGTCCTTGTCCTTCAGGTTCGTGACGTACTGAGAGTTCGTCTCGAACGTCGGGCCATACTTCGCGAAGTCGATGTCCTTATCGATCCCGGGATGGAGCCGCTTCCAGCTATCGCGGTAGACGACGTGCCCCTTCTTGTCGCGGACGTACTCGGGCTGGCCGGTGCTCGGGTCGATGATCGGGCTGCCGGACTTGTCCTTGGCCACGATCGGCGTCGCATTGTTGCGGTGCCACAACGCCCGGATGTGCCGGATGTCGCCCAGCACCTCGTTCTGGACCAGGTAATTGGCGTTGTCGTACAGCGCCGAGTAGTGCCGCTGGTGGCCGACGGCCAGCAGGCGGTTCTTCTCGCGGGCGACCTTGCACATCTCCTTGCACTCGGCGATCGAGTGCGCCATCAGCTTCTCGGTGAAGACGTGCTTGCCGGCCTTCATCGCCTCGATCGCCACCGGGGCGTGCAGCCAGAGCGGCAGGGCGATGACGACCACCTCGACGTCGGGGTCGGCGTACATCTCCTCCTTGCTGGCGTACTTCTTGAGCTTCTTCGCCTCGGCCTCGGTGTAATCCTTGTGAGAGGCGAACTCCTTGACGGCCCGCTCCTGTTGCGAGGGGCGGATGTCGCAGAAGCCGATGAAGTTCATGTAGGCGCGGTTGTGCGAACGGATCATCGCCTGGCAGCCCTCGTCGCCGGTGCCGATGATCGCCGCCCTGACCGCGGGCTTGTTCCCCATCTCCTTGTAGCCAAAGTAGAAGGCGCCCAGCGCGGGCGTGGCCGCCGCCGCCTTGAGCCAGTCGCGTCGCGATACGCCCAGCGCCCGGTCGGCATTTTCGCGGCCCAGGACCCGCTGCTCGGGAGTCAGAGGCAGGTTCGTCATCCGTCGCTCCTTATTCAGTAGGCGGTCGAAGCAAGAAAGAAGAGGTCTGCAGCGGTCACTTGAACACCCTTGAGAAGACTCGCCATCAGCGACTTCTCGGAGTTAGCGACTGTCCGAGATCCGAGTAGGGTGGGTGAAACCCACCGGGTTTCGCGTTAGTAACGGTGGGTTTCACCCACCCTACAGGTGTTCTCGGATAGTAAGTTAGCCGATCGGGATCGGCTTGTGGAAATCCTCGTCCAACTCCCGCTCGGGGGGTTGCTTGGTGACGGGGCGATCGTTCGCCGCGGTCGGAATCGGGTCGCCGTTCGAGGGCGGGGGGGCGAGCCGACGGCGGCGCCGGGCGCCGAAGAACAAGGCGTCGAACCCGACCCAGTGGCCGCTCGGGGTCGAGGCGATCACCAGGCAGGCGATCAGCTCGACCAGGTTCTTGCTGACGAAGAGGTAATGTCCCTCGGTCTTCGGGTTCGGGGGCAGGCCGGGCCATGGGGGCATCGAAAGGTAGATCATGGCCAGGAACGCCGCGGCGCCCAGCGCGGCGAAGGGCGTCAGGAATCCCAGGATCAGGCAGGCCCCTATGGCGATCAGCCCGTAGGTCGTCGCGATGTTGATCCAGTCGAGTCGGGTCATCGGCGGCGAGACCGGACCGGACGAGGCGAGCTGATCGGACAGCGCGAGCTTGGCCACCGCGTCGCGGAGGGCCTTCCCCTGCTCGATGAGCGGGGCGATCAGCGAGCGTCGGTCGGCCTCCACGCTCCGGCGCGCCTCCCAGGCCCGTTCGAGCTGGTACGACATCGCGTCGGGATTCTTCTCGGTCTCCTCGACCGCGTCCAGGTCGTGGAAATATTTCTTCCGCTTCTCCTCGTTCTCGGCGCTGCCGAACCAGGCGTCGGCCCATCGCTCGCTCTCATCGACGAGCTTGCCCGCCAGGGCGCGCTGAGACTCGCTGAACCGGAAGTGGTCGGCGACCCGCTCGGCATCCGCCCGCCACGACGCCTTGAGCTTCGACAGGTCGAGCATGTCCCGGCCGTCAACGTCCGGAAGCATCCCGCGGAAATACGGGCCGAGCGGCCCGTTGGCGTTCCGAAGATAGATCTCGGCCGAGAACGCCTCCTTGCCGTGCTGGCCCGACTCGAACTTCTCGACCCCCTCATTCAAGAAATGCCAGCCGATCGCCACCCGAAGCAGGATGATGAAGAACGCCGCGAGGAATCCGGGATAGTTGCGTGCCATGATGTTGGAACACTCAGGGTTCTGGGAAGACGTCCGGCGGGATCGGCGGATCCGCGCCAAGGGCCGAGCGGAGGTTCCGGCTTCAGTCGGTCCGCGTGCTCGGAGACCGCCCGTGGGCGGAACTCCAGCGAGGACATCCGGTCGGTTCTCGAGTCCTCATTTTATCTTAACGTATCCACTTCCGCGACAAAATCGTATTCGCTCAAACCCAGGATGCGGATCCGAGGCGCGATCTCGGCGTCTCCCGAGGCCGGTCCCGCTTCGACGATCACCGCGCCGATCTCGGGGTGGGCTTGAATATAGGCGGCGGCCGCATCGGTCCCGAGGAGGTAGAAGGCCGTCGAACAGGGCGTCGGCCGCGGCGGCCGTCGGTGCCAGGACGGTCACGCTCGCCGGCCCCATGGCCGGCTCGCCCGACCTCGGGTCGATGATGTGGCCGAAGGCGCGGCCCTCGACGACGAACTGCTGGAACGCCGCGCCCGAGGTACCCAGGGCGCGATTCCGCAGGTAGAAGACACCCAGCGGCGATTCCGGGCGGAACGGATTGTACAGCATCACTTCCCAGCGACCGCCGAATCGGCCCGGCGGCGAGCCGAGCGCATACAGACTGGACCGGCCGCCATGGACCAGGCCGGCCGTCGGCCACCAGTAGGCCCGCAGCAATTCGACGGCCCGGTCGATGGCGTATCCCTTGCCGATGCTCCCCAGGTTGATCCGGATCCCCTCGCGGTCGAAGGCGACAGTCCGGCGCTCCGAATCGAGCCGGAGGTGATGCCAGCCGGTCCGCGACCGGGCATCGGCCAGGGCGGCCGGATCGGGGACGCGCCTCGGCCCCTTGACGAACCCCCACGCCTCCGAGAGTGCCCCCGAGGTCACGTCGTAGGCGCCGGCGGTCTCCCGGCTCAGGGCCACGGCATCCTGGATCAGTCGGAACAGGGCCGCCTCGACCGCGACCGGTCCCAGGTGGGCCGTGGCGTTGAGCCGGCTCACCTCGGAATCGTCGCGATAGACGGTCATCTGGGCTTCCATCGCGTCGATCAGGTCGAGCGCGCGGCAGGACAGCTCGACCGCGCCCGGGGTATTCGCCGGCACTCGGATCTCGAACGAAGACCCCATCGCCGGACGATGGACCCGGACCAGGTCGAACCGGCTCCCCGCGACCGCGTCCGACTCGCCACTCGAGGCACCCTCGGCCCCGGGCCGTCGCAGTCGCAGGAGATCGCGTCGATTCACGCCGATGCGGGGGGGTTTCACGCGTGGACTCGTTGAGAAGAGCGCAGGGGGTATCTCCGGCCCGCGTCGTCTACGCGAGGCATCCCGCCTGAGACGACGGCACCTATTCAGTATATCGCAACCCTCTCCGTCGAAAAGAGGTCAGGCGGCGGGACGTGAACTAAGGTGGGAGTAGGGCACCTTCGCTCATCGCCCGTCACAAGGACACCATGCAATCCGCCGACGCGCCCATGACCTGGGGATGGATTCGCTCGGATCGCCTGATCCCCGGGCCGGGCGACGTGGTCTTCGCCATCGTACTGGGCCTCGTGCTGATCGGGGGTCGTCATAATCTGTTCAAGGACCCCGGCACGCCGTGGCACCTCCGGCTGGGACGCGAGATCCGGGCCACCGGCACCGTGCCGCGCCAGGATACGCTGACGTTCACCCACTCGGGTCATCCCTGGGTCGACCAGTCCTGGGGCTTCGACCTGCTGCTCGCGACGGTTGTCGACCACCGGGGCTGGTCGGCGGCGATCGCCCTCACGGCGGTGGGACTGGCCGGGCTCTATGCCGCGATGGCGCGCGGGTTGGTCGCCGACGGCAGCTCGCCGCTGGTCGCCATCCTCGTGGCGGTCCTGGCCGCGTCGATGGGTTCGAATTATTTCCTGATCCGGCCGCACCTCTTCACGTTCCTGTTCTTCTACTTGACGCTCCGGGCTTGCCAGGGGCAGCACGAGCGCGGAGGCTGGGCCGTATTCCGAGTACCCATCTACACCGCGATCCTGGCGAACTTGCACGGCGGTTTCGTGGCCTTGCCGGTCATCACGGCCACGGCGGGCCTGGGACATGCCATCTCCGGCCGATGGGACGCGCCGCGGCGATCGGACGTGCTGAAGTTCGCGGCGGCCTCGGCCCTCTCGTGCCCGGCCGCCCTGGCGAACCCCTACGGGATCGGGCTCTATGGTCACGTCGGTCATCTGCTGGTCTCGAGCGGGGTGACCAGCATGATCGCTGAATACCAGTCCTTTCCCTTCGGCACGCCGGGCGGCGAGATCCTTGAAGGGGTGCTGCTGGCAATGATCGCCTTGCCGGTGGTCGTACCGCGGCCGATCGACCGCTATCAGTTGGCCCACGTGATCGTCTGGCTGCACCTCGCGCTGACGTCGATGCGCAACGCCCCGCTGTTCGCGATCGCCTCGGCCCCGGCGCTGGCCTCCTTGCTCGACGGCCTACCGATCGCGATGCGGCGTTCGTGGAAGCGGGACGATCGGGCGTCGATCTGGCCGGCCGCAATCGCGATGGTCCTGGCGATCGCCGTGTCGCGCGGGGCGTACCTCGGCGGATTCGATCCCGCGAGGTGGCCGATCGCGGCGGTGGCGACGCTCGACCGTCAAGCCACCTCGGCGCCGATCTTCCACGAGCAGGATTGGGGCGGCTTCCTCGAGGCCGAGTGCCGGCCGATCCGGCGGTCGTACCTCGACGATCGATTCGAGATCTTCGGCAAGGCGGCGATCATCGAATATTTCGACACTCTGACCGGCGGGCCGACGTGGGACGCCGTCCGCGATCGCGACCGGATCGAACTGGTCTGGCTCCGCCCCGACCGCGGCCTGTCAAGGCGTCTGCTCGAGGAGCCGGGCTGGAGCGTACTCCATCGCGACAAGGTCTCGATCCTATTCCGGCATGAGGACACAACCGACCTGACCGCGCGCGAGTAGACCTATTTCCGGTCGTTGAGCTTGCTCCGAATTTCCTTCGTCAGCTCGTCCGGCAGGGTGATCGTCCACTCCGCGGCCTTACCGGGCTGGGCCTCGAATCGATCATTGGCACGCCGCGAAGAGGAGAGGAGCGGTGTCGACGACCGTGATTGTACTTCTGTGGAATAACTGCCCCAGACCGAGGGACCTTGCCTGACCGCCAGGCGGAGCGGAGGATCACCGGCGAGCGCGAACACCTCGAATCGAATCCGGCCGGCCTCATTCGCCTTCGAGGCGTCGCCGCCCCCGAGGATGATCAGGCGTTCGAGGGCATAGGTCCCGGCGTCGATATCGATGGGGCCCGAATCGGAGACTTCGGAGGCGGGTCCGAGATCGGCATAGACCCGGTTCGAGTCGGTGAGTCTTTCGGGCCCACCATATGCATAAACCCCGACCATTTCATTCTCTCGGGCCGGGCGCCAGACCAGGGGATAGTTCCCGGCGCCGAGCTCCACCTGTCGGCTCCCCGAGCCACAAAGGATCTCGCGCGACTGGATGGATTTCTGATCTTGCGGATTCCACAGGCTCCACCACAGGCGAGTCTGATAGGTGACGCTGTTGTGGCGAAACAATGCGATCAGTCGGAGGTCCTTCCCGGACAGGTCGGCCGGCCAGGCAACGCGGATGTTCACGGATGCCCGATCCGGAGGCGACTTCGGGCAAATGATCTCCTTGGCGACGTCGGAGCCGGGTATCGCATTGAAGTTCGCCATGGCGTGCCAGTACCGCGTCTCATCGCAGTCGGCCTTGATCCGGTATTCCCAGTCGCCCGGCTGGACGACCCCGAAATCGGCCTGGCCCCCCGCGTCGGTCAACCGACGGATGGCATCATCCTTGTCCGAGCCCCCCTCGCCCCGGCCGATCCGGATCTCATACCCAACGGCGGGGGGCCCATCGGACTTTTCGAGGGAGAGCCGGAAGGTCACGGGGATCCAATCGCTGGCCCTCGGCGCCGGCTGCTGAGACCTCGACAGCGTCTCCAACTGCTTGAGTATCGCTTGATTGGTCCGCTGCGCCTCTTCGATCAGGACGAGATTGGCCCGCGACCATCGGTGCGACTCGGACCAGACGAACCCGACGAGCCCGAAGCAAGCCAGCACCATGATGAGGCATGTCGCGATCAGGATGCGCTGCGCCATGATCGTCCCTCTCCCCGTATCGAACCATCCCATCACCCGGCGACGCGCGGGTGATTCGCGTTGGTCGTGAACGAGTGTTCGGGTAGAATGGTGGCGAAGGATTCATGACCCTGGCCTCCCATCCGAGGGTTCACGCCGATGAGTATCTTGCGCATTCCGCAAGCGATTGACTACCCCGAGACCGATGGGCAACCCATGGCGGAAAACACGATCCAGTACCGCTGGATCACGACGATCCGGGAAGGGGTCGAGTCGATGTTCCCGGCCCCCGCGGAGGTCTTCACGGAGGCAGACCTGTTCTGGTACCCGGTCGAGGGCCATCCGGAGATCGTGCAGGCACCCGACGTGCTCATCGCGTTCGGCCGTCCTAAAGGGGAGCGCGGATCATACATGCAATGGCTCGAGGGAGGGATCGCGCCGCAAGTCGTCTTCGAAGTGCTCTCGCCGGGAAATCGCAAGCCGCAGATGAAGGCGAAGCTCGGTTTCTACAAGAAATATGACGTCGAGGAGTATTACATCTATGACCCGGACGAGGTGGATCTGAGCGGATACCTACGTCGCGCCGGAAGGCTGAACCAGATCCGGAAGATGCACGGATGGACGAGCCCCCGACTCGGCATCCGGTTCGACATGTCGGGTACCGAGTTGACGATTTACGGCCCCGGCGGCCAACGGTTCCTCACGATGGACGAGAGAGAGCGGGAACGTAAACAGGCCCTCCAACGGGCCGACCAGGCGCTCCAGTTGGTCGATCAGGTCGCTCAGGAACGCGACCGGCTCGCCCAGGAACGCGACCGGCTGGCCCAGGAACGCGATCAGGTCGCCCAGGAACGCGAGGCCGACCGTCGCCGGGCCGAGCGACTGGCGGCCCAACTTCGCGCACTGGGGATCGAGCCGCCGGAGTGAAAGCCTGTCTTGGAAGGCTCTTGTAGGGTGCTCTGTGATCACCGTTCCGGGGTGGTGCCGAATCTTGGAATTCATGGTCGTGATACACCTCCGCCCATAGGATGAGGAGTGGCCAACAGGCCCCAATGGCCCGTCTCCGTCCGAGGTCCCCAACGAATACTCCAGCTGTCAAGATAGCTCATGTCAGCCACCGCCAACAGTCAGCACACGGAGACAGCCCCTTTGTTGAGGACAAAGGATCACGTCGAGCAAAGGGAGCGTGCCGATCGTCAGGACGAGAACGGCGCCGAGCCACGCGACGGAACGAAAGCGGAGCAAAACGATCCTGGACATTTCTCACCTCGTAACGAGCCGGTTGTCATCGATGCGTCCGGAAGTCTGACGCCGTCAAGGTCTGGACGTCGTATAAGCCTTCTCGGGTCACGCGGTCTTTCTGCCCAGGAATCTCTTCGCCAGAACGCTCAGGAGCCCCGTGCCGATCAGGGTGAGGCTACACGGCTCGGGTACGACGGCTGCAGGAGTAGCGATCCCCTCGAATCCCGGATTCGACAAGCTGAAGGCGCTATTGAAGCTCCCACCGCCAGTGTAGGGTTCGTTATCAAATCCGACTTCATCTTACGAGAACGCAAACCACGGCACCGCATCAGGCGCGATTAAGTCGCTGTCATGGGCGATGAACCCCGACAGAGTATTCCCCGGGAACAAGTCCATCTGCGTAGGGTTCGCTTGCCAGTTGGTGTTGTACTGGGTGTTCGATCCGCCATAGAACGCGAAGTTCAGGGTCGTCGCTCCCAGGCTGAGGAAGGGGGGCGGGCTGCTGGCGACGTCGAATCCGCTCGGGCTCACGCCGAAGAGGTAGACGTTCTGGTGCCATGCGGTCATGTTGTTCGTAACACTGAAGTCGAGGTCGTAATCCCCGGTGTGCCGCTCACGGTCTACGAGACGAGAATGGGGTCCGCGTGCGAATCGTTCGCCGCGACCGAGTACGTCACCAGGAACGCCAAGCCGAAGATAAGTCGCTTCATCGTTGCACTCCGTTCTTGAAGATTCAGGTTGTAGAGCAACTACTCGATTTCGGTCGCGGGTACGAACAACGTGCGACCGAAAGATTTTGTATTATTATTTAAGCATTATAGTGATAATTGACGTACATCATGTTTCCCACCGCGTCACCTCGGTTGTTGAAGCCGGCGAGACGACGGCCATGCCCAGGTCGTTTACGCCGCTCGCCCCGCCCGTGACTAGCGCGATCCGTCTTGCCAGGGAATGAGTCGTCGGCATGTGGCCATCCTTTCGCCCTCCCTTCCGGGTACGATCTGACCATGCTTCGCCAACTGCCGCCGCCGGACACCTCGGAATCGGCTCCGAGGCGTCCTGCAGGTTAGCCAGGGTCAACGGTTCTCCCGGGGTGGCTCTGCGATGCGTGTCACCTGCTGAAAGACGCACCGCCACTTGCCCCCTTGCTTGGCGTAGAACTCCGAGTTACGCACGGACAGACTTTCCGACCTGCCCTTGAAGGTCACCTTGACCCGTCCTCGTTCCGTCAGTACGGCCGCGTCCCCGTAGACTCGGACCTTCTCTTCGGAGGGTTCAATCGAGTCGAAGCGGAGCGTGCCGTCCTTCATCAACTTGAGTTGTTCCGCCTTGGTTACCAGTTCCCCGAACGGGTTGATGGCCACGAAGTCATCGGCCAGGATGGCGTCCAGGGTCTTCGTGTCGCCCTTGAGCGTCGCCTCCGTGGATTGCTTTGCGAGCGAGGCGACCTGCTTCTCGGAGTCGGCATCGTCGGCACGGCCCATCGTGGGCATCATCAGGGCCAAAAAGGCAAAGGCCGAAAGGGTGCGTAGCATCTTCATCTCTCCTGAAAGGTGTTGAGGAACGTGGAACTGGGGCATTGTGAACGAGAAGTCCCGCTCCCTGACGCGGAGCGGCCCCTGGACTTGCTCGTGTGGTCAGTGGTTGGCATGGCCTTCCGGACGGATGCGGACCGCGTCGCGGATCTTCGGGTCGTCGGGTGCCAGCCGGAGCGCCCTGGCGAACTCGGCCTCCGCCCGGTCGCCCCGCCCCAGGGTGGCGAAGGCCCGGCCGCGGACGACGCGCAGGCGCGGGCCCTCGGGGAGATCGCATTGCTCGATCAGCCGGTGCGCCTCGCGGTACAGCACCTGGCATTGGTCGTGTGAAGCAGTTCACGCTTTATGGGCGGCCTCGTTCTTGATGGTGAAGTGCTCGCCGGCACGAGTTTGAAGAGCCCGCGTCGCCTTCTGGATGCCTTCGTGGAGTGCACCGCGGACGCTGGCGTCGGACACATGATTCAAAGCCGCCTGCAGCGACGCGATCACCGAAGCGTCCTGAAAGAGTTGAGTGTAGCCTCGCGGGTCGGGCACGTGATGTGGTGGGGGGATCGGGATCAGGTACAACGGTACTTCCCAACAGTGTTGCTCGCCGTCGGCGAGTGTGATGCAAATCCACATGCGAACTCTCCTTGAGATGGGAAAGAAAGGGGGCATCGTGAGAAACGACTCGAAGACAGCCTTATAGCCCTCCAGAACAAGGGAGGATTGACGCCAGGACGAGACTCGATCGCGGGGACGGACGACCACGGCCACCGCTACAACTTCGTGTAGCCCGACGTGGGCCCGATTCTCGTGCGACACGGACGTCGCATCGGGTTTGTGCGTGGCGGATCGCGGGGCGATCCCGTAGCCGTCCCCGTCCTTCGAGGCTGGCGGAACCAGCGAGCCTGGTTCGGGGACGGACTGGATGAGATCGATCCGGAAGTCGATCGACCCGTAGTTTTGTGTCATCTCCGTTGCCGTGGATGACTCTCACACATCCGAGTTTCCTTTCGTTTCTAATGAATTCCGGCGGAGGACACCTACGGTCTGATGCAATCTCTCCGCTTGGTCCGTGGTAGCAGTGAAAGGCGTCGTTCCCGGGCGCAGACTCGAGCGCCGGGGCGGTGAGTGTCCGTCTTCGAGCTCGGGACTCAAAGGCCGCGTTTGGTAGATCCTGTCGGATGGTCTTGCAACCCGTCCGACACTGAGGATTCAATCCTTCTTCATTTCGACACCCATCAGTTCCGCGGCTTCAGCCCGAAGGCAGCGGAGTTCTTCATTCTTCGGCTGGTTCTTGTCCATCCATGCGACGGCCCGGTCATACCACTTGCGGGCTTCTTCCTTCTGTCCCAGTTGCCAGTGGGCCATCCCCAGGCAGAACCAGTCGTCGCTGTCGCCGCCTTTGCGAAGGTCGTTCGACTTCTGCAGGGCGTCGATCGATTCCTTCCAATTCCCAGCTCGAAATTCCGCCACGCCTAACGTGTTCCAAACTCTTCCATCTCCGGACGCCAACTCGACGGCTTTCCGGGCAAATTCCACCGCGATCTCCGGCGGGCGTGGTATTAGATTCATGTCGGTCGCGATCTGCCATGCGACATAATCACAAATCTCCGCACTGACTAGTTCCTTTTTGAAAAGCTTCCGAATGACGCCGGTCCCTTCCTTGTGCCGTCCGTTCCTCATGAGGAGGAGGCCGAGATGGAGACAAGAGTCGGCCAGTCGGCAGCGAAGTTCGGCCTGTGGAAGCCCCGCACACACGGCCTTATCGCACGCGGCGAGGGCCTTACGGTAGGCCGCTTCGGCCTCCGGAAAGCGACCGTCAACCTGATATTTGTCCCCGATATGGTTGCAAACCAAGGCCAGTCGCGACGGCGCCCAGGCGTAGGTTGGAAAACTGGCCCACATCGTTTCAGCCCCCGCGATTGCCCGTTGAAGCGCCTTTTCAGCGTCTTGCGGTCGGCCGGCGGCTTCCAGCATCAGGGCATAATCCCAGTAATGTTCAATCAAGAGTCTTCGAGCCCACGGCACTGTCGGCGCCTCGGCGATCAGCTTCTCGAGGTGCGGCAACGATTCGCGATACACCGCCTCGGCCTCCTCGAACCGGCGGCTCGTCCTGAGGAGCAGGAACAGGTGGTGATAGGCATCCGCCAGATCCGTGCGGTACTGAGTCGTGAGAGGAAATTCGTTCGTCAGTTTCAAGTTCCCGGCAATGGCATCGAGAAAGAGTCGCTCTGCCTCCCGTGGCCGGCCGGGTTGCAGGGACCGGCCCAATTCCATCTGTGCATTGGCGACAGCATGACTCCGATGTGGATCGTTCGGAGTGGCCGCGAGCAGCTTCTCTTGCGATTGCAGGCTCTCACGGTAGAACTCCTCCGATTTGTGCGTTCCGGCAATCCGAATGAGACGCTCCGACACCCGGGCGATGTCTACGTCCATGGTGGTCAGGGTCCGCGGATAATCGTCGTGCTCGGGAAAGTCCGCCATCAGCCCCCGCATCAACCCGATCCCCCGCCGCAGGGCTGACTCCGATTCCGCATGTCGACCCAAGTCTGAGAGTGCATTCCCGAGTACGTGATAGGACAAAGCCAAGGCCAGGCGGTTGGCGGGATCGGCCGGCGAATCGGTCACCAGTTTCTCGAGCAACGAGATGGCCTCCCGAAGGGCCGGCTCGGCTTGGTCAGGGTGTCCGAGCTGTCGGTGGATTTGACCCGTCCGGCGGTACGCCTCGCCGGTCCCCAGCCGTACGGCCCGGTCAGAGACTGCTTGCCGCAAGAAACGCTGATAGAACCTGAGAGCATCTTCCAGGAGCGCCTTGCGGAGCAATTCCGCTTGCGGCGTGTTAAATAGCTTCTCTTCAGCGACGCGCGTCAGCATCTGGTCCACGGCCTCGCGCACCGCTTGAAGATTGGCGATCGCTTCCTGACGGGCGGTCTCGGCCTCCCGACGGCGGGCGTTGGCGTTGCTGGCCTGCCAGGCGCTCACGACCATTCCGACGACCAGCGTGATCGCGATGAGCAGGGTCGCGGTGAGCACGCCCTTGTTCCGCCTCACAAACTTCCGAATCCGATAGCCCGCCGACGGCGGACACGCATGCACCGGCTCGTCGGCCAAGTAACGCTGTATATCAGAGGCGAAGTCCTTGGCCGTCTCGTAGCGGCGGTTGCGATCCTTTTCTAGGGTCTTCATCACGATCCAGTCCAGCTCTCCGCGAACCAGCCTGGTCAGCTTGTCCGCGTCCATCTGGCGCCGGGCCGAGATCGTCGCCAGCGCCTCACCCGAGTCGCTAAGCCGCGTGCTCGGGCTGGGCGGCTCTTCCTCCTTGATCATCCGGAGAATCTCGCCGTACGCCGCAGCCTTGAGCCGCTCGTGGCTCAGCGGCGTGCTCCCCGCCAGCAGTTCGTACAGGAGCACGCCCAGTGAGTAGATGTCGCTGCGGGTATCGACGCCCAGGGCGCTCATCTCCGCCTGCTCCGGGCTCATGTATTCCAGAGTGCCGATCATGGCACCGTAGTGCGTGAAAAGCGTGCGCTCGGTCAGGCTCTGCTCGGTGGCCTTGGCCACCCCAAAGTCGATGACCTTGGGCACCGGTTTGCCGTCGTACAGCGTGACCATGACGTTCGAGGGCTTGATATCCCGGTGGATGATCCCCTTCTGGTGTGCATGCTGGACCGCCGCGCAGACCGGGATGAAGAGTTCGAGGCGTTCTTTCAGCGTGAGGTGGACGGTGTCGCAGTAGTCGGTGATGGGGACACCCTTGACCAGCTCCATCACGAAGAACGGCCGACCGGCCTGGGTGGCCCCGGCGTCGAGCACCTTGGCGATTGAGGGGTGGTCCATCATCGCCAGGGCCTGGCGCTCGGCCTCGAACCGGGCCACGACCTGGCCGGTGTCCATGCCGGGCTTGATGATCTTCAGGGCGACGACCCGCCTCACGGGTGCCGTCTGCTCGGCCATGAACACCACGCCGAACCCGCCCTCGCCGATCTGCTCCAGCAGTTTGTACGGGCCGACGACCGTACCGGGGCGCTCGTCCGTGACCTGGTCCACAGTCGCGGCCATCCGGAGGCCGGCGGGCGGCGATTCGAGGAAGCTGCCCGCCTGCTCGTAGGCCCCCAGCAGGCCCTGCACCCTCGCCTGCAACTCCTCATCATCGGCGCACTCGCGCCGCACGAGCTCGTCGCGCTCCGTGGCGGCCTGGATCTCCACAGCACGGTCGAAGATCGCTTTGGCTTGTTTGGGGTCGCGGTTCATGCTGAGTTCCCGTGATTTCCTGACCTGCCGCTAGTCAGTGCGACATTTCCGCCCGGAGTGTGCCACGCGGCCCGTCGGATTTTTTCGCCCCCCTAGCTGGAGACCTGCTGGAACAGCCATGCCTTGGCGTAGGCCCAGTCCCGATTCGCGGTCCGGACCGAGACCCCGAGGGCCTCCGCGGCCTGCGCGGCGGTCAGTCCGGCGAAGTACCGGAGCTTGACCAGCTCGGCGACCGACGGCTCCTCGGTCGCGAGCTTGTCCAGCGCCTCGTTCAGGTCCAGGATCGCCTGCGAGGCCTCGTCGCCCGCGAGGTCGAGCCGGTCGAGGGAGACTGGCCGTCGGCCCCCGCCGTGGCGGACTCGCCCCTTGCGGCGGGCGTTGTCGACGAGGATGCGGCGCATGGCCTCGGCCGCGGCGGCGAAGAAGTGACCGCGGCCGTTCCAGCCCGAGCGGCCGTCCTCGCCGACCAGCCGCAGGTACGCCTCATGCACCAAGGCCGTGGCCTGGAGGGTCTGCCCCGGCTTCTCCTGCGCCAGCCGATGCGCCGCCAGCGTGCGGAGTTCCTGGTAGACGAGAGGGAGCAACGCCTCGGGGGCCTCGGGGTCGCCCTGCTCGATGGCCGCAAGGATACGCGTCACGTCGTTCATCGCCGGGGTCCGTCGGGTTCGACGCACCCGGCTCGACGCGGAGGCCCGATGCTCGGGTCGCGCGGCCGTCGGGCTCGATAGGGTAGGTCGTCTCGTCCCAGGGTAATCGAAAGGCAGGGGAACAGATAGCCGTGGCCGATCAGCGGAGGGCTCCGGGCGAGTGCGCGATCCGCCAAGAAAAAACGCATCACATCCACGATTGCAGTGCGAGTCATCAAAGAGAATCACCCTCATTTCCCAGAGAATCCGGCCTGCGCGGCATGTCTCGGCGAAATCGACATGTGTATGATCACGCACGCGCCGCGCGTTCCGACCCCAAAGGAGGCAGGAATTCGGGGGCGGGTGACGCCGTATCCATACGTGAGAGAGCCGCTCGCCGCCGCCGAATCGGACCGCTGTTCAAGGCTTGGCATGCTCACTTCTGATCCGCACGATCCTCGAGGCGAGTCAACTCAGCCGGAAAGTACTTTGAGTTACCAGGACGGCGATGATCCCGAAGCCGGCCGAGCCGGACTCGCTCTTCCGCATCGGCCCAGACGACGAGATGCCCTCGGTCGCCGACCCTTCGGACATGAACATAGCCCCTGGTCACCCAATCCTTGAGTCGGTCGTAGCTCAACCCGAGCTCGTCCGCCAGGTCGCGGCCCCACCACTCGTCAACGGACAGCAGTTCCGCCGGCCGACGCGTCGGACCGAGGCCCAGCCGGTAAACCAGCCCTCTGGCCAGCTCAGCGGTGAACCGGTCGAACGCGGCCCGATGGCGGGCGAAAGCCCTCCCGGTTGAGGCATTCGGCGATCTCCTCGGCCGTCTGTCCGGCCGCGGCCCCTGCAACGACCAGGCTTCGCATCCGGGGAAAATCGCACAATCGCTCGTAACGGCTGATCGGTCGCCTCAAAGGATGCTCGATCTTCGTCCCTCCGATCCAATCGATACGGAGCATGGCCTGCTCCGTGTTTCCTTGAACCGTCACCGTCACCCTCTCGACGAGGGCGCGGACGATCTCCTTGCGGTCCATCACCGTGGTATCGGCGGCCCTCCACAAGGACGGGATGTCGGCGGCCAGCGCCCGGATTCGGTCGAGATCCTCCGGAGAGAGTCGCCGCGGCAACTCGCGGCGGAATCGATCGTAACCTTCGCGGGCCTCCTGCTCACGCCTCAGGCTCTCCTCCCATCGCTGTTCCAGTGTCCGTGCGACCAGCCGATTGTCCGGGTCAACGGCCCGGTAGCTCCGCTCGGCCAGCCGAGTTTCGTACCCGGTTCGCTCCAATTCGGCCCTCCAATGGGTATCAAGGCGGGCACGCTCCCGCTCGATGTCTTCGGCCGCCGTCAGGCTCAACTCAATCCCGGCTGGTGTCAACGCCTGTAGCACCCACTCACCGACCGCCGCATCCAAGGCTGCGGCGCTGATACCTGGGCAAGTCCGAGATTCACCGGGCTGGAGGTGGGTCGCACACTCGTAGCGTGGCCGTGACTTATTGCTGTAGAGCACGACCTTCCGACGGCCACACCGACCGCAAAAAACTAACCCGCTGAGCAAGGCGGTGCCCTGACGTGCGTTGCCTCGTGTCGTGGCGGTCGTGCGGTTTTGACGGAGTCTCTCGGTGTTGCGAAGGTATTGCTCCCACGTGATATAGGCGGGAAGATGGTCGTGCAGGGTA
Source organism: uncultured Planctomycetota bacterium (assembly GCA_963777695.1). GTDB lineage: Bacteria > Planctomycetota > Planctomycetia > Isosphaerales > Isosphaeraceae > CAVZRC01. Next base: position 551,081 of record CAVZRC010000003.1, read on the forward strand.
ACCGCCCATTCTGCCATCGGAGCGTGCCGGATGCCTGGCTGACCGTTCCGGCGGCGGCGCTTCGGCTCGATCGGGGTCCGCCCGTAGGCATAGGTCCCGGCGTAAGCCGGATGGGTCAGGACGCGGTAGACGGTGCTCACCAGCATAGGCCGCCATTCAAGATTTCCCCGATTCGGCCCGTCATGAGGGCGGACGCCGAGCCGGATGTGGTTCTGCCTCAGGTACGCCGCAACGGCGTGGGCGGTTCCCAACTCGTCGAACTTGTCGAAGATCAGCCGGACGACGAATCGGACCTGCTCGTCGGGGTCCAGCGCCAGGCCACCGGTCGGCGTCTTCACGTACCCGGTCGGCGCGTTGATGAACAGCTCGCCCCGGCGGGCCTTGTTCAATTTGCCACGGACCAGGCGGCTGCGGATCGTATGAAGCTCCAGTTCCGAGATCTGACCTTTCAACCCGAGCAAGAGCCTGTCGTTGGGATCGGACGGGTCGTAGATCCCGTCCTGGTCGGCCAGCAGGGCGCCGAAGATGGCGCAGACTTCGAGGAGGTGGTGCCAGTCCTTACACGACCGGGAGAGGCGGCTCATTTCCAGCCCCAGGACCAAACCGACATGGTCCATGCTGACCTCGGCCAGCGGGCGTTGGAAACCGAGCCGCATGTCGGCCGTGCGACCGCTGAGACCGAGGTCTTCATCGATCACGAGGACGCGCTCGGTCGGCCAGCCCAGGGAGATGGCGTGACCGGCCAGGGCGTACTGCCGGGCGAGGGATTCCCGGTTCTCGACCAACTGCTGCGGCGTCGACTGGCGTACGTACACGACGGCCAGCTTGGCCCGATGGGCGTCGGTGATCTTGGTGGACTCGACAGGCCTCGTCCACGGGGTGGCGTCAGCTCTGGTCATCGCGCACCTCCTTGCCGTCGATGACGGGAAGGCGCCGGACGAGTAGCCGGCTGAGGGCGTGGAGGAGGAACTGCCGCTGATTCGCGGTGAGCGTTCCCCAGATCGGGTCGCTCGGGGGAAGGCCGGGGTTCATCACCTGGCGCGGGGGGGACTGCTCCGTCTTGGCGGCGATGCATGGGTTGACTCCTGAAGATGATCGTCTTCGACCGAGCCAGTCGGTCAATGACAACAGGGCCGATACGGCGGCGACAGGAAGATCCATCGCTCCTGGAGAGGATAACGCAGGAGTTGCATTCTGTCGCAGATCTTTGATGCTCACAGAGCACCCTGATATGGTTGGCTTAGTCAAGTCCTGAGCCCGAAGGACTTAAGCGGCAAAGCTTTGCGTAGAAAATCGCCAAGTCTTAAGTCCGTAGGGCTCAGGACTTGCTCCAACCCAAAGACTCGATGGTTGGCCCATCCTTATCATGCAGACGAATCGGGCCAACCATAGGGTCTACGACACCAGGAATCGAGCCGCCGGAGCAATCCGTTCCACGACTTCGTTCGCGACCGCTCACTTCGAGACCCTGAGGTTCTCGAAGAGGTAGAGCCCGCTCTTGCCGGGGCAGACGAGGTCGATGTCGCCGTCCTTGTCGATGTCGACGGCCGTGATCTGGAGGCCGGTGCCCGCCGTGCCGGGCGGGAAGTCCTTGAGCGCGAGCCGCTCGCCGGCCTTGGCGGGTGCATCCTTCGCGGGCTGGCCCTGGAAGATGACATGCCGGACCCATTCCTTGGAACTCGCGTCGAATTGATACCAGGCGATCACCGAGCCGTCGGTCGCGCCGGGCTCGATCTCGTGGGCGTAGACCCGCTTGCCGGTGACCAGCTCGCTGGCCTTGCCGTCGCCGTCGATGTCGGCCCAGAGCAGGGTATGGACCGACGCGATGGTCTTGTCGATGGCCTGCTTGGTCCAGGTCCGCTCGCCGCCGGTGCCCTTCGCCTGGCGGAGCCAGTAGAGCCCGTAATCGTGGCCCATGCCGTAGACGACATCGGAGAGCCCGTCGCCGTCGACGTCGCGCGCCAGGATCTGGATGCCAGTCGCGCCGAGCTGCCATTCGGGGTGCCAGGTCCAGGTCGCCCGCTCGCCGGCCGGCTCGGCCGGGGCCTCGAACCAGCCCTTGGGCGTCAGCAGGTCGACGCGGCCGTCGCCGTTGACATCGCCCGAGCCGACGCCGTGCCCGGCCGCCTGAGCGCCGAGGTCGTGCTTCTTCAGGTCATACCCCTTGCCATCGGCCTTCTTGACGACTTCGTACCAGACGACCACGTTGACCGAGTTCGGCAGCACGTCCGGGACTCCGTCTCCCGAGAGGTCCACCATCCAGGCGGCCTCGATGTTGCCCGGCCGATCGAGTTCGTGATAGGTCCAGGCCACGCCGGGCTTCCCCGGGTTCTCGACCCAGCCGACGCTCCGGCCGAAATAGGAGCACGTCACGGAGTCGGTATAACCGTCGCCGTTGACGTCGAGCGGCAACGTGGCGAAATCATGATAATACGTGCCCACGCGCGCCACCTCGCGGACGTGGAACGGCGGCCAGTGGGGCCCCCGGTACCAGGTGTCGCCCGAGAAGACGTCGAGCTGGCCGTCGTTGTCGACGTCGAAGACGCCCGCGGCCTCGTACTCGCTCCGGCCGTTGATCGTGACTTGCTTCCACTTCGGCTCATCCGCCCGGAGGATTCCGGGGGCGAAGGCCAGGAGTAACCAGGCGAGTCGGACGTGAGGGCGGTTCATGAGCTTTCTCCGGGATGTCGAGGTCGGGGCCGATCCTGGACGTTTGCCGTGGTGCGGGTCCTGGCCTGTCATTCGAGATTCGGCGGATCAGACGCTCGGCAAAGCCCAGGGCTTTCTATATTCCTTGGTGAGATACTGGTTGGCCTCGGGATGATTGAGGACGCGCTCGGCGACCGGATCCCATTTGAGCTTCTCACCAGTCCAGAGCGAGATGTTGCCCAGGTTGCCGACACTCGCCAGGCGATGGCCGTAGGCGAACTGGCACGAGCACGGCGAGCGCGACTTGATCGCCTCGAGCCACTCGCGGTGATGTCCGACCGACCTGGGGAGCGTCTTCGGCGGCTCCTCGATCTTCCGTCCCTGCTCCGGGATGATCTTGTAATGGCCGTAATCGGCCACCAGGGTCGCCTCGGTCCCCTGGAACATGATGCCCAGGCCCTTGTTCTCGAGGCCGTGCGAGTTCGCGTCGGTCTGGCTCCAGACCATCAGGAACTTCTGGTCGCCTTTCTGATACTCGTAGGTGACTTCGAGCGTGTCGGGCACCTCGGCGTTGTCGTCGAGGGCGTATCGGCCCCCGACCGCGGAGATCGTATGGGGCGCCTCGACGTCCATGGCCCAGTGGACGAGGTCGACGATGTGGCAGCAGAAGTCGGTGAGGATGCCGCCGCCATAGTCCCAGAAGTATCGCCAGTTGAACGTGAATCGATTCTTGTTGAACGGCCGATCGGGTGCGGGGCCGAGCCAGAGGTTGTAGTCGCAACCCGCGGGCACCGGGCCATCCTTCGGGCGGCCCAGTCCGCGACGATCGGCGGCCATCCAGACCCTCGTCTTGTTGATCGTCCCCAGCACGCCCGAGCGGACGATCTCCACGACCCGGCGGTAGTTCTCGCCGGCGTGGATCAGGTTGCCCATCTGGGTGATCCGCTTGGATTTCTCGGCCGCGTCGACCATGGCGCGGCCTTCCTGGATGCGATGCGCCAGCGGCTTCTCGCAATAGACGTCCTTGCCGGCCTGGCAGGCCATGATGGCGATGATCCCATGCCAGTGGTCGGGCGTGGCGATGACCACCGCGTCGATATCCTTGCGATCGAGGACCTTGCGGAAGTCGCCGAAGGCTTCCGAACTCCCGCCGGCCGCCGACTGGCGCCGCGGAGGTGCGGCTCGTAGACGTCGCAGACTGAGGCGATCGACACCTGGGGGAACGCCTTGAATGTCTTGATCAAGCCGGTCCCCATGCCGCCCGTGCCGATGAAGCCCAGGACGATCTTCTCATTGGCGGACACGCGGGCCGGATTCGGCTTCGCGGCGGCCTGGGGTGGTCTCTCGGACGCCGCGGCGCGCGGGAGGGAGGCTTCTCGGCCGGCGGCGGCCAGCGCCGAGGCGGCCAGGAAATCGCGTCGGGTCCAGTCTCTCATGGTGCGTGGTCCGTGGTCTGTTGTCCGACCGATCAAGAGGACTCGCCAGGCGGATTGACGGGGTCAAAGACCTGCGCGAAGCGATGGCATCGGCATCGACCCGCCACCCGGATCAGCGACCGGCCAGGGGGATTCCGAAGTCGCCCAGCATGTTCCGCCAGACCGCATGGATGTGGTTGGCGCCGTTCTGGGTATTGTTGAACTCGATGAGGAAGGTCGGTCCCTGGACGCGGTAGGCGTGGGGACTGCTTCGGTCGGCGGGGCCGGCCCAGGTGAATTTGATCGTCTCGAAGCCGGCGCGACGGATCTCGCCGAGCCAGGCGCCGGCGACTTCCTCGGTCATGTCCTGGGCATACGACTCGAACAGGGCCCGGAGCATGGAGCGCTGGTCGTTGGTCATGTCGGCGTAGGCGACGCCGTCGGCCGCATCGGTCACCGGTTGGGGCCTGGGCGGATTCACATCGCGGATCTCGTGGGGTGCCTCGGACGAGAAGATGGCCTTCTTCTTCTGATTCTCGTCGAGCGCCTGGAGCAATCGCAGGGCGCGGTCGTCGCGGTCGGCGAGGGTCCGCAGCCCCTGGCGCGGGCCCTGGCGGACCTCCGCCGGATTCGAGCCGAAGAAGGCGGGCGTCGCCGAGATGATCTTGCCATCCTCCAGGACGAAATTGAGCGAGAGGTGATGCCCCTCGACCCGCCACCCCCATCGGCCTCGATTCGTGGGGGTGCCGAAGACCGTCAGGTAATACAGCTCGGGATCGCGGACCGGGCCGCGGCCTTTCTCCAGTTCGCGGAGGATCGCCTCGAGGCTCATGATCGTCGTGACCTTGAGGAACCCGGAGGCCGCCGTACCCGACTGGATCAACCCGAACGCCAGGGCACGCTGTTCGGGGCTCATCTCCTTGATGGGCAAGCCCTTGCGAGGTCTGGGGATGAAGTGCCAGTCGAGCCGTTCGGGCGCGTCGAACGAATACGTGGCCTTGGCCGTCTGCTCTTTGGACAGGGAGACCAGGAAGCGTTCGGCCGCTACGGCCATGTGGCTCCCGGTCTCCTGGACATACGCCCCCGCCCAGACCGCCAGTGCCACGACGCCCACCGAGGCCAATACCAGGCTCAGCTTGAAGCCACGCATGTGCACAACGCCTTTCGGCTTCAGAGAGGATCGCTCCACCGAATTCCAACCCCTACTACTTCATCTCTGCCAGGGTCGAAGTCAAGACCCGCGCCGGATTTTCCGATTGGTTCGGGGGCCTTGCGGAAGGTGGGGGCACATGCGAGCCATGATCGCCCGTCGATCCGGGGCGATCGTGGCGCCGAACGATTTCCAGAGAAGTCGCCAGATGTGGGGTCCAACTCATGCCATTTGTCGCTTTTGTCTTGATGAGGGCCCGAGATGTTGCGCAAACCCAGGCACTTCGCGTTGCGCCGATCGAGTTTACCCGGGATGGGTTGATCCGGACCGACTGTGCCGGCCGTTCCGGGAGTCGCGACGACGTTTTGCCGCAACCGGCCTGAGAGACGTGCAACCTTCGAGCGTTCTTCATACAATATTCGACACTTTTCGCTCAACACCACCGGACAGGGCGAGATCGAAGCCCGTGACCACGCACGTGAGTGCGTGGTTCGGACGGGACGAACGTCCTCCAACCTCGGGCGTCAGCCCGATCCGATGCGAGGATCGCACTCACGTGCGAGGTTGGAGGGCCAGAGGCCCCGTCCGAACCACGGTCTCACGACCGTGGTCACCCGGTAGTGTTCGGCGAGAAGCGTCCAATACTCGCTCCGACCCGAGGTCCCCTCCCATCTCGGGGCGCGATCCTGCGCCATCAATCTTGAACGATCTGCTACGTGTGTACCCCGAGTCCATTCGGAGACCTTGCATCATGCGAAGACACCTTACGATGACGGTCCTGCTGGGCATGACCGGGCTGGTCCCGGTCCTGGCCCTGCGCGCGCAACAACCCCCGGCCACGGCAAGACCCAGCCAGCCCGCGGCGACGGCGAAGGCCGAGACCGCGTCGGCATCGACCGAACCGATCGAGCGCATCAAGGAAGAGGGGCTGAAACGGTCGCAGGTCATGACCACCCTGAGCTACCTCACCGACGTGATCGGCCCCCGGCTGACGGGCTCGCCGAACATGAAGCGTGCGAATGAATGGACGCGCGACAAGCTGGCGGCGTGGGGGCTGTCCGACGCGCACCTCGAGGCGTGGGGCCCTTTCGGACGGGGCTGGACGTTGAAGCGGTTCTCGGCGCAGGTGATCGAGCCGCAGTGCATCCCCCTGATCGCCTTCCCCAAGGCGTGGTCGCCCGGCACCGAGGGGCCCCTGACGACCTCGGTGGTCTACTTCGACGCCAAGTCCGAGGACGAATTCGCCTCGTTCAAGGATAAGGTCAAGGGCGCGATCGTCCTGATGGCCCCGGCCACGACCGTCTCGGCCCACTTCGAACCCCAGGGCAAGCGCAAGACCGACTCGGAGCTGCTCGAGCTGGCCGACGCCGCCGAGCCGGCCGCTCGCGGTGGTCGCCGCGGCGGCCAGGGCGGCCAGCCGGCCGCGAAAGGACAGGGGCAAGGTCAGCGGCAGGGTCGGGGGCGGCTCGCCGCCAACGACGGCCCCGCGGGTCCCGCCTCAGCCGGCGTCCCCGCCGCCGCGCCGGCAGCCCCGGCCGGTGGTCGTTTCCAGATGTCTCCCGAACGAATGGCCCAGATGCAGCTCAATGGTAAGAAGCTCCAGTTCCTCGCCGAGCACAAGGCGGCGATGATCATCGAGCCCAGCTCCCGCGGCGACGGCGGCACGATCTTCGTCCAGTCCGCCACCATCCCCGGCGCCGCGATGCCGGGCATGGGCGGGGGTGGGGGCGGGGCCGGCGGTCAGGGTCAGCCCCAGGCTCGACGCGCCTCGGTCTACGACAAGGATGCGCCCAAGGTCATCCCCCAGGTCGTCATGGCCCAAGAGCACTACAACCGGCTGATCCGCATGATCGAGGCGGGCGAGAAGGTCAAGATGGTCGTCGACCTCTCGGTCCAGTTCCACGACGACGACCTGATGTCGTATAACACGGTCGCCGAGATCCCCGGCACCGACAAGAAGGACGAGCTGGTCATGCTGGGCGGCCACATGGACTCCTGGCACAGCGGCACCGGCGCGACCGACAACGGCGCCGGCGTCTCCGTCGGGATGGAAGCCATGCGCATCCTCAAGGCCCTCGACCTCAAGCCCCGTCGGACGATCCGCATCGCGCTCTGGAGCGGCGAGGAAGAAGGACTGCTCGGCTCCCGCGCCTACGTCACCAAGCACTTCGGCCGCAGCCCCGCCGGCATGTTCGGAACCCAGGCCGGCTCCAACGAGGGGACCAACGACTCGGCACCCAAGGCCGATTATGCCAAGTTCTCGGCCTACTTCAACCTGGACAACGGCACGGGCAAGGTCCGCGGCATCTACCTCCAGGGCAACGAGGCCGCCGGGCCGATCTTCCGCAAGTGGCTCCAGCCGTTCCGCGAGATGGGCGCACATACCATCTCGCTGTCCAACACCGGCGGGACCGACCACCAGTCGTTCGACGGCATCGGCCTGCCCGGCTTCCAGTTCATCCAGGATGAGATCGAGTACGACACCCGGACCCACCACTCGAACCAGGACGTCTTCGACCGCATCCAGGCCGAGGACATGAAGCAGGCCGCCGTCATCATGGCCTCGTTCATCTACAACGCGGCGATGATGGAGGAGAAGATCCCGAGGAAGCCGGCCCCGACCGCAACGCCGACCAGGACCGCCGCCACTCCTTGATCCGAACCCGGTCAGGCTTTCGAGCCCGACGTCCCGCAGGTCAGGCTCTTTCGGAGCCAGCCGCTCCACGAGCCTGACCTACTTTCCGCCACCCAGCCAGCGTACGGCGTTCGCCAGGATCTTGAGCGGGATCGCTTCCTTGTACACGGCGAACGTCTCATGGCCGGGGCGGAAGTAGAAGACCTTGCCTTCGCCGAGCGACCAGAGTGCCCCGCTCCGGAACCATTCTCCCGACGCCCAACGCTCTTCGAGGATCACCTCATCCGGCTCGGGGACGTGGAACGGTTCGTCATACATCTCGGTGTGAGGGAGCTCGAACTCCGCGGGAATCCCCGCGACGATCGGGTGGTCCGGACGGAGCACCCTGATCGTGCTCGGTTTCCCGTCATTACGATAGGCCGGGAAGCAGCAATACGGCAGATGGAGCGTCGCCCCGGCGGTGCGGCCGGGGAACTTGCGCCACGACAGGTAAGGCGTCACCCGATCGTCGGCCTTCGGGACGGTATAGCGTCGTGGAGGAGCGGCCTCGACGATCGCGACGCGATCGTCCCCGGCGCCCGACTTGATGGTATTCTGAGCATCGATCCGGGCACGCTCGTTCATGGCCTCGACGAAGGGCGTCGACCAGTGGGCGGAATGGAGCGCGATCAGCGCGAGCTTCCCCGCCTTGATCCGCCCGATGATCGCCTTGCCGAGCTCCGGCGCGATCTCCGCCTGTCGTACGTGGCCCCACCAGACCAGTACCTGGCAATTCTCGAGGACGTCGCCGGCCAGCCCCTGCCCGGGATCATCGAGGCGGACCGATCGGACCGAGATGCCGGGCTGATCGCGGAGGTGGGCGGCGATCTGATTGCCGAGGAAGTTGGCGTACGCTTCCTTCTGTGCGGGCTGCTGCTCGTCCCAGACGACAACCCGGACGGATGAGGCCCCCGGCGCCGCACCGGATCCGTCCGGGACCGTGAGGCCGACGGCGGGTCCGGCGAGGATCGCGTGGCCTACGAGTCCGGCCGTCGAGACCTTGAGGAAATCACGTCGCGATGCGATTGGTTCCATGGAAGGCGAGACCTCCGGCTGCTGATCAGTACATCGACGTCGCCATTCGTGCCCGATTGAAATGCCATCATGCCCTTCATCACGTCGAACCAGGGCGGTCGAAGTGGGCGATTGGCGGAAGATCCTCATCAGTTCGGGGCGAGTCGAAGCCGGATCGTCTTGATCTCGAACGGTCGCAAGTCGACCGTCACGGAGTCACCCTCGACCTTCAGCTCGCCTTCGGGGTCTTCGAGCAGATTGGCGATGCGAGCCGAGGCCACCTTGGCGTGCATCGTGATCTTCACGCCCGAGGCCGGTCGACCGGTCGCTTCGTAGACGCGCAAGACGGCGTCCCCGTCGCGTGCGGGTTTCAGCGCCGAGACGACCACATCGGGGCTCGAAACCTCGAGTAGCCCCCAGCGGGCGGGCAGAGGTCCGGCGTGCGGGAGCACATCCCGGCAGATCAGCGGATGATTGAGCTCCAGACCATCGCGGAATACGCCCGCGGCGCGCCAGTCTCCCGCGTGGGGGACCATCGCATAGCGGACGACCCGCTCGCGGCCCAGTTGGAATCCCGTATCCGACGACATCCCCGGCTCGTAGCCGCCACCGAAGCCGTAGGCCCCGAGCGTGTGGGCGCGGAGCAGCGAGATCATCATCGTCCCGCCGGTCGTCAAATTGCCCGGGAGGCCGACGTTCAGCAGGGCCAGGCCCCGTCGGCCGTCGCCGTGATCCGCCCAGTTCTGCGCGGGGAATTCGATCCCGTCCGGGCGCCCGATCGCCCCGAACGGGATCTCATGAGTGGTCTTCCCCCCCACGATGTTCGTCGGGAACAGCACCTGATACCGGACATACTTCTCATTGTTCACGAGCCGCGTGGTCACCTCGATCCGCCGCAGGCCTTGATAGAGCCGCACGGCCGTCGCGAACCGGCCGGATCCGAACGGGCGCGTCACCTGGAACTCGGAGAAGACCGGCCCGGTACGAATCGTCCCTGGCGACGACTTCCCTTCATCGCTGAACGCCGACTCGCCGCGTTTGGGGATCGGTTGTCGGGTCGTCATGGCGATCCGGCTGCCTCCGTCGAGTCCCTTGTAAGGCTCCCAGAGGTCGCCCCGGTCGACCTGGCGCGCCACGACATTCCCGGGCGCGGACAGCACGTCCCAGTCGCCCGCCTTCACGCGCAGTCCGGTGATCGCGCCGGTCGTGGAATCGAGCGTCAGGCGGTAGAGGTCGTTCTCCAGCACGCCTGCGGTCGCGGCCGGAGCGGTCTTCGCGACGTCCCGATGCGGGGCGAGGTGATAGGTGCCGTATCCCATCGCCGGGACGTCGCGGGCGATGAACGCGACGCGCGCCGTCTTCAGCCCGCCGTCGCCGTAACGGGTGGACTCCAGGATCTGCGCCGGCTCGTGCCGGCCGCCGGCACCGATCACGTTGACGGCCGCGACGCCGCTCTCGTCGAAGCCGACCTCGACCTCGGCGATGTCCGAGCGAGGCCAGCCCATGGGATTGAAGACGACGACCGGAGACCCCGGGCCGCGGGTGTCGATCCGGGAGGCGAGGACTTCCCATCGCGAATCGATGATCTCGTCCGAACGGCGTTTCGCATACTCATAGCTACGGATCGTATCCTCATAGACGTGGTCGGTCATGACACCCGAGGCCAGGTCGTGCGTCTGGTTGAACAACGCGGGCTCCCAGGAGGCCATGATCGACTTCGGATCGGCGGGGGAACCGAGCCAGGCCGCGATCGTGCTCAGCTTCTCCGCGTCGAGCAACTGCCGCTCCATGACCCTCATCCAGTTCTTGAGCTCGATCCGGCTGCTATAAATCCCCTGGAAGATCGGGTTGAGCTCCCCCTTGAACACCGTCCGATCGGTGCGACGCGCGACGACCGCCTCGAAGTCGGCGGGCACGGCCATCTTCATCGCGAAGGGCGCCTTGGGATCCTTGTTGAACGCGTCGATGTTCGGGATGAGGTGCTCCTCCGGTTCGGAGACGTCGGCCCCGGACTGGCCGACGCGGTCGGCCGCCCCCAGGCTGTTGGGCGTCAGGGCGTTGAATCGCGCGATGGCGGCCTGTCGGAATTCCGCGGGGTCTTTCGGGTTGGGATAGACCAGGCCGTAGCCGTGGGGCAGCCAGAACGCAGCGATCCGCGTGCCGTCGAGCCCTTCCCAGAAGAACTCCGACGGGAAATCCTGCCGGGGCACCCCGCGGAAGAACCAGAAGCTCTTGAACCCGCCGAGCGCCATCAGTTGCGGCATCTGCGCATGGTGCCCGAAGGTGTCGAGGAGCCAGCCGGTGGTGACGTCGACGCCGAGCTTGTCGCGATAATAACCCTTGCCGTACTGCATCTGCCGGATGAACGTCTCGCCGCCGGGCATGTTGTCGTCGGGCATGACATCGAGGGCGCCGGCGAGTTGTAAGCGACCCTCGGCCAGGAACCGTCGGAAATCGGCCTCCTCGGCCGGGTACCGTTCCAGGAACGGCCGGACGTATGCGACCTGATCGAGGGTGAACCGGAAGCCGGGCTGTTCCCTCAGGAGCCGCATGGCCGTGAGGATGTTCGAAAGGCCCATGTCGAGGTATTCCTCGCGGGTCTTGAAGACCGCCCCCTCCCAGTGGGTGTGCGGGATGATCCAGAAGGTCTCCTTCTTCGGGCTTGACGCCGCCCTGGGCTCCTGGGCCCGTGATGAGCCAGCGAGGACGAACAGGCCGCACGCGGCGAACAGGCAAGATCGAAGGCTCATGGAGATGCCCCACCGAATCGTCTGGAGAATGAAGTCGCGTCGATGCGCCTTAACCTTACAGCGACGGCGATACCGATTCCAGGCCCTGCGCCCTCGGAGGCCATCGGGAACACCGGCGCGACGGATTACTCTCTCGACTCCCCGATCAAGGGACCCGGCGGGAATCCGCGGCGCCATCGAAGGCCACCCGTAGCTCGGTCGGCTTCTCGATGGTCGCATCGAGCCAGAGCGTGCGGCCGTCCCACGCGAACCGCCTGGGATCGAGCGGTTGGCCTCCGAGGATCACCCGAATATGGCCCTCCGGAGCCCGGTCGAGCTCGAACGCGGGATTCACGCAGGGCGGACCCGGCTCGATCGTCATCCCGACATCTCGGCCCTCGACGACCAGCCGGATCGCTCGGCGCTCGGGGACGTAGGCGTCGAATTCGAGCCGGGCCCCGCGCAACGATGCGATCGACGGCGGCGACGCGAAGCTCCTGGCCCGGTCCAGGAGTAGGCGGTCGGATGCGTCGCTCATGCCGATCAGCCAGGCCCAGGTTCGCAACGTCATCGGTCGGGATCGGCCCAGGGTGTCCAGGGTGTTGAGACTCTCCGTCCGGATCGGCGACGGCCTGCTGCCGGCCCAGCTCATCACGCTGTTGTGAGTCGGCGTCAGGGCGATGCGGTCGTCGATCGTCCGCCCGGTCGAGTTCCCTCGCGCGAGCGGCCAGTGGCTGCCCCAGTAACAGGGAGTGACCATCTCGCCCCGATCGAAGAACGGCCCGAAGACCACGGGAGGCAACACCGACAGGTTCGGATTGAACGAGATCGCGGCGAGCTTCTCGTCCTCATGGAGCCTCAGCCGGTAGATCGATGGTATCCCGCCCGGTCCTGGCGTCTTGGCCGCGTTGTTGACAGGGTTCGGAAATCGGTACGAGTGCTTCCGACCATCGAGGAACAGGACGTCGACCGGATCCTGGGGCAGGACCTCCAGGGGATAGGCCCCCATGGGAGTGAGGATGATGAACTCATTCAGCTCGTAGTCGTTCCTGGGGTCGGCCTTGAGATTCACGACCCTGGTGCCGAAGCCGTCCGGATAGAAGTAATAATCCTCGACCGCGGCGTCGCCCCAGACCTTGTACTCGAAATCGGTGGACTGATAGCTCCAGCGGACGTGGACCCGGGCCGCGGTGGATTCGACGATCTCGACGCGGCCGTAGCGCAGCTCCTTGTCCATCAGCGGCTCGACGCAATCCACGGCCCCCGCCGGCTGAGAGATGATCTCGGCCCACTCGTAACACGCGCCGGTATTGTGCCGGCCCGCCCAGAAGGGGATGTAGCTCGAACCGCGCCAGAAGACGAATCGTGCCCCGTTCGGCAGCCAGACGACGACGTCCTTGAGCTCGGGTGCCCACGCCCCCTCGTACGGCATGCTCGAAAACGCCCCGGTCTTGGGGTCGCGCACCGAGATCGGCGCATCGTAGCGGAGCCGCTCGTAGGTGGCGCCGAACCGCGGTCGCGTCGGCGGATTGGCGACGATCATGACCGGGATCTTCTTCCGCCAGAGCGGTTGGCCCTTGCCGTCTTCCAGCATTACGGACAGCACGTCGCGTTCTCGCGACGAAGGAGCCTCGGGAATCTTGAGCCGTTGCCGAACCCGCGTCCCTGCCGGTAGCGATAAGGAGGTGCTCGCGACCCGGCCCGGCTCCGATTCGAACCATGCCTTCAGCTCGGCTCGGGGCAAGTCCCGCTTCCGGACGATCGCCGCGACGTCCAGCGTCGACGATTGCCTCGGCCCCAGGAGTAGCCACCCCGACGGGACCAGGATCGTCCCCAGGTCCACCGGATTGAGGATGTCATCCGGCCGGGCGATCGCTTCGGCCTCGAAGTCCGGCATCTGGACCGTCATGCGAGCCAGCTCGACCGGCTTGGCTCCATCCCGCGACGGTGACGAGAGGATCAGCTCATCGGCATCGACCTCGATGGAGACCCGGATGGAGTAGGGGGGGTTCGTCGGGAATTGCACGTCGTGACGACCGACCGCTTTCCCGCGGCCCAGGGCGGTGAGGACATGTCCGGTCTCCGCCGGTCGGTGCTCAGCCTGGACGACGACCACGATCGGCCGCCCGACCCGCTCCAGGCCGAACGGAGGCCGCCACGGATGGCCGGCGTCGAGACGGATCGCGTAGCCATCTCCCGGTTTCGGCGCCGGCCCTGCCGCCTCGGTGGAAGTTTGGCAAGGAAACAACAGGGCGACTACTAATGTAAGCCCCATCGCCAATGTTCGGCAACCCATAAACATACTCTCCCTCATCTCTCCGCGCGATCCGAGCGCAATCGGTGGCCTTCTTGAATTCCTGCTAGCGACAGTCGTCGTGTCTCCCGCTAGAATCGTGGCAGAGGAGGACGACTCATCATGACCCGACCTGCCGGTCAATTGCTCGACGAGGCACTTCAGCTACCGGATCCGGATCGAGCCGAACTCGCCGCCAGGCTCATCGAGAGCCTCGACCCTACCACCGATGATGATGCCGATGCCCTCTGGGACGAAGGGATCCGGCAACGCCTCGACGACCTCGATCATGGGCGTGTCACGACGATTCCCTGGCCGGAAGCACGCCGCATGATCCTGGATGACGCCGATGAATCCGCCGAAGCTTGAACTTCACCCTCAAGCCGTTGCAGAAGCCCGAGCCGCTCGGCGGTGGTATGCGCGACGAAACAAGAAGGCCGCCGATCGATTCTTGGCCGAGTTGGACCGCGTCATGGTGTAATCATAACGGCCCCACAACAGTGTCCTCCTTACCATCACGGCACCCAATCCAAGCGTCTTCGGCGCTTTCCTTATCTCGTGGTATTCCGCGAGACCATCGATGAAATACAGATTATTGCCGTGGCGCATGGTAAGCGAAAACCCGGATACTGGAAGCGCCGGCTTTCGTGAATTCGCTCGTCACGAAATGACAATCCGCCGACACGCTTCGACGATTCGCGATGCATCGGGCCGGTAGGCGTTCTCCAGCACGGGCGTGAACGGGACCGGCACGTCGGCCGACGCGACCCGAAGGACCGGCGTCAGCAGGCTCTCGCCGAAACGCTCCATGATCCCCGCGGCGATCTCGGCGCCCACGCCCCCCGTCTTGGGACCCTCCTCGACGATCACCACGCGGCCCGTCTTCTTGACCGACTCGCCGATCGTCTCATAGTCGATCGGGGAGAGGCTACGCACGTCGATCACTTCGGAATCGATGCCCTCGGCCGCGAGCGATTCGGCCGCCTGGGCGGCGAAATGCGCCATGAGCAGCCAGGCCAGGATCGTGACGTCGCGGCCGTCGCGGCGGACTACGCCGCGATCCAGAGGGACGGTGTAATCGCCGTCGGGGACGTCGCTGGTGGCATCGACGGCCCCCGGCTCGGTCCGCGCACCCTTCGAGCCATAAAGCAGCTTGTGTTCGAAGATCAGCACGGGATTATCGTCGCGGACGGCCGACTTGAGGATGCCCTTGGCATCGTAGGCGTTGGACACGGCGACGACCTTGATCCCCGGCACGCCGGTGAAATAGCGTTCCATGTTCTGTGCATGCTGGGCGCCGCGACCGGTCGCTCCGACGGGGGCACGCATCACCATCGGGACCGCGATCGTCCCGCCGGACATGTATCGCATCTTGGCGGCGTTATTGACGATCTGGTCCATCGCCAGGAACAGGAAGTCGCCGTACTGGACGTTGACGATCGGCCGCATGCCCATGATCGCCGCACCGACGGCCGCGCCGAAGAACCCCAGCTCGGCGATCGGCGTGTTGAGCATCCGGTCGGGGAACTCCTCCTCCAGGCCGAGCGTGACCGTGAACGCGCCGCCCCAGCCGCCGGCGACGGCGATGTCCTCGCCGAGGCAGAAGACCGACGCATCCCGGCGCATCTCCTCGGCGATCCCTTCGCGGAGCGATTCGGCAATGCTGAGTCGTCTCATGGATCGGGTGTTCCTCTCGCCCGGCGGGCTCGCTCGACACTCAGACTTCGCGCAACAGGTCGTCCCAGCCGTGGAGACCACGATCCAGGAGCTTTACGCCGAGGGCTTCGAGACGGTCGACGTCCTGGATGGCTTCGAGGGTCGCGATGGTGTTGGCTTCCGGTTCGCCAAATTCCTTGGTAGCCAATCGGATGAGGATGCGGTGGGCTTCCTCGAGTCGGCCCTCCTGGCGGCCCTCCTGGCGGCCCTCTCTCAGGATCCTCTGATACCACGTCGATTCTTTCATGGATTGTACCCCTCCCAAGAGCTGTTCGATCCTCTCTTCTGAAAAGCGGAGTCCCATCAGCAATCCGGACGCGGTACGGAGCATGGCGGAACGAGACCGGGGTTCCCTGTCGATTCGATCCTTCATGCGCCGGACCAGACCGGGCAGGTCCCGCTGGCTCACCGCCGTCAGGGGAGCCAGAGGCACCAGCGAGACGCTGGCCGTCAAGTAGGGCTCGGGATCCTCCTTCCAGAGCCGCACTACCTGATAATGATAACGATTGGTCGGCCGGCCGTCCGGCAGATCACGCTGGTAAAGTCCGGTTAGTCTCGGAGAGTTGGCCTGCTTGCGGAGCAAGATCAGGACCGTATGGACGGGCAGGTTGTGCCGGTGGTCGAGGGCCGCTTGCCGGAACCAGAGTGTCCGTATCAGGTTCGTCTTGTGGCTCGACTGGAACTCGAAATTGATCAGGTACGGTCTCCGGCCGCCGACGCGGAAGACCTTGTCCGCGGAGGCCGTGAGCGTCGTGATGCCGGAATCGATCTCCTTGACCCGCCCGAGCGGGGCGATCCCGTACCGCTTCATCCATCCGGGCGGATCGTCCAGGATTAACTCCTTCATGGCTACATCGTAGTCATTGAAGTCCATCGAGACGTCTCCCGGGCGAACACTCCGAATCAGGCGAGGACATCGGTCGTCAGGTCATCGAGTGTGGGCAAGGGCTGGCGTCTGGCCGCCTCGACCGCCGCCTCGAACCGGGCCATGACCTCCGATCGGACGCGGTCGAGCAACTCGGGATCGGCCAATCCTCGATCTCGCATTAGCTGGCCCAACCGATCGATCGGATCGCGGCGGAGCCAATCCTCTCGCTCGTCTTTGGGCTGATAATGGCAGGCGTCGCGGCGGGAGTGGCCCGTGCGACGGTAGGTGAGCAACTTGAGCAGGACCGGCCCCCGACCGGTCCGGCATTCGGCCGCCGCCGATCGGGCCGCCTCGTAGACTGCCAGGACGTCGTTGCCGTCGACCGTCTCGCCCCGGATGCCGTATGCGGCGGCCCGGTCGGAGATCCGGTCGTTGCGCATCACGCGATCGACCCGCGTCGAGGCCCCATAGAGATTATTCTCGCAGACGAACACCACCGGCAGGTCCCAGATGGCGGCCAGGTTCACACCCTCGTGGAACGCTCCTTCGGCGATCGCGCCGTCGCCGAAGAAGCAGGCGACGACGTTCGGCTGCTTCCGCATCTTGAAGGACAGGGCCATCCCCGCGGCGAGCGGCACGCCCCCTCCGACGATCGCGATCCCCGGCACCATCCCCCTGGTCATGTTGCCGATGTGCATCGAACCGCCCTTGCCGCGACAGCAACCGGTCACGGCGCCGAAGAGCTCGAACAACAGCTCCTCGGGCGTGAGCCCCTTCGCCAGCGCATGCCCGTGTCCCCGGAAGGTGGAGGTGATGAAATCACCGTCCTCGAGCGCCGCGCAGACGCCCACGGCCGTCGCCTCCTGGCCTTGACACTGGTGGATCGTCCCGGGCATCGAGCCTTCGAGGAAGAGGAACTTCACCCCTTCCTCGAACTCGCGGATCGTGACCATCCGCCGGTAGAGTTCGATCAAGAAGTCGCGCGCGTATTCCGTCGATACGGCCTTCGCCGGGCTCGCCGCCGGTGCCGACTTCCTCGCCTCGCGATTCCTCGCGAACAACGAACGGCGATCCCCGCTCGGCCGCGCCGCTTCGACCGGCTCGGGCTGCTGGCGAGCGGCGGCCAGCTCCGAGCCACCCGCGGAAACCCCGGCCGCACCGGCGATCGGGCCGCCGGAATCGTCGGACACAGGGGTCTCTTCCGACGACGACGCCCCCTTCTCGCCCGCGTCGAACGTCGCGATCGGCTGGCCCATCGCCACCTCGGAGCCCGCCGGGGCGGCGATGGCCCGGAGCGTCCCCGCCACGGCCGATTCCACCACCAGGATCGCCTTGTCGGTCTCCACCTCCAACAGGGGATCCCCGCGCCGGACGACCTGGCCGACCTCGGCCAGCCAACGAATCAGCATGACCGTCTCATCGACCGTCAACAGGTCCGGCATCCGCATCACGATGTCCATCATCGACCCCCAAGCACCGGTGGCAAGCGGCAAGCGGCAAGCGAATATAGCCGCCATCGTCCCCACTTGCCACTACCGAGAAGCCATTCCCCGGCAGCCCAGCAGGTCGATGCGTTCGAGGACAGCGTCGCGTACCGCGAGACGGCCGGCGACCAGGA
Organism: uncultured Planctomycetota bacterium; assembly: GCA_963777695.1. Classification (GTDB taxonomy): domain Bacteria; phylum Planctomycetota; class Planctomycetia; order Isosphaerales; family Isosphaeraceae; genus CAVZRC01. The sequence goes on from CAVZRC010000003.1 coordinate 569,207, forward strand.
CATCCTCCGGACCGCCGATGCCGAGGCGATGGTGCGGATCGATGGCATCCCGACCGAGTGCCGAGAGGACCGCGTCGAGGTATCGCTGCTTGAGGTACGTCCCGTAGTTGACCTTGGCGATGCCCAGGCTGATGGCCGCGCGCAGGGCGTCGGCGGCGATGCCGGTGCCGCCGTGGAGGACCAGTGGGATGGCGACGCGACGTTTTATCTCGGCGAGCCGGTCCAGGTCCAGGCCCGCCTGACCATGGGTCATGATGTGGACGTTCCCGACGCTGACAGCCAGCAGGTCGACCCCGGTCGCCGCGACGAACGCGGCCGCCGCCGCCGGGTCGGTCGAATGGCCGCCGTGCGGCGGGCCGTCCGCCGCGCCGTGCGGCAGCTCGCCGAGCTCGGCCTCCACGGCGACGCCCCTCGCGTGCGCCAGCCTGGTGAGCTCGGCGACGCGACGGGTGTAGTCCTCGGGCGAGCGCTCGGGATCCGCCGGCATGACCAGGTTGAAGCCCGCGTCGATCGCCGCGCAGGACCCAATCGTCGCGCGGGCATTCGTTGAAGATCAATCCGCAGGGGACCGAGGCCGACTCCGCCGCGGCGCGTCCCAGCTCCGCGTACCACGATAGACGCTCGGGGACGAGGCGCGTTCAACCGGCTCAAGAAGTCGCCGTTGAAGCCGAGGATGATCGGGGATTCCGCCTCCTCGGCCGCATCGACGACCCCTTGCAAGGACTCGAAGTTCCAGCTCTCGAAATAACCGATGGCGTACCCGCCCTCCATGGCGCGCCGCATCATCGGACCGATCGCTTCCAGGGACATCGAACGCCCTCCGTCGAGGCTCTGGCGACCGGGGTCAGACCAAATTGAACGCGAATAGGATCAAGGGCAGGGCGATGGCGCCGAGGAGCGAGACTCCGCTCGTCACGAGACCCACGACGGCCCACACGCTCCCGAGCCGAGAATACGCCGCTGTCAACATCGCCAGTAGACTACCACCCAACGCCAGGAACAGCGTCCCGCCGCCCAGGATGAGGAGGAGGGCCTCCGACTGGAACGCGATGGCCAGCAGATAATCCACCGGGCTGAGCAAGACCACAGCCAACGTCGCCAGGCCGATGATGCCGCTCACCTTCGCGACCTTGGGATCGCCCTTTCTCGCGGGCTGGGGAGCGTCCGGCCTCGACGCCCTCCGCGGCGACATCGGCTGAACCTCCGTCTCCTCGGGGAGATACGCCTCGGGCGGATCCAGCCGCGCCAGCACGGCCAGCACGTCCTCCCGGCCGAGGTCCCCTCCATCTCCCTCCTGGAGCAGTTCGAAGACCTGGGACTCCACCTCCCGGACGATGGACAGCCGGTCCTGCCGGGGGACTCGCCCCATCAGCATCCGGTCGATCGTGTCGAGGCGGGAGTCCACCAGCGCCTGCAACGATCCGGGTAATTCCAACGCGACGGCCGTCGTCATCATCACTGCGCTCCTTCGAGTAACCCGCAAAGGGATTGGGAAATCGTCTTCCAGCTCTCCGCCATCCGGCGGAAGCGCCGCTCTCCATCCGTCGTCAATCGATAATACCGCCTCGGCGGGCCGGCCGGTGAGGGCTCCGTCCGGATCGCCACCATTCCGTCGCGCCAGCCGCGTCAGGACGGGGTAGACCGTGCTCTCCGTGAACGCGAGGCCATCGAGCACCCCGAGCTGCTCCACGATGCGATAGCCGTAGGTCTCACCCCGCGCGATCGTCGCCAGCACCGCAAGGTCGACAAGACCCTTGCGCAGTTGCGTCTCCCAGGGATTCATACGATGCCCTCTTCCTGACCGCTACTACGCAATACACAGTAGCCAGGAGCATAGCGTTGTCAAGCGGAGAAAGCGAGAGGATGCCGATTTTTCGCATGCGTGGACGGGTCGAGCACCACCCGATTGCCAAAGAGCACCTCCCGACACCCGCCCTTCGCGCCGCCGCGCCGTTCGTCAAGGGGGCGGACCGCGCCGCAAGCAACTCCTCTACATCTTGGCGGTCACCAGCGACGGCAGCGTGCCGATCCATTTCGCCAGCGACGGTGGCAACACGGTCGACGATGCGACGCACATTGGCACCTGGGATCTGCTGCACGAGCTGATCGGCAATGCGGACTTCCTCTACGTGGCCCACTTCGAGCTGGCCGGCGGCGAGAACCTCCGCCACATCTCCGCGCGGCGGCCGGTTCGTGACCGTATTGCCGCGCGGTCGGGGCGAGGATATCGCCGTCCGTCAACGCCTCCGCACCGAGCCCTCGGCACTGACCGGGACGCTCCTGTATGCACTGACCGATGACCAGGGCCACATCGTTGACGAGTGGTTCGTCTGCTCGGATGATCAGGTCCATTCGGCCGGCGATCGCTTCCTCTGGTATCGCAGCAGGCGCATGGCCGAGCAGGACCAGTCGCAACGCGCACGGTCGATCCAGAAGGCGACCGAGGCCCTGAGCGACTTGCGCACAATCAATGGTCTAGCTACTTCCTGAACACCTTTCCCCCCTTCATCACGAACTCGATCTTCTCGAGCACCTTCACGTCCACGAGCGGGTCGGCGGAGACGGCGATCAGGTCGGCATAATACCCGGGCGAGATCCGGCCGAGGTCCTTCGCCCGCCCGAGCAGTTCGGCGGCGTCGGAGGTGGCCGATCGGATCGCGCGGGCGGGGGTCAATCCATATTTGACCATGTAGGCGAACTGGCGTGCGTTCTCGCCGTGGGGGTAGACGCCTGCGTCGGTGCCGAAGGCGACCTTGACGCCGGCCTTCACGGCCTTGGCGAAATTGTCTCGCTGGAGCTGGCCCAGCTTCTTCTCCTTCTCGATGAACTCCTCAGGGATGCCGAATTCGCGAGCCCGGCCGAGGATATAGTCATCATTGTAGATATCGGCGACGAGCCAGGTGCCGTGCTTGACCATCATGGCGATCCCCTCGTCGTCGATCAGGCTGCCGTGCTCGATCGAGTCGACCCCGGCGATCACGGCATTCTTGATCCCCTGGGCTCCGTGCGCGTGCGCGGCGACCTTGCGACCGGCGGCGTGGGCTTCCTCGACGGCCGCCCGCAGCTCCTCGACCGTGAACTGGGGCGCGCCCGGCGAATCGCCCCGCGACAGCACGCCACCGGACGCGTGGATCTTGATCACGTCCACCCCATGCTTGAGCTGCGCCGGACCACATGACGGACCTGGTCCACGCCATCGGCGATCTTGTAATCCCGCTCCTCGGGGAACATCGTCACGCGGACCTGGGGCGGATAGTTGTTCAAGTCGCCGTGCCCGCCCGTGATCGAGATCCCTGGTCCGCTGGCCACGACCCTCGGCCCGGGGATGAAACCCTCGTCGATCGACGTGCGCAGGTCCACCGCCAGGAACGGCTTGCCGCCGAGGTCGCGGATCGTCGTGAACCCCGACTCGAGGGTGACCTTCGCGTGCTTCACCGCTGCGAAGGCGCTCTGGAACGGCGTGTCCTTGAACTTGGCGATCTCCTCGTAACGGTCGGCGCGGGTGCCGATGTGGGTGTGGGCGTCGATCAAGCCCGGGAGCACGGTCGCCCCGGAGAGGTCGATCACCTCGGCGCCCTCAGGCACCTTCAACTCACCGGCCGGTCCGACGGCCGCGATCCGCTCCCCCTCGATCACGATCACCTGAGCGATCCGATGAGCGTCGCCCGTGCCGTCGAAGAGCCGGCCGGCCTTGATCGCCACCGGCCTGGGTTTCGGCTTCGATGCCGCCGGAGTCGAAGGTTCGGCCGCCGAGGGAAGACCGAGGATCAGGCCGATCAGGGCATGCGTGAGCAAGGTCGGGCTCCTGCGAACAGGAAACGAGACGCCGACCCTCCGGCGGGCCGACCGAATTGCGTCGCAATCATAACAGCTCGCAGAGCCATCACGCGACGGGTCCTGTATGGATTCGGCGTGAAGTCGTCTCGGTCATCTTGAACGACTTGTGGATCGTCCCAACCGTCTTGCCCGAAGACCTTCATCGCGAGGGGATAGGCGGCCCTCGTATTGTCGCCCTGGGCACGGATACGATCGTAGACGTTGGCCTTGAGGATTACGTACTCGGTTTGTGTCTCGGGATCGGCGATTCGAACAGGCTCCTCGCCTGCCCTCTGGATCTCTCGCCGCGGTTCGGGTGTGAGAGTGGCCATATGGGCGATCCTTCTATCGATACGAGCATTCTAACCGAGGTTGGTCCGATTGTCTCGGGCGAGCAGACCGGAAACCCAGGTGCCCGCATACAATCAATGGTCTAACTGTCCTGTCAGCTCTTAGCTGGTAGGTTTATGGATGCGGGCGCGGCATGGAGGCGGCGGGAATTGTACCCGCGTCCCAAAATCCGCAAGTCGCTTTGGAGCAAGGCACTTGCGTCGAACAGGGATGCGAGTGGTTGCACTATGTCTGCACTGAGGAGGCACTACAGGAGCTCGTCACCAAGTGGCACCGCCTGACGCCTTCGGTCAGGATCGCGATGGTGGATCTTGCGCGGCGCGGCTGATTCTCGGGGCGCGCACCGGAGGTACGAGGATTTCAAGCGCCGTTGAGGGACGAGTGGAGAGGGCGACTCGGACGATCCCCGCGCTTCGAGTCGGTTCACCGGAGACCGGAGACCGAGCGCGACCTTCAGGCAGTTATCGATCTGAGCCATCGTCGCGGCCGAGAGCGGCCCCAAGACGCGTTCTCTCTGCGCATGCGTCTTTCGTTGTCGGTCCGCCGGCTATGCATGTCCTATCAGCATATAGGGCGATCACGATGCTCCGAATACCTGCCTTCTTCAATCGACGGTATAGCCCGTAACCCGTCTGCCCGGCCTCATAGCAGCAGATCAAGCGATTGAGATCCCCCAACTTCTTGAGAACCTTGATCAGAGTCTTGAAATCGTTGGGTATTGTAGGCAGGATTCGAGGAAATCCCCTCCCCGGATCGGCCACGGCGATGGCAACGATGGCCTGGTGAGCATCTTGACCGACGAAGTGCGTTGTGATATTATTCAACATGGACTAGTGCTCTGTCACGAATAAGACTTGGGGTTGGCCGATTTTCGGAAGTCTTAGATAGTGCATGGCACAAGGAGGTTTGCCATGCAAAAGAAGTATATCGTTCGACTTACCGATGAGGAACGGCTTGAGCTTCAGGAGGTCGTCAAGAAGCTCAAGGGATCCAGTCAGAAAGTCCGCCGAGCCCAGGTCCTACTTAAGGCGGATGCCAACGGTCCGAACTGGACCGATGAGCGGATTGCGGAAGCCTTCTCTTGTCGGTCCGAACTGGACCGATGAGCGGATTGCGGAAGCCTTCTCTTGTCGGGTGCAAACGGTCGAGCAAATCCGCCAACGTCTGGTCGAACGCGGCTTCCGAGAAACACTCGACGGCGCCAGCGCAAGGACCCGCCGACACCAAAATTGCTCACTGGGGAACAAGAACCCAAGATCACTGCGATGCGCTTAGGTCCGGCTCCGGGGGGCTATGCCAACTGGACGTTGCGGTTACTGGCGCGTAAAGTCGTGGAAACCATCCGACGCACGCTCAAAAAAACGGGATGACCAACCGCAAGATCGAATACTGGGTGATTCCTCCGGAGTCGGACGGCGAGTTCGTCGCCAGCATGGAGGAAGTGCTCGATATCTACGCGATGCCCTACGATCCGAAGTGTCCGGTCGTATGCATGGACGAGCAGCCCGTCCAATTATTCAAAGAGATCCGGACGCCCATACCCGCCACGGCCGAACACTCTAAGCGCGTTGATTACGAGTATGAAAGGGCCGGAACCGCTAATATTTTCATGTTCACGGAACCATTAGCAGGTTGGCGAGAAGTGGCTGTTAGGGTGACCAGAACGAAGGTCGATTGGGCGGTGGAAATGGCACGCATCCTTGAGGGGCGGTATGCTGACTGCGGCAAGGTGATTCTCGTGTGCGACAACCTGAATACGCATACCAAGGGGGCTTTCTACGAGGCCTTTGATCCAGAACGAGCTCGACAATTGGTACGCCGGATCGAGTTCCGCCATACCCCGAAACACGGCAGTTGGCTCAACATTGACGAAAACGAACTGAGCTCCCTGACACGGCAATGTGTCTCAGGCAGACGGTTCGGAGACATCGCAACCCTGGCGAAAGAAACATCCGCTTGGTCCACGGACGTCAATAACACGCAACGCGAAGTTGACTGGCAAATGAAAGTTGACGACGCACGCAGCAAGCTGAAGTCCGTCTACCCCAAGATTAACAAATGACACAGCACTAGACTAGCCTTCCCGGTGTCTGCTCTGTGCTGATGGGGTTCGCTTCCATCAGCGTAATCCACGTTCGCGCGAGCGACTGGTCCAACCAACTTCTCTACGTACAGGCGTCACCTCGTGGTGCAGAATCCAAGTCGGTTCAGATCACTTGCCCAGAGGGTGCGCGAGGGAAAACGCGGGTTGTGATTAAAAGCCACACAAAGGAAGGAGAAAGACCGATGAAAGCGTGGTTATGGGATGGATCTGCGGGAGTCGATCACTTGCAATTAGGCGAGGCGCCGAACCCGGTGGCAGAGCAAGGCGAAGTCGTATTGGAAGTTCACTACGCAGCCTTAAACCCGGCTGACCTGTACTTGGCAGAAAGGCGATACCCGTACCCGGTAAATCCTCCTCTGCCACATGTGTTGGGGCGAGACGGCGTGGGAACGATCGTTCAAGTAGGCGAGGGCGTTAGCGATGTGCGTGTGGGCGACCGGCGTGTCATCCTACGCAGCCACGCAGGAGTTTTCCGCTGGGGCAGCTTCGCCGAACGAGTGTCGATTCCGGCACAGAGCCTGGTTGACATCCCGACTGGGTGGACCGACGAGGAAGCTTCGTGCGCAACTCTCGTTTATATGGCGGCATATCGTGCGTTGACGATGTGGGAGCCGCTCAAGCCGAACTCCGTGGTGCTAGTCACCGGTGCTTCAGGTGGTGTCGGCGTCGCGGCTGTGCAACTGGCTGCGGCGATGGGTCACACTGTGGTCGCTCTATCGCGCAGTGAGGACAAGCAACATCGCTTGAAAGAGCTCGGAGCGACATTCGCATTCAACCCCGAGGATTCAGAGTGGCCAGCGAGAGTAAAGAATGCTTTGAACTCACGTGGGGTGAATCTCACCGTAGACAATATAGGAGGCAAGCTGTTCCCAGAGGTCATCGCGACGATGGGCGAACTAGGAAGAATCAGCCTGGTCGGGGAACTCGCAGGCCCGGTGCCTAATTTCGACACAGGAACCCTCTTTTCCCGGCGGTTGCGGATTGGCGCAATGGCGCTCGGCTACTATACACCGGAAGAAACCCGAACGACATGGCAGGAACTCCTGTCGGTGCTGGCGAAATCGGGAGCCCGCCCACAGGTGGATCGGGTCTTTCCGTTCGAGCAATTGCCTGAGGCGTTTGAACGTCTGAGGGGCGGCCCGATGGGTAAAGTGCTGATGCGCGTAAAGCCCTAAATTGAGGGACGGACACTATCATTCGTCGGGCCAGGAAAAAGGTTTGACGCCTTCCTCTCGATTCAATGATAACGCTGTCCGCTAATGCGTTTACGAGAGAAGCGCCTTTCGTATGACAGGCGCTTCGCTCGCCCTAGAATGTGCGGATGAGCTAACACACGCGTACTGCGGATCGTCCAAGCGATATCAGAACGCGGTTCGGTCGGCAGCCGGAACAGAAGGCGCACCCTAGGCAGAACATCGATTTCACCGCGAACTTGCCGAACGCCTAGAAAGAAGCTACGATGCCGCGATGCGAGTTCCCTGATGCAGCGACCCGTTGTTGGACGTCGGTATTTGGGGCCGGGCAGGCCGGCCCACGAATCCGCTTCAGCTAACTGGCAAAAAATGAAGCCTGTTTGTCCTTTATGCCAGCTCGATCGTAGGTAACTTCGCAACGCGTCATTTTCGGGAGGACCGGAGGCTGAAAGGGCGAAAGATGCGGTTCATCCGACCGAGGCGCGCGCCGGGTTGAAAAAGGCGGACATGCTGATCCCAATTGGAGTTGTGTTAATCCATTCCAAGAGGGGAGCTCAGCATGTCCACCAGCCTGTTGTATCACGCCTTCGGCATTCGCGGCTATGACTACGTCCGGACCGATTATCAGGGGGGCGAGGTGATCTTCACCATCTCTCAAGATCCCTGCGACTGCCGCTGCCCGTCCTGCGGCGCCCGCGAGGTCGTCTCCCGCGGCCACGTCGAACGCCGCTTTCGCTCGCTGCCCATCGGTAGCCGGGCGACGACCGTGGTCCTGCCCATCCCGCGCCTCGAATGCACCAAGTGCAGGCTGGTGCGCCAGGCCGAGGTCCTCTTCGCCGAGGCCCGGTGCAGCTTCACCAAGTCCATCGAGAGGTACGTGCTGGAGTTATCGCACAGCATGACCATCCTCGATGTCGCCCGTCATGTGGACGTCGGCTGGGACCTCGTCAAGGACATCCAGAAGCGCGACCTGTCGCGGCGGTACGCCAAGCCCAAGCTCAAGCACCTGCGGGCCATCGCCATCGACGAGATCGCCGTGGCCAAGGGGCATCACTACCTCACGGTGGTCATGGATCTGGAGAGCGGGGCGGTCGTCTTCGTCGGCGACGGCAAGGGGGCCGACGCGCTCAAGCCCTTCTGGAAGCGGTTGCGGCCCAGCGGGGCCAAGATCGAGGCGGTGGCCATGGACATGTCGGTGGCATACCGGCGAGCGGTCACGACCCACTTGCCCGCGGCGAAGATCGTCTTCGACCACTTCCATGCCGTCAAGCTCTTCAACGAGAAGCTCTCGGACCTCCGCCGTGCGTTGCACCGCAAGGCGACCGAGGTGATGAACAAGGACGTGCTCAAGGGGACGCGGTGGCTGTTGCTGAAGGACCCCGAGAACCTCGACGGCAAGAAGGACGAGAGGCGGCGGCTGGAGGAGGCGTTGGCGCTGAACAAGCCGTTGGCGACGGCCTATTACATGAAGGAGGACCTGCGGCGGTTCTGGGAGCAGCCCGGCAAGCGGTTCGCCACCACATTCCTGGACGGCTGGATTCGGCGGGCCGAGGCGTCGGGGATCAAGATGCTCCGGCAGTTGGCCAAGACCCTGGCGGCACACCGCAGTGGGTTGCTGGCGTACTACGACGTGATGATCACCAGCGGCAAGATGGAAGGGACCAATAACAAGATCAAGACGATGAAACGCCAGGCGTACGGATTCCGCGACCTGGAATTCTTCAAGCTGAAGATCCTCGCGATCCATGAGTCGAAGTATGCCTTAGTGGGATGAATCGCCAGCGTATTACTACACAACGACTTGCGTTATTGTCGAATTTGCGCTCGCTTCCGCCGGATGAACCAAAGATGCCATCTCCGGATCGAGAAAGTGCGTCTACTCACCCTTGAAGAGCTTCAAAAGTGTTCACATTCACCCACCGCAATCCCGAAATGCAGCTCGACAAACCTCGCACTGCGCTGGTGCTGGCGGATGTTCAGAATGAGTTCCTCGACGAGAAGATCGGTAAGTATTACCCGCTGATCGAGGAAGCGCTGAAGAAGCGCAATGTTATTGCGAACCTAGAAAAGTTGCTCTCGGCCGCCCAGGATCTCGGCTACTACATCGTTCACTCCCCGCACTGGTACTATCCCACTGACGGCCAGTGGAACGTGCCGCCGGGTGCTATCGCAGATTATCTCATTCAGATCGGCTTTGTTGGCCGCAAAGATCAGGTCGATATCGAGGGCTTCCACGGCTCCCGGGCGGACTATTATGAACCATTCAAAAAGTACTTGATGGATGGGCACACGTGCAACACGTCGCCCCATAAGCATTTTTCTACTCAGGCGAACGACGTGGTCAAGCAGCTCCGGATGCGTCGCGTCGAGAAGGTGATCATGGCGGGACCGGTCGCCAACCTCTGCCTCGAAGGACATATGCGCGACCTCATCGAATCCGGTTTCGAGGTCGCTATGGTGAGTGATGCCGTCGCTGCTGGCGTGAACGACGTCGGCGACGGCTACGAGGCGGCGATGATCAACTGGCGCTTCATGTGCAACGCTGTTTGGACGACCGAAGAAGCTGTCAAAAGGATGAGGGCGGCGGTCTGATGCGCCCGATCAGCCCATCCTTCACGTCTTTTTGGAGCGAGCCGCGATGCCGGGAAAAAAGCGCCTGACGATCACCAAGGTGACCCCTGCCTATTGGAATGTCTCCATCGACAACCCGCCGATCAATCTCTACGACCCAGAGATGTTTGCGGAAATCAATGTGCTGCTGGACGCGCTTGAGACCGATCCCGAGGCAAAAGTCGTCGTTTTACAAAGCGCCAACCCTGACTTCTGGGTAGCGCACTACGACTTCAACCGCGCAGACGTTATCCCGAACATGCCTGGTGCGGCACCCTATACCGAGTGGCCTCACATGGTTGCGCGCTTCTCGCAGTCCCGCGTGTTGAGCGTGGCGAAGCTGCGGGGGCGCGCACGCGGCCAGGGCTCGGAGCTAGCGTTGGCCTGCGACATTCGGTTCGCTTCGAAGGAGAAAGCGATCCTTGGTCAGCCCGAAGTCGGTGTCGGCGTTGTGCCGGGGGGTGGCGGGACCGAATGGCTTTCAGCCTTGGTAGGCAGGTCCCGAGCGCTCGAGATCGTGTGCGGCGGTGAGGATTTCGACGCCGACACGGCCGAAAGATACGGCTGGATCAACCGATCTATCCCTGATGCTGAACTCGATGCGTTCGTTGACCGATTTGCGCGGCGGGTGGGCAGCTTCCTGAAACGGCCACTCGAATTGGCAAAGAAGCTGGTGAACGCCCAGGCCTTCTATCCGAATGAGGCTCTGTTGTGGAACGGCACCCACGCCTTTCTCGGCACCACCGTCTGGCCAGAGAGCCAGGCGCGGCTCAAGCGGCTTATCGAGCTTGGCTTCATGCAGCCGGGCGACATGGAAATGAACATGGGCGAGCGCCTCGGACGCGCCGAGGACTTTGTGGATCCCGTGTAGCTCGACTCGGTTCCGGGGACGCCATACCGACCTTGGGACGGGTTGCCTATGCGCGTCCGGGAATGCAAGCGCCTCAGCTTTACGACTCCGGGCTGGCGGAAGATAGGTCCTTGGCGAACCAAACTATTGCCGGGCTAGTCGGATGAAACCAAGCAATCTTCGGCTTCTCGGCATCAAGAATCGGCCGTCATCAGATACTGGCCGGGAGTTCGGTGGCGATGGCCGCGAATTGGGTCGAGAATCAATCAGCACCGTTCCGAGAACGACGATTCAAATTGCTCTTGGTGAGATGCTTACGATCAATGTAGGCCGCTTGAAAATCTCGAGGTGGCGGGTTTCTTACCCGCGTCCATTGTAGACGCAAGCCTTTTTCATTTAATGACTTACAACATAAGAAGTGGAGGCGGCGGGAATTGCACCCGCGTCCCGGCGACAAAGTATAGAACGCGCCCTGCGGCCGCGAGACCCATGAAGGCGCCCATAGCCGGAGGTGTCCTCGTATTGACATAAGCGAGAATCGCCGAGCATTTCGTTGACGGGTTGATCGGGTCCAGCTCGGCCCCTTCGGGCAGGCCGTCGCCGAGGTGTTGCATCGATCCATCCTCAGATCTTACCTCGAAATCAAAGGGACGGCGGTCTGGTCCGTGTGACGAGGCGCCAGATAGGGAAAGGGTCGCCGGTGCATGGCAGGGTCGATGTCAACTGACCCGGCGATCGCACGGTTCGCGAAGATCGAGAGGACGACGTCGTAGGCGGGATCGGCCAGGCCGCGTCCATTCACACCGGCAAACCCGAACGACGCGGGGGAATCGAGCGTGTAGGGCAAGATGTCTGGTAGCACTCGGTTTGCAACGTAACGGCCGTACTGCCAAGGATCGGCCACCGACCCGGTCAACCGGGCGACACCGGCGACATTGGCGACGATTCGCTCCGCGGCATTCTGGTAGTCGCGTGTCGGAGGGTCTTCGTTGAGGTGTGCGCCGATGTGGTCGTCGCGGACGAACAGATGCTTCATCAAGGGCCAGGCCGCGCGGGCGACTTGTCGTTGCGGCGCGTGTCCGTGTAGCGAGATGGAAGCCCACACGCCGACACGCCCGGCTCCGATTTGCTCGGATGGGATTTCCAGGACGATCGCGGTGACGTTGCGATTCGCGAAGATATCGACGCGACGCTCGAACGGCGTGAAATCGACCTTATCGGCCGCCAGCGACCTCACGAAGGCTTGCAAGGCCGGGCCATTGCCGATGAACGGGTCGGACGCGACGCCGAACCAGGCACGACCGCCGCCTTCGAGCGAGAAGATCTCGCCCGTGACCCCAGACCCGAGCCAAACTCCGCTCGTTCCGCTTCGCGACGCCTCCCCCTCCTCGCGACGGACCTCCGCGCGCTGGTTCCCGCCTCCCCCATCGGTCACGACCAGGCGGAAAGAGACGTCCTCGCGGGCGTCGCCATCGGTGTCGATCTTGAACTCATAAAGCCCCTCGTCTCGCAGCTCGGTCGGCGAGGAGAGCCCCGCGTCCGGGTTCACCGTCATCACCAGGACGGTGGTCTCATCTTCACCGGCGAATACGAAGAGATCGCACAGATTCAGCCGCGGATCTTCGCGACCCGTGGGGGAATCGAAATGATGTGACATGGATGGACGTCCTTCGCTCCGGAATGGCCTAATTGCTGCTGGCGTCAGGAACGGAGTGGCACCGCCCGGAAGAGCGCCATGAGCCCTTCCGCCATCGTCGGATGGGCCAGGATTGCGTCGCGCAGTGCCATGTAGGGAAGCCCCGCGGCGATCGCGACCTGGACAGTCGCCATGACCTCGCCGGCCTCCGGGGCGAACGCGCCGAATCCGAGGATGCGGTCGCCGTCGGCGGCGACCAGGGCCTTGTAGAATCCTCGCGGCTCGGAGAAAGTCCGGCGCGGAGGACCGCGGTCACTGGGATCTTCGCGAGCCTGTAGGCGATCCCACGACCCACCGCCTCCGACTCGCTCAGGCCGACACGGGCTAGCTGGGGGTCGGTGAACAGGCAAGAAGGCACGAGACGGCCGGTCGTCGTTCGGTCGATGCCGGCGAGGTTGTCGCGGACCACACGGACATCGTCGTCGGCGATGTGTGTGAAGTGCGGGCTACCGGCGCAATCGCCCACCGCCCACACGCCGGGGGCCGTCGTCCGCAACCGCTCGTCCACCTCGACGAAGCCTCGATCGTCCCGCTCGACCCCGGCAGCCTCAAGCCCGATGCCGTCGGTATTCGGCGTCCGCCCGCTCGCGACCAAGAGGTCCGAACCCTCGATCGTCTCCGGTGCCTCGCCGCGCCTCGTATACAGCCTCACGGACTCGCCGGATCGCCCCTCCACGCGGTCAACGCGCGTGCCCGTCCGGACCTCGATCCCCTCGTCGTCGAACAGCTCCCCCAGGGCCGTTGCGACGTCGCGATCCTCGCGGTGAAGCAGGGCCTCGTTCCGCTCGATGACCGTCACGCGGCTGCCGAAGCGTCGCATGCCCTGGGCCAGCTCGAGTCCGACATAGCCGCCCCCCAGGACGAGGAGGTGCTCCGGGACGCGGTCCAGTTCGAGAACTTCGACGTGCGTCATCGGCCGCGACTCGGCGAGGCCCGGTATCGGGTCGATCCGCGCCCGGGAGCCCGTGCTGATCACGACGACGTCGCCGCGGAGGATACGCGTACTGCCGTCGATGGTCGCGACCTCGATCGTTTTCGGACCGACGAAGCGGCCCTGTCCCATGACGAGCTCCGCCCCGCTCTCTCGGTACCTCTGATGATTCAGAATAACCATTCCATCGATCATCATCCGCCTGTGGTCGCGAACGGCAGGCATGTCGACTTTCCAGTCGCCCGGGACGATCCCGAACTCGACGCCCCTGCGAAAATAGCTGACGACCTTAGCGCCGTGGATCAAGTGCTTGCTCGGGAGGCAGGCGATGCTGGGGCAGGATCCCGTGACATACCGCCTCTCGACGACCGCCGCTCGCTTCCCCTTCGAGGCCAGCGACCAGGCGAGGAACCTGCCCCTCCCGCTGCCGAGCACCACCAAGTCGTATTCCTCGGGATCTGACATGCTTTCCCCCTCGAAACCCCTCGAATTAGGGCGCTTCACGTTCGGGTTGCGCACGCTTAATACGAGCCCGAAGCGCAAGCAAGTGCACGATTTTCGGGGATTCACTCGCTTGCGCTTCGGGCTCGTAGGAGTCCGCTTCGTGGCGAGCTATGCGGAAACCAGTCGTGAATCGCTCTAACTTGTCCGATGGTATTTTGGTGGTTACGATCGAGTAGGACCAGAGGAACAACCTCTCAGGTGCGCCAAAAGATGGAAAGACTGCCTCCCGACCCCAAACCCCGTCCTCCAGCCTTCTTTACCGGCGACCACCTGGCCCTGGACTTCGTCAATAGCCGGTCCACGCCCCTCGGCGTCTGGACGGAATGGCTGCGCGATGGGATCGAGCTCCTCGATTGGCTCGAGGAAGCGGGTGCGATCCAGGGGGCGGACGCGCGCCGCTTCCGCGAGGATGCGGGCGCCCGCGAGGCGCTCGACGAGGTCGCCGAGCGGGCCAGGACCCTGCGCGAATGGCTGCGAGCGTTCGTCGCGCGACATGCAGGGCGACAGATCGGCCCGGAAGCCGCGGCGGAGCTGGGTCCGCTGAATGACCTGCTCGCGCGAAGTACTTCCTATTGGCAGGTCGAGGCCGGTGCCGACACGGAGGCGACACCGGACGTCGACCAGCGTCCCCTTCGCCTGAAGCGGGCGCGGCGATGGACGTCGCCCGAGCAGCTCTTGCAGCCGCTCGCGGAGGCGATCGCCGACCTGGTCTGCAACGAGGACTTCCGCCTGGTCCGCACCTGCGAGGGCAAGGCCTGCGCCCTGGTCTTCCTCGACAAGACGAAGTCCCACGCCAGGCGGTGGTGCAGCATGGCCCTCTGCGGCAATCGCGCCAAGGCCGCGGCGCACCGCGCCCGGGCAACTCGCAAAGGCAAGTCGAAGTAAGAAGGTCATTTTCAATCAGCGGATATCGATCAATAAAATGTAAACGTGTCAATTCGATCGATCGGCCACGGCCTGGAGGGCCTTGAAGCCGATCCAACCCCAGTAGACGCGGTGATAGGCGATCAGGCCGTTCGCGAGGTCCATGGATTCGACCACGTCCAACTGATCACCTCGAGGCGACTTGCTCGGATACTCCCACACCAGGGTCTCCCCATCGGAGAAGTAGGTGCCGGGCCGGTACAGCTCGACGGAGGCGTCCTTCGCCATCATGTCGAAGAAGGCACCGAAATGCTTCCTGATCAGGTCTCGCCCCTTCAGCACACCCGTGCTGTTTCCCTCCAGCACGAGGACCGCGGAGCTCTCGAGGACGGAATCCTGGGCATAGAGCTCCATCAGCCCATCGAGATTGCGGTCCACGATCATCTCATGCCAACGCTCGTAGACGTGGCGGAGTTCCGCCTCGGTGTTCATGGTATTGTTGCTCCTCGGGGTCCATCGGGCGGCGAAGCTGCTCGACACGTTGCCGAGAACCGGCACGTCGAATTTCTCGGGCTGAGACAGGGTTCCCCGCCTACCCCCTGGCGGCGACGATCTCGATCTCGACCAGTATCCCCGGTCGGATGAGCTGGGAGACGACGAGGAGCAGGAAAGCCGGCCGCGCGTCGCCGAGGAAACGCGAGCGCACCTTCACGTAGGCCGGGATGTCCTCGGCTCGCGTCAGATACTGGGTGACCTTGACCACATCGGCGACGCTCATATCGGCTCCTGCCAGCATGCGTAGGGTGTTCTTCCAGGCGAGTTCGGCCTGGCCCGTGATGTCGGCAGGAAGTTGGCCCGACTCCGAGAGGCCGGGGGTTCCGGAGGTCATCAGCCATCGCAAGTTGGGCTTCACCTCGACGGCATCGCTGTAGTTGCCGATCTGCTTGGCGACTCCGATGTCATGGTTGGCGTGCGGCATGTTGCTTGCTCCTGGGTTTGGAGAGAGTTGGGGCCTCGCACATGGGGGTTGCTCCCTGAGCGGGGCGACTCGCCGATAGGCCATCGCCACGGTCGCTCGGTACGGCGAAAGAGACAGCATCGGCAGGCTCCTACGAGTCTGCAAACGTCCTCGAGGGCGTTTCTGGGGCTTGATGGGAGCCATCACCTTTCCCTCCATCGACCGATCGAGGAAGAGCTTGTCGGTCCGATCCGCGGCGTCGAGGTTCTTCTCCATCAGGGCGCGGTGCGTCGCAGCGACCCCCGCGACCTCCGCTCCATGACCGGAGATGTCGGCCAGGATCAGGCGGGAGGTCGTTCCCACGGATCTCCGTGCACTGCATCGGGCTCTTCTCGAGGCAGCCGTGGCCGGCTTTCATCGTCGCACCTTGCCCTCTCGTCCGGATTCCAATGCGAGTAAGCGCGCTTTGGCCTCGAGGCCGCCCGCGAATCCCGTCAGCTTGCCCGTAGAACCGATCACTCGGTGGCAAGGGGTGACGATGGCAATCGGATTCTTTCCGTTGGCCGCTCCCACCGCACGCACCGCCCTGGCATTCCCGACTTGTTTCGCAATCTGCCCGTAGGTCCGCGTCTCCCCGAAGGGGATCGTCAGCAATGCGCGCCACACGCTCCTCTGGAATTCCGTCCCCGCGAAAACAAGATCAAGGGAAAACGACTTCCGTTTCCCGCCGAAATACTCGTTCAACTGGCGCTCGGTCTCGAGGAGCACGGGATGAGTTCCATCCTCCGCTTCGACGCTCAACCGGACGCGACGCGGATCGTCGGCCTCCCAGAGGATGGCCGCCAGGCCTGCCTCGTTCCCGACGAGCTTGAGTGTGCCTACCGGGGATTTCATCGCCTTGTAGACGTATCTCATGCCGAATTCTCCTTCCCCTTCGATGCCAATTCCGAGCAGGCTGCCTCGTCCCACTCCCTATCCCCGAATGAGTTTCCTCTTCAAGAACTCCAACTGGACGGCCACACTCGCCTTGAAAGCATCTCCGAAATACGTCGCCAAGTGATGCGGTTTCACAACCACAAACTCCGCGTTCTCTCCGGTCTTACCAAACACCTCTTTATGCACTTCCAGCGGCCCACTCAGCGGATCCTGCTCTGCCGCCAAATAGAGCAGCGGCCGCGGTGCAATCCTCGAGATAAAGTCCCTCGGTTCGGCCTTCGCGATGTGGTAGAAGGATTGCAGGGACATCTTGTTTTCCCACGGTGTCCCTGCGGCTTCCGAGCGCTTGAGGCCGCCGGAGATAAAATTCCACGCATCCTCGCCGGTGAGGAATGTCTGCTCGCCGTCCTGGCCGAGGGCGTTGGCGAGGGAATGCGGCCAAAGCTTGACGTAGGTCGTTGGAGGATTCGCGGAGGCGACCGTGGCCTCGCGGTCGCGCCAGGCTCCCTCGAGAATCCCCTTCGGGAAGGCTGCCGCGTCCAGCGCGCCGGAGGTGAAAGGCATGTTGAGGATTACGACGGTGACGCGCGGGTCGTCGCCGGCGGCGATCATGGCGGCGCCACCCGAGTGCCCTATCCCCCAGATCGCGACGCGAGAGCGGTTAACGCGGGGCTGGGACATGACGGCCGTGACGGCATCATGGTAATCTTCTGCCTGCTGGGCAGGGTTGGTCTCCTGGCGAGGAGAGCCGTCGCTGGAGCCGTAGCCGCGGTGGTCATAGGCCAGGACGGAAATGCCCTCGGCTTGGAATCGACGCGCGGTATCGTCTATGTAATGCTCTTTGAGGAGAGTGAGCCCCTGTGTCATGACAAGGATGGGTGCCTTGTCGCCTCCGGCTTGGAAGAAATTGCCGCGGAGAGTCGTGCCATCGATCGTCTCGAATTCGATACGCTTGAAATCGGTCATTCTGTTTCTCCCCTGGGAGGCCGGCCCCAGGCCCTACCGTTGCCAGATCAGTACTCCTGGCTCGGTCGTCCGGTATGTCTCCGCCCGGATGACGAGCTTCTCGAGGTCGTCCACCCGATGCAAGACCGTCACCTCGGCGATCGATTTCTTCGGACCCCGTCAACGCCGAATGTCTCCGAACGGGTAATCCGCGAGCGGCGAGAACGTACCTAGCCCGCGCGGTTGGGGCGGTCGCGTGCAGCCCGAATTGATGGCGGAGACCCGCAAGTCCGCCCGATAACGCCCGACGAGTGCGGCCGTATCAAAGGTAATAACGCATTGATCGCGGTCGCGATTCAATCGCGCATTGAGGTGACGGTTCAGGCGGTCGCGCGTGGGCCAGAGGAAGACGCGGGCGTTCAGCATCTCGAACCATTCCGCCGCAGTCATCCCGCTCAGGCAGCGAGCCAGCACAGTCATGACAATTGGCCGCTGATCACTCAGTCTCACTTGCGCATAACCACTGTGCCGAAGATCTATAGGATTCTCCCGGCGGTTCGATTCGATGGATGCTCGCTCCGGCCCTCCGATCCCGAAACGATCGAGGATGGCAGAAGTGCATTCGAGTCCATGTTGCCTGATGCTCGGCCACGCCTGCTCCTCGGTGACGTGGTAAAGGACGGGGAAGTGATGGATGATTTCGTTTTCCGTCATGTGACAACTCCGACTGGATTCGGGGTCGGCGGCGACTCGCAAACCACAGCCTACGCCGCCCCGTAGGTTTCGAGGCCCGGAACGCGAGTCGATGGGGAGAAGAAAACTCCGTCCTGGGGAGCGAACCGGATTGCCTCGGTCCAGAAGGCGCGTGTCGCTCGCCAGCGGGTCGCGACGCCGGATGACTCAAGAGGACACGATCTTCGCCGTCGCGCCTCGCAGCATGCCCGCGATCTCGCTCGGCCAGAGGCCCTGTGACGCGGGGGCGATATTACCTCCGGCCAGCGCCTCGGCGGCGTCCCGCAGGCTCGCCATCACATGGCAGTAAAGTGCGGCGCCGAGGCTGACGCGTCGCACCCCGGCCGTTTGAAGCTCGGCGATCGGAACCGGGCCGGTCCCGGGCCCGATCAGCACGTTGACGGGTTTGGGTGCGACGGCCTTCACCACCGCCCGGATCGCGTCCAGGTCCGGCAGCAGCGGCGCATCGAGGACATCGGCACCGACTTCGGCGAACGCGACGAGGCGTCTGATCGTGTCGTCCAGATCCGACCTACCGAACAGGTAGTTGTCCGTGCGCCCGGTCAGCATGATACGCCCCTTCGCCACACGTGCCGCCCGGCGGATCCGATCGACGGCGTGATCGAAGTCGTGGATCGGTTTGTCGGGATTGGCCGTCGTGTCCTCGATACCAACACCGGCCATCCCCGCCGCGATGGCCGCCTCGACGATCGCGGCGCAATCTTCCGGCGCGGGACCGAAGCCGTCCTCGAGATCGGCGTTAATCGGGAGTCCGGTCAGCCTGCCGAGCAAGGCGGCATTCTCCAGCGCCTCGACCAGGCTGACCGCATGGACGCCGTCGAGGCGGCCAAGGCTGAAGGCAATCGCTGCGGATGACGATCCCAACGCCATGAACCCGGCCTGTTTCAGCAGCATCGCGGAGACGCCGTCCCATGGGTTCGGCATCACAACACCACCCTCCTGTTCATGGGCGGCGCGGAATCGCTCGTAGAGTTCAGGTTGCTTCACGGTAACTCCTCCCCGATCGAGAAGTGGGCAAGGCCTGGATTCCCGGAGCTCGACCACGTGCAAAAATCGACCTGCTCGGTAACCGGGAAAATTCTACGCTCAAGGTTACGAACAAAATGACTAACTTGTCAAGTCGATTTTTACCGGTTATGACAAGATGATCCTCGGCCGCTCAACGCTTCGGTATCGGGCGGTGATCCTGGCGGCCTCGGCACCCGAGCCCTGAGCCGCGAAGTGCCTCATCGGGCCGATCGCCGGAGCCGCATGGTCGCCAACCGTAGCGGGCGCCTTGGATACCGATTCTGCTCGGTCGATCGCCCCATCGCACCCTCGAGCCTCGCCGCCAACATCCCTGGACGAGTGGAGTCGTTCTTGGTCCGGTCACACCGCGTCTCAGTGAGAAGGGTTGCGGTCTCGCAGCACCGGGTATCCCCGGACGTACAGCCAGTCGTCCTTCCTCGCCGGCACGTGGCACAGCTTGCAGTCGGTCTCGTAGTCGGTCGTCACGTTGCGCGCGGGCTCCTTGGACAGGAAGAGAGCCCAGCCCCAGCCGTCGCCCCAAAGGCCGTTGCCGGGGAATCGCCCCTTCGAGTCCTTGACCATCACGAACCAGAGCTTGGTGTCGGTGGACCAGTGGGATTGCCCCGTGGTGAGCCCTCCGGAGCCGACCCGGGTGACTTCCTTCACCAGCACCGAGCCGTCGGGGAACTTGCCGTCCCGGCGATACGCACGGACGTCCTCCGGGCGCGCATAGACATTGTGCATCTCGTCGAGCGGCTGGTTTGGCTTCGTGGCGACGGCGAACGTGCCCAGGTGCAGGAATGTCTCGCGATAATCGGTCGGACGCGAGATCCCGCCGTCCATCGAGACGTAGGGCGAGAAGTTGTCGGCCGCGCGGGCAGGAGGATCATCCGGCCGCGACGGATGCGAGGCGCCGGGCGAGAATATCGCCGCGACGAGGCCCGTCGCGGCCAGGCAGCCGGCGGTCAGCCAGCGGGGGATCCTGGTAACCATGGTATGAGCCTTCTGGGTTATAGTGGGGAGAGGGCGCGGCGCCTACGAGCCCGACCGCGGCCGATGTCACTTCGAATGCGAGCCCGATGCACGCAAGACGGGGTAGTACTGGCTGAAGACGTAATCCTTCGCGGCGCCGGCCTGGTGGCATGCGTTGCACGAGGCGGCGGCGTTCTTCGCCACCTCCGCCTTGAGGGGGTACTTGTGACCGAAGCTGAAGTAGGCCCACGAGCCGGGCTCGTCCTTGAAGCGCCTCGAGTCCTTGATCGACGTCTCCAGGCCCCTGAATTCGCCCATGAAGTAGCCTGTGCCGCTGGTCGCCTCCCTGGCGCCGACGCTGATGAGTTCCTTGACCATCACGGTGCCGTCGCGGAACTCGCCGGTCTTCTCGTAGTGAGAGAAGCTCTCGGGGTCGATGTAGACGGCGTGGAACTCCGGGAACGGGGCCTCGCCATCGTTGAGGTCGTTGGGGGTCAGCGGCGTGCCGATGTACACCCATTTGCGATAGCCGACGGGCTTCTTGAGCTTGCCGTCGGGGGTAAACTCGACCAGGGGCGCCGGGCCGTCGGGCGACGCGACCGACCCGCCCAGCACGTAAGACAGCCCGGCGATCCCGACCAGGACCGCGACACCTGCGGTCACGCTCGACCGATATGATCGGTTCATGGTGCTAACTCCTCGATTTTAGGGAGGGCGATTTCGTGCCGTCGTTCGATCGCGACGGGTCACCTGTCAAGAGGGCCATCGCGATCTTCCCGTCGCCAATTGGGCCCGCTTTCCCGAGATGGCATCTCCTTCGGGCCGCGTTGCCGCGTCACCACCCGGAGTGCTTTTCCCCGACCACCCTACTAAGAGTGGTCGGTGGACACGGGACCCGATAAAATCAGCCAGGAGGCCACCTCTCCAGGGGGCATTCGTCGTGAGTGTAGAATCCACCACCGCCGTCGTGCAGCGCTATCTGGACGCCCTGGCCAGGGATGCGCCCGCCGAGCCGATTGTCCGGGCGTTGTTGGGCAGCGCCGTTCACCGACTGGAGAGCTTATGTGCCCACATGCTGCACCGGAGGTACCCACGTTTGACCAGGCACCCGTCGAATTTGGAAACGGCGGAGGTGCTCGGCGGCGTGGTGGAAGGCTTGCTCAAGGCCATGCGTTCGATCCGTCCCCAGACCGTGCGCCAGTTCTTTGCCCTGGCCAACCAGCACATGCGATGGCAGCTCAATGACCTGGCCCGACGCTTAGATGAACAGCCCGCCCTGGTGGAGCTGCGCGAAGGACTTGTACCGGCTCCGGCCGACAGCGACTCCGGGCTCACTCCGGACGGACGCCGAATCTTGGAGGCGATCGACAAGCTGCCGGAGGACGAGCGCGAGGTCTTCGGCCTGGTGCGCTTGCAGGGATTGACCCAGGCCGAGGCCGCCGAACTGCTCGAGGTCTCGACCAAGACGGTGCAGCGGCGATTGAATCGAGCCAGCCTGTTGCTGGCGGAAGAACTGGAAGGCTTGCGCCCGACCGAGTAGCCCCGCTCAGGGGCACGCATGCACAAGTGGCCGGACCCGGGTCGGTTCCGGTTCGGTGGCCAGACACAGATCGCGGGCTGGAGACGGCCAATGGACGTTGAACCGCGTGTCCGACTACTCCTCGAAGAGCTACTGGACTCGGAGCGTTCGCCGGAAGATGTCTGCCGCGATTGTCCCGAGTTGCTGCCGCAGGTCCGTGAGCGCTGGCGGCGAAAACTCGCCTGCGACGCCCAACTGGATGCACTCTTCCCGGCGCCGGAGCCCAACCCGCCAATCGGCGAACGATCGTCGAATTCGTCCTCGACCGATCTGCCTCGGATCCCGGGGCACGAACTCCTCGAGGTGCTGGGACACGGCGGCATGGGCATCGTCTACAAGGCCCGGCATCTGCGCCTCAATCGCTCCGTCGCCATCAAGATGCTGCTCACCGGCGCGCACGCACGTCCCGAGTCTCGAGAGCGATTCCTGCGGGAAGCGGAGGCTGTGGCCAGCCTTCGGCATCCGAACATCGTCCAGGTCTACGACATGGGCGACCAGGCCGGCCAGCCCTACTTCACCATGGAGTATATCGAGGGCGGCACACTGGCCCAGCAATTGGCGGGCACGCCCCAGCCGCCCCGCCAGGCCGCCGCAATGCTGGCCACCCTGGCCGAAGCCGTCCAGGCGGCCCACCGGAGCGGGATCGTGCATCGCGACCTGAAGCCATCCAACATCCTCCTGACCGCCGACGGAACGCCCAAGATCAGCGACTTCGGGCTGGCCCGACGGATGCATGGCGAGGCCGGCCTCACCTGGACCGGCACCGCGGTCGGGACGCCGAGCTACATGGCCCCCGAGCAGGCCGAAGCCGGGCCGCTCAGGTGGGGACCCGCCGTCGATGTTTATGCCCTGGGAGCCATCCTGTACGAACTGCTGACCGGCCGACCTCCGTTCCGGGCGGAAACGGCGGCGCAGACGGTCCGCCAGGTGATCTCCCAGGATCCGCCGCCCCCGTCGCGGCTCAACGGCAAGGTGCCCCGCGACATGGAAATCATCTGCCTCAAGTGCCTGAGCAAGGAGCCCCACCTCCGCTACGACGGCGCCGCGGCGATGGCGGCGGACCTCCACCGCTTCCTCGCCGGTGAGGCGATCGCGGCGCGGCCGGATGGCCGCTTGCCGCGGATCGCTCGGCGGATCCGCCGACGGCCGGTCCTTTCGGCGGCGGTCGCGGTCGGGACACTCCTCGCGGTCATCCTGTTCGGCGGCGGACTGTGGCTGATCTCCGATCGGGCGGCGGCGGCGCAGGCGGCTCGGGCGGAACGGGCCGCCGCGGAGCGGGCCGCGGACGCCCACTTGCGGGAGATGGTCGGGTTCCTCCGGGAAGCGTCCTGGCCCGAAGCGAGGAACGCCCTGGAGCGGGCGAAGGCCTGGCTGGTCCATCGCGGGTCGGACGACCTTCGGGGCCGCCTGGCTCAAGGCGATCGCGATCTGGAATTGGCCGCCCGCATGGACGCCATCCGACTGACCGGTTACGCCGGTTATGGGCAAGGGTACGACATCACCCGATCCGACGACGAGTACGTTAAGGCGTTTCGAGAGGCGGGCTTCGACGAGGTCGATCATCATCCGGAAATCGTCGCCGCGAGGGTCAAGTCCTCCAACATCCGCAATGCGCTCCTGGCCGCGATCGATGAGTGGTCCCTCCGCGCCGGGATCCACGCCGACGGCGCTGGGCGTCGGACGTGGCGCGGCTGGCGGACGAGGACACGGCCGGCTGGCGCGGCCGTGCTCTCGACCCGGCGATCTGGAAGGACGCACAGGGACTCTTCCGGGTGATCGAGACCGCCCCGTCTGCCGAGCAGTCGGTGGCGTTACTCCTGGCAATCGAGCTGCATTCGAAGGCCCCGAGCGAGATCCGAGTTGCGTTCCTCAAGCGCGTCCACGAGCGGCACCCCCGCGACTTCTGGGTTAATGCCAGGCTCGGCGCGGTGCTCATCTACACGGGCAAACCCGAGGAGGCGGTCGGGTATTACCAGGCCGCGCTGGTCATCCGGCCGGCGGTGTCGATGGCCCACAGCAATCTCGGCGTCGCGCTCTCCCTCGCAAACCGGCCGGACGAGGCGATCGGGCACTATCGGCAGGCCGTCACCCTCGACCCCTCGGGGGTCACCAACCGCGAGAACCTCGTCATCAGTTTGTGGATACTGGGCCGCAGGGACGAGGCCATTCGAGAACTCCCGGCGGCCCTCCGCCTCAATCCCGAGTCGGCCGTCCTTCACATTTTCGCCGCCAGGATCCTGGACAGCAACGACCAGAAAAGCGAGGCCCTCGCCCTCCACCGACAGGCTGTCGCGATCGATCCGAAATCCAAGCTCGCGCAGGGAGAATTGCGCACCTTCTTGATGCGACAGGGGCGAGTCGATGACGCACGGATCGCCTGGGGCAAGGCGCTCGATGAAAACCCGTCGGAGCACGACGCCTGGTACGGGTACGCCGAATTCTGCCTGTTCCTCGGGCGAGAGGAAGACTATCGACACGCCCGCCGGGCTCTGCTCGCGAAGTTCGGCGCGACGAATAACTCGGTCATCGCGGAGAGGACCAGTCGGGCCTGCTTGCTCCGGCCCGCGTCGGGAGAGGAATTGCGTCGGGTTGTCAACCTCGCGAGGGCCGTCGGGGCGCTCGACAAGGCAATCGCCCTGAGGTATTACCCCTTCTTCCAGTTCGTTCAGGGCCTGGCGGAGTACCGACAGGGTCGCCTCGACCGAGCGATCTCCCTGATGCGAGGGGAGGCTTCCGGTGCGCTCGGACCGGCCCCCCGGCTCGTCCTCGCGATGGCCCTGCACCGGGACGGACAGACAGTGGAGGCGAGGAAAACCCTCGCGGAGGCCGTCCTGGCCTACGACTGGAGGGCCGCCTCGGTGCGCGACCAGGACGGCTGGATTTGCCATGTCCTCCGCCGCGAGGCGGAGGACATGATCCTCCCCGACCCGCCGGCGTTCCTCAACGGTACGCGTGAACCACGAGACGTGGAAGCAGCTCGAACCCCTCCTTGAACGAGCGACTCGGTCATGAAGGCGGAGTGGGTGCTTATCCGCCCCGGTCTCCCGGCGAAAACTTCACGGACCCGGGGTTAATCAGCGTCTCGGTCTCCTTGATCAGGGAGGAGAGCTTCAGCACGGTCAAGGTGAACTCGGTGAGTTGTTCACGTCCTTCGGGGAGTACCCAGACATAACAGTTCCCACACTTCCCGACGTAGCATGCATCCTTGGGGACGTCGCGCTTACGGCCCACGTGGAACCAGCCGGGTTGAATCCTGGCAAGGTCGTCCTGGATCGTCCCGATTTTTCGGCAGACATTCCTCGCCAGCGGAGATCGCTCGCGTGGGGGATCGGGGGCGCCGCAAACGGTCACGTCGTTCGTCGTGATCACGCGGTCATCCAGTTCGCGGGAGCTGCGGCTGGCGCGGCCCTGGAACTCGTAGAACAACTCCGACTCGTTCACGAGGTCGGCATTAGATGCGAACTGGTCCTTCAACTCTTGGGCCAACTCGTCGAGGAACTCCGGCGATGGCATGTCGGGGGCGCCGTGGGCCCGGCGATAGGCGATCCGGAGCAGGCGCAGTTCGGTCGCATCGATCACCGGCGACACGCCCCACTGGGCCACGGCGGTCCTCGAGCCGATGAGCTCTGGGAACCAGGTAACCGGCGGCCCGATGTCCAGCGCCGCCCCTCCCGAGAGCGAGTCGGTGACCTGCGAGGTCCCCTCCTTGAGGTTGACGTGCCATGGCAGAGCGGCCGGGTTCTCCGCGAACTGGGCGAGGTTGTCGAGCACTTGCTGGTACTGCAAACCCGGCAGGGTGCTCCCCTGGTTGATCGTCCTCTGGCGCAGCCGACCGCTCGTGCAGCCCATCATACAGGCCAGGCCGATCACGAAGCTGATACGAGCAAGCCGCATCGACGTCCCCGCGGGAAACGAAAGGACACTTTATGCGGATTATATCGGCGAACGAGGGACCGGACCTGAGTATCGTAATCTTCTCTGGCCTACCCCCCGAATTCCTTCCGTCACTTTTCCTGCCCCCGGGGAATTAGGTATGGAGTTCCCGGTACCTGGTGGCCGAGCCAGGCGAGGAACTAGGTATGGTGTCCCCGGAACCGACCCAAGATGGTTACGACATGGTGACTGAAGCCCGGCCGGAAATGGGCCGGGAGGGTGCGGCACGCCACGAGTTGGTCGCAAGCTGGCACAGACTGACATCTTCTGTCAGGGCCAAGGTCGTCGATCAGTAGCAGTCCGGTTGAGACTTGGCTCGGTGATTGACCGTGGAGCACCACGGGACTCTCGATTCCCCATCTTCCTGGCGCGAGCTCGCGATCGACTGTCATCCGCGTTCAGAGGCCAAAAATCACGATCGTGCGCGCGTCCCCCGCTGGTCCTTGGAGCATGACTTTGGTCGCGTTCGTTTCCGTCCGGTGTCCAGGGCTGGGATGCCGCGGCGTGGAAATTTGAAAACGGCAAGTCAATACAAGGCAAGCAGTTACTGCCAAGCTTCCCGGGGAAAATCGACGCCAGGGCGGCTCGCCGAAAGCCTGGAGGTAAAATCGGAACGCAGTTTCCGGCTGCGCACTCGCGAAAAATCCGGGTTGGCCGTCGATTGCGAGGACTGCCAATCGACTGACTTGAGGAAACAGTCGCCCAGGCAAGCGTTCAGGAGTCAACCATGAAGACAATCGCTTTTCTCCAGGCACTGCTCGTGTCAGCGGTCGTATCAGCGCAGCAGACACCAACGACGGGCTACGCGCCGGTCAACTCGGCGCAGCCAACACCAACGACGGGCTACGCGCCGGTCAACGGACTCAAGATGTATTACGAAGTCCACGGAAGTGGCGAGCCGGTGGTCTTGCTCCACGGCGCGTTCATGACCATCCCCAACAACTGGACCGGATGGATCGGCGAACTTTCCAAGACGCGGAAAGTGATCGCCGTCGAAATGCAGGGCCACGGGCGCACGGCCGACATCAAGCGCGACATCTCCCCTGAGAACCTCGCCGACGATGTGGCTGCGCTGCTCGACTATCTCAAGATTCCGAGCGCGGACCTGATCGGTTACAGCATGGGCGGCGAGGTCGCGATGCAGTGTGCGATCCGCCACCCGGAAAAGATGCGTAAGGTTGTCAGCATTTCGGCCGTGTTCCGCCGGGACGGGTGGCTCAAGGAAGTACTCGACGTGTTCCAGCAACTCACGCCCGAATCATTCGAAGGCTCGCCTGTCGAAACCGGATACAAGAAACTGAGCCCGACTCCCGAGGAATTCCCGAATTTCGTCAAGCACGTCGCCGAGACGGCTGTGAAGCCGTTCGACTTCGGCGCCGACAAGCTCAAGGCCACCAAAGCGCCGATGTTTTTCATCCATGGCGATGCCGACGGCGTTCGGCTCGAGCATATCTCGGAAATGTTCCGCCTGAAGGGCGACGAGATTTGCGGCGACATGCGTCCGCGCTCAGCATCGAGATTGGCCATCTTGCCCAATACGACACACGTCACGCTGATGGACCGCATGCCCGTCATCGTCCCGATGGTGAACGACTTTCTCGATGCAAAAACGAATAAGCAATAAAGAATCTGTGCGATTAGTAACGAGTGGGGACCGGCCTTGCTTGCTGGCCCATCGGTACGAACCCTCGCAAATCGCGAGGGTTTTTTTGGTCGGGGCGACAAGACGGCTATTGAACTTTTCCTAGCCGGAATCCAAGGCTGGGAGTCCGGGGTCCGGCGGTGATTGGGTGGCACAAATCCTACAGAAGCCTGATCTTACGACTTTCGGTAAGTCGTTCCGTTCAATTCCAACGCCGCCGTTCCAGCGAAATTGAACGCTGCTCGGAATGAGTAGCGACCACGGCGACGCAAGATTCGTTTATTAAGCAGCTCTCCAGGAATCTCTTCCGCAAGCTTCTTCCACCGGATGCCATCGAGGCTCCCTGCGACGGCGAGGCCCAGAAACGTCGCGTGCTTCGCTAAGCCCGCATAACTAAGGGTTGTCCGTGTGTCGTGCTCGAGACGGACGATGAGTTCACGCGCTCTGAAAGCTCTTGAGTACTGCCTCGGCGGGCGAGAGAATCGGAATCACCTTCGAATCCCCATAGACCATTCGAATGGCGAAGGCGCCATCGATGACGCTAAGTATCGCCGCTGCCGCCGATCTTTTGTCGATCGCGAAGGGCTCTAGCAGATCGGTTAGATAATCAAGAATCTTGTTTTGGTGTTCGATCGCCAGGCGATGGTATGGGTGGGCAGTATCCGGGAATTCAGATGCGATACGAAGGAACGGGCAGCCGATTATTTCGGGCCAGTTCGCCATTTGTTCAAATTTGGTCAGAGCCTCACGCAGATCCTTCGGGGGAGTGGGATGGGAGAGATATTCCCAAAGAGCTCGATCGCGGTTCTCGAGGTATGCGAGCACAAGAGCATCCTTGCTTTTGAAATGCCGGTAGAAGGTCGCCTTTGCGACCTCGGCGAGGGACATGATCTTCTCGGTGCCGGTCGCGCGGACCCCATCCGCATAGAAGAGGCGGTCGGCAACTTCCAGGATTCTCTCGCGCGGATCGGCTTTCTTCTGTCCTTTCATCGAACCCATCTTGACAAGGGCAGACACGTCTGTCTATATTTCCCTTAACGAGACAGACGTGTCTGTCTCGGAAAACCAGCCTTACGGCAGGAAAGCTCGAATGATGAGCACCTAAAACAGTCTCTTCACTCCGCTCGGCCCGGAAACCGCCCCGAAGGCGTCTCGGCCGCTTCTGGAGAAGATCCAAAAGTCGTTCAAGTTCATTCCGAACATGTTTGGAACGTTCGCTAATTCTCCTGTCCTGCTTGAGGACTATCCTAGCCTGGAAAGCGTATTCGACAAAGGCAGTCTGACGGCCGCGGAGCGACATCTGGTCCTGTTGGCCGCGAGCGTTGAGAATGACTGCAAATACTGTACGGCGGCCCACAGCACGGTCCTGAAGTCCTTCTTGCACGTGCCGGCCGAAATCGTCTCTGCTGTCAGGTCGAACCTGCCGCTGCCCGACCCGAAGTCGAACGCGCTCGTCGCGCTCACGAGGGAGATCGTTGCCGAACGCGGACATGTGGAAGCGCAGACGATCGAGAACTTCCTGGCCGCGGGATACCGTAAGGATCAAATCCTTGAGTTCTGATGGGCGTGGCCCTCAAGACGATCAGCAACTATACGGATCCCATTTCCCCGAGCGAATTGGATCAGGCGTTTCGATCCGAGAGTTGAACCCTAGATCAGCGCAAATTCCGACAGATGGCCCGTCGGCTGGTGCTGGTACTCGAAGAATTTCGAAAGCAGAGAAAGAACAAGGGCACAGCAATGGATAACGTCACGATATTCTGGATGCAACTTCTTCTGAGTTGTGTCGTCTGCGCCATCGTTGCGGTGTGGTACGTGTGGCCGCCACTAACCAAACATTCTCGCAATTCTGCTCTAATTCCGCTGCTCTGGGTGCACGTGCCCCGCTATGTGGGAATGACTTTATTGGTTACGGGTATGGTCAACCCGAAACTGCCCAGAGAGTTCCTTTCCGGTGCTGCTTACGGTGATCTCTTAGAGGCGGCGCTGGCCCTCGCTTCCATCTTTGCTCTGCGGAGAAACTGGCGTATCGCCCTTCCTCTGGTGTGGGTGACCAACTCGTGGGGATTCGCGGACCTGTTAAACGGAGTGCGCGGTGTCTTGCAGTTGAACGTGCCGAGCTTCAACCTAAGTACAATTTGGTACATCTATACGTTTTACGCTCCGATGGTAATCGTTTCACACTTGATGATCTTTTTGATTTTGATCAAGTCTAGATCTTGGAACAAATAAGGAATCACGGTGAATAAGGAATCAGAAAGAATGAATATTGAATCATCAAAGCCTACTATCGTGCTTGTGCATGGGGCTCTCGAAGACTCGTCGCTCTGGACTCATGGAGTGATCCAGGGACTCCAGCGCGACGGCTATCCGTTGAAGGTCTTCTCGAATCCCTTGCGGGGTGTGGCGCACGACGTTGCCTACCTGCGCAGCCTGCTGGACACGATCGAGGGGCCCGTGATCCTCGTTTCCCACGCCTACGGCGGCGCTGTCATCACCCAGGCCGGGGACGACCCCAAGGTCAAGGCCCTTATCTACGCGGGCTCTCCTATGCCGGGTGTAGGGGAATCTGCAAACGATTGTCTCGTACGGTTTCCCGGCGGCGACTTCGCCTCGTCCGTCGAGCTGACGCCATACACCTTGCCCGACGGAACCAGTGGCATGAATGTCCACGTCAAAGCCGACAAGTACCGCTACCTCGTCGCCGCCGACGTGCCTGAGAGCGTGGTCGCCCTGATGATCGCCACCCAACGGCCCATCGACTTGGCAGCCCTGAACGAGCCACTGACATCGGCTGCATGGACGAGCAAGCCGAGTTGGCAAATCGTGCCCCTGCTGGATCCCGTCATCCCCGTGGAAGAATTCAGGTTCGAAGCCGATCGTGCCCACTCTCACGTCATTGAGCTGAAATCTTCGCACGCCATCCCCATCACTTTCCCGGACGTCGTGGTCGATGTGATCAAGCAGGCTGCCCGCGCAACCACGAAGTAACGGCTGTCTCTTGAGTGGCGGTTATCACCAGCAGCCCGCCAGGTCGTTTAACAACAGGAGTACAAAATGAAGAGCCTTTTCGAATCAGTCCAACTCGGGTCATTGACCTTGCCAAATCGTGTCTTCATGGCACCGACGACGCGGAACCGCGCCAATCCAGATGGCGTCCATAGCGAACTTGCGGTGACTTACTACGCACAGCGCGCATCGGCAGGACTCATCATCACGGAGGCGACTCAGATTTCCCGAATGGGAAAGGGGTATGTGAATACGCCGGGCATTCATTCGCAGCAGCAGGTCCACGCATGGCGAAACATCGTGGATGCCGCGCATGGAAAAGGAGGCCGAATCTTTCTTCAATTGTGGCATGTCGGCCGAATCTCTCATTCGTCCTTGTTGCCAAACAACGCACAACCCGTTGCTCCATCCGCAATCCGTGCCGATAGCCAGACGTTCATTGCCACAGGTCGGGCAGATGTTTCCCAGCCGGTCGCGTTGACTCTATCGGGAATTAAAGAGACCTTGGCCGATTATCGGGCGGCCGCGCAGAATGCCAAGGAAGCCGGATTCGATGGGGTCGAGATTCATGCGGCAAACGGTTACTTGATCGACCAATTTCTTCAGTCGGGAAGCAACCAGCGGATCGACGAATATGGTGGATCAGTAGAAAACAGAATCAGGTTTTTGTCGGAAGTCGCGCAGGCTGTTTCCGAGGTCTGGACACCCTCGCGCATCGGGGTGCGGCTGTCCCCGCGCGGGACCTTCAACGACATGAACGACAAGGATCCCGAGAGCACCTTCATGGCGGCAGTCGCGGCGATGTCCGCCCTGGGGCTGGGATATCTGCACGTTGTGGAAGCGTCGCCGGGTGACACACCGCCGTCGCCTGAATTCGCTTCCCTGTTCGCCCGGATGCGACACAGTTGGCACGGTGTCTACGTGGCCAATGGCGGTTTCGACGGACCTTCCGGCGAAGAAGCCGTGAGAAGCGGCCGGGCCGACGCAATCGCCTATGGGCGCCTTTTCATCGCCAATCCCGATCTACCAAGGCGGCTGCAACTTGGAGCCGCTCTGAATCCACCGGATCCAACGACTTTCTACGGAGGAGACGCCGCCGGTTACACGAGCTATCCCGCGCTTTCCTGACGGCCCGCCACAATCCTGGTTTGGACAGAGTTCAAATCCTGTTTTCAGTCGCCCTTCTAGGTAATTTGGGTAAAGCGAAAAATCGGGGCGACGGGATTTGAACCCACGACCTCTCGGATCAGATCCAAGCGATCGTTCCTCAACTACCGCACGCTCGTCGAGGAACTCAACGTTGCTCGGCGGTACAAGACCCAGACAACACCACGTAGGCGCCGATCAGCCTTGAATAGACGACGCTGAGCGCTCGTCGGCCCCATTCGCATCGAAGCTCCGCGGCGGCTGGGGTATTGGTCGGGATTCCAGCACCGACGCTGATGAATTACAACACGTCTTGACTCAGAGGCTATACGATTCTGCCCCTTCGGGGCTCCGAACCGACTTCCCGGACAGCCTCTCAGAGCTGTTCCGACATCGACGGCTTAAAGTTTTATTGGCGAGCTGTTTATGATGAATGCCGCCGGTCTGAGATTCTCAATGGTGCAAGGTTACTTACCCGCGCCGCTTGTGTACGCAAGCCCTTTCAAGAAAACCAGTTATAACACAAGAAGCGGAGGCGGCGGGAATTGAACCCGCGTCACGACAGAGGGCGCCTCGACTGACCGGGGTCGTCATCGTACTCTCATGGGCGAGAGCCGCCGACTATTTCGTCGGTGGGCTGATCGGGTCCAGTTCGGCGCCTTCGGGCAGGTCATCGCCGGGATGGATCACGACCGTCTGGCCGGCCTCGAGGCCCGCGACGACCTCGGTCTCGCTGCCGTAGTCGCGACCGAGCCGGACCTTCCGGTAGTGCACCCGATGACGATCATCCAGCACGGCCAGGTAAGGGCCGTCCGACCGGGTCGCCAGCGCCGCGGGCGGGATCAGGACCGTGGAGAATTCGCTATCGAAGATGAATTTCACCTGCAAGTACATGCCCGGCCGCAACGCCGTGCCCTGATTGGGCACCTGCACCTCGGTCAGCAGGGTGCGGGTGCCGGGGTCCAGGGCGTCGGCCGTCCGCGTGACCGTGCCGACGAACGTCCGCTTCGGGTCTTCCCGCCGGTAGACGATGGCCTTCTGACCGACCTTGACGTCCGTCGAGAACACCTGCGGGACGTTCACATACACGCGCAAGGTGTCGATCTGGACGAGGTGGAACAGCTCGCGGGTCGAGGTGGGGCTATCGGCGGAGACGAGGTCGCCCGGATCGACATTCCGGGCGGTGATCACTCCCGAAAAGGGCGCGACCACCTTCTGGAAGGATTGGAGGGTCTCCAGCCGCTGGATGGTGGCCTGGTTGACCCGGAGGTTGGACTCGGTCGCCTTGACATTCGCCGCGGCGACCTTGGACTGGGCCCGATAGGCGTCATATTCCTGCTGCGCCGCGGCCTGCCTCGTGAGCAGATGGTGCGATCGATTCAGCTCGATGCCGGCCAGCTCCTCGGTGGCCTGGTCGCGGACCAGGTTCGCCCGGGTGAGGAGCTGCATGGCACGCGCCTGCTCGAGCTGGGCGTCGATCTCCGGCGCGGCGATCTCCGCGAGCAGATCGCCCTCCTTGACGTGGTCGCCGATATCCACATGCCGGGCCTTGAGATAGCCGGTGGTCCTCGCGTAGATCGCCGCCTCGAGCAAGGGATGGCAGTCTCCCGGCAAGACGCGCTCGGTCGTGGCGTCGGACGTCCGGGCCGTCACCACCGTGACTCGTGGCAAGAATGTGGCGACCTCGGCCGCCTCCGCCTTCAGCACGCGCTCACGACGGAGCTTCGGCAAGCCGCCGGCGACCAGCCCCCCGGCCAGGGCCGCGACGGCCAGGATGCCGATCGCGAACGGCCACCACGAGCCCCGCCGACGCCGCGCAGGACTCGAGATGGCCCGACATCGGTTGACGGTTCCGTTCCGAGTCGACGCGATCGGGGGTCAAGAGCTCGCTCATCATCGTCCCTCCCGGGAAGCCAGGGGCTCGCTCGCGACCGCGAGCGGCCGATCGTTCGGAGAATGATGCAATACCGACTCTTCTGAAGGCGGATTCGAACAGGTCGTCTTCAAGCTCATCCGTCGCGGGCGGCTTGCGTCGGAGCAGCGTGTACAGGACCGGCACGAAGACCAGCGTGAAGAACGTGGCCACGAGCAGCCCGCCGATGACGGCCCGGCCCAGCGGGGCGTTCTGCTCGCCGCCCTCGCCCAGGCCCAGCGACATCGGCAGCATGCCGACGATCATCGCCAGGGCCGTCATCATGACCGGCCGCAGCCGCGTCGAGCCCGCGGCCAGCGCGGCGGCGCGGGCATCCAGCCCCTCGCGACGCTGGTCGTTGGCAAACGTGATCATCAGGATGCTGTTGGCCGTCGCCACGCCGATGCACATGATCGCCCCCATCAGGGCCGGCACGCTGATCGTCGTCTGGGTCAGG
This sequence comes from uncultured Planctomycetota bacterium, assembly GCA_963777695.1. Taxonomy (GTDB): domain Bacteria; phylum Planctomycetota; class Planctomycetia; order Isosphaerales; family Isosphaeraceae; genus CAVZRC01. The sequence goes on from CAVZRC010000003.1 coordinate 603,376, forward strand.
AACAGCATCCACGAGGATGCCGGCCACCGCGCCGGGCAACGCGGTCAAGATGATGAACGGGTCCAGCCACGACTGGAAATTGACCACGATCAGGAAGTAGACCAGCAGCACCGCGAACACCAGCCCGAACGCCAGCCCGGTGAACGAGCTTTTCATGCTCTCGACCTGTCCGCGGATCGCGATCGAGCTGCCTCGCGGCAGTTCCGGCCGGATCGCATCCACCACGCGACTCACATCGGCCGACACCGAACCCAGGTCGCGGCCCTGCACGTTCGCGTAGACCTCGAAGACCGGCTGGACGTTGTAATGGCTGACGACCGATTCGGAGACCGTCCGGCGCAGTCCGGCGAGGTTGCTCAGGAGCTGCGGCGACGGCAACCCGGGCCCCTGCACGCCTCGCCCCGACGATGAAGGTGGCCCGGTCTGGCCGTTGAGGATCGGCGTGTTCATCATCGCGTCGACCGTGTCGATGCGATCGGGGGGCGTCTGCACGGCCAGCACGTAATTGACCCGATTGAGCGGGTTGACCCAGTAGTTCGGCGCCGTCTGGCTGGTCGAGCTGAGCGACACCAGCACGCTGCCGGCCACGTTCTGCTGGCTGAGCCCCAGCTCCGACGCCATGATCCGGTCCACGTCGAGCCGTAAGGTCGGCTGGTCGGTGATCTGGTGGATGTGAACGTCCGCGATGCCGGGGATCTTCGCCAGCTCCTTGTCGCAGCTTCTTGGCGGCGGCCAGGTTGCCCGCGCCGTTGACGCCCACGACCTGCACGTTGATCGGCGCGGGCAGGCCGAAGTTGAGGATCTGGCTGGTGATATCGGCCGGCTGGAAGAAGAATATGCAGTCGGGGAACCGCCGGGGCAGCTCCTCGCGCAGCCTGCGCCACGTATTCGGCGGTCGGCGAATGCTCCTCCTTCAGCGAGACCAGGATCTCGCCGTCGGCGTTGCTGACCGTCCCGTTATCGATGTACGCCCGGACCGTGAACGACGGCGACATCCCCATGTTGTCGAGGATCAGCTCCCGCTCGTGCGCCGGCACGACCTCGCGGATGACGTCCTCGACCTGCCCGAAGATCCGCTCGGTCTCCTCGATCCGCGTGCCGGCCGGCGCCCGAACGTGCAGCCGGAACTGGCCCGCGTCGACCGTCGGGAAGAAGTCCCGGCCGATGGAGGGGGCCAGCGCCATCGAGCCGAGCGCAAACGTCGAGCAAGCTCGTCAGCGTCAACGGCGCGATGATTCACCGCCCAGCCCAGGAGCCCGCTCATACCGCGACCGGAAGCGTTCAAACTGCCGGTTGAACACGCGGTGGAACCGCCAGATCGGCCCGCCGCCCGTCCCGCCGTGCTCGCCTTCGGCATAGAGCTCGACCTCGGCCGGGAGCAGGTAGAGGACCATCGTCGGCACCAGGGTCCGCGACAGGAAATACGAGGTCATCATCGCGAAGACGACCGCCAGCGCCAGCGGGGTGAACAGCGAGGCCGCCGGCCCGGTCAGGAAAATCACCGGCACGAACACGATGCAGATCGCCAGCGTCGAGACGAACGCCGGGCACCGCGATCTGCGCGGCACCGTCGAGGATCGCGCGGCGGATCGGCTTCCTCATGCCGAGGTTGCGGTGCACGTTCTCGATCTCGACGGTCGCGTCGTCGACCAGGATGCCGACCGCCAGCGCCATCCCGCCCAGCGTCATCGTGTTGAGCGATTGTCCCATCGCCCAGAGGATGATGATCCCGGTGAGGATCGACAGCGGGATCGAGACGGCGACGATCAGCGTGCTCCGCCACGAGCCGAGGAACAGCAGGATCATCAAGGCCGTCAGCCCGGCCGCGATCGCCCCTTCCTTCAAGACCCCCTCGACGGCCGCGCGGACGAACACCGACTGGTCGAAGAGCAGGTCGAGCTTCAACTCGGGCGGCAATTGCGCCTGGATGTTCGGCAGCGCCTCCCGCACCCGGTTGACCACGCTCAGCGTGGAGGACCCTTCGCCCTTGAGGATCGTCATCAGCACGGCGCGGCGCCCGTCGCGACGGACGACGTTCGTCTGCACCATCGAGCCCATCCGGACGTTGGCCACGTCCTTGACGTAGACCGGCACGCCGTTGATCGACTTGACCGGGATGTCGTTGAACGCGGCGACCAGGTCCGGGCTACTGTTCAGTTTGACGTAATATTCGCTGTCGCCGATCTTGGCGGTCCCGGCCGGGATGATCAGGTTCTGGCTGTTGATCGCCGTCTGGATATCCTGCGGCGAGAGCCCGCGGCATACAGCTCGTCGAGGTCGAGGTCGACCATGACCTGGGGCCACTTGCCGCCCCACGGCTGCGGCACGCGCGCCCCTTGCACCGTGCCGAGCCGCTGGATGATGAAGTTGGCGGCATAGTCGAAGATCTGCTGCTCGGTCAGCGTCTCGCTGCTGACGGCGATCTGGACGATCGGCACGCTGGTGGCGCTGTACTGGACGATGAACGGCGGATTGATCCCCGGCGGCATCGTCTTGAGGATCGCCTGGCTGGTCGCGGTCACCTGCGCGACCGCCGCCTCGATCCGCGCCGTCGGGTGGAAGTAGATGCGGATCAGACCGACCCCGAACAGCGACTGGCTCTCGATGTGCTCGATGTCGTTGACCGACGTCGTCAGCACGCGCTCGTTGGGCAGCATGATCCGCCGCTCGATCTCGTCGGCCGGCATCCCGGTGAACTGCCAGACCACGCTGACGACCGGGATGTTGATCTCCGGGAAGATGTCCGTGGACATCCGGAAGATCGCCACGCCGCTGACGGCCGCGATCAGCAAGGCCATCACGACGAACGTATAGGTGCGACGCAAGGCCAGTTGCACGATCCACATGGGCTCTCACCTCGTGGCGGCCGGGTTCCGATCAACCCATTTTGTAGTAGACCGGTCGTCTACCAAGATCGATGCGGGCGAGCCGTTCGGCACCCGATCGATTCATTTCGTGAGGAAGGTCCCGAAGATGACCTTGAAAAACAGGTCAAGGGGTGCTGTGCTCTGGACGGTCCGGGCGCGCTGGACGGCGCCTTCCCAGCTAATGAGGGCGAACTCGGCGAGGGCGGCGGGGTCTCGATCCGCCGGGATCTCGCCGGCCTGCTGGGCCCGGACCAGGCACTCGGTCAGCCGTTGCTGCCATCCGGCGAGGAGTCCTTCAACCCGCCGTCGAAACGTTTCGTTGTGCGTGGCCATCTCCAGGTAGAGCGTGCCGACCACGCTGCCATGCTCGCGCTGCATCCTCTTGAACAGGCGGCAACGGGCCTCGAAGAAATGCCGCACCCGCGTCAGTGGCGTAAGCGACTCATTTCCCAGGCTGGCCTCCGCCTCGGCGAAGTTCTCGAGCCAGTGTTCGATGAGCTGGAGGCCGAAGTCCTCCTTGCTCGCGAAGTAGTAATAGAACGAGCCCTTGGGGACGCCGGCCTCTTGCAAGATCTCCCCAAGGCCACACTCGTGATATCCCTTCCTCAGGACGGACTTGATCCCGGCCTCGAGGATGGCTTGCCGCGTATCGGTGCGATTGTCGCGCATGAGAGATTGCTTCGCCATGGCCTACTAGTAGACCGGTCGTCTATAAGGTCGAGCAACCTTATCTTCAAGAGGTTGTTGCATCGATACCGGGCGTGAACGGCATTCACGCCCGGCTGTCCGGAGGTTCACGTGTTGTTCGCGAGGATGCGGACACTGGGGGATGATGGAATGCTCAGTGGGAATCGAGCCATGAAGCCGGATAGTCAACCGTGTCCGCTTCATGATGCCGGGCCGCCTCCCGCGCCTTGATGATCGCCGCCTTGCGACTTTCGGCAAAATCCGCACAATCGTCCAGGCCGATCAAGGACGCCCCGAGTCGCAGATGGTCCTGCATGTTGCAGATCCAGACCCATCCCACCTTGCGAACGAAGGAGACGATCTCACCGAAAGCACTACTCCCCATCGAACGCACGTTGCCGAAGTCGATGACGAAGTTCTGCGGTAAATCGGGCCGGATCAGCGAGTTAAGCTGCTCCCCCAATTCCCATCCCCTCCAGGGGTCGGCGATCTCATGGCTCTGGAACTCGATGACCACGACCTCGGGATTGTGATTGTCGATCAATTCGTATGCAATGTGGGCTTGAATGGTTGTCGCGGTTGACACAGATTCACCCCCTTTTGCTTCGAAGGGTCAAGATAAGCCGACGTGCAGGTGAGAGCATGAGCAAACAACATGCCGGAGCCAGGGTTGTATCGGCGGGACTCGCGACTCCATCACCCCCTCCATGGAAGCGACCATCTCGATGGATCCCGATCACACCGATTGATCTTGGGCTGACTTATCGCGAGAATCCGGGGATCGCCCTCAACAACCCGGGGAGAGTCCGACCGTGCAACGAATTGCATTTGCCCTCTTACTACCGATCTTCGTGATCGTGACCATCCCGGCGTTCGCGGCAGAGCCGCTCGAGGTCGTCCTCTGGCCGGAGAAGGTGCCGGGCGACATCGGCATCAAGGGCCAGGAGACCAGCCGGATCCACCCGTCGCCGCTCGTGGGACCGACGAAGCTGATCACCAACGTCACCCGGCCGACCCTCACGATCTACCGACCCGCCGCGGACAAGAACACGGGCACCGCGATGGTGATCTGTCCGGGCGGCGGCTACTGGGACCTCTACTGGGAGCTGGAGGGCGAGGAGGTCGCGGCATGGCTGAACTCGGTCGGTATGACCGGCATCATCCTCAAGTACCGGTGTCCGCGACGCCCCGGCGAGGTCCGCACCGAGCCGCCCATCGGCCCGCAACTCGACGCCCAGCGCGCGATCAGCCTGGTCCGCAGCCGCGCCGCGGAATGGGGCATTGACCCCGGAAAGATCGGCATCGTCGGCTTCTCCGCCGGGGGCCACCTCGCGCTGGCGACCGCCTGCGGTTTCGAGACGCGCAAGTATGAGCCGATCGACGCGGTCAACGCGGTCAGTTGCCGCCCCGACTTCGCCATCGGCTGCTATTCGGGCTACCTGAAGCCCAAGGACAAGGACGGGATCCGGGCGGACCTCCGCATCCCGGCCAACACGCCGCCGATCCTGCTGGCCCACGCCTCCGACGACAAGGTGAGCTATGGCGGCTCCGACGCGGAGAACAGCGCCTTCATGTACATCGCCCTGAAGCGTGCCGGCATCCCGACCGAGTTGCACATCTATGCCACCGGCGACCACGACTTCGGCGTCCGTCAGAACGAGAAGCTCCCCTCGAGCTGGACGCAACTCTGCCAGAACTGGCTACGCAACCAGCACCTCTTGAAGCCGGTTTCGGGCAGATGAGGGATTGTCCGACGAGGAAGGGAGCCGAGCGTGAGCATGTCTCGTAAGTTGATCTACCCGATCGTGCCGCTGTGCCTGCTGGGGGGCATCGCCGCCGTCCTCTCCTCCGGGCCCGCGCGGAACCGGCCCCGACCACCACGCACGTGGCACTCAGGCCCGCCTGGCCGCCGAATCCCGACAACGCGCCGGCACCAGTCCGCGAATTCCTCGACCGAGTCATGCAGAAGGTCCCGGAGAGCACCGCGGGCGTCGCCGGCTATCAGTTCCACCACTGGAAGCAGGAAGGCAAGCCGACCGAGGAAGCGATCGGGCTCAAGGCCATCCCGGGCCTCGACCCGGCCAGGCTGATCGCCCGGGTCATGGACGTGGACGCTTACAAGGGTCGAATCGCCCACGTCGAAACCTGTCGATCCGTTCCGGATTCCGCCTTCACGCCTCCGGGCAAGGTGCGATTCCTCCAGGTCATCAGCGTCCCCGGGGTCGCCAAGGTCCAGCAGGAGCTGGTCCTGGTGGACGCGGGGACGATCAAAGGCTACCGGGTCGCCTACTGGTACCTGCTCAAGGACAGGACCCGGTCGATGGACCCGAAGCTCGCCGCGCGGAGCGACTTCAACATCGGGGCCTGGCTGGCGGCTCCCGGCGTGGTGGGCTATGCCCTGAGCTCCTGGCCCCGCCGCGACGATGTGAACCGACTCCAGTGGCTCTCGCTGACCTCCGGCGCCAACGCCCTCGCCAGGAAGGTCGTCGAGGGCAACATCGATGGCATGGCGGAGTGGGCGAAAGAGCAGGGGAAAGCCGCCGTCCCTTCGCGATGACGTCCTGGCTCCACCCCACGGAGCCGAGGCACCCGAGCACCGCGCCTCCCATCGACCGAGGATGGGCGCAAGCAATCCTGTCAATCGCCATCGGACCATTGACACGATGTGGCCTGGGGGTTATACATTACGAACTCAGACTCGCCTCCAGCAACACCCGCCTTCGCCCAACCCTGCCTTCGGTGGATCTCCTGCCATGCAAACCTATCGAATGCGGTTCGCCGCGCTGATCTTTATCGTACCCTGTGCAATCCTGATGCTCATCGAGAGCGTCAACTCCGACCTCACCCCGACCGGCCCGGTCACGGGCCGGGTCACCTGCAACGGGCAGCCGCTCGAAGCGGGGGTCGTCTACTTCGACCCGATCGAGGGGGACTCGAGCGACCGGACCGTCGGCCTCATCGGCAAGGATGGCGTCTACTCCATCGACTCGGGATGGCGCAGGGGACATGCCCAGTTCCGGATCGCCGTGATGCCGGACACCGCCAGGCCTTCGTCCGCCCCCCCCTCGCGGTTCACCAATGTTCGCACCTCGGGCCTCCAGGTCAATCTGGACCGGGAAGGCGCCCGCGTCGATATCGATCTGAAGAATTGATCCCGGCAGCGAACGGGTCCGTGCCGCCGGAGGCTTGGTCTCGAGTAGGGCGATCACAGACGCATATCTCGTGATTGCGGACCGTTCGCGTCGTCCCGGCGGGTCGCCCTCTCACCTCACGAGGATTACCTCGCCGAGTGCGCCGGCATCGAGGAGTTTCATGCCCCTCCAGTCCGGCCCCCAGTAGATCCAGCAGGTGCGATTGGCCTTCGGCTCGTTCATCCCGCCCGGCGTGGTCGCGGGCGCAGTCCCGATCGATCACGGCGATATCGAACCCGATCCGCTTGCCCGGCTCGAGCTTCGTCGGCCGATCGGGATATCGGTCGAAGACCTCGATGGCCCACTCGTAAATGGTGACGTCCCCCTTGCGCGAGTACGCCATGTGCGTGCGGGTCTTCTTCAGGCTCCCTGCCATCAGGATCGGGTTGGTCGGCTGTTTCACACCATAGACCATGCCCTTGCCGGGGATCGCGACATACTGCTGGGTGGGCAGGTCTTCGAGTTTGAGAATCGGGAACGCCACATCGCCCGGATGGGGGAATACCCGATCGCCGTGCAGGCCGTCCACATACACTTCGAGTGCATCGGTGTCCATGTGGCTGGAGTGGCCGAGGACGAGCTTGTCGTCGCGCACGATCGCGGCCAGGTAGAGGAGCTGCTCCTTCGGGTCGTAGCCGACCGAGAAGGCCGCGCTCAGGTCGGCGCTGGTCGACAGATTGGCGTCCTCCAGCCCGCCGGTGCCGAGGGCGCCTAGGAGGAGTAACTTTTCGATCGGATGGCGGGCGATCGCGACGGGCCAATCGTCGAGCTGTCCATCGATGGTGATCCCGGACAGAGGAGGAGCATAAGCGAACGACTCGCGCTCCGGCTTGAGGAACTCCCGGGTCATGCGTCGCGTCGAATCGGCCCCGAGTGACGAGGCGATCTCCTGCCTCTGCAAAGCCGCGGCACGATTTGCCCGGCTCGCGGCCTTCTCGAGGGCCGATGGTACCGAGTTCGCCTCCGGGTCCGCACGTTTCGACGTCGCTTCCGGTCGCGGAGGTGCCTCGTTCTGCTCCAACTTGAGGCGCACCTTGGCCTCGACCTCGACGGTCACCGACTTCTGCCGGGCCTCCGGCTCATCCTCGCTCGTCAGGATCGCGACGGCCGCAGGATTTGCCCTGGGTTGTCCGGCGCCGTCCGCGAACACCGATACGCCCCGCGCGGCCAGGCCGGCGCAGACGACCAGCGTCGTGACCACGACCCCAGCCTGCACGGCAGCGCCCAGCCCGAGGATGCGACCGCCGTACCACCATCGGGCCAGTCGCGCCAGCAGGCCGGCTCGACCCGTCAACAGCTCGACCGCGGCATCGACGGTCCGCTCGGCGATCGGCGAGAATCCGATCGATGCCGAGCCGTCCGGCGGTCGCAGGGCCATCGCGAGCGCCGAGGCCGTCGGCGCCAGCCCGCGACGGGTCAGCCGGGCGCGCAACTGCTCGCGCGCCCGCGACAGCCGGCTCTCGACGGTCCCCACCGGGCAGCCCAGCCTCCGCGCGACCTCCTCGTGACGCAGCCCCTCCAGGTAGCAGAGGACCAACGGCACGCGATAGCGCTCGGGCAGCCTCCCGACCTCCTCGTCGATGACCGACCGCAGCTCGAACTGTTCCAGCCCCTCGTCAGGCGGTACCGACCGCGCGGAGACGGCCCCTCGCTCGACGACCCGACGCCGGACGGTCCTGGCCCTCTCCTTGCGGGCGACCCGGAGCGCGACCCCGTAGATCCAGTTGGTCAGGATCGTGCAACTGCGGAGTGCGTCCGCCCTGCGGACGAGGACGAGGAACGTGGCCTGCAAGGCGTCCTCGGCCGCGTCCTCATCGCCGAGGATCCGCCGGCAGATCCCCAGCACCATCGGGCCGTGCCGCTGGATCAAGACCCGGAGCGCCGCCTCGCGACCTTCCCCGCCGTGCGGCAACTGGGCCACGAGCTGACCATCCGACCAGGACCCCATCGCTCCCCAGTCGAAGAGCACGCCGATCTCCCGGATCGCCCGCCCGCCCAGTCGCATCGCCATCGGCGTCGCCTCCCGTAAGCCGAGACCTTCCCATCCCCCCGTAATGCCGTCCGCCCGGCAATTCCTTCCGACTTTTTTTCCGAATCCGGAGGATTTCCTCCCGCCGGGAGGACTGCTCCCGCGATCCAGACACTTCTCGCTCAACAACACCACAGGAGGGGGCGAGATCGAAGCCCGTGACCACGCACGTGAGTGCGTGGTTCGGACGGGACGAACGTCCTCCAACCTCGGGCGTCAGCCCGATCTGACGGGCACGCGCATCGCACTCACGTGCGAGGTCGGAGGGCTTCGCCCAGTCCGAACCACGGTCTCACGACCGTGGTCACTCGGTGGTGTTCGGCGAAAAGTGTCATCATTCACCCTGACATGATCTACCGATCCGCGCGGGAAAACGTGACGACGGGCGGGCATCACGTCAACATCGCGTAACCCCACGTTTCAAAGCTGCGACGCCACTCCCGGTCGATCCGACGGCGCAATTCCTCGGGCAATTCATCGTGGCGGTTCTTGCGATAGCCGGCGATCGACCCGAGGTAGCCCTCCAACCGGGGCCGGTGTTTCGCGAATCCCGACAGCCCCAGGGCATCGTAGATCGACCCGACCACATCGAACGGCGTACGTTCCAGCTCCTCATAAACGACTTCGCAGAGCCGGCCCTGGGGGATCAGGCCCCGCTGTTCGAAGTAGGCGTCGTGCATCTCGTTGTAGACCGCGATGATGCGGTTGTCCTCGTCCGTCGGGCCTCCCTGGAACGAGAAGAGGGGATGAATCGCCCGGACCAGGTGACGGGTCGATCGGAAGACGTCGTACGGATCCCGTCGGATGTGGACGAACCGGGCGTCGGGGAACAGCTCCAGGAGCAGCCGGATTCGGGCGGTGTGCGGGGGCGACTTGAGGACCAGCGATCGGCCGTACCTCACCGTGAGCTTCTTGAAGAACGTGGTCAGCGCGTCCTTCCACCGGCCGACCTCATCAACCGGCACATCCCGGAACGTCAGATAGCGATCGTAGAAGGCTCCGTCCCTGGGGAAGCACCATGCCATGTAGGGGGAGAGGCCGGTCAGGGTGCAGAGGGCGACCTCATCCTCGCTCGGGACCCCGGCGCCCAGGGCCACCTCGTCCTGGAATCGCCGACGGACGACCAGCCGATCGCTGATCGCAGAGCCCCACTTCTCGGTGGACAGGAAGGTGTGAGGGTTGAGCACCTGGAAGAGGGTCGGCGCGGCGAACTGCGGGTCGAGGGCCAGCAGGTTGTGAAGGTGGGTGGTCCCGCTCCGATAGTGCCCCAGGATGAACAGCGGAGACCGGACCCGCGCGGCCTCGATCCGATCTCCATACTGCCTCCGTTCGGCCCAGGCGGCGATCGAGTTCGAGGCGCCAAGGGCCGTCTGGATCGCGGCGCGGTGCCAGCTCGACGGGTCAACGGCAAACCCGTGACGACGCAGCAAGGACCACCAGTCGCCGAGGACCATCCCCTCGAGCACATGGAAGACGTGGCGAGCGAGGAAGTATCGGAACCTCTCGATCATGCGTGATCCTGACAGGATAGTCACCGGCCTGGCGCACCCGAACGAGGAAACCCGAAGCGACGACTCAGCCGCCAGTATACGCCACCCGGATGAAAAACGAACCGCGTTGCTCCTCGGACGAGGTTACATCCATTCGGATTTCGTTATTGGCTGTTCGGAATCGATTCCTTCACGGCCCCGGGTCATCCTGCGAGACCGGAAAAAGTTGTATCCGATTAGCCACAGGCGCGCATTATGAGGAGAAGCGAGAAGAATCAAGGACATCGTCAACGACCATCGACGCTGCCCCTGCAAGGCACCGGATCAGGGAGAGCCGACATGCTCAATACCGGATTGGTCGTCGCGTTCACTGTCCTCGCTCAGGGCGTCCCCACCGAATCCCTCTTCAGGGAGAACGAAGAGGCGATCGTCTACACCTACCGGGCCGAGATGGAACGGAAGGGCCAGATCAGCCGCCTTCCGGTCGCCGCTTTCTTCGCGTCCTTCGTCAACTACGAGAAAGCGACCTTCGCCGAGGACCGCCTTCTCTCCAAAGAGATGGAGAGCCGGGGCGAGGTCTTCTCGGTCGAGAGCGGGACGCGGTGCCAGGTGATCCAGAGCGGAGGGATGTCGGTCGGCCCGATCGTGCGGAGCACCAAGAGATCCGACTGCTGAACGGCCCCCAGAAGGACAAGATCGGATGGATCGAGGCGAAACACCTCCGCAAGCACTCGCGCATCAAGGTGGAACCGCCGGAGCGCTATACGGACCAGAACTGGGACATCCCTCGTCCGCTGGCCCTGGCCTTCCAGGCGCAAGACAAGGTCATCTACCGGGAACTCCTCGCCGCGCGGGACAAAGCGACGACTGCCGCCAATTCACTGCCCAGAGGGGATCGTCAACGCCAGGTCCGCTACCGGGTCTTCCGGCGCGAGCGCCAGGCCATCTCGGATCGTTACGATCTGGACGAAGCGACGGCTAATTCTACAGCGGAACGAATTTTTCGCCCTGATACCCATGCTTAAGCATCCACGATTTCATGTGTGAATTCCTGGCGATCCGGTTGCGATTGATATGATAGTTCACCAACTCAATCGCCGCTTCCACGCTCAGGGTCGGCCTCCCGATCGCACTCCACATCAGTCGGACGACCCGATCCAGCGTCAGCTCCGGCGTCTTTTTTTGCAGATCCCGCCGGGTCAGCGTGATGAACAGGTGAGCCAGAGCCACCAGACTCATGTGATGGTGCCAGCCGGTCCACGACCGCGTCTCGTACTGCGCCATCCCCAGATAGCCCTTGCTGTCTTCGAAGAACTCCTCGACCTTGTGCCGCTTGCAAGCCACTCGGGCCAGGACTTCCAGCGGGGTCGTCGCCTCCGCGTTGCTGACGTAGTACTTGATCTCGGGCTTCTCGTCCAACGACCGTCGGGCCAACAGCCAGATCGGTCTCCCCGCCTCGCCGTGGCGCACGGCCCACACCCGCACCGCCGCGAACTCGTACCAGAGCGGACCACGGGCTCCCTCGCCCACATACAGTCGCCGCCAAGTCGTCTCCTCCCAGGAGGCGACGACCTCCTTGACCGACTTGACCGAGTCCCGGCTCGGCTTGGTCGGCACCCGGCCCTTGCCCGCGTAGGGCGGGATGCACCCGGCCGGGTCCTCCGTCCAGACGCTGGTGTTGACCGGGACCTCGACCACGTATCGCTTCCCCAACGTCTCCAGCTCGTCGAGGAAGTCGCCGTTGCGGCCGTACTCCTCGTCGGCCGTGATCCAGTCGAGAGCGACCAGGCCCGCGATCTCCGTGCGCCGGATCATCGCCCCGGCGATCTCGGGCTTGGTCTGGAAGGCGATCGTCTCGGGGATATGCGCCTTGGCCCGGCGTTCCCGGCACGCCTCGTTGTCCTCGCACCACGATTCCGGCAGGTACAATTGATGATCCACCAGCGCCGAGCCATCGGATGCCATGGCGACCAGATAGACCCCGACCTGGCAGTTGTCTTCCTTGCCCAGCCGACCGTTGTATTGCCGAGCCACGCCGGCACTGTGATCCCCCTTCTTGGCGAAGCCGCTCTCGTCAACCACGCCGACGATGCCCACGGCATCGGCCGTCGCGGTGGGGGCCAACTCCTCGGTGAAGACCTCCTGGATCTCGGCCTGGATGTCGTCGTGATCCCAGGGGGCGGCGTTGATGAACTTCTGCAAGGCCGAGACCCGGCCATCGCCCACGTGCAGGGCGATGGGTTCGACGCTCTTGCGCTCGGGGCAGATCATCAGCCCCTTCACATAGACGTAGGCATGGTCCTGGGCCCCGTCCTTGCCGAAGAGGGGAGCGAACCGGTGGTGAAACTGGGTCAGCCGCTCGGCCGCGGCGCGCACGTCCTCCGGGGTCATGGAGTCCACCTCCTGACTGCGGCGTGATCGGATGACGTACCGGTTCGTCGGTCAAGCGCTACCCTTTCGATTGTAACGAGTCTGCGGGCTGTGCCAAAATACCTTCCGCTGTAGAACTAACCGTATCCTCGACTGGGGCAAGCAGGGCAACTGGCCGATCCAGGATCCCGAGGAAAGGTCCGATCGATGATCGCCGCGGCTCACCGAAAGCCTCCCGGTCAGCGTGCGTCGAGGATCGGTAGCAGGACCGGAATGGCGTGGTGAGATCGGCATCCGTCACCCCGAGCCTTCAGGAAGACTCGGGTTTTCCCGTACCCTTGCGGGATTTCGACCTCGGTGGCTTTCGCGCCCTGGCAGACGAGTCTTGCTGTCGCAGCTCCATGGTCGATTGGTGGAGCCCTTCACGGCTCCGCGTCATGAAATCCAGGATAACGACGAGTTCTTCGTCGTTATAGCGACTGCTCAGCTCGACGAACGATGCGGCGAAGGGCTCGAACAACCGCTCGATGTCGCGACAACGCTTGGGGACCGCCTGGACGATGACCCGCCGCCGGTCGAGGGGATCATCCTCGCGTCGCACGAACCCCGCCCGCTCCAGGCGATCGATGACGGCGGTGATGGCCCCGGTGGTCAATCCGGTCATCCCGGCAAGGTCCCCCGCGGCCAGCGGTCCCTTCATCAACAAAAGATCCATACACTTGTGATCGGTCACGTTCAGACCGAGTCGATCGGCGATCGCCTGATGGAACATGACGGTGGCCGTGCTCAATTGCCGCCCCGCGACGACCAGCCTTTCGAGCAACTCCGCCCGCTCGGGGGATTCACTTGACACGCCCGTCCGCTCTCCTTAGACTCCCGATATCTCAATGATTGAGATACACGACGAATGAGATAACAACCCTACACCCATTGTATCATCGGCGACTCGGGCATACCAAGGACCTAAATACCAGGGAGGAATCGTCCATGCAGGCGAAGTTGGAGAGGGGTTACAAGGGACTGGGGATGACGGGCTCCCTGGCTCGATGGTATGCCAGGAACACAGGGAAGGACATCGAGCCGTTCCGGATCGCCGCCCGTGAGGTGGCCGCGCGACTGACGGGAGGCAGCCACGTGCTGGAGGTCGCACCCGGCCCGGGCTACTTCGCGGTGGAACTGGCGAAGCTGGGCCCGTACCGCATCGTCGGCCTGGACATCAGCCCGTCATTCGTCCGCATCGCGACGGACAACGCGAGGAAGGCGGGAGTCAACGTGGAGTTCCGACAAGGCAACGCGTCGGCCATGCCGTTCGACTCCGACTCCTTCGACTTCATCTATTGCCGTGCCGCATTCAAGAACTTCAGCGACCCGATCCGAGCGATCGAGGAGATGCATCGGGTGTTGAAGCCGTCCGGCAAGGCCGTGATCGCCGACCTGCGCAAGGACGCCTCCGCGGGCGAGATCCGTGGGGCCGTCGCGGGGATGAAGCTGGACCCCATCAACGCCGCATTGACCAGGTTGATCTTCAAGCACATGCTACTCAGCCGGGCCTACTTGCCGGACGACTTCCGGCGCATGGCTTCCCGGACTCCGTTTGAGACGTGCGAGATCAACTCGGACTCGATCGGCATGGAGGTATCACTCCACAAATGACCGCTCCTCCCACATCAAGCCAGCGAGAAGAGGAGTGCATGGTGGAATCCGGCTCAATCCGCGAACCGCACATTGGGTTTTCCCCACGTTGACCGCCTGGCTCCCCTGGTGGTACTATACTGGCATTCACAATGTCGACGCGATTTCAGGCGATCTCTTCGGCCGGAGTAGGGTATGGATGAGGTCACCTACTATCCTGAAGTTCGCTGCGAGGTCCACGAGGTTGCTCCTCCCGTCGAATGGGTCGCGGAGGTGAGAGACGTCGAGGGGCATTTGCACCGGATGACCGTCCCCGATGGCATGACCCGACGACACGGGACTGCGGAGTACCTATCCATCGGGATCATCGAGTTGGATCCGACAAATAGGCGCGCACTCGTCGAGTTTCCAGTGGAGTCCGATCAAGTCACGAACCGTGCCTGGGTGGAAATCGACGAGCTCTGGCACGCAATGGGATCGCGAAACGGAGTGAGGGGAATCGCGATCGACCCCGACGAGATCGGCGATCTCACGGATACCCTGGATGCCGGTCGGATGGGGCCTTCGGCCGAGGTCCTCGTGGAATTAGCCAGCCGATTTCCGCCGGCACAGGAGTGGTGGGATGAGGATTTCGAGGGACTCTGAAGCGTGTTGCGGTCGGGATGACGATGGAAACGCCGATGAGTGAGACCCATGCAATCCGGCGACATCGTCTGGGTCCGAATGGTGGATCCGAATGGAGTCAACGAGAAAGTCCGTCCCGTCGTGGTGGTGACTTCTTCCGAGGATATTTCCGCGGGCTTTCCCGTCGTCGGAGCATCCGTCACAACCACCCTACCCGATCCGCTCACCGATGATTACATCGAACTCCCCTGGCATCCCCAGGGATGGGTTTCGAACGGGCTTGAGAAGGCGTTGCGCCGTCCTCTGCACCTGGCTGGTCCAGATCGACCCGGCCAGGATCGAGGAGACGCGAGGCCGAGTGCCCGGCGACAAGCTTCGAGAGATCAAAGAGAAGCTCAGCGAATTAGCCGAGCGCACAGGGAGGGAGTCCGATCAGGCCACTCCTTCGAACGAAGAATGACCAGAGGACCAATTTTCCAGCGAAATACCGCTCCTCCGAAGTGACATCATAGGCGTCTTCAACCAGGATCGGCCATCGCTGCTCCATCCGATGAGCGACTCCTTCGAGGGCAAGCCATCATCTGTCGATTCCCATCGCCTGCGCCCACAATGGATCTTGCCGCCGCAACGATCACCATCCTTCGGAGAGCTTGTTCACGACATCACGCCGCGACAGAACCCGCTCGCAAGCCTCCCAGCCCGGACCTTTCGGCGAGACCGTGTTCCCATATCGCACGTCAAAGGCGTTGGCCTGCTTCTTCTTCTCGGTGAACTGAGAAAGATACGCGTCCAGGTTCTCGATGTCCTCGATCCAGTCATCTTCGATGGTATCGGGCAGAGAGCCGAAGACGTCGTAGCGATCGCGCATCCTCTTGGAGAGGGCGCGGTACACTTTCTCATCGTGAGTATCGTGGTAGACGAGGTTGAGCATATCTACCCGATCGCGCGTCTGTCCGAAGCGCTTGATCCGACCGATCCGCTGCTCCAAGCGGGATGGATTCCACGGCAGATCGACGTTAATCAAGGTGCCGAGGGTCTGGAGGTTCAGGCCCTCGCAGGCCGCGTCGGTGGCTACCACGAGCCGAACCGTCCGGTCGCGTACCGCCCGCTTGATGTCTTCACGCTCGATACTTCGCCATTCCCCGGCGAAGAATATCCCGGACTTGCCCGCGCCCGCATAGACGGCGATTCGCTCGTCCTTCAATCGAGCGGTCAACCCCTGCGCCACCCAGTAAGCCGTATCGTAATACTGGCTAAAGATAATGCAGCCGAGACCGAGCCACCCCCGTTCACGGAGGAAATAGAGCACGGCCTCCAATTTCGGGTCCGTCGGTTGGCGGCTCAGCAACGCCTTGATTTGAAGCAGGCTCGCACATTCCTCGCCGATCACTTCCGCCAGGGCTTCGACCGATGCATCGTCGTCATCGTCCGGGAACTGCCGCTTCTTCGAGCAGCTTCTTCGCGGTCGCCAGTCCACTGGCGAAGCTCGAACAGATCCGTTGCAGCATCATGGTCCCCATGAATCCGGCCGACTTCACGCGCTTGCGTTGAGCGGTGGTGAAATCGTGGGCGGCCTGATAGGCGCCGTCGAATTCGGCCGATGTCAGCAGTCCGAGTCCGACGAACATGGACAGCCTCTCGGTTTCCAGGGGCCAGATATCGACCGCGATCCGATCCAGAAGCCCGAGTTCTTCCAGGGTCGCACGTTTGCGAAGGACAATGTGACGGACAAGCGGGTTATTTCGCTGGAAGAACGCGAGTCCGTTCTGGGCCTCGGCCAGGGCGTCGGTCAGCTCCATTCGCGTGAACGCGGTGAGGTCCGTGACCGGCTTGTCGGTATAGGTTGCCGAGTCAGCCGCGTTCAGATCTGTCCGAATGTTGTCGAACAGCGGCCCCTCCTGTCGCGGAGGCAGCGGGTTGCGTATCAGGTTCCAGGCTTCGGACTCCTCGGTGATGATCTTCTCACCCGTCACGACCGGCAGAGCGGACCGGCACTGAAGCCAGTGGCTGCCGAATCGGCCCATGACGTGGTCGGCACCTTTGTTGAGGATGTCGAGCAGGTCCCAGAGCTCCTCGACATCCGTCTGGATCGGCGTGGCCGTCCCCAGGATCACATGCCTGTGCGCTTGGCCGCCTCCGTCATGAACGCCAGGAGGTTATTCGGCTCACCCGGCTTGCTGCCTTGCCCACGGGCTCGTCGGGCGCGGTGTGCCTCGTCGAGGATCAGCGTACCGTAGTTACGCTGGAGCAGCACCCGAGACTCGGGCGTGTGATGGAAGATCAGCCCGGTCGAGACGATGCCGATCTGGAACGGGCAGCGGCCGATGTCCTCGGCTCCGCGCGTCTTGATGAGATGGCCGTTCGGGTCGAGCCACTCCTTGCGATCCGACAACCAGACCGCCGAGGGGATTCCCAGCTTGTCCTTGAGCTCGACCTGCCATTGCTGTCCCAGCGTCGCCGGGGCCAGGATCAAGACGGGGCCGTCGTCGAGCAGGCACGAGACCAGGGCGCTCGTGGCGAGGGACAGGGTCTTGCCGACCCCCACCTCGTCGGCCAGGAGGAATCGAGATCGTCCGAACCGCTCGCGATGCTCCAGGAACAGCCCGACGAATGCACGCTGCCAGGGCATGAGCTGTTCGCCGCGTCGGTAGATCGGAGATTCGACCAGCGCGGCCGCCGCGACCTCTCCCGGCGTCAATTCCTCGAGCCCGACCTCCCGCTTGCGAGCGCATCGGCCGACTTCTTCGATGATCGCGTCCGGCAGCGGCACGCCCCGTTCCCACAAGTAGCGGAACTCGTCCTCGACCCAGGCGACCCCTTCGACCGAATTGTCCTCCCAGACCAGCTCGTAATGCTCGTTCCACCCCTCCCGGGTCTCGTTCAGGCTGCCGAGGAAGGCCGAGGACGTCCCATCTCGCTGGATGATCACGCCGGCCTTGCCATGAAGGAACGGAGCATCGACGGCCGAGACCACGCGCACCTCAACCTTGCCTCCCTTGAGTAACTCGTAAAGCTTCTGATAGCGCGGGCGGTTCAGGAGGCTATCGATCGGGTCGGTCTCCTCGTTCCATTTCTCCTTCATCGCCATTTCGCGGGCCACCCGGGACGCGCGGATGTCCCGAGGGTCGAGCTCGCTGTTGCAGACGATCTGGACCCGGTTGACCCCGCCGATCTCCTCGCCGACCAGCTCGAAGATCGACGACCGGAAATACCCGGCGATCCGCCGGTACTCGCGGGCGTTCTGAAGCCGATCCTTGAGGAACACGTGCGACAGACGAGCCAGCCGCGAGCTGAACCGGCGGATGACGGATGAGTCGTCCGGACTGGTCATGGCCTCAATCACTCCCCGTGGCAGAGAAAACGCTGATGTCTCGTCGTGGCTGATTTTTCCTGTAGGAGCCGGCTCCGTCCGGCGATCGGCTCTTGTAGGAGCCGGCTCCGTCCGGCGATCGGCTCTTGTAGGAGCCGGCTCCGTCCGGCGATCGGCTCTTGTAGGAGCCGGCTCCGTCCGGCGATCGGCTCTTGTAGGAGCCGGCTCCGTCCGGCGATCGGCTCTTGTAGGAGCCGGCTCCGTCCGGCGATCGGCTCTTGTAGGAGCCGGCTCCGTCCGGCGATCGGCTCTTGTAGGAGCCGGCTCCGTCCGGCGATCGGCTCTTGTAGGAGCCGGCTCCGTCCGGCGATCGGCTCTCCGGTCGGGGGACGGAGCCCCCTCCTACACCAATCCTCTTGTAGGAGCCGGCTCCGTCCGGCGCTCCCGGCCGGCAGACGGTTCAGTCCCTCGGACGTTTCTTCAGACCCACCAATCCCAATCCAGGAAATCTCGACGAGTTGGGTGGGCACTCGAGAAGACCCACTCCTCGGGAGCGGCGACAAACCCCTTCCGGACCGGGTTGTCGTGCACATACTCGACCGCATCCCGCACCTCGTCATCGTTGCGGCAGGCATGGTCATAGAATCCGTCGTCTTGCCAGATCGTATGTCGGAGGTCCAGGACCTTCCGAATTCGATTCGCGGTGTACGACCCAACCCTCCTCATGATCGTCGAGAGTTCCTGACCTGGAAGCAGCGTGAAGACCGCATGATAGTGATCGGGCATGACAACGAACGCCAGCAGCTTGATGTGTCCCTGACCCCGGAGATGAACCAGGCTCTGGATGACCGTCTCGGCGGCGACGGGGTTCGCGAGGATGGCGCGGCGACTCTCAATACACTTGGTGATGAAATAGGTCTGGAAATGTGCAGAAAATCGCCCGCCACGAAGTCGGCATGCATGAGAATCGTCCTCGCGATCTTGAGGGCACATTTCGGTGACTCCGTTGTAGGAGGGGGCTCCGTCCCCCGACCGGGACTCCGTTGTAGTCCCCCGACCGGGACGGCGGTCGCCGCACGGACCCGCCTCAACAAGACCTCCTCCGGCGATTCGAGGCTGTTCGGGCCGCCAGCCATCTACCTACCCTCCGAGTCGTTCGTTCTGGATTCGGCCGAGCAGGACGTGCGCAGACTCCGCCTCATCAGGCAGGGGGCGATCGCGCTTCAAGACGAGATATCGGGCCATGGCCATCAAGTCCTCGCGCCGGCCGTGATAGCCCGGCACCATGTCGCGAAGATGCGCCATGACCTCGTTGACATCGATCTCGCGCTTGAGCTCGTAGAGGGCGTAGAGCAGGGCCCGTAACGGCGACCGGCCGAATTCGCCTTCGAATTCGCCGCGCTTCAACTCGGTGGCCGTCTTGAGCCGTGCCGCGTTCGGCTTGAGCGACGCCATCAGGGCGGAGTAGTCGGAGAACCGGAATGCCTTGGCGAAGTTCTGGTAGTTGTCCAGCTTCTTCACGCCATTCATCTCCAGGTCCACCATCTTGAGGTAGAACCGCTCCCCGCCGGTAAGTCGCTCCCAGGTCGCGGGCGACAGGCCCTCAGGCATCAGATGCTCGTTGGCCACCTGGACCGCGAAGTCGATGATCTCCCCGACAATCCCCTTCTGTCCTCGCTGACGAGGGCGGAGGGCCTCTGCCGTCATGTCCTGGCCGTCGATCCGCGTGTAGCCGGTCAAGACCCGGAGCGCCGCGGCATAGCCGGCCATCTGCAAATCGGCATCCTCGAAGAGGTTCTCGCTCCGTCCGTGGCCTCGCGTCGTCTGGTTCAGTCCGACCATGGTCTCGATCTGGCGGGCGACCTCGGCGCGGATCTCCTGGACCAGCTCGTCCCGGTAGGTGGACTCGTCCGTCAATCGCTTTCGCAGGACCAGCAAGACCGTCCCCTGCACATATCCGCCTTTCTTCAGCTCCGAGCTCGTCTCGGTGGCGATGTACCAGGCCGCCGTGACACGCAATCCCGCACCCCAGACGATCGAGGCCATGTCGGCCCATACGCCCGCGTCCTGGTGCGTGAACATGAGAAGTTGAAAGCCATGGTCGGGCATGTGAGACGTCATCGCCCGGTAGGAATCGACCATTTCCACGCGAAACGCCTCGTCACTCCCTTTGATCGCGAGGACCCTGCGACTATCCCAGATCCAATCGGATTGTGGCGGATTACGACGAAGCCACGCGATGAAGAATTCTGTAATCTCGTGGTAACTTATCGCATCGGCGTATGGTGGATCAGTCAGCCAGACATCGCATTGGTAAGAATTCTCCCGCGCCGGTGCAACCGCGATGCTTGCTCTTCCAGCAATCGGCAAACTGGCCGTATCGAGTTGGAAAGCATCCTTCATGGTTACATACGCGCGTGATCCATAATTATAAAAAGCATTAATCGCCTGATTATAGAAAACATGATTGACGACATCCGCCAGGCCACCCGTACTTGATGGGGTTCGCCTGCGGACAAGCCATTGAGTCATCTTTGACATGTAGTCAAGCATTTTACAGAAACCAATCGATGCTCCTAGCTTCTCGCCTTGGGTCTCGAGTCTGATGAGTCGCTGGCGAATCAGCGAGCCCATCAACAGATGCCTTGGCGAAAACAAATGATGCCACCATGTCCAACCTCTGGTCCGAATTGGCTCATCAGTCTTATCCACCGACTCAATCTTCATATCGGGGACAAAACCACTTCTCTGCCACTCCCCAAGTTTGTTGCGGACTATTTCCGCAACTTTCTCCTCTCGAACCAGATCACTCTCCGTAGGTGACGCGAAGAACGTCTTTGCCCGCTTCGCCTGAAGAGACTCACATGAAATCCATTGAATACAGTACAATCTTTCTTGAAACACATCATCTTGCTGTGGGGTAACTTCATGTTTCTCCCAATGTCTGAGCCGATTCCCGGATGTTCCGTCGGCTAGTCGATAATCGCCGCGGATTGAGCTAATCGGAACTCTAAAATGTTCGCCATCCACGTCCCAAACCAAGTCCCCGTCTTGAACGGTTCCCAAATTGGCGAGTTCAAGCTCTTCGTCAGAACAGTTTGAAGCTATATCGATTCGAAACCTTTTCTCTTCATGAGACGGAACAAGCCTTGCGCATACACGATGGTTCCAGCTGACAACCCAACTTGCTGACATTGGGACGCTCCACCCATTTGTCAGCGGGCTCCTTGCCTCCAAGCACCAAAGATAAGCCTTGGCCCGGTTGCCCTGCTCGTCGTGCTCGATTCCGAGGTCGGTGATTTCCCGGTCAACCGCATCGACAACTTCTGCCTGAGTCTTGGAAATCAGGCCGCGTTCCTCAGCATCGCCCCCCACGATGTTCAAAGCGCCCCAGGTCAGCAGGCAGGCGATGGGGTTGAGATCCGAAGCGAAGACATCGCACCCGAGTCGGGCGGCCTCGAAGGGGATCGATCCACCGCCGCAGAAGGTATCGCCCACCCTGGGTCGATGCCCAAAACGCAGAACACCGAGTTGCTCGACCAGCTCAGGGAAGCTCCGGGCGTTCGTCCCGAGATGCGCGTTGACGCGATCCCAAACCGGCTCGAACAGTGTGGCATCAGGGAGTTGTTCCGGGCGCTTGGTTACGTCGAGCTTTTCGAGATATGACATCGTCGCCAGGGCGGCCAAGGTCAGCCGGTTGCGTTCCGTGACGAGGCACTCACGTGACCATTGCAGGCCGCCACCCTCGAGCGCCTTGGCAAATGCGGCGGCTCGATCTTCCGGAGTTAGTGCCTTCCAGTCGGCCTCCTTGATGCCGCGGACCGTGAACCGACCATCCATCTGAAGGGCTTTCAATGCGCCGGACTTGAGACAACGACGGGCGATCGCGTCCGGTGAGAGCGATGGCTCCCGGCGCAGAAAGGCCCGGTCATCGATCGCCATCAGGATCTCGAAGATCTCAAGGTCTTTCTCGGAATCGCCCGTCGCTGGAAGCAAGGCCCCCAGGACGCAGGCTTTCACCAGGATCAACGGCTTCCGCCCCTTCCAGTAGGAGCCCAGCGCCGTCAGTGTCTGGCCATGGACTGCCTTCCGCTCCTTCTGGGCCTCCGCCGAGATCTTCTGAGCCGGGAAGAGCTTCTCGATCAGAGACGGGGCGTCCTTCCATTCCAGAGGAGTCCGGCGATCGGTGTCCGACGGCGTTCGGGGGACGGAGCCCCCTCCTACAGCGGATCGGCCCCCTGTAGGGGCCGGCTCCGTCCGGCGATCCGCCCCCGACGACGACGTTCGGGGGACGGAGGGTCGGCCCCCTGTAGGAGCCGGCTCCGTCCGGCGATCCGAATCCCCACCGATTCGCGAATGGTCCTCAACCGGGCGGGTCATCGCTCGACCTCCGAGCCGCGTCCCAGTTTCGCCGCACCATCGGCGGCGAACAGGGACTCCTCGCCATCAAAGCCCGGCAATCGCGGCGTGGCGATGGGCTCGGCTTTCGTCTTGCGTCGGGCAACGGGGAGCGGCTTCACCGTGCGTCCCTCCATCGGATCAGACAGCGGGTTCTCGGTGAGGGCGTAGCGGAGGGCCTTACGCCAGCCTACGCCGACGTCCTCCGGCCGGCCACTCGCCGCGGCGGTCATGGTGTAGAGCCACCATCGCTCTTCGGGCCTCAGGCCCGTCCAGTTGCGAACCGCATTGGAATAGAGGTTCGGATCCGCCTCTTCGATGGCCCAGGCCAGGACCAGTAGTTCCCGACCCAGGAGTCGTTCGACCCGGTTCGCCCCGACCTGCCAACGACTGGGCTCGAGGCTCTTGGAGCGGAGCCGGTCGTTGAAATCGCGCTTCAGGTCTTCGGCGATGGCGTTCCACGCGGCTCGCGGCAAGAAGCAGCGTTCGGCGACCTCGGGCAGGTTGTTGATTCCCGTCTTGATCCCGTAGTGCTCGCTGATAACCACGAAACCCGATCGCCCGGCCGGGATGTCAACCACGAAGTGATGAGGATCGGTCGTGTCGGGGCAGCCGAATCCGATCGTCCGTTGTGGCCTGGATGTCATTGCTCCACCTCCCCGGTCCCGACATCAATTCCGACCTTCGCGAGGAACGTCTCCAGGTCGTGGCCGCTCTGGAAATGGACGTCCCCGACCGTGAGCTTGACCTCGGCCGTGACATCACCGAGGGCCTGCCGGGCCGCGGTGATGAACGCTTCCATGTGCTCGGCCGCGATGATGCTCTCGCTGCCGAACCGGGTCACCACGTTCTTCGCGCCGGCGCCGATCTCGACATTGACCCCACGCAGCTTCGCCTGCAAGCCCTTGGCGGAGTTCAGGGCGGCGAACGACTTGGCATTGTCGTGGAAATCAAGCTTCTTGCGCAACTTCGCGGGCTTGGTCTTATCGATCGTCGGGCCGGTCTGGTCCGGCTTGGGGATGATGAAGGTGCGCTGGGTGCTGACCCCCTGGTCTTCGGCGTAGGCGTAGACGGTCACTTCGGCGGTATCGGTCAGCTCGATCGGACCGACGTAGACCTGTCCCTCTTTCGGATTGGCACCGGTCGTGTTCCAGCGGATGACTCCACGCGGCTTGACCGTCAGCTCCACGATCCGCTTCCCGCCCGGCAGCGTCTTGCGGTCGTGGGTGAGGTTCAACTGATTCGACCAGCGAAGGGGATCTCCGGTGTCGTGCGCGCCGTCGGGATCGACGGCCAGGAACCAGAGCACCGTCTCGTCGGTCGGGAAGATCGTGTCCGGGATCACCGGACTCTCTTTCGAGACGTCGGGACTGGTTGAATGATGAACCCGGCCGTTCGGCCCCGCGTCGCGGGCCAGCACCTCGATGGTGGCCTGCCCCGTCTCCTCCTTGTAGTCGCGCTCCGAGATCGATACCGATGTTCTCGGCGGCGGAAACGGCCCCTTCTCGATATACCCATCCTCGGTGTAACGCCATCGGCCTCGCCCTTCGGCGATCTTCCGCAACTGCTCCAGTCCCTTGGGTGGTAGCCAGAGCCAGCGCGGGTTGGTGATCGCCCTGCTGGCGACATCGCGCCAGGGCACACGCCGTTCGGTCCCCGACCAGAGCATGTCCTCGGCCCTGGTAATCAGCATATCAGCATTTGATTCGAGGTTCGTCACGAGCTTGGCGCGCCTCCGCCGATGTCGCTCAGGGCCTTCTCGATCTGGTCCTCGGCCAGGAACTGGTTGCCCGTGAAGGTCATCGAGAGTTTGGCCGGCGTGAGCCCGGTCTTCGTCGGGTAATAGACTCGGTTGAACAGGTTGACGACCGTGCTATTGAACTCGATAACGGCTTGCTCGGCCTCGTCTTCCAGCTCGGTCTTGTGGGGCGACTTCTCGCCGCCCGTCTCTTCCAGGACACGCGCGATCGCCCAGATGCGCCGGGTCTTGTCCTCGAGGTTGCCGAGACTGGTGCCGTCGCCGGTAAGGACGCAGAGATTGTTCTTCTCCGTGATGCCCTCGAGGAATCGCTGCGCATCCTGGGGCGGCGACTTGCTATCGGGGCTCAGTACCAGACAGACGCGAGCCGGACCGTTCAGTTTGATCTCGTCGAGCTTGGGCAGCGCGTGGACTTCCTGATAGGCCATCTTGTTCACCGGCCGGAAGATGTCTTCCAGGCGGCGCTTCATCTCCGCGTCGATCTTCGGCTGCGGTGCCGCGTCGGCCCGATTGTCGATCCGCTTCTGAAGGTTCTCGATGTTCGAGAAATAGAACGCATCGTTTTCCTTGCGGTGGAGGTACCAGGCCCCGCCCCGGAGCGCTTCGAATGCATCCTGGAACTCGATCGCCGTGCGGTTGGGCGCGATCAGGCAGTCGAGCATCTGCGGCTTGGTGAACCCCTTGACGGCGTCGATCGACTCGGACAGCGAGGCGTCAAGATCAGGGATGCGAGCTGACTGGCCGCGTCGCTGTGATGGTGAGCGTCGACGACCTCGGCAATGGCCGTTCCCCCCGCGGCGATGTCATGAGCGATCGCCCCCTGAAGGTTGCTGATCCGGTTGATCTCTTCGCGAACGTCTCCGATGTTCAGGTTGAGGTGCTGGCAGCCGATCAGGTAGACGTCGTTGGTCGCCCGGGCCCAGGTCGACTTGATCATTTTCGAGATGAACTGCATGAGGCCGCGGGTCTGCCGATAGCTCTCGTTCTCCTTGAACAATGCGATGACGTGCTTGACCGAGGGATGGAAAGGGTACGAGCCATGGATCTCCTCGGCGATCAGCTCCGAGCTCTTGGCGATCGACTTCGACTTCGCCGCTTCCGAGAGGACTTGTGCATAAGCCGAGGCCACCGAGTCGATGACGGACCGGTCGGGCAAGCGCCGGAAGAGGCGCTTGCGGAGGATGTCGTAGATTTCCTCGCTCGCCAGATCGACGGGCGTGATCGCGCGAGCCTGCCGGTTGGCTTCTTGCTCGAAGTTGTGGATGGCCTGACGAAGCTGCTTCGTCGCACCTTCGTAGCTGCCGCTGAGATTCGAGAGGACCACGCAGCACCGCTTCAGCTTCAGGGACGCAGAAAGCAGATTCGCGAGGGCATAGGTTGTGACCTGGGCGAGATTCCCGCCCCCCACGACACGTGTGTAGGTTGTGACCTGGGCGAGATTCCCGCCCCCCACGACACGTGTGACGGCGTAGTCGAAGTAGGGGGGAAGCTCGTCCAGCAAGATCAGTGTCGGCTCCTCGCCGATCAGCTCGATCCAGTCCGGTTCGGAGGGCGCCATTGCGCCGTCTTTCCAGAACTTGGAGAACTGCGAGGGCTTCCCGAGCTGGGTGGCGATCTCACCCCAGAGGAAACGCTCCTCGAAACCGACGCGGCCATTGACGGCGACGACCTCCGCCCGAGCGAAGGGCGCATCGTCGGCGATCTCCGGAACGACCCACTTCCTCAATCCTTCATTCCTGGCCAGGAGTCCCAGGGCGATCATCGAGTGGGTCTTGCCACCGCCCATCGCCTGCTTGAGTTCAAAGACCGCCTGGTCCGACCGGCCTGCCAGCCGCTTGAGACCTTGGGTCAGTAGAAGCTCCATCCCTCTCGTGATGTGGTTCTTCTCGAAGAATTCGCCCGCCTCCTTCTCGGTCCTTTCGATCACGTCCGACAGGTTCTCGATCTGCTCGCTCATCCCGTAATCGAGCGCCATGGGATGTAGCTCGCAGGCGTCTTTCACGGTCAGAAGCATACGATCACCCTGAGAGGTTATGTACACTAAGGTTCAGAGGTCGCATTGGAGACGATTGTACATCATCAATCACCAGGTCGAAATGGGCACCTTCAATTATTCCTCATCCTGGGACCGGCTGCCTCCTGGAATCGATTCCGGGTCCCGCTTAAGAGAGTATCCGCACCCTCAACCCTACACCACTCTCTCAAGCTAGTTGATAGGGAAGGCACCCGCCCTTGCGTCCGCGCATGATAGCAGCCATCGAGATGCGTCATTCGCTCCGATCTGGAAACCTCTCGCCAGACACCTCTCCCTTTCGGAAGGCTCTTACGGGGATAGGAAATAGAGAGTCTCCTTATTGAGCGGTTTTTTCAAAGCCCGGCGGGTCAAAGGGCCATCTCTCGCGCGGAAATCCGCATTTCTTTGCGTCTTCGTATCTTCCTTTGCAGTCAAGAGTTCGGTGGGGTAGCGGCCTAATTCCGCACGGGTAGCGTTCATGAATTTGCAAAGCTGCGGCATTCTAATAATAGGCAAGTGGGTGCGATCATCTCCCACGTCGAGGGCAGGGGCCAGTGACGAGTAATCCGTCGGCAAACCGGACGCTCCGGTCGGGGCATCAAAGCCCTCCCACCGCGACGGGATGGTCCGCGCCGACCACTAGACTGGCACGACCCGTCCGGGCGTTCGTCGCTAACTCGCTCCCTTCCCACGAGATCGGGAATGGCGACCCGGCCCGATGCGGCAAGGGAGCGCAAAGCGGCGCCATGAATCGGAACGCGCGATGGCCCTTTCCGGCCCGATCGAACCTCGAGCCGACTCCTTCCGCCGATCCTCCGCCGATGGATCGGGGGCACTCGACCTTGCCAAGATCGGGCGAAACTCCCAGAATGACCCGTGAGAGAGGTCGGCAGGGGAGGCCGGATCGCCGTCGGTGCAGGCCGGGCGGTGGAGAAGCCGGGACGTCGGTCCCATTGCCGTCCTCCGTGTCCACTCGGAGTGCCCTGGCGATGGCCGTTGCCCCCCTCGAACTGACCGATCACGCGAGCGAGCATGGACCGAGCCCCGTCCATCGCCTGGGGGAGCAGGTCTTCGATTACGTCGGCGAGATCGGCGACATCGCCCATTTCTCCGTGATGACGCTCGTCTGGATCGTCCGGCGACGGTCGCGATGGTCGGTCTTGGTCCCCATCTTCTACGCCATCGGCGTCAAGAGCGTCTCGGTCGTCGCCATCACCGGGACCTTCATCGGCATGGTCCTGGCCGTGCAGGCACATCACCAGTTCGCCATGATGGGACTGGCCACCCGGCTGGGGTCGGTCATCAATATCTCGATCGTCAAGGAGCTGGGGCCCGTCCTGGCCGCGACCATGCTCGCCGGCCGCGTCGGCTCGAGCATGGCCGCCGAGCTCGGCACCATGCGCGTCACCGAGCAGATCGACGCCCTCTCAGCACTCGGGACCAACCCCATCTATTACCTGGTCGTACCCAGGTTCCTGGCCTGCGTCATGCTCATCCCGCTCTTGACCCTGATGGGCGACTTCATGGGCGTCATCGGCGGGGCCGCCGTCAGCACGCAGATCCTCAACGTTGACTCGTTCGCCTACTGGAAGCACACCCGCGACTTCGTCGACAGCCTCGACATCTTCGCCGGGGTCTTCAAGAGCTACTTCTTCGGCGCCGGGATTGCTCTAATCAGTTGCCATCGGGGGTTCAACTCGAAGGCCGGTGCCGAGGGCGTCGGCCGGGCCGCCACCGAGGCGTTCGTCTTCTCCTTCATCGTCATCCTCTTCCTCGACTTCGTCCTCGGGCTCGGCTGGAACGGCCTCTACAACGCCATCTGGCCCCAGGCGCAAGGACTCCTATGAACCCAGTCGAGGCGAGCGATCCCGAAGGGGTCCGTCGGAACGACCTGATCTCGCTCCGCGGCGTGAGCATGCGCTTCCGTCAGCAGTCGGTGCTGCGCGACATCGACCTCGTCATCCACCGCGGCCAGACGGTCTGCATCATCGGCGAGAGCGGTTGCGGCAAGACGGTGATGCTCAAGCTGATGATCGGCCTGCTGCATCCCACCCAGGGCCGGGTGGAGTTCGACGGCCGGAGCGTCGCCGACCTCAACGGCAAGGACCTGGTGAAGATGCGGCTCCGGTTCGGGTTCCTGTTCCAGATGGCCGCTCTCTTCGACAGCCTGACCGTCTTCGACAACGTGGCGTTCAGCCTCCGCGAGCACCGGACTTGCGGCGAGGACGAGGTCGAGCGGATCGTGTCCGACCGGCTCCAGGAGGTGGGGTTGCCGGCCGGGACCGAGCACAAGAAGCCGGCGGAGCTCTCGGGCGGCCAGCGGAAGCGCGTGGGCCTGGCCCGGCGCTGGCGATCGGCCCCGAGGTCATGCTGTACGACGAGCCGACCACCGGGCTCGATCCGATCATGAGCGACGTGATCAACGAGCTGATCCTCCAGACGCAACGGACCAAGAAGACGACCGGCGTGGTGGTCACGCACGACATGAAGACCGTGGCCAAGGTCGCCGACCGGGTGGTCATGCTCTACCCGCTGCCCCGGCTGGGCCCGCGCGAGTCTCAGATCCTCTACGACGGCCCGCCCGAGGGCCTGGAGTCGTGCCCCGACCCGAGGGTCGGCCAGTTCGTCCGCGGCGAGGCCGGCGAGCGGCTCCGCGAGATGGCCATGATGCGCACGGCCGCACCCGTTTCCGAACCGCAATAGCTCCCGGACAGGGCCTCCGGTCCGCCACCGCGAGGATGATGGATTATGAACGAACGCGTGATGCAGTTCCGAATCGGCATGTTCGTGATCGTGGCCGGGCTGGTCCTGACCATGATGATCGTCTGGTTCGGCGAGTCGCCGTCGCTGCTCCGCGACCAGGTCTACCTCAAGGTGCGCTATGCCGAGGCGCCCGGCGTCATGGAGGGCGTCCCGGTGCGCAAGAGCGGCATCCGCATCGGCGAGGTCTCCGCGATCGCCTTCGACGAGCGGCCCAAGCAGCCCGACGGCGTGATCGTGACCCTGGCCCTGGAGCGTCGCTACCATCTCCGCGTGGGGTCGGCGCCCCGGCTGACGCGGTCGCTCATCGGCGACGTGGCCATCGACATGCAGCCGGGGAGCGGCGAGGGATTCATCCCGACCGCCAAGACCCCCGCCACCGCCGACGTCATCGAAGGCGAAGTCGCGCCCGACCCGTCCAAGGCCCTGGCCGCCGCCACCAAGGCTTTCGAGAAGGTCGGCGGCGTCCTCGATTCGATCAATGAGGCCGCCGGCGGCCTGGCCAAGATCACCAAGAGCGCCGACAACCTCGATGCGCTGCTGACCACCTGGAACGGCACCGGCAAGGACGTCACCGGCGCCGCGCAATCGATCAAGCGATTCATCGGCGACAACGAGGACAACTTCAAGCCGGCGATGGCCAGCCTCCGCAAGGTGGCGCAGAAGGTTGACGCCACGCTCGACGACGAGACCCAGGCGGCGCTCCGGTCGGGCATCAACAAGCTATCCTCGGCCGCGGCCCGCCTCGATGCCGGGCTCGCCGACCTCGATCCGGCGTTCAAGGATCTGGGAGCCAAGGCCAACCGCGCGCCCGTCACCGACATCGGCCTGGCCGTCCGCCGCGTCAACATGATCGCCTACGACCTCCAACTGCTGACCAGCAAGCTCCGCGACGGCCGGGGGCAACTGAACACCGACGGGAGCCTCCAGAAGCTGCTCATCACGAGCGAGCTGCACGACAACCTGAACCGGATGGCGATCTCGGCCACCCAGGCCCTGGTCCAGCTCAAGGTCGTCCTGGCGCGCTGCGACAGTTCGCCGAGAAGGTCTCCTCCGATCCCGGGGCCCTGACCCGCGGCGCACTCCGGCAGCAATGAGACGGTCCATCGCAAACCATGGAACTGGCGACTTGCATGCTAGGCGTGGCGCCGGCCTTACGCTGGCAAGAAAGTAGGTCAGGCTTTCCTGTCACGCGACATAAGGTTTGCACTTCACTCATTGGCATGATTAACATCAGCATGGGTCAACAATTGATCTTTCTCCCCGGAGCTTCGGGGGCGACCCCCGTGCCACGCCCCCTTCCGGTCCCGCTCCGTCAGGAGATCGTGCGCCGTTGCCAGCAGGGCCTCCCCTCGACGCAGATCGCCCGATCTGTTGATCGGGTTGGGGGTCGAACCGCTCTGGAATCCGCCGGCGCGGCCGACGTGCAATCCCAAGGTGGAGCGATGCATCACCCATTTATGCGTGCTGGCCGTGCTGGCGAAATCGATCGGCACGCTGCCGTCGCTGGTGACCGTCAAGATGTAGCGGAGTTGCTTGAGGTCGGGCCGCCGGGCCTCCATGCGGTCGAGCGAGCGGCCGAGTCGGTCGTCGTTCGATCGGCCCGGGTCGCGCTCGTGGAGGCCGAGGAGGTCGGGAGGGAAGAGTGCGGCCCACTCGGCGACGCCATAGACCGGCTCGCGGGCCATGAGGAGATCGGCGAAGAGGACGAGCAAGGCGGTGACGGTCGGGAGTTCGGTGCGAGAGTCGTCGCTGGGGAGATGCTCGCCGAGGATGCGCCGCAAGTGCATCCGCTCGGCGATCCGATCGAGCAGCGTCAGGGCGCCGACGTCGTAGGAACGGAGTCGGAGGCCATCGGCCCGGGCGTGCTTGCCCGGGACGAGTCCCCTCTTGGGGCGGCGCGGTGCGCGAGACGAGGGGCCGGAGGGCTTGCGTTTGGGCATCGGGGATCACCCCGAGGATGGTCGGAGGCGATCGGCGAGATGGGACCGTGTGAGCGGGAGAGGTGAGTGATCGTCCAGGCGAGAAAATTTTCGAGAGATGATTTTATGGGAATTATGAGGATAGCTTTTGACGTGAGCCAGGTCGGACTCGGCTTACGTCGAAAGCATAAGAGTTCGCGAATATGGGGCGGGGGAGAGGGCTTGCGGCGCGGTCCGCCCGGTTGACGAACGGCGCGGCGGCGCGAAGGGTGGGTGTCGGGAGGGGCTCTTTGGCGATCGGGTGGTCGGTCCCGGGGACGTGGCTGGCCCGCTCCTCGCCGGCGAGCGGGGGTGAAGGAGCGGGGCTTCGTCTGGGAAGCGACCGGATCCGACGGACCTGGCTCCCTCGCCATGCGTCAGTCAGCCTGAAGAAATCGCGGGAAATTGCCCCGGCTACCTACGGAAAGTAAGCAACCCCTTGCATTCGCCCCCGATTTTCGGTGACAATGGTCGCGTATTTGGCGGACCGACGCGGAACATGAATCAATGCCCCATTTGGAATAACTTGTGAAGATTTGCATCACGACCGGGTCGGCCGGTCTAATCGGCGCGGAGGCGGTTCGGTTCTTCAGCTCGAAGGGGTTCCATGTCGTCGGGATCGACAACGACATGCGAAGACAGTTCTTCGGCAATGATGCCTCGACCGAGTGGAGCCGTCGCGACCTGGAATCGACGATCCCGAACTACACCCATCGCGAGATCGACATCCGGGATCGCGAGCGGATCGAGTCCCTGTTCGCCGAGTACGGCCCCGACATCGAGCTGATCGTGCACACGGCGGCCCAGCCGTCGCACGACTGGGCGGCGAAGGATCCCCACACCGACTTCAGCGTCAACGCCAACGGCACGCTCAACCTGCTCGAAGCGACGCGTAAGTTCGCTCCCCGGGCCAGCTTCATCTTCACCTCGACCAACAAGGTCTACGGCGACAACCCCAACAGTCTGCCGCTGGTCGAGTTGGCGACGCGCTGGGAGATCGACGAGGCCCATCCTTACTACCAGCACGGGATCGACGAGAATCTGTCGGTCGACCAGACCAAGCACTCGCTGTTCGGCGTCTCGAAGCTCGCCGCCGACGCCATGGTCCAGGAGTACGGCCGCTACTTCGGCATGAACACCGCCTGCTTCCGCGGCGGCTGTTTGACCGGCCCGGGCCACTCGGGCACCATGATGCACGGATTCCTCTCGTATCTGGTCAAGTGCGCCGTGACGGGGAGCCGGTATACCGTGTTCGGTTATCGCGGGAAGCAGGTACGCGACAACATCCACTCGTTCGACCTGGTCAACATGTTCTGGGAGTACTACCAGGCCCCCCGACCCGGCGAGGTCTACAACGCCGGCGGCGGCCGGTTCAGCAATTGCTCGATGAAAGAGGCGATCGACCTCTGCGAAGCCCGCACCGGCAAGAAGATGGACCTGGTCTACGACGAGACCAACCGGATCGGCGACCACATCTGGTACATCAGCGATACCCGCAAGTTCCAGTCGCACTACCCCGTCTGGAAGCAGACCTACGACCTGCCCCGGATCGTCGACGAGATCTTCGAGTCGATGTCCGCGCGCGCTGCTGAGCTCCCGCACCGCCGGTCCCGCAACCACACGGGAGATCCGCCGATGGACTTCAAGAATCTCCTGATCACCGGCGGGGCCGGCTTCGTCGGCTCGAACCTGGCGCTCCTGTTCCGGGAGGCCGTGCCGGAGCTGGACGTGACCGTCATGGACAGCCTGAAGCGTCGCGGCAGCGAGCTGAACCTGCCGCGGCTGAAGGCGGCCGGGGTCGAGTTCCGCCACGGCGACATCCGCTCTCCGGACGACTTCGACGACCTGCCCGCCTTTCGACCTGATGATCGACTGCTCGGCCGAGCCGTCGGTCCAGGCCGGCCTGGGCGGCTCGCCGCGGTCCGTCCTCGAGACGAACCTGGTCGGCACGATCAACTGCCTGGAGGCGGCCCGGAGCCGCGGCGCCGCCTTCCTGTTCCTGAGCACCAGCCGCATCTATCCGATCGCGGCACTCAACGACCTGCCCTTCACCGAGACCGAGACCCGGTTCCGATGGGAGGACACGCCGGGCATCCCCGGCTTCTCGGCGCGCGGGATCGCCGAGGGCTTCACGCTCGACGGCGCCCGGTCGTTCTACGGCACGAGCAAGCTGGCCGGCGAGCAGCTGATCCAGGAGTACGTCTACAGCTACGGCATGCGCGCGCTGATCGACCGTTGCGGCGTCCTCGCCGGCCCCTGGCAGATGGGCAAGGTGGACCAGGGCGTCATCACGCTCTGGGTCGCCCGCCATTACTTCGGCAGACCGCTCCGCTACACCGGGTTCGGCGGCCTGGGCAAGCAGGTCCGCGACATCCTCCACGTGCACGACCTCTTCGACCTGCTCCGGCTCCAGCTCGAGTCGCCCGCGTCGTGGGACGGGCGGGTCTACAACGTCGGGGGCGGGGACGCGATCTCGGTCTCGCTCCGCGAGCTGACCGAGCTCTGCATCCAGGAGACCGGCAAGTCCGTCCCGATCGCCTCGGTCCCCGAGACCGCGGGCGTTGACCTGCGGATCTACGCGACCGACGCCCGCAAGGTCCAGGCCGATTTCGGCTGGCGCCCGACCCGCGACCCCGCCCGGATCGTCCGCGACATCCGCGCCTGGATCGAGGGGCACCGTCAAACGCTGGAAAGCATCCTGGCCTGAAAAGCCGTGGACAGATCAATTACAGATGACGGATTGCGAATCACAAATAACCAAAATTTAAGAAACGGCAAATACTTATAATTTCGCGATCCACGATCTGTAATCTGATCCTCTCACAAACCCTGAGAGCTCGCGCCCGCCGGAGATCACCCGATGAGCGATAAACTGTCGATCGTCATCCCCGCCTATAACGAAGAGAAGAACATCGTCGATTGCCTCCACGAGCTGCAGGCCACCCTGCGCGACAAGCACGGGATCCCCTACGAGATCATCGTCGTCAACGACAACAGTCGGGATGACACCGAGAAGGTCGTCCGGGCCGAGATGGCCAACGACCCGGCGATCCGGCTCGTGAACCGGACCCCGCCGGGCGGGTTCGGCCGGGCCATCCGATCCGGCATGGAGCCGTCGAGGGCGACATCGTCGTCGTCTACATGGCCGACCTCTCCGACTCGCCCGATGACGTCGTCGCCTACTACCGCAAGATCCGCGAGGGGTACGACTGCGTCTTCGGCTCGCGGTTCATCAAGGGCAGCGAGGTCCGGAACTATCCTCGCCTGAAGCTGGTCGTCAACCGGATCGTCAACCAGTGCATCCAGTTCATGTTCTGGACCCGATTCAACGACCTGACCAACGCCTTCAAGGCCTACCGGACCGCGGTGATCCGCGATTGCGGCCCCTACCGTGCCTGCCACTTCAACCTGACACTCGAGATGTCGCTGGGTGCCCTGATCCGCAACTATCAGATCGCTCAGATCCCGATCCGATGGTACGGGAGGACCTGGGGCAGCTCGAACCTCAAGCTGGGCGAGATGGGTCGCCGATACCTCAGCACGCTGCTGATGATGTTCTTCCAGCGACACCTGATCGCCGACGACCTCCTGGCCGACCGGCTCGCCAGCAACCTCACCTACCAGCGCGGGCTCCACGAGCTGGAACTTCGGATCTCCAGGCTGGAGGAGCAGCTCGACGCCGTCGCCTCGACGCCCTATGAGCCGAGCTCGCGGGCGACGTGACCGATCCCGCTACGTCGCGGCCGATCCCGGCGCCGAGACACGCGGACTCCACCCCCGGCCCCGAGCGGGCGACCGGTACGCCCGTAACGGCGAGCCGACCTTCCGTCCTTGCCGAACGCTGATGAGATCCAGGATTCATTCAATATGCAACCTTCCGAAATCGTCATCCCGCCGGCAACCCTGGCGAGTTTGCCAACGGCGGATGATCCTTCGATGCGGACGCTCGAATCCGGGCCGAATTCCCGCCTGGACGTCGCCGCGATCGCCCTGATCGGCATCTTCTGGACGGCGATGGCATTCGCGATCGACCCGCGCGGCGACTTCCCCCTCAACGACGACTGGGCTTACGGGCTGCCGGCCAAGGCGCTCGTGGAACGAGGCGAGTATCGGCTGACCGAGTGGAGCTGCCCGACCCTGACCAGCCAGGCGATCTGGGGGGCATTATTCTGCGCCCCGACGGGTTTTTCCTACACGTCGCTGCGGATCTCGACGCTCGTCCTCGGGCTGATCGGATTGATCGGCCTGTATGGGCTACTCCGGCAATTCGGGGCGAGACCGATGGTCGCGTTATTCGGCGTGGGAACGGTCGGCGCCAACCCGCTCTACGTCAGTCTCAGCTACACTTTCATGACGGACGTCCCATTCGCGAGCCTGGCGATCGTCTCGGTCTTCCTATTGATCCGCGGGATGGCGCGTGAGAGTGCCGCTTCCATCTGGATGGGTCTGGCCCTTGCGCTAGCGTCCGTGTTCATTCGACAGATCGGCCTGGGGATCTTCTTCGCGTTCGTGATGGCCTATCCATTCTGGCGGGGATTCGGCCGGAGCTGGTTGCTTCAAGCGGTGGTCCCGGCGGTCCTGGCCGTCCTCGCCCTCAAGGCCTACGAGCGCGGGCTGATCGCCTGCGACCGGTTACCCAGGATGTATTACAAGGTTAACGAGGCACTCTCGGAAGGGATTCACGACCTCATCCACATGGCGAAGGGTTCGGTCAGGTCGCTGGTTTATCGAATCCTGGAATTCCTCGCCTACATCGGCCTCTTCACGGCACCATTCTCCTTGCTGCTCTGGACGTTGACGCTCGGTCGCAAGTCGCGACGAGGCAGGACCATCGAACTCGGTGGGGTCGCGGGACTGACCGTCGTACTGGTCGTGCTCTATCACCACTGGAGAGGCCTGATGCCCTCCGGGGGCAACATCATCTTGGATTTCGCGTTGGGCTCCCGATTCAGCCTGTCCGGAGACTGGCCGGGGCCGATGCCGAGGGCGATCGCGTGGGGGTTGACCGTCTTCTCGCTCCTGGGGGGCGTACTCGGTCTAGAGGCCCTGGCTCGAGTGGCCTGGAGCGTGGTGATCCGCCCGGCCAACCCGGAGGCGGCGGCGTGGCGACCTGGCGCGATCCTGTTGCTTGTGACTTCCGCCTTCTTTTGCGGCCCGCCAACGATCGCTCATCACCCCCAATTCGATCGCTATTATCTCCCGGCCACTCCGATGGTGATCGGCTTGATCTGGATGGCGATCCATTCCAAGATGGTCTCGGAAGTGCCGAGGTCCACCTTCCTCCTCCGTCCGATCGGGCTCATCGCGGGATTGCTCGGCCTCGTGCTACTCCTCGCCTTCTCGCTGGCCGGCACGCACGACTACATGGACTGGAACCGCGCGCGATGGTCGACGGTGAGAAGTCTCGCCAGCGAACTGGCCATCAGCCCGGACGAGATTGATGGTGGATGGGAATACAATAACTTACTCCCGAACGAAGCGCGTCTCTACAAGAGTCACGAAGAGCGCGATTCGATGTTCACCGACGACGAGCGAGCCGGTCGATCAGTTCCCCATGCTCTCGACAAGTCTTATCGAATCGCGCTGAGCCCTTCGACCGGATACGACGTCATCCGCCGAATTCCTCTCTCGCCCTGGCTCCCCTTGGCCCCCGGCGAGCTCGTCCTGCTGAAGAAAGCCGGCACATCCCCACCGGCCCGGTGAGGACGGGCACTTCGTATTGGCTACGGAGCCCGTCGGAGTTCGGGGCGATCCTCACGTCGTGTCGAGGCCGTGATCCGATTCGCTCTACGGCCGTTCGGCGGCCGCTTGCTGGCAGACACGTTTCAACTCGCGTTCGCTCGGATTAATCAGGATCTCATTGTCGATCTGGATGGTTGGCATCACGCGCTTGCCGCCATTCAGATCCGCGACATAATCATTGAGCTCGGGCGACTCGTCGAGGTCTCGGAACTCGTACTGGATTTCTTGCTTGTCGAAGAACTCCAGGGCTCGGGTCGTGTCGGGGCAACTGCGCGAGCCGTAGACGGTGATATTCGGCTGTTTCATCGGTCTGCTCATCGGTTGAATCAGGAAGATCTCATCTCGAAATAACATACGGCGAGGGCCGGTCCGGGACTCCTCGCGCGGGCAGAATGGCATGGTGCGCCTCAAGCGACCTGCCGCGCCGGTTGTGGCGTCGGATCGTCCAGGGGCTTCCCGACCGACTCCATCGTGTCGCAGATCAGGCTCGCCACCAGGTATTTGATGGAAACTTGCAGTTCCCGCGCCTGCGACCGGAGACGGTCCAAGAGTTCGTCCGAAAGCGTAACGCGAATCTCGGGATCAGTTTTCATGGATTGACCTCCGACGCTTGGGTAATGCAATTTGCTTGCCGTTCGCCATGGATCTCGCGAAGTGTGAACGAATTCGGGCCGCGCGACGCCGATCGGCTCGCCCGGAACTCGCGACATCTCGCTGTGGGAACGGACTTTGCATTTCTTCTCCTCATGGCTGGCGGCTTGGTCGTCGCGAGGGCGCAGGCGTCACGCCGCCGGGCTTGGTGGACTGCCAATGAGACCGGGTGTTGTGAACGATTCCCATAATTCGAGGGAAGTGAGGGGCCATGAGCACGGCGATCGGGGTCGATAGGCCTCGGACATTCCGATCGGACGTCCCCGCGCGGCTGGACCGCTTGCCCTGGAGCCGATGGCACGCGATGGTGATCACCGCCCTGGGAATCACCTGGATCATCGACGGCCTCGAGGTGACGATGATCGCGTCGTTCAGCGCGGTTCTCCAGGAGCCGGGCACCCTGCATTTCAGCGGCTCGGAGATCGGCCTGCTGAACACGGCCTATCTGACGGGGGCCGTGCTGGGAGCCCTGATATTCGGCTACCTGACCGATCGGCTGGGCCGGAAGAAGCTGTTCTCGGTCACGCTGGGCCTGTACCTGGTGTCGGCCTCGCTGACGGCATTCTCGTGGGACTTCCCGAGCTTCGCCTTCTTCCGATTCCTCACCGGCGCCGCGATCGGCGGCGAATACTCGGCGATCAACTCGGCCATCGACGAGCTGATCCCGGGTCGAGTCCGGGGGTGGGTTGACCTGGCGATCAACGGAACCTTCTGGGTCGGCGCCGCGGCCGGCTCGCTCGCGAGCATCGTACTGCTCAATCCGTCCTTCTTGCGGGCGGATCTGGGCTGGCGGCTGGGGTTCGGCATCGGCGGCATCCTGGGCCTGGCGATCATCTTCCTGCGACACCATGTCCCCGAGAGTCCTCGATGGCTCCTGACGCACGGACAGCCCGAGGAGGCCGGGCGGATCGTGGCCGAGATCGAGCGGGACATCGAGGGCGCCCGGCGCGCCGGGACTCCCGCCTGCGCAGGGGACGATCACGATCCGGTCGCGGGGACCGGTCGGCTTCGGCGACCTGGCGCACGTGCTGCTCCGGACCTATCCGGGCCGGACCGTGCTCGGGCTGGCCTTGATCATCTCGCAGGCCTTCCTCTACAACGGCGTGTTCTTCACGTTCCCGCTGGTGCTCAGCAAGTTCTACCATATCCCGCCCGATCGCACCGGCCTCTATCTCCTCCCGTTCGCGATGAGCAACTTCCTCGGGCCGTTGATCCTGGGCCGGTTCTTCGACACGATCGGCCGTCGGCCGATGATCGGCGGGACGTATACCGTCTCCGCGGTGCTGCTGGCCCTGACCGGCTACCTCTTCGCGAACGGCCTGTTGACCCCGACCACTCAGACCGTGCTCTGGGCACTCGTCTTCTTCTTCGCCTCGTCGGCGGCGAGCTCGGCGTACTTGACCGTCAGCGAGATCTTCCCGGTCGAGCTGCGGGGCATGGTCATCGCCCTGTTCTACGCCATCGGCACCCTGGTCGGCGGGACGCTGGCGCCCTGGATATTCGGACGACTGATCGATAGCGGCCTCCGGAGCCGGCTCTTCCACGGCGACCTCTTCGCCTCGGCCCTGCTCCTCGTCACCGTCGCCATCGTCTGGCGATTCGGCGTCAAGGCAGAGCGGTCGTCGCTGGAGGAGATCGCCACACCCTTATCGGCGGCCGGCGAGGAAGACGAGCGGTAATTCAACGTTCGCCGAGTTGACCGACCGCTTGGCACTCCCTTTGCAACAACAATTCCTCACGTTTCCCGTGACCATTTCCAATGACTTGCAAGGGAGAACATCCATGGCACGAACCGATACGCGAACCGGCCAGACGATCAATCCGGGTGCGGATACCAACCCCGATCCGATCACCGGCGAGCCGGGCGCCCATCCGGTCGGAGCGGGACTCGGCGCGGCCGCGGCCGGTGCGGCGGCCGGTGCAGCCGGCGGGGCGATGGCCGGGCCGGCGGGCGCCGTCGTCGGCGCCGTGATCGGCGGCATCGCCGGCGGACTCGCCGGCAAAGGCATCGCCGAGTCGATCGACCCGACCGCCGAGAACGCCTTCTGGCGTGACAATTACGCCAGCCGTCCCTATTACGATACGTCGACCTCCTACGACGAGTATGCACCCGCCTACCAGTACGGCTGGGAGTCGTGCGCGAAGTACCACGATCGCTCGTGGGATCAGGTCGAATCCGACCTCTCCAGGGACTGGAATTCCGCCAAGGCCAAGTCCCGGCTCACGTGGGAGAAGGCCAAGCTCGCCACCCGCGACGCCTGGGACCGGATCGGCGAGACGGCCTCCGGCAGCTCGAGTTCCGCCCGGCGCGGTGCCG
Organism: uncultured Planctomycetota bacterium; assembly: GCA_963777695.1. Lineage (GTDB taxonomy): Bacteria > Planctomycetota > Planctomycetia > Isosphaerales > Isosphaeraceae > CAVZRC01. The sequence goes on from CAVZRC010000003.1 coordinate 643,178, forward strand.
ACCGCTGAGCCCACCGTCGCCTTGCGTCAGGGTACCGCCGCCGAACGAGGGGGACCGCATCAGGGAGGATGCGATCCCGATCGAAACGCCCGTTCCAAGGCCGCCCGACCGGAGCCTTCGACCGGACGAAAAGTAGGACTTGCCGGTGCCGACCGCAAGACTTATAGTGTTTTTTCAAATTAGGTGTAGCGATGGCGATGGATTGCGACGATCGATCCGGTCATGGAGGGGCCTTCGAGTAGCGACCCGCCGAACGCGACCGTTACTCGTCGATACGACATGGAAGTCGGCAATGATCGAACTGCCAGGCGGCCCTCGCGTCCGAGGGGCCGGGGATTGATGCATGGGAGCTTCCCATCTCCTGGCATCTGTCAAATCCCCACACGCGACGGCGAGCGAGTCGCGACATGCTCCGATCGGGATGAGTTTCGCGCGATCGTCGGCGACGACGCCCGTCGCAAGCCGTCCCGGGGGGTTACGCCCCTGTTAAGTGTGGTGATCCCGCTGTTCAACGAGGAGTTGAACTTGGGACAACTCCATCGCCGGTTGGTGGATTCGCTCGACCCGTTGCACGAGCCCTACGAGATCCTTTTCGTCGACGACGGTAGCCGCGATGAGACGCCGAGGCGCCTGGAGTGGATCCAGGCCGAGAGTCCGCAGGTCTCCGTGATCCACTTGAGCCGGAATTTCGGCCACCAGGCGGCCGTATCGGCGGGGCTCGAATATGCCAGGGGCCGTGCCATCATCGTGATGGACGGCGACCTCCAGGATCCACCTGAGATACTCCCCAGGTTCGTGGATCGTTGGAGGCAGGGCTACGATGTGGTCTACGCCATCCGCCGGGACCGGAAAGAGGGCCCGATCAAGCGGATCTGCTATTTCCTGTTCTACAGGATCCTGAACCTGATCAGCGACATCGACATCCCGCTGGATAGCGGCGATTTCTGCCTGATGGACCGCAAGGTTGTCGAGGCCCTGGTCGGCCTCCCCGAACAGATGCGATTCGTCCGCGGGTTGCGTACGTTCGTCGGATTCAAGCAAACGGGGCTGGAGTACGAGCGTGCGGCGAGGGGGGCCGGAAAGCCGAAATTCACCCTGCGTGCGCTGATCTCGCTGGCGATCGACGGCCTGATCAGCTTCAGCAGCTATCCGTTGCGGCTGGTCGCCTACGTGGGAGTCGCGACCGTTTTCGCCGCCGTCCTCATGACGGTCTGGGTCGTCGTTGACGCCGTGTCGAACCATACGGCCCCGCGCGGCTGGGCCAGCGTCATGGCCACGATCTTGTTCGTGGGCTCGATCCAGCTCATCGGGCTCGGTGTGATCGGTGAATATATCCGACTGATCTTCCTGGAGTCGAAACGAAGGCCCATGTATGTCGTCGGCGAATATCGTCCGATGAGCTCGACCCCGGCGGATGACGATCCTGTTGCCCACGCCCTCGGGTCGGGCCAGGACGTCGCATCGTGATCCGCCGCTGGTCCGAGGGCGTCGCCGATGACAACATGGCGGAGGAGATCCTGGTCGAGCTGGGCGCGCTGATCGACCGCCACCACTGGTGGCGGGCGAGGGCACGACTGACCCTCGAGCTCCTGTCACCCCTGGGCGTCTCGCCGCCGGCGCGGGTGCTCGACGCGGGCTGCGGCTTGGGGCACGACGCTGGACTCGCTCGAAGGTGCCGGATACCAGGCCATCGGCGCCGACATCTCGCGCAAGGCCCTCGAGCGGCTCGATCGGCCGGGCAGGGAACTGGTGGAGGTCGATCTCACCAAGCCCTTGCCCCTGGAGGAGGTCGGGGGCTACGACGCCGTGCTGGCCCTCGACGTGATCGAGCATCTCGACGACGACCGCGCGGCGGCCGGACGCCTCGGCGAGCTGGCACGCCCCGGCGGATACGTGGTCGTGAGCGTCCCGGCGCGGCCCGACTTGTTCTCGGAGTTCGACGCCATCCAGGGGCATCGCCGCCGATATCTGCCCGAGCCCCGCGGCCACTTCAGGATTCCGTTGCTACGGGAGACTCCCGGCCGTCGGGCCCATCGACGGGAACCTGTCGTAATACGAATCCACTGCGGGCTGACCCGTGTAGTTCGGCCCGGCTCGATCGTCGGCGCCAAGGTAATGATAGGGCAGTCTCGTCAGCCGGCTACCTCGACAAGTCAACCGCCGGCTCCGACTGTCATAGCCCAGGCCATTCCGCCGCAGATCCGACAGGAGCCGCCGGCCAGCCGGCTTCCCGTCGGCTAGCTTTATACTCAAGTGATCGAGGTTGGCTGCAAACAGCCCGTCTTCCGTGAGCCAGGAGGCGGCACGGGCGATCAAGCCCAGCTTATCGCCGATGTAGTGGAGTCCGTGCACGCAGGTGATCAGGTCGCAGGGCCGTTCCGGTTGCCAGTCGCGCAACGATGCTTCTACGAGCTGGAGACGATTCGGATCCGGACCCGCCGGGCAAAATACTCCCACGAGATCGACTCCGGTGATCGCAATACTCGAATTCAGCCCCTCGTCCTGGAGGATCCGAGCGGCCTGGACCAGGGCCTTCCCCGTCCCGCAGCACAGGTCGAGCCAGGCCGCCCGATCCTGACGATCGAGCTTCGCTTCGAGGAATTCGAGCGGACTGAACCCGAGTTCCCGGCCATAGCCGTTCGTGCCGAACAGGTCTCGCTCGCGATTCATCCGGCAGTTGGCGACGACGGCCGATCGTTCGAGTAGATCGTCGGTGAGCAGGCTCAACTCAGGTGCTTCCGATACATCGGTCGATGATCGCCCGGAACGCGCCGAGGATGGTTTCGACCTTGTCGATATAATACCGCCGCGGCTCCAGGAGCACTTCCGAGCCGGCCAGCTTCGCAAACTGCCACGCCTCACCGGTCGTCACGCAACCGAACACGGGCCGGCCGTCCTGCCCCTCATTCCGGTTGAAGCGATCGGCGGCGACCATCTGGGCGATGCACTGGCCCAGGCCCTCCTCGATATCATTCTTCTTGGCCTCGACGACCGTGGCGATCGGCGCCTGGAGGGGCAGCATCGGGGCGGTCGCCGACAGGATGAAGTCACACTCGCCCATGAGACCTCTTGCTGCGTTGACGTCCAGTCGTTGGCCCGAATAGATGACGAAGCGATTCCCGCTCAACTCCCGGCTGGCGAGCAGGAGCGAGCGCCACGATGAACTCGCTGCGCGACTTCTCGCTGATGAGGGACAACTGAATCCCCTGGGTGCCGCGTTCCAGCGTATCTTTCAACCAGGGAGGGATCGGGACGGGCTGAAGATCGGGGAACAACTCCGCGGACCGCGAGACCACTCCCAGGACACGCGCGACGGATTCGAGGGTAAACTCGCTGTAGTCCACGTAAGGCCCATAGATGTCGAAGCACAACTCGATATTCAATTCACCGAGCCGTCTCATCTGCACGGGGGAGATCGTCGGCCCTCCCTGTCCGCACGACGAGACCCAATAACATGAGACGACCATCTCGCATCCCTCGGCCTGTAGCCGTAGGATCTCGCCCGCCTTCCCATCGATTCGGTCGAGTAGCCAATCGATATGGCGTCGCGAATCTCGAGACTCTACACGTCCCTTCGTGCAGAGAAACCACCCGTCCATTGGCGCGATTCGAGTTGAGAAAGGACGGATCAACTCACCCTTTATCTGCGATTCAGAGGGTTCGATCTCGAGCCGCGCCGTAATCGTGCTCGGATCCAGGTATTTGATGATGAGCGTCGCGTACGTCCTCGAACAGGTTGCGTAATTGTCGTCGTATATCATGAAGATCCCGCCTATACCGGCATGTCCTCATCTTATGGGCGTTCGGCCCGCATAATCGCCCTATGGGTCCGCCATGAGAGTAGGTCCCGGGCTTCGGTCAATCGCTCAATAAGCCATTGATCGGTCCAGGGCCATATCGGAGGCTCAGGCGGTGGAGGACCGATTCCCGCGGCTTCTTGATCCAGGGGATCCGGCATGGCCACGGCGATGAGTATCGCGAGATCAACAGGGATCGCACGGTGTTCGAGTTGCAAGCGCTTGGCTGGCCCCCGACCATCCTCATAATGAGCTTCATCGTAGATCCAATGCCGGAGGAACGCCTCCTCTTGAGGTTCCAGCTTCACTTTGGTTCACTCCGCACGATCATTTCAACCCGAGGCTCTCCATCAGGAACGGCAGGTCGATCTCGGGATAGACCGGATACGAGCCGAGCAGGGCATCGACTCGGGCATGCGCCTGGGCGCGGACGGACTCATCGAGCGTGTATTTCGCCTTGTCGCGGGCGCCCGACTTGCTGGTCCCCACCTCGATGTTCTTGAGCACCAGGGCGACGACCGAGGCGATCTCGTCCATCTCGGCCTTGCCCATCCCGAGCGTGGTGACCGCCGGGGTGCCGAACCGCAACCCGCTGGTATACCAGGCCCCATTGACATCGAACGGGACGGGATTGCGGTTGAGGGTGATCCCGCATTTCCGGACGGCTTCCTCGGCCTGACGGCCGGTGATGCCGTGGGTCGAGGCGACGTTGACGACCATCAGGTGGTTGTCGGTCCCGCCGGTCACGACGTTCAACCCTTCGCGAAGGAACGCCTCGGCCAGCGCCGGGCGTTGTCGACGATCTTCTGTGCATACGTCGCGAACTCGGGCCGGAGGGCCTCGGTGAAGGCGACGGCCTTGGCCGCCATGACGTGGGGCAGGGGGCCTCCCAGCACCATCGGGCAGCCGCGGTCGACGGCGTCGGAGAACTCGGGCGTCGACAGCACCAGCCCCCCTCGCGGCCCGCGTAGGGTCTTGTGCGTCGTCGTGGTGGCGACGTGAGCGTAGGCGATCGGGTTGAACTCGTCCTTGAGCACCTTCCCGGCGACCAGGCCGGCGAAGTGGGCCATGTCGACCATCAGCACCGCACCGACCTTGTCGGCGATCTCGCGCATCCGGGCGTAATTGATGTTTCGGGAATAGGCGCTGAAGCCGGCCAGGAGGATCAGCGGCTTGACCTCCATCGCCTGTCGCTCGATGGCGTCATAGTCGAGCAGGTACGACTCGCGGTCAACCGTGTAGCCGTGGGCCTCGAACATCTTCCCCGACGAATTGAGCCGGTAGCCGTGCGTCAGGTGGCCGCCCGAGGCGAGGTCCAGGCCGAGCAGCCGCTGGCTGCCCAGGGCCTGGCGGACCGTCCCCCACTGGTCCGGGGTCAGCTTGTACCAGTCGCCCGCGGCGAGCGAGTCCGGGCCCTCGGCCCCGAGCAGCTTGGCGATCGCGCCGAGCTCGACCCTGGCCCGCAGGATCGCCCAGAACGCGACGAGGTTGGCGTCGGCGCCGCTGTGCGGCTGGGCATACGCATGCGACGCGCCGAAGAGTTCCTTCGCCCGACCGTTGGCCAGGTCCTCGATCGAATCAATATTGTCGCAGCCGGCATAGAACCGGTGATGGGGAATCCCCTCGGCGTACTTGTCGGTCAGGAGGTTGCCCATGGCACACTGGATGGCCAGCGACGAATAGTTCTCGCTGGCGATCAGCTTGATGTTGCTCCGCTGGTCGGCCAGCTCCTGGACGATCGACCGCGCCACTTCGGGAGCGACCCGGGCGACGCATTCGAGATTGGCCAGGTAGGCCAGGAAACCCGGGGGGATCGTCGCGGGATCCTTGGTCTGGAAATAGCTCGCGATCAGGGAGTCGGCCATGAATGGGCTCTCGTGATGAGGAGCATGGCAGGGGCGGACCGGCCGATCCGATACGCCGGGGCACCATGCCTGCATTCTCCGGTGGACGGGGTCGTTCGCTGTGCGGCGCCTGTCGTCGGGTTATAATAGTCCCGCGCCGACGACTAGGGTCTGTCTCGGAAGAGCCGAGTTGGGTGCTCTGTGAGCACCGATCCGGTGTGCTTCCCGAATTCGGTGCTCACAGAGCACCCTACGATACGGCCGACGCAGCTTCCGAGGCAGACGATTAGATTGTATCGGCCGGGTAAGATATCGCTCAAGAGACGCCGGGGAGGGCCCGCAATGGCACTGGAGTTCGCGCCGGGGAAAACACGGATCGGCTGGATCGGGACCGGGGTGATGGGCTCGTCGATGTGCGGGCACCTGATGGCCGCCGGCTATGAGGCCACCATCTTCAACCGGTCGCCCGAGAAGGCCCGGCCGCTGGTCGAGCAGGGGGCGAAGCTCGCCGATTCGCCCAGGGCGGTCGCCGAGGCCGCCGACGTCGTCTTCACGATCGTCGGCTATCCGCAGGACGTCCGCGAGGTCACGCTCGGCGAGCAAGGCACGCTGGCCGGGGCCCATCCCGGTGCCGTGCTGGTGGACATGACCACGAGCGAGCCGGCCCTGGCCATCGAGATCGACCAGGCCGCGAAGGCGAAGCAGGTCCATTCGGTCAACGCGCCCGTCTCCGGCGGCGACGTCGGCGCCAAGGAAGCTCGGCTCTCGATCATGATCGGCGGCGAGAAGGCCGTCGTCGACGCCTTGCGTCCGCTCTTCGATGTCATGGGCAAGACGATCGTGCATCAGGGGCCCGCCGGGGCCGGACAGCACACCAAGGTGGTCAACCAGGTCCTGATCGCCTCCAACATGATCGGCGTCTGCGAGGGCCTGCTCTACGGCTACAAGGCCGGCCTCGACCTCAACGTCGTGCTCCAGAGCGTCGGCAGCGGCGCCGCCGGCTCCTGGAGCCTGAACAACCTGGGCCCCCGGATGATCGCCGGGAACTTCGAGCCCGGCTTCTTCGTCGAGCACTTCCTCAAGGACATGGGCATCGCCCTGGCCGAGACCCGCAGGATGAAGCTCTGCCTGCCCGGACTCGCCCTCGCCGAACAGCTCTATCGCGCCGTCGCCGCACAGGGATACGAACGCAAGGGGACTCACGCCCTCATGCTCGCCCTCGCCAAGCTGTCGGCGATCGAGTGGAAGTAGTGGCGGTAGGGAGTGGAGAATGGGCGGAAAAGTCGAATCCTTCGGCTCCACACGGCCCACTGCCCACTCCGCACTCTTTCATCTCGGCCTTGAGACTTGGATCGATTTCCGTATAGAATCGGCTCTTTGGTCTATTCCGGACGCCGTGACCGCGTCTCGGACGATTTCGTTTCTTTCTTTCCGACACCCCTGAGGAGAACGCATGGCCAGTCGTTGACGAGGCAAAGGACGTCGCAAAGTGGGGCGCAAGAGCGCCGCATGCGTAGCCGGATCCGGCATCGCAAGAAATAACACGCCTGGAGCTTAGACGCGAACCGACCCGCCGGACATCATCGAGAATGCCGTCGCGTCTCGGTTCGTCCCTCCTCCGCGCGCGAACGCCCGAGATCCGATCGGTTCGGCCCCACTCGAACCGACTCGGGGTATCGTGACTTCACCCGAATGTGGCTTCGGGGAAACGGAATGAATTCCGTTCTACGCCGACCCACGCTGTCGTAGAACGGAATTCATTCCGATGGGTCGTACCCGAAGGTTTGAGCGACTCATGATGACGATCCGAGCCCTCGCCTTTACCTTCATCTTGCTCGTCGGCTCGGGTCTCCTCCAGGGAGCCGAGGATCCGCCCGCGAGGCCGATCCCGGGCCGCGTCTTCGCCTCGAGCCGCCGCTCGATCGATGAGAGCCTGGCCCGACCCTATGACCGGGATGTCCCGATGGGCTGCACGGGCGATCGCGTCTGGGCGTCGAGCCCGCAGGGCTGGGCCTTCCACGACGATGTCCACTGGCTCTACCTGACGAACCTCAACGCCTTCGACCTCGTGGTCCGCGACGAGGACGGCCTGCTCGCCCCCGCCGGCGCGACCTATTATCCCAGCCACATCCACTACGAGGGCGTCGTCCGCAAGGGGCTGATCGCCTCCGCGTCGTTCACCTACGCGCTGGACAAGGTCGAGAATCCGCTGATCGAGCCGTTCGAACCCCGCAAGCGGTGGACGTGCTGGTCCAGCGGCAAGCGGCAGGACTGGTTCGCGGTCGAGTTCGGCGCGCCCCGCACGCTGATCGGGTTCAACGTCCATTTCTTCAACGATGCCCCCTCGGGTGGCTGCCGTCCTCCCGACTCCTTCGAGGTCCAGTACTTCGACGGACGGTTCCATTCCTGGAACGCCGTCAAGCTCACCAAGGCGTTCCCCGAGCGGCCCCGGGAAGGCGAGAACCGCGTCCGGTTCGAGCCGGTCGAGTCCAGCCGGTTCCGGCTGGTCTTCCAGCACGCCGGAGGTGACAAGTACACCGGCATCTATGGCCTCAAACCGGTCGGTGAGGACCAGAAGGACGCGATCCCGACCTCGAGCCCGTTGCGATTCACCGGCGACAAGTTCATCACGGCCGACGACTTGCTGGTCTCCGTCATCCGGGTGCACAACCCGACGGATCGCGTCCAGACGATCTACGTCGAGCCGATGATCCGGCCGGCGACGACCTTCGCCTACGAATGGGTCGGCAGCAGTTCGGGCCTCGTCGCCCTGAAAAACGGCGAAGTCTCGGGGTCCGAGCCGAGGTCCCTGACCCTCGACGGCCGGCAGCAGATCCACGGCGAGACCCTCGACTGGCGGTTCCGCTATACGGTCGTCGACGACCCCCCGCGCACGCTCAAGGCGGTCGCCAATCGATCGGCGCCGGCGTCCCCTTCGACGGCTTCACCGGCCCCTTGAGGGATCTCGCGAGCGACCTCTACCGGATCCACGGACATCACATCCTGCCCGGCAAGACCAAGGTCTTCAAGGCGGCCCTCGAATTGCGGACGGAGAAGGAGCCCCGGACGATCGATTCGGTCCTCAAGCCCTCGAATCCGGCCACGGGGCTCGAACCCCGGGGCATGATCTTCAAGCCCGAGGATCAGGACGACCGGGATCTCGTGGCGGCCCAGGTCGCGGCCTACCGATCCTGGTACGACGCCAACGTCCCGTATTTCGATTGCTCCGACCCATGGGTCCGCAAGCTCTACGATCACCGGGCGTACGTCCTCCGCAAGAACATGCTCGACCCGAAGCTGGGCCGGATGCAATGGCCGACGCAGAGCGAAGGACGCTGGCGGAGCCCCTGGTATCCCAACGTCATCAGCTACGGCGCGGCCCACCAGGTCCGCGAGGCGCGCTGGCTCCGCGACCCGAAATACTGGGAGGGACACCTCCGCACCTGGGCCGAGAATGAGAAGGCCGACGGCGTCTATCCCAGCCACGTCACGCCGAAGGGGCCTTCCGACGGCCAGTACACCGACTGGATCACGTCAACCGCCTGGGACGGGCACCTCGTCCACCCCGACAAGGCATTCCTCGCCCAGGTCGTGGAAAAGCTCGCCGCGAACGTCCGCGGCTGGCAGAAAGTCTATGATCCCGACGACGACGGACTGCTCCGGGTCAACTCGCACTGGTGGACCGGCATGGAGTATCAGCCGTCGTTCTTCTCCTTCTCGGATTACCGGACCTCGCGCGACTTCTATCAGCCCGAGCGGACCGTCAGCCTGGAACGGGTAGACCTGACCGCCTACAACTACGGCAACGCCGTCGCCGTGGCGCGGATCTACCGATCGCTGGGCCGGCCGGAGAAAGCCGGGGAATTCGACGCCCTGGCGGCCAGGATCGCATCGGCGGTGACGACGAAGATGTGGCAGCCCTCGAAGACGTTCTTCTACTCCCTCCGCGCCGACGATGATGCCTTGGCCGACGTCAAGGAAGTGATCGGCGTCTATCCCTTCTATTTCGGGATGATCCCCTGGGGCAAGGGCTACGAGTCGGCCTGGGCCTCGATCCTCGACCCGAAGCAGTTCTGGACGACGTGGCCGGTCGCCTCGGCCTCGAAGGAGTGTCCGGCCTACTCGCAGACCAACTGGCCCGATGACGGCCGGGCGTCAACCTGCATGTGGAACGGCCCGACCTGGCCGCATGCCAACTCGCTGGTCATGACCGCCATGGCCCGCACCCTCCGCGCGACCCGCGACCACAACGTCGCCAACTCACCGCTCAAAAAGGAGCACCTCTGGGCGCTCTTCCTGTCCTTCACCAAGGCCCAGTTCCGCAACCAGGACATCGGACACCCCTGGACCGGCGAGTTCTACAACGGCGACAACGCGCAGTGGAAGACGACCGAGCGAGATTACAACCATTCCACATGGCTGGATATCCTCATCCCCGAACTGATCGGCGTGATCCCGCGCGACGACAATGTGCTCGAGATCGATCCTCTGCTGCCCGAAGGCGCCTTGAACTTCTTCCTCCTGGACGGACTCCGCTATCACGGCCACGACGTCACCGTCGCCTGGGACGCGCCGATCCCCGGCTCGCCCGATCGGTATGGAGACGGCCGCAAGGGCCTCGACGTCTCTGTCAACGGTCGCCTGGCCGCCTCCGCACCCGGGCTGTTGAGGCTGAATGTCGATCTGGTGCCTCGCTGAAGGTCCGGAGCGACACGGGACCGACGCTGGATCTCGAAAGGTGCGGTGGCCGTCTCGTAGGGTGCTCTGTGAGCACCGAATTCGACACAGCACCCTGGATCGGTGCTCATAGAGCACCCTACGAAGACCTTCCGAGACAGACTCTGAGAGCTCCGCTCGCGCTGGGCGCGGTTCTCCCGGCCCCGCCCTGGGCCGGACCGAAGGTCTCCCCTTGGCACAGGAGACCCTCGGTCGATCGGAAAATCCTCCTCCGACAGCCCGTTCAGTTCGACTTGGAAAAAGTCAGCCCTGGGTCGTCAGGACCGGCGCCGGGCAACTTGAACTGGAAATGGCTTTCATCGCTCCAGGTCATGTTGCCGACAATCGCGGGCCCCCGATCCTGGGCCAGCGTCAAGATGCCATTCCCCGAGGTCAGCTTGCCCTGGAGCAACCGGCTCTGCCCTTGATTGGTCACCTTCCAGGTGAAGTGCCCCGGATCGGGGAACGTCAGCGTGATGGTGGTATTCTGGTCGGGCTGGGCTGTCCAGGTCCCCTCCAGACGGCCTTCCGGGACCGACGGGGCGGGCGAGGCATTCGGCGCGATCACCGATGTCTCCTGAAGCGGCCCGGGCGGAGGCGCCAGCGGAGCGGCCCCGGCACCCGGCGTCGCGGCCGGCCCGGTCGGGTCGAACTGCCGGGAGAGTTGCGGAGCGAGGGTGTCCTGCGGCTGGAGCAAGGCGACCTGCTTCAACTGCTGGAGGGCCGCCAGCGTATGCCCTTGCGTCAAGTAATGGTAGGCCAGCACGAATCGGGCCGGCGCAGGACCCCGTATTCTGCGAGCAGTAGTTCTCCAGTGCCCGGAGTTGCTGGGTATAGACCGACACGTTGGGATACAGGCCCACCAGCGTGGCCCAATCCCAGCCTGGCCCGGCCGTCAGGACGGCATAGAGGGCCGCCGCGGACTCGTCGTACCGCTGGAGGGCAAACAGCACCAGCGCCGGAATTCGTGCAGGGCCGCATCATTCGGGATCTGGCGGATGGCCTGGTCGGTCAATTGCAGGGCCTGCTGGTAATCGCCCGCCTTGAAGGCCGCACGGGCAGAGTCGAAGCTGGTGGCCACCTGACTGGTCACACCCGGATCGGGAGGCGTGACCGCCCCGTTGATCGGTTGGGTGTAGTCGTAGACCGCCCCCGCACCCAACGAGGTTGGCATGTAATACCCGGAGGCATAGGGGTTGTAGTAGCTGGAGTACCCCCAGTCGTAGATCGAAGGGCCATACATCCAGGAGCTCATTCCGTAGCCGCCATACCCGCCGTAACCACCATACCCGCCGTAACCACCATACCCGCCGTAACCACCATACCCGCCGTAACCACCATACCCGCCGTAGCCGAATCCGCCCAGTCCGAAGAGACCGTAGCCCAGACCCAGGCCGCCGTAACCCAGGCCGAATCCGAGCCCCATTCCGAGGCCGTAACCCAGTCCGAGTCCGAAACCGCCATAACCCAGCCCGTAACCGTAGCCGCCATACCCTAGACCGTAGCCGCCGTAACCACCATAGCCGTATCCCCGGCCATAGCCGTATCCCCGGCCATAGCCGTAGCCGCCGTACCCGCGACCGTATCCTCCATAACCACCGTTGCCGCCCCAGCGGCCATTGAGCCAGCCCTGGTGGAGGCCACCGTACGAGTTGCGACCGCCCCAGTTGCCCGCGACGTTTCCATTCCGTCCGCCGTTGAACGAATTGATGTTGTTGGTCCGGTTGATCGAGACGGAGTTATTGGAAATCCCCGTGCGATTGAACGAAGTGACGTTGATCCCCGTCCGGCCGATGTTCGTCATCGCGCCGCCGCGCGAGACCGAATTGATCGGGGAACGTGCCCCGACGCCATACCCATTACGCGCCCCAACGCTCCCCGTGTTACCTATGGGCGATCGACCGCCGAATCCCATCCCGGCACCCGAGTTGATCGGAGAGCGAGCGCCGACCCCATAAGGATTATGAGCCGCCAGGTTCCCCATGGAGCCCATGGGTGCACGACCGCCGACGCCGGCAGGCCCGCGATTCATCCCGGCCATCGAGCCGATGGATCGGCCGCCGAGTCCGGCAGGTCCACGATTCATCCCGGCCATCGAGCCCATCGAACCGGATCGCATGGCCCCGGGCGAAGCAAAGCCGCGAGACATCCCCGTCGAGGGCATGCGGGACATCCCCATGGACGGCGAATGAACAGCCCCACCACGGTATCCACCTCCGGAGAAACCTCCGCCCATGTGGGCGCCGCCTCCGCCCATGCGGACGCCGCCCCCGCCCATGTGGGCAGCGCCTCCACCCATATGGCCGCCGCCTCCACCCATATGGCCGCCGCCTACATGGCCGCCACCGCCGCCATGACCACCACCGCCGTGACCGCCGCCCCCGTGAGCAGCCTCCAGTCGGCCGGTGGAGAATACGCGCAGGGGGATCACGAGGAGGATACTCAGTTCCTTCCGCATCGTTGTCATGGCCGCCTCCGATATCGAGATCCAACACATGCTGCACGTTTCGCGGAGGAATCCGCATCCGGGACGAACCGGCAAAGCCCTGCTGTCGGTCTCTTTCCTTTCAGTCGCACAGATCATGCCGATTGCGCTCAGGTCATCCCGGATCGGCCCAGCCCCGACGCCCGCGCCAACCTTCATTCTACGTCATCACTTACGCTTCCGTTCTACCCCGTTCCACGAATCCGGATTCCTCTCCGCGACTCGCAACATCATCGAGGTTCGCCCGACCGCTCCCGCGCATTCTCGTCGCTGGCGAACGCTTGCGGCCTCCGGTATGATGATCGATGAGGGGTGCGACGTGTTTCCTCGATCCGCCCGGGAGGGGGCCATGGATCATCGTCCTTCAGTCGATCTACTCGAATCGATCCACTTTTTCCCGGGGGTCTACAAGATCAAGGCGATCGGTCGAGCCGACGATGACTTCGAATCCCGGGTGCTGGAAGCCGTCTATTCCCACCTCGCGGCCCGATCGGACCTGGATTATTCGATCCGGAGCACGCCGGGCGGCCGACACGTCGCGGTGACCCTGGACATCTCCGTGCAAACGGCCGAGCAGGTCCGGGCGATCTACGCCGAGATCCACGAGGTCGAGGGTTTGACTTTGTTGTTTTGATAGGCGCGACGAGCAGGCCATAGCCAGGCCGGGCGACGGGCGGTACTGTGAAAGCCCGGAATGGCACGATCGCCCCAATCCCGACGGTATCCGATGACTGACGAGCCGGTTTCGCCGCAATGGATCGACGTCTCGCAGGCCGACGACATCCGCGATGTGATCCATCGCGCCGTCGCCTGCCTGGCACAGGGGGGGGTCGTCGGCCTGGCGACCGAGACGGTCTACGGCCTGGTCGGCAGCGCCCTGGACGCCCGTTGTGTGGCGCGGGTGAAGGCGATGCGGACGTCCGAGGCGTCCCGCCCGTTGACCCTGCTCCTCAAGGGCCCGGAGGAAGTCACCGATTGGGTGCCGAGGATCTCCGACGTGGGCCGTCGCATGGCCTGGCGACTCTGGCCCGGCCCGGTCACCCTGATCTTCTCGCGGATGATGGCCGACGGCCTGTCCCAACGCCTGCCCCGCGACGTCCACGCCTTGATCTCGCCGACCGGCGACGTCGCTCTGCGGAGCCCGTCGCATCCGATCATCCGGGACGTGCTCCGGCTCCTGCCCGCGCCCCTGGTCATCGCCATGGTGGCGACCCGCGAGCACCCGGTCCCCACCACGGCGGATCCGTTGCGAGGGCTCTCGGGCCTGGACATGGTCCTCGACGCCGGGCCGACCCAGTACGGCCAGTTCGCCACCGTGGTCAAGATCGATGAAGACCGATGGTCGATCGAACGGCCGGGGATCGTCAACGCCGCGACGCTCATGCAGACCTCGTGCGTGATCATCCTGTTCGTCTGCACGGGGAACACCTGCCGCAGCCCCATGGCCGAGGCCATCTGCAAGATCCTCCTTGCCCGACGGCTGGGCTGTCCGATCGAGGAGCTCGAGCAGCGCGGGTACCTGATCCGATCGGCGGGCGTCGCCGCCTCGAATGGCGCCGCGGCCGCGCCCCACGCGGTCGAGATCATCCGCGACCTCGGCGGATCGCTCGAGAACCACCGCAGCCGCAGCCTCGCGTCGAACCTGGTCCGCCAGGCCGACTGCATCTTCGCCATGACCGGCGACCACCTCGACGCCTTGCTCGAAGCCGTCCCCGAGGCCGAAACCCGCGCCATCCTCCTCGACCCCGACGGGCAAGACCTCGCCGACCCCTACGGCTGCGATCACGACACCTACCGCCGAACCGCCCAGATGATCGCCAACATGCTCGAACAACGCCTCGACGAGATGGGATTATTCGGGAGTGGCTAGTGGCTAGAAGGCAGGATCAGGCCATCGCCAACGGGGCACAGATTGTTTGTGACGACATTCCTATCGTGCTATCTGCGGATGAGAACCCCACCTTCGACATTCCCGAAGTGACCTGGGAGGAGCGATGCCAACCGAAAGGCGGCAAGCGAAGCCGCTGACGGTTTCCCCGGCATCTTTCGCCGGCTCTCCTTGCGCCGAGCCCCGGTCTCCGCTACGACACCCTGTCCACGGGAGCCTCGGCCCCGCCAGGAGATCGGCCCTTTTTCCGTCTCGTGTCTCGCACACCCAGACCGACGCAGAAACTATCAATTAAGAAATGGGCTTCGTTTCTCTCGGAGAAGCCACGGTCGACCGCGATCATCGATCAAGACAGATTCTCATCAGGTCCGGCCCGACCTGCTTGACGCCGGACGTCCACTCCGGTTTGATGAACGGAAGTTGCTCCCACTCCGCTTGATCCCGCCACACCGACGAGGGCCTTCCGATGCGCTCGATCGATCGCCGTCATTTCTTCCAGGATACGGCCGCGCTGGCGGCCAGCCTCGCCACGATCCCGATCCTCGGGGCCCGCGGCGATGAGGTCGAGAAGGACGACGCCAGGCCGGCCGGCCCGAATGAGACGCTCCGCGTCGCCGTCTGCGGCGTCAACGGCCGGGGCAAGGAGCATATCCAGGGCTGGGGCAAGCTCAAGGACGTGCGCATCACCACGATCTGCGACGTCGACCTCAACGTGACCGGCGGCCCCGCGAAGGCCGTCGCCAAGCGATACGGGACCGAGCCGAAGGTCGTCCAGGACGTCCGCCGGGTGCTCGACGACAAGGACATCGACGTCATCTCCATCGCCACGCCGAACCACTGGCACGCCCTCATGACGATCTGGGCCTGCCAGGCCGGGAAGGACGTCTACGTCGAGAAGCCCGTCAGCCACAATGTCACCGAAGGCCGTCGGATGGTCGAGGCCGCTCGCCATCACAAGAAGATCGTCCAGACCGGCACCCAGTGCCGCAGTCACCGGGGTATGCAGGACGCGATGGCCTTCCTCCGCTCCGGCAAGCTCGGGCAGATCTACATGGCCAAGGGGCTCTGCTACAAGCCTCGCGGGTCGATCGGCCACAAGGACGATGCCACGGTGCCGACGGGCCTCGATTACGACCTCTGGTGCGGACCGGCCGCCAAGCTGGCTTATAACCCCAACCGATTGCACTACAACTGGCACTGGTTCTGGAACACCGGCAACGGCGACCTCGGCAATCAAGGCATCCATCAGATGGACCTGGCCCGATGGGGCCTGAACAAGTCCGAGTTCCCCAAGACGGTGATGGCTTCGGGCGGCCGATACGGGTACACCGACGACGGCCAGACGCCGAACACGCTCAGCGTCAACTTCGAGTTCGACGACTGCGAGCTCCAGTTCGAGGTCCGCGGGCTCTTCACCAACGACGAGGCCAAGGTCAAGATCGGCGACATCTTCTACGGCACCGAGGGCATCCTCGCCATCACCAGCTACGAGCAGTGGCAGGTCTACTTCGGCAAGGACATGGAGAAGGGCCCCGGCGGTCGCGGCGGCGGCGACCACTTCGCCAACTTCGTCAAGGCGGTCCGGCGCCGCGACCACAGCCTCCTCAATGCCGACATCGAGCAGGGGCACCTCTCCAGCGCTTATTGCCACCTGGGCAACATCGCCTACCGCCTCGGCCGCAAGCTCCACATCAACCCGTCGACCGAGTCGTTCGTCCACGATTCCGAGGCCGATGCCATGCTCACCCGCGAATACCGGCCGGGATTCGTCGTGCCGGCCAAGGTCTGAGCGGATGCACGAGATGGTCTGAGCCCCGACGGGGCGGGATCGTATAGCCCGGGGTGTCAACCCCGGGAACGATCTCCTTCCCTTACCGCAAGCCCCGACGGGGCGACATCGCGCGTCAACAGCCCAACCGCGATGTCGCCCCGTCGGGGCTCATGAAGGCAAGATAATAGCAGGTGATTCTTTCTCGGGGCTCACGCCCCGAGCTTTGCGATTCCGCCCCGTCGGGGCTGAAATCAGGCCGGCATGAGACCGGCCTGGCCGTTCCGTTCCGCGTCGGCCTCGGGGTCGATCTCCACGTAGGCGCCCATCTTCCGGAATTTCTGATAGCGACGCTCGAGGAGTTCATCGATCGGCAGGCCCTTGAGCTGTCGGAGGGCGTGGATCAGGAAGGTCTTGATGTTGGCGGCCGCCTCGCGATGGTCGCGATGGGCGCCGCCGAGCGGCTCGGGGATGATCTCGTCGATGATGCCGAAGCGGAGCAGGTCCCGGCTGGACATCTTGAGCGCGGCGGCGGCCTTGGGAGCGTGCTCGCTGCCTTTCCAGAGGATCGAGGCACATCCCTCGGGGCTGATCACCGAGTAATAACTGAATTCGAGCATGCCTAGGCGGTCGCCGATGCCGATGCCCAGCGCACCGCCGGAGCCCCCCTCGCCGATGACCAGGCAGATGATGGGGCTGCGGATCTGGCTCATGCCCATCAGGCTCTCGGCGATGATCGCCGCCTGGCCCCGCTCCTCGGCGGAGATCCCCGGATAGGCGCCGGGGGTGTCGATGAACGTGACGATCGGCAGGCCGTACTTGGCCGCCAACCTCATCTTCAGCAGGGCCTTGCGATACCCCTCCGGATGGGCACAGCCGAAATGGCAGGCCGTGCGCTCGGCCAGGTTCTTGCCCTTCTGGTGACCGATGAACATCACCTTGTGTTCGTCGAGATGGGCCAGCCCCGTGACGATCGCCTTGTCGTCGCCGACGGCCCGGTCGCCGTGCAGCTCGATGAACTGCTCGAAAATCAGGTCGATGTAGTCGCGGGTCTGGGGCCTGCCGGCATGCCGCGACACCTGCACGACCTGCCACGGATCGAGCTGCGAATAGATCTCACGCTTGAGCGCGGCCAGCTCGCGGCGGAGCCGGCGGATCTGCTCGGCGATCTTGGTGGTGTCGCCGGCCGAGCGGTTCTTGGCGTACTGGGCTTCCATCTCGGAGAGCCGCGTCTCCATCTCGAGGATCGGCGCTTCGAAGGCGAGTCGCGGTTCGCTGGGACTGGGCATCGGGGCGTGGTCCTTGATCCTAACTGAGCCGATCGAGACGGACAAAACGGGCCGTCACGAGAAGCCGCCGCGGCCCGCCATCGGGTCGGGGTCATCCGTGAAGATCCGGACCGATCGGAATCGCGACACGAATTCGTCGAGGCTGCCGAACCGGTCGGCGGGACGCTTCTGGATCATCTTGATGACCAGGTCGCTGAATTCCGGCGTGACCCGCTTGCTATGGCTGGTCAGGGGGATCGGCTTCTCGCTCAGGTGCTTCTGGAGCAGCTCTTGCGACGAATTGGCGCGGAATGGCGGGCGACCGCAAGCCAATTCATAGCAGGTGATCCCCAGGCTGTAAATATCGGACGACGGGGACGGCGGCTCGCAACGAATCTGCTCGGGCGAAATATACGTACGTGTCCCCTCGCGTTCCACCTTGCCGCTGAACATCTTGAGGAAGCCCGTCGCGACCTTCTTGGTCAGGGCATAGTCGATCACCCGGACCTCGCCCGACTTGTTATAAAGGATGTTCTCGGGCTTGACGTCGCGATGGACCCACCCCTTGTCGTGCATGAAGGCGAGTGCCTGGGCAGCCTGCTCGATGATCCGATGCAGGAGGTGAGTCGGCATCGGATAGAGCTGGGGCCGGGCGATCGACAACTTCAGGTGCTGCCCCGCGAAGAATTCCATCACGAAGTACGGCTGCACGGGATCCTTGACGACTTCATAGACGCGGATCAGGTTGGGGTGGCGGAGCTCCTGTCCGAGCTTGGCCTCGCGCATGAAGGCGCGATACTCGTTGCGATCCTCGGCCCGCGAGGCGAGCAATTGCTTCAAGGCGAACCGGCGCTGCGTCCCCTCCTGGACGACTTCCATCACGACGGATGTGTGACCGGGATGGATCGTCCGGACGTACCGATAGCCGCCGATTCGCTCGTCGCTGGTCGCATTGGTCCCGGTGGCCACATGCCCCTCCGATACGGGTTGGAACACCCGTGCGGGTCATGCCGGCCGATCCGTCAGATCCGGCGACCGGCACGAGCCCCTCAACGCCCGCCCTGATCCCAGCGGTCATCTTACCAAAACCCGAAAAGCTTGAGCAACTTCCGTCGTCGTCCATCAACAGGGGCCTGGTGTCTCCCGCGAGCAGCCGGGTTCAAGACCGGACCGGCCGGTCACCGATGATCTTGTTGGTCCCCGGTCCTTGGTCCTCGGTCCTTGGTCCCTGGGTCCGCGATCGTGGCCGACGATTTTGGCGAACATCGTGGTTGTACGGTGCGATGTCCGAGTGAGTCCGCGGGGTGATCCGACCAAAGCGAGTGAGGACCAAACAGTGATGCAACCCGATCAGGACGTTAGGGTTGAGAGAAGGCCGCCGGGTGACGGCGACCCTGGTCGACTCGCGGTCTCCAGCCGTCGCAGGGCGCTGGAACGGCTGGGGGCGGCCGTCGTCGCGGGACGGGACGGCCCCGCGCTGATCACCGGAGAGCCGGGCGCGGGCAAGACGTGGCTGGCCGATCGGCTCGTGGACGAGCTCCCGGCCGGCTGGCGGGCCCTGTCGATCGAATTGACTTCCGCGCTCGACGCCCTGGAGTTCCTCCGACTGGTCGCGGACGCCCTCGGCCTGCCGATGTCGGACCGAGTCGGGGCCGTGCGATTGCGGATCCAGGCGGCCCTCGAGGACGATGCGACCGAGGGCCGGAACTGGCTGATCGTGATCGACGAGGCCCATCGCGCCTCGACGGCCGTGTGGGAGGAGCTCGACCTGCTCGCCGGGACGCTCGGGCGACCGTCGGGATTCGGGGCGATGGTCGTCATGGGCCGCACGGAGCTGACCCGCGAGCTGGCGACCCGTCGCCTCGACGGATGGGCGATCCGGCTGGGGCTGCACATCCACCTGATGCCCCTGGACCTGGACGAGGCCCGCGAGCTGCTGGCCCACCACGGCCGCGCCGGCCTGCTGGCCGAGCCGGCCCTGGAGGCACTCCATCGCGACGCGCTCGGCAACCCGCGAATCCTCCTCCGCCTCGCCGAGTCGCGGGGCCGGTCCAACCAGTCCCTTGCCCAGGGTCGGAGGCCGGAGCCGTCGAGGCCCCCGCAACCGGCCGTCAACCCGACGCCTCGGCCGATCGAGGATGCCTCCGCACCGATCCGCCCATCCGTAACCCCGGAGGACAGGAAGCCCGCGCGGCGCCTTCCTTGATCCCCTCCAGGCCCCCGATCCGCCTCGAGGACGGCCTCGTCGAGGTCGGTTGGGACGGCGATGAGGAGGACGTGTCCTCGGACGCGGATCGGACGCCGACCGACCGGGTCGAGCCGGTCGCGGTCCAACGCGGCTTCGACGAGGAACCGGTCGAGGATCGATACGCCGCGCTCCAGGCCTGGACGGAATGGACCCGCAATCACGAGCGAGCGTCCGGGGCCGAACTGTCGCCGAATGGATCGGTTTCCGCCGCCGAGGTCGCGGATCGGGACGAATCGGCCCGCGAGGGATCGTCAGCCGATCCCGACCCGCCTACGGACGCCCTCCCCGCCTCGGTCCGAGCCGAGACGTCGCACGATCACGCCCCCTATAGCCAGCTCTTCACCCGCCTGCGCCAAACCCGGCCGGGCTGAGGAGGGGTTGCAGATAACAGATTGCGGATTGCAGATTCGAGACGTCCGATCCCGGTGATATCCGCAATCGGCAATCTGAAATCCACCAACAAAATCCGCATCTGGAATCCGCGATCTGCTATCTGGAATCTGGAGTGTGGAATCCGCAATCCCCCCAAGGGTCCCCCCTGGCGAAGGGATCGGCCTGACGATCGCCCCGTTACCCAATGATCGGAGCCAGCCATCGGAAATCCCCGCGAAACGACTGATGAAAGGGGCCGCGGGGGGCCGAAAGCTTTCCTAACGGCCCGAGTTCGGCCACAGCCCGGCGTGCGGGGGCCGTCGCCGTTTTCTCCGATGAGACGAGCAGGTGTCGCTGACGCAGATCCTGGTGCTCCCGGCCGTACCCTCTTCCCGGGAGGGACGGCAACAGCGGTCGCCCTGACCCGGACGGCGTCTCGCCGCAACCGGACAGGACACTCCGAAGGCGGCACCTGCTTTCATCCACATGTCTTGCCAGATCGGGCTCATCTCCCGGGCGCGGGCGGATGGCCCTGTGGCGAACAACCCCTCGGCGAATCGCGGGCGTCCGCCATCCGATCGCGGATCGACCGGAAGCCGACGCTTCCAAGTCCGGCTTGGCGCCGCTCGCCCCTGGGCGATACTCTACGCTCAACGATCCCGACGTCCTGCGACCCGACCGCAGTCCCCGCCGACTCGACGTCCGAGCAAGGAGTAACCCGGCTGTGCCCGATCCATCCGCGCCCTCCGATGCGGCCTCACCGAAGCTGTTGATCTCGCTGGCGACTTACAATGAGGCGGGCAATCTCCGGCCGCTGGTGGAAACGATCCGACAGTTCGCCCCGTCCTCCTCGATCCTCGTCATCGACGACAACTCGCCCGACGGGACCGGACGGATCGCCGACGAACTGCGCGAGTCGCTGCCGGAGATCCACGTGATCCACCGGCCGGGCAAGCTGGGCCTGGGGACGGCCACCCTCGCGGCGATGCGGTTCGCGATCGAACACCGGTTCGATTACCTGCTCAACCTCGACGCGGATTTCAGCCATCCCCCCCGGTTCATCCCCGATCTGCTGGCGGGGATGGCCGATCACGACGTGATGATCGGTTCGCGATACGTGCCCGGTGGGGGTGTCGAGGGGGGGTTCACACTCAAGCGTCGCTTGATGAGCTCCGGGATCAACGGCTACGCCCGGCTGATGCTCGGGCTCAAGAGCCGCGACAACAGCGGCGCGTTCCGCTGCTATCGCGTCAGCAAGCTGGAGCAGATCGACCTGGACCAGGTCCGGTCGCGCGGCTACTCGTTCCAGGAAGAGATCCTGTTCTGGTGCCAGCAGGTCGGCTGCCGGTTCGGAGAGACGCCGATCCTGTTCGAGAACCGCCGGGCCGGCGTGTCCAAGATTAACATGCGAGAGGCGATCTCGGCGCTCTGGATCCTCTTCCAGCTCGGCGTGTCGCGACAGATGGGCCGTCGCCGCTGAAAGTCTTGTAGGGTGGGTGAAACCCACCGGTGTAAGGCCCTCTCGGTGGGTTTCACCCACCCTACGACAGGCCAATCCGACTTCGCGGACAGACTTCGAAAGGGCTTCGTAGGGTGCTCGCGGAGCACCCTACAACCGTGGCGTTTTCGCGGGATTGACCATCAGCCCATCTCGCGTTCGCGCACGGTCACGTAGACTTCCTGGCAAGCCTCCGCGACCTTCTCGCCCAGCCCCTGATGCTTGCTCTCGAGCTGACCGGAATACATGGTCAGCACCTTGCAGAGGAAGGCGCCGTGACAGGCGTCGGCTTCCTGGACGAGCTGGTCGAGGGATTCCTCGATCTGATCGGCCAGATAGAGCAAGAACTGGGCCTGACCCTTGATCTCGGCCAGCGATCGGCGCAGTTCCGGCGAGGTCGAACCGGCTCGACTTCGAGAAATCCGCGGTGCCCGCGAACGATTCGTGGGGCGACTCGATCGTGCGCATGACCGTACCTCCGTGCGTGCCATTCCTTGCCGAGCTCATGCGACGTCTCCTTGATCGTGCGGGTCGAACGTCCCGTCGACCAGGGATTCGAGCGCGCCGCAGAGGTCGCCCATCAGCCGCATGTTCTGGCTCTCCAATCGGAGATTGGCCGCATGCATCTCGACGAGTTGTCGGATGAAGATCCGGGTACCGGGGTCGTTCTCGTCCCGATACCGCTCCGCGTCCGCCACGGCGGCCCGGACCAGGTAATCCATGAACTGGAGCTTGCCGCGGATGGCGACGCAGAGCTTGGAAAGTTGGGAAGTTTCCGAAGTCTCGGATTCTGCCGTGAGTTGTGACATCCCTATCGCATCTCCCCGAACGATCGTGTGAATCCGTTGCCGGCGTTGATGGCCGGGAGTAGCGTTAGGTTAATCGTCCCGGCGCAAGTCCGCAAGCGGAAAGCGGCATGTCAGTCCCGGATCCGTGGATCCCTGGACGCCCTGGACCTCGATGGATTCGCGGTTGATTCGCCCTTCTACGGGCGCGGTCGGCGGGAAGAGCGGATAGACCAGTTGATCGACCAGGGCCTCGGGCATGCTCGCCTTGATCCCGTAATCCTCGGGCCAGGCCTTCGGCAGGTGGAGCGAGCCGAAGATCCAGTCGAGCCAGGGCAGATTCGAGGAGTAGTTTCGGTTGATGGGGCCGGTGCGGGTATGGTGCCAGTGGTGGAAGGCCGGCGTCGAGATCAGCCATTCCAGCGGGCCGAACCGCCATCGCACGTTGGCGTGGATGAAGAAACCCCAGAACGTACCGAAGAGGGTCACCAGGACGGGCACGAGGCTCCCTTCCGCGCCAGTCGGACCGCCCAGGCCCAGCACGTGGATCGGCACCAGGCCGCAGAATCGGCCGAAGACCATGTCCAGCGGGTGGGCGCGGGTGTTGACGAGGAAGTCCATGTCCTCGGCGCTGTGATGGATCGAATGGAACCGCCACAGGAAAGGGACCTCGTGGCTCAGGCGATGGCCCCAGTAATACCCGACCTCGCCGGCCACGAATCCCAGCACCGCCCGGCCCCACAATGGTAGGGCGGCCATCGCCGCCAGAAATCCGCCCGGGACGATGCGATGCACGGCCCAGGCCAGGAGCCCGATCGGCACGCTCAGGATCAGGGCGGGGACCAGGCTATTGAGGAAATAATAGGAGAGATCGGTCACGATCCCTCTGCGGAGCAAGGCATGAGGATGGACGGCGAGTAGTCGCTCCAGCGGGACGAAGACGACCACCAGGATCGTCAGCCAGAGCGAGAGGCCGGCGATATCGATCAGCACGGTGGGATATTGATGTGGCATACCGTTAGGCCCTGGCGAGTGACCGGGAAATAAGGATCTGGCCGACAATAGCTTCGCACCCATGCGGGACCTCGTCCCGCATGGGTGCATTCTCTCGGATCGAAGCGGTGATCGAACAATGCCCGTGGTTGGATCAGACCTTTGCGGCCCTGGCACGGCGGAGCAAGCCGACCCCGACGAGACCGAGCGTGCCGACGCTCAGCATGAGGACAGAGGCCGGCTCGGGGACAGCGCCGCCGCCACCGCCGCCGCCGCCGCCACCGGAGGTCATCGGTTCCAGATCGACGCCGGTGAGCATGAGGAACGGTGGTAAGCCAACGGAGTCAATCGACTTCGACAGGAAGGATAGCATCTCCGTCGTGGACGAGGCGGTGAACGTATAACTGAAAGTCATCCAGCCGCTGAAGCCCTTAGACGGGAGGTCAAAGGTGGGCGTATCCACCACGTCGCCGCCGAAGGTCACTTGCCAGTACTGTTCGGTCGCCCCTAAATAGCCGTAGAATTGGGAGGCCGACCACTGGAATGACAAGGTGTACTTGTCGCCTACAGTCAAGCCCGTGCTGATCGTTTGGGAGACGGGTGCGGCCGCGTAGTCGCCGTCATCGCCAAGCGCGTAGGTATGGGGGCTTGGGATGCCTGCCCAGCCATTGCTTTCTCCGCCTAAAAACCCAGGATTGGCATTATTTGTGGAAGGATAGACCGTCCCGGAGTTCGGCCCCCAGATCGTGATGTTTGGGGGCGAGTAAGCCGACGTGAAGCCCTGGCTGTCTGCCTGGCTGTTGACGATGAACGCGAAGGGATTCGGGGAGCCGTCGACCGCGGCGCCGACGGTCCAGCCGGTGGCGGAGGTGTTGACGTTCAATTCGCCGACCCCGCCATTCGACGAGAAGTCGCCGTTCGTGACGAGGTTCCCGGCCCGGGTCAAACCTGGTACGCTCACAACCAAAACGAACGCAGCCGTGCAAAGGATTGCACTCTTTCGAAATCGGCATCGCAAAAGCACTCCGGATCAATGGTGCACAACACTCGAACGCGCTTAAAACGTTTAAACGCGGCGGACGCTCGTCGTCCTTGCATCAAATCGGCTGACTACGACCGGTAGGAACCCGCCTTAGGGTGCTTCACGGATGGTTTGCGCACAGCGCGAGACGAGGCAGGCTGATACTAACCCGAAGCGTGAGCGTGGATCCGACGGCGTCCCCCTCGTTCACGCTTCGGGTTTGTGTGTGTGGGGTGATCGCAAATCAAGCGTGAATGGCTCTAGGTGTTCTCCAGGGTGGATCGATACCGCCCCGCCCAGTCCCGCTCGCCGCGCATTGAGACCGAGCGGTTCGATCGGACACCGGCAGGGGATGACGACGTCGGGACGGCGCCACTAAGGCACGCAATTTCTTCGTAGCCTCCGCCAACCGAGTCGGATGGCTTCGGATCTCATCCGCCGGGGGTCGTACAACCGGTAATAGGGGGGATAGGTCGAAAAGTTAGCACCAAAGTGCGATTTTTTCTCGGATCCGTCCGTCTCGATGGTCCGGTGCAACATTCACAGCCCCCCGGCGACGCGCAAGGGCGTGGATTTGATCCCGGACTGGCGGCCAGCTCGGCACCGTCCGCTCCGGGTCCAGATGGAAGCGCGTGGCAGGAGATGGGAGCACGGCGGGGCGGTCTTCAGGGTGCGAAGACGTCGTCCGGCAGCGGCGTGCCGAAGATGAGGCGCTCGGCCTCGCGGCGGAGCTGATCGGCCGACTGCTGCTGCCGGTTGAGGATGCCGGCCGCCGGATCGCGGGGCTTCGGGCATCGGTCGAGCATCGCCAGGGCGCCTGGACGATCGCCCGAGCGACACAGGGCCATCGCCAGGAAGGCGGCATCCGAGGGCCGGACCTGGCCGTCGGCCGCGGCGATCCCACGGCGGATCGACTCGATCGCCTCGAGGTCCCGCCCCGATCGGTAATACACGGCCCCCGTCAGGCGGAGGGAACTTGATCGGAGCGCCTCGATCGGGGCCGAGGCTCCCCCCGGGGACGCCGTCGCCCAGGCCAGGGCCTCGCCGTCCGCGCCGATACCGCCGGGGCCCAGCGTGCAGACGTGCGCGAGCTGCCATGCGACTTCGGGCTCCGGCAGTGAGGCCGGATACCGCGATCGCATGGTCGCGCAGGTCCGGCGATAGCCTTCCTCATCGCCGTCGGCGAGGTGGGTCAGGGCGGCCCACTCCCAGACCTCGAAGGGCACCGTGTCGCGGGCGATGCCCCGATCGAAAAGGAGGGCGGACTCGCGGTAGCGACCGGCGCGGGCGCGATGCTCGGCGATCCGCACCAGCACGGGGACCTCCGCGCCGAGGTCGACGGCGCGGGCCTGGTCCGCATCGCGATCGGCCGGGCGCCCGAGGGCCTCGAATGCCTCGGCGCGGATCGCGAAGGGCCGCCAGTTGTCGGGGCGCACGGCGATGGCGCGGTCTAGCAGGAGCAGGGCCCCGTCGGCGCGGCCGGCGGCGCGCAAATCCTCGGCCCGGTGGGCGAGCCAGTTGACGACGCGATCGCGCGGGCCCAGCTCGAGGGCACGGTCGAGGTCGGCCCGCGCCGCCGCGGCGTCGCCCCCCTCGCGGAGCCGGGAGAGGGCGCGGCGGGCGTGGAGTAGCCCCTCGCCGGGCCGGGCCGCGAGCAGCCGGTCGAGGTGCCATCGCGCCGCGAAGCCGTCGCCGGCCGCTTCCGCGTCGCGGGCGCAGTCCTCGTGCCATTCCGTCCCTCGGGGGATGTGGATCGATGGCCCCGCATCCTCAGAGCTCCTGATCTGTGACTATCGCAGGATGAGGGTCGTAGGAATTATCTGCTTGCCGCGGTGGCGTTTAGGAGATCCTCGTCTGAGCGGACAAGTGTGCGTGATGGGAAATGGAAATGGTACCTTCTTTGATTGTCAAGATCACCTGGCACATACCAGGAGGAAGGTACCATTCCCCAAGCATTATTACCGCTTATCGCCGACGGTGCCACGCGCATTAGCGGCACAATCAGCGTCGTCCGCCAAGACGGCCAATGGATCTACTTCTGCGGGGTTCAGCCGGTCTTTCAACACGCCGAGGACGACCGCCGCTCGTTTCGGATGTTTACCGCCCAACTGATCTGCCAGGGCGCGTGCCGCCAGGTGGATATCGTGCGGGCCTTCGGCGTCGCCAAGAACGGCGTCATTCGCAGCGTCGCCCGCTATCAAGCCGGAGGCGTCCAGGCGTTCTACGCGCCGCGCGCGACGCGCGGCGCCTCGGTGATGACGCCGGAGGTTACGGCCCGAGCGCAACAGTTGCTCGGAGCCGGTCGGAGCCGGAACGAAGTCGCCGAGCGACTGGGCCTCAAGCGCGATACCCTGCGCAAGGCCATCCAGCAGCGACGACTGATCGAGCCCTGTCCGCGCCAGCCGGAGGAGTCCGCGGCGGAAACCGCTCCCGCTCAACCGACGCCCCGTGCCAACGACCCCTCCGCGCGGGATGTGCCGCCCGGCGGCGTGGGGCCGGGGAATCCTCAACCGACGCCCGGTGCCACCGACCGGTCCACGCGGGCGGTCCTTGATGCCGCCGCCGAGATGGGCACGGCCTGCACCCGGCCCGACGAACGCGCCCTGGCGTCCTTCGGTCTGCTCGACGCGGCTCCGACCCG
Source organism: uncultured Planctomycetota bacterium (assembly GCA_963777695.1). Lineage (GTDB taxonomy): Bacteria > Planctomycetota > Planctomycetia > Isosphaerales > Isosphaeraceae > CAVZRC01. The sequence continues at coordinate 670,502 of CAVZRC010000003.1, forward strand.
TTTCGAGACCTGCCGCGACGTCGCCTGCGGCGGCGTGCTCTGCGCCCTGCCGGCCTTGGAGGCCAATGGCCTGTTCCGGCACATCCAGGAGGGCCTGGCACGGTTGCGCGGCTACTACAGCACGCTGCACGTGATGATCCTGCTGGCCTACATGGCCCTGTGCCGCATCAAGACCGTCGAGCAGTTGCAGTACCGGCCGCCGGGCGAGTTGGGCAAGCTGTTGGGCCTGGATCGCATCCCCGAGGTCCGTTGCCTGCGGCACAAACTGGCCGCCCTGAGTCGCGACGACGCCCCGAAGAAATGGGCCGGCCTGCTGTCGCGAGACTGGTTGGAGGCCGAGCCGGAGCGGGCCGGCGCCTTGTATGTGGACGGGCACGTCCGCCTCTACCATGGCAGTCAGACCGCCCTGCCCAAACGCTTCGTCTCGCGGCAGCGATTGTGCCTGCGGGGGACGACCGACTACTGGGTCAACGACATCCTGGGCCGGCCGTTCTTCGCGGTCGAACGAACGATCGACCACGGGTTGCTCGAGGTGTTGCGCAGCGACATCGTGCCGCGACTGCTCGAGGAGGTCCCCGGCCAGCCGACCGAGGCCGAGCTCAAGGCCGACCGCTATCGGTCGCGGTTCGTGATCCTGTTCGACCGCGAAGGATACAGCCCGGAGTTCTTCCGGGAGATGTGGCAGGACCACCGCATCGCCTGCATCACCTACCATAAGTATCCCAAGGACGACTGGCCCGTGACCGAGTTCGCCGAGGTCGAAGCGACGCTGCCTCACGGCGAGCCCGTCCGATTGCGACTGGCCGAGCGCGGGACCTGGATCGGCTCGCGGAAGAGCGGGCTCTGGGTGCGGGAGATCCGCAAGCTGACCACCAGCGGACATCAGGTGAGCCTGATCAGCACGGCATTCGGCGAATCGGCGCGGCAGGACTCTGTTCGGCTGTTCAGTCGATGGTCCCAGGAAAACTTCTTCCGATACATGATGCAACACTTTGCGATTGACCTGCTTAACGAGTACGGCACGGAGACGATTCCTGAGACCAAACGGCCGGTGGTCAACCCCAAATGGCGGGAACTGGACCGGCGGAAACGCTCGGTCAAATCGCAGCTGACCCATCGACAGGCCCGGTTCGCTGCACTGACATTGCACCCGGAGTCCGACGAGTCGGCGCGGGCGAGATGGGAGGGGCGCAAAGCCGGATTGGTGGAAGAGATCGAGCAGTTCGACCACGAATTGATCGCGATCAACAGCCAGTTGAAGACAACCCCCCGCCACCTGGCATGGGACGAGTTGCCGGAGGCCGAGAGATTCGAGCGGCTGGCCCCCAGTCGCAAGCAACTGGTGGACACGGTGAAGATGATCGCCTACCGCGCCGAGACGGCGTTGGCATCGATCGTGCGCGAGGAACTGGCCCGGCCCGACGACGCCCGCAGCCTGCTGCGCGACCTGTTTAGCTCCGAGGCCGACCTGGTGCCTGAGGTGGAACAGGGGATACTACGTGTGCAGGTCCATCCGATGTCGAACCCGCGGTCCGACCGCGCCATCGCTCATCTGCTGGAGCATCTCAACGCCGGGGAGTTTACCTATCCGGGCACCGATCTGCGGTTGGTCTACTCGATCGCCGGTGAGGCCGAAACCCCGAACTTGGCTCCACATCTAAATCCCGCAGATCAGGAGGTCTGATCCTCCTCCTGGCGGAGCCGCCAGGCCTCGGGTCGAGGACCCCGAGTTCGCCGGCCCCGTCGAGCTCCACGCCGGTCCGCGCCCCCACGCGACGGGACAGCCGATCGGCGGATCCCGGCGATGACCGGGGGAGGGGCCAGGCGATCAGGTGGCCGCGGGCGTCGGTGGCCATCAGCGTCGCGCCGTCGTTGCCGAAGGCCAGGCCGGTGATCCGGCCGCGGAGCACACGTGTCGGGCCGACCTGCCGCATCGAGGCGACGTCCCAGACCGAGACCGAGCCGTCATCGCACCCGGCCGCGAACAGGTTCCCCTCCGGCGCGAACGCCAGGTCCTGGGCGAGGTACCCCGGCAGGGTGATCGAGCCCGGCCGGGGCCGACCGTCGACGGCGCCCCAGGATCTGACGATGCTCTTCTCGGGCGCGCCCTGGGTGGCCGTCAGCAGGACGCGGCCGTCGGGGCTGAAGGCGACCCGGCCGACGACTTCGGCGTGGCGGAGCGGCCCGACGATGGCCCGGCCGTTGGCCGCGTCGATCAATCGGGCCGTGGTGTCGGTCGAGCCGGCGGCCAGCCGCGAGCCGTCCGGGCTGAAGGCCAGCCGGTGGACCCAATCCTTGAATCGGATCGGCTCGCCCCGGGGACGTCGAGACGCCAGGTCCCAGATCACGAGCTGATGGGCATGCTCGGCCGTCCCCGAGGCCAGCGACCGGCCGTCGGGGCTGAAGGCGAGGCTGATGACGATCGAGCCGGCGTCCAGCATCGGGCCGATCGGCCGGCCGGTCGCGACGTCCCACAAGTGGCCGGCCCCGTTGAAGTCGCCGGTGGCCAGGACCTTGCCGTCGGGGGAGAATGCCAGCCGCGCCGGCCAGTTGGTGTGCGGCAACATCGGGGTCGTCGGCCGCCGGTCAGTACGATCCGGCCGTCGGGAGAGAAGGCCGCACACTGGATCGACGGCGGGTGGCGGAAAATCTGGTCCAGGGGCGGCCGGTGGCCAGGTCCCAGAGCCTCGCATGGTCCTCTGGGCCGAGGTTGAGCAGGAGCTTGCCATCGGGTGAGAAGAGCGGCGCGTCGCCATTCGGTATTGGGGGGGTGATCGCCCGGCCGCTGTCGGCATCCCAGACCCGGGCAGTCCCATCCGCTTGCCAGGTCGCGATCAACCCGGGCTTCGGCCCGAAGACGATACCATCGAGGGGGGCGCCGGTATCCAGCTCGCGCGGTTCGGGCCGGAGGTCCCGCGTGCTCCAGAACCGCACCACGCCGTCCTCACCGCCGGTCGCCAGCGATCGGCCATCGGGCGAGAACCGAACGTCGCGGATCGCACCGCGATCGCTCGACGGCCCGACCGGCCGCCCGCTGGCGAGGTCCCAGACCTGGGCGACCCGATCGCGGCTGCGGGTCGCCAGCAGTCGGCCGTCGGGCGAGAATGCGACCGACTTGACGGGCTCGCCATGGAACAGGGGCGGGCCGATGGGCATGCCGGATCCGGCTTCCCAGAGCCGCGCCCGGCGATCGGCGCCGCCGGTGGCGAGCAGCCGGCCGTCGCGTGAGATCGCGACGCAGAGGACCTGATCGCCGTGCCGGATCGGCGGGCGGAGCGGCCGGCCGGTCGTCGCGTCCCAGAACTGGGCGGTGCCATCATTGGAGCCGGTCAGGATGGCCGAGCCGTCGGGGCTGTACACCGCCTGGTTGATGATCGCCTGGTGTTCCAGTATCGCCCGGATCGGGATCGTGCTGGCGCCCCAGGCGTCGAGGTTGTCCCGGGCGAGGCGCAGGAGGTCCGGGCGCTCCGCCGGGGCCCTGCGGATCGAGTCGGCCATCCAGAGCAAGCCCTGGTCGATCTCGCCGGCCCGGGCCAGGGCGATCCCCCGGTCCAGTTCGCCGATGGCCACCTCGGCCTGGGCCTCGGCCCGCAGCCGCGACTCCGCGTCCGCGGCCCGCTTCGCCCGGAGCGACTCGGCGTCGGCCCGGCGCCATAGCCAGGTCACCGACGCGAATCCCGTGACGAACATCAGGACCAGCGCGAAGAGCAATACCGCCTCGGTCGGCTTGCGGCGACACCATCGCCAGGCGATCTCCCAGGCGCCGGCCCGCCGCGCCTGGATCGGCCGACCCTCGAGGAACCGCTCGAGCTCCTCCGCGAGGGCCTTCGCGGTCGCATATCGACGGGCGGGGTCCCGCTCCAGGCACTTCAAACCGATGGTCTCCAGGTCTCAAGGCACCTGGGGCCTCAGGCGCCGTGGCGGCACCACGTCGCCGGCGACGACCTGACACATCGTCTCGTGTCGCGAGCTGCCGCGGAACGGGGGGCGGCCGACCAGCATCTCGTAGAGGATCGCGCCCAGGCCATAGACGTCGGTCGCCGGCCCCTGCGACGAGTCGCCGAGCAATCCGGTCTGCTCCGGGGCCATGTAGCTGGGCGAGCCCATCGCCGGGCCGCTGAACGTGAGCCCGGCGTCATCCTCGATCGGCTTCGCCAGGCCGAAATCGCTGATCTTCGGGACCAGCCGGCCTCGCCGGTCGGGGCCTTCGCCACCCTCGTCGGAGAGGAGGATGTTGCTGGGCTTGAGGTCGCGATGGATGATCCCCCGATCGTGCGCCGCCTGGAGCGCCCCGGCCAGAGGCAAGACCAGCTCGACCGCCTCGCGCATCGGCAGCGGGCCATCGCGGAGCCGATGCGACAGGTCGCCGCCCTCGACCCATTCCATCACCAGGAAGTCGAGCCCGTCATGCTCGTCGCCCCCATAAATCCGCACCACGTTCGGATGTCGCAGCCGGGCCAGTGCCAGGATCTCGCGGCGGAACCGCTCGCGCGAGCCGGCGCCGGCCGTCCGCCCGTCGGAGAGGATCTTCAACGCCACGGGCCGTTGAAGACCGCGCTGCTCGGCGCGATAGACGATCCCCATGCCGCCCCGACCGACCTCGCGGATCCCGCCGAAGCCCGGCAGCTCGCCGGGAAGCCCCCCCCTGGCAGGGCCCGCCGCCGAGTGGCCGGACTCGACCGGATCCGACCCGCCGCTCGCCCGCGGCGACCGGAGGCCCGCCAGCCGATCGAGCAAGGCACCCGTTCGTAGCCCGACGCCGGGCGACGATCCTGACAGTCCGAGATCGACCGAGAGCTCCCAGTCGGAGACGGCATGCAACAGCCGTTCAACACGGCTCGCAGAGATCGAGATGGTCCTCGATCTCGCCGCCTTCCGATTCGCCCACCTCGCCTCGCAGCAATGCGACGAGCCGCTCGAGGGGCGGACACGCGTTCATGGAGAGACGGGCTCCTCGCGGAGGACCTCCTCGCGGATCAGGCGGCGCACCTTGCTGCTCGCCGCATAGGTGCTCCCGAGCCTCATCCCCAGACGGCCGGCGGCGTCCTCGCCGGAGAGTCGCTCCAGGTTGAGAAGCAAGAACGCCTGCCACGTCTGCGGCTCGACCCGACTCCGGACCCGTTCCATCGCCGCTCGGAGCCTCTCCTGGGCGTATTCCCTCTCGATGACTTCGGAGAGGTCGTTGCGGGCCGCGATCGCATCGAACCGGCCCCCTGCGTCCTCGCCCCCGATCCCCTGATTCCAGTTCCGCCGCCGCTTCTCGAAGTCGCGCCACGAGGTGTGCGCGAGCGCGCGGAGCCAGCCCCGGAATCGTCGGGACGCATCGTATTCGAACGTTTCGAACCTCCGCGAGAGACGGATCAGCACATCCTGCGTCAAGTCGTGGGCGTCGGCATCCTGCAACCCCCAGCGGCGACACCAATGGAGGATGCGCGGCCCGTACGTCCTGACAAATCGCGCCCACGCCGCGGCATCATCGGGCTGCTTGTGAAGGATCGCGAGCAGGGTGACGCTCGTGTCCGGAAAACTGAGGTGCGGCATCGTCGGTTGAGTCTCGCCTTCGGATGTTTCGATCAGATCGGCGACCATCGACTGATAACCCGTTCGTTCGGGCCACAGTCGCACACGGAACGAAACTTTGCCGGCTTTTCTCGCACGGAATCCAGCAAACGGATAGCAGCATACAACGGCCCATCTGTGTGGTCAAGCACGCCGACTGGCTTGACTAAAAAGGCGCGACGGATTGTCGATTCTGCGAATCATCGAGCGTCTCCAAACGTCCGGAGCGGACGGGCTCCCGGTTTCTTTCGCGGGCCGGCTGGGGTAAAAGGGGAGCGGGTCGATACCTCGCTCATTCATTCCCGGGAGGAGACGTCAACGATGTCACGTGGATTGAGTCGTCGTGAGTTGCTGGTAGCCGGCGGAGCGGCGTGGCTGGGCGCCGGGGCGATGGGGCAGGTCCTGGCCCGTCCCCAGGGCTCTCCCAAGAAAGTCCTATTCTTTATCAAGAGTGCGGGCTTTCCCCACTCGGTCGTGACCCGGCCCGACAAGGGCAAGAAGCCGAGCCTCGCCGAGCAGATCTTGACGCGGGTCGGCAAGGAGCACGGGTTCGAGGTCCATGCGACCAAGGACGGCCGGGAGTTCGAGCCGGACAAGATCGGCCAGTGGGACGCGTTCGTCTTCGAGACGACCGGCAACCTGTTGACCGAAGGGCAGGGGGAGAAGAGCCCGGCGATGTCGCCCGACGGCGAGAAGGCGTTCCTCGACGCGATCCGTGGCGGCAAGGGCTTCATCGGCATGCACTGTGCCACGGACACCTTCGGCGTCCACCGGAAGAAGGGGGCCGATGACCCGTTCATCCAGATGATCGGCGGCCACTTCGCCGGGCACGGGAGGCAGCAAGAAGTCGAGATCGAGATCGCCGACCCCAAGTTCCCCGGCGTCGCCGAGGGCTTCGGCAGCTCGGGCAGGACCTTCCGGATCACGGATGAATGGTACGCCCAGAAGTACATCGCCGACGACCTGCGCGTCATCCTGGTCCAGGTCACCAAGGGGATGGAGGGCCGAGAGTATCAACGGCCCAATTTCCCCGAGACCTGGGCCCGGATGCACGGAAAGGGCCGGGTCTTCTACACCTCGATGGGCCATCGCGAGGACGTCTGGGAGAACCCGATGTACCAGGGGCTCCTGCTCGGCGCCCTTAACTGGACGACCGGCCGCATCGACGCCGACGTCACGCCGAATATCAAGGAAGTCACGCCCGAGTACTACAAGCTGGGAAGGTAATGGTTTGAGGTGAGTCGGGCTCGGCGGGTCTCAGGACCCCGCCCTACTCCCGCTCGAAGGCGATCTTACCATCGACGATGGTCAAGAGGGCTTTCGTGGATAGCATCTCGCCAGGCTTGACGCGAAACGAGTCGCGAATTTCGCCTCAACAAAAAAGGCCGTCCCATCCGGGGCGGCCTTCTGATGGCATTGTTGGCTTGGGGCCTTCTTCTCCGCGCGTTCATCAGATCGAGTTGATGGCCGAGCAGAGCGAATTGGCCGCGTTGCACGCGGAGGAGTTGATCGAGCCGTTCTTCGACTGCGAATCGATCTGCGTCAGCAGATCCAGGATGCCGCACGTCGAGTTGTTCGAGAGGCCGAGTGCCGACCCGTTGTACCCGACGTTGTAGGTGTCCGCCCCGAGGCCACCGGAGGAAACCGTGAAGCCGCAGGAGCTACCGTAGGAGCCACCCGCCAGGTTGCTGTTGGTCACATACGCGCAGAGGGCAGTCGAAAGCACCTGGCCACACGCCTGTTGATTCGAGTTGCCGTAGGAGAGCGTCTTGCAATAGGACGCCACCTGAGTATTGGTGCAACCCTTCAAGTTGCCGAACAGGTTCGGGCAAGTGGCCGCCAGCCAGTTACCGAGATTCTTGCAGCTCGACCCGCCGTTGAGACAATTGATCAGCGACTGGCCCTGCGAGCCACACCAGAACGAGCAGTTCTGGGTCTGGCTCGAGCAGACGCTGGAACCGACCACAACCTGCTCGTTCGAGTCATTGTTATCGGTGGCGACGTTGTTGTTGTGGTCGCCGCTATAAGAGGAATCCCACTGGTACGTGCCCGACACCGCGCCGGTCGTCGGCAAGGTGTAACCGGTCGGTGTCGTGTACGTCCCATTACCGTTCACGTTCACCGTCTCCGTATCCACCAACGTCCCCTTCGGATTGTAGAGGGTGAAGGTGATCGTGCCCGTCGGGTCGAAGCCGCCGGTCAGCGAGGCCATGTCCTTGAGCGTCAAGGCCGAGGTGCACTGGGTATTAGACGAGCTGGCGGTCGTGCTGATCGACGGAGAGGCCGCGCCCACCACCACCTGCTCGTTCGGGTCGTTGTTGTCGCTGGCCGAGTAGTTGGAACTATTGCCGCTATAGGAGGAATCCCACTGGTAGGTCCCGGTCACCGCGCCGATGGACGGCAACGAATATCCCGTCGGTGTGGTGTACGACCCGTCACCGCTCACGTTCACCGTCTCGGTATCCACCAATGCCCCGCTCGGATTGTACAGGGTGAAGGTGATCGTACCCGTCGGGTTGGAACCGGCGGCCAGTGAGGCCGTGTCCTTGAGGATCAACGACGAGGAAGCCGTTGCACTGGTCGTGCTGGGCGTCGTGCTGATCGACGGGCTTTCGCCGGCCATCTCCGGCTCGCTGCCGAGGGTGCCCGCAACCCCCTTGTTGTTGGTGTCGCCGCCGTAGACCGCGACCCACTCGTACGTGCCGGCCACCGTGGGCACGTAGCCACCGGGTTTCGTACCGGTGCCCGTGGAATAGGTGTTGTTGCCGCTGACCGTGACCACGTCGCTGTAGACGTTGTTGCTATCGTTCGCATTGGGTGTGACCCCAGGTGCGAAGAGGTAGAAGGTGATCGTCCCGGTCGGGTTGTAGCCGCCGGACAGATTCGCCGTGTCGGATAGCGGCGTGGTCGGCGTGGCGGACGTCGTCTGGGCCGGCGTCGTCGTGCCGGTGTTATTCGTCACCTCCGCCGTGGTGGGGCATGTCGTGCCGCCGTTGTCCGACGAGATGAAGCGATCCTCGGCATGATAGAGGATCTCGGCGCTGTCCGGACCATACGCATCATTGTTCTCGTTCGGCTCGAACTGGTTGATCGCGGGACCGCACACGAAATCGATCTGGTAGTAGGTCTTCGGGATCGCGACCGTCAGAGAATGAGTACCCGGGCCGAAGGTCCCGGTAGCCTCCTGGTAGATTACCTGCTGGTAGGCCGTGGCGTCGCTGAAGGAGGATCCCGGCGCGTAATAGCTCACCAAAGTGAGCTGGTCAGTCATGCCCGCGGTCACCGTGAATGTGGCTGTGACCGTGTCACCCTGTTGCGTGTTGCCGCCAAGGTCGGTCACCGTAGTGGAGCAGTTGCTCGGGGTGGTCACCTTGTAAGAGACGTTGATCGGCGCACAAGTAGGGATCAGATAATCGTCGAAATCAATGCCGGAATAGCTGTTACCGGCCGTGGCGTTGATCGTGTAGTACGTGTCCCCGGCGCTCCCGTTCGGCCCTCCGCCCGTTTGGATATACGCCGTCGGAACGACCTCTTGCACGTAATAGGTCGCCGCGGTGGTTACCGTGAAGCTGTAGGCGCCGTTGGTCGCGGTCGTGGCCGTGGCGATCAATGTATCGCCGCCGCCGCCGATCTGTAAGCCCGTATTGCCGTTCGACGACTCGTAAAGGTCGATAGTCACGCCGCTTTGCGGGGTGTCATCGGACGAGTAGCCGTTGCCGGTCTGATCGAGGTACTTGAACCCGCTGATCAGGATGTTACCTAGCTTTACCGGCCCCCCGGGCGTCGTGGTGATGCTCGGGCTGGCCTGGGTGATGACTACCGGCTCCGACGCGGCGCCGCTGGTTACCGACGCGTTGTTGCTGTCGCCGTTGTAAGTCGCCACCCAGTAGTCGGTGCCCGTCGCGGTGGCCGTGTAGCCGACCGACGTCGACGTGCCGCCCGAGAGCGGCACGTTGGTGTCGGTGTACAGCGGCGTACCCGTACCCGCCGAATTGCTGTAGAGCTTGAAGGTGACCGTGCCGCTCGGGTTGTCACCGCCGCTCACCGTCGCCTTGTCGGCAATCGAGGTGCCAACGGTCGCCGTGGCCGGCTGCTGCGCCGTATTGATCGACGGGCTGGCGGCGGTGACCACCACCGGCTCGGAGGCCGCACCGCTCGTCACCGCCGCGTTGTTGCCGTCGCCGTTGTAGGTCGCCACCCAGTAGTCGGTACCCGTCGCCGTCGCCGTGTAACCGACCGACGTCGCCGTGCCGCCCGACAGGGCCACGTTGGCGTCGGTGTAGAGCGGCGTCCCGGTACCGGCCGAGTTGCTGTACAACTTGAACGTGACGGTGCCGGTCGGGTTGTAACCGCCGCTGACGGTGGCCTTGTCGGCGATCGACGTCCCGACGACGGCTGTCGCCGGTTGCTGCGCCGTGGTGATCGACGGGCTGGCCGTGGTGATCGAGACCGGCTCGGAGGCCGCACCGCTGGTCACCGACGCGTTATTGCTGTCGCCGTTGTAGGTCGCCACCCAGTAGTCGGTGCCCGTCGCCGTCGCCGTGTAACCGACCGACGTCGCCGTGCCGCCCGAGAGCGGGACGTTGGCGTCGGTGTAGAGCGGCGTCCCGGTACCGGCCGAGTTGCTGTACAACTTGAACGTGACTGTCCCGCTCGGGTTGTAGCCGCCGCTGACCGTCGCCTTGTCGGCGATCGAGGTCCCGACCGTCGCCGTCGCCGGCTGCTGGGCCGTGTTGATCGACGGGCTGGCCGTGGTGATCGAGACCGGCTCGGAGGCCGCCCCACTCGTCACCGACGCGTTGTTACTGTCACCGTTGTAGGTCGCGACCCAGTAGTCGGTACCGGTGGCCGTTGCGGTGTACCCCACCGACGTGGCAGTGCCGCCCGAGAGCGCCACGTTGGGGTCGGTGTAGAGTGGCGTCCCTGTGCCCGCCGAGTTGCCATAGAGATAGAAGGTCACTGTCCCGCTCGGGTTGTAGCCGCCGCTGACCGTCGCCTTGTCGGCGATCGAGCTGCCGACGAGGGCCGTGGCCGGCTGCTGGCTCGTATTGATGGCCGGGCTGGCCGGACTGACCAAGACAGGCTCGGACGCGGTGCCGCTCGTGACCGACGCGTTGTTGCTATCGCCGTTGTACGTCGCCACCCAGTAATCTGTACCTGTCGCCGTCGCCGTGTAACCCACCGACGTCGCCGATCCGCCCGAAAGCGGGACGTTGGCGTCGGTGTACAACGGCGTGCCCGTACCCGCCGAGTTGGCGTAGAGGGCGAAGCTCACCGTCCCGGTCGGGTTGTCACCGCCGCTGACCGTCGCCTTGTCGGCGATCGACGTGCCGACGACGGCCGTGGCCGGCTGCTGCACCGTGTTGATCGTCGGGCTGGCGGAAGTGATCGACACCGGCTCCAAGGCCGTACCGCTGGTCACCGATGCGTTGTTGCTGTCGCCGTTGTAGGTGGCGACCCAGTAGTCCGTACCCGTGGCCGTCGCTGTGTAGCCGACCGACGTGGCCGACCCGCCCGAGAGCGGCACGTTGGCGTCGGTATAAAGCGGAGTCCCCGTCCCCGCCGAGTTGGCGTAGAGGGCGAAGCTCACCGTCCCGCTCGGGTTGTACCCGCCACTCACTGTTGCCTTGTCGGCGATCGAAGTCCCGACGACGGCGCTGGCCGGCTGCTGGCTCGTATTGATGGCCGGGCTGGCGGTCGTGACCGACACCGGCTCTGAAGCCGTGCCGCTGGTCACCGACGCGTTGTTGCTATCGCCGTTGTAAGTCGCCACCCAATAGTCGGTGCCCGTCGCCGTGGCGATGTATCCGACCGACGTCGCCGACCCGCCCGAGAGCGGCACGTTGGCGTCGGTGTACAGTGGCGTACCCGTGCCGGCCGAGTTGCTGTAGAGGTTGAAGGTGACCGTGCCGGTCGGGTTGTACCCGCCGCTCACCGTCGCCTGGTCGGCGATCGACGTCCCGACCGTGGCCGTGGCCGGCTGCTGCGTCGTGTTGATCGTCGGGCTGGCCGGACTGACCAAGACAGGCTCGGACGCGGTGCCGCTCGTGACCGACGCGTTGTTGCTATCGCCGTTGTACGTCGCCACCCAGTAATCTGTACCTGTCGCCGTCGCCGTGTAACCCACCGACGTCGCCGTGCCACCCGACAGCGGGACGTTGGCGTCGGTGTACAGCGGCGTGCCCGTACCCGCCGAGTTGCTGTAGAGGTTGAACGTGACGGTCCCGGTCGGGTTGTACCCGCCGCTCACCGTCGCCTGGTCGGCGATCGACGTGCCGACGACGGCCGTGGCCGGCTGCTGCGCCGTGTTGATCGACGGGCTCGCCGTGGTGACCGCGACGGGCTCCAGGGCAGTGCCGCTGGTCACCGCCGCGTTGTTGCTGTCGCCGTTGTAGGTGGCGACCCAGTAATCGGTCCCCGTCGCCGTCGCCGTGTAACCGACCGACGTCGCCGTGCCGCCCGACAGGGCCACGTTGGCGTCGGTGTATAGCGGCGTACCCGTGCCGGCCGAGTTGCTGTAGAGGTTGAAGGTGACCGTGCCGCTTGGGTTGTACCCGCCGCTCACCGTCGCCTGGTCGGCGATCGACGTCCCGACCGTGGCCGTGGCCGGCTGCTGACTCGTGTTGATCGTCGGGCTCGCCGCACTCACGACCACCGGCTCGGAGGCCGTCCCGCTCGTCACCGCCGCGTTGTTGCTATCGCCGTTGTAGGTGGCGACCCAGTAGTCCGTACCCGTGGCCGTCGCTGTGTAGCCGACCGACGTGGCCGACCCGCCCGAGAGCGGCACGTTGGCGTCGGTATAAAGCGGAGTCCCCGTCCCCGCCGAGTTGGCGTAGAGGGCGAAGCTCACCGTCCCGCTCGGGTTGTACCCGCCGCTGACCGTCGCCTTGTCGGCGATCAAGCCGCCGACGGTGGCCGTGGCCGGCTGCTGCGCCGTGTTGATCGACGGGCTGGCGGCGGTGACCACCACCGGCTCCGAAGCCGTGCCGCTGGTCACCGATGCGTTGTTGCTGTCGCCGTTGTAAGTCGCCACCCAGTAGTCGGTGCCCGTGGCCGTGGCCGTGTAGCCCACTGAGGTCGCCGACCCGTCCGAGAGTGGCACGTTGGCGTCGGTGTACAGCGGCGTCCCGGTACCTGCCGAGTTGCTGTAGAGGTTGAAGGTGACCGTGCCGGTCGGGTTGTACCCGCCGCTCACCGTCGCCTGGTCGGCGATCGACGTCCCGACCGTGGCGCTCGCCGGTTGCTGGCTGGTGTTGATCGCCGGGCTGGCCACGACCGTCGTCACCGACTCGTTGGTCCCGTTGTCCGCCGCCCCGTTATTCAGCGTGTCGCCGCTGTAGACGGCATGCCACGTGTACGTCCCCACCTCCGTCGCCGTGATCGCGGTCGGAGTGGTGTAATCACCATTGCCCATGACCGTCATCGTGGCATCCGCCGGAGGGAGGATCACGGGGTTCCCGTCCGGACCGGTCAGTGTGAAGGTGATCGTGCCGGTCGGGTTACTCCCTCCGGTCAATTCGGCCGTGTCGGTCAGGAGCGCCGTCCCGACGACTCCGCCACCGGTGACCGCCGCACTCGTCGTGATTGCCGTGGTGACGGGCATGTAATAGCCGAAGTCAACCGTCAGATCGCTGCTGCCGGGCGGCAGGTACCCCGGCGTCGTATTGCTCGGATTCGGGTTGCTGTCCAGCGCGGGGTTGCCGCCCTGGAGCGTCGGCGACGCATCGTAGCCCACCAGGGCCCCGCTGCCGGTGAAGTTACTGGCATTCACCGTCACGACGTACGTCCCGGGCACCTCGCTGAACAGATAGGCGCCGTTGCCCGAGGTCGTCGTGGTGTCGGTGACCGAGGCGCCATAGGCGTTGGTGCCGGTGAGCGTGAGCGTGACGCCGTCGATACCCGGCTCGCCCGCGTCCTGGATGCCGTCGGCGTTCTGGTCGTCCCAGACGAAGTCGCCGATCGTGACCGGCAACGTCTCGCCGAAATTGTAGTTGACGAGATTCTGGCCGCCCGAGATGATCACCTGCGAGATCGTGTCACCGGTGACAATTCCATCGTCGGGAATGCCCGGAGTGTTCACACCCTGGGAGTAGCCCGTCGGCTGGGTCTCGGTGACCGTGTAGACGCCCGTCGTCAGGTTCGTGAAATCATACGTCCCGTTGGCCGCCGTCGTCGTCGTCTCGTCGATCGCATTGCCGTCGGCATCGGTGCCCGTCAGCGTGATCAAGACACCGCCGATCGCCGAGTCGCCCGTGTCCAGGGAGCCGTCCAGGTTGTTGTCGAGATAGACGTTGCCCGCGAGCGAGCCGTTGGTGCCCGGCACCACCGTATCGCCCGTGCTCCGGAAATCGGTCACGGTATTGCCCGTGGCCTTGCTCGGGGCCAGCGTGATCGCGAAGGTGTTCGCGAGGTTGAAGGGAGCCGTCCCGCCGAGCGGGGTCGTCGCGGCGGTCCCGGTCTTCGTGTTCGTCGCACCTCCCGACGAGGTCAGGGTGACGATCGGGCTCGCCGTCGTGCCGGTCGCCGTGGTGTTGTAAAAGCTCTGGAACTGGCCGTTATCGACGTTCGCCGTCCCGTTCGTGAATGTCGTGCTCGCGGTGCTCTCGAGGACCGTCTGGCTGGCCGGATACAGGTAGTTGAAATCCTGGATCTGGATCAGCAGGGTCTGATTCCCGCCGGTGGTCGTCGTGCGGGTCACCGTGCCGCTCTGGATCAACTTGGCCTGGGTCGGCGTCGGGCTCGCCGTCCGGTTGGATGTCGCCTGGAAGCCCGTGATCGAGAAGTCCGAGAACGGGTCGTTCGCCGGCGTGCTGTAGTCAACAATGCCGACCGTCGAGCTCGTATCGCCGGGCCCGTTGTCCACGATGGTCACCTGCTCGAGCGGGCTGGTGCCCAGCTCGGTGATGGTGACCGTGAGCGGACCGCCCGAGAGGAGCTGGCGGGTCTCCATGACCTCGAGCGACGGATACGCCGGGCGGAGTGGGGACTTGCGTCCGAACGGGCGTCGACGGAAGCGGGGAAAGGTCGGCACGAGAGGCAGCTCCTGTTCTTGCTGGCGCGAACGATGTATAGCTCGGGAACGAACAAGGCGTTGTGACGTCGATGGCGACCGGGCGTGCCTCTTCCGAACGTCCTGGCACGATCGAGGGGCCGCCGGGCATGTGGCGGCCGTGAGACCCAGGATCATGTGGAGTGCCGGATGATCATCGCCCTGCGAGGCGGTGGTGGTCCCCGGAGGGGGACAGTCGCGACTTCATCGTGAACCGATCAATCGGATCGTCTCGTCTTCGAGAAATAAGTCTATTCATACGAGAATGTGTAAAAACCTGTTTACTCGACGTGTAAATGTAATGCTAAATTGACACAGATGATAGGTTGTCATCTCCTCGCTCATTTTAATTCGAGTTTTACGATCGTCAAGGACTTTCCGGGAAATCAAGTGTTTTTTCGTCACGCCTCAATGCTCGGGCGAGAATCGAACGGATGATGCGACCGGCCCTCGGTTCGGCCCGGGACCGCAACGGGGTTCATACGTGGGGCGACCGACCCCGATCTCTCCGTACGACGCGAAGGTCGCACGAACCCCGGATCTATTCTTGCCCTTTTCAGATCGAATCGGACGCTAATAGTAATACCGCAGGCCGCGAGCAAAAGAAACGGGGATTCTGCAAAGAATTT
The DNA here is from genome assembly GCA_963777695.1 of uncultured Planctomycetota bacterium. Classification (GTDB taxonomy): domain Bacteria; phylum Planctomycetota; class Planctomycetia; order Isosphaerales; family Isosphaeraceae; genus CAVZRC01. The sequence continues at coordinate 685,739 of CAVZRC010000003.1, forward strand.
CAAAATGGTCTTTGTTGGCCGCAAACGTGGACTAATATGCCTTCCGCAAGTCGTTTTTAATAAACTCGTTCCGGCTCCTCGGTGTCCGGGAGCGCAATAATCTGTTAATTCCGACGGACATTCGGACATGGCCTTCAGCCGGGGGGCTAGGGTACTTCACGCTTGGTTTGCGCAGGCCCCACCTCACCAACCCGACGCGAGAGCGAGGGGACGCCGTCCGATCCTCGCTGACGCTTCGGGTTAGTATGAGTGTCCCTCGTCTCAAGAAGTGCGCAAACCATCCGTGAAGCGCCTCAAATCAGCTCGCACGAAGCCGAGAGGGCGACCGGCGACGCTATTCCGACCCGACGGCGATCTTGCCATCGACGATGGTCATCAAGACTTTCGTTGATAGGATCTCCCCGGGCTGGGCGCGGAACAGGTCGCGATCGAGTACGGTGACGTCGGCACGGTAACCGGCCTTGAGGATTCCGAGCCGGTCCTCGGCGAACGCCGCACGCGCCGAACCGGCGGTGAAGCCGCGGAGGGCCTCCTCGAGCGTGAGCCGCTGTTCGGGGTGCCATCCGCCGGCGGGATGGCCCTCGGCGTCCTGTCGCGTGATCGCCGCGTAGATGCCCCAGAAGGGGTCGACGATCTCGACGGGGAAGTCGCTGCCATAGGCCAGAGCCACGCGGGCGTCGAGGAACCATCGCCAGGCATAGGCGCCGTCCACCCGGCCCGGCCCGAGCCGTGCGTCGGCCCATCGCATGTCGCTGCTGGCGTGCGAGGGCTGCATCGAGGCGATGATGCCCAGCTCGGCGAAACGGGAGACGTCCTCCTTGCGGACGACCTGGGCATGCTCGATCCGGAGCCGGGGATCGCGCGCCTGGGGGACGGCCTTCCTCGCGGCGGCGTAGGCGTCGAGCACCAGGGCGTTGCCCCTGTCGCCGATGGCGTGGGTGGCGACCTGCCAGCCGTGTCGCAAGGCTTCGGTCGTCGTCGCCTCGAGCACCTTGGGGTCGATCAGGACCAGGCCGGACTGGCCCGGATCGTCGTGGTAAGGGCGGAACAGGAGCGCACCGCGCGATCCCATCGCACCGTCGATGAAGAGCTTGATGGCGCAGCTCGAATCGCGCACCGTCGGGGCCGGCCTGGGGTGGCTTGCTGACGAACTTGACCTCCTCGCCCGAGGGGGCCGAGGCCATCGCATAGACGCGGATCACGAGCTGGCCGTCGCGGTCGAGCTCGCGATAGACGTCGGCGGTGCGCCGCGAGATGCCGGCGTCATGGACGCCGGTGAGGCCGGCGCGGAGGGCCAGCTCCTGTGCCGCGAGCAGCCGTCAACGGACGTCGAGCTTGGTGGGGGGCGGGACCGCGCGGCCGACCAGGCCCATGGCCCCGTCGACGAACACGCCGGTCGGCCGCCCGTCCTTGTCCCGGATGATCTGGCCGTCGGGGGGGGCCACGGATTCCTCGTTGACCTTCGCGCGACGCATCGTCTCGGAGCTGGCCCAGCCGGCGTGGCCGTCAACCCGGCGGAGCCAGACCGGGCGATGCGGGGCCGCTTCGTCGAGCACGGCCGCGGTCGGGAACGCGCCGCCCGGCCAGAGGCTCTGGTCCCAGCTCCGACCGGTGATCCACGAGTCGCCGGGCGTCACGTCGGCCCGGGCCTTGATCCGTCGGGCCACCTCGTCGAGCGACGCGGCCCCGCGGAGGTCAACCTCCTCCTTGCTCGCACCCAGAGATTCCATGTGGCCGTGGGCGTCGATCAGGCCGGGGATAGCGAAGGCGTCGGGTCGGTCGACGACGCGGGTCGAACGGCCCTCGGAACCGCATGACATCCTCGAAGGAGCCGACCGCGGCGATCGCGCCGTCGCGCACCGCCAGGGCCTCGGCCCAGGGGCGGTCGCGGTCGCCGGTCCAGATCCGCCCCGCCTTGACGATCAGCGCGGCCGGGCCGTCGCGATGCAGCCGGAGCGCCCGGCCCGGCAGCTTCCGCTTCGAGGACGGTTCGACCGTGAGCTTTCCTCCCGAGATCAGGGCCACTCCGTTGACGAATAGGTATCTCACACCGGTCGCGTACCGGGTGGGCTTCTCGAATGTGGCCGCGTCGCGGAAGGTCTCGGGATCGAAGACGACGAGGTCGGCGAAGGCGCCCTCGCGGATGACGCCCCGGTCGGGCAGGCCGAGGACCTGCGCGGGCCAGCCCGAGCACGACCGGACCGCCTGCTCGAGCGAGATGATTTTCTCATCGATCGCGTATCGAATCTTGCGCGGGAAGGTCCCGTAGGCGCGCGGGTGCGGCTGGTCGTCGCGGCCGGGCAGGTGGGTCGAGCCGTCGGACGCCGTGGCGACGAACTCACGCCTCATGACCTCGCGGACATCCGGCTCGCACATGCCGAAGCTGATCGCCTGCGCACCGCCATGTCGCTGGATGTCCAGGACGACCTCGATCGGCGATGTCCCGGTCCGGCCGGCGATCGCGACGAGATCGAGCCCGGCCCAATCGGTATGGGGCGCGTACCGAGCGATCCGGACCGAGGCGCCGCCGTCACGCTCGTCGAGCTCGTGCTGGATCTCGCGACGCAGCTCTGGCCCTCGCACGGGGTCGGCGGCCAGGCGGGCGAAGTCCTCGGCGTCCCCCTGGACGGCCCAGTGCGGGACCACCATCGCCGCCAGCTTGGTGCTCGAGGCGATGTACGGATACTGGTCGGCCGTGACGAGCTGGCCGGCGGAGCGCGCCTCGGCGATCCGCTCCAGCACCGGGCGGACCGTCCCCCAGTTCGTCTTCCCGCTGGCCTTCAGGTGCGAGATATGGACCGGGGCGCCGGACCCTTTGCCCACGGCGATCGCCTCGTCGATCGCGTCGAGCAGCCCGGCCTCCTCGCTCCGGATGTGCGAGGCGTAGAGTCCCCCGTGCCGGTGCGCAGACCTTCGCCAGCTCGACGAGCTCGGCCGTGCGGGCATACCGGCTGGGTACATAGATCAACCCCGATGAGATCCCCCACGCACCAGCCTGCATGCCCCGCTCGACGACCTGCCTCATCCGCTCCAGGTCGGCCGCGCTCGGGGCCCGGTCCGCCTTGCCGATGATCGTCAACCGGACTTCGCCCTGGGGAACCAGGTGGATCACATTGCTGCCGGCACCATGAGCATCGATGGCCGCGAGGTACTTGGCGACGTCGAGCACCCCGCCCCCGCAGTTCCCCGTGACGATCGTGGTGACGCCCTGCGTGACGTAGTTCACATTGAGACGAGTGGGCGTCCGGGTGATCCCCTCGTCGGAGTGCGTGTGCAGGTCGATGAACCCGGGCGCGACGATCATAGCCGAGGCGTCGACGAGCTTCGCGCCGGGCCCGGCCTCGAAGGTGCCGACGGCCACGATCCGATCGCCGCGTAAGGCCACGTCGGCGCGGCGCCCCTGCGCCCGGTGCCGTCGATCAGCTTGCCCCCTTTCAGGACCACGTCGGCCGTGACGTGCCGTCCCCCTTCGCCCGGCACGTCGGACGGATCGAGCGTCTCCCCCCGGACGATCCCGGCTCGTGCCCACAAGAGAGCCGAGAAGAGCATGATCCGGAACATCGGCCGATCCCGTCGCTTCACAGGTCATCTCCCGTCTGATTCGATGAACGGCGGAGTTCGTACGCGACCTCGAACGGCTACAGTTTAACCGGATTCGTTCGCGAAAGCCTCACATCGGCCGGATCTCGAAGGAGGGAGGTTTCGGGGAGGCTGCCGATCCGCACCCTCCCGGAACGACTCCCGACGGGGTAGATTGAACCACGCGCGGCGAGGACGAACCCCACAAGACCATCTCGACCGGCGGGACGGCCGAATCGGAGAGACACGATGCGCCTCGGACTGATCGGCTCGACGGGACACTGGCAGACCTACGCACCGGCCCTGAAGCACGTCCCCGGCCTGACGCTGGTCGCGGTCGCCGCCGCCGGGCCGGAGGAGACCACCGGCGCTTCGACCACGCCCCCGGCCTGACCGCGGACACACACCGATATGACGACGCACGGAAGATGCTCGATACCGAGAAGCTAGACGTGGTGCAGGTCGCCGCCCGCAACGACCGGATCCCGGCCTGGGCGCGCGTCTGCCTGGAAGGCGGACTCCCGGTCATGGCCGAGAAGCCACTGGCGATGGACCTGGCCTCGCTGGAGGGATTATTCCAGGCCGCGCGGAAGACCGGGGCGGCGCTGGTCCCCATGCACACCATGCGAGGCGTCTCCGAGCTGGCGGCGGTACGCGATGCGGTCCGGGCCGGCGAGATCGGCGATCCCCTGATGAGCTTCAGCCAGAAGACTTATAAATGGGGCAAGTCGCGACCGGACGCCTATCGCCGACGCGAGACGTTCCCCGGGCTTGCGCCGTGGGTCGGAATCCACGCCTTCGACTGGCTGCACTGGATCCTCGGCGACGTGTTCACCGAGGTGCAGGGCCGAGAGGGGACGGCGGCGCATCCGGACTTCCCGGCCTGCGCCAGCCAGGCGGCTTTCGTGCTGTCGATGAGCAATGGCGGCGTGGCCTCGGTCACGCTCGACTATCTGCGACCGGAATCCGCGCCGACACACGGGGACGAGCGCCTCCGGATCGCGGGTCCTCGCGGCGTGATCGAGACGGCCTTGATCGAGAAGAAGGTGAGGCTGATCGCTGCCGGTAAACGCCCCCGCACACTTCCCCTGACCCCACAGACGGATGTCTTCACGCAGTTCGCCCGCTCGCTGAGCGGCGATGGGCCGTTACCGCTGAAGCTGCACGAAGCCTGCCGCATCACGGAAATCGCCATCAAGGCGCAGCAGGCCGCGGATTCGGGGCGCGTTGTCTCTCTCCGTGACTCCTCATATCTCGCAACTTGAGCTGATGGTACCCCACCAATCAAAAAGGCCGCCCCAGTTGGGGCGGCCTCGGATCGATACACAGGTTGTCTTGCGATCATACCGATGAGATCGTTTCTCGGAAAGACTCTGCCTGGCGCTCTGAGCACTGATCCGAGGGGATGCCACCGGCCCGTTCGTCGGCTGGCTATCCCCAGGAGATCACGCTCGCTCAGATATCGCCGCCCTGGTTGATGCCGTTCGTGATGTTGTTGGCATCGCTCGTAAGGGTCGAGTTCCCACCATAGAAGAGGCTGTTGGTGGGGCAGAAGTAACCGTCGAGGATCATCAGGTAAGTATAAATAGATAGGTTGATATTGTTGGCCACGCCGAACGCCGCACCATTATTTCCGACGTTAAACGTGGCTGCCGCCCCCCCTGCGGAGCTGACGGTGAAGCCGAAACTCTGGGCCGTCGCGTTCCCGCCGAGCGAGCTGGTGTCGGCGTAGATGCCCAAGGCGACGGAGAATGCCTGGATGTAGGTGTTAGCCTGCACTCCGCCCGTGCCAAGGTTCGAGAAGATCGTGGCGATCTGCGCGTTGGTCTTCCCTGCGAGGCTCGAACCGATGTAGGAATTTGCGGAACCGAACAGATTCGGGAAGTTGGACGCCATCCAGTTGCCCAACTGCGTCGCGGTGGAGCTGCCGTTGAAGCTGTTGATTACGGACTGGCCATTCTTGTTCCCCCAGAAGCCGAGGGTCGCGAACTGCCCCTTGGCGACCGCGGCGCCGGTCGAGGCCACCGGGGGATTGCTCGACAGCGTGATGGTCGCGGTGGCCGACTGGCCCGGCTTGCCGCTGTCGCCGGTGGCGCCGACGGTGGCCGTGTTCACGAGCGTTCCCGTCGTGACGGGAGCGTAGACGTTAGCCCCGGAGACGATTTGCAAGTCGTTGCTGCCGCCACCATAGACGCGACCGTAGAGATTGGTATTGTCCAGCGAGATCGTGTCAATAGGGGCGATGATAACCCCCTGGTACGTCTCGCCGTTGTTGGTCAGGGAGATATTCTTCGAGTCCGGCTGACCGTTGTTTGTACTCACGAAGTTCCAGATGACCTGATCGGCGGTTAGCCCGCCGGCCAGGACCACCGAGCCTCCGAGATTGGTGTTGCTGTCGTAGGTGAAGTTGATGACGACCGGGTCCCCAGACCCATCACCGTTGATCGTCAAGGCGTCCGCGTTAGCCGCCTTGTAGTTGTTGGAGTTGTTGATGTCGAACACGCGGTAGGTGACGCCATTACTGGTGTCGAGGCCGCCGCTGCTCTCATTGATGGTCTGGGCATTGTTGCTGGGGAAGGTGATGATGAGGTTGGTTTGGGTCGGCAAGGTGGCGAGGTTGGCGCCGAGTGTGTTGACTGCCTGCATGGCAGTGTCCACACCCCCGACGCTGTAATTGACCGACGTGGGTCCAACGTTCGACGAATTGCTGTTGCCATACTGGCCGCTGCTGGCAGCTTTGAAGTCAAGCCGACCGTTGACTGCACCCGGGCCGCTGTATTTCACCTGTCCGGTCCCATCGACACCAATGTTGCCGTCGATTGTATCGTTGGTGATCGAGAAATTGTGGCCACCGGTCCCTTCGTACAAGACGGCGTAGCCAGCGGCGCCGCCGACATTCAACGCGGGGTTGACACTGGTGTTGGTGTCGTTAGCCGTAGCCACACCGGTGATGTGTACAGCGATGCTCGGGTTGACCGCCAGATTGCCGTTGAAGGTGGAGGCCAGGGTGAGGTTCTGGCTGGGTTTCGAGCCGGCGATGGTGAAGTCGCCGGGGACGAAATTGCCTGTATTGTCGGTCGAGTCGATCGTCCAGGTGACGTCATTATACGAGCCAGACGGCAGGGGATCGCTGAGGGTGACTCCGGTGGCGGCGGAGGTGCCGCTGTTGGTGATCGTCACGACGTAGCCGACTTCAATGATCCCCCCTTCAGGGAGCGTGAGGTTCGCGTTATCCGCCGTCTTGGTCACGGTCACGTTCGGTGTCAGGGATGGCGTTTCGGTCCAACTCGAGGTGTTGTTGGACGTGTTGCTGTCGGTAACACCCGCGGGCGACGTGGCGGTTGTGGCCACTGTGGCGGTGTTGACCAGGTTGCCCGTCGCCGACGATGAGATCTGCGCCACGAGGGTGAAGGTCACCGTCGCGCCCGGCACCAGGCTCACATTGTCGTTGACGATGCTGCCGGTGCCGCTGGAGGTCACGACGCTGGCGCCCGCTGACGCCACCGCGGTCCAAGTGGCCGAGGTGATCGCCGAGGGGAGCGAATCGTTGACCGCCGCACCACTCACGGACGACGGGCCGTTATCGCTCGCTACGAGGGTATAGGTCGTATTGCCGCCTTGCGTGTAGGTCGTCGAATTGGCAGTCTTGGAGATCGCCAGGTCGAACTGCGGCGTGAGCGTGTCGGTATCCGTCGAGCTGTTGTTCGACGGATTGGTGTCGGTCACGCCGCTGGGCGGGGCCACCGTCGCCGTGTTCGAGATCGAGCCGGTGGCCGACGGGCTGATCGCCACCGTCAGGTTGAAGCTGGTCGTGCCGCCGGTCGCCAGCGTGCCGGCCGTGTAGCTCACCGTGTTGGTCGAGCTGTTGTACGTCGCCCCGCCGGTCGCCGACACGAACGTCTCGCCCGCGGGCAGGACGTCGCTCACCGTCGCTCCCGTCACCGTGCTCGGGCCGTTGCTCGTCACTGTGATCGTGTACGTGTCGTTCGTACCCGGCACCACGCTCGTCACCCCGTCGGTCTTGGCGATCGCCAAGTCCGCCTGCGGTGTCAGCGTGTCGGTGTCGGTCGAGCTGTTGTTCGACGGATTCGTGTCGGTCACGCCGCTGGGCGGCGCCACGGTGGCGGTGTTGGAGATCGACCCGGTCGCCGTCGGGCTGATGGCCACGGTCAGGTTGAAGCTGGTCGTACCGCCGGTGGCCAGCGTGCCCGTGGTGTAGCTGACGGTGTTGGTGCCGCTGTTGTACGTCGCACCGCCCGTGGCCGAGACGAAGGTCTCGCCGGCAGGCAGGACGTCGCTCACCGTGGCCCCGGTCACCGTGCTCGGGCCGTTGCTCGAGACCGTGATCGTGTAGGTGTCGTTGGTACCCGGCACCACGCGGGTGACGCCGTCGGTCTTGACGATCGCCAGGTCGGCCTGCGGGGTCAGCGTGTCGGTATCCGTCGAGCTGTTGTTCGACGGGTTGGTGTCGGTCACGCCGCTTGGCGGCGCCACGGTGGCGGTGTTGGAGATCGAACCGGTCGCCGTCGGGCTGATCGCCACCGTCAGGTTGAAGCTGGTCGTGCCGCCGGTCGCCAGCGTGCCGGCCGTGTAGCTCACCGTGTTGGTCGAGCTGTTGTACGTCGCACCGCCCGTGGCCGACACGAACGTCTCGCCCGCGGGCAGGACGTCGCTCACCGTCGCTCCCGTCACCGTGCTCGGGCCGTTGCTCGTCACCGTGATCACATACGTGTCATTGGTGCCCGGTACGACGCTGGTGACGCCGTCGGTCTTGGTGATCGCCAGGTCGGCTTGCACGGTCGGGGTGTCGATGTCGGTCGCGGTATTGTTGGCGGAGTTGCTGTCGGTGACCCCTGCGGGCGACGTGGCGGTGGTGCTCACCGTCGAGGTATTCGCCAGGTTGCCGGTTGCCGACGGCGAGGTCTGCGCCACCAGGGTGAAAGTCACGGTGGCGCCCGGGATCAGGCTGACCAGGTCGTTGGTGATACTGCCGGTGCCGCTGGAGGTCGCCACGCTGGCTCCTGCCGACGCGACTGCGCTCCATGTGGCCGAGGTGATCGGCGACTGAAGCAGGTCATTGACCGCCGCACCGGTGACGTTCGACGGGCCGTTATTGCTCACGACGATCGTGTAGGTCGTGCTGGAGCCCGGCGTGTAGGTAGTGGTACCGTCAGTCTTGGTGATCGCCAGGTCGAATGCCTCTTCGGCGAAATCGTCGGTGCTGGTGGCCCCATTGGTCGTCAGCACGATGTTGGAGACCAACGGGGTAGACGACGGAGTCGTGACGGCTCCCGGGGTGGTCGAGGTCTGCCCCTCGTGGGTGTAACCGCTGGGGACCGTCTCGGTCACCGTGTAGCCGGACCCGTTGCTCGGGTTCAACCCGGTGAAGCTGTAGGCGCCGCTGGCATTGGTCGTCGTCGTGTCGCTGATCGTGTCGCCGAACGCGTCTTTGCCGGTGAGCGTCACCGTGGTACCCGGGATGCCCGCCTCGTTGCCTTGCTGGATGAGGTCGCTGTTGGCATCGACAAAGTCCACGCCGTTGACGCTGACCGTCTGCGTCTCGAAGTAGTTATCCGTGCTCGTACCGCCCGGGTTCACCACGATGTTCGACACGACAGACGGCGTGCCCGGCGGCGTGTTCGTCACGGCGCCCGTCGTCGTCAACGTCTGGCCCACGTGGCTGTCCGACGCCGGCGGCGTCTCGGTCACCGTGTAGCCCGAGGCGTTGCTCGGGTTCAGGTCGGTGAAGCTGTACGACCCGTCGGCGGCCGTCGTCGTCGTGGCGCTCACCGGATTGCCGAAGATGTCCGTCCCCGACAGGGCCACCGTCGTCCCCGCGATCGGGTTGCCCGTCGTCGAGGTCGTCAGGCTCGCCGGCGTGGTCGTGTTCGGCACCAGGTAGTCGTTGCCGTCGATCGCCACCACGGCCGTCTCGGCGAAGTTGTCCGTGCTGCTGGCACCGTTGGTCGTCAGGACGATGTTCGAGACCAGCGGCGTCGTCAGCGGGGTGGTGACGGCACCGGGCGTCGTCGAGGTCTGCCCCTCGTGCGTGTAACCGCCGGGGACCGTCTCGCTCACCGAGTAGCCCGATCCGTTGCTCGGATTGAGACCGGTAAAGCTGTACTGACCGCTCGCGTTGGTCGTCGTCGTCTCGGTCACCGCGTTGCCGTACTCGTCGGTCCCGGTGAGCGTGATGGTCGTCCCGCGGATGCCCGGCTCGTTGCCCTGCTGGGCCAGGTTGCCGTTGGAGTCGAGGAAGTCCGTCGCCGTTGATGCTGACCGTCGGCCGTCTCGAAGTAGTTGTCCGTGCTGCTGGAGCCGCCCGGGTCGTCACCACGATGTTCGACACGACCGACGGCGTTGCCCGGCGGCGTGTTGGTGACGGCTCCGGCCGTGGTGACGTCTGGCCCACGTGGCTGTCCGACGCCGGCGGCGTCTCGGTCACCGTGTAGCCCGAGGCGTTGCTCGGGTTCAGGTCGGTGAAGCTGTACGACCCGTCGGCGGCCGTCGTCGTCGTGGCGCTCACCGGATTGCCGAAGATGTCCGTCCCCGACAGGGCCACCGTCGTCCCCGCGATCGGGTTGCCCGTCGTCGAGGTCGTCAGGCTCGCCGGCGTGGTCGTGTTCGGCACCAGGTAGTCGTTGCCGTCGATCGCCACCACGGCCGTCTCGGCGAAGTTGTCCGTGCTGCTGGCACCGTTGGTCGTCAGGACGATGTTCGAGACCAGCGGCGTCGTCAGCGGGGTGGTGACGGCACCGGGCGTCGTCGAGGTCTGCCCCTCGTGCGTGTAACCGCCGGGGACCGTCTCGCTCACCGAGTAGCCCGATCCGTTGCTCGGATTGAGACCGGTAAAGCTGTACTGACCGCTCGCGTTGGTCGTCGTCGTCTCGGTCACCGCGTTGCCGTACTCGTCGGTCCCGGTGAGCGTGATGGTCGTCCCGCGGATGCCCGGCTCGTTGCCCTGCTGGGCCAGGTTGCCGTTGGAGTCGAGGAAGTCCGTCCCGTTGATGCTGACGGTCGCCGTCTCGAAGTAATTATCCGTGCTGCTGGAGCCCCCGGTCGTCAGGACGATATTGGACACGACCGAGGGGTTGCCCGGCGGCGTGTTGGTGATGGCGCCCGCCGTGGTCGAGGTCTGGCCGAGGTGGCTGTCGGTGGCCGGCGGCGTCTCGGTCACCGTGTAGCCCGAACCGTTGCTCGGGTTCAATCCCGTGAAGCTGTAGGCGCCGCCGGCTCCGGTCGTCGTCGTCTCGTTGATGGCGTTGCCGTACGCGTCGGTACCGGTCAGGGTCACGGTCGTGCCCGCGATCGGCACGCCGGTGCTCGAGGGCGTCAGGCTGCCCGGCGGCGTCGTGTTCGACACCTGGTAATCCGTGCCGTTGACGCTCACCGAGGCCGTCTCGAAGAAGTTGTCGGTGCTGCTCGAGCCGAAGGTCGTCAGCACGACGTTGGAGACCACCGGCGTCGACGCCGGGGTGGTGACGGCGCCCGCCGTGGTCGAGGTCTGGCCCAGGTGGGTGTCGCTGGCCGGCGGCGTCTCCGTCACCGTGTAGCCGCTGCCGTTGCTCGGCACCAGACCGGTGAAGCTGTACTGGCCGTTGCTGCCGGTCGTCGTCGTGTCACTCACCGGGTTGCCGTTGGCGTCGACCCCTGTGAGCGTCACCGTCGTCCCGGCGATCGGGCGCCCGTGCTCGAGGGCGTCAGGCTGCCGGCAGGGGTCGTGTTCGACACCTGGTAGTCGGTACCGTTGAGACTGACGGGCAGCAGCTCGCCGAAATTGTAACTGGTGAGCGCCTGGCCGCCCGTGATCACGATACTCGAGATGGATGCCGGAGACTGGCCCGGGGGGGTGGCGAATCCGCCGTCGGGAACGCCCGGATTGGTGGTCCCCTGGAGGTAACCGGCCGGCGGGGTCTCGGTGACCGTGTAGACGCCCGTCGTCAAGTTCGTGAAATCATACGTCCCGTTGGCCGCCGTGGTGGTCGTCTCATCGATCGCGTTGCCGTTCGCATCGGTCCCGGTCAGGGTGACCGTCACGCCGCCGATCGCCGAGTCGCCCGTGTCCAGGGAGCCGTCCAGGTTGTTGTCGATATAGACGTTGCCCGCGAGCGAGCCGTTGGTGCCCGGCACGACCGTATCGCCCGTGCTCCGGAAATTGGTCTCGGTATTGCCCGTGGCCTTGCTCGGGGCCAGCGCGATCGCGAAGGTGTTCGCGAGGTTGAAGGGAGCCGCCCCGCCGAGCGGGGTCGCCGCGGCGGTCCCGGTTTTCGTGTTCGTCGTGCCCCCCGATGAGGTCAGGGTGACGATCGGGCTCGCCGTCGTGCCGGTCGCCGTGGTGTTGTAAAAGCTCTGGAACTGGCCGTTATCGACGTTCGCCGTGCCGTTCGTGAATGTCGCGCTCGCGGTGCTCTCGAGGACCGTCTGGCTGGCCGGATACAGGTAGTTGGAATCCTGGACCTGGATCAGCAGGGTCTGATTCCCGCCGGTGGTCGTCGTGCGGGTCACTGTGCCGCTCTGGATCAACTTGGCCTGGGTCGGCGTCGGGCTCGCCGTCCGGTTCGACGTCGCCTGGAAGCCCGAGATCGAGAAGTCCGTGAACGGGTCGTTCGCCGGCGTGCTGTAGGCGAGAATGCCGATCGTCGAGCTCGTGTCGCCGGGCCCGTTGTCCACGATGGTCACCTGCTCGAGCGGGCTGGTGCCCAGCTCGGTGATGGTGACCGTGAGCGGACCGCCCGAGAGGAGCTGGCGCGTCTCCATGACCTCGAGCGAGGGATACGCAGCCAGGCGGAGTGGGGACTTGCGTCCGAACGGGCGTCGACGGAAGCGGGGAGAGGTCGGCACGGGAGGCAGCTCCTGTTCTTTCGGGCGCGAAGGATGTATGGCCTGGGAACGATCAAGGCGTGTTATATGGTCGGCGATCGGGCGCGCCCCCTTCCGGAGGTTCTCGCACGATCGAGCGGCCGCCGGGCATGTCGCGGCCGTGAGCTCCAGTATTGATGACGAGTGCAAGATGCTCACCCCCTGCGAGAGGGAGTGGGAGTCTCCGGGAGGGTACGATCGCGTCGTAGTCGATCCACTTCCCAACCGGAGGGCTCGGTCACTCGTTGACCGATCGATTAAATTCTCTTTTCTTCGAGAATTCGGCCTGTTCATACCACAAGTTCAAAGAGAATGCTTCTCCTTGGACGCAGCCGTGATATTAAATGTAGTCAAAATAATCGAAAGCCTCTATTTTTCCGGATTCTATTTCCTATCTCGCGATCGTCAAGGGCCTCTCCGAAAATCAAGTGTTGTTTTCGCCGCGGCTTGATGATCGTGCCAGGGTCGAATGCTGAAGACGCGACCGAGGCCCCACGGCCGACCCGAGCGAGCGCGGGACCGTCACGAGGTTCATGGTGTTCGTGGGGCGGTCGCTGCCGATCTCTCGATACGATGCCAAGACTCCTGCGCGGGGGGCACGAACCCCGGAAGTCTTCCAACCCGTTCGGATCAATTTGTTCGCTACTGGTAATACCGCAAGTCGCGGCCAATCAATACGGGGATTCCGCAAGAATTTTCAAAAATGGTTTCTGCTGGTCACAAAGCTGGGCCATGATGCCTTCCGCAAGTCCCTAGTACGAAACTCTTTCCTGCACATCGCGGTGTCCGGGACCGCCAAGGCCGGTGTTTCCGATGGATATTCGGAACTGGCCTTCAGCCGGGGACTAGAGCGCTTCACGCATTGGATCGCGCACACGGCAAAGCCGTTGCCAAAGAACCCCTCGGCCCCCTTCGTTAGGGGGAAAAGTTACGATCGATTTCCCCCCCCCTCTAACGAAGGGGGGCCAGGGAGGGGTGCACTCGGATTACTCTCGGGCGCGTATGCAAACGCAGCGTGAAGCGCTCTCGAGCGTGTCATGAACAGTCCACCTGGATTTCTCGACATTCCTGGCTGTAGCCGGGGTCGGTAACCCCGCAATCGCCCTCTCCGGCCTTGCAGCGGCCGGCTGCAGAAGACCGGGGGTTCATAACACGCTCCAGGCTCATGAGCTTATCGCTCCGCCTGGGAGGCACGACGACGCAACGCCTCGCGATTGCGCCCGGGCAAGACGGAGACGCGGGCGCACGCATCGAGCGGCGAAAACGGCAAATTTACCGGTCTCACGAGGGAAGCGAGCATCGCTTCACTTCGAGCCAGGCCCGAGTTCACTGCCTTGGAGCGACGTCGCCCAGGAAATCGAAAAGGAGCACCGCTACCGAACCGCTTCCGAGGGAATACGGGACGGGAGCGATGCTGGATCGTGCGACAACATTCGATCGATGGGTCGGATCGCTCCGACGAATCGTCAAACCAGACGACGACGGCGGATCGCAACCAGGCCGACCGATCCCAGGCCGAGGAGGACCAGGGCAGAGGGCTCGGGAACAGAGGCGACGCCGGTGGCGGTCGTAGAACCGTCCACGCTCAAGGAATCGCCCGAGCCGTTCGAGGTCCAAACATAGGTTTCCCCGAGTGAGTATCCACCCGTGGCCGTGAAGAAGCTAGGCGCCTCGGAAACGGGAGGGGAGGTCCCGAAGTCGTTGAATGAATACATCTCGCCCGGACTCAAGACGGATGTGCCGGGGGGGATCGCATTTGCGGCGCCCGAGCTCTGGAAGGTGAGTGTGTCCGTATAAGGGTTTGGGGAGTTGTTCGGGAGGAACGTATAGCCCGCGCTGCTATCCAGTTGATAGCCGGGACCCACGGGGGTGGTATAGCCGGTATCGGAGACCGCGATCGTCAGGGTGTGCAGGGTGTCGCTGGGGTTGACGTAGGCGGAGGTGATAGTTCCTGATGTCCCCAATTGGCCCTGATTCGAGGCCTGGCTCGAATTGATATTGAACCCGGAGAAATTAAAATCCCCGTATGTGCCATCCGGTACGTTGAACGATTGCAGCGACGCAACGGAGTTGGTGTACAGCAGCGTGCTGCCATCCTCGACAATCGAAACGGTCAAGTCGGCTCTGGCCCTTCCGGACGAGACCAGTGCCAGCGCCAGGACCATGCATGGCATAAGAGTCTTGAAGGTCGTCAATCGCATTGAGAATCTCCTAGGGACCAAGTTGTCGAATCGAAGAATCAATCAAACGTCCGATCTGACCAGGACGGGACGCCTCATCTCCGGCCAGTAACGTGGATTTGCGGTCGGGCGGTACGCTCGACCGCGACGCCGAACATCCATGACTGATGCTATCCGCCGTAAGACGGATGCGGAGTCCGTCCCGATCGGGTCACGCGCACAAAACGGGTGGATTTCGCTGGCGATGCTTCCATGGTCGGCGACGCAGTATCAAAAACGCCCCACATACCACAGACCCGGGCCACTTTGCCCTGGGAGTTCGCACCCTCGAGTTGAAGTCATCCTCAATCCGAGTCGCCCGTCGCGAACTTCATACCTGCCGGCTTTCATCAATCGAGGGCCCCCTAACATCTAATCCCGCAAGATCGACGGAAACGATACGAGGAATCCGAAAAAAACTTCGTTTTCCCCTCCGTATCCGACCGCCCTCGACTCGACTTGCGTCGCATCGACACGGTCTGGACGATCCCTTGAGATTGCATCCGACTCCTGGAGTGATGATGAAGAGCAAACGTTGTTGATGAAATCGGCAGAATCCATGCGAGTATCATCGACCGTTGCTCATGCACCGATCGACCTAATCGCAAACCTGGAGTACAACCAGTGATATCCTGTTTGTGGTCGGCAGACAAGTAGGAAGACGATGTTTCGGATCGTTTCTTAATTATTCCAGTCCGCCGGAGCGAGAATCGCTCCTTGGAGCCAGGCGGTTACGCCAAAAATTTCCATTTGGTCCTGATTTCCGAGGTATACCAGGGGCAAGGAATACGAAATCAGACTCCGGAACCGCGTTCTTATGCCACAATGCCGGTCAGGTGGCTTTTCCGCTTCCTCCGGACCTTCGATGATGCACCGAATCATCAGAGTAATTCGCCGGTTTTTTTCCGCAACATCTACGTCGAGTCTTCCAAGGCCGGAAGGCTCAAATCGATCTCCGGTTAGAGGTCGAGACGGGCTTTCTCGAGATGGCCGAGGGTGGATTTCGGACGACCACGGCGGATGATGGGGGACTTGTGGGCCCCAGGAATGGCCGGCGTTCGTGTTCGGAACGGAGTTCGCCGACCGCGGGTCCTGAGCGAACTCGATCTCGGCGGCTTCGGTCTCGACGGTTGAGAATGCCCGGGCCGATTCCGGGCCGAAGCCCGGTCGCCCGGGATTATCGGCCGGGTTCCCGCATGTTGCGGTCGAGGCGGCCGATGTCGATCGAAATCGACATCGCCGACGCCACGCCGGATCGTGGCCTAGAACATCATATAGAGGGCGTGGATTCTCTCGACGGACGGGCCGCCCGGACGTTACCGGGCGTCGCAGGGCCGATCGGCGGAACTTGGGGTGTTATTTCCATCATGATCCTGCCACGTGTGCGGAACGCCGAACGAATCAGGAACCGGACGGGAGATCCGCGACGCGAGCGCCGGGGCCTGGCCGCCGTCGAGCTGGCGGTCTTGCTCCCCATGCTCGTCTTCATGTGCATGATCACGATCGATTTCGCCAGGGTGATCTACGCCGCGACGACGCTCCAGAACTGCGCCCGGAACGGCGCCCTCTACGAATTCTACACGGCGTGCGGCTATTCGCTCCCGACGGGATGGAACACTTTGTCGACGGCGGTGAGCAGCGATGCCGGCAGCCTGACCGTGACGATCCCGTCCACTTACGGGAGCCATCCCAATCCCTATTCGCAGGTGCAGAGCACGCCCCACTACGTCACCGTGACCGTCCAGTGCAATTTCACCCTGCTGACGCTCGGCTCCGACCAGGGGTTCCCGTCGATCGGCGGCACGATGACCTTGACCCAATCGGTCACGATGCCGTTGCCGTAACGCCCCCGCACCATGAACCGGGTTGTGCAAGGCAAGGCAGGATCATCGCAACGAGTCTTGGGGGAGGCGACACGCTCATGATCGTTCGAAAATCGGGGTCGGGCGAACGCCGGGGCACCACCGTCGTCGAGTGCGCCGTGGTCTATCCCGTGACCATCTTGCTGCTCCTGGGCACGGTCATCATGGGGCTGGGGATCTTCCAATATGAGCAACTCCAGTCGCTGGCGCACGAAGGGGCGCGGTACGCCTCCGTACGCGGGCCGTCGTACGTGGCGGCCGGCGGCACCCAGCCATCCCCCTCGTCCGTGCAGACCTATCTCAACGGGATGGCGGTCGGTCTCAGCGGCTTTCAATGTACGGCCTGTCCGTACTCGGCGACAACACTGCCATGCACGGTGAGCGTGACGCTCACTTACACCTGGACACCCTCGGGTTTGTTCTCATCGACGACCTGGACTGTCACATCGACGATGCCGGTGACCTATTAGAATATGGCGGCGCGGGCTCTCGGGAGACCCGCGGGATGACGATTGGCCCGGAGGCGAATGGACCATGTTCTCTCGAAACGCGGACTTGCAGGACGAGACCTCTCGACGCGGGATGGTGGCGGTGCTCGTGGCGGTGCTGCTGCCGGTGATCGTCGGCACCATGGCCCTGGCGCTGGACGCCGGCGTGCTCTACCTCCAGAGGCGGCAGGCGCAATCGACGGCCGACGCCGCGGCGCTCGCCGCCGCGTACAACTACTACAACACGTCGAACTTCACGCAGGCGCAGGCCGCGGCCGTCGCGATGTCGCAGAACGGATTCACGGTCACGAGCGCGAATGTCTCGCAACCCAGCTCGACGCAGTTCGCGGTCAAGGTGACGGGGAATCAGCCGCGGTTCTTCAGCGGCTTGTGGGGCACGGGGAGCCTGTCGATCTCGGCCAACGCCACGGCCCAGACGAGCTCGGGCTCCTCGGGCACGACGCCCTACTCGACATCCGCCGTGGTCCTGCTCGACCCGAGCGCCTCGGGGAGCCTGTCACTCGCCGGACACGCCGCGCTCACCGCCTCCGCGGGGATCCAGGTGGATTCGAGCAGCAAGACCGCCGTGAACGCCAACAACACCGGCGGTACGGCGTCCCCGCTGAACATCGTCGGCAGCTACACGACCAGCAGCAGCGGTTACTTGAGCGGCACGATCACGACCGGGGCCGCGTCCGTCTCCGATCCGCTGTACTCGCTCGCCGCGCCGAGCATACCCGCCGCGACGACGACGCCCCTCTCCAAGTACCAAGGTTGGGGTTCCTACACCATGCAGCCCGGACTCTACACCGGCAACGTGTCGCTGGGCAACGGCGGGACGTTCACGATGCAACCGGGCCTCTACTATTTCCAGGGGGGCAACTTCACGGTCGCCAACGGCGCCACGCTCAGCGGTACCGGCGTCACGATCTACATCGACAACACCAACGTCAGCGGGACGTCCAGTCCGGGCACGATCAGCTTCGCGGGCGGGAACGGGACCACGCTCTCGGCGCCCAGCACTTCCGCGAACGGGGCGATCCAGGGCGTGATCTATTATCAGAATCGGAGTAACGCCACGGCGCTCACCTTCAATAACGGGACGAACATCAACCTGACCGGGACCATTTACGCCCCCGCGGCGGCGCTCAACTTCTCCGGCGGCAATGTATCCAATTTCGCCTCGCAGGTGATCGTCAACTCGATGAACTTATCGAACAATGCGCAAGTAACGATCGGCTACTCATCTTCGACCGTCGCGGCCAAAGCCTCGGGCTACAATTACCCCGTCGCCCTGGTGCAATGACCCGGGGGTAGCCACGCGGAGCGGCGGGGCAGGGGGGCTCAGGGTTCGACGGCCGAGATCGTCGACTCGGCCCTTTGCGGCCCCCCACTGCGGCCGCCGAGCGCGCCTCCATCGAGGCGACGCGGCCGGCTCCGCCATCTTTGGCCGAGGGTCAGGCAGGCGGGGAGCAAAACGAGGTTGCCCAGGGTGCTGCCGGCGGTCGCGATGCCGACCATGGTCCCGAAGTTGACGAACGGCTCGAACTCGCTGGCCCGTAGCGCCCCGAAGCCGATCGCCACGGCCAGGCTGGAGAGGATCACGCCCGGCCCGCTCACGCGGTAGCTCTCGAACAGCCGGCGCCGGAAGCCTCGCGTCTTGCGATGGCGATGGAACTGGAGCAGGCAGTGGAACGTGTCGTCGACCGAGAGTCCCAGGGCGACGCTCGCCACCAGGGCCGTCGCCATGTCGAGCTGGATGCCCAGCCATCCCATCAGGCCGAGCACGATGACCACCGACACGATGGTCGGCAGGATGGCGAGGAGGGCCAGCACGGGGCTGCGGAACGCCAGGGTCAGCATCAGCAGGATGCCGATCGCCGACCAGAGGAACGTCCCCCACTGGGTGGCGATGATCGCCTCGGTCGTCCGGGTCATGAGGAAGGACAGGCCGGTCAGGTACGAGGTGGGACCGAAGACCGAGGCGGCGTCGGCCGTGGCCTGCCGGAAGATCCGCGCCTTGTCGGGGGCGGGCTGCTGCTCCTTCAATCGGATGAGGAATCGGGTCGCGCCGGCCTCGGGGTTCCAGAAGCCGCGGAGGAGCTCGCCCTGGGGCGCCGCGGCGATCAGCTCGAGCTTGCCGGCCAGGATGCGCGACTGTTGATCGGCGGGCAAGCCGGCCAGCCGGCCGTCCGGGTCGAGCACGGTCGCCAGCGATAACACTTGCGCGACGCCTCGCGGGTCCGACACCCGGACCTCCCGGATTTGCCCCTCGACACCCCTGAGCTCGGACAGGATCCGGGGCGTGAGCTCCGGACCGACGGGGACGATCAGCTCGACCAGCCCGATCCCGCCGAGCCGAGACTCGACCGTGTGGTAGTCCTGCACGACGCGGGTCTCGCGGCGGAACAGGTTGATGTAATTCGTCTCGTAGCTGAGGCGGACCGATCCGGCCGAGAGCGGCACCACGATCGCGGCGACCGAGGCCACGATGGCGACCGGATGGCGATGGACCCAGTGGATCAGCCGGTTCATCGCGGCGGAGACCCGCGATCGCGAGCCGTATCGCACGGGGATCTCCAGGCCGAACGGCGGGAGCATCGCGACCGGCGAGATGAGCATGACGAGGATCGCGGCGCCGAGGGTGCAGGTGCCGAGGATGGCGCCGAACTGGCGGACGGGCATGACGCTGCTGGTCATCAAGGCGCCGTAGCCGATGGCGCCGGTGATCGCCGTCCAGGCGATCGGCATGGCGACGGAGGCCAGGGTCACGCCGGCGGCGCGGCGCGGGTCGGCCTCGCGGCGGCGGTTGTCGCGGAAGTGGATCGCCAGATGGCTGGCCGCCGGCATCGTCAGGACGATGATCTGCGCCACCAGCGGGCCGCCCGAGAGCGCCAGCTTGATCCCGAACCGCGCCAGGACCTCCTCGGTCGCCAGCCAGATCACCCATCCGGCGACGATCGGCACCACCGCCCACCAGACGCTGCGCACGGACACGAGCGTGACCACGCCGATCAGGATCATGCCGATGACCGCCAGCCGACGCCCGTCGACCTCGATCGCCGCGAAGCCGTCGGCCAGGAGGACCGGCGGGCCGACCACCGCCGGCCGCTCGAGCCGATGTCGGTCCGCGAACGCGTCGGCGGCGGCGCGGAGCGCGGCGACGGTTTCGATCACGTTGTGCTCGTGCGTCTTCCGCAACCGGACGACGATCGCCGTCGTGGTCCCGCTGGCATCGATGAGCGTCCCGAGGAACAGCGGGTGCTTGGTCAGGCGATCCTTCAACGCCGAGATGGCCGCCGGATCGCCCGCCGAGGCCCTCACCGCCCCGCTGACGGTCATCGCGTTGGTCTTCAGGTCGATGTTCTTGATCATGCTCTTCGCGGTGCTCAAAGCCCCCTTGCGGAGGAACTCGGGCAGGCGATCGAGCTTGAGCAACGCGTCGTCGACCGCCCAGAACAGCGGCATGGCGTCGAGCGACTCGACCCGCTGTACCCCCTTGATCCGCTCCGGGGCGACGGCCGCGGCCAACTCCGAGACTCGGTCCAGACCGACGGGTGTCAGCAGCTCGGGGTCGTCGTAGACCACGAACACGAAGTTGTCATCGCCGAAGGTCTTAGCCGCCTCCTGATAGACCCGCATGTACGGGTCGTCCTCGGCGAAGAACGAGTTGATCGACTGCTCGTAAGTCACGCGCCGGCCCCAGAGCGCCAGCACGGCCAGCAGGACCACGATCGCGGCAAACGTGACGTAACGGGCGGCGAGCAGGGCGCGAATCACGTAGTAGGTCCATCCTTGTGTGACATCGAAGCACGACGGCGACCGCGACCACCAGGCCCGGTGATGATTCTACTCGTCAACCGGGGCATCGGCGAGACCAATCGACTTGATCGGGCAGTCCGCGAGGACCTGCTAAGATGGGTCGAGTCAACCATGGTCCGTCGCCCGTGGGAACGCGGCCCTTGAGCAGTCGAGCGGGATCCGACCGCGAAACCCGAGTCTACCGGGAGATCATACCGGCCTGACGTCCCTGGCGACGGATCCGGTATGATTCCCTGGAATCGAAACTCGACCGGCGAGTCGCGGTTTGCGGGATGAATGACAATCCCTACTGATGCGCCCACGAACGGACCCGAAAGAATCAGGAGCGCGATCATGGCGACGGTCTCACGACAGCGATCGATGCGCGAAATCGTCTATCCAACTCGGGATGGAAAGCCCATGGCAGAGACCGAATTGCACATGGAGGACATGATCGACACCATCCAGATGATCAAGGATTATTACGCCGATCAGCCCAACGTCTACGTCTGGGGCAACCTCCTGCTCTACTACGAGGAGGGAAGTCCTCGGAAGCATCTCTCCCCCGATGTCCTCGTGGCACTCGGTGTACCCAAGGAGCCGAAGCGCAATCACTACCTGGTCTGGAAGGAGGGGAAAGCTCCCGATCTCGTGGTCGAAATCACATCGAAGTCGACCAAACGGGAGGACATGACGGAGACATTCGAGATCTATCGCGATATCTTGAAAGTCTCCGAGTATATCCTGTTCGACCCGACGGAGGACTACCTCGATCCACCGCTCCAGGGTTTCCGGCTGGCCCGTGGGAGGTATATTCCCATCAAGGCGGTGGCCGGGCGACTGCCCAGCCGGGTCCTGGGACTGCACCTGGAGCGAGATGGAACGAAACTCCGCTTGTTCAATCCCGCGACGGGAGCCTGGCTGCTGACCGGAAGTGAACGCGCCGAAGCCGAACGCCAGCGCGCCGAGGCCGAACGTCAGCGCGCCGAGGCCTCCGAAGCCGCTCAGCCGCCCCTCGCCGAGGAGATTGATCGCCTCCGTCGCGAGATCGAGGCCCTCCGACGCGGATAATGCGGCGATCCCCCGGAAGCCTCGGAAAGTTGGGCGCGGGTCTCCGACCCCGCCCGAGTGCCTGGCCGGAGGTCTGCCGATCTCCCGCCGGGCGCCAAGAGGAGGCACGCCCGGCCCACGACCGGAAGACCTTCGATCGCGCCGACGGCGGGGTCGGAGACCCGCGCCGATCCCTGACCACGCCCGGAGAGCGACTCTCGCCCAGGACAAGAGACTCGCGCCAATCAGCCGGAGATCGCATCGCAGCGGTCGCAATGCCCGCAGCGCTCCGCCGACTCGTCGTCCCGGCCGAAGTAGTCGAGGAGGTAGCTCCATCGACACCCGCGCGTCTCGGCGTAGTCGAGCAGACGCTGGAGCTTCAGCTCGTCGCGCGCGTCGCGATCCTCGTAATCGCGCGCTAGCCGGGCCAGGTCGTCGTGCGTCAGGTCGGGCTGGAGCAGGTGCAAGTGCCCCGAGAGGTCCTCCTTGACGATCCCCTTGGTGCGGAAGAGGTTCATGGCGAGCTTCAGCCGGGTCTTCGGGAGCGGCGAGATCGCCTCGACGTCCTCGAGCTTGGGCAGGTTCTCGGCGATCCGCTTGAGCGCGTGATGCGCGTTGACCAGGTCCTCGGCGTCGGGATAACGACGGGCCTGGAAGAAGTTGTGGAGCTTGCGGTCCTCGGGCAGGTAGAGCAGCGTGCAATCCGCCGGCTGGCCGTCGCGGCCGGCCCGGCCGAACTCCTGGTAGAACGCCTCGATCGAGCCGGGCAGGTGGGCGTGGATCACGAACCGGGTGTCCGGCTTGTCGATGCCCAGGCCGAAGGCGTTGGTCGCGACCATGATCGGCACCTCGCCGCTCATGAAGCGGTCCTGGTTCTCGGCGCGGTCCGACGCCTTCATCCGCCCGTGATACGAGGCCACCGCGAAGCCCAGGCCCCGGAGGAACTCGGTCAGCTCGCCGACGGCCTTCACCGTCGACACGTAGATGATCCCGCTCCCCGACTCGCCGGCCAGCAGCTCGGCCAGCCGCTCGCGACGCTGTTGCTCGTCGGGGGTCGGGATGACCTTCGGGTGCAGGTTCGGCCGGTAGAAGCCCGTGTGGACGATCTCGGCATCCGGGATGTGCAACTGCCGCAGGATATCCTCGACGACCTCGTCGGTCGCGGTCGCCGTCATGGCCAGCACGGTCGGATGCCCGAGCTCATCGATCACGTTGCCCAGCTCGAGATACTCGGGGCGGAAGTCGTGGCCCCACTGGCTCACGCAGTGCGCCTCGTCCACGACGAACAGGTCGATCGGGGCCTGGCGCAGCAGGTCGCGGAACTCACGCTTCGCGAGTTGTTCGGGCGTCGTGTAGATGAACTCCTTGGTGCCGGCCACCACGGCCTCCTCGGCCTCCCGGCGCTCGCTCGCGGTCATGGTGCTGTTGAAGCAGAGGGTGCCGAAGCCCTTGCGTTCCAGGGCGTCGGTCTGGTCCTTCATCAGGGCGATCAGGGGGCTGACGACGATCGTCGAGCCGCCCAGCGCCAACGCCGGGAGCTGGAAGCACAGGCTCTTGCCCGATCCGGTCGGCATCAGGACCAGCGTGTCGCGCCCTGCCAGCGCCGAGCGGACCACCGCCTCCTGTCCGGGGCGGAATCGACGGAACCCGAAATATTCGCGCAGCTTGGACGTCAAGCCCATGCTGGAAGCAATTGCTTGTGTCATGATATTCCCTCAATCGGATCGCTCGAGCACGGGCATCGCTCGTCTGAAGCACGCCTTGCCGGATCGAATTGGCGACGGATCCTAACGCAAATCGCGGGCCGTCAACCTCTGATCAGTGCCCGCCGAGGCCGGGGATCAATGCCTTGAGCTGGTCGAACGTGCTGTAGAGGGCGACGCCCGAGATCGCCACGAACGCGATCCAGGTGAAGACGTTGCTGAGGACCGCGGGGGCGACGCGCGGGTCGGCGTCTCGGCGTCGGAGGTAGATCGTCGCACCGGCGATGAACGGGAGCATCAGCGCCTGCGCGATCCCGCCGGCCTTGATCAGGGCCTGGGGCTCGCGGAAGGCGTAATAGAGTCCCAATGAGAGGATCGGATAGACCACGCAGAAGACCTTGACCATCCGCTCTCGGGCCGACGGGGCCGACGGCCGCCAGACGCCGACCAGGTGGAGGAAGTCGGCCGTGAGCCGGCTGTTGGCGGCCGTCGCGACATACAGCGTCTTGAACAGGACGGCCCATGCGCCGAGCAGGAACCCGACCTGCGTGAAGGGCCGGAGCCCGCTCAGCGGCGTGCCCTCGAGCGGCTGGATGTACATCCGCGAGAGGGTCGGTATCATCTCGGGCCCCTTGGGGTCGAGCCGCTGCGGGTGCAGCACCGCCGCGCCGAGGAGGTAGAACGCGATGGTCGCCACGGTGAAGACGACCATGCTGAACCAGGCGTCGAGCTGCATGACGCGGATCCAGCCCCGCGCGCGGTGGCCCCAGCCCGCGTCGTCGGTCCGCGCGCCGGCATAGCGCGCGTATCCCTTCTCGATGCACCAGTAGGGATAGGCGACCAGCTCGGAAGCCCCGACCCCCGTGATGCCGAACGCCGAGAACGCCAGGGCGACCGCGGCGGAAGGCACGGCGAACTCGAACCCGTGGCCGAGGTCGGCCAGGCTGATGCGGAACGTCGTCCATTGGAGGATCATCACGCTCGCGACGGTGAACAGCGTCACGGCGGCCACCAGGACCGTCGTGATGACCTCGAGCCGTCGGTAGCCGCCGGAGAGCAGGAGCACGACCGCCGCGACCGTGGTCACCGCCGCCCAGAAATACTCCTGCCGGCTCGATAGGAACGGCCCCCACGACGCGACCAGGCCGCCCGCGGCATCGGCGACCGCCTTCGAGGCTCCGGGGAAGGCCATGTGCGCCGCCTGGCCGACGGTCCCCTCCATCGCGGCGATCTGCGCCTGGGTCGTCAGCATCATGATCAGCCAGAGCCAGCAGACCCACGAGGCGCCGGCCGCGGGCCGGGGAGCGTGTCGAAGGCGGCCAGGGTCGTCTTGCCGTGCGTGATCGCGTAGCGGCCCAGCTCCACCTGGACGAAGACCTTGATGACGCACGACAGGAGGATCAGCCAGAGCAGGCTGAAGCCCGCGCGGGCGCCCAGGCTGGTCGTGTTGATCAACTCGCCCGTGCCCACGATCGAGGCCGCCAGGATCAGGCCCGGGCCGATCATCCGGATCGCCTTCGAGAGCGAGTGCGGCGGCTCCCGGATCGCGTCGGGCGCCAGCGCGTAGAGGTCGTGCTCGGGGTCGTGGTGGTCCAGGTCCGCGTCGTTCATGCGACAGTCCCAATGGCATCCGGGGCCCCATCGGTCGGCCTCCGGGCGGGCGGGGAAGACCCGCGACGGTCGCGACGATGGCCGGCCTGTTCGAGGCCCCGAACATCATGGACGTGCCGCGAGCCGGGTGTCAAGGATCGCGAGCGAGCTGGGGCGGACATCCCGGGAGAGGGCTCCGTCGGACGACCGCGCCTCGTGTCGATTATTTTCAACGCCGGGATCGAGTGTCGTCGGGGGCCCGATTCGGGGCTAGCCTTGAGTGAACGGTCGGCCTGGTCTCGAGTCCGGACGAGCCCGGCGATGTCGGGTACGTCGGTCCTCATCGGGAGGGTCGCGGCACGGCCGAGGGTCCGGCCTCGTGCCATCGGCGTGCGAGATCCCATCACCGCGACTCGGGGACCTGTCCCATGTTCATCGTCACGGATCCGAAGCCG
The DNA here is from genome assembly GCA_963777695.1 of uncultured Planctomycetota bacterium. Lineage (GTDB taxonomy): Bacteria > Planctomycetota > Planctomycetia > Isosphaerales > Isosphaeraceae > CAVZRC01. Next base: position 711,345 of record CAVZRC010000003.1, read on the forward strand.
CGGTCGCTCTTCGAAGACGGGGACTGCGGCTGGGGCGTGGAGAGCGTCCTCAGCTCGGCCTCGGACACGTCGCACACCTGGGTGATCGAGGAGTTCTCGACGGGGATCCGGATCGCCCGGCGATGGGCACCGCGGGCCGACTCCGAGTCGGCAGGTCGTCCGCCGCGGGCCTCCGGGCCGAGGCGTGCCCTGGCATCCGGGTATCAGCTCGGGCCCTACCGGCTCCTGGAGCGGCTGGGGCAGGGGGCGCAGGGCGAGGTGTGGAAGGCCCTGCGTTGCGACCTGGTCGCCGAGCTCGTGGCGATCAAGATCTTGAATCCGTGCCTGGCGCACAACCCCGTCCGCCTGGCGCAGTTCCGCCGCGAGGCCGAGCGCGGCATCCGCCTCGCCGGGCCGTCGCTGCTGACCATCTACGAGCTCAGCTCGATCGACGGCTATCATTTCATGGCGATGCCGTACGTCGAAGGGATCACGATGCGCGACGTCATCCGGTGCCGGGCCGCACGCCTGGCCGGCGAGCCCACCCAGGCGGTCCATCCGCTCGTCGGCCGGGGCGAGCCGGACTACCTCCTGGCCATGACGCGGATCCTCGCCGAGGCCACGCGGGCCCTGGCCCGCGCCCACGAGCAGCGGATCGCGCATCGCGACATCAAGCCAGCGAACATCCTCCTGGACAGTCGTCGGCCCGACAGGGTCTACCTGTGCGACTTCGGCCTGGGCCGCGACCTCGAGATCGCCACCACCGAGCAGATGCGCAACGGCGCAGGCACCCCGATGTACATGGCGCCGGAACGGCTGCTCCGCGTCACGGCCGACGAGGTCCGTTGCGACGTCTATTCGATGGGCGTCACGATCTTCGAAGCGCTGACGCTCGAGCGGCCCTTCCGGGTCCCCGATCACGTGACGCTGCCGTGCCTCTCGGCGTACCTCTCCACCGCCCCGCCGCGGCGCCCGAGCGACGTCCGGCCCGGGTTCCCCCCGGAGCACGAGGCGGTCATCCTCAAGGCGATGGCGCGGGACCCGGCCGATCGCTACGCGTCGGCGAGGCAGCTCGCCGACGACCTCGAGCAGATCGGCATCCGCTGGACGTTCCGCCGGACCCGCGCCCCGCTCGAAAGGCCGCACTCGCTGCGCGATTGTCGGCCGCATTGCCTCGGGGGCACCGAGCCGGCCCAGCCGAGGCCCCCCAGGGTGCTCCCCGAGACCCGCGCGTCTTGATCCCGACGACCTCGGAGACCTCAGCGATCCTCGATGCGATGGGTCGTTGCCTTCGGGCCGAACCGGATGTGCTGCCTGGCGTGGCCCGCGAACCGGTCGCCGTAGATGGCGCGGACGACGGCCCAGTCGACGACGATCGAGACGGCCGCCGCGACCAGGCCCGCCGCGACGACCCCGGCCAGACCCGGCCTGGGCCGCGCCATCCCTCGCCCGTCGGCGACGGCCTCTCCGCATCGTCGACCGTCGGCCCGGCGAGCACGAGGAGCGTGCAGGCCAGCGCCACGACGTAGAGCACGCCCTCGGTCACGAGCCGCTCGGGCGTGAAGGCGACCAGGGCGCGTTCGAAGTTGCCGACGACCAGCCACCAGAGCAGGCCCAGGTAGAGGCATTGCCCCCGCCCCATCGGGCTCGACGGCACGACAGCCAGCGGGCGACGCGAATGGCGCACCAGCAGGGCCAGCAGCGTCAATGCCGCGAGGACGTAGCCCAGGTCGAACCAGGCGCCCGCGGCGAGGCCCGCCATCTCCGCCGGCACGGCCTTGAACTTCACCCACTGGCCGACGTTCTTTCGCAGATTCAAATAAGTGATCCCCAGCACGACGAACCCCAGCGCCATCGCCTCGGTCGCGGGCCGTCGATTCGGGTCGCCGACCTCCTCGACCGAGGGGTTCCGCCGCGACAGCGAAGCTATGGCAACCGCGAGCCCGATGCCGTTGAAGAAACCGGTCGTCTGCTCGAGGATGCTGTGCCAGTTGGTCTGGATGCCGCTGGTGACCTCGACCAGCTTGAGCATCGACGCCGCGGCGAAGCCGATCCCGCCGATGAAGCCGCAGACCAGCCCGGCGCGACTGACCTCGCCCAGGCCGGCCCACCGGCTATAGCCGAGGACGGCGATCGTCATGCCCAGGCAGCCCGCCCAGTTGTCGCCCCGCGGCGGGGTCATGTGGAGGTCGAGTCCCAGGACCATGATGGCGAAGCCGGCCCACCAGCCCGCGGCCATGGCGAGGATCAGCCCGTTGGCGGGGTCGAGCCGACGCCGGATCGCGCAGACGATCAGCCCGCCGATCAGGGCCAGCGTCGCAGCCACCCAGTCGGTGTCGTACCAGAACAGCTCGTAGCCCCGATGCCGGAGCCAGGGTTCGATGGCGGCGCCTTGCAGCCACCAGAAGAAGAACACCACGCCCATCGGCAGGTACAGCGCCGTGAGGAAGGACCGATCCGCTACGGCCGGCATCGCGACGCCGGCGCCGCCCAGGGCCGCCCAGAGGAAGCCGATCGCGAAGAGACAGGCGAACCCGTAGAAGACGCTCGGCGAGTCGCCCGAATGCGTGTAGGCGACCACCTGCATGTACGAGATGCTGCCGCCGAACGACCAGCCCAGCGCACCGAACATCGCGAACTCGGCGGCGCGTCGATGCCAGTCGACCCGGCCGGACAGGAGGACTGCCGCCAGGGCCGCCAGCGCCCCGGGCATCATCGCCCCGTATTCGTGGCCGAAATTCCCGCGAATCCCCCACCCCAGCCAGAGGGATAGCGCGGTCGCCGCGTAATACCACGCAACATTGCAGGAGTTCGCCGTTTCGCTCGTCGTCATATCTCAAGGTCCGCGAAGGATCGAGGAAGTAGGGTGGGCAATGCCCAATGGCACTAAGCTACGGCTTCAGTCGGCCCCTCTTTACTCGGAAGTTGCTTCTTCCCTTTGCCTTTGTTCTTGATCTCAGTACTTCCCGAACATGCGGGTTGAAGGGCTGGCTGGGGATGGCCAACTCAAGCAATTCTCCGATAATGACTTGTGACAAGTCCCTTCATTACGGAGGCCACTATGCGCAAGTCCACCGCCCCACTGACTCCCGCCCAAGTTTAACGCTTCGCGGTCGAGTTCTGCCAGCCGCACCTGGACCTCCAACCCGCCGGCAAAGTCACCGCAACGATCCTCTTGACGGTCGTGTTCGCCGCCGCGCGGACCTTCTCGATCTCCGAGACCTGCGGCCGGCTCCGGGATGTCCCTCGCGAAGACACCTACGCCAAAGCCCTCTACGCCAACCTCTTCTGTCTCGCGCAGCTCAAGCGCAAGGTCAATGCCGCCTTTCGCGCACACTTGCCCAGGGCCCTGCGCCGCCGCCGCAAGCGTCCGCTCCGCATCTGTATCGATCTCACCCTCCTCCCTTATTATGGCAAGCATCCGCTAGACAGCCGCGAGATCTACCGGTCTAAGGTCAAGGCCGGCACCCACTCGTTCTTCGCCTATGCCACCGCCTGCGTCATGCTCCACGACCAACGGTTCACCCTGGCCGTGACCTCGGTGACCCGCTCCGAGCTACTCCAGGACGTGCTCCAAGAACTGTTGGCTCTGGTGAGCAAGGCCGGGCTCAAGACCGGCTTATTGCTCCTGGACCGCAGCTTTTACAGCGTGGCAGTACCTGGCGGGTCACGCCGAACCTCCGACTAGGAGCCTGTCCGAGAATTAAGTCGATTGAGAGCAGCAGTTTACAATATTGCTTAATATGGCAAAATATCGTTTTCCCCGAGAATCCGAAAATCGCTGCGTCGGTCATTCGACGTAAGTCCTTATCTGTCAACACTTTATTCTCGGACAGGCTCCTAGGCGGATCTACGACCGACTCCGGCGTAAGGTCACGCGGAACATCGTGGAGCGGATCTCGATCTGAGTGATGGCGGCAGGGTGATCTTCCTGCCTGCAAACACGCGCTGGTTTCGAGGAAACGCCCATCAGATCGATAATTGCCAACCACGGTCACCTCTCGGAGAGATGCTTCGGTTGATCACGCCGGCGCGACGCAACGCGCGGGCGCCCGGCGCGGTTTACGATGGAGGCTCCGCACCTGGAGTCTTACCGGCTGCCGGTTAACAGCTTTCACCGTTATGTCGTTGAGGGGCACGGAAGCCATCGCGTCGCCGGGCGCTACTCCCGAGCCCCGAGCCGGAGAACATCGGCGGGTTCGCGAACGAGGCGGCGACAAGGATTCCCCGTGGGAAAGGGACGCTGGCGATGCGGGCGACTGGCGTGGGAACGAGCGGAATCAGAGCCGGCTGCAGAGATACGAAGCCGTCTTCGGAAGGTCGTCGAGACAGTGCCTGCCGCGCGAATCAAACCGCTCGTCTCCCCGAAGGGATTCGCCGACAGGATGCACTGCGGCTCACCGGCCGGCTTGGAGCATGGATGGCACGGCATCCGGCCGCGCTGTGTACGAACCGGGCCGATCCGCAGTTATGATTGTGGGGGACGACCGCGCCGATCCGCAATCGTTCGAGCGGAAGCAGGGGCCGGTGGAAACAAGCCCAGCACGGCGCGGCAGGAGACAGACTGACCCCGAGAGGGGAACACCACGGGCCTATCCAACCGGAGCGTGCGATGTCTCCACTGATGAAGCCCGGCGTTGACGGGTCGGTCCGGGGCGGGTATGAGGCTGCGATCGAGGCCGGGAGCGGGACCGATCCAGCACCTGGCGGTTTTCGGACTCCTGCCCCTGGAGCCGTCCCTGCGGTGAGATACCCCGTTCGATCGGGCGGTCCAGGCCGCGACGCGGTCTCCAGACGAGGATCGGCGGTCGTCGTCGTCGCCGCCATTCCTCCTAGGAATCGCCGGCCCGCCGGCGTGCGAAACCGGCCTTCCGGCGGTTAAGATCGGTGTCGAACGGGGATTTCGGATACTGGATGGCGGCGTTTGATGGACGAAGAGCACGACGGCGACGATCCCCTGATAAGCCGGATCCACGCCGGTGACCCGCAGGCGCTGGCCCAGCTCTTCGGCAAGCACCGGGACCGCCTGCGTCGAATGGTCCGGCTCCGTCTCGATCGGCGCCTGCAGGGGCGGATCGACCCGTCGGACGTCCTCCAGGAAGCGTTCATCGACGCGTACAACCGTCAGGATGAGTACCGGGCCGACCCTAGGATGCCGCCGTTCCTCTGGCTCCGCTTCCTCGCCGGCCAGCGACTCCTGGCGCTGCACCGGCGGCACCTGGGGGCGAAGAGCGCGAGGCCGGCCGAGAGGTCTCTCTCCAGGCCGGCGCCATGCCCCAGGCCGACAGCCTCTCGCTGGCCAACTTCCTGCTGGGGCGGCTGACTACCCCCAGCCTGGCGGCGATCCGGGCCGAGATGCGCGTCCGCCTCCAGGACGTGCTCAACGCGATGGACCCGATCGACCGCGAGGTGCTGGTACTGCGGCATTTCGAGGAACTGACCAACGGCGAGACGGCCGCGATCCTCGGCTTGCAGAAAGCCGCGGCCAGCAATCGCTATGTCCGCGCCCTCAGGCGGCTCACCGACATCCTCGCCACCATGCCCGGCTTCCTCGAGCGAGGTGCGTCCCTCGGGCGACGCGACCGATCCATGGATAGTTCCACATCCGACCGCAACCCGTTCGATCGCCTGGCCGAGGAGTTCGCCCTGCGCGTCCGCCGAGGCGAGCGGCCGCCGCTGTCGGAGTACACCGCTCGGTACCCCGAGTTGGCCGACGAGATCCGCCGGGCCTTCCCGGCCATCGTGATGATGGAGCGGCTCAAGCCCGACTCGGCCGAATTGCGCGGACCGGACCCCGCCCGCGCGACTTCGGGCCGTCGGGCGATTCCCGACCGCCTGGGCGACTATCGCATCCTCCGCTTCATCTCCGAAGGAGGAATGGGCTACGTCTTCGAAGCGGTGCAGGAATCCATGGGCCGCCGCGTGGCGTTGAAGGTCCTGAAGCCCGAGATCGTCGGCCAGCGCCAACTCGCGCGGTTCCTCCGCGAGTCGAGGGCGCCGGGCCGACTGCACCACACCAACATCGTCCCTATTTTCGGCATCGGCGAGTGCGACGACCTGCACTACTACGCGATGCAGTTCATATACGGCGAATCCCTGGAGAAGGTCATCGCCGACCTGCGCCACCTGCGCAATGGGAGGTGCGGGCCGGCGCCGGCTACCGGCGACGCCCCGCCGTTGCCCACCCCGGCGACGTTGTCACGGAGCCTGCGGACCGGACGGTTCGCCGACACCGACCCGGACCTGGAGTCCGGACCGACCGCCAAGAACGGCGCCGTGGCCCTCCCCGCCTCGCTGGCCGTCCCGGACCGCCAGCCGGAGGCCGGCGGCCGGGCGAGCGCCCCGTCGAGCACCAGCCGTCCCGGCCTGGAGCAGCCCTCCGGGCGGATCTTCTATAAGAGCGTCGCCCGGATCGGTGAGCAGGTGGCCCTCGCGATGGGCCACGCGCACCGCAACGGCGTCCTCCACCGCGATATCAAGCCGGCCAACCTCCTGCTGGACCTCCAGGGGACGGTGTGGGTTGCCGACTTCGGCCTGGCCCACGAGACCGATGCCGAGGACCTCTCGCGCGGCGATGTCGTCGGCACCCTCCGCTTCATCCCCCCGGAGCGGTTCCGTGGGGAATCGCTCCCCCAGGGCGACATCTATTCGCTCGGGCTGACGCTCTACGAACTGGCGACCCTGGAGCCCGCCTTCCGCGGCCCGGATACCCGGCACCTCATGCATCTGATCCAGCACGGGCAACCCCGGCCGCCGCGGTCGATCGACGGCGAGATCCCGCGGGACCTGGAGACGATCATCCTCAAGGCGATCGACAAGGACCCGAGACGGCGGTACGCGACGGCGGATGCGATGGCCGAGGACCTGCTGGCCTTCCGCGAGGACCGCGAGATCCGCAGCCGCCGCGCCCGATGGCCCGAGCGCCTCGTGCGGTGGTGTCGTCGCAACCCGGCCGTGGCCGGCCTCTCCGGGCTGGCCCTACTACTGCTCTTCACCATCGCCGTTGTGCTGGCGGTCTCGGCGGCGCGGCTGCACCGCGAAGCCCTCCGCGGCAGGGCGCCGAGAGCCATGCCCTGGAGCGGCTGTTCCGCGCCTCGTTCGCCCGGGCCAGGGCTAGCCGCGGCAGCGGGCGGATGGGGCAGCGCCACGATACACTCCGGGCCTTGGACGAAGCGGCCGCCCTCAGCGGTCGGGTGGCCGCCTCGCGGGCCGACATCCTCGAGATGCGCGCCGAGGCCATCGCGGCGATGGCACTGCCCGATGTCCGACTCGGGCACGAGTGGGAGGGCAATCCCCCGGGGACCAACGGCCGCGCGTTCGACTCCAACTACGAGCGGTACGCCCTCAGCAAGCGGGACGGCGAGGTGACGGTGCGCCGGGTCGCGGATGACCGGGTGCTGCGGCGCTTCACCATCATCCCCGCCGATGGCCTGAACCGGACCGTCCGGCTCGAGTTCGGCCCCGGCGATCGCTACCTGGCGGCCGCTTATCTCGACACGGGCGCCGATCTCGCCTTCATCTGGGACATGGAGGATCCGGGAGGGCGGCCGCTCGTCTCCGTGAGGGGCGCCTCCTGCTCCTGGGCCTTCTCGGAGTCGCGGCGGATCGCGGCAATCGGTACGAACGACCGGCGAGTGCGGCGGTTCGAGCTGGCGGAGGGCCGCGAGCTGACGGCCCTGGACGTGGGCATCCTGCCGTCCGCGGTGGCCGTGCAACCCGGGGGTCGCGTCCTCGCCGTCGCCGCCCTCGAGCCCCCTACCGTGCGCCTCTTCGACTTCGAATCGGGCCGTCTCCTCAATACGCTGTCGCACGCGACGGCCGACGAGCGGCCGGGCGTGCAGGCGTTCCACGGCGTCGAGGGGCTGGCCTGGCATCCGGACGGGGAGCTCCTGGCGACCGCGTGCGATGACCACAAGATCTACATCTGGGACTGGCTGTCCGGGCGGCGGCGGAACGTCTTGACCGGACACAACTGGGAGGTCGCCGCCGTCGCGTTCAGCCGCTCGGGAGACCTCCTGGCCAGCTATGGACACGACAAGGCAGTAAGGCTGTGGGACTATCGCGCCGGCAAGTCGCTGCTGACGATCCCCGGGTCGCGATGGATCGGTTTCAGCCGGGACGATCGGACGTTCACCGCGCGGACCGAGGGGCCTCGTGTCGCCCTCTGCCATCTCGACGTGCCCGACGAGTTTCGATTCTCCGAGGGCCATCACGACCATCACGATCGCGACGATGTCTCCGAGGTGCGATTCCACCCCCAGGGGCGCCTCTTCGCCACCGCTTCGGCCTGGAACGACGGCGTCCGCCTCTGGGACCTGGTCACCGGCCGGGAGGTCGCCCACCTCTCCACCGCGAACGCCCTCGATGTCCTCTTCGAGAAGGCCGGCACAGGGCTGTTGACCTACGACTCGTCTCAATTGAGGCGATGGCCCCTGGAGCTCTTCGAGCCGGGATGGATACCTGCGGGTGGGAATCGGCCCCCCGGAACGGCTGATGACGCTCGCCGACGTCGCCCCATCCGGGCGTATGGCGTTCTGCGGGCCCGATCAGGGTCGGCTGGCGATCGTGGACGACGACCGGGGAGTCAACCTGATCGACCTGGCACCCCACCCGCACGTGGTGCAGTCCTGGCGGGCTCCCAAGGCGGCCTTCATCGCCGCCAGCCCGGATGGGCGATGGGTGGCCACCGGGAGCTGGGAAGGGCCCGGGGTCCAGGTCTGGGATACGCGTCACAACGCCCTGGCTCACCTCTGGAACATGGGCGACGCCGGCGTCGCCTTCAGCCCGGATGGCCGCTGGCTCGCGTCAGGATCCGGGGTCGGCGTCTCCACCGAGGCGGAGTGCACGTTGTGGCGGGTCGGGAGCTGGGAGCGCGGCCCGAGCATCGCGGTGGAGCGAACCACCTCCCCCGCGCTGCTGGCATACAGCGACGACGGTCGCATGCTGGCCGTGCAACGGACGATGACGGAGGTCTTGCTGGTCGATCCCCGCGACCTGCGCGAGCTGGCCCGCCTCCAGTCGCCCGACCCGACGATCGTGGGCCTCATGCGATTCAGCCCGGACGGCGGCTCCCTGGTCGTCGGCACGGCCGCCGGATATATCCACATCTGGGACCTGCGGAGGATCCGCACACGCCTGAAGGAGATGGACCTGGACTGGGACCTGCCCCCGATCGGCCCTCCGTCGAGCACCGTAGCGGCGGCGCATCCCCTGGACGTGGATATACGGCTCGACCCGAGCTCGCTGGTCGCGAGGGCCCGGTATTTCCTCGTGATCCAGGACTATCGCCGCGCCGTCGCCGATTTCGAGGCGGCACTGGCAGGCGACCCGGTCCGACCCGATGCGCGTCGCGGCCTGGTCGCCGTCCTTACGAACGGCCCGGTCGCCATGCGCGACCTGGTCCGCGCGTCGGAGCTGCTGCGAACGGCCCTCGATCGCGGCGCCGGGAATCCCGCCGATCGCGGCGACCTCGGGATTGTCCTCTACCGCCAGGCCCGTCATGCCGAGGCCGTCGAGTCGCTCGAGTCGGCCATCGGGGGGCAGCCGGATGCGGCGGACCGCGCGGCGCTGGCGGATCTTCCTGGCGATGAGCCAGAACCATCTGGGCCGATCGCAGGCCGCCCGGGAGAGCTACCGACGAGCACGATCCGAGCTGGCCGATGTCCGGCTCCCCCCGCCCGCGGCCGCTGAGCTCGCACGGCTCCGGGCCGAGGCGGAAGCCGACTTGCGTGGGGCAGACGGGGCCGATAACCTCGGGCCCTCGCCGGGTTCAAGGTCCGCCAGATGACTTCGCGCGAGGTCCGTTTGCTCATCCGCGGACCCGATGGGATCCGATGGGAACCCCGCGGTCGCGCCGTGACGAGCACGCGGATTCAAATCCCCTTCGTCGGGCAAGGCACCGCGGCAGAACGGGCGCGACGCGAGGAGTTCGGCGCGCTTTTACCACCCAGGCTACCACAAGCGTCGAGCGTAACAGACGGTGCCGAGAAAACCCAACGCTACGAGCACCAACGAGGATGGCTCGGGGACCGCTGAGGCGGTGACAATCACCGAATCCGCGACCGAGGTGAAGACGAGGTCACCGGCAGACGTCACTGTAGGATTATTCAAGCTGAAGTAATCGGCAAATGAGCCGGCGATTGGGCCTATTGGCGAAATCAGATCGTAAGTCAGAAAGGGTGAGGCCCGGACATCAAGAATATCCCCTCCGGTGGAGGAATCGGGGTCAGTGAATCCGAAGATGCCCCCGAATCCATAGACCACAAAAACGTTCAGGGAGTCAGTAAAGTTCGCTGTCGCCACTCCGTTGATCGCAAAGGTTGATGTGACGGCATCAACTTCTGCAAAGGCCGGCGTACTGAAAAGTGTCGAGGTGTCACCGAAGGCCGTCAACGTGACCGATTGATCGGTGAACCTTTGCGCGCAAGCGTGCCCGTGGCCTGGAAGCTCTCCGTGTACATGATGATGTCGGCTCGCGCGGCCGAGGCCAGTCCGAATGCAACTGCGAAGAATGCGACACTCCATCCGATCCGCTTGCTCATGTGACATCCCCTTCCGAAAAGTTTTTGAAGCATCGAGATACGAATCGCCTAGTCCCGCCCCTTTCTGGACATGTCGGAGCCGCGAAGCGGGCCTCGTCGCCGCGCCGACGTCAAGATCAGCAACCTCTTCGCCCGGCTGCCGTGAGGCCCGCCGCAATTCCACCGATCGCGAGTAATAGCAACGACGACGGCTCGGGTACGGACTGGGCTTGAAAGGCCGCGGAATAGATCGGATCGATCCCTGGATCGCCGCCGGGAAGCGAATAGTGCGCCACGAGCGTTTCCGCCCCGGTGGTCGTATCGATCGTATCAATTCCCCCGAACTGATCGAACCCGTAAAGCGTCGAACCGACGAAGACTCCGGCTAGAAGCTGAGCGGAGGATGGCCCTATGTCCGTCGAATTGCCGGTCGTGGGATCGATTCGGTAGAGATCGTACCCTGCCGAGGTGAGATTATAGACGGTCATGTAGAGCGATCCATCGGGAGCGATGGCCGTGAAGCCCGTACTCTGGGCATTGGGGAAATTGGTGATGGGTGTGACAGACCCGCTGGCGACGTTAATGGCGTCGACGTTGCCCGTCGCACCATCGAAGACATAGAGGCTTCCGTGGCCGTCGCCGCCTCCCCCATTCGGGAACGTGCCGGAACTGAATATGGGGGTCTCCGCGGCATTCGCAGGGTTCACCGAGAAGACATTTCCCCTGGCATCCACGGCCGAAAGTTGGCCTGGCCCGGTGAATCCGAGTCCGTAAATCGGGAACGGCCCGTGCCGACCGGCCCGGGGAAACATACCGAGCAGGGTGAAATCGCCGGTAATCAAATCCAAGGCTCCGAATTCGTAGGAAGCGCTGGCGACATAAACCAAAGGGCCACCGCGCGCCGATCCTTGGCCGCCTACGAGGATCAGTAAGGCGAGAAGGGACGTGTGAAGGAATCTCCCGGCATTCACGGGATTCATCGATGAGACCTCCTGTTAGTAACCACGGCGAACGACATGCGAGCACACAATCGGCCGGCAGCACGCAACGTGAGCAGATTGACTCTTCATTGGGATGAACTGCCGACCGATCGGGATCGTACACCGAGAAACCCCGAGAAAAATCGGGATACTAGGGGGACGGGAACAGGGACGCTGAGGGGACGGAAATCGGCACGAGGGCGGGAACAGGCACGCGGCGAGTCCTGGATTCGCGGGCCGTTGCGGAGCGGGCTTCGCACGCGTCGGTCCGACGGCGCGAATTTAACACTCGGAGCGTAGGAACGAGATTCGAGCCCTTGGGAAGGTCTCTCTGCCAGGAAAAGCGCGACAGATCCGCACTGTCGGCGCTCCTGATAGGCATACGAGAAAAGTAGGGTGGGCACCGCCCACCGACGAGAGCCTAGCGGCCCGAGCCCGACCGGATGCTGTCATAATTTTTGTTGGACATCATGCGGCCGTCCGACTCTAATGTTAGTAACCGGATGTAGACGGAGATCGCCACCCCGGCATCCGGAGGGGCGGCCGGCCGAGCGGATCGTTGAGATTTCCATTCGGACCCCGGGGGATGTCGCGGGCACCCCCATGCCGCGAGGGACGACTCATGGGGTTGATTCGGACGATCGAGCTGGAAGGCCACCCCATCGCCCATCACGAGGCGGCCTCCCACTCGCCCGGCGAGGCCGAGAAGATCGCGATCCTGAGCACCTGGATGGTGTGCCTCGGGGCCGTCCGGTTCGCCTGTGCGATCGCGACCTATGCGGTGTCCGCCTTCCAGACCTGGCGGTCCGCGCCGACGTCGATCGGGCGATGGAACGGCTTCCTCGACGAGAACCCGCCGCTCGCCTTGCTGGGCTCCGCCTGGCCGTTGATCCTGGGCCTGGCCCTGCGCCGGACCCGATGGTCGGAGCTGCTCAAGGCGGGGGCATTGACGTTCGCGATCCTCTCGATCGGCGGCGTGCTCTCGATGGTCGCCGACTGGAGCGACGGCCGCGCCCGCTGGATCAATGTGGGCTCGTTCTCGATCGCGCGGGAGGCGATGGCGGGCCTCGGCATCCCGGTCCTGATCGGCGGCGCGTTCGGCGCGATCCAACTGCTGCTGGAGTTCGCCACGGCCACCCGTGCCGGTCTGATGGCCATCCGCAACCAGGACGCCGGCGCGATCGATTCCGACCGCCAAGCCCTGGCGCGTCGGGCGCGATTCGGCCGGCTCGGGCTCGTGCTGTCGCTGGCATTCCTGATGTTGATGGTCCGACTGCCGGCCTGGTCGGCCTACCTCGAGATGCTCAATCAATCGCGATGGGTCCGGGAATTCATCCTCCGCGACGACCTCCGCCGCGTCCACGCGAACCGGCCATCCCGGACGCCCAGCCCCGACGCGGTGCGGGTCCACGAGATGGAGATCCTGTTCGCCGAGGCCTCCCAGGCCTGGCACTCGGGGAATTACGAGACGTCGCGGGAGGGCTACAAGCGCGTCATCGCCGAGGCGGAGGCCATCCCGCTGGAGTCGCTTACGACCCAGGCTCGCCACAGCATCGCCCGCGCGTTCAACGGCTGGGCCTGGCTGCTGGCGACCTGCCCCGATGAGAAGTTTCGCGACCCGGAGCAAGCCGCGGCCTACGCCCGACGCGCCGTCGACCTGGCGCCGACCGATCGCCTGATCTGGAACACGCTCGGCGTGGCCTATTTCCGGCTCGGCAAGTGGGAGGAGGCCCGCAGCGCACTCTACCGATCGATGGAACTCAGCGACGAGGGCGACGCCTTCGACTGGTTCTTCCTCGCCATGATCCACGCCCACTTCAAGCATGAAGAGCGCGCGCACGATTGGTACGACAAGTCGGTCGAGTGGTCGCACCAGCGGCTCCCCGGAGACGGCGAACTGTATCGATTCCAGGTCGAGGCCGCCAAGGTGCTCGGGCTGCCCAGGCCGGAGCGAATCCCCACCCCACCCCCGGCGAAGGCGGCCCGGCCGCCGGGCTATCCCATGCATCCCGGCGGCCTGCGACGTGGGCGCGGCCAGGGATTCAATCCCAACCCCGCGGTGGAATAAGGCGCATCGCCGACGACGGTCAGTTCCGATTGACGCCCCGGTCTTTTCCGAGCATACTCCCCCGGCCTCGACCGCTCCGCGTCGGATTGCAGATCGCGGATTCCGGATTGCGAATCCATAAGCCCTCGATGCTTCGAGCCTTAAATCCATTCGCAATCCGCAATCCGTCATCTGATATTAATCGATCCAAAGCCTCTCCGCGGATCGTCGGGGCATCGTGCCCGGGAGAACGGTAGGGACGAACGAAACAGACAGGGATGTCATGCGACAGGCTGCCACGACGATCATGGTCGGACTCTGCCTGGTCCTGGCCCCATGGGCGCGGGGAGGGACGACTGCCGAGGCCGCGGGCGAAGGGCCGATCCCGAGGGCGCGGAGGCTGATCGAGGCCGGCGATCACGTCGCCGCCCTGACCGTCCTCGAAGACGCCTTGATCGAGGCCAACGCCGCCGACCGGCCGGCCCTCATCGAGCTCCTCCACCAGTCTTACGAGGTCCTCGCCCGCAAGGCCGAGGCCGGCGGGCGCACGCGAGAGGCCGCCCACTACCGCGACAACCTCGCCATCCTCGATCGGAGTCGCCCGCCACGGCCGGTCGCGACGCAACCCAGCACTCCGCCCCCGGCCCGACCGAAGGCCACTCCCGAAATCCCCCGCAAGCCACCCGCGCCAACCACACCGATGCCGACGCCGGCACCGTCGCAGGTCCCCACGCCCCCGATCCTCGCGGAGCCGGCCCCCTTGCCCGAGCCCGAGCGAATCCCCCCGCCGAAAGCCCCGGCGCGTCGGATCGCCAGCACGACCGGGCCGGATGCCCACGCGACTCGCGATCCCGATGTCCGTCCCCTCCCCGCCATCGAAGGGCCGATGCTTGCCGGCCCGGAACCCGATCGCGACGGCGGACACGCATCGCGGCCGTCGGATGATCCGGACCGGTCGGATGCGGCCGACACGGAGATCAACCCCGGCTCGGCGACGCCCGAAGTCGCTCCCGGCAACCCGTCGGACTCCGAGGCCCCGGCCCGCGAGCGACCGGCGGCGGATTCCGACCTCGACCGGGCCGATCACCTCTTCGTCGCCGGCCAGTACGACGAGGCGGGCCGGGTGTATGCGACGCTCGCCGGCCAGGATCGGCTGCCGGCGGACCGTCGGCCGCACTGGGCGTATTGCCGGGCGAAGGAGGTCTGCCGGAAGATCAACGGGCGTCCCCGCTCGTCGGCCGAGTGGGACGCGATCGAGGCGGAGGTCCGCGCGATCCGACAGCTCACGCCGGGCCACTGGATCGGCGAGTACCTCCGCAACAAGGTCGCCGAGGAGCGCGGGGGCGGTCGTCGGGCGGCCGCGGCCCGGTCGGACAAGCTGATCATCCGCGGATCGGAGCCCGAGGAACCGAAGGCGCCCGCCCGCCGCCTCCGCCGACCGTTCACCAGGCCGCGAGAGGCCGCGAGCCCTCAGCCCGATGAGACCTCGGCGGCCCCCCGTCCCGCGCCCGCCCCGGACGGCCCGCTGAATCTCGCCGGCCCCGACTCGGGATCGGAACCGTACCTCGCCTTCAACGACCCGCCGAAGCCGAGCCGCCCGGCCCGCGACGACGCCACCACACCCGCCCCGATCGAATGGCAGGCCCTCGAGACGGAGAATTTCCGGATCTTCCACTGCGACCTCGCGACGGCCCGACGCGCCGCC
This sequence comes from uncultured Planctomycetota bacterium, assembly GCA_963777695.1. Lineage (GTDB taxonomy): Bacteria > Planctomycetota > Planctomycetia > Isosphaerales > Isosphaeraceae > CAVZRC01. The sequence continues at coordinate 726,576 of CAVZRC010000003.1, forward strand.
GAGATCGCCGAGTCGGTGCGCAAGGCCCAGGCCGGGCGCTGGAAGAGCCCGGCGGCGACCTCGAGCTGGACGCCGCGATGCGAGCTGTACCTCCATCCGAACCCGAAGTCTTACGCCGAGGCGACCGGCCAGCCCGAGGTCTCGCCGGGCATCTCGACGATGGCGAACGACGGGACGCGAGTCGTCTCGCGACGGATGAACCTCCGCGCCGACAACCCGACGATGCTCTCGGCGACCCTGCCCCACGAGGTGACGCACATCGTCCTGGCCGACGTGTTCGTGGCCCGGCAGATCCCGCGATGGGCCGACGAGGGGCTCGCCGTGCTGGCCGAGCCGACGGCCGAGCAGCGCAACCGCGTGGCCGACCTCCGGCGACCGCTCGAGGCCGGCCAGGTTTTCCCCGTCAGCGATCTGATGAAGATGGACTACCCCGACCAGAAGGACTGGCGGCTGTTCTACGCCCAGAGCGTCTCGTTGACCCGGTTCCTTGTGGACCAGGGCCCCCCGGAGCGATTCCTCCAGTTCGTCCGCGACGCGCAGCGGACCGGGGCCGACGCGGCGGTCCGCGACGTCTACCAGATCGACGGGCTCGACGCGCTTCACGACCGATGGCTGGCCCACGCGCGAAAGCAGGTCGCCGTCGAGACCGCATCGAGCCGCGACGCCGATTCGACGGCGCCTTCGACCACCCGCTGATCGAGGAATTCCGGCACGTCGGCGGATTTCACGCAACTGGGACGCCGTTTCTGCGGATCGTTCAGGGTAATGGGCTGAGGTTCTTGAGCCCGAGCCGTTACAGCCGGCATGACCGCAAAGTTGGGCGAGGGTCTCTGACCCCGCCCGAGTGCCTGACCGCAGGTCTCCCGATCTCCCGACGGGCTCCGAATGCACGCTCGCCCGGCCCGCACCCAACCGGGTGACCTTCGGTCGCGCCGACGGCGGGGTCGGAGACCCGCGCCGAATCCAGACCTAATCATCGATCGCGCCGTCGGCCCCGTGCCGGACCACCCAGCCCGGGCCGATCGGCGCGAATCCGCCCGCGATCGCCGCCCGGCCGGCGAGCTCCAGGCGGAGCGACTGCCGATCGCGATCGGCATCCGCGTCGGCGACGACGATCGCCTGCCAGAGGCCCTCTCGATCGCAGAACAGCACGTCGCAGGCCCCGTGGTAGACGGTCGCGCCCTCGGGCATCGTGAAGGCGAAGTCGTGCCGCACCGAGGCCGGGTCGGCTTCGCGCAAAGCACGGAAGGCGGGGACGTCCCACAGGGCGTCCATCCGCCGGACGGCCTCGCGGACCAGGCTGGCGTTCGCCGCGGGGACCTGCCGCGCCGACGCCCGGACGGCGATCGCCTCCATCGACTCGCCGCGACGCCAGCCGGGGTCGCGGAGCATCGCGCGGATCAATCCGTCGAGCCGGGCGGCGCGGGGGGACAGGCCCGCGATCGGGTCGAGGTCGAGGTATCGCGGCGACGCGGCCGCACGAGGCGCGGCGACCCGATCGACCGGCTCCGCCCGGGTAATGGCCTCCTCGATCGACGCGATCGACGCGCGGGGCGAGGAGGTCACGGTCCGTTCGCCCCTCGGCTCGGGAGGGCCCATCAGCCGGACCTCGGCCGACAGGCCCGACGCCACCCGACACGCGCCGGTCAATCGGTCGAACCGCTCGTCGAGGAGTCGCATGGCGGCCGAGGTCGATCTCACCGGCTCGTCGGGTCCCAGGCCGGACGAGAGGATCAGGGCGTCGCGCGCCCGCGTGGCCGCCACGTAGAAGAGGCGCAGCGACTCCTGCTCGTCGTCGGCCTTCTCGAGCGTCAGGTAGGCTTGCCACGCGAAGCCGCCCGCCGTCGGATCGGCGGTCGATTCGTCCTGGGCGGGAGCCGGCTGCGGCGGTCGCACTACCAGACCGAGGTCCGGGTGGAAGGCCACCAGCGGGCTCCGGGCGCTCGACGCGCGGGCCAGGTCCGGCAGCACCACGATGGGGAACTCCAGCCCCTTGGCCTGGTGGATCGACATCAATCGGATGCTGGAACCGGACTCGTCGGTGGTGGCGGCCTGCTCCTCGCGCGGCTCGTTCTCCAGGTCGGTCCGCAACTTGGCGACGAAGTCGGCCAGCGTGAAGCCGCCCTGGCGGTCGAAGTCGCGCGCGAGCCGGACGATCTTCCGCGTGTTGGCCAGCTTCCGCTCGCCGAGGAACTCGCAGACCACCGCCGCCTCGAATCCCGACTCGTCGAGCACCCGCGCCACCAACCGCGCCATCGGCACGTGATCCTTCATCGATCGCCACCGCGAGAGCAATTCGAGGGCCCTCGCGGCGCGCCGACGGTCCGTCGGCGAGAGCCCGGCGAGGTCGTCGAGCCGGAGCAGGCCGGCGGCGAGGCCGCCTTCCCCGAATGACGTCGCCAGCCGGAACAGCCCCTCGTCGCTGACGCCGAAGAACGGGCTCCGCAGGGCGCCGGCCATCGCGATCTCGTCGAACGGGTCCTCGACGACGGAGAGCAGGTTGATCACGTCATGAACTTCCTGCTGGGCATAGAAGGCCGAGCCGCCGATGGTGTGGTAGTCGAAGCCCTCATCGGCCAGGGCCGACTCGTACGGCCAGAGGTCGGTCATGGCGCGGAACAGCATCGCGACGTCGCCGGGGTGCGCCGGCCGGGTTGCGTTCGACGCCCGATCGAAGACCGGCCAGCCGGCGTCGAGCCGCTCGCGGAGCCTCCGGGCGAGGCAACGGGCCTCGAGCAACCGCCGATCGTGGGCCGACGGCTTCGTCGCGTCGTCGGGCTCCTGGGCGCCGGCCAGAGGAATTCGACGGTCGGCTGGCCGGTGTCCTCGCGACGGACCGGCAGGAGCGGATCGGCGTCGTCGAAGCAGTCGCCGAAGAGGGCGTTGACGAACGCGATGACGCCGGGGACGCTGCGGAAGTTCTCGGTAAGTCCGACCCGGCCCGGCGGGGGGAACTCGGCCCGCCAGTCGCGGAAGATCGACGGTTCGGCGCCGCGGAACCGGTAGATCGACTGCTTGACGTCGCCGACGACGAACAGCCGGCCCGAGAGGAACCCCGAGCCGCCGAGTAGCCGGAGGATCTCGCCCTGCGTCGCGTCGGTGTCCTGGAACTCATCGACGAGGACGAACTCGATCGAATCCGGGCCGTCGAGGACGGCCTCGGGATGGTCGCGGAGCAGGTCGCGGGCCATCACAATCAGGTCGTCGAAGTCGAGCCCGCGTCGGCGACGCTTGAGCTTCTCGTGCTCGACGCCGACGACCCGCGCCAGCCGGGCGAACCGCAGCGACTGCTCGGCGGCGGCCCGCACGCCCGCGTCGTCCCAGGCCAGCGCCGGCCTGAGCTGGGATTTGATGTGATCGCGGAGGTCGGCGATCGCGTCGCGGGCGGTTTCGTAGGCGTCCTCTGACGGCCAGGAGCCCTTGCGCGGCAGGTCGTTGACGCGCAACAGCTCCACCAGCTCGTCGAGCCGATCGGCGGGGCAGGGGGCCTCGCCCGGATCGAGGAGGGGCAGGGCGTCGAGCAATGCCAGTCGTCGCTCCTGGATCTTGGCGTTGGTCGTGTCGAGGGCCTCGAGCACCTGCCGGCAATGGCGGACGACCGCCCGGCGCGATCGCGGACGGTCGGCCAGAGGCGGTCGGCGTACTGTTGTCGCCAGTGCTCGACGATCGTCTCGGGGACGAGCTGGCCCCACGCGTCGAGGCCGGACGAGCCTCGCACCGACGTCAGCCGGCCGAGCGCCTCGCGGACCTGGCGGAGTCCGTAGTCGGTCCCCAGGTCGATGAGGTCGGCGTCGCGCGCCGCCAGCAGGAGCCGGAGTCGCCGATCGGACGGCCTCGTCGCGGAGCGAGCCGGCGATCGACTCGTCGAGGACGGCGAACTCGGGGTCGATCCCGACCCGGAGCGCGTGGCGTCGCAACAGTCGCGTGCAGAACTGGTGGAATGTGCCGATCGGCGCCGCGTCCAGCCCGCGGAGGACCGACCACCATCGCGACGGGTCCTCGGCCGCCGCCAGCTTGGCCCGGCATCGGGCGCGGATGCGCTGGCGGAGCTCGCGTGCGGCCTTCTCGGTGAATGTCAGGGCGACGAGGGCGCGGAGGGGACGGCCGCCGGAATCGTCGAGCGCGGCGAGGAACCGCTCGGTCAGCACCATCGTCTTGCCGCAGCCGGCGCCGGCGCTCAGGGCGACGCTGGCGTCGGGGACCTCCAGCGCGCGACGCTGCTGGGCGGTCAGCGGGAAGGTCGAGGGTGAAGGGGCCGGGTCGGTCATGGTGGATGATAATGCGGGAGACCTACGGTCGGGCAATGGGCGGGGTCGGGAGACCCGCGCCCAACGCTGGCGACGGGCTCCGACTCATGTTTTCGCGCGACGCGCCCGCTCGACGGCCAGCTCCGGCGCCACGGCGCGGTCGTGGTGCTTGGCCGCCAGCCGGGCCTGGCGGATGCGGCAGATCGCCCGGTAGTCGCAGAAGCCCTCGCAGCCGTCCACCTGCGAATCGACCACGAAGATGCCTCGCCGGAGCCGCTCGACCAGCTCGGCAACGTAGGACTCGAGGGCCTCCTGCGCCGCCCGCCACTCGGCGAAGGCAATCGGCTTGTAGCCGTCCTTCCGCAGCGCCCAGTAGCCGACGTCGCGGAGCGTGACGTCGAGGTCCCGCAGGATGATCTGCTCGACGGCCATGGCATACAGCGGGAGCTGGAGCATCCGCGCCTTGCGGACCTCGATCGACGAAGGCCCGGCGCCGCTCTTGTAGTCGATGACGCGGAAGCCCGGCCCCTCGGGCGTCTCGACCAGGTCGATCCGGTCGATCTTGCCGCGGAGCCGGACCGTCCGCGAGCCCTGGCCGATCTCCAGGTGCGTATGCGGCGAATCGTCGTTGCCGAACCCGACCTCGAACAGGTGCGGGGTTGCTCGCGCGCCGGGTCGTTGTCATAGACGCGCAACTGTTCCACGTAGCGCTCGATAGTCTGGATCAGTCGGCGACGCTCGATCTCGGCAAGGCCCAGGTCCACCTCGGAGGCGTCGGCCAGCACGACGTTCAGCTCGGCCCCGACGGCGATCCGCGCCAGGTCCTCGGGCGTCTCGTCCTCGCGGATGTGCTGCTTCATCTCCTCGAGCTGCTGGAGGATGTTGTGGATGCGACTGCCGCGCTCGGTATAGTCCTCATCAATCTCGTCGCGGCGCTCGGCCGGCTCGAGTTTGAGCACATACTTGCAGAAGAACTGGAATGGGCAGGCGATATAGGTCTCGAGCTGGCTGGCGCTGAAGCGGTAGCTCGAGTCGAAGGTGTCGGCGATGTCGAGCACGACCTGGCCGTCCTGGAGCAGGCCGTCGTACTCGCCGAACGGTGTGCCTCTCATCCGGCTGCCGAGGACCTGGAGCGCCGCGGCGGTGCCCTCGAAGATGCGACGGTGCGCCGCCCGGCCGGCGATCTGAGAGAGCATCGCGAGGTCGCCGCGGGTGCGAGCGAGGGCCGTCGCTCGGACGCGGCGGTCGCCCGGCGAGCCGGCCAGCTCGGGCGAATCGACCAGCGCCGGGTCCACCCGGGCGACCGACCGGTGGCACGCCGCGAGGGCCTCGGGCGTCATCAGGTCCATCAGCTCGTCGAGGAATCCGGCCCGCAACAGCTCCTGGCCCTTCGCGTTGGTCGTCGGGTAGATCAGGACGACCCCCGACTCGGCCGAGCCGAGCACGCGGAGGAAGCGGAGCATCTCGCGGGAGAACGCCCGGCGGCTGGCCTCGTCGGGGAGCGCGCCCGGGCGGAGCGACAGGAACGCCTCGACGGCCGCCCCGGCCGGGAACGTCGCCTCGGCCAGGTCGGCCAGGATGATATGCGCGGCGCGGGCACCCTCGGCCTGGCCGACCGTGGCCATCCGGACCGAGCCCGGCCGGGACATCGGCGCGGGCACGGTCAGCTCGAGCACGATCGACTCGACCTCGCGGACAAACGACGACCATCGCCACCGCCTCTCGCCGAGGCCAAGCCGGTCGAAGATGTCGGCCTGGTCCTCGATCGCGTCGCGGAGCTGATCGAGGCCCTCGCCGTCGGAGGCGCCCAGTTGGAGCGCCTCGACGATGCGGACGAGCTGGTCGAGCTGCGCGGCGAACGGCCTGGGCTGGTCGAGCGGGGCGAGCATCGCGAAGAGCCTGGTGACGACGTCGCGAGCGGTCCGGGCGCGTTGCGACTTCACGGTCGCGCCCTTGCCCTCGGCGATCGCACGCTCAAGCCATCGGATCAATGGCTCGCGGCCCCGGAAGACCGAGGAGGTCTTGATCACCGAGGCCGACGCCGCCAGCGAATACGGATCGGCGCCCGGCCAGTCCGGCCGGACCTGGCCGTTGCGCAGGAGCCGGATCAGGTGGTCGGTCACCCAGTCCTCGATCGGCAGCCCGATCGCCAGCAGGAGCGCCGCGACGGCCGGGTCGGCGGCGAGCGGCCGACGCGGCTCGGCGTGGACGGGCAGGCCCCAATCCCTCGCGATCTCCAGCGCGACGTCGGCCTGCTCGCTCCAGTCGGGGAAGAGGACCAGGACGTCCTCCGGGTCGGCACCGCCGTCGAGGAGGGCGCGGACCTCGCGGGCCAGCACCCGGCCGACGCCCTCGCCCTGCGGCGCGCCCCGGATGGTCAAGCCCTGCGCGACCGAGACCCCCGCCGAACCGGCCGCATGACCGGGGAAATCCTGCCGGAACAGGGCACGCTCCACGGCCCGCAACCCGGCCGGCCGCCAGATGTCCGGCTCCGCGACCGGCACCTCGTCGAAGCCGAGCCCGCGGAGCCGGTCGCGGACCTTGGCGGTGGCCTCGTAGAGCGGGCCCGACGACGCGACCGACTCGTAGGCCAGCGTGACCCGCACCGATTGCGCCCTCCGCAGGACATGCTCGAGGATCCGCCATTGCGCCCGGGAAGGCGTCTCCCAGTCGAGGAACGTCACCTGGTCCGGGGCGGCCAGCGGCGACGGCGGCGGCGTCAGCCGGCGCGCCACCCAGACGGCGAAGCCGGCGGCGTCCTCGGCGTTGAGCTCGCGGAGGATCGTCCGGTATCGGACGAAGGCGGCCCACTCCGCCGCGGCCACCGGGTCCTCGGGAGCCGGGTCGCGCAGTCGCTTCTCGTCGGCGGTCCAGTCGGCGATCCGATCGCGGAGTTGTCGCCGATAGCCCGGCCAGTCGATCACCGAGGCGATCGCCCCGACCTCGCCCGCCCGCCTCGCCTGCCGGACCGCCTCGCCGAACACCGCGCCGGCGGCACCGGCCGAGATGCATACCCGGCCGCCCTCCTGCTCGCCCCGGACGGCTTTCCAGAGGTCGGTCCAGCACCAGACGCGCGGACCGGGGCCGACCCGGCCCGACCGGGTCGCCAGTTCGCGACGGACCTGGTCGCGCGCGATCGACGACGGGACCAGCCACAGGCTCGATGGATCGGTCAAGGCGCCGGCCATCGCGTAATCGCGCAGCGCGGCGCCGTACGGACCGGTCCAGAGCAGTCGCTCGCCCGCCATCGGCAAACCCCCTCGCTCACACCGGCGTCAGAACATGGTCAGGACCACGATCGCCAACACGATCAAGTATACAGAAAAATACCAGACGTGTCCCGTGCGGACGATCCGGAAAAGCCAGTGGATGGCGAAATAGCCGACAACGCCGGCCAGGACGGTGGCGGCGACGGCCTGGGAGACGCGGTCGGTGGTCAGGGTGGTCCGGTCGATGTCCTTGATCTCCTTCACGGCGGCGCCGAGGATCGCCGGGACGGCGATGAGCAGGCTGAAGCCGACCGACCAGGTCCGCGAGAGCCCCAGCGCCAGGGCCGCCGCGATGGTCATGCCGCTACGGCTGACGCCCGGCAGCGGGGCGAGCATCTGCGCCACGCCGATCAGCAGGGCATCGAGCCAGGTCATCTCGACCGGCCCCTTGGTGCCGCCGCGCCGGCTCAGCCACGCCGTCGTCATCAGCGCCGCCGCCGTGACGAGGAACCCATAACCCGCCATCGTGTTCCCTTCGAACGCCCGCTTGATGTACTTCATGAGGAAGAGGGCCAGGGGGATCAGCGGGGTCGTCGCCACGATCGCCAGCAGCCCGACCCGAACGATCCGGTCGCGGCGGAAGTCTTCGGGCACTTCGGCCGAGCCCAGCAGCCCGCGCAGGCCCTGCATGATGTACGCCCGGTTATAGACCAGGATCGCGACCGTCGTGCCCAGGTGGAGGATCACGTCGAAGAAGAGGTTCTCCTCACCCGTGTGCTTGACCCCCGTCAGCCAGGCGAAGAAGTTCTGGACGAGCAGCAGGTGGCCGTCGCTCGAGATCGGCAAGAATTCGGTGATGCCCTGCACCAGGCCCAGGACCAGAGATTCCAACCATTCCATCATGTGTTTCCAATGAGAGTGACGTGCGAGACCGGCGTCGGACGAACGACGTCACGACTCGCCGCGCAGCCGGGGCATGGCGACCCAGACGTAGATCAGGCCGCTGTAGAGCGTCAGGAATACGGCCAGCCAGGTGAGGATGTCTCGGGAGAGGACGAGTGCGGGAGGCGCCTGCGAGCCCAGCGACAGGACCAGCAAGATCGCCGAGATCGAGGCGCACTGGACCACCGTCTTGAGCTTGCCGGCGGTCCGGGCGCCGAAGGCCTGGCCCTGGCCCTCCAGGTGGCTGCGCAGGCCCTGGATCAGCAGCTCGCGGACGACGATGGCCGCGACCATCCACGGCCGGACGGCGGTGCTCGGGATCGTCGCCAGGTAGATGTAGCATCCCGCGACGATGACCTTGTCGATCAGCGGGTCGAGCTGGCGACCCAGCGGCGACTCCTGATTGAGCAGCCGGGCGAAGTAGCCGTCGAGCGCGTCGCTCGCCGCGGCGAGCACGAAGATCGCCAGCGCCCAGGCATAGAACTCGTAGGTGATCAGGCCGAACACGAAGATGGCCAGCACCAGCCGGCTGATGGTCAGCGAGTTCGGGACGTTCCAGAACCTCCGGGGTCCCGGCGCGACCATCGTGGAGATGCTTTCGGTTCGACTCATGGACGCGGTTCCCCGGCTTCAGTAGGGTGGGTGAAATCCACCGAACTTCTGATTTCCCTAGCACTCGGTGGGTTTCACCCACCCTACGAAAGACTAGGAAAGGCCCTGCGAATCGAGGACGACCAACGACGAGGCGGACGGCTTGCGACGGGGCATCGGCCGGGCCTTGCGCCGTGCGGGCGGCGCGGCCGACGGCGCCTCGGCGACCAGGTCGTAGCCCTCGACGGCGACGATCTCGCAGGCGACCAGGTCGCCGGGGGTGAGGTGCGTGCCCTTGACCCAGATGACGCCGTCGACGTCTGGGGCATCGGCGTAGGTCCGGCCGAGCCAGACGTTCTTGCCCTCGGGCGCCGGGGCGTCGATCAGGACGTCGAAGGTCCGGCCCACCCGACCCTGGTTGAACGCGAAGGCGATCGGCTGCTGGACGGCCATCACGCGGTCGCGACGCTCCTCGGCCACCTCGGTCGGGACGCGGTCGGGCAGGCGGGCCGCCGGGGTATCGGGCTCGTGCGAGTAGGTGAAGACGCCCAGCCGCTCGAACTGCGTCTCGGCGACGAAGTCGAGCAGCTCGGCAAACTCGGCCTCGGTCTCGCCCGGGAAGCCGACGATGAACGTCGTCCGCAGCACCAGGTCGGGGATCGTCGCCCGCAGCCGGCCGATGATCGACTCGGTCTCGCGACGGTTGTGCCGCCGGTTCATCTGCTTGAGCATCCGGTCGTTGATGTGCTGGAGCGGCATGTCCAGGTAGGGGATGATCTTCTTCGAATGGCCCAGGACGTCGTACAGCTCCTCGGTGAAGAATTGGGGGTAGCAGTAGAGGACGCGGATCCAGTCGATCCCCTCGACCTGCTCGAGCTCGCGGAGCAGCTCGGCGAGTCGGGTGCGGCCGTAGAGGTCCAGCCCGTAATAGGTCATGTCCTGCGCGACGAGGACCAGCTCGCGGACGCCGTCGCCGGTCAGCTCGCGGGCCTCCTCGACGACCATCTCGATGGGCTTGGTGATGTGCTTGCCGCGCATCAGGGGGATGGCGCAAAACGTGCAGAACCGATCGCAGCCCTCGGAGACCTTGAGATACGCCAGGTGTCGCGGAGTAATCCGCAGCCGGGCGCGGTCGTCCTGGGCCTGGATCGCCGCGGGGCGGAACAGGCTCCGCTGTTCCTCCAGCCCGCCGAGCAGCCGATTCGCCACCCGGGCGATCTCCTCGCGGCCGAAGACGCCGACGACCTGATCCACCTCGGGGAACTGCTCGAGCAGGCTCTCCTTCTGGCGCTCCGCCAGGCAGCCGGCGACGATCACGCCCTTGATCCGGCCCGCCCGCTTGCGCTCGAGCATCTCCTCGATCACGCCGATCGATTCGCGACGCGCCGCGTCGATGAACCCGCAGGTATTGATCACCACCAGGTCGGACGCCTGCGAGTCCGGCACGATCGCGCAGCCCTCCTGGGCGAGCAGCCCGAGCATCCGCTCGGAATCGACGGTGTTCTTGGAGCATCCCAGGCTGACGAAGGAAACAGTCGGTGTTTTCGGCATGAGTCTTTCCGGCGGACAGGGCACGATCCCGTGATTCTGATCGATGAGGAACGCGAGGCGTCAAACGACCGTCGGCTTGGAGTGGCCGATCGACTCGATCCGGTCGAGGGGGACCGTGACCCGCTTGTCGAGGGCATCGGGCTCGTTGCGGGTGTACAGGAAGATTTCGACGTCGGTCTCCCCGACATGGACCATCTCCGGATGCCGGACCGGATACTCCCGGCCGCTCGCCGTGCGGATGCGGAACGGACGGAAGGGGTACGCTTTGACGAAGGCAAGAACATCCCGTGGCGACATCCCGAACTCCTGGTGAATCTTACGCGCCCGAACAACCCCCGGATCCGAAGGTCCGCGACCGCTCGACATTCACCCATTGTGATCGATCGCGCGGTTTCGGGCTAGTCAATGAAGAAAAGCGCCTGGTGGCGTCGCGTGGTGATGGATCGGCGGATCGTGGCGTCTGGCCCGAGCGCCTTTGCCGCGCTCGTCGGCCTGGCTCGCTCGCTCATCGACCTCATTAATCACCGATGACCGCCCTGCGGTCCGCGTAACTCAAGGTGTCGGGGCGGCGAGGGCCTTGGCCTCGCTACCCGTCACTTCGTCGAGGAATTCCAGAAGATCCCGCACAGGGGACTCGTTGCGTAAGAAGGCGATGTCGTCGTCGTTCAACTTCGTGATGATCGCGAGTGAAGCCTGGTAACGATCGGAGGCCCCGTTCAACTTCTGCAAGGCGTCTCCTGGGCTCACCAGGCCCAAGTCGATCACATCCGATGTCGCATGGCTGTAGGCCCTCCGAACGGCGTCCGGGCGACGAAAGAGCAACGACTCAACGGCCGGGACAGCCACCAGGATACTCAGCGGGGCAGCGAAGGCGGACTCGCCGATCACCTCAGCGGCCTCGTCACGGACGCGGGCCGCCATAGTCGGCTCCGTCGAGTCGGCGTCGAGGACGAGGGCCACGGCTTCATTGCGGATCTCGAGCAAGGTCTTCGCGGCTGCATAAAGCGAAGATGTCGGATGGGCGCATCGGAACTCGACCAGCCCGGCCTGCTGCTCGGGCTCCATCAAGTTGACTAGTAGCATCGCGGCGGTGTTTGACCCAACGAGAACGCTTATCATCATATTATGCCCATGAATGCGGTGTTCGCAACGTGTAGGCCGGTCTCGACGCAGGCGCGATACTTGGCCTCGAGCAATGGTACGATGCGGCTCTTCTTGACGGCCAGATCGATCTCCTCGGGGTGCCAGAGGAGGATGGTTTGGCTTCCCAGGTAGCCGGCCAAGATTTGCGCCGGGTTGGTGTAGCCGGATGTCGAGAAGATCAGGCCCACCGTGGCTGGCGGGCGGCGTTGGAGCTGGCTACGCATCTTCGCGATGGGCGCGATCGCCAGGGGTTTGCTCTCGTCCTTGCACTCGACCAGGCAATGTAGGCCGCTGACCACGATAGCCCCGTCGATTTGCTCCACGATCTCCCCGTCGATTCGGGTGTCGTAAGGCCATCGCACACTGGCACCGTCCAGTTCGAAGAGCGCGGACGATCAGGTACTCGAGCCGCCTTGCCCGCAGCCCAGCCGGGGGTGGCACGGGCCAAGATCTCGGCGTGCATTAACCGTAGGTCGGGCCATTGGTAGGCACTTATCTTCTTCTCGTAGTCGGCGTTCGTCACTATGGATCATCCAGGGGCGAAACAGGCCAGCGGGCTCCGGTCGGCGGAATGCGGTATTTTACGGTCTTATCTTGCTAGACGGCCAGTGCCGTCGGGGTCGAAGGGACATTTCCTCGAACTCGATCGTCACCGTTCGCAACTTCGAGTCTATACATTTCGATGTTTTTGTTCATTCTCCTGCCGGTGTGGTTGGTTCATCTTGACGTTCCCGTCCATCGTTGCTTTGCACCAGCGTCTGGGACCGCGAGCCCGACCGCTGCAACCATTCTCGTTGACGATCGGGCCGGGTTATGCGCCAATGTGACGCGGTTTCCACACAGGCGACGCGCCCGTCGAGGCCGGAGGGTCGGTCCATGTCCACGATCACATCGACACAAGCGACGACACCGTCGGCGATGCTCCCGGGCGCCTCGAGCCCTCCGCCCTCCTTCCCGGAGCTGTATCGATTAACGGTCAACCAGTACGAACGGATGGGGGACGCGGGCATCCTGACCGAGGATGATCGGGTCGAGCTGGTGGAGGGGTTGATCTACCGAAAGCCGATGAAGAAGGGCCCACACTCGATCGCCTGCCGGGAGATGGCCGCGGGACTTACGCGGATCGTCCCGGCCGCGACGCACTTCGTCACCCGTGAGGATCCGGTCAGCATCCCGGGGTGGGACAGCATGCCGGAACCGGACATCTCGGTCGTCAGGGGCCGGTCTCGCGACTATACGCAACAGCCCAGGGCCAGCGACGTTTCGATGGTTGTCGAGGTCGCCAACAAGGCGCGCCTGGCCTACGACCAGGGCGAGAAACAGAGGGCCTACGCCAGCGGCGGCATCCCGGTCTACTGGATCGTCAACCTGGTCGACCGCCAGGTCGAAGTCTACAGCGGTCCGGAACAGGGTATCTATCCGGCCCCCGCGATCTACAAGGCTGGGCAGCAGGTCCCGGTCGTCATCGACGGCCAGCAACTCCAGTCGATCGCCGTCGACGACATGCTACCTTGAGGGACCGCACTTCCCAATAAGTGGGTTTGGCTGGAGACCAGGACATGCGATTGCCCCGGATACAGTCCCGGATCGCCGCGCTGATGGCCTCGATCGCGTCCGTGGCGGTCCTGCTGGCTGCGGCGAGGGGCCCATCAGTTCCCCTGATCGCCCTCGCCATGTCGTTGGCCATCGCCACTTTGCTGACAGCGTCCTGGCAGGCTCGGATCGCGACCACGACGGGGGCGAGGGCCTGGTGGCTCGGCTTCGCCATCTTCGGCTGGATCTATTTCGGACTGGCTGGCTGGAGTAAGAGACCGGTATGGCCGACTACGATCCTGGTCGGCGGACTCGCGGATTGGCTGACCATCTACGCCGGCCCCTATCCGACCCCGATGGGAATCGGCCCGTGGTACACAGCGGATATGCACGAAGCGAATACTCGCTACTCTCTCAGTGTCATGTCGCTGGCACAGATCTATCTGACTCTCCTTGTCGCCCTGGCCGGGGCGATGCTGACATGGTCCGTGGCCGGCCTGGTCTCCTTGGCGATTGCCTACGCCAGAGGATTCCGAAAGCTCATTTCCTGAAGCATAGTCGAGCGCCCGTAAGGCATTCGCCTTTCAGCCGGACGCCCAGACATCCTCCACGTAGCGGTTGTTCGTCCGCATCTGCTCGAGCCAGGCGTCCGGCGATGCCCCGGCCTCTCCCGCCCCGACCGCCATGACCTGACCGAACGCGGCGCGGACGTCGGGGGCCAGGCGGGCGGCGTCGCCGCAGACGTAGACCACTGCACCGCGGTCGAGGAGGCCGCGGACGTCGTCGGCGAAGCGGAGGATGTTGTGCTGCACGTAACACTTCGGCTGCCCGGCGACGCGCGAGAAGGCCGGGACGAGCTTCGTGATCCCATTCGCCTCGAATTCGCGGAGTTCCGGCTCGTAGAGGAAGTCCTGGTCGGGACAGCGGCAGCCGAACAAGAGGAGCGACGGGCCGACGTCGTGGCCGCGAGCCTTGAGCGCCGCACGCTCCTGGAGGAAACCGCGGAACGGGGCCAGGCCGGTGCCCGCGCCTACCATGATCATCGGCGTCCTCGGGTCCGAGGGCGGCTGGAACGGTGTTCCGGGGCCTCGGACGAATCCGTGGATCGAGCCCCCTTCGGTCAGCTCGGCGAGGTAATTCGAGGCGACGCCCTCGTACGCGCCCCGGCCCGATCGGGCCGCGTCCTTCACCACCCCGACCGTGATGCTGGCCACCCGCTCGTCGATCATCGGCGAGGACGAGATCGAATAATACCGAGGCCGGAGCGGCGGCAGCATGCCGAGGAATTCCTCGAACGACAGGGCGCACGAGGGGTTGAGCTCGAGGAGGTCGAGCACGGACAGCCGCTTCAGGAACACCTCCTCGCGGTAGAGGGCGGCGCCGGCCTCGTCATCGCCGCACCAGGGCGCCAAGCGCAACTTGTCGGGCGGGCAGAGGGCCTTGTCGGCGAGCGTGCGGACCTGGTCGCGGGTGGCCGGATCCTGGAGCTCGACGTAGCCGGCGATTAGCTCGGCGATCCGGATCGGCCGGCCCAGCGGCAGGCTCGACTTGCCGGCGTCGTCGCGGCGGATCACGACCTGCGCCTCGCCGTCGAGATGGAAGCGGTCGAGCACACAACGGACGGCTCCCGCGCGGTTCCGGGGGAGTACGCCCAGGTGGTCACCGGCGCGATAGGTGACCCCGTCCGGGAGCGCCAGCTCGATATGGCGGGTCGAGCGATCGGGCCGATCGAGACTGCGACTGGTCTGGAGCTCTCGGTTGACGGTGACAGTCATGGGGCGGGCGGAATAGGCGACGGCGAAGGGGATGTCGACCTGTGCGTCCACGGTCTCGATCCGGTACGCGGCCCTCGGCTTCGGGACGGCGTCGGCCTTGATCGCCAGGCCGAGGGCCGCGGCGATCCGATCCCAGAGCGGGGCGTACCAGGCGCGGAACTGGCCGTCGAAATCGTCGGCCGCGTCGCCGGAGCCGCGGTCGAGGAGCCGGGTCGCGCCCCGGGCGGCGAGCGACTCGTCGATGAGCCTGGGGATCGCCTGATAAGTGGCCGACCAGTTGTGGTCGCCGCAGCCGAAGACGGCGAATCGCACGCCCTTGAGCGCGTCGGGGTCGGGGGTGTCCCCCCGGAGCCATTCGCAGAACCGGGCCGCGTTGTCCGGCGGCATGCCGTTGTATGAGGCGCTGACGACGACCAGGGCGCCCTCGCGGGGCAGGTCGCCCACATGGTCGTCGAGCGGGGCGACCGTGGCCGAGAAGCCGCGGACGCGGCCATCCTCGGCGATCCGATGGGCGATCCCCTCGGCGGTCCCCAGGTTGGAGCCGAACAGGACCATCAGCGGCGTCCCGCCGCCCGAGGGGGGCGGGGCCGACGCCTCGGCGACTTCCTGGGCGACGCTCACGGCGGCCGGCGCCGGGGGACCGACGGTGCGGGGCCGGCCCCTTCGCGGGCGCACTTTCATCGTGAAGCCCTCGGGCTTCAGCGTGAGCGTCTCCTTGACGCGAAGTTGATAGTTGGCATGGTCGATCGGCTCGAACCGCCTGAGGATCATCCCCAGCACGAGCGCGGCTTCCTGCATGGCGAACTGCTGGCCGATGCACGCCCGCTGGCCGTTGCCGAACGGCTTGTAGGCATTCGACGGCAGTTGCCGCTCGAGCTCCGGGGCGAACCGCTCGGGCCGGAACGCCTCCGCGTCGGGCCCCCAGACGATCGGGTCGCGGTGGAGCATCGGCAGGAGCACCAGGACGTTCTCGCCCTTCTTCAGGGCGAACCGGCCGCCGAGCGTCGTGTCCTCGCGCGGGTACAGCGAGAACGCGGGCGCCGTCGGCCAGAGGCGGAGCGATTCCTTGAGCACCTGATGCACGTAGACCAGCCGGTGGACCTGGGCGTGCGTCGGCTCGGCCTCCGGGTCGGGGCCGAGCACCGCGTTCGACCTCCTCGAACGCCCTGGCGAGGGCCTCGGGGTTCTTGAGGAGGAAGTGGAGCGCGAATGAGAGCAGGCCGCTAGTCGTCTCGTGGCCCGCGATCAGGAAGGTGAGGATCTGGTAGCGGATGTTGACGTCGTCGAGCCGCTCGCCGGTCTTCTTGTCGACGCCGGTGAGCATGTAGTTGAGCAGGTCGGTCTTCGTCGCCAGGGCCTGAGGATCGGATCGCCGCTCCTGGATCAATCGGTTGACGACCGCGTTCATGTGGGCGATGTCCTGCTCCTGCCGACGGTGGGTGCGGAAGAGCAGCGCCTCCTGGATCGGCAGCCGGTTGGACTTCAAGAGCGACTCGCCCAGCGAGCGGACCATCGCCTGGACGAACGGGTGCGGCTGCTCTCGGTAGAACGAGTTGAACCGGTAATCGAACCCGCACAACCCGATGGTGTCGAGCGTCAGCCGGGTCATGTCGTCGGCGACGTCGATGACATCGTCGGGGTTCAGACGCGCCACTTGTCGACGAGTTGGTCGGCGATGTCGAGCATCTGCGGCAGGTAGCCCTGCATCGCCCGCGAGCTGAAGTTGGGCAGGAGGATGCTATGGGCCCTGGCCCAGTTCGGCTCGAAGGTCCAGGCGGTGAACAGGCCGTCGCCGGTGAAGCTGCGGACCTTATCCAGCGCGACGCCGACCTGCTTGTCGAACCGCTTCTCATCACATACCTCGTCGACCAACTCGCGGCTCGAGATGATGACCACCTTCCGGCCGGGCAGTTCCAGGCGGAAGATCGGGCCGTGCTCCCTGGCCAGGCGGATGAAGCTCTGGAGCGGTGCGTGACGGTCCAGGGCGTTCAGGTTGCCGAGCACCGGCCACGCCGCCGGCTGGGGGATCGGCTCGAGCGGCATTCGATCCTTGACGTCGATCATGCAATCGCCCTCCGGGAAGATTCGCCAAGCGGTCTCGTCCTAACCATAGGACTCGATCCGGCTGTCGATCCGCAATCATGACCCGGGTCCGCACGGGCGATCACGGGGCGTTCGCGTTCGGTCACTTCGACCGATCGGCCGGTGGAAGGCCGCGAATCCAGTCGGCGATCAGCTTGACGGCGTCGCGGTCGACCTCGGTGGTCACCAGGGGGGGCATCTGGTCGGCCCCTCGGTGCGAGACGCGCCAGTGGAGCACCGAGCGCTCGGGCGAGCCCGGGGCGACGAGCCGGGCATCCTTGATATTGAACGTGGCGTGGATGGGGACCTCATCGATCAGCCGCGTCCGTCCGAGCGAGGTCGAGAGCTCGAGCTCCATCCGGGAGTTGCCGCCGCCCTCGTTGACGTGACAGGCCGAACAGTTGACGTGCAAGTACGATCGGACCCGGGCTTCGAGGGGAGCTGTCGGCTCATAAGGGTTGACCAGACGTGGCCGGTCCTTGGGCCTGGCGGGCAGGGCCCCCTGGAACACGCCGATGTGTTCGAGCGTGCGGAGCTGGTTGTCGACCGTGCCGCCGTAATCGTGGTCTCGGTCGAGCTGGAGCGGGGTGAAGCTCAGGAGGAAGCCGGCCGCTCGCGAGTGGCAGACCATGCATTCGGTCCGGGCCGGGAACCGCCAGGTCTGGTCGCGTCGATTGTCCGGCGCCGACGGGTCGGCCACCTCGAGGTCGACGGCCGAGCCGGCGGCGGGGACCAGCTCGGCGTCGGTCTGGCCGGCGTTCCATCGGTAGGAGTAGCCGACCCATTCCCCCTGCTGTCGGGCGAGCAGGCGGGTCTCGACGCGCTTCCGGGCCGGCTTGCCGGCGGAGTCGGCCGTGTCGAGACTGAGCGTCTGCACCAGGACCGATCCCTCGGGCAGGGTCCAGGCGCCGCCCGCGTTCTTCTGGGGCTTCTGCTCGGTTCGCTCCAGGCCCGTCAGCGCGGCGAACCGTTCCATGGTCGCGCCGTCGGCCCACTGCGGGGCGCGGACCTCGAACGGCATCGCGGCCGGGTGGGGTTTATGGCCAGCAGTCGAGGCGAACAGGCCCGTCTGGCTCAGCCGGGTCGGGAACGGCTGCGAGGGCTTGTCGGCCTCGGTCGTCGGGGTGAGGCGGTAATAGCCGCTCACGTGATCGATCACGTATAGCTCGCCTGCATGGTCGGTGCCGAAGCCGGTGATGTTGAACGGCGTGTCGACCAGCTCCTTGTGCCAGAGGACATTCGTGCCGTCGTGCTTGATCCCCCAGACGTGGCCCGTGGACCAGTCGCCATAGATGTAGACGCCGACCAGGTCGGGCAGGGTCTTGCCCCGGTAGACGCGCCCGCCGGTGAGCGATCGGGCCTCGCTGTGGGGATGCTCGGCGGTCGGCAGGGTGATCGGGTCGGGGCCGGTCTGTCGGCTGGCGTTGAAGACGTGGCTCCCCTCGAGGAGGCTCCACCCATAATTGCCCCCCTTCTTGATCAAGTAGACCTGCTCCCAGAGATCCTGGCCGTTCTGGCCGACCCAGAGCTGGCCCGACTCGCGGTCGAAGCTCATCCGCCAGGGGTTTCGCAGGCCGTAGGCCCAGAGCTCGGGCCGGGCGCCGGGTCGATTCGTGAACGGGTTGTCCTTCGGCACCGAATAGTTCTTGCCCGGATCGGGATGATCGACGTCGATCCGCAGCACGGCCGCGCGCAGGTCATCGAGCGACTGGCCCGTCAGGTGGGCATCGGAGCCGCTGGAACCGTCACCGGAGGAGATGTAGAGATATCCGTCGTTGCCGAAGGTGAGGTCGCCGCCGTCGTGGCCGTTGGACGCCCAATCGATGATGACAAGCTTCGATTTGGGGTCGATCCGATGCGGCGGCTTGCGGTCGACCGTATAGCGGACCGCCTGCGTGGCCTTGCGTCCTCGCAAGGATCCATTCAGGCCGATGTAGATATAGCCGTTTCGGACATAGCCGGGATGGAAGGCCAGCCCGACGGCCAGGCCATCGATCTCGAGCAGGTCCTCGACCTGGCTCGCGCCCTGATCATCCTCGACGGCGAGCACGTGACCCGGCCCGGCCCAGTAATTCATGTGGTTGAGGATGAAAAGCCGGTTCGTGCCGGGCTCGGGCGCCATGCTCAAGGGCTGCTTGATTGACAGCTTGGGGAAGGCCCGCACGACCTTGTAGGGGAGCATCGGGTCGGGCGAGCCGACCACGCGCGAGTCGTTCCAGGGAATCCGCCGATTCAGGCCGAAC
Source organism: uncultured Planctomycetota bacterium (assembly GCA_963777695.1). Taxonomy (GTDB): domain Bacteria; phylum Planctomycetota; class Planctomycetia; order Isosphaerales; family Isosphaeraceae; genus CAVZRC01. The sequence continues at coordinate 745,892 of CAVZRC010000003.1, forward strand.
GGCTTCTCGACGGCCGGCCGATCGTCGGCCAGGACCACGGCGGGTAGGAGCAAGAGAATCGGCGTCAGGGCGCGCGGAATCCACATGGACGAAGCCTCTCGGCGGGTCGAATCGGGGCGATCAAGGGGGGAGCCGGTCCGGGTCGCGGAGACGGAGAGACCCGGGCCGAAAACGGGAATCAATGTAATCGAAAGAGTGACGATTGGCGAGTAGCGAGCGAATAAAGGCCAGCCTGAATCCCTCGTAACTGGCGAATCGCGAATCACTACGGCCCGACGCGTCATATCCCTTTGCGAGATCGTGCCATGCAAGGCGAACCGGGGCGTTTTCAAGTCAACCCTTGGCAAGATTCTATCAGTAGCCCTTGATTCCTTGGGGGATGGACCTCATGTGTGCGGTTACTGGCGCGATCATATTACGGCCGCAACAAGATCCTGACATCCTTCACATCCAGCCAATCCTTCTCGCCGCCGTGCATGCGCGAACTCTGTAGAAAGCCTGGTACTTGTGCGATCCTGGACAGAGAAGCATCCGCGATGGGGGGTTTTCCCAGTATGCTCTCCCCGACCTGAGAATAGACTTGCAAGTGCTGCATGCTATAAGTAGACTAGTTTTGCTGGATGGGATGGAGTCGTCGTTCGGATGAAAAGCATCCGATCAGTTGCACAACAGAGCCTATGGCAACTTCTGGATAGATACGGAAGTCGTCAATATATAGACTCTCCACTCAACCTCGGCTTTCGAGTAGGGTAACCTCATGCACGGGAGCCCCCAACTGCCTGCCATCTGCCGAATCTTCCATCGCGACGGCGAAGTGGTCGTCACCGGCCCCGATCTCGATGAGATTCGCGCGATTCTCGGCCAAGAGGCGCCTTGGAAGCCGTTGGGGGGGAGGCCGCCTTTGCTGAGCGTGGTCATCCCGCTGTTCAACGAAGAGTTGAACGTGGCCCAACTCCATCGCCGGCTCGTGGATACACTCGACCCGATGGGTGAACCCTACGAGATCCTATTCGTCAACGACGGCAGCCGCGACGATACGCCGAGGAAACTGGAACGGATTCAGGACGAAAGTCCTCATGTCTCCGTCATCCACTTGTCCCGGAATTTCGGCCACCAGGCGGCGGTCTCGGCCGGGCTGGAATATTCCAGGGGCCGGGCCGTCATCGTGATGGACGGCGACCTCCAGGATCCGCCCGAGGTCCTCCCCGAGTTCGTCGATCGCTGGAGGGAGGGCTACGACGTGGTCTACGCGATCCGTCGGCACCGAAAAGAGGGGCCAATCAAGCGGCTCTGCTACTTCCTGTTCTACCGTATCCTCAACGCGATCAGCGATATCGACATCCCGCTCGATAGCGGCGATTTCTGCCTGATGGACCGCAAGGTGGTCGAGGTTCTGGTCAACCTTCCGGAACGGATGCGTTTCGTCCGCGGGCTGCGGACGTTCGTCGGCTTCGAGCAAACGGGGCTCGAGTACGAGCGTGCGGCGAGAGAGGCCGGCAAGCCGAAGTACACCCTGAAGTCGCTGATTGGGTTGGCGGTCGATGGGCTGATCAGCTTCAGCGGCTATCCGTTGCGGCTCGCGGCTTATATCGGGGTCGCGACGGCACTCGCAGCCGGCCTGGTCACGATGTGGGTGATGGGCGACGCCCTGGTCAACCATACGGCTCCCCGGGGCTGGGCCAGCGTCATGGCCACGATCCTGTTCGTGGCCTCGATCCAGATGATCGGACTGGGGCTGGTCGGCGAATACATCCGGTTGATCTTCCTGGAGTCGAAGCGACGACCCATGTACATCGTCGGCGAATATCGGCCGATGAAGTCCAACTCGGCGGCGGACGATCATTTGGTCCGGGCGATCGAGTCAGGCCAGGAAATCCAGACATGATCCATCGCTGGTCCGAGGGTGTGGCCGATCACAATATGGCAGAGGATATCCTCGTCGAGTTGGGCTCGCTCATCGGCCGCCATCCCTGGTGGAGTGCGCGGACCCGGCTGACGCTGGAACTCCTGGGCCGCCTCGGGGTCTCGCCGCCGGCGCGGGTGCTCGACGTGGGCTGCGGCTGGGGCACCACCCTGGAGGCCCTGGAACGCGCGGGATATCGAGCCATTGGCGCCGACATCTCGCGCAGGGCCCTCGAGCGACTGGAGCGATCGGGCAGGGAGCTGGTGGAGGTCGACCTTACCAAGCCCTTACCCGAGGAGGAGGTCGGGGGCTACGACGCCGTAATGGCCCTCGACGTCATCGAGCATCTCGACGATGACAGGGAGGCCGTCGGCCGGCTCGGCGAGCTGGTACGCCCGGGCGGATACGTGGTGGTGAGTGTCCCGGCCCGGCCCGATCTCTTCTCCGAGTTCGATTCCATCCAGGGGCATCGTCGCCGATACCTGCCGGGCACACTCGAGAGTGCATTCCAGGTCCCTGGCCTGGAACTCGTGCAGACCTTCTGGTGGGGCGCCTGGATGGTTCCCATCATCCGCCGGTCCCGCGGCCGTTCCAAGGCGGCGGCGAACGAGTTGACCGCTGAAGCCTACTGCCATTATCTCCGGCTCCCACCCTGGCCGATCCCACTCGCCATGAAGGTCGCCTACGCCATCGAGCAGCCTCGTGCGCTGGCCGGCAAGCTTCGCGACGGGACGTCCCTCTTCGCCATCGCTCGCCGGTGCGAGTGATTGAGTGTTCCTCCGTAGCATCATCAGGGATCCGAGGTCACTCTTTGGTTGCGGCCGCTGGCCGCGTCAGGACAGACGACTCGGCCCTCTCGTGCGGGGGAAGGCGGCCGCGGGATTCATCGTTCTCCCTCACGGTCCGAGATGCGGGGTGGCTGCGCCCTTTGAGGAGTTCGGCCGCCTCAGCAGTTCATACTCGCCGCGACGACCGACGACCTCCATCGAATCGATGTAGCGAGCCAGTGGACCGGTGGCGGCCCCGTCTCGAAGCCAGAACTTGACGAGTTCGCGATTTCTCACGGCCATGACACGCTCGCGCGAATCGAGGGCGGCTACGATCTCGGCCTGCTGATCGTCGGTTAGCAATTTCATCCAGAACCCCGCGTTAAGCGCGGTCGGAGGGGGCTTCTCAGCCCAGAAATAGAAGCTGTTAAGGCCGGGCAACCCGACGAAAGTATCGCATTCGGTGTGAAGCCGCTCGGCGACCCAGCGGTAAGTCGCGACGTCCTCGGCCGACAGACGGAGGTGGGAAGAGCCGGGCAGCCCCAGCGGTTCGCCATGCCGATACGTTCTGGCCGATTGTAAAGCCTTGTTGCCCAGGGACGCCAGCGAGATCACACAGACCCCGGCTACAACTAGCCGTTGCGCCCAGGCTCGCCTCTTCAACGACCGCAAGATATCGGCCACGCAGACGGAAGCGACTACGAGGAGGGGGAGCATCGCGAAGTAGATCTGACTGCCCGCCACGGGGTATGCCAAAAGGACGAGCAGCGGAGTCGCCAGACCGAGGGCCGCCCGGGAGATCGGCATCGAGGCCTGCGCGTCTTCACCGTCCGCGCCCGGTTCGACTGCGAGGACGAGCCAGGACCACGACAGGCCATAGAACAGTACCTGGAACAAGTACTCCCCCGCCCCTAGGGAGCCGAACCACAGCACGCCGCCCGCGTAGACGACTCTGAGCACCCGGATGAGCCCCCATGACCGGCAGAGTCCCGAGGCGTAGGCAAGCCCGACAAGCATTCCCGGCAAAGTCCGGACAGTCGCGCGGATGCCCACCCCGGGCGAGTAGCTGAAGACCTGCGCGAGATGGAGGGGCTGCACGATCAGTCCATTCCAGAGTCCTTTCGGCGAACTCCCCAGCGCAAGGGTCGCTGCAAGGATGATCGTCGCACCCGCTACGAGGAACCCGAGAAACCAGGGGACCATTCTGGCGCCGGATTGGAGACGCACCGGGCCGGCGAGCGCCATCGCGACCATCGGCAGCATCGCGGCCTCGACGAAGACACTGTAGCCGCGGCCCCAGGTTCGACGGGGGATCCCGCATCAAGACCAGGGGAAGGGCGATAACCCCGGCCGCCACGAAGTAGGCCGCGGCCCGGACCAGCCGATTCTCCCGCTCGCCGGCGAGGAGGGACAGTAGGATCGCCGCGGCGACAAAGACACCCAGGTTGATCTTCGTCATGGCCAGGGCCGCAACCATCGCCCCGGCCACCGAGGCCGCCGCGCGTGGTCTCCGGGCGGCGAACGTCGTCGCCAGCAGTGTGAGGATCGTCAGGAGGCCACACAGGCCCTGGGGGTGGCCGGATTCGTGCGCCGAGACCTTAATCGCGATGATGGTCAGCGAGAACGCCGCCACGGACCCCGCAGCTTCGGCCCCCACCCGTCGCGCGAGCCAGGCGCATGCCGCAGCCGTCGCCACCCAGACCAGGACTGTACCGAGCCGTACCGAGTTGTGCGACAGACCAGCAATACCTCGGCTATAGTACGGGGCATAGCTCAGGTAGTAGAACGGCCCGTACTGGGTAAAGACGTCGTCGTAGAGCCGTTTCCCGTCGAGAAACTGGCTCATCGAAATCATCAAGTAGCCTTCGTCGTCGTGGCGAGAGAATCGGTCATGTCCGTAGGTCCATGCGAACACGCAGCCCAGCGCAACGAGCCCGATGGCCAGCGACGGGCTGGCAATCCGCAGGGCCGTCGACGTCGATCCTCCCTGACTCGCATCGACTGGCCGGCTCTGCACCGAGAATCCTCCTCGCAAAGCGCGCCATCGCAGGTGGCTAACCTTGTGGCGCCGGAATCGACCGTGTCGTCAACACGTTGCCGAACTCGAGCGGCTGCCGATGCTGACGTCGTCGCGTTGCGGAACACCGGAACCGAAAATCTCTGAAATGAGGGGCGTCTGACTCGCTCAGCCTCCTCTTTCGGTCGAACCGATAAAATATTGGATTCGACAGGAGAACGGATGTCAATACAGATTCGTGACGAAAACATGACCGAAGTAATTGCAATCCTTCGAGTCCCTGGCGAGGGCGATCGAATTCGGGGCAGCACCCGTTCCCTCGACACCCGCTACTCGCCAGTACCCGATGCGCGATATCCCTTGGCGACCTTCTCCTCGATCAGTCCATCGGCATGGCGGCTGGCCTGGTCCTCGGTCGGGAATTCCTTCGTCTTGGCCTGGCCGTCGGTGCCGATCCGGCCGTATCGGACGGTCACCGCGCAGCCGTTGCGGGCCACTTCCCAGAACTTGCTCGACGAGCCCTCGACCAGCTCGAACCGGCGGGACGCCTGCGTCGGAGTCGGTGCCGGGGCCTCGGCGGCCGGCGGGGGAGTGGGCGTCGTCGCGGCGGGCGTCCAGGCGGCATCGCGACGGACGCCGACGTACGACGGGAACCGCGGGACGCCGCCGTCGGAGAGCTCCTGATAGCGGAAGGTGATGACGGAGCCGACCGGCGGGGGCGCCTCGCGTTCGGCGTCGGAGAACCCGGTCCCGACCGAGAACTGCGTCCCGTCGGTCAGCTCCACGAAGAGCGCGCCGAGGCGGCCCTTATGCCGTCCGGCCCCCTTGAGGTGCTGGATCACGCGTGCCTCGGCGTCGCGGAAGCTCTTGATCTTCAGGAGCGTCAGCGACCGGCCGACCTCGTATCGCGATTCGGGCTGGCGGACCATCAGGCCCTCGCCGCCAAGTTCCTCGACCCGCGCCAGCTCGGCGCGGAGCTGGTCCAGGCCGGTGCAGACCGCGTGCTCGTGGGCGGCCAGGTAGGGCGGCCGGTACCGCTCGATGTGCGCGGATGGCCGCGATCCGCCCCTCGAATGCGTGGGCGACGCCCGGCGCGTCGAACGCGACGTAGCGGACCTGCTTCCACAGGTCGGTCTGGTCTTGCCGGCGGACGATCCCCACCGTGCGCTGGAACGCCTTGCGACCGATCCACAGCTCGCCATCGAGGGGGATGTCGGGCAAGCCTTCGAGGAACCAGTCGGCGCGTGGAAGCGGTTCCCATAGCGGGACATCAGGGATTTGCCGTCCCAGTAGGCGCGGACGCCGTCGAGCTTCTCGCTCAGCCACCAGCCGGTGAGGTCCTGGGCGTTGTCCCACCGCTCGGCCAGCAGCAGCGGAGGCCCCGCCTTGGGATCCCCCGCGCCTTCGCCCTCTTGGGTTTCGGGCCGGGCGGGAAGGACCTGGCCGAGCCGTGCCTCTTCCGCCTCGTCGCCGCGGAGCTTCCGCAAGTGCTTGCACGATCGCCGCTCGATCCCGACCGATTGATTCCGCCACGCCGGGCAGGTGCACGAGTAGACGCCGCCCACGTTCTTCAAGATGTAAGGCCTCGCCCCCGAACCCTTCATCTCCACCGATTCGCCATCATTCAGGTCGCCCATCGGTTTCGCTCCCGGTTCAACCACAAACCGATCTCCATCATTCGGGACGTGTACGTTTTACCAGATGATTTCGACCCCGGCCAGGACAAAGTCCTTGCCGAACGAGATATTGGGGCTCGATCGAGGGATTCGGGATATTTGCGAGTCCGTCCGTATTACGCCGGCATGGAAGAAGGTCACATACTAACCCGAAGCGTCAGCGAGGGGAGAGCCCGCAGATCCTCGCTGACGCTTCGGGTTAGTATCAAGTTAGCGTGAGAATCTTTCCTGCCGGGGTAATAAATAAAGTGTATAAGGAGACGGCTCCCGACGCACTAAGAGTTGACGGGATGGGACGGGAGAACTCGAGAAATGCGTGACTTGTTGACTGACCCGGTTGTCCGATGGTTCGACACGCTCTTTCGAGGTGGGACGCTCGGGGGCCTGAGCGATGTCCAGTTACTCGATCGATTCGTGGCGGCGGAGAACTTAGCGGAGGCGGCCTTCGAGGTCCTGCTGGGCCGGCATGGCCCGATGGTGCTCGGGGTCTGCCGACGCATCCTGGGAGACGACCTCGCGGCCGACGACGCCTTCCAGGCGACATTCCTGCTCCTGGTGCGGCGGGCCGAGGTGATCCGGCGTCGCGATTCGCTGGGGCCTTGGCTCCACGGGGTCGCGCGGCGGATAGCCCTTCGGGCGAAGGCGGATGGCCGGCTAAGACGGGAGCGAGAGGCCCGCGCGGCGATCGACCCGGCGACGGCCGCGACCCCGGACGAACCCCAAGCCGATGACCTTGAGCTCGGCCGCATCCTGCACGCCGAGATCGATCGGTTGCCGGAGAAATACCGCGCGCCGATCGTGCTCTGCTACCTCCAGGGGAGGACGATCGCCGAGGCCGCGAGCCAGCTCGGGTGGCCGGTCGGAACCGTCGGGGGCCGGCTGGCCCGGGCACGCGACCGGCTCCGCGATCGCCTGGTGCGGCGGGGGCTCGTCCTACAGGCGGCTCTCGGTGCGGAGGTCGTGCGGCCGCAACTCGCCCGTTCCACCCGCAATGCCGCGATCCAGCTCGCGGCCGGCCGGGCGGCGACCAGCGTGGTCTCCGCCGGCGTGGCAAGCCTCCTCGAGGAGTCGGTGCGAACCATGTCATGGACCCGCCTGATGATCGGTGGAGCGGCCTTCCCGCTCCTGGCTGCCTTGACGTTCGGGGCCGTCGGGATGAGGCTCTCGGCGACCGCGCCCGAGCGCTCAGATCCGCAATCCGTCGCCCGGATCGAGAAGGCCGCGATTCCGGACCCTCCCGCCGGCAAGCGACTCAACCAAACGCTTCAGCGAGCGACCCAGGCCGCCGCCGCGTTGGACAACATCGAGGAGCGGGTCGATACCCTGATCGGGCTCGCCTGGGCCCAGATCAAGAGTGGCGACCAGGCCGGCGCGAGGGCCAGCCTCGATCGAGCCGCCGAAGCCGCAGTCGCCCTGGAAGCGGAAAAACGCTGCACGTCCAGGGTCCAGCTCGCACAGGCCCGTGGAGAGGCCGGCGACCGACCGGGCGGTCTCATCTTGCTGACGCTGGCCCAGCAGGATGCCGAGCTGATGCCGAGACGTCGGACCTGGATCCTGAAGGACATCGCCGTGGCCCAATGCGAGCTCGGCGAGCGAGGCGCCGCACGTGCAACGATCCAGGCACTCGACCACGCCATTCTCACACCCGATCAGCGACGCGATGGGATCTGGACTTCAAGGTTGACGGACCTGATCGAAGCCCAAATCGCGGTTGGCGACTATGACGAAGCGTTCCGGACGTGTATTCCCAGCCTACCGCCGGGCGGCCCCAACCGGCATTTCGAGGTCGCCCTGAAACAGCAACCCTGGATGTTGAAGGAACTCGCTTCCGCCGCGGCCGATGCCAACCACGAGAGCCGCAAGGGTTATCCTCCCCGATTGATGACCCCCGAGGAACACGCGGACCGTCTGGCGATCGTCCGGCGTGCCGTGGCGGCCGTCGAGGGACTCCCGGAGGCCAACGAGCGTCGCCCCATCCTGGCGGCGTCGCTCGCCGTGCTCGGTGCCTTCGACGAGGCCCTGGCGGTCGCCCGCCGGATCGATCAGAAGCGGATCCGAGGGGAGGGCGTCGACGCGACCTGGGCCCTGTGGCGGATCGGCCTGGAACAGATCAAGGCGGGAAAGATCGACGACGCCCGCTTGACGGCCCGAGAGGCCGCACGGGTCGAGAAGGCTCCCGAGGCCGAGGACGAGGATCACAAGATTGCGCAAGCGAATGGTCTCATCGCGGCGGGGGAACTCGACCTGGCACTGAAGATCGCGGAAACCCTCAAGCCCTACGGTCGGGCCGTGATTCTCGCGCAGATCGCCGGCACGAAGCACCGCGCGGGCGACCGCGTCGGGGCCGAGCCGCTCTTCCGCCGTGCCCTGGAAGAGGCGGAGCGGTTCCGGAAGGATCCGCCGCCGGTTCGACAACAATCCCGGCGGATCCCTGCCCCGGCCTCCGGTGCCCCCGACGATCCTCAGGCCCAGCACGAGTCCGAATTCCTCGACTTGCTCGCCACGATCCACGCTCGGGCGGGAGACTGGACCGCGGCCACGAAGGCGATGACCGCCATCCCGATCGAGGGCCGGCGAAAGGGCGTGACGGCCTTCCAGATCGCCGCGATCCGGGCCCGCTCGGGCGATGCCGACGGGGTCATGGCATGGGCGACCTCGCTCCCGCCATCGCTGCGTAGCTGGGCCATCCGCGGGCTGGCCTTCTCCGTTTACAGCGACCGGGCGGACCAGATCTAGGGCTCGAGCGAGGGCATCGCCTCCAGGCGTCGGATGGCCGAAAAATAGAGGATCAGCGGGGCGATGAGCCCGCCGATCGTGCCGATCCAGAGCGCCGTCCGGACGTCGACCGCGGCGGCGATCGGCCCGGCGATCAGGGCGCCGAGCGGGAGCAAGAGCCCGGTCGAGACGTGGAATGTCGCATTGGCCCGGCCGAGCGTGTCCTGCGGCAACACCGTCTGGCGAAGGCTGACCGCCAGGATGTAATAGCCCATCAGGAAACCATCGCCCACGAGCTGATGGCCGATCAGGCACGAGACGGCGAGCCATTCCGGGCCCCGCGCCATCGGGATCAGCAGCGCCGCGACGCGACTGACGGCCAGGCAGACGATCATTGCGCGGCCCAGGCCGGCCCAGGCCGCCAGGCGACTCGAGAGGATCGCCCCGGCCAGGGCACCGAGGCCGCCGACGCTGATGATCAGGCCGAGGGCCGCCGGATTCAGATGGAGCGTGTTGAGCGCATAAATGGTATAGAGGGCCATGAAGAAGCCGCTGGAGAGCGCCTGGACGGCCTCGACCAGGAACTCCGGCCCGACCAGGGCGTGCCCGACGCTGGCCCGGAGCCCGACGCGCAGGTCGTGGATCAAGGTCGGCCGCTCGGGCTCGGATGCAGACGGGCCGCGGACCTCCTCGCTGCGGATCGCACCGAGCAGGCAGGCGGAGGCGACGAACGAGAGCGCATCGAAGGCGATCGCCAGCGGCGCCGTGATCGCCTGGACGAGCAGCCCGCCCAGACCGGGCCCGCTGATCTCGGCGATGGCGTCGGTCGTCTCCAGCTTCGAGTTGCCGTCGACCAGGCGGTCCTTGCCGATCAAGGAGGGGAGATAGGCGTTGTCCGCGATCTGGAACAGCGTCGTGGCCGCCCCGGTCAGTGCCGCCACAACGTAGAGTTGGAGCATGCTCAGTCGTCCCAGCCAGGCCGCGATTGGGACAGTCATAAGCAAGGCGGCGCGGACCAGGTCGGCCCCGATCAGGAGCGGCCGCTTGGCCCGACGGTCGACCCGCCCCCCCATCAATAGTCCGACGATCACTCCGGGCGCCATCGCGATCGCCGAGAGCATCGCGACGGACTCGACGGAGGCCCCGATCGTCACCACGGCCAGGATTGGCAAGGCCGTCCGCGTGATCCGGCTACCGATCGCGCTGATCGCCTGTGCCGACCAGAATTTGAGGAAATCGGCCTCGCGCCAGAGCCCCCCCGACGGCCAGGCGATCCAACGCCTGGATTCCAGTTGCTCCATGCTTCAATCTCGCCATGATTGACAGGCCCTCCGCCATCACGATCCGGGCGGCTTCGAGGACCCTGGAGACACAATCGGCCCGCGAGAGGTTCGCGGGCCGAGTGCGACCGAGTCTAATCATTGCGGGAGCCAGATGCCATCACGGCGATGGACCCGTCATCCGAGACCGGGCTCGACGATCAAGGCGAGACGATCCGCGTGGCGAGGTCGGTGATGCGATCGAGGGCCAAGCGACCCTCCACGGTGGCGGGGGCGTCGCGAGCGATCTCGCGATAGGAATCGAGCGCGGCGGTGTTCTTGCCCATCTTCTCCAGCGCCTGGGCGATGGGGAATCGGACCCGGGCACGCTTCGCGTTGCGCAATTGCTCCACCTCGCGGGCCACGGCCTCCTCGCGACGTTTTCGCACGATGGCCTCGGGCCCGGGCGGAGCTTTCTCCTCCCGCTCGGCCCGGGACTCCATCTCGGCCGCCAGGATCATCCCTCGCGAAGCCGCCGCCGGGGGCGCGACGAGCGACTTGAGGAACGCCTCGACCTGGGCTCGTTCGCGTGCCGAGAGCCCGAAGAACTGCCTCGCCGATGCCTTGGCCTGCCCCTCATGGAGGGCGATGGCTTCCTCCAGGTTCTCCGCGCGGCCGTCGTGCAGGTAGGGGCCGGAATCGCGGTAGCCCCACAGCGGCGGCGTGCGCCACTCGCGAGGACTCGGCCCCTGCGGCGTGTCGGGTCCGTCGATCCCGTAGCTGCTGCCGGAATCGCTCAGGCTCTGGCCCATGTCGTGGAGCAGCAGGTCGCTGTAGATCCCGCCGACCTGGCCCAGACTCGGGGTGTGGCAGAACGCACAGCCCACCTCGGTGAAGAGCCGGCGGCCCTCCCGCATGTCGTGGGTGCCCTGTGGGCCGTACGGGATCCACCACGACCGGCGCGGGCAGCGCCCGGACGTAGGACACCAGCGCGTCGCAATCCGACTCGGTCAGGTCGAGGCCCGACGCCTTCCGGGCCGGGGCCAGTGGCGAGGCCGGCTGCGAATGGCCGGGGACTTCCAGGCCCAGCTCGTTGGCACACGCGACGCGGACGAACTCGTGCAGGCTGGGGACCTGCGCCTTCCAGCCGAACCGGCCGATCCGGCCGTCGCGAGTGCGGGCGACCCGACCCCGGACGTCGCCCGGCTGATGCGCGGCCACATCGATCAGCACGTCGTACGGGATCTCGTCGATCCGACCCGTGCCGAACAGCGGGGGCGTATTCCGTTCGGCGAGGTCGATGGTGACGCCGTTCATCGACTGCGGGCGGAGCGATCGGACGTCCTGCCGGCGATCGGGCGACGTCTGCTCCTTGACGGCGCGAATGCGGCCGGCGACGGTCTCCTCGGGGGTCTTCGGAGCCAGTTTCGCCTTGCCTTTCGGTTTCTCATCACTTTGGAAGAACCGATTCCGCCACGCCGCGTATTCGGGATCGGTCGAATAGCGATGCAGGACCGCGGTACGCGCCTCGCCGAGGCTGGGGAAGATCGAATCCAGCCCCGAGGGAGGCCCGCATCCATTGGCGACCGACGTGACGAGGACGACGTTCTTGCTCTCCGGCCCGGCGCCACCGGGGGCTCCCAGTCCGTGGCAGGCCACGCACGAGCTCTCGTTATAGATCGGCCCCAGGCCGTCGCCGCCGTGACTCATCGGGTCGTCCGATGCCCATTCCTTGGCGAAGAGCAACGCGCCACGCTCCGTGTCATCCTGCTGCGGCTGCAATTCCGCCACGACTTCTTGCTCTTGCTCTCGCTCCCGCTCGCGACTCGCCGCCAGGAGACCATCCGCCATCCTGCGGGCGACCTGGAACCCGTCTTCGAGCCCTCGTATCGCACGAGCGGCCAGGGCCCTCAAGGCCGGATCGTCGAACGTCGGCAGCTCGTCGTTCGGCCGGGGCGTGCGCGGCTCGGGCGCGTCGAGCTTCGACGGGACGGGCGCCTGGCCTCCATGCCGGGTCTCGTCTGGTCCCGTCGCATCCGGATCCCTCGAGCCCGTCGCCTCGTCGGCCGGACGAGGCGATGCCTGCCCCGTAACGACCAGGACCCGCGTTTCTCCGCGAGCACCGAGCCACCCGAGCATCCCGGCGATCCCGACGGCCAGCGCGACGCCCATCGCGAGCTTGAGTCGAGCCAGGGACATGGCCCTGAGACCCGCTTCGGTGAGGGCCGAGACCGAGGTCGAGACGAGCCCGGTCGCCGCGACCTCGCCTGCCGCGAAGCCCATCGCGGCCTGGACGGTGGAATCGACCAGCAGGGTCGGCACCCGCGCCGAGGCGGCGTCGGCGACGACCAGCGCCCCCAGCAGCCCGGCCGTCGGGGCCAGCCCTCGCCGCGTCAGCCCGGCGCGGAGCCGTTCCCGCGCCCGCCTCAATCGGACGCCGATCGTGCCCACCGGGCATCGCAGGCGATACGCGGCCTGCTGATACGTCATCCCCTCCAGGTCGCAGAGGATGACCGGGGCCCGATAGCGGTCGGGCAATCGGGATACCTCCTCGTGCAGGGCCTCGAACGCCTCGCGGCAGACCAGCACCACGTCGGGTCGGGCCGATCCATCGATCGGTTCCCCCTCGATCGCCCCGGCCCTCGCCGACTCCCGCCGTCGCCTGCGATCATCCCGCATCCTCGCCTCCCGCGACGTGCGCAGGGCCACACCGTGGAGCCAGTGGCCCAGTAACTCCGGCTGTCGGATCGAGCCGGCCTTCCGCGACAGGATCAGGAACGTCGCCTGAAAGGCGTCCTCGGCGATGTGCCGGTCGCCGACGACCTGCTGGCAGACCCGCAACACCATCGGCCCGTGCCGGCGCACCAGCACCTCGAAGGCCGACTCGGCCAGCTCGTCGCGGTGGGCGGCGAACTGCGCCAGCAATTCGCCGTCGCCCACCTCCGCGACCATCTTCTCAGCCGGCAGACCCGGGGGCGCCTCCAGGACAGCTTCATATTGTCCATTTGCCATGATCACGACCTCCCAAGAACCGTGTGGCCTATCCACCATATTACTGGGCCCCTCGGACCGGCAACTTTCATTTTTCCCGGGCGACCGGCCTTTTCGAGGACCTCGACGCCCCGCGGCCCGACCTACCTCCGAGATTCCTCCCTTGACAAGATCGACTTTACAACGCAAAGCTACATCGACTTTGCAAAACAAAGCCATCATCCTTTCATTCCTCCCCGATACGGGAGAGGATCAGGACGAACCTACGGACACAGGACTCGACCATGAGTACCCCGCGGATTCCCCGCGCACTGCGGACGGCCCCTCGCCTCGACTCGGGCATCGAGGCCGGCCCGTGCCGGTCGAAATATGCCTTGCTGATCAACCCGTTCTATCCGAAGGACCCGCATGCGAGCTTCGGCAAGCACGTGCTGACGCCGTCGCTGGCGTTGACGAGCATCGCCGGGGCGACGCCGGCGGACTGGGAGGTCTCGTACTGGGACGAGAACCTGTTGCAGGGCCCGCCGCCGTGGGACCCGTTCCCGCGGGTGGTGGGGATCACGGTCCACCTGACGTTCGCCGATCGGGCCTACGAGCTGGCGGATTGGTATCGCCGACGCGGGGCGAAGGTGGTCCTGGGCGGCCTGCACGTCCTGTCGTGCCCCGAGGAAGTCGCGCCGCACGCCGATGCCCTGGCCGTCGGCGAGGGTGTGCAGCTCTGGCCGGAGATCCTCCGCGACGTCGAGGCCGGGACGCTCCGGCCGGTCTATCGCGGCAGCTACCGGCGACCTTATCGCGAGGAACCGCCGCCGCGACGCGACTTGCTGCCCCGACGCGGGTTCCTGACCACGACCAGCCTGATCGCCACCCGGGGCTGCCACAACCGATGCGGGTTCTGCTACCTGGCCACCGAGGGGCTGACGATGCCCTATCACGTCCGGGACGTCGAGCAGGTGGTCGCCGAGTTCCGCGACGACGGCCAGCCGTATGGCGTCTTCATCGACAACAACCTCGGCTCCCGTCCGGAGTACCTGCGGGAGCTCTGCCGGGCCTTGCGCCCGCTGGGCGTGATCTGGAGCGCCGCGGTGACGATCGACGTGACCGACGACCCCTCGATCGTCCGCGAGATGGCGATGGCCGGATGCACCGGCGTCTTCGTCGGGTTCGAATCGCTGTCGGGCGAGAACCTGGTCGAGGCGAACAAGAAGACCCCGAGCCCGGAGGACTACGCGAGGCGGGTGGCGATCCTGCACGACCACGGGATCCAGGTCAACGGCAGCTTCGTCCTGGGCTTCGACCACGATCGGGCCGACGTCTTCGACCGGACCGTCGCCTGGATCGAGTCGGCCCGGCTGGAGTGCGCCACGTTCCACATCCTGACGCCCTATCCGGGCACGCCGCTCTTCGCCCGGATGGAGGCCGAGGGGCGGCTCTTGCACAAGGACTGGCGGCTCTACGACACGGCCCACGCCGTCTTCCGCCCGCGGAATATGTCGCCCGAAGAGCTCGAAGCCGGCTACGCCCGGTGCTACGAGCGGCTCTTCTCGCACGCCTCGATCTGGCGTAGGCGGCCGGAGGACTGGCGTGCCGTGGCGCCCTACCTGGCAATGTCCTATCTCTACAAGCGATCGAACCGGATGTGGCACTGGCTGATCCGGCACCGTCTGACGGGACCGGTCTGGCGTCCGCTCGTCGAATGCACGCGCCGTCGGCATCTGAAGTTCCGGCGACGGTTGGCGGCCTGCCCCGAACCCGTGCGGTCGGTGGCGGGGACGGTGGTCTCCGCCGGGGTCTGAGGTGAGTCGGCCATCGATATCGGGAGATCGCGAAGGTAGGATCGTCGGAGGCGCCGGACCGCGCGGACATCGAGACGAAGAATTCAACCGTTTCGCTAACCCTGGCGAGGCTTACGATGTCGATCTTGCATCCTTCACTCCTGATGATCGTCTCTCTCGTCGGCGCATGTGCGCACGTCGATCCGCAAGATGATCGTTGCGCCGCGCAACTCCGGAAGCTCGGTGTTGCGATCAATGCCTATCGCAGAGATCGAGGCGGATTGCCCGACAGGCTCTCCTCACTCGTCCCCGCCTACATTCCTGATTCCGCCTTGCTGCATTGCCCCGAGGCCCAGCTCGAGAAGGCGGCGGGCGGGGAGGCGGTCGGGATCGGATCGAACGCGAGCCTGGGCTACTCGTACGAGATGCGCGGTGTGGTCTTCGATGGCATGGCATCACCGCCCGGCCCGATCCCGACCTCGGACCTCCCGGGGAAAGCCTGGGGGTCCGAGCGGAACATCAACCTCTGGCTGCGGCGTTATTATGGAGACCGCGTCCCGGTCGCCCGCTGCCCCCATCACGGATCGAAGATCGCGCCGCGCGTGCTCAACCTCACGCTCGATGGCGACGTCTACGAGGGCGGCCCGGAATGGAAAGCGGATGCCGGGACGGTCGCGGAGCTCCTCCGCCGCGCCGGGCACGCACTCGCCGAGGACCCCTCGCGGTTCGAGCGAGAATGGAGGCTGAGCTCGCTCGATGATGAGGCGCACGGTTGGACCAGGGCCGCCGAATCGCCCTCGGCGCGGCTAGCGATGAGCCAGATGATGATGGCCCTGACCCGCGAGGCACCTCGCCTGAAGGATCGGGCCACGGCATACCGGCTCGCGGCCCGGCTAGCCCTCTACACCCGCGACTTCGCGGAGGCCGAGTCCGCCGCCCTGCGGGTCCTGGCGCTGCCGGGAAAGGCGGAAGACGAGGGCGCGCGCGTCAGCTCCTGGCCGAGGCGCTCCGCGGCCGCGGACGGCATGCCGAGGCGGTCGCCGTATTCCGGTTGATGCTCCGGAACAATGCCGAGAGCAAGAACATCCGCGCCCAACTCGCCGACGCGCTCGAGGCATCGGGACACCGGGACGAGGCGGAAGAACTCATCGCGCAAATCGACCCTGGCCGAGCCCTGGTCGGCAAGCCCGCGCCCTCATTCCGAGTGCCCCTCCTGGGCGGAGCGCAAGCGGAAGTCGGCGGTCGTCTTCGGGGCAAGAAGGGCGCTCCTGGTGAATTTCTGGTTCTACCGATGTGGGCCCTGCCGCGAGGAGTTTCCTCGCCTTCAGGCCCTCTACGACGCTTTGAAGGACAAGGGGCTCGCCGTGATCGCCATCGATAGCGACGATGATCGCGAGACCATCGCCCGATACGCGAAAGCGAGCGGTTGGACGTTCCCGATCGCCTTCGGCCTGGAAGCGATGGGAGGCATCAACATACCGAATGCCTATCGCGTCAACCTCTTCCCGACGAATTTCCTGATCGATGCCGAGGGCAACATTGCCTATCGATGCATCAACTGGGACGAGGCCGGGTTACGCGCCGCGCTGGCCCGGCTCGGCGTCCGATGAGCACGGGATCCTCGACGGGTCTCGTCGAGGCTCCGTCCCCGGTCAGATCTCTTCCCTCATGGCCGTCTTGGCATAACTGGCCGCGGACGGATCGGCCGGGGCGTCCGGATTCATCCCCATCTGGATCATCGCCATCCGCTCGCGATGGCGATGCGACATGCAGATCGTCTTGCGTACGGTTTCGGAGATGATGGCAACGATCGCGATCCAGGCGAACCAGGGGATCGACACGAGAACCGAGTTGACTTGTTCCACTTTTCCGCTCCCAAATGCATGCTTTCAAGGCGAAGATCGACGAAACGCCCCATCGCATTCAGGGAGGTATTCTCTCGGGCCGCTCCGATATTTGTCACAGATTCGGCCGATCACGTCGGCGACAAGGGAAACGACTCGATATGCCCGAATCGAAGGACGGCGACCGAGCGGTTCCCGATGCAGTCGAGTCGGATACCCTGCGAACACTGGGTCCCGGCAGATCCATCGGGATCGCTGCTCGCAGAGCACCCCAAGAATGTCATCGGCTCGCTCTCACTGCTTTCTCCCTTCGATGACGCTGACGACGTCCGCGGTCGGGACGATTCGCGTCAGATGGAAGCCGGCCGACTCGAAGAGCCGGCGATACTCCAAGGCGGTCCGCTCGACGCCCCCGGGGACCAGCAGCATGTTGAGGTCCATCAGCTTGCCGAAGGCGGGCTCGTTCCCGCTCGGGACCACACATTCGACCAGCAGCAGCCTCGAGTGATCGCCGGCCGCTCGATGGATGCTACGCAGGATAGCCGTCAACTTCTCGTCGTCCCAGTCGTGGATGACGTGGCGGAGGAGATAGGCATCGGCGCCGCCGGGGATCGACTCGAAGAAATCGCCGCCCACGACCCGGCATCGATCGGACATGCCGGCGCGATCGAGGTTCTGATGGGCCCGCTCGACGACGTGCGGCAGGTCGAACAGGGTCCCGCGCATCCGGGGATATCGACCCAGGATGCCGATCAGGTTGGTGCCGTTGCCGCCGCCGATGTCGGCCAGCACGGGGATGTCGGAGAAGTCGTAGGCGTCCAGGGTCGATTGCGTCTCGCGGCCATGGATGGCAGTCATGGCCGCGTCGAACACCGGGGCCTTCTCGGGGTGCTCGCCCAGGTACTGGAAGATCGGCCGGCCGTAGAGCCGGTCGAACGCCGTCTGGCCGGTGCGGACGGTTTCATACAGGTCGCCCCAGGCCTGGTAATGTTCCTCGCCCATGATCACGGCCATCGCCCATTGCGACCCGGGCGCGTCTCGCCGGAGGGATTCGGAGAGCGGCGTCTGGGAGAACCGGCCCCCTTCGCCCTCGCTGAAGATGCCGACGCTGGCCAGGGCACGAAGCAGGCGGTAGAGCGTGCGGGCGTGAGAACCGGTCTCGTCCGCGAGCTGCTCGGACGTCCGGGACCCTTCCGCGAGCCGGTCGGCGATGCCGAGCTTGGCGGCGGCGCAGATCATCTGGGTGGTCCAGTACCCGGTGATCATCCGGGCCATCTGATCGGGGACTGTCGCTGGTTCCATCGGTGGCTCCTTGGTTCGGCCCACGGGCGGCCGTCAAATCATCGGGGTCTTGGGCGCCAGTCCGACGAGGACGCGGCCGTATGATTCGAGGTTCGTCTGGAGATTATACGCGCCGTGCAGGCTCATCGCGTGGATGTCGCGGGCCGCCCGCTGGATCGGATTCGACTCGGCGATGCCGGAACCGCCGCAGGCCAGGAACAGGCCCTCCACGGCTTCGAGGCACTGGCGGACCGCGTAGGAGCAGTTCATGTGCAGGCGACCGCGGGTCTCGGGGTCGAGCTCCTGGCCGCACTCGGCCGACTCCTGGATGAGATCGGAGCAATGGTGGAGGAGGAGCCTCGCGACCTCGATCTTGGTGGCGGCCTCCGCGACCTGGAGGTGGGTCACGGGCATCTCGATCTGCGACTCGTCGTTGGTGTAGGCGACCTTGCGGCCGGGAAGACGCTCCTTGAAGACCTCGAGCGCGCCCCGGGCCGCGCCCAGTGCGGCCGGTGCCAGGACGAGCATGAGGACCGGGCTGGCCGCGGATCGGTAGAGCCAGCCCTCATGGAGATCCATGCCGGGCGCCTGTCCGCCCAGGATGGCGGCCCAGGAGAGATACCGGTGTCGCGGCACGAAGAGGTCCTTGCCGACGACGCTACAGCTACCTCAACCCCCTCCGAGAAACCTCCTCGGCGACGGGCCCGATCCATGCCCCTCACGCTCACTTACCGGTCAGACCGGTTCGACTTGACTCGGGTCTTCCGAAAATTTTCCGGCGAACAGCAATCTGTTCCGCGGAAAGGTCCGCCGACCCGGGGCTCAGCCCGCCGAGATGCCCGAGGGGCTCCGATGGGCCACTCGCCGGCGCAGGCAATAAATAAAAAATAATCACATTCTGGCTTATCAAGAAAATTCGTGTTTGGTCCGATATCCTCGCGTCGCCGAAGGAGCCGACGAGCGGCGAACGGTGCGCGAATCGACTGCACGCGAGACGACCTCACGATCCCGGACGGACGAGCGTCTCCCGGCCAGGCAGCCAGGCCATCGGTTCCTCTGGGTTTGCGTGCGTCCCGGCAATGGGGTATAATCCCTTCAATCGGCGCCCGTAGCTCAACGGATAGAGTCGCGGACTTCGAATCCGAAGGTTGTAGGTTCGAATCCTACCGGGCGCGCTTGATTTAAGTCCTGCCGAAAGGTTGACTTGGGTTTTCCTGCCGGATGTGCGACAGAGCGGCACTGAGACCCCGAAAGCCGGTATTCTACCGGATTTGGAGGTGCTCCGTGTCTGCTCGCCCCCCCCGCACGCCCTCGTATCGGCTCCACAGGCCGTCCGGTCAGGCCGTCGTGACCCTGAATAATCGCGATCTTTATCTCGGCGAGTATGACACTCCCGAGAGTCACACCGAGTATGATCGTGTCATCGCCGAGTGCCTCGTCAACGGCCGCCGAACGCAGAATGCGACGGACTTGACCATCATTGAACTGATCTTGCGGTATCTAGGGTTCGTGGATGGGTATTACACATCCACCGAGCCTGCGAACATCCGACTCGCCCTGCGTCCTGTGCGCAAACTGTATGGGTTCGGACTCGTCCGGGATTTCGGCCCCCTCTCGCTCAAGGCCGTCCGCCAGACTTCCATCGACGCGAGGTTGTGCCGCAACGAGATCAACAAGCGGACCCGACGCATCGTGCGTATGTTCAAGTGGGGCATCGGCGAGGAGCTCCTGCCGGCTCCCGTCCACCAGGCATTGAAGGCCGTGGAGGGGCTTCGGAAGGGCCGCGCCGATGTCCGGGAATCGAAGCCCACCAAGCCTGTCCCGGACGCCTTCGTGGACGCCCTGCGATCCTACGTCGCCCGCCAGGTGTGGGCCATGGGGTTCGAAGGCCTTACTCACCGGCGACTCGGACCAGGAATCGGCTGCGTAAATCCTTGGCGTCGGGGAGGGCGGATCAAGTGGGTCCGATCAGAACCCTGCACCCGAGGGAGAACCACGGCGCCGTGGTATGGGTCGAGGTGCCTCACGGAGAGCCCGGGGAATGCCCGTGCCTTCGACTCCGCAAATAACCGAGAAGACCGCCGAGGCCGGAGATCGCCGCCATCACCAAGGCAGAAGGTTCCTGAACCGATGCGATTGTGATCATGCCACCCGTCATGGTGTATGGCAGCGCACTACCGTTCTGATCATCGAAATACGTGAAGTTAGGATCGTTGACCAGCGAAATCTGAAACCTGTCGTCCTGCGATGCTCCCGGCGGTGCCTGGAAGGCCACCGTGGCCAGATACGAATGGGGTCCGACGGGACCCGTGGGGATCGTGACGTAGCCCAAGGTCGAACCATCATCCGAGTCACCCCCGATCAAGGTGTCGAACGGGTAATTGGTCGAAGAGGGCTGACCCCACAAGGGCAGGCCGAGGTCCGATTTGAAGCTCTCTCCCGCGAACACGTAGTCCGAATTTCCATAGGGGTCGGCCTGGCTCGCGGTGAATTGCAGGAACGAAGTCGCCCCGATATCCTGTGCGACGAGCAGTTCCAGGCCGAATCCCGAAAGGCTATCGCTATTATCGGAGGAAATGGGGTTATTGTTGTAGAAGATGCTGATGTCGATCATCCCGGTACCGCCCGGCGCCAGGCTGACATTACCGAGCGCGATGACCATGTCGGCCGGCGCGGCCCGCCGTGACAGCAAGAATCACTATGGCGAGAACGAAGGTCCGGATCAAGCGGTTCACTGCTGGCGATCCTTTCTCATATCAGGTTGTCTTTCGTGATTCGGTGCTCGACCCGGGGATGGCGATTCCAGGACCCGGCCGCGTCGCCGGTCGGCGACGATCACTCCGAGTCGCCTCGGATCCTCGCGAAGGGCTCGCGATCGAGGGCCGCCGACTGGCCTACATTACGAATTGAGCGGGGAAACAGCAATGAGGCAACGCGGTGGGGGTATGGACGAGCGAGGTGGTCACTCCGTTCCCGCTTCCTAGGCGTCAATCCGAGGCCGGGGACTGGACCCATCGATCCCGCCGTCTTGCCTGGATTGGAGTCCGCAACCGGCAGATCGCCGATGCCGACAGTCGCCCTGACGATCGACGCCAGGGCCGCGTCCACCGTCGCGGCGGAGATCGCCCCATCGAGCAGGGCCGGTTGCGGGCCGCCGTTCGGGACGATGGCGGCAGGCGTGGCCCGATCCGAGGTGCTCGAGGCTCCGGTGATCGTCGCCAGATCCGCCGCCGTGGGCGACCGACGAACGCCGAGCCCCAGCCCGATGTCCATGAGGTCGCCAGCCCGATCGTTGTCCGGCAGGCCGAGGACGTGGCCCAGTTCGTGCTCGAGCACCGTCAAGAGATCCACGTCATCCGCCGCCGGGCTCCCCGGCCTCGCGACCGATTCGCCGTCCGGTCCCGCCAGGCCGAATGCCCGGCTCGCGACGGTGCTCGCGTTCGCGTACCAGTTGTTGCCCGCGGCGGTCTGATTGATCGTGATCGTACCGGCTGCTTCCAGGCCCAGGATGCTCGTGCCCAGGTTGCCGACCTGGATTTGGACGCGATCGAGCCCTCGTACCTCGGCGGCATCCAGGCCCGCCGCTTGCCAGGCGGCGATCGCGTCCGGCAGCAAGGCTTGCACCTGCGCTCGCGTGACCGCAACGGCGTGCCCCGGCGCCGGATGGGCACCGACGAACAACTGGAACTGCGGGAAGTTCGCGGGTGGCGTCGCTCCGACCGAGTGGCCGCTGGCCGCCACCGTCTCGGTCAGGTCTTTCGTGTTGACGGCCCCATCGCCGTTGACATCCGCGTTCAGGAGTGGGCCCGATTCCCCCTGGGCGTGATAAACGGTGTAGGCGTCGGTGCCCGCGGTCGTGTACGGCCCGCTCACCTTGAGGTCGCCGTTGGCCGATCCGAGCAAGCGGAAGAACGGCAACCAGAAGACCCGCCCATCACTGGGATTGCCGCCCGGATCGATGCCGAGTGCATACCAGCCGTCGCCGAAAGTGCTGGTCGGGCTGCCTGTCCCGGTGACGCCAGTCTCGGCGAGCAGGCTGGTGATGCCCTTGGCCCCGAAGTTGATGGAGAGATCATTCCCGGTCAGTCCCACCGAGGCGGTGGTGCCGGTGCTGAAGAGGTTCACGCTGCCCTGGGGAGTACTGCTGGCGCCGAGGTTTTCGCCGTACCACATGAGTTCCACATACGAGCCGGCACTTCCGCCGGCGAGGCCGCTCGCCAGCGCCTCCAGGATCGGGCTGGGCGGATTTGTCGAGAGGCTCTGATTGAAGGCGACGTCGAGATACTGGATGAACGAGCGCCCAGCGATGCCTTTCTCGACCGCGAGATTCTCGACCGCGAGCGCGGCCGAGTAGGTCTCGTTGAATGTCACGTCGGGCGTCATCGGTCCCGCCTGGGGGGCGTACTGCGCCTTCTGCTCGTCATCGACACCGACGCTGAAGAAGCCGTAGGTGTGCGACAAGCCGTCCGCGAGGGCGCCGTAAGTCATCGTGCCGGAGTAGACGCCGTTACCATTCGGCGCGCCCGCCGTTAAGCTGGCCGATCAGCTCGGGGGAACCACTATCGATCTCTACATAAATATCCAAAACAGATATCGATCCCGCTGGCGTGCCACTATTCTGGTCGGGGTCGGCCCCGGCCCAGTCGAGCGTGAATACGCCGTTGGCGTAGGACGACGGCACCAGGCCGCTGAACTCGGAGGAGGGGAACGGCCCCCACGTGTACGACGCGACGCTCGCCAGGACGTGCGTCACGGGCGGGTTCAGGTCGGGGACGCTGGTGCTCGCCTCGATAGCGTTGCCGCTCTTGGCCTCGGTGTTGACGAGGGCGTCGTGGGCGACGCTGTGGAAGGCATAGAGGTTGCGATCCTGACCGACGTAGGTGAAGGTGACCGTGCCCGAGGCCGCCGGCGCGAAATGCTGGGTCTGGTAGAGGTTGAACGGCCCATTGTTGATCGAGACGTAGAGATCGACCGACGAGACACCAGGGGCGCCGCCGGGTCCGGCCGGATCGCTGAATGTGACCGAGACGGGGAAGCTGTCCGTGCTCTGTTTGACGGCGAGCGAATTGACGACATGGCTGGTCGGCGGGGTCGTGTCGGTAACCCAGGAAGTCGAGAGTGATCCGTTGCCTGACAGGTGATTCTGGTCCTGGATGCCGGCGGCGTTTACCGTCAGCGTGTAACCGCCCTGGGCGGCGGTCGCCGCGGCGAGCCCGCTGATGGTGTACCCTTCGTTCGAGCCCGCCACGATCGAGACGCCATTGAGCGAGACCGGGTTGCCGTTGTCGGTGAGCGTCAAGGCAGCCGTGGTGAAGCTGCTTGCGGTGATCGGCTCGCTGAGGGTGACGGCGATGGACGAGACGGGCGTGCTCCGCGGGCTGGGCGAGACGGGTCCGACCGCCGCGACGGTCAGCGGCGCGACGACGGTCTCGGCCAGCGTGACGGGGCTGGCCGCGAACTTCTCCGACGGGTCGGAGTAGGTCGCCGTGATCGTGTGATTGCCCACTCCGTCGAGCGTGACGACGAGGGCCGCGACGCCCGAGGCGTCCAGGCTTGCGGAGCCGAGGGGCGTCGTGATGCCGCCGAAAGTATCGGAGAAAGTGACAAACCCGGTGGGAGTGCCGGCCCCTGGGCTCATGGCGACGACGGTGGCCGTGAGCGTGGTCGCCAGGCTCGACGTCGTCGGGTTGGCCGAGGCGGCCAGGGAGACGCTCGCCTCCGGGACCACGGCGACGGCGATGCCGTTGGCGACCCTGAGGATCCGTCCGTCGGTCGGATCGGCGATGAACAGGTCGCCGGCGACGTCGGTCGCGATGCCCGTCGGGCCGTCGAACGAGGCGTCGATCGCGGGGCCGCCGTCGCCCGAGAACGAAGGGTCGCCGTCGCCGGCGACGGTGGTGATCACGCCGCCGGGGCCGACCTGGCGGATGAGGCGATTCGATGTGTCGGAGATGAACAGGTCGCCGGCGGCGTCGACCGCGACGCCGACCGGCATGTCGAGCTGGGCGGAGCTGCCGTTGGCCGGCCCGCCGTCGCCGCCGTATCCGGCGACGCCGTTGCCCGCGATGGTCGTGATGATCCCGCCGGAATTGACCTCGCGCACTCGGCTGTCGCCGAAGTCGGCGATGAACAGGTCACCCTGGGCGTCGACCGCGACGCCATAGGGCAGGCCGAGGGTCGCCGCGGTCGCCGGCCCGCCGTCGCCCAGGACGCCCGGGGTCGCCGTGCCCGCGACGGTGGAGATCACGCCCGCGGGGTTGACCTCGCGGACCACGCCGTCGAACGGGTCGGTGAGGAACAGGTTACCCGCGGCGTTGACCGCGACGGAGAGAGGGCCGGCGATCGCGGCGTCGATGGCGAGGCCGCCGTCGCCCTCGTCGCCGAACGTCCCGTCGCCGGCGACGGTAGAGATCACGCCCGCCGCACTGACCTCGCGGACGCGATCGTTGCCCATATCGGCGATGAACAGGTCGCCGGAGGCGTCCACAGCGATCGCCGTCGGGGCGTCCAGCTCGGCCTGAGTGGCCGGCCCGCCGTCGCCGGAGTAGCCGGCGATCCCGTCGCCGGCGACGGTGGAGATCACGCCCGACGCGCTCACCTCGCGGATCACGTTATCGCCGGTATCGGCGATGAACAGGTCGCCCTGCGTGTCGACCGCGACGCCCTCCGGCTGCGACAACGAAGCTGCGACCGCCGGGCCGCCGTCGCCGCTGTCGGTCGCCGCGCCGCTGCCGGCCAGGGTGGTGATGGTGTGCGTGGTCCCCACGACGCGGACTCGGTCGTTGGCGGAGTCGGCGATGAACAGGTCGCCGAAGGCATCAACCGCGATGGCCGATGGGTCGTCCAGCGCCGCCGCCGCCGCCGGACCGCCGTCGCCGCCGAAACCCGCGGCCCCATCGCCCGCGACCGCCGTGCTGTGGCCCTGAGGGCTGACCTTCAACACGCGATCGCTCGAGACATCGGCGACGTACAGGTTCCCCTGGGCGTCGACCGCCAGGCCCGACGTCGCGGCGAACCCCGATGCGAAGGTCGAGGTCACGCCGGCCGGGCTCACCTCGGTGACGGCAACGCCCCCGGCCTCGGTCAGATACAGGTCGCCCTGGGCGTCGACCGCGATGCCCGACGGCGACCGGACGCCGTCGAAAACGGTGGTGATCACGCCCGACGGGCTGACCTCGCGGACGGCATTGTTGCCGGTATCGGCGATGAACAGGTCGCCCTCCGCGTCGACCGCCAGGCCCGTCGGCGCGTCGAGGGCCGCATCGGCGGCAGGGCCGCCGTCGCCGGAGTACCCGGCGATGCCGGTTCCCGCCACGACGCCGATCGCGCTCTCCGGCGAGATCGCGCCGGTCGTGGGGTCGATGTAGACCTCCAGCACCCGGTCGTCGCCGGAGTCGGCGATGAACAGGTCGCCCTCCGCGTTGACCGCCAGGCCCGTCGGCCCCTTCACGTCGGCCGTGACCGTGGCGATCACGCCCGACGAACTGACCTCGCGGACGCGATCGTTGCCGGTGTCGGCGATGAAGACATCGCCCGAGGGGTCCACCGCGACCCCGCCCGGATGGGACAGCGCCGCGGCCGGGGCCGGGCCGTCGTCGCCGAGCTCATCGACGGCGCCGACCCCGGCAGCCGTGGTGATGGGAGAGGTCGTGCCGAGCGATGCGCTGTTACTGCCCAGGTCATCCGCATCGCCGCTATAGACCGCGACGACGGTGTGGACGCCGGACCCCAGCGGGGTCGCCGGGGTGAGGGTGGCGACCCCGTCGATCAGCGACGCGACCCCGAGGCTGGCCAGGCCGGCCGAGGTGTCGTAGAACGTGACCGTGCCGATCGGCGTGCCGAGGCCCGCCTCGACCCTCGTCACGTCGGCCGTGAAGGTCAACGGCTGGCCGTCGGCGATCGCGGCCGACGACGCGGCGATGGTGGTCGTGGTGACGGCCCGGACCGGCACGCCGCCGGCGATCGCGCCGATGCTGGATGCGAATCCGCTCGCGCCGACGAAGGTCGCCGTGACCGCGTGCGAGCCCAATCCGAGCGACGTCACCGGAATACTGGCGACGCCGTCGACCAGCGCGACCGAGGCTCCGTAGGCCAGGCCGTCGACCGCGAACTGGACCGTGCCGGCCGGCGTGGCCGAGCTGAGGGCATCGGCGGAGACCGCGGCCTGGAGGACCACCGTACCGCCGTAGGCCGCCGGGTTCGGCGTGGCACGGACCGTGGTCGCCGTCGGGGCCGCGATCACCGCGAGGTTGAGCGGGCCGGTCCCGGTCGCGAAGTCGTCATCGCCGGAGTACGTGGCGACGATCGCCTGCGTGCCGACTCCGAACGTGTCGATCGGGGCGAGGCTCGCGACGCCGCCGACCAGCGGGGCGGAGCCGAGGTCGGTCCCCGTGCTCGTATCCACGAAGTCCACCGTGCCCGTCGGCATCCCCGTCCCGGGGGGGGCCGCGGTGATCGTCGCCGAGAGCGTCACCGCCTGGCCGAACTCCGCGGCCGAGGGCGTGGCGTGGACCGCGATCGCGTCCTGGCGGACGGTCAAGCTCGTCTGGGTGAAGCTGACGGCGAAGTTCCCGTCGCCGAGGAAGGTCGCCTCGATCGTGTGTTGACCGACCCCCAGCGTGGCGATCGTCGGCGTGGTGGCCACGCCATCGGAGAGGGCGAAGCTACCAAGGTCGGTGCCGGTCGTCAGGTCATAGAAGTTGACCGACCCGCTCGGGACGCCGCCCGTCGAGGACACCGCTGCCGAGAACGTCACGCCCTGGCCGAAGGCCGGGCTGGCGATCGCGGCGGTGGCCGTCGTCGCGGTCGTGGCCGGGACGACCGACACCGCGACGGCCTGCGGCGCCGAGGTGCTGGCGAAGAACTGCGAATTGCCGAGGTAGGTGGCGATGATGTCGTAGGATCCGACCGACGGCGAAGCGGAGGGGGACAGCGTTGCGACCCCGTTGACCAATGAGGCCGTGCCGAAGTCGTACCCGGTGATCGCGTCGCTGAAGTTGACCAGGCCGCCGGGCGTGCCGGCATCGAGATCCTCGTCGCCGACGACCGCCGTGAAAGTCAAGGCCTCGCCGAACGCGGCCGACGCGGCCAAGGCGCCGACCGTGGTGTCCGTCGCGACGCGGACCGCGAAGTTGCCGGCCAAGGTGGACGTGCCCGAGAGGAAGTCGGAGTCGCTGGAGTACACGGCCGAAATCGTATGGTCCCCCAGGCCGAGCGCCGCGTCGGGATCGCTGGAGGCGGCGCCGTCGACCAGCGGCACGGGGTCGCCAAAGGGGACGCCGTCGATGAGGAACTGGACGGTCCCGGTCGGGGTCGCCGTGGTGGCCGACTCGGAGGTGACCGTCACGGTGAACGTCACGGCCTCGCCCAGCGTGGGGGACAGGTCGGAGGCCGTGATCCCGACCGAGGTGGGCAGGGGGATCAGCTCGAAGGCCCCGATGTCGACGGTCGCCACCCCGGAACCGCCGTCGGCGATCCGCGCCTGACCGCGCTGATCGGTGAAGGGCGGCCCGATGAATGGCGGGTCGGTCACGAAGCTGTTCGAGCCGGCGTCGACCGCCGGGCTGCCGGGCAGCAAGGCCATGGTCTGGGTCGGGCCCCCGTTGTCGGCCAGCGGCCCGAGCAGAGGATTCACGGCGGTGAAGAGGACGGCCGACTCGGGGAATCCGCCGAACCCGGGATTGTTCTGGACCAGGTCGTTCGACCCGACCAGATCCACTCCCCCGCCCGCGGTGGTCGCCGACTGGAAGTCGTCGCCGCCGCCGGTCGAAAGGGCGAGGATCGTGTTATTCATGGTCACCTGGCCGATCGCCTCGCCGCTCGACGCGTCGCCCAGGTCGAACAGGGCGCCGCCGAAGTCGGCGGCGTTCTCGGCGATCGTGACGTTGGTCAGGACGAGCGATCCGCTCCGGTTGAAGATGGCACCGCCCAGTCCGAAACCGGCCGTGCCGGTGGTCGCGGCGCCGGCCGAGGCGCCGCCGGCACCGCCCTGGGCGGAGTTGCCGGCCAGGGTGCTGTCGGTGATGATCACCGAGCCGCTATCATTGAAGACAGCCCCGCCCATGCCCGCGCCGCCGCCGCCACCGCCACCGCCGATGCCGGAGCCGCCGTAACCGCCACCGTAGGCCGAGGCGGCAACGTTGGATACGCCAACGGAAGCGCCGCCGCCGCCGAAGCCGCCCGAACCGCCCACGCCGGCCGTGCCGGCTGCCGCACCGCCGCCGCCGCCGAAGCCGCCCGAACCGCCGCTACCGGCCGTCGCGCCGGCCCCGCCACCATAAGGGCCGCCGGCCGGCGTGCCGCCCGGCCCGTCCAGGCTTCCGCCGCCACCGCCGGAGCCGGAGCCGATCCCCGCCCCGCCCCCGCCGCCGATGGCCTGATTGCCGGACAGGGTGCTGGCCTGGAGGACCAGCGTCCCCCGGTTGAACACGGCTCCGCCCAGCCCGGCGCCACCGCCGCCCCCCCCCTCGCCGCTGCCGCCGGCATACCCCTGCGCCAGCCCGCCGCTGAGCGTCAGGTCCTCCAGCGTCAAGCTCCCGCCCGTCGCCACGTAGAACAGCCGCAGGCCCGACACCGAGCCCGACCGCTCGATCGTCACCCCCTGGCCGGGCCCGGACGGGCCCTCGATCTCCACATCCCCCGTGACCGCGATCGCCGTCGGGCCCGCCGTCGTGTCGCCGACGTCCGACAAGGCGATGGCCCCACCGGCGGCGAAGGCCCCGGCGGTGTCGAACCGCACGACGTTAGCCGTCGCGGTCGTCAAGAGCGGGTTGACGCTGTAGTCGGCCCAGAGCACGGCGGCGCGGAGCGTGCCGTCGGTGGTGCCATCGGTCGTGGTCGTCACCAGGTATGAGGACGTGTCCTCGAAGGCTCCGATATCGGCGTGAGGCCCGGCATCCAGCCCGGCCGCGCCGCGCTGGGCACCGCGCGGGTCGGTCGCGGGCGCGGCGCTGTCGAGGGCCTTGTCGAGGGCGGGACTGCCGGGGAGCAACGCCATGGTCTGCGTGGCCCCGCCGTTGTCGGCGAGCGGCTCGAGCATCGGATCCTGACCGGTGATGATGGTCGAGGAGACCGGGAAGCCGTGCACGGCCGGGTCGTCCTGGATCAGGTCGTTCGTGCCGCTAACGGTGATGGAGCGAGTCGTGGTCGAGGTCTGGACGAAGTCGGTGATCGGGGTCTCGAAGTCGATGTCGCTCGACGAGTTGCCGAGGATGGAATTGGTCACCTTGACCGAGACGGTCGTGGCCGACGAGGTGCTGTCGTCGAGCATGAAGAGGGCGCCGGCGGAATTGGCGTAGTTGGCGTCGAGCGTGGAATTGAGGATGGTCACCGAGCCGTCGCGGCTGAAGACGGCGCCGCCCAGGCCGCGGCCGAACTGACCGGAGGATACGCCGTTTCCGCCGTTGACCGATCCGGCGGCCCCGCCCTGGGCGAGGTTGTCGGTCAGGGTACTGTTGGTGATGATGACCGAGCCGCCGTCGTTGAAGATGGCGCCACCCAGACCGGCGCCACCGCCGCCGCCATCCCCACCGATGGAGCCCCCGCCACCGCCGGCCCCGGCGCCATAGCCGGCACCACCGCCGGCGCCGCCCGATGGAACACCACCGGCGGCTCCGCCACCGCCGCCGCCGAAACCGCCGGCACCGCCGGGCTCGCTGACGGTGCCCATGAGACCGCCACCACCGCCGCCACCACCGCCGAATCCGCCGGCACCGCCGCGCTGGCTGCCCTGGCCGCCCGTGCCGCCACCATCGGCGCCGCCGGTCGGTGTACCGCCGGCCCCGTCCAGGCCGCCACCACCGCCGCCGCTACCGCCGGCACCGCCGGGGCCACCGGCGCCGCCCAAGGCATAATTGTAGGCGAGCGTGCTATCCACGATCGTGAGGTTACCGCTGTTGAAGATGGCGCCGCCCAGCCCGGCGGCTCCGCCGCCGCCACCCTCGCCGCCGCTGCCGCCGTCGAATCCGAACGCCGAGAAGTCGCTGATCGTCAGGTCCTTCAGCATCAGGCTCGCGCCGGAGGGTACGTAGAAGAGGCGCATATCGGGCGCGGAGTCGCCCGGGGCCAGGGTCAATCCGCCGTCCGCGAAGACCGGGCCGTCGATCTCGACGCTGCCGGTCACCGCCAGGGCGGTGGGGCCGTATGTGGTGTCGCCGACGGCCGAGAGGGTAAGGGTTCCGGAGACGCTCGGCGCGAAGGTGATCAGGCCGCTACCGCCCGCGTCGGCCTCACCCAACGCCTGGCGAAGCGTGGTCGTTCCGGCGGGCGCCGACGAATTGTCGAGGAGCGTGGTGACGACGTAGTCCTGCATCTCGAACGCGCCGATGTCGTCGCTGAGGACGCCGTCGCCGCGATCGACGATCCGTGGCAAGCCCCGTTGATCGGTGGAATCGCCGCCCGATAGGACGTCTCCGGCGGCGATGGCGGGGCTGCCCGTCAGCAAGGGGAGGGTCTGGGTCGGCCCCCCGTAGTTGCCCAGGGCTCCGAGTTCGGGGGCGAGCCCGGTGATCGTGGCGGAGCCCGAGAAACCACCCGTCGTCGGAACCGTCTCGATCAAGTCGTTGCTTCCGCCGGCGACGACGACACCGCCGCTGACCGTCGCGGACTGGAAGTCGCTCGCCGATGCCGAGGTCCCGGCGAGGATCGTGTTGGTCAATCCCACCATGGCCGTCCCGTTCCCGACGGTGCCGTCGCCGAGGACAAAGAGGGCGCCGCCGGCATTGGCGGAGTTGTTGGCAATCGTGCTGTCCAGGATAGTGATGGATCCGTCGCGGTTGAAGACGGCGCCGCCCAGGCCGCTGCCGGCCTGGCCGTGTTGCCCGGTGATCACGCCCGGCCCCGCGGCACCGCCTTCGGCGACGTTGTCGGCCAGGGTGCTGTCGGTGATGATGACCGAGCCGCCGTCGTTGAAGACGGCGCCGCCCATCCCGCCGCCACCGCCACCGCTGCCGCCGCCACCGCCGCCGGAGCCGCCGCCGAAACCGCCCGAGCCGCCGACGTTGCCGCGGGGATAGCCGCCGACGCCGCCGAAGCCGCCGCCACCGCCGCCGAGGCCCGCATAGCCGTTGAAGCCGCCGCCGCCACCGCCGCCGCCGAAGCCGCCCGAGTTGCCAGCGACCTGGCTGCCGCCGGAGCCGCCGCCGTCGACGCCGCCGGCCGGAGTGGCACCGGGTCCGTCCAGGCCCCCGCCGCCGCCGCCGATCCCGCCACCGCCGCCGTTCCCACCCGTGCCGCCGATGGCCTGATTGCCGGTCAGGGTGCTGGCCTGGAGGACCAGCGTCCCCCGGTTGAACACGGCTCCGCCCAGCCCCGCGGCTCCGCCGCCGCCCCCCTCGCCGCTGCCGCCGGCATATCCCTGCGCCAGCCCGCCGCTGAGCGTCAGGTCCTCCAGCGCCAAGCTCCCGCCCGTCGCCACGTAGAACAGCCGCAGGCCCGACACGGAGCCCGAACGCTCGATCGTCACCCCCTGGCCGGTCCCGGACGGGCCCTCGATCTCCACGTCGCCCGTGACCGCGATCGCCGTCGGCCCGGCCGTCGTGTCGCCGACGTCCGACAAGGCGATGACCCCACCGGCGGCGAAGGCCCCGGCGGTGTCGAACCGCACGACGTCGGCCGTCAACGTCGTCTCCAGCGGGTTGACGCTGTCATCCGCCCAGAGGACCGCGGCGCGGAGCGTGCCGTCGGACATCGTGTCCGCGGTGGTCGTGACAAGGTACGACGACGTGTCCTCGAAGGCCCCAAGGTCAGCGTGTGACCCGGCATCCAGCCCGGCCGCGCCGCGCTGGGCACCCCGCTGGTCGGCCGCGGGCGCGGCAGCGTCGAGGGCCGCGTCGAGCGCCGGGCTGCCGGACTGCAACGCCATGGTTTGCGTGGCCCCGCCGTTGTAGGACAGCGGATCGAGCATCGGGTCCTGGCCGGTGATGATGGTCGAGGAGACCGGGAAGCCGTGCGAGGCCGGATCGTCCTGGATCAAGTCGTTCGACCCGGACAGGCTGACGGACGAGCCCTGGGCCGCCGTCTGGAAGTCGCCGACACCGCCGGGCGAGCCGGCGAGGATCGCGTTGGTCAGTTTGACCGAGGCCGGGTTAGATGTCGAGGACCCGTCGTTGTAGGCGAAGAGTGCCGCCGCCGGGGTTCGCGTCGAGCGTGGAATTGAGGACGGTGATCGATCCGTCGCGGTCGAAGACGGCGCCGCCCAGGCTGCTGCCGGCCTGGCCGTGTTGCCCGGTGATCACGCCCGGCCCCGCGGCACCGCCCGTTGCGGTGTTGCCGACGAGAGTGCTGTCGGAGATGATGACCGAGCCGCCGTCGTTGAAGACGACGCCGCCCATCCCGCCGCCACCGCCGCCGCTGCCACCGCCACCGCTGCTGCCGCCGCCGCCGCCGGAGCCGCCGCCGAAACCGCCCGAGCCGCCGACGTTGCCGCGGGGATAGCCGCCGACGCCGCCACCGCCGCCGCCGAAACCGCCGCCACCGCCGCCGAGGCCCGCGTTTCCATTGAAGCCGCCGCCACCACCGCCGCCACCGAAGCCGCCCGGGTTGCCAGCGACCTGGCTGCCGCCGGAGCCGCCGCCGTCAACGCCGCCGGTCGGCGTACCGCCGGGCCCGGAGAGGCCCCCGCCGCCGCCGCCGATCCCGCCACCGCCGCCGTTCCCACCCGTGCCGCCGATGGCCTGATTCCCGGTCAGGGTGCTATTCAGGATAGCGAGGCTACCCCGGTTCAGGATGGCGCCGCCAAGCCCGGCCCCGCCGCCGCCGCCACCCTCGCCGCTGCCGCCGTCGAACCCATGGGCCACGAAGCCACTGATGGTCAGGTCCCTCAGCGTCAGGCTCGCGCCGGCCGGGACGTAGAAGAGCCGCATCTCGGCCGCGGTCGGGCTCGGGGCCAGCGTCAGCCCGCCGCCCGCGAGGACCGGGCCGTCGATCTCCACCTTGCCGCTGATCGCGATGGCCGTCGGCCCGACGGTCGTGTCGCCGACCGTGGAGAGCTCGAGCGTCGTCGGCTCGGCGAACGCGCCGGCGGCGGATGCATCGAATCGGATCGCATTGGTCACCCCGGACGCGACCGGGTTGGTGTTGACCCCGGCCCAGGCGATGCCCGCCCTCAGGCTGCCGACATCCGGGCTGTCAACCGTGGTCGTGACCAGGTACGAGGAGCTGGCCTCGTAGGCGCCGATGTCGGAATGGGCGCCGGCGTCCAGGCCGTTGGCCCCGCGCTGGGCGCCGCGCTGGTCGGCCAGGACGCCGTCGGAATCGTCCCCCTTGTCCAGTGCCGGACTGCCCACCGGCAGCGCCATGGTCGGGGTCGGTCCGCCGTTGTTCTGGAGCGGCCCGAGAATCGGGCTGACGTTGAGGACATCGGTCGCCGCGAACCCGGTGCCCCCGGAGGTGTTGCCGAAGAGGTTATCGCCGCGGCTCGTGACGGTGCCGGAGACGTCGGGATGCTGGGTGGACGCGGAATCGGCGGCGACGATGGTGCTGTCGAGCTGGACCGTGCCCGAATTGTTGAAGATGCCGCCGCCAATGCCCTGGCCGGCGGCGCCATTCCGTATTCCGCCCCCCTGGCCGCCCGAGCCGCCCGCGGCGGAGTTGTTGGCGATGGTGCTTGCGGTGATGGTGACGGTCCCGCCGTTGTCGAAGATCCCTGCCCCGATCCCGGCCCCGCCGCCGCCGCCGCCACCACCGGAATAGCGGCCTTGCGAGCCGGCGCCTCCCCCGTATCCGCCGGCACCGCCGACACCGCCGGCACCGCCGATCGTCCGCCCGCCACCGCCGCCGCCACCGCCGCCGAAACCGCCGGCACCGCCCGGCGAGCCGGAAGTGCTCGAGGCGTTGCCGCCGCCGCCACCGCCGCCGAAGCCGCCGGCGGCGCCGGCCGACGCGGCGGATCCCGACACGATGGCCCCCGAGCCGCCGGTGCCGTTGAATACGCCGACGGCCGGGTAGTAGGCATTCCCTCCCGACCCCCCTTGCGCCGTGTTACCGGACAGGGTGCTGTCGACCAGCGTCGCCGTGCCGGTGTTGTAGAGGCCGCCGCCGAGGCCGCCGCCGCCGCCGCCACCGCCGCCGGCGTTCGAGCCGGCTTGGCCGTTGTTCCCCAGCGCCGTGTTGTCGTAGATCGTGCTGCGCCGGATCGCCAATGTGGCCATGTTGTCGATGCCCGCACCCCAGATCGCCCGGTTATTGCTGATCGTGCTGTCGAGCAGCGCGAGCGTCCCCGCGTTCCAGATGCCGCCCCCGACCGAGGTCGCCGTGTTCCCCGTGATGGCGTCATCGGAGAGCGTCAGGTTCCCCGAGTTGGCGATCCCGGCTCCCGAGGACGTCCCGCCTCCGGAGATGGTCAGGCCGATGAGGCTCGCGGTCACCCCGGAGTTGACGACGAACACCGATCCCGAGCCGTTCCCGTGCACGATGATCGGCGAGGTGCCCGGCCCATCGATGACGACGTTGGCACTCAGGGTGGGCAAGGCGCCGGTCAGGTTGATGGTCTGGCCCGCCAGTGACGGCAGGAAGGTGATGGTACTCCCCGGATTGCTGTCGGCATAGGTGATCGCCTCCCTCAGGCTGACCTGGCCGTCATTCGAGTTCGACTCGTCGTTGGCCCAGGTGACCACGGTCGGGTCGAGGACGGTCAGGGTCAAGGCCGTGGCGCTCGTGCTCGCCACGTAGTTCGGAATCGCCCGCGAAGCTGGCCACGATCGCGTGGGCTCCCGGCTCGAGGGACGAGGTGAATGTCAGGGTGGCCGTCCCGTTGGCCGGCACGGCGGTCCCGAGATCGGTGTCGGTCGTGGTGTCGAAGAACTCCACCGGACCGCTAGGCGACGTGGCGATCAGGTTCTGGAAGTGGATCGCGGCGGTGAGCGCGATCGTCGCACCGAACTCCGAGGGGTTCGCGGAGCTCGTCGCGACGGTGATGCTCGTCGCGATCTTGGGGATGATCGAGAGGCTGTTGGCCAGCGTACCGAGACTGCCCGCGAAGTCGCCGGCGGGATCCTGGTAGACCGCAACGACGCCGTGCAGGCCGATCGCCAGCGTCGAGGTCGTGAACGTCGCGGTGCCGCTCGCGTCGAGCGGCTGGGGATCGCCGACGTTCTGGCCGTCGGCCTCGAACTGCACCTCGCCGGTGGGGGTGAGGCCGCCGGGCGACGCGTCCGAGACGACCGCCGTGAAGGTGACCGGGTTGCCCTCGACGACCGGGCTGGCGGACACCGACACGGCGGTCGTGGTCGAGGCCGCGCTGACGGTCAAGCTGAAGGGCTGGGCGTTGACGCTGGACTGGAAATTGGGATCGCCCAGGTAGGTCGCCACGATCGCGTACGAGCCCGGCACGAGGGCGGCGTAGGGGATGGTCGCGACCCCGTTGACGAGCGGGACCGTGCCCAGATCGCTGCCGGAGTTGCTGGCGATGAAGTCAACCGAACCGGTCGGGGTGCCGGCGCCGGAGCTGGTCGGTGAGACGACGAAGCTCACCGCCTGGCCGTAGGCCACCTGGCCGGGCGTCCCGGCCGCGGCGGCCGTCTGGCTCGGGGCAGGGCGCACCGTCAGGCCGATCGACCCGGACGTGCTGCTGCCGCCGAAACGGGTCGTGTTGCCGCTGGTGAAAGTGGCCGTGATGGCGTGGGCGCCCGAGGCCACCGGCGCGGTGACCGACAGGACGGCCGTCGACACCCCGTTGACGGTGCTCGTCGCGACCGGCGCGCCGACCGTGCTGCCGTCCAGGTAGAACTGGACCGTGCCGGCGGGCGTCCCGGAGCCGGGCGAGGCGGCATTGACGGTGGCGGTGAAGGTCAGCGACTGGCCATACACCGGATTCGGCGGCCCCGCGGCCACGGTCGTCGTCGTGGAGGCGGCCGATACCACCTGCGTCAGCGTGTCCTGGCTCGCCCGATAATTGTTCGTCGAGGTGTAGCTCGCCCGGATCGCGTGGTTGCCTGGCACCAGGTTCGAGACGTTCAGCGTGGCCACGCCCGAGGGAGAGACCGGGACGGTCCCGAGGTTGGTGTTGGTCGTCGTGTCGTAGAACTGGACGCTGCCGGCGGGGACCGGCGCGTTGCTGGCGGCGGAGGTCGGGCGGACGTTCGCGGTGAGCGTCACCGGCTGGCCGTAGACCGCCGTCGCGGCCGACGAACCCACCGACGTCACGTCGCGAGCCTGGCCGGCCTGGGGGTTGGTGTTGAATGACAGCAGGGTGGCGCTGGCGAGATTGTACTCGTAGCGAGATGAACTGAAGACGTAGTAGATCTCGACGAACGCGAAGAGCCGCGCCGTCAGGTCGCCACTGACGTCGAAGATCCCCAGCGGATTCGTGACCAACTGGCTCGCGATGGCGCTGAAGCGCAGCCTCGGGTCGTCGCTGTCGTTGTGTAGGTGGAACCTGACGTTGGCGTAGACCCCGCCGGTCACCCCCGCCGAGACGAAGTAGGCGTCGACCGCCGCCGTGGCGGCGATCCCGGCGGTCAGGACGACCTGGTTGACCCCCGGGTCATCCACGACATAGAACCCGTCGAGGATCTGGGCGATATTCTTCGACGTCGAGGCGCGATACTCGCTGAGCCCCTTGGTGTCGAAGCCGAAGGCGAAGGACAAGGTGGCGCCGACCTGGCCCGAGAGCTGGACGGCGAGGATCGGCAGGGCGGGGATGCGGAACGTCTGGGTGTACTTCAGGCCCAGGGTGAGCGTCGGCAGGGTCAACTGGAACAGCGACGGTGGCGAGGCGCCGTCGTTGCCCAGCAGGAGCTGGAAGGCGTCCAGCGGGTTGGACAGGATCGGGAACGAGATGCCGCCGCCCTGGATGCTCGAGAGCCGGCTGACGCCGTTCATGAAGTTCGACGCCCCGGTCCCGCCCCGGCTGCTGATCTCGCTATTGATCTGCGCCAGGGCATCGGGAGAGAGCGTCGCGGGCGTCAGCGCGTTCGCCTTGGCCGGGTTCTTGGCGGCGGCGCCGCTGACCGTGAACGAGCCCAGGTCGATCCAGACGTTCGGCCCGAGGTTGGCCGCGGCGATGCTATTGACCAGGTTGTTCACGGCGACGAGCGCGTTGAGGAAATTCGCCGTCCCGTTCTGGCCGAACGTCTGGGCCAGGTCGATCAGCGAGACGTCGTGGCCGGCCAGGTTCGAGATCACCGGGATCGGCTGGGTCAGCGCGTTGATCACCGGCTGGACCGGGGCGAGGATCGCCTTGACGTCGCCCAGGACCGGGCCGGCGAAGTTGCTGAGGAACGTGCCGAGGTTGATCTGCACCTGGTTGAACGAGATCGTGGGCGTGGCGGTCGCGATCCCGGCCGTGGTCGTGGCGCTGAACGGCCAGTCGAGCTGGAAGAGGGTGCGGAGCTGGGGCAGGGCCGAGATCGGGTTGCCCGAGGCGTCGACGAAGTTGCTCGACAGGTCGAGGTTGACGGCGGCGTCGGCGTTGAACCCGGCGCCGACGACGCTCGAGAAGCCCGCCGAGGCGAACTTGCCGAAGGTCAGGTGGCCGTCGGGCGGACCGCCGGCGCCCGGGTCGGTCAGGGTGATGGCGAACGCGCCGTGGAAATCGGTCGGCTTCTGGGTGTCGTCGGTGGCCTTGATCTGGAGGTAGCCCAGGGTCCCGGTGGCCGAGAGCGGCTGGTGGGTGGTCGGGTTGGCGAGGGTGACGTCGGCCGAGACGCTCAGGCTCGTCGGGTAGGGGGTACCCTGCGACGAGTTGATGTAGAACCCCTCGGTCGTGTTCAGGCCGAACCCGAGCTGTAAGTCCCAGTCGAGCGACACGTAGGCGCTGCCGCTGACGTTGAGCCCGAGCCCGGGCAGGCCCAGGTTGGCCGAGAGCGGCACCGCGATCGGGGCCGCGTCCTGTGCCAGGTGGACATAGAACTGCGCGCCGGCACCCTGCGGGCCGGTCACGAACGACTGGGCGACGATATAGTGGGCGTAGCCAGACAGGGTGTTGTTGGGGATCGGCTGGAGCCATCCCAGGCCCGGGCTGGGGCCGAATTCGCTGTAGATCGCCATCTCGATCTTGGTGATGGTGGAAGTGGTCGCGGTCAGCGCCGCGTCGAAGCCGCTCTTCAGGTTGCTCAGGAAAGTCGCCGCCGACGCGATCCCCGGCCCGATCAGCGGCAGGTTGCTCCCCAGCACCTGGCCGTCGACGCCGGTGAACAGCGGCCCGAACAGGGCGTCGAATCCGGCCGAGATGCCGCTCAGCGCCTGGGTGATGCTCACATTCGAGAGGGCGTTGCTGATCGCCTCGGAGAGCGTGCCGGTGCCCAGGCCGTTGGAGTATGTGAAGGAGCTGATGGGATTGGTCAGGTCGTCGGCCAGCCGGAGGTCGTAGATCTCTTCCGGCGCCGAGTTCCCGATCGCATAGTAGATGGGCAGGTCGGCCCCGGCATGGGCCGCCGCCGTCACGACCCCCAGGTCGGCGAGGATCGGGTCGGTCAGGGTGTGCCGGCCGGCGAGCCCGGACGGCGGCGTGCCCGAGGCCGGCGATCGGAGCCCCAGGACGATCTGCGCGGGTTTGGTGGAGGTGCTCGTCCCGCTATCGTTGATCGCGGCGTACCCATTCTGGACCGATACGCCCAGCGGGCCGAGGGTGGCGCCAGCCGTGATCGACGTGGCCGCGGCGTAGGCGCCGAGGGTCAGCCCGGTGCCCGACTGGGTCGCCGTGTTGTAGTCGTAGAGGAACGGCTGGAAGGCGCCGGCCCCCGACAGGCCGATCCCCAGGGCGAGCTGGAAGGTCGCCGAGGCCGAGAGCGTCGCCGTCGTCGAGCCCTGGAGCGAGAGCGAGGTGGTCAGGCCGGGTATCGAAAGCGACGGCGTGAAGGTGTTCGAGTAGCTGGCGATCGCGTACTTCAAGTCGAGGCGCAAGGCTTCGCTCGACGTCTGGCCGTTCGCGAGCCCGAGGACGGACGCCGCCGGATCGCCGGTCGGGATACCTTGCACGAGGATCATCGACGCCGGGGCCGCGCCGGTCGCCTGGAGGGTGATGTAGCCGCCGCTGGTCTCCGCGACGACCTTGGCTCCCAGGCCGGCCGTGTTGAAGGCCGTGTTGATGTCGTTGACCAGCCCGGCCACGGTGGTGTTGCTCGCATCGTTCGGCACGGTGACGCCGACCGGCGCCCCGCCGTCGAGGACGAGCTGGAAGTGCGCGGCGCCCGCGAGCACGCCCGTGGCCGGCGCGAGGATCGTGCCGGTCACCGAGGTGTCGAGGCCCAGGTCGATGGCGCCGGCGGGCAGGCCCAGCAGCGACGTGATCGTCGAGGCCAGGTCCTGGAGGTTGTCCGACGGGTCGTTCGCGAGCTGGGCGACGAACGAGGTGAACGAGCTGGTATAGCCGAGGATGTCTCGCAGGCTCACGTTCACCAGCGGGAGCTGCTGGTTGAGGAACGCCAGACCCGGCGTGCCGGCGTTGGTGGCGGCGTCCGCGGTGTCCGTGAGGAACTTCAGGCCCACGTCCAGGGCGTTGACGAAGGTCTGGAAATTGAAGCCGCTGAAATACTGGAGCTGGCCCAGGTTGACGGTCGTGTACTGCGCGAAAGGGGTCTCCAGCAGCGTGCCGTAATCGAGGTCGAAGGCGATGCCCGGGCTGGGGATCTCGACCTGGATGCCGGTCCCGAAGTCGGCGGGGTTCAGCCCGGAGAACGTGCTCCCCAGGACGATCGGCAGCTTGACGTCGGCGGTGAGGATCACCGACGGCCGCGCCACGTAGTTCGACTGCACGGCGTTGAAGCCCAGGGCGCCCGCGTTGAGGATCGTCAGCGTCTGGGCGATTCCCCCCGAGAGCGTGAAGGCGACGTTTCCCCCGCTGTCCAGCGCCCGGACCTGGCCGCTCAGGTCAACCGTGTTCCCGCCCGGGTCCCTGGCGGTCTTCAGCGAGGCGTTGAGGTTGGCGATCAGGTCGGAGAGGCTCGCAGGAGCGGGCACGGCCGAGTCCTGGATCGTCACCGTGTAGGTTGTGCCCTGGCCGATCTGGACCTGGAAGGTACTGGTCCCGTAGCTGATCCCGGTGTGGCCGTCGGCCGGGCCCGGGTTGGCCGCCACCACCGACAGGGCGATATTGCCGAGGGCGTCCGTCAGGTCGTTGAGCGTCGAGTACCCGTTGGAGGCGGGACCATCCAGGTTGCCGAGCGTGAAGGACGCGTTCGCCGAGGCCGTGACCGTGCCATTCCGGACATTGACCCCGAGGAACCCGAAGGAGGCGGTCGCGTTCAGCGTCCCGCCGATCGTGATCGAGCCGCCCATCGAGGCATTCTGGATGACGATATTGTCGGCCAGCGAGACGCCGCTCAGGGCGGTCCCCTCGATCATCCCGTTGATGTCGCCGGTGCCGAGGATGCCCAGTTGCGCCGCCGCCGACGACCCGTTGATCGCCGTGACCGTGAACGCCGAGGTCCCGGTCGTCGCGTCGGTGAGCGTCAGTCCCAGCCCGTCGGCGCCGATGGCCGCCGTCAGCTTGCCAGGCGCCGCGGCGTTGAGCCTGGCCAGCACGGCGCCGATGGTCGTGGAACCGCCCAGGGCGACGGCCAGGGTGGTCCCGTCGTGCAGGGTGACCTGGAGGTCGGCCTGCCCGCCGGTAGCGAACTGGATGCCCTGGCCGTTCTGGAGCGTGGACAGGGCCGTATCGGCCGTCAGGGCCGTGCCCTGGCCCAGCGGCCGCAGCAGGATGCCGAGCGTGAAGCCCGCATCGACGTTGGCCTGGAGGAAGACCTGGCTGTTCGTCGACAGCGACGCCAGTCCGCCCAGGTTGAAGTTGAAGTTGATCGGGGCCGTGATCGGCGCCTCGTCGATCCCGAGGTCGTCCGCGACCGTCGAGCCGCCGAGCGACTCGACGGAGAACGGCACCGTCGTCCCGACGGTCGTGTCGGTCAGGATCAGGCCCATCTTGCCCAGGCTCGCGACGACCTTGGTCGAGGCCCGGTTGATCGCGTTGATGACGTCGCCGACGGTCTCCGCGGTGCCCAGGCTGACGTCGATGATCGTGCCGTCACCGGCCTGGATCTGGAGGTCGTTGCCCGACTCCCCCTGGAACGAGACGCCGGCCCCGAGGTTCAGGTCCGACAGCGGCGTGGTCAGGTCGGGGATCCGATCGAGGGCCTGGCCGTCGAGCGCGAGCTGGAGCGCGTTGAGGCCCTGGCCGTTGAGGACCGCCGGGTTGATGTTCCGGCCGTTGAGGGTATTCCCGGTGCTGGCCACGCCCAGGCCCAGGTCGGCGGCCGTCGTGCCGTCCTCGGTCACGACGGAGAACGGTTGCGAGCCGGCGAGCACCAGGCCGTTCCCGGCCGCGTTGATCGAGGCGGTGATCGCGCCGTTGTTGCCGGATGCGGCGTTGATCTGGGCGATCAGGTCGCCGACGGTAACCGGGTCGGTCAGGGTGATGTCGAGCGAGGTGCCGTCGGCGAAGTTGACGGTGAGGTCGGGCGCGCCCGTGGTCGAGAACGCCACGCCCTGCCCGCCGTAGAGCTGCGAGAGCAGGGTGCCCGTCGTGATCGTCGGGCCGGCGGTGCCGGACCCGACCAGGCCCAGGCCGACGGCCGCCTGCGAGCCGGCCGCCGCCTGCACGGAGAGCGTCCCTGGGCCGCCGCTGGCGTCGAAGAGGGCCAGGCCGTCGCCGGTCGCGTTGAAGCCCAGGCTCAGCTTGCCGTCATTGCCCGGCGCGGCGGCGACCTGGGCGATCAGGTCGGCGATCGTCTCGGGATCCGAGAACGTGATCGGGATCACCGTCCCGTCGGACAGGGTGACCATGAGGTCGGGCATGCCGGTCGTCGAGAACGAGACACCCTTGCCGCTATTGAGGTGGGAGACCGGCGTGGTCGGGCTGAGCGTCGGGTTGCCGAATCCGACCCCAACCAGGCCCAGCCCGTTGGCCGCCCCGGAGCCCTGCTGGCCGATCACGTTGAACAGGCTTTTGCCGAGCGTCAGGTCGGTCAGGAGCAGGCCGTCCTGATCGGGGTTGATCGACGCCAACAGCTTGCCGCCGTTGCCGGGCGCGTCGTTGATCTGACCGATGACGTCGCCGACGGTCTGGGGATTGTTGAAGGTGACCGAGAAGACCGTCCCGTCGGACAGCGCGATGCTCAGGTCGGGGCCGCCCGTCGTGGAGAACCGGACGCCCTGGCCGCCATTGAGGTCGGCCAGGGGCGTCGAGCCGTCGATCACCGGGTTCAGGTTGTTCCCCCGGATGACTCCGGTGGTGCTACCGCCGAAGGATTGGTTGAAATGGAACGTCAGCTCGAGGGCGGGCACCGTGGCCCCGGTGCTGGTCTGGAAGTTGGGGACGAAGTTGAAGCTGATCGGGTTGGTGCCGGTGGCCTGGTCGACCTGCTCCAGGTTCTGGAGGCTGTCGAACGCCGGGTCGCCCTGGGCGGCGGTCAGGCCGATGAGCTGGTTGGCATACGCGGCCCCGAGGTTGACCAGGCTCCCCAGTGTCGTCCCCTGGGTGAACGGGATCGGCGTGGTGAAGACAGCCGAGTTGGTGAAGCTGCCCAGGTAGCTGGAGAACTGGTCGAGGGCCAGGAGCAGCGAGGCCGCGGACAGGTTCTGGAGGCTGAGCAACGTGCTGAAGTTCGTCTCGGTGATCGTCGGCGGCGTGCCGGAGAACAGGTCGGAGTTGACGATCGTCAGCTCGGGCTGGCCGCCGGCGGTGAAGTCGTAGGTGCCGCGCGAGGTCTGCAAAGAGGCCGTGATCGGTATGTCGAGGCCCAGCGAGCCGGTCGCGGAGGGGATGATCAATTGCGAGACGGGGGTGTTCAGCAGCGTCTTGAGGGTGGTCCGCCCGGAGCTGTCGTGGGCCAGGCCGAGGCTCACCGACGCCTGGAGCAGCGGCTGGCGAGTGCCGTCGAGGTTGGGCAGCCCCAGCACCTGGCCGCCGACCTGGAGGGCGCCGATGTTGGCGTTGAGGGTCAACCCCTGCCCGTTGTCGAGGAAGCTGGCGGTGATCGTCGGCGGGGTGTTGAGGTGCACGAAGAAGGCGTCGGCCGTGTCGCCGGCGAGCAGGTCGCCGAGGTCGACGCCGATCGACGCATCGAAGGAGAACCGGGTCTGGAGGTCGATCGCGAGGTTGGACTCGAGCGTCAGCGGCGAGGTGCCCCCGAGCCCCACGTCCAGCGCGATGGGGTCGTTGCGGACGGCGGTGAAGGCGTAGCTCAGCAGCATCGCCCCGTTCTCCACCGAGAGGTCCAGCCCCGGGGCCAGCGACAGCGTCAGGTCGCCGCCGGAAGACGTCCCGCCGGTGATTGCAGCGAGCAGGCCGCCGACGGTCGGGAGCTGGTCGGTGCCGAGCGACGCGAAGTAGGTGTTGACCGGCTGGTAGAGGTTGTTGTTGAAGAGCTGCCCGAGCTGGACGTAACTGCCCAGCGACCGGTCGATCACCGGGAGCTTCAGCGCCATCGCCGGGGAGGCGTCGATCTGGTTGCCCAGCGCGACGAGCTGCTCGAGGCCCGAGAGGATCTGCGCCTCGGACTGCTGGAGCAGGTCGCCGATCGAGGTGAAGCCGGGGCCCGAGATGGTCACGTCGTTGGGCTTACTCGCGTCGTTGAAGGCGAAGGTCAGGTTCAGGTTCTGGAGCGAGCTGGGGATGAGCGATCCGAGCAGCCCGCTATCAACATTGATTGTGGCCGAGGCCGTGATCGCCTGTCCCGGCGCCGACACGAGCGTGGTCGTGGCCAGCTCGTCCATCGTGGCGAAGTCCCCGACTCGAAGGCGGTTGTCGGTCACGCCGCTGACGGTATCGAGCGACTCGAGCGGGAGCGTGACCGCCAAGCCGATGCCCGGGGCGACGCTCAAGGCGAGGTTGGTGGCGGTGATGTCGAAGAGCCCGAAGTCGCCGGTGGCCTCGAGGTTGGGATCGGGATCCAGTTGGATGTGGTCGACCGTGAGGATCGGCAGGGGCTGGCCTTCCGCATTCACGGCCCCCGCGGTGTCGAGGTAGAACCCCTGGGAATCGTCGCCGAAGACGAGGTGCAGGTGGACCAGCATGCTCACGTCGACGGTGCCTACCAGCGTGAGGCTACCGCCGAGGGCCTGGAGGTCGAGCGTCGCCGTCCCGTCCAGCGTCTTGTTGATGGTCACATTGAAGATCACGTAGCCGGTCGTCGGGTCAACGGTGTAGGTGACCGATCCGGGGTCGCTCGGGTCGCTCAGGTCGAGCAGGTCTTGCTGGAGCG
Source organism: uncultured Planctomycetota bacterium (assembly GCA_963777695.1). Lineage (GTDB taxonomy): Bacteria > Planctomycetota > Planctomycetia > Isosphaerales > Isosphaeraceae > CAVZRC01. Next base: position 790,255 of record CAVZRC010000003.1, read on the forward strand.
TAGGGAAATCGGGGATCGTCGGGCCGCCGATCTGGGTCACGTCGAATGCGCCGGTGCCCTCCTCGAGGATCCGCTCGAAGAGCCCGGGTCCGCTATCGCTACCGCCCGCGTCCGGATCGCCACCGCCGGAGACTAGGTCGGTGTTCGCCGCGGTGCTCGCGACCCCGTCAACCGCATCGCCCAACGCGCCGAGGAGCGGGAGCTCCTGCTGGTTGAGCGTATCGCCCAACGGGGACGAGACCAGCTTGGAGAAGAACTGACCGACCGCCCGCACGGGATTGGAGTACGTGGGCAAGCTCGCGGGCATCCCGGCGCCGTTCGTATAGATCACGGTCAGGGGGCCATTGGGTCCGCTGATGACGATCCTTCGCGTGGTGCCCGTGAGGGTGTTCGTCTGAGTCTGGGCGGACTGCGAGGGCAGGAAAGCGAGGTTCGCGTTGCCACCGCCGTCGAAGGTGATCCCGGGGCTCAACAGCGAGAGCGTGGGGGAGACGGTCAAAGTGCTCCCGGCCCCCAGGTTGGAGACGTTGATGCCACTGATGAGTTGCGATGGGTAACGGTATGTGGTCACCGTGCGGTTGCTGGCCGTGACGATGACGTCGATCACCTGGGAGTTCTGCGCATCGGGCTGGATCACGACGCTGGCGCCGGGATCCGGCCCCGCGACGGTCAACACGTTCGTGTTGCCCAACTTGCCCGAAGCCTGGTCGATCTCGTAGACGCCGCGGCCCAACGTGGCGACCAGGAGGACGTCCCCACGCGCCCGGTTGGCGACGCCGGATACGGCCAGCATCATCGAGGGCGTATAGCTGATCTGGGTGACCAGCGCGTGGGGCAAGCCGACATTCAACGCCGTCCACGTGAGGCCCGGCGAGGCGGCGGGAATCGCCTGGTAGGTATTGGTGCCGTTGGGATTGCCGAGCGGGTTATACGCCACGAAAACGCCGGCGGCCCCGCCGACGAGAAGGGCATCCCGACCGTTGGGGAAGGTCCCACTCGGCGGTAGCTTCATGATCTCGACCGCGTCCAGCCCGCCATTGAACGGGGCCAGTTGTCCCGTGATGTTCGTCCAGGTCCGGCCGCCGTTGATCGTCGCATAGACGGCCCCGGCGCCGCCGACGCTCGCGGCGCCGACCGCGAAAGCGACCTGCCAGTTATTCGGGTCGAGGACGATGGACTTGATCGGCGTCGATACCTTGGCCGAGTAGTCGAAGATGTTCGTCGCGTTCGTGCTCGTGCGAACGTAGATGATGGTCAACCGGGCCGCATAGATGACGTTCGGCGCCGGCGAGCCGTTGGGGTTCATCCCGCCGTATGCCAACGCCGTGACCCGGGCATTCGAATTCGTCGCGACACCATTGACGTTGAGTCCATTGGCCGGGCTCCCCGCCGGCTTGAGGGTCTGGTTGACCAGGTCGCCGAAGCCGATGGTGGTATAAATCCCGTTGTATCCGAGGAGCAACTGGCCGTTCACCGCGTTTACCGCCAGTTGAATCGAGACGAAACCCTTGACGTTCTGATCCAGAGGATCCAGTCCGCTGAGATTCGTCGCCGGGGTCGCGGCTGCGGCGAGTTTGATCTGTGTGCCGCCCGATGCGATGCCGGCACCGTTGTCCGTGAATCTGCTGATCGACGAGAAATTATTGCCAACCGCGAAGCGGTAGACCGCCTGCGGGGCGGCGAGCCCGAGGCTATTGGGGTTGACCACGGCCACGGCCTGCGCCGACCCGTCGCCCTTCTGGACGAGGGTCCACGTAGTTGCCCCGGGCCCCGTTTCGGCGATCGAACCGTTGTCCTGGTTGCCCCCGGTCGCGACGTTGCCGAGCGGGTCGTAGGCGGTCGAGTAGGTCTCGACATCCCCGAGGTTCCCGACGAGCGACTCCCAGGAAGGCAGGCTCACGACGCCGATCGGGGAGTTCAGTTCGAACAAGCCGCCGTCGTTCGACTCGAGCAGGGCGCCGTTAGGGCCCGGGAGGAAGGCCATGGCGCGCGCATCCGCATGCGGCGCCGTCTGCCCGACGGCAGCGAAAAAAGGCGAGGAAGAGGGCGAGTATTTCGTGATCGAAAAGGGCCGCCCATTGAGCTGTGCGTCGGAGAACGTGTCCGTGAAGGTCGGGGTGCCGATGGGGGCGGTACCGACGAACACGAAGAGCCCGCCGACCTCCCGGTAGATCCTCCAGCCACGAGCCCCGGTCGTCAGCGATGGGTCCAACGCGGGGAGGGTGATCGTCACTTGATTGTCCGTCGGCGGCGGCGTGATCAGCGTTTCGGGGCTCTGAACGCTCTGATTACCGTCCGCGTCGACAATCGTGAAAACATAGGTGTAGGCTGTGCCACCGGTCAGCATCGAGCCGACGGCGTTGCTCGCCGCCAGGGCGGGGCCGGTGGGCGGGCCGGTGCCCGGGGCCCCGTAGCCCGTGACGTCGGTCACGTTGGCGACCCCTGCGGTGATAACCGCCCGCAGGACGCGGCCGACACCGCCGATCGGTTGGCGATCGCCCGCGACGTAGAAGATATCGCGATTGGTGGGGTCGGCGATGATCGGCGAATTCAGGTTCCCCTGGCCGCCCGGGTCGAGGCCGCCCGAGATGCTGGCCGGCACCGACACATTCCCAGGGCCGGAGACGACGGACCAGTTCGTCGTCAAGGGGGAAGCAACGTTGTCGATCCGGAAGACCTGGGCGATCGCCGTCCCGGCCTCCTGGGTCGCACTCGCCGTGACATTCTCGACGGTATCGGCGTAGACCGTGTTCAGGGCGGCCCCCGTCCAGACACTCAGGTGGATGACGACCGCGGAAGCGAAATTGTAGTTCGCGCCGGTCTGGATCGGGACGGCACGGGTCGTCAACGTCCAGTTCGAACTCGGGGTCCCGGCGAGGCCCGAGGCCGTGTTGAGGTAAATCCCGGCGGTCGACTTCCCGTTGGCGACCGCGGCGAGGATCAGGTTCTGGGTGCCGTTGGTGGCGGAGGCGGGGATGTACGCCAGGTCAGTCACGGCGCCCTTCGGCAGGTTGTTGTTGACCCGGGTGAAGGTCACGTTGGGCTGGGTGAAGTCGGTGCTGAGGAAGATCCCGCCCTGATCTGCGTCATCCGAGGCGACGAGCAACCGGTTACCGGGGAGGACCTCGATGGCGGAGATGTCGATTCCATTGAAAGTGGCGGCGCCGAGCAGGGAGGCCGTGTTGTTCGCGGGATTGTTGGGATCGACCGTCATCATGATGATCCCTTGGGCGGTCGCGCCCTGGTACGACGCGCTGACCTGGCCGGTCCCGCCGAAGGCTCGGTAGGGATCGTTGGGATCGATCACGATCGACTGCATCGAGAGCGACGGGAATTGGTCCGTCATCGCCTGCCATTGCGGTGAGGGTTCCTGGACCACCCGGTTTGTCGCGACGAAGCCCGGCGAGTTCGTCGTGATGTTGACGGTGGTATCGTCCTCGTATGAGGTCGCCGCGGCGCCGATGGTCCCGGCCAGCCAGTAGGTTACTCCCGAAGGCGAACTGGGATCGGGGACGGCCCGGTAGATGTTCCGGGAGATGGTGTCCAAACTCGAGGGCGCCGGGATGTTCGAGATCTCGACCTCGCCGTACAAGTTGGCCTGAGCGGTGATGGTCGCCGAAGCATTACTCTCGACGCCGCCGGGGCCGACATCCGTGATCCTGTACTGGGCCGTGACGGTCCCGGCCCCCGGGCCGAGAGCGGGGCCCGCCATCACGCCTGTCACGTTAGGCCCGGGCGGGGCATCGTTCTGCGCGACCTGATCCAGATCGACCGGTGTCGTCGCGCCCAGGTTGTTCGTCTCCCAGACGCCGCCGTTCGCGGTCGCGGCGAACGCCACAGTCGGCGCGTTGGGTGCGGCCGAAGATGGGGCCGTGGCGAATGCCACGACCGCCCCCGCGACCGGATTATTCTGGAGCGGCATGCCCGTGACCTGCCCGTTCTGGATCGGGCTAGGTCCGAGATCCGTCCAGGTCGGCGCGGCATTCGCCGGCGGGATCGACACGGCGATCGCCAGCATGGTCCGGTCTTCCAGCGGCTCGAACCCAAGCAGTCGGAGCCGCGACGCGACGTTCAGCGACCGCTTCGACCTGCCATCCCGTCGACGGCTCCGCTTGGTCAACTCGAGTCCTGCACGCATGATCGATCCCCTCTCTGGTGGCCATCATCGAGGCGCGGGAACGTGAGAATGTATCGGTGGTGCAAGCGCGCGGCCTCTTCCTGGGCCGACGGAGGGTCCGGCTCGTTCGATCCGCGACGTCGAGGCTTCCCTATCTGCCGGCCGGTGTGGCGATCACACCACGAAGGCGCCTCTCGAAACCTGTTGGAGCACTCACCCACTCCGAGCGACTTGCTTCCGTCTCGGATCGTCCGAGAACGCTCACGACCTGGAGCGTCTTGACGATCCGACCGCTGCTTTCAAGCTGGTCCAAGTTGCACTCATGTGATCCGAAGCTGATGGAGCAAGCGGACTATAAGATGTGTCGTTAGGGATCGCAAGAAAAAAAAAGCCATTTGGGGGAAAACATTTCGCTGTGAAAGCGATCAAGAAACATCCCGAGTCCCGCAGACGATCGGCGCAGGCGAACAGCCGGCATCCGACATGGCCGATGTCGACGAATCGCGATCGCTCACGCGATTCCCCGAGCATGATCAAGAACGACGGACCCGACCCGAAGTCCTATATCGTGGACCCGAGCCGAAAAATGCCGCGATTGCACGGGGCTTTGGCGTTGTAGTCCGGGCTGGAAAGTCGTCAACCGGTGAATTTAGATCGGGCGTCTCGAGCGGTAGGGATCCGGATCGAACGGCGGGCCGATCGCGGGGTGTCGATGAGTCCCCGCCTTCGGTTCGACTCGGTCCGGCGTCCCCGGGGAGGCGAGTTCCCCGCCGGGCTAAGGTCGCGAGGGATGGCGTATCGAGCCGGGGACTTCCCCCAGGACGTCGCCGGGGAGCACGAAGGAATCGGCAAGGATCGTCGTGTCTTCATTGATCACGTCGGGGAACCGTCGCCCGCGGACGACCTGGACGGCGAAGATCTCCTGCACCGCCTCCTCGAATCGCAGGAACGCGACGGTCGCGCCGGTGACCGTATCGATCACCCAGACACCGCAGGTCCGCTCGTTCAGTCGCTCCGTGAGCGGGATGCCGCTGAAGATCGCCGACTCGCGGACCTGCGAGAGCCCGACGAAGGCAAACCGGCCGAGGAAGTCGAGTCCGCGGGTGAATCCCGGCAGCTCGGCGACCGGCCGATAGCGCCCGTCGGCCGGCTCGACCACGCCGATGGTGCCCGCGCCCGACTCGAGCAGCCAGATCCGACCGGCGTGCCACCGCGGGGAGTGCGGCATCGAGAGCCCGCGCGCGATCAGCTCGCCATCGTCGACGTCGATCAGCACGCCCCCTCGTGCCTTGCCCTCGCGCCAGCCCGCGGGGGAGTCGGTGACGCCCAGCGCCGTGGCCAGCCGCGGTCGGCCGTCGATGATGGCCAGGCCGTTGAGGTGGCAGCGGTCCTCGGGCGCCAGGGCCGAGACGAACGCCGGCCGCCATCGCGGGACGAAGTTGTGGATCCGGTCCAGCGTGCACAGGCAGGAGAAGCGGGTGTTGACCAGCCAGAGCTCGTCGCCGGCCCAGGCCATCTCGTGGACCAAGACGTTCCCCGTCCAGTGGCTGGACCGCGGGAGGAAGCAGGCGTCGTGACGGCCCGGCGGGGCCAGCCTGGCGGCCACCGCGGGCACGTTGTGGTACTCCCAGATTTGCCAGGTGGTCCCGATCGCGAGCCGATCCCCTTCCAGCGCCAGCCCCATCGGCGCCTGGAAGCCGCAGAAATGAGTATTGACATGTTTACCATCTGCCCGGAGGATCACGAGCTTGCCGGCCTGGTAGGTCGTCACCAGCAGCGAGGCCCCAAGCTCCTCCAGGAGCGCCGGGAAGCTCTCGGTGTGGACGCTTCGCAACGGGGGCGGCGATGATGGGCCCGAGCCCATGAGGGGACCTTCGACCATGATTCGCACGGCTCCTCGCCCAGACCGTCGAGATCCGCCCGACGCTTCGACATCCACCAACATACCGACCGGCCCTCGGGCCGGACAGGTGCCCGATCGGCGACGCCCGCGAGAGCGGCCCCGACCGGCCCACGCTCGAATCCACCTCGATGTGTTGCGCTGATCGCGCCGAGCTGCCGATCCATGCCATGGGCGTCCGCCTCCAGGAGTGCAACTCCTACCCCGCGGCGACCTCCGGTCTCAGTCCACAAGGGTTCTCGGCGGCCCGTCCGCCGTTGTTGACCGCACGCACGCCCATGAGGACCCATCCCATGTGTACCATAGCTTTACACGTTCGATCGCCAACGCCGCCGCTCGGCTCGTGCGCCCGAGGGTAATCGACGATCGGTCGTCGGTCATCGGCATGCCTGCACCCAGCCATCGGGCGATCCGGGTCGGCCCCATGATTTGTGATGTCTTGTAAAATTCCGAGAACTTGGCTGGCGGCCACAGTTCGTCCGGTGCATCCTGGCAAAGGTCAGCCGGGCCTGGTCTAATCCATGCGTCTTCACGATGGCCTCGGGGGTCCCCGCATTGAGCCGACTTGAAGAACTGCTCCGGCGCATTCGCGATGGTGACGAGGCGGCCGCGGTCGAGTTCGTCCACACCTATGAACCGCACGTCCGGCGGGTCATCCGGGCGCGGATACGCGTCGCGCGGATGCGTCGCGTGAGCGATTCGTCGGATCTCTGCCAGGTGGTGCTGGCCAGCTTCCTGGTGCAGGCCGCCGTGGGACAGTACGAGCCGGCCGACTCCGACGAGATGAGGAAGCTCCTGGGCCGGATCGCGAGGAACAAGGTCGCCGACCTGGCGCGCAAGCCCGAGTTCCGCGATCCTCATGTGCCGGTCGCGGGTGCCGACGAGAGCGGGGTCGAGCCGGTCGCGCCGGGGCTGGGGCCCGCCAGTCAGCTCGCGCTCAGCGAGTTGATCCAGAAGGCCGAGCAACTCCTGACCGACAGCGAGCGGCCCATCGCCGAGCTGCGCAAGCAAGGGCTGACCTGGGACGAGGTCGGCCATCGGTTGAACAAGAGCGCCGACGCGGCCCGCAAGACGCTCGACCGCGCCGCTAGACGCATCATGCTCGCCCTGGGCCTGGAGGAGCGGAACGATGAGTGACACCACCACCGGCTATCGGCTCCCTTCGGCCGATTCCCTCGACCTCGAGTTGGAGGAACTCCTGCGCGTGCAGGTCGAGGACTGGGAGCGGGGCACGCCCCACCCGCTCAAGGTCTACCTCGATCGCCATCCCGCGATGCGCGCACGGCCGTCGATCGTGGTCGAGCTGATCAACCAGGAGGTGGTCCTCCGCCAGATGCGCGGCGAGACGCCCCGGCCGGAGGATTACGTCGGCGAGTTCCCCGAGCTGTCCGACTCCTTGATCCGGCTGTTCGAGGTCCACGCCGCCGCCTCGTTGCCGACCGAGATCCGCGACGGCGATCTCGTCGTCACCCCGCCGGTCGAGGGCGGCGTCCCGCCGGAAGCCGGCATCCGGCTGCCGCGGATCCCCGGCTATCAAGTCGAGCGGGTCCTCGGCCGAGGGGGCATGGGCGTCGTCTATCTCGCCCGGCATGATGCCCTCAATCGCCACGTCGCGCTCAAGCTGCTCCGAGAAGCCAGGGACGACGACCCGGCGCACCTGGCCCGATTCCGTCGCGAGGCCGCCGCCGCGGCGCGGTGCCAGCATCCCAATCTCGTCCAGATCCACGACTTCGACGAGCACGACGGCGAGTTCTACCTCGCCCTGGAATACGTCGCGGGCGGTCATCTCGGCCGCACGCTCGCCGGTCGCCCCCAGCCGCCGCGCCAGGCCGCCGAGCTCGTCGAGACCCTCGCCCGCGCCATCGATCATGCCCACGCGCAGGGCGTCGTCCACCGCGACCTCAAGCCGGCCAACGTCCTGCTCGCCCCCGACGGCCAGCCCAAGGTCACCGACTTCGGCCTGGCCAAACTCGCCGACTCCTCCGCCCAGACCGAGGTCGGCACGCTGGTGGGCACGCTGGCCTACATGGCGCCCGAGCAGGTCCGCGCCGGCTCGGGCGAGATCGGGCCGCGCACCGACATCCACGCGCTGGGGACGATCCTCTACGAGGCCCTGACCGGCCGGCCGCCCTATCGCGCCGAGACGTCGCAGCAGATCTTGCATGCGATCCTCTCGGAAGATGTCGTGCCGCCGTCAACGCGTCAGCCCGGCATCCCGCGCGACCTGGAGGCGATCTGCGTCAGGTGCCTCGAGAAGGAGCCGGCCCGGCGCTACGCCACCGCGGCCGACCTGGCCGAGGACCTGCGACGATTCCTCGACGGCCGCCCTACCGAGGCACGTCCGATCGGGCCGATGGGGAGGCTCTGGCGATGGAGCCGGAGGAACCGGTGGGTGGCGGGACTGTCCGCGGCCGTCCTCGCGAGCCTGGTCCTGGGCACGGCGGTCAGCACGACGCTCGCGATCCGGGCGACCCGGGCCGAGTCGGCGACAGGCAAGCAGCGCGACCTCGCCGTCAAGGCGATCAACGCGATGATCCTCACGGATCGAGATCCATTGATGTCCGAGGAACTGCAACCTTACCGCGAGATGCTCGACGACGAGGCTCTCCGACTGTCCGATGCCATGCTCCAGGAGCCGGGTAACGACCTGCGGGGCCAGCACCTCCATGCACAGGCATTGATGATGAAGGCCAAGCTGTTGGCCCAGAAGGGCGACCGCTCGGCGGCTTACGAGACCGGCAAGCAAGCCATCGAACTCCTCGATGGATTGCACGCCCGGGATCCGGTCGACCCCGGGTATCGGGAGGACCTCGCCCAGCTCCTGCACCACCTCGGCCTCGTCGCGATCGACCGCGAGGCGGCCCGATCGGCCTCGCTGCGCTCGATCGAGATCTACGAGTCGCTCGCGCGAGATGATGCCCAGGCCGGGAAGGACAGGAACTGGGCCGGTCAGATCGCGCTCGATCTCCACAATGTCGGCAACGCCTACTTCGAGGAGGGCCAGTCCACGAGCGGTCCGCAGCGCATCGAGCTCATCGCGAAGGCGATCGACGCCTTCCGGGAGGGTCTGAAGTTCTGCGAGGAAAAGATCGCCGTCGAGGGGCGCCCCGACCAGTTTCTCCCGCCGTTGGCCTATAACGAACGATACTTATGCCGGGGACATCGCTCGCTCGCGGCCTACCTCGAGGATCCGGCCGAGCGGGCAGGCCATGTCAAGAAGGCCATCGACTACGGCCTGAACGCGATCTCCCATTTCCAGGCGCTCGCCGAGCGGAACCCCGAGAATTATCAATTCGCATGGGATCTGCATATCGCGCAGCGCGAGCTCGGGGAGATGTACATCGACACCGCGCAGGGCAATGCCGCCGAGGCGGCGATCCCGCATTACAACGCGGCCCGGGCGACCCTCAACGCCATGGCCGCGAAGCACGGGAAGCTGGTCTCGCGCATGGTGGCCATCCAGGAAGGGCTGGCCGAGGTGGATTACAATCTGTCGATGGCATACGACAACTCCGACCCGACACGATACTTCGATGGGCCCAGGCGCGAGATCGTGACCGAGTTCTATCAGATCTGCGACAAGCTGGGCCTGGTGAAACCCTTGTCCCGGAACCTCCGCAAGGCCTACGCCAGCTCGACCGTCGAGATGGTTGACTATGCGGAGCTGGATGGCGAACGAATCGACCTCGACCTGTTGCTCAGGGCGGAACAACTCTGGGAGGGACTATTCCGTGAAGACCCGACGAACAACGAGGCTCGGGGGATGCTCGTCGTGGTCCGGCGTACGTTGGCGGATGAATTGGATGCCCGGGGTCGCAGCGACGAGGCGATGCGCCTGGCGCGGCCGATCCCTGGTGACCGCCCAGGGAGATCCCGACCTGCTTTACCAGCTCGCGACCGTCCACGCGCTGAACGCAGGGTTCATCGGGAAGTTTCCATCCAAGCTCGACGCTCACCAACTCGAAACGCGACGCAGGCAATACCTGGAGGAAGCCGTGGCGATGCTCCGGGAGGCGGTCGCCGCCGGCTTCAAGGATCACGATCGGTTCCGCAAGCAGCCGGAGTTCGCCCCGTTCCAATCCCATCCAGCCTTTCGGTCCATCGACGACGATCTCCGGTTTCCCGCCGATCCTTTCTCCGGATGATGAGCGGTTGTCCGGATGCTCGTCGGGCGAGCGTGCTCGAACCATGAATCTCGTGTCCGTCGCGGAGGCCCTCGAGGAGCGTGACGATGAGTGACACCACCACCGGCTATCGCCCGGCCTCGGCCGAGCCCCTCGACCCCGCGCTGGAGGAACTCCTGCGCGCACAGGTCGAGGACTGGACCAGGGGCACGCCGCACCCTCTGAAGAGCTACCTCGACCGGCAGCCCGCCCTGCGCGGCCGGCCTTCGGTCGTGGTCGAGCTGATCAACCAGGAGGTGGTCCTGCGCCAGATGCGAGGCGAGATGCCCCGGCCCGAGGATTACCTCGCCGATTACCCCGAGCTGTCCGACTCCTTGATCCGGCTCTTCGAGGTCCACGCCGCCGCCTCGTTGTTAACCGAGGTGCGAGAGGCGGAGCCCGCCGTCACCCCGTCGGCCGAGGGGAGCGGCGTCCCGCGAGAGTCCGGCGCCCGGCTGCCTCGGATCCCCGGCTATCAGGTCGAGCGGGTCCTCGGCCGAGGGGGCATGGGCATCGTCTACCTCGCCCGCCATGACGCCCTCAATCGCCACGTCGCGCTCAAGCTGCTCAAGGATCCTGGCGACGACGACCCGGCGCACCTGGCCCGATTCCGTCGCGAGGCCGCCGCCGCGGCCCGATGCCAGCATCCCAATCTCGTCCAGATCCACGACTTCGACGAGTATGACGGCGAGTTCTACCTGGCCCTGGAATACGTCGCGGGCGGACACCTGGGTCGCGCCCTGGCCGGCGAGCCCCAGCCGCCGCGTCGCGCCGCCGAGCTCGTCGAGACCCTCGCCCGCGCCATCGACCACACGCACGCGCAGGGCGTCGTCCACCGCGACCTCAAGCCGGCCAATGTCCTGCTTACCCCCGACGGCCAGCCCAAGGTCACCGACTTCGGCCTGGCCAAGCTGGCGGACTCCTCCGCGCAGACGGAGGTCGGCACGCTGGTGGGCACGCTGGCCTACATGGCGCCCGAGCAGGTCCGCGCCGGCTCGGGCGAGATCGGCCCGCGGACCGACATCCACGCGCTGGGGACGATCCTCTACGAGGCCCTGACCGGCCGGCCGCCCTATCGCGCCGAGACGTCGCAGCGGATCTTGCACGCGATCCTCTCGGAGGAGGTCGTCCCGCCGTCAACGCGTCAGCCCGGCATCCCGCGCGACCTGGAGGCGATCTGCCTCAAGTGCCTCGAAAAAGAACCAGACCGGCGCTACGCCACCGCAGCCGACCTGGCCGAGGACCTGCGCCGATTCCTGGATAGCCGCCCCACCGCGGCACGCCGAGCCTCGGCGGCCGAGCGTTGTATCCGATGGTGCCGACGCAACCCATGGATCGCGGCGTCCGTCGCACTCCTGTTCCTGGGGACGACCACCAGCATCTGGCAGGCCATCCGTGCGACCAGGGAACGCGACCGGGCCGAGTCGCAGGCGGCGATCTCCAAGGCGGTTAGAGAGTTCCTCGAGAAGGACCTGCTCGAACAGGCGAGTGGCGGCTACCAGACCCTGCTTGGCGAGAAGCTCGAGCCCGAGCTGACGGTTCGCATGGCCCTCGACCGCGCCTCCAGGAAGATCGGCGACCGATTCGCCGATCGGCCGCTCGTGGAAGCGGAGATCCGCCGGGCGATCGGAGGGGCCTATGCCAATCTCGGGCTCTATCACCAGGCGCGGCCACACTTCGAGCGCGCACTCGATCTGTTCCGTACGATCCTGGGCCCCGAGGCACCGGAGACGTTCATCGCAATGCTCGACGTGGGGTCTCTGCTCCAACAGGACGCCAAGATCGCCGAAGCCCAGCGGTACCTGGTCCCGGCGATGGAAGGGCTCCGCAAGACGAAGGGCGAAGACGATCCCGAGACGCTCATGGCGATGATCTATGTCGGGGATCTCGACCTCAGTCTGGGCAAGGTCGAGGAAGCCGCGAGATTACTGTCTCGAGCGGTCGAGGGCGTCGGACGGGTGCGAGCCGGAGAGGACATCGCCACGCTTCGTGCCCTGCGCGGCCTCGCGATAGTCTCTCTCGCCCAGACCAATCCGGCCGACGCAGAGCGGATGGGCGAGGAAGCCGTCCGAAGATTGCAGGAAGAGTTCGGGGCGGACGATCACTTTACCCTGACCGCTATGCGCAATCTGGCAGGGGCCTATACAAACTCCGGCAAGAAGGAGAAAGCGGAACACCTCTTGAGAGAGGTCCTCGAAGGCCAGCGGCATATCCTGGGCGACAAGCACCCCGTAACCCTCTACACCATGGTCCTGCTCGCCGCCCATTATCTGCAAGAGCGTAAGATGGACGAGGTGGAGAAGTATGCCGCCGAGGCACTGGAGGGGGCCCGAGGCGCGCTCGACGACAAGCATGAGACGAGGCAGGCCGCCTTGGCTTGTCTCTCATCCGTATATAGCAGTCGGGGTGACATGAAAAAACTCGAGCCCATGTTGGTCGAGTCGGTGGAGATCACACGCTCCCGTTGGGGGGCTTACAATGGCCTGACCGCAGGAGGTAACGGAGCCCTCGGGCTGTTGTTCATCAAGAAGGCCGAGTATTCCCGGGCCGAACAGCCTTTCGGCGAGGTCCTCGCGTACTGGAACAAGGTCAACCCCGACGACCCGAAACGTTTCTGGGCCGAGCTCCACCTGGGCATTGTCTTGCTGGCCCAGAAGAAGTACGACGAGGCCAGGCCGCGACTGATCGCCGCTTATAATGGGCTGAAGCCGCCCGAGAAGAGCGACTTTCCGGCGAACACCTCCGACCTGTTCCGGATCATCGAGCCGATCCTCCAGCTTCGCGACGCGTCCGGACAGCCTTCGAACGATGCCTGCCTGAAGAAACTCCGGGATGATCCCGCCCTCCAGGCCATCGTCTTCGACCTGCAGTTTCCTGACGATCCTTTCGCTCAGCCGTGAGCCGGCGGGAGATAGCCGGATGGGCGGCCCGGAAGACGCAATATGCCGCGATCGGAGTCTCCCGTTCGACTCATCCCAGGGACAGGCCCGAACCCAGTTGCCGGTTCTTAGAACATTTCGGCGGAAGTCGGGATTGTCGTTGGCCAAGAATCTCAAGATTCCCCTCGATGCCCAGGCGGCTACTTTGGAACCGCTCGGCGGCGTTAGAAGAAGTCGGGGGCTTTGCAGTTCCGGTGGAACGCGACGATGACTGCATGTCATCACGGCGGCGCCGGTTCAATTGGCAGCCTTCAGGCGATCGAGAAGCCACGTCAACCTTCACCCATCTCCCATCGCTTGCGTTGATAAAAATAAACAAAGAAAGCGATTCCAATCCCGGTTCGTTATATTCGCGGTTTCTGGCGAGTAGGCACCTGTTTTCACAAGTTTCCTTTTTTTTCGATCGCCTTGTCCGTTTTCGCAATCCGGACCGATGTCATGGGCAGGGCGCGAGATTAACGAAGTTCCCCGGCGATGGGATCGACGAATTGGAAGCAAGCACAGGTGCAGAATCCATGCACGATGACGTTGACCTGACGGGATGTCGAGGCAACCGGGATCGATTCCGGAGATCGTTCCTGAACGTCCGTACGCAACAGGAGTGCTTCCAATCCATCCTTTTCGATTGAGTGCATGTCCATTCCGGGAAAACTTCGGGACTTTTCGCGAGGCGATTGTCTGACCGTCGAGATGGGGACGCTTACCAAGTTAGAGACGGACGCCAGCCTCCTATCAGCCTGAGTTGTCGCCAGGCCGAGGAACGTCGGGGGCGGACGTGAGCGTTCACTCTGTGCGCCGTGGTGTACGACCGAACTGGAATCCACCTTGAAGCTGACAGCAGGAGTTGACCATGAACGTCGGTTTGCCACGGCAGTTCTTCGGAAAGCAATCGGTCGCTCATCCGCGACGGCAACCGCGGCGAAGGGTCTTGCCCCCGGGGTTCGACTACCTGGAGAGCCGCCAGCTCCTCACCACCATTTACTGGAACAGTTCCACGAGCGGTGACTGGAACACCGCCGCCGACTGGAGCCCGCAACAGGTCCCCAACTCCAGCGACAACGTCGTCATCGACGAAGCCGGGGCCACGCCGACGATCACGATCAGCTCGGGCGAATCGGAGTCGGTCCTCTCGATTATGGCCAGCGATCCCCTGTCGATCACCGAAGGCTCGCTGACCGTCGCGGCCACCTCGACGATCGGCGACGGATTATCGATGACCAACGGGTCGCTCGCGGCAAAGGGAAAGGGTGCCTCATTCACGGTCACCGGGACAACGACTGTATCGGGATCCAGCCTCTACGCCGAGGGAGGGGCCACGCTCAGCCTCCCTGGCCTCGACACGTATATCCAGCCGAATAATTGCTGCTACACCGCCTACCTCGAGGCCACGGGCGCCGGCAGCGTCCTCTCGCTGCCCGGCCTCGCCTCGATCGCCAACACCGGCTCGGGCGGCACGGTCGTCGAGGCCCTGCTCGGCGGCGACGTCGAGGTCCCACTGGTCACACAGGTCACCGGTAACGTCGAGTTGGAGAGCAACAGCTCCGCCAGCACGCTCGACCTGGCCGATCTGGCGACCTTCACCGGCGGCACGCTCGCCTACAGCGGCGGGACGCTCACCCACGTCGGCGGGACCCAGCCGTTGCCCGACCTGACCAACGCCAGCGGCTCGACCTTCCAGATCAGCGGCGCCGCCTCGTTGTCGCTGCCGGCGCTCACCGCCGCCACCGCGACCAACTTCGAGGTCAGCGGCGGCGCCTCGCTCGACCTCGCCGGGCTCGACGCCTACACCCAGCCGAATAACTGCTGCTATACCGCCTACCTCGAGGCCACGGGCGCCGGCAGCGTCCTCTCGCTGCCCGACCTCGCCTCGATCGCCAATACCGGCTCGGGCGGCACGGTCGTCGAGGCCCTGCTCGGCGGCGACGTCGAGGTCCCACTGGTCACACAGGTCACCGGTAACGTCGAGTTGGAGAGCAACAGCTCCGCCAGCACGCTCGACCTGGCCGATCTGGCGACCTTCACCGGCGGCACGCTGGCCTACAGCGGCGGGACGCTCACCCACGTCGGCGGGACCCAGCCGTTGCCCGACCTGACCAACGCCAGCGGCTCGACCTTCCAGATCAGCGGCGCCGCCTCGTTGTCGCTGCCGGCGCTCACCGCCGCCACCGCGACCAACTTCGAGGTCAGCGGCGGCGCCTCGCTCGACCTCGCCGGGCTCGACGCCTACACCCAGCCGAATAACTGCTGCTATACCGCCTACCTCGAGGCCACGGGCGCCGGCAGCGTCCTCTCGCTGCCCGACCTCGCCTCGATCGCCAATACCGGCTCGGGCGGCACGGTCGTCGAGGCCCTGCTCGGCGGCGACGTCGAGGTCCCACTGGTCACACAGGTCACCGGTAACGTCGAGTTGGAGAGCAACAGCTCCGCCAGCACGCTCGACCTGGCCGACCTGGCGACCTTCACCGGCGGCACGCTCGCCTACAGCGGCGGGACGCTCACCCACGGCGGCGGCACTCAGCCGTTGCCCGACCTGACCAACGCCAACGGTTCCACCTTCCAGATCAGCGGCGGTGTCTCCCTCTCCTTGCCGACGCTCTCGGCCGCCACCGCGACCAACTTCGAGGTCAGCGGCGGCGCCTCGCTCGACCTCGCCGGGCTCGACGCCTACACCCAGCCGAATAACTGCTGCTATACCGCCTACCTCGAGGCCACGGCGCCGGCAGCGTCCTCTCGCTGCCCGACCTCGCCTCGATCGCCAACACCGGCTCGGGCGGCACGGTCGTCGAGGCCCTGCTCGGCGGCGATGTCGAGGTCCCACTGGTCACACAGGTCACCGGTAACGTCGAGTTGGAGAGCAACAGCTCCGCCAGCACGCTCGACCTGGCCGATCTGGCGACCTTCACCGGCGGCACGCTCGCCTACAGCGGCGGGACGCTCACCCACGTCGGCGGGACCCAGCCGTTGCCCGACCTGACCAACGCCAGCGGCTCGACCTTCCAGATCAGCGGCGCCGCCTCGTTGTCGCTGCCGGCGCTCACCGCCGCCACCGCGACCAACTTCGAGGTCAGCGGCGGCGCCTCGCTCGACCTCGCCGGGCTCGACGCCTACACCCAGCCGAATAACTGCTGCTATACCGCCTACCTCGAGGCCACGGGCGCCGGCAGCGTCCTCTCGCTGCCCGACCTCGCCTCGATCGCCAATACCGGCTCGGGCGGCACGGTCGTCGAGGCCCTGCTCGGCGGCGACGTCGAGGTCCCACTGGTCACACAGGTCACCGGTAACGTCGAGTTGGAGAGCAACAGCTCCGCCAGCACGCTCGACCTGGCCGACCTGGCGACCTTCACCGGCGGCACGCTCGCCTACAGCGGCGGGACGCTCACCCACGGCGGCGGCACTCAGCCGTTGCCCGACCTGACCAACGCCAACGGTTCCACCTTCCAGATCAGCGGCGGTGTCTCCCTCTCCTTGCCGACGCTCTCGGCCGCCACCGCGACCAACTTCGAGGTCAGCGGCGGCGCCTCGCTCGACCTCGTCGGGCTCGACGCCTACACCCAGCCGAATAACTGCTGCTATACCGCCTACCTCGAGGCCACGGGCGCCGGCAGCGTCCTCTCGCTGCCCGACCTCGCCTCGATCGCCAACACCGGCTCGGGCGGCACGGTCGTCGAGGCCCTGCTCGGCGGCGACGTCGAGGTCCCGCTCGTCACACAGGTCACTGGTAACGTCGCGCTCGAGAGCGAAGGCACGGGGAGCGTGCTGAATCTGTCCGCCCTCCAGAGTCTGAGCGGCAGCGGTGGAACCGCCTCTCTCACGATCACCCAGGGTGGTGCGGTGAGCGACCCGGATCTGACGAAACTGGCTAGTGTGAAGATTACCACCGACTCAACAGGTACGCTCACGCTGCCCGCGAACCAGACCTTCTCCTTCACCGGCGGCACGAACACCGTCCAGATGGGCACATTCCTCGTACAGGGCTCCCTCGGCGTTCAGAACGGCGCCACGCTCAACATCGAGGGCGACCTGACGTTCAATGGCCTGGGTAGCCTTTCGATGTCCTCCAGTTCGACCCTCGAGGTCAGCGGCAACCTCCTGGGCAACACGACCAACGCCGCGGGGTTCAGTGCCCTGGGCACCATCGTGCTGGACAGCGGCAACGGGACCAGTAACCCGCCTCAGCTCCTGGAGGCGATGTCGCAGGACGCGGGCAACGTCTCGGCCGGATTCGCCCAGAACTTCGCCTACAACACGCTCACGCTGACGGCCAACACCTACGTCGAGCTGGTGGACGACACCGCCAACTCGCCCGGCGGCACGCCCGAGGCCGTCTATGTCAACACGCTCAACGTCCCGGCCGGGGCGACGCTGAACCTCAACGGACTCCACCTCTACGCCAGCACCGAGAACATCAAGGGGACGATCACCGGCGGTGTGGTCTCGCCGACGACCGTCGAGTGGATCTCCTCGAGTAGCGGCAACTGGAACACCGCCAGCGACTGGAGCACCGGCGTCGTCCCCAGCTCGAATCAGGAGGTGATCATTGACGTGTCCGGAGCCAGCCCGACCATCACGATCAGCTCGGGCTCTATGTCGGTTTATTCCATCACAGCCGACGATCCGCTATCGATCACCGGCGGCTCGCTGACCGTCGCATCCGACTCGACGATCAGCGGAGGGCTGGCGATGACCGGCGGCTCGCTCGTCGCGAACGGGTCGGGGGCCACACTCACCGTTTCCGGGACGACGATTGTCTCGGGGGCGAACCTCTACGCCGAGGGTGGGGCCACGCTGACGCTCCAGGATCTCACCAGCTATTCCAACCCCAGCGGCGGGACCACATACTTCCAGGCCACCGGCGCGGGGAGCACGCTCAGCCTGCCGGCGCTGGCCTCCCTCGGCACGGTGAACAACTACCTCTACGTCCAGGCGCTCCAGGGCGGTCAGACCGACCTACTGTCCCTCGCCGCGATCACGAGCACGAGCCCCTACGTCCAGGTCGAGTCCAATGGATCCGGCAGCACGATTAAGCTGTCGGCCCTCACGAGCTTCGCCGGCAGCAGCGGCTATGCCAGGCTCACGGTCACCGCCAGCGGCACGGTCCTCGACGGCGACCTGACAAGCCTCGGCGGTGTGGACGTGACGCTCGACGGCACGGGCATACTGGCCACCAGCCAGTGGACCTCCCTCGCCTCCGGAGGGGCCCTGACGATCACCGGCGGGGCCTACACGCTGGGCCTCACCGACTTCGACGGCTCCAGCGCGTACGTGGCGCGGGGGACAGCCTGACCTTGCCCGACGTCACCAGCTATGCCAACACCAACGCTGGGCCCACCTACTTCCAGGCCACCGGCGCCAGCGCCACGCTCAGCCTGCCGGCGCTGGCCTCCCTCGGCACGGTGAACAACTACCTCTACGTCCAGGCGCTCCAGGGCGGTCAGACCGACCTACTGTCCCTCGCCGCGATCACGAGCACGAGCCCCTACGTCCAGGTCGAGTCCAATGGATCCGGCAGCACGATTAAGCTGTCGGCCCTCACGAGCTTCGCCGGCAGCAGCGGCTATGCCAGGCTCACGGTCACCGCCAGCGGCACGGTCCTCGACGGCGACCTGACAAGCCTCGGCGGTGTGGACGTGACGCTCGACGGCACGGGCACGCTGGCGACCAGCCAGTGGACCTCCCTCACCTCGGGCGGGGCCCTGACGATCACCGGCGGGGCCTACACGCTGGGCCTCACCGACTTCGACGGCTCCAGCGCGTACGTGGGCGCGGGGGACAGCTTGACCTTGCCCGACGTCACCAGCTATGCCAACACCAACGCTGGGCCCACCTACTTCCAGGCCACCGGCGCCAGCGCCACGCTCAGCCTGCCGGCGCTGACCTCCCTCGGTACGGTGAACAACTACCTCTACGTCCAGGCGCTCCAGGGCGGCCAGACCGACCTGTCGTCCCTCGCCGCGATCGCGAGCGCAAGCCCCTACGTCCAGGTCGAGTCCAATGGATCCGGCAGCACGATTAAGCTGTCGGCCCTCACGAGCTTCGCCGGCGGCAGCGGCTATGCCAGGCTCACGGTCACTGGTAGCGGGACGGTCCTCGACGGCGACCTGACCGGCCTCGCCGGCGTGGACGTGACTCTCGACGGCACGGGCACGCTGGCCACCAGCCAGTGGGCCTCCCTCACCTCCGGAGGGGCCCTGACGATCACCGGCGGAGCGTACACATTCAATCTCACCGACTTCGACGGCTCCAGCGCGTATGTGGGCGCGGGGGACAGCCTGACCCTGCCCGACGTCACTAGCTATGCCAACACCAACGCTGGGCCCACCTACTTCCAGGCCACCGGCGCCAGCGCCACGCTCAGCCTGCCGGCGCTGGCCTCCCTCGGCACGGTGGACAACTACCTCTACGTCCAGGCACTCCAGGGCGGCCAGACCGGCCTGCCGTCACTCGCCTCGATCACGAGTACCAGTCCTTACGTGCAAGTCGAGTCGAATGGCTCCGGCAGCACGATCAACCTGTCAGACCTGACGAGCTTCGCCGGCAATAGTGGCTATGCCAAGCTCACGATCACCGGCGGCGGCACGGTCCTCGACCCAGATCTCACAACTTTCTCCGATGTGACGATCACGACCGATTCTACGGCGACGTTCACCGTGCCCGCGAACCAGACGTTCTCGTTCCCGAGTGGTATGACAACGGTCAATACGGGCACGCTCCTCGATCAAGGGAATATGAGCGTCCAGAACAATACGACGCTCAACATCGAGGGCGGTCTGACCATCAATGGCCAAGGTGGTCTCTCGATCGGAACATCCAGCACGATGGAGGTCAGCGGCAACCTCCTGGGCAACACGACCAACGCCGCGGGGTTCAATGCGCTGGGCACCGTCGTGCTGAGAGCGGCAACGGCACCAGCAACCCGCCTCAGCTCCTGGAGGCGATGTCGCAGGATCTGGGCAACACCTCGGCGGGTTTCAACCAGAACTTCGCCTATGGCACCCTCAAACTAACCGCCAACACCTACGTCGAGGTGGTGGATAACGCGGCCAACTCGCCCGGCAATACACCCGAGGCACTCTATGTCAACGACCTGATCGTCCCGGCCGGGGCGACCCTCAACCTCGACGGCCTGCACCTCTACGTCCAATCGGAGCAGATCAATGGCACGGTCGTCTCGGGCGGGGCGGTCGTCAGTGGCCAGGTCTACGACGACGCAAACGACAGCGGGTCCTTCGACCACCGGCGACGCGGGCCTCTCGGGCTGGACGGTCGATCTGACGAATACCTCGACCAGCTCGGTCTACTCGACGACCACGAACGCCAGCGGATTGTTCTCTCTGTCCGGCATCGCCGCAGGGACCTATACCCTGTCCGAGGTCGTGCAGCCCGGGTTCGTCCAGACTCAACCCGTCTCTCCAGACACCTATACCATCACGGTCACGTCCGGCCAGACGGTCACCGGCGAGGAGTTCGGCGACCACGCGACGGCTTCCATCAGCGGCGTCGTGTTCAACGACCTCAATGGCGACGGCTCGCTCGAGAGCGGCGAGCCGGGGCTCAGCGGCTGGACCGTCAAGCTCCTCAATAGCGCAAACGCGACGATCGGCACGGCCACGACCGGTATCGGCGGCGCCTATTCCTTCACGAGCCTGCTTCCGGGGACTTACACGGTCCAGGTTGCGTCGCAGTCCGGATACGTCGCCTCGTCCGCGGCCAGCGTCGGCGTCACGGACGACAACGGCCAGGCCGACACCGTCAACTTCGGCGAGTTCGTGCCGGTCACAATCAGCGGCAAGCTCAACAGCGATACCAGCGGCTCCGGCCTCTCCGGCTGGACGGTCGACCTGGTCCTCGGCGGTCAGACCGAGCAGACCACCACCACGGCCACGGACGGCAGCTTCTCGTTCAGCAATGTCGGGCCGGGTAGTTACACTATCGAGGCCGTCCCGCAAACCGGATACGTCGCGGACCCCGGCCCGCTCACGGAGAGACCGACCAGCGGCTCGAATATCTCCGGCCTGGCCCTCGGCGAGTTCCAGACCGTCACGATCGGCGGCGAGGTCTTCAACGACCTCGGCGATACGGGCATCCTCAACGCGAACGATCCCGGGCTTGCCGGCTGGACCGTCGAGCTGACCAATGGCGCAAACCAGGTCATCCAGACCACCACAAATTCCAGCGGCGATTATTCGTTCTCGAACGTCGGACCGGGGACTTACACCATCTCCGACATCCTCCAGCCGGGATTCGTCCAGACGGCGCCCGCCTCGGGCAAGTTCTCCGTCACGACCTCGAGCGGTACGAATGTGTCCGTCGAGGACTTCGGCGTCATCCAGGGGGCGCTGCTCTCGGTCACCGGGCTGGCCGTCTCGCCGTCGGGCTTGCAGTCGGGCACCCGCCTCGTCGTCTCCTGGGACGACACCAATGCCGGCAACTCGCCGATCACCGCCTCGTTTATTGATCACATCATCATCACGAACACGTCTACGCACCAGGTGCTGAGCGTGGCCGATGTCCCCTATGATGTGAACACCCGCGGCCGGATCAATGCCGGCGGCTCCGCGGCCCAGCAGTATGCCTTCACGCTCCCCGACGGCAACCCCGGCGTCGGCAACATCCAGTTCACCGTCGTCGCCGACGATTACGACGCCGTCTCGGGCGGCCTGAGCGCATCGGGCCGCACCGCGACGATCACGTCGGCGTCGACCCTGGCCAACTATGCCGAGCTGGTCCCCGGCGACATCAACGCGCCGGCAATCGCCGCGCCCGGCCAGACCGTCACCGTCACCTGGACCGACACCAACAGCGGCGACGCGGCAACTCCGGCCGGCTGGGTCGATAACATCCTCGTCACGACCGACGGCCAGATCGCCGACGCCGTCCCGGTGGGAACGATTGCCGTGGCCGGTCCCATCGGCGCGAATGCCTCGGCAGGCGAGCAGGCCTCGGTCACCATCCCCGTCACCGGCGCGGTTTCCAGCGGCTCGCTCCAGTTCGTCATCGTCGCCAATGCCGACCAGTCGTTCTTCGAGCTGAACCCGACCCAGAGTGCGATCGACACCGCGGCGACCGACGTCCCGTTGACCCTGACGCTGACCTCGCCCGTCTCGTCGATCGACGAGGATGCCGCCGACCCGGCGATCCTCGGCACGATCTCGCGGAATGGCCCGACCACCCAGGCGTTGACGGTCAACCTGGCCATCTCCGACACGTCTCAGTTCAGTATGCCGGCCAGCGTCACCATCCCCGCCGGACAGTCCTCCGCGCCGGTGACGTTCACCGTCCTCGACGACGGCATCGTTGACGCCAACCAGGCTCGACACCATCACCGCGTCCGCGATGAACTTCCAGGATGGCTCGGTGGCGATCACCGACATCAACACCGATACGGCGGAGCTCACGGTCGGCTTCGCGACGACCCCCGCGACGGTCGCCAAGGGGGGCTATGTCACCGCGACGGTCACCCGCACCGGCTCCGATGCGCAGGCCGCCGTCGTCACCCTGAGCACCAACACGCCGGACAAGATCTATGTGCCGGCCACGGTCACGATCCCCGCCGGCTCGGCCTCGGCGACGTTCAACGTCCAGGCGATCAACGACGACCTGATCGAAGGGACGCAGACTTACGCTTTCACCGCTTCGACATCGGGATTCGCCAGCGCGATCGGCGACGTCACGGTCACCGACACCGACATCCCGACCCTCGGCCTCAGCTTCGCACCTTCGACCGTCAGCGAGTCGGCCGGCAACGAGGCGACCACCGCGACTCTCACCCGTAACACGGCCGGCGACCTGCCGATCGTCGTTGACCTATCGGTCCCGGCCGGGAGCCCGGTGATCGTGCCGGTCAGCGTCACCATCCCCGCCAACCAGACGTCGGTCACGTTTTCCGTCGGCGTCTTCAACAACAACAACGCCCAGATTACCCAACCGGTGCCGATCAGCGCCGAGGTCACCTCGATGACCAACGGCGATGCGCTCGCGCAAGGCTCGACCTCGGCAACGCTCGACGTGGTCAACGCCAACGGCCCGCAACTCGATGTGACCTTCTCCAAGCCGGTCGTCACGCAGGGTCAGGCGTCGGCTACCATCGGCACGGTGACGCTCGAGAACGCGAGCGCACCCACCAGCCCGATCACCGTCACCCTGACGACCAGCGACGCGACCGAGGCCACCGTGCCGCCGACTGTGACCATCCCCGCCGGTCAGACGTCGGTCACGTTCGCCATCGGCACTCCGGCCGATACGATGGATCGAGGGACCGTCGAGCCGATCATCGCCGCCTCGGCTACCAACTTCGCGACGGGCCAGGCCCAGCTCATCGTGACCGATACCAGCCTGCCCAACGTGGTAGTGTCGAACCTCACCGTCCCGACCACGGCGCTCAACGGCCAGGTCTTCAGCTTCACGTACACGGTGACCAACCAGGGCACGGCGACGGCCTCCGGCCCCTGGCAGGACTCGTTCTTCATCGCCACCCAGCCGACGGGCGTCCTCACGCCGCTGACGCTCGACCAGCCCGGCGCGACCACGAACACGCTCGATTTCAACGGCACCATGCAGCCCGGCCAGTCGTACACCCGCACCCTCACCTTCTTCGCACCCGAAGAGACCGGCAACTACTGGATCGCCGTCGAGACCGACTCCGACGGCCTGCTGACCGAGGCCACGACCTCCAACAACACCACGGTCTCGTCCAAGCCGGTCGAGGTGATACCGTCGTACACGGCGACCGTGCATGCCGACGTCTCGGTCGGCCTGGAGAACACCCCGGTGCCGCTCTCGGGCACCGCGACCCTGGCCGGCGGCGGGCCGGCCCAGTATCAGCTCGTCAACATCCACATCTTCACCGATGGGACCGATCGGATCATCTCGGCGATCACCGACGCGAACGGCCTGTTCTCCGCCGAGTTCGACCCGCTGCCGGGCGAGGCGGGCGTCTATCAGATCGGCGCCGTCAACCCGGGCGTCAGCCAGGCCGCGGTCCAGGGCGGCTTCGACATCCTGGGCATGAGCGCCCAGCCGCCCAGTGCGAGCCTCTCGCTGATCGCCGGCGGGTCGGCCGTCGACGGCCAGGTCACGCTCACGAACCTGACCAACATCCCGCTCAGCGACTTGCAGGCCAGCGTCGTCGGCGCACCGTCCAACCTCGACGTCACCGCGACCCTCGGCGACGGCTCGGCCGGCCAGGGCCTGGCCGGCGACGGCACGCTGACCCTGAGCTACGACGTCAGCGCAACCGACCTCTCGACCCCATCGGGCAGCTTCACCATCGACGTCACCAGCCATGAAGGGGCGACGGTCGACATCCCGATCAGCTTCACCGTGATGTCGGTGCAGCCGAAGATCGTGGCCTCGCCGTCGAGCCTCCAGGCGGGCATGATCGCCGGCAGCCAGACGATCGTCCAGCTCACGCTCGACAACGACGGCGGCGGAGCCAGCGGGCCGCTCCAGGTCATCCTGCCGTCGCAGTCGGCGGGGTCGGCCTTCCTGTCGCTGGCCACCTCGGCGACGCTCGCCTCGATCGAGCCAGGCGGCTCCGACCAGGTGACGCTCCTGTTGACGCCGCCCGCCGGCCTGCCGCTGGGCACCTACACGGGCAGCATCGTCGTCCAGGGCTCCTCCGGCAGCACGACGATCCCGTTCTCGTTCCTCAACCAGTCGAGCGCCGTGGGCGAGCTCGATCTCACGACGGTCGATGAGTACACGTACTTCGCCCAGGGCACGCCCAACCTGGCCGGGGCCGACGTCACCGTGACCAGCGAGCTGACCAATCAGGTGGTCTCGACCGGCGTCACCAATTCGCAGGGCATGCTCGACCTCACGGACCTGCCGGAAGGCTATTACGAGATCAATGCCACGGCCGCCGGCCACACGCCCTACAACGGCAGCGTGCTGGTCAACGCCGGCCAGACGACGCCCGTGACGGCGTTCCTCTCGCTCCAGCTCGTGACGACCACCTTCACCGTGGCGCCGACCTCGGTGCAGGACAACATCTCGGTGCAGGTGAATACGACGTTCGAGACCAACGTGCCCGCGCCGGTGATCACGGCCAGCCCGATGGTCTTCGACGTCGGCCCGCTGACGGCCGTCGGCGACACCGAGCAGGTCAACCTGATGATCGCCAACCATGGGCTGGTCTCGGCGATCGACATGGAGCTGAGCTTCGGCAGCCACCCGGAATACACGATCACGCCGCTGATCTCGGACATCGGCACGCTAACGGCGGAGAGCTCGCTGACGATCCCGGTGATCCTCGAGCGGGTCTCCACGGACAAGACAGACGCCCCGTGCACCATCCCGGCGGACCTGTCGTGGAAGATCCAGGTAATCAATACGCAAATTGATTACAACCTGCCGCTGGCGGTGATCAACGTCCAGGGTGATTGCCCGCCGGGCGGGTCGGGCGTGCTGCCGATCGGCGGTATCGTCGGCGGCGTCGGCGGCAGTGTGGTCTACGAGCCGATCGCCACGACGACGCTCTCCGACTGCAACGCCTGCGAGACGGCGACCGACGCGGCCCTCCTGCAATTCTCGCCGTTCCCCGACTGGGAGAACCTCGGCACGGGCCTCGGATCTTCGCTGGCCGGCGGCGCGACCAACGTGATCGCCGATGCCAGCGGTTTCATCAACGGCCTGGTCGCGTATCTCCAGGCGACGCCCGATATCGGCGAGGCCGTCAGCCTGATCGACACCTCGGAGGCCGCGGTCGCGGCCTGCCTGTCCGCGGACCCGGATGCCACCTCGAGCGTCATCCAGGCCCGCGACCAGCTCCAGTCGTTCACCGAGGGCTTCCAGTCGCTGGTCAACGAGACCGTGGACCTCTTCGGCGGCTCCGACTGGATCAACGCCTACTCCGGCCCCGAGCTGACCCGATGGCTGACCGCCTTCGCCGCCGACGCCAGCGGCGGCCAGGCTATCACCGAGACCGAGGCCACCGCGCTGGAGTCGATGATCCCGCCCGAGGAGGTCACGCCCGCCGACATCCAGAACTTCATCGCCCGGTGGAACCAGACCATCACCTACAACGCCGAGAACATCTTCGACAGCACCCAGGTCCCCTCGGGAGGCACTACGAACTTCATCCCCCGCGACGTCTGGGCGAGCGACCTGAAGGCGACCGACGCGGCCTACGTCACGGTCGCGGCCATGGGCAGCGCCGGCTTCAGCTCGGCCATACTCTACGAGATGCAGCAGCTCACGGCCGATACCACCGTCTCGACGCCGATCGGCGGCATCTGCACCCAGGTCCAGCTCCAGCTCGACCAGAACCTCGTCGTCACCCGCAGCGCCTTCAGTGCGACGCTGTCGATCCAGGACGACAAGACGACCCCGATCGACGACGTCGGGCTGACGATCGTCATCACCAATGCCCAGGGCGATAATGTCACCAACCTCTTCGACATCGAGGCGCCCGACCTCACCGACCTGACGGCCGTGAACGGCTCGGGCACGGTCGCGGCCGGCGACACCGGCCAGGCGGTCTACACGCTGATCCCGACCAACGCCGCGGCGCCGACGGCCGCCACCTTCTACTACGTCAGTGCGGTCCTGAAGTACAAGGTGGACGGCATGATGCTGGCGATCCCATTCTCGGCGCAGACGATCACCGTCGAGCCGAGCCCGAGCCTGACCATCCGCTACTTCGAGCAGAGCGCCGTGTATGCCGACGACCCGTATACCGCGACGGTCGAGCCGTCGCAGCCGTTCGCCCTGGGCGTGCAAGTCTTCAACGTCGGGGCCGGCACGGCCAACAATGTCTCGATCAGCTCGGCGCAGCCGAAGATCGTCAGCAGCCTGAGCGGCCTCCTGGCCAACTTCCAGCTCATCGCGACCCAGGTTGACGGCCAGAGCCTCAGCCCGTCGCTGACGGTCAATTTCGGCAACATCGCGCCCGGCGCCATCGCCGAGGGGCTGTTCCTGATGACCTCCAGCATCGACGGCCAGTTCGTCAGCTACAACGCGACCTTCCAGGACCAGAGCGGCCTGGGCTCGCCGCAGCTCTCGATCGTCAACGCCGTCGAGATCTACAACCTGATCCACCTGGCCAGCGAGGTCGGCACGGGCGCCAGCACCGGCACGGCGTTCCTGGTCAGCGACGTCTCGGCGCCAGCAGCCCTCCCGACGCGGTCTTCCTCCCCGACGGCTCCGTGCAGCCCGTCGCCCAGGCGACCGACGTCAACGTCCAGGGGACGCTCGGCAACGGCGCGCTCTCCGTCACGCTCACCGACACCCCGAGCTCGGGCTGGACCTACCTCGACATCCCCGACCCGGGGATGGGCAATTACCGGCTGGTCAGCGTGACCCGGTCGGATGGTGTCACCCTGCCGGCGAACGACTTCTGGCAGACCGACGAGACCTATGTCTCCGACGGCCAGCCGCCCGTCTTCGAGAACAACCTCCACATCCTCGACGACAACGGCACCGGCTCGTACACGCTGAACTATCTCCCGATCGACGAACTCCAGCCGGCAATTAGTAGTCTCTCGGCCGTGTCGCCCAGCGTGACCTCGACTCCGGTCGACGGCGTGCAGGTCACCTTCAACGAGCCGATCGCAATCGGAACGCTCGACGCCAACGACCTCGACCTGTCGCTCGACGGCGGCCCGAACCTGATCACGTCAACGTCGGACGTGACGGTCAGCCTGGTCTCGGGCTCGACCTACCAGATCACCGGGCTGGCGGCGCTCGACACGGCGCCCGGCAGCTACACGCTGACGGTCAATGCGGCCGGCGTCGAGGACGCGTTCGGCAACCCGGGAACCGGGACGGCGTCCTCGAGCTGGACGATGGATGCGAATACCCCGGCGGTCGCGTCGATCGGCGGGGTCACGCCCGGCCCGCGGAACACGGCGGTCGGATCGGTGTCCGTCACCTTCAGCGAGCCGATCAATCCCTCGAGCTTCGGCCTGTCCGCCCTCGACCTCACCGAGGATGGCGGGTCGAACCTGATCACCGGCGGCTCGGGCGTCACGATCACCCAGGAAGGCCCCGAGACCTTCCAGGTCAACGGCCTCGCGACGCTGACGGCCGGCGACGGCGATTACGTCCTGACCGTCGCGGGCAGCCAGGTCACCGATCCCGATGGCGTCCACGGCGTCGGCTCCGTCAGCGTCGCCTGGACGATGGACACCGTGCCGCCGACCGTCGAGGGCTTCTCGACCGTCGCCAGCCCGACCAACGCGCCCGTCGGCTCGCTCGACGTCACATTCTCCAAGCCGATCGACCCGACCACGTTCACCGCATCGGCCTTGTCCCTGACTCTGAATGGCGGATCGAACATGATCACCAGTGGCGTGACCGTCGCGCTGGTCTCGGGCTCGACCTATCAGATCGCCGGCCTGGCGGCCCTCGATGCGGACAATGGCACTTACACGCTGACCGTCAACGGAACCGACGTCTCCGACCTCGCGGGCAACGCGGGCACCAACAGCCTGTCGATCTCCTGGGTCGAGGATACGTCGCTGCCGGCGGCGCCTTCGGACCTGGCGATCTCGCCCAACACGGGCGTCTCGACCGGGCTCACCGACACCGGGGCCGTGACGCTCACCGGCTCGCTCGGCGCGACCGGCTTGACCGTCGATGTCTTCGACGCCACGACCGATACCGACCTCGGCCCCGCGACCGTCGATGGAACGTCCTTCTCCCTGGCGCTCAACCTCCCGGCCGGGGCGACCGAGCTGGAGGTGACGGCCGCGGACGCCGCCGGCAACGCGTCGCCCGCCGCCACCTTCAACGTCTTCGTCGACCACACGACGCCGACGGTCGCCTCGTTTGCCCTCGCCCCTCCCGGCCCGACGAACCAGGCGGTGGGCACGATCGACGTCACCTTCTCGAAGGCGATCAATGCGGCGACATTCACGACCGCCGACCTGAACCTGACCGACGACGGCGGTCCCAACCTGATCGATGGCGACGTGACGATCACGTTCGTCTCGGGATCGACCTTCGAGATCGACGGACTCGGCACGCTGACGACCGCCGAGGGGACATACAACTTGACCGTGAATGCCACGGGCATCGAAGACCAGGCCGGCAACGCCGGCATCGGCTCGCTCTCCGCCTCGTGGCTGATGGATACGACCCCGCCGATCAGCACCGTCGGCTCGCTGCCCGCCCAGACCACGACCACCGGCATCCTGGTGTCGGCCAACGGTAGCGACCCGGCCGCGTCCGACGGCGGCATGCCGTCGGGCATCGCGACGTTCACCCTCTACGTGTCGAAGAACGGCGGGGCCTTCACGCCGTTCGCCACTGTCACGCCCGCGAATCCCTCGGCCCTCTTCACGGGCCAGCCCGGGAATCGCTACGGATTCTACAGCGTGGCGACCGACATTGCCGGCAACGTCCAGGCGACGCCCTCCGCCGCCCAGGCCACGGTCGCGATCCTCTCTCCGCTGACCATCAGCTCGATCGCGACGGTCTCGACCCCGACCCGATTCGCCGTCTCGACCATCGACGTCACGTTCAGCGTGCCGATCAACCCAAGCACCCTCAGCCCGGGCGCCTTGACCCTCACCGACGACGGTGGGGCCAACCTGATCAATAGCGGCGTCTCGCTCACGCTCGTCTCGGGCGACACCTACGCGATCGGCGGCCTGTCGGGGCTGACCGTCGCGCAGGGCGAGTACACGCTCACCGTCAATGCCGCCGACATCCAGGACCAGGATGGGATCTCCGGCTCGGGCGTGCTCTCGACCTCGTGGCTGATGGACACCACGCCGCCGACGAGCACCGTCAACCCGCTGCCGGCCCGCGGGACCAGCCTCAGCTTCGCCGTCACGATCATCGGATCGGATCCGAATGCGGCCAACGGCGGCCCCGCCTCGGGCGTCGCCAGCGACACCATCTTCGTCTCGATCAACGGGGGGGCATGGTCGCAGTGGACCGTCGTCCCGGCTTCCAACCCGACGGCCACCTACACCGGATCGAGCAACACCACGTATTCCTTCTACAGCATCGCGCGGGACAAAGCCGGCAACGTCGAGAACAAGGCGCCGGCCGTCGAGGCCAGCACCTACATCCCCGACCTGACCGCACCGGTGACGACGGTTGACGCCACGACCGGGACCAACTCCAGCACGGTCAATAGCACGACCGGCACTTTCACGCTCGAACTCACCGGCTCCGACCCCGGCGGCGCCGCACTGACCTATTTCGAGGTCTTCGTCTCGATCGATGGCGGCACCTACCAGGAAGTCGGCCCATATGCCATCCCGGCCGGCTTCGCCGACAGCAGCGGCACCTATCACTCGACGGTCGCCTACCAGGGGCTCACCGATGGCCAGTCGCATAGCTATTCGTTCTACAGCATCGGGCTCGACTCCGCCGGCAACCTCCAGGGCGCCCCGACGAATGCCAACGTGACCTTCAAGAACGAGCAGTTCACGGCTGCGACGCCCGTTCAGCTCCAGGTCACCGGCTTCACCGTCGAGCACGGCAGCCCGAGCCGGTCGTTCATCCAGTACCTCGACCTCGGCTTCAACGAGAGCAATAGCCAGAGCGACCAGGAGCTGGCGACGATCATCAACTCGGTCGGGACTTCGTCTCCCGACATCACGATCTACAAGTACGATCTCGCCGGCGACGCGTCGAGCAAGATGGCGGTCCCGCTGTCGAGCCCGACGATGCTCTCGGTGCTCGACCACGCGATCGAGATCAACTTCGGCTCGGGTGGGATCGGCAACAGCCCGACTTCGATGGCCGCCGATGGCTATTACGAAGTGGACATCAAGCTGCCGAACGGTCAGACGGCCGTGCACCACTTCTACCGGTTGCTGGGCGACGTGGCCGGCGACAGGATCGTCGACCAGAACGACCTGAACGAGATCGCCGCGAGCATCGGCGAGACGTCGGAGATGGGCTGGGCACCATTAAGCGCCGCCGTGACGGGCGACGGCACGGTGTCGTCGCTGGACCTGCTGCTGGCCACCCGGTCGAAGAATCGAAAGCTGGGAACCGGCCTGTCCCTGGGATGAGTTGCGGGCAGATCAGGGGCGACGAAGTGGATCGAGCTGCCGCGATCCTCATACGAGCCCGAAGCGCCAGCGAGTGCATTGGTGAGCGCCGGAATGCACCCGCTGTGGCTTCGGGCTCGTATCAGCGCTCATCAATCTTGGCCCATGAGCGATCATTTCATCACGTGATATCCTGCCAGTTCATCGCGAGCCAGCGCTTGATGCCTTCGCCCGGTCGGTAGGAGAACTGGGAACGGAAGGCTTCGGCGGCCAGGTCGTAGCTCTCATCGGGTATCGAGCGTAGGCGCTTCGCCATGTAGAGCAGGGCGAGCGACGGGGCCCGGGATTGGCCCTGATTGCAATGAATCAACACCTCGCGATCCGAAATCTCGCGATCGACGAACGCGAGGAATGCGACGAAGCTCGGCATCATGAACCACGGCTCCGGCGGGTCGATCATGTTCAGGAAGAGGTGATGCCCGCGTTCGTAGACCAGGTAGTGCGGATGCGTATCGGGCAGGTGCCCTTGATAGCCGACCGCCCGGCGGTGGCACGGCTCTTTACACGCATGAACGACGCCGAGCGAACCGTCGTCGAACGCGCGAGCATGTCCTCCCGTCGCCAAAGCTGAGTCGATCGGCCACTCTCACCGGATCCATTTCGACCTCCCGACTGCGATGGGGCTGACCGCGAAGACCGTCTCGCCCAGGGATCACGACCCTTGCGGCGTCTCGAATGCCGCGACGGGGATGCGTTCCAGGACGCCGGCACCGAACACGGGATAGAGTTCCAGGTCTTCCAGGTGGACATAACCGATATGGCAGCCGCAGGTCTCGTTCGTGCATGGCCGCGGAAAGAGGGCCCGCGCGAAGTCCGGATCGTACAGGTTGCCGAGCGGTCCCTTGATGAAATGGCAGCGGCGGATGGTGCCATCGCCGGCGACCGAGATCACCGTATTCCCGGTCCGGCATGGCCGGCCGCGGCTGGGATGGCGGACGTTATTCACCGGAAAGAGCGGATCGACGGCGGTAAACCGTATCACTTCTTCCTCGGAATAGTAATCGGGACGGTCCTTGTAGGCATTGATCCACAGATAGACCTGGGCCGGCAGCTCGCGACGTAACGCTTCGATCTCACCGGCATTTTCCTTC
This sequence comes from uncultured Planctomycetota bacterium, assembly GCA_963777695.1. GTDB lineage: Bacteria > Planctomycetota > Planctomycetia > Isosphaerales > Isosphaeraceae > CAVZRC01. Next base: position 822,476 of record CAVZRC010000003.1, read on the forward strand.
AAGCCGACAACTCCCACGCTGAACCGCACGCCTCGCCGGTCCAGTTCCAGGCATCTGGCGAGGAAACGCCCGCGATCCACTTCGGCGGGATGGTAGGTCGTCCAGAGCGCAAGGCGCGTCTTGTCGCAGGCATCGAGCCAGTCCAGTCGGCAGGAGAGGTTGGTCTGGATGGCCGCCCTGCAAACATGGGTCAGGTTCGAGAGCCGGACGAGGGCGTCCCGATACCATCGACGCACGAGTCCTTCACCCCAGGGCGTGAACAGGATGCCGATCTGATGCTCCGGGTGATCCTCGACCCAGCCGACGAAGCGACCCAGGTCCCGGCGGTCGTCGTCCAGTTCCGCCGCGCTCTCCTCACGCTTGGCGAATGGACAGTACCAGCAGCCGTAATTGCAACTGGACAGACGGCCTCGATAAAGTATGGACAGATCCATGGAATTACCGCCATTCGTAATCCTGCATCAGCTCCCTCACTCGCCCCGAATACAACCAGGGACCGATCGCGTCCGAGCGCTCCAGGCCGATGTCCGTCAGGAGGAGGCGATCGGGCGTGCGCCACGCCAGGCCGTGCGGTTCCAGTTCATTCAACTCGGGAATATCCGCCCAGGCGTCCGAGCCGAAGCGGGCGCGATAGGAAGCCAGCTCCAATCCCGACTCTTGCAGGAGCGATTGGAGGATATAGCGACGCCGCTGTTCCTCCGGCCCGAGCCGGAAACCAAAATCCACGGTCGCGAGGGCTTCGTCGGGGCGGGCCAGGTAATCGGCGAGTATGGTACGAATGCTCAACGCGCCCACTGCGTACTCGCGCGAGTAATGCAGGCCGCGCATATAGGAACGTGCGCCGCATCCCAGTCCGACCATGCCGTCGTCCTGGCAGCAATAGACCGGGCCGGCCTCGTCCGAGAGACCGCGGGCGCGGAACATCCGCATGGAAACTTGCTCGTAACCTTCGCCGAGGAGCCAGTCGCGTCCCGCGCGGTAACACGCCAGGCGTTGATCGTCCCAGGCGCGTCCCGAACGGCCCAATCCCGTCAGCGGGCGCACGTACAAGGGGTAGAGATACAGTTCTTCCGGGGCGTACGCCAGCGCCTCGCGGAGGGACGACAGCCAGCTCGACACCGTCTGACCCGGCAGGCCGTAGATGAGGTCGATGTTCAGGACGGGGAATCGCGCATCGCGGAGATTTGCCAGGGCCCGGTCCACATCGGCTCGATCTTGCGGACGAGCGGCCCCGGCCACCTCCGCGTCGACGAAGCTCTGGATGCCGATGCTGATGCGCGTGACGCCTCGCTCGCGCAGCATCGCCAATTTGTCGCGTTCCGCCGTGGCCGGCGAGGTCTCCACGGACATCGGGATGTTTCCCGGCTCCGCCCCGACTTCTTCGGCGATGCGAAAGAGCGCCTCCAGGCCGTCAACATCGAGGAACGTGGGCGTGCCGCCGCCGATGCCGAGTCGGGCGAAGCGTGCCTCGCCGAGGGCCTGGCGAATCTGGCCGGCCTCGCGCCGCAAAGTTGCGAGGTAATCCGATACCGCCTCCGTCCGCGGCCTGGACTGAGTGAACAGGTTACAGAACCCGCACCGCATCTCGCAGAACGGGACGTGGATGTAGAGGAACAGCCCCTCGCGACGCTCGTGCGCCAGACCTCGCGCAGGGACAGCGGTTCGGCCAGGCGGCGATACGCCGTCTTGTGAGGATACGCGTAAGCATATCCTTGGTAAGGAGACTCCTCCAGGAGCGTTTCCGGGCCCATCATGGCTCGATCCCGGGCAAGAGGAACTCGGCATAGGGTACGGTCCAGACCACGGGATGGCCGAGGCGGTGGCCCCAGTATTGCTCCTCTCCATAGGCGGTGCCGTGGTCGGAGCACACGATGCAGAAGACCGGAGCGCGCCGTTGCAAGGAGCGGAAGAGCCGCGGCAGATGGCGATCCACATTCATCAGGGCGGCCGCATGCGATGAGGGCGAATCCTCCGTCGCACCGGGCAGGTAGAAATAGTTCGGCTGATGGATCGCCGACACATTCAAGAATAAGAACACACGGCGCCCGTCCGGCAACCGTTCCAGGAGGGCCGTCGCCCACGCGATCTGGTTTTCCGTCAACCGCGGCTCGGTCACGCCGAAATCCGTCCGCCAGTGGCTCTCGGCGAATAGCCCGGGCAGCACGCTGCCCAGCGGACTCTGATTGTTGAAGAAGCCCACCCCGCCGATGCACGCGGTATGGTAGCCGCGCCCGGCCAGACCGCTCACGATGTCCGGGGCGTCCAGCACGCAGGTCTCGGGCACGATCGTCTCACTGCCGGGAAATCGCAATGCGAACGGACGCGGGTGCTTGCCGGGGCTGATGGGCGTGGGGAGGAAGCCGGCGAAGAAAGCCTGGTGGGCCGCGTAGGTGAAATTGCCCGGCGTATGCCGAGGCTCCCAGGCGCCGCCGGGCAGGACGGCGGCCAGGTTGGGCGTCCGCCCCGACAGGAGGCAGTCCTGCGCCACGTCGTACCGCAACGTGTCCAGGGTCATGAACAGCACGTCATGGGTGCCCAGCAGTTGATTGACGTCAATCATGGCAAAATCTGTTGCAACGGACCTGTTCAGCCGTTAGCATCGGACCACAATTCGTCCGCGGTTTCAAGACCCGGGGTGTCCCATGCGCTCTTTCAAGTATTCCGACGACAAATCGTACAAGTTCTGGAAGATCGAGCTGGAGGGCTCGAGCTACACCGTCCATTTCGGCCGCATCGGCACCAAGGGTCAGGCCAAGACCAAGGACTTCCCGAGCCCGCAGGAGGCGCAGAAGGCCCACGACAAGATCATCGCCGAGAAGGTGGCCGAGGGCTATGTCGAGGTGACGGCGCCGGCTCCCGCGGCCTCGACCGACAACGTCCTTGAACGCGCCTTGCTGGACGACCCGGACGACCTGGCCGCGCATTCCGCCTATGCCGATTGGCTCGGCGAGCAAGGGGACCCGCGGGGCGAGTTCATCCAGATCCAGCTCGCCCTGGAGGACCCGGAGCACGAGGCCGGGGAGCGCAAGGCGCTGCAACGGCGCGAAAAGGTGCTGCTCGAGGCGCACGCCGCCGAATGGCTGGGAGAGCTGGCCGATTTCCTCCTCGGGGACGAAGGCATTCCGTTCCAGTTCGCGCGCGGCTGGCTCGATTCGATCCGCGTTCCGGAGCTCTCGGTCCCGTTCGCACGCGCCCTCGTCCGGGCCCCCCAGGCCCGCCTGCTCCGTCGTCTGTTGATCGAAGGCGAAGGATACGACGATGATTACGAGGCGGGCGATGATATCCCTACCGAAACCTTCCACCCGTCCGTTCATGCACTGCGCGGCTGTCCCCACGTGACGAATCTGCGCGTGTTCCACCTGGGCGAGCTAGACGACAACTGCCACACGAGCGGCGAAACGGCCGCCGAGCTCGTTGCCCGCATGCCCCGCCTCGAGGAGCTCTATTTGGGCGCTCATCAAGTGGACATGGAAAGCCTGTTCGCCTCGAAGAACCTCACGAATCTCCGTATCATGCAGATTTACCACAATTACCACTACCCGTTGGAAATCCTGGCGGCCAATCCGACATTCCGCAACCTCACGCATTTGCTCCTCTTTCCGCACGCCATCGAGAGCAGCCACCAGCCGTATGTCAACCTGGCGGGCGTTCGTGCCCTCGTGCACTCGCCCCACCTGCCCAAGCTGATGCACCTCCAGCTCCGACTCAGCGACATGGGCGACGAGGGGTGCGAGGAGATCGTCCGCTCCGGCATCTTGAAGCGGCTCCGGTATCTGGACCTCATGTTCGGCCGGATCAGTGATCGGGGCGCCGAGATCCTGGCCGGCTGTCCCGACCTCCGCAACCTGGGACTGCTGGACGTATCGTCCAATCGACTGACCGATTCCGGCATCACCGCCCTGGAGCGGGCCTGCCACTCGAATGTGGTCAAGCACGCCGAGCAATATGGCCCGAACAGCGACGAGACCGAGTACTTGTGGCAGGGCGACATGGAATGAGACCAATCTCAGGAAGCGACGCGAAACCAGATCCCAATTCGTTCGCAGCTTCGAGCCTGGAGGTGCCTGATGCGCTCATTCAAGTACACCGACAACAAATCGGACAAGTTCTGGAAGATCGAGCATAAGGATTCGAGCTACACGGTCCGTTTCGGCCGGATCGGGACGAAGGGCCAATCCAAGACCAAGGACTTCCCGACTCCCGAGGCGGCGCAGACGGCCTACGACAAGATCATCGCCGAGAAGCTGGCCGAGGGCTATGTCGAGACCACGCCGACGCCCCTCGCGACGGGCACCGAGAGCGTCCTGGAACGCGCCGTGTTGGACGATCCCGACGACCTGGCCGCCATCTCCGCCTACGCCGATTGGCTCGGCCAGGAGGGCGATCCGCGCGGCGAGTTCATCCAGGTCCAGCTCGCGCTCGAAGATGAGGGACACCCGGCCGACTCGCGCAAGGAGTTGAAGAAGCGCGAACGGGCGTTGCTCAAGGCGCATGCCGAGGAATGGCTGGGCGGGCTGGCGGAGTTCCTACTGGCGCCGCCAGACGAGGACGAGGGCACCTCGAGACACGCGGACGGCTCGGAGTTCCAGTTCGCCCGCGGCTGGCTGGATTCGATCCGAGTGCCGGAGATCTCCGTCGCATTCGCCCGGGCCCTGGCCAGGGCCCCCCAGGCCCGCCTGCTCCGACGCTTGACCATCGAAGGGTTGCTCTACGAAGAGCCCGGCGAGTATGAGCCCGGCGATGACGTCCCGGCGGGAGGTGAGAGTCCGTCCGTCCACGTCTTGCTCAGTTGTCCTTCTTTCCCCAACTTGCGCGTGTTCCACCTCGGTGAGCCGATGGAAGGAGACTACTCCAACTGCCACACCAGCGGCGAGACTGCGGCCGACCTCGTGGCCCGCATGCCGCGACTGGAAGAGCTGTATCTGCTCGCCCACCGCGTGGACATGGATCGCCTGTTCGCCTTGAAGAACCTCATCAACCTGCGCGTCTTGCAGATCTACCACAATTATCACTACCCGCTGGAAATCCTGGCGGCCAACCCGACTTTCGAGAACCTGACACACTTGCTGCTCTTTCCTCACGCCCTCGATCCGGGCGACGAAGGCGCCTATATCAACCTCAAGGGCGTGTACGCCCTCGTCCACTCGCCCCACCTGCGCAGGCCTGGCCCACCTTCAACTGCGCACCAGCGACATGGGCGACGAGGGGTGCGAGGAGATCGTCCGCTCCGGCATCTTGAAGCGGCTCAAGACCCTGGACCTCATGCATGGCCGCATCAGCGATCGCGGCGCCGAGATCCTGGCCGGCTGCCCCGACCTTCGAAACCTGGAACTGCTGGAAATATCGTACAATCGCCTCACCGAGGCCGGTATCGCCGCCTTGCGGAAGGCCGGCGTTGCGAAGGTGGTCGAGGGTACGCAGTATGGTCCGGCTTCGGACGAGATGGAATATCTGTGGCAAGGGGACATGGAATAGGGGCGATGCCGCCGCGCTACCTCATCCTGGCCAACGCCGATAGCAAGCGCTGGCAAGCCTACGCCCACGACCTTGCCGCCTTCTGGCAGGACCGAGGTATCCTGCCGGAAGTCCATCTCATCCCCTGGCGTGAGATCGTGCCCACCCTTGGTAATCTCGATGCCATGCCCTTGTTCGACACGCCGGCCGTCGTGCGACTCGAATCGCCCGGTCGCGATTTCGAGGTCATGAAACTCGTGCTGGCCGCGGGTGCCTCGGCCGATCCGCGGGAGCCCCCGCGGGACTGGCTCGGCCTGCCGTATTGCAAGGGCCAGTTGATCCGACCGGGTCTGTTCCACGAGGGATTTCGTCGGGTGCTGCACGGGCTGCGGTCGGCGTACGATGCGCGCCCGCACCTCGCACCGCTCGCCTGCCCGCTGGCCATCGCCGAGTTATTCGATAACGCGCGACGGCGTCCCGCCTCGCCGCGGCCGGTTTGCCCTGTCCTCCGTCGATGCCGGCGCCGGCCAGTTCGGGAGAGGTCTTCGATGGGTTGCGCACGCGGGGGTTCAACACCGCCTACGTCAAGCTGAACACCGGATCCGCCGCCATGGGCATCGCGGTGGTCCACGCCCGGGACGAGCCGCCTTGGGCCATCACATCCGTGCTCCATCGGGCCGACGATTTCTACAACACGCGCCGGCTCCGGCGCGTCACGGGCGACGATCTGACGGCCGTGCTGGAATTCCTGATCCGCGAAGGGGCCTTCATCCAGAAGGGCATACCCATGGCCCAGATCGACGGTCAGAATTTCGATGTCCGGGTCGTAGTCCTCTACGGCCGTCCGGCGTTCACGATCTTTCGGCTGAGCGGCCTGCCGATGACCAACCTCCACCTGGGCGGCCGGCGCGGCCGGTATGAAGCCTGCCGGGCCCACATACCCGCCCGTGCCTGGCTCGATGCCATCGATCACTGCGTCGAGGCCGCCAGCCTGTACCCCTGCGCCGCGGTCGGCGTCGATCTCCTGTTCGAGCGAGGCTATCTGCACCATTACATCCTGGAAATCAATGCATTCGGCGACTTCTTCCCGGGGCTGACCGATCCGGAGGGACGGACCGTCCATCGCGCCGAGATCGAGATCACCGCGCGTCGAGCCGGATACATCACCTGACGCGACGCTTGTTGACGCTGTCGCCGTGCCTGAAGTTGGGCGCGGGTCTCTGACCCCGCCCGAGTGCCTGACCGCAGGTCTCCCGATCTCCCGCCAGGCGCCGAGGGCATGCTCGCCCGGCCCGCGCCCGACCGGGAGACCTTCGGTCGCGCCGACGGCGGGGTCGGAGACCGCGCCGAACCCTGGGTCCTTGGACGCCCTCGATCGTCTCGCCCGTCTCTCACAAACACGTCTGTAACCAGCCTTCGAGGGCCATCGTCCAGCAATTCAAAGCGTCCTCTCCCGGAGGAGCTTGCGGTTCCGCATCATCCCCCAGCGCGAGTCCGGGGCGAGCACCCGCGAGCACAAGCCTGCCGAGATGCACATCCTCCATCTCGAGGCGTTGATCCGTCGTCGCCACCGCCAGACAATGGCAACGGCTGCGGCGGGCGTGCTGGGCACAATGGGCGGAGAGTCGCTGACGCGGCAGACGATCGATGACGACCGTGCCATTGGCGACCTGCTCGCGGAGCACCGTTTCCAACAGGGCCTGCTCGGCGACCAGGACGTTCGGCCCGATGCCCTGATCGAGGAACAGGACTTCGAAGAGCAGGGCTTCCGCGCTCAACCATTCCAGGAGTTTACGCACGGCCGTGAGGGCCAGGCCCAGGGCCAAGACGATCCGCTGCCAGGGGAGCTCGCTGTCCTTGAAGCGGGCTTGGTCCAGGTCGGGGAAGAGTGCGAAGACGAAGCTGCGCCGCTGGCGGCGGAACTCGTTCTCATCGCGCGAATAATACAGGAGCTCGTCGCGGAGGAACTTGATATCGAACAGGTCGGGCCGTCCCGACGGTTCCATGTAGGCGAGCTGGGAATGCATCAGGCTCTCGATCGTGCCGCGGTTCGAGATCGAGGAGAAGCCGCCGACCGGATAAGCGTCCTCGTCGAGGATGCGCGTGGGGACGTGGTAGGCGCGCTCGAGCGGCCGAGGCCGTTGCGGCGGCAACTGGGCGTCCAGGGCGGACGCGGCCTGGAGGACCTGGCGGAGTGCAACCCGCTGGCTGAATGTCGAACAGGGCCGTGCCGCGTTCCAGCTCGAAGACGTCCTCCGGACCGAGCACGGCGGCGTTATTGCGGATCCGGACCACCAGCTCCTCGTAGAGGTCCTTCAGGAGCGGTAGCGGTCCTTCCTCGGTCAAGGATTGCCAGCCCATGCCCAGGACCTGATCCGGCGAGAGGTTGCGGAGATTCTTCACGGCGGCCGGGCCGAGCAACACGCCGCCGAAGCCGGCGCGGAGCCGCAACTGGTTGATGAGGAACGCCAGGCCGCGCGCCTGGTCCCGCCCCTGGTAGGCTCGCAAGGCGTCGCCGGCCCGCTCGAAGCTGCTATCGGCGAACAGCCTGCCCAGCACGTGATCCTCGTAGATCCGCGACAGACCCGCCGGCCAGTCGGGCACCGCCGCGTCCTCCCGCCGGAGCCCGGTTTCCGGCGGGAAGATCAGATGCCCGACGTCGGCGAGGAATCCCAACGACGGCAACGGCTCGCCGGCATCCGCGATTTCCAGGCCCCACTGGAGGATGTCGGCCACCCGGTTCGCCCGGGGGGGCAGGACACGTTGGAGCCAGAGGCCCTGGACGCAAAAATGCCGGGCCAGCTCGGGATCGCGGATCTCGTGAACTTGCATGTGCGTTTCATCACTTCAACCGGATCGCGGCTCATCCGTCCCCGAGCAGCGCGGGGACCTTCTCACGCAGCAGATCCATCTCGCGGGTGGTCTCACCCAGGTAGGCCAGCAGGCGCAAGTCGTCGCGGTCGACCGTGCCGCCCGAGAACAGCCAGGCGCGGGCACGCAACAGCTTGTAGAGCTTGACCAGCTTACGATCACTGATGAAGATGCGATCCTCGCGGACGAGCGTCTTGACCAGGCGCTGGAATTCCCGGAACACCTCGGCCGGGAAGAATGTCTGCCGATCGTTCTGCTCCTCCTGCCGGCCGACGCGATGTCAACGACCGAAGAGATGCGTCAAGTAGCGATTGGCCTTGAGCACGTCTTCCAGCGTGCAATGCCCCTCGCACCAGGGTTGCTGGTTGAGGTTGCGGTGGACGTCGGATTGCAGGCCGGCATCGATCAGCTCCTCGAAATGGTCCTCCTGGACCGATCGGCTCTGGGCCTTGAGCACGAAGCGATCCTTCAGGGCGGACAATTCGCCCTGTTCCGGCACCTCGTTGGTGGCCGCCAGGAGGATGCGCAGCCGCACCGGCTGCGGTGCGCCGTCCTGATAGAACTTCTTCTCATTGATGATCGTGAGCAGGATGTTCAGGATGGCGGAGTTCGATTTGAAGATCTCATCCAGGAACGCGAGCCGGGCCGTCGGCAGCTTACCCTGCTCGCGGCGGATGTATCGGCCTTCGCGGAGCTGATTGATATCGATCGGTCCGATGATCTCGGACGGCTCGGTGAAACGCGTCAGCATGTATTCGAAGTAATCGTCATCGGCCAACCCGAGGGCGTCCTTGAACTTGAGGACGAGGTCCGACTTGGCGGTCCCGGGCGGGCCGACCAGGAGCAGCGGCTCCTGGGCCACCGAGGCCACGACCATCAAGTCGATCAATTCCTGCTTGGCGACGAAGAAGCGACCGAGCGAGGTGCGCAGGCGATTCAAGCGATTGCGCAGCTCCTCGGCCTCGGCCTGCAGCTCGGCGAACGTCCAGTCTTCCGTCTCGATTTGCCGGTTCATTTGTCGATTGCTCACAGGATTTTATAATCCTGCCTTCTCCATGGCCGCCCTCACGTCGCGGTGGATCCGGCGGCGCACCAGGAACTCGTCGTCGTCCAGCCATCGCCGCGTTTCCGGGGCGATCGTGAAATCGTCGCTGACCAGGGACAGGATCACCGCCTCGACCAGGTCCAGGCGCGACAGCGAATAATGGGAGTACGTGGTGAACGTATCATAGACCCCCCTGAGCTTGCGGAATAGCTCGAGGACCCGCGGCAGGGCCAGGTCGATGGGGGCCTGGCCCAGCGTGGCGACGTACGAGCAAGCCAGCGCGGTCTGATCGATCGGTTTCAGCTCGCCCTTGAAGAGGACGGTACGGGCCTTGTCGAGGATCGGCCGGGCTCGGTCAGCCCGCGCGAAGTAGAACCAGCCGGCGGCGACCTGGAGGAGCAGTCGCTGCAACCGCGCCGTCGCCGAGGAAGCCGTGACCTCGGCCCCGGCCGCGTCATCGCCGAACTCGGGGCTGTTCTCGATGACCTCGACCATCCGTTCCAGGAGCAGTCCGACCTCGTCGCGCAGGCCCAGCTTGCGGAGACTGCGGAACGCACCGCCGAGGAGCGCCTCCAGATTGCGGACGGGAAGGTCGCCGCCCTCGGCCTCGAGCAGCCCCTGGAAACGGCCCACCAGGCGCTGGACCTCGTCCTTGTTGTCGTAATGAGCGGCCAGGAAGAGTCCTTTCTCCAGCAGCAACGCTTGCTCGACGGGATCGGACACCTTCTCCAAGGCCCATGCGGCCTGCGCGAGCAGCTCCGCGGCGAAGACCTCGCCGAGTCGCGGCGCCAGCTCCAGGGCCGTGATCACGACCCGCGGCTGCACGGCGATCATTCCCTTCCCCTTCGGACCGAGCAGCCGACGGAGACGGTCCCTCAGTTTGTCGCAATCATTGATGTCGCACAAGGTGGCCAGCTCTCGGCTCAGGTCGTCCGAGTATCGACCGTGCCAGCGGCGATAGGGGTCGATCTGCTCGTGAGGCTCGAGGATGCGCGAATGTTCGCGCAAGCGATCGATCTTGTAACGGGCCAGGCGCGGCATCGGTTCCAGCCGTTCCAGCAAATCGGCGGGGAGTCGTTCGGCACCGGCCTGACCCTCCTGCGCCTCCAGGATCCGGAACTCGAAAGCCTCGATCAGCCAGCGATGCACCTCATCGCGCGTGGGGAGCCGATTCCACGCCGAGTCGATGAACTCGCGAGAGCGGGTCCTCTCGCCGAGCTTCGCCAGCCCGAAGGCAAAGAGCAGGTCGACGTACGTCGCCGTGCCCGGGCTGGGGATGTGACCTTGCGCGATCCATCGGTGGACCATGGGGAGCAGACGCAACATCTGCTCGCGCACCCGATGAAAGCGCGCCGAGGCATCCACCCCGCTGAAACGCAAAAAACCGGGCAGGTCGAGATCGGCGCTCAACCCGGCCAGGTAGAGCCGCTCGAGGAGGCGGTCTCGCGCGCGTGCGAGTGCCAGGACGTCACCGTCGGCCAGCCGGTTCACGGCCTCCCAGCCCAGCCAGGCGAGGCGGATGCCGAGCAAGCCCTCATGTTCCGCGAGGTATTGCTGGGCGAGGCCCAGGGGCAGGGGAGGCTCGGCCGGGTCTGCGCCATCGTGAGCAGACCGGATGAGGTGCAAGACCAGGCCGCGCAGGTCGGCGGAACCGGGCGATTTCTTGGCGACGATCTCCGCGATTCGCCCGATCGGAGCCCGGAGGGTGTCTTGGCTCCAGAGGGCCAGCCAGGCCGGCGGCGGTGCGGGCATCTCCCACACGGCATGGCACCAGCAGATCGACGCATCCTCAACATGACCGAGGGCGCCGTGGACCCGGGCGAGTTGCGGCCAGAGTTCCCGACGCTCGGGCGCATCGAGCGTACCTTTCAGCTCCAGGAAGGTTTTTTCCAGCCGTTGCAACTCCTCTTCGAGTTCGTTGGGCTTCAAGGGCAATAACGGTTCATCGATCCTGACCTCGCTCTTCTTGCGCCTGGCCTTGGGTTCAGCGGAGGCGGGCTCCTGACGTTCGTCGACCTTCTCCGGCTTTCGCTTCGTCTTCGGGGGTGGCGTGTCTTTGGGGTCTGGGCCGGGTGCGGGCCGATCGTCGGCGCAGATGAAAGAGTCGAACGCAAAGCGGTTGGCTTGCACCCAGGCCGTCAGGATGTGCCGGTCCTGATCGAGGACATAGTCGACCCAATCGGACAGGGGACGAAAGGCTTCATCGGGCAGGCTCTCGACGGTGAATCTCCCGTCGCGACCGGGATAGAGCCAGGTGATCTGTCCGGGATCGGCGGCCAGGAGTTTCACCACGGCATCGCGCCGCAGCGGTGGATGCAACCGATGCCTGCACGGCAAGAACAGGTGCGACAGCCGCAGGTATCGGCGAAAGCCGACGCCGTCGAGCACCAGGATCGGCGGCGCCAGCTTGGAAGGCCGGGCGCGCAGGACGATCGTCTTCCGGTTCCCCTCCTCGCCCACGGCGAAGATCAGCCTCGCCAGAAACTGGTCGTCGGCGTTCTGCACGAGACGATCGAGCTGGGCCGTCGCGTCGTCGCGCAAGACCCACAACTCCGCGGGTTCGGCGGTGCTCCCGCCCGTGGCCAGACGGATGGGGACGGTGATCCGGCTTTCGAGCTCGATGTCGCCCCAGGCGGGGTTTGCCTCGGGCATCGTGAAGTCGAGGACTTCGTAGATGTCGCGAAACCGGCCCTCCTCGACGAACTCCCAGCGACGCGGATGTCCCATCAGCAGGATCTGCCCTGCTGGCGCTTGAATATACTCGATCAACGGATGGGTATAGCCGAGCTGAGCCCAGACGCACGGACTGTGCTCTCGGTAGGCGCGGGGGGGGTGTTGCGTCCGGCCTACGGCGTCGGGCGAGGCCGTCGCGGGATCGATCGCGCAGCAGGGAATAATACGGAGGCCCGACCACGCGCAGCAAGGCACGTGCGCCGTCGCCGGGATCGATCCAGCGGAACGCCTGTCGATCGTTACCCAGCCGCAACATCTCGCCCACCAGCTCCGACAACTGCTCCGTGGTGTCCAGTTCGAACAGGATGGGCGTCCGGTCCGCGTGGTCCCACCCGCTCGCGTCGCGCTGCAATGGCAAGAGTTGCGGCCAGCAATGGAGCGTCAGATCGAGCGTCATCGGGCTGAGGTCGCGCACATCGACGCCCAGCCGGCGCAATTCTTCCAGGCTCGGCGCATCCAGGGGCACGGAGGGCCGGATCCATACCCGACCCTCGGCATCGACGGCTCCCTCGGCACCGGCCTGGCTCACGGCGGCGGGCACCGCCCCGAAGGCCAAGGCAAGCTGGAAGGTGTCGAGGTTGGGAAAGAGCAAGATCACGTTCGCACCCGGAAGATGACTAGGAATTTCCTTCGGCGAGGGCCTGCCGCTGGCCCTCGCCCGGCGACTGTTGCGGCCCGGCCGGCGCCCGCTCCTGCTCCTCGCGCTCGACGACGATCCGGCCCAGCTCGCTGGCCTTGATCACGCCGCCCTGGATCAGCTTCTCGACGAGCGCCGCGTGCTGCTGCTCGTGCTCGTGCGGCAAGGCGTCGTCGTCCGATCGCAGCATCACGGTGATGTTCTTCTTGCCCGTCTCCGGATCGATTTGCAGCCGGATGGTCATTTCAGCCATTGGCGGATTCCTGTCGGGTTGCTCCAAGATCACGGTTTGCGGTTCATCCGGCGGAAGCTCGCTGGTCTCGAGAAATGTGGACAGGCTAACTCCACCTGGAGTCATGTCAAAGCACTCCCAACCGAGTGGTCGGCATGTCCACAATCCTGTTGTATCACGCATTCGGCATCCGCGGCTACGAGTCTGTCCGCACCGATTGCGAGAGCGGCGAGGTGATCTTCGCAATCCGCCAGGGTGCTGTTGATGCGACTGCTAACTTCCCCGTCAAATGTCACCCTTTTTGCACCGCTATTTGTCACCGTCGGGCTGCGAGGTTGGTCAGCACGACTTGCGAAAACAGTACAATTGATCATAAAATCACATTACCGCCATAGTCGGACGACGACCTGATCCGGTTTTCGAGCGACTATTCCCGCCCGATCTCGGGTACGATGGCACGATCCTCGGCGTCAACCACAAGCGGCTGGCCTACAAGTTCCGGGGCCGCGATTTCCGCCTGACCGACGTCCACGGCAACGTCGTCGAGAAGATCCTGGCCTGAACCTCACCGGATCCACGCGCCGGGGAACGCCGCGCGAAGCTCCTCCTTCTCCCCGGGCGTCACCCGCGTACTCTCCAGGTCCAGCGACTTCAACGATGTCAGCGAGAGAAGGACGGGGAGCACGTCGTCTCCGACCCCCGTACCGCTGAGATCGAGTTCCTTCAGCCGGGCCAGGCCCTTGAGGTGGGCCAACCCGGGGCCGACGATCCTCTCGTTCTGGGCCAGGTCGAGCTTCCCCAGGTCGGCCATCCCCGCGAAGTGGACGAGGCTCGCGTCGGTCAGGTCGTGACGCCCCAGGTCGACCTCGACCAGGCGGGTCAGGCCCCGGAGATGGGCCGCGCCCTCGTCGGTGATCCGGGGTCCTTCCTCCCATAAATCGAGATTCAGCTCCCGGAGGTTCGTCAGCTTGCCGATCGAGGCCATCCCGACGTCGCCGATCGGACGTCGTTCGATCCGCAGGATTTCGAGCTTGCTCAGCCCTTCCAGGTGGACCAACCCCGCGCCGGTGATCTCGGTCCGTTCGAGTTCGAGGAACGTCAGATTCACCAGCCCCGAGAGGTGCGCGAGGTCGTCGTCGTGGACGGGGTTGGTGCCGAAGCCGAGCGATTCGAGCTGAGGGAGCCGGGCCAGCGGGGCGAGCGCCTTGCCGCCGAACCCGTTGTCGTGCAGGAAGAGGTCCCGGAGCGCGGGCAGGGCTTCGAGGTGGGCCAGGCAGCCGGACGCCATCCGCCCGCCGTCGCCGTCTCGGCTGCCGAGCGTGAGGGATCGGAGCTTCGTCAGCCTGGTGAGATAGCGCAGGCCGTCGCCCCTCGCCCGATGGCCGCCGACGCAGAGGCTCTCCAGGCCGGCCATCCGGCCGATCGGCTGGAACAGGTCGTCGTCGATCCCGGTCGAGTGGAGCTGGAGGGCGCGGATCGAATCCACCTTGGAGATGGCCCGGACCTCGACCGGGGCAAGGCGGTAGTTGCCGATCACCAGCTCGCGCAGGGAAGGATACGTCGAGAGCGATTCGAGGAGGCGGAGGTTGACCAGATCGCCCTCGATCCTGGCCGCGACGACCTCGTGCCGGTCGTTCGCCTGGAACCCGGCCCCGAGCCGGTTGAGGACCGCCGGGACCAGGCCGATGCCGAGCATCTCCTTGTCCCAGGTCTTCCCCAGGCCCGCGATCAGCTTGGCCTCGCGCTTCGCCGTCGCCTCGTCGCGGACGGGCCCGAGGCGGAGGCGGATGAGCTCGCCCAGCTTGTTCTGGTAGGCGTCCAGCCAGTCGGCATAGGCGAGCTGCGGGCCCGGGTCGGCGGGGTCGGCGGCGATCGCCAGCATGAGGGCCCGTTCCTCGGCCGGCGAGGGCTTCTTCGGCCGTTCGACCGGCTTGGGGGCCGCGGCCTTGATCGCGGGGCGAGGGCGGGCCGATTTCTTCCGCGTGTCCGGGGCAAATGTCCCCTCGCGTTCGAGCAGAGTCGGCCTCCAGTGGGCCCCCCTGTCCTGGAGTACGCACTCGTTGATGAACTCGGGGAACGAGGTCGCGACGATCGGGCAGCAGTTGTACTCGAAGTCGTACTGGCGGATGGCGTACTCGTGGGTGGCCGGGTCGCGGACGTCGCCGGAGTCCCATCCGTAAAAGAGCGGGGCGACGTCCTCGGCGAAGAAGATCATCCGCGTGACCGGCTCGGCGTCCTTGTGCTGCTCGGAGACGAAGTCGTAGTTTGACCCCTCGACGATCTCCCCGACGCTCTCCTGCAGTTTCGCCATGTCTCGGCGGCCGCCGGGCGGCGTAGACCTCGAAGCCTCCGGAGAAATGGCCGGGGCCGAAGACCTGGGAGAACGCCCGGAAGCTGGCCGGCAGGCGGAGGCCGAATTGGGCCTCGAAGGCGTCGAGTTCCTCGTCCGAAGGGCTGGCGATCTCCTGGCCCGAGTTGATGTGCGGCTTGAGGCGGTCGAAGACCTCCTGCCAGGCTTCGAGGGTGGTCCAGTCGACGGGCCCTTCGGGCCGGGGTTTCGGCGACGGCTCGGGCTTCCTGGCCTTCGAGCCGACCTCGACGTAGCCCTTGCCGAGCTTCTCGGCGATGAGCTTGTCGGCGGCCTTCGTGGCGGCCTCGGGCGTCGGGAACGCCTTCTTCTGCGACTGCCCCCGGGTGCCGATCTTGCCGTAGCGGACCTCGAAGCCGGACTCGATCGCCTCGATCTCCCAGAACTTCGAGGACGATCCCTCGATCAGCTCGAATCGGCGGCTGGCGGACGGCATCGGCACGTCGGCGATGATGAGGTTGTCCCAGTCGAGCTGTCGCGCCGCCGCGGCGAAGGCTTCCAGCTCCTCGGCCTCCTCGGGCGTCTCGGGGATCCACATCATCGTGACCGCCTCGCCGGACGCGTCCACCTCGGTCCAGAGCAAGTTGCGGTCGTCCGGGCCCCAGTGCTCCGGGGCTCGGAGCAGGCGGCGGGTGTCACCCGCCGGCCCATCATCGTCGGAATCCGGCGGAGGCAGCGGAAAACGACCGAGCGAAAGGACCCCCGCCATGACCAGGAAAGTGCGGCGAGAAACCCCTTGGGCCTCGTCCGATCCATCTTCGGCCTGTCCGGTCATATCGAGCCCCTTCGCGATGCGATGCCGGATGGCGGTAAGTGTCTATCCCACAAGTGAGTTTATGCCACCATACGATGGTGGAACTCGGCGTCCGTTGCGTTTGCGCAAGCCGGTTGGGCATCAGGTGGATCACCGCCAACTTGACGAATGCCTCGGACGATCGGACGCTCTTCTCTCGGTCCTCGCTCAACCGACGGCATCTCCCCAGCCACGCGAGCGTCCGCTCCACCGTCCACCGGATCGGCAGCAGCACCCAGCCCACTGCATCCCTCGGGCGTTGCACGATGTTCAGCCCCCACACCGCATTCGTTTCTAACCATTCGTAAAGCATGAAATTGTGATACTTGCTGTCCGCGTACATTCGCTTGACATGGCTCATCGGCTGACCGTCCAGGCGGGCGAACAACTCCGCGGCCGCCTTGGCGTCATCGATACTGGCCGCGGTGAACAGGCCGGCCATCAGTAAGCCCATACTGTCCACGACGATATGGCGGTTCCTTCCGCCGACGTTCTTGGCGTTGTCCCGGCCCCGCTGCTCGCCGCCGGAGGTGGTGTCGACCGACTGGCTGTCAACGCTCGCCGAAGTCCGGGGCGAGTAGGGCTTCTCCTCCGAGCGGACCATGAGGCGGAGCAGGTCATGGATGGTTTCGAGGGTGCCGTCGTGTCGCCACTGGTTGAAATATTTCCAGACGGTGCTCTTGGGCGGGAAATCCTTGAGGAGGTCACGCCACTGACAGCCGGTGCGGAGGATGTAGAAGATGGCATCGGCGACGTCGCGCAAGTCGCCCTGCGAGGCCGTCCACCCGGATATACAAGCAAGTATTCTTTGATCAATGACCACTGGAAATTGTCGAGATCGCTGGGGTAGGATACTTTTCGCTTGATTGATTCATTCTACCCGATTCCACCCCTTGTGGGACAGACACTTACCCCTTCCGATACACGTCGGGCACTCTCTCGGTCTCGCCCAGCATCTCGAGCGATTGGTCGACGAGTTTTTCCAACTCGCCAAGCTCTCCGGGGTTCGCCAGCCGCCGGGCGTCTTCCATGAGCTCGCCCACCTCCCTTGGGTCTTTGCCGCGCATGTGTCAACGCTCAATCCCCCACGCACCCGATTCAGCTTCGCCTGAATGCGGAACCGCGGCTGATCCCTTGAGAAGGGCCTTTCTACTAGCGGACGGGACCGACAGAGACGACAGGAGTGGGTGCGCTGACCGGGATGGTTGCGGCTTTGCCGATCACCACGGGAGCGGCCCGGCTGCGTTCGAGAACGTGCCGGTCGGGCCGTCCGGGCCCAGCAGCGCAAGCCGCACAACGTCAGGGTACCGTGACTGTCCCGGATCGTGATCGGGCCATATGCGGGGTGCTCGTAGCGGCCGGCGTAGGCGCCCAGCGAGTGCGAGGGTGTCGTCCCCTCCTGGTGCTCGGCACCCTTCTTCGAATTCTCTTTCGCGGCTTTCGTAGCCCGGTCGCGATCCGCCTTCATCCGGTCGGACCAGTCGATCGGCTCCCGCCCGAGCAGGCGGTCGTAGAGGTTCCGGCTGATGACCAGGTCGAGCTCCCGGCTCCGCTGATTGGTCAGGATGATCAGGCCCAACCGCTCGCGCACCAATATGGCGAAGAGGGTCCGCGGCGTGACAGGGAACTTCTTCTCCTGGTCCCGGAAGCCATATCCCTTCATCTGGATGACCTTGCCGTCGCGGACCACGGCCAGGGCCAGTCCCGGTACCTTCCAGTCGGCCATCGCCCGCTCGACGAAGGCGTCCCAACCGTCGAAGGCGAGCGGGGCTTGTCCCGGGCCTGGTCGGGCGTGTAGGCGGCGTGGCCGGGCGACGCGAGCAGGAGGCCGAAGAGGAGCAGCCCGCATCGGAACGGGCGGGCTCGGATCATCGTCCTCATCGTCAGCAAGGCTCCGTAGTTGGCCCAGTTCAAGCCCGCGAGCACAATCAATCACACTCTACATAACTTGCTACGTGTGGATTTGCAATCCTCAGGCTTCCCGAGATGCTGGGCGAAGGTGCCGGAAGAGGTCCGGGCAAGAGAACCCGATCGAGAGTCGGAGACCGATCACCTCAGATCATTCGCCGTCCTCATTCCTCCGAACAAGAGCTGTAAACTCGACAGCCCTTGACAATAGCTGCTGCCAGGTGTCATGAAGGAGGCAGCCCATCCGGCAATCCGCGCACCGAACAGTCGTAGGGTGTCCCCTATGGCCTCCCCCGATGTATGCCCAGGGCTGCGGAAACCCGACAACTGACCCGAGTGTAGTGAGAGTCGGTTCGGTCTCCGCGCGAAGATTCAGCGGAAGAAACCCGGTAAAGGAGCAGAGCCTTGGCTTGCCATTCGATGTGGAGATTGAGTTTCCTCTGCGGCGTCGCGGCCGTGGCGGCGAGCACGACGTCGGCGGCGGGCGAGAAACCGGCCCCGACTTACCACAAGGACGTAGTCCGTATCCTTCAAGAGCGATGCCAGGATTGCCACCGTCCCAATCAGGTGGCACCGTTCTCCCTGCTCACCTTCGAGCAGGCCCGCAAGCGCGGGTCCGACCTCGCGCACGTGACCGGCGAGCGGATGATGCCCCCGTGGCCGGCCTCCTCGAGCTTCGGCGGCCCGTTCCGCGATGCGCGGGTGCTGACCGACGTCGAGATCGCCACCCTGCAGTCGTGGGTCGATGCCGGGTGCCCGGAAGGCGACCCCAAGGAGGCGCCCGCGCCCCGGACGTTCTCCTCGGACTGGGCATCGGCGAGCCCGACCTAACCCTGACGATGCCCGAACCTTACCACCTGGCCGCCACCGGCGGCGACGACTTCCGCGTCTTCGTGCTCAAGACGGATTTTCCCGAGGATCGCTGGATTCGCGCGGTCGATTTCCATCCCGGTAATCGCTCGGTCGTACACCATATCATCGCGGGCGTGGACCCGTCGGGCCGGGGTCGCGAGCTGGATGAGGCCGACCCGGGCCCTGGTTATTACGACCTGGGTGGATTCGGCGATGGAGTGCCAATCTCCGCCTTCCTGCCGATCTGGACCCCGGGCGCCAAGTCCCGCTACTGCCCCGACGGCACCGGCTACATGCTGCCCAAGGGGGCCGACATCTTGATCCAGGTCCACTACCACAAGACCGGTAAGCCCGAGACCGACGCCACGTCCGTGGGCCTCTATCTTTCCAAGAAGCCGTTGCCGCGCGAGGTCCATACTGGATTCGTCTTTCCCGGCCTGACGATCCGCCAGACGCTGGCCGCCCGCGCCAAGGTCGAGGAAGCCCAGAAGGCGGGGAAACGCATCGGAATCCTTGAGCTATTGCGTGAGGTGGATGCCATGGTCATTCCCGCCGGGGCGCCTCACTATGAAGTCAAGGCATCGACCAAGCCCGGGGCCAATCTGACGGCCCGCCCGCTCGACCGTGACATCCTGATCACCTCGGTGATGCCCCACATGCACTGGCTCGGCAAGGACTTCACCTTCACGGCTGTCCTGCCCGATGGCAAGACGCGTATCCCCTTGATCAAGATCGACCACTGGAACTTCAACTGGCAGGGCACCTACGCTTTCAAGGAGCCGATCCGCGTGCCGAAGGGATCGTGGTTCGAGGTGGAGGCGCACTTCGATAACTCCGAGACGAACCCGGCCAACCAGAACAAACCTCCCAAGCTCATCAGGTGGGGCGAGGGGACCAACGACGAGATGTGCATCGGCATCTACGAGTGGGTCGTCGTCGAGGGTCAACCGGAGCCGGAGCGCAGACGGGTCCGCGGCCTCCGATTCGGTGCCCCGGCGGACAACAAAGGGCAGGGGACGACCAAGGGGACGGAACGAAGGA
Organism: uncultured Planctomycetota bacterium; assembly: GCA_963777695.1. Classification (GTDB taxonomy): domain Bacteria; phylum Planctomycetota; class Planctomycetia; order Isosphaerales; family Isosphaeraceae; genus CAVZRC01. Next base: position 842,410 of record CAVZRC010000003.1, read on the forward strand.
CGACGAAGGGGGAATGACTGGTGTCGGGAATGACCGGTCTCCGTTCATCATCTCCCCGCGTGGACGTGATGAACGGACACAGTGGTCCGGGATGTACGCCCAGGCCGGGCGGTCCCTCAGACCCTCCGGGCGGGACCTTGGACCGTACCGCTCCCAAGTGACCTCGATGTCGGATCGCGGGAGTCCCGACCTGTTACGTCCGCTCGGGAGGTCGCTCCGGAACAGGGCGCTTGCCCGTTCGGCGCTCGACGATGCCCGCCAGATCCTCCTGGTGCTCCACCGCCCAGGCGGCGAGCGCCAGGACCGGCTCCAGCACGCGCCGGCCGAGGGCGGTCAGATCGTACTCGGTGCGGGGCGGGACGACCGGGTAGACCGTCCGCGTCACCAGGCCATCCCGCTCGAGGGCGCGGAGGGTCTGAGTGAGCATCTTCTTCGACACGCCGGGGATCTGCCTCTGGAGGTCGCTGTACCGCCGCATCCCGCCCGAGAGGATGTAGAGGACGACCGGCGTCCACCGATCGGCGACCAGGTCGAACATCTGGCGAAGTGGGCAGTTCTCGTCGAGGACGCAGAGCGGGGTCGTCGGATTTTTCATCGGCCTGGGAACCATTTGGTGCCTACGTTACGCGGTGGTGCCTACTTGATGATTGATACCCTTTCCGACTAGAAGAATCCAGGTATCGATCGGCACACTCGGGTTACCGAAGCCCTTCGGCCCGTCGCAGGTACATTCGTGCGGAAGCTTGCCCCCTCCCGTGGAGGTGCGCCCGAGTATGACAGCGCCGCGATCATCCCCATGGCCGCATGATCGACCGAGCGGGCAGTTTCCGCGAGAGGAGAGAGATCGTGGAGAGAACATTCCCGACGTTCACGGCGGCCGACACCGCCCTTCTTCTGGTCGACCATCAAGTCGGCACCATGAAGCTAATCAGGAACATCCCGGTCAACGTCGTGAGCCGGAATACGCTCGCGCTCGCCAAGGCCGCTCGCATCCTGGGGCTGCCGGTGGTCCTGACGACCAGCTAGGAGGAACGGCTCCAGGGGCCGCTGCTGCCCGAACTGGCCGGGCTGCTGCCGGACGCCTTCGCTGCCCGGGTCCGTCGCGGGGGGATTGTCAACGCGTGGGAAGATGCGAACTTCCGGGCGGCCGTCGAGGCGACCGGCCGAAAGAACCTGGCCGTGGCCGGGGTCACTACGGACGTCTGCCTGGTCTTCCCGACCATCTCTGCCACCCGCGAGGGCTACCGCGTGCAGGCGGTGATGGACGCATCCGGATCGCCGTTCGAGCTCTCTGAGGAGATGAGCCGCCGGAGAATGAGGGACGAAGGCGTTGTACTGACCGCGACCAATACGTTCATCGCCGAGCTGGCACGCGACTGGAGCCTGCCGGCCGGGTCGCAGCTCATCCAACCGCTCTTCACGGACGTGCTGCCGTCGATCGGCTGAGGCCGTGGACGCCGGAGGTTTGGACACCCCCGGGCGGTCCGTCACCGCCCTTGCTCGAAGGAGGATGATGATGGGAAAGCTGCTCGACGGCGATGGGCATGGGAGCCTCTTCACCGGGGCATGGATCAGAACGAAGGAGGTCGAACCGTGTGTCCGAGCCGGCGACCGGGGAGACCCTGGCCGAGGTGGGCAAGGCCCTGCCCGCCGACGTCGAGGCGGCCGTGACGCGGGCCACGGACGCCCAGAAGGCCTGGATCGCGGCCTCGCCGGTGGAGCGGTCCGAGGTCTTCCTCAAGGCCGCCGTGCTGATGGACGAGCACCGCGACGAGTTCACCGAATGGCTCATCCGGGAGATCGGCTCGACCCGCGGCAAGGCGGGCTTCGAGATCGAGTTCGCGAAGGATGAACTTGTCAACGCCTCGGCACTGCCCTTCGAGGCCCAGGGCGTGATCCTACCGGACGTCGAGGACCGCACGAGCTACGCGAGGCGCGAGCCGTACGGCGTCTGTGGGATCATCACGCCGTTCAACGTCCCGCTGATCCTCGCGGCTCGCGCAATCGCCCCGGCCCTGGCCATCGGCAACGCGGTCCTGCACAAGCCCAACGGGCTGGCCGCGGTCTGCGGAGGCATCCTGTTCGCCCGGGCCTTGCAGGAGGCGGGACTCCCGGACGGCGTCCTCCAGGTGATCACCGGCGATGGCGTCGGCGAGGCGCTCGTCGCCCACCCGGCGGTCAAGATGATCCACTTTACCGGGTTCAACTCGGGTGGGCCGCTCCATCGGCGAAAATGGCGGCCGGAACCTCAAGAGGGTGTCGCTGAGTATGGGCGGCAAGAACGCCTTTCTGGTTCTCGACGACGCGGACCTCGAAGCAGCCGCCGCCAGCGGAGCCTACGGCGCGTTCTTCTACGCAGGCCAGTCGTGTATGTCGCCCGGTCGCCATATCGTCCACAAATCGCTATTCGACCGCTACGTCGGGCGAATCGCCGAACTGGCGGACCGCCTCACTGTCGGGGACCCCTGGCGGACGGCCATTGACATCGGCCCGATGATTCGTGCCCGTGAGGCAGAGCGGGTGGCCTCCTGGCTCGACGAGGCCGTCGAGGGCGGCGCGAAGGTCCACGCGGGAGGTTCGCACGATGGCGCATACTTCCGGCCCACAGTCGTCACGGGCTCGCCGACCTCAGCGAAGCTCTACACCGACGAGATCTTCGGCCCCGTGGCCGTGGTGATCCCGGCGGAGGACGACGGCGAGGCGATCCGGATCGCCAATGACACGCCCTACGGGCTCGCGGCGTCCGTCTTCACGAAGGATCCGGCCCGCGGGCGGAGGGTCGTCGGCCAGGTCCGCGCCGGCAACGTCCATGTCAACGACGCGACGGTGATGGACTACGCTTTCGTGCCGTGGGGCGGCTGCGGCGACTCGGGCAACGGAGGTCGCTACGGCCGCCACGCCAACTGGGAGGAATACGCCCAGTGGAAGTGGACCACGATCCGCGACCGGGCGGTCGTCAACCCTTTCGCGGAGGGGCATTGACGTGGCCGTCACCATCGAATTCCTCGGGCACGCCGGATTCTGGCTGTCCGACGGCATCCACAGGGTCGTCATCGACCCATTCCTCACCAAGAATCCCCTGGCCAAGAAGCGCCCCGTGGACATCGATTGCGAATGGGTGCTGCTGACCCACGGGCACTTCGACCACTCGGCCGACGCCGAGGCGATCGCCAGGCGGAACGATGCCACCATCCACGCCGCCTACGAACTGGCCGTCCACTTCGAGGAAAGGGGCTGAAAGGCCAGTCGGGGGAACCACGGGGGCCGGATCCGCACCCCGTTCGGCTCGGTCACGCTCGTCCAGGCATTCCACTCCTCGTCGATCGAGGGGAAATACGCCGGGATGCCCTGCGGCGTGATCGTCGAGATCGGGGATGTCACGTTCTATCACCTCGGCGACACGGGGCTGTTCGGCGACCTGAAACTATTCGGCGAGATCTTCAAGCCCGACGTGGCGATGGTGCCGATCGGCGACCGCTTCACGATGGGCGCCGAGTTGGCGACCCGCGCCGCCGAGATGGTACGGCCGAAGCTGGCCATCCCGATCCACTACAAGACGATGCCGCACGAGCTGGTCACCGACGCCTCCGAGTTCCGCCCCGAGGGGGTCGAGGTCCGCGTGATGGAGCCCGGCGATGTGTTCGAGTACGCCAAGTAGAGCGACGAGGCGCAACGACCGATCGCGTCCGCGGCCGCAACCGACCGGCGTGTCCCCGGGATCCTTCCATATCCTATCTTCTCAGGAGGCCCGAATGGAGAGCCCACCTACCTACCCCTTCGAGCTCCCGCCCCTGGCCTTCGCTTACGACGCGCTGGAGCCGGTGATCGACGCCGATACGATGCGGCTCCACCACGGAAAGCATCACCAGACCTACATCGACGGCCTGAACGCCGCGATCAAGGACCACCCGGAGCTCCAATGCCGATCGGTGGAGGACTTACTCCGACATTTCGGGGACGTGCCGGAGACGATCGAGACCGCCGTCCGGAATCATGGCGGCGGGCACGCCAACCATCAGATGTTCTGGAAGGTGATCCGCCCGGCCGGCACCGAGGGCGCCGGAGGCGAGCCCGGCGGGGACCTGCTCGCCGCGATCGACGCGCAGTTCGGCTCGGTGGCGAACCTCAAGACCGCCTTCGTCGAGGCGGGCACGAAACTGGTTGGCTCGGGCTGGACCTTCCTCGTCGCCGATCCGAAGTCCATGAAGCTCTCGATCATCACCACGCCGAACCAGGACAGCGTACTGCTCCATCCCGGGCAGGCAGCCCTCTTCGGCAACGACTGCTGGGAGCACGCATACTACCTCATGTATCAGAACCGGCGGGCCGACTACCTGAAGGCATGGTGGGGTGTGCTCGCCTGGGACATCGTCGGCCGGCGGTTCGACGGGATCAAGGCCGGGAAGTCGCACCTGTGACCGATCGAGGAGACGCCATGCACGCGAGCCCGAGACCATCCCTGACGAGCCTCCGGCTCTCGGGCAGCCTGAGCCGGAATTCGAGGACCACGGCCCTGGGTAGGGCCGCCGCCGAACTCGCCACGCCCTGGGTGGTCGTCGCGCCGGCCACCGTCGAAGGCATCCCGCCCTTAACGGCCCGGGCTTCCTGTCCGAATCCCGGCACGGTAGGCAACACTCCGAATTGGCGTGAGACGCAAGTATAATCTATGAACGACCTGAAGACGTCCAGCCTGTTGGGCCGTCGTCAGCAAGACGTCGGGCAGGTACGAGCGAAGTCCGACCCCTTGCTCGTTCGCCCGGACAAATCAACGTGGCCCCGATCCGAAGGGTGTGCTCCGGCCCGACGACACCGCCGTCGATCCGACCGACGCACGCAACGCCCCGGTTAACCCGAACGATACGCGAACAGGTACCACTCCAGTCAGGTCGCAAGAGCTGGCGGCGTAACGACATTTCAGCTTTCGGGGGACCAGGCACCGTCGCTTCGAAAACACTTGCCGAGGCCAGATTTGGTACACTACCAACAGAGGAGGTGTTTCCATGTGGCGCAACTTGATTCTGGCGGCGGGCCTGCTCGCGTGCCTGATCCCGTCCGGCACGTTCGCGCAGCCGTATCGGAAGACCGTCATGGTCGAGGTCTATCTGCCGGAGGACGCCCGGCTGTTTATCGAGGGTCAGGAGCTGACGTCCAAGGGGTCGATGCGCCGCTTCGTGTCGCCGCCGCTGCTGCCGGGCAAGTACACCTATACTATCAAGGCGATCATTCCCGGCCCAAATGGGCCGCGAACGGTCACGCACCAGATCGACATCCGGCCGGGCGACTTCGAATCGATCGACCTGCGCGAGCCGGGCAAACGGCCCATAACCGACGTCGAATATGAGCCGACGCCACAGGAGGTGGTCGATGCGCTGCTGCGCCTGGCCAAGGTCACCAGCAAGGACGTGGTTTGGGACCTCGGCTGCGGCGACGGGCGCATCCCGGTGACGGCGGCCAAGCGGTATGCCTGCAAGGCGCGCGGTTTCGACATCGATCCCGAACGCGTCAAGGATTCCCTCGCCAACGTGCGCAAGAACGGCGTAGATCGCCTGGTCACGATCGAACGGCGCGACATCTTCACGCTCGACCTGAGCAAAGGGCCGACCATCGTCACGCTCTACCTGCTGCCGCGCCTCAACGCCAAATTGTTGCCGCAACTTCGGAAGCTGCCGCCGGGCACGCGCGTCATTTCGGTCGCGCACCGGATGGCCGACGTCAAGCCGGACGAGCAGATCGTCGTCGATACCGAACTGGGCGAGTTCGACGTCTATCTGTGGAAGGCGGAGACGCTCCGTGGCAATTGACTATTCCTGTTCTCTCGTCGGCGCGGTCCTCACTCAGGACTGTCCGGCGGCCCATCGAGATCGGGGGCGATCACTTTCGCCCGACGCTCCTGTTCTAGCCACTGATCGTACCCGGGTGCGTGCGGATCGGGGTTGACGGGCAGCCAGGGGCGCCACATGGCCTGGCGGTACTTCGCACTCAACCGCTCGAAGTATTGGATGCAATCCGAATGAAATTGTTTCCACTCGGGCACACGGTTCCTCGCGGCGAGTTCGCGCTATCCGCGCTCCTGGGCGCCGTATTCCCTCGCGCGTCTGTAGTAGTTGTACGACCGGGACGTCATCATCGCGCCCCAGATGAGCAACGCCACCACGCCTACGGCGATCATGAGCGTCCGAACCCGTAATTGCAGCAGTCGCATACCGTCCCCCCCGATTCGAACGAGGACACGAACGTAGGGCGGAGCGAATGGCTCTCCTCCGGTGAGGGATCGACAGGCCCCTCAACTCCCTCCGATCCTATCACCTCTCGCTTTGCATTGCAAAGTCGATTTCGGGGCGACGGAATTCGAACTCTGAGAATCGGCCTCGCTCAAGATGCGGTCTGCTTCATCCAGGCAGTGCGGGAAGATCGCCGATCCGACCGTCACGCATCGGATTCCAGCGGGGACTTGAGAACGGAGACCCACCGCGTTAGGTTGTGGATAGTCGGCTCTGAATATAGCCCCAATCGACTCCGTCCCGACGGACCCGGCCCGACGAGACGCATCTCGTACCGATACGCGTCATCTCGCCGTGCAGGGTTCGCTGAACTTGGTCGGCAGCCAGGTCGAGATTCCCTGAACCAATATGGCCCGCCTGAAAAAGACTCCGAGTTCGCCCGGACCGATGCGCCCTGACGCGACGTCGACGGGATCCGCCCGACCACTGACGGGCCACGTCGCCGTCGTCGCCGGTGCCACACGCGGCGCCGGGCGCGGTATCGCGCGCGCCTTGGGCGAAGCCGGTGCGATCGTGTACTGCACGGGGCGCAGTGTTCGCGGCAATCTCTCGCCATACGGGCGACCCGAGACGATCGACGAGACCGCGGCGATCATCCAGGAGGAGGGCGGCACGGCCATCGCAGTCCGAGTCGATCACACCGTCGAATCCGAGGTCGAGTCCCTCTTCGCGCGGATCGATCGCGAGCACGATCGACTGGATGTCCTGGCCAACAGCATCGCCGGCGAAGAGCCGATGATGGCCCAGTTCGACTCGTTCTGGAAGGCGGACTTGAAGGACGGCGAGGCCATCTTGCGGCAAGCCCTCCTCTCGCACATCATCACCGCCAAGCATGCCGCGCCTCTCATGATCCGTCGTCGCCATGGCCTGATCGTCGAGGTGACCGAGAGCGACATCCTCATGGCGGGAGGGAACCCCCTGTCGCAGACCGTGAAGCTGTCACTGAAGGGGCTCGCCCTCAACATGGCGGCCGAGTTGAAGCCGCACGGCGTGGCGGCGATCGCGATCACGCCGGGCTTCCTGCGCTCGGAGGCGATGCTCGCGAAGCTCGGGGTCTCCGAAGCCAATTGGCGTGATGCCGGCGAGCAGGACAAGAACTTCCTGGAATCGGAATCGCCGCTGTTCGTCGGTCGGGCCGTCGCCGCCTTGGCGCAGGACGCCCGCGTCCTCGAGCGGTCCGGTCAACTCTACGGCTCGTGGGAGCTCGGACGCGAGTATGGTTTCACCGACGCCGACGGTCGGCGACCGGATTGGGGGTCGATCGCGATCGATTTCTCGGGCCTCCCTCCGGCCTGGGTTGAGGAGATGAGGACCGGCTCGGAGATCCAGATCGAATGGCTGAAAGCGATGATGAAGCGAACGAAGCGGTTTCTGGGGCAGCTCCCTCGAGCGAGCCCGAAGCCGCGCGGACGTACTCGCCGATGAACGACCGACGGGATCGCGACGGCCTGCCCCAGAGCGGTTGCCCGTGCGGCGGCCGGGCCCATACGGACGGCTCGAAGCAACCGAGAACGGACCCGACGAGCGGGCCGCCTTCGGTCAGGATCAACCGAAATGAAACCTGCGCTCGCGCGTCGGCCCGGTTCAGTCCGGACCAGTCATCGGCAGCACGTCCACGGGCGCGACGTAGAAACGCTTGTCGAAGCCCCCCATGGGGCCTTCCGCGGGACTCGCCCGGAAACTCCAGACCGGGACGTCCTTGTGTTGCGCCGAGGCCGAGAGATCGGTGAACCGTGCGAACCCCGCGTGCCAGCAGGGACCATTTTCCGTCGCGCGGACCTCGATCAGCATCAACACCTCGGGGTCCCAATCCTCGAAGCCGACGAAGACGGCCCCGTCGCGCTCGGCGGTCGGATTCTCGAATCGGAAGACCGGCTGCGGCCGGAACTGCAACGGCCGCTCGACGGTCGCGCGCATCGTCGAGGCAGAAAACTCGCGCGCAGGCTTCGCATCTGCACCATACGCAAGGCGGGGGTCTTTGCCGGCTCCGGCGCACCGGGAATCAGAAAGGGTTCGATCCCCGATCCCTTGGGCGACCAGAATAGATTGCCGTTGCGAGTCGCCGTCAGTGGTCCCAGGGAGAGCGAATGCATTTCATGGATGACCTGGCGCTGCTCGCCCGGCTCGAGCCGCCTCGACCAGATCGAGCCCAGGATCTCAGGACGTCCGTCCCGCGTCCAGATGAACATCGCGCCATGACTCCGGCCGCCACCCGCGGGATTGGCATAGCTGAGCACCGGCTCGGGCCGCAGTTTCAGCCGCGTCGGCCGATCCTTCCCGTGCTCCATCTCGTATCCTGCCGCCACGCGCCGATAGTACTTCTGCCAGCGCTCGAATTGACCCTTATCGGCTCCCGTCTCCAGCTTCGGCTGCGTCGATTCGGATTGGGCCAGGGCAACGGCGACGGCAATCAGAAACGGATGCATCATGGCTACGGAGGACCTCGATTGGAGGCTTTCGCGCGAATTCGGAACCGGGCGACATGTTCGCGGCGATTGGGGCTATCCTAAGACTTTCTGATTGAATGCTCAACCGGTACGGAGCGAATAGAATCCGGCGCGAGTGTCTTAGGTCGCTCGATGTGGCGAATGACATCGATAGCTTCAACACTTCTCCCTCAACGGCACCAGACAGGGCGAGATCGAACCCTGTGACAACGCACGTGAATGCGTGATTCGGACGGGACGCAAGTCCTCCAACCTCGAGCCTGAGCCCGATCTGACGGGCACGCCCATCGCACTCACGTGCGCGGCTTGAGGGCTGCACCCCGTCCGAACCACGGATCTCACGACCGTGGTCACTCGGTGGTGTTCCGCGCCGGGGTCGTACAGGCGGGCGAGGCTATTGACCGTGCCCGGGGCCAGCCCGAGAATCGTGGCAATGGCTCCTGAAGGGTGGTTATCAGGGAGTTGTCACACCTCAAGGATACCCGCTTTGAGGAGGGCGCATGGCTTATGGGCATTCTTTCGGCAGGAGGCGTCACCATGTTCGACCTTGATCAGGTGATCCGAGATCGTCATTCGACGCGGCTGTTCTTGCCCCAGCCGGTGCCGCGGGCATTGGTCGAGGAGTCTCTCGTCCTGGCCCAGCACGCGCCGTCGAACTCCGACATCCAGCCGTGGCACATGGTGTTCGCATCCGGGCCGACTCGCGACCGGCTCGTCAAGGCCCTTATCGAGGAGGCCCGTCGTCGGCCACCCAACATTCCGCCCCTACCCGAGGCGTTTCGGCACTATCGCAGCGAGCTCGGCGCCGAGGTCTACGGGGCGATGGGAATCGCCCGCGAGGACAAGGCGGGCCATGATGTCGCCGTCTTGCGCAACTGGGAATTCTTCCGCGCGCCGCTGGCCGGCATCGTCTGCATGCACCGGGACCTTGGCCTGGCGGACGCCCTGGGGGTGGGCATGTACCTGCAGACGTTGCTGCTGGCCTTGACCGCACGAGGCCTGGGGACTTGCGTCGAGGTCTCGATCGCGGGGTATCCCGAGATCGTCCGCGCAGCTTGCGATCCCGGCGGAACTGTCGATCCTGTGCGGCTTGGCGGTCGGCTACCCCGATCCGGACTTCCCGGCCAATAAGCTGCACATAAGCCGCGAGCCCATCGAGAAGAACGTGGTGTTCCTCGACAACTGATCCGGGGGAGAACTCGGACACACTGCCCCGCCCAGGGTCATCTTCCTCTGGGAAATCCCTCCAGAGAGTGCATAACCTCTCCATCTCGGCGCGTCTTGATTTATTGGCATACGCAGCTATGATGTGAATCGCAAGCGTACGCAGGCAATTTCTCGGCTTCCTCCGATCCGCGCATGCGAAAGGGGATGAGATCATGCCACTCGTTCGAATCGACTTGCGCAAGGGCAAGGACCTGACCTACCGCCAGGAGATCGGCCGTGTCGTCTATGAGGCGATGGTTGCCGTCGCGGGGGTGCCGGCCAACGCTCGCTTCCAGGTCGTGAGCGAACACGACGCCGACAACTTCCTCTTCGATGCGGGCTATCTCGGCATCGACCGCAGCGACGACCTGGTCATCATCCAGATCACCTGGAACGAGGGCCGGCCGGTCGAAGTGAAGGAAGCGCTCTACAAGGCGATCGTTGACGGGCTCGCAAAGGCACCGGGCATCCGCCCCGAGGATGTCTTCATCAACCTCGTCGACGTCGGGAAGGAGAACTGGTCCGTTGGCAAGGGCGAAGCTCAGTACGCGTCTTGGGACGACGCGTACTGGAAAGGAACGGCTGGTCGGCGGGGTGTCTAATGCGCGTTCCGGGGCCCCGGGCGAGGCCCAGGATCACGCGGGCGACGCTCATCTAGCGTGGCGCCTTGCCCAGGGGGAGGGCCTCGTTCCCATCCCTGGCACCAATCGCCGCAAGAATCTGGAGGAGAACGTGGCGGCGCTCGGGATCGCCCTGACTCGCGAGGAACTGCAGCGGATCGACGAGGCAGCACCGAAAGGCGCGGCGAGCGGGGAGCGCTACGAGGACATGAGCGCGGTGAACCGCTGAACCGACCGCACGCAGTCCCCACTCCCGTAATGAGGCCAGCGGCCTCACGTGATCCCGGTCACTGACGCGACGGTGGGCTTCTCGCAGGAGATGATGCACTCCGCAGACTCGGATAGGCTGACGCCACCGGACTTCACCGATGTTCTCCTTGAACGTTGCGGGCGAGAACCATGAGCAACACGCGGAAGACAGTCATCGTGACCGGGGCCTCGCAAGGGATCGGCGCGGCGATCGTGCGAGCGTTCGTCGCACGGGGCGACAACGTCGTTGCCACCTCGCGGAAAGTGACGCAATCCACCGAGGTCGCGGCTTCCGACCGCGTCGCCCTGGTGGACGGCGAAATCGGCGAGCCGACGACTGCCGCCAAAGTCGTCGAGACGGCGCTGTCGCGCTTCGGGTCGATCGAGGCGCTGGTGAATAACGCGGGCATCTTCTTCACGAAGCCGTTCACGGACTACACGGTCGAGGACTTCAGGTCGCTCGTATCGACGAACCTCGAGGGCTTCCTGTACGTCACCCAGCTTGCCGTCAAGCAGATGCTGGCGCAGCAGACCGGCGGGAGCATCGTCACGATCTCGGCGGCCCTTGCCCGCAACCCGATCCGGGGTATCACGGCGTCGGTGCCGATGATCACCAAAGGCGGCCTGGAGACGGTCACGCAGCACCTGGCAATGGAGTACGCCAAGGACGGGATCCGCGTCAACGCCGTCGCGCCCGGCGTCGTCGACACGCCGATGCACCGAGGGACTCCGAAGGAGGTGATGGAGAGTCTGTCGCCGATGGGTCGGACATCAACGGTCGAGGACATCGCGGACGCGGTCCTGTTCCTGACCGACGCCGCGACGGTGACGGGGCACATCTTGTACGTCGATGGCGGCGCTCGATTTCGGCCGCTGGTGATCGGATGGAGCGTTCGCCATGACCACCAAAATGCCTGCTGTAGGTTCCCGGCGGCCCAGCGTCTGCGAACTTATCGCCGCTGCCCCATTCCCCGACCGAGAGACTCATTGACGGCCAACATCTCAAGGAGAACGCCGTGGCAAAGCCGTGTGAACACCTGCTGGACCTGACCGCGGCGGACTTCCCACCGCCGCGAACGCCCGACGCCTGTGAGGAGTGCCTGAAAGAAGGCACGCGCTGGGTCGAGCTCCGGGAGTGCCAGGCGTGCGGCCATATCGGCTGCTGCGACTCCTCGCCCGGCAAGCACGCGACAAGGCACTTCCATGAGGCGGGCCATCCTGTGATGCGATCCGTAATGCCCGGGGCTACGTGGACATGGTGCTACGTCCACGAAGCGGAGGGGCGCCTCGGGCAGTCTGCCTCGGGTTCCTGACGGGCTCGCGAGGCCCGGCTGTCTCCTGTGCGGATTGATTTCCGGGTCAGTGAAGTATGATCCCTAGCCGCTCGAGCCTCCGACCCCAGGGAACCTATTGATTTGTGCTTGCGCCCCGGCAAAGATCTGGTAATCGACATCTAGAGCTGGTCCGCGACATTCGCGGGCTGAAGTCCACCGGGGAAATGTCGGAGTCGTGAAACAATGGTAGAACCCGACAATCTTCGCTATACGAAGATCGCGCTCAACAACGGATCCGGCGCGATCCCCGCGCTCGGATTTGGCACATTGATTCCCGACCCCGTGGCAACCAGGACCGCGACCAAGGCGGCGCTGGAGGCAGGCTTTCGCCAGCTCGACGCTTCGGAGCGATACCGTAATGAAAAGGAGGTCGGCGAAGCGATGCAGGAGGTGTTCGCGGCGGGGATGATCACGCGGGAGGACGTGTTTATCGCCACGAAGCTCTGGAATAACAATCATCGTCCCGAACGCGTCAAACCCGCCTTCGAGGCCAGTCTCGAGAGACTCCAACTCGACTACGCCGATCTCTATCTCATCCACACCCCCTTCGCCTTCCAACCCGGAGGCGAGCAAGACCCGAGGGATGCGAATGGCAATGTGATTTATGACGAAGGGGTGAAGTTGCTGGATACATGGAGGGCGTTGGAAGGTCTGGTGGACGAGGGCAAGTGCAAGGCGATCGGATTATCCGACGTCAGCCTGGCCCCGGTGAAAGAGATCTTTGAAGCGGCGCGGATCAAGCCTGCCGTTGTTCACGTCGAATCCCATCCATATCTCCCGCAATGGGACCTTCTGGACTATTGCAGACAGAATGGCATCGTGTTGCAAGCGTTCGCGGCGTTGGGGCATAGTAGCAAGCCCAACTTGCTCGAAGATCCCGTCATTACCGCGATCGCCAACCGAGTCAACAAGACCCCGGCGCAGGTCCTGCTCGCCTGGGCCATCCAGCGCGGGACGGCCCTCCTGACCACTTCGAAGACCCCCAGTCGGATCAAGGAGAACTTTGACGTCTCCGCCCTTCCTGAAGAGGCCGTGCGGGAGATTAGCGAAGGAATCACGTCGCGGGTCAGGTTTAATTCCGTTGTGGAAACCGGTGTTCCCGGGTTCATTCCGAGAGGAACGTGAGGTTGAGGCCGAATTTTTCAGCATGGTGGGCCGCGGGTATCAGGCTGGACTCAGTGCGTCCCCGAGAAAGCAGTCAGGGGCGTAGTCCATGGCGTGAGGGCATGTGATGTACGATCGAGAAATCCGTGCGGCCCTGGAGAGGCATTGGGAGGCGTCGAGCGCGGGCGATCAGGACGCGGAACACGAGATCTATCACGACGATGCCGTCGTCGAGTATCCCCAGTCGGGGGAGCAGGTCCGCGGACGGCACAACGTGCAAGCCCTTCGCAGCCATCATCCGGCCAGGCCGTCGGGCTTTGTCGTCCGGCGGATCGTCGGCGGGGGTGAGCTCTGGGTCACCGAGTATGTGATCGTCTATGACGGGCGTCGCATCAACGTGGTAAGCATCATGGAATTCCAGGGCGGCAAGGTCGTGCGCGAGACGCAGTACTTCGCGGAGCCGTTCGAGCCCCCGGCGTGGCGGGCCCAGTGGGTGGAACGGATGATGAGAGAATGATGAATCGGATGTTGCCCACCCCGTGGAAACCCACCAAGGCCCAGGTCCTCGCCGCGCGCAACAAGCGCATCCCGGATCTCGTCGCCGAAGACCTTATTGTCCTCTTCGCCGGCATCAACCCCGGCCTCTACACCGCCGCAATCGGCCACCACTTCGGCCGCCCCGGCAACCGCTTCTGGCCCGCCCTCCACGCCGGCGGCTTCACCCCGCGCCTCTTCTCACCCTTTGAAGGATCCCTCCTTCTCGACCTCAAATTCGGCATCACCAACATCGTCGAGCGTGCCACCGCCCGCGCCGATGAACTCACCGCCGACGAGCTTCGCGCCGGCGGCCGGCAACTCGAAGCCAAGGTCAAACGCTGGCGCCCCACGGTCGTCGCCTTCGTCGGCATTGGCCCCTACCGCATCGTCTCCGGCATCAAAGACGCCCGCGTCGGCCTTCAGGAGGCCCCCTTCGGCGGCAGCCACGCCTGGGTCCTCCCCAACCCCAGCGGCCTCAACGCCCACTACCAGCCCGCCGCCCTCGCTCAACTCTTCGGAGACCTCCGCCTCTGGGCCATTGCACAGCACGGGCGTCGATGCTGAGCCAGTGCCACGGCCTTACAACGTGCTCGATCACGACCCTGGTATGGATGAGATACTCCTTTCGTTCATGCCTCTTTAGCGACCGCCGCGCTCCGCTCGGCGACCAGGTGGTTCATCGCTTCATCGGCCGGCCGGATCTCGAATGTCGTTCTCCATTTCATCCTCGTCGCCGGGTGTTTCGACATCAGCGCGATGGCGTGGTTCAGGTCGCGGGCTTCCAGCAGCAGAATGCCGCCGAGCGTTTCCTTGGTCTCCACAAACGGACCATCGGTGACCTGGACCTCGCCATCCTTCATCCTCAACGTGACGGCATTGCGGGCAGAATCGAGCGCTTCTCCCCCCAGGAAATGCCCGCCTCGACGAAGTACATCGTCGTAGGCAAAACATTCCTCGAACATCTTCTGCGCCTCTGCCTGCGGAATCCGAGCAAACGCTGCCTCGTCGAAGAACCCTAAACAGACGTATTTCATGCGACTCTCCGTTCAAGGAATGTTCTGCTGGATTGGCTCGGCCTTCACGAGGCCGAGCTCTCATCCATTATTTGAAACGGGCCAGGCCGTAACCGTCACGATCCCCCGAGCTGGCTTCCAGCTCTTTCACTTCCTCCAGCCGCTCGGGGGTGACCACCCCGGCAAAGTCCTCCGGTTCCATGAGCGGACGAATTTCGACGTCGGAGTCTTCCGTCGACAAGGTCGGGAATTTCTTCACCCAGTCAATCGCTTCTTGCAGTGAAGAGACTTTCCAGATCATGAACCCGGCGATGACTTCCTTCGTCTCAGGGAATGGCCCGTCGGTGACGGTCCGATTTGAGCCGGAGAACCGAACACGGGCGCCGCAAGAACTTGGCTTCAGTCCCGTACCATCGAGCAGGATTCCCGCATTGATCAATTCTTCGTTGAACTTGTCCATGGCCGCGAACGCTTCGGGGTCCATCTCGCCCGCTTCCGACGCCGCTGATGCTCTGGCGATCACCATGACTTTCATGACGGAACTCCTGAACTTGGTGGATGGGAATGCGATGGAACTCGGTCATTTTCCGACTTTCACCAGTAGTCGAACGAGAATCTCGCCAATCGACAGGGATCTCCAAAATCTCGCCAGAAATCTGTTACCCACGCACTTCGCATCAGGAATTGCGGTCCGGAACTAGATTTCGGACAGTCGCCGAGTCAAAAAACGCTGCTCCGGTTCCTGCTGAGCCAACGAGAGTGCTCGCTCATACGAGTTCCTCGCCTCGGACATTCTTCCGGAGCGACGGCACAACTCCGCTCGCGCCGCGTGGGCAAGATGATAGTCCACCAAGTCCCCTCGCCTTAGAATCGCATCGATCAGGACCAGCCCCGCCTCCGGTCCGTCCCGCATCGCGACCGCGACCGCCCGATTGAGCTCGACGACCGGCGATGGATCGATTCGCTGGAGTACGGAGTAAAGCACGACAATCTGATTCCAGTCCGTCTGGGCGGCGGTGACGGCCTTGGCGTGGACTGCGGAAATGGCCGCTTGGATGGTGTACGCACCAAAATTCCGCGACCGAAGTGCTTGCTCCACCAATGCCGTGCCCTCAGACATCAATTTATGGTCCCAACGGGAGCGGTCCTGCTCTTCGAGCAGGATGATTTCACCGTCTTTGGAAACACGTGCTTCCCTGCGCGATTCATGGAGCAGCATCAAGGCCAGCAGCCCCTTGGCCTCCGGATCGGGAAGCAACTCGAGAAGTAACCGGCCCAGTCGAATGGCCTCGGCTGTGAGATCAACCCGTATCAGCGAAGCGCCCTGCGAGGCCGCATATCCTTCGTTGAACACCAGATAGATGGCGGAAAGCACCGCGTCCAGCCGTTCGGGCAGGTCCTCCAGAGACGGAACGACATACGGAATTTGTGCATCACGAATCTTCGCCTTGCCGCGTACGATTCGCTGGGCCATCGTTGCCTTGGAAGTCAAGAACGCGTGGGCGATCTCCTCGGTCGTCAGTCCGCAGACCTCGCGAAGCGTCAACGGTACCTGCAGGTTTGGGTCGATGGCGGGATGACAGCAGGTGAAGATCAGACGCAATCGATCGTCTTCAATCTCCGTGACGGCCCGGGCCGCATTGTCATCGGCCACTTCGTCTACTCGCGAGGCGATTTCGGGTTGAAGTGCCTTCAGGCGGCCTTGCCGACGAAGCGCATCGATCGCCTTGAATTTTCCAGTGGAGATCAACCACGTTCTCGGATTTGCCGGCACCCCATCTCTTTGCCAGATCTCCACGGCGGCCGCGAACGCCTCGTGCATGGCATCGTCCGCCAGATCAAAGTCCTTCAGCAATCGGACGAGTGACGCAAACACGCGACGCGAGTCGGAGCGGTAGAGATCGTCGATCCGGTCTCGGATCGTTACAGAATCATCGAGTGCCATGCCTATTATTTCATGCCATCTTGACCGCGTCCACAGTCCGTATCGACACCGGTTCAGACGGCGAGATTCTACCTGATTCTAGCCAGAATTTGAAATCCGCCGTCAGAACAACCACCTCCAACAAGAGTTCAATTCCCGTCGCCGTCGGCATTCGCAACTATCGACGGAATTTGATGTTACGCGGAGTCAGGGCGATGGGATTTGAACCCCGCGTGGCCGTCTACCTGCTGCCCCACCTTGCTCCGATCCGATCGATCGAAGACCTGACCACGGGTCGCGGCATGGGTATAATCGCCGGCGGCGGCGGGTGGCGGTCTACGTTGGACTGCTTCCGTATCCGCCACGACCTCGGAGGCGATCATGAAAGCGATTCTCTCAATGGCGTTGGTCCTCGTGGTATGCGGCCTGGCGGGCGCGGCGGACGACAAGGTGGTCGATCCGGTCGGGACATGGAAGTGCGAGTATGAGATCGGCGGACAGCAGCGGACATCCACCTTGAAGATCAAGAAGGACGGGGACAAGCTCGCCGGGACGATGAGCTGGCCGGACCAGGACGAGACGAAGCTCAAAGACCTGAAGCTGAAGGACGGCACGCTGACATTCTCCGCCGAGCGGAAGTTGCCCGGGATGGATGACGGCATCACCATCGAGTACAAGCTGAAGATTGATGGGGAGAAGCTCAAGGGAAAGGGCGAGGCGGAATTCGGAGGCGAGAAGCGGGACTGGGATATCGAGGGCAAGAAGCAGAAGAACGATAAGTAGTCGTCGCGCCGTCTTCAGGTCCCGACGACGGATGGACGAGGCCCGCCCGGCTCTCGGGCTGGGCCGAAATGCCACCCTACCAGCCAATACCCCTCATGGAGACGCGCAGGTCCGATGGCCAGCAGGTTAGCCAACGGGATCGACCGGCACGTGCGCCCGGCGGACTGGCGGACCTATGAGTACACCACGAGGTCGTGGGATGCTCGCTTTCCGCCCCATTCTACGAGTACGGCAAGTCTGGCCCGGGGAGGCACCCACGATGGGGATATCAGAATCCAATGCGACGGACCTGCCGGCGGAGGTGTCCGGCTGGCTGGATTGCCTGAACGGCCTGGTCGCGAGCGTCCAGGAATGGAGCGGCGCCGGTCTCGTTCCTGGGTACGGATTCACCCGTTCCGTCGCCCCCAAGTCTCGATCAAGCCGCTGGATTGACGAGTCGGATCAGGGGCCGAGATGGGCGGCATGACCACATCCCTGTTCATGCCGTCCGTAAGGCGACGATCATGGCCGCTGCTCGCCCTTGAGCTGCTCGATCACCCGTCGCTCGAATTCCTTACCCCGACGCTCCGCGGCGTCGGGGTCTTTCGATAGAACCAGCCCGTATTTCGCGGCGAATGGTCGAAACGCGTCCGGGTCGGCGAAGACGAAGCGCGATTCCTGGCCGTCGGATTCCAACGCGATGAACCGCTCCTTAAGCCCGGCGGTCTTCAGGGCGAAATTCAGCGCAGGTTCACGGCCTCCACGTCATACCAATCGCCGTGGTTCTCGGCCTCGAAGCGGTACAGCCGGCCCTTGTAGAGGAACTGCACCGTGTAGTCCGCGCGGATATCCTCCCTGTTCTTCCGGTGCCAGGTCTGCACGGCACACTCGGGGTCGAACCCCCCGCCGGAGTTCTCCGCAAACTCCATGATCAGCAGGTGGTGGGGGCAAGGGATCTCATCGAACTCGGTGTCGAACATCGTCTCGACGCCGGCGCAGCCGAGGGCGCCCGATAGCCCGCCCGGGTCGGACTGGTCCATCGCCGCGGTCGAGCCGTTCGACGCCATGCCCCGGCGCATCGCCTCGAGAACGGCCTCCCGGTTCATCTTGATGATGCCGGCGGCCTTCAGGTCGTCGATGGCGGAGTCCAGGCTCAGGCCCTTCAGCTTCCATGTCGCCCACGCGCTGCGCCTCGGGTTCCAGATTGTCGAGCCGCTCCTCGATCACCTTCCGCCCGCGCAGGCCGAGCCGCTCCATCAGGAAGCGGGTCTCGATCATGGTGATGCCTCGCCCCGGCCGCTTGTGGACCTCCAGGAAGGCGTCGATGATCCGATCGGCGTTCTGCTCCGACGCCACCTTTTCCAGGGCCTCGATCACCGGGTAGAACCGGCCCTCGACGCGGACGAGTTGCAGCGCCCGGTCGAGGGTCTTCTCGGGCTCGAGCCTGGCGAGGGCCTCGAGGGCGTACGCCCGGCTGACCGGGTCCCTCGCATGGGCGAAGATATCTTCGAGGACGGGCACGGTCGTCCGGTCGGCGACCGGGGCCAGGCTGCGGACGAACCCCTGGTCATACCGCGCCTTCCCGGCGTTGCCGAGCAGGCGGCGGAGATAAGCGGTCCGGATGGGCTCGGAGACCTTCGGGTCGGGACTCGCAAGCAAGTTTCTCAGGGTATACTCGCTCCACCGGTCGCGTTCCGGCGTGGGTCCACGGAGGAGCTCGTCGCGAACGATGCGGACGGCCTCGGGCCCCTGGGCGACCTCCGCAAGCTCCCGGGTGAGCCGTTCGGCATCCTTGGACTTGCCGTCCTTGAGCAGTCCCACGAGCTTCGCCTCACAACCGGGAATCTTTCGGGCGACGCACAGGCTCGCCGCCGCGTAAACGACCTCAGGGTCGGGGTCGTCCAGACACTCGAGCATCAGGGCGGCGCGATCGGGAGGCGCGAGATCCACCTTCCGCCTGAGTCCCCAGTCGTCGAGCTCCCGCAAGGCGGCGGCGCGACGAACCCCCCGTCCCGTTCGGACCGCGTCGAGGAGGAAGGTCTCGCCGGAGGGATCGCCCAGCTCGATCAGGGTGCGGGCCGCGCGGGATCGGTATTCGTCCGTCGCTTTCTCCCGCGGATCCAGGATCTTTTTCAGATCCGCCAGGGCCCGCGGCTTCTGCCGCTCGAGGGCTTTCTGGTATCGCGAGACGAGGACGCCCAACCCGTGTAGCTCCTGGAATGCCCCCGCGTAGAGGGCTTCCCACTGCTGCTCGTTGAGCTTGCGGATCTCGGCAATCTGCCGCGGATCGTCGGACACGCGCGGCGTCTTATCGTCCCCGTCCGCGGCCCCGGAATCCCGAGCCGCGGCCGTATCGCCCTGCGCGGAAATCTCAACGGGGTCATCGGCCTTCACAACCTGGATCGGCCCGCGCGGCCGGGCCGGCGGAGCTACGGGCGGAGCCTCGTCCTGGCCGCAGCCCGCCATCGCGACGCATGCGGCCAGCACGAACGGTCGAATGAGGCGCATCGGCGACAGGTTCCCCGTCTGATGTGATGAATGTCGGTTCGCTTCTGATTATATCGATGCTTCTCGCTCAATACCACCACTATCGTCACGCGACTCGACGAGGTTGTTGCCTGGTAGGGTTGCAAGGAATTACGGGACTTCCGAGTGATTGTCGCCGAAACCCCGGCGGCCATTGAGACGTATCGAGTTTCGCGAAAGATGACATAGAGGCCGACATGCCGTCGGCAAGACCGCTTGTAGAGATCCCGGACAGAACGGCCAAAGGATGCTGTACGGCTGACCATATTCCAGCGGGACGTTCTGCTCCAGCAGGTCAGTCACCGTCGTCACCCGGCACGATTCTGGTACAATAGAGAAGGCCCTGATCGGGGACGAAACGAAGGGTTTCGTCGTAAGGCTTTTATTGGGAGCCCGTTACCGAGTCACCTGGATCGACCGGCACGTGAGCCCGGCGGACTGGCGGACCTATGCGTTCACCACGCGGTAATGGGATGCGCGTTTCCCGCCCCACCTGACGAGTACGGCGAGTCTGGCCCGGAGAGGCACCTACGATGGGGATGTCAGAATCCAATGCGACCGACCTGCCGGCGGAGGTGTCCGGCTGGCTGGATTGCCTGAACGGAATGGTCGCGAGCGTCCAGGAATGGAGCGGCGCCTCGGGGTGGCGGGGCCGGTTGACCCGTAAGCACATTGCCGAGAAGGGGGTGGGGCGGTACGAGGTCCCGGTCTTGGTCCTGGACCGCGACGACGCCCAGGTCTCCCTGGTCCCGATCACGCGGCATGTGCCCGGGGCCGATGGCCTGGTTGACCTCTTTCGGATGCCGGCCTACGACGCCGTGGCCAGCCTCTATCTGGAAGAGGGCGTGTGGTTCATCCACTACGCCTTCTCAGCCGACTCGGCTGGAATCCGCTCGGTGATCGACACTGAGCGGCTCCCCCTGGATGAAAGCTCCCTCAACCGCGTCCTGGACGACATCACGAACGCCGCGCATGCCTAATCTATACGACGTCTTCCACGAGATGCACGATACCGCCTTCGAGCACCGGGTCGTCGCAGCGGCAGTCCAGCGGTATCAGGCGGAAGTACTTGCGGCCAACGCCCCCCTGCCCGAAGGCACGCAGCCGCACCACCTCGCCTCAGCCGTCGACGAGTTGGAAGGGACTTACCTGATTCGGCTCTGGGCGGTGTTCGAGACGGCCTGGAAATCTTATTGGCAGCACGCCACGAACCGCCCGGATGGCCGCATCAGGGCGTTCGACCTGATCCAGTGGGCTCAGGGGGTGCAGGAGGGGCGCCAGGTCAACGCATCGATCACGTTGCTGGTCCATCAAGTCCGCGAGTACCGGAACTTTCTGGTCCACGAGCGTGACAACCCGGCGCCTCCCGTGCCGATCGGCGAAGCCCGCACCCGACTCAGCACCCACCTGGCGAAGCTCCCGGACCAGTGGCCTTCAGTGGGTGACGACGAGTAGTCGCGCCATCCCGAAAATTCACCCTCGGAGGGCTGCTCGGGAGGAACGCCATGACCGTCATCGTCTCCATCGATCTTGGAATTGCCCCAACCAGAAAAGGTTTTTTCGAGATCACCTGCGGCGAGCGAACCATTCCGACGCTGGACCGGGCATAGATCGCCGCACTGTCTTCCTTCCTGCTTCGCTGGGAGGACGATGATGGAGGCGACTCGTATTCAGAACGGGCGGCCAAGGCTCTGGCGACATAGCTCGATTCCCTCGACCATCGAACCATAGTCTTAATTTTCGAGAGCAAGACAGCTTACCCAAGATTCGAGACCTGGTGGAGATCTGAGGAGGGACTCAGGAGATACGGCCGCTTCACGCCACGAACCGCCCATGTCAAGATGGACTTCGCTGCTGACTCTTGATCCATCACCAGATGTGCGTGCGATCTTCGGGAGGGGGCTCGTCGAAATCACCCATCCCCGGCGTGTCCGGCCGATCGTCGGGCCGGACCGGCACCGCGATCGGCTCGCCGTGTTGGTTGGTGATCCGCCGGGCCTCGTCGATCCGGATCAGGGGTTCCGCCTTGCCGACAGGCTCGAAAGAGAGGGTGCCGAGCATTCGCGGCGAGGCGCCCGGATAGTCGCGGATCCAAAGCGTCAGTTGCCTCGGATTGAAGGGTGGCGAGAAGGCATGGGGCAGCTTCGTGCCCCTCGGCACGAGGACCACGAAGTCTCCCGAAGCGTTCTTGCGGCCGAGGTCGTACGGCTGCATCTCAAGCAGGCCCTGGCAGCACCAGACCCAGTCCCGCGCCTCTGCTTCGGCGTGGTGGATGGCGAACGCCCCGCGGGAGATGGCGACCTTCCGGTCGCGAGGGCAGTGGATGCGGCTGCGGTGCGGATCGAATCGGTCCTCGGGTAGCTTCTCGAGCAGGAGGTTTGCGACCTCGCCGCCGAGCTGCCGCAGCCTCGACCCGTTGCCGGTCAGGCAGATCGCGTTGACGGGCCGGTCGTGGACGTGGCAGAGGCCGGCGAGCACGTCAACTAGCGACTCCAGAGCGGGTCGGAACAACCGCGCGACGGCGTCAGGATCGGCCGTCGGCAAGGCGCCACCGTCATTGGCGCCGAGGTGGCGCATCAGGCCCGCCCAGTCGCCCGCGAGGGGGCCGTCGAGCGTCCGGGCCGCTCCCGCCTCGCTCCCGGTCATAACCTGCCCCGGTACATTCGCCGTGACCTTGGTCCACTCGGCGACCTCGAAGAGGACCTCGCGGACGGCCCGGGAGTTCTCGTCGTTAACCTCGGGCCTCGGTGGGACCAGATCCGACAGCGCCTCGATTAGCCGGCGGGTCGAGAGATTCAAACCGACCAGAAACGGATCGTCGAAACCCGCGGGGCCCTGCGACGCGAGCCTCGCGGCGTCCGAGCGGACCTCCGCCGCAAGGCGGTCGTAGCCCTTGAGCTTCGGAGCCAGGCTCGCCAACGTCCGGAGGAGCACGAGTCGGGTCAGAGCGTGGCCCCCGTAGGGCACTGTCGTGGTGGCCACGAGCCGAGTCCGCGCGACGAAGCGGCCCTCCACCTCGGTGACCGTCAGCATGGCGGCGCTGAAGTGTGTTCGGACGTCTCCGATGTCGACCGCCACGTAGGCGCACTCGCCGCGGTCGTCGGTGAGCATCAGTCGCGCCGCCGGGCCACCCACCTCTTCGACGATCCCCTGGAAGCAGCCGACCCCGCCGGCGGTCGCCTGGTCAACGGTCTCTAGTCCCGGGATCGAGATGCCGACCGAGGCCATCGCCTTGCGGATCGTATCCCGGTACGCATCGACCTGCTCGGCAGTCCAGTCGGTCGGCGTGGCGACCACCAGCGTGCGGGGCAGGCCGAGGGCCGCCTCGGCGGCGGCCTTCAGGACCCGGCCAAGGAAAATGACGTTGAGCTGCTCACCGGATAGCGGGTAGGCGGCGGCCGGACCGCTGGCCGACTTGCCCAGCAGCGACTTCAGGCCCTCGATGACGCGGTATCCTTCGGGGGCCTCCGTGCCGTCCGGCAGCAGCACGATTCCCTCGTCGGGATCGTCGCCGCCGGGGCGAATGGCGATCCGCGTGGGGAACGACACGTACTGGCGGAACGACGGCTCGCCGTCGACGCCGGTCGAACTCGCCGCAGACGATGGTGGACTTGTTACCCTGGTCGAGCGTCCAGGTCAACTCGCAATTCCGCTCGCTCAGCAACACCAGCCGTTCGATCACCACTTGCGCCTCGGCGACTCGCAGCAAACGCCCGCGGTCGACCAGCGCCACCGTACCGTCGAGCCGGCCGACGTTCTTCAATCGCTCGTCAACGGTAATGTCGATCTCGACCATCAGGGCCCCCCGCCCGGACAGCCGATACTCGCCCTTGGACGCCTTCGCGCCCAGGTCCGCCAGCCCCGGCGAGAGCTGGACCTCAACGTGGGTGCCCTGCCCGTCGCTGCGGTCGTCGTACTCGAACGGCACGGAGAGCTTGACCCGAGGATCGAAATAACATATCTGTTCTTTTCTGATGTTACCCGCATGGAAGTCCATTGTCGTCTCCCTCCCCCTTCAGGTCCCGGCGGAACACGGCCGAAACACCGGCCATGAATTCCGGGAACCCCGTCTTGTGCTCCCGCAGCATGTCAATGGCCTGGCGACGGTGTCGGGTCGCATCGTCCTCGGGGCCGGAGGCGAGGCCGTCGCGGGCGAGACCCACCAGGCGCTCGTATCGCGTCCTTCGGAATCACTTCGTCGAGCCAGGCGGCCACATGGTCTCGCGTCACCGCGACGACCGACCGCGAGGCCTCGATCAGGATCGTCGCGGCGACGTGGACCGAGACCCTGAGCGCGATCGCCCTGAATCGGGGCCGGTGCCCGGTCGGGTCGTACCGCCCGTCCGGCAGGCCGACGAACGGCGAGCAGCGGGTCAGCCGCGCGGTCCAACGCTCGTGGATCACCCGGTCAACGTCGCGCCGCAGCGCCGGCGCCAGGGCGTCGGGCGTGAACGGTGCCAGGCCGTCCAGTGCCGCGCCGCAGCAGCGCCGCGTCGCCGTTGGCGGCGGCCGGATCGAGTGCCTCGGTGAGCTCGTCCCCCAGCACGGCCGGCACTCGGTTCAGGAAAGCGTCCAGATGGTCATCCAGCAACAAATCGACCCGGCCGGGGAACTCGGCCACGATCTTGCCGAACAGCGAGATGGCCGCCGCCCGGAAACCCAGCCGGCCGGCCTGAACGTCGAGCTCCTGTGCCGCTTCGTCGCAGAGGTCCTCGACTTCTTTCCGGACCGGCGCATCGAGCGGCCCGAGGAGCAAGTCGATGCGCAGCTCGTCGGCGAGCCGCTGCGACGTCGGGGCGATCGTCCGGTCCACCCGACGCGAGACGTCGAGCGCGGCCTGCTTCGCGGCCCTGGGAGGCTGCGCGGGGGCGTCGTCACCGGCCGGCTCGGGCAGCTTCAGCCCGTCGAGGATCTTCGCGACCGAATCGCAGGTCTCGCGCAATTCGCGGTAGCGGGCCGGCCCCGCGAGGTCTTCGAGCCGCCGGAGCATCGGCGCCAGGGCTCCCACGCCGCCGTCGCCGGCGAGCTGGGCCAACATCGCCAGCAGCCGCGCCGACTGCCGACGACTGAGCCCGGGGCAGAGGTCCGAGGGCTGCGCCGCGCCGCCGCGCCCTCGTAGGCCAGCACGGCGGCTCGCTGGTGCTCGGGCAGGTCGGCGACGTCGTGGCGCAGCCAGCGGTTCAGGTGCCGCAGGCGATCGCAGATCTCGGAGGCGAAGGGGTTCTCGCCGTATTTCGCGTAGGTCAAGACCATCAGCGACGACGCTTCGGGCCGCTCGTCGGCGAGCAGTCGGAGCGGCCGTTCCTCCGGGTCCCATTTCCGGATCAGCGTGAGAAAGGTCGCGACGAGCTCGCGGGCTGCCGCCAGCGCCTCCTCCTCGGGGCCGTCAAGCCGATCGGCGGCCCGTTTGATCGCATCGGTGCTCAAGGGCGTGTCGCAATGGTTAAGGACCATGGCCAGGGCCTTGCCCTTCAGCTCGGCCATCAGCACCTTCTCCTCGCCCCCGCCGGGGTGGTTGATGTTGCTGACCAGCAAGACCGCCGCCGCCGCGAGTGCGACGTTCTCGCCGATGAGCCGCTCGAGCTTGCTCCCGCCGCGACCGGGGGCGTCAACGCAGACGAAGCCCGGCCGGAGCAAGCCGCCGGACGGGACTGAGATCTCGATCGAATCGAGGACCCCGAGTCTCAGCCCATACTCGAATCGCATGCGAAACTCCTCGGCGGCGTCGCCATGGAGCCCCAGCTCCTCGATCCGCCGTTCGAGCCGGTCGCGGTCGTACATGTTCGCGAGCATCGCCGCGAGGTCCTGGCCGTCCGCCGGCTCCCTGATCTCGTAACCGGCTTGCTTGTGCCAGGCGACGATCCTAAGCGCCTGATCGAACGCGGAGACGCGGCCGTCGCGCAGCTCGCGGTACTCGATCCTCGGGGAATCCCCGGCAAACTCCTCGATCGACCGACAGACGAACGCCGCGTCGGCGATCATGATCCGGTCCTCGCTCGCCTGGACCAGCTCCAAGCCCTCCAGCAGCGCCTCTCGGACCCGTCGGGCCGCGTCGCGGACGTCGCTGCCGGCGCCCAGCGCCGCCTGGGCGGCCTGCGCCAGCGACGGGGAGGCGATCCGGCCGATCACCTGGCGGAGCCGCAGCCAGAGTTCGGGCACACCGAGCACCGCCAGGCGATAGGTCGGGGCGCCGAGGCCCTCGACCGGGCAGATCTTGGTGTAAAGCCTCAAGATCGGGCCATGGCCCGTCTCGAGGCGAATCTTTGCCAGCAAGGCGACAATCGTCAACTTGCCGGCGTCGTAGTGCCCCAGCAAGACGATCATCGGTCGAGTCAACAGCATCAGTGCGGCGAGGCGGCCGAGGTTGTCCTCCAAGGCGAGGAAGGTCTTCTCTCCCCCGAGCACTTCGATGTACGTCTCACGTCGTCGATACATCTCGGTCAGCAGTTCCATGGGCCTGTCGCGGGCGGCCTCGACGGTTCTCAGGTCGGGCTCGCGCACCGGCTCCGCGGCCGGTGCCGAAGTCGCCCGGTCGCGGGCGGCCTCGACGGTTCTCAGGTCGGGTTCGGGCATCGGGCGATCTTCCTCCGGGTGAATGAATCAAGGTGAGTCGCGCGCTGCGCCCCACCGAGGACGCCTCGGCTCGCGGGCAGGACCAAGGCGTCAGGGCTGTGGCTGGGTGGGCGCGGCCGCGGCCGCCGGCCCGGGAGCCGCGGCGCCTGGCGGCACGTAGCGATAAACGGTTTGGCTGGCGCGCCGGGCGACATTCACCGGATCATCCGGGTTGCTCTTCGGGTTGAAGTGGTTGTAAAGGTCCAGGATCAGCGGCATCGGCTCGATGATGTACGCCGTCTCGACCTTTCGGTAATACGGCGCAACGTCGGCGACGCTCATCCGGCAGCTCGCGAACAGCTCGGTCAACTCCTTCTCCATTAAGGTCTTGTCCTGAACAGCCAGCACGATCCCCGAGAGCTCGTCCTGACCGCCCCCGACCCGGACCGCGGTGATCTTGTACTTCGTGCCGTAGCGGTACGGGAACTCCTTCTTCTGACTGGCCTGCTGCTTGAGCGTCCCCCCCCAATGGCTCTCCGCCGCGGGAGGAGGCGGAGGCGTGAAGACGAACTCGGACCAGCGGTGCACCTCGTCGTCCTTGGAGTCGCACGTGAACCATATATAGCCCAAAATGCCCGAGCCGATGCCGTCGTCCGGCTTCACCGCGATGACGATCGTGATCGTGGCATCGGACGGAGAGTGGAAGTCGATCTTGTACATCCTCCCCGGCGAGGTGGGCGATTCGACCTCGAGGCCGCCCTTGACCAGCAGGGCGAGGACCTCGTGGGCATAGCGTCGCGCGTTCTTGAGGATCCAGAGCCCGTGCGCCTGGTCGTAATCGACCAACTCGGCCTCTGCCAGGCGGAGCAATTCCTTCTTCATGGCATCGATTTCGGCGGGGAGGCTGGGCTTCCAGACCTCATGGCCCGGCGGCGCCGGCAACTTCTGGGCGATCCCGTTGAGGTCGAATGTCGGTGGGGGTACGTTGGAGGCGGGGGCGGTCGGGCCGCCGGATGGTGCCGGCGGCGTGGTGCCCGGCTGGGTCTGTTGACCCGAATTCGCGTTCCCCTTGGCTTTGATGAGAACCCCGAGAGTTTGGACGGGGATGCGTTCGGGCACCACGACCACGGGCGGCGTAACGCCGCCGAGACCGCGGACGGAGTCGATGGCCACTTTCACCGCCTCAATCGTCGTCCGAACGGCACCGCTCGCCCGCGTGAGGAACGCGGGGCTCGTCCCGGCCGCGACCGCGGCCCCCGCCGCGAGCAGGGCCGACGTCCCCAGCAGGACGCGCAACTTCCGGCGCCGGCCCCCACGCGGCGGCAGCGCGGCTGGTCGGGGCGAGGCGACCGTGGGGGCTGGCGTGCCGAGCATGTAATCCGGGTCGGCGTCTCGTGGCGCGAGCTTGTCGAGGAAATCCTTCTCCGCTTTCGGGTCGAGCGATGGGTGCTCGACCATGGACCGCCAGGCGTCGCGCAGGCCCTCGTCCTTGACCCTCGCGAGCACTTCGGGCCCGTAGACCTCGCGGTGCGCAGGCCAGAAGAGGACGCGCCGGACGTTCTCGGCCCGCGCAAACCGTCGAGCACTTGCGGCTTCGCCTGCGAGGCAACGTTCTCCGGCAGGAAATGCCGCGCCGAAGGGTCCCACCCGTCCCTGGCGATCGGGCCGGGGAGGTAACGGATCTCGCCCTTGTGCACGAAGAAGCCCGAGGGGACGATCGCCGTCGGTTGAGCCTCGTATTTCTCCATGAACCGGCCGACCTCGAAGGCGACCATCGCCGTCCGACGCAGGAGATCCTTGCTCAATCGATTCTCGCGCTGGTCGAGCGACCGCAGGTCATCCCGGGAGCAGAACAAGGCGAGCACATCAAGGCTCTCGATCTGCCCCGGGCCCACCAGCACGTTGCGATCGAAGTAGACCTCGGCCCCGAGGAACACGCTCCCCTTGTAGATCCTCGGGTCGGCTGGAGTCGTGTCTTTGCGGAGCGGGATGAACCCCTTGCCGTCCGGGCCGACGTGAATCCGCTCGCGGTAGGGAGAGCCCAGGTCGTCGGCCCGATCCTCGGTCGTGAAGTCCACCCGCGGAGCGATCGGCAGCGAGGGCGCGGGAACGTACGTTTGTGCCGGATGCAACTGTTCATTGCCGAATCGATTCTTCATCGATCTTCTCCGTGGTGTGGATTCCTGGATGGCCCGGCGGTTCTTGGATCACCGCCCCCTCCATGCAGGACCACGTAAAGTCGCATTGCAACCCGTAACGGTTTTTCCGAAAATTCGGGAAGAAGTGGTCCGGTCCCGGGCGGCTCCCGCCCATCGGAGGTCTTGTCCATGGCGGCTGATGAACCAGGAGAAGTCACGAAACTGATTCGCCGAGCCGAGAGCGGTGATCAGGTCGCCCTGACGGAGTTAGTGCAATCCATCGAAGCTCGCCTGCGTGCAATAGTTGCCGCGCAACTTAATGGCCGAAAGCAACAGGTTAGCGTCACCGACGTCGTTCAAGAAGCGAACATCAAAATAACCTCGCATATTATCGAGGGAACGCAGGAGCTTGAGAATAGCGAACACTTTTTCGCGCTCATGGCCAAGGCGATGAGCCGGATCGTGATCGATCACCTCCGGCGACTCAACGCGGAGAAGCGGCCCGACGGGCTGATCCGGGTCCCGCTCGACGACCTCGCGGATGTCGTCGCCGCGAGCAGCGACGAGACGGAAGTCGACGTGGAACGTGTCGAGCGATGTCTGGAGGCGCTTCGTGAAAAGGATCAACGCGCCCATCAAATAGTGTACATGCACTATTTCGGTGGCGAGAGCAACCGCGACATCGCCAAAGAGTTGGGGCTCTCCGTGCGTACAATTGAGAAAGACCTGACTCGTGCCAGAGCGTTTTTGCGTCGCTGCATAGAAAAGCAAGCCTCATGAGTGGATGGGACGACTTCGACAGAATTGTTTCCTTACCCAGAAATCAGCGAGCGAGAGCCGTTGACCGACTGGAGCCGCACGCCTTGAGGGAGGAGGTGCGCGAGCTAATAGAAGCACATGAGGGACTGGAACACGTGCAGGACGGTCGCGCCGCCGCCGTCGTGGACCGCTTCACATCGGCCTTGAAGGGGAGACCGGATGCGCTTCTGGATTCGTACCTCGATTCGCCGGAAATCGCGGATTGGTATCGGTTCGAGTTCTTCAAGAGCCTGTTGAAGGCCGAGAGACAACACCGCAAGGACTGGAATTCGAGGCACCCGAAGGACCAGCACTTGCCCGTCAGCTACGATAGCTACTGGAGAAGGGAGTGGTTTCAAGCTCCGCGATATTCGCTGGCGACGATCGTGGTCCTGATCGAGGAAGACGAATACACGTTCAAGGAAGAGATCGGGACCGGCGGGATGGGACGCGTCTTGCTCGTACGCGGACACGAGCGCGATGAGGCCTTGAAGGTCGTAAACGCGGCGAAACTGATGTCGAACCTCGACGAATCGGAGCAGAAAAGGCTGCTGGCCCGTTTCAAGCGGGAGAGTAAAGCCCTCAGCCAGATTAGCCATCGTTTTGCCGATCACTTGCCGACTCTCTATCATGTAGGCTGCGTGGATGGCCTCGATTACCTCACGATGACGTACGTGCCAGGGCCCACTTTGACCGAGTTGGCCATGACGGAGTCCTGGACGGTCGAGCAAGTCATTTCTCGCATGGTGCCGCTAGCGCGACTGTTGCACGATATTCATACAACAACCGAATTGCGCAAGAGGGGGAGTGTTGGGTTCACCGCGATCTTCACCCAGATAACTTCATTTGGGATCAAGGAAAACAACGCGTGTATTTGATCGACTTTGGCCTGGCACGACCTATCAAGGCGGCTGGTACTCTCGGCTTGACGGAGGTCGGAACGCGAGCGGGAAGGCCCGGATACTGGCCCCCGGAGAACGCAAGCAGGGCCGACGAGCGGTCGGACGTGTTTACGTTCGCGGCGACCTTGTACTTCTTGCTGACAAGAAGTGCGCCGAGCAAGAATGGTGACCTCGACGAGTTTCCCGTGGACCCTCCGAGCCGCTCGAATACGTCCGTTTCCGGTCGACTGGATAGGGTGCTGTTGAAAGCCCTCGAGCGAGAGCCAGGACGCCGATACCAGACGATGGCGGAATTCGCCGACGCTTTGGAGTCGTGCGTGAGAACCGAGCGATCAACGACGCCGAAAGGGCTTGCACAATCACGGCGCCCTGGCCGCCCATCGAGGCGGGCGGGGCCGATGGACCGGCTCCGCGGCGCCTGGGACGCGTGCCAGAGGAACCGAGGATTGACGTTACTGTCTACGCTCATCGTGGCCCTGTTCGCTTCCGTGGTCGTGCTTCTACTCAATCGCTCCCGGGATGGCTCGCCGGACAGAGTTGGGCCGAGAGACTTGGCCCCGCCGGAATCGCCGCGCGCCGCCGTCACCCGCGATGGCTCGCTGGACCGAATCAGGCGGAGGGGGGAGTTACGCATCGCCACCGAAGATAAGTATCCACCAATGTCGTATCGCAAGGACGGCCAACTCGTCGGCTTCGACGTGGATTTCGCCAACGAGCTCGCTCGCCGCCTCGGCGTGAAAGCGGTGTTCGTCCCGGTCAAGTGGAAGTGGCTGCCCATCGTTGGCAGATTGAACGCCCACGAATTCGACGTCGTCATATCAACGATTACCGTGACAAATTCCCGTCTTAGGCAGGTGGAGTTCGTCGAATACCTGCGACTGAGCACGGCGCTGGTGAGCAAGAAAGGCCTCAATGTGAGGGCGGAAATCGACCTCAAGGACAGGACCGTTATCGTGCAAGACGATACCCGTGCCAAAGACTGGGTTGAAGACCTCATGTCGCGAGGATTTAACATCAAGAGGGTACCGGATTCAGAGAATGCCGCCGACCCCTTTACGGCGATTCGCGAGGGTACGGCCGAGATCACCTTCGCCCATGAACCGGTGGTGCGCTGGTATGCGAACCGTGACCTTGAATTTGAGGTCACGACGTCTCTCTTCGACCACCCGGCGGATCAGGAGAAGATCGGCATCGCACTCTGCCAGGAGGACGACGACTTGCGTAAAGAATTGAATAGGCATGTCATCAATATGAGCAATAATCTATTCATCGGCAAGCTCCATGAGAAGTGGATTAAGCCCGAAATCGACGGCTCGGTGAAGCCTCTGGCCCTGGACAGCATTCCCGGGCGTGCGGTCATCGCCCATCGCGGCGCCTCTCACGACGCGCCGGAGTTGACGGCCGCGTCCTACCTGCTCGCCCGCGACCTGGGTGCGCATTACCTCGAGCTCGATCTACAGCGGACCAAGGATGGCGAGCTGATCGTCTTGCATGACGACGATCTGAAGCGCACCACGAACATCGCGCAGGCTTTTCCAGACCGTGCGGACAAACCGGTCAGCGAATTCACCCTGGAGGAACTGGAACGACTGGACGCCGGCACATGGTTCAATCAGACTCATCCAACGAGAGCAAAGCCCTCCTTCACGGGTTTGAAGATTCTCACGCTCGACCAAGTGATCGACATCGCCGAGGGTGGCGAGAACAAACCGGGACTCTACATCGAAACCAAGAAGCCCAACCTGTTTCCCGGCATCGAGAAAGAGTTGAAGGAAAAGCTCGAAGAAGCGCGGCTGGATTGGCCGCGAAAGAGCTGCGCCGGCGGATTTCGATGCGAGACGCCGAGTCGGCGTGGCCTACATGTCCGGCCGTGTGGTGTTGCAAACTTTCGAGAAAAGGAGCCTGGAACTACTTCACCAGTATATGCCGCAAGTCCCGAAGGTTCTCCTGCTCTGGCTTGGCGATGGTTTCATGGAGCCGAAGTCGGCGGTGGGCTTCAAGGAGTCGGGGGAGACGGCCACGGCGATTTTTTACGCCAAGCAAGAGGTGAAACCCGAGGAATTTGCTCGCTGGCTAGAGTGGGCCAAGAGCCACGGCGCGATCGGCACCGGCGCCCCGGCGGCGTTGACGAAAGGCGGCGAGCAGAGCTATATGGACTTGGTGCAGCCCTGGATGAACCGCATTACCCACGACAATGGCCTGCTGATCCATGCCTATACGGTGGATGACACAGTAGACTTCCAAGAACTGGACAAGCGAGGGGTGGACGGCTTCTTTACCAATCGCCCGGCGGAGTTGCTGAAGTATTATGGCCGTCCCTCACGGGACAGCATGGACAGCATTCTCAAGCGGTACGGTTATTAAAGTCATGACAATGCCCGCCCAGAGTTGATAAGACGGTGGATGAGGTCGTGCCACGTCAAGCTCATCTGTGTTTTCGTGCATATTTGCTTCTCCACTCGGTCCCACCTGGACCCGGAACGGGGACGGAGCTAATCCTCACCGGAACCCGGAACTGGGACGGACCCGGAATGGGGACAAGTTCTCACCGCGACACGGGACGCAAAGGCCTGCTCTATCTAGGATTCTTACACAAGCCCTAGATCCACCCCTGGCGAGACCGGCTGGAGCCGCTATGGGCATGACCGCCCCGCGATGGTCGGGGGATGATGTCTTCGCGATTTACGATGCTGCTTCGGTCCGAGACACCACGTGTCGCGTGCTGCCGCCCCGTGCGATGACTCTGACAACGTTCCGAGCAATTGTCGCCGAAACCTCGACGGCCATTGACGCGCATCGGATTTCGCGAAAATGACATATAGGCCGACAAGTCATCGTCAAGACCGCTGGAAGAAAGCACGGACAGAACTGTCAACGGAGGCAGAATGGCTGGCCATCGTCCGGCGGGACGTTCTGCTCCAGCAGGTCAGTTAGCGTCGCCTCCCGGAACGAGTGCGGCGAGAACTGGGCCGGAAAGTCTGCTGCCTTCAGACGCCGCTCCATCATCCGGAAGACATCAATACATGTAATGGTGTTCGCGGAGGCCTTCGGTGAACCCAACGGCCTGCACATAGGCGAATTGGAGCTGCTTCAGGTCAGGCACCGGGATCGCGCGACTAACCTGTTCAGCAACTTCGGGGTAGAATCCCCAGACCCGGTTTCCTCGCCATCGACTCGATTCTTGTGTCCGGCAATCAAGTTTGCCAGCGTCCCGGCATCGAGCACCTTGTTTTGCAGCAGCAGATCGCGCAGGGTTTCGACCAGGGACCGTTGTTCGCTCAGGATCTGGCTGGCCCGCTGCCTCCCTTCCTCCAGCAGCTCGCGGACGCGGCGATCGAGCATTTCCAGTTGTGCGGGCGAGAGGTGCGCGTAACGGCCGGTCGCGCCGTCCTCGGCGTGGAAGCGGCAGACGCCCACGTCGGGGCCGCCCATGCCGAACTCCTCGACCAGCGCGCGGGCGATGGCGGTCGCCCGTTGGAGATCGCCGCTGGACCCGATCGACAGGTCGTCGAGCAACGACAGCTCCGCCTCGCGACCGCCCATCAGG
Source organism: uncultured Planctomycetota bacterium (assembly GCA_963777695.1). Taxonomy (GTDB): domain Bacteria; phylum Planctomycetota; class Planctomycetia; order Isosphaerales; family Isosphaeraceae; genus CAVZRC01. Next base: position 876,350 of record CAVZRC010000003.1, read on the forward strand.
ATGCACAGGTCGTCGAGGAGCTGTCCGCGCGTCACCACATAGCGATGCGCGGGATCCTGATAGCGGACGAAGCCGAGGGTCCCCGCGGCATCCCCCTGGATCGAGATCCGCTCGATCGGCGTGGCGTGGGTGCAGAACAGGGCACACACGGCGTGGCCGGCCTCGTGCGTGGCGACGACGCGCTCCTCGGCGGGCGTCATCCGCGGGCGTTCGATCCACTCGCTGAGGGCTCGGTCGACGTCGGCCGGCTCCGTGGGCCTGCGCAGCTCCTCGCGGAGGCGGAGGCGGGCGATGGCCCGGCACAGGGCGTTCAGATGATCGCCGCTGAACCGCGTCCCCATCGCCGCACCCTCGACGAAGTCGGCCGTGCGACGCACCGTGTACTCTAGCGCCTGCGGGGTCATCTGCAAGCCCATCTTGGCGTCGTAAAGGCGGAGGATCTCGCGGCGGTCGTCGCCCTCGGGGTAGGGGATAAAAAGATGGAACTCGAATCGCCCCGGTCGCAGCAGGGCCGGATCGAGGATCTCCACGAAGTTCGTCGTCCCGACCACGAACACCAGCTCCTCCCGGTGGAAGCCGTCCATCTCGGTCAGGAGCTGATTGACCATCGAATGCTCGACGCCGGTGCCGGTGTACGTCCCGCGCGCGGCGGCGAACGAATCCAGTTCGTCGAAGACGATGATCGCCGGCGCCGACTGGCGGGCACGGTGGAAGATCTGCCTCAGGTTCTCCTCGCTCTCGCCGACCCACTTGCTCTTGAGCTCGGGGCCGGAGACCACCGTGATGGCGGCGCCGATGGCGGTCGCCAGCGCCTTGGCGAACAGGGTCTTGCCCGTCCCCGGCGGTCCCCAGAAGATCATCCCTTTCGGGATCAGGTCCTCCAGCCGCGCGATCTGGTCCGGCTCGGTGATGCGATCCTTCAGCGTCAGCACGTCGAGGATCTCGGCGCGGAGGCGATGCTTGATCCGGGCATAGCCGCCGATGTCGCGATCGAGGTCGACGTGGGGGATCTCCAGTTGCCCCGCCATGGTCACCTGACGGATCTGGGCATACGCATGACGCGGATCGGCCGGGTAATCCTCGCCCTCCAGCGAGGCGAGCAGTTTCCGCAGCCGCACGGCATTCATGCCGGAGATGTGCTTGTACAGCGACCAGGGATTGAACTGGTGCCCGAACTTGCGGGATTCCTTCTGCGTCACCAGGTATCGCAATCGCGGTCGCGCGATGCCGAGCAGGGAGATGCGATGCGGAAAGAGGTTCTCGATCACCCGCGGCAGCGGGAACGACGGGTCCTTGAAGCCGAGCCAGATCAACTCCGGGTTCTCGTACAGCAGCGGGATCACCTCGCGCGCCTCGGCGGTCAAGCCGCCCTGACCGGTCGTCAACAGGTCGAGGTGCGGCAACACGACCACGCGGCGTTCGACGGCGCCGCGGACGGCGTCGCGCAGCTGCGCCAGCATCGTGCCCATGAAGCCGCAGGCGAGGGCATCGGGCGTCTGCTGCCTCGGCCGGCCATCCAGGTACAGGCACTGGAGGCCGCCCTTCTTCAGCCGATTCCGCAGGTTGACGTACAGGAACGGCGCCAGGTCCTTGTCGCATTCGACGAGCACCGGCACGCCGCGCTCCAGCCGCGAGCACACCTCGGCCATCTCGGCGGCGTAGGCGGCTTCCACGGCCTGCTCGACGGATAGCTCCTTCGGTAGATCGGTCTCAGGGATCAGGATCGACATATGATGTTACACTTCCAGCACGATGGTCAGCGCGCCGCTCTGCCGGTCCTCGGTCATCTCCTTGATCTGTCCGATCTGGGCGGCCTTCTTCTTGAGGGCCTCGGCCGTCACGCGGTTCACGACCTGGTTGAGTTCCTGACGCAGGTCGGCGAGGCTCCCCTTGAGTTTTTCGGTGACCTCGCGCTGGATCTCCGCCGCTTTCCCGGCCGCCTTCTCTTCCAGGTCCTGCCGCAGTTCCTGCCGGACCGCCTCCTTGACCTTATCGGCATGAGCGCCGCCCAGGTCTCGATCAAGGATGGGGTTCTTCTCCGCCTCGAGCGTGATCCGATCCTCGGACTCCGACTTCACGGTGACCGTCGCCGTCTCGGGATCGATCTGGATCGTGATCCCCATCTGGCGGCGGCTCAGAGACTTGCCGTGGCGCCGGAAACCGCGGCGCTCGAGCTCCTCCGCCAGGAGCTCGGCCATCTCCTCGGCCGGCAGGATCTCCAGCACTTCCAGTTGCGTGCTCACGTGGTCGCTGGCCCGGACCACGCGTTGCAGGCTCTCCCGGACCTTGATGCGATAGGCGCGGCTCATCATGGACTCCTTGATCGATTGCGCTCAACTCGCCAGCGGCTCGATCTCGCTCAGGATCCTCCGACCGTGCTCGAACGTCTCCTCGCAGCCGAAGTCGTCCCAGTCCGATTTCCACAACTGGCTCGCGGCATAACCTTCGTCGAAGTAGCCGACCAGGCGAGACTCGCGCTCCCAATCCCGCAAGACCTCGCCGTGCCTGACCAGTGCGAGCGCCGCCCGGTAGGTCCCGAGGCGATCCGCCAGGCGCAGCGCGCGGACGTCAAGCTTTCCGATCCAACGCCCGGCAGGCGGCCTGTCCCGCAACAGTAGCGATAAGGTTCGGAGCAGGAACCGGGCCAGGTCCCGGCGTCCCGCGGCGGTCACGGCGTCGCAAAAGCTCCCCAGGACCCGCTCCTGACTCTTCCCCAGGTCGCTCATCCGCTTGCAGTCGCTGATCTGCTCCTTCGCGCCCTCCAGCTCGAGCCAGCGTTCGGACAGCGGAAGTTGCAACGCTTCCAGGATGTGCGATCCCACGCCGGTTGTCCAGGGATTCCAGTCGGGAAGCGTCTCCACGTGGGCGAAGTCCTCGGGGAAAGCCAGCCTGCACAGGGCATCGCCGGTGAAGCACTCGTGCCGGTGCAGTTTCTTGATCATCTCGGCATGGCGCAGTGCCTGGAACGCCCAGTAGAAGAGCAGATGGTCTCCCGAGGTCAGTTCCTGCGCCGACGGCTTCCAGCGAGCCTTCTCATCCTGGAAACTTCCGGAAGTGAGCCACATCAAGAATCCCACGGAGTGCCGGGAGAAGCTCAGCGCCAGCTCTTCCGGCGGTGTTCGCGTCCATAAGCGTCCCTCCCGGATTTCCGAGCCCCGGAGATGGCGATCGCGGCGCCAGCCCGTCCGCGCCAGCAGCGAGACGCAGCCCTTGCTCAGATGGTCCTGGATCAGCTCGACGGCCGCACGGCTCAGGCAGGGCGGCGGACGGAGTTGACCGATCAATTGCAGGGCACGTTGCCGGGGTGCACGCTGCAAGAGACATTGCAAGACGCCCAGCAGGTTCGCTTCGAATCGAGAAACGGATCTCATGACCTGGCTGGCGCATTGCGCCGCCATACTCCCACCGCGTGCTTCGCGGGAAAACCGTTGATCGTCAACTCCGATCCCGAGAGCCGAATTTCCAGCGTATTGGGCCGATTCCACTCGGGATCATCCGCCCGGTACCTCGTTGACAGGAAGAAGATCCGCTGGTTCGCCGAGCCGATCCAGCGCCTCCCGGTTTCCGGCAATTCGCGGCGATAGGGACCGTCGACCAGGATATCCGTGTGCGCGAGGAGCTCGTGGATCGCCGGATCCCGGTTTTCTTGCAGTTCTTCCAGCGTGAAACCGGTGAACACCATAACCGACAAGTTCCGGGCCTGGACCAGCCTCGCCAGGGGCGCGGCGCTTTCGGCGTGGGCCATGGGCTCGCCCCCCAGCAGCGTGATGCCTTCGATGCCCTCTTCGACAGCCTCGTCGATCGCGTCGAGCACCTCGTGCAAGTGCATCGTCCGGCCGCCCACGAATGGCAGCATCTCCGGATTGCAGCATCCCGGACATCGCAGCGGGCACCCTTGAAACCAGAGGGCAAAGCGCCGCCCCGGCCCCTCGGCTTCCGTGACCGGGACGATCTGGGCGACCTGCATCGTGATCTCACCGTCGGGTGCCATGGCGGTAACCGGTTCGTACCAAATCACTGTGCGTTGCATGGAAGAGTCAACTTCCACGTGTTCATAACGACTACTGTCCACATCATCGAGGGCCTGTGCGGTGACCACGGTCGTGAGACCGTGGTTCGGACGAGACGAAGGTCCTCCAACCTCGGGCGTAAGCCCGATCCGGCGCACCAAGATCGCACTGACGTGCGAGGTTGGCTCACCTCCCACCGGAGTCTTCCGCGACGGCCGCCGGGCGGTGCCGGGGGATCTCCGCCTTGAAGTCGCCCAGGCTGATCCATCGCGTGCGACGGTTCAAGTCCACCTCGGCCACGGCCACCGTGCCCCAATCCTTCGCCTGGGCGAGGATGTCTCCGGTGTGCTCGAAGACCGCCGAGATCATCCAGTTCCGGGACGCGTCTTCATAAGTGCTGCTGGCGATATAGACATGATTCTCGCAGGCCCGGGCGCGCGCCAGCATCGGGTTGCAGCCCCACACGGGCCAGGCGATGACCTCGGCGCCGCGGTTGCTCAGCTCTCGGGCGACTTCCGGGAAGAAGCCGTCGTAGCAGACCATCAGGCCGACGGTGCCGAACCGGGTCGCGAAGACGGGATAATCCGAGCCCGGCGCCACGCCTCCATCGATCTCGCCCCGCGGCAGGCAGACCTTGCGATACTTGCCGACAACACGGCCGTCGGGGCCGATGAGCACCGCAACGTTATAGACCAGGTGGCCGTCGCGCTCGACCAGGCCGGGCACGATGTAGATGTTGTGCTGCCGAGCCAGCCGGCCGAAATACTCGGTGGACGGGCCGGGGATCGGTTCGGCGACCTCCGCGAACGACTTGCTGAGGCCGACATAAGTGAGCGTCTCGCCGAGCACGACCAGGTCGGCCTTGCGACGCGACGCCTCGGCGACGAGCGGCTCGTACATCCGGCAGTTGTCCGCCGGGGTCTTGCCGCCGCTCGGCTTGAAGTGGACCGTGGCCAGGCGCACCGTCCGGGGTGACGCGGGACCGGACTCGATCAAGGACACGTCGCCCCATCGCACCTCGCCGCCGGGGGCCCAGCGCAGATGCAGCTCGACGACCGCCTGCGTCGCCCGCGAGGGGGCCTGATACGTATCCGAGACCTCGGTCCAGCCCCGGGAGTCGGTGGTCCGCGTCGTGGGGAACTCGGGCTCGGCCATCGCCGTCGCGCCGCGGAGATAGCCCGGCGGCGGCGGATCATCCTGGGGTACCGGCCGGCCGCCCGCATCCTTCCAGCGGATCTCGGCCACGACGCTCCGCCGCGGCACGGCGATACCCTGGGCCCGGTAGGTCGCCCGGAAACGGTAGGTCGTACCCCCGGCGACGGGGAAGACTTTCTTCCAGTAGCCATCGAGACCTTCACGCTGGTCTGCCTTGATGATGAGGCACGCCCCACCATCGGCCGCGCCGTGGGCCTGATGCGCGAACGCGGGTCGGACCTCGTCTCGGACGGCTCCCGCGACCCAGCCATCCGGGGCGGTCTCGGCCCCTCGCGGCGCCGGGACGGGCGTGTCATCCGTATCGCATTCAGAGCCTCGCCCGCTCCCAACGGCCAGGCACACGCCGACGAGGGCCAGGACCCAGAAAAAACCCATGTGTTTGCGCATCTGGACCATCGGCTTCCTCCCCGATCGCATCACCCTGTTCGTCGACCCGATCCGATCACGCCAGGATACCCACGGTCAACGCCGACGTGTAGAGTGCTGTCGATTACCGGCCTCACCAGATGTCGCCGACGGTGAATCCCTCCGGGAAAGGGTCGTCCGCATCCAGAACATAGTTGCAGAAGCCGGTGATCCAGGCCCTGCCGCTGATCGTCGGCACGACGGCTCGATACGGTCCGACCGACGTCTCTTCGAGCAACCGGCCCGTGAAGATCGTCCCCAGGATTCCCTCGTGGTGAAAGTCTTCGTTCAGGCCGAGCTCTCCCCTGGCGTGAAGCGTGGCCATCTTGCGCAGGTCCCGGTGCCGCAGGGCGAGCGATCGATGGCCCCGGTCCACGTGGCGGGACGATTCCAGTCGAGCCGGCCTGTCGACACGACGACGGCGTTCCTGGCATGCGCCCCAGGCTGGGTCGGCGGCGACGACAGGACGGTAATCGTCACCCCGTTGAATCCCGGTTGCAGCGGATGTTCGACGGGCAATTGCTCCTGGGTGGCGGCCTTGATCATCTCGCCGATACGCACGATCTCGCGTCCTTCTTCGGGCACGAGGCGCAGGCCAAACGGCGTGGCGTCGCTGATGACATAAAACATCCCGCCGTACGCGACATCGACCGTGACCTTGCCCAGGTGGGGCACATCGATCACCTTGTCGAGGTGTGCGGCGAATGCCGGAACATTGCGAAACGTGACCTTCCGGACCTTGCCGAGAGCACATTCGGCCTGCACGCGAATCAGCCCGGCCGGCGATTCCAGGGTCAATTCGGTGACCGGCTCGATCATCGGCACCATGCCGGTCTCCAGCAAGACCGTGGTCACGCAGATCGTATTCGTCCCGGACATCCCGGGGTACTCGGTCTGCTCCATGATCACGTAGCCGGCGACGGCATCCGGATGCGTCGGCGGCAGGATCAGGTTGCAATTCGCCGCGGGATACCCGCGCGGCTCGCGCAGCATCAACTTGCGCAGCCCATCGGCATGGTCCTGGAGGTGCTGCATCTTTTCAAACATCGTGCGGCCGGGAACGTCGAGCACGCCGCCCACGATCACCCGGCCGGGCTCGCCGCAGGCATGGGCGTCTACCGCCTGGATCATCCGCGCCAGACGCATAGCTTTTCCTGCTCGCAAGGTGGATGGAATTCGAACTGGCCGGCGCCAGGCCAGTATACCGGCCGGACGCTGGTGATACTATCGCGGGGTTCTTTGCGGAAGCCGGGGAACCGGGCCGCGACAACTCGGACGGAGCCTCGCCCTGGCGCGGTGAAAACCTATTTCGCAGGGGCCTCAGTCTCGGCCGGGAGCACCAGGTCCGGTAAAGACCTGCCCCGGCCCCGCACCCACATGGTGCGATAGGAGCGGAGCCCCGCGGCCGAGGCGAAAGCGGCGTACTCGCCGTCGGGATTCAGCTCCTTGGGCGTCCGGAAGCGGCCCGAGGCGTCCGTGACCAGGACATATCCGCCTTCGAACGCGACCAGGTCGCTGCCGACGATCGGGCCATACGGGGTGTTGCGTCGCGGGGAGCGAAGATGCACATTGGCCCCCGCGACAGGCCGGCCCGCGGGATCGAGGACCCGGCCTTCCAGCGCCGCGACATCCGATGGCGCGAGCCGGAGGATCGACGCCTCGCCGACGCGGGCCAATCGGGGCTCCGGCGTGCGAAACGCGCGGTGATGTGCCGAGAGGGTGACCTCGGCGCCTTCGGGCACGCGGTCCACGACGAATCGACCATCCGGACCGGTACGGACCGTGCGGCGATGGGGAACTCCCGCGTGTCGCCCCTCGTCCGAATCCCAGGAGACTTCCACCTCCGCCCCGGCGACCGGCCGGGCGCCGTCGCCGACCACGAGGCCGCGCACCTCGCCCGTCCGCACCAGCTCGAGAGGCGGCATCTCCATGTCGACGGCACCCTCGGGCACCCGGAACTGGGGAAGGTTGAACATCGGCATCGCATAACCGGCGGGGACTGCCCGGGGGATCAGGAAGGTGACCTCCGGCGGAACAAAGCCCTCGTATCGCCCGTCCGGACCGGTGGTCATCGCCCCCGTCTCTGCCATCGTGACGGCGACCCGCACCCCCTCGATCGGCTTCCCCGTGCCCTTCTCGCGGACAACTCCGCGAACCCGGATCGCCCGCTTCAAAGGCAGGACCACTTCGGTCGTCTGGCCCGGCTCGACGTTGGGGAGCCCCTCGGAGTTCGCATACCAGGGGGAATCGCAATGTGGGATGGTCTTCACATCGTGAGGGCCGATCGCGGTCGCGGGTATGTCGAAGCGGCCGTCGTCATCGGTCGTGATGTCGAGGCTGTAGACGTGCGGAACCCGTGCGTCAGGCGGGGTGAAGGTGGACACGCTGAGCGGGCGACGGCGGATCGCGCCCGGCTCGCCGACGAGGCGGCCCTTGAGCCGGCCGACGGGCCGGAGCGTGATAACCCTGGGGTCCGGCGTGAGCTCCTCATACCCGAAACCGAACTCCTGCTGCCCGTACCCCTCGGCATTGACGCGAATCGACGCGATCTCTTCGGGAAAGAATGCGGTCATCACGGCGCGGCCGTGGGCATCGGTGACCGTGTCGGCCCCGATGATCGGCGCGAGGCCATCCGGCACGAGTCCGTAGTCACGACAGAGCATACGGGGCTCGATCTGTGCGCCCACGGCAGGTTTTCCGTCCGGGCAACGGACCTCGAACATCGCCCTGGCTGGCGGCCCCACCACGAGCCGTTGCGGCAATCCCGGCGGAAGGGCGCCTCGATAAACCGAAATTGATGCGATGGACGAGCCGGGCCGATAGGCCCAGAGCACTCCCGTGCCGGGCCACCCGGCCGACACATTCTCCACGGGGGCGATCTCCAGGGAGAAGCGGCCCTGGGCGTCGGCACCCGCCTCGGCGCGGACCTCGCCTTTGCTGTAAGCGTGATCGCGCGTGGAGAAGAACACGCGTACGCCGCCGGCGGGCGTACCGTCATGGAGCACGATCGCGCCCACGACGGGCACTTTCGCCGGCATCGTCCCGGACGCGCCCTGCGCCGGCTCGGCCTTCGCGGCTTCCTGGAGGGCGATCGCCCGTACGACGGGCGCCTCGCCCGGTAGCATCTCGAGCCGGGAGCTTGCCACAGCCCAGGCGACGACCGCCGGCGCGAGTGCCGCCGCGATGGACAGGACTGCGATGTTCTTCAGTTTCGCAAGCATCATGGCCCTGATGACTCCCCGTGCGAGGACCGAACCGCCGACCGACGCAAGTCCCGACACTTTCATCGCCCCGCCCGGAGACGACCCCAGCAGATGGGCGGCCTTCCGGATCCAGGAGAAGGGGACGTCTCCATGAGCCACGCGTCGCGCCCGGGCCATGGCGATGAGTCCGACCACCTCGACGTGGCCGCTCCGGACGAGACGATCGCGCAGCAGTGCGCGTGCCCGGGCCAGTCGGCCGGCGACGGTGCCGGGCGGCCAGCCGAGCCGGCAGGCGGCCTCGTCACGCGTCAGCGCTTCCAGATCGCAGAGGATGATCGGCACGCGGTACTTTTCCGGCAACCGGTCGATCTCGTCGTGGAGCGTCTGCGGCTGGATTCCCCAGGGATTGGGTACCTCCGTCCGCGTCTCGTCGATCTCCAGGCCGGTCTTCTCGACGGCCCGACGGCGTACCTTCTGCCGGTTCGCCTCGACGGCGACCCGGCGCGCCACGCGGTGCAGCCAGGCCGAGAGGGAATCCCCCACCCAGAGCGATCCCGCCTTCCGGGCCAGGATCAGGAACGTGGCCTGGAAGGCATCCTCGGCGTCATGCTGGTCGCGCAGGACATCCCGGCAGACCACCATGACCGAACGCCCGTGCCTGGCGACCAGGGCCTCGAATGCCGCCTCGTCGCGGCCGGCAACGAACCGCTCCAGGAGCTGCCCGTCGCTCGAGCCGATCAGGGTGCCCGTCTCGAACAGATGGTAGATCGGCCGCAAGGCCGCGCCGCGAGTTGCCCTGCTCATGAATCACGCCAGGACGCCAGGTGGTTTCGAGTCAAATCGCTACGTATCTCTAAAGTGACGAACCGCGCAATCTGATACAGGATTTTCCGGAAATCCTGAACTCGTCGCCCTCGCTTCCGTCGTCCGGGCCGGCATTCCGGGCGCGACATCGGGCTTTGACAATGCGAATCCTCGCAAGTCCGAGAGATCGTGTGGTCGTCAGGTCGTCTCGCGCGAGAGCCAACGACTTCAGAGTCTATAGCAAGGAAACCGGGCGGAATCAGTGAACATTTTGCCATCGCCAGGCGTAGTTCGTCCGCCGCACCCTTCACGACCTGGGCAATACCCTCACCGGGCGGCCCCGCGACATCGTCCTACTCTGTTCCCAGCACCACTGCCGACACTGCGCATCCCCCAATATAACCTGCATAACCTGCCGGCCGACGCGCAATGACCTGGTCATTGCATCGGGCGTTGCATCGAGAAATGAGGCCGGTGGAACGGATGGAGTGGCTGTGCCGCATGGAATATGATGACCGGCGGGACGCGGGATCGGATCGAGGATCGTCGCGAGCAATTTGTGCCAGAACCGGCCTTCGGTTGAACGAGTCTCTCTCTTGACCGACGAGCGACGACTCGGATACGACAGATTCATGCGGATCCCCTTGTCTGGTCGTGGACGACGGGAAATAAACCGGAGGTGGCCGGCGAAAAACTTAGGGCCCTTTCGCCCCTCCCTGATAAGATTAGGTCACGCTCGCGGGAGGCTGCGGGATTCTGCCCTCCGCGTGGCGATGCGAGACATTATCTGGGGAGTGCGCGGCCCTCTGAGGGCTCGGCGCGAACCTACGGGCGTTGTGCCGTGTCGGCGCATCGCGTTACGTCGTTGAGACGATCGAATCCGAACCGCGGAGGCCCCGATGATCTTTGCCGATCTGGATCTGGCGAGTCGGCTCGAAGGGATCGAGGCTTGGTGCGGCGCGGAGTGTGCCCGGGCCAGGATGCAGATCCGGCCGGAGGCCGACACGGCCGCGGTCGCGGTCGCCGGTGGATACGCGTTCTTCTTCGGCGAGGGCTCGCCTCTGACCGAAGCCAAAGGCATGGGCATGTCCGGGCCGGTCTCGGATGACGATCTGGCGGCGATGCAACGTGTCTTCTCCGACCGAGGCGTGCCGGCGAAGGTCATGGTCTGCCCGCTGGCCGACCCATCCCTCCTCGAGGGGCTCTCTCGCCGGGACTTCCGGCCCATCGGCTTCGAAGACGTCCTCTATCGTGCGCTGGACCGGTTCGAGACCTTCGCCATGCCGCCAAGGGAGTTCGCGGCCGCCTGGGCCGGTCCCGACGAGACCGAGCTCTACGGGCGGACGCTCGCCCGGGGCTTCGTCGCGCCCGACGAACCGGGTCCCGAGTTGCTGGAGATCGCCGCGATGGCGTCGCGCGTCGAGGGCATGAAGGGCCTGCTGGCCCGCGTCGACGGCGAGCCGGCCGGGGCGGCCTCGCTCCTGATCCGCGATGGCCTGGCCATGCTCGGCGGCGCGAGCACCCTGCCGGTCTATCGCAACCGAGGGATCCAGACCAGCCTGGCCTATATGCGACTGGACCACGCCGCGGCGGCCGGCTGCAGGCTCGCGACGATGGGCGCGGCGCCGGGCAGTACCTCGCATCGCAACGCCGAACGGCTAGGCTTCCGGGTCGCCTATACCAAGCTGGTCCTCTTCCGCGATTTCGCATGAGCCCGGCCGGCCGGAAGTCAAGACGATCGGAAAATCCTCACACCCTGCCGATTCGGCCTGCCTGTCATCTCGGCGACCAGCCTGTCAATTCGTGTCCGGAACTAAGCCGACCGTCCCGCCGGGCTCCTTGACGGCAACTCCCCAGCGACGTCCCGGTCGCCCGTGTGGCAATAGGGACGAGGGACCTTCCATGATGTCGTACCGACCGACCGGCCAGTGCACCTCCAGAGACTCCTTGATCGCCTCGGGTGAGCCGAAGGTGATGATCGCTCCGTTGTCTTGCCGGATATGATAATTCTTCGCCATGACCGTGAGCCTCCAATGCCTGTTCCGTGACGAACTCCGCCGTCCACGACGTCGATCTGCCCTGCCTTCGGCGATCTCCCGAATTCGACGTCGCCGGGCGCAGTTTCGGCGATCGTGAGCGGCACGTCAATGGAAGGTGCCCGACGCGGACGGGCTGGGGATGTGGCCGTCATGGCCTACGGCCCAAAGCTCCGTCTCAAACCCAGAGCATGACTGGCGTTGGGTCGAGGTCCCGGCAGTCGATCGCCGAGGGTCTCGATAGCGCGACCGTCGGCTTCAATGCGAGCCCTCTTGTAGACCGACGGTCATCGGGCGAGCCGATTGCGACCGAGGTTCGGCGACCGGGGCCGGGCCTTCATCTTCGAAGGGTTTCTTGACGATCGCGGGGTCGGCTTCGAGTACCACGCCCTCGGGGGGCTTGGTGATCTCGATATAGACGTCCAGCTCTTGACCGACATAGAGCGGGACCGGGGTCTCTTTGGGCAAGGCATACAGGACCGGCAATACCCGGATTCCGCCCGAATCCGATCGCGAGCCGACGGATTCCGGACGCGAGACCACGGAGGGTTCGGTGTCGGAATAGGTCAGCGGGATCCGCACCTGGGGCCGTCCCTTCAGGGTCGCGACGGCCCTCGCATCGGGGGTGAAGTAGGGGAGGTCTTGCTCGTCGACATCCACGCGAAGGAGGCGTTCGCGGGTGTCGCCCAGGATGACCAGCGGCTCGTTCCAGGCCGCGCCGGCGAACTGGCCGGGGCGGACGTGGAGATTCACGACCCGGCCATCGGCCGCCGCACGCACGATCAGCCGGCCGAGGTTCACCTGGATACTCTCGACCTGGCTTTTCGATTGCGCCACGGCCGCGCGAGAGGTCGCCTGGTCCTTCTCCCAGGAGACCTTGAGCCGACGCAGGTCGGCCTCCATCTTCACCAGGGTGGCCTTGTTGGCGAAATACGAATAGCGTTCGCGATCCCGGTCCTGCGCCGACTCGACGCGACGTTCGAACAGGGTCTCCGAGCGCCGGTAGCTGACCTCGGCGTCGTGGAACCGAGCCTTGGCCTCCTCGACGGCCGCCTCGGATGTTGCGATATCGCCTTGCTGGGCGCGGCCAGCAGCCGGTCGAGCTGGGCCTCGGCCACCGCGAGATTCGCGTTGGCCACCGCCAGCTGGGTCCGGAAATCGTGGTCGTCCAGCCGGAACAGCGGATCACCCTTCTTGACCAGATCCCCTCGCTTGACATAGACCTCGCTGACGATCCCCGCGACCAGGGTCCCGATCGGAAGGTCCTCCAGCTTCGACTCGACCAGGCCGGCGCCGTGGATGCGCGGAGGTGCCGGGGCTGAGAACGGGCAGGGGGGTAGTCGCGGTCGACTGGGTCAGCGGCGAGCCGAGGACGGCCGCATGCGGGCGGAGCCGGCTCGTGCCGACGAGCGAGGATGCCTCGAACAAGAAGAGGAAGAAGACCACGATGGCCAGGAGATATCGCGCGGGTTTCTTCAGCACAGGATCGCCCATCTCGGTTGCCCGGCATTGGCGGAAGGGCGCGCGAAAAGACCCCGGCCGCGTACCGATCGACACGGCAAGGGCCACCATCGCCACCGTCACCGCCCATCGTGAGTGTTGATCTCTATTCTTTTTATCCCGATCGGCCGCACAATTCAACCCACGGCCAGTCATTGTCGAACACCGGCATCCTCCGTGCCATCGTCCGATCTGCATTCATTCGGGGGATCGGCGGCACGACTCAAACCTACTCTACGAGATGAATCCCGGGCGGCCAACTCATCGGGGGGACGAAATCCTTCAATTCATCGCGGGCTCGAGCGGACCGGCCAGGCCGGTGTGATAGAAGAGCCGTCCGGGGAGCGTAGGCATGAACGAGCTGGGGACCCAGGGGTCGGGGCCGTAGCGGAGGGTCATCCACAGGCTGGCACCCTGCCACTGCATGCCGCGATCGAACACGCCCTCGGCGCCGCCGATGATCCGATCGGCCCTGAGGAAGAGGCCCGGGCCGATGGTGTTGGCGAAGGCGGGCACCAGGGTCGTCCGGCTCTTGAAGCTGGTCAACGCGTTCTGCTCGATGGTCAGGGGATGGAGCCGCGCCCCGAGTCGATGCGTCTGGGCCTTCCAGTCATCGAGGCCGGCGAACTCCTCGGCGAAGTGGGGCTCCCAGAAGGCGATGTGGCAGACCCGGCCGATCCCGAAGATCACGACCAGCTCGGCCCCCCTCGACTTCAGCTCGCCGATCCGATCGGCATAATGCGGCAGGCGGTCGGGCGTGGCGAACCATCGCTGCGATTCCGGGACGGTGCGATCGCCAAGCGGGCCGTAGAACGCCGACTGCATCGCGTTCTGGAACGCGCCGGGATGCTCCGGCGGCAGGGTCTCGCCGGACCGATCGCTCCACTCATCCATGTTGAACCCGTAGACATGCTCGCACGAGACGTCCCATTCCTTGAGGAAGTAGACGGCCCAGCGATACATCCCCATGGGGCCGACCGGCAAGATCAGCGCGGTCGGCCGGCCCCGGTCGCGACCCAGCTTGATGACCGACGCGATCTCGTGGCCCATCATCACGTCGAAGTCGGACACCGAATCGCAGGGCACCGGCGCGAAGCCGGGATGCCACCACGGTTGGCGATCGCCGATCGAGCCGGGCGGCTGGGCGCAACAGGCGTCGATCCTCGCCAGGTCCCAGCCGCGGGGCAGGAAGCCTTCCATCATCGAGCCGGCGAACGTGGTTAGTAGATTCATAGGAGACTTGCGCCCATCGCATTAGCTGCTTCAACTAATGACTAATGACTATTCGACCGTGATCACCACTTTCCCGCTCAGCGTGCCGGCGCCTTTGACGCTGTTCTCCTCGAGGAAGCGTTCGGCCTCGGCGGCGGCGGACAGGGGGAAGGTCCGGCCGACGAGCGGCTTGAGCTGGCCTTCCTCGATCCATCGGATGATGTCCTCGGAACATCGGCGTTGCTGATCGGGTGTGGCGTTGAACATCGCGAAGCCGAAGATGGCACAGTTGCGGGGATAGAAGGCGCCCAGCGGGAGGACGGGCTTGGCGGCGCGGCCGGCCATGAGGATCATGCGGCCCTGCTTGCGGAGCAGGGGGATGGAGACCTCGAGATTCGGCTCGCGATAGGTCTCGTACCAGACGTCGATGCCCTCGGGGGAGAACTCGCGGAGCTTCCCCGGGATGTCGTCGGTCTTGTAGTTGAGGGCGAGGTCGGCGCCGAGGCGTCGGCAGAGGTCGAGCTTCTCCGGGCTGCCCGCCGCCGTGGCGACGCGCGCCCCGGCGGCCTTGGCCATCTGGACGACCATCGAGCCCACCCCGCCGCTCCCCCCGGGGACATAGACGATCTCGCCGGCCTTGAGCTGGCCGAACTGGAAGAGGCCCAGGTGGGCCGTGATGCCGACCAAGGCCATCGCCGCCGCGTCGGTGTCGGGCAGGAGTGCGGGCGTCGGGTAGAGCCATGCCTCGTCGACGGCGGCGAACTCCGCCGCGACCCCCGGTCGGCCAAGCAGCCCCTGGTTGGAGCCCCACACCCGATCCCCCACCTGGAAGCGGGAGCAATTCGGCCCGAGCTTCTCGACCGTCCCGGCGAGGTCGCAGAGGAGCACGTAGGGGAACGACATCGGCATCGCGACCAGACCCGACCGGATATACAAGTCGATCGGGTTGATCGCCGCGGCGCGGACCCGGACCAGAGCCTGGCCAGGTCCCGGCTCGGGCCGGGGAAGCTCGCCAACCTTGATGACGTCGGGCTCTCCGGTCTGTTCGATATATGCGGCGCGCATGGGACTCATTTCAATCCTGTGTCAAGGATAGCGATCAGCAATCGAGTACCCCTATGATACACTATCATCGACAAACTGGTCAGAGACCAGAGGCCGGCGGTCGGTGGTCAGACTGACATTATCGCCGTCGCCGGACTCGTTGCAACGGCCTGCTCATGAAGAACATCTGCATCTACTGCGGCTCCGCGACCGGGACGAGGCCGGAGTACGCCGAGGCCGCCCGTCAGGTCGGCCGGATCCTGGCCGATCGGGGCGTGGGACTGGTATACGGCGGAGGACGGGTCGGGCTAATGGGGACCGTCGCCGACGCGGTCCTCGAAGGCGGCGGACGCGTCATCGGGGTGATCCCCGACCAACTGGCCACCGCGGAGGTCGCCCACGACGGACTGACCGAGCTCCACGTCGTGGCCGACATGCACGAGCGCAAGGCACTGATGGCCGACCGCGCCGACGGGTTCCTCACGTTGCCCGGCGGGATCGGCACCTTCGAGGAGTTCTTCGAAACCCTGAGCTGGGCCGCGCTCAAGCTACACCAGAAGCCGATGGGCATCCTCAATGTCGCGGGCTACTTCGACCCGATGCTCGCAATGCTCGACCACGCCGTCGCCGAAGGGTTCCTCCGAGCCAAGCATCTCGGGCTCCTGCTCATCTCAGAGGATCCGGAGAAACTTGTCGCCGATATGTTGGAGCGCGTTCAGCCCGCAGACCCTCGTCAACGGATCGATTTCGAGTAGAATAGATGCGGGACCCGGCGTGGTAAGGTTCCTAGGAGGAAGAACGATGGATATGCTGCGACGAGTCATTCTCAAGGGTTTCAAGTCTATCCGCGAGATGGACCTAGAGCTGCGATCGCTGAACGTCCTGATCGGCGCCAATGGTTCTGGCAAGAGCAACCTGATCTCATTCTTCAAGATGCTCGGCGAATTGGCGGGCGGGCGGCTCCAGAATTACGTCGCTACCGCCGGCCGCGCCCATTCGCTCCTATTCTATGGTCCGAGGATCACGACTCAAATTCAGGCTCACTTGGAGTTCGAAGGCACGGGTGGTTCGGTGCAGTATGACTTCGGCCTGTCCCATGCGGCGGGCGATACACTCTTTTTTGCCGGCGAGGTGTCGCGCGATACGGTGCTTTATCCGAACAAAAAGCCCAGGGAGATCTCTCTTGGTTCGGGATACCAAGAAACTCGGATAAGAGCCGAAGTGGAAAAGGGGGATCTCGCGGCCGTTATCCTCGCCGGGTTGCTCGATAAGTGCCGGGTTTACCACTTGCACGATACCTCGTCCACCGCACCGATCCGACAATACGGCTACATTGGCGATAACGGCCCGCTCATGCCCGATGCCGGCAATCTTGCGGCTTTCCTCTATCACCTGCAAAACCGGGATCGGGGGTGGGCTTACAATCGCATAGTCAGCACGATCCGACTCGTCGCGCCGTTCTTTCAAGACTTCAACCTGGTGGCCAGCGGTCCCGACAATCGGGACATCATCCTCAACTGGCGAGACAAGGAATCGGATCAGATATTTGGACCCCACCAACTCTCTGATGGGACACTCCGGGCCATGAGCCTCGTCGCGTTGTTGATGCAACCGGAGCCCGAGTTGCCGGGCTTGATCGTCGTTGACGAGCCGGAACTGGGTCTTCACCCTTATGCTATGAACGTAGTCGCCTCGCTCCTCAAGGTGGCATCCCGCCATACCCAAGTGCTCATCAGCACGCAGTCGAGCTCGTTCCTCGACCAGTTCGATCCAGAGGATGTCATCGTCGTGGACCGTAAAGCCAAGGAATCCGTCTTTACCAGACCGGACCCAGTGGCATTGGAGGCGTGGCTGGATGAGTACAGCCTCGGCGAAGTCTGGGAGAAGAACGTAATCGGCGGAGGGCCGCATTGATGGCGCGTCTTTACCTATTCGCAGAGGGCCAGACGGAGGAGACATTCGCAGACATCCTGCTCAGTGCTCACCTAGCGAACCATGGGGTCTTCCTTCATAATCCGACCCAGATCGCTCACGCCAGGAGGAGAGGTAAAGTCCACCGAGGTGGCGGCCGCAATTACACGCCCATGAAGGACGACATCCTTCGATTCATCTCCCAGCATCGAGGCGCCGATGTTTTTTTCACCACGTTGATCGACCTGTATGCCATCCATCCCGGGTTCCCGAAGTTGGACGAATCGGAGGGGTTTCGCCACTCACCCCTACAGCGGGTCGAGTTTCTCGAACGAGCATTCGCTGATGATGTCGGTGACTCGCGTTTCGTCCCGTACATTCAACTGCATGAATACGAAGCTTACTTATTCTCCGATCCGACCTGCTTCGAGTACTTCTACGATCGCAAGAAGGAGATTGCGACCCTTCAAGCTATCGCCGATTCTCACCACACTCCAGAACTAATTGACGATGGACCGAACAGCGCGCCCAGCAAGCGAATCATCGCTCAGATTCCAGATTACGAGCTTGCCAAGGCCGTGGTCGGACCCCAGTTGGCCGTCTTGATCGGTCTGGATGTCATTCGAGCCAAGTGCCCCCACTTCAACGCCTGGTTATCTCGCCTGGAAACCCTGGGAACATGACAAACGGAGATCCCATCCCTCTTGAACAAGCCCGTTTTCGCCGGATAATTAGACGACGTCCTAAATAAGTCCCACCTCGCGGCGAATGGATTGGTGTTGATGGGAATCAATGCGGTCTTCAAGGCGTTGTCGGATCCGACGCGTCGCGAGATCCTCCGGCTGCTCTCGGGGGGCGAGCGGACGGCTGGCGAGCTGTCGGCGTCGTTCGACATGACCAAGCCGTCGATGTCGCACCATTTCGCGGTGCTCAAGGAGGCCGAGCTGATCTTCAGCCGGCGCGACGGCCAGCAGATCTATTACTCGCTGAATACGACCGTGCTCGAAAATGTGCTCACGCGGCTGTGGGAGCATCTCGGCCTCAAGAACTCGAAAGGTGATGCCGGACCATGACTCGCGTTTACTGGATCATCGGATTCCTCCTGGTCGCGGCCGCGGTCGCGGCCCCCGCCTGGCTCGCCCCGGGACTGCCCGACCGGATCCCGACCCACTGGAACATCGAAGGCAAGGTTGACGGTTACGGGGGCAAGTGGACCCTGTTCATGTTCCCCGTGTTGATGGTGGGGATGCTCGTGCTGTTCTACTTCCTCCCGGCCCTCTCGCCGAAACCCTTCGACGTCGAGACATTTCGCCCCACGTATCTCTATCTCATGGATGTCATACTCGGATTATTCGGTTACATGCAAGGTGTCCTCCTCTACACGGTCTATCAGGGCGTGAACGGCGGCGGGACCGTCGATCTCGGCCGGGGCTTCATCGCGGGGATCTTCCTCTTCTTCGCCTTGATGGGCAACCAGATGGGGAAAGTGCGCAGGAACTTCTACATCGGAGTCCGGGTGCCCTGGACCCTCGCCAGCGATCGCGTCTGGAACGACACGCATCGACTGGCGGCCTGGACGATGTTCGCGTCGGGCGTGGTCGGGTTCCTCTTGGTCGTCTCCGGGGTGTGGATCGTGATCCCGATCGTCCTGCTGATCGTCGCGGCGCTGACGCCCGTGATCTATTCGTTCGTGCATTACAAGGCGCTGGAGCGAGCAGGGCAGTTGTGAGCCGGGAGGTCACTCGCCGCGGTCGATCCATCGGGCGATGGCGTCGGGGCCGGGCTCGTCGGATTCCATCCGGATCATGGAGGGCGTGCCGGCGAGCCGATAGGCGGCCCTGGGCCATGAGGCGTCGATCGCCTTGAGGTCCCCGTGGAGCCACAAGGGGGCCGGGGCCGAGAGGGCCGCGGCGGCCTTGAGCCCGCCGAACTGGTTCAAGCCCGGCAGGTCGATCGTCGCCGGCACGGCGGGCTCGTCCCCCGATCCCAATGGCCATGGAGCCAGCTCGATCACGGTCCGCGCTAGCCCTTCGAGCATCGGACGCGCGACGAGGGCCTGGTAGCCCGACGTGCCCTGTGCGACCAGGCTGACCTCTCGCACCTCATCCTGGCGCGACACCAGGCGAGCACGGTGGCGAGGTCCTGCATCTGCTCGGCGGCCGGGGCGGGGTTGTACGTCTCGAAATGGACCGCCTCGGGCCGGTGCGGCACCGGCTCGCGGGGGTCGAGCGACTCGCCGACGAACAGCGGGTCGTAGCCGACAACCTCGTGGCCGCGGGCCAGCAGCGCCTTCACCAATTCGACCGGCTCGCCCGAGCCGGTCGCAAGCGCCGCCTTGCCGCGCGGATGCGCGATCACCGTGAGCCGACCCGATGGATGCGCGGGGATCAGTCGCACGACCGGGATCGCCTCGCCGGTTCGACGCGCGGCCCAGGAGGCTGTGGACGACTGTAAACTCCTCGCGAGGCACCCGGCGCAGTTCGCGGGAGTTCAGCTCCTCGGGAGTCGGGTTCACCACGCCGGTACGGACCTTCATGCTCGTCAGCAGCAGCCGGCGAGACGCCTCCCATCGCGACGGGCCGGTCGAGGGTGCGAGGTCGTCGATCAGTCGGGCCTGGGTCCCGACCAGGTAGAACTCGAGCTGCGCGGGGGACTTGCGATTGGTCGGGGCGGGATGCCCGGAATCGAACGTGAACAGGTCTTCGGGCTTCTCCGGCTTCTGGGTCCCTTCGCGGGTGCTCTCCGGGTCGTCGATGCCGAGCAGGCGGCGGCCCATGCCCGCATAGACAGCGTTGCGGGTGGTCTGGTTGTAGTTGTGCGGGAAGTCGAAGACCTGGGCACTGACGCGATCGGTCGAGCCGACCAGCGCGTAGACGCCCCGGATCGCCGGGTAGGCGCGCTCCATGGTGAGCTTGGTCCAGTCGCCGGTGGCGCCGACGAGGATCAGGGGGCGGGGTGCGCACATCGCGGCGAACTCGACATTATCGGTCCCGAGCCGCAGGCCCGCGGCGTTCTCGCAGACGCAGCCGCCCTGGAAGGTGTCGGAGACCATGACGACGGGCGCGGCGACCTTGATGCGATCGTCGAGGGCCGTGAGCAGGAACGTCTGGGTGCCGCCGCCGGATTCGCCCGTGCAGCCGATCCGCGTCACGTTGACGTCCGGCAGCGCGGTCAGCCAGTCGAGCGCCCGGATGCTGTTCCAGGTCTGGAGCGTGGGAAGGCTCAAACCCCAGCTCCGGAGGTGGTCGTTGAGGAACACATGCGGGAACGGCTTGCTGTCGTTATACCCGACCATATCGTACAGGAAGACGACGCAGCCGAGCTTCGCCCATCGGATGCAGCGCTGCTGCACCTCGGGATTCACCCGGCCGTCCTCCCAATGGCCGTGCGGGCAGAGGATCCCCGGGACCTTGCCGGTCGCGCCGATCGGCCGGTAGAGGTTGCCGCTGAGCGTGAAGCCCGGGAACGTCTCGAGCACAACCTTCTCGATCGTGTAGCCATCCCGCGTCAACTTGCCGTAGACCTGGGGCCTCATCGGCGCCTTGGGGAACATCGGCCAGAGTCCCAGCGTGATCAACATCTGCTCGCGCAAGTGGACGGCGCGGTCGCGCCAGGCCGCGGCCGATGCCGGCGCCTGGAAGTCGGCGCCCTGGTAGTTGGTCCGCACCTCGGCCCGGCGCCGGTCGGGCGAGGGCTCGGCGGTATCGACCCGCCCCCGGACCAGGTCCAGGTCGGGAGCGGTCCCGGACGAGGAAAGCCACAGGAGCGCGGGGACCGGACGCTTCTTACGCTCGGAGCCCTGGGACTTCCTTCGAGCCTTGGTCTCTGCCTTAGCCACCGGGGTCGATCCCGAGGAATCCTCCGAGAGGATAATCTTGAGGGGCTTCCCCTTCGCGAGCTTGACCTTGCTCAGCGGCTGCCATCGGGGCGTCGGATCGCCGGGCTTGCCCTTGAGCTTGAACGTGATGGCTTCACCGACCGGCGTCAGGCTCCACTCGTCTCGCGACGGCGCCCAGACGAAGGCGAACGCCTCGCCGGAGAAGCCGGGATCGACGCCGTTGGCCAGCGCCGGGAAATCGCTCGCACTGTAGAGCACGGCCATTGCCGGACCAGGACTCTGGGCCTTCGCGGCGATCGGTCCTGACCAGGCGATGACAGCGGCCGGAGCGATCAAGCGGATGACGAATGCCAGACGAAGCGGCCATGAGTTCACGGGTAGGCTCTCCAAGGATCGGGACGTCTCGACGCGGCTCGGGTCGCTCACGGCAATACCAAAGGTCATCGGATCGGCGCGGAGCGAGGCCTCGATCATACGGGTAACGGCGTCAATCGGGTACGCTGCGGAGAATCGATTAGACCGTGGCCGCTCCATCAGTAGACCTCATCGTGCGTTCCTACGGTCTCCAGCAGGATCGCTTCCTGACCCTCGTGCTGCACGAACGCGAAGAGGATGCGCAAGTCGTATCCGGCACTACAGGCCCATGAGCCGGCCAGATGGCCCGAGAGTTTGTGCGTCTTTAGGCTGGGATGGAACGCGTCCTCCGCGAGCTGCTCCATTGCAGCCAGCAGACCTTCGGCGGTGTCGGGATGCTTCTTGGCGATCCGCCTGGCCGCCCGAATGAACGCGCCGGACCGGATGAGTAGCCGCCTCACGAGAGGATCTCATTCATCAATTCGTCCGGAGTGGATGGTTGAACAGAGTCCGGCCGCGAACTCTCCTTGAGCTTCCTGAACATCGGCAGCCAACTGCATGCGACCACGTTCCGCCATGCGGCGCTGCACGATGGCCACCAATGTCTCCTGCTCGTCCGAAGAAAGCTGGTCTACGGCTTCCAGCACCTCGGCGAAGGGTTGCGTGCGATCCATGACGGGCCTCCCTCGAACCTGTTGTCTGACCCTGCGTATCAGTCTAACCGATCGACCCATCGTCTGCCGAGGGCGGTCCAGCCTCGGTTCCTGCTCGATCGAGTTCCCGGTGTTGCATTCCCTCTGAAAAGTCTTAAGCTGTTACTTGCCCCTGACGTTTGTGGGACGCGTTCAATCCTCGGTATGGGTTGTCGACCGACTGTGTGAGCGACTCGAGCGGAAGGATCGGTGCATGGCGGACGTGACAGTGACCGGCAAGAAGATCCTTGCCAATATCGAGAAGGTCGTCATCGGCAAGCGGCCGGAGATCATCCTGGCGCTGGTCGCCTATTTCTCCGAGGGGCACATCCTGCTCGAGGACGTGCCGGGCGTGGCCAAGACGATGCTCGCCCGGGCGCTGGCCAGCAGCGTGGGCGCGACGTTCAAGCGGGTGCAGTGCACGCCCGACCTGTTGCCGACGGATATCACGGGCGCCTCGATCTTCAATCCCAAGACGACCCAGTTCGAGTTCCGGGCCGGCCCGATCTTCTCGCAGATCGTCCTGGCCGACGAGATCAATCGGGCTACGCCGAGGACCCAGTCGGCGCTGCTGGAAGCCATGGCCGAGCGGAGCGTCTCGGTCGACGGCATGACTTTCGACCTGACGCCGCCGTTCCTCCTGATCGCGACCCAGAACCCGGTCGACCACGAGGGGACCTTCCCCCTGCCCGAGGCCCAGCTCGACCGGTTCCTGGTCCGGCTCCATCTCGGCTATCCGGCCGCCGAGGAGGAAGCGGCGATGCTCTCGCGGCTCCAGACCAAGCACCCGATCGACGACCTGAAGACCGTGGTCACGGCCGACGAGGTCCTCCAGTGCCAGCGCGCCGTGCGGGCGATCCACGTCGAGGACAAGCTCGCACGGTACATCGTCGAGCTGGTCCGGCGCAGCCGGGAGCATCCCGACGTGCTGCTCGGCGGCAGCCCCCGGGCCTCGCTGGCGCTCTACCGGGCCTCGCAGGCGATGGCGGCGATCCGAGGACATGATTACATCACCCCCGACGACATCAAGCGGCTGGCGCCGGCCATCCTCGCGCATCGGATCATTCTCAAGCCCGAGAGCCGGCTGCGGAAGGCCACGGCCCGAGGCGTCGTCGAGGAGCTGCTCGAGATGGTCGCCGTCCCGACGAGCGGCGCGAGGGTCATGGCCTGATGCGCTGGTTCATCGCAATCGTGTTGATCCTGGCGATCTCGGTCGTATTCGACCTGGGACTGATCGCCTGCGCGATGGTCGCCCTGCTTGGCCTGATGGTGATCAGCCGGTTCCTGGCGCGGTCCTGGATCGCCAACATCGAGGCGACCCGCGAATGCAACCGGACCGAGGCCGAGGTCGGCCAGACGATCGCCTTCAACGTGACCCTGAGCAACCAGGGTCGGCTGCCGGTCGCCTGGGTCTTGATCGAGGACATGCTCCCGCGCGGTGCCCTCGTCTCGCGACCACCGCGGATCGTCGCCAAGGGACACCGGCTGGCCGTCGCCATGCTCGGGCCCCGCGGGCAGAAGACGCTCAATTATCAGCTCCACCTGGCGATGCGAGGCTATTACCAGGTCGGGCCGCTCGTCCTGGAGACGGGCGACCTCTTCGGCCTGCACCGACGGTTCCGGATCGTGACCGAGCCGATCTACATCATGGTGTATCCCAAGGTGATCCCGCTGCCGGGCTACGACCTGGCGTCGCGTCGGCCGATCGGCGAGATCCGGCTGACGCATCGCCTGTTCGAGGACCCGACGCGGATCGCCGGCATCCGGGCCTATCAGCCCGGCGACCCGATGAACCGCATCCACTGGAAGGCCACGGCCCGCACCGGGGTCCTGCACAGCAAGGTCTACGATGCATCGACGATCGCCGGGGCGACGATCCTGCTCGACTTCCACCGCGACAGCTATCCCGCGCGGAATGAGCCCGGCCGATCGGAGCTGGCCGTGACCACCGCGGTGGCGCTGGCCAACGCCGTGAGCCTGATGGGCCAGCCGATCGGGCTGATCACCAACGGCCGCGACGCCGCCGACCGGATCCGAATCCGCGACGAGATCGCGCAGGCATTCGCCGATCCGAGGGCCAATCGCCGGGCCACGCACGAGCGGGCCGCGATGCTCGAGAACGACGACCGGCTCCGCCCGCTGATCGTCCCCGCCGGGCGCGGACCCGAGAGCTTCACCCGGATCCACGAGGTCATGGCTCGCGTCGAGCTGAGCGACGGCCTCACGTTCGACCGGCTCCTGATCGAGGCCGAGCACCGGCTGCCGCGCGACGCGACGGTCGTCGCGGTGCTCGGCGTCGTCACGCCTGCCATGGCGATGGCGCTGGGGCAACTCAAGCGCCGGGGCTTCGCCGTGAGCGTGGTGCTCATGGCCCTCGACGAGATCGACCGGATCGACTCCGCCGGGCCGCTCCTGGCCGAGGGCCTGGCAGTACGCGCGCTGTCGGATGAACAAGAATTGTACAGCTTCTGCGAGCTCCAACTCGTCACCCCCATTTGAGCACACGCGATGGCCAGCAATCGATCTCGCGGAACACTGGTGGACTACCTCGTCGCGGCGATCGAGCCGGTGCTGATCATGATCATGGTCGGCAGCCTGATGTTCTTCCTGCTCGACATCTGGTACGAGGGGCCGGTACTCGACCGGCTGCGATGGATCCTCTTCTGGTTCGTCTTCGGCATCGTGTTGATCACGCGGGTCAGCATGCAGATCGGCAGCGCGCAGGCCCAGGGCTACGGGGTGGCCCTCGGCGGTGCCGTGGCGCTTGTGGCCACGGTGCTGGCGGGGCTCCAGCCGTTCCTGCTGATGGTCATGGGAGTGGTCTGGTGGGCGACCCACAAGCTCACCTTCGACTGCACGCTGCTCGACGAGGATCAGGACGCGGGCGTCGGCCTGATGCAGGAGAGCGGGCTCGAGCTCGCGAACGCCGATGAGACCGGTCCCAAAAACGCGCAAACACACGACGATCCGGACGAGATGGACGCTTCGCTCCTGCCCCGACGCCCCTGGTGGAAGCTCTGGGAGGTCGATTCGGGGGAGGCGCGTCGGCCGCATGCGCCGGGCGTCACGCTGGTGTATTTCACGCTCGCCTCGCTCCCGCTGTTCGGGCTGGGACAGTGGCTCGTGCCGGCCGTGGAAGAGGATCGCCGCGCGGCGCTGTTCATCTACCTCCTGGCCTACATGGCCAGCGGGATGGGCCTCCTGCTGGCGACCAGCTTCCTCAACCTCCGGCGATACCTCCGCCAGCGCAAGGTCAAGATGCCCGGGGCCATGACGGCGACCTGGCTGTCGACGGGCGCCATCGTAATCGTCGGCCTGATCGTCGCGGCGGCGGTCCTGCCCCTGCCCATCGCCGGGATGAAGGCGATGCGCGGCTCCACGACCGACAAGAGTAACCTGCGAGCCTCTGAGCATGCGATCCTCAAGGATAGTGGAGTCGAGGGCGAGGGCACGCCGAGCGAAGGGCCCGCCGCGTCGAAGTCCGGGAGTCCGCCCAAGTCGTCGGGCAAGGCCAAGGGCTCGGGCAAGACGAACGATCCCAATGCCTCGCAACAGACCAACGGCCAGGGGAAATCGGGGGGCAACTCCGGTCCGGGGCGTGCCAAGTCCGGTGCGCCGCGAGGCAAGCCGTCGAAGTCGCAAGGGGGTCAGCAGGGAAAGAAGGGAGCCCCGCAGGATCAGTCCGGAGATCAAGCGAAGAAAGGCGAGCAGTCCGGCGAACAATCCAAGGGCGACCAGGCCAAGGGCCAGGACGGCCGCTCGAAGGACGAGGCCGAACGCGGTAAGGAGGCCGAGCCGGACTCCAAACAGGGCGAAAAGGAGGGCTCGGAACAGGACAGCGAGAAGTCATCGGCAGAGAATCCGAGCGATGGGGGAAGTCCGCCGATGCAGCTCCCATCGATGGCGCTCGCGAGCCTCGCGTGGTTGAAGGGTCCGATCATGGTCCTCGGGGTCCTCGTCCTGATCTTCGGTTTCATTCGATATGGCCGGTCGATTCTCGAGGCGATCCGGGCGTTCATCGCCGCGCTGCTGGGTGGCTTCTGGTTCGGCGGCCCGAGGAAGCCCAAGAAAGAGGATGCGGAAGAAGAGGAGAAGGCGCCGCCGCCCCGTCCGTTCGCCTCGTTCGTCAACCCGTTCGACGCCGGGCTCGATCACCAGTTCAGCCCGAACGACCTGGTCATCTACAGCTTCGAGGCGCTCGAAGCCTGGGCCTACGAGCACGACCTGGCGCGATCGCCGCACGAGACGCCGGCCGAGTTCGTGCAACGGCTCGGCCAGGCTCGCGCCGAGCTGAGCCGAGAGGCCACTCGGCTGGTGGGATTCTTCGTCACGATCGTCTACGGCCAGCGCGACTTCAAGGCCGAGGTCTTCCCGGCGCTCCGACAGTTCTGGCAGGCGCTTCAGAGTTGATGGCAGAAACACGCCCGAATGCCATAATCTTAGTCTGTCCCGATCGCATACCCGATTCAAAAAGCAACTTCATAAACAACTTCACAATCCAGAAGCATGATTGCTTCGGGAGTCGCTGACGCCAAATCGAACCGTTCGATGCGATCGGAGATGAAGCCCTCCAAGTCGTGGCCGTCGTGGAGGAGCAAGCCGAAGTTCCCGACCTCCGCGGCGAGATAGCGCAAGAGGGCAAGCCACTGTCGTGCCTCCTTGTGCATGCGTCGCAGGTTCACATCCCCTTGCGCGCGGAGGCTGCAGTCCCCCTTCGTCTTCCCGTAATACCACCACCACGACCAGAGGTCAGTCGGAATTCCACAGCCCATTGATACGCCGCAATCGCAATGTCGATGACCGGTGAACCTCACGAAACGATCACCCTGGGGTCTCTCGGCCAGCATACCTCGGTTGTCGATGGGCGCGAAGGTCACGCCCAATCGCCGACGGAGCGGTTGTGGGAGTCGCTCCTCGACCCCTTCGAGGTCATCTCCAGCCGGGATGAATCCTGTAACATAGACACACATGACTGAATTGATCCATGCGATACAGGAGTGCTTTCTCTCCGCGATACGCCCCGGCCGTAGGCGACGCCCGGCGTCTAAAGGGCCAACTCCTGAACGACCTCGAAGTCGCTCAAGTCGAAGAGGATCCATCTCCTACCGTCTCGCTCCAGGATGCCCGTCGCCGTGACGTGCCGCCCGTCGCGATGGGCATCGCACGCGAGACGGTATTGCTCCGGCGAGAGGGAAACATTCACGCGTGGCGGTGCATGACCGGTTTCGACTCGCATCGTCGCGACCAGGGAACCCGAGTCGTCGAGCACGGGGTCGATCGCAGCCAGGCGGACGATCCGCCCGAGGAGTCAACGTCGTTGCGGCTGGCCGGCAGCACGGAGGGCGCGTCCGATCGAGTCGATTTGCTCGAATGCCTTTCCCTCGAAGGTGACTTTGTCGGGGAGGGCATCCCCCGAGAGGGGCCATTCCGTGCTCCACCAGACTCGGATTTCCAGCCTTGCATCCGGGGTCTCGGGTCGCATCCCCAGGATCGACTCGCACATGTTGGCGTTGAGTCGGCTCGCCGGCCGAGAAAAGATCGACCGCTTTTGACCCGACTCGATGGCAGTTTGCAACAGCCCCAGCCCATCCATGAGTGAAATCAAGACAAGTCTTTCCATAGGGAACACCTCGTATTGAACCTGTATCGGTTCCGCTGGTGGGACGAGGGGGATCTCCACGTCAACGGCGAAGCTGCCGTCCTGGCAAGGGCGCATCCGCCAGCGATCCACAAGCGGGATCGTCTGCCTGAGCGGGTGCGCGAAGAACGGCCGGCGCTGCAGCTCTCCACAGGCGGCAAAGACGAGGAGGTTGCGCAGGTTCTGGATGAACCGGCCGACGAAACCTAGTTCGATAGTTCCCGTCCTCGTCTCCACGCTATCCAGCCGAAATCGTACGAGGTCGCAGGTCGGGCTGAGTATGTCGCGAAGGACCTCGCTCGCCGGTCGCTGCTCGACGCCGCCGAGTGCCGACACGATCTCCTGGACATGCAGGGGGAAGTCCCGGTAATTGCCGGACGCCGGGACGAGCCGGACCAAGGGCGTCCCGTCATCGGCTCGGGGCCCTTCGAAGTAGATCACCCCCGGATTCTTGAACGGCTTGATTTCCCAGCCGGCGCAGCAGGTAGGATCGCAGGTCGCCGACCGTAACCGCACGATAAAGAGGGTCGATTGTATTCGGGGAGGTGATCACAGGAGATCTCCTACTCGGATCGCTGTGAATATGTCCTGAAGAGCCTCGACCGAAAAGAGGTTCCTGCGGGGAATCGCCACACGAACCGTATCCTTATTCGTCGTGGGCGCATGGCCCATCAACGATCGCCAGTAGGCACATCGGCGCACGATGAGTTGTTCTTCGTTCAAGCTGGTCCACTCCGATTCGTCGTCGGGAAGTAGGAGCAGGACAAGGATGCGTGTCTTGGGGTTCTCGGGGTCCCGCAGATCCTCATAATTTTTCACCTTCAGGTCGTACAAGAGATCCGCCTCAGGAGGGGATGGACCGCACAGGCTCTTCGCCTGGATGTCCAGGGAGATACCCGATTCTGTGTAACGCCCACCGCGCCTCTTGATCTCATGGATGGTCACGTCGATACCGTAGTCAAAGTCGCGGAACGAACAACTCATCCCGCAACGCGCCGCGATCGCCTGGATGTAGGCCCTCGACAGAGCCTCCTGTCGATGGCTCTTGGTCAGCAAGGCCCTACTCCCTCAAAGCGACAGCCTCGCCTCTTGGCGCGAACGGGATACGGCCCCGGACATCCCGACAGTTCCATCCTATCCCTCCAGGTGACGAACACAAGCGACGAGTCTGCGTCGGCCCCTTGACCGGTGCTCACCCTTCAAGAACATCGATTATCCGGACACCCTTCAGTAGCGAATCGATCGTGACTGGCGAAGTCGTGGGGAAGAGGCAATAGGCCGGGTAGGGATCGGTGCCGTCGATGATGATCTGTCGATGGTTGGCCTGGCGAAAACCTTCGTCGCATGGCTGATGACCGCAGATGAACCAGTCGGCGTCGACCATCGCGGCGAATCGGTCGGCGACTTCCGGCTCGGTGTCGCGGCCCCAGGTCATCGCGTAGATCGTCCCGTGACGCTTCATCGACTCCTCGGGCCAGGTGTCGGCCTTGAGGAGCTCGAGGTCGAGCGCGTCGAGGTCGGACTCATCCGGGAGCGTGTGGCAGACGAACACCCGATTGGCCGTGCGGATCGCCAGCGGCAGCGCGGCGAAGAGTCCCTTGTACGCCTCGTAGATCTCGCCGGCGGATGGGCCATAGGCCGTCGAGATCCCCATGCGGAACATCATGTTGAGGGTCTTGCCGTCCTTGGCGATGATCCGGCCGGTCAGCTCGGAGAGCTCGTGGTTGCCCAGGATCAGGTGGACGCGATCGGGATACTGGCACTTGAGCGCCGCCACGACGTCCACGAGCTGGTGCGAGCTGTCGCCCTTGTCTTCCCCATACTCCCGCTTGCCGTGGATCAGCTCCTGCAGCACGAGATGCCGGCCGGGATACCGGTCGAGGGCGGCCAGCTTCAAGACCTGCTTGAACGCCGGGATGTTGCCGTGCAGGTCGCCGACGACCATGATCTCCTCGGCCCCCTCCGGCGTGATGATCCCGCCCGAACGCCCCGGGGTCGCCCGCATCAGCTCGGTGGCGCGGCGGATGGTCGTCAGGATCTTCTTTGGGTCGGGCATGGGGATTCCAGATTGCGGATTCAAGATTCGCGTTCGATCGTCACCAATTCGCCTCGAGTGCCGTCTCCCAGTGCTGATAGAGGTTTTCCAGCTTCTCTTTCAGCAGCTTGTGACGCTCCTGGGTGCCGACGGCCTTGACGGGGTCGCGCCAGGTGGCGGGCTGGCCGAGCCTGTCCTCGAGATCGACGACTTCCGCCTCGAGCTCGCCGATCTCGCGCTCGATGTCGACCGCCTTGCGATGCGGGAACTTGCGCCGGGGCTTCTCGGCCGACGTCGACGATCGGCCCGGCGCGTTGGCGGGAGCGGCGGCGGTCCGGGTTGCGGCCTGCTCGGCGCGTTCCTTCTCGGTCTGGAGGATATGCTGATACGTGTCGTAGTCTCCCTCGATGACGCGGGCCCGGCCGTTGGCAACCTGGACCAATCGGTCGGCGACCTGGTTGAGGAAATATCGGTCGTGGCTGACGACCAGGACGGTCCCCTCGAATTCGTTGATCGATCGCTCGAGGGCGTCGCACGACCAGATGTCGAGGTGATTGGTCGGCTCGTCCATGACCAGGAGGTTGGCGGCCGTGGCGCAGAGGCGGGCCAGGGCGGCCTTGGCCTTCTCGCCGCCGGAGAGCTGGCCCACCGTCTGGAAGACGATGTCGCCGGTCAGGCCGAATCGCGCCAGGAGGTCGCGGACGTCCCCTTCGACCCACTCCGGGTCGTCCTCGGGCCAGACCGCGCGGACGACCGTCGTGGCGGGATCGAGCGAATGAAGGCCCTGATCGTGGTAGCCCACCCGCACCTTGTGGCCCAGCTTGACCTCGCCCTGGTCGGGCTTCTCGCGGCCGATCAGGGTCTTGATGAGCGTGGTCTTGCCGGCGCCGTTGGGGCCGATGACGCCGACGCACTGGCCGCGGTCGACCGTCAGGCTGAGGTCGCGGAACAGGGGGGTGTCGTACGCCTTGGCGAGCTTCCTCGCCTCGACGACGATGTCGCCCGAGCGGTCGACCTCGTCGAAGCCCATGACCGGGCCGACCACGTCGCGGATCGTCTCGACCTTGTCGCGCTGGAGCCGCTCGAGCTTCCGCTCGCGGTCGTGGGCCTGGGTGGCCCGCTGGCCGGCGCCGTACTTGCGGATGTACGCCTTGAGCTTCTCCTCCTTCTCCTCCTGGCGCTCGGCCTGGCGCTCGAGCACCTTGGCCTTCTCGCCGCGGAGCCGCCAGTACTGGCTGTAGTTCCCCGGATAGGCGGTGATGCGCCCATCGTGCAGCTCCCAGATCTTGTTGACCACCTTGTCGAGGAAGTACCGGTCGTGGCTCACCACGATCATGCCGACCGGCTGGCGCGACAGGTAGCTCTCGAGCCACTCGGTGGTGGCGATGTCGAGGTGGTTCGACGGCTCGTCCAGGAGCATCAGGTCGGGGCTCTGCAACAGCAGCTTGGCGAGCATCATCCGCGACTGCTGGCCGCCGGAAAACTGCGACGCGTCACGCTGGAATTGCGATTCGACGAAGCCGAGTCCCATCAGGACCTCTTCGACCCGATGCTCGATCGAATAGGCGTCCTGGTGTTCGAGGAGCTCGTGGAGCGAGTCATAGCGTTTCGCGGCGCGTTCGCGATCGTCGTCGTCCTCGGCCTCGGCCATCTCCTGCGCGGCCTCTTCCAGCTCGTGCTGGAGGTCCAGCAGCGAGGCCAGGCCCTGCTTGACGACCTCGATGAGCGTCTGGCCGGGCGGGAAATCGGGCTGCTGGCTCAGCAGGCCGATCCGGATTCCGGGCCGGACGAACAGGTTGCCGTAATCGGGCTGATCGCCGCCCGCCAGGATCTTCATGAGCGTGGTCTTGCCGGCGCCGTTGGGACCGACCAGGCCGATCCGTTCGCCGGTGCGCACCTCGAACGCCAGGTCCATGAAGACCGGGTCGCCGCTGTATTGCCGTCCAAGTCCTTGTGCCGAGATGAGGATCATGAGTGTGAGAGGATTCCCAGGAGTTACTTCGACATGGGGTACGACTTCTCGCCAGACGGGCGCACATGCGGGAAGAGACGCCATCAGTGTCGCTTCCGCCAGGCGGAGTCGCCCCACGTTTCAATTCTAGATTAATCGCTCGGTCGAGGCTCCGCCAGGACACGGATCAGGCGAAGGCTCATTCGTCCTCGCCCAGGGTCCGCTTCTTGCGGAGCAGGTGATGGTAATGTCGGGCGAACCGGTGCGCCTCGTCGCGGACGTACTGGAGGAGCCGCAGGGAGAAGGAGCGGCGACTCAGCACGATCGGGTCGGACCGCCCCGGTAGGAAGATCTCTTCCTCCTGCTTGGCCAGGGCGATGATGGTCGGCGGGGCGATCTTGAGCGCGTCGAAGGCGGCCAGGGTGGACGAGAGCTGCCCCTTGCCGCCGTCGATCAGCCAGATGTCGGGGAACGGCTCGTCGCGCTCCTGGAGGCCCTTGATCCGCCGGGTGACGACCTCGCGGATCGCGGCGAAATCGTCCACGCCCTGGACGCCCTTGATCTTGTATTTGCGATAGCCCGGCTTGAAGGGGAGGCCGTCGATGAAGGTGACCAGCGAGCCGACCATCTCGGTGCCGCCCAGGTGGGCGATGTCAACGCCATCGATGGTGCGCGGGATCGAGTCCAGCTTGAGGATCTGCTTGAGGCCCTTGAGCCCCCTGCGGGGGTCGACGTGGAAGACCTCGGGCTGGGCGTGCTTGGCGAGGTTGCCGCGGATCTTGATCGCCTTGAGGGCCTTGATCTCGTCGCGGAGTCGGGCCGCCTTCTCGAAGCGGAGCTCCTTGCTCGCCGCCCGCATCTCGTCCTCGAGCTCCTTGAAGAGCACCTCCTTCTTGCCGTCGAGGAAAAGTTGCAACCGTCGGATGTCGGCGCGATAGGACTCGCGATCGATCCGCAGGTTGCAGGGCGCCGTACACTGGTTGATCGAGTGGAGGAGGCACGGGCGGAACCACCGCCATCGGGCATCGCCCTCCTCGATATCCAGCGAGCAGGTGCGGAACTTGAAGATCCGCTCGAGGACCTGGATGGCGCCTCGGAGGCTCCGGGCGCTGGGGAACGGCCCGTAGAGCTTGACGCCGCGGTCGAGCGGCGTGCGGGTGAAGTTGACGCGGGGGAAGTCCTCGCCGGTGGTGATCTGCAAGTAAGGGAACGACTTGCCGTCCTTGGCGCGCTGATTGTGCTTGGGCTGGATGTCCTTGATGAGGCGGCCTTCCATCAGGAGGGCGTCAACCTCGTCGTCGGCCGGGAGGAACTCGATGTCGGCGACCTCGTCGATCCACTCGCAGATCCGGCGATCGTTCTCGGCGGCCTTGTGGAAATACGAGCCGGCCCGGCTCCGGAGGTTCTTGGCCTTGCCGATGTAGATGACGCGCCCCTGGGCATCCTTCATCAGGTAGAGGCCCGGCGTCGTGGGGAACTGCTTGACCTTCTCGGCGGGTGAGGTCGAGCTCGTTGTCGATGAGAGTTTGGACATGCCTGCCTCGCGGGACTCCGACCCGGCCGGCGTCGTGAGGGGGCGTGGGAGGGGAGAGATCCCGTTCCAACGGGGCACGCGCCCGCCTCGTACTCGAATGGCCATCCCGGTCCTGTTGACGCCGAAAACCGACCGTCCTTGAACGTATTGTTCGATATCGCCTGACGTTTGGTCAAGTCGAGTCGATCGCGGGGCCAAGGACCGGCTCCCATTGCTGTCCACGAGAAGGTATCGTCCACCGGCGTCCGTCGCGCCGGGTTGCACTCGTGGATCACATCTCGATGGGTCGCCATCCCCGATCTCGAAGGCAAGAGCCGAGTTCGCGCCGACACCGCGGACGGGTCGGGCCGATCGTCCCGCAGGCGGCTCGGTCCGCCTCGGCGCGGTCCGATACCGTGGATGAACCGATCCGACCGATCGGTCTTGAGAGAAACCGTTTGTCATCGTCGCCTGAACCCTGCCGGAAGTGAATGCGAACCCCTACTATTAGAATGCCACAGCTTGGCAATTTCATTAACGCATCCCTCGCGGATTCGGGCAGGATTTCATCCGAAATACTTGCTATTACTAGAGATAAGGAAATCTAAAATAAGCGGGATTCGGGACGTCCCAAGCGCCTCTCGGACCGCTTGACACTTTACGCGACAAAGCGTTTACCCGCCACGTTTCGGAGACTTCCACCCAGTCGTCACGGTGCACGACGAGCATTCTCGATCAATCCTATCGGAAATATGGACATTCGCCTTGACGGCGGCATTTCATCCCGCCACAATACCACTCGTACGCGGAAGGGTTCTCGAGCGACCATCGATTCGCACCCTAGTTCTGCTATTTCGAATGCGTTCGGCGATTCGGAGAAAGTCGCGGGCCCGCCAGTACCCTCTCCTCGGTTTCTTCTACGGCCGACTCGTCATCGAGAGGCATCTGAATCTCCATCCACAAGTATGGCCGACTGCGCAAAGCAGAGGCGTGTGGACGACTCGGGATCTAGCATGCCAACATTATCTCGTCGGGATCGGCCGAAATCGACTCCCACGTACCTTGTTCCGTTCGCGTCAGGGATCAGGTCTCCGGATGCTTCCGGAATTCGCCGACGTCCCGGCTTCACGCTGATCGAACTCCTGGTCGTGATCGCGATCATCGCGGTCCTGATCGCACTCTTGCTGCCGGCCGTTCAGTCGGCGCGCGAGGCGGCGCGTCGGCTCCAGTGCACGAACAACCTGAAGCAGATCGCGCTGGCCATGCAGAACTACCACTCCTCGGTCGGTTCGTTTCCCATCGGCCAGTCCTGGGCCAAGACCACGCCGGGCGCGAACTACGGCGGCAACCCGTGGCGCATACGCGCAAATGCTCAGCTTCCTGGAGCAGGGGACGGCGTTCAACGCGATCAATTTCTGCTTCGCTCCGGCCCAGGCGCCGAACCAGGCGTATCACACGAATTCAACGGTCCTGTTTTTGCAGGTGAGTGGGTTCATCTGCCCCTCGGATGGCCTCTCCCCTTTGACCATTGCGACATCGATCATGTCCTCCGAGCCGTTGGTCTTCAACAATAACTACCAAGGCAGCACGGGGACGACTATCGAGGCGGTTGGGAACACCGGGCTGAACGTGTCGATACAAAAGACCACGGGCATCTTCGGCTTTGACGACCCGAACCTGCACGGCGTCCCCGTCTACAGCATCGCCAACGTGACCGACGGCACGTCCAATACCATCGCCCATTCCGAGCACTTGATCGGAGGAGGTACGGCGACCGTGACCGATATCCGCCGCGCGAGCTTCGGGGGCGTGACTCAGGTCGCGGGCGTGGTCGCCCAGGATGCCTCGGGCCTTCTTCCGCAAGTCCAGCAGGCCCTCGCGGCTTGCTCCACGTATGCCCAGGCCAATCTCACGACCGGCGTGGCCGACACGCTCGATGGGGCCACCTGGCTCGATGGATACCTGGGCGCGACGCTCTTCAACACAATCACGCCCCCCGCCAATTCGCAGTACCCCTGGGCCTCCTGCGAAGCGACCGCACTGAAGGGATCGTGGGGCAACTCGGGAATTGTCAATGTGACCAGCAACCACCCGGGGGGCGCCAACTACGCCTTCGCCGATGGCAGCGTTCACTTCCTGAAGAGCAGCATCGCCCTCCAAACGTACTGGTCGCTGGGTACCAGGGCCAACGGCGAAGTCATCAGCTCGGATTCCTACTGAGCTGCCACACAATCCGCGCGGGTGAGTTTTCGGTCGCCGGAAAAACACCGGTGCTAAGAAGAGGGGACTGCTCTCATGTTCCATCGACCGTCCTTCGCGATTGCCTTGTTCTGTGTCTTTGGCGCCGCAGCCGGAGCCGGCGCGGCCGCCGAGGCGAAGCGGCCGAACGTGCTGTTCCTGATCGCGGACGACCTGAACAACCTGCTCGGTTGCTACGGCGATGCGCTGGCGAAGACCCCGAACATCGACCGCCTCGCGAAGCGGGGCGTGCTCTTCGATCGCGCCTACTGCACGTTCCCGTTGTGCGCGCCGAGCCGGAATTCGTTCCTGACGGGCCTCTATCCCAACAGCAGCGGCATCCTGGCGAACGGGCAGGTTTTCCGGCAGACGATTCCGTCACAGGTGAGCCTGCCGCAGGCGTTCCGCCTCTCGGGTTATTTCGCCGCGAGGATCGGCAAGTTGTACCACTACAACGTGCCGGCCTCGATCGGGACCAACGGGCATGACGATCCTGGATCGTGGGAGTTGGAGCTGAATCCCGCTGGGGTCGATCGTCTGGAAGAGGAGCCGCGGATCTTCTCGTTGCAGCCCGGATCTTTCGGAGCGACGTTGAGCTGGTACGCCTCGCCCAAGTCAGACCGGTTCCACACCGACGGATTGATGGCCGAGGACGCCGTATGGGTGCTCGAACGCTGCGCAAAGCGGAATGACCGGCCGTTTTTCCTGGCACTGGGGTTCTTCCGCCCGCACACGCCTTATGTCGCGCCCAAAGACTATTTCACCCTCTACCCCGAGAACGACATGCCGGTCGTCCGGGGGGTGAACGAGGACCGGGCGGACATCCCACCCGCCGGGCTCGCGAGCGACAAGAAGGAGCAAGCCGAGCTGACCGATGATCTCCGCCGCCGGAGCCGCCAGGCGTACTATGCCAGCATCAGCTTCATGGACGCACAGGTCGGGAAGGTCGTGGATGCGCTCGACCGCCTGGGTCTCTCCGACAATACGGTGATCGTTTTCACGAGCGACCACGGCTACCACACGGGCGAGCATGGCCTCTGGCAGAAGATGAGCCTGTTCGAGGAGAGCGCGAGGGTCCCCCTCCTGCTCGTTGCGCCGGGCGTATCGAAAACCGGTGCGGTTGCGACATCTCCGGTCAGCCTGGTCAACCTGTACCCAACGCTGGCCGAGCTTTGCGGAGTGAAGGCCCCCTCGAACCTGCAAGGGCAGAGCCTCGTCCCCATCTTGAAAGACACCTCGGTCTCCGGCCGAGGCTGGGCGGTCACCCAGGTCGTGCGCGACGGACGCATCCGGCGGACGAGGGCCGACGCGGCGGCCGGTGACAACGGCAAGCGTTTCTTCGGCTACAGTCTGCGGACACTCCGCTGGCGATACACCGAGTGGGACGAGGGGCGCGAGGGCCGCGAACTGTACGACCACGACGCCGACCCCCGCGAGCTCACGAACCTGGCCGAACGCTCGTCGCATGCGGAGACGGTCGAACACCTCTCAGCACAACTCCGAGCCGCGGTGAAGACAACCTTCCCGCCTTCGGGCAAGACCCCCGAGCTGAAGCCTGGTACCTGGGCGCCTGACCTGACGAGGCCGTGAGGACCGCAAGAATACCGGGTTTGAGATACCGTGACCCTTCGTGCACGAGGCTCTTCACCGTTAGATTGGCGACCGCCCCGACGCGGGCCGCCGTGTCGATGAGGACGGCCCGGAGGGCCCGGTCGATCGACGCCACGGGGTCCGCGGCGTCGATCGACCGCATGAGCGCCTGGGCGTGATCCGCGGCAACTCGAGGCCACGGCCTTCGATCCAGGCCAGGAAGTCCTTGAGCGCATGCACGAAGTTCTTGAGGGTGTGGGCGTTGGCGATCTCGGCTTCCATGCGACACGCCCAGCATGACTCGACTCTCAAGTCTGATCATTCCCACTTATGTTCGCTCGCGTTAGGACATAGCGGATACTGCTGTCGGGTAGGTCAGGGTGGAGGGTCAAATCTAGCTGCGTTCCCGTTTACGCGTCCCGTCCCCGTTTACGCGTCCCCCGGAGTAGCGGGATGTTGGCTGTACGGCTGAAGCAGCTTGGTCGGCCCATAGAAGCACTCCCGATCACGGCCCCGTCGGGTACAGCACGAGCGAGTCCGCTCCCCGCTGAAAGAGTATTCTCCGAAAACGGCGCACTCTCCCCGTCGGATTTTCGCCATGATCTATGGGGGACTGCCAGAGATCCTGGCGTGGCCTGGCCCTTCACCCGGCTTCGCCCGCACAGCTTCGTAGAAAGAGGAGTCGCATGCTAGGGATCAATCTCGCTATTGGGCAGCCGAGCGCGAAACTATCGATCGCGGAGGCTCGTGCCATGCGTGACTCGAGTCGGCGTGGCTTCCTGGCATCCTCGGCCGCGGTGGCAGCCGTGCCACTCTTACCGGATCTTGGCTTTCTTGCCCCTGTCAGCCGGGCGGCCGCCACCGATACGCGAATCGACCCCAATCAGGTCCGCCATAGCCCGAGCATCGGTCTGCTGATCAAATTGATCCAAACGACGCCACGGGACAAGTGCGTTCCCGTCTTCATCGAGCAACTTCAGGCCGGGCTGTCGTACCAGGATCTCCTGTCGGCCCTGCTGCTGGCGACGATCGAGCATGGCGATCCGCACCAGGTCTTGGGGGTCTACTCGGCGCACCGCGTCAGCAGCGAAGCGCGCATAGAAGAACGGCTGCTCCCCCTGTTCTGGGCCCTGGACCGCATCGTCAGTGGATTTCAGGACGGCGATGCGCAGCCCCTCGGAGGGCTCACGGGAGAGTTGCCGAGAGCCGGCCAGGCGGCCGCGATCTTCCGGGAAGCCATGGCCAAGTTGGACCCATCGCACGCGGAGCGCGCGATCGTCGTGCTCGCACGTACCCAGGGTCCGCGGCGGGTGATGTCGCTCCTCTGGGAATATGGCGCCAGGAGGGTTTGCGGCTCGCTCGGGCATCACCCCATCATGGTGGCCAACACCTGGAGAACGCTCGAAGCCCTGGGCTGGCAACACGCCGAACAGGTGCTACGTTACCTCGCGCGGACCCTCCCAAGGCACGAGGCGGACAGGACGTTCGAGCCGAACCAGGAGCGGGCGAGCAAGACTCTGCCCAGGCTTCCGGCCGATTGGGCAACCAACGAGCCCAGTCGTGGTGCCACTCTCGAGGTCTTCCATCTACTTCGCCAAGGAAAGACCGACGCGGTGTGCGACCTCATTTGCACACAGCTTTCCTCCGGACGAGTGAAGGCCGGTGCGGTGTGGGACGCGGTCCATCTCGTCGCGGCGGACCTGCTGTTCCGCTACAAGACAGGCGGCAGAGCCATCGGTGGAGTCCTCATCCATGCCGTCACCTCGACCAATGCCTTGCGATGCGGATTCGACTGCTGCGGCGATGATCGCGTGCGATTGTTGATGCTTCTTCAAAGCGTGGGGGGACTCGGCAATCAATTCGTCCTTCCCAATGAGAAGGACGGTCAGCTTCGCGACATGAATCTGCTGGATCTGGAGGCCGGCGACACCAAGGCCTCCACCAGCATCGCGGACGTATTCGCGATGCTTCCCAACAAGACCAAGGACCCTTCTCCCGAAGACGCCGAGGCGTATCGGAAGGCCAGCGATGAGGCTTGCACGATGAGCTTCGCCTGGTTGCGGACGTCAGCCAACCGAGTGGCTTTCGAGCAGGCCGCTCGCAGTCTGCTTTGTGTGAAGGCGACACGCGACCCGCACGACCTCAAGTATCCCGTGGCTGCATTCGAAGACACGACCTTGGCGAATTCGGAGTGGCGCCCCTACCTTCTGGCCTCGTCGGTCCATGCGCTCCACGGTACGGCCAGCTCGGACTCGACCGCGTTGGTCCGGGCGCGGAAGGCGCTGACGTAATCGGCGCGACCTGCGTCAGCGGAAGCCGCGTGGCGACCACTGCGAAGATCCCGGGCGGTTGACTGGACGGGGACCACCCGCCGTCGCATCGCCCGCGCGGCGGCCCGCTTGGCAAGTTTGGCCCGCGACGCTTGGTGGGGAGCGCGAAAGGGGCCAGGCGAAAGGGCCGGGTCGCCCCAGGGGATTACTCCCCCAGGGCTCCCACAGATCCGTACATGCACTTTCGTGCATACGGCTCGTCATGTCATGTCCTCGCTACGCGACGGTACACCGAGTGAATCGCAATCGGCGGCGGAAGCGGGTAACGCTTCAGAAACCGACTGAACTCTCGCCAGCGTATGGTCCCATCCCGGCGCTGCCGGGAGAGCCATCGCCTCCAGATCCCAGTGGCCAGATGCCGGAACAGAGACAGGGCAACCGAGTTGCCCGTGATCCCGTAGTAGGCGAAGTGGCCGACCAACTTCTGACACAGCGTCTGGTGTTGAGTCGCCACGGGCAAGTGGCGGTTTTGCCGGCACCATTCCGACAGCGATTTCAACCCGCGGCTGAGCCGACTGCGCGCGGTCTTCCGCTTCACCACCCAGTTCCCGCGCAGCGACCGAGACCAGAAATGCGTGAACCCCAGCAGGTCGAATGTCCCGGGGGGCGTCCGCCGTTCCGGTCCCGTCGTCGCCGGGACGCTCTCGGGCCGCTCGAACGGCACCAGGCGCGTCTTCTCAGGGTGGATCGTCAGGCCGTACTTCGCAAATCGCTTGGGGAGGACCGCCAGGACCCGCCGCGCGTCATCCTCATGGGAGAACCCCATGACGAAGTCGTCCGCGTAGCGGATCAGGAACGATCTCCCCTTGAGGCGAGGCTGGACCTCGTGGGCGAACCATTCGTCCAGCACGTAGTGCAGGAACAGATTCGACAACACGGGGCTTACCACACCCCCCTGGGGTGACCCCGTCTCCGGATGCGTGACGCATCCATCCTCGAGGACGCCCGCATTCAGCCATTTGCCGATCAGCCGGAGCAGGACTCCGTCTCGTACCCGGCGCTTGAGAAAATCCCGGAGATGGCCGTGGTCGATCGTATCAAACGAGACGCCAACAGGGTGCCCACCTCAACAACCCACCTGATCCGGATCCGGATGAGATCGAGGTAACCGACCCCTCACATCCCCTCTTCGGCCGGCGACTCCCCGTGCGCCACATTAGCCGGCAGCCGAATAGCCCAGGCTATGTCTATGTCTCTTACCGCGAGTTCATGACGCTCCGGATCCCCTTGCCGGCCACCCAACTCGCCGCGCCATGTCCCTCGGAGCGGAATCGCACCAAACTCACGGTGGAAGCGATCCAGGATCTCCTTTCACTCGTCGAGAGCTGCGAAGCACCATGCCCATCCCGCCCGGAGACGTCTGGGGCAGGCTCCCCCAAGCCGTGAGGCTACAGGTCCGCCACGACATCGCCATCATCATTCAGGATGTTCTTCATGAGTACATCAGACCTCATCAAGCCGTTCCACCTCGGCCGCCTGGCGATCATCTACATCCGCCAGTCCAGCCCCCACCAAGTCCTGACCAACCAAGAGAGCACCAGGCTCCAATATGCCCTCAAGCAACGCGCCCTCGAACTCGGC
Organism: uncultured Planctomycetota bacterium; assembly: GCA_963777695.1. Taxonomy (GTDB): domain Bacteria; phylum Planctomycetota; class Planctomycetia; order Isosphaerales; family Isosphaeraceae; genus CAVZRC01. Next base: position 917,450 of record CAVZRC010000003.1, read on the forward strand.
TGGCGCGAGGACCAGATCCGGATCATCGACGAGGATCAGGGCCGGACCGCCAGCACCGCCGAGGGGCGTCACGGCCTTAAGGAACTCGTGAGCTTGATAACACTCGAACATGTGGGAATTATCTTCTCGACCGAGGTCACGAGGCTCTCCCGCAACTGCTCCGACTGGTATCCGTTGCTCGACATCTGCGGCTACCGCAACTGCCTCATCGCCGATCGCGACGGGATCTACGATCCGTCCACGATCAACGGGCGCCTGCTCTTGGGCCTCAAAGGCCAGATCTCGGAACTGGAACTGCATACGATCCGAGGCCGGCTCAACGCCGGCCTCCTCAACAAGGCCCGCCGTGGCGAGCTGGCCTTGACCCTGCCCGTCGGCCTGATCCGAGGCCCTCTCGAGCGGGTCGTCAAGCACCCCGACGTCGAGGTCCAGGGACGGATCGCCCTCATCTTCCGGACGTTCCTCCGCGTCAGGTCGGCCACACAGGTCGTGCGCTCCTTCAACGACGACGGCCTGTTGATCCCGCGCAAGGATCCCCTCGGCGACATCGCCTGGCGCCCGCCGACGGTCCCCGCGATCTGCTCGACTTTGGAGAACCCCGCCTATGCCGGGGCCTTCGTCTACGGGCGGAGGCGCTCCGTGCTCAAAGCGGGCTCGACCCACGAGCATATCCAGGTGAGGCTCCCCATGGGAGAATGGAAGGTCCGGATCAACGACAAGTATCCCGCCTACATCGACTGGGCCACCTTCGAGGCGATCCAGGCCATGCTCCGGGACAATTGCAGCGAATACGACCGCAACAAGACCCGCGGGGTGCCTCGGCCGGGCAAGGCCTTGCTCCATGGCATCGTCTACTGCGGCGAATGCGGGCACCAGCTCGTCGTCCAGTACAAACCCAAGACTCATTATATTTGCAACTTTCTCCGTCAGCAGTACCAGGTCCCCGTCTGCCAGTACCTCCCGGCCGACCCGATCGACGACTTCGTGGTGCGGTCGTTCTTCGAGGCCCTCTCCCCGGCCGAGTTGGACCTCTACGACGAGGCCGCGTCCGCGATCCGCCACGAGGCCGAGGCGGTCGATCGCGCCCGCCGGGAGCAGATCGAACGGCTCCGCTACCAGGCACGTCTGGCCGAGCGGCAGTTCACCCGGACCGATCCCGAGAATCGGCTCGTGGCCGCCGAGCTGGAACGACGCTGGGAAGGCGCCCTGCGGGAACTCCAGCAGGCCGAGGCCTCCTATCAACGCACCCTTCAGGATCAAGGCCCGACGACGATCCCGCCGGAGTTGAGGCGCGGTCTTGAGCAGGTCGGTCGCAACCTCCCGGAACTCTGGGACCAGGATCGCCTCACTCGGCCGCAGAAGAAGTCTCTGCTCCGCTGCCTGATCGACAAGGTCGTCATCCGGCGTACGGCCCCCGACTCGGTCGAGGTGCGGATCGTCTGGAGGGGCGGCGACACGACCACGGCAAGGATTCCCGTGACGGTGAACTCCCTGGCCCGACTGTCGTCGGCCCCGGAGATGGAGGAGACGATCTTGAGTTTGGTCCGGCAAGGGAAGACGGATCGGGAGATCGCCGAGCACTTGACCGAGCAGGGCCACCGCTCTCCGAAGGGTCCCATCGTGCTGACCAGCACGGTCCAGATCATCCGCCTTCGCCATCGAATCCTCGTCAAGCAGAGTCAATCGCATCCGCGACACATCCCGGGCCATCTCACCGTGTCCCAGGTCGCCGAGCGGCTTCAGGTCTCGAAGCATTGGGTCTATGATCGGATCCACAACGGCACGATCCGGATCGAACGCGACCCGAATTCCAAGCTCTTCCTGTTCCCAGATGCTCCGATGAACATCGCCTTGCTTGAGCAACTCAAAGCGGGAGAGATTCAGAAGGTCTGTTTGTAGAAGGGGTATCACGATGCGGGATCGAAGAACTTCCGAATGTCCACGTCCAGGATCCAGCCGCCTCCCATGTCCATCGTCTGATGCCACAGGGCATCCAGGGCCTGGTGTGCCGAGCGGCCAGGGCGGAAGCCGTACGAGCAGTCCAAGAAGTCCTGCTCGTAGATCGCTTCCAGGACCATGACCACCGCCCTTTGAAGCACCTTGTCTTCGAAGGTCGGAATCCCCAGCGGTCGGGTCTCGGTCGCCGAGCCGGCCTTGGGGATGTGGACTCGTCGCACGGGCGGCGCCACATAGGTGCCGGACTTGGCTCGGTCCAGCAGCGACTGAAGGTTGCCTATCAGGTCCGCCGCGTAGTCCTCGCCGGTCTGTCCATCCACCCCGGTCGCGCCGTCCTTCCGGGTCTTCTGGTAGGCTTGGAGCAACCAGTCGATGTCGATGAAATAGGCCAGGGATGTGAACCCCATCTCGGGACTTTGCCGAGCGAGTTCCGCGATCCGTTGTCGTTTCGTGGACACGTCCACGGGTTTCGAGGCACCCGCCATGTTTCCCTCCAACGGTGTCATGACACGGCGTCCCCTTCCCTCCCCGGGGTCCATCGGGATCGTTCCCCCGGCTCGCCGGTACTATGGGACGCTCCGAATCCCCGCCGTCCGTCTCGGTCCGCTTCGTTGCCTTCGCGGGCCGATACCATCGTTTCGCCCGTGGTTTGCTCCCCTCGGTCGTGGGCGGCCCACCGGGGGCCTGGGAGTTGTTGGTTCCGGTCTCCCGAGCCGGAATTGCGATGGAGACGTCGGGGCCTCCCAAGTTCCTGGGGAACCCTGGTGGTCATTGTCCGTGCTCTTCGACCCCGGCAGGATCAGGCGCGTTCTGCGGGTCCAAGTGTAACAACGCCTGACGCGGCCCCCGCTTATGTCCACAACGAAGGCTCCCGGCGACTTAAGTTTTCGGGGCTCAATCACACGACCTTTGATCTGGCTGTCTACGCTTCGCAGGATGGGTCGCCCCACCACCACGCAAGACTCGCTTCTGGCTGCTGGCCCGGCTTTGCCAGGCGGGATTGGATACCCGCAGGGTCCCACGAAAGGTTTCCGAGTTCGAGGCTCTTCCTCCTTCCCACAGGCTTTGGGCTTGGCGCAAGGTCATCCTTAATCCCCGACGCAGCCTGGGAAAGACAGGCAAGGCAATCCTCCCCAGAATCTCTATTCGTTCGGGTGATTGAGCGGTGTCCCCTTTCCGATCCCCTGTCCCCTTTCCGATCCCCGGTGTCCCCTTTCCGATCCCGATGTCCACTTTCCGATCCTCATCCGAACTCCCGACAATAGCACGGGATGCGAAAATCCAAAAATCTCCGGATTTCTTCACCGAGAATGCGAAACTGGTGTGACCGGCGAAAGCGGAGGCCCGTGGTCGGGCGCGGGTCCCGCGAGCTCAATGCCGTCCATACTTCCCCCAGGCCCATGTCATCGCGATAAACCATTCGATCGCCATGATGATGCAGGAGAGACCCAGTAGTCGAGCGATGGGACCCGTGAGCGGCTCTTGACTCGAAGAAATCACGTGGATCCGTCCGACGATCACGACGTGGAGTCCGTAAACCAAGGGGAGGAGGCCGACCGCGTACGTCAAGAAGATCAGTTCAAGCCCCATCCTCGTCCCCTCATCCTCCCGATACCAGACGCGAATCAGTGGAGCAGGATCCAGGTGAGCAACGCCGTGGTGACCGGCAACACGAGGAGGGCGGCCACGAATGCGACCCGGAAGCCGGACGGAGCCGACGGTGCCGGATCGATGTCCGGCGACGCGACCCGACCGGCCAGCTCGTCGATCCCGCGCAAGGTGTCGAGCCAGCTCACGACCAGCTCGCTCGTCTTCCAAGTGGGGGCGAATGCGGATTCGTAGGGGATCAGATGGATCGTCTCGGCCTCGCCGTCCTGCGCGTATCTCACGATGAGGTAGTTGAGGCCGAACGGCTTGGCCCAGGAAGAGAATCGGCCCAGCTCGACGCTCTTGATGGCGTGCAGGAGTATCTCGAGCCGCAAGGGTGCGCACTCGAGCCGGAGTCCATCCGACGTCAGTCGGAGCCTGCCCTTTCCCTGGTAGATCCAGCAATATCGGCCCCAGAAGCTCCTCGCGTATTCGGGCGTCAGGTAGTAGCATCTGGGCTGATCGCGGATTTCATGGTCCATCTTGGCTCCGGTTCATCGATGGCGGGGGACCGTCGAGGGCTAGTCCGCAGGGCCCCGATGATCGCGTCCCCGGCCGGGTTCCTCGCGGGCGAGGCCCCAGTCGCGCGGAGGTGACGCGACGAGGATCTCGTCGGTGCATCGCCTCGGCAAGGGGATTCGTCGGCCGTCGGGGAATCTTCCCGGCGCCCGCCGCGATTCCCGACCCGCAGCCTGCGCCGACTCGCTCGCCACGCCGGCCCGATGTTTCGCGTCGTTCCGGGGAGACGTCCTCGGGCATCCCCGCCAGTCGGAGTGTCCCCAGCTTGCGGATCTCGACGGGAAATCCCTGCCAGTCTTCCTTGGCCGGGTGGAGCGCAGCCATAGACCTTCGACTTGATTTATCCTCCTCGCCATGCAAGACCAAGAGGGACTCCCGATGATGCCACGATGCTTCTACGCCCTCCTTGCCCTCTCGATGTTCGGAGCCTTCCCATGGCCCACGGCCCCGGCCGGAGAGCAGGAAAGGGCGGCGACCGAGTCTACGGCCGGTTGGGTCAAGTCGCCCGGCAACCCCGTCCTCGGCGGCGATCTCGGGACCTGCTTCGACGTCTCCGTCCTCAAGGAGGGGGACGCTTTCCGCATGTGGTTCTCGTGGCGGCCGAGGAAGAGCATCGCCCTGGTGGAGAGCCGGGACGGCATCCACTGGAGCAAGCCGCTCATCGTCCTGGGACCCAACGACCGGACCGACTGGGAGGCCGACATCAACCGCCCGGTCGTCCTCAGGGACGGCGACACCTATCGCATGTGGTACACCGGGCAGGCGCGAGGCCGGTCGTGGATCGGCTACGCCACCAGCCGGGACGGCAAGACCTGGAAGCGAGAGAGCGACAGGCCGGTCCTCTCGGCGGAAACTCCTTGGGAGAAGGTTGCCGTCATGTGCCCGCATGTCATCCGGGACGAACCGGCCGGTCTCTACCGGATGTGGTACTCGGGCGGCGAGCAGTACGAGCCGGACGCCATCGGCTATGCGACCAGCCGGGACGGGCTGACGTGGGAAAAGCACACGACCAACCCGATCTTCCGGCCCGACCCCGGCTCGGCCTGGGAGAAGGACCGGGTGACGGCCTGCCAGGTTGTGCGGCGGGGCGACGGCTACTTCATGTTCTATATCGGCTTCCGGGACCGGGATCACGCCCAGATCGGCATCGCACGGTCGAAGGATGGGATCACCGGGTGGGAGCGCCACCCGGCCAACCCGATCATCCGCCCCGGTCGAGAGAAGTGGGACCACGATGCGGTCTACAAGCCCTTCGCGATCTTCGATGGAGCGAGGTGGCTCCTCTGGTACAACGGTCGGCGGGGCGGCGTCGAGCAGATCGGGCTGGCGACCCATGAGGGGGAGGATCTGGGCTTCTCGCCCACGCCCGGCCGAGAACGGCCGTCGAAGAAGCTGCCGATGCCCGGCGAGGTCTTCGAGGTCGGAGGACACACGGCGTTCCTGATCTTGCCGAAGCCGGAACGTCGTGTCGCCGGCATGCCATGGGTCTGGTATGCCCCGACCCTTCCGGGCCTTCCGGGGGCCGAGGAGACGTGGATGTTCCAGAAGTTCCTCGATGCAGGCATCGCCGTCGCCGGGATCGATGTCGGAGAGTCATACGGGAGCCCGGAGGGGCGGGCGATCTTCACGTCGTTCCATCGGGAGCTTGTGGACAATCGTCGGTCCTCAAGGCGACCCTGTCTGCTGGTGAGGAGCCGAGGTGGGCTGATGCTCTACAACTGGGCGGTCGAGCATCCCGAGTCCGTGGGCTGCATCGCCGGCATCTATCCGGTCTGCGACCTGCTCAGCTACCCCGGCATCGACAAGGCGTCCGGTGCCTACGGCATGACCCCGGAGGAATTGACGAGATCCCTCGCCCGGCATAACCCCGTGGATCGTGTCGAGGCCCTGGCGAAGGCGGGCGTTCCCGTGCTCCATATTCACGGGGACGTGGACACGGTTGTGCCACTCGAGTCGAACTCTGCCGAATTGGCCCGGCGTTACCGCCAGTTCGGTGGCGAGATGACGCTCAAGGTGATCAAGGGACAAGGGCACAACATGTGGATGGGATGGTTCCAGTGCCAGGAACTCGTCGATTTCGTGATTGCTCATGCGAAGAGGAACGACTGATCGGCCCGATTGAGGGAGATGGGGATGGCCAAGGCCCGGAAGAAGCCCAAGGGGAAGCCCGAGCGGGACGAGCCTCGTGAGGGGCGGATCACGATGGATATCGTCGTGGGCCGCTACGATGGGGGCGAGCAGGCGATGTGCTGGTACTACGACCTGGAGGACAAGCCCGGCCCTCTCGAGCGGGACCTTGAGGTTGGCGGCGAAACCGTCATCGAAGCTCATTCCGATGGAGCCGAACGAGTCGTCTGCGTGTCCCATCAGTTCGACCACGGCGGTCATCCGGCCACGCGGTCCCGAGCCGTTGGCCCGATCATTCGGGCCGGGTACGGCTTGTCCTTCGGCCTCCAGACCTCCACCGCACGATCCGGGTCATGCTCCTTGATCGGCCGGTAGATCGCTTTACGTTTGGGTTGCATACGTGGCGGAAGCTCAAGCGGAATCCCCCCTCATCCGCCCTTCGGGCACCTTCTCCCGGTCGAGGAGAAGGGGATGGAGGATGGCTCGGCCGAGCCGCAAGACTCTCGAGGTGGCGCCAAGCAGTCGCCCTCGCCCCGACGGGGAGAGGGTTGGGGTGAGGGGGACTCCTCGCGTGCGCAGACCAATCGTGAAGTGATCCAGATTGTGTTGAAAGAGGAGAGGACGAACAAGCTGCCCCTGTCTCACCTCAGCAACAATCGACGACGGAGGCAACCCCATGAGGTCAATGACCGGGATGTCGATGGTCTGCTAGGTGCTAGAAAGCCTACAGACGAGGGCGAAGAGATCGGCGATAATCTGCCAAGTTGTTGACAGCCACGCCGATCCGCAGGAGGAGCCCCATGTCGGAGCATACGGCCACGATCGAATGGCGGCGGGAGACGCCCGACTTCGCCTACGAGACATACAACCGGGACCACGATTGGACCTTCGACGCAGGGATCACGATCCGGGCCTCGGCTAACCCCGCCTACCTGGGCAGCGAGTCCTGCGTCGATCCCGAGGAGGCGTTCGTCGCCAGCCTCTCGTCTTGCCACATGCTGACCTTCATGGCCTTGGCCGCCAGGAAGCGATACGTGGTGGACTCCTACAAGGACCAAGCAGTCGGCATCCTGGACAAGGACTCGGCGGGCCACCTGGCGATGACCAAGGTGACGCTCCGGCCCGAGGTTCGTTTCAGCGGCCAGATGATCCCGAGCCCGGAGGAAGTGCGGCAACTCCACGAGCGGGCTCATCACGCCTGCTTCATAGCCAGCTCGGTCAAGACCGAGATCGTCGTCGAGCCGCAATGAGTGTGGCCGATAGCGCCCGGGAGGACGAACGCCTCACGCCAGCCGAAGGAACGGCCACGCATTTCTCGATCAGATCAACTCTTCAAACAGGGCTGGTTCCCGGAACCTTGCTTCTTCTCCAGGTCTGCGATTGCAGCCTTCCAGTCTTCGAGCCTCCCGAAGCGGACCACCTTGTCGATCCCGAGATTCTCCAGGAGCATGCCCAGCACGATGAGTCGCTGTCGATCGCTACCGAAGATCCCATTCACGTACTCGATCTTCTCCGGGGCCACGGAGGTCCGCTCGTCGAATTCCTCATTCGTCCAGTGGCGGCCCTCTCGTCGAATGTCCCAGGCGATCGGTTTCATCGGATTTCTCCAGGTACGGCCCCTCTCTGTCAACCAGGATCTCACTCGATTGTCCTGCGATTGTCTTCGGGCTTCAATCGGTGGGCGAAGGGGAGATCATGAATGGTCGGTCGGGCTCGAATGAGAATCTATCGAATCTACCGCCGGAAGCCGGCAATGATGCCTCTCCGTGCTTCCATCGTGAGACTCAGAGTTTGTGGAAAAATCGGATTCAAGATCGCGGATTCCGGTTGCGGTCGATTCATTGCACGCCCGATCGCGATTCTGAACTTTCGACCACCTATGCCCTCGCGACGATCCGCCGTAGAATCCCGAGCCGTGTTCTTCGGGGCCAAGGGTCTACCTAACGTCTTGCATCCGCCGGAAATCAAGAGCTGAATGCCCGCCACCGCTCCCCTGACTGAACCGACCGACGATTCGTCCTCGCTGCTGGCCCGACGGCCTTATGTGCTGTTCCTGGCCGGGCGGTTCCTCGGCACCCTGGCCACCGGCTCGCAGTCGGTCGTCATCGCGTGGGAGGTGTACGAGCTCGCGCGGCGGACCATGTCGCTCGAGGAGGCCGCCTTCGCGGTCGGGATGATCGGCCTGGCCCAGTTCCTCCCGCTGTTCGCGCTCTCGCTCGTCGCCGGCGAGACGGCCGACCGTCACGATCGCCGCCGGATCCTGGCGCTGTGCTACCTGGGCCAGGTCCTGATCTCGACGGCGATGGCATGCCGGTCGGCGGTCGGGGGCGGGCTGTGGCCGATCTTCGCCATCGCGGGGCTGTTCGGCTGCGCGCGGGCGTTCTTCCAGCCGACGGCCAGCGCCCTCGGGCCCATGCTGGTGCCGCTCCGATTGCTGCCGCGGGCGATCGCGACCAATTCGCTGGCCGCCCAGCTCGCCAGCATCCTCGGCCCGGCCCTCGGCGGGTTCCTCTGCGTCGCGTCGCCGATACTCGGCTACGCGGTCAGCGCCGGGCTCTTCGCCGCGTCCGCGTGCTGCGCCCTGCTGATCCGCGCCGACACCCGGCCGCCCTCGGTCGATGCGGACCGGTCTCGGGTCGACCAGATCCGGGAGGGGCTCGTCTACCTGTGGGAGAACAAGCTGGTGCTAGGGGCCATCTCCCTGGATCTGTTCGCCGTCCTGCTCGGCGGCGCCACCGGGCTGCTGCCGGTCTTCGCGCGCGACGTGCTCGCGGTCGGCCCGCAGGGGTTCGGCGTCCTCCGCGCGTCGCCGGCGGTCGGGGCCGTCCTGATGGCCGGGTATCTGTCACACCGGCCGATCCACACCCGCGCCGGCGTGAAGATGCTCCTGGCCGTCGGCCTGTTCGGGCTGATGACCGTCGTCTTCGCCTACTCGCGATCGGTCCCCCTGTCGGTCTTCGCCCTGGCCGTGATCGGAGGCGCCGACATGGTCTCCGTGTTCACCCGCCAGAGCCTCGTGCAGATCGCCACCCCGGACCGGATGCGAGGGCGGGTCTCGGCGGTCGCGACGCTGTTCATAGGCGCCTCGAATGAGCTGGGCGAGTTCGAGAGCGGGGTCGTGGCGCGGGTGCTCGGGCCGGTCGGATCGGTGGCGTTCGGCGGGTACGGGGCCATGGCCGTGACGGCGGTCTGGGCCTGGCTGTTTCCGCCGCTACGGAAGGCGGATCGTTTGGTGTGAGACTCCGCCGGGACTCTCTGGAGGGTCGCCTTCGCGTGTAGTCCGGAGGCCCTCACCGGACCGCCCGAAGGCGATACTCCAGCCTCAGAATCCGCCGATTTCCGCGGGAATTGCGGCTGGACACGACGTTCATGGCACCGGTCAGCCACCGCTGCGGCCTACCGGATCGGGATCGCTATGATCGATCAATTTCAGAGCGAGTTCGGCGCTAAAGGACACTTTGAAGCTCGATTTCTTGGATTTTGATAGCCATTCCGATTGCCTAAATAAACAATATCAATTTGTGATTCGAGATGAACTTGACGGGCATCGTTTGGCGCGCGACAGTTTCGGTGGCGACGACGTGGCCGACTGCGCAAACGAGGTAATTCTTTCGATCGGTCAGGCGGACCGTCTCGTCTCAAGAGAGAAGATCAAGCATTTCGCGCCCCGCTTGCACCAGGAGCCTCGCGCCATGTCTCTGCCTGCAAATCCGTCGAAGATGACCCCGCCCGCGGCACGATCCTTGGCGCCGGGAGCGCGTCGGTTCGCGCGTCCCTCTCGGAGGCAATTCCAGCCGTGCGTCAACTCGATGGAGGACCGCATGTTGCTAAGGATACGAAATTTATTAATTGTCGCATTTGCCCGGAATGGCACGGTAATTCCATACGGGGAGTTCCTCGTCGAACCGGATTCTCATCGTCTTGGGGTATTCATCGGGGTAGCCCTCCTTCAGCGGATAGTCACCGGCGAGGACATGGACGGTCGTTTTCAGGCCCTGTTTTGTGCTCGCCCGGGCCATCGCCTGGCTGGTCACCTCCGTTGAGGTCAGCAGCAGACCTTGGCACGCACGCGTCACATGCGGGAAGAAGCGGTGTTCGATCGGATTGAACTTGGAGCAATACGGCGGATAGTGAGCCACACGGATCTCCAGGCCGATGTGGCTGGCAAGGCTTTCCAAATGATACTTGAACACGTAACGATTGGAAGCGTTGCTGCCGCCGCCGTCGCACAGCAAGAGCACGCGGCGCACCCGCGGATAAGCGGGCCGGCCATGCCTTTCCCACCAGACGCCGAGGCTGTCGCAGGCGAATCGACTGGTGTCGTGGCTGAGTCCCAGATTCAGGTGGCCCCGATTGCGCTTGATGTCGTAGAAGCCGTGCGGATAGATCACGCCGAATGCGGCGCTGGGGAAATCGTGGTCCAGAGCCTTCTTGGCCTGTTGCGTGTAGAGCCGGCCCTGGCGGAACAAGAGCCCCAGGAATTCCTTGTGTTTGGTATCCATGCTCACGATCGGGTCGGGGGATTGCAGGAAAGCCGCGCGGTGGTCGGCGATGATCTGAAACTGCCGATCGCGATGAGCGTGGCGCCCCAGGGGCAGCGTCTTGCAAGCCTTGCGACTTCCCAAGCGATGACGATCCAAGAGCTGAGACACCACGGTGACACTCACGCGAAAGCCGCGCCGCAGGAGTTCCTCGACGATCTTGGGGCGCGAGAGGTTGGTCCAAAGGACACCGTCTTGGTCAGGATCACCGGCCGTATGCGGATCGACGATTTGCAAGAAGGCCGCGTCGATCCCTGGAAAGAGCCTCAAACAGCTTTGCCGGCCACCCCTTTTTTTCGCGCTCGATGAGGCGGCAAGAGCGAATCCGGATGACGTAACTCATCCAGTCCGCGCTCAATGGTCCGTCGATGACAATCGAGGAGTTGAGCGATGTAAGCGATGCCGCCATGTCCGAGTTTGAGGGCCTCCGATGCGGCAAACAGACGACGCTGGCGTTCATTCAGAGTGGAAAAGGTATAACGCATCGCCTCCTCCACCGGCCGCGGATACTTCGTAATCATTGCGGAACCCTGCCAAGAGCCGTATATCCTTTCCTGGGTCGCCTAGATTACTAGCCAAATCGCGTGCCAAGAAAGCCAGATGCGACAGTTAATAAATTTCGTATCCTAAGCGGCATCCTGACGGTCACCAACGACAACGATAGCGGCCCAGGCTCGCTGCGCGCGACGGTCGCCACCGCCACCGACGGTGACACGATCGAGTTCGCCAGGGCCCTCCGGGGAAAGACGATCACGCTGACCTCGGGCGAGCTGCTCATCACGACGAGCCTGGAGATCGACGGACCGGGCTCGGGCCATTTGACCGTCAGCGGGGGCGGCACTCGTCGCGTCTTCGAAGTCGACGCCGGCCTGGACGTGACCATCAGCGGCCTGAAGATCGCCGACGGCTCGGCCCTCGACCAGGGCGGCGGCATCCTGAACGACGGTAGCAACCTGACCCTATCCGGAGACGTCCTGTCCCGGAACGTGGCCGTCGAGGGCGCCACCATGAGCGGTGCCGGCGGGGCGCTCTACAGCATGGGCGGCGCCGTGAACGTCGAGGACTGCCAGATCACCGGCAATCGGGCGCTGGGCGCGGCCGGCGGGTCGTCGTCCGGGGAGGCGTTTGGCGGCGGCATCGACATCCAGGCCGGCAGTCTCACGCTGAGCGACAGCACGCTGAAAGGCAACCAGGCCCTGGGGGGCGATGGCAGCAGCAGCGGAGCGGCCGGGGGAGGGGGCCTCTTCACGCAGGTGCCGACCACCATCACCGACTGCACCATCACCGACGATCTGGCCCGCGGGGGCGACGACTCGGCCGACGACTCGGCCTATGGCGGCGCTCTAGATATCGAGGGTTCCACCACGACCATCCAGGGATGCACCATCAGCGGCGACACGGCCGTCGGCGGCGATGGCGGCAGCGGCCCCTACGTCGGCGACGCCGAAGGGGGTGCCATCAACGACTATGGTAACCTGACGATCTCCGGGAGCACCTTCGACCACGACCGGGCCCTCGCCGGCAGCGGCGGCAACGGCGGGCCGGGTGATACGGAATCCTTCGAAGATTATGCCTTCGGCGGCGCCCTCGCCTGCACCGAGGCCCCCAGCAAGATCGTCGGCACCACCTTCCGCGACGATAAGGCCGTCGGCGGCAACAACTCCAACACCACCGCGACCGACTTCGCCGCGGTCGGGGGTGCCGAGGGGGGTGCTCTCTACAATGAGCTGGGGAGTGTGGGCACCGTTTCCGGCTGCAACTTCGAGAAGGACGAGGCCGTCGGTGGCGATGACAACACCGGCAGCGGCTCGGTGGTCCTGGTCGGCGAGGCGTTGGGTGGTGCGATTGTCTCGGGCTTCGGTGGCAATCTGTATGGGCCGGATACGCTCGCCATCAGCAACACCATCCTCAAGCAGGACCGTGCCCAGGGCGGCGACGATGATACCGGCACCGGCATTGTGGCGGGTATCGTCGGCACCGGGGCCGGCGGCGGCATCGCCAACTACTCCGGATCGATGATCGACCTCGAACAGGGCGAACAGAAAGACGACCAGGCTATCGGCGGCCACCACGACACGGCCGGCGGCACCGGGACCGGCTTTGCGGGCGACGGCGCGGGGGGCGGCATCTGGAATGCCCTGGGGAGTTATAACTCACCCGGTTACGGCCTCCTCAACGTCAGCATGGTCAGCGTCAGCGACAGCATGATCGAGCACGACAAGGCCGAGGGAGTCAACGGCATTGGCGAGGGCGGCGGCATCGCCAGCGTGCTCGACGCCCCGACCACGGCCGCCGGCAGCACCATCACTGGGAACCGGGCCGACGGCGGCGAGGGGATCGGCGGCGGTGTCTACGACCCGGGCACGTTCACCTATGATGCCGCGACCGTCATCCGCTCGAACCACGCCTCCACGAGCGGCGACAATATCGATTCGTGACGCCCTGTGACGAGGGAGGCCGTCTCCTTCCGTCATCGAGGGTTACACCGGGAGCTACTGGCGGCCGAACTCGCGGGCATGATCGTGGGCGAGGCCGCGCCGTTCGCGGCTCCCGGCCGGTCACGTCGCGGACGGCGGGGGAGACTCTCGAAGTCTCGCCGCGCGCGTGATGTCGCCAAGACCGCTGCTGAAAATCGAAGGCAATGGACGGCGGGCCGTCGGGGACTCAGGATCACGCCCCGGCCCGGTCCCGCCGATATGGGCCGTCAGTCGATGAGCCGATACGTCGCCGGGATCCAGGCATATCCCTGGCCATCGCGGCGGATATGGCCGAGGCCCGGGAAGGAAATGTGCGCCGCTCCGACCCAGTAGCCCTTCTCGGAGGCATCCGCGAAGATGCTCTTTCGTCGGGCGGCCGCGGCCGGCGGGTCGACGTCGTACTCCATGGTGATCTCGGGCCTGGGGAACTGAACCTGGATCGCGTGGACGGTGTCGCCGATCAGCACCAGCTTCTGTCCCTTGCTCTCCACGACGTAAAAGGTGTGGCCGGGCGTGTGGCCCGGGTGGGGCCAGGCGCGGATGCCGGGAAACAGTTCGGCCTCGCCATCGAAGGTCTTGAGCCGGCCCCTCTCGATATACGGATCGAGCCCGCATGGGCCTGGGCGAAACCGGCCTTCTTCCCTCCCGGGGCCCTGGCCGCCTCGGCGGACGAGAGCCAGTAGTCGCGCTCGTGCTCGTTGACGTAGACGGTCGCGGTCGGGAAGACGATCTTCCCGCCGACCGTCAGGCCGACGGAGTGGTCGCCGTGGATATGGGTGAGCAGCACCGCGTCGATCTGCTCGGGTCGGTAGCCGGACGCCTTCAGGTTGGCGACCAGCCGCCCACCCGACTTCGGGCCAAACAGGTCGCCCGAGCCGGTGTCGACCAGGACCAGCTTCGAGCCGGTGTGGATCAGGAAGGTGTTGATCGAGACCTCGACCGGCAGCGGCTCACGGCTGCGGGCGAACAGCGAGCGGACCTCCTCGGGCGTGGTGTTCGTCATGAGCCTGGCGAAGTCCTGGGGCACGGTCCCGTCGGATATCGCAGTGACCTCGAAGTCGCCGAGGATCATGCGGTAGTAGCCCGGTGTCTGGGTCCTCACCTGCGGCACGGTCTCCTGGGCGGAAGACGCGCCCGCGAGCGCCACGAGGAGGGCCAAGGCGGTCGATACCTGTCGTAGAGCGGACAGTCCCATCGGTGTTGCGCCTCCGTCCCGTATGGTAACAGCACCGTCCCGGGCCAACCCCGCGACGACCTTCTCTTCTATTCCTACAAAATCCGCGCCATCCCGCCATCGACGAACCACTCGACACCCGTGACGAAACGGGTCTCGTCCGAGTTATGGAACCGGGCCATCCTGGCGAGTTCGTCGGAAGTGCCCATGATCAGTCGGAACGGTGATCAGTCCGACGATCCTCGCCGAACAACACCGCGTGACCACACACACGATTGCGTGACCATATATAATCATCTCAATTTTTCAGGTGGCGTATGACCGCAAATCCGGTGGTAAAGCGCCTCGTAGCGCGGTACGATCACGTCGGGAGAAAACCGTTCGCCGGCGCGATCCTGCGCCGCGCGTCCCAGTGCGATCCGCCGCGACGGTTGCTCGATCAGACCTTCGACGGCCCGGGCGAGCGCCCCCGGGTCGCCGAATGGGACCAGGATGCCGGTCACGCCGTCCTCGATCACCTCCGGGATGCCGCCGACCGCCGTGGCGACGCTCGGGCAGGCGAAACACATCGCCTCGAGGATGCTCAGGCAGAAGCTCTCGCTTTCCGACGAGACCAGTCCCAGGTCGGCGGCCTGGAGGTAGTCCTCGATGTCGAGGACCCTGTCGACCACGATCACCCGATCCTCGAGGCCGAGACGGCGCACGTCGTCGGCGAACGGCGCGAAATCGTCGCCCGCCAGGAGGACGAGCTTGAACGCATCGCGCGGGCGGATCCTCGCGGCGGTTTCGAGCAGCAGGTCGACGCGCTTCACCGGGCGGAGGTTGGACGAATGCAGGATCATGACCGCGTCGCCCACGCCGAGCTCGCGGCGGACCTCCTCTCGCGACCGCCGAGGCCGGCGCGGGGCGAAGAAGTTGTGAATCACATCGATCGTCCGGTCGAGTCCGAAGAGTCCCTGGGTCTCATGCCGGAGGTAGTCGGAGACGGCGGTGACGGCGTCCGACTGGGCGAGCGCGTGGCGGATCGCCGGGCCGTAACCGGGGTCGCGGCCCAGCAGGGTGGTGTCGGTGCCGTGGAGCGTCGTGACGACCTTCGGGCGGGACTCCGGGGGGAGCATCGACCGTGCCAGGATCGCCGCCGTGGCGTGCGGGACCGCGTAGTGGACGTGGAGGACGTCGAGCCGATGGTCGCGGCTGACTTCCGCCATCTTCACCGAGAGGGGGAGGGTGTAGTCCGGGTACTTGAACAGCCCGTAGGCGTTGATCTCCACCGGGTGGAAGTGGAGGCGAGGGACATCCTCCGGCAGGCGAAAGGGGCGCTCGTAGCTGAGGAAATGCACCTCATGACCGCGACGCGCCAGGTCCTCCCCCAGGGCCGAGGCGAGGATGCCGCTGCCGCCGATGGACGGATAACAGGTGATGCCGATCCGGAGTGGGCGGTCGGGATTCATGTCAGAAGCGACTCGCATCTCGGCCGAGCTGGGCCAGCGAGTCGAAGACGGGCGGCGTCGTTGGGGAACAGGGCGATCGCATGACCGATGCCGGACCGCAGCCCGTTCAGGCGCGGCTCGCGTGAGCTGCATTTCGACGTAGTTGCGTGTGCCGCATCTGGGACGCGATGCGCCTCCATCGCCGCGGTCCAGGCGGCGAGGATCTCGGGGGCGGAGACGTCGATCAGGATCGGGGTCACGTCGGCCGGCTCGGCCTCGGGCGTGAGGGCGTAGAAGAAGAGCTGGTCGATCGCGTGCGACAGGGCGCGCTTTCAGCTCCTCCAGTCCGCCGTAACGGGCGAGGCGGGCGGCGTCCCGGACGAGACGCCCGAGCCGGGCATGGTCGGGGTGCTGGTTCTCGACGAGGCTGGGGGCCAGCACGATCCCCGGCCGCACCCGACGGATCACGCCCGCGAGCCGGATCGCGTGGGCGGCGCGGACTTCCAGATGGGCGTCGCCGTCGAGCTCGACGAACTCGAGCGTCGCGCCGAGGATGGCGGCGGCCTGCTCGGCCTCGAGCGTCCGACCCTCGGGGGTGCCGTGCGTCCCGGCCTCGCCCCGCGAGCAGACGACCAGGTGCGCCGGCCGGCCGCCTCGGGTCTCGGCGACGACGACCCCGCCGCATCCGAACTCGATGTCGTCGGGATGGGCGCCGAATGCCAAGAGCGGCGCGCGTTCAGGTGGGGGGGTCGGCATAGGCTTCATCGGACCGATCGATCGCGTCGCGGACGACATAGGTGATCTCCGGCGCGTCCTCCTTGCGCAGGTAGTCCTGCTCGCTGGCCCCGGCGACGTAATGGGTGCAATGCACGACCGACTGCATCCAGCGCAGCCGGGTGTCGCGAGTCGGGCTGATCTGATCCTTGTTATACTCGATCGCGGGGAGCGGCACGTACTGCGTCGCCCCCCTTGTGGAGCTGCAACGCGCCGTCGACGAGCCGAGCCCGCACGATCTCGCCCTCGTAGGGGACGTCGACGAAGTAATCGTCCACGTCGCACGCGGCGCGTCGGAAAGCCGGGTCGCTCGATCGCGCGACGCGGATGCCCTCGAGCAGGCCCATCCGACGGTACATCTCCAGGCAGAATTCGGCGGCGTTGGTCGCGGCCGTGGTCCGGAACGCATCGACCCAGCGGGGGTCGACATAGGCCCGCAACTGGTCCGACGTCTTGGCCTGCCAGTCGGGGAGGACGCGCTTGAGATAGAGCGGGGAGAATTTCCGCTGCATCTGATTCTCGAAGGCGAAGTTGAGCTGGATCTCCTCGCCCGTCTTGCGGTGGCGGAGGGTCGTCCGGGTCTCGCGGAAGTCGTGGTCGCTGTCGTGGCAGAAGAAGACGATCTCGCCGCCGATCTCCGACTGGAGCCGCCGGGCCGTCTGGATCTTCGCGTAGAGGTATCGCCGCGGGAAGAACCCGCAGGGCTGCTGGCCGAAACAGATGACGGGCGACATGTTCATAGGTTGGTCGGCTCCTCCGCGGGCTCGATGCCGGGCCCGAGTATCGCCTGGAGGACGAGGCTGAACAGCACGCAGGCGACGCAGCCGATCACGTTGTACCAGAGGTAGCTGATGTTGAGGGAGAAGTAGAGGACGAAGACCAGCGACTGGGCCGCCAGCGCCGCCCAGAAGACGGCGGTGCCGCCGACCCGCCGCAGGAAGAACGCGACGAGGAACAGCCGAGCACCACGCCGTAGAAGATCGAGCCGACGATGTTGACGGCCTGGATCAGGTTCTCCGCGAGGTTGGCGAACAGCGCGAAGGCGACCGCGACGAGGCCCCAGGCGATGGTGAACCACTTCGAGGCGGCCACGTAGTGCGCGTCGGCCGCGTGGCGATTGACCGCGTATCGGTAGAAGTCGACGGTGGTCGTCGACGCCAGGGCGTTCAGCTCGGCGGCCTTCGACGACAGCGCGGCGGCGAAGAACGCCGCGATCAGGAGCCCGATCACCCCGTGCGGCAGGTGCCGGAGGATGAAGGTGATGAAGACGTAGTCGGTGTCGTTGGTCTTCGCCCTCGGGTCGGCGGCCAGGAGCGCCGCCTTCGCCTCGGCGCGGATCGCCTCGCTCCGCAGGTGGGCGTCGAGGGCCTCGGCGCGGGCCGAGACTGACGCGCCGACGTCGCCGGAGCGCCTCGGCCGTCGAGCCAGTCGGTCGATCAACCGACGCTTCGACGCGTGGGCCTCGGCGTATCGCAGCTCCAGTCGCATGGAGTTGTCCGCCGGTGTCGCGGCGGATGCCCGATTCCCATGCCGCTTCGGTTGAAGAAGACCGGCGGCGGCTCGAACTGGTAGAAGACGAAGACCAGGGCACCCAGCAGCAGGATGAAGAACTGCATGGGGATCTTGAACACGGCGTTGAACATCAGCCCGAGCCGGCTCTCGCGGAGCGACGCGCCCGAGAGGTAGCGCTGGACCTGCGACTGGTCGGTGCCGAAGTAGGACAGCGCGAGGAAGAAGCCCCCCAGCAGGCCCGACCAGAAGGTATAGCGCCGGTTGACGTCGAGCGAGAAGTCGACGCCGTCGAGCTTGCTCGAAGCCGCCCGCCACGGCGAGGGCGTCGTCGAGCGAGAGGGTCGCCGGCAGCTTCGGAAGCAGGACGACGAAGGCCGCGACCATCCCGCAGAAGATCACGCCGAGCTGGTACTTCTGGGTCACGTTCACGGCCTCGCTGCCGCCGGCCGCCGTGTAGACGATGACCACCAGTCCGGCGAGCACGATCGTGGCGTCGGGCCGCCAGTGCAGCACGGTCGAGAGGATGATCGCCGGCGCGTAGATCGTGATCCCGGCCGGCGAGCCCGCGCTGGAGGAGGAACAGCGCCGCGCCGAGGAGCCGCGTCTTGGCGTCGAACCGGCGGCCGAGGTACTCGTAGGCCGTGTAGACGTTCAGGCGCCGGTACATCGGCAGGAAGACCGCCGCGATGACGATCAGCGCGAGCGGCGCGCCGAAGTAGTTCTGGACGAAGCCCAGGCCGTCCTGGTAGCCCTGGCCGGGCGTCGAGAGGAAGGTGATCGGCGCTGGCCTGGGTGGCCATGACCGAGAGGCCGATGGCGAGCCAGCCCGTCGCCGATCGCCCTTGAGGTAGTGGCTCAGGCTCCTGGCGCCCGCGCGTGCTGCCAGACGCCGTAGGCCGCGATCCCGACCATCGCTGCCGATCAGGACTGCGAAATCGAGCAGGTTCATGAAAAGACTCAGCTCCGAGCGCGACCAGCAGCACCACCCACGCGACGAAGCAGCCGATCACGAACGCATAGACGCCGGCCAGCTCCTGGGCCACGGCAGCCCGGTCGACTCGTCGCCGGGGCCTTCCATCCCCCGGCCGATCGATCGGCGGTGCCAGTGTTGTCATCCGGAGGGGTCATTTCCCGAGCGAGACCAGGTTGGCGAAGAGCCGGTAGGCCCCGGGCACCCCCGCGGGTAGTTGCCGGAAGAAGACGAGGCCGGTGTAGACGAAGTGGCCCGCGGCCGTGGTCCGCGACCAGCAGCCCACCCTTGAGCGGTGCCTCGCCGGGGTCGTTGCAGGCGAGGATGGGCGTGAAGTGGCGCGTCCCACTGATCCGGGTAAGTAGATCCCGCGTTCCTGCACCCAGCCCTCGAAGTCGGCGGCCGTGATCTTGTTGGGAGTGGTCAGCGCCGGATGGTCGGGGGCGAGGAACGTGACCTTCGCGTTCTCGTCGGTCACGCGTGCCTCCGGAGACCCGCAATGGATAGGGCGCGATCCGATTCGTTCGCAGGCGGTCGGGCCGGTTGTATTGCGCCACGACGTCCCGCCCGCCCTCGACGTAGTCGAAGAGCGCCGGCATCCGCGCGGCGAGGTCGTCCCGGACGTTGAAGGCGCGGACGCCGATCACCACGGCGTCGAGTCCGGCGAGTCGATCGGGCGTGAGGTCCGCACCGTTCAGTTGGGTGACCGCGTAGCCCATCTCTTCGAGGCTCTCGGCCACGCCATCGCCCGCACCGGGCAGGTAGCCCACGCTTGTGGCCTCGAACGCCAGGTCGAGGGCGACCGCCTTTAGCCGGGCGGGCGGCTGGAGCAGTTGGATCGGGATGTGGTCGTGGCGGATCACCACGCGGCGATTGCTGTAGGTCTCGCCGCCCGATCGCGGGCCCTGGCCGCGATCCACGCCGAGGCCGGCTGCGAGGCGCGGCCGACGGTGAATGCGAGTTGAACCTTGTCGCCGACGGCCGCCAGGTGGAACGGTTGCGATGGCGGCTGTGACCTGCCAGCCCGAGGGCGCGTCCGAGTTCGAGCGTGCCAGCCGAGCCGTCGCGGGAGGCGATGACTTCCACCTCCACGGGGGCCTCGGAACCCGGGGCGAACAGTCGGACGTCGGAGAGGAACCGGAGCGAGACCGGCGGGATGATCGTCGAGCCGGCGTCGGGTCTCGCCCTTCGACGGTCCGGTCGTGAGCTGGACGGGCTCGTCCGGGACCGTCAGGGTCTGGCCGCCGACCTCGAAGACCTGCTCGACGGGAAACGGCGGGAGGATTCTCCGGGCGGCCGATCAGGGTAGCGTCGTCGACGCGGAAGAGGCCCGGGGCGTGGTCCTCGCGCAGCCAGTAGGGGTGGGTCATCGGCATGTCGGCGGGCAATGTCTGGCTCGACTCCCTGGTGGCGGACCGATTGGCTTGCAAGTTGATCGGGTCGCCGGCCTCGCGGCCGATGGTGGGATATCGCACCGACAGCCATCGGACCGGGATGTCCGACCGCACGGTCGCGACGTGACGCATCGCCAGGGCCTCGCCCGGCACGACCTCGGCCTGGGGCACCACTGTGGCCACCTCGAGTCCGAGACAGCCCTGGACGATGCGATCGAGAAGGCGACGCTTCTCGTCCACCAAGGGGTCGGCGGGGAGGGCCGCCAGGCGAGTCCGCATCGCCAGCAGGCGCGGGGACGCTGGCGGCGGGGTCTTTCGGGTTGAACTGGGCGATGATCGCGTCGGCCTGTCGGCCGACCTCGGCGCCGCCGGGCACGCGGCCCCAGGTGGTATCGACGCCGTCGAGGATGTCCTTGGTCGCGGGCTCGCCGCCGAGGAGCGAGAACGACTCGGTCCGCGGCCCGCCGCCGCCCCGGCCGCCGAAGTCGCCGAACCCCTGGGACTTGTGCATCGATCGGCTGCGGCCGGCGATCGCGCCCGAGCGGCTCGCCGGAGATCGGGTCGTTGCCGCCGATCTCGATCCGCACGGACCTGGCCGCGGCCCCTCCGCCACCGCCCCGGCCGCCGCCGAATCCGCCGCCGTTCTGGAGGATCCGCTTCGGCTGCCAGGGGGTCAGCTCCTTGAGCTGCTCGGGGAACGCCTTGGGGTCGCCGGCGAGCGGGAATGCCTCGACGGCCAGGATCGCCGACGACGTGTGGTGCCCGTGCCCGCCCCCTTGGGGCGAGAAGCGCGTGATGATCACGTCGGGGCGGAACTCGCGGATGACCCGCACGATATCGGCCAGCACCTGCCGACGGTCCCAGATGTGCAAGGTCTCGCCCGGGTCCTTGGAGAAGCCGAAGTCGATCGCGCGGGAGAAGAACTGCCGGCCGCCGTCGAGCCTCCGGGCGGCCAGCAACTCCTGGGTCCGGATCACGCCGAGCTCTTCGAAGAACTCGGGGCCGATCACGTTCTGACCGCCGTCGCCGCGGGTCAACGACAGGTAAGCCGTGCGATAGTGCCGGCCCCGGGCGAGGTAGGTGATCAACTGGGTGTTCTCATCGTCGGGATGGGCGGCGATGTGGAGCACGCTGCCCATCTCGCGGAAACAGCGAAGGTCCTCGAGGAGGGAGGACGCCGAGATCGGCTCGTCGGCCCGGCCGTCGCGAGGGGCACCGGCGATCATGGACACACCGACGACCAGGGAGGGGATGAGCCAGAGGGAGCGGCCCCCCAACCTGTGCAGCGAGAGAGAAACGCTCATACGCAGTCCTCACACGTTGGGGAGATTCGGCGCCCTGGGGATTCGCAACCGGCGACGACCGCGATCTGCGGCGTCGTTACGCAGGGGGAGGGGAATTCACAGGGCGGGCATGGTCGATCGCCATCGGCCAGAGGCGGCGGACGAAGCCCACCCTGCGAGGAGACTCGGCCGCGCGCGGTCTGCTCTGAATAAGCGTCGCGGCCTCGGGATGCGGCCCGGTTATTCCTTGACGGTGAAGGGCACCATGTATTCGGTCTTCTCCCACATCATCTTGATCACGCCACCGCCCGACGGGCCCTTCTCGATGGCCATGGTGAACTGGTCCACGGGCTTATCCAGGGTCTCCTTCTTGAGGTCGACGCGCGCCAGCTCGTTGTCCGCTTCCTTCTTCTCGTCGTAGGGGACGCCCCACTGGCCTGTCTTCTTGTTGACGACCAGCTTCGCCGAGCCATCCGCCTTGGGGTAGGTGAAGAGCGAGTAGGTGCCGGCCGGGAGCGACAGGTCGCCGATCATGATCGGCTTCGACGTCGTGAGGAGCGTGGCCTCGTCGGCCCCCGTACGCCAGACCTGATCGTAGGGCACCAGGCCGCCCCAGATCTTGCGGACCTCGGTCGTCCCGGGCTTCTTGGTGTAGGGGCGGCCGTAGACGAGCTTGACGTCGCTGCCGTCGATGACGGCGGTGATCGTCTCATGGGGGCTCACGCGTTGACGCTGTTTCTTCTGGGTCTGTGCCGACGCGGGCGAGGTGCCCGCGAGCGTCGCCGCAATGACGAGGGCGGCTGCGAGTCCGAACGTCTTCATGGTGACTCCTCCGGTGTTGGATTGCGTGGGATGGACGAGTTCGTACGCATTCGCCGAGGGTTCGGCGGCGAATGCCCTTCGACGTCAACGCTTCGTCCCCAGGTCAGTGAGCGGGGCGAGGACGTTGGCGTCGATCGCGAGACGGCTGCTTCCGGCCATCGTAACCCTTCCGGGAGGGCGACCCACCCTCCTCCAGGTACTCATGACAGTAATGCCGGTCCTTCCGGGCAACAAGTGGCAAGCGGTCCCGGCGGGCACGGATTTCTCCGCGGAATTCGCATCCTTCGGTGCTCTCATGTTTTGCGAAATCACAGGATTCGGATCGGCGTCGGCCGCCGGTTCGGTCGCGACCTCAATCGCGAGGGCGTCCTTCGTCTCGCGGCCGTGCCCGACAGGACGACCTGCTTCAAGGCTGCTTCTTGACCAGCCCCCGGAGGACGCCAACCACCTCGGAGGGCGCGGCGCGCTCCCGGTCATGTTACCTGCGATTTCGAGCATGGCGAGTCCTGCGGATGATGTCGCCGTTGGTATCGCGATCGAGGTGCCGTCCCATGGGATGGCCCCCCGAATCGACATAACGGCAGACTTTGCAAAGGATTAATTCTTCCGTGTGGACCTGTCCGGGGATTGGCGTCGTTCGACGCGTGCCACGAGATTTCGTGGGAGCCACGGACCTTCGTGGGACGTGCGGGAGGTGCAACGCCCCGCGAGGAGGCCGCGAGGCAACCGATGAAGACATAGCAGGACGGCGTTCGGATGGTCGTAACCACAGCCGGTTGAGGCCTCGAGAACGGGTCCCCCGGCACCATGGATTCCTCTCGAGGCTCTCCGAGCGATCGGAGGCCCCCCGGCCCGCCAGGAGTCGCAGCAGGGCCGAGCCCCTTGAGGAAATTTATCCCGCCGCGACGCAGCGGTCCTTCTCGAAAACATCCTCAAATCTGCGCCATCCCACCATCAACAAATAGCTCGACGCCCGTGACGAAGCTGCTGTCGTCGGAGGCGAGGAACAGGGCGACCTTGGCGATCTCATCGGCGGTTCCCATCCGACCCATCGGGACCTGCGCGGCCAGATTCGCCTTGAACTGCTCGCGTTCCGCCTCGGTCGCCCCCAGGCCGTCGAGGATCGGCGTATCGATCGGGCCGGGGCTGAGGGTGTTGACGCGGATCTTGCGTCCCTTCAGGTCGGTCGTCCAGCTCCGGGCGAACGACCGCACGGCGGCCTTGCTGGCGCTGTAGACGCCGAAGGCCGGCATCCCCTTGATCGAGGCGATCGACGCGTTCAGGATGATCGACCCGCCGTCCCGGAACAGCGGTAGCGCCTTCTGGACCGTGAAGAGCAGCCCTCGCACGTTGATGGCGAAGATCTTGTCGAAGTGCTCCTCGGTGATCTCGCCGAGCACACCGAACCCGCCGACGCCGGCGTTGGCGAACACCACGTCGACGTGCCCCTTCTGCTCCTTCACCGTCGCGTAGAGCCGGTCGAGGTCGGCCAGGTTGGCGACGTCGCCTTGTACGGCGGTGACGTTCCTGCCGATCCGATCGACCGCCTTGTCGAGCTCGGCCTGACGTCGGCCGGTGATGAAGACGTAGGCCCCCTCGGCGACGAACTCCTGGGCGGTGGCCAGGCCCATACCGCTGTTGCCGCCGGTGATGACCGCGACCTTGCCGTCGAGCTTGCCCATCGATGTACCTCCGTCATGGTGAAAGGTCGGAACGGGGGATATTCTAGAAGACGCTTTCGACGGGGCAAGTACGCAGCTTTCAGATGGACAAGAGACGACGAGCGGTTCGCGAGGCTGAGGAGGGCGGGGTAATGACGCGGCCAATACGCCAGCACGATCCGAGCCTGTTCGATGCCATCCGATCGCGGTCGCTGTCCGAGGTCCGCACGGCGATCGAGGCGCAAGGTGACCTCGCCGTCAAGGCGCGCGACGGGCGAGGTTGGACGCCGTTGATGGCCGCCGCGGCGGAGGGACACGCGGGGATCGCCCGGCTGGTGCTGCGGGCGGCGTTCCGCGCGGTGCAGGTCGGCGGCCTCCGCGAGGTCGTCACCGGGCCGGATGGCCTCGACGCGTTGAAGATCGCCGCCGAGCACGGGCACCGGCCGACCTTCACCCTGCTCGCCGCGTGGCTCCCCGAGGACGGATTCATCCCCAAGTATCCGAAAGCCTACAGCGCGCCCGGCCACGATTTCGGCGACGGGGCGACCATCGACCGACTCGTCGCCGCGGCGGCCGATGGGCGGGTCGACGAGGTGGAGTTCTGCCTCGCGCGGGGCGTCGAGGTCGACGGCTACGACACGAAGTCACGCCAGGCGATGCACGAGGCGGTCCGGCGCGGGCACACGGACGTTGTCCGCGCCCTCGTCGCCGCTGGGGCCGACCCCGACGAACGTACGAACTTATCGACGACACTGGCCCTCGCGGCCGAGGCCGGCCGCCCGGCCGTGATCCGCGCCCTGATCGACGGCGGGGCCGACATCCACGACGTGCAGGCGATCCGCGAGAATGCCCTGATGAAAGCCGCCGAGAAGGGGTATCTGGATACGGCGCAAACCCTGATCGAGCTCGGCATCGACGTCAATGCCCGCGATCGGAAAGCTCGGTCGGCGCTCGGCCGCGCGATCGAGAATCGCGACGCCCCGATGATCGCACTGCTCAAGTCGGCCGGGGGCGTCGAGCCCGACGAGGCCGCCAAGCACCTGCATGCCGCGGTCATCGCCGGCGACTTGGCCGGCGTCCGGGCGCTGATCGAACAGGACGTCAACCTGACGGTGAAGGGGCGGATCGATCGGACCGCCCTGGAGGAGGCCGTGGAAGAGAAACACGGCGAGGTCGTGGACGCCTTGCTCGAGGCGGGCGCGCTGAGACTGGAGACCGACGAGGGGGCCGGCAACCTGATCACCCGGGCGGCCTACTGGCGGCAGCCGAGGATCGTGCAGTCGTTGCTGAAGGCCGGGGCCGACCCGGACGGCGACGACCAGTATGGTACCGCCCTCGCTCAGGCGGCCGAGAATGGGGACCGCGAGATCGTCCGCATCCTGCTCGGCGCCGGGGCCGATCCCAACAAGGACCCCGGCGGCGGCTCGGCCCTCACCTTCGCGCTCCGGGGCGGCGATCCGGAGATCATCGCCCTCCTCCGCGAGCACGGGGCCCAGAAGAGTTACGGCGGCCAACGCGTCGAGGACCTTCGGGGCGCCGGGTCGTTCGACGTCAATGATCTCTGGCTACTCGTCCGCGCCCCGGTCGAGGACGCCGCGAGGGCCTTCGCCGAGTCGCGCGGCGGGGGCGCCGCATGGGACCGCGATGTCTTCGGCCGCACCGTCGCCGTCTCCCCGCTCTGCTACCTCGCCTTCCGATTCCGGGGGCATTCCTGGACGTTGATCACCGACTTGCACTCCGAGGACTGGTACGGGCCCGTCAACGAGTCCGACGCCGAGGAGGTCTCGCGCCGGCTTGGCGTCCGCGCGATCGATTACGGCATCAGCGACACCGCCAACGCGATCGGCTACGCCCTCTACGAGTCGGGCGAGCTCCTCGAGCGCATGGCGTTCGGCGAAGGGGGAGAGTCCGAAGACGTGGCGGCGCAATCCGACACGACGTTCACCTCGCGGCTGCGAACCCTCTCGGCCGAGGAGCTCGATTCACCCTTCGAGCTCGCCGACGCCTTCCTCCGCGAGCAGGGGGCGTTCGCCCCGGCCTTCGGAAGTCTGCTGGGGCTCTTTGCGAAGCTGGCAGGCAAGATTTCGTTCGGGGTCGGCGGCATGGAAGCCGAGGACTTCGAGCGCGTCGACGTCATCCACCTGCCTAAAGGCGCGATCTCCTTGCGGATGAAGGAGCTTCGCGGACCGATGGAAGAACCCGATCCGGACTGGGCCCAGTTCCAAGGAGCGGACGGCGAAGACGTGCCGTTCTGAGCGATCTGTAGCCCCATCCTCCACGTATGATCCGGGGGTCCTCGCATACCGGACCCGGCCGAATTCGGGAATAGGGGACAGCCAAGAGAGCGCCGATGACCTGCTATAACGAGACCAGGAATTCGTCCCTTTACTCGCCCGGTATCAAAGCCCCGATATTTCTCTCGGTCGCCTGGGTATCGAGACAGAACGGCCTCGACGACGTTTCTTGTCCATCTGCTGCAGGAAGGCCGGGGCGTCAGACCCGAGTAGGTAGTTGGTACTCGGGGCTGACGCCTCGCGCCAGACGATCCCGCCCCCTTCAGGGGCCGAATTGCTCTTGGAACAGACTCTTGAACTCACTCGACGCGTCGGCGAGAGTGCGACGGCATTCCCCTGGCTCACGCTTCGAGTTGGTATCAGGTCGCCGCAACCCGATCGTGGGGCGCCCTGGAGGACACCTTCGGCGGGTCGGAGATATACCGAACATCCGTACTCTGCCCTCGAGGGAGTTTGACCGGGAGACGCCCGGCGTATCCTGAGGGCCAGGGACATCGAGGAGGTCTGATGAGCCAGTCCACGACCCAATTCATCACGCAGATGAAGTTGAGGGAGCTGAATCGCCAGCGCGTCCTGCTCCGCGAGTCCTATCAGAAGCTGGGCGAGGAGGCCGCCGCGGCGAGCGAGGCCCCGGAGCGATTGCGACGGCTGTATGACGGCTTGAGGGGGCTGACCTTCGCCGGCCAGCCGCTGCATCCGGAGGTCATGAACCTCGAGATCCTGCTCCAGGAGGCCGAGGCGGGCACGATCGCGGCGGACGTCCTGCAATTGTGGCTCGATCGGCTGGGAGACGAGCTGGAAGCGGGGCGGACCAGGGCCGAGTTCGTCTACCTCTTCGGCGCGCTGCTGGAAGAATGGGCGCGGGGGGCATCGGCGGACCGACGCATGCAGGAGGAGAGCCGGGAGGCCCGGCGCCGACTGCTGGTCGAGGCCTCGGCCGAACCGCCGCCGAATCGCCACGAGGAGATCCTCGGCCCGCTCTTCGAGGGCCTCGGGCCGGCGCTGGAGGAGCTTACGGCGCGATTGCAGGAGAAAAGCCGGAAGGAGCTGCGGGCACGCATCGACAAGGGAGAACTGGCCGCGATACTCGAGAGGATCGGCGCCGACATCTACCGGGCACCCTACCTCCGTCGCGAGGCGCGTCGGTTCTCGGCCGACGACCTGCTCCGCAAGGAGCTCGAGGACGCGCTGACGATCCTCATCGCCGAGCTGCACACCTGGGACTGGCCCGGCGAGGCGATGGCGACGCGGGCCCTCTGGACTCGGAACAAGTGGCGGCTCTACCTCGAGGAAGACCTGCCCACCGCCTGCCTGCTGGAGATCCTCGGCGGGCGTTGGGCCGCGATCATCGAACAACTGATCGGCGACGAGAGCCTGGCGAACGTCCCTCGTGCGCGGCTCAGGAAGCTCACGAAGATCAAGGCCCCCGCCGTGATCCTGGAGAACGAGCGCCGGATGCTCCGCCAGGCGGAACAGTTGTTCGGATTGGTGCCCTCCGAGGAGGCCGATCTCTGGGAGGAGGCCGACGAGGACGTGCTGAAAGACGTACAATCGGAGCAAGTCTGCGAGGCCGGCTCGGTCGTCAGTCGGCGTACGACCTACCAGAACCTGCTGAGGAGCCTGCACGTCGGCTTCGGATCCGACTACGAGGGAGGGGAATACGGCGGGATCAATCAGGCGGTCCTGCTCGTCAACGCGGAGGTGCAATTGGCGAGGGCGGCATTCCCGGGGCGTCCCGTGTATGTCGTGAAGGCGGACATCCAGGACTATTACGCCAGCATCCCGCACGACGTCCTGCTGAGCATGCTCCGTCAGCTCGGGCTCGCCGAGGCCGACCTGGCGTTCTTCGCGCGGTTCCTCGCGCCGCCGTTGCGGGGCGACGACGGGAGCCCGACGCGGATGCGACGCGGGGTCCCCATGGGACACGCCCTCTCGGGGCTGCTGGCCGAGTTGCTCGATGCGCCTCCTCGAGCGTCATGTGCAGGGCGGCCAGCCGGTGCGGATCGTCCGGATCGTGGACGACATCTGCCTGTTGACGCCGGCCGCCGACGCGGCGGTGGCGTCCTGGGGGCAGATCGAGGCGTTCTGCGAGGCGTGCGGGCTCCGGGTGAACGCGTCGAAATCGGGGGCGGTCGGCATCGACGGCGCGCTGCCCGACGGCCTGCCGACCGGGCGGCCCCGGTGGGGCATGCTGGAGCTCGACGAGCGCGGGCGGTGGCGCGTCCACGCGGAGACCTTCGCGGCCCATCGGACGCAGACCCGCGAGCGGGTCGCCGCCGCCACGTCAGTCCTGTCGCGGGTGCAGCATTACAACGCGAACGTCCGATACCTGGTGAACTCGCTGGCCCCGGGCGCCATGCTGGGCGATTCGCACCGAAAGATGGTCGGCCGGGCGATCCGGAGCTTCCATCGCGACTTCTTCGGCGAGGGCCGGGGGATCGTGGCGGACCTGAGCGCCGCCATCCGAGAGCGATTCCTGTCCGACGCCGGCCAGCCCGCCGCGATCCCCGAGGGCTGGATCCACTGGCCGATCACGGCGGGTGGACTCGGCCTCATGAACCCGCTGGTCACCGTCGGCCAGTATGCCGAGTCCTATCGCACGCGCGAGCCCGTCGCGATACCCGCGGCGCGCACCGTCGGGTGGGACCTCCAGTTCAACGAATGGGGCGTGTATTACAGTAGCCTGCTGAGGCCGATCCGGCCGACCGAGCCGCAGGAGACGAAGGTGATGAAGACGCTGGTGAACGACTTCATCGCCCGGGGCTCGGACCTCTCGGCGGGCCGGCAGAAGGGGCTGACGTCCTACTGGCGATGGATTCTGTGCACATACGGCCCGCAGATCCTGCGGAGTTTCGGCACGTTCCGGTTCCTGATCACCGAGCTGGTGCCGCTGCAATTGATCACCCGTCAGCTCGTGCAGGACTCCTCGCTGGACCACGCCGGCCAGTCCTCGGGCGAGCGGGCTTGATTCAGGAGAGGCATGAGCCGATGCAGGGTTACCTTGGTCTCGAGAAACGGCGGGATCGATCGTGGCTAACCTGCTGCGCAAGGTATCGAGTTGCTTGACGAAGAGTCCCAGGCTCGGGTTCTTGTCGCGGAGCTCGATCAACGTCTTGCGCTTCAGGTAACCGCTCGATGCTTTCTCATAGGCGGGGAGGAACTTCTTCGCCTTCCCGGCGGAAAGTGCATCTCGGTCCGCTTTACGTAACGCCTCGTTTGCGGCGTCAAGGCATCCCACGATTTTCGAGGCTTTCTTCGCGTTTTTCTTGTTCGGGTAGAGCAGCGGCAGAAGCCAGCACTCGATCGCATCGACGGCGATCGCGAAGAGAATCCGGTGTGCGTTGGCCTGGTAGAATCCGGTGTCGATCTCCAGTTTGAGCCTGGTGATGACACGATCGACTCGGTCCGATACTGATAGTTCTACTCCTTTTTCTCGCCTCGGTACATTGAATCCCGGTTCTTCTTGAAGGTCCGTGTCGATGTGGATCACGAGATAATCGTTATACTGCAGGGCGCCTTCGTGGTCCTTTCGCTCCAGGCTCTTGAACACATTCCCCCAACCAGCAGGCGTTTCGGTCAAGGGGCGAGGGGGTTGTA
Organism: uncultured Planctomycetota bacterium; assembly: GCA_963777695.1. Taxonomy (GTDB): domain Bacteria; phylum Planctomycetota; class Planctomycetia; order Isosphaerales; family Isosphaeraceae; genus CAVZRC01. The sequence continues at coordinate 947,628 of CAVZRC010000003.1, forward strand.
TGTACCGAATATCCGGCTCGTCTTCCTGGTCTTTGAAATAGCCAAGGATGATGTTCTCGATGACCGCCTGATCGGTAGGGCCTTCGGCGATGACTCCGAACGTGAGCACGATCCACCTCACCGTCGAGGGGTCAGAAATTCTTCGGCAGACCGCCGATGTAGCCTCGCATGAATGCCTCTGAGAGGTTCACCGGGAGTTGCCCCGGACTCGGCTTGGGCGGTTCCACGCGACGGACCCGCGTATGACCGCTCTTGTTACGATCCACGACGAGGAGCCGCTGATCGTCGTCGTGGAGGTCGAGGCCGTCGAGGACCGCCGGGTTGTGGGTCGTCAGGATGACTTGCTTGCCATATTCCTTCGCGAGCGTGCTGATTTGTTGTAACAAAGCAACGCACAGTTTGGGATTGAGGGAGCTATCGACGTTGTCGATCGAGAAAAAGGCTGGCGTTTCCGGGCTGATCAGGAGCGTGATGTAAAAAAGGAGGAAGAGGAATCCCTCGTTCGCGCTTCGCTGGTCGAACAGGGCTCCGTCTGAGAGATAGCGATCCCGAATCTTGATGGTCCGCTCACCCGGACTGAGATTCTCGGGGATCACGAAGGTTTCGAACCAATCGATCAGCTTCAACGTCTCCCTGATCTTTTCCAGGCGCCCTCTGTAAATCGTCGAGTCAAGCCCCTTCAAATGAGCGAATAATCCTTCGCCCCTGATTCCAAGCGGGAGGATCTGCCCTTCGGACTGAAAGGTGCGGAGCGCGGAGTTCTCGGGTGCGTACACCAGGAAACCAGGAAGTGTGCCGGCTGGAAGAGTTGGCAATTCCTCGGCCATTCGAGCAAGCATCTGCTTCAGGATTTCGGGCGTTACTTGAGTTTCCCTGGTGAGGCTCGCGGTCTCTAGGGCGGCGGTGAACTTTCGCAGGTGGATTGGCAAAGACTGCTTCCATCTGGGATAGGACGCCGCCTCGTCCGCAGACAGTTCGCAATCGAATGCGACCTGGTTGTCCCCCTCAACCGAGATCCTGATGGATGTGCTGGACGCGAGGATCCTGCCGATAATCGGCTCGCCGGTTTGCTGGGCGGGAATTTGGCCGAAGGCCGGGCGCATAAAGCGCGTCTCGGTCACTCGAATGCCTCTCGATACCAGGAATTCGTTGTCCATTTTGTCCTGGGCGGCGGCCGATGCCAGCGCGATCGCCTCCAGGATATTGCTCTTGCCGCCGCCATTCGCGCCGATGAGAACGGTGATCTGCCCGAGATCCATCTCAACTTTCGGGATGGACTTGTAGTTTTCGATTCGGATCTTGCGGATCATCGTCAGTCCTCTTCGGGCGAGGGCGGCTTCCTCTATCAGTCTAGGATCCCTCCAAGTCGGGTCAAGCCGCTTCCGACTGCTCCCGGGAGACGAGTTCGTCTCCATACCGCTCCCGTGGTTCCGTTCACGCTCCTGCGGCGGTCTTGCTGATGGTGACGTAATAAAGGTCCGTCGCCACCTCGAACTGGTCCTTCTTGATCGCCGTCTTCCGGGTTTGCCACTCGGTCGTCGGTTGGATCAGCTCCCATTTGTCCTTCGATCCCACGCGCACCGGCATCGCGAACTTCATCTCGTCAACCTTCCAGCGGTAGCAGACCGTGCCCTTGGCCTCGTCGAACTTCAGCTCCAGCACCGGGATCGCCGCGTGGCGCAGGTACTGGTCGAAGATCGGCGTCAGGTTCTTGCCGGTCTCCCGGTTGAAGTACTCGACGATGTCCTCCGTCATGATCGTCTTGTGCTTGAAGCGATCGTACAAGCCTCGCAGGAGCGCCCACCATCGCTTGTCTTCGTCGACCACGCTCCGCAAGGTATTCAGGAACAAGGCACCTTTGAAGTATTGATCCGCCGGTGGCGAGGCGTTCTCGCCGCGGCGGCCGACGATGGGCTGAGTGTTCCGCACCTTCGACTTGTAGCCGTTGGTGTATTTCAGGGCGTCGGCATGGCCGTACATGTATTCCACGTACAGACATTCGAGGTAGGTCGTCCAGCCCTCCTGGATCCACATGTCGGACCGGTCGGCGGCGCCGATGCAGTTGCCGAACCACTCGTGGCCGCTCTCGTGGATGATGATGAAGTCGAAGCGAGGGCTGATCCCCACGCCCGTCCAGTCGCGGCCCAGGTAGCCGTTGGTGAACCGGTTCCCGTAGGTGACCGCCGTTTGATGCTCCATGCCGGAGTACGGCACCTCGATCAGCTTGTAGCCGTCTTTCTGGAACGGGTACTCGCCGAAGTAGTGCTGGAACGCTTCGAGCATCCCCTTCGCCTGCGCGAACTGCTTCTTGGCCTTCTCCAGGTTCTCGGGCAAGGCGTAGAAATCGAGCGTGAGGTCTCCGAGTTTGTCGGCGAAGTGAACGTACTGGCCGATGTTCAACGAGACGCAGTAATTGTTGATCGGATAGCTCACGTGCCAGTCCCAGCGGGTGTTGCCGTCGCCGAGGTCCTTCTTGGCGACGAGCCGCCCGTTGGAGACGTCGACGAGCCCGGTGGGGATCGTCACGCTCAGGTCCATCGACTCGACCTCGTCGCGCCACTGGTCCTTGTTGGGCCACCATACGCTGGCGCCTTGCATCTCGCAGGCGGTGCAGATCCAGGGACGGCCCGCCGGGTCCTTCCGGAATGCCATGGCGCCAAACCGGCCCGTCGAGGCCGGCTTCCCGGAGTAGTAGAAATCGATGGAGTAGATCCGACCTGCCTTCAATGTCTCGGGAAAGTCGATGAAGACGGCGCCGAGTTCCCGCTCGTACTTGAGCGCGACGTCGCCAAAGAGGATCTTGTCGACTCCGAGTGCCTCCTGGAGGTCGACCTGGATCCTCGCGTCGTCCTTGAGCATGCGGAAACGGATCGTATTCTTGCCGCCGATCGTCTGCTTGACCGGATCGACGCCCACATCGAGGTGATAATAGAGCAAATCGTTGTTGGCTCGATACGGGCCGTACTCGCCGCGCAGGAGGTTGGCCCGAGTTGGCCTGGCCGGCGCCTCCTTCTTCGCCGGAGGCGGCGTCTGTGCAGACGTCGTCATGGCACAGGCCGCGAGCACAGCGAGGACGATCGGCCATCGGCGCGCGATCGGATTCTTCGTGCGTGGCATCTCGTGATTCCTCTTCGGAGTTCTCGGATAGGTCGGGGGTCCGATCGTGAACCGTGACCACGCACGTGAGTGCGTGGTTCGGACGGGACGAACGTCCTCCAGCCTCGGGCGTGAGCCCGATCCGATGCGAAGATCGCACTCACGTGCGAGGTTGGAGGGCTTCGCCCCGTCCGAACCACGGTCTCACGACCGTGGTCACACTCTGAAGATCACAGTGGGGATGTCGAAAAGACGATCCTCAATGATCGGTCTCGCCCGACTTCATCTGGACCTTGAACTGCTCGGGCCGGTCGGCGACGACGCGCTTGAGCCATTCGGGAGAGTAGCCGACGCCCCGCGCGCGTCCCTGTTCGCCCTTCACATAGCCGTCGACGTGCTTGGTCAGGATCGACTCGGCGACGCCCTGCCAGTTGCGGAAGACCGCCTCGCCGGTCGACACCGAGTAATTGGTCAGGTATTCGCGCATCAGGGCGGGGTCCGTCGCGGCCAGCTTCACGGCGGCTTCCTCGATCACCGGCTGCATCTTGAGCAGGTCGGCCTCGCGCTTGGCCTGGGCGGCCTTCACATCGGGGGCGATCCGCGACCATCGGTCGTAGCAGAGGTTCGAGACGAGGTTCGACACCCACCACGCCGAGTCCCATTCGAACTTCTTGTAGTCCCCCTTGAGGTACGGGGCCGGCAAGGCGGTGATCCCGCAGTAGAGCGGGGTGAAGCAGGAGGTCGAGGCGTCGTCGGGCGTGAACCAGGTCACGCCGCCGACGCCGTCGGGCATCCCCTTGCGGCTCTGGCTCACGGTGACGAATCCCGCCTGCTGGGTCGAGATCGGCCGCTCCCACATATAGGAAGCGCCATCCACCTTGAAGGCGAGCTCGCGGTATCGGTACGGGGTGCCGAACGGGCCGGCGTCGAGGCCCTTGGTCATGTCGTAGGGCGTGCCCTCGTAGTGGTCGCGCATCAGGGCCATCACGTCGGCGACTCCCAGCTTCGCGTCGGGCTTGATGAAGAGCGGGTAGTCCTCGGCCCCTTCCTTGCCGCGGAAGTAGGCGTCGGAGAACTTCTGCGATGCCGCGGAGCGGCAATAAATGCTCCAGACGCGCCCGGCGCAGGCGCGCTGCTGCGACGGGCCGATGCCGGGATGATAGGCGTCGCGATAGCTGAACGGCTTCTGCGAATCGGTGGAATAGAACTTCTTCTCGATCGCGAACGAGATCACGTCCGGCGCATAGAGCCAGTTCTCGGGGTCGTCGAGCGGGAAGCTGGTGATCCGGCTCAGGTTGGCGTGTGCGGAGATCATCCCGTCGGGGACTCGTGCGGCCACCCAGACGATCCCCTTCTGGCCTGGCCCCTTGCCGATCAGCTCCATGATCCAGGCTTCATTCGGGTCGGCGATCGAGAACGTCTCCCCACCCGACTGATAGCCGTACTCGCGGGCGAGCTCGTCGATGACCTTGATCGCCTCGCGCGCGGTCTTCGCACGCTGGAGGGTCAGGAGCATCAGGGCGTCGTAGTCGAGCATCCCGCTGCGATCGTGCAGCTCGCGGCGCCCGCCGGTGGTCGTCTCGCCGAGCGAGAGCTGATGCTCGTTCATCAGCCCGACGACCGTGTACGTCTTGGCCACCTGCTTCACCGGCCCGCAGAGCCGATCGTTCTCCCAGGCCCGGACCTGGATCAGCTCGCCGGCCTGATGGGTCCCGCCGGGGACGAGGAGCAGCTTCGGCATGAATGGGGCGTCGGCCGAGTAGGTGACCATCACCGAGCCGTCCCTGGACGCTCCCCGACTCACCACGATGCTCGTGCAGGCCAGGGCCACCGAGCCCCACCCGCAGAGGATAGCCAGGGCTAATGCGGTGACAGATCGACGAGGTCTCGACATGCGGAATCTCCTTGTAGGTTCGAGCGTCCGGCTCCCGGGCCCGATCCAGGATACCGAGCATAACAGCTCTGGTGAAGCCTCGGGTCAGGATGTCGAACATCTGAACACCAGACCAATTGCCTCGGGGAACGGACGGGCAACTCTCCGACCCCTTGGTCGGCGCGGCAGATCGACACCGTCGGCGCGAGATAATGGACAGTTCTCGCTGAACACCCCGGACAAGACTGGATCGAAGCCTGTGACCACGCACTCACGACCGTTGTTATCATCCTTCCCCAGGATTCTCCGAGCGCATCACCTAATCGTCCCAATCCGAAAATTCGGATGATGTACTCTTGTCAATCACCCTGGAGTTCCGGTAGAATACGGGTGTCCAGTCGAGAAGGATGGCGAATCATCCCGACCCGAATGGGCGGTGGCTTTTTCGGCGACGTGCGCGTGATTTGCTCTCTTGTGCGGGGCGTCACGAGAGTCGCCGGGTGTGCGAGCCACCTCACTCCTTGCACCCGGTATTGGATGACAGTCGAGGGTGGTAGTCGCCGTGGAGCCCAGAAGGCTGGCGGCTGCTCGATCCTCCGGGGGGCGTTATACCATGACTCAGCATCCCGATCTCTTCGCGGCCCTCGCCGCACCCTTCGATCCCGATGAAGTGAAGCTCCGTTCACAGGCCGGCCGGCAGTTGCATTACGTGACGGCCCGGACGATCATGAACCGGCTCGACGACGTGCTCGGTCCGGAGAACTGGTGGGACGATTTCGTCCCGCTGGAGCACTCCGTGATCTGCCGGATGACGATCCGCCTGCCGGACGGCACGGTCCTGACCAAGAGCGACGCGGGCGGTTATGCCGGCATGGCCGATCCCGGCGACGATGACAAGAGCGGCTTCGCCGACGCGTTCAAGCGCGCCGCGGTGAAGTTCGGCGTCGGCCGCTACCTCTATCGCGACGGCATCCCGAAGTTCGCCCGCGACAGCCTCAAGGGCCGAGGGGAGGTCGTGCCCCAGCCCGTCGATCCGCCGGCGCCCCAGGCCCCGACCGCCCCGGCCGTCGCGGCGCCGTCCGTGGCTCCGCCCACGCGCACGAATGAAGAGGGGCTGAGCCCGCCCCGGAGCGGTCGCGCCCTGTTCGCCTGGACCAAAGACCAGGACGAGAAATACGAATACGGCCTGCTCAAGCACCTCAATGCCTGGGCCAAGCGGCAGGATTTCCCGCAGCGGATGGTCGACTGGGACGCCGAGCAGGTGACCCGCGCCTACTCCGAAGGCTGCCGCAAGATCCGCGCGATCCATTCCATGGAGCACGCGACCGAGGCCGCCCTGTCGAACTGAAGCCGATCCTTTCGAATCTCAGCGAAGAATGATCGACAGCCCTCGGGTGGCCGGCCGCCCGGGGGTTCTTCGTTTTTGCCTTCTGGACCGAGGACCATTTAGAGATTAGACTGCGCGCTGGCAGGGCTCCTTGGGCCCGAGTTGGCGGCGATTGAGATCGAAAACGTCCTCACATCCGCGTCTTCATCGATGACCACGGATGCCGCGAAGATGACGGTCGCGACGGGAGGCCGACGCGCGATGCATGTGGTGTTCGTGGCCTCCGAGGCGGTTCCGTTCGCCAAGACGGGCGGCCTGGCCGATGTCGCCGGCGCCTTGCCGCGCGCCCTGGAAAATCAGGGGCATCGGGTCGCCCTCTTCCTGCCGTGCTATCGACGGGTCCGATCGGCCGGCCCCGATCTGGTCGACACGGGCCTGAGCCTCCAGATCCCGGTCGGCGCCCGGATCGTGGAAGGTCGCGTCCTCAAGGGACGGCTGCCGGGCTCGGAAGTGCCGGTCTACCTGATCGACCAGCCTGGCTACTTCGACCGCGACGGCCTCTACGGCAACGGCGTGACCGATTACGACGATAATTGCGAGCGGTTCGTCTTCTTCGATCGCGCCGTGCTGGAGGCGATCCGGGCCCTCCATCTCCAGCCCGACGTCATCCATTGCAACGACTGGCAGACCGGCCTGATCCCGGTGTACTGCCGGACCCTCTACCGGAACATGCCCGAGCTCTCGGCGACGGGGACCCTTCTGACCATCCACAACCTGGCGTATCTCGGCCTTTTCTGGCACTGGGACATGGCGGTCACCGGCCTCGACTGGCATCTCTTCAACTGGCGGCAGTTGGAGTTCCACGGCCGGCTCTGCTTCATGAAGGGCGGGCTGGTCTTCGCCGACATGCTGAGCACGGTCAGCCCCACCTATGCCCGCGAGATCCAGACGGCCAAGCTCGGCTCGGGCCTGGAGGGGCTCCTCCGCGACCGCCAGGCCGACCTGTGGGGGATCGTCAACGGGATCGACATGGATGCCTGGTCGCCGCGCTCCGAGCCGATGATCCCCGAGCAGTATGATTCGACGAGCGTGGTTCGGGGCAAGGCGACCTGCAAGTCCTGGCTCCAGCGGCGCGCGGGCCTTGCCGAGCGGCCCGACATCCCGCTCTTCGCCCAGATCGGCCGCCTCGATCCCCAGAAAGGCTGGGACCTGCTGGCCGAGGTGGCCGACCGGCTGCTGGCCAGCGACGTGCAACTCGTCGTCCTCGGGGTCGGGCATCCGAAATATCATACCTTGCTCGAAGAACTCGCCACGCGACACCCCGGCCGGTTCTGGGCCTACCTGGGCTTCGCCGACGACCTGGCCCACCAGATCGAGGCCGGTGCCGACCTCTTCCTGATGCCCAGCCTGTTCGAGCCGTGCGGGCTGAACCAACTGTATAGCCTGGCGCACGGAACGGTGCCGATCGTCCGGGCCACCGGCGGCCTGGCCGACACCGTGGTCGACGCGAATCCCAGGACCCTTGCCGACGGCACGGCCAACGGATTCAGCTTCATCGAGCCCACGCCCGAGGCGCTCTGGCAGACGATCGAGCGGGCGATGGCCCTCTGGCCCGACCGCGACGCCTGGGTGAAATTGATGAGGACCGGCATGAACGCCGACTGGTCCTGGGATCGCAGTGCCCGAGACTACGCGCGGCTCTACGAGGAGATCGGCCGCAGGGTCCGGTCTCGAAACACCTTGCCCGACGCGGGCGAACCGACCGGCAGGCCCCTCACACGCCCGGGAACCCCTTAAGTTCGCACTCGGATGTTCCGAGCATAGTTTCGGGAGACGACCTATTCTTCTCCCAGGGGCATTGAAATCGAGCTGAAACGGTATTCCCGATTGAGTCGGGTGGGTGAAACCCACCGGTAGTCGGCCGATTCTCGGTGGGTTTCACCCACCCGACTCGACCCGACGATCGGTCTGTCGCAGGACTCCGCGCCGGCGGCGTGTCTGAGCAATGCTGCGCCGCGCCATCCGGGATGAGCCGTTCTCACTCCTGCCATGAAGGGCCAATGATGGTACCCATTTCCCTGGCGATCGTGTGGCACCAGCACCAGCCGTACTACCCGGACGATGTCGCGGGCGAGAATCCCATGCCCTGGGTACGGCTCCACGCGACCAAGGATTACCTGGGGATGGCCCTGCACCTGGAGGAGGTCCCCGAGTTCCGCTGCACGATCAACCTGGTGCCGAGCCTGCTGGCCCAGCTCGACGCCTACGTCCACGGGGCGACCGACACCCATCTGACGCTCTCGCGACGCCCGGCCGACGGCCTTGACGCGGAGGATGCCTGCTCGATCCTCGACAACTTCTTCATGGCCTTCGCCGACACGATGATCCGGCCGCACGCCCGATACCAGGAGCTGTATCTCCTGAGGTCGTCCTGGAACAGCTCGGCCCGAGCAGGCGCTGGGCCGCTTCCGCCCGCGCGACCTCCGCGACTTGCAGGTCTGGTCGAACCTGGCGTGGATCCACCCGCTGCTCTTCGAGAAGGACCCCGAGCTGGCCGAGTTCAAGGCCAAGGGTCGGCTCTACACCGAGGACGACAAGGAGTGGTTCCTGGACCGGCAGCGATCGCTGCTCGCCCGGGTCATCCCGCTGCATCGCGAGCTGGCCGAGCGCGGCCAGGTCGAGCTGACGACGACGCCCTATTATCACCCGATCCTCCCCCTGCTCTTCGACAAGACGTCTGGCCCGCGAGGCGATGCCCGACGTCACCCTGCCGTCCTACCGGGGCGGCTATCCCGAGGACGCCGCGGTCCACGTCCGCCGCGCCGTCGAGAGCCACGCCGAGCGTTTCGGCGCGCGGCCCACGCGGGATGTGGCCGAGCGAGGGCTCGGTCTGCCAGGCGATGATCCCGCTCCTGGCCGAGCACGGCATCGAGTGGATCGCGACCGACGAGGAGATCCTGGGCTGCTCGACCCACGGCAAGGTCGGCCGCGACAGCCGGGGCCACGTCCGCAACCCCGAGCTGCTCTACCGGCCCTGGAAGGTCCGCGAGGGCGATTCGGAGCTGGCGATCATCTTCCGCGACCACTCGATGTCGGACCAGGTCGGATTCCACTATCAGCGCAGCCCCGGCCCGGTCGCCGCCGGCCGACTTCCTCGGCAAGGTGCACGCCATCGGCGACGCCTGCCGGCACCAACCCGGCGACCCTGGTCCCCGTCATCCTCGACGGCGAGAACTGCTGGGAATATTTCCCCGACGGCGGCGTCTCGTTCCTCCGCTCGGTCTACCAGGCCGCGGTGCGCGACCCCCGGATCCGTCCGGTCACGCGTCGACGAGTTCCTGCGCGAGCATCCGCCGAAGGACGCGGACACCGTACCCCGGCTCTTCTCCGGGAGCTGGATCAGCCACAACTTCGCCATCTGGATCGGCCACCCCGAGGACAACCGGGGCTGGGACGCGCTGCACACCGCCCGCGAGTTCCTCGTCGCCGAGGAGCGATCGGGCCGCCACGACCCGACGGCGCTGGCGCGGGCCTGGGAGGAGATCTACATCGCCGAGGGCTCCGACTGGTTCTGGTGGTACGGCGACGACCACTCCAGCGCCCTCGACGGCCTCTTCGACCACTTCTTCCGCAAGCACCTGCGCAACGTCTACGCCCTGCTGGGCTGCGACCCGCCGGGCTCGCTGTTCACGCCGATCTCGCGCGGAGCCGTCCATCGCCCGCTCCACGACCAGCCGTTGAGCTTCCTCAACGTCAAGCTCGACGGCCGCGCGACCTACTTCGAGTGGATCGACGCGGCGCGATACGTCTGCGGCAACGATCGAGGGACCATGACCCTGGTCGCCCGCGGCGTCGCTCCGCACCATCTGGTTCGGCTTCGACGCCGAACGGTTGCTGATCCGCATCGACACCGAGGGCGGCCCGGCGCGCGAGCGGCTCGCCGAGGCCGACCGCCTCCGCATCGGCTTCGTCGACCCGGCCGAGTCGGAGATCCTCGTCATGGACCCCGCGACGCCCCGGCCGGTCGCCTACCTGAACCGGCCCGGCCACCCGATGGTCAACGGCACCACGGTCGAGGTCGCCACCGGGACCATCCTCGAGCTGGCCGTCCCCTTCGCCCGGCTCGAACTCAAGCCGGGCGATCCGGTCCGGTTCTACGTCGAGCTCCTCGAGGGAGACTCCAGCCTCGACCGGGCGCCCCGCGAAGGGATTCTTCGAGCTGACAGTCCCCTCCCGGGACTTCGAACAGATCATGTGGCAAGTGTGACCGGCGTGGATCTCGGTCGATCGATTTGTAGGGTGGGTGAAACCCACCGGGTTATCGGCATCCAGAAATCGGTGGGTTTCACCCACCCTACAGGAATTGGTTCGAGGAGTCCGCCGTCATGCCCGAACTGAGGAAAGACCCGATCGTCGGCCGCTGGGTGATCATCGCCCACGAGCGTGCCAAGCGTCCGCACGACTTCCGTTCGGAGACGCCCACGGTCGAGGCGTCGGCTCTGCCCGTTCTGCGAGGGCCAGGAAGACAAGACGCCCCCCGAGATCCTCGCCTATCGCAACTTCGGCTCGCGGCCCAACGGCCCCGGCTGGCGGATCCGGGTCGTGCCCAACCGCTTCCCCGCGCTCAAGATCGAGGGCAGCCTCAACAAGCGGGGCGACGGCATCTACGACATGATGGCGGGCATCGGCGCCCACGAGGTCATCATCGAGAGCCCGGATCACCACAAGAGCATGGCCACCCTGGGCGAGCATCATATCCGCGAGGTCCTCTGGGCCTACCGCGACCGCCTCGTCGACCTCAAGAAGGACAACCGGCTCGTCCACGGGATGCTCTTCAAGAACGTCGGCGCCGCGGGCGGGGCCAGCCTCGAGCACACCCACAGCCAACTGATCGTCACGCCGATCGTGCCGATCTCCGTCTGGGAGGAGATGACCGGTTCCCTCGAGTTCTTCCACTACCGGGGCCGTTGCATCTACTGCGACATGGTCCAGCAGGAGCTCGCCGTCGAGAAGCGGATCGTCCTGGATTCCCCCCACTTCACCGCGTTCTGCCCCTACGCCAGCCGGTTCCCGTTCGAGACCTGGATCGTCCCCAAGGCGCACTCCTGCCACTTCGAGAACATCCCCAAGCCGTCGGTCGACGACCTGGGCCACGTCCTGCACCAAGTCCTGAACAAGCTGGAACTTGCGCTCGACAGCCCGGCCTACAACTACATCATCCATACGGCCCCGTTTGACCACGGCGAGCTGCCGCATTACCATTGGCACATCGAGATCATCCCGCGACTGACCAACGTCGCCGGCTTCGAGTGGGGCTCCGGCTTCTACATCAATCCAGTCCCGCCGGAGAACGCGGCCGGCTTCCTGCGCGACGTCGAGGTGACCACCAGCACTGCCGAACCGAGATCGGGAGCCCTCGAACGCAGCTCGAACGACCGCCGGCTTGCGAATGTCTGAGATCGCAATCGGAGCCTGAACACGAAGCCCAGGAACAGTTCAAATCAAGAATATTGAACACGAAATACACGAAACACACGAAAGGAAAGACAAAGTACATCGAGCCACAGACGGGCCGACAGGCTCGTGAAGACTTTTTGATTTTGAATTTTTTCGTGTATTTCGTGTAGTTCGTGTTCTATTCCTCTGCATTTGATCTGATGAGCATAGGCGACGCGCACCCCTTTTCGTGGAGCAGACCGAGGATGTCGCAGGTCCGCCTGATCCTGGCGTTGCACAATCACCAGCCGGTCGGCAATTTCGACGGGGTCTTCGAGGACGCCTATCGGACCAGTTACCTGCCGTTCCTGGACGTCCTCGAGGGCTATCCCGAGCTCCCGTTCGCGCTGCATACCTCGGGTCCGCTGCTGGAATGGCTGGTCGAGCGGCACCCGGAATACGTGGCGCGGCTGCGTCGGATGGTGGAATCGGGCCGGTTGGAGATCCTCGGCGGCGGTTTCTTCGAGCCGATCCTGACGATGATCCCGCACCGGGACCGGGTCGGGCAGATCCGCGGCTACGCGCGCCATCTGACGGACCTGCTCGGCGCGAAGATCCGGGGGATGTGGATTGCCGAGCGGGTCTGGGAGCAGTCGCTGGTCTCGTCGATCGCCGAGGCGGGGATCGAATACACGGTCCTCGACGATTGCCATTTCCTCCGCGCCGGCTGCCCCGAGGACGAGGTCCTCGGCTATTACCTCACCGAGGACGATGGCCGGCTGCTCAAGGTCTTCCCCGGCTCCGAGCCGCTCCGCTACATGATCCCGTTCCGCGAGCCGCATCAGACCTACGAATACCTGCGACGCCTCGCCGACCGCCGGCCCGGCTCGACCGTCGTCTTCGCCGACGACGGCGAGAAGTTCGGCACTTGGCCGAAGACCTATGATCATGTTTATCGTCAAGGCTGGCTGAAACACTTCTGCGACATGCTGGTGGCCAACCGCGAGTGGCTCGAGACGACCACGTTCGCCCGCGCCCTGGACGCGACGCTCCCCACGGGGAAGGTCTACCTGCCCGACGGCTCGTATCGCGAGATGACGGAATGGGCCTTGCCGCCGGAGTCGCAGTCCGCGTACCGGCGGGCGTCGCGACGGCTGGCCGCGCTGCCGGATGCCGGCGAGGTCGAGCGGTTCTTCCGGCCCGGCGGCTTCTGGCGGAACTTCAAGGCGAAGTACTCCGAATGCGACGAGATGTACGCGCGGATGCTGACCGTCTCGCGGCGCCTGGCGGCGACGGAGGCCGCCGGAAATGCCGACCCGGATTACCTGGAAGTCGCGCGACAGGAGCTCTACCGTGGCCAGTGCAACTGCCCCTACTGGCACGGCTCGTTCGGCGGCCTCTACCTGCCCCACCTGAGGAACGCCATCTACCGCAGCCTGATCGCCGCCGATAACGCCCTGGACGAGGCCGAGGGCCGCACCGGCCCCCGCGTCGCGCTCGAGGTGGCCGATTTCAACCTCGACGCGCGCCAGGAAATCCGGCTGGAGAACGACGCCCTGATCGCGATGGTCCGACCCGCACACGGGGGGCACGTCTATGAGCTGGACGTCCGGGCCTGCGCGATGAACGTGCTCGCCACCCTGGACCGTCGCCCCGAGAGCTATCACGAGACGATCCGCGAGGCCGTGGCGCGCATCGCCGCCGGGCAGGATCCGGGCCACGCCGGCGATCCCGAATCCTCCGAGCCGATCACGCTCAAGCAGCAAGGGCTCGACCGGCTCCTGGTCTACGACCGCCACCCTCGCAAGTCGCTGGTGGACCACTTCTACCCGCTCGACGTGACCCTGGACGATCTGACCCTCGGCCGCGACGTCGAGCGCGGCGATTTCGCCACGGGCACCTACCTGGCGCGTGTCCAGCGCGACGCACGACGGGCCGCCGTGGTCATGGAGCGGCCGGGCCGTGCCGGCGGCCATACCATCCGGATCCGCAAGACGATCGAGCTGAAGGCCGGCAGCCCGGAGCTGGTCGTCTCCTACGCGCTCGAGGACCTCCCTCGCGACGAATGCCTGCACTTCGCCGTCGAGATCAACTTGGCGGCCATGGCCGGGCACGCCCCGGACCGCTACTATTCCGACCCGACCGGCACGAGGCTCGGGATGCTCGACACCCCGCTCGACCTGCCCCACACCTCGGGCTTGACCCTGACCGACGAATGGCTCGACCTCGCCGTCGGCCTGGGCTGGTCGCAGGCCGCCGGCGTCTGGTGCTTCCCCATCCAGACCGTCAGCCAGAGCGAAGGCGGCTTCGAATCGGTCTACCAGTCGTCGGCCGTGATCCCACACTGGCACGTGACCGCCGACGAGCACAGTCGGTGGGAAGTCCGGATCCAGTGGTCCCTGGATCGCGTCACGATTCCCCCGACGATTGTCGCACCTCGGGGTCCGGTCGTCGCCGAGCTCGCCTCGCGCTAAAAATCATTAACATGACGGCGGCGGGCTCATCGGAGGCGGGATCGGGTCGAACCGTCCGGCCTGTCCTAAATAGATCTCCGACCTCAACTTGAGTGATAGCATCATCCGGTCACGCCGTCGAATTAGGCCGGCTCATGGATTCTTCATACATTCTTCGCGGTAAATGAACTCGGAGTGGCGGGTAAGCGGAATATACTTCGATTCCATAGCACGATCGACCGATCGTGTCTACATCCCCACCATACCTCCGAGGGTCTTTCGATGTCCCATGTGTCTCCGCGCCGCCGCATTGGTCGCGGTTTTACCCTGATCGAACTCCTTGTCGTCATCGCCATCATCGCCGTCCTGATCGCCTTGTTGCTCCCAGCGGTCCAGTCGGCACGCGAAGCCGCCCGGCGGATCCAGTGCACGAACAATCTCAAGCAGATCGGCCTCGCTTTCATGAACTATGAAAGCGCGAATAATGCGTTCTCCCCGACGACGATCCTGGTCCCGACGACCAACGGCGCGCCGGCCACCTGGATCTACCAATCGTCGTGGAGCGCGTTCGCACGATCCGCTTCGTTCCTGGAACAAGGCGCGTTTTATAACGCGATCAACTTCGACTACACGTACAGCGACGGTACGAACACGACGGCGTCTTACACACCGCTCGCATTCCTCTACTGCCCCAGCGATCCGGGCAGCCACATTGACGACGCCACGCTCGGTGGCACGGGCGACGCCACGACGAGCTATGGGACCTGCGATGGCGACTGGTATGTCTGGTCCGTCAATTGGGGCAGCACGAATTCGGTCGGCCCGATGAATCGCTCGCTGTTCGGGCCGAACTATTCGCGACGGATTGCGATGATCACCGACGGGACGAGCAATACTCTGATGGCGTCGGAGGGCTACATCGGCCACGCCCAGATGCGGAGTTGCAGCGGCACGCCCGGCTCGGTCCCTTCGGATCCCATCACCGGGACCTACTCCTTCACGAACGTGCCGGCCCCAGGGGCGAATTCGGCCGCGGCGCTGGCCTATCAGATCAGCAACTGCTCCGGGTCGGCCGGCAAGATCAAGAACGGTGGACCGATCGGGCATACCCGCTGGGCCAACGGCGGCGTCTACTATTCCGGCTTCACGACGGCCATGCCTCCCAATATGACGGTCTCCACGGTCAGCCAGGCCTATAGCTCCAAGGGCGTCCCCGCGACCAACTTCGGCCAGAACCTGCCGATGGACTGGGACTGGGTCGATGAGAACGACGGCGGTGCGACCTATATGTCCTTGTCGGCCAGCAGCAAACATCCGGGCGGTGTCAATGCCCTCTTCGCTGATGGGAGCGTCCACTATGTCAAGAATACCGTGAATCCCGTCACCTGGTATGGACTCGGCACGATCGCCGGCGGCGAAGTGATCAGCTCCGACGCGTACTAATCATGATGTGTAATGCGCGACGACAAGGCCCCGAGCCTCGCTCGCGGCCTTGTCCCGCCGCTCATCTTCATCCTCGAAGGATTTCGTCGATGCGGAATCGTGCTGACATGTTGCTTGTCGTGGCCTTGGCCGCACTCTGCCTCCTCCCATGCGCCGGATGTGGCTCCGGCAGCGTGCCCTTGGCGCCCATCGTGCCCGTGAAGGGGAAGGTGACCTACAAGGGTAAGCCGATCACCGAGGGTACCGTCCGCTTCGAGCCCGAATACGGCCGGATGGCCACCGGCAAGCTCCAGCCCGATGGCACATTCGTCCTGACCACGCTCAAGGACGGGGATGGAGCCGCCATCGGCCACCATCGCGTCTTCATCACCGATGTCGACAAGAGCCTCGCCAAGGATCGCGCCTTCAAGAAATACATGGGTGCGGCCTCGTCGAAGGTCGAAGTCAACGTCGATGCCGAGCACACCGAGTTCCCGTTAGAGCTGAAAGACGGCAAATAACGCCTCATCCGTGCGGCCTTGCGGGCATCCCGAGGGCCGCCGCTGACCTTCCACGTCGAGTCGGCACCGTTGCCGACACCCTCCAGCTCACCCCATCCGCCTACATCTCTGCCCCACGAACGGTCCTCGCGGTCACCGCGACCGGGGGCCCAACGAGCACCTTTCGGGAAAGGTGAATCACGACACGGCTCGCCCTCGGTTCCCGTATCGCGGAATCGCGTCGTCGAATTCGCCTCGCGCTAGTTTTGATTAACAAATACTCCGAGAGCTTGCACGGGTCCGGGTGGCTCCGCGCCTCTTCGTTTGCTCTAACCCGATCGTATAGCCGGACTTCGGCGACCAAAGAAACGAACAGACCACTTTCGGGACGCTATCTTCATTTTCTCTTCGCGATTTCTTCGCGTCAAATACACGCGACGGCCCTAGGCCGCCAATAGAATCCATAACCCACGAAGCGATTACCCGATCGCATCTGCATTCCCACCATCCTTCCGAGGGTCTATTCGATGCCCGAGACCTTTCCGGGTCGCCATGCGCGACGTGCTTTCACCCTGATCGAGCTCCTCGTCGTGATCGCGATTATTGCGGTCTTGATCGCGCTGTTACTCCCCGCCGTGCAGTCGGCCGCGAGGCCGCCCGGCGGATCCAGTGCACCAACAACCTGAAGCAGATCGGCCTCGCCTTCATGAACTACGAGAGTGCCACCGGGACCTTCCCGCCGACATCGATCGACGTCCCGACGCCGACCGGTGGCCCGGGTAGCTGGCTGTATTCGGTGTCCTGGAGCCCGTTCGTCCGGGCGGCATCGTTCGTCGAGCAGAACGCGCTTTATAACGCGGTCAACTTCGCCGGCAATTTCGATTACGACGATGTCACGAATACGACCGTCTCCTACACGCCGCTGACCTACCTGTTCTGCCCGAGCGATCCGGGCTCGCACTACGACGACGCGACGCTCGGCGGGACGGGTTGCGCGACCACGAGCTACGGGACCTGCGATGGCGACTGGTACGTCTGGTCGGTCAACTGGGGGACGACCAACAGTGTGGGCCAGATGAATCGCTCGCTGTTCGGGCCGAATTACGCGCGACGGATCGCGATGATCACCGACGGGACGAGCAATACGCTGGCGGCGTCGGAGGGCCTCATCGGCCACGGCCAGATGCGGAGCTGCGGCACCGCCGGGGCGGCCCCTTCGGACCCCATCACGGGGACGTATTCCTACACGAACATCCCGGCCCCCGGCCCGGCCTCGATCGCGGCCTTGACCTATCAGGCCAATAACTGCGGGACGGCCACGGGCAAGCCCAAGGCGGGCGGGCCGATTGGCCACACCCGGTATTGCGACGGCGGCGTCTATTACTCGGGGTTCACGACCGCCATCACGCCCAATTCCGACCCCAAGATCCAGAGTCGCGCCACCGGCTACTCCAACGGCGGCGCGGTGGTGCCGATGGACTGGGACTGGGTCGACGAGAATGACGGCGGCCCGACGTTCATGGCCCTGAACGCCAGCAGCAACCACCCCGGCGGCGTGAACTGCCTCTTCGCCGACGGCAGCGTCCACTTCATCAAGAATACGGTCAACCCGATCAGTTGGTACGGCCTCGGCACGATCGCCGGCGGCGAGGTCATCAGCTCGGATTCGTATTGATCCTCGCGGGCGACGGGCGGCCGAATGCCGGCGCATTCCTCCGGCGCAGGATCCTCGATCCGATCGATTTGAAGCCCGACACCCGGCGCCCGACACCTGGGAGCCAATCCATGAGAATTCCTACTGCCGCCTTGATGATACCGGCCTTGCTCTGCCTTGCCGCGTGCTGCGGATGCGGGGCCGAAGGGAGCGGGCCCGCCGCCCCGCTGATCCCGGTCAAGGGAACGGTCACGTACAGGGTTAAGCCCGTGACCAAGGGCCTCGTCAAGTTCACCCCGGATGGCTACGGCCGCGCGGCCCGGGGCGAACTCCAATCCGACGGCACGTTCGTGCTCACCACGCTCAAGGAGGGGGATGGCGTGGTCGCGGGTCATCACCAGATCTCGATCAGTGGCACGGGCAGTCATCCCGCCAAGGAACTCGTACCCAAGAAATACACCCAACGGACCACGTCCAAGCTCACCGCCGAGGTCGATGCCGAACACAACGAGTTCCAGTTCGACCTTAAAGACGGCCGGTGATCGCAGTATACTCGTGAGCGCAATCAGGATTTCAACCACCACGATTCATCTCCGGAGCGATCCGAAATGATCCATCGCCTGAACCGTCCCCTCCGCCTGGCCTTGATCCTCGCGACGACCGCCCTCGTCCCGGCCTTCGCACACGCCGACGACTTCCGCCTCGAATCGGCGACGCTCCCGCAGCCGTTGTTGAAGGACGGCCGAGTCGAGGTCGTGATCGAGGCCTCGGGCGTCGAGCCGATCGGCGACGGCCATCGGTTCCTGATCGCGCACGACAAGCACCCGGCGCTGTTCGTGGTCGACACCGC
The DNA here is from genome assembly GCA_963777695.1 of uncultured Planctomycetota bacterium. GTDB lineage: Bacteria > Planctomycetota > Planctomycetia > Isosphaerales > Isosphaeraceae > CAVZRC01. The sequence continues at coordinate 966,239 of CAVZRC010000003.1, forward strand.
GACCGGCCGGATCCTCGGCGAGCCGATCACCTCGCCGAAGTTCCCCGAGCCCTCGAAACTTGGCGGCCCGAAGTGGGAAGGGATGGCAAAGGACTCCGACGGAAACTACTACATCATCGGTGCACATGTCGGCAAGACCGACGAGGAGCGCGCGTGCAAGAGTGTCCTGCTCCGCTTCCGCCTCAAGGACAGCGACCAGCCGGCGATCGATGACGCATCGGTGATCCGATGGGACATCGCCCGATCGCTCGAATCGGTCCTGAAGGCGCAGGGCCTGGCACCGGCGGAAGTCGGCAAGCGGAAGATCGAGGGCTTGGCGATCCGCGAGAGCAAGAAGGCCGATGGGTCCGCCTACCGCGAGATGGTGATCGGCCTGCGCGAGCCCAGCGACAAGGTCCGCGCCTTCGCGGCCGACATCAGCGCGTCGCCATCGCCCGACGCCGAGCTCGAGCTCAAGCCGCTCTTCGCCTTCGAGGCGGACCCTCGCGAAGGCGTGGCTTCCCAGCTCACCTCGCTCGAATACGTCCCGGCGCTGGGAGGCTTCCTCGTCGTCACCGCGACCGAGGACACGACCAACACCTTCCACGGCAACACCCTCTGGTTCGTCGCCGACGGCGAGACCTCCCACGTCCGGAAGATCGGGGTCTTCGAGGTCGCAATGAAGGCCGAGGGCCTGGCGGTGCTCGGCGTCGAGAAGCAGGGTCCGAAGACCGCGGTCAAGCTCCTGATCACCTTCGACAACGACCCGCACGCCACCAAGATCCCCAGCCGATTCCAGACGGCGACTTTGACCCGGGAAACGCAGTAAAGCGAGATAGAAAGCAGTCTCGGAATGTATTCGTAGGGTGCTCTTTGAGCACCGATCTGGGGCGACTTGCCGAGATCGGTGCTCAAAGAGCACCCTACGAGACGGCTCATGTAGCTTACGAGACAGCCTCTCAGCCGCTCGGCATAGATGACGATGGTTGTGGTGGTGAGTATTCGTAGGGCTGGGGGAAGGTCTCGTTCACTGGCACACTCCCTCCTTGAATGGCCGCGAGCTGCCTGGCCTCAGCTTCGGATTTCATCGGCGAGTCGGTCAGCCAGTCGGCGATCGCCAGGCGGATGTTTTCCCTCTGGGTTTCCAGATCCTCAGCCTGGGCGACACAACCGGGGAAACACGGCACTTCGGCCCAGTAACCGCCGCCGTCGATGGGGTGGACAACGGCGATCACCTCGATGGGCACGGCGAGAGTGGATATCATGCGAAGGTCCCTCGACCATGGGATCGTTCTCAGGTCGAGCATACCTGAAGGACCTCTAAGGCGCCAGGTGCCAGTCGATCGAGCGATTCCAAGGATCGCCCCATACTACGGAGATATGCCGAATGACAGCGGACTGGCAGACGACGGGAACGCTCATTAGCAAGTGGATATTCGGCATCCTTTTCGTCGCCGCGGGCATCGGTCATTTCGTGGCGCCCGGATTCTACATGAAGATCATGCCGCCTTACTTGCCCTTGCATCGCGAGCTCGTCCTGATCAGCGGCGTTGCCGAGGTCGCGCTCGGCCTACTCCTGCTCGTGCCCAAGACGTCGCGGTTCGCCGCCTGGGGACTGATCGCCCTCCTGGTCGCCGTCTTCCCGGCCAATATCTACGTCTATCAAAACCGGGAATCTTTCCCCCAGCTCCCTTCGTTCGCCCACCTGCTGCGCCTGCCGATGCAGGCTGTTCTCATACTATGGGCCTACGTCTACACCAGGCGTTGACGCGCCGGCACGGGTCATCCAGGGTCGTCTGATTCGCGCACTTCGAGGGATTCGGCCCTCTCGCCCCTTGCAACGGTGCGCCGTAGGCCATAACCTCGCGAGGGATCGGCCGCCCGAGTGTGTCGGTACCTGTCACGTCCCGGCGGGCGCGTGTCGTGTCCCGAGTCCACGAGGAGCGTCCTCCATGGCGAGTCCGCACGACTCCCAACCTGCGTCGACGACCATCCCCAAGAAGGCTTCGGATCAAGCCGAGGATTCGTCCGGTGAACTCATCGGCGATGGCGCCGCGGAGCCCGCGGGTGGTTCCGGCACGCGGGCATGGGCGCTCACACTCGCCATCGCGATGGCGGCCGGATTGATCGCCTGGGCCGGTGGCGAATGGAAGATGATCCCCGAGATTGCCTCCGGGGGGAGAGGCGGGGCACCCCGCGTGCTCACCGACGTCGCGGCCACCCGCAACGCGATCGTCTCCTTCACCATCCTCGGCGCCGCACTCGGCCTGGGCCTTGGCCTGGCCGGCGGCTTGATGCGACGCTCTGTCCTCTGGACACTCCTGGCCGCGACGATCGGCCTGGGCCTGGGCGGGCTGACCGGATTTGAGGTCTCCCAGTTCAGCATCCCTTATTACTACGCGCATATGAAGGCCGATGACCTCGTCTATTCGTTGCAGGTCCACGGCGGGACGTGGGCGGCCATCGGTGCCGTCGCCGGCCTGGCCTTCGGGCTCGGTCGGGGCCCGTGGCGCCGATACCCCGATGCCTACTCGGGGCCGCCGCCGGGGCGATCGTCGCGACGATCCTCTACGAGTTCGCCGGCATGCTGCTCTTCCCGATGGCGATGACCGACCGGCCGCTCTCGAAGACGTCGGACACGCGACTCCTGGCCCGACTCCTCGTCGCCGCGATGGTCGCGGCCGGCGCACTCGTTCCCGGCTCGCGAACCGCGGAGGGGCCTCGCCCAGAAAGCCTCGAGAGCGTGGCGGAGGATCGTCAGACCGATTGAGGTGGAGACACGGCCTGCGACCCTTCGAAGGGGCCGTTCACCACGTTGACCGGCCGCCCCTCTAGGAACCGGGCAATATTGGTCACGGTCGCGTCCATGAGCCGACGGCGTGCCTCCTCGGTCGCCCAGGCGATGTGCGGCGCGATGAGGCATCGGGGCGCCTGGAGCAGAGGGTTATCGGGCCGGATCGGCTCGACCGAGACGACGTCCACCGCGGCGCCGGCCAGCCGGCCGGCGGCGAGCGCCTCGGCGAGGTCCGCCTCGACGATCAGACGCCCGCGCGCCGTGTTGATGAGCAGGGCGTTCGGCTTGAGCCGCATCAGCCGCTCCTTGTTGACCAGCCCGACGTTCTGGGGCGTGAGCGGGCAGTGCAGGCTGATGACGTCGGCGCGGGTGAAGAGCTCATCCAGCTCGCACCAGTTGACCGGCCGCGATCCCTCCGGCGATCGCCGCGACGGGCTGTAGGCGATGACCGACATGCCGAACGCCTCCGCCAGCTCGCCCACGCGACGACCGATCCGTCCGAAGCCCACGATACCCATCGTCTTGCCGGCCAGCTCGATCAGCGGCGTCTTCCGCAAGGAGAAATCCGGCTGACCCGACCACTCGCCGTCCCGGACGGCCCGATCGTGGCGCACGACGTGATGGCACAGTTCCAGCAGCAGCGCGAAGACGAACTGCGCGACGGAGTCCGTGCTATACACGGGCACGTTCGAGACCGGGATGCCCCGCCGCCGGGCCGCCGCGACGTCCACGCAATCGTACCCGGTCGCCATGAGCGTGATGAATCGCAGCGTCGGCGATTGGTCGATCACCGCGGGGCCGATCGGGGCCTTGTTGGTCGCCAGGACCGTGGCGCCCTCGGCCCGCGCGGGGATGTCTTCCGGGGCGGTGTATTCGTAGACCTCGACCTCGCCGAGCCGATCCAACCCGGCCCACGCCTCGCGCTCCGCGGCCAGCGGGCGCCCATCCAGTACGACGATCTTCACGGTTGGTCCATCTCTCGGGGGTACTCGGGTTGCAGGAGTTGAACCGGTATCCCATTCTAACCCGGCCGGTTCCGCCAGGGGACGCCCTTCCGCCCCGAGTGGGGCAATGCCATGCTGGGCGCCGCCGATCGACCACCGGTAGAATACCTCGCGCCGCCCTGGAGTTCGGCGCCAGGCAGCGTTGGCCGCATACCTTGCGGTCTATCCCGAGTCATCGACGACGGAAGGAGGAAACATGGCCGTGATGCGAGTCGTGCAGGTCGCTTCCCCGAAAGGACCCTTCGAGATCGTGGAGAGGCCGATCCCGGAGCCGGGTCCCGGGACGGTGCGGATCAAGGTTCACGCGTGCGGGGTCTGCCACAGCGATTCGATGACGAAGGAGGGGGCTTTCCCGGGGATCGCCTACCCGAGAGTCCCCGGCCATGAGGTGGCCGGCGTGATCGATGCCGTCGGCCCAGGCGTCGCCGGATGGGAGGTGGGTCAGAAGGTCGGCGTGGGCTGGAACGGCGGCTATTGCGGCTACTGCGACCATTGTCGTCGCGGCGATTTCTTCGCCTGCGTGCGCGGGCAGGTCACCGGCGTCACCTATGACGGCGGATACGGCGAATACATGATCGCTCCCGCCAGCGCGGTCGCCCTCATGCCCGCGGACCTGCCGCCCATCGAGGCGGCGCCCGCTCGATGTGCGCCGGCCTCACCACGTTCAACGCGCTGCGGAACAGCGGGGCGCGACCGGGCGACGTCGTCGCGGTCCTCGGGCTGGGCGGCCTCGGCCACCTCGGAGTCCAGTACGCCGCCAAGATGGGCTTTCACACCGTCGGAATCGCCCGCGGCAAGGACAAGGAACCTCTCGCTCACCAGTTGGGCGCGTCGGTCTACATCGACAGCCAGGCGCAAGACCCCTCGGCGGAGCTCCTCAAACTCGGCGGTGCCCGGGTCATCCTGGCGACGGCGACCAGCGGCGACGCGATGGCGGCCGTCCAGGGCGGCCTGGCGGTCAATGGCACGCTGCTGATCGTCGGCGCGGCGGAGTCGATGCAAGTCTCCCCCATCTTGCTGCTCACGGGAAGCCGATCGGTCAAGGGCTGGTATTCCGGGACGTCGATCGACTCGCAGGACACGCTCGCGTTCAGCGTGCGGGCCGGCGTCCGATCGATGAACGAGACCTATCCGCTGGACAAGGTCTCCGAGGCTTACGACCGGATGATGAGCGGCAAGGCCCGGTTTCGCGTCGTGCTGACGATCGGCGGATAGCCGGCCGGGATGGGGCGACGCGGCGGATCGGGCTTTCTCGATGCCATCGCCCCGCGAATCTCCCGGGGCGTCTACTCATCCAATCGCGGAACACGGAACCGACATGAAATCAAATTCCTTCCGAGCTTATCTGGCCAAAGGGTGGCCCCTCTTCGCCTTGATGGCGCTCGCCTTCGGTGCGGGCGCCGCGAGGGACCGCAAGCTCGATTACGCCGTATCCTGGGTGGGCAATTCGTTCTCCGGGGCGGATGGGAAGTGGGTGCAGAATTTCTTCATCCACATGAACACGCGGCCTGATGGCTCGTGCATCACCTGGAGCCACTGGGACGAAGGCGGCAAGCGATTCGGGATATACAAGGACGGCGACGTCATCGGCGACAAGGACGAGCACGCCAATAGCCTCGAGGTCAAGGACAGGTCCGGGAGGACCTGGAAACTGGTGGTCGATTACGTCTCACCCGGGGACCATGAGTTCGACTTCCGGTCCAGGGGCATCACGTGCGACGGCGAACCCGTGGCTTTCCCCGAGCTGCGTGAGCCGACGGCCCTGGCCTTGGCCAACGACGGGACGTTGATGGTGGCGGATTCGGGCACCGGCCCGCGCCAGCAGGTCTTGTTCTACGACGTCGCGGACCGGCGTCGCCCCAGGTTCGTCCGGGCTTTCGGCGAGTTGGGAGGGATCGCCTCGGGGACGCCCGGCGAGGTGGCTCCGACGAAATTCTGGGGGATTCGCGGCATCGGCATGGACCGCGAAGGGAACCTCTACGTCGCCCAGAGCGAGATGGGGACGGTCCTGCGCAAGTTCTCCCCGCGAGGGGACCTCGTCTGGGAGCTGTTCGGGCACTTCTTCGTCAACGTCGCCTGTGCCGACCCTTCGACCGACGGCGAGGACGTCTGGGGCATCCAGGAACATTACCGGATGGATTACTCGCGGCCCCCCGGCAAGGAGGCCGCCTGGGTCGGCTATTCGCTCGACCGTCACAAGTACCCGAACGACCCCAGGGGACTCACCTACGTCAAGCAGCAAGGCGAGCACGGCCTGACGTCGCCGCAGGTCGTCTACCTCGAGGGCAAGCGATTCCTCTTCGTCGGCGGCATGTTCGCCAGTAATTTCATCAACATTTATCGCTACGACGGCGAGATTGCGGTCCCATCCGGCGTGGTGATGCAATGGGATAAGGGCCTCTACCGCACCGACCTGAGATGGCCCCCCAACCGTCCCGAGGGTACATTCCTCTGGCGCGACGCGAACGGCGACGGCGACTACCAGCCCGAGGAGTTCGCACCGAACACCGATCGCGTACGCCCCGGCCCGTTCTGGGTTGACAAGAAGGGTAACATCTGGATGGCCTACGGTTTCTTCCGCTACGACTTCCAGGGCCTGGACCCGCGGGGCAACCCGATCTATCGGGCCGACAAGACGACTCCGCTGGAACGCCCGAAGGGCATGGCGGATGTCGCTCGCGTTTGGTACGACGTCGACTCCGACACCCTGGTCGCGGCCGAGGAAGGCGTCAACGAAACGGGCCGTCGCGACATGCGACACATCGGCAGGGTCTTCATCTGCAAGGGCTATCTCGGCGGCAACCGCGACGCGGTCAGCTTCCGGCCCGGTGCGGGGCGCGAGGCGGCCTGCGTCGCCGCGGCGGGCGACTACGTCTTCACGGGAGGCTGGAAGGCGCGCGGGCGAGTATGGATCAACCGCATCTCCGACGGCGCCGAGGTCGGCATTCTCGACCCGGGACCGTCGCTTGGCGGCGTCGAGAACACCGGCTGGATCGACGTCTTCACCGGGATCACGGCCCACAGGCGGAAGGATGGAGAGTATCTGATCTTCGCCGAGGAGGATTACAAGGCGAAGGCCATCCTCTACCGATGGCGTCCCAGAATGAAGCAAGTCGAAAGTCCGCTACGATGATCGAAGATGAGGATTCGGGAATCAGGGAGAAGGGTCGATCCTGACGCTCGGCCATTCTGGGAGTGGCGGGACGATTCGTGTTCTAGGGGAGAATGACGCTCATGACGACGCCGGGACGACGCACACTTCGATACAACAGCCTCGACGAGGTCATGCCCGACGTGGAGCGGCTCCTCGAAGCGCACACGACGGTCGGCCACTGGTCGCTGGGCCAGATCTGCCGACACCTGTTCGACCGTCATGCGCAGGGTGGTCGACCTGCCCGCCTCGACACCCCAGGATCCTTCGCAATGGGTCGGCGAGGAGCAGAAGCGGCAGGTCCTGGAATCGGGCAAGCTCCCGGAGGGCCTGCCCGGCCCGCCGCAGCTCATGCCCACGGAGACGCTCGGCGATCGCGAGGAGGCCGAGGGCCTGCGACAGGCCATCGCCCACTACAAGGCCTCGGCCGGCCCCGTGATCCCCCACCGCATCTTCGGCCCGCTCACCAAGGACGAATGGGACCGGCTCCAGTTGATCCACGTCGCGCACCACCTGAGCTTCGCCGTCCCGGCCGAGCGATAGCAGGGAGATCGAAGGACGAACGCCTCCGACCCGCGAGCTGCCCAATCCCATTCAAGAGAGGTACCCGAGATGCCGCGCAAGATCATGACCCATCTGATGTTCGAGGGCGTCGCCGAGGAGGCGATGAACTTCTACGTCTCGCTCTTTGCAGGGTCCGAGATCGAACAGGTCGAGCGATACGGACCCGGCGAGCCGGGAGCGGAGGGCACCGTCAAGATGGCGACATTCACGCTCGCCGGCCGGGAGTTCATCTGCATCGATAGTCCGATGAAGCATGATTTCACGTTCACTCCATCGATGTCGGTGTTCGTCGAGTGCGAGAGCGAAGCCGAACTCGAAGAGGTATTCGGCCGGCTCTCGGCCGGCGGCATGGTGCTGATGCCGGTCGACAACTACGGGTTCAGCACCCGATTCGGCTGGACCAAGGACCGTTTCGGTGTTTCATGGCAACTCAATCTACCGTGAACGGAGGGGCCACGCGAGCCGCATTGCCGCTCATTCATGCCCGCGTGATACCTCCTGCTGGAGTCGACTGTGAAGCGTCAACGATGATCTGCTATCTTGAGAGAGGGTGAGATCTCCTGTTCGCAGAAGGGGAGCGGCGATGACGACATACGATCTGGCGGAAGTGCGCGGCTCTACCGCCGACATTCACGCTCGGATGAACCGGCGCGACAACGGTGAGGGATCGGTGGGCGCCGCGTCAGATGCCGATCTTCGCCCCCACGCCGAGCTGTGCGCGAGTTCTGCAATCAGGTTCGCCAATGGGGACTGGCCGTCTTCTCCGGTCGAGTGGAACTTGACCTCAAAGTCGAGGACGTGTTGAGAGAAGATGGCAGGCGTCTCTATTCTCGGGCGATGGAGTTGTGGAGCTCGAGCCAGGGGTCCGAGACGTCGTGCGACAGCCGCGATGAGCAGGCGCATTTCCAGGATGCCCTCCGGGATCTCGACCGGCTCATCAACAGGTGGGCCACTCCGAAGCTTGCCGTCGGGCCGTCGGCCCGACGCTGGATGATACCGGGGAGCGCCGCGACCGAAGCGGAGATCGAGCGGGTCGCGTCACTACCGCCGCTACCGTTGGACTGGCAATCGGGCGACCCGAGGCACCAAGAGCGATCCTGAGAGCCGCGAACATCCTGACCGGGGCGATCGGACGCCCCGACCCTCATCCGTCGGCCGAGAGCCTGTGAAGGAATTCGACCGTGGCCACTTCCGAGATTCGAGTCGCTTGAACCGTACGATGCCTTCTCTACCGCACCTACCATCCCCTGATTCTCGGTTCTTGACCCCGAGAAGGGTCTGGCAACGCCTTGGGGGCCGTCTGTACGGCCTACGCAGACCGTTCGGGGCCGGTTTCGGCCCCGTTTCAGCCCGTCACCGCCGCGGCGCACACTCCGGACGCTGCGGCGCGCAAACTCACCGCTCGCATCAAATTATGTGCCAAGGCGTACCACAAGGCGATCGCCCTGGCCTTGAGCCGGCCCCGAACCCTCAACTGGTACAAACCTCGATTCCGCGCCTGGGCATTGACACACTCCGCCGTCGCGGCTCGTTCCTTGTAAATGGTCTTGGCCTCGGCGCTGGCCATGCGCTGCCGCCAAGCCGCCACCGCAGGACCGTCATCAGGCTTGGGGGCGTATCGGTCACCTGGGGATCCTTCGGTGCCGGCACCGGTGCGTACACCGTGCAACCGATCTCGGGGCGCTGACCGCCTCGATCTGCTCATGTTGGGCATAGCCGCCATCGACCAGCACGTCCTTGGGCCTCTGGTCATGCCGCGACTCGATTTGCTCGACCATCGGAGCCATCTGGCCCGCGTCGCTGCCGATGGTCACGACGTCCACTCCCACGATGATCTGACTGTCGGTGGCCGTACTGAACTGAAGGTTGTACGCCGGGCGAAAGCCACCGTCGGCCATCTTCATCACCGTAGCTTCTGCGTCGGTGGTCGAACAGCGCGCCTTGCGCGATCCTCGGGCTTCTTCTTGGCCTCCAGTTCCGGCAGCCGATCCAACGCCCCCTTGATCCGCTCGGCACGCTCTCGGGCGGCGCGTTCCCGGGCCTTTTGTTGCCGGCGATTGCCGGCCGCGGGATCGTCCTCCAGTTCCGTCCGCAAGGCCTGGACTTGGGCCTCGGCTTCGGCGAGGGCTTCCTCCAGGGTGAGACGCCGGCGAAACGACGCGGCGCCGGCGCTGGCACGCACTCGCATACCGTCTTGCGCCACTCGGTTGAGATCGACCAATCCCTCGGCCAACAAGACCGCGACGCTCCGGGTCAGCAACTGGTCGAGCAGTTCGCCATGGTCGGTGCGGAAATCGGCCAGGGTGTGATAATTGATCGTGACATCCCCGAGGATCCATTTGTAGGGATCGTGGCCGTGGCAGAGTTCATTGAGCTGACGTGCACTGCCGACACCGTCGAGGGTGGCGTAGAGCCAAAGGGCCATGAGGATCTTGGGATCGATGGGAGGCCGCCCCGGGTGTCCCTCAACGGCCTTGATCGCTTGGTACAGGGGACTGAGGTCCAAACCCACGACGTAGTCCCAGACCATCCGAGCGGGATGATCGTGTGGGATCACTTGATCCAGCGCGGCGGCTCGGAAGACGATCTGGTCGCGGTTGGCGGTGCGGAGCCGCGGTCGTCCCAAGAGGACCGGTGGGTCGATGGGTGGTGCGGTCTTGTCGTCATCAGCCGGCGTCTCGAAGAGCAGCGGCTGGTCGAGCCGGGACGCACTGCGATCGCTTGGAGTGTTCATGGAGACAGTATAGCAAGTTTTTTATGATATGTCAATGTTTTTCGAGACGATTAGGGATTCTTTCACAAGCTCCGAGCCGAGAATGTCCGATTCCATCCCTCTCATCCCATGCCTCATCGAATTGGATTCCCGCGAGTACCAGGAAGTCATCGCATGGCCGTTCGCCGAGTCTTATGTCGGTCAACTACTCCGAGATGATATCCCGAATCGGGTGCAGTTCGGCAAAGGCCGGATCTGGGTCTATCGCGATCCGGATGGCCGGATCGTCGGCTTCGGCACCATCGACGTGTGCGAGGAATACAGCGAGTACACGTCGAGAAAGCCTCATCCGTACATCCCGTTACTGGCGGTTAACCAGGAAATGGGGGGCCGCGGACACGGCAAGTCGATCATCCTGCACCTCATCGACGAAGCGGCACGCCTCGCCAGTACCCCGAACACCTGCTGTGACACGTTGTTCCTGGACGTATATGCGGACAATCTCAAAGCAATCAATCCGTACATGATATTCGGGTTTGTAAACATCAAAGACAAAGCGATTCCCGACCCGCAAGAGGGTAACAAGCCTTTCTTCGTCATGGCCAGGCGGCTGCCAGCGATCCCGGTTTGAAGCAGTGGCCTACTCCTTATCTGGTGGTCCGCGCGTGGGGCATGTCGATCCGGGCGTTGAGGGCGATCCCACGCGGGAGCGTGAGATCGCGTCTCTCATGGGCGAGACGCATCTGCTTCACCGCGGCACAGATGGACCGCCCTTGGCCGCCGCGGGAGCGCCGTTCATGCGCTGCAGGGCGGAATCCGCGATCCGCTTCAGCCAGGCGTTCGTGGTCGTCGTCTCGACGCAGCGCTTCAGATAGTCCTCCGCATCCTGGCGTCGGCCATGTTTCCTGAGCAACCAGCCGACGTAGAACTCGGTGTTCCCGCGCGCGTTCGGCAACACGTTCTCGACGGCACGGTCGAGGGCCTTCGGGTCGGGCAACGCGCGATCGCCGCGGGCGAACGCATCGCGGAATAGCTCCAGGACCTCGAACATCCTCGGGGCCTTGTTCCGATGTTTGGCGAGCAGATCGGCCAGCGTCGCGTCGCGCTGAGCCGCGTCGCCCAGCTCGTCGGCCAAGACCATCAGGGCGCATCCCGATAGGAGAGGGCTCGAGGTCTCGTACGCCTTGCGCATGCTCTCCATCGCCTCCTTCGTCGAGCCTTGCAGCCAGGAGGCATAGCCGGCCTGCAAGGGGCCGGCGGGCTGGGCTTGATCGGCCGCAGGCCCAACGTCGCCGACGACCCCGCCCAACTGCTCGACGAGCGCCTGCGCCGACGCGAGATCGCCGTGGCCCGTCCTCTTGCAGAAGTTGAGCCATGCCCGGAGCGACGAATCCGGATAACGCTCCGAGAGCCTTCGCGCCCAGAGCTCGGCACGTTCCCAATCCTTCATCCCTTCATAGCAGCGGACGGCACATTGCATCGCCCAGCCGGCCCAGGTCTCCGCGGCGGCCTCGGCATAGGGCTGGGCCTTGTCCCACTGTCCCTTGGACATGTAATAGTCGGCGACCTCAACCCGAATCTTCGCGTGCTCCAGGCCGTGGTCCTCGCCCGCGGCCAGGTATTGATCGAGCGTCGCGAGCCATTGCGCCGTGTTGCCCTGCTCGCGGTAATTCTTGGCGAGCCGTTCGTAGGCCCAGTGCTCGGGAGACTCGCCGATGTATCGCTCGAGGTACTCACGTGCCTTGTCATACTGCTTGACCTGGGAATAGCGGCGGCCCAGGGCGCCGATGAGCGGGACGAAATCGGTCCCCTTCTTCAGCCAGTCGGCGAGCCGAGGCTGGATCGCGTCCCAGTCCTCCTCGATCAGCAGCGACATCGCGTAGGGATTCTCCGGGCTCAGCATGAGGATCTTGTTCGCATTATGGATCACGAGCCCCCTGTGCGGATTCGTCGAATTGTCGGATTCGAACGATTTCGTATAGAGATCGGCTTGTGTGGCGAAGTCGCGCACGAGATGATCCATGTGCAACTGGACCAGGCTCCAGGCCGGCCTGCGCTTCCCCTCGGCGATCTTGCCGAGCTTGTTGAGCATCGGCTGCTCGTTGTACTCCATGTCGGTCCGCCAGGCCGGGTCGAAGGAATCGGCGAAGGCCTGATCGGCCTGGGGGGTGCCGATGGACATCGTGTGCAGATACGGCAGGAATCGGTGACGCGCCACCAGCGGCCGTGCCTCGTCCCAGAATTCCTCGACCGGGACGTGCCACCAGTAGCACATGAAATACAGCCGGTGCTCGACGAGGACGAATCGGGTCTCGCGGATCATCGAGCCGAGCACGGCCCACGACGGCTCGCCCGCGTCTTCGCCCGGACTGCCCGCCCGCTCCAGCGCATCGACCAGGGCGACCTCGCCCGCATTCCGCCCGATCGGCTCGCGGACGCCCTCCCGCAGGGAGCCGATCGCCTGGATCCGCGCAGGGACGGCCTGGGTCAAGACCTGGGCGCAAACATCGTGGCGATGTGGAGGTTGGACACGCCGCCGACCCGGTACATCACGTCGTGGGCCCGGAAGCATTCCGGGTCGGACGACAGCACGTCCTTGGCCGCGTGCAGGGCGACGTTGCTATGGTGGGGGTATTCCATCGCCAGCAGCCGTAGCAAGCCCGCGAGCTTCGCCTGCGACCCGCCGAGGCCCTTGAGTCGCGCGAGGTCGAAATGGCAGTAGGCCGCGATCGTGTCGGCCCACGCGGGGACCTTCGGCGCACCCTCGCGCCGGGACAGTTCCTGGGCCTTGTCCAGGTCGGAGAGGGCCCTCGCGTGCAGGCCCGCCAGCGCCTCGATGTAGGCCCGATGCCAGAGGCCCCACGGCGAGAGGGGATCCTGGGCGATCAGCCGCTGGGCATACAGGAACGCCCGCGCCTTGAACGCCTTGTGCGCGGGACTCCAGAGATATTCGCTGAGGACGCCGAGATGGGCGTAGCCCCGCACCAGGGCCCCCAACCGCGCCGGCGACTCGCCGTCCTTGCGGATCGCCTCGTGCAGCTCGCGGACGGCCACGAGCGGATCGACCATCCCCAGGCTCTCGAGTCGGCTCTCCACCGAACCGGGCACGTCCGCCTCGGGCCGGCGGGCGTTCGGCTTCCCGTCGAGCCCCATCGCCTTCAGGGCTCGCGGGAACTCGGTTCGCGACATAGCCTCGGCCGCCCAGGCGAGATCGACGAGCTCATGAATCGCGGCGGCCGGATGCACGTCATGGTCCAGGAGCAGCTTCTTCTCGGCGACATCGCGACGGATCCTCACGCTGGCGGGCCCGTTGATCCGCAAGATCATCGCGACGTCGCCCGACCCTTTCGCCTTCTCGGCCGGCGGGGTGTCGCCGAGCAGCTCGTCCCGGGTGGCCAGGCCCAGCTCGTCGCGGGCGGCGATGAGGAAAGCCTGCCGGATCAGCTCGCGCGCAGCAGTCCATTCTGGGCACCCCGGAACTGCCCTTCCTCGATCATCCCGGTCGGATGGCCCAGGATGACGACCGGCCGCTTGTCAACGCCTTGGTCGGGACGGACCACCACCAATGTGTTGTGACACCAGGCCGGACCTTCATCCTTCACCTCCTCCATCTTGCTCTTCGTCGGAGTCGCCTCCGGCGCGGCCGGGAGGTTCGCGGTCTCGACCTTCGCAGTCGCGGTAATGGGAGGCGAAGGCGTCGTGTCCTTCCGACAGCCCACCGGTCCCACCCCAACGATGACCGCCAGGGACACGATCGCGGCGATGGCCATCGGCGACGATCGGCGAGTCTTCGACGGCTTCAAATCCTCGGCCGAAATCGCCTCGGTTTCCTGCCTGACCGGTGGCCGGCCGCATCGGGGGCAATTCCTCACCGTGGCGGGATCGGAGGGTCTCTCATCGAGGACAGGGCAAGGCGAAGGGCGGCGTGGCATCGAAAGCTCCTCGTCAAAAGGCGCTTTGATCAGACCATGCAAGGATGAAGCGGAGTTGCCTGTCCCGTCGTCGCATGGCGCCAGGGACTCCGACGATTATAAGAGAGTGCCTCGCGTCGTGGTAGCCACTATCTGATACTCTCGCGGAACACCACGGGGTGCTGTTCGGCGCGAAGTCCCATGAAAACACACGAACCCGGAAGCCCAGCGAAGGATTAGATCCTTGCTAGCCCTCCGGGTTCGACAGGCTTGCAGATCAGGGGTGGGCGGATGTCATCAGACCATCACGGCAACCTGGGAGGTGCCCGTCGACCGGTCGGAGACTTTGACCTTCCACTCGTACCGGTTGAGCATGAGGGCCATCAGGAGGCAGGCGATCACGATCGCGCCCACCGAGACGCCCAGGAGGATGACGTAGACGTCGCTCTTGGGGGCCTGGACCAGGACACCAGGACGCCGAGGGGCCGCAGAGGCGCCTCCCCGGGTCGAGCCGGCGGGACTAGAACCGCGGGTTGATGCTAGACGAGACAATGTCGCCCTCCTTTATCTTCTTGCCCTGGTAGGTGTTGCCGACGACCCGGCCGACGGCCTGATCGGGATCGACCGCGACGATCTGGATCTTTCCCAGGAATTCGGGGCGGGGTAAGACGCGGAAGAGATTCAACTCGTGACCGACCACCAGCCCATCATCCGAGCCGATGGTCATCTCGACCCGGCGATTGGTGGCGTCGACGCGCTTGATCTGACCCTGGACCGGCGGCGGACTCTCGATCCCCTTGATCTGGGAGATGTCGGTGGACAGCCCGTTCTTCTGGAGCAGCGTGGTGAACTTGGCCACCCGCTCGCGGAGATCCTTGTTGTTCCGGTCGGCCGTCTCATAGATCCGCTCGAGTTCGCGGATCTTGTCCGTCAGCTCGGCCTGGCGGAGCTTGAACTCGTTGGCCTGCTTCTCGACGGCGGATTTCTGAGTGCGGAGAAGCACGGTCTCGTCCCGCTTCGCACCGGCCTCCAGGAGGGCGCTGTGGGCATTCTCCTCGGCCGTGACGAGCTTCGCCCGGATGTCCGTGATCTGTTCGAGGGCGCGCTTCTTATCGTCTTCCAGCGCCACGAGCTTATCGTTGAGTTGCTTGGTCGCGGCCGCCGCCTGACTCTGGGCGTCCGCCAGCTCTTTCTTGGCCGCATCGACTTGCGCCTGGGCTTCGGTCAGGCTCTTCTTGACTTTGGCGACCTCTGCGGTCTTCTTCGCCGTCTCCTCTTTCCAGTTCTTCGAGGTCATGAAGACCACGGTGGAGATGCCGAGAAAGACCAGAGAGAAGGCCATGATGACGACGACGAGGATTCTTCCGACGTGGGTCATGGTCCCATCCTACCAATCAGAGTAAGACGGCCGGCCGACCACCCTTGCGACGTCGCTGCCGCAAGTCGAAATCGCGATGGGGCTTGGACCGTTGGAGTCATGGAGATCGACGGGGATTGCACGCGAGACGACGCCGGACACCGGCGCCGCGCCACCCGCAACCTTTCGTCAATCCTATAATTAGACGACGCGGAGCGGCAAGCCGTTCGCCTTCCAGCAAGGGCCGTTCGCCGGTTCGACAGGTTTTCCCGCATCCCTCGCCACTGGTACGAACTTGCCCAAATCTACCCTATGGTCCGCATCGGGGCAAGCAACCCAGTCTGGGGAATTCGGGTGGAAGGGCTAATCTTGCGGTCTTGCCGAGTTTCGATTGCGAATCAGCCCGAGCGGAAACAGCCCGAGGGTCACCGCCAGGCAGGACAAACCCAACCAATCACCCCAGCGTGAGTAGTATGTCGTGCGATCGTCGAGGGGGACGGTCACGGTCAGCACGTCCTCGACGTCCTTGGGGAGGACGACGCGGATCTCGCCATTGCCATCGATGAGGGCCGAGAGGCCGGTGTTCACGGCGCGTGCCAGGGGGACGCGATGCTCGATGGTACGGAACACGCCGATGGCCAGGTGGATATCCAGCTCGGAGGAGTTGGCATACCAGCCGTCATTCGTCAGGTTGATCAGCATGTCGGGCTGGTCGGCCTGATCGCGGCCCTGGAAGAAGAGGTTGATGACCTGGGGGATAGTATCCTCGAAGCAGATCGAGGCGGCGAACCGATAAGGGCCGAGCGGGAAGAGCGGGGGGTCCTGTCCGAAGTTGAGGCTGGGGATCTTGTCTCGATAGGGGGTCAGGAGCGCCAGCCAGGGGAGCGTCTTGACCAGCGGGATGAACTCGCCGAACGGAACCAGGTGCATCTTGTGATAGCAACGGATCATCTCGACCGCCGGTTCGAAGAGGATCGCCGAGTTGTACTTGTTGAGTCCGGTCGCCTGATGGTCCCAGACCGCGCTGCCGACGAGCATCGGCACGCCGAGCTTATCGGTGAGGCGATGGAGATCGCCGACGATGGCGCTCCGATTCTCGAGCCAGTCGTTGACGGTCAACGTGGTCGTGATCGAGCGGATCTGTCCCTCGAGCTCCGCCGGGGCGATGTCCGGGCCGACCATGATGAAGCCGAACGGGTAGGACGTCTCCGGCCAGACGATGAGGTCGGGGCTCCCGTCCCTCGCGATGGCCCGCTCGATGATCGTTTGGAGGTCGTCGCGGACCTTGGAGCGATCGAGGAACTTCTGACCCTGCGCGAGATTCGTTTGCAAGAGCGCGAGCCTGGGTCCCTCGCGGAACCGGGCCGAAGAGACCCGGAAAGCCCCGTAGCACAGCGTGGTCCCGATGAGGAGCGTGATCGACCAGAGTCGGACGGTCTGCGCCCTCGTGAGCGCCGCCCGGCCCGATGCGGGACCGCGGGTTCGGAACAAGGGGAGTGTCACCAGGTCGACCAGCCAGGCATTGACCAACGCGATGGCCAGGCTGATGCCCAGCGACCCGGCAAGATCGGCGATCTGGATCACGTAGAGATAGCGGTACTGGCTGTGCGCCAGGTAGTACCATGGAAAGCCTGTCAGGAAGTAGGCGCGCATGTACTCGACGGCCACCCAGGTGATCGGGGCCGCCAGGATCAGCGGGACCCGGAGTCGGAAGTGAGCCCAGCGGGTGATGGCCAGGAACAACGGCCACCACAGCGAAAAGACGAGGCTCAGGACGACCCAGCCGATCCAGGCCCCCGAACCGATCAGTCGGAGCCAGGGTACCGCCAGGAGCCAGAAGACCAGGCCGCCGGCCCAGGCGGAGAGGTAGGTCTTCAGCGGCGTCCTCTTGACGGTGGCCAGCCAGAAGAGGGGCGCCAGGGCGACCCAGGCCATGGGTGCCCATTCCAGGGGGGGAAACGCGGTCCAGAGGAGCAGACCGGAGGCTACCCCCGCGGCGAGTCGGTGGCGCATCCATCGAGCCCCCGGCTCCGCCAGCTCGTCGGAATGGGTCTCCCGGTCCGGCGCGGCTACCGAAGTCATGTGCTTTCGTCCGTTGTTCGTGGTCCGTGATCCATGGTCCGTAATTGGGTGTTCGCGGTCGGGGGCCCGTTCTTGACTCGGAGCTTGTGAAACGAAAGGATCACGGATTTCGGATTACAGATTGCGAATCCATAGGCATTAAATGTTTTTATATCTATATGTATTCGCGATTTGCAATCCGTCATTCGAAATCGACCCTTTCGCAACCTCTCACCGCGCCGGCAAGAATCCGACTGTTTCCCCCGGACTGTAATCGCGATCACCGGCGGGGAAAACGGCGAAGCCGTCGGCTGCGGCGGCGGTTCGGAGATCGGCCGAGCCGTGCCAGACGAGCGTCTCGATCGCGGGCGCCTGGGATCCGTCGCCCGGTTCCGCGGCCAGTCGCGCCGGGTGGTAGGTCGGGCGATCGCCGCGGTGCCGGAAGCCGCTCGTCAGCCGTGCCGGGACCGTCGCGGGGATCGGGCCGGGTCGGCCGGCCATCCTCGCCAGGGCGGGCCTGACGAACAACAGGAAGACGACCAGGCTGCTCACGGGGTTGCCGGGCAGGCCGAAGACCATCGTGCCGGGACGGCCGGCCCGCGTCGGGCCGACCCCGAACCAGAGCGGCTTGCCCGGCTTGAGCTGGACCTTGTGGAAGATGCGGCGGACGCCAAGTTCCGCCAGGGCGGCCGGGACCAGGTCTCGCTGTCCGGCCGACACGCCTCCGGTGACGATCAGCACATCGAACTCCAGGCCGCCCTGGAGGATCCGACGCAGCTCGACCGGCTCATCCGGCGCCGTCGGCAGGGACTCGGCACGCGCGCCCTCCTCGACGGCCAAGGCCCGCAGCATGATCGCGTTCGAGTTCCGGATCTGTCCCGGGCCCGGGGTCCGCTCGGGATCGACCAGTTCGTCGCCGGTCGAGGCGACCGCAATCCGGGGCCGGACGACCCGGACCGGCGTCCGGCCGACCGACGCCAGGACACCCAGGTGGGCCGGCCCGAGGACCGTCCCTGCGGCCAGGATCACCTCGCCCGCGCGGATCTCCCGGCCTCGGGCCAGGATATTCTGGCCGGCTCGGACCTCGGGCTCTTCCACCCTGACGCTCGCACCGTCCCCATCCCCGTCCGGACGCGTCCGCTCGTGCATCACCACCGCATCGCAGCCGGGGGGCACCGGCGACCCCGTCATGATCACGGCCGCCTCGCGCGGACCCAGCGGCCGCGAGGGGACCTGACCGGCCGTGATCGTCTCGCCGACCCGGAGCCGACGGTCCGGGCCGCTCAGATCGCCGGATCGCACCGCATAGCCGTCGACCAGGGACTTGTCGAAGGGGGGCAGGTCGATATCGGCCGCGACGTCCTCGGCCAGCACGCACCGCAGCGCGGCATCCAGCGAGACCGACTCCGCCGGCAACCGCAGGGCCTCCTCGAGCACGGCTCGCAACGCCTCTTCAACTGTCAGCATACTGGTCCTTCGTAGGGTGGGTGAAACCCACCGGTGCAAGGCCCTCTCGGTGGGTTTCACCCACGCTACAAGACCGAACGTGACCCTTGCGGGACAGAGGATTAGGGACCAACCACGAAGTTCCTGAGCAGCTTGGTTCCTTCGAGGGTCAGGAAGCTCTCGGGGTGGAACTGGACGCCCTCGATCGGGAACCGTTTGTGCCGGACGCCCATGATCTCGCCCTGATCCGTCCAGGCGACCACCTCGAGATCCTCCGGCAGCGTACCCGGCTGGATCACCAGGCTGTGATAACGCGTGGCCTCGAACGGGTTGGACAACTCGCGATAGACGCCCTTGCCGTCGTGGTGGACCCACGACGTCTTGCCGTGCATGATCCGGTCGGCCCTCACGACCTGGGCACCCAGCGTGTGCCCGATGCATTGATGACCCAGGCAGACGCCGAGCAAGGGCACCTTCGCGCCGAAGTGCTCGACGACCTGGTTGGAGATCCCCGCCTCGCGGGGCGTACACGGACCCGGCGAGATGATCAACCGGTCCGGCCGGGCGGCCTCGATCTCCTCCAGCGTGATCCGGTCATTGCGGACGACCCGCAAGTCGAGCGCCGGGTCGATCTCTCCCAGCCGCTGGACCAGGTTATACGTAAACGAGTCGTAATTATCAATCAGCAGGATCATTCGGGCTACGGTTGCTAGCGGCTAGTGGCTCGTGGCTAGTAGAGACCGGTTCCTCTAGCCAGTCCACTGGGATGTTGATCGTCGATCATCGGCCCTACCGACGATTCCCGTGAGCAGGGGTTCGACCCAGTATACCAATGAGCAATGACCGATGACCAATACTGAGGATCGTAACGTGCAAACCGTCGGACGGGAAGAGAATCCGGGACTCCGCCCCGACCCCGGTCGCGGAGAGGTGCTATCCTTTCCCGGATACCGACCTCGCGGGCAGAGCGGTCCTTGCGATCGCCGCCTCGACCGCGGTGGGAGTCGGGTGCATTGATGGTATTCGCCGCCCCGGAGCTGGACACGGAGGATCACGATGACGGCCGCCTTCGTCGCAATAACCATGAGCCTGGCGATCCACTCGACCGGACAGGCCTACGAGCCCCAGTCCGTTCCCTTTTACTTCCGATACCAGAAGAAATGGCGTCACAATCAGCCGACGCATATCCTGCCGCCGGGGCCCGGCGACGGCTGGGGCTTCCCCAACAAGTCCCCGGACGGATACGGATGGGCCGATTACGGCCCTTATCTCCCCCTGGGCGCCGATCGCACGGCCGAATACAACTTCCCCCGCTACTTCGCGGTGCCGCCCGAACAGATGTTCCTGCAAAGCTATTACAATCCTTACGAGACCCGCGGTCAGCGCTATCTCCCGTACGTCGGGGCCGGCGGCGCCCACCCGGCGGGACACCAGCCGCCGGGCCCGGCCGATCTGCCCAAGTCCCCCTACGCCGCCGAGACCGGGGCGAGCCCCGTCACGCCTGTTCCTCGCCTGAACGGCCGCTCAGAAGCGGCGCCCATCGCCTCCGGCGGCTCCGGACTGACACCCTGATGAGTGTGGCCGGCGCGTCCGCGCCGGGCGGGGTCGCGGGACCCGCGCCCGGCCGGGGCCGGCAAGAGCTGTCGTCCGCGACCCTTGTCAACGATCCTGGCGTTCTTTAGCATGGATGAAGTGCGGCCAGGGACCCGGGGCGCGGCTGGAGGCGGCGATCCGGGCGACGACATCGGGCCGGGGCCGGCCGCTCGAAATCGATCGAACCTTCCGCGGTTTTCGATCGTAGCATCCCCTATGCGTGGGGATGACCGAAGGATTCGGCGGCCGTGACCGAGACGTGTCCTCTCGCAGGGGCCGGGTCGAGTCCCCAATCGCGGATCCGCGTCGCCATCGGCCTCGTCGGGGCGCGTCGGATTGTGCTATTCTCGGAATATCTTTGTCTTCATCCGAATTCGTTCGATCTCCGACTCCGACCCGCCGGAAATGGCCCGGACCGAGGCGCGGCCAGGACGCCTGGCCGATCGCAGCCGGAGTCGCGGTTTCCGTGCATTTTCGCCATCCATCATGAGCAAAAGGCGCCTGCGTAATGAGCCATGAAGTCATCATCGAGACGAGGAACCTGACCAAGGTCTACCGCGATTTCTGGGGCCGGCCCAAGGTCCAGGCGCTCAAGGCCCTCGACCTCCAGGTCTACCGGGGCGAGATCTTCGGCTTGCTCGGGCCCAACGGCTCGGGGAAGACGACGACGATCAAGCTGCTGCTGGGCCTGCTCTTCGCGACCGAGGGCGAGGCGCTGATCTTCAACGAGCCGACGACCAACGTCTCGAAGAACGAGCGGATCGGCTACCTGCCCGAGGAGTCGTACCTGTACAAGTTCCTGAACGCCGAGGAGACCCTCCAGTTCTACGGGCGACTCTTCAAGATCTCCGGGGCGGAGCGGAACAAGCGGGTGGGCCAGTTGATCGACATGGTGGGATTGACCGCGGCCAAGCACCGCCAGCTCCGCGAGTATTCCAAGGGCATGCAGCGACGCATCGGGCTGGCACAGGCCCTGATCAACAACCCCGAATTGATCCTGCTCGACGAGCCGACCTCCGGCCTGGACCCGATCGGCACCTCCGAGATCAAGAACCTGATCCGGGACTTGCGCGAGCAGGGCAAGACGATCGTGCTCTCCGGCCACTTGCTCGCCGACATGCAAGACATCTGCGACCGGATCGCCATCCTCCATCGCGGCGAGCTCAAGGAGCTTGGCAAGGTCTCCGACTTGCTGTCGGTCAAGGACGTGACCCAGATCAAGGCGCGGAACCTCTCGGCCGCGGCGCTCAAGGAGGTTCGCGACGTGATCCAACGCCATGGCGGCGAGGACATCACGGTCGACCACCCGACCACCACGCTGGAGGAGCTGTTCCTGCGGATCGTCCAGGAGAGCGAACTCCACCCGGGACGTCGCAAGGTGGCCAAGGATGCGGGTCGGATCCCGTCGACGACGAAAGATGAGCTGGCCACGCCCGTCAAGTCGTGAGCTGGGCCATTATCTCTCGGAGTCTGTCCGGGAAGTCGGATCGGACCCGTTGTCGGGTGGGTGAAACCCACCGAGAGGGCCTCGCATCGGTGGGTTTCACCCACCCGACAAGACTGAAATCGACCCTCACGGGTCAGACCCTCAGATCATCGCCGCCGCCGGGCGCAATCCGGCGGCGTCTCCAATATTCAAGAAGCATCGATCATCGACTCGTGTCCCCGGATGGCCCCGGCCACCGTCGGCCCGATCGTTCTCCATCGTGCCCGAATCCGCCGCGCCAGACTCCGCTGCCCATACTTTATTCGCCTCATTGAGGAGCACCGCCGTCCATGTTTGTCATCTTGCTGACACTCCCCTTGCTCTGGGCGCAGGTCAATCCGGCGCCCTCCGGCCCGGCCGCGAAGGCGCCCGAGGCGGCGCAGGTCAAGGACGCCGGCGCGTTCGACGAAGGCATCCGCCCCGGCACCGGCGCCGACATCGGCCCCGGGCGTCGCCAGCCCGGCCGGGGCCCCGAAGGTGGTCAACCCGATGGCCGGACAGGTGCCCCTCTCGAAAGAGTGGGCGAACCTCCTGAGCTGGCTCTACCTCTCGGGCGATCCGGGCGTCACCCTCTTCGCCGAACCCGGCCTCACCCGCGTCTACCTGCTGGGCCAGTTGCTTTTCTGGGTGAAGGCCGTCAGCCTGCTCTGCCTGGTGGGCTGGGTGGGCTTCTGGGCGGTGAAAGGGATCAAGGAACGGGTCATCGGCACGAGTTCCGCGTTCAACTATGTGATCCTGGCCGCGGTGATCCTGACGCCCCTGACCGTCATGCTCCGCGTGCTGGAGACGGAGAAGAAGATCCCCGCCATCGCCCTCGGCGGGTTCGGGCTGACGGCCCTCGTCGCGATGGCCTGCATCTTGCTCTACGCGATCTGGATCGAGGTGACGCTCTGGCAGACGATCCGCCGGCTGGGGCGTCCGTCGGATATCGTCATCCTCGTCGGTGCCCACCTGGCACTGGCGGCAGGATTGGGGCTGGGTCTGTACATCCAGGAGCAGGGGTTCTTGATCTACATCCTGGCGCTCAACGGCGGCCTTCCGAATGACCCCGCCAAGGTGCAGGAGGTCATCGCGGCCCTGAGCTGGCGCGAGGGCATCCTCTACGGCGCGCGGATGGGCTTGACGTACATGGGCTACGTCGTGGGCCTGTACATCGCGGCCAAGGTCCTGGTCGAGGTGGTGGCGATCCGGGGGCGTCGGCTGTATTCGATCGCCCGGCTGAGCATCTACGAGGCCAACCGTCGGATGTGGGCGCCGTGGGTGGTCATCACGGTGTTCCTCCTGGTCCTGGCGTTCACCCACTGGTTCCTCCAGCCGCCCCGGGCCGCGGAGATGGGCCGGCTGTACGTCGGCACGCTCACCTTGCTCTGCTCGGTGCTCCTGACCGCGATGGTGACGATCCTGACGCCGCTGTCCTTGCCGACGGACATCCAGCAGCAGACCATCTACACGGTCGTCTCCAAGCCGGTGCGCCGGCTCGAGATGATCTGGGGCCGGATGATCGGCTACATGGTGCTGGTCACCCTGCTGATCGCCCTCTTCGGTGGGATCAGCCTGGCCTACCTGAGGCGGACCGTCGGCTCGACGATCGATCAGACCGAGACGGCGGCGGTCAAGGCCCAGAAAGAGATCCAGCTCCTGCGCGACCTGCTGAACGTGAACGCCAACCTGAAGGCCGGTGCCGAAGGGTCGGGGGCACCGGCGGAACGGCGTAAGGAAGAGATCCTGACGGCGCTCAAGAACCTGGGCCGCGAGGTGAAGCCGACCGACACCGACGACATGTTGCGGACCCGGATCGCGACCCGAGGGAGCGATTTCAAGGTCCTCGCGGAGCAGGCCGATCAGCTCCGGACCCGGCTCTCGGCGCGGGTGCCGGTGAAGGGCTCGCTGTCGTTCCTCGACTCGCGCGGGCTGCCGCACGCGATGGGGATCGACGTGGGACAGGACCAGTCGATGCGAGAGCCGCGCAGCCACATCGAGGGCGCGACGCCGTCGGCGGCCATCTGGAGCTTCGGCCGGGTCCCGGACCCGTTCAGCCCGCAGGGCCGGCCTCGCGTGCTCGACAAGCGGATCCCCGTCGACGACTTCCTGACCTCCGGGACGATCGAGTGGGACATGGACCGGATCTACCTGCTGAAGGAGCAGATCGCCGCAGCCGAGGCCTCGAAGTCGCAGCCGAACTTGTCAGCCACCGCCACCAGCCAGATCGACGCGGCCATCTTGCGCAATCAGAAGGAGCTGGATCGCATCACCGCGAATTATGAGGAGAAGAAGCGGCGTTCCGACGGGCTGGAGGAAGACGCCACGGAGGCGGAGGCGGGGCTCCGGACCGAGGAGGCGCAGCGACTCCGCAAGGAGATCGCCGACCTCCACTCGAAGCCGGTGACCGTGGAGATGACCTTCAACGTCTACCGGACGACCAAGGGGAAGATCGGCGAGCCGGTCTATGCGGAGATCCAGGCGTTCAATGTCAGGACCGACGCCAAGTTCGAGGGGGACGTGTTCCCGATCAAGGAATACTACACCAACCGGGTGCAGATCCCGGCGTCGATCCTGGCCGGCTCCGGCGGTGCGCTGCGGATCGAGATCCGATGCCTGAGCCCGACGCAATACCTCGGGATGGCCGAGAGCGACCTGTATCTCCTGCCGCAGTCGGGCAGCTTCGGCGTCAACTACATGAAGGGTCTCTTCGGCATCTGGCTCCAGGCCATGGTCCTGACCGCCATCGGCGTCTTCGCCGGGACGTTCCTGAGCTGGCCGGTCGCCCTGCTGACCACGATCGCTTTCTTCATCGCCGGGCAGTTGGCCTTCAGCTTCCTCGTGGACTTCAGCCGCCAGGCGGTGCTCGGCGGCGGCCCGTTCGAGTCGCTGATCCGGCTGGTGACCCACGACAACCAGATGAGCGAGCTGGCGCCGACGCCACCGGTCGTGCTGGCCAGGACGCTCGACTCGATGGTGATGCCGCTGATGTCGATGCTGGTCTTCATCGTCCCGAATTTCAACGCCCTGGACGTCAGCAACATGGTGGCCGACGGCTACGCGGTCACCTGGGGCGTCATCGTGCTCAATACGCTGCTGGCCATCGCCTACGCACTGCCGTTCTCCCTCGCCGGATATTTCATCCTGAAGAACCGAGAGGTCGCCGCATGAACACCATGACCAACTTCAACAAGAAGCTCATCTACGGCGGGCTGATCGTCGCCGTCTTCACGGCGATGTTCCCCTACTCGAGGTGGCTGCTCGACGAGAAGAAGAATCGCGACCTCGGCGAGGCCGCCATCGGGCAGATCGATACGGGCAGCTTCATGATGAAGCTGTTCCTGCTGGGCGGGTTCCGCGGCATCGTCGCCGACCTGCTCTGGGTCCGCGCCGACGAGTACAAGCGCGCCCACGACTGGGACCGGCTGGCCTCGACGGTCGACCTGATCACCAAGCTCCAGCCCCACTTCCTCGCCATCTGGACCTACCAGGGGTGGAACCTGGCCTACAACGTCTCGGTCGAGTGGGACGCGCCGGAGGACAAGTACCAGTGGATCAAGAAGGGGATCCAGTTCGTCCAGGAGGGCGTGAAGAAGAACAAGAAATCGCCCGACCTGCTCTGGGACACCGCCTGGTTCTATTACCACAAGCTCGGCTTCTCCGACGAGTCGATCATCCTGCGGCGGCTGTTCCGCGACGACGAGGACCAGGCCTTCAAGACCTACTACGACCCCGAGCGGGAAGTTGACCAGATCGGCGACGACAACTTCAAGCTGGGCTATGGCTGGTTCAGCCGGGCCGTCAAGCTGGTTAACCAGGGTGCCAGCCGGGTCACCGACGGCACGGCCGAGAACACCACGGGCAAGGGGCTGGATATCGAGTACGTTGACCCGACGCCCCAGCGGAAGGGCCGGCCGGAAGACATCGCCTTCCGATCCATGCCGGCGCACGGCCAGACCCGATATGCCGCCGGCCTGGAGAAGATGAGCGTCTACGGCATCCCCGCCGTCTTCGGCGAGAAGGCCAAGAACGAGTGGGCCGGGGCGCTTCACGAATGGGTGAAGCTGGGCGAACACGTGTTCATGTCGCACAACGAGATCACCGACCCCGATGGCAAGCGGCACCGCGACCCGATCCGGCTCGACGACATCACCAACCCGGAGCTGTTCAAGACGCTCACCGACAACCAGCGGCACTGGACCGACCGCTGGAGCAACCAGATGAATTATCGGTACTGGAAGACGCGGTGCCAGGCCGAGCAGACCGATAACGGCGTCCTCGCCCGGAAGTTCTTCTATGACGGGACGATCAATTACAAGAAGGGCGATTTCCTCGACGCCGCCAAGAACTTCCGGTCCGGCCTCGACGCCTGGAAGCTCGCGCTCAACGACTTCCCCGCGTTCCGCGACGATGAGCTGAGCAAGAAGGAGACCGGCCTGATCGTCAAGCGGTATCTCCGCGTGCTGAAGCAGCTCGGGGCCCCCGTGCCCGACGACCTGCCGTTCAAGGAGACGGCCGCCCTGGCCGAGAACGACAACACGGTAGACCCGTTCGACGCGATCGAGATGATCGGCGTGTCGGCCGCCGGCGCGGGGGCCGCCGCACCGCCGTCGCCCGCATCGAAGCCTTGAATACCGGCCCAGGATCCGCCGACTGGACCCTTCTCGACGAACTCGCCTCGGGGTACACTCGCCAGCCCCGGCATCGGACCTCTCCGATGCCGGGGCTGGTTTTTTCTCGGCCCCAGGCCCCCGGCAACTCGGAGGAGTCCGTCGATCATGACACGCCCCGTCCCCGTCCCGATCACGACCCTGCGCCCGCGGAAGTTCCGTCCGGGGCCCGTGCTTGCGTCCTTGCTCCTCGCCGCGGCGGCGATGGCGGGCCTATCCGCCGCGACGGCCCAGGCGCAGGGCGATCGTCCCCTGCGGATCATCGTCTTCGGCGCCCATCCCGACGATTGTGAGCTGGAGGCCGCCGGCACGGCCGCGCGATGGGCCCAGGCCGGCTACAAGGTCAAGTTCGTCAGCGTGACCAACGGCGACATCGGCCACCACGAGATGGCCGGTGCCATCCTGGCCCGGCGTCGCACCGCGGAGGTCAAGCGCTGCGCCGAGATCCTCGGGATCGAGACCGAGGTGCTGGACATCCACGACGGAGAGCTGCTCCCCACGCTGGAGAACCGTCGAACTCATCACGCGCAAGATCCGGGAGTGGCAGGCCGACGTCGTCATCGCCCATCGGCCCAACGATTACCACCCCGATCATCGCTACACCGGGATCCTGGTCCAGGACGCCGCCTTCATGGTGATCGTCCCGAGCTTCTGCCCGGACATCCCGGCACTCCGCAAGAACCCGGTGTTCCTCTACACCGAGGACCATTTCAAGAAGCCGCATCCGTTCGAGCCCGACGTCGTGGTGCCGATCGACTCGACCCTGGAGAAGAAGGTCGCCTGCGTCGACGCTCTGGAGTCGCAGTTCTACGAATGGAACCCCTGGCTCTTCGGCTATCTCGACACGGTGCCCAAAGAGAAAGAGGCCCGGCTGGCGTGGACGAGGAACCGGATCACCCGAGGCTCTGCCTCGATGGCCGATCGATTCCGACCGAAGCTGATCGAGCTCCTCGGCCCCGAGAAGGGCAAGGCCGTCAAGGCTGTTGAAGCGTTCGAGGTCTGCGAGTACGGCTCCCAGCCCTCACGCGAGCAACTGATGAAAATCTTCCCCTTTTTCGGGAGGGAGTAGGCAGTAGGCAGTGGGCAGAAGGCAGTGAAGACCTGCAATGACGTTGGTGGTAATAACGATGCCATCTCGTGTGACGAATGAGTAGCAGGCAGTGAGGACCTGGAACGGGGCCTGGCCCCTTATTCCAGATCTTCACTGCCTACTGCCTACTGTCTACTTTCGTAGATCAGAGCGGCGGCGTATCGGTCTGGGGCGGTCCGGCACATCGGCGGAGGTGATCCTTGTCGATGTAGACGACCTCGACCTTGTGATCGACGTGGTTGAATGGGATCGGGTAGTCCGACCAGTAGAGCTCGTCATAATAGACGGTGCACTTGTAGTGGCAGTGGACGAGTTGGCAGGGTCCGGCCAGCGGGTAGATCTTGCACGGGTCGATCTTCTCGCCGATCTTCTCGATGAGGATGCGGATGTTATTCCGCTGGGTCTCGTAGAACGGCGGGCAGCCGGCCCGGAACTTGGGGACCTTCGCCCACACCTGGGCCTCGCTGGGCGGATCCAGGCAGACCGCCGGTGCGAATTCGCCCGGGATGGGGTCGAGGATCGGGATCTTGTTGCCTCTTTCCTCCCGATTCATGTCCTCTTCGAGTCGCTGGGACTGCGAGGGCAGGATCGGGAAGGCGAACGACCAACCGGTCACATGCAACGGCGAGATATTGCGGAATACATAGTCGATGCCGCATCCGACGTTGGTGGTCGCGATCACCGCCAGAGAGGCACCCGCAATCAGGCCGCGAACCCAGCGCAGGGTCGTCGCGCTTCGGTGCCGCGCGGATCGGATCATGGTCTTCTCCCCTCCTTGGGAACTTGCGCAAATGCGCCGGGAGGCCGTCCTGCCCCTCCGGCCTGTGGGCGCCGGGACCGATACATTTGGGTGACTGACCGATCCAACTCACGTTCAGGCGACCGGTCCATGTGGACTAGTTATCGAACAATAGCGACTCGGGCTGTGAGAATTTTCCGGTCAACTTGACAATTTCGAGACCGGCCCTACCTCCGCCACCCCCTCGCCGGCGTCCGTGCGGCCGAGGGTCTCGGTCGATGGGGGTCTCGGCGGGCGGGGATCTCGATCGACCGGGGTCGCAGACCCCGGCTAGAGAGCGAGGCGTCGGGAGATCAAGGGACGGGCATGAAAACGAAAAGGCCGGCCGGAAGCCCCGTGGGACCTCCGGCCGGCCTGCGATGTCCGCCCAGGTCAGCTCAGCTCAATAGGCCATGATGCCGAACGGATAGGGGGTGAAGAAAGGCCGGGTGTAGTTCTTCTTGAAGTCCAGCCACCAGATCCCGTCGTCCCAGCGGAGGGTGACGGCGTGCCAGTCCATGGGGACTTCCGGGTAGGGGTAGAACGGCCCGATGTTGGGCCATGCCTGCCACGGATAGGCGGTCGGATAGCCCACGGCGCTGAAGTTGGGATACGGGGCATAGCTGGGCCAGGCATAGTTGGGCTGGCCGGGCATCGAAGCCTGGGTGGCACCCGTCATGCCGGCCGGTCCCTCCGGCATGGGGCCGCTCATGCCCGAATTGACCGGGGTGCCCATCATCTGGGTCCCACCCTCATAGGCGGGGGCGCCGCCGCCGTTATTGTGGTGGAAGAGATGGCCTCCCATGGCCACCTCCGGCTGGTACTGGACCGGCCGGACCGACCGATCGCCGGTGACCTGGAGCTGATCGATCACGCCGGTCACTCCGGCAACCCGCTGGGCACGGGCCAGGGCTTCGGACTTCTGGGCGGAGGTCCGCAACGAGCCGGACAAGGTCACGAGGCCCTCGCGAGCCAGGATCTCGATGCGGAAACCCGACAGGCCCCGGCTGGCTCGCAACGAGCCCGCCACGGCATTGGCGGTCAATTGATTGGCATTGGGCGCAGCCTCCTGGGCCGACGCCGATGCGGCCAGCACGGCCAGGAGACCAAGCACGGTCGAAATCCGTTTCAGTCCGAACATCATGGGCGTGTCCTTCTCCCGCAGGGGATCCGACTCGACCCGAAGGCGAACGACGAGCGGGACGCGTCGTTCGGGTCGGAGAATCGTCCTTCGTGACGGAAACGTCATCTTGCCCCATGGGCGCGGAGCGATCGAACCCTCGACGGAACGTCAGGGGAATTCGAACGTTAGCCCCTTCCTCTGGAGCTCAATGCGGGCGGAATCCGGTCCGGGATGATGTGTGACGAGGGTGTCGAGACGGGGCGGACCAGCCCGCCGATTCCAGATCAACGACGCAAATATGGCGCGCGTTTTATCCCCGGTCAAATCGCGGCAAAAAAAAATCGGGGCCGCCAGGCCCCGATGAATCAAACTCCTTGGAGTTCAACGTGTTAGATTTTTCGATTTCATCAGGCCACGAGCTCCGCCTCGGTCGTCACCCGCGGACGAGCCGGCGTGCTCATCTCGATCGATCCACTCCCCATGGTCATGCCGATCAACAGGACCGTCATGGTCCCCCCCGCGAACAGCGCGAATTCGGAATCGTGGCGGCCGCACAGCGCCCCGGCGATGCCCAGGCCGAACAGGGCCACGATCAGCCCCACCTGCCCGCGGGACGACCACCGCGTTGACCGGGGCATCAGACGATTCAAGCAAAGCCCCATGATCCCGCAAAGCTGGAACAGAACCACCAAGACCTCGAAGACGGTGCAGACCGAGAGATCGGACCCGATGGCCATACAGGCTCCTTCCTTGGTTCCTGCGTGGGACAGTGCGATGGGAGTCCTAACCCGATTCGGGTGTTGCTCCTCACCGTTGCATTGAGCAGAGAAAGCAGAATTCGCCAAATCGCACTTTCCGGACCAATCGCTCCAACCTACCGCGAAAACCGAATACACCGACCATTCAAGTCGAAAACTTGAGGAAAAGATCGACAATCGCTCGAAATTGTCAGTCGGGGCTTGGAAAAATTACACGCGTTTCCCGGTCATTCTTACAGAGTCGGTCGGGCGTCATCGGCGACGCACGAACTCGGGAGGCGGCGAACGGATCCAGGAGTAGTCCTATCCGTTCCCGCCTCCTCCCGGCCGGATGAGAAGGTCTGATTACATAACCCGAGGCTTCATTAACGCTTCGGCTGCCTGATCTGGTTCATACGGGGGTTCTTGAAGACGCCCTCGCCGCTGATGTCGCAGACGAGCCATCCTCGCCTCTCGTGACGGACGGTGATGATGCGATTGATGATGGAATTGTTGTCGCCTCGCTTGGAAACGATCATGTCGATCCGTCCCGTACTCTTGGGCGGATTGTTCCCGGCGAGCTTGAATCCATCGAGTTTCTTGGCCAGGTCGTCGAGCTCTTGCTCGGAGAGGCTGCCGTCGTAGATCCGCTTGAACATCTCCTGGTTCCTGGCGGCGGCTTCGACCTGGGCATGGATGGCGGTGGCCTCGGTCAATAGGTTGAGATCCCGCGCCTTCAAGGCGTCCATGAAGGCGTTGACGGCACCCTCGGGCGTGTGGAAATCGGCCGGCTTGGTGCTGGCTCCGCCCAGGGAACCGCTCCCAGGGCCGCCGGGCATGCCGGGCATACCGCCGGCCATGCGGCCGCCGCCGCCCGGATTCTGGCTCTGCATCTGTCGCTTCATGGCCTCCTGCATCTGGCCCTGCTGGTTCTGCATTTGCATCTGGGGGTTCATGGCGCCGGGATTCGGGCCACCGCCTCCGGGGGCGTTCGGTCCCATCATGCCCATGCCCATGCCCATACCGCCGGGGCGGGATCCTGCGCCCGGCGGGCCGCCGCCACCCGCAGGAGGAGTCGCCGCGGCCTCGCCGCCACTCGCGGGAGGATTGGCAGCTGCGCCCGGCGGGCCGCCGGTGGCCATGGCGAGCATCTCGGCCGTGGCCGAGTTCTTATCGGGGGCGGCGGAGCTGGACGGAGGGGGCGTGGCCTCGGCGGAGGCGGATTCTTCCGCGCCGGATTCCTCGGCCTTGGCGGCCGGCCCCTCGGTGGAGGCGGCGACGACGGGAGTCGGCGCTGGGGCAGCCGCGGCGGGTGCTGGTGCGGCCTCGGGTTCGGGTATCGGCGGCGGACCCGATGCGGCCGCCCCCGGATCGACCGCTGCCTGGGCATCCGAACTCGGATCGGGGATATCGCCCGACCCGCATCCGGCGGCGATCAGCAACGCCCCGGACACCCCGAAACGCATCAACCACGTCTTCAACGGCATCATGGGTCCGCCTTCCTTTCCGATCGCAATGCTGGGATAGCGCCATCGCGGTTCGCCGGTCCGGTCCGGGAGGGGGTCCCGCTCGTCCCCCCCTATTATGTACCATCCAAGCTCCGATTATGACGCCAGAACCCCCCCCTTTGGAAGAGGGTCCATCGGCGATCGCCGGAGAACGGCCCCGAGCGGGCCGCCCACCCCGACCGCGGCCTCCAATCCATCACGAAATCGAATCATGTCGATTTACCAGGTGCTTTCCCCCTTGCTCCCCCTTTTTGCCGCGTTGTATGATAGGGGTTGATAACGACATCCGGGACCGGATTCTTGGCGCACCGTGGCGATGACGGGCGTCGCATAGCTCGCGGGAGTGACCTCACATGCCCCCACAACAACGCACCATCCTGATCGTCGACGACGATCATGAGATCCTCGAATCGATGCGAACCGTCCTGGAGAACAAGGGATTTCGAATCCTGGCGGCCCGCGACGGCAACGCCGGCCTGATGATCGCCGAGCGCGAGAACCCCGACCTGCTCGTACTGGACATGATGATGCCCAAGAAGAGCGGATTCCTGGTCCTGGAGAAGCTCAAGAGCCGCCCGGGAGGGCTGATCCCCACGATCATGATCACGGGCAACGAGGGGAGCCGCCACCGCGCGTATGCCGAGATGCTCGGGGTCCGCGACTATATCCGCAAGCCGTTCGCCATGGAGAAGCTCGTCCGATCCGTCGAGCGGGTGATGGGCGTCCGGACGCGCGAGGGCTTCGGCGACGACGATTTGTAGTCCGCGTCCGCCGTCTTCCGCACGCAACACACCGACCGATATCCTCCTCAAGGCGACCGCCGAATGAACACGCGCGTCACCATCATCGATCGGGCGATCGCGCGAGCGGTCCTCCGCGTGGCCGCACCGCTGGCCCTGGTGGCGCTCGTGCTATCGGGCCGGGCCCATGGCCAGGCGGGGGCCTACGCGCTGGAGCGCCCGGACGGGCGGCGGGTCGAGGGGCGGATCGAGGGCGACCCGACGTCGGGATTCCGATTCATCCCCGAGGACGAGGGCCCCGCTGCCGGCGCCGCGATCGCCCTGGAGGCCGGTTCGATCATCCACCATGAGGGCACGGCCGCGGATACCCTCGCCAGCGCCCCGCCGTTCCACGCCCTCGTCGGCGAGACCGCGCGCCTCTCCGGCACGCTCCGCGAGCTGACGCGGGACTCGGTCCGACTCGGCGTGGGCTGGCAATCCAGCGAGGTCACGCTGGCGCGGGCCAGCATCAGGGCGATCGTCCAGCGCCCAGGCGAGGCGCGAGTGCTGGCCGACAGCTTCGAGACCCTCGATCGCTCGCGATGGTCGATCGCCGGCAAGGCGGAGTCGGTCGCCGCGCCGCATCTCAGCGATCAGCGGAGCCTCCGGCTGGATGCCGAGGGGGCCTCGGTCGTCTATAACCTCGAGGAACCCCTGACGGCCGGACGGCTGGAGCTGGCCTTCTTCGATGACGCGACGGTCGCCGCGGGGCGGGAGTGCATCGTCGAGTCGGCGTTCCGCGGCCCGGCCGGACGGACGGTGGTGCGGGTCATCCTGGGCTGGTCCGAGGAGAGCCTGGCCGTCGAATCGCCCATCGGGCTGCAAGTCCAGCGGCTGGCCCGCACGCCCGGCTGGCACCGGCTCGCCGTGCGGTTCGGCCCCGACCAGACCGAGATCTCCGTTCACGGCAAGGAGCTGGCGCACGGACGGGGGCCCGGCGGGCCGCTCGCCTCCATCCGCCTGGCCACCCAGAGCGGGCTGGTACCGCCCCAGAAATCGTCGGCCGCCCATTTCGACGACTTGCAGCTCATCCGGTTCGCCGAGCCGCCCGCGAGCCTCGAGGTTCGACCCCGGTCAGGACGAGGCCCGCCTGGTCGTCGGCGACCAGCTCTACGGGGAGATCCGGAGTGCGGACCTTCGCCGCGTCGTCATGGCCGTCAACGGCAAGCCCGTCTCCCTGTCCTGGGGCGAGGTCTCGGGATTGTATCTCCGACGGGTGCCCGCCCAGGGGACGCCGATCGATGGACTGCTGGTGCGAACCGAGTGGCGATCGGCGCCGGGCGATCGGCCGACCGACTTCGATTTCGCCGAAGGGGCGCTGATCGGCCTGTCGCCGGCATCGCTCACCCTGGCCACGCCGTATTCCGGCACGCTGACGATCCCGCGCGATGACCTGCGGCGGATCCTCGTACTGGGACGAGGCCGCCGGCTGGTCATCGACACCTCGGCCCACCACCTGGGGGACGAGATCTCCGTGACGCCGCCCTTGCTCGACCCGCCCCGGCCGGAAGGGCTCGCGCTCGACCGGACGATCGAGTTGGCCGAGCCGTTCCGCGACGACCCGCCGGCCGAGCTGGTGCTCGACGTCGTCCAGGTCGTCCCCGAGGTCGGCGATACCGAGTACTCCCGGCAGGTCCGCAACGGCGAGCTTCGCACTTATGTCTCGATCAACGGCCGGCGGGTCGATTACCTGAATCGTTACATCAAGGCGTCGCAGAATGAAACACCCGAGCGGATCCGGATCCCGATCCCGCGCGGCGTGCTCCATGCGGGAAAGAACGCGATCCGGATCGAGGTCACTGGGGGCGCCAGCTCGACGGCCCTGTACGATGATGTGGGGATCCTCCAGATGGCGGTGGAGTTCCCTCGTTAGTCATTGGTCATTGGCCATTGGTTCGCTAACGCGGATCGGCCATGCGGTGCGGGTCCAACGACGGCATTCGAACACACGGGCCGAGAAACCTTGAAAACCCTCACTCGCAGCATGGTCCGACACGCACACGCGATCGCCCGCGAGGTCGGGGCGAGGGTGATCCTGCTACACGCCGATGTCGCCGAGGAGGATTGCGACCTCTCGGCCTTGATCCAGGACGTCGATTTCCGCGTGATCCTCGTCTCGCGCCGGCCGGCCTTCGTGGCGCCGCCGGGCTGGGACGAGCAGTGCGTGGTGGTGCGCGTGCCGGACGTCGCGATGACGCGGACCGGCCACATCAAGGTGGCCATCCTGGTCGCGGCCGCCGAGGGCCTGATCCGGGCCGGCGACCGGATCCTCTGCCTCACCGGGCTGGACCTCTCCGGGATGATCGACACGATCATGGTCCTGGACATGGGGACGGAGATCGAGCTGTTCTCGTCGGCGACGGCCGAGCCGCTTCCGCCGGACGTCACGGCCACGGTCTTCGAGCGGGTCCTGACCCTGGCCGGCGAGCTGGGCGTGGAGGGCCGTGAGGGGCGTCCGGTCGGGACGCTGTTCGTCCTCGGCGACAGCGATCGGGTCCTCTCGCACAGCCATCAACTGGTGATCAACCCGTTCCACGGCTATCCCGAATCCGAGCGGAACATCCTCGACGGCCGGTTGGAGGAGACGATCAAGGAGTTCTCGGCGATCGACGGGGCGTTCATCGTCCGGGGTGACGGGGTGATCCTGGCCGCGGGGCGA
Source organism: uncultured Planctomycetota bacterium (assembly GCA_963777695.1). Classification (GTDB taxonomy): domain Bacteria; phylum Planctomycetota; class Planctomycetia; order Isosphaerales; family Isosphaeraceae; genus CAVZRC01. The sequence goes on from CAVZRC010000003.1 coordinate 1,001,621, forward strand.
TACCTGGCCCCGCGGGGCAAGCTCGAGCAGCCCCTCCCCCAGGGCCTGGGCACCCGCCACGAGGCCGCGGCCAGCATCACGGCCACCACCGGCGCCATCGCGCTGTGCATCTCCCAGTCGACGGGGACCGTCTCCGTCTTCAAGGGTGGCCGGCTGGTCACCGACATCCAAAAGCCCTGGGGCCGCGCCGCGGGCTCGTTATGATGAATCTGACCGGTCGGGCGCCTTCTATCCGGAATGCGACGTCTCGAGCGTCGGCTCCTGGAGAGGGACGTCGTTCAGCTTGCGCCTCATATCGGAGAGGGCTTCATAGACCGTCCGCCGGACGCGATTGATGCCGCCCAGCGGCCTGTGGTCCGGGAGGGCGTGCCAGGGGTTGAAGGACAGGTTCTCGCAGAATCGCATCTGCTCCTCGCCGTCGAAGTCCTGACGCGGGATATGGATCGTCGCGACCTTCCGGTATGGGGCCAATTTCACATCCCACGCTCTCGTCGGATCTTCGATCGGGGTCCGGACGGGGTCGACCTGGGGTTGAACGAAGAAGTCGAAGGAGGCATCGCGCGTTTGCAAGTTGCGCTTCATAGCCTCGCGGAGCTGATCCGGCGACCGAACCGGGGCGGCGATCGGCGGGCCGGCCACACAGGGTCGCGCGTAATACTTCACCGCGCCCGCCCCGAGCTTGTAGGGCGTCGCGCTCCAGTAGTGGCTCTCGAGGGGATTCGAGGGGAGGCTTCTCGCGATCCTACGGAGGATCCCAAGCTCGCGAAGATGCGTCGCGAAATACCAGAGGAGGGGGAGAGAACCGAGAAACGACCCGTTGCTCGCCTTTCTCACGAGGGCTGCCTCGAACGCGGCGTACTCGATCGCATCCTTGATGAAGAAGACGGGGCTGTCCAGCAAGACGAAGTCCTGGGTCCGTGCGTGCTGCTCACCGTCCTGGAGCTTCTCGCCCTCGACGTCCATGAGCTTGACCGCCATGCCGTGACCGCCGGGCTTTCGGTCGTCCAGGACCCGAGCGTTGGAATAGCGAATCCAGGCGGGGAACTGTCTGCCAGGGTCACGGAAAACGCCGACGCGCGACTGCTGGGGCACGTCGCTCGCGATCGCGAAGGTGGCGCTGACGCAGCCGTGATGCTTCGGATGCTGTCCCCGTGGCACCGGCCTTCCCTGGCCGGGCAGGTCCTCCCGATCGACCTTGATCTGGAGCAAACGGCGGCTCCGACTCGATGATCTTGATGATGGCCTCGGCTTCGCCCGCGGGGATCCGCTCGATGCCCAATCCGATCCCATCTTGAGTCTTGCTCATCCCGAAATTCGCGGCCGAAAGCCCGGCGTTCTGACGCGGGGCAGGGCCGCGCCTCCTGTGATATGAGATTCGTACGAATGGGGAAAAGTGGACGGTATTCTCACGGTATCCGGAAGCAGACGGAGACCGAACTTACCGGGTCGGGAAGAGGATGAATGGCCCGACCGTCCCGACCGGCTGGTTGGCGAGGTCGCCCGCTAGACAGAGGACGGAACCCACGACATGATCGTCGTCCGGGAGGAGCCATCCCTTGATCTGGTAGATTGCGCCCAGACCTTCTCCCCTCAATTCCACCGAGGCCGGTAACGGAGCCGCCGGAGGGATGATCTTGCCTCGTACCTGGAGGGTCACCCCGGGGCGAAAGGTCAAGGTGCCGACGACATCCCCCAGGATCGAGTCGGTCTTCACGTCGAGCGTACCCACGGGGGTCCACGGCTGCGCCAGCACCGGAGAGCCGACGACGTGCCCATCATCCACGTCGATGGGCCCGTTGCGGAAACTTTGGTAGAGGAATCGGCCCGAGAGGATGGGAGTTGTCATGATGCCCTCGTTTCTGCCATCGCGAGACGGCAATTTCCTGGGATGACGTCGGATCGAGGTCATCTCGATCGCGATCGCGAACGGCCTCGTCGGCGCGGCGCGAGAAAATCCGTGCATGGTTGACGCGTCGATGAAACCATGGGAGACTTGCATCGCCGCCACACTCCTTAGTCCCGAAAGGCAAGAAGCCGGAACCAAATCGGTCCGAATTTTCATGACCAGCCTCCCGATCAATCCGAGCGAGCCGAGCCGATCGCCTTCGGCCGACGATCGCGAGTCGCTGGAGCGTGCCCTCGAATCGTTCCGGTCGTACCTCATGTTCGTCGCCTGGCGGATCCAGGGCGATCGGCTCGCGGGGCGAGAGGGGGCCTCCGACCTCGTGCAGCGGACGATCCTGGCGGCCGTGGAGGAGATCCGCGACGGCAAGATCCCCGGCCCCGACGAGAAGCAACGCAAGGCGTGGCTCCGCAAGATCCTCCTCAACACCCTCAAACGAGCCGTCCGGCACGAGAATGCCGCGAAGCGCGGCGGCGGGCGCGTCTTGCGCGGGCTGGAGGAGCCGGGACCCGACCCGGCGACCTCGCCGAGCGGCAAGGCGATCCGCAACGAGGAGGAACTCCTCCTGGCCGACGCGTTCCGCAGCCTCGAACCCGACGAGCAGCAACTGATCACCTGGAGATACATCGAAGGATTGACGTGCGAGGAGATCGCCCGCCGTCGCGGCTGTTCGGGGTCGTATATCAGCCGGATCTGCAACGAGATCACTAGCCGCCTGCGGCGGACCTTGGAGGGTTGAGTGCCGGATGGACCAGCCGCGACCTGCAAATGACGATCCGTCGATCGCAAAGACCGCGGGCGACCCCGACCTCTCCTTCGTGTCCTTGCTGCGACGGGCGTTGGACGACCGGCGGCCTTTCCCTCATGGGTCGGCGACAGACGACGGCCCCTCGACCGATTCAAGGCCCGTCGAGCGGATCGGCCGGTTCGAGGTGATCGAGGTCCTCGGCCGGGGCGGATACGGGACCGTCCTTCGGGTGCGAGACCTGAAGCTCGGCTGCGAGCGGGCCATGAAGCTGCCGAATCCCGAGACGCTGGCCTCGCCCCGGGCCCTGGCCCGATTCCTGGACGAGGCGCGGAAGGCCGTGAGGATCGACCACCCGAACGTCGTGCGCGTCGTCGAGGCCGACGAGGTCTTCTCGCTCCACTACATGGTGATGGAGTTCTGTCCGGAGGGGTCGCTCTCCGGCTGGCTCGCCCGGAGGCCGGTCGGCCGTCAGGTGCCCCCGGTATGGGCGGCCGCGCTCGTGGCGGAGATCGCCGACGGCGTACAGCAGGCCCATGCCGCCGGACTCCTGCATCGCGACCTCAAGCCGGGCAACGTGATGCTGGTCCAGGTCGGCGATCTCGACGATCGCGACCCGCCGTCCTTGCGCCCGAAGGTCGGCGACTTCGGGCTGGCCAAGGCGATGGACGACACGCCGGGTCCGCTCGAACGGACCGCCAGCGGCGCGATGATCGGGACGCTGGCCTACATGAGCCCGGAGCAGGCGAGGGGCGCCGGGTCGATCTGCGAGGCATCGGACATTTACGGCATCGGGGCGATCCTCTTCGAAATCCTGACGAGGAGCGTTCCCTATCCCGGTTCGAGCGAGGCCGAGATCCTCGGCCGGCTCCTCGACGACGCGCCCCGCCGTCCCCCCGCTCGCTCCGTCCGGACCTCCCGCGCGACCTGGAGACGATCTGCCGGACCGCGATGGCCAAGAAGCCCGGGGATCGCTACGCCACCGCTTCGGCGCTCGCCGACGACCTGCGACGGTTCCTGCGAAACGACTCGGTCAAGGGATCGCCCTGGTGGAAGCGGGCCCGGGCGGGATTGAGACAGCATCGATCGCGCGTGGCCTTGCTGGGGCTGGCCGCGATCCTGGTGGCGGCATCGCCGTCGGCCTCGGCTACAAGGATCGGAAAGACGCCTCGGTCTGGCTCGAGCGGCTCGAGGCCGCCGACATCGCCAAGTTGCCGGAATTGATCGCCGAACGCGACTCGCCCGGTCCCGGTCTCTCCGGGCCGTTGAGCCGACTCTTCGTCGAGGGGGCCCCGCTCAAGAAGCTCAAGGCCGCGCTCGCCCTGGCCCCGTCCCGAGGCGATTGCGCCGAGTATGCCTATGGACGGCTGCTGGAGGCAAGCGCGGAGGAGGTTGCTCCCATCGCCCGAGCTCTCAAGGGACGGATGGTCGGGCTCGTGTCCAACCTGGAGAAGGACACCCGGCCGGCTGCGGCGCCGAACCGCCAGACATCTCAGGATACCCGGGAGGCCGACGACCGTCGCCGGGCCAATGCGGCCGCGGCCCTGGTCGTCATCGGCCAGCACGACGCGGGCCTCCGCCTCCTCCGATTCGACCCCGACCCGCAGGCGCACTCGTTCCTGATCCATGGCCTGGGACCGGCCGGAGTCGCCCCCCATGTCCTGCTCGAGCGGCTGATCGATCCGGAGACCGAGACATCGATCCGCCGAGCCCTGATCCAGGCCCTCGGTGAGATCCCCGCGGCGGCATGGGATCCGGCCGAACAGGGACGCGCCCTCGCGACCGTGCGGGACCTCTTCCGCGACGATCCCGACTCGGGCATCCACGGCTCGGCCAGGTGGCTCCTGCGAAAGTGGGAGGCGGACCTCTCGAAGATCGAGGGGGAGCTCAAGCTCGCGGGGCCCCGCGCGGGCTTCCGATGGCGCGTCAGCCGATTCGGCCTCACGTTCGTGACGGTCAACGACCCGGAGACGGGTCGCGTGATCGAGCTCTCAGACACTGAGGTCCCGTGCGGCGTATTCCTCGGAATCTTTCGCGAGCATCAATACAGGAAAGAATCGAGCCCCGAGCCGGATTGCCCGATCACGGAAATTAGCTACCTGATCGCCGCGAAATTCTGCAACGAACTGACCGATCGAGACGGGATGAGGAGCGCCGATCGCTGTTACGGCGCCGTCTCAAAACTGGACGTCGAGCCCGTCGCCGGTGCCCTCGATCGCGCCGGCTACCGCATCCCCACCGATTCCGAGTTTCGCCTGGCGTGTCGAGGCGGGACGATCACGAGACGGTATCACGGCGACTCGACTGAGCTCCTTCCGCGTTATGCCTGGTACGACCAGAGGACCACGATGCGGACTCACCCGGTCGGGCGGCTCAAGCCCAACGAGTTCGGCCTCTTCGATACCCTGGGCAACGTCCGAGAAGTCTGTCACGCATCCCAGGCCCCCGATCACTCGCTCTTCCGCGCCGTGATGTGCGGCGGCTCCGTCAAGTATCCCGAATTTGATGTCGTCTGCGACCGGAAGTTGCAACCCACGGTGGTCCATCAACGGGATGGCATCCTGGACGTCGGGATCCGGGTGGCACGGACCATCATGAAGCGGTAGGGATCCGAGCACAACCGGATCGGTGCATCGGCCGATTGACAATCGGATTGAACATTGATAGTGATGGTTCGTGTATGGCTCCGATGCCATGACGGGTCCTCGATGATCCGCGGCCGATGCTGCCGCCCATCCGGTCCCAGCATCATGAGAGGAAACGACGCATGAGCTCGACAGTGACTCTCTGCACCGGAACGTGTATCTGGGTCTTTGATGGCACGAACTGGGAGGTCAAGTCGTCCACCTGCACGGGGGGCTGCGGTTGCTTCGACTCGACGTCAACGGCCACCTTCGCGATGAAGGACAGCAAGGCTCAAGTCCCTCATGCCACCTTCCTCGATGGTTTCGATCGGATGATGAAGGACCCGCACCTGCTGACGCTTCCGGACGGCCCGAGGTTGAAGGCTCAGTTACGACCGACGACACCGAACCCCAAGGACGAAGTTGAAACGGCCTGCATGACGTGATGTCGCATGGCACGACCTCCGAGACGCCGTGTTTCTACTGAGCAACACGAGACTCGGCATGGCCCATTCCGACTTGACGTGGCCCGGACGATTATGCTTGGATGGTATCGGGCCGAGCTATGGGAAATGTCGAGGGTGAAACGATCGATTTGGATCGCAGTGCGCCCGGGGATCGACGAGCAGAGGGCCGATGAGACTCCGGCTCATTTTATCCCGGGTGTACAACCTTGATTTCGGTCAACTCGCATTGTCATACTCAAGCCAGTGCGAATGACCATGCCTGGATGGCGGGAAACGGAAGGGGTAGGGGATGTTGACGGAGACGTCAACGGTCAACCGGGTCGGCAGCGATCCGGCGTTGGTCGAACGCCGAGATCGCCGCGGCGATGTGCGGAGATGAGGCGTCGCGTTGGCGTGCGCTGGAGGCGTGCCGCGATTACCTCCAGCTGGTGGTGCGTCGAGGCCGATGGTCGAGGCCGGCGGGCCAGTCGGCGACCTCGGACCTGATCCAGGAGACCATCGTGGGCGCCTGGCGGAACTTCTCGCGGTTCCAGGGCCGGACCCCCGCGCAGCTCCGTGGCTGGATGAGGGCCATCCTGGTGCATGCGTCGCTCAACGCCCGTCGGCGCCGGCTCGAGGCCCACATCGAGTCGGGCGGCGCCGCCGGGGATCTGCCCGGCTCGGCCACGTCGCCCAGTCAGGCCGTCGCCAAGAACGCCTCCCAGGCGGCCCTCGACGCCGCGCTGGCCGACCTGCCGCAACGATCCCGGATGGCCATCCGCCTGCGGCTCTGGGACCGGCGGTCCTTCGCGGAGATCGGCGCGGAGCTGGGCATCTCGGAAGATGCCGCGCGGATGACCTTCGGGAGGGCGCTGGCCAAGCTCCGCGAATCGATGAGGCCCGGCCATGATCCCGGATGAGACGAGCCCGCCGCCGGTCGACGAGCGGTTGCTCGCGGAGATGATGGCCTTCGACGCGCTCCTGGATGCATCGGCCGCCGCAAAGGAGCGCGGCGACGGGGATCCGCCCTCGGCGGATGAGGTGGACGACCGCGGGCGGAGCCGGCTGCTGCTGTTGCTCAAGATGCTGGAAGCGACCGAACGGCCGGAGGATGTCGCGGCCGCCTCGGATCAAGAAGAGCCCGAGGAGCCTCGCCCGCTGCTGGGACGCTTCGAGATCCTGAACGACCTGGGATGCGGCGGGTTCGGATTCGTCGTCCGCGCCCGCGACCGGCTCCTGGGCCGCGAGGTCGCCCTCAAGATGCCCCTGCCCGAGCGCACCCTGGCCTCGGGGGATGTGCACCGGTTCCTCAAGGAGGCCCGCGCCGCGGCCCGGCTCGACCATCCCAACATCGTCCGCGTCTTCGACGCGGGCGAACTCGGGCCGCTCGGCTACTTCATCGCCTCGGAGTTCTGCCCGGGGCCGAGCCTCCGCCGATGGCTCAAGTCGCAGAATGAGCCCGTGCCGGCGCGGTTGGCGGCGCTCTGGATGGCCCCGATCGCCGACGCGGTGCAACACGCCCACGACCGCGGCATCCTCCACCGCGACATCAAGCCGGATAACATCATCCTGACCGGTCCTCCGAAGCCGGATGAGGCGGTCGGATCCGGCGCGGAGACCCCCTCGTCGCGGGATGCCGACGGAGCAGGGGCCTGGCACCCCGCGAGCCCGGCCGACTTCTTCCCGAGGCTGACCGATTTCGGCCTGGCCCGGCTGACGGAGGAGGTCGGCGACGACTCGAGGAGCGATGTCCGGGCGGGCACGGCGCAGTACATGGCGCCCGAGCAGGCCGCGGGCCGACGCGCCGAGGTCGGGCCGGCGACGGACGTCTACGCCCTGGGCGCGACCCTCTACGAGATCCTGGCGGGACGGACGCCGTTCCGCGGCGAGACCGATTCGGAGACCTTGCGGCTGGTCCTGGAATCCGAGCCGGTCGCCCCGCGATCGCTCCGCCCGGGGTTGCCCCGCGACCTGGAGACGATCTGCCTGAAATGCCTGCGGAAGGAGCCGTCGCGGCGATACGGTTCGGCGGCGGACCTCCGCGACGACTTGCGGCGGTTCCTGGAACGGCGCCCGATCCGGCGCGGCGGACCTTGGCGGCGGAGCGGGCGTGGCGATGGTGCCGGCGGAACAAGGCCGTGTCGGGCCTGATGGCGGCGGTCTTCGTCCTGCTGGCGGCGGTGGCCGGCATCGCCTCGGTCGGTTATACCCGCCAGGCCGCCGCGCGCAAGGGCCGAGGCCGCCGAGAACAAGGCCAACGGCGAGGCCGGCCGCGCCCGCGCGGCGGAGCAAGAGATCCGTCGGCAGTGGTACGCCGCCAGCGTCAACCTCATGCAACTGGCCTGGGACGCCGGCCAGGTGGGGCGGCTCCGCGAGTTGCTGACCGCGACCGAGATCGATCCCGACCGCGGCTTCGAGTGGTACTACTGGCGGCGGCTCGTCCACCTCGAGCGGGCCGACTTGATCGGTCACCGGGCCGGAGTCCGGTCCGTGGCCTGGTCGCCCGATGGTCGGCGGGTGGCGACGGCGAGCTGGGATGGCACGTCGCGGATCTGGGACGCGACCGGCCGCGAGATCCTCGCACTCGCGGGCCATCGGAGCCAGGTCAATTCGGTCGCCTGGTCGCCCGACGGCACGCGGCTGGCGACCGCGGGCTGGGATGGCACGGCGCGGATCTGGGACGCCGCCGTCGGCCGCGAGCTGAATCGCCTCGACGGCCATACCGGCCGGGTCTGGTCGGTGGCCTGGTCGCCCGACGGCAACCGACTGGCGACCGCGGGCCAGGACGCGACGGCACGCGTCTGGGGCGTCAACGGCCGCGAGGGGCTCGCCCTCAAGGGGCACGTGGGCGACGTCGTTTGTACGGCCTGGTCCGCGGACGGGAAGTCGCTGGCGACCGGGGGCGCCGATGGCAAGGCGCGGATCTGGGATGCGGCCGAGGGCCGACAGCGGTTCCTCCTCGAGGGACATACCGGCTGGGATCCATTCGGTGGGCTGGTCCCCGGATGGCAGGCGATTGGCGACGGCGAGCCGCGATGGCAAGGTGAAGGTGTGGGAGACTGCCGGCGGCCGGGAAGCCGCCCTCCTCGAAGGACACACCGGCTGGATCAATGCCGTGGCCTGGTCACCGGATGGGGCCCTGCTAGCGACCGGGAATTCGGATGGGACGGCGCGGGTCTGGGACGCCGCCTCCGGGCGGCAGCTCCTCATCCTCAAGGGGCATCCGTGCGAGATCAATTGCGTGGCCTGGTCGCCGGATGGGAAGCTCCTGGCCCAAGGGGCCGCGGATGGGACGTCGAAGGTGTGGTACGCCGCCGTCGGCCGCGACATCCTCGAATTGAAGGGCCATCGCAGTAAGGTCAATGTCGTGGCCTGGTCGCCCGACGGCACTCGGTTGGCGACGGCGAGCTGGGATGGTACCGCGCGGGTCTGGGACGCCGCCTCCGGCCGGAGACTCTCCGCGATGACGGGCCCGACGAGCGAGGTCTGGTCGATCGCCTGGTCGCACGACGGCAACCGGCTGGCGACGGCGAATTCGGATGGGACGGCGCGGGTCTGGGACGCCGACGGCCGGCCGCTCCTGGTGTTCAAGGGGCATACGAGCCGGGTCATCCAGGCGGCCTGGTCGCCGGACGACCGGCGGTTGGCGACGGCGAGCTGGGACGGATCGGCGCGGGTCTGGGACGCCGCCTCCGGGCGGGAACTCGTCGCGATGACGGGTCCGACGAGCGAGGTCTGGTCGGTCGCCTGGTCGCACGACGGCGCCCGGCTGGCGACCGGCGCCCGCGACGGAACAACGCGGATCTGGGATGCCGACATCGGCCGCGAACTCCTCACCATCGTGGGCCCTTCGAGGCGGGTCATCGCCCTGGCCTGGTCGCCGGACGGCGCCCGGCTGGCGACGGGGTGCGAGGATGGGCTAGGGCGGGTCTGGGATGCCGACGATGGCCGAGAGGTCCACACGCTCTCGGGGCACATGGGTGGACTCAGGTCGTTGTCCTGGTCGGCGGACGGCAAGCGGCTGGCATCCGGGAGTGAGGACGGGACGGCGAAAGTGTGGGACGCGGCCGTCGGCCGCGGGCTCCTCACCATCGCCGGACACAAAGGCTTCGTCCGGTCCGTGTCCTGGTCGCCCGACGGTACGCGGCTGGCGACGGCCGGTGATGACGCGACGGCGCGGGTGTGGGAGGCGGCCGTCAACGTCGAGGTGCGCCGATGGGACCGACACGAACGCGCGGTGAGTGATGTCTCGGTCCGGAACGCCTTCCACGGCCCCCAGGCCCGGGGATTCATCCAGGACTGGCTCGTGCTCCTACCGATGCCCTCGACTCCGGGCGAGGGTGGGACGCGGGCGCTGGATCGACGACAGGTTCCCGACGAGGCGAACCTGCGGCCCAGGCCCGGCGAGCGGGTCATGGTCGGCGGCGGGGAACTCGCCTGGCGGGAGCATCGTTCCACCGAGGCGGTCCTGGACTTCAATGCGGTCCTGGGGCGGGCGACCGAGCGCAGCGTCGTCTACGCCGTCTGCTACATCGAGAGCGACCGGGCGCACGACGACCTGTGGCTCCAGGTCGGCAGCGACGACCAGTCCAAGGTCTATCTCAACGGCCGGGTGATCTACGAATGTCCCATACCCCGCCCGCCGGAGCCGCTGGACACGATCGGCCCGATCTCGCTGAATCGGGGGACGAACGTGCTGCTGCTCAAGGTGGTGAATGAGACCGCGACCTGGGCGGCGAGTGCTCGGCTGCTGGACGGCGACGGCCGGCCCGCCGGGGGCATCCGCGTGAAGCTGACGCCTTGATAGGCGTCGCCGCGGAAGGCGAGCCTCGAGACGTCACCGATCCCTCTCGGGCAATCTTGATTTATCTCGGCTTCGATCGTCATACTCAAATGACCGCGAATAACTATGCTTGGATGGCGGTGGATGGAAGGAGAAGGGATGTCGACCAGGGCGTCAATCGTCGGCCGGATCGGTGTCGATCCGGCGGCGGCCGAGACGGAGATCGGCGCGGAGCGGCTCGCCCCGGAAGCTGCCGCGCGGATGACCTCCGGGCGGGCGGCGGCCAAGCGACGCGGATCGATGAGGCCCGGTCATGACCCCGGATGATAACAGCTCCTCGCCGGTCGACGAGCAGTTGCTCGCGGAGATGATGGCCTTCGACGCGCTCCTGCACGCCTCGGCCACCGAGAAGGAGCGCGGCCAGGGGAGCCGGCACGATCCCGACGAGGTGGACGACCGCGGTCGAAGCCGGCTGATGCTCCTGCTCAAAATGCTGGAAGCGAATGAATCCTCGAAGGACCATGGGCCGGGCCCGGATCCGGCCGCCGCCGACCGACCGGCCGACGGGTGCGGCCCGCTGCTGGGCCGCTTCGACGTTATCGACGACCTGGGATGCGGCGGTTTCGGATTCGTCGTCCGCGCCCGCGACCGCCTCCTGGGCCGCGAGGTCGCCCTCAAGATGCCCCTGCCCGAGCGCGCACTCGCCTCGGGGGATGTGCATCGGTTCCTCCGCGAGGCCCGCGCCGCGGCCCGGCTCGACCATCCCAACATCGTCCGCGTCTTCGACGCGGGCGAGCTCGGGCCGCTCGGCTACTTCATCGCCTCGGAGTTCTGCGCGGGGCCGAGCCTTCGCCGATGGCTCAAGTCGCAGAATGAGCCCGTGTCTCCCAGGTTGGCGGCGCGATGGATGGCCGCGATCGCCGACGCCATCCAGCACGCCCACGACCGGGGCATCCTCCACCGCGATATCAAGCCGGACAACATCATCCTGACGAGCCCGCCGAAGCCGCATGAGACCGCGTCGCCTTCGCCGAGACCGGAAGCCGGCGCGGACGGCCGCGCTCGCCCCGCGAGCCCGGCCGATCTATTATTCCCACGGCTGACCGACTTCGGCCTGGCCCGGCTGGCCGAGGAGGCCGCCGACGAGTCGGGGAGCGACATCCGGATGGGCACGGCGCATTACATGGCGCCCGAGCAGGCCGCGGGCCGTAGCGACCAGATCGGCCCGGCGACGGATGTCTACGCGCTGGGCGCGACCCTCTACGCGATCGTGGCGGGCCGGACGCCGTTCCGCGGCGAGACCGAAGCCGAGACCTTGCGACTGGTCCTCGAATCCGAGCCGGTGGCACTCCGATCGCTCCGCCCGGGGCTGCCCCGCGACCTGGAGACGATCTGCCTGCGATGCCTGTGCAAGGAGCCGTCGCAGCGATACGCCTCCGCCGGCGCGATGCGCGACGACCTGCGACGATTCCTCGACGGCCGGCCGATCAAGGGCCGGCCGGTCTCGGCCGCCGAGCGCGCACGGACCTGGGCCCGACGACGGCCGGCCATCGCCGCCCTGGTGGGCCTGGTCGTCCTGCTGGCCGCCGGGCTGGTCGGCGGCGGCGTCTTGTGGGCCAGTTGGCTGGGATGGCACGCCCGGCAGCTCGAGATCCAGATCGAACGCGCCGACCTCCAGGCGCCGCGGCCGAGAAACACCGGCGAATCGCCGAGGATCGCCGCCATCAGGCCGACCGTCACCATCAGGCCGAGAGCTTGCGGCGCATCCGCAGGGCGCTCGACGCCCGACAATTCGAGCTGGCCCAGGACATCCTCCACGACGTCCGGCCCGAGCCGGGCAGCGACGACCCCCGCGGCTTCGCCTGGCGATATCTCTGGCGGCAGGCCCACCGCGATTTCTCGCAACTCTGGGGGCACGAGGCGACGGTCATGGACATGGTCGTCGCTCGCGACGGCCGGACGCTCGCCACCTTCGACCTGCAAGGCAAGGCGATGCTCTGGGACCTTTCGCCCGAGATGGAGCTGGACCGGCCGCGCGACCTCCCGGCCATACCCAATGCGCGTTGGGAGTTCCTGGGGTTCTCACCCGATCGCCGCTACCTGATCGCGCTCGACCACCGGACCGCGCACCTCGGGATCGATCTCTTCGAAGTCGCCAACGGCCGGCACGTGTGGCGGTTCGATCTCGAGGACGGTGAGTCGTTGGCCGGCCTCTGGAGCGATCCCAGCAGCCGATACCTGGCCATCGTCCGCGATCATCCGGGAGCACGGCAGTCCGTCAACGTGTGGGACCTCACCGAGGGGGCCGCGAGTCGAACCGCGCCGGATCATCGCAAGCGACCGCCCTTTCTACTCGAGTTTCTCGGCCGACGGCTCGCGCATGGCCGTCCATGAAGACGAAAGGCTCGCGGTCCGCGATCCCTGGACGGGCACGGTCCTCGTCGTGCTGGCCGGCCGGCAGCCGGGTCCGCTCGGCTACACGGCGTTCTCGGCCGATGGCCGCTACTTCGCGGCGCACGTGCCGGGAGATCGCATCGTGGTGTGGGAGACGGCCGACGGCCGCGAGGCCGCCCGATTTCCCTTCAGCGGCACGATCGGCCCGATCGTCTTCAGCGCGAAGGGGTCGCGACTCGCCGGGATGGACGCCTCGGGCCGCGTGACGATCGTCGATCGCGCCGACGGACGCGCAAAGACCCTGGCCGTGGGCCCGACCGATCGAGCGATCAACTTCCAGCGGATGGTCTTCTCGCCCGACGAGGCGCTCCTGGCCATCGAGATCGTGACAACTCCGGGGGGCAGCCAACCCGTCGAGGTCTGGGACGCCGCCACGGCGCGTCGGCTGCACGTCTTCCCGGGCCGGAAAGATGCCGCCTCTCCGACCTTCTTACCGGACGGCCGGACGCTCATCCTCAGGGGTGGGACGACGCCGAGGATCTGGCGGCTCGACCCGCCGGCTGCCCCCGACGAGCTGGCCGGGCACACCGCCGAGTCCTGGGCGGCGGCCTTCTCGCCCGACGGCAAGGTCCTCGCGACCGGCAGCGACGACACCCGCGAGCCCCGGACGATCAAGCTCTGGGACCCGGATTCGGGTCAACTCCTGGCGGGCTGGAAGGCGCATACGGCCACCGTCTCGGCGCTGGCGTTCGATCCGGACGGGCGCGTGCTCGCCTCCGCGAGCCTGGATTCCGGGAAGAAAGGGCATCCCAACCTCATCCTCTGGGACCCGGAGACACATGGACGGCTGGCGAACCTGGAAGGTCACACCGGCCCCGTGCGAGCGGTCGCATTCAGCCCGGACGGCCGATGGCTCGCGACCGCCGGCGACGACCGGACGGCCCGGCTCTGGGACGTGGCGACGAGGACGACGCGGGCCATCCTGACCGGCCATGCCAAGAATCTGACGTGCGTCGCCTTCAGCCCGGACGGCAAGACGCTGGCCTCGGCGTCCAACGACGCGACGGTCCGGCTCTGGGACGTCGCCGACGGCCAGACCCGGAGGATCCTCCGCGACGTGGGGAATACTCTCACAGTCGCCTTCTCGCCCGACGGCTCGCTACTGGCCTCGACGAACGAGGACGGGAGCATCAAGCTCTGGGACCCGGCGCCGGCGAGCTGGTCCGGACGATCCGCGGCGAGTCGGACCAGCTCCGATGCCTGGCGTTCACGCCCGACGGCCGGAACGTCGTCGCGGCGGGCAAGGGGAGGGTCATCCGGGTCTGGGACGTCGCCATCGGCCAGGAGCTGCTCGCGTTGGAGGACCACAAGGCCCAGATCAACGCCCTGGCCTTCGCGCCCGACGGCTTGACGCTGGCCTCGTGCAGCCACGACGGCGCCGTCCGCCTCTCGCACCACCGGGCCGATCCGACCGATGCCGGCTCCGTGATGATTCCATGCCTGGATCGCATCTTTCGGGCCGATTCGTAGGGTAGGTGAAACTCACCAGTGCTTGTACATCAAGAAGATCGGTGGGTTTCACCCACCCTACTGTGTTTACCGGTGAATCGAGAATCAGGACCGGCCGGTCGGGGGCATATAAGTGGCGAGCCAGGTCAAGGTTCGGGAGCGCGAATCGACATCGGCCGGCCCTCCGGGGCGGAAGGCGTGGAAGGCGCCTAGATCCCAGTCGTCCTTGTACCAGTGGTAAGGGCGGACGGGGTCGTGGACGATCCCCGCGCTCGCGAGCGCGTCGGCGAGGGGCTCCGAGTTCTTGTCCACGGGGACGAGCGGGTCGTCTTCGTTGTTGAAGAGAATAGTCGGCGGGAACTTGGCGACCCCGACGCCGATCCCCGGCGGGCCGAGGAGTCCCGGAGGCAGTAGCCCGTAGAAGTCGGCGAACACCATGACGGCACTCGCGGGGGAAGCGTTGATGTACGACATCGCGATGCCGCCGCCCAGCGAGAAGCCCACCAGCGCGAAGCGGGTGAAGTCCGCGTCGGAACGGACGGCGAGGTGTGCGACTGCGGCGACGAGGGCCGGCAGGTGGCCGGCGATGTCCGTGTCGGTCGGGTGCGGCTTGTCGTCGGTGTAGTAGGTCGGAAGCGCGGCGAGATAGCCGAGGCGCGAGACCTCCTCGGTGAAGTCGCGGAGCTGGTCGCCGAATGGGACGGAAAGCCCGAAATTTCCGTGAACCAGGACGACCACCGGATACCGCTTGCCGTCGGCCGCGGCGGGGGCGATCTCGATGTTAAGAGTCGTCCCCGGACTGGGGCTGAATGTCTGTGTGATCATCAGACAATGCTCCTTGGTATGGATCGGCCGTAAGGACTTTTGCCGAGGTCGTTACTGGGGCATGGTGTGTGAGAAGTACGTCAGGGCCAGCGCGATGGTCGCGGGTAACGACTGGAGTGCCAGAGTGGTGGCCCTCTTCAATGTGGCTGCCCCGAACATCCCGGCGATGATGACGCAGGAGAGGAAGAACATTCGGATCGGGAAGGCCATTGGCCCGGGGAATAGCCCCCAGATCAGGCCGGCGGCAATGAACCCATTGTAGAGTCCAACATTCTGGACGATCGGTTTGACGGCGAGGGCTTGTCTCTCGTCGAGACCGAGATTCAGCCGTCCGTAAACCTCGGGCCTTG
The DNA here is from genome assembly GCA_963777695.1 of uncultured Planctomycetota bacterium. Lineage (GTDB taxonomy): Bacteria > Planctomycetota > Planctomycetia > Isosphaerales > Isosphaeraceae > CAVZRC01. The sequence continues at coordinate 1,017,200 of CAVZRC010000003.1, forward strand.
TCCAGAAAAACATCTCAACGACCAAGATCGCGATGTGGATCGCGGCGGTCAATCCGACGAAGATGGCAGCGGCGAGACTGGTCAAGTTGTCCTCCTCAGCTTCCGGACGCCTGGCTCACAGATCAACGAGTTCATTCGACGACGGGCTCTATGGATCCGCTCACCATGATCCTCTCGACACGCGGGTCTCCTCTCGAAAGAGAAGCGACACCGATTTTCAGACGACACCGATTTTCAGAGCCGGGGTCGTTTCTCAGGAGGCAATCGCTCCGCCTCCGGGACGACGGCGCCGAGCTCGTCGAGCAACTGCTGGCCGCGTCAACGGTATTCGTCGGCCTTCTCAGGGATTACGAGCGAGGCGTCGAGCAGGGCGCGGGCGAGGTCGTAGCGGGCGCCCATCGCCTCGGCCCCGGCGATCGCGCGCTCCAGGTATTTGGCGGCCTTCTTCGACTTGCCGAGGGCATAGGCCGCTCGGCCGCTGACGCGAAGGGCATGCGGGGCGTAGTTCGGGAACCGCCAGCCGAAGAAGCGGGCGAACCGGCTCTCCCACCAAGCCTTTCGGGTGATGTCCCGGCTCGGCCCTCCCTCAGCATCGGCCCATCGGGGACCGAGCAGGCTCTCGACAAGCAGCGGATAGGTCGGGACGACGAACTCGAACAGGGAGTAGTTCTCTCGGATCGACGACCGGGACTGCTCGAGTGCGGCGCGGGCCATGGCATACTCCGACGCCTGCAACCGGGCGAGACCCTGGACCTGATAGGCGATGGCGACAGCCCACGAACCCCGAGAATTCAGCCCCTCAGCCGCCCTGGCCGCGAGCACGAGGGCCTCCTGAGTCCGACCTGACCGGGCGAAGGCATCCGCCTTTCCGTAAAGACCCCAGGCGACAATGTCCGGGTCACCACACCCCTCGCCGATCTTAATCTCCGCCTCCGCTTCGGCGACTTCCCGGTTGAAATCGCTCCGGATAGTGTAGATGTGGCGAAGCACGTGATGGGACATCGCTCCGAACCAATCACCGACTTTATCGAGATACACGACCGCATCCCGCAAGACGGCCTCAGCTTCGTCGAGCCGACCGAGACAGTAATACGCCAGGCCGAGATGCGAGTGGAAGAGCGACAGGACTTCGGTTCGTTTGCAGGCTTCCGCGGCCCTCCGGGCACGCCTCATGTAACCCATCCCCAGTCCGCCCAGCCCGAAAATTCCGCAGTTGAATCCGATCTTGGAATAGCTCATCGCGATGTGTTCGGGATTCCCAGACATCTTCGCGTAAGCGGCCAGTTTGTAGGAGCTGTAAGTGTAGCGGAGGATGTTAAGGCCCGAGTAAACCCGGGCGAGCCTTTCGTGATTGGCATGGGCGATCTCGAGCCGATCGGCCCGGTCAGGCCGGCGGTCGGGGAGGAGTCGCCACGACGGTAGCAAATGGAAACACACGGCGGTTTTCCCCATGTCCAGCAGGAGTCCCGGAAGGCTTCGGGGACGAGGATAGCCCGCCTCCCGCAGTGCGATGTCGAAGTGATGGACGGCGTCTTCGAATTGGCCCTTCCGATGGTAGGCCTCTCCGATTCCTTCCTCGACCTTGGCCCTGGAGCGCCAGGACCCCGCGTGAGCGAGGGCCTGACGATAGGCCGCGAGCGCTTCGTCAACCCGGCCAGCGGACCTCTGAGCTTTGCCGAGCAAGTCCCAGAGTCGGCAGTTCCTAGAGTCATCGCAATCACTGGGCGCGAGCCCGATCGCGCGGTTCAAGTGCCCGATCGCACTGTTGAAAGCATAGGCGTCGATGGCCGCCTCGGCCGCCTCTATCGTGTAGGCGAAGGCCTTCGGCCGGTCCTCGGCATTCTTGAAGTGGTCGGCGAGGACGGCCGGGGCGATGGCCCGGCCCTGCTCTCGGCGGTGTTCGAGCCGCTCGCCGACGCGTCGGTGGAGGCTGCGTCGGCGCGTGGCCGAGAGGTCGGCGTAGGACAGCTCGCGGAGCAGGTCGTGGACGAACTCGACCCGCCCGGCGTTGCCCGTCTCCCGAAACACGCGGCGCGGCAAGAAGGCGTCGATCGCGTCGAGCACGTCGGTCTCGGTCAGATCGGATACGACATCTCGCAACAGATCGATGTCGACGACCGCACCGATGACCGCCGCGGCGCAGAGCACCTGCTGCGCCTTCTCCGACAGGCCCATGATCCGCAGCCGCATGGCCTCGCGCACGGTCTCGGGCAGGTCGGAGGCGTCGGCGGCCTGCGTGGACAGCACCCAGCCCTCGTTGCTCCGCGTGATCGCGTCCTTCTCGAACCACTCGCGGACCGTCTCTGAGACGAAGAACGGGTTGCCGCCGCACACCTCGTGGATGCGGGCCACGAGATCTTCGGAGATCTCCTCGGGCCGGCAATTGAGCCGCAGAGCGATCAGGTCGCGCGTCTCGCCGTCGACCAGCGGCGACAGGCGCAGCTCCAGGAGCTGCTGGTGCTCACGCAACGGGGCCAGCACGGCCTCGAGCTGCGGGTAGCCCGTGCGCGCCGAGGCGACGATCACCAGCCGGGGAGCGGCCGTCGAGCCGTCGGACGCGGCCCGACGAGCATCGGCCAGCGCCGCGGCGAGGTGCCGCAGCAGGTCCAGCGAGCTCTTGTCGGCCCATTGCAAGTCCTCGAAGCTCAGGCAGACCGGCTGGATCGTCGCGACCTCGACGAAGAACGCCGACAGGGCCCGGAAGATGTAGTCGGCCTCGCGTCCGAAGCCGACCTGCTGGTACGCCTCGCCGGGCAGGTATTTGCGCAGCTCGGCGCGATCCGGAGCAGCTCGCCGCTGTAGTCCTTGACGATCGCCAGCAGCCGCGCCGCCGACTCCGCCGGCAGGCCGGCGATGTGCGTGCCCGTCAGGTCGACGTCGGGCATCGCCGCATCCCGGCGCTCCTGCAAGCGCAGCTCGGCGATGAGCTGACGCACCAGGTCGACGAACGGCTGGAAGGGAGACAGGTTGCCGTCGAAGCATCGGCCTTCGTAGACATGGCAGCCGTGACCGCGCGATCCGCTCGGCCTCCTGCACGACGCTGCTCTTGCCGATGCCCGGCTCGCCGCTGACCACGATCATCGAAGGCAACGCCGCGACCCCCGACGCCGCGGTCCCCGAGGGGCCCAGGCAGCGTCTCAGGACGGCCTCGAGCTCATCGAGCTCGCGCGACCGGCAGACGAAGCCGGTGACCGAGAGGATCGGTCGCGACGGCGCCAGACCCGCGCCGTGGACGGCGGTCTGATCGTCGATGCCCAGATACTCGGCGATCGCGTCGCGCAGCAAGGCGGCCGAGCTGGGCCGACGCCGCACTTCCTTGCGGAGGTATCGCATCACCGCATCGGCGATCGAGCCGGGGACCTCGGGATTGACCTCGGCCAGCGGCCTCGGCGCGTCGCTGAGCTGGGCGCGCATCAGGGGACGCATGCCGGCCAGCCGCGCCTCGGGGAACGGATACCGGCCGCTCAACAGCTCGTAGCTGACCAGGCCGAGGCAGTAGAGATCGGCGCGGTGGTCGAGCTCGTCGTTGTTGAGCTGTTCCGGGGCGCAGTAGGCCACCGTGCCCACGAATCCGCCCTCGGCCGACAGCGACGACTTGACCCCGTAATACTTCGCCAGGCCGAAGTCGAGCAGCTTGGCCTCGAAGCCGGGCAGGCCGTCGCGACGGGTCGCCGGTCGGACGAGGATGTTCGAGGGCTTGACGTCGCGGTGGACGATGCCGTGGTGGTGGATGTAGTCCAGCGCCTGGGTCACTTGCCACAGGGGGTCGAGCATGTCGGCGACGTCGCGGCCGGCCAGGCTGGTGATCGGACGGCCCTGGAACAGTTCCATGGTGAAGAAGGGGCTGCTGCCCAGCTCGCCGTAATCGAAGACGTTCAAACAGTGCGGGTGGTGCAGGGCCGAGAGCGATCGGAACTCGCGCTCGAACCGCCGACGTGCCGAACCGGCCAGCGCGGCCTTCATCAGCTTGAGCGCGACCTCGCGATTGTCGCGCGTATCGCGGGCGCGATAGACCACGCCCATGCCGCCCTCGCCGAGCTTGTCGCCGATCTGGAACCGCTCGTGCCGCAACTCGGCGACCGAGCCGGACCACGGCGAGGAGTCCTCGTCGTCGCCGGTCACTTCGGAATGATCCATCCCGGAGCGCGGTCCGTCTCGGGACATCGTCGCGTCCGGGCCATGGTCGGTGGTCACCTCGGTCGGCGAAACCGGCATCGGTAATTCCTCTCCAGAGGCGGGATGCTCGGGTCAATACGAGTCGGACGAGATGACTTCGCCGCCCCGGATCGTGTTCAGGCCGATCCAGGTGACCGGGTTGATCGTGTTCTTGATGAAGTGAACCGAACCATCGCCGAACCCTGCGTTGACTCCGCCGGGATGCCGGCTGCGGGAACCGGAGTAGAAATCGAGGAACGGGAATGGCACGCTCACGCAGGGCATCATCCCACCGGGATCAGTGACGCAGAACCCGGCGCCGAGCCGGTCGCCCCCACCGGTCGGAGGATCGACGACACCATAGAAATCCTGCAAGCCGTTGGGGGTGAAGCGGGTCATGAAGACGGCCCCCAGGGTCCAGACCGCGCCCCGGACATCGTTGAGCTGCCCCTGGAGTGTCTCGGCGGTGAAGACGGTGTTGCTGGTCCCGTCGGTGACCTGGGCCAGCCGGACCGAGGTGTGCCCGAACGCCGATTGCTGATAATTCACGGGCAAGTTGACGGTCGCCGGACTGCCGCCGGGGGAATTCTGCTGGGCCCATTGCGTGTTGCCCCAGCTCACGACGTAGTTCCCGCGCGTCGCCTGGATCGGGTATCCGTTGGTCGGCCAGGTCAATGTGAGTAGCCGGTCGTTGTCGCTCGGACACTGGAAGGCGCCCAGCTTGGTCTGATAGATGGTCGAATTGATGGTGAAGCCGATCGGCATACCGTCGCCGCCCGGAGGCCCCTCGATGCCGATCGCGAAGTTGTAGGCGTTGTAGAGGGCCTGCTGCTCGAACTGGCCGAGCATCTGCGTGAACCAGGTGGTGTTCTGGGCGCCCTCGAAGAACGACGGGAAGGGGATGCCCGGCAGCGGAGTCCAGACCCGGCCGAGCGGGAGCATGGAATGGGCCGATTCATAGTTCATGATCGCCAGCCCGAGCTGCTTCATGTTGTTGATGCACTGCGCCCGACGCGCCGCCTCGCGCGCCGCCTGGACCGCGGGCAGCAGCAGGGCGATCAGGACCGCGATGATCGCGATCACGACCAGGAGCTCGATGAGCGTGAAGCCTTTGCGTTTGCCGGACATGGTCAGACCCTCCGCGAAGTCAACATCAGAAACACCCCGATGAGGCGCACCACGATCGGCACTCGAGGCGAGACGGCTCATCATCGAGCCGTCTCGCGCACGCCGACAACGGCATCGGCCTACCTATAAGGACCATGAGATCGAAAAACCGAACGCGCATCTCTGCGCTTTTTTCAAAAAAAGATTTCGACGCGTGAGCGATATTTCGAGCATCTATCTGCAAGATGATTGGAGATCACAGGTTACAAGATTCCGGCCATTCCGGCGCAGTCTCGCCGGATTCGTTGAGAACGACAGTGAAGTCGCGAGCGGCGATGCACAGGGGTTCCGGTCGAGGCCCAGGCTGCGAAGTCGGATCGATAAGATATCAAAGAGGCAGCCGCTCCGCCTCCGGGACGACGGCGCCGAGCTCGCCGAGCAATTGCTGGCCGCGTCGTCGGTATTCGTCGGCCTTGTCGGGGATCACGAGCGAGATGTCGAGCAGGGCGCGGGCCAGGTCGTAGCGGGCGCCGAGTCTCTCGGCCGCCACGATCGCTCGCTCGAAGTATTCGGCCGCCTTCCTGGTCTTGCCGAGGGCGCAGGCGGCGCGGCCGCTCACGCGCAAGGCGTGGGCCTCGTAGTTCGGGTAACGCCAGCCGAAGAAGCGCGCGACGCGGGCTTCACGCCAGGCTTTACGGGCAACAGATCGGCTCGGCCCGCCGTCGGCGTCGGCCCAGCGGGGGCCGAGAAGGCTCTCCACGAGCAAGGGAAACGTGGGGGCCGCAAACTCGAACGGGCAGTAGGTCCGAATCGTCCGATCCCTGGATTTCTCGAGCGCGGCGCGAGCGCCGGAGTAGTCCGATGCCTGGAGGCGGACGAAGCCCAGATGGCCGTATGCGATCATGAGCGCGAGCGAATCGCGCGCGATGAGCACGTCGACCGCGGGAGCCATCAGTTCGATCGCCTCTTCGACCCGGCCGGACCTGGCCAGCGCGTCGGCCTTGCCGTATTGCCCATAAGCCAATGCCTCCGCATCGCCACGCTCCTTGCCAATTGCAATCTCGGCCTCAGCCTCGACGAGCTCCCTCGGGATGTCGCCACGGACCGCATAGAGGTGCCTCAGCGTGTGGTGGGAGAAGAACCCCATCCAATCCCCGACCTTATCGAGAGGTCCGATCGCCTCGCGCAAGACCGCCTCGGCCTGGTCGAGCCGGCCGCTGTAGTAATGCACGCCACCAACGTGCGCTTTAGTCAGCGTCATCACCTCGACCCGACGACAAGACTCCGCAGCCTTCTCGGCCCGGCGCATACAACCCTTCATGAACGAGCCAACTGAGAACCAGCTCCAGCTATAGAAAATCTTCGAGTAGCCCGCGGCGACGACTTCAGGCTTCCCCGACTGTTTCGCCAGGGCCGCCATCCGGTACAGACCGTAACCAAAATAGAGGACGCCGGGCGGCACCTGGCCCATGCGGTAGTAAGTTGCGGTCGCGATCGCGACCCGTCGGTCGAAATCCGGCCGGCTCCTGCCAGAAGCGATCCAGGAGGGAATCATGTGGAAGTAAACGAACGAATGCCAGAGGCCGAAAACTAGTCCCACCGGGCCACGAGGAAATGGATATCCGAGCTCGGTCAAGGCCAGTCGGAAATGGCGGTCGGAGTCGCGGTAGTCGCCTTTCCGGAAGAACGCCGAACCGATGCCGTGTTGAGCGGTGGCTCGATCGAGATGGTCGCTGGCGTGCTCGAGGGCGTGTGTGTAAGCCCCGATCGCATCGTCGAGCCGATCCGATGAGCCGTAAGCGGTGCCGAGCATGTCCCAGAGGCGATATCTCGTGGCCGCGTCGGCGTCGGCGGGCAAGAGCTGCTGGGCATCCTTCAACTGGACCACCGCGTTGTTGAAGGCATAGGCATTGAGCGCCGCTTCGACCGCTTCCATCGTGTAGGCGAAGGCCTTGGACCGCTCATCGCTCTGGCGGAAGTGCGCCGCGAGCACGGTAGGCGCGACGGCCTGCCCCTTCGCACGGCGATGTTCCAGCAACTCGCCGACGCGCCGGTGCAGGCTCCGACGACGGGTGGCTGAGAGGTCGGCGTAGGGCAGCTCGTGGAGCAAGTCATGCACGAACTCGACGTGTCCCGGGTTTCCTGTCTCGCGAAACACGCGGCGAGGCAAAAGCAGGTCGACGGCGTCGAGCACATCGGCTTCGCTCAGCTCCTGCAAGACGTCGCGAAGCAGGTCGATATCGACGACCGCCCCGATCACGGCCGCCGCGCCCACCACCTGCTGGACCTTCGGTGGCAGACCCTGCAAACGCAGCCGCATCACGTCGCGAACCGTTTCCGGTAGGTCGGCCGAGTCGGCCGCCTCGGTCTTGAGCACCCAGCCGCTCTCGCTACGCGTGATCGCCTGTTTGTCGAACCAATCCCGCACCGTCTCCGCCACGAAGAACGGATTCCCGCCGCACAGGGAGTAGACGCGTGCCACGAGGTCGTTCGCCAGCTCCTCCGGCCGGCAGTTCAGGCGCAGGGCGATCAGCTCACGCGTCTCGCTATCGGTCAATGGCGACAGGAGGAGCTCCAGGAGATGACGCTGTTCGCGGAGCTGTGTCAGCCGGGCTTCGAGCGATGCATAGCCGGTGCGAGCCGAGGCCACGATCACCAGCCGTGGCGCGCTCGTCGAACCATCGGCCGAGCGCCGCGCGTGGGCCAGCGCGGCGGCCAGGTGCCGCAACAGGTCGAGCGAGCTCTTGTCCGCCCATTGCAGGTCTTCGAAGCTGAGACAGACCGGCTGGAACGTGGCGATCTCCAGGAAGAAGGCCGCCAGCGCACGGTAGATGTAGTCGGCCTCGCGGCCGAAATCGACTTGCTGGTAAGCCTCACCCGGAAGATACTTGCGGAGCTCGGGCGCGATGCGGAGCAGCTCACCGCGGTAGTCGTTGACGATCCCGAGCAGCCTCGCCAGCGACTCGGCCGGGAGCCCAGCGACGTGGGTGCCGGTGAGGTCCTCGTCGGCCGCCGCCACTTCGCGGCGCTCTTGGAGTCTCAATTCGGCGATAAGCTGCCGGAGGATCTCGACGAACGGTTGGAAGGGCGAGAGGTTGCCGTCGAAGCAGCGCCCCTCGTAGACCTGACAGCCGTGACCGCGCGCGATCCGCTCGGCCTCCTGCACGACGCTGCTCTTGCCGATGCCCGGCTCGCCGCTGACGACGATCAGCGAGGCGGGGATCTCGCCGTACGACACGCCCGAGCCCGGCCGGAGGCCGCGGCGCAGGGCGTCGTTGATCAGCTCTTGCTCGCTGCCGCGGCAGACGAAACCGGTGACCGACAGCCTCGGCCGCATCGGCGCGATGGACACCCCGGAGACCGCGGTCTTCTCGTCGATGCCCAGGACTCCGGCGATCGCCGAGCGGAGTAGCCCGGCGGAGTCGGGCCGGCGCCTCGGCTGCTTGCGGAGGTACTTCATCACCGCCTCGGCGATCGGCGCGGGGACTTCCGGGTTCACTTCCATCAGCGACCTCGGCTTGTCATTGAGCTGAGCCTGCATCAAGGGGCGCATGCCGGCGAGCCGGGCCTCGGGGAAGGCATAGCGTCCGCTCAAGACCTCGTAGGCGACGAGCCCCAGGCAGTAGAGATCGGCGCGATGGTCCAGCTCATCGAGGTTGAGCTGCTCGGGCGCGCAGTAGGCGACGGTCCCGGCGAAGCCGGCCTCGGCCGACAGCGACGACTTCACCCCGTAGAACTTGGCCAGGCCGAAGTCCATCAGTTTGACCTCGAAGCCGGGCGATCCGTCGGGCCGGATCGCCGGTCGGACGAGGATGTTCGAAGGCTTGACGTCGCGGTGAATGATGCCGTGGTTGTGGATGTAATCCAGCGCCTGGGTCAACTGGATGAGCGGTTCGAGGACCTGCTCGACGCCCAGGTCGGCCAGGCTCGTGATCGGCCGGCCCAGGAAGAGCTCCATGGTGAAGAACGGGCCGCCGTCCAGCTCGCCGTAGTCGAATACCTTCAGGCAGTGGGGATGTTGCAACGCCGAGAGCGAACGGAACTCGCGTTCGAACCGGCGCCGGGCCGAACCGGCGAGGGTCGCTTTCATGACCTTGAGTGCCAGCTCGCGGCCATCGCGGTTGTCGCGGGCGTGGTAGACGACGCCCATCCCCCCCTCGCCGAGCGGCTCGCCGATGCGGAATCGCTCGTGACTCAGTGCGGGGGCGGTGCCGCCGGAGGGCGCGGAGCCCTCGAAATCGGCGGTCAACTGCGACGACAAGACCGCCATGGAGACGGGTGCCCCCTGAGAAGTCCGCTCGTCCGGGACATGGTCCCTGGTCGGTTCGGCTCGCGAGATGGGCATCGGTTCCACCCGGCTGAAGAGTCCCTCGAGGTCGATATCGATCAGACCAGAGGAGATTGGCGGGCCTTCCGCCGCTTGCGGACCCCGACGCCGACGCCCGCGATGCCCGCCGCCATCAGGACGAGGCTCGAAGGCTCGGGGATGCTCGCCAGTGTGCGATCTCGACCGATCACGACGGGGTCCGGCCCACCGCCCTGAAGATACACGTTGAAGTCGGCGGCTCCCGACAGGAACATCCCTTGCGAATTCAAGGTCCCGTCGAAGGGCAAGCCTTCCAGGGTGTAGAGAGTCAGGTTGCCGGGGGTCCCGACCATGGTCCATCTCATCGAGAGGTCCGACACATCGGCGGAGACCACATTTCCGTAGGCGTCGCGGACGATATTCGTCAAATCCCCGCCGAGAAACTGCAAATTGGGGCTGATCGTGTAGGGCAGGAACGAGGGCGGGGAGATCCCTGCCAACGACCCTTTGACATCCGTGAACGGGACCGTCGTCGGCTGGCTCGGGTCGTTGAGCGAGGCATCGAGCGTGAAGGTCAGATCCCCGATGGCCTCGAAGGGTATGAATGGCGACTGGGGGCCCGGGTTGATGCCCGTATACCCCACCAGAGAGAATTCGAATTTCGCGTCCAGCAACTCGGTAAAAGTCAGCTCGCCGGCGCGGACCAGACCAGGAACGAGCCAGAGGGCCGCTACGCAAATCAGCGTTCGATATCGCATGAAACAAACTCCTGTCGTGGAAGAGTCGGCGTCCGGAATCATCCGAACAGAGCGCACCCCGATCGGCCGCCGGAACGCGAGGTTCGTCACCAAGTCGTCCCGCGCGTTGACCGCGTCATGGGCCTACCTATAAGGACCATGAGCTCGGAAAACCGAACGAACGCCCGGCGTTTTTTCGCGAAAAAGTTCGTCGGATTCGAATCCGGGCCATCGACCTTCGACGCCAAACCCCGTGGACAAAGCCGGTTACGGCATTCCAACCCTACAACCGATTATATTCCGAGGTGGCCGAGATGCCTCGGACGAGCATGAACAAACGTACCGACCTAGAAGGGCATGCGGATGCCGTGGACATGGCATCATTGATCGACATCGATGTCGATCCGGAGCACGGGGAATTGGTCGGCGCGGCGGTGACGGGATCGTAGCGTCCGACTCTTGTAGGGTGGGTGAAACCAACCGGCATTGAGGGAGATCCGGGCCGACAGCGCACGGAGGCACCACGGGCGGTCTCGTAGGGTGGATTTCACCCACCGGGATTGACGCAAGTCCCGGTGGGTTTCACCCACCCTACTCGGATCTTGCACAAGCTCTCAGCGTCCCTTGTTGAGCTGATCGTAGTACGACCGGATGTGCTTCTCGACGTTCTTGGGGATCTTCTGGTTGGAGAGGGCATCGGCGTAGGATGCCGAGCCGGCCTCGAGCTCGCCCTGGATATCGACGACGGTCTGGCCTTTCACCGTCTTGCTCGGCGTGGTGAAGCCCTGCATGACCGCCTTGCCCTTGCCGATCTGGTTGGGCACCTTGGCCTGGTAGGTGGAGGTGTCGTCGGGCGCCTCGGGACGATCGCCCTGGCCTCGGCCGCGGCCCATGCCGTTGCCGTTGCCCTTGCGACGGTCGCCCATGCCCCGGCCGAGGGCATTCAGGTCGTCGCCGAGCTGGTTCATCATGTCGGCGGGCATGCCGTTCTTGGCGTCCTGGAGGTCGGCCATGGCGCCGTCGAGGGCCTGCATCTCCTCGAGCTGCTTGGCCATCTCCTGGAGTTGCTGCTGCGACATGCCCAGCGACTCGGCGGCCTTCTTCATGTCGCCTTTCTGCATCGCCTCCTGGGCCTGGCTCATCTTGTTGGCGAGCTGCTGGAGCTGCTTGAGGCCCTTGGCCTGCTCCTGGAGCTTCTCCATCTCGCGCTCGTATTGCTGCTGGCTGAGGCCGCCGTTCTTGCGGGCCTCTTCCAATTGCTTCTTCCGCTGCTCCATGTTGGCCAGGTCGTTGAGCTTCTTGGCCATCTCGCCGAGCTGTTCCTTCAGCGCCTTCTTCTCGGCCTCGCTCAGCTTGTTCGACTGGATCTTCTCCTGGAGCTTCTGGAGCTCCTGGGCCGCCTTCTGGAAGTCGCTACGGGCGAGGTCCTTGGCGAATTCATCGGCCGGGCCCTGCATGCCCATGTCCTTGAGCTGCTTGAGCTGGCGATTGACCTGATCGGGGGTCCCGAGCTGCTTCTGACGCTCCTTCAGAGCGTCGGTGAGGGAATTCAGCTCGACCATCAGCTTGTCCTTGGCCGCCGGGGGCGCCTTGGTCAGCTCATCGACCTTCTTCTGGATCTGGGCCATGAGCTTCTCGGCCTCGGGGAACTTCTCCTTGTCGATGGCCTCGCGCTGGCTGGCGATCTTCTTGCTGAGGGCCTGGGCCTGCTTGACGATCGCCTTGGTGTTGACCTTCTCCAGGGCCTTGGCCTGGGCGATGGTGCGGGCCAGCGGGGGGGCGAAGAGGAGTAGCGCGGAGGCGGTCGCCGGGATGAGCACGATCCAGGCCCGGCGCGGCAGCCGCAGGCCGAACTCGGCGGCGACGTCCAGGTCGGTGACCTTCTTGACCGCGTCGGCGATCAGGGCCACGCCGGCGGGGGTCTCGCGGAGGTCTTCGGGCAGGGTCAGGGCCGAGCTCAGCCGCTCGTTCAGGTGGAAGACCCGATCGATGGCCACCGCAGCTTCCAGACGGGTCGGCCCGGAGAAGATCGCGACGCCCGCGGCCACCACCATCCCGAGCGCCGGCCACCGCGAACGGCACCCAGTCCGGAGCCGGCAGGTTGCGATCCAGCAGCTTCTCCGCGCCGATCACCCCGGCCACGATCACCAGCCCGATCGCACACGACCACACCAGCGTCGACAGGAACCGCTGGTATCGCAGTCGCCGAAATACTCGGGCCACCGGCTTCTCCAGCTCGCGCATCGGGCGCCCCTGTGGATTCCAGATTCCGGGATTCTCAATTCCAGTGAAGAGAACGATCCGAGATCGTCTCCTACGAACGTCGTACAGTCAGTCTACTCGGGGGGACATCCGGCTGCAAGTAGCGTCGCCGAAACATTTCGGATGTCGCGTCGTCGGGTCGCGCGAGAATTTTCCGAAAGATTGGGGATTGGTCCCGGCCTCGGGTGCAGTACCTTGGATGATCGAGCACTCGTTGGGAGGGGAAGTCATGTCCTGTGCGGGCCGTGGCATCGTCTTGCGGCAGATCGACCGTTTGTTCCGCGACGGGACGCTCGGCGGCATCGGCGACGGTCAGCTCCTGGAGCGTTACCTGACGCGTCGGGATGAGACCGCCTTCGAGGCGCTGGTGGACCTGCACGGGCCGATGGTGCTGGGACTCTGCCGGCGGATGCTCCGCGACCCGCGCGACATCGAGGACGCGTTCCAGGCGACGTTCCTGGTCCTGGTCCGCAAGGCGCCGGCGATCCGCGACCGAGGTCTCCTGTCGAGCTGGCTTTACGGCGTGGCATTCCGGGTCGCTCGACGCGCCCGCAACCAGATGCTCCGCCGTCGAAGCCGCGAGACAACCATCGCGGACCTGGTGGTCGCGGCGGGGCCGGAGGTCTCGGACCGGCTTGGAATCGATCCGGTGCTCGATCAGGAGTTGAGCCGGCTGCCGGAGAAATACCGGGCGCCTCTGATCCTGTGCTACCTGCGCGGGCGGACCCACGACCAGGCCGCGGAAGAGCTCCGCTGCCCGGTCGGGACGGTCCGCAGCCGGCTGGCCCGGGGGCGCGACCTGCTCAGGAGACGGCTGACGCGACGGGGGTTCGCCCCATCCGCCATGGCCGCGATCCTGGGGACGGGGCCAAGTTTGCCGGTCCAGCTCCTCGTCGAGGCCGTCCCGCCGTCGCTGGTCGCCGCGACGGTGAAGGCGGCGTTCTCATTCGGCTCGGCTCAAACCATTCAAGCCGGCGCGATCGCCACAACGGCGCTCGCCCTCGCCCAGGGAGTGCTCACGACCATGAAAATCGCTCAAATGAAGTGGGTCGGACTGGCCATGCTCGCGACCGGCCTCTCGGCCGGCGGGGTGGTCGCCGTGTCTCATGCCTCCGCCCGACAGCCTGCGTCCGTGGAGAGCACGAATTTCGCCTCGCTCACCTTCGACCCGCAAGAGAAGGCGAAACCCGGAGAGAGCGATGAGATCGCCAATCTGACCGCAAAGCTCAAGAAGATCCAGGAGGACTACGAACGCGAGAAGGCGATGCTGACCGCGATCATCCGTGAGTTGCGCGACCACCTCGAGAGGACCAAGCAGAACCGTCAGGACTCCGTCGTCGTGCCCAAACCGCAAGAGAAGGCGGACCTTCGACGAGACCAGCCACCGACAGGCCAGACAGTCATGGCGCAATTGCCCTCCGAGCGATTCGATGCCCTGGAGAAGAAGGTCGATGAACTGCTGAAGCGTTCGGGCGCGGATACACCAACCCGATCACCGGATCGCCCCGATGTCGAATCGCAAAGGAAGGTCCCGTCCGGCGCGAAGTCGATCCAGGAGTTGGGAGGCCAACTGAAGCAAGCACTCCTGGAGCAGGAATATACCAAACGCCTCGCCGAGAAAAACGCCGTCTCGTCCCGCGAGGTCGAGCTATACCGTACCAAAGTGCTGATCGTTGTGGGCCAGATCGAAGGACTCGATGATGACCTTGCCGACGAGATCGCTCGCCTCAAGCTGGAGCGGCGGCGGAAGAATGCGGAGCGAGAGAAAGCCGCGGCTCAAGAGGAGGTGGCAGCGTCCTTGGCGGCGCGAAATCAGCGACTGAACAAGCGGCAGCCAGGCATGGTCGCCGAGGAGGATGTGGCCAAGGCCGAAGGGGAACTCAAGCTGGCGGGAGCCGGGGTTGCGATCGTCGATGCAGAGATCGCGGAGGTCGTTCTGCGAATCCAGCAGTTGGAACGACGACGTGAGCGGATCAAGCAAGCCATGGCCCTGGCGAATCCAGAGAAAACGCCCGTCTCGGTCCCCGGAAGGTAGGCCAGGAACGCGTGACCTCGAGCGCCTGACGCATGGTTTGAGTCGGGTCTGTAGGGTGCACTGTGAGCACCGATCTCCCTTGTCGCCTGGGATCGGTGCTCACAGTTGAGCTGGGTCCGTAGGGTGCTCACAGAGCACCCTACGAGATAGCCGGAAAGCCTGAACTACGGCCGATTCGCCTCCGCGTACACGGCAGCCGCCGCCTGGGTCGCCTCGCCCGCCTTGAGCGGGCATCCCAGGTCGCGGAGGCACGTCTCCAACGCGGCCAGCACCAGGGTCACGTTACTCTGCCGCGAGCCGTATCCCATCAACCCGATCCGCCAGGCCTGGCCCTTGAACGGCCCGAGCCCGCCGCCGATCTCGATGCCCCAATCCTTGAGCAATCGTCGCCGGACCGTCATGTCGTCGATCCCGTCGGGGATCTTGACGCAGGTGAGTTCGGGGAGGCGATGCTTCGGGTCGGTGAGCAGGCTCAGACCCATCGCGGCCAGCCCGGCGTGGAGGGCTCGGCCGTTGAGTGCGTGCCGGGCGAACCGGGCCTCCAGACCCTCCTCGACGACCACCGCCAGCGCCTCGCGCAGCGCGTAATTCATGCTGATCGGCGCCGTGTGGTGGTAGACGCGATCGCTTCCCCAGTATTTCTGGATCATCGTCAGGTCGAGGTACCAGCTCTGGACTTTCGACTTGCGACGATTCAGGGCCTCGACGGCCCTCGGGCCGATCGACACGGGCGCCAGCCCCGGCGGACAGCTCAGGCACTTCTGGGTCCCGGAATAGACCGCATCGATCTCCCAGGCGTCGATCTCGACGGGGATCCCGCCCAGTCCGGTCACGGTATCCAGCGCGATCAGGGCGCCGGCCTCGTGGGCGATCCGCGCGATCTCCTCGACCGGCTGCCAGGCGCCCGTGGAGGTCTCCGCATGGACGATCCCGACGACCTTGGGACCCACGCGATGGATCGCCGCCTTCACCTCGTCCGCGTCGAATACCTCGCCATAAGGCCGTTCGATCGTGGTCACCTGGGCGCCGGCCCGCTCGGCCACGTCCTGCATCCGAGCGCCGAAGACGCCATTGATGCAGACCAGCATCTTGTCGCCCGGCTCGATCAGGTTGACGACCACGGTCTCCATGCCGGCCGAGCCCGTCCCCGAGACGGCCAGCGTCATCCGATTCGTGGTCTGGAAGGCGTATCGTAGCAGTTCCTGGGTCTCATCCATCAGGGCCACGAACTCGGGGTCCAAGTGGCCGAGCAGGGGCATCCCCATCGCCGCCAGCACGCGCGGATGCACGTCGCTGGGACCGGGTCCCATCAAGTACCGGGGAGAAGGACTTAACGGACGGGGCATCGGAGGTCGCGGGACGGCAGACACGGGTGCAACTCCTTCGTCGTTGCAGTGGCAAGTGACGAGGGGCAAGGACGGACAGGGCCGTCTTCCATTGTCACCCGTTGCTAGCAACCTGCAACTTCTGCTCGACGTATTGACTTGTCACTTGCCGCTTGTCACTTGCCAGTCGCATCGAGGGACTTGACCACCTCGCTGATCGCCTTGAACTCCGGGCGGTCCGACTTCTCGGTCCATTCGAACAGGACGGATTCCGTGGTCGAGACGATGGCGCCGGCGCGTTCGAGGCGTCGGAGTGCAAACTCCCAGTCTATCTTATGCCGCGAGGCCACGGCATCGGCCGGGACCTGGACGCGGAATCCCAGGTCGAGCAATTCGAGGGCGGTCTGGGCCACGCAGACGTGGGCCTCGATCCCCGCGACCGTGACATGGCGGATACTCCGGCCGTAGAGCTGCTCGAGGAACTGGGGCACGGCGCAGCAATGGAAGGTCGTCTTCGCCGGCCGATCCGGGATCAACTCGGCGATCGCCGCCGTGGATGGACCCAGACCCTTCGGATATTGCTCCGTGGCCGACACCGGCAGACCCAGCGCCCGGGCGCCTCGGATCAGGGCCACGCTCCTGGACACCACCGTTTCATGGTCGGGGATGAGTCCCAGCAGCTTGTCCTGGAGGTCCACCACGAGCAACGCCCCATGCTGCCCGGTCAATCGTTGCGTCGGACGCATCACAAGGGTCCTTT
The DNA here is from genome assembly GCA_963777695.1 of uncultured Planctomycetota bacterium. Lineage (GTDB taxonomy): Bacteria > Planctomycetota > Planctomycetia > Isosphaerales > Isosphaeraceae > CAVZRC01. The sequence goes on from CAVZRC010000003.1 coordinate 1,033,887, forward strand.
ACCTCGCTCGGGCGAATGCGATGGCCCATCCGGCCTTGAAAAGTTGGAGTCTTGAACCCGTCGCGTGGCTCGGTGATTTTCTTTCGTCCGCCGGAGACATCGTGCCTACTCGATCTCTTTGACAGGCTCCGCGGACATTGTATAGACTGCCCTGCGGTGAAGCAAAGGTTGATAGGGCCTGGCGATCGGATTCCGACCGAGAGGAGAGACCGCTCATAAGACCGGGAAGCCCTGATGGAGTGGCAGGAGGTGATCCGGTCACGCCGTTGCTGCCGGGTAGGGAGCTATCGTTCGTCGTGGATGGGCTTGGTCTGCCGGGTCTCGAGTGAGGGCCGTCTCGAAAGGGTTCGCGACGAGGGTTTTTCTGGGAGATCTTTGATGGAAATCGGCAAGCCCGATGGGGACCACGCGATCACTTTCCACTCGTCACCTGGGCATGGGCAGGATCGTTGGGTCATCCAGAATGTCTTCAAGGGCCGGCGAGGCGGTTACTTCGTCGAGGCGGGTGCCTCGGAACTCGGCGATAACACCTACACCCTGGAGAGTCAATTCGGCTGGACCGGCTTGGCGGTGGAACCGGTCCCGGAGTCGTTCGAACTCCTGAAGAGCAGACGTCGATGCGCCATAGAAAACGCGTGTTTGTCCGATGTCGAGTCCGAGGTCGAATTCGTCATCAACAAGACCATCCCCGGGTTCAGCAGAATCGAGGGCGCCTTCAACCCCGATCCCTCGAAAAAACACGTCCCCGTTGAGACGCTCCGGATCAAGGCGTACCCCCTGGCGGATCTGCTGCGCAAGCACGGGGCCCCCAAGCGGATCGACTATCTCAGCCTGGATGTCGAGGGGCACGAATGGCGGGTCCTGAAGGATTTTCCGTTCGATGAGTACAGTTTCTCCTGCATGACCATCGAGCGGGGCTCCATGGATTTCCTCCGCCTGCGTACCAAGCTGCTCGCCGAGGGCTATCGCCTGGTTCGATGCGGTCGCCCCGACGACTTCTGGGTCCACCCGAGCATGGATTACAAGGCCCCGCTCTCCGACCTGCTCATCACGTGGATCCGGCGAATCTACGATCCGATGAAGGCGCGACTGAAGGCCGCATTCGGTCCCTGAGAACGAATCACTCGGGCGCCCACGACGCGTTACCCACCGAGTTGCCCGTGACCCGAAGCCGCTCCATGAGCGCAACCGCCCAGGATCCGGCCTTTCATCGAATGACAATCAGTTCGGTGCGCCTTGTCGCGATCGGCTCCTGCGACTACGATAATCAATTGAACCGTGCTTGGTTCCGCAGGGATGCCTCCGAGTCGGCTCGAGTCGGGACGAGCGAGAGCGAGGACCATGCTAAGGTGGGGGTGACCGGCGTGGCTGGAAAGCCTCGGCTGTTAGTCATAGACCGCGACAATGCGCATGCGAAATCATCGCTCGACTTCCTCACCGAGTCGTACGACCTGGTGATCGTCCGGACGATTTCCAAGGCGCTGTCGCTGCTGCGCGACCAGAAGTTCGCGGCGGTGTACGTGGATGCATCGCAACTCTCGGCGGTGCGATGGGTCGGGATGATGATCCAGGCCGAGGAGATCCTCGACGCGATCTCCGACGGGGTGGCGGTGGTGGACCCCGACCTGAGGATCATCTGGGCCAATCCCGAATTCTACTCGCTGATCGATGCCTCGCGGCATCCGGTCGGCTTGCCGTTCTACCAGGCGCTGGGCCAGCCGGAGATCCTCGGCCCGGACCCGTGCCCGTTCACGACGGCGGTGGCGTCGAAGGCGGCGGCCAGCACGGCGATGAAGATCGGCGGCAACCGGTACCTGCGGGTCACGGTGACGCCCGTCTTCGACGCGTCGAGCACGCTGACACACCTGATCGCCCTGACCCGCGAGACAACCGACGAGACTCAGCAGCAGCTCAAGGTCAACGCCATCCATAAAGCGGGCGACGAGCTCGCCGACCTGACCCCCATGGAGCTGGCCGAGATGGGGGTCGAGGAGCGGACCGACCTCCTCAAGTACAATATCGCCCGCCACATGAAGGACCTGCTCGGGCTCGATTTCATCGAGATCCGGCTGCTCGACCGCCCCACCAACCGCCTGATCCCCCTCTTGACCGAAGGCATGACGCCGCTGGCCGCCAATCGTGAGCTCTATGCTCGTAAGGAGGGCAATGGCGTCACGGGATTCGTGGCGGCGACCGGTGTGAGCTACGTCTGTCCGGATACGACGCGGGATCCGCTCTACCTCGAAGGGGCGTCCGGGTCGCGCAGCTCGCTGACCGTCCCGCTGATCATCCACGGGACGGTGATCGGTACCCTCAATGTCGAGAGCCCCCAGCCGGATGCGTTCGACGACCGCGACCGGCAATTCATCGAGATCTACGGCCGCAACATCGCCGCGGCGCTCAACACCCTCGAATTACTCGAGGCGGAGAAGGTCAGCACGGCCAGCGCATCGGTCGAGGCGATCAACCGCGAGCTGGCCATCCCCCTGGACGACATCATCACCGACGCAACCACGGTCCTGGACCGCTACGCCGGCCACGACGAGGACATCATCGCCCGGCTGCGACACCTGCTGTACCGGGCGCGAGAGATCCGCAGCCTGATCCACAAGGCCGGCTCGACGATCGCCCCGCAGCCCAAGCAGAGCCTGACCGCCACCGCGCCCCGGCTGGCCGGGACGCGGATCCTCGTGGTCGACGCCGACGAGTCGATCCGACGATCGGCGCATCACCTGCTCGGCAGCCAGGGCGCGAGCGTCGAGACGGCCCGCGACGGCCACGAGGCGATTGCCCTGATGCGTCAGACGCCGTATTCCACCGCGCTGGTGGATATCCGCCTGCCCGACCTCGACGGCTACGAGGCGTTCAAGCGACTGAAGGAGGCCCAGCCGAGCGTGCCGATCATCCTCATGACCGGGTTCGGCTGGGACCCGTCGCATTCGATCGTCAAGGCCCGGCAAGAAGGGCTCCAGACCGTGCTCTACAAGCCGTTCCGGGCCGATCGCCTGATGGAAGCCGTCGAACAAGCCCTCCGCACCTCTCCGACCCACATGACAACTCCGACCAATGCGCCGGACGGCCATACCGCGGCTCCGAGGGGCACCGGCGTGCCGGCAACCCCCGCGTCGGCCCCGGCGGACGGCCACCGGACCCTTCCCGCCGCGACAGGCCCCGTGGCCGGTCATGAGGCGGCGGATCCCCGACCCATCGAGACCTCGAATCATGAATCATGACTGGCCATGGCCGGCCCTCGTGGCGCTGGCGGTGCCGGCGGCCCTGGGCCATCTCTGCCACATCGTCCTCTCGATCAATGTCGTCAGCGCCCTGGGACACCGCGAACATGTGATGGATCGGGCCCGCACCGCGATCTTCGTGACCCTCTGGGTGTCGTCGGCTCTGCTGCTCTGGAATCACCTCCGGGCACCCTTCTGGACCTGGGCGTGGCCGATGCGGAGCTACGCGTACTTGTGCGTGTTCTCCGGCACGGGCGGCTGGACGCTGTCCTCGCTGATCCTGGCCCTCCGCCGACAGCCCGAGGGGATCACCCGGGCGACCGAGGTGCGTTCGCTCGCCGACCCCGGCGAGCGGGACGAGTTGATCGGCGACGGCCGGCGCTCGTGGCTGCTGCGGCTCCCCGGCAATGAGGCGTTCCGGCTGGCCCTCCGCGAGTACGACGTCGCGATCACCGGGCTCCCCGAATCGCTGGCCGGGCTCCGGATCGTGCAGCTCAGCGACTTGCACATGGCCCCCAGCTTCCGACGCCGATATTTCGAGCGGGTGATGGCGGCCTGCCAGGACTGGGACGCCGACTTGCTCATCCTCACCGGCGACGTCGTCGACGCCGATGAGGTGATCCCCTGGATCGAGCCCTTGCTCGCGCCCTTGAGTGCCCGGCTGGGCAAGTATGCCATCCTGGGCAACCACGACGAGGAGCACCAGCCGTCGGCGATCGTCGACGAGCTGACGCGGGCCGGTTTCGAGACGCTGGAAGGGCAATGGACGACCCTCGACGTCGACGGGGCGACGATCGCGATGGGCGGGACCTCGGCACCCTGGGGGCCGGACGTCGACCCGTGCTCGATGCCGGAGGCCGATTTCCGCATCCTCCTGAGCCATTCGCCCGACCGGTTCTACCGGGCCGCGCGATGGGGGATCGACCTGATGTTCTCGGGACACAACCACGGCGGCCAGATCCGCCTGCCGATGGTCGGGGCGGTCTTCATGCCAAGCCTCTACTCGCGACGCTTCGACCGCGGCTTCTTCCGCAGCGGCCGGACGCTGATGTACGTCAACGAGGGCATCGCCGGCATGCACCCGGTCCGATACGGCTGCATGCCCGAAGTCACGCGGTTCGTGCTCCGGAATGCTCCGTCAATAACCGACTTCCCCGGATCGGAAGTTAAGACGGCTCACGGCAGGAAACGCCAGGCGATGGAAAGGGATCGCGTATAGGACCGAGAGTGGCTCGCATCGCTCGACGGGTTACAGTCGAGAAGGCCGGGGTGAATGCGCGCATGTCTCGCTCAAACCGGAGTCATTTGGCCATGCCCTCACCCTTCCCCGGAATGGATCCTTATCTGGAGGAGCCGAGCTTTTGGGTGGACGTCCATCTTTCACTGATCTGCGAGTTTCAAGCTCGCCTGAACGTTGAGCTCCGACCGAACTATTACGCGAGGATCGACGAGCGGGTGTATTTCACGCTTCGAGAGGAAATCCACGACGCATTCCTGAAAGTCGTGGACCGTGAATCTGGCGACGTGGCCACCATCATCGAAATCCTCAAACCGAGGAACAAGATACCGAACTCACCCGGCCGCGACAGCGTCGAGCGGTCGTGGACTCACCGATTCACTGGGTGGAGATTGACCTGCTGCGTGGAGAACGCATGGTGCAGCTCCTTCAGGAGGTCCGCGAATGCGAGTACCTTGTCAGGGTATTGGAAAAAGGACAGCAACCTTGCGACCTGATCTGGCCGATAGGATTGTCCCATCGGCTACCGGTCATCTCTATCCCCTTGAAATCCAATTATCCGAGCACTTTCCTCGATCTAGAAGCATCCTTCGATAGAATTTACGACTGCGCGGGGTATGATCTGCGAATTGATTACCGGCAAGAGCCGCGGCCTCCTCTCGATGAAAAGCTTTCCGCCTGGGCCGATCAACGCTTGCGAGCCAAGGGGCTGCGTTGAACCCGCTCAAATATAAACCCTTCGATTATACACATACCACTCGAGCAGCAGCACGCCGAGGACCAGCAGCGCGAAGTACCACCAGATATCCTTCTGGACCTTCGCGGGCGTCCGGGTGCCGGTGACGGGGTTGTAGCCGATCTTGATCTTGTACGAGTCCTCCGCGCTCTTGGGAACGCCCGCGGGGACCAGCCCGCGCGGGGCCAGGTCGCTCTCGCGGAAGTTGAAGAGATTCACGGCGAACGGCAGGCGGCCGTCCTTGTCCCACCGGGCCAGGTAGAGGCCGGCCTTCTCCGCGTGGTTGTAGATGAAGGTCCCCTGCGGCGAGCGCGCGACCTTCTCCTCGGGCTGGTCGGCCGAGGCGACCGTGATCTCGCGGTTGATCGTCTCGGCGTGGATGACCACCGGGTTGCCGGGCTCGGACACCTCGTCGCCGGCCCCCTCCCGGACGTTGCCCATCGCCTGGATGCTGTTCAGGATGAACAGCGGGAAGCTGATGTAGCGGAACCAGGTCGTGTTCGGCGTGGTCCCTTCGAGCAGCGGGAAGGTGACGACCACGTCGGTGAATCCCTCGCGAGGGGCCTGGAACGCCAGCGAGCCCTGGTTGCTGTCGATCAGGCTCTTGGCCCCGGGAGGTAGCTCGACGATTCGGGCCGAGGCGATGTAGATCAGCGACAGGTCCCGGATGTACTGCATGATCGGGTGGGCGATGTCCCAGTCGAGGACGACCGGCTGCTGGATCTCCTTGGGCTTTTCATACGCCGATCCCGGCGGGAACTGGCCGAAGTAGAGCGTATTGGCCTCGGGGGGCGTATCCGGCTTCACCCCGTCGTAGATGATCAGGTCGTACCGGCCGCCCCGGATGTCGCGCGAGACGGCCTCGCCCTTGGCCTCCTCGGGCGTGACGATGGTGATCTCCGCGCGCTCGGCGGCAGAGGGCGTCCCGAGCGTGTCGACGAGGTATCGGTTGCCCGCCGTGACCGCCAGCACCTGGGCCTTCCGCGTGGTACCGACGACCGCGTAGGCGCGATTGTCCGCCTCGAGCGCGTCCTTGACCGTGAGCCGGACCTCGTAGGGGGCCAGGCCGACGTCGGACAGGTCGAATTTGAACGACTGGTCGCTCTGCGGGGCGAGCTTCAACGCAATCGCGTCGACCAGCTCCCCGGCGTCGCCGGGCTTCTCGACCGAGTGCCGATAGAGCTGGGCCTCGGTGCTCACCTCCTCGGGGCGGAAGTTGTGGACCCGGCCGAAGAGCTGATAGACCTCGGGCTTGTCCTCGTCGCGACGCGCGTTGAGCGCGACGATCGCCAGGTTGTCGGATGGGTTGTGGACCTTGGCCTTCTCATCGGCGTTGCTGTTCCCCTCGGCGGGCGGCGAATAGGAGGGCGGCGGCGGGCCGATCACGACGACCTCCGGCTCGAGGTTGCCGAGGCTGAAGTTCTCGACGTCGGCGAAGCCGCCGTCCGTGTAGACGAACAGCTTGGGCGTCACGACCGAGGAGGCGACCACGCCTTCGCCGATCTGCTTCGAGGGATTGGCCAGGCCCGAGGCCACCTGGAGCCCTTCGCGGAGCGAGGTCTTCGACTGGCTCGGCTTGATGGCGTCGATCCGCAGGGCCAGCATCCGCCGGTCGCCCGTGTAGTTCGACTCGACCCGCGCCGAGTCGGCGAACGAGATCACCATCGCCAGGTCGTCGCCGTCCATCGCCTCGACGACCTTCTTCGCCGCCTCCTTCGCCCGGTCCAGCCGGGTGGGCGACACATCCGTCGCCGTCATGCTGGCCGAGTTGTCGATCATCAGGACGAACCGCTGACCCTGGCCGCCGGTCCCCTTCATATGCGGGCCGGCCAGCGCCAGCATCGCCAGCGCCACCGCCAGGAGTTGCAAGAACAGCAATAAGTTCCGCCGCAGCTTCTGGAACAGGCTGTTGACGTGCAAGTCCTCCAGGCTCCGCCGCCAGAGCAGCGTGCTCGACACCCGCACCGGCCGACGCCTCAGCTTGAGGAAGTACAGCGCGATGATCCCGACCGGCACGCCCGCCAGCGCCGACCAGGCCGCGAGGCCCAGCGGCGTGCTGAGCTCGATCGGGAAATCCATCGTAGTCAATCGATTCCAGAGGTTACCCATCGCGCAAGCCCCTTACTCTCACAGCTCCGGCTCCCGATTCGCCACGCCCGCCCGCTCGCCCTTGCGCCGACGCACCATCATGTACAGCAAGTACGCCACCAGGGCGCCGCCGAACCCGAAAAATACCCAGGGACTCGTGATCGACCAGTGATTCATTGGTAGTAGTGGCTGGCTGATAGTGGCTAGTGGCTAGTGGCCAGTGGCTAGTAAAGACAAGAGCAAGTCGCGCTTCAGCTATCCGAAACTTCTTACCCACTCGCCACTACTTCACCAGCCCGCGCTCCCGTAGATAGTTGAGGATCAGTTTATCGAACGGGTTTGTAGTGGTCGTGAAAATGTAGGTGATGCCGCGATTTGTACACCATTCTTTCAGGCCGCCGACGAAGCTGTTCAAGGTGTCTTTGTATCGCTTGAGCAGAGGCGCGCTGATGGTGATCTCGGCGACGTCGCCGTCCTCGACGTCGACCAGCCGGAGGTCGCCGACGAGCTCCGGGTTGACCTCCTCCTGGCTGAGGACGTGGACGACGTAGATGTCCATGTTCCGCGCCAGCAGGTAGCGGAGGGCCTCCTGGTAGCCTTTCTTGTCGAGGAAGTCGGAGATGACCACGACAACTCCCTTGCCGGAGTGCCGGATGGCGAACTCGCGGGCGGCGGCGGTCAGGTTGCTCGAGCCGTCGGGCTGCAACTGCTCGAGGTACTGGACGATCCGCCACATCTGCGACCGGCCGCGGATGCCATGAAGGCCCTGCGCGAGCTGGGCGCTGAAGGTGTCCATGAGGACGCGGTCGTGATTCACCAGGCCGATGAAGGCCAGGGCCGCGGCGACCTGCTTGCCGTAGCGCAGCTTCGTCGGCGTGCCGTAGTCCATCGACTGGCTGGTGTCCAGGAGCGTGTAGACGTGCAGGTCCTCTTCCTCGTGGAACAGCTTCACGAACAGCTTGTCGAGCCGCCCGTAGACGTTCCAGTCGATGTGCCGCAGGTCGTCGCCGAAGGCGTAGTTGCGATGCTCGGCGAATTCCACGGAGGAACCGCGTCGCTTGCTCTTCCGCTCGCCCTTCATCCGGCCGACGAAGATCTTGCGGCTGACCAGCTCGAGCTGCTCGATCTTGTGGAGGAAGGCCGGATCGAGGAGCGGTTCCTCGGTGGTCGCGGTCATGAGTGACTCCCGGGAAGGGCGGACTTACCGCAATTCAACTGATGAGATCCGAGACCCAGAATAGCGACAGCATCACGGCCACTGTGATCCCCAGTCCCACGAGCCAGGGGATCAGGGCGGCCAGGAAGATCGTCCACCGGGCCTTGAGACCCAGCGGCCGGCATCGGTGCAGGTAACCCAGCGCCGTGAGCCAGCTCTCGAGGATCACCAGCGCCCCGGCCGACGCCGTGGCGATCGCCAGCTCGGGCTCCGAGGTCCACGCCAGCGTTGACGCCGCGAAGAGCACGGCACACAGACCGACGAGGCACATCAGGTCGCCGGTCGTGAACATCAGCCGCTCGCGCTGCGGAGGCGTCCACTCCTGCTCCAGGGCCGGCGGCGGGTCATAGATGTCGTGCATGACTATAATACCGCCTGAAAAGCATTTGCCAACGAATCATGACTAAATTTGGGACTTGGGAATCGCATTGGCCGACTCGTAGGGTGCTCTGCGAGCACCGTATTGGGCGGATCGCACCAGATCGGTGCTCGCAGAACACCCTACGAACACCTTCCGACGCAGACTCTAAGCCGCCTTGGTCTCGGCCTTCTCGGAGACGGAGTCGAGGATCTTGAGCAGGACGTCGTCGGGGTTGATCCCCTCGGCCTGGGCCTCGAAGTTCAGGAGGACGCGATGTCGCAGGCTGGGGAGATACACCCGGCGCAGGTCTTCGAAGCTGACGTTGAATCGTCCGTCGAGCAGGGCCCGGACCTTGGCGGCGAGGACCAGCGTCTGGACGCCGCGCGGGCTGCTACCCCACCGGATGTACTGGTTGGTCGTGTCGGTGGCATAGGGCCCCTTCGGGTGCGTGGCCAGGGCCAGCCGGATCGCGTAGTCCTGCACGTGGGGCGCGACGATCACGTCGCGGACCAGCGCCTGGAACTTCAGCAGGGTCGGGCCGTCCATGACCTTCTCGGCCTTGGGACGCTCGCCCCGCGTGGTCCGGTCCAGGATCGTCCCCAGCTCCTCTCGCGTCGAGTAGCCGACGATCAGCTTGAGCAGGAACCGGTCGAGCTGGGCCTCGGGCAGGGGATACGTCCCTTCCTGCTCGATCGGATTCTGCGTCGCCATCACGAAGAATGGCTGCTTGAGCTTGTGGATCTTGCCGCCGACCGTGACCGAGTGCTCCTGCATGGCCTCGAGCATCGCCGACTGTGTCTTGGGCGTGGCGCGATTGATCTCGTCGGCCAGCACGATCTGCGAGAACACCGGGCCGGGCTGGAACTCGAAGACGCGACGGCCGTCGGGCAGCTCCATGACGATGTTCGTGCCGATGATGTCGGCCGGCATCAGGTCGGGCGTGAACTGGATGCGGTTGAAGTCCAGGTCGATCGCGTCGGCGAGCGTCCGGACCAGCAGCGTCTTGCCCAGGCCGGGGACCCCTTCCAGCAGCGCGTGACCGCCGATGAATAGGCAGGTCAGCACGCCGTGGACGATCTCGTCGTGGCCGACGATGACCTTGGCGATCTCCGACTTCACGCGGTCATACGACGTGCGGAACTCCTCGGAGCGGGCTTCCATCGATTCGGCTTCGGCCATCGACGACGGTCCTTTCATGGAAATCCGGGACAATTTCGGAAGTGGTTCAACTCAGGTCGGGGGCCGGGAGGAGCCCGATTCGTCGCAGCATCCGGCCGGGTCTCGTTTCCTCGGTGACCGGCTCGGACGGGACTTGGCCATACGCGGGACTCCCGCCCGTGCTGTCCCTCATCATGCGACGCCATAGCAGGCCACCGGCAATGGCCACGGCCAACGAAAGCACCAGGTGCAGGCCGCCGCCGAACAGGATGAACTGGGACATCTCGACCGGCCTACCGATCTTCGCGCCCAGCACGTACCCCTCGAACAGATGGCGGGCGAGCCACCAGGCCGATCGACTGAAGAGGAAACCGGCAAGGACATAAGTCCACCCCAACGCTTCGAAGCCGATCCAGAAGCGACGCGACGGCCCTCGGCGTGCCACCGCTATGAACAGCCCGACCTCCAGGATGACGACCATGAGTGCCAAACCCGGGTTCGGTATTGTCGGCAGGGTCGCCAGCAAGGCGGCGAGATCGGCGGCGACGATCGCGATGATCAGCATCAGCTTCGCGATCGCGGTGCGGGGGAGTTTCATTTGGGCATCCTGTACGCGAAAAAACGAATGCTCGTTCATGAATTGGGCTTCTGGTCCTTCTTGTCCTGGTCCCGCTCCTCCCAGACGCGCTGCTTGGCCTTGAGCAGTCGGTTGGTGTAGCTCTGCTTCTCGGGCTCCTTGGGGCCGGAGGACATGCCGGGAGCCGAGGGCCGATCGGCCGGGCGGGGCCGATCCCCGAGAGCTCCCTCCAGGAGCGGCTCGCCGACGGAGCCGGCGGAATCGGTGGGGAACAGATCGGGCGCGACCTCCGCCCGGGTCGAGGTCGCGGTGCGCGAGCGGTCAAGCTGCTCGTCGACCTCGGCCTTGCGGCTCCGGAGCTTATCCATGTAATCGCTGGCGGTCGCCTCGTCCTCGCCGCGGAGCTTCCGCCATTCGCGGGCCGCGGCCTGCTTGATCCGGTCCACATCCACGGCGAGCCGGCGGACGGCGACATCCCCGAGGAACAGGCAGGCCGCCAGCCAGAGCAGGCTCGGCCACAGGGCGGCGAACGATCGGGGATTGATCAGGCCCGGATCGCGTCGGAAGTGGTCGGCGCCGGCGACGGTATGCGGCAGGTCGACGCGACCGTCGGGCAACGACTTCCAGCTCACGGACTGGCCGTCGGTCAGGGTGGCGATGGTCTCGAGCGTGGTGGGATTGCTCCTCAGCTCGCGGTATTCGTCGGAGTAGGGGATCGACACGCCGGTGGAGATCACTCCCTGGACCTTGTCCGGCCCGCGATAGCCGAGGTTGACGAAGTAATTTCCGCTGGCGTCGGCGTTCTCGATCGACGCCTCGTAACGGCCCGGAGCGGTCTGGACCAGCTCCACCGGCGCCGACTTCAGGTCGGGGTTGACCACGTTCCCCTGGATGCGGAGGAAGTTGAGGAACTGGTTCTCCTTGTCGAGGGCGTCGACGACGACCTTGATCCGCCCCTCCTCGCGCCGGACGTTGAGCGTCAGGTTGCCGCGATCGGCCGGCCGCATCGACCATCGGATGACCTGCGACCAGAAGGCCGCGTAGCTGGGCCAGTCGGCCCAGGCCTTTGTCCAGCGGCGGCCGGCGTCGCTGGTGAAGGCGACCGATCGGCCCAGTCCGTAGGTCCAGTGGGCCAGCAGCGGGTTGACTTGGCCGGCCGGCAGCGGCGAGACCAGCGGGATCTCTACCAGCTCGTTCTCCTTGGGCGAGGTCAACACCAGCCCGCTGATCGCCGGGAATTGCCCCTCGTTGAAGCCCATGATCGGCTCGGTGATCGGGTAATTCAGCTTGGGCGGCCACGGGGGCTGCTGCTCGAAGATCAACGGACGCGAGATCGACCGCGCCTCCTTCTGATAGATCCTCGGCAGCGCCCTCGGATTGGTGACGTTATAGAACCGGCCCTTGGTCCGGACGGCGAGGTTCCGCATGACGCTCTGCGCGCCGGGGTCGTTGCCGTGCGCCGCGGTCAGGACGGTCGTCACGGTGACCTTGCTGGCGGCGAGCTGGCTGATGACGCGGGCGCTGGGCGGGGTCGGGTCGCCGTCGCTGATGATGACGATATGCTTGCTCATCGCGTCCTTGACGCCGTTGAGCCCCTTCATGGCCATCTGGAGCGACGGGTCGAAGTCGGGCATGTCGCCGGGCGTCATCCGATCCACGGCGCGGAGCATGCTGGCCCGACCGGTCCCGATCGCCCGCAGGGTGAACAGCCACGCCTCCTGGCCTTCCCAGTGGAGCATGCCGGCGTAGTCGTAGCTGGAGAGCGAGCTGATGGCGGCCTTGGCCACCACCTTCTGCCAGTAGTTCCCCTCGGCGATCTCGCTGGCGTGCATGATCAGGACCATGGCGCCGATGCCCTGGACCTTGAGCGCCTTGATCTGCATGTCAACCGGCAGGGCCTTCTCGACCGGCGTGTTCATCCAGCCGCCGGCGCCGAAGCTGTCCGGGCCACCGAGCATGACGAGCCCGGCGCCCATGTCGTGGCAGTTGGCGGCCAGGAGCTGATGCTGACTCTCGGTGAACGCCTCCTTGGGGACGTTGGCCAGGATCACCGAGTCATACGGCTGGAGCTGGGCCAGGTCGATCGGCAGCGGGTCGCCGCCGACGCCGCCCGAGCCGTCGATCCGAGGGGCGGTCAGGAGCTTGACCTCGATCTCCTTCTCGCGCAGGGCCTTGACCAGCTCGGCGTGCTCGCCCGCGGTCCCCTCGATGAGCAGGACCTGCGCCTTGCCTCGAGCGTGCGTGAACCCCTCGGCCCGGTTGTTGATCGCCCGGCGGTCGCCGCTGCCCTGCTCGGGATTGAACTCGGCGGTGAACGTGTAGAAGTTCGGCTCGGTGATGAGCTGCTTGAGCGTGAAGACGTTGACCCCACGCTGGAGCTCGACCGGCTGCGGCTGCTCGTTGCCCGGCGCCGGCGCCGAGGTGTTATCCGCCTTCTGGATGACCTGGAGCGTCCCCCGGGTCGGCTCGCTGGCGCGGATGACGACGTTGATATTGACCTTCTCCCCCTTCTTCACGTCGGGGGGGATCGAAACCTTCTCGACCAGGACCTCGCGGTCGTAGAAGTAATCGATCGGCAGGACGTCGACCTGCACGCCGAGCGACTTGGCGACCAGGGCCTGCTCGAGCAGGTTGCCGCGGTTCTCGTTGCCGTCGGAGACGATCACGATCCGACGCGCCGTATCCTCGGGGAAGGCGGCCAGGGCCAGCTTGACGGCGGCGCCCAGGTCGGTGTTCTCGGTGTCGAGCATGCTCTCGACGCCGAGGGAGTTCAGTTCGCTCGGCGCCGGGGGGACCTCGACGCGAGGCTCGCGGCCGAAGACCAGCAGGCCGGCCATGTCGTCCCGCCGCCGCTTCTTCGACGCCTGGGCCACGTAGTCGAGCGCCGCCTTCTGCTGCTCCTTCGGCATGCTGTTGGAGACGTCGAGCAGGAACATCGTGGTCAGGCGATCGGTCCGCCGGACCGACTGCATCTCGGCCAGGGCCAGCACGATCAGCGCGATCACGGCCGTCCGGAACAGGATCGCCAGCGTCCGCCGGACCGGTCCCAGCCCGGCCAGGCTGCGATAGCTCATCCAGATCAGTGGGGGCACGATCATCGGGATCAGGATCAGCATCCAGGGGTTGCCGAACGTGATCGACCAGTTGCCCAGCATCATCGCTCAGTCCTCCCCAGGGCGGCCCAGTTCCCACCTCGAACGTGCTTGCTTGTAGGGTGGGTGCAACCCACCGGCGGGGCCTTCGCCAGATACCGGTGGGTTGCACCCACCCTACGAAGGCGATCGCTGCGGCTCATAATCGGAACCTCTGCACGCGATGGTTGTTCGAGTCGACCACCGAGACGTAGCCCTTGCTGTCGACGGCCAGGGCGTAGGGGTTGTAGAGCTCCCCCGGACCCCGTCCCGGCGTGCCCCAGATCCCGAGCGATTCGCCGTCGAGCGTGAACTTCTGGACGCGGTGGTTGCCGTATTCACAGACATACAGGCAATGGTCCGGCCCGATCGCCAGGTCATAGGGATAGCTCATCTCGCCGCGCCCCTCGCCCCGCGAGCCCCAGACCTTGAGCAGGTTTCCCTGGGTGTCGAAGACCTGGATCCGATGGTTGCAACTGTCGGCGACGAAGAGGCGGTCATTCTCGTCGATGGCCAGGGCGCGGGGCTTGAGGAACTCGCCGGTCTCGTAACCGTGACCGCCCCACTGGCGGAGCCATTTCCCCTGCGGGTCGAAGACCTGGATCCGGTCGTTCTCGCCATACTCGGCGACGTAGAAATTGCCCGCGCGATCGATGACCACATCCGTGGGATAGCCGAACCGGCCGGGCGTGGTCCCCTGCACGCCGTCGCCGATCTGGAAGAGCAGCTCGCCGTCGCCCGAATAGACCAACACCCGATAGAAGTGGGTGTCGGCCACCAGCAGCCGGCCGTAGCGATCGATGGTCAGCCCGCTGGGTCCGTCCACGTTGAAATCGGGCGTTCGCCAGCCCTGGAGGTAATGGCCGTCGCGGTCGAAGAGCTGGATCCGGTCGGTCAGGTCGGCGAGATAGAGGTGATCCTGGGCGTCGAAGGCGGCCGTGCGCGGCTTCTGGAGGTGACCGGCCTTGATCCCGTGGATCCCCCAGACCAGCTCCGGCGCCGACCGCGACTTGAGGTCGCAACCGACCGTCGCGGCCAGCAACAGCCCCGTCGCCGACAGGCCCAGCAGAATCCTCGGGTGGTGTCTCATCGTGGTGGAACGTCTCACGGAGCCTTTCCTCATGCCGCGTCGCGGATTTGGAATGGAAGTGTGATCTCGTAGAATCTAATGGTTGACTGGCCTCCGACGCAAGTCCTAGGCTGTTCGTATTCCGATTTCCTTCGGTCGCGGGGGGCGATGGGTCATGGCCGAATGGGTCGCGGTCTGCCGGCTCGACGAGATTCGCGAGGGGCGGGGCGTGTCGCGGGAGGCCGCCGGCGTGCGGGTCGCGGTGCTCCGCGACGGCGAGAACATCGTGGCGCTCTCGGGGCGTTGCCCGCATGCCAACGGGCCGCTGGGGCTGGGCTGGATCGAGGAGGGCGAGGTGATCTGCCCGCTCCATCGATGGCGGTTCCGGCTTGCCGACGGCCGATGCACGACCATGCGCGGCTATCCCGTGCATCGGTTCCGATGCGAGGTCCGCGGGGATGAGGTCTGGGTCGAGGTCTGATGGAGTGTCATTTCTTGGCCGCTATCACGTCCCTCCAGCGGCGCGGGACGGCGTCCCAGGCCGACTGGTATGAGGCTTCCAAGGGAACGGAGATGCAGCCGCGGGGTTCGAGGAACAGGGGCATATTCGGGAGGACGTCCCCGACGGCGACAGGCTCGACATACGCCCTGGTCGCCAGGTCGGATTCATAGGCGGCGATCGTCAATCGCTTATCTGGGGGGAGAAGATAATCCTCGCCGGCGATATAGTCCCAGATCGCACCGTGGATGCCTTGAAGATCGTGGCGGCCGGGAGGAAGCAGGTCGAGGATGAGCAAGTGGACCCCGTGGTCCAGGAAGTCCCCGACTTTCCGGACGAATTGCTGCAAGGCGTGTTGTGTGGACTTGTTGCCCGGTGAGACGACCTCGACCACCGCCACGACTCGATCGCCACTGACATGTCGGACGGCTACATAGCTCTGTTTACGCCGATAGAACTTCATGTCCGTCTCGGAAATTGGGCGGACTTCGGGCGGAGCCAAAAGGACTCCTCCTCCCGCATCGCCCGAGGATCGACGAGACTCTTGATCGGTTCCTGTATTGCCACTGGATTGAGGCGCATGGAGGGTCAGAACGTCGGGGCCGAGCCCGGCCGCGAATTGCTCGGCCAAGGCATAATAGTCGGCCGGGAGCACGCCGCGATTGAGCGATCGAGCGATCTCCTCGATCCAGCCATGGTGGAAATGGTGGAAGATCCCCGCCTCGACGCGGTCCCAGTTGTGGACAGGCATGGGTCGGCTCCTGGATTGCGCTGGCTAGCGGACCGCAACGTTATCGGCAGGTCGCGACCTTCCATCATAACCGAGATCGAGCGGGCGAGTTACTTACAACTGGGCTGCTCCCCATTTTCCGGTCAACCTGAATTGGGAGTTCCTCCAATGAATCCAAGGGCTAACACGTTAACTTGTATATTTGCGTCTCTCGCAGGGCGCGAGTGGTCGTCATTGAGGCATTCTTTCTCCGTCGGGGAAAACGAGGACGCTCGATCTTTGGTGGTTGAGTGCCTCCTCACGCGATGCAATAATGGATCCTGGAGTGCCCGATCGGAGCCGGGCATGTCGCAGTAGACGCGAATGCCCCCCCGTGTCGCGGTGGATCCCGATGACCGATGCCTTGCACCGGGCCTTGCGATTGTATTTCGGCTTCGACCGGTTCCTTCCGGGCCAGGAGCGGGTCGTCGGTCATCTGCTCGCGGGAAAATCGGCCGCGGCGGTCTTTCCCACCGGGGGTGGCAAGTCGCTGTGCTATCAGTTGCCCGCCCTCTTGTTGCCCGGCGTGACCCTGGTCGTCTCTCCTTTGATTGCCTTGATGAAGGATCAGATCGACGGCCTGTCGCGGCGTGGCATTGCCGCGGCCCGGCTCGATTCGACCCTGAGCGCGGAGGAGTACGCCGCGACGATGCGGCAGGCGCGAGCCGGATCGTTGCGATTGCTCTACGTCGCTCCGGAACGATTTCAAAATGAGCGGTTTCGCCAGGCCATCGGACAGGTCCGCGTGGCACTCTTCGCGGTCGACGAGGCGCATTGCATTTCGGAATGGGGGCATAACTTCAGGCCCGACTATCTCAAGCTGGTCGAGTTCGCCCGGCAATGCCGCGCCGAGCGGCTCTTGGCGCTGACCGCGACCGCCACGCCGCAAGTGCTGGAAGACGTATGCCGAGCCTTCGACATCGAGCCCGAGTGCGCCATCCGCAACAGTTGCTATCGCCCGAACCTGACGGTGCTGACGACGCCGGTCGATCTTCCGGGACACGAATCGCAGTTGTTGCGGCGACTGCACGAGCGGCCCGCCGGTCCGACGATCATCTATGTGACCTTGCAACGGACGGCGGAGGAGCTCGCCGCGCGAATCGCTCATGATGGCATTGCCGCCCGCGCGTATCACGCCGGCCTGGAAGACCAAGTCCGCGCGGCGACGCAGGATTGGTTCATGCAATCGACCCGCGGGATCGTCGTGGCGACCATCGCCTTTGGCATGGGGATCGACAAGGCGGACATCCGCTACGTTTACCATTACAATCCGCCGAAAAGCCTGGAGAATTACGCGCAGGAAATCGGTCGCGCGGGACGCGACGGGCTGCCCGCCGTCTGCGAGATGCTGCTCTGCCCGGACGATCTCAACCCGCTGGAGAATTTCGCCTTTGGAGACACGCCATCGCGGGCCGCCGTCGATCGCCTCGTCAAGGAAGTCTTCGACCAGGGCCCCGAATTCGACGTGAGTCATTACGAACTGTCGGGCCTGTGCGATATCCGTCCGCTGGTCGTCCGCACCCTGCTCACCTATCTCGAACTGGATGGTTTCCTGGCGGGAGGCACGCCGTTTTTTGCGAGCTATCGCTTCCAACCCTTGCGATCATCCGCGGAGATCCTCGCGGAGTTCGATGGCGAACGCCGCCAGTTCTTGAAGCGGATCTTCCAGCATGCAAGGCAGGCCCGCACCTGGTTTCACATCGACCTGGACCGGGTGACTCGGGCGCTGGACGCTCCTCGCGATCGCGTGGTGCTCGCCCTCGACTATCTCAGCCAGCGCGGCTGGCTCAAGGTGAACGTCAGTGGGAGCCGCAATCGCTATCGAAGGCTTCGCGATCCATCCGACCTTGCGTCGCTGGCGGCGTCGCTCCATGCGCGGACTGTGGTCCGCGAGCGGCAGGAAATCGCGCGACTCGGCCAGGTGGTCGAGCTGGCGTCGCATCCCGGCTGCCAGGTTGCCTTGCTCTGTCAGCACTTCGGCGAAACGCGAACCGAACCGTGCGGGCACTGTACGCGATGCCTCGGCCATGATCGCGCCGCGAAGCCACTCGACCGCATAACGCCGCCGCTGGACGAATCGATCTACGATCGAGCTATGGCCGTGCGGCGCGCCAATCTGCCGGTGCTGGCCGAACCGGTCGTCATGGCCCGCTGGCTGTGCGGCATCACCTCCCCGGCCCTGACGAAGTCCAAGCTTTCGTCACACCCGCTGTTCGGTTCGCTGGCGCAGCAGTCGTTTCCGCGATTGTTGGAACGGCTCGAAAGCGAAGCGAAAGGGACAGAACGCCGCGTGTAGTCGGACATCATCGCCTCAACGCTCGGCAGCGATCTTCGGCGCGTGGTTCGGGGCGACCCCCGGGGGGGTGGTCTCGGTCGTCGTGCCGCAGCAGGTTAGCCGGCCGAAATTTCCCAATTTTCGGTGTACGTCCGTTGACATCTGGCCGATAAAACGTTCCAATCCCCCAATCCGGCTCGCTACCTGTTCTTTCGACCAGGACGTGCCGGAAACCATTCTCATGGAGCCCAGACCATGTCCCAACTGATCCGAATCGCTCGGTGTTCCCTCGTGGCTTCCCTCTGCCTCGCGTGGTTCCTGGAAACCGCCGCGATGGCTCAAGAACCGACTCCGACGCCGAAACCTCTGCCCGAGCACAAGATCCTGGCTGCCGACGAAGGCGCCTGGGACGCGACGATCAAGGCTTTCATGAGCGGGCCCGACGCCGAACCGGCCGTCTCCAAGGGCAGCGAGATCAACGAGGTGTTGCCCGGGGGACTCTGGGTGCTCTCGAAGTTCGAGGGCGATTTCGGCGGCGTCAAGTTCGTCGGACGCGGCCAATTCGGCTATGACCCGGTGAAGAAGAAGTACGTGGGGACTTGGATCGACTCCATGAGCACCAGCTTGTCGCTACTGGAAGGGGAATACGACGCCAAGACCAAGACGATGACGTTTGTCGGCGACGGGTACGACCCGGACCACAAGGCCAAGTTCACCCAGAAGATGGTCACCGCGACGAAGGACAACGGCTCCCGCGTCTTTACCCTCTACATGAAGTTCGAGGGCCAGCCGGCCGAGGCGAAGTTCATGGAAATCACTTACACGAAGCGGAAATAGGCGCCACGCGATGTCCCCGGGGGCTTGCGGAAGGTCCCCGGTTCCCTCGTCCATGAATCTTGTTACCGGCACTGTTCTGGAGTCAATCATGGCAACTGGCATTCGCAAGGCGGGCGATTTCTGCTGGATCAACATCGTGACGCCCAGTCCGGCCGGGGCGATGGAGTTCTTCTCCAAGGTCCTGGGCTGGACCTTCTACGAGATGCCGCCCTATGGCCACGGCGTGCAGGTCGGCGGCCGCGACATCGGCGGCCTCTTCGACATCAAGGGCCCAAGCTGTCCTCCGGACATGTCGCCGGTGATGGGCGTGATGGTCAAGGTCAACGATGCCGACGCCACTTGCGAGACGATTCGCTCGCTCGGGGGCAAGGCCAAGCCGGCGTTCGACGTCGCGGACAACGGGCGGATGGCGGTCTGCCACGACCCGAACGGCGCCGAGTTCGACATCTGGCAGCCCAACAAGATGCGGGGCACCGACGCGGATCGCTCACTCCACGGCTCGCCGAGCTGGTCCGAGTCGCTGACCACGGACGTCGGCAAGGCGAGGGAATTCTACTGCAGCCTGTTCGGCTGGACGGCGGAAGTGAAACCGATGCCCGGGATGGAATACACGGTCTTCAGGAACGGCGGCCCGGACATCGCCGGGTTGATGGCCATCCCTCATCCCGACATCAAGCCGCACTGGGGCACGTATTTCACCGTGAACGATGCCGACGAGGCGGCGAAGATCGCTCAGGCCAATGGAGCGACGCTCTTCGTGCCACCGATGGACATCCCGGGCATCGGGCGATTCTGCGGGATCCTTTCGCCGCAAGGCGTCAGGTTCTATGCGATTCAGTATCTTCCGAGGCAGGGTTTGTAACTCTCTACCTTCAGCCAGGAGGTTAACATGATCGCCAAGGCTGTCACGCCGATCCTCAACGTCTCGAACTTCCCGGAAAGCGTCGCTTGGTTCGACAAGCTCGGCTGGACAAAGGGTTTCCAGTGGGGCAAACCTCCGACCTTCGGTGCCGTCTGCTCCGGCGAGTTCGAGATCTTCCTCTGCCTGAATGGCCAGGGCGGGCGTGGGAAGGGCTCACTCCCATCGACGAGAGAGAACGACGAGAATAAAGGCGTCTGGATGTCCATCTGGGTGGACGACGTCAACGCCATACATCAGCGTTGCCTCGAACAGGGTCTGGAAGTCACCATGCCACCGACGGACGAGCCGTGGGGCGTGCGCGAGATGCACGTCCGCCACCCTGACGGGCATGTCTTCAGGATCAGCAAGGGGAACGAGTGACGCCGCAGAAGTGGCGGAGACCCAGGGCCTACAAGGAACCGGCGACGGGACAGAGGATGGAGCCGGGGGATACCTACCGGGAAAAGAGTCCGCCGGTCGCGAGGCAACGGCCAGATCGGGCAGGCGCGAGACTTGCAGGGGTGATCACCGCGTCGTTTCCGGCGGATTGACAGGAAAACAGAGCCATCTCGATCGGTGGGCCCATGCGCGTCATCCAAGCGATCCTGTTCCTGGCGTTCCTCGGAGCTATCGGCCTCTTCGCGGTCCAGAACAGGGAGGTCATCACAGTCAATTTCTGGGACCGCAAGATCGATGGTTCCATTGCCCTCATGACCATAGCCGCCTACGTCCTGGGGATGCTGAGCGGCTGGACGGTCGTGGCTTTCGTGCGGCGATCCCTGCGGAAGGTCAGGGAACATCCGCAATCGTGAAAGCGTTCCTCGCGTGTTCGTTGATCACACGCGCTTTTGCGTGTCAGCCCACGGCCACGGCTCTTCCTCAAACCGGCCACCCGGGCGAGAGATCAGCCGACTTCACGACCGGCTGGTCTGCCCCAACGGACCGGAAAGGGGGACGTGGGGAAGCAGACTATCGACGCCAGGCGCTTCCGAGGTTCGCGTCGGTCGGACTATTGTCCAGTTGCGTTCAGGGCACGATCGATGAGTTGGGCAAGCGAGGAGCCGCGTTGGGCATTCTGGCGGGCCTTACAGAATTCGACGGCCGCCTCCTCCAGCTTTACCTGGGTTGCCAGGGCGGTGCCGAGGTTGTAGTGGGTCTCGGCGGTGCCGGAGTTGAGCCGAATCGCCGTGGGGTATTCGGCCACAGACACCGCCAGATCGCGAGGAGTCCCAGGACGCTTGACATGCGACAGGGCACGACTCGGCTCTGTTCGCCAAGACTGGGTACGAAAGACCGAAACGGAGAACGGGGAGTGAAACGTCGACGCAGCTAGAATGCGAATCTCGCTGCGTCGGCGTTTCTGCCCCCCTTCAAAACCTCATCGTCATCCACTGAGCGTCAGCTCTTCTTGGCCTTACGCTTCTTCGGCGCCGCGACGCCGGTCTTTTCTCGAAGCTCGTCGATCTTCATCGATGCCTCGGCCTTGGTCATGTCGTCCTCGACCTCCTCACCAGCCTTCCTGGCCAGCGTGTGGAGGTAGGAGTCCTGCGCCCCTGTCATCGGCTCCTCGCCCGTGGTCCACTCGGCCGGATCCTTGATCGTTCCATTCTCAGTCGTATTCCGGTCGCTCATCGGGATGATCTCGCTCTCGAGCCCACACCATGTCCCGCCTCGGCGAGGCTGTCAGGACGCGGCGATCGTGGACCGAAGTACAGCAATGATCGTGCCGATCGGCGGGTCGGTCGAGCACTTTACGATCGGCCCTTTTCTGGGCTGCCTTTCAAGTAAAGACTTCCCCGAGCCTGTTCGGCATATTCGTCAGGCGCTCTATAGTGACTTTGGATCTGATGGGCGTTCCCTCGTGGCCTGCCTTCACGACTTGATTCGATCCTGCAGGGCTCATCGACAAGTGCGTCGCGCATCCCAGGTGCACGATGCCCGCTCCTCGGTCGTCCGGTGAGCGGCAGCACGAGAGTTCCGACTCATCGACAGATGCAATCACTCGCGATCAAGGACTATCGGACGATGGGCTGTGAGAATGTACTGATCACTGGAGGAGCTGGGTTCATCGGTTCCCACCTGGCTGACGTCTTGATCGACCTCGGGCACGACGTCACGGTCACGGAGGGCCCACAGTCTGCCGCATGCGCCGACCCGGATGAACATGGTCCGTTGCCCATCGCGGACGATTTCCGGCGGGACTATGGCGCCGAGATTTGCTTCATCGGGTCGTGGTCGCCGGGGAGAGAGCGGCTGCTCGACCGGCTGACGCGGTACGACTTGAAGATCTACGGCACGGGTTGGGAAGCCGCGGCGCATCGGCTCCGCCCACACACACGCACCGAGCCCGTCTAAGGCCTGAAGAAGACCATGATCTACACCGCGTCGGCAATATCCATCAACGTGCATGGAAATCACATGATCAGCGGGGAGAATTTCAGGGTCTTCGAGGTCGCGATGACCGGGACGTGCGTCTCCTTCTCGGCTTACAAACCCGATCTCGTCCGATGCCTCGAGCCCGAGAAGGAAGTCGTGATCTTTCGGGACGCCGAGGACTTGGACGAGAAGATTCGAGCCCGGCTCGGTTGCGGCGGGATCCTCGATCGGATTGCGCTGGCCTCGCGAGTGCGCGCACGATCCGAGCATACCTACGACCATCGGGCGGCCGAAGTCCTGGAGACGATCGGATGAGACCATCTTCGACTCTCACTCCGCGGGACTCGAGCCGATGCTGCCGAATTTCTTGATTATCGGGGCCGCCAAGGCCGGCACGACGTCACTCTGGGATTATCTCAGTCATCATCCTCAAGTTTACATGCCGAGGAAGCAGAAAGAGGCGAACTTCTTCGCCCTGGAGGGTACGAGGCCGGAGTTCAAGGGCCCGGGAGATGACCATTGGCTCAATCGGATCGCAATCACCAACCTTGAAGACTACGAGGCGCTTTTCGAGGGGGTAACGGACCAAGTCGCCATCGGCGAAGCCTCACCTCTCTACATGTATCACCCCGACGCGCCGCGTCGCATCAAGGCTTACATCCCCTCCGTCAAGATCGTGGCGATCCTGAGGAATCCGGCCGAACGAGCCTACTCCAGCTACTTGCATCTGCTCCGAGACGGGCGTGAACCTTCGCACGATTTCGCCGAGGCCCTTCGCCTGGAAGCCGGGCGAATCTCGGCCGGATGGGAGCACATCTGGCACTACCAGGCGATGGGATTTTATTATGCGCAATTGCGAAGATACTACGATTTATTCTCGCGCGATCAGATCAAGATCATCATTTTTTCCGACCTTGCGACGAATGAGCGGGCGGTCTTGAAAGGCCTGATGCGATTTCTGGAGATCGGCGACATCGGGACTGGCCTCAAGCGGATGAATACCTCCGCGGGGGTCGAATTCGCGCGATCGGCGGCCCTGCATGGCCTGATCGCGGCCGATCATCCCATCAAGCGGACGGCAAAGCGGTTGCTGCCGAGCCCCTGCATCCGAGCGGCGAAGACGATCCTGACGCGGGCGAATTCGTACAGCCCGAGGTTTGCCCTCTCGGTCAGGCGCGAGTTGGTGAGGGCCTTCCACGAGGACGTCAAGAATCTCGGCTCGCTGATCGATCGCGACCTGAGTCCCTGGGGCGACTCCTGAATCGACTGTCACGTTCCTGTTCATCGGCCATTCGCGACACCTCCCGCCGGGACTCGCCTGCCGGCGACATCAAGGGAGGATCACGAGACGACCTCGATAATAAGATCGGGGTCGTCGCCACGGCCGAGTTCGGCTCGTCGGTCCGCACCTAGGCGTTCTTCACGAGCATCCCCCTCCTGCCGATCCTGGTGGGTTCGTCGATCGCGCCGCAACTCTAGAGGACCTGGGCAGAGTCGTCAAGAAATAAAGTCAGACCCCAGGTCGTCATGGACAAGGGAGTTTTCATCCCAGGGCGAGCCCCGTCTTCGAGCGCCCGGCCTTTCGATCGCGTCGCCAGTAAGAGATCGAGCGACGAGACGGTACCGTCCCCGGTGACGTCCACGTCGAGCGGTGCCATGCCCGCCAGGCTGGACGCGCCGATCTCGGCGGCGATCGCGTTCAGGTCGTTGCTGTCCACCACGCCATCGCCGTTCACGTCGCCCAGGAGCCGGTAGAAGTGATGCACGGCGGTCTGCCCGCTGGGCAGCTTGATATCCAGTTCATAGTAGCCGTCGGCGGCCGTCGTGTTCGGACTGCCGCCGAGGCCGTTCGAGCCGAAGTCGAGCTCGATGGCATGATCGATCACCGTCACGGACACCCCCGAGAGCGAGACCGCCGTCTTGCTCGACGCGTCGTCGTTGAGGTCGTACTTGTAGAGCTGGATCTCGGGCGACGCGGAACCGACGGAGCTGGCGAGATGGGTCAACTCGCCGCCGGACTGGCTGTCGGACTCGTCGAAGCCGATGTCGAGGTACCGGATATACGACCGCTCGACGGCGCCTTCCTCGACGATCAGGTTCGTCACCTGGAGCGACGAAGGCTGCGCGAAGGTCTCGGTCAGCGTCAGGTTGGGAGTCGAGGGCGCCGATTGCACGTTGCCCTCGCCATCGATGCCGATGGCGTAGAACGCATATTGATGCGACACCCCGTCGGTCAGGCCCTGATACGGGATCGTCGCCGTGCTAGAACCCCGGCTGTTCGGCGGTCCCGCCGGGATCGCGGCGCCGTTGATCATGGTGTACGGCCCGGAATCGACGGAGACAAACACCTCGAAATCGGTCACGAATCCGCCGCCGGGATCGCTGCCCGTGACGTCGAGGGTGAAGGTGCCGGTACGGCTGTTGACCGAGCTCGCGTTGGTCCCGGTGGTCGCATTCACCGTGGCGACCGGCGGGGTCAGGTCGGGGAGATAGGTGCTGGCCTCGATGGCCGGCGCCTTGTCCTCGGTGTTGCCGGCCAGGTCGTGGGCGATGCTGTAGAAGGCATACGTCGTGTTGCTCTGGCCGGTATAGGTGGCCGTCGGGTCGGAGGCCGGGACGTTCGTCCAGAACGACCAGGGTCCGCCGTTGATCGAGACCTCGATGTCATACGAGGCCACGCCGGAGGGCGGCGAGCCGCCATCGGAGCCCGTGACCGTGGCGGGGAAACTGAGGCTGGTCTCCCGCGCGGGCAGGGGGTTGACGTCGCTGGTGGGGGGCGACGTATCCATCCGCCACGCGGTGGAAGCAGACCCGACACCGAGCGTGCCGGCCTCGTCCCGGATGTCGCCGGCGTCGACCGTCAGCGTGTAGTTGCCGTTGACGGTGGTGAGGCCGGCGAGCCCGATGATCTGGTAGGTCGTACCCCCCAACAGGCTGATCGTGACCCCGGAGTTGATCAGGTTCGGCCCGCCGTTGTCGGTCAGCGTCAGGGCGCCCGATGTCAGGCTGTTGGTGTTGATCGCCTCGTCGAATGTCACCTGGATGGACGAGACGTCGGAATTCCGAGGATTGGGCGAGACCGCCGCGATCGCGGCGACCTCCAGGGGGCTGACTATGGTTCCCGAGGCGATGTAGATCCCCGGTCCGACGGCCCCTCCGGGGGCTCCGTTGAGCCCCGTCGTGCCGCTCGGCCCGCTCCGGCCGTCGAGTCCCGGCTGGCCATTCTGCCCGATGGGGGTCCCATCGAAGGTGATACCGCCTCGCCCCCCCTTTCCTCCGTGTCCGAGTGGCAGGGAGGGGTTGTCGTGGCCGACGATGTGTTGATTCGGATCGGTCCGGCCGCCGGCGCCGCCAGCCCCGCCGTTCCCCCCGGCACCTCCCGCGACGATCTGATTCGGGCTCGTGCTCGGGACCAGCGAGATGGTGCCGGCCTTCACGTAGACCCCACCGCCGGCGCCGACACCGCCCCCGCCGCCGACGCCGCCATCGCCGCCCCGGCCTCCCGAACCGCCGTTTCCGCCATTACCTCCGTTTCCGTCGGTGTCGAACCCCACGGCCCAGCCGCCGTTGCCTCCCTGGCCGCCGACGTTTCCGTTGCCGCCGGCCCCGCCGTTCCCCCCGGCCCCGCCGAGGGCCTGGTTGGATTTCCAGGTCCCTTGATCCAGGAGCACCGCGGCGTCACTGATGAAGATCGCTCCACCGAGCCCGAAACCGCCCGGTCCGCCCGTCGCTCCGCTGCCGCCATTACCGCCGCTACCTCCCTTACCGCCATCGCCGCCATCGCCGCCCAGCCCATCGACGAGCCCGATGCCGCCTGCGCCTCCACTACCCCCGTTGCCTCCCGAGCCGCCCAGGCCGCCCTTACCACCTTTCCCGCCCCCGCCGCCGTTCCCACCCTGGGCCGTATTCGACATGAATGTCGAGTCCACGGCCGAGAGCGACCCGGTCGCGACGAAGATGCCGCCGCCCGCTCCGACGGCACCGGCCCCGCCCCGGCCGCCATCGCCACCGGCTCCGCCATCGCCGCCGTCGCCGCCCTTACCCCCGTCGCCGCCTTTGCCGCCGGGGCCGGCACCACCCGAGATAAATTGGCCTTCTGACGTGATATTGAGATAAGACCCGCCGCCCCCGCCGCCCCCGCCGCCCCCGCCCCGGCCCGCGGAGCCGCCGTATCCTCCGTAGCCTCCCTTCGCCCCCGCGCCCCCGGCCCCGCCCATTGCCAGGTTCTGGGTGAGCGTGTCATCGATGACGGTCAGCGTGCCCGAGGCCAGGTAGACACCTCCGCCGTACCCATTGCCGCCGTTGCCGCCATTGCCGCCATTGCCGCCGTCCCCGCCATCTCCACCGGCACCGCCCGGGCCACCATCGCCGCCGTTCCCACCGGCACCGGCACCGCCGTAGGGCGCATCCACTCCGCCTCCGCCACCACCGCCACCACCACCGCCGCCTCCACCGCCGCCGTGCGGATTGCTCTTGTCGTCCATCGAGAGGAAGGAGTACACGATCGATACCTGGCTGGACGACTGGTATCGTCCCGGCGGGACCTGGAGCGTCACGGTCTGGCCGGCGAGCGTGTATTCCGTGTCGGGGACGACGTCGCCGTCGATCGTGATCGAGACGACCGAGAGCACGGTGCCTTGAGGCAGTGTGAATGGCCCGCCGGTCGCCAGCTCGGATGTGAACAGGGCCGTTACATCGTTCACGTTGCCACCAAGGCCGCCGGCTCCCCCATTACCGCCGCCCCCCGAGAAGATCGAGTCGCCCGTATCACCCTGCGTCAACACGCCTCGGCCGCCGCCGTTGCCGTTGTCCCCCGGGGCATTGGCACCTCCACCCCCGCCGGCCTCGCCGGGAGAGCCGCCGGCCCCGCCGGCGCCGACCCCACCTTGCCCGTCAGTCCCGGCCTGCCCAGGGCCGGGTATCGCGGCCCCGCCGGCCCCGCCGCTGCCGCCCTTGGCCGTATTCTTTTCGAGCGTCAACTCGTCCAGCGTCAGTGATCCTCCGATGACGTAAATGGCGCCGCCGTCGCCGTTCTGGCCGTTGGAGCCGTTCCCGCCGGGGGCGCCGCCGCTGGTGCCCGGACTGCCCTTGGCGCCGTTGAGCCCGACGGCCTGGTTGTTCGACATCAGGACGCTGGTGAGAGTCACGGTGCCGCCATCGATCAGGATCCCGCCGCCCAGCGCGGACGGGCCTCCCAGGATGCCGCCGTTGTGGGCGGTCCCGCCCGTGATCGTCAGATCCTTGAAGAAAACGGTCACCGGGCCGATGATCTCGAAGATGCGGTTGTTGAAGGAACTCCCCGCCTGGATGATCGTCTTCGACTCGCCCTGGCCGACGATCGTGATCGTCTTGCCGGGCTGGTCCGTGGCATTCTGAATCACGAGTTGGCCCAGCAACACGTTGGTCAGCGTGTAGGTCCCGGCCGCCAGCTCGACCGTCGTGCTGGCCGAACCGTCGCCGTCGGCCTCTTCGATCGCGTATCGGAGGCTGCCGACCGCCCCGTCGGCGACGCCCGGCTCGGCATCGATGGTCGTCGGCGGCGATGGGTTCACGTGGGCGATGACCAGCCGGTCGGCGGAGAACTCGGAGGTATCGCCGGACGGGTCGGTTGCCGTCGCGGTCAGGTACTGGCCGGCGGCCACGGCGGTCGGCGCCTGGAGGCTGAACGACGCCTGGCCGCCGGCATTGGTTAACACGTCCGCGGCCATCAGGAAGGTCTGCCCCTGCCCGTAGCCCGAGGCATCGGGCTGGGGATTGACGAAGAATTCGAGCCGGTAAGTCGTATCCGGGGCACCGGCCAGCGTCCCCGCGATCGTGGTCACCCCGCCGGACGTCGTCGCCGAGGAGATCACGGGGAAGTCCTGGAACAGGTTCGGCCCGGTGTGTCCGCTGGAATCGTCGAGCGTGACGCCATTGTCGCCGAGATCGATCCCGATCCCCGCGTTGAGATAGATCGCGTTCTCCAGGATCGAATCGCCCTCGCTGTCGTCGCCCGGATTGTCGCCGACGACGACCCCGTTGTATGCGTTGAAAGCGATGACATTGCCGGCCCCGACGACCGTGCCGCCGATGAGGTCGTTCGAGGCGCCCGAGTCGATCCGGACGCCGTCGAGCGCATTGCCCAGCGGGATCGTGCCGGTCGGATCGGTCCCGATGTCGTTGCCCTGGACGACGATGCCCGTGGCCCCGTCGCCGTCGATCCACAGGCCGAAGTTCCCATTGGCCGAGATGACGTTGCCGGCGCCGGGCGAGGTCCCGCCGACGGTCACGTCCGACGCGACGCCCTCGGCCGATTCGCCGAAGCCGGCGGCGTTGCCGACATAGACCCCGCTGTAGGCATTCCCCAGCGCCTGGGTGCCCGTCGTGTCGGTGCCGATGAAGTCCCCCTCGACCAGATTGCTGACGGCGAGCGCCCCGTAGATCGCCACGCCACCCTGCTCGTTGCCCGAGATGACGTCGCCCGAGCCGGCCGAGGCCCCGCCGACGAGGTTATCGGGCGCGTCATCGACGATGACGCCCCAGGTCGTATTGGCGAGGATTTCCGTCCCGGACAAGTCCGTACCGATCCGGTCGCCCGCGATGGTGTTGCCCTCGGTCGTCGAGCCGTAGATGTAGACTCCCGTGCCGTCGTTGCCCGAGATCACGTTGCCGGCGCCGGCGGTCGAGCCGCCGATCAGGTTACTCGACGGACCACCGTCGAGGAGCACCCCGCCGCCGTCGTTGGGGATGGCCGACGTCCCGGTGGGGTCGGACCCGATGAGGTTCCCTTCCACGACGTCCTGGTCGGTCCCCTGGTCGGTCAGGAAGACGCCGAATTCGAGGTTCCCCGAGATGACATTGGCCGCGGAGGCCGTCGTGCCGCCGATGGTGTTGTCCGCCGACCCATTATCGATCGCGATGCCGTCATAAGCGTTGCCCACCGCGACGGTCCCGGTGATATCCGTGCCGATCTCGTTCCCCTCGACGACATTGTCCGTGCTGCCCGAGCCGCCCGCGCCGCTGATCCAGATGCCCGAGTTCCCATTGCCCGAGATGACGTTCCCGGCACCCGCGATCGTGCCGCCGATGGTGTTATCCGACGCCCCCGGCTCGATCGTGACCCCGTTCAAGGCATTACCGAGCGCGGCGGTCCCGTTGGCGTTCGTGCCGATCTCGTTCCCCTCGACAAGGTTGCCCGAGGCGCCGGGATCGTTGATCCAGACGCCTGCATTCCCGTTGGCCGAGATGACGTTGCCGGCGCCGGCGGCCGCCCCGCCGATCGTCGCGTCCGACGCCGAGTCGCCCGCGTTGCCGAAGTCGCCGATGTAGACGCCGCTGAAGCGGTTCCCCAGGCGGATCATGCCGGTGATGTCGGTGCCGATCTTGTTCCCCTCGACGAGGTCCCCGACCGCGTCGATCCCGAAGATACCCAGGCCCCCCTGGTCGTTGCCCGAGATCACGTTCCCGGCGGCGGCCGAGGTGCCGCCGACGGTGATATCGGGCCCGGCATCGGCCAGCAAGACGCCCCAGCCGGCGTTGGGCAGGGCATAGGTGCCCGTGGCGTCGGTACCGATGAGGTTCCCCGCGATCAGGTTGTCCTCCGTCGTGGACCCGCTCTCGGTGATCCCGCCGCCGCGATTGTCCGAGATCACGTTGCCGGCACCCTCGACCGTCCCGCCGATCGTGACCTGCGAGGCCCCGTCGTCGAGATGCACACCGTCGCCGGCGTTCCCCAGCGTGTCCTCCGCGGTCGAACCCGCGCCGATCACGTTCCCCTGCACGGCGATGCCGGAGACCAGGCTGCCGTTGTTCGCGCTGATCCAGACGCCGTAGTTGCCGTTGTCCGAGATCACGTTGCCCGACCCGGCCGACGTGCCGCCGATCGTGATGTCGGATGCGCCGTCGGTGATGCTGATACCGTTGTTCGTGTTCCCCTGATCCGTGTTCTCCAGCGTCGCCGTGCCGGTGATGTCGGTGCCGATGAAGTTGCCCAGGACAACGTCCCCGGTCGTACCCGCGTTCTGGATGTCGATCCCGTCCCCCTGATTCCCCGAGATCAGGTTCCCCGCCCCGGGCGTCGTGCCGCCGACGGTGTTGTCCGCGGCACCGTCGCCGATGTTGATCCCCTGGCCGTTGTTGCCGAGTGCCTGGGTGCCGGAGGAGTCGGTCCCGATCAGGTTGCCCTCGATCAGGTTGCCGGTCGTGGGCGTGCCGAAATTGGCGAGCAGGATGCCCTGGGAATCGTTGCCCGAGATCACGTTGCCCATGCCGGCGGTCGTGCCGCCGATCGTGTTGTACGACGCTCCGCCGTCGATGAGCACGCCGACCGACCCGTTGCCGAACGCGACGGTGCCGGTCGCGTCCGTGCCCACGTCGTTGCCTTCGACCAGGTTGCCGGTCGCGCCGCTGCCGTCGAGCTCGATGCCCGAATCGATGTTGCCCGAGGCCACGTTGCCGCTGATCGTGCACTGGCTGCCCGAGACCTGGATGCCGTCGCCGCCGTTGGACTCGACCTGGTTGCCGCTGATCCCGCACTGGCTGCCCGAGACCTGGATCCCGTCATTGCCGTTGGACTCGACCTGACACTGGTTGATCTGCACCGCGCCCGCCGAGACGAAGATCCCCGACTGCCCGAACCCGGAGACCGCGACGGCCACGACGGCATCGCCGCTCCCCTGGATGACCAGACCCTGGGCCTGGCTGATCGGCGAGCCGGTACCGGTACCGCTGGGACTGCTATGGCTGCCGCCGCTGCCCTGGATCGTCAGGCCCTCGATCGTCACGTCCGGCCGGGTCAGCGCGGGGAGCGACGAATAAATGTCGATCGTCCCGACGCTCCACGAGCCCGGTTCGATGATGTCCGGGCCGTTGGAGACGGGATCGGAATCGACCGCCTCGATCTCCGCGCGCAGCGAGCCAGGCCCCGAGTTGTTGTTGTTCTGGACCGCGAAGGTTGAGAGGAGTTGCCGCTCCTCCAGCGACTCGATCCGGGGTAGCCGGTTCACCTTGCGCCGACGGGACGAGGAGCGGGAATGGACCCGAAAGAAGTGTCGTGGCGAGCGAACATTCATGGTCGGCCCCTGGTGTCTCTCTGGAAGTTCATCTCGATCGGAGTCGCGCCGCGGCGCGTGAGGCGATATCCCGCGTCTTCCCCCGATTCCGCCGGATCGACGACACGTCTCGAAGGAGAGGAAATCGCGTCTACCGGTGTGATCGGACCAACTCCGAAAGTCGGACAGACGATTCGAGAAAAAACCAGAAATTCCCACGAGAGCCGCATGAGTCCAATCACGCACTAGCCGATAGTCAGGGTGCGTCCTCGATTACCGACCCATACTCTCGACAGGTCACGGGCGTCACCGTTCCCCGGGAGGAGGGGGCCGCGGAGGGATCAGGGGAACCATCGAGTGACGCCGCAACGGACCCCGATCCGTCCCGGTGGTACCCGGCACGTCGCGTCGAAATCCGGCCACGATGATCGCCGGGCCGCCTCCGGAGTTGGGTTCGTTCGTCACGTTGTGGTCGCCGTGGCCCTCGGGCCAGAGACTCTGATCCGGGACCGCCCTCGGTTCGGTCGCACGAGCCGGCACCCAGGTCCCGAAAGCCGCTGCGACGACCGTGGTGAACAGCAGCACCAACAGGGCCAGGACGATGACGTTTTGGTCCGCTCTCCGTCGTTGGCCTCTTGGCTCGGGGGCGGTCGTCCCTTGTACGTGGTCCGTGGTTACGGAAAAAGGCTCGGGCGGAGCGATGGCTTCATAGCTCAATTCGGGTATCGGGTGGTTGAAGGACTGTGGGAGACCTACGGTCGGGCATTCGGGCGGGGTCATGAGACCCGCGCCCAACGCGTGCTGCGGGAGACTCGGCGTCGGGCATTCGGGCGGGGTGATGAGTTCACTGCGGTGAACATCTTGCAAAGTCGTAATGCCCAAGGAGACCGAGGTTGGAGTTCCGCCTTCAGGCGGTCGGTCGATCGCACCCGGACCGCCTGAAGGCGGAACTCCAACGAATACGGAAGAGATCACGGTTGGATCTCCGCCGTTGGGCGGTCCGTTATTCGAGAAAAGATGTTCATCGCAGTGGGGCACGAGACCTGCACCCACCGCGTTGCCACGAGTTAGCCGACATGAGCCGGATTCGTTCGTCACGTCCCGGGCGTCGAGGTCGCCGGTCGGCTCGACGGCCGTCGGCTCCGCGGCCGTCGCAGGGAGATCGGACCCTTCGACCGACTCGCTCCCCGACGACGGGCCAAGGACATCGGGCATCGGACCGGGAGAAGCCGGCAGGTCGTCGTCGAAGTCGCGGCGGACCTTGCGCAGCTCGTCCAACGTCCGGTACAGCGACCGGCTGCACCTCGCCTGATGCTTCCACAGCCACTCCACCGTCTCCTTGGCGCGGAAGGACATCCGGGCCGAGACCTCCGACAGGCCGGCCGATTCTGCCTCCGCCGCCGCGCGGACATCCCGCAGGGCCTCCAGCCGCGGCACGGCCGCCGACACGATCGGCCGCAGCGCCGCCCGGCCCGCCGCCGCATCCCGAGGCGACCGCTCGGCGCGCAGTTTCGCGAATCTCTCCGTCTCCCTTTGATATATGGCCGACGCCTCGGGGTGGCGCAGGTCGCTCAACGGCTCGGTGAACACGTCCGGCCCGTGCGGGTCCATCGCCTGACAGGCCAGGTAGATCGACTGCACCGCCTCGTCGGCGACCGCCTCGAGCGGCTGCTTGCCCAGCAGCCGGACCGCCCGCAGCCGGTCGAACCGGCCGCCAGATCCGCCCGCCCTCGAGGGCCTCCCCCAGCGCCGTCCACCGCTGGATCAGCCAGGTGCACCCTTGCGCCGTGCCCTCGAGCTCCTTGACGATCTGGGTGGGATGCCGGGCATGTTCCGGGTCGAACGGCCAGGAGAGGGGCCGGTTGTCGCCGTCGCGGACGCGGACGCCGTCGGGCTCGCCGCCGCGGACGCGCGGGGCGCGGAACAGCGTCTCCCCCAGCGCGAGGACGTCCCGTGACCTCCCGAGGGCCAGCTCTTCGGCGGCCTCGACCATCGCCGTGACCTCGGCGCGGTCGGCCCGGTCGAGTTGCCAGGAGGCCTGGACGGCACGCTCTACCATGTAAGTCTCGACGGCGTCGCGGGGCTGGAACTTGTCGATCCAGGCGTCGAGGCGTTCCTGATAGGCGTCGGGGTCCTCGCCGGGGAGGATCGGCAGTTTGGCGCGGCAGCCGTGCTTGAGGGCGTTGAACCGCGACCGCTCCTTGCCGGCCTGAGATTTCGGCCCGGTGGATCGCTGGGCGTTGCGGCGGTTGATCTCGGCGCGCGTGGGCGGCATCTCGGCGGTGGCCGTCATGATGGGATGTCCCCTTCGCGGGATGTCGATCGGATGACCGGCGGTCGGGAGCGGTCTGTGGGCATGGTGTGGCTCGCGGCGTCGCAAGGGTGGCTATCTTCGCCTTCTGCTGTGATTATGGGAAACTTTTCGAGGTCTCGTTCGACTTTCTTGGTTTTTTCTCATTTTCTTGTGAATCCGCGTCGGACAGCACCGCGCCGGACCGGGCTCAGGTGCGGCGTTCCCCTGGCGGATGCCCCTCATCGGCCCTGGGGGCTCCTCCCCGCGGAACGCAGGGTCAACGACTTGCGGAAGCCCGGTGCTTGGCGCAATGTCAGTCCATTTTCGCGGGGGAAAAAATAAACCGACACCGAGTTTCCGGACACCGGAGTGTCAATGAACCGACACCGAGTCTCCGGGGAAAAAATGAACCGACAGCGAGTTTCTCTCGGGGGGAAAAATGAACGGACACCGAGTCTCTCGACACCGAGTCTCTCTCTCCTTTCCCCGCTACGCGACACTGCGAGCGGGCGGAGCGTCTGTTGCGTATTCGACGTCGTTTCTGTGTCAAGGCATCCCTCCCGGCAGGCCGATCGATCAGCCTGCAACCTATTCGCTGGGCTGGCTGCGACATTGGGGTGCATCGAGCGCTCTCCCGGCCTCTCTTTGCGCTCTTCCGATATACACACATAAATACAAAATATTTAACAAACATCTTACCAGTAAACCGTCTTGGAAGGCGAGGGGGCCAACTTTGCGAAGGCGTGGGGTCACGAAGTCGTGCGAAGGCGTGGCGTGATCCATCTCGGCCTCAAGCCAGCCAATATCCTTTTCGACCAATCCGGCAATCCCGACCCTAACCATCGGTGGACCGAGAGTACCTGCGGCGCTGGCATCGACTACTCAAGGAATGCTGATTTTCAAGAATTATTAGGACCTTCTATTTTCATCACCAGGGGAGAATCGCTATGATGCCCATTCAGATCTACCGGATTAGGCGATCGCCCGGCTCAGTCAGGGGCTTACCTGGGAAATCTCGGCTGGGAGGTCATCGCTCACTCGCGGCCCGCCCCGCTGCTGGGTTCGGTCTCAGGCCCCTTGGAGTTGCTCCATGAGGATTCCGGTCATTCACGGCGTCATTGACCGCCGCATCCTGGTCAACTACCGGGTGGCCCCCGACGTGCTGGCCCCACTGTTGCCGCCCTCGTTTCGCCCTAAACTCCATCGCGGGTTCGGTATGGTCGGAATCTGCCTCATCCGCCTGCGCAGCATGCGGCCCAGGTTCCTGCCGCCATGGCTGGGCATGTCGTCGGAGAATGCAGCCCATCGCACCGCCGTCGAGTGGGACGAGGCTGGCCACGTACGGGATGGCGTGTACGTCCGTCGGCGGGATACCAGTTCGTGGCTCAACGCGGTTGGCGGCGGCCGGGTGTTCCCCGGCATCCACTCCCACGCGAAGTTCACCGTGAAGGAAACCGAAACTCATTTCGAGGTGATGTTGCGGAGCGATGACGGCGTGACAAGCCTCTCCGTCGTCGGGGATGTCGCAGCCGACCTGCCCACGACCTCCACCTTCGATTCGCTCGCGGAGGCGTCGGCTTTCTTTCGGGCCGGCTCGCTGGGCTATTCGGCGACGCCCGACCCGCGGAAGTTCCAGGGATTGGAGTTGCAGTGTCATCGCTGGCAGGTCGAGCCATTGTCGGTGACCTCGATGCAGTCCAGCTTCTTCGATGACCAAGCATTGTTCCCGCAGGGCTCCATCGAGTTTGATTGTGCTTTGCTGATGCGGGGGATTGAGCACGAATGGCACAGCAGGTCGGACCTGTGCTGCGACGCGGGGGCTGGGCCTGACCAAACGCCGCGGCTGACCCGGCCCGCCCCGTCGGTTTCTGGGATCTCGTAGCTCACCGAGGCGAGGCGGGCAGCCGAGCGGTGGTATTATGCGGCAGACGCGGAGGGCGGGAGTGGCTGCAATCCGGATCGTGACCCTGATCGCCGCCCCGACCGATCGGTGCTTCGACCTGGCCCGGGACATCGACTTCCACACCCGGTCGCTCGAGGGCACCGGGGAGAAGGCTGTCGCCGGCCGAACCTCGGGCCTGATCGGGCAGGGCGAGTCGGTCACCTGGGAGGCCCGGCACCTGAGCGTCCGGCAGCGGCTCACCACCGAGGTGACCGTGTTCGATCGCCCCGTATACTTCCGGGACGTGATGACGGCCGGGGCATTCCGGTCGTTCGCCCACGACCACCGTTTCGAGGAGCGAGACGGCAAGACGGTGATGACCGACGAGGTCACCTTCCGGTCGCCGCTCGGGCCGCTCGGCTGGCTGGTGGACCGCCTATTCATGGCCGGCTACCTGAGAAGGCTGCTGGAGGGCCGGTGCCAAGCCATCAAGCAAGAAGCGGAGTCGATGGCTCAATAGCGCGCGTAGGGGTTCCGATGCCGGCCGCCAACGATCGGCTCCGGTCACACTGGGCTGCGGGTAGGCGCGTGGACATCTCGGCCGAGGCCGCGACAAGTCCGCGCCGAAGGTCGCCACCGTGAGACTGCGAGTGCTCGGTCCCAAGCGGCTCCAGGAGCACACTCCTTGGGCCTCAGCCACGTCGCCCGGTGGATCTCCTTTGCGCTGCACCCAGGCGTTCAGCCCGGCGACGAACCGATCCTGGCTGATGAAGTCGATCTGAAGGGCCAGGATCCCGAAGCACAAGTTGTGGACGAAGTTGACATTCTCCATGGTAGGCGACTTCCCCTTCGACAGGGCCGCCGCTGACCATTCCCTTCAATACCTTGTCGTCATCCACCGAGCGTCCGCTCTTACTGGCCTTACGCTTCTTCGGCGCCGCGATGCCGGTCCTTTCTCGAAGCTCGTCGATCTTCATCGATGCCTCGGCCTTGGTCATGTCGTCCTCGACCTCCTCACCGGCCTTCCTGGCCAGCGTGTGGAGGTAGGAGTCCTGCGCACCCGTCATCGGCTCGTCGCCCGTGATCCACTCGGCCGGATCCTTGATCGTTCCATTCTCAGTCGTATTCCGGGCGCTCATCGGGATGATCTCGCTCTTGAGCTCACACCACATCCCGCCTCGGCGAGGCTGTTCAGATGCGGTAATCGTGGACTAAAGTACAGAAATGGTCGTGCCGAACGGCGGGTCGTTCGAGCACCATAGCCGAGAGCGTTCGGAGAAGTCATCCTCGATGAGCGGGGACGAGCGATCCCGAGACGCGCCCTCGTCCCATTGGAGGCGATCGCGTATCGACGAATATTCCTCGGCCCGTGACGAATGTCCTATGCCATCGACGGCCGAACCGGTCAATCTCTGGGCTTGATGGGCCTCCTTGCAATATGAATGACGCCATCGCGATTCGCAACGTGACCAAGCGGTTCAATGGGACGACCGCCGTAGACGACCTCGACCTGACCGTGCCGCGCGGGTCGCTCTACGGGTTCATCGGGCCGAATGGCTCGGGCAAGACGACGACCTTGCGGATGATCATGCACATCCTGCTCCCCGACCGGGGCGAGATCGAGGTCCTCGGCGAGCGGGACACGCGGGCGGCCCACGATCGGGTCAGCTACCTGCCCGAGGAGCGCGGGCTGTACAAGCGCATGACCGTGCGACGGCTGCTCCGCTATTACGGCGCGCTCAAGGGGGCGCGTCAGCCCGACCTCGACCGCGAGATCGACCGGTGGCTGGGACGCCTCGGGCTCTCGGCCTGGGTCGACAAGAAGGTCGAGGCCCTTTCCAAGGGGATGGCCCAGAAGGTCCAGTTCGTCGCCTCGGTGCTCAACCGGCCCGACCTTCTGATCCTCGACGAGCCGTTCAGCGGCCTGGACCCGGTCAACGCCGAGGTCCTCAAGGACGCCGTGCTCGACCTGAGGAAGGAGGGGACGACCGTCGTCTTCTCCACGCACGACATGGGCGTCGCCGAGCGGCTCTGCGACCGGATCTTCATGATCTTCAAGGGCCGCAAGGTCCTCGACGGCACGCTCGACGAGATCCAGTCCATCTACGGCCACGACACGATCCGGCTGCGGACCGACGATGGGATGGATGCCCTTGATGGACTCGACGGCATCGAGGAGGTCAACGATCAGGGCAACGCCCAGGAGGTCCGGTGGCGGGGCGACCCCCAGGCGCTGCTCGAGGCGCTGATGTCCCGGACGCGGATCTCACTCTTCGAAATCGCCCGCCCGTCGCTCCACGACATTTTCGTGCGGATCGCCGCACCCGAGAACACGCCGGAGGTCGCGTCCCATGCTTCCTGATTTCCACAAGATCGGGGTCGTCGCCACGACCGAGTTCGGCTCGTCGGTCCGCACCAAGGCGTTCTTCACGAGCATCCTCCTCCTGCCGATCCTCGTGGGCTCGTCGATTGCGCTGCAACTCTTCGTGATGAAACGGGTCGACACCCGGACCCGGACGGTCACCGTGATCGACCGCACCGGGGCGCCTATCCGGCCATCGAAGCGGCGGCGCGGGCCTACAATGACAAGACGGTCAACCCGCAGGGCAAGACGATCGCGCCTCGGATCGAGCCGACAGCGACCGCGGTCCCGGGATCGGGGCCGGTTGACCCGGTCGTCACCCTGGAGCTCTCGGACCGGGTCCGACGCGGCGAGCTCGGTGCCTACGTCGTGATCCCCGCCGAGGCGATCGCCACCCCGACTTCGATCGACGCGCCGCCCCCGGCGATCGCCTATCACTCCGAGAACCCCAACGACGACGTGGTGCGGAACTGGCTGGTGGCGACCGTCAATGCCGAGGTCCGATCGCGGCGGTTCCGCTCGGCCGGCCTCGACGCGGCGCTCGCCGATCGGTTGAACAAGCCGATTGGCATCGACAACCTCGGCCTGGCCGATCGCCAGGCGTCCACGACCGGCGGGCCCGACGCGATCAAGGCGGCGGAGAAGATCGACGGGGTGCGGACCTTCGGCGTGCCGATCGTCCTCATGTACGTCATGTTCTTCGTGATCATGACCAGCACGCCGCCGCTCCTGAACAGCGTGATCGAGGAGAAGATGAGCAAGATCAGCGAGGTGCTGCTCGGCTCGATCACGCCGTTCGAGCTGATGATGGGCAAGCTGCTGGGCCAGACCGCGGTCGCCGGGCTCCTGGCGCGCTGTACATCGCGGGCGGCTATGGGGTCGCGGTCTATTATGGATATGCCGACGTGATCTCGATCCCGCTCCTGATGGCGATGGCGTTCTTCCTGGTGCTGGCCATCCTGCTCTTCGGCTCGCTCTTCATGGCGGTGGGCGCGGCGTGCAGCGAGCTCAAGGACGCCCAGTCGCTGATGATGCCGGTGATCTTGCTGACGACGTTCCCGGTGATGATCTGGCCGGCGATCGTCAAGGATCCGGCGAGCCCGCTGTCGGTCGGCCTGTCGTTGTTCCCGCCGGCCAGCCCGTATCTCATGCTGATGCGAATCGGGATGAGGCCCGCTCCGCCGGCCTGGCAGGTCGGGCTCTCGATCGTGGGGACGACCCTGACCGCCATCGCCTGCATCTGGGGCGCGGGCAAGGTCTTCCGGACCGGCCTCCTCATGCAGGGCAAGGCCCCCAGCTTCCGGGAGATGGCACGATGGGTCATGGCGAAGTAAACTGAGCGGGTGAGAACGCCAGACCATCCGAAGGGGCCAAGCCCGAGATGGAGCCCGATCCGATCGCCTTCGTCGGACAGGTGGCGCGAGCCAGCCCCTACGCCTGGGTGGGCCTCGCCACGATGCCGGCGGCCGTCTATTGCCTCGCCTGGATGGTGACCTGGCTCGGCATGTGGGTCGCCCTGCATCCCTGGCGACAGTACCGTGGCGATTCCTGGCACGAGGCGGCCAGGATGGCCTGGCCGGGCCGGCGCCTCGGGCGACTATCCCTCCTCGTCGTCATGATCCCCCTGCTGACCGTCGTGGGGCGGGACGGCTGGCGCGTCGAGATCCTCCCCCCGATCGTAACGAACTTACTGGCCTTCGCCGGGGCCTGGTTCGGCCAGATCCAGGCCGGAATCTCCTTGGGACGCAAGCTCAACCCGGCCTGGGCACTGACGCCTCGCCCCGCACGAGGCGCCTGGGCCCTGTCCTTGTCCACGGTCGGACCGATCGTCCTCGCCGGATTCCTCGTCTACGGGCTCGGTCGCGGACGCGGCCCGGTCGCGACGCTGGCGATCATCGCGGGGGAAACCCTGGCGCTCGGCGGCTACTTCGCCTGGGGCTGGCCATTCCTGATGCGATGGGCCGGGATCATCCGGACGGCATCCGATCGGTTGCAAACGATCGCGGCGCAGGTCGGCGAATTCTTCGCCTACCAGCCGAGGGCCGTCGTGGAGCTCTCCCTGCCGATGGCGAACGCCTTTGCTTTCATCCAGTCAGGGACGCTGGGCGTGACCGACGCGACCCTGGCGACCCTCGACGACGACGAACTGGCCGCCGTCTGCGTTCACGAGATGGCGCACCTGACCGAGCCGCGCTGGGTCCGGGTGATGCGTCTCTCCTTCTGGTTCGCCTTCGGGCTCGGCATGGGGCTGCCGATGGCAGCACCCCTGGTGTCGCCAGCCCTTGCGACACGATCTCGAGTGGCTGGTGCTCTTGAGCGGCCCGGCCCTGATCCTGTGGGCGCTGATCGTGCACGCGCATCTGGGCCGTCGCATGGAGATCCGGGCTGATGCGGCCGTCCGTCGGCTCGAGTCGGCGCCAGGGACTTACGCCCGGGCACTGGAGCGGCTCTACGCGGCCAACCTGGTCCCCGTTGTGCACGGGATGAAGCGTCGGACCCATCCCGAGCTCTATGACCGCCTGGTCGCCGCCGGTGCGCCCCGCCGTATCCCCGTCCGGATGCCCCGCCGCGAGGGCCATTCCATCGGGGCTTGATCGTCCAGGTCATCGTCGTGATCGTCGGCGGCGTGGGACTGGACTACCTGGCGTGCCGGCTTCCTCGCTCCTTGCTCGACCCGCAATCGGCCGCCGCCTGGACGATTGGGGCTGTGGGTGGCACATTCGACGAGGCATGCCTGCTGGCGCAGGCCGCCCACGACCGCGGCGACGGGCGGAACGAGCTGGAATTCTATCGGGCCGCCTGGACGCTCGACGCCTCGCGAGCCTATGCCCCGGCCATGCTCGCGGGCCGGCTCGCCGAGCAGGGTCGATGTGCGGAGGCCCAGGGTTATTGGGCGGAGGCCGAGCTCCACGAGCCACGTCCACGCAAGGACGGCGCGGACTCCGCCGCCGATGACTCGGCCGTTGTCTGGGCGCACTCCCAGTTGACGAATCACTGCGGTGGTAAGGGGAGTCCGGCCGCGTCGGAGGCCGACGGCGACGCGGAATGACGCCACGAGGAGGCCGATCGTGCCGACGGATGGTTTCGACCTCCACAATACGAATATCCGCAACGACCCCTTCGCCTGGGCGGCCCTGGCCGCCACGATGGGGGCCGCTTACATCGTCGCAAGGCTGGTGACCTGGCTGGCCCTGTCCGTCGCCTTCCGGCGGTGGAACCGCGCCGACGGGGCTCACTGGGCCGAACGGGCACGGCTGGCGTGGCCCGGCGCAAGCTGATGGCGCGGGTCCCTTTCATCGCCCCGGCCCTCCTGCTGTTCGCCTTCATCGTCCCGGATCGCGTGTTCATGGTCTGGGGTCGCATGGAGAAGTTCGCCGGCCTGCTCCCTCCCATGGTGACGAACGGGCTTTTCCTGGCGGTGTGCCTGGTCGGCGTGTTGCAGGCCAGCTCCCGATGGGAGCGACGGGTCAACCCCGCGGTGGCCCTCACGCCGCGGAACTGGCGATGGGCCTGGATCTCCGCTGCGACCCTGCTCGCGCTATGGAGCTGGATCGCATTCACATTTTGCAGTCGCATCCTCGGTCTCGGCCTGGTACTTGAACTGGCGATCACGGCGGGGGTTACGCTGGCGTCCATGGTCTATCTGACCTGGGGTTGGATCGCCTTGCTGCGATGGACGGGGATCATCCGGCCGGCATCCGATCGCCTTCGAACAATCGTCGCGACGATCGCCGAGCGGATGGATGTTCGACCGAAGGGCGTCGAGGAGATCGCCCTGCCGATGGCCAATGCGCTGGCGTTCGTGTTCCAGGATCGAATCGGCGTCACCGACGCGGCCCTCGCCGTCCTCAGCGACGAGGAACTGTCCCTGCTGTCTGCCCACGAGCTGGCGCACCTGGGCGAGCCGCGCCGGGTCCGGGTCTCGAGGTTTCTGTATATTCTGATCCTCACGTCCTGGATTGGCTCGCCCGCGTTGTTCATGGTCCTGCTGGAGCGAGCTTTCGAATTCGAGGCCGGCCTGGCGATCCTCGTCGGAGCCAACTTCGTCTCGTTATGTGGATTGGTCGTTTACTTTCGACTCAACCACAGGATGGAAGTCCGGGCCGACACCATGGCGCGTCCAGCTCGAGACCCAACCCGGTAGCTATGCGCGCATGTTGGAGAAGCTCTATGAGACCGGCGGGATCTCGGTCGTCCTCCGGTCGTCGGGCGGGACCCATCCCGAGCTCTACGACCGGATGGTGAGGGCCGGAGTGCCTCCCGACTATCCCCGGCCAGCAGTCCCGTCGCAGGGTTCCTATTACCTCGGCTTGTTGATGCTGACCATCGGCGCGATCGCCGGAGGCTTCGGTCTGGACTGGCTCGTCGAAGCCATCTCGTAATTCAACTTCGGCTATCCGGGACTCCACGACCAACGGCCGACCGACTCGGAAGCGACGAAGGCCGCGATCATCTATCAAGGGGTCACTCATGGCTTGCCCGTGGGCGGCTTCGGAGTCGTGTCCAGCGGCTTCGCCTTCTCGGCCTTCCAGGCCGCGACCGCATCGGGCTTCTTCTGCGCCTCCGCCATTGCGATCAGGCGATCGACGGCCTTGCCGACGCG
Organism: uncultured Planctomycetota bacterium; assembly: GCA_963777695.1. Classification (GTDB taxonomy): domain Bacteria; phylum Planctomycetota; class Planctomycetia; order Isosphaerales; family Isosphaeraceae; genus CAVZRC01. The sequence continues at coordinate 1,076,519 of CAVZRC010000003.1, forward strand.
GTATCGCTCGGCTATCGGGATCGTCGCCGCTCGGTACCTCAGCCCCTCGTAACCGGCGCGGAGGTGGGGCTCGGCCTCGGCGTATTTCCCCTGATAGAGCATCGCCCAGCCGAGCATCGACTCGGCGTCGAACGTGGTCCAGGCGTCGGGCTCGCGGGCCTGGAGGATCGTGAGGGCCTCGCGCATGGGCTTCTCGGCGTCCGCCCATCGCTGGATCCATAGATACGCCTCGCCGAGCCACTTCGAGGCCCTGGCATATCCGAGCGAATCCCGGTCCTGCGTCCCGGTCCGAATGCCCGCGTGTTCCCAGATCACGGCCCTCGCCTTGTCGGCCCGACCGAAGGCGATGTAGGCACCGGCCAGCCTCCGCAACGCGAGGAGAATGTCGGGATCCTCGGGATATCTCGTACCTTTCATGAGCTTGGTACGCGTGAAGGCACCCTCGTAGACGGGCAGGCCGCGGGCGGGCGGGCCGACCGGCTTGTATGTCCAATCCCCCAGCAAGAGGAGCCGGTCGACGGACTCTCGGTTCGGGTCCATCCCGTTCTCGCGGAACTCTCCCAGCTTGTTCAGGCCCTCGTACCCGGACCAGAGGAGCGGTTCGGCCTCGGCGAACTTGTACTGATGCAGTAACGCCTCGCCGAGCCTCGACCGGACCGCGAACGTCAACGCCGAGCCGAGTTCCTTCGCGTCCAGGATCGCCAGGGCCTCGCGCAAGTACGACTCGGCGTCCGACGGCTTGCCGTTGTCGCGATACGCCGCGGCCAGCCCGACCATGGCCCGGGCATATGGCCTCGATCCCTTGGCGTCATCGCCTTCGCGGAAGCCGGCGTGCCGATAGGCCAGGGCCTTCGCCCGCTCCGGCTTGCCGAGGGCCACGTATTCCGTGGCGAGCCGCTTCATGTCCTCGTCCAGCTTCGGGTCCTCGGGCCCGAGCTTCGCGCTCTTGCGAGCATACTCCTCCTCGAGGAGGGCGAGGGCTTTCTCGGGCTGCCCGGCCGCTTTGTAGGCTTCGATCAGGGCGTGACTCGAACCCAGTCCCTGGGGATCGGGATGATCGCCACCGAATTTGGCCCGGAAGAGACGGTATCGCTCCTCGTCGAGTCTCAAAGCCCGATCGGCCTGCCCCAATTGTCGATACGCAGAGGCGACCGTCAGCATGGAATACAGCGTGTTGACGTGATCGCGACCGTATCGGGCCGCGCCGAGTTCCAGGGATGCTTCGAACATGCCGATGGTCTTGGCCAGATCCGTCCGGCCGTAGTGAGGCGCGAGCCACCGCATGGCGGCGAGGGTCGTGTTATGGTCCTTACCGAGATGGGCCTGCGCCAGCACGAGCGTCCGTTCGAGGATGCCTTTTGCCTTGTCGCTCGGGGCGAGGTGCACGCCGTAAATCATCATGGTTTCGATCGTATCGGGGTCGCCGGGCCCGAGCTTCGCCTCCATGAGCGTGACCGCACGCTCGCAGAGCGCGGCGGCGAGGTCGCGTCGCCTCGCATTGAGGTAGGCCAGGGCGAGCTTGCTCATCGTCCGGAGCGTATCCGGATGCTCGGGCCCGAGCTTCGCCTCCATGCGTTGGAGCGTCCGTTCGAGGAGCGAGACGCCCTGGGCCTTGCTGCCCGAGGTGACCTCGGCGTTGGCGTGGTCGGCCATGCTCCGGAGGGCCTCGGGCGAGTCGGGCCCGAACACGGCCGTCAGATCGTCGCGGATCTTGGCGTAGAGGGCGATCCCTTTCGCGTGATGGCCGAGCCCGATCTGCGCCTCCGCCAGGGGTCGCAGCAGCCGGGCGACGGCCGTCGCGTCGCCGACCGACTCCACGTCGATCCGGGCCGCCGCCTGGTCGAGCCGCTCGCCGAGGATCACCCCCAGGGGCCGGCCGTCGCCCTGGTCGCCCATCGGGTCGAGGTCCTTGAACATCGAGCCGAGGATCTCGTTGGACTTCTCGACCATCGTCAGCCGACGGATGGCCTCCTGGCGCTGGATCGTCTCCGCCTCGCGGGCATCCTTCTCCCGGAAAGCCGCCGCGACGGCGATCCCCCTCTGCTTCCTGGCCTCGAGCAGCCCGATCGTCGTCCCGGCGATCCCCGCCAGCAGGGCGATCAGCACGAGCGAGGCCGCGATCACCTTGCCGCGGTTGCGGCGGACGAACTTCCGCAGCCGATACGATGCCGTCGGCGGGCCGGCGACGACCGGCTCGTGGTTCGTGAACCGTTCGATGTCCTGGGCGAAGGCGATGGCCGACTCGTACCGACGGCCGCGCTCCTTCGCCAGGGCCTTCATCACGATCCAGTCCAGGTCCCCGCGCACGAACCGGCTCAGCCGCGCAGGCTCGGTCTGCCGGCTGGCGGCGATGCCCGGCAAGGTGTCGGATTGGCCGATCCGGCTGCTCGGGGTCGCGGGCTCGTCCTCGCGGATCAGGCGGAGCATCTCGTCCAGGGCCGCCCGCTTCATCCGTTCGCGGATGATGGGGGTGCTCCCGGTGAGCAACTCGTAGAGGATGACACCCAGGGCGTAGATGTCGGCGCGGGTGTCGACGTCCATCGCGTTGAAGCTCGCCTGCTCCGGCGCCATGTACAGGGGCGTGCCGGCCATGCCGCCGAAGCCCGTGTAGGCGCTGTGGTCGGTCAGTTGCAGGCCGTCGGTGGCCTTGGCCAGGCCGAAGTCGATCACCTTGGGCACCGGCTTGCCGTCGTGGCTCTCGACCAGGATGTTGCCGGGCTTCAGGTCCCGGTGGATGATCCCCTTCTGGTGCGCGTGCTGCACCGCCGAGCAGATCTGGCGGAAGAGGTCCAGCCGCTCGGGCAGCCCGAGGCGGTGCTGATCGCAGTAGTCGGTCAGGGGGATACCCTTGACCAGCTCCATCACGAAGAACGGCCGGCCATCCTCGGTGGCACCGGCGTCGAGCACCTTGGCGATGTGGGGATGGTCCATGATCGCCAGCGCCTGACGCTCGGCCTCGAACCGCGCCAGCACCGCCCGCGAGTCCATACCCGGCTTGATCAGCTTGAGGGCGACCTGGCGCTTGACCGGACGGGCCTGGTCGGCGAGAAATACGGTGCCCATCCCGCCCTCGCCGATCTCCTGGCGGAGCTTGTACCGGCCGGCGATCACGGTATCGACCCGGGCCGGGCCCGCGACGCGCCGACGGCCGCCGCCGGTCGTCTCGTCGGACTGGCTCCGACCCGGTTCGGTCGTTCCCGGCGCGAGATCGACCGTGACCACGGGCATGTTAACCGTGGCCTGCAGATCGGCGTCAAGGGGCCGGTCGGGGACGCCCGGCGGACGATCGTACGCCGCCAGCAGGGCGTCGATCCGGGCGCGCAGCTCGTTGTCCGCTCCGACCTTGCGGTCGAGGAACGCCCGGCGCTCGGCCGGGTCCGCCCGCGTGATGGCCGCCCGGAACAACGCTTCGGCACGGGCCGGATCGATCGTCATGAGAAGATCCTCCGAGAAGGGTGCTTTCCCCACATGGCGTCAACGCGCAACGAACCGCCTCAGCCCGGGACGTGAACTCCTGTGGACGGCCGATTCTCCGCAATTTCCGGACCGATGGCAAGGAGGGCAGAGCGATCGATCGATACCGTTTGCTGGGTCCCGTGTCCGTCGTGGAGGTCGTTCTCGAGGGAGTCCCCAGGGCTTTCGCGCCAGAGTTCGGCCGCGAGTCGAGCCGCTCGAGTTCCTTCCTCGGACTGGTTGGAGAAAACCGCCTCGAGGGCGAAAGCCTGGTAGCTCCGGGCCAGGCCGATGCGGACCTCGAGATCCTGCGGGGCCGCAAGGAGGAGGGCCTTGAAATGACCAATCGCCGTCGACAGGATCCTCTTGGCTTCGAGCCGATCTCACCCGTGATCATCCCCCATCGGTATTAGGCGTTCGCCAAATGGACTGCGAGCGCCGGGTCATTGGCCTCCTTTTCTGCAAACGACTTGTAGTAGGGGAGCGAGAGCTTGAGGAGCCTTTCCCGCAGGGGCTGCATCCCGGGCTCGTTGAGGAGGTGCTCCTCGCTGACCTCCTTGTAGTAGGTATTGACCGCCTCGTTGGCCATCTTCAACGTCCGCCGCGCCTCGTCGCGAGCGGCAACGGCGGCACGCCACTGCCAGATCACCGCCGTCACGCCCGTGAGCACGGTGGCGGTGAGTCCGCCAGGACGCGGCGATCGCCGGACGCCGACGAGCCCACTTCCAGCACCGTTCCGCCATCGCCGTGTCCCGGGCGCGGATGGGCTTGTCGTCCAGGAACAGGGCCGCCGGTGACGTCTGCCGTGTCGGACTTGAACTCCCCGGTGTTCAAGGCCGCCGGGATCGGCCGTTGGATCTCGACGGTCACGTCATCATGGACCGACGCGCGGCAGTCGCCCGGGGGCTCTAAACCCTCCGCCTGCTCCACGAAGCCATTGCCCGGGGCACCGAGCCGTTCTTCCGAAGTCAATGGATCGGTCATGGCACGGCTCAAACTCGTTTCGACCTCAATATGGATCTGTGGCGGCGCCGCGGGGAACCCCCGGCGCGACCCGGCCCGATCATCCCCCAGACGATCCCCGGCGACTGCACTCGAGCCCGGCGGGTCACCCCGCCGAGCTCGCTATCGCCGCCTTTCGGTGTGACTGGCGTGTCAGATCAACCCGGGCGAATTATGCACTGGCTGCGCGGTGATGCCGGCGGCGGCACGCCGCGACCAGGGCCCCCGCCACACCCAGGCCGAGCAGGACCAAGCTCGATGGCTCCGGCACGCTCAGGGTCAGGATCTCCGTGTTGGAGCCCAGCAGCGCACCCGTCGCGTCATAGATCGAGTAATTGGCGCTGAACGTGAGTGGGTTAAACGACGCGAACTGCGCCACCTGCTGGTCGATCAGTTGCTGGCCGGTCTCGCCCGTCCCGGCGACATCGAGGATCTGATCGAAGCTGCCGACCCCGCGGTAGATCAGCTCATTGACCAACTGGGTCGGGCCGCCGCTCGTGATGTACGTCTTCGACCCGTCGGCGTTGAAGACCACCCCGATACGGCCCGAACTGTAGTCGTAGTTGCTCAGGTCGGTCACGTTGCCGAGCAGCGAGCCGGCGGGGTTGTTGGGCAGGTCGCTGCTGACGCCCGTGAAGACGACCTGCGAGAGGCTGAACTGCGTCCCGCCGGTGCCGGTGATGATGACGGGCGCGAAGAGCAGGTTGCCCAGCTCGTTGGCGAACGCACCGGTCGGGTTGGCCCGGCCGTCCCACGAGTTGAAGTCGCCGGTGGGGATGACATCCTGCACGCCGGCGGTCGTGACCGGGTTGAATGCCGTCGGGTCGGTCGCGGGGTCGCCTACGGCCGTGAAGCCGTTGGTGATGCCCTGGATTGCGTTGGTCTGCCAGGCATTGAAGCTCGGCGAGCCGCTGGCCCCATTGGGACCGATCGCGAACCCCTGCTGGAAGGTGAAGCCGGCGCGAGCCGGGGTCGCGGTCGCCGCCAACAGCAATGCCAGCGGCAGGGCCAGAACCTTTGGACGTGAGATGCTCACAGTAACAATCTCCTTGAGAGCCGTTGAGGGAATTGGCTCGCGCAGCGAGAACCAAGCCCTTCGAGCCAATGAGGGTAGGGCCTGTTCATGGAGCGATCATCGCCCCGCCCGAGCCAACCGCTTGCTCGGGGGGACCAGGGAACACAAGCCCGCTCGAGACGAACTGCACGCTTGCGTCGCTGGGGAGTCATCGCTATCGTTGATTTGCTGATCCAGATCACTTACCCCGGTCAGCGACGAAACCTATAAGAGTCGAGGAAAAAATCCCGGACCACCAATGGGAATGAAAAGGAGTTCGGTGGAAGGGCGCGATAGCGGATCTCCCCCGATAATGACTCCTCGAGAGATACTCCAGCCCAACCCAACGGGATGAGCTTCCGCGGGGCCGCGTGCCTCCGGTCCTTTGGGTAGAAGGTCGAACGGCCGCGAGGTCGCGGCGCGACCTACGGGACGCAAGATCACATTAATCGATGTCACGATCATGCCGGATTCTGAAGGCTCGATCACCAGCGTCAGCCTGCTCTTGAGACTCGGCCATCGCCCATCGGACCAGGCCGCGTGGGAAGAGTTCGTCAACCGCTACGGCGCGAAGATCTACTCGTGGTGCCGCGCCTGGGGTCTCCAGGATGCGGACGCCCAGGACGTGACCCAGGCGGTCCTGACCAAGCTCGCCGTCCGGTTGCATCGATTCACTTACGACCCTTCGCAGAAGTTCCGCGGCTGGCTGAGGACCCTGGTGAAGAATGCCTGCCGGGATTGCATGGCCGATCATCGACGGATCATCGGTGCGGTCGCCCGGGGCCAGGATGACTGCGCCGATCTGATCCAGACCATCGAAGCACGCGAAGACCTGGCCTCTCGACTCGAGGCCGAGTTCGACCTGGAATTGCTGGAGGAAGCCGAGCGTCGCGTGAGACGACGCATCGCCCACCATACCTGGGAGGCCTACCGCCTGACGGCGATCGAGGGGCTCTCCGGCGCCGATGCGGCCGCCCGGTTGGGTATGAAGGTCACGGCCGTGTTCGTATCACGGAGCAATGTGACCAAGCGACTCCAGGGCGAGGTCCAGGACCTGGAAGCCCATCCCGATGCGCCAATGCCCAGCTGAGGTCGGCAACCACCTGCCGAAAGAAGGTCGAAGATGGGTCCCTGCATGTCCTTCGAACAACTCGACTGCTTGCTCGATGAGCAGCTCGACGACCGTCAGCAACTGGCCGCCGAGGATCATGTCGAAGGATGTCTGGACTGTCAGCAGGCGCTGGAAGAGCTCGCCGTCGCTCGGGATGAAGCGCGTGTCCGATCTCGTCTGACACCGGATCCTGTCCGGATCGCGCCCGAGGACGGCTTCTTGCGCTTCATCAAGGAGCGGGGTCCTCCGAGCGAACCGGGTCTGCGCGACGAGGGCCCGATCTCCTCGCACCCGATCGGTAGCGGACGCTCGTCGTCGGATGAAACGGAACTACGCATCGGTCGGCGACCGTTGCCGACGATCGCGGGCTTCCGGATCGTCCGCGAGATCGGCCAGGGTGGCATGGGGGTTGTCTACGAGGCGATCGAGCTGGCCCTCGGCCGCCGCGCGGCGCTGAAGGTGCTGCTGGCGCACCGTGCTCCGACGACGGCGGTCGAACGGTTCCGCCGCGAGGCGCTGCGCCGCGGCCAAGCTCCATCACACCAACATCGTGCCCGTCTTCGGAGTGGGCGAGGACGAGGGACAGCTCTACTACGTCATGCAGTTCATCGAGAATGAAAGCCTCGGTCAGGTTATCAATCGGCTCGGTCGGACTGTCGATGATGCCGGCGACGCGCCGCCATCCTCCTCCGAGCCTGGCGAGATGCGCGTGGCCGAGTCGAACTCGGCGACACTCTCGACCGATGGTTCCAACCCCGTCTACTTCCGGACCATCGCGCGAATCGGCCGCCAGGTCGCCGATGCCCTCGCCTACGCCCACGCGCAGGGCGTCCTCCACCGCGACATCAAGCCCGCCAACCTCTTGCTCGACGCCTTGGGGAACGTCTGGGTCACCGACTTCGGCCTGGCCAAGGCATTCGAGGGGGAAGACGGACTGACACGGACCGGCGACATCGTCGGCACCGTGCGCTTCATGGCCCCGGAGCGCTTCGATGGCCGCTCCGAGCCGAGGAGCGACGTCTATGCACTCGGCGTGAGCTTGTACGAGCTGTTGACGCTACGGGCACTGTTCGCCGAGTCGAATCGCACGAAGCTGATCGAGCGCATCTTACACGACGAGCCGGTCCGTCCTCGGCAGATCGATCGCCGCATCCCGCGCGACCTGGAGACCATCATCCAGAAGGCGATGGCGAAGGAGCCCGAGGCGAGATACGCCTCGGCCGCGGCGATGGCCGAGGACCTGCGTCGGTTCCTCGCTGACGAGCCGGTGCTCGCACGCCCGGTCGGCCTCGTATCGCGGTTGACGCGGTGGTGCCGCAGGCAGCCGAGATTGGCGACGGCCATCGGCCTGGCCGCCGCGAGCCTCGTCCTGGCGACCGGACTCTCGATCGCCCTGGCCTGGTCGCAGTACCGCGCCGCGTCGCGACTCCGCGCCGAGCAGGCATTGACGCTCGTCGCGAAGACCCGGGCCGAGGAGAACTTCCGGGACGCCCAGCAAGCCGTCGAAGATTACCTCGTAAACGTCAGCGATGAGACTCTGTTGAAACAACAGGACTCGAGCGAAACTCGCCAATTGCGCAAGCGCCTTCTGGAGGACGCCCTCAAGTACTATCGTCGATTCCTCGCACGGCAAGGGGACGACCCCGGGCTCCTGGCCGACCTGGCCTACGCCCAGTCGAGGATCGCCGGCATCATCGGCGAGATCGGCTCCAGATCCGAATCGGTGGGAGCGTATCGACAGGCGGCCTCGATCTGGGAGCGGATCGTCCGCGACAACCCGACCGATTCCCATGCCCGTAACGAACTGGCGGGGTGTCTCTTCTCGGTGGCCGATGGCGAAGCGAACCTCGGCCATCATGAGGAGTCGTTTCGCACCTTCGAGCAGTCCCTCGCGATCCTGGCGCCCTTAGCTCGCGCCAATCCCGCTGACACCTATACTCGGCGGCTACTGGGTTCGACCCTGACCTACTATGGTCACGAGCAAGAACGAGTCGGCCAGACGGCCGCGGCGCTCCGGTCTTTCCAGGAGGCCGTGTCGGTCCTCGAGGCCCTGGTCCGTAGCAAGACCGGCGAGGCGCAGACGTATCGTCAGAGTTCGGTATCCAGAGGCCGTCCGGTTGTGGCCCTTTGGCAACTCGACCTCGCCGCCGCTTATCGCGGCCTCGGCGTCGCTCAACAGTCGGCGGGCCGGCGCGCCGAGGCGCTGAATTCCCTCGAGAAGGCCCTGACCCTCTTCAGGGCGCTGATCCGCGATTACCCCACGGCCATCGATATTCACGTCTTCCTGGCCGTAAACCTCAGTAAAGTCGGCCTCTTGCTCGACGAGATGGGTCAGACCACCGCGGCAGTCCGCTCCCACCAGGAGGCCCTGGCGATCTGGGACACCCGGCTTCGCCATGCCGGCGACGATACGAGCGTCCAGGCGGAGCGAGCGGACACGATTAATTGGATCGCCGCGCTGGAGCACAAGATGGGCCGGATTCCCGAGGCTACCGGCTTTCACGAGGAGGCGCGCGACGTGATCCGGAAACTGGTCCGCGACCATCCCCAGATCGTTCGGTACCGGCAGGCCCTCTGCATCGGAGACAAGGGGCTCGCGGGGCTCTATCGCAAGGTTGGACGATGGGAGGAGGCGATTGCTCTGCTGGACGAGGCCCAGGCGATCCTGGGACCACTCGCGGAGACCTGGCCCACGTACCATTATCACCTGGCCTGCTGCCTGGCGCTGCGCATCCCGCCCGCCGCCGCGAGCCCGAACACGCTCGCGGACGAGGACGGTCGACGTTACGGCGATCGAGCGATGGTCGAGCTGAGAGAAGCGGCTGCGGGTGGGATCAAGCCCCTCGAAGATTACCGGACCGACCCCAACCTGGACCCACTCCGCAATCGCGAGGACTTCCGGGCGCTGCTCATGGATCTCGCGTTCCCGGCCGACCCGCTCGCGCCCTGAATGGGCTTCTCCCCGTCAATCATGCGGATAGTTCTCGAGGAACCGCGCCAGCCGCTGGAAGTCGCTCCCGGGCGGGATGTAGCGGACGACGGTCACCAGCGTCTCGGGGTCGACCAGCTCTTCGAACGGGACGTATCGGAGCTCCAACTGGCCGGAGCAGGAGACCAGGACGCCGTCGGAATGGTTCTCGACGAGGGCGCGGTAGGCCCCGACGCCGAGCTGGCTGCCGAGCATGACGTCGAACGCGTGGGGCAAGGCGCATCGCGCCTCGTAGCCGAGCTGGACCCCGGTCACCCGACGCTTCTTCCCGGTCTTGTGCTCGTAGCCGGCCTCGACCATTTTAGACAGGTGCTGAAACAGGTTGGTCTGAGCTAAAGAAATATGGCCGTGATCGTCGAATTTCACCCCCTCGAGATACCGCGACGGCAGGTACTGGCCCAGCCCCTCGGCCACCACGATCACGCCGAACTCCTTACCCTCGCGTTCGCGGGCGATCATGACCCGGACGATCTTCTCGACAAGGTTCTCCGTATGGAGGACCTTGCGGGTCTGCGACTTGCCCGACTTGGGATCGGTGATCGCCTCCTCGGTCATCAGGTCGTCGTCGAGGTCCTCGATGCTGATGACCAGGCTGGCCTCGCCGGCGATGGCGGCGCCGTAGGCGAGCCAGCCGGCGCTGCGGCCCATCGTCTCGGCGATGAAGTACATGCGGTTCGACTCGCCGTCGGCCAGCAGGTTGAGGATCTCGTTGGCCAGCGTCTCGACGGCCGTGAAATAGCCGAAGGTGAAGTCGATCCCGCGGTAGTCGTTGTCGATCGTCTTGGGGACGTGGACCACGGCGATCCGGCCGGCCTCGGGCGGCAAGGCGTCCTGGAACCGCCGGAATTTGTTCGCCGACTTGAGCGTGTCGTCGCCGCCGATCGAGATCAGGGCGTCGACGCCTAGCGAGCTCAGGGCCGCGTGGACCTTCGCCAGTTGGGCGGTACGCGTCGGATCGGATAGGTGGCTCGGCTGCGAGACATCCTTGCCCGGGTTCGCGCGCGACGTCCCGATCAGGATCCCGCGCGTATTCCGCGTGCGACGCAGCTTGCTCTGATCCAAAATGATATAATCCCGGCCCTCCTTCATCGGATGGTCCTCGCCGAATTCGACGAGGTGCGCGTAGCCATTCATGATGCCGATGACCTCGATGCCCTGGCGCCGGAATGACGCCGCGGCCGTCGAGATGACCGCGTTGGCGGCCGGGGCCGGTCCCCCCGCGAACAGGATCGCCACGCGGCGGATCGATCGCGGGGTCCGGGAAGAACTCGGGGTGTCAGCACTCGATTCGGACATGGAAAGCTCCCATCCGGTCTTGATAAACCCATTCAGCCGATCCGGCGTCCTACGGATTCGGTGGTTTTGTACACAATTCCAGGATCGCGTCCAGGTTCTGATCCATTCATCCATGGCAACGGAGCGCAGAGCGGCTCCGATCCCGCAACACTAACGTGGCAGGCCGGACCTCACAACGTGTTTCTCGTGCAATGGCCGCGCCGGCGCGCCGGCGAGCGAGCTCCAGTCGGTCAAGGGGTCGGGCGAACCCTGGATACGGGCGAGGCGACCCGCGAGGCGTTCAGGACCGGTACAAGCATGGCGGCGGCGACGGGCAAGGCCGTCGCCGGATTGATCGTCGGGAACGCCTCGCGTGAGATGAACCGGATCCCCCGGTCGTCCACCGCTAGCACCGAGACCGACGGGAACAGGAAAGCCCGCAGGTCGTCGGCCTCGGGGATCAGTTCGGGGTCGAAGGCCGGGGTCAGGTCGGCATTACGGGCACCGGGCGGCTCCACGGTCCCGGGGACGGACGAGGGCACGGGCACCGCCGCCATCGGTGTCGGCTCGCCGACCGCCACGACCGAGCCGGGCAACATGTTATTCACCATCGATAACTGCTCCGCAAAGGGAAAGCCCATGAAGCCAAGAATCTCCCATGCGGGCAGGGAATCGATCAGGTTTGGCACGCCGACCAGCATGTCGGCGAGGATCGATTGTCGCTCGTCGACCACGCTGAGGAACGTCAATCGACCCGGGAGCTGGTCGAGCACCGCGATCAGCGGATCGCCGGGAGGGAGCCCCTGGGCGTCGGCCCGATCGCTCAGGTCCCGGGCTCGGCGCCCGTCGCCGGAGTCATCCCCCACACGAGCGACTTCCGACCGAGCAGAACCGTCTGCCGCATCCCCATCGGCAAGGTCAAGGGTGACTCCGATGGCGGGAACACATAGCCCACATCCGGACCCTTGATCCGCTTCATCGACCCCGTGTTGAGCGAGACTGAGATCGACCCGGGATTCGTCGGGGGGGCGCGGGCTTGTTGATCTCCCCGGCGATGACCTCCAGGGCGCGCGCGACCGGCTTCGGATCCTTGACGTCGATCACCACGGTCGATCTCGGGGCGAAGGTCAGGGCATGCGCCAGGCCGGTCATGACGTTGGGCGGCGCATTGATCCGACTCGGCAAGGTATAGAGCACGACACGCGACCCGAGGGGAGCGAGGATGTCTTCGCGCAGCTTCAATCCGGCGAATTCCTTCATGGTGATCTTGAACGACCCCAGGCGTTGCGAGTCCTTGGGGTCGACGACCTTCATCACCGCGGCGAGCTGGTCATAGACCCGGGTGGCGTCGAGCGAGAGCACGGTGAATCCCGGCAGCCCGCCGGGCAGCGGGGGCAGGTGCTCGATGTCGAACGTGGGCTGATCGAACAGGGCCGGGATGCCCGACCTCGGCGACGGCACGACCGCGCCGAGGATGCTCTGGATCGCCTTGCCATGGAACCCCCATCGGTAGTCGAACCGCTCGATCCGGTCGAGCCCCAGCGCGACGCCTTCGCGGGGCAGGGGGGGCAGCGCCGCCATCTCGAAGAACGCCAGGCCGACCGGCTCGAAACCGGGCGCATCCTCGCCTTGCTTCAAGGCGAGGCGGGTCGGATGATCGACGGCGCTGGGCTCGCGACCGTCGAGCGTCGCGACGATCGCGTCGACCCCGGATGCCGAGACCAGGCTGACGACCAGGTCATCCCCCTCGACCCACCACGCCATCGCCTTCCCCGGCGCGGTGTCGAGCACCTGGACCTTGCGACCGCCCGGCTTCTCGACCGGCTTGATGGGCGAACGCGGCCCCTCGCCGGCCTTCAAGAACCGATCGAAGGCCGACCGCGATGACCCCGCCCCGCCGCCGCGGATCACCACCGCGAGGCTACGCGGCAGGCCCACGCCCCCGGCGCGATTGATCCCCACCGCGAAGCCGGAGTGCAGTAACCGCTTCCCCAGCGCCACCGGCTCTCGACCCTTCGGCGGCATCGCGGCCGGTCCCACTGCGATCATATCGAGGACGTGCGCGAGCGTTTGCTCGAGCATCGCCCCGGTCGTCGTCTCATTCAGGATCCGGTAAGCGGCGCTCTTCGTCCACGCGTCGCGATGCGCATCGAGCCCGTCGAACTCGGCATAGACGACCAGGTCCTTACGCGGGAAGTAGCGGGCCAGCGGGGCCGCCTCCGATTTCTTCGGCGGTTGCTGACCGATCGCGGCGGGAGACGCCGCCAGCCCGATCCATAGCGCAAGAGTCGCCAAGCCGGCAACGCGCGTTCTCATGATTGTGCCTCTATTGCAGCAGAAACCGAGGTTGGAGTTCCGCCTTCAGACGGTCCGACACCTGCGCTCGGCGCCGGCCTCCAGACCAACGCGGTGAAAAACAAGGAGTCCCGTTCTACGAGGCGTGACCACGTGCGCGAGCCCGTGATCTCGGACGGGGCGCAGCCCTCAAACCTCGCAGGTGAGTGCGATGGGCGCGCCCGTCGGATCGGGCTGACGCCCGAGGTTGGAGGACCTTCGTCCCGTCCGAACCACGCACTCACGTGCGTGGCCACATGTTTCTACTTTGAGGCGTCACCCGGCCTGGAGGCGTCCCCGAGAGGTGCGGTGAGCGACTTCAAGAACGACTCGACCTGGCGACGCTCGCGGGCCCCGAGTGCGAAGAACTTCTGGGTGACCTTCGCAGCCTCGCCGCCATGCAGGGCCACGGCCTGCTCCATCGTGTCGGCGCGGCCGTCGTGGAGATACGGCCCGGAGTCGCGGAAGCCCCACAGCGGCGCCGTCCGCCATTCGAACCGGGACGCCGGCCCGGAGGTGGGCCGCTTGACCTGGGCCGACGGCTGCTGGCCCGGCGTCACGAACACGGCTCCCCCCTGGATGAATTGTGGCCTGGCCGGAGCGATGAACTCCGCTAGCTCCGAGGGTACCGCGACGGCGGTGGCCTGCTGCGGGGGATCCGGCTTGGCGACCCGCTGCGCCTCGACGGCCGGCGGCTCTTCAATGACGAGCGGGGGGGCGGGCACGGTCGACGCGAGCGGGATCAGGCCCGACGGCGGGGCGCACGATGCCGGATCGGCGACGGGTGCTTCGTCGTCGATGACCTCTCCCTCCGAGGAGCTGGGGTCGAAGACGCTATACTGGCCGACGTCGCCGAGCTGCTGACCCAGGTCGTGGAGCAGGAGGTCGCTGTAAATCCCATCGACATCCCCCAGCCTGGGCGAATGACAGGTCGCGCAGCCGATCGAGGCGAAGAGCGCGCGGCCCGCGGCGATCTCTTTCGATTCGGTCGAGGTCGTGGTGACGGGCCTGTTCTCCATCGGCCTGGGGATCGACCGGACGTAGTCCGTCAGGGCGTTGCACTCCTCCGCCGTCAGGTCGAGGCCCTTGGCCCTGGCGTCGGGCTTCTGGGGATTGCCCCCCTGATGATGGTCGGGGACTTCCAGGCCCAGCTCGACGGCGCAGGCCGTGAACACGAAGTCGCCCAGCGACGCCGTCTGGGCCTTCCAGCCGAACCGGCCGATCCGATTGTCCTTCAGCCGGCTGACTCGCCCGGCGATCTCGGGGAAGTCGGCGTGCTTGACTTTCGCCGCGTCATCGATCGCGCGCTCGGGGATCGCGTCGATCAGCCCGGTGCCGAAGAGGGCCGTCGGGTTCCGCTGGGAACGGACCAGTTCGAACTCGCCGACGGTGTTCTGAAAGGCGACCTGCCGGCCCATGCCGACCAGGTTCTGGGCCCGGAGCAAAGCCCTGCTCGACTCGTCGCCTCCAGGTGGCATGAAGTTACCGAGCCCCATCAATATGAACCGCCAGGACTCATAGCCCGGGTCGATCCCGAACCGGTGCAAGACGACGCTCCGCGCCGTGCGGAAGCCGGGGTGTGCCTGGACCAGCGGGCCGGTATCCAGCTTTCGGCGTGCCGCGGGCTTCCCGGCCGAGGCGGTAGCCGGCGACGACTTGGCATCGGATTCCTCGGGGACGTCGAGACCGACCAGCGAGCCCAGCGCCTTCCTCAGGAAGGTGGGCGGACCCGACGGCGCGGCCGCCTGCGCATCCATGGTCGCGGACGGCGAGGCCGTGATGATATCCACATTCTTGCTGGCCGGCCCGGCGCCGCCGTTGCCGCCCAGGTTGTGGCAGGCGATGCACGAGCTATCGTTGTAGACCGGGCCCAGGCCGTCGCCGCCGTGGGCCCGCGAGTCGCCCGGCAGCCATTCGCGTTCGAAGAGCTCGCGACCTTGCGCCCGCCGATCCGATGCGGTTTTCTCCGTCGCGGCCGCCGGCAGGTCGATGATCCCGATCGCGGCGATCCCCCAGAGGACCGCCCCGGCCAGGGAGAGCCGTCGCGTCCAGACATGCCATTCCCGAGTGGTTTCGATCCGTCTGCCCATGGTGCATCCCTTTCACGATGAGGCGATTTGGTGAAGACCGGTGGACCTGAGGCGCGTTATCTTACAACCGTCACGTCGCCGACGGCAACGCATCTTTATCGTTGCGGGAAAATATCGGCACGTAGGCCGGTAGGGTGCCCTGTGAGCACCGATCCGCCTCGCCGCCCCGAATCGGTGCTCGCAGAGCACCCTACGGGCCCGCGATTCGCCGCCGTTCAATACGAGTCGGACGCGATCACCTCGCCGCCGTCGCGCGTGATCAGTGCCCTCAGCACGACCGGGTTGACCGAGTCCTTGATGAAGCGGACCGTGCCATCGATCATCAGCGCGTGGAATCCGCCGGGCTTATGGCCGCCCAGTTCGCCGCGGAGGGCCTGGATGGGCTCAAGTTTAGCCGGATCGCCCTCGAAGGGGATATCGGTCTCGGGCCTGGTCCAGGGGACTGCCTCCCGGGCCTCGACCAGGCCGATCGTATTCGAGGTCCCATCGGTGATCGTCTCCAATCCGACTCCCTTGGGGGCCTTGGGATCGAAGAGTGCATGCTCGCCCGCGAAGCCGCGGAAGTAGGTCATGCCCGGCTCGACCGGGGCACCGATGACGTCGAAGACCTCCGGCATCCGATTGAGCAGGGCCTTGTTGTGCGGGCTGTCCCAGGGCTCGTCCAGGTGGAACTCATTGTACAGGGCCTGATGGCCGAGCTGCGGCAGGAGACGTACCCGCCAGCTCAGGAGCGGCTTGCCGTCCTTCGCCAGGACGTCGGCCGGGAAATGATTGTTGGCGTTGTGGAAGGCGAGCAGCGCCATCCCGATCTGCTTGAGTTTCTCGTCCGAACGGCCTTGCTGCGCGGACATCTCGGCCGCCGGCGCGATCATCGCGAAGGCGACCGGGGCCAGTGTCGCCGGATTGCAGAACGGGAACGCCTCGCGCGAAATGAACCGGATCCCCCGGTCATCCACCGCCATCGCATGCACCGACGGGAACAGGAACGGCCGCAACGACTCGGGTTCGGGGATCAGTTCCGGGTCCATCGCCAGCTTGCGCGTGGGTAACCGGCCCGACCCATCGGGATCGGGTCCGCTGGTGCCCCACAACAGCGACGCGAAGATCGGCAGACCCCTGCTCCTCCCGATGAGCCAGTACTCCGACCAGTTCGGCAGGCTGACCAGCAGCTCGGGGAGCATCGACTGCTGGACGTCGGCGACCCCGAGGAAGATCAAGCGATCGGGCAGCGACTCGATGGCATTGCCCAGCGGGTCGCCGGGTGGCAGGCCGCCGGTCGTCGAGCGTTCGGCCAGGTCCCTCGCGCGGCGGGCGGTCGCGGGCGATGTCGCCAGCACCATCTCCTTCCGGCCCAGCAGGAGAGTCGGCCGCATCCCTCCGGCCATCGGCAGGATCGAGGCGGGCACGGCGAGCACGCGGCCGTTGTCCTCCCCCTTGAGCCGCTTGAACTCGCCGACCTCGCCGCCGGTCTCGTCGGCCAGGGCGCGCATCAGGCGGTTGACCCGCGGGGCCAGGATGTCGAGCGCCTTGGCGACGGCCGCGCGATCACGGACCTCGACCTCGATCGACGACTTCGGTACGAACACCATCCCCTGCGCGAACCCGGCCAGCGGATTGGTCGCCGCGTTGACCCGCGTCGGGACGGTGTAGCACACGAATCGCGTCCCGAGAAAGGCCAGGAATTCCTCGCGCAATTTGAGGCCGACTGCCTGGTTGATGATGTGCCGGATCTGATCCTCAGCCTCCGGTAAGTCGGGGGCCTCGATGACCTTCCAGCTCGAAACGAGCCGGTCATGAAGCCGGACGGTGTCGAGCGAGAGGACCGTGAAACCGTCGAGCCCGCCGGGAAGGGGGGGCAGGTGCTTCGCGTCGAAGGTCGGCTGGTCGATCAACGACGGGATGCCCGTCCGAGGCGCCGGCACCTCGACGCCGACGATGCTCTCGATCGCCCGGCCGTGGAATCCCCACCGATAGTCGAGCCGCTTGACCTTGTCGAATCCGAGCGCGACGGCCTTCCGGGGCAGGGGAGGGAAGGCGGCCATGTCGCAGAACGCCAGGCCGACCGGCACGAAGCCCGGCTCGTCGGCACTTCGGGATAGGGACGTGCGGGTCGGATGCTCGATCGCGTTCGGCTCGCGGCCGTCGAGGGCCGCGATGATCGTGTCGACGCCCGTCGGCGCGATCAGGCTGACGACCAGGTCATCCCCCTCGGACCACCATGCGATGCCGCCCCGCGCCGGATCGCCCAGGATGTTGACCTTCCGACCACCCGGCTTCTCGACCGTCCGGGCCGGGGCCGCGGATGCTCGGCCACGCGCAGCAGTCGATCGATGATCGCACGGACCTTCCCCGTCGATGCGCCGCGGATGACCAGGGCGACGCATCGCGTCGGCCCGGCGCCCCCGGCGCGGTTGATCCCCACCGCGAAGCCGGATCGCAACAGGTGCTCGCCGAGGGCGACCAGGTCCCGACCTCCCACCGTGGCCCCCTGCGATCCCAGGGCCAGGTCCATCAGACGCGCCGCGGATTGCTCAAGCATCGCCCCGGTCGTCGTCTCGTTCAGCAGCCGATAGGCCGCGGTCTTCTCCCAGGCGATGCGATGCGCATCGAGCCCTTCGAACTCGCCGTAGGCGACCAGGTCTTTGCGGGGGAAGTAGCGGGCCAGGTCCGCCGCCCGAGCCCCCTTCGTCGCCTCCTGGCCCCAGGCGTGGGCTGCCATGATCGGGACGAACAAGCCCAGCAGGCAGACGATCGCTGTCGGCCGAAGCGCGGAGCGAACAAGCCGCGTCCTCATGATGCAACGCCTCCTGAGCGTGTGTCTGCCGCCTCGATTGGGTCTGCAAGACCGGTGCATCGTACATTTGTCACGACCGCGGCGGCAACGTCACTTCCGGGCGAGCTCCGACCCGCGACGACACTCACCCGACGCCGTCCCGGCGGTCGGCCCGCATCCGCGGGCCCTCAATGTCGCTTGAGTTGCGAGGGTCGAGCCGGTACCTTGAGAGCTGTGCGACGCATTCCGCTTCGAGTGACTTCGTGGCCTCGCCAGGGGCTTGACTCGATGCGAACTCCCACGATCCCGGGTCGGGATCCGATCGAGGACCAACAACATGGCCAGGCCAAGCGTATATTTCGACGTCAGCATCGACGGCAAGCCCGCCGGGCGCATCACCATGGCGCTGTACGACGACGTCGTGCCCGAGACCGCCGAGAATTTCCGCGCCTTGTGCACCCACGAGAAGGGGTTCGGCTACAAGGGCTCGTCGTTCCACCGCGTGATCCCCCAATTCATGCTCCAGGGGGGCGACTTCACGAACCACAACGGCACCGGCGGCAAGTCCATCTATGGGAACAAGTTCAAGGACGAGAACTTCAAGCTCAAGCACGACAAGCCGGGCCTGCTCTCCATGGCCAACGCCGGCCCGAACACCAACGGCTCGCAGTTCTTCATCACCACGGTGGTCACGAACTGGCTCGACGGCAAGCACGTCGTCTTCGGCGAGGTGACCGAGGGCATGGACGTGGTCAAGCAGATCGAATCCCTGGGCTCGGGCAGCGGCACGACGAAAGGGAAGATCACCATCGATGACTGCGGCCAGCTCTGAAGCGGGCTTGCGATCGGGACTCCCGGGCGAGATACTGGCCATGCGTGTAGAGAGACCGTCGCCGATCTTACGGAACTTGGAGGACTCGTCCATGGAATCCGGTTTGCGATGCGATGTCGCGCCTGGCCAGTTCACGGGAGAATACGCCGTCTCTGCGACCCAGTCGAACGGGGAAGGGTTCTCGCTGTTCGTCGATGAGGAACTGGTCGATCGGGATCAGCCCGGGAGCGACGGTCGCAGTGAAGGCAGGCTGCGCGTCGAGGTGATCGATCGCCGGGGTGATCAGGCCCTGATTAAACTCCCCGCGCCATCCCTCGAAGGAGGCCAGTTCGTCACGGTCAGGTCGGATCAACTCGGATCGCCGTGCGTCCCGAGTTCACGAGCATGATGTTGCCCAATATTGAGGAGGTCAGGGAGCTTCCATTCGAGTGTGACAGCCAATTTCAGGGGCAGACCACTTTCGAGGGGATTGGTTAGACCTCGGAATAGGCGCCGATCCCTTCCCTCGTCGGGACCAACGCAGGTATCGCGACCGAGTCGCCAACGCGTCCGCGAGATGCTCACCACTGGTAGACCCAGGCGTACGTGCTGAAGGTGGTCTCGCGAGGCTCGTGGAAGGTGAAGTCGCCCAGGCGCTCGCCGCACCGGCAGGTGAGGCGGAGCCGATCGCGGAAGAAGACCGGGTCTTCCTCGTGGAATCGGTAGGCGGCGAAGCTGTGCCTGGCCTCGTCGATGTGGGTCAGTCCGGCGACCGGCGTGTGATATCGTCCTCGGTTGAAGTAATAGGTGCCCAGGAAGTAGTCCTCGAGGCCCGACGACAGGAACATCGGTTCGCGGGCGTCGTCGAGGTAGGCGCATGCAGGCCTCGAGGTAGCTGAAGTTCTCGCTCCGCCCGGTCATCGTCACCTGATAGAGCATCCCCTGGCCCCGGACGTCGCAGACGTCGAATTCCTCGAGCGGGCCGATCTTCCGATCGATGCGAGGATCGAGCCGGAGGCGTGCACGCGGGGGCAGGGGATATCCGCCGATCTCCGGCGCGAGCCCCTCGACGCCCCGGATGATCCACCAGAACGGCGGCTTCTCGGTGACGCCCTCGGCGAGTTCCGCGGTCACGCGGATCCCCGAGCCGAAGGGGATCCGATACGTATTGAAAATGCCGCTGGGATGGCCCGTCTTGCCGATCCGGTGCGTACCCCAGGGGGCCGCCGTGTCCTCGAATCCGACCCCGTGCCCCAGCCCGAGCTCCATGTCGATCGACGGGACCTTCTCGCCGTCAACGGAGATCCGGATTCGCGTCCTCAGATAACCGGGCCAGTCGCCGCCGAACCACATGTGAGTCAGGTGGCCGGCGCCGGGGCGTTCGTAGAGGGTCGTCTCACGGCCGGGCTCGAGCACGAAGCGTTCCTTGCCCATCGTGCCGAAGGTGCGCGGGCCCTCGGCCAACGCGGCTTGGGCCGAGCCCGAGGCGCCCAGCCACGCCCGCGCCGGCGAGGCCCCCGATCCAAGCCCGCCGGTGCAGACCCGAGGACAAGGATGGGCTCGCGCCGGCCTCATCCGCAGCGTCGTGTTCGGACATCTCAACGTTTCCCAGGCGAAAGGGGGCGTCTAGGGACTCTCGTGAAGCGACGGCTCATCCGACCGAATTCGGCGATCATGGGATCCTTCCGGCGTCGCTCGCATCATGGAAGGATCTTGGAAGTCGAGAGTGCGTGGGACCGGATTTGAGTCGCGGCGGGAAAGGGTTTGCCCTTCATCGTCTCGAGACGGGCTTTCTGCTCGTCGTTGAGGATGCCCCGGACGCGAGCGTTCGCCGCCTCTCGATATTTCTCCACGAAACGATGCCGCGCTTCCGCCGTCGGGAACCGAGCCCGCTTCATCACGTCGAGCATCTTACGCTCCTCGCCGGCGATACCCTTGATCGCCTCGTCGAGGCGTCGTCGCTGCCCATCATCGAGTCCGAGGACCTTGACGATCTCCGGATCCTCGAGGCCCAGCGCGTCGAAGACCTGGAGGTGGATCTGTTCGAGACGTTTGATCTGATCGGGTTTCAAGACCTTGCTGACCTCGGTGCGTACCTCCGGCCGCGGCTCGGCGTCACGCTCGAGTCGCTCGACGACCCGATCCAGCTCTCGACCCTGCGAGGTCGTCAGGCCGATCTCGCGCCGGACGTCCGGATGGATTGCAATCTCGGCGAGGCGACCGGCCCATCGGTCGTCGCCGAGGGCCATGGCGGCGATCGTCAGGAAGGACAGCGGGATCAGGACGACCTGGATGCGGAACATCGTCGGCTCCTCGCGAGGAAGCAGGGGTCCGGAGTGTGGGTCCCGGACGTCGAGGGGAAATCGGGCGGCAGCCCTCGGCGTCCGCCCGACTCCCATCATACATCCTACCTGGCGAGCTCGTCGCTAGCGCGTCGCGAACGTGCGGAGGTTCTTCCGCACGTCCGGTCGCACGACGAGGGGACGATAGAGGCTCACCTCGACCTTCATTCGTTCCTGTTGGCCCGGCGTGAATACGTTCAGGCAGGAGTCGTCGGCGTAATTCATGTAGTTGTGGATCGGGGCTTTATTCGGATCGCCCCCGGAGCAAATATTGACACTCGGATCGCATTGAAAAATGTTATCTCCATCGGGTTGAGGCTGCGTGTCGTCAACCTCGTCGCCCGGCGGGGTGCAGCCCCCCTGGAAGGTGTGATACAGGCCCAGCCAGTGGCCGACCTCGTGAGTGGCCGTCTTCCCGAGGTTGAATGGCGCGACGCCCCCGGGCAGCGACGAGTGGAGGATGACGACCCCGTCCCGCTTCGGATCACCTGCCAAGTCCCACGGGAATGTCGAGAACCCGAGCAACCCACCGAGGACAGGGTCCGTCGGTTGGGCCGTGTAGAGGTTCAGATTCTGCGAGGGGTTCACCGACAGGGTCGTCTTCGCGTCGAGCTCCTCGGCACTGGCGGTACTCATGGTGAACCAGCCCGGTTTATTGATGCTCGGGTCGTCCACGTCGGTCCGGCTGGTGGCCTTCAGGACGAACTGGAAGCCGTGCGACTTGTAATCCTCATTGAGTACGGAAATTTGCTTGCTGATCTGATCGTCGGTGACATTGCCGGTATTCCCGCTGTGGATGACGTGGAAGTAGACGGGGACTGTGATCGGTGTTGACGCCATAGCCCGGAGGTTCGCCAGGCGAAATGGCGCGGTTCGCAGGTGGAGGGCCGAACGTCGATGGACGTCGGGCGCGGAGGTCCCGCACCGCCGGACGAGCTTGACCAGGAACTTGCTCTGCGGGTCGTCGGGCACATCCTTGGGATATGCCGCGTTCATCGGGTGGGTCCCCTCTTGCTGACCCTGCACGCCCCAACTGAAAGTCGCCGAGGCCAGGATGGTCGCGCAGACGGCTAGAGTCGCGATTGCCTTCATCGTCATCTCCGTTGTGTATTGCGGGCGATCGCATCGACCGGCCTACGTGCCGCAAGCCATGCGACCCCCGCGTCGAGTGCTCGGGAATCTGCGGGGGTTCCGACTTCGGATAGCCACGAACCGTCCATCGTCGCGTCGCGTCGCGTCCTAGCGGGCCAGGTCGGGGAGCGACCAGAGGAAATCGACGCGGAGTTTGCGCTGGAACTGCGAACCGGCGAGGTCAATAATTGGCCTGGATCCAGCCGAGGATCGTCGATTCCTTCTCGGGGAAGACGAAGCCCGGGATGCCGAGATCGGGCAGCGGCACGGGCTTGAAGTCACCGTCGTCGGCCGCGACCGCCCCCGCTTCCCGGGCGACCGCGACCCGAGCCATTGGCCGGGTTACGGCCGCGGCGACGCCGGCGACGAGGCCCACTCCCAGGAGGATCTTCCATCCGTTCAATCGTCCCATCATTCCCTCACCATCAAGAGTTGTGCAGGGTAGAAGTGACGCCGAAATCCCATAAACACCAGGATGTGACCGCGGCCAACGCGACGTGGGCGAGCGCAATCCCCATCGATTCGATCCTTGCCCGAAGTGCCAGGACTTCGGCCTCGGAATCGACCGGCGACACTCGCGACATCGTGGAGACGAGCGGGATCCCTGGCCGGTCCTGATGCGATGGGAATCCCATCTCTCCAGTTTGGTGATCAGTAATTGGCCCGATCGCCCGAACGAAAATCCCTCGGGAGTCCCGATCCTGCTCGATGGTCCCGGCGGCGATTGCGCAGATCGGACGTCGAATCCGCCTTCACCTCGACCGATTGCGATAGAGGCTCGGATCGACGGTCCGGATCATCGCATCGGCGTCGAGGCCGCCGCCCAGGAACGGGATGATCTCGGCGACGACCGGCCCGGGGTCGCGGACCATCGCGTTGTAGTTGACGTCCAGCACGCGGAAGTTGGGCCGGTCTTTCACCCAGACGGCGAACTTCGCAAGATGTCGGCGGAACAATTCGGCCATCGTCTGATCGTCGGAGCGTACCGGCTTGCCCAGCCGCTCGAGCATGACCCGCTGCGAGGCCAGCACCTCGTCGAGGTTGCGCTGCATGAACAGGACGCGATACTCGATATCCGGCGGGAGGTCGTAGACGAGGAGGTAGACCATCTTGACGCCCTTACCCGCGCCCCGGGGACCCACGTGGCGTCGTTCTTGAGCGCCTTGACGGGCTCGTACTCGTAATAACCGCGAGGGTTGTCGTCGTCGGCCGCGCGGATGTTATCGACGATCACCGGCAGCCCGCCCGCGTCGAGCATGCTCATCATCAAGGACGTGCCCGACCGCGGCAGGCCGGAAACGACCGTCAGGAACGGCCGGTCCGCGGCCGTCGCGCCCTTCGTCTGCCTCGCCTCGTCGATGTCGATGACTGCCATCCGTCGGCCCTCCCATCCGTCTGGAGCGAAAGCGAGCCGTCCTCCGGAACGACTCGGGCGGGTCCCGGGGCAGGATGACGGAGATCGGCTCTCGCTGGAGCCCAATCGAGCCCGATCGGGCGGTCTCCCTCCATCCGCCCCGCGAATCCCGACCCGCCTTATGTTGACCGGGTTGATCGAACTTGTAAAGTTCACGGGAGGAGGCCGACTCGATCGGGCCGGCTTATCGGAGCGATCGAGGGGCTGTTTCCGCATGAGATTTGCAACGATCCCGGGAGAGGCGGTTGGTCACTTCTCGCCGAGGACCACCGTATGACCACGGTCGTGAGACCATGGTTCGGACGGGGCGTAGACCTCCAACCTCGCACGTGAGTGCGATGGGCGCGCCCGTCAGATCGGGCTCACGCCCGAGGTTAGAGGACGTTCGTCCCGTCCGAACCACGCACTCACGTGCGTGGTCACAGGCTTCGATCTCGCAAAGTCTGGTGGTGTTGAGCGAGAAGTGTCTACGGTGGTCCTCGCTCGCCCGGAAAGTACAGGCCAATGGACGATCAGCGACTTCAACGAGCCATCTACCTGACGGGTCCGACGGCCGTGGGCAAGACGGCCGTCGGCGTGGCCCTGGCGCGCCGGCTGGATGCCGAGATCGTCGCGATGGACTCGATGACGATCTATCGAGGGATGGACATCGGCACGGCCAAGCCGACGCCGGCCGAGCGCGGCGGGATCCCGCACCACCTGATCGATGTGGTCGATCCCTGGGAATCGGCCAGTGTGGCCGACTATCGCGACTGGGCCCTGGAGACCGTCGCGGCGATCGAGGGGCGCGGCAAGCGTGCGCTCTTCGTCGGCGGCACGTCGCTGTATCTGAAGACGCTGCTCCGCGGGCTGTTCGACGGACCCGGCACCGATCCCGAACTGCGCCTCCGGCTCGACCGAGAGGCCGGGCTGCATGGGGAGGCCGCGCTCCATGCCCGGCTGGCCGGACTCGATCCGGCCGCGGCGGCTCGGCTCCATCCCAATGACCGCCGACGGATCATCCGCGCCCTGGAGGTGATCGAGCTGACCGGCCAGCCCCTGAGTGCGCTCCAGGTCGAGCACCAGGTTCCGGCGCCGAGCGGCGTCCGGGTCTACGCGCTGGAACTACCCCGCGAGATCCTCTATGACCGCATCAATCGTCGCGTGCGGGGCTTCTTCGACGCGGGGCTGGTCGAGGAGGTCCGGGCCCTCCAGTCTGCTCCCCGTCCCATGGGCCCGGGACCCGCGCAGGGGATCGGCTACCGCGAGGTCATCGACCTGCTGGCCGGGCGGGCGAGCCTCGCCGAGACGATCGAGAGCATCCAGACCCGCTCACGCCAGTTCGCCAAGCGACAGGCCACCTGGTTCCGCGGCCTGGAGGAAGTCGAGCCGTTCCCGATCGAGCCGGAAGAAGACCCCGAGGCGATCGCCGACCGGCTGGCGCGGAAAGCGCGATAGCCATCGTCGCCGAGTTCGGGTATTGATGGCGACTCAGCCTCGCGAGGGGAAGCCGTCACGCAACTGCCGGTTCGCCCTTGCGATTTGACCTTTCTTGATTCGGGACGATCTGGTATCAATCCGCGTGGCTCGGTTTGCCACCTCCTTGGTCCGCGCTTGACGTGCGCTCGGGGCCGGGACGGGTAGTCGGTCGCCGTCGGTTCGTCCCGTCTCCAGGCGGCGTCGCAATTCCTTAGCATGATGTCTCGCGTGGTGTCCACCGGGGCCGTTCCCAAGGAGGGGATCGATCCATGGGCCGGCGACTCTCGCTGATTTTCGTGATGATGCTGTTGGCGTCGCCGGTCATCCCGGTCGCGCGGGGTCAGGGCGACGGCAAAGGATCTCCGGCACCGGAAGCCGTAGCACCCGCGCCCCCGGAACCCGTCACGCTACCCGAGGACTTCACGCCCGTAGGGGCTCCGGCCGATCCCGGCGATAAGCCCAAGGCCGATCCAAAGGAGATCGCGCCGGGACGCGAGGCCAAGCCGTCCGACCCGGCGACGAAGGCCAAGCCGTCCGACCCGGCGACGAAGGCCAAGCCGTCCGACCCGGCGACGAAGGCCAAGCCGTCCGACCCGGCGACGAAGGCCAAGCCGGCACTCGGTAATCGTCCGAGCCTCGCGACGAGCCCAGCAGCTCCGAAGCGAACCACGCCGAAGGACGACGAACGGCCCGCAGTCAGCCCGTCGAATCTGGCACTTGAAACGCCCGCGTCGCTGGAGCAACCGCCCGCCCGATCGGCCGAGGCGTTTCCGCCGGTTGACCAGGCCGTCACGCTCACCGAGGGGCCCGACAAGCAGCCTCCCGCGGCGCCCTCGCCGGCGAATGGTCCCGCGCCGGCCGTGGGCGGAGCCAAGCCCTTGCCCGGGGCGCCCACCGGCACGCCGCCGTCGGCCGGCCTGCCACCGGCCGGCGACGCCGAACCGAGCCTCTCGACCGAACACATCCCCCTGGGTCCGCAGTCGGTCGCCGTCACCGTCAACGTCCTGGCGCCAAAGAGCATGAACCTGAACCAGGAGGCGAACCTGAGGATCGTCGTACGTAACGGCGGCAATTCCGAGGCGATCCACGTCAAGGTCCTCGACGAGCTGCCCGAGGGCCTCGAGTACAAATCCAGCCAGCCCGCGGCCAATGTCGCATCGCAATCGCTCCTGAGCTGGTCGTTCCCCGCGCTGCCGGCCGGCTCCGAGCAGGTCATCACGGTCCGGGTGCTGCCGGTCAAGACGGGCGCCTACGACCATGCCGCGACGGTCCTGTTCCAGACCGCGAGCCGGTCGCAGACCCAGGTCTTCAAGCCCCAGCTCAAGGTCGATCAGACGGTGAGCAAGGCGAGCGTCCTCAAGGGCCAGCCGGTCGAGTTCAAGATCGGCGTGACCAACACCGGCGACGGCCCCGCGCGGAACGTCACGATCCGTGCCCGGCTGAGCCCGGGGCTCCGGCACGGCACCGACGGCAAGAACGACGAACAGATGCTCGAGCTCACCATCCCCTCGCTGGCCCCCAATCAGCGCGAGGAGCTCGACCCGCTGCTGGTCTCCGCGATCCAGGGCGGCGATCAATCGTGTACCGTGACCGCGCTGAGCCCGGACGTCCTCCCCTTCGTCAAGGAAGAGGCCGAGAGCATCAAGACGGTCACGGTCGTCCAGCCGAAGCTCAGGATCGCCATCTCGGCGCCCGAGAAGCGGTTCACCGACATGATTGTGACCTACGACGTCCGGGTCGATAACCCCGGCACGGCCCCCGCGCGTAGGGTCCGCCTCATCGCGACCCTCCCCGTCAACGGTCGGCTGATGGAGGCCAAGGGAGCCAAATATGATCCCCAGACCCGTCGCCTCGTGTGGTCGCTCGATCAGATCGAGGCCGGCGGCAGCCAGACGCGGGCCTTCTCGGTCCGCATGGGAGGCGTGGGCATCTACGAGGTCCTCGCCGATGCCCAGGGCGACGGCAATCTCAAGGCGAGCGAATCGAAGAGCACCCGCGTCGAAGGCATGCCCGATGTGGACCTGGTCGTCAGCGAGCAGCTCCGCGTCGTGGACGTCGGCGGCCGGACCACCTTCCAGATCAACCTGCGGAACTACGGCACCAAGGAGGCCACGAACCTGAAGGTGTGGGCGATCCTCTCCAAGAACCTGGTAGCCGAGGAGACCATCAAGGTCCCGGATGGCATCGTCGGCTTCACATCGTCCGGCCCTGATGGCGATCAGGTCAAGTTCGAGGACGGGAAGGGCAACGGGATCAAGAGCCTCGGACCGGGGAAGCAGATCATCATGGGGATCAACGTCAAGGTGACCGGCGCCGATCCCAAGGAGGCCAAGTGCAAGGTCTTCGTCACGCACGACGACAACACCGAGCCCTACGACGACAGTGCCCGCATCAAGGTCATGCCCTCGCGAGGCAGCCCGTGACGGGCGTCAGACATCGATCTCGACGCGACTCATCCCCAGGGGTGGCGCTCGACGACCACGCAGCGCCCCGGGGCGACCGGAAACAGATTCAAGGGCGAACCGGTCAGGATCACCTGGCCCTCGTGAAGCTGGCGCCCGAACGCCGCAAGGCGGCCGGCCAACCATCGCAGCGATTCGACGGGGTCGATGAGCGACGCCGCATCCTCCACGGCCCCGACCACGAGGTCGTCGATTTGGATGTTCAGACCACTCGCGACGTCCGCCGCCCCGGAGCCCCGCGAATCCGCCTCCGCGAGGACCAGGCCCGCGTGGATGCCGTTGCTCGCGATCAACCATCGACCGGGCGGCCAGCCTCGGGGAATCACATAGTGGTGCAGCTCGATCACCGGGAAGACCTCGGCGATGGCATCCCGACACGCGTCCGCCGAGAGGCCCTCACCGGACAGGTCCCGGGAAAGCCGAACGGCCAGCTCTCCTTCGATCGCCAGGTTGGCAAATCGCGAGGAGGAGAGATTCACCCCGGAACGATGACATCCCGTGTCGAAGAGCCGACCGAAGATCGGCTCCTCGACGCCCAACTGCGCCTGGATCGCTCGACTCGTACAGCCGACCTTGAAGCCGATGACGTTTTCCCCGCGCCGCTCGCGCAGACGGGCGATCTCGGCCTGAAGGTCATAGGCCCGGGCGATCGTCAGGTCGGGGGGATTGTCAACGCGATGGCCCGGCGTCCTGGCGTCGAAATCCGCCAGCATCCGCCGGGCCAGTTCCCGAATATCAACGACCATCGTACGACTTCCTTGGCTACCGTCAGGACAGATCGAACAAGGCACCCAGGTCCACCGGCTTGCCTAGCATCGCCTTCCATTGCGCCCTCTGGGCATCCGTGAGCAGCGCCTCGAGCGTGGCCTGGAGGTCGGCGCGCAGCTTCAACACCTTGGGGCGAATCTCATCGGGATTGCCGCCCTTCTGGGCCTGTTGCAGCAGCGGTTCGATCTTCGCTCCCGTCTGACGGATCGCCGCCATGAACTGTTTCCGTTGCGGGTCCGAGAGATGCAGCTCATCCCAGACCTCACCTGCACCGAAAAGACCCTCGCGTTGCAACTCCATCTGACGCAACCGCGTGCGCTGGCCTTCGTCGAGGACTTCCTTCTGAACCGCGGCCATCTTGTCCCGAGCCTTCTGTCGGTAGGCGTGAAGTCCTCTCTCGCGCTCCTCCCGACCCAGTCCTTCGACCTTCTGCAAGAACGCCATGGCGTCCGGCACCACGGCCCGCAGGTGATGCTCCAGCTTTTCCGCCTGCTCCCCGGTCACCTTCAGTTCCTCCTGAACCTTGTCGCGGAACATCAGGAACGCGCTGCCGAGTTCGTGCGTGAGCCTGCTGCGCACCTCCTCGGGGACGCGCCGGCCGTCAACCTGTGCGCCCATGCCGATCATCTTCAGGATGGAATCCGCCGTCTTCTCGACGTTGTCGAAGTCCTTGGCCTTCAGATGCCTCTCCAGTTGTTGCATGAGTGCCATGGCCTCGGCGGCCTTCGGCTTGTTGACGGCCTTCTGGATCCATGCGGGCAGTTCTCTCTGGATGCGATGGATCTTGGGCGGCAGGCGTTCCAGGAGGGTCAATGCCTCCGTCTTCGCCTCGATCAGCGGCTTGCCGCTCAGGAACTTGCGATACGCCCGCAGGGCTTCTTCGCCCTCGGTGACCACGCGGAAACTCATGTTCTTGTTGGCTTCGCCGCCGATGCCCCACGAGAAGATGTTGACCAGCGTGGCGCCGTGGTTGAACATCTTCGCCAGGTAGGTTTCCATGTTCATGCCCGACTGGCCGGGCCCGCTCCCGAGCTGCAAGTTCGTCCCCTCGCAGGATGCCCATCCCACCTGCTTGTGCCGGGCCAGTTCCTGGTAGATATCGTCGAACAGGCCCGGCTGCGGATAGGTCGAGAAACCCGGCCGATGGTCCTTGCCGAAGGCCACCCACGGCGGTGCGAAGTGATTGTGTTGTGAATACGTGGACTTCTTATTTTCGCCTTGCTTGAAGACGCGTTGCGAGAGGAACGCGACGTGGGAGTAGATCTTTTGCGGGGGAACACCGGCCTCGGCGAGCCCCGTCGTCCAATGGTCGATGAACTCCTGGACGATCTTTTCTCGCTCGAGGTCCAGGTTCTCGGGAGGGTGTTCGCGATCGAAGCCCCGGTTGATCATCGCGCGATAGCCGAGATACCGACCTGTCTTGAAGTCCTGCCCGAGCATGGTCTCCGAACCGGCGATGACGCCCGCGAACAGCTCCGGCCGGTTGCGCTCCTGAAGTTGATTCAATCCCGCCCGGATGGCCTTGCCGATGAGGGTCGAGCGCTTCCGCACCTCCTGCCGGATCACCTTGCTATTGAAACACATCTGCGGAGGCGCGGCATCCGGCTGTGCGCCGGCTCCGGTCTGCCAGTCGAGGCGTCGGCCCGTGCTCGGGGTCCCGTCCCAGTCGAGGGCCTCCACGTTATTCGGATCGCTCCACAGGTCCTTGCGCCTGGCCCAGAACATGGAATCGTCGACATGGAACCCGACCGCCACATCCGTCTCGAGGGCCAGGCCGAACGCCATCTCGATGAACCTGACGACTTCGGCGTCGTCGTGATCGAAGGAGAGGTGTCCCACCACGAAGGCCAGTCGATTCCGCCGGTCGCCCACGGTGCCGATCCGTCGCTTGATATCCAGGATGTAGTCGCGGAGCGTCGCCCGCTCGGGGAACCTGGCGATCGGGTCCCGCCCCTCGCCCATGCTGGGGATCCTCGGATCGGGTCCGTAAGTGAAGATCTGGAACCCCAGATACCGGGTCTCCCCCTCCGCCTTCGAGGAATTCGGAGTCGCCGGCCTGTTCGCATCCTGCCCCGATGCGGCGCCGGCAAGGAGGATCGCCACGATCCCGGGGATGAGAAGGTGTTTCATGAGCATCGTTTCTTAACTCTGATGGAACTCAGGAGTGGTCTGGTTGCGTCACATGGAATTGATCCGCGGGAGAAAACAGACTAACGGTCTGTCTGCTCTTACCCGAGAGATAACCGACCGGTTTCACGGCTCCGGGCACCGCGATGGGCCGAGCGCACAAACACCTCGAATCACCCGAGTCACCCAAACCGTCGGTATTACCCATTCTTGCCAATCTGCCTCGTCCCACAGCACGACCTCTTCGGGTTATGTAAGGAATAAGAATCGATTAATGCCCAAAGCAAGTTGCAAATCGATCTATCGCAAGGCGATAACATCACTCGACCGACCGACCGGCTCCACCTCGTGGTTGTGATCTTGGAAAAATATTAGGTGGGCGTGTTCGGATTTTGGACTTCATGGTCCTTATAGATAGCGAACTCTGATAACAGCGCAGGCACGCGGGACGATTCGGCGACGAATCGTCTCACATCACCTGGCAAATTCGCGGTGCGTCTTGCCAGGGAGGGATGTCGGTAGGGATGCATGGAATGCCTTGAGGGTTCGACCGTGAATACCCCGACGCGTCGTCGCGACCGGGGCAGCGATCTTCCTCCGCGCCGAGGGCCCGGGGGCTCATGACGTCAACAGGAGTCTGCCTGCCATGATCTTCTTCTCCCGCAATCGCAAGGATCGTCGGCTCGCCTCGGCGAGGACGACCCGGCGGTCTCGCCGAGCTCTCTCGTTGAGCTTTCTCGAGGCACTGGAGGAGCGTCAGCTCCTCACCGCGGCGGCCTTGCTGGCCGACATCAACCCCGACGGCGCCAGCTCGACCACGTCGCACCAGTCGAACGGATACGACACCGACGGCAACATCACCGCCAATCTCAACGGCACCCTGATCTTCCAGCAGATCGACTCGGCCCATGGTTCCGAGCTGTGGAAGTCGGACGGGACGGCGGCCGACACGTCGCTGGTCGGCGACCTCAACCCGGGCACGTACGGCTCGGCCCCCCACGACATGACGACCTTCAACGGCAAGGTCTACTTCGTCGCCAGTGGGGCCACGGGTTACTGGAACCTCTTCAAGACCGACGGGACGACCGCGGGCACCGTGCCGGTCTTCTCCAGATCCCTACGACTTCCGCCAGCCTTCCGGCAGCTCGGGGCTCATCGCCGCGGGGAGCGACCTGTACTATGTAAATCGCACCAACCTGATCGAAGGGGACGGCACCAACTTCTTCAACCTCGGCTCTTACAGCTCGAGCGGCCAGTCCTCCTTCAGCAACGGCCAGCCGACCACCGGCGGGTTCACGGCCGTCGGCAACGACCTGTATTTCTGGGCCGACGACGGCATTCACGGCCGCGAGCTCTACTTCAGCAACGGCACCAACCTCCAGATGGTCGCGGCACCCAATTCGACCGGCCTGAACACGGTCGAAGGGATCGGCGACAGCGTCACATCGCCCTTCCTCGTCGCCGGCAATTACCTCTACTTCCAGGCGACCGACGGCCAGACCGGCAACGAGCTCTGGGCGGTCAACACGACGACGAACTCCGCCCAGTTGGTACAGAATTTCACCGCCGACACCCAGCCCGGCGGCAATGATTCCTTCTTCCTGGCGGGCGCCGCGATCGGCAACACGGCGTACATCAGCGTCGCATCGAACGACAGCCCGACCGTCGCCGGCCTCTACGCCGTCAACGGGACGAGCACGCAGCTCGTCGGCAACCCGGGCTATATCTTCGGCCCGCAGACGCTCACGGCCGTCGGCACCCTGCTCTACATCACCGACAACTACGGCAACATGTCGGTCAACAACACCACGGCCGGGACCACTTCTCCGATCCAGATCCGGACCGACGGCGCCTCGCCGAACGTGCAATTCCCGACCCCGGTGGGCTCGACGCTCTACTTCTGGGCGAATGACGGCAAGAGCGGCATCGAGCTGTGGAAGACCGGCGGCAGCACGTCGACGACCATTCGGGTCGACGACATCAACCCCGGGCCGGGCAGCTCGCTCAACAGCCAGGCGAACAACACTTATGATCCTTATCCGACGGTCGTCGGCAACTCGCTCTTCTTCTGGGCCGACGACGGGACCCACGGCCGCGAGTTGTGGTCAACCAACACGGCCACCGGCGCGACGGGCCTGGTGGCCGACTTGACCCCCGGCGGCGACCCGTCGAACCCGAACAGCTTCACGACCGCCGGCAACCAGACCTTCTTCACCGCCAGCAACCCGGCGGTCGGCACGGCGCTTTACGTCACCGACGGCACGCCCGGCGGCACGCACCTGGTCAACGGCCTCCCCGCCGGCTCGACGATCTCGACCGTCTCGAACCTGACGGCCGTCGGCAACAAGGTCTACTTCCAGATCCAGGACATCTACGGCCGCTCGCAGCTCTGGGGGAGCGACGGCACGGCGGCCGGGACTTTCGCCGTCGGGCCGCTCGGCGACACGGTCTACTCGATCAGCCAGCCCATCGGCGGCCTCTTCTACTTCTCGGCCGATGCGCGGGGCAACGGCCCCTACTTCGCCTTCGGCCAGGTCTACGTCAGCGACGGCACGGCCGCCGGCACGCACGTCGTCCAGCCGCTGAACAATCCCGCGACCTATAATGGCGCGACGTACCAGGACGCGTTGGACCTGACCGTCTCCGCTGGCCGCCTCTACTTCACGGCGACCGACCCGGTCAACGGCTCGCCGGTCTACGGCCGCGAGCTCTGGACGGTCAACCCGGTCTCGGGCGTCGCTTCGATGGTCGAGGACATCGACCCAGGCCCGGGCGACGGCCTCGGCGCCAAGAATACCTCCCACCAACCCTCGACGCTCACCCCGTTCAACAACGGGGTGATCTTCCCGGCGACCGACGGCACCGACGGCTGGCAGCTCTGGTATAGCGGCGGCACCGCCGCGACGACCTACATGATCAAGGCGCTGAATACCAACCCCGCGATCCAGAACAAGGACGCCAATCCGAGCACCCCCGTCGTCCTCGGCGGCTACGCCTATTTCGCCGCCTTCGACGGCACCTACCAGCCCGACGGCACCCCCAGCAGCGTCCTCTGGCGGACCGACGGCACCGCCGCCGGCACCACCGAGATCCAGAAGTTCTCGAACGTCTACTCGTTCTTCAGCAACCCATTCAACGGCATCCCGGTCAACTCCGTGAACGGTGAGCTGCTCTACGAGACCAACGGCGAGAACGACCTGTCTTCTTACCTTTGGGCGCTCAACACCACTACATTGGTCAGCACGCAACTGGCCAACATCTACGCCTCGGGCGCCTCGGCCGGTGCCTCGGTCGGCAACGTCCTCTACTTCGTCGCCGAGGGTGCCACCACCGGCTACTACGACCTCTGGGAGACCGACGGCACGGCCGACGGCACCGTCCCGGCCGAGACCAAGAACACCGGGACGCCCTTCAATAACAACTACACTTATTACAGCGTCGCCAACCCCGCGGCGCTCAACGGCTCGGTCATCTTCGCCGGCAACGACGGCCTGCACGGCACCGAGCCGATGGGCCTGGCCCCGATGGCGATCACCGACGTCTACACCTACGGCGCCGTCGCCTATCAGAACAACGTCCTCCAGTCGGGCCAGCCGGGCGTCTTCACGGCCCTCGACAACACCGACGACGGCGCGGCCCCCATCAACCTCGGCTCGAACATGTTCAACTTCTACGGCGTCAACTACACCGGCGCCAGCGCGCTCTACGTCAGCAGCAACGGCCTGATCACGTTCGGCGCGCCGGACATCTCGCCGATCTTCACGACCCTCGGCGGCGACACCCCCTTGCCCAGCATCGCCCCCTGGTGGCGCGACTGGACGACGGCCGCCAATGCCAACGACCAGGTGCTCGCCAAGTTCCAGGACACGAACAACGACGGCATCCCCGACCAGCTCATCATCCAGTGGACGCAGGTCGGCAGCTCCGGGGCCCTCCCGGGATCGACCCCGGCGACCTTCCAGGTCGTCCTCCAGCTCAACACCGGCTCGATGCTCGGCGACGTGACGTTCAACTACGCCAACACGGCGACCAACGATTCCAACGCCAACGGGGCCGACGGCACCGTCGGCCTGACCAGCGGCAGCAACTCAGGGCTCCAGCGGCTTGTCCTCTCCTACGAGCAGGCCGGCGCGATCGGCTCTGGCCAGTCGATCGCGTTCTTCCCGGAGATGATCGCCAAGGCCAACGGCGGCTACTCGGTCAACGAGGGGTCGTCGATCGCCCTCTCGGCTGCCAACTCGCAGGACCCCGGCGGCTCGATCGCCTCGTACGCCTGGGACTTCAATTACAACGGCACGAGCTTCGTGACCGGCGCGACCGGCGCCTCGCCCACCTTCTCGGCCGCCGGCCTCGACGGGCCGTCAACCCGCGACGTGGCCCTCCAGATCACCGACTCCCTCGGCAACGTCACAATGGGCGAGACGACCGTCTCGATCCTCAACGTGGCGCCGACGCCGACGCTCGCCAGCAGCTCGGCCACCATCGCCGGCGGCCATGCGTTCGCGACGACCGGCTCGTTCACCGACCCCGGCGCGGGCGAAACGTGGACGGCGACGGTCAACTACGGCGACGGCTCTGGCGCCCAGCCGCTGGCCCTGAACGCGAACAAGACGTTCAGCCTGTCGCACGTCTACAACATCGTGGGCAATTACACCGTCACCGTGCGAGTGACCGACAGCGCGGGCGGCACCGGCTCGGCGCCGGCCTCGGTCCAGGTCACCTCCAACGCCGCGGCGCCACCGAGGGTGACCAACGCCTACGTCAACGACGGGTCGTCCCAGCAACGGTCGATCATCAGCTACCTGACCATTGACTTCAGCGACGTGATCAACTTCGTCGGCTACCCCACCAACGCCTTCACGCTGACGAACACCGACAACAACCACGTCGATGTCGTCTCCGTCACACCATCCTCCGGGCCGACCTCGGTCGTGAAGATCGGCTACGCCGGGGGCAACGACGTGGTCGCCACGGCCGCCGGAAACCGCCTGTTCGACGGGCACTACCGCCTGACGATCAACGCGGCCGACATCGCCGATTTCACGACCGGCGAGACCCTCGACGGCAACAACTCGGGCGTCTCGGGAAATAAATACTCCTTTACATTCTACCAGTTCTTCGGCGATTATAACGGCGACGGTGTCGTAGACGCCACCGACCGCCTCTATTTCAACAAGACGTACGGGCTGAGCTCGACCAGCCCGAACTTCATCGCCGCGTTCGACCTCGACGGCAATGGCGTCATCGACAGCAACGACAAGACGAGATTCAACTACGACTACAACAAGCGGACCCTTTGACCGACACCGCGTCGGCCCCCGCCCGCGCCTCGTGCGCGAGCGGGGGCCAATCCATTCCATCCCGTCCGACCCTCGATCCCTGATTCGCCTCACCAAGATCCTCCAGAAGAGAACACGAACCATGCTTCGCGCCCGCCTGCTGACCTGCTCCGCCCTGCTCGTCCTCGCCGCCGGCACCGCCCGGGCGGAGTACGTCTACACCTTCGACTCCTCGACCTATACCGCGGCCCCCGGCTCGACCGTCACGGCGAACGTCTACCTGCTCGGGACCGGCGGCGACGCCTCGGAATTGTACAACTACGGCCTCCTCGCGGCCGGCATCGGCATCCACTGGTCCGCCGGCAACCCGGCGCCCTCGCAACTGGCCTACGTCGCCAGCCCCTCCGACATCATCCCGAACTCGGCCGTCTTCGACGACACGCCCTCCACCGAGATCATCGGGCCGGACCAGACGGCGCACACCGCGGGCTTCTCGGAAGATATCAACAACTCGAACGGCGGCGCCGGCGGGGCCTACAACGACCCCCCGGCCAACACGAGCTACCAGATCCTGCTGGGCAGCTTCATCTTCACGGTCGGCAACACGGTCGGCGATAAGACCGTCATCAGCCTCTACGACCTCAACCCGGGCTCGACCGACACGCTCACGAACGCCGGCACGTCGGTGGACGACACGAACCCCGGCTACGGCTCGGCCGTGATCAAGGTCGCGGGGGCCGCGGTCCCCGAGCCGTCGAGCCTGGTCTTGCTGGCCACCGGCGGACTCTGCCTGCTGGCACGCGCGCGAATTCGCCGTCGCCCGGCGCGGGCGGCCTGAGGGCGATGCGCGCGACCCCGCCACGATCGAATGAGAGGAGGCGTTGCTCCGGGCGCGTCGATGGTCCATAATTGCGCTCCGGTGCCCCCCGTTTTCCACCGTCTCATGAACCGGCCGTGGAGACTTGGAAAAATGATGCCGGGCCGGTTCCTGCATGGACCGCGCCGATCGTCGGGATTTCTTGCGGCTGATGACCTCCGCCGCGGCGGCCACCACGATGGGCGACCCCGCCCCGTCCGCCCCGTAGAATCGGCGATCGCCCGGCCGCGGGTCCTCCCAGTTTCGTTCAACGAGGGCGGACATCATGAACGAGGGCGGGAAGATTCCAGAGGACGAGGAGTCCGGGGCCGAGCCCCACGGAGCCTCGACGCCGATCGCGGGCGATCCGCTGGCGCTCACCGAGCTTTTCCGGGGGGGCGGAGAGCCCTGGCTCCCCCTGCTGAAGCCTACGATCGAGGGCTTGGCGGGCGTGGAGGCCTTCATCGGGCCGGGGCGGGGCAAGGGGATCGTCCCGGTGCGCGAGCTGACCTTTCAGGCGCTCAAGCCGAATCCGCCGGGGGGCTGGAAGGTCGTCGTCTTCGGGCAGAACCCGTATCCGCGCGTCGAGTCGGCGACCGGCATCGCCATGTTCGACAATACGTTTCACCAGTGGAAGGATAGCCAGTTCGGCCGCGTGATGTCGATCCGGTGCATCATCAAGGCCGCGTGCATCTGGAAGCACGGGATCGCGAAGCAGACCTCGATCGCCGAGATCCGCCAGATGCTGGCGGAAACCACAGCCGTGCAGCCTCCCGAGTGGTTCCAGGCGATGCTGACGCAGGGCGTCCTGCTGCTGAACGCGGCCCTGACGGCCAGCAGCGACGGCCTGTTCTCGACCGAGCAGCACACCGCATTCTGGCGCCCCGTGGTCGAACGCATCATCGAGGAGATCCTCCAGGCGAAGCGGCGCCCCGACGCCCCCCATCGAGGGGTCGTCTTCGCCTGGTGGGGGAGCCACGCCCGCGCACTCCGCTCGGTGGTCGAGCGGCTGGAGCGGAAGTATCCCGGAGTCGCCGTCAAGCACGTCGATCACTGCAATCCTGCGGCGCAGGGGGACATCTTCTGCAACGGCAACCATTTCGGCGACGTCAACCGCGCCCTCGGGTCGATCGGCCTGGAGGAGGTCGAACTGGCTGCCGTCCGTCGGCTGGGACCGTGCCCATGCCCAGCAGCCGGGCGCCGCCGACCGATCGGGCGAGGCCGGCCGCATGGGCGATTTCATCGCCCAGACGATCGAGTTGCACAAGTTCTATCTCGACCGGCTTCAGGGGGTCAAGGACGAGGTCGCGCGCGAGTTGCCGGCGATCACCGGGGTGGCGGCGACGCCGTTGATGGACTTCCCCGACGCCATCGGGCCGGTCGTCGCCAGGCTCGGGACGCTCAAGTCGTTCGTGCGGCATTCGATCGAGTTCGCGACGAAGAACGCCGAGCGGGGCCAGGCCGAGGGCCTGGGCGCGGCGAGATCGCCGCGTTGTATCTCTACACGACCGGATCGGTCTTCTACCGGCAGCTCAACGCCATGCTCCGCGACCCGGACCGGGCCCGCGTGACACCGTACCTCGGCTACCTACGGCTGCTCTTCTCCGCCCTGTCGAAGCTCGCGAGTTTCCGCGAGAGCCTCTGGCGGGGCGTGGCCCTTGACCTCCGCGTCCAGTATCCGAAGGGGGGCGTCGTCACCTGGTGGGGAGTCTCATCATGCACGGCGAAGCTCTCCGTGGCTCGAGGCTTTCTCGGCCTGCGCGGCCGGCGGACGCTGTTCGAGGTCATACCATCCCGAGCCGTCAGCATCAGCAAGTTCTCGGCGTTCACCGGAGAGGATGAGTATATCCTCGCCCCAGGGACTCGGCTGAAGGTAACCAGCGTCAAGGCCGAACGCGACGGCCTCTGCACCATCGGCCTGGAGGAATTCCCAGTCGAGCGGCTGGTCTCTTGACAGACGAAGGACCCGCTGATATCCCCCCCCTGGTTTTCATGGTTCCCGGCACCTCCTGGATGAGACTATTGTTTTCTCGCGTCGGCGCGGGCACCATGATGAATCGGCCAGGGATGCTCGGAAAAAGGACATGGACCCGGTTCCTGTATGGACCTGAACCATGAGCGCCGATCGTCGGGATTTCTTGCGGCTGATGACCTCCGCCGCGGCGGCCGCCACGCTGAGCACACCGGAGGCAAGAGGAGAAGACCTCGATGCGATCCTCCCCGATCGCGAGGTGGACGTGGCGATCGTCGGCGCGGGCCTGGCCGGCCTGACGGCGGCGCGCGAGCTGATGAAGGACGGCCAGTCGGTCTGCGTCCTGGAGGCCCGGGACCGCGTCGGCGGCCGGACGCTCGATCATCCGATCGGCGGCGGCCACGTCGTCGAGGGGGGAGGGCAGTGGGTCGGCCCCGGCCAGACGCGCGTCCTGGCGCTCGCGAAGGGGCTCGGCATCGCGACCTTCCCCAGCCACCACGATGGCAAGATCGTCCTGTCGTTCGCCGGCCTGCGATTCACCCGGCCCGCCGACGAGCCGGACTCGGCCGATCTGGCGCGCGTCAAGCGGATGCTGGAAGGGCTGGCGAAGGCCGTCCCGCCCGACGCCCCCTGGTCCGCCGAGCGTGCCCGCGAATGGGACGACACGACCGTCGCCGACTGGCTGGCGGAGAACACTCGCGACGAGGAGACGAAGCAGATCCTCGAGATCGACATCTCGACCGAGCTCGGATCGACCTCGAGCATCTCGCTGCTCTACTACCTCTTCATCATCCGATCGGCGGGCGGCCTCCGCGCCCTGGAAGTTGACGCGCAAGAACGTCGGTTCGTCGGGGGGCCGCAATCCCTCTCGAAGGCGATGGCGGCACCGATGGCCGACCGATTGGTGCTCGGCTCGCCCGTGCTCCGGATCTCGGACGAGCCGAGGTCGCGGATCACCGTCGAGTCGAAGCGAATCAAAGTCGCGGCGCGGCGCGTGGTGGTCGCGATGATGCCCGCGGACACGCGACGGATCGCCTTCCCGTCCGGATTGCCGCCGGCACGTCGCGGGCTCGTGCAAGCGTGGCACGGCCAGTCGGCGATCAAGGTGAACGTCGTCTATGATGAGCCATTCTGGCGCAAAGACGGCCTGAGCGGCCTGGGATTATCCGATCGACCCCCAATCGGCGTGACCTTCGATAACTCCCCGGCCGACGGATCGCGCGGCGTCCTCCTGGCATTCCTGACCGACGAAGGCGTCGCCAAGGACCCGGCCGCGAGGCGTGCCGCGGTGCTGGCGGGCTTGGCGAAGCTATTCGGCGAGCGTGCGAGCCGACCGATCGCCTATTACGAGACCGACTGGTCGCGCGATGGCTGGACGTCGGGATGCGTCTCGCCGGTGCCCCGCGACGTCCTGACGCGATTCGGCCCCGCCCTCCGCGCGCCCGTGGGCCGGATCCACTGGGCCGGGACCGAGACCTCGGAGACCTGGTGCGGCTACATGGACGGCGCCGTGCGATCGGGCGAGCGCGTCGCGGCGGAAGTGCTGGCCTCCCTCAAACCTGGGTAACCACGGTCGTGAGACGGTGGCCCTCACGGGACGAAGGGCTTCCGATTTCGGGCGTCAGCCCGATCCGGATG
This sequence comes from uncultured Planctomycetota bacterium, assembly GCA_963777695.1. Classification (GTDB taxonomy): domain Bacteria; phylum Planctomycetota; class Planctomycetia; order Isosphaerales; family Isosphaeraceae; genus CAVZRC01. Next base: position 1,116,858 of record CAVZRC010000003.1, read on the forward strand.
CCCCACGGATCTCTCGCCCGTGACCGCTGCACACCTCACGGAAGGCCACGCCACGAACAAGGTGAGACCCGGAATGAAAATGAATCCTCTGAACTCTCTCAGGGCGCGGCCCAGGTTCTTCGTCGCGGCCCTGTTGGGCGCCCTCCTGTGGTTCGTATTGCCCCTCCAGTGGCGGCCCTCAACGCGACTGCTGATAGCTTGGGATTGTGCTAGCGGGCTTTACTTGACGCTGGCGGTCGTGATGATGGCACGATCGAACATCGACCGGATCCGATACCGCGCCGCCTTGCAAGACGAGGGACAGTTGCTCATCCTCGGCCTGACCATCGTCACGGCGTTGATCAGCCTGGGCGGGATCGTGGCGGAGATGGCCGCGGCCAAGGCGACGAACGGTCGCGGCGAATGGCAGCATATCGCGGTCGCGGGCCTGACCGTATTCCTGTCATGGACCTTTACGCACACCGTGTTCGCGATCCATTATGCCCATGAATACTTCGTAGGGCCGGAGGACAACATGGCGGAGGGACTCGAATTCCCCGGGAATGAGCCTCCGGACTACTGGGATTTCGTCTACTATGCCTTCATCATAGGCACCGCATGTGCCACTGCCGATGTCAATATCACCTCCAAGACCATGCGTCGAATCACGACGTTGCATTGCGTGGTCTCGTTCTTCTTCAACACCACGATCCTGGCGCTGACGGTCAATATCGGTGCCGGGTTCTTCTGAGCCGCGGCCGTCTCCTTTCAAACGAGAGTCCCGTCCGTACCACGTGTCTCTCGACCGTGGTCACAGGCTTCCATCTCGCTCGATCGGGTGGTACTCGGCGAGAAGCGTCGAAAACACCGCCCAGATTAACCCGGCCGCCCAGACTACGCCGCGACATGCAAGAAATCCCCTTTGACCGCCACAAACGCGCAAGACGCTACTCAAGTCACAACCCACACGAGTCGATCAATATGCAGTCCCCCGTCGGGTGGTCTATTCGACCATTCGCTGAGGATGCTCACGAACGAGCCCTGCTCGAGCCACGAGTTGATCGCCGGTTACTTGTTCGGCGGGGTTGATGATCAACGCAAATCTCTCAAGGACGGGGCGTATGAACCTCTCGATGAGATCTTCGGACGCCAAGCATAAGAAGCACGTGATTGCGAGAGCGATCGCTTGCAGCATCATGCTGCTGGTCCCGCCGTCCTGTGGAATCCCCCCACTCCGACACTCGGAGCCGGGACCGGGCGTGCCGACAACCTTCAATGGAGCCACCAGCCCGGAAAACTCGGCGCAGTCTCGAGATCGAAGAGTTTTACAACGATCGAGTGCTTACATCCTTGATCGAAAAGGCGCTATTCGACAACCGGGAGCTGAAGGTCCTGAATGAGGAGGTCCAGCTCGCCGGCAACGAGGTCCTTGCGCGGTCGGGGGCGTACCTCCCCTTCGTCAGTATCGGGGCCATGGCGGGGCTGGACAGATACAGCCGCTTCACGGAAGAAGGAGCCGGCATCCTCGACGACGTGTATCTCCCCGGCAAGCACTTTACCAATCCGTCGGGAAATTTCGGGACGGGCCTCAACCTCACCTGGCAGGTCGACATCTACAGGCAGTTGCGGAATGCCAGGGACGCGGCGGCGCAGCGCTACGTCGCCGCCAGCGAGAGGCGGAACTACTTCGTGACCACTCTGGTCGCGGATATCGCCGAGAATTTCTACAGGCTCATGGGGCTCGACAAACGGCTCGAGAACCTGGATCAGATCATCGAGCTCCAGCAGAAAAGCCTCGAGATCGCCAGGGCCAGGAAGGAAGGGGCCCGCGGCACCGAGCTGGGTGTCCTGCGGTTCCAGGCGGAGCTTCAACGGAACTACAGCGAAAAGCTGATCATCAATCAGGCGATCATCCAGGGCGAAAACCGGATCAACTTCCTCGTCAATCGCTACCCGCAGCGTGTCGAACGCGATTCTTCGGGATTCTACGATCTGAAGATTCACCCGCTGAGCATAGGACTGCCCTCGCAGCTCCTCCAGAACCGACCCGATATCCGCCAGGCCGAGCGCGAGCTGGCGGCAGCCGGGCTCGACGTGAAGGTCGCCCGGGTCAACTTCTTCCCCCAGTTGGTGATCACCAGCGGCGTCGGCCTCGAGTCCCTCCTCCTCAATCATCTGTTCGAGCCGCAATGCCGTGGTTGGCGATATCGCCGGCGGCCTGGTCGGGCCGTTGGTCAACAGGAGAGCGATCAGGGCCCAGTACCTCACCGCGAATGCCCGACAATTGCAAGCCATCTACAACTACCAGCGCGTCATCCTCAAGGCCTTCACCCAGGTCATCAACCGCGTGACCATGGTGGAGAACTACAGCAAGAGCATCGAGATCAAGAAGCAGCAGTTGAAATCGCTCGATGCCGCGGTCCAGGTCGCCGACGATCTCTTCCAGATTGCCCGCATCGAATACCTCGACGTGCTGATCGCCCAGCGTGACCTCAGGGATGCGAGAGTGGTCTTGATCGACACCAAGACGGAGCAACTGGCTTCCATCGTAAACACCTATCAGGCCCTCGGCGGCGGCGTGTTCACGATCGCAACTCCGGAAGACTTCCGCGGTGAATACCCATACCTTCACACGGTCCGCAACGGCGAGAACTTCCGGACGATCTCGCTCCTCTACTACAGGTCGAACGCGGTATGGCAAGGCCCTCTGGGCGGCCAACAAGGATGTCGTCCCCGCCTTCGACCGCCTGAAAGTCGGCGACAAGATCCTCATCCCTCGGCTCGACCAGCTCGACAAGAGCCTGATCGAGGAGGTCCCCGGCCCTCTACCGCCCCTCCCCGAGACGGTGCCCGGCGACGGACCGGCAACCCTCCCCGCCCTGCCCGTGCCACCCCCCGCGGGCGTGCCCGGCCCGTTCGGCCAGGAGGAGACCAAAGACCCCGCCGTCAAGGCCAGCGGCGGGCCCACCCCCCCCGCGGCCACGCCGAAGCCGGCGACGACGGGGAAGTGACCGGTTGTCCCTCCTGCAGGTCGGCCACGATCCGCTGGACCGGGCACTCACCGATCCCCACCGCGCCCGATGCTCCACCTCTCGGAGGCGGACCTCGGGCTCTCTCGGCATGCAGGGACGCGCGTGCGTGTTTGTTCAGGAATGTCCACGCGGGACCGGTTGCCAGTTCGTTCGAACAACCATGCGCCGTCTATTGACTTCCGTCGACAGCGAAGTTATAAGTTATAGGAGCTGGATTTCGCGTATTGTTTGTCCGGAATTTGGGGGTTCCCCAGCACGTCGAATAGACTCATGAGTGAGAACCCGTTGGCTTCACCCGCCCGGCCGGAGAACTCGTAAAGCGATCTGGTAGAAGGCCATCTCGCCGGATGATGGCAAGCGAGCCTCGAATCACGACGTTCGAGAAGCGAGAGGCCATGCCCGACCGTAAAAGCCTCGCCTCCACACTCTGGCTCACATCTTCTCTGGCGCTGCTGGCGTCTGTGTTGATCGTGCCGCTCCGGACATCGGGAGCCGTCTCCGCCTCGTCCCAGCCCGATTGCCTCCGCCTCGATTTCGCCCTAGCTCCTGGCCAACCTACGACCTGCCTCGGCGCAGCAATGGCCACCGACGCCGTCCTTCAGGTGAATGCCCTTCCTTCCGAGAGCGAAGAGCAGGAGCCGGTGGAGGCTCTGGACGAGGCTCGTGTTTCCTTCTTAATCCCCGGTTCTTTCCGCAAGGTTCCTGATCGCCAGTTGATCGCCCCCCGCTCGATCCTCTCCCTCTATCCTCTCCGTTGTTGATCGACCTCTGATGACCGGCTGATGTGTCGCCGCTCCTTGGCGCGTCGTCCTGGCCCCGGCCTGGATGATTGCGTGCAATCGACATCGCCGGCTCGGCCAGGTCGTGCCTCGCCAATGCCCAGGTCTTGGGCTCGATGTCCCTCGTGGTCGTCGATTCGGCGAATCCCGTATGTCGACGTCCGCGATCGATCGACGACGACCCGGTCGGGAGATCATCCCGCACGCTTTCCGACGCCACCTCCCCCCTGGCGTCGAACCCAGTCGGATCGCCTTCCGTACTCATATCCCTTCAATCGACACCGCGTTCCCTTGCCCGAGGGATCGAGACAGAGTAGAGTCGAGAAGAGCCGAACAGGAGCCCTGCAATGAATCCGATCGCTGAGTCCGGCCTGGTCAATGAGGCGTTGGTCGATGTCCGATCGAGGGACCCTCACGGCTCGTCCCTCGACCGACGTCCGATTGGACCTGCTGGAGCCAAGAAGTCCGTCATGCGACGGCTGGTGAAGACCTTGATGCTGGCCGCGGCCCTGATCGGCGGCGGGGTCTTCGGCCTGTACAAGATGCGCGTGGACATCCCGGGAGTGAACACTCCCAAGATTTACGCGCATCTTGATACCGTAGCTGAGCGCACCGAGCGGATCAAAGAGCGCATCGTCGGCAAGTATGAGTCGTATTTCCACAAGCACGAGGAGGAGGCCCACCTCGAGGAGCATCAGATCACGGTCACCAGCCCGATGGCGAAGGACGTCATCATCACCCAGGAATATGTCTGCCAGATCCGCTCGCGGAAGCACATCGATGTTTGCGCATTCGAGGACGGATATCTCAAGGCCATCCCGATCAAGGAAGGCCAGCGGGTGAAGGAGGGCGAGGTGATGTTCGAGCTCGTGGCGACCCTCTACCAGGCCGAGAGGGACGCCCAGTTCGCCGAGAGAAACCTCGCACAACTGGAGTTGGAATACACCCAGACGTTGGCCACCAAGAATGCCGTCTCCGAGAAGGAGGTGGCACTGTACAAGGCCAAACTGGCCAGGGCCCAGGCCAAGTTGCAGGAGGCGGAAGCCAAGTTGAACTTCGCCAAGATCAAGGCCCCGTTCGACGGCATCGTCGACCGCCTGAAAGACTTTCAGGGCAGCCTGGTCAAGGAGGGGGACGTCCTCACCACCCTGTCCGACAACCGCGTCATGTGGGTTTATTTCAACGTAACCGAGAAACGCTACCTCGAATACATGACCGAAACCGGTCAGAACAAGTTGAATCTGGATGTCGTACTCATGCTGGCGAACCACACCAAGTTCCCGCATGTCGGCAAGATCGACGAGCTACATAATATCGGTGCGATCGAGGCCAATTTCAACAACGAGACCGGGAACCTCGCCTTCCGCGCGGATTTTCCCAACCCGGACGGCCTGCTGCGTCACGGTCAGACCGGCACCGTGATCATCGACCGGCCGATGAAAGGCGCCATCGTGATCCCTCAGCGGGCGACTTTCGAGAACCTCGCCAAGCGGTACGTTTACGTCGTCGGCAAAGATGACGTGGTGCATCAGCGCGAGATCGTCATCCTCCACGAACTGGAGGACATCTTCGTCATCGAGAAGGGAATCCTTGATGTGAACGACAGGATCATTCTCGAGGGGATCCGACAGGTTCGCGACGGCGAGAAGGTGGAATACGAGTTTGTCGCTCCGGAAAAGGTCATGGCAAACCAAAAGAACCACGCAGAATAGGACGTGTGGACAATAGCCGAGTAGACCCGTTAGGATAGATGCCGGGGCGGAAGCAGGCGTTTTGGGGCAGGCATGGGCCCGGTCCCGCATCAGATACCAACTCGGATCGTCCGCGAGGGGATCGTCGAGGATCAGGACCTCGCTGACGCTTCGGCTTCGTATGAGCGGCAACGGCAGCCGGCCAGGTTGCGACCGCACAATCTTCCCAGTCGTTGCATTTTCTCCAGTTGTCCACACGATGTGGCAACCACTTCCCGGCACGGAAACCCAACAGGTCGTCAAACCATGTTCGCAAAAATTCTCCATCGACCTGCCTTGGCGATCGTCATCTCGGTGCTCATCCTGTTCCTGGGGGGGCTGGCAATCAACACCCTGCCAATCTCCCAGTTCCCCTCCGTCGCGCCGCCGAGCGTGGTGGTCTCGGTTTCTTACCCCGGCGCCAGTGCCGAGGTCCTGGTCAACTCGGTCCTGATCATCCTGGAGCAGGCCATCAACGGCGTCCAGGATATGCGCTACATGGCCTCCGCCGCCACCAGTGCCGGTGAGGGAGCGATCCAGATCATCTTCGAGCCGGGCACGGACCCGAACGTGGCGGTCTTGAACGTGAACAACCGGATCCAGATCGTGAAGAACCGGCTCCCCGGCATCGTGGAGCGGGAGGGCATCATCGTCATGCAGAACATGACGAGCATGCTGATGTATGTGAACATCTACAGCACGGATAAAGGCGTCGACCAGAATTTCCTCTACAACTACGTCACCGTCAACCTCCTGCCCGAGATCAGGCGGACCCGGGGCGTCGGCACCGCCAACATCCTCGGCAACCGCGCGTATGCCATGCGGATCATGCTGAATATCGATCGCATGCGCGCCTATGAAGTGTCCGCCGACGACGTCATGAAGGCCGTGGCGGAACAGAGCATGATCGGCTCGCCCGGACGGCTCGGCCAGGCGACCGGCAAGACGTCGCAAACCGTCGAGTACGTCCTGACCTGGGTCGGCCGCTACAACAAGCCGGAACAGTATGAAAACATCATTCTAAGGGCAAATCCCAAGGGTGAGATCCTGCGGATCAAGGACATCGCCAAGGTCGAGCTGGGCTCTTCGTTCTACGACCTCTACTCAGACCTCGACGGCAAGCCCTCGGCCGCCATCGTCCTCAAGCAACTCCCCGGCACCAACGCCGCCACCATCATCGAATCGGTCAAGGAGAAGCTCAAGGAATTCAAGACCGAGATGTTCCCTCCCGGCATGGACTATGAGGTCAGCTACGACGTCTCAGCCTTCCTGGAGGCCTCCATCGAGAAGGTGCTCCACACCCTCTTCGAGGCCTTCATCCTGGTCGCCCTGGTCGTCTTCCTCTTCCTCGGCGACTGGCGCTCCACCCTGATCCCGACCCTGGCCGTCCCCGTCTCGCTGATCGGGTCGTTCTTCTTCATGCTGATGTTCGGCCTCTCGATCAACCTGATCACGCTCTTCGCCCTCGTGCTGGCCATCGGCGTCGTGGTCGACGACGCCATCGTCGTCGTCGAGGCGGTGCACGCCAAGATGGCCGAGAAGCACCTCTCTCCCTATCGGGCGACCAGGGAGGTCGTCGGCGAGATCAGCGGGGCGATCATCGCCATCACGATGGTGATGACGGCGGTCTTCGTCCCGGTGACCTTCATGACCGGGCCGGTCGGCGTCTTCTACCGCCAGTTCGGCCTGACGATGGCCATGTCCATCGTCCTCTCCGGCGTCGTGGCCCTCACGCTCACCCCGGTCCTCTGCGCCATGCTCCTCAAGCCCCACACGCACCACGTGGGATGGCGCGGGCCGCTGGCCATGCTCCTGCACGTCTTCGACCGCGGCGTCGAGCGGGTCACCGGCGGTTATGCCGCGATCCTGCGCCGGATCGTCACGCGACGCGCCCTGACCATGCTCGTCATCTCGGGCTTCGCCTACGGCATCTTCGTCGTGAACACGCAGCTCTCCTCCGGCTTCATCCCGCTCGAGGACCAGGGGATGATCTATGGGATCATCCAGACGCCCCCGGGATCGACGCTCGAGTACACCAACCACAAGTCCCACGAACTCCAGGAGATCGCCAGAAAGACAGAAGGCGTCTCGTCGGTCTCGTCGCTGGCCGGCTACGAGGTCCTCACCGAAGGCCGCGGCTCCAACGCCGGCACCTGCCTCATCAACCTCAAGAACTGGTCCGACCGCAAGATGACCTCCCGGCAGATCATCGAGGAGCTGGAGAAGAAGGGCAGCGAGATCTCCAACGTCAAGCTCGAGTTCTTCGAGCCGCCCGCCGTCCCCGGCTTCGGCGCCGCAGGCGGCTTCTCCGTCCGCGTCCTCGACAAGACCAACACCATGAACTACCAGGCCCTCGGCGAGGTCACCGACAAGTTCATGGACGCCCTGAAGAAGCGCAAGGAGGTCAAGGGCCTCTTCACCTTCTTCGCCAGCAACTACCCCCAGTACGAGCTGGTCATCAACAACGACGTGGCCATGCAGAAGGGCGTCTCGATCGCCGACGCGATGAACAACCTCTCGATCGTCGTCGGCAGCACCTGGGAGCAGGGCTTCGTCCGCTTCGGCCAGTTCTTCAAGGTCTACGTCCAGGCCTCGCCCGAGTTCCGGCGGTTCCCCGAGGACTTCGACAACCTGTTCGTCAAGAACGACAAGGGGGAAAGCGTCCCCTACTCCTCGTTCATGCGGCTCAGGAAGAAGCAGGGCCTGAACGAGATCAACCGCTACAACCTGTATCCCTCCGCGGCCATCCAGGGTGCACCGGCCAAGGGCTTCAGCACCGGTCAAGCCATCAAGGCGATCCAGGAGGTCGCCGAGCTGACGCTGCCTCGCGGTTACGGCATCGGCTGGGAAGGTCTATCCTATGACGAGGCGAACAAGGGGAACACGGCGGTCTATATCCTCGGGATCGTCGTCGTCTTCGTCTATCTGGTCCTGGTCGGCCAATACGAGAGCTTCCTGCTGCCGCTGGCCGTGATCCTGTCGCTGCCGGTCGGGCTCTTCGGGACCTTCCTGTTCCTGCAGGTGATGGGTTTGTCCAACGACGTCTACGCCCAGATCGGCCTGGTGATGCTGGTGGGCCTGCTGGGCAAGAACGCGATCTTGATCGTCGAATTCGCCGTGCAACGGCGCCGGGAGGGCGTAAGCTTGCGCGACGCGGCGATCGAAGGAGGTAAACTGCGGTTTCGGCCGATCCTGATGACGTCGTTCGCGTTCATCGCCGGCCTGCTGCCGCTGGTGGTGGCGACGGGCCCCGGAGCGATCGGCAACCGGACGATCGGCACGGCGGCGGTGGGCGGGATGCTGGTGGGGACCGTGATCGGGGTCCTGGTCATCCCCGGCCTCTATTACCTCTTCGGCGTGATCGCCGACAAGCGCAGCCTGATCCAGGACGCGTCGGATGGACCTCTCAGCGAGATTATGGACCACCCCGCATTAGAAGTACGCCATACCAATGGCGATCATTTGCATCAACCTGCTAGTCCTGCCGTCCTGTAGAATCCCCAAGCTCCGTCAGGCGGGTCCGGGCCCCCCCGCCTGACGGCAGGCTTCAATGGAGCATCCCGCTCGGAAAACTCTTCTCAGCCCGGAATCGAAGAGTTCTATAATGATCCGACGCTAACGCAATCACTCGTCGGTGATCGGGAGCGGAAGATCCTGGAACAGGACGTCCAGATCCGATGGAACGCCGACGGTTGACTAGAGCGCTCCACGATCGGGTCGCACGCCGGCCGGATCGTGATGCGAATGCACACCCCCTTGGCCCCCCTGCATAAGGAGGAAATGGGACGTATCCTTCCCCCCTAAGGAGGGGAGGGTTCCCCGCGCGTACTCAGCCCGGTCGTTAAGCACTCGAGAGCACTCGAATCTCTCACAGTGCCGCGGTCGGTCACCCATCGGGGATGCTCTCGGATCGACGCGTTCTCAGCGCCCTCAAATGCGCCAAACAACAGTCCACTCGATTGAGATAGCGCACTAGAAAGACCTGGTGAAAATGATTGCAATCGATGCGTTTGTGAGGGTCTGGAGTTCGGCGCCGGGGTTGCAGCAGTAGTCGACGCCGAGATTCGGCACACGCGCACATTCACGCAAACTTTCAAGAGGTGCATTCAGAATCATGTTTGCGAATTTCCTCAAGCGGCCGGCATTGGCGATCGTCATCTCGGTGCTCATCCTGTTCCTGGGGGGGCTGGCAATCAACACCCTGCCGGTCTCCCAGTTCCCCTCCGTCGCGCCGCCGAGCGTGGTGGTCACGGTTGCTTACCCCGGCGCCAGTGCCGAGGTCCTGGTCGACTCGGTCCTGATCATCCTCGAGCAGGCCATCAACGGCGTGCAGGACATGCGCTACATGGCCTCCGCCGCCACCAGCGCCGGCGAGGCGACGATCCAGATCATCTTCGAGCCGGGCACGGACCCGAACGTGGCGGTCTTGAACGTGAACAACCGGATCCAGATCGTGAAGAACCGCCTCCCTCCCATCGTCGAGCGGGAAGGAATCATCGTCATGCAGGCCATGACGAGCATGCTGATGTATGTGAACATTTACAGCAAGGATCAGAACTACGACCAGAATTTCCTCTACAATTACGTCACCGTCAACGTCTTGCCCGAGATCAAGCGGACGCGCGGCATCGGCAGCGCCAACATCCTCGGCAGCCGCCAGTATGCCATGCGGTTCTGGTTGAATATCGACCGCATGCGCGCCTACAATGTGTCCGCCGACGACGTCATGAAGAAAGTGGCGGAACAGAGCATGATCGGCTCGCCCGGACGGCTCGGCCAGGCGACCGGCAAGACGTCGCAAACACTGGAGTATGTCCTGACCTGGGTCGGGCGCTACAACAAGCCGGAACAGTATGAAAACATCGTTCTGAAGGCGAACCCTGACGGTGAGCTCCTGCGAGTCAAGGACGTCGCCACGGTCAACCTGGGCGCCGCGTACTACAACCTTTACTCGGACATCGACGGCAAGCCCTCGGCCGCCATCGTCCTCAAGCAACTCCCCGGCACCAACGCCGCCACCATCATCGAGGAGGTCAAGGACAAGCTCAAGGAATTCAAGGCGGACATGTTCCCTCCCGGCATGGACTATGAGGTCAGCTACGACGTCTCCGCCTTCCTGGAGGCCTCCATCGAGAAGGTGCTCCACACCCTCATCGAGGCCTTCGTCCTGGTCGCCCTCGTCGTCTTCCTCTTCCTCGGCGATTGGCGCTCCACCCTGATCCCGACCCTGGCCGTCCCCGTCTCGCTGATCGGGACCTTCTTCTTCATGCTGATTTTCGGCCTCTCGATCAACCTGATCACGCTCTTCGCCCTGGTGCTGGCCATCGGCGTCGTGGTCGACGACGCCATCGTCGTCGTCGAGGCGGTGCACGCCAAGATGGCCGAGAAGCACCTCTCTCCCTATCAAGCGACCAGGGAGGTCGTCCAGGAGATCAGCGGGGCGATCATCGCCATCACCATGGTGATGACGGCGGTCTTCGTCCCGGTGACCTTCATGACCGGGCCGGTCGGCGTCTTCTACCGCCAGTTCGGCCTGACGATGGCCATGTCCATCGTCCTCTCCGGCGTCGTGGCCCTCACGCTCACCCCGGTCCTCTGCGCCATGCTCCTCAAGCCCCACGCGACCCACGTGGGATGGCGCGGGCCGCTGGCCATGCTCCTGCATCTCTTCGACCGCGGCGTCGAGCGGGTCACCGGCGGTTATGCCGCGATCCTCCGCCGGATCGTCACGCGACGCGCCCTGACCATGCTCGTCATCTCGGGCTTCGCCTACGGCATCTTCGTCGTGAACACGCAGCTCTCCTCCGGCTTCATCCCGCTCGAGGACCAGGGGATGATCTATGGGATCATCCAGACGCCCCCGGGATCGACGCTCGAATACACCAACTCCAAGTCCCACGAGCTCCAGAAGATCGCCCAAGGCATCGAAGGCGTCTCGTCGGTCTCGTCGCTGGCCGGCTACGAGGTCCTCACCGAAGGCCGCGGCTCCAACGCCGGCACCTGCCTCATCAACCTCAAGAACTGGTCCGACCGCAAGATGACCTCCCGGCAGATCATCGAGGAGCTGGAGAAGAAGGGCAGCGAGATCTCCAACGTCAAGCTCGAGTTCTTCGAGCCGCCCGCCGTCCCCGGCTTCGGCGCCGCGGGCGGCTTCTCCGTCCGCGTCCTCGACAAGACCAACACCATGAACTACCAGGCCCTCGGCGAGGTCACCGACAAGTTCATGGACGCCCTGAAGAAGCGCAAGGAGGTCAAGGGCCTCTTCACCTTCTTCGCCAGCAACTACCCCCAGTACGAGCTGGTCATCAACAACGACGTGGCCATGCAGAAGGGCGTCTCGATCGCCGACGCGATGAACAACCTCTCGATCGTCGTCGGCAGCACCTGGGAGCAGGGCTTCGTCCGCTTCGGCCAGTTCTTCAAGGTCTACGTCCAGGCCTCGCCCGAGTTCCGGCGGTTCCCCGAGGACTTCGACAACCTGTTCGTCAAGAACGACAAGGGGGAAATGGTCCCCTACTCCTCGTTCATGAAGCTCAAGAAGAAGCAGGGCCTGAACGAGATCAACCGCTACAACCTGTATCCCTCCGCGGCCATCCAGGGAGCGCCGGCCAAGGGCTTCAGCACCGGCCAAGCCATCCAGGCGATCCGGGAGGTCGCCGAGGATACGCTGCCCAAAGGTTACGGCCTCGGTTGGGAAGGCCTGACCTATGATGAGGCGAACAAGGGGAACACGGCGGTCTATATCCTCGGGATCGTCGTCGTCTTCGTCTATCTGGTCCTGGTCGGCCAATACGAGAGCTTCCTGCTGCCGCTGGCCGTGATCCTGTCGCTGCCGGTCGGGCTCTTCGGGACCTTCCAGTTCCTGCAGATTATGGGGTTGTCCAACGACGTCTACGCCCAGATCGGCCTGGTGATGCTGGTGGGCCTGCTGGGCAAGAACGCGATCTTGATCGTCGAATTCGCCGTGCAACGGCGCCAGGAGGGCATGAGCCTGCGTGAGGCGGCGATCGAAGGAGGTAAACTGCGGTTTCGGCCGATCCTGATGACGTCGTTCGCGTTCATCGCCGGCCTGCTGCCGCTGGTGGTGGCGACGGGCCCCGGAGCGATCGGCAACCGGACGATCGGCACGGCGGCGGTGGGCGGGATGCTGGTGGGGACCGTGATCGGGGTCCTGGTCATCCCCGGCCTCTATTACCTCTTCGGCGTGATCGCCGACAAGCGCAGCCTGATCCAGGACGAGGCGGATGAGCCTCTCAGTGAGCTGGCAACACACTGAGAGTCTGTCCCCTGCCTTCAGGCGGCCCGGGCGCCATCGTCCGACCGCCTGAAGGCGGAACTCTAACCTCGGTCTCCGCGGGATTTGCGGCTTTGCGATTTGCGGGAACCACCGGCATTGGTGTAGAATCCCCGTGCGATCGGCCGTGGGCGTTGGCTTGCCCGGGCCTCGGCTCATTCGATCGGAGCCGCACCCGGCGAACGACCGGCCGATGTGCGTCGCGTCAGCGTCTTCACGAGGATCCACAAGGAGGGTAACATGCCGATCCGCTATGAACACACGGAGACTGTCCGCACGACCCCTGAGCGTGCCTTCGCGGCGATCGACGACCTGCCGCTGACGGCCCGATGGCTGCCGCCCTGCGTGAGTCTGGAAAAGGTCGGCTCGGGGCCGAACGTCCCGGGCGATAAGCTGCGCTATGTCTACAAGCAAGGCGGCCAGCAGGGCGAGATGGCCGGCGAGATCGTCGCACGCACGCCGGGCGAACGGCTCCACTGCAAGTACACCGATGGCATGATGGAGGTCTCGGTCGACATGCGCGTCGCCGCCGGGTCGGATGATACGGTGACCACGCACGTCATCGAGATCACTCCCCGGAGCTTCATGGGCAAATTGATGTCGCCGCTGATCCGGATGGGCGTGGGCAAGCAGACGCGCGATGCCGCCGCCAACCTCAAGAAGCTCCTGGAATCGGCCCCCGCCTGAAGCATCGAATCACGGGCGGATCGGGATGTCCCGGCTCATTGGCCGCTGCCCTCGGAGCATCTTTCCCCCTTCGCCGACCAGGCGCAAGTACCAGTCGGAGGGGAGCCCTTCGAGGCCGATGAAATGCCCCTGGGTGGGAGGCGCGTTCGGTCACTTTGAAGACCGCCGTGCCTTCGTCGACCTCGTCGAACATCGCGACGTACGCGCGAGTCGACGCCGAGCCTTGCCAGCTCGTGATACTGCTCCCAGAGGAATCGGCCACCGCTGCGGGAGATGGACGACTTCCCCGCGGGAAGTCTCTGGAGGTTGTCCCAACCGAAGCCGGGATAGACGACGGGCAGCCAGAGGGTCGTTTGTCGTTCACAGGCGCGCTTGTCGTCGGCCCAATAACTCATCGCGGCATGTTTGACGCCCGAGGCGTCGATCGAATAATTGCCGACGTTCCAGGGCGAGTAGGCGTCGAAGCGTTTCAGCAACGCTTGCCAGTTGCGATCAGGGTCCTCCCGCCAGTTCCAGTCGCCCCCTCCCGCCACGTATGCGGAATAAGGCCCGGGTGCCTTGAAGAAGTCGATCAGCTTGCCACCCACTTCGGCCGTGACCCGGTTGCCCGGGCTGTTCCGGTAGAACCCCCAGAGTTGCACCACGGGCCGGCCGCCCTCGTGCAGATAGCGCGGGTCTCGCATGATCCCGGCATCAACCAGTCGTTTCCATTCCTCGGTCAGGACGTCGTAGATCCGGTCGGCCCGCATGCCCGACATGTCGAAGGACAGCGCCCACACGCGACCCGTCTTCGTGGCCGCGGCCCGGACGTGATCCAGCACCCGGCGTCGCGACGGATAGCGGTCGGCGGACGGGCCCGAGGGGAGATCCACGACGAAGTGCTGGAGCCACGCGCCGTCGATGCCATAGTCTCGCATCCACTCGAAGTGGCGTAGTACCGTCGCGGCGTTGTCGGAGCTGAAGAGCTCGGCCTCGCGTCCGTCGGGGAGCGTGAATCCCGGCGCCCGGTAGCGTTCCTCGCGCGCGTACTCGCGCAGATCGGGCCACATTTCGAAGGTCAGCGTGCTCGGAGCGATCCGGTTCCGGTCGCGGCTCCAATGGATCCATCCCATCCCGGCAGCATCCCCCGGACAACGGAACCAACCCTGATAGCCGCAAAGGACCTTGCGTCGCAGGGACGTCGCGGAGACGACCTCGTCCGGCCCGCCCGATTGGCCCTGGCACGCAACGGATGTCATCGCGAAGATGGCCGTCACGATCGCCGGCGCGAGACGAAACGCAAGCCAGCAACGACCCGGAAACCGCCCCATTCTCAGGAATCCTCCCACGGCGTGCCGTTGAAATCGACGCCGGCTACCTAGCCGCAGGGTCATGACCGACGAGCTGGAGCGTCTTCTCATCGCGATTGCCCTGAAAGTACCGATCGAGCAGCCGGTGGAAGACCGAGCCCTCGGGCGACACCAGGGCGAACAGTGTCGCGGAGGATTTCAGCTTCATATCGTCGGGCGAGCCGAAGATCTGATTCGCGGTCTTCCCCTCGACGCCCAGCGCCGCCTCGGCACACGCGACAAGCCTCGGCCCGAGGATCGGATGGGCAAGGCATGCCTCGGCTTCGGCTAAACTCTTGATGGCGTAGAGTTTAGACGTGGAGCTGAAACCCAGACCCTCGAACTGGGGGAAGATGTACCACATCCAGTGCGATCGCTTGCGGCCGCTCCGGATCTCGGAGAGCGCCTGTTCGTAATCGCCTATCTGCGCCTCCACGAAACGACTCAGGTTGTGTGGATCGCCAGGATCTGACATCGCTTGATCTCCGGGAGGGAATCTCTCGGGGCGTGATCGGGCTCCTGGTCATTCTACGCGTCACTCGTCAAGTCAGTCGAGCGCCCCGGATTGGTCCATCGCCTGGTCGAGACGAAGAATCCGGCGGTTTGCGATAAACGATTTCTCCTTGATTCTCCTCTTTTTCGATCGCTCGCCACCGATGCGCAATTGGTGTTGCCGTCGAGCTCCGCGTAGAATCGACGACCGAGGGATCGTTGCGCGTGCCAGGCCGATTCGAGGCGAGGGCGTCGACGCGGGCCGTCGCGGCTCTGCGGACACCGGGCTTCCCGCGTCGGCGATCCCGCGGAAGGAACTTGCGATGCACCTGCGGACTCCGTTGCGATGCCCACTCGGGCTGGTCGTCTTGCTGATCGCCATGGGCATGCCGGCGGGCGCCCAGCCCAAGGACAAGGAAGCGGATCGGCCGGCCAACCGGCTGGCCCGCGAGACCAGCCCGTACCTGCTCCTGCACGCCCACAACCCGGTCGACTGGTATCCCTGGGGCCCCGAGGCGTTCGCCAGGGCCAAGTCCGAGAAGAAGCCGATCTTCCTGTCGATCGGCTACAGCTCGTGCTACTGGTGCCACGTCATGGAACGCGAGAGCTTCGAGGACGCCGAGATCGCCAAATTCCTCAACGCGCACTTCGTCTGCATCAAGGTCGATCGCGAGGAGCGGCCCGACGTCGACCAGGTCTACATGGCCGCGCTTCAGGCACTCGGACCGGGCGGCTGGCCGATGTCGATGTTCCTCACGCCCGACGGCCGCCCCTTCTTCGGCGGGACGTACTTCCCCCCCCGAGCCCGGGAAGGGTCCGCGGGGTTCCTGCGGCTGTGCCAGGCGGTCGCCGAGGCCTGGAGGGATCAGCGCGCCGACCTCGAGAAGTCGGCCGCCGCCCTCACCGATGCGGCGAGGAAGCAGCTCCGGGCCTCGGGCGGGCTGCGGCCCTTGCCGCTCTCGCGAGCCTGGGCCGCCGAGGGCCAGGCCGAGCTGACGCGGCAGTTCGACCCCGATTACGGCGGCTTCGGCTTCAACCCCCGCAACCCCCGCCGGCCCAAGTTCCCCGAGCCGGTCAACCTGGTCTTCCTCCTCGATCGACACATCCGCCTCGCCGCTCAAAAGGGAACCGACGCCCAACCCGCAAAGGCCGAGCCCGGTCCGCTGGAGATGGTCCGGCTGACGCTCGATCGCATGGCCCGGGGCGGGATCCGCGACCACCTCGGCGGCGGCTATCACCGTTATTCCACGAACCGATCGTGGACCGTCCCCCATTTCGAGAAGATGCTCTACGACAACGCCCAGCTCGCCTCGGCGCATCTGCTCGCCTTCTCGGTCACGAATGACCCCCGATGGCGCGAAGAGGCCGAGGCCACCTTCGCCTATGTCGAGAGGAGCATGACCGCGCCCGAGGGCGGGTTCTACTCGGCCCTCGACGCCGAGACGAACCACGAGGAAGGCGCCTATTACGTCTGGACGCCCGAGGAGGTCAAGGCCGTGCTGGGCGACGGCCCGGACGCCGACATCTTCGCCAGGGTCTACGGCCTGAACGGCGAGCCCAATTTCGAGGGTGGGCGTCATGTCCTCCTGGAGCCGAAGACCCGCGCCGAGCAGGCCGAGGCACTCAAGATCGCGCCTCAGGAGCTGGAGGCCCGGCTGGCTCCGCTCCGGACCCGCCTGCTGGCCGCCCGCGAGAAGCGGCCGGCGCCGTTGCGTGACGACAAGGTCCTCACCGGCTGGAACGGCCTGATGATCGCCGCCTATGCCGACGGCTACCGGGTCCTCCGCGTCGAGAAATACCGGCAAGCCGCCGAGCGCGCCGCGACGTTCTTGCTGACCAGGCTCCGATCGCCCGACGGCCGATTGCTGCGGACCTATCGCCTGGGCCAGGCCAAGCTCCCGGCCTACCTGGAGGATTACGCCTTCCTCGCCCATGGGTTGCTCCAGCTCCACGCCGCGACCGGCGACGACCGATGGCTGCGAGAGGCTCGCACCCTGACCGACCGGATGATCGCCGACTTCGAGGATCGCGAAGCAGGAGGCTTCTTCTTCACCGCAGACGGACAAGAGAGCCTGCTGGCACGCCCCAAGGACCCGTTCGACAACGCACTGCCCGGCGGCAACAGCGTGGCGATCCTCGACCTGCTGGCGATCCATCGCGCGACCGGCGAATCCTCTTACCGCGACCATGCGGCCAAGGCCCTGGGGGCCTTCAGCACGTTGATGTCGGAACGAGCCTTCGCAATGCCACTGATGCTCGTCGCCCTGGAGCGTTACCTCGACCAGGCACCCGACGCGAGCAAGGCCGAGGCGCCGGTCGCCGCGTCGCCCAGGCCCGCGAGTCCCGGCGTGGTCGCCGCCACCGTCGGCCCGACCGGCCCGATCGCCCCCGGCCGCGAGTTCGACGCCGTGGTCTCGGTCACGGTCCGGGACGGCTGGCACATCTACGCCAATCCGACCGGAGCCCCCCAATTGAAGCCCACGACGCTCAAGCTCGACCCGGCCTCGGAACGATCGGCGACCCTGGTCAACGTCACCTATCCCGCCGGTGAGGCCAAGGTCCTCGAGTCGACCGGCGCAGAGAAGGTCACACTCTACGAAGGAAAGGTCCGGATCACCGCCAGGCTCCGCCTCGCGGCCGATGCCGGGCCCGGCTCGGTCTCGCTGAAGCTCAAGTTGAGCTATCAAGCCTGCAACGACCGCCTCTGCCTGGCCCCGGCCAGCCTGGAGATCCCCGTCGATCTCACGGTCGGACGTTGAAAACCACCGTATGAGGGCAAATCCCATGGGCAAGACACTCATCAAGATCGGTCCCGCCGATCACGGTCGGCGGATGAGCCTTGAAGACTTTGACCATGCCGAAGTGCAAGAAGGCTATCGTTACGAATTGAGTCGGGGGATCATCACGGTATCCGACATTCCCAATCGACTTCACTTCCTCCAGACGGGCGAGATTAATCGGCAGCTCTACGGATACCGTCTCTTCGAGCCTGCCGCTCGACTTCCCCTCATTGCTGGCGCCTTCGACTGTAAACTTCCGATCGCTGATCTGGAGTCCGAACGACACCCTGACTTCACACTCTATTTGTCGCCATCGCCGGAGGATGACGAAGATGAAGACTTCTGGGCCCAATGGATCCCCGAGATCGTCATTGAAGTTGTCTCGCCGGAATCGCGAAAGTGCGACTACGACGAGAAACCGGAAGAGTACCTGCGATTCGGCCTGATGGAATACTGGATCGTCGACAGCCGTCAGCGGGCGCTGGTCGTGATGCGTCGGACGCGAGGACGATGGGCGCAGATGATCGTTAAACCACCAGACCTCTACCGCTCTCGCCTGCTCCCTAATTTCGAGTTCTCGTGCGGTGCCGTCTTTCGAAGCGGCCGGACTCACCTGAACGATGACCCAAAATCCCACGACCCAAGAAACGATAACCGCCGAGCAGGCGAGCCCAGCTCGACTTCGACCGAGACGCATGGTCACGCTCGTGCGCCTCCTGGCGATCGCGCTGCCGATCGCCGTACTGGCGACGGCCGCGCTCGTGCTCCCCGGCTGGATTCCCGTCCTGCCGCGCGACGTGCGGCGGATGATGGTCGAGGCCGCCTTGCGCGGCGTGCTGATCGGCTACAGCGGGCTGGTCCTGGCCGCGGTGATCGGGACGCCCATAACCGTCTGGCTGGCGTCGCGATCGCGACGAAGAGGGAGGATTCGCCCGGGGATCCTCCGCGGATTCGCGGCCTGCCTGGTGTGCCTGGTCTCGGTGGCCGTGCTCGAGGTCGGTTCGGCGGCCTGGCGAGGCTGGTTGCATCGGTTCCCGGCCTTGCCCTCGACGTTCGAGCCCTCGGCGACCGGGGAATACCGGATCGTGGTCCTGGGCGGCTCCAGTGCTCTCGGCGAACCGTATCGTCCCTGGTTGTCGGTCGGCCAGATCATGGCCTGGCAGCTCCAGCAGGCGGTCCCCGGCCGCCGCTTCGAGTGCGAGATCCTGGCATGGCTGGGCGACTCGCTGGAGAAGCAGCACCACAAGCTGTCCGGCCTCAAACACCGCCCGGACGCCGTGATCATCTATTCCGGACACAACGAGTACGCGGCGCGGTTCGAAGAGGAGCGCGACTCCTGGGTTGCCGAGGAGCCCGGGAATCGGCTCCTCCAGGCAGCCTATCGCGCGACGCTGATCTCTCCCTTCTGCCGGCTGGCTTACGAGATGATCAGCAAGAACCGGCTGGACAGCCCGCCGCTCTCGGGCCGCCACCAGCTCATCGATCCGCCCCTGTGCAGCCCGTCGGAATCGGCCGACATCCTGGCCGACTTCCGACGCCGACTGGAGGCGATCGTCGCATACTGCGACCGGATCGGAGCCCTGCCGATCCTCATCATCCCCCCGGCCAACGAGGCCGGATACGAGCCCAGCCGATCGACGCTCCCCGCGTCCGTGCCGTCGGCCGAACGTCGGCGATTGGTCGATGACTTCCAGCGCGCCCGGGCCGAGGAAGCGAGCGATCCGAGCCGCGCCGCGGCGACTTACACCGCCATCCTGGTCCGACACCCCGGCTTCGCCGAGGCCCACTTCCGCCTCGCCCGGTTGCTGGAGCGCGCCGGCGACACGGCCGAGGCGGGCCGACACTACCTCGCCGCCCTGGATCACGACGGCCTGCCGATCCGATGCCCGGCTCCCTTACGCGAGGCTTACGAAGAAGTCGCCCGACGCCATCCCCGATGCATCCTCATCGACGGCCGTCGCGAGCTCGCCGCGATCAGCCCGAACGGATTGATCGGCGACCGTGTCATCCAGGATACCCACCATCCGACGTTGCTCGGCTACGTCGCCCTGGCCGGCGCCGTCATCCGCGAGCTGCAAACACGGAACACGTTCCCCGATGCGAAGCCCATCGCGATGCCGCTCGACCCGGCCGATTGCGCCCGGCATTTCGCGATGGATGGCGAGAAGTGGGCGACCATCTGCGATCGGACGAGCGTCCACTACCGGCGCGTGGCCGGGTATCGCCATGATCCGGCGGAGCGCCTGGCGAAAGCGAACCTCTATGCCAGGGCTGCCATCCAGATCAGAGCCCGAGCCGAGGAACTAGGGAACAACTTGCTCGACTTGCCAGTCCTCGAGATCGACGGTGGCGCCTCGGCCGAGGAAGTTGACCACGGCGACGAACTGGTCCCGATTCCCCCGGCGGATCACCGTACCGACGACCCCCGTGAGCGGCCCCGTCATGATCCGGACCCGCGCCCCCACGGAGATCATGGGCTCGGACGAGACCGCCAGCCCCGAGTTGAGCATCGTGTAGACCTGGCGGAGGTCGCGGACCAGTCCCTGCTGGTCGACGACCTCCAGGACGTTCACCAGCCGATCGCCGCGGAACGCCGCCAGCCGGTCGTTCGCATCGCCGTGGAGGAAGATGTATCCGGCAAACAGCGGCACGACGGATTGGAGCTTTCGCCCCTGCGGCGTCCGGCTTTCCTTGAGCACCTGCGGTAGGTAATACACGACCCCTTGCTCGCGCAGGTCGCGGGCGGTCGCTTTCTCCTGGCGAGGCTTGGTGTGCAGGCACCACCAGGCCCCCTCCGCCTTCACCGGCAGGGATTCCGGCTTCTCCCAGAGGTTCGAGGGATGACAATCGGGCTCGACGGGAAGTATCGGCATTGTGAGCGCACACCCCGCGTCGCATGGACGAAAGGGTGCATCCAGGCGACATCCACTTCTCATTGGATCATTTTACGCTGATATGTTAAGTCAACGGGAAGGCCGACGTCAAGCGGGCAGGAGCGGCAAGCCTTATTTGACCGCAGGGTGGGCATCGTGGGGAGGATAGGGATGGGAATCGATGAACGGGCGATCGAAAGTCCTCGCGGAAATCATAGTAGCGTGGGGGGAATCCTGAATGTCAACAAGCCGCCGGGCATCACGTCACGGACAGTGGTCGACCGGGTGGCCGGCCTGCTCGGGCGTGTCCGGGCGGGGCATGCCGGGACGCTCGATCCCCTGGCGACGGGCGTCCTGGTCGTCTGCGTCGGTCCGGCGACCCGGCTGGTGGATTGGATCCAGCGGTCGCCCAAGTCGTACCGCACGGTGATCCTGCTCGGCGCGAGGAGCGACACGCTCGACGCCGACGGCCGGATCGAGTACCGATCCGACGCGAAGGTTCCTTCGCGGGAGGACGTGGAAGTCGCTATCCTTCCCCAGTTGGGCGAGATCGATCAGATGCCACCCGAGTATTCGGCCCTGAAAATCGGGGGCCGGCGCGCGTACGACCTGGCACGGGCCGGCCAGTCGGTCGAGCTGGCACCACGACGGGTCCGCATCGACCGGCTCCGCGTGGTCCGATACGAATGGCCTCGCCTGGAGCTGGAGGTGGACTGCGGCTCGGGGACCTACATCCGCTCGATCGCCCGCGACGTCGGCGAGGCCCTCGGCTGCGGGGGGCTGGTGGAGATCCTGGTCCGCACCCGGATCGGGGCATTCACAATCGAGGATGCCGTGGATCTGGACCGACTCTCGCCCGAATCGATCGTCCGACACCTGCAATCACCCCTGGCCGCCGTCGCCGACCTGCCTCGGCTGGTGCTCGCACCGGATCAGGTCGCCGCCGTGGCCGACGGCAAGAGGCTGTCCTCGCGAGATTTCCCCGACGCCAACATACTCCCGGGAGAGCTCGCCCTGCTCGACTCGGAGGGCCGGCTTGTCGCCCTGGCCGAGTCGAATTCCTCCGAAGGATGGATCCAGCCGCGCAAGGTTTTCCACCCGTAATCCGCAGTGTCAACGCGAGGAGCGAACCTTTCGATCCCGGACAGTGTCCATCGAGTGAACCGTCTCGACGCGAGATGATTGTCCGTACCGTGGGTTCGTCGTTGACGCACGAACGCCCGGATCATAGAATTCGACGGTGAGGAAAGGCGTCCCATCCATTCCGATCGACTCGACCAAACGAGGTCAGAACCCGCCTTGATCGAAAACAACAGCATCGACCGCTCGGGGCGTCGGGAACGTGCCATTCTGGTCGGGGTCCTCTTACCCCACAACGACGCGACGCCGGATGATCCCCTGGAAGAGCTCCGGGGATTGGCAAAGACTGCGGGTCTCCAGATCGTGGGCAGCCTGTTGCAGAAACGGCAACAGATCGACATCGCCACGTATATCGGTTCGGGCAAGGTCGAAGAGCTGAAGGCGATCGTCGAGGCCGAGGAGGCCGACGTGGTCGTCTTCGACAACGACCTGGGCCCGGCCCAGACCCGCAACCTGGAGAAGAAGCTCGAAGTCAAGGTCGTCGACCGCACCGAGCTGATCCTCGACATCTTCGCGACCCACGCGCGGACGCACGAGTCCCATCTCCAGGTGGAGCTGGCGCAGCTCGAATATGCCATGCCCCGGCTGAAGCGGATGTGGACCCACCTGTCGCGGTACAAGGGCGGCATCGGTGTGCGCGGCCCGGGCGAGAAGCAGCTCGAAGAAGACCGACGCCTGGTCGGGCATCGCATCCAGGAGCTGAAGGGGAAGCTGGCCAAGATCCAGGCGCGGAAGAGCGCGAGGTCGCCAGCCGCGACGACGTGCCCACGCTCTCGCTGGTCGGCTACACCAACGCCGGCAAGAGCACGCTGATGAACGCGCTGACCGAGGCCGGCGTCCTGGTCGAGGACAAGCTGTTCGCGACGCTCGACACGCGGACCCGCCGATGGAAGTTCCGCGGCGGGGGCCAGGCGCTGTTGTCCGACACGGTCGGCTTCATCCGCGACCTGCCCCACGCCCTGGTGGCCTCGTTCAAGGCCACCCTCGAGGAAGCCCGGCAAGCCGACCTGCTCCTGCACGTCGTGGACGCCTCCAGCCCGGAGGCCGAGAATCAGATCCGGGCGGTCAAGGCGGTCCTCGCCGAGCTGGGACTGGAGGACCACCCCACGCTGCTGGTCCTCAACAAGTCCGACAAGGTGCCCGATCGCTCGTATCTCGATGTGCTCAAGGCCCACCATGCCGAATCCGTGTCCATCAGCGCGGCCCAGCATGATGGCCTCGATCGGCTCGAGGCGGCCGTCCGCGAGGCCCTGAGCGACCGCGCCCTCGAGGCCGAGGTCGAGACGGGCGTGGAGAATGGACGCGTCCTGGCTTACCTCGCCCAGCACGCCCAGATCCACGACCGCATCTACAACGACGACCGTGTCCTCCTCCAGTGCCACCTGCCACGCCGATGCCTTGAATTCCTGTTCGAAAACGGCGTGAATGTCCGATCCAACGGCCAACGGCTCCACGCCTCCTGATGGAATCCCGC
This sequence comes from uncultured Planctomycetota bacterium, assembly GCA_963777695.1. Classification (GTDB taxonomy): domain Bacteria; phylum Planctomycetota; class Planctomycetia; order Isosphaerales; family Isosphaeraceae; genus CAVZRC01. The sequence goes on from CAVZRC010000003.1 coordinate 1,140,446, forward strand.
GGAGATGGCGAATCGTTTTCGGGAGGTCCGGGCTTCGTCCAAGCCTCGACCTCCCGAGACCGCTCTACTTCCCCGGGCTTCGTCCAAGCCTCGACCTCCCGAGACCGCTCTACTTCCGCACCGTTCGCGAGAGATGACCGTGTGACACCCGCGAGCGGGCGAATGGCTCCAGGATCTGTTCCACGAAGCCATTCCATAGGGTGCTCTCTGTGAGCACCGAGTTGAGCCGGCACGGTGGATCGGCCTCACAGAGCACCCTGATATGGTTGACCCAGTCAAGAGCACAGTGCTGATTTGCTTTCGGATTTTTCTTCCCTCAAGGCTCTTTTCTTTGGATCCATGGTGACACGCTGGCAGCGGCCGCGTCGTAACGGGTCGCTGTCGGCATCTCGATCGTGTCTCCCGAGCGAATCACCTGCGGGGATCGATCTTCTCTAGCTCTCCTCCTGTCGGCGGCCGGGGGGACAGTCCAAGGTGAGATCGTTACGACGGTGGATCATTCTGATATTCGCGTGTTGGTTAACGCATGACTCGATCCGTCAGGGGCTGCCTCTCTCTACGTGCGGGCGTCGGCATCGAGATGCCGGCCCAAGGGTGCTTCGAGGATCCCCCCTCCCGTACACTCTCCCGGGACTATCCCCCCGGCCGCCGGACTCTCAGGGCCCGTGCCGGTATCCGACGCCTCACGATCCTAGCCGGCCAGGAGAACCTCCTCATGGGCGATCGCCCAGATGAACCCGACCAACTCCCGGGCCACGGCGACGACCGCCTGGCACGCCGGCTTGTTTCGACCCAGGAGGCGATTGAGGCGTTCGTGCAGTCGCTTCTGGGCCTTCCAGGCGATGGTACGCACACCCGGCGAGACCGGGTCGTTTCGCAGGCGGATCGCCTTGCTCATCCGCGGCTGGCGGCGGTAATGCCAGGCCGACTCCACGACGATCCGACGGACGTGGCCGTTGCCCGTGCGGGTGATCCGCCCCTGGCGGCGGCTGCCGCCGCTGGAGTGCTCCGAGGGGACCAGCCCCACGTACGCCATCAGCTCGCCCGGCGTCGCGAAGCGGCGGAAGTCGCCGATCTCGGCGACCAGCGTCACGGCGCTGACCATCTCGATCCCCCGCAGGGCCTGCAAGGCCACGACCAGCGGCGACTTCTCCCAGGCCGCGGCGGCCAGCCTCATCTGGAGCGTGAGGCGGGCGACTCGGTCGCCCGCCAGTTCGACCGCCTCACGGTAGTCGGCCAGGACCTGCCGTTGCGCCGGCTCATCGAAGTCCTGCTTGGCGACCCAGGCCATGTAGGCGGGGTTGAAGGTCGTCTTGCCTTGATAGATCCTCCCCTGACGCAGCAGAAACTTGGAGAGATGATGACGTGTGACACGTTCGGCGCACTTGGCGTCGTCGCGCGACCGCTCCAGGTCGCGGATGGCCTCGGTGGTCTTGTCGGGGACCCAGATGAAGGTGAGATCTCCCGAGCGGAGGTAATGGGCCAGCTTGGCGGCGTCGCGTCGATCGGTCTTGATCCGGCACCCGGCCTGGATCGGGACCATCGAAGGGGCGACGACATGACAGGTGTATCCGGCGGCCTTGAGCTCTCGGTAGAGGCCGTAGCCGGTCGGGCCGGCCTCGTAGCAGCAGATGATCGTCTCCGGCGGTCCCAGGCGACGGAGGGTCTTGAGGAGCGTAGCGAGGTCGTTGGGGATCGTGGACAGGATCTTGGCCGACAAGTTGCCGTCGGCGACAGCCAGGGCGATCGTCTCCTTGTGGACATCGAGTCCCACGGAACGCGTTGTGTTAACATGGTTCACGGACCAGTCCTCCCGGTGTTGGCTCTGTGCTGAACGCGACGAGCGTCCAGTGTAACCCACGATGGCGTGAGCGACTGGTCCAACCATATTGTCTACTGGCCCGTGCGGAGCCCGACTGCCGGCCGCTCTAACGACCGGGCGTCACCGGCGAACGATCGAACGGCTCCAACACCGGTTCGACGAAGTTGGAGTCGTGTACCAGCAAGCCCTTGCTCCCGACGAGGAAGTCGTGGTTCTCGGCCACGTCGAGGTTGTACACGGGCTGATTGGTATGCGACTCGACGGACCGTACGGCGACGACACCGCCGATCGTTCGGATGCGATCGCCGGCCTTCAAGTCGCGGGCCATCGTCCAGCCGTCGCCCGCCTTCCAGAAGCGATGGATGCCCGTCGCCACGATGTCCTCGCCGTCGAGATGGACGCGGATCGTCGGGGCCGACTTGGTGTGATGGACCGCCAGGACCGGCTGGAAGACGAGCGCGCCGGTGGAGGTGTTCTGGGAGAGCAGGCGATCGCCGACCTGGATCGACTCGATCGGCCGGTTGCCGTCGATGGTGCGGACCAGGGTGCCGACCCCGAAACACTCCAGCGAGGCCGACCAGCTCGGCGAGTCGACGATCTCGGTGAGCGTCGGCTTGGCCGTGGTCGTCGAGGGCGCCTGGTAGGCGTAGCCGAGCTGATCCGTCCACCAGCCCTTCCACTTCTCGGGCTCGGCACCCAGATCCTGGCCGGTGAGCCGCGTCACGATCGGGAGCACGCGATCATTGCATTGTTTGAACTGGGCGTTGATCTGTTCGAGGGCCTGGAGGTCCGCGTCGAGCCTCTGCTGGATTGCCCGGGTATCCTGCCGGATCGCATCGAGTCGCCGCGCGATCTGGAGGCCCTGCGATGTCTCGGCGGAGGCGAATGCCTGCGCGGTGAGCGTGTCCATGATATCAGGGGCAGGGTTCCTCCGCGGGTTGGCGACGGGTGTCGCCGCGGGCATGCCATCGCCGCGATTATCGAGGGGATCGAAGGTCGTCGACGGGGCGAATAAACCGGCCGGGATCAAGGCCGGGTCGATCGGCGCGGATCGATAGAGGCGCCGGACGTTGAATTGTTCGCCTTCCACGAAGAGTTCGCCGACCGAGCCCGGCCCGTTGACCGGCCGCACCTGATACTTGTAGGGCTTGCGGATCATGCTGATCAGCCGGCCGACGATGTCGCGGGGATCGCGGCGGGTGAGCGTCTCGGTGGCGCGGCCGCTCACCGGCCCTTCGGGGTAGAGGATCGCCAGGGTGGCCAGCGCGGTCGAGGCCGACGCGCCATCGATCTGGCCGAGCATCTGCACCGCCGCGAGCTGCGTCCGCTCGCCTCCGCGGACGAAGACGGCCCAGATCATCGGCACGGCGCGGGGGTCGGTCACGGCGACTAGTCCCCGCTCGGCCCTGGCTCGCTTCGCCGCATCCTTGGCTTCCAGGCCCTCGCGCAACTTTTCCAGGCGGGCTTTCCATCGCTTGTCGGCGTTCTTCTGGCGCTCGGCCTCGAGTTTCTGCGCGGCGGCCTCCTCGGCCTTGACCCAGCGGTCGCCCTGCTTCTTGTAGCCCAGGTGCCGCCAGGCCGCCTCCCGGGACGGATCGAGCTGGACGACCTCGTTGAAGTGCGCGATCGCCTGCGCCTTGAGCCCCTTCTGCTCGCACCATGTCGCGAGCCGCATCTGAGAATCGGCCTTGTGCGTCGCCTGGACGCGACGTTCCAGATATTCCCGGATCAGGTCGCGGTAGGCCGGGTCATTCTGGATCCGATCCCCGACATCCTCGGGACTTCCCCATTTCCCCTGATACTCGACCAGCCCCATCAGCCCGCGCGCCATCGCATGCGACGGGTCATACAGGACCGCCAGGGCCAGATGCTTCATCCGCTCGGTCGGCAGGCCGTGCGATTCGCACCAGAGCGCCAGCCGGACGTGAGCCCCGGCATCGCGCCCGGCCGACTTCCGGGCCGACTCGTAAGACGTGCGATCGGCCGGGGCGCCGACGGGAGATCCCCCCTCGCCGGTGTCAAGCCCGAGGAGCGCGCAGCAGACCATCAGGGTGCCAATCATAGCCCGCCTCCGAAAGGAATGGGAAAGAGCGGTCGAGGCCGAGATGCTACCGGATGGAGAGGTGTTTCCAAGGAACGGACGAGGTCCGTAACCATCCGACGTGGATATTATGAAATCGGAGGCCGATTTGCAACTCCTTAGTTTGTCATCGGTCATTTGTCATTGGTCATGGGCGGGTCAGTGGGAAGCCTAGCGCCGTGGCAAGGTCTCACGACCTTGGGTCCGGGTTGAACCGAAGGTCTCCTGCGCGATATGGGAGACCGTCGGTCGGGCAACCGGCCATTTCCGAGTCCAAGTCTCCTGGAAAGCCCCGATTCTAGATCACCCTTTGCGCTTTACTGCTGCGACAGGGACCGAGCGTCAAACCTCAAGTATGATTCACCCGTTACACGCCATGGCATCGCCTCACGCTCACGCGTACGGCCAAATCAAATATTAGGCTTGTCGATCCTATCAATGGATGTAAAGCGTCCTGGTCCCGTCGGCCCAAGTCACGAGCGTACCTGGCGCGACTTCCTGAGACCGTCTCGGAGGCAACTTCCCCATTGTCCCGCGCCCGCCTGTAGCGCCAACTCTATCTCACCCGATGCGCTCGTTCGGGCTGTCCGGTCAGGATCGGCCCATTGCCCTACCACTGAATTCCTCAAGTAATTACTCGTATGCCTTCACATCGCCGCTGAAGCCGGCGCAATGCCAATCGTCATTCTCCTTGGCGAAGGCATAGCCTTGGAGCAACTTCCTCTTTGGGGTCGTGGGCGATCCCGGCGCCCAAAGTGTGTGGGCCACCGCCCGCGCATGCCTCGCCGTCCTCGCGGGCAAGGTCACTCGCAAGATCAAGTGGCGTTTCCCCGTAAGCCCATCGACCGGCTCCCAACGGCAGTCCTCCTTGATCCACTTCCAGGTCAGAAACCAGTCGAACTCAGGAAGGCCAAGGATCGTGAATCCGGGATTGCCGTAGCCTGTCGGCCATGCGAACCGGACATCAGAGAACCAACTCCCCTTATTGTGCGGCGACATCCAATGGGAACAACTCCCGATCTGGACAAAGATGTCACGATTACCCCGGTAGCGTTGGCACAGAAGTTCGGCATCGGCAATGATCGTTTCGATCGCAGTCCGCCAAAGCTCGCGGTCGTCCTCCACGGTCAGGTGTTCACCGATCCGGCCTACAAGATGAGGGAGAGAGCGGGCCGTCGCTTCCATGGGCATCCCCCTTACTCATTCCGATAATCTGTAGGATCTCATCTTTGGATCACCCGTTCCACGTCCCGGCATCCTCCCGAGGCCGACCGTCCGGGTCGACTATGAATCGCCGTCTTCAGCGTGCTCGGCTGGCCGGATCTCTGCAGCGTCAGGTTCGGCTGGACTACCTCTCCGCTGCCACCGGATGTCTCCGACCAGCAGCCGTGTCTTGACCGACCCGTCCCATTCCACGGCGAATCCGGCTGACTCGAGTGCCCGTTTGATCCGGAGGCCAATCTCCACCCCCGGCTCATCTTCGCCGGAGATGTGGCCGAACGCCAGCCACAGCTCGCCGCTCTCCATGACCCGTTCTAGGTCTTGCCCGTGGTAGAAGCAATACCCCTCGATCCCCGACTGCTCGCCGCCGGCCTCGTGATAGAACTGGGACACGTCGGACAGCCCGTCCGACTGCGTGTAGCCAGCATTCTGCAGCGCCAGGATGCCTTGTTCTGCCAGCGACTCGAACACCTGGTCCAGCCGGTCGCAGTCGGTGACCTCCGGCCAGGTTTTCTCCTCGATCCGCTTCTGCCGGAACGCCTTCTCGATCTCAGCCCGAAGCCAGTCCTGGTCGATCTGCCCTGGCTCGAAGATGGCCTCGTCGATGATCTCGACGATCTCGTCGGCGTCGTGCATCCCGGACCAGACGCAGCGCCGTACGGCATCGAGGGCGACGTCTTCGTTGTCCATGTGCGTTGAGCCTCCGGGACCTAACCTGATCGGTCGCGCTATTGAGAAGCTGTCAACTCTCGTTTCTAGTCCAGGCTTTATATTGCAGACGTGACAGGTAACAAGTAATGATCAATGGCTAATGATTAATGACCGCCGACGGGCGATCGAACGGCGCCATCACCGGCTGGACGAAGCTGAAGTCGTGGACCAGGAGGCCCTTGTTACCGACGAAGAAGTCGCGGCTCTCGGCGACGTCGAGGTTGTACACCGGCTGGGTGACATCCGGCTCGATCGATTTCACGGAAGCGACGCCGCCGACGAGGCGGAGGATGTCGCCCGGCTTGAGGTCGCGGGCCATGGTCCAGCCCTTGCCGGCCTTCCAGAACCGGTGGATGCCGGTGGAGACGATCATCTCGCCGTCAACGGCGATCCGGAACGTCGGCGTCGGCCGGTTGAGATGGAGGGCGACCACCGGCTGGAAGGCCAGCACGCCGGTCGTCGTGTCCTGCGAAAGGACGCGGTCGCCGACGCGGATCGATTCGATCGCGCGGGCCGTCCAGAGTCGAGACCATCGTGCCGGCCGCGAAACAGGCCGTGTGACACGTGCCGATCAGGAAGGGGGCCGTCACGGCCACCGTGTCGGTGGGCACGGGCTTGCGGGGCGAGACGGTCACCGCGTCGATGAGCGTGGGCTTGATCTCCGGGATGTTCGACTGATAGACATATCCGAGCTGGTCGGTCCACCAGGTCTTCCACTTCTCCGGCTCGGCCCCGAAGACCTGGCCGCTGATCATCCGGAGGACGGCGAGCGCCCGGCCGTTGACCTCGCCGATCTGTGCATTGACCGTCTCGACCGCCTGGATATCCAGCGCCAGCCGCTGTTGCAGATTCTGACTCGACTGCTCGACGGCCTGGTAGGCCGAGGCGATCTGCATATCGCGGTAGGCCGCGGCGGCCAGCGTCTGGTAGACCACGTTCGAGGAGGGATTGAAGGCCGCCCCCGGTGGGGCAGGCGCGCCGGTGGTACCGTCTTTCAAGATCGACGCGGCATTCCGGGGATTGGCCGCGAGGGCTTGCCCGAGCTGAGCGGCACCCGGCGCCGGCCCGGTCGGCGTGATCGTCATGCCGCCCCCGTAGGCCGCCGAGACCAGCAACTGGTTCTGCACGCTGAAGGGATCGAACGGGACCGACTGCGCGAAGATGCGGGCCGGGATCATGCTGGGGTCGAGCGACGCGTTCCGGTAGAAGCGATGGACGTTGAACCGCTCGCCCTCGACGAAGAGCTCGCCGGTGGTGCCGGGGCCGCCGGGTCGTCGCACGTCGTACTTGAACGGCTTGCGGACCAGGCCGATCAATCGTCCGATGACGTCGCGGGGATCGCGGCGGGCGAGGGTCTCGATGGCCCGACCTCGGACGTCCGGCGAGGCGTTGTAGACGGCCAGCGCCGCCAGGGCGTTGGAGGCCGCCGGGCCGTCGATCTGGCCGAGCATCTGCACCGCGGCGACCTGCGCGCTCGCCGCCGCGGACGAACACGGCCCAGATGGTCGGCACGGCGCGGGGGTCGGTCACCTCGGCGATCGCCGCCTCGGCCTTGATGCGACGGGTCGCGTCCCGGGATTCGAGGGCCTCGCGCATTCGCCTGAGTTTCGGCTCCCAGTGCTTGTCGGCGTGTCGCTGGTGATCGGCCTCCAGCCGCTCGGCGGCCAGCTCGGCCGGCTTGATCCAGCGGTCGCCCTGCTTCCGGTAGCCCAGGTGTCGCCACGTGGCCTCTCGCGTCGGGTCCAGCCGGACGGCCTCCGAGTAGTGCGCGATCGACTGCTCCTTGAGGCCCTTCTGCTCGCACCAGGACGCCAGCCGCGCCTGGGCGTCGGGCTTGCGGGCCGTCTGGGCGCGTCGCTCGAGGTACTCGCGGAGCAGGTCGCGATTGGCCGGGTTGTCCCGGATCTCTCGCCCGACGACGTCCGGGCGCTCCCACTTGCCCTGGTGGGCAACCAGTCCCATCAGCCCGCGCACCAGGCCGTTGGACGGGTCATAAAGCACGGCCATCGCCAGATGCTTCATCCGCTCGGCCGACAGCCCGTGCGCCTCGCACCAGAGCGCCAGCCGGACATGGGCCCTGGGATCGCGCCCGGCCTGGCCCTTCGCCGCCTCGTACGCGGCCAGGTCCCGCGGGTCCGCCGGGGTCGATGATCCTTCCTCACCGTGGGCGATCAGTCCGAGGCAGACGACCAGGAGCGAGAGCATGATCCGGACTCCTCCAGATGGGAGGGCTCATTCAACGACCGGAGGCCGGCAATTTTGCCGGTGCGGGGTCGACGAGCCGGGCGACGACATCGAACGGCTCGGGCGTCGGGTTGATCATACTGTTATCGTGCGCCAGCACGCCCGAGCGCCCTACGAAGTAGCTCTCGCCCTCGGCCACGCGGAGGTTGAACACCGGCTGGACCTTCTCCTCGACGACCGCCTTCACCGCGGCGGTCCCCCCCAGCGTGCGGAGGACATCGCCGGCCTTCAGCTCGCGGACCATGGTCCAGCCCTTGCCCGCCTTCCAGAGGCGATGAATGCCGGTGGCGACGATCGACTCGCCATCGACCTCGATGCGGAACGTCGCGTTGGGCGGATTGTGGTAGACCTCCACCATCGCCTGGTACCTCAACGCGCCACTCCTGGGATCCTGGGTGAGGACCTCGTCGCCGGCGCGGAGGTCTTCGATCGATCGCGGTCCGTCGATCGTCTGGACGGGAGTCCCCGCGCCGAAGCAGGCGTGGTGGAAGACGTCGAGCACCCGCGTCTGGACGACCGGCGGATTGGCCTGGGGCTGGTAGTCGATCGGGACCTGCTCGATCACGGTGGTTTGATCGTCGGACGACTTCTGAGGTGCGTAGGCGAACCCGAAGAGGTCGACCATCCATTGAAACCAGGCGTTATGATCGTCCCCCTTGTCCGTGCCCACACACTCGGCGAGGACCTGGCGTACCCTGCGATTCGAGTCGAGGATCGGCGCATTGTACGCCTCGATGGCCCGGACATCCCCGGCGAGCTGGAGCCGCGCGACCTGGGCCGAGCGCACGGCGTCGAGTTCCATCTCGCCGATCGGAATCTGGACGAAATCGCCGAGGACCACCTGACGTATACCACCGGCATTCCCCAAGGGATTACTATCGATCCTGCTCACTGCGGCCAGGGTGTTCCTGGAATTGGCCCCCATGCCCTGCGCGAGCTTCTGGCTCTGCGCCACCGGAAGGCCCGCCGCCTCGAGCACGGCCGAAGCACGAGCCGGGTTGACCTGCGGCGAGAATCCCATCATCGACGCGAGCCAGGCCAGTTGGCTCGGATTATTCGCATTCATTGTGACTAACCCCTCACCGATCTGTCGCGATACGACGGGGAGCCCGTCCGCGCCCATGGTGATCGTGTCACCGGGTTGCATCGGTACGTTGGGCTCGGCGAGCGGTGTGTAGATCCGCTTGCGGTTGGTCGTGCCGTCCTTGATCACCAGCTCGCCCGACTGGCCCAGCCCTTGGGCCGGCTTGGCTTCATAGCGGATCGGGTCGCGGATCAGGCCGATCAAGGACGGCGCGAAGTCCCTCGCATCGCGATTCCGCAGGGTCTGGGCCGCCTCTCGGCGGGCCTCGGTGCTGACGCTCATCAGGGCCAGTAAGGCCAGGGCTCGCGATGCACCCGGTGCATCGACCTGGCCCAGCAGACGCACCGCCGTCTTCTGGCCCTCGGCACCCTTCGACACGAACACCGACCAGATCATCGGCACGGCACGCGGCGTCGGTCACCTCCAACATCGCCGCTTCCGCCGCGGCGCGTCGGGCCTTGTCCCGGCCGGACAGACCCTCCCGCAACCGCTCCAACCGGGGCTTCCAGTGCTTGTTGGCCCGGTTCTGCTCCTCGGCCTCGTGCTTCTGCGCCGCCAGCCATTCCGGCTTGATCCAGCGCCCGCCGACCTTCTTGAAGCCCAGCCGCTTCCACGCCGACTCGCGGCCCGGGTCTCGCCTCAGGACCGCATGATACTGGGCGATCGCCTGGTCCTTCAGGCCGTTCTCCTCGCACCAGAGGGCCAGCTTCCACTGGTCCTCGGCCGACTCGGAAATCTTCGCCCGACGCTGGAAGTATTCCTGGATCAGCGCCTTGCGCCGGGGATCGTCACGGACCTTCGAGCTCACCTCGTCGGGCCGTGCCCACTTCCCCTGATAGGCGACCAGTCCCATCAGCCCGCGCGCCAGGCCATTCGAGGGATCATAGAGCACGGCCATCGCCAGGTGCTTCATCCGCTCGGACGACAGCCCGTGCGATTCGCACCAGAGCGCCAGCCGGACGTGGGCCCTGGCGTCGTGCCCGGCCCTGGCCCGGGCCGCCTCGTAGGCGGCACGCGCCGATGAGTCCTCGGGGATCGGCGGGGCGGCATCATCGAAGGCGATCAGGCCGAGGCAGACAACCATCAACGAGAGCATGATTCGGGCTCCAGGAGATCGGGACCTCGCCTCAAGGGGCGGGCTTGGGATCCTTGATCGGACCGACCGGCGCCGCGACGGCGTCGAACGGACGCTCCCGCAGGTCCGGCAGGGTGTTGTCGTGGACCAGCACCCCGCCCCGGCCCACGAAGAAGTCGGCGTCCTCGGCCACATCCAGATTGTACACCGGCACCACCTCGCCGCGATCGATCCGGACCACCGACACCGGGCCGTCGAGCGTCCGGATCCGGTCCCCTTCCTTCAGGTCCCTCGCCATCACCCAGCCCGACCCGGCCTTCCAGAACCGATGGAACTCGCTGCTGACGACCGTCTCCTCGCCGAGCGCCACGCGGAATGTCTTGCTGGGCGGGTTGTGGTGGACGGCGAGGATCGGCTTGTATGAAAGCGCCCCCGTCCTGGTGCTCTGGGCGAGGACCGGGTCGCCGACCTTCAGCGTCTCGATCGGCTCCAGGCCCGCGAGCGTACGCACTAAGGTCCCCGCGCCGAAGCAACTCACCCGCATCGTGGCGATCGGGACCGCGAACTGGCCGATGGGGATCGGCTGGGGCTGGTAGGCCAGCGGCACGTCCTCGACGACCGTCGTCTTGTCCGACGACTGCATGAGCTTGAGCTGGTACCCGATCAGGTTGACGTACCACTTCTGCCATTCGGCCGGCTTCGGGCCGATGTCGAGCCCCGAGATGTCCTTGAGCATCGGGACGACGCGGTCGTTGACCTGGTTCAACGAGGCGTTGTACTCCTTGATCGAGTTGACGTCGCTCTCGAGCTGCTTCTGGGCGACGGCCGCCGACTTCCGGGCCTCCAGCGCCATGCGGCCGACCGGGATCGTCTCGCCCTGGGCGAACTCGATGGTGATACTCGAGCCCGGGTTCGGGGCGACATTGGGGGTCATGGTGGGCCCCGCCGCGGCCATGGCGACGAGGGGATTCGCGGAGAAATAGGGATTCGAGTTATTCAGGGAAACTTGATTTTCATACTGATTGATCATCATCTGGCCGAGTCTCTGGCCGGCGGCGCCCAGTCCGCTGTGGGACAGCATGTTGAGGTACTGACCCTTCTGCTGTGCCGTCGGCGGGCTCATCCGGGACGACGCCATGAGCGCGCCCAGGGTCGTCGTGTTGTACCAGATATTCTCCGGACGCGCGATGACCGGCAGGCCGTCCTGGTCGAGGAAGACCCGGTCACCCGCCTGGGGCGTGATCGAAGGCCCCGCCGGCGGCGAGTACAGCCGCTTCAGGTTCGGAGCCGACCCCTGGCCCTTGATCAGGAGCTCGCCGGCTTGCCCCGGCCCGCCCACCCGCTTCACCTCATACTCGATCGGCTCGAGGATCATCCCAATCAGCATCGACGCGAACTCGCGCGCGTCCTTGCGCCGCAGCGCCGCCACCGCCTCGCCGCGGATCGCCGCCGACCCGCTGAAGACCGCCAGCAGTACCAGCGACCGCGACGCCGACCCGTCATCGATCTGACCGAGCACCTGCACGGCCACCCTCTGCATCGCCGCATCGCCCCGGCCGAACGTCGCCCACACCATCGACACCGCATCCCGATCCGTGATCTGCGCCAGCGCCTGCTCGGCATGCGCGCGTCGGGACGGATCCTTGCCTTGCAGGGCACTGCGATAGCGCTCGAGGATCGGCCTCCAGTGCCTGTCCGCCCGCTGCTGCTCCTGGCGCGGGCCTTCGCGGCGGCCACCAGCTCCGGCTTGATCCAGTGGCCCCCCGACTTCTTGTATCCGAGGTGCTTCCAGGCGGCGTCGCGGGACGGATCCCGCTTCAACACCTGGTGGAAGTGGGCGTTGGCTTGCGGCTTGAGTCCGTTCTGCTCGCACCAGAGGGCCAGCTTCCAGTGGCCGTCGGCCGTCTCGGGCGTATTGGCGCGGCGCTGGAAATATTCCTGGAGGATCGCCTTGCGCTTCGGGTCGTCCTGGGCCTGCCGGCTGACCTCGTCGGGCCGCTCCCACTTGCCCTGGTAGGCGACCAGTCCCATCAGCCCGCGCCAGGCCGTTGGACGGGTCATAGAGCACCGCCGTCGCCAGGTGCTTCATCCGCTCGGCGTTCAGGCCATGCGACTCGCACCAGAGCGCCAGGCGGACGTGAGCCTTGGCATCGTGCCCGGCCCTGGCCTTGGCCGTCTCGTAGGCGGCGCGATCGGCGGAGTCCGCCGGCGGCGCGTCATCGAAGCCGACCAGGCTGAAGCAGACGACGAGAAGCGAGAGCATGACTCGGACTCCAGGCAAGGACACTACTCCGAACATTCATCGGCCGGATGCCGACCGCGTCGTCATTGAGGGCACCCCGTCGAACGGGTCACGAACCGGCTCGACCAGGCTGTTGTCGTGCACCAGTGCCCCGAGGCCGCTGACGAAGAAGCTCTGCCCCTCGGCCACCTCGAGGTTGAAGACCGGCTGAACCGCATGGTTCTCGACCGCGGCGACCCGGGCCGTCCCTCCGAGCACCCGGAGAATGTCGCCGGACTTCAGGTCGCGGGCCATGGTCCATCCCGATCCCGCCTTCCAGAAGCGGTGGATGCCGGTAACGACGATCTGCACGTCTCCCAGGGTGATCCGCAAGGTGGCCGCGGGCTTGTTGTGATAGACGGCCATCACCGAGGTGAAGGCGAGCTTCCCGGTTCGGGCGTCCTGCGAGAGGATCTGGTCGCCGATGCGGATCGATTCGATCGCACGGGGACCGTCCAGGGTGTGGACCGGTGTCCCGGCCCCGAAACAGGAATGATGGATGATGAAGGGGTTGTCGACGAATTGCGTGTAAGTGGGCTTCGTGTCGGGGTCGGGCGTGCTGTAGGCGTAACCGCGCCGGTCCGTCCACCAGGCTTGCCAGGCCTCGCCCGAGCTCCCGAGATCCTGCCCTGTCAGGTCGGTCAGGATGGGGAGCACCGCGTTGTTGACCCTCGAGACATCGGCGTTGTAAGTATCGATGGCCTGGATATCATCGCGCAACTGCTGACGGCTCACGTCGAGGATCCGCTGGACCCTCATCATCTCCTGGCCGATCAGGATGTCCTCCTGGGCGGCCAGGCTCTCGGCATTCATCACGCCGGCATTGATCGCCGCCTGGCGGGTCCCCTGCCGACCGGACTGGGCCGCCAGTTGCGGGGGTAGGCCGGCGGAGCCACCCTGCACGTGTACGGTAATGCTACCGCCGGTCAACGGGACGGTTCCGGACGGGGTCCCCCACAAGCCCCCGCGCATCGACAGGGAAAGGTTCTGGGCGCCGAATGGGTCGAAGGGCACGGAGGAATCGAAATAACGCGGCGCGACTTGACCCATCAAATCTGCTGTAATACCCTCGATCCGATAATCGCGATTGACGTTGTACCGCCGGCCCTCCACGAATAACCGGCTCAGCGAGTTCGGTGCGGCCCCGGGCCGGACCTCATACTTGAGGCGATCGCGGACCAGGCCGATCATCAGGCCGAGGAATTCGCGCGGGTCGCGGCGCCTGAGGATCTCGGCGGCGGACCGCCGGACTTCCCCCGATCGACCGAAGACCGACAGCATGGCCAGGTCGCGAGAGGAGCTGGGAGCATCGATCTGCGCGAGGACCTGCACGGCCTTCGCCTGGAGGACGTCGACGCCGCCGGCCACGAACACCGACCAGACCTGGCGCACGGCGCCCGGATCGGTCACGCCCGCGAGGGCGGTCTCGGCCTCCCGCTTGTGGACCTTGTCCTTGCCGAGGAGCCAGCCGGACCATCGTGTCAACAACGGCTTCCAGTGGTCGTCGGCTAGCTTCTGGGCCCTGGCCTGGGACTTCTCGGCGGCGAGCTGGGCCTCGGTCACCCATCGGCCGTTGACCTTCTTGAATCCCAGTCGCTTCCACGCCCCGTCGCGCCCGGGGTCGAGCTGGGTCACGGTCGCCAGGTGGGCAGTCGCCTCGGCCTTCAGGCCGGCCTCCTGGCACCAGAGGGCGAGCTTCCAGTGGGCCTCGGCCGTATTCGCCATGCGCTCGCGCCGGGCATTGTACTCGGCCAGCCTGGCCATCATCGCCTCATCCGCCTTGATCTGACGGCCGACCTCGTCGGGCCGCGACCACTTCCCCCGATAGGCGACCAGCCCCATTAGCCCACGCGCCAGTCCATTCGAGGGTTCATAGAGCACCGCCATCGCCAGATGCTTCATTCGCTCGGATGAAAGACCGTGCGTTTCGCACCACAAGGCCAGGCGGACATGGGCCTTGGCATCGCGACCGACCTCCTTCCTGGCATTCTGGTAATCCAGGAGGTCGGTTGAACCGGATCGCGGCCGGAGGCGCCGGGTCTTCTCCAACCGAAACACTCAACACTCCCAGGCAGAGCAGCATCGGGGCGATCATCAGCCTACCTCCATCCACGAGACATCGCGATGATCCCGGCACGACCAGACATTCACGCGCCCAACCACCCAGAGCAGACGACAACAACCTTGCTCGCCTGGCGAGGATTCGATGAGATCATCCTATTGGAAGTAGGCGACGAGAGCGACGAAAAACACACGCCGATTCGACGTACTCGGGGGAACGAATCGAAGTTTCCCGACGGAACCCGGTTGTATTCTCGATCGGTGCGGCGATAATGCGGGTTTGTCGGGAGACGTCTCTCACCGATCGGAATCGACGGGTTCAACAGCGAAGGAGAACCACACGATGTCGAGATTGGGAATTCGCGTAGCTGCCATCATGCTGGCCGGGATCTCGATGACCGCGGCCGCGACCATGGCGGCGGAGCCCTCGGCGAGCCTCAAGCAAGGGAAGCCCGACCTGAAGTCGGCCGGCCCGTTGACTTTCGGGCCGGAAGGTATCCTGTTCGTGGGTGACACGAAGGGCGCGGCCCTTTTCGCCATCGATACGGGCGATGCGACCACGGCGAAGGAGAAGAAGCCGGTCCAGGTCAAGGACCTCACCGGCAAGATCGCCGGCATGCTCGGGACCGATGCCAAGCAGGTCCAGATCAATGACCTGGCCGTCAATCCGCTCTCCGGCAATGTGTATGTCTCGGTCGCGCGGGGTCGCGGACCCGACGCGATGCCCGTGATCGTCCGGATCACCACCGACGCCAAGCTCGAAGAGCTGGCGCTGGACAACGTCCGGTACTCCAAGGCCGAGATCCCCAATGCCCCGGCACCGGGCGCCGCCGTCCGCGGCGAGGATCCGCGCACCGCGGCGATCACCGACCTGGCCTATGTTGACGGCCGCGTGTTCCTGGCCGGCCTCTCGAACGAAGAGTTCTCGTCGCGGCTGATCTCGATCCCGTTCCCCTTCAGCAGCGATGTGGACGGCGCGGCGATCGAGATCTATCACGGCGCCCACGGCCGATTCGAGACCAAGTCGCCGATCCGGACGTTCGTCGCCTACCGCATCCAGAACGAGCCGTATCTGCTCGCCGCCTATCAGTGCACGCCGCTGGTCAAGATGCCCGTCTCCGAGCTGAAGGCCGGCGCCCACGTGAAGGGGACGACCATCGCCGAGCTGGGTAACGGCAACCGGCCGCTCGACATGATCGTCTATCAGAAGGACGGCAAGGACTACCTTCTGATGACGAATAGCAAGCGAGGCGTCATGAAGATCCCGACCGAGGGCGCGGCCACGGCTCCCGGCATCACCAAGAGGGTGGCGGACAAGGAGGGCCTCGGCTATGACACCATCGCCAGCCTCCAAGGCGTCGTCCAGATGGATCAGCTCGGCGATCGTCACGCCGTGATCCTCACCCAGGCCAAGGACGGGACGGTGGACCTGTCCACCATCGAACTGCCGTGATCTTCCGACCCTACCTCTTCCTGCTCGCAACCTGCGGGGCGTTTCCCCTCCTCGAGGGGAGCGTCCCCGCACGGCCCCCTTCGGCCCCGGCCGACGACCGACCGGCTCCCGCCGAGGGCCGATCCACCCAGCCTTCATCGGGCCTGCGGTGGAATTCGCGCAAGACGGATGGGACCGATGCTCAGGTCGAGGCGATCGGCATCGATCGCAAGACCCTGGCGGCCATCGCGAAATCGGGGATGACGCGTGAACGCTGGATGTCGTGCCTGGCGATCCGCGTTGTCAACGACCACCCAGGAGGGGCGGCCGACACGCCGCCCCTCCTGGGCACTTACCTGATCGACGGAGACGTCATCCGGTTCGTGCCACGATTCCCCCTCGAACCGGGCCTCCGCTACCGGGCCGAGCTCGATCCGGCCGGGCTCCTCGAGATCGCCGGGACGCCCGTAGGAAATGCCGGACCGGGCACTCCCAAACCTCGCTCATCCGCACGGTTGTCGGCCGATTTCTCGCCTCCGAGGCGACCCACGCGACCGGCCACGACCGTCAGCCGCATTGACCCCACCCGCGAGCTCCTGCCCGAGAACCTGCTCCGACTGTACATCCATTTCTCCGCCCCGATGAGCCGGGGCGACGTGTATCGCCATATCCGATTGCTGAATGCAGAGGGACAGCCGATCGACACGCCGTTCCTGGAGCTGGATGAAGAGCTCTGGTCGCGGGACGGGATGCGGTTCACCCTGCTGTTCGACCCGGGCCGGATCAAGCGTGGGCTCAAGCCGCGCGAGGACCTCGGGCCGGTCCTGGAAGCGGGGAAGTCGTACCAGTTGGTCATCGACCGCGGCTGGCTCGACGCGGAGGGGAATCCACTCAAGGGGGAGTTCCGCAAGACGTTACGTGCCGGGCCACCGGACGAGACCTCGCCCGACCCCAAGACCTGGGACATCCGGCCGCCTGCGCCCGGGACCCGCGATCCTCTGGAAGTCCGGTTCCCCGAGCCGCTGGACCGCGCCCTCCTCGATCGCCTGCTCGTCGTGGAAGATGCGGCCGGGAAGGCCGTCGCCGGCAAGATTGCCGTGGTGGGCGAGGAAACGATCTGGCATTTCGCCCCGACGGACCCGTGGCGGGCGGGCGACTATCGCCTGGTCATCGGCACCGAGCTGGAAGACCCGTCGGGAAATAGCGTCGCCCGGCCATTCGAGGTCGACGCCGTCAACCCGATCTCCCGGCGGTTCGCGAGCGACACGGTCGTCCGACCGTTCCATATCGGCTCCGCACCTTCGATCAAGGCGGATGAACCACGGATCAGCGGAAGAAAAGTTCCGGGGGAAAAGACAGACTAACCAAGGAAAACACGGAGTTACACGGAAGAGAAATTCTCGGATCAACTTCTTTTTCCGTGTCCGTCTGTGTTTTCCGTGGTTAGAAATTCTTCTATGAGATGATCATTTCTTCGGACCGACCTGCTCGACCAGGAACACGCCTTTCTTGTTGGCCGTGACGACATCCAGCAGGCCGTCGCCATTGAAGTCGGCGACGACGAACTGGGTGCCGATGCCGCTCTGGTCGTCGATCTCGCGCGGGGTGAAGGTGATCTTGCCCTCCGGGCCGCGACTGGCTTCGAACCAGTAGATCCGGGCGGGCTTGTCGGAGCCGGCCTCGCTCGTGCCGTGCGACCAGAACCGCTTGCCGGTGACCAGGTCCTTGAGGCCGTCGCGGTTGATGTCCGCGGCGATCAGGGCATGGGTCTCGGAGACGAGGTCGGGGAAGAGGTCGTGTCGGGTGAAGGCGGGCGAGCCGTCCTTCGAGGCGCCCTGTTCGAACCACCAGATCCCGTACTGGTGGGCCGAGCTGGCGATGACGTCGGCCTTGCCATCGTGGTTCACGTCGTAGACGATCATGTCGGCAACGGCATCGCCCAGGCGGGCGGGGTGGAACGTCCAGGGCGTGGTGGCCTTCCGGCCCGACTCGGGCTGTTCCCACCAGCCGCCCGTGCAGATCACGTCGTTGCGACCGTCGCCGTTCAGGTCGCCCACGCCGAGTCCGTGTGCGAATTTGAAAGTGCCGGGGATGACCTTGCCGGGACGGCTAGGCTCGCTGACCGGGTGCATCTGCCAGGTTTGCGTGGGTTCGATGGCGGGGTCGAACCAGGCCATCTGGCCTTCGTTGTCCTTGCCCTTGGGCTGCCAGCCCATGACCAGCACGCGATGGCCGTCGCCGAAGAGATCGGTGTAGAGCGGGGTCTCGTTGCAGGCGCTGTGCCAGATATCGTGTCGGGGCCAGTGTCCGTCCTTGCCCTTGGGATTCTCGTACCAGTACGCGGGATCGCCCGGGAAACCGACGACGATCTGGTCGGGCCAGCCGTCGCCGTTGACGTCATCGGACCAGCAGGCCATGCACTTGCTATAGCTGTGCAGTCCGTCGCCGAAATCGCCCGGCTTGCGGATGTCGTGCTTGGCCCACGACGGGGCCTCGTACCAGGAATCGCCGATCAGGACGTCGGTCTTGCCGTCCTTGTTGACGTCGGCGATCGCCACGCCCTCGGAGCGGAACTTGCCCTCGATCACCGACTTCTTCCACGCGATCGGCGTGTCCTTGTCGCCCGCATGGGCGGGGGCCATCATCAGTACGATCGCGGACAGGCCGAGTCCGGCCGTCTTCCAGATTCGCGCATTCATCGGTCGTGAGTCCCTCAAGAGGTTGCCGGGCGCCAACCGTGCCGCCCAACGGGCAGGCCAATCCCCCGAACTTACCCGCCCGCGGCCCTCGATACCACTGGGTAGGGGCATCCTTCGAGAAGGTGGATGCCACCGTCATCGATCCGGTCAACCCTCGGGCGATGGCGAGGCGTCCCAGACCTGGACCTCGGCGTTGCGGTGATTTCCCCCCGGGACGAAAAACAGGCGATGGCCGTCGGGGCTGAAGGCAAATCCGCTCTCCCCGAGCCCGCGACTCCCGAACGGGTCGCCCCCGGTCGTCTGGAGGGTCAACACTTCCCGGCCGCTGTCGAGGGCCCACAGCTTCACCTCGGCCGTGCGCGTCGGGAATGAGGCGAGCGAGGCCAGCCGGCGCCCGTCGGGGCAGAACGCGAGCTTCAAGATGATATAGCGATGACCGACGAGCGAGAGGCGCTCCCGGCCGGTCTTCGCGTCGAGCACCTTGATGATGCCGGATTCGCTCGCGTCTCCGACGGCCACGGCCAGCAAAGTCCCGTCGCCGTTGTAGGCCATCGTGCCGACCCGGCCGTGCGCGAACTTCCGCGTCAGGACCTCTCCGCCCGTCGCGGCATCCCAGACGCGGACCTCGCCCAGATCCTCCCCGCCGGACGCGTCGTACACCCGGCCCGCGAGCCGTCGCCCGTCGGGGCTGAACGCCAGGCCGGTCGCGATCGGCACCTCCAGGTGCAGGCGTTCCTGGCCGGATTCGAGGTCCCACAAGGAGATCCAGTGCTCTTGCTCCGGACGGGCGGCGCGAAACGCCCCCCACGCCGTGGCCAGCAGGCGACCGTCGGGACTGAAGGCCGCGTCGTAGAAGACCCGCCCCGGGCAATCGCGACGGAACACCTCCCGACCCCCGGCGACATCCCAGACCCGGAGCCGGCCGACCTGCTTCTTCGTCCAGTCCGCCGGCTCCCCGTCCACTCGGCTCGCATCGCTGCCGAAGCCGGCCAGGCGCGTGCCGTCCCGGCTGAGCGCGACCCTCCGGAAGCCCTGCGAGGAGGCGACAGGACCGGTGGGGGGGCTGGTCGTCGTGAAACGGACGTCGCCGATCTCGTCCCAGACCTTGACCGCGACCTTCCCGTCGTTGCCCTCGAAGGCCGCCGCAAACCGCGAGCTGGCGGCGGCCACGGTCGCCGAGACGCCCTTGGACTGCTCCGATCCCTCCACCACGACAGACGACTTCCGGGTTGCGACCTGCCAGGTCATGACCGTGCCGCCCTGGACGGCAGCCAGCACCCGCCGGCAATCGGCACTCCAGGCCACCTGGGTCAAGATGTTGGTCTTTCCTTCCAGGATGCTCTCGGGGGCGCGAGCCGCCCGCCGCCTTTGGCCCGGTCACATCCCAGATCCGCACCGTGTTATCCGCCGATCCCACGGCCAGGCGTGAGCCGTCGGGGCTGAAGGCGGACGCGATCGGGAACCGGTCGCCCTGGTCCCTCGCGAGCTTGAGGACCTCCTTCCCCGAGACGGCGTCCAGGAGCCGATGGAACGGCACCGCGCCGATTTCCGCCAGTCGTCGACCGTCCGGGCTGTACGCGAGGCCGGACGATCCCGGTCGGGTCGCGAATCGGAGGAGTTCCCGGCCCGTCCCGGCCTCCCAGACCCGGACTTCTCCCGCGGACTCCAGGGGTTCGCCGGGACCGGCCCGGCACGTCAGGGCCGCGAGGCGGGCTCCATCGGGGCTGAACGCGAGGCTGTTCCGTTCCACGATTTGCCGGTCCGATAAGGGGATGGCGAGGAGTTCCTTGCCGACGTCGAGTCGCCAGATCTTCAATTCGCACCCGGGCTCGCCCCTCGGCCGGCTGTGGACCACGACCAGACGGTCTCCTGTAGGGTCGAATGCCACGGGGCGGGGCATCGCCTCGAGATCGGCGAGCGTGCACACAACTCGGCCGGTCTCCCACTCGAAGACCTGGGCCTTCCAGCATTCCCGGCCCGACCCCTCGCCGACGAGGGCCGCGAAGCTGAACCGCTTGCCGTCGGGGCTGAAGGCGAACGAATGCGTGTAGCTCCGGCTCGCCTCGCCCGGGAACGGGACGATCCGGCGCAACTGCCGCCCCGAGGCGACGTCCAGCAGCCTCAGCTCGATCCACGAATTCACCTCCGGCCCTTTCGGCGCCACGTTCTGCCCCATACAGACGTAATGCGACCCATCGGGACTGAGCTTCCCCCATTGCGTGCCATGGGCCAGGGAGGTCATCCGGACGGTCGAACCGAGCCGACGCAGGTAATGCCACTCGAAGCCGCGCAGGTCGTCCTCGCCGGCTCCGGGCTTCTGGCCTTCCAGCAGCGCGTGCATCCGGAGGGTGTCGCCCGATTCCCAGGCTTCCTCGGCCAGTTGCATGTCCGAGGCGTAGAGCGACCTCCGGAGCGATCGCCGGGCCGCCTCCGCCTCGACTTGCTTCTCCTCGGCCATGTGTCTGGCCCTCGCCGCCTCGTGTTCGGCCGCCAAGGCAATCCGCTGCTCCCTCATCGCCCGTACCGCCTGCCCGATGCTCATACCGAAGCCGGCGATCGCCAATCCGAGAAACGCAGAGACGAGCGCCACGCCCGTCTGATACTTCCGCGCGAGCTTCCTCAACCGGTATCCGACCGAGGGCGGACACGCGTCCACCGCCTCGTCTTTCAGGTGGCGCTCGAGGTCCCTCGCGAGTGCGTTGGCGGTCTCGTACCGCCTGGCCCGATCCTTCTCCAGGCACTTCATCACGATCCAGTCAACTTCGCCACGGACCAGTTTCGACAACCGGCCCGGCTCCGTCTTGCGCAAGGCCGCGATCTTCGGCAAGTCGCCCGAGCCGCTCAGCCGGACGCTCGGCCGGGGAGGTTCCTCCTCTTTGATCAACCGGACCAGCTCGACGAAGGCCGCATCCCGCAGCCGAACTCGTTCGATCGGCGTCGAGCCGGTGAGCAACTCGTAGAGCAACACGCCCAGCGAATACACATCGCTCCGCGTGTCCACACCGAACGCGTTCATCTCCGCCTGCTCGGGACTCATGTATTCGAAGGTCCCGACCATCGCCCCGTACTGGGTGAAGAGGGTCCGCTCGGTGAGCCGCTGCTCGGTCGCCTTGGCCACGCCGAAGTCGATCACCTTGGGGACCGGGCGGTCGTCGTACATCGTCACCAGGACGTTCGACGGCTTGATATCGCGATGGATGACGCCCTTCTGATGCGCGTGCTGGATCGCCTGGCAGACCGGGACGAAGAGCTCGAGGCGCTCGCGGGGGGTGAGCTGATTGGCGTCGCAGTACTGCGTGATGGGGACGCCGTGGACGAGCTCCATCACGAAGTAGGGCCGGCCGGATTCGGTCGTCCCGGCGTCGAAGACCCGGGCGATGTTCGTGTGGTCCATCATGGCGAGGGCCTGGCGCTCGGCCTCGAACCGGGCGACGACCTGATTGCTGTCCATGCCGGGCTTGATGATCTTGAGCGCGACCTTGCGACGGACGGGCTGCTCCTGCTCGGCCATGTAGACGACGCCCATGCCGCCCTCGCCGATCTGCTGGAGCAACTTGTAGGGACCGATCCTCGTGCCCGGCCCTTCGGCCAGGCGGTCGTGTCCGAAGGTCACCGTGACCGAGTCGACCGGCCGACGCAGGAAGCTGCCGGCCTCCTCGTGCGACCGGAGCAGGTCCTCGACCCGCTCTCGCAGCGCGGGGTCGCCGACGCAGGCGCCTTCCACGAAGGCCGCCCGCTCGGCCGGGCTCGGCCGTTCCAGGGCGAGGGCGAAGATCGACTCCTCCGACAGTTCGTTCTGCGGCATGGCTGGGACTCCCTCGAGAAATGGGTCTCATAGCCCAGTGCGTCGAACGATCCGAAAACCTCTCATCGATTCTTCGAAATTCTCGCCGAACAACACCACGAGACCACGTCGTGAGACCGTGGTCACGGGTCACCCACGATCGACCGGTGCAGCCAGGCCCGGGCGTAGTTCCAGTCGCGGTGGGCCGTCGCGAGCGAGATGCCCAGGGTCTCCGCCGCCTGTTCCATGGTCAGGCCGGCGAAATAGCGGAGCTTGACCAGCTCGGCCTTCCGGGCATCCTTGATCGTCAACCGATCGAGGGCCTCGTCCAGGGCGAGCAGGTCGTCGGATCGCTCCGGGGCGGCGAGCTCGGCCGGATCGAGATCGAGGCGATCCCGATCGCCGCCGCGTCGGAGCGATCGCGTCCGCCGGGCGCGCTCGATGAGGATCCGTCGCATGGCCTCGGCCGCCGCGGCGAAGAAGTGGCCGCGGCCGTTCCATCCCGGATCCTCGGCGCCGACCAGCCGCAGGTAAGCCTCGTGCACCAGGGCCGTCGCCTGGAGGGTCTGTCCGGGCGCCTCCCGGGAGAGCCGCTGCGCGGCCAGCCGTCGGAGCTCGTCGTAGACCAGCGGGAGTAATTCCTCGGCGGCCCGCGCGTCGCCTCGCTCGATCGCCGAAAGGATCCGGGTCAGCTCGCTCATGTGTGGAAAGCCTGTGATTCGTCTCGTAGGGTGCTCTGCGAGCACCCTATTCGTCGAGGTGCCCGGGATCGGTGCTCGCAGAGCACCCTACTGATCGCGGGTGGCCAGGAGGGCAAGCGTGGACCAGCCGGTCGTGGAGATCCGCTGGGCGTAGCTGTCGCCTCCGGGCGGGCGGGTGGTCTCGGTCCAGCTCCCGTCCTCGTGCTGGCGGGCGATCAGGAAGGCGCGGCCTCGGGCGATCATGCGGCGGACCTCGGCGGAGTCGCCGGATCTCGCCAGCCCGAGCAGGACCATCGCCGTGTCGAACGGCTCGGGAGGCGACGTGACATAAGGCCCCCAGCCGCCCTCCTCGTCCTGGCCGCGTCGGAGCAGCTCGAACCGCCGACCGCCGCAGCGCGACGGCGGCCGGCGTAACTCGGGTTCCGACGGTCAGCAGGCTGACCGAGGCATCGGTGACGGAGACCACCTCACGCTTCATCAACCAGACTTCGGCACGATCGATGGCGTCGCGAAATCGGTCGGGATGGGCCGCCGTCATCGTATCGCGGGCCAGCAATGTGGCGAGGGCGCGCCCATAGGCCGCCGGAGAGCCCGGCGACTCCTCCCCGTCGAGGGTCCAGGATCCGTCGGCCGCCTGGTCGGTCGCCATCCGATCGGCGGCGCGGAGCAAGACCGCTCGATCGGCGAAGCGGCCGGATCGGACCGCGGAGGCCAGCGTGGTCGTGAAGGCCAGCCGCGCCAGCCGCTTGTCGCTGAACGGGCCGTCGCCGCCGTTATGATCCCAGCCCGATGGCCGTGCCAGCCAGCCGGTCGTATCGGCCATCGCCTCGGCGGGGACGCGATGCCCGGCGCGGGCGGCCTCGTAGAGCGCCCGCGCGGCGTCGCCATTGTTGTGGCAGGAGTAGCAATGGTTCTCGCGCGACCATCGGGGAACCTCGCGCCAGGAACGCCACCGCGCGCACCTCGGGCAATGGGTTTTCCGGCTCGGCTCCGGCGACCGACGCGGCCAGGACGAGGGTTAGAGCGCTGAACGCATGGATCAAGCAAGCGCGGCGCCCCCCTTAAACTCGTTCCCACGCTCCGCGTGGGAATGCCGTCCCGGACGCTCCGCGTCCCGACCGATTCTCGGCCGCGAACCGGGCCAGCACGACGCAGAGCGTCGAAGACGGCATTCCCACGCGGAGCGTGGGAACGAGCTCAAACCCTCCAATGCCTTCAGCTTATGACTCATTCAACGGTACTGGAGCTAGGGCCTCTTCCGGATCGGCGGGTTTCACCCACCCTACCGAATGCTCGGACACTCGCTCAATGGGCAGGCAGGAGCCGATGGATCGAGTCCTGGACGTCCTTCATCTTGAGCGGCTTGGACAGCACGATGATGTTGTCGTCGCTCGGGAGCTTCTCCTTGAGCTCTCCTTGCCTCGGCCCGAGCAGCACCAGTGCGACGAGCTGATGCTCATCCTCGTGGGCCTTGTCGTGCATGTCGATCAGGGCATCGATGGCATCGGGTCCGAGGCCGTCGGTGTCGAAGATCACGGCGTCGACCGGCGACTCGCGATACCGCTCGGCGGCCAACTCGGCGTCGCTGACCACGAACGCGCGATAGCCCATCTTCGTGAGCGTCTTCCGCAGGACGTCCTGGATCTCGTCCTGGGCCTCGACGCACAGGACGCTCTTGGACACCACCGCCTTGACCTCGAACGGCAAGGGCGCAGGGCGCCGCCTCCACGGCGGGCTCTTCGTGGTAAGCCGGCTTGATGAAGATCTCGTCGAACCCATCGTCTTCGGCCGGCCCGGCCTTGGCCGCCGCCTTGCCCGTGGCCGGGTCGTGCGACGCCTGGTAACTTTCCAGGTCGGCGACCACCTGTTCCATCGTCTGGTACCGCGCCTTGAGGTCGATCTTCATCATCTTCTCGATGATCGCGCACAGAGCCTCGTCGGGCGCGTACGGGTGCTCGCCGATCGGCTTGATGGCGCCGAAGGATCGCACGAGCATCTTCTTGAGCATGTCCTTGCTCTCGGATTCCTCCATCGGCAACTGGCCTGTCAGCATCTGGTAGAAGACGCAACCGAGGAAGTAGATATCCGAACGGGGATCGCCCTTGGGGCTCTTGCAGGTCCGCTCCAGCGCCGAGTAATCGACGGTGCGCTGGCTCTTGACGCTCGACCGGTTATCGTCCCCTTCGATGGTGGCCAGGCCGAAGTCGACCAGCTTGGCGACGCCACCGTTGGAGATGAGGATATTCGTCCCCTTGATGTCGCGGTGGGTGACGCCCTGCGAGATCGAGTACTTCAGTCCCTGGGCCATGCCGAGCATCAGCGGCACCGCCTGCTGTGCCGAGGTCTTTCCGCGGAGCCTGAGGAAGTCGCGGAGGTTCATCCCCTCGACATACTCCATGATCATGAAGTGTCGATTCTCGTGCTGCCCGACGTCGATGATGCGGACGATGTTGTCGTGGCGGAGCCGGATGCCCGCCTCGGCCTCCTCTCGGAACCGGCGGACGGCGTCCGGGATCGTGACGAACCGCTGGCGGAGCACCTTGATCGCGACGGGTTGCTTGCTGCCGGTGTGCTCGCCCCGATAGACCCGCGCGAAGGTGCCCTCGGCGAGGTGGAAGAGCACCTTGGAATCGCCGTAGAAGAAGCCGGACGGATCGCCCTTCTTGAGCCGGTTGACCTGCCAGCTCGTGATCAGCCCCTTGCGGAGCAGCATCCGGAGCACGGCGTCGGGCGAGCCGTCCTCGGCATCGGCCGTCGCGTCGCGGAGTTGCTCGCGGGTGACCAGACCGATCATCGTGACCTGGTCCACTATCATGTCAGCGTCGAGTTCGGGCATGGCGGAGACCCTCGACCCGTCGAGAACGGAATGAGAATTGCCAAGGACTCGGGCCGTCCGGGTGGCCGACTGGGAATCCCCAGGAGATCAGCACGACTAATATACTATCAATCCCCATCCCGCGCACGCCACTCGCGATTTCGCCCGACCCCGATCGATCGGCCTCGCGACCGCTCGGCGCACACCCCGAGATCCCGTCCCTGACCAAATATACGACACACGTCATCCTCTTGTGACCGACATTTGTCCGGCACCCCGCATCCACCCACCCAACCGATGGCGACCGCGCCCGACGATGTCGGATCACGAGGTCTTCCGGGGCCGTCCCCTCGGGCGGGGGACCAGCGAGATGTCCAGACGCTCGGCCATCTCTCGGATCCAGTCCGGATCGCCGAACGCCCGCCCGTTCCGCAACGAATCGCGCACGGCTGACACCTCGGCGGCCTTCTGTGTGGCCGACATCTTGACGCGCCACCGTCTCCGACGCTCGCCCTCGGTCCGCCCCAGCTTCTCCCACTCGGGGAATGGGCTCAGCAGGGGGTCGTCCTGTCCCAGGCCATGACAGGGGTAGCTCGACCATCGATACGACCCGGGATCGGCGACCAGCCCGGCCCGGAGCGGGTTGGACTCGATGTACCTCAAGACCATCAGGAGATGGCCGTCGTCCTGGACCAGCGGGCTCTTGAACCGCCCCTGCCAGACGTGACCCGACGTCTGGTATCGCCTGTGGTAGCCCCCGGTGTGGGCCACCGTGAGCGACTGGAGGATCCGGCTGATCGTCTGCCCGGCCCCGGGTTGGATCAGCAGGTGGAAATGATCGGCCATGAGGCAATAGCCGAAGAGCTGGAACGGATAGCGTTCCTTGGTCCGGGCGAGGAGATCGAGGAAGGAGGTGCGGTCTACATCGTCGCCGAAGACCTCGGCGCCGTTGTTGCCCCGATTGACGGCGTGATAGACCAGCCCATCTTCGATCGCGCGAGGTAGTCGTCCCATACATTCCGAGGATAGCAAGGCCGGAGGGGCAGGTCAACATAACGACTCCGACACGATTTTCCTCCGGGGGAAACCCGGGGAACCCGATCGCGCTCCCCGGCGCACCTTGTTCGCCCGGTCGCATCGTGTCATCATGATGGCGGCTCTCGCGTCGTTGCGAGCGATCTGCGGTTCGGGGTCGCTCCCGATCGATCCGCCGCGATGGCGGGCCTGGCCGACTCATTTCTGAATTCCGAGAGAAAAAATTTACCTGTGACATGCACACTGTCACCGCCCCGTCTTAGGCTCGGTAATGTAGCCACTGAATTCCCGCCCGTGGTGTGCTCATCCGCCGGAACGGAGGCAATCCCTCGGGAGTGTCCGATCGAAGGAAGACCTTCGCTCGAAAGTTCAGTCCGCCAGGACGATACGTCATCGGCCGCTGTCGGCGGCGATCAAGAGGGGACAATCGCAAGATGAGCCAGCCATCAGGTCAGATCCCGAAGCCCGAGGGGACCGATCGTCCCGCGAATCCGGACGGTGAATGGATCAATCGCCGCGCGACCGAACAGGCGACCCGCGCGGCGAACGCCCGACAGCTCAGCGGTCGCCGACGGTTCGTTAACCCGACGACCTGCGAACGCGAGTATTCCGAGGCGGAGATGGAATTCATGATGGCGATGAATGATTACAAGCGCCGGAGCGGGCGGATGTTCCCCACCTGGAGCGAGGTCCTCGAAGTCCTCCGGGCCCTGGGCTATGAGAAGATCGAGGGGCTCGGCCCCGAACGGGGGGGCATCGAGCGGAAAGCCCCGACCAGCCTGGCCGCCCGCTGAAATCCCGCTGCCGGCGCGGGCCGGTTCCCCGTCCGGGGCCGTTGACAGTCGGCTCGAAACACCCTATCGTGATTTGGTACGTGCTACTCTCTGTGATGCCGAATGGCGTTGAGCACCGATTCGCGCCCAGCCCGACCGGCTTCCTCCACATCGGTGGGACGCGGACCGAAGATCCGATGGCAATCCCCTCAGTGCTGCCGAAAGGCGATTCGAAGATCCGAACCAGGTTCGCGCCCAGCCCGACCGGCTTCTTGCACATCGGCGGGGTGCGGACGGCCCTGTTCAACTGGCTCTTAGCCCGCCATCACGGTGGCCGGTTCATCCTCCGGATCGACGACACCGACCAGCAGCGACACGTCGAGGACGCCGTCGCCAAGATCCTCGACGGGTTCCGCTGGATCGGGATCGATTGCGACGAGGGCCCCGAGGTCGGCGGTGCCTTCGGACCCTATTACCAGTCGCAACGGTCCGAGCTGTATCGTCAGGCGGCCGACCGGCTGCTCGCCTCCGGGCACGTCTACCGGGACTATAGCACCGAACAGGAGCGTGCCGCCGAGAAGGCCGTGGCCGACCGCGAGAAGCGCGCCTATCGGTTCCGCCGCAAGCCGCTCTCCGAGGCCGAGGCCGCGCACTTCGAGGCCGAGGGCCGGCCCTATGCGCTGCGGTTCCAGGTTCCCCCCGGCCGGAAGCTCCGCCTCCACGACCTGATCAAGGGCGACGTCGAGTTCTCCACCGACGAGATCGGCGACTTCGTCATCGTCCGGCCCGACGGCACGCCGCTCTATAACTTCGCCAGCACCGTCGACGACGTCGCGATGCAGATCACCCACGTCGTCCGGGCCGAGGAGCACCTCTCGAACACGTTCCCGCAGCTCCTCGTCTTCGAGGCGCTCGGCGCCGAGCTGCCGGCCTTCGGCCATCTCCCGTACGTCGCCGAGCCGGGCTCGAAGTCGAAGATGTCCAAGCGGAAGATCGCCGAGTACGAGAAGTCGGGCATCCTCGTCTACCTGCACCAGTACATCGAGAAGGGCTATCTCCCCGAGGCCCTCCTCAATTACCTCGCGCGACTGGGCTGGAGCTTCGACGGCACCCAGGAGATCTTCAGCCGCGACGAGCTCTTCGAGAAGTTCTCGCTCGATCGGGTCACCAGCGCCCCCGCCAGCCACGACCAGGATAAGCTGTTCTGGATCGAGGGGGAGTGGATGAAGACGCTCCCGATCGCGAGGAAGGTGAAGGAGTCGATCCCCTTCCTGGCTCAAGAGGGGCTGATTGCCGACCCGCCCTCGACGGAGGAGGAGGCTCGCATCGGTCGCGTCGTCGAGGCGATGGGCGATCGCCTCAAGGTGTTCTCCGACATCGTCAAACTGGGCCGGTTCTTCTTCACGGAGACCCTGACCTATGACCCCGACGCCGTGAAGAAACGCTTGCGTAAGGAAGGCGTCCCCGCCATGCTGGCCGAGCTCGACCAGATCCTGGAGCAGGCCGAGCCGTTCGACCTGGCGACCCTGGAGAAGGCCGTACACGACTACGGCGAGCGGTCCGGCCGCAAGATGGGCGACGTGGTCAACGCGTTGCGGGTGGCCGTCACGGGGCAGGGGGTCGGGCCAGGTCTTTATGATTGCCTCGTCATCCTCGGGCGCGAGACGTGCCGGGCCCGAATCCGCCAGGCGCTGGAGATGCTCCAGCAGCCATCGACTTCTTGATTGACACCCGAGCCGGCGGGTCGCCGCCGCGCCCTGAGGACGAGCCGCATGCGTATTTTCGTGACCGGATCGATCGCGTTCGACTACATCATGGTCTTCCCCGGCCGGTTCCGCGACCATATCTTGCCGGAGAAGATGCACGTGCTGAGCGTGTCCTTCCTGGTCGATTCGCTCACGCGGCTGCGGGGCGGGACCGGGGCGAATATCTCGTACAACCTCGGGCTCCTGGGGGAGCGGCCGGTCCTCGTCGGCAGCGTGGGGGAGGACTTCGGCGAGTATCGGGCGTGGCTGGAGGGGCACGGGGTCGATTGCGGGACGATCAAGGTCGTCGCCGGCGATCATACCGCCTCCTGCTTCATCAATACCGACTTGCAGGACAACCAGATCACCGCGTTCTATCCGGGTGCCATGACGCAGGCGTCGTCGATCTCGATCACCGGGTCCGGGGTATCGAAGGACGACCTGGTCGTGATCGCGCCGAATGACCCGGGCGCGATGAACCGCTATACGGCCGAGTGCATCGAGGCCGGCATCCCTTATCTCTACGACCCGTCGATGCAGCTCCCGCGGCTGGAGCGTGCCGACCTCGAGGCGGGCTGCCGGTCGGCCAAGATCCTGGCCGGTAATGACTACGAGTTCGGGATGATGGCCGAGAAGCTGGGCGTCGGCGAGCCCGAACTCCGCCGGATCGCTCCCGTCACGGTCATGACGCGCGGCGAGGCCGGCGCCCTGATCACGGTCGGCGGCGAGGAATTCGACATCCCGCCCGCGAAGCCCGAGGCGGTCGTCGACCCGACGGGCGCCGGCGACGCCTTCCGCGCCGGCTTCGTCCTGGGGATGAAGCGGGGATGGCCCTGGCCGGTCGTCGGCCGGGTGGCCGCCCTGACCGGCGTGTACGCCATCGAGCATCGGGGGCCTCAGACCCATTCGTACACCCTCGATGAGTTCCGCGCCCGATACCGCGAGAACTTCGGCGCCTCGCCCGAGCTCGACTCGCTGACCACAGGCGGCCCCAAATAGGATCGGAACGCACTTCCGGACCATCCCCATGCCCCGACGACGCTGGATCATCGCCCTCTCGCTGTTCATTGTCCTGCTCGTCGGGGTCGAGATCACGCTCCGTCGATGGCAGAGCCCCAGGGCCTGCGTCCAGATCATCAACAAAGGCACGGCGACCATGGAGGATGTGATCGTCGCGTACGACGGTACAACGATCCCGGTGGGCCAGCTCCCCATGGACGCCTCGACCCACGTCTGGCTGACCGCCGGCCCCAAGGGGTTGCTCAAACTGGATTTCCGGCAGAAGGGCAACCCCTTGCAAGGGTTCCAGGTCGATCGACTTCGACCCGATGCAGAATCTCAAGGATTCGTTCAAGCTGGTCCTGGTCGTCACGCCCAAGCAGGTCGAACGGTTCGTCGAGGATGACGAATTCCAGCAGAAGAAAGAGACCCTGGTCGAGCGCCTCAGGAGTTGGATGAGTTCCGAGATCGAACCCGAGAAGTAGCACGTGCCGACCGTGCCGGACGATGACGATGCGCGAGACGACCCGGACTTTCATCGCGATCCCCATTCCCGAGCCGATCGAGAAGAAGCTGGTCCGCCGGCAGTCCGAGCTGACTCCCAAGGTCCCCGGTTGCCGGTGGACGGCGGGCTTGCCGTTCCACATCACCCTGGCGTTCCTCGGTGACGTGCGGAACGGCGATCTGAACGAGCTGTGCCTGGCCGTCGCCTCGGCCGTCGAACCGTTCGGGCCATTCGAGGTCCAGATCCAGGGCCTCGGCGCGTTCCCGAGCGAGCAAAAGCCCCGCGTGATCTGGGCCGGGGTCACGGCCCCCAATCCGAACCCTCTCCTCGACTTGCGCGAGGCGGTCGTCGCAGCGGCGACGGGAGTCGGCTATCGGACCGACGACCCGAGGTTCCACCCCCATATCACCCTGGGACGCATCAAGACGGAGCGCGGGACCACCTGCGACCTGACCCGGGTCGTCGAACGCGGGCAGGAGTGGTCGATGGGCTCGTTCGCGGTGTCGGAGATTGTGACCTACGCCTCGACGCTCGAGGCGGAAGGCCCCAGCTATGCCCCCCTCGGCCGCGGCCGGTTGAAGGGACGGAAAACCGAGACGCCGCATTGACCTGCGCCGCCTCGGCGTGCTATGATAGTGTTCTAACGTACATAATCCCGATCCGAGCCGGAGGAGCGAACGCCGTGGCCAAGCGACAGGGTACGACCGAGGTGAAGCCGACGGTGTCGGCGGAGACGAAGGCGTTGAACAACGCGCTGAGCCAGATCGAGAAGACGTTCGGCGCCGGGGCGATCATGCGGTTGGGCGAGGGGTCGCACATGGAGGTCGAGGGGGTCTCGACCGGGGCGCTGTCGCTGGACCTGGCGCTGGGCGGCAAGGGATTGCCCCGGGGCCGGATCATCGAGCTGTTCGGCCCGGAGTCGAGCGGCAAGACGACGATCGCCTTGCACGCGGTGGCCCAGGCGCAGCGGGATGGCGGCGTCGCGGCGTTCATCGACGCCGAGCATGCGCTGGACCCGTCCTGGTGCAAGCGGCTCGGGGTGGACATCGAGGCGCTGCTGGTGAGCCAGCCGGGCAGTGCCGAGGAGGCCCTCCAGATCGCCGAGATGCTGGTGGTCTCCAATGCCGTGGATATCATCGTGGTGGATTCGGTGGCGGCGCTGG
Organism: uncultured Planctomycetota bacterium; assembly: GCA_963777695.1. Taxonomy (GTDB): domain Bacteria; phylum Planctomycetota; class Planctomycetia; order Isosphaerales; family Isosphaeraceae; genus CAVZRC01. The sequence continues at coordinate 1,172,676 of CAVZRC010000003.1, forward strand.
TGCCCAGGGCGGAGATCGAGGGCGAGATCGGCGACAGCTTCGTCGGGGTCCAGGCCCGGCTGATGAGCCAGGCCCTGCGCAAGCTCACCGGGGGCGTGTCGCGATCCAAATGCGTGCTGATCTTCATCAACCAGATCCGCGAGAAGATCGGCGTGATGTTCGGCAGCCCGGAGACCACGCCGGGCGGCCGGGCGCTGAAGTTCTACAGCTCGGCCCGGATCGACGTCCGCCGCATCGGGCCGGTGAAAGACGGGGAAGAGGTCGTCGGCTCGCGGATCAAGGCGAAGATCGTCAAGAACAAGGTCGCGCCGCCGTTCCGCGTCTGCGAGTTCGACATGATGTACACCCATGGGATCTCCCGCGAGGCCGACCTGCTCGACCTGGCCCTCGTCGACAAGCTGATCGAGAAGTCGGGGTCGTGGTTCAACTACGGCGACCAGCGGCTCGGCCAGGGCCGCGAGAACGTCAAGAATTACCTCCGCGACAACGCCGTTATAGCCAACGAGATCGCGGCCAAGGTCATCGCCAGCCGGACGGCCTCCGGCGGCGCCGTCGCCGTGAATGGGGCCGTCGGGGATGATGATGAAGGCGAGGAGTGACCTCGCACGAATGAGGTCCGATGCGCCCCCGAAACCCGTCGCGGTCGGGCCTCATTGGACTTTCAGACTTGCTATGAGCCGATCGGCCTGAACAAGTCGGCGAGCCGCACTTCGAACCCCGGCAGGACCGGTTCCCCGGTCAAGATGCTGTCGGGGCCGAATGTGCGAACCATCCCCGACGACTCGTAGACATCGACGACGCGGAGTTTGGGATACACCACCCAGACGCAGCGTACGCCGCGTTGGAGGTACTCCACAACTTTTTCCCGCTGGTCCTCGGCCCGGTCCGTGGGGCTGGTCACCTCGACCGCCAGGTCCGGGACGACGTCCCACGCGTTGGCATCGGGGTCTTCCGGGATGGCGGCCGCGATGGTGGAAGCGGCGACGAAGAAGATATCGGGACGCCGATTCCGACCCTCGTCCTCGGGCAAAGGGAGCCGGATGAGCATTTCGGGGAAGGCTTCGCCGAGCTGATTCGCCTCGCCGAACGCGTCGATCATTTTGCTCAATCGCTTGACCACCGTCGCCGCACGGATGCTCATCAGGGGCATCTCCACGCGTTCACCATTGATCAGCTCATAGAATGCCTCGTCCATCTCTGGCGGCAACGGCAAAGATTCGAGTCCTGACTCCAACTCGCGAATGGTGAGGGTCGCCATGCTCATGAGATACCTCCAGAATCGGATGTTGTGTCCATGCAGATGAGTTTACCAAGTGACACGGCCTTGGGGGACAGATTCCCATCAATTTCCGTCAACGGTCCGCCGGGTCTTGGCGAGGGGTGTCGGCGGGACGGGGAGGGCGAGCAGGACGCTGGATTCCGGGGTCAGCGGGACCACGACGCCGGGATTGGCGTCGGCGACGGGGAAGAGGGTCTTGATCAGTCCGTGGACGCTGGCCGTGCCCCGGGGGGCGGAGACCAACGGATAGGTGGCACCGTCCAGGACGGCCTCGGGCGGGGAATCCGAGCCGAGCGCCCCGGCCAGGTGGATCTCGCCGTTGGCCTGCATGTCGAACGCCAAACCCAGGGCGCGGAACTCGATCTCGGTCTTCCTCGGATCGAGATTGGAAAGGCGTGGAGAGAGGCGGAACTTCATCTCTCGGGCCAACGCATGCAGGAGGTCCACGCCGACCGAGCCCTGTCCGGCCAGGAGTTCGCCCTTGACCTCGACCCAGCCCGGGCGCTGGTCGGGCCGATGGCCCCATCGGGCTTTGGGGATCGACACCCGGGCCCGGCCCGCCAGCCGGTGGATCGGGAAGCGACGGCCCACGACCTTGCCCAGGTCGACGTCGTGGAGGCTCCCCTCGAACTCGGCCTCCCACTCCTTCGATCCCGATTGCCGCAGGCTGAGCGTCCCCTCGACGGTGGCATCGGCCCCGAGCCAGTCCGCCGCGTCGAAGAAGGCATTGAGCACGCGGGCGGGCAGGGGGAGCCCTTCCACGGTCTTGAGCACGAGCGACGTCACCAGCGGCTCGGCCCGACGGTCGCGCGTCAGGGTCAGCTCGCAATGTGTGCCGACGGAGGCGCGGTCCGTCCCGCCGGCGCGTGGCATGCGGTAAGCGAGCCGGACGGTCGGCATCGCCGGGTCAACCAGGAATTCGCCGGCGATCTCGCGGGGGGCGAATCGCAGGTCGTCGCGGCCCAGGTCGAGCTGGCAGGAGGCGGTCGTCAGGTTGATCCGTTCGAAGGGGATCTGTCCCGAGCGTTGCATCATGGCACCGATCTGGGCGAGGACAAGCCCAGGGCTCTCGGCGTGGACCACGGGATTCTCGAGCTGGATCGTCAGTTCGCGGTCAACCTTCTGGAGCCGGACCTCGTCGGCACGGGCGACCTCGGCCAGGCCGCCGCTGCGCGGCTCCTCCTGACGCAGGACGACCCCGCGATACACCACGTCGCCCGGCCGGGGATAGCGGACCTCGCGTAGCGTCACCTGGAGCCCGAGCTGGCGGCCTAGCTCGATCTCGACATCCTTCACATGACCCGGACGATTGATCCGCCACGCCGTCGCGGCGACCCAGATCGTCGGGACGAACGTCAACAGGAAGAGGGCCAGCGTCGCCAGACCCTGGCGCGACGGGCGATTCAGGGGAAACATCCTTGCCTCCCGGGCGATCCGCATGACCAAAGCGCGCGATGGCTCCGGAGCGGCTCCATCCGCCCGAGGAAGATAGTCGAAATGCACGTTTTCCTCAATCAGAGTTTGTGATGCCCCGCGGATCGATCGGATCGCCCCAGTGGGCCAGTCGTTCGCGGTTCAGCTCGTGCAGGGCATTGTGGGCGGTGCGGATTGCGTCGAGGCTGGTACCGACGTACTTCTCGACCACCGCGGCGGCGATCTCGAAGGCCACGACGTTCTCGACGATGACGCTGGCGGCCGGGACGGCGCAGACATCGGACCGCTCGTAGGCGGCGGGCTGGGGCGTCTTGGTTGCCATGTTGATCGACGGCCCGCGCACGGCCAGCGTGCTGATCGGCTTCTTGGCGGCGCGGACGACGATCGGCTCGCCATTGGATGTGCCGCCTTCGATGCCGCCAGCGTTGTTCGACGGGCGGCGGAAGCCGTATCGGCGGTCGTCGGGCGGATGGTCCGGGTCGTACTGATACGGGTCCATGACCTTCGATCCCGGCCGTCGGGCCGCCTCGATGCCCAGGCCGAACTCGACGGCCTTGATCGCCTGGACGCTCATCACCGCCGCGGCGAGCCGGGCGTCGAGCTTGCGGTCGTACTGGGCATGGCTCCCCAGTCCGATCGGGCAGCCGGTGACGATCGCCTCGACGATCCCGCCCAGGGTGTCGCCGACCTCCCGCGCCGCGTCGATCGCGGCGACGATCGACGGGTCGGCCTCGGGGTTGAGCGTGTAGACCGGGCTGGCGTCGCGGACCGACAGGTCGAACGATAGCGGAGGCGCCGCGATACCGCCGAGCTCGCGCACGTAGCCGAACACGGCGATCCCGAGCTCGCGCAAGAGCAGCTTGGCCAGCCCGCCGACGGCGACGCGGAGCGCCGTCTCTCGGGCGCTGGCGCGCTCGAGCACCTGGCGGATGCCCGTCTGATAATTGATCGCGCCGGCCAGGTCGATGTGGCCGCCCCGGGGCGCGGACGGCTCGGCCAAACGCTCAAGCTTGGCGTCATTGTTGATCAATCGGAGCGTGATCGGGCCACCCGTCGTGACGCCGTGATAGACGCCCGAATCGACGATGATCCGGTCGGTCTCCAGCTTCTGCCGCTTGCCCCTGCCATAGCCCCCCTGTCGACGCTCGAGCTCGCGGTCGATCGGCGCATGATCGAGCACGACGCCCGAGGGGAAGCCTTCCACGATGGCGGTCAGCGCCGGCCCGTGCGACTCGCCGGCGGTCAGATATCGCAGCATGAGACTTTCTTCAATCAACGATAAGGGAACTCTTGGCCGGTCAGGCGTTCGTAAGCCTCGACGTACTTCTCGCGCATCCTGGCCACGACCTCGTCGGGCAGTTCCGGCGGCGGGCTGGCCTTGTCCCATCCGGTCGTCTCGAGCCAGTCGCGGACGAACTGCTTGTCGAAGGATGGCTGAGGGCCGCCCGGATGATAGCCGTCCCAGGGCCAGTATCGCGAGCTATCCGGGGTGAGCACCTCGTCCACCAGCAGGAGCTCGCCCGTGCGGTCGTCGAATCCCCATTCGAACTTCGTGTCGGCCAGGATCAGCCCGTTCCGCAGGGCCTGGTCCGCGGCGATCCGATAGACCTCCAGGCTCATCGATTGTAACGTCCCGGCGAGCTCCTCGCCCACGGCGCCCGCCATCACCTCGAACGAGATGTTCTCATCGTGGCCGGTCTCGGCCTTGGTCGCGGGGGTGAAGATGGGGTCGATCCGGTCGCTCTCGACCAACCCGGCCGGCAGGCTGATGCCGCAGACCGCCCCCGACGCGCGATACTCCTTCCAGGCGCTGCCCGACAGGTAGCCGCGGACGACGCACTCGAACGGCACGACACGGGCCTTGCGCACCAGGGTCGCGCAGACCTTCGAGCGACGCGCGCTCCTCGGGCGCAGCTCGATCCCGATCGCGTCAACGTCCGTCGTGATGAAGTGGTCGGGCACATTCAGATGCTTGAACCAGTAGGCGCTCAGGCCCGTGAGGACTCGTCCCTTGTCGGGGATGCCGTTGGGCATCACCCAGTCGAATGCGCTGATGCGATCGGTGGCGACCAGCAACAGCCGGTCGCCCAGGTCGTAGACGTCGCGGACCTTGCCCCGGCGTTTGGAGAGGCGGCCCGATCCGATGTTGGTTTCTATCAGCGACATACCGATTGGTCTCGTTCCGAGGCCGTTCGTTCGGGCCATCGACGGAAGGGAAGTGGGGGCCAGCCGAAGAGCAACGTTCCCAGGATCATATATCCGAGTGGGATCGTTACCAGGTCGTAAGAGAGCAGGCCAGCGACTCCCCATCGTTTACCGAACAGTGGCTGCAACTCGCGTATGCCCGTGTTGAGGATGCCCGCGACGATCAAGGCGAGAAAGATTCGGACCACCACGAGGGCGATACGCCGCGGATTGGCCATCTCGTCACTCCCGCCTGTAGACGATGTCGATAAACGACGCCTCCGCTCACCGTGCGACGCGTGCGGCCTGCGCGGGGGAGGCCGGGGGAGCGGGCAGGGCCGTCGCCGACGGATCCGGCTGATGCTTGAGGAGCTCGATGAGCTGGAAGGCGTGGTAGGGCTGCTCGGCGGCCGGCTTGCCTTCCTTCGAGGCGTGGGCGACCCAGAGTCGGGTGGTCGTGGTCTCGAAGAGGACGCTGTGCAGGTTCGACTTCATGGCAACGGGCCGGTCCATCAGGTGTCGCGCCGATTCGGCGTCGAACTTGCCGAGCCCCGCCTGCACGCGACGGGCCAGCTCCTTGTAGCGGTCGCCGGCCGAGAGGACGACGGCATCCTTGATGGCGACGGGAAGCTTGGAATGACTTTCCCCCATGGCAATGGTGGTGAAGACGTTCCAGGACGCCTCCATGCCGACCGCCTTGCCCGTCTTGCCGTCGGCGATCACGAAGTAGTATTCGCAGGTCCGCTTGTGGTCGCGGAAGTCGGCGATGGCGCGGTCGAGGGTATCGGCCTCCTCGAGCACCATGCGGACCAGCATCGCCATCGGGACGCCGTCCCAGTGGCCCATGCCCCGGCCGCCCATCTCGCCGATCGAGACCTTCTCGGCATTCATCCCGGTGACCGATCCGATGAAGCCGGCGTAGGTGACGTTCACGAACGGGATCCTGCCCCGGGGCTCGGCGATCGTCAGGATGGCATGCTCCTGGAGCTTCCAGTCGCATCCGTAGTCGAGTATCCGGCCGTGATAGAGCGTGCCGTCCTTCGTCGCCGACCCGCTCAGCGCGAACCCGGAACAGTGGAACAGCTCGGGGATGAAGTTGGCGACGACGACGTCCTGGACGTCCATCCCCGCGCCGTCGGCGACCCCGCGCATCTCCTCGAAGAACCGCTCGGGGATGTGCTTGCGCTGGGTGGCCGCGATCCCCTTGATGACCTGCTTCGGGTCCAGCAGCTTGACGCCGCCGAGCTCGACCCGCATCTCCTTCGCCTTCACGTCGAACAGGAAATGGACGAGCTCGCGGATGTCGTCGCGGAGCAGGGCCCCTTGCTGGTAACCCATCTGGTAGGGGTCACCCTTGACGTGGAGGACGCGCGTGCCGTCCACTTCCTCAAGGTAGCCCTCGCCGCATCGGGCGATGGTCCTGGTCTCGCCCCGCGCGGCGAAACCCGTCCCCAGGAGCACGATCAGGAAAGTACCCGCGATCCGCATCGACATTCGCTTCATGGCCGATTCCCCTCGCCAGGATTCTATCGGAACGGGACGCACGACGTGGTGTGTAACAACTTTATACCAGGATCGCGTGACTTCCGACAGGCGTGGAATCCTTCGAGATTCCTCGATTCCTCGCCGATCACCGACCTGAGCTCAGGGGATGCTCGTCCGACTGTGAGGCGATGGCAAGGACTTCGAAAGGATCGTCAGCTTCGCGGGAGGCCGCGACCACGGCGAATCATGGCACTGGTTTGCACTCATACCAGAGCGTCTCGACGGACTGCCATTGTCGGTCTCGATGGAAGGCTGGGTATTAGTGGCACGGCCATGGATGCGTTGGTCCTGACGAGACTTGACGAATACGAAATCTTTCGTAACAGCCCATGGTCAATCATGACCCGACTGGCCCACATCGATTCCGGATGGTCCACGTGCATCAATCCTGTCCTTGCGCTGGAAATAGCCGCAAACGCCTATTATAGAATGCCGCGACTTTGCAAATCCATTAACGCACCCATCCCAAACGAAGGGAGAATCTCGCCCGAAAGCCTTATCTGAAAATTAGTTAAATTTTTCGAGAAAAATCCGGAATTCTCCACGGCGATCATCATGGTCATCCGTGATGAGGCAGGAACAGACCCTAGTCGGGCAGCCCGGGCCATCAGGAGGACTCGATCTCGTGCCGATTGTACCGCCAGGCATACCACGGCCGGACGTCCATCGCCCGCGTTGGCACCCCTATTGGCGCCCGACCGATTGTCGAAAGAACATGACAGCCAATTGCTTATTGGTCGCCCGACGCCAACAGTTCATCCCAGGTGGTCGCATCGAAGATCCGATGGATCAGAATGTTGAGGCGATCGAGGTCACCGATGGCCGTGATCCTTGTGACCACCTGTTCATCAGGCTGGCCCAGCTTCCTCGGGCCCAGGCTGAGCAAGATCATCCTCGCCTCCTCCGCCTTGCCCTTGGCGAAGATGCCCTGATAGACGGACGATTCCTCGATTCCTTGGATGCCCAAGACCATGATCGTGACCTCCTCCGTCAGTTCCTTCACGCGTTCTTCGGGATGATACAGTCCCAGCAGGATCTCCGTGGCCGCCCACAAGGTCGTCCTCAGGTCGCGGTCGGCCTCGTCTCGCAATCGTTGGGCCACCGCCGTGAGCACCCCGGGCAACTGCGCGGGGGTCACGTTCGAGACCGGGGCCAGCGGCAGGAGCGGCAGGCCCGCCTGGAGCAACCGGTCCGGCGGCAATTCCCAGACCCGGACGACATCGTAACGGAACCAGAGATTCCGGCCCCGGCCGGGGAACTGGTGCTCGTACTCGCCGGTCAACTCGGGCCCGTCGGCCGCGGGACGCAGCAGCACCAGCACCGACCAGACCGGTTCGCCGTGCTTGTGGCCAGCGAGGGTATTGTACCAGAACGCCTGGTGGGGATAGCCCGTGTTGCGGCCGGAGAGGAACTCGATGTGGAGATGATTGGCTCCGGCCCGCCCCGCCGCAGCAGCTTGTCGGTCTCGGCGGTGACCGTCGAGACGTTCGAATCGATCACCTGCGCCAGGGCGGGATCCGGCACGGGGACGCCGAAGAACTCCAGCCACGCGGCCGGCTCCGGGTCGAAGAGTTCCCGCATCGTCGCGTCGTAGCGCTTCTTCATCGGGGCCTCGTGCCGGGCGTGTTCCGGCTATGACCGGCCTGGCTCCGCCACGCGGCTCCGCCGCACGGCCAGTCGAGCCTCCGCAAACCCGGCGGGACTCTCGGCCAGGCTCAGAGGACGGACTGGACTGGGGCCAGGCGAAAACCCAGGTCGGTGTACCGGAGCACCGGAGCCTTCCTGTTGCGGTACGCCGACCGGGCTAAGCGTGGCACAAAGCGCCAGCCGCCGCCACGGTACACCCGATTCGGGGCTTGAGGAGGCCCCCGAGGATCGTCCACCGGCAACTGCCTGTAATAATCGGACATCTTTACCTCGGCAAGAAAGAAAATCATACAAGTCCGAAGCGTCCGCTCGTGCATTGATGGACACAGCCGGAATGCACTCACGGGCGCGTCGGGCTCGTATATGACCTTCTTGCTCGTCAAGATAGTGGTGGAGCGGCGGGCGGGGATGGGCGCGTTCCTGGCGATGAGGCTGTCAACGACCGGCTGTCGGGTGGCGGGGTCGAAGCCGCGGCAGCCCAGGTCGAACTCCGAGACGCGCTGCAAGAGCGGCGAGGCCTTGCCTGCGGGGGCTCCCGATCACTGCGCCTTCGCAAGCGATGGCCGAGTGCGGTTGCTGCCGCTTGACGCGGTTGCTCGGCTTGGGCGAGGCCAGCCACACCGCTGTGACCCCGGTACTTTCCGATCGAACTGGCTACCGCTGGAAAAAATGGCATTGTTGCGGGACTAAGCACTCGCATGGAGCCATCCGCACTGTCAGACTAGACCGAAGGCTGAGGAAACGTCTCAATCTGACGATCAGACCGATGGAGGTCGGGCCATGCGTGAAGCGATGCAGCAGTACGTCAAGCGCGTTCAGGAGCTGGCGGAACACGTCCGTGGCAACGAGCAGGCGACGAAGCAGAGCCTCGTCGGACCGCTGTTCACCATGCTGGGCTACGACCTGACCGATCCTCGCGAGTGCATCCCCGAGTATCGGGTGGATTTCGGGCCTAATCGCTCGATCAAGCCCATCGACTGGGCATTCTTTCAGAGCGCTCACCCGATCTTCTTCGTCGAAGCGAAGGAGGTCGGCAAGAAGCTCGCGAATTATGACGAGCAACTGGCCGACTACTTCGCGAAGGCCCCCGAGGCCAGGCTGGGGATCCTCACGAACGGCGTTCAATGGCGATTCTTCACGGATGTCGTCAACCCGAACATCATGGACAAGGAGCCATTCGTCAAATGGGATGTGCTGGCCGACGAGCAGCCCCCGTTCGATTTCTTGACGCTCCTCCAGAAATCCCAGTTCAACACGCCGCTGATCCGGACGTTTGCCGAGCGGAAGCGGGCTCAAAACCTCCTCGTCTCCGAGTTGAACCGTCTCCTGGAGCCAGCCAGTGAGTTCGTGAAGCTCGCGATCATCAACATCGAGACGCGCCGGGTGACCGACAAGGTGATCGAGGACTGGAAACCAGTTCTCGCCAACGCGATCAGCGAATGGGCACGGCAACGGACCCTGGCTGCGGTCCTGGACAACCCGACCCGGACCGATACGAAGACTTCGACCGAGTCGACAAATGGGGGGAAGATCGAGACGACTCAAGAGGAGCTCGCCGCTTTCGAGGTGATTCGTCGCCGACTGGGCTCGCAACGGCCCGTCGCCTACGAAGACACGGTCTCCTACTTCAAGATCCACCTGGCGGAGCGTTATACCTGGGTGATGTGCCGTCTTTACCTCGGCCGCAAGCGACCCTCGGTCTGGGTGCCTTTGCCTCTGGAACAAGTGCAGGCACTTGCCTCGGGCCTGATGTTGAGCACTCCGCAGGCCGGATGGACCTGCATCACCCTGGCGGCGAGCGGGGAAATCGACCGGCTGGGCGGCGTTTTGTGTGCAGCATGGGATTTCCAGAAGGCGATCCATTCCCGAAAGCCGGAGGATGGCGAGCCGGAAGCCTCCGGTTCGGAACCGAATGGAGCAACGGAGGAAGGGTCACTGGCGGAGGTCCCTGTCAATTCGGATTCGAACGATCAACCCTCCGTGCCCTTTATTGGGTGATTGGAATGCCTCGCGCGAGAGATAGTCGATTCGGGGAGATGACCGGCACAATATGGCCGATATAGCATATAATGTAAATATTATGATCTCGACAGAATAAGAAGAATCACAGGGTTCCGTCCAAGAGGTTCGAGCTCAATATGTGCGAGTCGTGAAGTACGGGTCAGACCAGAGCTTCGCCGTTTTCGATCCTGCATCTCCGTTCCTAGAGATTCCGCTAATGCACGCGAACGAAACTCATATCCAGCGCATTCTTGACGGAGTACAACAGTATGTTGTCCCCCTCTTTCAGCGACCCTATAGCTGGGAGCCAAGGCAGTGGCAGGCTCTTTGGGATGATTTGAACGAGTTGTGCAAGGACGAAGGCTCGCGCAATCATTTCATCGGCTCGATCGTGACCATGCCCGAACGGAGTGTCCCAGAAGGGGTGAGCAAGTTTGTCCTCATAGATGGACAGCAGCGTATCACAACACTCCTGGTTCTGCTCGCCGCCATCCGAGACAGGGCGCGGCACCAGCAGAGCAAGTTAGCGGATAAGATCGATGATCTCCTTCTGAAGAATCGCTACCAAGACGACTTGGACATCTATAAGCTCCTCCCGACCCAAACAGATCGTGCGGAGTTCAGGGCACTCATGGACGGGGGCAAAACTCCGCAAGATGGCCAGGTCGTCAGGGCATACGCCTTCTTCGAGAAACGACTGCGCGATCGGGCTGAAGTATACCTAGAACGTCTTCACGACGTAATCCGCAACAGGATTGTCCTGGTCAGCATCGTGCTGAGCAAAGATGACAACCCCTACCTGATCTTCGAGAGTCTCAATGCGAAGGGCCAACCTCTGACCCAGGCCGACCTGATCCGCAATTTCCTCTTCATGCACATCCATCGCGACCAGCAAGAGGAGATTTACAAAACGACCTGGATGCCCATGCAGATGCGACTCGCGACCAACTTGACGGAGTTCATCCGTCATCACTTGATGCGTGACGGCAAGCGCATCCGCCAAACCGACATCTACTGCGAGTTGAAGGAGCGCTTCGGTGATAAGGAGATGGGAGAAATTGTCGCCTATCTCCGGGGATTGAGTGGGTCCTCCCTCCACTATGCCAAGTTGCTTGATCCCGTCCTAGAACCGTGTGAACAGATCGCTGATCGCCTCATCAGGCTGAATCGGTTCGAAGCTACAACCACCTACCCGTTCCTACTAAGCGTCTATCAGGACCATGAGGCAGGGACCGTCTCGGAGAGCGAGTTCTCGGAAATCCTCGACGTCCTGGAATGCTTCCTCATTCGCCGCTTCGTGTGCAATATCCCTACGAACATACTTACGCGTATTTTCATTCAGCTCTACGCCCAAGCAAAGGAAATCGGGCCTCTCGCCGAGGGCGTCAAAGCCGTCCTGAAAGACAAGGGCTTTCCGCGCGACCGCGAGTTCCGCGAGCAGTTCGTTTCCTTCAAACTGTATGGTGGAGGCGACCGGATACCCAAGACCAAGCTGATCCTGGAACGGCTGGAGCAGTCGTTCGGCCACAAAGAGGTGGCGGATCTCGCCATGCTCAACATCGAACACGTAATGCCGCAGACACTGACCGAATGGTGGAAGCAAGCACTCGGCGACGACTGGGAGGGAGTTTATGAGAATTGGATTGATACTGTAGGAAACCTTACCCTCACGGGCTACAACCCGGAACTATCCAATGCCGACTTCCCGGCTAAGAAGTCAATCCTTCAGCGAAGCCACATCGAGCTATCCCGTCATTTCGCCGATATGGACGGCTGGGGAGGGGACGCCATCCTCCAGCGCGGTGAGGCTCTCGCCGACCGAGCCTTGTTCATCTGGCCCGATTTCGCCAGACGAGATTCAAGTGGAGATACCCCCGAGTGGCATGGGGAACAAGAACAGGAAGGTGTCCAACACCTCATCGAAACGATCCTCGAAGACCTTGGTCACAACTCGATCCGGGTCGGTCACAGCCGGTTCCTGATCCACCGTACGGGAGACGGAAAAGTTGTCAACATAAAATACTCGAAGCGTCACAGCAAGTACTACTGGTACGGCATTCACGCATCGCTTTGGACAGAATTGACAAATTGCGGCGCGACCCATGTTGTGTTCATCGCGAACGGTTTGGGCTACATGACAGTCCCTATTACGGTGGTCGCCCATTACCTCGCCGCGGCCCGAGTGTCACGCGCGAGCGATGGGACTGTACGACACTACCATCTGACGATTAGTCCGGAGCCGGAACTCGAATTGTTCATTTCCGGCGAGGCAATCCGCGTTCCATTAAAGCCGTACTTCAAGGCATTCGACGAGTGACGGGACTGCAACTGTTGTCGCTCGATCTTTTCGCGGTGGGAGAGGAATCAATGTCGGTTCGCTTTTCCGAGAAGGGAAGAGAGTACCTATGAAAGCAAAGGTGATTATCTGAAAAAATATAGATAAAACGAGTATCCCGTCCTGAATCGCTCCGAGAATCTGACCCTGCATCGCCGAAACCCAGGATTCTCTCATCTGTGGGACGAAGGACGAAAAGTCACTACGGTCGAAGTATAGAAGGAACTCAGATATCACTGGCACCTTCACCAATGCCTATTTTCCATTAGCGACGTCCAGGAGATATCGAGGGAATAGACATACAAATGACCATGGCCTTGGAAGATATTAAGGTGTCCCTGCCGGGATTGATCGATAGTCTCGCGCCCGGCGATGTGGTCATCCTGACCCGGAATCAGCATCCGGTGGCGAGACTAGTAAACGAGCCATTGAATCCGAAGTCCGGCCTACGCCCGCCCCCCGGTCTGGGCAAGGGTTTCATCACCGTCATCTCGGATGATGAGGATCACCTGGAGCACTTCCGGGAGTACATGCAGTGAGGCTGCCGCTCGACACCGACGCCATGTACTGGTACATCGAGGACGACCTCCAATTGAGCAGCACGGCCCGAACGTTGATCCAGGATGCGTCGAATGAGATCCTGATCAGTCCGGCATCGTACTGGGAGATCGCCATCAAAGTCAGTCTCGGCAAGTGGCGGCTGAACCGGCCCTACGAGGAGTTCATCGATATCGCAGTGAACCGGTACGGTTTTCAAATCCTGCCGATCCTACCCGCGCACACGTCCCACTTGATTGGCTTGCCGTTCCCACCGGGTCATAAAGATCCGTTCGACCGGCTGCTCGTGGCCCAGTCTCTGGTGGAACAAATCTCAATCGTGAGTGCGGATTCCGCCCTCAATGCATATGGCGTTAACCGACTCTGGTGAGACTTCCGGAAACGGCGACCGACCCGTATACACGGACCCGTCGAGAGAATCTCCTGCCCGATCGCGTCGTTGCAGAGTGATCAAGTCTCCTGGACGGCGCGAGTCTGCCGACCACCTCGTGCTCCAGACTGCCGACGTCTGGAAGCCTTGCCACAACATTCGGACCACGGCGGGGCTCCGGTCGCCCCTCGACTCGACGTCAAGATTTGACGCTCGTATGGCCGATCACGACTGGGAGAGAGACCGGTCGGGCCTGACCCGATGGCCGCCATGACTGCCTGCATCCTCCTCGAGTATGAGCCGCGGGACTTTCAGCCCCTGATTCGTCGGTTCTGACCACCAGGGCCGCGATGGGAATCGCGGCGGCGCGGGCAGCCGCTCTCGTCGCCCTCGTCGAAGGAGTTATCCGCGTCATGTTCCCCTCGAAGCGCAGACCGATCGCAGCCCTGGCGGCGGTGTCCCTGAGCTTGCTCGTGACATCACTACTGATGGTCTCGGGCTGGTGGCGGCCGGTTCGGTCGGACCAGGGGCGGGCGTCTGCGAAGGCGCGGGCGCGAAGGAAGTTGACGCGAAGGCCGGGCCGGGTTCGATTTCCATCGAATCGGGCGGGGCACCCCTCTTCAGGGTGAAGCGGTCGCTCTTTCATCGGACGACGACCCAGCCCGCGACCGTGCAGCCGGCCCAGCTTGTCGAGGTGTATACCAGGGTCTCCGGCGAGTTGAGGAGCCTCTCGGTCGAGATCGGCGATCGGGTGAAGCAGGGCCAGGTGGTGGCCGTGATCGACGCGCCCGAGGCCCGCGCCGAGTTGCGGAAGAGCCAGGCGATGGTCGAGCTGGCCCGGGCGCGGGCCCGTCGGGTGGCAATCGCGGTCCCGGTCGCCGAGGCGACGTTGCTCTCGGAACGGGCCAAGGTCGAGATGGCCGCCGCGGAGTTGAAGGGGAGCGATGCGCTCCGGGTGCGTCGCGAGATGGAGCGGAGTCGGCTCAAGGAGCTCGCCGACCGGAAGACGCTGGAACGTCGGTTGCTCGACGAAGAGGACAAGTGGCTCGAGTCGGCGCAACAGACTTATATGTCGAAGACGGCCCTGCTGGCCGTCGCCCGGGCTGACGTCCAGGCAGCCGAGGCCCGGGTGGAGGCGGCGCGGGCCGAGAACGACGAGGCCCAGGCCGAGGTCCGGGTGGCCGAGGCGAGCAAGGCCGGTCCCGAGATGCTCTCGGCCGCCGCCCGCGTCATCGCCCCGATCGACGGCATCGTCACCGGCCGGACGCACCATGTTGGCGATGTCGTCCGGACCGGCGACGCGGATGGATCGAAGCCCCTGCTGACGATCGTCCAGGCGAGTCGGGTTCGCATCGTCGTCGAGGTCCCCGATCGAGATGCGGTCTTCCTCGACAAGGGCGATACGTCGACGTTCCGGCCGGACGCCCTCCCCGGCCGCGCTTACGAGGGGACGATCGCGCGTACCGCGGTCGCCGAGGAGCAGGGGACCCTCCGCGCCGAGATCGACCTGGACAACTCCGACGGCCGGCTCCGGCCCGGTCAGGCCGGGCATGTCACCATTGCCCTCGAGGATCGCCCCGATACGATCACCATACCCATGACGGCGATCCTTGAAGAGGAACCCGAGGCGCGCGGGACGCATCGCTGCTATAGCGTCACCGACGGGCGTGCGGTCCGGATCCCGATCCGACTCGGCGTGCTCTGTCCCGATGCCAATCTGGCCGAGGTGCTCGATGGCTTGACCGAGGGGGATATCGTCGTCCCCGACCAGAGGAGCGTCGAAGACACGGACCGCGTCGATTCCCTCGGTTCCGCGATCATCTCGGGAGTACCTCGTTGAGAACGGTCATGCAAGACATGGATAACGATGTGGGATCCATTGACACGCATAACCGGGCCGGTTAAGCCTATCTCATGCCGGACCGCGGCGTCTCGGGGGACTCCGCCTGTCCTGGAGGTTGAGAACCGAGGCGTCGTCGGCCCGATCTCGGCCGCGGCCGCCTTCATATGGGTCCGTTCGCCTTGTCGTCGGCGATCAGGACGGGGTGATTCCCCCGCGCCTCGACCGGTTTCCGTAGCGTATCGACACCCGTGACGCCTGACAACCCGATGGGAGAACCGCTGCGATGGCCATGACCGACGAAGACGTGCTGAAGAGGCTCCGGGAGATCCACGCGATGTCCGTGGGGGGCGGGAAGGGTTCGGGTCGCGGGGGGCCGTCCCGGGTACTCGCCGCGGATGCTGGCGGACCCAGGCGATCCGACGGCGAGGTCGCACGAGCGATCCTGGCCATCGAGCTCGCCTTGTCGAGCCCGGCGATGCAAGCGGTCCTGGAGGCCGACGGCTCGGTCACCCCGACGGCGAAGACCAAGGGCAAAGGCAAGGCGACCGCCCTGGCGCCGGCGGGCGCCGCGGCCGTCGCGGCCGACTCGTCGTTCTGCCAGATTTACGCCGAGATCAAGGACTACATCGACATCGCCATGGAAGCCCTCGACTGGGTCCCCTACGGGACGACGATCGCCAAGGTCCTCCGTCTCCTGGAGAAGTTCGCGGACCGGGCTTGCCGCCCCGCACCGAAAGCCTCATGATGCCCGAGCGGTATCCGCGAACGCCGTCCGATCGTTACGTGGTCATGCCGGGGACGGCCCAGATCTTCCGCCGAGGATAGCCTCTCAACGCGCCCCGTATCGACCGGGGGATAAAACGTGATAACGAGTCACAGTTATGAAAACGGGCCGACGACCTGCATGGCCCACCCGAAGGTCGTCAAGAATATCGAAAAGCAGATCAAGTCGAGCCGGGCGCTCTCGGCGGGTGACCTCCGGCTCGCGATCGCGATGGGGATGGTCAACTCCGACGGTTTGATGGTCACGGGATTCAACGACGGTGTGTTCTACCCTCCGACCGAGGACCCAGGTATCCTCAAGAGACTCCAGCCGGCGTCGATGCCGAAGAGGCTGATCACGCCCAGACGGCTCGCCAGTCGCCCGCCGACCGATACCTTGAAAGCCCTGGCACTCCTGGTCAACTTCGGCGATAACCCGGGGAAAGAGCCCGCCTCCCACTTCCAGGACCTGCTGTTCAACGCCGCCAATCCGAACTCGATGACCTCGTTCTACAAAGAGCTGTCCAAGGGCAAGTTGACGGTGACCGGGGAGGCGGTCGGCTACGTCCGAGCCCCCCAACCCTACACCTATTACGCGGGCGGCCAGAGCGGGATGGGGACCAATTTCCCGACGAATACCCCCGGGCTGCTCCAGGATGCCCTCACCGAGTTCTGCAAGGAGAACAGCCTCGCGCCGTTCGACTCGAACGGGGACGGTTACGTCGATGGGGTCTTCCTCATCCACGCGGGCAGCGGGGCCGAGGTCGAGCGCGATCCGGCCAAGCGGGCGGGGATGATCTGGTCGCACAAGTGGACCCTGCCCACGCCCTTCGAGAACGATGGAGTGAAGGTCTACGCCTACTCGACCGAGCCGGAGGACGGCAAGGTCGGCGTGTTCGCGCACGAATTCGGGCACGTGCTGGGGCTGCCCGACCTGTACGACACCTCGTACAAGTCGGCGGGGGTCGGCGAGTGGTGCCTGATGGGGGGCGGTTCGTGGGGCGAGGAGGGCGAGAAGCCGACGCGGATGAGCTGCTGGTGCCTCGCCCGGCTCGGTTGGATCAAGCCGAAGGTCGTCAGGAAGGAATCCTCGCTTTCACTGCCGACCCTCGAGTCGGACGACGAGGCATGCTACCGGCTCTGGACGGGCGGCAAGTCGGAGACGAAGTACTTCTTGATCGAGAATCGACAACAAACCGGCCGTGACACGGCGCTGCCCGGCCACGGGCTGGCCGTCTGGCTGATCGACGACGGCCAGTCGGGCAACACGAACCCCTTGTCGTATCAGGTGCGGCTGATCCAGGCCGATGGTCTACGGGGGCTGGAGTCGAACCTGGACTCCGGTGATGCCGGCGACCTGTTCCCCGGCTCTGCGAAGGTCACGTCGCTGACCGACAAGACCAAGCCCTCGACCCGCGAGTTCGACGGCACCTCGACCGACGTCTCGCTGACCAAGATCACGGAGGATACGAATACCGGAATCATCCGGCTCAACGTCAAGGTGTGACGCGGAATCCTGCGACGAGCCGGCCGGGGTGACGCCTCACTTCCGGACCGGCTCGAATTTCTGGAGCACCGCCCGGCCGCCGGTCGGGCCCGCGTTGAGCCGGGCCTCGGCGCGTACCTCGTCGCCAACTTGCATACCCGGAGTCGGGGCGGACGAGAAGAGGTTCAGGATCGAACCCTCATCGGGGCGGAGAAAGTCGTCGTCAGGGTTGGGCGACTCGTTGCTCAGGACGCGCAGGGCGACTTCGGTTCCCCAGCCGCCAGGTTCGGTGCGAATTGAGTGCACTTCGCCCCGGACGACCGTCTTGTTCGGTCTGACTTGCATGACGCCCTCCTCTTGTTGCTTTTCGGATGGGTCCCTATCCCCATTCTATCGTCGCGGTACGGTCATCGCACCGGAAGCATCGAGAGTTCTCGCCGAACACCACCCCGTGACCACGATCGTGAGACCTTGATCACGGGCTTCGATCTCGCATCATCGAGTGGCGTTCGGCGAGGAATGTCGCTATTCCGCCCTACCGGGGCTTCCGGGACAGACTCCAGGTCCGCTCCGGTACTCTGGGCGACCGCGGAGATATTTCCAGAACCCGGGACGAGGACCGAGCATCGTGTATAATTCCACTATTGAACTATTTGACTTCGGAATTTGGCGGGCCTACCATGTCATCGAGCGGAGAGAAGGGCGGGCCGGACGGCTGCGACATCCTGGCCAACCTCTGGCAGTTGATCCATTCGGTGATGGACGAATCGGAGCCGGCGCTGGAGGCCCTGGGGCTCTCGCCCAAGGCGTTCTTCCTCCTGGAGTCGGTCGGGGACCACCCGTTCCCGGCCGAGCTGGCCCGCAAGATGCACCTGCCGCCGCCGACGGTGACGTATCTGATCAAGCAACTGGAGGCCATAGGGTTGCTGGAGCGTCGGGCTGAGGCGGGCGACCTGCGGAAGTTCCGCCTGATCCTTACAGCCGCCGGCAAGGAGGCCCTCGACCGGGGCGGGGAGGCCCTCCGGGGCGTCTTCGACGAGCGGTTGCGGCGACTCGCCCTCGATGAGGTGGCCGCGTTCGATCGCATCGTGGGCCGTCTCGCGCGGCCCGGTCACGGCGGGGCGTGAGTCCGGCCCCGGGGCCTTCCGGCAGTTCGGATCGTGGACCAGTGGAGTAGGCAACTCGCCTCGAGCGTCGAGGCGGGGCCGTGGATACTCCGTTTCTTCCATTTGAGGGGATCGAGCGATGCGATACCGACTGCTCGGCAGGTCCGGCCTGAGGGTCTCGGAGCTCTGCCTGGGGACGATGACCTTCGGCGAGGACTGGGGATGGGGCTCGTCGAAGGACGAGAGCCGGAAGATCCTGGACGCCTTCCTCGAAGCGGGCGGCAACTTCATCGACACGGCCAATCTCTACACCAACGGGACCAGCGAGACGCTCCTCGGCGAGTTCCTCGAGGGTCGGAGGGATGCGGCCGTCCTGGCGACGAAGTATACCAACTCCTTCCCCGGCACCGACCCCAACGCCGGGGGCAACCAGCGGAAGAACATGATGCGGGCGGTCGAGGCGAGCCTGAAGCGGCTCCGGACCGATTACATCGACCTCTACTGGCTCCATATCTGGGACAAGATCACGCCGATCGAGGAGGTGATGCGGGCCTTCGACGACCTCGTGCGGCAGGGGAAGGTGCTCCACGTCGGCGTCTCGGACATGCCCGCCTGGGTGGTCTCGCGCGAACACCCTGGCCGAACTCCGGGGCTGGACGCCGTTCGTCGGGTTGCAGATCGAGTACAGCCTGATCGAGCGGACGGTGGAGCGCGAGTTGATCCCGATGGCGGCGGCGCTCGGCCTGGGCGTGACGGCCTGGTCGCCGCTGGCGGGCGGCCTGCTGACGGGCAAGTATGCCGAGGGCCGCGAGGCGGCCGACTCCCGCATGAATAGCGAGATGATGAAGGGCTTCCGTCGCGAGGACGAGCGGGTCGGGGCCGTGATCGCCGAGGTCCTGGCGGTCGCCGGCGAGGTCGGGCGGTCGCCCGCTCAGGTGGCCCTGGCCTGGCTGCGACATCGGCCCGTGCCCGTGATCCCGATCGTCGGGGCCAGGCGGCTGGAGCAGTTCCGCGACAACCTGGCCTGCATCGACCTGAGCCTGGACGCGGATCAAATGTGGCGCCTCGATGCGGCCAGCCAGGTGGAGCTGGGCTTCCCGCACGACTTCTACGGCAGGGAGATGGTGAATTCGATCGTCTACGGCGGGATGCGGGACAAGATCGACGCGTGACCGAGGTCGGGGCTGGCGGGAGCTCCGCCCCATATCTGGAGGATCGAGCGATGACAACGAAGCGATGTGACGGCAAGGTGGCCCTGGTGACGGGCGCGAACAAGGGGATCGGTTTCGAGATCGGACGCCAACTCGGCGGGCACGGGTTCACGGTCGTCCTGGCGGGCCGCGACCCGGCCAGGGTCGCCGACGCCGCCGCCCGGCTCCAGGGCGAGGGCCTGGATGCCCACGGCGTCGTGCTCGACGTCACCGACTCCCCCAGCGCTGAGGCCGCCGCCCGTTGGCTCGACGAGCGGTTCGGGCGACTCGACGTGCTGGTCAACAACGCCGGGGTGTTTCCCGAGTCCGCCGCGGGCCTGAGACGGCCATCGGAACTCGGGATGGAGACGCTGAGGGCGACCTACGAGACCAACGTCTTCGGCGTCTTCGCCGTCACCCGGCACCTGCTGCCCCTGCTGCGGAAGTCCGCCCCGGCGCGGATCATCAACCTGTCCTCGACGCTGGGCTCGCTCGGCACGCTGAGCAACCCCGACTCGCCGTATTACGGCAATAGCTTCCTCGCCTACAACTCATCGAAGTCCGCCCTCAACGGCCTGACCCTGGCACTGGCCAAGGATCTCGCCGGGGAGAAGATCGCGGTCAACTCGGTCTGCCCCGGCTGGGTGAAGACCGACATGGGGACCGACGCCGCCCCTCGCTCGGTCGAGCAGGGCGCGGCGATCGCCGTGAAGCTGGCGACGATCGACGAGCCGCCGACCGGCAAGTTCCTCGACGACGCTGGCGAGATCCCCTGGTAGCGAAGAGCCGGGATTCCCCGCGATCGGCCATCCCGGTCAGTAGCCGGATTCCACTGCGGTGAACATCTCGCAAAGCCGTAATCCCCGCGGAGACCGAGGTTGGAGTTCCGCCTTCAGGCGGTCGGCCGATCGCCCCCGGACCGCCTGAAGGCAGAACTCCAACAGAAACACGAGAGATCACCGTTGGAGTTCCGCCTTCAGGCGGTCCGACCCTCCGGAACAGATGACGCGATCCGGTCCCGCGCTATTCGAGCGACAAGTGCTCTATTGATGCTGCCAGGTCGTGTCCAGGAATTCGAGCACGTCAGGGACCAGCTCGGAATAGTTCTTGGGGAAGTCGAGGCCGTGGCCGCCGTCGACCAGCAAGAGCTGGTTGCGCACCCCGGCCGCCGTGAGCGCGGCCTGCATGTCCTCGGACTGGCTCACGGGGATGATCTCGTCTTGCCGTCCGTGGATCAGGATCATCGGCGGGTCGTCGGGCGCGACATGGTCGATCGGCGAGGCCGCGATGAAATTGGCGTGGACCTGCTCGGGTGAGCCGCCGAGGAACTCCGCCGCCGCCCTGCCCGCGTATTGCTTCTCGTGGTAGAGGGTCGTCAGGTCGGTCGGGGTCGCGACCGCGACGACGGCCTCGACCGCCGAGGAGACGGCGCCGCCGGTGTCCTGCGGGGAATAGACGCCCAGCAATGCAGCCAGGTTGGCCCCGGCCGATTCGCCCTCGGCGACGATCTCGTCGGGGTTGAATCCCATCGTGCCGGCGTTAGTTCGCACCCAGCGCACGGCGGCCTGCACGTCCTCGAAATTCACCGGCCAGGTCGGCTTGCCGGGCTTGGCCAGCACGTAGTCGGGCGAGACCACCACGTAACCGTCCTGCGTGAACACGTCGGCGTTCCGCAGGCCGAACGCCCCCTTGTTGTGCTCTCGCCATCCGCCGCCGTGGATCGTGATCATGACGGGGTAACCCCCGGCGGGCGCGGGAGTATCGGGCTTGTAGACGTCGAGGAGCTCGGACTGGCCGTCCACCGTGAGAAAGGACACATTCGGACTCTCGGTCCACGGCGGGGCCGTTTCCGAGTCATCGCGCCCGGCTTGCCGGCTTGCCGACGAGGAGGCCGCGAACGTCGAGAGCAAGGCTCGTGGTTCCAGGCAGACGACCGGTTGCGGCCGAAACGCCCGCCTGGGCCGATGTTTCGCGCCCTCGGTGGATCGAGGCTTTGGCCGATCGCCGGGCACGTATCGTTCGACCATGAGTGGCATGGTTGGACGCTCGTTGACGAGCGTTTCGCCTTTCGCCAATGTGCGGATTGTTGCGGTGAGGCCGAGGGGGCGGGCATTTCGCGAACGTGCGTCGAATTGCCGTTACCCGTCGTCGCCCGGATGCGCCGAGGCCACCGTGGGCAAACTGTTCCATACGTTTTCCGACCACGCAAGGAATTCGAGGGGAACGCTGCCCGAATCGGATCAACGGGTGATGGCCACCTTCGGCAAGGCCCGGCGGAATTTCGCGATCCCGGCGTCGGTCACCTTGGTGCGGGAGATGGCCAGCTTCTCGAGGGCGGTCAGCTTCTCGAGGTGCGCCAGGCCGGCATCGGTGAGGTTGCTGTTGGAGAGCACCAGATCCTGGAGTCCGGCGAGCCTCCCCAGATGGACGAGGCTGGCGTCGGTGATTCGCGTGCCACCGCCGAGCCAGAGGGTCCGCAACGCTGGCGCACCGTCTCGGAACAGGCGCTCGACGCCGGCATCCGAGACCTGCGTGCCGATGAGATACAACACGCTGACCTTGTCCATCGCTTTCAGGGTCTGCATGCCCGCGTCGGTGATCTGACAATCTGCAAGGTTGAGCAAGTGGAGGTCGGTCATCCCCTTCAGACTGGCCAGGCCCGCGTCGGTGATCTGACAGTCCGCAAGGTTGAGCCGGTTAAGGTCGGTCATCCCCTTCAGACTGGCCAGGCCCTCATCGGAAATCCTGGTGTCGTTGAGGGCGAGGATCCGGAGTTTCGAGAGGCCCTTCAAGTGGACCAGGCCGGCGTTCGTGATCGCGTTGCCGCCGAGGAGGAGCGTGCGAAGTTCCTTCATGCCCTTCAGATGGGCCAGGCCGGCATCCGTGAAACTGTTGTAACTGAGGTTCAGCACCTCGAGCGAGGTCAATCCCTCCAGGGTCTTCAGGTCGTCGTCGGTGAGGCTGTCGAAGCGCGCGACCAGGGTCCGGAGCTTGGGGAATGCCTTCACAGACTTCATACTCCCTCGGGTCACGATCGTGATGCTCACGACGGGCCGGCCCGGGGCATCCTCATCCCGCTCCAGGGCGCCGCCCCAATCCCGGATCGCGGCGATCGCGCGCTCTTGCTCCCGGTCGTCCGACCGGGCCCACACCCTCGGCCCGATGAGGCCGGACACCGGCAATACGGCGACGATCATCATCATCCGTGCGGTCGCTTGGGGCAGTCGCATGGCATGGCCTCCGGAAAATCGTGCTGAACTACCGGATTATCGGCTCGGGCCTGGCTCTCCGATTCGATCAACGGATCGGATTCTCGTTCTTTTTGGGGGCCTTGATCGGCCAACCGGCGTTGAAGACGCGGATGACCCCGCCGGGGCGGTAGGCTGCGGAGAGCTTGTCCGCGGTGAGGACCCAGCGGACGCCGCTGCATCCGTACGTGCCGGCGGTATCGGCCTCGGGGAGGCTGTTCTTGAATCCCATCCGATCCATGACGGCACCGAGGGGCCTTCGTGCCTCGTCGGCCGGCGTCGCGTAGACGCTCTTGCCCCAGGGATCGGCCCCGAGGATCGAGCGGAAATCCTTGCGATTCGCGGCGAAGAAGGTGACGGTCAGGTCGTTACCATCCACGCGATCGATCCAGCCGGGTATGCCCAGCTCCTTGAGGAACGCGGCGTGGCTCTCGCGGCGCCGATCGGTGGCGAGGCGGTGAGTCTCGGCGCCAATCCAGAGGTCGGTGCAACGGCCGCGGCTGGTACGCGTCCGGTCGTCGAGATTGACCAGCAGCTCGTCGCCGACGACGAGGTCGGTTAGCTTCACCGCATGCTCGCCCTTCCAGACGCGGGTGCGATCGTCCACCTCGAGCTCGATCCGGCCGAAGTCGGGCGGGACCTGGGGCTCCAGGACGTAGTCGACCTGCACGGGCGCGGCATGGCGGGCGACGTAGAGCATGCCCGTCTTGAGGTTCGTCGACTCGAACCGGTAGGTCAACGTGTTGCCGGCGAGATCGGTGAATTCGTCCACGATCATGGCGGCCTTCGTGAACGCACCTTTCTCATCCTGGTAGAGGAAGAACCGGTATCGCATGCCCGTGGGCAGGTCCTGGAGCTCGGCCTCGGCGTTGAGGAACAGTGCGGACGCGAATGGCGACATCGTGAAATCGACCAGCTCTCCGGTGCGATCGGTGCGGAACCGGCCCGAGCGATGCCTCGCGTCGACCGAGACCAGCACGCCGCCGACGCGGTGCTCGGAGTGCTCGGGCGGGAACTTGCCGGGCTCGAGCCGGTACCAGGGGAGGTGCGCGTTGCCGAAATCGGTGCGGTAGGGATAGTCGGCCGGTTCGAGCTCCTTGGCGTCGGCGGGCTCCTCGTCGTGGTGGCCGCCCTCGTTCAGGCCCTCGCCGAACGGCATGCTCTTGATCGGCCATGACGGATGAACAAACAGGCGGACGATGCGTCCCTTGCGGAAGCCCTCGAGCATCAGATTCGGCTCGATCACCCACCGCACCCCGCCGCAGCCGAGGACTCCCGTCGGCGCTGGCAGGGATTCCCGGACCGTCGCCGTCACGTTGTTGACCGGCGGCCAGTAGGTGCGCAGGTGCTCGTTGGCGACGACCACCGAGATCGCGCGATGCTCTCGCGCCCATCGCTCGGGGTCGATGCCTTCGTCCTTGAACAGGGCGTTCACGGTCTCGCGGTCGGTGCCGATCAGGGTGGCGGTAAGGCTCCCGCCGTCCACGCGGTCGATCCAGGCGGGCAGGCCGCGCTCCTTGAGGAACGCGGCGTGCTTCTTGCGCTGGCGCTCGGTGTCCTTCGCCTCGGCAAGGCGGGTGTGATCGTCCTGCACGAGGACGAGCCGGGTGAAGCCGCCGGTCTCGTCCCGGTAGAGGGAGAAGTTCAAGTGCTTGCCCATCGGGAGGTCGCGGAGGTCGGCTTCCACGCCGAGGTAACGGGCGGTGCCGAACGGGGGCATGGTGAAGCTCACGAGCTCGCCCGTGCCGTCCATCCGGAAGACGCCCGCGCGATGGAGGTAGTCCACCTCGACCAGCTCGCCGCCGACGCGGTGCTCGGAGTACACGGGCGGGAACACTCCGGGCTCGAGCCGATACCAGGGCCGTTGCTCGTTGGCGAAGTCCGTGCGGAACGGATAGCGCGTATCGTCGTTCGTCGCGAAGGGGAGGAGCAGGGCGAGCAGCATCGCCGTCATGCGAGGACCTCCGAGACTGGACCCAGGCTGTCGACGAATTGCTCGGCGGGCACGTCCATCTTCTGGAGCATCGTCAGCAGGACGTTACTCAGGCGGGCCTTGTCGTCCCGGGGAGGGCCGCAAAGGCTTCGCCATTCGTCGAAGTCGAGCGTGTAGGTCTCGGCCCGAGGGCGGTTGTAGTCGATGTGCTGGCCGTGCTTCAGTCCCAGGCCGCGACCGCCGGCGAGGAGGATGGGGAGGTTGCTGTTCGAATGGCTGTGCCCATAACTCATGCCGCTGCCGAGGAGGACCATCGTGCTGTCGAGCAGCGGCTCGCCGGCATCCTTCTCGGCCTTGAGCCGATCGAGGAAATAGGCGAACTGCTGCATGAGGAACGCGTCGCTCTTCGCCAGCCGCGCCAGGACGTCGGGGTCGCCGTTGTGATGCGAGAGGTTGTGGCGCGACTGCGTGATGCCGATCTCGGGGATCGCCAGGCCGTTGCCCTCGCTGCCGTTCATGTAGGTGACCACACGCGTCATGTCGGTGCGGAGCGCGAGGACGATGAGGTCGAACATGGTCCGCCAGTATTCGCCGGCTTGCGACTTGGTGACCGAGCGATGGAACGGGGCGCCGATCGACTTTCGGTTTGGGGACGTCGAGCCAGGCGTCGAGCCGCCGGGTGCGCTGCTCGACGTCGCGCAGCGAGTGCAGGTATTCGTCGAGCTTGGTGCGGTCGTCGGTGCCGAGCTGTCGGCGGAGGGAGCCGGCGTCGTCAAGGACGGCATCGAGCACGTTGCGATGCCGTCCCAGGCGGAGGCGACTGCGCCGCGACGCCGCCCGGCTCCTCGCCGAAGAGGCGGTCGAAGACGTTGCGCGGGTTGTCCTCGGCGGGGAGCGGCACGCCGTCGCGGGAGAATGCCAGGGTGCTGGAATTGCAGGGCTGGCCCGTGCCGGCGCTGATGGATAGCTCCAGCGAGGCGAAGCGCGTGTGCTTCGAGGTGACCTCCGCCATGAGCTGGTCGCAGGAGACCGTGTTGTGATACGGCCGGACGCCCTGCGAGTCGATCTTCGCGGCCGTCAGCCAGGAATCGGCGCACACATGGGCCTGGCCGAGGCCGTTGGGATGATGGAGCCCGCTGAAGACCGTGACGTCGTCGCGATGCTTCTCCAGCGGCTTCAGCGACGGCGAGGGATCGTAGCCGCGGCCGGGCCTCGTCACCTGCCAGGTCATACCGTTGACCCCGTTGGGGATGTAGACGAACACGCTGCGGCGCGGCCGGGCGGCGGTGGCGGCCGAGGCACGCAGGGGCGTCATCGCGTCGAGCATCGGCAGGGCCATCGCCGCACCGACGCCGCGCAGGAAGTGGCGGCGGGAGAGGAGCCATCGCTGCGAGAGGAACTGGCTCATCGATGTTCGTCCCTTGTGAGTTAGAGTCTGTCTCGGAAGCCGCGCTGACTGCCCCGTAGGGTTCTCTGCGAGCACCGGATTCGACAAACATGCCGGATCGGTGCTCGCAGAGAACCCTACAAAGACCGTCTTAGCGCTTCTGGAAAAGGTCGCTGGTGATGAGTGCCTCGATGAGCGACGCGAGTTTGTAGTCGTCGCCCCTGGATCGATCGGCGATGCGTTTCAGCTCGGCGCGATCCGCGAACGTCAGCGTGCGTCGCATCGCGTAGGTGGCAAGCTTCTCCGTCAGGGCCGCGGCGAATTTGTCCACGTCGGCGAGGATCAATTTCCTCAAGGCGGCCGAATCGGCGAAGCGGCGGCCGTCGGGCAGCTCGCCGGCGGGGTCGATCGCGGGATTGGCGCCGGCCCCGTCGGTGACGGCCTCCTCGGTGCGCCATCGGCCGACGGCGTCGTAGTTGTCGAAGGCCAGGCCCAGCGGGTCGATCTTGCGATGGCAGGCCATGCAGGTGGGCTCCTGGCGGTGGGCTTCGAGCTTGGCCCGCAGCGACGCCTTGGGCTGGTTCGGGGCGCTGGTCTTGATGGCGGGGACGTTCGCGGGCGGCGGCGGGGGAGCCTTGCCGACGATCGACTCGAGGATCCATTTCCCGCGATGCACGGGGCGATGCCGCGTGCCGTCGGAGGTGAGGCCGAGGATCGATGCCTGCGTGAGCAGGCCACCGCGGTGGTCCTCGGGCTTCAACGTCACGCGACGCATGTCCTCGCCCTCGATGGCCGCGATGCCGTAATGGGACGCGAGCCGACGGTTGAGCATCGTCCAGTCGGAGTCGAGGAACTGGCCGATGCCGAGGTTGCGCGTCAGCACCTCGCGGAAGAACGCGGTCGTCTCGGCGACCATGCTCTTCTCCAGGTACTCGTCGTAATCGGGATAGAGCTTCCGGTCGGGCGGGAACATGCCGACGCGGCGCAACTGGAGCCACTGGCGCGAGAAGGACTCGGCGAACGCGGCGATGCGCTCGTGTTTCATCATCCGACGCACTTCCTCGAGGAGCACGGCCCGGTCGTGCAGCTTGCCTTGTGCGCGCGAGGTCGAAGAGCCTCTGGTCCGGCATCGTGCTCCAGAGGAAGTACGAGAGCCGCGAGGCGAGTTCCCAGTCGGTCAGCGGGGCAGGGGGGGCGTTCGCGGGTGCGATGGCCGTGCCGCTCTGCCGGCCCTCGACGATGTAGAGGAAACTCTTCGAGCACAGCACCGCCAGCAGCGCGGTCCGTACCGAGGATTCGAAGTCGTCGCCGAGCTTCCGAGAGGCTTCGAAGAGGTTCACCAGCCGGTCGAGTTCCACATCGATCAGAGGACGTCGGAAAGCACGCTCGCCGAATCGGGCCAGGATCGCCCTCGCGTAGGCGCGGTCCGGGGTCGCGCCGGCCCCGTCGAAGAAGATCCGACGATGGGCCGGAGTGGGCCAGGTCGGGAGCACGGGCCCTTCCCATTCCACCCAATCCAGGAGGATGAACGGCACCAGGGGACGGTATTCCTCGTCGGTCAGCTTGATCTGCCAGGGCTTGCGGGCGCGCACGTCGACGAAGGCTTGCCGGACATTCGGTCGCGAGGCATGGTTCTCCGGCGGAGGGCCGGGCACCGCGTTGAGGATGCGGATCGGATGCGAGCCCGCCGGGAGGTGCGCGACGAACGCGATCATCATCGGCCGGTCCTCGGGCGCCTCCACATCCCGCTCGAACAGCACACGGTCGAGGTCCACCGCATAGACTCGCAGCCGGGGCGGGATACCGCCCGCGGGGCGAAGGGCGCTGAGCTTCAGGCGGACGTTGTATTCGCCGGCCGTATTGATCGCGAGCATCTGGCTCTCGCCGGGCGTGCCGGCCGCGCCATTGTTCGGCACGATGTCGACGCGGACCTTGTCGGCGAGTCCTGCGCGATGTAGTCGCGGGCGACCGCATTCCAGGCATAGCCCCAGCGCAGGTCGAACGGGCTCCAGTGGATGACCTCGCGCGGCGGCTTCGGCCCGGTTGGCAGGGCTTCAGCCAGGGCGGCCTCGGCCGTCGACAGGTACTTCTCGACATGCGAGGGGGATAAAGTCAGGACCGAGCCGACGCGTTCGACGCCCTGCCAGTCGGGGTCCTCCGGCAGGCCGCCGGGATCGTTGACGTCGCACGTGACGCCGAGCAGGTCGCGGATCGTGTTGCGGTACTCCTCCCGGGTCAACCGTCGGAATGAGACCTTCTCGCCCAGGCCGGCGTTGCGCGAGGCATCCGCCTCGGTCAATTGTGCGGCAATCCACTCGGCGACCTTCGCCGCCTCGTCGGGTTTGGGCCGGGGGGAACCCTCGGGCGGCATCTCGCCGGCATTGATCCGGTCCATGATGTCCGTCCAGTGCGTCGCCGATGCCGGCGTGGCGAAGTCGGAGCCCAGTGCGTCCAGCCGCAGGCCGCCCTTCGGTTTCTTCTCGCCGTGGCACTTCGAGCAATACTGCCCGAAGAATGGCTTGACGAGCCGGTCGTAGCCGTCGGGAGGGCGAGAGGGTTCGTCGGCGCGGCCGCGGGTCGTCGCCAGCATGAGGGCGAGGACCAGCGTGGCCGGGATCACGCCATGGAATCGCGTCATGATCGGTGTCTTATTCATGCTCATGCGCGGGGTTGGAGGATCCTGGGGAGGGGGCGGCTATTCCCACTCGATCGTGCCGGGCGGCTTGCTGGTGATGTCGTAGACGACGCGGTTGACGCCCTTGACGGAGTTCGTGATCCGGGTGGAGACGCGGGCGAGCAGGTCGTGGGGCAGGCGGGACCAGTCGGCGGTCATGAAGTCGTCGGTGTCGACGGAGCGGATGGCGATGACGTTCTCATACGTCCGCGCGTCGCCCATGACGCCGACGGCCTGCACCGGCAGGAGGACGGCGAAGGCCTGGGCGACCTGGCGCTCGAGGCCGGCTTCCCTGAGCTCGTCGAGGAAGATGGCGTCGGCCTGGCGGAGGACGTCCAGGCGGCGGGCGGTCACCTCGCCGAGGCATCGGACGGCCAATCCCGGGCCGGGGAAGGGATGGCGCCAGACCAGGGAATCGGGGAGTCCGAGCTCGATGCCCAGCCGACGGACCTCGTCCTTGAACAGGTCGCGGAGGGGCTCGATCAGCTCGAAGCCGAGCTGCGCCGGCAGGCCGCCGACGTTGTGGTGGATCTTGATGGTGGCCGTGGGCCCGTCGGGCTCGCCGCCGCTCTCGATGACGTCGGGGTAGAGCGTGCCCTGGGCGAGGAACCGGGCGCCGGGGATCTCGAGGGCCGCCTCGCGGAAGACATCGATGAACACATGGCCGATCCGCCGGCGCTTCTCCTGCGGGTCGGTCACGCCCTCGAGCGCCTTGAGGAACGGCCCGGCCGCGTCGACGACCCGGAGCTCGGCGTCGGTGCGGGCGCCGAAGGCGTCGGCGACGGCGGCGCGCTCGCCGAGGCGGAGCAGCCCGGTGTCGACGAAGACGCAGACGACGCGCGGTCCCAGTGCCTTCGCCAGCAGGGCCGCACAGACCGCCGAGTCGACGCCGCCGGATAATCCGCAGACGACCCGGTCGGCCGGGCCGACGCGCCGGCACAGCTCGGTCAGCGATCGCTCGATGAAGGCGCCCATCGTCCAGGTCCGCGGGTTGGCGCAAATCCGGTCGAGGAAATTGCCCAGGATGAGCGAGCCGTAAGGGGTGTGGGAGACCTCGGGGTGGAACTGGAGGCCGTAGATCGGCCGGTCGCGGTGCCGGACCGCGGCGATCGGGCAGGTGGGCGTCGCCGCCAGCCCGAGGAAATCGCTGCCGGCGTCCTGGATCTGGTCGCCGTGGCTCATCCAGACGATCGTCTCGCGCGGGACGTCGCGGAATAATGCCTCGGCCGGGTCGAGGACGCGGCAATCGGTGCGGCCGAACTCGCCCCGCGACGGGTTGGCCCGGACCTGGCTGCCCATCGCCTCGCAGATCAGTTGCATCCCGTAGCAGATGCCCAGGATCGGCACGCCGAGGTCGAAGATGGCCGGGTCGCAGTGAGGCGCGCCGGGCTCGTAGACGCTCGCCGGGCCGCCCGAGAGGATCACGGCCATCGGGTCGAGCTCCCGCACCCGCGCCGCCGTGATGTCGTGGCGGACGATCCGCGCGAAGGCGTGCCGCTCGCGGACCCGACGCGCGATGAGCTGGACGTACTGCGCGCCGAAGTCGAGGACCAGGACCGGGCGCGACGCGAGATCGGAATCCGGATTCACCGAGTGGCCGCCTTATCGACTGAAACCGGGACCATTCGGCCCCGGGAGACATCCGCCAAAGCCAGTGGCCAAGTCTACCAGATGCGGTCGGATCCGCCAATTCGCCGGGTCGCGACGGCCCGGGTTGAGGAGAGATGTCCGATCGACCGTGATTGTCGGTCCCGACCCGGAGCGTGTAGAATTCCCGAATAATGAACCGATCCGCAGAACCTGCCGTCCCTGGGGCTCGATCATGGACCTGGAAACCCCGACCTGAATCTCCTCATTCAGTCTCGTCCGCGTCCGCGAGGAGCCGGATGGCCGGTTTACCGCGGGACTCCTGGGCGCCCCCGACATCCAGGCGACGGCGGCGACGCGCGAAGAGGCCATCGAGCAGGTTCGCGCCCTGCTCCAGTACGAGGTGAACATGGGCTCGATCGCGGCCATCGAGATTCCACGGCGACACCCCTTAAAGGATTTGGCCGGTATCTGGAAGGACGACCCCACTTTCGACGAATTCCTGGAGGAAATCCGGAAAGGCCGCGAGGAAGCGGATCGACGTGAGGGTCGTGTCCGGGAGGCGGAAGAATGCTCCAATACCTCGTTGACACCGACCATTTGACACTCTACGCACACGCCCACTCTTCAGTCGTTCGGAGCGTCAGGCTGCACAGGGGCGCGGTTGGAATCGGCGTGGTAACCGTCGAGGAGATGCTTCGCGGTCGATTGGCCCAGATCGCACGCCGCCGTTGATGGTCCGAGCCGCATACTCCCCTACAGGTTGTTAGAAGAGGCGCTCCAACTCTTCGGCGAGTTCCCGATCGTCACCTTCGATCAGCCCGCCGAGGACGAATTCCAGCGGCTTCGCTCCATCCGCATCGGCACGCAAGACTTGAAGATCGCGTCGATCGCCCTGGCGAACCAGTTAATCGTCGTCACATGCAATCGCCGCGACTTCTCGCGTGTACCTGGCCTCGTGATCGTAGACCGGTCGGTTTGAATCAAGCCCGCGACGACTGGCGGGCTGAGGTTCGCCGAGGTTTGAGCGGATCGCGGGCCCGGATCGTAGACCATTGCGACGCAGCCGTGCCGGGCCCGCGGGAGCCCTCGAAGCCGGGGACAACGAACATGATGACGACCCGACTGCGAATGGCTTGTGCGAGGATCCTCTACCGATTCGCGACGCTCGGCGGGGGGAGCAAGCGGGTGGTGCGGCGCGGATCGATCACCTATGACCTCGATCTGGCCGAAGGGCTGGACCTGTCGGTGTATCTCTTCGGCTCGTTCCAGAAGCATGTCACTTCGAGCCGGTGGGTTGAACCTGCCGGATGACTCCGTGGTGATCGACATCGGGGCGAATTTCGGCGTCATGACCCTGGCATTCGCCAGGGCTTGCCCGGCGGGCCGGGTCCTCGCATTCGAGCCGACGCATTACGCCGTCGGTCGCCTCCGGCGCAATTTCGAGCTGAACCCCGACCTGGCCGCGCGCGTGGAGGTCGTCCAGTCATTCGTCTCGGATCGCTCCGATTCGACCCCCGATCTCGTCGCTTACGCCTCCTGGCACGTGGATGGCTCGACGACCGGTCGGGAGCATCCCGTGCATCTCGGCACGCCGCACGCGACCGATGGGGTGCCGTCGATCACCCTGGACGAATGCGTGGCATCTCGAAATTTCGATCGGATCGACCTGCTGAAGATCGACACCGACGGCCACGAACTGGAGGTGCTCCGGGGTGCCCACGAGACGATACGCAAGTATCGACCCGTGGTGATCTTCGAGGTTGGACTCTACGTGATGGAGGAACGAGGGGTTTCCTTCCTCGACTTTGCCACCTACTTCGGAGGCCTCGATTATTCGTTATTCGACACCAAGACCGATCGTCCGGTCTGCGAGGCGAATCATCGCGAGTTCATCCCGCCTCGTGCGACGACCGACCTGGTGGCCGTGCCATCGGAGAGGGTCGGCCCGGGATCGACGCCTCGGGGCCGGTAGCCCGCGTCTCCGGGCTGGCATTCGACGCGCGATGCCGGGAGTTCCGCGATGTCCACGCCCGGGTCGAGCGACCGATCGAGGCCAACAGTCCGGGGAAGCAACCGGGTGCCGAAGCGAGATCTCCAGGCCAGGCTCGCGAGGATCCGGGCGTAACTCGAACCATTCTTGAGGAGCGAGAAGCTCGAGGACCCCATCTCGGCGGTGCGGTTGATCCACGAGATCGCCACGGGGCGGACGTCGAAGCCCATCAAGATCGGCTTGAGGCCGGTCTCCGCGTTGGCCGCGAACCGGGCGGATTCCAGGTGGAGGCTGTCGACGACCTCCCGACGCATGAGCTTCAGGTTGTTGGTCACGTCGCCGGGATTCCGGCGGAGGATCAAGGCCAGCACGAGGTGGAACGATCGGTTGCAGAGGATCTTCCGGAGCGGGTAGTTGATCAGGACGCTCCAGCGGGAGAACCGGCTGCCCAGCACGACATCGGCCCCGGCGGCGGCCTCGTCGAACATGTCGCGCAGCTCGGGCAGGATATGCACGAAATCGCAGTCCATGCTGAGGATGTACCGGCCGGTCGCGGCCTTGATCCCCTCGGAGATCGCCCGGCCGACCCCGTTGGGCGGCGTGCGAAACAAGGGCCGGACGCGCGGTTCGAGCTCCGCCAAGTCTCGCATGATCTGACGACTCCGGTCCTGGCTGTTGTCGTCGACCAGGACGATCTCGTGGATGTACTCGTCGTAGTGCTTCAGGAGCGCCTCGACGAGCGGCCCGAGGTTCATCTCCTCGTTGTAGCAAGGCACGACGACCGAGATGCTCCGGTGCAGTACCTGGTGCTCGGTCAACCTCACCGATGGCCTGGGCAGGCCGCGCGGCGGCTTCTGGGCCTGGACGAGGATCGTGCCGGCGAGTTGCCGGACCATCGGCGTGTTCTCCATCACCAGGGAGACCGTCCGCATGACCGGCAACGACCAGCGCGGTATCGGCGGGTAGAGGAAGTCGTAGCAAGTCGTCGCGATACTCACATAGCCCAATGCCGAGAGCAGCTCGTAGAGCTGGACGCGATCGGGCAGCATCCGCTCGTCGCCCCGCCGCAGGAACGGCAGGAAGGGGGCCAGGCGCCGTCGCATCTGGAGGACCGGGTTCCAGGGGTTGGCTTCGAAGCAGAGCAGTCGACCGCCCGGCTTGAGGAGCATCTGGATCCCGGTCAACAGCGGCGCGGCGCAGGCATGATCGAGCACATTGCTCGCGATCACGTAATCGAACTGGCGGCCGGCCAGATCGCCGGGGAACCCGTCGAGACGGACTCCTCGCGTCGAGGGTGGTGAGCTTGCGAGCCAGGACAGGTCGTTCCCCGGGTCGAACGTGGCGGCGGTGATCGGGCACTCCTTCCGGGAGGCGCTCTCGAGGGCTCGGGTGAGCGTGCCCGAGCCGCACCCCAGCTCCAGGATCGTCTCTCCGGGGAGCAGATGGAGGAGGTGCCGGGCGGTCGCCGCCCGCCAACGGACCCGCATCCCGATCAGGCTGTCCTTGCGGGTCCAGTACCAGTCGGAGACGCGCTCGCGGTCGGCGATCGACTTCATCGACGATGCCGAGATGGCGTTCACCGCGGCCGGGGGCGGTGCCATCGGATTCGTTCGGAGCATGGACGAGATCACCTGGGAGTGCGTGAAAGAATCGGACCGAAAATTCCGGACTCCGGACCCCAAAACCTCATTTGCTAATATATATCAATATAATATGTAATTATAATTACGATTGTTTAATCGATATCTTCGCAACCTGTCTGGCAAGAGAGCGTCACGCCGTCCCGGAGCCCGAGGTCTTCCGGGCCACGATGTACTGGAAAAACCCCCAACCCCAGACGTTGCAAAGGCTGACGGCGTCGACCCAGGACGACAAGCCGGGCGGGCCGGCGGGGAGCACGAGGAGGGTCCGGTGTTCCACGACTTCCAGGTGACGGCCGACGGCCCGACGGAGCTGTCGGGGCGTGAGGAACCGGTGCGGGCCCTCGGGGATCTTCAACGACCAGCGCTCGGCCAGGTCGAGCGGCCCCTCCCAGTTCCCATTGGGCGTCAAGGCCAGCCAGAGGCCGCCATCCACGAGCACTCGCGTCGACTCCGTCACCGCGCGATCCAGGTCGACGACGTGCTCCAGGACGTTGATCGAGAAGACGCCGTCGAACGCGGCATCGACGAACGGGAGTCGCTCGCCGACCGCCACCACGCGGTGCGACCGGGCCCCTCGGGGCGCCTCAGGAGCAGCTCCCGGCACAGGTCGCAAGCGACGGCCGTCGGGATCCCGAGCGCCTCCAGTAGGTCGCTGCTGCCACCGCCCAGCTCGAGGGCCCGCCGTCTCCCTCTCATGAAACGGTCAACCAGGCGGCGGTAGGTCTGTTCACACGTCCGATTCGCCCGGGCGTTGTACTCCGGGGCAATCGCCCGGTAATGGGCCAGGACCCGGGCCCGCTCCAGCTCGACTCGGCTCGCCACGAATCGCCTCTTTTCGCCCCGAGGACGCTATTGGCAGGCAGGGGCTCGGATGTCGAGAGTAATACAGGATACTCGCTTCACGACGAGAACAACGTCTGGTCAACGGATACCGACTTCCTCTCGTCCTGGCCCGATGCTCCCGGTCGCCGTCGCTCCGGTCCTGAACGGGGTGACGAAGGGCACCGACGCGATGAGTCGCCCGTCCCGGTCGATGAGACGGACGACGGTCAATCGGCGGTCGGACCGCCCGGAGAGGGGGGGGAACTTGAGCGTGAGTCTCCTGCGGTCGGCGAGATTCAAGGGCCAGCTCGGCCGCCCGCCCGACTCGTCGAGCAATTCCAGCGCCGCGGCGAGTCCATCAGCCCGGCTGTCGGCGAGGACGCGGTCGGGCATTGTGTCGGATGCAGTGCGACCGATCGACTTGCCCCCGAGATCGACGATGCAGAACCGGTCGGCGGCGTGCCCGGGCTTGGGCAGGAGGTCCAGGGTCGCGGACGAGATCGGGCCGGCTCCCGCCCAGCGAGCACATTCGACGACGTCCGGGAGGGGCTGGCCCCGCTCCACCTCGAGCGTGAACCCCTCGACGGTCCCCCCGCCATAAGGGACGAAGTCCCGCTCGATCCCATCCCGCAGGGCACTCCGACGGCCGGGCGCCAGGATCCTGTCCTTCGAGCGGCGGAAAAAACTGGCATGGTCGATGATCAGCGGCCGCGGCGTCGCTTCGATGCGAGCGAGGAGGGCTTCCTGTTGTGCATTCGTGTAGATGTCCAATTCGTGGGCGAGGGGGAGGCGGCTCGGGGGCTCCACCCCCGCCCAGAGGTAGAGGCTGTGGAAGCCGGTCGTGCAGAGGAACGTGCTGGAGGAATGATTGATGTTCGCCACGAGCCAACGAATCCCCGCGACCTGGCGCTCGGGGAGCCGGATCCTTGACGATCCGGGCAAGGACAGTGGGACCGACCGGTTATAGGCCGATCGCTCGCGACTCGCCCACACGGCGACCATGGCGATGATCGCGATGGCGGCGACGGGCCCGAGCCGTCGCGGGATCGCCATCGCGACCCCGCGACGACCTAGCCACTCGCCGACGTCCGACAGGGCGATGACGGCGGCCGGAATCATCAACATCGTGCCGACGGGGATCTGGCTACCGGCGATCGGATACGATTGGAGCGGCTGGAGCACGGCCAGGAGGGCCAGGGAAATGCGCGGCAGGTCGATGGCGCCGGCCTCCCTCTCACGCTCGGTCTCGACGTCAACGGGCGGCAACTCGACGAGGAAGACCCAGAGGAACAATCCCCAGCCGTTGAGAATTCTTCCCGGGGTGATGCCGAGCGGCGGGCCGAGGACGCTCGCGGCGAACAGGATCTTGAGGATGGCCGTCGCGACGGCCGGGATCGGCCGCCCGAGGCGGGCCCTGTAAGCATAGGTGAACGCCAGCGTCAGGGACGCCAGGGCCTCCCATCGTGCGGGCCCGATATAGGGGCCCTCGCCCCATACCCGGGCCATCCGCAGGGGCATCAGGATGATCCCGGAGACGAGGCCGTAGGCGGTCGTCCCGTGCGACATCGCGAAGAGGCCGAGCGCGACCGAGACGGCGGTCCCGGCCAGGACGTACCAGGCGATCGGTGAGACCCGATTCCCGGGGCGGGGGCCCGGGTATGGCCTGTCCCGTACCGTTAGCAAGACGGCGGCCACCGGCGACAGGTAAAAGAAAGCTTGATCGATCCCCAGACGGGTGCCCAGGTTCGACCGGATGAGCACCAGGGGCATGAGGAGCATGGCCAGGGTCAGGCCATTTCTCAGCAGCCGCGCGCGACGTCCGAGGTCGCCTCCGGCCAGTAGGATGGCCAGGGCCGTGGAGAGCAAGGCGAAGGCACCGATGTTGATCTTGGTCATCGCCAATGCCGCGACCAAAGATCCGACGACGGCGGCCATGGCCGCCGATCTGCGAGGGTCCCACCAGGCCAGGACCGCCGCGATCGCCGCGACGAGGACGGCGACGACAATCTGCGGATGCCCCGGCTCCTTGGCGAACGGGATTGCGAGCTTCAACCCGGTCGATAGCCCGGCGATGACGGCCAGAGACGGTCGACGGGTGATGCCCAGGACGGAGAGCCCGCACAGCGCCGCCGCGATGCCGGCCGAGCCGACCGTGAGCAATCGGACCCCATCGTGCCCGAACGGCAAGAGGCCGAAGGCCATGCTCGTCGCGAGGTAATACATCGGCCCATAAAACGTGATGATTTCATCGTAGAGCGGCCAACCCCGGGAGAAATGCCAGATCTGGATGAGCATGTACCCTTCGTCATCGTAACACTGCATGGTCCGGAAGATCGCATGATGGATGTAGGCGAGCAGCGCGGCCGCGGCGGCGATCGCGAGGATCGCCGCGGCGGCGGGCCTCCGACCGCCCCTGCCGCCGGGCGCGCACCGGCCCACGGTCTCCCCGTCCTCCACAGCCGCATGCAACCTGTCGCGAGCCATGGTCCGCCCTCGGATGGTCGTGCGCCCTGACGGGAACTCGGCCGTCGATCCCGGCCGCGACGACGCGCAGCGTCGAAGACGGCATCGCCACGCCGGGCGCAGGGACGAGATCCAGTCCGTCTCTGTCTTCAACCTACGACGTTTCCGTCGAGATGGGGCCTGGAGCGTGTCATGAACCGACAGGCCATATCTCGGGCGTGTGCCTGGCATCGCGATCGTCGACTGGTCGGTCTGACCACCTACGCGACGATCGGCGGGCGGAACATCCCGGGTCGATGGTTGATGGCCGAATCGACGGCGATTGTCGGTCCGGACCTGGAACGGGTAGAATTCCCGAATCGTGAACCCTACGCTCACGCCCACTCTCCAGTCGTTCGACGCGTCAGGCTGCACAGGGGCGCGGTTGGAATCGGCGTGGTGACCGTCGAGGAGATGCTTCGCGGTCGATTGGCCGAGATCTTTCCAGTCTGTATCAAAGAGACCGGGCGTCCGTGGAAGTCTGTTGGTCTCCTGTCAGTTCGGCCCGACGGAGGATCCTCGGGCGAATCGGCGATGGGGCAGGGTCGCATCGCCACGATTGTCAACCCGGTCTCTTCGCGACAGAGTCAGATCGTCCCCGAGAATTCACACGCTTGCCGTCCTTGCTCTACACCCGATGATCAGGAGTCGCCGACGTGATGACACTCCCAGGAATTGCATCCCAGTCCGGGACCTCGCTACGAAACCCTTCCCGACGACCCCTGATCCTGGCGGGGCTGATGGTCCTCGCGGCGACGGCGGACGTCCGGGCCGACGAGGGGATGTGGACCTTCGACAATCTGCCCATCCGTCAGCTCAAGGAGCGATACGGCTTCGAGCCGACGCCGGAGTGGATCGCCAAGGTCCGTTCGGGCGCCGTGAGATTCAATAGCGGCGGCTCGGGCTCATTCGTCTCGCCCGACGGCCTGGTGATGACCAATCACCACATCGCCGCCGACACGTTGCACAAGATCAGCACGCCCGCGAAGGACTACTTCAAGGACGGCTTCCTCGCCCGCACCCGCGAGGAGGAGGTGAAGTCGCCCGACCTGGAATTGAACGTGCTCGTCGGCATCGAGGACGTCACCGATCGCATCAACGCACGCGTATCCAAGGGGATGGACGACGCCTCGGCCGCCAAGGCACGCCGCCAGGCCACTGCGGAGATCGAGAAAGCATCATCCGAACGGACCGGCCTGCGCAGCGACGTCGTCACACTCTACCGAGGCGGGAGATATCACCTCTACACCTACAAGAAGTATACGGATGTTCGAATGGTGTTCGCCCCCGAGCACGCCATCGCCTTCTTCGGCGGCGACCCGGACAACTTCGAGTTCCCGCGTTACGACCTCGACGTGGCCTTCTTCCGCGCCTATGAGGACGGGAAGCCGGCGAGGCCGGCGCAGTACCTGGCATGGGGCGAACGCGGCACCAAGGAGGGCGACCTGGTCTTCGTCGCCGGGAATCCGGGCTCGACGTCGCGGCTGAATACCGTGGCGCATCTGGAGTATCTCCGCGACGTGGCGCTGCCGCGAAGCCTGGCGCTGCTCCAGGATCGCGAGGCGTTCCTGCTGGAATACGCCCGGCGCGGGGCCGAGGCGTCGCGGCAGGCGAGCCAGGACCTCTACGGCGTCCAGAACAGCCGGAAGGCCCTCACGGGCCGCCTCGCCGGCCTGCGCGATCCCGCCCTGATCGAGGCCAAGGCGAAGGCCGAGCGGGCGATCCGCGCGCGGGTCGAGGCCGATCCCACCCGGAACGAGACCTACGGATCGGCCTGGGACAAGATCGCCCGATCGTTCGACGCC
This sequence comes from uncultured Planctomycetota bacterium, assembly GCA_963777695.1. Taxonomy (GTDB): domain Bacteria; phylum Planctomycetota; class Planctomycetia; order Isosphaerales; family Isosphaeraceae; genus CAVZRC01. The sequence continues at coordinate 1,212,010 of CAVZRC010000003.1, forward strand.
GCCCGCAGGATCGGCCAGCCCGTGCTGTTCGTCGAGGGGGGCGCGGGCTTCAACTCGGAGTTATTCCACATCGCCCGGACGATCGACCGGCTCGTCGAGGAAGACACGAAGCCCAACGCCGAGCGGCTCCGCGAGTACGGCGACGCCGGCCGCGCCTCGCTCGAGCGCGCCGCTCTATTCGCCGGCCCCGGTCTATCCCGAGTTCGAGGAGGCCAAGCTCGCGCGCTCGCTGGCCTTCTGGAGGCAGATGGTCGGCGGTTCGGATCCGACCCTGGCACGCGTCCTCGACGGCCGGACGCCCGAAGACGCCGCGCGCAAGCTCGTGGGCGGCTCACGGCTGGCCGACGTCGCCGTCCGCAAGGCGCTCGTCAAGGGCGGCCGGGAGGCGGTCGCGGCCTCGGACGACCCGATGATCCGGCTGGCCCGCGCCATCGACGCCGACGCCCGCGCCGCGCAAGGTCTTCGAGGACGAGGTCGAGGGCGTCCAGACGGCGCAGTACGCCCTCATCGCCAGGGCCTCGTTCGAAGACCAGGGGACCTCGACCTATCCCGACGCGACCTTCACCCTGCGACTGGCCTTCGGCGTGGTGAAGGGCTACGAGCCCGACGGCAGGCCGGTTCCCGCATATACCACCATCGGCGGGGCCTTCGGGCACGCCGCGGCGCACGGCGACGCCGAGCCCTATGCGATGCCCGCGAGCTGGTCAGAGGCCCGCGATGCCGGTCGGCTCGCACTCGAGACGCCGCTGGACCTGGTCACGACCTGCGACACGATCGGCGGCAACTCGGGCAGCCCGGTGATCGACCGGTCCGGCGCCGTGATCGGGCTGAACTTCGACCGCAACCGGTACGGGCTGGCCCGCGACTTCGGCTACGACGACCGGTACGGCCGCAACATCGCGGTCAACGTGCGGGGGATCACCGAGGCGCTCCGCTCCGTCTACCGTGCCGACGCGCTGCTCGGGGAATTGCGGGGCCGTTGAGATGCCGATGGCCCGCGCCCGAGGCCCAGAGCCTGTGAAAGTATCGGATTGCCGATCGCGGATTACGGATTGCGAATTCCTGAGCTCCCGATCATTCGGGCATTGAACTCATTCGCAATCCGCAATCCGTCATCTGCAATGGATTGATTCACAGCCTCTCAGGAAGAGCGTACCGAAGGTGATCGCGAAAGGAGCGATGATGCTCCATGTCGGTACTCGACGTGACGATTGCATCGCGTCCGACCTTTCACTCGGAGCTCGCCCGGCTTCGCCTGGTGCGATCGACGGCCGATCGGCGGTCCTGGCACGGCCGCCGGCCTGACGGATCGGGCGATCCGGACTCCATCGCAAACGTAGGACAGAGAAGTCCTCGGCGTGAACGGCCGTCGCGAAATTGCGGGCCGGGCGATCGGCCGCGCGGCAAGTGACGGGCCACATCCCCGCAAGAAATGTCCTAGTGTAGAGGAGGCGTCGGCCAACCCGCGTAGGTCGGCGACTCGGCGCCGGCACGATCGGCCTCGAGTGAATCAGTCAGGAGGAGCCGTGAGGACATGGCAAGACCTCCATCGACGTGCTCGGCTGCGTCTCCTCCGGATGCACTACGAGAGCGGCGTGGGTCACATCGGCGGCAATCTTTCCTGCCTGGACTTGATGCTGGTCCTGCATCACGAAGTCCTCGGGCCGTCGGATCAGTTCGTCCTCTCGAAGGGCCATGCGGCGGGGGCCTACTACGTCACGCTCTGGACCCAGGACAAGCTGGAGGACGACGAGCTGAAACAATTCCATCGGGACGGCACGCGGCTCAGCGGCCATCCTCCGGCGTCCGGGATCGAGGAGATCCTGTTCGCCACGGGCAGCCTGGGACACGGGCCCTCGCTGGCGGCCGGGTTGGCCCTCGCGAAGCGGTTGAGACGCGAGGAGGGCCGGGTCTACTGCCTGACGTCCGACGGCGAGTGGAATGAGGGCTCGAACTGGGAGGCGTTGATTTTCGCGCGACAACGCAAGCTCCACAACCTCACGATCCTGGTGGACTCGAATGGGATCCAGGGGTTCGGGACGACGCGGGAAGTCGCCGATCTGGAACCCCTGGCCGACAAGTTCCACGCCTTTGGCGTGCCGACGCGAGAGATCGATGGCCACGACCACGAGGCGATCCTCGACGCCTTGACTCCGGACGGATCGCGACTCGAGGTGGTCGTCGCCCGCACGCACAAGGGATGCGGCATATCGTTCATGGAGGATCGGATGGAGTGGCACTACCTTCCCATGACCGAGTCGCAGTATCTCGCAGCCGTGGAGGAAACCGAGCGAGCATGCGTAACGTCTTCTGCCAGTCGCTCGTGGACGCATCGCAACGTAGCGATTTTGTCTTCCTGACCGGCGACCTGGGCTTCAAGGCCCTCGAGCCGATGCGCGAGGCGATGGGGGATCGATTCATCAACGCGGGGGTCGCCGAGCAGAACATGGTCTCGGTCGGCGCCGGACTGGCCCGAGCCGGCCTGCGTCCCTGGGTTTACAGCATCGCACCGTTCGTCTATGCCCGGCCGTTCGAACAGGTCCGCAACGACGTCTGCCTGCACCGGCTACCGGTCGTGCTGGTCGGCAACGGGGGCGGTTATGGCTACGGGGTCATGGGGGCCACCCACCACGCGCTGGAAGACTACGGCGTCCTGCTGTGCCTGCCCCACCTGCGGGCCTACGTGCCGGCGTTTGACGGCGACGTGCGCGCGATGATCGAGCACCTGTTCACGGTCTCGCACCCGGCGTTCCTGCGGCTGGGGCTCTCGGAAGAGCCACCGGGTGTCGCGATGCCGGCTTACGCCCCCTGGAGGCGGTTGCTCGACGGCCTCGGCTGGGTCGTGCTGGTCTGCGGCCCGCTGGTCGGCACGATCTGGGACGCCGCGCGGCGACTGGATCAGGACCGCCGCCCGACCCTGTGGCTGCTGGGCGAATTGCCGATCGGGCCGCTCCCCGAAGCGTTCCTGGCCGACCTGGGCCGATCCGGCCGCCTGCTCGTGGTGGAGGAGCACGTCGAGCATGGCGGCGTCGCGCAGATGATCGCCGCCGCCTTGATGGCGATCGGCCGGGCGCCCGGCCGCTTCGCCGCGAGGACCGCCCGGGGCTACCCGTCGGGGCGGTACGGCTCGCAGACCTTCCACCGCCGCGAGTGCGGGCTCGACCCCGCGGCCGTCGTCCATTTCCTCACGACCGAGGACGCCTGAGATGCCCGTCAACGTCGCGAAGCGGACCGGTACGATGTCGGAGAAGATCGCTCGCCTGCAAGGCCCGATCCTCGTGCTCGGTGGCAGCGGGTTCGTCGGCGCCAACCTGTTGCGCACGATATTCGCCGGACGTCCGGATATCTACGGCACGACGACCCGCAAGCCGGCCTGGCGACTCGAGGACCTGCCCGACCATCACGTCCGGATGGTGGACCTTCTCATCGACTCGAACCTCGACGCGCTTCTCGATGAGATCCGGCCCCGGACGATCTTCGACTGCGTCGCCTACGGGGCCTACTCGTTCGAGACCGACAGCCAGTTGATCTACCGGACCAACTTCCACTTCCTCACCCGGCTGCTGGCCCGGCTGGAGTCGCGGTCGATCGCCTGCTTCGTCCACGCCGGCAGTTCCTCGGAGTATGGAGACGCCGCCGCGGGCCCGGGCGAGGACGACCCGACCCGTCCCAATAGCGACTATGCCGTGTCGAAGGTCGCCGCGGCCAAGCTCCTCGAGTACTACGGCAAGCGCAAGAATTTCGCCTGCGCCAACCTGCGGCTCTACTCGGTCTACGGGCCGTACGAGGACTCGGCCCGGCTGATCCCCGGCATCATCCGCCACGGCCTGGAAGGCACCTATCCCGAATTCGTCAACCCGGCGATCTCGCGCGATTTCGTCTACGTTGACGACGTGACCGAGGCGTTCATCGACACGGCGCTGAACCTGGCCCCGGAGGATTACGGCGAGTCGTTCAACATCGGCACGGGGCGCAAGACGACGATCGGCGAGGTGGCGACCCGGTCGCGCGGGCGCTTCGGCATCGCCGCCGAGCCGTCCTTCACCATGCCGGGCCGCTCCTGGGATGTGCAGGACTGGTATGCCAACATCGACAAGGCCCGCGTCCGACTGGGCTGGGAGCCGCGGACCTGCTTCTGCGTCGGGCTCGCGCGCACGATCGAATGGTATCGACGGATCCCCGACGAGGCGAAGTATCACCGGTCTTCCAAGAAGTTCGGGCCGGACACGGTCTACAGCGTCAGCGCGATCGTCGCCTGCTACAAGGACAACCTGGCCATCCCGATCATGTACGAGCGGCTCAAGGCGACGTTCATCAAGCTGAACGTCAACTTCGAGATCATCTTCGTCAACGATTGCAGCCCGGACGACACCGAGGAGGTCATCCGCTCGATCTCGAGGGACGACCGGCGGGTGCTCGGCATCGGCCACTCGCGCAACTTCGGCTCGCAGGCGGCGTTCCGCAGCGGCATGGAGATCTCCTCGAAGAACGCATGCGTCCTGCTCGACGGCGACCTCCAGGACCCTCCCGAGATCATCGAACAGTTCGTCGCCCTCTGGCGCGAGGGCTACGAGGTCGTCTACGGGCGGAGGGTCAAGCGCGAGGCGAGCCTGTTCATGCAGGTCGCCTACAAGGCGTTCTACCGGGTCTTCGACTACTTCTCCTACATCCCGATCCCGCACGATGCCGGCGACTTCTCGCTGATGGACCGGCGCGTGGTGCGGGCGATCCTCCGGTTCCCCGAGCGCGACCTGTTCCTCCGCGGCGTCCGGGCCTTCGCCGGGTTCAAGCAGGCCGGCGTGGATTACGTCCGGCCCGAGCGCCGGTTCGGCGCGACCACCAACAGCCTGCTCAAGAACATCGGCTGGGCGAAGAAGGGAATCCTCGGCTTCAGCAACACCCCGCTGAACATGCTCAGCGCGGCGGGTAGCGTCCTGTTCCTGATCTCCGTCTTGATGATCGTCGGCGAGATCCTCCTGCGGCTGATCGCCCCGCAAGTGACGCCGCGAGGGCTGACCACGACCATCATCCTGATCCTGTTCTTCGGCGCGGGCAACCTTTTCTCGATCGCGCTGATCGGCGAATACATCGCGAAGATCTTCGAAGAGGTCAAACAGCGGCCTTTATTCCTACGTAGTAACCTGATCCGCGACGGGGAAGTCCGCCCGTCGTTCGACGACCGTCCCGGGACGACCGGGGGCTAGTCCACAGAACCGCAAATGATGGCCCACGGACCAATCCGCCGAGCACCGGTCGAACGCGGACCCGAGACTGAAGAGATTTGGAACACGAAATACACGAAATACACGAAAAAATCAATCCAACAAATTCAGGCTTTCACGTATAATTTGATTCGTTGCAATCCTTGCGTCCCTCTTTATTTTCGTGTATTTCGTGTTCCAATCTCTTCGGTTTGAGGGCGATTCCGTGGTGTTCCGCGTCGCCGCATCGCGGATCCGAGCAGCCATTAGGCCCTTATTTGAGGTTTCGCGGATCAGGACGATGGTTGTACTCCTCGATCGTACCAACATGGTCAACCGCCACTCGGAATCCTGGCGCCCGCCCGCCTACCGTCGGGTCACCAATCCGATGACCCGGCTCGCGGCGGCCGCGCGGCGATTCCTGGATCTCCAGGCGGGTTCGGTCTGGAACGACCTCCGCGATCTCCTGCCGTCGAGCGAAGGCGTCGTCCTCGACGTGGGCTGCGGCGCCCAGCCTTACCGGCATCTCATCTCTCCACGAGCGACTTACAAGGCCATCGACGACTCGGGCGCCGCCAGCCACTTCGGCTACTCGATGCCGGACACGACCTACTACGAGGGTGACCGTTGGCCCGTCGGCGATGGATCGGTCGACGTGATCCTGTGCACAGAGACCCTGGAGCATGTCCCCGAGCCTCTCGTCTTCCTGGGCGAGGCATCCCGTTGCTTGATCCCCGGCGGCCGTCTCCTCCTGACCGTGCCCTTCGCGGCCCGATGGCATTACATCCCGCACGATTACTGGCGTTTCACACCGTCGGGGCTGAAGCGCGTCCTGTCGGCAGCGGGCTTCCGAGGCATCACCGTCTACGCGCGCGGCAACGCGTTGACGGTGGCCTGTTATAAAGTGATGGCCCTCCTGTTGCCGCTCCTGATCCCGCAGCAGAAGGGCTTCCTGCAACGGTGGCTGTTTCGGGCCTGTGGAGTCCTGACCCTGCCGATCCTGGTCGTACTGGCCGGCATCGGGAATCTGTCCTTGAAAGGCAAGGGTGGCGACGATTGTATCGGATACACCGCCGTCGCCTTCAAGAGCTCGCCCGGGTCCGGACGGGTCTCAATCTGATGGATGCGCATCGTATCGAACCGCTCAATCCCAAGGCTCGACCTCGACAACGCGGCCGGTCTCGACGTCATGGAACGTCGGTTCGAGCGTGTCGAGGTTGACGATGGCGAACGTCCGAGACGAGTTCGACTACCGGCATGGAGACGACCGAGCCGGGGTTGACGACCAGCCCTTCCCTGCATCGAAACCACATCGGCCGATGGGTATGGCCGACGACGATGAGGTTGCAATCCAGGTCCGATAGATAGCCGCGCAGGACCCGCGGCGGATGACTGCTATAGTTCACGAACTCCATGTCGGAGCGAGGCGACGCGTGTACGACGACCGCGACGGTCCGTTCGTGGGCGATCAGGACGTCGAAGGGGAGCGTCCGGAGGAAGGCGAGCGTCTCCGAGCCGGGCGTGCCGCCGCCGAACTCGTCCCGCCCGCCGGGCCCGCGTTCCAGCGCCCATCGGTCGTGATTGCCGCGGACCGCGGGGACCTGGTGCTCCTGTAGGAACGCCGCGACGCGGTCGGGGAAGGGGCCGTAGCCCACAAGGTCGCCGGCGCAGACGATCCGGTCGGCACCCATGAGGGTGAGGTGGGCCCAGGCCAGCTCCAACGCGACCGGGTCGCCGTGGAGGTCGGAGATCAACCCGAGCTTCATCGCGGTCCTTCATCGGGCGGGCGGGGGGGGGGTGGGGGCGGTGGCCGATGCGGCGGGGGGGCCGGTCGGGCGAGCGCGGCCAGCTCGGCCGAGCGATTCGTGGCCGCCTCGACGGCATCCATCAGGGCCGCGCGGAGGCCGCCGCGCTCCAGGGCGTGCAGGCCGGCGATGGTCGTGCCGCCCGGCGAGGCCACCTGGTCCTTGAGCGCGGCGGGATGCTCGCCGGTATCGCGGACCATCATCGCGGCGCCGAGCACGGTCTGGGCCGCCAGGAGCGTGGCCACGTCGCGCGGCAGGCCGACGCGGACCCCGCCGTCGCTGAGCGCCTCGATCATCAGGTAGACGAAGGCCGGCCCGCTGCCCGAGAGGCCGGTCACCGCGTCGAGCAACGATTCGGGGACGCGGACCGCGCGCCCGACCGATTCCAGGCAGCCCTTGACGATGGCCTCGTCTTCCGGGACGGTCCGGGGGCCCATCGCATACGCCGAGGCCCCTTCGCCCAGCAGGGCCGGGGTGTTCGGCATCACCCGGACGAGCCGGCCCGATCGTCCCAGCCGCTCGTCGATCGCGTCGATCGTGATCCCCGCCGCGATCGAGACGACCAGGTGCCCGGGAGTCACGGCCGGCCGGAGCTCGTGCAGCACCTGCCGCATGCTCTGCGGCTTGACGGCCAGGACCAGGACGTCGCTCCGCTCGGCTACCTCGAGGTTCGAGTCGAAGCCGGCCACATTCGTCGAGGATTGCAAGGCGGTCCGCGCTTCCGACAGCGGGTCGCTGGCGGAAATGGACTCGACCGTCGCGATCCCGGAGCGGAGCATCCCCTTGACCAGGGCAGTCGCCATCTTACCCGAACCGATGAATCCCCAGCGCAGGCGTGGTGCTCACACCCGGCAAACTGCTGGATTCGTTTGACATGGAATGCCCCTCGATGGTTCAGAGGATCTCGAGGGCCAGCCCAGGTCCGTCCAGCAGCAGACGATGCTGGTTCAGGACATCTCGACCCAGCAAGATGTGGGACTCCTCAGCATGAGCGAACACTTCGACCAGTTGCGGGGACAGGTCGTGGAGTATCAGCTCCATGCGGTATGTTGACAGCCAGGATCCCTGACCGCCAAGACCTTCGACCCAGAGCTTATCGAGAGGGACCAGATCCAGAAGACCCACCAACCTCTCCGGGATCACGGTACGGTCGGCGCCCGGGTCAACCTGGGCCGGCAGTTTCTCGACAAGCCGCCCGGTTTCAGGGCATCGCAACGACACATAGACGAATGGGGCCGGAGGCCAGCATTGGCGGTTGTAAGAATAGCGGATCATTCCGGACCCCGATCGCGAATGACGCGCGACGAGGGAATGCGGATGGGCGGCTGCGGCTGATCCGAGACGAGGGTTACCAGGATAGGAATGTAGCCGAACCGCGCATACGCACGACCGGCCACCTCCAGCTTATCCGAACCCGAGTCGACCACCTTTCCCTCGTGGATCGCCACGTACTGATCGCGGTGCGTCTGCAAGAGCTCCGGTAAGAGCCGCTGGAAGGCCCGTTGCTCGCTCCGAAACTTGTCCTCGGGAGGACAAGGCAAAACGGGCGCGGGAAGAGTTTCAACCGAATGCATGGCCGTGTCCCTTCTGGCTATTAAGGCCCTGATGGAATTCTACAAGCGAGGGGGGAATCTGCCAATCCAAGCATCCTCAGATCGAGCCGAAAGGCGCGACGCCCATCCCGAGCATCTTCTCAAGCGGCACTGTCACCGTCCGACTCGTACCGATAGCTTCGGGCAATCCCAACTCGCGACTAGCGGATGGCAGGACTCGCACCGATCCCTGAGTTTTCCTCGAAACGCAAGAGTTTCCGACGGAATTCCGCCCGATCGAGCACCTCCGGGTTGACGATGTTCTCGGGCCGTTCGCCGCGTGCGGCCAGGAGCATCCCCTCGGCCATGGCGTGGCCGGTCGCCTTCCAGACGTCCGAGGTCGACGCCGACCAGTGGGGCGTCAGGAGGACGTTATCCAACGCGAGCAGGGGATCATCGAGCGGCATCGGTTCGACGGCGAAGACGTCGAGGCCGGCGCCGGCGATCCTCCGCTCGCTCAGGGCGGCGGCCAGCGCCGCCTGATCGACCAGCTCGCCGCGGCCGACGTTGATGAAGTACGCCGTCGGTTTCATCAGGGCCAACTGCGGCGCGCCGATCAGCCGGCGGGTCGCGTCGGTCAGCCGGCAGTGCAGGCTGAGGAAGTCCGACTCGCGCAAGACCTCCTCCAGCGATGTGAGTCGGACGCGCAGCGACTCGGCCACCTGGGGGTCGGCGTGCGGCGAGAAGGCGAGGATGCGCATGTCGAACGGGGCGACCAATCGGACAAGTTCACGGCCGCTATGGCCCAGGCCGATGATGCCGAGCGTCCGGCCTTGAATCTCGTCTCCCATCACGGACGCCTGGCGATCCCAACGACCCTCCCGCACGACGCGATCCTGATCCGACAGTCGCTTGGCGAGCGCCAGCATGAAGAGCAGGGCGGACGACGCGGTCGAATGGTTCAGCGCCATCGGGGCGTTGAAGACCGCGACGTCGTGCTCGGTGCAGGCGGCCAGGTCGATCTTGTCGTAGCCGGCCCCCGAGCGGCCGATCACGACGAGATCCCCCGCGCCGTTCGCGAATGTGCTCCGCTTCACCCAGGGTCGGAGCACCACCAGGCCGTTGACGTCGCGGATGTGCTCGGGTGTGACCTCGAGTGAATAGAGCCTCGCCCAGTACGCCGAATCGCCGGGCTTCGGGGCCAGGTCCGTCACGAAGTGCCAGCGGACGAAGGGGCAGCCTTCCAGTCGAGCGAGGCCGATTTCGTCATACGCGACGTCGCCCGATTCGTTCAGGAAGTCGCCGGTTAACGCGATTCGGAAGGTCGGCACAGGAACTGTCCTCATTCCAGATTGCGGATTGTGGATTGCGGATCGCGTATCCCGGACGCGGAATCCTCGTTCCTCGCTGGTCTTCAACTGCCTACTGCCCACTGCCTACTGCTGGGTGAAATTCGTCTGCCAATCGCCGTCCCAGAGGCTGGGGAAGGCGTGGGGCACATAGGGATGGTCGGCGATGGCCTGCTCGTCGAGCTCCAGGCCGAGGCCCGGCGTATCGCCCAGGAGGAATTCGCCATCCTTGATCGGATTCCATCCGCCGACCAGGTCGTTGCGCCAGGGGACGTCGAACTCGGCGAAGGCTTCCTGGATCAGGAAGTTCGGCGTGGATATGTCGAAATGGAGGCAGGCGGCCAGGGCGACCGGCCCGATCGAGCAATGGGGGGCGACCAGGATATCCTGCGGGGCGGCCATCGCTGCGACCTTCTTGCCGGCCAGGATGCCGCCGCAGTGGGCGAGGTCCATCTGGACGACGTCGACGGCGCGGAGGGCCGTGAGGCGATAGAAGTCGGCCTGGGTATAGAGCCGCTCCCCCGCCGCGATCGGGCAGGGCGAAGACCGCTTGACTTCCGCCAGGAGCTCGAGGCTCTCCGGCGCGACGGGTTCCTCGCACCAGGCGGGACGGAACGGCTCCAGCCGTCGGATCATGGCGTTCGCGGCCCCCGCGCCGAGCCGGCCGTGGAACTCGATCATCAGGCCGACGCCGGACCCGACGGCCTCGCGGACCGCGGCGACGATGTTGACGACGGCCTCGACATCCTCATGCGACAGGACCTTCCAGGCGGTCCCGAACGGGTCGAACTTCAGCGCGCGATAGCCGCGCGACACGGCCAGCGCGCGCCCGCTCGGCATAATCGGCGGGCGTGCGAGCCCCGCCGTACCATCCGTTGGCATAGGCCGGGATTCGCGCGTGGCATCGCCCGCCGAGGAGCCGGTAGACCGGCTGATGCGTCGCCTTGCCGATGATGTCCCAGAGCGCGATCTCGACGCCGCTGATCGCCGTCATCACCGTCGAGCCGCCCTGATACTGGTCGCGGATCATCCCGCCGATCACCGCCTCGATGTCGAACGGGTCGCGGCCCAGCACCCGGCCTTCGACCCACTCGTGCGCGATCGTCTGGACCGTCCGCTCCTGCCACTCGAGCGTCGCCTCGCCGACGCCCGTCAGCCCCGTGTCGGTTCGCATGCGGATGAACAGGTAATTTCGCAGCCCGGCGTTGGCCAGGAACGTCTCGAACGCGACGATTCTCAAGGGCTCCTCCCAATCTATCGGACGGCGATCGGGTTACCCGGAGAGCCGGTCGGCGCCCTTGAGGCGCAGCGGGGCGAAGACGAAGGCGAACTCGTAGACCTTGTCGCGGGCCAGCTCCTCGAGGTCGAGGTTCTCGAGGTTGTAGATCCCGTGGCGGGTGAGCAGCTCCTGGTGGACGGGGAATGGGCGATCGGGGTCCTCGGGGGGCACGACCTCGGTCGCCCAGGTGTCGGCGCCGACCAGGACGATCTTGCGCCGGCGAGCCATCGCGCCGCCTCCATGCCGATGCCCGGCTCGCCGGCCCCGTAGGCGGCGTTATCCTTCATCCAGAGCTGTCCGTAGCCGGTGCGGATGAGGACGATATCGCCCTCGCGGACCTCGACGCGCTGGGCGATGAGGGCGGCCTCGAGGTCGCGGGCCTTGATGACCTCGCCGCTTTTCATCCGCTCGACGCCCCGCGATGCCGCGACGTCGACCAGCACGCCGCGGGTGAAGAAGACGCCGACGTTCTCGATGCCCAGCTTCTCCAGGCCATAGGCCGTGCCGAACGTGGACCGGCGAAATCCGTTATAGAAGTAGTCGTCGCCGTCGATGCGGACGCCGACGTGCCCAAGCCCGTCGAGCTGGGTGCCGATCTGGCCGATCTCGCCGCTGAACAGGTCGTCGTGATAGACGCCCTGATTCTTGCCGCTGGGGCCTCCGGTCGGCGAGCCGGGGATCGTCAGGCTGAAATGGCGCTTGCCGGGCAAGGGCATCCCGTGCTCGTAGACGCGGCCGAGCGAATAGACCTTGCCGGACCGGATCAACCGCGCCGCGTCCTTGACCCGATCGGCGGTCAGCCTGTTGGCCGCGCCCCGCTGGTCGGCCGGTCCCCACTCCGACGGCCACCACTTCGGGCCGATCGGCGTCTCCGGCCCGTCCTGGGTCGCCCCGCGCCCCGCCCATCCCAGCAGGACCAGCCCGATCGCCAGGCCGGAGAAAAATGCCGCCCCGAGCTTCATGATGTGGCTCCTCGTGAAATCGATGTCACCTCGTCCCGGGGACTTGCAGGATGACCGCCGGGGTCGTCATTATCGAGCGGACGTAATGCCGGGTCAACTTGACAGGTCACGCGGCCGAGGACGCAGGTCATGCCACACCGGTCTTCGATCCTCTCACTGACCCTGGCAGGCTGGCTGCTCAGCGGGGGCGCAACGGCCCAGGGGCAGGGTATCGTGCGGCTCGGCTCGGGCAGCTACGCGATCGCGCCGCCACCCGGGGCGAAGTCGCCGCCCGAGGTCATCTACCTGACCGAGAGCGTGCCGGGGAAAATGCCCACCAACGACTGGTGGAGTTCCCTCGCCTGGATGCCGTTCTCCGAGCGGATGTATGCCCATCCCCTGGCGTTCCAAGCGGGGCCGGGCGGGTTGAGGGTCTTCTATCCGGGAGATCGGATCGTCGCCAACCCCGTCGGGATCTTCGGCGCGATGCCCGACGGGGGTGACGACCTGATCCTCGGGCACTCGGAGCAGGCCGCGTTTCCCGACGCACGCGTCGACGGGTTCAGCGACTGGTTCGTTAACGCCCGGTTCGCCACGACGGGCCGATCGCTGCGCGTCTCCCTCGGGCACGGTTCGCCCTATGTCTATGCCCGATATGAGGGGGGCACGGCCCGACTGACATTCTCGCAGCCGCCGCGGGTCTGGTCGGGAAATGTGCGCGGACCGGTGCTCGGGGTCACGATCCGAGGGACGCATTACGGGCTGTTCGGACCCGCCGGCTCGACCTGGACCGGCCCGGGTACGAACGTGCTCACGAATCGGACCGACAAGCACTATTTCTCGCTCGCCGTCTTGCCGGATGCCTCGGAAGGGACGCTCCGCCAATTCGAGGAATACGCCCATTCCCATGTGGTCGACACACGGGTCGAGTGGACATACGAGCCGAAGACCAGCCTCGTCACGACGACGTTCCGGTTCACGACCCGGGCCGATGAAGGGGGCCGGCGGGGGACGATCTTCGCGCTCTATCCTCATCAGTGGCGGCATACGGACCATGCGTTCCTGGCCCCGGTGTACCGCTCGGTGCGGGGCGAGATGAAGCTGGCGGCCGGCGAGTCGTTCCGGACCACGATGCGATTCCCGGGCATCTTGCCCTGCCTGCCGGACGTGGGCGGGGCGAGTCGGGAAACGATGGCGGGTCTGCTGAAGGCCGAGATCGAGACGCCCGAAGCAACGCCGAAGGATTCGTACTGGGAGGGCAAGTGGCTTGGCCGCACGGCCGCGCTCATCCCCATCGCCGAGGCTTACGGGCGCGATCCGGACGCCCGACGGCTCCTCGACCGGACCCGGCGACGGCTGGAGCGATGGTTCACCGCGGCCGATCCCGGCGGTCGAGCCGGGACGCAAGGTTTGTTCGCCTATAACGATCGCTGGGGGACACTGATCGGCTATCCGGCCGCTTACGGCACGGAGAGGGACCTGAACGACCACCACTTCCATTTCGGTTACTTCCTCATGGCGGCCGCGGAGGTCGCCCGGCACGACCCGGCGTGGGCCGCTCGGGACCGATGGGGCGGGATGGTGGACCTGCTCATCCGCGACATCGCCAGCCCTCACCGACGGGATCCGCAGTTCCCGTTCCTGCGGAACTTCGACCCCTATGCCGGCCACTCCTGGGCCTCCGGCCGGGCGCAGTTCGCCGACGGGAACAACGAGGAGTCGTCCTCCGAGGCGATGAACGCCTGGAGCGGCCTGATCCTCTGGGGCGAGGCGGTCGGCGACCGGGCGATCCGGGACCTCGGCGTCTACCTCTACGCCAGCGAGATGACGGCGATCAACGCCTACTGGTTCGACGTCCGGGGCGAGAATCGGCCCGCGGCCTACACGCCCTCGGTGGTGACGATGGTCTGGGGCGGCAAGGGAGTGAACGAGACGTGGTTCTCGAGGAACCCGGAGATGGTCCACGGGATCAACTGGCTGCCCATCCACGGCGGTTCGCTCTACCTCGGCCAGTACCCGGCCTATGTCGAGAAGAATTATGCGGCGCTCGTCGGCGAGAACCAAGGGACCACCTGGGACGAATGGGCCGACCTCGTCTGGATGTATCGGGCGCTGTCCGATCCCGCCGATGCGATGCGGCAGTTCGAAGCCGGTAGAGAGCATGCCCCGACCGAGGGGGGCAACAGTCGGGCCAACACCTATCACTGGATCGCGAGCCTCGCGAAACTGGGACACGTCGATGCCTCGGTCACGGCCGACGAGCCGCTCGCGGCCGTCTTCCGCCGGGGCACGACGCGGACCTACTGCGTCTACAGCATGGGGGAGCGTCCGCGCACCGTCACCTTCTCCGACGGGCATCGCGTGGCGGTGCGGGGCAAGGGCTTTGCGATCTCACGAGGGGAGTAACCGGGCATGTCACGGTAAACAAGCACCCGATTCCATGCAAGTCGCCGGAATCCACACGCTCATCGAGCCAGCTCTCGGCCCAAGTCTCTCTCCGACCCGCCGAGCCGTACTACCATCGACGAGGACTATCGCGGCCCGGCATTCCGATGTACACTACGGGAGCTCGGGGCACTTCGTTCGATCCGGACGATTGTGACGAGTTCATCGGCCACCCCCGATCCGGAACCCGTGAACGATCAAGGGAGTTGGGTGGATCGACCGATAAAAGTTGTCGAATTCCCGGATCGCGAACGACACCACCCGGGAACTCCGATTGGAGGACTTCCGATGCTGGCGGCAATGACACTCATCGCTATTCCCTGCAAGCTTTCCCCCGGGGCCTTTTCGGGCGAGCGGGTCATTGAAGTCCGGTTGGCCGATGGCCAGATCTACACGAGCTTGGTGCCGCGCGACTTTTGCTGGAATGCCGAGGGCAAACTCGTCGGTGAAGACGAACCCACCACGGAGGTTGACGGGATGGTCGCAGGGCGGATGGTTGACGAACTCCCGGATGACCAAGTCGCGGTCGAGATCCCCGACGGGGAGGTTATCGCGGTCGATCGAAGCGAGGTCAAACTCCGCCCCACTCCGATTCTACCGCCGTCGCGCACACGATCGACGGCATGAGGATGCGGGAGTGAACCTCGATGTATCTCTCAGATCGGGATCTCCGATTTGCTCTCGACACCAACCAACTCATCGTCAACCCGCCTCCCATGGAGATCGATACCACCTCGATCGACCTGCATCTCGACAAGATCGAGGCCGCCAAAGTCTGGGACGTCAAGGCATTCACACGGCAGCAAGAAGACGCGGGAGCTTCGCCGATCTTGGGAGTCGGCAAGTTCAACTACAAAGCCTTCGCGAAGCGGTTCGCCATACCTGTCCCTTTTGAGGGAGAGGGAGAGGCCTGGTCTGATTCCAAGGTCTATCGCGAAGGATCGAGGATTGTCGTCAAACCCGGGGGGTTCTTTCTCTGGCAAACCCGAGAACGGGTGGGGACACCCGAGATCGATCCCCGCTTGATCTGCTTCATCGATGGAAAGAGTTCTCGAGCCCGAACCGGCCTCGTCGTTCACATGACCGCCCCCACCCTCCACTCCGGCTGGTGGGGACAGGTGACGTTGGAGATCGCCAATCTCGGTCCCTTTGCCCTGGCCCTGTGCGAGGGCGATGCGATCGCCCAGATCGTTGTCGCGACCATCTCCAGCCCGCCATTGCAGAAGAAGAGCGCTCAAGGTATCGCGATCGGGCAACGCGATGTGGCCGGGAGCCATGAGGAGCCTCGGAGTGCTTGAGGCTGTCATTTCCGTTTCGATGTGCCGAAGGCGGACCCCTGTGAAATCCATCTCTTATGACAGGACGAGCGGCGAACTGAAGGACGGTATCGTGTGGGAGTCTCGATGGATCTCCCTCACCGAGACCCTGGACAAGAACCTGGTCTATGCGAAGTATCACGACGCCCGATTGCGTGACGTGACGCTTTGCCATCGCGGTCCGGAGCACGCTACGGATGTCCGCGTCGAGTGGATCAAAGTCGACCTGTTCGGCGGAGTGCTAGGCAACTTCATCCAGATGGCCGATCACGGCTTCTTGATGGTCAACGAGGTCTTTGCCAGGAGGTTGAAGGGGAGCGGATTGACGGGATTCGAACTGCGAGAGGTCGTCGAGCTCGCGGAGAATTCGAGCGGAATCGAGGCTCCGAGGTTCCTGCTCTTCGCGATAACCGGCAAGGGTGGATTCTGCCATCGGTTCAAAGTGCAAGGCGACTCGAACCTCTGCCCGAAATGCCGGCGTTCCGCCGTGATCTGCGCGTATTGCGGGACAATCTTCGAGAATTGCCCATCCTGCAAGTGCAAGCTCGTGGTGTATGACCGGAAGGAGGCCAATGAGGATCTGCTCCTCTGCGAAGGTTTTCCCAAGGAGCGTCTGATCGTCGCCGAGCGGGATTGGGACGGGTCGGACTTTCTTGGCGTCCTTGGGCCGGGCGGAGGGGTCTTTGTCAGTCGGCGCCGAGGGACTGGCTACAAAAGTCGCATGTTTTCGAGATCGATTTCAGAGATGCCCGGATCGATGTCTCATAGAGGGTGCATCCAGGGTCGGTCGTGGATTCTTGTCTTTCATCAGCACGATCAAAGTCTGGAGGCGCGAGGCCCGCGGGTATGTGACCGAGGTGGCTGTATCTCGTCTGATTCGCGGGGGTCTAATGGCTCCTTCTCTCGCCGTTTTGCTTCCGCCAGGGAAGGGAGCAGGACGATCGTCCGGCCCAACTGTGCCACTCTCGCGGGCCATCCTCGTCCTCTTCCAGGTCGGGCGAGGATAGGTCGATGGTCGGCCCGGACCGGATGCCGGACGCTTTGAAGTGCCGTCGTATGTCGTTGTAGTCCTCGAAAGTGAACTCCTCCTCTCATCTGGTCTACGGCATGGGAAATCGGCGTCACCGGCCCGATTATCGCGCCGCAACCGCAGGGGTCAATCGTAGGGCGCTTCGTTCGCGTCACTCCTCGTCATCCTTCTGCCGCAGGCGGGCCAGGACGCTGAGGTCTTCGAGGGTGCTGGTGTCGCCGGTGCTCTCGACGCCCGCGGCGATGTCGCGGAGCAATCTCCTCATGATCTTGCCGCTGCGCGTCTTGGGCAGGGATTCGGTGAAGCGGATCTCGTCCGGGCGGGCCAGGGCGCCGATCTCCTTGGTGACGTGGCGCGCAGCTCCTGGCGGAGCGCCTCGCTGGGCTGCTGGCCGGATTCGAGCGTCACGAACGCCGAGATGCCCTGGCCCTTCAGGTCGTCGGGCTTGCCCACCACGGCGGCCTCGGCCACCAACGGATGGCTGACCAGGGCGCTCTCGATCTCCATCGTCGAGAGCCGGTGGCCGGCGACGTTGAGCACGTCGTCGACCCGGCCCATGATCCAGTAGTTGCCGGCCTCGTCGCGACGGGCGCCGTCGCCGGTGAAGTAGCAACCGGGGATGTCGGACCAGTATGTCGACTGGTAGCGCTCGTCGTCGCCGTAGAGCGTGCGGAGCATCGACGGCCACGGCTGCTTGATCACGAGGAAACCGCCCTGGTTGGCGCCGAGGGATTTGCCGTCCTTGGTGACGATGTCGGGGACGATGCCGGGCAGGGGGCGGGTCGCCGAGCCCGGGATGGCCGGGATGGCACCCGGCAGCGGCGAGATCATGATCGCGCCGGTCTCGGTCTGCCACCAGGTGTCGACGATCGGGCATCGCCCGCCGCCGATGACCTTGTGGTACCACATCCAGGCCTCGGGGTTGATCGGCTCGCCGACCGTGCCCAGCAGGCGGAGGCTCGACAGGTCGTGTCGGCGGGGGTATTGCTCGCCCCACTTCATGAACGCGCGGATCGCCGTCGGGGCCGTGTAGAGGATGCTGACCCGGTAGTCCTCGATGATCTTCCAGAACCGGCCCTCGTCGGGCCAGTTCGGGGCGCCCTCGTACATCACGCAGGTGGCGCCGTTGGAGAGCGGGCCGTAGACCAGGTACGAATGGCCGGTCACCCAGCCGACGTCGGCCGTACACCAGTAGGTGTCGTCGTCCTTGAGGTCGAAGACCCACTTCGTGGTCATCGTCGCCCCGAGCAGGTAGCCGCCGGTCGTGTGCAGGATGCCCTTCGGCTTGCCGGTGGATCCCGAGGTGTACAGGATGTAGAGCGGATGCTCGCTGTCGAGCGGCTCGGCCGGGCAGGTGGCCGAGGCGCCGTCCATCAGCTCGTGCCACCAGTGATCGCGGCCGGCCGACCAGGCGATCTGCGTGCCGGTCCGGCGGTAGACGACGACGTTCTCCAGCGTGGGACATGCCGACGCGGCGCCGTCGGCGTTCTCCTTGAGCGGGACCAGCTTGCCGCGTCGATAGCCGCCGTCGGCGGTGACCAGGACCTTGGCCTTGCAGTCCTGGATCCGGCCGGCGAGCGACTCGGCGCTGAAGCCGCCGAAGATCACCGTGTGGGGCGCCCCGATGCGGGCGCAGGCCAGCAGCGCGATCACCAGCTCGGGGACCAGCGGCATGTACACCGCGACGACGTCGCCCGGGCGCACGCCCAGTGTCTTGAGCACGTTGGCGAACTTCGAGACCTCGCGCTGGAGGTCCTGGTACCGCAGGACCCGACGGTCGCCCGGCTCGCCCTCCCAGATGAGCGCCGCCTTGTTCTTCGAGGGGCCCTCGCAGTGGCGATCGACGCAGTTGTACGATGCGTTTAGCTTGGCCCCGACGAACCACTTCGCGAACGGGGGTTGCCAGTCGAGCACCTTGTCCCAGGGCTGGTCCCAGTGGAGCGACCGGGCCTGCTCGCCCCAGAAGCCTTCGGGGTCGTCCTTGGCGCGGTCCCAGAGGGCTTCGTACTGGGCCAGGCCGGAGATGTGGGCCTTGCTCGCGAACGCCTCGGGTGGCGGGAAGACCCGGGTCTCTTGCAGGACGCTGGTGATCGATCCGCCGCCGTGGTCAGAGCTCATGGTCGCAAGGCTCCTCGGTCGCGATGCCGAAGGGGAGGGTCCATCATATCGCGCCGGGGCGTCATGCCGTCGGGAACGGGTGGCATTCGAAGGTCCGGCTGGATGTGGATCTTAAGACGGGCTCGAGGGGGAAGTCAATCACCGTGGAAGGTTGGTACGAGTTCTTCAGAACGGCCGCCGGAAGGCGAGCGTCCCTCTGGGCTGTCAGTTCCTGGCCCTCGAGCCCTTCGTCGCGCTCCTTGAACAAGGTCGATAACGCAACCTGAAAACCAGGTAACAGGTCTTCACCTTCGAGCACGTCGCCAATCTGGAGGATTCGGACACGCGTCGGCGATCCGTAGACGTAAATCTTCTTGGTTACTGGAAAAATGACCCAGATCGCCCTCACGCTGGCTTGAAAATACTCCTCAATCTTGATCGCGACCTCATCGGCGGAAGTGGCGTGATTGATGATCTCGGCGGCCAGGTCCGGGACAACATCCCATGACTCGGTTGCAGGGACAGGGCACTCCAGGGGCCATCGCCACTCCGAGACGACGGCCAAGGTCGGGCGACGCATCAGGACCCGGGCACGATCGATTGTGAAGAGGGTCCTTGTCACCACGTAACCCAGCCCGTTCGTGCGGGCAAATGATCCCATTAATCCCAGAAGCAAGCCCGAGAGGATCGTCTCCAACACCCATGGTCCAGGCTTCTGCACGAACTCTCCGTCCACGACCTCGTAGAATTTGCGCACATCCGAATCCCAGTCGTGGGGAGGCAAGACCTCCGCGGTCCGCAGATCGGTGGCCATATCGTGTCTCACTCCCGGAAAGGGGTGATCGCCGCAAACGTCGCCTCGAGCAGCAGCCACATCTCCAGCCGCTGGAGGCGCCGGGCGATGGCCTCGCGCGGCGTGCCCGGACGGGCCTCGGTACACAGGTCGATCATCGCGGACGCGTTCCATGTGCCGCCGGTGATCAGTCGCGCGGTGAGCGAGGCGTCAACGTGCTGGTCGAGCAGGGGCCGGGCGGCCTCGGCCATCGGGGCGAAGAGCGGATGGCGGCCGACCCGGCGGAACCAGTACGACGCGTTGGCCGGGTCGGGCTCGCGGCGATGGGCGATGCCGTGCCAGTACGCCGAGAAATCCCGCTCGCCCAGATCGTCGGCCTGCTGGGCGGCCTCGTGGCTGGCGTCCCAGAAGTCGTAGACCTGGAGCAGCCCGGCCGCGAGCGAGAGTCGCGATCGATTCGCCGCCCCCGGGAACACCGCCGCCCAGGCGCGTTCCGACAACGCCCGCTCCATCCGGGGCGCCCAGGGCTTCGCCCGGACCAGCGGCAATCCCGCGGAGTCGTCGCCACCGAGCGCATCGGATGCCATCGCCGCGACGACGTCGGCCGGCGCCAACGCCCCGGACGCGATCACCGAGACCGGGAGCTCGCCCGCGTCGAGGCGGGCGATGATCTCCGCGACGGTGCTGCCCTCGGACCTCAGCCGTTGTCGATTCCCGTCCACGATCAGCCGATCCCCGAGCATGCCCATCGGAGCGACCTCTCTCACGCGCATTCGCCTATTGCGGATTACGGATTGCGAATTAAGGATACCGATCCCGCGTGCTCCTCGATACGCAATCCGAAATCCACAATCTGAAATGCTTCGATGATCCGGATCAGAGATACTCTTTGATCAAGCGGAAGATATCCTGGAAGGTGACGAAGACCATCAGCAGGAGCACGAAGAACAGGCCGACGTAGGTCCCCGCGATCAGCGCCGAATCGGGCAGCGGGCGGCCCCGGACCTTCTCGGCGACCAGGAAGAACATCTGGCCGCCGTCCAGCGGCGGGATCGGCAGGAAGTTGAGCACGGCGAGGTTGATGCTGAGGATCCCCAGGAAATGGATCAGATAGGTCAGCCCCATCCGGGCCTGATGGTAGCTGACGCGCGAGATGGTGATCACTCCGCCCATGCTGCTCATGCTCACCCGCCCGGTGGCCAGACTGCGGAACATGGCGTAGATATTCAGGATATTCTCGATCGTGTCGTCGAGGCCGCGGCGCAGCGCCGAGGCGATGGGCTGCGGGGGGAGCTTGCGGGTCATCGGGTCGAACAACAGGCCGCGATCCGGGTGGTACCACCAGGTCGCCGTTGGGTCCGGTTCCGGCATGATCTTGTACGGCTGCGATGCCTTGTTCACGACCAGGCTCACCTCCTTCATGGGATGGGCCTGGAGGAACCCGAACGTACTGACCCAACCCAGCCCATGCTCGTCGAACTCGACGGTGGTCGGCCGGGGCGAGTCGGGCGGCTTGCTGCCGGCGGCGCCCCGGGACGGCAGCGGCATCGGCGTCACGGTCATGGAGTTGATCACGTCGCCGGGCTTGAGGCCGGCCCTGGCCGCCGGCGAGTCCGGCCGCACGGCGGCGATGTGGGTCCGGATCGGCAGGCACAACCCCAGCCCCGAGACGTCCAGCGCGTCTTCGTAGAGCGGGAACGGGGCGGACCAGGGCGGCGTGTCGTCGGGCGTCACGGTGATCGTCTCCGTCTTCCGCTCGCCGCCGGCGAGGACCCGCTCGACCTCGAACGTCATCGGTTTGCCGGCACTCTGCTGGCACTTGCTGGGCAACTGCATCGGGTCGAAGTCGTCGCGGCCCTCGACCTTGAGGATCCGGTCCCCCTTGCGGAACCCGGCCCGGTCCGCGGGCGAACCGCGACGGATCGCGCTGATCGGCTCGGCGGTCAACCGGAAGCCGAAGTCGACGAACCGATGGGCGTTCATCGTCACCTCGAAGTGCTCCCGGACAGGCCCGTCTTCGGCCGAATCGGCCGCCCGGCGCTCGATGATGTGCGTGATCGGCCGATCGAGATGACTGGCCAGCAGGCGTTGATACGCCTGGAGGTCGAGCAGCTTCGTCGGCTCGGCCCCGACGGGGCCGGCCGCCACGAGGGTGTCGACCGTCTTCTCCGCCTCCTTGCCCGCGGGCCGGGCGTACGACGGCGGATCGACCATGCCGGCCGTCGGCAGGAAGTCGCCGATCTGGAGGCTCTCGCCCGGGATGATCCCGATGGTCGGCTTGTCCTTCTTCGGATCGCGGCGCGGCTGGAGGTCCATCTCGATCAGGCCGTCATGCCCGGGCGCTCGATCCCGAAGTGGAGGACTTGCCCCGGGCCGCTGAGCGCGACCTTCAGCAGCAGCGTGTTGTAGCTGATGTCGCGCCGGCCGTCGATGGCCACGATGTCGTCGCCGGGCATCAGGCCCGCCTCGTAGGCCGGCGACGACGGCGCCACGGCGCCGATCTTCGCCGGCTGCACGTCCATCCCATGCCCGTAGGCATAGACGAAGCAGGCCAGGCCCAGGAACACGTTCATGATCACCCCGGCCGAGATGATCGCCATCCGCGCCCCGACGGATTTGTTCGGATAGGCGCGGGATCCGTCGTCTTGCTGTTCTCGTCGTCGGGCGACTCGCCGAGCATCTTCACGAATCCGCCCAGCGGGATCGCCGCCAGGACGTATTCCGTCTCGCCCCTCCGGAAGCCGAAGATCGTCTTGCCGAAGCCGATCGAGAATTTCTCCACCTTCACGCCGTTCCACTTGGCCAGGAGGAAGTGGCCCAGCTCGTGGATGAAGATCACGAAGCCCAGGCCCACGGCGACTTTCAGGATATTCAGCAGCCACATCAAGGTTTCCAACGCTCAACCTCCCGCCGGGCCCGGGCGTCGACGCTCCACAGCGTGTCGAGCGCGGGCCGAGGATCGTACGTATGAGAGTCCAGTGCCGCGCGGCAGGCCCGGGCGATGTCCAGGAAGCCGATCTCCCCGGCGAGGAACCGCGCGACGGCCGCCTCGTTGGCGGCGTTCAGGGCGGCGCCGGCCGTCCCGCCCCGCTTCATCACCTCGAATCCGAGATCCAGGCAGGGGAACGTCTCCCGGTCCGGCGGCTCGAAATGCAGCGCGAACGATCGGGCCCAATCCAGTGCCGGGTTCGGGCCGGGGACCCGGTCCGGATACGTCAGCGCGTACTGGATCGGCAGCCGCATGTCCGGCGGCGAGAGCTGCGCGATCACGCTGCCGTCGACGAACTCGACGAAGGAATGCACCACGCTCTCGGGATGGATCACCACCTCGACCTGCTCCGGCTCGAGCTGGAACAGCCAGCGCGCCTCGATGACCTCCAGGGCCTTGTTCATCAGGGTGGCCGAGTCGATCGTGATCTTGGGCCCCATCTGCCAGGTGGGGTGCTTCAATGCGTCCGCGGGGGTGACGTGGGCCAGGTCGCGGGCCGATCGGCCGCGGAACGGGCCGCCGGAGGACGTCAGGATGACCCGCCGGACGTCCTGCCGCCCGCCCGCCATCAGTGCCTGGAAGATCGCCGAGTGCTCGCTGTCAACGGGGATGATCCGCGCCTCGCGACCGGGCCAGTTCCATCACCAGCGGGCCGGCCACGACCAGCGTCTCCTTGTTGGCCAGCGCCACGATCTTGCCGGCCTCCAGCGCCGCCCAGGTCCCGCGCAACCCCACCGCCCCGACGATCGCGCTCAGCACGCGATCGGTCTCGGGATCCTGGACCATCCGCACCAGCCCGTCCAGGCCGGCCAGGACTTGCACGCCCGTACCCCGCAGTTCTTGCTCCACCGGCCGCGCCAGCTCCGGGTCCGTCACCGCGATGAATCGCGGCCGATGCTCGATCGCCTGCGCCGCCAGGTCCTGCCATCGCGTGTGCGCGCTCAGCCCCCATGCCCGAAGCCGTGCCCCGCCGTCATGGCCGATCACGCTCAGGGCGCTCCGGCCAATTGAGCCCGTCGAACCGAGAATCACAACACGAGTGAGTGAATCAATGCGATCCATCCGCTATGCTTGTGCTCCTGTCCTGCTGACGACAACCTCAAGAGCCCCTTCGCGATCCCGTCCGTGAAGGCGAGGGGTCATCCGGGACGGTTCAATAAGCTGGGATCCCGGAAGGCTCGTCGTGCCGACCTCGTGCATGGTAACCTGGATTGGACACGACCGGGCCGGCGCCTCGCCATCAAGAGCATAAGAGATTCGCTCCGTGCCGGACAAGCCATGCGGGTATGGAAGTACCGACGTGGGCCGTCGAATCCCGGCGGATGGGACCGACTCTCGCCGTCCCGGGATCGGCGGTCCGGTGACGCGGGTCCGGAATAATTGTCTTCCCGACGGCCCGCGAACCTGCCCATGATGGACGGGCACGACCACTCCTCAACAGAGACTCGATCGGGAGCGATTCATGGGCACTCGTCAGCGTCAACCTGGGACTGCGGTGTTGATCCTGATCCTGCTCGCGATGGTCGGCTGCTCCTCGGAGCCGGAAGGGCCGATGGACGCGGGCGTATCGCCATTCTATCCGGGGCCCTCGGCATCGTCGAAGGCCGCGGCCAAGACCGAGACGGCCGCGGGGCCGACCGTGGCCACGAAGGCGGCGTCGCCGGTCGCGGCGGATCAACCCGGCCCGGATGCGGCCGGTTCGCAGGAAGCCGACGAACCGTTGCGCCCCGAAAACGTCGAGAAGCAACTCCGGATCGCGGTGAGCACGGCCATGAAGGGGGATACGTCCAAGGCGGTGACCAGCCTGGACCGGATCCTAAAGTTCGAGCCGACGAACCGCGAGGCGCTGCTGAATCGCGCCGCGCTGGCGCTCATCCAGAGCGAGAAGGCGACCGCGCCGGCCGACCGCGCCGCGGCAATGGAGAAGGCCGCCTCGATGATCCGGACGCTCCGCCGCGCCTACGAGAAGCCGACTCAACCCGAGATCTCGATGTTCGCGCGGGTGCTCTTCAACGAAGCCCGGCTGTACGCCGAGCAGGGGCGATTCGACCGGGCCTCGGCCGTGCTGAAGGAAGGCTATGATGGCGGCCTGGATGCGTTCGAGCGGATCGACCTCGACCCCAAGATGGCGTCGCTGAGCGCGTCGAAGGAGTATCGCACGATGGTCAAGGCCATCGACGACGCGAACCTCGCCGCCGCCCGCGCCCGGGTCAAGGATTACGTCGCCAAGCCGCTGGACATCCCTTTCGACTTCAAGGTCGCCGGCCTGGACGGCAAGCCGTTCACGCTCGACCAGTTCAAGGGCAAGGTCGTCGTGATCGACATCTGGGGCACCTGGTGCGACCCGTGCCGCAAGGCCATCCCCGGGCTGATCCAGCTCTATCGCAGGCACCACCGCCTCGGGCTCGAGGTCGTGGGACTGGCCTTCGAACGCGATGCCCCGAATCCGGAGGTGGCCACGCAGTTGGTCAAGAAGTGCATCGAGGAAATGGGGATCCCTTACCCGTGCGCCGTCGGCGACGAATCGATCATCGCGAAGATCCCCAACTTCCACGCCTTCCCGACCACGATCGTCCTGGACCGGCAGGGGCGGGTCCGGATGCTCGTCCTGGACAACAACGAGGGACTCCTCGGCGCGCTCGATAATGTCACGCAGGTCCTCGCCGCCGAGCCCGCGACCCCATCCCCGGCCCCGGCCAAGCCCGCGACGACGGCCCCGCCCGCTGCGGCAAAGCCGGCGGAGGCCAAGCCGGCCGACGCGACCAAGAAGGTGGAATCCAAGCCCAGGTGAGCCACTCTTCGGCCGGGTCGAGCTGGCTCGCCGAACACCAGCGGGTGACCACGATCGTGAGACCTTGGTTCGGACGGGCGCAGCCCTCAAACCTCGCACGCGAGTGCGATGGGTACGCCCGTCAGATCGGGCTTACGCCCGATGTTGGAGGACTTGCGTCCCGTCCGAACCACGCACTCACGTGCGTGGTCACAGGCTGCGATCTCGCCCTGTCCGGTGGTGCTGAGCGAGACGTGTCGACTTTTTCCGCCGAAGATCCGCCTCGATCCGGCCAAATCTGACGCTCGCCCCTTGACTTGGGGTTTTCAATTCGGGACAACGTGGACGAGCTTGATCTCAGTACGGGAGAGGACACATCAAGGTCCCGTCTGGATCCTCCAGAGTTCGTCTATTGTCGATTCTCGCGATCCGCGCCGAGGATCGGCCGAGATGAAGCGTGCTACGACCGCAGGATCCGTCGTACCCGTCTCTGCATCCATTCGATCGTCGGCTGACACGCGTTCGCAACCGGAGGATTGTCGCATGAAGTCCCTCTCGCTGACCCGATTCGCATGCACGGCATTCGCAATAATGCCGATCGTCTTGACGTGCATATCAACGGTGCCCGTCGGAGTGGCGAGGGCCCAGGAGGGGCTCGTCTCGTCGAGCACGAAGGCCCAGCCGAGAGGGGGGAGCGGAGGAGGCGGCTCCGGAGGCCAGGTGCCCGATCTCTCGAAGTTGCCCGACAGCTTCCGCTATTACGGCCCGAACGGGCTCTGGTACACCTGGAACGACGACCAGAAGATCGGCCGCAACACCTGGCTGTTCTATACGGCGGGCAACCAGAAATTCTATCACATCCTGGCGAAGTTCGGGGGCGAGTTCGACCTCTCGGTCAACTTCTACAGGCTGATCGATCCGAAAGGGCGTGCCGACCGGTTCAAGAAGCTCGGGTTGATCAACGAGCCCAACTTCGCCGAGCAGGGCGAGATCGATGAATACGGGTTCCGCGTGGAGAAGTGGAACGGGGACCCCGAGGGCCTCTATGACGAGGCCACCGGCGCGCCGCTGGGACCCAAGGGCGAGCCGCTCGCGGGACCGGCGTTCGGAAAGAAAGGCTATTACCCCTGGAACCCCAAGTGGTACGGCGAGCCGACGGGGATCCTCGGGTTGCGCAAGTTCCCCAATCCTGACTTCAACGAAGATTTGAAGAAGGCGTGGCTCGCGGACAAGGATGGGAGCGTGCGGAAGTACTTCAAGAACCCGGGCAAGGTCGAGCCCCCTTACCTCTTCGGGATCACTTGCTCCTTCTGTCACATCGCGTTCGACCCGCTGAATCCGCCCAAGGACCCCGCGAAACCGCGATGGGAGAACCTGGCGGCGAACATCGGCAACCAGTACCTCCGCGAGGGGGACCTGTTCTTCGGCGCCGGGCGGGTCGTCGGCGGCAACGCCAACCCCGGGCCGAATTACAAGAATGGCGACGGCGACCCGTATGACACCAAGGGGCTCGGCCCGGAGAGCTTCCTCTACCAGTACGGCCACACCCAGCAGCCGGGGACGTCGGAGACGTCGCGGTTCTCCTACGACTTCATCAACAACCCGAACACGATCAACCAGATCATCAACATCGGCCATCGTCGGGACTTCTTCGAGACGACCCCGGACGGCCACCTGCTCTCCACCAAGCATGTCCTCAAGGACGGTGCCGATTCGGTCAGCATCCGGACGGC
The DNA here is from genome assembly GCA_963777695.1 of uncultured Planctomycetota bacterium. Taxonomy (GTDB): domain Bacteria; phylum Planctomycetota; class Planctomycetia; order Isosphaerales; family Isosphaeraceae; genus CAVZRC01. The sequence goes on from CAVZRC010000003.1 coordinate 1,239,290, forward strand.
CCTGCTGCGCGTCTATGTCAACATCGGCTCGGAGGGCGACTACTGGTCCGACCACCTCTGGAACCCCGTCACGGGGACCCCGCAATCGCCGTTCCAGCTCAAGGAGGTCAAGGGCTTCGTGCCGGAGGCCCGCTGGAGCGAGCTCCGCAAGAAATACCCCCAGCTCGGCGACAACTGGAACGAATCGGAGCGACGGGTCGACAAGTTGATCAGCTACCTCGCCACGTACACCCCGTACCTGCTCGCGAGCGCCAAGGATGAGAGCGGCAAGCCCTACATCAGCCAGGACGCGGGGCAACTCCGCAACGGCGCCGACCTGTTCATCCGGCACTGTGCGAAGTGCCACTCGAGCGACCAGCCCCAGAATAGCTATCCCGATTCGCTCAACCCCGACCCGATGGCGTATTACCGGGCCAGCTTCGCCAGGGCCGATCTCCGGTCGACCAACACGTTCTCCGACGACGTGCGGTATCCGTTCGACCTGCCCGGCTTCGGGATCAATTCGCAGCGAGCGATGGCGACCAACGCCATCGACGGCGACATCTGGGCCGACCTGTCGTCGAAGGACTACAAGGCCCTGCCGCCGCTCCGCACGATCAAGTTCGAGAACCCGCTCAACCTGCTCGACCCGGGCCGGTTCGGGAGCACGCCGATCGTCACCGAGTTCACCGCCCCCGGCGGCGGGCGGGGCTACTACCGGACCGCGGCCCTCAACAGCATGTGGGCCACGGCGCCGTACCTCCACAACAACTCGATCGGCGACCCTCCGGTCAGCATCGATTCCAAAGGAGAAGAGTTCCTCGATCCGAAGTACATCACGATCAAGGGCCGGCTGGAGCTATTCGAGAAGGCGATCAACGAGTTGCTCAACCCCGGCCTCCGCACGCCGAAGATCAAGGTCACATCGGCCGATTCCGGCCTGATCGGAAGCTTGCCCGGCGTCCGCGAACAGGTCGCCGCGACCATCCGCGACCTGGCCAAGATGCAGCTCAAGGAGTTCATCGCGAAGGCGATCGGCGAGGCGGTCGACTCGCTCGACTTGCCCGATGCCTTCAAGCCCGTCAGGCCGGCGATCAAGCAGGCGATACTCGAGCTCCTGGTCGTCTTCGAGCCCGTGTTCGAGGACATGAACAAGGAGGAGAACCTCAAGAAGGTCAAGCAATTCGTCATCGACGCGGTCCACAAGCGGATCGACGAGGTGATCCGGGAGAAGGTGGCCGGCCGGCCGAAGCTCGCCGAGCTGGTGGCGAGCGTCGAACCGAAGTTCAAGGCGGCGCTCGACGAGAAGATGAAGTTGCTCGAGGACCTGATCCCCAATGACCTGGTCATCCCCAAGGGGACGCCGCTGAACCTGATCCTCAACCTGAACGCGGCCCGGGCACCTTACGCGCTGAAGTTCTACATCAAGCACAAGGGCAATGAGAAGCTCGTGGTCGAGGAGCTGCTGAGGCTGAGCGACTGCCCGGACCTGGTCGAGAACCGAGGGCACACGTTCGGATCCGAGCTGTCGCCGCAGGAGAAGCGCGACCTCATCGAGTTCCTGAAGACCCTGTGACTCCGAATGCGCGCGACCGGGATCCGGCCCCGCCCATCGGGGCGGCGAGCGACTCACACCGAGGAGGATGAACCATGTCCGCGGAGCAAGCTGCCCAGTTCGATTATGTCGTCGTCGGCTCGGGAGGAGGCGGCGGTCCGGTCGCGGCCAACCTCGCCAGCGCGGGGTTCAAGGTCCTGCTGATCGAGGCCGGCTACGAATACAAGGACCTGAGCTACGACGTCCCGGCGTTCCACGCCGAGGCGACCCAGGAACCGGAGATGCGCTGGGATTTCTTCGTCCAGCACTACTCCGATCCGGCGCGACAGACCAACCAATACGATTCCAAGTACCAGGACGGCAAGGGCGTGCTCTACCCCGCGCCGGGACGCTCGGGGGCTGCACGGCGCACCACGCCCTGATCACCATCTACCCGCATAACAGCGACTGGGAGGAGATCGCCGCCATCGCCAGGACTTACGACCCGGCCGACACGTCGTGGGACCCGGATCGGATGCGGACCATCTTCGAACGGATCGAGCGATGCGGCTACCTCGCCGGCCCGGACCCCGATTCCCGCCACGGCTTCCAGGGCTGGCTGACCACCGACGTGATCACCGACCTGCTCGACCTCAAGGAGACGCTCTCCGACCCCGACTTCCAGTTGATCCAGTCGGTGCTGGGTGCCGTGTACGCGACGATTTGGGACCTCGACTTCAACCCGGCGGATCCGAAGTCGCTCGACCGCCTGCTCGACAAGATCGAGCGCGCCCTCGAGGACGCACCGAACCTCAAGGAGATCTTCAATCTCAAACCCCTCGCGCAGAAGAAGGACGACCTCGAGGCCCATATCAAGAACTCGTTGAACAAGTTCCTCGACCCGAACCAGTATCGGGTGACGCTCGAGCATCGCGAGGGCGTGTTCCTCATCCCGCTGACGGTCAGCCCGGACGAACGGAAGCGCGTCGGGCGCGGGAACGGATCAATCGCGTGAAGGAGCGGTTCCCGGAGAACTTGACGATCTGGTCCAACACGTTCGCCACCCGGATCGTCTTCGAGGGGAAACAGGCGGTTGGCGTCGAGTACGTCCAGGGCCCGAAATACTACGACGCCGCGCCGGAGCCGGCGGGGGGCCGGAAGCGGTCCGATCGTCGCGAGGTGGTCCGCGTGACGAAGGAGGTGATCGTCTGCGGCGGCTCGTTCAACACGCCCCAGCTCCTCATGCTCTCCGGGATCGGCCCGGCCGACCAGCTCGCCCGGCTCGGGATCGCGTCGGTGAGCGACCTGCCCGCGGTCGGGAATTTCCTCCAGGACCGCTACGAGGTGGGGTTGATCTCCGAATACCCCCACGACTTCAAGACTCTCGAAGGCGCCCTGTTCCACAAGCCGGGGCCGGGCCAGGTCGACCCGGTGCTCGACGAGTGGAAGACGCGCCACGACGGGCTCTACGCGACCAACGGCGGGATCGTGTCGATCATCCGCAAGTCGTCCTTCAGCCGGACCGACCCCGATCTCTTCATCTTCGGCCTCCCAGCCGCGTTCAAGGGGTATTTCCCGGGCTACGACAAGACGCTCAAGGCGCACAAGGACCGGTTTACCTGGGCGATCCTCAAGGCGACACACGAAGAACAAGGGGGGCTATGTCCGGCTGCGGACGACCGACCCGTTCGCCGTGCCGGAGATCAACTTCAAGTACTTCGACGAGGGGACCGACGATGGCGGCGACGACCTCGAGGCGGTGATCCAGGGGGTCCTCTTCGTCCGCCAGTTCACCGCCCACCTGGGGGTGGACGCGCGACCGCTCGTCGAGATGGGCTATGACCCGCCGGATATGAACGACCGGCACCAGATCGGCGAATGGATCAAGAAGGAAGCCTGGGGCCATCACGCCTGCGGCACCTGCCGGATCGGACCCAAGGGCAACCAGACCGAGGCGGCGCTCGACGCCAATTTCAAGGTGCTCGGGGTCACGGGCCTGCGGGTGGTCGACGCGTCGATCTTCCCGAGCATCCCGGGGTTCTTCATCGTGACGTCGATCTACATGATCGCCGAGAAGGCCAGCGAGTCGATCCTCACGGACGCCGGCTGGAAGCGGCCGGGCGTTGCGCCGGGTGGCTTGAATTTGCCGGATGTGGTTTGAACCTCGATGGCGCAGCGGAGCGGGTAGGGGGGGCAATGGGTCGGATACTACAGATCGTCCTGGCGGTCGTCCTTGCCGGGGTCGTCGGCGTGTTGTACAGGCCGTTCCTGGTCGACCTCGCGGAGTTCGCCCTGGGTCACCTGCTGTTCCCGGTCCTGCTGGGTTTCCTCTTCAGCATCCTCTTCGGCCTGTTCGGGACCGATTACGGGCTGCCCGAACTGTTTTGGCACGACCGGCTGTGGACGCGTCTGGGCGCCGCCATGGCCGTCACGCTCCTGCTGACACTCTCCGGGGTCCTCGCCTTCTACTCCGCCGGTCCGAATTCGCAAACAGTCAAGCGGCTGATCGCCCACGCAGGCCCGATCCTCTACGGGTCGGGCGTGGCCGGGGATCTCGGGCTTCTGCCGCAGTACCTGATCGTGACGAGCCCGCCCTTCCTGGCGATGCTGGTGGCGCCGGCCCTGTTCCCGGCCGCTTTCCCGGGAGTCCCTCGCTCGGCGCCGGCGATGCTGATCAGCAGCGATAAGGTCGGACCGACGATCGGGCGGACGATGTCGATCGCGACCAACCCGGTGGCCTACGCGCTGAACCTGGTCACCTGGCTCGCGGGGATTGCCCTGGGAATTATCGTCATCGCCCTGCTGATGGGGACTGCCAGAGCGATCGGCCGCTGGCCGCTGTTCCAGGAGGCGAGCGACCCCGTAATCCGGCACCCCGGGATGCTGGTCTTCTTCTTCATCCTCGCCGCGTTCTACGCGGTCCTCTCGTTCCAGCCGGTCTACGACCGGATGGTGTCGGCCGCCTTGGCGATCTGCGCCTTGCTGGGCCTGCTGGCGACGGCCTACGCGTTCATCGCCTACATCTACCCCTGGCCGTTCGCGGGGGCGACGACGCTCGTCGTGCTGGTCGGGGCGCTCTGGTTCGCACTGATCAACAACGACCCGTACAAGCTCCGTTTCCCCGAGATGGCCGCTTACTACCCGAAAGGTACGCCCGGGCTTGTCCCGTTGCGCCCGCAGGTCGACGCGATCGTCCGGGACTTCGCGATCGGGGGCGGACTGGGCCGGCTTCGGCTGGTCCGCGACGAGGACGCGCTGGAGAACTGGGTCCGGACGCGCCCGGGCGAGGCGAAGCCGAAGCTGGCGGTCGTCTCCGTCAGCGGCGGCGCGCTGCGATCGGGGCTCTGGGTGTCGATCGTCCTGGACCGCCTCGAGAAGCAGATCCCGGATTTCGGCCACCATGTCCGGCTGATCACGGGCGCCTCGGGCGGCATGCTCGGGGCCGGCTATTACCTGCTCCACCGTCGGAAGGTGATCGAAGTCCCGGGCAAGCCGACCGCCGCCGGTTCTTACCACCCGTCGGAGTGGGTGCTCTCCATACCCCGCGATAGCCTCGAACCGGTGGCCCGGTTCATCGCCCTGCGCGACCCGTTCCTGGCCTTTCTCCCGCGGATCTTCGCCGACGACCGGGGCATCCGCCTGGAGGCGGCCTGGAAGGACCTGGCCATCCCGTTCCGCGACATGATCGCCGACGAGGAGGCCGGGCGGATCCCCTCGATGATCCTCTCGCCGATGATGATCGAGGACGGGCGACGGCTGCTCATCAGCAACCTCGACCTCGGGTCGTTGATCGGCTCAGCCGGGAGCGAGATCGAGACCGAGCTCCCGGGGGGCGCGGACCGACTCTACTCGCTCTCGGCGATGGAGTTCTACCGGCTCTTCCCCGAGGCGACGGGGTTCCGGCTGGGCACCGGCGTGCGGATGAATGCCTCGTTCCCCTACGTCTCGCCGTCGGTCAGCCTGCCGACCGAGCCGACGCGCCGGATCTTCGACGCGGGCGGATACGACAATTACGGGATCCAGGTCTCGTCGGCGTGGATCCACAAGAATTTCGAATGGCTGTCGGCGAACACCTCGGGTGTCGTCCTCGTGCAGATCCGCGACGCGATCAGCGCCGACGAGCGGCTGGGAGTCGCGGACCTGCCTTCGGGGCGCTCGACCGGCTGCTCCGCGGGTTCCGGTTTTTCACCAGCCCGCCCGAGGCGGCCGAGTCGGCGCGGACCGCGTCGGCGATGTTCCGCAACGACGAGGACGTCGCCGCGCTCAGCGAGCGATTCGCCCGGGCCAAGGGCGGCGACCGCTCATTCTTCACGACGGCGATCTTCGAGAACTCCGCCCAGGTGACCTACCTCCCGCCGGACCCCGCGGCCTGGCCGGGCGACACGACGGTCGCCTCCGACAAGGCCTCGGGCGTCGCCCTGGACTGGTACCTCAGCCGGGCCGAGCGGGACAGCCTCATCGCGGCCATCCCGACGCCCGAAGCCGGCGGCCGATGGGTTGACCGAAAACATCGGCTCGCGCGGATCGCGGAAATCCGCGAGCGGGCCGCCTCGGCGTCGGGATCGGCCCGCATCGAAGCCCTCACCCAGCTCGAGCAAGCCGAGAACTACGAGCGGCTGGTGGAGCTTGGCGAGTGGTGGGGACGGACTTGATCGTCGGGCCGATGGAGCCGTGGCCCATTCTGATCTGACTTCAACAACCAGGAGCCGCATGTCGGCCGGGCTCATGGCCCGCGTGGATTCGAACCATTTCCAATCGCTGTGCGCCGGGAGTGTTTGTAAAGGCCACCCGACAGAACGTTGTACGATCAGCACCAATCATCAGCTCGCCCTCGCCTCCATAGAGTGAGGTTGAACCGGGATTCTGTCCGTTGCAAAGGGTAGCCAACCGAGCCAAGACGGCCCGAAAGACTGACTTCGGTATTGGCAACTGGACAGTATCTTCCGGTTCGGCTCCGATCACGAGGGCGCGACACAAGTCGTCGTGCCAGTGGAGTTGGAGGTCCATTTGTTGGGATAAACTGAGTAAGTCATCGACAATCCCGACCACGCCACGCTGTGTGGGCCGAAATGCCTCGCGAATGCGATCCAAGAACGGCGATCGGTGACCCATCGAGCTCATCTTGGATCCTCAGTCGAGGCTCCATCGCCTCGGCGGGGTGACCTCGAACTTGCCGGTCGGCGGGCTGAAGCGGACGCCGATCTGCCAGAGCATCTCGGGCTGGTGCTTGGCCAGCAGGTATTTCATGACGACTTCGTCGGAAGGGGGCATCCCGGGGTCCTGGAAGACGATGCAGAGCCTCGTCAAGGCCCGGCGGGTCTTGGCGTCCCAGACCTCGATCAGGCCGTGCGGCCGGCGCGGGATGCGGTAATACTTGTCGCCGTTCAGGATCGTCAGGCAGTCGAACTGGCAGAACTCGTGGAACTCCTTCGGCTCGACGACGTCGCGCACCAACTCGGCGGCGACCAGCTCGGGCACGCCTTGCTGGTAGCTCGAGACGTCCAGCCGCATCGGCTCGTCCTCGTGCGTCGGCTGCGGCTGGCTCTTGCCTTCGATCACCCGGAAGATTTCCGAGGCGACCATCCGCGCATAGCCGGCCCGCAAGGCCGCGCTCGAGATCACGAGTTGCGGGAATGACGACGCCGTGCGGACGACCTCGGCCGCGAAGGCACCGGCCTCGCGCTGGAGCTTCTCCATCCAGTATCGCGGCATCTTCGATCGGTCGCTCTCGGAATACCGGAACGGCCGCGGCCCGACGTCGGGGACTCGGACGTCGGTCTCCGCGCCGCCGCGATGGAGCGTCCTCAGCACCGAGTCATACGTCGCCTCGCCGCGGGCGAACCGCTCGGCGGCGTCGATGTGCCCCGTGCTCTTCACCCGCACGATCCGATAACTCGGCCGCGCCAGGAAGATCACCTCGGCGCGAGCTGATCGTCGCGGCTGCGGACGTCGTCGACCTCGATCTCCCAGCGGAGATATCCCGTGCGAATCATGAGCAAATCCCGCAGGCGGCCGGATGGCGACGAGCACGGGGGCTCGCCTCACTGGTGGGGGCTCGATGCCTGCACAATGAGGCGGACTTCCGTGGCCGCCGCCGGGTGGATGATCCGGCTCACCCACCCTGGATGGCCGGGACGATCAGGATCTCCGGGGCCGTCCGGTCGAACTGGCGGATCGGCGTGGTCCGTCCCGGTCCGTCGAGCCGGAACGCCATCCGGCCCGGCGTGAAATTGTCGGAGAAGGCCGTCTCCGCCGCGGTGACGGTCTCGGGCACGTCCTTATTCCACTCCGCGAGCATCAGGTCGCCATGTCCGGTCTTGAGGAGCCGTAGCTTGGCCATGATGGAGCACTCCCTTCCACTCCGTCCCAGGCCGGGTCTCGTCGATTCGATGCGACCCGACCGATCGATTGAGCCGAGCCCACTTCGGTCCCGGCCTGGTTGTTCTTCATTCGGAGGCGCGGGCGGCTCCTCCGCCCCACGACACATCCCCCGCGGCCGGAACCGGCCGCGACCTCGTCCAGATGCCCCTCCCGGCAAATCCCGACGGGATTGCCGCCGGATGCCGGGCGAAGGCCGATCCTTCGCGACGAGGAAGCCGATTCTACTCGAAGCCACGCGCCAGGGCCACGGGGATCAGCCGGAAGTGCCGGGCGGGCGCGGCGACCCCGCATCCGCGCGATCGGACCGGACGTCAGGATGCCGGGGTGGCGGCAGCCGCCGTTGCGGCCGTCGCGGCCGCTGCGAAGGCCACGGCGATCTTCCGCTCCTTCTCCGGCTTGGGACGTCGCTTGCCGTACGTCCCCCGGAAGATCTTGCCTCGCTTGGACCGACGATCACCCTTGCCCATCGATTCATCTCCGAAAAAAATGCGAACTATTCTCAAATCGAACATCGACCACGAATTTGCGGGAGATCCTACGAATTCCCGGTGGCGGACCCGAGGGTGCCTCGCCATTCCCGAATTCCGGGAACCGCTCGGCTCGACACCCATTGAGTTTCCTATCCTATCCGATTAGGATGAACCCGAGCACTGACGTTTGTCATTTTCGCGGAATTTCGTCATCTCGACGGGAGGGGATCCGATGATGGCCCGTCGTCATTCGATCGTTCAGGCTGTTTTCGCCGCCGGGCTGGTCCTGGTCGCGGGCTGCAAGGGCAAGGTGAATCCGGCCCCAGTGCCGGCGCCGGTCTCGGTATCGGTCGTTGCACAGCCGGTCATACCGCCGAAGCCGGCCGTTCGGATCTCTCCCGAGGCGTTCACGATAACGGGAGATGATCCCGGTTTGCAACTCCTGGCGACCGATGAAGCGGACGCCGCCCGCGATCGGACGGCCGAGGTCCGGTGGACGGCCGAGCCGGCGGGCCTGGCCGCGATCGAGGCCGGCGGCTATCTTCGGCCGATTTCGCCCGGCGTCGTGACGGTCCGCGCCGCCCTGGACGGGGCAAAAGAGGCGCCGGCGGCCGAGGCGAAGGTCACGATCGAGCCGAGGTCGGACCGGCCCTGGGATTTCGGCGAGGACATCGTCCCGATCCTGACCCGGCTGGGCTGCAACACCGGCGCCTGTCACGGCCGCCTGGAGGGGCAGAACGGTTTCCACCTCTCTCTTTTCGGATACGATCCGGCCGGGGATTACCCCGCCGTGGCCCGCGACGCCGGCCAGCGTCGGCTGTCGCGGCTGGCACCCGATCAGAGCCTCTTCCTCCTCAAGGCGACCGGGCGCGTCCCGCACGTTGGTGGCCCGAGGGTCGCGATCGGCTCGCCCGAGCACCAGGTGCTGCTGGCCTGGATCCGCGACGGGGCGCCCGAACATCGCGGCAAGGCGCACGGGGCCGTCGAGGGCGTGGCCATCGAGCCCGCCGCGGCCGTCCGGATGGACGAGCCCGGCACGCGACAGCTCCGCGTCGTCGCCCGGTACGCCGACGGTCACCGTCGCGACGTGACCCGGCTGGCCTCGTTCAAGGTGAACGACGACGCGGCGGCATCGGTCACCCCCCAGGGCCGCGTCAGCCTGCTCCGTCGTTCCGAGACCGACCTGATCGTGCGCTATGAATCGCACGTCCTGAACCTGCGGCTCTCCACGGTCATCAATCCCGACCTGGCCTTCGATTTCTCCAAGCTCAAGCGGCGCAACTTCATCGATGACGAGCTCTTCAAGCGGCTCGAGTCGCTCAAGGTGCCGCCGAGCCCCCCGGCCGGCGACGCCGCGTTCCTCCGCCGCATCTCGCTCGACCTGACCGGCGAGCAGCCGCTGCCCGACGAAGTTCGCACCTTCCTCGCCGACACCGATCCGGACAAGCGGCTCAAGGTCATCGATCGTCTGCTCGGCAAGAAGGAGTTCCTGCTGTTCTGGAAGCTCAAGCTCGGCGACCTGCTCCAGATCAGCACGGCACGCCAGGGGAACGGGGCCTGCGCTACCATACCTGGATCGAGCGCTGCCTGGCCGAGAATCGGCCGTGGGACGTGGTCGTCAAGACGCTGCTGACGGCCCTGGGCGACCCCAACGACATCGACAACGGGGGTCCCGTCAACTATGCGCTGGATACCATGCTGCCCAACGAGCAGGCCGAGCAGACCGCGCAGCGCTTCCTGGGCCTGCGGATGCGATGCGCCCAGTGCCACGACCATCCGTTCGACATCTGGACGCAGGATGCCTATTACGGATTTGCCTCCTTCTTCGCCAAGGTCCAGCGCGGCGGCGGCATGGCCCCCGGCGCGATGATGGGCCGCGACAAGGTGACGATCAATCCGAAGGGCGAGGTCGTCCACCTGCGGACCAAGAAGCCGGTCGAGCCGCGGCTCCTCGACGGCAAGCCCGTCAAGGTCGCCCCCGCCGACGACCCGCGCAAGGCGCTGGCCGACTGGATGACCGCCCCGGACAACCCGTATTTCGCCCGGGCCATGACCAACTGGGTCTGGGCGCAGCTCTTCGGCAAGGGGCTGGTCGACCCGCCCGACGACATGAGCCGCGCCAACCCGCCGGTCCACCCGGAACTGCTCGATGCCCTGGCGCGGCATTTCGTGGAGCACAAGTACGACATCCGGGACCTGATCCGGACCATCGCCAGCTCCGAGACCTATGGGCTGACCTCGGCGAGCGTGAAGGGCAACGAGAAGGACACCCGGCTCTTCTCGCATCACTTGCCCCGGCCCCTGACGGCGCACCAGATGGCCGACGCGCTGGCCCAGGCGACGAACGTGCCGAACGTCTTCCAGAATCAGAGCGGCGCCAAGAACGTCCGCCGCGCCCTCCAGATCTACGACCCGGCGATGCCGAGTCCGCTCCTCGACTCGTTCGGCCGATGCTCGCGGACCGCCGCCTGCGCGGCCAGCCCGGCGCCGTCGCTCAGCCTGCGCCAGGCCCTGCTGCTGATCGGCGGCGACGTCATCGAGGGCAAGGTCTCCAGCCTCAACGGCTACCTGGCCAGCGCCCTGAAGCTGGAACTCGAGCCCGAAGAGCTGGTCGAGAACCTCTACTATCGCACGGTCTGTCGGCCGCCGACCCCCGAAGAGCTGTCGCGATGGTCGGCCGAGCTGAAACAGGCATCCTCGTTGCCCGAGGCCGCCGAAGACCTGTTCTGGGCGCTGCTGAATTCGCGGGAGTTTGCGTTTAATCACTGACGATTCGTAGGGTGGGTGAAACCCACCGGGAAAGCCGGCTCGTTTGTAGTGGGTTTCACCCACCCTACCGAGCTCATGTTCCTTCCGAGGAGGTGCGTCATGTCCGGGTCATCGAACGGTCAGCGGTGCGGCGGCCCGAGCCGTCGCGAGATCCTCCGGGTCGGCTCGCTCGGATTCCTGGGGTTGGGCCTGGACGAGTGGTTCCGGCTCCGGTCCCGGGCCGGTACGGGCCCATCGCCGAAGGTCAAGAACTGCATCCTGATCTGGCTGGCGGGCGGCCCGTCGCACCTGGACACCTTCGACCCGAAGCCGAATGCCCCGGCGGACATCCGGGGCGAGTTCAAGCCGATCGCGACCTCGGTGCCGGGCCTCCAGATCAGCGAGGTCCTGCCGAACCTGGCCAAGGTCATGAATCGCGTGACGCTGATCCGGAGCATGACCTCGCCCGAGTCGGACCATGGCCGGGCGTCGCACCACATGCTGACCGGCTATCGCCCGTCGCCGGCCCTGGAGTATCCCGGGTATGGGAGCGTCGTCGCCAAGGCACGCGAGGCCCATCGCGGGATGCTGCCGCCTTATGTCGCGGTCCCCGACGCCCCGATCTCCGGCCAGAGCGGCTATCTGACCCCGGCCTATGACCCGTTCGCCGTCTCCGGCGACCCGAACCAGGCGGGCTTCCGGGTCCGCAACCTGACCCCGCCGGACAAGGTGACGCTGTCCCGCCTCATGCGACGCCGGGACATGGTCAAGTCGCTCGACGAGTTCTCCCGCGACGTGCCGTCGACCTCGCTGACGACCAGCCGCGACCAGTTCGCCGAGCAGGCCTATTCCTTGCTGACCTCGAGCGCGGCCCAGGCGGCGTTCCGGATGAACGAGGAGTCGGAGCCGGTCCGCGAGAAGTATGGGCGGACCACGTTCGGCCAATCCTGCCTGCTGGCCCGCCGGCTGGTCGAGGCGGGCGTCTCGTTCGTGACGCTCAACGATCGCGGGATGGGACCCCTGGGATGGGACACCCACGCCCAGAACTTCCCGACCATCAAGAACACGCTGGCACCCCCGCTGGACAAGGGGGTCGCGGCGCTGGTCGAGGACCTCACCGAGCGCGGGCTCATCAATGACACGCTGGTCGTCATGATGGGCGAGTTCGGCCGGACGCCCAAGATCAACCCGAACGCCGGCCGCGACCATCACGGCCGGGCCAACAGCATCCTGATGTTCGGGGCCGGGGTGCCCGCGGGGCTCGTCCTGGGCCGGACCGACGCCGGCGGCGACACACCCGCCGAACGCCCCGTCACCCCCGCCGACCTGGCCTGGATCCTCTACCACAAGCTGGGGATCGACCCGGACAACACCCGGTTCGAGGCCCCCGACGGCCGCCCCGTCCGCCTGGTAGACGGGGCCAATCCGCCGCGGGAGTTGCTGATCTGAACGCTGAGTGGCGTCGTAGTGGCCAGTGGCCAGTGGCCAGTGGCTAGTGGCTAGTGAAACCAAATGCATTTTCTTTACCAGCCACTAGCCACTGGCCACGGTACGACGCCACTAGCCACCAGCCACTTGTCACCACGACGCCACTGACCACTTGCCACATGGCGCTTGCCATGGTAAGTCTGAAGAGATCGCTGGGTTCCCCCCTCGGTCGGTTTTCTTGCCGGATTTTGGCGAATATTACGAGAAGCCTGCGTGCGGGGCCGGCCTCCGATCTGGTAGAATACTCCGATCCGATATGGTCCCCGCTCTCGCCAGGAGTTTAACCGCGATGTCGCAAGGTCCTCGCCGTCATCTCCGCCTCGAAAATGTTGACGGAGTGACCGTAGTCAGCTTCGTCGAGTCCAAGATCGTCACCGAGGAGAACATCCAGGAGGTCGGCGACCAGCTTTACAGCCTGGTTGAGGACGAAGGTCACAAGAGCCTCCTGCTGAATTTCGGCAACGTCCAGTACCTCTCCAGTGCCGCGCTCGGCAAGCTGATCAACCTCAAGAAGAAGGTGGCGGCGGTCAAGGGCAAGCTCAAGCTCTGCTGCATCCACCCCGACCTCCTCGAGGTCTTCCGCATCACCCGGCTCGACCAGGTCTTCGAGATCTATACCGACGAACAATCGGCCCTCGACAAGTATTGATCGAGGGTCCGTCGCCGGCCGGTCCTTCTCGAAGGGCTGCTCCCATCCGATGGCCTCCAGGGTCGCGGACGCTCGTCGGCGCACCCCGGGGCCGGGCGTGCGACCGTTTTCTCGCCGGCTCGGACGAACCATGACTCCCGGGAGCCACGGCCCGTCCGAGCGTCGTCGTCCGGTGCCGGGATCATTCGACTCGGTCGTCCAAGCCCTTTATGAATGACCCCGCCCTGACACCGATGATGCAGCAGTATCGCGAGCTGAAGGCCCGCGATCCCGACGCGCTGTTGCTATTCCGGATGGGCGATTTCTACGAGATGTTCGGCGAGGACGCGGAGCGCGCCGCACCCTTGCTGGGCCTGGCGTTGACCTCTCGCGACAAGGGTGCCGATGCCATCGCGATGGCCGGCTTCCCCCACCCGGCGCTGGATTCCTACCTGGCCAAGATCGTGCAGGCGGGCCTGCGCGCGGCGGTCTGCGAGCAGGTCGAGGATGCGCGGTTCGCCAAGGGACTGGTGAAGCGGGAAGTGGTCCGGGTGGTCACGCCCGGGACCCTGACCGACGACGAGCTGCTCGACCCCAAGACGGCCAACTACCTGGCGGCCGTGGTGGAAGTCGGCTCGAAGCTGGGCCTGGCGTGGGTCGAGCTGTCGACCGGTCGATTCTCGCTCACGGGCCTGATGCGGACCGAGCTGGTCGACGAGATCGCGCGGCTCAATCCGGCGGAGGTCTTGATCTCCGAGCTGAGCCTGGAAGCGCCGTGGGTGAAGATGCTCCGGGGCCAGCCGGTGGGGGCGATCACGGTCCGCCCCTCGTGGGACTTCCAGCCCGAGCAGGCTCGCAAGACGCTCTACGAGCAGTTCGGGACGACCTCGCTGGGCGGCTTCGGGGTCGACGACCGGAACATCGAGGTCCAGGCGGCCGGCGCGCTGGCGGCCTATCTGCGCGAGACCCAGAAGACCTCGCTGGGCCACATCACCCGGCTGGTCCCCTACCGGCGCGCCGATACGCTCGCGCTCGACGAGATGACCCGGCGCAGCCTCGAGCTGGTCCGGACCCTCCGCGAGGGGAAGCGCGAGGGCTCGCTGCTGAGCGTGATCGACTGCACGACGACGCCGATGGGGGCGCGGCTATTGTCCGAGTGGCTCACGTCGCCGCTGACTTCCCCCGAGATGATCGCCGAGCGGCACGACGCCGTCGAGGAGTTACTGGCCCAGTCGATCCTCCGCGGCGACCTGCGGACCATGCTCAGCCAGTCGTACGACCTGGAGCGGCTGGCGGCGCGGGTCGGCACCGGCCGGGCCACGCCTCGAGACCTGGTCGCGCTGGCCAGGACGCTCGCCCTGCTGCCGAAGGTCAAGGCACGTCTCACGGCCCGGGTCGCCAAGCGTCTCAATCAGCTCGAGGCGGCGCTGGAGCTCTGCCCGGAGATCCGCGCCGAGATCGAGGCCGCCCTGGTCGAGGACCCGCCCCTGGGCATCAAGGAGGGGGGGCTGATCCGCGACGGCTATCATGCCGAACTCGACGAGTTGCGCGGCCATGCCAGCGGCGGCAAGTCGTGGATCGCCAAGTTCCAGACCGAGCAGATCCGCAAGACGGGGATTCCCAGCCTCAAGGTCGGATTCAACAAGGTCTTCGGCTATTATATCGAGATCACGCACGCCCAGGCGAACGCCCGGGCGCCGAACATCCCGGGCGACTACATCCGGAAGCAGACGGTCAAGAACGCCGAGCGCTACATCACGCCCGAGTTGAAGGAACACGAGGAGAAGGTCACCCAGGCCGAGAGCCGGGCCTTCGAGCTGGAATACGAGATCTACACGACGCTGCGCGACCGCGTCTCGGCCGAGGCGCCCCGGCTGATCCAGGCCGGCGCGGTGCTCGCCCAGCTCGACGTCCTGACGGCAATGGCCGAGCTGGCCGCGCGCCACGGCTATTGCCGTCCCGAGATCGTCGCGGATCCCGTCTTCGAGGTCGAGGCGGGCCGGCACCCGGTACTCGACGCGATCCTGCCGCCCGGCGACTTCGTCCCGAACGAGATCCGGCTGGGACCGGAGAACGGGACGATCGTGCTGATCACGGGGCCGAACATGGCCGGCAAAAGCACGTATATCCGCCAGGTTGCCCTGCTGGCCGTGATGGCCCAGATCGGCAGCTTCGTGCCGGCGCGTCGGGCGCGGATCGGGATGGTCGACCGGCTCTTCGCCCGCGTCGGCGCCACGGATGAATTGAGCCGCGGCCAGAGCACGTTCATGGTCGAGATGTGCGAGACGGCCAACATCCTCCACAACGCGACGCCGCGGAGCCTGGTGATCCTCGACGAGATCGGCCGAGGGACCAGCACATTCGACGGCATCTCGCTGGCCTGGGCGATCACCGAGCACATCCACGACGCGATCGGCTGCCGGACGTTGTTCGCCACGCACTATCACGAGCTGGTCGAACTGGAGAAGACCAAGCCGCACCTCCGCAACGCGAACGTCGCGGTGCGCGAGAGCGAGGGCGAGATCATCTTCCTCCACCAGATCTTGCCCGGCGGGGCCGACCAGAGTTACGGCATCCACGTGGCCCGACTCGCCGGCGTGCCGGCCCCGGTCCTGGAGCGGGCCCGCGAGATCCTCAAGTTCCTCGAGCGCCAGCACGGTCCCGACCCCGGACTGCCGGCCCCCGAAGGGCCGATCCGCCGCAAGGTGAAGACCGGTCGAGCCCTGACCAACAGCCTGTTCGCCGAGCTGCCCGACCCCCTCCTCATCGAGCTCCGTCAGGTCGATCCGGACAATCTCACGCCCGAGCAGGCCGTCGAGCTGGTCAGGCGGCTGCGCGAACTGGCGGGCTAGGGCGCCAAAGCTCCATGGGGGCCGGTCGTGCTCAATCCGATCGTCTGATCGGTGGAGGACAAGACTCCGGGGTTGCCGTATGGGTCCTCGTCCTCACCGACGGGGCGGATTGCTACCGATCCGCGATCGACAGGGCGAGCCGCCTCGACGACTGGCCGCCGATGATGGTCTCCAGGACGTGCCCGCCTTCCGAGTCGATCAGGACGTCCACCCCGGTCACGACCACCGTCGCGGCATCCCGGTGGAGCTCCACCGACTCGGCCTCGCCTCGGCGACGGACCGCGACCTTCGGGTGCAGGGCGATCCGGAACCGAATCTCGTCCTTGCTCCGGTTCGCCACCGCCCAGTCCATGCGCTTCTCGCCGAACTCCAGTACCAGGCCGACGTCTCCATCGTCGCACGAGACGCATCCCGGGCCGGGCTCGCGCACGACGGCCAGATTGCGGGGGGCCAGGCCCCCTGTCACGGTCGTGCCGCCCGCCCATCCCGGATCGTTCGAGAGGAATTGATTGCCCCCGACGACCAGGCTCGTCACCGAGCCGTTGCCGCCGATCGCCACCTCGTAGGACTTCGTCTGGACCAGGCGGCTGATGGGCTGCCGCCGGACGTCGGCATCGGGCTGGGTCGTGCGGTCCGTCCGGAACGGCGCGGCCGGGAGCCCGGAGCGGTTGACGAGGTTCGCGCCGGGGCGCCGGCCCAGGCGTACCGGACCGTGAGGGGGGCGTGGACCGCCTCGCTCCGCAGCACGACCGCGTCCCCATCGACGGCGGCGTCGGCATACCGATATCGGCCGTCTGCCCCGGCCACCGCGAACCCGCGGATCGGGCCGCCGCCGCGGGACGTGAGCCCGTCACCGGCGGTCTCGAACGTCACGCGCAAGGCGTGGCCCTCGGGCCTCGCCTGCCGGAACTCCGGACCTCGTGCGACGACCGGACGGCCATACACGTCATGGAGGGCCAGCAGCGCGGCCCTCCGGCCGATCTCGCGCTTCTGGCGAGGATGCAGGTCGGACCCGTCGTTGGTATCGATCCCGACCGCCAGAGAGGCGTGCGTGGTCGCCCGGACGGCCGAGGCCTGGGCCTCGCGAATCCAGGCCCACGAGACCCCGCCCCAGCCGGGCGCGAAATCCGGCAACTGGACGACGATGAACGGCAGGTCTGGGGCCTCGAAGCGGCCCCTCCACGAGGCGAAGAGGGCCGCCAGGAGCTTCGGATAGAGGGCCGGTCGATCCGAGTTGCCCTCGCCCTGATACCAGACCACCCCCTTGATCGGCGCCTTCCCGAGCGGGGCGATCATGCCGTTGTACAGCCCCGACGGGCCGATGCCGAACATCGAGTCTTGCAGTTCTTCCCGGCCGAAGCCGGCCAGGGCCTCCGCGGGCACCCAGCCCTCGCACATCGTCCCCCCGAACGAGGCGTCGATGACGCCGACCGGGACGCCCCGGAGTGCGGGATCGGCCAGGAGCGTGGCCGCGAAGAAGAATCCGACCCCGGAGAAGTCCCTCGCAGAATCGCGCGAGGCGACACGCCAGCGGATGTCGCCGCCCGACTCCGGGGCCGCGCTCGCCCGGCGTCCGACCGAGCACAGGCGGAGATTCGCGAGCGTCCCCGCGGCGGCCGCGGCCTCGGGCCCGCCGTCGCATTCCTTGAGCGTCATCTGCATGTTCGACTGGCCGGAGCAGAGCCAGACGTCCCCGACGAGGACGTCCGCCGCCTCGGCCCTGGCCCCTCCGGACTCGGCCGACAGGACATGCGGCCCGCCGGCCGGCATCGCCTCCAACGTCGCCGACCATCGGCCGTCGGGCGTGGCGTGGCCGTGGCCGTGGCCGTGGCCGTGGCCGTGGCCGTGGCCGTGGCCAGGCGCGGCCCGAGACGCACCTCAACGCTCGACCCGCTCGCGGCCTCGCCCCACACCCGGACCGGGCGGTCCCTCTGGACCACCATGTGGTCGCCGAATGGCGCTCCAAGTTTGATCCCGGCGGCCCACGCGGGCGAGGCCGTGGCCAGGATCAGTAACGCAACCGCCGCGGATGGTCGTGGAGCGGGCATCGTGAATCTACCGATTCTCAACGGACGGGCACGGAGCGTGGGATCGTTGCCGTGACGGCCAACCATCGTTCACGATCGCTTGACACCGAGTCAAGTGCTCGCCGGACACGAGAGACTCTTCGCCAGTAGGGCGCAGCGTCTCGGCGACGACGCGATCCGTGAACTCCGGGTCGCGCACGAACGTGGAGCCCAGCATCGGATGGCCGCCGTCGTCGTAGTACATACCTGTCCGACCCGATGGATCAATCAGGATCTCGGTGGCCACACGCGCAGCTCGCCTCGGGTTGCTCCAATACTTCATGAAAGGCGCGAGCATCGGGAGGATGCTGTTCGCCAGGATTCGCAGGAAGATGTTCGCCTCGCGCCCCAGGCCGGTGTTGGGGATGAAGCCGGGTTCGAACGCGTTGAAGTGCAGCCGCGGGGTCTCGCGAGCGAATGCCAAGGCCGTGGCGATGTTGCACTGCTTCGAAGTGGCGTAGGCGTCCCAGCCCGGTAACACGGAGCCCCCGGGCTCCCACTCGCCCCGCGCGCTCGCCTCCGCGGAGATATAGCGACCGCCGCGGAAACCGGCGGCCGCTGCGGGCTTGCGTTCGGGATCCTCGGTGCCCGACCCGACGAAGACGACGTTCGCGCCGTCGGGGAGGTGCGGCATGAGCGCCTCGGTCAACGCGAACGGTCCGAGGTGATTCGTCGCGAAGGTCATGTCCCAGCCCTGCGCGTTCTTCGTGCGCGCATCTGGCCGATGCCCGCGTTGTTGAGCAGGCCGACGATCGGGAGATCGAGCGCGACGATCTCCGCGGCGGCGCGTCGCACGCTCGCCAGGTCGGACAGGTCGCACACGACCGATATCGCGTGCTGACCCTTCCGCTCGATGGTCTTCTGCACCTTGTCGAGCCTCCCGCGGTCTCGACCGACCAGGATGACGGTGCCGTGCCTGGCCAGCTCGAGTGCCGTCCGGCGACCGATGCCTGAGGTCGGGCCGGTGATGATGTATGCCTTGCGATCGGTAACCTTGTTCGTGGAACCCATCCCCGGCATGTCAACCTCCTCTTAATTGTCTGTCTGGTCAGTCATTTTTCGACGAAAAAAAATCAGCCCAAGATGCGCCAGAGGGCGTCAAACCCGGTCTTGCAGTGCCTGTCCGCGTCGGCCGGCTCGCGGATCATGAAATCCATCGTGGTGTCCGCGATCGAGTTCATGATCGCGACGACGAAGGCCATCGGGGCATCGCGCAGGGGACCGTTGGCACGGATCCGCTCCAGCAGTTCGCGGATGCCTGCCATGGCCTCACGCGCCGCGGCACGGCTCGCCGGCGTGATCTCGTCGGAGACGGCGAGCTGCTCCAGCGCGCGTCGCCCCTCGGGATGAGACACCGCCCAGGCCATCCAATTCGACCACATGAGAGAGAGCCGCTCGTGAGGCTCGGCCCTCGCCGGAAGCCCCTCCAGGGCGGCGGACGCCATCCCGGCCTTCAGTTCGAGGTAGAGTTGATTGAACAGGTCGGCTTTGGTCTCGAAGTACGTGAACAACGAGCCATTCGAGACGCCGGCCTCCTGAGCGATGACCGCGGTCGGCGCACTCAACCCTCGTGTGACGATCACTCGGGTCGCCGCCGCCATGATCGCATTTCGCTTGTCTTCGTCTTTCGGCCTGGCCATGGTCGCACTCTAACAATGAGCGACCAGACAGTCAACTAAAATGTTCGAAGAATCCTCGGCGGAAGTCTGGGAAGTTGATTGCTCAGACGTTCGGAGGAAGCGCTCCGCCACAGGTTCAAGCCAACACTGGATGACGGTTCTATGGTTCGATCCGAACGGTGATCATTTCTGCGACAGCCCGATCCACTCTCCTCGGTCAATAAGCCGTCAATCACCACGGTTCGCCATTGCCGAATGACCAGTCCTCGCGGTCGACGAAGACCAGGCTGATGAAGACGTCCTCACGGCGCACGCCGAGCCGGCGGTTCAGTTCGTCGGCCATCTGCCGGAAGAAGGCAAGCTTCTGATCCTTGGTGTTCCCGACGGTGCTGGTCACCTGGATGTAGATGAGATCGGGCGATCGCTTGATGTCGAGAAAGTTCGGATCAAACACGAAATTCTCGGGTTTATGCTCGCCGATGATCATGAAGCGGTCGCCATCCGGCGCCTTCAGGATCCCGACAATCCCCTCGTACACGACGTCGGCCACGGCGGCGCGATACTCGGGGGGTTTTCCTTGAGCCAGGTCGATACGTGCAAACGGCATAACAATCTCCTTTCACTGACAGACGTGCCGCTATCAACCAATCCCAATCCCGTCAGCGAACGGGATTGATGGCGAAGGACGACCGGAAGGTCCGGCATCGGGTCCAGCCCACCGGATGCCGGGTTCCTGTCGCAGTAGGGGAACTGCTCGACGAGATTCAAGAGTTGGTCCCTTCCTCCATGAGGGCCTGGGCCAGTTGGGCCGCGGCATCGGGGGAATACTCTGGCGTGTAGATCGAAAAGACATGTTCTTCCGTAAACGCCTCCAGCAGTTCCTCTTTGGCCAGGTCGTCGAGCAACATCTGCGCGATCTGGAATTTCTCGATGCGGGAAATCGCCCGAACCGCAAGGATGATCTCCGCGATCGATCTGTCTGCCTCGTTTGCTCGTGGCATATTCCGGCCCTCGCTTTCGTGTTCAGTCGGGTTCGCGATCCCGGGAAGAGGGTCTGGAAGTGCTCGCCCACACCCAGAGTAATGGTTTCTCCCCCTTGTGAGCTCCCGCATTCCGCGTGCTTGCACGCTGCTCGTCAATAGTTGGCTATGGTGTCCCGGGCAGGTCCCTTTTCGAGGCGAGACTCGAGGTGCTCAAACCTCCAATGCAGCCTGCCGGCATGCCAGGCGACCCACGTTCCGCCCCAGACCAGACCGAGCCACTCCGTCGTCATACGGGTCCGGGACGATGGTCAGCCGATCGCCAGGCTATCGGCGGCCCATAGCAGAATTATACCAGGCCCACGGTCGGCTGCGACCCCATGACCTGATGGAACACCGGGTTGAAGCGGCGCTCGATTGGCTCGCCACACGTCCGCGGCAACCGGACGCGCATTGCCAGGGACCGCCGACGTCGCTTAGTCTTGAGGGATAGGGCGACGCGGGTCCCGGTTCACAATGACCGGCCGCGCTCGCGTCGGTTTCGAGACAACGCTCAACGTTAGGTGACGCATTCGATGATTCGCTACTTCCTTGTCCTGGCCGTCACGGGCGGGTCGTTACTGCTCGCCGACGTTGTCCTCGGGTTCATGGCCGCCAGCGAGGCGCCCGAGCCCTACGCGATCGCGCGGCGGATCCACCTGCTGTTCTCGCTGCTGACGGTCGTGGCTCTGCTGGGCGTCCACTCGATCGTGTACACCTATTTCATGGCGACCGCCAGGTGGGCCAAGGAAGTGGTCCGCGTCTATCAGCTCCCGGACGGGTTCGTGGCGCAGGCGATGAAGAACAAGAGGCGGGCGTTCCGGTTCGTCATGTGGAGCATGACGACGATCGCCGTGGCGACCTGGCTGGGCGGCGCGGCCGATACCCGCGGCTCGGCCTACGCACTCTGGCACCTGGGCGCCGTGGCGCTGGCCCTGGCCTTCAACCTCGGCTCCTTCGTCGTCGAGTACGGCGCGATCGTCGGCCACGCCCGGCTGCTGGTGGAGCTGAAGGCCCAGGCCGATCGGATGCGCGAGGAGCGTTACGGCGTGGCCGCGGCCGCCAGCAATAGCCAGTAGCCTTTGGTCAGCCGCGTGACGGTCGGAACCGCCGCCCGCGATCCTTGCCGGAACCCTCCCGATCCCTGACATGCCCGTGCTTCCCCCTCCCGACCCTCGCGGACGACCCACCATGGACCACTACGGGGCAACCGAATGACACCGCTCGGGGTTGTGGTGCTGATCGTGCTGGTGGACCTGCTCGGGTTCTCGCTGGTCATGCCGCTGCTGGCGCCGTTCGCCAAGCACTACGGGTTCACGCCGGGTCAGATCGGGATGCTGTTCGCGGCCTATCCGATGTGCCAGTTGGTGGCCGGCCCGATCCTGGGCCGGCTGAGCGACCGATACGGCCGGCGTCCGCTGCTGGTCTTCAGCCAGGCCGGGACCGCGTTATCGTTCCTGATCCTGGGCCTGTCGCGCGACTTCCGGATCATGTTGCTGGCGCGGATGCTCGACGGCGCCTCGGGGGGTAATATCCTCGTGGCCCAGGCGTATGTGGCCGACGTGACGGCGCCGAAGGACCGGGCGCGGGGCATGGGCCTGATCGGCATGGCGTTCGGGCTGGGTTTCGTGCTCGGCCCGCTGCTGGGCGGGCTGATGCTCAGCCTGCCCGTGGCCGACGAGTGGCGGCTCCGCCTGCCCTTCCTGGTCGCGGCAGCCTTCTCGACCCTGGCCTGGGTGCTCGTGCTGACCCGGCTCCCCGAGCCGACCCCTCGTGATGGTGCCGTGCGGAAAGAAGCGCGGGTCGTGAACTGGCGCGGGATCGTCGACACGATCCGCCTGCCGGGAGTCGGCCTGCTGGTGCTCATCGGCTCCCTCGGCGTGCTGGGCTTCGCCACGTTCGAGGGGACCTTCGCGCTGTACTTGGAGGGGCGCTTCCTCTGGGATGAGGGCTCGGCGTCATTCGCGTTCGCCGGGCTGGGCTTCTTGACGGCCCTCGTGCAGGGCGGATTGATCCGACGCCTCGTCCCCCGCTTCGGCGAGTCGCGGTTGATCGTCGCCGGGCTCGCCATGGCCGCCGCCGGCTTCGTGGGCCTGGCGATGGCCGCCAACATCCCCCAGCTCGCCGTCTCGATGTTCCTGCTGGGATTCGGCCAGGGCCTGCTGAGCCCGTCGGTGTCGGGGCTGCTCTCGCGGGTCACGCCCGAGAGCGAGCAGGGGGCCGTCTTCGGGACCCTCTCCTCGGCGCAGACGCTCGCGCGGATGATCAGCTACGCGGCGGCCAACGTCCTGCTGGGACGGGTCGCGATCGGCGCGCCGTACTGGTGCGCCGCCGTGATCGACCTGCTGGCCCTGGCGGTCGCCGTGAGCCTCGCCGTGCAGCTCGCCCTCGTCCCCCCGGCCGACGACAGCCTCGATCATCGGGGCCGGTCCTGGTCGAACCGCCCGGCCGGCGAGGCTCAGTCGGGTGCCCCGACCAGGACGAATCCCGCCCAGTAGGTCGGGCCCTCGCCGTCGGCCGCGAAGTGGGGAGACTCCGCGGCGTCGTATTTGATCTGGGTGAGACGGAGGGGCTCCGAGCCATTGGCGTCCATCACATAAATATCACCCAATCATCCGGCACTTGCCTTCAAGGTGGACCCGCCTTCAACAGCGTGTCAACTTCCTCGCCCAGCTTCTCGAATCCCCCCGCGATCGTCTGGGGATGGAAGGCACGGATGATCCCTCGAGCGTCGAGGATCACCGTCGTCGGCACGCTCTCAATCAAGAAGGCATGACAGACGCTGTGCTCCAGGTCGAGGCCCACCATAATGCCCGGCTCCTGGGGCCAGCCCAGGTGGTTCTCGCTAAAGGCCCTCTCGATCGACTGGCGCCGGCCGCGTTCATCAGCGGGGCCGGGCTCGTCATTCACGAGGACCGTCATAAGCCTGCGGTCGCCCCCGCGGGAAGCGGCCCATTCGAGCAGGCCGCGGACCTGCGCGAGGCTCTCCGGCTGCGAGGAATTCCAGAAGCACACCACGGCGACCTTGCCGGCCAGGTCCGCCGGGGTGAGGAAGCGGACCTTCTCCGGGCCGTCCGTCGCACGCAGCCGGAAATCGGGGGCCTCCCCGAGCTGACGGCTCGCCAGGTATTCGATCCGGTCGACCTGCTTGAGACCGGTGTCATCGAAGCGGAACGCGACGTCGGGCAGCACCTTCGTGTCGACACGGCCCGCCTCCCAGACGAAGGTCGCCTCCCGGATCGCCATCCCCGGTGATTGGGCGCCGAAGACCGACTCGAGCCCCCCGACGAGCTCGATCTTCTGCAATAAGTACGTCGCCGGGTCGATGATGAGGCGGATGTCGGGCCCTTCCCTCTGGTCGACGAGGAGGCGGTGGGGCTTGCCCGCCCCCGCCTCCGGTCCGGTCTCGTTCTCGTAGACCAGGCCCACGGTGTCCTCTCGGATGGCGGCCGCCGGATCGGTCCCGACCAGGAGGTGGAAGAGGGTCAGCATCGGGTAGCCGGACGGACCGTCTGGGATCACGGCGGCGAAGACGCCCCGGCTGGTATTGGTCAGGGCTTCCCGGAGCGAGCCGGGGGCGGGGCGGCGGATGAATCGCCGGGTCGGCTTGTAGGCGAAGGCCAGGTCTTTGCCGTCGCTGACGAGCCGGAAGACGCTGCTGTCGATGTCGATCCGATCCTTATGATCGACGCCCCCCCCTCGCTGGAACCGGAGCCGGAGGCGGATCGAGGGGATCTCCTTCTTCGAGACCCCATTGACCGTCATCGCCAGACGGTATTGCCCATCGTCGGAATAGATCGTAAGCCCGCGATAGGCCGTCACGACCCTTTCGAGCAACTCCTCCGCCGATCCGCGGCCCGATCCCTCGGGCGGGGATGAGGCGCGGAGCGCGGCCGGTAACAGGATGATCCCCGAGACGCCGAGCAGGAGAATACGACAGGGAAGGGTACGCACGGGATATCCTCGAGTCCGAGGGGGGGTGGCCAGCTCGCCGACACCCGGCGGCCGACCCGGTTTGCCGGGATCGGCCCCGATGGCCCGATCCCGTGAACGGGCCCGGTCCTGACGACCGGCAGCGCCCCCCGCGTGGGATCGCCCCGGGGCGGATCCCGCGGCTACGGCGCGGGGATGCCGACCGCCGCGGCCGCCGCCCTGATCTCCGGCGAATGCAGCGAGGCCGCCCGGTCCCCGGGGCCATACCGCTGTTTATCGGCCAGGATGACGTGGGTCGGGGCATCGGCGATGCTCTTCGGGTTGAAGTCGTCGGCCTGGAGGAGGAGCGTCGTCGCGACATCAAAGGCCTTGGCCCTCGACTTGTACCGCGACACGAGCCGGTCCAAGAGGCCTCGGACGAACCAGGCGTATTGCCGGCCGCGGAAATGCTCCGGCCCGTCGCAGAGTTTATCATGGGCATATTCATAAACAGGATTACCACTGATCGTCTCGTCGGACACCTGCTTGAAATCGATCTCCCTGACGTCGGTGCTCTTCCAGACGTGGCCGTCGTGCCAGCGGAACGATGGCTCCCGGCCGCTGTAATCCCGCAGCGGCTCGTCCTTACCGAGCAGGTCAATCCCGATCTTGTTGTCCCCGGTCAGCAGCATGGCGAAGGCATCCGCAAACCCCTCGCTATACGCCCTGGCGCCATCGTCGGCCAGGTTCCCGGTGCCATAGTCGATCACGTGAGCATATTCATGCAAGACGATCGAGCGGCAGGCCACATAGGCCTTCCTCATGATCGCATGATCACGCCGCGCGTCGCCCGTGAAGGTGAGCCAGTAGAGGTCGGAATGCCACCCGGTCTTCACCCCCGGCCGCTTCGGGTCAACAACCACCTGGAGGTTCTTGAGCGGCGACCTCTCGAATTTGGACGGCGACGTGCTCGAGTTCGGCGGCAGGATGTTGACCACGAGGTCGTGGGCGAGGTTGATCCAGTAGAAAACCGTGACCTGCGCCACCTTGTCGAGATCCTGGCCGAAGGTGAAGTCGAGTACCGGGGGCCCATTCGCCGGGTTCGCGAGGATTGGCCCGGAGAGGGAGACCTTGCCGCCGTTCTGGAGGCCGTGGTACACGTCGCAACCGGGCGCGGTCAGCTCCGCCTCGGCCTGCACGCCCTCCTGCAGTCTGGAAAACCGATAGGTTCCGTCCCCCTGGGTGTAAGTCGTCTCGAGCAACTGGCCGTCCTGGGCCTTGAGCCGGACGCGCAGGTTCCGTAGGGGCATCTGCGGCAGCATGGGACCTAACGAGGACGCGTCCCAAACCGAGCCGATGACCCTGCCCCCGGCGGGGATGGCCGCCATTGGGGGGGATCCGACCAGGAGCGAGGCGGGGGTTTCGCCCGCGCAGAAGCGGAAGACCAGGTTGGTCGTGCTGCGGACCATCGGCGCAAGCGGCTCTCCAGCCTGGCCCTCGGGACGGGGCGGGCCGGCCGGCACCTCCACACGATACTCGTAGGCGTACCGCGCCGGGAGGTCCTTGACCTCCGCCCCGGGGGCCTTTGAGCGCACAGTGACCAACCAGACGAGCCGGCCGCGCCCGTCGTCATCGACCCAGATCTCCGGCGTCGGCTGGCCAACCTCGATGTCCTTGTCGTCAACCGGTTTCTTGCTCTGCTTGGCAACCTGGTCGTGGAACTGCTCCACCGCCGCACGCCGGGCGGCCTCCTCCGCTCGATTCCGGGCGCCCGCGTCGTCCAGGGCCGCACGGATGTGATCCGGCAACGGCAACTCTCGCGGGAGCTTGCGCCACCGAATGATGACCTCATCATTCCGCGCAATCATCATGACATTGCTGGATTTGGCAATATTGAGCGGAGTCCTGGACGGGGACCATCGATAGCGCAAGTTGAAGGTGACCGTCCAGGAGTCGGTCGCCCGCCGCTGCTTCCAGAGGGCCTGACATCCCTTCAAGTCCACCTGCCCGCTCGCGGTCATCGGCACCTTCGGCGCGGGGGCCGGCGCGACCCGGACGAAGGCGAGGGCGCCGTCGCCATCGCCGATCGAGGCCTTCGGCGCGCCTGGGCCGGGAATCCGCGAGACGGTCGCACTATCCGGATCCGGCTCCACCTCCTTCAGGTTCTCCTTCCGGAGGCGTTTCCGGAGCTCTTCCTCGCACCGCAATTTGACCGAGTCGGCCTTCTGGACGTCCCAGCGTGCCTCCAGCTCCCGATAGGCTTCCTCCGGCGACACGTCCTTCTCCACGACGCTCCGATTGATGAGCGCGTCGATGCTCTCATCGACGGCGGATAGGCCGGCGGCATGTCCCATCCCGAGCAGGCCGTGATCGGGGGCCTCGAAGCGGGAGGATTGATAGACCTGTGCGCCCGATTTCGGCGAGACGCCCGGGCCCGAATCGAAGAGGTGTGGTTGGGCGCAAGCGGTTGGCCACGCCGAAGTTAGCAACAGAAGCGTCGTCGCCACGGCCAGGGAGACGGGATGCCCGATCCGCCGAGTGCTCGGCGTGCCCATGATACCGACCCCCGAATTGTGGTGTGAGATCCCCCTACCCCCAAACATAGTATCTCCTACTCTACTATTCGGACTGGGGGCACGTTTGTCAATTAATGTTTTCCGCAAAGAAATCATGCCGGGGCGGCGGGCTCGAGTCCCGCCCGGGGCGGGAGGCCCCTTTCAAGGCCCGGCCCTGGGGTCCAGGACGATGCCCCGCGAGAGATCGAATCCGCCGAAATCGGTCTCGACGCGCCCTCGGAGGACGGCCAGGGTCGGGCGGAGGACCTCCGGCGGCCGGAGTTCGACCCGGACGGTATGCCGCCCCCCGACCCGGGTCTCAGGGGCCGGTCGGTGTCGATTATGAAGCCCTTGTCCTCGCCCTCGCGGACGCGACGGACGTCCAGGGTGGGGCTATCGACCCGCTCGACGACGAGCCCGCCCGGGGGGGGCGACGGCTTCAGGTCCGGTAACAGGACCTTCCCCGATCGTTCGGGGATCGTCAGGCTCAACCGGATCGGGACCCCGGCCGCGTACGACGCCCTTTCCTGGGCGAACCACAGGTTCTTGCGCGGGCCCGACGCGCCATTGAGGCCCTGGTTGGTCACGATCGACCCGCGGCTGCTCGTCGCCGGCCGGTTCGGGGCCCGGACCAGGCCCAAACGGGTGCCGTCCGCGAGCACGAACGCCACCAGCTCCCGTTCCCCGAACGGGCCGGCGGCCCGCACGATCAGCGAAGAGGCATCAATATGGAACGGGCCGGCGAGGCGCTCCCCCACCTGGCCCCGCCTCCAGGCGTGGATACTCAGGTCGATCGGCGTGGGCCGCAGGTTCGCCAGCACATATTGCGGCGAATCGTCTCGCCAATACTCCTGCACCAGGACACGCTCGGATTCCTTCAAGCCGACGCCCTCGATCCCGAGGACCCCATGCGGAGCGGCGAGCATCAGGCCGAACGTCGCCATGCAGGCACCGAGTCTCGACATGGGTCACCTGGGGTCCCTGGATCTCGGATCGCTGCCCTGGCCCGCCCGAGAGATCCGGGCGAGATCGGCCGTCCGCCGGCACACTACCAGCCCATCTCCCTGAGGATCGCGAAGGTGATCGGCCCGGGGCTCAGGATCACTTCCCGCCGGCCGACGAAGGGCGTCATCAGGGAATTCTCATTGCCTGCGGGGAACGCATCCTCGTCGAGATGAGAATAGCTCGAAGCCGGTCTCCCAGTCGACGGGGGCGTAGAGCTTCGGCGGATCGCCGCCGTTGGTCAACACCGCCATCGGCCCACCCCAGAAGAGCTGGCGGCTCCGGAGGTGCTCCCCCAGCTCCTTCGACGAATTCCGGCCCTCGAAGGCCGCGAGGAGCTTCTTGGCCTTCTCGTCCTTCCCGTCCTGGGTGAACAGATCGTAGACGACAGGCCGCTTCTGCGCCCCCCGACCCCAGCTCCCCTCGCCGGTCTCCGAGACCCTCATCGAGCCGGTGAAGCCCACTCCGTGGCCCAGTTCATGCATCACGACCGTCGTGAAGTCATAGTCGGCGCCCGTCGGGCGATGGTCCGGGTCGGTGTGCCAGTTCTCGTAGTCGCTATTGAAGGTGGCCTCGATATCCGGGGCGTCCGGATCCAGGTCCCGGCCTTCCAGCTTGTTGGCGAGGCTGATGGGGTACCAGACATCCAGGTGGGGGATCTTCGGATGATCTTTCCGGTCGGCGAACTTCTTATAGTTAACGGGCCTGGCCGCACCGAGGACGTCGGGTTCCAACTTGCGGAAGCGGGCATCCACCTTGATCGGCACGTCGCTCACCAGGATACGCTCCCAGACGGCGACCGCGGCCTGGAAGGCCTTCTTCGCCTCCGCTTTCCTGGCGGCCTTCTTGAGGTCGGCATCATCGAAACCGGAGTAGGTCACCTCGAATCGGCAAGTCGGGGGTGCGGGCACTCCGCCGGCCAGGCCGGCATGGAATGGCCGGCTCACGAGCGTATTGGAATCATAGTTCCCCGCTCTGAGGACGACGAGCTGTCCCGGCAGGGTGTCCTCATCTCCAACCCCACGCCCGCCGGCCTCCTGCGAGGCGCCCCCCTCGGCGGGCATGAGGGCGAAAGCGACGCCCCCGGCGACGAGGGTACCCAGCAGACAGAACACAGACTTTGACATGTTCGTCGTACCCCAATGAGAAGATCCCCGGCTGGCCCGGAGACATCGTCGCGACGCTTCCCCCGCACCCGACCTCCCGAGGGGCGGAGGATCGCGATCGCGGCGCCCCGGATCAAATGTGTCTCGGCCGGCGCGCGAGCACCATAGGGCCCGTCCCGGCCGGTTCGGTCATTCGCGGCCCTTCTTCTCGGCCCGGCCCCGGATTCGGGCCTCGTCCATCCGTTTCTGGTCCGCTTCGTTCAGCTCCTCGAGCGGGCCGCGGCGGATCGCGGCGGCGTCGGGCGCGGCCGCCACTGCGCGGGCCCGGACCCGGTTGGCCTGCTCCCGGAACTGGCGCATCCGCTTCT
This sequence comes from uncultured Planctomycetota bacterium, assembly GCA_963777695.1. GTDB lineage: Bacteria > Planctomycetota > Planctomycetia > Isosphaerales > Isosphaeraceae > CAVZRC01. The sequence continues at coordinate 1,269,017 of CAVZRC010000003.1, forward strand.
CCGTTTCCTCATCAAGTTCCACGAATGGTAAGCTCCTGGCCCGGAGCCTGGCCGACTCCTGGGCCCCCTCGAGCGTCGCGACCGAGCCGATCGAGCCCCCGTTGAAGATCAGGATACTCCACTCGTCGGGGGTCGCTTGCAGTTGCTCGAGCTGGGTGTCGTTGTTGAGGTCAACGGCCACGGGGGCGGGATCGATGACGCCATTGTTGTTCCAGTCGATCGGCCCGTCGGCCGGGACTTCGATCAGCGCCCGCCGGGCGCGAAGTACTCGGTGTGGTAGCCGGCCAGGGCACTACTGCGGCCCAGGCCGTCGGCCTCGATGAGGTCCGCCTCGTTGAGGCCGGGAAGCGGGAAGCTCTGGTATGTGAACAGCCGCGTCCCGTTATGATACACGCCGGTGGTCTGGAACAGGTAGTTCATCACGCTGAGGTGGCAGGGCTTGAAGTTCACGTCGTCGCTCCCGCCGTGCCTCCGGCCCAGGTTGTGCCCGAGCTCATGGATGAACGTGCCGATCTTCTGCTGGTCATTTCCCCCCGCCCCGTTGTTCCAGCGGCCCAGGGTGACGATGAAGTCGGAGTGGGGGATGCCCAGCGAGACCCCGCTCGAGGTGGTGCCGTTGTAGGCGTTGGCCCAGATCATGTAATGGTACACCGGGCCTTTCGTCCGGTCGAAGTTGGCGGCCTTGATCTGGGGGACGACGACGTTGTAGGGGTTGATGTCGTCGATGTAGTTCACGAGGTTGCCGCGCTCGGGGTGGATTTTGACCCCGGTCGCCCCGTCGGGGTTCGTCACCGGCGCCGAGGCGAACGCCGCGATGATCGCGCTGAGGACGGAGTCGCCGGGGGCCAGGCCGTTGGCGGCGCCGGCCCGCTCCATGAAGTCCATCTCGACGAAGATGTCCTTGTGGAGCGGCGAGGCCCCTTTGCCGGGCAGGTCGATGCCGTTGACCCCCATCACCTCCCAGCCGTCGAGCAGCGCATCGCCATCGGTGTCGGGGTTGGCCGGGTCGGTGCCCAACGTCGCCTCCTCGTCATCGGTCAGCCCATCCCCGTCCCGGTCGCCCGCGACCCTCGCGGCCGCGGCGTCGGGAACGAGTGCGGTCCCGGGCGCGCCGGCCCGGGGCGAGACTCGGGTCAACCGCAAGTCCCGCTTCGGGATCGAGTCCGGCCTGCGGAACGGCCGGCCCTGCGGCGCGGCCCGCAACGAGGAGGCTGCCATGCCACCCTCGGCCTTGCCCTGGTCGATCAACTTCTGCAAGAGCCGCTCGATCCGATCGAGCCGCTCCTCGACCGTCGCCGCGCCCTTCGCCTTCTCTTGGTCCTGCGGCTCGGCCGAGAAGCCCGTCCGGGCCGCCGAGAGGAACAAGACCATGCCGATAGCCGCCGCCGGTAAAAGGATCAGTCGCCTCGATGCATCCATCGTCGACACTCCTTTGAGACGGAATCTCATCATACCCGCCGCTCGCCCGGGCTCGAAGCCAGACCGCCCGGCCTCGGGGCGCCTCCTCGTTATCGCCGTCACGGCCGTGCGATGCAAGGAAAAATCTCAGAACAAAGCGACTCGGGGCCCGCCGAGGTGACGCCTCGATTGTACCAAGCAGGGCGGCGGGCCGAGAGCGATGTCGCTCCTGTTTACGGGGTCCATCCGGTTCCTTCACCGCGTCCCCGCGGCCGTCGCGGGTGGCCGCTCAATCCCTCCTGAGCTGCTGATCCAGCCGGCCGATCCCGTCGCCGATCGTCGTCCAGATATCCCCGCGCCAGCCGTGCCCTCCCTCGTAGCGCCGGAGTTGGACCTTCGCCCCGGCGGCCTTCAGCGCCTTCTCGGCGGCCTCGGCGTGCCGGATCGGGGTGACCTCATCCTGCGGCGATTGGAGGAGGAAGAACGGCTTGCCCCTGGCGTTCGCCAGCGGCGGGAGTTCCTCCGGTCGGAAGACGGACATCGCGATGAAGGCGCCGGTCACCGCGGAGTCCTTGCGCAACACCGTCGCGTAGCACGCCGGCCCGCCGCTCGACCAGCCGAGCAGGATCACCCGGCGGGGGTCGATCTTCCCCCGGCTCCGCACGTCGGCGATGATGTCCCGGATGAACTCCTCGGTGGTGAACCGGGCCGCCGGATATCGCGAGACCGCCGTCGGCCAGACGACTTGCGGGAACGGACGCTCATCCCACTTCGGGGCGACGGCCTCGGCGATCAGCCAGCCTTCGTTGAGCGCATTCTTGTGGATCCGCCGGACGAACGGCTGGAAGTCGGCCGAGCCGTCCCCGCCGGGCAGGACGACCAGGAGCCCATAACCCGCGGCCGTCGGCCGGGGGGCCTTGGCCCCGATCAGGAAATAGCGCTTCTTCGCGTCGCCGCCGATGCGGATGTCCTGCGCCTTGACGTCGGCGACGTCCGCCAGCGGATCGGCCGGCGCCGGCGCGGGGGCACGCGTCGACTTCGGGATCGCGGGGACCTCGAGGGACCGAACGGCCTCCGGGAACCGCTGCCGGTTCTTCTCCCACCACTGGCGCCACCAGGCGCCTTTGTGCGACTCGTCATACGGGACGCCGGTCAGCCGGCCGAGCCCGAAATAGCCGACGCCGTAGACCGTGTCGTAGGTGTTGTCGGCGTCGATCACCGCGATCATGGTCGGGATGACCCTCGGGTCGCCGTAGGTCGCGAGCGTGCCGGCCGCGCCCCAGATGACCAGGCGGTTGCTCGGCGCCTGACCCTCCAGGCTCCCCTTGAGCACGTCGAGCACGAGGTCGGTGGCCCAGGCATTCTCCTTGCCGTCGAGCGCCGAGATCGCGGCGATGCGGATGTCGAGCGGCCTGTCCCGGGCGAGCAGGGGGACCACCACGCGCCGCAGCTCGGCCTCTCCCGGTCGGAGCTGCCCGATGACGCGGAGCGCCTGGGTGGCCAGCTCGATGTCCTCGGCGTTCGAGCCGGCCTCCGCGCCCGACGCCCAGCGGGCGAGCGTCCGCAGCAGGCCCGCATCCATCGCCGCGCGACGTGCCTCGGGGATCTCGTCGAGTCCGCCCGCGTGCATGGCGAGCCATTTGGCCCGCTTCCTCGCCTCACCCTTCACCGCGCGGGCCGCGTCGGCCGCGAGCCGCCGGGCCGATCGGGCGACGACTTCGGACACCGGCAGATTGGCGATGGCCCGATACCAGCCGTCGTAGGACGCGAAGTCCTCCGAGAAATCCTGCAGCGCGATATCGCCCAGGTAGTTCATCGCCCAGCTCTGCACCTCGGGCGAAGGGTCGCGCATCCCCAAGTCGAGCGCATCCACGACCCGCGGATGGAAGCGGCCCCCAGGCGGGTCGGGCCGGTGGAAGTCCCAGGCCTTGAGGATCTGCTGGCGGGCCGAGACGTTGCCGATCTTCCCCCAGTTGGCCTTGAGGATCGCCAGGCCCTCGTCCGGCGGCAGCCCCGCCAGCTCCTGGCCGACCCCGAACGAGATGCGCCAGTTGGCGTCGTTGAGGGCGGCGAGCTTCCGGGCCCATGCCTCGCGATCGACGGCCCCGGGCCGGCCCTCCCGACCGGATGCGACGGGGGGACTTTCCTGGGCCGCGGGCGGTTCCCGACCACCGCGCAGGGCCTTGAGTCGGGCGCGGGCGGCCTCCAGGGCGGACTCGGCCGTCCGGACGTCCTCCTCGGCTCGCGCCAGCTCATCCTGAGTGCTCTTGGCCTTGGTGCCCCCGGGCGGGCCCTGGCCCGGGCGAGCCCCCGATTGCCCGGCGACGACCCCCACGCCGGCCACGAGCAGGCCGGTCGTCAGCAAGGCGGCGAACAGCTTCAGCTTGGTCCAGATCATGGTCCTGATCACCTCCTCGGTCAGGGTGACGATCCCGGTCGAAACCGCTCCGACCATGGCCGACTGACTCATCGCGGCGCTCGCCGCGGCCCTGGCCGTCAGCTGCACTAATGTGTCGGGCACCGCGACCGCCCCGGCCTCCCACACCGAGCCCCCGGCCGTCGTAGCGACCGCCGGGGCCACCCCGCGGAAGACCAACTGCCGCCGGAGCCGTTCGCGTCCCCTGGCCACCCGGCTGCGGACGGTCCCGATCGGCCAGCCGAGCCTTTTCGCGACCTCCTCCTGGGTCAGACCCTCGAGGTAGCAGAGTACCAGGGGCGCCTGGAACTTCTCGGGCAAGCGGCCGACCTCCTGGTGGAGCAAGGGTACCCAGTCGCTCGGCTCGTCGGCGGCGACGAGGGGCGTGACGCTTTCCGCCGCCCTCCGTTCATGCGCCCGCCTCCTCGCGGCGGCGGCCCTCGCGCAGCCGGCGACCCGATAAGCGACGCCCAGCAGCCATCGGCCGACCGCCTCCCGATCGCGGATCGACCGGGCCCTCCGCGCAGGATGAGGAACGTGGCCTGGAAGGCATCCTCCGCGTCGTGGGGATCTCCCAGCACGCCCCGACAAACCCGCAGCACGCCCGCACCATGCCGCTCGACCATGGCCGCGAACGCGCGCTCGCCGACCTCGTCGCGGCCCTGGGCAAATCGCTCCAGCAACTGCCAGTCGCTCCACCCCGCGAACGATCCCACGCTGAGCAGCGTGTGCAACGATCCCACGACGGCTCCCCGCCCTTCGTCCATTCGCCCACCCCCCTCACGTCTCCCGCCCTAATAGTGTAACGGCGAGGGCCGAGCTATCCGCACGCGTGCCCGGAATTCGCGAAGTCGAGAAGACGGCGGGGTGCAAGACCATTGCCCGAATCGCGGAAACCACGACCCTGGAAACACTTGGGGCCGATGTGGCCTCGCGCCGGTCGGACTCGTGACGCCTTCCTTCCGACGAGAGCGACATGGGGCGCGTTCGGGTTTTCGATCTCGTGGTCCTGTTATTTTGACACAGGGTTGAGCCGGGTATCCAATAGGAGTCCAGAGGGGCCGGGCGAGACCCCGGACCATCGACGTCGACGCTCATCTGGGAAATCCGGGTCGATCATTCGCTGGCGGGGGAATCGCTCATGGCGAAGGCGAAAGCCGAGGAGTTCTACACACCTGGGCCGCTCGATCAGGGGCAACTCCTGGAGGTCTGGCAGCGGGCCAGGGGGGTGCCCGGGTTCTCCGACCCATTCCCCCAAAACTGGGCCTACCGGGTTTCGAAGAAGAAGGGGTGGGTCCCCTCCCTGGCCGGCGTCCCGGGGGTCGCGGCGACGCGGCATATCCGGGTCGATGCCAACTTGAACAGGGCGAAGGTGACCGCGAAGGTCCTGGCCGACGTCTACGGCGACCTGGCCCGGCTCGAACCGCCAACGGCCGACGGCTCGCCGCGCTGGAATTTCTCGGTTTCCTTCGATTTCGACCTGCTCGGGGTCCCAAATTACCCCGACAAGACGCGCGAGGTCAGTTTCGTCCTCTCGGCCGATGACGGCGTCCCCTGGTTCCACTTCGCTTGCAGCACCACGTTCAGTTGGAAGACCGACGCGCACGAGGAAAACCGGCGCCTCTTCGCTGCCGAGCGTACCCTTCGCGAGGACCTCATCGGCCGGGTGATTGCGGCGGCCCGGCTCCCGCTCCGGATCGTCCCGGCCGGCAAGTCGTTCGGCGTCGAGCACGTCGCCGGCGCCTGGACGGGCCACCAGGACGAGCTGGAGGAGTACGGCACGGGGTATCTCCATTGCCCCCTCCCCGGCGAATCCCCCGCCGACCTGGTCGGGCGCGCGCTCGACGGCCTGGCGATCATGACCCCAGTGGGCCAGCCCCGCTATGCCGCCCACTTCTACCTGGAGGCCCGGCCGAAGGCGGCCGACCCATGCCGGGAACTCTACCGGAGCATCCAGGGCTTCCGCTGGCCGGTCGCCTCCACCAGTTTGTCCACCGTCTTCCGGATCGGGTCGCCGACGGGCCTCGACGGCCTCCGGCCGGCCCTGCCCGGCCCGCGGGCCGCGCTCAAGGTGAAACTCGCCCGCTTCCGCCCGGCCGGCCAGCCGGCCCGAGGCCCCGCGACCACGCTCATCGTCAAGACCCGGCAGGACGGCCACCACCTCAGCCTCCTCGTGCCGCCGGGGCACGCGGACTTGCGGGCGAGGCTGGAGGACGACCTGCAAGTCGCCCTCCAGTCTTGAGGGCCAATCTGGCGGACGGCGCAAACCGCCGCCAGAAGCTGAGGTGAGTCCGATCGGCGCGCCAATCAGATCGGGCGGACGCCCGAGGTTGGAGGACCTACGGTCCCGTCCCAACCGCGCACTCAAGTGCGTGCTCACATCATTCCGACCAGTGCATCGATCGACTACTGATGGAACTGACTCTCAGTTCGGCGCCCCGACCAGGACGAACCCCGACCAGTACGTCGGGTCTCCGTACGGGTGCTCGGCGGATGCGACCGCGCGCGCCTCGCGCCGCACGATCGAACCCCTCGGCAACGCGGACAGCGCCGCGCCGACCTCCGACGGGCCTGCGCCCCGCAGCCATCGCTTCGCCTCGGACAGCGCCTCGGCCTTGGGCATCGGGGCCTTCAGGCCGGCGCGCTTGCCCAGCAGATTGGCGTAGAACCGGGCCATCAAGAGCGCCGTGGCGTCGTCGTCAACCTTCCACTGGCTCAACACCAGGCTGCGGGCGCCGCGGGCGAACAGCGGCTGGGCGAACCCGAGGTACCCCTCGCCGTCGGCGGCGCGGCCCAGGCCGCTCTCGCAGGCCGACAGGACCACCAGGTCGGCGTCGAGCTGCCAGGTGCGGGCGATCTGCTCGGCCGTGATCGTCCCGTCGGTCTCGGCGGCCATCGGGTCGGCGGTCGTTTCCGGGTCGGGGGCCAGGATCAAGGCCGTGCGGTAGGCGCTGCGCGGGTCCGACTCGCCGTGGGTGGCGAAGTGCAGGTAGCGGTAGCCCTTGAGCTTGCCCGAGCGGGCCAGGCCCTGAACGGTCGCCTCGCACGCCTGGGGGCCCAGGATGGTGAAGGCTTCGCCCTCGGGGAAGAGGCCGGCGATGGCCTCGACCTCGCGGCGGGTGCCGGGCAGCCGGGCGTACGCCCCGCCGCGCATCCCGAGCAGGACGCCATGTGACTGCGCGGCGAGCCCGTACGAACTCCGGAGGCCGGCTGGGGGTCGAAGGCCACGCCCAGGCGGCCGGCGGCGAGCTCGGCCTCGCGGACGACCCCCTCGCGCCAGTATCGCACCGGGACCTTCTTCGGCCCGCCGTCGGAGGCGATCGCCTTGAGGTCGCCCGCCTGCTTCAGCGCGGTGCCGGCGTAGCTCAACAGGATGTCGCCCTCGCGGATGCCGTTGAGGTCGGCGTTGCCGTTGGGCACGACGCGGGCCAGGGCGAGCCCGACGGCCGGCGGCTCGGGGGCGAGGGCGTCGTCTTTCGGCTCGGGATAGGACGGGTCGGCCAGGGCCAGGAATGTGGCGGGCCGGTCGCGGTGGACCGGGCGGCCGACGAGGTAGGCGAACATCGAGGCCGACGGGGCGTAAGAGACGGTCATCCGATCCCATGCCGGGTCCGGCCGTGCCGCCATCAGCACCTCGACCGGCACGCCCGCCAGGCCGGGCGAGTTGACGACGACGAGCCGCCCGACCCCGATCAGGTGCTTTTTCAGCGGGTCGAGCCGCAGCCTCGCCAGCGACTCGGCCAGCGGGCCGGCCTTGCCCCGGGTCGTCTCGGGGTTGAGCTCGACACGGAGGCCCTGGGCAAGCTCCTCCTCATCACTGGTCCAGGCACCCTGCTTGTCGGAGCCTCTGAGCCGCACCCAGACCGGGTCGCCGGAATGGCCGAGCAGGCAGGCCCAATGCTCCGCCTTCGTGTCGATCCAGCCGACGAGGGCCGTCCCCTCCGGGAGGGCCTTCTGCGCCTCTTCGAGCGGGGCGGGCCGGCTGGCCAGGGCGCCGTAGCTGGCCTCGAACTCCCGCTCCAGGTCGAGCAAATCGCGGCGGATCTTGCTCGCCTGCTGCCGGAGGTCTTCGAGGGTCTTTTCCTGGTCCTGGGTCAGCACCCTGGCCCCGAGCATCCGATTGATCCGCTCGTCGACGGCCTGGCCACGGCCGAGTAGGTCGGCCTCGCGGACGCGCTCCTCGGCGGTGAGCGGCCGGTTCGCCCGCCGGGTCACCTCATCGACGATCCCGCGGGCCAGGCCCCGCTCCCAGCTCGACCATGCGTCGCGCGGTCGGCCGGCGACGGCCAGGGCCGCGGCGAGACCGGGCAGTGGGGAGCCGGCTCGGAGGCCCGATTCGAGCCCCTTGGGGCCGAATAATCGCGACTGCTCGGAACTCGCGGCGGCCAGGGTCCAGGTCCGGAGGGCTTCGTCGTGCTTGCCCTGAGCGTCGAGGGAAGCGGCCAGGCGGCCGTAGCACTGGGCGGTGCGGAAGTGGCCCTCGCCCAGGGATCTCCGGAAGATCGCCAGGGCCTGCCGTTGGATCGCTTCGGCCTCGGCGTGCTTCCCCTGGGCCGAGAGGGCCGCGGCCAGGTTGTCGTAGCTGGTGGCAGTGGAGGGATGCCCCTCGCCCAGGGCCTTCAGGTGGATCGCCAGGGCCCGGCGGTGCATGGCCTCGGCCTCGGTCGACTTCCCCTGGGCCAGGAGTGTCAGGGCCAGGTTGTCGTAGCTGGCGGCCGTGGAGGGGTGGCCCTCGCCCAGGGCCTTCAGCCGGATCGCCAGCGACCGGCGGAGCATGGCCTCGGCCTCGGCTTGATCCCCCTGCGCGGAGAGGGCCGCGGCCAGGTTGCCGTACGTTCGCGCGGTGTCGGGATGGCCCTCGCCCAGGGTCTTGAGGTAGATGGCCAGGGCCCGGCGGTTCATGGCCTGGGCCTCGGCGTTCTTCCCCTGGGCGAGGAGGGTCCCGGCCAATGCATCGTAGCTGACGGCGGTGTCGGGGTGGCCCTCGCCAAGGGCCTTCAGGAAGATCGACAGGGCCCGGCGGTTGGTGGCTTCGGCCTCGGCGAGCTTCCATTGGGCCGAGAGGGCCGCGGCCAGGTTGTCGTAACTGACGGCGGTGGAGGGATGTCCCTCGCCCAGGGTCTTGAGGTAGATGGCCAGGGCCTGGCGTTGCATCGCCTCGGCCTCGGCGTTCTTCCCCTGGGCGAGGAGGGTCGCGGCCAGATCGTTGTATCGCGTCGCGGTGGCGGAATGTCCCTCGCCGCGGACCTTGAGGGTGATCGCAAGGGCCTGGCGGAACATCGCCTCGGCCTCGGGATACTTCCCCTGCTCGAAGAGGGTGGAGGCCAGGCTGCCGTAGCTCTTGGCGGTGGCGGGGTTAAGCTCGCCCAGGACCGCCTGCCGAGTCGCCAGGACCTGGCGGTGCATGGCTTCCGCCTCGGGGTACTTTCCCTGGGCCGAAAGGCTGATGGCGAGGTTCTCGTAACTGACGGCGGTGTCGGGGTGGCCCTCGCCCAGCGCCTTCCGACGGATCGCCAGGGCCCGGCGGTGCATGGCTTCCGCATCGGCGTGCAGGCTCCGGACGAAGAGGGTCAGCGCCAGGTTGTTGTAGCTGGTGGCGGTTAAGAGGTGGTCCTCGCCCAGGACCTCTCGATCGATCGCCAGGGTCTTCTGGCAGAGCTCCGAGGCCCGGTTATACTGGCCCTGGCTGTACAGTTGCTCGGCCCGGGCATCCTGGCGACGGGCCTCCGCGAACCGATCCCGGGCCTCGCGGGGACGGGCGGCCAGCCGCTCGTAAGTCTCCAGGTCCCGCCGGGCGTCGGCCGTTTGCCAGTGGTCTTTCCCCCGGAGACGAATGCACAGGTCGAGCTTCTCCCTCGCCGCCGGGATCGCCTGGGCGATCCGGCCCGCCGCGAGGTGCTGGCCGATGGTCGTTTCGAGCTCCTCGATCCGCTTCTCCGACGCGACCCGCGAATCGCTCGCGGCCGGGGGCCTGGCCTCCTGGCCGCGAGCCGATGCGAGGTTCGTCCACGGCATGATGCCCAGGGTCAGGGCGATCAGGGTGAGCGACCGGGATCGAACGAGGGGGCATCGCATGGTTCAACCTCTCCGGGATGCGAGAATCGGGGTCAGGACGTCGGAGCTCACTTTTCGACCTCCCGATCGCGCCGGACCGGGAAGGCCACCGCGCGGACCGCGACGACTCCGGGGGACTTGCGGAGCCGATCGCAGAGCGTGACCAGGCCATCGGCGGCGTCCTCGCGCCGGAGGACCTCGCCGCGGAACAGGGCGCGAGGCCGCGGCGGGTCCGACGTCGGCGGGCCGTCGTAGGTCCAGAGGAGGTCGCCGACGGGCGGGGACCACGCGAGTCCGCCGTCGACCTGCGATCTCCATGCGTCATAAGCCGGCATCGGCCGGTCGGAGGCGACCAGGACGAACGCCTGGACGCCCTCGCCGTCGGTCAGGCCGAAATAGTCCTTCGGGTCCTCGGGGAAGACGAGCTCTCGCCGCGGCGCGTCCGGGGCCCGGCCGTCCGCGGGCAGGCAGAGCTGATCCTTGCCGTCGGGGTTCAGCGCGATCAGGTAGCCGTAGGCCGGCCTGCGAGAGCGTGACGTGGACCCGCACCAGGTCCTTGAGCCGCGGGGGAGTGCCCCGGATCGTCCGCTCGGATACCACGCCGACCGGCTCGGGAGGCCGGCCCGGCCCGCGATCCTTGTAGTGGGTCACGGCGATCTCCGCCTCGATCGGCCCGACCTCCGGCGCGGGGGGCTTCGCCGGCTCGGCGGCCGCCGGGGGAGGGAGTGGCGGCGTGCTCTTGGGCCAGAGCCAGGCCGCGGCCCCGAGGAGCAGGATGGCGGCGGCCGTCGCCGCGGGCAGGAGCCGACGCAACCGGACGAGGAGCCAGGCCCGCTCCAGGTCGCGGGCGAACTCCGCGGCCGTGCCGTGGCGATTCTCGGGGGCCGCGGCCATCGCCTTCAGGCAGACGGCCTCGATTGGGGCGGGGATCTTCGGGTCGAGCCGGCGGGGCGGCGTGATCTCGGCCTTCTCGGCGAGCTTGAGGGTCGAGCCCAGGTCGGGCGCCTGGTACGGCGGCCGGCCGGTCAGCAGGTCGTAGAGCACGCCGCCGAGGCCGAAGACGTCGACGCGATAGTCGACCCGATCCCCATGGCCCCGGACCTGCTCCGGTGCCATGTAAGGCGGAGAGCCGGCCACCAGGCGGAGTCCCGGGCTGCCCAGATGCGCCGCCAGGCCGAAGTCGACCAACCGGGGCCGGCCGTCGTCGTGGAGGATCACGTTGGACGGCTTGATGTCGCGGTGGATCAGGCCACGCGCGTGGACGGCTGCGACCCCCTCGGCGAGGTCGGCGAGGATCCGGACGACTCGCGCCAGGTCCATCGGGCCGTCGCGGCGGACTTCGGCCAGGTTCCGGCCGGGGATGTACTCGACGACCAGGTAGAGCACGCCGTCGATCCGATCGACCCCGAAGCATCGGGCGACGAACGGGCTGGCCACCTTCGCCAGCGCCCGGCCCTCCTCGGCCTCGCCCGAGTCGCCGTGATAGCGCTTCAGGACGACGTGGCGCTCCAGGTCGGGATCGAAGGCGAGATAAGCGGCCGCCTGACCGCTCGGGACCTCGAATCGGCGGATATCCCGATACTTGCCGATCGAGGCAGGGCTGTCTCGAGACGGCTCGCGCTCTCGGTAGTCTTCGGTCGCGTCGCTCGAGGCCGTCGCGAATGTCGGATGTTTGAGGGCCCCCTCAGGTCGGGCGCGGCGCGATTGATCCGGCAAGCCGTGCGCCTCGTCTTCTTCGGTCGGTGGGACGGTCATGGGTGCTCCGCCAGCTAGAGTCGGTCGCGCAGCCAGGTCCGTGCGAAGTATCAGCCCTACTCGATCGCCCTCTGCGAGATCCCGGGTGATTCCGCGTCGTCTTGCCACTCACGGAGAGTGGGGTCGGAGTGAGGGCGATGTGGTTTCATGATCGACAAGATCCTTGCTGACCCGTCCTCGAGTGGCGCTGGTCGGCCCGTGGACCGCGCTCATGCTCGACCGTCGAACTTTCGCACTCATCGCGACAGCATATCCATGGTACCGCGATGGGACAACACGCCGCCAGGGCTCAGTCCGACGAACGCGGCCAACCGGGTGTCTTGGAGAGGAGGGAGGCCGGCTCGTCACTCCCTACTCCTCGAGATCGCGATCGAGGAATCCGCCGATCCGGGCCGGGTCGGTGTAGCCGTAACGCGTCATGACCTTGACCACCTCGTCGCGGTGGGCGTTGAGGATCCGGACGGCGTCCACCAGGGCCTGGGGCCGGAGGCGGAGGATCTCGCCGGTGAGGAAACGCCGGACCTGCCGGCCCTGAGGGGTGGAATCGCTCGTCATCAGGTCGAGCAGCCGTTGGGCCTGCGGGGCCTTGTCGATCGGTCGCCCGGACGCGACCTGTTGCGCCGCGGCCAGCAGGCCCTCCGGATCGTTGCGCGACCAGGCGAGGATGGTCTGATTCAGGGCGAGTCGCGGGGTCTTCTTCAACCCGTCGCCCCAGAGCCGGCCCAGCCAGGGGACGAAATCCCGGACCCAGGCCGGGGCCGCGGGCGGGTCGGGCCGGCTGGGATCGGGGGCGTCGAGCAAGGTCCGCAATGCCCAGGCCCGCGAGGTCGCGACCGGGTCGGCGACCGAGGCGACGCGCGCGCCGTCGAGCTGCCTCGGCTCGCTCGCATACCAGGGACGCATCGCGAACAAGAGTCGCGTGAACGACGAGGCTTTCGAGTCCTGGGTGAGGAGCCAGGCGTAGGAGAACCGATCGGTGTCCATCTCCGGCGGCGAGATATCGCCGCGGAATTCGCCCAGCGTCTGGAGTTCCTGGAAGGTGACGGGCAGGGTCTTGTCGTTGAGGAAGCCGACGCGCGCATCGCGCGGGAGCTTGCGGTTTAGGTCGTCGATCACCGGGCCGTTGAAGGCATCGTACCAGTAGGTCAGTTCGAAGCCACGCTCCCAGGCCCCGCGCGGGCCGCCGATCAGCTCGTTGTAATACGAGAGCTCATAGGGATGGACCCGGATCAGCGCGAAGGCGGCGGAGCCCAGGACCAGGGCCGCCAGGGCCGGGCGGGCGAACCGTGACGGCACGCGGACGAACCGTGACGGCACGCGGACGAACCGCGTCAGGGCATCCGCCAGCCAGACTGCCCCCCAGCCCGCGAAGGCCGACAGGAAGAAGAAGGTCGGCAGGAACAGGCGGACGCCATCGTGCGCCGGCGTGGGGAACATCCGCACCACCGGCAATGCCAGCAGGTGGACGAGGAAATAGGACGGGAGCCGGTCGCGGCGGATCCTCGAGAGGCCCCAGATCAGCCCGATCGCCGAGGCCCCCAGGATCGCGACGGGGACGGTGATGCCCACCAGGACGAACGTGTTGTGCCAGGGCAGGCTGAACCGATAGAGCTGGCCGAAATAGAGGATCTCGATGTCCGGCAGCACGCCCTCGCGGGCGGTGCTCAGCGAGTAGTAGTGGGCCAGGCGGGGGATCGTCTCGCGCCACCAGGCCGGGTTGCCCATCCAGCCGACGACCGGCGCGAAGGCCAGGATGGCCGTCCAGGTCTCCAGCCCAGGCCGCTCGACTCCCCAGACCTCATTCCTGGGGAACAACCGGCCTAGCAACCGACGGATGAACCACACCAGCATCGGGATGGCCAGGAGCGCCCCCGTCCATTGGTACGCCGGTTGATGGATAAACAGGTTCGTGAACTGGGGAGGGGGGAGATACTGGTGCAACATCTGCATCCAGACGTTGCGAGACTCCTTCATGAACTCTTCGTAGCCGGAAGCGGGCAAAGGCCACCGCAGGGCCAGGATCTGCTGGAACGCCAGCGCCATCGGGGCCAGCATGGCGGCCGTCGTGAGCAGGCCATCGAGCCAGGCCGCCCGATTCCTCATCCGCCCCAGGGCGCGGAGGTCGAGCCAGAAGAGCAGGGGGAGCAGGACCATCACCGCGGCCATCTTCTCGACGAACGCGAGGCCGAGCAGGATGCCGACGGCGACCCGCCATCGCCGCGCGTTCGGCTCGTGCAGGCCCTTCCAGAACGCCAGGGCCGTTGCCACCCAGAGCAGGAGGCCCGGCGTGTCGGTATCGATCAGGTGCGCCTGGCCGTAGAGCCGGGGCATCAGCAGGAGCGAGCCGGCCGCGATCGCGCCCGCCCAGACTCCATACCGACGCGCGAGGAAGTGGAAGCCGATGGCGATGGTCAGGGCGAACTCGATCACCGACGCCATCCGCCGCGCGGGGATGTCCTTCATCCAGTGGCCGAAGATCGCATGGGTGGCCAGGTTCAACTGTCCGGCCAGCGGCGGATGGAAATTGATCCCGTGCCGGCCGTAAGGCCAGTAATACAGCAGAGTCGCGGGGTCGAGCAGCTCCTGCACGTCGGCCATCGAGCGGACCCGGCCGAGTTGCTCCCACCATTGCACCGACATCAACTGGCTGAATCGATAGGCCGGCTCGTCCCAGGTCAGGCCGAGGTCGCCGACCGTCGGGACAAGGGCCGTCAGGGCGATCGCGAGGACCGCCAGCGTCGCCAGGCCCAGACGCCGGGGCGATCCGGCAGGCGCCGGCTGGGCCGATCCTCCCTCGTCTGGACGGCTGCCGTCCTCACGATCCTCGGCCGGCGCCCGGCGGGACGGTTTGGCGGGAGGGATCTTCAGTGGAGCCTCATCCACACCCACGCTGCTCCCCCGCGGAGCCGACGCTCCCTCAGGTATGGCCTCGGCTTCTTGCATGCTGGTTATTCCGATCGCTCTCGAGTTTCGCCCCAGACCCGTACCATTATCGGAACAGCTCGAAGGCGACGGCAAGTCGTCCCCATCCGGCGCATCTGGAGGAGCGACAGACGAAGCAAGTCTCTTGGCTTCGGAAGCTCGGACGAATTAGTCCGCATCGATGCGGATCTCCGTCCCATTCGGTAGCCGGACGATCATGGCGGTCCCGGATTCGATCAGGTAGGCCTCGCCCGGCCTCAAGTCACGCGCGTGGGCGCGACCAGCCGAGTTCCACGGATCGGCGACCGAATGCCGCCTCCCCGCCGAGGAACGCCGTTGACGAAGAGGACCCCACCGGGGACGGCCTGGAGCATGAAGTGCGCGCGGCTGACGTACAGATCCCTGCCCTGGCCTCCCGAATGAAGGACGGCCTGCCCGGTGCCCGGGACGATCCTTGTCGGCCGGTAAGCCGGTTCGAGGTAAGGGGGCGACGAACCATTGCTCCGGCCGACGACGACCGGCGAGTCGGGCATGAGTGGGAGTTCGTACTCTGTCCGGTTACGTTCGCTGAGGGGAAGAGGGGACCATGCGGTGAGGGGGTTCCCGGATAAGACCGTGATCCCGCCACTAGGACTCGAACCGTCGTGCATGTCGACCCATGGGGCTTGCCACGCCGGTTGGCGTGACCTTTTTGGTGGCCTCCCCCTCCCCATCCAACGCCGCGGCGCCCGCTCGGACCACGCCTGCATATCCAGCCAGGGATCATCGACCCCGCAGAATGATCCGCTGCCGA
Source organism: uncultured Planctomycetota bacterium (assembly GCA_963777695.1). Taxonomy (GTDB): domain Bacteria; phylum Planctomycetota; class Planctomycetia; order Isosphaerales; family Isosphaeraceae; genus CAVZRC01. The sequence goes on from CAVZRC010000003.1 coordinate 1,284,355, forward strand.
CCTGCTTCGCCGGCTTTCTTGGGAGCAACCTGATTTTCCGGATAGCTCCCGGCATGAGGAGGAGGTACGCGACAGCGACGGCAAGGTAGACCTGGAAGTCGATACCGGAGTCTACGGTCAACCCCCGCCACTCCGCCAGCCGCAGGCGTCCGTATCGAACGATCCAGCAAGCAACGAGATACATCATGAGGAGAATCAAGCGACTCATCCGACGTTCCCAAGATCGCCTTCGACTCTCTTCCGCGTCGCTGCTGACACAGTGTCCCATCGGTCCACCGCCCACCTGGAAAGCGTCATGACTGGATCACCCATTCCAGATCCCGGAATCGTCCCGCGCCAGCCTGCCCGCGTCAACTTGCGTTGACCCGGTCGGTGGGGCTCGGGAGGATGGAGGGACGTGGCTCGCGGGGATCGCGGTCAAGAAGGCTTTGGGCTCAGGCAGGCGGACTCGTCGCGGCGACGCGGTGGCGATTTCGGCCGAAAACGAGGGTCTGTATCAAAGAGACCGGGTTTGTCCGTGGAAGGCGGTTGGTCCCCTGTCAGGTCGGGCCGACGGAGTATCGTCGCGCAAAGGGCGCGAAGCTCGCAATGAAGACCCAAAGGGAGGATCACTCGATTCCTCAGATTTCTCTCCGCGCCTTCTTGGCGAGCTTCGCGCCCTTTGCGCGAGGCTACTCCCCGGGAGCACCATCGATGGCGCAGGATCGCATCGCCTTGGATGTCGACCCGGTCTCTTCGCGACAGAGTCGAAAACGATGGACTATCGTAGAGACTTCAACCGCGGACATCGGCTCGACCGGAATGCGTAAAGCGTGGTCCACTATCGAGACTTTCCGGTTCCGACCTCGGAGGGCCGACCCATGCGACTGCCTCGCGTGAAGTTCACGATCGGCCAATTGATGATCCTGATCGCCGTCGTCGGCCTACTCCTGGGTATCGCGGCGGCGGCGGCACGCTCGAACCCGGGTCTGATCCTTCTTGTTGCTTCGGTCTCTCTCATCGTGCTTCGGTCGATCGGCATCCAGCTCTACGCGACATTCTGGCGGGATACGCCATAGCAAAATAAGCCGTCCGAATGTAACGGCTGAATCCTAGTTGACGCGGGCGCCCGGGTGTGGGGATGGAATGCAGAAATCAGGACCATCAGGTCGTGGTTGATGGATTCCGTGGGCCGGGAAGACCGGTTGAGGGCACGATGAAATTATCCGCAGGGGAACGAGCGGAACGAGTGCCGTGGTATCTATGGCCCCTCGTGCCGATCGTGCTTCCGATCGGCCTCCTGATCATGCTTCCCTTCGGATTCCTGGCCCTGCTCTCGATACCCTTCTATCTGGTGTTCCCCGACACGCATCCGCACAAATATGATCACGAAGGCACTCCGAGGCAGAAGGCACTGCTCGCGCGCTGGCGTGCGCGTTATGCCGGCCTTGGGCTCCGGCAACGGATCGGGCGAGGTGTTAAACTCTGGCGACGAGGGCGGGAATGGCGGCTATGGAGAAAGGCTGGTGTGAAACACTCGGCTTCGATTCAACCTCGTACCGATCCGCTCCATCCGCTTTGGGATCGTGTCATCGACGAGTGAGATTGCGAAGGGCTCAAGAGGGATTAGCATGAAGGGTGTCTTATGTCTGGATCACCCTTCGCGCTTTCCTGCCACGCCAAGGACCGAGTGTCAAGCATCAACTCGACTTCACCCAAGGCGCACGCAGGGATTAGGGCGGGACGCGGGATGGCGTTAACGAGGGGTCGGGGATTTCGGCCCGGTGCCTCTGGAGTTCCCGATACCGTCGCCCCTGAAGGTAGCCGTCCCACGACAGTCCTGCGAGGCAAACCGCCAACGCTACGGCAAGGACGCGCATCCACCTGGTCGGGGATAACATCCCTGTCAAGGCTCCCGCGGCCGCGACGCCGAACCATCCGGCTTGAGAGCCAGGTACGAACGTCATGACCGAGCCCAGCAGTCCGAGGAGCGATGCGAACCCGACGCCGGCCCGAACTACCGGGACCCGCAAAGTCACGAACCATTCGCGGGCGGGTATCATCGCCAATCGAAAATCCCATCTCTGGAGCGCATGCATCAGCGGCTGTCAACGCGACGATAGTTCGCCCGACGCGCCACCGGGCGGCTCCCAATCCCTGGTTGCTCGTCCAGATGAGGTGCAGGCCGACGACGCGAAGGGAAGGTCTCAGTCGTCACATGTGGACTACCCGACCCAAGGGCCCCCAGGACCGCCGCGGCCTCGCCAAGAGGTCATCGGCCCAATCGCATTCCCAATCCTGACTGTACAAACCGCTCCCGCGCTTCCTGACCCGGGTGATCCACCTGCGACGGCGGTTCAGCACGCTCGGTTTCACTGAGAAGCGAGGGCTTCTCTTGTGCCACTTGCAGGGGTAGATCAGCGGGTAACCGCATTCGGCATAGATCTGCTTGCGGAACCTCCGCAGCGCATCCGCGATCGGCTCACCGTCTTCCACCTCGATCCGAACGCCCATTCCTGCGCGTCTTACGGCTGACGCGATGCCGTCGTGAGGGTATTGGAACGGTGCCAGGGTAATCGACTTTGTGAGGTAGAGCAATGGATCAGAAATTTCTTCGAGAAGTCTCGTCTTTTGAAAAATCGGGACCTTTTGTCAGCGAGTCTGCCTCAATACAGTTAGGATCGGGCGAGAGGGTTCGACATCGGGAACGGACGAGCGGTCTCATGGCAAACAGGAATTCGACGCTCTCTTTCGGCGAGCAGATTCGCACGCTCTTCGACGTCGGTACGCTGGGCGCGATGCCGGATCGCGGCTTGCTCGAGCTCTTCGCCCGCGGTGGCGAGGTGGCCGAGACGGCTTTCGCGACCCTGGTCGAGCGCCACGGGGCGATGGTCCTGCGGGTCTGTCGCCATCTGCTGGCCGACGACCACCTGGCCGAAGATGCGTTCCAGGTGACGTTCCTGCTGCTCGCTCGCCGGGCGCGCTCGATCCATGATCCCGACGCGATGGCGGGCTGGCTCCATCGGGTGGCCCGACGAGTCGCACTCCGCGCCCTGGGCGCGATCCGCCGTCGCAACGCCCGAGAACGCCACGAGGCCGGCGAGATCGCCTTCGCCGCCGACCATCCCCTGGAGCGGGACGAACTCTGTGCCATCGTCCATGAAGAGATCGACCGACTCGGCGACGCCCATCGGTTGCCGATCCTGCTCTGTGCCCTCGAAGGACTCTCGCACGAAGAGGCGGCGCGGCGATTGCGGTGGCCGGTCGGGACGCTCAAGAGCCGGCTGGCCCGTGGCCGGCGGCGGCTGGAAGGCCGGCTGGCGCGGCGGGGCCTGGCCCCCGCACTCGTGCTGGTCGCGGGCGTCGCCGCCAGGCCCGGCGCCGCGGCATCCGTGCCGCTGCCGCTCGCCGTGGCCGCGACGCGGGCCGCCCTGCAAGGCGCCGCCGTCACCGCGCGGGCCGTCGGACCGGCCTCGGCGTCGGTCTCTCCACTGATCTCCCGGCTCTTGCAAGAGGAATTGAGCGCCATGGTCCTCGCCAAACTCCAGTGCGCGGCGGTCGCGGCCCTGGCCGCCTGTTGCGCGGCCGCCGTCCTGATCGGGATGACGCTGGCCGGTCCGCCCGGCGGACGCCCTCGCACGGTCGAGCCGCAATCCCCCGGTGAAGGGAAGATCGAGGCGAAAACAACGGTCGTTCCCGGGACGAATCCCACGAGCGTCGCCGCGAATCAACCCGGGATCTCCGAGAGTCGGCCGACGGTCCCGGATGGGGAGCCGCGCAATCCGATCGCGGCCGGTCCGGAGCGTCGCCGATCGGCGCTCGGGGAACAGGTGGAGCGCGCGATCCGCGGAGGTGTCCGGTTCCTCAAGTCGCAGCAGCAGCCCGACGGATCCTGGGCCGATCTCGACAAGGAGGCAAAGACCGGCATGACCAGTCTGGTCACGTTGGCCCTGCTCGCGGCCGGCGAGAAGCCCGACTCCCCCACGGTGGTCCCGGCGATCGAGTACCTCCGCCGTTTCGGCCCCGATGATATGCGCAGCACATATGCGATCTCGTTGCAGACCCAGGCATTTGCCGCCGCCGAGCCCGATCGCGATCGGTTGCGGATCATGGCCAATGTCGAGTGGCTGGAGGGGGCTCAGATCCGTGCCGGAGCCCCGGTCATCTGGCCCGGCTCGTGGAGCTACTCCCATACCGCGCAGCCCAGGCCCGGCGATAACTCCAATACGCAATATGCCCTGCTCGGCCTGAACGCCGCCAGCGAGGTCGGCGTGCCGGTCAAGCCGGAGGTCTGGGCACTCGCGCGGGCTTACTGGGAGCGGAGCCAGAAGAACGACGGGAGCTGGGGCTATACGCCCAATTCCCCGGCGTCCACGGCGAGCATGACCTGCGCGGGGATTTCGAGCTTGATCATCACCGGCATGCGGCGATTCCAGGGGAAGGAAGACCTTCAAGGCGACGTTGTCCAGAATTGCGGCAAAGGAGTACCCAACCGCAACCTCATGGCCGGGAGCGACTGGCTGACTGCTCACTTTCAGGTCAATCAGAATTTCGGAAACGGCCAGCAGTGGAAATACTATTACCTTTATGGGCTGGAACGCGCCGGGCGACTCGCGGGCGTGCGGTTCTTCGGCGTGAACGACTGGTATCGGGCCGGCGCCGAGGAACTGATCCACTCGCAAGACAAGACGGGTGGGTTCTGGCAAGGCGCGCTGCTGGAGTCGAATAAAGTCCTGGCGACGAGCTTCGCCGTGCTGTTCCTGGCCAAGGGCCGGGCCCCGGTGCTGGTCAACAAGCTCCGTCACCTCCCGTTGGGCGACTGGAACCATGACCCCGATGATATCCGCAACATGGTCGGAGTCGTCTCGCGCGACTGGAAGACCCTCTTGACCTGGCAGGTTGTCGACCCCAGCCTTGCCACCGTCCCGGATCTGCTCCAGGCCCCGATCCTCTTCTTCAACGGGCACTATGCCCCGGAGTTCCCATTCCTCGCGAAGAAGAATCTACGCGAGTACGTCGAACGAGGAGGGGTCATCCTCGCCGATGCCTGCTGCGGCTGTGCCGATTTCGACAGGGGCTTCAAGGCGTTGATGAAGGAGCTGTTCCCCGAGCAGGATGAGCAACTCCGACCCCTGGCCGACGATCATCCAATCTGGCGGTCCAAGCATCTCCTGGTCCCCGAAATCCACCCCCTCTGGGGCATCAGCCGCGGTGCCCGGACCGCGGTCATCTACTCCCCGAGCGACCTGTCCTGCTACTGGAACCAGTCCGGGCGCAGCCCGGCCAACCCCGCCGTGATCAAGGCCGTCAAGGTGGGGCAGAACATCATCGACTACGCCACCGGCCGCGAGCTGCCCGCCGACAAGCTCGGCGTCCCCGAGGGCGCAGAGATCAAGGTGGATGCGATCCGGCAGGGCGCCCTGCGAATCGCCAGGCTCAAGCACGCGGGCGACTGGAACATCGCGCCTCGGGCCCTTCCCAACCTCATGGACGCTCTCCGCAAACCGCCATTCGGCCTCGATGTCGCGCTGACGCAGAAGGATCTCTTCCCCCGGGACCCCAACCTGATCTACTACCCGTTAATATATATCCACGGGCGAGGATCGGTCTCGTTCCCCAAGGAGGACCTCGATGCCCTGCGGCAACACCTCGAGCCGGGGGGCGGGACGCTGTTCGCCGACGCCGCCTGCGGCAGCCCCGCGTTCGACGCCAGCTTCCGCCGGTTCGTCGCCGAGTTGCTGCCGGGCAAGCGGCTGGAGCCGATACCACAGGACGACGAACTGTATACGATCAAAGCGGGTTTCGACCTGTCAAAATCGCATTACACCAAGGTCGCGGGCGGTGGCATCGGCTTCCCTCAACTCGAGGGCGTGAAGATCAACGGCCACTGGGCCATCATCTACTCGAAGTTCGACATCGGCGGCGCGCTCGAGCGGCACACCGAGATCGACTGGAAGGGGTACACTTACGAGAGTGCCCTGAAGATCGGCGGCAATGTCATCATCTACTCCACACGACCGTGAGTCGTACGGCTCACGATCGCGGAGTGGATGCCGGCCGAGTCGTGGCAGCGACGGGGTCCTCGTCATGTCCACGAATTCAACTCCTCGCCGAAGGACCTGGCTCGAGGCCAAGCGGTCGCATCGGCGAGGGAGGTGCGCTCCCCGGAGGGGTGAGGGAGCCGTCAATCGAGCGGATGCCAGCCGATGGCCGAGGACTGGGGCTTGCTCGACTCCGAGGGAGTTCCCTCATGATAGGCATTCGGGGTGAGGTACGACTCGGGCAGCCGATCCCACAGGCCCGGGAAGCCGTCCGGGTCGGCGTGTTCTGCCGCGTTAATCAGCATCTTGGCCGCGGCCAGCCGGTGCGGCTCGTCCACGAGCACGATCCGGGGCGAGGCCGCGGTGGGCGACTCGATCTGTCGGGGATGGAACCCGACCTGGGTCAGCCAGGAATGGGCGCGGGAAAGCGTCTCGCGATGGGCGAAAGTATGTGTCAAGAGCATGGGAACCCTCATCTGGATTGGAAGGAAATTAGGAATCCGCTAACCTGTGAGCGTGGGGGTGCCTGGCCGCCCCTCGACGAGGGTCGAAGCACTCCCGGTCTCGAGAGCGATGCTCGAGTGTCTCGCGATCGCGCGGGATCGATGACCGGGCCAATCCTGCGTCATTGGGACGCCGATTTCCGATCGAGAGCACCGGACCCGACAGGGCGAAGGGTGGGCGATGCGCTCTCAGCAGCGGAGCGGATGAGGGTGCGCGGGTACTCGGAAGAGATCGTGCCGTTCGCGGATGAGGGAGGAGAGGTCATCCCGCCCGAGGTTTCGCGACGACCCCGAGAGCAAGATTCCCGTGTCGAAGAACATGTCCTCGACGGAATCCTCCTCGTCTTCATCCCAGAGCGATGAGCCGAGGCCCCCGCCGGCGGGATCGTCGGGGAAGTCGAGATCCCTCGTCTTCTGGATCACGGCCGAGGTGACGTGAATCTCGGCGTATGATGCACCGCGACGGCAAGTGGCGGGGGAGCGATCGACCCCGCCGGTCTGGAGGAGAGGAAGCGACCAGAAGATCAGGAGTGGGACGATTTTCATATCCTGAAATACCCCTCCTATTCGTCGCCATCCGTTGGCGATCAACTCTTCCACTCGCGATTATATCGCCTCGGTCAAGGAAGTCGATATCGCGCCGGACAACTTGTTGTACGATGCGAAGTCGCGGGATGGCCCGGAAAATGCTCCGATTTTTAGGGTTTGAAATCCGGCGTCGGATTTCTTAACGTACCTTGCGGGAAACCCCGTGGTCTCCCAATCCCAACAACCGGCCGGGTCGAGGACCGATGGGTCAGGCTCCGCCGGCGAGTCCTACAATGGAGATGCATTGATGATGCGACACCTGACAACGTTGGTCCTGGCTGGAGTCCTGGGCACGCTCGTGATGGCGGGGAACGCCGAGGCTTGCCACAAGAAGAAGTGCGCCTGTGCCCCCGCCCCGGTGGTCTATGCCCCCATGCCTTGCGCGAAGCCGGTGAAGACCTGCGCGCCCAAGGTCAAGAAGTGCGGCGGTGGTGGCCTGTTCGCGGGGCTCTGCCACAAGAAGCCGGTCGCCACGGTGGCCTGTGCCACGCCGGTCTCGTACGCCTACAGCACCCCCCTGGTGGCTCCCTCCGGCCAGTACTTCGGCACGCCCCAGCATTGACCCGCCGATTTCCGCACGGAAACCGCCGCGAACGACCGTTTCGATGATGACTCGTTGCGGCGCGGCAATCCCGAACGAGACCTCACGCGGGCGGATTTCGATCCGTCCTTGGGAGGCTGAGACTCGTTGCGCCGGCAGCGACGAGGCGAGGACGGATCCTCGCCCTTCGCTTTCCACGCAGGCGCTCACCCGGAATCCCGCAGTGACCTCCTCGCAGTGGATCCTCGGGCTCAGACCATTTCTCCGGAAATAGATGGAAGCGGCGTCCGCCCACCGGACACTATGTCGGTCAGGACCTCACAAGGAGACCGGACCGATGGCAGGCCGATCGGCGGGCGCGAGCGCTTCGAATGAATTTCACACCCTGTTCCGCTTCGGCGTGGTCGGCGACCTCTCCGACGGACAACTCGTCCAGCGGTTCCTGAACGGGCGAGACGGCGGCGATCAGGCGGCGTTCGCGGCGCTGGTGGAGCGTCACGGGCCGATGGTCCTGCGCGTCTGCCGCGAGGTGCTCGGCAACGCGCACGACGCCCAGGACGCCTTCCAGGCCACATTCCTGGTGCTGGCCCGCCGGGCGGACTCGGTCCGCAACGCCGACTCATTGGGCTGCTGGCTCCATGGGGTCGCGCGACGGGTCGCGCTGCGGGCGCGGTCGACGGCCGCACGGCGGCGGCTCCACGAGCGTCTAGGAGCGGCGATCAAGGCCGCGGCGACCGGGCGTGAGGAGAGGCCGCCCGAGTCCTGGCAGGAACTCCATGAGGAAGTCGCCCGCCTGCCGAGGCGATACCGGGAGCTGGTGGTCCTGTGCTACCTCGAAGGTTTGTCCGCGGAGGAGGCGGCGATCCGGATCGGTTGCCCCAAGGGGACGGTCTTCTCGCGGCTGTCGCGGGCTCGAGAGCGGTTGCGGGGGCGGCTGGATCGCCGGGGTCTGGCGTTGTCCGCGACGCTGGCGAACTCAGGTCTGACGTGGACGGCGAAGGCGGCGATGCCGTCGAGCCTCCTGAACGCGACGGTCCGCGCATCGATGGGATTCGTGGGCCGATTACCGGTCGAGGCCGCGTTCGCCTCGGCCACGTCTACGGCGATGGCCAGGGGAGTGCTTTCCGCCATGACGTTCTCGAAGCTGACGATCCTCGGCGCGGCCGGACTGGCTGGCGTCTTCGCAGTCGGGAGTGCGCAGGGCTTCGGATGGTTTGGCGGCCCGGACGAAGCCCAGGAGCCCGCCCGGTCGGCGCCGGACGGCGAGGACACTCGGGCCGCCCTGAGCCGTTCCGTCGACCGGATCGAATCCGAGCTGGAAGAGTTGACCCGGCGGGACGCGGAGATGCGGAAAGAGCTGCAAGATGTCCGCAACCGCCTGAAGACACTCGGTCCGGCCCTCGAGCAGGCCGTCGCCCAAGCGACCGCTGCCCGGCTGGCCGACGAACCCGCCCGGTCCGTCGCCCGGTTTGCAGAGGTGCTCAAGCGGCATCCCGCCCGCCGCGTCCCGAAGGGGGGCAATCGGCTCCAGTTGTACATGATGGACCTCGTCGAAGGCGGGACGACCTTGCTCGCCGACGAGGCCGAACCGGGTTTCAATTGGTGCAATACGCCGAAATGGTCGCACGACGGCACGCGGATCATCTTCGCCACCTGGCCGTTTCCCGGTTTCGAAAGGTGTCGCATCAAGTCCATCGAGATCCGCGACGGGCTCCCGGCCTGCATCGATCTCGGGCCTGGCAACAGCCCGACCTTCGCCCCGAACGACCGGCGGATCGCGTTCGCGCTCGAGGCCGGGTCCGTGCCGGGGTCCGAGGCCGGCGTGTGGGTCATGCAGGCCGACGGCTCGGAACGACGCCAGGTCAGCGAGTATTACGGGGCACCGTTCTGGTCCCCGGACGGCCGCGAATTCCTCGTCTGTGACTATTCCGACAAGTCCATGGTGATCAACCTCGAGACCAAGGAGGGCGGCTTCCTCCAGTTCCCCGGCCATAGGATCTTTTCGTGGCCGAGCTGGGCCGGCCCCGGCACCGTGGTCTCGGCGCTCGCCACCGGGGCCGAAGGCGACTCGATCGCCCTCATCGACGTGCGCAAGCCGGCCGAGCCGAAGGTGATCGAGGTCCTCTGGAAGCGGGGCGATGAGTTCGACGTCACGCCGCGATGGCCGCTCTACCAGCCCGAGACGCGCCGATGCTTCTTCGTCGGTGTCGAGGGTGAGAAGCGGTCGATCTTCTCGTTCCGGCGCGGCGAGCCCGGTTCGACCGAAGCGGATGGAACCCCGGGGGTACAACGACAAGCTCGGAGGACTGTCGTTCTCGCCCGACGGCCGCTATCTCCTCTTCTGCGGCGATCGGCCCGACCGACGATAATCGCCCTGCCAGATCGACGGATGGGTCCGAGTCGGACGGAATTCCTTCCGAATTCCCGAGACCACGGCGCAGCGACATCGGGCGGCCCCCCCCGCGGCGATCGGATCTTCATGCCTCAACAACCTTCCGTTTGAACGGGAATCCCAGAGGAAATTCGTCGGATCCCGCAAGAACATGGAAGGGAACCCCTCCCCCCGGGCAGTATTGAGCACAACACGAGTGTGACGACTCGTGAGGAGCTACTGCGAATGAGGCGATCGCGGCCTATGGATGCCACTTCGCCTCTCGTCTCCAGCCGGAATCGGTCCGAAGACCGCCCAGGAGAGCGATGGCGATATCCTCGGTGACCTGATCCGCGTTCAACGGTTCTCGGGCCTCGAAGTCCTGGACAAACCGTCGCGGCCGAGGGCGATGCCGAAGCCTCTCGGGCTCGGCTTGCGCTGATAGTCCGTCATGAGATCCCATCCTTCCCTCGACCCGGTTCCGGAGAACGTAGCCGCAATCGTCGGTCGCATTCATCCGATTTTGTGTGCTTGGAGAACACCCATGCGAGACGACGAGCGTCATTCTCTTGCGATCCACATCGGTTATCCGGAGGGCCTGAAAAAGGCCGGGGTGGGATACTCGAGGGTCTCCCCGATCAACCATCGGCTGGTCGGCTTGCTTGTTCTTGTCCTGATCGTGCCATCCTGGATCTCGATCCCGAGGGCCGAGCTCGAGACGGCCGCGGGGCCGTTGGCGTCGGGGATCACCCGAATCCCGGCCGTCGCCTTCGCGTTCTCTCCGGATGGGGCAACGCTCGCGACCTCCCATCCCGAGGGGCGCGTGGAGCTTCGGGATTCGGCAAACGCCCTGAGAGTCGAGAGAGTCCTGGATCCCCCGGGTCTGAGCTGGGTGGTCGCATTCTCGCCCGACAGCCGTTTCCTGGCCCTGGGCGGCGCCGGGCCTGGTGTCATCCTGTGCGACCTGAAGCCCGGCGGTACCCAGCGTCACTTGGGGTTGCCGGTCAACCGGATTACGACCATTGCGTTCTCGCCCGATGGCCAGGCGCTGGTGGCGGCGAGCGAACGTGACAACGACATCATCGTCTGGGATATCGCGACGGATCGGGTGCGGATGAGGTTGCGCGGCCACGCGTCCCCCGCGCTCAGCCTCGCGTTCACGGCCGATGGTCGGTCGATCGTCTCGGGTGAGAAGAACGAGCCGGTCATCCTCATCTGGGACCTCGACACCGGCCGACCGCGGCTCCGCCTGGATGTGCCTCGCGGCCCGGTGAACGCGCTCGCCTGCTCGCCGGACGGCAACTGGCTGGCGGTCGTCAGCGGCTGGAGCGAGGTCCGGCTCTGGGACTGGAAATCGGGCCGGTTCGACCGACGGATCGAGCGATCTACCCAGGCCGCGACTTCCATCGCCTTCTCGTCCGATGGCCGCCTGCTGGGCGCCACCGGCTATGATGGCAGTGCCCGGCTATGGAATATTGCAACCGGCCGTGAAGGCCCCTGCCTGCACGGGGAGACGTCATGGCTCAGGAGCATGGCCTTCTCGCCCGACGGTCGCACTCTGGCGGCCATCGCCAGCGACGATCGTCTCCGGCTCTGGAAACAGGTCGACTTCTCCCCTGCGCCGTGATCCGTCCCCGAGGACCACGATCCACCCATTAAGGATTGGAGTCCAACCAAACCATAAAGGATTGGAGTCCGCGAAGCCGAGACCTCCAATCCCTGTTCAAGAAGCTCGTGGCGCCACCGCAACGCGGCCCACATGGGCGACGCTTCCGCACGCCTTCGCTCGGTGACGGTTCAGACAGGCCGACATAGGCCCGGACGCGACCTCGCGCCGGGCCTCGCATCGTTCGATGAGCTGACGCAAGCGGTGGTCGTGATGACGAGGAATTCGATAGGAGGCGGCTTGTCGCGTTCTGGTCGGGAAGTCGCTCCTCCGGTCTGAGCGGGCGCCAGAGCCGGCAATCCCACCCCGCCGTCGGCCGGGTTTTGGAAGGGGTTCAGCAGCGATCGCGATCGCGGCCTAACCAGCGGACCGTGACAGCGCCCCTCCGCGTCAACCACCATTCGCCAGAGGGGTTTCTCCGGCTGCCCGCTGAACTCTCCGTTAGGCCTGGTGAGGGCCGGTCTGGGCATGGTCGGCCTGGCCGGGTATGCTGGATGCAGGTGGGAACGCCATTCGTAAGCGTCTTCGGTCGATCCGGTTGCTGAGATAGTCCGATGCCCGGGCCTCGCGCCTATGTCGAGACGACAATCCCCAGTTTCTACCACGAGGTGCGCACGGCGCCGGACGTGGTGGCACGCCGAGAGTGGACCCGGCGGTGGTGGACTACCGCCCACGAGCGATATGAGCTGGTGACTAGCCCGGCCGTGCTGGACGAGCTGAGCGGCGGCGACCCGTCCCGCGTCGCGGAGCGACTCGCATTGGTCGGACGGTTACCACTCCTGGCCATCGACCTGTCCGTCGCCGAGGTCGTCGAGACCTACATCCGTCACAAGGTAATGCCCGCGGACCCAGGCGGCGACGCGTTGCACTTGGCCCTGGCCTCGTATCACAAGTGCGACTTCCTGGTGACCTGGAATTGCCTGCACCTGGCCAACGCGAACAAGTTCGGTCACATCCGCCGCGTCAACGCCATGCTCGGGCTGTTTATGCCCGCGCTGGTCACCCCGCTCGAGCTACTCGGAGGGAGCGATGGACCAAGGAGCGAGTGATCCTGTCATCGATGAAATCCGGGAGGTTCGCCGCCGGATCTCGGCGCGAGTCGGCCATGATCCGGCCCGACTTGTGGCCTACTACATCGAGTTGCAACGACAATATCAGGGGCGGCTGATTGCCGCATCCGAGACCGAAGAGGTTGGGGCGCCGTCAGGGGCCGATCCGAGCCTAACCAAACCATAAAGGATTGGAGTCCGCGAAGCCGGACCTCCAATCCCTGTTCAAGAAGCCCGTGGCGCCACCGCAACGCGGCCCACATGGGTAACGCTTCCGCACGCCTTCGTTTGGTGACCGCTCAGGCAGGCCGACTTCGGCCCTGACGCGATCGCTCTCTGGGCATCGCTCCGCTCGATGGGCTTTCGCGAGTGGTGGTCGCGACGAGGACCGGCCCGGCAGGGTCAGCTACCGGCCCGAGCATCAGCACGATCAGGAACCATGGTCTACGGCGGCGTCGCGTGCCAGGGATCGATGAGTCGGTGGGAATGCCGATGACCGATGAACGTCGGCGCCGTACACTGGAGGCCGTCGGAAGTACCTGCCGCGAAGGGGATTACTTGAACGAGGCATTGCAGCGGCCCCGCTGTGCGGGCCGCTGAATTTCGGCCTTGAGCAACTCGGAGGGGTCGTGCAGGTCGTACGCTTCACCGAGGGCGGAACCCGTCACGAGACCTGGGAATTGCCCGATGTGGGGTGGGCCGACTGGGTGGCGTATACAGATCGATTTCTGGCCCATGCCCTCCGGAGCATCGCCGATGAGTACGCCGGCGATCCGGTCGAATGGCTGGAGATCAACTACCGGCAGAATTCCGGCCGGCTCATCGTGTTCCCATCGCGGGATGGGCCATACGGTGACCGAGGCGAGCGGATCTGCTTCGAGTTGTCGAGCGAGCACTTGGAGGCCGAGTCTCGGCGGGTCAGCGAGTCGGTGCCGGAGCCCGAGCAAGATGCATCTTGGGAGGCGTTGGCTTCCCTTGTCTGGCTTCGTGTCAGCGAATGCCTCACATCGGGGGAGGCCGGACGCGAATTATCGGCCGCTCGCCGCTCGCATAAGATGCGGGTCGCTGGTTACGATTACAACCCTGGCGAGGGGCCATTCCGCCTCGACGAGAGCGGGAGGGCCTTTTAAACCATAAAGGATTGGAGTCCGCGGACCCGGCCCGCCGCGCCGGCTGCTGGTACGATCGACACGTGTGCTTGGCGGGCCGGGCCGCTGAGCTTGGCCTTAGCCGGCACATGAGGGTGTTCCATGGCCAAGAGGCGCTCTCTCAAGGAATACCGCGTGAAGCTGGAGCGCGTGAAGCGCGGCGAACGCGCCATACCGCTGGAGTGCCCCGCTATTCTGGGCCTACGCACCAAGCTCGGTGGGAAACCCGACTGGATCCAGGGCAATGAGACCCCGGAATGCGAGGATTGCGGTGAGCCCGTGTATTTCGTCGCCCAGATCGACTCGGTCGAGCATTACAACGAGCACAACACTCTGATGAACGAACCGCCCAAGCACATCGACTTCATGTTCGGCGACGTGGGGATGATCTATGCATTCTACTGCTTCGATTGTTCGCAAGTCTCGAGCTTGCAGCAGTATTATTGATCTTTATAACAATAAAATATTGGATTTTAATCATGAATGATCGAAATCTGCGTAGCCGGGCCTCCAATCTCTGTTCAAGAAGCCCGTGACGCTACAGAGACTCCGCCCACACGGGTAACGCGTCCGAACGCCTTGGCTCGGTGAGGTCAGACAGGCCGACATCGGCCCTGACGCGACCGCGCGCGGGGCGTCGCTCCGTTCGATAGGCGGTCGCAAGCGGTGGTCGCGACGGCGAGGACCGCCCCGGGGAGGGCCAGCTACCGGCCCGATCATCACCACGACCAGGTACCATGGCCTAAGGCGGCGGCGCGTGCCAGGGATCGATGAGTCGGTGAGCATGCCGATGACCGATGAAGACCGGCGCGGTACACTGGAGGACGTCGGAAGTACTTGCCGCGTAGCGGCGGACTTGAACGAGGCGATCCGGCGGACCCGCCTGCAGCGGGCCGCCGATCTTCAGGGTTAGGCGGTTCGTGGTATCCCATCATGTCGGCTTCCTTTGCGCGTCTCAGTGCGGCCGTTCCGCCTCCGCCCGACCCCTGTGAAGCGGGGACTTCCGAGGGGTTCGATCAGGTCGAAGCTCGGTTGGCCATCAGGCTCCCGGAGGACTACAAGCAGCTCATCACCGCATTCGGCACCGGATCTTGGAAGGAATTCATCTGGGTCCTGAATCCCTTCTCAGCGAACACGTTTCTCAATTTGTTTGATCAGGCGACACGTCAACTCGACTCGGAGCGTGAGATCCGGCGTAAGCGGCCCAACGAATTGCCTTTCCCACTCCATCCGGAATCGGGCGGCCTACTACCTTGGGGCTTGACTGACAACGGGGATCGGCTCTACTGGTTAACGGGGGCGCTCCAGATGCCTGGTCCACGATCGTCTTTGAATCACGTGGACCACGATTCGATCGACATGAACTGACCTGCTGTGACCTCTTACTAGGATGGGTCGTCGGTGATCTAAAGATCTCGGTGTTCCCTGATGACTTCGAGGCCGGTCCTTCGAATGCCTTTCATCGGTTGAGTCCGGCCTAACCATAAAGGATTGGAGTCCGCGAAGCTGGACCTCCAGCCCCTGTTCAAGAAGCTCGTTGCGCCACCGCACCGCAGACGCATAATGCGGACGGACTACCGATGTCGGACGAACCATGGACATGGGACCTGCTGGCACACCCGAACGTCTCGGGCGTAGTCGCCCCGTCGGCGGTCGATCTGCGGTGGTGCGATCGTCTCGAGTCCGCCGCCTCGAATCCGATCGCCGGTAAGGTGCTTTGCGTGTGTGCTGCGGCCGCCGTCGCCCGTGAGGTGATGACCGTTTGGGGGGCCGATCCGCCGGCTCCCGACGCGCTGGAGTTATTGGGCCGCTGGATCGACGATCCGACCGAAGAGCGATTCGAGCGCATTCGCTCCCTCATCTTCGGCGACGAGTCGCCCGAGTTCGACTCGTTCGGCGTCGTCTGGTGGGCGTTGCGAACGGCCACGAGTTCGGTCGGCAACTTCGAGGCGGCCTGGGCCCTGAAAGGGACGTGCGATGCGGCGGTGGAAGCGGGTCTTACACCCGAGCAGACGAGGTCGGTCGTGGAACGAGAGTTGATGTCTCGGTCACGACCAGCGGGTCACCTGCCATCAGGAAAGGTCTAACCATAAAGGATTGGAGTCCGCCAAGCCAGACCTCCAATCCCTGTTCAAGAAATCCGTGCCGCCACCGCAAAGCCGCCCACATGGGTAACGCTTCCGCACGCCTTCGGTGGCGGCTCAGACAGGCCGACTTCGGGCCTGACGCGAGCGCTCTCCGGGCGTCACTCCGCTCGATGAGCTATCGCAAAAGGTGGTCGCGACGAGGACCGCCCGGGCAGGGACAGCTACCGCCCCGAGGATCAACACGACCAGGAACCATGGTCTACGGCGGCCTCGCGTGCCAGGGATCGATGAGTCCGTGCGAATGCTGATTACCGATGAACGGCGGCGCGTTACGCTGTACGCGTCGGAAGGACCTGCCGCGAAGCGGCTTATTTGAACCGTGCGTTGCAGCGGACCCGCAGCGTTAGCCGCTGAACTTTTCGTTCGGCGGTGGAGGACGATCCGGGATGGATGAGCAAGCCGCGTTTCATTGCGCGACCCGATTGCGGGAAACCGGAGATCTCGCCGGGCTGAAGGAACTGTTCAGGACCGGCGACGCCGCCATCAAGGCAGGCGTCCTGGACGGACTGCAGCTTGATCCCGGCGACAATCCGGAGATGGGACCGGGAATCATCGCGTTGGCGATCGAGGGTGCCAGCCACTCATCGCCCGAGGTACGCAGGTGGGCCTGCTACGTGTTCCAGGCCCAAGACGGCTGGGGCGTGGATGTCGCTCCGGTGGTCAGGCCGTTGCTCGCCCTGCTCAGTGATTGCGACGCCGAGGTCCGACGGATGGCCGCGTACGCCACCGGGAACCTGTGCAAGCGCAAATTCGACTGGTCGCGGCATCTCACTGCGTTGCTTCACCTGCTGCGGGACGGAGAGCTCTATGTCCCGGAAGCAGCGGCCTGGGCGCTCGCCCGAATGTCGCGGGCGAAGTACGACATCGGTCTGGCGGTCCTGGACCTCGTAGCGGTCCTGACCAAGGATCAAGATTACAGCGAGCCGCGGAAGGAAGCGGTCAAGGCGTTGTTGCACCACGCCGGGAAGTCGCGGGCCGGCCTCGACCAAGTCCGTCAGGCAGCGGCAGCATCAACGCTCGACTCGAGCAAGAAGGAGATCAAGCGGTTCATGAATCAACTTGATGCCCTGTAAGGTGCCACCCGACGTGGGCTGCTCGATGAGCACTCTGCCGAACAAATCGATCCAGCGGACCCGCTCCGCGGGTCGCTGATCTTGGCGTTAGCGGGCGAGGAGAGGAAGCTGATGCCTGACGCAGCGGCGCTCCAGATTGCACTCTGTCGAGAGCAAGGGGCTGCCTTCTCGCCCCCTGCACCCGGCTCGCGCGTCGGCATCGCGTTGCAGACCCTTGGTGACCGGCCCCTCCACGGCTTGCGCATGCCGGCGCATGGCGAGGCCAGTGGCTGGTATCTCTGGTCCGGCGATGGCCCGACCGACGCCCCCGACTTCTATCAACCGCTGTGCGTCGAGCACCTGGCGGATCGTTGCCCACTCGCCCTCCGCTTCCTCGGGCTGCCCGCGGGCTGGCGGTTCCTGACTGATGGCGAGTACGTCGATGTGTGGTACGATACTGGGCTACTCGAAGGGCGGATCGGCTAAGCCGTCGGAAAGCGATCCTCATGGCAAGTCTGCAAGACGAGCAACCGGCGTTCGATCGTGCTGTCTGCGATGCGCTGGTCGCCAGCACTCCGGAGAACTGGGACGTCATCGTCCTCACTCTCGACCGACCCGAAGACGTCACCCAAGTCGGCGACCTTCGCCACTCGATTTTCAGCCCACACCACCGTCGTCCGGTGATGCCGAATGACTCCTTGTACGAGGCCACCTTCCGACCGGATGAGCTCTTTCGACGGCATGGCGCCATCTTCCATCGGGCCGTGTACCGCGTCGAGTTGTTGCCTGACTCGTGGCGATACACGGCCGATTTTGATTACTGTGGACCAGGCGCGGACCGAGCACCTGCGGGCTTACCAAACCACAAAGGATTGGAGTCGGCGAAGACGGACCTCCAATCTCCGTTCAAGAAGCCCGTGGCGCCACCGCAACGCCGCCCACATGGGTAACGCTTCCGTATGCCTTCGCTCGGTGACGGCTCAGACAGGCCGACTTCGGCCCGGACGCGACCTCGCGACGGGCTTCGCGTCGTTCGATAAAAGCTCTCGCAGGCGGTGGTCGCGGCGACGAGGACCGCACGGACAGGGCGTTCTCTCGGCCCGAACATGACCACGGTCTACGGCGGCAGCGCGTGTCGCGGATCGATGTGTCGGTGGGAATGCCGATGAACGATGAACGTCGGCGCGTTACACTGGACACCGTCGGAAGTACCCGCCTAACCCGACGATCCAACGGATCTGGCCCGCCGCGGCTCGTGGTAAAATGTGAAGTCGTTCACTCGGCGGGCCGGGCCTATGAGCTTGGCGTTATTAGGCCGCGGAGGCGTGGGGTGGTCCGTCTTGCGGTGACTCGTGAGCAGTCGGCATGGATCGCGGCCCGCATCGCGGCGTTCCGGGACGAGGCGCCGGAGCCGATCCGGTGGGAGACCCCATACGCCAGTGAGTTCGGTGCATTGCCGCTCTACCTGGGCTGGACCGAGACCATCGGCATCCGGGCGGATGGTGAGATCGTGAACTGGAGCACCGAAGGAGATTATCCGGGGTCGCGGCCGGTCGAAGAAGATGACATCTGGCTCTCGGCACTGGTGGATGGCGCCCGTCGGTACGAGGGGCTCCGTGGCCTCCTGCCATCGCGCCCAGCCGATGCGATCGATTGCCGGTGTCTCGCGCATCCGCTGTTCTCCGAGGGTAAGATCCTTTGCTCTGAGTGCTGCGGGCTGGGTTGGTTCCAGGCGGGCCGAGCCAAGAGCGTGTTATGAACTGATTGCCAGGATTTCCCGGGGTTTCCGGCTGTAAGCCGGGGTCTGTGACCCCGGGAGTGCCCTCACCGGCCTCACAGAGGCCGGCTACAGAGGACGGGGAGTTCCACCACGCTCTAACGTTGCGATCCAGCGGACCCGACTGTCAGCGGGCCGCCGATCTATGGCGTTGCGCAGGGTGAAGGTAAGATGAGTTGGGATCTCGCATTCTGGAAGCCGAGTGGTCCATCGTCCGAACAGCCGTTCCGCGATATCAGCGACGATTGCTCGGAGCTGAATTGGGAGGGCGCGGGCAGCTACTTCGAGGTGGCTTGGCCGGTCGGATCCAAGCCGGCGCACACGCTCGGCGTGTTCGTCTCATGTGGTTGGAAATTGCTGCATCAGCCGGCGGTCATCGAGCGGGTGCGGGCCATGACCCTTGGGCTAAGATGTGGTGTGTTCGATCCGCAATCCGGCGAGTGGTCGCACCCGGCGGGGCAAGCCTAAACCATATTTGCAAATACTAGTAGATCCACACATTCAGCGAGACTGCCGCGCCGCGAGTCGCTCGTATTCGCTGTAGGGGAAGATCCAGACGAGGGGGACGCCTAGCTTCTCCACGGTGTAAGCGGCATGCCCGTCGGCGGCGAGAGCGCGGTCGTTCTCCAAGAAGGCTCCCGGGCGGTTCTGGAGCACGAACCACTGCGGAGGGCCGGGGTCGAGTCGGAGGAGGGGGTGGTAGAGTCTCGCCGGCAGTCCTCCGGTCCGGCGCAGGTAGAGCCAGGAAGTGGGGAAGGTGGCGAAATGGATCGTCCGCCCCGGCGGCGTGTTCGCGACGAGCCAGCGGCGGGCGTCCGGGGTCAAGGCGTCCCAGTAATAGGTCGGTTCCATGCCCATCGCCGTCGCGCCGGGGAGGCCGCCCACGATCGGGCTGAAATACGAGAGCGGCACCGGCATCATCACGGCGACGCCCGCGATCCCCTCGACCACCGCCGCCACGATGACGGGCCTCGCCCATCGGCCCGCGTGATCCAGCAGGAACCGGGCGCCGAGCCCGCCCAGGAGTGCGAGCACCCCGAACGCCGGCAGGAAGAGCCGGATTCCGTCATGGCCCGGGGTGTGCGGCATCGCGCGGAGCATCAGCAGGAAGATCCAGTGGCCGGCGATCAGCAACCCGATCGGCTCGCTCCGTCGTCGGGCCAACGACGCGACCAGTCCCAGCACGCCCATGACCAGGAAGCCGATCGGGGTGACCATCACCGTCCAGACGATCGTGTTGTACCAAGGGAGCGACTGGGCGGGCGTGCGGAAGATCCGGTGCAGGAACTCGACCGAGATCGGGATCGTCTTGTCCCGGCTGGTGTTGGAGTCGAAGAATCGCAGGAGTCCGCCGATCGGCGCGCTCCACCACGGCGGCATGACCAAGAAGAGCACCACCGTCGCGATCGCGAGGCCGACGAACAGCGTCTTGAAGGCTGGCACACTGCGATAGAGCACCGCCCAGGCGAGGAAGGGCAGGGGGAGGAACCAGCCGGTCAACTTGTTCGCCATCGCGCAACCCAGGATCACGCCCAGGGCCACGGTCCAGCCCCATCGGATCGCACGGGGCTTGTCGCCGTTCCTCGGCTCGACGGCCTGGACGAAGACGAGGATCGCCAGCACCCAGAGCGCGGACAGGATCGCATCATAGGCGGCGTAATGCCCGTGGCCGAACAGGTTCGGCTGGAAGCACCACGATCCCGCCGCCAGGGCCCCGGCCCAGGCTCCCCATCGCAGGCCGGCGAAGAGAAAGATCGCACCCGCCGTGACGCTGAACACGAGGATCGGGCCGAGCCGGGCCCGAGGCAAGTCCGGCCACGATGGGGCGAGCACGTCGCCGACCAGGCCGACGATCGCATAGAACGGCGGATGGCCGTGGGGCTCCTCCCGCGCGAAGGGCCAGAACCATTCCAATGCCTGGCGATTGAACAGCAGCTTCGCGCGCGAATCGAGGTGCTCCGGCCTGGGCGGCTGGGTGCCGTCGAGCTGGACCAGCTCCTCGCTCGGGGGGAGCGGGCGCCATTCCCGGGCGAACCGGACCGGATCGGACATCCCGCGGAACCAGTCGCGGAGCCGGGCTTCCCGGCCGAGTGTGTATCCCTCGTCCCAGACGATGGCCAGGCGCGGCTCGGTCGCCAGCATGACGATCGCCGTCATCAGGGCGACCGCCACGCTGACCGCGACCAGGCGTAGGCGCGTCGGGCGTCCCACGGTCACGCTTCGGCGGTGGCCAGCTCCGCCACCGGGACGCCGATCGTTCGACGGGGATCGACGGTTCGAATCAGCGCGATCTCCTGGCAATTCGGGAAGAGCGGACACCGCACGCACTCGTTCCAGATCTTGTGCGGGAGCTCGGCCTTGTCAACCTGGTGATAGCCGCAGCGCTCGAAGAATCCGGCGGCGTGCGTCAGGGTGAAGACCGTGGCGAGCTCGAGGTCCCGCGCCGAGTCCCAGCAGGCGTCGACCAACTGACGTCCGAGCCCATGCCCATGGAGGTGTTCGGCCACGGCCAGGCACCTCAGCTCGGCGAGGTCCTCCCAGAACACGTGCAAGGCGACGCAGCCGACCACTCGACCCGCTTCGTCCACGGCGACGAGGAATTCGCGGATCGACTCATAAAGCTCGCCCATCGACCGGCGGATCATCAGTTTCCGCTCGGCGAAGATCCGGATCAACTCGTAAATGCCAGTGACGTCACCCACGCGCGCGGGACGGATGTTCAATCGAGGGACCTCCGAGCTTCTTGAGTGTCTCTATGATTTCGAACGAATCCAGCCTCCCGGCTCATTAGCCGGGTAGAATGTTAATAGTAGACGAGCGCGACCGAGAATCAAGCGGTACCCGGCGACGAATCGGCTCGCGTCATGATATCCGCCCTCATCGCGAGGACGATGAGACCGTCGGCTCGACGCGAGCCGTGAGATCGCGGGGCGCGGCCACAGTCGCCTCGGCCTGGTGCTTCCGCAGGGGCAGGACCCGGTTCTGGTAGTAGGAGACCATGTGCCGGTAGTCAGGGCCCCGGCTGACCTTGACCAGCCCGATGGAGCGGTCGATCTCCTCGGCGGCCTGATCGAGGGTCCAGCCGCAATACTTGGTCCGGTAAGCGATCTGGACCATTGACGTGCGATTCAGGCCGTGATGGCAGTGGAAGAAGACCGGATAGCTCGCGGGGTCGGCGAGGATCGAGGCCGCCCGATCGAGCAGGTCCGAGATCGCGTCCTCGGCGGCCCGATCGTTCGTCCCGCGTCGGTCGACGATCGGGATGTGGATCCAGCTCACCCCCAGCTCGCGGGCCAGGTTCCGCTCCTGCACGGAGAGGTCGTGTTCCGCCGGGTGGGCCAGGGCCACGACGGTCTTGATCTTGTAGTCGTGGACGAGTCGTCGCATCGGCCAGGGCTTCTGCCAGGCCCCGCGATAGATCTTGCCCGGCTCGACCTCGCGGAATTGCTCCATGAAGACGTAGTCGTGGCCGTGTCGCCAGAGCTGATGCGTGCCGATCCCCGCCGCTCCCGCGATCAACACCCGGCGGATCCACGTACGTCGGTTGGTCATCCCGCCGACCTCCTTGCCTTTGTGCAATCGTCGTCGGCCGCCTCGCGCCTGACTCTCGCTCGCGATCCCTCGCGAGCCGCACCAATCGGGGCGAGCGATCGTAACAGGACACAGGGCGGACGGCAAGATCGTTCCCAAGCCTTCACACGGCCAGGATTTAGCCAGACCTAATCTATCGTCCTCGGATCGTGATCCTCTTCAATCATTCTTCGGCGGGCGGCGGGCTCGCGTCGCCAGGATCACGGAAGGCGTTACAATCCGATCGGGCCATTCCGCGAAGGATTCGCAAGGGCGGCGCGATTTCCGGGCCGATGTGGGCTGATCCGACTGGATCGACCGGCGATCCGACCGAAAAATGGAGGGAGTGGCTCATGGCACGATGGCAGATCGATCGGCTCGGCTCGTTGGTGGCCGGGCGGGCGCCCGGGCCGTCTCGGACCTTTTCCTCGACCGAGTCGCGGGAGGAAGTCTTGTCCACGCGGATCGAACGAACGACCGAGCCGTTCTCACGGATCGTGGGCGTCTATCAGATCGTGCTCAGGCGCACCCTGGAGCATTTCTTCCCGAGCGCCCAGCTCGAGATCCTGGGCGATCGCAGCATCATCGATTGGGACGGCTCGTCGGACCAGACGTATTTCCGGCTCCACGAGGACCCCGACGGCATGGCGATCGAGATCGAATGGCTCGGGAGCCGGCTGGCGTTCCAGTCGGGCAATCCGATGCCGCTGCTGCCGACCGAGCGCCGGCTGGTCGAGGTGATCGTCGAGGCGATCGACCTCCGATTCCGAGGGCTCTTGAACCAGGAGCTCTCCCACCGGCTCGATCGGTTCAGCTACCAGACCGAGGACCTGATCGTCGCCGACTATCTCGAGGCGGTCAGTCCGTATCGCGTCCCGGCGGCCCTGGAGGCGCTGCGGGTCGCGGCGCTGTCGAACTTACGAGAACCGGCGGGTCACGATGGGCGCGCTGCTGCTCGGCACCCAGCAGGACCCGACCTCGCCGGATCGCAAGAGCGGCGAAGGCGCGCCCAGTTTCAACGCGCGTCTGACGGCGATCAAGGGGTTCCACCGGCTCTGCGACGGCGTCCGGACGGTCTTCCTGGTGGACCTCCAGGGCGACCTCGCCCGGTTGATCGACGTGACCCGATGGGCCGAGTCGGTCCAGGGCAGCGAGCCGCAGGTCCATCCCTGCCCCCGCGCCTACCGGGATCACGCCAAGGCCACGCGCTCCGGCGGGCACGTCTGCCTGGTCCTGACGGCCGCCCAGGAGATCAAGGTCTTCGCGGGCGGGACGATGATGTTCAGCTTCAGCGACGCGCGATGGAGACTGCTGGACATCCCCAGCAAGTTCGGCGTCTGGTGCGAGGCGGTCGGCCGGTCGCGATGGCCTGGCCTGGCCGGGGCGCTGTTCCAGGCGGCGCTCAACCTGAGCGAGGCGCGGATCGGGGCGCTGTTCGTCGTGCTCCGCGACCCCGAGCATTCGGTGCCACAGCTCCTGTCGCTGCCCGACCAGATCCATGCGGAGGTCGTCGCCGACGACCCCGAGGACCCGGACAACCTCTCGCCCAAACACGCCAAGCACTCGCTCCACCACGTCGTCCGGGGCTTGAGCCTGATCGACCTCCAGCCCTCGATCCTCGAGGCCATCGCCAGCCTCGACGGCGCCGTGGTGACCGACCTCGACGCGAGGCTGCTCACCTTCGGCGCCATCCTCCGCATCGCGCCCGAGACGCTCGAATTGGGCCGGGCCGTGCAGGGCGCCCGCACCCTCGCCGCGCTGGCCGCCTCGCTGCACGGGCCGGTCCTCAAGGTCAGCGAGGACGGCTACCTCACCATGTTCCTCAAGGGGCGACGCGTCTGGGATTTGTAAGGTCATAACGGGTCTCGTGGCGGAGTTCAGTTGAGATATGCTGGCAGCTTTCAATAATCCGTGGAAGGACTGCGGGGCTGGAAAACTCCGGGCATACTTCGAAAATAATCAAGGTACGGTCATGACTCCTTGACCTCCTCCAGCGGCGAGTTGGCCGGGCCGACGATGACCTGTCCGTGGGGGTCGAACCGGGAGCCGTGGCAGGGGCAGTCCCAGGTCTTCTCGGCCCCGTTCCAGTGCACGATGCAGCCCAGGTGTGGGCAGACCGCCGAGAGCTCGTGCGACGTGCCGCGACCGTCGCGATAGACCGCAACTTTCTTCAGGCCCCGGCGGAGGACCGCCCCCTCGCCGCGCGGGATCTCGTTGACCGAGGCCACGTCGCCGCCGCCGAGCCAGTCCTTGGCGTATTCCTTGGCGACGTTGGCGTTCTCGACGAGGAACTCCTTCCAGGCCATGCCCCAGATCGGCTTGCGCGTCGGGTCGTAGATGGCACTCCACGGGTTCTCGCGGCCGACGATCAGGTCGGTCAGGAGGATGCCGGCGATCGTGCCGTGGGTCAGGCCCATGCCCGAGTCGCCCGTGGCGATGTAGACGTTGTCCGCGTCCATCGGGTTGCGGCCGATGAAGGCCAGCCCATCGGTCGTCTCCATCACCATCCCGGACCATCGATACTCGACCTGCTCGATCATGGGGAACCGCTCGCGAGCCCACTCCTCCAGCCGGCCCCATCGCTCCGGCTGGTCGTCGGCCTGCCCGGCCTTGTGATCCTCGCCGCCGACGATCAGCATGTCGCCGCCGCGATCCATGGGCTGCACGCGGATGTAGTGGTAGGCCTCCAGGGTGTCCCAGTAGAGCGCCCGCGCGACCGAGTCGCGGGGGACGCGTGCGCCGATCGCATAACTGAGATAGGGCGCCTGCTTGGTATGGATGGCGACCAGGTCGTTGATGGGCGTGTTGGTCGCCACCACGACGGCCCCGGCCTCGACGACCGGGCCGGCCTCGGTCTCCACCTTCGCCTTGCTGCCGCCATCGATCTCGGAGGCGTGGGTATTGGTGTAGATGGCCCCGCCTTTCTTCTGGAATGCCTGCGCGAGCCCGGCGAGGTATTTGAGCGGGTGGAACTGCCCCTGGCGCGGGAAGCGGAGGCATCGCCCGGTGTCGAAGGAGGTCAGCGGGGCCCGGGACACCATCTCGACATCGGTCAGGCCGGCCCGATGGGCGGCCTCGCGCTCGTGATCCAGGATGTCCCGAGATTGCCCGGGCGCCAGGAAGAGATAGCCGTTGACGCGGACGAAGTCGCAGTCGATACCCTCCTCCCGCGCGATCGCCTCGATGCGATCGATGGCCGCGGTGTGGCTCTCGGCGGCCAGCCGGGCACCCTCCGCACCGTGGACCTTCTCGACCTCGACGTATCGGTCGTCGATCGCGTTGGAGAGGTGGGCCGTGGTACGCTGGGTCTGGCCGCCGGCGACGGGCCCGTCGTCCAGGACGACGACGCTCTTGCCTTCGCGGGCGATCAAGTAGGCGGTGGTCAGCCCGGCGATGCCGGCGCCGACCACGCAGACGTCCGCCTGTACGTCCTTCGCCAGCGATTGATGCCTGGGGACCGATGTCGTGTCCATCCACACCGAGGTCGACGCTTCTCTGACCGGTCTCGCCATGATCCGCACTCCGCAGCCGGGGATTGATCCGCGACCGGTAAGCCCGGTGGAAAAGGTAGGCTTCTCGTCCCGATACCGGCCCTGACCGAACCGGCGATCACGCCATACCGGTCGATCGGGGAAGGATCGGTGCAAACCCCGTACCCGACGCAGCGAGAGCCCCCCGATCGGCGAGCGACCGGAGGCAGGAAACAAGATTTCCAAGCCGCTGGCAGGAGGTTTATCTCGATACGCCTGACCCCAGTCCTGTGAACCCAGTCCGGCGGGGTTGGGTTCGTTCGTCACGCTGTGGTCGCCGTGGCCCCTGGTCCCAGGACCGTGATCCGGGAACGCCCTCGGTGCCGTCGCGCGAGCCGGCACCCAGGTCCCGAACGCCGCGGCGGCGACCGTGGAGAAGAGCAGCGCCAGCAGGGCCAGGACGATGACGCTTTGGTCCGCTCTCCGTCGTTCGCCTCTTGGTCCGAGGCCCGTCTCCTGATCCGTCGTCCCTTGTCCGTTGTCCCTTGTGGCCGGAAGTGGATCGGCGGGGGCGCTGGCTTCGTTCGTTGGGTCCGGCGTTGCGCGAGGGGGCTCGGGCGGGGCGATGGCTTCCTGGCTCAAGCCGGCTATCGGGTGGATGAAGGACTGTGGGAGACCTGCGGTCGGGCATTCGGGCGGGGTCATGAGACCCGCGCCCGGCGCGTCCCAGGCGTAGAGGTCGCCGGCCGCCGGCTCCGCGCCCGTCGCCGGGAGATCCGAACCTTCGACCGACTCACTCCGCGACGACGGACCGGAGACGTCGGACATCGGACCGGGAGGAGCCGGCAGGTCGTCGCCGGAGTCGCGTCGGACCTTGCGCAGCTCGTCCAATGTCCGGAACAGCGTCCGACTGCACCGCACCTGATGCTTCCACAGCCACTCCACCGTCTCCTTGGCGCGGAAGGACATCCGAGCTGAGACCTCCGACAGGCCGGCCGATTCCGCCTCCGCTTCCGTGCGAGCCTCGCGCAGGGCTTCCAGCCGCGCCACGGCCGCCGACACGATCGCCCGCAGCGCCGTCCGGCCCGCCGCGGCATCCCGCGGCGACCGCTCGGCCCGTAGTTTCGCGAACCTCTCCGTCTCCCTTTGATATACGGCCGCCGCCTCGGGGTGGCGCAGGTCGCTCAACGGCTCGGCCAACAGCTCGGGCCCGTGCGGGACCATGGCTTGACAGGCCAGGTAGATCGACAGCACCGCCTCGTCGGCGATCGCGTCGAGCGGCTGCTTGCCCAGCAGCCGGATCGCTCGTAGCCGGTCCACCGGCCGCCAGGTCCGCCCGCCGTCGAGGAACTCCCCCAGCGCCGCCCACCGCTGGATCAGCCAGGTACACCCCGCCGCCGTGCCCTCCAGCTCGGCGACGATGTGGACGGGGTGCCGGGGATGTTCCGGGTCGAACGGCCAGGAGAGGGGCCGGTCGTCGCCGTCGCGGACGCGGACGACATCAGGCTCGCCGCCGCGGACGCGCGGGGGCGCGGAAGAGCGTCTCCCCCAGCGTCATGACATCGCGGGCCCGCCCGATGGCCAGCTCTTCGGCGGCCTCGACCATCGCCGTGACCTCGGCGCGGTCGGCCCGGTCGAGCTGCCAGGAGGCGAGGACGGCACGCTCCACCATATAGGTCTCGACGGCATCGCGGGGCTGGAACTTGTCGATCCAGGCGTCGAGGCGTTCCTGGTAGGCTTCGGGGTCCTCGCCGGGGAGGATCGGCAGCTTGGCGCGGCAGCCGTGCTTGAGGGCGTTGAACCGCGACCGTTCCTTGCCGGCCTGCGTTTTCGGCCCGGTGGACCGCTGAGCATTGCGGCGGTTGATCTCGGCTCGCGTGAGTGGGATCTCGGCGGTGGCCGTCATGTTGGGATGTCCCCTTCGCGGGATGTCGATCGGCTGACCGGCGGACGGGAGCGGTCGGTGGGCATCGTCTGGCTCGCGGCGTCGCAAGGGTGGCTATCTTCGCCCTATTACCTAGATTATGGTAAATTTCTTGATGTCTCATTCGACTTTCTGGGCTTTTTTTCGACATTTCTCGCTCAAGACCACCAGATAGGGCGCGATCGCAGCCTGTGACCACGCACGTGAGTGCGTGGTTCGGACGGGACGAACGTCCTCCAACCTCGGGCGTAAGCCCGATCCGGGGGCTAGCCCATCGCACTCACGTGCGACGCTGGAGGGCTTCGCCCCGTCCGAACCACGGTCTCACGACCGTGGTCACCCGGTGGTGTTCGACGAGACTTGCCTTTTTTTCTCGACACTCCGCGCCGGACACCCCCGCGACGGCCCGGCGTCCGTTGCGGCGTCCCCTCGGCGGATGCCACTCGTCCGCCCTTGGGGGCCTTCCTACCTGCGGAACGTTGAGTCAACGACTTGCGGAACCCCGGGGGGATCGTGGGCGCCGGATTCGTGCCGATGATTGGCTCGGCGTTCCTCGGGGGCTAGGCTCTGTCTGACAACCTGGTGGCCGGCACGGGGGCGGCCCCCTCATCCGACCCTGAGCCAACTCGTTCCCACGCTCCGCGTGGGAATGCCGTCCCGGACGCTCCGCGTCCCGACCCATCCTCGGCCGCGATGCGGGCCAACACGACGCAGAGCGTCGAAGACGGCATTCCCACGCGGAGCGTGGGAACGAGTTCGAACGAGTTCAAAGGGTCGATGAGGGGCATTCGTGTACGACCGTCGAATCTCAGACAGGGGCTAGAGCGCCTCTGCGCGGAGCGATCAAGAACCGTTGGGCTCCGTCGAGACATGCCGCAGCCGTTCGAGGAGGGCGAGGGCTTCGGGGTCGCCCGGGCATTCGGCGAGCACCGAGCGCCAGAGCCGGGACGCCTCGGCGGGGTCGCCGCGCTCGGCGGCCAGGGCGGCGAGGTTGCGACGGGTCAGGTGGCCGTAGATCCCCTGATCGAGGCTGCAAAACCGATCGGGCCGGCTCAGCGTCAGGATCCGACGCCAGCACTGCTCCGCCTCGGCCGGCTCGCCGCGACCGCGATGCACGACCGCCTTGCGGTGCCAGAGCTCGGCGTCGTCCGGGTCGAGCGAGAGACCCTCGGCGCAGACCCGCAGCGCGGTCCCCGTGTCGCCGAGCATCTGGTGGCACCGGGCGATCAGGGCGAACAGCTTCCGCGTGATCGAGTCGCTCGGCGCCGACCGCGACAGGCTCCGGCGGAGGGATTTCAGCGCCCCGTCCCAGTCGCGCCGCTCGACGGCGATCGCGCCGAGGTTGAACAGGACGAACGGGTCGTCCGGCCGGTCCTTGAGCTCGTCGCGGAGGATTCGCGCATCGCGATCGAGCTTCCGACCTCGGAGGGCCAGGTCGACATAGCCGGTATGACGCACGACCAGTTCGGTCCATCGGACGGCGATCCCGGCGCGTCGCAACGCGGGCATGATCTGCTCGTGGACCCGGTAGGACCATCGGACATCGTCGCGGAGCGGGA
The DNA here is from genome assembly GCA_963777695.1 of uncultured Planctomycetota bacterium. Classification (GTDB taxonomy): domain Bacteria; phylum Planctomycetota; class Planctomycetia; order Isosphaerales; family Isosphaeraceae; genus CAVZRC01. The sequence continues at coordinate 1,313,740 of CAVZRC010000003.1, forward strand.
ACAGCCGGACGTGGTCGACCACGGTCTCGCCGCCGCTGCCGTCGGTGCTGGGGTCGCAGGCGCATCGTACGACATATCCGGCCGGCTCGCCCGGGTCCAGTCCGTCGAGCAGCGCCCGCAGCTTCTCCCGCTCGGCCGGCTCGACCACGTCGTCGGCATCGAGCCAGAAGGCGTAATCGCCGGTTGCATGCGAAAGGGCTTCGTTCCGGGCTGCGGCGAAGTCGTCGATCCAGGCGAATTCGAACACCCGGGCACCGAAGTCCCCGGCGATCTCCCGGGTCCGATCCGCGCTGCCGGTATCGACGACGACGATCTCGTCGAAGACCTCGGCCACGGACGCCAGGCAGCTCGGCAAATTCTCCTGCTCGTCTTTCACGATCATGGTCAGGGAGACCCGCGCCCTCCGAGGCCCGACCGCTGCCTCGATCGGATTCACCGTCACGGGCGCCGGCGGCGGGGGCGACCACGGCCGCAGGTAGACCGGCCGTCCGCGGGGCACGTCCTCACCCCACTTCGACGCGAATCGCTGCTGGTTTTCGCGGAGCAGGGCCTCGGCGTCGATGCCGTTGCCGACGAACGTCCGGCTGCCGAAGTGGTGGACGAACAGGTCGTGGGCGACGGCCAGCTCGAACCCGGCGCGACGCGCCCGCAAGGCCAGGTCATCATCGTCGAAGAGCCCCAGGCCGTACCGCTCGTCCAGCCCTCCGATCGATTCATAGACGGCTCGCTGGATCAGGACGCAGAACCCCGAGAGCTTGGGCACGGTGAACCACCGCCCGCGATGTCCGTCGCGCCACCGCCGCGCGAACGCGTGCATCTGCTCCAGGTCGCGATAGGTCACGTCCTCGACGCGCTGGGGCGGCGCGACATAGTTCGACATCGGCCCGACCATGCCGATGGCCGTGGCCGACGGCCTCCGAACCGCGGACCGGCTGAAGCCGGAACTCCAGCCCTCCGATTTGCCATTCCCCGCTGGAGTTCCGCCTTCAGGCGGTCTTCGATCGATCCCCCCCGCGGCGCCGGCGCGGGTCTCCCGACCACGCCCTCGGCCCGACCGTAGGTCTCCCGACTCATGTCCGAGGACCGGCTGAAGCCGGAACTCCAGCCCTCCGATTTGCCATTCCCCGCTGGAGTTCCGCCTTCAGGCGGTCTTCGATCGATCCCCCCCGCGGCGCCGGGCGCGGGTCTCCCGACCACGCCCTCGGCCCGACCGTAGGTCTCCCGACTCATGTCCGAGGACCGGCTGAAGCCGGAACTCCAACCCGCCGATTCGCCATTCCCCGCTGGAGTTCCGGCTTCAGCCGGTCTTCGATCGATCCCCCCCGCGGCGCCGGGCGCGGGTCTCCCGACCACGCCCTCGGCCCGACCGCAGGTCTCCCGACTCGCCTCCATCGCCGCAGGTCCCCCGCCGGCGCCGCCCATCTCGACCAGCGTCAAGGCGATGAGCTGATCGAGCCATCCGTCAGTGACGACCGCGTCGTTATTGAGCAAGACGAGGTATTCCCCGCTGGCGGCTTCCAGGCCCTGGTTGATCGCCCGGGGGAATCCGAGGTTTTCCCGGTTGGCGATGATCGTGACCGCCACAGGGGCGGCATCGCGGACCCCGGCCAGGTAGGCGGGCGTGTCATCGGTCGAGCCGTTGTTGACGACGATCAGCTCCCAGGCGGGCCGCGTGTGGCGGAAGAGCGCCTGGAAGCAAAGCTCGGTGAATCCCCGCTGATTCCAGCAGGGGACGATGATCGATGCCAGGCCCGCTGATGACTCGGCGCTCACGGTGGGGGCTCGCTCTCAAGAAGGACCGCGTCCTTGCGTGGCTCTCTCCATCAACGGACCTCGCGTTCCTCGCGGCACAGGTAGAGGAACGTCGGCTTGCCGCGCTTGACGACCGGCTTCATCTCACCCGTCACGCGATCGGGTTCGACGACCAGGTGCCGAGCGGGTTTATCCCGGAATACCTCGACCGTCCCGTCCGCCGAGGTCAGGCGGAAGATACCCCGCTGGGCGTCGTGCTCGAACGAGAACGTGGGCTCCTGGCGGAGTTCCGCGGCGGCAAGCTCCTGGGCTGTTCGCACCAGATCGCGACACTTCCAGACGACCGTCAACTCTCCGCCGGAATCGTAGATGTAAGTTGTCGCAGAAGGCGGGTCGGGGCGATCTTCACTCATGGGAAACCTCTCCGAAGGAATGACGAGGGATGTCCGCTTGGTGACCGCTTCCTATCATCAAGGAAGGAGTCGGTCGGGCCTGCAAGTCTCGCTACGTCCGCGTTTCCGTCCCTTATCGTGTATTTCGTGGAACAATCTCTTCGTATCCGATTGGGTTGTCATCCCGGTAGGCACACGCCTTCCGCCCGAGCGAGCGATCCGGATCGGCTGTCGGCGTTGCCGAGCACGTGGACCCGTCCTTCGCGATCGAAGACGACGCACGGCGTGGCGATCGGCAGCCGGTGTGCCCACTTGCGAGCGAAGACCCGTGCGCTGGCGAAGAACGCCTCGGGCAGCCCGATGCTCCGCGAGTGATGCTGGCACGGTGCCCCGAGTGCCACGACGGCCAGGCCCCGTTGCCGGGCCTGGAGGCAGATGTCGGCGCCATACAGATGGAACCCCAATTCCGGATCGAACCGCAACGGTATATCCCGCCGGACGATGAGGACCAGTTCGTCCAGGGTCGCGACCGCCGCGGGTAGAGCCGGTCCTTCGCTCAAGATCCGCCCGCGATCGACCACCGAGCCGATCCGCTCGGCGGCGAGAGGACTCATCGAGTCGGGCGCGGTCTGACCTCGCCCACTCCGTAGACGCCCGCCACGCCGATCGGTCCCAATTCCCGCTCGGCGATCCGGAACTGATTGAGCACCAGCCGATCCCAGCCGACGGGCAGGAAGACATCCTGATGAAGGCAGACGACCAGTTCATGCTCCGCGCGTGCGAGACCCAGATTGAGCCCGTCCGCGGCGCTCTGAGCATTCTGGATCGCGATGACCTGGTGAGGCGAGTGCGGCTGGAGGCATGGGGAGCAAAACAAATTCGCCTTCAAGATCGCAGGGTCCGAGAAGCAGACGACAAAGGTGAGCGCGACGGTGCCCTTCTGACGAAGACCGCGATCGATCTGGTGGGCCATACGTTTCATCATGAGTTGCCTTTCATGGGAATCCTACCCAGAACACCTATTTCTCCTGGAGATTGAGCGATGTCCCCTTTTGCGACCTTTTGCGAACCCCGTTTCCGTCGCACCGTCAATACTAGCTGCGTCCCCGTTTCCGTCACCCTATTTCTCCTGGAGATTGAGCGATGTCCCCTTTTGCGACCTTTTGCGAACCCCGTTTCCGTCGCACCGTCAATACTAGCTGCGTCCCCGTTTCCGTCACCCGTTTCCGTCCCGAACTCAAGGGCCCCGTCAATACTAGCTGCGTCCCCGTTTCCGTCCTGGAGATTGAGCGATGTCCCCTTTTGCGACCTTTTGCGAACCCCGTTTCCGTCGCACCGTCAATACTAGCTGCGTCCCCGTTTCCGTCACCCGTTTCCGTCCCGAACTCAAGGGCCCCGTCAATACTAGCTGCGTCCCCGTTTCCGTCCCGCGTCACCCGTTTCCGTCCCGAACTCAAGGGCCCCGTCAATACTAGCTGCGTCCCCGTTTCCGTCCCGTCCCGAACTCAAGGGCCCCGTCAATACTAGCTGCGTCCCCGTTTCCGTCCCCCCGTCCCCGTTTCCGACCCCCTCGTTTCCGTCCCTCACCCTGTGAACTGCTACGCGAATCGCCAAGAGGTCAGCCAGCTAGAGGGTCGGAGTCGGCTGTGGGATCGCCTTTCTTGGACGCTCCTGACCTCTTTACCGGAGAAGTCACAGGCGCCCAGAGCGGCAGGCCGCAGTGGAGGCATTGACGATTGAACGAACTGGCGAATATAGGCGGCACATAATGGAACGGCCGCCCACACTTTGGACAAGGTGCATGCACAAGTCTGATTACGACAATGTACTGGAGGGGAACCGCCACCATAACGCCGATCCAGAGATCGGCGACCGCCGTGATGAAAGTTGGAGTATCGGCCAATGCTGCACTAATTCCGCCTTCTCGCAGAAGGAAACGGAACACGAGTTCGAGCATTGTTAGAAGCGCCATGAGATCTGTTGGCCACCAAACGGCACGCCTACGTCGCCTGTACGCATCCCATGAAGAGTCCACTGGTCGCATACGTTGGTAATTCCCTATTCCAAGGTCGAACGAGACCTTGTTTGAGCCACCTGCGTGCGAATAATAGCACAGAATATCACCTGTCTTCGTTCACCGCCTCTTAGTCACCGAGCGACACGAGGGCCAAGCTGGTATCCGCTCCCGTGAGGCATTCAACGCCCGCTGCTGCCAGATTATGCCGGCAACTTCCGAGAAACTGCGCCCTGCCCAGATCACCCGCAAACTCAGTTGCTCCACCGGGACCGTCGCAGCCCCATCAACGCCTTTCATCGCCAAGGGACGGCCTGCTTGCTATCGACGTCCTCTGGACCCATTCTCCCCCGAACCTTCCTGGAGGAGCGCTTCGCCGGGCCGCTGAAGAACCTGCTGCACCAGAGTCCGCGCACCTGCAGCAAGCCCACCGGAATCTGGAACTTAGTGGAGTTGCACGCAGAGATCTGCCATGCCCTCGGCTGGGCCCAGCGGAAGCTGGTCAACTGATGGTCCGTACCAGCAAACTGACCTAAACAGGTCCCCACCAATCGGAAAATCCGTCGGGCCGAGGATTTCCGGAGAGCGCCCAAATTTCGGCGCTCGGGTCACTTCCCCAATTGGGGGGACGGAAACGGGGACGCACCTAGTTTTTTCGTCGGGACGGAAACGGGTGGACGAAAACGGGGACGCAGGCGACGGAAACGGGGACGCAGCTAGTTTTCTCGTCGTGTCCCCGGCTCTTGCCTCTTGGGCGGCCGACCCTCCGGACGAACGGTATGCTCCAACTTCAACTCGCTCGCTGTCCGCCTCACCCAATCATCCGAGCCGTAAGGGCGGCCCCGGTCGATGCTCTCCCGAATCCGCCTGAGTTCCCCCGCGCTCAGAGCAGCATTCACTCGTTTCGACCAATCCGCTGGACATTCCACTGGCCAGGGCGACAAGACCGCCTTGATCGCGTCATCACCTCGCCCCCTCGCCCACAGGCTACCCCAACGCCAGTCCTCAGCTCTCGCGACCAATCCGACCCCCAGTGCATTCCTCTCGACGTACCGAAGGACGGTCAGCAGATGGTCGTCTCCTTGGACCGGGAAGCTCTTGAAACGGCCCTGATACAGATGTCCGTAGCCGACCGTCCGGTGTGCGACCCTCCAGCGCATCGCGTGCGTGTGCGCCAGCCAACGGAAGAAAGCCGTCACCTGGTCGTCTCGCTCCGGCCAGACGACGAAATGCCAATGATTGGACAGGACGCAAAACGAGAGGATGCGGATCGGGTGGCGTCCGTGAGCCTCGATCATGACACGCTGGAACGCGTCAAAGTCGGCATCCTTGCCAAATAGATGCATGCGGCCGACCGATCGGTTGAGCACATGATGGACCATCCCGCCGGGTGCAGTTCGCGCGGTTCTTGGCATGGTCGAGAGGATACCCGAACTCAAGGGCCCCGTCAATACTAGCTGCGTCCCCGTTTCCCGTCCCTGGCATGATCGAGAGAATCCCCGAACTCAAGGGCCCCGTCAATACTAGCTGCGTCCCCGTTTCCGTCCCGTGATCGAGAGAATCCCCGAACTCAAGGGCCCCGTCAATACTAGCTGCGTCCCCGTTTCCGTCCCTAGCTGCGTCCCCGTTTCCGTCCCCAAGGGCCCCGTCAATACTAGCTGCGTCCCCGTTTCCGTCCCCGTTTCCGTCCCCAAGGGCCCTAGCTGCGTCCCCGTTTCCGTCCCACTAGCTGCGTCCCCGTTTCCGTCCCACTAGCTGCGTCCCCGTTTCCGTCCCACTAGCTGCGTCCCCGTTTCCGTCCCCGTCCCCGTTTCCGTCCCAGGGCGATCTCGAAGATGTGCCCTGGGAATGGTAGTCTCCAGCTTGAGCAACGAGTTTGCAAGATTGTTGGCCACGTTACTGAGTTGGCCGGGTGGGACTTGCACCCACTGGGAAACACCGCCTTTCACGGCGCACAACGGGGCGTCAGCTACCGCGCCACTCCTCGACTCTAATCCGTCTAATCGGGAAAATAGCTCGCCGAAACAACCTTTTTATCATTCATATAAATAGTAATAAACTCTGAATTAAACCTGCCGTCATCTGGATCGAGGGTGTACTGCGCCCCCCAATCGTCAAACCTGGCGACTGGACGCTTGACGCGGAAATGTCGATGAATGACGCCTTGAAGTTGTTCAACCGTCATTCCAGGTCGGATCTCAGAATACGCCCGAAGGAAATGTCGATGCATGTTCCAATCGATCGCCCGCTGATCCACGATCCAGCAAGCGAATATGCAGTAGACTCCGATGCCCAGGAGCAACTTTCTCACCCTGACTGCTCGCTTGAGGAACACCGGCGCTACTGCCCCCAAACCGAGAATCAGTGCAATAAGAACACCGTCCGTCGATTCCCCAATACAGAAGGTCATGTCGAGCACGGCGAATGCGGTTCCCAATGTAGCAAGGGATGCGAGCGAAAGCGCCTCGACGAGCCATCCTGAGCATCGCCCGACGTGCTTTTGTGGTCCGGCGTGGGTCATGAGATGGTAGGCAATGACAGTGACAACCGAACTGAGCACGACAACCACGGCGATCCCGACAATCCGCGCGGCGTCCTCGGGAGCGGAGCCGTGGTCGAAGAGTCGAAACTCAGTCTCTGCTAGAAAGAGTAAGAAAACGGTGCTGGAAAATGATATGAATGTGACGACGATCGGTGCGACAACATTGAGATGTAAGACGAGACGCCTACGATGGTTGCCTGACCTCATCTATCCTCCAATCATTACATGTAATTAAATAAAGACATATTTTACTCAGCTCAATTGTTCGGTAGAGACACCAGGACGGAAACGGGGACGCACCTAGTTTTTTCGTCGGGACGGGGACGGGACGGAAACGGGGGACGGAAACGGGGACGCACCTAGTTTTTTCGTCGGGACGGAAACGGGGGGACGGAAACGGGGACGCACCTAGTTTTTTCGTCGGGACGGAAACGGGTGGACGAAAACGGGGACGCAGCTAGTTTTCTCGTCGTGTCCCCGGCTCTTGCCTCTTGGGCGGCCGACCCTCCGGACGAACGGTATGCTCCAACTTCAACTCGCTCGCTGTCCGCCTCACCCAATCATCCGAGCCGTAAGGGCGGCCCCGGTCGATGCTCTCCCGAATCCGCCTGAGTTCCCCCGCGCTCAGAGCAGCATTCACTCGTTTCGACCAATCCGCTGGACATTCCACTGGCCAGGGCGACAAGACCGCCTTGATCGCGTCATCACCTCGCCCCCTCGCCCACAGGCTACCCCAACGCCAGTCCTCAGCTCTCACGACCAATCCGGCCCCCAGTGCATTCCTCTCGACGTACCGAAGGACGGTCAGCAGATGGTCGTCTCCTTGGACCGGGAAGCTCTTGAAACGGCCCCGATACAGATGTCCGGAGCCGACCGTCCGGTGTGCGACCCTCCAGCGCATCGCGTGCGTCTGCGCCAGCCAACGGAAGAAAGCCGTCACCTGGTCGTCTCGCTCCGGCCAGACGACGAAATGCCAATGATTGGACAGGACGCAAAACGAGAGGATGCGGATCGGGTGGCGTCCGTGAGCCTCGATCATGACACGCTGGAACGCGTCGAAGTCGGCTTCCTTGCCGAATAGATGCATGCGGCTAACCGATCGGTTGAGCACATGATGGACCATCCCGCCGGGTGCTGTTCGCGCGGTTCTTGGCATGATCGAGAGAATACCCGAACTCAAGGGCCCCGTCAATACTAGCTGCGTCCCCGTTTCCGTCCCTACGCCTGTCCCCTTTCCGCCCGACGCCGACCCCAGGTCCGCCGTGACCCCAGGTCCGCCGCGGCTGACGGCACTTGACTTTCAACGGTACATCTTTTTCCCTCGTGTCCCCTTTTTCCTTTGCGTAAACAGCCGGTAATGCTCCACTAGCTCGACGTAATCCGAGTGGCCTTCCCCAAGGTGCGATTGGCACAGGGCGATCGCATTTTGGAAAAGGGCTTCGGCTTCCTTCCGATCGCCAATCGAAGGGAAAATCATCGCGATGTCCTTCATCACTCTCGCGGCCAGGGGCATGCCGGATTCGTTCGCAGCTATATGAATGAGAATGGTGGAGAGGTTCTTAACGAAATAGTGTAAATTCTTGGACTTCTCCCTCTGAGACCTAATGGCAGATTCATTTACGAAAACAAGTAAGAGTACTCCTACAAAAAGGTCTGCCACCATCACGTCGACTCTTACCATGTAGAAGATCACCATTATTATCGCAACAACTCTGCTAGCTGTCCTAAGCAGGCCTTGAATCGCTTCGCTCATAAGTAAAATCCCATTTTGTTGATCGAATTCGGGCCAGTACTAGCCCCCGAAGTCGGGTTTGCTCGGATTTGGGAGACCGGCCATACAACGTATTTCATCAGGAGCAACGATTTGCGTGGAACATCATGGCATTTGGATAAATTTAATGTTTTCCGACAAATCCTAACACGCCGTTGATGGCAGGCTCGGCCGCTACAAATCGGCCTTACACATTGCTTGGGCCGTCGTTTGAACCCTGTAATTTTGCAGTACCTCGGAAGACTAAATGACTATTCCAGGCTGTGAATACCTCGGGCTAAACTGCGGAAGAAAGAGTTGATTGGATCCTCATCCGGTGGACCGGGAGGAATGGGGCCGTGGGGTGACGGGGACGTAGGCTGCGCCGGCGAGCTCGGTAAGATGGGGATGGGAAATAGAGGCGGACCCGAACTGGGTCCTTGGGGCGCACCTGGTAGCAATGGATTGACAGGAGATTGGCCAGGGCCGCCCCAACTTGTCGTGGGCCCCGGTGGAGCGGGGTAAATCTTGCTTACGATCCAGCCTCCAATTTCGACAATAATCCCAGAGATGAGGCCGCTTATGGTGCCGTCTCTCATTCCAAGATTCACGCCTTCCAAGGTTCCATTCGCATTGTAGTATCCGTCTATGCCGCCCGAAATCCCACCGGATATGATTCCCAAAATCGCGCCTGGCCAACCGCCAATAACGCCTCCCAGCCCTCCGCCCATGACCGCACCGGCCAGCGCACCGCCGATGGCTCCATCAACATCTTCACCGGATGTGTCAGTCAACCCCGATGGAGAATTATATACATATCTATATAAATTCTCATCTCCAGCAGAAAAGCCCTTTGGATCCTGGCTCATAAATCTGCCAACGGCCGAATCATAATATCGCGCGTGATCGTAATAAAGCCCAGTCGTCGAGTCGTACTGCATCCCCGCGAACATGAACCGATCGCCGTTCGACGCATTCGTCTGCGTCGTGATATTGCCGAACGGGTCGTAAACGATGTCGTCGATATCCGTGCCGGAGGAATTTCGGATTTGCACCACTGAGCCGACCTGGTTGGTGAGATACCAGGCGATGCTGCCGCTCGAACTCGTCCGGCCCAGGATCTGGTCCACGGCCGGGCCGTACAGGTAGCGCATCTGCAATGACCCGGAGCCGTTGAAATCGGCGTATGGGTTAGCGTCGGCACTTGTGCCGTTGAAGACCGTCCAGGTCTGCGTGCCGCCATCGTCGATGCCGATCCGTCGGCCAAGTGCATCGTACGTGTAGGTCGCGATCACCGTCCCGTACTGGTCCACGCCCGTCAGTCGGTTCTCATAATCGTACGTATAAGTTGTCGTGCCGCTCGACGTCGTCGCGCTGATCATGTTGCCGTCGTTGTCATAGGTATAGGTAACGCCCGGCGAATTCGTCGGTTCATTTCCGGCACCGGTCGTGTAGCCGCTGCTGTTCCGGTTGCCATTGAGATCGTAGGAATAGGTCCCAACGAACGAGTCTCCCGAGGCGGTCAATTGCCCGTCGGAATCGTAGGTGTACGTGTACGTCAAAGTCGTGCTACCATAGACCTGTTGGAATTGTGTTACCTCCGCGTCGGAGTTGTCGGTCACGTCGGCCGAAGGGGATGGAGAGGGCTGAATGGGAGTTCCCTCAGGCAAAGGATAATTCGTGATCGTGTTGATTTCGTTCGCGGAATTGTAGGTGTATGTCGACCAGACGGCTTGCCCGCTCCCATTGACACTGCGCGTGATCGTGCTCACCAAACCGGCGGGATCGTAGGCCATGGTCACCTCGGCCCCGGCGGTTCCCCCCGACGATTGCGTGATCGTCGTGAGACGGAGGGCGTGATCGTAGACGTAGGTGGTGAGGCCCTGGCCGCTCGCACCGCTGCCCGACAGGCTGTCCTTGATGCTCGTCACATCGCCGTCGGGGTCGTAGCCGTAAGTCAGCGTGACCGTCGGCTGGCCCGTCCCCGGTCCGGAGGTGGCGATCGTGCCCACGCGGCCGTCGTTGTCGTAGGCGATCGTCAGCAGCGAGTTCGAGTCGGCCGCACCGGTCTCTTCCTGGGCCGAATCGTAGGTGTAGGTGGCGATGTAGATCGCGCTGCCCGAGCCGTTGAGCCAGGTCTCGCCGGTCTGGTCGCCTCGCGAGTCGTACGAATAGGTGATCTGGCGCCCATCGGCGTCGGTCGTCGCGATGACCTCGCCGTCGGCGTCGTACTGGGTCGTCGAGGTCACGCCGCCGCTGCTGTTCACCGACGGCGAGACCTGAGTCGTCTGGCGCCCTAGCGGGTCGTAAAGGAACGTGGTGTGGTTGCCGACCGGGTCGATGAGTACGTGGAGACGTCCGTCGTTATCGTATTGATAGGTCGTCACGCCACCATCGGCGTCCTTGACGGTCGACTCGCGGTCCAGGGCGTCATAGGTGGTCGTTGTAACGTCGTTATTCGGATCGGTTGCCGTGACCTGGTTGCCCGCGGCGTCGTATGTGTCGGTATAGACGCCGGCGAGTGCGCTCCCCGCCGCGACCGTCTGGCCCGTCTTGCGATTCATCGCGTCATACGAATAGGTGGTCACGTTCGAGTTGGGGTCCGTGACCTTCGTGACCTGGCCGGCGCTACTGTACACGTTGACCGTGACGTCGCTGTCCGCGTTCGTGATCGTCGTCTGCCGGTCGTAGGAATCGTACTGGTAGCTGTACAGTGTGTAGCTCGAGTGCCCCGCGGGCGCGGGTGCCGTCTGGCTGGTCAGCATCCCGGGTTGCGTCGAGGAATACACGTAGGTCGTCACATCGTCCATCGGGTCCTCGACGACCGTCCGGTTGCCATGCGAGTCATACGTATAGGTCGCGGTCCGACCCAGCTCGTCGGTCATCGACGACGGTTCGGCGAAGCTGTTGTACGTGCCGTAGGTGATCGTGCTCGCATCCGGGTTGGTGATCTGGAGCACATTGCCCTTGGAATCGTAGGAAGCCTGGGTGATCCGGTTCATCGGGTCGATCGTGACGGTGACCAGGCCGTTGGCGTTCCGGTCGTAGGTCGCGACGTTGCCGAGGGCGTCGGTCGTCTGGCTGGTCTCGCCCAGGCCATACCAGTCGGGGCGGGACGTGATCACATTGCCCAGCGGGTCGGTATCGGTCGAGCCGACCTGCGCCAGTAGAGTCGGTGTCACCGCGCTGCCCGTGGTGTCGGTCCAGCCCTGTTCCTGGCCGGCCGAGAACTCCTCCGTCGTGCTGTCCGCCCGCGTGACGGTGCCGACCCGTTCGGCCGCGTCGTAGGTGATGGTCGCGATCTTGGTCGGCTCGCCGGTCGAGGAAGGCTCGGTCACGCTCGTCATCCGGCCCGAAGAATCGTAACCATAATCCCAGGTGCTGGTATCGGGATACTCAACCCCAGTTAAGTCGCCACTGGACATCGTGAATGTCGTCAGGCGGCTCGCGGGGTCCTTGATCGACTGGAGATCGCCGCCGCTGTACGTGAAGCTGGTGACCTGGCTGAACGGGTCCGTGATCGTCGACAGGAGGTTTCCGGAATAGGCGAATGTCGTGGTCAGCCCGTTGCGATCGACGCTGGTCGTCTCCAGGCCGGAGGATGCGAAGTTCTGCACGGTGCCGTCGGTGAGCGTCCGCGTGTAGGTCCCGTTGCTGTTGAGCACCAGCGTGCTGAAATCCCCGGCCGGGCTGGTATAGGTCCCTCCGCCGCCGCCGAAGCTGCCGGAGAACCAAAGGACCGAGCCCCCGCCCTCGTCGAGGAGCACCCCGCCCGTGCCCGGGATGATCTTGTTCAGGCCGTCGATCGTCCAGCCCTTACCGAGGGCGGAGAACGTCGGATCGTTGGCGGCGTTCTCGACCGTGGCCGTCCCGCTGTAGGTGAATGTCGTCCAGGTCCCGCTCCGGTCGTCGGCGACGGTCATCGTGTACGGATAACTGCCCGTGTCCAGGCCGGTGGCGTTGGCCTGGAGACCGATCTGCATGATGTCGCCGGGCGTCAGCGAGGTCGTGTTGTAATCGTAAGTCGATCCGGCCGTGCCATCGAAGGTGAGCTGCGCCGAGACCTGCGAGGGCGCGCTCGAGCTGGCGCTGAGCGGGTGCTCGACCACGACGATCGGCATGGCGTTGGCCGCCAGCGAGTTATAGGTCAGCGATAACGCGGGGATGTTCGGATTGTAGCCGGGCAGGTTGATCGCGGCCTCCAGCGCGCCGGTGGCGGAGACGACCGAGACATTGTCGCTGCCGACGGCCGGGGCATCGGCCTGGATCGCGCCCGGATCGAGGGACGAGGCCCAGGTCGTGCCGCCCGTCGCCGAGGCGCTGCCGGCGGGTAGCCAGAAGGTGTAAGTCTGGCTGACCTGGTTGCTATTCGGATCCGTCACGGTCAGTGTCGTGGACTCGGCGTTTGCCGTACTGATCGAGGTATCCCACTGGAAGGTGAGGTCATAGGTGCTGCTGCCACTGATACTGGTGGCGTCGGTCAGGCCCGAGGTCGTCCAGGAATAGGTATACGTGCCGCTGGCCGTGTTGACGACCTGGGCGCGGAGGTTGACGCTGCCGCCGGGCGTGGCGAGCTGGTTGAAGCCGGGGACCATGACCGTGCCGTGGTTATAATCCAGCGCGATCAGGGTGAAGGCGGGGCCCGATCCGCCCGTGTCGGGATGGATGCCGCCGGAAGCGGTCCGGTGATGAAGTGTGCTGGCCAGTCCGTTACGGCTGACGGTCGTGCCCGACGGGGAGGCGAGCGAGGCCCCGGCGGTGCCGTTGAGTCCGAGCGTGGAGAGCAGCGCCGACGAGGCCGCCGCGGCGCTGGAAGCGGCCGGTGTGGCGGGGCTGGTCGCGGCACCCGATCCCTGCGACGCGGCGGCCCCGGCCGCGAGGCCCGCGATTCCGCCCCTCGGGGGCAAGGCCCCTCCGCCTCCACCGAGAGGGGTGGCCGGCTGCCAGGGCCGGGAGATTCCCGAAGGCGATGTGGACTGGTGCGAGCCGGCGCCGATCGAGCCGAAGACGTCCGCGCCGTCATAGTTCGACGAGGGCCGCGGTCGAGAGGTTGCGACGTCGGTCGCATCGGGCAGAGCCCCGCCCGAGCCCTGGCCACCCGATGTCGGGGGCTCGATCGAGATCGCCAGCGTATTGCCCATCGGGACGGACAACGTGACCGGGCTCCTCGGGGATTTCGTTGAACCTCCGGCGGACACGGGAGCAATCAGGGCATTACCCCCCCGTTTGCATGCATGCTCCCGAGTGCAATCGAGGCCGGGAAGAGGGCGAGTCCCAGGGCGGACGGGCTGACGGGCGTGACGGTACTCCGGCTCTCGAGCCGATCGACATCGGCCTTCACGGCCAGCACGCGACGACGACGTTCGCTGAAGCCCTTGTGCAAGCGCGGCATGATTGTGTTCCTCGAAGGCGATGTCAAATCCCGGGTGCATGCGGCTCGAGCAGTCTTAAAGAGCCTGTCCAGTAGGGTGGGTGAAACCCACCGAATGGCTTGTCGCCGAAAGAATCGGTGGGTTTCACCCACCCTACTGGGATAGGTTCTTAATCACCTCGGCAAGAAAGTGAATCCTACGAGCCCGACGCGTCCGCGAGTGAATCGCTGTTAGCTGCCGGAGTGCACTCGCGGAGGCGTCGGGCTCGTATGGGACTTTCTGTCTTGCCAAGGGTCATCATGGCGATGTCTGGGGCCTGGATGTGACCGGAGTCGGCAGCCAGGGGAGATTGACCGGGTCGCGCCGGGCGCGGAAGGTCCGATGGATGGCGAGCCCGGTCCATGCGGATCGAATACGCGAAGAGGACGGCGCGGTTCCCTCGCCTCATCAGGGCGGAGGGAATGGGTGACAGCAGGGAGAGGGAGCGGACGAAGCTTGGGACGCGTCTTGCGTCGGCGATTACCGCGATCATTACGGAATCGATTCGAGCCGGACATGAACATAGCCGGCTCGGTCAGTTGTTACGTTTGGTAAATATGCCAACTTCGTCGAGAGGATGCAAGAGGGTTATCTGGAATTCCTCCGAATTTTGGACACGTCTCACCGAGCACCCGCGTGTGACCACGGTCGTGAGGCCGGGGTTCGGACGAGGCGCAGCCCTCAAACTTCGCACGCGAGTGCGATGGGTCTGCCCGTCGGATCGGGCTCACGCCCGAGGTTGGAGGACTTACGTCCCGTCCGAACCACGCACTCACGTGCGTGGTCACGGGCTGCGATCTCGCTCGATCGGGTGGTGTTCGGCGAGACGTGTCGATTCGGACACGTCTCGCCGAACGCCCGCGTGTGACCACGGTCGTGAGACCGGGGTTCGGACGGGGCGCAGCCCTCCAACCTCGCACGTGAGTGCGATCCTCGCTCCGGATCGGGCTGACGCCCGAGGTTGGAGGACGTTCGTCCCGTCCGAACCACGCACTCACGTGCGTGGTCACGGGCTCCGATCTCGCCCTGTCTTGAACTCGTTCCCACGCTCCGCGTGGGAATGCCGGCTTCGACGCTCTGCGTCGCTCCGGCTCCCGATCGCGGACAACAATCGTTCGGGACGCGGAGCGTCCAGGACGGCATTCCCACGCGGAGCGTGGGAACGAGTTGATGCAAGTCACGGCAAAATGCATCGTTAACGCTGATTCGACGGGATTGCCCCTAAAGCGACGGGAGCGGTTCGAAGGTGCTCCCGGCCTTGGTCGTGCAGGACGATCGCGATCACGGTCGTTTGCCATAGATCCATCGGTCGTTCAGATTGTCTCCATGATCTTCTTGAGGACGTCTTCCGAGGGTCGCAGGACCTCGTCGGGGAGGAGTGCCAGCGGGGTCTCGGTCATGTTCTGGATCGTCACGAAGTCCTTGCGCCTGGAGTCGACGTAGAGCAGCCCGGTGAGGAACTCGCTGTTGCGCTGGCTCTCCTCGAGGAGGCGGAGGGCCGAGACGCGATCGGTGACGTCGTGCTCCTCGTGGCAGAGGGCCTTGAGGGTGATCCACGAGCCGTCGTGGAGCTGGACGCGGGTCGGATGGCCGGGCTTCTGCTCGACCTCGATCTCGGGGAGTCGCGGGACGAAGCCCACCTCGTGGAGCGGCTCCTCGTGCTCGCGGGCCCAGTCCCAGCCCTTGGTCGAGCCGTCGAAGTCGTTGAAGGTGACGCACGGGCTGATGATGTCCAGGACCGAGGTCCCCTTGTGCTTGAGCGCCGCCTTCAACAGCGGGACCATCTGCTTCTTGTCGCCGGCGAAGGACCGGGCCACGAACGTCGCCCCGCCGATGATCGCCTCGGCGCAGATGTCGAACGGCGGGATGTCGTTCTGCTCGCCGGTGGCGCGACGCAGGTGGGCGTTGAGGTCGGCGGTCGCCGAGAACTGGCCCTTGGTCAGGCCGTAGCAGCCGTTGTCCTCGATGATGTAGACGATCGGGACGTTGCGCCGGCAGATGTGCTTGAACTGGCCCATGCCGATGTTGGCCGTGTCGCCGTCGCCGCTGACGCCGATGCAGAGGAGCTTGCCGTTGGCCATCAAGGCCCCGGTGGCCACCGAGGGCATCCGGCCGTGCAGGGCGTTGAACCCGTGGCTCGCCTGGAGGAAGTAGGCCGGCGTCTTGCTCGAGCAGCCGATCCCGCTCATCTTCACCGTCGAGTACGGATTGACGCCGATCGCCTTGCAGGCCTCGATCAGCTGGTTCGTGATGCTATTGTGGCCGCACCCCTTGCAGAGCGTCGAGGGCAGCCCGGAGAAGGCAACGGTCGGCAGCGTCAGGGTATGGCCGTTGCTCTGTACGAGTATCGTCGCTTCGCTGGCCATGGTTCGCCCCTCAGTTTTCCGTGTTCGGTTTTCCGTGTTCAGTAAACTGACCGGTCATCGTTCGTCGTTTCGCGGTGTTCAAGTGGCTTGTTTGGCCCATGGGCCAAGATTTGGTGGGCGCCACCGCAATCCTCTTACGAGCCCGACGCGCAAGCGAGTGCATTTTCGGGCTCATTCACTCGCTTGCGCGTCGGGCTCGTATGAAAATTCACCAATCTCGGCCCATGATCCAACTAAAAACCGAACACTGATTTATTCGGCCGACGCTTCCTCTTCGTGGGGGACCGGGGGATTGTCGACCTCGACGTTGCCGGTGGGCCAGCCGGGGCCGGAGGGGTTCTTCTCCCAGCCGAGGATGGGCCGGACGATGTTCTCGGCGGCGATCGGGGTGCCGTTGTAGTGGGTGACCGGGACCAGCCGGTCGGCCAGCGCGCCGGTCAAGGTCGCCTTGAGCAGGGTCGTGACCTGGGCGTCGCGGTTCTGCTCGACGACGTAGACCCGCTGGTGTCGCTCGATGAAGCGGGTGACGTCGTCGGAGATGGGCAGGGCACGGATGCGGCAGTAGCTGGTCGGCACGCCCTGGTCGCGGAGCTGGTCGCGGGCCTCGACGAGTCGCCCAGTGGGTGCCGCCGTAGGCGATCAGGCCGACGCGGGCGCCCAGCACGTCGTCGATGACGGGGGCCGGCAGGGCCTGCCGGGCGGTCTCGAGCTTGCGCGCCAGCCGATCGAGGTTCTTCTTCCAGTCCTCGGGCCGCTCGCTGTATCCCGACTTCTCGTTATGGCCGGTGCCCCGCGTGAAGTAGGCGGCCAGGGGGTGCTCGGTGCCGGGGATGGTGCGATAGCAGACGCCGTCGCCGTCGACGTCCTTGTAGCGCTCGAACTGGCCGATGCGTTCCAGGTCCTCGGCGTTGAGGACCTTGCCGCGACGGATCGGCTTGGTGGGGTAGGGGAACGGGTCGGTGAGCCAGAGGTTCATGCCGAGGTCGAGGTCGGTGGCGACGAACACCGGCGTCTGGAACTGCTGGGCCAGGTCGAGGGCCTCGATCGTCAGCGAGTAGCACTCCTCGACCGAGCCGGGGATCAGGACGATGTGTCGGCTGTCGCCGTGGCCCAGGAGGTGGAGCTTGAGGATGTCGCCCTGGCTGGTCCGGGTGGGCAGGCCGGTGCTGGGCCCCATGCGCTGGACGTCGACGATCACGACGGGGATCTCGGCGAAATAGGCCAGGC
The DNA here is from genome assembly GCA_963777695.1 of uncultured Planctomycetota bacterium. Classification (GTDB taxonomy): domain Bacteria; phylum Planctomycetota; class Planctomycetia; order Isosphaerales; family Isosphaeraceae; genus CAVZRC01. Next base: position 1,331,194 of record CAVZRC010000003.1, read on the forward strand.
CGACGAACTCGGACATCAGCGAGATGCCGGGCCCGGCGGTCGCCGTGAGCGCCCGGCGCCGGCCCATGCCGGCGCCGATGGCCATGCCGATGGCCGCCAGCTCGTCCTCGGCCTGGACGATGGCGAAGGTCCGCTTGCCGTCGGCGTCGACGCGATGCTTCTTGAGGAACTCCTCGGCGTATTCGGCCAGGCTGCTCGAGGGGGTGATCGGGTACCAGGTCAGGACGCTGACCCCGCCGAACATGACGCCCAGCGCGGCGGCCTTGTTCCCCTCGATCAGGATCTTCTCGGGGGCCTCGGCCATCCGCTGGACCCGGAAGGGGAGGTCGTCCGGGAGGTTCTCCTGGGCCCATTCGAAGCCGGTCCGCACGGCATTGATATTGATCTCGGCCGCCTTCGCCTTCCGGCCGGGGAATTCGCGGCGGATGGCCGCCTCGACCGCCTCCATCTCGATCTTGCAGGCGGAGGCGAGCACGCCCACATAGACCATGTTGATGACCTTGCGCAGCTTATCCCCATACCCCTTGTCGGTCTTGTCCGGGGGATAGGCCCTCTCCACCAGCTTGCGGAACGGCACCGGGAAGAACCGGACGTCGTCGCGGAGCTCGGTCGGATCGACGTCGAAATCCTCGCGATAGATGCAGATCGCGCCCGGCTTGAGCTGGAGCACGTCGTCCTTGACGGTCGGCTCGTTCATGCAGACCAGGACCTGGGGGTCCAGGACATGCCCGATGTATCCCCTGGCACTGGCCCGGATGTGGAACCAGGTCGGCAAGCCCTCGATGTTCGAGGGGAACACGTTCTTGCCGCTGCACGGGATCCCCATCGCGTACAAGGCGCGGAGGATCACGAGGTTGGCGGACTGGCTCCCCGATCCGTTGACGGTCCCGACCCGGATCGCCAGATCATTGATCGAGGGAGCGAACCCAATTTGCCCGTGCGCGCCGGGGCCTCTTCGACCATGGCAAGGGTGGATGGCATGATGGTCCTCGCAAGGAGGGCGTAGAGCCCCGCACCCCGCGCGGCCGACCGAAAGACGGGCCTGGCGCGGAGTCAACTTTGACTGGATTCGGAATCGGGAGCTCGACCTGCCCTCCCAAGGATCAGTCCAACACAATTGTCAGGTGTTCGCAAGGGGGGGGCTCGGAAATGGCCTTATGGGACAGACTCCAAAGTGTCTGTAACCAACATTTGATCCGGATGCTTGACGTCAATGCTCGAGTAATCCAAAATCTGATGGCTGCGCGAAGCCGAAGTCGATGCAAGGAAGCGCTCGGGACTTCTACTCTCAATCGATGAATGATTCGTCGCAACATGTCCTTGTTGTCCTTTTCGGCACAGCCCGCGGGGCGCCGGCACCCTCGATTCTCACCTGGAGCCATCGAATGGCGATCTCCGCCTCCGAACGACCCTGGTACGAGACCCTTCGCCTCTTGAGCCGCCTCGAGGCCGGCCGGCGTGGTCGGACCGGCCGAATGACCCTGCGTGTGGCGGCCGAGCCGCTCGAAGGCCGGACATTGCTCGCCAGCAACTGGGCCGCACTCGCGAACCCGGCGCCGACGGAAATCCAGACGATGGAGCTGCTGACCAACGGCACGGTCATGGCAGCGACCTACAGCCACGACTGGTATCTGCTCACGCCGAGTTCGACCGGCAGCTACGTGAACGGGACGTGGTCGGAACTCGCGACCGAGCCGACCGAGCGGCTGTACTACGGCTCGAATGTGATGCAGGACGGCGACTTATTCATCGTCGGCGGCGAATACATCGGCGGGTCGAGCACCGCGAGCGATAGCAATACCGGCGACATCTATGACCCGGCCACCAACTCCTGGTCGACGATCACACCCTTCCCGAAGTCGAACTACGGCGACGATCCCACCATGTTGCTGGCGGACGGCGACATCCTCGCCGGCTACCTCCTCGGACCGCAGACGTACCTCTACAATATCGCCTCGAATACCTGGACCGAGACGGGGAACAAGAACAACAACGACCGGAGCGACGAGGAGAACTGGGTCGACCTGCCGGATGATAGCGTCCTGTCATACGACATCACTGACAACACGGGGAGCGAGCCCGGCCTGGCGCAGCGCTACCTCCCCTCGACGGGGACGTGGGTGAACACCGGCTCGGTCCCGGTCGCGCTCTCGAACACCTCCGAGGGCGAGCTCGGCCCCAACGCGCTGCTGCCCAACGGAGAGGTCCTCCAGATCGGCGGCAACTCGAACACGGCGCTCTTCAACCCGGCGACGGACACGAATACCGGGGGTGGCACCTGGACCGCCGGCCCGGTCATCCCCGGCGGCTATGTCTCCGACGACGCGCCCGGCGTCCTCCTGCCCGACGGCCAGTTCCTCTTCACCGCGGACCTGCCCAGTTACACCCAGCCGACCCATGTCTTCGACTACAACTATACCAACAACACGATCACCGACATCACTCCGTCTACCGCCAACGGGGACCCGGCGGACCTCGTGAGTCAACTGGACGATTACGGGTCGTACACCGATCGCTTCTTGATGCTGCCGAACGGGCAGGCATTGTTCACGGTCGGGGCGGATGATCAGCTTTACATCTACACGGGCCCTGGATCGGTGAACTCGTCTTCGACACCGTCCATCTCGGGAATCGCCTCCAATGGGAGCAACAGCTACACCTTGACCGGGTCGGCGCTCAACGGGGCCTCCGAGGGTGCCAGCTACGGCGACGACGCCGAGATGGACACGAACTACCCGATCGTGAGCGTCGCGACCGATATCGGCACGACGTATTACGCGGACACCACCGACTGGAACAAGACCGGCGTGGGGGTGACCGACGGGGCGACGTCCGTCAACTTCGCGCTGCCCTCGGCGATCGCGGCGCCGGCGATCGTGACGGCCGACGCGCTCGTCGCGGACTCCGGGCAGGCGCTGAACGGCGTGACGGTGGCGACGTTCACCGACCCCAACGGCGAGCACACCGGCAATTACGCGGCGACGATCGCATGGGGCGATGGCACGGAGACGTCCGGCACCATCACCGGCCCGAACGGCTCCGGGGTGTACACGGTCACGGGTAGCCACACTTACACCCAGGATGGTCCCGAGACCCTCGGGGTCACCATCGTCGACAACTACGCGAGCGGCCAGCTCTCCGTATCCGGCAGCGGGGTCTCCTCCGTGCCGACGACATTCAACCTCTCCGGCTCGGGGAGCGTCACGTTCAGCGTGAACAACGCAGGGCTGGCCACCTCGACCGGCGTCGTCTCCTCGGGCAACCCGTCGACCTACGGCCAGTCGGTGACGTTCACGGCCACCGTCGACAACACTAGCGGGAGCGGCGGGGTGCCCACGGGCAGCGTCGAGTTCTTCGACGGGACGACCGACGTCGGGCCCGGGACGACCCTGTCCGGCAGCGGAACCATCGCGACATCGACATTTTCCATCGCGACGCTGAAGGCCGGGGCCCACTCGATCCACGCCGTCTACGCGGGGACGGGAGGTTTTGGCGGCAGCACCGGCACGATCAGCCAGACCGTCAACCAGGCGGTATTGACGGTCTCGGACATCACGGCCGCGAACAAGGTCTACGACGCCGACACGACCGCCTTACTCTCCACCTCGAGTGCGACGCTGGTGGGTATCATCAGCGGCGATACGGTCACGCTCAATACCGGCGGCGCAACAGGCACCTTCGTCTCCAAGGACGTGGGGACCGGCATCACGGTGATCGTCGCCGGCCTGACGCTGAGCGGGGCCCAGGCGGGCGATTATGCGCTCACACAGCCGACGATGACGGCCGACATCACCCCGGCCTCGTTGACGGTCTCGGGCATCACGGCCGCCAGCAAGGTCTACGACGCCAGTCCCGCGGCCACCCTCACCACGACGGGCGCCACGCTGGTGGGCGCGTTCGCCGGCGACACGGTCAACCTCGGCACGGGCGGCGCCACCGGAACCTTCGCCTCCCAGGACGTGGGCTCCGGGATCATCGTGACGGTGGGCGGTCTCACGATCGGCGGGGCCCAGGAGGGCGATTACACGCTGACCCAGCCGACGACGACGGCCAGCATCACCCCGGCCTCGTTGACGGTCTCCGGGTTCACGGCGGCGAACAAGGTGTACAATCGCAATACCGCGGCCACACTCATCGCCACGAGTGCGGCTCTGGTGGGCGTGTTCGCCGGCGACACGGTCAGCCTCAATGCCGGCGGCGCCTCCGGGACTTTCGCCTCCCAGGATGTGGGGACCGGGATCACGGTCACGGTCGCCGGCCTGACGCTCGGCGGGGCCCAGGCGAGCGATTACGCGCTCACCCAGCCGGCGACGACGGCCAACATCACCCCGGCCTCATTGACGGTCTCGGGCATCACGGCCGCCAACAAGGTCTATAACGCCAACGCGACCGCCGTCCTCACCACCTCGGGCGCGACGCTGGTGGGCGTCATCGGCGGCGATGCGGTCACCCTCAAGACCGGCGGCGCCTCCGGGACTTTCGCCTCCCAGGACGTGGGGACCGGGATCACGGTCACGATCGCCGGCCTGACCGTCAGCGGCGCCCAGGTTGGCAATTACGCGCTCGGTCAGGCAACGACGACGGCCAACATCACCCCGGCCTCGCTGAGGGTCACCGCGGTCACGGCCGCGACCAAGGTGTACGACGGCACGACCGCGGCCACTCTCAACACGGGGGGTGCCGTGCTGGTGGGCGTGATCAGCGGCGATACGGTCACTCTCATCACCGGCGGCGCCTCGGGGAAGTTCGCCTCCAAGGACGTGGGGACCAAGATCGCGGTGACGGCCTCCGGCCTGACGCTCGGCGGGGCCCAGGGGGCCGATTACGCGCTCACCCAGCCGACGATGAAGGCCAGTATCACGCCGGCCACGTTGATGGTCTCGGGCATCACGGCCGCCAACTCGGTCTACGACGGCAGTACCGCCGCCACCCTCATCACGACGGGCGCCACGCTGGTGGGCGTGTTCGCCGGCGACACGGTCAACCTCGGTCCCGGCGCCGCCGCCGGGACCTTCGCCTCCCAGAGCGTGGGGACCGGGATCCCGGTGACGGTGACCGGTCTCACGATCGGCGGTCCCCAGGTGAACGATTACACGCTCACCCAGCCGACGACGACGGGCAACATCACCCCGGCCTCGCCCACGGTCCTCGTCGGCGACTCCGGCGGTCCTTTCAGCGGTTTCGCCTTCAGCGGCACGGCGACGGTCGCCGGGATCGTCGGCCCGGCTGCGTCGGAACTCGAGGGCGTCGCACCGACGCCCGAGTACTTCGCCGGGAGCAGCGCGACCGGCACGCCGCTCGCCGCCGCGCCGATCGATGCGGGCACGTACACGGTCGTCGCCGTCTTCCCGGGGAGTGCCGACTACCTCGACGGCAGCTCGGCTCAGACCACCTTCACGATCGGCCAGGCCACGCCCTCGGTCATCGTCAGCGATCCCACCGGCGTTTATAACGGCTCCGCCTTCGACGCCACCGCCGTCATCGCCGGAGTGGTGGGCTCGCCCGACTCCGACCTCAAGGGTGTCACACCGACGCCCGAGTACTACACGGGGAGCACCGCAAACGGCACACCGCTCGCCGCCGCCCCGGTCTCCGCCGGCACTTACACGGTCGTCGCCACTTTCGCCGGCAGCACCGACTACGCGGCCGACACCTCGCAACCGATCACCTTTACCATCGGCCAGGCCGCGCCGACGGTGAGCGTCAGCGACTCCGGGGGCACTTATTCCGGTTCCGCCTTCAAAGCCGACGGCACCGTCGCCGGGGTGAGCGGCCCGGCCGTCGGCGAACTCGAGGGCGTCGCCGCCACGCCGGAGTACTACGTCGGGAGCAGCGCGACCGGCACACCGCTCACAGCCCCTCCGATCGATGCGGGCACGTACACGGTCGTCGCCGACTTCGCCGGTAGCACGGACTACCTCGCCGGCAATTCGGCCCCGACGACCTTCACCATCGCCAGGGCGACACCGACCCTGAGCCTCTCCGCGACCGGGGGCGAGTTCGACGGCAGCCCGTTCGCGGCCTCGGTCGCGGTCGCCTCGGGCGGTGTCAACGCACCCGCGGCGAGCCTGGAGGGCGTCGTCCCGACCCTGGCCTATTACGTCGGATCGGGTTCCTCGCGCACGAGCCTGGGCAGCACACCGCCCACGGACGCCGGGGCCTACACGGTCGTGGCGGGCTTCATCGGCAGCGCCGATTACGCGGCCGTGCAGTCCGCGCCCCTCACGTTCACGATCGGACAGGGCATCGCCACGATCGCGTTGACCTCTTCGACCGACTCGGCCGTCCATGGGCAGGCCGTGACGTTCGTTGCGCATGTGGCCGCCGCCGGGACTCCGGAGGGAACGGTCACGTTCCTCGCCAACGGCGCCGCGATGGGCACCGTCGCCCTGGACGGTTCCGGCACGGCGACCCTGACCACCTCGGCGCTGGCGCTTGGCTCCGATTCGATCACCGCGACCTACGACGGAGACGCCAATCACGTCGGCGCGCAATCGGGATCGGCGACGGCAACGGTGAGCCGGTCCGGCACCTCGGTCCTACTGGTACCCAATCCGGTCTTAAGGAAGAAGAAAGTGGTCTCGGAAGTCCTGACGGCGGAAATCGCGCCGATTTCGCCCGGCGGCGGCGGCCCGACCGGCATGGTCACGTTCGAGGTCTTGACCAAGAAAAAGAAGAAGATCGTGACGAAGGCCCTCGGGACCGCGGCCGTCAGCGGCGGCGACGCCACGTTGACGGTCAAGGCCAAGCCCGTACTTGGCAAGGCGATCACGATCGTCTACAGCGGCGACCCGGATTTCAAGGCGAGCACCGCGACTCCGCCGAAGCTGTCGAGGAAGGGGCTTCTCTGAGGCCCGGGCCCATCGCCGAGCCCGGCGGGAGATCGGGAGACCTACGGTCAGGCACTCGGGCGGGGTCGGAGACCCGCGCCGAGCTTCGAGCGGGAGTCGCGACTCGCCAATACATGCACGACATTCGGAAGTTGGACTCTATTCGAAGAATCGCCCAACGCGGACACTGAAGCCCTCCAGGATACCGGGAAGGACCAGTTCTTCCTCGATGCCGAGGGTCCGGGGCGGGTCGTCGGAGCTGAAGATGTGGGCGATCCGATGTTCGGGATCGAGCACGACCACGATCAGGACGCCGGCATTCAGGTATTCCGAGACTTTCTCGATGATCTCACGCCAACGATCGTTCGCCGAGCGAACCTCAACGACAAGTTCGGGCACTTCAGGTCCATATCCCGTCGGCAGCGTGCCCCTGGGTAGTCGAGAGTAGCTGTAATAGGCAACATCGGCGCCTCGCACGGTATCGGGATCGCGTTCGGTCATCACGCCCGAGTCGTTGCACATCACGCGGCCGATATCATGCGCGTCGACGAAGTTCCCGAAGATTCGATCGGCCCTGCCACAGACATAACCATGCCTTCGATCGGACACCGCCATCGCGACGATCCTCCCCCGGACCAACTCCTCGGGATGATCAGGATCAGGCCGCTGGCCGAATTGCTCGGCCGTCATCAGTTCGAGCATCTCGGCGGTTGCCATCGCGTCCCTCGCTCAAGGTTTGATGGCCGATTATCGCCGATCACCTGTTCTCACTCCACTCCACCAGGGATTTCGAGCAGTAGCGGCGGCCACCGGGAGCGATCGCGTCCGTCGGCGGCGAATCGTGTCTCGCCGATCGGGTCGAGCAGGCTCATGTCCTTACGCTCCCACTTCCACCGGCACTCCCTCATGGGCGGGGTCTCGCCTGGTGTTCCTGATCAGAACGGTTGGGTCGCCGTTCCGAGGCGGGATTGTCATATTCGCCTGGGCCATGATCTGGAGGAACTCTTGCATGCCCCATTTGGCCTGGTACAGGCAGTCTTCCACCGAGTGGCCGATCCCCGTGAATCCCTCCAGGTCGGGAGAGTAGAAGCCGAAGAAATCCGGCTCGTCGGTGGCCTCGATGACGAGGGCGTACGGTAGTTCGATCATCGATTGGCTCCTAGTTCCTCCGGATGCCGGCTGCTTTCAGGATGGCTTGACAGGTCCCGGTGGGCACTTCCTTGGGGCCATGGTAATCGACCCGAATCGGCCGGGCCCATCCTTCCTTCATGTAATAGCGGACGGATCCTTTTTCTCGGCTCAGGGTGAACCCGTTCTCTTCCAACAGGCGTACCAACTCGTTGAAGCTCATGGACACCCCGGGCGAAGTGCCGAAGGCTCGGTTGCATCAGCGGTTTATTCTAGCGATCTTTTCGAGACAACTGATGTTACCACGATGTTGATGCTCTCGACCAGGAGGGAATTCGAGCGGTCGGTCAGGGCACCATGTGTTGGCGGCGGTCACCGGGAGCGATCGCGTCTGACGTGGCGAACCGGGTCTCGCCGATCGGGTCGAGCTCGTCGAGCCGGCGGCGGACCTGGTCGGCCATCCGGTCGATCGTGGGCCGGCCCGCGTGGCGGGCCATTGCGATCACGCGGCCACCGGCGTCGATCAGGACGTGCAGCGGCGGGTCGCCGCCCTGGACGTGGAACTGACGCTGGGTCTCGGAGCTGGCCAGGTAGACCGGCAGGTGGATGCCGCTGCCCTCCATCACCCCGCGGACACTCGCGGGTTTGTTGACCTCGACGGCCGCCGCCACCAAGGCGAACCGCCGACGCGACCGGAGCCGCTCCCAGGCCCGCTCCATCTCCTCCAGGCACTCGCGGCCCGAGGGGGCCGCGGCCGACCAGAAGACCACCCAGACGACCCGGTCGCCCAGGCCGATCAGCACCATGGGCTCGGATGTTTTCACGTCGAGCAATCGCAACGGAGGCGCCTCGGCCTCCATGGCCAGCTCGGTGGACGATGACCGATCGGACGAGGACGTCGGCCCGTATCGCAGCCAGGCGACCCCGACGATCGCCGCGACCGTGACCGCCGACATCAGCGCGCTGGTCGGGTCGATCCGGCGACGGCGCAGTGGGTCGGTCGTGGCGTCGTCCGTCGATCGGCTTGTGTGCTTCTTCCACATGGATTTCATCACCTCAGCGGCCGAGCACCTGGGGCCTCAGCACGACGATGGTGTCGATCGGCGTGACGGCATCCTCGGGCAGGCTCAGGGCCATCCCTCGCGACGACTGGGTCAGTTTCAGCGGACGGTCTTTACCGTAGAGATAGGGCGACCACGAGATCGTCGCCTCGTCGAGGATGATCGGCACCCCGGCGTCGGGCTTGAGGATGTGCAGGTAGATCTCGGTCGGGCGGTCTTTCGAGCCCTTGGCGGTCGAGACGCCCCAGGGCTGAGGAGCGATCGGGCCGCCCCGGGTGCCGTAGATCGCGTCGCCGTAGGTCGAGAGCCACTTGCCGACATCCACCAGCCGCTGGCGAGACTCCGGGCCGATGGTGCCGTCGGAGCGGGGCCCGACGCTCAATAGCAGGTTGTCGCCCCGGCCCGAGGCCCCGATCAACGCCCGGGTGATCTGCTCGGCGCTCTTGAATCGGGTGTCGGCGGCGTTGTAGGCCCGGGAATCGTTGATCGTCAGGCCGATCTCCCGCGGCAAGTCGGCCGGCTTATCGATGGGGACGTCCGGCTCGACGATCTGGAAGTCCTCGCCCGCCATCGGGGCACCGCGATGGTTGTTGCCTACCAGGGCACCCGGCTGGAGCTCGTGGATCATCCGGTAGGTCCCGGCGAGGTCCCAGTCGGCGTCGGGGCGGTCCCACAAGCCGTCGAACCGGATGCCCCCGATCTCGCCGTAGTTGGTGCAGAGCTCGCGGACCTGGCCCTGGTAATAGGCGACGTATCGCTTCCAGTCGCCGCCGGGCTCGCGGCCGTTGGACTTGCCTGTCTTGCCCGTCGGGAAGTAGTCGCCATGGTGCCAGTCGAGCAGCGAGTAGGAGAAGAAGAGCTTGATGTTCTGATCGCGACACGCATCCGCCAGCGCCTTCAAGGGGTCCGTATGGTAGGGCGTGGCGTCGACGATGTCGTAATCGGTCAACTTGCTGTCGAACATGCAGAAGCCGTCGCGGTCCTTGCTCGTGACCGTGATGTACCGGGCGCCGGCGGACCTGGCCAGCTTGACCCAGGCGTCGGCGTCAAACCGGGCCGCGTTGAACCGCGGGGGGAGCCTGGCATATTCGCCGATCGGCAGCTTGTCGTCGTCCATGACCGATTCGCCCTTGGCCAGCAGCGACGAGACGCCCCAGTGGATGGACAGGCCGAAGCGGGCATCCTGGAACCATCGCCGGGCCGCCGCGTTCCGCTCGGTCGCCGTTGCCGGTGGCCCGGATGGCGGGTCCGCCGGGAAGTCCGCCCGGACGGATAGGCCCGCGACGATGGCCAGCAAGGCGATCCCCAGGGCCAGGCTTCGGGTCTGCGTCGCGTTCGACACGGTCTCCGATCGGCTCATGGCTGCCCTCCCTCGTTGGCTGCGGCCGTGGTCTCCATCCTGCGGCGGGCGTCGCGAGCGTGCGGGCCCTAACTGGTACGATCGTCGTTCGCGTGCGCGGTGTCAACCCACGGCGCCGGGCGAGATCTCACGCCTTGCTTCGAAATGACGAACCCGCCCGATGCGCGGATCCGGCGCGTCGGGCGGGTTTGCGATCGGTTGCCCGACCGGGACGATGCCCGGCCGTGTGGGAACTCGGCTCAGATCGGATAGAGATTCTTGAGCCTCTTGCGGGCGGCGGCGCTCCCCTTGGCCGCCTTGATCAGCGGGAAGGTCTGGATCTTGCCGTCTACCTCGAGGGTCATCTGACCACTCCGGATCACCGAGGTGGCCACGCGGATGTATCGGGTCGTGCCGTTGGGCAGCCAGATGTGGATCCGCTGGAGGTTCGGCATGAAGGTGCGACGACTCACGCCGGTCGTCTTCTTGCCGACGCCGCCCAGGTATTTCGCCTTGCCGCGCTCGGTCTTGTGATTGCCGAACGAGGTCTTCTTGCCACTCACCGGACATTCGCGGCCCATCGAAACCACTCCTCATACCGGATTTCAGATTCCGGATTGCGAATTCCGGATCTCAAGCTCCGGATTCCAGATCCCAATGCCAGATCCCAAGTTGCCGGTTGCCGATCCCCGAGACTCGCATGGTCGCTCAGGAGATCGACGAGTCCCGGTCACTTCTTGGGCTTTTCCTTCTCTTTCTTGGCCAGCGGATTGTGGGTCTTGCTCCGCTGGACGTTGCCGCACTCCTCGACCAGGTCGCACACCTTGTGCGGCGGGATGGCCAGCTTACATTGCGGGCAGATATTCAATGCAGGAGCAACCAGGAAGTCGTGGCTCCTCCGCATCCCTTGTGCTGATGGCGACTTACGCCGTTTTGGTACAGCCACGAACTTACACTCCGAATCCGGTCCGGTTGCATCAATTTCGGGGGAAAAGTCCTATTATCCGAATCCACGGTCGCATTTCAATAGCGCCTCGGGCGCGATCGAGGCAATCGGTCCGGCGTCGGGCACGATTGGGGGACGCTGAGGATCGCGTCAATCGGCTTCGGCCAGCGTCTTGCGGACGTCAACGCCGATCCAGCAGAGAGTCCCCAGGGCGTAGCTGGCCGCGAGGATCACGAAGGGCGCGACGAGGTTATTCACCTCGAAAAAATGGCCGATGACGATGGCCTGGATGGCCGCCATGAAGCTGGCCATCATGTTCATCGCCCCGGAAAGCACGCCGGTATAACGCTCGCCGATGTCGGCGGCCGACGCCCAGGCCGGCGCCATGGCCAGGTCGTTGCCGACGAACGTCAGGATCAGCAAGAAGCCGAGCAGCGGGACATTCTCGACCCAGGGCACCGAGACGATCGCGAGCCCGGCCAGCATCAGGCCCGTCCCGCCGACGATCCGACGCCCCCACCGCTTGCCCCACCGTCGGATGACCGCGTCGGAGAACCAACCGCCCGCGAAGCAGGCCAGCACACCGAACCCGAAGGGCAATCCCGCGAGCCAGCTCATCGTCGTCGAGTCGAGGTGGCGGTGATTCTTCAAGTACGTCGGCAACAAGGTCAGGTAGAAATTGCCGCTGAAGCCCAGGAACCCATACATCCAGCACAGGGCCCAGACGCTCGGCGAGCGGGCCATCTTCGCCCAGGGGATCGGGGCATCGCCGTGGACGGCCCGGGCGCCTCGGCCGGCCTCGATCAGCTTCCGCTCCTCCTTGTTGACCTGCGCCATCTCCGCCGGCTGGTTGCGGAACCAGGGCCAGAAGGCCAGGCACCACAGCAGGCCAAGCCCGGCCACCAGGACCAGCGACACCTTCCAGTCGCCCATGACCCGGAATAGCCAGACGATCAGCAGCGGTGCGATGAAGCCGCCGAGCCGGCTGGACATCCACACGGCGCCCTGGGCGGTCCCCCGCTCGGTCGTCGGCATCCAGTCGGCCATCATCCGCGAGATCACCGGGAACGTCCCCGCCTGGACGGCCCCAAATAAGAACCGCAGCGTCATCAGGACCGCGAAGACCAGGACCGGGCCGCGCGGGAGCAAGCCCACCGGCGCCAGGGCGGCGGTGAGCAGCGAACCGCCCAGGAGGATCGCGACCAGGATGTTCCGCACGCCGATCCGGTCGCCGAGGAACCCCCAGGGGATCTCGAAGAGGCCGTAACCGATCATGAAGGCGGCCATCAGCCAGCTAATCTGGTTGTCGCCGAGGTCCAGCGTGGTTTTGAGCTCGGCGATGGCCGTCCCGAACCCGACTCGGTGAATATAGGTGATCACCGCCAGGCTGCACGCCGCTCCCAGGACCTGGTATCGGACCCGTGTCGGCCGGGGCTCGCCGAAGTCCTCGCCCAGGCCGGCGCTCGCGATGGGGATGTCTTCGAGGTCGTGGTGGTTCATCTCGTTAGTGGCTGGTGGCTAGTGGCTCGTGGCTAGTAAACCGACGCAAACCGAGTTTCCATTCCCCAATCCATTCACACCGGCCCGGAATATCCGTCCCAGCTCAATTTACTGGCCACGGACCACTGGCCACTAGCCACTACCGGGTCAGTCGGCAGAAGCTGGCCGGGAGTTGAGCGGAATTCGACCCTTCGGGGTTGCGAGATCGTTTCGACTCGGGTACAAGGTCCGCGCAGGTCATGTCACAGACGGCGGCGAGAGGGACGCGGTCGCGCCGAGGCCAGGGATGGCCAGGGCTCCGACCGTTCGAATGGCCCGGGAAATCCGGCCGCCGGACCCCATTCTCAAAGGCAAGGGCGCGGACGTCGCGCCCCAGATGGCGCCGGGGATGATCGAGCCGTCGGGCCTCGTGCCGGACGGTCCCCCGGCGGGATCGGCGCACGCCAGGGACGGCCGGCGATCGTTCGCCGGAGGTTGTCCGTCCCGGCCCCGTAGGACAGCGCCCGTATCGCGGATGACGTCGTCCGGGCGGCTCCCGATCGGTTCGATCAGGAAACGATCGCTCATGAGATCTGACGTATGCCAGATCCCACCGAGGCCAAGGAAGGCTGCCGTGGGTCGAAATCGAAGGGCGACGGGCGTGCGAATCGCGCACGCCCAGGTCCCCCCGTCGCCGCCGGGTATGCGGCCCCGATCCGATCGCGGACGCCGCGGGCTCGCGACGGCCGGCCTGATCGCGCTAGCCGCGATGCTGATCCTCTCGGCCCTCGCATTGCGGGCCCGCGCCCAGGGCGAGCGGGCCATCCAGGGGATCATCTCCGAGATCCGCTTCGAGGGGAACACCACGATCCCGGCCGAGAAGCTCAAGCCCAAGCTGCTCAGCAAGGTCGGGCAGCCGCAGGACGCGCAGAAGCTCAGCGCCGACCTCAAGACGCTCTGGAAGACCAACTGGTTCTCCGACGTGGGGATCTACTACGACGAGTCGCCGCCCAAGAGCGGCAAGCTGATCGTGACCTTCGTCGTCAAGGAGATGCCCGTCCTGACCCACGTCGAGTTCCGCGGGCGGACGGCCATTCGACAGAAGGAGCTCGAGGAGACCACCGGGCTGAAGGTCGGCAGCCGAGCCGATGCCACCCACACCCGGAACACCCTGGGCCAGATCCTCCGCCTCTACCAGGACAAGGGCTACGACCTGGCCGAGGTCAACCTGCTCGAGGGGGGCAATCCCGGCGAGACCAAGGTCGTGATCCAGATCTTCGAGGGCCCCAAGGTCAAGATCGGCAGCATCAACTTCGTCGGCAACAATTTCGCCTCGGACGGCACGCTCCAGACCCACATCAGCACGCGGAAGCCGATCCTCGGGCTCTTCGGCAAGTATCACCGCGACATGCTCGACGACGACCGGCAGAAGCTCATCGAGTATTACCAGGCACAGGGCTTCTTCGAGGCGAAGGTGACGCCGGTGACGCGGCCCGGCGCGAGGCTCGGCGAGATCGACCTGACGTTCGTGGTCTACGAGGGGAAGCGCTACACGGTCCGCGACGTGATCATCGAGGGGAACAACAAGATCAAGACGGCGGTGCTCAAGGACGACCTGGAGCTGCACTCGGGCAAGCCGTTCCTCCAGGCGGTCCGCGACGCCGACAAGGCGCGGATGCTGATCAAGTACAACGAGATCGGCTGCATCGACACGGCGATCGACGGCTCGCCGCGGTGGACCAATCAGCCAGGGATCGTCAACCTGGTCTACAAGATCGAGGAAGGCGAGCCGTACCTGCTGGGCGAGCTGAGGATCCAGGGGAACTCGCGGACGCGGGACAAGGTGATCCGACGCGAGGCGGTGCAGGCCGGCCTGCTGCCCGGCGAGGTCCTGGACAAGAACCGGATCGAGATCTTCCAGAAGCGGCTGGCGGCGCTGGGCTATTTCCAGCACAACCCGCAGGATCCGAACGGGAAGAACATCAACATCAAGATCGTCGAGCGACGGCCCAAGGACAAGCCGTATGGCGAGATGATGCTCCCGCTGATCGACGAGGCGTCGCAGGCGCGGATGCAAGACCCCGGCGGCGACCCGCTGCCGGTCCCCGACCTGCCGCCGCTGCCGCAGCAGGCACCGGGCAACGCCTCGGCGCCGGGCGGGCCGGGGCTGTTCAACAACCCGGGGGCGACGCCATTCGACCCGCAGCCGGGGACGATGCCGCCGATCGACGTGCCTCCGCCGATGTCGGGATCGCCCGCGGGGCCTCCGTTCGGCGGCGGCGCCCTGGCCCCGCCGTCGCCCGGCTCGACCCCCGTCGGCGCCGGCGAGCCGCCGGGCAGCTTCCCGAGCATCCCGGGGCTGGGCATGAGCAACGTCGGGCCCGATCGCAACGACCCGTTCCCCAACCGCGCCTTCGCCGATATCGTCACCTCGGTCGAGGAGGCGCCCACCGGGCGGTTCATGCTCGGCGTCGGCGCCAACAGCTTCCAGGGGCTGATGGGCAACGCCACCATCTACGAGAAGAACTT
The DNA here is from genome assembly GCA_963777695.1 of uncultured Planctomycetota bacterium. Taxonomy (GTDB): domain Bacteria; phylum Planctomycetota; class Planctomycetia; order Isosphaerales; family Isosphaeraceae; genus CAVZRC01. Next base: position 1,346,506 of record CAVZRC010000003.1, read on the forward strand.
CGACATCACCAAATTCCCGACCTCGATCAGCCAGATCGTCAACGGCCAGGCCTTCCGCGGCGGCGGCCAGTCGCTCCAGATCTTCCTCCAGGCGGGCACCCTGATCAACTCGATGCAGGTCAGCCTCCGCGAGCCCTACCTCTTCGACCGGACCATCGGCGCCGGCATCACCGGCTACCTGTTCCAGCGGCTCTATATCAACTGGGACGAGCGCCGGGGCGGTGCGAGGGTCAGCCTGGGCAAGCAGCTCGGCACCAGCGCCTATTTCGACGTCTCGGCCTGGGCGGAGGAGATCGACTTCTTCGGGTACAAGTCGCCGGCGCCCGCCGATTACCTGGCGGCCAGCGGACTCACCCAGTTGTATGCCATCATGCCCAGCCTCCGCATCGACAACCGCAACAACCCGTTCATGGCCACCAAGGGCCAGTACCTGAACCTCTCCGTCGAGCAGGGCTTCGGCAGCTTCACCTTCACCAAGTTCGACGCCGAAGGGCGGATGTACATCCCGACCTACAACCGGCCCGACGGCACCGGCAAGCAGTTCTTCACCTTGCGGGGCCACTACGGGATCGCGAGCGAATCGACGCCGGTCTACGAGCGGTACTTCGCCGGCAACTTCGGCAGCTTGCGCGGCTTCCAGTACCGGACCGTCAGCCCGCACGTCTTCGGGGTGCCCACCGGCGGCATCATGATGGCCGTCGGATCGGTCGAGTACCAGTTCCCCTGGAACGCCAAGGATACCATCAATCAGATCATCTTCACCGACTTCGGCACGGTCACGCCCAACTACCAGCTCAACGACCTGCGCGTCTCGGTCGGGACCGGCGTGAAGGTGAACATCCCGATGTTCGGCCCCATGCCCTTCGAGTTCGACCTGGCCTTCCCCGTGCTCCACCAATACGGGGACAAGGTCCAGTACTTCAACTTCACCATGAGCGGCTTCTATTGAGAGATCGCCCCGCTCGCTCCGGCCACCTATTAGAGCCTGTCTCGGAAGCCGGATGGGACCGTCGTAGGGTGGGTGAAACCCACCGAGAGGTCTTCGCACCGGTGGGTTTCACCCACCCTACAAGACTTCTATTGAGGAGATCGCCCCGCCCTCTCCGGCCGCTTATCGGCGGCGGCTCCTCATTCGTAGCTGCTCCTCCAGCCAGAGTTCTTCGGCGGGCTTGAGAGGCGGGCTCAACGGCTTGGTGTAGTCGATGCTCCGCTCATACCGAGAGCGCCGGTAGATGGAATCGATCATCGGCTGGAGGTCCAGGAGGATGTCCGGATCGGGCTTCAGCAAGGGGATGGGGACCGAAGGCGACGGTACCTGGAAGGAGACCGGCCAGACCCGACAGACGCCGAATTTCTTCGCGCGGGCCACCAGGATCGTGTACGGGCTGTCGGGCCACGGATCGAGCATGGGCATGCGACTGCCGCCGCGGAGCAGGTCGAGCTCCACGAGGTTGGCATCGCTCAGCAGGAGGCTTTGCCGCTTGCGAAGATAGACATCATAACCGGGCGTGTTCGGCCGCTTGTTGGAGGGTGACAGGATCTCGATGCTCGTGACCAGCCGCTGCTCAGGCGCGGCCTCATAGATCTCGACGAAGGCCTCGCGATGCTCCTCCTCGATGAAGGCACGCATGAGGACCGATTCGGCGCCGAGGACGGGTTCCGCCACGGCCGTCCCACCCTTCTTCCTGGAGGGCTTCTTGCGCCTCTCGGTCGTCACGCTGACGTCGGGGACGAAGGGATGGCTGTCCTTGCCTTCCTCTCCGACCAGGACGATGTAAGATCGCTCTTCGGCCCGGACGAAGTAACGGTCCGGAGCGACCTCGGCCAGGGCGTTCTGGATCTCCGAAATGAGGCTGTGATGGAAATCTCCCCACAACCCGCAGGCCTCGATATAAGGATCCATCCCCGGAAATGGCGATCTCATCATGAGGAACTCCCCGATTTCGGTCTTGCGATCGGCACTTGCCCAAAATACCGGCCCCGTGGGTCCGAGCCAACCCCGAAGGCCGGCCCGGCGAGGCTGGTATCCTGCGAGTTCGGGGAATCCCTACCGGCTCATTTCGCCGACGCGGCTCCGGCCGGCTCGCGCTGGACCGTCGGTATGTAGATGGCGACGCCCTTCGACCATTCGCCGTTCTTCAGACTGAAGACGTACAGCTTGTTACCCTGGAGAACCTCGATGTCGCTGGAAGACCAGGACACCCTGGATTCCTCGTTGCCCTCCAGGGACAGGACGCCCCACTTCCCCTGCAGGGAGCTGAAGGCATAGAAGTCATTCCCCGCCTGATAGAGAGCACCGCCGGGGATGATGACCGGAGTCAGCTCCTCCTCGACGGGTTTGAGGAGATGATGTTTGCTCCACACGCCCATGTGTACGCTGAATGCGGCGACATGATCGATCGTCTTCCCCTTGAGCCACAGCGCCACGGTATCCTGATTCAGGAGTGGGACCGCCTTGATCTCGGGAGGGAAGGGGAGCCTCCGCCAGACCGGGCGATCGATCTCCAGACTCATGGCTTCCAGCGCCGTGCGGTCCGGAGATTCCACGACGAGGATTGATGTCGATCGGAAGACAGGCAGCGGATGGAACGCATCGGTCAACTTCGGGTAATTCTTCAGGACACTACCCGAAGGCGCAGTCCGCCCGCCGCCGCCCCCAGCCTGGAAATGAACCGGGACAAATGGGTCTTGCGGCCGATTCTGCGGGGCGGAGGCCGGGCTCAGGACGGCACCGGAGACATTCGGATCATCCTTTGTTGTCGCCGGCTCGTTGTCCCGACCGGGCAGAGTCGAGGAACGGGAAGCCTGGTAGGCCCAGACTCCGACGCCTCCCGAGCCACCACCGACGACCAACACGACGAACGCGATCGATCTGAGCTTGTTGAGCAGCATGGTCCTCAAGACTCCTTGTGTCAGAGACAAGACCGAGGTGGAAACTGCGGTTGCCGCCCCGAGGCCGAACGCGACGTTGACCGTGGATTCGATCAAGGGGGTTGCCACGACAGTTGACGTGCCGGCGAGCCAGTTCGATGCGAGCATCACGGGCGAGACGGCCACGCCGCGGCGTTCGAGCCGCGCCTTGAGGAGCTGTCGGCCGCGCGAGAGCCTGCCGCTCAGCGTGCCGACCGGCCATCGCAGCAGCCGGGCGGCTTCCTCGTGCGACTTCCCCTCCAGGTGGCAGAGCACGATGGGGTCCCGGTACTTGCCCGGGAGGCGGCTCAGCTCCTCGTGGAGCAGGGGCCGGAGATCGAGGTCGAAGGCGGCGTCGGAAGAAGGGCCCATGGGCTCCTCCATCGGCTCGACGTCGGCGGGCCGGTATCGAGAGGCGACGGTCCGCGCCCGATGCGCCGTCCGATAGGCCACGCCGTAGAGCCAGGGGGCGAGCGAATCGCCCACCCGGATCGATCGGGCCTTGCGCACCAGGACCAGGAACGTCGCCTGGAAGGCGTCGTCGGCATCGTGGGGGCGGCGGAGGATCTGTCGGCAGACCCCCATCACCATCGGCCCGTGCCGGTCGACCAGCTCGCGGAACGCCGACTCCGAGGCCGAGTCCCGATCCGGGGACTCCGCGAACCGATCCAGGAGCTGGGCGTCCGTCAGGCCCGTCAGCGTCCCCGACTTCCAGAGCACCTCGAGCTGGCGAGTCACGGCAGCGGTCTGGCCTGGCGTCGTTGACATTGGGCACTCCCGGTTGATCGTTCCATGGGGAGAATGCAGCGAATCGGTCGCGCCATACACAATTTCCGGAAAAATCCGGACGGCCGCAACCGGATCGGGTTCGTGAGAGGAGACGTGCCGGCTCACAGGGCTACGGAGCCGTCTCGATCGCCCGGGAGGATTCCGGGGATCGCCTGTCGGGAACGATCCGGCCCACCAGGGAGAGTCGGATCACACTCGTTCGAGTGCGGCCTGGATCGACCCGGCCAGGTGTCGGACGAAGGGTTCTTTCAGCATGCTTTTATGATTGCCGGGCACCGCCCGAACCTCGACCCCTCCGCTCGCCCAATCTCCCCAGCCCCCATCGTCCCAGCAAGGATGGAACGCCGGCTGGGCCCGGGCTCGGAAGAGCGTCAACCGGCCCGGATAGGGCCTGCGAACGCGGAGGTAGTCGAAGAAGGCGCGGAGATTCGCCTCGATCTGTCTCCGGCGGCGGTCCGTCAGCGGGCCGACGTCGAGGTAGTCCTCGGCGACGGGCCATGAGGGATCGCCCCGGCCCGCGCGGAGCCGGCGGAGCGCCCGGCGAGCCTTCCGCGCCGCCCTCGTCCAGAGTTCTCCGGGGCGCGTGCGCAGGAGGTCCTCGCGCATCCACCACGGCAGGTTGCTGAGGAAGCCCAGGGTGGCGCGTATCCGTCCCGCCGCGGACTTCTCCATTGCCCGCCCCGGGCCCGTGTCGAGGATCGCCAGCAGTTCCACGGGCTTTCCCCGCGAGGCGAGCTGTCGGGCCATCTCGTACGCGACCATCCCGCCGAACGAGTAACCCGCCAGGCAATAGGGCCCATCCGGCTGGAAGGCGCAGAGGTCTTCCACATAGCGGGCCGCGATGACCTCCAGGGTGCGGACATCGGGATCGGCCTCGCCCTCGGCTCCGGGTTGGAATCCGTAGACCGGCTGGTCGGCGAGGAGATGGCGGATGATGTCGCGGGTGTAGTAGGTCTCGCCGGTCACGCTGGGGAGGAAATAGAGCCTCGGCCTCGGGCCCCCGGGCTGGATGGCGAGGACCGAGGTCGCGGACCGCGACGCGACCGGTTCCTGGACCAGCCGGGCCAGTTGGCCGATGGTCGGTCTCTCGAACAGCACCGAGAGGGGCAGGCTGCGGCCGAAGGCGGCTTCGATCCTGGCGAAGAGCCGGACGGCAAGGAGGGAGTGGCCACCGAGGGCGAAGAAGTCGTCGTGGATGCCCACGCGATCGAGCCCCAGCAACTCCCGCCAGATCCCGGCCAGCACCTCCTCCGCCGGGCCGCGCGGGGCCGCGGCGCCTCCTTCGGGCATCGTCGGTTCGACGGGCTCGTAGACGCCGCGGTCCCCGGGGTCGGCGGCGGTGCCGTTCCCGTCAACGAGGATCCGGCGGCGACCGGGCTCGATCATGAGCGGAAGGTCACGGATGGGTCGGTCGGGCTCGGCGGCGACCGCCTCGAGCAGGGTGCGGAACCGGCCCGAGAGGTGCGCCGATCGTGGATTCGTCGAAGAGGTCGGTGCTGTAGGCGATCTCGCCGCGCAGGCCCTCGTCCACGGGACGGAGGGCGAGCTCGAGGTCGAACCGGACATGCCGGCACGGGACCGGCTGCGTCGCGACGGCCAATCCGTCGAGGGACGGGAGGGCCGGCGGGAAATCCAGCAGTTGGAAGACGACCTGGATAATCGGGGTGCGGCCCGGTTGCCGCCCCGGGCGCAGCCGCTCGACGAGCAGCTCGAAGGGGAGCTCTTGATGGTCGTACGCCGACAGGGACGCCGTCCGCACCCTGGCCAGGAGCTCGCGGAATCCGGGATTGCCCGAGAGGTCGAGGCGTAGGACCAGGGTGTTGACGAAGAAGCCGATCAGGCCCTCCAGCTCCGAACGGCCCCGACCCGCCGCGGGCACGCCGACGGCGATATCCTCCTGGCCGGAGTATCGCATCAGCAGCACCTGGAAGGCACCCAGAATGACCATGTTGAGCGTGGCATCGGCGTCGCGGCCCAGTCCTCGGAGTCGAGCGACGAGATGGCAGGGCAGGTCGAATTCCTGGGCGCCTCCTCGGTAGGAGAACGTCGACGGGCGGGGTCGATCGGCGGGGAGATCCAGGGACGGCAGGGCCTCGAGATTGCTCCGCCAGTGGTTCACCAGTTGCTCCAGCCGTTCCCCCGCGAGCATCTCCCGCTGCCAGGCCGCGTAGTCGGCATATCGGATCGGCAACTCCGGCAAGGTCGCGCGCCCGTGGCGACGCAGGCCATTGTACAGCGCGGCGAGCTCTCGCCAGAAGACCGACATCGACCAGCCGTCGCTGGCGATGTGGTGCATCGTCGCCACCAGCAGGTGCTCGTCGTCGGCCGTCCGCAGCAGCGATGCCCGCAATGACCAATCCCGCTCCAGGTCGAACGGCCGATCGGCCTCCTGGCGGATCCGCCGGTCCAGGACCGACGGCCGACGGCCCGGCTCGAGATCGCGGAGGTCGTCGATCGCCAGCCCGAGCCGGGGCGAGGGGTTGATCCGCTGCCAAGGCCGGCCGTCCCGCTCGTGGAAGGTCGTCCGAAGCGGCTCGTGGCGCGCCACGATCGCCTCCAGGGCCAGGCGCAGCGACTCGACGTCCAGCTCGCCGACGAGCCGGATGACGGTGGACAGGTTGTAGGCCGACAGCCGCCGGCCCTCGAGCCGATCGAGGAACCAGAGCCGCTGCTGGGCGAAGGACAGCGGCGAGGGCCCGTCGGCCCGTCGCGCGATCGGCGGCCGGACGCATGCGTCGCCCAGGCGAATGCGGGAGACTTGCTCGGCCAGCACGGCGACGGTGGGGTGATCGAACAGGGTACGCGCGGGGATCTCGAGGGCGAGCCGGTCGACGACGCGAGCGGTCGCCCGGGCGGCCAGGAGGGAGTGGCCGCCGAGGTGGAAGAAGTTGTCGTGGACGCCGACCCGCTCCACGCCCAGCACCTCCTCCCAGATCCTCGCCAGAATCTCCTCCACACCATCGCGAGGCGGGGCGTAGCCCGGCTCGCCATCGGCCCGGCTCGCCCGGGCGCCGGCAGGGCCTTGCGGTCGAGCTTGCCGCTGGCGTTGAGCGGGAAGCCGTCGAGCCGGACGAAGGCCGACGGCACCATGTATTCGGGCAGGACCCGCGACAGGTAGGCCCGCAGGTCGCCGTCGTCGGGCCGGTCGCCGTCCTCGGCGGCGATCAGGTAGGCGATCAGTCGAGGATCGCCGGGGCGGTCCTCGCGGAGCCGGACCACCGACTGTCGGATCGCGGGATGACGGCATAGCGCCGTCTCGATCTCGCCGAGCTCGATCCGGAAGCCCCGCAGCTTCACCTGGTCGTCGAGACGGCCCAGGTACTCGAGCGTCCCATCGGGGCGCCATCGGACCAGGTCGCCGGTCCGGTAGAGCCGCCCGTCACCGCCGAGGCCCGCCACGAATCGCTCGGCCGTCGCCTCGGGACGGTTGAGGTAGCCCCGCGCCAGCCCGTCGCCGCCCAGGTACAGCTCGCCCGCTACTCCCACGGGGACCGGCTGCCCGTCGCCGTCGAGGACTACGGCCCGCGTATTGCCGATCGGCCGGCCGATCGGGATGTTGTCCAGGCCCTCGAGGCCGGTCGGGTCGATGGGATGGCAGCAGGCGAACGTCGTGCTCTCGGTCGGGCCATAGCCGTTGATGATCCGCAGCGGCCCGGGGATCTCCCGGTAGGCCATCCGGACATGCTCGGGAGACAGCGCCTCGCCTCCCGTGAGGATCTCCCGCACGCCCGCGAGGGTCGAGGGGCGCGAATCGACGATCGCGTTGAACAGGCCGGCGGTCAGCCAGATCGTGGTCACGCCCTGGGCCGCGATCAGCCGGCCCAGCGCGGCGAGGTCGAGCGGACCGGCGGGCGCCAACACCAGCCGGGCTCCGTGCAACAAGGCGCCCCAGATCTCGAAGGTTGAACGCGTCGAAGGCCGCCGGGGCCAGTTGGAGGAAGACCCGGTCGAGGCCGAAGGTGGCATAGTCGACGCCGCAGACCAGGCGCACGACCGATCGGTTCTCGATCAGGACGCCCTTCGGCTCGCCGATCGTCCCCGAGGTGTACATCACGTAGGCCAGATTGCGAGGACCGACGCCGCTCTCGAGGTTGGCGTCGTCATGGCACGCCCCCGCATCCCGATCCAGGCAGACGACTGTGGCATGGCGACGCGGCAGGCGACCTTCCAGGTGCTCCTGTGCGAGCACGACCGCCGGCCGGGCATCTTCGAGCATCGAGGCCAGGCGCCCCGCGGGGTAGTCGGGATCGAGCGGGACATAGGCGCCGCCGGCCTTGAGGATGCCCAGCAATCCGACGACCATCTCGAGCGACCGCTCGGCGAAGAGCCCGACCAGGGTCTCCGGGCCCACGCCGATCGACCGGAGGCGGTGGCCGAGCCGGTTCGCCCTGACATTGAGCTCGCGATAGGTGAGCGACCGGTCGCCGCAGACCAGGGCCACGGCCTCCGGCGCGACCTCGACTCGCTCCTCGAACAGGCGATGAAGGCAGCGATCGCCCGGATAGGGGCGCCTCGTGTCGTTCCAGTCGACCAGGATCCGGTGGCGCTCGGCTTCCGAGAGCCCGGGTGGGGATGCCAGGGACACATCCGGATTCGCCACCAACGCACCGGACGAGGTGCGGGAACAGCTCCCTTGCGGTGTGCTCATGCGCCTTCATTGTCTCCGGGGTCAGCGCCATCGTCGCGTTCCATCATGCACCCTTGCCGACCATGCCCGGCCCCAGGGCGATCGCGGCGGACGAGATGATTCCCGGTCCTCGACCGTAGTCGCCCGGGGAAGTCACGAACGTCGTGAAGAACAGCCGGGAAACCGGCGGAATCGGACGTCCCACGGCGAGACCCGGAATGGCCCCGACGGGCCGGGCGCCTTCACCCACCGTCAGGGCACGACGTCGAGACGGATGGAGGTCTCATCGACAACCATAGAACATGCGTGACACGCCGAACCGCGCATCGATCGCTTTCCGGTGACCGCTCGCGACGGACGTGGATCGGCGGCTGCAAACGGAGGCTCGGCGGGGCCTCTATCCGACCTGGTGTATTTACGAGCAGGCGTGGATCGACTAGAATTCGGGTGTATGTTTAGCCAGTCGAAGCCTATCCTGATCGGTTGCAGCGGGTGGAGCTATCCCGAGTGGGATGATGCGTTCTATCCGGGCGGGATGGATCCGTCGGACTACCTCGGGTGGTATGCCGATCGATTTCCGATCGTCGAGGTGGACAGTACGTTCTACCGCGTGCCGACGCGTCGGATCGTCCACGGCTGGCGCAACCATACTCCGGCGGCGTTCCGGTTCGCGCTCAAGGTGCCCCAGGCGATCACCCATCAGAAGCAGTTGCAAGGCTGCGAGAAGGACGTGGCGGAATTCGCCGCGGCCGTCGAGCCGCTGGGCGAGAAGCTGTCGTGCGCCCTGTTGCAGATGGGATACTTCAATCGCGAGCAGTTCTCGTCGCTCGAGGCGTTCCTCGAGATCCTCGACCCGTTCCTGGCCGACTGGCCGCACGCGGCGGTCCCGCTGGCGATCGAGACGCGGAACCCGAGGTGGGTCGTCCCGGAGCTGACCGAGGTGCTGCGCCGACACAACACGTCACTGACGCTGACCCTGCAGAAGTGGATGCCCCGACCGGCGGAGATCATCGCCCGGCTCGATCCCGTCACCGGGCCGATGTGCTACTTCCGCCTGATCGGCAATCGGGATGCGATCGAGAAGCTCACCCCGACTTTCAACAAGATTGTGGTCAACAGGTCGGAAGAACTGGCCGAATGTTCCGCGACGATCGAGCAGATGGCCGGGCGCGTCCCGGTCGTCGTCTTCACGAACAACCATTATGCGGGCTTCGCACCGGAGACCGCGCGCACCCTCCAGCGAATGCTCGGCATCCCCGAATTGATCCCCCCGGCCCGGCCCAGGACGACGCTCTTCGACTGATCGGCCACTCAGAGCTTGTGAGAGAATCGGCTTACAGATCGCGGATTCCGGACTGCAAACCCATAAGCCATTGATGTCTAAGGCTTTAAATTTATTCGCAATTCGCAATCCGTCATCTGAAATTGATTGATTCACAGCCTCTCAGCCCGGATTCAGAGGGCCGAGTCCCCAGGCCGAAGGCCGGACCCAAAGCCAGGGATTGGCCGACTCCCGAGGGGGCGTAAAGGGTGGCATCGGCGGGGCGGGTGTGACGAAACGATCGCGATCGCGGTCTGGCCCCTCGGCCCAACGGTAGCGGTAGTGCGCGATCGCGAGCTCATCTCCCGGCCGCAAGCGGCCGGTCTCGACGCGCTCGCCATTGATCCGAATGCCATTCGTGCTGCCGAGGTCCCTGACGAACACCGCGTCGGTCTCCAACGTCAGGCAGCAATGACGTCGCGAGACCCGGAGCGATTCCAGGCGGGTGTCGCACGCCGGATGGCGACCCACCATGATCATGGGCCGGTTCAAGACGATATCCGGCCCCTCATCGATGGCCACGAGTCGCGCGGGCATGATAGGAGATCCTCGACCCTGACCTCGGACGGGCATACAATCTTCATCGATCGTCCATACGAAGTCGCCATCTTAGATCAATTGGTTCCCGACAAGCAAGCACCAAGGCACCCGGTCCGCAAAATCCGGGTCGAGCCGATGCCGGTCGTGACGTCGAGCCGAGCCGGTCCATACGATATGATCTCCCTCCCGCGGTGGAATTCATGGAAACCGACGTGTCAAATCCGACTTCCGTCCCCGATGTGGAGGCGCAATGGCGCCTCCGCGAAAGTTACTGGCGTCGCAAGCTCGGCCGGCTCCGCCTCGGCGTCGAGCCGATCGAAGAACAGCTCGCGCGATACCGGCGCGTGACCTGGACGCTGACCGCCGTACCCTCGTTCCTCGGCGTCTTCTTCGTGACCCTCTTCAGCGTCTTCGGACGACCCGACGTCGGCCTGATCCTCGTCGCGGTGGTCTTGCTGCCGATCGTGGTGGGAGCCTGGTGGGATTATGCGATGATGGCCGGTCGTGCGCGGCGATATCGCCGGGAGGCCGACGAATACCTCCGCGTTCGGGGCGAGCTCGCTGACGGGTGACGGGTGGCGGGTGGCGGGAAAAGACGGGGAATGGAGATCGTCTTTTGCCGCCACCCAGCGAGCGGAGCGAGAGCACTACCCGGCACCCGCCACGATTCATCAGCAGGCGCAGACCAGCTCGGATTCGGACTCGTCGAACTCGTCATCGGAGTCCTCGGCGCGGTAGTCGGTCCACTCGCGTGCGTCGGCGACCGAGGCCTCGAGCTCGACCTTCAGCCGCTTCCGCGCCGTGTGCAGCCGACGCTTGACGGTGCCGAGGGGCACGTCGAGCATCTCGGCGATCTCGATCAGGGAGTGCCCGCGGATGTAGAAGGCGTCCAGGGCCTCGCGGTCGAGGGTCTTGAGCCGGCCGAGGGCCGCCCAGAGCCGCTCGGCGCGCTCCCGGCTGATCAACTGGTCGAGCGGCTCATCGGAGTGCTCCGAGGCACCCTCGAGGATCCCCGCCTCGACGCTGGCCGGCGACACGCGTCGCGTGGCCCGGTTGATCGCCATGCGTACGGCGACCTGGCGCAGCCAGCCGGCGAACCGCTCGGGCTCGCGGAGCTGGCCGATCCGCCGCAGCACGTGCAGGAACACCTCCTGCGTCAGCTCGAGGGCGTCGCTGGCGTTGGCCAGCCGCCGCAGGGCGATCGCGTAGACCGTCGGCTGGAACTGCTCGACCAGCTCGCCGAACGCCTCGCGGTCGCCTCGCTGGGCCCGGCCGACCAGGACTGCCAGGTCGGCCCAGACCCGGCTATCCGTATCAAGCTCCCTCGCAATGGTCAACACGTGAACCGCCTTCCCCACTCTCTGGGGTCCTGTCGGTCCCGGCCCGGAACGGTGCCTGCCTCGATGTGGCGGGACAAGGATGAGGGCCGAGACTCGTCGCCTTCATGGACGCCTTCACGCTCGGCACCGGAGGAAAGGACTCGCCCCGCTTCGAGGCCGGCCGGGAGTTCCATCCCGGACGTGAATACCCCGATCGAACGCGTGGGCGATCTCCGGCGCGGCGACAATAAGACGGCGCGTGCGCGGCGGCCCGATGTGGCCCGATCCGATGGTTGAGCGCTCTCAATCCCATCCGGAGCGGGATCAGTCATCCGCGCGGGACCGATTCTGTCCGATTCGTCTCGGGCGTCAGGGCCGCGGATCATCACCAGGCCGATGCGCCCCCGGAAGGGTGCGCTCGTCGCCCGGGAGGCGATGCTGCGGACACATGAATCAACGGGACGAGTGCGGGCGGTCGGTACTCACTTTCCGATGCTCGCGGCCGCTATCGCGTAGGTCGCGGCTTTGGCCTTGGCAGTCCGCTTCGCGGTGCGCTTCAAGCCGGGTTTACCCGGGGACTTCCATCCGGAACGCGATGCAGAGCCGCTCACGCGCCTCTCCGATCGTCGCTCCACCACGGTGACAACCACCGATGGAAGCCTGGGATCGCCGACTGTGGCACAACGTTCGGGTCGATCGATGAGGTCAGCCGGCCTCGGATCGGTTTCGACGCGAACGACCTCCGCGGATCCACCGAATTGCTCCGTCAAGCAACTCGGTTGACGTTGCGGCTGCGGGGAAAATGAGCCGGGAGTGGTCGGAATGTCGTATCTCGGTTGGGTAATCGGAAATACGTCATACCACACCATCCCATCGCGCATGGCGTCATGAAGGGCTAGACGGCTGCGCAGGGTCAGACCACCATGATTGACGCCCGCGTTGAGCGCGAGCGACCGCGTCCCGAGATTCAGCCGGTTGGAAAGCGTCCGAGCCGACAGCGTCAGGTTCGTGCGGTGGAACATGGCGAGACCCTCGCATCCGCCGGAATAGGGCGGGATCTGGAGATGAGGCGACAGTGGGGCGATCAGAAAGCCCCGGTCTGTCACGTCACGGGGGATTGGGACGTTACGTTCGTCCCTCGGATCGAATTACCGAGTCATGGGGTCCTTACAGGCTCCCGAGACCTCGATGCGATCGGGCAACACACCCGATCTACCTTCGCGAGTCGAACCCGCGTCGAGATGGCGACGACCGTGCGACCGCCGATCGGCGCGGGATCGAAACGCGACCAAGTGAGCCGTGGTACGCAAGATAGACATCTTATCGAGGATTTGTGTTCGCGCGAAATCGGAAAAAATCCGGATTTCCGGCGAAGTTCATCGTGCCACGGCGTGCGATCGTCAGGTAAGGGCCCCGGTGGATGACATCGAACCCCTGATCCAGCAAGACCTTGAGCAACGGATAGTCGCTCCGGACGAACAGCCACTGGAATTCGGGGCCGAGGTGAGGGAATCCGGCGGGCAGGTTGGCGTCGAGGATATAGCTGTAGAGGGCCCGTCGCGAGGAGAGGGGGGCGGCGATCTCGTAGTCGGCCATCACGGCGTCCTCGGGGCCGACCTGACGGATCGCGCTCCAGATCTCCCGGGCTTCCCGGCGATCGATGGCGGGGGGAATGCTGTCCATGCGATGGAGGACGTCGCGGAGGCCGAGGCCGCCCATCGCGGCGGCGGCGAGCCAGACGAGCGTCAGCCAGGCCCGGCCGCCGGGGCGGGACAACAGCCAGGTCGCCAGATTGGCGTAGCCGATCAGCCCGGCCGCCAGGACCATGACGACCATGGGCATGGCGTAGCGGACGTGGTGCCACTCGGGGGTCTCGAGGAACCGGATCGCCCATCGGCCGTTGCAAAGGCTCCAGATCCACGGCAACGCGAGGATCGCCACCCGAGGCGCCCGGCACATCAGCAAGGCCCAGCCGCCCATGCCCAGGATGAGGACCTCGAGCGACGTCCGGACCGTCTCGGACATCGGCGCCTTCGGGCCGAGGAACTGGTCGACAAAGGCGTCCGGTGCGCCCCGGCCGACCATGTAGCTCAGGTAACCGAAGAAGCCGAACAGGATCCAGCAGAGGCCGATCAGGATGGTCGCCCGCCGCCACCGGAGGGTTGTGTCGAGCGATTCCGGCCGTCGCGGGGGGAGCAAGGCGAGGGTCGCCACGATCGCGGCGAACTCCTGCCGGCAGGCGAGCATCCCCGCGATGCCCAAGGCGGCCAGCCGGACGGAGCGGCCTCGCACGCCCTGGACGGCCCACAGGACGAAGGGGCCGACGAGTTGGAGCTCGCGAAAGTCGTTCCAGACCAGGGGCCAGAGCAGTGGGGTCATCGGCACGAGGAACGCCGCCGAGAGCGCCACGGCTCGCGAATTCGACTCGGACCGCACCAGCCCGTAGGCCGCGGGGATGATCCACCAGAAGACGACGTTCTGGAGGACGATCAAGGTCCGCGGGTCGGGGAACATGGCGTAGAACGGAACGATCGCCAGGCGGACCGGTGCGAGGTAGTTCATCTTCCAGATCGACGGACCCTCCTGGGCATAGGCCGACACAGGCCGGACCGTCAGCGTGCGGTCGCCCTGCGTCAGCGCCCAGAACCACTGGTTGTAATAGGCCAGGTCCCACGACCAGCCAGTACGCATCTCCTCGTAACGGCGGAGCGACTGATAGGTCGAGACGGCCGTCAGGGCGATGGTCAGCGCCGCGATGAGGAACCAGTCCCGCCGAGCAGGGGCGGTGCCGGTTTGGTGGAGATCGCTCTGGGTTGTCGGGATCAAGGAGGCGCCTCTCGATGGAAGAGCACGACGGCAGGCGGATCACGCTTCGGACAGGAGACGTTCGACCAGGCGATAGACCTCGGTGCAGGGGTGGCAATCGCAGGGATGGTTGCTGGTGTGTCGACAACGCTCGGCGAAAACGCGTTTCGCGTGCCCGATCGCGGTTTGCACGCGTGGGCGGGTGGCCGAGAAACAGTCTTTGCCCTTGTCGAAGTCAGGGATGTGGTTCTTGAGCAAACGACAAACGGCATCACCGTCCTTGAATGGCTTGACGCACCATTCGAAGTGGATCAGAAGCCAATACTCGAAAGAGGGGTTTGAGACGGCCGTATGAAATCCCAACTGTCTGGCCCGATCGATGGCATGCTTGGCGTCCAGGTTCCGCTGGCGATTTTGAGGACCTTCGGTGTCGAAGATTACCCAAATCTCGTCATAATTGTCTTCTCCGTCCAGGCCCGACTTGTTCTTCAAGTCTGGATCATCCCGAGCCTTGATCGCCGCATCGATGACGCTCTTGGGAGCCGATCCCACATGCGGGGCGATGACGATAACCGGCTGAGCCCTCAACGCCTTTTTGAAGCTCTCGAAATACAACCTTGCTGATCGCAAGTCCTCCAATGCGATGAGGATCGCACTCCGCGGATTACGTGAAGGCTCGGACCGAATGCGCAGACCCGATCGAGGAACGGTCGAGTTTACGATTAGGTCCCCTTCGAAGCTTCTTCCGGGACTGGGGGGAAGTCGAGCTGGCCGAAGAACGGGATCGCGCCATAACGGCCTCGTGTATAGCCCTTTTCGAACGGTTCGTCTGCCAGGACGCCCTTCACATCGTGCAACGAGTAGAGATCGGTGGCCCCTCCATGATTTTTCTCGGTGAACCAGACCTGGTCCCGTCGAAATAGCTTCCGACTCAACAGGGAAGTATCATGCGTCGCGAACACGAGCTGCGAACCTTTCGGGTTCAGTTGCGGGTCGTGGAAGACTCGAATCAGCTCCCTGACGAGTGACGGGTGAAGGCTGGCACTCAGTTCGTCCACCACCGCCAATTCCCCATCTCGCAGCACTTCGTACAGGGGTGCCAACATGGCGAACAGTCTTCGAGTGCCATGGGACTCATTGGAAAGACCGAATCGGGCAGTGACACCCTCGTCGCCACTATGAACAAAGACGGGGTCATGCCGCTCCCCGGTAAATTCCTTGAGAGTAATGACCATCATCCCGTCGGTTGTATGGTCTGACACTGGTCGTCGAGTCTCCTGCTCGATGACCTCGATGTGCACGTCTTGGATGCCAAGGTCGGCGTGCTGAAGGAACTCATTCACCCATTTATGGAAAGATCTGTCTTCGTGGCAGAGGCGCGCCGTCTCCTCCCAGGGTTGCCCGATCCGGGGGCTACTCTTCGGAGATTCGAGCGTATCGAAGCGGTCGCACAGGTTCCGCGCGAGCCATTGGGCGGGTGGAAGGAGTTGACGGTGGCCGAAGGCTGCGGCGACGGCCAGCAGGGGTGCATTGGCAGGAGTCATCCCCCGAAGTGATTGCTTCTGACCCTTCAGGTAAGTTGAGTTGAAATCGACTTCTTTTCCCTTCCGACGAAACCACTCTTGCGGTCGCCCGTGGGGATAGGCAACAAGACGTTCTTCCTCGACTATCTCGGGTCGGACGGCGATCGAATAATCGTAGAGAACGCCTTCGACCACGAAGTTCACGCGAAACCTGCAAGGTTTCGTCGCGGACATCCGGTCCAATGCGAAGGGCGAGACCAAGATCTCCGCCGTCAAGGAGCGATTCATCGGAGAGTCGAGTATTTCGCGCATCCAGTTCATCGCCGCCAGAAGATTACTTTTTCCTGAGGCGTTCGGCCCGTAGATTGCCGCCGACCGGACGAGGTTCAGACCCAAGTCGGTCTCGATGAGATTCCGAGGGAGTTCCTTGGACGAGGATGCGACCAGGCTGAATCGCTTATTCTCCCGATAGGAGCGGAAGTTTTCGACTTCGAAGTCGACCAACATGGCCCCACCCCAAACAATTCACGAGATTTGCAGAAAAAGTCCGAAAGCACCCGCGAAATTATAAGAGATGTCAGTAAGAATACAACATCGGAGTGCCGAGTCAGGTAAGTCAGGAAAGCGGGAGACCTCCGGTCCGGCCGTGCGCGGCGACCCCACGTCTCTTCGGAGACTCTCACCCGGCGTGGTCTTGCGTCCCGGCCGGATGATCGGGCATCATGTTTACTAAGGGCATCGAACCCGGGTTATTTTTCATCTTCTGACTCCCATCGGCTCGATCTGATTGCCGTCGCGGTCGTCGGCCATTGTCACGAGCGACTCGCTCAATCCGGAAGGCAGGCATGGCATGTCTGCGGTGCATGGGACCTCAGGCGGGGATCTTTCCACCGTCCGCGGCTGTGAAATCCTGGGGACGATCGGTGAAGGGGGGATGGGCAAGGTCTACCTGGCGAGGCAGCATGCGCTGAAACGCCTCGTCTGCGTGAAGATCCTGGCGATCCCCGAGGGAGAGGATGCCGATCTGTGCCGGGCGCGGTTCGATCGCGAGGCGGAGTTGCTGGCGAGCGTCTCTCACCCGCACATCCTCTCGATCTTCGATTTCGGCACGACGACCGACTCGCACCAGCCCTTCCTGGTGACCGAGTACATCGAGGGAGGGGACCTGCGGCGGCGGATGATCCCGGGCCAGGCGATGCCGGTCGACCAGGCCCGATCCATCCTCCTCCAGGTCGGCGAGGCCCTGGCGTACTTGCACGGCAGGGGGATCATCCATCGCGATCTCAAGCCCGAGAACGTCCTCATGCCGACCGGCTCGCTGGTCAAGCTGGGCGACCTGGGGATCGCCGTCCTCCAGGAGGAGGCCGGCGTGCTGACCAAGACGCAACGGGGTATGGGCACCGTCGGCTACGTATCGCCCGAGCAGCAATACGGCCTGAAGGTCAACGAACGGACCGATCAGTTCTCGATGTCGGCCCTCGGTTACGAGTTGCTGACGGGTCGACGGGCGCTGGGCGTGTTCCCGCCCCCGTCGCGATTGAATCCGAAGCTGGGACGGGCGTTGGACGCGGTCCTCCTCCGCGGATTGTCGGAAGACCCCAAGGATCGGTATCCCAGCATCGATGAGTTCGTGACGGCCCTCGATCGGGCACTGGCCGGCTCGTCGCCGAGGGCAGGTCGCTTGCTGCTGCTGGCCGTCCTGGGCGCGATCGCGATCCTGCTGGGACTGGCCGGGGCCGCCTGGTTCCTGGGAGTCCGGCCGGCGGCAAACCCCAACCAAGCACCCCCGGCAACGGGTCCGAAGGAGTTGCGTGAGCGGGCGAACGAACGCTCCCCGGAATATCGCCAACTGGTCGAGAAGCGCGCCTACGCGATCTGGCAACGCGACGGCGCTCCCGGCGGCGAGGCGGGCAAGGCGGCCGAGGAACGCAACTGGATCGAGGCCAAACGCCAGATCGACAAGGAGGTCGAGGAACGGGCCTACCAGATCTGGGTGCAGCAGGGGAGTCCGACGGGCGACGCCGGTGCGTCGGCCAGCGAGAAGAACAGGCGGACGGCCGAGGTCGAGCTGTTGAAGGAGATCAAAGCGGAACCGCGCCCCGATCCGATACCCTGATCGCGATCCGCGTGTTTTCGACGCCGGCAAGCCGTCGGTGGAACCCGATGCGAGTCTCCCATGAATCCGGCCGATCAACACTTCGAATTCGCTCGCAGCCTCTTCCGCGAGGCGAATGATGCCTTCTTCCTCTTCGATCCCCGGACCCGGATCATCATCGATCTCAATCCTGCGGCCCTGCGGATGACCGGACTGGATCGGACCGCGGCGTGCGCGATGCGGCTGGAAGAGGTCTTCTCCGGCGCCAGTCCCGACAGCTTCGACCGACTGATCCAGGCGCTGGACAAGACGGGCTTCTTCCACTCGCGAGAGGGGTATTTCCTGCGGCGGCCGTCGCGGGATCCCTTGCCGGTCAATCTCAGCGTCAGCCGGATCCACATCCAGCCGGAGACGATCGGTCTGGTCGTGGCGCGAGACATCAGCGAGCGCAAGCAGGCCGAGGAGGCGCTCAAGCAGGTCGAGGCGCGATACAAGAGCCTGGTCGCGTCGACCGGCGTGATCGTCTGGGAGCTCGACTCCGACGGGGTCTTGCATTCGATCAGCCCGGCCTTCCAGGCCATCACCGGCTGGTCGCCCGACGATTGGATCGGCCGGCCCCTCGGCGACCTGATCCGGCCCGAGGACCGCGAGGCGTCGCATCGCATGCACGAGCGTGCCCGGCGGGGCGAGACGGTCCCTCGCCAGGAATTCCGCATGCACGCCGCGGGCGGGGACCTCCTGGACTGCGAGTCCCTGCTGGTCACCCGGATCCGCGAGGGCCCGGCCGACCGGGTCCTGGAGATCGTCCGCGACATCACCGAGAACAATCGGGTCGCGAGGGCGGCGGAGCAGGCCGATCGCCTGCGGCTGGACAAGGAGGCCGCCGAGCATGCCAATCGGGCCAAGAGCGAGTTCCTCTCCAGCGTGAGCCATGAGATCCGGACCCCGCTGACGGCCATCCTGGGCTTCATCGATCTGCTGGGCGAACATCCTTACATGCGGGGCGGCCCCGCCGAGATCTCGCGGCATCTCGACACGATCGGCCAGAACAGTCGATTCCTCCTGGCGCTCATCGACGACCTGCTCGACATCTCGCGGATCGAGTCGGGCCAGCTCCGCATCGAGCGCGAGCCCTGCTCGCCGCGGGAGATCGTCGTCGACGTGGTCGAATCGCTGAGGTCCAGGGCTGAGGCCAAGCATCTGCGGCTCGAGGTCGAGGTCCGCCCGGAGGTCCCCCGGCGGATCGCCACCGATCGGTTGCGGCTCCGCCAGATCCTCGTCAACCTGGTGGACAACGCCATCAAGTTCACCGATCGAGGGACCGTCGGGGTGACGGCCCGCATGCCGGATCGACCGGATGCGGGCTGGTTCGTGGAGTTCGCGGTCAGCGACACGGGCATCGGCATGAGCGAATCGGAGATGTCGCGCATCTTCGAGCCATTCTACCGGGTGCGGTCCTCGAGCCCGGACCATCCGCCCGGGACCGGGCTGGGGCTGGCGATCTGCGATCGCCTGGCCCGGCGGCTCGGGGGCGAGTTGACCGTGCGGAGCACCCCCCAGGTCGGCTCGGTCTTCAGCCTCTCGATCCCGATCGACGCGGTCGGGGAAATCGTTGACCTCCCACCGGCCCGGGAATCCCAGGCGCCGCCCCCACCCCAGCCCCGGATCCGGGCCCGGATCCTGGTGACCGACGACAACGAGGCCAATCAGCAACTGATCGGACTCCGCCTGAGCCGGGCCGGCGCCGAGGTGGTCACGGCCCACAACGGCCGGGAGGCACTCGATCGGACCCGCGAGTCGATCGAGCAGGGCCGTCCCTTCGACGCGATCATCATGGACATGCAGATGCCGGTCCTCGACGGCTACGAGGCCGTCCGGCAGCTCCGCGCCGGCGGTTTCACCAGGCCGATCATCGCCGTCACCGCCTTCGCCATGAGCAAGGACCGCGAGGAATGCCTGAGCCTGGGCTGCGACGATTTCATCAGCAAGCCCATCGAGTTCGATCGGCTCTTCGCCCGTTTGTCCCGGCTCCTCGAGGCCCGGGACGTCGCGGCGCAACAGGGCGATTCCCGATCGGATCGGGCGGTCTGATCGGCTTTACAGGAGCTTGTCGCCGGTTGGCATGGCCTGGCACCGGAAGTCAAGGGAAGGATCATGGATGTGGCGAGGGATAACCGCTTACATTCAACGCAGTGACTGGCATCGCACCCGACGGTATCATTCGCTCGGATAACATCCGGAGATCCACCGATGGAACAACTTCGCATCGAAGTCATCGATCGCGTCTATGCCGCGGTCCTGGCGGCCAAGACCCCGGCAGAACGAATTGCGATGGCAAGCGCCGCGCATCGGACCGCCCGGACCATCGTGCACAGTCGTGTCCTGCAGCTCCACGCCGATTGGACGGGCGAGCAGCGACACGGCGAATACCTGCGGAGATTATTAGGTCATGGAGCAGATCGATATCTTGCGACACGCGGTTGAAGCGTTGGAACGCATGAACACGCCGTACTTGGTTGTGGGGTCGTTCGCCAGCATCGCCTACGGCGAGTCTCGCTTTACACAAGGCATCGACATCATCGCCGCGTTCCAGTTGGAACACCTAGACGAGTTGCTGACGGCGTTTCCCCCCGATGACTTCTACCTCAGTGAGGCCGCAATTCGCGACGCGATTCGGACATCGTCGCAGTTTAACGTGATCCATCCGAGTCCTGGGAACAAGATCGATTTCATCCTCCCGCGTGCCGATGAATGGGCAACCGTTCGCATGGCCCGAGGGCGGCCCGTCAGGCTGTTACCCGATCGTGATGTAATGACCGCAGCCCCCGAAGACGTGATCCTGGGCAAACTCTGGTACTTCTCCGAAGGCGGCGGCGATCGTCATTTGCGCGACATCGCGGGAATTTTGAGGGTCACCGGTGATGGCGTGAACCGCGCAGAGGTCGAGCGATGGGCAAGCAAACTCGGCTATCTGGAAATCTGGCAACAAATCGTGGCGAAAGCCGATGCTCCAGATCCGCCTCCCAGGCCGGGAACGCCCTGAACTTGCCCGCCTGCCGCGACACTTGAGATGACCCCCGAGGCCGCGGCTCGCACAACCACAACAGCTTTCGGGATAGAGACTTACAATAATTCTAGCGGAGACAATAGGAATTGCACCCGTGTCCCCTTGACCGCAACGCGGCCCGACACCGGCCGTGACTGCCATGCAGGATGACCGCGTGCGCGGTGGCTCGCGTGGCCGGCTGTTCCATATCGAGTGGGTGACAACCCGCATTCCGGTAGGTAATCATCCTTAATATCGCTATAATTTGCCGATCAGCGGAGACGGCCGCAAGCTGTTACGACGAAGCGGCTTCGGCAGATCGGGCTCGCCGCGAACTGCCATGTATTTTGAAACTTCATCCAATCTTCATCACAGTTTCGTCGTCCGGCGACACTCCATGGATACACTAAACTTCCGAAACTGAGGCTTCCTGTTCCCAGAGGATCATCGACGTGCTCAAGCATCGCTTCTGGCGTTCATCGCGCGGCTTTACGCTGATCGAACTGCTTGTCGTCATCGCCATCATCGCCGTGTTGATCGCCTTGCTATTGCCCGCCGTGCAGGCGGCGCGCGAGGCGGCGCGGTGCGCCGCGTGCATCAACAACCTCAAGCAGATCGGCCTGGCGATGCTCAATTTCGAGAGTTCGCGGCAGGTCTTGCCGCCGACGTGGGCGATCAGCACGCCGCTGCTCAAGCCGCCCTTTCAACCGGCGGACCTGACGAATCTGTCGTTGGTCGGCCCGGACAATTATGAGCCCCCCTGTCCGATTCAGGTCGGCGAGGTCTGCAATAACGCGATCGACGTGCAGACGTGGGTCACGATCTGCCTCCCCTTCTTCGAGCAGGGGAGCATCTACAACGCCTACAACATCTCACAGCCCTTCAGTGCCCCCGTGAATACGACGTTGGTGGGTACGCAGCTCAACATGATGATCTGCCCGTCGGCGCCGAACGGCTATCGCACGGCGTCTTACACCGACGCTCTCTCTCAAGCCTTCTACGGAGCCAACTGGTCGGTCACGCTCGCCGGGGGCGACTACGCGGTTGACGACGGCGTGTCTTCTGGTTGGATGGATTCGAACAATGTCCCGCACCCCGCGGGCCTGGACACGCGCGGCTTGCTGCACGGCAACGTGGTGCCCAGGATTGCTTCGATCACGGATGGGACTTCGAACACGATCATGGTCTCGGAGGATGGAGGGCGTCCCCAATTCTGGCTGAACGGGCGGCTTGATTCCCGACGGGACTTCGACGGCCAGTCTGGGGATCGGCGAGGGCGGGACCACGATCTACACGAACGAAGGCTCGGGATGGGGTTGGGCCGATTACAACAGCGAGTTTTATACCGACGGCGACGGCAGTCGGCAGCACACGAATTGGAGCAGCAACAACGAGGTCTACTCGTTCCATCCCGGCGGGGCGAATCACGTCTTCGCCGATGGATCGGTGCATTTTGTCAAGCAGGCCACCGCTCCTTCCGTCTTCGTCTGGCTGATCAGCCCGGCCGGCGGAGAAGTCATCTCGAGCGATTCATATTGATCGAAGGTCTTTCGCCCTGGCACTCGCTCGCGGCGGTCCGCTTCGAGAGCGTCAGGGCGACACGTTTCGCAGTCGCGTCGAACAGATAGGGATTGACGATGATTCGCAAGGCACTGCTGCAATCGGGGCGGGGGGATTGGCCCTGGGTGTTGCTACTCGCGGGCACGATCCTGCTGCCCTCGTGCAGCAACTCGCTCGAGGAACATCCGCCGCTCTATCCGGTGAAGGGCAAGGTGATTCTCGACGGTAAGCCGATGACCGGCGGGACGATCATTTTCGAGTACGCCGGCGAAGGCGCCGATGCTCCCAAAGGTGCTGGGGGAGGACCGTTTCGAGCCACCTCCAAGATCAAGGAGGGCACCTTTATCATCAACGGCTACGCGGGCTCCGAGGGCATGCCTGCCGGAAATTACAAAGTCGGCATCTTGGCGACGCAGGGACGAAGCGAAGATAATCTCTTCGGCCGCGAAGTCGTGCTTCCGAAGAAGGGGAAATCTGCCGTCTCGCTGAGTCAGTACGCCGATCCGAAGACCTCGAAGCTGACCGCTCAAGTCTCCAAAGATGAGCCGAACGAGCCCGTGTTCGATCTCAAGTAAAGCCTGCCTACGACCTCCGGGGATACATGGGGAGGAGCCGTTGACGATAGGGGCGGCGGGCTCCGATCGTGGCGTCCGCGTGCGGCCCAGCGGTGCCGAGGTCGCTCGGGGCGACAGGAAGGGCGTCCACAGGGTACGATGAATCCCTCGGTCCAACGCCCTCCGAGCGAATCCCGGTCGGTTCGCGGGACGGTTTGGGCTTATTCCCGCTTGGATTCCACCTTGTGAGGTCGTCCCCGCATCATGAGAGCCGGTATCGTCGGTCTGCCGAATGTGGGCAAGAGCACGTTGTTCAACGCGCTGACAAGCTCGAAAGCCGCCCAGAGCGCGAATTATCCGTTTTGCACGATCGAGCCGAACGAAGGGGTCGTCAGCATCCCCGACGACCGCCTGGTGAGGATCAGCAAGTACATCGTCCCCAAGAAGCTGGTCCCGACGGCGCTCCGATTGGTGGATATCGCCGGGATCGTCAAGGGGGCCAGCCAGGGTGAAGGGCTCGGCAACAAATTCCTCAGCCATATCCGCGAGGTTGACGCGATCATCCAGGTCGTCCGCTGCTTCGAGGATCCCGACGTGGTCCACGTGGCGGGGGCGGTCAACCCGGTGTCGGACATCGAGACGATCGAGATCGAGCTGATGCTGGCCGACATCCAGACCCTGGAAAACGCCCTGCCCAAGGCCGAGCGGACGGCGAAGGGCGGCGACAAGGACGCGAAGCTCCGGGTCGAGGCCATCCGCAAGAGCCTGGCCCATCTCAACACGGATCAACCGCTCCGGAAACTGACGCTGGACGAGCAGGAACAGGCGGCCATCACCAGCTTCGGACTCATGACGGCCAAGCCGATCCTTTACGTCGCCAACGTCCAGGAGAGCGACCTCGAGGGCACGAGTCCCATGGTGCGGCAGGTCCGCGAGTTCGCCGCCAGGGTCGGGGCGTCGGTCGTCCCCGTGTGCGCCAAGCTCGAATCCGAGATCGCCGAGCTGGACGAAGCCGACCGGAGCGAGATGCTCGCCTCATCCGGACTGGCCGAACCCGCCTTGACCGCCGTCGCGCGCGAAGCCTATCGAGTGCTGGGGCTCCAGAGTTATTTCACGGCCGGCGAGAAGGAGGTCCGTGCCTGGACGATCCCGATCGGCGCGACGGCCCCGCAGGCGGCCGGCGTCATCCACTCCGATTTCGAGAAGGGCTTCATCCGGGCCGAGGTCTATACCCTGGCCGACCTGGAGACCTACAAGAGCGAGAAGGAAATCCGGCTAGCCGGCAAGCTGCGGACCGAAGGGAAGAGCTACATCATGCAAGATGGCGACATCTGCCATTTCTTGTTCAACTGAGCAAGGGAGCGGCGTCGGGAGGATCCGCGCCGAGTGCGGATCTCCAGGCAAGGCGACGTTCCGTGGTCGAATCCCGGATATCGCTGTATGATGGCGTTTTCGGGTCCGCCGACTCTCGTCACTGAGGAACATCGAGCCATGCCGGAAAACCCATCGACGGGCGCCGCACCCGATCCGCCGGTCGCGAACACGATCGAGGACCTCGCCCGCCGCGTCCGCGAGGCGGAACATCTCGAGCCAGGCACCCGGGAGCAGGTCGCCAATCTCCTCGGGAACCTGGCCACGGAGCTGGACCAGGCCGAGCCCTCGGCACACAAGGAGCTCCTGGCCCAGACCGCGACGCAACTGGTGCAGGCCGTCCACGACCGGCACGAGCCCGGGCTGATCGAAGCGGCCCGGGAACGTCTGGAGGAAGTCGTGGCGAGGGCGGAGACCAAGGCACCGGTGACCACCGATCTAGTCATTCAACTGATCGACCTGCTGGCCAACCTGGGCATTTGAAGGCGTGGTCGTGTCTTGTGAACCTCGATTGGAAGAGATCGAGCCGTCGTTGGAAGGTTAACGCCACGCAAGAGCGTTGGGACAGCCGAGCCTGAAGAATCTCGACCGGCTAGCCGTACACTTCGATGCGGACGATGACGCGGAGCCCGGGGAGACCGCCCGGGCAACGTCCTCGCCGAGGTTCTAACGGTGCCGGAGGCCTTGATGACCGGGAGACTATACCACTACGTCGGTCCCGAGGCGATCAGATGCAGTTCGGCGTCCTCCCCGGGCGGACATTGCATCGAGTCGCAGGGCGACCTGCGGACCTGGCTGACCTGCCACCGTCCTCCGGCAGCGAGTGGATCGATCGCCGCCACCTTCGTGATCGACCCCGAGCGTCGGATTCGGCTGGCCGATCGCCGTTCGGAGCATGTCGCCTGCGCCGGCGGAGGGCCGGTCCTCTCGGCGGGCGAAATGTTCTTCTTGATTGAGGGGGAAGCCACTCGTGTCGAGGAAGTCACGAACCTCTCGACCGGATATTGCCCCGAGCCCGAGTCGTGGCCAGTTGTGGGCGAGGCACTCGACCGGCTCGGCGTAGTCCACCCCGGCCAATTCACCATGGCGGTCGTCTTCCGCCGCTGCCAAAGTTGCGACGATCGGAACGTGGTCAAGGACAGTTGGTTCGAATGCCAGGTCTGTGGGGCCGAGTTGCCGCTGGGCTGGAACTTTGGCTGACTGGCAATGACTTCCCGACGAGAACTTCGCTTATGGGCGCACCACCCTATCACAAGACCATCGTAATCGTCCGGGCCTCGCTGATCGAGGTTTTTGATGAAGTGGATGTCTGGTTTGACGAACTGGCCGAGGTTCGTGCCTTCCGCCCCCCCGAGGACGGCTGGACCGTGGACGAGGTGCTCGAACACATCACACTCACGAACCACTACCTCATGTTGATCATCCGCAAAGGCTGCGCTCGGGCGATCCGGCGAGCGGCGAGGCGAAGCCCGCCGCCAAAAGGAGAGAGCGATCTCAAGCTTCTGACCCCGATCGGGGTGCGAGGCTCATTCGTGTGGACGCGGCCCGAGCACATGGTCCCCACCGGCACCAAGCCGATGGACGAAGTGCGATCACTGATGCAGGAGCAGGCCCGAGAATGCCTGGAACTCCTGGGCCGACTCGGCGGAGGAGAGGGGGCATTGCATCAGGTTCGGATGACCGTCAACGACTCGGGCAAGCTGGACATGTACCAGTGGCTCTACTTCCTGGCTCAGCATGCCCGTCGTCACCTGGCCCAGATGGCAGCCAACAAGTCGAGGTGGCGGCTCAAGACTGAAGAGACATCGCCCGCTGATCCGGCCCACGAACGACTCAAGTGATGCGTATAATGTTATGCTTTGGACCGCGAGTCGAACACCCGCTGGCCGATTCGGGGAATCTGAGAGCGTGCTCGTGGCGGAGTCATGCCCGCGATTCCGGTCCGAGCCTGCGTCCGGGGTCTCCGAGCCGGATCATCGGCCGGATGGCCCCGATCGCCGGGATGGCAAGGAAGTCCTTCGGGGCGGCCGTGACGGGGGACCGGGATTCTGAGGCGTTCAGGAGCATCATCCACTCGAAGCAGCCGACTTGCCAAGGGTAGAAGTGCGCAGCCCCACCTCGGAAGATGAGAGTATCCGGCTCGTCGGGTTCGGTCGAGGGGGCGCACCAGGTGGTGCGGGAGAGCATCGCCGCCAGGCCGAAACGGTTGCACCAGGGCCATTCCTTCGGCCTGCCGGGGTCGAATGCGGCCGACAAGATCGCGTCGAATGAAGCCCTGGCCCTCGCCTGTTCGGGCCAGAGCGGTTCGTGCCAACTCACCTCCACGTCCTCCATGAACTCGGGGAAGTCATCGCCCCAGTAGAACACGGACGATACGCCCCCGCGCAAGGCCCACTCGAACTCTGCCGAGGTCGGCAACGACCAGCCGAAATGGTCCAGAACCGGCTCGACCTGGTCCCCGGGGAATTCGACGGCATCGCCCATGAAGTCATAGCCGTAGAGAGCCTTCCCCTCGGAGGCGCCTTCGGGCAACCTCGCGACCGTCCTCAAGCCTGGCAAGCTCAGCCGGACCAGCTCGTCGGCCATGAAGAAGGGGAAGACATCGAAGGGGGGCTTGAGTTCCAGGTATGGGTCCATCTCCGGCTGTTCGAATTCGTCGTCGTAGTGCTGCCCGAGGTAGAGGCGCATCAATTCCGCGACCCGGGCCATCTGGGCCTCGTCGAACCCCGGCCGGAACGTCCCCCCGGGGATGAACGAGAAGGTCATGCCCGAGGCCGGCTCGCGCCACTGTAGGACCGAGCGGAGCTCGCCGGGCGGACCCGACCTCGTAAGAGTCATCGGCTCGAGCACGTCCCAACCGTTGGCCTGGAGCCGCTCGGAGAGGTAGTCGCCCAGGACGCGCTTGTCGTTGTCGTCGAGCGCGTCCCAGGCTTCGAGGCCGAAGTTGTGGGCCATCGAAGGTTCGATGATGATCGGGGCATCGGGCATGGAGAGCGAGCCTCGATTACGGATGTAGACCAGGTCTGGGACCCGGTCGTCGAACCCCCGGCCTCACAGAGGCCGGCTACAGTCGAGGATGAGGTTGATCACTCCGCTTTTCCGATGAGCTGTGGCTGCCTGGCCGGCCCGAAGCCGACGTTCGACTCGGAATCCAGGAGCAACTGGTCCCCGGTGAACTTCAGGCTGATCGTGACGATGAACGGCGTCTCGTAAAAGCAGACCTTGGCCTTGAACGTGTCGTCCGCGGTCCATGCGCCGCTCACCGCCGCCGGTTGATCGAGCAACGGGCCATACGCCATCCGTCCCTTCTGCCAGCCGCCGTGTCCGCAAACGATCTTCTGGTCGACACCATTGGCTCGCACCACGAGCGTCGTCGCATGGCCCTTGCCATCGCCCTGGAGCGTCATCGCCTCGAGTTTGCGGCTGTTGGCCGGGAACACATATTTCTTGTTCGAGACCTTCGCGGGCGAGGCCGAACCCTCCTGCGGACGCAACGTCAGGCCCGCCAGGGTGTGCTCGAGCTTCTTCCGGGAATCGTCGTCGGGGGCCAGAGTCGAAGAGCCCATCGCCGGGAGGAGCTTGTCCCAGACCAGATCCAGGACCGCCTGCATGTCCTTCACGCCGCTGGTGATGGCGATGACGGCGTCCTGGTCGGGCATGACGATGCAGTATTGCCCGAAGGCGCCGTCGCCTCGGTAGGCGTCGTGGCGGGCTCGCCAGAACTGGTAGCCGTAGCCCTGGTCCCAATCGCTCTTGGGGTTGCTGCCGTTCGAGGTCTGGCGGGCCGTGGCCGCGTCTACCCAGGATTCGGGGACCAGCGTCTTCCCGTGCCACTTGCCCTTCTGCAAGTAGAGCTGGCCGAACCGCGCGATGTCCTCAGTGCGGATGTTCAGGCCGAATCCGCCGGCCGAGATGCCTTGCGGGCTGGTCTCCCAGGTCGGGTGCTCGATGCCCAGCGGGTCGAAGAGGCGCGGCTTCAGGTAATCGAGCAGGGTCATGCCCGTCGCCTTCTGGACGATGGCCGAGAGCATGTAGGTCGCCGAGGTGTTGTAGAGGAAATGCGTGCCGGGCTTGTGGGGCACGGCCTGTGCCAGGAAGGTCTTCGTCCACGGTCGATCGGGCGTGCGCGGCGGCTCGACCTGGTGTCCCGTGGACATCCGGAGCAGGTCGCTGACTCGCATCGACTTCAGGTTCTTGCTCGGTTCCTTCGGGGCGTCTTCGGGGAAGAACTTGAGCACCTCGTCGTCCAGGCTCAGCTTGCCCTCCGCGATGGCCAGGCCGACCGCCGTGGAGGTGAAGCTCTTGCTCAGCGAATACAGCGAGTGCGGCGAACTCGGCCTCGTAGGGCGACCACCAGCCCTCCGCGACCACATGGCCGTGTCGGACGAGCATGAAGCTGTTCATCGGTCGCGATGTTCTTATCGGCCGCCTCGATGAACGCGAGCAGCGCGGAAGAAGAGACGCCCTGCGCCTCGGGGCTGCTCCGCGGCAGGCCCGATTCCGCGGCGAGGCAGAACGATCCCGTCCAGATGACGAATGCGGCGATGGATAGAGTTTTCATCATGGTGACCTGGGGATTATAGATTGGGGGAAGGAACGACGTTCACCGGGTTTCGGGGGGGCTCGCCCAGCAGGAGGCGGCGGATTTCCTGGGCGGTCTTGGTCCGCATCTCGAGATAGCCCTCGACGCTGTAGAAGGCCGTGTGCGGCGTGAAGATGACCCTGGGATGCAGGCGCAGGCGATCGTTGTCGAGCGGCTCGCGCTCGACGACGTCGAGGCCCGCGGCGGCGATGTGGCCGGAGTCGAGGGCTTCGAGGAGTGCGGCCTCGTCGACGCAAGGGCCGCGCGCCGTGTTGATCAGGTACGAGCCCGGCCGCATCCGCGCCAATGCCTTGGCGTCGATCAGGTGGTGGCTGGCCGCGTCGAGGTAGCAATGCAGGCTGACGAAGTGGCTCTGCTCGAGCAGCTCGTCGAGCTGGAAGACGCGGCGGATGCCGAGGGCCTTGTCGATCCCCTGCCGGAGGTACGGGTCGTAGAAGACGACGTCGAGGCCCATCGCCTTGGCGCGGAGGGCCGCGGCCGTGCCGATCCGGCCGCAGCCGATGACCCCGAACGTCTTGCCGCGGAGTCGGGGCGTGCCCAGCGCCGTCCGATAGTCCCAGGTCCCCCCGCGGATCGCCTCGTGCGACGGGACCAGCCGGCGCGCCAGGGCCAGCAGGAACATGATCGCGTGGTCGGCGACCTCCTCGGAGCCGTAGTCGGGCACGTTGCAGACGACCACTCCGTGTCGCGTCGCGGCATCGACGTCGATGTTGTTGTATCCCACCCCCGCGCGGACCACGCCTCGGCATCGCGGCGCCCGGGCGAAGCTGGACTCGCCCAGGATCGACAGGTCATGGAACACCATGATCGCGTCGGCTCGCGGCAAGTAGCCGGCGAGTTCTGACTCGTCGGTGGCCCGCGCCATGACGAAGTCGGCGATGTCGTCCAGGACCGTCGACTCGATCGCGGTCTCGTCCAGGAAGTCGGCGATCAGCACGTTGAATCGATCAGGCATCGAGGGCTCCTTGTGGCGCGATGCGTGAAAACGTCGCGAAGTCGTCGCGGAGCGAGTCGAGGGAGAACCAGCCCAGGACCGCGTCGGGATCGGCCAGGGCGAAACGGGCGTCCTCGTGCGACGGGGCCGAGATTCGCAGCAATTCCGGCCAGTTTCGCATCGGAGTCAGCCGGGCCAATCGCGAGGGCTCGGTCTCGATCCGCTCGATGTGCTCGCGGGCCGTCGACCAGGGCTCGAGTCCCCAGTCCGCGGGGAAGAACCAGATCCGTCGCTTCGTGAGCACGAGCGCGCCGGGACGCCATCGCCCGCCCGACTTCCACCGGCCCGGCATGCTGGCCAACGGCGGATCGCCCGACGACAGATGGAACGACCACCACGAGGGATCGATCCGAGGCTTGAGCCAAGAGTTCAAGAGCGGTCGGACGATGAGCTGGACGACCAGCGTCGTCGCCAGGGTGAAACCCCCGGCCAAAATCATCGCGTTGAAGAACGAGCGGCGGGTGGCCCGGGGATGCAGGAGGAACATGATCAGGCGGTGCCCCGGGGCGCGTGCGGGGAACTGGCGGAGATGGAGCCAGAGGATCCACTCGAGGATCAGGAAGATGAGGAGGAACGATCGCCAGAAGATCCAGACCGAATCGATCTCGAGCGATTTGCGTGATGACGCCATAGCACGACCGGCCCTTCTCCCCTGGTGGAGCGCCGAAAGACAGACCCCTTGGTTCCTTGCGTCCGGCAGGTTAGCCTGCTCTTCTCGACGCGGAGACAGACCGCCCGACGCGGCGGAGGCCGCGCCGGGACCGAGACCGTTGTTATTCTCCACGATTGGCCGAGGGGAGGGAAGTCTGCGGATGCCACGAATCAAGACAATGCTGGCCGAAGGGAAAGCTGTCCGGGTCTTCGGCTGCGGCCAGTTGCTGAGCCCGAAGTTCATCGAGATCGTCGGCGAGCACGGCGAATTCGACGCGCTCTGGATCGACCAGGAACACGCCGGCTTGACCATGAAGGACATCGAGCTGGCGACGATGGCGGCGCGGAGCTACGGGATGGACCATTTCGTCCGCCTGCCGGCGACCGACTACGCGTCGATCATGCGCCCGCTCGAGGCCGGGGCAGGGGGGTTGATGATCAGCATGGTCCGCTCGGCGGCCGAGGTCGAGCAGGCGGTGCGATGGGCCAAGTTCTCGCCCAGGGGCGAGCGCGGGCTCAACGGGGGTAACCGCGACGGCCGATACGGGCTGGTCCCGCTGGCGGAATATACCGCCCGGGCCAACGCCGAGACGTTCCTCGGCATCCAGATCGAGACGGCCGGCGCGCTCGAGTCGGCCGCCGAGATCGCCGCCATCCCCGACGTGGATTTGCTCTTCGTCGGCCCGTCCGACTTGAGCCAGATCCTCGGCGTCACCGGCGACTTCGAGAACCCGCGCTGCCTCGAGGCGATCCAGTCGATCGCCCGGGCCTGCGCCGCCGCGGGGAAGCCCTGGGGCGTCTTCTCCCGAGGCCCGGATTACGCCAATCGGATGCGCGAATGGGGCTGCCAGTTGTTCGTCATCGCCGCCGACCTGCACGTCATGCACGCCGGCATCCGCGACATCAAGAATCGGTACGGAGCCTTCTTCCCGAGGCCGTAGAAGCGGCGAGAGAAGGTCGAAGTTGGGCGCGGGTCTCTGACCCCGCCCGAGTGCCCGACCGCAGGTCTCTCGATCTCGGACCTTGTAGGGTGGGTGAAACCCACCGGTGACGAGCTGTCTCTCGGTGGGTTTCACCCACCCTACAAGTGATCGTGTGTCGCGAGATGAGCCCCGGAAGGTCAGCGTCCCGGCGGCATGCCCTCGCCCTGCGGGGCCTCCTTGCTACGCGCCTGATCGACCGACCAGAGCCTGCCCACCGCGACGCGACGGTACAGCGCCGAGCGATAGCGCTCGGGGGTGTCGGTGGCGATCCATCGGCGGGCGGCCGCCGCCAGGCCCCGCTTGCCCATCGACTCGGCGATGGCGCCGAGGGCGACGAACCGCTCGGATTCCTCGGGGTAGATCGCGGTGCAGGCGCGAGCGTCGTCGAACCGGCCGGTCGAGATCAGGCTATCGACGAGGAACCCGACCATGACGCCGCGGAGCCCATCCTGCGTGATCGACGCGGCGGCGAGGGCGGCACCCTGGTAGGTGTCCGTGGCGGCGTCCCCCAGGTTATGGCGACACTGGGACTCGGCCAGCAGGAGCAGGGCCTCGGTGCGCGACTCGGCGTTCTGGATCGTCTTGGACAGGGCCGCGGCGCGGGCGAACTGCTGGGAATCCGAGGCCGCGAGCGTGATCCGCACCATCGCGCGGTTCTTCCAGACCAGCCGGTCGATCGTGTCGGCGACCTTCCAGGAGTTGACCAGTACCTCGTCGGCCAGGTTCGCGTAGACCGCGTTCTCCTTGGTGGCCGCGGGTGCGGGGGCCGGCGGAGGCAATGGGGTCACGGCGCCCGGCGCGGCACTCCCCGACCTCACCGGGTTCCCCAGCGACTCACCCTCGCTGGACCTGGCGAAGTCGTTGGCGAGCGTGGCGCTGCCGGCGGCCTCGCTCTCGACGACGTGGAAGAGCATCTCGTTGCGGTACGTCGGGTTGCCGATGATCGCGGCCAGGTAGACCGCCCGCTTCCACTCGAGACGGGCCAGCGGGATCATCACCTTGACCACGCTGTCCTTGAGCTTCACGGACATCTCGCCGCCCAGCCGGTCGATCAAGACCTTGCCTTCAGCTTCATTGATCTCGCCCTTGGTGATCTTCTCCTGGATCATCGGCGGGAAGGACCGGAGCTGCTCCATGGCCCTGTTGAAGTTGCCCGCGACGAGCTCCTTGTCGAAATCCTTGGTGAATATCCGGGCCTGACGCACGACCTCCGGGCGGTCGGGCAACGCCGCGGGCTGGGAGTCGACCGGCTCCAGCGACGCGGCCGTGCCGAGCGCCTCGCGGCCGATGCGGAGCAGCGAATCGGTCGAGAAGGTCAGCGAGGTGACCAGGGCGATCAGCCGCTGATCGCGGACCAGGGGCACATTCACCTGCGCCGAGGCCGTGATCGCTTCCTCCAGCGTCTTGTGGGCCAGGCCCAGTTGATTGCTGTTGATGGCGCCGTTGGCGATCTGCCGGAGGGCCAGGCTGCGCTCGGCCGGGTCGGTGATCTGACGGGCGTTCTCGAGCAGGTCGGAGGTCACCTCGGTCGCGGTCCCGCCCTCGAGGGGATTGGCGGCGGTCTCCGGCAGCAGGAACGGCATGAGGTATGGGTCATTGGGGAAGGATACGTCCACGCCCGGCCCGAACGCCACAGACCCGGTTCGCGGGCCGCTGCGGAGGGAATCGACGCCCCCCTGGACGTTGCTGAGGCTCTGGGGCGCGTTGCCCGAGATCGAGCTGGACCGGTTGCGGACGACCCCCGAGAACCCGCCGGCGCCGGAGCCCGCACCCGTGCCCGAGGAGAGTCCCGGCCCCGCGCTCATCTGAGCATGGGCCATCCCCGTCCAGCCGCCCCCCAAGGCCAAGCCTAGGGCCAGGGCCGCCGATTTCTTACCATCCCGTCGTGTGTTCCGCATAGCGGCTAATCCCCTCTTCGGATGGGCTCCGGTGGCGCGGATGGAACCCGGGAAGCAAGCTCGGCCGTCTCGTCTCCTCGAGACCGGCGGCCGGGCGCGGACAGACATCCGGTCGGCGAACCCCGATCGATCCCCATCGCGTCGCATACGTCAAGGATGCCTTCGGATCCGTCCCGGGTCAAATCGCGGCCGCCGAACTCAACCGCCGGACACGCCGAAAACCCGCTTGGGGTTGTCGATCAGGACGAGTCGTGCCAGTTCCAATGCCTGGTCAACCGACCAGCCCCGGCCCCGGATGAGATCCTCGGCCAGGACGTCCGACAGCACCCGGCGGTACATGTTGAACTTCGGCGCGATGAACTCCAGCTTGTAGGCATCCGAATAATAACCCAGCACCTTGACCTTCGGCAACGCCTGGAGCCGCGCGCGCAGGTCCTGCGCGATGAAGGCCGGGATGTTGGCGTACCACCAGTGCCCCATCGGCAGGACATTGGGGAAGATCCACGCATAGGCGACCAGCTCGGCGCCAGCGTCGGGAGCCAGGGTCGAGACCGGGAAGGTCACGCCGGCGAAATGATTGAACAGGTCGCGATAATCGTAGAGGCTGACGCGGCGGTCGAAGAGGTCGCGCCCGCCGGCGACGCCCGCCGGATAGACGTTCCGGACCGGGCCGATCATCAGGTCGAAGGGGAGGTGGAACTCGGCGCAGAACTCGGCGAGCATCCAGAAGACGTCGCAACGGATCTCCTCCCGCTCGTCGGGCCGGAGGTCCATGCCGTGGATGGCCTTGCGGATCGGGGTCACGGCGCGTCGGGGCGTGGCGCGCCGGGGACGAAGTCCGGCGGCAGGCTGATGGCGCAGGCCCGCGCGCCCTTCTTGACGAATTTCTCGAAGATCCGCCCGATCGCCGATTTGAGCCCCGCGTAATCCTGGACGTCAACGCCCGAGGCGGCGCGGAGCCGCTCGATCGTCCGGGGCTCGGGCAGCTTGAGCACCAGGTCGTCGGTCCGCAGGCATGGGATGTATGCCGAGGTGTCCCAGCCCTCGAGCGGGTCGTCGAACTCATTGGTGAGGAACACGGCCTCCAGCCGGCTCGATGCCCAGACCTCGCGGTCCCAGGCCGCGCCGTCCTGGCGATGGTCGGCCCGGTCCAGGAGCTCGGCGAGCGTCTCGGGGTCGATCCGGTCATGCGGGAAACGATGGAACGTCCGGGCGATCTCTAACAGCCAGGACGACTGGACCGTAGAATCGATCCGGTCGAGGTATTCGGCCAGGTTCATGGCACGGGTCGCCGGGTCGAGATCGGGCGAGACCCGATCGGCCGGCATGCCCGCCGAGTGGGCGAGCTCGGTATAGTAGTGGTAACCCAGGACTTCATCGAAATGCCGCGCCGCGGGACGATGCGGGTCGATGTGCGTGTGCGGATCGAAGATCGGCCACTGCGTCATCTGCTCGAAGAGCTCGCGGGCCGTCCGGTCCGCCGGGGTGTTGATCATCGGTCCGTGGTCCGTGGTCCGTGGTCCGTGGTCCGTGAAGACGGACCTCTCCGGCCACTGATTCCCGTCACTATCCCCATCTTCGCCCGGTCCTGCAAGAGTGGGCAGGGCCGAGGAGCCAGACCCTGATGAATGTCGTAGTCACCGGCGGCGGAACGATCGCTCCCGTAGACGATGTGCGGCTGATGACCAACGTCTCCTCGGGCCGGTTCGCCGCGGCGATCTCCGAAGCGTTCCTGGACCGGGGGTCCTCGGTCTGGCACGTCCACGCGACGTCGGCGCAGCTCCCGCTGTGGCGATTCGCCCGGTACGCGATCGATGCGGCCGACCCCTCCGCCGAGCTGGACCGGCTGGTGCGGCTCCGCCAGCGTTGGCTGGGCGTGCGCGATCGCTTGCACCTGGTCCCGCTCGAGAAGGGGACGGTCTCCGACTATGCCTCGACCTTGAAGGGGGTCTTCGACGCCCGGCCGATCGACGTGGCCATCCTGGCCATGGCGGTCTCCGACTTCGAGCCCGATCCGTATGCCGGCAAGATCCGCTCGGACGCGGAATCCCTGGTCGTGCGATGCCGGCCCGCGCCCAAGGTGATCCGCTCGGTCCGCGACTGGGCGCCCTCGGTCTACCTGGTCGGCTTCAAGCTCCTGTCTCGCGTCGGGCGCGAGGAGCTGATCCGCACCGCCGCCGACGCCGGCCGCGTGAACCGGGCCGACCTCACCGTGGCCAACGACCTCCAGACGCTCCGCGAGGGCAAGCACACGATCCACCTGGTCCGGCCCGGCGCCGAGCCCGAGACCCTCGAGCCCGGCGCCGACCTGGCCGACCGGCTGGTCGGCCGCATCATGAAGTGGGTCGGCACCGATCGCCCGGCGCGGGTCCTGTGAGGCTTTATCGAGGTCGAAGCATGAGCGAGCCGGAGACGACCCAGGAACCAGTAACGACGCCCGAGCCCGCCGAGCGTATCTATTTCCCCGAGCTCGACGGCCTGCGATTCGTCGCGTTCCTGATGGTCTATTTCTTCCACGGCGGCGCCCCCGGGAGTGCTCAGGCAGGTCATCGGCAAGGCGGCCACGGGAGTCTTCCAGGATAACGGCGGATACGGGGTCCAGCTCTTCTTCATCCTCAGCGGTTACCTGATCGCGACGCTGTTGCTCCGCGAGGAGGCGCGTTATGGCCGCATTGCGCTCGGCGCCTTCTGGATCCGCCGGATCCTCCGGATCTGGCCGCTGTATTACCTGGTCGTGCTGATCGGTTTCTTCGCGATCCCCGGGATCGAGGGCCAGCTCGGGACGACCGGCTTCCGCGATACGATCCGCACCCATCTGCTCCCGTTCCTGACATTCCTGGGCAACTGGTCGATGGCGCTGATCCGCCCGGCGGCCGACTGGCTGAGCGTGCTCTGGAGCGTCTGCGTCGAGGAGCAGTTCTACCTGATCGTGCCGCTGCTGATCGCCTTCGTCGCGCCGAGGCTCCGCCGCCCGGTCGTCGTCGGCCTGATCGTCGCGTCGATCGCCGCGAGATGGTGGTGTGCCCACCGCTACGAGTCGCAGCTCATGATCGTGTTCAACACGTTCACACAGTTCGACACGCTCCTGAGCGGCGTGCTGCTGGCGCTGGTGATGGGTTGGGACCGCGACCGCCCCGCCCTGACCCGATGGCTGCGATGGCTCCAGTGGCCGATGTACGCGGCGATCGTCTGGGTGATGACCAGGCCCCACCTCGGGCATGGGACGCCCTGGCATCGGACCTGGGATTTCGTCTGGGTCTGGATGTGCGGGGTGGGGATCGTGATCGTGGCCGTGTGGGGCAACGGATGGCTCCGCGTCGCGCTGTCGTATTCGCGGATCGTCTGGCTGGGCAAGATCAGCTACGGGCTCTACATGTACCACGAGATCGCGATGTGGGCCCGGGCGTTTCTCTCCCCCCGGCTCGGCTGGTTCCCGAACAAGGAGGAGATCCTCGCGATCGCGACCCTGGCGCTGACCATCGGCCTGGCGGCGGCCTCGTATTACGGCTACGAGCGGCGGTTCCTGGTGCTCAAGCGGGCCTGGACCCGCGTGCCATCGCGGCCGGTATGATCGAGATCGCCGGCCGTCTCGGCCGCGGCGGAGACGATTGGTCTCGCGCCAGGGACTCGCTCGAATCGGATCCCAGGATGCGACGGTTCGGCGTCGCGGAGGCCAGAGACACGCCACGCTCGCCCTCGATCGTTGCCCATCGAACCTGGACGTGTTAATCCCGGGCATCTACACAAGACCTCGACAACGAGGGCGACCCTGGCGGTGATCCCGATCGCGAGAATCGATCCCTCGAATCGTTTTATGTCAGATGATTTTGTGGTTCATTCCGATGTGTTTTATCATTAGATTAGCCCCCAGATTGAGTTATAGGGGAGTTGTCCCTGAAGCTCTTCACTCGGCGATTCGATCCGGAGATTGATCGACCCAGGCTAGCTTAAAAATCAATAATTGCAAACATATACAGTTTTCTTGCGGGGCCGATGTCTAGCCCTCGCGCGCATGGCGTTTTCACCGTCCGTCCCGGGAGGGTCGAGTTCGGTCCTGCAGGGTGGGTGAGACCCACACATTGCGAGGCGCCCTCGGTGGGTTTCACCCGCCCGACAACGGTCCGATCCGGCTTCCGGGACAGACCCTCGGTGTCCGACCGTGTCCGTGCAGCTTCGCGTCTCTTGATTTTCTCCAACCCGAATGAAAGGTCACCCGATGTCCCCGAATGCGACTGAGCCCGTCTCGCCCAGGAACCCGTCGAGCAGGAAGCATTTCGGCAACTGGCGTGCCTTCGCGACCGCTTGCGGCGCCTCGATGGCCGCCGTGACCGGCGCCGACGCCGGAATCGTGTATAGTGGTCCGGTCAACTTGACCATTTCGATCCCGCCTTCCCAGGGCGGCGCGGCCAGCGCCATCTTTGCCGTCAACGGCAACAATGAGTCACTCCGTATCGTGTATAGTTCTGTCCTCAAGAGGGGCTTCGCGGCCGTCCTGGCTACGAGCACTTTCCTGCCGAACTTGAAGTTCGGCAGGAATACCAACATCAGCGCCAAGAAATACGGCCTCGGCGCCCGATCAAAGCGACCGGGATCTTGACGTCGAACGCGTTGCTCAGGCTGAAAAGCTCGGGGGGAGTCGCTGGGGCCTTCGGTCCCGGCACGGTGCGCGGGTTCCTTGGCTTCAAGAGTTTCAACGGCGACCTCGGATGGCTCCAGGTGATCGTCACGAGTCAGAACAACGGCGGCTATCCCAGCGAGTTGACGCTGGTCGAACTGGGCCTACAACAACACTCCCGGTGGAGCGATCCTCGCCGGCCAGACCGGCGCCGTTCCCGAGCCCAGCTCGATGGTCCTGGCCCTCCTTGCCGCCGGGTCAACCGGCCTGGCGGCGTTGCGCCGCGCCAGGGCCGCGAAATAGGGCAGGGGCTGCGTCCGGCGAGGCGCGGATGGTCGGTACGACCGATCGTGGTCGTACCGATCTCCTTGGTCTGTCCCGGCGGGTCTTTGTAGGGTGCTCTGTGAGCACCGATCCGGGGCGACTTGCCGCATTCGGTGCTCACAGAGCACCCTACCAGATGACCACCGTAATTTCCGAGACAGACTCTTGGACTCGATTTCAACTGGTGGGCTCATTAGACCACAGAACTTGTTCTCAAGTGCGGGTCGCGACTCGTGAACACCCCCAAGAAAAAAGTCCTCGTCATCGGCTGGGACGCCGCCGAATGGAAAGCGATCCACCCGCTGATGGATGCCGGCAAGATGCCGCATCTTCAACGGCTCGTGGAACGCGGGGCGATGGGGCGATGCGCGACGTTGCACCCTCCGCTCTCGCCCATGCTCTGGACCTCGATCGCCACCGGTAAACGTCCCTTCAAGCATGGGATTCACGGCTTCACCGAGCCCACGCCCGACGGCCGGGGCGTCCGGCCGATCACCAATCTCTCGCGCACGACCAAGACGATCTGGAACATCCTCAACCAGAACGATTTCCGGAGCACCGTCATCGGCTGGTGGCCGAGCCATCCCGCGGAGCCGATCAACGGCGTGATGGTGTCCGACCACTACCCCAAGGCCCACCGCCCGCTCGTCGAGGGCTGGCCGCTCCTGCCCAACACGGTCCATCCGCCCGCGGACGGAGATCTGCTACGAGATCAACCCCAACGCCGAGCCCTCGAAGCCACGAGCGTTCCTCCTCACGCCCGAAGAGGCGCGGAACTCGAGACCACGCACAAGAAACGACGCTATCACCCCGCGATTACCGACCTGCTCCGGGCCCAGACCTTCGCGGCCGAGCGGCGTCTGCGGCCGGCGCTGGAAATCCTCGAGCGTCTGACTGCGGCGCAGGCCGTCGGGACGTCGATCTTGCTCCAGAGTGCCGACCTGTTACGCCGCCTGGGCCGCCTGGCCGAGTCCGAGATCGCCTATACGCGGGCCCTCGAGAGGGATCCTGACAGCGCACAAGCGTATCTGGGGATTTGCCGGCTGGCGCTGCGTCGTCACGACTACGGGCGTGCCGCCGACGCGGCGAGCGAATGGCTCGGCCGGCTCTATTTCTCGCCGATGGCCCACTTCCTGCGAGGTATGGCGTTCGTCGGCCTGCGGGACTACGACCTGGCCGCCGATTCGTTCCGCACGGCCCTCTCGCAAAACCCGCACTTCCCGCAGGCCCATCTGACGCTCGCGAAGGTGCTCAAGTTTCGCCTCAACGACCCCGAAGGGTCGGCCGAGCATTTCCGGTGGTACCGCGAGATGCGCCGGCGAGGCTCGGAGACGACGGCCGACATCGCGCGCGATCCCGCGGAGCCGCTCGCCATCTCGATCCCCGCCGGGCTCGACGCCCCGCTGCCTCCGCTCGGCGACGAGATCCTCATCGTCAGCGGCCTGCCCCGCTCGGGCACGTCGATGTTGATGCAAATGCTCGATGCCGGCGGCATGACGATCCTCACCGACAGGCTCCGTGAAGCCGACGAGGACAATCCCAAGGGCTACTTCGAACTCGAAGCCGTGAAGGCGATGTTCCGCGAGCAAGGGTGGGTGGCGGAAGCGCGCGGCAAGGCCCTCAAAGTGGTTGCCCCGCTCGTCTGCAATCTGCCGACCGGCTGCAATTACCGCGTCATCTTGATCGAACGCGACTACGACGAACTCCTCGACTCGCAAGCCAAGATGATCGCCCGCCGGGGTGGATCGATTGAAGACACCCGCGACCGCCGGGACCGCCTCCGCCGCGAATA
Source organism: uncultured Planctomycetota bacterium (assembly GCA_963777695.1). GTDB lineage: Bacteria > Planctomycetota > Planctomycetia > Isosphaerales > Isosphaeraceae > CAVZRC01. The sequence continues at coordinate 1,386,826 of CAVZRC010000003.1, forward strand.
TGCCCGCCTGATCGCCCGGACCAAGGGCGCGCTGGGTGCGCGGGGAGACCTGCGGTTATTGTCGCTCCGCCATGAAGACGTCATTGGCGACCCTTCTTCGGTCGCCGAGATCGTCAACCGGTTCGCGGGCGGTGGGCTGGATACCTCCAGGATGTCCAGGGCCGTCGATCGCTCCCTGCACCGCAATCGCCGCACGGCAGAAGTGTCGTGAAGTCAACGGCATGATCACCCTTGGGATGAGAACGGTTCACGCTCGAATCGCACTCGGGACCGAGAAAGCGGCCGGCCCCACTCTCTGGGACGGCGCCGGCTGAGCCGCAATGGCGCGATCGCAGCGATCGAGGGGGATGTCCAGATCATTTCGACCGCGCCGCAAGGACGAGTCGTGCCACACCCTATGTGGAGAGGATCTGACCATCGGCCTGGCGGCGGCCTCGTATTACGGCTACGAGCGGCGGTTCCTGGTGCTCAAGCGGGCATGGACGCGCGTGCCATCGCGGCCGGTGTGATCGAGGCAGTCGATCGGACGAGCCTTCTCTTGAAGGCACGCTTTCCGAACTGCGGTACGAGGCTCTCATCCCGGTCACCGATCGCGTTCAATGTGCGATGCGATCAGGCACCAGGCGACTTATCGACAGGTTCGAGTTTCTGGAGTATCCGACGCATCATCGGCCAGATCGCCGCCGGCCCAAGGACGAAGAGAACGAGACCAACCACCACGCCCGCTCTCGTCACGCCATGGCTCTCCCCGCTCGGTCGTCTGCCTCCTGTCCGCTCAGAGCAGGGCAGTGAACGCCTCGCGGTTCAGCTCGCAGTCCCGGAGGATCTTGCCCATCAGGCCTGGTCCGATCGTCTCACCCGCCTGGACGGGAACCACCGTTGTTCGCCCGTCCAGGTGTCGCAGAAAATTGTGGCTGGAACGAGTTCGGATCACCGAGAAGCCGGCGCGCTCCAAGGCGGCGACGACCTCCTTCCCGGTCAAGGTCGGCAGCTTGCTCATGACGCGACGGTGACTTGCTGGATGCCCACGAAATCGAGCGGTTCGAGGGTGGTACCCTCGACCTCCAGGTAGAGCGCAATCGCCTCCTGAATACGCTCGGACAAATCATCCAACGATCGGGCTTGTGTGTGACAGCCCGGAAGTGCGGGTACGGAGGCGACCAAGTAGCCTTCTGCGTCGCGCTCGATAATCACATGGAACTTGTGGTCCATTCGCCCTCCGCACAGGTTGTGTGGTCGATGACCAGCGGAGCGTCGGCCCGCCAGATCACAACCGAAATCATCGCACGCTCAGGGAAGAATCGCCAGAGGATTTGTGCGACTTCAGTTGGGCATCGAGCCGTCCGCCGAGGCTGGCGACGAACGCCATCACCGGCGAGGACGGCTCCGGAACGGGGGTCCTGGCGATCATCACCTCATCCCAGGACCAAGCCGGTTCCCAGCTTCCGGTTCTTCGACCGCGTCGCCAGCAGGAGGTCCAGCGACGTCACCGTGCCGTCGCCCGTCACGGCGGCGCTCGAACGGAGCCCAGCCCGTCGCCGAGCTCTCGCCGATGCTCGCGGCGATCTCGTTCAGGTCGTTCTGGTCGACGATCCCGTCGCCGGCCACGTCGCCCAGCAGCCGATAGAAGTGGTGCACCGCCACCTGGCCGCTCGGCAACTTGATGTCCACCTCGTAATAGCCGTCGGCCGCGGTCGACGTCGGGCTGTTGCCGATCCCGCCCGCGCCGAAGTTGATCTCGATGGCATGGTCGATCACCGAGAGCATCGTCGGGCTCGATAATGCGACCGGCGTCTTGCTCGACGCGTCGCCGTTCAGGTCGTATTTGTAGATCGTGATGTCCGGCGACGCCGTCCCGACCGAGTTGACGATCGTCGTCAGCTCGCCGTCGCCCTGGGCGTCGCTCTCGTTGAAGCCGAGGTCGAGATAGCGGATGAACGACCGGCTCGGGCTGCCGTGCTCGACGGTGAAGCTGCTGACCTGGAGCTGGCCGGGCTGGGCCAGGGAGAAGACCTGGTTGGCGAAGGTCACGTTGGGGCCCGTCGGGGCCATCTGGAGGTTGCCGGCGGCATCGAGCCCGATGCTATAGAACGCATAGTTGTGCGACTGGCCATCGGTGAGGCCCTGGTAGGCGATCGACGAGTGGTAGTTCCCATGGCTGTCGGCGAAGCCGGCGGGGATGGCATAGGGGCCGACCTCCTGGTAGGTGCCGCCGTCAACCGAGACGAAGACCTCGAAATAGGTCAGGGCGGCGCCGCCGGGGTCATTGCCGGTGAGGTCGAGGATGAAGGTGCCGGTCGTGTTATTGACCGTGCTCGGGTTGGTCCCGGTTGTGGCGTTGACGGCCGTGACCGGCGGGGTCAGGTCGGGCAGGTAGGTGCTGGCCTCGATCCGCGGGCTCTTGTTCTCGATGTTGCCGGCGAGGTCGGTGGCGATACTGTAGAAGGAATAGCTGGTGTTGCTCTGGCCGATGAAGGTGGCCGTCGGGCTCGAGGCTGGTACGGTCGTCCATACGGACCAGGGTCCGCCGTCGGTCGAATCGTAGATGGTGTAGGTGGCGACGCCGGAGGCGGGGCCGCCATCGGCCGCGACGGGATCCGATCCGGCGACCGAGACGGGGAAGCTGAGGCTGGTCCCGCGCGCCGCCAGCGGGTTGACGTGGCTGGTGGGCGGGGTCCTGTCCATCAGCCACGAGGTCGCGAGCGAGCCCAATCCCGGGTTGCCATCCAGGTCCTGGATGTCGGCGGCGTTGACCGTGAGCACGTAAAAGCCGTCGGAGGCGGTCAGACCGGCCAGGCCGCCGATCGTGTAGGTCGAGCCGGAATCGAGGGAGATCGTGACGGCACTGGTGATCAAATTGGGGCCGCCATCGGTCAGCGTCAAGGCGGCGGTCGTGAACGAGCTCGGGTCGATCGGCTCGCTGAATGTCACGTCGACCGTCTTGACAGGCGAGTTGCGCGGATTGGGCAAAACCGGCCCGAACGACGTGATCGCCAAGGGAGTCGTGATGACGTAGGACAGGGGGACGCTGCCGCTACTGTCGAAGTTGCCGCCGGTGTTATACACGGCCGTGACCTGGTAGGTGCCCGGGTTCAGCGCCGAACCGGCGTCGAACACCGCCTGGCCGCCCACGAGGACGACAGGGCCTCCGGCCGGTTCGCCATCCAGGTAGAACTGCACGGTCCCGGTCGGTGTGCCGGCGACGGCGGGCGTGACGGTCGCGGTGAAGGTCACGTCCTGGCCGTACGCAGAGGTGTTGTTCACGGCGGACGACGTGATCGCCGTGGTGGTGTTGACCTCGAACGACCCGATGTCCACCGTGCCGCCGACGATCCGAGGGAAGCCGTTGCCGCGCTGGTCGGTGGTGACTCCGGCCGGGACCAGGGCGTTGTTGCCCGCGTCGATGGCCGGGCTGCCAGGTAGCAGGGCGATGGTCGGCGTCGGCCCGCCATAGTTGCCCAGGGGTGCCAGCATCGGGTAGACGCCCACGAGATTGCCATCGACGCCGTCGACCAACCCTCCGGCGTTCACGGGGTCGTCGATGAGGTTATTGGACCCGCCGACCAACCCGAATCCGATATCGCCGCCGTTGCTCCGTGCCACGATGGTGTTGTTGAGCGTCGCCGAGCCTGCGAAGACGGCGATGCCGCCCCCACCATTGCCGGCCGCGTTGAAGGCGAGCGTATCGTTGTCGAGCGTCAACGACGATTCGCTGAGGATGCCGCCGCCGAAAGTCGCCCCGTTGCTGGCGATGGTGACGTCGGTCAGCGTCGCCGTGCCGTCGTTGTAGAGCCCGCCGCCGTGGGCCGCGTTGTTCCCGTAGATGGTGGATTCGTAGAGCGTGGCCGTGCCGTAGTTGGCGATCCCGCCGCCGCCGCTCGCCGCGTTGCCGGTGACGACGGCGTCGGTCAGCGTCAGCGTGCCCTTGTTGAGGATGCCGCCGCCGTCACTCTCGGTGAACCCGTCGGCGATGGTCAGCCCGGAGAGGCTCGCCGTCACGCCCGACGAGACGGTGATCACGCTGAACGACGAGTTCGAACCGCCGCCCGAGATCGTCAACGACGAGGCCCCCGGGCCCTCGATGTCCACGTCCGAGCCGATTACCAGCCCGCTATCGAGGAAGATCGTCCCGGTGAGGCCCGGGGCGAAGGTGATCGTCTGATCGCCACCGAGCGACTCCGCCTCGGCCAGGGCGTCGCGCAGGGTCGTCTCGCCGGGGCTCTCCGCGTCGGACAGCGTGGTGACCACGATGCCGCTCGGCGGGGTGCTCGACTGGCCATTGCTCAGCGAGATCGCCGCCGGCGAGGCGCCCGCGGCCGAGGCCGTGATCGTGTACGGGCCGCCCGCCGTCTCGTTGGCCGTCGCCGTCACCTTGGCCGCCCCCGCGACGATCGTCACCGGCCCGGAGGGGTTGAGCGTCGCCGAGGCCCCGCTCGATGGGGCCGCGAACGTCACCATCCCGCCGTCAACCGGCTCGGCGGCGTTATCCGCCGTCACGCTGACCTCAAGCGACTCCGCGAAGACGGACCCTACGGATGCCGACTGATCGTCGCCGTTTACGAGAGTCAGCGTGAACCCGGACGACTCGAAGGCGCCGATGTCCACCGTTCCGTTGATAATCCGAGCGAAACCCCGCTGGTCGGTGGTGGTCCCGGCCGGGATCAGGATGTTGCTGCCCGCGTCGATGGCCGGGCTGCCGGGCAGCAGGGCCATGGTCGGCGTCGGCCCCCCGTAGCTGCCCAGGGGCGACAGCAGCGGGCTGACGCCCACGACGTTGCCATTAACACCATTGGTCAGCCCGCCGGGGCTGGAGGCGTCGCCGATCAGGTCATCGGCCCCACTGACGCCTGCGAATACGATGTCGCCGCCGACGTTGTCGGCCACGATGGTGTTGTCCAGTGTCGCCGAGCCACCGTTGGCGATGCCACCGCCGTTGCCCGCCCCGGCCGAGTTGGCGGCGATCGTGTCGTCGTCGAGCGTCATGGTCGTGTGGTTGCCAATCCCGCCGCCGTAGGTCGCCACGTTGCCGGCGATGGTGACGTCCACGAGCGTCGCCATGTCGTTGTTCACCATGCCGCCGCCGTCGGAGGCCGTGTTGCCGGAGAGGGTGGAATCGTAGAGCATGGCCGTGCCGTAGTTGCCAATCCCGCCGCCGCCCCCAGCCGCCGAGTTGCCCGTGACGGTGGCGTCGGTCAGCCTCAGCTTACCCTCGTTGAGGATGCCGCCGCCGTTGCTCGCCGTATAGCCATCGGCGATCGTCAGCCCGGAGAGGCTCGCCGTGACGCCGTTCTCCACGGTGATCACACTGAAATTCGAGAACAGACCGCCGCCGGAGACCGTCAGCACCGAAGCCCCGGGTCCCTCGATGGTCACGTTCGAGAAGATCACCAGGCTGCTGTACAGGCTGATCGTGCCGGTGAGGCCCGAGGCGAAGGCGATGGTCTGGTTCCCTCCCATCGACGCGGCTTCTGCCAGCGCATCGCGCAGGTTCGTGTAGCCCTGGGTCTCCGTATCGGCCAGGGTCGTGACCACCAGGCCCTGGGTATTACTCAGGGAGAAAGACGCGGCGCGGCCCCCTCGGCCGAGGCCGTCACGACATACGGCCCGCCCGGGATCGCGTTGGCCGCCGCCGTGACCGAGGCGACTCCTGAGGCGATCGTGACGGGCCCCGACGGGCTGAGCGTCGCCGAAGGGCCGTTCGTCGGCGAGGGACCGTTCGTCGGCGGGATGAACGTCACAACGCCACCATCGACCGGCTCGCCCGCGCGATTCGGCGTCACGGTGACTTGCAGTTCGCTGGGAAACGCGGTGTCGGCGACCGTGGACTGGTCATTGCCGGCGGTGACAGCCAGAGTGAAACCGGACGACTCGAAGGCGCCGATGTCCACCGTGCCGTTGACGATGCGGGCGAGGCCACGCTGGTCGGTGGTGACACCGGCGGGGATCAGCGCATTGCTGCCCGCGTCGATGGCCGGGCTACCCGGGAGCAAGGCGATGGTCTGCGTTGGGCCGCCGTAGCTGCCCAGGGGCGACAGCAGTGGGTCGACACCCACGATGTTGCCATTGACGCCGTCGCTCAACCCGCCGGCGTTGGCGGCGTCGCCGATGAGGTTGTTGTCGCCGATGACGCTCGCATAATCAATGTCACCGCCCGTATTGTCGGCCACGATGGAGTTGTTGAGGATCGCTGTTCCGGAATTTGCAATACCACCGCCGGCCTGGAGCGCCGAGTTGCCGGCGATCGTGACGTCGGAGAGGGTCACCGTGGTGTGGTTGCCGATGCCGCCGCCGTCGATCGCGCGGTTGCCGTAGAAAGCGTCATCGATCAGCGTCGCCGTGCCCTCGTTCAGCAGTCCGCCGCCGTCGGAGGCCGAGTTGCCGGTGATGGTCGCACCGATCAGCGTCGCCATACCGTGGTTCACGATGCCACCGCCACCGTTCGACGAGTTGTCCGAGATGGTGACATCGGTCAGCGTCACCACGTCAAGGTTTGCGATGCCGCCGCCGCCACGGTTCGACTCGTTGCCGGAGAGTGTGACGTCTGTCAACGACGCCGCGCCATAGTTCGCGACGCCGCCGCCGTAGCCGAACGTGTAACCGTTGGCGATCGTCAGTCCCGAGAGGCTCGCGGTCGCGCCGAAACCCAAGGTGAACACGCTGAAATTCGAGGATTGGCCGCCGCCCGAGACCGTCAGCAACGCAGCCCCGGGTCCCTCGATGGTCACGTCCGAGTAAATCACCAGGCCGGCGTTCAGGCTGATCGTGCCCGTGAGGCCCGGTGCAAAGATGATGGTCTGGCTCCCCCCGAGTGCCTCGGCTTCTGCCAGCGCGTCGCGCAAGGTCGTGAGGCCCGGGCTTTCCGTATCGGCCAGGGTCGTGACGACCAGGCTCGGTCCCTGAGAATTACTCAGGGAGAAAGACACCGGCGCGGCCCCCGCGGCCGAGGCCGTGATCGTGTACGGGCCACCCACGACGCCGTTGGCCGTTGCCGTGACCGAGGCCGTACCCGAGGCGATCGTCGCGAACCCCAAGGTGGTCGTCGAGGACGCCGGGGTGTTGAACGTCGCCGAGGGGCCCTTCGTCGGCGGAGTGAACGTCACGACCCCGCCATCGACCGGCTCACCGGCGCGATCCGGCGTCACGCTGACTTGCAGCACATTCGGAAACGCGGTGCCGTACATCGTGGACTGGTTGTTCCCGGCGACGACGGCCAAGGTGAAGCCGGACGACTCGAAGGCGCCGATGTCCACGCTGCCGTTGACGACGCGGGCGAGGCCCCGCTGGTCGGCGGTGATCCTGGCCGGGATCAGGACGTTACTGCCCGCATCGATGGCCGGGCTGCCGGGCAACAGGGCCATGGTCGGCGTCAACCCGCCGTAGCTGCCCAGCGGCGACAGCAGAGGGGCGACGCCCACGACGTTGCCGTTGACACCATTGGTCAGACCGCCGGAGCTGGCGGGGTCGCCGATGAGGTCGTTGGAGCCGCTGACGGGCGCATAGCTGATGTCGCCGCCGACGTTGTCGGCCACGATGGTGTTATTGAGCGTCGCCGGGGCGGTGTTGGCGATGCCGCCTCCCCCCTCCTGGGGCACCATGTTGTCGGCGATCGTGTCGTCGTCGAGCGTCAACGGACCGTGGTTGCCGATGCCGCCACCGTTGATCGCCGTGTTGCCGGCGATCGTGACGTTGACCAGCGTCGCCGTACCGAGGTTCACGAGGCCGCCGCCGTCGGATGCCGAGTTCCCGGTCAGAGTGGAATCGGTCAGCGTCAATTCGCCCGCGTTCTGGATGCCGCCGCCACCAGGCGAGTACCCGTCGGCGATCATCAGCCCGGAGAGGTTCGCGGCCACATTGCCGGCCACGGTGATCACGCTGAAATTCGACGTCGGACCGCCGCCCGAGATCGTCAGCGGCGACTCGGGGCCCTCGATCGTCGTCGGGCTGAACGGGTTGTTCAGGAGCAGACCGGTCCCCGCTAGCGCGATCGTTTGCGGCACGTCGAAGACCTTCGGGTCGAACTGGATGATGCTGCCGGCGGGGTTCGCGTAATTGTTGTCTGCCAGCTCGACACAGTATCGCAAGTCGCCCGAGGTGGGCGTCGTCGGGTCGTTGGGGCTGTCGCCGACTCCCGTGACCGTGAAGACGGTGGGAGACAGGACCACGCGGTCCTCCAGCCGGATCGAGCGCCGGACGATACCGACGGCGGATCTTGTGGTGGCCACGACGACGAGGAGCGCTCAGGAGTGGAGGAATACTCATGTTCGACCTCTCTGGGTTCGGGGTGATCGCGTCGCATCCGGCCGATTCCCGGAGACTCCGTGCGATGGAGGCGGGATTCCTGCCGGGCGACTCGACGTCTGCGTTCGGCTTCGATGGGATTCCGGGGTCATCCCCGCGAATCGCTGCTCCGGCGAACGAACGATGATGCAATGGCAACTCGGGATTCGCGAATCAATCGAATTGCGGATGATAAGATCGCGATCGAGATTTCGTAATGCGTTCGCGTTTGAGCATTAAGCGGTACTTAGCATCCGCAGTGGATTCTCTCACGGCCTCTCGGGTTGACCGTCCAGGCGCAGCAGCCTCGCGGACCCTCACCCGGGCGGCTGGGTAGCCGACGGCGCCCGTGGGATGGGACCGACCGCGAACGACAATGTCAATCGCGTGGCTCAAAGGATCACAGAAGGTTGACGCACTGCGAATTGACGATGAATTCCCTTCCGAGCGGGGTCGATTTCTCCCGGGAGGCGGTCGCCGATCGATCGATATCGACCAAACCACGATCTAGTATACAGAAGATCAGATGCCTTTCAAGGGGGGACCAGGAGTCCAACTTTCAAGTCCCTTCTCATCTCGGGCCGATCCTTCTCGGATTCTCGACGGGGTGCCCCGATCCGAAGGCTCAGGACAGGCCGCGATCGCGATTCGGACACGAATATCAGAATCTCAGGTCGCCATCGCCCCCTCGGCGGATGCACGAAGCCCGGGATGGGTAAACTTCCTTGATGGCCAATCCGCACGGTTTCCCGAACGGGCTCCAGGCTTCGAAGTCGTCGATCGCGAAGTCGACGAATCTCCATCCCGAGGTCGATCTCGTCGAGTCGATCTCATAGCAGAATATCAAGCTGCTAGCCGGTATGCACGATGCCTTTTCGCACGCCCCCAAGATGTTATTGTAGGCTCGTGTGGCCGTCAAGACGCTCCTCATCCGTCCACGCGAGATTACGTGAATTGTTGCTCAAGATCTTCGGGCCATCGATCGTCGATCGGGTGCGGGGCCATAGTCGGCAGCCGAGCTTTCGGTTCGCCGGAGGGTGATGTGTTACCCTCGCGCTCGCGAGGTGCCGGCGCGGTCGTCCGCGGCGGTCTTCTTCGCCTTCAGATGGGCATCGAACCAGTCGGCGATGGTGGCCATATCCTTGTGCAAGTCCGGCCAGCCGTGCCCCGCGCCTTTCTTGACGACCAGCTTGGTGTCGATGCCCGCGGCCTTGAGCTTGTCGAGGACCAGCTCAGCCTGCTGGATCGGCACCAGGAAATCCTTGTCGCCGTGGATGATCAGCGTGGGCGGATCGTCGGGCGTTACGTGCGTGACGGGGCTGATCTGCCGGCCGATCTCGAGGACCTTGCCGACGTCGGTGATCGGCATGAAACACTTGCGGACGGGATCGTATTCGTGGAAGTCGAACGGGGCCTTGAAGTCCTTGAGGATGCCGCAGCCGATGGCGATCTCGCCCGGCTTGCCGTAGTTGAGGAAGTCGGTCGGCGGGAAGAAGCACGCGACCGCCTGCACCCGGCTGGAGGTCTGGTCGATCGGGTCCTTGGCCGTCTTGTTCCCGAGATCGCCGGCGGTCCCCTGCATCACCGACAGGTGCCCGCCGGCCGAGCCGCCGCTGATGCCGATCCGGTCCGGGTCGATGTGATAGTCCTTGGCGTGGTACCGGATGAACCGCACCGCGCGGTGCATGTCCTGGAGGACCTCGGGGATCGTATACTTGGGCTGGCTGCCGTGGACGACCGCGAAGACCGTGTAACCCCGCTTCAGCAGTTCGTCGAAGGAGGCCCCGTTGATGTTCTCGTGCCCCGAGTACCAGCCGCCGCTGACGGCCCAGATCACGGCCCCCCCGTTGGCGTTGGCCCTGGGCGTGAAGACGTCCATGGTCAGCGCCGAGCCGAACTTGCGGCCGTAGATCACGTCCTCCTTGCGGTCATACGACGGCTTGTCGTCGGCCAGGACTGCACCCGAGCCCAGCCACGGACCCGCACCGATCGCCAGGACGAAGAAAAAAGAACGCGCCTTTCGACACATGGCAGGGACTCCGGTAAAACGTTGAGAGAGAGCGAACACCGAAGATCACGCGATTGATTTCTCGCAGGAGGCTACCATGATGACGCCCGACGCCCTCGAAGGGAACGGCCCGGTCCCCTCGAAGATCAACCGACGCTCGGCCATCCGATCGACGCTGGCGGCGACGGTCGCGACGGGCGGGCTCTCGGCCGCCGCGCCCGCGCAGGCCGCCCCCGAGGCGGCCGACGCCCGCCGGGCCTCGCCCAAGGTCTATCGCATGAAGAAGTCGATCAACCTCTGGGCGTTCCCCTACCCGCAACGCATGACGCTCCGGGAGTGCCTGCAACTCGCCAAGACTGCCGGGTTCGACGGCATCGAGCTGAACTACGACCTCGATAACGACCTCTCGCCCAAGGCGTCGCCCGACCAGTTCCGCGCGATCCGCAAGATGGCCGAGGAGATCGGCATCGCGATCAGTGGACTCTGCTCGTTCCTCTACTGGCCCTATTCGTTGACCGACAACGACCCGACGCGGCGAGCCCGGGGCCTGGAGCTGGCCCGGCTGATGATCGCCGCCGCCCACGAGCTGGGCACCGAGAACCTCCTGACCATCGCCGGCTCGACCTATATCCCCTGGCTGCCCGACCGCGAGCCGGTGCCGATCGACGCCTGCGACCGACGCGCCCGCGAGGCCATCGGCCAGCTCGTCCCGCTCGCCGAGAAGCTCGGGGTCTACCTCAACGTCGAGACCATCTGGTTCAATGGCTATCTCACCACGCCCGCCGAGATGAACGCGTTCGTCGACTCCTTCGGCAGCAAGCACGTCCGGGTCCATTTCGACACAGGCAACGTCATGCTCTTCCAGTACCCCGAGCACTGGATCCCGATCCTCGGCCGCCGGATCAAGAACGTCCACTTCAAGGAATTCTCGAAGAAAGGGAGCGACCACAGCCTCGACGCCTTCCGCACGCTCCTGGACGGGACCACGAACTGGCCGGCCGTCATGGACGCCCTCGAACAGATTGGATATGAAAGCTATCTCACCTTCGAGTATTTCCACCCGTTCCTCCATTATCCGGAGGCGCTGATCGAGCAGAGCTCGGACGCGCTGGGCCGGATCATGGGGCGGAAGGCCTGACATCGCTCGCGGAAAGGAGAAGCCTTTGGGACGCCTGTTCGCCGGGACTCCGTGGGACCGCCCTCCGACCTGCGATCGCTGCGGGCGGCCCGAGGCCGAATGCAATTGCCCGCCGCCGGCCGTCGAGCCGGTCCGCCTCGCCCCCGAGACGCAGACGGCCCGGCTCAAGCTGGAGAAGCGGCCCAAGGGGAAGGTCGTCACGACCGTCGCGGGCATCGACCCCGTGGGCATCGACCTCGACGACCTCGCCGCGCGGCTCAAGTCCCGCTGCGGCACCGGCGGCACCCTCAAGCAAGGGACGATCGAGCTCCAGGGGGATCACCTCGCCGCCGCCGAAGCGGCATTGAAGGCCCTCGGCTTCAAGATCCACGCCCGGCGGTCATGAGGGAATTTCTCCGACACAATCCCTCATCCCGTCGTCCAGGCCACGACCTCGCCGGAGCGATACGCGCGGTTGCCGAGGTGGGCCGCCGCGGCCGCGCCGACGCCCGCCTCGGCCGGGGCGTTGGGCCGTTGCCGACTGCGGACGCACTCGACCCAGTTCGTCAGGTGGAGCAGCTCGCCGTCGGGCTTGTCGTAGAAGTCGGCGCCCTTGCGAGGATTGGTGCCGAGGATCCACGACTCGGGCTTCCCCTTGCCATGCTCGGGGGTGATCTCGTATCGGCCCCGGTCGATGTAGAGCGTCCCGTCGGTGCCCATGAACGTGATCATCGCGCCGTAGGTCGCGTTGGAGAACGTCCCCTCGAAGTGGGCCTGGACGCCCTTCGGGTACTCCAGGATGCACTGGATCGTGTCGGGGGTCTGCCAGACGCCCTTGCTGGCGAAGTGGTTGCCGATCGCGGTGGCCCTCACCGGGTGGTCGACGTCGAGGAACCAGTGGGCGACGTCGATCCAGTGGACCATCAGGTCGGTGAGGACTCCGCCGCCGAAATCCCAGAACCATCGCCAGTTGCGAAAGCGGTACTCGTCGAACGGCTGGTCCGGGGCGTTGCCGAGGAAGTCCTTCCAGGCGACCTGGCGAGGGTCGACCCCCATCGGCGTCGCGGCGGAACCGCGCGGTCCCGCCGCGGTTCCAGGTCAGGTGGACCTTGAAGATCTCGCCGATCCGCCCGCCCTTGACCAGCTCGCGCGCCTTCTGAATGTGGGGCATGCTCCGCTGCTGCATGCCGACCTGCACGACCTTCTTGTTGCGATTCTGGGCGTCGATGATCGCCGCGCCTTCGGCCAGGTCGTGGGTCAGCGGCTTCTCGACGTAGACGTCCTTGCCGGCGTTGCACGCGTCGACGGCCATCGGCACGTGCCAGTGGTCGGGGCTGCCGATCAAAACGGCGTCGACGTCCTTGCGATCGAGCAGCTCGCGATAATGCCCGGACGCGATGGCTTTCGGATCGGCCAGTTGCTTCGCCGCGTCGAGGTGTGGGTCGTAGATGTCGCAGACGGCCGCGATCCGGACCCCCGGCACCTGGGCCAGCGACTTCATCAGCGTCCGGCAACGGCCGCCGGTGCCCAGGCAGGCCACCGAGAGCGTGTCGTTGGCCGCGTAGCCCCTCGCCGATTCGAGCGTCGCCAGCGTGCCGGCCGCGACGGCGCCCGCGCCGCCGATCGTCTCCAGGAATTCACGCCGCGAGGTCGTGGAGCGGATCATCGTGGTTCTCCTCAAGGGGGATGGATCGTCTTGTGCGCAGTCTATCGGCCGTCGCGATCGCGGACAATCTCTGCGGGTGGAGCGCTCGCTCCGATCGCTGGGTGGCGGGTGATGGGTGGCGGGAAAAGAAAGGGAAATCAAGCTGCATCCACCCGCCACCCGCCACCCGTCACCCGCCACCCCCATCAGGCTTGACCCGGATGCGGTCGACGCGGTTGCCGTCCATCTCGACGACTTCGAAGTGCAGTCCGGTGTCATCGAGGCCCTCCCCGACCCGGGGGATATGCCCGAGCTGGGCGACGACGAACCCGGCCAGGGTGTGGAAGTCGCCCTCGGGGATCGCCGCCTGTTCGAAGAGGTCGCGGAATTCCTCGAGCGGCATCCGGCCATCGAGCAGCCATGAGCCGTCGGGCTGGCGGGCGGACGGAGGGCCCTCGTCCTCGGCGCCCTCGGGCATGTCGCCGACGATGGCGTGGAGGATATCGGTGAGGGTCAGCAGGCCCTCGACGGTCCCGTATTCGTCCAGGACCACGGCGCTGTGGGTCGCGGAGGTCTTGAACATCTCCAGGATCTTCAGCCCATGCGTCCCCTCGTAGAGGAACAAGGGGAGCGTGAGCCGCCCCTTGAACCGGAACGGCTCGACGTTCTGGCCCTGGCCGAGCAGGTCCTTGACGTGGACGATCCCCAGCAGGTTGTCCAGGCTCTGGTCGCAGACGGGGAATCGCGAGTGGGGGCTGTCGATGACCTTGCGGCGGATCTCCTCGGGCGAGTCGGCCACGTCGATCCAGACGATCTCGTTGCGGGGGGTCATTAGGGATCGGGCGCGGCGATCGCCGAAGCGGAGGACCCGCTTGACCATCGCTTGCTCGGCCTCCTCGAAGACCCCCGCCTTGGTCCCTTGTCGCATCAGGACCTGGATCGCCTCCTCGGTGACGGGCACCTCGGGCTTCGGTCGGAGGCCGACCGGCTGCAAGGCGAGGTCGGTCGCCGCACTCAGGGCGCCAACCATCGGATTGATCGCCGTCGCCAGGGCCCGGATCGGCCGGGCCAGCGTGCCGGCGATCCGTTCCGGCCAGTAGGCGGCCAGCCGCCTCGGCACGAACTCGCCGAGGACGAGCGTCGCCGCGGTGATCCCCAGCGCGACCGCGCCGATCCCGATCGCGGAACGGTACGGGGACAGCGGGCCGTGCTGGCCGATGATCAGGCCCAGCTCGGGCTCCAGGGTCGCGCCGCCGTAGGCCCCGGCCAGGGCACCCAGGAACGTGATCCCCGCCTGGACCGTCGGCGAGTAGCGATTGGGATCCTCGCCGAGCCGGAGGGCGACCTCGGCGCCCCGGTCGCCACGGCTCGCCCGACCCTTCAGGCGCGACTTCGCGCCGACCGCAGGGCCGCCTCGGCCATCGTCAGGAACCCCCTGGCCACGATCAAGCCCAGGACGACCAGGACTCCCCCGATGAGCGATTGCATCGCATCGACCTCGCGCGGTAATGGCTCGCGCCGGACCACCGGCCGGCCGCCAGAGTTCCTTCACCGCACTTATGTTAGCCCCGCGCGGGGTCGATGACTGCCTCCCAGTCGCCTCCGGCCACCAATTTTGGCCGGAGCCGCGCGAACGCCCACGCCACCGCTTGCCGATCGACCCCGAGCCTCGCCTGAAGGTAGGAGGGATGCCGAGGCGAGACCTATCGGTGCTTTCGGAGAGTACGACGACCGATCAGTCGATCGCGGGCGAGTCGATCCGGTAAGTCCCGTGGACGCGCCTTCGTCCCTTGATGTCGTTGTTCGCATCCCAGATCCGCCGCGCCAGCGCCACATGATAACCGTCGCGCACGGAATCGTGCGCCGCCATCAACATCGACGCCAAAGAAGACGCGGAAAGGTCCGATTCATTGAGCAAGTCGTCAATAAGCGAGTCAATTTGATCGAGAACTTTTGTGGAACCCATGCCGTCACATTTTCCTGCACAGCCGCGGCGATGCGAATACATGTTGACACCTCTCCTCCAGCCCCCGGAGGAGGCTCAGACCCTCATGTTCGCCGAGGATTCGATTTCTGTCAAGGAATCGCGAAGTTTCTGTGGGGTCCGCGCGACCCGTGTTGGCTTTCGTCAACATCGACGGATGTCACCTGCGCCTTCCTCGGCGAGCTCGCATGAACAACTTAAGCGGGATGGAGCGCGGCCGGCTGCGATCTTGCCTCACGTTCGGGGATCGACCGGTCCGGAGTCGAATCGGGCTTAAATTCCCGGGCTCGTACGCGATGATTCCGCCAATCGGGGCGCGAGAAGGACGGCCATGTTGAGTCCGTCGTTGCCGCGCGGTATTCTCTAAAGTGAAGCCAAGTCCTGAGAGCGGTCATCAGCTCAGTTCCGACCATCGTTGCTTCGATCAAGAGCCAAGACGCGACACGTCGTCGTGCGATCCGCCATCTCGAGTTGTCCGGCCGAAGCCTGTACCCGGCGAGGGGGAGGTTACGATGCCTTACGTCAATTGTCCGACCTGCGGCGAGCGCGGCAAGATCGCCGAGGGCATGGTCGGGGTCCGGATCAAGTGCAAGCAGTGCGGGCTGAGCTTCCAGGTGGCGCCGGCCGCCAAGGCGGTGAGCACGTCGGGCGCCCCCGCGACGTCGGCCGCCTCGGCGATGGCCTCGGCCGGCCCATCCGCGGCCGTCGAGCCGGGGGGAATCGAAGTCGAGGGGCTGGATGCCTCCTCATGGGCCATGCCCGCCGAGTCGTCGGTCGCCAAGGCCCACACCGACCACGTTGCCCAGGCCCACCAGGCACCGACCGCGGCATCGCCCTCGTCGTCGGCGTTTACCGCGGCACCGACCGGCACGCGCGAGTACAAGCTCCTCTCCGGACGGGACAAGATCTTCGAGGGGCGTTTCGACCTGTCACGCCTCGAGGAGGTACTGAATCAGCTCGCCCTCCAGGGATGGGCCGCCGTGTCGATGGTGACTGCCCCCCTCAAGGGATTCACCGGGGCCCTCGAGGAGACCATCATCGTCCTGCTCGAACGCAGCAGGTAGTTTACCGGAAATGAGTTACGCCGAATCGCGTCGGCCGCTCGAGACATCGCCTTCCGTATTATGGCTTACCGGGGGATGATTAATCCATCAAGCCATGGTAAACTTGGAGCGTTCGCCCGACGCGTCCGGGCGAGCCGAGGGTTGCTCGCCCGCGATCGACGTGGCTCCCGGCGGACCCCGATGATTTATGCTCGCCAAGCTCGCCTCGTACACGCTCGTCGGAATTGATGCGACACCGGTGGAAGTCGAGGTCGACGTCTCGTTCACGACGATGCCCAAGACCGTGCTGGTGGGCCTGGCCGAGGCCGCCGTGCGCGAGAGCACTCACCGCGTCGAGCGCGCGATCGTCAACTCGGGCTATCGCCGCCCGATCGACCGGATCATCATCAACCTGGCTCCGGCCGACCTGAAGAAGGACGCGGGCGGCTTCGACTTACCCATCGCCCTGGGGCTGCTCGTGGGCAGCGGCCAGGTCGCTTTCGACCGACCCGGTTCCTATGCGATCGTCGGCGAGCTCGCCCTCACCGGCGAGACCCGGCCGCTCAAGGGTGTCCTGGCCATGGCCTTGCAGGCCGCCGCCGAGAAACGCGACGGCCTGCTCGTACCCGCCGCCAACGCACCCGAGGCCGCCGTCGTCGAGGGGCTCAACGTCTTCCCCATCGCCAGCCTCGCCGAGGCCGTCGGCTTCCTCTCCGGACAGCTCGACATCGAGCCACAGGCCGTCAACCTCAACGAGGTCTTCCACCAGCTCGCCCACATGGAGGAGGACTTCGTCAACGTCAAGGGCCAGGATTACGCCAAGCGGGCCATCCTCATCGCCGCCGCGGGCGGACACAACATCCTCATGATCGGCCCGCCCGGCACGGGCAAGACGCTCCTGGCCAAGCGACTGCCGACGATCCTGCCGCCGCTCACGCCCGCCGAGAGCCTGGAGACCACGCGGATCTACAGCGCCATGGGGCTGCTGAAGGCCGGCCAGCCGCTGATGGCGATCCGACCCTTCCGGCCGCCGCACCACTCGGTCAGCGACGCCGGCCTGGTCGGCGGCGGCAGCGTCCCGCAGCCGGGCGAGATCAGCCTGGCGCACAAGGGCGTGTTGTTCCTCGACGAGATGCCCGAATTCAACCGCAAGACGCTCGAAGTCCTCCGCCAGCCGCTGGAAGAGGGCTGCGTGACGATCAGCCGCGCCCTGCGGAGCACCACGTTCCCCGCCGAGTTCATCCTGGTCGCGGCGATGAACCCCTGCCCGTGCGGCTACCGCTCGGACCCTCGGCGAGCCTGTAGCTGCACGCCGCCGCAGGTGGAGAAGTACCTGAGCAAGATCTCCGGCCCGCTGCTGGACCGGATCGACCTGCACGTCGAGGTGCCGGCGGTCCCGTTCACCCAACTGGCCGAGATGCCCCCCGGCCCGACCTCGGCCGAGCTCCGCGAGCAGGTGCTGGAGGCACGGGCCCGTCAGACGAAGCGGTTCGGCCCGCGCGGCCCGCAGGTCAACGGCCGGATGACGCCGCGGCAGGTGAGGAAGTTCTGCGCGCTGAAACCGGAGTCGCTGGCGATCCTCAAGGCGGCGATGGAAGACCTGGGGTTATCGGCCCGTGCCCATGACAAGGTCTTACGCGTTGCCCGGACGATCGCCGATCTGGAGGGCCAGGAGGACATCAAGCCGGGGCACATCGCCGAGGCCGTCGGCTATCGATCGCTCGATCGTAGCGTCTGGGCGTAGAATTGTCCACGAGGAAGTCGGGAAACAAATTGTCGAAGGGACGACCCAAGGAAGAGAAAAAGGCGATGGTCTCTTCACGCGGATGATGCTCCGGCAAATGTCGCATCGGTATAATTTCCACGGTGACTGCCGCCTGGCTCGTTCGTATGGACCGCGTCCCGTGACCCACGTGCGCGATGGACCAAGAGGACAGCCCAAGCGGTTCGTGCTATCGCCCCAGCCGCTGGCCGACGGCTCGGGCGGGCTGGAATCCCGCTCCGAGGCCAAGAGGGTCTTGACACGGTTCGAGGGCTTCAAGGAACCGGCGGATTCGAAGGCATCGAGCGAAGCCAGGAATTCGCCGACGCTTCCGCTGACCCATCCCGAGATCGAAGGTGGTCGCCGTGAGCACTAACGCCTCCGTCGAACAGATGATCAAACGGGTCGTATCGCAGGAAGAAGTCCCCAACGCCATCCATGGTCGCTCCGCTGCCCTTGCCCGAGGATCGTCAAGGACCAGCCATGAGCTGCCGGCGAAGACCCGTCTCCGGCCGGCGAATCGTGCATGACGCCCTTCACGGATTCTGCCCGAGCCGCACGTGTCGCCGACACGGGCCGCAACGGCTACCCTGACGCGGCCAGCTACCGATTGGCTACGCGAGGAGTTGCTTTTCGGCGAGTACTGCCTGATCGCGGGAGACTCCCATGGCGAAGGCTGCCCAAGAACGATACGACGATCGAGCATGTTCGCCCGATCCTCTCATCAGGGTCGATCATGGATCTCCACCCGCCCTGGCCGGCTACATCATGGCGATCGGGTTTAATGACGAGGACCAGGCCCGGAATGTGCGAGCCGGCTCAAACGATCCTCCCAAGGAGGCTCGACCGTGGAAAAGCGCATCATCGTGACGAGCAAACGACTGAAACAGATTTGGGTCAAGAGCAAGAACCTCAGGCGTCTCGCCCCCGAGTGTGTCGCCAAGGCGTTGGGAGCCGAATTGGTCGAAACGGGAATTTCGGACTCCCTTCTACCTACACCTGGCGTCCGGGGAGCCAAGGCCAGCACTTCGAACGGTAAGCGATAGTATCCCGACCCTCGGAGGTGTCTTCATCACGAATGGAAACCGGAAATGTCCCGGGAACCGCAATCGGAAGTTGTTGCAAAGGCCAGCCCTTATGTGCTGGCCACAAATAGCCCGGATCTCCTAATTTTGCCTTGTGAAATTGAAAGGAGAAGGAAAATGGCGGCACCACAACTTTCGGTCTTTCTCCCAGGAGACGTCAACAATCACGCCGTTCTCGCAAGAATTGTCGAAGCATTGTCGCTCAGCGTGGATCACGTCCCTGCGGGATTTCCGTTCGAGTTTACAGCCCAGTTAAAGAACTAATAACATTTACATTCTAATAGAACACGATTCAGAGGTAATCGATATTATAGGCGAAATGATGGAATGGGAAATGCCAACGGAGGAATACAAGTCACTCCTTTCCGATTGCAAGTCAAGCATTAACATCCATTATCGTGGGATCGATTATGCAAAAAACTGCTTGTTAACTCTTTCAGATGCAGTCGGCGACGCATCATCGAGATGCATAGTGGAGAATAACGAAGGGTGTCTTCTCAGGCTTTCCGATGTCGCGAGGTTGATGACTGGCAATCCAACGTGGACTTGGGAGCGAGGCGAGTTCCCGGAGATTCCCGGAGTTGGATCATCGGAGTGGGAGAGACTCGGAGTGAGTCATGAGGCACGAAAAGGGGGGGGGGAATATGTAACCGCTGCTCATCCACTCAAACCCGAAGGGGGATTACAATGCTGCGGCAGAAACTCACCAAGGCCCAGCAGCAGTGCTTACGGGACCAGGCGATTACCAATGACCAACCCGGCCCCGTGTTGCGCGACTTCCAGGTGCTCCTGGATTTCCTGGGTCCTGAGGGGGTCGAGGCGAGTGGGAAGTACAACACGCTTCCGATCAAATTCATCGAGGAGCTGGACGGTCAACTGAGCCGGCCTCTCCACCTGGATCTGAAGCGGCCACAGCTCAAGTCGCACCCCTACCTGCATGGGCTGAACCTGCTCCTCCGCGCCTCCGGCCTCAGCCGCGTGGAGGGGACAGGCGCCAAGTCCCGCCTGGTCATCGATCCGGAGATGCGGGCGCAGTGGGATCGGCTCAATCCCACCGAGCGGTACTTCAACTTGCTGGAAGCCTGGCTGCGGTTCGGCCGCGCGGAGATGATCGGCGAACGAGGCACATCCTGGAAAGACCTGCTGCCGACCTGCTTGCACGCCTGGCGGTCGATCCCGGAGGACGGTTGCCAGTTCGATCTCAAGCATCCGCAGCACATTTACATCCCCGGGCTCTACCGGGATCTCTATATGCCGGCGCTGATGGACCTATTCGGGCTCATGAGGGTCGAGATACCGCGTCGTCCCATCACGCCCTGGGGCCCGGCCGGTATCGACCATGTTCCGTTCGGCGATGCTCTGTTGACCTTGCTCGGTCTCCAGCAGTTCAGATCCTTTGGCATAGATCTCTCCCGGAAGGAAGACGAGGACCAGGAGGAAGGGACGCTGGAGGTACCCCGCTTCGGAGCCTGGCAACCGCTGTTCCAGCCGTACTTTCCCGATTGGCGGGAGAACCTGGAGCTCCCGCAAGAGGAGCCGCGGGAAGGTACGTTCGTATTCCGCGTGTCCCTCGGCAAGATGTGGCGGATGATCGCCATGCCGGCGGGCGAGACCCTCGGCAGCCTGGTCCACTGGATCCTCCGCTCGGTCGATTTCGACAGCGACCATTTATACGAGTTCACCTACCGCGACCGACTTGGGGCCACGGTCAGGGCCCGTCACCCGTCCTCGGACGCAGGACCCTGGGCCGACCAGGTTCCTATCGGGGAGCTGCCGATGGAACCGGGCCAGACGATGGGGCTGACATACGACTTCGGCGACTACTGGCGATTCACCATCAAGCTGGAACGGATCGAGCCGCCCGACGTCAAGATCAAGGCACCCGTATCCTGGAGGAACATGGCAAAGCGCCGAAACAGTATTCGGGTTGGGACGAATGATTCGCTGGATTGGTGCCGGAGCCTCCCCATGGAATGCCGCTACAGCGACGGGAAACGGGGAGCAGCCCAGAGGAACCAGCTGCGACCCCGTTTCCGCTCCGCATTTACTATTTCGGTTGGTACTGCCCGGCCGTTGTGATAAGCTGGACCGAACAGGAGGATACCAGTTATGACCGTCCATCTACCCCAGGACCTGGAAAGCTCGCTCAGGGCCGAGGTATCGAGCGGGCATTTCGCCTCGCTCGATGACGCGATGGCCGAGGCCGTCCGAATGCTGCTCCGCGACCGCACGCCCCGGCAACCGGCGGCCAGCCCGAACGCGGGCCTGGGCTCCATCGGAGCCATGCGGGATGCCGCCACCGAACTGGACGAGATCGTTGCCGACGCTTACCGCAAGCGGCAGGAGTTCTGGCGGGACATCTCCGTTGAATGAAGTCCTGCTCGACACCGACATCTATTCCGAAATCCTCAAAGCCGTCGATCTGACCGTCATCCGGAACGCCATCACCTACCGACAATTCCACGGCACCCTGACGGTTTCGGCCGTCACCGTGATGGAAATCGTCCGGGGTTTTCAACGAAACCAGAGCCACCGCAAGCTACAGAACTTCCTGGCCGCCGTCGCCCTGGAAAAAGTGCTTGCCTTCGACCGGCCCGATGGCGAGCTGGCCGGCCGCATCGCTGGCGATCTGGAGCGAACTGGCCAGCCCATCGGCCTGGCCGACCCAATGATCGCCTCCATCGCCCTGACGCAGGGCCTGGAGATCGTCACCGGCAACACCGGTCATTTCCAACGCATCCGGCAACTTGGCTACCCCCTGATCCTGCATAATTGGCGGATCTGAAACGGGAGACGTAGCGCTCTTGCGACTTCCCGCCACTGGCTCGCTATATCACCTTGTGCGATCACTTCGAGAGTCCATGCCAGCCTTCGTCCGAGTGCCTTGGCATACGTCCTGAGTGTCCCGATCGTCGGGTTGGCGATCGGCGGGTATTCTTGCCGATCGGCTTCGGGGTCTCGGGCCACTTCGTCTTGACATTGGTTCATCTGGCGCGCGATTCGACGCGTCTCTCCTCTACCCGGCCCAAACCCTCCGGATTCACACTCATATGGGATCGGAGGAATCGGTTCAGAGAATTGGGATCCTGGGGAGCGGCCGTTGTCATCCTCATCATGGAAGAACGGGTGTGGCCTTGCGAGTTCAGGACAAATGGATCCAGAACAGCTCGGAATGTTGATCGATCGACTGGCGGCGGCGCTGGGGCTTTATGCGCGGCAGTGGAGCGACGAGCCCGAGGACGTGGTCCAGGAGGCGTTCGTGAAGCTGGCGGAACAGCCGACGACACCGGTCAACCCCACAGCCTGGCTCTTCCGGACGGTCCGCAACGGGGCGATCAACGCCGGGATCGCCAAACGCAGGAGGCGTAGGCACGAGGCCGAGGCGATGGCCGGCGCCCCTCCTGGTTCGAGACCAGCCCGAGGGCTCGGAGCGGCGCGCTGGTCGACCCCGAGTCGGCCCAGGCCGCGCTGGCCGTGCTGCCGTTGGAGCAACGCGAGATCATCGTGGCCCACCTCTGGGGCGGGCTGACATTCGATCAGATCGCCGAGCTGGTCGGTTTTTCCGCGGGCTCCACTCACCGATCGTACCAAGCGGGCCTGATGGCCCTGAGAGAACACCTGGGGGTGCCATGTCAAACGAACCCGACTCGCCCGCGGCCGAGCCGGAGCTGAATGCGATCGAGGCGATCCTCGGCTCGCTCGAGCCGGCCCGGAGCCGCATCGACCGCGACATCGTGATGTTCCGGGCCGGTAAGGCTTCGGTGCGACGGCCGCGATTGGGCAAACATGCCCGGGACGCGATCGCCGCAAGCCTCGCGCTCATCGCGCTGGGCGAGGGCGTCTTGCTGGCCCATCGGCCTCCACCGCAGATCGTCAAGGAGGTGGTCGTGATTCGCGAGCCGGCGACGGCCCCGGCCCCGGTCGTCCCGCCCCTCGAGCAAAGCGTGGCCGAGGCGACGGAGTCGCTCCCGAGCGAAAGTCCCCTCTCGCTCGGGCAGACGACTCACGAGCGGCAGGTCGCGCAGGTGTTGCGTTACGGGCTCGATGGCCTGCCCACTTCCCCGACGGTCGCGTCGCCTGCCTCGGGGGCGTGGCCTGCTTCCTCCGGCCAGATGTTGCAAGAAGAACTCCGTAAACTTCGCGATCCTGGAGACCCCTCATGAGACGAATGATTGCCTTGCTCCTCTTGCTGGCCGCCCGGTGGCCGTCGGCCGCCTCGCGCCGCCAGCCGCCGACGGTGATCACTCTGCGCCCGGCCGCCGAGCCGGTCCCGGCCCTCAAATATCGGCTCGTGCCCGAGCACATCACGCTCGTGCCGGGCAACGCCGCGATCTTCTATCATCGCGGCGTCACCATCATGCAGGAGACCTTTTCATCGCTCAGGGCCAAGGAGAAGGCGCGGCCGGGCGCCTTTCCCGACTCGCTCGACCGGCTCGCCTCCGACGACTGGCTCAGTTGCCCGATCGGCGAGATCCAGCGGGACAAGGCCCGGAAGTATCTCGAACCGTTCCAGAACGCCCTGAAGGAGGTCGAGCTCGGCGCGTTGCGATCGACTTGCGACTGGGAATTCGACCAGCGTAAGGACGGGATGTCCTTGTACCTCCCGGAGATCCAGGGGATGCGGGGCCTGGGGCGGCTGATGCAGCTCAAGGTGCGGGTCGCGATCCTCGATGGCAAGACCGACGAGGCCATGCATTGGATCGAGACCGGCCTCGCGATGGGGCGGCACGTCGGCCAGGGCCCGTCGCGATCCAGGCCCTGGTCGGCGTCGCGATCGGCAGGACGATGACGGCTCGCCTCGAAGAACTGATTCAGGCCCCCGGCGGTCCCAGTCTTTACTGGGCCCTGGCCGATCGGCCCCGACCGTTCATCGACATGAGACGTGCCATGGAAGGCGAGCGGTATTTCCTCGAGAAAGAGCTGCCCGAGCTGAACGAGCTCGACCGGGGAGCGTGGAGTCTCGATCAGGCGCGGCGATTCGCCGACGTACTCTGCGCAAGCTCTTCGCCCTCGCCGCGGAAGAGTCGATCGCTGGTACTGACGGCGCCGCGCCGATGGACCTCCCCGACCTGTCCCGCCGGCTCGGAATCGCCGCGATGGCCGCCAAGCTCTACCCCGAGGCCGAACGCGCCCTGATCGCTCGAGGGCGCCCCGAGGCACAGGTCGAGGCCATGCCCGTCGTCCAGGTCGCCGCGCTCTACTCCCTGGAGCAATATCAGCGGATCCGCGACGAGAAGTACAAGTGGATGAACGTCCCTTACTGGCAATCCTACAACCGCGTGGACGGGGCGATACCTTCCTCCGTGGATGAGAAGACGGCCAATCCCATCCTCGCCGCGTTCCTGAGCCTGACACCAGCCCTCAACTCGGTCCGGCTGGCGGGCATCCGGCTCGATCGCGAGCTCGACACCTTGCAGTGTATCGAGGCAGTCCGCCTCTACGCCAACGCCCACGAGGGCAAGCTGCCCGACAACCTGGAGGCGATCACCGATGCCCCGGTGCCCCTCGATGTCGTGACGGGAAAGCCGTTTCTTTACCAAGTGAACGGGGATTCTGCGATCCTCTCGGCTCCGGCACCTCCCGGCTTTAGACGTACCGGTGATGACCATCAGCGTTATGCGATCCGCTATGAGCTGAAGCTCGCCAAGTAATTGCCCCCACTTCTTGATTGATGGAGGACCCTCTCATGTTTCTTTCGATTCCGGTGGTGCTGCTGCTCACCGTCGCCGTGCCGACGGCCGAACAGGCCGCCAGCACGCAGGCCACGGCCATCGCCCCGTTTCTTGGCAAGGAAGTCGCGGTCGTCGTTCATATCGATCTGACGAAGTGGGATACCCAGCCCTTCTTCCGCCGCGTCGCTCGGCAAACTGGCCGACGAAGACGATCCGAGCCCCGTCACCAAGGCCCTGGACAGCTCGGTCGCCGCGCTGAAGGAGGCGGGTGCAAAGGACCTGTTCCTGTTGTTCGAACCGGCCGACATGCCCGGCCTTCCCGCCGCGGTCGTGCCGCTGGTCGATGGGGCCGACGGCAAGTCGATCGCCGCAGCGCTCTCGGGCGGCGTGCGGAGCAACCCCTTCCGATGGCCGGCTACCGAGACGATCCGAGGCGCCGTCGTTGCCGGCACGCCCGCCGGGTTGGCCCGCATCCGCAACGCCGAGTCCAAGGCTCGCCCCGAGCTGCTCGCCGCGATGGCCGCGGGCGGCGATGCCGCGATCCAGATCGCGAT
The DNA here is from genome assembly GCA_963777695.1 of uncultured Planctomycetota bacterium. Taxonomy (GTDB): domain Bacteria; phylum Planctomycetota; class Planctomycetia; order Isosphaerales; family Isosphaeraceae; genus CAVZRC01. Next base: position 1,411,973 of record CAVZRC010000003.1, read on the forward strand.
CGTGCCGAGCACCACGCTGCGGCGGTCGATCGAGGAATCGTCGGCGGTGCTGCCCCGAGAGCTCGGCGGCGGTCCGATCACCACGGTCACCCAGGGCCTGAGGTGGATCTCCCTGACGTTGGCGTCCGAACCCAGGCCGACGATCCGAGCCGTCGTGCAGGCGAAGGACCCGGACGCGACCAGGGCGCTGCTCAACCTCGCCCAGGACGCCATCGATCTCCTGGCGAATGCGAGTCGAAACGAACCGGCGCTGGCCTCGTTGGCGGCGCCGATCGGCCAGATCAAGCCCCTGGCACAGGGAGACCGGATCACCGTCGAGGCCGACCTGGAGACGACGACCGAACTGGTGGCCGTGCCGATCCGTCGGGTGCGCGAGGCGGCCCGACTCTCCCTGTGCGCGACCAACCTCAAGAAGATCGCCCTGGCCATGCATATATACAACGAAGTTCATGGCACCTTCCCGCCCGCATACAGCAAGGGCCCGGATGGCAAGCCGCTCCTGAGCTGGCGGGTCCTCATCCTGCCGCATCTCGAACAGAAGGCGCTCTACGACGAGTTCAACAAGGACGAACCGTGGGATAGCGAGCACAACAAGACCCTGATCTCCCGGATGCCGGCTGTCTATACCTGCCCCAGCGGGAGCCGGACGCTGGCCAAGGCGGGCAAGACGACCTATCTGACGCCACGGGGACCCGCCACGATCTTCCGCGGCACCGAAGCCGTCAAGATCCAGGACGTCACGGATGGCACGTCGAACACCATCTTCGTCGTGGACGCCAGCGACGCCGCCGCCGTCACCTGGACCAAGCCAGACGATTGGGACATTTCCGCTGGACTCAAGGTCCAGAGCCTGTTCGGCCATCACCCCAAAGGTACGAACGTCGGGTTCGCCGATGGTTCCGTGCGATTCCTCAAGGAAACGATCACAACCAAGGACTTGCACGATCTGACGACCCGCAACGGAGGCGAGATTATCTACTGGGACGATTATTGAGCAATCCCGTCCTGTCGGTCAGACTTTCCTGCCTGACTCCCCAATCCTCCTGTCGGGCGGGAAAGCCTGACGTACGAATGAGAAGGACGAACGGGCGGTTCCCTCTGGCGACGCGAGGGGCCACCCGTTTCTTGGTTCCGTTCTCATGCTTGTCTCGCAGGGACATCCCTGGGCTGTTGAAGAGTTAGCCTTGAACGGTCCATGACGTCCCTTGGCCGTCACCAGCCCGGCGAGTCCGAGACTTCAACGAAGCGATGCAAGACGTACGCCGCTACGACGGCGGTACGCGGGGAGCGCGCACCCGGACCGGACACTCCAGGCCTTCGCCGAGGTCAGCCGACGATCGTTTCTATCTCCAAGTCGAATTCCCTATTCGGGTTCTTCCTCGTCGGGTGAATCGGCCTCCTCAAGCTGGCCTAACATGCCGGGAAGCTCGCGTGTACCGGTACCGGACAAGGCGATTACATAGTGGCCTCCCCAACCCTGGATGCGTTGCATGATCGCGGCAGCCTCCGCGGGCGACTCGTTGGGACCCTGGATATAGAGCGGCTTGCCGTCGCGACCGAAGGCGAATCGTTCCGGGCAAGCCGCGGGATCGATCCCTTCGAGCAGCATCGAGGCATGTCGGTAATCGGGATGCGGCGAGAAGCCGTAGTACTGGGCGTACTCGACCGCACCCTTGACGATCTTCGCCAGGCACGCGGGGGCGATCGGGCACATCTTCTGGATTTGCGACAGGTGTTCGATCGTCTCCTCGAGATCCGTGCGAGTCCCGGTGCGCCACAAGGCATTCTTCACGCCGAGGCAGTACACATCCACGAGATAAGCGGCGAAGATGAGCTCTCCGTCCGACCCTTGCCGTGCCAGGACCAGGTAACCGATCCCCTCGTCCCAGAGCTTGACGCCCACGAGGGCCTGGACGACCGGCCATTTCTCGGCTCCCCGGAGTCGGATGTTCGGGTCCTTCGACTCGCGTCGGACCAATAGGGAACGCTTCGCCAGGCGTTTCGCCTTCTGCTTGGCCGCCCGCTTCTGCTGCCTGGCTCCGTGGTCCTTGGCCATCTGTGGATCCCTCCCCCTCTTACCGCCTTCGCTCAACGCCAAGGGAAACGACCCCGCTCCGCGATCCGACGTAAGGCCGTCGGCGGGGGAAATCGATCATGCATTCTGATCGAGATCGAGCGAAAATGCCAGCGGCTCGGGGAGTTCCTGCCGAAACGGTGCGAGCAGAAGTGACTGGGCGCGCGAGTGCGGGGGTGGCGACGCGATCCCTCGACTTCGCCCGGATCGAGCGAGCGATCGAGGACTCGTCTCTCGCGAAGGATCGGGTTTCACTTCCAGAAGTGATCTTGCTCGTGCTCGGGGGCTCCGACACGGTCGATCTTGTGCTCATGGTCCGGCCCATGGACCAGGGCCTTGAACGATTCGTACGGGAGGGACGCGAGGAGCCTGATCCGGACCTGGCATTCGCGGAGGAAGGGCTTGCGAATCGACACGATGACCCCTTCCGACCAGTCGCCCGGCGACAGGCCCCGCGGGAGCAGCCAGACCGATTGCCCTTTCAACAGGCCGGGAGCACGCCGCAACCGGACCGAGCAACCCGACAACGACATATCGACGATTCGACACGGCGTGCTGAAGAAGCTCGAATCCTGCCACCATCCCAGCGAGGCGTCGTCGACGACGACGCGATGGCGACAGGACACGCGCCGGTCGCCAAGGCTCGAAGAAGTCGGGACGTCGCTCCGGCCGGATGTATATCGAGAGCTACCCATTGTCTTTCCTGCCGATTTCTGACATGACTCGTCGAGGCGCGACGTCTCGGGCCTCGACGCCGTACTCGGACGATGCCAGGCCACGTTCCGACCAGTTTTGGAGTGATTGCGGATCCATGAGGCCCCCGGACCATTCCATCGGGGCTCGAACCGTGACGCGATCCGCGCGGCGGTACCGAGCCCGGCCTGCCAGGGGAGTCCTCCGCAAGAAGCCTAGGTCCCGGGCGGTATCCTGTCAAGAAAGCGCACGGCGGACGCGAGGGCATCCCTGGGAGGTGCCGATCTTCGGAAAAGCTTAATGCGAATTTCATAGTTCGGACGCCATGCACGCCTACAATCTCAAGCCGCCGGATCATCGCGGCGCTCCCGCTGCCCGTCGCGGGACCGATCGGACCCTCCTCAATCGCGTCGGACTCGCGACCGTTCGAATACGCCTCGCCTGAGGGGATACACGCCATGCGCAGCCTGTCCGCGTTCGCCGTCCTGTTCCTCGCCGCGGGCCTGGGTTGGGCACGCGCCGACGATCGGCATGTCGTGATGATCCTGATCGACGGACTGCCGGCCTACCTCCTCGACGATCCGCAGGCATCCTTGCCGGTAATCCGCGGGTTGGCGAATGAAGGTGTGGCGGCGGAGGGGGGGATGCGGGTCTCCGACCCGTCGATGACCTGGCCCAACCAGACGAGCCTCGTCACGGGCAGCCATGCCGATCGGCATGGCGTCCTCTTCAATGGAGGGCTGGAACGTCGCGGCCCGGGGCAACTGGTCGAGTATTTCGCCTCGAGGACCCAGCAGGAGCTGGTCCGCATCCCGATGCTGTTCGACGTCCTCAAGCAAGCCGGCCAGACCTCGGCGGCGATCAACTGGCCGTGTACCCGGGGTTCGACCTCGATCGATGACAACTTCCCCGATGTCCCCGGCGCCCTCGCCTACACTACCCCACGGCTCAAGGACGAGCTGTCGAAGAAGGGACTCCTCCGGCGCTTCGAGAAGGGCAACGATATCGTCCAGGACGAGATCTGGACCGAGGCGGCCTGCGAGGTCATCCGATCCCGGATGCCTCGCTTCCTGGCCCTGCACCTCAACAGCGTCGATTCCGCCCACCATCGATACGGCCCGAGGTCGAACCCGGGCTATGCCGCGGCCGCGATGAACGACGCGAACGTGGGCCGTGTCCTGAAGGCCCTCGACGATGCGGGGGTGCGCCGCAAGACCGCCGTGTTCATCGTGGCGGACCACGGCTTCATCGCCACGCCGAAGTCCCTCAGGCCCAATGCGATCCTGCGCCGCGAAGGGCTGCTCTCGGTCAAGGATGGCCGGATCGTCTCGGGTCGTGTGCTCGCGGTCGCCGAGGGAGGTATCGCGATGGTCTACCTCACGGACCCGGCGACCGCGCCACGCGATCGCGAATCGGTGATGAGGCTCTTCCGGGACGCCGAGGGGATCGCCCGGATCGTCGAGCCGAAAGATTACGCGCAGTTCCACCTGCCCCGACCGGCCGACAACCCGGCGATGGGCGACATCGTGATGGCGGCCAGGCCGGGCTATGCGTTCAGCCTGGAGGCCATGGGCGATGCCCTCGTCGTCGCCAATCCGAACCCGACCGCCGGCACCCACGGGTTCCTCTCGACCGAGCCCGAGATGAACGCCATCTTCGTGGCGGCAGGGGCCGGGATCAAGGCCCATACGACAATCCCGACCATCGACAACATCGACGTCGCTCCGACGATCGCGCGCCTCCTCGACATCTCCCTGAAGGACGCCTCGGGCCGCGTGCTCGAAGGGATCCTCGGCGATGTGAGATGACCGCCTCACCCTGGCATATCGATGCCATCGGGACGACATGTGGCGCCAATCCCCACCCCTCTTGACGCCTCGGATTTGCGGACTCTGTCGCGAAGAAGCCGGGTCAACACCCGAGGCGAGGCGAGCCCTGCGCCATCGATGCTATCCTCGGGGAGTATCCTCGCGCAAAGGGCGCGAAGCTCGCCAAGAAGACCCAAAGGGAGGATCACTCGATTCCTAAGATTTCTCTCTGCGACTTCTTGGCGAGCTTCGCGCCTTTGCGCGAGGATACTCCGTCGGGCCGATCTGACAGGAGTCCAACCGCCTTCCACGGACGACCCGGTCACTTTCATACAGGCTCGATTTGCGAAGCATTTTGCGTTTTGTGCGATCCCGTACTAGTTATCTGGTAGGGGTGCATCGCTCCGGATCTGTCCGATGAGGCGATTGTCGGAGCGTATCTCACGAATTTCCGAGTCGATCGCACCAGGCACCCGGCACCTGGCCCGCTCTCGGTGCGCCCTCAAGGACCCGGGCAAGGTCACGGACGCGGAGGTCGAGGCTGATCCGGGGAATTTCGGATCACGCGCATCTCAAGACGAAGGATGCACAATTGATGGCGTTCCACTTTGAGAATCGTTTCCGACGCGGAGTCTCGGGTAAGCTGGCTCGCTCGAGGCGCCGATCCGCCCCGGGTTCGACGCTGCGGGGCGTCGAGTTCCTCGAGGTCCGGGAACTGCTTTCGACGTTCACGGTGACGAACCTCCACAATTCGGGGGCCGGTTCCTTCCGCCAGGCGATCGTCGGATCCAACGACCAGGCGGGATCCAACATCATCGACTTCGATGTCGCCGGGACGATCCGGATCGGATCGACTCCGCTCCCGGCGATCACCGACCCGGTGACCATCGACGGTACCACGGCCCCGTCGTTCGCGGGATCGCCCGTCGTGACCGTGAATTTCCGGGGAACCCGAGGACTCGACTTCGCGGCCGGTTCCGCCGGTTCGATCCTGAGGTCACTCTCGCTGGTGAAGGCCGGCAATGCGGGCGTCACGATCAGCGCCGTCACACGTCACGGTCCAGGGCAACGATATCGGCCTTCTTTCGAATGGGAGGACCGTCGCCGGCAACCGTGGGGACGGCGTGAAGATCAATGCCTCGTCGCAGGGCGACCTGATCGGGAACAGCGATCCGGTGTCGAGCATCAGCTACTACAACGCCGACGGCGTGAGCATGCCGGTCTCGGGCTGGGAGGGCATTCGCGCCTCGGCCACCAGCGGACAGTACCTGATCACCGGGACATCGCAGACCAACGGCCTCCTCTACGAAGGGCCAATCACCGGTTCGGGTGGCACCAGCTACGCCGTCAACTACCCTGGGGCCAATTCCACGAGCGTCTACGGCCCCGACCTCCTCCCCAATGGCGACCTCCGACTCGTCGGGACCTACAATAACGGAGTCGTCAACGGATTCGTTTTCCAGGGCACGACCGCCGACCTCTCGGACGCGAGCGACTACAAGACGATCGATTATCCCGGCGCGCACGGCACCTACGTCCACAGCACGATGGGAGACCTCGCCGTCGGCAACGCCGACGGTCCGGAGGGGAATGCTCCCATCGCCTCGGGCCACGCGTTCCTCTACGATCTCGCCACGGATACGTTCCTGCCCAACGTCGACTATCCCGGCTCCTTGACAACCACGGCCTACGGCATCTGGTACAACGGCGGGACGAGCTACACGATCTGCGGCGGCTATATCAACGGTGCCGGCCCCGGCAGCACCGAGGTCAGCAATGCGTACCTGGTCAACTACAACACCGCGACCGGGCAATACAGCCACTGGGCGTCTTTCTCCTATCCCAACGGTGTGGTCGGGCAGAATTACATCACCCATTTCCAGGGCATCAGCAGCACCGAAGCGGGCGTCTACACCCTCAGTGCCGACTCGGGCCAGAGCGGTTCCGCGAATCCCTTGCAGGGCTCGTGGGTCACGGTGCGCCTCGATACGGACGGCTCGTTCGGCCCCTCGGAATGGGTGAACCTTAATTATCCCGGGATCGATCCCGGCACCTCCATCTCCAGCAACGATTCGGTGTACGGCAACCAAGTCGTCGGGTTCGTCCTGAGCAGCTCGGGCACGTCCTCGATCCAGGCGACGGTCAACGCGGGATTCCAGCTCTCGAACGTCATCGGCGGCAACGGCGGTAACGGGATCGGGATCTACGGGGCCGACAATAATCAGATCGCCATGAATGACATCGGCACGGATGCCACCGGCACGCTCCGCCGCGGCAACGCCAAGAGCGGCATCCTCGTCACGCAGGGCGCGGCGCGGAATCTCATCGGCGGCCAGGCGACCGGCGGCAATGATCCCACGGGGAACGTGTTCGTCCGCCCGCCCCAGGGCAACCTGATCTCGGGCAACCGGGCCGATGGCGTGCTGATCAACAAGGGTGCCACCCAGACGATGCTGAGCGGGAACTTCGTGGGCACATCGGCCTCGGGCAATTCGGTCCTGGGCAACCGGCAGGACGGCGTGGCGATCGTCAAGGCGAACGGCAATCAACTGATCGGCTGCACGTTCCAGCAGGATCCGTTCGTGTTCTACAATGTGCTCGGCGGCAACGGCGGCAACGGGCTGCGAATCACCAATTCCGACGACACGACGGTCCAGGCCAATTTCATGGGTACTGGGGCCGACAACGCAACCATTGTGGCCAACGGCCGCAACGGGTTGCTGGTCTCGGGGACTTCGGCGAATACGCAGGTCGGCGGCGTGATCCCGCTCGGCAACGTGATCTCAGGCAATGACGGTAATGGCACCAAGGTCAGCAACGATGCTAGCGGCGTCACCTCGTTCAATACGTTCGGCGGGATCTTCGCCTTCGGGGGAGCCGCCCCGAACAAGGGCGATGGGATCCTGGTCACCTCCAACGGCGGGAACAACCTGATCCGCACCTGCATCATCTCGGGCAATCTCGGCAACGGCATCGAGCTCGGCGGCCATGCGACCGGAGTGCAAGTCACCGACACGTCGATCGGCACGAATACCTCGATCCAGTCGGCCATCCCGAACGGCGGCAGCGGCATCGAGTTCGACGGCCACGCCCATGACAACACCATCGGCGGCTTTCAACCGTCGATCCAACCCCAGGTGACGGTCTCGGCCAATCGCGGTTACGGGATCGCGATTGTCGGCTCGGCGCACGACAACACCGTCTATCACACGTACATCGGGACCAATGCCGGGGCCAGCACCAACCTGGGTAACGACCTGGGCGGAATCGACCTGGGATCCGGCACGTCGTCCAACACGATCGGGGGCGCATCGGCCATCTTGCAAGACAAGATCCTCTACAGCGGCGGCCCCGGAGTGACCATCCAATCGTCCCGCAACGACATGGTAATCGGGGATGAGATCCAGTACAGCAGCGTCCCCGCCGGATCGACGATCGACGCGCGACGGAAACCGACCAGTTCGGCGACCCTGGGAGCCGGCCAGGATGGCGTCTACATCACCGGCGTCGTGACGGGCACCCGGGTCGAAAGCAATCAGATCAGCAGCAACACGGGCACGGGAGTGATGCTGGTCAAGGCCAGGAAGCTGACCGTCGGCGGCAACACTTCGGCGGCCGGCAACGGGATCGTCGGCAACCTGGGCTACGGCCTGGCCGCGTACGGCCGGTGCAACGGCTCCGTGGTGCAGAAGAACGTGGTCGCGGCGAATGCCCAGGGGAATGTCAATCTGACCAAGTCCCGTGGCATCACCTACACTCCATAGCAAGGCACGCCAGCGGTCCCTCTCGGCGCGTCCGGATTCCTCTCTCGGCCGGTGGGGATTCGATGGGACGACCGGCCAGCTCGATCGAGGGACTGCAAGTCCACGATGGCTATCGATGGCCCTCACATGAAGATTCACCCTCCTTCCGAACGAATCTCCGCTCAAGCGAGCGATACTCGGATCGTCTCGCCCGTCCGATCGTGCCAAGTTCGTCGTTCCGGGACGTTCCAGCATCGGATATCATGATGGAGATCGCCCGGCCGGCGCGACCGCGACGGATCCAGGTCCTCGATTCGGGAGTCCAGTGGACGATGGCGGAGCCGGCCAAGGACAAGGATAAGAGCGCGAAGTGGCTGATCCAGCACCATGGCGACGCCATCCTTCGGCTTGGCGGCGTCACCGACCTGGTGCGATGCGAAGCCGCCCAGGCCGAGCTCGTCCTGCCCACGAAACTCCCCGACGGGCTCCTTATGGCCTGGCGTGCCGGGCGCGATCGTCCCGATCCCTATGTCATCGAGGTCGCGACCTATCCGGAGGTCCGCGTTGCCGAGCAGGCGCTACGCGACTTGCTGCTGGTCTACCTGATCCGCGGCGAGGCCCCGAGCGTCCTGGTCCTGGTGCTCCGTCCGAAGGGCCGTCTCGAGGTCCCGCACCATGCCAGCCGGCCCGCCGCGGACGGCCTGACTCAACTGGGGGGCCGCTGGCAGGTGATCGAGCTGTGGAAGGTGCCCGCCGAGCCCGTGCTGGCGGCGGCGGATCCGGGTATGATGCCGTGGGTGCCGCTGATGCATGCGGACGAGCCTCCTGAGGTCGTGTTGCGACGGTGTCGCGAGGTGATCGAACAGCACGCGCCGGCCGAGGAGCACGAACGCCTCATCACGGTCACGCAGGTCTTCACGCGGCTGCGATACAAGGACCCCAACCTTCTGACTATCCTGGGAGCGAAAACCGTCATGATCGAGTCGCCGTTGATCCGGGAGATCGTCGCGGAGAGCAGGCACAAGGACATCTTCAAATTCCTCGCGATTCGTTTCGGTCCCGTGCGGCCCGAGCTGAAAGCCGAGGTGACGTCGATCCTCGACGAGACCGTCCTGGACGCCGCCGTGGAGCTGGCGGCGTCCAGTCCCGACCTGGACCATTTCGAGGCCGCGTTGCGTGCGGTCCCCAGGCCGCCGGAGCCGTGGGACCCGGCGGATGAGCCCGATCCCACTTGACGAGGGTGTCATCACGGCCCATACCGCCGATGACACGCCATGCCTGCCGACGCGCGATCGCTCAATCGGGTATCAGGGTCACCTGGAAGACCTGGTTCGAGGACGTCGTCTGGCTGGGGGGATCCGTCGTGTCCCCGACGGTGGAATAAATCCCGCCGTAGATGTAACCGATCGTGGTCGGTCCTTGAAGCCGGTCGAGTTCGATGACGCCGTTGCTGTACCGTGGGATTCCCGGTGCGGCGAAGAAAGCTGCGTTGGTGCCGTACCGGCCCGGGAGCTGGCTGGGCATCATGTATTCCTGGTCCGTCCCGTTAGCGTTCTGGGTGAATGTCGTCACGTCATCGACGAATGGCAATTCGGGGTCTTCCGTGAATTGTCCGGTCGCGAAACTGTAGTCATAGAGGCCGATCCCGCCGAAGAAGATTGTGTCCATCGCGCGCGTTTTCGCGTCGAATAGCCCGACATTCGCCGTCGTGTACTGGGAGAAGTATTGCTGATAATGCGTGTCGACTCTGGCGGTCCCGCCGGGGCCGATGAGGACGGGGAACCGGTAGCCATTGCCCTGGGGCGTGAAGACGCCGCCGAAGGCCGTCAGGCCCTGGCGGCCATCCGGTAGGATCGTCGCGCCGAGGTTATAGTCGCGACGGCGGAAGCTCACCGGGTCGTGCTGGGCCCGGTAGCCGGCGATGGCCAGGGTCTTGCCCTTGTGGACGATCCGGAAGCTCCGCACCTCGTCGGTGTAGATCTGGCTATAATCCGCCGTGCTGCCGTTGTAACCGCCCTGGAAGTTCTGGCCGAAGACGAGGTAGATCCGATTGCCAAGCATGTCCATCTCGCCGCCGGTCACGCCCATGCGCGGATCCTGGATCTGCTCCACCTGTGCGGCGACGTCGCCGCCATCGATGACCGCGTCGATCATGCCTCGGACGTTGATCTGCGAGAGCGTGTCGTACGTGGTGAACTGGTTCGTGACGGGATCGTCCGAGTAGCCACCGACGGCATAGAGGCGATTGCCGACCTGCTTAGACTCCTGGTTTGCAGAGGCCAGGGATGCGGTCTCCGAGGCGGGTAGTCCGGTCGCACTCCAGGGCTCCGACCAGGTCTGGCCGGTCGTCGGGTCGATGACGATGATATCGTCGTTCTGGGAATCCGGCGGGAAGTTGACAAGGCCGCTCGGGTCGAAGTTGTGAAGGCCATTGGTCCGGCCGCCGAAGAGGAGCCACATCCCATCGGCCTGCGCGTAGACCTCGGACTGGATCGAGGGCACCGAAGGCATCGCGACCGTCGTGATCTGGAGCGAGTACGGTAGATTCTCGGGCGTCGCCACGACCGGAGTCGGCGACGTGACCTCGGGCGCCTGGCTCACGAACGAGTCGGGCAACTGGTCGTTCACGCCGGCCATCCCCTGGAGGGACGGGATGACCACCAGACCGTCACTCCCCTTCGTCGGCCGGACCGTGCCGGTGAGCGTGCTCTGATTCGCGACCGCGCCGACGATGGTCAACTGATCGACATCCCCATCGAGCTCGCGCCAGAGCTCGACCACACCGCCGCCCGATAGACCGACCGTGGCCCGGTTGCCGCTCGAGTCGGTGAAGCTGAGCTGTTTCCCCGCCGAGATCAGCCCGTAGAAGTCGCCGCCGGCCGTGTCGTCGTTGTCGCCGTCGAACGTCACCCCGTTGATATCAGTCAGCCCCGAGCCGGGTGTGCCGTTGATCCAGACACGGTAATTGACCCCGGCCGCCAACGGCCGCGCGAGGGTCAGGGTGACCTGGTCGGTGCCGGCATCGTAACTCGCCGAGCGGATCGGATCGGCCGGCCCGTTCGTGGTCACGACCTCGGGGCTCCCGGCGGGGGAGCGATTGACCTTGTAATTGGATGCCTCCTGCGCGAGGGCCGGATTCAATGGTCCGTCGAAACCGACCACGAGCGACGCACCTCCCTGGCCGAATTGTTCGGTCAAGCTCGTGACCACGGGCCCATTGCCGTCGGCGAACGAGAGCAACTGCCGACGCTCCATCGGCTCGCACGCGGGCTGGAACGATCTCCGCTCACCAGGGTCGCCGCCACCTCGCGCACGACCACGGATGCCAGGGCCTAACCGGAAACTCTTCATCGAATCCTCTTGGTGCTCGGACTTCAGGCTCGTCTCGGGACGACCATCCGGTTGGAGTTCTGCCAATATCAGGCTTGATCGCGAAGGATTCTTCGGTCTCTAACAACTTAAATCACGGCTGTCCGGGTGCGAACTTTCGACCGTTCCCATCACCGATTTGAGAGTATGCGGCTTCTCTCCCACGGCCCCGCATGCACTCAACTCGTTCCGGAGCGACAATTGCGATCGGCGACCGACCCTGATACGATCGTGCCGCCGCTTGACACGATCGTGTCAGCCGCCGATCATCAGCGAAAAGAAGTGCCGTCCTCGACCGGATCGACCGGCCGGCGAATCGACCCCCTACGGAGACCCGTCATGCGGAGAATCGACCCTGCTCCCCGGCCCTGCCGGGTGTCCTCGCTCGCGATACTGGCCGTCGTTTTCATGGGCGGCGCAGCTCCCGACGACGATGAGAAGCCGCCGAAGGTCGTCGCGGCCACCGAGGCGAAGGACCACGTCGACACGCGTTGCACGGTCGAGATGACCGTCCGGGCGAGCAAGAATGCCGCCAAGCGCGGCGAGTATTACCTCGACTCGGAAGAGGATTTCCAGGACGAGAAGAATTTCGCCGTCGTCATCTCCTACGACCACGCCGACCTCTTCAAGAAGGCGGGGATCGAGGATCCGTCCGAGCACTACAAGGGGAAGAAGCTGCGCGTGACCGGGAAGGTGATCCGCGAGAACGATCAGATCCGAATCCGGGTCGAGGATCCCAAGCAGATCAAGGTCGTCGAAGATGAGAAGTGAATTCACGCGGAGCAAGAGAATGGTTTCGATGAGAGTGCGATCCCGCCGTCCCATCGGCTTCACCCTGATCGAGCTGCTGGTGGTCATCGCGATCATCGCCGTCCTGATCGCGCTGCTGCTCCCTGCCGTCCAGTCGGCCCGCGGCCGCCCGGCGCATCCAGTGCGTCAATAACCTCAAGCAGCTCGCGCTGGCGACGATGAACTACGAATCGACGCACGGCGTCTTCCCGCCGGGCCAGATGAAGCTGACGACCAGGCCGCCCTCCGGATTCACGCTGTTCGTGAACCTGCTGCCGTTCATCGAGCAGCAACCGCTGTTCAACGGGTGGAACTTCAGCAACGGCTTCGACAACCTGTATGGCAACACGGCCCGGTCCGCCACGATCATCAACGCGCTGATCTGCCCGGCCGACATCATCCCGGCGAACCCGATCCAGAACGGCAGCTCGAACGAATGGTACGGGATCACGAGCTATGGCGGCAACGCCGGATCCAGTCGCACCCGTTCTCGGCGGTCACGTCCGACGGGATCTTCTTCTACACCGGGCCGGCGGCCCCCACCTTCTACCAGGTGAAGATCGCCAACGTCACGGACGGGCTCTCCAACACGCTCTTCTTCGGCGAACGGAACCACTTCGACCCGAACTACGATACCTTCGCGCCCCCGGGCTGGACGTTCTTCTCCCAGACGATGGGGATGTGGGGCTGGTGGGCGTCGTCGAGCGGCGGCTACGGGCTGTCGGACGTCGCGGAGAGCACTTATTCGCCGATCAATTATGTGGTCCCGATCGCCTACAGTAGCCCCGGCACCTCGGGCTTGAGCGCGAGTACCTTCACCGCGACCTACGAGTATCCGCGCGTCAACTCGTTCGGCAGCCAGCACCCGGGCGGGGCGAACTTCGCGATGGTCAACGGCTCGGTGCGATTCATCAAGAGCTCGATCGCCCAGCCGGTCTACCACGCCCTGGGGACGAGGGCCGGCGGCGAGGTGACCTCGAGCGACTCATACTGAGCGGCCCGACCGATCCGCAACGATCATCCAGGGCCAAGGAGGAATCACGGATCACATGGCGCGGCCGAGCCGCGACCAAAGAAGAGATTGAACCACGGATCGCACAGATCACACGGATCAAATCCAAGAATCCAGACTTCTGATCCGTGCGATCCGAGGCCGATATCCTTCCCACTCTGACAATTCTCGCAACGCTCGAAGATATCGAAGGTTCGAGTCTGTCTCGGGAGGCTCTTGTAGGGTGCTCTTTGAGCACCGATCCGGGGTGGTTTGCCATATTTTGGTGCTCACAGAGCACCCTACGATCAGCCTCGTCATCCTACCAGACGACTCGGTCGATGGCCAAGGCACCGAGGCGGCCCCATCCGGCGTCAGGTCGTGCTTACAGGGATCGAACGGGGCGGGATCCCTAGCGCAGGACAATGGACCAGCGGATGAACTCGGACCATAGCGTTGATCATCCCGGACTTGCCGGGATTGAACAAGTTCAACTCAACTCGCGTTCACCTGGGCGACTGGGATTGATCGATCGTCCTGATAAGGGCCGGCTGGGAGGGGACCGCGTTCGTAAGGCGGGACCGCCCCGAGCCTTCGCGATCGCTACCGGCACGGGGCGGTCCAGTCCCATCGTTCGCCCGGTCGAACGCCCCTCGACCGAGACAGGCAGGCGGCCGGTCCAGTCGGCGCGGAATCCACCGCACCGGCAGGGCTGCGGCCACGCGGAACCCGAGGTTGTTGTTCCGGTCCTCGGGCGCGTTCCTGTTGCGGTTCGCCGGGCGGCAGTTCCTGGGATCGTTGTTCCAGCTACCGCCCCGGATCACCCGGTTCGAGGCCTTGGCCGTCCACCGTCAGCGATTGTAAGACCCGACTCCGCCAGCGCCAAGACACCGTCGGGCCCGCCCTCGTGAAGGCGACCAGGGCCGTGGCACGTTGCTGCAACGAGGCCTCATCCAGCCGGCCAGCCAGGTGTTCGCGCTCCAGCCATCGTAGTTTTCGCCCGAAGCGAATCCGGCTCCGCCGATTCAACGTGACATGGCTCGGCTTCACCCGGCATCCCAGGAAATCCATCCCGAATCGGCATCGGTTGATATCGGGTTCGGGCTTCAAACTGAGGGACAATTCGCGCCCGAGGAAATCACGGATCCGGTCGCGGATCGGGGCAAGTCCGGCACGATCGTCGCCCCAGACGACGAAGTCATCCATGTACCTCACGTAGCCGCCGGCTCGCAAATCATGCTTGACGAAGTGATCGAGCCACCCCAGGTAGAAGTTGGCGAAATGTTGCGACGTCAGGCTGCCGATCGGCACCCCGCGACCCGGCGCGACCTCGTAGCCGTCGATGATCCGATCGAAGAGATCGAGCAGTCGCCGGTCCTTGAACTTGCGCCGCAATCGCCCGGCTAAGACCGCGTGGTCGATGCTATCGAAATATTTTCGGATATCGAGCTTCAGGAACCAGCCGTATCGCCGCGCCAAGCCTTGCGCCCGCTCGACCGCCGCGATGCGGCCCTTGCCTCGCCGGCAGGCGAACGTGTCGGCGATCAGGTATCGCTCGAACACCGGCTCGCAGACCAGGGTCACGGCGTGGTGTAAGACCCGATCGCGGAAACACGGGGCCGTGATCGTCCGCTCCTTGGGGTCGAAGATCGTGAACTGGTGATAGGGACCGACCTCGTAGGTCCCCCCGGCGAGGTCGCGTGCCAGCTCGGCCAGGTTCTCCTCGAGTCGCGCGCCGAATGCGGCCGAGTCCCGCTTGGTCCGTCGGCCGCGCGCCGCCCTCGCGAACGCTTCACGCAGGTTTTCCCGGTCGAGTACCCGATCCATCAGCCGGCCGATCCGCTTCATGCCCTTCGCCCCGAGGTTCCTTCAGGCACTCGAGAAACCGATCCCCGTACTTCTGGATCCGCGCCTCGCCCACCCCGTCGATCCGTCCCAGCTCGGCCTTGGTCGCCGGCCCCTTCTGCACCATCGCCGACAGTTGCTCGTTCGTGAAGACCATGTAGACCGGCACACCCTCTTCCTTCGAAATGGCTTGCCGTAACGTCCGCAGCTTCAAGTACACCGCGAACTGCTCGGGATTCAACACCTCGCGGTAATCCACCTTGCCCCGTGGCTCACTGGCCGGACGCGCCGAGGCCCCCGTCGCCAGGGCCGTCTCCAGGTAATCGACGCAGAAGCTCCAGTAGGAATCCATCCCCTGATCCACCCACCGCCGCTCCACGCTCACCACCCGATGGCCTCGCAGGAAGCGGTTCAACTCCTCCGCAGCCACGCCGCTATCACGTATGGACACCTGGAAGAACCGATATGCCATAGGAATTGTACTCTGATCGATTAAATGCATGCATGCACAATCGTTTTGGTCGCGAAGAATGGGCCAGCCGAGATCATGCCCTTCCGCTCCGGCTCGGTTTGGGGTCGGCTCCGCTTCGACCCTCAAACCGGCCTACGCTCCAGGGCATGACTGACTGCATGGACAGCCCTATTCCTGGACTGCGGCCACGCGGAACCCGAGGTGGATGCGCCGGTCCACGGCGCGCACCTGATGCGGATCGCCGGGCGGCAGCTCCTGGGAACGAGGCACCAGCTACCGCCCCGGAACACCCGGTACGAGGCCTGGGCCGTGTTGTGCGGGTTCTCCCTCGGCGACTTCTCCTTCGGCGATGGCTGGTAGAACTTGTCGTTATACCAATCATCACACCACTCCCACACATTGCCGATCATGTCGTACAACTGCCAGGCGTTGGGCGCGAACGAGCCCACGGGCGACGTGTACTCAAATCCATCGGCGTCTCCGGCGATATTGGCGATGCGGGCCAGGCTCTTGGGGTCGTCGTCACCCCCGTAAAGCCCCCGGGTGCCGGCCCGGCAAGCATACTCCCACTCCGCCTCGGTCGGCAAGCGGTAGCCGCGTTTTTTCTCGGTTTCCTGCCCGTTGAGCCATCCGAGAAACGCCACCGCATCATTGTGACTCACGCAGACGACCGGATGGTCGTCTCCCTGGGGAAATCCGGGGTTCTTCCAGTTCCTCTTGGGGTCGAGCTTCCATTCCTTTCCGTCCCAGCCGTAACTTCCCTGGCCCGTCTTCTCGGCTTCGGTCTTGTATCCGCTCTTCTCGACGAACCGACGGAATTGCCCCACCGTGACCTGGTGCGCCGCCAGGTAGAACGGCCGCGTGATCTTGACCGGATGCTGCGGCTGCTCGGCATCGAACCATTCGCGCTTGGTATCGGGAAACTGCTTCACCAGCATGTCGATCTGTGCCTTGGTCGAGCCCATGAGGAACTCGCCGGGCTCGATGCGGACCATCGTCATGCCCAGGGTGTTGGTGAATTCGGGTGGCGGAGGTGGCGGTGGAGGAGGTGGCGGCGGGGGAGGTGGCGGCGGGGGAGGAGGAGGTGTGTCGATGCCCTTGAGCCGCCCCAGCACGACGGAGAAGTCCTTGGGGCGCGAGCCGATCTCCGTATCGCAGCAATCATCCAACAAGTCGGGCCAGGGTTCCGGCAGGGCACGGATGGCCCTGGCACGCGGCTGGGTCGTCTTGAACAGGGCGAAAAGGCACATCCGCCCGAAGCCGAAGACATCGGAGTGCGGCCCGACTTCCTTCGACCGGCCCGGGTCGAGCTGCTCGGGGGCCGCGTAGTGGAGCGTGCCCGCGACGGCGCTGCCGATCATCGACCGGCCATCGCTGGCCGCCCGCGCCTGCGCGGTCTGCACCAGGCTGCGACGCAGCGACAGGCCGAAGTCGATGACCTTGACCTCCCACCCGCGCACCGCCTTTCGCACCAGCAGGTTGCCCGGCTTGACGTCGCGGTGCCACACCCCAGCGTCGTGGGCCGCCTTGAGGGCTTCCGCCGTCTGGATGGCGACCGGCAGCAGGTCGGCCGGGGTGAGCGGCCCGTGGCGATGGACGTGGTCTTCCAATGAGAGGCTATCGGGGAAGTGCTCGATCTCCAGATAGGGCCGCTGCTTCCGGACGTCGTCGACGAAGCCGCAGCTATACAGGTTGATGATCCCGGCGTGCTTCAAGCCGAGGAGGATCCGGGCCTCGCGGAAGATGGTGGCGACGTCCCGGTCGATCCCGGCCAAATCGAAGGTCTTGATGACGACCCGATGTTCGAGATAGGTATCCTGGCAGAGCAAAGCGACCCCGAACGCCCCGGCGCCCAGGATCCGCTCGACCTGGTACTTGATCGAGGGCCAGATCGCGAACCGGCCATCGGCCGCCGCCGCCTGACGCAGTTCGGCGAGGGCCTCGTCCCACGATTTCAGCTCGAGCGCGGCCCGATAGGCCGCATGGTGGGCCTCGGCCTTCGACGTCGGCTCGTCGAGCTGCGCGGCCGCCTCGCGGGCCTGGCCCAGCGCGTCCTGGAAGTCGCCGGCCACGATCTCCAGCCGGCTCAGGTCGAGCCCAAGCTGCGGGAACCGTCGCCGCTGGTTGTCGCTCAGCGACCGATACCGACGCTTGACCGCCTCGAGCACGGCCTTCTCGCGATCGTCCCGATAGGAGAGGCTGTGGCTGGCCGTGAGAGGCCGGTGACTCAGTTTGTACAGGTCGGCCAACTCGCCGAACTTCTCGTGCAAGCTCAACACCGCGTCGCGCGTCTCGACGACGACATCCTCCAGTCCGGCCACCTTGTCCAACGCCTCTTCGAGCGTCCGGCCGTGACGCTCTTGCATCAGGGCCAGGAATGCGAATCCGTCCTCGAGGCGACGGTCGATCGCGATCAGCTTGGTCCAGTTCAGCTCCCGTGCCAGGATCGCGTCTTCGCCGACGGCCCGTCGGAAGTAATACTGGGCGGCCATCGCCAGCAAGGGCTGACCGCGCGTCGGCTTGACCGCCAGCACCCGGCCGAGATGGCGATAGCCCAGGCGCTGGAGCTCGCGGGCGATCTCCGCGACGAGGTTGCACTCGGCGGCCAGCAGGTCTTCGGGGTCATCGAACCGGGCGAAGGGGCCGACCTCTTCGGCCAGGCTCTCCGGATGGAAGCCGTCGGTCGCCGTCAGATGGCCCTTCTCGCGGGCTTGACGCAGCTCCTTCAGGCAGGCGGTCAGGTAGCCGGGATCGTCCTCCTTCACGGCGGAGGTCAGGAATGCCTTCACCTGCTCGCGCAGGGCGCGGTCCTCGGCGGACGCGAACCGGTCCCATAACCGCTGTCCGCCCAGGGCGATCTCGATCGTCTTCCACGCCTTCTCGTTGGATCGGGCGAGGGCCTCGGTCAGCTTCTCGCTGTGATTGGTGAAGTGACCCCGGATCGACTCGGCGACTTTCCTGGCCCATTCGCCCGCGACCTTGCCGGCGGCCTCCTCGGCGATACGGCCCAGGACCTTGGCGCCGTCCTTGACGACCACCTCGGCCATGGTGCCAATGACCTGCGGATCGAGGAGGACGTGCCTCACGGCCAGCGTCGAGGTCTTCTTGTAGATCAGCATCGCTCGTTGGCCCAAGCAGAGGATTCGATCGGGACGACACCCAGACTCGGCGAGGTGGTCCGAGGCACCGGGGGAGATCGGGCTCTATTATGGACCAGCGAGCTATTCGTCGCGAGGAGTCGCTTATTCGGTCGATACCCTGCCGCCTCTCGCCATGACGTGGGAGAATTGACGAGCATCCCGCATTGTTGTATTATAATTCCACAAGGAGGGCGACTGGAATTATGCCGATCGACGCAATCATCTGGGACCTGGACGACGACCCGGAGGGCAATGTGCAACATTGCGCCGAGCACGGCGTCACCAAGGACGAAGTGGAAGAGGTCGTCCTGGGTGCGAAGGATTCGGACATCAGCCGTTCTTCCGGACGGCCGGTCGTGTTTGGAGACACGAGCACAGGCCGTCACCTGATGGTCGTCTATGAAGAAGTGGAAGCGGATACGATTTATCCCGTCACAGCCTACGCTTAAGCATCCACGATTTCATGTGTGAATTCCTGGCGATCCGGTTGCGATTGATATGATAGTTCACCAACTCAATCGCCGCTTCCACGCTCAGGGTCGGCCTCCCGATCGCACTCCACATCAGTCGGACGACCCGATCCAGCGTCAGCTCCGGCGTCCTTTTTTGAGATCCGCCGGGTCAGCGTGATGAACAGGTGAGCCAGAGCCACCAGACTCATGTGATGGTGCCAGCCGGTCCACGACCGCGTCTGGCACTGGCCATCCCCAGATAGCCCTTGCTGTCTTCGAAGAACTCCTCGACCTTGTGCCGCTTGCAAGCCACTCGGGCCAGGACTTCCAGCGGGGTCGTCGCCTCCGCGTTGCTGACGTAGTACTTGATCTCGGGCTTCTCGTCCAACGACCGTCGGGCCAACAGCCAGATCGGTCTCCCCGCCTCGCCGTGGGGCACGGCCAGCACCCGCACCGCCGCGAACTCGTACCAGAGCGGACCACGGGCTCCCTCGCCCACATACAGTCGCCGCCAAGTCGTCTCCTCCCAGGAGGCGACGACCTGACCGACTTGACCGAGTCCGGCTCGGCTTGGTCGGCACCCGGCCCTTGCCCGCGTAGGGCGGGATGCACCGGCCGGGTCCTCCGTCCAGACGCTGGTGTTGACCGGGACCTCGACCACGTATCGCTTCCCCAACGTCTCCAGCTCGTCGAGGAAGTCGCCGTTGCGGCCGTACTCCTCGTCGGCCGTGATCAAGTCGAGAGCGACCAGGCCCGCGATCTCCATGTGCAGGATCATCGCCCCGGCGATCTCGGGCTTGGTCTGGAAGGCGATCGTCTCGGGGATATGGCTTGGCCCGGCGTTCCCGGCATGCTCGTTGTCCTCGCACCACGATTCCGGCAGGTAGAATTGATGATCCACCGGCGGAGCCATCGGATGCCATGGCGACCAGATAGACCCGACCTGGCAGTTGTCTTCCTTGCCCAGCCGACCGTTGTATTGCCGAGCCACGCCGGCACTGTGATCCCCCTTCTTGGCGAAGCCGCTCTCGTCGACCACGCCGACGATGCACGGCATCGGCCGTCGCGGTGGGGGCCGACTCCTCGGTGAAGACTCCTGGATCTAGGCCTGGATGTCGTCGTGATCCAGGGGGCGGCGTTGATGAATTCTGCAAGGCCGAGACCGGCCATCGCCCACGTGCAGGGCGATGGGTTCGACGCTCTTGTGCTTGGGGCAGATCATCAGCCCCTTCACATAGACGTAGGCATGGTCCTGGGCCCCGTCCTTGCCGAAGAGGGGAGCGAACCGGTGGTGAAACTGGGTCAGCCGCTCGGCCGCGAGAATGTCCTCCGGGGTCATGGAGTCCACCTCCTGACTGCGGCGTGATCGGATGAGTACCGGTTCGTGGTAATACTATTTCGATTGTAACGAGTCTGCGGGCTGTGCAAAATACCTTCCGAAGTCCCCCGGAGGAGACGACGATGACCTTGCGACGCATCACCCGCGACCGACGGTTAACCCCCGAGGAAGCCGCGAAGTATCGCGGGGTCCGCGATCAGATCGCCGAGGAATTGCCGGAGTTGATCGCTCGGCATCACGATCGTATGACGGCGCTCGACGAGCTGGAGGCCCTACTCCAGCAACTGAGGTCCGCGCGTGAGGAGCGAGGCCTGAGCCTGTCCGACATGACTCAACTGACAGGCATGGACCGCTCGGCCCTCTCGAAGCTGGAGACCGGGCAGCGTCCCAATCCCACGATCGAGACCCTGGCACGGTACGCCGAAGCCGTGGGCAAGCGCCTTGTTGTCTCCCTGGCCGATGCTTGAGCCGAGCGTGCTTTAAGCCGAGGAGGATCCGGGCCTCGCGGAAGATGGTGGCGACGTCCCGGTCGATCCCGGCCAAATCGAAGGTCTTGATGACGACCCGATGTTCGAGATAGGTATCCTGGCAGAGCAAAGCGACCCCGAACGCCCCGGCGCCAGGATCCGCTCGACCTGGTACTTGATCGAGGGCCAGATCGCGAACCGGCCATCGGCCGCCACCGCCTGACGCAGTTCGGCGAGGGCCTCGTCCCACGATTTCAACTCGAGCGCGGCCCGGTAGGCGGCGTGGTGGGCCTCGGCCTTCGATGTCGGCTCGTCGAGCTGCGCGGCCGCCTCGCGGGCCTGCCCCAGCGCGTCCTCGAAATCACCGGCCACGATCTCCAGCCGGCTCAGGTCGAGCCCGAGCTGCGGGAACCGTCGCCGTTGCTCGTCGCTCAGCGACCGATACCGACGCTTGACCGCCTCGAGCACGGTCTTCTCGCGATCGTCCCGATAGGAGAGGCTGTGGCTGGCCGTGAGAGGCCGGTGACTCAGCTTGTACAGGACGGCCAACTCGCCGAACTTCTCGTGCAAGCTCAACACCGCGTCGCGCGTCTCGACGACGACATCCTCCAGTCCGGCCACCTTGTCCAACGCCTCTTCGAGCGTCCGAGCTTGACCGACTTGACGACGGCGGGGAGCTGGTTGCGGGCGTGAGCATTGCGTTCTCTCCATGCATGAGGAATCGGTCTTCGGCGGCAATCGGTCGTATCGTTCACGCGGGATCGCTCATCGAGCGGCCGGCCTCGTAGGGGCCGGGTCGTGGGCCGTTCTGGATGCGGGACGGATCGAGGTGGAGGTGGGTCGAGCTCCCCTGCGGCCCGCGGAGCTCGATGACGCGGTCGGCCCGGTCCTGGGTCAGGTAGGCGGTCAGGTCAACGCCGAGTCGATGGAGTTCCGCCAGGTGCTCGCGCTGGTGGGCATCTTGGCGGGCGCGGAGCTCGAGCTGGAACTCGGACTCGAGCCGTCGCTGCTGGCGGAGGAACTGGCCTTGAGCCTCTCGGGCGAGGAGGCTGGCCTCCCGCTTCTTCTGGTCGAGCTCGAGCTGGTGGGCGACCTCGGCGGTCTGCTCGTGTCGTCGCTTCCCCGCGCGGAGCATCTGGCTCTCGAGCTTGAAGCTCTCCAAATCCTGGGCCTGCTGCTCGGTGGCGCGTTCGAGCTGGAGCTTGGTGCGGGCCTCGATGGCCTGGTCGTGCATCAACTGGAGCCGCTCGGGCGCGCCGTAGCCGCGATAGACGACCTTGTTGATCCGGTAGCCGCATTGCGACGCCCTGACGGCGAGCTGCCGATAGGTCTCGATCTCGTTCAGCTTATCGGTGTTGGCCTTGAACGACTCGAAGTCATGGCGGCCGGTGAAGTCGACGACGTCGGACGTCGCCGCGTTGACGAAATCGCCGATCGGGTCGTGCGTCGTCTCGAGCATCGTGGCGATGTCCAGGAGCTCGAAGAAGATCATCAGGCGGATGGTCAGCACGGCGTCGTCGGCGGTGCGGACGTCGGGCACGTCGTGGTACATCTGGTCGGGCATCAGCCAGAGCTTCTGGAAGACCAGCCCCTTGGGGATCTTCCGCACCCCTTGCGAGCCCCCTTCGGACGCGTGCCAGACGAACGTGTGCAGCCACTCGCCGGGCCGGGGCATGAACAGTGTCGGGCCGTATTCGATCCGACGCTGGACGCTGCTGGTCCCCTCCTTCTGGCTGTAGACGACCACGGCCTCCTTGGCGGCGACCTGGAGCATCTCCTCGCCGGTGATCTCCTTGTGGACCCTGGGGTCGAACGAGACCTCGGCCGGCCCGGCCAGATGCTCCTGGCGCCCATCGCGGTAGCGGACGATCAGGTAGTCGCCCGGGTGGGCGACGTGATGCACCATCCGCTGGAACTTCCGCTGGCCTCTCCAGACACGCCTGGGCCCGACGAGCACGTCCATCGTGCCGTTGGGATTCCGCACCAGGACGCGCTGACCCTCCTCGACGACATAAAACCACATGCCTGAAGCTCCCACGGGACGGGTCGAGTCGAGACCGGATCGAGACTGGCCGGCGGAGGCACCCTTGCGATGGGTTCGGATGCGGGATGCAGGCCCGGTCCGCGTGGTTTCGGGGGCCGAATAGGACTCGGCGAGCACGACGTCGGGATGGCGGAGCTCGGATGCGGAGACCGCCTCATCCGTGAACTCTTGCAGCATCGAATCCACGGTTTCCGAATCCGACATGTCGCCGTGATACGCGCGGATCAGGGATTCGACCTCCTGCGGTGAGGCCGCGATGAGCCGGACCGGCCTGGAGAGCAAGAACGTGATCTTGTCGGAGGTTGCGTAATCCTCGCAGTCCACAGCGGCCACGCGCAGGGTCTCGCCGTCCTCGCCGATCGGGAAGATCTGGTGTTCCCGGGCGAGACTCTCGGGAATGAGCTCGCAGACCGCGACGGGTACCCGCTTGCCCCGCCACATGGCAGGTCTCCTCCCGGCACGGCGGCGCGGCGGCACGCCGACGGAGGAGGACCTCTCCAGCCAGTCCCCGGCGGAGGTCGTCTCGTTCAGACTACCGCTCGTCTCGAGATAGCGATACTTCATCGGCGCGTTCCGACTGGCCCTGGACCAGCAGGGGAGTGGCGATTCATCGCCCGGTCGCGTGCCGCGAACGGCGACCTCACCAGCATAACCCGCCGAAGTCCGGGAATGTAGCACGATCCGACGGACCGAGACGGGCCGGTCGGGGAAAAGGATCGAACAAAGGGCCGCCCGGCGCAGTAATTTCGAGAGTGTCCATCGGCATCGAAAGCCAGGCAGCCGGAGAACTGGCCATGCTGCACCTCCGCGTACGGTTCACGGTGGCGACGATGATGGTCGTCGTGGCGGCCTCGGGGATCGCCCTCGGATCGCTCCGGTTGAGCCGGCTCGAATTCCTCCATGCCTACGAGATGAGCTTCCTGGGCCTGGTCGGTTTGTCCCCGATCCTGACCTGCTACCTCTGGCTTCGGCCGTCGCGGGGCCGGGGTCCGTCGGTCCCCGTCGAGGTCCTCATTCGCAGGTTCGCCGTCATCCTCGCGGCGGGTTTCCTCTTCTGGGCGATCATTATCTTGTGGGCCGATGCCTTTTATTGATGCACCGGCATACCAGGATCGCCGCGATGATCGGGATCAACGCAATGGAGGGCCCTCGATCGCCTTGCCATCGGTGTCGAGGATCTGGAAGTGATGGATACCGTGCGGCTTATCGTCCCGGTAGACCCAGACGAGCTCCTTTCGCGGGGTCACCTCCATCAGCTTCACTTCCCGGCCGTGGGCCCCGTAGTTCGTGATGACCGTGTTGCCGTTCGGGAGGCGTTGTACCCCGCAGGCGTCCTTGATGGGCCGGCCGGGAAGGTCGTCGTTGGTCACCTGCCAGACCGTCTTGCCCGCGGGATCGACCTCGATGACGAGATTGCCCAGCGTGCATCCGATGAGTGTGTTGCCCTCGGGTAGCCGGATGGCGGTGAACGGCATATCCGGCGTCTTCGCTTCCCAGACGATCGCACCCTTCGGCGTGTATTCCCGGACGACCTTGTCGAGCAGTTGCGGGACGAGGTAGTTGCCGTTGGCCAGCTTGCGAGCCATGCGGGTCTGGAGGTGGTGGTCCCGGGTCTGGGCCTTCAGCGGGACCTCGACGAGGATCCGCCCATGCCGGTCCACCTCGAGTAGGCGAGGCTTGTCGCCGGCTTCGGAGATCAGCAACCGGTTGACGCCGATCACCTCGGCCGTGTTGACCTCGGACTGCGTGCCCTTGTAGGCGAAGACCACCTCGCCATTCCGATCGACCTCGACCACGCCGCCGCCGGGGTCGGCGTCGCTCCGGGAAAGCGTGAGCAAGATGTTGCCGCCGGGCAAGATCCATCCGTCACGGGTGGATCGGGGATATCGCCAGATGATCGCCCCCTTGGCGTCGCGGATGTACGTCTCGGCGCCGGTCGCCAGGAAGCCGTGCGTGATTCCGGGAGGGGGATCGTCTCCTCGGACGTGGGATGTCGCGCCGATCGCGTGGGCGAGGGAAACGAGGATCGCCATCGAACCGACTCGCGCGATGGATCGACGAAATCTCATAGTAATCACCTTGCACCGGGCCGGGGGCTTCCCGCGAGGAGGATCAAGGTCGTCCGTGCCAGAAGGATGTTGTAAGGTCATTCTCGGACGACTGTCAACGGATTGATCCGGCGGGCGTGCCGAGTTCGGACCGGCCGGGCGTGGGGAAAGGCTGCGGAGAGTCGTTCGCCAGATCTCCGCCGCGCACGCCCTTGCGACGAACGCTCGACTGTACTTTCGGGCCGCATCCGGGGTACCTTAACGAGAGGTCATGCGCCGGACTCGCCGCGAGACAGTCGCACCCTCCGGCTGGTCCCGGCCTGCTTTCGAGGCGGAGGTCAAATGCCATCGGTTTTTCGGGCCATCCTCGTCGTGCTGGCGTTCGGATCCGTCCTTTCGTCGCCTGCCCGGGGACAGGTGCCAGAGCGAAAGACGGAGGCGATCGCCGACCCGGAATGGCTCGGCGAGCTGCTGGAGCGCGAGCGGAAGGCGCATCGGCTCCCCGCGATCGCGGCGGCCCTGGTCGTCGACGGCAAGGTCCTCGCGGCATCGGCGGTGGGGCTGCGGAAGATCGGCTCGCCGATCCGCGTGCAACGCAACGACGCATTCCACCTGGGCCCGCTCGCGCGGCCGATGAGCGCGACGATGTTCGGCGTCCTGGTCGACAAGGGCTCGCTCCGCTGGGACATGACGATGATCGAGATGTTCCCCGAGCTCGCGCAACTGATGCAGCCGGCATATCGGGACGTGACCATTGCTCAGCTCCTGAGCCATACCGGCGGCTTCCCCTCCCGGCCGGAGGCGTCCGAGCACGAGACCGACAGCAAGTCCAATACGGTGACGGGGCGCCGGTACGAGTACGTCCAGGCGGCCGTCGAGGACCCGCCGGCCGCGACGCCCGGCACGAAGGTGATCGACTCGGGAGGGTCGATCATCGTGGCCACCGCAGTCGAGCGTCGGACCCGGCAATCCTATGAGGGCCTCATGCAGCGCCTGCTCTTCAAGCCGCTCGGCATGACCCACGCCGGGTTCGGATGCATGGCGACGGAGCGGAAGGTTGAACGGGCCGTGGGGCCACGCGAACGAAGGAGGCGAGCTCAAGCCGGTCCCGCCCGATCGGTCGCAGGCGATCCAGACGCGGGCGCCGTCGGGCCGGAACATCCACGGCTCGATCATCGACCTGGCCCGGTTCGCGGCGCTCCATGTCGAGGGGGGTCGCGGACGGGGCCGGCTCCTCCGCCCCGAGACATTCCGTCGGCTCCAGACGGCCGAGCCCGGCGGCAACTCCGCGCCGGGTTGGACGATCGAGCACACCGATTGGTCGAAGGGCCCTGTATTGGCCCGGAGCGGGGCGACGGACCAGAGCTATGCGACCTGTCGCGTGGCCCCGGTCGAAGGCTTCGCCATCTGCGTGATGACCAATGCGGGCGGCGACGAGGCCGTCGCGGCGTGCGAGTGGATCCTGGCCTGGATCGCCGCCAGATTCCATCGCGGGCGGCTGACCACGGACGGCAGCCTCGCCCGACGGGCCGCCCCGGCCCTCCCCGACGTGCCCCTGGAAGACCTGACCCCGTCGGGCGCGACGACGGGGTCCGGCAAGGTCCGGTTCGAGCACACGGCCGCCGATACGCCGCTGCGGCTCGAGGGCATGACCTACGTCCGCGGCGTCGGCGTACATGCCAACTCCGAGCTCCTCTACGACCTGAAGCCCGAGTATGATCGATTCGTCGCCCGGGTCGGGATCGACGACAAGCAGATGGGGCAGGGCACGGTCGTGGTGAAGATCTACGCGGGGAGCAAGCTGCTCCTCGAGTCGGGGCTCATCCGCGGCGGCGATTCGCCCTGGAGCATCGATGTCTCGCTGCCCGGGGACGATGGCGGCCCGACCTCGCGCCGGCTCCGACTGGTCGTTGACGGCACCTCCGACGGGATCGACGGCGACCTGACCGACTGGATCCACGCCGGCTTCATCCTGCGGCGGACCGTTCGGTGACGAGGTGAGGCGACCCGGCGGCTTTCAACGCCGGCCGGGTCGGACGCCCTCGACGTCCGGGATCGTCATGAGCCCTTCCTCGGGCAGCCCGATGGATCGAGTGCGGCCCCGTCGCCAGAGGAGCGCCGTGAGGGCGCAGACGACCGAGTCGAGCTGATGCTCCGAGGCCCTGGGGTGGTTGAGGCCGGGGACCAGCGGCTTGAGCGCCCGGTGGATCCGACGGCGGCCGTCCGGCGTCTTCTTCCCCCGACTGGGCAGTCCCAGAAGCCGGAGGCTGGCGAAAGGATAGACCTCCAGCGGCTCGTGGCCCATCTCGCGCAGGGCGGTCGCGATCCGCTCGCCGCGCCGGGCCAGGACCTTGATCAGCGCGGTGGCCAGCGTCGGTATGCCCATGCGGGCCAGCTCGCGCTCGAGTTGCCGGCTGCGCGTGCCCGGGTCGGTCCGACACGGGCAATCGTCGTCGAGGCAGCAGCGGCCCAGCGGTCGCGTGAGAGGGGCATTGATCGCCACGGTCCCCCACCGGCCCGCCTGGCGGGCCAGCTCGAGGATCTCGTCGTCCTCGCCGGCGGAGGTCAGATGCTCCAGCCGGCCGCCGCGGAGGATCGCCACGCCGGTCTCGCGGTGCGAGACCCCCGCCAGGTCGATCCCCACGCAGATCCCCGGCCGCCTCGGCCTTCGTCTCGGTCGTCCCATCGGTCGGGCCTCCCTGCATGCCCGTTCGCACAGCCTTGCAGACGTGCGCCCAACGATTCGATGCCGTTCGACATCACCAATCTCGGCACGGCGAATGACAACACGAGCCAGCCGTACCTGGCGGCTCAACAGGGCGTCGGGGGGTCAATGAGCAGATGGGTCGATCAACGCGTCGATCCCGGGAGACTCACCCGGTCGCGGATTCCGGATCCGCGTCGATTGCGTCTGGGGCAACGACTTCGGGCGATGGCGCCGGGGGCTTTTTCGCGGCCTTGGCCGCCTTGGGCGGCTTCGGCGCCTTGACGGGCGGCTCGACGTAGGGGACGGCCTTGCCGTCGCGGCCGAGCTTGAGCGGGCGGCCCAAGTAATCCTGGTAGACGTCGGATGCCATGGTCGTGATCCTTTCGCTCTGGGATTGATGCCATTATCCGGAACCACACGCTCGCCAGCAGGGCCGCAGTGGTCCTGACTTGCCACTCAGCCGGCGGGATCAGGCTTGCGGCCGCGGGGAAGATCTCGGCCCTCAGCCGGTCTCGCGCCGCCTACTGGGCTTCGAGTTTCTGCTCGGTCGTCATTTCGGCAGCTCGCCCGCCGCGCGGAGCACCATTTCCAGCGGGATGAGATTGATCCGCGCCGCGTAGACCTCCTTCGCCAATATGCGGAGGGTCTCCGGGGTCGGGTAGCCTTCCAGGACGTCCGGTCCATCGAGGATCTTCTCGGGATCCTCTCGGAGGAACTTCGCCACTCGCTCGAGCTGGCCGGCATAGGTCTCGGCAAGCCCGAGTTGTTCGCCGAGGAGACTCATGTTCCGCTCGTACCCGGAGCCGACCGCGACCATGATCTCTTCCCTCGAAACCGGCGGGTCCGGCATGGTTTCGGGTTGCGATGTGCCCAGGATCGATTTCAAGAAATCCTGACTCATGGTCGGTTCCTCTTGGCTATCAGGCTCCGTTCATCCGCAGTCCACGGACCGAAACCACCGTGCTCATTCCGTGCCGAGACTTTAACCCACACCTTGGCGCCCGCCTCATCCGCCCCCCGAGCGACGTCCGCCTCGACCATCAAGACGCTTGGCCCCCGTCGCATATCAAGGTGACGCTGGTGTCGGGCGCGGGCAGGTCCATTTCTTGCTCGCTCCCTTCTTTCGGTGTCGCCGGCACGATAGCCACATAGTAACACATGCCGCTAGCCGCGTACCAGGCCGGAATTATACCCGGCAAGCACCTGTCATGCAAACCGGGAAACAATCAAGTCCTACCTTAGATCGGACTCAGTAATTATCTTTAATATATTATATACGTCAGATCGAGATGGTCGCCCCGAAAGCAAAACATCGCCGTTGGAGCCGAGTAGACGAGCCTTCACGAAGGCTTCGAGGGCCGGCGCGGCCAGGTCGGGCAGGTCAGCCCAGCGGCGGGGCTGGCGTGTGACGCTCATGGGGCGAGATTTTGGCTGCCTCTGGTGCAGGGCGGGTGTAATCCGCCGCAAACCAAGCCCGGATGGTGGGTTGCACCCCGGCGAAAACGCGAACAACGTCCCTGATCAATCTCGGCCCTGAGCCAATCCGCGACGATCGGCGGAATTCTGAAATGGTACCACCCCTCGGGCGGCACTAGAGTGGAGAAATCGGACACCTCTCGCCGAACACCACCCTGCGACCATGGTCGTGAGACCGTGATCACGGGCCTCGATCTCGCCCTGTCTGGTGCTGTTCGGCGAGGAGTGTCGGAAATGGTTAAACCGGGGAGGGATGCGACCCATGGGGCTCCAGGCGACGGCAGCAGTGCAGGCGATCCCGAGGCATCGGGATCGCGGCCCGATCGAAGCGTGGTCGGACGAGCAACTCTTGGGAGAGTTCCTCTCGCGGGCGGACGGATCGGCCGAGGCGGCCTTCGCCGCGCTCATCGAGCGGCACGGCTCGATGGTGCATCGGGTTTGTCTCGACGTGGTTTGCGATCGGGAGGGCGCCCGGGACGCGGCCCAGGCGGCGTTCCTCGTCCTCGCCCGCAAGGCCGGCTCGATCCGGAAGCCCGAGTCGCTCGGTCCCTGGTTGCACGGGGTCGCGCTCCGCGTCGCCCGACGTGCCCGTGGTGAAGACGCCCGCAGGAGAGCCGCCGAGCGGAGAAAGGCCGAGATCATGCGACAGGACCAGACCCCGGAACCGGGCCTCGATCCCTCGGGCTATGCCGAGTTGCACGAGGAGATCGATCGACTTCCGGAGAAATATCGGAGGCCGATCATACTCTGTTACATGCAGGGGCGGACCCAGGTGGAAGCCGCGGAGGCGCTCGGCTGGCCATTGGGGACGGTCCAGATTCGCCTGCACCGCGGGCGGGACCAGTTGCGGTCGAGGCTGACGCGTCGCGGCGTCGGGGCGATCGTCCTGGCCGGGTCCGGCCTGTCGGCGTCGCTCTCCGCGAGGGCCGCCGCGCCCGCGAGGGCGTGGACCGAGGCGACGGCCGGCGCCGCGGTCCGGTTCGCCGGCGGACAGGGGACGGCCGGGCTGGTCTCGCCGGCCGTGCTCGGGCTGGCCGAGTCCACCCTGGAGGCCATGCTCTACGGCCCGCTCAAAGTCGTCGCCTCGATGGCCGTCGCGCTACTCCTCGCCTCGGCGGCGCTCTCGTGGATCGGCGCCTCGACGCGGGAAGCCCCTGTCACGGGCTTGCACGGCGATCACGAAACGGCGGTGCCCGGACCCGTCGAGCCGAGGCCGGCCCCGAGGTCGAGTCCCGGAGGAGCCCCGGCGGCGACCTCGAGCGGGGCGGGACAGGCCGCAGGGTCGCCGGCACGAGGCCGGGAGGGATCGGAGGTCCAGACACCGACGCAAGCCGCGCCCGCCGATGGCGGCGCGATCCGGAGGTCGCCCGGCTCGACCGACCAATTCCGGGCGGTCACGGTCGCCCGACGCTCCCTGCCGACCCCGCCGGTCGGGCGCGAGCTGTTCGAGAGGGTCTGGGAGAAGGATGACCCGAGGGGTCACGGGGGGGACGGCCTCGGGCCGGTGTTCAACGGGTCATCGTGCGTCGCCTGCCATCACCTCGGGGGAGTCGGCGGCGCCGGGGGGAGCGATCGTAATATCGCGATCGCGACCCCGACGGAGCCGATCGCCCCCGGTGGGGGCTTCTATTACGCGTTCAGCATGGACTTCGGCGCGGGGCGGTTCGATTACCGGATCGGGAACGCCCCCGGGACCGCGCCGGGCGCGGAACCCCGGATGGATCCGGGCGTCCTGGCGGCGATCCATCCCGGCTTCCGCGAGTCGCGGAGCATCGTGCTGCACCATTACGGGACCGACGCGGCCTACAACGCCTGGCGAGGGTCGGTGCCCGGTCCGCACGGTTCGATCCTGGTCCGGACCTCCGAGCGGAACCCGCCCGCCTTGTTCGGCGCGGGGCTGATCGATGCGATCCCCGACGAGGCGATCGAGGCGGCGGCGAAGCGGAAGTTCCCCGGCTCGTCGGCGGTCAAGGGGCGCGTGAGCCGCCTCAAGGATGGGAGGATCGGCCGCTTCGGGTGGAAGGCGCAGACGGCGACGCTCAAGGAGTTCGTCCTCTCCGCCGCCGCCGGGGAGATGGGCCTCGAGGTCCCCGGGAGACACCAGGCGGCCGACCCTCGCCTCCCCGGGCTCGCCGCGACTGGGCTGGACATGGACGAGGCGGACTGCAACGCCCTCACCGACTACGTGCGAAGCCTGCCCGCCCCGATCGCCATCCTGCCGGTCGACGATCGGGAGTCGGCGCAGGTCAAGTCCGGCGAGGAGACCTTCAAGGCGATCGGCTGCGTCCAGTGTCACTTGCCGAAGCTGGGCAAGATCGACGGGATCTACAGCGACCTGCTCTTGCACGACATGAGCCCTCGACTCGGAGACGCCGACGCCTACACGGTGTTCGTGGGCGACCCGCCGAGGGCCGAGGGTGCCGGGCGCCCGGGCGACCCGGCGTGGATGCCGCTTCGATCGCGGAGTGGCGGACGCCGCCCCTGTGGGGCCTCCGCGACTCCGGCCCCTATCTGCACGACGGCCGGGCCGCGACCATCGATGAGGCCATCGCGTTGCATGCCGGCCAGGGCACGCCCTCGGCGAGGCGATACGCCGAGCTCTCGGCCCGTCGCAAGCGGCACGTCGCCGCGTTCCTCGGCTCGCTCGCCGCTCCTCCGGCGAAGAAATAACGGGGAGCACAGCAACCGGCCGCGCCTCGAGAGGCGTCGCGTGGCGCCAGGCGACGGTGCGCGCCCAGGACTTCCAATTCCCCGACAGCGGCTTCCGAATAGGCTGTAGGGTGCTCTGCGAGCACCGATCCTCCGTACCTGCTCGAATCGGTGCTCAAAGAGCACCCTACGGCACTGTTGGTCGTGACCCACCTCGCGTCGAGAACGCATTTTCCGTCCAGCCTTTCTTCGAGGAGTAATGCCATGAGGTTGCGTCGTGTGAGGTTCATGGTGCGGGGAGTGTTGGTCGCCGCGGCGGTCACCCTGTCCCTCCCCGGCTTCGACGGTGGATCATGTCTGGGCGGCGAGGCCGACCCCCGCGATCGGATGCCCGGCACCCCGCCTGCGTGCGACAGCCCGGGCGCGGACGACCTGGACGCCCTCTCGCCCGGGGACCTGCTCTGGGTGGCCCGCGAGGCCAACCGAAGCCGACGGTACGACGAAGCGGCCCGGCACGCCCGGGCCGCGGCGGGTCGGCGCGGCGTCGGTCCCGAGATACTCTGCCCGGCCTGGATGAACGTCTTCTACGCGGCCCATAAGTCCGGCGATCGGGACGCCGCCGCCGCGGCACTCCGATCCTTCGACGAGTCCGCTGCCCGGCTCCCGGTCGACAACCCGGACGTCATCGAGATGGGGGAGTTGAAGGCGGCGCTGGGCCTGGGCGGCGCCGTCGCACCACCGGCCGCGGCCATCGCCCCGCCCGAAGGGGACGGCTTCTGGCAGTCCGCCGATCCGGCGACGCTCGGCCTCGACGTCGGGGCGATCCGGGAGCACCTGGCGCTGGCCAAGGCATCGGGCGCCGATGCCGTCCTGGTCGCCTACCGGGGGAAAGTGGTCTCGGAGTGGTATTCCCCGCGGTACCGGACGCCTGCGGCGACCATGTCGAGCGTCAAGTCGATCACGGGCCTGCTCGCCGGCATGCTCATCGCCGACGGGAAGCTCGCGGTGGACGACCCGGTCTCCCGGTTCGTGCCGGCCTGGTCCGAGGGCCGGCGCGGGCGGGTCACGGTCCGCCACCTCCTGACGATGTCGTCGGGGCTGGGTCAGATCCTCGTGCCGAGCCAGAGCGTCGGGTTCGCCGCGGACAAGAGCGGGCACGTCGTCGGCCTGGAGCCCTCGAGCGAGCCGGGGTCGCGCTGGGCATACAGCAACGAGGGAGTCCAGCTCCTCTCGCCCGTCCTCGAGAAGGCCGCCGGCGTGCCCTTGCAGGACTACGCGCGGGACCGACTGTTCCGGCCGCTCGGGATGGACGAGACCCGGCTGAAGCTCGACGCGAAGGGCCACGCCATGACGTATGCGGACGCCGAGACGACCCTCCGCGACTTCGCCCGGCTGGGCGAGCTGATGAGGAACAAGGGGCGGTGGCAGGGCCGGCAAATCGTCCCCGAGGTGTGGGTTGACGCGTCGATCCGGCCATGCCCCCTGAACGCGGGCTACGGCTACCTCTGGTGGCTGATCGGCGACCCGAAGGGTTTCGCCGCACGGGGCTATCTGGACACGCATTGCTACGTCTTCCCCGGGCTCGAGCTGGTGGTCGCCCGGATCCAGGCCCGGCCGTATCTGTTCGCGAGCGAGTCGTACGAGCCGAAGGCCCTCACCCTGTTCAAGCGGATCGTCCGGAAGTAGGCCCAACGGTCCCTGGCGGTTACCGCTTGCCAATCTTTGCGACGTTCCTCCGCGATCATCTCCGACCCCCCGGGCGACCGAGCCGATCACATCTCCCGAGGTCTTGCGCAGCATGCGTGCCATCACAGCGCCGGAGCGAATCCACACGCCCGAGGCCCGCGCGATGATCGATCGGCTGGCCCAGGGTGAATCGGGCGCCGTCGCGACGCGCGAGGCCCGATCGACGCTCGACCGACTGGATCGACCCGTCTTCTCATCGCGTCCCGCGGGCCGATAGACTGGTCGCAGCCATCGAATTCCGGAGAATCCGTCGCATCCGAGGCCGACATGACGCTTCAAACCGATCCAATCCGACGACCCTGGTGGAGTCGCGTGCGCTTTCAGCGTGCGCGGACTGATCGTCCTGATCTTGCTGATTGGCGGCGGCCTGGGCTGGCTGGTCCGCAGTGCCCACATCCAGCGCGATGCGGTGGCCGCGATCCGGCGGGCCGGCGGTGGAGTCACATATGATTGGGAATTGAAGAACGGCCGCCGAAACTCCAACGGCCGGCCATGGGCCCCGAGATGGCTGGTGGATCGCATCGGGGTGGATTTCTTCGGGAACGTTATTGAGGTCGATCTCTTCGAGCGGGATCCGGGCGAGATCCTGGGGGACATCGGGAACCTTGGCCATCTTGAGACGCTGCAACTCTCCCGTTCATCCGTCACGGATGCTAGTCTTGTTCACCTCAAGGGGTTGACCCGCCTGAGGAATTTGTACCTTGCGGGCACCAAGGTGTCCGATTCCGGCCTGGCGTTCCTGGCAGGACTGACCCGCCTTCAGCGTTTGAACATCGGTGAGACTCAGGTCAGCAACGCGGGACTGACCTACCTCAAAGGCATGAACAACCTCAATTTCTTGGGGTTAAGCAGCATCCACGTCAGCGACGCCGGACTGAGCAATCTGAAGGGAATGATCGGTCTCCTGATCTTGGACCTCGCGAGAACCAAGGTCAGCGACGCCGGGATGGCGAACCTGGACAGGCTGACACTCCTGAGATCACTTCATCTCGAGGGCACCGAGATTACCGACGCCGGTCTCGTTCACCTGGAAGGCATGAGCAATCTCCAGTGGCTGTCCCTCGAAGGTACCGATGTCAGCGACATCGGGCTATCCCGCGTGGGAAGTTTGACCCGGCTGAAGGCGCTGTTCCTCTCGAAGACCGATATCAGCGACTCCGGACTGTCACACCTGAAAAGGTTGACGGCCCTCCGTCACCTGATCCTCAGGGATAATAGAAAGGTCACCGAGGCCGGCGTGAAATCGCTTCAACAATCGCTGCCGAACGCAAGTATCGGTCCTGGAATCGAGGTCATTTCCGGCGGTCCGAACGCTCCCTGATGCGCCACCCGGCATCACAACCCAAGACGACCGATCCCGCCACGCTACCGGGCCAGTCGCTTATGCAGGATGTTGACGTGATGCCGCTCGTGCCCCGCGATGACGTAGGCGAGGGCCCGGACGGTCACCGGATGGCCGTTGGCGACCCCGATGCGGAGCCAGTCGTCGCCGTCCAGGCCACGGAAGAAGAGAAGGTGCGACCGGCGGACGAGTTCGAACTCCTCGGCGAGGCTGGCCAGGGGCCTCGCGTCGAATCGGGCGTGCGCGACGTAGGGATTCTCGTCGAAGCCGGGCAGGGGGGTCGGATCGCGGTGCGCGAAGCGGAGGGCGCGGACCCCGAAGATCCGCTCGCAATCGATCAGATGCCCGACGACCTCCTTGATGCTCCAGGTGTAAGGCGCATGCCGCGTCTCGGCCTCGGCCTCCGAGACCCCGCGCAGGAAGCCGAGCGTGCCGTCGATCTGCCGCTCGAGCTCCGCGAGGATATCCTCCTCCGGCACGAGCTTGATGTACGTCTCATAAAATGACGCATACTCGGTCGGGTCGGGCCTTGAGGTGATCGGGGTTCCCACGTCGGTCTCTCCCAAGGAGTCTTGATGATTCCGCCCAGCATGCCGGGGAGGCGACGCCGATTATACCAGAAAGCCAAGCAGATCGACGGCGATCGGCGCGCCCGATCGGGCTCACGCCCGTGGTCACCACAGGAGGACTCCCGCGCCCTTGACTCCGGCTCAAGTCGCATATACAACTTAATCATGAAGAAGCGAGACGTGGCGGAACCAGGGCTGGTTCGACCGGATCGCCGGCGATTGCATCGCCGTGCGGGTGCGGCTCATCAACCGGGTCGTGACGGCCATCTACGACGAGGCCCTGCGGCCCCACGGGATCCGGGTCAGCCAGGTGAACATCCTGGTGGCCGTGGCCCGCATGGGCGAGGCCCGGCCCGCCGACGTCTGCCGGGTGCTGCGGTTGGAGAAGTCCACCCTCAGCCGGGATGTCGAGGTGATGAAGGCCAGGGGCTGGCTGGAGTCGGACCCGGCGGCCGGAGGCCGGCATCAGGTGCTCCGGATCACCGCGCAGGGCCTGGACATCCTCGCCAGGTCCCGGCCCGCCTGGGAGTCGGCTCAGGACGAGGCCCGGCGACTGATCGGCGACCCCGGCGTCGCCGCCTTGCGGCAGGTCGCCGCAAGGCTCGGCCTCGGCTCGGCCATCGCTTGATGGCCATCGCGTCATCGGTATGGGGGCATCGGGAACATTGCGGCCTGTTTGTTGTAGATACAACGGGAGGGGCGAGCCATGGCGAAGCTGGACGAACATCCGACCGTGATCCGCCACCGGGGGCTGCCCAAGGGGGCGGAGCCGGGGGTGCTGGACGCCGAATGGCTCCGGCGGCATCTGCCGCGACGCCGGGGCCGACGACGTCGGCTTCGTGGCGATCGACCGCGCCGAGGTCGACGACCAGCGGGCCGAGATCCTCTCGGCGTTCCCATCGACGAGGACGCTCGTGAGCTTCGTCTGCCGGCTGAACCCCGAGCCGATCCGCAGCCCGGCCCGATCGGTCGCGAACCAGGAGTTCCACGCGAACTACGAGCAGCTCAACGAGGTCGCGCGTGAGGTCGTGCGGGTCCTGGGGGAGGCGGGCGTGCCGGCGATGAACCCGACGTCCGCGTTCCCGATGGAGATGGACCGCTACCCCGGGCGGATCTGGGTCGTCTCGCACAAGCCGATCGCCGTCGCCGCCGGGCTGGGTCAGGTCGGCATCCACCGATGCGTCATCCACCCGATCTTCGGCAGCTTCATCAACCTCGGGACCATCCTGGTGGCGCGGGACGTCTCGGCGCGGAGCTCTCCGATCGATTACAACCCGTGCCTGGATTGCAAGCTGTGCGTGGCCGCCTGCCCGGTCGGCGCCATCGGCACCGATGGCTACTTCAACTTCTCCGCCTGCATGACGCACAACTACCGCGAGTTCATGAGCGGGTTCACCGACTGGGTGTCAACGATCGCCGACAGCCGCGACGGCCGCGACTACCGACGCCGGGTCTCCGCGAGCGAGTCGGCGTCGATGTGGCAGAGCCTGTCGTTCAAGGCGAACTACAAGGCGGCCTACTGCGTCGCCGTCTGCCCGGCGGGCGAGGACGTCATCGGCCCGTTCCTGGACGACCGGAAGGCGTTCCTGGAGGGGGTCGTCGACCCGCTCAAGGCCAAGGAGGAGCCGGTCTACGTGGTCGCGGGCTCGGATGCCGAGTCGCACGTGGCGAGACGGTTCCCGCGGAAGACGATCCGTCGCGTGCGCGGAATGCAAGCCGACTCGATCCGGGGGTTCCTCTTCGGGATGAAGCTGACGTTCCAGCGCGAGGCGGCGCGGGGACTTTCGGCCACCTATCACTTCACGTTCACGGGCCGGCAGCCGGCCGAGGCGACGGTCGTGATCCGCGACCGCACGATCGCCGTCCATGCCGGCCACGTCGGCGAGGCCCAGGTCCGGATCACCGCCGACAGCGACACCTGGCTCGGCTTCCTGGCCAAGGAACGGAGCCTGATCTGGGCGCTGATCCGCGGCAAGATCCGCGTCCGGGGATCATTGCGGCTCATGGCCGCCTTCGGGAGGTGCTTCCCGAGCTGAGGGGCTTCGAATAAATCGATTCCGAATGACGGATTGTGAATTACCAACTAATTCAAGGCCCGAAGCGTCGAGGACTTATGTATTGAGGAAGCCCCCCCGGCGAGGATGAATCCAAGGGGACGACCCGATAGAATAGAGAGGTTGTCGTGTCCTTCCTGGCAATCGCTCCTCGATTGGTGACGATCATGGAATTACTCAATCCCGAGGGGCAGCCCCCGGCCCAAGATACCGCCGGCGATCGCGTGGGGATCGTCCTGGGCCGCGACCTCTTCTTCACGGACAAGGTCAAGGGGACCGCCGAGGCGCTCGGCTATCGGATGCTCCAGGCGGGCGAGCCGTCGCAAGCCCGGATGCTGATCGAGAGATGGCGGCCGAGGGTGGTCTTCCTCGACCTGACCGCCGGAGACGTGGCCGCGCCGACGGCCGTGGCAGGCTACCGCGAAATTACGGGCACCGGCACGTGGTTCGTCGCCGCCGGGCCGCACGTCCAGGCCGACCTCCTGAACGCGGCCCGGGAGGCCGGCTGCCAGGTCGTGTTGCCCCGCAGCAAGTTCTCGGCCGAACTGCCTGCTTTGATGCAGCGCTATTCCAGTCGACCCGCGGACCAGCCGGGACCGCCAGCCTGAAGGGAATCAGGCGCGGATGATGCGCTCGCGGCCCTCGACGACGCGCCGAGTGGCGTTGCGGGTATCCACCACCAGGGGCGAGTGCCTGACGATTTCATCCCAGTCGTAGGCGGTGTGGTCGGTGACGATCAGGGCGCAGTCTCGCGACGCGAGGTACTCCGGGGTCAGCTCCCGGCTCTCCATGCGGAGGTGGGGGTAGCGCCTCATGGCGGGCAGGACGGGGATGTGCGGGTCGTTGTACTCGACCAGCGCCCCTTTCTTCAGGAGCAGGTCCATGAGCTCGAAGCCGGGCGACTCGCGGGGGTCGTCGACGTCCTTCTTGTAGGCCATGCCCAGCAGGAGGATGCGGCTCCCCTTGACGGGCTTGCCGCGGTCGTTGAGCGCATCGGCGACCCGACTCATCACGTAGCCGGGCATCGACGTGTTGATCTCGCCGGCCAGCTCGATGAACCGCATCGCCATCCCGTGCTCGCGCGCGATCCACGTCAGGTAGAACGGGTCGATCGGTATGCAATGGCCGCCGAGCCCGGGGCCGGGATAGAACGCCTGGAAGCCGAAGGGCTTGGTCTTGGCGGCCTCGATCACCTCCCAGACGTCGATCCCCATCCGGTCGTACAGGAGCTTCAGCTCGTTGACCAGGGCGATATTCACGGCGCGGTAGGTGTTCTCGAGGATCTTGCACGCCTCGGCGACCTCGAGGCTGGAGACGGGCACGACCCGGACCACGACCCGGGCATACAGCGCGGTCGCCAGCTCGAGGCTGGGAGGATCCAGCCCGCCGATGACCTTGGGGATCGTCGGGGCGGAATACCGGGGATTGCCCGGATCCTCGCGCTCCGGGCTGTAGGCGAGGAAGTAATCGGTCCCGGCGCGGAGCCCGGCGGCATCGAGGATGGGGAGCACGACCTGCCGGGTCGTCCCCGGATAGGTGGTGCTCTCGAGGACGACGAGCTGGCCGGGCCTGAGCCGGGCGGCGATCGGCGCGCGCGGAGGCGGCGACGTAGGCGAGGTCCGGGTCGCGGGTCGGCGACAGCGGGGTCGGCACGCAGATCAGGATCGCGTCCGGCTCGTCGAGCCGATGGAACTCGTGGGTCGCCTCGAAGAGGCCGGCGGCCTCGCGGATCGACTCGGCGGGGATGTGGCCGATGTAGCTCTCGCCGCGCGCCAAGCGGTCGACCTTGCTCGGGTCGGTATCGAACCCCAGGACCGCGAGCCCCTGCCGGGCGAAGGCCAGGGCCAGGGGGAGCCCCACGTAGCCCAGCCCGATGATCCCGACACGGATGCGATTCGCCCCGATCTCGGCCGCGAGCGTCTCGTAAGCATTGAGATCCATACCGGGGCTCCCGCGGCGCGGAGTGGTTCGCGACGCACGCACGGGCGCCGCGGCGGAGTCGGTCCGGCTCGGCGCGGCACTCGATGGGATGCCCGCCGACACCGCCGGAATCGGATCGGATGGGATCGGATCAGGGGTTACTACGCGATCGACCGCGTCCCCGGCGCATGGGCTCGATCTCGTGCGCCGGCGCGTAGCCCGACGCCTCGCCCGGGGCGGGAGGGGGGATGATCGGGAGGAGCCGGAACGATTCCTCGATGATCCGGGCGACCCCTTCGGCCAGGGGCGAGCCCAGCAGCAACCGGAACTTCTCCATCAATTCGCCCGCCCGATCCGGCGACAGGGAACGGGCCCCGGCGATCGCGGTCGCCGCCGCGGGCGATGCCTCGATCTCCTGGCCATCCCCGGAGACATCCTGGCTGGACATCGGGGTGATCTCGAGCAGGGCTTCCAGCGGCACCCCCAAGGCCCGGGAGATCCGCCGCAAGGTTCCCGCCTGGGGTTTGCTCGTGTTGCCTCGCTCGATCTGATAGAGGGCAGTCCGGGAAATCTTGGCACGACTGGCCAGTTCGTCGGGCCCCCAGCCCTTCGCGTAACGAAGGTCCCGGATGCGTTTCGACAATTCCATCGATGTCCTCGCTTTTCCTCGATGCGGATGGCCGATCAAAAGGCGACTTCAAACTTCGGCGAACGATCCTCAGAAGTGACTGGGGGGCCCTCCTGACAGGGAATGTCGAGGAGACCGCCTCCGAGACCAACCGCCAGCTCCAACATCCTCCAACCGGGTCGCTCAATTCCATGAAGGCAATGTCGCGCGGAAGACGTCAGGAGGGGCCCTTGAACTTCACTTTCCGAAGAGGATGCTCGGTATCAAGCGGGATTCCCAACGCCCCATCAAGGGGCGCGATCACGCCCCGGATGCGTCTCTCTCGGAATCGATGACGATGAGACCAATCGTGACTTGTGGCCTTTCCGTTCCTATCTCACAAGGGGCAGGCCGGGAAACTCCATTTCACGCTGATCCATTACAAAATCAGACCAATCCGGGAAGTTTAGCAATGTAGGGCGCAGGCGACAATTCGCTTTTAAATTCTATCAAAGGGAATCAAAGCGTCAAGTTACAATCTCCGGGATACCGACACAATCGATGAAATCGCCGGAATCCCGCGGCATCTTCGCGATGCGTGCCCCCATCGGACAGGATTTCGCCATCTATCGACCTCATCCGATCCCGGCGCAAAGTCTTCCCCGATCTCGGTCCCGACATCCGCCCAAGGTGCCCGGAGGGCCGAAGACGATCGCCCCGGACTTCGATCCTCACAAACCCGCCCCCTTGTCCACAATCATTATCGGGGCGGCGAAAGTGTTCGACTCGACCTAATCTAATCCAAACCTCACCGTACCCCAATTCGCCGACAGACATTCATGCATCTCTGCCGAGACGCATGCGACCCGATCGCATGGGTGTTTGAACCATGATGAATGAATGCCGAAGAAAATGGAAGTTTTTTGAAGCTCCGGCCGGGGAACTTCCGGCGAGGCAGATCCTCACGAACCAACTCGCTAAACAAGGTCACGTTACAGAGAGCATTCATTCGTTCTATCAACCAAACACGATTGGCCATCGGAAAACCATGACGATTCCCACTCTGCTGTCTTGCCGATTCCTGGTCACTGCCTATACTCAATCTTCGCGATCATCGAATTGTGATTGGATCGGCCGTTGCCCTCACGCACGGGCCCTGGATTCCCCCGCCTTAGCGACGACACAGAATCGGTCTTGCGTGAGAGCCGTCACTCGTCGTGCAAGAGAGCCCCGAAGCCTCGATTATGCCGCCCGTCTCGATGCATCGAGAGACCATGGGATCCCTCAAGAACCGGATTGATGGCGGACCTCAAGCCGGAGGGATTTTCGATCGCGCCGGCGGGCTTCGGGTTGGTGTGGCGGAAGGGGTCGATGATCATCCGTGGTGCGGGGAGATCGGGACTGGCTTCGTACGATGACGTAGTATTTCAACGACGCTGTTATTCGAAGGTCCAGAAAGGGAGCGAGCCGAGGATGACGCATTCCGGAAACTTCGAACCGGTTTGTTCGATTGGAGCTTGCCGCGACCCCTTACGAGTCGACCGCCCCGTCACCCCCGTTTATCGAGTCGGTGAGCTGCTCCAGCGAGGACGCCGGACCTGGCCCGAAGGGTCGCAGTTCGCCTTCGGTCCGGGTGGCCACGAATTGACGTTGTTCCAGCACAAGATCGATGATGAACTGGTCGATGGAGTGCGCCGGGGTCCGGCCGAGTTCGGCTTGATCGTGGTATCGCCGGTCATCGTCCTGGCTTATCGCTTCGGCGAATCGATCCTCTGGAACGATGTCCCCTACTCCTGGCATCTCCAGCCGGCCGCGCGTCGATTCGTCCCTGCATCGGTGATCTCTCCCGACACCCGGTCCTTACTCTGGATCACGCTGGTCGGTGCTGGGGATGGGATCATCCACGCCCAGCGAGGAATGACCCTGTCGCCCCCCTTCACCCGGACCCTCCACGAGGCGATCCGCACCCAAGCGATGAGTGACTTCCACCCGGAGGACTGCACCCGGGCCATCTCGCGCATCTTCCTGAAATATCCCAGGACCGTCGACCGCCTGGCACTGGCCTCGGCGCGGACGATGGGGAATGCTTGAGCGGTTGGGGAGTGGGCAGTGGGCAGTGGGCGGTTGAAAACCGGAGAAGCATGAGCCGAGGCAGTCGGGAGTGGTAGAAGTCAGCGGCGAGTTTCGAGGACTTGCTTTGCGTTCAACTCGGATTCCCCACTCCCCACCCCCCACTCCCCACTCCCCACTCCAGGCCGAGCACCCCGGCCCAGAGGCGTTCGTAGGCGGCGACGGTGACGTCGATGGAGTATTCCTGCTCGACTCGGACGCGGGCCGCGTCGCCGAGGCGTTTGCGGCGTGCCGGGTCGTCGG
This sequence comes from uncultured Planctomycetota bacterium, assembly GCA_963777695.1. GTDB lineage: Bacteria > Planctomycetota > Planctomycetia > Isosphaerales > Isosphaeraceae > CAVZRC01. The sequence continues at coordinate 1,454,690 of CAVZRC010000003.1, forward strand.
CGGCCTCGGCGAGGGCTCGATAAAGGGCGTCCGGGTCTCGGGGCGGGACGAGCCAGCCAGTCCGGCCGGGGACGACCAGGTCCTCGGTCCCCTCGACGGCCGTGCCCACGACCGGCCGACGCGCCGCCATGGCCTCGAGGACGGCGTTGGGCATGCCCTCCCAGAGCGAGGCGAGCACCAGCACGTCGGCCGACTTGAGCAGTCCGGGGACATCGTCGCGGGGGCCGAGCCAGTGGACCCGCCCCGTCAGGGCGGGTCGCGACGCGAGCTGTCCGAGCAGCCAGTCGCGGTCCGGGCCGTCGCCGGCCAGCGCCAGGTGCCAGCCGGGCCGCCGGTCGATCACGCGCTCCGCCGCGTCGAGGAGGTCGGGCAATCCCTTCTGGGGGTCGAGCCGGCCGACGTAGAGCGCCAGATGGGCGTCGTCGGGTACGCCGATCGCCGCGCGAGGGACCGGCTCGGCGGCGTCGTAAGGTGCGGGGTCGATCCCGTTCGGGATGACGGCGAGCCGCGACGGGTCCAAGCCCCCGACGTCCCGGCTGAACCGCAGCACGCCGCGCGAGACGCAGACCGACCCGACGGCCAGCCGGGAGGTCAGGCGATCGAGGATGAGGTGCCAGCGCCTCTGGCGCTCGGCGACGCGAATTCCGCCGACCACCCACGGCCGGCCGGCCCATGGTGACGCCAGCCGCGACGCCAGGTTCGCGTGGAACAGGAAGCTCTGTACCAGGTCCGGGTGGAATCGACGTAGATGCCGCGCCAGACGCGCGACCGCCTGCAACGGGCGGCGGCGGCTCACGTCCAGGCATTCGCACGGCACGCCCGCGCCGCGGATGACCTCGGCCAGCCGCCCCGGCCCTCCCAGGCAGAAGACCCCGACGCGCCACCTCGAGGGGTCCAGCCGGGTCGCCAGCGCGGTCAGGGCCCGTTCGGCGCCGCCCACGTCCAGGTCGGTGATCACCATCGCCAGGCCGACCGGCCGCGCCGGCCAGGGGCGGAGGCGGGATGCGTCGACGGCCATACGTTGACTCAAGGTCGGCTGCACGGGACTATCCGGCCGCGGTAGAGAACCGCCGCTCGATCCACTCGGGCGTCGCGACCGCCAGCGACTCGATGACAGCGTCGGCGCCCGCCTCGCGGAGCTGGTCGGCATCATAGGTGGTGGCCACGCCGACGGCCCACATCCCGGCACCCTTGGCCGACGCGATCCCGGCGAGGCTGTCCTCGATCACCAGGCAGTCGGAGGCCGCGAGTCCCTCGGGGATCTCCGTGCCCGTCGCCGACGACCCCTGGCGCGCCCGCAGGGCAGCGAGGGCCAGCCGGTAACCTTCGGGATCGGGCTTGCACTTGTCGGTATCCTCGGCCGAGACGATTGCCGAGACCATCTCGAGGCATCCCATCCGTCGCAGGGCGTATTCGATCTCCGGACGCAGGGCCCCCGAGTTGATCGCCACCGGCCACCGCGTCGCGACGGCCCGGAACGTCTCGGCCGCCGCGGGGAAGAACCGCAAGCCTTGCTCGGCCACTTCGAAGTCAGCGCCGGGCCTTGCGGGCGATCAGGTCGTCGAGCCGGGCGCGATCGGCCGACTGGCCGCCGTCGCGGAGGGCGGCCTCGAAGCAGCCGCGATCGTCATAGCCCAGGTAACGCTCGTGATAGTCCCGTTCGGTGATCGCCACGCCCTCCTGGGCCAGCACCTCCTGGAACAGCGCGAAGTGCACCGACTCGTCGTCAACCAGCACGCCATTGAAATCGAAGATCACCGCACCGATGCCCATCAGATGGCCTCCGGGCCACGTTCGCCGGTCCGGATTCGCACGCAATCGGCGACCGGGAGCACGGCGATCATGCCGTCGCCGATCATGCCGTCGGGTCCGCTGCGGCTCGCCTTGAGGATCGCCGCGATCGTGGGCTCGACGAAGTCCTCGTTCACGGCGATCTGGAGCTCGATCTTGCGGAGCACGTTGACGGTCACCTCGTGCCCGCGATACACCTCGGCCGCACCCTTCTGCCGGCCGAAGCCCTGGACGTCCATCACGGTCAGGCGGAACACCTCGACCTGCGACAGCGCCTCCTTGACGGCCTCGAGCTTCGTGGGCTGGATGACGGCGATGATCAGCTTCATGGACGTCTCTTGGTGACGCGTACACGCGGCCGTCTGGGCCGGATGTCACGGCGTTGGGCCTGACATCGAAGCGACCTCCAACCATCCGCTCAGACCAGTCCGGTGAGCACGCCGTCGCCGCAGAGGTTCGGGTTGCCGAACTTCTGGATGTGATGCCCCATGCCGTTGGCCAGCGCCAGCAGGAGCCGGTTGTGGGCGACGCCCTTGAGCTTGAGCGAGCGGCCCATGCGGAAGCCCAGGCCGTTGCCGACCATGACGAACGGGATGTCGTTGAGCGTGTGCGAGTTGCCCTTGCCCAGCTCGTTGGTCCAGACGATCGTCGTGTGGTCGAGCAGGCTGCCGGAGCCGCCCGCCTCGGGGGTCTCGGCCAGCCGCTTCGCCAGGTAGGCCAACTGCTCGCAGTACCACTTATTGATCTTCGTCAGGCTCTCCTGCGATTTCTTGTTGCCGTCGTCGTGGTGCGACAGCTCGTGGTGGCTCTCGTCGACGCCGATCCACTTCATCCGCGCCCCGCCGACCGAGTTGGTGAATTGCAGCGTGGCCACGCGGGCGAAGTCGCCGGCGAAGGCGTTGACCATCAGGTCGATCTGCGTCTTGCTGATCTTCGGCATCTGCGAGTTCTCGTGCTTGAGGCCCGGCTCCAGCTCGGGGACGGCATGGCCGACCTCGCAGCCCGGGGTATCCTGCTTGAGCTCCTGCTCCATCTCGCGGACGAACGTCGCGTGCTCCTCGAGCAATTGCCGGTCCTCGGCGCTGACGACCGATCGGACCTTCTTCAGGTCGTCCTGGAGGTCGTCGAGGATGCTCTTGAGGCTCTCCTGGTCCTTCATGCGGCCGTAGAGCTTGGCGAACATCTGGTAGGGATCGTCGATCGGGGCGATCGGCTTGTTCGGGCCGGCATAGACCATCCGGCTCCAGGTATCGGCCCGGTCCGGCACCATCACGCCGAACTCCAGCGAGCCGAACCGCGTGCGGGTATCCTTCCGGCCCTGGAGGTGGGCCTTGATCTCCTGGTCGATCGAGATCCCCTTGGCCCAGCCGGCCGGCGTGTCCGAGCCGCCCTGGATGTTGCCCGGGAACAACTCGATACCCGTCAGCAGGCAGCCCATGCCGCGCATGTGGTTATCGCCGTCGCCGCGGAGCTTGTCGCATAGCCCGTGGAGGATCAGCGAACGGTTCTTGAACGGCTCCAGCGGCTTCAGGCTCTCCTTGAACTCGAACCGATCGCCCTCCTGGTCGGGCCAGAACGTCGAGGGCACCACGCCGTTGGGGCTGAACATGATCACCAGCCGCTGCTTCCTGACCGCCTGATTGGCGAAACCCAAGCTCGGCAAGTTCAAGATGAACGGGACAGCCGCGGCGCCGATCCCCAATTCTCGAATGAACTCACGCCGGTTGGTTCTTCCCTGGGACATGCCATTGCTCCGGTATGAAATTGCGAGGGCGGGTTATGAGGGCGAGTGGGGACGGAAAGTATAGAATACGTCTCGAAGTCATTATCTACGATCGGGCCGGCCGTTTCCAGTTCCGACCGACGCATGCGAGCGATGTTTTCTCATGCGGGAGGCGTCAGGCCGGAAAGCTCGACCTACTTCTTGGCCACCGACGATTCCCGGGGTGCCAGCGCGGACGATACCATGATCTCGACCATCAACCTGCGGATATTGAATTCGTTCGCCGCGAAGTTGCGTCGCAGGTTGGGCAGCTCCTGACGGCCGAAGGCGCGGATCGGCTGCTTGACGAGATAGTGGAACAACTGCTGGACGAACGCGGTGTGGGTCTCCTCGCTGGCGGCCAGGAAGTCGGCGAGGGCGGCGACGCCGTCGAACTCGATGCGATTGCCGGCGCGGGTCTCGTAGGCGCCGGTCGCGTCGATCGGTCGCCCTTTTTCCCGATCTCGATATCGGCCGATGGCATCGTAGTGCTCCAGGGTAAATCCCAGGGGATTGATCATCCCGTGGCACGACTGGCAGGACTCGGGCTTGGTCTGGAGCGTGACGCGCTGGCGCGTGCTCAGGTCGGGATGGAGGTCGGCGGCCAGCGGGGCGACGGCCTCCGGCGGCGGCCGGAGCACGCGCCCCAGCACGCTCCGCGAGACGAACACCCCGCGATGGATCGGCGAACTCGACGCCGTATAAGCGAAGCTGGAGAGCAAGTAGGGGTGGGTCAGCACGCCGGCCCGCCCGTCCTGCTTGCGCTCGACCTTCTGGAATGGCGCGTCGGCGGGCAGCTCCGCCCCGTAGAATCGCGCCAGTCGACCGTTAAGGTAAAGATAGTTCGCGTGCAGGAGCTCCCGAAAATCGGCGGACTCGCTGCCGATGATGTCGTCGAGGAACAACTCGAGCGAGTTGCGGAGGTCCGCGACCACGGACTCATCGAAATCGGGGAATATCTTGGGGTCCTTGGCCACCTCGGGCCCCTGGTCCACCCGCAGCCACTGGAGGAAGAATTCGCGGAGCTTCGAGCGGGCGCGAAGGTCCGCGACCATGCGCCGGGCCTGGTCGGCGACCTGCTCTCGGCCGGCGAGCCGACCGGAGGCGGCGGCCTCCCACAAGGGCGCGTCGGGGAGCGAGTCCCACAGCCCGAAGGAGAGGCGGGACGCCACGTCGAAGGCGTCCGGCTGGCCCGTGCCCAACTCGCGATAGAGGAACCGCGGCGATTTGAGCACCAGCAGCAGTACGCGCTTCAGTGCCACATTCGGGTCGCGGCTCGCCTTGAATTGCCGGTCGAGGAAGATCGCCTTCTGCTCGTCCGACAGCGGGCGCCGGAAGGCCCGCTCGGCGAACCGGCCGCAGAAGTCGCGGAGCTTGGTCTCACGCTCCTTCTCCGGCGTGCCGTCCGAGACCCCGGCCAGGTCCTTGAGGTGCTCGGCGACGTAGCCGGCGACCTCGATCGCCGCGTCGGTCGTCGCCTGCTCCCACGCCTTCGAGATCGACGTGCCCCGCTCGTAGCCGACGCTGCGATCGTCGGGCGGGAACGGCGTCCTCAGGACGAAGGTCTCCGGGAACGAGCCGGGCGTGAGGTTCCGCCGCGGGATCACCCCGAGGGCCCCGTGCGGGGGCTTCCACAATAACGAGACCGACGACCGCTTCTCCTTGCCGCGCGAGAACTCCAGCCGTAGCGGATAGACCCGGCCGCCGAGCAGGTGGATCGACTCGCGATACTCCGTGTCGTCGCCCGACTTGACCGAGGCGTCGATCAACGGCCGGACCGTGTCGTTGACCCAGAGCTTGATGGCATTCTCCGACTTGACGACGAACTCGTACTCGCCGGTCTCCGGCGCCAGCACCGAGCCGTGCCAGTTCACGCGGAACTCCTGCGAGAACTGCCGGAAGGCGTTCACGGGGACCAGCAGAACCGGCAGCCGGACCCATCGCCGGGACACATCCTTCAACTCGTTCTGCTCGGGGATGGGGCTGTCCGTCCCGAAATCGAACCGGACCTCCGGGTCGAACGCCGCTCCAGGCCGCTACTACTCCCTCCCCCGCGGCGCCTGCCCCGACCGGCCCGCGAGTACTCGGCCTTGAGGCCGCGCGCGTCGTCCCATTTGCCGGCGTTGCGGAAGCTGCCGATCAGGTCGGACACGGCGTTGCGATACTGCCGCACCGTGATGCGGGACAGCTCGATCCGCGCCGGGCGGAACGGATTGCGCGCCTGCGCGGCCTTCGAGTAGAACGCCTCATAGATATAGGCGGCGACCCGATCGGCATCCTCGCCCACGCATTCCCCCGGGGCATCCTCGGGCATCGTCTTGGCGATGATCCGCGACAGGCCCTCCACCGATCGCTCGCCGATCAGGGGACGGGGATAATGCTCGTCGGTCCCTTCGCCCGATGCCCCGTGGCATGAGGCGACTTCTGCCGGTAGATCTGCTCGCCCTTCTGGTCCGGCGCGGCCGCGACCAGAGAGGGGACCAGCATCAAGAAGGACCACAACGCCAACATCCCCCCGGGCAGGGCCCGTCGGGGATGCTCGCAACTCATGAACGAAGGATTCGTCGGCATGGTAGTAGTCGGCGGTAAGCGGTAGGCAATGGGCGGTGGGCAGACGAAGGAAGTCCGCGAGTCTCGAAGGACATTTCGCTCTTCCTCGAGATCGAACCGGGCGGGACTGTCCAGCGCCGCGGCATCCAACCTGCGGGCTGCGGCGGCAGTGTGGGGCAGGACCGGCGTGACCGATCGAACGGGGAGACCACGACCGAACCATCGGCGCGACACCGACATCACACGCCCGCCAGACTCGATCGAGGACCACCGCATCCTCGTGCTCCTTGTTCAACATTATTTTTACCCGATAGGAGGAGCACTCGCAAGTCCTGGTCCGAAGCGACCGGCAGGAAGGAAATGAAACGGCCCACGGCCCACCGCCTACGGCCTGGCGCCATTGCAGAACGCCTCGTCCATGACGATGCGGTCGGGCATGTCGCCGGCGTAGACCCAGATCATGGCCATGGGCTCGAGGCTGAGGTTGATGAAGTAGTGACAACGGCCCTGGGGGACCATGGCGGTGGCGCAGTCCGAGAGCTCGTGGCGACGACCCTCGACGACGCAGGTGGCCGTGCCCTGCACGATGGTGATGGACTCGTCGAACTCATGGCGATGGCAGGGGAGCCGGGCGCCGGGTTCGAAGAGGCCGTAGCCGCCGCAGACGCCTCGCGAGCCGAGCTGGGCGTTGTAGAGGTCCTGGAACAGCGCGTGGCGCCAGCTCGAACGGGGGCGCATCGGCGCGTCGAGTGATCCGTTCGGACCCCGCACGGCCCGTCGCGCCGGCCGGCTGGTCGACCGGGACGAACCGGCCGTTGATCCAGCCCTGCTCGGCCGTCGCCGAGGCGATCGCGACGTGGAGCACGGCCGGTCGATCGGCGGAGGGGTTCACCAGCCGTCGCGGCTGCGGGGGCATCACGACGGCGGCGTCGAGCGGCCCGAGGCGGTATCGGCGATCCTCGACGTCGAGGTCCGCCTCGCCCTCGAGCACGACCAGGGCCTCGCACGCGGGCCTCGAGTAGTACGGATACGACGCGCCGGGCGCCAGGCTTAGCAGGCCCGTGAAGAGCCCTCGGGCGCCGCTGTGCGCGCCGACCATCGGCCGCAAGTCGACGCCCGGCACCACCACCGAGGCCCGCGAGGCTTCGGGCCGCTCGATGGTCTCGACGCGATCAGCAGCCCAGGTTGATGAGGTAGACATGGTCGTCACCAGACCGACAAGGTTCGAGGCCGGCCGACGCCACGCGTCCCGTCGCGCGGCGTACCGGTCGACACTGGAGCGCGAGTCTAACCCGGATGCGACGGCCGATCAACGCGCCTGGGCCGACTTCGTCGCGCGGCGCGGAGGGTTGCGAAGATCAGGATCACCATGACGGCCCCGAGAAGCCCGGCCCCAGACCACACCACGAACAGCGCCTTGATGTGCTGGTTCTTTGCGCGCTCGATACGATCGAATGCTGCACCGCGTGGATCAATGACCATCTCGTTGGACTCCGAGGTCTCCCCGCTTCGTCGAGAATATCCTGCTCCGAAAGCGTTGCCCAGAGATTGCTCGCACCTGATGGGCCCGTGATGATGGCTCATCTACGCCGTTGAACAGGCCCTCCCGAGCGGCTGGTCCGTCAACCGATGAAGGGCTACAATTCAGCGGAGATCGCCGACGCACGAGGGACCCTTTGGGGAGGCCGTGTCGATGGGACGCGAACAACCGCTCGATGATTTCCGATGGCTCACGATCTCGCGGCCGAGGCGGCTGCTGGTCGGCGACCTGATGGTCGGCGTCGCGGTCGCCGCCCTCGCCAGCCTCACGTTGACCGCGACCCTTCGCTCCGAGCTGAGCAACGGCGATCGGGCCGCGTTCGGCATGCTCGTGCTCGTCCTCTTCGGCTTGCAGGCCGCGCAGTGGAGGCTGGGGAGCATCCGCATCGGCGGCCTCGAATCCATGAAGGGCACGCTGCTGGGCATCGCCTCCTATCTCGTCGGGATGACGATGTTCGTCTGCCTGTTCATCCTCGCTTGCGTGTTCGCGGAGGGTGCCGTCTTCGTCATGTTCGCGCTGATCATCCTCGTCGTGTACCTGACCTCCTGGGACTGATCGCGCCGACCCGCGCGAGGCCTCGCGACCCTCGATCTGCCGCGCGACCCATGATCGGCGCGAGAGGCGACGATGGCCCTCGCGGCCCACCGCGCACCCTCGACCGCGCCCGAAAAGTCCGAAATTCCCGCGGTTTTTCGATAACCTGAGCATGAAATATGGAAGTAGGAATCTTAGCATGTACCGATCGAAGGAAATCGCGCGCCCCTGCGCCGCCCGAATAAACGGTAAAATTTCCCCGAAAAACCGGAAATCCGTGAGAATTCGACCTTTTATGTCTTGCCCGATTTGATAGATTAACTAATGATTCCACGCAAGATCGGCAGATTGCCCGATCAACGAGGTTTCGTCACTGTCAGAGGGTACCCGATCATGGCAATGAACAAGACTGCAGGCGAGACGAAGAAGGACGGGGCGACCGCGAAGAAGGCCGCCGCCAAGGGCAGCACCGCGAAGAAGGCGGCGCCCAAGAAGGCGGTGGCCGCGGCCCCGGCCGCACCCAAGAAGGCGGCGCCAAAAAGGCCGCCGGCCCCAAGCTCACGCTTCCTCAGACCGATTTGCTCAAGAAGATCGAAGGGGTCACCGAGCCCGGCTACTTCGCCGCGAAGAAGGCCGAGAACAAGGTCCTCGAGGCCTTGCTCAAGCACAAGGTGATCAAGAAGGGGAAGAAGCACGAGAGCGGCGGCTATTACTACCTGATCTCCCTCGCCGGCACGAAGCATCTGAAGACGCTCGACGCCGCCTCGGCGCCCAAGAGCAGTTGAATCCCGACGAGCCGGTCCGTGCGATCTCGAAGGACCGGTCATCTCGCCCCTCGGCCCAAATCACCTTCCGTCAACCTCTTTCCGATCTCGCGCTCCTCCCGCCTGCCCGGTGCGAGGAGCGTTTCGTATTTCATGGGGGCGCAGTGGCCACGGTTGTGAGATTGTGATCACGCGAGGCGACATTCGGCGGTCAGGGTGCGGAAGGAGGTCGTCGCCACCCACGCAGGAGGCCGGCCCGGGGTCGGCCCTCGCGGAGCAGGTAGGCCGTGTCGGCCTCGAGGTCGGCGTGGCGGTCGACATGGCCCGAGGGCCAGCGGACCTCGATCGATTCGATTCGCGTCGCCTCGCCGAGCCCGAAGTGGAGTCGACCGTTGACGGCCGAGAGGAAGCTGCTCCCGCCGACGCGCTGGGCCACCTGGCGATGCCCCGATGCGGTGAGCGTCAGCCGCGCGCCGACGGCGTCGCGGTTGGAGCCCGGCGCGGCCCCTTCGAGCTGGAAGGTGACGAAGTGTCCGGCCGGACCCCGGTTGTGGAAATAGGCCAACGGCTGCCCCTCGGCGACGAGCATCAGGTCGGTCCGGCCGTCATTATCCAGGTCGCCGACGGCCAGTCCCCGGCCCGGTCGCGGCACCTGCCACGGCGCCCCGGCTTGCCGCGACACATCGACCAGTCGGCCCGAAGGGGTCCCCATCAGGAGCTGAGCCGGCATGGCGAACGGCACGTTGGGGCGCATATCGTTGACGTGTCCGTTGGCCGTCGCCAGGTCGAGGCGGCCGTCGTTGTCGGCGTCGAGGAACGCGATGCCGAAGCCGAGCAGGTAGCGGCTCGGCGCCGACAGGCCGACGGCCGCGGTGCGATCGACGAACTGGCCGCCGCCGAGGTTCTGGTAGAACGTGGTCGACTCGCCGTAGAAGTTGGTCACGACGAGGTCGGGCCGGCCGTCGCCGTCGAGGTCGCCGCACGCCACGCCCATGCCGGCCAGGTAACCGCCATCGGCGTTGGTGGCCACGCCCGACTCGGCCGCGGTCTCCTCGAACCGGAACCCGCCCCTGTTGGCGAAGAGGAAGTTCGCCGACATGTCGTTGGCCACGAAGAGGTCGATGCGATCGTCGTCGTCGAGGTGGGCGGCGACCACGCCCAGGCCCCGGCCCTCGCGATCGGCGGCGCGGACCCCGGACTGCTCGGAGACGTCGACGAACCGCCCGCCGTCGTTGCGGAACACGTGGTCGGGCATGGCCGCGAAGACGCGAGGGCCGCAGTAGATGAACTTTCGGGGATCGTCCGGGTGAGGACAGGGGTTCGAGTGCCGAGGGTCCCAGTCGGCATAGTGGCAGACATAGAGGTCGAGGTCGCCATCGCCGTCGAGGTCGGCGAACGCCGACGACGTCGGCCAGTCCCGGCCTCCGCCCAGGCCCCACGACTCGGTCACGTCGGCGAACGTCCCGTCCCCCCGGTTGCGATACAGCGCGTATGACCGCCACCGCGTCACCAGCACGTCCGGATGCCCGTCGTTGTCCACGTCGCCCACGGCCACACCGTGGCCGTATCCGCCACGCATCGCCGACAGGCCCGACGCGGCCGTCACGTCGGCGAACGTCCCGTCGCCCCGGTTGCGGAACAGCCGGTCGCCCTGCGCGACCGCCGTCGGCTCGGGCTCGTCGGGCAGCTTGCCCCCCTGGACGGCGTAGACGTCGAGCAGGCCGTCGCCGTCGTAGTCGAGCAGGCCCACGCCACCGCCCATGGTCTCGGGCAACCGGCATCGCGGCGTGGGGTCGTTCTCGTAGATGAAATGCAGGCCGGCGGTCTCGGCATCGTCGCGGAAGACCGGGACGGCCGACGCGGTCGACGATCGGCCCGGCTCACGCCCGCGGTCGTCGCGACGGATCAAGTCGGCCATCGCGTCGGCCATCGTGTGCCGCCGAGGGCGTGCGACGCGAGGGCCGGAACGACTCGATCGCCTGCTCGTTGCGGTCGATGCGGGCGAGGGCATCGCGGGCCTCGGCGGCATGGGCCGGCTGTTGCACGGCCAGGGTCCACCAGCCGCGGGCCTCGAACCGACGGCCCAGCGACTCGGCGAGCCGGCCCAGCTCGTCGAAGCGCCCGGATGGGACGCGATCGATCAAGGTCATGCGATAGGCGTCGGCGGCCCGATCGAGCTCCGCCTTGCGACGGCGGAGGTCGGCGAGCTGATCGGCGCGGCCATCCCGCGCGGCCATCGCGATCTGACGGACCAGGGCCTGCATGTCGCCCGGGGCCTGCTCCCGCCATTGCTCGAGCGCCGACTGCTCGGCGCGCGGGTCGCCCAGGTGGGCCGCCAGCCAGGCGCGGAGCGACAGGATGGCCCCGGGCTCCAGGCCCTCGGCCGGAAGGTGCCGCATCGCCTCGACCGCGTCGTCGGGCCGGTCCGACGCCATCGCCCACTCGAGTCGCGCGCGCCAGACCGACGGGTCCTCGGGGCGACGCTCCAGGCATCGCTTCAGCCACGCATCGGCCTCGGCATATCGGGCCGTGCGCATCGCCAGGTACGCCTTGCCCAGCCAGACGCGATCGTCCTCGGGCGCGGCGAGCCCGGCCGCCTCCAGCCGGGCACGCAGCGCATCGATGGGATACGATCGCGCGTCGTCGAGCAGGAAATGCTTCTGGAGGATCTCGGGCTTGTGGCCGGAGGTGGACCACTCGTCCTGGATCCGCCGCCGCAGGTCGTCGAACCGCCCGGTGAACAGGTCGATCTGCTGCAACTGGCCCGCGCATGGCGAAGGCCGGGCTGCCGGCCGGGAATACGCCCTGCGCCGCGCGAGGGCCTCCTCGGCCACGGCGAACCGGCCGCGATCGATGGCAAGCCTCGCCCGGCGCAACGTCGCGTTCGGCGAATCGCGACGAGCCCGCTCGGATCCGCGACCACGCGATCAGCGCGCCCTCGACGTCCCCGTCGGCCTCGGCGCACGCGCCTCGCCAGTATTCGGCCTCGACCCCGCCGAGACCCAGCAAGGCCATCCGGTCCAGCCGGACGCGAGCGGACCGGATCTCGCCTCGCTTGATCTCGCTCTCGATCCGGCCCAGCTCGGCGCGGTACCAGCGATCGCCGCCGATCCCGATCGCGACCACGGCCACGCCCGCCAGGCCCAACACCCACACCAACCCGCGGCGAAATCCTATCCGGGCACCCTGCATCCGCGACACCCCATCCCGAAGACTGTGGCCGGTCTTTGTAGGGTGGGTGAAACCCACCGGTGTTGAACCGTTCCTCGGTGGGTTTCACCCACCCTACAAAGGCTCGGGTTCACCTCTTCCAGCCGGGCAAGGGAGCGGCCTCGGGACGGCCCTCCCGCAGGAGATACCCCGCATCGGCCTTCAGACCCTTATACCGGTCCACACGCCCCGACGGCCACCGCACCTCCACCGCCTCGATCGTCGGCGACTCCCCCAACCCGAAGTGGATCCGGCCGTCGCTCGCCGACAAGAAACTTCCCCCTCCGACCCGCTCGCACACCTGCCGACGGCCACCCGACGTCAACACGACTCGCGCACCCACTCCATCACGGTTCGAGCCCGGCGGCAAGCCTTCGAGACCCAGCGTGATCGAGTGGCCTGCCGGGCCTCCATTATGGAAGTAAGCGAGCGGACCCCCGGCCGAGACGATCACCAGGTCGAGCCGGCCGTCGTTATCCAGGTCGCCCGAGGCCAGGCCACGCCCCAGGCGCGGGACCTGCCAGGGCGGACCGGCTCGAGCCGAGACATCGACCAATCGGCCCGACGGGCTCCCCATCAGGAGCTGCGCCGGCATCGCGAACGGCACGTTGGGGCGTAAGTCGTTAACGTGGCCGTTGGCCGTCGCCAGGTCCAGGCGGCCGTCGTTGTTGACGTCGAAGAGCGCGACGCCGAAGCCCAGCAAATAGCGGCTCGGCGCCGACAGGCCGACGGCCGCGGTGCGGTTGACGAACTGGCCGCCGCCGAGATTCTGGTAGAAGATCGTTGACTCGCCGAAGAAGTTGGTCACGGCCAGGTCGAGCCGGCCGTCGCCGTCGAGGTCGTTGCAGGCCACGCCCATGCCGGCCAGGTAATTCCCGTCGGCGTTGGTGGCCACGCCCGACTCGGCGCCCGTCTCCTCGAACCGGAACCCGCCCTGATTGCGAAACAACAGGTTGGCCGTCCGGTCGTTGGCCACGAAGAGGTCGATGCGATCGTCGTCGTCGAGGTGGGCGGCGACCACGCCCAGGCCCCGGCCCTCGCGATCGGCCGCGCGGACCCCGGACGGCTCGGAGACGTTGACGAATCGACCGCCGTCGTTGCGGAACACGTGGTCGGGCATCGACGTGAAGCTGAGCGGGCCGCAATAACTGTACGCGCCGGGCTTGTTCGGGTTGGCACAAGGGGGCGAAGTTCGAGGGTCCCAGGTCGAGTAGTGGCAGACATACAGGTCGAGGTCGCCATCGCCGTCGAGGTCGGCGAACGCCGCCGACGTCGGCCAGTCCCGGCCCCCGCCCAGGCCCCACGACTCGGTCACGTCGGCGAACGTCCCGTCGCCACGGTTGCGGTACAGCGCGTACGACCGCCACCGCGTCACCAGCACGTCCGGATGCCCGTCGTTGTCCACGTCGCCCACGGCCACACCGTGGCCGTAGCCGCCCCGCATCGCCGACAGGCCCGACGCAACGGTCACGTCGGCGAACGTCCCGTCGCCGCGGTTGCGGAACAGCCGGTCGCCCTGCGCGACCGCGGCCGGCTCGGGCTCGTCGGGCAGCTTGCCGCCCTGGACGGCGTAGACGTCGAGCAGGCCGTCGCCGTCGTAGTCGAGCAGGCCCACGCCTCCGCCCATCAACTCGGGCATCCGGCAGAGCGGCGTGGGGTCGTTCTCGTAGATGATCCGCAGGCCGGCGGCCTCGGCGTCGTCGCGGAAGATCGGGACGGCCGACGGAGCCCCGGACCGAGCCGAGTCGCGTCCGCGATCGTCGCGACGGATCAGGTCGGCCATCGCGTCGGCCATCGTGGTCGGCGCGACGGGGATGGATGGCCGGGCCGCCTCGGCTCGGTCGATGCGGGCGAGGGCGTCGCGGGCCTCGGCGGCATGGGCCGGCTGTTGCAGCGCCAGGGTCCACCAGCCGCGGGCCTCGAACCATCGGCCGAGCGACTCGGCGAGCCGGCCCAGCTCGTCGAAGCGCCCGTCGGGGGCCTTGGGGGTCAGGATCTTACGATATGCGTCGGTGGCCCGGTCGAGCTCCGCCTTGCGGCGGCGGAGCCGGTCGACCTGATCAGTCCGCCCGGCCCTCACCGCCAACTCCGTCAGGCGCGACAGAGCGCGGGTGTCGCCGGGCACCCGTTCGAGCAACTGCTCGAGCGCCGATTGCTCGGCGATCGGTTCGCCCAGGCGGGCCGCCAGCCAGGCGCGGAGCGACAGCATCGCCTCGGGCTCCAGGGCCCCGGCCGGGAGGTGCCGCATCGACTCCAACACCTCAACGAGCCGGTCCGACGCCATCGCCCACTCCAGGCGTGCGCCCCAGACTGACGGGTCCTCGGGGCGACGCTCCAGGCATCGCTTCAGCCACGCGTCGGCCTCGGCGAACCGGGCCGTGCGCGTGGCGAAACTCGCCTCGCCCAGCCAGACGCGGTCGTCCTCCGGCGCCGCGCGACCCGCCTCGTCCAGGCGGCCCCGCAGCGCGGCGAGGGGGTAGGCCCAGGTCTCGTCGATCAGCCAATGTTTGCGGAGGACGTCGGCCTTGTCCCTGGAAATGGCCGCCTCGGCGCGCTTCCTTCGTCGCAGGTCGGCATCCCGACCGGTGAAGAGGTAAATCTGCTGCAACATGATCTCGTGCAGGTCGAACGCGGTGCTACCGGGCGGGAAGGCGCCGCGCCTGCGCTCGAGCGTCTCCTCGGCCACGGCCAGCCGCCCTCGGTCGATCGCCAGCCGGGCCCGCCGCAGCGTCGCGTTGGCGAACCGCGACGTGCCCGCGGGGATCCGACCCCAGGTGGACAGCGCCGTGTCGACGTCCCCGACGGCTTCCGCGCACGCAGCTCGCCAATACTGGGCTTCGACCCCGCCGAGCCTCAGCAGCTCCAGCCGGTCGAGCCGGCCGCGCGCGGCACCGATCTCGCCGCGCTTGACCTCATGCTCGACGCGCACCAGCTCGGCCCGGGACCAGCGATCGATGCCCAGCCAGCCCACGACCGCGGCCAACCCGGTCAGCCCAAGGAGCCAGGCGAGCCGGCGAGGGGAAGACCTGCGGCGCCCCCCGGACCCCGCCGGGTCAGGCTCGTGGGCGTATTCCAGCTCGGGCCGCGGCATCGCCAAGGCAGTTTACCCCTCTCTGCCGACTTCCGCACCCCGTTGGGCCGAAATCCCTGACCTGAAACCCGGCCCGCTGTCGGCGCGCAGACGAAGGCGGCAAGGCCATCGCCGAGGATGGTCCTGCCGCTCCGCTCGTCCATCGATTTGTTTCATCGGGCGACACGTCCCTCGGCTTTCATGAGGGACGTGCCGCTCTTGATCGATCGGGGGTCAATACGAATCCGAGCTGAGCACCTCGCCATTGTCGCGCGTGCCGAGGGCCCACCAGGTCTGCAACGAGAGCGTGCTCTTGATGAACTGCACGTGCCCGTCGCCGAACAGCACGTTGGCGCCGCCCGGATGATTGCTGGTGACATTGGCGATCTCGGCATGATCCATATCGTAGTTGCCGCACCCCGCGCAGCCGCTACGGCAGGCATTCCAGGGATACTGCGTGGAACTGGGCGGCACGATGGTGTTGATCAGCGTCATCGCCTCGGCGCCCCAGCCCCAGTACCAACCGCGATTGACGCCGACGTTCGGATTACCGCCATAGGGCGATCCGCCGTTGATCGCCTGATTCCATTCGGTAGTGCACTGCTGGAGTGTCGCGATGGTCTGGGTGGGGTTGGAGGAGGCATCGTAGTTCCAGGAGAAGCAACTTCCCGCGACGCCGTTGCCCCGGTAGTTGGCCTTCACGCCCGCGTTGCCGACCAGCGACTCGCCGAAGGCGACGGTGTTCGACGATCCGTCCATGATAGCGGCCAGCCCGTGGTTCTGCTGGTACGAGAAGATCCCCGACGAATCCTGCCCGTAGTTCTGGACGACACCGATCGACGTGCCGATGCTGGCGCAATAGTTATTCATGAAGCCGGAGGATTTCCCGGAGTACCCGTCGGAGGGGCAGATGAGCGCCGGGATCACGGTCAGCATCGCGGTGTTCTGGAAGCTCTGGCTGGAGCAGACCAGGGGATCGAACGCGAAATTGATCGCGTTGTAGATGGGAGTTGCCTCGAGGTAGGGCAGGAGCACGGCCTGGGCGCTCCAGCCATTCCAGGTCACCAGGGCCGAACAGCCGTTGTTCGCGTTCCAGGTGTTGTTCGACGCGGACACGCCCATGGGGAAGCTGTCGTAAGTCGAGTGGTAGTTGTGCATCCCCAGGCCGATCTGCTTGAGATTATTGGTGCATTGCGAGCGGCGGGCCGCCTCGCGGGCCGCTTGCACGGCCGGCAAGAGCAGGGCGATCAGGACGGCGATGATGGCGATGACCACCAGGAGCTCGATCAGCGTGAAACCTCTCCGGAACTGCGATCGCATCGATTCACTCCTCGGACTGAAAGGGAAAGGAACGGGACGAATGATGGAAAACAAATGCACTGAGAAGGGATAGATTCGGATCACGGACCGACGCCGACATGCCCGCGCCGGCGTGGATGCATTGGCGACTTCGGATTGTGTCGGCGACGACCAAGGTACACCTCTCCGAGCGATTCGGAGAAGTCTCTCAGGCTAGCCTACAGTCTCTCTCGGAAGCGACAGCGGTCCACTCGTAGGGTGCTCTGTGAGCACCGAATTCGGCAAGTCGCCCCGGATCGGTGATCACAGATCACCTCAAAAAGACCTTCCGAGACAGACTCTTACTTCTTCTTGCCGGTCGCATTCTTCATCTTGTCCGTCTTGTAGAAGTTCATCGAATCCTTGGCCTTATCGGCCGGATTCTCCTGGTTCTCGAGCTGCGTCATGGTACCCTTGCCGTCGTCACAACCGCCGATCAGGCCGAGCGACAGCCCGAAACCGAGTAGGGAGATGCCGGAGATGAAGGACCGACGAGTCTCACCGGGAGAGATCATGGGGATATTCCTCAGATGGAACAGGGCGTTGCTCGCAACAACCAACCCAGGAGTCGAGCACAAAAGATGATGAGCCGAATGTGTTTCGCGGCCGGACGAATGGCGACGGGCCGCATTGTTTACAAATGCCGGATCATGGCGCGAACGGGAGACCAACGACCAGAAAAGCCCATCCGCCTCGACATCGATCCGGTATTGTCAACGGCCGATTATATATCTTTCCAGGCCGGATGCAATGATTGTCCCGAAAATCCAATCGCGACATCTTCGCGGATGGGGCGAACCGTCTGGCCTCGGAGGGATCCGGTGGATTCTCCGGGAGGGCGCTCCGGCGTCGCGGGGTTTCTGCTAAGCTGCCGGAGGTCGGCCGTTTTTGCGGCTCCGGTCCATCGCGGCACCGGCCGTGAACTCGGGTCGCGCGGAGGGGGATTCCATGAGTGTGAATGAACCGGATGTGCCGCCGGCGGGCCTCGACGTGCGCGAGTCCACTACCACGATGCCCGGCGCGGGGTCGGTGGGTTCCTGGCCGTGGTTTGGCCGGGCGCGCGTGCTGGCGATCATCGGCGGGCTCCTGGCCGGGCTGGTCGCCTTCACGATCGGCGAGGGCATCCACGAGATCATCCCCACCGAGAAGGTCCAGCGGGACCTCATGGGGTCGAAGATCTGGGTCCCCACCCGGGCCACCTCGACGGAGGCCGCCCGGAAGAACGGCGCGTTGATCTTCGGCGTGCTGGGCGTGTGCCTGGGGATCGGCATGGGGACGGCCGGCGGCCTGGCGCGGCGATCGGCCACGGGTACATTCGCCGGCGCCACGCTCGGCGCCGTCCTCGGCCTGGCCCTGGGCGCCGGCGTCTCGTGGGCCTCGCTCTCCTGGTTCATCACGACGCGGCTGGACAACACCGACTATGACATCATAATATCACTTTGTATGCATGGATTGATCTGGGGCCTGCTCGGTGCCTCGGCGGGCCTGGCGTTCGCGGTGGGATTGGGTGAGCCGCGGCTCCTCGGCAAGGAGCTGATGGCCGGCTTGGTCGGCGCCGTGCTGGGCACCGTCGTCTTCGAGGTGATCGGCGCCGTGGCGTTCCCCATGGCGGAGACGGACGAGCCGATCTCGGAGACCTGGACGACCCGGCTGATGGCCCGCCTGCTGGTCACGCTCGGGACGGCCCTGGTGGTGGTCCTGCTCCTGCCCGAGCCGCGCCCGCGCGCCGCCGATGCGCACCGGCCCGCCGAGCCGGTGCCGCAGCCCTGACGGTCACGAACCCGGCGGGCGATGAACGCGGATGTAGTGGTCGGTCAGCGAGGTGTGGAGATCGGCGACGGGGACCTTCGGCATGTGGCACTCGATGCAGCCCTTGGCCGGGTTGACCGGGCAGGTACGCACACGGTCGGCCGGAGCCGCATGGCACGACAGGCAACGCGCCTCGTAGAAGGACGCCGGGCGATCGTCGTCGCGGTGGGGATCGTGGCAGGTCAAGCAGGTCATGCCGGCGCCCTTGCCGGCGCCGGAGGTGGAGCATCGGCTGAAGGTCAAGGTCAGGCCGGGCGAGCGGACATAGAGGGGGCTCTCGGGCTCGGCGCGGATGGCGGCGGGGACGTCCGTGATGTGACAGCCGACGCACTGGGCGTCGACCGTCGCCGCCGGCGCCGACCCGGCGCGGGCGACGGCGATCGCCCGGTCGGCCAGCCCGGCGGCGACCGCGGCGAGGTGATTGCCACCGGGCCCGTGACATCGCTCACAGCCGATCGCCGGGTCGGCGGCCTCCGGGCCGGCGACCGCCGGGGGCGGGTCGCGGAACGCTCGGGGCCGGGTGACGTGGCAGGCCAGGCAGCGGACGACGCCGTCGCGGACGTCGATCGAGCGGCCCCGGATCGACTCGTGCGGGTCCGGGGACCCGGCGTCGCCCGAGGTCCGGCCCCAGCCCGAGGACTCCGCGTCGCGATAATGCGAGAGCCGGATCGCCCGGAAGTCGCCCGCGTCGTCCCGGCCGATCATCGTCACATACCGATCCACAGTGCCGAAGGCATACGCGACCACCGCGCGAGAGACCTGGTCCCGCGAGCGGGTCTCGACCCGAATCCGAGGCCCTTCGCGGCGGAAAGTGAGGGTGACGCCAGGGTCGTCGGGATCCGTCAGGGGACCCTCGGGCAGGGGCAACGCGACGAGCGCGGGCCCCCGGTGGAACGTCCGCGCGTGACGGGTCTCGGGGTAGGCCCGCCCTTGCTCCGGATGGCATGAGCTGCATCGGGACGAGCCCACGTAAGGGGCCGGCTCGGGCATGAGGGGATTCTCGTCGCGATAGGAACCCGCCCGGCCCATCGCGAGGGTGGCGTCCTCGATCCGGCCTTGCTGGAGCCACGCCCGACTCGACAGCCATTGGGCTTCTCGATCCCGATCATCGGCGGCCAGCACGTTCCCGAGCGGTGCGCGCGCCTCGGCCGGTCGGCCGAGCTGGAGCCAGCAATGCGCCAGCAGCCGACGCTCGCGGGCCAGGTCGCTGGTGCTCGTCACGACGCTATCGGCCCGCATGGCCTGTTCCAGCGACTGGGCCGCCGCGAGCGGGTCATCGAGCTGGTACTCGGCCTCGCCCAGGAGCAGCCCGCCGCGATGTTCCCATCCCGGCCGGAGCGTCAGCCGACGCGCGGCCGCAAGGGCGCGCTCGGGCTGGCCCATCGCCAGCGCTCGCTTCGCCAGTTTCTCGAGCAGCTCGGGATGATCGGGGCCCCGGACGGCCGCCTTCTCCCAGACCTGGAGCGCCGTCTCATCGCGGCCCAGCCGCTCGAGCGACAGGCCCACCAGCAGGTAGTCCTCGGCCTCCATCCGATCGGGGCCGAGCCGATCCTTGTAGATCGCGTTGCCCACCTCGTCGCGATTCCGACGGATCGAGGCCCTCGCGTAGAGGCGCAGCGCCTCGACGTCGTCATTGGCGATCCGGAGCCGATGCCGGGCTTGCTCCGCGGCCTCGGTCCAATCGCCTTCGTCGTAGGCCCGCCGGGCCTCGGCCATCGGATCGATGGCGCGGGCGAACCACCTCCAAGCCGCGGCGCCGGTCCCCAACAGGACGGCCAGCACGACCATCGCCCATCGTCGGCGACGGCCGGATCTCCTCATCGCGGTCATGACGGGTTGCGGCCTCGGCTGTATGATCGAGAGCGGTCGTCGCGCGGCCAGTGATCGCTCCTACAAGTTATACCGGCTCCCCGCGCCCGCGAGAAAGCCCAGGCCCTCACCGAGGAGGAGAACGATGTCGCGCACCGGGGTGCGAAGCCGAGGTCGGATGACCGTCACGCTCGGCGTCTTGATCCTGGGCAGCGGGCTCCTCGTCGGCTGGCTCTGGCGGCGCGGCGCGGGCGAGGCCGGTCCGCTCCGGCCGGGGACGCTCGCCTACGACGCCCGCGACTGGCCGACCGCCGAGAAGGTCGCTCGCCTGCGGCTCAAGGCACAACGCGACGACAACGAGGCGATGCGGCTCCTGGCCCGATCCCTGTTCCGCCAGGGCCGCGACCTGCCCGCCGCAACGATCCAGTCGCGGCTGCCGGACAGCCTCCTGACGGCCGAGGATTACTTCCTCCGCGGCCAGGCGTTGGCGTGCGCGGGACGGCGAGAGCACGGCATCCTCGTCTGGCGGCAGGCCCTGGGAAAGGACGTGAACCACGTCGAGACCCTCGTGGCTCTCGAAGAGGTCTTCTTCGGGCTGGACCTGCTCAACGAAGCAGCCCGCGCCGCCGATCGGCTTTCGAAACAACCGGGCTGGGAGGCGCGCGCCAACCTGATGCTCGGCCGCGTCCGCGCCGAGCAGCATGACCCGGCCGGCGCCGCCGAAGCCCTCCAGCGAGCCCTGGCCCGGCCCGACGAGTGGCACGGTGCCGGGCAACTCGACCGGGTGTCCAGACAGCTCGCGCGGTTTCTCCTCCAGACCGGCCGGCCAGAACAGGCCCGCGACGTGCTCCGGACTCTCGCCGGCCCGGCCGACGATCCCGAAGCCGGCTGGCTCCTGAGCCGATGCGACCTCCAGCAGGCGATCAACTCCGGCGCGGCCCTCTCGGCCACGGCCCGATCGTATCGCGAGGCCCACCCGATGGAACCCGAGCCGTCGCCGTACGTCGGCGAGGCGCAGTGCGCGAAATGCCACAAGGCCATCTTCCAGTCCCAGCATCGCAGTTGACACGCGCGGACCTTCGTGCGGAAGGACCAGTTCCGGTCGCTGCCGATCCCCGATCGGCCCGTCGCCGATCCCGCCGACCATTCCGTCGTCCACGCCTTCGACCGCGAGGGAGATCGCCTCGAGGTCCGGACCCGCGTCAGGGACGGCGTCTTGCGGACGATCGTCAACTATGCCTTCGGCTCCGGGGACCGGGGGCTGACCCTGGTCGGCCACGACCCGGAAGATCGGCCGTTCGAGCACCGGCTCTCGCACTATCCCGACCCGACCGGCTGGGACGTGACCTCGGGCCAGCCGTCGCGCGTTGACCAGCCCGCGATGTACCAGGGCTCGCGGATCACCGCGGACGCCGTCCGCCGCTGCCTGGTGTGCCATACGACCAATCCGCATGCGATCACGACCGGGTCGGGTCCCGAGTCGGCCGACGTCGCGATCGGCTGCGAACGGTGCCACGGGCCGGCGGGCCATCACCTCAAGGCCCTGGCCGCCGGCGCCGACGACCCGGCGATCGCCCGCCCCCGGATTGCGGACGGCCCTTCGATCGTGGCGATGTGCAGCCAGTGCCACAGCCCGCGCGATCCGAACCTCGTGCTATCCCCCGGCGGGATCGAATCGGTCCGCTTCCAGGGCACCACCTTCACCTGGAGCCGGTGCTATGTCGAGAGCCGGAACGCCGTGGACTGCGTCACCTGCCACGACCCGCATCGCGACGTCGAGACGGCGACGGCCTGGTACGAGGCCCGATGCCTCGATTGCCATTCGACCGTCAGGCCCGCGATCGCGAGGACGGAAGAGCACGCCCGCCGGCCCGGTCGTCCCCAGCCCGTGACCGCCGCGCCGTGTCCGGTCCAACCCGACCGCGGCTGCATCGCCTGCCACATGCCCAGGGTCGAGATCCCGACCGCGCACACCGCGTTCACCGACCACTTCATCCGCGTCCATCGCGATACCACCCGAGGCAAGTCGCCGCTCTCGAGCGTCAGGTGAGTCGCTCCACGGATTGAAGCTCTGTTCTCGATCGTCTCAGGAGGCGGCCGGCACGAATCGCCGGGCCCAGGCGGCGTCCTTGACCGAGAGGGCTGGCTGGGGCTTGCCCTCGTAGAGGAAATCCTCATACCCGGCCGCGTCGTAGACGCGATCGAGGACTTCCTGGAGGTCGATCCGGGCGTTCTCACCGGGGCGGCTCAAGGGGATCGGGATGATCGGCAACCGATCGCTCAATCCGATGGGCCAGAAGCCGGCGCGGGGGCGGTCCTCGGCCCGGCTGACCAGGACTGAATAGGCACACTTGGGCCGGTCCTCCACGGACATCGGCCGACCACCGCGAAGCAGGTCGATTTCCACGAAGTGGGCTTCACTTGAGAGCAGTTGATCACGCTTGGCCACGTATTGATTGCGGTCCGCACCGCTGTCCTTGTTCGACGGGCTGAGGAGCTCGACCACCGCGATCAGCTCGCGGTTGCGACGGTCTCTTACCTCAAGGAAGGGTACACGTCGGGTCTCCTGCGTTCGGAGGCGAACTTGCGACGGCGCCTCCACGACTTCGACCACCGCAGGCGCCCCCACGCCCCCGGACCGAGATCGCGCCGCGACCGAGACGTCGGCGATGCCCAACAGCCGGCGGCGCCGCCGCCCGGGCGTCTCGTGGACGTAAATGTGCTCGTCGATCATGACGATGTAGTTCGGCCGGAGCTGCGCAACCAGCCGGTCGAAGATATCCGCCAGGAATCTCACGTGAAAACTCTTCCAGAGCGCATCCTGCTCGATGTACGGGTTCATGCCGGGAAAGGGCGAAGGCATTGTGGCACTCCTCCAGGGCAGCACGTCGGTTCGTGGACCGCGCGACTCCTTCGCGATGTCGGCCCCATGATCGAGGATACCACGAAGGCCCGTCTCCGCCGAGGGCACCGGATCGCCGGGGAGGGGTGATCTCACACCCGGCACCCGATCAGTGGGCTGGGGTCAGCCCGATCGCGCCGAGGTCGAGCGGCCCGTCGATCCGGACGCCCGGGGCCCCTTCGACGACCACGTCACGCCGGGCCGTGGCGATGATTCGTATGCTCGGGATGTCGTACAGCCGGGACCTGCGAGTCCGGCTGCTGGTACGGCCATCGCGTGCCGAGTGCGGCCATCGCGACCAGAAAGATCATCCCCAGAGCCAATTCGCCTGCATTCTTGAGCACCGCCAGGCCGACCGCGGTGAGGACGATGACGGCCATCAAGGTTCGGAGCGTGATGCGGAGTCGGAATAAGCGCATGCCAGGGGCCCCATGTCAAACGACGGATACTTCTCCTTCGAGAGCCTTCGCGCCATGGACCAGGCATGGGTTCCCTCGTAGAACAGGAATCGGATCCCTTGGATTATCACACCGAAAGCCGCAGCGAGGGCGATCAGAATACAGCCGGTAACGAGGGTCGCAATGAATCCGCCAAGTACGGTGTTCAAATTCCCATCTCCACCACTCATTGGCTCGGCTGCAGCAATGCCTATCCCACCGGCAAATAGATGGAGAATCGGAAGGAATTGGGAGGCGGCGACAATCCACCCCCCGTACACCACCGTGAGCACAGTGCTGCGAGAGACGTAGCAGACGCGCCACCCGAGCACGAAGACGACGATGATCCCGATCAGCATCCCGACCCTGCCGCCGTCTCGGGTTACCATCGACCCCCAATAGACCGGACCGATCAAATTGACGGCATACACGCAACTCCAGGCAATCAGGGGTGGCAGCCCGTGGGAGCCGGTTGGCTCGCCGGACTTGTCGAGAATGCGGCCGGCGAAGTAAGGATCTTCAGGAATACTCATATCGCGTGATCCTCAGCGCATTGTCCCATCATCGACAGCGGCTCCATCCTAGGGACCGGGCCTCAACTTTGCAATACCAAGTGAATTTCGCGAGACCGAGCGGCTCGTGGTCCATGTCGGCTGCAAAGACCTTGACAGACCGGGGACAAATGTCTTACAATTGTCTGTGGCTTGCGAAGGCCCTCATCGCTGGGGCTGCGGGTCCTGAATGTGTCCGTCCCTAGATCGTGCGAGGCCGTTGATGGCGAGTCGAGTCCGCAAGGTGTCTAGGAGACCGATCTGGCTATGGCTCGCGCCGGCGATGGCCATGATGACGGCGGCGGTGGCCAGCCTCGCGTGGTGGCGGGATGCGCCTTCCTCGGCCGACGGGCTCGATTGGGTCGTCGTCCGGCGCGATGACCTGGAGACGACCCTCGTGGCCGGCGGGGACCTCGCGGCGACGCGGCAGGTGACGGTGGCCTGTCAGGTCGAGGACATCGCCGAGTCGGAGGGGACGATGATCCTGACGATGATCGACAACGGCTCGGTCGTCAAGAAAGGGGACGTCCTGTGCCGGCTGGACTCCTCGCAATTCGAGGAGATGGCCCGCCAGCAAGAGATCCAGGTCAACCAGGCGCGGGCGTTGTCCCTCCAGGCCCGATTGGTGCTCGAGACGGCCCGGATGGCGTTGCGCGAGTATCAGGAGGGGCTGGTGAATCAGTTCGACCCAGGAATTCGAGGGCCGGATCGCCCTGGGCCGATCGGACGTCCAGCGGCAGGCGGACCGGCTCGCCTGGGCCGAGGGCATGTCGGCCAAGGGTTATCTCGCCGAAGGCCAACTCTTGAGCGAGCGCCAGGCCCTCGCCCGCTTCCGGCATGAGTTGAGCAAGGTCGAGGGCGAATTCCAGGTCTTCCGCCGGTACAAGGTCTCCAAGGAGGTCCAGGGGCTCAAGGCCGAGATCGAGATGGCGGAGAACAGCTATCACGTCGAGGCGGAGCGGCTCAAGGTCGAGGAGGATTACCTCGCTCTCATCCGAAGGCAAGTTGACAACTGCATCATGCGGGCCCCGCAGGACGGCGTCGTCATCCACGCGAACAAGAGCCGATGGTGGGCGCCGCCGCTCCAGCCGGGGGAGATGGCCTATCAGAATGAGGAGATGTTCCTGCTGCCCGACCTCTCCCAGATGGAGGTGAATGTCTCGGTCCACGAGTCGATGGGCCCCCTGGTCCGGGTCGGGATGAAGGCCGATGTCCGCATCGCGTCGCTGCCCGACCGCATGATCCCCGGGCACGTCGCGTCGATCGAATACTTCCCGACCCAGAACTGGAAGGAGTGGGGCGGGGACGTGATGCACTTCGTCGTGCGCGTCCGGCTCGACCAGACGCCGCCCCGCGTCCTGCCGTTCATGTCGGCCTGGGTGAGGTTCGACACCGGCCGGGTCCGCGATGGCGCTCGTGATCCCCACCGAGGCCATGTCGGTCGTCGAGCATGGGCAGTTCTGCTACGTCGTCGCCGACGGCCGCCTGGAACGGCGCGAGATCACGACCCGTCGATCCTCGCGTGACCTGCTGGAGGTCACCGCGGGCCTCGACGAAGGTGAGC
Source organism: uncultured Planctomycetota bacterium (assembly GCA_963777695.1). Classification (GTDB taxonomy): domain Bacteria; phylum Planctomycetota; class Planctomycetia; order Isosphaerales; family Isosphaeraceae; genus CAVZRC01. The sequence continues at coordinate 1,480,321 of CAVZRC010000003.1, forward strand.
GCGTTGTCTTGCGATCGCGCGAGGTCCGCGGGATCCCGGTCGATGACACGACGCGTGGTCCGGCGCGAGAACGGACTGCGTCGCCGAGCCGGTCCGAATCGCCGGGACGGTCGAGGGCGCGGGCGTCATGAGGGGCCGAAGACGAAGCGGGCAGGTGGCGAGCAAATTAATGAGTTGGTAGACTATACGCGCGAGGATTGATCCCGAAACCAGTTCGTGATTATGTCGAATGATCCCACCTTTTGAGGACGACGGTTACTTACCGCCGGGAATCTACCTGGCAACGCTTGATGAGATCGAAGCGCGGTTCGGACGCGAGTCGGAACTTCGAAGGGTGCAGATGGAGTCGCTTCGGTGGTTGGCGGACCTGACGAGACGCGGGGATCCAGCGTCTCGTCATCGACGGCAGTTTTGTCACCGACATCGTCGAACCCAACGACGTCGATTGTGTTCTCTTGATCGCGCCCGATGATCCACTCGATGCCGTCGCGCTCGGCGAGATTGGTGATGGGCTCCCCTTTCTCGAGCTACAACTGGTGGAACTCGCCGATTTCACGATGCTCGTGGAACGATTCTTCGCTAGCGATCGGCACGGCACACCCAAAGGACTTGTCGAGGTGATCTTATGAGTATCCAAAGCACTCGACAACTCAAGAATACTCGCAGGAAGCTCCATATGCTGGAGAGCCGGCTCGAAGAGCTGGAGGCTGAGCCGGTCTTAAATCCCCTGACGCGGGAATTGACCAGAAGATCGCTCAAAAAGCTCGCCAATCAGCTCAAGGAAGAGATCGCGCGGTTCGAGGCCCACGTAACGGTCAGGTCGGACGAGACTTGAGGGGCGCGTCGGCCGCCTTGAGGATCGACCATCCGACCAACCGCCTCTGGACCGAAACGCCTCGCGCGCGCAAACTGATGATCATCGTGATCAGATTTCCGGGTCGGAGTCTACAACCATGTTTGGCATCTTGCCGACGCGGGTCCACGGGTTCCTGGACTACGTGATCGGGTTATCGCTGGTGCTGATGTCGTTCATCTTCGCGCGGGGGGCCGGGCCGCAGACGTGGCTGCCGGTGGTCCTGGGCGGCGGCATGATCGTCTACAGCCTGCTGACGGAATACGAGATGGGGATCGTCCCGCTGATCCGCATGCCGTATCACCTCATCCTGGACGTGCTCGGGGGGTCGTTGCTGGCCGGCTCGCCCTTCCTGTTCGGGTTCGCCTACATCATCTGGGTCCCGCACGTGGTCCTGGGCCTGGCCGCGATGACGCTGGGTCTCGTCACCCAGACCCAGGCCACGCGACGGACCTTCGCGGCCGACTTCGGGGCCTCCCCTTGATCGGTTAGCCGACCGCGACCACGGCCTCACTTGGCGACCGAGATGACCGCCCCCGCGTGGCGGGCCGGGGCGAAGATCTCGGCGGCGGCGCGGCGGAGGTCCTCCTCGGTGAGGGCCTCGAGCGCGGCTTTGAGCTTCGCGGGATCGAGTCCCAGTTGCTCGCGGCGGGCCAGCGAGAAGGCCACGCCGTAGGGGTTCTGCGACAAGAATGCGTCGGATTGGGAGGTCAAACCCAGGAATGGCCCGAGCTGTAGCTGCGTGGCGACACTCTCGTTGCTGCGGAGCTTCGGCTCGATCGTCTCGGCCACGAACGTTTCGAGTCGGCCGATCGCCTTGGCGGCGGTCTCGCCCGGCTGGACACCGGCCGAGACGGCCACGATCGAGCCGTCATCGAGCGGGGTGAAGTAGACCGGGGAGCCGGTCACTCCGCCCTCGCCCAGCTTCGACGCGCCGGCCCAGAGGCGCGAGATCAGCACGAGGAACGGGGCATAGAGGTCGCTGCCCGGCTGAGGCGCGGGGTAGGCGATGCAGGCCGTGGACTGGGCACCCGGTATCGGGAACGGAGTCTTCTGCTCCGTGACGGTCCCGAGCTTCGGCTTCCCGGGCTCATGCGGGGCGGGGGCCGGCTCGCCGCCGGGGAGGCCCCCGAAGTGCGCCGCGATCGCCGCGCGGGCCGCGGCGGGATCCAGGTCGCCGGCCATCGCGAGTATCGCATTGCGCGGCTTGTAGTAGCGCTTCCAGTAGGCCCCGATCTCATCGATCGTGATCTGATCCAGATGCTCGGGATTCCCGCCATGCATCCCGCCGAACGGCGACGGCCGGGCCAACTCGCGGGCATGGTTCATGGCCGCCAGCGTGGGGATGCCTCCATACATATTCATCAGCTCTTCGAAGAGGCGCTCGCCCTCGCGCTCGAGGTCGCCGGCCGTGATGCGGAGGTCGCCCATGCGCGCCGCGGCGTCCTTCAGCTCGTCGTCCAGGTCCTTCTTGGGGAACACGGCCGCGATGACGGTGTATCGGTCGCCGGTCTGGCCGTTGGCCCCGTCGGGGTATCGGCGGGCGAACTCCTCGGCGGTCCGGGCCTTCGCGGTCCCGGCCGCCGCGGTCGCGTAGAGGTGCTCGACCCAGTGGGCCAGCCCGGATCGGCCCTCGGGATCGTGATCGCTGCCGATCGAATACACCACGACCATCGCCGTCTGCCTGGCTCCCTGGATCGGCCGGAGGATGACCTTCAGGCCGTTGTCGAGCTGGTATCGCTCGACGCCCCGCTGGCTCGGCGAGGTCGTGATAACGGGAGCGGTCGAGGCCTGAGTCGGAGTTCCTGCCGGGACCGTGGTAGCAGTCGAGGCCTGGGACGGAGTTCCGGCCGGCGCCGGGGCTGCGGCCGGCTGGCCGACGAGCACCCGCGCGCCGGCCATCGTGATGGCGACCGCCGTCAGGCCGACCGCGGCATATTTCAACTTGGTGATCAACATGGAACGAAGCACTCCTTTGAAGAGGGTCACGACACCGGCCGAGGACGTCCCGGCCGCGATCGCATTGCCGGCCGCGAGACGGGTCGCGGCCCCGAGCGTCTGCTGGATCAGCTCGACCGGCACGGCGTGGGCGGACTCGGGGATGAGCATCGAGGCCAGCAGCGACGCGGAGGGTGCGACGCCGCGTCGGACCAGTCGCGACCGCAGTTGATCGCGGCCCCGCGACAGCCGGCTCTTGACCGTCCCGACCGGGCAGCCGAGCTGCATCGCGGCCTGCTCGTGCGTCTGACCTTCGAGGTCGCAGAGGATGACGGGTTGGCGGTATCGCAACGGCAGCCGTTCCAGCTCGGCGTCGATCAGCGATCGCAGTTCATCGGCGTCCGACCGGTCCGCGCCGGGTTGTACCACGTCCAGCCCCTCCGCCCCGGATCGCTCGCGAGTGCGACGGCGCCGGGCGTTGACCTTGGCCCGCACGGCGACCCGTCGGGCGACACCATGGAGCCAGGTCCCCAGGACGTCGCGATCGCGGATCGACCGGGCCTTCTTGACCAGGATGAGGAAGGTGGTCTGAAAGGCGTCGGCGACGTCGTGCGGATCATCCAGCACGCGACGACAGACGCCGAGCACCATCGGCCCGTGCCGACAGAGGATCGCCTCGAAGGCCGCCTCGTCGCCCTGGGACAGGAAGCGTTCCAGGAGCTGGGCCTCGCCCAGGCCGGTGACGGTCCCGGCGTCGAAGAGACGGCCCAATGAATCGTTGATCGAACCGCGATGACCGATCGCCATGCCTCCGGCCCTCCAGAGCCTCGTCGCCGCCGTTTCCTCTATCAGTACAGGGCGCGGCCGATCGTTCCAAGTTTCTTCGGGAAATGACTCCCCCGGACGATCCCCCGTCGGATTGCGCCGACTTGACAGGAATGCGCCAGACTCGACACTGGGATACGTGGACTCCGGTCGGGTCCATCCCAAGGAGAAGCTCATGCGATTACGCCTCGCGCAGGGCGCTCCCGCGGTGGTGGTTTCCATCGTCATGGTGGTTACCAGCCTCGCGGGAGACGCCGTCAAGTCCGGCCTGAAGGTCGGCGAATCCGTCAACGCATTCCTCGTTGACGACATCACCGGCCCGAACAAGGGGACTTCCCTCTGTTATCGGTGACGGTACGGTCCAAACCCGGTGGTCTGCGTCTTCGCCCGCAAGACCTCCGAATCCTTGGCCAGTTTGGTCAAGCAAATTGATGAGAAGATTGGCGAGAACGGCAACCTGAAGGGATTCGTTGTCATCGTGCCCAAGCCGGGCGACAACCCCACGGATGCCCTCAAGAAGCTGGCCGGCGACGCCGGCATCAAACACGTCCCGCTGACCATTGGCGAGAGCCCCGACGGCCCCCCCGATTACGAACTCGCCAGGGATGCGGATATCACGGTCCTGATGTGGAACGAGGGAACGGTCAAGGTCAACCACGCCTACAAGGGCGAGCTGACCGAGAAGGACCGCCACGCCATCGTGGCCGACATCCGCAAGATCCTGAGGCATTGAATGCGAGACCCCTTTCGGGGGTGAACGAAGACCACGTCCGACCCGACCGACCATCCTCCGCGACCCGGGCCTGTTGCCCGGGTCGCGCCGTTTCCATTGAGACTCACGGGCCTTCTACAGCCCCAGCCGTCTCTTGACTTCATCCAGGGGGATGGTCGCCGCCTGCTTGGCCCGCGACTCGAGGAGGGCCATCAGTTTCGGATTATTCCGAGTCCGGGCGATCTCCTGGTCGAATTCGTTGACGGCGACCACCAAGAACTCACTGCCATCCGCCAGGCGGAGCATGAGGTCGTCGCTACGCGCCTGCTCGAGCAAGAGAGCTACGTCCGGCGCGGGCTGGTCGATCTCGATGGTCTTCATAGTTCGTATTTCTCTCCATGGATGAATAGATCGTTCCCTTCTTTCACTCCGATCGCGACCACCTTGATGACCTCATCCTCTTCCTCTACCAGCACGTCGTAAAAGACCCGAAACACATCGACCCTCAGCTCCCATTCGGACAAAGCATTGGGCCGGAGTCGCTTCCGATTCCGAGTCTCCCGGGTCGGCTCATGCGACAATTGGCTTTCCATGGCAGCGACCACTCGCCTCGCGTCGAACGTCCGGATCGATTGCAGATCATCGGCGGCTTCCGGAGTGAGTTCGATGCGAAATATAGCCTTCGCGGAACCTCGGGGTAGCTGACCGCTCGGAGTTGCGCCCGAGCGAACAACAGATGAAAGAGTTGTCGCTCATCGCGATCATTTCAGCATAGTCGGTACCCGATATTTTCGCGAGAGTGCCGGAACATTACGGCTCGCGATAGAGCTCGCCGCCCTTCATGACGAGCTTGACCTGGCGGAGGGCCTTGATGTCGCGGGTGGGGTCGCCCTCGACGGCGGCGAGGTCCGCCAGCAGCCCGGGCTTGACGGAGCCGAGGCGATTCTCGAACGCGATGGTCTTGGCGGCCACCGAGGTCGACGCGCGGAGGGCTTCCGACGGCTTCATGCCGTATTCGACGAGCAGCTCGAGCTCGCGGGCGCCGTCGCCATGCGCGAAGACGCCCATGTCGCTGCCATTGGCGATCGTGACGCCCGCCGCCAGCGCCTTCTTGAAGGTCTCTCGCGCGTGCCGGAGGCGGGGCGGCTCGGGGTCGGTCCCCGGCCGATAGCCGGCGTACCGGGCCGACGCCTCGAAGGCGGCCAAGGTCGGGCAGAAGGCCACGCCCCGCTCGGCCATCAGCTTGAAGACCTCGTCGTCGCCGCCGTTGCCGTGCTCGATCGTGGCGACGCCGGCCAGGGTCGCGCGTCGCATCCCTTCCTTCGACGTGGCATGCGCCGAGACCCGCACGCCCACCGACCCCGCCGTCTCGACGATCCGCGTCAGCTCCTCCTGCGAGAACGACGGCCGGACCGCCGCGCCGCCCATCGCCGAGTCGGCATAGACCTTGATCCAGTCGGCCCCCTTGCCGATCTGGTCGCGCACGACCCGGATCAGCGAGTCGACACCGTCGGCCTCCTCGGCGCCCTGGGGATATCCCACTCGGGGGCGAAGCCCTTGGGCGCGTAGCTGCCGGTGGCCACGATGGCGCGGGTCACGACCAACATCCTCGGGCCGGGGACGATCCCCTGCTCGACGGCCTGCTTCAGGCCGACGTCGGCATAGCCGGCCCCCTCGGTCCCCAGGTCGCGGATCGTCGTGAAGCCGGAGAGGAGCGTGCTCTTGAGGTGGTTGGTGGCGCGGCAGACGTGCAAGGCCAGCGCCTCCTTGAGGACCTGGTCATTCCAGAGTGCCTCGTCGTACGGGTGGAGCAGGACGTGCGTGTGCAGGTCGATGAGGCCCGGGATCAGGGTCATGCCGGGCATGTCGATGACGCGGGCCCCCTCGGGGACCTTCACCTCGCCCGATGGCCCCGCGGCCTCGATCCGATCTCCGCGGACGACGACGGCCCAGCCGTCGTGGGCCTCGGGATTGACCCCGTCGAAGACCCTCGCCGGCTTGAGCACGATTGGGCGCGCCACGGCGGCGGCGGCCCTCGCACGGCGCCCGCCCCGCCCGGCCGGGCCTTGCGCACTCGCGGCCCCGATGAGAGTCGATAGACACAACAAGAACACCGACGTCATCACACGCCGCGACATCATGGCTTCCTTCCTTCCCGATCTGGCTCGCGAGTCGATCCGCTCGAATACAGTTCGAGCATCATGCCAGCCTCGGAGGTCGGATGCCAGAACCCCCGAGCGGTTTTCCGCGTTACGGTGCCCTTCCGATGCCCCGACGGTCCCGGGCGCGGCTCCTCCCGGGCCAACCGAGGGCCTCCTGCTGTCCCCCGAACCCGCCGGATTCCTGCCGTCACCCGGAATCCTCCCGCCGCGGCTCATCTCAGTCCTTCGTAGGGCTTGGCGGATCTCCTCCGCAGGTTTGCCGACGACAAGGAAGATGATGCGGCACCGGCGCCACGCCCGTGGTCGACGGCCTTCGACGGAAAGGACCAGGATCGCTTGAAAGGCCGAGGCGAATGGCGGTCCGAGTGCTTCAGATGTCCTTCGACACGCGGTTTCGTGTGGATGAGATTGTGTTCGATCAAGAAGCGACGCGACACATCGCCGAGGACCAACTGCTTCCAGGTGAGTGTGAGATGATAGTCGGCGCCGGGCTGGCCACCGTCGTTCCCGTCGAGGAGCCGGCCCTGGGCGTTGCGGACGCCCTCCGGCCCAGTGCCGATGACGGTCACCTGGTACGGATGATGGACGCTGATCCGCTCGTCGAAATGCAGGGTGACGCTCAGGCTGGCCGGGGCGTAGACCGCCCGGCGGACCTTGATCCGGTGGCCGTCGGGATTGACGATCCGGTAATTGTGGACATCCTCCGCGGTGGCCGGGTCGAGTGCTTCATCGAAGGAGAGGACCAGCGTCGTCGGCATCGCGTGATAGCCGTATCGCTTCACCACATCGATCTCGGGACCATCGATCGGAGTCGTCGGCGACCTGTGCATCGTCGGCGGCGTGGGCATAATGGGCATCGAAGGTATGATGGTCGCCGACAGGCTCGTCACGGCGTCGGGCGAGGCCGTTTCCGCGTTGTTGATGAGCGACTTGACCTGGACCGTGACCGTCCCTTGACCGACCGCCGAGAGGTCGACCTGAAGCTCGATCGCGCCGGTGGACAGGCCAGGCAAGTTGAATGTCGGGATCGACTGCGTCGCCGAGCCGTCCAGGCCGACGAGGGTGGCCGTGACCGGGCCGTTGGTTCCCATGATCGTCGCGCTGTAAGAATCCTCGGCGTTGCCCGTATTATGGACCATCAAGAGGAATGTGGCCGTGCCCGGGCTGGAGAGCGTCTGGGACGCCGGGCTGAACTGGGCCGTCATGCCATGGGTCGCCGGGATCGACAGGTCGGCCGAGGCCGCGTTCTGAATCGACGGGTTGCTGGTCGAGGTCGCCGCGGCGGTCAGGCCCAGGTTCCCCTTAACGGCGAAATCGACCGCACCGGTGCTGATCGGCACGACACGAGAGGCGCCCGGCGCCAGCGTCACCTGGCTCATCCCCAGGCTGGACACCAGCGCGGCGGGACCGGCCAGGGCCAGGTTGTAAGTGTCGGTTGTCGTGCCCGTATTGGTCACCGTCGCCTGGAAGCTGCTGCCAGGCGCGCCGAACCGGGATTGAGCGTCACCTGGACGCCGCCCGCTGTCACCGTGAGCGTGCCATCGGCCGTGCTGGTCACTGTTGGATCGGTGGTGGAGGTCGCGGTGACAGTGAAGGGATAGCGGCCGGGCGTGGTGCCTTTCGGCACGTCCACGGTGAGAGGCACGTCGCGGAAGTTGCTCACGCCCGGCGGCACATCGATCGAGGTCTCGCCGAACGTGGCCGTGACGCCCGAGGGCAGGCCGGTCGTGCTCAGCGAGTAGGTGTCCTCGGCGCTCCCCACGTTGCTGACCGTCAGGACGTATTGTGCCGACGTGCCCTGACCCGCCGTGGCTTGTGTGGGGGAGATGCCGAGGGAGACGGCTCGCGCCTGCAACGCGACATCGGCCAAGACCGTCAGCTCCCCTTCCACCGAGTCGGATACGCCGCCGGTGGTTGACGCGAGCACTTCGAAGCCCGTCGTGTCCGCCACCGCCCCCAGCGGCACGGTTACCGTGAGCGGAGTGGTAACGGTCTGCCCGGCGGGGACCGTGATCGACGAGGCGAGGCCGACGGTGAACCCGTCGAGCCCTTCCGTGGTGAGATCATAGGTCACGTCGGTCGAATAGGGGTTCGTGAGTGTGACGGTAAAACTCGCCTCGGCATGGCGATCGACGCTCTGATTGGGCGGCGTCAGGCTGATGATGTGCTCGGCTGCGACAGTAACCGGTGGTAGTGTGAGTGTCGCCTGGAGTTGCTGCCCACTCCCACTCGTAAACTGAACGTTCAGGCTCGTACCGGTGCTGATCTGACGGGTCTGACCCGGGGCCATGTCCGTGACCTGGCCGGTGAGTTGGAATTCCTGGGTGCTCGAACTTCCCGAGAGCAGCCCTCCCAACCAGTCGATTTCCGACGGCGATGTCGTGCCCGGCGTGGGCGTTATCGAGGACGAATCGACGGTGTAGCCCGACGTCGGCAGAAAATGTTGGACCTCGAGCAATGCGGTGATGGCACCCAGACCCGAGAGGGGTGCGACATCGTCGAGGGCGTTTGCCAGGTAGGGTGCCGCGACGTAGTTGCTCGGGTCGCCTACCAGGCCGGTCTTGGAATAGTCGATGAACAGGAGATGGCCGCCGTTGTCGGCGACGTAGACGTGTCCTTCTCCATCAACAGCCCCTTGGTCGAACGAGACGCCGAAGGTCGTGAATGTGTAGTCCGAGACGATTTTCAATGTACTGGGATCGATCTGGGTAACGTGATCCGTCCCGTAGAGGATCAGGTCGCCAGTGAACGGGTCATACGAGATTCCGTGCGCCGCGGGAAGGTCGCTGAAAATACGCGTGGTCGTGAACGTCTTCAGGTCGATCAGACCGAAGTCCCCCGGCCCGTTGGGAGAGCTGGCTGTGTAGTATGCGTTCCCGGCCGAGTCGAATGCGATCGCGGTGATGTTCGTGTCGTCCCCTTGAAGGGGGTGCTCGATCGCATTCGAGAACGGATCGAGCGGAATTTCCTCAAGAGGACCAGGCTGCCCGGAGGTCCAGACTTCTTGACCGCTCGGGTCGAGGGCAAGATGATCGGCACCGGCCCCCCCGGAAACACTCGTGGTTTGACCGGTGATGGGGTTGACCTGAGTCACCTGGCCATTGGCAGTGAGCAGCTCGCCATCCGGCAGGAAGATCAGCCCGTCCGCGGGAATACTACTGGCAACAGTCGTGTAAGGAGCCGCGCTGAAAGTGGACCCATTGTAGGTGAGCGTGACCTTGCCCACAGCTCCGGTGTACTGAGTGAAGTAGAGCACGAAGCTCTGACCGGACGATCCGCCGTTATTAACATTGGTCGCATTTTGAGCCTGGATCGTCATCGTTACCGTAGACGTTCCTGGCGCCAGCAGGCTGGAGGAGGCCGTCGCCGTCGCCGTGATCGGTATGCCGATCAGCAAGGGAGTTTCGGCCGAATTGCCGGGCAACGGCGAGCCATCGGAGGTCAGCAGACTGACCTGGAGATTATAGAGCCCATCGGCTAATCCGGTGGTATTGATTTGACCCAGAGCAACCGCGATGGCTTGATCGCCGGGATTCAATTGCACCGCGACATTCGGCTCCGTGGCGACCACGTTGTTGCTCTGGTCGAGCAATTGCAGTTGCGCCAGCAGGTTCCGCGTCGCGTTGGCCGTGTTGAAGACCTGGGCGCCGACCGTCACCGCATCGCCCGCGTTAACTGCTTGAGGAGTGGCCGTCACGCTCACTACGTCGGCCGCCGCCGGGCGGATCGCCACCACGGCCGAGGCCGATTGCTGGACCACGCCCGCGTTCGCGGTCACGTCGAGCTTGAAGATCTTCGTCGATTGGATCGTCTGGCTCAACGCGACCGGGACCATCGTTGACGCATCGGCCGCCAGGTTGACCTGCGACTGACCAAGCTGGACGGTCACGCCGCTCGGCAGCGTCCCGGTCGAAAGGCTCAGGGTTTCCGAATCGCTCGCGGTATTGGTCAAGGTCAGCGTGAGCGTCTGCCCCTGACCCGGCTGTAAATCCACCCCAGTGGGTGAGAGGCTCGCGGTGAATTGCTCGCCTGCCTCCTGGTTCAGCACGCCCGTGATGCTGCTGAACAGGCTCGTCGAACCCGACAGCATGCCGGTGAGGTCGTCGGCATTCGCGGCGGTGATGATCGGCTGGAGCTGCGCGGCTAACGAGGTGAGTGACGGATCGGCGTTCAGCAGCGTGTTCAGATTCGTGAGATCGTTCTGCGCCTCGGCGAAGAGCGCGGCGGAGGTCGCAGTCTGTAGCGAAGCGAGCGTGTCGCTGAGATCGGTGAGGACCGACGCGAGTTGTGAGTTGTTCGCCGCCCCCGCCGCGATCGACGCCTGCGAGACGGCGGCGGCCTGTGCCGATTGCACGAGCAAGTCGAGGGTATCGGTCGTGGTCACGGGGGCCGAGGACGGTCCGAAGCTGGCGGTGATCGTGGTGGCGAGCGTCCGGTTCAGCGGCGATGCCGCATCCGGAGTGAGCGTGAGCGTCTCGGTCTGGGTCGCGCCGACCGCGATCGTGATCGGCGCCAGGCTGCTGGCGGTGACGCCGGACGGAGTGGTCGCGGTGAGCGTCACCGTCTCGGGGACGTTCCCATCGTTCTGGATCGTGAGCGTCGTCGAGGCGGCGACCCCGGGCGAGCTGCTGAGCGATGTCGGCGTGCTCGTGAGCGAGACGGCATCGATCTCGGGCACGGTGAACGTCTCGGTCTGCGTCTTGGTGATCGACGAATCCGTCGTGCTGGTCGCCGTGACGGTGAACGAGACCTGGGTCCCCGGCGCCGGGATCGGCTGGCCGGTGTTCGGCACGAGGTAGATGCCGTCGATCCCCGTCGCTCCGGCCGGGACCGTGACGCTGGTCCCGCTATCGACGATCGAGAAGCCGCTGGGGACGTTCGAGAACGAGAGTTTGTACGTATCAGCGGCCGGTCCGAGGTTCTGGATCGTGGCGCGGAAGGCCGAGGGGAGCTGCGCGCCATTGAACGGCACGGTGAACAGCGGATCGGTCGCGACGGTGAAGTTGATGCCCGGCTGAGTGGGCGTGATCATCACGTCTACGGTCGTCTGCGCCTCGAGGCTGGAATCGGGCTGCGACTGGGCGATGATCTGGATCGGATACGTGCCGCCCTGGAGCCCCGGCGAGGGCGTCGCGGTGACGTTACCTCTGCTGTCGATGGAGACCGTCCAGCCCGGCGGGGCATCGGCCGTGAGGTTGTAGGTATCGGCGAGGCTGGTCTGGACGTTCGCCGCGAACGTGACCGGCGCGTTCTGGTCGGTGGTGAGCGTCGCGCGGGTGGTCGTGACCTGGAGGACATCGCCCGCATTGCCGCTGAGCGAAACCGAATCGGTCCCGTCGCCGTTGGCCGAGACGGTGATCGTCCCGCTGTAGCCGTCCAGGGTCGTCTCGTCGGTCGGATCGAGCGGCTTGCCGCCGACGGAGAGCGTCCCGCTCCCCGGCCCGAGGTTGATCGTGCCGTTCGTCGCGGTGATCGAAACCGAGCCGGAAAACGTGGGCGATGAGGTCGTGCCGCTTCCGCTGAATGTTGCTGCCGCCGTTGTAATGGTATACGTTCCAGCGGGAAGCGTCACTCCGTTGAGCGCGAGTCCGTCGGTGGTCAGCGTGATGGTAACGTCACCCCCACCAGCCGCAGAGTCTGTAACGCTCCCCGAATAACTCGTCCAATTCCCGCTCACGCCAAGACTCGACCCAGCAGGGCCGTAAGACGAAAGGTTTCCCTGACCATCAAGGCTGTAATGAGCCTGCCCGGAAATCGTAAGTGGCGTAGTCGATTGGGACGAGAGGGTTGTTGAGCCTGACCCAACCGCGTTTCCGTGAGAATCCACAATCGTCGCGGCCGGGGCATCCAGCGACGATGCCCCGAATCTATTGGTCGTCGAGCTGGACCATGAGGCGATCAGGCTGCCGGAAACGGTGGCGCTCGATGCCTGGACGGTCCCCGAACTTTGACCCGCCGCCACGTTCGCCGGACCGGTGACTTCCCCACTGGCCGTGCTACCAGGGGTGTTCGGGTAGGGGACGTCCAGACCCACCAGCAGAGGCGCCACTTCCGGATCGAACTTGGAGAGCGGGCCGAGAGGGCTGGTGACGTAGAAGATCGCGAGATTGAGGATGAACGAGACGATGAGATTCCCGATTAAACCCGTTACGGCTCCGATCACACCGGCCTTGACCAGATTCGTCTTGAGCGCAGGATTCCCGGTCATGTTGGCGAGCTCGGCGACAAAGACACTCTCAGCCGCGGACACGATCACGTTGACAATGAGCGTGGCCGCCGCGAGTGTACTCAAACCCTGATACTGGCCATCCTGGCCCTGTGTGAGGACTTCTCCTGTTGTGGGATTACCAACGAACCAGGCTGTCATCACCTGGCCGTTAATCGTCAGCGCCCGCGCCGGGACGATGATCCGGTTGCCGTTGAGAACCTCCGTAGTGATTTGCGCGACGGCGTCCGCGGGCAAGTCGAGGGTCTGCAACACGGACAGATTGCTCATCCCGATGGTGACCAGGGGAATCCCCTGCGCGATCGACTGCTGAATCAGATAGGCCGAGCTCAAATTCACTCCACCGGGCGGAACCGGCACCATTTGAGCTTCCAGGTAGCTGTCAAAAAGTCCCCGGACGGCTGCCAAGCCCAATGTGGCCTGCACGTTCTGGCCCTCTGAAGCGATCGCCCGAATCGTGTCGCGAATTAGGTCGAAGTTGAATTGCAGAATGGACAGGTTGCTGCTTGTGACGACCGAAGTGGAATACATCGTGAGACGTGGCAGGTTGAAGTATGCCGCCAGGGAATACCCTCGGGCGAGATTGGCCGTCTCCCGATCGGATGCGAGGGTAAAGTTGGCCAGTGCCGAGCGTGCGCTGGCAATCAACGCGGTTGTCTGCGAGACGACGCTCGGGTTGGCCACTGCCGAGACGGCCGTGCCCGCTGCAACCGCATTTTCTTGTGCAAGCTGCGCCGCGGCGGGACTCTGGCTTGCAGCGGACACGTTGAGCGTGTAGGCGTCAAATGTGGACAGGGACGGTTGGCCATTGGGGTTAACAGCGACGTTGACCGGGGCCAACCCTTGTCTGGCCGCGTAGCCAATCCGATCGTACAGCGTCTCGTTGAATGTCTGGGTCGTCTGTTCGGGAGCCGCGAGAGTCTCGTTCAGGAACAGACCCGTAAGGACCTGGCTCCCGAGCGGAAAGCTGGTCAACACCTCCTGGTACGGAGTTCCGAAGGCCGCCTCGGACTGACTCGAGTTGTCAAGGGCCTCGTCCCCGACCTCGATGTAGGGTGTATACGTATTCGCCTCGGTCGTGAAAATGAATCCCACGCTCGTTGTGGTAACGAGATTACCGATCGTCAAGGGCCGGCCCACGAGCGCCGCGTCGTCGAACGTCTGATCGAGCACGGTAGTGTCTTGCAGTCCGGAAGAAAGCCCGAAGAGCGCCGGCCTGGCTGTAGATTTCCGCGACGAGCCGGACCTCGGTCGTCGCCTCCAGATCCTGCGGAACGGCGGTGAACGTGCCGGTGGACGACGTGAACGTCTGGCCGATCGTCGCACCAGGCATGAGCGGGTCGGCGTCGGTCATGCCGCTGCCGGTGTCGAACTGGAACCAGTAATGCGATTCGGTCTCGGAGAGGAGTTGCGGATCGTTGGCCGGGTCGGAGGTCTGCGTGCCGGAGGGGATGTAGCCAACCGTCTGATCACTGGCGGGGAACATGGAGAGGATCAAGGTCTGAGCCTGGCTCTGCGAGAGCGTCCCCGAGACATATTGCGCCGGGATGCCCGAGGCGCGCATCAGAGCCACGCCCAGGCTGGCGACGTCGAGCGCGTTGCCGGCGTTCGACCAGAGCGTCCCCCTCGCGCCGCGGACCGAGCCCAGGTACGAGTTGTAGCCGATCTGGGTGTGCAGGTAGTTGAAGATCTGCGTCGGGGCGTAGTCGAGTGCAGCGGCCTCTTCCTCGATGAACGGGTCGTTCGTATCGGCATCGACGGTCGATGCCAGCAGGCTCGGGTCGGAGACGTTCCCCGGTTGCAGCGTCGCGGCGGGGGTGGTCGCCGACACGGCGCCGGCGTCGAGCATCGCGAATGCGCTCGCTCCGGAATCCAACTGCATGGGGATCGGATTGGCCAGCGCGACCGTGACCGCGACGCTCTCGCGGTCGTAACCCTGGATCGTATCCAGGCTCCAGGCCAGGTTCTGACCGCTCTGGTCGGGGAGCTGTGAGGTCGTGGTGCCGTCGAGGGTCACCGATGAGCTGAGGAATGTCACGCCCGGCTTGAGCGCAGTCGTCAGCAAGACCCCGGTCTCCGGGTCGGCCTGCTCGTTGTAGACCGTGTACGTGATCGTGACCTGGTTGTTCTCGACCTCGCCGACGAAATACGACGGCGCGGGCGTCGCCGAGGACGCCGTCGACGGCGTCGCCAGCGTCCGACCCAGCACGATCGCCGCCGGCAGGCCGCCGCTAGCCAGCATCGTCCGGTCTTCCAGCGACTCGAAGAACAGTCGGTGGACCCTCGGCTTCTGGCGGAGACGGGAACGAACGCCAAGCGGAATCTCGCGCTGCGAAGCTCGGCCGCTCATGATGGGTCTCTCCAGGTGGATCGCCAACACCAAGGGTTACCGACATCCAACGGATCGAGAAGAGTTGTAGACCGGGTCGCACGGCGCACTGCGGCCGAAGGCCCATCGCCTGCGATTCCCGATGACCGGTCACAGATTCCCAGGGCGCGCCTCGCCTTTATGAATCGAGACTCGGCGCGACTCTACGGCCGTCCGAAATATGTTTTCAGCTTCCCTCGGAAGCTCAGAGAGGAACGGTCAGACTGGTGGCGCCGGCATCCGGGCCGGGCCATGCTCGGGCCTCCTCGCCCCAGGTTCTCCTTGCCGAAGCTCCTCAGAGACTCGCTAGACCGTGAATCAATCGTTGTAATCCCACGAAAACGTCGAGTCAAGCAAGAACATCTCAAGAACAGAGGTCTGTGCTCCGCGCCGCTTGTCCCATGAGCCGCAGTTTCTTTGACGGCTCGGTGTCGCGATCAACGGAAGTCGTCCGCAAGATCGGCGGCCGCGCCTCTCGCCGAGCGCGCCTTCTTCCGCCGGGCCTTCGAGCGGACGGCCAGCAATGCGGCGAGCGCGAGCGCGACTCCCGGGACGCCGATGCCCAGCAACATCGTCCTCCGCTGGCGTGACGCCTCCCGGGCGTAGTGCGCGTCGGGAATGGATTGGGTCGGCAAGCTCGGGGCGGGCCGCTCCGCGTATCCATCCCAGAAACTCGGATCCGTGTCGGGGTGGCGGCCTTCCTCCAGTCGCTTCATCATGAACGCAGTGCGGGCCGCGTGCCAGGCGTCGGCCTCGGCGCGAAGCTTCAGGAATGCGGATTCCAGCATCTTGTCCAGCTCTACGAAAATGGGCCGAGGTAGCAGGAACTTCAGTTCCTGGCCTTTCGGCGCGTCGGGCAGCATCGAGACCTTGCCCGAGTCGATCAGCTCCATGCAGCGCAGCCAGGCGAGGTAGGCCAGGGTGTTGCGTCCTCCCTCGTGGCTCCTCTCGAAGCCCACCGAGTCGCGCTGGAGGGCGACGTTCAGGGCGTGGAAGATGTTGACGCTCTCCCAGGCATTCCCGAGCGCGATCAGGCCGGCGAGGCCCCGGACCGCATCGTCGGCCTCCTTGGGGTCGGTGCGCTGCCCGTAGGTATCCTCGAAGCTCCAGCCGAGGAGGTTGGGGAGGTACTGCGAGTCCTCCACCTTCGGCGGATTCACGATCCACTCCAGGGCGCGCAACTGATACGTCTCGCGGCCGAAGTGCGCGTTGGGGTTGATCTCCAGCGCCCTGGCGATCTGGTCGCGAGCGGACTTCACCTCGTCGATCTTCGTCCGATCGGCGCCCTGCCTGGCCCATCGGTGGACGAGGAACGTCCCGAAGTTCGCGTGATAGCGATACCGCTGTTCCTTGACGTCGGGGAGGGAGGCGTCGCGTTTCTCCAGTTGCGCCCGCTTCTTGTCCATCCAGGAGATCGCCTCGTCCCCGCGGCCGAGTCGGTCGCAGGCGACCCCGGCGTCGTCGTAGGCGGCGAGGTCATCGGGATGGCTCTCGAGATGGGCCGCGACGCGGGCCAGGCGCATCTCATAGAACAGCGGCGGATTCCGCTCAAACCGCCCGGTGAGGACGGCGACGACCTCGGGCATCCCCTTCGCCTCGCTGGCGGGCGTGTCCCGGTCCCAGAGGCAGGCGGCGACCGACAAGGGTAGGCCGAGCAGCAGGGCAAGGGCCGCGATCGCGCGTTTCATGGTCGGGCTCCGAAGGGCCGGGAAAGGGAAACGATCGATGCGAGGTTTCCATCCTAACAGAAACGATCGACTCGAACGCATAGGTGCAATGGAAGAACGGGCGGGGCCATCCCTCTCGGCAGGAGGGGGCCGCGTGGTACAATCCTCCCGTTGCAATCGACTGGATCATCAGGTGACGCATGCGCGCCCTTGGAGAGTCGAACTCGACGATTATGAGAATCGGGATCGTCAACGATACCGCGATCGCTCGCGAGGCGTTGCGCCGCGTGGTGCTGTCGTCGCACGTGCACGAGATCGCCTGGACGGCCGGCGACGGGGCCCAGGCCATCGCGATGGCGGCGAGGACCCTCCGGACCTGATCCTGATGGACCTGTTCATGCCGGGCGTCGATGGGGTCGAGGCGACGCAGCGGATCATGGGCGAGTCGCCGTGCGCGATCCTGGTGGTTACGGCGACGGTCAGCGGCCACCTGAGCAAGGTCTATCAGGCGATGGGGTATGGCGCCCTCGACGCGGTCAACACGCCGACGCTCGGCCCTCGCGGCGAGGACAGCGGCGCGTCGGTGCTCCTGCACAAGATCGAGGTGATCGGCCGCCTGCTCGGCAAGTCGGAGCGGCCCGGCTCGTCCCCGCGGGGCGGGAGTCACGCCCGGCCGGCCGCGGCGCCGAGGGCCGTGGCCGAGCCACCGCACGAGCCCCTGGTCGTCCTCGGCGCCTCGACCGGCGGGCCGCAGGCCCTGGCCGGGATCCTCGCCCAGCTCCCCTCCCGGTTCGAGGCCGCGGTCATCATCGTCCAGCACGTTGACGCATCGTTCGCGCCGGGCTGGGCCACTGGCTCGCCGAGCAGTCGCGACGGCCCGTCAAGCTGATCGAGGAAGGGCAGAAACCCGCCGTCGGCGAGGTCTTGCTCTCCGTCACCGACGACCACCTCGTCCTCGGCGAGGACCGGCGGCTCCGCTACTCGCCCGAGCCCCGGTCGGCCTGCTATCGCCCCTCGGTCAACGTCTTCTTCGAGAGCGTGGCCCGCAACTGGCCCACGCCGGGCGTCGCGGTCTTGCTCACCGGCATGTTCCACGACGGCGCCAGGGGACTGCTCGCCCTCCGACGCTCGGGCTGGCGGACCATCGCCCAGGATGAGGCGTCCAGCGTCGTCTGGGGCATGCCCAAGGCCGCCGTCGAGATCGGCGCCGCCGAGGAGGTCTTGCACCTCGACCGGATCGCCGAGCGTATCACTCGATTGGTCGGCAATAGGCAGTAGGCAGCGGCTGGCTTGGTTACTCTCGCTGAAGACTGAACACTGAAAACTGAACACTGGTGAAGAATGAGCATCGAACCGATCCTGACCGAGCACAAGGTGACCGTCCTGTTGATCGACGATCAGCCGATGATCGGCGAGGCCGTGCGCCGGATGCTCGCCGGCGAGCCGGACGTCGTCTTCCATTATTGCCGCGACGCCTCCAAGGCCCTCGAGGAGGCGGAACGGCTCAAGCCCACGGTCATCCTCCAGGACCTGGTCATGCCCGACATCGACGGCCTGACCCTGGTGAAGACGATCCGGGCGAACGAGCCGACGCGCGAGACGCCGATGATCGTGCTCTCGACCAAGGAGGAGCCGACGGTCAAGGCCGAGGCGTTCGCCCTCGGGGCCAATGATTACATCGTCAAGCTCCCCGACCGGCTCGAGCTCCTCGCGCGGATCCGATACCACTCCAAGGGCTACATCAACCTGCTCCAGCGCAACGAGGCGTATACCCGGCTCCAGGAGAGCGAGCGGCGGCTGGCCAACGAGATGAAGCAGGCCGAGCGATACGTCCGCTCGCTCCTGCCCGACAAGCTCAAGAAGGGCGCGATCCGGACCGACTGGCGGTTCGTCCCGTCGGCCGAACTGGGGGGCGACTCGTTCGGCTACTACTGGCTCGACGACGACCACTTCGCGTTCTTCCTGCTGGACGTCAGCGGCCACGGGATCGGCTCGGCATTGCTGTCGGTCTCGGCCATGAACGCCCTGCGATCCCAGGCGCTGCCCCAGACCGATTTCCGACAGCCCGGCGAGGTGCTCGCGGCGCTCAATAACGCCTTCCAGATGGACCAGCAGAATGGCCTGTTCTTCACCATCTGGTACGGCGTCTATAACAAGCCGTCGCGCCGGATCGACTACGCCGGGGGCGGACACCCGCCCGTCCTGCTCATGAACGGTGCGTCGCCCGAACAGGCCGCGATGGAGACGCTCGAGTTCGTACGGCCCGATGATCGGCGCCGTCCCCGACATCCCCTACCGCAGCGGCACGACCACCCTCGGCCCGTTCGCCAAGCTGTACCTCTACAGCGACGGTGCCTACGAGATCGAGAAGACGGACAAGTCGATGTGGCCGTTCGATGAGTTCGTCAACTTCATGAGACAGGGCCCCCACGATGCCGCCGACGGTGCGATGATGGACCGGCTCATCGCCCACGACCGCGTCCTCCAGGGCCGCGACGAGTTCGTCAACGACTTCTCGATCGTCGAATTCCAGTTCGGCTGAGCGTACGGTTCGCGGCTCGGGCCTCACTTCGATCGACCCTCCTTCGCCCCCAGGAGTCGCAGCACCTTGATTCCGACCGTATCGACGGCCCCCATCGACCCGAGTCCGGGCCCGGTGTTGGTCAGCACGACCACGCCGGTCTTCCTCGCCTTGACGAATCCGACGAAGCTGCTAAATCCGGCCGTGCCGCCGTTGTGCCAGATGAGATCGAGCTCCCCGTCCTCCTTGGGGAGTTTGTTCACGAGCCAGGCGAGGCCGATCCGCAGGCCCTTGATGCCGGTCTCCCGGCGCGGCTCCTGGGTGGTGTCCATCGCGGCGCGGAGCTTCGTTTCCGCGAGCCCCATCTCGGCGGCGAGGAAGACCAGCATGTCGTCGGCCGTCGAATGCAGCGCCCCGCAACCGGCCAGGGCATCGAAGGTCCACCG
Source organism: uncultured Planctomycetota bacterium (assembly GCA_963777695.1). Lineage (GTDB taxonomy): Bacteria > Planctomycetota > Planctomycetia > Isosphaerales > Isosphaeraceae > CAVZRC01. Next base: position 1,500,039 of record CAVZRC010000003.1, read on the forward strand.
GGCCGCGGGCTTGCCCCCCACCTCATAGGGCCGGGCCAGGCGCTTCTCCTGCTCGTCGCCGAGCTTGATCCGCGTGTCCTTCATGCCCAGCGGTTCGGTGATCCGGCCCGCGATCAGGCGGCCATAGTCGACGCCGTCGCGTCGCGCCAGGGCGTGGCCCAGCAGGCCGGCGCCGAGGTTCGAGTAGGACCACTTCGACCCGAAGTCTTGCGAGGGGTGCCAGTTCTTGAGGAAGTCGTAGAGGTCCTTCTCGCTGTAGTCGGCGTAGGGATCGCCGGAGGTGAAGGCCCGCCCCAGGGTCTTCAGGGGGATGCGGGGCAGGCCGGACGTATGGGTTGAACAGGTCCTCGAGCGTGACCTCGCGGCCGTTACGCGACGCGACCGTCACGTCCGCGGGCAGGAGGCTCCGGACGGGATCATCGATGTGGATGAGGCCCTCGCGAGCCATCTCGGCCAGGGCCAGCGACGTGAAGACCTTCGTCACCGATCCGACCTCGAAGATCGTCTTGCCGTCGGGCGTCTTGTCGCCGCCGATTGCCTCGCGTCCGAATCCGAAGACCTGCTTCCGGTCCCCTTCGATCACCGCGACGACCACGCCGACGGCCTGCTTCTTGTCCAGTAGAGGCCGGACCAGGGGTTCAATCCGCGCGCGGAGATCATCGGCCTCGCCGGCCCGGACGCCGGCGCCCGGCGCGGCCAGGATCAGCACGGACGAGAGGCAGAAAGCGGTCATCAAAGGGTTCATCTCCGGACCTCCGTCGCGAGAGGAAGAGGAAGAGCTGGTCCCGAAATCCTCGAAGGGCGGGGCGTCAAGCTCGGCTTATCAGCCCATAGGGTACACCTCGAATATCGATCCGGGGAGTCCCTACGCCCGCGAGCGGCCCGGCCAGGATCGACGATGTAGACGCCGGGATGACCGTGTCTACCGGGGCCGCGACAGGACGGCGAACCGTCGGATCAGCTCCTCGCGATCGGGGGGATCGAATCCCAGCAAGGTCTGGAATTCGGCGCGGGCGGCTTCGAGGTCTCCCAGGCGTAGTTCGCATCGGACGAGCAGCTTCCGGGTCTCGAGGTCGGCGGGGTTGAGGCGGATGCCTCGCGGCAGGCCGTGGCCGCGGCCGGCCAGTCGCGCCGATCGAACTGGAGTGCGGCGAGGTCCATCCGATAGGCGGCGCGCCAGGGGTTGATGGCGATCGCGCGGCGCAGGTCGGCGATGGCCTCTTCGCCCCGGCCCGCTCGAGCGGCGAGGTCGGCCGCGCCGACCCGCGCCGACTCCCGGTCCGGTTCCTGGTCCAGGGCCGAGCGGAATGACGCCAGGCCGTCCTCGAATCGTCCGAACTGGCCCACCACGGTCCCCCTGGCCTGGCGGGCGACCAGGTCGTCCGGCCGCGATGCCAGGGCCGCGTCGAGCAAGGGCAAGGCCATCGACGCAGTCCCCCGGCCGAGCTTGCTCAGGGCCACGCCGAGGTCCCGCTCGGCCTCGACGCGCTGGCGATCATCCATCAGTTCGCGGTGGAACAGCACCAGGGGGCGCTCGCCGGCGCCGGTCGGGGGATGGTCGTCCGCGACGGCCCGGCGAGGGATTCGATGGTTGGTCGCCGCGACATGGGCGATGTCGGATGTCTCCAATCGGGGCATGTGACAAGATGTGCAATCGTCGCCGCGGCCCTGTTCGCGACGGGTCGCCTCCGGGAGTCGGCAACCGCGATCGGCGTGGCATTCCAGGCATCGCTCGCGGAAATAACCGACGCGCTCCTCGGCCGACGGCCGACGATGCGGGTCGTGGCAGGAGATGCACCCGAGCCGGCCCTGGCTGTCGCGGAAGCAACGGCTCTCGTGCATCTGCTCGACCTGACCGACGAAGCGATCCGCGTCCGTGCCCGCGGACCGCTCGAAGACCGACCAGACGCTGTAGAACGGCAGGCCGGGCCGGAAATCGTCGTCCTGGCGGTCGAGCTTCACGACGCGCTGCTGGCCCATCAGGTGGCATTGCTCGCAGACGGCGTCGCGTCGCGAGGGCTCCAGCGCGGCGGGGTTGACGATCGAGAGGTCGCGGCCGTCGACGAGGCCGGGACGCTTCACATGGAGCTCGCCGGGCCCGTGGCAACGCTCGCAGCCGATCGCCTCGCCCCGGAAGATCGGCGGCTTATACCGGTTCAACGTCCCCTCGACCGGCTCGACTCGGTTCGCGTGGCAGTAGAGGCAGGTGGAAAGCACCGGCCGGTCGAAGTGGGGGTTGTTCTTCCGATAGCCCGGCGACAGGTCCCACCGCCGCTCGCGGGAATACCAGCCGATCGGCGACTGGAAGAGGAACCCGTCGCGGTCGATGAGGAAGCTGGCCCCCTGGTTCCCCGAGCCGAGCACGAACCGGACCTCGGCCTCGTTGCGGGCGATGACGACTCCCGAGGAATCCCGGCGCGTCTCCCGGTGGAAGACGTGGCCATCGCGTCGCTCGATCGCGTACTCGAGCCCGTCGGCCTCGAACAGGACGCGGCCGTCCGCCTCGGTGCCAGGGGTCACCGTCGTCGCGTCGATCGATGAGAGCGAGCGGCCCATCGGATGTTGTCGGTAGGTCTCGGCGATCTCCGCATGGCAGCGGATGCAGGCCGCATCGCCGACGTAGCCGACCTCCGGCCGGGTGTTCGCGTAGGGGGATGTCGTGTCCAGCGGATGGACGATCCTGCGCGGCCGGTACGAACGAAGGCCCAGCCACCCCACGACGGCCGCCGCGAATCCCCCCACGACCAGGACCGCGATGAGGAACCGGACCGCCCGCTTTCGGGGCGTCCCGGCCTGCGACTCGGATGGGATTGCGCTTGCCACGTGGCGATCCTCCAGCGACTCTGCTCCATCAGCACCGACGCAGCCTTCGAGATCTCGCTCTGTTGATCGGGAGCTTCTCGCACGCATCGCCAACCAGTATAACCGGTGGAGCGTTTCACGCTCGGGTTGGGCCGGCGATCGTCGCCCCTACGTCTGCCGGCTACATCCGCACCGCAGCCTCGTGTAGCACCTCCTATGATCAGAATGCCACGACTTTGCAATTCCATTAACACATCCCTCGCGGATTGGGGCCAGGATTCGCCCGAAACCCCGACCACCATTGGCGCTAGAGAATTCCAGAAAAAGCAAGATTTCCGAGCCGACGGTCGATCGTTTCGCTCATGGGCCGAGATCGACGGACGCTGATACGAGCCCGAGACGCCAGCCGGTGGGTTCCGGCGGCCATCAATGCACTCGCTGGCGCTTCGGGCTCGTATGAGGATCGCAGCAGCATTCACCAATCCTGGCCCATGAGCCGAAGGTTTATCTTGATGCGCCTGAGCCCAGTCCTGTGACCTCAATCCTGCGGGGTTGGGTTCGTTCGTCACGTTGTGGTCGCCGTGGCCCCTGGGCCGAGGACCGTGATCCGGGAACGCCCTCGGTGCCGTCGCGAGAGCCGGCACCCTGGTCCCGAAGGCCGCGGCGACGGCCGTGGAGACGAGCAGCGCCAGCAGGGCCAAGAGGATGACCTTCTGGTCCGTCGTCCGTCGTCCGCCTCCTGGTCTGTGGTCCGTCGTCCCTTGTCCGTTGTCCCTCGTGACCGAAATGGGAATGGCGGGGGCACTGGGTTCGTTCGTTCGGTCGGTCGTCTCAGGTTCGTGGTCCGTGGTCAGGGGAGGGGGCTCAGGCGGGGCGATAGGTTCGTTCGACTCGTCCGTGGTCCGTGGTCCGTGGTCCGTTGTGATCGGAGGTGGCTCGGCGGGGGCACTGGCTTCGTTCGTTCGGTCTGGCATCCCGGGTCCGTGGTCTGTGGTCACGGGCTGGGGCTCGGGCGGGGCGATGGGTTCGTTCGTTCGTCCCATTGTCTGCTGTCCGTGGTCCGCGATCGCGGAGAAGAACTCGGCGAGGTCGATGGCTTCGTCCGTCACGTCCCGGGCGTCGAGGTCGCCGGTCGGCTCGACGGCCGCCGGCTCAGCGCCCGTCGCCAGGAGATCGGACCCTTCGAGCGACTCACTCCCCGACGACGGACCACGGACGTCGGACATCGGACCGGGAGAATCCGGCAGGTCGTCGCCGGAGTCGCGTTGGACCTTGCGCAGCTCGTCGAAGGTCCGGCACAGCGACCGGCTGCACCTCGCCTGATGCTTCCACAGCCACTCCACCGTCTCCTTGGCGCGGAAGGACATCCGGTACGAGACCTCCGACAGGCCGGCCGTCTCCGCCTCCGCCTCCGCGCGATCCTCCCGAATTACCTCCAGCCGCGCCACGGCCGCCGACACGATCGCCCGCAGCGCCGCCCGGCCCGCCGCCGGATCCCGCGGCGACCGCTCGGCCCGCAGCACCGCGAACCGCTCCGTCTCCCGCTTGTATGTGGGCGCCGCCTCGGGGTGGAGCACGTCGATCAACGGCTCGGCCAACAGGTTGGGCCCGCCCGGGTCCATGGCTTGGCAGGCCAGGTAGATCGACAGCACCGCCTCGTCGGCGATCGCGTCGAGCGGCTGCTTGCCCAGCAGCCGGATCGCCCGCAGCCGGTCGACCGGCCGCCAGATCCGCCCGCCCTCGAGGGCCTCCCACAGCGCCGTCCACCGCTGGAGCAGCCAGGTACACCCCTGCGCCGTGCCCTCCAGCTCGACGACGATGCGCGAGGGGTGCCGGGGATGTTCCCGGTCGAACGGCCAGGAGAGGGGCCGGTCGTCGCCGTCGCGGACGTGGAGGCCGTCGGGCTCGCCGCCGCGGACGCGCGGGGGCGCGGAACAGCGTCTCCCCCAGCGCGAGGACCTCGCGGGCCCGCCCGAGGGCCAGCTCTTCGGCGGCTTCCACCATCGTGGCCACCTCGGCGCGGTCGGCCCGGTCGAGCTGCCAGGATGCCTGGACGGCACGCTCGACCATGTAGGTCTCGACGGCATCGCGGGGCTGGAATTTATCGATCCATGCCTCGAGGCGTTCCTGGTAGGCTTCGGGATCCTCGCCGGGGAGGATGGGCAGCCTGGCACGACAGCCGTGCTTGAGGGCGTTGAACCGCGACCGCTCCTTGCCGGCCTGGGATTTCGGCCCGGTGGACCGCCGGGCGTTGCGTCGGTTGATCTCGGCTCGCGTGAGCGGAACCTCGGCGGTGGCCGTCATGGTCGGATGTCCCCTTCGCAGGTTGTCGATCGGGCGACCGGCGGTCGGGAGCGGTCGATGGGCATCGTCTGGCTTGCGGCGTCGCAAGGCTGGCTATCTTCGCCGTATTACTGAGATTATGGTAACTTTCTTGACGTCCGATTCGACTTTCTTGGTTTTTTTTCGATTTTTTTTAGAATGCGCGCCGGACACCACCGCGACGGACCGGGGTGCGGTGCGGCGTCCCCGCGGCGGATGCCCCTCGTCTGCCCTTGGGGCCCTCCTCCCCGCGGATCGCTGAGTCAACGACTTGCGGAAGCCCAGGTGGACCGCGGGCGCCGGATTCGTGCCGGTGATTGGCTGAGCGCGGAACCCTTACCACTTGGCGCCGCACCGAGAGCATTAGGTGTGCTCAACGCCTTTCGGCATCACTGAGGGGGGCACCTACGCGCTCGCGGCGACCTCGACGGACATGGGGGCGTGCTCAACGCCTTTCGGCATCACTGAGGGGGGCACTCTCGCCGTGCGTCCAGAGGCATCGTAGGCCGGTGTGCTCAACGCCTTTCGGCATCACTGAGGGGGCACTCGGCCCGTGGACGGGGGCAGCCCGGGATACAAGGCGTGCTCAACGCCTTTCGGCATCACTGAGGGGGGCACGGTGATCGTCCACGTCCGCGAGGACGAGACCCACTGGAGTGCTCAACGCCTTTCGGCATCACTGAGGGGGGCACTCCGAGTCGGCGAGGGCGAGGCCGGCCGCCAATTCGTGCTCAACGCCTTTCGGCATCACTGAGGGGGGCACGGAGACCTCGCTCGCCCTCAGCCCCACGGCGAGATTGTGCTCAACGCCTTTCGGCATCACTGAGGGGGGCACGGCACGTTCGGCGAGAAGGACACCGAGAAGAAGCGGGCCGCGTGCTCAACGCCTTTCGGCATCACTGAGGGGGGCACTCCGGCCGCCTGCGAGGAACATCGTCGAGAGCCGACGGGTGCTCAACGCCTTTCGGCATCACTGAGGGGGGCACGTGCGGCATCGGGCGGTGCCGTCTCCGGCGGGGCGGGTGCTCAACGCCTTTCGGCATCACTGAGGGGGGCACGGATCGGGTTGCCGTTGGAGGCGCCCGGCCCGACGGTGTGCTCAACGCCTTTCGGCATCACTGAGGGGGGCACCGGGATCGAGCCGGCGCCTGCGGCCGTATCGAGGGGTGCTCAACGCCTTTCGGCATCACTGAGGGGGGCACCCCGGGATCGTCGAGCGGGGGGAGGCCGGGGAGTCGTGCTCAACGCCTTTCGGCATCACTGAGGGGGGCACCCGTGGCCGATGAGACACCCGATACCCGAGACACGATGTGCTCAACGCCTTTCGGCATCACTGAGGGGGGCACACTTAAGCAATCGGCGATCCTCTATCCCCTGCGCGGTGTGCTCAACGCCTTTCGGCATCACTGAGGGGGGCACGCGTTCAGCTCGGTCCGATCGGGACATCTTGTGGGCGTGCTCAACGCCTTTCGGCATCACTGAGGGGGGCACGATCGCGTCCTGGACGTCCAGCTACGCCAGGGTGCAGTGCTCAACGCCTTTCGGCATCACTGAGGGGGGCACACGGTGGCGGATGGATTGGTTCTCGGTGACGCCCGGTGCTCAACGCCTTTCGGCATCACTGAGGGGGGCACGCAGGCCCCCTGTTCGTGGCCGAGAGCCCGCCCTTGTGCTCAACGCCTTTCGGCATCACTGAGGGGGGCACGTTCCACGTCGTCGCCTACACCGCAAACACGTTCGGTGCTCAACGCCTTTCGGCATCACTGAGGGGGGCACTCCTGTGCCACATGGGCACGTGCACTTCTTCTGCGTGTGCTCAACGCCTTTCGGCATCACTGAGGGGGGCACACCGGTCGCGGTGCGCGCTAACCCGGCCCGGTCACATGTGCTCAACGCCTTTCGGCATCACTGAGGGGGGCACGCGGGCAGTTGATGCGACCGTCGGGTTCCGCGTTGTGCTCAACGCCTTTCGGCATCACTGAGGGGGGCACCCGATCCCTGGTCGTTCGGCCAGGTCAGGCCCGTCCAGTGCTCAACGCCTTTCGGCATCACTGAGGGGGGCACTCGAGGGCGGCGCGAGCGACGGGCGATCAGCGGGGAGGGTGCTCAACGCCTTTCGGCATCACTGAGGGGGGCACGGCGACGGCCTTCTGCTTGGGCGGGAACGTGTGCGTGCTCAACGCCTTTCGGCATCACTGAGGGGGGCACTCAAGCTCGGCGGGATCCTCTCGAGGAACGACCTTCGGTGCTCAACGCCTTTCGGCATCACTGAGGGGGGCACTACTTCTACCAGATCCAGATCTACTGCGGCGGCACGGGGTGCTCAACGCCTTTCGGCATCACTGAGGGGGGCACTCCCACAGCTTCTTGACGATGCCGTCGAGGTTATTCCGTGCTCAACGCCTTTCGGCATCACTGAGGGGGGCACCGGGACCGAGACCTTGAGTGCAACCGGCAGCGAGGGTGCTCAACGCCTTTCGGCATCACTGAGGGGGGCACGTGTCATCCCGCGAGTAACATCGAGTCGATTGCGATCGTGCTCAACGCCTTTCGGCATCACTGAGGGGGGCACACCCTCGATGTCGGCCGCGTAGGCAGTAATCACGTGCTGTGCTCAACGCCTTTCGGCATCACTGAGGGGGACACCCCGGGACCGTGCCCAAGTGGAACGACGCACATAGTGCTCAACGCCTTTCGGCATCACTGAGGGGGGCACTGGCACGACCCCGCTTTTCCGCATCACATCACGGGTGGTGCTCAACGCCTTTCGGCATCACTGAGGGGGACACGCCTGCTGGACGCGCGGGATGCCCTGGTGACGTAGGGTGCTCAACGCCTTTCGGCATCACTGAGGGGGACACGACTGCAACGACGCCCAATCCACGCGTGCTGTCATAGTGCTCAACGCCTTTCGGCATCACTGAAGGGGGCACCCGAATTGGTAGTCCTGGACGGCCTGGGCGGATGCCCGGTGCTCAACGCCTTTCGGCATCACTGAGGGGGGCACATCGCGTCGTGGACTTCGAGTTACGCACGGGCTACAGTGCTCAACGCCTTTCGGCATCACTGAGGGGGGCACCCTCGGCTGGGGTGACGGATGTTCGTGGCGGAGCAATGTGCTCAACGCCTTTCGGCATCACTGAGGGGGGCACACCACCGGAGGTGACTGATGGCACATTGGCGTCCTCCTGTGCTCAACGCCTTTCGGCATCACTGAGGGGGGCACACGCTGGGCTACCGCTCCCCCGAACGCCCTAGGTGAGTGCTCAACGCCTTTCGGCATCACTGAGGGGGGCACTCCCTCGCGGCAACACCGAGAGGTTCGTTGGAACAGAAGTGCTCAACGCCTTTCGGCATCACTGAGGGGGGCACGCACTGGCACTGGACCACGGCGTCGAGCGCGTAGGGTGCTCAACGCCTTTCGGCATCACTGAGGGGGGCACCGGCGGATCGTTCTCATGCGCGTCTCCAGCTCGGAGTGTGCTCAACGCCTTTCGGCATCACTGAGGGGGGCACGGTGCGGCGCCGGGCGTGGCGCAGAGTCGCTGGAGGTGCTCAACGCCTTTCGGCATCACTGAGGGGGGCACCGCCCGTCGGTACGGCCTGTCGTGCCGCGCGTGCGATGGTGCTCAACGCCTTTCGGCATCACTGAGGGGGGCACGGCCCGACCCCACTTTCCCGCATCACATCACGGGTGGTGCTCAACGCCTTTCGGCATCACTGAGGGGGGCACACGGTAACGTACCGACATAGTCGGGGATCTACCCGAGTGCTCAACGCCTTTCGGCATCACTGAGGGGGGCACGAGCTGGACCCGCATCGTCGACGACGACAACCGCCGGGGGTGCTCAACGCCTTTCGGCATCACTGAGGGGGGCACGGCTTCCGCCGCCGCCGCTTCGGGGCGGGGGGCTGGTGCTCAACGCCTTTCGGCATCACTGAGGGGGGCACGCGGGCAGAAGGCCCGCGCCCTCTGGCGGGACGAGTGCTCAACGCCTTTCGGCATCACTGAGGGGGGCACAACGGGCCGGCTTGGAGCCGGTTTCGGAATCGGAGACGTGCTCAACGCCTTTCGGCATCACTGAGGGGGGCACCCGTGGTCCCCGTGTCGGTCAGGCAAGACGACACCGAGAGTGCTCAACGCCTTTCGGCATCACTGAGGGGGGCACTGGGGATTCAAGTGTTCCTAGGGGAGAAACTGTAGCGTGCTCAACGCCTTTCGGCATCACTGAGGGGGGCACCCTCCCGGCACCGTGCCCCAGTGGAACGACGCACATAGTGCTCAACGCCTTTCGGCATCACTGAGGGGGGCACACCTCGGCTGGGGTGAGGATGTTCGTGGGGGAGAAATGTGCTCAACGCCTTTCGGCATCACTGAGGGGGGCACCTGCCGCACGATCCGCACTCAGCGGCCGGCTCGCTGGTGCTCAACGCCTTTCGGCATCACTGAGGGGGGCACCAAGTGCAGGCGGCATTCAGCACGCTGCTCCCCTAGTGCTCAACGCCTTTCGGCATCACTGAGGGGGGCACCGCGTCGCTGCCGCACGGCGATCACGAGCTGCTTAGTGCTCAACGCCTTTCGGCATCACTGAGGGGGGCACGTCCGCCTCGGACAGGCCGGGCACGCCTGCCTCACGTGCTCAACGCCTTTCGGCATCACTGAGGGGGGCACACGACTCCCGTCGTGTCGTCGTCGTCGTCTTTCGACGTGCTCAACGCCTTTCGGCATCACTGAGGGGGGCACACCCGCGACCCATGGGCCTGGAAAGCTTCGGCGGCAACGAGTGCTCAACGCCTTTCGGCATCACTGAGGGGGGCACTCAGTCAGTCCACTCTAACATACTGCTCGCCGCCGTGCTCAACGCCTTTCGGCATCACTGAGGGGGGCACATGGTATTGCCGCCGCGGCTTGGCCGGCCTCGCGTGTGCTCAACGCCTTTCGGCATCACTGAGGGGGGCACGAAGACGCCCAGTTCCTGTCAACGCGCGAGTTCCAGGTGTGCTCAACGCCTTTCGGCATACCCGAACCGCCGACTGCAACGCGATCATCTCGTCGGGCGCGAGTTCCAGGTGTGCTCAACGCCTTTCGGCATCACTGAGGGGGGCACAGGCTCGGCACCACGACGGCCTACGGGATCCTGGCGGCGTGCTCAACGCCTTTCGGCATCACTGAGGGGGGCACCATATTCTTCTCCGACGCCGTGTGAGCGAGCGTCCCCCGAGTGCTCAACGCCTTTCGGCATCACTGAGGGGGGCACATGGACCCCGTCGCGGAACCGGGCCATCCCGGCGTCGGTGCTCAACGCCTTTCGGCATCACTGAGGGGGGCACCGTAGACGCGTTTCCGCATCTCGGCCTTGAGCATGTGCTCAACGCCTTTCGGCATCACTGAGGGGGGCACTCAACCTCGCTGCCAATTACGTGACGCTCGATCGCGTGTGCTCAACGCCTTTCGGCATCACTGAGGGGGGCACTCGCGGGCCTGATTGGCCTGCATCTGCGCCTTGACGGCGTGCTCAACGCCTTTCGGCATCACTGAGGGGGGCACCTCGTTCACCGACGACGACGCCTTTTTCGCCAGCCTGTGCTCAACGCCTTTCGGCATCACTGAGGGGGGCACCGCCCCGATCTAAACCCTTACCCCACAAAAGATTGCGAGCACGAATTTCAAGGGTCTCGCGGCAACCTTCAGTAAGGCGTCGGATTTCGGACTGCCATTTGAGTCCATCAGGGCGTAACCCCTGGGAATCCTTCATGTTACCAGAAATCATGAACCTCCCGAAATGCCAAGGAACTCTAACTTGAAGCAGCCAAACGCTTAAGGACGGCAAGTCGATGAGAGACGCCCGACAGCCTCGGATACTTGAATCTTCCAAGCGGGGCGTGAACCTGTCCGACGACATGTCCGTACCTGCCCGTTGGCGACTCAAACCACGCGAAACGGCTCCGGGGCGTCCGGCCAGTCGGGTACGTTCTGGGCCGAATGGGTCGTCTCCATCCCATCGACACATCGCGAACAAAGCGGGATCACCAGGACGTCGTCTTCGGGCTTCAGCACTTCGGTCAGCTCCCAGCGGAGGCGCTGCATCTGGGCCTGGCTCATCCAGCAGCGGAAGACCGAGTACTGCATCCGCTTGCCGGTCCCCTCCAGGATCTTCGCCGCGCGGCGAAGGCGGGCCGGATCCCGGACGTCATAACATACCAGCCACCATTTGGAATTGGAATCGCTCACGCCGAACATCTCCTCCCGAAGGCCATCCTCGTCGGGCCGGCAACCGTCGGCTCAGAGTTTGTGAAAGAATGGATTCCAGATTGCGAATTACGAAGTGCAGAGTCATAAAGCCCTGGTGTGTCGGGCTTTCTTCTTACTTGCAATCTGGAACACGTGATTTTAAATTGATTGATTCAGAGCCCCTCAGCGGAGCCGCATCCGGGCGAACAACCCCGGCTCACCTGTCCACTCCTTCTCCAGCAGTCGGGCCTCCAGCTCGATCGTCCGCCAGTAGGACAACGAATAATTGACGACCGGATGCTTCCAGGTCTCGTCGAGCCGGGCCTCGAACAGGCCGATCGCCTTCTTCCGCCCCGCGTCGGAGAGCCAGACCTTGGCCTTGGTCGCGACGAAGTCCGCATCCGGATCCCACTGGTTGCGGTTCAACGAGCCGATCAGGACCATGTCCCAGAGCGGTACGCGGAAGATTTCGATCAGGTCCAGGACCAGCGGATGCGCCGCGCTGCGGGGGGTGTGGAAGAACCCAAGCGACGGCTCCAATCCGGCCGCGAGAATGGCCCGCGCCACGGCCGTCTGGAGGAGCGCGTAGCCGAATCCGAGGACCGCGTTGAACCGATCGACCGGCGGCCTTCGGCTCCGCACGGAATAATGCAGCGCCTCGGGGACCGTCGGGTTGATCAGTCTCGCCAGGCCGCCGAAGTAGCCGACGGCCGCCGATCCTTCCAGGCCCCGAAGGCTGTCGCGGTTGTCGGCCGCTTCGATCGAGGCCAGCGCCGAGCGGATCGGGACCAGGTGCGGCAGCATCGCATCGCGAGAGTCCGGATCGCCCCGCGAGGCGCGGAGCAAGTACCGGTGCTGGCCCTCGAGCTTGCCGCGCACCAGGGCCTTGGCGAGCCGCAGGCAGGTCGCTTCGTCGGCCAGGGCACGGTATTGCCTCACCCGACGCTGGACCTGGCCGGCGCTCGTCCCCGCGCTGGTGATGTATCGGCCCGAGCCGGTCATCCAGTGGACCGCGACGTCGTGATCGTGGCAGAGATGCAGCGCCTGGGTCGTGATCTGACAATGCCCGTGGATCAGGATGGCGTCCAATTCGCGGATCGGGCTGCGATCCTCGGATGCGCCGTCGGGGTTACGCACGACGATTTCCTCCCGACTCCGCCCGACCGTCGCGCCGGGGGTCAGCACGTGGAGGGTGGTGCCGTTCCGGTCCGGAGGGAAGAGGCGCAGCGGTTCATGCTCGGGGTGTTCGGACTGGCGGACCTCCTCGGGGAGGCAAACCGGGGCGAGCGAGCATTTGACACAGAGCCGTTCGTTCTCGGCGACCGGCGGCCGGTCGGTCAACTCGCGCAGCCGCCGCGCGGTGGCAATCGCCTCGGCCAGCTCGGAGCGCACCGTGTCGTCGAAAGGTATTCTGACCGTGACGTTGTCGGCATGATACCGAATCCGTCCCTCGGCGACGGACTGGCCGGTACACGACGCGATCAGCGCGGCATAGGCGATCACCTGGAGTCGGTCCGACGGCCAGGCTTCCGGACCGCTGTCGCCGCGACGACATCGCCCGCGCTTGTGCTCATACGGCAGGATCGACCCATCCCGGCGACGGATCGCGTCAACCTTGCCGAACAAACCCAGCTCCGGATCGGCCAGTTCGAGCTGAGTCTGTTCACCGTCCTCGTCGGCCTCGAGCGACGCATGCAACTCGCGACCGGCATAGACGCGGTCGTCGGCGACACGAAGCTCCTCGACTTCTTCGAGATAGAAGAGACGCTGGCAATAAGCCAGGGCATGAAGTGACATCACTCGTAAGGGCGACCCATCCGCGCCACATGCATTCACCTGGAACTCCTTTCGAGAGTTAATCCATCCTCATGGCGGTTCGATACGGGGAACACGCTCGATCGGTGGTTGTACGACCGAGCTGGAATTGACGAGATCGCCGGTGACGTAACGAGTTCCCGAGGACCCCACATGATCGACCCACACCGGGAGCGTCACGCGCCCTCGATCAGCCAGCAGATAGACTCGCACCGGTCTATCCTCTTTAGCCCGAATGCGATGCACTTGGTCGACCAGGTGAGTACTTTCCCCGAGCGACAGGCCGCCAAAACGGTCGATTCGCTCGGGATGGTCGAGGGCAATACCGACCCGTTCCTCCAGGCTCGGTCCCTCGACCGTTTCCTCGGCTGAGTCGAGCCAGATCGCGAGCCGGACGTCCGTAAGCAACTCCTGATAATCGGGGCGGCTATTCGTACCGACTCCGGGAAGGCTCGCTCTTTCCTTGACCCGCCAGAGCGTGCGCAAGACGACGCTCCGCTCGGGTCCTCCGGCCGGGTTGAACAGTGCCGGACAAACGCGCGCGCCGACGTGACGACGCCGGTCTCGCTCGCCGACCAGGGATAGAAGAAAACCATAGCAGGTTGCCGGCGGCGGGAGTTCTTCGGACTCCCAGAACTCGCGGGCGAACCCCTTGCGAAAGCAGGCGACAGGTACCGTGACTTCCAATCCGAGCATGGTGTCACCCCTCCCGGGCTGAGATGCGCCCACAGGCGAGCTCCGCGGCCTTGCGAACACCCGGCTCGATCGTCGCGCCGAGAGCCCCGACCTCCTTCGCCAAATCGCTCTGGCTGAAGCGCCACCGATGATCAACTCCGAAGCAGGAAGATCGCCGGACTTGACCCGTTCCAGCAGGGCAGGCGCCTCGATCTCCCGTCGGGGTGAGTCGAAGATATAGAGCAGCCTGGGTGCCGGGTCTTGAGTGATGCGGAAGATCACGCTCTCGGGGCTGAAATCGTAGAGGAAGCGACCGTGATTGCCGGCGACTTCGCCGAGCGCGGCCAGTGATCGAATTGCGATCGCGGCTCGTTCGGGCTTGCGAAGCGCCGCAGGGGTCAAGGCAAAGCCGTACTGATACCGCGTCGCGTGGACCTCGGTGCCGTAAGGGACCGGGTTCGTACCCTGCTTCTGTGCCGAGGGCGTGGCACCGGGGCTAGCGGCGTTGAACGTCACATCGCCCGCGTAGGGGACGAGAGAAATCGCTCGGGTGATCTCCAGGGGTGATCGCCGTATCGTCGCGGTCCCCTTGGCGCGTGCCTTTTTGCCGCCGGCCGGTTTCTCGTCTCCCTTCGGAGGTGGAGCGATGTCCGAGCCATCCTCCTTGGCAGCCTCGGCACTCATGAAGCCGAGCAGGTCATCGTCGATATAAGACTCGCCCTCCGCCCACTTGCTGAATCCAGGGTCCTTCCAGTTGTTTGCGGGTTTCGAGCCGGATTCATCCCAGAACCGATTGGTCGTTTCGAACTCGGCCAGTGCGACGCAAAGCGAAGCGGATCGCTTCGGCGCTGACGGTCGAGTGGACCTTGCCATGCCAGAGCAACTTCTGGAGTGTGGTGATATTGCCCTCAGTCTCTGCCCGATTGTTGGCGGCCGTACCGTGGTGAGTGACGATGGCGCCGAAGATGTGCAAACTCATGAAGAATGGTCCTTCATCGGAAAATGAAAAGAAAAGTGGTCACGATCACGGCTCGTCTCCGGTGGATTCGGCGTCCGTGCCGTTCCCCTTCTTCCGGGGACTCTTGTAGCTCGCCAGGGCCAGAAGCGCAAGGTCGCGATTCAGTGGCCACTGGGCCTCATCGCAGAGGATGGGCAGCAAGTCTCGCCAGGATTCCATCAACAACGGGACCTGACCGGCACGGCCCCAGATGTCTGAGAGGGCGCCGCGAACATCGTCGGCCGTCTTGGCGTGGGCGAATGCGAGTCGCCAGCGCTCCATCTGGCGATCGTAGCGATTCTGGAAGGTCGTCGTATCATTCTTCGACTCCTCCCAGATCTTACCAAAGCACTGACTCATCGCCTGGTGGATCGCACGGACCAAAGTCTCCTCTCCGCGATCCTCCCAGCGTCGTTCGACCATTTTCATCAATCCCTCCCTCTCAAAATGGAGTTGCCGGACTCTTTGCTCATCGGTCTTACCCTCTGGCCCGACGACGAGGCTGCGAAAGTTCGCGTACCAGGGCCGCCGACTCGCGACGTTCTCGGCGATCAAGGCCCGCACGATCCCACCCGCCCAGAACTTCCGGGGCGGGTCTCCTTTCTTCTCGGGTTTGGCCTCGATGATGCGGGGCTTCAGGGCCTGGAGCGCCATCACGTCTTGATACAGGTCGAGTTCCGAACTGCTGGGCTCGACATCGAGCACGGCGGCGCGCGCCTTCTGGTTCGGATTCCACATCGTGCTGGAGAAGAGGATCGCCAGACAACGCTCGACATTTGCGGTCAAGCCAGCACCGGTAGCCCGCAGTCGGACCTGGGCCTGGAGCGCTGCATCGGCCGGATTGACGACCTGGCAGTCCCTGGCCTCGACGGGGTTAAGGAGTGGTCGTCGGCTGACGAAATCATGAAGGTCTTGAACGTCGGGCACGATCAAGACGCCCCGGCCGCGGCCGATCGGCAAAGACAGCGTGCCGACCAGGGCGAAGTGCAAGGCGATGGCATGACCGGGGGGCTGTTCGATCGTTGTGGTTGTGTGGGCCACATGACGCTGCACGAAGCCCGGGGCGATCGTGCCGGGGATCGAGGCCATTTCACGCAGCGTACCTTTCGGTGTGACCAGATCTTTCCAGGCCCCTCGATGCGTATAGTCCATCAGATCTTGATGCTCGACCGTGATCAGATGCTGATCGACATCAAAGGTCAACGCCTTCAGCGTCTTGCTCCGAGCCTTACGATTCGGTCCGAACTGGAGGATGGTCAGCGACATACCCCGCTGGAGCTCGGCCTTGATCGACGGCGTGACCTCCATGTTGCCATAGGCGCCCGGCAGATGGATCATACCGTTGTCCAGGCTGAAAGCCTGGTCATAGAGCCTTTCGAAGAACGGCTTGGCCCCTTCAGGGCCGCCCGGCCAATCAAGGGTCAGCCGCCTGCCATCGTCGTCGAGGGACCATTCCGAGTCTGGCCAGTCCAGTCGCGTCAACGTACAGGCCAGGCCCCCCAGACCGGCGCGGTGGAGCGGCCCCATGCCACTGTCGAACAAGTCGATCGTCAAGGTATCCATCGGGCTCCTTTCATGGGGTCGTATTCCACTCGTCTTGGAGGCGGAACTTTGCAGAAGGCCAGATCCTCCCATTGGTGCCAGTCGCGATCCTTGGGCATTAGCATCGGGATGCGAACCTCCTCTGGCTTCCGCCCAGCCCGGACGGCGTCCGCATCTTCCGGCAAGATGATCTCGATGCCGGGCGACCCCTCCCGTAGCGGCCGTGGACGTGTTTCGAACCCGCCATCGAGCCAGGCGCACGGGACCGGTTTCCAGGGTGCCTCGGGACGATCCAGCCACGACGCGACGAGGTCGCGCTGGCATAATCCTTCCCGCCCGAGGGCCTCGAGCCACTCCTTCGCAGCCTCGAGATCTTCGGGCTCGTACGGGGCCGCGGACTTGGAGTCGAAATCGAGTCCATGCACGATGAAGGGCCAGGGATCATTGGCCTTCGCTCGACGATTCAACCGGCCGAGACGTTGAATGAGCGCGGCAATCGGGGCGAGTTGAGTGACCAGGAGATTCGCGCTCAAGTCCAGCGAGAGTTCGGCCACTTGTGTGCAAAATGCCAGGACCGGAGCATCGCCGGCAAAAGCGTCGATCACGGCTCGATGCCGCTCTATACGATCCACGTATTTAAAGCGACTATGATAAATGAGTGGCTTCAGTGAATCCCTCTTGGCGTCATCGTATCGGCTCATCGCCTCATCGACCCTGTTGACGACCCACAGGACTTTTTCGCCTTTGGAGAGCGTGGCCCTGGCGAGCTTCGTGGGATCGTCGGTGCTCCTCCGATAGCGTATGATGGTTTCATGACCTTTTGGTCCGTCTACCATCCCGAGCGTCTCACCGATCCCAGAGAGCGTGTCCTTGAGGCGATTGAGCCGTGCGACGGGCAAGCTCGCGGTCATCAGCAAGCAGGGGATGCCGCGCATCTCCTTGAGGAACCCGAGCAGGGCACCGAAAAGCTTGTCGTCATACGAGTGGATCTCATCGAATACGACGGCCGCCCCTGCCACCGACGGCCAGAGGTAGATCCCTCGCCGATTGTTCTGGACCAGGCCGAGGACCGTGTTGACGGTGCAGCTCACCAATGGGGTGGACCAGTGGTCGAGCGCGCCGGCGGAATCGACCGCAGCCCGGCCGGCTTCATCTTCGGAACCGGTCTTCACGGCGGTTTGAACGGGTTCGTCATCACCCAGGCCAAGCAAAGTCATATCCACGTCGGCGCGGCCATGAATCAGGGCCTTGGGCAGATCGACGTTCTTGAGGTAATCGCGATAACCTTCGCTGGCCGTCCCGGTGGTGGGGTAACAGAAGAAGATGCGGATGTCGCGTCCGAGCCGTTCGGCCGTCCGAGCCGCCCAGTGATAGGCTGCGAGGGTCTTCCCACTACCGCAGCCGGCTCGAACAAAGACGACTCTTTCTCGTGCCGCGCCGACATACTCCTGGAAACCGTGGAGCTTGTGCGAGCCAAGCTTCTTCGCAACCACATCGTCCAGATCGGCCACGGTGGGAACGTTCGCGAATGCCTCGCCCATCCATTCGACCATCGTCCGTTGACCACAGTGGCGGATCGATCCGGCGACGTCCGCAGCGATCAGGCATGCCTTGAGCGCCGCGACATAGCGTACCTCTTCGGGACGGTCCCGCTTCATGACCTTGAGCAGCCTGTCCGCCTCCACTCGGGCGGTCTGAAACTCTCGGATGACACTCTCTCGCGATGGGGTGAATCGGATCGTGGCATCGTCCATCCTCGGTGGTCGCGGCAACCCGAGCCGATCGGCGCCCCACTCCAGGGTCGCGTGAAAATCATCGTGGCCGAGATAAACCTCCATGGGTTCTGCGCACACGTCTTCAGGAGGGAACTTGCGATGATGTCCCGCGATGGCCCAGAGCACCAGCTCCACGGCTGTCGCGTCGCCGATCGCACAGTGAAGCCACGATCGCATCGCCGGAAGGCGTGCAATCCAGTATGAGACGGCTTCGTGGCGGATCGGCTGGGCGCGAACCCCTTGTTCTCAAACATTGGTTGAGCGTAAGAATTTCCTTTTCCAAGGTCGTGCACGATTGCGGAGAGAAGCGTATCGCGACGAAACCGCTCTTCCCAGACGATGGGGTCAAGGCCGATGGCCAATAGTTGGGCCCGTCCGGTGAGATCCAGGAGCCTCTCGCCGCAGGTGAAGACGTCCCTGGTATGCTCGAAGAGAGTGAGTTTGACTCCGTTCTTGTCGGCGCTCTTGGCAAAGAGGGTCTTTGGTCTCATGAGCTGCTCTTTTCACTCCTTACGGGAACGAAGATCCCACATCCCATGTGGCGTCTCCCGCCCAGGCCGTACGCCAACAGGCTCGTACAATCCTGCGGATCCAGATCTTGAACCAGCAATCCGAAGCCAACGATGGTGCGATCCTTGATCTGGAGGACTCGCCTTTGGGGAAGCCCCGCTCTCGGTCCCTGGGTCAGTATTGGGATAGAGACCCGCCCCGACGAGCAGATCCTTCGTAATTGCCGCTCTGCGGCTTCGAGGAATGTCCCTGGCGTTGTATGCCCCTTGATCGCGACCAATCGAGATTTCAGCGTCGGGCAACACTTGAGGGGTAGTACGCGCGGTACGCCAAGGAACACCTCGTGGCCACTGACATCGAGCACCGCCCCGGCTAGCCCGAGTAACAGGTTGATCTTCTCACATGGAGTCCGAAGGCGAAGATGAGAGCGGCTTGAAACTAGGACCTGGCCACGGCCTGAGACCAGGCCGCCAACCGAGGCGAGTGAGACATCTTCCGGAAGATGTTCGCCCAAATGGCGGCTTATCGCCGAATAGAGGGGATAACCGTTGTCGGAGGGCAGGGTCTGTCCGATGATCGGATAACTCAACTCCACGATATTCATCATGGTTCCTTCAGTTGAATGGACATTCCTGGAGTGACTTCGACAATCGAGTTCTCATGGCTTCGATGCGTTTTGCGCGGTCGGCCGACTAACTCCCAGCAGTTTGGCCACAATGGCGGTCGGACTCACGCAGGGGTCTGCCCTCCAGAGATCGACGAGTGGCCGCATGTTTTCCGGCATGACCTCGAGTAGCCTCTCGATCAGATCTGAATATTCGATACTATGACATGTGGAGATTTCTGACTTGCCACGGGTAGTCGATGGTGTTGCATCCCGTCTTGACCATCTGATCTGCTCGCCTTGCGTGCGCCTCTTTCGCTCGAGCGTTGACGGATCAATCTCTTTTGCAACCCGCTGCGCAATCCTGATCGTGTAAGCCACGGTGTCCTTGAGCTTGTCTCCTTCGCCGACCCAACTCCGAAGTTGGCGTAGGAGACGCTGGGCAGTAATCGCCAAAAGGTCTCCGTACTCCAGCCCTGATCGATCCGCGATCTTCTTTAGTGGAGACTCGATCGCGACCTGGGTCCAATACTCACTCGTGGTAGGGTCTGCCAGCATGCGAACACCTTGCCAATGTACGTAACGTCTTAGATTCTAGTAAAAGCGCCTCCAATATAAAAGTGCCATTCCACGACTCCGAAGGAAAAAGCCCTTTCCAGATTCTCCGGCACGTGGCAGAATTCAATTAACGCAAGTCTATGACGCTACCGGCGTTGAGCAATACGTCACGACTTTCGAATCTAGAAGGCGAAGATTAGAATAAGTCAATGATGCCGCAAGGCGATAGAAGGCATTGATACTACCATCCATAACTGCAACTACCGAAAAGGAGTCAGCAATCCACAGCCCATCCGTCTCCGCCCACCGAGTCCTTCCTCTTGAAGCCGGATCGATTCCTCGGCGGTCAGGCCGAAGACCCGCAGGGCGTAGCCGATCACCCGTCGCTCCTTGACGCGCATCACCCGGCGCAGGGGCTGTCCTTCGAACTTCGAGCGTGTTGCCGTGACGAGTTGGGGTGACGCGGCGATCTCTAATCTTGTGAGCTCACGACGGACGTCGGCTTCGAACGCGGTAGGGTCCATCGCGTGATGGAATGTGACGAGCCGGGCGGCCAGGTTCGCCGACGGTGTCAAACTCTCGACCCGGGGGATTCCCACTCGCACATGGTGGCCATCCATGTCCAAAATCTGGCCGGCCACGGCGATATATGGGGCAATCTCCTCCGAGGGGAGCCGAAGCTTGAGGCGAGAGCCCTCCGTCAGGCGCAGCACGCCGCGGTGCGGTCTGTCGCCCCCGGATGGGGTGGACGCCGATGCGCCGGTCACCGTGCAAGGCGGGGACGATCCGGGAGAGAACGGAGAAGAGGCTATAGCCGTGGTCCAGGGGAATCGTCGTCCCCACCAGCACGAATGAAAGATCTATGACAGGCATGACGACTCCGCTCTCGCTACGATAGGACGGGGGAATCGATCGCTGGACGTCGGCACCGGACGATCAAAGTCGTCCGACGAGTTTCCGCAGCGGCGCGGCATCCGTGGCAACATCGAGACAGCGTAGAGCCTACGGGCTCGAAGCTTTCATGAGATCAACCCCTCGTAAGATTCACCCGCCGGGATGTCGGCTCGACTCGACCTCACGTGGCACGAAGAGTGAATTCTGTCCATTACCAGCCATTTGTACAAGGGGGTTGTGCCCCCGACGTCAGATAATTCGATCCGACACCCGGGAGTGACTGTGATCTTACGCCGGCACGGAGGAAGGTCACATATTAACCCCAAGCGTCAGCGAGGTGAGATTCCGCGGATCCTCGCTGACGCTTCTGGCTCGTAGGAGTCCGCTTCGTGTCGAGCTGTGCGCAAACCAATCGCGAATCGCGCCAGCATACCAATTGGCATAAATTATCTCATAATCATTTAAATTATCCATATATCTTAAAAATAATCTTATGGTGACCCGACCGGTGCCAGCGTGATCGCCTCATTCAAGGCCGCCAGTAAATCGTCTCTCCAGTTCTGACCGGCGGACGACACATCAATGCCGTTCACCCTAATCGGTTTTCTCCCGACGCAAACCGCCAACGCGGTGGTTGTCTTGTTTTGATCTAGACCACTGGGCTTGTAGAATACGATGACCATGGTGTGATGATCCGGGTCGCCATCGAAGTCGTCATTGCGTATGGCGGCTCCACTCCGGGTGTGAGGCCAGCACTGTGCCGGTAACCAAGGCACTGATTTCCGAGAAGTCGAACATCGGAGGTCTCCATTCATGCCATGGCGGTCGTCAGCAACCATTCATCGTCAAGCTTGGTGTATGGCGTAAAGTCGAAATCACTTGATATCTGATCACCGATACGCACTGCGGACCCTATCCGGCGATCGATGCCGACCTGCAACACCCAGGCGCCTCGCAACCAGTGATCGGGCAACGGCGGCTCGACATGGGTGTGTGGCTCGATCGCCATGGGGCTGCCATCTTTGATCTTATACGCGCTGCCTGGTATGCGGACTCCGTTCTGCCTGAAGGCGTCATGAAGCTGACGTTGCTGATCCGGAGTCAAACCGAGATTTTCGAAACCGAGATCGGACATGTCACCGGTCAACATCGGCAACTGTTTGGCCAAATCGGTCGGCATGGTGTCCAGATCGATAAACTTCTGTGGTGCCCCTCCCGGTATCTGTCGTAATTTCATGATAGCAATGCCCTGGGGCCTGTTGATCAAACCGTGCCCAGCCCAGAAGGGGCGGGACACGGGCACGGCGAAGTTTCGCCCTTTCAGGCGCGAATGGGCTTCGATACATCGCGCATTGCGCGAGAACAAACCCCGCTGGATCAGCTTACTCGCCGAACTATCAGATTGTACAGTATTCCCAGGCGGGTCGGGCTGTTTGGGGACCTCCTTGCGATCGAATGAGAGGAAAATGGAACGGCCTGGCCTTGAGCTGATAGGTCGCCTCGAGCCAGGTCCCTTCCGCAACTGCCCCGGAACCACGGGAGTAACGCCGAAGTATCGAGCAGGATCAAATCATCGTCGGGGATCACGAGATTTCCTCAAGATAGGCGGCAATCTCCTCGTCCGACTCTTCCCCGGGCCACTGGCCGAAGACCGCACTCGCGCCGGTACGCGGCCCTTGCGGTCTTCGGAGCGCCTTGAGATCGATATCGGCCTCGAACGGCTCGGGCTCGTACGACCAGATGTCCAGATCGGAGACATTCGCCGGGGTGATGGCATCGACCTCGACTCGCAAGACCTTTCCCGAGGGGCGGAACACGGCAATGCCCGAGATGGCCACGTCCTTTCCCCATAAGGCGGCGCAGCCGATCTTCCTCGACCTGGCCGACCCAGCAAGGGACCTTCGCTCCGCCGGCCAGGACCAGGGTCAGGCGATGGTCGGAGTGCTCCAGGGCGTCGAGCTTACCGGCGATCCGGATGCGACGCGGTGAAGGGGTTTGCTTCCTGAGTTCATCAATCTTCTCGATTCCCTCTCGCCGGACGATCAGAGGGGGGTCGGCATCCTTGCCGTTGCGGATCTCGAACGAGTCGACCGCATGAGAGAAGACGCGGCCCAACGACTTCTTGAACTCGGCCAGCATGCTGCCATCGAACAGGTCGCTGTCGGCCTTCCCGATCAAGGCATCGGCCAGGCTCTCCCTCCAGAGCCCGACGGATGTCCGCGCATTGTCGAGGAACAAGTTCCCCTGGCCGAAAGTCTCGGCGGCGGCCTGGGCGAGCGTGGGCGCCTCCAGGCCCACCACGCAGGAGCCTTCCGAGAGCCCCACGAAATCGAACTCCGTGGCGGGTTCGAGCCGATCGGGAATCCGACCGCCCGCGGTGCTCCGGCCTTCGACCCGCATTCTCAACGCGCGGCGCGATCCTTCCGAGACCATGGCGAGGAGGTCGCGCAGCAGGGGGCCGGAGATCCGCGAGCCGGTCGCGGTCGGGCCGATCAGGCGAATCGTGAAATGCGGCATGGTGAATCTCCCCGGTGCAATCACGGCCGGTCCAGGCGCTAATGGGCTTCGATCATCGCGCGTCGCGCGAGAACAAACCCCGCTGGATCAGCTTACTCGCCGAACTATCAGATTGTACAGTACTCCCGGGCGGTTCGGGTCGTTCGGGGACCTCCTTGCGATCGCGCCGGATTCGCTCCAGCAGCACGCTGGCCGGCTCGTCGGCGGGGTCCTGGGGCACGAGCTTGCCCTCAAAGGCTCGCTTCAAGATCGACTGGCGGAGACGGTCGGCTCGCTTCAGGTTGGCCGAGACGGCGGCCTCAAGGTCATCGAGGCAGGAGAGTCGGCGCTCGACCTCGGCGACGATGCGGATTTGCTCGGCGAGTGGCGGCACAGGTATCGGCATCGATCGAATGTCAGCGCCGGATATCCCTGTCTGCCCGGCTGTTGTCCGTGCCCTCGACTCCATATGCCGCCTCGATACTCCGACATTACTTGCGATCTCGCAGTATGCTGAGAGCGTGGAACCAAAGACCGTCTTGACGCGAATCAGCTTATCTGGATGCAAGGTTGGCTCAGAACAACTTCGAAACCATCCCAGAGACGCCGAGAAGGTCAACGCTGCCGTTATATCGCGTGAAGAGGAGATCTCCGTCCTCGATGAAATATCCGGCGGCATCTTCGGCGGGTATGTCGAGGAATCTGACTTCCGCGTTATCGACCTTCATCGGGCGTACCGCATTGATTCTCAGGATCCGGAGACCGGGTAGTGTACCGTCAGTTTCGTATTCTCCTCGGAAAAATCCCCCTTCGTGACCGCCGTGAGAGTCAAGGTCCGGACTCCCGCGGGATCGGTCGTTGACTTGGCGGAATGACCGTTACGCAAAGGCTCGCGTAGGAGAGTCCCAAGACTAGTCCAGATCCAACCATTCGGCAGTTCGGGCTTCGAAATCATCGGCTGAAAACAGTGTCTCGCCTTGCTCGGACTTCCGCCGTCCACTCATGCCGAGAGTACCTCACTCAACTCGTCGAGCAACGGATTCAACTCCTCCACGAAAAGGGTTCAGAAAAGGGTATGGAATCCCGCGGCCCGAAAGTGGGCGTCGCAGGAGAAGACCTCGGTCAGTCCCAGTCGTCGCATTACGGCAAACGAGACGTGATCAACGATCCCGGCTTGACCGGCCTCACCTCGGCTGAATGCGGACCACGCCCGTTCGAGATCATCAAAGATCGGCTCGATCAGCCGTCCGTCCTTGAGGAACGAGCGGCGTAGGGCATCCACACGCGCACGATAGGGCGTTCGAGCCGTGGCGTTGCCACACTCGATGAACACCAGCGCGGTCGTCACCAAGGTGCGCCTCGATCGCTTGAGTCCTTCGAAGGCGTGGCTCGCGACTTGATGCCACTGATCCGTTTTGTCCCAGACCGCCAGGACGCCGACCGTGTCGAGGAACACGCGCGGAGTCATGGTTGGTGCTCATTGTGGCGCTCAGCCAAGTCATGCCTTCCGGATTCATAACGCTCGCTAAGGATGGCATAGGTTTCGTCCAGGCCATCCCAGTCCGCTTCGCGCGGCTCGACATGCGTCGGCTCCAGGTTAACCCGACAACCTTCGGGCAAATCCACCGGCTCGGTGGGCCGGAAGACGCCGTTCTCGAAGACGGCATGGATGGTTTTCATGAAAGGACTCCATGGAAATGAGCAACTCGGGTCGGGGTCATGGCTGGTGCTCGTTGTGTCGCTCCGCCAGGTCAGCATCGCCCGTGTCGTGGCTCTGAGATAGGATCTCGTAAATTGCGCTCAATCGGTCGCGACGGGGTTCGCCCGAAGGGTTCGGCGTGGGTTCGATGCGGACTTCGGTCCCCTCGGGCAAGTCGACCGGGCTGGTCGGGCGAAAGATCCCGTTCTCATATACCGCATGAATGGTTTTCATGGTGATGCTCCGACGAGGTCACGAGCGTTGGCCGTTATTGGAACACGGACCTGGTCGTCGCGCCCGTGGAGTCTAGGGAAGTTGCCGCCCCTGGATTATAACACGACGGGACCGCGGACGGTCATGTCGCCAGAACCTCATTCAACTCGTCGAGCAACGGATTCAAGGCCTCGCCGAACAGGGCATAGACCTTACCGAGTCCGCCCCGCTGGTTGAAGGGCACCATGTCGAAATCGTCGAGGTCGATGGCGAGGTTGGCGGCGATGTGGTCGCGGATCATCTCCATCCATTCGCGTTGCTCGGCCGTGAACTGCCGACCCGAGGTCTGCTGCTGAGCCAGCCATTCGCGGAACCGGAAGGCGACCCGCTCGGGGTAGGGGGCCAACTCGTCTTCCTGATGCAACGTGAACCGGACCAGCGAGACGATGTCGGTCCAGAGTCGGTGTCCGCCCGCGCCACGGACCTTCGACTGTTCCAGCGTCTCATAGGCCCGCCAGAGCGGCCCGAGCGAGCCGTCGG
This sequence comes from uncultured Planctomycetota bacterium, assembly GCA_963777695.1. GTDB lineage: Bacteria > Planctomycetota > Planctomycetia > Isosphaerales > Isosphaeraceae > CAVZRC01. The sequence continues at coordinate 1,525,713 of CAVZRC010000003.1, forward strand.
GGTCGTCGCCGGGGAGCTTCAAAGGTGCCCGGATCGCGGCGGCCAGGGCCTTCACGTCGGCCAGGCGGAGCCGCTGGGCGTAGGGCCGGCTGTAGAGGAGTTGCAAGGCGGTGATCTCGTCCTTGTGCTCGCGGAGGAATTCCTCGAAGGATGCGACCAGGCCCCCGGCCCGCTCTCGCGCATCGACCGAGTATCCGGCCTCGATGACCGTGTCCCTGCTCACGGTGTCGATCGTTTGCTCGTACCGCTGACGCACGTCCGTCAACTGTTTGCGTAGGTTCCCATTGGCCACCAGCGGTGCGGCGGCCTGCTGGCGGAGCGTCTCGGCGGCCTTGGCGACTTGCTCGGGGGTCGGCTGGGCGTCGGCGGGCAGGCCCTCCGCGGTCCGGGCGGCCTCGCTGTACTTGGCGGCCTGGGTCTCGACGCCGGTGAGCGTGTCGCCGGTCTTCTTCGCCTCGATGACCCCGGCGGCCTTGCCATCGACATAAAGCAGGTCGTCCGCGAACCCATGCCCGGCCTTGAGCGGAAACTCGCGGATGGCCACACCGCGCACGGCATGGATGTTGACATGGCCGACGTCCTGGACCGTCCAGCCGGCCAGGCCGAGGGCTTCGTCGATCCTCTGGCGGGCGGATTCCTCGGGGGCGGGCATAGGTGCCTCGGCGGAAACGTCGCCGGGTCAACGCGGGGCCATTGCACACACGCAAGGAAAGATGGTAACGCGCGGGAAGTGAGATCGGAAGTTCGTTCCAAAACAAAAGTCGGACTCGGGTGCCAGGGTGGACCAAAGGTGTCAGGTGGTCCAAAGGTGTGTCGGCTCCAAAAGTGTGCCGGCGACCGTTTTCTGGATTGATACCGCGACGACGGTTCCTGCCATCTCTTCCATGTCGGGGAATTCGCCCGCTTGCGATTCGGGCTCGTAGGAGTCCGCTTCGTGTCGAGCTGTGCGCAAATTAATCGTGAATCGCCCTAGCATACCAATCAGTATAATCTATTTCATAATCATAATTGTTTAAATTTTAAATATTCTGTAAAATAGCCTTATGACGATCCGACCGGTTCCAGTGTGATCGCCTCATTCAAGGCCGCCAGTAAATCGTCTCTCCAGTTCTGACCGGCGGACGACACATCAATGCCGTTCACCCTAATCGGTTTTCTCCCGACGCAAACCGTCAACGCGGTGGTTGTCTTGTTTTGATCTAGACCACTGGGCTTGTAGAATACGATGACCATGGTGTGATGATCCGGGTCGCCATCGAAGTCGTCATTGCGTATGGCGCTCCACTCCGGGTGTGAGGCCAGCACTATGCCGGTAACCAAGGCACTGATTTCCGAGAAGTCGAACATCGGAGGTCTCCATTCATGCCATGGCGGTCGTCAGCATCCAACCATCGTCAAGCTTGGTGTATGGCGTAAAGTCGAAATCACTTGATATCTGATCACCGATACGCACTGCGGAACCTATCCGGCGATCGATGCCGACCTGCAAAATACAGGCGTCTCGCAACCAGTGATCGGGCAACGGCGGCTCGACATGGGTGTGTGGCTCGATCGCCATGGGGCTGTCATCTTTGATCTGAGAGCGACTTCACGCTTGGCTGGCATACACTCGAAGTCCTCGACTTAGAGCCTATCCCAGTAGGGCGGGTGCAACCCGCCGAACTTCGGAATTCACAAGCACTTGGCGGGTTGCACCCGCCCTACGAATCGGCCTACTGGGATAGGCTCTTAAGAACCTCCCCTGCCCCCCCTTCGTAAGGGGTGGCGAGAAACGGGCCGGTCCGCCTCAACGTCCCCCCCTACGAACGGGGGGTCAGGGGGGGTATTCGCAACCGCCAAGGAGTGTGCGCGAGTCAATCGTAAAGCGCTCTAGCGTCCAGGACCCGCAGGAAGCTCTGGTGGCTGCCGCCCTGATGGCTCCTTCCGAACCATCAGACATCCGGCTCGCACGGAGGCTCGCCCTCTCGGAGGGACTCCGGAGCAGGCATCCTTAATGTCTGTCCCGGAAGAGTCGATTTCGGTCTCGTAGGGGGGGTGAAACCCACCGATGCGAGGCCCTCTCGGTGGGTTTCACCCCCCCTACAACGGTCCGATCCGGATTCTGTCAACCGCGGTCAGGAATTGAGCCACTTTCGCGGCCAGAATTGAGCCACTTGCGTGGTTGCCGCGTGGAGCGACCGTGACGTGCTTTGGGGACGTGATGTCAGCGGAGGGGGGGAAGTACCAAGAGCCGGAGTCGGCGATGGCAGCCCGACTCCGGCTCCGATTGAGCTTCACTTCTTCGAGCGCTGGCCCGCCGAGGCTTGCTCCGCTCGGTGAGCCCGGTACGACTTGCCGTTGATCTTCAGGATGAGCGCTCCGTCCACGATCCGGTCCAGGAACGCCATCGCCAGCGGCGGATCACCCAGATACTCGCCCCAGGCCTCGAAATCGATGTTCGTCACCAACGCCGTCGAACGACCGCCCCGGACGTTGATCAGCTTGTACAACAAGCTCGCCGCCTGGGGCGATTCCTGCCGTTCCACTCGGTCGAAGCCGAACTCGTCGAGGATCACCAGGTCGAATCTCGCATAGGAGCGCAACCGTTGCGGCAACGTCTGGTCCGCCAGCGCCGCCGTCAGGACGTGCAGGATCGAGGCGCCGGTCTCATACCGCACCCGATGACCCAGCACACAGGCACGCTGGCCGATCGCCTGGATCAGGTGGCTCTTGCCCACGCCGCTCTGGCCCACCCACACCAGGTTCTGACGACGGCCGATGAACTCGGCCTCGGCCAACGTCTCGATCTGCACCCGATCGATCACCGGGGCATTGAACTGCCAGTCGAAGTCGGCCAACGTCCGGCTCTGCGCGAACCCGGCGGCGCGGATCCGTTGGGCTGTGCTCCGCTCGCGGCGGCCGTTGGCCTGCTCGTTGATCACCGCCCTCAAGAATTCCAGGTGCGACATCCCTCCGCTCTCGGCGCGCACCGACACGGCGTCGAGTTGCTCGGGGCGCAGGGGGATGCCCAGGACACGGAAGTCCTCAAGGATTTGTCGGCGCAGCTCCGTCGCCGTCGGCGGCGTCGGCGTCGGGCGCGGCGTGGGGGTCCTCATCGTCGTGCGGCTCCGATTCGCAGAGGTATTGGTAGACCGACGTCGGCCGAGGGGACACCAGGTCCTCACCCAGCCAGGGCGGGATCTGCCGCCGCTCTTCTTCGGCCAGCGCCTCCAGGATCGTTCGGGGGCGGGCCTGGACGCCGAGGATCCGCTCGACGGCCGCGTGCGAATACGCGCCGTAGCGCACCGCCCGCTCCAGGGCCGCGATCAGGTCGGACCGGGTGTAGGTCCCCAGCAGGGCCAGCACTCGCTGCGCCTGGTCCTTGCCGTAGCGCTGCGCCCGAAGCAAGCCACCCAGGAACTGACGACCCGGCTCGCCCAGCTCGGCGAACCGCTCCTCCAACTCCGCCTGCCGCCGTCGGGCATCCTCGCCGGGCCGGTGCTCCTTCGACACGACGCGTTGTCCCGTGACTTTGCTCGGCAGCAGCGCGTGTCGGGCGATCTCCTCGAGTTGGGGGCCGTAGACGATCAACTCGCGCTCGGTCAGCCGCACCGGCACCATGCTGCCGATGTGTCGCCACGGGACCGAGTAGCCGTTCTGGCCGTAAGTGATCAGGCCCTCGACGCCGACCGTGCGGTAGATCACCGGGGCGACGTCATAGGGTTGGGGCGGCAACGGGATCAAGTGAGGGATCTCTTCCTGATGCAACTGCGCCGGAGTCCGGCCGGCGGCGCGGAGCTCGCGGACGTCGGCGACCTGGGCCAGCCACCAGGCGGTGGTCTCATTGAGATGTCCCAGCGACGAGAAGGTGCGGCCGTTGAACAAGCTGGTCTCGACATAGGAGAAGGGCCGTTCCACCTTCCCCTTGGTCTGGGGCCGCCGCACCCGGCAGGCGATCGGCCGGAAGCCGTAGTGGGTGGCGAAGGCCAGGAACCGCGGGTTGTAGATCGGCACGCCATCGGCGTGGCCGCTGACCACGACTTTCATATTGTCATACAAGCAGGTGGCGGCCACGCCCCCCAGGTGCTCGAAGGCGCGGACGTGCTCGCGCAAGGTGGTCGTCAGTTCCTGGGCCTCGACGAAGCGGAGGTACTGCCGCCGCGAGTAGCCCAGGATGTAGCTGAACAGGTTGACGCGGCGCCGGCCTTCGCCGCTGAAGTCGAGGTCGTAGACGGCGTAATCCATCTGGGCCTGGAGACCCGGTGCCGTCTCGAAGCGGACGACCGGGACGGGCGCGGCCCGGGGTCGCATGGCGGCGAGCCGCTGGCGGACCACGGTATAGCCGCCGGTGAATCCCCGGTGCCGCAACTCTTCCAGGAGTCGCACGGCGGTCAGGTCGGGATAGCGAGTCAGCAGGTCCTTTATGACCGGCTCGTAAGGATCGAGCCGGCTGGGCCGCTTGCCGACGGTCGAGCCGTCACCGGTCCCGGCACGTCGGGCCTGGACCTGCTCGAGCACGCCGCCGACGGTGTTGCGAGCCAGTCCCAGCTCGCGGGCGATCCGCCGGATCGAAGAGCCGGCTCGCCATCGACTGATGATCTCATTGCGTTGGGACTCGTTCATGGACAGAGAACTCCGCGATCAGGTCGTCGGTGAGGCCGGCGACGCGTCGGGCGTCGTCGGCCAGGCGGGCAAAGCCCGGGGTGAGGACCGAGCGATCGCAGGGTGTCAAGCCGGCGCGGCCCTGGTGGTGCAGCCAGGTCTCGATATGGCCCAGGCTGTCGAGGAGTCCGGCCAGGCGTCGCGCCACGCGGTTACCCGCCCGAGAGAGCCGCGGGTCCCAGGCCCAGCCGGTCTGCTGCCGCGACTGCTGCAACGCCTGCCGGGGCCGGGCCAGGATATACTCCTGGTGCGAGCGGCCCGGTGCGGCACCGAGCAGGTTGACCACGCCGTCGAGCTCGGCGGCGGTCAGCTCATCGCGGTGGAATGCGTCCAGGACCTCGGCCTGGTTGCCGGCCGGCAACCGGACCACGCCCTCGCGGCGGTGGCCCCGAGTAGTCCCAGTCGCAGATCTTCGCGCGCGGCGTCGGCGAGCTTCTCGACCAGGGCGAGCCGGCGACAGACCCAGCTCTTGTGCCGTCCCAGCAGCTCGGCGACCTCGATTTGGGTCAGGCCGTCGTCGCGGACCAGGGCATGGACGATCCAGGCATCTTCCCACTCCTGAGTGCGGCGTCCGGTCTGGTTGAGCCCGTGGATGGCCGCCTTGGCGGCGCGTTCGTCGGCCTCCCAGGCCCGCGCACTGACCGTCTTCCAGCCGAGGGTGCCGGCGGCGGCCAGCCGCTTGAACCCGTCAAGGACCTGGTAGGTCTCATCGCGGAGACAGACGACCAGTGGGGAGAGCTGCCCATAGCGGCCCAGCGAGCGGACCATGGCGGCCTCGGCCTCGGGGTCGGGGAGGCGATAGCGGCGATAGTTCAGGCCCAGTCGGTCCACGGCCAGGCTTCGGAGATCGCCCGGGAGTGACAATGCCATGGGGCACCTCGGAACAGCCCGAGAATTCCGAGCGAGGAAACGGGGGACCGGAGAGCCCGGCCCACCCGCTCCCTCCTCGGTCCTGGGGGGTAAGAAGACGATAGAGTCGAGGAGACGGTATCCTCAATACGTGACGACATAACTGAGTGGGGTGGTGGGCCTCGGCGCGGCGGTCGGCATCGGGGCCGTCGGCCGCGGCGGCGCCTGAGCCTGAGCCGGGCTTCGCGCTGGCGGACGCGTCGTAACGCCTGTCGACACGAGCCCGAACAGAACTTCTGATCGGGGGATCGTGGAGAGGGGAGGAAGAGGACGTAGCAGCCGGGCCTGTGGCAAGGCAGGCCGGGCGATTTCTCGAGGATTTGGGCTGGGCGCTGGCCCACGGTGAGGTCGGGTCCGACTGGCGGTCGATCCGAGGTGGGCGGCGGCTCGGCTTCGACGGCCGCTGGCGGCGACGCGGCGTGAGTGAGGGAAGGGTCCGTCTCGGGAGGGTCCGATCGCTGCCGCCGCCGATCGCGATGGCGTCGGGACTGGTCACGGCGGCGTTGTTGGCCGTTGGCGGTGTCGCGATAGCGTTGACCGGCCCTCCAGCGGCGCCACCGCCGTGCGGCGTCCTGGCAGGCGGGGCTACAGTAACGGGCTTGAGGCCGGCGCGGCCGGAACCAGCGCTCGCACCCCTTGAGCAGGCAGCGGCGGCAATCGGGGTGCCAACGGTGCGAGTCGGAAGGTTGACCCGGCCGCAAGGCGCGGGGAGACTGGAAACGGCCCACGGGAGGTCTTGCTCCCGAGCGGTCCGGCGGCGGGAAGGTGGAACTTCCCGCCGCCCCTTTGCGCCGACAGTTTGGACGGCGGTGGTCGGCAGCCGAGCCGCACGCATCCTTCAGATTACTTGCACAGGCGCATGCTTGCCAGGGACGAAGCGACGGGAGAAGAGAGCCAAAGCCGCGATCGACCGCTCGCGGAATGGCTCAACTGGCTCTGCGATAATGGCTCAGTGTTTGGCCGCTGCTGACAGGATTCCGGGACAGACTCTTAGAGTCTGTCTCAGAAGCCGCGGCGGCTGTCCCGTAGGGTGCTCTGTGAGCACCAATTTCGGCAAGACACCCCGGATCGGTGCTCACAGAGCACCCTACAAGAGCCTTCCGCGACAGACTCTTATACGCGCTGCCTGGTATGCGGACTCCGTTCTGCCTGAAGGCGTCATGAAGCTGACGTTGCTGATCCGGGGTCAAACCGAGATTTTCGAAACCGAGATCGGACATGTCACCGGCCAACATCGGCAACTGTTTGGCCAGATCGGTCGGCATGTTGTCCAGATCGATAAACTTCTGTGGTGCCCCTCCCGGTATCTGTCGTATTTTCATGATGGCAATGCCCTGGGGCCTGTTGATCAAACCGTGCCCAGCCCAGAAGGGGCGGGACACGGGCACGGCGACGTTTCGCCCTTTCAGTCGCTAGCCTGGATTCCCATGGAGGGGAAACCGGCTAACAAATCGGCCGGCCGCATAACGATGCGATACTTCGTTTCGACGTTAGTTCTCAACTTTACACCACGCTCGGCTCGGGTGCCAGCATGACGTCATCCGAATACCAGCCGCAGTCGCTTGCCCTCGAGCCAGGGGACGGCCACATCGGTCTGGTCGAACCCCGCGGCGATCAGCAGCGGATTGTGCGCCCGCCTCTGGTACCGGACCACCACCTCACTCTCGTTGAGCGTGATCCCCGCCGTGGCATCCACGAAGTCACGGAACAGGTGCCGCGACTCGGCCGCCTCGTAACCCCGGCCGACGCGGACCGCGAGCAACCGGTACAGGCTGCTGGCCATCAGGGTCAATTGCAGGTCGCAGTCGACCTTCAGCGCCACCGCCGAGCTCAGGGCGTCCATGTGGAAGAAATCGATCCCGTCGGCGATGTTGTTCTCGATCACCATCCGCCGGGCGTAGCGGCCGATCAGGTGCGACGCCGAGCGGGTCAACTGGTTGGTCAAGAGCAACGTCGGTCCTTCGTGACCCAACTCGGCGATGGTCAACTGGCGGATCGGACCATCGTAGTCCGTCAATGTGACCTGGCGGTCCAGCACCCGCGGCGTCCGGTAGGCGCGCGCGACATTTTCCAACTCGACCCGCCGCCATGCCGAGATCGGGGCCCGCGCGATCTCCGCGAGCCGCTTCGGGCTGCGCCTCCGCAACGTGATGAAGGGGATTCCCATCCGGTTCAGCTCGTTGAGCTTGGCGTAGGTCGTCAATGTGCAGTCGAAGATCAGCTCCTCGGGCAACCGTCCGGTCCGTCGCTTCCAGAACGCGACGAACCGAAGGACCTCGTCATCCCGCTGGTCCTTGCGCAACTCGGCGTTGGCGTAGCAGAAGACGCGGGTCTGGGCGTCCTGGGCCAGGAAGGCCAGGACTCCCTTCTGGCTGCGGCTCCGCTTGGAGACGTAGTGCTTCTCGACCAGCGCATCCTCGCCATGGAAGGGGATGGTGTGGAAGTCCAGGTCGAACGATGCCCCCCATCTCAACCCCAGGCGACCGACGGTGTCGAACCAGTGGCGCATCAACGGGGGATAGCAGGCCGGCGGGACCCGGCTACTGTATTCGGTCAAGAACGACCGCTTGGGGATCACATTCAAGCCGGCGAAGAGGGCCAGGCCCTCATCGAGCACCGAGCTCATGACATGGGAATGGCGCGCATTGCCGAAGAGCTTCAGGGCCAGGAGCGACCGGAAGGCGCAGGCCGCCGGGACCATCTTCGAGCCGGGGAGACCCGACCGCGCCAGGAGGGAGTCCAACCGGGCGTCGACCAGCCAGGGGAGGAAGAGGAACAGGCCGCCGAACTTGGTGCGGAGGTGGCGCGGCGACAGGTCAAGGCAGCGGACGTCGGCCATGTCGGCGATGACAGGGCGGGTCTGGTCGGGCCGTTCGTCGTCGGCGCGTCGCGGCAGCTTGGCGAAGCCCTCGTCCTTGAGGATCGCGGCGACCGCCGCCGGACTGAGCGGCTCTCCGTCGCCGGCCAAGGCGCGGCTGATATCATGGACAGAGAGGTTCTGCTTGCGCAGGGCGATTACCTGTTGCCGCAGCCGTTTCTGCTTGCCGGGTGGCCTCCCCTGGCGTGCAGGTGGTGCGAAGAAATCGCGGTCGGGCTGGTTGCGGAACTGGTGGACGAGGACGCGGAAGCTCCCCGGCGTGTAGCCAAAGCGAGCGGCGACCTCAGCCGATGGTAGGCGGTCAACGAAGAAGGCTCGGAGGGCCTCGTATTGACGATGGGTGGAGTTGGAAGGCTCCAAGAAGCGATGGGCCAGTGTTAGGCGGTCACTGGAATTATGGTCCATGTTGCCACGGTGCCAGCGAGCGCGAGTGCGATTGCCGATGCGTGTTAGAAATAGAGGAAACCCCGGGATTTCAGGGAGAAAAGCCATTCAAGCATCGCATACGCACTTGGTGATTATTCGGGTTAGCCTTGTGGCATGGGTATCTATAGTTCTTGGGCGCCGATAACGATGTCAGCGAGGGAATACCTGGATTTTAGAGGGAATCCCGATCAGTTTCAAGCCGATTTGTTAGCCGGTTTCCCCTCCATGGGAATCCAGGCTAGATGAATCAGGGCGTCACGGCGTGACGTCCCTTGGCGGTTCGGCTTCTCACGCTCAAGTCATGGTGATCTTCGTGAAGTTGAGCGTGCCGCCGGCAACCGCGGCGATCTGTTCGTCGGTCAGCTCCTTGGCGGCCTGGGGTGCCGTCTCTCCCTCGGGCGCCTCCGGCCTGGAAGCTGTCAGGGGCCTGGCGTCCTTCTCGGTCGGCTTCTCGGTCGAATCCCGGTCTCTCATCGCGGAACCTCCTCGTGGAAGGGTCTGGAGATCGTGACGACGGATGCCCGCCGCGTCGCCACGATCGGGTTGGCGTGGGGCACGCCCGATTCTTGGTCGCGACGTCCTAGCCGATGTGCTGGCCCTGGATGTGGCCCCCGGAGACCTTGGCGAACTCCTCGTCGGTCAATTCCCGTTTCACCTCCGACGGCTCGGCAGCCTTCGGGGTGGCGACGGCCTGGGAATCGGTCGTGATCTTGACGTCCTTCTCGTTCGAAATCCTGGTCCTTCATCGTCGGAACTCCTCGTGCAAGGGCCTGATGATCGATCGCGACGGGTGCCATCCACACCGCCGCCGCTCCTGATACAGCGAGTCGGCCCGGACCTTACACGGATTTGTTTCGGATTCTCGCTCGACGCCCCAAAGTCGGACTATCTGTCTTTCCAGATCGTCTCGCCGCACTCCACCGCCATGAACTGCCGATCGAGGATGACCCAGAGCCCGGGGACCTCCGCCTTGCGGGCGATGGGTCTCCATACCGCCAGGCCGGGGCCAATCGGACCGACGCTCATCGCGATCCCGGTCGGCATCCGGTCGTCAGGGGGCCTGCGACACGCCGATGGCGGCGCCACAGACGCATGACTGCCGCTAGGGCGACAGGCAACCTCATTCCGCGATCCGCCTCGATCCGGCAGCTCGCGCAAGAAAAGAGCCCCGCGTGGATCGCTCCACGGGGGCTCGATAGGAAGCCCGAGATTGGGGCCGGCGGATCCGCCTCAACCGCGACGGCGCCGACGCGCCCATGTCGCCCAGTCCGGCCAGCGCGGCAGAGCCGGCCAGGACCAGCGAGGAGGGCTCGGGGACGGCAGTCCCGAACTCGAAGTTCATGAGGAGGATGCCGGAATTCGTCGGGTCATTGATTGTCAGGCTCGTGAATGACGTCGTGTCGGTGAAGCCCAGGAAGGCGACATTGCCGAAGCCGGGAGGGCTCGCGGCGGTGTAGGTGTCGCCGTTGGAAAGCGTGAAGGTGATGGGCGTTGTATCGTACGTGCTGTAATAGAAGCCGACGGCCGTCGAGCTTGCCGGGAGGGTAATAAGCTCACTCGCGCCCGTCGGGACGGCGGAGGACGAATTCAGGAAGTCTACGGGGAATACGGGGCCGATGAAGTTCACGGAGTAATAGGTGGCTGACGTCACATTGATGTCGGATCCGTCCGCATTGAGGAAGGTGAAATTCGTGCCCGTCGCAGCGTCGGTGTACCCGCTGGGTATGAAGTAGTCGGTGTATTCGCCCGCGGGGACGATGCCATTGAAGGTGACATCGCTCAAGCCCGTCGTCGCCGCCTGGAACGACGGGGAATCATTATAAACGGTCAGATTTCCCGCCTCGACTCTGTCCGCTGCTGCGACGATGATCGCCATCGTGAGCCATCGAGTCGCTCCTCGAAACATGGTGCTTCCTCCTTCGATCGTTCAGAATCTGCTCTGACAAGAACGCCTCGCGATGAGGAAGGCGATTTTAGCCCCGAAGGGTCGCAATTGCCAGTGATCGTTTCTGCCCAACTCGATGCAGAGGTCACCTTTGAGGTATTTCGTCAACATGCAACCGGGTTGCCTCCGCTCCGGCCGACAAGCCGGCGAGCCCGATCGCCTCGTCGTCAAGGACGCCGACTCGTCGGCGTGTTGACAATTCTGCCATCGGACAGTCGTCGCAGGCTGCCGGCTCGCCCGAGTGCTCGGCTCCGCGCTCCACTTCGTTGCCTTCGGCGTCTTCCGCCTGGTCCCCGGCATCGCATTCGCGCCGCTTCCTCTCGGTGCATCGACCGGCTTATCCTAATTCATAGGCCCGCGCCGATTCGTCCGCCGCACGGGCGGCCGGGCCTCGACGCACCATCGCCCTCTGCGGGGCCAGGAGCCCAGCCGATGCCACCTCGAGACGACGCCCTGCGCGACTTACTCTTCGGTCTGCTGGCGCTGCAAAATGGCATGATCGACCAGCCCCAGCTCGCCGCCGCCTTCGCCGCCTGGACCGCGTCGCCGGGGCGGGCGATGGCCGACCTGCTGGTCGAACAGGGTGCCCTGGCCCCGAGGCGCCGGGAGCTGCTCGAGGCGCTGGCGGCGGAGCACCTGGCGTGCCACGGCGGCGACCCCAGGACGAGCCTGGCGGCGCTCGACGTGGGCCTGGGCACTCGCGAGGGCCTCGCACGCGTCGCCTCGTCGATCCGCCGCGACCCATCCGGACGGTCCGCGGTCGTCTGCGGGGATGCCCTCGACCTGATCAACGACGTCGAACGGCTCCTCGCCGGTCACACCCGCACCAGTGTCGACGGCTTCGGCGACGTCCCGGGCGCGGGCGACCGCAGCACTGGCCTCCATGGCGACGGCCGCGGCCCGGGCGACGTCAGCACCCTGCCCGCCGATGTCTCGGCCAACGCCAACAGCCTCCCCTCGGCCGACGGCTCGGCCGACGCCGGCCGTCGGTTCCGCATCCTGCGGCCGCACGCCCGCGGCGGGCTGGGGCAGGTGTTCGTCGCCCTCGACGCCGAGCTCAACCGCGAGGTGGCGCTGAAGCAGATCCTCGAGAAGCGCGCCGACGACCCGGCCAGCCGCGCCCGTTTCCTCCTCGAGGCCGAGGTCACCGGCGGGCTGGAGCACCCCGGGATCGTCCCGGTCTATGGCCTCGGCCACGACGCCGACGGCCGGCCGTTCTACGCCATGCGGTTCATCCGCGGCGATTCGTTCAAGGAGGCCGCCGATCAGTTCTTCGCCGACGAGTCGCTCAAGGCGGACGTCGGCCGGCGGTCGCTGGAGTTCCGCAAGCTGCTTCGCCGCCTCACCGACGTCTGCAACGCGATCGAGTACGCGCACAGCCGCGGCGTGTTGCACCGCGACATCAAGCCGGCGAATGTCATCGTCGGCAAGTACGGCGAGACCCTGGTCGTCGACTGGGGGCTGGCCAAGGCGGTCGGTCGGGTCGACCCGGCGGTGGACGCGGGCGAGCGGATGCTGCGGCCCTCCTCGGCCAGCGGCTCGGCCGAGACGCTGCCGGGCACCGCGATGGGGACCCCGGCGTACATGAGCCCCGAGCAGGCCGAGGGGGACCTGGAGCATCTGGGGCCGCGGTCCGACGTCTACAGCCTGGGCGCGACGCTCTACCACCTCCTCACCGGACTGCCGCCGGTGGCGGGGGAGATCGACGAGATGATGCGCGCCGTGCGGCGGGGCGAATTCCGGCCGCCGAGGCAGATCGACGCCTCCATCGACCCGGCGCTCGAGGCGATCTGCCTCAAGGCGATGGCCCACCGGCCATCGGATCGGTACGCGTCGCCGCGGGCGCTGGCGGAGGACGTCGAGCGTTGGATGGCCGATGAGCCGGTTTCGGCCTGGCGGGAGCCATGGTCGCGTCGGGCCCGGCGGTGGGCGCGGCGGAACCGGACGCCGGTGGCGATGGCGTCGGTGGCGCTGGTGGCCGGGATGATCGGGCTGGTGGCGGTCCTGATCGTGCAGACCCGGGCCAAGGCGGACATCGAGCTGGCGCTGGGTCGCGAGACGCGGGCCAACGCGGCCCTGGGCGCCGCCAACGAGGACCTGAGTCGCTCGAAAGCGGCCGTGCAGGCGCGGTACGAGCTGGCGTTGGAGGCGATCGGCACGTTCCACACGGGCGTGAGTGAAGACTTCCTGCTGAAGGAACCGCGGTTCAAGGACCTGCGCAACCGACTGTTGAGGTCGGCCGCGGGCTTCTACGAGAAGCTCGGCGCCATGCTGGGCCGCGAGACCGACCTGGGCTCGCGTCGGGCGCTGGCCCGGGCGAACTTCGAGCTGGCCATGCTGACCGGGATGGTGGGGCGCACGACGGATGCGATGGCGGTGCACCGGTCGGTGCTGGCGGCGCGGCGGGCGATGGCGGCCGAGTCGTCGGCCGTCGCGGCGGATCAGGCCGAGGTCGGCCGCAGCCTGAGCGCCGTCGCCGGCCTCCTCGAATCGGTCGGGGAGATCGACGAGGCAATGGCGTCGTACCGCGAGGCCGAGGCCCTGCTGGCCGGGCTCGCGGCGGAGTCCTCGGAGGCCCGGGCCACACTGGCCGGCTGCCGGTCGCGGATGGGCAGCCTGCTGGCCAAGACCGGCGAGCCCGGCCAGGCGCTGGCGGCCTTCCGCCTGGCCCGGTCCGACCAGGAGGCGCTGGCCGCGGCCGATGGGGCGACGAACGCGGCGCGGCTCGAGCTGGCCGACACGGTCAACGACATCGGCAACCTGTTCGTGCAGACGGGCCGGAAGGCCGAGGCCGAGGCCGAGTACCGCGCGGCCCTGAAGATCCGCCGCGAGCTGGACGAGGCCAATCCCGGCGTCGTCGGCTACCGCCTGCGACGGTCGCAGAGCCACCGCAACCTCGCCATGCTGCTGGGCGACACCGGCCGGCCCGCGGAGGCCGAGGCCGAACACCGGGCGAGCCTGGCGATCCGCCAAAAACTGGTCGAGGAGAACCCGGCCGTCGCCGGTTTCCGCGGAGGTCTGGCGGGCGGCCACGCCGGCCTCGGCGTCCATCTGGCGCAGACGGGCCGTCCGGAACCGGCGGAGGCCGAGTTCCGCGCGGCGATCGCGATCCTGCGGGAGCTGGCCGACGAGAACCCGACCGTGAACGCGATCCGGAGCAGCCTGTCGAACGCCCACCACGACCTCGCCTACCTCCTGTCGCAGACGGGCCGTCCGGAGCAGGCGGAGGCCGAGTTCCGCGCGGCGCTGGCGATCCAGCGGGAGCTGGCCGAGCGGCATCCCGCCGTCACCGATTTCCGCCGCGACCTGGCGTTGACCCACGCCAACATCGGCGAGCTGCTCTCGCAGATGGGTCGGCCGGCGGAGGCGGAAGCCGAGTATCGCGAGGCCGTGGCGATCCAGCGGAAGTTGAGCGAGGAGAATCCGCTCAACGACGCAATCCGCAGCGACCTGGCGCAGAGCCACGACATCGTCGGCTTCCTGCTGAACACGACGGGGCGGCCGGCGGAGGCGGAGGCCCCCTACCGCGAATCCCTCGCGATCCGGCAGGAGCTGGTGAAGCGGGACCCCACGGTGACCGATTACCGGAACGCCCTGGCCGGAGCCCACACCAACCTCGCCGACGTGGTCCGCTCGCTCGGCCGCCCGGCCGAGGCCCGCGATGGGTACGACCGGGCCATCGCCATCGGCGAGGCGCTGACGCGCGAGGTCCCCGAATCCAGCACATACCGCGGCCAACTGGCCTCCAGCCTCCGCCGTCGCGGACTGGCGCGGCGACAGCTCGGCGACCCGGTCGGGGCGGCGGCCGACGCGAGGCGGCGCTCGCGACCTACGAGGCGATGGCGTCTCGCTCGGGCGAGGAGTGGTACGAGACGGCCGGCTCCCATGCCGCGCTGTCGGTCCTGGCCGGCTCGGCCGGGTCGGGCGTGTCGGCCGGGGAGGGGCCGGCCGAGGCCGACCAGGCGATGGACCGGCTCCGCCGGGCCGTCGCGATGGGCTACCGCAACTTCGACGCCTTGCGCACCGAGGCGGCCCTGGACCCGCTCCGCGATCGGGACGACTTCCGAGGGCTGATGATGGACCTGGCGATGCCGGTCGAGCCGTTCGCACCGGCTCCCTGAACAGGACGGGCCTCATGGGACAGACTACCTGGACCGCCGATCGGAGAGCTTCTCGCCCGCGTTAACAACCGGTATAACCGGATGGGACGTTACACGATCGGGTAGCGCGCGTCCGACGCCAACCCGCTCCCACCGCGAGGAATCGAGCCCATGGCCACGAGCACGGCGACCGCATCGGCACCGACGACACCTCAAGACGGCGGAGAAGGCCCATTCGCGCCGATCCCGCGCCGTCCGCTCGGCCGCACGGGCCACGAGGTGACGCAATTCGCCCTGGGCGGCGAGGGGGTGCTGCGCACTCACGGCCGCATGGCCGAGGCCGTCGCGGTCATCCACCGGGCGCTCGACCAGGGCGTCAATTACTGCGACACGGCGCCGGCCTACGCGGGGAGCCTCGACTATTACGGCGCCGCGCTGGGCGAGCGTCGCCGCGACGTCTTCCTCGCCTCGAAGACGCACGACCGCACCCGCGACGGCTCGCTCCGCCTGCTCGATGAGAGCCTCCGACGGCTGCGCACCGATCACCTCGACCTCTGGCAGCTCCACGACCTGCGCACGCCCGGCGACCTCCGCGCGATCTTCGGCCGCGGCGGGGCGCTCGAGGCCCTCGTCCAGGCCCGCGAGGAGGGACTCGTCCGATTCCTCGGCCTCACGGGCCATCAAGACCCGGAGATCCTCCTCGAGGCGATGGGCCGGTTCGACTTCGATACGGTGCTCATGGCCCTCAACGGTGCCGATATCCACCGCCTACCGTTCGCCAAGACGGTGCTCGTCGAGGCGGTGCGCAAGGGGATGGGCGTCATCGGCATGAAGGTCTACGCCGCCGGTAATCTGGTCCGAGCCGGCGTCCATGGGCTGGCGCCGGCCGAGGCCATGGGGTATGTCCTCAGCCTGCCGGGGGTATCGACCGTCGTGATCGGCTGCTCCAGTCCGGAAGAGGTTGACGAGAACGCGCAGATCGCCCGCGCCTTCCGCCCGTTCGATGCGCCGACGCTGAACGCACTCGAACAGCGCACCGAGCGGTATGCCGGCGCCTTCACCTCTTACAAGCGGCCCTGACCCGAGGTCGATCAACAAGAGCAAGACTTGCTTTGTTTCGATCCAGGGGCTGACGCTACCTGGCTATGTGCGATCGCCCCTCTGGGGCTCTTGGGTTTGACTGGGCCCGGATTCCGCCGAAGAATCGAGCGAGAGGTCCAGGCGCGTTCGCCCGGCCATCCGACGTCGTCAGGGATACGAGTATGAGTCAAGTCAAGCGGTCGAGACGTTGACGCTCGTTGGTCGCCATCCTTGTCGCCCTGGGGGCCGGCGCGGTGGGAGTACTGGGGTTGAGGCACCGACTCGACCCGGATCCGCTGGCATCGGCCGAGTCCGCCTACCGGCATGGCGACTGGGAGAGCGTCGATCGCCTGGCGTCCGCTCGGCTGAAGTCCAGCCCGGGGATCGTCGGGCGCTGCGATTGGTGGCGCGCGCGTCCGCGCGGCTGGGGCGCGACATGTCGGCCCGTCGCCTCTACGCCCGACTCGGCGGCGGGCCGGCGATGGAGCCGGAGGACTTCTGGCTCTTCGGCCGGATCATCGATCGACTGGGCGACCGCGACACGGCCCGCGATTGCTGGCTCGAAGGGCTACGCCTCGACCCGGAGCATGCCGAGTTGATGCGCGAGATCGTCCTCGACCGGCTCGATACGGGCAAGCCGATCCAGGCCGCCCGGTTCGCCCGGAGGCTGGCCGCCCGGCCCGGCTGGCAGGCGCGCGGGGACATCCTGCTCGGGACCGCTCTGGCCGCGGACGACGATCTCCGCGGGGCGGCCGAGTCCTGGATCCGGGCCCTTGCGATCGACCCGTTGACGGCCCGAGAGGACGCCGGACTTTACAACGCCCTGGCAAGGGCCTGGCTGCGGATCGGCGAGCCCTCCCGGGCCAGGGAGGTGCTCCGGGCGAGCGGGATCTCGACGGATGACCCGGAGGCCGGCTGGCTCCTGGGCCGATCGTTTCTGCAAGAGCAATCGAGTGTCGAGGCCGAGGGGATGCTGGCGGCGAGCCGACGATATCGCGACGCCCATCCCCTGGAGCCCGAGCCCGCGCCTATGTGGGCTCGGCGCGATGCCGCGAGTGCCACGTCGCGAACTCGGACCTGGTCGCGCGGGAGCCGGCATTCCCGGACGTTTCAGCGGTCGCCCGAGATCCAGATTCGATCGCTGCCCGATCATCCGATCGCCGACCCCGGCGCCCGGCCGTCCGGCACGCGATCCGTCGCGAGGGGCATGAACTCCACTTCGAGACACGGCAAGGCGACCGGATCGCCGCCGCCGTGGTGGCCTATGCGTTCGGTTCGGGAGATCGCGGCATGACCCTCGTCGGCCCCGACGATCGCGGGCGGGCCCGGGAGCTACGCCTCTCGCTCTATGAGGGAGAGACCCTCTGGGACGTCACCACGGGCCAGACCTCGCCCCCCGGGGGCAACTCCGACCATCTCGGCCATATCCTCGCCGACGACGAGCTGCGGAGCTGCTTCTACTGCCACACCACGGTCGCCCGGTCGGCTCGCGATCGGGTCGGGCCCGAGTCGGCCGATCCCGGGATCGGTTGCGAGCGCTGTCACGGGCCGGGCGGCCACCACCTCGCCGCAATCTCGCTCGGTCTCCCGGACCTCGCCATCGCCCGGCCCCGCCCCGGCTCGGTGCCCAGGTCGTGGCCCTCTGCGGCCAATGCCACAGCCCGCTCGGGATGAAGGTCGCCCCGACCGATCCGCTCGCCCCGAGGTTCCCCGCGGCGGGCCTCACCTGGAGCCGCTGTTATATCGAGAGCCGGGCCGCGATCGATTGCTTGAGCTGTCATGACCCCCACCGCGACGCCGAGACCTCGCGGGCCGATTACGAGCGGAAGTGCCTCGAATGCCACTCCGGTCGCCCGGACACTCGACAGAGCGGGGGAATCGCCTCCTCATCCTCATCATCATCGTCGCCGCCCCGCGTGGCCGCATGCCCCATCGAGCCGACCCGCGGCTGCATCGATTGCCACATGCCCTCGGCGGAAAAAGTCATCTCTCATACAAAATTTACAGATCATTACATTCGTGTTCGCCGCGACAAGACCCCACGTGATCGCGCCGGCGAATGATGGGCCGTGATGTCATCGAGTCGGGCGAGCCTATCATGAACTCCAGACGCGAGATAATGATGGGGATTCCCCGGTGATCCGCGGCATGCACGCCCCGGTTCGTTCCGTATTCTCCGACACTTCCCGAGGCAGTAGGCGAGGGCTCTCCGGCACACGTCCGCAAGAAATCGCGAGCCCGATCACGCCTCAAATGGAGAGAACGGCACACGTTTCCCTTGACTGGGCGAATCGATCTCCTAAGAATTTCATTGCTGCCCGATGTGATCGCCTGAGTTTTGCCCCGGCTCACCGTTCGCGGGGCCGTCAAGATGACTGGATCTCGTATTTTTCGAGACTTTTCGCCGAAGACCACCGCGTGACCACGGTCGTGAGACCGTGGTTCGGATGGGGGACCTCCAACCTCGCGCCTGAGTGCGATCTTCGCTCCGGATCGGGCTGACGCCCGAGGTTGGAGGACGCTCGTCCCGTCCGAACCACGGTCTCACGACCGTGGTCACGGGCTCGGTCTCGCATCGTAGGGTCGTGTTCGGCGAGGAGTGTCCAAATCCTTCCGGGTCGTACGGTCGGTCTACGGGATCGCCTGGAAAGCTGCATACCGACATCATCCGGCCGTTAGGTCGGGCCGAATCGCGAGATCCGGCGCCATCCGCCCGAAGTTGGCAAGGAATATGCACGAAGGAATTCGGAGTGCGATGGGCTGAATGTGCCCAGGTCGCTCGACCCATCAGCGATCGGACATTTTCAGACATTGGCTGACGAGTACGCCGGCCACGCCCATCGATGATGAGAACTTTTGCGGTTGAGGCTGGGCGGTGCGATCCGGGTATCGGATCGGCCCGGTCGCTCCCGTCGGCTTTCCTTTTCCCTGATCGGACGAGGTGATCGATGCATGAACGTCGTTTCTCCCGGCGGACTTGCCTGGCCCTGGCCCCGGCGATGCTGTTCGGCTTGCCGCTTACGCTGGCCGGATGCGGCGGGAGCGAGAGCTCCGGGTCGCAGACCTCTACTGCGGACTTCAAGGAAACGCACAAGGATTCGATGAACGAGTATTTGAAGACGAAGCACCAGACGCAGAACGTGGGCGGGAGAGGGGGTAGGGGGTACAGGAGGTGATCCGACCGCGAGATCCCGGGCCAGAGGGCACCATCCTCTTCGATGGAAATGGGCCGGGACTCTCGCACATTCCGAGGTCTTTCGGACGAGGGACTTCGTGGCCTCATGAGAATCACATCGATCGATCACATTTTCTGCGGGAGGTCGTGATTATGAATTTGCGCGCGAGGGCTCGGGGCTTCACGCTGATCGAGCTGCTGGTCGTCATCGCCATCATCGCCGTCCTGATCGCCCTGCTCCTGCCGGCCGTGCAGGCGGCACGCGAGGCCGCACGGCGATCCCAGTGCACGAACAATCTCAAGCAGATCGGCCTGGGGTTGCACAACTATCACTCGTCGAACAACGTCTTCCCGCCGGGGAGCTCGGCCACGTTCAACACAATGACCCCCGGCTGCATGAGCTGGAGTGGCTGGAGCGCCCAGGCGATGATGCTCAGCTTCCTCGAGCAGGCGCCGGCGTACAATGCGATCAATTTCATGATCGACCCGATCAACAACCCGCAGCAGTACAACCAGACCGTGACTTATATGAAGATCGGCATCTTCCTCTGCCCGTCCGACCCGAACGCCGGCACGACGGTCGGCGCATCCCAATACCAGTGCGTGAACAACTATTATGCCAGCGTGGGAACGACGACGACGTCGTACAACCTGACCGACACGGCCTCCGGCCAGTTCATGGGGCCGAATAACGGCAGCACGATCCAGACGTGCAACGGCGGCCAGGGGAGCTCGGGCCTGTTCTTCTTCGCGACGTCCTACGGCATCCAGTCGGTCACCGACGGGACTTCGAACACGGTGGCCTTCGCCGAGGGCCTGGTCGGCACCAACCAGTACTCCCGCGTCCCGTATAGCACCGGGGTGAACATCGCCGGTGCCAACGGATACTACAACGTCTGGCAGTCGCTCACGACCGTGCCGGCGGTCCCGCCGGGTACCATCATGGGCGGGATCCTCTCGCAGTGCAACGCGGCCTTCGCGACGGCCACGTCCGGGAACGGACTCCAGACCGACGAGGGCGAGACCTGGGCCTGGGGCGCCGAGGCCATGTCGATGTTCAACACGATCGTCCCGCCCAGCTCGACGCAATTCCAGTGGCGGGCTTGCCGGTACGGCTGCAACACCTGCGGCGTGGTGTCGGCGGACCACTCGAACATCACCAACTCCAACAGTTATCACCCCGGGGGTGCCAACGTCATGATGGCCGACGGGCACGTCCAGTTCGTCAAGGGCACGGCCTCGATGCAGGTCTGGTGGTCACTGGGGACCCGCGCCGGCGGCGAGGTGATCAGCTCGGATGCGTATTGATGGCTTCGAGTCGTACGGTGATGATCGTGATGGCCCCGCCCCGCGGCGGGGCCATCGCATGCGCGTCCCTCTCGGCGGATGAGACATGTTGAAGCGTAAATTCGGAGTACGGGCCTGGCTGAAGCCGAGGCACCTGCTTATCCTGGGACTGATGGCCGGGGCGATGGGATGGGGTGCGATCGCCATGGCCGCGTCGTGGCGGTACCGGCGCGAGCTGGACCGCGCCGATCGCGAGATGGCCGCCGGCCGGTACGACGCGGCCCTCGGACGGCTGGCGGACCTCGCGGCGCGCTGGCCCGGTCATGCCGAGGTGGAGTACCCGCTCGGCGGCTGCGCCGCGAGCCTGGGGCGGGTGGACATGGCCCTGGCCGCATGGGGGCGAGTGCCCCGCGGCTCGCACCTGGCCGTAGGTGCCGCGCTGGATCGCGCCCGACTGGCCCTGGATCATGGCCGACTCGCCGTCGCCGAGGACAGTCTGGCCCCGCTGCTGGCGGAGCGCGGCGACGTCGGCGAGCAGGCGGCCCGGATGGCCGATCAGCTCGACCTGTTCACCGGCCGTATCCGGGCGATCGCCCGTCGGATCGAGCGGCGATGGTCGTCGGCGGCCGACCTGCCGATCCGGTTGCGCCTGCACTGGCAGCTCGACACCCAGCCCTTCCCGCTGCTGGCGATGCGCGAGGCGATGGGGCGCATGGCACGCGAGGCCCCCGATGACGACCGCGTCTGGCTGGGTCGGGCCGACCTGGCACTTCGCACCGACCGGATCGCGGAAGCCGATGAGCTGCTCCGCCGTTGCGAGACCCATCGCCCCGATGACCCGGACGTGCGCCGGGCTCGCCTGGCCTGGGCACTGGCCGTCGGCCGGCCCGATGAGATCCTGTCGGCCGCATCGCATCTCACGGCCTCGGAGGTCGAACCGGTCGAGCGGGCCCGGATCATCGCCCGGCTCGCCGAGATCCGCGGCGACGACGCGGCCCGTCGCGTCGCGCTGGAGCGGCTCGTCGCGCTGCGGCCGGGCGATCCGTCGGCCTGGGGGCAACTGGCCGAACTGGCGGCCCGCGATGGCGATGCAAACCGCGTGGCCGAGCTCCGCCGCCGCAAGGCGGATGTCGATCGAGCCCTCGACGACTACCGGATGCTGATGGGCACCGCCTCGGGGGATCCCGCGAAGGCCGCCGAGCTGGCGCGCACCGCCGAGGCGCTCGGTCGACGGTTCGAGGCGCGGGGATGGTGGACCATCCGGGCGCGTCGGGTCCCGGATGACCTCGAGGCCCGGGACGCCCTGGTACGCCTCGCGGGCGAGGCGGACGGGGCCGAGTACATCGCCGGCACCCTGGCCGACCTCATCCCGGCGCCACCGGCCGCCCCGCGAGGGGCTGCTGTCGCGCGATCGGTCGCGACGGGGGTGCCGACCTTCCATGACGACGCGGAGTCCGCCGGATTGCGGTTCGTCTATCGCAACGACCCCACGCCGAAGTGCCGGCTCCCCGAGACGATGGGCGGCGGCGTCGGCCTGATCGATTACGACGGCGACGGCTGGCTCGACGTCTATTGCGTCCAGGGCGGGCACCTCCCGGATGAGAGTCCGCCGCCCCCCGCGCCGCAGGGGGACCGTCTCTTCCGCAACAAGAGAGATGGGACATTCGAGGACGTGACGGCCGCCGCGGGGCTGGCGAAGCTTCCGGGCGGCTTCGGCCACGGCGTCACGGGCGGCGACTACGACAACGACGGCCACCCCGACCTGTTCATCACCCGGTGGCGGTCGTACGCGCTCTACCGGAACAGGGGGGACGGGACGTTCGAGGACGTTACCACGCGGTCGGGCCTCGGCGGCGATCGCGACTGGCCGACCTCGTCGGCCTTCGCCGACCTCGACGGCGACGGCGACCTCGACCTCTACGTCTGCCACTATGCCGACTGGGACCCGGCCCGCACGCCGCCCTGCCCGCATCCGACCGACCCGCGACGGCACGGCTACTGCGTCCCGCGGAGCATCCCGGCGATGTCCGATCACGTCTTCCGCAATGATGGCGGCCGATTCGTCAACGTCTCCGAAGCCTCGGGGGTGCTTGCCGCCGACCGGGACGGCCGGGGGCTCGGCGTCGTCGCGGCCCACCTCGACGACGACGACCGCATCGACCTGTTCGTCGCCGACGACATGACCGCGAACCTGCTGTTCCTCAATCGAGGCGGCCTGCGATTCGACGAGAAAGCGGCCGAGGCCGGGGTCGCTACCAATGCGGAGGGGGGCTACCTCGCGGGCATGGGGATCGCCTGCGGCGACCTCGACGGCGACGGCCACCCCGACCTCGCCGTGACGAATTTCTACGGCGAGTCGACGACCTTCTACCGGAACCTCGGCGGCGGCCAGTTCGCCGACCAGGGCTCGGCCGTCGGCCTGGCCGGACCGACGCGGCATGTCCTGGGCTTCGGCGTGGATTTCCTCGACGCCGACAACGACGGCTGGCTCGACCTGGTCCAGGCGAACGGGCACGTGAATGACTACCGCCCCGCGATCCCGTACGCGATGCCCACCCAGCTCTTCCTCGGGACGGGGACCGGTCGACTCGCCGAGGTCTCCGGATCGGCCGGGGACTGCTGGCCGGTGCCGCGACTGGGTCGGGGCTTGGCCGTCGGCGACCTGGACAACGACGGCCGACCCGACGTGCTGATCGTCGCCGAGGGCCAGCCGCTGGCCTACTTCCACAACCAGGGGCCGGCCGGACACTTCGTCACCTTCCAGCTCGAGGGGTCCGCGCCGGGCTCGAATCGCGATGCGATCGGGGCTCGGGTGACGCTCACCGCGTCGGGACATCGCCGGGTCTCCCAGCGCATCGGCGGGGGTAGCTTCCTCTCGGCCAGAGACGGCCGACTGCACTTCGGACTGAGCGAGGCGACGCGGGTCGAGACGGTCGAAGTGCGATGGCCCTCGGGGCGTGTGGACCGCCACTCCGGCCTGGAGGCCGACACGGCCTACCTCCTCCGCGAGGGCGAGCCTCGGGCCGGCCTCGCGCGGGGTTGGCGAACCAATCACCACGCCGGGTCCTCAACGTCCTACGAGCGACCTTGAAACGATTCACCGGCCCGTCAACGAGCGGCGGGCTTCTTCCAGCAGCCGCGGGATCATCGTGTCGAGTCGGCCGCGTGCGTCGGTCGAGTAGAGCTTGCCCTCCGCGTCGATGAGGAAGACCGTGGGGATGCTGCCGATACCCCAGGACTCCGAGAAGTCGTCGGTCGGCGTGCCGGTAAAGATTCGCAGGTTGTCATGTCCCTGGTAGTACTGGGGCCAGGGGATCTGCCGCTGGGTAATGAACGTCTTGAGCGCCTCCAGCCCGCCATCGTCTTCGGGTGCGTCCTGGCTCACGCCGATGAACTCGACCCCTTTGTCGTGATATTCGCTGTAAAGCCGCTTCAATTCGGGGATCTCCGCGACGCAGGGGCCGCACCAGGTCGCCCAGAAATCGACGACCACGACCTTCCCCCGCAGGGCCTTCATCGAGACCGGACGGCCAGTGATCGCGTCGTTGAACTCCAGTTCGAATGGCTCGCCGATGCGCTCGCGCTGTCGCCGCTCACCCTGGACCATCCGGCCGCGGAACGAGTCGGGGTATTCCCGGACGATGCGATCCCGGATCGCATTCCCTTGGTGGGCGATGAGGCACGCATCGAGAGTGCACGCCAGGGCCAGGACGGCAAGAAACCCAAGGATTCCCAGCCGGACGGTCGATGTCCATCGCATGGGCGTCTCGCTGAACCGACGGCGAGCGATGATCAGGATCACCGCGGTCGCAACCGCCATCGCGATGGCCAGGGCTGACCTGCCGGAGTACGCGACGAGCCGGAGATGTTGGGAAACGTCGTTCAAGAGCATGGAGCCAATGAACGTGGCTCGCTCGAGCCGCATCGCCGAGTCCTTGAGCAGCTCGCGCACGGTACCGATGAGGGCGTCCTGCCGCTCGTTCGCCAGGAGCCTGAAGCCGTATAGCAGGACTGCGAACGAGATGAGAGTCAGTGCGACCAGGAGGACTGTCAGCTTCCACCAGGCTATCTTCCGACGCCTGGGCAGCCCGTCGCGGCACTTCCGTCTCCGGGCCGTGGCCAGGGTCAGCGTACCCGCCAGGGCAAGGATCACGATCAAGCCCATGTTCGTGGACCATCCTTCGTCGAGTCTTCTCACCGCCTGGTAGAGGAGCTCGCCGGCCCGGTTGTCGCCGGGCGCCTGCCGCGCGAACGCCTCGGCCAGGGAGGCCGCGGCCCGGCCATCAATCGGTTCCAGGAATCGAAAGCCGCTCTCGAGGAAGAGGGCATCTTTCCTGAGCGCGGGGTCCGTCGTCGTCCGGAGGACCGTGCGGATCTCGCGGTAAGACTCGGCTCGCTGATCGATGTAGTTGAGCGAGGCCCACCGCTCGAGCAAGTAGCGCGCGACGCGTGAATCGTCGGGGTATGCCGCCCGCAACTCGTCGACGAGCGCGGCGATCTGGCTATGAGTCTCGACGAACGTCTCGTGGGGCAGCGGGTGGCGGGCGGTCTTGAGCAGCGCCTCGAGCTCCTCGACGATCTCATCGGCCGGCCGGTGATCGGCCGAGCGACTCGGGGCGGCGTGGGAGGCGACGGTCGGCCCTCGCGCAGGGCCTCGATCTTCGGCCTGGTTTCGCGCACCGGCACCCGATCCGATCCCGCCCCCGACCGCCGCCCCGGCGACGGCGAAAACCATCAAGACGACGGCGACGGCCTTCAGCTTGACCGCAACCGCAGCGCGCAAGACATCGTTCGTCAACGCCAGGACCGGCGCCGATGCGGTCCCGGCCTGCGACGCCCCGCCCATCGACAGCCGCGCCGCGGCCCGGACGGTCGCCGAGGCGAGCGGTTCGGGCACGGCCGCGCGAGCCCCATCGGCGGCCAGCAGCGCGATCATCGAGCCGGCGGTCGGGGCCAGGCCGCGGCGTGCCAGGCGATCGCGCAGCAGGTCGCGGGCCCGCGAGAGCCGCCCGCTGACCGTGCCGACCGGCCATCGCAGCCGGTCCGCCGCCTCGGCGTGGCTCAGGCCCTCGAGATGGCAGAGGATGATCGGAGCCCGATACTTCTCGGGCAGCCGGCCCACTTCCTCGTCGAGGGCCGCCAGCAACTCGACCCGATCGCGAGAGATCTCCGGGGCGACAGGCTCGACCTCGAGCGGGACAGACCGCCCCCGAGCTCGCTCGGAGCGCGCCCGGGCCTTGGTCGCGACCCGACTGGCCACGCCATAGAGCCACCGTCCCAGCGAGTCGCCCGCCCGGACCGAGCGGGCCCGGCGCACCAGCACGAGGAATGTGGCCTGGAATGCATCGTCAACGTCGCCGGGGTCGGCCAGGGCACGACGGCAGACGCCCAGGACCATCGGCCCATGACGGGCCACCAGGGCCGCGAAGGCCGCCTCGGCGGCGAGCGCGGCATCCTCCGCCGAGGCACTCTGTACGGCGAACCGCTCCAGCAGCTCCGCGTCGGACAGGCCCGCGGCCACCCCCGCACCAAAAAGCGTGCGGACCTGACGCAGGAGGTCGGACGATCTTGCGTTAGCCATGGCTCCTCCCCGGAACAGCCCGATGGTACTCTATCCATACCATCCCGGCTCGCGGGGGATTCATACAGAATTCTTCCGAAAGCCGCCCGAACGAGCCCGACGCGTCGGCCTCTCTTGCCATTGCCCTCGGAGGTCAACCCGAGGACAATACTTCGAGCAAGGATGCTTTTTCCGGGCTGGGACCTCGCCCATGCCTCCGACATCGAGCCGAGATTTCCTGAAGGCGGCCGAACAACGGTTGACCACCGCGGAGGCACTCCTCCGGCAGAAAATCACCCTCGAAGCACGATCCATCGGAGGAAACACCGTCGAGTGCGCGCTGAAGGCCCTCATCATGGAGTTGACACCAGATCCGGATAAGCCGGATCAACTGAGGCGAATCACATCGGGAGCGGCCATGCACCGGCCTGAAGTGCTTCTGGGCGAGTTGCGTAATCTCGGGGTTCAGCTCCCGCTCGAACTTGCCAGGCGCATGCGTCGCTTCGATTGGACGACCGACTTGCGATACGAGACCGGCCGGCGGGATACGGGTGAGACGACCGCTTTCCTGACCACGATGAAGGCCATCTACGATCGGGTGAAAGGGTAAATCCCATGACTCATACGACCGCATCCCGATGGGAAGCCAAGCGTACCGACGAGTCTCGCATGGTCGAGGACTTCCTCAGGCAGGCAGGGTTCGAGAGAGTCAACGCCTACCGGTACAACTCGGCGTCCATCCGGCTCCGGGTCATCGATTCGCGATTCGAAGGGCTTTCGCCGGCGGAGCGGGACGCGATGGTCGAGCCACACCTGGCGCGGCTTCCGGAGCGCACGCAGGCGGACATCGTAAACCTGTTCACGTTCGCCCCGTCGGAGCTCCAGCAGCCGACGAATTCATTCAGACAATTTTTTATGAATACGGAATTTGATGATCCAAGTCCGTCGATGCTGTGAATTGCAAGTTTCTTGCGAGAGCCCTCAAGTCGGGCGCGATGCCACGGACTCGCGGGGGAACGGATCATGGGATCGAGCGTCATCATCCAGAAAGAGCGCGGGGAATTCGTCAACGCCAACGGGTTCACCGCCTGGAAAGGCTTCGACGAGCGGGGTTATGAGATCCGCTTCTTCGACTGGGAGCAAATGGCATCGGACGTCGTCCCCGTCGATCCCGACACGATCACGGTCGGATCGGTCGTGTTCGTGCGCCGGGCGTTGCGACGACTCGGCGTCGAGCCGCCGTCGCTCGGCTACCCGGATCGGTTGGCGGGCTACCTCGGCCGAAGGATCTGGCGGACAACTTGGGCGGAGGTCCGCTCTGGGATCGACGAACCCGGTACGTCGGTGTTCGTCAAACCGGTCGAGCAGGACAAGGCGTTCACCGGCTATGTCGTCTCGACCTTTCGCGACCTGATCCGCACGGCGAAATGGCCGGGCACGATGGCGCTCTGGGCCTCCGAGCCCTTTCGTTTCATCTCCGAATGGCGGTTCTTCGTCCGACGCGGCCAGATCATCGGCGTCGGCCACTACAAGGGCGACCCGCTCCGCTTCCCCGATCGCTCGGTCGTGCAGGCCGCGATCGACGATTACGCCGAGGAAGCCCCGGTGGCCTTCGGGATCGACTTTGGCGTCGTCGAGGCCGGTGGCACTTACCTGGTCGAAATCAACGAGGGCTTCTCGCTCGGCTGCCTCGGCCTCGGCCCGCTCGCCTACTCCGGATTCCTGGAAGATCGCTGGAACGAGCTGGTCAACAGGGTCAACTGATCAGCCAGCCGACGGACAGGAATGGTTACTTTGCAGTCACGAACCGGTCATGGGGCAGTCGCTGCCTCTTCAAGGCGGTCCATGGTGGCTCCTCGCAGCCCTTGACGATCTCCTGCTGCCACGCGAGGAGGCTCGACAGCCTTCGTCTCTGGATCGAGGTCCAGTCCTCGCAGGCAACCCCGGAGCAACAAGACTCCCATTCATCCTGGAATAACTCACCGAGGATGAACTCGGCTACCGCAAGGGGGGTGAAGGCGATGCACGGGAGCCGAGGGATCGGCACCTTGCTTGGACTTGGAATCTGTGAATGGAACATGCATCCCGGCGATACGGAATCTGCTATATCCATATTCCAGGTGACGAGCGGAAGATGGGTACTCACCTCCACCAGCTCAACGTGTACGCTCGCATTGCCCGAGATGCGAAACTGCTTCGGCTGATGCTGCTTATTGTCCTTGGGGTCAGGTGTGATCTCCCAGACTGCTGTCACCCGACCGAGGATCTCCCGCCCGCCACGTCGCCCCCCTTTCTCGTACTCGCGGCTTGGTCTTGTCAGCAGAGGTTGGTGATCGGGGATCACCCAGCGGTGTTGCTTGTTCACTAAGTCCGCCGGTTCGTTGGCAAACATCGCCTTCGAGCGGATACTCGCCAGCCTGGAGGCGAATGCGCCAAGGCACGCCTCTGCGGTCGGGTCGAGGAATGTCTTGGCCAAATCGTAGAAGGATTCCACTTCGCGGCGCATCTCATCGAACTGAAAACGCAACTCACTCACCGCTGCACCTCGGGCTCTGCACTGCGTTGCGACGACACCTTATCACGGTCTTCCGCCACCACGATCGCCTCCAGCCGCGGGTGTTCCCGGGCTAGCTCCACCGTCGTCCAGGCTTGACTCGCGAAGCGTGGCCAGTCGTCGGGCTGGATGCGGACAACTGCGTCGGCCGAGCAGGCTCTGGGAAGAGGTAGATAGTTCTCGTCAACACACACGATCGGGTTATCGCTCGAACTCGGCTCTAGATCGACTCCCGTAGCTCGCGAAAGCTCGTCACGAAGGATGGCCGCCGGGACGCTCGCCCCATCGGTCAAGTCCCAGAGGCGGTCTTCGACACCAGGCCGCCACCATCGATCGCCCAGGAAGCCGGCTAGCACCCCTTTGTAGATACAAGGCGATAGGAACCGGGCCAAGTCTCGACCCAGTGCATGCTTGAGCGACTCATGGGACACGCGAAGCCTTGCCGCCAATCGATACGTGTCAAACAGGAAGCACGGATATGGGAGAATGCGCTGGAGCAACCAACGGAGGAATACGAGGCCGTGGTTGCGCTCGGACAGTTCGGTGAGCGGCGGCCGACAATCCTCGACCTCGGTTAGAGCTGGGGCGACCCACACGGGTTCCGTTTGATCGTCAGGCCAAGATCCCAGGCCCAACAGGGTTTGAACGTGCCTCAGAGCCTGTGTGTAATCGTCTCCCGGCCAGTTGGTAGGGAGCGCATGAATTGCCTTGGCAAGGATTGTCGCTTGTCTAATGACATCGGTTGGTTCCGACTTCAAGAAGATCCACTCAAGATTATAGGCCCTGGCGATGAGGTGCCGTCGGGGCTCAGCAAGGGTGAGCCACAATTCTTCGGGCTTGCCCGTGTGCAGAGCGAACCCCGTTGGACGTTCGATCGGGTTCGCCTGCTCTCGAAGTACTGCGGCGAGCGCGATCCCATTCACAGGGCATAGTCCGATTTGACTCGCTGCGGAACGGGCCGGCCACGAATCGAGGATGTAATCGACGAGCACGAGATCGGCATCATTCAGCAAGTCTTTGTCAACTTCTTCGGGATGAGGACCACGAAAAAAGCCTCTCCATTCGGGTAGTGGCGAAACACGGCCCGCTGGTCGTCGGGTTCATCATCGATGATCAAGATCTTGGGCAGGTGGCTCACGCTGATGCACTCTCTTTGTCGCCGGGAAATTGAATCTGGATCGCTGTCGCATACCCCTCAGAGGGCGCCACGAATCGGATCGATGCGTCATACTGCTCCAAGATGTCGCGGGTGATCGTGAGCCCGAGCCCCATCCCATAACCGAGAACGCTATCCATCTCGGCCGTTGTCGATTCGAACGGCAGAAAGCAGCGATCGGAATCGGCGAGGTTGACGGCGACTCCTGTGTTCTCCATGGCAAGGACAACCCCACCATCTGGCCGTGTCCACCCTCGGACCCTGATCTCCCCTCGATCACCTGTGGCCTTGACGGCGTTCGTCAGAAGATTGGAAAAAACTGACATTACTTCGGCCGGAAACATCGGCGGCGTCTTGAGCTCAATTGGGATCTCGTTGAGCAAGCGGATTTCCCGACGATCGGCAGACGCGGCGATCAGCCGGACAGCCGCGTCGAACCGCTCGGCAAGTCGCTGGCGACTCCGTCGGCGACGAGCATCGGTCGAAGTGAGATCGATCAGGTAGGCCGCTTGACGCTCGATCTGACGCCGCAAATCGCCGAGAGACTGGTAAATGGGATTCAGTTTCGACCGTGACTCACCGCTAATCCTCTGATCGGCCCGAAGCCGTTCTACCGCCTCGTGGATTGCGATAGCCGTACCGAGCAACCCCCGAATCTCATGCACGAACCCGGCCATCTGCGTCCCCAACGATGCCAGGACTCGGAGCATTGCTGATTTGTCCAAGGCCCGGTCTGTAGCCGCGGCAACCGCAGCGACCTGAGCAATCGCAGTTTGCGTGATTTCGAGACGTTGGGAGATCAAAGACAAATCAGCGTTCGTTGCGAGCAGGCGGCGTGTCTCCCGTACGGTCTCCATTGCCGTCGCGCTGGTTTCAGTCAGCGATCTTTGGGGAGAAGGTGCAATAGGGAGCGAGGCTGAGGGAGGAGAGGCGAACGGCTGTCGTGCATGGGCATGTTCATGCCGTTGTCGCTGCCGGTCTTCCAAAGTGGCCGCCGCCCTGGTTCTCGTCAAGAGATCGATCCCTCGTTTGACGATCTCGATGAGCGTGTCGAGTGCCCGCTCATCCGCGAACCCTTCGCGATTCACCAGCATCCGTAGCGTCGGAGCGTCGTCTTGGGTCAGGAATACTGCCCCGGTGTAAGACTTGTTGGGTAAGACCAGCAACTGCCACCTGTCTGGGTCGTCCTCGCCAGCCACCATGTCGGCAAACACCGGATCCGTCGGTTTACTCCGCCGGGTGTAGCTTGCGTTGATGCCGAGCCAATCATCTCCCGAGTCGCCGTAGGGCAACACCCGAAAGCCTTCCATATAGACGCGGACTCCGCTCGTCTGTGCGGACAAGTCCAGTACGTCTCTGTCCTGAATCTTCTGGTCACGGACCAGGATTCGAGCCTGGAAAAACGGCCCCTCCTCGACCTGGGGATGGAGGTGCTCGAATCTCCTCGTCTCTGCGTGGGGATGTTTGTTGGTGGTCGGCTTGGTCGGCGCTACCGCATAGCGAACGACATTTCTGTCAGTCTTACAATCAATCTCAAGTACCCAATTCGACGCGGCCACCAGCCGTTCCCAGTAGCTGTCACCCTCGCCGAAGTCACCCTCGAGTCTGATGTCGAAGCCACATTCGGAATTCGTTGCATCGCGAAGGCGAGGAATCTCGAATAAGAGTGGGCGATCGATCAGACGGGAGGGAAGCGGGTCCTTCAATATATCGGGTACTTGGAACGATCGGCATTCGGCGATAAACCGAACTCGTTCCCTATCCGTCCATGGCCGGCGGAGACGACTTAGGGTAATGACCGTCCCTGGATCTCTCGGCCGTTCCAGGAAAATGGAATCCAACCGGATCTCGTCGGTCAATTCGTCGAGGGTCGGTTTGTTCTCGATCCGCCCCCAATCGATCGTGGCCCGGATCGATTGCGTCGAGTCGGATCGGGGATCGCCACAAACTGAATTGACCTCCATGAACTTGGCGAGTTTGTGCGCGGCGAGTTGAACCGATGCCCTTCGATCCGGTATATCGACGTTGGAAATAATCCGAGCGACGTAGACCTTCTTCTTTGTACCGGGAGGCGATTCGCAGGAACCCATTCTCGAATCGTGACGCGTCCATGCCGCAACCGTTGTCTTCGATCACGATACGCCCGCGGTCGGGCACGCTCAAGTCAACCGCCGTCACGACGATCCGGGTTGCGTCGGCATCGTATGCGTTCTTGATCAATTCCAGGAGAGCGGTGGAATCCCGGCTCACGAGCAGCTCACCGAGCTCGCGGAAGATATGTGTATCGACGCTGAATTTCAGATTCGGCCCCGGCATGGCAGCCCACTTTCCCACCCAAGGTCATGGTCACCTCTCGCCGCCTGTGTTCCATTAGGTTGAAGACAATCATAGCAGACTCGGCTGAGACCGTCACTCGATTCTCGTCGCCTGGGCTCGACATTGATAACGGCCTTGCCGAGAGATCTCGACCAGTCGCCAAGACCCTCAGATCGCCACTGCATGCATCCAGACCATCCGTCGATGTCGTTGATAGGCGCGAGCCGTCATCCAGTGACAGCCCGGGGGGACCGCCCAGCGATTCAGCACCTCACTTCGACCTCAAAACCGGCCCAAAACACGAAAAAGGCTCGTGTCTCAGGTGACCCGGTCCCTCGATATCAAGCGGTCGCCAGGGCATGAGAACGGCTGTTCAATCGCTCGACCGTCGCCGTGATGATCAATGAGAGCGCCGCGCATCCGGCCATCGTGAAGGCCATGGGTCGGGCGGTGCCGTCGTGGAAGACGGCGACGATGGCCCCCGTGCCGGCCCCGATCGAGAACTGGAGCATCCCGAGCAGCGCCGAGGCGACCCCGGCCTGGTGGGGGAACGGGGCCATCACGGCGGCGGTCGCGTTGGGCAGGATCAGGCCGACTGTCGTCAGGCAGAGGAAGATGTCGGCGAGGAAGGCCGGGAACCCGCCGATCCCGGTCCACAGCAGGACCGGCAGGAGCAGGGCCGAGACCGCATTGACCAGAGACGCGGCGCGGAGGATGGCGTGGGTATCGTAGTGGCGGGTGAGCCATCGGTTGACCTGCGCGGCGCCGATCAGGCCGACCGCGTTGCCGGCGAAGAGGAGGCTGAATGCCCCCGGCGAAAGCTTGAAGACCTGCATGAACACCGAGCGGGGCCGAGGCGACATAGGCGAAGATCAGCCCCAGCGCCAGGCTCACCGGCGACGCGTAGCCGATGAATCGTCGGTCGACGATCAGCTCGCCATAGCGTCGGAAGACGGTGGCGATCGAATCGCGATTGCGACGCTCGGGCGGGTGCGTCTCGGGCAGGTCGACCGCGACCGCGATGCCGCAAAGGCACGCGAACCCGGCGAGCGCCCAGAAGATCGAGCCCCAGCTCCCGACCTGCATCAGCCATCCGCCGACGGACGGCGAGATGATCGGGGCGATGCCGATGACGAGCATGAGCATCGAGTAGATCCGCGACGATTCGGCCTCCTCGAAGGAGTCGCGGACGACAGCCCGCGCGATGACCATGCCGGTGGCGCCGGCCAGGCCCATCACGAATCGGGCGAGGATCAGGGCCTCGATGGAGCGGGCGAATGCGCAGATCACCGAGGCGACGGCGAAGGCGGCCGAGCCGAAGAGCAAAGGTCGGCGCCGGCCGACGCGGTCGGAGATCGGCCCGCAGATGAGCTGGCCGATCGCCAGGCCGGCCAGGAAGAGCGAGAGCGTCAGTTGCATCGCCCCGCCCGGGGCCTTCAGGTCCCGCTCGATCTGCGGGAAGGCGGGCAGGTACATGTCGATGCCGAGCGGGCCGAAGGCATCGAGCAGGCCGAGGAGGAGGATCAAGCGTAGCCCGGGATTATCTGAGGCCAATTCGGAGCGCGAAGGAGAAAGCGTCGCCAGTTCGTCATGGGACATCAGTAGGTCTCGGAGTTCGGGAAACCCGGTAAGGCTGGGGTGGATCGGCAGGCGTCGTTCGCGGGCAAACCGTAGCGGACTCAGGAATGATACGGTTCAAGGCAACCGGCTCGGGGCGTAGGCCACCTTGAATGCGGAGGCGAACGCGGCCCATGATAGGAAATCGACCATTAACGCCGCGCGTGACATTGCGCCGGACACGACCCGACCGTTCGCGTGCCCTTCCATCGGAGATCAACGGCCGTGCCCCACGTCGCCCTGGTCCCGTTCACCGGCTTCCGGGTCCGCGAGGCGGAGATGCTGGAACTCGGCATGGCGCTTCCCGGCCTGCAAGCGAGGGCCGGGGCGATCGCCCAGCTCCCCGCGCTGGGGCTGCTGACCCTCGCCGGCCTGAACCCTCCCGAGTGGACGGCCATCTATCACGAATCGGGCGAGGCGGACGGCGAAGCACTGGCCGGACAGATCATCGATCTTCGGCCCGACCTGGTGGCCGTCTCCGCGCTGACGGCCTCGGTCGAGGAGGCTTATGACTTCAGTTCAACGGGTGCGGTGCGCGGGCCTGAAGGTTGTCCTGGGCGGACTGCACGCGACGGCCTGTCCGGACGAGTCGGGGCGTCACGTCAACGCCGTGGTCGTCGGCGACGGCGAGCCCGTCTGGCCGACCGTGCTGGCCGACGCCGGGCGCGGAGAGCTCCGCCCTATCTACCGCGCGACCTCCCCGTTCGACCTGGCCGGGGCGCCGATACCGCGGTTCGACTTGCTGGGGCCGGCGCCCGGCGACGCTTCACCGTCCAGACGCAGCGCGGCTGTCCGCTCGCGTGCGACTTCTGCGCCGCGAGCCGGTTGCTCGGCCCCTGGCGGGAGAAGCCGGCCGCGAAGGTCGGCGCCGAGCTGGCCGCGGTCCGGGCGATCGAGCCGCGACCGGTCGTCGAGCTGGCCGACGACAACACCTTCGCGGGCCGTCGCGAGATCGGCCCGCTGCTGGATGCCCTCGCCGGCTCCGGCGTGCGCTATTTCACCGAGTGCGACTGGCGGATCGGCGAGCAGCCCGAAGTCCTCGCGGGCCTGGCGGCCTCGGGCTGCGTGCAAGTGCTCGTCGGCCTGGAGTCGCTCGACCTGCGACATGTCGGCATGGGACCCAAGGGAGCCCCGCTCGCGCGGATGATCGAGGCCGTCGAGGCGATCCAGGCGACGGGCGTCGCGGTGGTCGGCTGCTTCATCGTCGGCGGCGACGGCGAGACGGAGGTGTCGCTGGATCGGCTCGGTGAGTTCCTGGAGACCGCCCCGATGGCCGACGTCCAGCTCACGCTCCAGACGCCGTTCCCCGGCACGGCGATGCACCGCAGGCTCCGGAGCCAGGGACGTCTCCTCGCCGATCGGGGCTGGTCGCACTACACCCTGTTCGACGTGACCTACCGTCCGGACGCGATGAGCTTCGAGGCGCCTCGAGTCGGGTTTTCGGTCGCTGGTCCGGCGTGTCTTCTCCGCCGGCCCGGCCCGCCGCCGCGCCGACATCCGTCGCGACATCTGGGCACGGCACCCGGGGCTCTGGCCATGCGGATAGCCACGATCCCCGCCTTCCTCGTCGGCAACCGGCGGGCGATCCTGGAGATCGCCTCGGATCGGGGCGCCATGGGCGTCGCCGCATTGCTGGTCCTCTCGGCGGCGCTCGCGCGGAACTACGACCGTGCGTCGCTGCTGCACGAGCCCTGGCGGCTGCTCGGCCCGTTCGTCGCCTCGCTGGCAATCAGCGGCCCGCTGTTCTTGACCATCTACGCCTTCGCGCGATTCAAGGGGATGGAAGGTCCGGGGATCGGCCGGGCTTATCGATCTTTCCTGACGCTCTACTGGATGACGGCCCCGATGGCCTGGCTCTACGGCATCCCCTACGAACGTTTCGAAACGCCCCTGGAGGCCACCTCGGCCAATCTCCTGACACTGTGCCTGGTCTCGATCTGGCGCGTGGCGCTGATGA
This sequence comes from uncultured Planctomycetota bacterium, assembly GCA_963777695.1. Taxonomy (GTDB): domain Bacteria; phylum Planctomycetota; class Planctomycetia; order Isosphaerales; family Isosphaeraceae; genus CAVZRC01. The sequence continues at coordinate 1,561,314 of CAVZRC010000003.1, forward strand.
CGCGCGTCGTGTCGGTCATCTTCGGCCTGCGGATCCGCGCCGCGCTGCCACTGGTGATGCTCGTGGCCGAGATTGCGGCCCTCACGGCGCTCCACCTAGTCCCCCTGCCGATCCTCAACCTGATGGGGGGAATCCCCGAGCAACAAAGTATCGCGATGACGGCGCTCCTGGTCACGTTCTTCTGCTGGGTCACGCTGCCGCTCTGGGTCCTCATGGCCGCGATCGCCACGTCCTCCTTCCGCAACCAGCCCGAGTGGCGAGTCCCCGCGCCATCCGAACCGCCCGGCCGTGGTCGCGGAGCCCTGGCCTGCGCGGCGATGGCCGTCGCCGGCTGGGCCGCGTTGCTCCCCTTCACGCAGCCCGAACAACGCCTGGCGCACCGGGTCGATCAGACCTATCGGACCGCCGGCCCGGCCGCGGCCCTGGCCCTGATGTCCGCCCACGGTCGCGGCGACTTTCCCCCCGACTGGCAACCGCCCCCGCGCAAGTTCCCCGGCGACCCGCCGACGAGCGAGGTCCTCGACACCCTCGAGGCCCTGGCCGATCATCCGCACGCCGACTGGCTCGACGACCTCTACGCCCGTCGGTTCCGGGATCGGGTCGAGTACGATTCCTACGCATGGCCCGAGGAGTTGATGGACCAGCACGCCGTCCGGCTCGCCGCGATCCTCGGCAGGCTGCGCGAAGGGCCTGAAATGGCACGATCTCTCGAACCGCATATCAAGCTGCGGCTGTACCAGGACCAGGATGCCAACAGGAAGGATCGCCGCACCGCGATGGAGACCCTGCTCCGGCTCGGCGGAGCGGATCAGTGCCCGAATCTCGAGACCATTCCACCGAGCAGCAGACACCGGGAGACCCACCTCCGGGACAGCCGACGAAGGACCATGGGGTGTCCGGGCAACCACTTCGGTGAACATCGTTTCCGCGGTGTCGGACCGCCTGAAGGCGGTACACCAACCCGAGATCGCTCTCGTCCTCGTTGGAGTTCCGCCTTCAGGCGGTCCGGGCACGATCGGCCGACCGCCTGAAGGCGGAACTCCAACTTTCCTCGTTCGAGGGATCGGTTCGCGCAAGGTCCTCGCGACGGTAAAATAACGGCGAGCGGCATGGGGCGGCGCCCGTCTGCATCGCGGACGGGCCTTCGGATTGCCGCAGTTCGACAAGCATTCGGTGCAACTACGCGGAGGGACCTGAACATGGGTGCCATTGCAGAAGCGTTCTTGGCCTATGCGCAGCCACTGCTCGACCAGACCGATGGTACTGAGGAACAGTTGAACAAGGCGTTCATGATCAGTCAACTCTGCTATAACCTCGCGCTGTTACCCGAGGACAGTCGGGATGAGACGCTCGGCAAAATACGTCTAGACCTCAAGATGGATGACGAGGAATTCGACGAATTTCGGCGTTCCACCGTCGAACCGATGATCAGGCGACACCACGAGATGTTCCCGTTCATGCACCGGCGGGCTGTCACGGACCCTCCGCAAATCGCCCCCTCACCGCGGGCGCACCAGAGAAAGCCGTCGCCCGGCGAACGGTATCCGGGAACTGACCGTTACGCACCGTGTCCGTGCAATAGCGGCGAAAAATACAAGTTCTGTTGTGGGGCGAAGGGCCGCTAGATCGCCGAACGATTGTGTTTGCATACGTCAGTCCCTCACCCGTCTCGCGGTGAACGTGACGCTCCGCTCGTCGCCGACCTTCAGCCCCTTGCCCGCGTCCCAGATGATCGTCTCGCCCGGCAAGACCACCTTCGCGAGGTCGGTCTCCTCCACCTTTGGGTCGGTCACCTGGTACGGCAGCAGGTAGCAGAAGATCCGCCAACCGTCGTACTTCTCGGCCGTCCTCTTGTTCCCCTCACCGACGTAGTTCACCTTCACCTTGTAGGTCATCCGCACGATATCCTTGTCCCCGGTCTCTCCGATCTCGAGCGTCTCGGCGAGGGCCGGCTCGCGGGCCTTCTCCACCCGACCCTCCAGCGCCGGGTCGCCGTATAGCACGAAGATCCCGTCGGTGAACTCCGTCCCTTGCCGGTCCCGGCCGGTCACGATGTTCTCGGCCAGCAGGTAATGCGACCACTGGCGGAGCAGGAACAGCGACTCGGAGAACGTCCACCGACCCTCCTGCTTGAGGAACCAGTCGGCCATGTTCCAGTTGAGCTCGTACCAGGTCGAACTGGACCGCGCCGACGTATTGCTTGACCCCGTTCTTCATCCAGGCCAGGGCGTAGGAGTCCTTGAAGCTGTCCCGGCCCGTGTTCACCACGCCCGTCAGGCAGTTGCCGACGGCCCAGTAGATCTTGGGCCTCGACGCGGCCAGGGGCAGGTCCACGCCCGGGGCGGTCATGGTGAGCCGGCCGTCCTTGGCGGTCAAGTAGCCCTTGCCCCTGGGGTACATGAGCATCCAGTTGTGGTGCCCACCGTGGCCGGACCCGATGATCAGGTCGAACTTATCATCGGACAGGAGCCCATGGACGTACCGGGCGTCTTCCGGGTCGCCCATCGGCCCGCCGGACTTCAACGCGAAGCCCTCGCCGGCCTTCTTCTCGCCCAGCTCGCCCCGGTCGCGGGTCCACTCGGTCACGTAGTCCCCCGCCGGAACCCAGTTCAGCCAGGCGCCGAGCGTCTTGGTGAACGCCCGCCGGATCACCACCGGCTCGGCCTTGGCGAGCTCCAGCGCATGCTCCGCGTCGAACCCGGTGAGGATGCCCCAGATCGCGTTGACGTACGGGTCGTCGTCGAGCGTGCGGCAGAATTTGTTGGCCACCAGGGCGAAGTCGGGGAAGTTCTCGGTCGGCGGGCAGACGAAGCAGACGTAGCGGGGATGGTAGGCCCCGACGTCTCGGCGGACCTCGTCGGGGGACTTGTCGTAGGCGAAGATCCTCCCCTTGTACTTCGCTTCGAGGGCCCGGACGACCTTGCCCCACGGGCCGGCCGCGACATCGTTCCTGACGACGATCGCGTAGCGTCCGACCGGCCCGGCCGCCTCGGCCGACGCGACAAAACCGGTCACCGCCACAAGCCCAGCGACGAACATCCGAATCATGGCACCCCTCCGGAGGAGAAAAACGTCCCCAATGGTCCGATCGTACCCGCTCGCCCGGGCAGTGTCACGAAATCATCGCCGCTCGTGCGTTGCCGGGGTGCCGCTGCCGCCAGTCGCCCTGGTCCCTCAGCCGGACCTCGCCGGACGGCTCGAGGAGCCGCATGAGCGTGTGCTGGGTCGCCCGGCGGCCGGCCCGTCGCAACTCCTCAATCGTAGACCCGGGTGACCGCACGCGCGGCCTGGCACAAGGCGGCGCACAGGCAGGGCATCCGCGTCGGTGGATCGTTCGCGCTCGACTTCCGCTTGACTCTCTCCATATAACCCAGATATGCAGGCGACAGCGGCCGGCCAAGTCAACCGGCGCCCACGCCGGCTCATGACGAGGGCAAGGACGATGGCAACGCAGGGGAAGGTCGCCTTCATCACGGGGGCGAACAAGGGGATCGGCTTCGAGACGGCCCGAGGGCTCGGCAAGCTGGGCTTGGTCGTCGTCATCGGCAGCCGCGACGAGGCGAAGGGGCGTGCCGCCGCCGACCAGCTCCGCAAAGAGGGGGTGGCGGAGGTCGATTCGATCCGGTTCGACGTCACCCGGCCCGAGGACCACGTCGCGGCGGCCCGGCACTTGGGGGACCGGTACGGCCGGCTCGACATCCTGGTGAACAACGCGGGCGTGGCGCTCGACGAGGCGGATTTCGGCGCCCCCGGGGGCGCGGACACCACCGCGACGGTCTCGCAGGAGATCCTCCACGACACGTTCGAGACGAACTTCTTCGCGGTCGTCGCGCTCACGCAGGCCCTCCTGCCGCTGATCCGCCAGTCGCCGGCGGGCCGGATCGTCAACCTGTCGAGCATCCTCGGCTCCTTGACGCTCCATTCCGACCCGAAGTCGCCCATCTACGACATGAAGGCGTTCGCCTACGACGCCTCGAAGACGGCGCTGAACGCCTTCACCGTCCACCTCGCGCACGCGCTGAAGGGTACGCCGATCAAGGTGAACTCCGCACACCCCGGCTGGGTCAAGACCGACATGGGCGGGCCGTCGGCCCCGATGGAGCTCTCGGAGGGGGGCAAGACGAGCGTGCAGTTGGCGACCTTGCCCGACGACGGCCCGAGCGGCGGTTACTTCCACCTCGGCGAGCCGTTGCCTTGGTGACCCGGGCCTGGGCGCTCGCGGAGGTGGCGGAGTTGATCCGTTTCGGGCGCGGCCGGAGTCATGCTCCCCGGCCGCGCCCACTCGGGCTTCCGGCTGCGGTCCGAGCCGGGGCGACGCGACGACCAGATCGGCTTCCGGGTCGTGGCGGTCAGGCGGTGGCGCCCGCCATCGGCGAGGCTTTCCCCATCGCGTGCCGCTTCTCGACGATGAACTTCAGGTGATGCGCCAGATGGTCGACGGCGCCGTCGACCATCTGCGCGACGGTCTTGTCTCCGCGGTCGCCCACGACTCCCGTCCGCTCCCATGCCTCGGGCGGGGAGGCGCTCGAGATGCGCGCGATCTGCCGGCGCGTGACCTCGAAGGCGGCGAGCTCCTCCTCGGCCTCCCGCGCGTGGTACGCGAGCGCAGCCAGCATCGAGTCGGGCCGGACGCGCTCGAAGGTCGGTCGCTCTTCCGACAGGACGCGCTTGATGCGATGGGCGATGTTGGCATCCGTATCGGCGAGATGGCAGACGACCTCGAGGATGCTCCACTTTCCCGGGACCGGCCGAGAGACCAGTTGCTTGCGGTTCAGGCCGTCAACGGCCGCGCGGAGATCCCGGGGACCGGCGAGATAGGCTTCGATGACGGACATGGTTCCTCCCGCTGTCGGTTCGATCGTCGGGTGAATGGCCGGCTGGGATCAGATCTGGCCGACACCGCCGTCGACGAAGAGCTCGCTCCCCGTGACGAAGCTGGAATCGCTCGAGGCCAGGAACAGCGCAGCGGTGGCGATCTCCTCGGGGCGTCCCATCGTGCCCCGAGGGATGAGCGCGACGAACCCGTCGAGGGCGTCCTTCGGCACGCCTTCGAGGATGGGCGTATCGATGGTGCCGGGGCTCAGGACGTTCACGCGGATGTTGCGGGCCTTCAGGTCCAGCGTCCAGGTCCTCGCGAACGAGCGGAGCGCCGCCTTGCTCGCGCTGTAGACGCCGAAGGCCGGGAAGCCCATCGAGCCGGCGATCGACCCGTTCATGATGATCGAGCCGCCGTCGGCGAAGAGCGGCAGCGCCTTCTGGACGGTGAAGAGCGTCCCCCGGACGTTGAGGCCGAAGGTCCTGTCGAACTGCTCCTCCGTGACCTCGCCGATGGGGGCGAACTCCCCGGTCCCGGCGCTGGCGAAGAGGACGTCGATCCGTCCTTTCTCCTTCCTCACGGTCTCGTAAAGCCGATCGAGGTCGGCGAGGACGGCGGCGTCGCCCTGGACCCCGGTGACGTTCCGGCCGATCGCCTTCACCGCCTCGTCCAACTTATCCCGGCGTCGGCCGGTGATGAAGACGTAAGCCCCTTCCTCGACGAAGAGCTTGGCCGTGGCCAGGGCCATACCCGAAGTCGCACCCGTGATCACGGCCACCCTGTCGCTCAACTTGCCCATCGAACCAACTCCTTTCTGGTGAAGAATCGGAACCGTGGGTATGATAGCGACGGCTTTCGGGACGACAAGTACTAACCTTTCCGTAAGTGACCAGCGGGATTTCGGGAGGACCGGGATGCGCAGGCCCATTCACGGCTGCGGCCTCGAGGCGGCGCTCGCCGTCGTCGGAGGCAAGTGGAAGCCGATCGTGCTGTGGCGCCTCGCGGGAGGCGCCCGGCGGTTCGGCGAGCTGCGGCGGCTGGTGGAGGGCATCAGCGAGAAGATGCTGATCCAGCAGCTCCGCGAGATGGAGGCGGACGGGATCGTCGCACGCAAGGACTTCCGGGAGATCCCGCCGCGCGTCGAGTATGCCCTCACCGAGTTCGGCGTCTCGCTCGCCGAGGCCCTGCGGCCGCTCTGCGAATGGGGCCGCGAGCACATGGCCCGCATCGAGAGGACGAAGGCCGAGGTGGGCTGACGCCGGCCTATTCCGCCCCCCGCGCTCGGCGAAAGTGCAGCTCGCAGACACCCCAGGGCGGGGGGCATGATGACCTCGACGCCCTGGCCTGGGGTGTGAGTAGCAATGGAACAGAAACCCGGCGTAAGGGCGATCATGCCGCCAAGTCATCCATCTCCTTGGGCTCGCGAAGCGGCCGCAGTTGGCCCCGCCCGATCGATTCTTTCAGGGCGAACTCGTATCGGCCGAGGACGTTGAGGTGGTCGAGCAGCAGCGGCGAGAGCCGTTGGACGTCTTCCGGCTTCACCACCACGTCCGTGGTGCGAACCTTGGCCAAGGCGGCGTCCAGATAGCGGGTGTTCCAGAGCACCACCGCATTGACCACCCGTCCCAACGCCCCCAGTTGGTCTTCCTGGCCTTCGCGGTAGCGTTGCCGAAGTTCGCCCCTCTGGCCGTGGAAGATCGCTCGCGCCACGGCGTGTCGGCTCTCGCCCCGATTGAGTTGCGTGAGGATGCGGCGGCGATAGACCTCGTCGTCCAGGTCGTTCGGCAGGTAGAACGTCTTGGCCACCCGGCCCAGCTCACCGATGGCCCGGCCCAGCGTCGAGGGACGGAAGTCTTTCGGTGGCGAGAGAAAGTTATCGCTTCTGCTTGCCGATGGCCTTCCGGCGCGGCAGGAGCACCAAGTCGGCCGCTTCCTCGACATCTCTGAGAAGCATCTTACGCGGCGTGCCTATTTGCACACGCATGGTCAAACCACGGGAAAGGTCAATGACTTGGCTCGCGCACGGCTTCAGGAAAGTCAGACGGGATTTCTCCCGCGCCGATCCCGTCCCGGAAACGACGTTCCACCAGCGCCACAGCGGCAGTTGCTGCGTTCTGTAGGAACTGCCGGACCTCAGCGTCGTTCACGGGCGGCGCGACGCACACGAGAAGACATCCCGGGCGCACCCTTCCTCGGTCGCACTTTCGACGGCAAACCTCAGCAAGCTTGCGAGCGAGTCGCGAACGGCTTGCGGCGCGAGGAGTGCCTCCGCGAAGTGAGCGCCCTTGGTCTCGGCGTACGCACGGAGGACGCGCAAGAATAGGGTCCGTTTGTCCCCAAAGACGGAATACAGGCTCGGCCGTCCCACGCCCATCCCGGCGACGAGATCGTCGATCGTCACTCCGTCGTAGGAGCTGTTCCAAAATAACTTTTCCAAAACGGCGAATCTCGCGATAGTACCATCTATGGCAAATGCGGCAGTGATTTCCAACGTGCGGAAGACGTATCAAGCCCTCGCTCCCTTCCTTCACGAGAAGGCGCGACGATGATGTACTTGATGACGACCGACAATGGAGTGTCGGTCTCGAGTTTCATCATCAACTGTGGGAGGCGTAGGCATACTCGGCGGGCGGGCTTTCGAGGGCGCGCCCGTCAGGGGCGTCCCAGCGGATCAGTTTGAAGTCCTCGACGAACAGCACGTAGAGGACCGGGACGACCACCTTGGTCACCAGTGTGGCGATAAGGAGTCCCATGATCTGCACGTAGCAGAGCGGCTCCCAGAGCGGCCCCCCCTTCAGCGCCAGCGGGATGAGGCCCCCGACCGTCGCCAGGACCGTCACCAGCACCGGGCGGAGTCTCACCAACGCCGCGTCGATCACCGCGCGACGGAGCGGCTCGCCGCGCTCGTGAGCCTCCTCGATGTACTCGAAGAGGACGATCACGTGGCTGATGATCACCCCGACCAGCGACGAGACGCCCAGCAGCGCGAAGAACCCGAGGGGCACGCCGAAGACGATCAGCCCCATCAGGCCGCCGATCATCCCGAATGGCACGGCCGCGAAGACCACCAGCGGCTTGGCCAGGCTGTTGAACTGGAGGATCAAGGCCAGGTAGATCGACAGGATGGACACCACCATCGCGATCGCCAGGGAGCCGAATCCCTTGCCTTGCTCCTCCTTCTCGCCGCCGACCTGGAAGTGGTAGCCTGCCGGCCATTCCTTCGTTGCCGTCGCCAGCCTGGCCTCGACATGGTCGTAAACCACGCTGGTGAGCATGCCCGGGGCGATATCGCACTTGATGATCATGCACCGCTCGTTGTCGCGGCGGCCGATCTTGGGCGGGATGAACTCGGGCGCGAACGAGCCGATCTGGTCCAGCGGCACCCTCGCGCCGGTCTGCGAACTCACCACGCTCATCGTCCGGAGGTCATCCATCCGGCTCCGCTCGTCGGGGCGGAGCTTGAGGGTCACCGGGATCAGCCGGTCGCGCTGGCGGATCGTGGTCGCGTCGAATCCCGAGAGGGCGCCGCCGACGAACAGGGCGACGTCCTGGTGCGACACCCCGGAGACGTTGGCCCGATCCGGGTCGACCCGCAGGCCGATCTGGACGGACTCGGGATCCCAGTCGTCCTCGATGTTGTCGGTCCCCGGGAACTCGCGCATGAAGCCCTTGATCTGATCGCCCAGCCGTCGGACCGTGGCGGGGTCCCGGCCGAGCACGCGGAACTGCACCGGGACGCCGATCGGCGGGCCCGACTCGAGCGCCTGGACGTGGGCCCTGGCGACGGTGAGCCGGGGCGGCAAGGCGTCCTTGACCCGCTCGGAGATCCGGTAGGTCTGGTGCTTGTCGCGGGTGTGGACCAACACCTGGGCGTAATTCGAGGCGGGCTGCTCGGGCACGATCGAGAGCCAGAATCGGGGGCCGCCGGCGCCGACGAAGGTGGTGTAGGCCTCGATATCGGCCCCCGCAATCTCGTCGATCGCCGCGACCGCGGCCATCGCCTCGGCCTTGGACTCGCGGATCGAAGACCCCTCGGGCAGGTAGAGGTTGACCGTGAATGCCGAATGCAGGTCCTTGGGGAACAGGTTCGTCCCGAGCAGCGGCAGGAGGCTGACTCCCGCCCCGAGCCCGATCAGGCAGACGGCCAGCGACGCCCACTTGTGCTCCATGCACACCTCGGAGAAGCCGTTGTAGATCCGGGCGAATCGTGAGGACCTCCCGCCTTCCTTCAGGCCCGCCTCCATGCCGGGCTGGCCCTTGAGCAGGTAATATCCCAGGAGTGGGATGAACGTCATCGAGACCAGCCGGCTCGCCACCAGCGAGGACGTCACCACCACCGGCAGCGACCAGATGTACTCGCCGACCAGGCCCGAGCAGGCCAGCAGCGGGAGGAACGCCGCGCAATTGGTGATGGTCGCGTAGAGGATCGCCCGCGAGAGCTTCTGGGGCCCGAGCCAGGCCGCCACGTCCCGGGGCGTCCCGTCGGCCAGCTCGCGGTTGATCGCGTCGCCGGCCACCACCGGGTCGTCGACCAGCAGCCCCAGCGCGATGATCAGCGCCGCGATCGAGATCTGCTGGAGGTCGACGCCCAGGGCGGCGCAGAAGATGAACGTCATCCCCAGCGTGATCGGGATCGACAGCGCGATCAGGACGGCGCTGCGCCACTCCATGAACAACAGCGAGATCAAGACCACGATGACGATGGCCTCGACGAGGTTGTCGATGAACAGGCCGATCTTGCTCCGGACGCGCTCGGGCTCGTCGCTGGTCCGCTCGATCCGGAGGTCATCGGGCAGGACGTCCTTGAGCGAGGCGAGGCCGTCGTCGAGCTCGCGGCCGAAGTCGGCGATCTGCGTCCCCTTGACCTGGCGGATCGCCAGCGTGATCGCCCTGGACGTCCACAACCGGGTGGCGCCCGCGTGAGGCTTCGGCTCCTCCCCTTCGCCCCGGGGGGACGGCGCGGCGGAGACGGCGTGGATCGCGGTCGGAGGATGGTCGCGATCGAATTTGAGCGTCCGGAAGTTGAGGAACTTCGGCGGGTCGTCGTAGCCCCGGACCACCTCGAAGAGGTCGCGGAGATAGAGCGGGGACCCGTCGTGGAGGTCGACGACGACGTCGCCGATGTCGCCGTCGCCCCGGAGCTTGCCGCTCGGCTTGACCGCGAGGTTCTGCCTGGGGAGTTCGACCGTGCCGCCGGCCGCGTTGTGATTCCGCTCCTGGAGCCTGCGGACGAGGCGGGGCAGGTCGGAGCCGGACGAGCTGAGCCGTCGATTGCTGTAGTAGAGGTAGACGCGCTCGCCGACCACGCCGAGTTGCTCGATCTTCCCCACCTTGGTCGATTGGCGGAGCCGGTCCTGGATCATGTCGGCGAACCGGTGCAACTCCTCGTAGCTGTACCTGGCGACGCCGCCCGGCTCGGCCTGGCAGCGGGCCTTCAGCTCGCCGAGGAGCTCGGAGGGGTCGCCGACGATCACGCCCGGCCAGATGTCGGGGTGGCCCAGGCCGTTGGCCACGTTGTCCGATTCCCACCGCCTGATCTCGTCCCGCATGGCGGCGGGGTCGCGGCCGTCGGCGAGCCGGAAGTCGAGGACCATGGCGCCGAGGAGGGAGATCGTCAGGCCGTCTTCGACGAGCCCGAGGCCCTCGAGGTGTTCGAGGCAGGCCCGACCGAGCCGCTCGAGCATTCCCGAGTCGACCGTCGAGGGGTGGACCAGGACCCCGCTGTACCGCCGGCCGCGCAGGGACTCGGGCCGCGCGGCGCGGGCCTCGCGGATCTTCTCCGCGATCACCTCGGCCCGGCGTTCGACCTCGAGGTCGCTGACCGGCGGGCTGGAGAGCGTGAGCATCACGGCGACCGTGTCGCCGAAGTCCTTGTCGAGCCTCGGCTTGAGCGGGACGCCGTTGGCCACCGGGAGGTCGGTCATCGCCGCGAGCTTGTTGTCGAGATCCTGCCAGACCGCCTCGGTGTTGCGGGTCGATTCGTAGAGGTCGACGAAGACCGTGGAGAGCCCCTGGCGGCTGGTCGAGCGGACGTGCTCGACGGCGGGGTTCTCCGCCACCTTCTTCTCGATCTTCCGGCTGACTTCCTGCTCGACCTCGATCGGGCTCGCGCCCGGGTATTCCGTCGAGACCAGGCCGAGCCGGATCTGGATCACCGGGTCCTGGCGTTGCGGCATCGACCGGAAGGCCGCGAAGCCGCCGGCCAGGGTGGCCACTAGCAGCGTCCAGGCGATCGGCCGCTTGTAGACGAAGTACTGCGAGATCGTCATCGGAAGCCCTCCCGCCGGCGTCGCCGGCGTCCTCTTCATGGACAGGCAAGGTTGGCGATCACTCGGCGACCTTGACGACCTCGCCGTCGCGGAGCCGATGCACGCCGGTGGCGACCACGAGGTCTCCCGGCCGGAGGCCGTCGGCGGCCTCGGGGTCGAGCCGGACGGCCAGCCGGTTGTCGAGGACGTCGTCGAACCCCACCGGGACCCGTCGTGCGACCGACTTGCCCCCCTCGGAGGAGACCCGATAGACGGCGATCGTCCGCCCCTCGCCCGCCGCGACCGCGGTCAGGGGCAGGAGGAACGCCCGGCGCTCGCGGCGGAAGTGCGCGGTGGCGACCATCCCGGGCCGGAGCCCCTCGGGCCGGTCGACCCGGACCTCGACCGCATAAGTCCTCGTCTGGGCGTCGGCCGTCGAGCCGATCTTGTGGATCAATCCCGCGAATCGCCGGCCCGACAGCGCGTCGCAGGTCACCTCGACCGGCTGCCCGATCGCGAGTCGTCCGACCATGCCATCCGGGACGCTGAAGGAGACCACGACGCTGGAGAGGTCCAGGAGCAGGAATGCCCGCTGGCCGGCGTTGACCCGTTCGAAGTTCTCGATCATCCTCGCGGCGACCATCGCCCGGTCGAAGGGGGCCGTCAGCGTGCAGTACTCGAGGTTGGCCTCGGCCTGCTGGAGGCCGATCCGCGAAGACTCGACGTCGCGCCTCGCCACCATCGCCGTGGCCGAGGTGCTTTGCAGCTTGGACCGGGCGGTGTCGAGCTCGGCCTGGGTGGCGGAACCCCGGGCGGCCAGCCGGGCCGTCCGATCGTGGTCGAGCTTCGCCAACTCGGCGTCGGCCTGGGTCTGCTGGAGCCTGGCTTCGGCCGAAGCGAGTCGTTCGACGGCCATCGACCGCTCGCGTTGGTAGTCGGATGGATCGAGCCGGGCCAAGACCGCCCCCTTGCCGACCTGGTCCCCATCCTGCACGTTTCTCGCCCTGCCGCCCGGCCCCTCGACCTTCAGCAGATAGGCGACCGTCCCACCGACCCGGAACGAGATCTCGGCCTTCTGGAGTTCCTTGACCACCGCGCTGTAATAGGTGCCCGAAGCGACCACCTCGTCCACGACGGGCACCACCCGAACCGTCGAGCGGCTCAATCGGCGGGATGTGGACCGCGTGCGTCGCGGCCAGCGCCGCGAGCAGCAACCGGCCGGCCCAGATCAGCGGGGTCAGCAACGCGACGATGAGGAAACCTTGCGCCGCCCTTCGAAGCTTCCCCGGGGGACGCCGAAGCGAAGGTGGGCCGAGAGCGGTCGTCGAGGCGCCTTCGAGGCGATCGCGTTCATCGGCGGAAATCTCCCGCGAGGACAATGAAACGAATTCAATAACGAGTAATTTAACAATTATAAATTACACAGGATGTTGGACGAGCTTCACGGTCGCCTCCGGATTCTCCTTCATCACCCGATACCCGAGGCGGGAAAATGGTATTCAGAGGGCGATCCTCGCTTCGGAATGCCCTGTCCGTTCGAGCGGCGCAACTCATGCATAAGTGGACCTCATCGGTTTGCGTTCGGCGTGCCCGCAGGATATAGTAAGGTAGGCTTACCGTGTGGTAAGTCTAGCTGTCTAATTGCTCCTCGTCAACCCTTCCTCGATTCCTGATTTCCCATGAGTGACGAGCGATCCTCCCGGCCCGACGCGGGTTCCGACCCCACCCAGGTGCAGGGGTTACGAGACGAGTCCATCGGGCGCTTGTTCTTGCAAGCCCAGCGCGCCTACTTCAAACGGGGCATAGCCAAGCTGCGAGCGCGGGGTCATGATCGCGTGACCCTGGCCCACACCACCCTCCTTCCCTATCTCGATCCGGAGGGTACGTCCGTCACCAACCTGGCGGAGCGGGCCGGGATGACCAAGCAATCCATGCGGCAACTGGTGCTCGACCTGGAGGACAAGGGCTATATCAAGCGGATCCCCGACCCCGACGACCGGCGGGCCACGCTGGTGATCTTCACGGTCGAGGGAAGACGCTTCATCGAGGATGGCTATGAGGTCAAGAAGGAGATCGACGACGAATACCGGGCGATTCTCGGCGAAGAGCGTGTGGAGGCGCTGAAAGGATCGTTGAAAACACTCATAGAAAAAACGGGCGTAGACGGTCCATTAGCCTGAAGAGGGGTCTCCCAATCATTGGACCAGAAAGTTGGTTTAAGGATCGAATTGCTGGCAGGTAAATCTTTGCACCGAGCATCGCATGCTTTGACTTGGATCATACTTCTCAAAAAGTCTTTCGGTGGCGAGAGAAAGTTATCGCTTCTGCTTGCCGATGGCCTTCAGGCGCGGCAGGAGCACCAAGTCGGCCGCTTCCTCGGCATCCCTGAGAAGCGTCTTGCGCGGCGTGCCCATCTGCGCACGCATGGTAAGGCCACGAGCAAAATCCGTGACTTGGATCGCGCGGACGGCCACAGGAAAGTCGGACGGGATTTCTCCGGCGCTGATCGCGTCCCGGAAACGACCTTCCACCAGCGCCGCCGCCGCCGGCGGCCGCGTTTTGCAGGAACTGCCGGACCTCAGCGTCGTCCACAAGCGGCGCGACGCACACGAGAAGACATCCCGGTGCTGACCCTTTCTCGGTCGCACTTTCGACGGCGTGCCTCAGGAAGGCGGCGAGCGAGTCGCGAAGCGTCTGCGGCGAGAGCAGCGCCTTCGCGGCGAGAGCGCCTTTCTTCTCCGCATACGCCTTGAGGACGCGCAAGAATAACGTCCGCTTGTCGCCGAAGACGGCATACAGGCTCGGCCGTCCCACGCCCATCCCGGCGACGAGATCGTCGATCGTCACTCCGTCGTAGCCCTTCGACCAGAATACCTGGGTCGCCTTTTCCAGCGCGTCCCTCTCGTCGAAGCTGCGCGGCCGTCCACGCGGCCTAGCGTTATTTTGAACCATTTAGTTAAAAACTCCTTGACAATTTCCATCGCACCAATATATAACCGAACAGTTCGAAATTAGCAAGCCGGTCCCTGGCCTCGCGGGGCCTCACGACTCGACCTTCACCCTTCACCACGGAGACGCCCATGGAACATTCGATCGCTCTCGTCACCGGCACCACCTCCGGGCTCGGTTATGCGGCAGCCCGCATGCTCGCCGCCGAGGGCTGCCGCCAGGTCATCGTCACCGGCCGCAGCCTGGCCCGGGTCCAGGAAACGGCCGCTCAGCTCGCGGCTGAGACCAAGACACAGGTCTTCACGCCGCTGGAGCTGGATCTGGACGCGCCGACCAGCGTCCAGTCCGCCCTCGCCGAGCTCGTCAAGCGAGGTCGGCCGATCGATTTCCTGCTGCTCAATGCCGGGATGGTCCCAGGTAAGAAGCGCGTGCTCACTGCGGCGGGCGTCGAGGCGTCTCAGGCCCCGCTGATCGGCCATCATCAACTGACTGTCGGGTTGCTCCGCGCCAACCTGCTGAGCCCCAACGCGCGGATTGTTATCGCCGGCGCGGAACCTGCCCGAGGGGGCGTCCCCATGTTCAGGTACACCGACGTGCCAGCCTTCGCGGCCAAATACCACCAGGGTGACCGAACCGCCGCTGTGGAAGCCCTGATTCGCAACGGGCCGAACGTGAAGTACGTGCCCAACAATGCGTATGCCGACGCGAAGCTCATCATCGCTTGGTGGGTCGCGGCGCTGGCCCGCCGGCTACCCTCCGGCATGGCCGTGTACGCCGTCTCGCCCGGTGCGGCGACCGCCACCAAGGTGGTGCGAAACGCTGGCCCGGCGTTGAAGTATCTGTTTATCCCAATCGTGAACCTCATTCCCGGCATGAATCAGACGCCGGAGACCGCGGCCCGTCGGTACCTCCAGGCGTCGGAGTTCGGAACCGACGTCTCAGGGCAATTCTTCGCCTCGGCTCAAGGGAAGTTCTCAGGCCCAATTGAGGCGCAGCGCCACCCACACCTCCACGATCGCGCCAGCCAGGAAGCCGCGTGGCAGGCCGTCGTCAAGGTCTCCGGCGTCGACTTCTCTTCCCCAGCATCCTTGAGCGCGGTGTCCTGAAGGAGCGCCGGTCGCGGCGAAATGGTCGCGGTGACCCGAATCAGCAGGCGATTGCGGCGCTGCGTGCTCGTCCACGGGGTCTTACGGTATTTTGAAATAAATAGTTCAAAAATCCCTTGACCGCAGCCTCCGCGCCTGATTATCATACCAAACAGTTCAAAATCAGCAAAGCAACCCTAACCTCGCGAGGAGAATACACATGGAACGGTACCAAGGTAAAAAGGTGGTGATCATCGGCGGCACGAGCGGCATGGGGCTCGCGACGGCGAAGATGCTCCTCGATGGGGGCGCGCGCGTCCTGGTGACGGGGCGGTCGCAGGCCGGCCTGGAATCGGCGCAGAAAGAGCTTGGAAAGGACGCCCTCGTGGTTTCGAGCGACGCGCGGTCGTTGACGGACATCGACGCCCTCGCCTCTCGGGTGAAGGCCGAGTTCGACACCTTCGACCTGCTCTTCGTCAACGCCGGGTTCAGCATCCGAGCGCCTCTCGAGAGCATGACCGAGGCCGTCTACGACGAGATGTTCAACCTGAACGCCAAGGGGCCGCTTTTCGCGGTGCAGAAGCTCGCGCCGCTGATCAACCGGGGAGGCTCTGTCGTCCTCACGACCTCGATCGCCAACGTCAAGGGAATGCCCGGCCAACGCCGCATACGGAGCGGCCAAGGCCGCGCTGCGATCCTTCGCTCGGACGCTCGCCGCCGAGCTGCTTCCTCGCGAGATTCGCGTCAACGCGGTGACGCCCGGTCCCATCGACACGCCGATCCTCGGCAAAGTGTTTACCGGTAAAGACGAGGCCGCCCAGATTAGGGAGAAGATGATCGGTATGGTCCCGATGAAGCGCTGGGGGACGTCGGAGGAAATCGCCAAGGCCGTCCTCTTCCTCGCGTTCGACGCGACCTTCACGACCGGCGCCGAACTTCCGGTCGACGGCGGTTGGTCGCAGCTCTGAAATGCAATGCACTCCACACGCTTCACCAAGACGGAGGTTTCGGCGTAACAATCCTTACGCCGGTTTTCTGTTCCATTGCTAATCACGGGCCAATGAGCGCCTCCTCGGAGGAGGACTCCCGCGGGCGGCCCGGTGGATTTTCGACATCTTGCACGACGGGTTCTGTTTTCTTACCAAACGGTACGATATCCTCTTGACATGCGGATTTCAACCGCGTACTATTCGAACCGTTCGGTTCAGAAATCCCCATCGCAGGGGCTGGCCTTGCTGAAGTGGTAACGGATTTTCAGCAGGCAGGCTTGGTTCGCCCATGACTGTTTTTTCATCCCGTTAAGGAGGACCTTTCGATGAACCGTTTCGTCACGTTGGCGTTGGTGAGCACAGTGGCACTGTCCGGGGCCTCACACGCCTTCGGGCAAGAGAAGAAGCCCGAGTGAAGCCGAGATCACCAAGCTGCTTCCGGGAAAGTGGGTCAGCAAGTTGAACACGCCCAAGGTCTCGGGCAAGCTTGAATCCGCATTCGCCAAGGACGGCACCTACACCCTGAAGGGGAAGCTCAAAAAGGGGGACAAGGAGATCCCGATCGACGAAGAGGGTACGTGGAAGGTGACTGAAAACCGTCTCGTTCTGACGCCCAAGAACCCACCTGACGGCAGCCCCAAGACGAAAGAGTTGACCATTGGTGAGATCAGCGACACGACCTTCAAGATGAAGGACCACCGTCAGCAGGTTGAATCGAACTGGACGAGAGTCAAGGAGTGACGTGATCGACCTCGGGCCTCTTTCCCGGCGAATGCGTACGTTCGCGGTCGCGGCGTACGCATTCGTTTGATCAGGCCGGCCGCCAATCTGCCTCATCTATTGAATCATCATCTTCTTGGTATTGGGGCGGCGGGTTAGGACTCGTCCCGCCGGTGCATTTATCGTCGCTTGCGGGATCGCACCGGCCATCTCTCCATCGCCATGTCCACCACGCCGAAAAGTTGCTCCTGCGTCCCCCCGTGCTGGGCCTGAAGCGCGATGCCCTGGATAACCACCGAGTAGAACCGTGCGAGGTCTGTGGCCGAGACGGTGAGGGGCAACTCTCCGGCCTCAATGGCGCGGTCGAACCGGTCCCGCAGGGCCAACTCGATCGCTGCCCGTCTCTTGGCGACGTATCGGCGAGTATCCTCGGACGCGTCTGGGCCAGTTAGCGGCGATTGAGTCACGAAGCACACGCCCACACCGGCAGGGTCGGTGAACTGCGTGACGCCTCTGCAAAGCAGCCGGTCCACGCCCAC
Organism: uncultured Planctomycetota bacterium; assembly: GCA_963777695.1. GTDB lineage: Bacteria > Planctomycetota > Planctomycetia > Isosphaerales > Isosphaeraceae > CAVZRC01. The sequence goes on from CAVZRC010000003.1 coordinate 1,578,660, forward strand.
CCGGGCCGTGTCGGCGGCCAGGCAACCCGCGAGAAGTTCGGCACCAATTCGCGAGTACAGGTCGATCGCCTTTCGGAACAGCTCCTCCTTGTTCCCGAACGTCGCATACATGCCCACACGGTTGATCTTCGCCGCTTTAGTAAGGGCGGTCGGAGACGCGGCCTCGAAGCCCCTCTGCTCAAATACACGCATGGCCGCGATAAGTGCCTCTGTTTCGTCGAAGGCCCGAGGTCGCCCTCGGGCCTTGGTGGCAGGTTTCTTTGTCATGGGTCTGAAGGTCCGAGCTTTACTCACCTACCAGTAAAATATCCCCTCGAGCGGTGGTCCGAAACCGGGTAATTATTCTGACCGATCGGCAAGAATTGTTTGCTGCCAGCGCAGGCCGGACGGCCCATCAAGATTGAAACAAATGATGTGTTACCAAGCGGTAAGAACTACCGATAACTCGATCAGATGGCATAGGATGGTCGACTGTCTCTGATTTTCTTACCATCCAGTTAAAAATTCCCTTGACCTGTGGACAGCAGCCGAGTAATATCTTGACCAGTCGATAAGAAATTATTGCTGCCCGCACGCCACGGTATCGTATCGAATGGTGATCGGGTCCAGGCGTTCGCCGTTTTGGTTCCCGATGCACCTGCTGACGCGTAAGGCCCGTGAAGCCAATCCCGAAGCGATGGAGGATTGGTGTGCCGCGGATCTGGAGGTCCGCAGTTCTTATCGAGGATGAGTACGTGGAAGAAGGAGTTTCCAAGATGTTGTGCAAATGGTTCTTCGTGGCCGTGACGCTATCTCCTCTCGTGATTGCGCTCTGCCCACCCGCCGGTGCGCAGCCGCCCACCGCCGAAGCGTCGCTCATTATCGAGGTCGTCGGGTTCACCGATGCGACCGGCAACGCGACACTCGGCCTGCTCGCCTCGGAAGATGACTTCAAGTCGGTCAACCTGCGCAAGGATCGCAAGAATTGGCTGAACTACTTTCGCAGCCTTCAGGACAGGCAGATCGTGCGTGTCGGCGAGGATATGGTGGCGAAGTTCAAGGTCGCCAAGCTAAATCCGGGCGATTACGTCGCACTCACGTTCCACGACAAGAACCGAAACGGCAAGTTGGACTCCAACTTCCTCGGTGTGCCCGTCGAATCGTTCGGCTTCTCGAACGATGTGCGGCCCCAGATTTTACCGATCCCCAAATCGCCCACCTGGAAGGCGACCGCGTTCACAATCAAAGCTGGCGAGAATCGCATTCGCATCCACGTTAAAAACTGATGTGGTCAAATTCCTGTTCTGCGTCGATGCAGGAGGGTGTTCGCGATGAATCCTTGCCGGCAGCAGGAGCGCCGGCAAGGACTCGCGAGCCTGACCGTACTGTTCTCACGGAAAGGGACGCCGAGTGCGTTTCGCCCAAGGTGCATGATATCGCAAAGCTGAGTGTTTCAATCATTGCTGAAGCGATAATGGGATTGCTGTCAACGGATTCACCGGCTCAAGAACACTCTGCTGCCGATGTCCTCAATGCGTTGAAGACTCTGACAGAGAAATGACCCCGACGGTACTTTCAGACCGTAGAACCCGCGTGGCGGAATTAAATGAGTTAATCGAACGTTACCTGGCTTCATCGGACGACGTGAGTGCGGCGTTTTCTGGTCTGAGCCGGGAGCAGCTTCTCGCTCACCCCGTTCCGGGCAAATGGAGCGCGATGGAAGTGCTTTTCCATCTCGTGGACTCGGATCTCGCGTTAACCATGCGAATCAGAGCCGCGCTCAGTCCAGCATTCCGACGCATCCCCGCAGCGATGCCGGGAGAATTGACCGTCATGCTCGCGGTGGACGGCCGCGACGCCTCGGAGGAGTTGGAGTGTTTCAAGGTGATCCGCAGCCAAACGGCACGGATCGTTCATGCCCTGCCCGAAGCACTCGACCGCGAGGCGATATTGGTGACGGCAGACGGGAAGGAAAGACCGACAACTGTTGCGCAGCTACTTTCAGGATTCAGGGACCGCATCTTGGAGGAGGGTGGAACACCGTGACAGCAGCCAATGTGATCATTCAACAGCTTGAGTCTTCCCTCTGGTTACTTACCCACTCAATCTCAGATTTTTCTGACGATCATTGGAATCATATCCCAGGAGACGGGTTACCTTGCGCCGCCTGGATTGTAGGTCATGCTCTACTTGTTGATAGACAGGTGCTCGAAGTACTTGAAGAGCTCGAAGCCCCAATACTGCGGGCGCTGCCGGACGACTGGGAAACACGATTTCGGAGTCATCCAGAGGATCAGTACGCATCGAATTACTATAATTGTAAAGTTATCTTTGAGTATTTCGTCACCCATCGTCATGCATTAATCGCTGCCGTTTCGCAGATTGCAGCCACTACTCTTGACAGATATCTGGATCATGATACAAAAAATAGATTCAATGATTTAGTTGACGACGAAAACCCGCTTTTCGATTGTGAGACCATCGGAGAAATGATTTTGGCCGCAGCTCTCTACACATACCAATTGTCCGGGGAAATGTCCGTGGTTCTCCAGTCTTTAGGAATGGCTGCAATTGATGACGACCTCTGGGACGTGGGCAGAGCGATCTAGGCGTGCTTCCATGAGAGTTGCCCTCTTCGATGTCATCGCTCGCCGTGCTCCCGCAGGTTCAGCTCACCCAATCGTTCGACAATCACCCCGACGTTCTGAAGTCGTCGCCTGGGAGGCGAGGGATTATAGATCCCAGGAATGGACATTACAGGCTCCTTGACTTGACCCCGTTCTCGTGGCACATCAAGGGCGTTTTGTTACGTCAAGCCGACAAGCACACGATCAGGGTAGCGATCAACATCGTTAACAGAGACGAGGCCATGGTGCAGGCCTGCAAGGGGACTACGATCACCAACGGCCGAGGCTACATCGGGCTATTTGGGGTGTGAGTAGCAATGGAACGGAAAACTGGAATAAGGGTTTCCGTTCCATTGCTACTGACACCCCGGGTACCAAAGAGGGAGCGTCGATTTGCGTTCACACGTGTTGACGACGAATCTGATAAACCGCAAGACGCTCTCACGCCGGCCACGACTTTAGCGCTAGTTTCACCGTGCGATAAAGATCATCCCGGCTCGCCCCCGATTGCGCATCCACTGCCATCCCCCATGCGACCGTCAAGACATACCGCGCAAGGGCGTCGGGATCGGCATCGTTAGGGAGTGCGCCGTTGGATTTGAAGCGCTTGAACCGCTTCCGCAACTCGATCCGGCTCGCCTTCCTTCCTTTGGCCAGGTCATGCCGGATAGAGTCCTCCGTATCATCGGAAGAGGGCAAGCTGCAGTTCAGCACAAGACATCCGGGGGGATGTGGCTTTGTCGTATAGGCGTCCGCGAACCCGTAAAGCACCCGCTCCGCGACGGCTAACGGCGTCGGTTGGTTGAGGGCCTCCGCAAAGAAACCGATGTGACCGCATTGGTAGCGGTCAACTACTAGTTTGAAGAGCGCTTCTTTGCTCTTGAAGGCGGAATAGAAGCTCGGTGGCCCGATCCCGATCGCTCCCGTTAGATCGGAAAGCGATGTCCCCTCGTATCCCTTGCGCCAAAACAACTCACTCGCCGTATCAAGCGCCTTCTCGACATCAAATTCGCGTGGCCGTCCCATCGATTTCGTCTAACTCCACCGTTGTACTGCAAACAGAATTTAAGATTGACGCTTCATCTTCCAACTGCTAGCGCTTTCGCTCAATTGGAGCGAAGCGAATGAACAAACTGTGCAACCGCCACGCCCATCTCCGCCCAGCTATCATCCCGACTGCAACGCCGCCGCGTATTGATCTCAGAACGGCTCCGTCCACGGGCGGAGATCGACCTCGAACGACCGAGCGCTTCGTGGTTGTGACAGCACGTCAATGCCCGTTTGAGCAATCGCATCCGGGTCCAGTGTGCCGTCAGGGTGGTCGGGACGATCGGGGCGGCCGGCGGAACGCACAAGCCCATCAGTGCTGAAATAGGCCACTTGAATACCCTTCGGCCCCAACTCACTTGCCGCGCTTTGGGCAAGGCCCCGTAATGCGAACTTTCCCATGGCAAATGGGGCCGACTGAGCAAACCCCTTCACGCCGGCCGTAGCGCCCGTGAATAGAATCGCACCGTATCCCCGCGGCTCCATCCGCTTTGCCGCCTGCTGCGCAACGAGAAAGGCACCGAAAGCAGTAATAGCGACTGACCTCGACCCGCTGCCACAACGCGTCGGGGATCTCCCAGATCGTGCCCAGCGGCTTGGGTTTCGTCTTACGACGTTTCATGAGAGCGGCTCCCATTGCGACGATCGAGGGCACCTTATTCCGTTATAAGGCAATTATGCAATGGGCGTTCCAATGGTTCTCGGATGGTTTCTAAGGCGTCGCTCTACGAGCGATTGTCTAGCGAACACTATAAAATACTTGACACCTCCTGTCCAGTTACTATAGTGTCCACTAAAGAATCAAGGCCTAGAAGACACGCCCATCTCGGTGCGATCGAGAGCGCCTCGGTTCGCCATCTGAGCAAAGGTGGTGTCGCTGCTTAACTTTCAAAGGAGACATGCAAAATGAAGATGCGAAGAATCGTGACCGCCGAAAGCAAGTCGGGCGTCGTGGTGCAGGTGAGTGACCTGCTCGAAACGACCTCGGCCGATCTCCCAACCGATATCTGGGGGTTCGACCAGCTTCCTAACCTGCCCCTCGCAGCCGAGCAGGTGCTCGGCGAGTACCCGCGAAAGGGCCTCTTCGGTCCGAAAGGCGCCGTCCGAGTTGAACGTCCAATCATTGCCCCCGGAGACGGGCAACCAGGCGCCGGATCTTGGACCGCTTATTGCCAAGCTCGATCTCGGGACGGGCCACAACATAACGCCCGGCAAATCGGGCGGGGGGATGCACCGCACCGACAGCATCGACCTCGTGGTCGTGATCAGCGGCGAAGGGGAACTGGCTTACCCCGACGAGGACGGCCAGTTGAAGGAAATCCACCTCAAGCCTGGCGATTTCATCGTGCAGAACGGCAACTTTCACGAGTGGCGCAACCGCTCCAGCGCACACTTCGTGGTTTTCATCGTCACGCTCGGGGCCGAACGCAAATCGACCTGAATAACAAGGGACCATTAAACAGCCCCCGGCCCGGCGCCGCACGAAAAAGGAAACAAAATGTCTTTATTGAAAAACAAGATCGCCGTCGTCACGGGCGGCAGCAGCGGAATCGGCCTCGCGACCGCCAAGAGGTTCGTTGAAGAGGGCGCCTATGTCTTCATCGCCGGTCGCCGGCAGGCGGAGCTCGACAAGGCCGTCGCAGAGATCGGCGAGAACGTCACCGGCGTAAAGACCGACATCTCAAAGCTCGATGACCTCGACCGCCTCTACGAGACCGTCGCGAAGACGGGCAAGATCGACGTGATTCTTGCGGGCGCGGCCTTCGTCGAAAAAACGATGACCGCCGGCGCGACGCCCGAGCATTTCGACAAGACCTTCAACACCAACGCCCGCGGCACTTATTTCACCGTTCAAAAGGCTCTGCCCCACTTGAATGATGGGGCTTCCATCATCCTCGTGGCCTCCGCCGGGAAGAACAAAGGCTTTACGGGCCGCAGCACCTACAGCGCCACCAAGGCAGCGCTTCGGTCGTTCGCCCGGACGTGGACCAACGAACTCAAGGATCGGAAGATCAGGACCAACGTGCTGAGCCCGGGCCCGGTCGACACGCCGATGTTCGACTCGCAGTTCCCGTCCAAGGAAGGCGCCGCAGAAGCTAGAAAGCAGATTACGGCGATGACGCCTCTGGCGCAGCCTGGGGCGTCCCGAGGAGATCGCTTCCGCCGCTTTATTCCTCGCCTCGGACCAAAGCAGCTACGTCGCCGGTATCGACCTTCCGGTCAACGGCGGCCTGACGGCTGTCTAGACCGAACAGGACTTGGGCGCTATGCAACTCACCAGGTTTGGCCGCACGGGCATGTCCGTCTCCCGCCTGTGCCTCGGCACGGCGACTTTCGGAAAGCAAACGGACGAGGCGGAATCACACCGCATACTCGACGTCGCGGCCGACCCGGAGATCAACTTTCTCGATACCGCCGACTTCTATCCCATGGGCGCCGCTCACGCGCACCTCGGCAGCACGGAAGAGATCACCGGACGCTGGCTCAATGGCAAACGCCACCGCCTTATCGTCGCGTCAAAAGCAGGGGCGCCGATGAGCCCGCTACCCTCGGACCAGGGCGGCTCGCGCAAGCATATGCTCGATGCGATCGACGTCTCGCTGCGCCGTCTCAGCATCGATTACGTCGATCTGTATCAGCTCCATTGGGACGATCCCACAACGCCGCTCGATGAAACCCTCGAAGCGTTCGATCCGATCGTCCGCTCAGGCAAAGCCCGTTATATCGGCATCTCGAACATCCTGGCCTACCGCCTCGCGCGGTCTCTCGGCCGCTCGGACGTGCTGCGCGGCGCGAGCTACGTCTCGGTCCAGCCGTGCTACAACCTTTTGTTCCGCGAGATCGAGCGCGAGCTGCTACCGCTCGCCCATGAGGAAGGCCTCGCGGTCATTCCCTTCAATCCCCTCGCCGGCGGGCTGCTGACCGGTAAATACAGCCACGACAAAGCGCCAGACAAGGGACGCTTTTCGCAGGAAATCGGCAAGTTCGGGGAAGTCTATCAGGAGCGCTACTGGCATCGACGCCAATTTGAGACCGTCGAACCACGGCGTGCCATCGCAAACGAGCGCGGCAAGCCGCTCGCAACACTCGCGATCGTATGGGTGCTGGCGAACCCTGTCATTACGTACGTGCTTCGCCGGCTACGTGGTCCCGGCAAGGCGATTTCGACGTGCTACGCGCCAGCAATGACTTGCAGATCACCGACTTGACCTGAACCGCGTCACGGACGGCCACCGCTTACGATCGATGAAGGGCCATCATCCAGCCTCATACCTCTGACCCCTTGCGGAAGGCGCCATGAAACACATCAGCTCCCTCGAATGCCTGGTCGTGCTGACGACGCTGGCTTCGGTCGCCGAGGCCCAGTTGCCGAGGCCGAGTCTGCCGGACGGTACCAAGGTCCACTCCGACCTGGCATACATCCCCGGCGGCCTCGCGCGGCAACGGCTCGACCTCTACGTCCCGGCAATTGCCGACACCTCGCTGCCCGTAATCGTGTGGGTACACGGCGGCGCGTGGATGGGCGGTAGCAAAGACGATGCTGTCATGGCGATACCGCTCGTCGGCAGGGGATATGCGGTGGCCTCCATCAATTACCGGCTCAGCCAGCACGCCGTCTTCCCGGCGCAGATCGAGGACTGCAAGGCGGCCATCCGCTGGTTGAGGGCGAACGCCAAGGCGTACAACCTCGACCCGGAACGCATCGGCGTCTGGGGTGCGTCGGCGGGCGGGCACCTGGTCGCCCTGCTGGGCACGTCCGGGGGCATCGCGGATCTCGAGGGCAAGGGTGGCAACGCGGATCAATCGAGTCGAGTCCACGCGGTGGTGGACTTCTTCGGCCCGACCGACTTCCTGCAGATGGATGCCCACGCCCTGGCGGGCGCACGGCTGAAACATGATTCGCCCGACTCGCCCGAATCACGATTGATCGGTGGGGCGATCCAGGAGAACGTCGAGAAGGTGGGTCGTGCCAATCCCATCAAATATCTGACCAAGGATGCACCGCCTTTCCTCATCGTCCATGGGGAGCAAGACCCCCTCGTGCCCTGCCATCAGAGCGTACTCCTGCACGAGGCGATGAAGCGGGCGCGGAGCGACGTCACCTTCTACAAGATCGCCGGCGCGGGCCACGGTAGCCCGGAGTTCAACACGGGCATGATGCAGGCTGCGGTACAGGCATTCTTCGACATGCATTTGAAGCCGCGTGCTGGGGGAAAGAACCAGGAGGCTTCCGCCGGGCCCGAGCCCGATCGGCGATCGCTCAAGGAAGTGGTGGGCAACCGATTCAAGATCGGTGTCGGTGTCGGCCATCGGGTACTCCAGCAGCCGGAAGACGCGGCCTTGATCCAGCAGCACTTCCGCATCCTCACGCCCGAAAACTGCATGAAGCCGCAGAGCATCCACCCGGCCGAAGACACATGGAACTTCGAGGACGCCGATCGCTTCGTCGCGTTCGCGCGCGCCAACAACCTCGAGGTCGTGGGCCACTGCCTCGTATGGGCGAAGGACGATCGTACCGATGAATGGATGAAGCAGGAGGACGGGAAGCCGGTGTCCCGCGAGACGCTGCTGCGTCGCATCGAGAGTCACATCCATACCGTCGTCGATCGGTACGCGGACGTCGCGACCCAGTGGGACGTGGTGAACGAGGCGCTCGGAGACGGCGGCGAGGGCCTGCTGCGCGATTCCGTGTACTCTCGCGCCACCGGCATCGACTTCATCGTCGCGGCATTCAAGGCCGCTCGCGCCAAGGACCCGGATGCGCTGCTGATCTACAACGACTACAACGGCCACAAGCCGGGCAAGCGCGAGAAGCTGATCGAGCTGCTGACGCAATTGAAGCAGAAGGGGGCTCCGGTGGATGCCTACGGGATGCAGGGGCATTTCGAGCTCGGCGACGATTCGATCCCGCAGCTCCGAGAGACGTTCGATGAGCTGCGGAAGCTGAACATCAAAGTCGTCGTCTCCGAACTGGATATCGATGTGGTCACGCGGAGTCGATGGTGGGCCGATGACGGCAAGCACCGCGACGAGCTGGCCAGGTACGACCCTTACAAGGACGGCATCCCGGAAGCGATTCGGCGTAAGCAGGTCGAACAATACGTGGCGCTGTTCCGGCTCTTCGACGAGTACAGCGACCTCGTCGAGCGGGTTTCCTTCTGGAACCTGCACGACGGCCAGAGCTGGCTCAACGATTTCCCCTGGAATCGCGTCAATCACCCGCTGCTCTTCGATCGTAATCGCAGGCCGAAGGCTGCCTTCGACGCGGTATACGCGATGCTTCGGACACCGCGATCGGTCCATGCCGCCGTCGAACGCCCTGACCCGAATTCGCGAGTCGCCCACCAGCAACTGATCGCGAAGACGAAGCAGGGAAAGATCGACATTTACTTCGAAGGCGACTCCATCACGCGACGCTGGGGAGCGACCGACTATCCCAGGCTGCTGGCCCACTGGGAGAGACATTTCCACGGCCGGAACGCGGCCAACTTCGGCTGGGGAGGCGACACCACGCACAACATCCTGTGGCGCCTGCAGAACGGAGAGCTCGACGGCGCCTCGCCGAAGATCATCGTACTTCAGGCCGGCACGAACAATCTGCCCTGGCGTGGCCCGGCCGATGCGGCCGCCGTCGATGACGTCGTCGTCGGCATCAAGGCGATCATCGCGACCTTCCGGAAGAAGGCCCCCGATGCGTCGATCGTGCTGACGGCACTCTTCCCTCGCCCGCAAAACAAGACGCTGGCCCCGACCATCGAGCGGATCAACGGCCAACTGGCGACCTTGGCCGATGGGAAGTCGATTCGCTTCCTCAATATCAACGACCGGTTGACGGACGAGAAGGGAGACCTGCTGCCCGAGGTCTCCCGTGACGGTCTGCATCTGGAAGAGAAGGGGTACGACGCCTGGGCCGCGGCGCTGGAGCCCATTTTTGCGGAACTACTCGGACCGCCCGCAGAGAAGGATCAGGCTCCGCCGCCAACCGGCGACCCGAGCGCCACGCGGCGCCTGACTCCCGGCGAGAGGTCGTAGTCCGAGGATGATCCGGAGGTTCTTGCGCGAATACGGTTCTCATAGCGCGACCGAACCGCAATGGATCAGAAGAGATTCACCACAGAGTCACAGCGCGGCCGAGCAGCAACTCATCAGAAGAGATTCACCACAGAGTCACAGAGGGCACAGAGAAGAATTTCTCGATGTACTTCGCCGATGCAACCCCTTGCTTCTTGAGTCCTTATGAAGTCTTGCGCCGTACAAGATTTTCAGGGTTAGTAGTACAGAGGCCACAGAGGAGAAAATGAAAACGTCTTATCTTGTGATGATCTTTAATATCTGTGACTCTGTAGTGAATCTCCGGTCCTTGCCCGGTTTGACAACCTCGCTCAGGAAACACGACTTCCAGAGCTAGTCGTGCAGGGCACCCCAACAGACGGGGACCGCAGCCTCCGAGGCAGATTCTACTAACCCGAAGCGTCCGCGAAGATTCCGACGGCGATCCCCTCGCGGACACTTCGGGTTGGTATTCGGTGTGCGCCACTCGATTGCCAATCGCGCCAAATGACCTTTCGTGATCCGGGGAGGGCGAGGCTCCGTCCAAGCCAGGACCCGGCTCGGCTCGCCAGGAGGCTCGCCCTCTCGGAATCTTGCAAGGTGATATAGAAGAGGACCGCCGCCCCCTCCGGGATGGCTTCCACACGCGCCCCCGCCCGCCCCGCCGCTTCGGCCGGGCCGCAAGGCTGGATCTTGACCCCTCGGCGGGCATCTCTTTTGCGAGGATTCTCGCATATCCGTCGTCGCTTGTTCCAGGCGTTCGGACCCGGTTATCGACGAGCAGACGATCGCGATTTCTCGCGGGCCTCGGACGAGGAGTCTGCCTCATCCCCGTGCGTCGCCGGGACGTCGGCGACCAACACCAGCGGAGGCAATCGCATGACGGAAAATCCCGATTTCGGTACATTCGGTCGATATCAGGAGACTCCGGTCAACCGGATGCCCGCGGACATGAGGGCCGCCTACGACTACACGCTGAAGCTGCGCGGGCTGGTGCCGGGGCCGCACAAGATCTGGGTGGCGAATCCCGCGCTGTCGCGCACGATCGTCCCGACGGGCGCCTACTATCAGACCGAGTCGACCCTGACCAAGGCCGAGATCGAGATCGCAACCAATGTCATCAACGGTCATTGGCGCAGGCGTACGGCAACTACGAGCACGAGAAGATCGGCGTCGAGAAGGGCGGACTCGCGCCCGAGAAAGTCGAGGCGCTGATCGCGGGCCTCCCGACTTCGTTCGACGATCCCCGGCAGCAGGTCGTGTACCAGCTCGCGTCCACATTGGCCGCGGCGCGCGTCGTGCCTCTGGGCCTCTACCGCCGTGCGCGGGACCTGCTGGGGGACGCGGGCATCGTCGATGTGACGGCACTCATGGGGTGGTTTACCACCGTCTCGCTGACGTTGATGGCTTACGACGTCCCCGCCGACGCCGTCGGCCTGGAGCAATAAATCACCGAGCCGCCCGCCATGCGGGCAGGAAAGGAGTTCGCGCGATGTCGACCTCGACCGAGGCGATGGGCGGTCGTCTGCCGCTGGCGGAGCGCTCGTCGCTGACCGAACCCCAGCAAGTGCTATTCGACCGGCTCACCCGATCGGTGGTCCCCTGGGCCGAACGCGCCGGGGTTGCCAGCCGCAGCGGGGACGGACACTTCATCGGCCCGTTCAACCCCGTGCTGCTCAGTCCCGCCATCGCGGGACGCTTCCTCGACTTCCAGGCCGCCGAGGAAGAGGGCACGACGTTGAGCGACCGCGTCCGACAGGTGGTGATCCTCGCCGTGGGCGCCGTGTGGCGCTCGGCCTACGAGCTCTACGCGCACTCGGCGGCCGCCCGGACAGCCGGCCTGTCAGAGGAGGCGGTCGAAACCCTCGCCGCGGGGGGCGTGCCCGATGGGCTGTCGCACGCCGAGCGGTGCGCGTGGCGGTTCGCGCACCAGCTCTCGGCCGATCGCCGCATCGATCCACCTGTCTATGACGAGGCCCTGGAGGCGTTCGGGACGCGCGGCCTTGTCGATATGCTCTTTCTCATCGGCGCCTACCACACGGTGTGCGGCCTGCTCAACGCCTTCGACATCCCGGCTCCGGAGTGACCATAACAGCTCGGCATCTCCCGCCCGACGCCCCGACCGCGGTCGCCGCGGTCGCACTCGACCCGCCGGGAGCTCGCCCGGCGGGAAGACGCAGGACAGTCCGAGAACGGGTCGGTCCGGGCGCCGAACGCGACACCCGTGAAAGTGAGGATTTCTCATGCCGATCGCCCCCGTCCCCGCGGTCACCCTGACTCCGGTCGCGTACTTCCCGGAAAAGTACTTCCTGGAGAACCTCGCCGTCCGCGGCGACGGTTCGGTCCTGATCACCGCGGTGCTCCAGAAGGAACTCTGGTGCGTCCCCGGTCCCGAGCCCCGCCTGGACGTCAGCCCGGTCCTGGCGCACACATTCGAGCAACTCGTCATGGGCATCGTCGAGGTCGAGCCCGATGTGTTCATCATCAACCTGAGCGACGCCTACGCCAGCCACGAGTCTCACCTGGTGCGTGTCGACCTCAACGACTGGACTCCGGGCGACCCGGTGTCGCCCGAGATTATTTTCACCTTCGACGACCGTGTCCGGGGGATCAATGGCAGTTGCCTGCTCGGCCCCGGGGTGATGCTCATCGCCGATTCTTTCGCCGGGTTCATCTGGCGAATCGATCTGGCGGAGGGCGCCCGGGGTGCGTCGGCCCGGATCTGGCTGGCCCACGATACGATGGCGATGGACCCCGACAGCGAGGTCCCGCCGCCGCCGCAACCGGGCGTCAACGGGGTCCGTTACGGCGTGCGGACCGGCTACCTCTGGTACACGTCGACCGCCCAGAAGGTCTTCATGCGCGTCGCGGTCGACCCGACGACTCTCGACCCCGCCGGCGACGCCGAGTTCGTCGCCGCCATCGACAACGCCGATGATTTCTGCCTGGACGAGGACGCCGGATTCGCCTACGTCACCCGGCACCGCGCCAACACGATCGACCGGGTTCCGCTCGAGCCCCGGCACGGCGGCGAGGTCCGCCACATCGCCGGCGATCCGTTCGACCAGGTCCTGGTCGGCCCATCCTCCGCCGCCTGGCGCCGCGGCCCCGGCGACCTCGGCCGGGTGGCCTACGTGACCACCGACGGCGGGACGACCGCGCCTCCCGACGGGATCGTACGGAAGGCCACCCTCCTTCGCGTCGAGCTGCAACCGCACGCCGCGTCCTCGACGCCGGCCAGCAAACCGGCGGCGACGCGCATGAAGAGAAACTGATGAATCGACGCGGCGAGATGTTCACAGCCGGCGGCGTGTCGATCGAGACCTACGTCAACGGCGACGGGCCCGCCGTCGTCGTCCTCCCGTCCTACGGCCGGGGCGGCGACGACGACTTCGAGCCGTTCGCGGCCGCCCTGGCCGGCTCCGGCTACCGCGTCCTTCGGCCTCAGCCGCGCGGCATCGCCCGATCCGCCGGCCCCATGACCGGGGTCGTCCTCGACGATCTCGGCGACGACATCGCGCGAGTGATCGACCATCTCGGCCGGGGACGCGCCGTCGTCCTGGGACACGCGTTCGGCAACTTCGTCGCCCGCAACCTGGCCACGAATCACCCCGAGAAGGTCTCCGCGGTCATCCTCGCCGCGGCAGCCGGCCGGATGATCCCGCCCGAGATCAGCTCGTCCCCGATGCGCCCGGCGATCCGACCCTGCCCGAGAGCGAGCGGCTCGCCGCCCTGAGGCTGGCGTTCTTCGCGCCCGGCCACGACGCGTCGATCTGGCTGACCGGGTGGTACCCGGAGACCCTGAAGATGCAGGTCGCCAGCGTGACCGCCGACGGTGTGGACCTGGACCGATACCGGGCCGCCGGTACCGCACCGATCTTCGAGATCATTGCCGCACTCGACCCGTTTCATCCTCGAGACCAGTGGGGTGACCTCCGGTCTCAGCTCGGACCCCGCGTGGCCTCAACGGTCATCGAGGACGCCAGCCACGCCTTGTTCCCCGAACAGTCCGCCGCCGTGGCCGGCGCGGTCATCGGCTATCTCCGGACTCTGGCCTGGTGGGGCGGACCGAACGAAGATTGAAGCCCTCCGGACCGACCCCGGCCACGCGGGCGCCCTGACGAATCTTGTGACCATGCTGAAGAACAGGGGCGATCAGGACGGGATCATCGCCGTCCTGCGTGCGGCGATCCGGGCAGGCCGGACCATGCCTGGTCGCACGAGGCCCTCAGCGCCGCACTCCAGGCGAAAAGAGGTCCCGACGGCGCCCTCGCCGAGATCCGCGAGGCGATCCGACTCAATCCCGAAGAAAAGGCTTACCGTAAGCAGCTCTCCGCCTTGCTCAAGTCGCAGAGGGACTCGACGATGCCGTCGCCGTGACGCCCGCGTCGATCGGGCACGCGACACTCGCGCCTGCCCGGTCACATAGCCAACATTTAGATCGGAATTGGTAAATTCTTCGTTTAGTGGTCTGGTGAGGTGTTCGAAGTCAGTCGAGCCCGAATGCTCGTTCCAGTTCGGCGATGACGTCGTCCGGCATGCGGTGGATGACACCTGCGTTCAGGGCCAGGCCGTTGATCATCGCCTCGGCGGTCGATTCGAGGACTTCGAGGCGATCGAAGGCATCAAGGACCGTCGTCCCGAGCACCTGAACGCCGTCGTTCTCGAGGATCAGGACGGGAGATTTCAGCGACGTCTGGGCGGCGATCTCGCCGCCGTCGGCGAACCGATAGGCGTAGGGGATGCGGGGGATGTCGCGGAGGAAGATGTAGCTCTCGGGGATCGTCCGCGTCTCGAGCGGGGCGTCGGTCACGGCGAAGGCGGTGGCATTGACCGGGTAGGCGTTGACGACCGCGTGGACTCCGGGGTGGGCGTCGTAGACGGCCTGGTGGTTCCGGCCGGCACTGCTCGGGGTCTTGCCCTCCTCGGGGCGGCCGCTCCGGACGAGGACGATGTCGGCCGGCTCGAGGTCGTGGCGGTCGGTCCGGTGGGGGGTGATCAGGAACGAATCGGGGTCGAGGCGGGCGGAGAAGGCGCCCACCGTGCTGATCATCAGCCGCTGCCGGTAGCTGCGGCGGACGAACTCGCAGAGCTGGGCTCGCAGCTCCTTCTCCCGGCTGGTGACCGGTCCGTTGCGCGGTTCGGGAGGCCCGCCCGCGGCCGGGCGGGGGCGGTCGACCTCGGCGTCGGTCAGATAGCGGACCGGGCCGAGGGTGCTCGCCTTGATCACGGTCTTGGCGGCGAATTCCAGGGTTTCGAACCGCTCAAAGGCGTGGGCCAGCGTCGTGCCGCCGGTGACGACCCCGTGATTCTCCAGCACGAGGCAGTGAGAACCCTCGGCGAAGGCCGCCGCGATGTTCCGACCGAGCGCCTCGCTCCCGGGGAGGGCGTACGGGGCGAACCCCACGGCCCCGCAGACCCGGCGCGACTGCGGGAGCAAGCGGGTGTCGGGGGCCCGGCGGCAGATGCTGAACGCCACCAGGGCGACCGGGTGGGCGTGAACGATCGCCTTGAAGTCGGGCCGGGAGTCGTAGATCGCCCGGTGGAAGGGGAATTCCGACGACGGCCGGTGCGGCCCCTCGACCGAACCGTCCCGGCGGACGCAGACGATGTCCTCGCGGCGGAGGCCCCCCTTGTCGACCCGCGCCGGGGTGATCCAGACCGAGCCATCGTCGTCGCGGATCGACAGGTTGCCGCCGGACGTGGTGGTCATCCGGTATCGGTAGATACGCTCCATGGTCCGCACGATCTCGTCGCGCGGGTGCGTCAGCTCACGGGGCCCGTACATCGGCGCGGTCCTCCGGGGTTCCTCGCAATGACACGCGATCCTGAGCCCCGATCAATTGGGGAAGAGGTCAGAGGATGGGGCTCGTAGTCCCCGTTCTCTTCCGCCCCGCTCATCCGGCCGTGCCCTCGAGGGGGAACCGTTGACGGATCGAGGATAACCGAAGTCTACCAGAATCGAAGTCCTGGCGGCGCCTGCCCTCCGCTGTTGAAGGGCTAGTCCGCTCGGTTTCGGCCAGGCGGCCCGACCTGATCCGGTGGAGGGTCAACCGCATCAGCATCAAGGACGGACTCGAGCGGATCGCACGGGCGGGTCGGTCGATGGCGAACATCCGGACCGGGATCGCACCCGGCGAGACCGAGGTCCGGGCGGAACCGCGGTCGGCAAGATGGTTTGCGGAACGGGTCCCGGACCACTTCGCCGTGGTGAAGACGCGGACGCTCGCATTGGCGGTCAGGTTCGTCGAGCATACGCACATCGGTCGCGGCGGCTCGGACTATGGCGGTGCGACCTATGAGTGGGTCTTGCAGTCCGACGGTTCCGGGGACTTCTCGCGAGGCAACGTAGTCAGTGGCAAAGGGAGCCTGGGGGGTACCCGACTTCCGGCTGCCCGATAGGCGGAGATGGCCGTGCTGTCGCGGCCCCCTGACCCTGGAATGGAGCGACTTCGACCGCAAGATCGACCTGGATGTCAGCACGGAAGAGAAAGCCTACGAGGTCGGCTACTTTCCTCTGGACCTGGTGTTTGACGCTACCCGAAGCACAGCCTGGCGACGAGGCTATTCGCGGCACTTTGGCCTCGACGAGGGCAAGCTCGATCAATGGGACAAGTTCGAAATCCCGGTTCTTCACCGGTTCCACCAGTACCGCGTGCCGATCATCGAACTGCTCCAGACCACGCCCAAGGATGCCGTCTGCAGTATTCGAAACCGCGAATACCGGGGCGTCGCTTGGCGGTCTTCAAGCTGAGACTGCGAAAGTCGCGGCGATGACTTGATCGGCAAGATTGGGAGACCCTGTCCGTCACTTGCAAAATAACATAACGCAGTTTAATAGAATCAATGAATATTTAATATGTGCGGTAAACTGCTGAGACCTATCGCAGGAACATGCCGACGGCAAGACTGCGACAGGCAAGCGGAAGGATGTCCTGAAGCTTGAACTGCCGCCTATCAGAACTGCGCCGACGCGATGGAGAAAGGGATGTTGAGCGGGGCCAGGCTGCTGGCCCGCGAGAAGATCTTCGACAACAAGACACTTCCCTACATCACCCAGCTCATTCCCCTCTCGGCGATCTGCGCCGTGCTGGCCCCGATCGGGGATGACCGAATCAAGCGTCAGCTCTGTCGATGGTACTGGTGCGGGGTCTTCGGCGAGTTGTCGGAGCGCAACGAGATCGGTTTGCGCACGACATCCAGGATGTCCTGTCGTGGCTCGATGGGGGCGACGAACCGCGAACCATCCGCGATCGACTGCTCCGACCCGATTATGAGTTCCTCGACTCGCTCGGTCGGCCTAAGGGACTGTGCCTTGACTATGAAAGCAGGCAGCGATACTTCCTGCGGCGACCGATCGAGCTGACGAATACTCGAGGCCGCCGTGGATATCCACCATATCTTCCCGGCGAAACACTGCGAAGATCAGGGCTATGACCGGTTCTGTTGGAACAGCGTGATCAATAAGGCCCCGCTAGCGGACGCACCAATCGCATCATCGGCGACAAGGCCCCGAGTGCGTATCTTCGTGGCCTGGAGAAGAATCACAAGGTCAGCCCCGATCGACTGGATCAATCCTCCGAGCTATTGATCGAACCGGAGATCATCCGGAAGGACGCCTTCTCCGACTTCCTCCGCGCTCGTGCCGGGCGACTGCTCGACCTCATCGAGGACGCGACCGGCAAGTCGATCCCAGGCCGAGACTGGAAGAGGTATCCGAGATGTTGGAGGATCATGGTGCGAGATGATGGCTGACGCTGTGCTCTCCCTCCGTGAAGATCTCGATCATCCGCGCCAGCTTCAGGCTCATCAATATTGTCGAAGAAGACGTTCATGCGGCAGACCGGGTCTCGTATTCCACCGCTGCCATGACATGTTTCTCCTCGATCTCATACCAGTTCGCGACCCTCTTGGCGTTCCGCCCATTGGCGAGATAAGACGCGGCCGGTACATAGGTCGTGATCCCGATGGGTTCGACGATCGGCTGGCCGAAACAGACGCGCGGGTTGAGGACCACCAAGGGCGAGAGGTGCCACTTCGTCGCGAGTTTCGAGGTTGGGTCGTACTCGATCTTCTTCAAGGTGGGTCGGATGGTGCTCTCGAAGACCTGGCTCCCGGTGATGGCCTCGCAGGCGAGTTGCCGATCCGGTTCGTCCAGCGCAAGGAGGAGGACTTTCTGGCCGTCGGTTCGGATCTCCTTCCTTGAAAACGGATGCTTCGTCTCCCAATCGTTCTGTAGCTTTGCGTGAGCCCGCCGGATGGATCGAAGCGACATGCCGTGCTCCCTCAACTGCCCGGCGACGAAGACTTCGACCAGCTCGAGAAAGCTGATCGATTGGCCCTCGGCCACTCCCGCATAATCGCCGTCGAAGATCGGACGCGGATCCTGATCGGAAACCCGTCTCCAGAACCATTCTCTGACCCTGGATCGCTTCAAGCCGGTGAGTTGGGCCGCCTCGCCAAGGTCGTAGACGCCATGACCCAGGATTTCCATCAATACCCCCATTTTATAGACTGCGCACAAAGGATCACTCTATTCATCATGGCAAACCGAGTCCAGGCAAGTGGATGGCGAAGAAGAAGAAACCGTCGGCGCAATCCACGGACCCTCTCCCAGAATTCATCCGCTCAGAAAGGTTCGGCGGGGCGGGGCGGACATGATAGAATGAGAGTTGACGGAGAAACGCGGTGATGACCTCGACTCGCTTGGCCAACGAGTTGGAACGCTGACCCGATGGGGTTGCTAGCATGAGCAAGGTGCAAGTTTCGTTGCCGGAGCCACTCAAGCAATTTATCGATGGACTGGTCGCTGATGGGGCGTTCAAGGACCCAAGCGAATACCTGCGGACCCTCGTTGACCGTGACCGCCAAGCTCGCGAGAACACCCGCATCGAAGCCTTGCTCATTGAAGGACTGGACTCCGGCCCCTCGACCCCGATGGCACCCGAGGACTGGGACGAGATCGAACGCGAAGGTCGGCGCATCGGCGCGGCTCGCAAGGCCCGGAAGGCCTGATGAGCGAACCCATCGTCCTCAAGAAACCACTTGTCCGTATCGACCTCGCGGGCTGTTACGCTTACATCTGGGAGCGGAGTCCCGACGCCGCGGGCCGATTCCGGCAGGCCGCCGAGGCTACCTTCACGGCCTTGGCCAAATCGCCCGGGATCGGCGAGGTCTACAAAGTCAACAATCCTCGCCTGGAAGGTCTCCGCTGCACCAACGTCAGGCGGTTCAAGAACTATCTCATCTTCTACCTCCCCATCCCGGGAGGGATCGACGTCATCCGGGTCCTTCACGCCGCCCGCGACATCCGAGCGATCTTGGAAGCCGACGAACTCGAGTAGATTCACAGAAACGGCCGCGGAGCGAGTGCCTGCAAGGACTGCTCAATACGACTATACATATAATTCATTTCTGAACCTGGGCTAATCAGGACTTCGCGCCGACCGTCAGCCGAGCCGTCGAGCTCGCGCCTTGCCGCGAGGGGTCGTAGTACTCGTAGGCACGCGCGGCGGGGACCGTCAGCTTCACCGGCATGGTGGCGCGGAGGTGGTAGCGGAGCATCAGGGGCGCGCCGGGCTTCAGGTCGCGGAGATAGACGATGGCGCTCTGCGCCGTCACCTGGAACTTGGCGATCGAGGCCTCCTTGACCAGGCCGGCCAGTCCGTCCGCGTCGATCGCGAACCCGGCGGGGATCGGCAGGTCGAGGATCACCATCGGGGCCGGATCGGGCCGGTTGTTGGCGACCGACGCCACGACCGTCACGGTCTCGTCCAGGGCGATCGTGGTGCGGTCGTAGTCCAGGCGGATCGAGAGGGGCTCGGCGTTCGCGTCCGGACGGTTGACCGTGTCGGGCTCGTGATATCGGAAGACGACTTGATAGCCGGAATCGGTGCCGGAGCGATCCTCGATCGTCAGACGGTGAGTCCCCGGCGCCGCGGCGATGCGGCCCGAGAGATCCACCTGACGCAGGACGTCGGACTGGTCGGCGGCGATGCCCAGCTCCTGGACCATCTCGCCATCCAGGAGCATGGCGATCCGACGCGGCTTGTCGCCGCCCAGCGGCTTGCCCGTCCCCGCCAGCAGGGCCTTGAGCGCCAGCACCGTTGCCTGGGTCGAGCCCCAGGTGCCCTGTCCGTCCTTCCGGGCGACCAGCCAGGCCAGGGCCTTGCGCACCGCCTCGGGACTCCGGCCGGCTTGGCGCATCGCCAGGACCGCCACCGCCGTCGTCTCGATGCGACGGCTCTCGCCGGCCCCATAGAACAGGGTGCGCTGCGAGGAGGGAGCCGAGTCCTGCGGTCCCCACCAGCCGTGCTTGCCGTCGTTCGATGTCTGCTGGAGCGATTCCAGCCGGTCGAGGGCTTGCTGTACCGCGGCAACGGAGGGGTCGATGGCCAGCATCGCATTGGCGATCAAGGCCAGGATATAGGGGTCCTCGCGCGCCGCGTCCGACTGGCCCTGGAGATAGGCCATCGTCGACCGGGCCTGGGGATCGGGCTGCCCGGAGAAGACCGACCACGCGATGTAGGCGGTCGAGCCCAGCCTCGCCAGGGCCTGGCTGCCCCGTGCGCCGGTGGGGTCCTCGTGGAGCATGTGACCCTCGGGCTCCCACGACCCGTCGGGCTTCCGCTGGTCGAGTAGCCATCGTCGCGTCCGCGCGATCAGGTTGGGATCAACGTCGTGGACTTTCGCCATGTCCTGGAACTCCATCAGGCCATAGGCGGTCAAGGTCCGGTTGGCGGGCGGATTACCGAACCAGTCGAACCCACCGCCGCGGACCTCAAAGCTCACCAGCCGCTGATAACCCAGGTGGATGTACTGGCGCGCCTTGGCCTCGACCTGAGGCACGCTCTTGCCGGCCTGGCGCAGATAGTCCAGCGCCAGGACGTTGGGATAGGTCGTCGAGGAGGTCTGCTCGAAGCAGCCATCAGGGCGACGGAAGATCGCGTCCAGGCCCTCAACGAGCTGGCTGAAGCTCGACGGGTAGATCTTGACGATCGCCTGCACGCTGCCCGGGATGGCGTGCTCCGGGGCGGCCAGCTCGACCTCAGCCGGGCGCTCGAGCATGCCCGACGCCAGCCGCTCGACGCGACGTCCGTCGGGGACGACCTCGATGGGACGGCGCACCGCGTCGGCGACGCCTCGTTCGCTACCCCGGGCCGTGATCTGGATCTCGTGGTGGCCGACCGTCTTGGCCCGGATGCGGAAGTGTACCGATCGCACTTCGTTCGGCTTGAGCTCCAGCGATCGCTCGGCGGTCTCCTCCAGCCGATCGAACCAGGGTGCATCCGCGAGGTCCAGCGAGACGGTCTGCGG
Organism: uncultured Planctomycetota bacterium; assembly: GCA_963777695.1. Classification (GTDB taxonomy): domain Bacteria; phylum Planctomycetota; class Planctomycetia; order Isosphaerales; family Isosphaeraceae; genus CAVZRC01. The sequence continues at coordinate 1,599,680 of CAVZRC010000003.1, forward strand.
CCTGTCGAGGTAGTTCGAGACGACGACCGGCAGGCCGATCTCGTCGCCGCGGGTCAGCACCGTGGGCAGGTTGACGTTGACGAAGAACGGCTGGAACACGCGGATCGACGATTGCGACCCGCCCAGGCTGCCATCGGCCGAGACGGCGCCCATCGAGACGCGCCAGGTGGTGATCGAGTCGGCCAGGTCGAGGTCGAGCCGGGCGCGGCCCTGGTCGTCGGTGATCAGCTCGGGACGCCAGAACAAGGTCTCGGGGAAGTTCCGGCGGACGCGGACGGGGTCGGCCTCGGCGCCCTCGCCGACAGGTTCGGCGGTGGGCATCACCATCCCCGACGGGGCCATGGCGAACACCAACCCTTGAGCGCGACGCGCCGCCTCTCGGGCCGACTGGGTCGCCGGGAGCAACAGGGCGAACAGCACGATCGGGATGACGACGAGGAGGGCCTTCTGGCCCCAGGTCTTCACCTTCAGGAGCGCCCAGAGGTATCCTCCGGCCAGGGCGGTGAGTACGAGGATGGCCCATGCGGACCCGAGTGTCGTCATCGCATCGTTCCGAATGGACTCGACTTTGCGGGCCTTCTCCGGATAACTGCCGACGGCCAGGCTGAGCAGGCCCGCTCGCGGAGTCAGCGGGGCGGCGACCTCGTCAGCCGACTCTCCCTCCAGGAAGAGGCCCTCCGGGCCTCGGGCCGTGCGGGCGAACAGGGCCTGCTCGAAGCCGACGCGATCGGCCGGAGGCGCGCCGCCGACCTCGGCCGCCTCGGGCGTCCAGTCCTCGATCTCGTAGACCGGCTTGAGCAGCTCCTGCTCGAGGGTGAAGAACGTCTTCTCCAGGCCCGGACGGCGGTCGAGCACGCCGAAGACCGCCTCATCGACGGCCGCCAGGCCGATCGCCCCCGGCGCCGGCTTGCCATGCTCATCGGTCAGGGCGAAGGTCAGCGCGGCCCGATCGCCGGGCCGGTACTCGTTACGATCGGCCGTCATCCGGATCGAAAGCGCACGCGCCGGCCGGATGTGGATGACCCGCGACTCCTGGACCGGCAGGCCGTCCGTCCCGTATCGATAGGCGTGCAGGACGACCGTGCCGAACAGCTCGGGCGGCAGGTCGATCTGACGCTCGCCGCGCCCCTGCTTCACCCCGACCGAGTCGCTCAGGACCGTCTGGCCGTCCTTGATCACGTCGAGGAACACCGGCTCGACGCCGCTGGCCAGCACCAGCACGCGGATCGGCTCGCCGCCGTCGTAAACCGCCTTGTCGGTGCGGACCAAGTAATCCCCGGCGACCGCGCCGGCCTTCAAGACGACCTGACGACGTCCGGTCCGCCCCTGGTCGTCCGTAGCCTGGATGGTCCAGCTCATCGTGCTGGACTGCGGGGTCATCTCGAACGACGCGACCCCGAGCGCACCGGTGCGCAACTCGCGATCGAGGCCCGAGACGGTCAACCGGGCCGCGACCGGTTGACCGTCGAGCGTCGTGGTGAGGACATGGATCGTGTTGGGCAGATTCGGGATCAGCGTACCGGCCTCGGGGATCACCTCGATCCGGATCGGATGCGCGGCCACGACCCGCGCCTCGGTCCGCCCCTGGGTCTGGCCGGCGGGGTCCTTGACCGTCGCCGTGACGGCGACCCGCGCGAGGCCGCCGTCCGGCTCGCGGCCGATCAGCGTCGCGGGCAAGGGGACCTCGAACGCCGAGGCACCCGAGCCATCGGTGTGAAGCTCGATCTTTCGGAGCGTCCGCGGCGCCACGTCGGTCGCGTCGAGGGCAACCGTCACGGTCGCGTCGATGACGGGCTTGCCGAAGACATAGTCGGCCTGGACGCGGCCCTTGATCGTCTGGCCCGGCTGATAATACGGCTGATCCAGCGCGAGGGCGACCTTGAACCGCGGCAGGACGTATCGACTGACCTCGACCGTCGTCCGGCCGGTCGTCGCGCCGACGCGGCAATCGACGTGGTAGTTCCCCTCGATCAGCTCGCCGGCCAGCGGGCAATCGGCCGAGCCGATCCCGAACCGGCTGGTCGGACGGCCCTCGCGGAAGACGACGTTCCCGCGCGGGTCCGTCACGGAGAAGCTCATCAACTGGCCGGCGACCGGCTTGAGGTCGGGACGTCGCAGCGCCAGGCCGCGCATGTGGATGACCTGACCCGGCTGATAGACCGGCTTGTCGGTGCTTGTCATCAGCCGCCAGGAATGCTCGAGCTTGACCGTCCGCTCGATGCGCTCGGGGGCATCGGCCCCGCGCGGGCTGGCCGTGACCTGCAACTGATACGCACCGTCGGGCCAGTCGGGCAGCCGGAACCGGGGGACGGCCTCGCCCTGGTCGCCGGTTGAACAGGCTGGCCAGTTGCACGCGACGGCCCCCGCCCATCAGCTCGACGGTGACCGGGACGCCACGCTCCATACCGCCGTCATGACGCAGCACCCGCAGGTGGAGCGCCGCGTCCGTGTCCGGCATCCATATCGACTGACCCAGCAGCCGGAGGTCGTACGGCGATGGCTTCAGCGATTGATAGTAGACATGGGACCCCGCCAGGACCACCGCGGTCGCCGCCAGTGCGGCCCAGAACAACGACCATACCCATCGGGAAAGCGGGATCATGGCGCGGCCTCGCGTTACGAGAGATGGGACGAGAACAGATCGGATTCACCCGGATGAAGAGAGATCACACGAGCCGCGTGCAAGTCGGCCCCTGGGCTCCCTCCATGATAACGATGGGCCGGAGAATCCATTAGATCGTTCCGGTCCAGCGATCTGCGGCTTGACGGAACCCTGCCCTCGGGCAAAGAATCGACGGGGAACGCCCGATCATCGGAGAACTCGGGATCCTCTCGGGAGATAGAACATGGCGAAGGAACCAGAGATCGCGCAGGCAAAAATCAATGGGGGCGCGGCGGGTTCGGGCTCGCCCGAATGTGTCGCTGATCCTTCGACTGCGATCACCTATGGATTCTCCCCATCATCGGCGAGAAACGCACTGAAGCCTGAAGTCATCGCCGGGACAAAGATCGTCTTCCAACGACTTGCCGGACAGTGGAAGACTAGCCGAGGCCCCGCAACCACGGTCAGCAAGATGACACAACACCCGGCCTACAAGGAGATTATTGGGCTTGGTGCGCCGGCCATCCCATTACTTCTTGAGGAGTTGGATCAAGATCCCGATCACTGGTTCGCCGCATTGAGAGCCATCACGGGAGCGAACCCAGTCCGACCGGAAGACAGGGGTGATCTGAACAAGATGGCAGAGTCTTGGATCGAATGGGGTCGCATGAATGGCTACTGGCGGGCGGAGGAGTCTTGTCGAATGGTTCCCGAAGCTGGCATCGACCCCGCATCGGATAACCAGCCAGTACGACCCAAGGTATAACTGCATCGCCTGGGCCGCCGGTGATTCGCTAAGATGGTGGGAGCCTGACGAGGGCGAAGATTGCTACTGGCCGCCCAATGTGCCGCGAGAATATTCCCTGAACAGTTACCTAATCGCTTTCGAGTCGCTCGGATTCTCTCGCTGCGATTCTTTCGACCTCGAGCCTGGCTTCGAGAAGGTCGCCATCTTCGCGAACGATACCGGCCCGACTCACGCATCGAAGCAGTTGGGCGATGGCCGATGGAGCAGCAAGCTGGGTGTTTACGAAGACATAGAACACACCCTCGATGCATTGGCGGGAGATGCATGCGAGGAATATGGTCAGATTGCTTACATACTCAAGAAGAAAGCTGAGTGATCCAAGAAGTCGAGGATCTTCGGCGGTCTCGTGGGTCACTCAGCCCCGCGATGCGTTAGTGCTGGCCTACCATGACTCGCTATTAAGGCGATCCGCTCACGACGCCTGCGACATCACCGGCTGGACGGCCTCGACATGCCAGTCGAACGGGATGCGCTCGTCGCGGGTCTGGAGCTTGATGGAGAGCCCGCGGGTGCGGCAGGTCTCGCGGAGGGCGACGATCGCGTCCTGGGCCGTGAGGACATCCGGGTAGCTGAGCCAGCCGACGAACCGGCCGTCCTCGATCCGCGACCGGCCTGCGACGACCGCCTTCTGGTTGTGGAGCCGCTCGAACAGGTCGATCAGCGTGCGGAGGGTCTCGGCGGCGGCGGGGAACTCGGCCGTGCGGTGGGCCAGCTCCTCGGGCGGCCAGGCCATGACCATGCAGACGCTCAACGTCGCATCGTCCGCATCGCGGTCCGGGTCCGACAGCAGTCGCGCCGGACCGTCCTTCTCGAACCGGGTCCAGATCAGCTCGACGCCCACGGTCCTGATCCGGCTCGAATCCAGGTAGGGCTCCCGTGCGGCACCCGAGGTCGAAGCCGCGCGATCGTCCTCGTCCGACTCACCATGAGGTTCGGCGCCATTCGCCTGCGACGACGCGGTGGCGGAGTCGTCCGGCCGACGGAACCGCGCATCCCGGGTCCAGGCCCATTCGGCCGACCGTCCGGGGCTCGCGACATCCGCCCCGCGACCTTCCCACGACCGGACCGATGCCGGCGCCTCCGCCGTCGTCTTCAAGACCTCATAGGCCCGCGCCACCATCCGGAAGGCCCACTCGTCGCCCCCCATGTCCGGATGATACTTCTTCGACTTGGCGCGGTAAGCCTCGTGGATCTGCTCCATCGAGGCGTCGGGACCAACTCCCAAGATCGTACGCGGATCCAGCGAGAACGCATGAAAACCCATAAGAATACTCGAATCCTTTATCATGATTACACGCGGCCGGCGCCTGACTTTGAAACTTTGAACCCAGACGACTCCTTCCGGGCGATGACGTGTCTCCTATCACTTTAGGTTATTCGCAAATCCCTTGCCAATCTTTCTTGAAGGCGAGGGATTCCATCATCTCACCTTGCAAATCCCCGGATGCCCTGACTATTCTCCAAGGTTGGTTAAACATTTTGATCCCTGGTGCCAGGACTCAGTCCGAAGTCGAGCGGTGTGGAGGAGATGCCGGACCAGGGACCCGGATCAGCGAGCGAGGGCCGACACCGATGACCAGGGACGAGGGACCGAGGAACATGGACCAGGACTTGAGCCGAAGGCGACTGCTTCGGATCGGTGGCCTGGGGTCGCTGGGCCTCTCGCTGCCGGGGCTCTTGCGGGCCGAGGGCGAGACGACCGCGTCGCGGCGGCCGACGGGGATGGCCCCGATCCGGTCGTGCATCCTGCTGTTCTATTACGGCGGGCCCAGCCACATCGACACGGTCGACCTGAAGCCCCGGGCCCCGGCGGAGGTGCGCGGCGCATTCGGCTCGATCGCGACGACCGCGCCGGGGATGAGGGTCTGCGAGCACCTGCCGTACACATCGCGGGTGATGGATCGCGTGGCGGTCGTGCGGAGCATGCACCACCCGATGACGAACCACAACGCGGCGGCGTTCACGGCGATGTGCGGCCGCAATCCGCTGAAGGGGGACCTCGAGCTCCTGGGCAACGATCGCAACGACCCGCCGTGCTATGGCGCGATCCTCAGCGCGACGATGCCCGAGCGTCGGGGCCTGCCCACATCGGTGGCATTGCCGCACGTCTTGTACAACGTCGTACAGCTCCCCGGCCAGATCGCCGGCTTCCTCGGCTCGGCGCATGACCCATTCCAGGTCAGCGCCGATCCCAGTTCGCCCGACTTCCGCCTGGGCGAGCTGGAGCTGCCCGGCGACGTGTCGGTCGACCGCCTGGACGACCGCGCCGCGCTCCTGCGCCGGCTCGACGCCCGCCGTCGCCGCATCGAGGCCGAGGTCGGGGCAGGGGGGAGCGAAACCTCGCCTCGTGTCGATCCGGCCGACGTCTACACGGAGAAGGCGTTCCGCCTGCTGCACTCGCCGACGGTGCGCCGGGCGTTCGACCTGGCCGCCGAAGACCCGAAGCTCCGCGATCGATACGGCCGGACCAAGCTCGGCCAGAGCGCGCTGCTGGCGCGCCGACTGGTCGAGGCCGGCGTCCGGTTCGTCACGGTCTACGACGGCCAGTACAACGGCCAGGACGCAAACTGGGACGCACATGCCAGCGTCTTCCCCCGGCTCAAGGACCACCTGCTGCCGCCGTCCGACCGGGCCTTCGCCGCGCTGATCGACGACCTGAGCGGCCGCGGCCTGCTGGAGGAGACCCTGGTCATTGCCATGGGCGAGTTCGGCCGCACGCCCAAGATCAACGGCACCGCCGGGCGCGACCACTGGCCCTATTGCTACAGCGTGCTCCTGGCCGGCGGCGGCGTCCGGGGCGGGACCACCTACGGCTCGAGCGACAAGCTGGGAGCCTATCCCGATACCGATCCGGTCACCCCCGGCGACCTCGCCGCCACGCTGTTCTGGCGGCTGGGCATCGACCCGTCGCGGGAGATGATCGACCTCACCGGCCGGCCCTATAAGCTCGCCGACGGCCAGCCCATCCGGGCGCTCTTCGGCTGATGGCCGCCTGTGATCCGTGATACAATCGAGCCTTCGCGAATCATCACCGGAGAGGTGCCGAACATGAAGGCCGTTGAATTTCAGTCGCAACTCAATCCGGACCAGACGCTGAAGGTTCCGGCCTCGGTGGTTGGCGATATTCCCATCGGTCAGACGGTCCGCGTGCTGGTCCTCCGCGCCGAAATCGACGCCGACCCGGAATGGGAACTTACTTTCCGTAGGTAGCCGGGGCAATTTCTTGGCATTTTCCAGCAGGCCGGGCGACCGGCTACGCCCGCCCGTAGGTCCGCGGGTCCTGGCCCAGGAGGCTAATGATCGAACGTTGCACCTCGGTCAGCTCGGTCACGATCACCTGCGGCTCCCCCTCACCCACCCGGACCTCGTGCCGTTGGATCGACGCGAACACCTCGATTAACCGATGCGTCGTCGGCCGCGCCACGGCCGATCCTCCGGATACAACGGCAACGTCTCCTCGCCGGCGCGCGCCATCGCCCGGCGCAACTCCCGCTCCAGCAGCGCCTGCATCAGCAGGGCGAAGAAATACACCGCCAGCAGGCCCTGGATCCGCGACACGTCCTTCAAGAACACCGGTGCCACGGCGAAGTCGGTCTTGAATTGTGAGAACCGCTTCTCCAACAGCGGCTGCCGCTTGTACGCTCGCAGCACCTCGGTGGCGCTCAGCTTGCGGTCATTCGTCAATAGGGGGAAGACGCCATCTTCCCGCTCCGCTTCCGAGATCGCCTCCAGGTCCAGCTTCCACGTCAGTGTGAACCGCCATCGCGTCTCCTTCCGATACGCGGTCTGCTCGCTCGGTCGGCCCCGCGTCGCCTGGCGGAACGTCTCTTCCTCTCGGCCCTCGATCTCGACCACCAGCCAGGGACTCGCCTCGGCCTCCGCCAGGACCTCCGCCACCGCCTGTTCCACCTTCGACCGCTCGCGGAACCGGGTGCGCGCCCCTGGAGGCGCCCCCGCAAGTCGCTCAGGGACTCGGTCGCCTTCTGGATCGACCGGGCACGTCGCGACTGGTCCTGCTCGGCCTTGTGCGTGCTGCGATACCAGAGCAAGCGATAGCCGGCCGAATGGACATGATCGTCCGAGCAGACGAACAACTCGTCGATGATGTGGCCCCGGTCATCGGTCAGTGCATACAGGAGCGTCCAGGTCATTGCCGAGGGCTCGGTGCGGAGGCGTTGACGGAAGGCGGTATCCTCGCCCCGACCGCGCGGCAATACGGTCACGAACCGGCCGCCGCGCGAAGCGATGTGGCGGAGATTCTCGCCGCTGGCCAGCTTGCAGTCGGCCACGTAGAGGAAGTCGGCGCGGCCGATCAGCTCGCGGAGCAGGTCCCAGGTGCCGATGTGGGTCCCATCGTCAACCGTGTTGCCGCTGTCGGTGGCGAAATGGATCGGCACGTTGCCGTCGCCGGTGACCGTCAAGATGTAGAGGAGTTGCTTGAGGTCGGGCCGCCGGGCCTTGCTGTGCCCCCAGGTGATGGCGTGCGTCGGTCGCCCGCGTCGTTCGCTCTCCTGGCCGGCCGCGTCGTAGGCGCCGTAGAAGGACACGGTGGTCGAATCGTTGTGCAACTCATCGAGGCTGAGGGCGAATTCCTTGATGACATGGCGGACGACGGCCATGATCAAGGTGGGCCCGATCCGCTCGAACATGCGGTCGAGCGAGCGGCCGAGTCGGTCGTCGTTCAATCGGCCCGGGTCGCGCTCGTGAAGGCCGAGGAGGTCGGGTGGGAAGGTGGCGGCCCACTCGGCGACGCCATAGACCGGCTCGCGGGCCATGAGGAGATTGGCGAAGAGGACGAGCAAGGCGGTGACGGTCGGGAGTTCGGTGCGGGAGTCGTCGCCGGGGAGATGTTCGCCGAGGATGCGGCGCAACTGCATCCGCTCGCCGATCCGCTTGAGCAGCGGCAGGGCGCCGACGTCATAGGAGCGGAGTTGGAGGCCGTCGGCCCGGGCGTGCTTGCCCGGGACGAGTTCCCTCTTGGGGCGGCGCCGTGCGTGAGACGAGCGTTCGGAGGGCTTGCGTTCGGGCATTGGGGATCACCCCGGGGATGGTCGGAGGAAATCGGCGACATGGGACCAGGTGACCAGGAGAGGAGAGGGGACGTCAAGACGAGAAAGTTTTCGAGAGATGATTTTATGGAAATCATGAAGATAGCTTTTGACGTAAGTCAGGTCGGACTCGACTTACGTCGAAAGCATAAGAGTCCGATCATGTCAAGACGGGGGGTCCGGCGCGGTCCGCCCCCTTGACGAACGGCGCACCACCGCGAAGAGTTGGTGTCGGAAGGGGGCTCTTTGGCAATCGGGTGGTGAGAGGCGAACGCGGGCGGCGGTGGGGTCGGCCGAGCGAGGCGGCATGACCGGGTCTGGAAGCCGGCGCGTTGAGGCGAGGGCCGATCGGGTCGGTGAATGAACCAGCGTGGCCGGGCCCGACGGACCTGGCTCGCCCCCTGCGCAGCGAGCGGGATTAAGAAACGAGGCTTCGGGTGGGGATTGACCGGGTCCGACGGATCTGGCTCCCACGCCATGCGTCAGTCAGCCTCAGAAAATCGCGGGAAATTGCCCCGGCCACCTACGGAAAGTAAGTGGGAACGGATCTCGGCCGAGGAATTCGGCCAGGGATACGCCGACACGGATGCTCTTTATGATCAATTATCAACCGGGTGATCTCGTCCTGGTGGATTTCCCATTCACTGTCCGCGAGCCGACACCGGTCACAGGTCATCATCTGTAAGCCCAGCGTCTTTCATGATGCCATGCTGGGTCCCCGTCTTGAGATCGTCGTTTCCGTGGACCGGGACAATCACCGTCGCGCGATCTCCTGGCTTCTGATAGGCGTGATGGCTACCCCTAGTTCGGATGAGAACCCAGCCATTCTTCTCCAGGATGCGGCACATCCGTTTGCCGGATACGGGCTTCACAACTCGATCTCCTGGAGTTCGGCACCATGCTCCTCCTTCACGATCTGGGCGGCCGCCGTGTCGGCGACGACTTCGAGCCAGAGCTCAGCGGCCTCGCGGATGTTGTCCAGGGCTTCCTCTCGGGTCTCGCCCTGGGAATGACAGCCCGGCAGGGCGGGCACGCTCACCGAATATCCTCCCACCGCTTCCGGCCGCAACATAACTGTTAGCTTCATGATCGCCTCCTGCTGGGATTTTATCCCGACCGATGACAGGACGTCGATGCCATCTCCGGAGACGGTCCGAGAATCGCCCTTGTTCTCTTCCGTCAGAATCGTATACTGCTCGCTCGACCGGGCCGGCACCCATGCTCCCGGTGCGCACGTCTTCGATCCATTCGATCTCGATGCCGGCGGAGTCTCGGCAATGAAGCTGCTCTCGGTTGCCCGCGCCTGGACGGCCCTCGTCGGCGACCGGCGAGCCGGCTCGATCGCCCGCGATCGGGCATGGTCGCCGTCCTCGTGGTCGGTCGAGAACCTGGAGACGAGGCTGGCACTCAGCACGGCCGCGGCGCCGGCCGTGCAGATGATCTCGGCGACCACCGCGGACTCCAAGAGCGTGACGATCGAGTACCAGGTCAACCGGCCGATCACCGCCGCGACGCCCCTCCAGTTCGGCGTCTACCGGTCGAGCAATACCCAGTTCGATGCAAGCGACTCCGAGGTCGACACCGACACGCTGGTCCCGCCCGACTCCTCTTCGGGCCAGGCCGCGACGCTCGACCAGGCGGGCCAGCCGGCCACGGCCGTCGGCACCCACGAGCTGACGATCCCCTTGCCCCAGGGCCTGCCACCGTATCCGGACAAGCCTTACGTCCTGGTCGTCGCCGACCCCGGCGCGACCTCCGCGACGGCCGACCCTCAGCAGACCGCGTCGTTCCGCGTCTACACCATCGGGATCGTGACCCACGGCGGCATCCAGGACCCGAGCTGGACCCATGGCCCGCCCTGGCAGCTCGAGACCGCCTATTTCATGAAGCAGCAAGGCTTCGATTCGGTCATCCACTACAACTGGGCGTCTTGAGCAGCACGCCCGGCGAGGCGATCAAGCAATCGCCAAGGCTCGCGCGGATCGTCCTCGGCACCGCCGATCGGTTCCCCGCGGGCGACCCGGTCAACCTCGAGTTCATCGGCCACAGCGAGGGGACGGTGGTCAACACCTACGCCATCGTCAAGCTCTCGACCGAGCTGACCCCCGAGCTCAAATCCGGCTTCATCGAGGACACCCTGCTGGATCCCCACGCGGCGAACAACGACATCGTCTCCGGCAAACAGATGAGCTTCGCCGGGCCGCTCGCCGGGCTGGCCCAGGTCCTCGTCACCGACTACCAAGGCGAAGCCAAGGACCCGCCCGCCTACTTCCCCTCGATCGTCAACGAGGCCAATGTCTTCTACGAGCACACCCCGGCGACGGCCACCGGCATCTATAACCTCTGGGGCCAGGTGCCGGTCAAGAGCGACGGCCCGCTGGTCCATTATTACAATTTGACGGCCAGCGGCGTGACCCACTCGGGCAATACTGGAGTGCCCGAGTGGTACCGGAACTTCATCGTACCCACGCTGGGCAACCAGGCCCCGCTGGTCCAGGAGCTCCAGCTCAACGGCCGGATCGACGGCGCCCAGCGCCTACGACCCAGGCGGTCACCTCGGCCGGCGGCGGGGCCCTGGTGCGGCAGGCCAACGCGATACGCGCCGACCGTGCTTACGGACCCGAGCAAGTCGTCTCGACCGGCCGACCGGAGTTCTCCGGCACGGCCGCGCCCGGCTCGGAGGTGCGACTCTACGTGGGACCGGCGACGGAGCCCTCGGAGACTCATCTGGCCGGCCTGACCTATGCGGACGCGTGCCGGCAACTGGTCGTTGACCACCCGCCGCCCGCTCCACGACGGACAGTATCACACCATCGTCTCGGCTTACTCGCAGGCCCTGGCAACGCGGCCCGGATTGAAGGTCGTCCCCACCCAGCCGCTGGGACGCCTCGTCGTCACCACCCAGCCCGGATACTGAGCGGGTTGGAAGGAACTCGCGATCATTTCGCCTCCTCCTTCGGCGGGGTCTGTTCCTTGACCAGTTCCTGGAAATCGGCACGCTGGCGGATCGCGTCGAGGTCGGGCTCGGACTCGAGGGCCTCTCGGTTCGGGAACCCGCCGCGGGCTGCGCGGCGGAGGAGCTGGATGACCCGGTCGCCGTACTTCTCGCGGCGGAACCGATCGGCCTTGCTCAGCTTGTCGGCGACGAGCGTGCCCTGCGTCCCGTTCTCGGCGCCGATCAGGGGGATGCACAGCGCCAGGTTGCACGCCAGGCTATAGCTGTTGCGCGGGTCGAGGTCGGACAGGCTCTCGTACAGGTTGACGGCGCGTTGGAACGATCGCAGGCCCTCGGCCGGCTCGCCCGCCTGCTGGTGCAGCCGGCCGATGTTGTTGTAAGCCTTGGCCAGGTCGATGCGCGAGTAGACGTCCTCGGGATGCTGTGCGACCAGCCGGTCGAGCATGGCCCGCGCCTTCTCGGCGAAGGCCAGGGCCTCGGCCGGCTCGCGACGGCGACGGTGGAGGTCGCTCAGCATGTTGTAGGTGCTGGCCAGGCCGCCCTGGTAGTTGAGGACGTCGGGATACTGGCGGTCGAGACGCTCGAGGACATCCACGGCCCTGCGCAGGCCCTTCAAGGCCGAGTCGAGCTTGCCGGCCATCTGCTGGGCGACGTTGCAGTCGCCCAGGTCCATCGCCAGCAGATACGTCTGATCGGCCAGCTCGGGACGGTCGCGGACGACCTCCTCGCGGTACGCCACGGCCTTCTCATAGGACTCCAGCGCCGGCTCCGTCCCCTCGGGCTGAGCCATCAGGGCCTGGCCCAGCAGGCCGTGGGTCTTGGCCAGGGCGATCCGCGGCTCGATGGCCTTGGGGTCATCGGCCGCCCTTGGCTCCTCGATCGCCAGCACCTTTTGGAAGACCTCGATGGCCTTGGGAGCGTGACCTTGCTCGAGCTGGATCTGACCGATGTTCTGGAGGACCAGGCTCAGCTCGTGGCGTCGCGAGTCCGGGGTGGGATCGGCGGCGATCGAGGGCTCGAGAAGGCCCTCGGCGCGGCGGAAGGTCCGGAGGGCCTCGTCGCGACGGCCCTCCACGCGCATCAGCATCGTGCCCAGGTCGCTGAGGGTGCGCGCGAGTCCTTGCGAGTAATCCGAGTTGCCAGGCTGGGCCGCGCACAGGCCCTCCCAGAGGGCGATGGCCTGCTCGAACTTCGGGAGCGCCCGGGCCGACGAGCCGATCTCCCCGGTGATCCTGGCGTCGCGGGCGCAGGCCGTGGCCACCTCGGCGGCGATCCCGGGGTCGCCGCCGTGATGGTCGATGACTTCCTGGTAGAACCGCTGGGCGTCCTCGAGCAGGGTCTTGCGTAAGGCTTGGAGCCCTGGCTGATGGAGCAGGCGATCCTCGTCGACCCGGGTGAAGAATTGGTCGAACGCCCTGCGGGCCTCTCGCGACGATTCCTCGGCGCGATCGCGCTCGCGACGGGCGAGGAAGAGTCCCCTCGTGGTGCCGGCGATGCCCGCCACCAGCGACAGGATCAGGACGACTGCGGCGGTGACCGCCGCCGCACGCCGTCGCACGGACTTCGCCGTGCGAGGCCCGATCGGCGGTCCCTCCAGGTAGCCCTTCAGGTCTTCGGCCAACTGATCGGCCGAGGCATACCGGCTCTCCGGCTCCTTGCGCAACGCCATCAGTACGATCGCATCGAGGTCGCTGGACAGGATCCGCTTGAGCCTGGCGGGGGAGACGTTGCGAGCCTCGGCGATCTCCTCGGGGGTGGGGGCCGACGGCGCGGATGGCATCGGCGTGGTTGAGTCCATCCGCGGGACTGGTCGTCGGACGACTGCCGTGCTGGGCCGCTCGGGCACTTGCTCGCAGATGGCCTGCAAGAGCTCCGAGGTGGACACGTCCTCGAGCCGATAGGGGCTGAGGCCCGTCAGGAGCCGATAGAGCACGACCCCCAGCGAATAGACGTCGCTGGCCGTCGTGATCAGTTCCCCGTTCACCTGTTCGGGGCTGGTGTACTCCGGGTTCGAGACCCGCTCGCCGACCTGCGTCGAGAGGGGCTCGCCGTCGCCGCGGGGCTCGGGATGGATCAGCCTGGCGATCCCGAAGTCGATCAGCCTGGGAACTCCGTCGGAGGTGACCAGGATCTTGCTCGGCTCCAGGCCGCGGTGGATCACCGCATGCCGGTGGGCGAACTGGACCGCCCGGCAGACCTTCACGAAAAGGCCCAGCCGCGCGGGGACATCCAGCCGACGGCCGTCGCAATAGGCGTCGATCGGCCGGCCGTCGACGAACTCCGTCGCGAAGTAAGCCCGGCCGTCCTCGGTCGTCCCGGCGTCGAGGAGCCGGGCGATATTGGGATGCTCGCCGAGCGCGGACTGGACGCGGATCTCGGAGTGGAACCGCCGCACGATCGCGTCGCCGTCCATCCCGCGCCGGATCAGCTTGATGACGACGTCTTGCCGGAAGTCCTCGACGCGGGTGGCGCGGTAGACGGTCCCCATCCCTCCGCCGCCGATCCGCGCCGTGAGCACATACGAGCCGATCTGTCGCCCGACCATCGGGTCCGACTCGTCCGATGCGATCGGCTCCAGATCCGGGGGGGAATCTCCCTCAGACCCGGCGGTCGGGGCCTCCTCGGTGCCGACGACGGCCGCCCCTGGGGCGGGGGCCGTGACGGGCTCCATCGCGATCGACTCGAACATCTCGAAGCTCGGCACGATGACGGCGTCCGATCCGTGGGTATCGGTTATGGCCGTCGAGGCGTCATCCGGGTTGCCCGGGGAAGCATCGGGATTCATCGTTGGCTGAGACCCCCTCCAAACCTCGCGCCGAGTTCCCGAGGATTGGGCCTCAAGACTCAGGACGAGCCCATCCGTCGGTCCCTCATTATACGCGAAACCGGCGACGGGTGCTCCAGGAGCCTCGATCAGTCGCGTTGGTCATCTCGCCGAGGCGGGACGATCTTCAAATCCCCCAGATCCTTGACCTCGCCGGGCGCGACGGTCACGTCGCGGAACAGCTCGCCGAAGAGCCTGGCCTGACGATCCGAAGCGGAAGCGCCATACTTGAGGTCCGGTACCAGACGCTCGACGCGGAACCGACCATCGCGGTCGATCCGGACGTCCCCGGGCAGTATCCCTTGCTCGGCGGGCCGCTTCGGGAACGAGCCATCAATGCTCATGATTTCGATTCCTTTACGCGGCTGGCCCTCGTCGTCAACGACGCGGCCGATGATCGCTCCCCAGGGCTGGAGCCGGATGATCAAGGGCCGGGCCTCGTCCCCCTTGAGGTAAGCGGTACCGATGAGCTTTCGGCCGACATGAGTGATGATCACGCGCCGGGGCTTCGACGGGTCGAGGGCAGAGATCTCGATCGCGGGCGATTCCTGCCCGTATTCGAATCCATCCGAGAACAGGTCGGTGACGCCCTTCACTTTCGTCCCGCCGATCGGCTGGCCATCGGGATCGACGGTGTTCACCCTGAGCGATCGGCCGGGGTCGACCAGGAGGTCCAGGGTCGCCGACTCGGCCCCGGGATCGACGTCGATCTCGGCCAGGACGTGGTAGTTATTGACATAGCAATTCAACGGCCGCGTGTCGAACGCCATGCGCTGCGGGTCATATCCTGAAATCTTCTCGGCGCCGACGGCCCCCCGGTATCGGCGCATCTCGGAGCGGCAGGCGATGACGTTGCGGCCCGGGAAGCCGACGACCTCGTACCGGCCGTCATCCTTGATGAGGATGTAGGCGAGGTTGTTATAGGCGTCGTAGCCGGGGAAATCCTTGATCGCGGGGTTATTGCGGAAGACAAAGGCGTGGACATAGCCCGGCACCGGCCGGCCAGTGGCCTTGTCGGTCACACGGCCGCGGATCAGGATGCCCCGCCTTAACGCGACTTCGAACGTGACGGGCTCGAACGCAGGCGAGCCGGCCGGTACCCGGAAGCTTGTCTTGTGGTAAGGCTTCCCCTCAGCCTGCTCGACGACGAGTCGATAGGCGGGCGCCTTGGGCAGGCCGGTCAGACGGTAGCGGCCCTGTGCGTCGGTGGTCGCCTCGATTCCCAGGGTCGGGCTGAGGACTTGTGCATCGTAGACCCCGGCATGGAGCGCCAACCCGGCGATGGGCCGGCCGGTATCTTTGTCTCGGACGACCCCCTCGACCGGCTTCGTCGGAGCCACGGAGTACTCGAACCGACGGGCGTGGATGATCATCGGCATGGACTGGCCCATCGCCTGGCTGGTGATCCGGACCTCGGCCTCGTCGCGGTTCATGACAAAGACCTCGGTCGTGGCGATCGTTGGGCTCGAAATGGAGAGCTGGGCGATCCGCTCGCGGCCGATGCCGATCAGATGAAAGCGGCCGTCGGTGCCGGTGGTCGTGGCGGCAACCGGCAATGGCAACTGGTCAAGGCCGTCACCACCCTCACCAGGGCCCCGGATGCCCTGATTCCTGGCCTGGATGAGCCAGCGCGTGAGATCGCCGCCTTCGGCGAAATAGAGGCGCGTGGCCTTGACCCGCGCGCCAACAACAGGCCGACCCTCCAGGTCGACGACCCGACCATCGATCGGCGGACCATCGTCCTCCAGCCGGACCGTCAGCTCGCCCGCGACGGCGGCCTTGAAGGCCCCCCGGACCCAACCGGGACCGAACCCTGGGGCCGTGGCGACCACCCAGGGGAACTCGCCATAGCCGTTGAGCATGACGGGGGCGCCCTGGACCGAACGCGACATCCGTATCAGAAACCGGCCGTCCGCACCACTGGTTGCCGCCACACCTCCATCCGGATCGAGGTACGCCATCCGTAGGGTCGCCCCCGGGATGGGCTTGCCGTCAGGTCCGACGACGCGGCCGCGCACCTCGACGTTCGCGCCGGGCGCGGGTACCGGCCGGGGGTCATACTTGGTAGTCAGCGGCTTCTGAGCGACAGCCTGTGGGTTCATCGCTGGCTTCGGCTCATCGGGACGCACTGCACCGATCGCCAAGAGCCCCGCCGACGCGATGCCGACGGCCACGATCACGGCGGCGATCTTGAGCCTGGCCATGAACATGTTTCTGAGGATGATCCGGGTCAAAGCGGCCGCCGCCATCGAGCCGGCCCCGCCGGTCGCCGCCACGGCCGCCGACTCGGCCCACGCCGACGGGACCGCGGCGGTCGCCTCGGACGCGGCGATGACGACGCCCATCGCCGCCCCGTTCACGCCGCGACGGCCCAGGCGATCCCGCAGTTTCGCCCGCGCCTTCACCAGTCGGTGTCGGAGCGTCGGCTCGGTCCAGTGGAGTCGGCTCGCGGCCTGCTCGTAGGTCAAGCCCTCGAGGTCGCAGAGCACCACCGGCAGCCGCAGGCCCTCCGGCAGCCGATCGACCTCCTCGTGGACGATCGAGGCGACCTCGAGATCGAGCCCGGTACGAGACGCATCCGCGATCGCCATGGTCGATGCCTCGGCCTCGCGCCTCCGACGTTTCTTCGTCTGCACGCTCGCCTCGACGGACGCCCGATACGCGACCCGGTGCAGCCAGCCGCCCAGGGCGTCGCCGCCGCGGACCGAACCGGCCTTGCGGGCCAGCACGAGGAAGGTGGCCTGGAAGGCATCCTCGACGTCGTGCTCGTGCCGCAGGACGGCCCGGCAGGTCGCCGCGACCATCGGACCATGCCGCGCCACCAATGCGGCGAAGGCCTGGCCATCGCGGTCGGCGGCGTATCGGGCCAGGAGCTGGCCGTCGGTCAATCCGACGGAACTCCCACCGCTGAAGAGGTCGCGCAGGTGTCGCAAGGTTGTCCCCGATGCCATGACGCTGGCCATGATTCGACCGCCTCCCCGGTTGCATCCATTTTCAGACACGCCGCTCGGCCCTTCCAGACTGACTGACCTGTTCGCCGGAATAATGAGGGGACAGACGACGGCCGCCTCCCGACTTTTTCCGGAATCGCTCGGGATGCCTACGCAACACGAAAACGTCGAGGTGACGGCGGACGATTGCCGCACTGAGGCATCGGGAGTTCGCTGATTCAGGTAAGGCGCACGGAGGCCGAGTGGGTACAATGGTCGAGATAACGCTGTCTTAATCACCGTGCCCGGGAGATTACCGACGATGAATAGCGTACCAGACAACAAGATCCTCACCGGGACCTGGAAGGACGGCCGGATCCTACTCGACACGCCGGCCGACTGGCCCGAAGGGTGCAAATTGCAAGTATTCCCGATCGGCGGGCCGTCGGAACAGATCGGCATCCCGGATGACCAGTGGCCCAGGGATCCCCAAGGGATCGCCGACCTCCTGGAGCGAATGGACCAGATCGAGCCGTTCGAAATGACGCCGGAAGAGGAGGCAGACCTGCTCGCCTGGAGACAGAAGCTCAGGGAATACGAGTTTGCCAACTACGGCAAACGGATCGAGAGACTCTTTAAATGAGTCGCTACATACTCGACTCGGGGATCGCTAGCGACTACATCAACCGCCGCAACGGAGTCTTCGAGCGAGCCCGAGCAGAAGTGGCGAGTGGACATCAGATCGGAATCGGCACACCCGTTCTGGGTGAACTGCGATATGGCGTCGAAGCCAGTGCCACCCGAGAGCAGAACCTCCGTTCGTTGACGCGGGCCATCTCGACCTGGACGATCTGGCCGTTTGACCAGATGGCGGCCGAAGAGTATGGTCGGATTGCCGCAACGCTACGTCGAATCGGTCGTCAGATGCAATCTGTTGAACATCCAGATCGCCGCCATCGCGATGTGCCTGGGCAACTGCACCGTCGTCAGCAAGGACAGCGACCTGCCCGACGTGCCGGGCTGAGCATCGAGAACTGGGCGACGTCCTGACTTGAGGCTTTACAGACCGGCCTCCCGCCTGGGCGGGATCACCTTGAGGTCACCCAGGTCTCTGACCTCGCCGGGGGCGACGATCACGTCCTGGAAGACAGCACCTCGGCCCTTGAACCCCTCCACGATGTTCGCCCCATATTTTCGTCCCGGGACCAGGCCCTCGATGTGGAATCGGCCGTCGCGGCCGACTGGAATGCCACGCCCCCCGAAGCCGCGCAACGCCAGGGGACCGCGGGGTCGGCCGTCGTCGTCGACCACGCGGCCGGTGATCGTCCCCCATGGCTGGAGCCGGACGGTTGAACGGTCCGGTCTCGTTTCCCTTGAGCTCGATCGAGCCGACGAGCTTGCGCCCGGCATGTTTGATCGTCACGCGGCGGGTATTCGACGGATCGAGGGCGTGGACCTCGATCGTGGGCGATTCCTGCTGGAATTCGAACAGCGACGAGCCGATCAATCCCGATGCCATCGTCCCGCCGATCGGCTTGCCATCGGGATCGAGGACGTTCACCGTCGACGTACGCCCAGGGTCAACCTGGAGGTCCAGCGTCGCCGATTCGGCCTTGGGGTCGAGGTTCACCTCGGCCAGGATGTGGTGATTATCCGGACTACAAATTCCCGTACTCGTACTGAAGAACCCCGTCTCGGGGTCGTATCCCTTGATCGCCTCGGCGCCGACACCGAACCGGTAGCGGCTCGGGTCGGACCAGCAGGCGATGATGCCGCGGCCCGGCAGGGCGACGACCTCGTAACGGCCATCGCCGTCGATAAAGGCGTACGCCTCTTCGCTGTCGGGATACTCGTTGACATGGGGGTTATCGGCGAAGGCGTAAGCCGTGACGCTGCCCCACACCGGCCGGCCGGTCGCCTTGTCGGTCACCCGGCCACGAACCAGGATGCCGCGCTTCAGCGCGATGTCGAAATTCACGGACTCCAGGCCGCGCGCGTTGGCCGGCGCCCGGAAGTTCGCCTTGACGTAAGGTAGGCCCTCTCCCGGCTCGAGGAACAGCCGATATGAGGGCCCCTTGGGCAGGCCGGTGAGGCGATAGTGTCCCTGGGCGTCGGTCGTCGCCTCGACGCCATCCTGCCAGATGGAATTGCGCCGCTGGAAGACCATGCCATGGAGGAGTATACCCGCGATGGGCCGGCCGGTGTCCTTGTCGCGGATCACCCCCTCGATCGGCCTGGTCGGCGCGGCGGCATACTCGAACCGTCGGGCGTGATAGGTCGTCCGGGGTTGCTCGGACGCGAACGCCCGGGGATCGAGCGTGGTGACCGCCGCCCCGTCGCGATTCATCACGAAGAGCTGAGCCGTGGCGATCGTCGGACCCGAGATGATCAGCTCGGCGATCCGGTCGCGGCCGATCCCGGCGAGTCGGAATCGGCCGTCGGGACCCGTGGAGGCGGTCATCGTCGCCGGTAACTGGTAGAGATCCCGCCATGGGTCTTCGACCCCGAGATCCTGGGCCCGGTCGAGCCAGATGGCCAGGTCGCCATCCCGGGGGACCCCGATGTGCTCGAGCCTGGCGCGGCGCCGGCGACGGGTCGTCCCTCCAGGTTGACGACGCGACCCTCGATCGGCAGGCCCTCCTCCACCAGACGGATCGTCAAGTCGCCCGAGGCGCCGGGCTCGCGGATGGCCGAGGCCCAGCCGGGCCCGAACCCCGGGGCCGAGGCGATCACCCAGGGGAACATGCCGTCGCGCGGCGCACCCCGGAGAGACGCCGCCAGGGCGAGATCCGCAGGAAGAGCCGGCCGTCCGGCCCGCTCGTGGCCTCCGGCTCGGCCTTGATCCCCCGACTGGGCTGGAACGTCCACACGGCCGCCCCCGCGACCGGACGGCCGTCGGGGGCGACGACCCGGCCATGGACCTCGAGCATCGCGCCCGGCGAGGTTGCCTCGTCCTTATCGGTGCCCGTCGGCTTTCGGGCTGAGGCCGGCGGGTTCATCACACGTTCGGGATCATCGGGACGTCCGGCTCCGAGCGTGAAGACCCCGGCCGCCGCCAGGACTGCCATCGCGACGACCGTGAACTTGATCATGAGCATGCCCCTGACGATGGCATGTGAGAGAGCGGCCGCCGCGACCGAACTGGTACCGCCCGTCGCCGCCGCTACGACGGCCTCCGCCCACGCCGGCGGGACCGCAGCCGATGCCTCGGAGGACGCGATGACCACTCCGAGCGCCGCACCGGTCACGCCGCGACGACCCAGGCGATCCCGCAGTCTTGCCCGCGCCTTGGCCAGTCGGTGACGCAGCGTCGGCTCGGTCCAATTGAGGCGGCACGCGGCTCGTTCGTAGGTCAAACCCTCCAGGTCGCAGAGCACGACCGGGAGCCGCAGGCCCTCCGGCAGCCGGTCGACCTCCTCGTGCACCATGGCGGCGAGTTCGGGATCGGGTCCGGGTCGGGCCGTGTCGGGGATCGTCATCGCCATCGCCGGCAACTCCGTCTCGTGGCGGTGCCTCCGCCGGGACTCGATATTCGCCTGCACGGCGACGCGATAGGCGACCCGGTGCAGCCAGCCGCCCAGGGCGTCACCGGCATGGACCGAGGATGCCTTCCTCGCCAGGACGAGGAAGGTGGCCTGGAACGCGTCCTCGACGTCGTGCTCGTGACGCAGGACGGCGCGGCAGGTTGACAGGACCATCGGCCCATGACGGGCCACCAGGGCCGCGAAAGCCGGCCCATCCTTCGAGTTCGCGAATCGAGCCAGGAGTTGGCCGTCGGTGAGGCCGACGGAGCTCCCGTCGCGAAACAGGTCGCGGAGTCCCCGCACGGCCAACCCCATCGCGCCGCTCGCCATCATTCCACGTCTCCCCGGAGATACCCGGTCGATGCTCGACGCTGCAAGAATGCGAAACCCCTCTACCAGAGTAAGAGGGGCTCGCGGGTCGCAGTATCCCGACTTTCTCGGAGAGTGCCGGGGGGCGATGATCGACGCTGCGGGTCGGATCACTCCTGGCCGTTCGACCTGGGCGGGGTCGCCTTCAGGTCGCCCAGGTCCTTGACCTCGCCGGGCGCGGTGATCACATCCCGGAACACGGACCCGACGAACATGTTCCCGGTCGAGGCGCTCGCCCCGTACTTGAGCCCGGGGACCAGTCCGTCGAAGCGGAAGCGGCCGTCGCGGCCGAGCCACATGCCCTGGCCGAAGGTGCTTCGGGGCAGGATGCCCCGGTCGGCGGGAGGCTCCGGATAGATACCGCCGAAGTTGCCCAGCGCCAGGCCGGCGCGGGGCTTGCCCTCCTCGTCGACGATCCGGCCCAGGATCGTCCCCCAGGGCTGGAGTCGGATGGTCATGGGACCGGTCTCGTCGCCCTTGAGGTAGACCGAGCCGACGAGCTTGCGACCGGCGTGGGTGATGGTCACCCGGCGCGGCTTCGACGGGTCGAGGGCATGGACCTCGATCGTGGGCGATTCCTGTTCGTATTCGATTGTTGAGAACAAGTCGGTCAGGCCCGAGACCTTCGTCCCGCCGACCGGCTTCTCCTCAGGATCCACGAGGCTCATCGTCAGCGTGCGGCCGGGGTCGACCTGGAGGTTGACCGTCGCCGACTCGGCCTTGGGATCGAAGTCCACCTCGGCCAGGACATGGTAATCGTGGACGTTGCAAGTCTTCGGACTCGTGCCGAAGCTGAAGAAGCCGTCCTTGGGGTCATATCCGCGGATCGTCTCGGCGCCGACGTAGCCCCGGTAGAGCCCCAGGTCGGATCGGCAGGCAATGATGCCGAGGCCCGGCAGGGCGACGACCTCGTAGCGTCCGTCGTCATCGAGGTGTGCATAGGACTCGTAGCTCGAGCGATAACCGGGGTATTCGTTGATATGAGGATTATCGGCGAACGTGTAGGCGTTGACATAACCCGAGACCGGCCGGCCGGTCACCTTGTCGGTCACTCGACCGCGGACCAAGATCGCCCGCTTCAGCGTGATATCGAAATTCACCGGCTCCAGGGTGGGCGAGTCGGCGGGGACCCGGAAGGTCGCCTTGGTGTACGGCGTGCCGTGATCGGGCTCGAGGAACAGCCGGTAAGCCGGTCCCTTGGGCAGCCCGGTGAGCCGATAGCGCCCCTGGGCGTCGGTAATGGCCTCGATGCCCGGCGCAGGGACGAGGCTGCCTTGTTCGAAGACCATGCCGCGGAGCCTCAATCCGGCGATGGGCCGGCCGGTGTCCTTGTCGCGGATGACGCCCTCGATCGGCTTCGTCGGTTCCGCGGCGCATTCGACGCGGCGGGCGCGGTAGATCGTCCGCCCCGGCCGGTTCGCATCGGTGTCGATCATCCTGATCGGCGATCCGTCGCGGTTCACGACGTAGAGCTGGGCCGTCGCGATCGTCGGCGCGGAGACGAATAGCTCGGCGATCCGGTCGCGGCCGATCCCCGCCAATCGAAATCGGCCGTCGACCTCGGTCGTGGCCGTGATCGACGTCGGCAAGGAATTGAGGCCCTGCCAGGGACCCTCGACGCCACCGTCCTTGGCCCGCGCCAGCCAGTCCGTCAACGGGCCTTCCCTGGCGAACCAGACTTGCCCGACCTTGACCCGAGCGCCCTCGACGGGCCGGCCCTCCAGGTCGACGATCCGACCCTCGATCGGCGGGCCGTCCGTGACCAGACGGATCGTCACCTCGCCCGACGACCCGGGCTCGCGGACGGCCGAGGCCCAACCGGGACCGAATCCCGGGGCCGATGCGACGACCCAGGGAAACATGGCGTCGCGGCTGCGCTGCGCCGAGTTGCGCCGCCAGGGCGGCACTCGCAGGGAGAACCGGCCGTCCGGCCCGCTGGTGGCCTCGGGCGCGGGCTTGATCTCCCGATCGAGGTAGCCGGTCACGATGGTCGCCCCCGCGACGGGGTGGCCGTCGGGATCGACGACGCGGCCGCGTACCTCGACCATCGCGACGGGCGCGGCGTCCTTGTGGTTGTCGGCCAACGGCGCCCGCGCCGCGGCCGGTGGGTTCATCGCGCGTTCGGGCTCATCGGGACGCCCCGCTCCGATCGCGACGACCCCGGCCGACACGATCCCGGCCGTCGCCAATGCGGTCGCCGCGACGATCTTCAATTTGGTCATGAGCATGCTCCTGAGTAGGGTCTGTGAGAGGGCGACGGCCACCGCCGAGTTGGCCCCGCCCGTCGCCGAGGCGACCGCGGCGGACGCCCACGACGCCGGGACCGCCGACGACGCCTCGGAAGAAGACGTGATGAGGACACCGAACGCCGCCCCGGCCACGCCGCGACGGCCCAGGCGATCCCGCAGCCGCTGCCGCGCCTTCGAGAGCCGGCATCGCAGCGTCGGCACGGTCCAGTCGAGCCGCGAGGCCGCCTGATCGTAGGACAGGCCCTCCAGGTCGCAGAGCACGACCGGCAGGCGATGACGATCCGGCAGCCGGTCGATCTCCTCGTGGACGATCGCATGGAGATCGCCATCGAGCCCGGTTCGAGTCGCCGCCGGGATCTCCATCGTCGATACCTCCGACTCGCGCCGACTCCTGCGCCTCGCCTCGATATTCGCCTGGACCGCGACCCGATACGCCACCCGGTGCAGCCAGCCGCCCAGGGCGTCGCCGCCGCGGACCGAGGATGCCTTCCTCGCCAGGACGAGGAAGGTGGCCTGGAACGCGTCCTCGACGTCGTGCTCGCGATGCAAGACGGCGCGGCAGGTCGCCGCGACCATCGGGCCATGACGTGCCACCAGGGCCGCGAAGGCCGGGCCGTCGCGGTCGGAGGCATATCGGGCCAGGAGCTGGCCGTCGGTCAGCCCGACGGCCGTCCCGCCGTTGAAGAGGTCCCGCAGGTGTCGCAAGGCTACCCCCGTTGCCAGGCCGCTTGCCATGATTCACCAACTCCCCGAATACGCCTCGTGACTGCCGGATGCGAGTCCCGCGACCCCATCCATCAGGTTAAGAGGGGCCGGACTTTCGTTGCATCTCGATTTTTCCCGGAAAGCCGGCCATCCCCTCGATGCGGGCGATCGGCCTCCGAGCTTCCTCGGCAGCAGTGTGGTCGGCTGGCGGGAGTCGATCACCGCGGATATCCTGGATCTCGACATGGCGAAACATAAACAGACTCGCGGAAAGACCGGCCCCAGAAGGACCCGCACGAAACCCGGGACCGACTATGATAGTCCCTGGAAGGAGGCGCTGGATCGCTACTTCGAGCAGTGCATCGCCTTCTTCTTCCCGCAGGCACACGCCGACATCGACTGGACGCGCGGCCATGAGATGCTCGACAAGGAGCTCCAACCGATCATCCGCCAGTCGAAGCAGGGCCGGCGGTACGTCAACAAGCTGGTCAAGGTCTGGCTCAGGAGCGGGGAGGAGAAGTGGCTGCTGATCCACGTGGAGGTCCAGACCTGGAAGGAGGACGAGTTCCCCAGGCGGATGTACGTCTACAACCACCGGATCTTCGACCGATACGATCGCGAGGTGATCAGCCTGGCCATCCTGGCCGACGAGGATCCCGACTGGCGGCCGAGCCGGTATGAGTATACGCGTTGGGGCTTCCACACCCGTACGGAGTTTCCGATCGTCAAGTTGCAGGACTACGCGGCGCACGAACAGGCGCTCGAGTCCGATCCGAATCCGTTCGCCATGGTGGTGCTCGCTCACCTGAAGACCCTGGAGACCCGGCGGTCGCCGACCGACCGACACGCCTGGAAACCGCGGTTAGTCAAGGGGCTGTACGAGCGCGGGATGGATGCGGAAGACGTGCGTCAGTTGTGCCAATTCATCGACTGGATCATGGACCTGCCGGAAGGACTGGAACAGCGTTTTCGAGAAGAAATCATCGCGTACCAGTAGGAGAAACAAATGCCATTCATGACGGTTTTTGAACGGGTCGGCATGGAGAAGGGCCTTGAGATCGGCAGGCAGGAGGGCTTGCTCAAAGGCATCGAGGCATGCTTGAAGCAACGGTTCGGAGCCAAAGGCCTGGAGCTGATGCCGGAACTCCGAGCGATCCAAGACCATGTCTTGCTTGGTAAGATTCTTGATGCGATCGCGACGGCGGCCAGCCCGGACGATCTGCGCCGGGTCTGGATTCGGAAACGCCGGACGAAGAAGGCGAAGCCGGAGTGATCGACGCGAAGGCACCCCCTTCGTCCTGCGACTACTCCCGCGCCTCGCCGATCAGGTCGGCGACGGTGCTCAGGAACGTCTGGTCGTGGAAGCTGCCCTTGGTCAGATAAGAATTGGCGCCGGCGTCGAGGCCCTTGATGCGGTCCTCCTCGCGGTCCTTGTACGAGACGACGACGACCGGGATCGACCGGAGTCGGGCGTCGTCCTTGATGTGGCGGACGAGCTGGATGCCGTCCATCCGCGGCATGTCGATGTCGCTGACCACCAGGTCGTAGTGGGTCGATCGGACGGCGTTCCAGCCGTCGAGGCCGTCGACGGCGATGTCGACCACATAACCGCGGCTCTCGAGCAACTGCCGCTCCAGCTCGCGGACGGTGATCGAATCGTCCACGACGAGGATCCGCCTGGGTGCGCGGTGCTGGTATGCGGACGAGCCCTCGGCGGCGAGCTTGCCGAGCCGACGGCCGGAGAGCAGGTTGTCGACCGATCGGATCAGGTCCTCGACGTTGACGATCAGGACCGGCCAGTCGTCCTCCAGCACCGAGGAGCTGCTGATATTCGGCACCTTGCCGAGCCGGGCATCCAGCGGCGAGACGCGGAGGTCGCGCTCGCCCAGGAACCGGTCGACCACCACGCCGAACCGATGGCTGCGGTCGCTGGCGACCACCACGGGCAGGACCTCGCCCTCGCGGTGCGCGTCCTCGTCGGCCAGCTCGAGCACGCGCGTCGCATCGACCAGTCCGACGAGCTGGTCGTCGATCAGGACGTGTGGCTTGCCTTCGAGGTCGCGGATCTCCTTGCGGTCGACCATCAGGATGCGGTCGATCCGGCTGAGAGGGAAGGCGTAGGGCTCGCCGGCGATCTCGACCAGCAGGGCGCGGATGACCGAGACGGTGATGGGCAACTGGAGGATGAACCGCGTCCCCTTGCCGGGCCGGCTGGCGACGCGGACCGATCCGCGCACCGACTGGACCATGTTCTGCACGACGTCGAGGCCGACACCGCGACCGGAGACGGCGGTGACCTGCTCCTTGGTCGAGAAGCCGGGGAGGAAGAGGAAGTCGAGCAGCTCGGCCTCGCCGAGCCTGCGGGCCATCGCGGCGGTGGTCAGCCCCCGGTCGACGACCTTGGCGCGTAGCCGCTCGAGGTCGACGCCGCGGCCGTCGTCGCCGAGGGCGATCTGGAGCATCCCCGCGCGGTGGTGGGCCTCCAGGCGGATGGTCGCCATCGGGGGCTTGCCGGCGGTGCGACGCTCCTCGGGCGATTCGATGCCGTGGTCCAGGGCGTTGCGGATCAGGTGGTTGAGCGGCGCCTCGAGGCGGTCGAGGATGTCGCGATCGACGCCGGTGGATTCGCCCTCGACCTCGAAACGCGCCTGCTTGCCCAGCTCGCGGGCCAGGTCGCGGACCAGTCGCGGGAAGCCGCGGATGCCGTCGGCCAGGGGCCGCATCCGGCTGGCCAGCACCTCGTGATGCAGCCGGCTGGAGAGGTCCTCGCTCACGCGGGCGAACGTCTCGATCGACTCGACGGTCTCGGCCAGGCTCTGCAAGTCCTCGGCGGCACGCGTCCGGGCCCCGGCCAGTCGCTCGTGGCCGGCGGCGGAGAGCCGGGGGTGCGCGTCGGCGCCGTCGCGCCGGCACCGGCGAGCCGGTCCTCGAGGATTTGCAGATCTTCCAGCAGGCCGATCTGTCGCCCCCTGAGCCGCCAGAGCGCGTCGACCAGCGGACGGAGCCGATGACTCTGCACCAGCGCCTCGCCCGCCAGGCCCATCAGCCGGCTGAGGCTCTCGGCGGTGACTCGCACGACGCGGTCGCGGTCGGCAGGCTTCGCAGATGGCTCGGGGGCTGACGAGTCCGGGTTGATGGGAGGCGACGTTTGGCCGGCCTGGGCGCCCACGACGATCACCTCCCGCTCCTTTTCCCCCCCTTGCGAAGGGGAGGGCAGGGGGGGTGGATTGATCGGCGTCGCCTCTTGCGCGGGCTCCGTCTCGGGCGCCCCGACCAGAACCTCCCCCGGCCCTCCCTTCGCAAGGAGGGGAAGGATCAAGGCCGGCTCGGATGGGGCCTTGACCTCCTGAGGTACATCGACCTCCCGAGCCGGCTCGACCCGGCCTTCCTTGACGGCCGTCAGGTCGGCCACGAGGGTGTCGACCTCGTCGGCATGATCGGCCTGCCAGGCCTCCAGCTCCGACTCGGCGAGCTGCGCCACCCGCACCAGGAGGTTGACGCCGCGGAGGAGGATGTCAATATGTGCCGGCTGGAGGACCAGCTTCCCTTTCTGGGCGGCGACGAAGCAGTCTTCCATGACGTGGGCGACCCGGCCCGCGGCGTCGAGGCCGACGATCCGCGCCGCCCCCTTGAGCGAGTGGGCGGCGCATCAGCGGCTCGATCACCTCGGGCGAGGCCGATGCGCCCTCCAGGGCCACCAGGCCCGCCGACAGGGTGGCCGTGTGGCTCTCCGCCTCCATGCGGAAGAGTTCCAGCAGGGAGAAACCGCTCAGGTCGTCGCTCACCTCTGGAGGCCCCCCATCACCGTAGGGTGCTCTGCGAGCACCAGATCCTTCATAAGTTCACAGGTTCAAATCGGTGCTCATAGAGCACCCTACTCGGCTCACGGCTGGAGGCTCCGGAGTGCGGCGAAGACCCGCTGCTCGTCGAGCAGGCCGATGTTCCGATCGTTCCACGACAGGACCGCCTGGCTGAATCCGACGGCCGGATTGGCCAGGGTGGATGGGACGGGACGCCAATGGCCGCGGGGCACCCGGTGGACGCCCAGGACCTCATCGGCGCCGAAGGCCCAGGTCTCGGCCCGGTCGCGGTCGCGGAGCACGACCAGCCTCGGCGACGGCGATGCCGGCGGGTCCACGCCAAGCAGTCCATGCATCGAGACGCAGAGCTCGGCCCGGCCTTGCAGGTTCACCAGCCCGACGAAGACTCGGTTCGAGCGGTGCGGGACCCGGTGGACCGGGCGGGGCGTGGTGACCTCGGCGACGGTCCGCGTGCGGAAGGCCAGCCATTCCCCAACCAGCCGGAAGATCAGGAAGCTGACCCCCTCGCGCTGGGCGACGATGCCGCCATCCTCCCGATCGCCGTCGCCCTCCGCCTCGCCATGCGGCCTCAGTCCGTCGGAGTCGGCCAGCCATCGCGCCCAGTCGGCGAGGTATCCTCCGGCGCGGGGCGGTCGAAGAAGGACCGCGCCGCCGCGGCGAAGACCGGGCAGTTCCGGCAGTGGACGAACGACGTCAGCTCGGGGCAGCTCCGATCGCCGTTAACGCCGATGCGATTCCAGCAGTCGCCGCCGACGGGCAGACCGTCTTCCGGTCCTGGACGGTGCTCGATGATCGTTGCGGCCGTGGTCATCGTCATTCACTCCCTTTGCCTTCGGGCCTCGACGGGGCCGACGTCCGCCGGGCGCGTCGGCGGAAGCCGTCGGCCGCGCCGCGGTCGCCCCGACTCTCGGCCAGCAGGGACAGGGACAGGAGGGCCTCGTCGTGCTTCGGATCGAGATAGGCCGTCTTGTGAAAACATTCCTCGGCCCGACGGCGATCGCCGGCCGCCTGGCAGATCATCCCCATCAGGTAATACGCCGGGGCACCCGGACCCTTGAGGCGAATCTGCTGCTCGCACGCGGCGATCGCCTCGGCGTGCCGGCCCTGGTTGGCTAGCTCAGCGGCTTGTTCAAGGAGTGAGGAGTGGGGAGTGGGGAGTGGGGAGTGGGGAATGGCTACCTCGGTCCGCCGCTCTACTTTCTCTGCCTTCGGCTCTTGGGGAGGGGCGAGGGTAGGGTAAGGCACACTGGACAGACCGAGCCGGTCGTCTTGTCTCTCCCCTCTCCCCACTCCCCACTCCCCACCCCCCACTCCCGACCCACTGCCCACTGCCCACTGCCCACCGCCCACTCGGTCCGCACTGCCCACTCCCGACCAGCTCGTCTTGCGATAGGCGAAGCATCCCGCCTCGCCGATCGCCGTGAACCGCGACGGCTCTCCGACCCGTTCGAGCCGGTCGGCGTGGCCGATGAAGAGCACCCCATCGGCCGCGAGCAAGCGGTCGAGCGCGGCGAGGACGCAGGTGCGGGCCATCGCGTCGAGGTAGATCAACAGGTTGCGGCAGAACACCACATCGTAGGGCGGCGAGCCGTCGAGCAGCTTCGGGTCGATCACGCTGGCCTGGAGGAAATGGACGGTCGATCGGATCGCGGGGACCACCTCGTAGCCCGCCGGGGCATGCTCGCGGAAGTATTGCGCCCGGCCGCCCAGCTCGCAGCCCCGGAAGGCGTTGGCCGAATAGATCCCATGCCGGGCGAAGGCCAGTCGCCGCGCACTGACGTCGACCGCGTCGATCCGGAACCGACGGGCCGGCAGGCCCGCGTCCCGCAGCGTGATCGCGATCGAGTACGGCTCCTCGCCCCCGGCACACGCCAGGCTCAGGGCCCTCAACGGCACCCGCGACGGGTCGCCGACCCACCGCGCTCGCACATGGTCCGCCAGCCAGTGGAACGGCCGCTCGTCCCGGAAGAACCAGCTCTCCGGGATCACCACCTCCTCGATGAGCGCCTGAAGCTCCGCCTCCGACTCGCCCAGTCGCGATGCGTATACTCCCAGATCGTCCAGGCCCAGCTCCGCCATCCGCCGACGCGCCGCGCGCACGACCATCTGAGGACCCACCGTGACCGGGTCCAGCCCGATCCGACGCGCCAGAAGCTCCTCGATGTCTCTTTGGTTATTGGTCATTGGTGCACGCGGTAAGCCATAGGCAGTGAACGAAGATTCGTAGCGGACCGTGAAAGATCGAGTCCCTGTAGGGTGGGTGAAACCCACCAGGTCTTTCGGCGACAAGGCATTTGGTGGGTTTCACCCACCCTACGGGGATAGGCTCTAATGTCCAATGACCAATGACAGCTTCGAGATTCGGATCAAGGGCACGAACCCTTGATCGGTCCGGGCGATCGTGTCGAGGTAGGGGGCCTCGGGCAGTTGCACGGCGCCGGGGCGACCTGCTCGGGCTGAACCCGGGTCAAGTCGCTGACCTGCTCGGCGATCAGTCCGAGGAGTTTCCCGGCGCGATCGTCCCCTGATTGATTGTGATCCTCCGGGGCGTGATTGACCAGGATGATCCGCGTGCTGAGCCGATCCGGACAAGCCCCCGCGCCCAGGAGCAAGCCGAGATCGATCACCGGAACAACCTGGCCGCGATACCCCAGGAACCCGGCCAGGAAGCCCGGCGCGTGCGGCATGATCCGCAGCTCGACGCGGGGCACGAGCTCGACGACCCGCGCCACGTCAACCGCGTAGCGATTCCCACCGGCGGTGAATGTCAGGATGAGCATGGCAGTCGTCAGTAGGTGCTTTCCGGAATCGAGAGAGCTTCGGGCTGACCATCCGCGGAGCCTATGATCCCACCCGTCGGCACCCCTGGGTTCGTTCGCGCGATTGCGATCCCGCCGACCCGAAACACTGCTCGGTGGGTTCGTTCGCGCGACTTCGAGTGAAGTGCCCGGAGCCAAGGCCCATTGAGTTCCTCTGAAAATCAGTGCCGGCAATGCAGCCACACACGCACGATTCGCCAGTCTCGTTGATTTGGATGCAAGAAGGTTTCACCACAGTTCGCTTGCATGATTTTGGTGAGGCCAACCGGCCTGGCAGTGTACGCGCGAGCAGAAACCTGGCTTCGTTTGCTCGATTTGACCGCGGATCGCCCAAAGCTCGCATGGCCATCGACACTTTACACCACAAAGCGCCGAGATTTCGGCGCCGAACGGGGAAAAGGGCCGAACACCCCGCGAGAGAGCCAAGTACGAGCCACCCTGCACCTACCCCGAATCCAGGTGGTCTGGGATGATCCCGTTGAAGTTACTCTGATCATCGTCTGGTTGGGCGCTTGGACGAGCATTGGCTTCCTGTGAAGATCAGCGCCGACACAAGCGACCACGCACGCACGAAGCGTCATTTCCATGCGATTGGGTACAACCAAGGTTTCATGAGAGTTCGTTCGCGCAATTTCGTAAGTGTCGCGTCCGGGAACGTGGTCCGTGGTCCGGTGGGTTTGTTCGCGCGATTTCGGGGTGAAGTGTCTGAAACCAGGGTTTCTTGGGTTCGCTCGCGCAATTTCGGGTGCCACGTCTGGGATCGAGGGTCCTTGGGTTCGTTCGCGCGATTGCGATCGCGGCGTCTGGACCGACGGCCGTTGGGTTCGTTTTGCCGTTCCGAGCCATTGACGCAGCGGTCAAACATTGTTGCGTTCAACCGTGGATGCAAAGACCAGAAAGAATTCCCCATATATAGTATAGTCACTGTTAGACGTCCCTGAGGGATTATCGGTTCCCGAAAGGTTGGATTTCGTCCATGGTCACGCGGAAAGACCGGCCGAGCATGACGAGCCGGTTTCTAGGATTGTGCGGCCCGAACGGGATACCATGAGGAATGAGACGTGGCCCAACGTCCCGAGTTGAGCGAGACGTTCAGGTCAGCCGCACCGTGCTCCCGGTCGCGGCGGAGCGGCGGGCGGCGTCGAGGATCTCTCGTAGTTCACCAGCACGGGGATGCCGCCCTCGGCAGCGGCGCGCTCGATGGCCCGGGCCTCCTCCATGCCGACGACGAGCGGCTTTTCCATCATCACCGGGACCTTGCGCCCGGCGCAGGCGGCGACGACCGCGAGATGGCCGGCCGTGCTGGTGAAGGCGACCACGGCCTCGGGCTTCGCCTTCTCGAGCATCGCCTCGAGCGACGAATAGATCGTCGCCGGGTCGAGCCGCGAGCGCCGGACGTATCGCTCGACGACGACGCGATCGGGCTCGGAGATGCCAACCAGCTCGACGGCCTTGGAGGTCCAGCGGGCGAGGGACCCCGACGCATGGCCCTGTTCCAGGCCGGCCATGCCGAGCCTCGAGGGAAGGGGAGGGGCCGCCGCCCCGCACATCGCTCTGGCGGCCAGGGGCCCGAGGAACATCCTGCGCTTCATCCGCAGCTCCTCTGGTCGCCCATGCCCCGACAGTCACGCGAGAAAGGTTCATGATCACTCGATGGAGATCGCGGACGAAGCCTGGGATGCGGGACGGGAGCGGCGTGGTATCATCGTGGAAAGGTCGAGTGGCCATCGTAGCCGAGGAGGAAGGCCCATGTCGGAAGAACTGCAAGCACACCACATCAGTGTTACGGACTCCCCCGGAGCGGCCCCGTTGCCGACTTTCTCGGAATTCCTACGCCGGAAGGGAGAAGAATACCGCGTCCGGGACCGGCACGAGCGGCGGTCCGAGTGGCTCGCGGCCATCAACGAGCTCTACGACACGATCCGCGGATGGCTGCACGAAGACGACCCGGAGGGGCTGCTCGATATCGTTCCGTATCAAGTCTCCCGAACCGAGCCGATCCTCGGGACCTACGACGCCCCGGCGTTGCAGATCCTGCTCGGGCCTGCCGAAGTCCGAGTGGAACCCGTTGGGCGTGAAGTGCCATTCCTCGCGATCCGGGGCGCCTCCGGAACACAGACCGAGTTCGCGGGTCGGATTGATATCGGCGATGGCCTGCGCGAGTACAACCTCTACCGCGAGCATCTCCGGGACGGCGACCGCTGGCAAATGCCCGACAAATTGAATCGGTTCACATACCTGGACCGTCATGTGTTCGAACGAATTCTAGAGGAACTCCTCTCGTGATCCGACCACTCAGTGACGCCTAGGATTGGTATCAGGCCGTCAAGACGCTCGTCGGGATGATGGACCGGGTCGCAGGAAGGTACTGGAGCGAGGAAGCGGGGAAGAAGACGTTGGAGGAGTCGCTCCACAAGGACAACGCCTTCAAGGAATATGAAGCGTCCAAGATCCGGACCCTGGCGAGATTGGTCACGGATCACCTCGATGACCTCGCCGTCCTGCTCCTTTTCTCGGTCTTCGAGGCGGGCGGCGGGAGCGTAGCGCAACTATCTATGGCCACAGCGACCTTTGCTCGGTAACCTGGTATGGCTATGCGAGGACAAGCCATGACCGGATGCGGAGGATGGATCGTGAGAGCGCTCTCGTGCGACTGGCCATGGCCATCACGGTGAACAACGCGATTAACGGAGTTGCCTTCGGGCAGGCAGTCCCGGTGGCGCAGCCGACGAAGGAAACTGTGGAGAAAGAGAGGAGCAAAGAGAGGCCAGCGGCACACGAACAAAAAGCCGCCCTGAACTCACCGGAGCCGCGGAAAAGCCAGCCGATCGAGATACCAGGCAAGAAGGCCGAGCCTGAGACCGCGATGCCTGGAGTACGAATCGCGCCGTCTGATTCAAGCGGTTCCGACACCCGAAGCCTGGACAAAAAGATAGATGCTCTTCAGGTCGGAATGAATAACCTTGCGAATAAAATTAGCAGCTCAGGCTTTTGGTCGTTGCGCGACATCGGTTATCTCATTACAGGATTCGCGGCCGTGGCAGGGCTTTTACTAACGTATCGCGCTTCGTTGCAGAATCGTCATCTGGCGATAACCCAGCTCCAGCGCAACGTCAATGACGAAAAGGCCAAGGCTTTACAAAAAAAACTCGACGACTTTTTCGGGCCGCTCGTTCAGCTTCGAAGTACGAGCAACCTGCTATACGATGTGTTCCGCTCGCGGCAGCCGGACCCGGAGAACTTCCGTACACTCACGGCGCTTCTTTCTGAAGTGCCCTTTGAAGGCAATGATAAGGTTCTTCTCGATGAGATCATCAAGATTGGCAAAGAAACGGAGGAGCTAATCTTCAAATCTTCGGGCCTCGTAGACGGGGAGCTTCAGCAACTACTTGGAAAGGCCACGGCGCATTATCGAATCCTCCGTCTCGCGCACGAAGGCTTATTGAAGGGAGAGCCGGAGAAATTCAAGGCACACGTGTATCCTCGGGAACTCGATCGCGTTATTGCCCAGAAGATCGGAGAGATCCAAGCCGAGATGAATCAATTGCTTGCGATCGAAATGCCGAGGGAGATGATGGACGCTGCAGGTGATGATCTCATATCCGTTGGACACTAGCGCTTCTACTTTGCAAGTGCGACGGTTGCGATCCAAGGGATAACCTCCCACGAGCCCCCAGCGGCCTCTCGGCACTCGGAGGTTTCGTCGATGGCGACAACCTGAAAGCCCGAACGATCGAGTGCATCGGACCAGTTGCATAGCGTGTAATACGCATTATAGCGGCCAAGACTGTCAACCTCTTCCCCAGACCCCCGCTTCACCGCTGAGAAAAAAGGGGCGGACGGCTTGAGGCATGCTCTGATTTGGGAGAGTGTAATTTGAGCTTCGTAGCGCTTGAGATGAAGAAGCGATGCCATGGCCCACGCGGCGTCAAATGAACCTGCGGCGAAAGGCAAGGCCCGAAGGTCACTGAGGATGACCTCCTGCTTCGAATAATCGGCCGCCAGTTTGAGCAGTGGAAGCGAGTAGTCGATCCCGACGACCCGGTAACCTTCACCCGCGAAATGCTTCATATCCCGCCCCGAACCGCAACCCAGGTCCAGTATCCTGGCCCCAGGGAGAGCGTAGCCCTCAATCATCCTCCAATAGGCAGGGATTCCTCGGTCGCGTGTGAGGAGGAAATAATCCTTCGCGTGTGTCTCATAATATCGTCTTGTCGTGTCCGACTTCATGGAAACTTCCGGGACAGCGGACGGGGACAATTTGAGCTGACTTGCACTTGAGCTTGTTTTTCGAAAGAATCAGCACTAGGGTCGGGCCCGTAAGAATATCCTCGCTCAGCTCAGCCCCTGGTTGCTATGCGTCAGCCTCGCTCCCAGGCGACGTCATCACGCGATTCTTCGCCTAATTCCATGCATGACTTCACTCGGGAACCTCTTCCACTTCGACGGCAGCTCCCTCATCAGTTTCCCTCTTGACCACTTGGCGCACTGCGGGCTGAGCCCACCGCTGAGCCGGCGAAAGCCCGAGATTCTTCAGGAATCCGTCGAAGCTCTCGAATGTAAGTTTGAAAATGACGTCCCAATCGGACGGCGTGAGATCCTCCTCGCTCTTCCTGTTATGGGCGCAATAGTCGGACGTTTTCTTCTTGTGAAGCGAACGAAGAGCTTGAGTTCTGCACACATTCAGTTCACGTGTCCGAACATCCCTGATGATAGTATCCGTCGGCACCCAGAGTTCCAGGAAAAGGATGCGGTATTTAGGCCACTCGTCGGGCTTCATTTCACCGCGATAGATGACGTCGTTGAAGGTTTCGGTGGTAGGGATGGACTTCCAATCCTCGGCCTTCTCCCCCTCTAGATCACTAACGAAGGTGCGATGCAGGTTCTTGAGTTTGGCGGGAGTCGGCGGGACGAAGAAGGCGTTCAAGGACCTGATGTATTCTGCGAAGGCTTGATCGCGCGAGGCCAGGGACTCGCCTCGGTCAGCAGCCTCGCGCTCGGCGATCTCCATCAAATGGAAGAAGCCACAGACTAGGGCGGCTTGGAATGCGACTGTGAAATACACATCATTATACAACAGGTCGATCGGGCGACGAACGTTCTTGGAATACACACCTGCAGAATCTTTCAGCTTGGCCTTCTCCGAACATTGATCGAGGTATAAATCCAGACGGAGAATCCTGAATTGTTCTTTCGTTTCCTCGAGCGCCCGGTCCGTTCCGTTCAGTTGGTCGATGATGGACTGAATCTCTGTCGGGAGCTGTGCCTTATACTCCTTGGCCTGCTTAGCGAGATCAAGCATGTGCTTGCGATAAGTGCTGAACGTGCGGCCGATATTTTGCCCTTCGAAGAGGATCGTCCGGATTTGCGGGTTCGAGTGACCCCTCAAGATGGTCTCGATCTGGAGAGCCGCTTGATTGTGGATCTCGTATGGTCGGAACGACTCGAATGCGGTGATTAGCAGAGACCCGTAGCGCTGGTGAAATGACTTGGCTAGCTTGTCAGCCGCATCCTTTGAATAATCATCTCGCCGCAGCGAACCCGCGACAGTGGCGCCAGAATATTCTCCCCATCCAGCCTGGTGAGCAAGTTAGCAGTCACGTTCTCGGCCCTCCGTTTAGAGAACGTGCCTGACCGTGAGCCTATGCCCTTCACGTCCTCGTCGTCGAAGAGTATGTGTTCGATCATGTAGAAGACATGCGTGACACCCGTACAGGCCATAGGCGAGTCGATCGGGCGCTTATCGCCGTACTGGTCGAGTTCGACGTTCCAGATCCTGAGCGACGCAGGCGAATGGATGTCACGCTGCTTTATCTCGCCCAGTTCCTCCCGCATGAAATGTGAGACAAGATCCTGATCGTCGAGGAGCCGGTTACGCGAGGTGGAGACGTTTCGGGCCGTCTTGTTGAGGGTGAGAAACATCCGCCGAGATGCTTCAATGATCGTGAGGCCGCCTGCGTAGTCCATATCGATCTCTGGGAAGGTGCAGATGACGATCGGAAGCTGCAGGTCCGTCAAATTGAATGCGGCAATGCGGGCCTTGGTCCACTCCGCGTAATAGTCGCGGAAGGGTATCCTACGCTCATCGCTCCATTCGTCCTTCAAGTTCCGGTGCAGCGCGAGCAACGCCATCGCCCGATGCTGTCCGTCGATGATGACCAGTTTCACCCTGCTTGTATTGAGCTTGAGTCGGACGTAATCATGATGCCTCGGCTGGCCCTCGTATATTGGGTACTCAAATTCGAACGCCTCCGAACCGACCGCGCCGGAGCGGATGAATCGAAAGGGTTGCTTGTAGTCATGGTGCTCCTCGTCGAACCGGCTTACCTTTGGGTACCGCGGTGCCGGCCTGGAGGTCTGGTCTTGGGTCGGAAGCACGACAATTACGATGGGCGGGAAGAACTTAACGCTGCCACGGGCACTGCCGTCGAGAAGATACGGGATCAAATCCGTCGAGACCCGGGCATCATCGATGTCCCGCTGCATGATTTCGTCGAAGGCGAGCGACTGAAATTCGAAGATCTCCCGCACGGGTGCGAGGTGACGGAGAAGCTTGTCGTTGGACGCGACCTGCGGGTCGAACCCGACGTGTGTCTCGAGGAAGGTAACTTCGATTGAGCGATTGACGTTGGACGCGGCATCGCCGATTCGGAAGGAGCCAATAGATCCCTCTAGAGTTAGATCGAGCGCACTCTTCGGCTTGAACATGGGGACCATATCAGTTCCTCCCACATAAGGGAAAATTGATTCTGTTCAAAATATTTTCGGCGTCCAGGTGAATGTTCTCGGGAGTTTCGATCACACGGACTGCCACAGCGAGCCGGCTCAGACTGAATCCCCTCCGCACCACCTCGCGGGCGAACGAATGGTCGGCAGACTCCTTCTCCGAGACCTGACCTTCCCCAAAATCAAACCTCTCACCACCTGTATACTTCTGGATGAGTCGCTTATGCGTGTTAACGCGGTCACGAAGGTCGTCGGACATCCCAATGTAGATCGGAGAAGCGAATTCAGGAATCGCCTCCTCGAGCACTCTCTTGAGTATCCGAAGACGAGTGGGCTCTGCAGCGATCCTCCGGACCAAGCCGGTCGTGATCGTCATCACGTGCGGAACATCCCCTTCATATGCCGGTTTGAGCGGACCTGTCAAGGTAACTTGATACGGATCTTCTCGGAAGACATCGAAGAGGAAGGTGAGGAGGAATTCGCGAACCAAATACTCGGACTGTTCTGGGTTACCTCGCGCGGCAACCAGGTCGTTGCTCAGCCTGTCGATGTCGTGGTCCGTCAGCAGGTGTCTGTAATACCAAGCGTAGATTCCCGAACTGTCCGGGACTCTGCTGATCTCGAGCCATGAGTAAAGTTTGCGTTCTTGCCGCATCGATCTACAGGCGAGTTGATCGCTCTCTCCCATCAGGTGTGACAAAAGTGACAGGGTTGAGCATCATTTTCGTCATCGAGCACCTCATCGAGGACTTCCAGAAGCGGGGCGTTCGGACGGCGCTGCTTTTTTTGCTCCAGTGCCTTGCGGTGCTTCTCCTTGATTTCCTCGATACGCTCCGGATCGGCAAGCTCCTCAAGGGACTCCCGCTGGTTCCAGGTGTAACGCTCGCCGGTGATAGGCTCGGACTTCTCGTATCGTTTTGACTCCTCGAATAATTCGGGATGGTTTTCGAGCAGCCCGACCCATTCCGCTTTCCGCTGAAAAAAGCAGAAATAACATCCCGAGCGGGACCGCCAGTCATAGTAGGATGGCAGTCCGACACCGCTTTCCTCCAGGATGCGGCGAACGCCATCGATCGTGATGCCGTCGTCGCGGAAGGGGTACGCGGCGGTGATGTTCGGCTTGGACGATACATACGCTTCGCGATCTTCGTCCGCGCGGATGCCGACATACATCAGAACCGGATCCTCACCTACGTACTTTTCAAATGGCTTGATCTTCAGCATCCGCGTGCACCAACGCATGCGCGGAGGGGAGATACCCCCCATATACCTGAAGCCAGTGGTCGAATCCGCGGTCATCGCGGAGCCGCACGATTTTCTTGCCCAGAAAATGCTCCAGCTTGTCCAGATACTCGTAAGTTTCGGTCAGCTCCTTGTCGGTATCGCAGAAGACATACTCCATCTGCGGGACGCGTTCACGCATGTAAATCGCCAGGGCGGTGCTATCCTTGCCGCCGGACAGTGACAGGATGTGTCGCATGTTCTTCTCCATCGTCATCATTCCTCTGCTTTCCGAGAACCGTCGATGCTTACTCCTGGAGCAGGTGCCGCACCAACTGGCCGAGAAGCGCTACGCTGATGTCCTTCTTGTCAAGCAACTGTTCGCGTTCGAGCACTTTCAAAAGCTCTTCCTTGGCGTGAGCCGTGCGCGGGCCGAACTCAGCCGGAACCTGGACGACGCGCTCGAACTCCCCGGATGAGGGCGTGGTCACGCTGACGCGCAGCATGCCTGGATCGCCGTCGAGCAGCGAGACCCCGGATCGTTCCATCTCAAACGCCAGCACCTTGAAATGACGGAAAGAGCGGGCGATCGCGGCTAGTTCGACCTCGAATCTAGCCAGGTCCCGGTCATCCCAGGCAGTCGGCGGTCGGTTCGCAAGCAAGGTCGCGATCGATTCCACCCAGGTCGCATCATCGGCATCGGCATCGACCGCTCGCATCAAAAAGCTCTTGAGCTTTGCATCAACGGACAGATTGAGCACCAAGCGGGTCTCGTGATCGATGGCTTGCCGCGCCTCCGCAAGCGATCCCGTCTGGTCAAGAGCATCGATGACTAGCTTCTTCAGCGTGTCGAGCAGCAGTGGGTAAGCGCGTTGCAGCTCGGCGAGCGAGGTACGTAGCACTGCGAAGAAGCGGTCAAGCTCCGCTTCCGCCAGCTTGCCCTCCGCCTCGAACGGGGCGAAGCCGCAGGCAACGGGGATGTCATCGAAAAGCAGCTTGTCTGGCTGGCGTGCCTCGCGGATCGCCTTCAGCAGAGCCTGGGCCGCTGGCGATATCTGCCGGGTCTTCACAACGTAATCAGGCAACTCCCTGACGAGCCGCACGAGCGGCTTGACGAGGGCGATTAAGTCGGGAGCTTCATTGCCCAGCGTCCGGGTCAGCACCTGTGCGTATTTGCGGAAAACTTCAAACCGCGGTCCGGCGATGCGAAGCCGCTGTAGCTCGAATCGTTCGGGCGTTTTGAACATCCGCTCGAACACGGAATCGCTCAGCCTGGGAACGAAACTGCCATTTTCATAGAGGGTGACCTCGGTATCGAAATGCAAGAGCATGGCGGCAGCCAGGATGGGCAGGATTCCATCTTTCAGGCCGAAGGGAGGATTTCGCAGGAGCATGAACAGTTGATCGACCGACAGGCGCCGCGGCTCGGAGTCGGCCAGGAACTGCTCCATGGCCCGCCAGATGTCCGCCACCGCCAGCTCGGATCTCGCGTCCGGCGGGAAAAAGCCCCATTCCCCCGTCTTCCTGCGATGGAGCCTGGACCCGCGTAACAGCGTCTCATACATGCTGCGTTCCGGAGGAAACCCCTCGATTCCAAGGTTTTCCTCGGCGCCGTGTTCGATCATCGCCTGGATGAGGTTGCGCCGTGCTGCTGCCGCTGCGGATGAGAGCGACCGGCGGTTGATCAGTTCGTTTCGCCATGTCGGTGTAGCCGGGAAGACGTCGTCGCAGATGCGCGACAACAGATCGTTGACCGCTCGCGCCGTCGCCAGCGTCTCTTCCTGGCCCCTGTGATACCAGTTGCACCGGGACTGGCGAGTACCGGTGGGTGCGAAGATCCAGTCGAGGTGCTGGCGCAGTCCGGTTTCCGCAAAGCTCATGCGGCTGTGCAGCTCGCGGTAGGCGACACGGTCCGTCTCCAGCTCAGGCGTGTGTTGGAGCACCCAACGCAGGCACAGGATCTCGTGACAATATTCCTGAAGGTCGAGTAAATCCTCCGGTATGGCTGCGATGATCCCGAATCCGGTTGGCTTATCCAGGGACGTCAGCACGGAGACCATGGCCTGGCGGTCCTCGGCGTTTCTCGGGAGGCAAAAGACGATGCGGCCATCGGCACTGCCCAATCCGCGTGAAAGCTTGGTGCGGAACGTCTCTTGGTCGGCGTAAACCGTTTCAAAGTAGGCGCAGCGTGCCTTTCTCAAAATAATGACGCCGGGCGATCCGGGGCTCAGGCGGAAGCGTTTGTGTGAGGAAAGTGGCGATGGGAAAATCGCGATCGACTTCCCGTCCCGCTTCGGCGAGGCGGGCTTCCAAATCTATGTCCGACCCTTCCCAGAGCGCGAAACTTCCCAGGTGGCGGCGGAAGATGGCGGCCGACCTGCGGGTAAGCTGGTCGAGCGCCGCATCGACACTCGCGGGCGCGGCCTGATCGGCGAACGCCAGACGCAATAGTTCGTGCGATGATGTAAGCACACCCGAAGGGCCGACGGCCTGCAACAGGCCGATCGACTTGGCAATGCGAAGTTGGAGCTCATCCCCGTCGCGCAGCCGCTCGAGGGCCGCCTCGACCTCAGCCCAGACTTTCCCGCGATGATGCGCGAAAAGCGATGAGCCGAACGCGGTCACGACATAGTCGTAAAGCTGATCAAGACGGTAGGCCGGGATGTCTTCGCCGCCTAATGGCTGGGAGCGGAGGAACTCCTGAAAACCGTAGGGCTCCGTGGAAGAGAGGAAGGCAAACAGAGACCGTTCATTCTGGGCGAGCTGCCGGAACAATGGGCCCACCGTAAGCGCGGTTAATGGATGCAAGGGATAGCTTGCAACCAGGCATTCTTCTAATCCGCTCCGCTCAAGCGAGCCCACCCGGGGCACGGCTGCTGAGCAGGCTGCCGCCATGGTGCTGGCCGACTTGCGAAACGGCTCCATCGCCTTCGCCGGCCCGTCTTGCCTGATCGCCTGGGCGACCAAGCGCAGCATCTGTTCGGTCGGCTCTTCGAATGGGATATCCTCAAAACGGCCATGGACTTTCGCCCATTCCGAACGCCGGCTCGGCGACATATGCTCAGCGTAGCGGTCAATCGCCTGGTGCAGGATCGTCAGCACGAAGAACGGCCGCGACGAGCGGCTTGCCGCCTCGGCCAACTCCTGCAAGACGTACACGTCGCCATGGTCGGGGTGACTGGCGCCGTATTCAAGGAATTTTCCAAGCTCGTCGATGACCAGCAGGAGTCCGCCCGCCTCGTCGCCGAAACGGCGGAGATAATCATTGGATTCCTCGAAGAGCCCGACGACGGCGGTTCCGCTCGGGTCTTGCGATGCGACCAGCGATTCCAGCTTTGCGACCACCTGCGGTGCTCGCCCACGTGGCGACAGGCGCCGCAATGCCTTCGCCAGAGCTTCGGCCAACGCCCTCTCCAGCGGCTGGCGGCTGCCGCTCACTAGGACGGGGCAGAGTCGCGAGGTCTTCTTAGCCAGCGGCGATTCCCGATCGGTCAGCTCGTCGGAAAGCGCCCGGTCCTGCGACCGTAACAGCGTTCGCGCCCGATGGCGGATGTCAGCGGCGCCGGCCAAGAGCTGGGCGGCAAACAGCGCAAACGAGGATTTTCCCGTCCCATAAGGTCCGGTGAGCGACCAGGCCCGGGTGGAAGAGACTCCGCTCAGGGCGGAGAACAGCCGGTGAAGCACATCACGGCCAACCGGCGTAAG
Organism: uncultured Planctomycetota bacterium; assembly: GCA_963777695.1. Taxonomy (GTDB): domain Bacteria; phylum Planctomycetota; class Planctomycetia; order Isosphaerales; family Isosphaeraceae; genus CAVZRC01. The sequence goes on from CAVZRC010000003.1 coordinate 1,641,987, forward strand.
GATGTATCCTTCCAGCGCGTCGGCGCTCTGGAAGTCGCGAACCAGCGACATCGAACGAGTAAAGCGTGATTTGACTGATACAACCTGATCGAGAGAGTGCGGCTTGCTCACCTGGCCCCTCCCTTCGACATTGCTCGATCCAATGGTGAATGTTCGTGTAATGACTATTTTTGATTTAATATTTTTTTATATTTCTATATTTTTTTCTTTTGTTTTTTCTTTTTTTGCTTAAAAAAGTTTTTGTTCAATGAAACAAAACTAAAAAAAACTACTTCTTTGTCTCAAAACGAAAAATATATGGGAAATTTCAAAAGAGAATTTATATTCACTTAATGTTTTCGACGTGAAATTATTAGTCAACATCGAGTATGAATTTTGAATTTATTTGATTTTAGAAAATTTTTTTTTTTTAATTATAGACTATGTTTAAAGATGTAGCATTTGATGGTACAACGATATATACTTTTGATGATCTTGGTGATTCACAAAATTTTATATGCCGTCATCCAGCAACATCGGATGAAGTGAAAGTTGCTCTACGAAAAGTAGCTCGAAATTCACCGGATTCACCAGTGTTTTTTTCATATGGCAAATCTTATTGTTCGAAAGTATATTCTTTATTTTCCTTTATGAATAATTTTCTTTTCGTCATTTATGTTTAGATTACTTGAATTATCTGGCATGAAATTAAGTTAGTTTTTTCCATCATTTTATCTTTTCTTTTTATTTATAATTTAGTCGGTCGAAATTATTATCAATTTGATCGTAAAATTGATCTTGATCGTTATAAATTAACATTATTTCCAGGTTTTATGACTAATGTTAATATTTATGAAGGATCTTTAATGATCAATGTGGATTTATCTCATAAGGTTGAGTATTATCATTTGAAACAATTCTGTTCAAGTTTTTTTTCTTTAGATTCTAAATAAAACTACGGTATATCAACGTTTACAAGATATATTTAGTCAATATCAAGATGTGAAACATGCACAAGATACAGCTACTAAAGAGTTAGTTGGTCAGGTAAGATGATTATTATTAATTGATAATTATAACTTATATGACTATTTTTTTAAATAGATTGTATTAACAACATATAATTCCAAAACGTACAAAATTGATGAAATAGCATGGGAACGTTCTCCATCACAAACATTTCCAATGCGTGATGGTAATCACAATGTTCATTTATTCAATATTATGAAGATGTATGTTTATCTCTTGATTTCGTTATATAAAAATCTGAGTTTTTTTTCATATAGAAATATCAATTAAAAATAATCGATCATGGACAACCTCTTTTAGTTAGTAAACCATCGAAAAAAGATGACGTCGAGCTGGTGTAACATCACCATTTTTACTTATACCTGAATTATGTTGTGTTACAGGTAAATATTTATTTTTTATTTGTATTTATTTAATCAATTCAATGATTTATAGGTATTAGTGATGTGCATGCGTTCAGATTTTCAATTTATGAAAGAAATGGCTAGTTAGTTATACACATGTTGATCCAAAAACTCGTTATGAACGTCTTCGAGAATTTGTTACAGTTATTCATAAGTATATTTAAATAAATAGATATTTTGATTTATTTTTAATTTTTAATCATAGAAATCAAGATTGTCAAGATGAATTAGCTAAATGGAATATAAAACTTGATGATAATCTAGTCAAATTTGAAGCACGAATTCTTGATGTTGAACATATATTGTATTTTGATGTAAATTTCTTTATTTCTTTCATTTAATTGACTTTTATTTTTATTGTTTTAGCGTTCTATTAGATACAATTATAACGATGCAGGTAAGAAAATAATTATAAAATTTTAGAAAGAATGTAGATTTTTGTATATAGATTGGAGTCGTGAAGGTCGTTCAATGCGTCATATTAGTGCAAAATCTCTTAATCAATGGATTGTAGTATTTCCAGCACAAGAAGAACAAATTGGTTTAGGACTTATTGATGCACTTCTTCAAGTTTGTCGACCATTTGGTAAATTAATTTTTTTGATTATTATTAATACAATCTGTTTTTGTTATTTAAATAGGAATGCATATTGAATATCCTGATATGTAAGTTGATATCGAAATGTAAAAAAAACATAATATTGAAAGATATTCTTTAGACGACAATTAGAAAATGATCGACCTGAATCTTATCTTCAAGCATTACAAGAGATATTTGTATTTCACTTTCTGATATACTTGAAGAGCATATGCTTGATTCTGATCTTAGATCATTAACAAGTTTCAGAAATGTTTGTAATATTCTGATCTGATGGCATGTAATATATCTAATATATCTACAACTGAGTTTCTTCTTACTTCATAATATATGACTAGTACATATAAGATTATATTTTCAACATTCGAACATTATTTAAAAAACAAATATTAAAATTAATTGATATTATCTAAAAATACTCTCTTCTTTTTATGTTTATCTTTATTCATACAATAGAATTTTCATTTGCTATATCTTAATATTTATAATAAATTCTGTCTTGATCATTTCTCTTATATATTATACACCGTTTCATGTATCTTATGGATTCGTGAATAAATATATTTAGATGTGAAATTTTCTGAACTTAGATAATATTGATATTCAACATTGTTCAGATACAATCAGTATTATTTTAGATGTTATTATTTAAATTATTTTCTTCTCATCGTCGTCTTTTATCAACATTTAACGATATAGGATCGAAAATGAAACAACTCAATGACATTGGTCAATATCAAAAGGTCATTGAATTATACGAAAGTCAAGTTCAATGAAACAACAGAAGCCAACGACTTTAGTTGTAAATCAAGCTTTAAAAGCTTGTATTGAACTTGATGATATAAAACGTGGATAAGATATTCATAAAAGTCTTTCTCCTTACTTTATCAATAACATATATATTCGAAATAGTCTTATTCGTCTTTATAGTAAGTAATTGATCTTGATACTTTTAATGTCAATAATAATATTCTTTTATTTCTATTTAGTGAAATCTGGTGATATTGAAAAAAGTCAAGAGATTTTTGAGATGAGTAAAGAGAAAACAATTGAAATGTACAATTCGATGCTCAATGGTTAATATTTGTTTTTTTTTATTTAAATTTAAATTTGTAATTGATATTTATTTGTATAATTTCGTTAGGTCTTGTCGATAATAATCATGCTGAAGAAGCTCTGAAACTTTTTCAACGAATGAATATAACACCAAACGAATATACATTTAGTACTTTATTCAAAATCTGCGCAAAAATTGCTGATCAACGTTCATTAGAATTTGGAAAAATGATCTTCAATACAATGCCTAAGAAATTTCATGATAATACAATTGTGTTAACTTCAGCTTTACAAATGTTTATCAAATGTGGTGATATTGTCAAAGGCCGAACAAATATTTAATGAAAATAAAGAAAAAAAATTTAATTGCTTTTAGTATAATGATGAATGGTAATGAAAATATGATTCTATCTTAATTTCATTATTCTTTTGTTTATTTAAAGGTTTTATTTTAAACAAATAAGCAACAACGAGCTATTGATCTTTTCTTTCGAAATCGAAAAACCAAACGAATTTATTTTCACTATATTTTTCAATGCATGTGCTCAATTAAGAACGAAGAATGCTTTAACTATGGGTAAAAAAGTTTTTGATCAATTAGCAATTGAATACCAAGAAATCATATTATCTTCTGAATACGGTTTTAAATATGTTTCTTAAATGTGATGATATTGAAAATGCTGAATTACTCTTTGCTCGATTAAATCGTAATATTATTTCTTATGGATCATTGATGAATTTTTATAATGATCAAAGATGAACCAGAAAAGACTTTGGAATTATTTGAACGAATGAAAGAAGAAAAAATCGAACCAAATGAAATTATTTTTCGTACTTCTAATTGATGCATGTTCACAAATTGGTGATCTTTCATTATGTGAAAATATTCTTTCTCAAATGCCACAAAGTTTATTTAGTAATCATATGATTCAAGGTGGATTGATCGATATGTGGGTAAGTGGATCAATATAATTTCATGATTAATTCTATATTTTCTATTTCAATAGGGTAAAGTAGGTTCAGTAGATAAAGCAAAACAAATTTTCGATATGATTAAACAACCAGACAACATTCATTTTACAGCTATGAGTTAGTTTTCTATTTCGAAATATTCTTTTATTTTTATTGATATTCTAATTTAGTAAATGCATATGGTCTTAATGGTATGGGTATTGAAGCTGTTCAACTTTTTCATCAAGTTCCACTTGAGAAATTGAATAATTGTTTCTTATATTTGTGTATTAAATGCTTGTTCTCATTCTGGTCTTATTGATGAAGCTTCTCAAATCTTTCAGAAAATTCCATTTGATCAAAAAACAGAACAAATTTATACGACAATGGTTAAAATTTTTCGAAGTTATTATTTACTTTTATTGATTTTTTTTGTTGTAGGTCGATACTTTTAGTCGTAAATACTTATTTGATGAAGCAGAAAAATTAATTAATGAATTTGAAAAATGTCATTCACCATCAATTCCTATGCATAGTTAGTTAATTTGTTTTCTTTTTGATATTGAGTTAATCATTTTATTTTTTTTTTATTAATTCAGTGGCAATACTTTCAGCTGCTCGAAATCAAAAGAATATTTCATTATCCGAAAAGATTTTTCATCATATGAAATCGAAATTTTCCAATGATGAAAGTTATTTAACATCAGCTACAATTCTACTTGCTAATACATATGCATTAAGTGGAAACAAAACGATGGCATCGGATATTCGAAGAAAATTAAATCAATCAGGTGTGAAAAAAGTTGTTGGTCTTTCGTGGACTGTTGTCGATGGAAAAGTTCATGTGAGTAAAATCGAAAAAGAAATTAATTTGAAAATAATTTTAAATTATTTATTAGAAATTTCGAGCTCATGATCGATCTCATCCATGTTCAAATGAAATTTATGCTGAATTAGATCGATTGAGAAAATAAATTGATTCAACATGGTTATCAACATGATGGATCTTGGATAACAAGACCATTAATGAATGATGAAACAGAAGAATCAATTTTATGTGGACATAGCAGAACGTATTAGCAATGGCTTTCAATTTAATCCAAAGACCAATACCAAATCGAATACAAATTGTAAAAAATTTAAGAATCTGTGGCGATTGCCGTGAGTTGATCAATTCAATTTGTTTTCTTTTTTATAATTTAATTGTTTTTTATTATAGATAACTGTGCGCCGTAGGCCGCCTCGAGAAGATCGAATTCGTTCAGCCCGATGATTTTCCTGCGGTAAAGCTGCCGGACGCCGGCGGTCTCGCGATAAGACAATGCTCCGTCGGTCAGCTCTTCGACTTGCTCGAGTCGGGAGGTCAGCGAGGATTCGTCGATCTTGAACAATCGCCCCGGGCTTCCGGGTTGCCGGGAAAGATCGGCGATGGACAGCGTCTCCGCGTGGGGGTTGTATGCCTGCCAGTAGCGGCGGATCGCGTAGAGAAGGATCTCATCCGGAAGGTCTTCCTGCGGCCCACGGCGGAAGCGGAAGGAGCGGTGATCGGAGGTGGCCTTGATCAGGCCAAGTTCGACTAGCGGGCAGTCGAGCGAATCTTCGGCGAGCGTTCCTCGCGGGTGCCGGCTGCCGACATAGGTCAGCAGGAAACACTCCACGTCACGCTGGACCGATATAGGTGCAACTTTTTTGCCGGGTAACGTCTGCGCCCAGCGGAACACGGCGGCACTTAGGGTATCGAGCGTGAACTCGGGCTCGTTGAAGTAACTGAATGTCCAGAACCAGGTGCTCGACCGATTTTGATTGGATGCAATCTGCCAGTGGATCAGCCATAGGGTCGCCGGGTCCTCGAAATACGGGTCAAGGCCGTCCGCGGTTGCGAGAATTTTCCTGCCGAACGCTGTCGGTTCCAGTTCACCAGACCGCTTCGCGTCATCGCGGGTCATCACCTCCTGAACGATGCCGGCAGCCAGGCACCAGTGACGGATTGAGCGCACCATATTCTTACCTACGCCCAGGACGGCGATAGCGTCGTCGCGCAGGAATGCCGCCCCGTTCGCCTCGACCGCATCAAACCCCTTCTTGAGCCAGGGGTAGCGGAATGGGAAGGTCTCATGGCCCGAAAAATAGTAAGCTGCCGCTGCCGTCATTTACACGATCCCCACGTCTTCCGGAGAGTCACGACAATTGTACACCCTGGGGACTTGACAAGGCAGGACGTACCGACTGGATTCAATAAGGATCGGCAGGCTCGCCAAGATTCTAAAGCCAAACTCCCGTTCCCCTTTGCCTTTAGGGCCATTCAGACATCAGGAACTCAAGTCCATGGACCCGATCGCGATCCCGCGCCATAAAACGGCGATCCGCCGAGGCGATTTCTCCCGTCCCATCAAATGTGCCCTCAGAGACGGGCTGATCAACCAGTCCGTCTCGGTGTTCGATTACGGCTGCGGCCGCGGAGAAGATTTGGAACTTTTGAAACGTCATGGGTTTATATCCGACGGCTGGGACCCTACATACCGTCCCGATGCCGCCAAAGAGGCGGCCGATATCGTCAATCTAGGCTACGTAATCAATGTCGTCGAGAATCCGGCGGAGCGGGCGGAGACGCTTAGATCAGCCTGGAGCCTATGCCGGCAAGTGCTCGTCGTTGCGGCTCAGGTGCTAGTGAACGGCCGGGGGAAGAACCCGGTCGAGTTCGGTGATGGCGTGCTAACCGGCCGCGGCACATTTCAGAAATTCTACGAACAGGGGGAACTCAAGAGCTACCTGGAGGAGCACCTACGGGCCGAGGCGATCCCGGCCGGGATCGGCGTCTTTTATGTCTTCCGTGACGAATCGCGACTGCAGCAATATCTTGCGGGGCGATTCCGTCGGCGCGTTGTTCCGCCCCGGCCGCGGCACGCGAAACAGGACTTCGAACAGCATCGGGCCTTGCTCGATCCTTTCATGGATGCGGTACTTGCCCTTGGGCGGCTGCCCGAAGACGAGGAATACGCGGGTACTGCCGAACTTATCGCTCGTTTCGGATCGCTCAAGCGGGCGTTCTCCCTCGTGCAGCGAGAGACTGGTTCTCAGGCTTGGGAGGAGTCGGCACGGCGTCGGCGTGAGGATCTGCTCGTCTACCTCGCTCTAGCCCGATTCCGCAAGCGTCCTCCGCTATCGCTCTTACCTATGACGATTCAGCACGACATGCGCGTCTTTTTCGGCAGCTACGCCAAGGCGTGTACCGAGGCGGACGCGCTGCTCTTTCAGGCGGGGAATGCGGCTGAGGTCGATGCTGCGTGCCGGAATTCTGCTGTCGGCAAGCTGTTGCCCGATTCACTCTACGTTCACCACAGCGCGCTCGAGGATCTGGGGCCGCTCTTGCGAGTGTACGAGGGATGTGCCCGCGCTTACATCGGGGAGATCGAGGCAGCTAACCTGATCAAGCTGCATCGGCACTCGGGAAAGGTCTCGTACCTGGTCTATTCTGCCTTCGAGATTGATCCTCACCCGTCGCTCCTGCGTAGCGTTAAGCTTTCTCTCCGGACGCGTGAGATCGACAGCTATGATTACTCCACCACTAGCAACCCCCCGATCCTGCATCGGAAAGAGTCATTCCTCCACCCTCAGCATCCCCTCTATGAGAAGTTTGCGCGACTCAGCCGTCAGGAAGAAAAGCAAGGACTGCTAGAAGAAACGACAACGATCGGCACACGAGAGGGCTGGAACCGGCGGCTCCAGGAGAAAGGACTAAAGCTGCGAGGACACCGGTTAGTCCGAAGTCAGGATTCATAGATCCTGGGCAGCTCCCGTCGTCGTTGCTTGGTCAACTGTCCAAACGGGGACCGTCGCTCTGGATCTCGCCTGTAAGTCTTCCGAGGGTGAATCGCTCTAATGTGCGGGTTCCGCCGGGCCGAGCGTAAATCGTGAGACCTCGTCCTTGAGGCCGCCGACGGCCTCGCGGAGGCGTTCCGTCGCCTTGTTGAACTCGCGGAGCGAGCCGGAGGTCTGGCCGGCCCCCTCGCTCAGGCGGGTCATGGCCTCGCGGATCTGGTCGGCGCCCTGCGACTGGACGCGCATGCCCTCGGTGACCAGGTCGAAGCGATTGCCCAGGCCCTGCACGCCGCTGATGATCTGGCCGAGCTGGCCGCCGATCTGGCCCACCTCGCCGACCACCTTGCGGACGTGCTCGCTGAACTTGTCCATCTCCATCACGCCGGCCGAGACGCTGTACTGCATCTCCTTCACCATCCGCTCGATGTCCAGGGTGGCGACGGCCGTCTGGTCGGCCAGGCGGCGGATCTCGCGGGCGACGACCAGGAAGCCCAGGCCGTACTCGCCGGCCTTCTCCGCCTCGATCGCCGCGTTGATCGACAGCAGGTTCGTCTGGTCGGCCACCTTGGTGATCGTCGTCACCACGAGGTTGATGTTGGCGGCGCGCTCGCTGATGACCGACAATTTCGAGCCGATCGAGTCGGTCGACTCGGCGAGCTTGTGCATGGTCAGGTCCATGCCGGAGAGGCTCTGTTGGCCCGTGGAGGCCATGCGGGCCGTCTGGTTGGCGACCTGGTTCACCTCGCTCATCGTCTTGAGCAGCTCCTGGCTGGTCGCCGAGATCTCGTTGACCGCCGCCGCGGCCTGGTTGGTCGAGGTGCTGTAGTCGTAGACGGCCTGCTCCTGCTGCCGGCTGGCCGCGGAGATCTCCGTGGCGGTCGACAAGAGCGTGATGCTCGAGCGCTGGATCTTGGCGATCAGCGAGCGGAGGTCCTGGATCATCTTGCGGATCGCCTGGAGCAGCGTGCCGGCCTCGCCGGGCGCCTGGCCCTCGCAGGTGGCCGTGAGGTCGCCGTCGGCGACGCGCTCGGCGGCCCGCGCCGCCTCGCGGATCGGCCGCGTGATCGTCCGCGCCAGCCAGAGCGCGACCGCCGTCACGATGATGACCGTCGACATCAGCAGGATGGCGACCACCCGCCGCTGGAGGTCGATCAGCGCGAACGCCTCGTCGACGTCCTGCTTGACCACCATCCCCCATCGGTAGGACGGGAGATACGACCAGACGGCCAGGACCGTCTTGCCGCGATAGTCGATCGTCTCGCCGTAGCCGCGCCGGCCCTGGACGGCCCGCTCCATGGCGACGGCCTTGCCGCTGTTCAGCCGCACGCGGAGATTGGCCGTCCCGGCCTGTTGATCCCGCGACGGAGAGACCATCCACATCTCATCCCCGTTGAGGCTGGCCACCACCGTCTCGCCCGTTTCGCCCAGCCCGCTGTAGTCCTGGAAGACCCGGAACACCTGGCGGGTGCCCAGTTCCAGGGCGATGAAGCCGACGATCCGCCCCTCCGTGTTGAAGATCGGGCCGGCGATGAACGCCGCCGGTTCCGTCCGGTTCGGGTACATCTGATAATCCGAGACCTCGATCTGGAGCAGCGTGCGGACCCGGTCGAACACCTCGGCCAGCTCGCTGTCCCTGAGCGGGCCGCTCAAGAGGTTCGAGCCCAGGTCGAGATCCGGCTTGAGGCGGAACAGCACCGTGCCGTCCGTGTCGAAGAGGTAGGCGCTGGAATAGCCGAACGAATCGATGAAATTCGACACGACCGGGCGCACCGAGCGATCCAGCTCGAGGTACGCCGGCGAATCGATGGGCCCCTTCTTGAGGGCTTCCTTCAGGATCGGGATCATGTTCACCAGGGTCGGATAGCGGCCCGCCATGGTCAGGTCGCCGCGGCGCTCGCGAATGAAGGTCTCGAGCTGGGTGGTCTTGGCGTCGGAGATCGCCAGCAGACCCTGGCGCACCGTCTTCTTCAAGGACCCGTTCGAGAGGAACGAGATCATGCCCGTGAGCACGACGCACGGGATCAGCGAGAGGCCGAGGAACCAGACCAGCAACTGCGTACTGATGCTGATCCGGGAGAGCCTGGATAAACCCAATCGCGAGATCATGGCCGTTCGCACCTGGACGAAGTGGAGGATGAATCGACCATGGCCGATCCCGCGGATCGGGCCAGCCCGGCGAGAGTCAAGAGATCCGCCCCTGCACCGGTCGGCGCATCGACGCGGCGGCCGCTCGCGGTGGGACCGGGATTGGCCCAACCGCCCCAGGTCCGTTGGAGGTCCTCCAGGAACGCGTCCCAATCGGCGCGCGACCGCGAGGAGGGATACGGGATCGGTCGCACCGGCTTCTCCGAGTTCCAGATCAGGTCGAACTGGCCATCGGCCCGGATCCGGCCGATGTAGACGGGCCGCCAGGTATGCTGGGTCTCGTAGTCCACCGACACGATCCCCTCGGGCGCATTGAGGCTCTGCCGTCGGATGACCTTGATCACGTCGTCGACCTCGGCGGACTCGCCCTCGGCGACGGCCTGGGCCCAGAGCCGTACGCTGTTATACGCCGCCTCGATCACGTCGCTGGTGACGCGATCGACGCCGTATCGCGCCTGGAACTTGCGGACGAACTCGCGGTTCTCCGCGCGATCGATCGACTGGAAATAGTCCCAGGCGGCGTAATCGCCGACCATCTCGCGGAGCGGGAGCTTGCGCAGCTCGTCCTCGGCGATGCTGAAGGACAGCACGGGGGTCTGCTGGGGGAGGATGCCGGCGGCCTTGAGCCCCAGGTAGAAGGGCGCGTTGCTATCCCCGACCACCGTGCTGATGATGACGTCGGGGGCCGCCTTCTTGATCGCCTGGATCGAAGCATCGACGTCGGCCTTGCCGAAGAGGATGTACGACTCGCCGGCGCACTCGGCCCCCAGGGCCTTGAGCTGATCCTTGATGATCTCGTTGACGCAGTGCGGCCAGACGTAATCCGAGCCGACCAGGAAGAACTTCCGCGCCTTGAGCTTCTCGAAGCACCAGCTCACCGCGGGGATCACCTGCTGGTTGGGCGCGGCGCCGGTGTAGATGATGTTGGGCGACTGCTCGAGGCCCTCATAGGCCATGGGATAGATCAGCAGGTGAGACTTCGCCTCGACGACGGGCTTGACGCTCTTGCGGCTGGCCGAGGTCCAGCAACCGAAGATCACGCTGACCTTCTCCGCCTCGATCAGGCGTTGGGCCTCCCGCGCGAAGGTCGGCCAGTCGGACCGCCCGTCGGCGATGACCCACTCGACGCGGCGCCCGCCCAGCAACCCGCCCGCATCGTTGATCTCCTCCAGCGCCATGACCTCGGCGTCGATCATCGATTTCTCGCTGATCTCCATCGGGCCGGTCTCGGAGTGGAGGATCCCCACCCGGATCGGCGGCGCGACCCGGCTGAAGAGCCTCGGGCCGAACCCGATCGCCGACGCGGCCAGGATCACCACCAGCACCAGGATAATCGTCAACGCGGTTAGCCACCGCCTCATGAGCCGTCCTTCGCTGTCAACACATGGATGCAAGACATTCTCGACGGCGGCCGGGGGACGCCCTCGGCGTCAAAACAGATGCTTCCCGCAAAGATTATAACCGATAACGAGTGATCCGATTGAAAAGACTGGGAGTTCCTGGCCGATTTCTTCGGCAGGACCGATGCCTTTCGCCCGGTTCATGCATCACGGTCTCGGGGAGTTCCCGGTGGGGACTCGTCGGCATCAGAGATGCGCCTCCTGCCGCGAAAGGCGCGGTTCGAACGAGTCGGCATCGCCGCTCTCGCCGCACCGGTCGCCATCCGGGAGGCTATCCCTGTCGAGCCGCGGGCGTCTGGAGGGGCTTCGAACTCCCGTTGAAGGCCTGCACGATCGTCGAACTGCTGGCATTCGAGCCGAAGCCCCAGCCGAGCAGGGTGAAGTAATCCGAGCCCGAGCCGAACGTCGGTTTGCTCCAGTAGAGCTGTTCCATCCCCGTCCAGACCAGTACGGCCATGGTCGCGAGCCACGCCGATGCGGAGAAGATCGTCAGCCGTACCTCCGCGTAATCGGGCGACATCCAGGTTTTCAGCCATTCGGGCAACTTGATCGGAAGTCTTGGGACCTGTGCGTCCCGTGCTGGGGTGGAGACCTGTCTTGCCTCGGGGACCCGGGCAATCCCCTCCGACGCGGAAGGCATCCCCTCCAGGCCGCCGCCGGCCCCGGCCGACTTGGGGGCGCGGGGTGGTTTCTGAGTCTCTATCAACGTCTGGAACGTTGACACGGCCGCTTTGTCTCCCGCGTCGAGGTCGTCGAACTTCGTCCGCAGGGTGTCGAGATAGGTATCCCACGGCGCCTGCTGATCGGCGGGGAGATGGTCCCGGATGGCCCCGAGGTCCGCCAGGGTCTGGCTCAACTCGCGGAACGTCTCCAACCTTTCCCGTATGTTGTCGCGTCAGCGCCGTCCTCAATGGCTCGGGAGTTTCCATGGTGACGACCTTGTGTCGAAGATCGTCAACCTGGTCGCGGCAGGCGCGGGTCGTGCGCGCCTGGTACTCATCTTGGCGACTTCCTGCTCGTACCCGGACAGGCAGTCGAGCAACTCGATCCATTCATCGCGGTAACGCAGCCAGCGGACCCAGACACGCTCCGCTTCCTCCAGTCTGGGGCCGGCCTGCTCCCACTGGCCGTTGCGGACGTACATCTCGGCTTCGGCCAGGAAATCCTGTTCGATGTAGTTCCGGAACTCGACGGCGAGCTTGACATCGGAAGCGATCTCCGATTTCAGACGCCCGAGGCGTTGGTAGGCCTCGTCGCGCGGCCGGCCAAACATCCGATAGTTGGAGACGATGGCACCGGCGACGACTCCGACGAGGAGGAAGGTCAGGGGCCAAGGCCAGTTGTGCTTGACGGTCAAGGTCAATGGGACGGACGCACTCGTGGCAGAAGTCGCCTTGTAACGGACGAAGAGGCGCGAAGTGTACTTGCCGGCCGGCAAGGTGGGGAGGGTGAAATTGAGCAAGACATCGTGCTGGTCCTTGGAGGCCAAGTCGGCCGTCGCCGTGGGTGCGGGTTGGGGAGGGGCGTCTCCTTCGGCCTTCAAGGGCGAGCAATAGAATTCGAGCTGATCCACCGGTCCGCCACTCTTGAAGCTCAACAGACCGTGGACGCTGTCCCCGCTGATCCCGGCCAGCCCCAGTGAGGTCGTTTCGGTGACCAAGGGCGCTGGTGTTTCCGTCGCTCCCTCGGTTGTCTTCTCGCCGGATTGATTCGTCGAGGAAACATCGTGTGGGGCTTTGGAGGGCGTATTCTGCGCGACGGGCTGGACGACCGGATTGGCTCTGAGAGCCCCTCCTGCCGCGATGCCGGGCCCATCCGCTCGCCGATCGTCGGGCGAGTGCCCGGCCTGCGGCAGCCACCGGATGATCGTCACGACGAGGGCGACGAATCCGACGGCCAGGATCGGGAAGATGACGGTCCCAACGTTCGAACCCTTTCCCGACGACCTCAATCTCAACGTGTTAGAAAGGTCCATGTCGTGATATCCAAACTCGCCGAGGTCGACGAAATACTTGGGTCCCGGGGAAGTCATCGGCATGGTCCGACACTTGTCACGGCGATGCGGGGGGGTCGAGCGGGTACTCGTACAAGCCGCGCCCGTGTGTCGAGGCGCGGAGGAGGCGCCGGGTCGAATGCGTCTGGAGGTCGAACACCGGCGCCTCCGGGAGGCCATTGGCCATCGGGAACCAATTCTTGCCTCGATCCGGAGAGTGCCAGACGCCGATATCGGCCCCGACGTAGATGTGGTCGGTCGCCTGGCGATCGACGACGATGGCGTTGTGCTCGACGTCCAGGAGGTTGTTCGCACCGCTACCGGGGGGCCCGCTGGCCGCCTCCCATCGGGTGCCGTCGAAGTGCCAGACGTGCCGATAATCTCCCATCCCGCCGAAAGACACGTAGATCGAGTCGAGGTTGCCGTCGGCCCAGTCGATCGCGATGTCGGAGACCAGCCCCTGGAGGCCGAGCGGCCCCGAGGTCGCGTCATCGAGTCGGGTGACCTTCCACACGGTCGTACGGTCCAGGCGGAAGACTTCGCCGGCCGTCGTGCCGGCATACAACCGCTTGGCCGAGGCGAACTTGAGGGAGAAGATCCCCCCCGAGGACGGCAGGTCCACGAAATTCGGCCAGGTCTCACCGAAGTCCTGCGACAAGTAGGCCTTCGTGCCGACGCCCAGTGCGACGAGTTTCGCCTCGGCGGGCTTCGAGGGATTGTAGGGCGTGCCGACGATGGGCTCGGTCATCATGGCCCATCCGAACGAGCTCGCGTCGGCGGTCACCGTCCATGAGGTGTGATCGCCGCCACCGTCGGTCGCTCGATAGACCGTGCCGTTGGCGAAGACGAGCACCTGCTGCGGGTCGGCCCAGTTGATCAGGCAATACCCGCCATCGCCCCAGTTCACGTGCTTCCAGATCGGTCCGCCGAGCGTCCGGGCCGTGCCGTTGTCCTGGAGGCCGCAGAAGATGATGTTGGGGTCGGTCGGGTGCTGCCCGAAGAAGTTCGGGCAGAGGCACGCCAGCCCATTATTCCGGCTGGCGAAGTTGCTCGAGATCCGCGGGGCTCGGTTCACGAAGACGCCCCCGTCGCAGCCGACCCAGAGCTCGTCGGGGTTGCCGGGGGCGTGCACGAGGACGTGGACATCGGCATGCGCCTGGGTGCCGATCGAGTCGCCCGACATGCGGTAGCCAGAGCCGCTGGCCTTGACCCGGCAGCGCCACACCGAAGCGGGCCAATATTGCCCGTCGGCGAAGTAACTCCCCCCGAGATAGATCAGGTCCGGATCCGAAGGGTCAACGGCGATCGCGAGGTCGTAATCGCCCTGGCTCTTCCCCGAGCCGTCCACGGGGAGGACGTCGGGCGCGTTCGCGATCATCTTCCAGGTCCCGCCGGGACCATCCAGCCGAAAGACGCCCAGGAGGGCCCCGTTGCCATCCGCGACCATTGCATAGACGAGGTTCGTATTGTTGGGTTGGACGCCGAGCGCGATGCGGCCGACGCCGGACGCGGGGAAGCCCGTGCCGAACGGCATCCAGGTCAGGCCGTCGGACGACTGGAAGACGCCCAGTCCCCACTGGGCTGCGAGGAAGAGTGCAGCCCCGCCGGCAGAGACGGCCTTGACGCTCGAATAGACGCCCGGACGTCGCTGGACCCATTCGAACTCCGTGCCGGCCCCAGGTATGCGCTGATACAGCCCGTCGGTCGTCGCTCCCAGGACGTTCTCTCGATGAGTCGGGTCAACGGCGAGGCTGAAGAAAGCCTTGCCGTTGAGGGTGGGCGAACCGGCGGCCGTCGATTCTCGCTTCCAGGTCTTTCCCGCATTATCGCTCCGGATCGGCCCGATCCCTCGATAGGCCGGCAGGGCATTCGTGACGCGGCTCTTGAAGAGCGAATTCGTATCGCCTTCGCCGGTACCGACATAGATTCGCTGGGGGTCGTCGAGGTCGATGGCGATGGCGCCGCACGCCAGGCTCGTGCTGGCGAAACTCGTGGGGGCGGCGTTGAATGCGTCCATGAGCGCGCACCACGTCATACCGCCATCTTCGGAGAGGAAGACCCCGCCGTTGGCCGAGGCCGCGTAAACGACCCGACCTCCCGGCGCCACGGCGATCCCGGAGACGCGTCCGCCGATGGGCGGGAGTCCCTGGGCCTGGCCGTTGACGACGACCGAAGGACCGAGGGGGGCCCAGTTCTTCCGGCCGGGGATCGATGGGGCCCCGGGTGCCACCGCCACCGCCTCGGCCCGCGTCGCGGCGCGGGCGGTCGCCGCGGCCCTGCGGCGGTATTGCTCCAGTCGTTTCGACCAGAGGTCGGTCTCGAGGGACGCCAGGACCTCTTCTCCCAACCCCGGCCGAAACTGGCTGGAGAAGGCCCCGACGGCCGGCCCGAGAGGCGCCGCCATCGCCATCGCGACGGCCTCGAGGGTCGGCGCGGCGACCGCCTGTCCGCGCGGCACCAGCTTCGAGTAGGCCGCCTCCAGGCTCGGGAACAGCCAGTCCCTCGGCCCCCCGTCCGGGGCGGGAGCGGTGGCCCCATGATCTCGGACGGCGGCCGATGGGGGCGTCCCCTCGGCGAATTCGGCCGGCCCGCGACCCTCGGCCCCCGACGCCCTGGCCCGTCGGACCGAGCCCTTGCGATTACTCGCCTTCGCGGCCTTCTTCTTATTCTTAGCCATGCCTCACCTTCCTCTTCACCGAGGATCCAAGGACGGTCGACCGAATACGATGGGAAGATCCCCTGATGGGTCCTTTGATGGGTCCTTTCGATGCGGATCGCTGTCCCTGGCGACGTCCACGGTCCGATCGCTCGCGAACAGGATAGATCCGCCGGATCGACGAGGCAAGAAAAATCCATCGACGATATCATGAATTAGGCAACGAATCGGGTCGTCCGACCGCCGCCAGCAATCCTCCCGCGGCAGGGCATCAGGACCGCACCAAGCCGACTTGGAGCTTGTCAACTCGCGGTCGATGCATTTGTAATGACAAGGGGATGTCCGGAGGGACGGTCCCGCGATCGGATCCTTGCAGCCGTCCGCACCCCCCGGTTTGAACGGCTGTCTCGAAAGGTGGGTGAATACGATGTCGAAGAAGCCGACGGCTGACCGCAATCGAGACAACTCGCTCCCGCCGCCGCCAGGCTCGGGGCCGCGGCCCGAGACCGACGAACGGGCCGTGCGTTCCGCGCGGCTCAGGCTGAGAGACCTGGAGTCGGTCGGACCCGCGAACGGACCGGACGAGGTCGAGGACGCGGCTGAGCGCCGGATCGAGCAGTTGGAAGAGTACCATCGCCGGCTGCGAGGCACCGGGGCAAACCATTGAGGTTCGGGCATCGCGCCGCAACGCTCGTCGATGCCACCGAGGGCGTCGCGGGGGGCCGCCCCGGACTTCGCCGCATCGGATGATCGCCAGGCAACCGGCGCAACGCCGCCGATGACCCGACCGAGGACGGGGCGGCCCCACGACGTACCGCCCGCGGGCTGTGACGAGGATCATCCCGGACGCGCTATCGAGGACGCACCAGCTCGAGCCAGTGCGAGAGCGCCCGCCCCGCCGAACGACGGAATGCCATCGCGAGAAAAAGGGCTGCTGTGACCGCGAGATAGGTCCACTCCCATGTGCCGTCCCCGCCATCCGGGGAGATGTTCAGCCAACGTTCGATGAAGTCCATCGTACCTCCCGTGGAGAAATGATGTTCGATCGGCCGGGTCCACCCTGGCTGCCTGTCGCCTCGGACGAGGGCTGGAGACCAGCCCTCCTCCCGGCGAGCGGCGAGCCGGCCCGGCCCGCACCCTCCGCCGCTCTCCTGGCCCGTGACTCCGAGGGCGAGGAGTCCCGGTTCGACGGGAAGTCCGATCGGGCTGGCCCGGCTACGTAGTAGAATGGCGCCGATGATCCGATTCAAGACATTTCCCGGTATCACCCGCCGATCGAAGCTCGCGAGGAGTGGGCCCGAGAGCCCGTCCCATGCGGGGATCGACTCGAGTGCGAAGCGACGCCATCACTCCAGAACCGGATCGACTCGAAGGGAGACTCTGCGACTCTTCAGGTTTTCTGCTCGCCCGGCCGGTCACGCAGCGCCGGGGGGCGACCGCCCTAATGGGACGCGAGATGGTCGCGCCGGGACTGGAAGGTCCGGCGCCGATCATCGCTGGCAAGACGGTCATCGGCCGGCTGGCCGAGACGTGGAAGGCGGGCCTCGACGAGGTGAAACTCGGCCGTGCGCCCCGCCGCTTCGGCGGCGATTGCTCGCTCGCGGTGATCGAGCGGGTGGAGACGTCGGCGCGGGAATGCGGCTCGACTGGTGGCGTCGGCAAGTCCAACGGCAGCAGACGACCTCAATCGCGGGTCTTGTAACTTGGAGTCCCTTGCGATGAAGAAGCTCATCAACGATCCGGACCGCGTCGTGGAAGAGATGCTCGAGGGGCTGGTCGCGATCCATCCCGGCCTGCAACGACTGGCGGGCGAACTGGTCGTGATCCGGGCGGATGCCGAAGGGGTTCGAGCCCGACAGGTGGGCCTCATCTCCGGAGGCGGCAGCGGGCACGAGCCGGCGCATGCGGGCTACATCGGTCGTGGGATGCTGAGCGCGGCGGTGGCCGGGGATGTGTTCACATCGCCGGGGCCCGATGCCGTCTTCGCCGCCATCCGGGCCGTGGCGGGCCCGCGAGGGGCCCTCCTGATCGTCAAGAACTACACCGGAGATCGACTCAACTTCGGCCTGGCCGCCGAGCGCGCGAGGGCCGAGGGGATTACGGTCGAGATGGTGGTCGTGGCCGATGACGTCGCGCTGGCCGGCGGGGGCGGGCACGCGGGCCGTCGCGGCCTCGCCGGCACGATCCTGGTCCACAAGGTCGCCGGCGCCGTGGCCGAGGCAGGCGCGAGCCTGGCCGAGGTCGCCGCCGAGGCCCGAGACGCGGCATCGGCCGTCCGGACGATGGGGGTCGCGCTGACGCCCTGCACGGTCCCCGCGGCCGGCCAGCCGGGCTTTTCGCTGGGCGAGGCGGAGGTCGAGCTGGGCCTGGGAATCCACGGTGAACCCGGCGTCCGCCGCGTGCCGATCGAGCCGGCGGATGCCCTGGTCGACCGCTTGATGGGCCCGATCCTGGCCGAGATCGCCGGTGGTCGGGTCGTTTTGCTGGTCAACAACCTGGGCGGCACGCCGACCATGGAGCTGGCGATCGTCGCCCGACACGCCATCGACGTGCTGGAGCGGGGCGGCAAGCGGGTCGAGAGGGTCTACGCGGGGACGTTCCTGTCGGCGCTGGAGATGGCCGGTGTGTCCTTGACGGTCCTCCCCGTGGACGATCAACGACTCGCCCGACTGGACGCTCCGACCGATGCGCCGGCGTGGCCCAACGCGGCCGCACAGCCTCGATTGCGATCAACGACCGCATCCCCCGAACCATCTCCCGCTCCGAAGCCGGCCGCCGGGGCACCGCGGACCGCGCCGGGCCGTCGAACTCGGCGCCGCGATCGAGGCGGCCGCCCGGTCGTTGATCGAGGCCGAGTCTCGCTTGACCGAGCTGGATCAGGCCGTCGGCGACGGCGATCTGGGGATCAGCCTGACGAGGGGCGCGCGGGCCATCCTGGACGCCTTGCCCTCCTGCCCACTCGACGACCCGGCCGCGACGCTGCACGAGCTGGCCTTGACCCTGCAACGGGCCCTCGGCGGCACGTCCGGCCCTCTCTACGCGATGCTCTTGCTTCGCGCCGCCGCTTGCGTGCGATCGAACGACCCCGAGGCCGAGACGACCTGGGCGGAAGCCCTCCGAGCGGGTTGCGCCGGGATCGGAGAGCTGGGCGGAGCCGCCGTCGGCGATCGGACGATGCTCGACGCCCTGGTCCCGGCCTTCGAGGCCCTCGCGTCGGGCCTGCACGCCGGCCACTCGCCGACGGTGGCCCTGAGTGAGGCGGTCGCAGCCGCCGATCGCGGGGCCGAAGCAACCGCCTCGATGATCCCGAGACGGGGCCGATCGAGTTATCTCGGCGACCGCGCCCTGGGCCACCCCGACCCGGGCGCCGTGGCCGTCGCCACCTGGCTACGAGCCGCGAGCCAGTCTTTGGAAGTCTCGGTCCCGGCTGATTCTTGAATCTCGCATTCACTGAGAAGGTCGGCGAATGGCTTCTTCGGGACTTCGAGACGGCTTCGGACTCTGGCACGCAGCATGATGCGGACAGGACCGACGAGTTCGCCTTGCTTGCCGTCACCTTGTCGGGCACAGACCGCACTGAAGAATCCTTGCTTGGCTGAAATCCACATTTAACAAAAATTAAACAATTCTACGATTATACCAATCGTCCAAACGCATCCTGAATATAAGGTCAGGGGGGCGTTGCCCCGACAAGCTCGACCTTCTTGATCTCCGACAACATCCAGTCGAAGACTCCCATGAACTCATCGAGGTGCCCGGGCTGCAATAGCAAGCCGAGACCGAACGTCGGTCGTTTCTTCAGAGCTTCTTCGGAAATCGAAACTCCGATCGCCGCAAGCCGCTGGGCAAGTTCCTTCCGTTTCCCTTCTTCGGCGAACGGCGGCGTTTTCATGTGTTGAAACTGAAGCTCAACACTCCCGTAGGTCCATACGGAGAACAGGAAGTTCTTTCCAAACTTGTTGTCGTACATCGGAAAGAACGATCCGTCTTTCTTGCCTTGACCCCACCAGACTCGGAGACCGTGTTTGGCCGCCCAATCGAGGAGTCTCCGGGCGATTGCTGCCTCCCGTTCACCCCGCCTCTGGCACAACTCCGAGAAGAACGATGATTCATCCCACTGCCGTAATTCGCCCCGATCCACCTTCTTCTTCCGGCGGGCCGTTTCCGTCTGCCCCACGACGCGTGGGACGAGCGTTCTGAGGTGATCGCCCACGAACTGCTTGATCTCGATGGCGAGCACCTCTGCAGGGTCCATCTGGCTATTGAGGAACTCGACGACGCGCCGCAACTCGGTTGGAATCTCGTCGGCGATGAAGAGCAATCGGACCCGCCCAGCCTGGAGGTTTGTCTTAACTGATTGCCAAAACGTCGAGGTGTCTTGACCTTCGCCGAGGAGTCCGACGAGTTCCGAATCGGGGTCATCGCCGTCATCCTTGCATTGGCTCTCGAACCTGGCCTTGATCTCCTCGACGGGCCAATAAGCGACTGCATTGGCGGCGTAGTCGAGCATCTGTCCGACGACCTCTCGCCTGATGCGTGTGTCGGAGCTTCGCTTGACCTCGACGAGCGTGGGGATGGCATCCTGGTCGAGGAAGAGGTGGTCGAGCGACCAGCGCCCCGCCCCGTCCGGTTCGCCGGGGATCGCCATCTCACGGGTGACGAGCAGCCAACGTCTCGGCTCCTCGGCGTCGATCTGATCCCCGGCGAGCAGGTCCGGGTTATCCGCCAGTAGCTTCTGCAAGAGGCTCTCTGAGTCGTACGGCGCCTCAGCCATCGCGAGGAGCTTGGAATTTTCTTTCAGGAGGTAGATGCGAGCGGCCACTTGCTCACCTAAGTTGGGGCAGGAACGGGGACGAGAATCGGACGGACCGAAACGGAAACAGCATACACCATTGGGACAATTCCAGCGATTCCTGTCCGGCTAACGACTCTGTGCAGACCTTATTGAGAGGGTGGCCGCGCTTTGGCATGTCTCGCCGTGGGGGTCGGCGTGTGGATCGGGGTCGGGGTCGGCTTATTGAGAGGGTGGCCGCGATTTGGCATGTCTCGCCCTTCCGAATCGCGTTAAAATGGAGGCAGGAGGGAACCGCCATGCATACCGACACGTTGTCCGAAGCCGCCCTGGCGCTCCTTCGTCGCCGTCTGGCTGGCGAGCGGGTCGAAGTTACGGATGAGAACCGGCCCCATTACCGCGAGCTGGTCAGCGGAGGGATGATGATCCCGCTCCATTCGTTCGCCAGGGGGAGAGAGGGGGCCTATCGGCTCGTAGAAGACGCCTTCGAGCGCGCTAACGCCCTCTCCATCCTCTCTCCATCTGCCTGAGCAATTCCCTGGCCGGATGGCTGATCGGCAGTTCGGTCTCGGGCCCGGCGATCAGTGCGAGTTCGTGATCCTTATATTCGTGCTCGGCCAGCTCGTGGACGATGATCGCCTGAGCCCGGTCCTTGATCCGCGTACGCTTCCAGAGCGTCCGTGTTGCCTCATCGTAATTCGCCAGCAGGTCCGGATTCATCAGTCCGGAATCGAGCGTCACCTGCCCGGATGGCGAGACGGTTCCCCCTTCGCCATCCCCGGGGAAAAAGGTGTGATGCTCCCGGTTCCTGGTGGCGTCGCGGGCGCCCATCTGATGGTCGGTCAACTTCAAATCGAGCATCGCCTGCCCGGCCAGGATGTCGAGATCCTCCGCGTATCGTCGGCTGAAGTCCTCGCCATGATCGGCGGAGTCAGCCGGCGGTTTCTCGGTCAGCCCGCGAGCGGACGGAGGAGTGCCGATCATCGCCGGAGGTGGTTCGTCGGGTCGATGGTCGATCATGGACGGATCTTAGCTCATGTGGCCCTCCCGCGCAAGCCGGTCGCCGTGCGCAGATGAGGCGCTCGCGGCGACCGTCTTGAAACCTGGAAGTCAACCAGGGCTCGCTCCTAACCGGAGGCTCACGGCGCGAACCAGGCATCGTCCTGGATGGCTTTCATGCACTCGTCCACCGAAAGGTCGTCGAAAATGCCGACCCATTCGTTGCCCGTATGACGCATGAAGTAGAGGGCGAACTTGCCGCCACCGAGGGGTTCCATCCGTGCAAATTTCGACTCGAACGTGGGAGCGAGGGCGTTCGGGCCCGGACAGGCGTATGTCGAGGAGAAATAGAAATAGTTCCTGTACCACTTCGCTCCGATGTCGATGATGTAATTGAACCGCTCCTCAGCGGGCGGCGGCAGGACATACTTGGGCTTCAACACGTTGTCGATCAAGTCCTTGGCCTTCGCTTCGACCTCGGCCTTGAGCGAGGCGGTAACCGAAGCGCTTTTCTTCGCCGGGCGGATATTCCACGGTTCTCTTGGTTTTGCCATCATCAGTCCTTTCGACGTTGCCGCATCAACGGGAGCGGGAACAAGTCCGCGGGAGCAGGACGGGGCGACGCATCGGAGTCGCCTCCCCATCGAGGTTCCTCCGGCGTTTCACGCCCCTAATTCTGGGTTCGGCGGGTCTCCGACCCCGCCGTCGGCGCGGCCGAAGGTCTCCCGGTCGGGTGTGGGCCGGGCAAGCGTTCACTCGGAGCCCGGCGGGAGATCGGGAGACCTCCGGTCAGGCACTCGGGCGGGGTCAGAGACCCGCGCCCAACTTCACCGACGGTGAACCGGGGCATCGGGTGCGTCTCCTCTCAAGGTCTCCGTCATCGCATTTCCACATCCTCGGCCAGGACGTTCCCGCCGTTCGCCTCGTCGAAGGTGATCCCTTCGTTGGCGAGGCGGATCGCGTACCGGCCGTCGCGGCTCAGGCTCGGCGAGGGATCGGCGAGAAGCAGGGCCAGCCGCCATCGGCCGCCGCGGGCATCGGCGGGTATCGGTATCGCACCCCGTAGCGAGATGGTGCCGGCCTCCGGGGTCCACCTCCGAGGGTCGGCGTCGGTGAGGACGACGCGGTGGGCCCGATCCCCCTGGCTGAGCACCAGCGACACTCCCCTCGGCATGTGCGGCGAGGCGAAGCCGACGTTGTGAACGTCCAGCTCGACGCGGAGCGTCCCGACGGGATCGACCACCTTCGCGATACGCAGTCGGTCCGCCACGATGCGGTATCCGAGCCGGCGCTCGATGTGCTCGAAGCCGGTGCCACCCCGATATGCCGCCTTCCGCCAACCGTCGAGCGTCCCCCTGTGGTAGCCGCTATTCAGGTAGGTCGCGTGGAGCAGCTCCAATTCGCGGATCACCTGCGCGATCGGCGTGCGCGCCGACGTCGGGACCGTCTCGCCGCCGAAGGGCGCGAAGCGGGCGTGATCGGCACACCAACGGAGCTCTCGCTCGCGATCCCAGCCGCGTTCAGCGTAGGTCCCCATGTCGGTCGGAAGGCTCAGCAGCGCATCGTCGTGCCAGCCGATCCGGGATCGCCGCGAACCGCCGTAGGCCGTCGCCTCGGTGATCTCGGCCCCGCCGGGCTCGCCCGCGAAGATGTCGCGGATGAACATCGGACGTCGCACGTGCACAGTAATGGGCTCCGGCACGGCATCGAGCAGCCCGAATAGCACCGATCGGCGTGCTTGCGGCGAGGGCGGGTCGCCCCAATTCGACCCGTGCCACTCGCCCCAGGGGCCGAGAAATCCCGCCTGCACGCCGTAGAGTACATCGCGATTCTCCACGAACACCGTCCCGAGCTGGCGGATGTGTCCGAGGATGCGGTCCATGTCCTTCGGATCGGAGCGGTAGTCCCGGCCGGTGAACCCGTAGGCGAAGCGGACGATCGCCTTCAGGCCGTTCAGTCGGACGGCCGCGAAGGCTTGCCGGACTTCATCGAGCTTCTCCCGGGTGAGATCGCGCTCCTTGAATGCCTTCAAGTCAACCTCGACCAGCAGCAGGGTCATCCCGCGCTCGCGCAGTCCATCCAGCCGGCCAATGCGGTGGCTCATGCGCAGACGCGTAGAAACCACGCTCCGGGTTCGGGAACGTCCGAGAGCTCTCCCGGTAGCGAATCTCCCGCCATGCCGGCGCATCCTGGGATTGAGACCGCCCCGGCGCGAGGCACAGGGCGATGAGGATGCCGAGGGTCAGGGACTGTCCGCGCAGGGTCGTCATCGGTTTCGCTCCGCGTTTGCGCATGCCAGGCGTGGAGCGCTCTTAATTCGACTTCCTGATCCGGATATTGCGATATTCGATCACGTTGATCTCGGACTGGAGGGCCAGTGGGCCCTTGCCGGGGATCTCGAGGGCCGCTTCGAGGACCTCGCCGTTGCACGTGCACCGGGCCTTGGTGCCGGTCACGGACACTTCGATCGCGTTCCAGTCGCCGTCCTTGTATTTCGCGAGCGTCTTGTACGGGCCGACCCGCGGATAGTCGCGGATCTGGAGCTGGTGCGCGAACGCCTTGTCGCGCAGGTGCAGGCCGCTGTTGGCATCCCGGGAGGCGCGGAATTCCAGGCGGAGGATGAAATCGCCGTCATACGATTCGACCGTGTCGATCTCGGTGTTCTTCGGCGGCCTGTCCTTCGAGCCCGAGATCACGAGGACCCCATCCCTGACCGCGAACCGGCCGTCTTCGGAGGCCGTCTTGCCGGTGAGGTCCGTCTTGCCCACCCGCCAGCCGGTCAGGTCCTTGCCGTTGAAGATCGGCCGGAAACCCGGCTCGTCCGCGGCGGCGGCGGAAAGGAGAAAGGTCGATACGAGGAGCGCGAAGGCGCCCCGCCGAGGCGCTCGTCGTCGATCAAGCCGACTCATCAGGATGCTCCCTCCAAGAGCTCGTCGTCCGGGATGGTACGCATGACCCAACATAGTCGCCCGGCGAGCTTCGAGAAAGCCCCCTGTCTTTCCGATGCCCCGCCGCCTCGGCCTATGCCGCTGCTTCGAATTTGACGCGGTCTTATTTCGGCGGAGTCGGTAGTTTGATAGGCTGGGGTCCTCCGTCTCGTCGCCCGACAATGGCCGAAATACACTCGTATTTGAAAACGATCATGGCTAATTCATTCCTCGGTATTCTCGTCGTGTTGATGATCGTCCGCGATCTATCGCTGCTGATCCGTCACCGGCGCCCGTTTCGTCTCGCCTTCGTTGTATTCTGGGTCTTGCTCGCCTGTGCGCACTTCACCGGACGGTCCGCACTCTACCCGCTGATCGGGGTGTCCCTCATCGTAGCCCTGGTGATGAAGCACCGGGAGCACTCGGGCCTGATCGGAATGCTCGAAGGTGAGACGGGCAAGAGAAAATCGACCCCATCAGGAATGGGGGTATGGGATCGGGAGATGGACGGCGGCTCGGGCACTTGACGGATGGTTCTCGCACAACTCGACGGGAACGCCATTCCTACGAGCCGGGCTGTGAGTGCGGGTGGGGCTCCGTCCTTCAGCCCGCCGCGCCGGACTTCGCCCGCCGGTCGAATTCCTCCCACCATGAGGCGGCCTTCCGGTGGTCCCACTGGGAGGCCGCCGCACAGTCGGCCAGGGCCTCTTCGAGATCCTCGGCGCTCGGGAATCGATCTTCGGGGGACTTCTCCAGGCAGCGGAGGACGACTTTCTCCAGGTCGTCGGAAACGTTGGGGCGGAGTCGGGACGGTGGGACGACGGGGTCCCGGACCTGCGCGTCCAGCACGCTGGCCTGGCTTTCGCCCTCGAACGGGGGACGGCCAGTGAGCAAGTTGTAAGCGACGGCCCCGATCGCGTACAGGTCGCAACGATGATCGAGCGGCCGATCGTTCAGGACCTGCTCGGGCGCCATGAATGCGGGGGTTCCGACGACGGCCCGCTTGGGGCCCTGGCCGGCCGTCGCGGGGCCGGTCACCTCCTGGACCAGGCCGAAGTCGAGCAGCTTGACGAAGTCGTGTCGACCGCCGCGCCGGGTGGCGAAGATGTTCGCCGGCTTGACATCGCGATGGATCATGCCCGCGGCATGGGCCTCCGCCAGGGCCTCGAGGGCCTGTCGCAGGAGGAAGATGACGCGGCCCGGCGCCATCGGGCCCTCGGCCGCGATCAGCCCTTCGAGGCTGAGGCCGGGCAGGTATTCCATCACGTAATAGAAGGTACCGTCGTCGGTGTGCCCGAAGTCGAATATCTCTATCGTATTCGGGTGGGTGAGCCGGGCCGTGGCCCGGACCTCGCGTTCGAATTGCTCGAGGCGACGCGGGTTGCCGGCCCGCTCGGGCCGGATCAGCTTGATGGCACAGGGGCGCTTCAACAGCCGGTGTTCCGCTAGGTGGACCTGCCCCATCCCGCCGACACCGATCGGTTCGCCGAGGAGGTACTGGTTCAACTGCCTCGCCTCGATCGCCCGGACGCGCAGGGTGTTCACCAGGTGGGCCCCGTAGGTCGCCAGCACGCCGGCGGTCGCCATCTGGAGCACGCTCTCGACCGCTCGTCGCAGGGCGGCGACCCGGAGGACCAGGCGGAAGACCTCGGGATGCACGAGGAATATCATCGCCTCGCAGGCGACCGGGCCGGCGGCGATCCCCAGGACGAACGGCCAGGCCCCGCGCCAGGTATTGGGGATCAGCATCGCGTAGGCGAACATCAAGATGATCGACGAGATCATCGTGTCCTTGGCGGCCGCGACGAACGAGGCCTCGTCTCCGCGTGCGGCCCACGCGAGCATCATGTGGTATTGCCGGATCGCCAGGACGGCTGCAACGACACCGAAGATCGCGACCTCGGCCTCCTTCAACCGACGGGCGGAGAGGGGGCCGGGGAGGGAGAGCAGGCTGAAGACGAACGCCAGGGCCAGGATCGCGAAGACTTGCAGTTGCCACGGGACGTCGCCGCCGGTCAGGGCGTCGCGAAGCAGGACCAGGGCCATGGCGGCCGCGAAGAAGAGGATGGCCGCCCGGAGGCGGACCCTGAGCAGGGCGTTCGCTTCGTCGGAGGGCCGTGCATCCGACCCCGCGGCGATCGTTACACCGAATGATCCAGGGGCAGAGGAGCTCGCCCGAATCGGCGTTGGCCCTCTGTCGGAGGTTTGGGCGGTTTTCTCGTCGGGAGCGTGTTCGCGGCCGTCGATCCTGCGTGCCATCTGACGCCTCCGGACGATTGACCGAGCTCTCGACTTGAGCGGGTAAGCAAAACCCCAACATAGGGCATGGATCAGCCGGCGAGGAGCCCATCCTGGATTTCGATGACGCGATCCGAGGGCTGGATGAATCGACGGTCGTGGGTGACGACGACGAGCGTGCAGCCGCGGCTCCGCTGCTGCTCGCGGATCAGCGCGAAGATCTCGTCGCCGCCTTTCCGGTCGAGGTTGCCGGTCGGCTCGTCGGCGAGGAGGACGACCGGGTCCTTGATCAGGGCACGCGCGATCGCCGCCCGCTGCTGCTGGCCTCCCGAGAGCTGGGACGGCCGGTGACGCAGCCGGTTGCCGAGCCCGACCTGTCGCAACAGCTCCTCGGCCTTCGCGCGACACTCCGGCGTGACGCCGGTCGGGATGTAGGGCAGCAGGACATTGTTGACCGCCGAGAGATTCGGGATCAGGTTGAATTGCTGGAAGACGAAGCCGATCTTCCCGCGGCGGAAGACGTCCTGCCTGACCTCGCCCATGGCGGTGATCTCCTCGCCGTCGATGACGATCGTCCCGGACGTCGGGTTGTCGAGGGCTCCGAGCAGGTAGAGCAGCGTGCTCTTGCCGGAGCCGGATGGGCCGACGATGAACAGGTCGGTCCCGCGCCGGACCTCGAACGAGATGCCGCGCAGGGCCTCGACCTGCTCCTCGCCGCTGCGGAACGCCTTGCGCACGTCGGAGGCCCGGATCATGACGGGCTCTTCTGGAGCTGGCGGGGGGCTCGGATCGGCCATCTCAAGACGCCTCGTTTCGGATCGCATCCATCGGGGTCATGCGCGACGCCCGCCACGCGGGGTAGAGCCCGGCGAGGCTCGCGACCACGATCGCGACCGCGTTGCTGACCGCGACCAGCGAGGGGGTCAGCTCCAGCCTCAGCTCGTATTGGACGAGGAAGGCGTTCAGGGCCGCGATCGCCACAATCGCCAGGACCGTGCCGACCAGGCCGGAGAGCAGGCCCAGGAGTGCACTCTCCGCCGTGACGAGGCCGAGGATGTTCCGCCGGGTCCAGCCGTTGGCGCGCATGACGCCGAACTCGACGGTCCGCTCGATGGCGCTCATGAGCATGGTATTGGCGATCCCCACCCCGCCGACCATCAGGGCCAATCCCACCGTCAGGACCAGGAACAGGTCCAGTCGGCCCATGACGTTGCCCACCTGGACGTTGAACTGGGACATGCTCCGGACCTGGACGTTGTCGACGGCTTGTGTGATCGCAAGCTCCATCGCGTCGATATCCACGCCCGGATCCGGCTCGATGTAGAAGGCCGAGACGTGCCCCCGATCGATCCGGAGCAGCTCGCGCACCGTGGTGATCTCCATCACCAGGGTCTCGTCGATCAAGAACGTACCCGTCTCGTAGAGGCCGATGATCTCGAACGGCTTGCCGGCGATGAGCAACCGATCTCCGACCTTCTTGGGCGTGCCGTCGGCATTGGGAAAGTCGCGGGCGATCTTGGTGCTGATGACCACGTGGGGCTTGCCGACGTCGGCCTCCCGGAGGTATCGCCCTCCGCCGCGATGCGGGGGCAGGAGGCCCTGCTTGAACGCACCGCCGCGGAGCCGGAGATGCTCCGGGAGCTGCTCGCCTTCGAGCATGATCATCTCGGCGAACGAGCTGAACCGCGCGTCGCCGCGGCCCGTGAGGGCCTTCGCGGCGGCGCCGGCGAAGAGGTTGTGGCCCTCGATGGGCGGCGCGATCCTCCAGACCTCGGGGGCGACGACCCTCACCCCGGGGACCTTCCGGAGCGCATCGACGAGGTCCCCCGGCAACTCGCTGTAGACCGGGGCCGGCGCGTCGGCACGCATGACGATCAGCCCCTCCATCCTCGTCAGGGTGTTGCCCATCAACGAGCGGATGCCCTGGGTCAGGCTGAAGAGCCCGAGGATCGCCACGATCGGGATCGTCAGGCCGACGACCGCCAGGAGCGTCCTCAACGGCCGAGTGATCAGGTTCAGCCAGGCGAAACGCCACATTCAGCGGACCTCTTGCCGGGACGGCGGCGCGAGGCCGGAGCGTGCCTCGCCGCCCATGCGTTGCGGAAAATCCCGCGACGGTTCCCTCTTCTCCGGAAGCCTATCCCCGGGTTTGCCCCCACTCGATCCAGGCGTTGACCACGTCCAGCAGATCCTTCGCATCGACCAGCCCGGCCGTACGGGAATGGGTCATCTCCGATCGCTCGAGCCGTGGTCTTGCTCGACATCCGCCGGTGCCCCGACCGGTTCGGGCTCGGCCACGCCGATGCCGACGCCGACCTCGGCCTCCGGTGCGGGCTCGAATTCGGCGGGTGTCTCCGCGGGGGTGTCGATGGCTTCGGCCAGGTGGGGAGACGTCGGGTCGCCCATCGCCGTCGGCCAGATGTGGAACCCGCCTCGCCAGGAGGGGGGGATCTCCCAGATGCCCCAGATGCCCTTGCCCTCGTTGTAGCCCTGATAGGCCACGTCGTGCTTGCCGATGTAACGCTTCGACCAGTGGGCCTTGCCGTCGTCGACGCTATACTTGCCGCGGATCAGGAACGGGCCGATCCGGTCGCGGCCCTCGCCGATCATGACGCCCTGGCGGAAGGTCAGGTGCAGATCCATCTCATGCCGGCCGGGCAAATGGGGCATGAGGAAGAATCCGCGCCAGGGCCCGGAGGGGAAGCGCGGGTCGGTCTCGACGTCGACGGGCGGCTCGGGCCCGGATGGCGGTTGCGGCGGCTGCGGGGTCGACATGATCGCGGGCCTCGCGGGTCTGTCGGCCAGCCGGCCCTGACGTGACGTGACGTGCCGGGCGCCTCGGCCGAGATCGGTCCTTCTTCATCGAGTTTGGTCGGGAGCCTTCCAAGCTGTCAAGCGGCCCTCATGGGCCGGCCAGGGTGTAGACTGGAGGTAGAGGGCTCGCGGCGTCGCGATTGACAGGGCGCATCCCCAAAGCCGAACATGGTCGGCCCGGGTCGTGTCAGGATGGCGCGTTATTCCTCCTCTTCGATGGAGGAGGGTCGGGGTGGATTCCACCCCTCATCCAGCCCTTCAGGCCACCTTCCCCCGCAAGGGGGAAAGGGGAAGGAGATCATGCGGCGGATCTGGCGAGGATTCCGGGTCGAATTGATGCCCACGCTGAGCCTGGCCTGGCCGGTGGTCGCCGGCGAGCTGGGCTGGATGGCGATGGGGGTCGTCAACACGATCTTCGTCGGCCGGATGGGCGCCGAGGCCATCGGTGCGGTCAGCATCGGGAACATGCTGTATTTCGCCGTGGCCGTCTTCGGCCTCGGGTTGCTCCTGGGACTGGATACGCTGGTCTCGCAGGCGTTCGGCGCGGGCCGGCTCGACGAGTGCCATCGATGGCTGGTCCAGGGGGTGTATCTCTGCCTGATCCTGGCGCCGATGCTGACGGGACTGCTGCTGGCGAGCATCCCCTTACTGAGGCGGCTGGGGTTGCATCCGACGGTCCTGGCGGGGGCGGTCCCGTTCCTGCGGACGCAGATCTGGAGCACCGTGCCGCTGCTCCTGTTCTTCGCCTTCCGGCGCTACTTGCAGGCCATGGGGGTGGTCAAGCCGGTGATGTTCGCGCTGGTCAGCGCCAACGCCATCAATGCGCTGGGCGACTGGATCCTGATCTACGGCAACTGGGGTGCGCCGGCCATGGGAGTGGTCGGATCGGGGTGGTCCACTTTGATCTCGCGGGTCTACATGGCCTCCGTGGTGATCGTCTACGCCCTGGTCGCCGACCTGCAGAAGCCGTCGGGGTTGATCCGCGTTTCGCTGGCCTTGCGCCCGGAGCAGATCGGCCGGCTGGTCGCGCTGGGGCTGCCGGCGGCGGCCCACGTGACGCTCGAGGTGGGGGTCTTCGCGGTCGCGACGGCCCTGGCGGGGATGCTCGAGCCGGTGGACCTGGCGGCGCACCACGTGGTGCTGGATATCTCCAGCGTGACGTTCATGATCCCGATGGGTTTGGCGACCGCCGGTGCAGTGCGCGTCGGCCAGGCGCTGGGACGAGGCGAGCCGACGGAGGCCGGCCATGCCGGCTGGACCGCGATGGTCCTGGGGACCGGCTTCATGGCGTGCATGGGAATCCTGTTCGCGACGATGCCCGGGACTCTGGTGTCCGTGTTCACCACCGACCCGGCCGTGATCGCGACCGCGGGCTCGCTCATGTTCGTCGCGGCCGCCTTCCAGCTCTTCGACGGCCTGCAAGGCGTCTCGACCGGCGCCATGCGAGGCGCCGGCGATACCCACACGCCGATGATCTGCAACCTCGTGTCGCACTGGTGCATCGGCCTGCCGATCGGTTACGCGCTCTGCTTCGGCGCCGGCCTCGGCGTCTTCGGCCTGTGGTCGGGCCTGGCCCTGGGCCTGGCCGTGGCCGGGACCTACCTGCTCACCGCCTGGACCCGCAAGGCCCGGGCACTCGCCCGCGGCGAGTACGTACTGGCCGGGGTGGCTTCATAGTGGGCAGTGGCCAGTCCCGTAGGGTGATCTGTACTTCTAACCTTGGAAGTCGTGTTTCCTGAGCGAGGTTGTCAAACCGGGCAAGGACCGGAGATTCACCACAGAGTCACAGAGATCACAGAGCAGCACAGGATAAGCCCTTTTCGTTTTCTTCTCTGTGCCTTCTGTGACTCTGTGGTGAATCGGTTCTGATCCATTGCGGCTCGCCTGCGCTGTGAGCACCGATACAAGCCAATTCGAGGGATCGGTGCTCACAAAGCACCCTACGGACCGTGCGCGAGACAGGCGTGAAGCGCACTATACCAGCTCGTGGATCGGCTCGGCGGTCGGGGGGAGGATCGTGTTGGGCCGGTCGGCCTTGTCCGTGATGAAGGCGTGGGGGTCGATGCCCATGTTATGGTAGATGGTCGCCAGGACGTCCTGGTAATGGACGGGCCGACCGGCGGCCGAGCCGCCGAGCTTGTCGGTCGAGCCGATGACCTGGCCGACCTTCATGCCGCCGCCGAAGAGCAGCGCCGAGTTGACCCGGGCCCAGTGGTCGCGCCCGGCCGCCTTGTTGATCTTCGGCGACCGGCCGAACTCGCCCCAGACGACCACCGTGACATCGCGGTCCAGCCCCCGGGCGTGGATGTCCTCGACCAGCGCCGAGACCCCCTGGTCGAACAGCGGCAGATGTTGGCGGAGCCAGGGGAAGTTCCCTCCGTGCGTGTCCCAGAAACCGTACGCGACCGTGACGCAACGCGCGCCGGCCTCGACGAGTCGGCGGGCGACCAGGAACTGGTCGTTCCACATCGGCGCGGCGTCGCCCAGGGGCGTCGGCGTGCCGATCCCGTACCGGTCGCGGAGCCTGGGATCCTCGCGGCGGACGTCGAGCGCCCGCGCCACCTTGTCCGAGGTCAGGACGTCGAAGGCGCGCCGATAGACGTCGTCCATGCCGCCGGTCTCGGCGTTGTCGACCTGGCGGCGGAACTGGTCGAATTGGCCGAGCAGGGTGCGTCGGCGATCGAACCGAGGGGGTGGTACGTCCGACGGGGGTCTCAGCAGCGCCAGGTCGTCGCCTTCCATCCGCGACGCCTTGTAGGGGTGGCCCAGGAAGCCCGGCCCGGGGCTGTTGTACGGCTTGTGCTGCATGACCGGGAACAGGTCGATGAACGGCGGCACGACCGGGTCGACCGCGCCTTGCGCCGAGCGATCACCGACCCGAAACTGGGCTTGCCCTCGCGCTGGCTCTGGCCCATGGGGAAGCCGGTGACGTTCTGGAAGCTCGAGTGCTCGTCGCGCAGGCCGACGATCGATCGGATCACGGCGACCTTGTCCATGACGCCGGCGATCCGGGGCAGCATCTCGCCGATCTGGACGCCCGGCAGCCGGGTCGCGATCGGCTTGAACTCGCCGCGGATTCCGTCGGGCGCCTCGGTCTTGATGTCGAAGGTGTCCTGGTGCGGGAGGCCGCCCGAGAGATAGATCATGATCACCGACTTGTGCGACGCCCCCGCGGCCGACGAGGGACTACGGCTCGTCCCCCGCGACTCGGCCTGGAGCAGCCCAGGGAGGCTCAATCCCCCCATCGCCAGCCCGCCGATTTTGAGGAACGACCGTCGCGATCGGCCGTCGCAATACCGCGTGTGCCCGCCAGGTCCCCACAAGGTCAGCATCTGTGATCCCTCCCACGCCGAGGTCTGACCGGCTTCGGTCCCGTGTCTTCCCGGACCGGCTCCCATGCTCCGACGAGTGTTAAACAATAATATAACCCATCGGAATGTGCGAGGCAAGGGCCGGGGAGTCGGGAGCCATCCCTATGGCTGGAACATTTCGCGGAGCACGTCGAGGACGATCATCGCCGTCGGGTCGTCGAGCCGGCCCAGCTTGGTGATCAGGCGGGCTCGGCCGACGGTCCGGAGCTGGTCGAGCACGATGTGTCCCGTCTTACCCTTGAAGCGGCAGGGGACGCGCGTGGGGTAAGTCGGTCCGATGGTCGTCATCGGCGCGATGGTCACGGTGCGAATCGCGTGGTTCAGCTCGTCGGGCGAGACGACGAGGCAGGAGCGGGACTTGCGGATCTCGCCGCCGACGGTCGGGTCGAGGTTCACCAGGTACACCTCGAAGCGATTGATGGTCATTCCCAACCGACCTCATCCCACTTGGACAGGCTCGGCGCGACGTCGTCGAGCAGGGCATCGTCGCCGCGACGGGCCATCTCCCCGAACGCGTCGGCCCAGCCCGCTCGAGGTCGAGCGACCGGCCGGATGATCAGGGTGTCATCCTGGGCGGTGATATCCACCTCGCCGGAGAGGCCGGTCTGGTCGAGGAGAGGCTTGGGTATGCGGATGCCCTGCGAGTTGCCGATGCGGACGATGCGCGCCTTCATTGTGGGTATCGCTCCTCGTGTGCTTACAGGGTAGCTACTCGGCGGGCGTGTGGCAACGGCTCGGCCGGACTCGATGATGCGAGCTTCGAACAAGAACGGGGCGTAGCACTTCGGCGGACCGCGATGGCCCGTGTGCCGGACGAGCTGGGATCCCGGATTCTTTGGAACAGACCCGACCGGTTTTGTCAGCGACGGGCCTCTTGGGGTAAGCTGGATCCTGTGACCCATAGGGCCCTGTTTCGGGCGGAGGCTTGACCGATGAGTGTTTCCCTGTCCGATGAACTGAAGGATTTCGTCCGGCAGAAAGTGGCAAGCTGTGAGTTCCGATCCGAGGAGGCCGTCTTCCAGGAGGCCGTGCGACGCTTCCGGCAAGAGGACCAGGCTGAGGGGCGGACTGTCGGCTCCACGAGGTGACGCAGGGTCATTACAAGGCAGTGACCGGGGAGAATCCGAGTCATTTCAAGGGCTCGGATGACTTGCCGCTCGAATGCATCTCCTGGCTGGACGCGGTCCGGTTCTGCAACAGCCTGAGCGAGCGCGAGAGCCTGCGACCCAATTATCGTATCGAGAGCGATCAGGTTACGATCGTCGGCGGGAACGGCTACCGTCTGCCCACGGAGGCCGAGTGGGAGTATGCCTGCCGTGCGGATTCGCGCACCACATTCGGTCTTGGAGACGATGCCGCACGGCTGGGAGAGTTCGCCTGGTTCGTCGGGAATAGCGGCGGTAAGACACATCCGGTCGGTCGGAAGACGCCGAATGTTCTTGGACTGTACGACATGCACGGAAATGTCTGGGAGTGGTGCTAGGACAGATACAATCCCAGTTACTACAAACAGTCGCCAGTGGACGATCCTTCGGGACCCGTGGACAGCTCGAGCCGAGTATTCCGGGGAGGTAGCTGGAGCGGCGCCGCCGAGTACTGTCGTGCGGCGTGCCGGAACAGGTACACGCCGAACGACACATTCAACCTCCTGGGCTTGCGGCTGGCCCGAGTTCCGTCCGGTCTCTGAAGCGATCTCTCCGGACGGCATGGCTCGGTCGAGCCCGGGGAGCGGCCGAGCGCGACACGGCCCGTCTCTTTTCCGGATTCAGAGGCCGCGTTCGGCCACTCTCGCGAGGCTCACCGTTCCGAGGGCATATTATTCTTGACATGAATGATTCACGGCGATAATATTGCTCGTCGGCGCGATCGGGAAGGATCGCGTCAGATCGGACATTTCGTGACCCCGAACGCTTCCAAGCAGGAGGAGATCCTCCGTGAATACGGAGTTCATCGTGCACCCGAGGTTGCAGCACTACGGGCTGACCACGTCCAACCTCGACGCGATGGTCGACTGGTCTCGCAAGGTCCTGGGCATGTCAACCCAGCATCGCGCGGAGGTGCCGGCCATCGCGGTGGGCCGTGCCCCCTTCTTGGGGGCCGCCTTCACCGGAAACGCGGAAACCTCGTCCACAACCTTCAACGACGCGCTGGCCTACGGTGGCCTCACCATGACATCCGTGAGGCTGGGGGCGTAGCTCCTCCTCTCTCTTACGGACACGAGAGAGGTTTACGAAGCAAGAGGAATCGCCCGTTTCACCCTCGTTTCAAGGAGTCAAGACATGCAACCAGAATTCGCTGACCAGATCGTCGAGCAGTTCGAAAAGGGCCAGCTCTCCCGCCGCCAGCTCGTCGCCCGGTTGTTGGGACTGGGGGCGGCGATGGCCGTCGTCCCGGATGCCGCCTGCGCCGGCGAGGCCGGGAGATCAACCCTCCAGGCGAAGGGCCTGAATCACATCGCGCTGAACGTCCGCGACCTGGAGCGGTCCGCCGAGTTCTACCGGGCTCACCTCGGCCTCAAGGTCGTCCACAAGCAGGGGGATTTCCTCCTGGTCCTGGGCCGGAGCAACGACGACCGCTTCCTCGCCCTGTTCCGGAGCGATACCCCGGGGCTGAGCCACTACGCCTACACGATCGAGAAATTCGATCCCGACGAGGTCGTCCGCAAACTCAACACGGCCGGGATCAAGCACCGCCGGGAGAGGCATGGGATCTACTTCAACGATCCCGACGGACTCGTGGTCCAGGTCTCCGGCCCTAATCCCGAGGGCTGAGAGGGAGGGCGACCAGGCCAACCCGTGAACGATCGCCACCGACGAGCGAGGTTGCGTGAGCGCCCCGAGAGAGCGGGAGCCGCGGGAGAGCCTCCCGCGGATCGCCATGAGCAGGAATCAAGTCATCCTCGAAGCGTCCGAACTCGGCAGGGATTTCGGCGCCTTCCGAGCCGTCGACCCCATCGATCTCCAGGTCCGCGAGCGCGAGGTCTTCGGCTTAATCTCTCCTGATCGGCGTGGCCATGACGAGCCTGGGGACGGCGATCGCGGCCCGGATGCGATCAATGCAGGCGTTCCAGATGATCATGAACTTTCTGGTGATGCCGCTCTATTTCCTGAGCGGGGCGATGTTTCCCCTGGCTTCGGCGCCGACCTGGATGCAGACCCTCATGGTCCTCGACCCGATGACCTACGGCGTGGACGCGCTGCGCCACCTTGTTCTGTCGGGCGAGGAGTTGCAGGGAGGGGACGCCGGACTGGAGGGGCTGTTACGCTGGGACCTGACGACCGACGTGTCGATCCTGGGGTTGGCGACGGTCTTGCTCGTGGCTGTCGCGACGGTCCGGTTCAACCGGGCGGGCTGATCGGCAGACGGTCGAAAGACCCGGCGTCGTGGAGAGAATCCGTCACCGGACCGCATTGCGGAGGAATTGCATGCCCATCGAAGTCATCGGCGCCGGCCTGGGTAGGACAGGGACCCGCTCGCTCAAGGCCGCGCTGGAAGAGCTGGGGTTCGCCCGTTGCTACCACATGGTCGAGGTGTTCGCGCGCCCGGACGATGCCCGGACCTGGGACGCCGCGGTGCGCGACGAGGCGGTCAACTGGGACCGGCTCTTCGCCGGCTACCGGGCGACCGTGGACGTGCCGAGCTGCCTGTTCTACCGCGAGCTCATGGAGAAGTACCCCGAGGCGAAGGTCATCCTCACGGTGCGCGAACCGGAGCGATGGTATGAGAGTACGCGCCAGACCATCTACTACGCCCGCGATGCGTTCCCGAGGTGGGCCGCCGCGTTCAATCCTCGAATGCGCGCCTTCCGGCGGATGGTCAACCGGCTCTGGGACCGGATGTTCCAGGGCCGGTTCGAGGACCGGGCCTTCGCCATCGACGTCTTCAACCGGCACAACGAGCAGGTGATCCGGGACGTGCCCGCGGGACGCCTCCTGGTCTACGAGGTCAGCCAGGGCTGGGGCCCGCTCTGTGAGTTCCTCGGCGTGCCCGTGCCCGAAGGGAAGCCGTTCCCGCACCTCAACGACGCCGCCGAGTTCCGAGGGAGGATCGAGCGAGTGACCCGCATCATGAGGACCGTCGGCTATGCCGGCCTCGGCGCGGCCGTGCTGGCGCTCGTCCTCATCGCGGTCGCGGCGATCCGGCTCATGCGGTGAGATCAAGCCAGAAGGTGCGGAACTCAACCATTTCCTGACCGTCCTTCGCCGAGCGGCTTCCATCCGGGGTGAATGCCGGGGGCCAGTCCCTGCTGCTCGGCGATGCGCCGGAGATACCCCACGAGCTGCTCTTGTTCCGATTCGTCGAGGGCGGCGCAGAGGTCATCCTGATGCTGCCGGGCGACGCGGACGATTTGCTCGAGCGACTTGCGTCCCGCCTCGGTCAGATGGAGCGCGTAGGAGCGACGGTCGCCCGGCCGGTCCCGGCGCTCGACCAGCTTGCGTTCCTCCAGCTCGTCGAGCAGCACGACGAGCCGGCTCGGGAAGGTTCCTAGCGACTCGCCCAGCGCCTGCTGGCTGAGGCCGTCGGCCCGGTCGAGCGCCCGGAGGATGCCGGCGTGCGGCGGCTTGAGACCTAACGGGGCCAGCCAGTCCGCGAATCGGCCCGCAGAGTGTGCGCCGACCTGCGACAGGAGGAAGGCAGGCCAGGCCGAAGGATCGGGGGATCTCGGACTGGCGCTCGCGGCGCGGGGGCGGGCCATTCGTTCCTCGTCACACTGCTACTGATCGTAATCGTTTGGATTCATAATATTCTCCAGGCATCGCCCCTCCTTGGCAAGCCGTTTCGCGGACGGAATTGCGGCGTTCCGGATGCCGCGGTTGCCGCCCATGTATGAGCGTCTCGACGCTCTTGGCGATGTCACTTCGCCGGATTCTGGAGCTGCGTGTTCGACTGCAAGGTCAGTTCGATCGGGGTGGAGGTATCCGTGCCCTCTCCCGAGAAGGTCATGGTCCCCTTGAGCTTGATCCGCTCACGCGACTCGACCAGGCAGCCGGCCTCGCGGTCGAAATAGATCGTCCCCTCGGAGGATTCGACCTTCAGGTCGCCCTTGGTCAACCGGAGCGGCAACGGGGACTTGGGATCCTGCGGCGGGCACTTGACCTCGAGGACCTTGCTCGTGATCTTGTCGAGCGTCTTGCCCCCGCGCTTCTCGGTGCCCGCGTACTCGTATTTCTTGCGGACGTCGAGCGCCGGGCCTCCGACCTCCAGGGCCTCGGTCCGCTCCCACGAGTCGCCGGGCTTGGCTGGGCCATCCGGCAGGGTGCGGTGATCCTGCTCGAACCGGGCCTTGAGACGGTCGGCCTCGATCAGGCCGCGGACCTGCTCTTGCGCGATCGGGTCGAGCTTGGCCGCCTTCGCCTTCTCCCGGAGCTTCTCGGCCCCCTCGATCGCCTTCACCTTGCCCTGGCCGTCGAGAACGACCGTGTAGGCGACCTGGCTCTCGATCTTGTAGGGATCGCCGATGGACGCGTAATCCGGCTCGTCGATCTTGCCACCAGGCTTGCTTGAGTCGAAGGACAGGTCGATGCCCCCCTGGAGCCGCAGGGTCGTCCTCAGCGATTCGACCTTAACCTCGACCGGCAGCGTCGAATCCCCTCGGCGCTTGCCGACGGCCTGGGACCAGACGACCGTCTTCCGCTCGTTGCTCTGGATCTCGCCGCCGAGATTCGCCACCTGGAAGTGATTCCAG
Source organism: uncultured Planctomycetota bacterium (assembly GCA_963777695.1). Classification (GTDB taxonomy): domain Bacteria; phylum Planctomycetota; class Planctomycetia; order Isosphaerales; family Isosphaeraceae; genus CAVZRC01. The sequence goes on from CAVZRC010000003.1 coordinate 1,680,844, forward strand.
GTCGTCCGGTACGTCAGCGTCTTCCCCTCGGGGAACTTGTACTCGAGTTTGATCGGAGTCGGGGCAGGGGCCTGCGCCTTGGCCGGGGCAGGGGCCTGCGCCTTCGCCGTCCGCGACCCGCCCGGCGCCAGGCACGCCACTCCGACGATGAACACACCACACCGAACGACGCGACGAATTCTCATGATCGATCTCCTTTTGAGTCTCGATCATGATACCGTCTCTCGGGGCGACGGCGGAAGCGGATCGCGGCCCGGAGACCGCGCCGGCCGGTCGGGGTCGGGTCGGCGCGTCGTCCGGGCGGATGGGGCATGTGCGACGCGGGCGTCCGCGCCGTCATGCCGGATCGGTCACTTCGCACCCGGCTGGAGTTGCGTGGTGCTCTCCATCGTCAGGTCGATTTCGCCGGGGAGCTCCATGTCGTTGACGGAGAAGGTCGTGGGGCCCTTGATCTGGGTCTTCCCCTTGGCTTCGACCACGCAACCCGCCTCGCGGTCGAAGAGGATCGTCCCGTCGGTCGACTCGACCTTCAGGTCGCTCTTGACCACCTTGAGCGGCGACTCGGCGGCGGGGTCCATACTGTACTTGACCTCGATCGCCTTGACCGTGATCTTGTCGAGCGTCTTGTCCCCCTTCTTCTCGGTCCCCACATACTCATACTTCCGGCGGTAGGTGAGCTTCTGGCCGCTCCCGATCTCGGTGGTCTCGGTCCGCTCCCACGTCTCGCCGGGCCGGGCCAGGACGTCCGGGAGATTCCCATGGGTCTGCTCGAACTGGGTCTTGATCTTGTCGGCATCGAACTGGCCGCGGAGCACCCCCTGGGCCTGCTCGGTGAGCTTCGAGGCCTTCTCCAGGGTCTTCTCGACCCCCTCGATCACCTTGACCTTGTTCTTGGCGTCGAGGACCACCGTGTGCACGGCCTCGCCGGAGAGCTTGAAGACCTCGCCGAGGAAGGCGACCCGAGCGTCTTCGATCTTCGCGTCGGGCTCGGCCGAGTCATAGGTGAGATGGACGTCGCCGAAGGATGTCAATTCCACGCGCATCGATTCGGTCTTGCTCTCGACCGGCACGGTCGCATCGTCGCGACGCTTGCCGATCGCCTGCGACGTGACCGTCGTCGACTCGACGGTGGTCGGGATCTCCATCCCGTTGATCGTCAAGGTCTGCTGCATCTTCGTCGTCGACTTGTAGGTGAGCTTCTTCCCCTCGGGGAACTTGTACTCGAGCTTGACCTGGGCCCGGGCCTCCTGCGTGGAGAGCATCGCCAGGAACCCCAGTGCCACGACCGCCACCACACCCGAACCGGCGCGGCGAATCCTCATGACCGAACTCCTCGCTCAAAATGCCTGCATCATGGTGAAATGCGACCGAACGGAACGCGGCCGATCGGGACGCGTTCGATCATCCTCCGGACCGCGATGCATCGCCGACCCGTGGCGGCTCCCGCCCGGGACAATGGGACGGCGACGCCCGATGATCTCTGCGGGTATTCGACGCCCGTTCCATCTTATTTGTCCAGGGCAGGTTCCGCAGCGCGGAAAGCCCGGGGAGATGGACGGTCGCGGGTCGCCCCGGCTAAGCTGTCTGGGGAGGGACGATCGGGCCAGGCCGGCGATTTCGAGATCGGTGTCGACGTCGCCCGATGCGAGCCCGCGGGCGGGGAGGTTCGCGGTGATGGACGGACCGATCGAGCCGGAGGCGGAGCGAGGCCCGAATCCGGATCGCGATGAGGTGGCGGCCCTGCGCGCGATCGTCGAGGGGACGGCCCGGGGAACCGGCACGGAGTTCTTCCAGTCGCTGGTCCATCACCTGGCCCGCGCCCTCGACGTGAATTACGCGTTCGTCGCCGAGTTCGCCGGGTCGCCGACGCGGGTCCGCACGATCGCGAACTGGGCCCGGGGTCGGATCAAGGACAACGCCGAATACGAACTGGCCGGGACCCCCTGCGAGGACGTCATGCGCGGGGGACTGTGCCACCATCCACAACGCGTCCGCGACAAATTCCCGACCGATCAGGACCTCATCGACCTGGCGATCGAGAGCTACCTGGGCGTGCCGCTGCTCGACGGCGACGGCCAGGTGCTCGGCCACCTGGCGGTCTACGACGACCGGCCCATGCCGGCCGAGCCGCGACCGCTGTTCATCTTCCGGATCTTCGCCGCGCGGGCCGCCGCCGAGCTCGAACGGCTCCGGGTCGAGAAGCAGTTGCTCGAGAGCGAGCGGCGGTACCGGGAGCTCTACGAGGAGGCGCCCAACGCCTACGTGGCCATCGGCCTCGATCGCAGGCTCCTGAGCGTCAATCACCGCGCCACGCAGTTGCTCGGCGCGCCGGCCGACGAGCTGGTGGGCCGGCCCGTCCTGGCGATGTTCGCCGAGTCGCCGGCCGAGAGGCCCTCGGCCGAAGAGGCCCTCGGCGACGCCTTCGACGGCCGCGAAGTCTCGGGCCGCGAGCTGGAGATGCGACGGCCCGACGGCGGCGTGCTCTGGGTCAGCGTCTGGATCCGACCGCTCCGCGGGGCCGACGGCCGGATAACCGCCGTGCATTCGATCTGGGTCGACATCACCGACCGGGTGCGCGCCGAGGCGGAACTGCGCCGACCTTCATCGGCAGAACGTCTACCTCCAGGAGGAGCTCAAGTCGGTCCACAACTTCGACGAGATCGTCGGCCGGTCCCCCTCGCTGCTGGCCGTGCTCGACAAGGTCAGCCGGGTGGCGCCGACCGACGCCACCGTGCTGATCACCGGCGCGACCGGGACCGGCAAGGAACTGATCGCGCGGGCGATCCACTCGCACGGCCGGCGCGCGCCAAGCCGCTGATCAAGGTCAACTGCGCCGCGCTGCCCGCGGGACTCATCGAGAGCGAGCTGTTCGGCCACGAGAAGGGCGCCTTCACCGGCGCCATCGCCCGTCGATTCGGCCGATTCGAGCTGGCCGACGGCGGCACGCTCTTTCTCGACGAGATCGGCGAGCTGCCCCTGGAGACCCAGGCGAAGCTTCTCCGCGTGCTCCAGGAGCATGAGATCGAGCGGGTCGGCGGCGGGACGACGATCAAGGTCGACGTCCGGATCATCGCCGCCACCAACCGCGACCTGCTCAAGGCCGTCGCCGAGGCGCGGTTCCGCGAGGACCTCTACTATCGGCTCAGCGTCTTCCCCATCGCGATGCCGCCGCTCCGCGACCGCGCCGAGGACATCCCGCTGCTGGTCCGGTTCCTGGTCGACAAGTTCGCGGCCCGCATCGGCCGTCGTATCGAGGAGGTGAGCCCGCAGACCATGCGCCGACTCGTCGCCTATCGATGGCCCGGCAACATCCGCGAGCTGGAGAACATCCTGGAACGCGCCGTGATCCTCGCCACCGGCCCGACCCTCGAGATCGAGATCGACGCCGAACCTCCCCTCGGCGCCGCCCCGTCGGAGGATCCCCCTACTTCCGCCCCCATCGCCTCGCTCGAGGCGACCGAGCGCCGCCACATCCTCGACGTGCTCCGCCAGACGCAGTGGGTCATCGACGGGCCGCGAGGCGCCGCCCAGATCCTCGGCCTGCATCCCAACACGCTCCGCAGCCGGCTCAAGAAGCTCGGCATCACGCGGACGTCCCACGAGCCCTCGTAGCCGCCACGATATCCCGTGGCGCCCGTCCTGTCCTCGTCGGCATGCCATGCCCCGATTGCCCCGAAGGTCGTTGTCCCAAGTCATTCATTTGTTAAGACCTGCGACCAATCGCTTACCACGGCGAACGCCCGGCACAGGCCGTGCAATTCTCACCCGGCGTTTGCATCGTGGAAGGCGGATGTTCGCGGGGAGCTGGCCATGCTGAGGATCGCACGAGTCGACGACGGTGGCTGCGACTCGATCCGGACGCTCAAGCTCGAAGGCAAGCTCCTGGGCCCCTGGGTCGGCGAGCTAAGTCGTGCCTGCGAGGAGCTGCAAACCCCGACGAGCGGCCTCCGCCTGAACCTCTCGGCCGTGACGTTCATCGACCTGGTCGGGATCGAACTGCTGGATGACCTGGTCCGGCAAGGGGCCACGATCGTCGGATGCTCGGGCTTCGTCGAGGAGCTGCTGAGCGGCGGCCGAGATGCAGCCTTGCCCGCGGCCGATCGGCCGCGTATGTTCCGCAACCCTGAGTTGACTTCTTCATCAGGAGATGATTGATGCGTTTCTTGCTTCGCTCCTCGTTCCTCACGGCCTCGGTCCTCGTCGCGTGCTGGGGAATCGCGGGCTGTTCGACCGAGCCGGAGAGCAACACCGGCAAGATGGACACCGGCAAGATGGACACCGGTAAGATGGAAACCGGCAAGATGGACACCGGCAAGACGGGCGGGTCCATGGATAAGATGGAGCCCGGCAAGATGGACACCGGCAAGATGGGCGGTCCGATGGATAAGATGGACACCGGCAAGATGGACACCGGCAAGATGGGTGGCCCGATGGATAAGATGAAGTGAGCATGGTCGGGTCGATCTCGGCGGCTGTTGTCCGAACTGCGGTCAACGGTCGCCGCATCCCTCGGGGAAGGGGTTGATGATGTCGCGTCTCGAGCGGAAGCACTCACTGGCGACACGGGTCTTCCACTGGGTCAATGTGCCGATCCTGGCGATCATGATCTACAGCGGCCTGTTGATCTACTGGGCCAATGGGGTCTACGCGATCCGGCTGGGGCGGATCACCATCGTCAAATTCTTCCCCGATTGGTTCTACGAGGCGCTGAACCTGAGATATCGCCTGGCCGAGGGGATGGCGTGGCATTTCACGTTCATGTGGTTCTTCGCCCTCAACGGCCTGCTCTACGTCGGCTACACGTTCTGGAGCGGGGAATGGCGCGAGCTGGTGCCGAATCGGGCCACGTTCGCCGAGGCGTGGCAGGTCGTCCTCCACGACCTGGGCATCCGCAAGCAGCCGCTGCCGCGTCGCAAGTTCAACGGGGCGCAGCGGCTGGCCTATACTGGGGTAGTCGCGATGGGGGCCGGGTCGCTCCTGACGGGCCTTGCCATTTACAAGCCCGTCCAGGTGGCCTGGCTGACGACGCTCCTGGGCGGATACCCGATAGCGCGGCTCGAGCATTTCGCGCTGACCATGGGCTACGTCCTGTTCTTCGTCATCCACATCACCCAGGTCATCCGGGCCGGGTGGAACAACTTCCGGGCGATGGTCATCGGAGTCGAGGTCGTGGTCGACCAGGAGCCTGCTCATGGAATCGCCAGAGAACCAGAAGCCGTCGTCCGAAGCTGAATCGGACCTCGCGATCCGGGAAGAGGTACAGCCGCCCTCGGCTGCCCCGGGCCAACCGGAGGCCGTCGGCGACTCGGATGTCAACTTGAGGCGTCGATTGCGACGGCTGACGCGGCGGGGGTTCGCGACGGGCGGCGTGGCGGCGCTGGCCGGCTTCGCGGGCTGGCGATGGCTGAACTCGCGCAGTCCGGAGGACGGGATCCCCTGGCCGTTCCGTCGCGTGCTGGAGCTCGATGAGCGCGTAGGGCAGGGGGCCTTCCGCGCGTCGCGGCGATCGCCGGAGTTCGCGCGTTCCGCGGCGCGGATGCCCCGGGTCAACGGCATGATCGGGCTCGGTTCGGGCCTGGATATGTCCGCCTGGCGGCTCCAGGTCGTCGGGACGGCCGGCGATCGGGCATCGCGGACGTTCGCGATCGACGACATCAAGGCCCTCCCGCGGGTCGAGATGACGACCGAGCTCCGCTGCGTCGAGGGCTGGAGCGAGGTCGTGCACTGGGCCGGCGCCCGGCTCGCCGACCTGGCCTCGGCGACGAAGCTGGCATCCCGCAACCCGGGCCAGGCGCGGGAGACCTGCTCGACTACGCCTACCTGGCCACGCCCGACGGCGAGTACTACGTCGGGCTCGACATGGCCAGCGCCCTCCATCCGCAGACCTTGCTCGCCTACGAGATGGACGGAAAACCCTTGACCCCGGACCACGGCGCCCCGCTCCGGCTGGTCATCCCGGTCAAGTACGGCATCAAGAATCTCAAGCGGATCGGGACCATCCGGTTCACCGACGCGCGGCCCGCCGACTACTGGGCCGAGCGAGGCTACGACTGGTATTCGGGACATTGATTCGACAACCTGATGATCGAGGAGACTCAGCCATGAGATCGCGACGTTGGAGCACAATCGTTTCGGGCCTGGTCCTCACGATGGCGATGGCCTCGGGCAGCCCCGCCCGGGCGCAATGGGGCTTCCCGGGCAACGCCAGCCCGTTCGGCGCCGGCTACGCGACCGGGAGCGGCTTCGGATTCTCGCCTTACGACTATGGTTCATCCGTGGGGTACGGGACCGTGGGTGCCTCCGGATTCTTGCCTTACAATAACAGCTCATTCGGAGGGCTGGGTTACGGCGGCTTCGGCGGGATCGGCTTCTCCCCGCTCCCCGGCTATGCCCAGGCCAGCGGGCAAGTCCCGCAGACGACGGCTTCGTTCCAGTCGGCCTTCGACGTCGTCACGACGGTCCCCCGATGGAGCGGCTCGCAGCGTCGCGTCCGTCGCAGGCGGTGAAAGTCGTCTCGTAGGGTGCTCTGCGAGCACCGAATTCGGCAAATCATCCCGGAACTCAAGGAGCTTGCGATGACTACCTTGCGGATTGCCCTCGGCTTGGCCCTCGGCGCCGGGATGTTCATCCTCCCCGGTCCGATCGCCGCCCAGGACAAAGAGCCCCGACGATTCGCGTCGCTCGACGCGCTGAACGACTCCTATCGGCAACAATTGCGTACCCTGGAGAGCCGTCGGATCGCCGACCTCGATGCCCTGGCGGTCCGGTCAACCGGCGCGGAGGCGGACGCCGTCTACCGGGAATTGTTCGCGACGGCGATCGCGCGAGACCTGTGCTCCGAGGCGCAGGCGGCGGCCGGCCGCTGCCTGGCATCGGCCTCGTCGGGAGCGGACCTCCACGCCCTGGCCGGGCTGGTACAGGTGCTCGCCCGGGCCGACAAGGATGAGCACGACCGGGCGCTCGACGACTGGAAGGCCCTCTTCCATCGGCCCGGGAACGGAGGGCCGATCCCCGCCGAGACGGCGCTGGCCGTGGGCGAGGCCTATCTCCAGCGCCTGATCCGCGACGGCCGATACGACGTCGCCCGCAAGCTGTGCGAGCTCGCCTGCGAGGACGGCGCGCCCGTCGCGATCAAGGAACATTTCGAGGATCGGATGGCCCGGCTCAAGCTGCTCGGCAAGCCCGCGCCGCCGATCGCCGGCAACGACGTCGACGGCCACCCGGTATCCCTCGCCGACCTCAAGGGCAAGGTCGTCCTGGTCAACTTCTGGGCGACGTGGTGTCCCCCGTGCGTCGCCGCCATCCCGGCCATGATCGAGCTCGTCCGCAAGTATCAGGATCGGGGTTTCGTGATCCTCGGCGTGAACGTCAACCCGATGCACGAGGACGTCAAGGAAGCCAAGGTTGCCCTGTCGGTCGTCCGCCGGTTCCTGGTCAGACACCGCGTCACGTGGGTCAACCTGCTCAACGGCCATGGGGTCGGCGACCTCGCCGCGGCCTACGGCATCGAGGAGATCCCGGCGAACTTCCTCATCGACCGCGAGGGCAAGATCATCGCCCTGGAGCAGGGCGGCGAGTCGCTGGAGCGGGCCGTCGTCCACGCCCTGCGCGGCGCCGCCGATGATCGTGCCGTGCGGCCGGAGTCCGACACCAAGTAGACCATCATGACGATCGCCCGCAATCAAGAACCGGCCCGGCACTTCGCGGCGCCCGCCGCGCCGTCGCCCGCCGGTCCGACGGAGTCTCCGCCATGACGTCGCGACACATGAGCACACTTTTCGTGACGTCGCTCCTGGTTATCGGGACGACCACGGGCGGCCGTGTCCGGGCACAACTGGGCGGCTACGGTACACCCGGCTATCCTTCGACCGGACAGTACGGCGCCTACCCATCCTACGGCTATGGCGTGAATAACGGCCGGGTCGGGTCGGGATACCAGTCGGCCGGTCGGCTCTACCCGCAGTCCTACCAGGTCGCTCGGCCGCAGACGACCATCGCCCTCCAGCCTCTCTACAGCGCCATCACCTCGCTCCCCGGCTGGTACGGCGGCGGGACGACTCACCGGATCCGGCGCAGGGTACGTCCCCGGCCGAGTCCTCCGCCTGAGACCCTGTTCGACGACAACGGCAAGGTCCTCTGGCCCAGCACCATACCCGACGACCCGGCGGACGTCGCGGCGCGAAAGGCCGCCGATGCCGCCGTGCGCACGGTCGTCCTCGAGTCGAAGTCGACCGGCCACGCCTCGGTGCGGCCGGTCGTCGAACGCCAAGAACAAGCTGAGAGCATTCGAGCGGCAGGCACTGCCCCTGGTCAGGGCCAAGAACGCCACCGACGCCGCCACCCTCGAGACGTTCATCGTCAACCTGGAGAATGCGCTCGACGCGATGTCCTACGTTTACTAGAGCGCTTTGCCATTGAGTCGCGCGCACTCCCTTAGGCGAATACCCCCTGCCCCCCCTTCGTAAGGGGGGGACGTTGAGGCGGACCGGCCCGTTTCCCGTCCCCCCTTTACGAAGGGGGGGCAGGGGGGGTCCTTGAGTCGAGAACCTCGTGTATATGCCAGCCAATCGTGAATCGCTCTAATCCAAGACAGACCGGTGATTATTGAGGGAGTCCCGTCCATGCGTCAGCAGATCATACTCCTGGGACTGATGACATCGTTCTGGATCGCGACCGGGCCGGATCGCGCCGCGTCGGCGCAGGATCGCGTCGAGCCGAAGCGAATGGTCCTCGTCGAGCTCTACACCTCGCAGGGTTGCGACATGTGCCCCACCGCCGAGAAACTGCTGGGCGCCATGGCCGAGCGGGACCGCGGGATCGTGCCGATCGCCTTCCACGTCGATTACTTCAACGATCCCTGGAAGGACGTGTTTTCCGACCCGCTCTACAGCCAGCGGCAGCAGACATACGATCGGCTCTACACCGGGCCCAAGAACCGCGAGTATGGGCTCTATTACACGCCGATGCTCATGATCGACGGCGAGCAGCCCGTGAACGGCCGGGACCGCGCCTCGGCCGAGGCGGCGATCCGACGCGCCTTGGCCAGGAAGCCCGGCGTGGGGCTCGATGTCGCGCTGGACCTCAAGGACGACGGCCGCTCGGGCACGGCCGCGATCGCGGTGACGAGCCGGTCGCCCCGGGCCGAGAAGACGCCGCTGCTGGTCTGCGCCGTGCTCCGCGAGGACGGCGTCGTCACCGACATCCCCTCGGGCGAGAACGCCGGCAAGTCGCTGGTCGCGCGGTTCCCGGCGCGTCAGACGAAATACGATTTCGTCGAGCTCGACGGCAAGACTCCCGCGACCCAACGGTTCGCATTCGCGATCGAGCCGGGCTGGGACCGTCGGAACCTGCGACTGGCCGTGTTCGTCCAGGACAAGCGCACCGGCGCCGTCCACCAGGCGGTCGACGTCCCCTGGCGAGCGACCGGCACCGCGGCCGCGACCGCCGGGAAGGCGCCGATTGCGCATTGAGACCCCTCGATGTCGGGACGTCCGACATCGGCCATCCTGTTCTTTCAAGGAGCTAGAATGTCTTCACCGAAACGATCGATTGCGATGGCGATGGCGACGGCGGCCCTGCTGCTCGTCGCGTCAGCCGCATGGTCCCAGACCAAGGGTAAGCCCGCGCCGAGGAGCAGACCGGCCCGAACGTCGGCACCAAGGCGCCGAAGTTCACCCTGAAGGATCAGGAGGGCAAGGATCGCTCGCTCGACGAGTTCCTCGGCAAGGGCAAGGTCGCCCTGGTGTTCTACCGATCGGCCGACTGGTGACCCTACTGCCGCACGCAGTTGGTCCAACTGCAACGCGACCTCAAGTCGATCGAAGCCGCCGGGATCCAGGTCGTCGGCCTCAGCTATGACGATCCGAAGGTCCTGAAGGTATTCTCCGATCGCTCGAAGATCGGCTTCCCGATGCTCTCCGACCCCGAGAGCAAGACGATCGATGCCTATCACATCCGCAACGCGTCGGCCAAGGGCAAGGCGGTGGGCGTGCCCCATCCGGGCACCTTCATCCTGGATCGCGAGGGCGTGATCCGCTCGAAGATCTTCATCGCCAATTTTCGCAGCCGCCACTCGACCGACGAGTTGATCGGCGCCGCCAAGGCGATCCCTTGAACCCCATCGACTTCCCCTCTCGCGACCACGGAGCGAGCGATGATTTTACCCGATCCCGGCGCCAGACCTCAGTCCCTCGGGCCGATCGCCGGTGATCGGGAGCAACCACCGGAACCCGTCGGTGCGCCCGTCCCGAAGTCGCCGGAGGAGACGGCCGAGTACGCCAACCCAAACGGGGTCTCGCCGGCGGAGCAGGGGGTCGGGCAAGGCGCATCGCCCGAGGGCCGTGACCTGCTCGACCCGCCGAGGACACCCGGTGAGATCGGCTGGCTGGCCCATTACCGCGTCCGCCGTCGCATCGGCGAGGGCGGCATGGGCCTGGTCTACGAGGCGGAGGACACCGACTTGCTCCGGTCGGTCGCCTTGAAGGTCATCCGGCCGGAGCTCGTCGGCATCCCCCAGGTCGCGGAGCGGTTCCTGCGCGAGGCGCGGGCCATGGCGGCGCTCAAGCACGACCACATCGTCACCATCTACCAGGTCGGCCGGCATCGCGGCGCCCCCTACCTGGCCATGGAGTATCTCCGGGGGATGTCGCTGCACCGTTGGTTGGAACGTGGGCACAAGCCCTCGGTGGACCTAGTGCTGCGGCTCGGCCGCGAGATCGCCGCCGGCTTGACCGCCGCCCACCGGCGCGGCCTGATCCATCGCGACATCAAGCCGGCCAATATCTGGCTGGAGGCCCCCATCGGCCGTGTGAAGATCCTCGACTTCGGGCTGGCCCGGACCCAGAATCACGACGTGCAGGTCACGAATCCCGGATCGGCCGTGGGTACCCCGGCGTATATGGCCCCGGAGCAGGCGCGCGGCCAGGGAGATGCCGCGAGCTGCGACCTGTTCAGCCTCGGGTGCGTGCTCTACGAGCTCTGTACCCGCCGGTTGCCGTTCCCGGGTACGACGGTCATCGCCGTGCTGACCTCTCTCTCGATGGATACTCCCCCTCCTCCTCGCGAGATCAACCCCGCCCTGCCGCCGGCGCTGGATGAGCTGATCATGCGATTGCTGGCCAAGAAGCCGGCGGACCGGCCGCCGTCGGCCCAGGCGGTGGTCGAGGCGATCCAGGGCATCGAGCGCGCGCTGCTGATCGAACGGCAGAGGGCCGAACTCTCGGTGGCCACACCCCTGCCGGCCGTCGTGGACTCTGCTCGAGAGGCTCCGCTCAATATCGCGGGAGGACCGAGCACGTCCCAACCCGAGGCGAACTCGCGTAACAATCGACGCGTGCTCGGGATTACCGCGGCGATGGCCTTGCTGGGGATGTTCGTGGTCGGGGCCGATTGGGCCTTGCACTCACGGAAAGGCGGGACGGCCGCCTCGCTCACTCCCGCGCCGATCGCCGTCGCCGCGACCGGTCCGCGTCCCGCAGTCCCGGAGCCCGGCCCACCTCCAACCACACCCACCCCCGTCGCACCACCGAAGGCGGCGGAACCGCCGCTCGAGTCGCATGAGAAGCACAGCGAGGCGCCCCGTGAAGAGATGATTGGCAAGGCGCCCCGTGAGGCGACACCCGATCGCGATGGGCCGCCTCAAGCGAGCCCGGCGAGCCCGATCTCGCCGGCCCCGTTGAAGTCGATCGCGATATTCGGCGAAGGGAGCCATGTCATCGACCCCAACGGCGATTGCAAGGTCCTGCTGGACCGGGCGGCCAATAAGGCCACGATCTTCGTCCCCGGTTCGGCCCACCTGTTGAGTGCCGACCTCGGTCGCATGAATGCGCCGCACATCCTCCGGGACGTCCGAGGCGAGTTCGAGGTCCGCGTGAAGGTCACCGGGACGAACCATCCCGGAGGCCGAGCGACGACGACCTTGTACGCCCCATATCACGGGGCCGGCATCCTGCTCTGGCAGGACCGGGAGAATTACGTCCGCCTGGAGATCGCTTCGGACATCCGCAAGGGCAAGGTCGTCCCGTACGTGAATTTCGAGCTCCGCCAGGAGGGTCTCCTGGCCACTTCGCGGGGTCTCGAGATCGAAGATGGCACGAGTTACCTAAGGCTTCGGCGGCGCGGCGACGAGATCCATGGAGCCTTCAGTCTTGACGGCGATCACTGGACGCCGATGACTCCCATCGTCGCGAGACTCGAGGATCGCCTGGAAGTCGGGATCGTGGCCGTCAACTCGTCCTCGAAGCCGCTCAAGGCCGAATTCGAGGGCTTCGCGGCTTCGGAGGGGCCGGGGGCCGGCGGTGTCGTGAACGCCAGCAAGATCGGCCCTTGACCGTCGATATCCGGCCATCGCGTCACCGCGGTCGGGTCGGGCATTGTGTGGCCTCGAGACGGAACTTCGTCAGGAATCCGCGAGTTCGAGCGACTCACTCTCATGACCCTGCAATTCAACGGACGATCGACGGGACCGCCGCCGATCGACGACAACCGTCTGGCTGACCCCGAGGGTTGGGTGGACCGTCACGGCGACAGCCTCTACCGCTATGCGCTGTTGCGGTTGCGGTCGCGCCACCTGGCGGAGGACGTCGTCCAGGATACGTTCCTGGAGGCCATCCGCGTCCGGGAGTCCTTCGCGGGGCGGTCGAGCGAGCGGACCTGGCTGATCGGGATCCTGCGGCACAAGATCCTCGACCGCCTCCGGAGGTCGGGCCGAGAGCGGGCGGCGGAAAGCGGCGACTCGGCAGACCCGGCGGACGGGGCGATTTTCGACCGTCGTGGACGCTGGCGCGTCGGCCCGGCCTCCTGGGGCGGCGACCCGAGCCAGGAGATGGAGACGCGTGAGTTCTGGGACGTCTTCGGCCGGTGCCTGTCCGGGCTCCCGAGGGGCCTCGCCGACGCCTTCTTCCTCCGCGAGCTGGACGGGCTCTCCGCGGGTGAGGTCCAGCAGGTCCTTGGGATCACCCCGGCGAATCTCTGGAAACGCCTCCACCGCGCGCTGCCTCCTGCGGCAATGCCTCGAATCCCGCTGGTTCGGCCGGGAGACGAGGACGCCTCCTACCCCCTGAAAGGTCCGTCTCGCTCATGAACCACTCGAGCCGCATTTGGCACCTGCTCAACCTGACTTGCTCGAGTGTGACTCACCTGGCGTCGGAGTCGCTCGACCGCGACCTGGATCGCCCGGAGCGGTTCGCCCTGGGGTCGCACATCCTCTGCTGCTGGTCCTGTCGCCGTTACCTCCGCCAGATCCGGCTCGTGCGGTGCGCCCTCCGCCTGCTCGCCACCCACCTCGAAACCGGCCAGCCCTTGCCCGGCCCGGGCCTCCCGGACGACGCGCGGGCGCGGATCAAGCACTCGCTCAAAAGTGAATGAACGTTCGCGCGATTGTCTTTTTATGATTCCCGGTCAGGAATCGCGCATCCTCTGCGTCGTCAACAAAGACGAGGACCCGGACCACCCGGGCCTGTTCCTGTCCAACTACACGTCGTTCCGCGTGATCGGTCAGGGGCAACTCATCTCGATCCCGAACTCGACCGTGGACGACGATCTCGGCTCCGATCCGTCGTCAGGCTGGCCGCCGCCGCCGCGACCTTGAGGATCGCGCGGCGGTTGAAATACAGCTCCGGCGGAGTGATCTCATTGGATGGGATGGGGTCTGATCCCGACACGGCTGAACCCTCGGCGCATAGAAGAACGGGAAGGTGTTCACGGGCGTTCGAGGAGCAGCTCGTCGACCAACTTCCGGACATTTTCCTCGCCGGGTGCCCCCTTGTAGCTCAGCTCTCCCTCCCAACCGTAGCGAACCGTGCCCCGCTTGTCGACCACATAGACCGTCGGCCAGACGCGGTTGTTCCAGGCGTTCCAGTTGGCCCAGTCATTGTCGACGGCGATGGGGAACTTCAGCCCGTTCTTCTTCGCTTGCTCCTTGATTCGATCGATGTTGTGTTCGCCGGCCGTCTCTGGGGTGTGGATTCCCAGGATGACAACGTCCTTGCCCTCATAGCGTTCCTGCCACGCCCGGTAATGCTGATAGTTGTTCTTGCAGTTGTAACAGCCGTTCGTCCAGAAATGGACCAGCACGACCTTGCCCCGGAGTTTCTTCATCGAAAGCGGCTCGGAGTTGATCCACTGCGTGACGTCCCGGATCTCGGGCGCGGCGCCGTCTTCTGGGATTTGAGGAGCTGCGCGGGCAGGTCGAGGAGACCCCGACGGAGAACGTTACGGTCAGCATCAGCGCGACGAGCAAACACCTAATGCTATAAATAGACATGTCGGAACCTTTTGTGAAAGAGGTTTGATGCTCAGCATCAATTCGGTGGAAAGACAGTCCCGATCCCTCGATGCTGCGCGACTCGCGGGATCGCCGTGCGACACACTAGAGCGCTTTACGATCGAGTCGCGCACACTCTTTAGCGGAAGCGAAGACACCCCCCCCTTACCCCCCTTCGTAAGGGGGGGACGTTGAGACGGACGGGCCGTTCCCCGTCCCCCCCTTACGAAGGGGGGGCAGGGGGGGTTCTTCCGTCGAGAACCTCGACTGTATGCAAACCGATCGTGAATCGCTCCAGCCCGATAGGCGATCACGGCTTCCCTCGAACCGGCCCATCGGATGACCAGTGATCAACAATTACTTCTTCAGGCGTCCGAGCGCATGGAGCACGTCGCCAACCTTGGCCCGGTCGCCGTGCGAATGGCTGATTTTCGCGAACGCGATTTGCCCGTCCTTGCCCACCACGAAGGTCGAAGGATAGGCCGTCTCCCCGGGGGCATTCCAACGCAGGTCGTACGCCTTGGTGAAGTCGTAATCCGGGTCCACCACGAAATGGAAGTTCTCCGGGAGAACTTTGCCCTTGGAGAACTCCTTGGCGTGCTCCTCCAGCCCCTGGGCCGGTCCGGGATACACGAGCACCGTCTGCGCCCCGGCTTCCGCGATCTCGGATGACTTGCCGATCAATTCCCCCACCTGCTTCGTGCAGATCGGGCACTGATAACCGGGCCATCCGCGGAGCACGACCAGGACCACCGGCCCCTTCTCGCGGAGCGTAGCCAGCCGGACCGTCTCGCCGCTGGGCGTCTTGAGGGTGAAGTCGGGCGCCGTGTCGCCCTCCTTGGGCGCATCGGCTGACGCCGTCCCCATGCAGATCAGGCTTGCGAGGATTCCGACGAACGAGGGGAGCAGTCGGCTTCGAATCATTGGAGTTGGTCTCCGTTTGTAGATGTTGTTATACGCCATCTGCCGCTGGCTGTAGAGCGGATCGGAGAAGCCGTCCTTCCAGGGGTCGTTGAGGTAATCGACGTGGAAGGCGACCGGGACGATCATCCGGTTCCCCTCGGCGAGATTCCCCGGGATCTTCTCGGCGGTGGGGCACATGTCGCACCCCTGTGAGGTGTAGAGCTCGACGAGGACCGCGCGTCTCGGGCGCATCTCGCCGACCGGTGTCCTGTCCTACGGCGTCCCTCCCGAGGAGGGCCAGCGAGGCGACCGAGATCAGGAGGCAACTCAAGGCTCGCATGATGATAAACTCTTGTGTTCGAGATGACGTCGGACCATGGTGGATGGCATGGGGCTTCTTGCTGCCAGGCGGCATCGCGACGTCAATCAATGGTCATCCCCGGGCCTCGACGTCGCGGCGGCCGAGGGATCAAGACTTCTTGTCCAGGCGTCGGAGCGCGGCGATCACGTCGGAGGGTTCTGCCCTTTTCCGGTAGTCCGCGTCGACGAATGCGTAGCGGATGATCCCCTCGCGGTCGACGACGTAGGTCGCGCCGAGCGGGAGCTCGCCCGAGTCGTCCCCGTTGTATTTGGCCAGGTCGATCCGCCCCTTGAACTGCTCGGCGATCACCTTGGGGATCTTGTAAGACACGCCGTAAGCTCGCGCGACCTTGCTCTCCCGGTCGCTCAGCACCTCGAAAGCGAGGTGGTTCTTCTCCGCGGTGCTCAGACTGTTGTCGGGTGTCTCCGGCGAAATGGCCACCAGGCTGGCGCCTGCGGAGCGGATCTCCGGCAGGCTCTTGTGGAAGCCCCGGAGGGCGATGTTGCAGTAGGGGCACCACCCCCCCCGATACCACGTCACGACGACCGGACCGCGGGCGATGAGTTCCGAGAGCTTGACTTTCTTGCCGGTCGCGTCCGGGAGCTCGAAGTCCGGCGCCCGATCTCCGACCTTCAAGGCCTTCTCGATCACGCCGGATTTGCGCACCTCCTCGATCCCCTCCTCATAAACCTTGAGGCGGTCCGGGGGCGCGGTCTTCGCCATCTTGTCGCGAAATTCCTCGAGTTCCTTACGGACGGGAGCACCCCCCGTATCCTTCGCAGGCTCCTGGGCGAGGATTATTCCGGCGGTCGCGAGCGCGAAGAGGGATGCCCCCAGGGTCAACAAGACCATCGGCATAGAGCGAGCAAGATGGCAGCTCATGAACTATCTCCTTCCGGAAGTTGACTCATTGATCCGACTGAACCGCGCGAGAGCTTTACTGGTCCCAATATCAAGGTGATCGCCGGACTTTGGGTCTTTGAGACGCGTCATGCCCCTCAAGCCCGCGGTCGGCGGGGCTTTTCCTGGCGATTGAAAACATCTCCAGCCCGACGTTCAGAGGCTTCGTGGCGGAGCAGGCGGCGCATCCTTGCCGGTCTTACCTCCGCCGGGCGTTTCAGTAATGGGAGTTCGATCCTCAGAAAGCCGTTCGATCCGAGCGTCGATGCAGGCCAGCGCCAACTCGTCGATCCAGGGCCGCAGGAGCTTGCCCTCGAGCTTTAGGATGTAGCCCCGCTCGCCCTCGGAAAGTTTAATCATGAGCATAGCTTATATCCATTGCCGCCAAACGGCAGTCTCTATAAAGCGATCGACGTGCCGCGAGCCGGCGCAAGGATTGATTCCACGCCGCATGTCGCTTCCCAACTTAGAATTAAGAATTCTGATTCGAGCAGAACGCGGTATTGAAGCCGAATGCGAATGGTGCAATTGCCACGAGATTTCGTGGGGAGCTACGAGATTTCGTGGGGGGGGCCGGGAGATGCCGAGCTTCTTGAGGCGTCTCTCCCGATCGCTCGGCGGAGGCCACCCTGATCTCTCCTCCCGAGGCCGCGCCCCAGAGGAACACCCGGAGGATGCACGCCGCATCGCTGGAAGCTCTTCGGGTCGCACGGCCAGAGGCCGTGGTTTCATGAGCTAATGAGTGTCCTCTCTCTTCGGCAACGCCAGCCAGCATAGACCAGTCCCATTGCGGCCCCGGCGCTTGCGAGAATCAGAGAAGACGGTTCGGGCACGCTGCTCGTCGTCATTCCGCTGATGTTCGCTGTCAGATCCGTGGTGGAGGACGCAAAAGCCGTTTTGGCGGGAGGAGAGGCCAGCGTGATTGAGCTTGGTAGAGTATAAGTAATCGCTCCGATCGTAATGGGGTTGGGCGGCGAATTAAACGTAACTGTCACATCGTTCGACATTCCCAGCCGGACGGACCCGGAGATATCGCTAGTGAATGTCCCGTTGCCGTTCGTTGGGTCAGTTTGGCTGAGCATCAAGTCAAAAGTACCGCTCGTGCTGAGGTTGGTCTTTCCGTTTTCCACAACGTCGATGGTGAAAGTGCCGAACGGGGCCGTCGAGTCGGGGACCGCCAGATTCGTCTGGGTGGTTCCGGTATAGAACAACTCGATAGTGAAGTTGCCCTTATTGAGCTCGATCGTCGAGCCGGTCGTCGAGTTTACATCAAACGTGCCGCTCGTTGAATAAGAGACCAGCTGACCGGCTTTCACGGGCCGGGAGGTCACGAGTCCGAGGGCGAGCGAGAGGGAGATTATCCTCAACATCAATCGTCCGAGGTCACTCATTGCATGCTCCAAACAAGGGTGGAAACCGCGCCAAGACGGTAAACACCGACATGCGACGGCGCAGTTAATCCCGAGCTTCGCGATGTTGCCGTCGATCGCGACCGCGGAGAACATCAACACAAATTGCGGTATCAGAATCCGTTCGCCAAGCTAGCGACTGAGAACGAGCATGGGATGTTCCTCCTTGGGTTGGACCCCGTCGTCTATTGCGTCCGATGTGGACTGACCGCCTCGCTCGCAAACTGCAATCAAAGTCGCCATGGGGGAAACGGCCACTCCGACTCCTATTTCGGTGCGAGCTTGGTACGATCAATCGCGCTTGCAGTCTCCATCTTGGGGAAGCGAAGACGGCCGCACCGCCCGGGATAAAACGAATCATGCACCGGCCGGTGAAAAGGCGAGAGGGACGGTACGGCCGTTGACCCCGACTGTCCCGAGGCGATGCCGCCGAAACGTCGGTGACGAGTCAAGGCTGCAAAGTGAGTCGGTCGGCGGTCCGATTCCTGACAGCAACTGCCAAAAAAAATCCCTGGCCCTCGCCAGTTGGTGCGCCAGGATGGGAAGCCTGGTGGCTTATTTTAGGGCACGCAACCACTGCAACCCACCCAGACACGCGCACCAACTGGCGAGCGCGGACAAAAAAATCAGTAGTACAACTCTTCAATTCCGCTTTAGGGCGAGGCTGATCCGCTCACGTAATTTGTCCGACAGATCGATACCGGGCAGTGGCCCTCCGTCCTCGACGCGCCCTGGCAACCGCCGCATGGCGAACCGCAGGAACCCGATCTGGCGCTCGAAACGGCGGCAACTGGTGCAGCAGAGCAGATGCGACCGGAGTGCGAAGCGATCCGGGCGTCCGAGGTCACGGTGGAGCGATTCCGACGCCAGCCTGGATATCCCCTGGCAGGGCAGATTGAGCAGTCGCCAAAACGCCGTCAAACGCCTCATGAACAGGACCGACCTTTCAAGAGAGCTCGTGCCGTTGGCCGATGCGCCGATAGTTTTGCCAGCTCCCAGCACGATTTGCGTGTCCGGATCGTTCACCACGTCGACGCTCATCTGGCCCAATCCGTTCCGGGCTCGAGGCGTTGCTAAATTACAAGTATGAATAATTCAAATACGTATTTCATGAAAGCCAATTCGTTACGGCCGACCGGATCACAACCTTTGCCGCGTAGCGATCGCAGCTCCGATTGATTTTTGTGTCAGGATTCGCTCGCTACGGCGACTCACTATTGCGAGGCCGAAATATCGAAGCCGGCCTCAGTCCGTGATTTGACGAAACTACTACAAAAGGAGAAGCTGTCTTGAAGACCACAACCTTATGGCGCTGTGCGCCGAAACTGGCGGTGTTGGCGGTGCTGCTGACGATGTCCTCGGGAACGGCTCGCGCCGGCGATGGGGCAGTTTACATGATGACCAACGCGGCTGACGGGAACCAGCTCGCGGTATTCGCACGCGACCATCAAGGCCTGCTCGAATTCCCCGTATTCTACAACACGGGAGGCGCTGGCGCGGGCCGCGGGCTCGGCAGCCAGGGGGCGATCGCGATGAACGCCGCCGGCGACACCCTCTACCTGGTCAACGCCGGCGACGGCAGCATTTCCGTCTTCGACTTGAGCAAGAAAGAGCCGGAACTGATCCAGATCATCTCCTCCGGGGGCACGTTTCCGAATAGCGTCACCGTCTCGGGCAACTTCCTCTACGTGCTGAACGCCGGGGGAGCCCACGGCGCGGTCGACATGATTACCGGGTTCACGGTCGACGCCAAGGGCAAACTCACCGCGTTGGCGAATTCAACGCACGCGCTCAGCGGGCCGGCGGTGCTCCCCGCCCAGGTCAGCTTTTCCCCGGACGGCAATTGGATCGTCGTGACCGAGAGGAACGGCAATAATATCGACGTCTTCAAGGTTCGCGCCGACGGCCGGACGTCTGCCCCGACGTTCACCCCGACACCAATCACCGACACCTTCGGATTCCTCTTCAGCAGTAACGGGTTCCTCGTGACGACCTTCGGGAATAATGCGGCGCCTCCCGGCGCGGTTTCTTCCTACCAGATCCTCGCGAATGGAACCGCCCAGTCGATCACGAGTACCCTCGTCCTCGGCACTCAGCTCGCGCCCTGCTGGTGCGCTATCACCGCCAACCAGAAGTACATCTACACCGTGAACACCGCGCCGGCGACCATCACGGCATTGGAGCTCGATGCCGCCACGGGGACGCTGACCTTGCTGAACCCCGTCGGCGGCGGCGGGCTGGCTGGCATTCTTCCCGCTGGGACCGCCCCGACCGACACCGCCATCCTCAGGAGTGACGTTCTTTACGTGAACGTCGGGGGCGACGGCCAGATCGCCGCATTCTCGATCGGCAAGGGAGGAAGCCTGGACGAGCTGTTCCTGAGCCCGGTCGGAGTCCTGCCGCACAGCGCGGCCGGCCTTGTCGTACGTTGACACTTGCCATTCGCCGCGACCGGTCGCCGGGACAACCTCGCAAATGTCCACGGGACCGGCGTGGCGGATCAGCGCGGTCAGGAGTTCACACAACGGCGTTCATCGTTAGTTTTGTAATATTTCCCATCTTCCCATTTTCGCACGGCCGGCCGCAAACCGAGGCCTGTCCGGCTTTGCCGCCCCGGCGGCAAAGCCTCGACGCGATTTCACCGGACTAGCCCCCGACGGCGTTTCAAGCTTGCCGATTCCGGGGCGCTCGACTCGTTCGAGGTGACACTCATGAAAAACCGTCCGCTGAAGGCAATCGCCGTTTTCCTCATTTTGACCGTCCTCCGTCCTGCCGCGGCGGCCGCAGGGGAAAATCCGGTGGACCAGCCGAAGAGAGTGCTCGTGGAGCTCTACACCTCGCAGGGGTGCAGTTCCTGCCAACCCGCTTCGGACCTTCTCGGCAAGCTTAGTGAGCTGGGCGTTGGCCGCGACCGGATCGTGCCACTCAATTTCCATGTCGACTATTTCAATCAACCCTGGCCCGACCCCTATTCGGACGCTTCGTACACCCGCCGCCAATGCGACTACAACGGCGTGCAGCGCCGCGACGACCTGCAGTTCACCCCGCTCTTGATGGTCAACGGCCGCCAGCCCCTTTTCGGGTCGGACCGTACGATAGCCGTGGCGGCCATCGAACAGGCCCTCAAGATGCCGCCGGAGGTCGCCCTCGACCTCAAGTTGGACGGCACGGGGAACCGGAAGACCGCATTGGTGAAAGTCGCAGCCCGATCTCCCGAGGTGGCCGGACGCGCGCTCTTGATCGGGATGGCCCTGACCGAAGACCCGGTCAGGACCAGGGTTCTTCGCGGCGAAAACGCGCAACTGACACTCGTCGAACATTCCGTCGTCCGCCGGCTCGACCAGAGGTTTCTCACGCTCGATCGAATCGGATCTCGGACCCTCTCGTTCCTCATCGAACTCCCCGACCGCTCAAACGGAGCGCTGTTTCGAGTGGTCGTCTTCGCCCAGGATCGCGTCAACGGCCACGTCTTCCAGGCCAACGAATTGCCCTGGAATCCAGGAAAAGCCCCAGTAGTTCGCGCCGATGGTGGTCGCGATCTCGACCGAGTCGTCGCACGACGCAAGGCGCGCCGCGCCGCATCGAACCGCCTCTTGAATTTGCCAGTATTCGATCCTTGGGTCATGCCGACCGACGAATCCAACAGCGCGTTCCTCGCGACCTGTCCCGCCTGCGGCTCTCCATTCTATCCACCGACAACCGGCTCTAACGATCGTCGTTCGGTTCGGGGGTTCCTGCCGCTCGTCGGGACCTGCTGAATGGACAACTGAGTTGCCCGGCGTGTCCGGGTTTCGGATAGTTTTGTGTCGTCATGGCAGAAAAGCGGTGGTGTCCTGGCTTGATTGCAAGCCCGTCGTAAATGACAGGCTGCCAAGGGGCTGAGGCAATCGACCTGAGCGCCAGCCTTCGCGCCGCAACAGTTTCCTGGCTAAGGTCTTACGCCAAAGGTTCTGCGGCTCTGCAATCAAGCCAGGACACTACCCAGGACCGAGAGAATTATGTCCGCCTGGAGATCGCCGCGGATTTGCGCAAGGGCAAGATCTACCCGTACGCCAATTTCGAGCACCGTCAGGCCGGACTCATGGCCGCCTCCCGGGGTCTCAAGATCGATGACGGAGCCAGCTACCTCCGGCTCCGGCGGCGTGGCGACGAGATCCAGGGAGCTTTCAGTCTCGACGGCGACCACTGGAGGCCGTTCCTTCCCATGATCGCGACCTTCGGGGATCGCGTGGAGGTCGGGGTCCTGGCCGTCAACTCGTCCTCGAAGCCGATGAAGGCCGAGTTCGACCGATTCCAGGTCATCACCGTTGCCGTTGCCCAGGCCCATGCCGGCACCGATTCCCCCCCAGCCCCGGCACCGTAGCGGCTCGTCTTCGGCCGGAAAACGGGGCGGGGCGGTCGAATATCAGTCAAGCCCAATCTTGATTCGACCGATAGTTGATGTGCTGGCCGACGTTGCGGCCTTTTCCGAATATGCCGGCGATGCCGGATCGGGCGGATGTTTGCCGGGTCGTGAGCCCGACTCGTATCCTGGACGTCGAAGTCCGGGGCCGAAGGCGCTGCGCCAGCCCCTCGGACCGTCCGGAGTGCGCACACGGCAATCGTCGCGGAGCCCGCGAGATCTATCGAGTGGTGCCGAGGCAGGCGGTTTCGAGGAGGATGAACATGATGCGATTGGAGATTGCGCGCTCATGGTCCGTTGCCCGGGGTCGGAGGAGGCGATATCGGCCGGGCATCGACGCGATCGAATCCCGACTGCTGCTCTCGACGTTCACGGTGACGACCGTCGCCGACAACGGCCCCGGCACCTTGCGCCAGGCGATCTACGAGGTCGACTCGGCCGGGGGTACCAATACGATCAACTTCGACATCCCCGGCTCGGGTCCGCAGGTGATCATGCCGACCTCCGCGCTGCCGCCGATCACCAGCCCGGTGACCATCGACGGGTACACCCAGCCGGGCTCCAGCCCCAACACGTCGGCCTCGGGGGATAACGCGGTCCCGTCCATCGTGATCGATGGCGCGGGGATCTCCAGCATCAGCCAGAGCCTCGGGCTGCAAGTCCAGGGGAACGACAGCACGGTGGAGGGCCTCGTCATCGAGAACTTCGGCGGGATCGGCGTCGTCCTGTCCGGCGCCAACGACGTCTTGCAGGGCGATTTCATCGGCACCGGCCCGACCGGCATGACGGCGCAGCCGAATAGCCTGGGGATCGGCGTGATCGGCTCCGGCGACGTGATCGGCGGGACGACGCCCGCGGCGCGCGACGTGGTCTCGGGCAATGATATCGGCATCGGGATCGCCAGCCTGTCCATCGGCGGCGCGTCGCTGCTCACGGCGGAGGCCGGCAGTGTCGTCCAGGGCGACCTGATCGGCACCGACGTCACGGGCGCGGGCAACCTGGGCAATAGCGTCATCGGCGTCGTCCTCGCCGGCTCGGGGAATATCGTCGGCGGGACGGCGTCCGGCCAGGCGAACACGATCGCGTTCAACGGCCAGGTCGGGTCTGCCCTCAACATCGGGGTCGGCGTCGTCGTCGTGGGCCTCTCGCCGTCGTCCGCGTCGCCGATCAGCGTGCAGAGCACCGGCAACCTCGTCAGCGGAAACTCGATCTACGACAACCATAATATGGGGATCGGCCTGCTCGACATCCCCACCTCGACCCTCCTACCGCTGTTGAGCACGTCGACGGCGGATATCCCGAGCGTCGTCACCAACTTCCTGGGCACGGTCAACCTCGGCGTCGTGCCGAACGCCCAGCTCCCGAGCGGCTCCGGGCCGAACGACCTCCAGAACTTCCCCGCCCTCGCCTCGGCGGTCACCGCGGCCGGCGTCACGACCGTCCATGGCACGCTCCAGAGCACGCCCGACACATCCTACCAGGTCCAGTTCTTCTCCAACCCCACGCCCTCCGCGTCGGGCTACGGCGAAGGCCAGGTCTACCTGGGCCAGGCGATGGTCACGACCGGCGCCAATGGCCTCGCCACGATCGCGTTCAAGCCCTCCGCCGCCGTGCCCGTCGGCCAGGCGATCGCCGCCACCGCCATCGACCCGAACGGCAATACCTCGGAGTTCTCGAAGGACGTGGCGGTGACGGCCTCGGCCACGACCACCCCCTTGCAAGTCGTCACGACGCAGCCCATCGGGATCGGCAAGCAATCGACCTCGGTCATGCTCACATTCAGCGCGGCCCTCAACCCGTCGAGTGCCGAGGACGTGGGCAATTATTCGCTCGACCTGCTGAAGAAGGGCCCGCATCACACCACCAAGGAGACGCGGATCGCGATCGCCTCGGCGGTGTACGACCCGACCACCATGGCGGTGACCCTGACGCCCTCGAAGAAGCTCAAGAAGCATGGCGAGTACTCGCTCACGGTCAGCGGCACGGGCCTGACCGATCTCGACGGGAACCCGCTGGCCGGCAGTGGCGGCGTGCCCGGCAGCAACTACACGACCATCCTGGGCTCGGCCAGGTAGAGCGCTTCACGATCGGGTTACAGACAAGGTTGTGGCAAGGTCTCCCGACCTTGCCACTGGGCCGACCGAAGGTCTCCCGCTCCGAGCCACGCGGTAGACCTTCGGTCCGGCGGACGGCGGGGTCTGGAGACCCGCGCCGAACGACGTCCCTCGACCGATGGCCCAGAAAGGATGCGAGAGATGAGATCCTCCCGCCGCGCCCGCCCGCAGGTGCTCACGCTGGAAGGGAGGTCCCTGATGTCGGGGGCCTCGGCTCAGGCGCCGGCCGTCGCCGCCCATGTCGCTCGCCCGGTCCACGGGCATCCCGTCGTCCTCAACGGTCGATCGACGGACCTCGTCACCGTCAACCGTAAGGGGATCGCCCACGTCACGGGGAGCGGGCGGATATCCGGGCTGGGGCGGGTCACCATCACCGGCACGGTGAACACCAAGGCCGAGAACTCCCTGTTGTCGAGCCCCTGGCTGCTCTATGCCGATCTCGAGATCGCCACCCCGAAGGGCCAGATCAATGTCCATGTCACGCCCGGCACCATCGGGCTGAACCCGTTCGCGCAACCCGTCCACATGCAGTATTCCGTCGAGGGAGGCACCGGCGCCTACCGGCACGCGACCGGCAAGGGATTGGTCGACCTGTCGCTGTACCAGGCGATCCCGACGACCCTCTCCCAGCTCAAGCAGATGGGCGTCCAGATCGATACGGTGGGGGTCCGCTTCGCCCTCCATTTCCATCCCGGCCATCTCGACCAGTGGGGCAATTTCGCCGGCATGTGGTACGGGATCATCAAGTCGCTGGTGAAGAAATCCGTCGCGCCCTCCGGCCATCACGCGGGCAAGAAGGTTAAGGAGTGATGCCAGGCTCTATCCGAGAGCCTATCCCGAACGCCCCGACGGGGCGTAAGCACGTAGCCAGGGGCGATCGCCCTTGGTCGACGTCACACCAGGGGCGCATCGGAGAAGTGTCTCAGGCGGGCCGGTTGCCCGTCGCGTTTTTCGATATGGGGACCACTTCATGTCCCCGTGATGCGCCGGAGGTCTTTGAGCAGGATGAAGAGGTGCATCGGGTCCGTGAGGGATGTGATGAAGCCGAAGTGCTCGTAGAATGACCGGGCGGATTGATCCTTTGCATGTACGGCAAAGGCTCGGATGCCGGCGATGTCGGCTGCCTGAAGTGTGCGGCGCATGGAGTCCTTCAGCAGGGCAGCCCCGATGCCACGCTTCTGCCAGGCGACGTTGACCGCCATGCGGGCCAGGAGCATGATCGGGATCGGGTGGCGAGTCAGCCCCTTACTCAGCCGCTGGGGGGCGTCGTCGAAAGCGACTTCGCCGACCGCGAGCGAATAGTAGCCAATGACCATCTCTTCGGCGAGGACGACATAGGTCTGGGCGGCACCGGCCTGCTGGTTGGCAAGTGCGAAGCGGACCAAGAAGCGGTTCAACTCCTCGACCCCACAATCGAAGACATCGATGGCAGGGTCGCGCCGGAGTTTCTCGATCCGCACCGCCACGGTCATTCCAGAGTCCCGCGCTCAATAATGCTCGGCTCCCGGAAGAGCCGTTCCAACCGGGGCAGGTCGCGAGGCGGCGCGTCGAGGGCGGCCAGGAACGCCGTCCATCGCTCGGCATCCAACGCGAAGCGCGTGCGATCGGCCAGGGTCTCCTCGGCTCGGACCAATGCGCTTTCGAGCACGAATTCACTGACCGAGCGCCGAGAAGCCGTAGCGGCGGCCTGGAGCTTTCGCTTGGCTTCCGGTGTCAAGCGGAGGTCGAGCTTGGCGGTTCGCGCGGAGTGTTGCGGCATGGGGTTTCTCCTCCGAATCCGAAAAGGGAATCAGCCAACAATACCACGTCCGCCAGACAATGTCACGACGTCTGATCCGCGATCGACTTGGTATCGCAGCCCAGACGGCCGGAAATAGTGCTCGCAGAGCACCCTAAGGCGCCATCCCCAGGAGTTGCTCGACGGCCAACCCGATGTCGTCGGCGCGCATCAGCGATTCGCCGACGAGGATCGCCGAGACGCCGGCGGCCTCGAGCCGCTCGACGTCGGCCCGGGTGCGGATGCCGCTCTCGCTGACCAGCACCACCTCGGGCGGGATCCGGTCGCGGAGCCGGAGCGTCTGGTCGAGGTCGGTGACGAACGCCTTCAGGTCGCGATTGTTGATCCCGACCAGGTCGGCGCCCGAGGCCAGGACGCGGGGCAGGTTGGCCGGGTCGTGGAACTCGACCAGGGCCGCCATCCCCAGGCGTTGCGCGTGCTCGCGCAACCGGACCAGCTCGGCGTCGTCGAGGATCTCGGCGATCAGGAGGATCGCATCGGCCCCGGCCAGACGTGCCTCGACCACCTGGTAGTCGTCGATCAAGAAATCCTTGCGCAAGAGCGGGATCGCCACCGAGGCCCGGATCCGCGCCAGGTACGACAAATGGCCCTGGAAATACGGCGCGTCGGTGAGTATGCTGAGGCAAGCGGCGCCGTGCTCCTGGTAGATCCGCGCGATGGCCACCGGGTCGAAATCGGCCCGGATGACCCGGGCCGAGGGACTGGCCTTCTTCACCTCGGCGATCAACTGGATCGGACCAGGACCCTCCAGCGCCGCGCGGAAGTCACGGACGGGCGGCGCCGACTCGGCCTGGGCCTCGAGCTCCTCCAGCGGTAGCCGCCGTCGTGCCGTGGCGACCTCTTGACGCTTGGACGCCACGATCTCATCCAGGATGGATACCTTCATCACGTGTCCCGATCAATCCAACCAATTGCTCATCGTCCGTTGCATGACGACGGCCCGGCGATCCCGCGGCCCGTCGCTCCCCCGCCCTGGTACTTTACCAGTTCCGGCGTGTCGGGCGGAGTGGGTGCCGGGTGGGGCGATCCCGCGAGGGAGATCGTCCCGGGGGGCTCGGGCGATCCTTTGGGTGGTACAGGCTGTGCCGGCGTGGGCGTGCGTCGGCCGTGTTCTTTCGGCGGAAATCGTTTTGCGAATCGCAATCGACGGGTTATAGCAATACTGATTGTCGATGGGCTTGCACGCCGTCGACCATCGTCTTTATCCTCCGGATCGTCACATCCGAATCCTCAATCACAAATGATGGGATAGGAATAGGATTAGCCGAATAATCCCGGGGATGTGCTGCGCCTGGTCCGGGCCCGATGGGGCGACACGGCGAATGACGGCCCGGCCTGTGCGTTGTGGATTTCGGTATCGTGGCCCGCACGGCATGAGGACTGGCGGGATTGTCAACAAGGAGGGAGGGAGTTCCCCATGACGGTGAGCACACGATGTCCCAACAGCTCGTGCGGTTGCGTCTCGCAACTGATCGACGACCCGCTCGGGCGGATCTTCCGATGCCCCCGCTGCCTGACCAAGCTGCCGACGGCGCCGGTGGCCGCCGCGGACTCGGGCTGGACCGCCGTCATGAGGCCAACGCTCCGTGCCGGCGCCGGCGGGTGGGACGGGGATCGCTGGACGGGACGGGCCGGCGCCCGGGGCCGCGGGAATGCCCCGGGGGTCGAGGCCAGTGGACGGGACGGCGGTCGATCGGGGTTCGAGAGTGGCGAGCTGCCCATCGGCAGCCTCTACCGGGACCTCGAAGGCGAGAGCGAGTACGGCCAGGGGTCCGATCCGTGCCTGGGTTTCGATGAGAGTAGTGAGATGCTCGCCGACCCGTTCTCGCGCTCCGGAACCCAGGTGTCGGCGTGGAGCAGCTCGTCGCGGGCACCGTCGACGTCCGGCTCCGCGTCCGTCCCGGGTGCCTCGGCCACGGGGGCGATCGGCTCGGACGAGGGGGGGCAGTTCGGCCGGTTCCGGGTCCTGGGTGTCCTGGGTCAAGGGCAGCACGCCACGGTCTATCGCGCCTGCGATACGATCCTCGACCGCGACGTGGCCTTGAAGGTGCCTCGCCAGGGGGTGCTCCGGACGGCCAAGTCGCTCGAGCGGTTCCTGGGCGAGGCGCGGGCGCAGGCGCGGCTGCGGCATCCCCGGATCGTGCCGGTCTACGAGGCGGGGCGGGCCGGCGATCTGCATTACATCGCCATGGCCCTGATCGAAGGTTGCAGCCTGGCCGATCGCCTGGCGGAGGGTCCGATGCCACTGCGCCGCGCCGTCGAGATCGTCGTCGAGCTGGCCGAGGCGCTGGCCTATGCCCACGCCCGGGGGGTCGTGCATCGGGACGTGAAGCCGGCCAACGTCCGGGTCGACCTCCGCGACGACGTCTACCTGATGGACTTCGGCATCGCCTACCGCCCCGATTCCGACGAGCTGCCGCCGCCGCCCGGCACGATCCTCGGCACGCCGGCGTACGTCGCCCCCGAGCAGGCCAAGGGCGGGCAGTCGAACATCTTGCCGGCCAGCGATCAGTACAGCCTGGGAGCCGTCTTCTTCGAGCTGCTCTGCGGACGGACCCCGTTCTGCGGGCCGCCCTCTTACGTCCTCTTCCACGCGATCCACCACGATCCCCCCTCGCCCCGATCGATCGCGCCCAAGGTCCCGCGCGCCCTGGAAGCCATCTGCCTCAAGGCCCTGGCCAAGCGGCCCGAGCGTCGCTATGCCGATTGTCAGCACTTCGCCGACGACCTCCGCCGATGGCTCGGCGGCGAGACACCGCTGGCCTGCCGCCGAGCCTGGGCGCGATTGGGCGGACTCGTCCCGTCCTGAGATAATGCTCGGGCTCGTCTCTTTCGGAGGTCGCGGCCCTGGACGTCCGAAGACCTTCCCGCTTCCATCCCCAGCTTCCTCACGGCGATACGAGCCTGGAGCTGGTGAACCCGTAGAGGCGGCACAGCCAGGCGACGAAGTTCCGGGCCTCCGAAGAGTCGGCATCGAGGAATTGCTTGGTGATGGCCAGGCCCATCGGGACGCCAGGTACCTCCTGCCAGGCCA
Source organism: uncultured Planctomycetota bacterium (assembly GCA_963777695.1). Taxonomy (GTDB): domain Bacteria; phylum Planctomycetota; class Planctomycetia; order Isosphaerales; family Isosphaeraceae; genus CAVZRC01. The sequence goes on from CAVZRC010000003.1 coordinate 1,710,028, forward strand.
GAAATGTGTGAACATAGGCCTTGACTTCGTCCTTCGGCTCGAATTTCGCACCCTTTGACGCCGACTCCGACGTGGCCCGTCCCGCATGGTCCCAGAGCTCTTCGTCGACGGACTTGACCAGGCGTCGGGCGAAATCCTCCAGCTTGCCCGGAGATCGATTATCGGGCATCATCCAGACGCCGACCCAGGGTCGGTCTACTTGATTCGCCCCGACGATCGTGCCGGTCCGATCGGGCTCGTCCGGGACGTCGGTGTAGCCGAGGTTCTTAAGGGTCTCTTTCAACTGACCCCAACGTCTCCGGAATCCATCATCCGGATCCGTCGCCTGATGATGATCGGCGTCAACCACGATCCCGAGACGATCCTCGGCGGTCAGGTCGCGAGGCATGAGGAATGTCCGGACATGATCGAGGAGGAGTTGTTCCTTGGCGTCAACCAGGGTTCGCAACGTCCGGAAGACCGCCGCATCGCCCCCGGGACAATCGACGACCAGCCTGTCGGGCGATCCCTTGCCTTTGTCGGCGAGGGGAAGGCCGTATCGTTTGACGAGCGCGACGAACACGGCCACGTCATCGGGGCCTTCGCCGACCAATTGGAAACGCGCCATCATCGCACCTCGATATGGTCGCGCGTCACGATCGCGAGGTCACTCTCGTCATAGACCGTGGCGACGATCTCATCTTTCCTCGAACCCAGGCGGATCAGGTAGCCCTCGCTCGAGGTGTCCTCGCATGCGGCCCTCTGGAATGCCTCAATACAATCCCAACTGTGAGTCGTCGCGAAGACCTGGACGTTCAGGTCTCGCGCCGTCTTGAAAACAAGTTTCCAGAGGTTCTCGTGAATCGAATAGTGAAGACCGTTTTCGATCTCATCTATGAGAAGCATGCCGTCTTTGGCTAGAGCTAGAGCCAAAGCGATCCCGAACAGGCGATTGACGCCGTCTCCAAGTTCCCGGAGTGGAATCGCAGCTGAAAAGCTCTCGATTTTTGCAAAAGGTACCCGACTGGCTGTATTACGTCGATACTGGACATCTCTGGGACAAACGTCAGGAGGTCTCATCGCCACTCGCTCGACTTCTGGCGAGATGATGCGCATGGCCATGATGACCTCTTGCTCTAGTGGGGACAGGGAGACATCATTCCAGAGCCTATCAATTTCATCCAAACCCAGCCCGTTCGGCCCGACGCAATGAAAGGGGATCGTGCGGAGTGTTCCTGCGATCGGCTCTAATCTTACCTTGTCGCCTACGCTTGCTTGCTCCCGATGAATCTTGTAGAGGATAGGCTTGTTGGAAGTAAGAATCTGAAAGTCAGAATCAATCTTGAAGAGAATTGATCGATCAAATTTGGCTATTGCATCGCTATGAATATCGTGTGTAGTCTGGTCGAGGTTGTCTCTTATGTTGTCTCTATAGATTAAGCCAACCGTGAGAGTTTCTTGAGGATTGTCCGCAGGTCCAATCGTGAACGAGTCTGTGACCGTCACCAGACGGCCGAAGAAAAGTCTGCCAAACGGAAGATCTTCGACATCGTATTCGCCACGCTGGAAATCCATATTGGCTGCGATTTCATTTCGGGTTGCAAAGATTTCGAGTAGGTCAGTGAATGAAGCGGGTCTGGCGAACAGTCGCAAAGCTTCCAGCAGGGTCGATTTGCCGACATTGTTCTTGCCAACGATCAGATTCACTCGCCCTAGTCGCCCGATTTCTAACTTGCGAAAGGCGCGAAACCCCCGAATCTCCAGGCTGGGCAAGACGAGTCGGCCAGGCATTATATTGGGCTCCTTTGGAATCAACCGGTCATCCTGGTGTATTATGATCGTCGCGAGGCATAAAGGGAATGAACCGTGTGTTCTTTCCGCATCAGTAGGTCAACCTGGATCTCGGCAGAAAACCCCGCGCGATGTCACTCTTCAGGAATACGGGCCTCAGTCTTGACTAGCAACGCATCCTCGGACGGAGTCGACTCGAAGAGGAAGGGTCACTCCGGCTTCGTCGATTCTCGGGACGAGCTCTGCGGACCGGGCGTCGGCGCCTCGGCCCTGGCCTCATCCCTGTGCTCCGCGAGGATCCTCCGCACCTCGGCGATGACCTCGGGATCGGCCTCGACGCATACGTGGGTCGAAGAGACGATCGCCTCGGAGACGGCGCCGTCGAGGTGGGCGCTGGTGTATCGGACGAAGCCGTCGGTCATCGAATCGCGGGGTAGTCCGGGGTGGATGGTGGCGATGATCGAATGATAGGCGATGTGCGACGCGATGGGATGGGCGCCGATCGCCTTGAGCAAGGGACTATCGGCGCGCATGCCGTCGACGCTGGCGGGAGGCCCGTCGCGGAATGAGGGCTGGAAGACCTCGCGGCCGTTGGCCGCCTCGAGCTCGGCCCAGGCCGGGCGGAGCGGGTTGTTGCGTCGGATCAGGTTCGACGCCCAGCTCGACGCCCGGCTGGCGGGCCAGGTTGCCGCCGCGATGGCTCGTGGTCACGAAGATCGTCCGCCGGATGTACGGCTCGGGCTCGAAGAACAGGGTCTCGGCCAGCTCGGCGCGGAGGCCTGCGGAGGCGTCGACCCGGTCGATCGGCCGGGTGAAGATCGCGTCCCAGATGGACCGCGCCGCTCGACTGGACCAGCAGCCGACCGGTCTGCCCGCCCGTGCTCTTGCCCAGGATGACCATCCGATCGAGGGCCGGGTCGACGCCGTGCGGGTCGAAGCGACGGCGGATGTCGCGGAGCGATCGCCGGACCGACAGGGCCGCCGTCGGCAGCGAATATCCGGACGGATAGAGGACGACCCAGAACTGGTATGAGGCCCGCAACGCCGGGTCGCTCCGGAGCGCGTCGAGCATCGGCACCCAGACCTTGGGGCTCGACCAGAGGCCGTGAATCAGCACGACCGGCACCTTGCCGGGCTGATACGGGTCCACCGCGTAGACGCCCGCCCGCTCGGCGTAGAACTCGGGATCGACCACGCCCAGGTATTCGTAGTTCCGGATCGGCCCCTGCGACAGCCGGATGGCCATCGGGGTGGTCAGGTCGGCCGCCATCGGGAAGGTCCGTCCGCCCAGGTCGATCGTCTCGGCGCGTACCGGGTCCAGCAGCATCAGCTCGGCGGGCTGACCGCGTCCGCTTGCCGACGAACCTCGGGGCCGGATCACGGCCGTGGCGGCGAACGTCGCCCGCTCGGGGCCGAACGGCTTCCAGACGACCGACTCCGCATCGTCGAGGTCGCGCCGGACGATCAACGGGACCCCGAGGCCGCCGCGACGCCCTTTCGGCTCCAGGCCGGTGACGATCCGGTCGCTCGCCGGCTCGATCGACGTGAATCCCATCGATGTCCACTCGGCGACGTCCGCGGCGGTGACGATCCCCATCGCGGCGAGCCGATCAGGCCAGCCGCTGCGCCCGGGCGGGTCCGCGGTGCGAGCCAGCCGCAGGCATCTCGCCGTCGCTCGGTTGTGAACGCCGCACGCGGCGCACCACGTCGCATCGGCGTCCGGGTCCCCTCCCAGTGCCGACAGGCAGGACGCGGCGTAGACGGCCGCGTCGCGCGACCACGCCATCGCTTCTTCGGTGGCCAGCAGGCCCGTCGACCCGAGCGTTCCAGTCGGCCAGTTCCGCCAGCGCCAGGAGCCGCGCCGGATCGGGGCGGCGCTCGTCGATCCCCCGCTCTAGCCTCGCGAAGGCGGAGCGCGGGTCGCGCCGGGCCAGGTCATCCAGCCCCCGACCGACACAGCAGGTCCGCCGTCGACACGCTCCAGCTCGGCCCGGGCGGGAGTAAACGCGCGACGACCGCCCCCGCGCGATGCCCGGCGCGGGGAGCACCTCGACCTGCTTGCAGCCCGGGGCGATCAGTCCCGCCAGGATCACCGGCCAAATCACCCTCCCGATCCCATCCATAGGTTATGATCACATGGCCTTGGCTCGAGCTGCGGCCCGGGTAAGTCGGGCTTGCCAGCCTGACGGGACCGGAGTCGGGCTGGAAAGCCCGACCGATTTTTTCGAGAGACGCCATCAATCTATCGGCAGGCATCTCCGCCGAACTTGACGATTTCCCGGCGTCTGCCGACCGTGCGGATTGCCGGGATGACGGCAATCCCGCGGCCTCTCCTCTTGACGAGCTCGACCGTCGATAGTATTCTTTTGTTCAGAGATCGGCTCCTGGGTAACGCATGTTCCGATCGCGATGCGGTCGTGTGATAGGTTATGGTGAATGGTGATCGATCGCCGGGGGCTCGTGCCTCCGCTTTCTCCGACCTCGCGGGTGCCGACGTTGACAGCTCTCCTCGACCCCCGGTCCGTCATTCTGAGGGGATGCAAGGGATGAACCGTTACCAGCTCGGCAAGATCGTGGGATGGGCGGGGACGCTCCATTCGCGGAAACGGATGCAGAAGCTGGTCTTCCTCCTCCAGGCGGCTGGGTGTCCGCTGGATGTCGACTACGACCTGCACCATTACGGCCCGTATTCGGAGGATTTGGCACGGCTGACCGACCTGATGGTCGACGAGCGGCTGCTGGAAGAACGGATGGAGGTCCGTCCCTACGGCGAGCAGTATTCGTACCGGCTGTCGCCGGAATCGATCCGGCAGATCGACGAATACGAGGCGCGGCCGACGGGTCCGGGTCCGATGGCGCCGTTGGCCGGCTTCGAGCCGCTGGCGCGGGGGCTCTGCGAGATCGAGCTGAAGGAGTTGGAGATCGCCGCGACGATCGCCTTCTTCCGCAAGCAAGGGTATGATTGGCCGGTCGCCGTCGCGAAGGCTTGCCAGTTCAAGCATCTGCCGCCCGGCGGATCCCTCGTGAAGAAGGCCGAGGAGCTGGCCCGACGGATCGTCGGCTGATCGGAGCCGGTCATGTCCGCGAAGATCATCCGCGACCCGCTGTATAACTACATCAGCATCGACCGCGGTCGCGAGCCCTGGCTGCTCGAGCTGCTCGACTGCCCCGAGGTGCAGCGGCTGCGGCGGATCCATCAACTCGGCCTGAGCTACCTGACGTATCCCGGCGCCGATCACAACCGGCTGGCGCACAGCCTGGGCGTGGTCCACGTGATGCAGCAGGCCCTCCAGCACCTCGGCCGGATCTCCGGCGACGACGCGCAGACGAGCGAGGGTCGCGACCCGCTGCTGGTGGCGGCGATGATCCACGACATCGGCCACGGGCCGTTCTCCCACCTCGCCGAGTCGTGCCTGGGCATCGACCACGAGGACTGGACCAAGGCGATCCTCGTCTCGGAGGAGTCGCACGTCCACCGGGTCCTGCGGCGGGCCTTCGACGCCGCGTTCCCGCGCCGGGTCGCCGAGCTGATCGATAGGACGAACCACGAGCAGCCGGCCTGGCAGAAGTACCTGCTCTCCAGCCAACTGGACATGGACCGGCTCGACTACCTGCGGAGGGACAGCCTGTTCACGGGCGCCAGCCACGGCCATTTCGACTGGTTCCGGCTCCTGAACACGTTCGAGATCTACGAGGACGACCGGTCCGGCCGCGACATCGTCTGGGCCGAGAAGTCGCTCCTGGTCATCGAGGAGTACATCTTCGCCCGGTATTACATGTATCAGAATGTGTATTTGCACAAGACGACGCGCGGGTTCGAGCGGATGATCGAGGCGTTGTGGAATCGCGCCCGGCGTTTGTGGTGGGATGGCCGGGACGTCAACCTGGTCCCGTCGGTCGAGGCATTCTGGGAGGCCCAGGAGCTGGAAGGTGGCGGCGGCCCGGGGCCGACCGTGCCGCAGTACCTCGCCATCGAGGAGTTCAGCATCCTGTCGCAGATCCAGAACTGGACGTCGCACCGCGACCGGGCGATGAGCGACCTGGCCCGTCGCTTCCTCGATCGCAAGGGACTGGCGATGGTCGAGGGACCTGACTTCTCCGGGGCGATCGCGCCGAACGACTTGGGCTGGGAGGCCGCCCTGCGCGAGCTCGTCGGCGAGCATGTCGAATACGACCCGCCCGAGATGTATTGCCTGGTGGATCGCGTCCGTGCGAAGGACTACCAGCCCTATTTCCCCGAGAAGGAGAGCGACGAGCAGAGCGTCAACAACGCCATCCGCATCAGGGTCGAGGGCGAATCGCGACCGATCGAGGTGTCCCGGCTGCTGCGTCGCCTCGAGCCGAGGATCGAGAAGCCGGCGGACCGCCTGCGGTATTACATCCCGAAGGAGCTCCAGGCCGAGGCGAAGAAGCTCCGGGCCGAGTGGAAGTGACTGCGGCTTTGCCCTTCCCCTCGTCGGCGATCACACACGCGGGCGGCCGCCTGGTCCGTAATGGCGCAACGGGGGACAAGCTGGTATACTATCAGGCGTGAGCAGATGGGCGACCGGCGGTCATGAGGGAGGATGCGACGATGAACGCCGAGAGTGTCATTCAGGTCCTCGACGAGCATCGCGAGGAGTTGCGGAGTCTGGGCGTGCGACGTCTGGGCCTATTCGGCTCGACGGCTCGAAATGAAGCGACGGAGGCCAGTGACCTCGACTTCCTGGTCGAATTTCAGCAGAAGTCGTTCGACGCCTACATGGACCTGAAGTCGCTGCTCGAAAGCCTCTTCGGCCGCCACGTCAACCTCGTACTTCCCGAGACCCTCAAGCCTCGGCTTCGCGATCGGATCGCCAAGGACATCCAGGACTATGCCACGGGATTATAAGATCTCGCTCGATGATATCCTGGAGGCGGTCGAGCGCATCGAGACCTATACCGCCGGTATGGACAGAGCACAGTTCCAGGCGGACCGCAAGACCGTCGATGCCGTGATCCGCAACCTGGAGGTCATCGGCGAGGCGGTCAAGAACATACCGCCGGACGTCCGGGCTTCGTCTCCCATCGTCCCATGGTCGAAGATCGCCGGGATGCGGGATATCCTCATTCATGTTTACTTTAACGTCGACACGGAGATCGTCTGGGACGTCGTTCAAAGCAAACTGACCGATCTCAAGGCGACTGCCGAGACCCTGCTCGCCGAAGGCGGCCAGGACGAGACTCCGTCATGACGGGTCCCTACGGATTCGTGCCGCCGTCGGACGTCCGTCGAATCCGCTCGCACATCGCCCTGGCCCTGGAAGTATTCGGCGCGATCGATGAACCCGATGCTGTATCGGGCGGGCAGTCGCTTCAAGTCGGGGACGTGCTGGACGAGCTCCTTGTACCCCTTCCTGCCGAATCCGAAGACGGTCATGTCGCGGAATGATCCGTCGTCTTCCTTCCGGAAGGGCCAGGAGACGTACGAGTCGACCTCGCCCGGCTCGGGGTCCTGGTGGTTGACGCAGACGAACCCTACCGGCGTCTCGCTGGCGCCGAAGCAGACCCAGGGGACCACCTGCGACCAGGCTTGATCGAGTGTGGTCCTGACTCCGTCGGGGCGGATGACGAAGTCCCTCTCGGCGTCGAGCGCGCCGCCCGGCGTCCCCTCGTAGATGAACCAGAACGTCGGAAGGCCGATCCGCAGGAGCGTCATCGTTGCGTGGTCCGGGTAGAAGTCCCACCGGCAGGCGGACTTGCCGTCGCGCGTCTCGGACTCGATCCGGACGTGCCCGCCCTCGCGGACCGTGATGCGGCTGGAGAAGGGGTTCTCCGTCTTGTACTGGCCGTAGCCGTAGCCGCCGTGGAAGAATTTGGTCGGCTGGCCGCACTTGGGCAGCCCCCGATACTCGCCGCGAGCCTTGTCGCCCGGGCGATAGGAGACCCAGTCGCGTCCGTCCTTGTCGAAGATGCTCACGAAGCCGGCCCCCCGCTTACCATAGACGTAGGTCGCCGCGGGCGTCTCGACCTTGTAGCAGTCCATGTCGCCGTGGACCGTCACCTCGGAGACGCGGACGAGCGGACCCTTCGACGTCCCGCCGGCCCGATCGCTGCCGATCCGTATCAGTGAGCCGGTGGCCGGGCGGAAGTTCCCGTCGACGACCCAGGCGTCGCGCAGGAGCGCGTAGAGTTTCCCGTCGGGGCCGAAGGCCATGTCGACCGGGCGCATCAGGCCCTCGGCGAACGTCTCCACCCGTCCCGGATGATCGGGGTCGAGGGACTTGATCCAACCCTTGACGAAGTCCATGAAGAAGTACCGGCCGCGATACAGGGGTGGGAAGTCGGTCTCGGGTCCGGATGGGCAGAAGGCCCCGCCGGTGATCGAGGCGACCGCGTAGTGATGGATCGGCCCGCGGAACCGCGAGTCGGATGTCGGGCCCTCGCTCGCGGGCCAGCCGTAGTTGCCGCCGGGAACTCCCTCGTCGATCTCTTCCCAACGGTCCTGTCCCACGTCGTTGATGAAGATCCGGCCGGTGCCCGGCTGGACGGCGAAGCGGAACGGGTTGCGCAGGCCCATCGCCCAGATCGCCCGGTACTTGCCGCGGGTCGTCCCGCGGAACGGGTTGTCCTCCGGGATCGAGCCGTCGGGGTTGATCCGCAGGAGCTTGCCCTGGAAGGTCGTCAGCTCCTGCGCCGGCCTTCCGGCGGTCTGATCGCCGAGGGCGACGTAGAGCTTGCCATCGGCTCCGAACTGGAGCGCGCCGCCCTGATGCCCGGCGGGGACATTGCCCCCGAGCTTCGCCTGGTCGTCGCCTTCGAGGAGGACGAGCTCGCTGCCCGGGATCGCCCGATCTCCGCGAGCGGTGAATCGGCTGACGCGGTGGTGGACGCAAGGCCGGGGCGATACATAGCAGACATAGACGTATCCGTTGCGGGCGAAGTGGGGGTCGAGGGTCACGCCGATCAGGCCGCGTTCCCACGTGCTGTCCACGTCCAGGGTCACGAACGGCTCCGGCAAGAGCGTCCCGTCCTTGACCACACGCAGTCTCCCGGTCTGTTCGCAGACGAAGATCCGGCCGTCGGGGGCGATCGCCAGCGCCGTCGCCCCGGTGATCCCGGTCGCGATCCGGTCGCTGGAGAAGCCCGGCGGCAGGGCGATCGGTCCGGCGAGCCCGCTGCCGGGGGTGGCCATTCGCGCGCGCGGAGCGTCTGGAGGTAGGCGATCAGGTCGGCGAAGTTTGCCGGCGAGAGCCCCAGGGCCAGCCCGTCGGGCATGAGCGACGTCGCGACGGGTTTGCGGTTCGCGATGTCGGCCTTGGCCACGACGATCCGCCGGCCCTCGGCGTTGACCAGGGTCAGCTCCCGGTCCGACTCGGCGCGGACCAGCCCCGAGAGGATCCGCCCGTCCGCGGTGGCGACGACCTCCGGGCGATAACCCTCCACGATGTGGCGCGAGGGTTCGAGGACCGACTCGATCAGCAGGGCGCTCGTACTTGCCGCCGACCTCGGAGAGGTCCGGGCCGATGTCGCCGCCCAGGCCGCGAGCCCGATGGCACCGGGCGCAGCCGGCGCCTTTGGAGTCGAAGAACAGGGCGCGGCCGCGGGCCGGGTCGCCCTCGTGCTCGCGCGCGAACCGGACGAATGCCTCGCGATGGGCGGCGGTCGCCGCCGCGTCGTCCGGCGGGGCGACGGCCAGCATGGACGCGAGGGCGATGATCGGCAGTGCATTCATGGGCAACTCACTGGAGTGGTTGTCGCGTGTTGTAGGGTGGGTGCAACATACCGATCGGACGCCGTGGCATTCGCTGGGTGCACCCACCCTTCGAAATCGACCCCCGACCCTGCCGGAACAGGCTCTCATTGCCTCGGCTTCGACGTCGAAGGAGACCCCTTCTTCGCCTGCGTCTTCGACTTGTAGATGTCCATCGACTTCTGCATGGACGCCTTCAGCGCCGGGTCGTCACTCTTGTTGCCCGAGGCCGTGTCCGAGCATCCGGCGGCCGCGAGGAATCCGGCGATCAGGCCCAGGCGGAGGGCCGACGAGGCGGTTATTCTGGTCACATGAACTCTCATCATCGGATTAAGACTCCTTCAATTCGGGGCACGGCCCACCGGCCGCGCCCGACCGGGCCCGGACCTCAATAGCTATCGGAGCTGATGACCTCGCCGCCGTTGCGGGTGCCGAGGGCCCACCAGGTGAGCCGCGAGACCCCGTCCTTGATGAACCGGACGCTGCCGTCGGCCAACAGGACGTTCGCCCCGCCCGGGTGGTTGCTCGAGACGGCGTAGCTGAACGAGCTGTCGATGCCGCAGCCGGCGCAGTTCCACCGGCAGCCTCCGCCCTGGAAGACCGAGTCGTGGTTGGGCGTCTGGATGATGTTGGTGTAGGTCCAGCCGCCGTTGCCGTCGCACCAACTGAACCCGCGCATCGACGAATACGACGCGGTTGCCGGGTTGCTCCAGGCCACGGCGCACGCCTGAAGCCCCGCGATCACCGCGGCCGAGTTGGCCGAGGCATACAAGAACTGGGCACTCGTCCCGTAGTAGCCCGAGGGGTCGTCCGACCCCTGACCGCCCGTGCCGGGGTTGTTGGCGTTCTCGACGACATCGCCCCGGTAGGCGTCGCCCCCGGATGTATTGGTCGAGGTGCCGTTATCCCGCCCGGTCAGCGCCTCGGCGAAGGCGATGGTGTTGGACGTGCCGTCGGTGCAGTCGCGCACACCGAAGGACTTGAAGACCGCGAACATCCCCGGGGTGGAGATGGGGCTCTCGTAGGTGGTCGACCCGATGCTCGCGTGGTAGCTGTTATTGCGCTGGCGGTTCGCGTTGGGGTCGGAGGGGCAGAGGAAACCGCTGATGACGGAGTTGTAGATCGTGCTGTTGAAGGGAGACCCGCCCAGATTTCCCCCGGCGCCCGGGATCCAGTTGAAGTTGGCCGCGTTATACATCGGGGTCTGGTCGAGATACCCCAGCAGCAGCGCCTGGGCGCTCCAGCCGGACCAGCGGCCGTACCCCCACTGGCCGTCGGTGTCGCCGGGTCCCCAATAGGGGGCCTTCGAGACTCCCATCGGAAACGTGTCCATCGCCGTATGGTAGTTGTGCAGGGCGAGGCCGATCTGCTTGAGGTTGTTGGTGCACTGGGCCCGCCGCGCCGCCTCTCGGGCCGCCTGTACGGCGGGCAACAGCAGGGCGATCAGGACGGCGATGATGGCGATGACAACCAGGAGCTCGATCAGCGTGAAACCGCGACGATTCTGCTTGCTCATCAGTTTCTCCTCACCTGTACTTCGAAAGAATGAGAGCGAACGCTCGAACAGAAAGGATTCCGACTCCGATGCCGAGGGCTTCCAGCGCCCCGGCGGTGTTCGCATCCGACCCGATCGGGGATCCGTCGTCCGCGACCTCACCGGTCGCGGCCCCCCTCACCGGGTCAACTCCCGCCCTCGTGGAGGCCGACCCCAGCCTCGCATGAGCTACACGATACGCATTCCGCCGTCCCGCTATCTATGAAACTTTGGGTCTTTTTCTTATAATCTTGGGTCGTAGGGCATGGGTCGAGCCCGGCGGTAGACCTGTCGGGAAACCCGGCGAATCCTCGGCGTGGCTCGCGGTGAACCGACGAGCCGATCACGACGCTCTTAACCGATTCGATCGGGCGCGGGTCGGGCCGATTGGTCCGTGCGGTCCCGACATTCGAGGATATCGTCGCATGAAGCCGCCTCAGAGGCGACGACCGACCGGCATCCCCCACGTCGCCCTGATCGTCGAGACGTCGACGGCCTACGGACGGTCGATCATCCGGGGCGCCACGCAATACATCCGCGAGCGGGGGCCCTGGACCGTCTACATCGAGCAGCGATCGCTCCAGGATTCGGCCCCGCCCTGGTTGGAGCGATGGGACGGGGATGGGATCATCTCCCGCGCCTCGACTCCTCGCAGCGCCAAGGCCGTGCTCCGCGCCGGGATCCCGACGGTCGACCTCAACGACCAGGTGAGGGACCTCGGCCTGCCCCAGATCCACGGCGACCACGCGGCGATGGCCCGGTTGGCGGCCGAGCACCTGATGGAGCGCGGTTTCCGGCATTTCGCCTATTTCGGCTTCCCGGTCTTCGAGTGGTCGGTGCGTCGCCACGACGCGTTCGCCGCGTGCGTGGGTGCCGCCGGCTTCGCGTTCCATGAGCTGGAGTCGGCCCCTCGCGTGTCCTGGGGCCACCAGCAATCCTCCTGGGAGGGGGAAGTGGATGGGGCCGCGCAATGGATCAAGAAGCTGCCCAAGCCCCTGGGCGTGATGACCGGCAACGACCCGAGGGGCATCCAGTTGCTCGACGCCTGCCGACGCGCCGGCGTGGCCGTGCCCGAAGAGGTGGCGGTCATCGGCGTGGACAACGACGAGCTCGTCTGCGAGCTGGCCTATCCCCCGCTTTCCAGCGTCATCCCCGACGCGGCCCGCATCGGCTACGAGGGGGCCGCATTGCTCGATCGGCTCATGAAGGGTCAGCCCGCACCCGCGGCGATGCAGACGATCCCGCCCCTGGGCATCGCCGTCCGCCAGTCCTCGGACGTGACGGCCATCGCCGACCCCCGGCTCGCCGACGCCATGCGATTCATCCGCGAGAATGCCTGCGCGGGCATCGGCGTCGAGGACGTGCTCGATCGCGTGGCCGTCTCCCGGAGCGTGCTCCAGCGGTTGTTCCGCAAGCAGTTCGACCGGACCATCCTCGACAGCATCATCGAGGTGCGCATCGGCCGCGTCAAGCAGCTCCTCACCGAGACCGACATGCCCCTGGTCGACATCGCCCACCGCGCCGGATTCGCCTATATGGAATACCTGAGCACGACCTTCCGCCGTCAGACCGGATGGACGCTGGCCGCCTATCGCCGCGAGTTCGCCCGGCGGCCGGGACCTTGAGGGGCGCGCGATCCGGAGTCTCAGTGCGTGTTTCAACGTCTGCTTCTGTAGCCGCCGGATTCCGTGAGGAATCCTCACGGAGTCCTCAGCCGAAATGCGGAATCAATAAACCGCCTCGCCTTCCTCCCGCGTCACAGGAAGCTCGTGCCATGAGAACGACTTTGAAACGACTGGTGTCCCTCGCGTTGGCGTTCCTGCTCGTCGCCGCGTGCCGGGCAGAGGCGGGAGACCGGCCGACCTGGACCCATCTCTCCAGCAAGGCGGGCGACCTGCCGTCGCCCGGCACGTCGATCCAGCAGACGGCCTGCCTGGTCCTCGACGTCGACAAGGATGGCCGGAACGATATCGTGGTCGCCAGCCGGGTGGCCGGGGCGAGCCTGGCCTGGTATCGGCGGGAGAAGGATGGCTGGACGATCCACCCGATCGATTGCGGGCTCAATCTCGAGGCCGGAGGGGCCTTCGCCGACCTCGACGGCGACGGGGACCTCGACATCATCTTCGGCGAGGATTACTCCGGCACGAAGCTCTACTGGTGGGAAAACCCCTGGCCGCAGTATGAATCCCGTGCGTCGTGGGTGCGGCGCGAGATCGATTCCTCGGGCGGCCGCATGCACCACGACCAGGTCCTGGGCGACTTCGACGGCGACGGCCGGGATGAGCTGGCTTTCTGGGTCCAGCGTGCCGGTGTCCTCCGGCTGTCCGAACTCCCGCAGGATCCGAGGCGGGGTGACCCGTGGCCGACGGTCTCGATCGCCAGGATCGGGCCGGCCGAGGGCCTGGCGAAGGCCGATGTCGACGGCGACGGCAAGGTCGACCTGATCGGGGGCGGCTACTGGTTCCGGCATGAGGGCGGCTCCGACTACCGGCCCATGCTCATCGACGCGGGATCGAAGCTCACCCGGGCGGCGGCCGGGCAACTGGTCGAGGGCGGACCGCCCGAGGTCGTCTTCGTCGCCGGGGACATCATCGGTCCCCTGAAATGGTTCGAACGCCGCGGCGATTCCTGGATCCCCCATGACCTGCTCGGCGAGGACGTCATCCACGGCCATAGCCTCCAAGTGGCCGATATCGATGGCGATGGACATCTCGACATCTTCTGCGCCGAGATGGCCAAATGGACCGACTCGGCGACTCGCCCCGACCACCCGGATGCCAGGATGTGGATCTTCTACGGTGATGGCCGGGGAGGATTCGAGAAGACGACGCTCGCCACGGGGATCGAGAATCACGAGTCGCGCGTGGCCGATCTCGACGGCGACGGGGACCTCGACATCGTCGGCAAGCCCTACGGCTTCGGCACGCCCCGGCTGGACATCTGGCTCAACCGGGGGAAAGCCGGCAGCAGGCAGTAGGCCGTGGTCGGGAACGGATGCGAGCCCGGTCAGCGAGGCGATTCGAGGCGGAACAGCGCCTTCTGGACCTCGGGGTCGAGCGGATCGCGGGCCAGCGCCAGCCGATACCAGGCACGGGCCTCGGGCCGACGATGGAATGCTTCGTACGCGGTCCCCAGGGCGCGCAGGATCGCGATGTCCTCATGTTTGGAAGGCTGTGAGACTTGCTCGATCAGCGCTTCCAGGTTGTCATAATCCTGCGCCGACTTCCTCAGAGACCCGGCCGCGGCCACGTCTCCGGTCAGGGTCAGGGCCGTCGCGAGGTTGAAGAGCGTATCGCGGTCGGTCGGCTCCGCGTCGAGGACGAGGCGGAAATAGCGGATCGCGGCCGCGAAGTCGCGGCGCCCCAGGGCCCGCCGCCCCCGCGACCGGGCGAGTCCGGCATGGTCGTCGGGCCCGGCTTCCAGCAAGGACTCGATCGTCCGGTCATCCCCGCGGTCCTGGGCGATCCGGATGCGAATCACCCGGGCGTCCGGATCCGAGGACGGCATCGCGGCGAGCAATCGCTCGGCCTCGCCCGGACGATTGAGTCGCCGGTACGCGTCGGCCAGGGCGAGGCGCGACGCTCGATCATCGGGATCGGCCGCGACGAACGACTCGAGGACGCCTCGCACCTCGCGAGGGTCCCAGTCCGACATCCGCGTCAAGCACCAGAGTCGGACCTGATCGAAGGTCAAGGGGGTGAGTCCGGAGAGGGCCTCGAACTGGGCCTGCAACTCGCGACGGCGCATCTGCATGCCGTAGATGTAGACGAGCTGCCGACGTGCCTCGATGAGCCCGGGGTCCCGCGCCAGGGCGCGGAGGCACGCGGCCTCTGCGGTGCGGGCGCGATCGCGACGCAGCTCGATCTGCCCCTCTTGCAGCCGTGCCCGGGGGGCCATCGGATCATCGTCGGGGACCGCTCGCAGGTCGCTCAACGCGTCGGGGATCCGACCCAACGTTTGGTCCACCTGCGCGCGGAGGATCCAATCCGCGGGCGTCAGCCGGCCGAGGCTCCGGAGCCGATCCAACGCCTCGGCCGCACCGGAGAACCGGCCCGATTGCACCTCGATCAGGGCCTGCTGCCGGAGCCGGTCGGGGTCACGCTCGGGGCGCCCGCGCACGGTCACCAGGGCCCCCGCGCACGCCAGGGCGACCATCGCGATGGTCAGGCCAATTCGTCGCGCCCCGCGAGTCGCCATCAGTCTCCCTCTCTCGTCCCCCGATGGGCGCCCGGGTCTCGACTCGCTCGCCCGCGCGAACCCCGTTACAATCGGCCTCGCCTCGAAGTACAATCATCCCAGGCGAGTCGCAACCTTGGCCCGAGGATCCCTTCACCCAGCGATGGCTCGTCATCTCGCACGCTTTCTGATCGTATCGCTCGTCCTCCCGGCGGTCTACGCCGCGCAAGCCTCCTCGCAAGGACCGCATCCCCCCGACTCGCAACTCCGGGCGTTCCTCGACGACCATTGCGTGGCGTGTCACGGCCCCGAGGTGCAGAAACATCGCCTGCGACTCGATCGGTTGCCCAAGGCATTCGGTGACCAGGACGTGGCGGCGACGTGGGTCAAAGTCCTCGACCGGATATCGAGCGGGGAGATGCCGCCGAAAGGCCGGCCGCGCCCGGCCGAGGACGAGGCCCGCACGGTGATCGCCGGGCTGCGTCGGCAGTTGCACGAGGCCTCGTTGGCCAGGCAGAAACTTGAGGGCCGGGTCGCGCTCCGCAGGCTGAACCGGACGGAATACGAGACCACGCTCCGCGACCTTCTGGACACGCCGGTCGAGGTCAAGGACCTGCTCCCGGACGATAACATCGCGGCCGGATTCGACAACGTCAGCGCGGTCCTCGACATCTCGCCCGCTCACTTGCTGCGCTATCAGGACGCGGCCGAGAAGGCGGTCCGCTCGGTGATCCCGAAGCGGCCGAAGGCTGCGATCAACGAACGCCGCACGGGGCTTCGGATCACCGAGAAGCTGAAGCTCTACCAGGAGTTGCTCGGCAAGTCGGCGCGACTGGACGGCGATACGCTGGTCCTCTACCTGCGCAATCCGGACTACATCCCGTGTGCCACCCCGCCGGCGCCGGCGGACGGCCGGTATCGCGTGCGGGTCTGCGCCTCGGCGGTGAATACCGGCGGCAAACCGCTGCCGATCATGTGCGTTTGCCGCCCCACCGAGTATGACCGCGAGGACACCGACGTGCGCACGGTGCGCGACGTCCCGGCCGGCCAGCCTGCCGTGATCGAGGAGGATTTCGAACTCCGCCAGCGCCAGGTCATGGTCTTCGCCGGCTGGTCGCTGCCCAGTCCGCGGGAGTTCGAGCGCGTTCACAAGGATCGCAAGCTCGACGACGATCCGAAGCTGCCGGGCCTGGCCGTGCACTGGATTGAGATCGAAGGGCCGCTCGGCCCCTGGCCGACGGAGGGCTATCGGCGGCTCTTCGACGGCGTACCCCTCAAGCCGCAGTCGGTCGCCAAGGCGGAGGCCTCAGGACAGCCCGTCCCGCCACAACCCGTCAACCGCCCGGACGGCTGGTGGCAGTACGACCCGCTCGTCCCCGGCCCGTCGAAGCCCCGCGAGGATGCCGAGCGGCTCTTGCGATCGTTCCTGCCCCGGGCCTTCCGTCGGCCCGTCGCCGAGGAGCTCCAGCAGTACTACATCAAGCTCGTCCACGCGGCGCTCGATAAGGGCGTCTCGTTCGCCGAGGCGATGGTCGCGGGTTACCAGGCTGCCCTCTGCTCGCCCCACTTCCTGTTCCTCACCGAGCGGATCGACGAATCCCGGGGCGATCGTCGCGCCGAGCTGGATGACTACGCAGTTGCCTCGAGGCTGTCGTATTTCTTGTGGTCGTCGATGCCGGATCGCGAGCTGTTCGCGATGGCGGCCGACGGACGGTTGCGGAGGCCCGAGGTCCTGCGGGCGCAGGTCGATCGCCTGCTGAACGATCCCAGGGCCCGACGGTTCACCGCCAATTTCGCCGGGCAATGGCTCGACCTGCGCAACATCAACGCCACCTCGCCGGACCCGCAGATCTACGGCGAGTTCGACGACTTCCTGTTCTGGTCGATGCCGCGCGAGACGGAACGATTCTTCGAGGAGATCCTGCACCACGACCGCAGCCTGACCGAGTTCGTCAACTCGGACTGGACCTTCCTGAATCAGCGGCTCGCCCAGCACTATGGGATTCCGGGCGTCTCTGGCGGCGAGCTGCGGAAGGTCAACCTCTCGCCGGGCAATCACCGCGGCGGCGTCTTGACGCACGCGGCGATCCTGAAGGTCACGGCGGACGGCACCCGGACGTCGCCCGTGCTGCGCGGCAAGTGGGTGCTCGACCGGATCCTCGACCAGCCCCCGTCCCCCCCGCCGCCCGACACTCCGGCCGTCGAGCCCGACATCCGCGGCGCCACCACGATCCGGCAGCAGCTCGCCAAGCATCGCAACACGCCGGCCTGCGCGTCGTGCCACCGGCATATCGATCCGCCCGGGTTCGCGATGGAGTCCTTCGACGTCATCGGCGGCTGGCGCGACTTCTACCGAGCGACTCAACCCGGCCGTCGCAAGCTCGTCAACCTGGCCAACTACCCCGGGCGACAGGTGTTTCGCGGGCCCGACGTCGAGCTTGGCGGCACGACGCCCGACGGCCGGGCCTTCAAGGACATCGACGAGTACAAGCGGCTCCTGCTCGCGGACAAGGACCAACTGGCGCGCTGCCTCGCGCGGAAGCTCCTCATCTACGCCACCGGGGCGGAGATCCAGTTCGCCGACCGCGAGGTGGTCGAAGACCTGGTAGCGAAGTGCCGTGCCGGGAATTGCGGCTTCCGGTCGCTCATTCACGAGGTGGTTCGGAGCCGGGTATTCCTGCATAAATGATGGCTCTTATCCCAACGCGGGGTTATTCTCTTGGGAGCTCATCCATACTACTACTTCGCGAAGTACCGGCGGGGTGAAGAACCCCTCTTCGCCGAGTTGCGCGAGTCCGACATCGAGCGTACCCTGAAAGATCTGCGACGCCAGGAATTCGAGGCGGGCAGGTACAACCCGGTCATCCGAGATCTCGAGTTCCCTATCGGTCCGCATTCACCGTCGCCGGGCGCGCACCACGTCACCATCAATGAGGCGTGGTTGGAGTCGGACGACGAAGGCACGCGCTCGATCCTGGACCTCGACCACGTCGCGGAGCAACCGGGATTTCGCGCGCTCGTGCCCCTCAAGGAGGAGGTGCTGCTGGAGATGTTCGGCACCACTCGGCCCACTCGTTGGATGGTCGAGTCGGACTACAATCGCCCTTTCTCCGCACTCCTCGGGAAGATCGAGAGGGGGATGGGGATTTATATCGTCCTCTACAATGGCGGTCAAGCCGATGAAATCTTTTTTTCGGTTATTCTTGTGATTAATACGGTTCGTCGTCCCGTTATACCCGAGTGCGAACTTGGTGAGGTGAATACGAGCGGCTGGAGGTCGATATCGCGAGTGAATGGCGGCCCGGGACGGCGATCAACACATCCTACACCCGAGGATACCGACCGAGTCCAGCCGAATCCATCTTCCTCGTCACGAGAAACGTTTCAGGAGTAACCCACCATGCCTCTCTCTCCCCTGAACCGCCGCACGTTCCTCCGCTCGGCCGGCGTCTGCATCGGCTTGCCGCTGCTGGACGCGATGCTGCCGATCGGCCTGGGGGCCGATCGCAAGGCCGCGGCCCTGCGCGAAACGGATGCTCCTGATCAGCCGCCCGCTGGGGTTGCACGCGCCCCATTTCTTCCCGGAAAAACCGGGGAAAGACTACGAGCCCACGCGGTATCTGAAGCCGCTGCAAGATCATCGAGGCGACTTCACGGTGTTCTCGGGCCTGTCGCACGTGGGCTATCCCGGCGGCCACCACACCGAGGTCGCCCTGCTGACCGGCGTGGCGCCCGAGGGCGTGCGGTTCAATGACATCCGCAACACGATCTCGCTCGACCAGGAGGTCGCCGCGCGTCTGGGCGGCGAGACCCGGTTCCCCTGCCTGGTGCTGGGCGGCGGCGTCCTGTCGTGGAACCGCAAGGGCGTGAAGGTGCCTTCCGAGGATCGGGCCACGCAGGTCTTCAAGCAGCTCTTCATCGACGGAACCCCGGAAGAGGTCGCACACGAGGTCGAACGGATCAGGAACGGCCGGAGCATCCTCGACGGCGTGCGCGACCAGTCCCGATCCCTGGCCGGGACGCTCGGCCCGGCGGACCGGCAACGCATCGAACTGATGATGACCTCGATCCGCGAGGCCGAGCAGCGCCTCCAGCAGGACCGGGCCTGGGTGCTCAAGCCCAAGCCGAAGGTGCAAACCAAGCCCTTCACCGACGATTATCAGACCGACCTGCGGACGCTCGATCGCGAACGGCAATGGTTCGACCTGGTCCACCTGGCCTTGCAAACCGATTCCACGCGCGTGATCGCCCTGTGGATCTGGTCTTATGGACGCATCGACCTGCCGGGCGTGGCCATCGGCCATCACGACGCCACCCACCACGGCCAGGACGAGTCCAAGATCCGGCAGCTCGCGACGATCGAGGAGGCCGAGATGGCCCTCTTCGCCGGGCTGCTCGGCAAGATGAAGGCCACCGACGAGAACGGCCCATCGCTGCTCGATCAGACCGTGGTGTTCTACGGCAGCAATATGGGGAACGCCTCGGCGCACACGTGCGACAACCTGCCCATCCTGCTCGCCGGTGGCGGCTTCCATCACATGGGCCATGTGGCCTTCGAACGCAAGGACAACAAGCCGCTGTCGAACCTCTTCGTCCGCATGCTGCACCAGATGGACGTCAACGTCGATCGCTTCGGCAGCAGCACGGGCACGCTCGGCGAGGTTTGAGAGGATGATCACAGCCCGTGAAGTGCTCTACGAGGAACGCCTTCGGGATGTTTGGGTCTCTCAGGGTCTATCACCACTGAACCGTTCGAGACAGCCCATCGACGGCCCGGCGACGATCACCGGGTCGCGTTCCACGGGACCAGGAACCGCGCGGTGAACAGCCCTTGCCTCAGGGAAAGCCGGTCGTCGGCTGGAACCGCGGCCAAGCTGCCGCGTTCGATCGGCGCTCATCGTCGAGGCCGCGTCTCTCGCGATCAGGCCTGACCCTTGCTCTTCGACCGTCGCTTGCGAGTCCAGGCGCGGCGGAGGTCGTCCGGGCTGGCCGCCGACTCAACCGCATTCAAAATCTTACTAAGCAATTCATGGTCTTGGAGCTCACGGAGCTCCGGCATCAGCTTCAGGCCTTCGTCGCCGAACTTCAGTTTCAGCGAGACCTCAAGGCCTTGGAGCAGATACCGCTCCATCGCGACCCGGTCAAAACTGTCAATGTATGGCATCCGCTTCTCCTGCTGGTAGGCGGTGATCTCTTGCTGGACAAGCTGTTCCAGCTCCTGGGGCAGATCCATGATCCAGTCAATGAACCGGTACAACTGCCGCACATCTTCCGCATCCATCCCGCGCTCGAACAGCCCCTTGACCAATCGCAGTTTCCAGGCCTGCCGGTCGGCCGGCGACCGTCGCGTCTCCAGAGTCTTCAGGTGAGCCAGTACCAGCATGGCGAACGGGTTCGGGTCGGCCTCCAGCGCCTGTTCGTGCGCCGCGTAGTCCAGCAACTTGACGATCGGAAACTTCACGCTATTGCGGAAACCCCATCGGCTGTAACCGAACTGGTTCGGCCGCCAGTGAGGATCGTCGTCGGCCAGGATCGCCAGGCTGATCACCTCGCGACCATAGCGGTCGAAGATCCGGTTGTTGTAGACATGCATCCGCCTGGGGAACTCGTCTTCCTTCCAGGTCTGCACTTCCACGTGGATCAGGAGCCACTTTTCTTCCCCACTCCTGAGCCACACCTTGACCAGCTTGTCAACGTAGCGTCGCCCCTGCTTCGACTGGCGGACGATCGGTTGCAGCTCCTTGTCGAGCATCTCGTAGCCGCGAGCCCAGTCGATGTCGGCGTGGGCCTGCGGGAAGAAGAAGGCCATGCACCTCTCGAAGTAGCGATCCAGCGCCTCCTTCCACGGGCTATCATAGTCGGTCGAGGGCCTCCCCGGCACCCTACCGCGTGGGGCCTTACCGCGACTCCGTTTACGTGCCATCAACGGACTCCCGGCGACGGGCCTGGTCGATCAGCATCAAGTTCCTCGCGTAAATGAACAGCCCCATCGACTGGCCGACGACGATCACCGGGTCGCGCCGCGACATCGCGTAAGACAGCAGCGCCGCGCCACCTAGCAGGCTCAGCCACCAGAACGCCACGGGCACCACCGCGTTGCGCTTCTTCTCTGAGGCTATCCACTGCACCAGGAACCGCGCCGTGAACAGTCCCTGACCCAGAAAGCCGATCGTCAGCCAGAACGCCGCATAGCTCACGGGTCAGTCCTCCGCGTGATGACAGGTCCGTGTGCCGGACCGATCCGTGGCGTCCGATGCGTCAACAGCATCCGCCTCGCGGGCGTCCCACGTCTGGACCACCCGGTATCGCAACGGCCGGCGCAACAGCCAGGCGACCCCGATCAGGTCCACGACCACCTGGAGCGAGCGATTCCAGAGGTTGTAGTGCGACCGCCCGTGCGGCCGGGGCCGATGCCGGACCGCCACCTGCACCAGCCGGCATCCTTCGCGCAACAAGAGCGGCCCGAAGAACCGATGCACGCCGCGGAACGCCGGCAGCCGCAGCGCGACCTCGCGCGGGAAGATCCGGACCGAGCAGCCCGTGTCGCGGATCGACTGGCCGAGCACGCCGTTGCGCACCCGGTTGGCCCATCGGCTGATCCACCGCCTCGACCAGTCATCCCGGCGATCCGCCCGCCAGCCCAGCGCGACGTCGTGGCCAGGCAGGGCCTCCCAGAGTCCCACCAGGTCGGCCGGGTCGTTCTGCAGGTCGGCATCCAGCGTCGCGATCCAGTCGCCCCGCGCCGCCCGGATGCCGGCCATCGTCGCCGACGACTGGCCGACCCCCGCCTCCAGGACAACCCCCCTCAGCTCGGGATAGTCCGCGGCCAGGCCCTTCAACACCGAAGACGTCTGGTCGGTCGACGCGTCATCGACGACGATGATCTCGAATCGAGCCGGCCGGCGCAGACCCCCATCACACAGCGATCGCAGCGCGAGGGCGATCTCATCGATCAATTGCGGCAAGCTCGCCGCCTCGTCCTTCGCCGGCACCACGACCGACAGGGACGATCCCTCCTGATATCGAGACTCCGACGACCTCTCGGATTCGAGCCCGGCACGTTCCGGATCCTCGGGCGGCACCGGCCGATTCGCATGGCCCATGCCCATGGGTCCCGGCCGATGGGCCGGGTCGAAGCGGCACGGTTGACAATGCCAGGCCTCCTTGCCTTGACTGAGCCTCTCTTCTCTCCACGACGATAGGACCGGCTTGCTCGAGAAGGCAGAAGTGGGACGAGCATTCTTACCAAGAATCCAACCGCGTCCATCCCAGAATCGCACGGCTTCGACGACACGCGATTGCACGCTTGCCCGATCGATTCAGACCGTTCTGGACAACCCTCCGGATCTTTGCTAGAGCGGTGAGCGTCGGGATGGGGATCGCCGGAGGGAGCCGGCTCCGTTGGCGGATCGTGACGCCCGGCGGTCGCAGGCCGCCCCAGGTATCCGCCACCCGCCCCCTCGAGGATGCTCGCCATGCCCGCCACTGCGAACCGGTTGCCCGACACCCGAACGGTCGGCCTGGACCCGAAACGAATCAAGCCCAACCAGTTCAGCATCTCCATTTACGGCGACCCCTCCGCCGAGATCGACGACCTGCTGCCGAGCATCCGCGAACATGGGATCCTCGTCGCGATGGTCGTGGCCCCCGGACCGAAGCCCGGAACCTGGGAGCTCCTCTCCGGACACCGTCGACTGGCCTGCGCGCTGGCCCTGGATCTGGCCGAGGTCCCCTGCGAGGTCCGGCGGATCCCGCCCGGCGCCGTGCGCCGACGAGCAATTCTCGAATACAACCGCCAGCGCCGCAAGAAGTTCAGTCAACTGATGCGCGAAGCCGACGCCCTCGAAGAGCTCTGGGGATCGGAGGCCAGCCTGCGCCGGCTGGCGAACCTGCGGAGAGGCCAGGCGGAATCGCCGGATTGTCCTGATGTCACCGAATGTCGGAATTCCGACACTCGGGCGGAGCATGCGGACCCTGACCGACCGGCCGGCCTCGATGAGGATGCCCCACCCGCCGCCCGCGGTCGGACGGATGCCGGGATCGCCCGACACCTTGGGATGGGCGGCAAGGATCTCTACCGGCAGGCCCGAGCCATCTGGCGGATGGCCGGCTCGGGCGACGCCCGGGCGCGGAGCGGCGTCGCCCAGCTCGACGCCGGCACCAAGACGATCCACGCCGCGTACAAGGACTTACGCCGTCGCGATCGCTTCAGCGCCGATTTCCGCCCCACCCCGTATGATGTCTGGTCATTCCGCCACGACCGAGCCTTCGGCATCCCCCACCCCGGTTCCATCCCGCCGGCCCTGGTGGCGCATGCGCTCCACTATTTCTCATCTCCCGGCGCCTTGGTCGTCGACCCCATGGCCGGCGGCGGGACCACGCTCGACGTCTGCCAGTCCATGGGGCGTCGATGCCTCGCCTACGACATCCATCCCACCCGGCCGGAGATCCATCCCCACGACGTCCGCCACGGCCTGCCCACCGAGGCCGACGGCTGCGACCTCGTCTTCTGCGACCCCCCGTATCACACCATGCTCGCCCGCCAGTACGCCCGCGACGGCATCGCCAACGCCCCCCTCTCCGAGTGGATCGCCTTCCTCCACGACCTGGCCCGACACGCCTTCGCCGCCCTCCGGCCCGGCGGCTATCTCGCCCTCCTCCTCGCCCCCCAGACCGAGAAAGATCTACCCGTCGGATTCGGCTATCTCGATCACGCCTTTTTTGGCTATTCCGCAGCAACCCAGGCCGGCTTCCTGCCCGAGCGGCGAATCAGTTGCCCGATGGACGGGGCGTATCTACCCCAGCATGTCCGACGTGCCCGCGAAGAAGGACGCCTGCTCGGCCAGGTGCGCG
Source organism: uncultured Planctomycetota bacterium (assembly GCA_963777695.1). Classification (GTDB taxonomy): domain Bacteria; phylum Planctomycetota; class Planctomycetia; order Isosphaerales; family Isosphaeraceae; genus CAVZRC01. The sequence goes on from CAVZRC010000003.1 coordinate 1,734,072, forward strand.
ACCTGCTCGTGATGCGCAAGCCATCCCATATCCGGGATGCCAATCCCGATGCGAGTCGATCGGCCGGTGGAATCCACGATCGCCTCCCTGTGTAAACGGGAGGAATCCCTCTTTACTGGGCGCCATTCTGGCAGCCGCCAATTTGGCAGCCCACTTCAGGGCGATAGGAGCCTGTCCGATCCTTCTTTGTAGGGTGGGTGAAACCCACCAGTATCGAGTCGATTCTCGGTAGGTTTCACCCACCCTGCAAAGATGGGGCGATCTTTCGAGATAACGGGTTTTCCGCCAATTAAGGCGAATCGACGAGGGGTGGCTCGGCAACGAGCGAAGGGAAGGCCCGGGGTCGATGATGTTTTGCCAATGATTAATGGCCGGGCGAGCCGCAGGCCAATTCGTAGACCTTGGCGCGGACGAAGGGGTTGGAAAGACTGGGGTTCCGTCGAACGAGCGGCTCGGGAAGCTCCTGAATCGCTTGCTGGACCAGGCTATTAACCTGTTCGGGGCTGAGTTGCTCGATTAGGTAGGCCATGGCGGCCTGCTCGGCGGCCTGCTCGTCAACCTCGCGAGAATGCTGCTGACGCGCCTCCAGTTTCCGGAGCTGATCCTCCAGCTCGCGACGGCGGTTCTCCAGCCGACTGGCGACTTGCGGCAGGAGGTCGTACCCGTCCTCGATACCGGCCCTGATATAGCCGGGGCCATTCTGGAGCTTGCCCTGACTCTGGAGGTACAAGGCGTTGAGGAGCACCTTGGCGACCGCCTCCGGATCTTTCTGAGCCACCAACCGCTGGGCCAACTGTCCCGGGATTCCCTCTTTGGTCAGGAGTTCCTGCAAATCAACAGCAACAAGGAGCCGGCCGTCGGCGGTCAAGCGAAAGGGCGTTCCCGGAATCGGGATTGATGCTGTCTTGTCTTCTTTCGATGTTGGCTCTTGTTCGGGCCTGCTCTGCGGGCCTGTCGGGCCGAAGCTCTGGGCCGCGACCGGTCCAGATTTTGGACCACTCCGCGGGGGTACCCCTAAAGAATCTGGGACACTCTCGGGGGGCACCTCTAAAATTCTTGGACCGGTACCGAGTAGGCTTTCGGCCTGCTTCTCGGACACCCCCGGCTTGGCCTTCGTCGGACGCTGGGGGGCCTGGCGGATGATCTTGTAGGCCGTGGATCGCCCCTTCGCCTTGCTGGTGGCCAGCAGACCCATCCGGGTCAATTGCTCGATGGATGCCAGGACCGTCTGCCGGCTGAGCCCGGCTTCCTTCGCGATCGTGCGGATGCTCGGATAGGCCCAGTCGGTCCCGAAGTCCGAATACAGGCCGACCACCAGGTAGACCTTGATCGCCGAGCCCCCGAGCGCCTTGAACGCCTCGGAGCGGAGCAAGTCATGCTCGACCCGGAAGAAATAGGAGTTCATGGGGGGTATTCGCCGCTGAATGGTGGCTGGATGGGTCCAAGCAAAGGGGCAAGGCAACGATCGCATTCAAGATCGAGGGGCAGGGGGGCTACTCCTACGGTCGCCCTGTAGGACGGCTCCGTCGCTCGATCCGGTCTTCGAGAGACCTACTCTTCACCGATGACGGACCACTCCGGTCGGGCGGGCGGCGGATCGGAGATGTAATACGTCTTGACCTTCCCGGGCTGGTGGGTCGTGGAGACGACCAGTCCGAGGTCCTCCAACCGTGCCAGGCAGTCGATGACCGTGGGGCACGACAACTGGGTGCGCCGCATGAGGCGGTTCAGGCTGATCGTCACGCTCTGGTCGGGGACTCCGCCGCAAGCTTCGATCATGGCCAGATAGACCTTGATCGCCTCGCCGCGAATCCGGGCCAGGTAGCCACGGTCGAAGAGGACCGTCTTGACCCAATCACTCTGGGTACTCTGTGGCATGGTGGCGGTCATGATGGGGTGATCTCCCTGGACGCGCCATGGGGATGATGTCCCTGTGCGCGTCCGCCCCGGTACGAGCTCCAACGCCCTCGCCGATTTCGAGCCTCCCTGTCGGTGCATCGTCGGCGATGTCGCCCATCTTCGGAATTTCATCGACGTTTCGCGACCCCCACTCCAGGCAAAGGGAATGCGGCGGAAATCCTTATCTTTCCAAGGTTTCAGTCCGATAGATTGAGAGAATTCCATCACTCCAGGGCCGGCCATTCGGAGGATTTTCGGGGTAGGGAGTTGACCTCGGCGATTCTTGAGTTAGTATTGCCTTTGCCTCACGAACAAAACGATGTTCGCAAGACGGCCGGGTTGGGATGCTCAGAAGCACCCTACACCGGCCGATGCCATCGGTGAAACTCGCCAAGGCATGTCGTGCTACATAGAGACTCGGTCTGAGCCTTCTTCAAGAAGAAGGCTCGTAGAGACTCTACGAATACGGCATTACGCTCTTTGATAATTCGGTTGATGGCATTCGTCAGCCAAACAAGAACGAGACGAAGGTAAGAATTCGTCGCGTCAAGAACCCTTGAGGGAAGCCGGCGTGCGAGTGGTCGTCCGGGAACGCCCGATCCGAGGTCCTCGGGTCAACAGGCGTCGGGATGGCTCGCAAGGACCGGCACACGTTTCTCATGGGCGTTTGGTCGGATGGCTCAAGGCTTCGGAAAGCTCTCGCGAGTGATCTGGAGATTAAGGTCATCGGTCCGGCGTTCGTGTGGAGTACGTCGTGCGACCAGTTTTTTTCCTCAACCCTTATGGGTGGGGACCGGCCTTCGGATGGAAGCCGCGCTCGTCGCGGTGCCCGGAAGGAGACCGACTCATTTGTGAAGGGTTTGATCCTGGCTCAGAATGAACGTTGGCGGCGTGGATTAGGCATGCAAGTCGAACGGGTCCGGTCTTCGGATCGGGCCAGTGGCGCAAGGGTGAGTAAGGCGACGGTAACCAACCCCAAGATTGGGCATAGCCGCGGGAAACTGCGGGTAATTCCCAGCGATGTTCGCGGAGGGCATCCTCTGCAAACCAAAGCTCCGGCGTCGTGGGACGGACCGTCGTGGTATTAGGTCGTTGGCGGGGTAATGGCCCACCAAGCCTATGATGCCTACCGGGCGTGCGAGCGCGGCCCGGCACACTGGGACTGAGACACTGCCCAGACTCCTACGGGAGGCTGCAGTCGAGAATCTTCGGCAATGGGCGCAAGCCTGACCGAGCGACGCCGCGTGGAGGATGAAGGCCTTCGGGTTGTAAACTCCTGTCGAGGGGGAGGAAGGGGTAACCTTGACCTATCCCTGGAGGAAGCACGGGCTAAGTTCGTGCCAGCAGCCGCGGTAAGACGAACCGTGCGAACGTTATTCGGAATCACTGGGCTTAAAGCGCGTGTAGGCGGATGGGGACGTCGGTCGCTGAAATCCCCCGGCTCAACCGGGGAACTGGCCCCGAAACGCCCCGTCTCGAGTGACGTAGGGGGACCTGGAACTTCCGGTGGAGCGGTGAAATGCGTTGAGATCGGAAGGAACGCCCGTGGCGAAAGCGAGGTCCTGGACGTCTTCTGACGCTGAGACGCGAAAGCTAGGGTAGCGAACGGGATTAGATACCCCGGTAGTCCTAGCCGTAAACGATGGGCACTGGATAGGGGGCTCGCCGATGGGCTCCCTGTCGTAGGGAAACCGTGAAGTGCCCCGCCTGGGGAGTATGGTCGCAAGGCTGAAACTCAAAGGAATTGACGGGGGCTCACACAAGCGGTGGAGCATGTGGCTCAATTCGAGGCTACGCGAAGAACCTTATCCTGGGCTTGACATGCACGGATTAGCCGGCGGAAACGTCGGTGAGGCCGCAAGGTACAACGTGCACAGGTGCTGCATGGCTGTCGTCAGCTCGTGCCGTGAGGTGTTGGGTTAAGTCCCCTAACGAGCGCAACCCCTGTGGTCAGTTGCCAGCGCGTCATGGCGGGGACTCTGACCAGACCGCCGGCGTTAAGCCGGAGGAAGGCGGGGACGACGTCAAGTCATCATGGCCCTTATGCCCAGGGCTGCACACGTGCTACAATGGGGCGGACAGAGCGTCGCCAGGCCGCAAGGCCGCGCTAATCGCAAAAATCGCCCCCCAGTTCGGATTGCGGGCTGCAACCCGCCCGCATGAAGCCGGAATCGCTAGTAATCGCCGATCAGCACTGCGGCGGTGAATGTGTTCCTGAGCCTTGTACACACCGCCCGTCAAGCCACCAAAGCGGGGGGCATCCGAAGTCGTCGGAGCCGAAAGGCAGGCGCCGAAGATGAAACCCGTGATGGGGACTAAGTCGTAACAAGGTAACCGTAGGGGAACCTGCGGTTGGATCACCTCCTTTCTAAGGACTTCCTTGGAAAACTTGGTCTGAGACTCGAATCGTGGCAAGTTGCGAGTGGCAAGTGGCTAGTCGAGACCAGGAAACTGATCCCGCTGGCTATCGATCACTCTCGATCCACGACGCGAATCGATAAGACCACGTCGGCTCCATCCCTAGCCCGCTCGATGCTTGTACGCCGGCTTCCCCTGAGGGTTTACACGACGCAAGACGGTTCGACCGAACGTCTCGTTTCTTTCTCGGTTCCGAGGGCCAGGTTTTCCGCCTGGCCCTCGGCCCGATCGAATGCCATCGACCGAATTCGATCGCCGTTCCCCGCCCACTGATCGCGGGACGGGGCCGTATCCTACGGCCTCGCCCCCTGGCCAGTCCAGGGAACGGCCACTTCGTCGGGACGCCGCAGGGCGTATCCGTCCGGGTGGTCGGTGCTCTTTCATAATTCGGTAGTTGGTCACACACGAACACACACCTTCGTGCGATCGGACGGCCTTACGGCCGGTGGTCTCGCGAGTGGTGAGTGGTAGTGGTAATCTTCACAATACAGTTTTCACGTCGCGGGATGTGGGCTGTGCGTTGCGGAGTGCGAGGGATTCGTCCTTCTCAGATCCGCCACCCATGACCTGCCTCCGGCGACACGAACAGATGGTAGCACCCGACGTGATGTCGCGTGCTGCCTATCCAGAACCCTTACGGATCACAATTTTTCGAGGGCCCAATCCGATCGTCGCGTCGCGAGACGCCGCGTCGGACCCTGGTCTTCGATCGCCCATCGCTCGTGCGGCCGAGGTCGCGTCGCGATGTCGGACAACCGGCATCGGGGAACGCCGCGGCGGCCCGATCGGTGTGGTCAAGTTCCTAAGGGCGCGGGGGGGATGCCTAGGCGTCATCAGTATTCGGGCGTGGAAGGCTGCGATATGTCCGGGGGAGCTGCCCAACGAGCGTCGAGCCCGGAATACCCGAGAGACCCAGGGAACTGAAACATCTCAGTACCTGGAGGAAAGGAAATCAACCGAGACTCCCTGAGTAGCGGCGAGCGAACGGGGAATAGCCCAAACCGGACGGGACACCGTCCGGGGTAGCGGGGCCGGAGTCGTGGAATGCGTCGAGCCGAGCCGAAGTCCTTTGGAAAATGGCACCAGAGCGGGTGATAGTCCCGTAGGCACAGGCGAGAGGCTCCTATCCGGTACCCAAGTAGGGTCGGGCACGTGAAACCCGGCCTGAATCGGCGGGGACCATCCTGCAAGGCTAAGTATCCGGTGACGACCGATAGCGAACCCAGTAGGGCGACCGAACGGTGGGAAGAACCCCGATCAGGGGAGGAGACTGAACCTGAAACCCCGCGCCTACAAGCGGTGGGAGGGCGTTGAGCGCAAGCTCAGCCTGACCGCGTGCCTTTTGCATAATGATCCGGCGAGTTACCGTGTCTGGCATGGTTAACCCCTTCAGGGGGGGAGCCGCAGCGAAAGCGAGTCTGAATAGGGCGACAAAGTCGGGCGCGGTAGACGCGAAACCAGGTGAACTACCCATGGGCAGGTTGAAGCGGCCTTAACCGGCCGTGGAGGACCGAACCCACCAGTGTTGAAAAACTGGGGGAGGACCCGTGGGGAGGAGTCAAAGTCTTATCAAACCTGGAGATAGCTCGTTCTCTCCGAAATGGCTTTAGGGCCAGCCTCGAGACGTATGTCAGGGGGGTAGAGCGACGGAATCCGCCTGGGGGCCTTCCCGGCTACCCAACGGAACCCAACTCCGAATACCCTGGCACGGACCTCGGGAGTCAGAACGTGGGGGATAAGCTTCACGCTCGAGAGGGAAACAACCCAGACCGCCGACCAAGGCCCCCAAATCGACACTCAGTGGCAAAGGAAGTGGGATCGCCGTGACAGCCGGGATGTTGGCTTAGAAGCAGCCATCATTTCAAAAGTGCGTAACAGCTTACCGGTCGAGCCATCCCGCGCCGAAAATGACGGGGACTAAGTGTCGTGCCGCAGTCGCGGAACCAGCAATGGTTGGTAGGAGAGCGTCGTCATCCGCTGCGAAGCAGCACCGACAAGGAGCTGTGGAGCGATGACGAGTGCGCATGCCGGAACGAGTAACGACAAGACGGGTGGGAAGCCCGTCCGCCGAAAGCACAAGGTTTCCTGGGGAAGGTCAATCCGCCCAGGGTTAGTCGGGACCTAAGGCGAGGCCCAAGGGCGTAGCCGATGGACAGGCGGTTAATATTCCGCCACCCGCCGGGAAGGTTATATCAGTTGGGGACGCCGGAGTGAGTCGGGTCGGAGTGCTAGATACCTCCGTGCCGCAAGGCCGACAGCTTGATCTGGAAGCCCGATGACCGTCCGGCCGCGAAAAGCCAGCTGAGTACGACTCGCGCGGCCCGTACCGCAATCCGACACAGGTGTGCTAGGCGAGTATCCGAAGGCGTTCGGGAGAACCCTCGTGAAGGAACTCGGCAAAATGACCCCGTACCTTCGGTACAAGGGGTGCTCCCTCGCAAGGGGGAGCCGCAGAGAATCGGCTCTAGCGACTGTTTATCAAAAACACAGGACTCTGCCAACTCGCAAGAGGACGTATAGAGTCTGACGCCTGCTCGGTGTCGGTAGGTTAAGGAAGGCGATGACCGAAAGGGTAGTTGCCGACCGAAGCCCCGATAAACGGCGGCCGTAACTATGACGGTCCTAAGGTAGCGAAGTTCCTTGTCGGGTAAGTTCCGACCTGCATGAATGGCGTAACGACTGGAGCACTGTCTCCACGAGGGACCCGGTGAAACTGTAGCCGTGGTGAAGATGCCACGTACCCGCGGTTAGACGGAAAGACCCCGTGAACCTTTACTGCAGGTTGGCACTGGTCCAGCGTTGTTTCTGTGTAGCATAGGTGGGAGGCTTCGAAGCGGTGGCGCCAGCCATCGCCGAGCCATCGGTGAAATACCACCCTGAAATTGCGTTGGCCCTCACCGGTCCGTAGCCCGGATCGGGACCGTGCTCATCGGGCAGTTTGACTGGGGCGGTCTCCTCCCAAAGAGTAACGGAGGAGCGCCATGGTACCCTCGGCCCGGTCGGCAATCGGGCAACAGGAGCGCAAACGTAGAAGGGTGCCTGACTGCGAGACCCATCAGTCGAGCAGAGACGAAAGTCGGCGTTAGTGATCCGGCGGTGCTGGATGGAAAGGCCGTCGCTCAACAGATAAAAGGTACTCCGGGGATAACAGGCTGATCTCCCCCGAGCGTCCCTAGCGGCGGGGAGGTTTGGCACCTCGATGTCGGCTCATCGCATCCTGGGGCTGGAGAAGGTCCCAAGGGTTTGGCTGTTCGCCAATGAAAGCGGTACGCGAGCTGGGTTCAGACCGTCGTGAGACAGGTCGGTCCCTATCTGCCGTGGGCGTAGGAAACTTGAGGAGAGTCTCCCCTAGTACGAGAGGATTGGGGAGGACCGACCTCTGGTGTGCCGGCTGTCGCGCTCGCGGCATCGCCGGGTAGCCAGGTCGGGACAGGATAAGCGCTGAAGGCATCTAAGCGCGAAGCCCCCTCCGAGATGAGGTTTCCAGCAGCTTAGGCTGCGAAGGCTCCTGGTAGACTACCAGGTCGATAGGCCGGGAGTGCACGGCGCGTGAGCGCTTCAGCCGACCGGTCCTAACAGCCGAGTAGCTTGACCACCCCGATCGGCTCGCTGCACCCCCGCATCCCGCGGGGAGCACGACGATCGGACAGTGATACGTAAGATCTGGGTAAGATCGTGAGATTGCCACGCGTGTGTGGCCGACTGACCGAGTTGAATCCGCGTGTCCGACCGTGCTTGACCGCCGGCCGGGCACTTTTCCGGCGACCATACTGGCGGGGTCACACCCGTTCCCATTCCGAACACGGCCGTTAAGCCCGCCAGGCCCATGATAGTGCTTCGGCGCGAAAGTCGGTTATCGCCGGAATCTTCCAACTGAGCCGCCCCGGGTCGAACCCTTCGACCCGGGGCGGCTTCGTTTTCGGCCCTCACCCGATCGGGCGGCGGACGGCGATGATGTTGCCACGCTCGCCAGGGAATACGTTGCGAGACCTTAACACAATTCGTTGATCGCAAGGGCCTGGTCCCCGGCGTTCTGTTTGCAACATACTCCCGGATGCACGCAGGTCGCGCCTTCTATTAGAATGGGACCTGTGCGAGATCGCGCCAGGACTTGAGTCGCCCACCCGTTCCGTCGAGGAATCCGGGGATTCGCCCGGGTCTCGAACCCGGCCGAAGGTCGGAGGCCGGACAAACACGAAGGGGTTCGTGTATGGGACCGGAGATCCTACCGGACGGCGACCGGAGCGACCGTCTCGACGCCGCCATGGCCGAGTTCCTCGGCGCCATCGACGCTGGCCGTCCCCTCGACCCCGCCGCTTGGCTGGCGAGCCATCCGGATCTGGCGGCCGAACTGACGGCCTTCCTGGACGGCCTCGACCAGATCGTACCGATCATCGGGCAGTACCGATCGGCCGCATTCAAACCGACGATCCACGTCCCCGACCTGCGAGGGGACGCGGCCTCTCCTCGGGGCCAATCGATCGGGCAGGCCGCCACTCATGAGGACGGCCCGAACTCCGGCGAGACCACGGATGCCGGGACCGCGGCGGGCCTCCTTCGGACCGACCCCACGGAATGCGAAACCCTCGATCATTCGACGCGGGAATCCGGCGGGAGCCCGGGTGTCGAGCCTCGGCTCGTGCGACCATCCGGCCTGCGCTCGACCGATCGGCGTGACCGCGAGGCGACGACGATCGACCGATCGATGCGAGGCGACTCCACGACGTCGATGGCGACCGAAGACTGGCGATTGACGGGCAAGCCGATCGACCTCGCCGAGACGCTCCCGAGCGTGGTCGGCCGGTTCGAGCTGATCGCCCGGCTGGGCTCGGGTGCGTTCGGGACCGTCTGGAAGGCGATGGATCCGACGCTCCGTCGCGCGGTCGCTCTGAAGATCCCCACGCGTGGGGCGCTCGATCGCGACGAGGCCGACCGGTTCTTCCGCGAGGCCCGCGCGGCCGCCCAGCTCCGCCATCCCAATATCGTCGCGGTCCACGAGGTCGGCACCGACTCGGGATTGATCTACATCGTGAGCGACTACGTCAACGGGAGTACCTTGCAGGACGTCCTCGCGGGGAAATCGCCCGCCTTCCGCGAGGCGGCGAAGATCGTCGCCAAGATCGCCCACGCGCTCCACCACGCGCACGAGGCCGGCGTCATCCACCGCGACCTCAAGCCATCGAACATCATGATCGACGGGCGAGGCGAGCCGATCGTCATGGATTTCGGCCTGGCCCGTCGCGAGTCGGACGAGACCTCGATCACGGTCGAGGGTCGGATCCTGGGGACTCCGCGCTACATGTCGCCCGAGCAGGCCGCCGGGGAGGGGCATCGCGCCGATCGCCGGAGCGACGTCTACTCGCTGGGGGTCGTCCTCTTCCAGCTCCTGACCGGCGAGGTCCCCTTCCGGGGGACCCTCACCCGGCTGATCGCCCAGATCATCGAGGAAGAGCCGCCCCACCCGGCCCGGCTCAACAACCTGGTCCCGCGCGACCTCGCGACGATCTGCTTGAAGTGCCTGCGAAAGGCGCCCGATCGCCGGTACGCGACCGCCGAGCTGGTGGCCGAGGACCTCACCCGATGGCTCGACGGCGAGCCGATCCGGGCGCACGACGTCGGCCGATTCGAACGCTTCGCGAGCTGGTGCCGGCGCAAGCCCTCGCTGGCGACGATGTCGGCCGCGGCGATCCTGCTGACTCTCAGCACGTTCCTCGCGATCGCCGTGGGATACGTCCAGACCCGGTCGAAACTGCGGGATTCGTTGCTCAACCAGGCCAGGGCCGACCGGCAGACGCCCGACGCCGGACGGAGCTGGTCGGCGGTCTCGGCCCTCACCGCCGCGGCGCGGATCCGCCCAGCGCCGACGTCCGCGAGGAATACCTGCGCGCCCTCGACCTGCCCGACTTCCGATTCGAGGGCTTCACCCCCGAGCCCAGGTTCTCGACGAAGGCCCCCGCCATGGTGACCGTGCTCGAGGGCCGGCGGGCCCTGGTGATCACCAATAGCGGGGAGCTCCAGGAATTCGACCTCGCCACGGCCGATCGGCGCAAGATCTACGCGAAGCTCGGCAAGTTCGTGCGAACGGCCCGCCTCTCGCCGGATGGACGCCTCCTCGCCGCGGTCAACGACCAGCGGACCTCGACGGACGTCTGGGATATTAACACCGAGACCCGGCTCGGCAGCCTCAAGGACCAGGAGGGAAAGGAGATCGTCGCGATGGCCCTCGCCTTCGATCCGGACTCGCGACAGGTCGCCGCCGTCTTCCGCCAGGCCGGGCATGGCCCCTTCCTCGGGACCTTCGACCCCGAGACGTTCGTCGCCGATTGGGTCGAGCCGGTCGCCAGGAGCCTGATCGATTCGCTGAACTTCCTCCCCGACGGCCGTCGGCTCGTCCTCACCGCGATGAGCCGGTCGGCCAATCCGGCCGCGGTCGAGCAGTCGGTCGAGATCTATCATCCGGGCCACCCCGAATCCATCAAGCTCCTCCTCGATTCGAAGGTCTTCGACCTCCCGATGAATCACGAGCCCTGCCGCGTCAGCTTCGACGTGGACGCCCACGGCACCAGGCTGGCGGCGGCGGGCGTCGCGGGCTCGGTCAAGGTCTGGGACCTGACCCCGCTGATCGAGAAGAACGAGGCCCCGCGCGAGGCCCTCGCCTTCCGGGCCCACGCCGATGCCACGGCCACCGTCCAGTACTCGCCGAACGGCGAATACCTCGCGACCTTCGGCGTCAACGGCACCTTCCGGCTCTGGGACTCCGAGACCGGCGAGCCCCTCGTGTCGGGCCTGATGGCGATCCCGGGCGAGCCACCCTGGATCCTCGCCCGCCCCCAGTGGATCGACGAGGACCGGATCGTCGGCGAATCGATGCGGGGACTCGTCGTCTTGCGGGTACGCACGCCCCTCTCGAGGGCCGTCCGGATCGCCCGGCTCGATGCCGATCGGCCGGCTCCCATACCGCAGACGCTCCGGTTCGCGCCGTCCGAGCAGGGGCTCGTCTCTAGCGCGAACGATTCGCGGAACATTGCGGTCATCGACCTCGCCGCGCACGACATCGCCCCGACGATCCTCCGGGCGGGCAGCTACGCCAACGCGGTCTGCTTCGACAGGGGGTCCGGTCGGATCATCTGCGCAACCTCGGAGGAACTGACGACCCTCGACGCGAAGGACGGCCGGGCGATCGACCGCATCCGATCTCCGGCCGGTCTGACTTACGTCTGCGGCGTAGGTCTCGACGATCGAGGACATATCCTCGTCGGCGGGAATGAACAGGTGAATGGGATGGCGGTCGGTGCTCGATTCCTGCTCTGGGATTTCGACGCCGGGCGGAGCCGACTGAGCCTCGACCTGGTGCGCGAAGTCCCCGATCCCAACGATCGCAATCGATCGATCGCGATGGACCCCAATGTTGCGGTCCACCCGATCCTCCGGTTTTCCCCCGACGGGACGCTGGCCTGCCTCCAGGAAAACGGCGCGCAGTCCGATGGGACCTCGCGACGGGAGGTCCTGGTCGTCCGGCTGTTCGATCTCGCGAGCGGGGCGAAGGTCCACGAGATCCACCTGCCGCGGAATGGGCCGGTCGCCCTCTCGGAGGGCGGCCGATTACTCGCCATCGGCCAGGGGTCGCGGATCCGGGTGATCCGTCGCGAGCGACCGGACGCCAGCATAACGCTCGAGACGCCGGAATCCGCCGTGGGCAGCGTGGCCGTCGACGCGGGCGGGCGCCTGCTGGTCTCGCTCGCCCCTCGAGAGGGCGTGATCCGCCTCTGGGACGCGTCGCGAGGGTCGAACATCGCGACCATGCACGCGGGCCGGGCCTTCATGGGCGAGGTCGCGATCAGCGCGAGCGGCCGATGGCTGGCGTTAACCAATGGGAGGGGTCGGCTGCGGATCTGGGACCTCGAGGAAGTGCGACGGATCCTCCAGGCGGTCAACCTCGACTGGTGACCGTCGTCGGGCGATCGCCGTCAGGGCGGTTCACGCTGGATTCGCGCACACCCCAGTCACTAAGGATACGAAATTTATTAATTGTCGCATTTGCCCGGAATGGCACGGTAATTCCATACGGGGAGTTCCTCGTCGAACCGGATTCTCATCGTCTTGGGGTATTCATCGGGGTAGCCCTCCTTCAGCGGATAGTCACCGGCGAGGACATGGACGGTCGTTTTCAGGCCCTGTTTTGTGCTCGCCCGGGCCATCGCCTGGCTGGTCACCTCCGTTGAGGTCAGCAGCAGACCTTGGCACGCACGCGTCACATGCGGGAAGAAGCGGTGTTCGATCGGATTGAACTTGGAGCAATACGGCGGATAGTGAGCCACACGGATCTCCAGGCCGATGTGGCTGGCAAGGCTTTCCAAATGATACTTGAACACGTAACGATTGGAAGCGTTGCTGCCGCCGCCGTCGCACAGCAAGAGCACGCGGTGCGCCCGCGGATAAGCGGGCCGGCCATGCCTTTCCCACCAGACGCCGAGGCTGTCGCAGGCGAATCGACTGGTGTCGTGGCTGAGTCCCAGATTCAGGTGGCCCCGATTGCGCTTGATGTCGTAGAAGCCGTGCGGATAGATCACGCCGAATGCGGCGCTGGGGAAATCGTGGTCCAGAGCCTTCTTGGCCTGTTGCGTGTAGAGCCGGCCCTGGCGGAACAAGAGCCCCAGGAATTCCTTGTGTTTGGTATCCATGCTCACGATCGGGTCGGGGGATTGCAGGAAAGCCTCGCGGTGGTCGGCGATGATCTGAAACTGCCGATCGCGATGAGCGTGGCGCCCCAGGGGCAGCGTCTTGCAAGCCTTGCGACTTCCCAAGCGATGACGATCCAAGAGCTGAGACACCACGGTGACACTCACGCGAAAGCCGCGCCGCAGGAGTTCCTCGACGATCTTGGGGCGCGAGAGGTTGGTCCAAAGGACACCGTCTTGGTCAGGATCACCGGCCGTATGCGGATCGACGATTTGCAAGAAGGCCGCGTCGATCCCTGGAAAGAGCCTCAAACAGCTTTGCCGGCCACCCCTTTTTTTCGCGCTCGATGAGGCGGCAAGAGCGAATCCGGATGACGTAACTCATCCAGTCCGCGCTCAATGGTCCGTCGATGACAATCGAGGAGTTGAGCGATGTAAGCGATGCCGCCATGTCCGAGTTTGAGGGCCTCCGATGCGGCAAACAGACGACGCTGGCGTTCATTCAGAGTGGAAAAGGTATAACGCATCGCCTCCTCCACCGGCCGCGGATACTTCGTAATCATTGCGGAACCCTGCCAAGAGCCGTATATCCTTTCCTGGGTCGCCTAGATTACTAGCCAAATCGCGTGCCAAGAAAGCCAGATGCGACAGTTAATAAATTTCGTATCCTAACCCGAAGCGTGAGCGAGGGGAACGCCGTCGGGTCCTCGCTCACGCTTCGGGTTTGTATCAGCCTCCCTCGTCTCGCGCCGTGCGCAAACCATGTATGCGACGCGATCGTGAATCGCCCGGGGAGGATGCCCGCGACAATGCTCATCAGGAGGGACATGGATACGTCGTGTACGTGCTGCTCTTGACCGAGGAGCCCTGCGACGTGCACAGGTTCGAGGCGGCGCTGTGGGCCGCGGCCTGCGCGTCGGCCAGGGTCAAGCCCGATCCATTCCCGCAGACCGAATTGCCGTTTTCACATACGCAAGTGCATGATGCGAAGAATTCGTCCTTGGACAGGCGCACTCCCGGCGACGAGCGGCCGGCCGAAGTGCGGCGGATGACGCTCGGGGCAAGCTTGGGCAGGAGCATTGTCGCCACCTTTTCTGTTGAGCCGCGGAAACGTCACGTAAATCACCCGACGGCGAAGTACCCGGGGGCAAATCGGGCCGGCGCTCACGGCGGCCGCGCCGCCGATGACGATCGGGGAGCGGAACGAGTTGCGACCCGACTCCCGGGCAAGGGCGGTCGATGGGATGGATCGCGTCCCGAGATCGACCGGATCGCGAGATCCCAACCATCGACACGATACACGAGGGCCCGGTGATGCACAAGGGAATGCCGATAAGCCGCTCGCTCGGTCGCGATCGGAGGCACGATTCACGGCTTGCCGGCCCGGGCCTTCCAGGCGGCGAGCACCTTGGCCTCGCGCTCGGCCGTCAGTCCGGCCCTCAACTTGGAACGACGTTCCTCGGGCTGGGTCCGGAACCAGTCCAGCGTGACCTTGGCCGTGTTGACGATCGGGCGGAACGTCAGTCCCGCCCGGATGGTGCGCGCGTTGCTGACCTTCGCGAAGCCGGCTGTCTCGCCGCCGTTCGGCACCCATGCTGGCATGTCGCTCCAGGCGTGGACACCTTGCTTCTCCAGGAACTCCGCGCCGGCCCAGGTGAAGGTCGCGTCGCTGAGGGCCGCCTGCTTGCACGCCTCGAGCGTCCGGCCCATCGTCAGCTCTTTGTCGGGGCCGAGGGCATTGAAGACGCCCGTCGTCTTGCCCTCGATGAGGCGGACGAGGAATTCGCCCAGGTCGCGGACGTCGATGAGCTGGATCGGGTCGTCGGGGGAGCCGGGGGCGAGCACCTCGCCGCCCCTCGCGACGCGAACCGGCCAGTAGGTGAACCGGTCGGTCGGGTCGTCGGGGCCGACGATCAGGCCCGGCCGCACCACCGCGACCTGACCGGGCATCGCCGTCTCCGCGGCCTTCTCGGAGAGGGCCTTCAGGGCCCCGAAGGTCCGCCCATCGATCTTCTCGGTCGTCGGGTCGTCGATCGTGGCCACCGGCGCCGACTCGTCGATCCCGGGCCTGCTCATGTCGGCATAGGCCGAGATCGAGGAGACGTAAATATATTGCCCGACGTCCGGGCCCAGCACGGCCGCCGCCTTCTTCACCCATCGCGGGACGTTGGCCGAGGTGTTAACCACCGCGTCCCACTTGCGGCCCTCCAGGGCCTTCAGGTCGTCCTTCTCGCGGTCGCCCTGGAGCTTCTCCAGGTCGGGGAAGAGGCCCGGCCGGGTCTTTCCGCGATTGAACAGCGTGACCTTGTGCCCTCGCCTCACCGCCGCCTCGACGGTCTGGGGCCCGAGGAAGCCCGTGCCCCCCAGCATCAGGATCGTCCTGGGCTCGGGCGCAGTCGCAAGGCGGTCGTCCCCCCGCCCGATCGTGCCGGCCCCGAGCCAGGCACCGGCGGTCATCACCAGGAATTCGCGGCGGCTCGTCGGCATCGATGTCTCCTCGCGCGGTCATCCTCGGAGATCGGCACCCTCCGAGCGGACTCGTATTTCCGAACCCCACCGTCGGCTCACTTGAGTTCCACCAGATCGAAGGCGACTTCCGCCATGCCGCCCTGGAGTCTCCTCGAACTGCCGTCGAAGCCGACTTCGAGGTCGAGTTTGGAGCCCTCGAGGGCGTCGAGGTAATCCCGCAGGTCGATCAGGAATCTCTGGGGCGTGGCCCCATCGGATACGCGAAAGGGTCGATTCGGCGTGATCTCGAACCGATCGATTTCCTGGGGTTTCGCATCCCGGAGCTTCGCATCCTTCGAAGGGACCGAGTGCACGACGAATGGCGCGGGGCCTGGCGTCGGCGGCTTGAAGGCCTTGACGGTAATCCCCAGTCGTAAGCGGCCGGACTTGAGCGCGTCGAGCGTCTTCGGGTCGCAGACCTTGGACCAGCGGACCGTATGATCGGGTCGGATCGTCATGTCGGGCTTTTCCGCCGCGGGCTCGGCCTTGCGCGGGGGTGGAGGTGGTGTTTTCTTATGCTCTTGAGAGCATGCGAGAAAGCACAACGACAGGGCGGCGCCGGCGACGAGCCGGATCGAGCTGGATTGTCCCGGCATGACATGCCTCCTTCCCCGCGTCACCGCCGCACGGAGCTTGCGAAAGGATCGGATTCCCGATCGCAAAGTCGTGAGCCCTGACGTCTCGGGCCCCTTCCCATTCGCAATCTGGAATCCGCAATCTGGAATGGATTTTCTCATAACTCTCAGAGGACGACGATCTCCACGGAGCCCGGGACGACCGCGCCGACGGACTGCAACGCGACGCCGGGGGCGGGCACCGGGATGAGCTGGAGGGTGACTTTCCCGGGGTTCAGCCGTCGGAAGCCGTAGAGCTTCCGGAGCGTATCGGTCAGCTCGACGAGCGCGCTCGGCAGATGCTTCCGGGCGGCGACGCCGTGGGCGTTGGCGCCGGCATGGCCGCGCTCGTGGCTGAGGAAGGTGACGGTGGTCACGTAGTGCGGATCGGTGGTCGGTACCGATGGCGTGACATCCGGACGGTTGACGAAGACGCGGAAGCCCGTGACGTGCTCCCCGAGCGCGATATCCCGGATCAAGGCGAAGACCTCGGTCCCCCCGGCGGCGGCGGGTTTGGCGACGGACTCGATGGAAGCCTTGCTCATGGTCCATTCGCGTGGGAGTGCCCGGAAGGCCGTGGCGGCGCCCGTGTTCGCCCCCCCGATCCGCTCGACGCCCGCGACCGGCGCCCCGGTCTTCGAATGGAGGATCGCCAGGAGCCGGCTATCCCTGGCGGGGTTGGGAGCCTCGCTGTCGGGCTGCGGCAGGAAGTCGTACGTGTATCCCAGGTCGGCGATACTCTGGAGGTCTTTCACCATCGACGAATAGAGCGTGCCGTCGGGCTTGATGAAGTTCCCGGGGAACGTCATGTTCAGCCAAAGGGGATCGCTCGAGTTCTGCCGGCCCAGCGCCGTCCAGGATGCCCAGATCCGGTCGATGTTGCTGTGGTGCATGAAGAACAGGGGGTCGCGCGGCGAGCCGGGGGTCGGCATGAAGACGCCGATCCGGTTGTGGACCTGGTTATGCGGCCGGCTCTCCAGCGGCCCCTGGAGTCCGCCTCCCTGCACGACCCACGACGGGTCCAGATTGTTCTGGTCGGGGTTCTTGGAGGTGCCGAACGCCTCGTACACGGTCTCCCTGTAGATCCTGTCGATCAGCGGCTGGCCCACGATGGCATCGGTGAGGGCGTTCGGGCCGACGAGGGCGTTCCTGTTCTCGATATAGAGCGGGTTCGGCTTCCCCTTGTATTGGGGATTGGCGAACGCCTCGGGATAATCCCTCATCTCCGTCCAGTTCCAGTAGGGCATGGCGAAATCGGGATTCTTCATCAGTGTCTGCGCCGCCTTCTCGTACATGAGCGTGTAGGCGCGATGCCAGGGCAGGAAATACCAGTCGCCATGCGGGCAGAACTTGTATTCCTCCGTGTCGTAGTTCCCATGCTGGAGCGAGAAATCCAGCCAGTTGACGTTCGCCGACAGGGTGGCCGGCGGGTTCTGCATCATCCCGACGAAATCGCGATACGTGGAGATGATGGGATCATCGATCGACATGTTGGTCAGGGTCCGGCGGGTGACCGGTCCGACGACCTGGCTCGCCCGGACATGGCCGGTGAACACGGTGACCGCACCTGCTGACATCAGCTTCAAGACCGTCCTGCGCGGAAGAGTCACGCGGGGCCTTCTTTCTTGGTCGGGATGTGCGAGATGACCAGTATGAGCGCCTGGCGACCTGAGCCTCGACTACCTATGTGTGTAACCTGGCGAACCGAGCCCGTCAAGGCTCCAGCGACGCGGGAAATTCGGATCGAGGTCGAATTGGCCCGTTTCCCACTTCTCGATCCGATAATCATGCGAGTCGGTGCGACAGATCGGGAGACACTCCTCGCGGAACGCCACCACCCGAGACGATCTCGTAGCAGGCGCCCACACATTTGAGTGCGTGGGCGTACGGCGTTCATCGAGGAGTGTCTCCCGTCGAACCCCTCGCTCAAGACGTCCCGGTGACCGACCGGATCGCGTCGCCCAGGCTGTATTCGGGGTGGCCCTGCCAGTGCTGGATGGCGACCATCTGGCGGAGATGCAACGCCAGTTTGAATCCTCCGATGCCGTCCTCGGCGTAGTGGACAGGCAATCGTTCGATCTCCGGCAACGGCTCCTTCGCCTGGGAATGGAGATCATCCAGGGCGACCTGCAACTTCTCTTCCGGATCCCGAATGCCGGCGGTCTTCTCGACGAGTCGTTGCACCAAGGCTTCCGGATCGAGGCCGGCGCCGACCTGGCGATCGAAGAGGGCGTCAGGGGTCAGGGTCAGGTTCGCCTCGATGGCGGGGAAGAGTCGATTCACGATCTCGGCATACTCCAGTTCGACGAGCTTCCGGGGAAGCTGGGCGTCGAAGAACGGGATCGCCAGCAAGGCGCGCTCGCAGGAGCGGAGGTCGAGGAGCAGGGATTCCTCCGTCCTCAGGAAGAAGGCGCCGATGACGATCGGATGGACCTCTTTGGGGAACTGGGCATACGACCGTTGGAACCGAAGCTTCTTGGCCTCATGGGCGTAGAGCCAGACCCATCGCTTCCGGTTGGCATCGTAATCCAGGCAGCGCAGCTTCTCGAACGCCCGCAACAGCCCCGGGCGGTTCAAGACCTTGTAATGAATCCGGACCGGCTGGAAGTGCTCGCCGGTCATCGTTGCCAGGAGGGGTTGATCGGCCATTTCTCTCGTCTCCGAATGTCCTGGACCTTCCGCCCCCTTCTGGATCTCCAGCCCGCATCAGCATTATGGAGGCAAAGACAGGACCGTCCGGGATGATGGCGGTCACCAGGCCGGCCGAACGCCCCGGACGAAGCGGTCCAGGACATTCTCTCACCACGGCGCCGGCCCGTGCCAGTGGTCCGCGCTTCTCCCATTATCGACCGGCGGTTCATCTGCCCAGGATGAAATTCTTGGAGTTCGAGCAGCCTCGCTTCCGTCCGCAGAAATCGCCCACGATGAGAACCCCGGTGCCGATGACGGTCAACCGTGTAGTGACCGCACGTCGTATATGGCTGGACCGGTCCCGAGCCGCAACGACCCTTCACGCCCGCGACGATTCCAGGAGCCTCGGCATGTCCGAGACGGTGACGATCCCAAGGGGCCGCTCGGTCCCCCCGCCGGTTTGAGTCAGGATGATCGCATCGAGCGACTTGCCCGAGTGGAGGTGTTCATCGAATGCGGTGAAGGCGTCCTCGACCGTGGCGTCACGTCCCATCATGACATAGGCGTGCGTCCCCTCTTCGTGCCGCATCACGATCGCGACGGCCTCCTCCTCGAGCAATCCCAGGCCATCGGCCAGGCGGCTGGCCAGCCATCGGGCGACCGTCTCGGCGGTCAGCAGGCCGACCAGGCGATCCCCGTCGTAGACGGGCAATTGCGAGAAGGAGCCGTCGTACATCTTCCGGACGGCGGCACCGACGGGATCCGCCGGGGCGCACGTCTGGACCGGGAGGCGGAATCGATCGATCAACCGGGGCGGCGAGAGCAACTCGTCGCGGATCGCCTGGAGCCGCTCGACGGCGTGGGCGCTGGGCGAGGCCGTCGGCTGGTCTCGCCGGTATTCGTGGACGACGAAGTTCCGCAGCTCGCCGAAGTCCTTCAACTGGCCCCGGAGCCGCCGGACGCCAGTATCCGACCTCGATGCCCTCTCGACCATCTCGTTGAAAGTCATGTGCCTGTCGGCGTCGAGGAGCCTCCGCAGGTGCTTCTCGATGGCCGAGAAGGCGTCGAGGAAGCGGGATGACAGCTCGTCCATCTCATTCATCTCCGGAGACGATCCGGTTTCCAGGTCCTGAGCGTCGATCGCATGGTTGAAATCTCCGGGAGATTTCGAGGTCCCCGATGCTCAACCTACTATACCGCCGTCGAACCTCAGACCCGTAGGGTGCTCTGTGAGCACCGATTCAAGGCGACGCACGAGATCGGTGCTCACGGAGCACCCTACAGGCCGTGCGCAAACCATGCGTGATTTGCTCTATCCCCAGACCGTCCATCATCCTTGAAGCGGTCAGGCCGTGATGGCACCTTCGCCGGCGGAGCGTCGACGACGTGTCGAGCGAACGCCGACCAGGACCAGGCCGCCGACCGCCGAGAGCGCCAGGGACGAGGGCTCGGGAACGGTCTGGGCCGTCGAGAAACTCCAGCCGAAGTCCGCGGGCGGGTTGCCGCCGAAGAAGAGAAACTCTCCGGCCGGATTGTTGGTCCCACTGGACGTGGCACTGTTCGATTGGAAAAAGAGGTCTTGGCTGCTGCCTACGGTAGGCGGACCGAAGGTCCCCTGGCCAAGATCATTGAGCTGTGCCGCGCCTTCTTCGTTCAAGGCATTGTCGTACGAAAGCCCCGCCCAGAAGAGGCCGGTAGGCATCGTGAACATCGACGGGGAAGTGATGGTGATCTGCTGAATCGAGTCGGCCGTAAGAAATACGTTCGTGGTCTCCTCGGTGATCAAGGTGCCTGGACCGCCGTCCGGGCCGTTTGCCTGATAGATCTGCACGATCGCCTGCGCGAAGACCAGGTTGGTATTGAAGTTCTCGGCGATGAAACTGAGCTGGTCGACGGAAAAGCCGCCCAGCCCGGCTCCCGCGGTGATGTCATCGGCGACCATCGTCGTGGTCAAGTCGCCGCCGACGTTCGTCGCTCCACCCGCGATATAGCCGAGGCCCGAATCTGTCGTTATGTTGCTGTACAGGGGCGTGAAGTCCGCCCTGGCCGATGCCGGGCCGAAGGCTGCGATCGTGCAGCCGAAGAGCAGGGACCTGGTGAGGATTCGTCTCATTGATGTCTTCCTTGGTGATTGGAGCTCGCGTCGCGTCGCATCGCATGGCTGTGAGGATATGCTTTGATGCCTGACCTGGAATTGACGAGAAGAAGGTTGACCCAACTTCGAACGTAGTCCTCCTTCATATAGGAATCCTACGATCGCGGTTTCATCTCGCTCACTCTCAAGAGACCGACGAGCCCTGCGAGGTTGAATCTTTCTTGCTCTTCGTGAAAAAATCTTGGCGCACGAGTTTGGGTAGCGTGCGGATCCTGGATCTCCATTTCAGCCGCCCCCACGGCCAAGCTCCCGTCGTGGGGTCCATTAGCGACCGAATGAGGCCACGTTCGATGCTTCGCCCCAAATTGCTTCGGTGTCGTCGGACGTGTCGTCGGACCGAAGCGCGCAGGGGTTGGCCCGTGCGTGCTCGACGCGACGAGGGAAGGCATGTCGGTCGAGGCGGTCGATCGGCCTCGCGAGCGCCACCGCCGGGCTCGGCATCGAGGATGAGCGCGTCGAGGATCTTCCATCGGGCATGGGTCAGGTCGGACGGGGTCGGCTTTACGCTTTTGCTTTTCTGACGGGATCTGGGCTCATAGATACTCCGTACGAGACTCATTTGCGGGCATCCGGCACGCTCATTTCGCCGCGTTGGTCGACGGCGTGAAGCGCACCTCGTCGCACACCAGGTATCCTCCCGGCGACGCGCCAGAAAAAGCGGACGTACGCGATTGCCGATGACTTCACCGTCAGCTCGAAGCTGGGGATCGGCTGCTCCGGCCCGGCTCGAGCCGGCACCTTGTCCCTTGACACCCGGTCCACCACGTGTCCGTCCGTGTCGTACGCCTCGACGACCGCCTCGCTGCCGATCGAACCCCAGAGCACGAGGGTGACGTTTGCCACCGGCTTCGGGAAACGAACTTCGACAGGGATCGACTCGTTCGCCATCGCGCTCAGGATGCCCTTCCGCGGTGTCTTCAGGTGCGGGAAGAACATCACCCTCCCGGCAGCACGGCTCTTGGCCGGCGGGCGCGACAGGGCGATCACGAGGCCCCGGTCCGTGTAGCTCGACATCGGCTTGCCGGTCTCGACCTTGTCGAAGGTGATGATCGTCGGGCCGTCGTCGGGCGCCGCGACGAGGCTGATGAGGACCGTCAGGACGATCGTTCGGGCGTGCGTCATGGCTCAGAGGTTGTGAAGGAATCGGATTACGGATCGCGAATTACGGATCGCGAATTTATAAATATTTGGTGATTCACGCTTTGAGTTGATTTGTAATTCGTCATCTGGAATCGATTTATTCACAGCCTCTCAGTCCATCTCCAGGCCGCGCATCGTCCCCGTCGAGGGGCCGAAGCTGGTCTCCTCGATCCCCATCCGCTGGAGCATCGACACGAACAGGTTCGGCAGCGGGTCGTTGCGGCTGCGGTCGAAGGCCAGGTGCTGGCCGTGCCGGAAGCCGCCGCCGGCGAAGAGGGTGGGCAGGTTCGTCGTCGAGTGCGCATTCGCGTCGCCGAGGTTGGAGCCGTACAGGATCATCGTGCGGTCCAGCAGCGTCTTGCCGTCTTCCCTGGCGGACTTCAAGCCCTTGAACATGTCGGCGAGCAGCTTCATGTGCCATTCGTCGATCACCTTGAGCTGCGTCAGCTTCTCCTCGGCCATGCCGTGGTGCGACAGGTTGTGATAGCTGTCGGTGATCGTCGCCCCGGCGATCTGCACGACCGGCGTGCCGACGCTGTTGAGCATCAGCGTGATCGCCCGGGTCGAATCGGACTCGAAGGCCAGCCGCGCCAGGTCATACATGACCTGCACCTTGGCCATGTACTGCGCCGGGCTGGCCGGGTCGGTCGGCGGGCTGGCCTTGACCGCCGGCTTCGGCTTCCTGGCCCACCCCCGAGACTCCTGGAGCCGGTGTTCCAGGTCGCGGACGCCGGAATAATACTGGTCGAGCCGGGCCCGGTCGCGGACGCCGACGTTCCGCTCGAGTTCCCTGGCCTGCTCGGAGACGACGTCCAGGATGCTCCGCCCCGTGTCGAGCTCGCGGATCTGCCGGTCGATCTCGGCGGGCGACCCTTGCAGGAAGAGCTGCTTGAACACCCCGGACGCCTGGCCCTCCGGCGGGATCGCGACGCCTGTGCGGGTCCACGACAGGCTGCGGCCGCCGTTGACCGCCAGGGTCAGCGACGGGAACCGCGTCAACATCCCGATCCGTTCGGCCACGAGCTGGTCGAGCGAGATCGAGTTCCGGAACGAACTGCTGGACGGATGCGGGGCCGCGGTCAGGAAGCTGATGTCCGACGGGT
Source organism: uncultured Planctomycetota bacterium (assembly GCA_963777695.1). Lineage (GTDB taxonomy): Bacteria > Planctomycetota > Planctomycetia > Isosphaerales > Isosphaeraceae > CAVZRC01. The sequence continues at coordinate 1,757,218 of CAVZRC010000003.1, forward strand.
GGCCGCCATCGACGAACGGGTGCGACACGCCGCTCAGCACGGTGAAGTCGGCGCGGTGCGCCTCGAGGAGTTTCAGGTACGGCGAGGGGGTGTAGTCGCGGCCCGCGTCGATGGGGAAGAACGGCCGGGGCAGCACGCCGAGGTTGTTGCAGATGCAGAACATCCGCTGCGGCCCGGGGCCGGCGGCTGCCCGCGCGAACGGTGCTCCCATCGATTCCAGGAACGGCAACGCCATCGCCACGGCCGAGCCGCGGAGGAAGCGCCGCCGAGAGATTGCCCGCCGCCGGGACGCGAAAGGAGCCGTGAACCTTGAATCGGTTTGTGGGTTCATCGCTGGTTTCTCCTGACTCGATCTTGGGCCGCAACCCAGGGTGAATTCAAGAGTCGTCCCCCGCTTCGAGCGGGATGTCGGGGTGCTGGGCCGCGCGGGGCTGAGAGCGTCGAACCGTCGGGGTAGGCGCTCGATCTTAACAGCGAATGGCGGGCGGGGTACAATTCAGTTGGGTAATCGTGGGCCTGCCGGCAGGTGAGCAAGTGGCAAGAGAGGACATCGGAGAACGCGGGCAGTGGCTGTTCAGCCTCCTCATGACCGACCTCTGCGGGCGGGACGACCCGTTCTTCCGCCCCCGTTTCCTGGGCGATAAGTACCCCACGTTCGACTACATCGTCGAGGTGGTGGACCACCCGGCGTATTTCTTCTTCGTACAGGTCAAGGGTACCACGCTGGGATACACCGCGGAGGAGCACCGCCTGCGGGTTCAGGTCACGCGGGACGACATCGACCGGATGGTCGCCTACCCCGCGCCGACGTACGTGGTTGGGATTGACGTGAATGCAATCGGAGTCGGGTTCCTCCTGTCCGTGAACGAGCCGCGCGACAACGTGGCGAGCCTGACCACCCGTTTCCAGATCGACTGCGGCGTCCTTGAGCAGCTCAGGGATGAGGTCATGGACTTCTGGTCAAGTCGGAATATGACCCTCTCCGGCTCGCGATTCCGGGAGTAGGAACCGAATATGTCTACCACAAGAGAGCCCTGGTTCGTCGAGGAGCGAAGCGAGGCACTGGCCGGGGTGCTGCTGACCTCCCGCAAGGACGTCCTCGTCCGAGACGAGCGGAAGAACGATAGCGGGCTGGACTTCTTGGTCGAGATCGAGACGAGCGATCCCCTGTCCACGCAGCTCTTCGTGGTGCAGGTGAAGGGGGCCACGTCGTCTGACCCGAACGACTGGATGCAAAAGGTGAGTCCGCTCTTCCGCGGGCTGGGCAGCCCGATTTACCTGCCGGTGTGCGTCTTCGTCGTGAACGTCCGCGAGAACGAGGCCTTCTATGCTTGGGTAGCCGAGCCGCAGGTCGAGGCGAAGGGCGCCACGCTGCGGTTCCACGAGGCCGGAATCTTCCACCCGCTCGACCCCGCTACGGTCAGCGACATCATTGATCGGGTGAAGGCCTGGTACCAGGTGCTGGCCACTCAACTTATGCCCGCGTGACGACCTTGCCGACGCTTCAGATCGCCAGGATATCGCACAAGCATGAGTGATCGCGTGTGTTGGGCCGACGCAACAATACCCGAGGAGAGCGGGTTCAGGTCCGCGCCGCGGCTCAGTTCGGCCCTGCGGTGGCCTCGTTCCTGGATAAGGATTCTGAGCGAGGTACAACCTCGCCCTGGCCGGACCGCTCCCGCCATCGGGCGGCACGTGGCAGGCAGTTGAATCTAGCTGCGTCCTTGTTGTGCGCGTGCTGCGTCCCTGTTGTGCGCCTGATCGAATTCGTTCGCTCCATCTCTTACGATCGCGCGAGCCGTCCCCGTGGAATGCCCTGGGATTAGCTTTTCTCCGCCTCTTTCTTCGCCGCGTCCGCCAATGCTTTTCGCCGCTCCCGGAGTCGATCGTCGATGTAAATCCTCTCAAGATATGGGCGTCCTTCGGCCACTGCACGAGCCCATGTTGGCCAGGGTCGATGCTCGTCGTCAGGATCCGCCATATTCAACAGCGCGTCGAGCAGGACCCACCGGATGCTTGGGTCTTCCGCCGAGAGCACGGCGTTCAACAGCGTCTCGGCGGCGCGAACATCGCGATTCTGCCTTAAGGCGTCGCGAGCCTCCCGGACCACTCCGTCATCCGGATCGTCGAGCAACTTCGAAAGCATCTGCCGCGATCACATCGGAGCCTCTCGCATTGGCTGCCACCATGCGACAGGCCGCTAACCGACGCTCGACGTCTTCCGAGATGACCCAGTGGGACAGGATCTCCGAGAGGTCTACTTCCTGAAGCGCCCGCGCCATCGACCGGAGGATGAGGGGATTTTTTTCGACCAGGGCTTGCTCGAGCAGGGTTTCGGTTGCTCGCTCCGCGTCGAACTCGACGAGCAGATATGGGTAATACTCTCGGTCGTGTGAGTTCGAGTTCTGCAAGGTCTTGCGTGCGGCGAGAAAGGCCGCGTCGCGGTCAAACTTCGACAGGCCACGGATCGCAATGGCCTTGGAGCCGACGGTCCAGCCCCACGCTTCCTCTCCAAATGACCGCTCTCGCAGAGCGTCGCGGATTCGACTGGTTTTCAGGAAAGGGGCGAGAAATTCATCTTCGAGGCTCAGCAATGGGATGACTAATTCCTGCAATTGATCATCAGGTGTGTCACGAAGCCGGGCGTGAATCATCTCGGTGGCGCGTTGTCTTGTGTGTGGCTTAGAGATCAGGTCGATGGCGAGCGAGATATTGAATTTCGCGTGGAGCCTCTCGATGAGGGCATCCAATGCCAGCTCACTGTCCGACTGAATCAAGCCGATCAGGATTTCGTAATCGTCCTCATCCACATTGAGCTGCGCGATGAGCAACTCGACAGCTTCCGTCGAGGAATCATGCAGCAGCCCGAGGCTGATGACGCAAGCTTGGGCTAGGTCTGATCCGGGAGGTGTTTCGTGAAGGATCGAGCGAATTCTCGCAGTCTGATCGATTCGGCCTCCGAGCCCGAGAGCGAGGACGGCACCGGTGTCGATGACTTCCTCTCGTTCCAAGTCCCTTAATGCGGGGGCTATGGCAGTGGCATCGATCGCGCCTTGGCGTACGCATGCACGGAGCAACTCTGGCTCGACAGGCAGGTTCCAGCGGATCATGGCTACTATAGCCTCTTCCCACTGCTTGAGATATATAAGCACCTGCACTGCCCGGGATCGGTCGAGCATATGGTGATCCCAGATCTCAGCGGTCGTCGTGATCCTGCGCAGCAGTTCGATCGTGGTCTCATCTGGGCGCCTGAAGGCCATCTTGAGACCTCGTCGTTGCTCTAATTGGCTCGTCAACTGCAGATATTGATTGACGACCCTGATAAAGCCGGTGCCTCCGATCTTGTAGAGCAGTTCGAGTCCATAACTCCCTGCGAGAGTGTGCCAGGCGTTATGGTGCAGCCCCTCATGCAAGAGCCACTCCGTCAGTGTCTCCTCTAGCGTCATCGCACGTCGAAGTCGAATGCACTCCAACAGATCCGGATGACTGATGGAGTAGAGTATCAGGAATGCGCGGTAAGGCGGACAGTAACTCGGAGGACTCGGCTTGGAAAAATCCTTCTTCAGAGTGGTTTCAAGGCGATCGAGCAAGGCGTTGAGGATGTCTACAGTAATTGAATTCTCGCTACCGCGATAGACGAGGGCGATGTCGAACGGATCTACACTGCTCTGGAGCATCTCAGCGATCCGAGCACCCGTCGCCTCGGGTCGCTTCGCGATCAATTCTTCAAAACACCAGTGCCGTGTTGCGTGAAGGAGATGAACTGGGAGTCGAGCTAGATGCTCGATTGCGAGATCCGGGGCAATCTTGATTAGTGCCCGCAATGCGCAAGGACCGAGCTGATCATCTTCGCAATGCACTCGGTCGACGATCCAAATGATCTCATCAGCGTCGTTATGCTTGTAGATATTAGTCGCGAGGCATCTTTCGTGTTCCTTCGGGACGAGTCGTTGGAGGGCCGGCTTGCAACGACGCCACAAATCGGCCTCGTCATCTAGGTTTGCGAGTAGGTAGGCGAGGTCGTGAATCTGCAACGATTCCTCGGGGGTTCTGAAACGGCTGATAACCCGTTCCAGCCACATCGGCTGGAGCCGGACGCAAGACCGAAGCGCACTGAATGAATCCTTGTAAAGTGACGATCTATCATGCTCCCCGACGCGAAGGTAGGGTCTCGGGTCAACCTGTCCAGAGCAATGCAGCTCCCATAGTTGGTCGAGAGCCGTGGCGGAAGGTCGTCGGGAAAGAATGCGCATTGCGGCTCGCTGAGTCGGCGCGTTCTTGCTCCCGAGGAGCTGGATGGCGGATGAGGACACAGCTTTCTCCTCAAACACGGTGATCGCATTGACCACTAGGTCGGTATGTGTGTGATCCGCAGAGGGCGCGACTGCTTCGAGGCGCCTGAAGAGGGCGGGGACGATCGCGCTCCCCACGGTCGGCAGGAGATGGCAATAGAGCGTCTGCTTTGCGTTCCATGGCATGTCCTCTAGCGACTGAAGGGCTCGATCCAAGAGGTCGCTGAGGTCGCCGTTAGAATTGGCGAGCAGCCAGCAGGCATCCATCGGTACGTAGCCGAGGTACCGGCCCCCGTAACCTCGCATATTGCCATACATATTTCGGAGAAGGGAGCAGAAGTCGTCCGGCTCGATGTCCCCCGACTGGAATGACTCCACAAGGGCCGCAGCGACCGCCCAGTTAAGGAGCCGATTGTGCCAGACCTCGAATCGGTTCCCGGTCGTTCGCCGTAGCCAGCCGACCCGGATCAGCGCATTGATGGACTGGTTGTCGAGCCCGGCGCGGGAGAGCTGCTCCGCCGTCCACGGGTACCTGGCGCCGTCGAGGATCGAACGAGCCAGGCGTTCCAGGCCAACGCGGTCGAGGGGGCGGTCGATGCGCTCATTCTCGCCAAGGCGGTGCCAGTATTTCTTGTAAAGCTCGTATTCGTTTGTCGGGCGCCAGCGACCGTGCTGTGCCAGGTCACGGTAGAGACGCGCGAGTAGCGGTCGCCTCAATGTGTGTCTCACATCGCCCGGGATGTCGGGCCAGTCTGTGCCGAAGCATCGCGTCAAATATCTCTGCAATTCCTCCGATGTAAAGTCGCCGACGGATACCGTAGCGGCACACCGACCCTGGGCAGCCTCTTCGAACTCGCCGGCGACCTCGGGCTCGCACGAAACGATCAACCTCACGCCCCAAGTAGCCCAAGGTTGCTTCGCCAGGTTGCGCCCTTCCTCGACGCTCTGAATTCCATCCACGAGGAGAGTCAGCCAATGACCAGCGCGGTCACGATCTACTCTTCGTAGACGCTCCGCGATCCGGCTGAGAGGCAGAGTCATGTCGTTCTTCTTGATCTCGTGCCAGCAGATCCTTGCCGCCTCGTCTAGATCGTCCTCTGCCCTTCCTCTGGCCTCCACGAGGATGATGAGTTCGGGGCCCGATGAGATTTGCCGAGCCAGAGCATAGAGCAGCCAGGACTTCCCCTGGCCGCTGTTGCCGGAGATCGCGAGCAACGGCTTCCCTCCGACCCACGACGAGGCCAAGTCTTTGGCACGCGCGAGTCGCATGTCGTCGTCGTCGCGGTAGCCGAGCTGTTCGATTGCTCCTTCAAGGAGCATCCGGGAGCGTTCTCGGAGCACTGGCCAGGCCGAGAACGGCGTCGAGGCTAGGCCATGCCCTGCGAGGAATCTCGCCGAGTCATTTATATCCACACCTCCGCTTGTGGCGAGCCGTGCGAGGCCCATCAGCATCGCGTCGCGCTTCTCAGGAACTTCGGAGTCGTATTCCACGAGGTGCAGAAGGTAGCGATCCACTTCCTGCTGGAGCAATTTCATTGCCTGCTCTTCAACGAACCGGAAGTGTCCGAGTAGGTGCCAGAGCTTCTTATGCGTCGTTCCGATCGATTCTTCTTGGACCGCCTTACGCTTGCGTACTTCCAGAACGATCCGTTCAAATAGGCGGCGTTCCGTATGGATTTCTTCCGGCCAGAATGTCTTGTCTTCGGTATTTTCCTTGCGGGAACGCTGGCTCTTCAGACCCAGCTTGAGCACTTTAGAGTCGTCGAGAGCTGCGAGAACGTCGGCGTTCGGGCACACTCGTTGGCTGAGAGACTTGAAGAGCTCGTAAACCTCTTCCCACCGCCCGATGCGTCCTTCAGTGACGAACTCGTAAGTGGCGTCGCGATCGGCGAGGTCGACCGCCAGGTATAGGTCGGGCAGGACGCTTTTCACCATCTCGGTCAACGACCAGGTTCCTTCGTCTGACCTCGCCTTGAGCTGCTGGACAACCCTGCTCGTCTCGCCGATTTCCTGGAGATCTCCACCACCGCCACCGGGTTCAAGTCGGAGTGTCGCCTGCGTAACCTGGCCCGGCTGCTGATCAGCGATGCATCCTGATGCGTGGAGGCGCGTCGTCTTGAGGAGCGTCCACAACATCTGATAAAAGACGCCATTGATGGTGCTCGGTCCGCCGGGAGGTACGGTTGTCATTCCTTAACCTTCGCGTTACGTCGTGTTTTGCCAGTCACCAATGAAGCGGGTTTGCGAGCCAGGAGCACAGACCCGGAAATAGGACCAAGCACCTTCGCTCAAACTCCTCCAACAGGGGCTACATGTTCAGGAGGGTATGGGCTCGGAGGAGACAAGAACGAATTGGGGCCCTCTCGTGGAATCGAGTGATTGCTCAGTTCCTCCGCTGTCGCGTTGGCCTGCCCCCCCATTTCTTGGTCAAATGATCGTGGGAGTTGCCTGTTCGTTGATTCAGTAGGCGAGGGATCGGGCAGTTCTTCATCGATACGCACATACCTCTCACAAGTGGCCGCGAATTCGGCTGGTGTCTGATATCTCAGGGAATTGTGCGGGCGTTCGCTATTATACTCCACTTTCCATAGCGCCGCCCAATGCCCGGGTCGGTCAGCCACGGGGTCGGTCAGCCACGGGGTCAGACGCATAAGTATAAATCCTCCGCCTTTCCTGGTCTGCCCCATCTCCTATAGCTTTGACTGGACCCACACCTCCGCCAGCCCTCTGAAACCGTCTTTGCTTGCCGAACCGAGACGGAGAAGATGGGACAAATGGACTTACCTAGCTATTTATAATTATGCGTTCGACCCCGTCCTCGCCTTTGACCCCGTCCTCGCCTCCGCGTCCTCGCGTCCTCGCGTGCGTCCTCGCGTCCTCGCGTCCTCGTTGGAGATGATGGGACAAATGGGCTGATCGAGCTATTTATAATTATGCGTTTGACCCCGTCCTCGTCGTCCTCGTCTGTTTGACCCCGTCCTTGTCGTCCTTGTGCGTCCTTATTCGTCCTTGTTTGACCCCGTCCTTGTTCGTCCTTGTTTCGTCCTTGTTTAGCGGCCGGGGGGATAGTCCCGGGAGAGTGTACGGGAGGGGGGAATCCTCGAAGCACCCTTGGGCCGGCATCTCGATGCCGACGCCCGCCTGTAGAGAGAGGCAGCCCCTGACGGATCGAGTCATGCGTCAACCAACGCGCGAATATCAGAATGATCCACCGTCGTAACGATCTCACCTTGGACTGTCCCCCGGCGGCCGACAGGAGGAGAACTAGAGAAGATCGATCCCCGCAGGTGATTCGCTCGGGAGCCACGATCGAGATGCCGACGGCGGCCCGTTACGATGCGGCCGCCGCCAGCGTGTCACCATGGATCCAAAGGGAAGAGCCTTGAGGGTGGAAAAATCCGAAAGCAAATCAGTACTGTACTCTTGACTGGGTCAACCATATCAGGGTGCTCTATGAGCACCGATCCGGGGTAGTTTGCCGAATTCTGGTGCTCACAGAGCACCCTACGAGACATCCACCGCGGCTTCTGAGACAGACTCTTAGAGCGTGTCATGGACTCTCGGTCTTCTGTAGCCGGCCTCTGCGAGGCCGGGGAGGGCGATCCCGGGGTCACAGACCCCGGCTACAGCCAGGAATGTCGAGAAATCCAGGTTAGCAGTTCATCACACGCTCTAAGTTCGCTGCTGTCTGCTGTCTGGCGACTTTTTCGGACGGGAGCCGGGCTCATGAACGCCCCGTACAAGACTCATTTGCGGGCATCCGGCACGCTCATTTCGCCGCGTTGGCCGAGGGCGTGAAGCGAACCTCGTCGCACACCAGGTAGCCTCCCGGCGGCGCACCCGAAAAGCGGACGTACGCGATCGCCGATGACTTCACCGTCAGTTCGAAGCTGGGGATCGGCTGCTCCGGCCCGTCTCGAGCCGGCACCCTGTCCCTTGACACCCGGTCCACGACGTGCCCGTCCGTGTCGTAAGCCTCGACGACCGCCTCGCTGCCGATCGAACCCCAGAGCACGAGCGTGGCGCTGGCCACCGGCTTCGGGAAACGAACTTCGACAGGGATCGACTCGTTCGCCATCGCGCTCAGAATGCCCTTGCGCGGTGTCTTCAGGTGCGGGAAGAACATCACCCTTCCGGCAGCACGGCTCTTGGCCGGCGGGCGCGATAGGGCGATCACGAGGCCCCGATCTGTGTAGCTCGACATCGGCTTGCCGGTTTCAACCTTGTCGAAGGTGATGATCGTCGGGCCGTCGACGGCGCCGCGCCGGCCGGCGAGACGAGGCTGATGAGGACCGTCAGGACGATCGTTCGGGCGTGCGTCATGGCTCAGTCCATCTCCAGGCCGCGCATCGTCCCCGTCGAGGGGCCGAAGCTGGTCTCCTCGATCCCCATCCGCTGGAGCATCGACACGAACAGGTTCGGCAGCGGGTCGTTGCGGCTGCGGTCGAAGGCCAGGTGCTGGCCGTGCCGGAAGCCGCCGCCGGCGAAGAGGGTGGGCAGGTTCGTCGTCGAGTGCGCATTCGCGTCGCCGAGGTTGGAGCCGTACAGGATCATCGTGCGGTCCAGCAGCGTCTTGCCGTCTTCCCTGGCGGACTTCAAGCCCTTGAACATGTCGGCGAGCAGCTTCATGTGCCATTCGTCGATCACCTTGAGCTGCGTCAGCTTCTCCTCGGCCATGCCGTGGTGCGACAGGTTGTGATAGCTGTCGGTGATCGTCGCCCCGGCGATCTGCACGACCGGCGTGCCGACGCTGTTGAGCATCAGCGTGATCGCCCGGGTCGAATCGGACTCGAAGGCCAGCCGCGCCAGGTCATACATGACCTGCACCTTGGCCATGTACTGCGCCGGGCTGGCCGGGTCGGTCGGCGGGCTGGCCTTGACCGCCGGCTTCGGCTTCCTGGCCCACCCCCGAGACTCCTGGAGCCGGTGTTCCAGGTCGCGGACGCCGGAATAATACTGGTCGAGCCGGGCCCGGTCGCGGACGCCGACGTTCCGCTCGAGTTCCCTGGCCTGCTCGGAGACGACGTCCAGGATGCTCCGCCCCGTGTCGAGCTCGCGGATCTGCCGGTCGATCTCGGCGGGCGACCCTTGCAGGAAGAGCTGCTTGAACACCCCGGACGCCTGGCCCTCCGGCGGGATCGCGACGCCTGTGCGGGTCCACGACAGGCTGCGGCCGCCGTTGACCGCCAGGGTCAGCGACGGGAACCGCGTCAACATCCCGATCCGTTCGGCCACGAGCTGGTCGAGCGAGATCGAGTTCCGGAACGAACTGCTGGACGGATGCGGGGCCGCGGTCAGGAAGCTGATGTCCGACGGGTGGCCGCCATCGACGAACGGGTGCGACACGCCGCTCAGCACGGTGAAGTCGGCGCGGTGCTCCTCGAGGAGTTTCAGGTACGGCGAGGGCGTGTAGTCGCGGCCCGCGTCGTCGGGGAAGAACGGCTTTGGCAGCACGCCAAGGTTGTTGCAGATGCAGAACATCCGCCGCGGCCCGGGGCCGGCGGCCGCTCGCGCGAACGGTGTTCTCATCGATTCCAGAAACGGCAGCGCCATCGTCACGGCCGAGCCGCGGAGGAAGCGCCGCCGAGAGATCGGTCGCCGCCTGGAGGCGAAGGGAGCCGTGAATCTTGAACTGGTTTGTGGATTCATCGCCGGTTTCTCCTGACTCCATCTTGGGCCGCAACCCAGGGAGAATTCAAGATTCGAGATTCCAGATCGATGTTGTCAACGGCCGATCCGAATGTCAACGCAAATCAGACCAGGAGGATTCGAGATCCAGAATTCGGGAAGTTGGGATACAACTGTTCGCGGGTCGAGGGTGATCGGCGCACAGAAAGATATCAAGTCGCGGAATGGCTTCTCGGGTGCGTCGGTCGATCAGACGTCGATGACCGGAGCAGGGTAGGGCAGCAGGTAGACGGCCGCGCGGGGTTCAAATCCAGTCACCCCGTCGTTGGAATACCTGTTGGGCAGCAGGACGGTCACCTACAATTGGCCATGCCACATCGGCGTCAGCTTCAACTGCGATTGCTGAACGGAGACCTCATGAGCGATCATCCGACGGCGCTGGGCGGCACGTGCAGCGCACGCTTCGACCCCCTGCGCGAGCTGTTCGCCGCCAAACTCGATTCGGGCGAAGACCTCGGCGCCTCACTCGCCTTCAACATTGATGGCGAGATGGTCGTCAACCTGTGGGGCGGCTGGGCCGACGAGGCCCGCACCGTACCGTGGACCGAGAACACGATCACCAACGTGTTCTCCACCAGCAAGAGCATGACCGCGCTCGCCGCGCTCGTGCTGGTCAACCGCGGCGAACTCGACCTCGACGCCAACGTCGCCGCCTACTGGCCCGAGTTCGCGGCCCGGGGCAAGGCGGGTGTCAAGGTTCGCCAGCTCCTGTCGCACACCTCGGGCGTCTCGGGCTGGGACCAGCCAATCACCCTCGAGGACCTGTACGACTGGGACAAATCGACCGCCTTGCTGGCCGCGCAGGCGCCCTGGTGGGAACCCGGGACGGCCTCGGGCTACCACATGCTGAACTACGGCCACCTGATCGGCGAAGTGATCCGGCGCATCACCGGCCAGCGCCTGGGTGAGTTCTTTGCCGCGCACATCGCGGGTCCGCTGGGCGCCGACTTCCACATCGGCCTGCCGCCCGCGGAGTTCCATCGCGTCGCCAACGTGGTGCCGGCGCCGCCGGCACCGGCGGCGCCGGCCGATCAGATGCAACCAGACCCCGACAGCGTGGCGTTCAAGACGTGGACCAACCCGACCATGAGCGCGGAATCGACCTGGACCGAAGGCTGGCGGCGCGCCGACATCGGCGCGGGCAACGGCCACGGCAATGCCCGCTCGCTGGCGCGCATCCAGTCGGCGGTGGCCTGCGGCGGCGAGGTCGATGGGGTCCGGCTGCTCTCGCCCGAGACGATCGACCGTATCTTCGAGGTGCAATTCGACGGGATCGATCTCGTGATCGGCATCCCGATCAAGTGGGGCGTCGGTTATGGCCTTGCCCCGGAAGGCCGGGTGTGTTCCTGGGGCGGCGCGGGCGGCTCGTCGGTGATTATCGACGTGGATCGCCGCATGACCTTCGCCTACGCGATGAACAAGATGGCGCCGGGCGGCGGGACCATCGCAGCGGCGCTGGCCGAGCGGGTGAAAGACATCGTGAATCGCTAAGCCACGTGGTCGCCAGGATTTCCGTCATCCAGCCGCCGACGCAGCCGGGCTTGCCAGCCCCGGACCTTGGCGACAAAAAAGTTCGACAGCCGTCTTGTCGCCCCGTCCTATTGAACTGGCTTCGGTCCGGCGTCACCGGACATCGAGCACGCGATCGGTCGCGTCTGTCGATGTGATCGAATCGCGCCGCGACAGATTATTGAAGGCGATTGAGCTGACCGGATTCCGTCCGCAAGCGGACGGGGATGGCGGCGTGGCGGATGGACGACGCGAGGCGACCCGGCAACACCGCGCCCTCCCGTCCATGATAATCGGTCCTCGATCGCCGCGATCCGGCTCTGCCGCCTATCGTCTCTCATCGTTCGGCGGTCGTCATCGGGCGGGCCCCTGGGCGTCGGATCACCTCGACCCGTCACATCTGGCAAAGTACAGACTTTCTCAGTACAGGTGTTGTATTGTGCACTCTCGGCTTGTGCCATTGCCGGAGTGGGATCATACTAGGTCTGTGCATCGGGACCGGGGAGGTGCATCCTGGAGTCGGCGGTAATGGCGAAGAAGAAGACCGTCAAGGCGGCGAAGGTCGGCGCCAAGCCTAGCCGCTCCAAGCCGACGGCGCTCACCATCCGGGGTAGTCTGGACTGGCGGGAATGGGTGGAACGCGGCGCCGAGCATTGCCGGACCGACGCCGTAAAATTGGTCAACGCCGCGTTGATCGACTATCTCAGGGCCAGGGGATTCGCCGAGAATCCGCCCAAGCGTTAGAGCGAAAGAGGGAAGCGATCATGGCCACCAGACAGCAACTCCGCACGATGACCACCGCACAGCCGTTCAAGCCGTTCGTGATCAAGCTGGCCAGCGGCACCGTCTTCGAAGTGCGGCATCCCGAGAACGTGGCTTGCTCGGTCAACGGCGAGGAGATGACCGTCTACGATGACGAGGGAATGCACCTGGTCGACATGATGCTGGTCGAGATCCTCGAGCGCGTCCCGACGGGGGACACCAAGCCTAAGACCAGGACCAAGGGCGACCGAAAGTGAGCCGGCCCGCCAACGAGCGGGCCGGCAGAACGGGCCGACGAAGGCCCCCGGGGGAGAGCCCGCATCATACTCCATCGCGATCTGGAAGTCATCCGGGACGCCCGGCGAGGCCATCGAGCCGGATTCGCAGCGGACGTCGTTCAGCCGGAAATGAGACGGGAGGTTCCAGCCGCCTCGCTCGCGAATGGATTCGATATCGGGGAGCTCTTGCTTGGGTGCACGCATGTGGTCCGCCTCGGACAGGGAATCTGGCGGACGCATTCGTTCAAATCGAGTCGCCAGTTTCATGTAAGTAGGCTGACTTCGATGCCCGTCGCCGTTATGTCGGTGTCAAAACACTCGTCGTCCTGTCGCCGATTACTTCGCACGGCCGGCTCAATCCGCTCTGGGTTGAAAGCCAGCTCGGGTGAAGGTATATATGGCATTATGTCCTCGAAACCTGCCCCGCGGATTGCGGCTCAAGAACGTCGTAAAGTCGTTATAGCGACCGTCGCACAGGCTAAGTTGCTCGATATCGCCGGTCCGCTCCAGGTGTTCACCGATGCACGTCATGAAGATGGACGTCACGCGTACAACGTCGTACTCGCGTCCGAGAAAGGCGGGCCGGTCTCCACCGACTGTGGCGTGGTGTTAGCCTCCGAACGGCTCGAAGAGGTATTGAAGGGCAACCTCGACACCTTGCTCGTGACCGGCGGCGACTCGGCACTCCTTCCGACAGCCACTGCCTCAATGCGCGCGTGCCTCGCCGACAATATCGAGCGTCCACGCAGGCTCGGTTCGATCTGCGTCGGCGCCTTCATCCTGGCAGAGCTTGGCGCCCTCGATGGTCGTGAGGCGACGACACATTGGCAAGCATGCGGCCAGCTCCAACGCGACTATCCCTCGGTGCACGTAAAGCCCGATGCCATCTATATCACCTCGGAGCGGATCTGGACGTCTGCCGGCGTATCCGCCGGAATAGACATGGCACTCGCCATGGTTGAGGATGATATTGGCCACGCCGCGGCGCTTACCCTCGCGCGTCTGTTGGTCCTCTTCCTGAAACGACCTGGCGGCCAATCACAATTCAGCGTCGAGTTGCGCCGACAGACGCGCGATGCGCGCGGTCGCTTCGATGTTCTCCACGCTTGGATTCGCGAGAATCTCGACGGCGACTTGTCCGTTCCTGCCTTGGCCTCCGTGGCACATATGAGCCCTCGCAACTTTGCCCGCGTATACCGCCGCGAAACTGGCGAGAGCCCTGCACATGCTATCGAACAGATGCGCGTCGAAGCGGCCATACGATTGCTCGAATCGACCCATGAATCCATCCGGCGCATCGCGTATCAGACCGGCTTTGGCGATGATGAACGAATGCGACGCGCATTTCTGAAGGCCCACGGCATTTCCCCGCAAGATTATCGACGCCAGTTCGGTCGCCTTTCGCGCTGACCGTCGGCATCGTTATTCCGGATTGGGATCAGGCAGGGCTCTCGGAGTGGCGGGCCCGGCAAGAAGCGGTCGGCCGATCGGATAGTAGTCGGGCAATTCTCTGAAGAATGATCTCATTTTCAGCGGTGATCAGCACGCGCGGCGCATGCCCCCCTTGGCACTACCGTCCAGGTTAGATCGAGGCTCTCGGCGTGCAATAACGCAAGCCCTCCTTGCCGCGGTCAAATTGGCAGAATATGAGGGCTGAATGTCATTGAGGCCGAGGCCCGCGGTTCCTATCATAGACGCGAACGATCGGGAACGGCCTCTTTACAGGACATCCTCATGATCGCGGACATAAAGGTTCCGGACAGCAACATCGTCCGTCAGGCCCAGGAGCTTGCGCGGGCGTATTCCAGCGACATGCTCTTCAACCATGTCATGCGTTGCTACTGGTTCGCCGAGCTCTTCGCACAGAAGGAGGGCGCGAAGGTGAACAGCGAGATGGTATTCCTTTCCGCGGTACTGCACGATCTCGGTCTCACCGACTATGCCCTTGGCCCGCATCGCTTCGAAATTGAAGGCGCAGGCGCGGCGCGGAAGTTCCTCGTGGAGCATGGCGTGTCGACCGACCGAGCCCAGAAGGTCTGGGACAACATCGCGTTGCACACTTGGGACATCAACCTCTTCAGGGACGATACCAGCCGCCTGATGCAACTCGGCCTGGCCTACGACGTCGCCGGCGTGCCCGGCGCGCAGCTGGACCCCGCCGACATCGCCGAAGTGGTTCGGCGTTATCCCAGGCTGAACTTCAAGCGCGCTTTCAATGAAATGCTCAACCATGAGGTTAACGTCAAAGAGCCGTACCCGCACTGGTTCCACATCTGCTCGCGCATCGCGCACAATCGATCGCCGCTTCCAATTGTGGACGCGCCGACCGTACTGGGCTTGGCGCCGTTCGAGGAGTGAGCGGACGCACATCCGCAATCAGGAGGACGGAGACAGTGACTGCTTACTCTCGTGAGATTGTCCCTCCGCGATGCACGCGTGCGAGGTCGCGTGTCCGGCGTCCCCGGACGCCGACCATTTGGCAGAGATCGAGGGCAGAATGTTGGGTGCGCCGCCGCCCGACAATCCTATAGTTGGCAGCGACCGCAGCACACGGCAACTCTGCATTACCCAGTCAAACGCCGAACAATTGGGGCGAGAACAATGGCGAAATACAGCGAATTCGAGTTCAGAACACAACCCTGGTTTGACAAGTCCTGGTTCGACCGGTCCAATTTCCAGGGATTCAGCCGGTTGATCCCGATGAAGACCATCGTGGTCCACTGCTTTGACCCGCGCGCGTCCGAAATCCCGCAGGCGGTCGCCGATTATTTCGGAGATGAGGTCTACCCGGGCGAGAACATTTTCGACGAGGCCGGCAACCGGATCGGCAACACGCGGACACTATTCGCCGTGTCCAACGCAGGCGGCCGTGCCCTTTCGGCCCTGCAATCGATTGCGACGATGGACTATCTCTTCAAAGTTCAGAACGTCGTTGTGGTGCACCACTCGTTCTGTGGCGCGACGGCTTTCACGCCCGAGATCCTCATCGGCGAGTTCCATGATCACCATCACGCCGACATCTCGACGATGTTCGATCACGACAGCCTCGCCATCTCGCATTTCGAGGAATCGATCAAACATGACGTCGAGCTGCTTCGCGCCAGCCCGGCAGTGCCTACGAACGTCAAGCTCTTCGGCTTCTTCTACGAGATCAATTCCGGCGAGTTGACCGAGGTCGTGCGGGATATTCCCGGGTAGCTCGCGGTGTAAACAAGCGGACGCAGCGGTACGACAGAACCTTGCACTGCTGCGCCCATCCGATGACGCCCGCGACGGCCCATCTTGGTCAGAGTTGGACATCGACAACTCGTCCGGGATCGGGCCGCGCCTCATTTCTTATCGAGGCGAAATGGAAGTCCTGATCGTGCGTTCGTTATGTGTATGAACGGGCGACTCACTCGTCCTCAACATCGATGGCGAGATGGTCGTGGACCTGTGGGGCGGCTGGGCCGACGAGGCCCGAACCGTACCGTGGACCGAGCACACGATCACCAACGTGTTCTCCACCACCAAGAGCAACGGCCACGGCAATGCCCGCTCGCTGGCGCGCATCCAGTCGGCGGTGGCCTGCGGCGGCGAGGTCGATGGGGTCCGGCTGCTCTCGCCCGAGACGATCGACCGTATCTTCGAGGTGCAATTCGACGGGATCGATCTCGTGATCGGCATCCCGATCAAGTGGGGCGTCGGTTATGGCCTTGCCCCGGAAGGCCGGGTGTGTTCCTGGGGCGGCGCGGGCGGCTCGTCGGTGATTATCGACGTGGATCGCCGCATGACCTTCGCCTACGCGATGAACAAGATGGCGCCAGGCGGCGGGACCATCGCAGCGGCGCTGGCCGAGCGGGTGAAAGACATCGTGAATCGCTAAGCCACGTGGTCGCCAGGATTTCCGTCATCCAGCCGCCGACGCGGGTCGCTTCCCAACCACGGACACCGGCGATAGAATGTTCGGCTCATGGGCCAAGATTGGTAATGGCCGGTGTCCGAGTTTTCGTAGGGTGGGTGCAACCCACCATCCGAGCTTGGTTTGCGGTGGGTTGCACCCACCCTACACCAGAGGGATTACCAATCTCGGCCCATGAGCCGACTCTACTTGTTCCGGAAGAGGTCGCTCTGCACGATCGCGTGGACGATGCTGCGCACGCCGTACCGGCTGGCCTCCGCCGCGTCGAGGATCCTCTCGATCTCCTCCCGATCGGAAAACCGCACCGGCGCGCCGGTGGCGAAGATCGTCAACTGCCGGGCCAGGTTCCTGGCGATTGGCCGTTCCTCCCGGACCAGCAGCCTCTTGAGCTCGCGCACGTCCTGGAACGGTCGGCCGTCGGGCAACGCGCCGGCCGAATCGACCGGCAGGGCGTAATGGAACGCGAACGCCTGCCCGTTCAGGCCGAAGCCCCTGACCGGGGGGACTTTCTCGGACACCGCCCGATAGCGCTCGCGGGAGCCGCCCATCACGTCGAAGCTCTCCAGCGCGAAGCCCGGCGGGTCCATCTTGCTGTGGCAGGAGGCGCAGCTCGCGTCGGCGCGGTGCTTCTCCAATTGCTGGCGGATCGTCACCGCGCCGCGGATATCCGGCTCGACGGCCGCGACCGTCGGCGGCGGCGGTGGCGTCTCCAGTCCCAGGATCCGCTCGGTGATCCAGTGGCCGCGCAGCACGGGCGAGGTCGTCGTGCCGTTGGCGGTCACCTTGAGGACGCTGGCCTGCGTCATCACCCCGCCGCGGAGGCCATCGGCCGGCAGCTTGACCTTGCGGAATCCGGAGCCGGAGACGCCGACGATGCCATAATGCTCGGCCAGCCGCTCGTTCAGGAACGTGAAGTCCGAATCGACGACGTGACGCGCCGGCAAGTCGGCGTGCAGGAGCTCGGCGAAGAAGAGCCGCGTCTCGTCCAGCGCGGCCAGTTTCAGCGGGTCGTCGAGCTCGTAATCGTTGTAGAGCGTGGTGGACGGCGACGTGTCGTCGATCTTCCGCAAGTCGAGCCAGTAATCGGTGAACGCCTCGACGAAGCGGCGCGCCTTGGGATCCTTGAGCATTCGCTCGGCCTGGGCGTGCAGGACATCCGGCTTGTCCAGCTCGCCGCGGTCCGCCAGTACACGCAGCGCGTCGTCGGGGATCGAGTTCCACAGGAACAGGGCCAGCCTCGTGGCCAGGGCATGTCCGTCGAGCCGGCCCGGCCGTTCCTCGACGAAGACGAAGCCCGGCGACGACAGGACGCCCGTGTAGGCCGAGAGCATCGACCGAGCGAAGCCGGAGCCACCCCGGAATTGATCATCGAACAACCGCAGGAACCGCTGCACGTCGGCCTCGGCGACCGGCCGGCGATAGGCCTTCCTCAGGAACGATCGCAAGAGCCGCTCGGCATCTTGCCGAGGCGCCGCGGATTCGACCTCGTAGAGCGCCTCGCGCACGGCGACGCGCCCGAATCCCGGCGGCCCGCGGCGCCCGCCACCATCCCCGCCCGCCGCCGCCGGACCCGGGCCGACTGTCGTGCTCGGGACGATCTCCAGCGGTACGCCCATCCGCGCCTGCTTCGAGGGCACCAGCCGTAACTGGTCGAACAACCGCTCATAGCCCGCGCCGCCGACCGGGTCGTCGTAGAACGGGCCTTCGACCTCGACCCACTGGATGGCGTAGCCCGGCATGCCGTCCTCGGTCGCCAGGGGATTGACATACTGCTCGTCCGTGCCGTTGACCCGCGCGCGGAATAGTCGGGAGCCGTCGGTCCGCACGACCTCGTTCGCCAGCAGGAAGACTTCGATCTCGCTCACCTTCGGCTGAGGTGTGAAATCGACGGCCCCGATCGGGCGGGTCTGGCCGCCTCCCTGGGCGTACACGCCGATCGGTTCGTTGCGCCGGCCAGGGTAGACTTCGTCCAGGTTCGGGCGGTGCCACAGGAGCGTGTGATAGACCGGCGCCTTCTCGGCCCCCTGGCCTTCGTAGAACCATCGCGCCACCCCGCCGCCGGCGACCCAGATCGTGTAGCCGGCGATCCGCAGCTTGTAGCGCGCCGCGACCGGCGCCCGCCAGCCGCTCCAGCTATAGCCGCCCGCATCGCTGAAGATGCTCGACACCTTGCCGACCGCCTCGCGATCGCGCGTCGCCGGGTCGGTCGCCGGCGCACGTCCGGCGCGTACGTCCGGCTGGGCGTGCCCGTCGAGCACAGGGAACGACAGCCGGTCGGGCAGGGTCCCGTTCTCGCGCGGCCACCAGTTGCGCAGGCTCCGCTCGTCGCGGGCATACAGCCGGCGGGTCACCTTCGACGGCCGCTGGATGTGCATCCCCATCGCCAGCCGCATGGCGTAGTCGGCCGAATCCATGAACCGTGCGATCTGGATGTAGGACACGTCGAGCGCCTCGCCGCTCTTGTTGAAGTGATGGGCCTCGCCATCTTCGGGCAGGCGGTTGGCGATCTGGGCCCACGGGACGCCGAGCAGGTCGCGTAAGGCGTTTTCATACTCATGCCGATTGAGCCGACGCTGGATCGACCGGCCTTCGCCGGCCAGGGCGACCCGCTCCGCCGCGACGATCGACCGCGCCAGGCCCTCGACGAAGGCCGTCTGCCGGGTCGCGTCGGGTCGGGCCCTATTCCCGGGCGGCATCTCGCCCGCCTTCACGCGATCATGCACCTTGATCCAGACGGCCAGGTTCGCGGAGTCGTTCGGGTCGAACGCCAGGCTGCTCAGGTCGAGCCGGCCTTTCTTGCTCACGTCATTATGGCAGCTCGCGCAGTAGTCGCCGACGAAGGCGTCGTCCGGCGCGGCGGATTCGGCCGGACCGGCCGGCCCGACCCCGATTAGGGCCAGCACCGCGATTCGGAGGAGCCGACGAAGGAACGCGTCCCGCCAATCCGCAAGTAATCGTCGGCTCATCAGAGTGTCCGTTCCCGATGGAGAAACGGGGCCGCTTTCGGCTCGATCAAGCGGCCGCTCGGGGTGTCGGCCTGGGGACCATCCTAACACCGATCGACGGCCGCTTGCCAATGTCCCCCAGTTGAGGTGGCAGGGCCGGAGCGATCACCTCACTTGACCCAGCTTTTCAGCGTGGGCGCGACGGAAGACGCCCAGATCTCGTATCCCTGATCGATCGGATGGAGGTTGTCGCCGGGGCGGAAGCCGATCAGGCCACCCTTTTCATCCAGGAACTTCGCGTTGATGTTGACGAAGAAGATATGCTTCTGATCGTCGAGCCTGGCGATGATCTTGTTGGCCTCTTCAACCTTGACGCGGTTAGGATCCGCGGGGCTGCTGCCTCGGGGGAAGATGGCCAGCAGCATGATCTTGGCCTCGGGAAAGTCTTTCCGCAGCTCCAGGACGTCCGCGCCGATCCCCTCGGCGATTTCCGGTCCACTGGCGCCGCCGGCGTTGTTCGTGCCGATCATGAGCATGATGGCCTTGGGTTTGTGGCCCTGGCCCTCACCATTCTGCAGGCCCCAGAGGATGCCCTGTGTGGTGTCGCCCGAGACGCCGAAATTGGCGACCTTCATGTCGCCGAAGTACGTGTTGAAGACGCGCTTGCCCCCCGGATTGCCGGCCCGATCGTGCTCCACGTTCCAGAGGTCGGTGATCGAGTCGCCCAGGAACAGGATGTCGAAATCGCCGCTCCTGGCGGTCTCTACAAAGCCAGCATGCCGCATTCCGCGGATGCCGGGCGTGGGACGGATGCACGGATTCTCGCGCGGCATCCGCACCAGGATGAGCGACTCGTATTTCTTGAGCAGGTCCCTCTCGGGCGCGGTGCTGCTCTCGATGAACTGCTCGAGGCTGGCATTGATCCTGGCGAGCTCCTCGGGCGCGGGCCTTGGCATGGCGACTTGCGGGGGCACCGGAGCCGGAGGTCCCGGCGGGACGAACATACCCGGGCGACCGCCCCCGAACTGGCCGCCGCCCGGCCCCCCGGGAACGCGCCCGGTATCGCCGGGGTTACGCTGAGCGGCCCCGCCGGGTGCCGCTCCCTTCGGCGATGGCGGACCCGTTTGCGCGTGCACCGAAGCCGTGGCAACACACAGGACGACGATCGGGAACTGAGCGAGGATAGATTTGCAGTTAATGCTCATGTTCTCATGTTCCTTTGAGGGCCACGGCACTGCGAGTCCGAGAAGCCGAAGGCGGGACGCGCCCCGCCAATCTGCAAGCAATTGGTGGCGCGGAATTGCTCGCTCCCGGCTAATCCTGGAAGAGCAGCGGCGCGACCTGATAGAGGCTCCGCCGCCAGCTCTGCCACTCGTGGGCCGTGTTCGGAGATTCGTAGTAGGTGTTCTTGATGCCCATCTTTTCGAGCGCCTCGTGGTTGGCCTTCGCAGCGGAGGTGTTCTCCTTGCCGCCGTAGCTGACGAAAAGCACCTTGACCTTCTGCTTGAAGGCCGCCGGATCGGCCAGCGCGGGAGTATCGGCAGCAATGCTGCCGCCGCTGAAAAGCCCGATATGCGAGAACTTGTCGAGATTGGCCAGCGTGATCTGTCTCGTCTGGGCGCCGCCCATCGACAGTCCCGCCATGGCGCGATGCGGCTGGTCGGAAAGCGTGCGATAGTTGGAATCGATGAAGGGGATCAGTTCCTCCGTCATGATCTTCGCGAAGGCGGAGAAGTTGAATCCGCCTCGGCCGGGAGCGCCGCCTCGGCCGGGGGCGCCGCCTCGACCGGGGGCGCCGCCTCGGCCGGGGGCGCCGCCTCGGCCGCCAGCAGCGGGGGGACCACCGCGGCCCGGCCCGCCACCGCCGATATTGCCGCCATTGTCCATCACGATGATGAACGGCCTGGCCTTGCCCGCGGCGATCAGGTTGTCCATGATCAGGTTCGCATGCCCCTGGTTCCCCCACCCGGTCTCATCCTCGCCCGCGCCGTGTTGCAGATACAAAACCGGATAGCGTGCATTGGTGTCCTTGTCATAATCGGGCGGCGTGTAGACGAAGCAGCGGCGCGTCTTGTTGGTGCTCTTGGAGAAGTAGAGATTCTCGCGCAAATGGCCGTGCGGGACGTTCTTGAGGGCATAGAGGTCCTCATCCTGCGCCGGGATCTCGATGGCGCTTCCCCATCGGCCTGCGCCGTAATAGAACTTGCTGCCGGGGTCTGGAACGTCGGCGCCGTCGATGTTGATGGTGTAATAATGGAAGCCCTCGTCCAATGGCCGCGTGGTAACGACCCAGGCGCCGTCCTCGCCTTTCGTGAGGGGCGTACCGCGGAACAGGCTCACCCGGACGCTCTGGGCTTGGGGCGCGACGATGCGGAATCGCGCGCGGCGTTCGGAATTGACCTGGGGATACTCCTTGCCACCTTGATTCGAGGGCGCCGGCTTGAAATCCTCCAGCGGGGGCGCGGTCTGGGCTGGGGCCTCCTGAGATGACGTGGCCTGCGCCAACGCGATCTGGCCGGCCGGCAGGGGCAGCATCAGGAGAGCGATCAACGCCGTTTTCATGACGGTACTCCTCGATTCTGAAACGAACGCTAAATCCGCTTGCACGATTTCGGCAGGGCGAGCCGCGCCGCGACCCGGCTCGGACGGAGCCTCGCCCTCCCGGGATTACGAATGGTCATCGCCGCCGACCACGGCGCGAAACGAGGCAGTTCACCTAAACTGGGAGTCGCCACGGCTCGCGGCGCGGCCTGGACAGCAGTTGGTTGGCCTCCGCGTCATCGAATTGATGCGAGACGTTGTCCCACTTCAGCTTCTTGCCGGTTCGCAGCGCGATCGCGCCGATGTGGCAAACGATCACCGAGCCGCCCCCGACCACGACATTGCAAATCGGCGGCTTGCGGCTCTTGACGCAATCGACGAAGTTCTGCATCTGGTTTGTCGGCCGGCCATCGTAGACCTTCGGGTCTTCTTTGAGCGGCTCCGCGAGGATCCTGGCGTCGCTGGCAAGGATGTTGCCGCGGCTGACGAAGAGCGTGCCGTTTTCTCCCTGGAACAGCACGCCATTGTCGTCGTGGCCGATGGTCACCTCGTTGCCGCTTCGACGCCGGGGCACCTTGCCATCCTTGTTGACAAGCTTGCCGGGTTTGGTGCCACCGCCGCTCATGGCGATGACCTTCGTGCCGTTGTCGTAGGTGTACTGGACTTGGAAGCTCGGGTGACAGTTGTAGCCGTCGCCCCCCTTGTAGGGCGCGGTCGCCTTGAGCACTTCCACCGCGACGGGTCCGCTGCCATCCTTGTCCAGGGCCCACTGGGCGATGTCCAGGTGGTGCGCCCCCCAGTCCGTCATCTTGCCGCCGGAGTAATCGTACCACCAACGGAACTCGTAGTGGCAGTTCGACTGCCTGCCCTTCTTGCGATAAGGCACCTTCGCGGCCGGGCCGAGCCAGAGGTCCCAGTCCAGGCCCTCGGGGACCGGCGTTTCTGGCATCGGGCCGCTCGTCGGATTGCCGTCGAGACGGCACTCGATCGTCTTGATCTTGCCGAGGCGGCCGGCTCGGACCAGCTCGACCGCCAGGCGGAACATGCCGCGATAATCGGTGCGCTGCTGGCTGCCGGTCTGGAGGATGCGGCCGGTGTCCTTGACCACCTTCTGGACCGCCAACGACTCGGCGACGGTCAGCGTCAGCGGCTTCTCGCAATAGACGTCCTTGCCGGCCCGGAGTGCCTCGATGGCCACCTGGGCATGCCAGTGGTCGGGTGTGGTGATGAGCAGGCAATCGAGAGACGGATTGTTGACGAGGTCGCGGAAATCCTTCGTCTTGGCCTCAAACTCCTTGAACCCTCGCTCGCGCATCACCCCCGTGGCGCGCTTGCGATGGGCGGCATCGACGTCGCAGCCGAAGGTGAAGGTCAACTGCCCGGATTCGACGCTGGGGCGCGATTCGCCCACGACCTGCAGGCTGCGGCTCTGGGGGCTGCCAATGCCGACGATGCCCATGGCGAGTCGATCGTTGGCGGACGTCTTCTTGGCCGCGCCTTGCTCCTGGGCGGCCAGGAGCTGCCCGGCATACCAGGCCGGCAGCCCCGCGGCGGCCAGCGAACCCTGGAGGCGCCGCAAGAAACCACGCCGCGATAAATTGCCCTTTTGCACGTCGACGCCTCCATTGGTTGAATCAGGAGCCTCGGGTCTTCATTCGCGCAGGCTTTCGGCGAAAAATGCGTTGGGAAAAGAGATACAGGTTGTCCCTACACTCCGTCGGGTCGTGCGCGTGCCCGTCGACTGTGCCAGACGTACGGGACGCCCTTTTCCTCCAGGTATCTGACGGCAGCCTCTCGGGGCTCCGGGGGACTATCGGTCCTGTCAAGGTCGAGATCGCGTCCGCCTTACCGTCGGTGAGAGATGCACGAAACGCTCAACGGCCGCTGGAGCCATCACTTCGGACCGTGACGCTCGGCGGTTTCGTGCAGCGTCCCTATCGGCCTTGCGCAGCCCACGGCCGGGCGATGGCGACCTGGGAGGGCCTCGCTTCCCCTTACAGCTTATAAGGGAAATTCCCCCAGACGTTACAGCGGCCCTCGCGGGTTCTTGCTCGCGCCGTGCGACGGCGGGTCGGGGGCGGCGGCCTCACGCCAGCGTGGCCCGGAGCGGGCCTCCGGCGAGTTTCCGGGTCGGTCGCCCTCGGCACCCCGCCAAGGCCGGCGATCGGGTGGGCGTTCCGCTGATTCGCCCGGTTCATGGGCCGTCATCTGCGGTTTGGTGGGCTGGCCGATCGCATCGGGGGCATCCTTGTCGATCACCTGTTCCGTTCAAATCACGTCGAGCTGCCGCACCCTCTGGGCCTCCCTGGCCTTCTCCCGCTCCCAGTCTTGCTTCCTGACCAGTTCGTTGGCGCGGGCCTTTTCGAGCACACTCTTGAACTCCTCGATCGTTTCGACCTCCCAGAGACGGGCAATCGATCGTAATCGCATGGAATTGGCCCCGCAGCAGAGCGCTGATGAGGGGCATGGCGCATCCATGCGCGATGGCTCCTTCCGGTTAGAGACATGCCCCCCGTGCCTGAGGTCGCCCCCAGACCATCGGGCCTGGCTCGGGTCCGAGCCAGGCGCCCCGTTAGAGAGCTAATGCGTCAAACGACCTCGATCGGGATCGGAATTTCCGAATTCCCTCGGGGGGTTCCGAGGGCCTTAGGAAGACTGGGCGAGGCCGTTCAACTGGGTCGGCTCCCTCCTCGAGACGAACCAGGGATAGATCGCCGGCAGGACCAGGGTGTTCAGGAGGGTCGAGGTGATGATGCCGCCGATGACGACCGTGGCCAGGGGCCGCTGGATCTCGGCGCCCGGGGTGGTGGAGATCGCCATGGGGATGAAGCCCAGTCCGGCGACCAGGGCCGTCATGAGGATCGGCCGTAGTCGGACGGCCGACGCCTCGCGGGCCGCCTCGTGGGGCTCGGCGCCTTCCTGTCGCAGGTGCTCGACGGCGCTGACCCAGACCAGCCCGTTGAGCACCGCGACGCCGAACAGCGCGATGAAGCCGACGCCGGCCGAGACCGAGAACGGCAGTCCGCGCACGGCCAGGGCGAAGACGCCGCCGGTCGCGGCCATCGGCACGGCCGTGTAGATCAACATCGCCAGCCGCATCGAGTGGAATGTGCTGTAGAGCAGGAGGAAGATCAGGAGCATCGCCACCGGCACGACGATCATCAGGCGTCGGGATGCGGTCTCCAGGTGCTCGAACTGGCCGCCCCACCGCAGGACGTAGCCCCCCGACTTGGGGAGCTTGACGTGGCCATCGATCGCTTTCTGGGCCTCGGCGACGAAGCTGGCGATGTCGCGGCCCCGGACGTTGACGCCCACCACCGCCCTCCGCTGGACATTATCCCGCTCGATCTCGCTGAATCCCTCCTCCTCGACGATCTCGGCCAGGTCCTTCAGCGGGATCGGCCGGCCCGACGGATCGATGACCTGGATCGAGCCGATCCGCTCGGCGTCGTTGCGCCACGACTCGGGCAGCCGGACCCGCAACGGGTGCCGGGCCGGGAGCCGGACCTTCGCCGACTCCTTCTTCTCGTCCTCGAAGACGGTGCCGACGGTGATGCCGCCGAGCGCGGCCACCATGTCGAGGACGTCGGCCGCCTTGATGCCGTATCGCGCCAACTGGTCGCGGCGGACCTTGATCCGCAACATCGGCAGTCGGCCCGCCGTCGGCGTCTTGACGTCGTGAGCGCCGGGGATGGCCGTCAGGACCCGCTCGATCTCCAGGGAGAGCCTCCGCAGCTCGTCGAGGTCCGGGCCGTAGAGGATCGCGGCCACGTCGCTCTTGACGCCGGCGACCAGCTCGTTGACCCGCATCTCGATCGGCTGGCTGAATCCGAACTTCACGCCCGGAACGTGCTCGTTCAGCAGCCCGTCCATCTCCTTGATCAGGTCGTCGCGGGTCAGTCCCGGTCGCCATTCGTGCTGGGGCTTGAGCATGGTCCAGACGTCGGTCTGGTGCACGCCCATGACGTCGTTGGCGATCTCGGGGCGGCCGGTCTTGCAGTAGACCATTCGGACCTCGGGGATCTTCTTGAGCAGGTCTTCGATCTGGGTCGAGGCTTCCACGGCCCCCTCGAGCGAGGCCGACGGGATGCGGACGGCCTCGACCAGCAGGTCCCCTTCGTTGAGCCGGGGCATGAACTCGCCCCCCAGGTTCAGCGCAACCGGCACGCTGGCCCCGAGCAGGCCGAGGGCGAGCAGGAACGCCTCGATCGGCCGGCGGACGAACTCGCCGAGGATCGGCTGATAGATGCGTTTGAGCCAACGGATCAGCCACAGTTCCTCCTCGTGAGACTTCTCGCTCAACCCCATCGCGGCCAGCACCGGCATGAGGGTCAGCGAGAGCACGAGCGAGCCGAGCAGCGCGAAGATCACCGTGAGCGCCATCGGGCGGAACAGCTTGCCCTCGGTCCCCTGGAGTGCCAGGATCGGCAAATAAACGATCATGATGATCAGCTCGCCGAACATCGTCGGCTTGCGGACCTCGACCGCGGCATCGCGGACGATCTCGAACTTGGGGCGGGTGCCCCCCTCGAGCGACAGCCGACGCACGCAGTTCTCGATCATGATGACGCTCGAGTCGACGATCAGCCCGAAGTCGATCGCACCCAGGCTCATCAGGCTCGCCGAGATCCCGGTGGCGAGCATGATGTTGGCGGCGAAGAGCATCGACAGCGGGATCGCCATCGCAACGATCAGGCCGCCGCGGGGGTTGCCCAGGAGCAAGAGCAGGACGACCATGACCAGGGCGCCGCCGGCGAACAGGTTGTGCATGACGGTATTCAGGGTCTGGTCGATCAGGTGGGTTCGGTCATATAAAGGCTCGATCGTCACGCCGGCCGGCATGCTCTTCTGGAGCTGCTCGATCTCCGCCTTGACCCTCGCGACCACCTCGCGGCCGTTCTGGCCGATGAGCATCATCACCAGGCCGGTGACGATCTCGCCCTGTCCGTCGCGGGTCGCAAGCCCGGCGCGGATCATCGGCGCGGGGCCGACCTTCGCCACGTCGCCGACCGTGACCGGCACGCCGTTCCGCTCGTCGATGACGATCGCGGCGATGTCCTCGACGTTCGTCGCCTGGCTGACCCCGCGGATGTACCGCGCCTCGCCGTTGTGGACGAGGTATCCGCCGCCGACGTTGGCGTTGTTCGACTTGAGTGCGTTGAACAGGTCGGTCATCGACAACCGGCGGACGGCCAGCTCGTCCGGGTTGACGGTGACCTCGAAGGTCTTCATCTCGCCGCCGTGCGCGTTGATCTCGGTGACCCCTTCCACCCGGCGCAACTGGTAGGCGATGAACCAGTCGAGGAGCGTCCGCAATTCCATGGGCGTGATCCCCGATTCCTTGGTCGCCTTGACCTGGAACTGGAAGACCTCGCCCAAGGCCGTGGAGATCGGCCCGAGCATCGGCGTCCCATAGCCCGGCGGGATCGCCTCGGCCGCCCTCGAGAGCCGCTCGCCCACCAACTGCCGCGCCCGGTAGATGTCGGTCCCTTCCTTGAAGACGATCGTCACCACCGAGACGCCGAACTTCGAGATCGAGCGGATCTCTTCCACGCTCGGCAGCCCGCTCATCGCCCCCTCCACGGGGAAGGAGAGGAACTGCTCGACCTCGAGCGGAGACAGCGCGGGTGCCTCCGTGATCACCTGGACCTGCACGTTCGTCAGGTCGGGGACCGCGTCGATCGGCAGCGCGAGCGCCGAGTACACGCCCAGGCCGGCAACCAGCAGGGTCGCCATCAGCACGAAGAACCGGTTGTTCAGCGAGGCTTCGATGATGGAGTTGAGCATGTTGGCTGGTGTCCGGCGAAGTAGGGTGCTCTGCGAGCACCGACATGCGTAAGAATCGGTGCCTTGTGTAAAACGTATGGGTGTGGTGTTTGTTTGTCAGGCGATGCGCCGACCTTTCCCGGAGCTCACAGCGCGGCCGAACCGCAATGAATCAGGACCGATTCACCACAGAGTCACAGAGGGCACAGAGCAGAAAAGGAAAAGGGCTTATCTTGTGCGGCTCTGTGATCTCTGTGACTCTGTGGTGGATCTCCGGTCCTTGCCCGGTTTGACAACTTCGCTCAGGAAATACGACTTCCAAAGTGAGTCGTACAGAGCACCCTACTTCACATGACTATTCCTCATCCGGCTCATTCTGGAGGATGAGCTCGCTCTTGAGGAGGTAGGCGCCGGTGGCGACGACCGGGTCGCCCTGCTTCAACCCGCCCTTGATGACCAGGCGGTCGCCGACCTTGCGTCCGACCTCGACCGGCTTGAGGATGAAGGTCCGCGGGGCGGCCTCCTTGCCGGCGGGGACGAAGACGAATTTCAGCGTGTCGATCTCGACGACGGCCCCGGCGGGCACGGTCAGGGCCTGCTCGCTGGCGGAGCTATCGAGGAGGATTCGCACGAACATGCCCGGCTTGAGCAGGCCCTCGAGATTCTCGGTCTGGGCGAGGAGGGGGACCGTGCGCGTCTGGGGGTTAACGGAGGCCCCGAACGAGAGGAGCCGGGCCTGGAACTCGCGGCCGGGATAGGACGTCGCCGTGACGCGGAAGGTGCCATCGTGCATCTTCGGCAGCTTGGCGACGTCCGACTCGGGGACGTTGGCCGTGACCCAGACCGAGCGGAGATCGGCCAGGACGAAGAGGACGTCGTTCATGTCGGCCTTCTGGCTGGGGACGGCGGATTTCTTGATGATCGTGCCGTCGAATGGGGCGACGATCTGGTAGAACGTGACGTCCTCGGTCACGGCCAGGACGTTGCCCTGCTCGGGGTGCTTCAGGAGGTCGGAGATATCTTCCGAGACGCCGAGGATGCGCAGCCGCTGCGCCGCGTCGACGACGCCCGCCTCGGCCTGGCGGAGGGCCTGGATGGCCAGCCGATTCTCCTGGGCGGCGTCGTACCGGACCTGTTCGATCGCGGCCTCGAGCTTGGCTTGCACCCCCTCGCGCGTGTGCAAGGCGACGACCATCGGGTGTTCGCCCACGATCTTCTGGGCCTTGAGGCTGGTCGTCTTCTCCTCCTCATGGGCCGCGATGTCGTACTCGGCCAGGGCTTGAAGGAGCGTGCCCCGATAGGTCCCGAGCTTCTTGTCGGTGAATCGTTGCTCGATCGACTCCTTGTTGTTCCGGGCCTTCTCCTCGTGGGGCGCCGGCTCGCCGTGATGGACATCGATGACGGACGCGCTCCGGCTCTTGATCAATCGGAGGATCTCGGGGATCAAGAGCTCGACGTTCCTGGCGATCTCCGATTTCCAGTCGGCTTCGAACTGCGCCGTGGCCAGCTCGCGCTGCTTCTGGCGGAGGTTGAGCCGGGCCGTGCCGATCTCGGGGCTGTCCAGGATGACCAGCCGATCGCCGCGCTTGACGTCCTGGCCGAGAACCGCATGGACCTCGCGGACGATGCCCGAAGCACGCGGACGGATCTCGACCCGCCGATCGGCGTTGGCGTCGATCATGCCCACCACGCCGACCTCGGTGGCGATCCGGTCCGACCGCGCCGCCTCGGTCGTGATCTTGGCCTCGTTGAACTTCGACTCCGACAGCGTGATGCTCGAAGGCTTGGCCTGGTCGGCCCCTTTCGACTCCGGCTCCGACTTCGAGTCCGTCGTCGGTTCCTGAGTGCGCGATGCCGCGTGCAGCCTCGACGATCCCAGGATGTCATAGGCCACGTGGCCTCCCAGGAGCGTCAGGCAGACTCCCATCCCGGCCCAGGGCAAGATCTGTCGGACTGACCAATGTGCGGCTTGGACTGGTTTCCATGCGATGGACATGAGAAATCCTCCCGTGTGTCTGGACGTATCGAGGCGAATCGAGGAATCCGCGGGATTCGCGCCGGTCTGCCGATGCCCTGGCGGTGTGGACTCGAACGGCCACACCGTGGAGAGCTCCAGGCCGGCCGGGAGATCCTGCGCGGGGATGAATAGGATCTCGCGGAGCAACGCGAGTGATCCGGGCGTAATGCGAGCGTCCGCCGGTTCAAGGGAAACGGACGATCGATGTGCGGATTCGCCGTATCAGCAGTTCCAGCGCTGGAACAGGGAGGCACGCGCAGCGCGCAATGTCGCCATGCCGCCGGGCGGGCAGGAGGAGAAGAAGCCCGATCGGTGGGAGAGGATTGCCAAGGATTCCAGTGTCGCCCCCGGGCATGCCCCGGGGCCATTCAGCGCCAGGCGGTCGAGGAGCCGCCCGCGACTATCGGGACGAATGACGGGCGCACCGGTCCAGTCGGGTTCCGGCCAATCGCCCACGTGGGCGTGGAGTGCGGGACCGGAGCCCGGTGCGCGATGCTCGTCATCGCCGCCGAGCGGACGGGCGCCCGGCTCGACGACCGGGATAAACCAGTGCCAGTGCAGCAGCGACACATCCTCGTCGGCATCGGCCCGGGGATGCCATCGCAAGAGATGATCGTGATAGGGGCAGATCTCGCCGGGGGTGTCGTGATGGCGGATATTGTGGTAGTCGGCTTGCGGCAGCGGGATGTGGATCGCGCCGAGGATCAGGAAGCTGATCCCCAGGGACCTCAGGCCGCGCCGGTCTGACTTCCGCCTTGTCGACACGATCCAACCTCATTCTCGGCTGCAGGATGGGGACCTTGTCGTCACGCCCCATCGGCGAGGCCACCGATCGGGCCGGGCGGCCACGAATCGACCCACACTCGCTATTATGAACCGCGCCCGGGACCGGGTCAAGCTGGGGCGCCGCCACTTCGACCGTGGCGATCCTGACCACGCTCAACGCTTCATCCTGATGATCGCCTGCAAGGTGGCCAATCCTATGGCTCATGGGCCAGGATCGGTGGCGCTGCCGCGATCCTCATACGAGCCCGAAGCGCAAGCGAGTGCGTTGATGGCCGCGGGAATGCACTCGCTTGCGCTTCGGGCTCGTATTAAGAGCCTATCCCAGTAGGGTGGGTGAAACCCACCGAATGCCTTGTCACCGAAAGACTTGGTGGGTTCCACCCACCCACTTGGGATAGATTCTAAGTGTATGCAACCCAATCGTGAAGCGCTCTAGCCATGGTCGACCGCCATCATTGATCAAGATAGAATCTCACCACGTCAGGCCCGACCCGCTTGACGCCGGAAGTCCACTCCGGTGTGACGAACGGAAGTTGCACCCACTCCGCAGGATACCGCCACACCGACGAGGGCCTTCCGATGCGCTCGATCGATCGCCGTCATTTCTTCCAGGATACGGCCGCGCTGGCGGCCAGCCTCGCCACGATCCCGATCCTCGGGGCCCGCGGCGACGAGGTCGAGGAGGACGACGCCAGGCCGGCCCGAATGAGACGCTCCGCGTCGCGGTGTGGGGCGTCAACGGCCGGGGCAAGGAGCACATCCAGGGCTGGGGCAAGCTCAAGGACGCGCGCATCACCACGATCTGCGACGTCAACCGCAACCTGACCGGCGGCCCCGCGAAGGCCGTAGCGGCCCGTTACGGATCCGTGCCGAAGATCGAACAGGACATCCGCCGGGTGCTCGACCACAAGGACATCGACGTCATCTCGATCGCCACGCCGAACCAGTGGCACGCCCTCATGACCATCTGGGCCTGCCAGGCCGGCAAGGACGTCTACCTCGAGAAGCCCGTCAGCCATGATGTGACCGAAGGCCGGCGGATGGTCGAGGCCGCTCGCCATTACAAGAAGATCGTCGAGACCGGTACCCAGTACCGCAGTCTGAACAAGTCCGAGTTACCCAAGACGGTGATGGCCCCGGGCAGCCGGTATGTGCCATTCGGATCAGTCCTGTAACGATAAATCCCTCAATCTACTCATCCGCCTCATCCTTCGTCATCGAATAGATTGAAGATGCAATTGAGACGAGACGCGTTCGGTAAGACTCGTCGGGGCAAATCAAAAAGGATGGGCGATTTACAGTTATGCGTCTAACTCAAGGGTCTTGTGGAGAGATGACCGCCGCCGAGCGAGACCGTGATGATCCAGGCAAGAACCCTGTGAGATTCGCGTGAAAGGTTGAGTGATGTGTTGACAAGGAAGGACAAACCGGCTTTAGTTTGGCTCGCTTCGGTCTTCCGGCAGCCATCCGGTAAACGAAGGCACCCGATTCGAGGAGTGGATCGCCATGGGGATGCGGCAGATGCGAGGATCGCGTTGGATTCTGGTTGGCCTGGCTTTCCTGGGTTCGGCGGGGCAACCGGCTTCAGCCGATCCGCTGTACACGATCACCGACCTCGGCACTTTGCCCGGGACGACGCAGAGCATCGCCACCGGGATCAACGCCTCCGGGCAGATCGCGGGCGTATCGTACAGTAGCAGCAACGGCACGTGGAAGGCGTTAGGGATCCTGGCCCCGCTGAACACCTCATATGACGCCGGTGCCCAGTCGTTCCTTTACAGCAACGGACAGATGACGCAGATCCACCCGGTGGACGGGCCGGCGAATGCGATCAACGATTCCGGCCAGGCCGTAGGGGGCCATTACACATCGATTAACGATGCTGGGCAATACGTCGGGAGCTACGGGTCCGGCTTGGCGTATGAGGGACAATACTCGCTTCCACCTCAGTTGGTCAACGGAGGGACGACAACATCTGCTCCCATATCTCCCTTCGCGATCAACAACTCGGGGCAGATCGCGGGTTCAATAAATGTGGGCAGCGGGAACGGAAATGCCGTGATATACCAAGATGGCCAAATTACCAATCTCTCACGTGAGTTTGGACTCCATGGAACTTTCGACGCTGCTCTTGCGATGAGCAACTCGGGTTATGCCATCATCTCGGAAGGCGGTATGGGCGGTAGCGACCCCATCCATTACCTGCTCTTTAACCCCACCGGCTACCACTTCAACGGTCAAGCCGGCCCAACTATCACCGACCTAAATGAACTCCCCGGCGGCTCGGGCAAGATCGCTCTGGGCCTGAATGATCTGGGCCAGGTCGTGGGCAACAACTTCCTCTACAGTGGCGGACAGTTCTATTCGCTCCAGAGCCTCCTGCCTATCTCGATGAGTAGCCAGTGGAGTGACCTCAACGCGACGGGGATTAACGACGCGGGCCAGATTGTCGGCCAAGGGCTCTTCGACGGGCAGGAGCAAGCTTTTGTGATGAACCCGGACGCCCTTTCCACCCCCGAGCCCTCCACCCTGCTGATCTTCAGCCTTATAGCAGCCGTGGTAGGCCTCCGAGCGGCAGTTCGTCGTTCGCAAGCGCGCGGTGGGCATGACAGGCTTCTCCTGGAGCAACACGGATGATTAGCCGAAACAGTCATTCCTCCCCCAGAGTCATTATGACTGTGAGACTTAAGAAGGAATACGTTTTGCGGATCTAGTCCCCTCTGCTCGGCCAAGGGACAACGTACCTTCAGTACAGTCGATCCCGGTGCGGTGAATCACCCATCACAGCAATTGAAGCAGCCCATGGGTTCCGAATGGATTCTAGGTCCAAACCACCAGGAATGGAACGCCACGAATCCAGGAACTGACCATGGGTTCGCCAAACGGCCGACGGCGGCGCATGTTGCTCCCCTGTGTTTTCCAGCTGGAGTCTCGTCGCCTCCTCACAGTGACTGTCCAGTGCAAAGGGCAGGACGGAACGGACCTAGGTGTGATGGTGAGGGCGTCTTCGCTTGGGAGTTTTGAACGATTTTTTCGAATAACGTTGATGCTGCACGATTCGCATCAAGTCGGAGTCAGCGCCCGGGGTTTCGCATCAGAGGGGGTTTAGCAACAAAGCCCGGGGCGCCGTCACCTCGATCGCGGCGATCCTTGACCGCGCCCAACGCTTTATCCTGATGATCGCCTGCACGATGACCAAATCCTGTATCAGACGGGGATAGGGGATCGTTGATCGATGAAGATTTCTGGTGCCGGTCGAATTCGTCGAGTGGATCGGTCCGGTGCGGAATGTGGACTTGACAATCTGCGGCGGGACGGCAAACTAAGCCGCCTTTCCATGATCTTGAATTGGCTCGATACAAGACGTATTTTGGGGGCGAGTGCGGCCATGGCGGGCAGGCGAACTCCTCATTCATCGGTCGGCGCGATGGCGCGACAGGGCCTTGGAGTTCTCCCGGCGATCCTGGGCATGGCGATGGCACTGGGATTGTCGTCGGGGGTTCGACTGGGGGCGGGCGAAGGCGACCGCAAACCGGCATCGGGTTCGGAGGACCACCGCCAGGAGGAACCGCCGCCTCCTCATCGTGCGGTCCGTCGGTTCGAGATCGGGCAAGGCCCGCGCTCCTACTGGCTCTACGAGCCGGACCAGCCGCGCCCGGAGCAGGCGCCGGTGGTCGTGTTCCTCCACGGCTGGTTCGCGGTGAATCCCGGGTTCTACGGCGCGT
The DNA here is from genome assembly GCA_963777695.1 of uncultured Planctomycetota bacterium. Taxonomy (GTDB): domain Bacteria; phylum Planctomycetota; class Planctomycetia; order Isosphaerales; family Isosphaeraceae; genus CAVZRC01. Next base: position 1,791,428 of record CAVZRC010000003.1, read on the forward strand.
GGATCGACCACCTGGTACGACACGGCCGGATCGTCGTCTTCCCGCGGTACCAGAACGACGTCGGGACGATGCCGCAGGAATTCCTCCCGAACGCGATGGCAGCCGTCCACGACGCGATGGGTGTCTTGCAGGTCGGCGTCGACCATGTGCGGCCGGATCCGGCACAGTTCGCCCTGATCGGCCATTCCGCCGGGGCGAACCTCGCGGCGCAGATCGCCGCGCTCTCCGCCGACCCGCATGCGGACCTCCCCAGGCCCAAGGCGGTGATCGCCATCATGCCCGGCGAGGTGCTGCCGATGCGACAGCCCACTCTGGACAAGATCCCCGAGACGACCCTGCTGATCGTCGCGGTCGGCGAGGAGGACCTCGTCGTCGGCGACCACCGCGGCCGGCAGATCTTCACCGAGGCGGTCGCGATCCCGCCCTCGCGGAGGCGGTTCATCTTCTTCCGATCGGATCGACATGGCCACCCGCCCCTGATCGCCGATCATGCGGCGCCGACCGGCTCGCACCCCCGTCTCGACAACGGCGAGGGGCTCTTCCGATCGCTCCAGTTGAGCTTCAGCGACGTCAACGCCCTGGACCGCGCCGGCTTCTGGCGGATCGCCGACGTCGCGCTGGATGCCGGCTTCGCCGGCAAGACGCTCGATGAGGTCACCAAGGACGAAGAACGCTTCCGACACCTGGGATACTGGAGCGACGGCCGCCGGGTCAATCCGCCGATCGTCGGCGCCGATCTGGAGGGCATGCCGCGCGTCATCCCGGCCAACGGGCTGAAGATCTTCTCCTGGTCATCGCCGTCGAAGCCGAAGGTCGCCCTGGCGCCCGGCCAGGGCCCCTGATCGCGACGGCCGATCCAGGTTGACAGGTCCGTCATATCCTCCCCGATCGTCCGATGCCGCAGCTTGCGCCGCCTCGTGCCGATCCGGCGCCGGAGGGCTCATTCCGGTCGAGGAACTGGCCGATAGGAGGAGATGCACGATCAGGACAGAGTCGGACCGGACGGGCAGGCACGGCCAGGGAGGGCTGAGGGAGCCATGGCGACCACACACAAGAGTCGGGCAGCCGCGCCGGCACCGGCATCCGCATCATCCCCGGCGACGGTGCCGGGCACTCGCGTGAGGAAGGCCGAAGCCTTGCCGAGCATCCCGGCCGACGCGTCGGACCTCGCGACGATCGAGAACCTGCGTCGCCAGGTGATCGCGCTCCAGCGGATCAGCAGCCTGGGCGTCCTGGCCGGCGGCGTCTTCCACGAACTGAACAACGCGCTGACGCCGATCCTGGCCTACGCCAAGCTGGGACTCCGCAATCCCGACCCGGCCTATCGCGAGCGGGCGCTGACGCAGATCGTCGAACGCGTCCCAGCGCGCCGCGACGATCACGCGGGGGATGCTCGGCCTGACCCGGCCCGGCGGCGGCGTCGACCACCGCGAGCCGACCGACGTCGTCCGGCTGGTCAAGGAAGTGATCATGCTGGTCGAGAAGGACCTGTCGCGTCATCGCGTCAAGCTGGACGTGAAGCTGACGGGCCAGCCGTCGGCGCGGGTCAACCCGGCACAGATCCAGCAGGTGCTCCTCAACCTCCTGATCAACGCCCGTCAGGCGATGCCCGAGGGCGGGATGGTGCGCGTCCGGATGGGACTCGACGCCTCCGGCCGCCGGGTCGAGCTGAGCGTCGCCGACTCGGGAGTGGGGATCTCGCCGACCGACCTGCGGCGGATCTTCGAGCCGTTCTACTCGACCAAGACCGCGCCCCGACGCCGCGGGGCAGGGGGGCACCGGCCTGGGACTGGCCGTCTGCCGCGACATCGTCGAGGCGCACCACGGACGCCTCCGCGCCGAGAGCCGACTCGGACAGGGCTCGACCTTCACGCTCATCCTCCCCGCCTGCCCGCCCGACGAGGCCGTCGCCGAGAAGCAAGGCGCGGCGTGATCGATCACCTCGCGGTTTGGGAGCCACCATGGACGACGAACTCAGCCCCTCGATCATTCGGCAATGGAGGCCCGCGGATCAGGCGGAGTTGCTCGCGTACTGGATCGGGCTGATGCCCGAGATGAACGCGTCGGTACAACCCCGACGCTTCCTGGGCCGAGACTTGAATCCGCAGCAAGCGGGCTGGGTCTTCGAACATTGGGTCTGCGAAGCGTTCCGGCTCGTCGCACCGCCGACAGACCGGGTTCGAGGACCATTCACGGTCCGATCGGATTCGAGCGAGCGAACCAAGGAAGAAGTTGACGGATCGATGACATTGGGCTGGCAAGGATTCCTCATCCAATCCAAGTTCGAGGCCGATCCGACTCCTTTCGATCCGATCGCGAGGCTCTATCTCCAGGTCGGGCGGCGACCTCGCGGCACGATCGGTCTGTTCTTTTCCAGGGAGTATTCCGAGTCGGCGGAAGAATTGGCCAGGGAGTTGCGCCCGATTCGCGTCCTCCTCTTCCGGACCGGAGAAATTCAATGGGCTTTGACCAGGGAGCCGCCCCTCGATATGTTGGAAGTCGTCCGGAGAAAGTGGCGTCTGGCGTTGGAGTTGGCCTCGCCCAACGAATCCGTAGCGAATTATTCGGAATAAGTTGAAAGGCTTCCCGTGGTTCCCGAACTCCCACTCTTCACGGTCGGCTTTCTCCAGGAAAAGTACCTCAGGGCGATCTTCAGCAGTCTGATCGATGGTCAATGCGTCGTGGCGGATTCCTTCTCGACCGATGGCATGACGCTCGTGACTGCGGGAACGTTCTTGCGGATGCATCCGGACCGGCACATCGCGGTCGTCCTCGAGACCTGGAGTAAGGATCGGAGACAAGATCCTGGAAACCTATGAAGCCGGATGCCGTCGAATCCGGCGTAGCGTCCCATCGCGCGAGCAGTGGCATGTGGCACTCGCCATCCCCAGTTTTCAGGGATGGGCCTTGATCGACGAACATATCCGGCAGCAGTATGAGACGATCCGCATGGATTCCTGCACAGCCTCGACTCCCGAGGAACGTGCGAAGATCGACCAGTCAAATTACTACAATCTCGCCACGAAGATCGGCGACTGGGTAGCAGTCCAACCCTTTGACCTCGAAGCCCTCAAACACAAGAGCCGACAGGTCCGCGAGCTCTGCACGTTCATCGAGAAGAGCTTGCAGCCGAAACCGAAACCGGAACCCGAGCCGGTCACCGCCGAGAACTGGTTCTAAACTCCGGTCCGACCTGTATTTCGAGCATCCGTGCCGCAGGCGCGAGTCCCTGCCTTTCCCTATCGATCACATCTTGCTCCCTTTTTTTCTTCAAGTCTCGCCCATGCTCCCTCAAAATCGGGGATAGCTTGGCTTCGCTCCAGGCATTCCTCAATAGAGACCTCGATCGAGTGCAGGGGAGCCCAGGATGGCCGGGAGTACCTCCGTCGCGCCGTTGCGCGACATCCAGACGTTGTTCGACGCCGGGACGGCCGCCGGGCTCTCGGACCGGCAACTGCTCGAGCGGTTCGCGGGCCGTCGCGACGCGACGGCCGAGGCGGCCTTCGAGGCGCTGGTCCTGCGCCACGGGCCGATGGTCTTGCGCGTCTGCCGCAATATCCTCCACGAACCGAACGACGTCCAGGATGCGTTCCAGGCGACCTTCCTGGTCCTGGTCCGGCGCTATGGAGCGGTCCGACATCTCGAATCGCTCGGGGGCTGGCTCTATGGGGTCGCCAACCGGGTGTCGGCGCAGGCGCGGGTCGAATCGGCGAGACGACGCGCCGTCGAGGGTCGCGCGGCCTTGCGGGTCGTCGAGGCCTTCGAGCCGGCCACTTCCCTTGAGACCGAGTCGGAAGAGTTCGGCCCGATCGTGCAGGAAGAAGTGCGACGACTGCCCGAGAAGTACCGGGCCGCGGTGGTGCTCTGCTACTGGCATCGCATGACGCAAGAGCAGGCCGCCGTCCAGCTTGGTATCCCTCTGGGCACGGTCCGGAGCCGGATCGCCCGGGCACGCGAGTTGTTGCGGCGCCGGCTGACCCGTCGCGGGCTGTCGTCCCTGGCCGGGGCTGTGGGTGCGGGTTTCGATGGCGCCTCGGACATGATCGCACGGCTCGCCCCGGTCCCCGGCAAATTATTGCAGGCGACGGTCCGGACGGCCGTCGGCCAGGCAACCGGTCAGCTCGTTTCCGGCATGGCGGCCTTCCTGGTCCAACGCGTTCTCTGGAGCATGACGATGATCAAGATCGGCGGGGTCGTGGCGGGCGTGGTCCTGGTGGGCCTGGTCGGTTATGGAGTCGGGATCGCCGGCCAGCAGGCGAGGGAATCTCGATCTACACCGCCGGCGAGTCCGAAGGAGGCAGGGCCGAACGCGCCCGCGGGCGCGTTCGGGTCGGAACAACCAAGACCAAAACGCGGCAAGACGCCGGCCGCTCGGGATCCCGAGCGGAAAGGCACGCGCCTCGAGGGGGTTTACTCCAATATCGAGGGCCAGGCCACCATCCTGATGATCCTCCCGGACGGCTCCGTGGTCAAGAAGGGGGACGTTGTCTGCGAGCTCGATTCGGCGTCGCTGCGCGATCAATTGATCAATCAACGGATCACCACCAAGAGTGCCGAGGCCAACTTCCAGAATTCCAAGCTGAGGCGAGAAGATGCGGAATTCTCGCTCCGAGGCTATGAGGATGATCTGCTCCCCCGCGAGCGACGCGAGCTTGAAGGCGAAGTCACGGTCGCGGAGTCCGAGCTGGACCTGGCCGAGGAAGAGCTGAAGGGCGTCAAAGCGTTCGAGACGGCCCCGGTGATGCTCAAGCGAGCGGAGGTCCCCGTCGCCCGCGCCCGGCTCGCCCTGGAGAAGGCGAAGAATCGACTCCACCTCCTGACCGATTACACCAAGGGCCAACGCATCAAGGAGATGCGGAACGGGATCGAGAAGGCCCGCTCGGACGAGCTGGCCAGGCAGGCGACCTGGGAACTGGAGAAATCGAAGGGAAAGAAGCTGGAGCGCCAGATCGCATCCTGTACGCTCGTCGCCCCGATCGACGGCACGATCGTCTATCCAAGATACCTTTCGATGCCGGTCGGGGCGATGCCCCCTGCCGGTCGTACGGGCGTGCCGATCGAGGTGGGCGCGACGGTCCGCGAGCGGCAGCTCCTGTTCCAGGTCGTGCCGACTCCCGGGGCCGGCCCCGAGGCGCGGTAGGATACGTGGATCGAAAATCAGGGATAGCCGGGCCCCGCTCCGAGGACTACCGGTAGAGACCCTGATCGAGACCACGGGGGTTCCGCATGGCCGGGGGTACATCCGTCTCGCTCCTGCACGACATCCAGGTCCTCTTCGACGCCGGGACGGCAAGCGGTCTTTCGGACCGGAACCTGCTGGAGCGGTTCATCAGCCGAGGCGATGCGTCGGCGTTCGAGGTCCTGGTCCTGCGCCACGGGCCGATGGTCTTGCGCGTCTGTCGCAACCGGCTCCCGGATCCGAACGACGCCCAGGACGCGTTCCAGGCCACTTTCTTGATCCTGGTCCGACGGTCGGGGTCGATCCGACGGCGGGATTCGGTCGGGAGCTGGCTCTACGGCGTGGCGTCCCGGGTGTCGGCGCGGTTGCGTTCCGGGGCGGCTCGCCGCCGCGGGGCGGAGGAGCGAGCGGCCGCCCGGGTCAAGGAAGCGGTGGACTCCTCCGACGTCATCGAGCTCGACCGCGAGGAATACGGCCCGATCGTGCAGGAGGAAGTCCTCCGTCTGCCCGAGAAGTATCGTGCCGTGGTCGTACTCTGCTACTGGGAGGGTTTGACGCACGAGCAAGCCGCGGTCCAGCTCGGCGTCCCGCTCGGGACGGTGCGGAGTCGGATGGCCCGGGCACGCGACCTCTTGCGGCGACGGCTGACCCGGCGCGGGCTGGCTCCGCTGGGCGGGGCGATGGCGTCTGCCCTCGATAGCACCTCGGTCACGTCCTCGGGGCTCCGCCTGTTGCTGGTCCCGACCGAACTGGTCCAGACGACGGTCCGCGCGGCGACGCAGGTCGCCTCCGGGCAGGCGGTGGGGTCGGTGGTGACCGGTGTGGTCGCTTCCCTGGTCCAACGAGTGATCTGGAGCATGACGATGATGAAGTTCAGCGGCATGATGGCGGGTGTGGTGGTGGTCGGGTTGGCCGGATACGGGATCGGGATCGCGGCCCAGCAGCCGGGACGACCGCAATCGGCGGGGCGGGTCGAGCCGGTCGGTGGCAATGGACCCGGGCCGGTCAACCAACCCCCGCCGCCACAGATCGATATCAAATCGAAGGCACCTTCGCGTGAGGTGACGCAAGCGAAAGCTCCGTCGTGGATGGCTTCGGATGTCGATGGAGAGGTGACCATCATCTCGATACCCTCGAAAGCGACGGCCTATAAGAAGGGGGAAGTTATCTGCGAGCTGGACTCGTCTCGAATCCGAGACCAGTTGCCGGGCCAGACCATCGCCGTCGAGACAGCGAAGGCAGCCTACCAAAATGCCAAACTGACCCGAGAAGTCGCCGAGATCGCCGTCATCGAGTATACGGAGGGGGGCTTCGTCAGCCAGTTCCAGGACGTTGAGGGAGACATCCAGGTCGGCGAGGCGGAATTAGCCCTTGCCGAAGAGGAACTGAAAGCGGCCAAGGATGCTGGAAATCAGGTGATCGTCGAGGGATCCGACAAGAGTCTGGCGATCAAGCGAGCCAAGCTGGACGTCGTTCGGGCCAAGACTGCGATCGATAAGTGCAAAGCCCGGCGCAGTGTCCTGGTCGACTACACCAAGGGTCGAACCATCAAGCAGCTCGAAGCTGAGGTCGAAAAAGTCAGGGGCGATGAGCTGATCAAGCAGGCGATCTGGGACCTGGAGAAGACGAAGCAGGTCCGGCTGGAGCGCCAGATTGCGAACTGCACGATCCTGGCCCCGAGCGATGGATACATCAAGAACATCCAGGCCCATGTGGGGATGAAAGTTCAAAAGCGGCAATCCTTCTTCGAGTTCGTTCCGAGCGATGAGGCGAATCCCCTGAAGCCTTGAGAGAACTCCAGACTTCTCGCTGAACACCACCGGGTGACCACGGTCGTGAGGCCGTGGTTCGGACGAGGAACCTCCAACGTCGCACGTGAGTGCGATCCGCGCAGAAGATCGGGCTGACGCCAGAGGTTGGAGGACCTTCGTCCCGTCCGAACCACGGTCTCACGACCGTGGTCATGGGTTCGTCGAGAACTCCGAAGGATAACCTCCTCAAGTCACCCCCGCCGGAATCAGGAACACAATTTCGATCGCCGGAACTCCGAATCAACCCTTCGCCGGGGCAGTCAACCGATCTCAAGGTCGAGCCTGCCCTGGCTTTCTGTCTTTCCGGACCTCGCGAAACGAATGATGGCCGCCGACGCGGCCGGCCGAATCGCTGCCTCGCCCGAGATTCCTCCTCACATTTCCGCAAGATCGTGGATAGCCTGGAATCATCCCAGGCACTACTTCCAACTTTCGACGATGCGGAGCAAGTTTGAGGGGAATCCGAGATGATCGGCGGTCCTTCCATTTCCATGCTGCGGGACATCCAGACGCTGTTCGACACCGGGACGGCCGCCGGGCTCTCCGACGGCCAACTGCTCGAACGGTTCGCGGGCGGTCGCGACGCGACGGCCGAGGCGGCATTCCAGGCGCTGGTCCATCGGCACGGGCCGATGGTCCTGCGCGTCTGCCGGAGTGTCCTGCCGGATCTGAATGACGCCCACGACGCCTTCCAGGCCACCTTCCTGGTCCTGGTAAAACGTTGTCGGGCGATCCGCAAGCGGGATTCGGTCGGGAGCTGGCTCTACGGCGTGGCCAGCCGGGTCGCGGCGCGGGCACGGGTCGAGGCGGCCCGTCGCCGCTCGGCCGAACGGCTCGGGAGTTTGCGGCTCGTGGCGGCGGGCGATTCGCCCGGAGAGGGCGATCCGGATCGGATGGACTTCGGTCCGGCCGTTCAGGAAGAGGTGCGCCGGCTGCCGGAGAAGTACCGCGCGGTGGTGATGCTGTGCTACTGGCAGGGCCTGACGCAGGAGCAGGCCGCCATCCAGCTCGGCATCCCGCTGGGCACGGTGCGGAGCCGGGTCGCCCGGCGCGGGACCTGTTGCGCCGCCGACTCATCCGTCGCGGGGTGACTCCCGACGGGTGCGAGGCGGCCCCGGCGTCGATGCCGCCCTGGCCATCTCGCCGCTATCGATCCCCAACGACTTGCTGAATTCCACAATCAAGGCCGGCACGCATCTCGCGGCGGGACGCGCGGTGACCGAAGTCACGACTGCGTCCGTCGCGTTGCTGGTCCGAGGTGTCCTGAGGAGTCTGATCATGATGAAGCTGAAGACGATCGCGATCGGCTTGATATTCATCGGCACCGGGGTAGTCGGGGCGATCCTGGCCGCGCCCCAGTCCGATGCCAACCGGGAGGCCCGCGTGGCTCGCGGGAGCAATCGCCCGAATGTGAACAAGGGCCAGCCTCCCCTCCACGACATGGGGAGCTATGTCGTCGAGCCGCCCGACCTACTGATCGTCGAGGTCCTGGAGGCGCTGCCCGGCCGCCCGATCTCCGGCGAGCGGCTGGTGAGGCCGGACGGCAAGATCTCGCTGGGTTTCTATGGCGAGATCCATGTCGCCGGACTGACGCCGCTCGAGATCAAGGAGAAAGTCGTCGAGCATCTGCGGAGGTTTCTCAACGACGAATCGCTCGGGCTGATCGAGTACGACGGGCAATCGAGTGAGCCGGTTCGCGATCCCAAGTCCAATGAAATCAAGAGGACGGCTCCTCGCGATACCGACCGCGTCTTCGTCGATGTCACGACGTACAACAGCAAGAATTACTACACACAGGGAGCGGTCGTCGTACCCGGAAAGCTCCCGATCACGGGCCGAGACACCGTCCTCGATGCCATCCAATACGCGGGGGGCCTGACCCCCGACGCGGACCACGCCCATGTCGTCCTCTACCGCCAGGAGAAAGGCGGTTTACTCAAGAGCCTGCCTATCAATATCGACCAGATCACGATGGGCGACGATCTCTCGACCAACTACCAGCTCGAGCCGGGCGACCGTCTGGTCATCCCCAAGCTTGCGAAGACCGAGGCCGTCGCGACCAACCCGGCGCCCGAGCGGCGCCCGACCGAACCGCCTAAGCGAGAAAGTCGCTCTCCTTACTTCAATCGCCAGCCCGCCGAAGAGGCCGGCCCTCAACACGATAATGCCCGTTATCCGGCGGTCGGCCGCGGCGATCGCGACGAACTGCGCAAACTGGAGCAACGCCTCGGCGAGGTCGAGCGGAAGCTCGACATGATCCTCGAGGCCCTCAAGTCGCGAACGCCGTGAGGGAACCCGGAGCGATCGTGTCCCGGCGGAATCGACACTCCGCCGGTTCGTGATCGCTCCGATGCCAGCCGTCGGATACAATCCACGAATTCCATCATCGATCCCGCCTGACGTGTTCGATGACGGCCCATGTCCTCTCCGGCTGGGTCGGCCCCTGGTCTGACGAGTCTCCTGGAGCACGCACGGCCATGATCAAGCTCACCAAGACGATTGCCGTGTTGGTCGGATTCGCCCTCGCGACGGTCGGGATGAGCCTCTGGGCGCAGCAACCCGACCGATCGCGCCCGCGTCGCCAGGCACGGCCGCTACCGAAGAAGACGGCCCAGCCGGCGCCAAGGCGCCCGAGGAGAGCCAGGACCGACCCGCTTACGTGGTCGAGCCTCCCGATTTATTGATCGTCGAAGTCCTCGAAGCCCTACCCGGACGCCCGATCTCGGGCGAACGCCTGGTCCGTCCCGACGGATCCATCAGCCTGAGCTTCTATGGAGACATCCCGGTCGCCGGCCTGACGATCCCCGAGATCAAGGAGAAGATCGTCCTTCACCTCCGCAAGTTCCTCAACGACGAGACGCTCGGGTTGATCGAGATCGACCCGAATTCCAGCGAGCCGATGATCGATCCCAAGACCAACAAGATCAAGGCGACCCCTCCTCGGGAAACCGACCGGGTCTTCGTTGACGTGACGTCATTCAACAGCGCGGTGACCTACGTTGAGGGAGACGTGGTCTCTCCGGGACGAATCCCCTACACCGGCGGCTATAACGTCCTGGATCTAATTCATTATTCGGGGGGCTTGCTCCCCTCCGCCGACCGGACCAAGATCCGACTCGTCCGCAGCTTTCCCAAAGGGACTCCCGCACGGATCCTCCCCGTGGATTACGAGGAGATCACCATGGGGACCAATTCATCGACAAACTATCCGACCTTGCCGAACGATCGGCTCGTCGTCCCACACGATCCATCCTACGTGCCCGAAAGTGTTTCTGAAGAGGAATCACCGGCGCGGCAACGTCGCGCCGAGCTGTCCGACCGTGCCGCGAAGGCGGTGCCAGAGGATCCCGAGACGGAAAAGAGCGGCTACTTCGGGCGGAAGCCCTCGCCGCCTCGCGATGACAGGGATCGCAGAGAGCTGGAGGAACGCGTCAGCCAGATCGAAAGCAAGCTGGACAAGCTGATCGCGTTGATGGAAAGCGATAAGGAAAAGGCGATCGGCAAACCGAGCCAGAGGACCGACGAGCCGCCCCTCGAGAGCGACCCGTTCAAGACGGAAGAGCCGGAAGTCCGGCGAATGGTACCCGCGATACCCAAGGTCCCTGCGGCACGCGACCCGTTCGAGATGGCCCCAGCGGCCCCCAGTGAGCGGGATCCGTTCAAACCGGAAGAGCCGGGCGTCAGGAAAACGGATGACGCGCCGGCGCGACCGAAGGAAGCGACCGGCGAGAATCCCAGGCCGTCGCCCCGTCGCATGCGGCCCGAACGATCGCGGCCATCCCTGGGTCTCAGTCGATCGCCCTCGGCGCGACGCGCCGGTCCGCGGTCGTCCCCGGGTGGGACACCGTCGCCTGCGAAGGCGGAGCGTTCGGCCGAACCGCCTCCCCGAAAGAACCCTCCGCAACAGCGATCGCCTTTCGATAACCTGAACCCGGACCAATGAGAAGGGATGGGATCCGACGTCGAAGGCCGGCGCCCTCGTCATCGCCCGGGGCACCCGTTAGAGTAAAGCGGGCCGGGCGATGGCGCCGTTACGTGTCGGGCCATCCGCCGACGGCCGAGCCGTACCGATCCGGCCGTGGGAGGATGGTTTGCGATGCGATGGGTGACCGTGGCGACCGAGGGCGGGCCGAGGGCCTGCGGGGTGTATGACGGCGAGTACGTGGATGTCAACGCGGCCGATCCCGAGCTGCCGTCGAGCGTCCGCGAGCTTCTGGAGCTGGGGTCGGAATGGGAGCGTCGGGGGGTGTCGGCCCTGTCGCGTGGCGTCGTCCGCCACGACCCGGCGAACGTCCGGCTGCTGGCGCCGATCCCCGACCCCCGCAAGATCATCTGCATCGGCCTGAACTATCGCGACCACGCCGCCGAGAGCGGCGTCCCGGCGCCCGAGGAGCCGATCCTCTTCAGCAAGTATCCGACCACCCTGATCGGCCACCTCGATGCGATCGTCTTGCCCCGGGCGAGCTCCGAGGTCGACTACGAGGCCGAGCTGGTCGTGGTCATCGGCCGGGGCGGGAAGCATATCCCCCGCGACCATGCCTTGGAGCATGTCGGCGGATACGCGGTCGGCCACGACGTCTCGGCCCGCGACTGGCAGTTGAACAAGCCGGGCAAGCAGTGGATGGCCGGCAAGACCTTCGACACCTTCGCCCCCGTCGGGCCGGCGCTCGTCACCCCGGACGAGGTCCCCGACCCCCACAAGCTGGGCATCCGGCTCCGGCTCAACGGCCAGACCATGCAGGATTCGAACACCAACCAGCTCATCTTCGGCGTCGACGAGCTGATCGCGTATGTGTCGCAGGTCTTCACCCTCGAGCCCGGCGACCTCATCTTCACCGGCACGCCACCCGGCGTCGGCATGGCACGCAAGCCGCCGGTCTGGCTCAAGCCCGGTGACGTCGTCGAGGTCGAGATCGATCACCTCGGCACGCTCAAGAACACGGTCGTCGCCGAGTCCGGCCGAGCGTGAATGAAAGGGCAAATCGGTATCACCCGGCAGTCCTGCATGAGATAAACTGGACGTCAGCGTTACCGAATTGCAGTAGGGAAGGAGGTTTGACCCGATGAGCACCGTACCCGAGAAGATCGTTCCGCCGATCGGCCTTACCTATGGTGAGCCGACCTGGGACATCGCCCAACTGTTCCCTGCCCAGGGGACCTGGACCGAGCAAGAGTACCTGAACCTCGATACCAACCAGTTGGTCGAGTTCTCCGGCGGATTCGTCGAGGTCCTGCCCATGCCAAAGACGACTCATCAACTCATCGCGCTATTCCTCTATCGCCTCTTGCACGCCTTCGTCTCGGCGCGAACCCTGGGGACCGTAGCGGCCGCCCCGCTCAGCGTGCAGCTCTGGCAGGGGAAGTATCGCGAACCTGACGTCCTCTTCATGCTGAAGGAACATCGGTCACGGATCACCGAAGACTTCTGGATCGGTGCCGATCTGGTGATGGAAGTCGTCAGTGGTAGCAACAACGACCGTCACCGCGACCTGGTAGAGAAACGCGAAGAGTATGCAAGGGCCGGCATCTCCGAATACTGGATCGTTGACCCCGAGCTCGGCCAGATCACGGTCCTGATCCTCGCCGGATCGGACTACGCGGTGCATGGCGTGTTCGGCCTGGGCGAGCAAGCGACGTCGAGACTCCTGCCGGGCTTTGCCGTGGATGTTGCCGAAGTCTTGAACACGAAAGAGTGAGTGTCACCCGGCCGGCCGGTCGAGGTCGCGATCCCGTCATCGTCGGAGCCGCTCGGAGAGCCCGCGGACGGAGGCGTCGGCGGGGGCCAGGCGGACGGCCTGCTCGGCGGCGCGGAGGGCCTCGGACTTCTTGTTATCGGCCTCGAGGGCCAGGGCGAGATGGTAGAAGACGTCGGGCCGGCCCGGCAGGCGCTCGGCGGCGGCGCGGAAGTCGGCGATCGCCTCCGGGAGATGGTGCAGTTTCCAGTGGGCGAGCCCGCGGAGCTCGCGGGCTTCGCCATTCGTCGGGGCGAGCTCGACTACCTGGTCCAGCCGGGATAACGATTGGTCGGGCTGGTCGCGGCCGAGCTGGATGGCCGCGATCCGGAGGATGACCTCGCTATTGTTCGCGTCGAACTCCAGCGCCCGGAAGTAAGCGGCGAGCGCCTGGTCGGTCTGGCCCATGGCCTCCAGCACACGGCCCGTCGAGAAGTAGGCCTTGGGCCGGTGCGGGTCGATCTCGATCGCCGACTCGTATCGCTTCAGCGCCGAGGCCGAATCGCCCCGCTGCGCCTGGACATCGCCCAGGCCGATGAGGGCTTCCACGTAATCGTGGTCGCGGGCCAGCGCGCCGCGATAGCACGCCTCGGCCTCGTCGCGACGCCCCTCGAGCTGCAACACCTTCCCCAATCGCTGGAGCGCCTCGGCCGACTCGGGCTCTTCGTTCACCAGCTCCAGCAGGTCGAACGCGCGCCGGCTCGAGCTCGCCCCGGTCCATGGCCGCCTGGGCACGCTCGCTGATCTGCTGCATCCGCTCGATTTGCTCGGGGGTCGGCGGCGGCCGGTCGGCATGACCGCGCAACCCCACCCTGCCGCAGCCCGCAGAAGTTGCGAGCGCGAGACCGATCGACAGCCTCCATGCGGCGATGGACGCCCGGCGCCTCATGAAATGATACCTGTCCCTTCCCTGGGACTCCATCATCCGTGAACTCGACAATCCCGCGAACCATACGGCAACGCTTCGTACGGGTCAATGCCGTCTTGTCTCTCGCTCGATGGAAATGACACGACCCAGAACACCAGGATTCCCCATTCAATTTCCGGGATTCAATGGTCGAGATCCTCGGTGCCGAGAGTTGTGGCATCAAGGCCCGGCTCGGCGATCGCAAGCCGCACCCCGAACTCGATGCGGCCGATGCCGTCCGGGCAATGTGCCGAGGCCGACCTCGTCCCGGTGGCCGCTCAACGCGTCGCTGGTTAGCCCTCCTCCCAGCTCAATGTGGCTCATTCAGCCCCGGGAAGCCATGGCCCGCGGGATAGACAATCTCCGGCGGCCCCCAGCTATAGTGGCGCGGGTAAGACGGCCAGCACAACCTGGGGAGCGGCTTACGGCAGTAGTCGTCCGGGGCAGCTTGACACGGAAGACAATGCGGCTTCCACCAGTGTAGCAGGCCGCCGCCGTAAGGGTTCCAGCCGCCTGTCGGTCGGAACTGCCGTGGGGATGCCCCGGGACTCCCAAGCTCACCGCCAGCTACGTGACCACACGAGATGAGTGTGAGTACGATTAGTGACGTTGTTACCCGAGTTCTCATGCCGTGCTCGCTCCTATCCGATTGGGTTGTCATCGCTCGCAAGACTTCCCGAGGCATACGACGCCAGCGTCACTCGCCGGCCGGGGGTCATGGACCCGGGCGAGGCGCCGGTAACGGTTCCGGTAAACGGTCGGCGACGGGAGCGGGCGCCTCCCTCGGCATCGCAGTTGTGGCGCCGGCGTGATGGTTATCGGCCTGTTGCGCCGATTGTTCTTTCTGGAGGCGCAGCTCCCACCCTCCGCCAAGGGCTCGATAGACGTTGACCAGGTTGAGAGCGATGTTGCCCGATGCGACCGCCATCTGGTCTTGCTGCTGGACCTGCGTGGTTTCCAGATTGAAAACCCTGTTGAAATCGATGGTGCCGGTGCGATACTGCTGCACCCCGAGCTGGGTGGCCGCCGTGGCCGCCTTGACGCTGCGGTCGAGGTCCTCGGCCTGCTCGCGAGACCTCAAGAAGCCCCGGAGCGGAGTCTGGACTTCCCGACCGGCCGACAGGACCGTGTTCTGGTAGGTCGCGATCAGCTCCTGCGTCTTGGCCGTCTGGAGGCGCACGTTGTTCTTGATCCGGCCGTAATTCAGGATGTTCCAGGTGAAGCTAGGAAAGACGGCTCCGATAAAGCTCTTGGTCTCGAAGAACTGGGAGAAGTCCTGGGCATCCCAACCGATGATGCCGTTGATGGCGAGGGTCGGGTACAGTGCGGCCTCGGCCACTCCGATCTGGGCGCTCTGGGCCGCCACCCTTCGCTCGGCGCCTCGGACGTCCGGGCGTCGGCGAAGGAGGTCCGCCGGGATGCCCGTGGCGACCCAGGCCGGCGTGCTCGGCATCGGGTTGCTGCCCAGGTCGGGACCTGGGCCCAGGTCCGGCTCCAGGTCGCGCGGCGGCTCGCCGAGCAGCGTGCAGAGCGTGTCGTTGGCCTGGCCGAGCGCGATCTGGAGCGAGGGGATGGTCGAACGGGTCTGCTCCAGGACGGTCCTCGCCTGCTCCACGTCGAGCCGGGTCGTGGTGCCGACCCGGAATCGCTCCTCGGCGAGGGCCAGGATGCCCTCCTGGATCCGGACGTTGTCCCGTGCGATCTTGATGCGTTGCTGGGCGACTCGATATTGCACGTAGTTCGTGGCCACGTCCGCAAACAGGGTCACCAGGGCTGCGTCATAGTCCTCCACCGAGGCATCCAGGCTGGCATTGTTCGACTCGATGTTCCGGCGGATGCGGCCCCACAGATCGAGCTCCCAGCTCAGGTTGAAGCCGTCGAACCAGTTGGAGAACGCAAGCGAGCGGTCAGCGGGTGGGAGCGAGTTGAGAAGTGGGCCGATGAGGGGCAGGTTGGGGTTGAGGTTGACCCTGGCGTACGACGCGCTCGCTTGCTGTGTCTGGGGGAAGATGTTCCCCACGGCGATCGCCTGCCCGGCCCGGGCTTGGAGGACGCGCGTGCCGGCGATCCGCAGGGTCGGGTTCTGCTCGTAAGCGGTACCGATCAGGGCGTCGAGCGTGGGATCCTGGAAGACTTGCCACCAATCTTGGAGGTGGTGGCCCTGCACGCCGGGATCATTCGCCTGAATCCATTCCGCCGCTACGGGCGCCGGCGGCCGGCCATAATTGGGACCGACCTTGAACCCGTTGCGAATCCACTGCCGGGGGCCGGTCATCGTGCATCCGCTATTGAGCGAGACCGCGACGACCAGGCCGGCCACCGCGGCCCATCGCCAACGACGAGGTCGCGAAATTCGGTGGGCATCCTGCCCTTGTGGAAGTCGCCAAGTCATCCGTAATTTCCGTCGTGTGTATGTGTCCGTCAACGGCTCCCCGCGAGAACATCGCACTCGGCAAATCGAGAACGATCCCCATAGACGAAACTATCGGACGTCCGGTACGGACGATTGATAATAATCCTGTAGAGAGTACCGTTTGATGCGGTCGAGTTTTGCCCAGTCTGCCCATTCCGTCGGGCCTACTCCGCCCCGATATGCTCCCCCTTTTCGGCCACCGAGCGCTTCATGAGTAAGACGAGGGGGACCAGGGCCAGCGCGAGGACGGCGAAGAGCCAGAAGTCGTCGAAGTAGGCCAGCGAGACGGCCTGCTGCTGGCGGAGGTTGTCCAGCGACTGCAAGGCCATCTGCTGCGACGCGGCCGGGTCGCCCGTCTCTTGGAGGAAGGCGGCCCGGGCTTGCTGGAGGAATGAGCTCACCGCCGGGTTGAGGGTGTCGAGGAACTCGCCGACGCGCGCCGTGTGGAAATGTTCGCGGCGCCACTCGAGGGCCGGGGCCAGGGACGTGCCGACGCTGCCCCCCTCGTTGCGGAGCAGGGCGAACAGGCCGACCGCGGCACCGCGCAGATGGGGGGGATGTACTTGAAGGCGGCCACGTTGATCGAGACGAAGATCATCGACAGGCCGACGATCAACACCACCCGCGGCCAGATCACCTGCCCGGGGCTGATGTACAGGTTCATCAGCGCCATCCAGTAGTTCCCGGCCGCCATGATCAGCAGGCCCAGGGCGATCAACCAGCGGGCATCGACGCCCCGGCTGATCAGGGTGCCGACGACCATCAGCCCGAGGATGGAGAAGACGCCCGAAGGCGACTGGACCAGCCCCGAGGCATAGGCGTCGTAGCCGAAGAGGGACTGGAGCAGCCCGGGAAGCGACGTGCTGGCGCCGTAGAGGATGCCGTACGAACAGAAGATGATGATGCAGCACATCGCGAAGTTGCGCTCGCCCAGCGGCCGGAAGTCGACCACCGGGTTGGCGATCCGCATTTCCCGGAAGACCAGGCATCCCAGCCCGAGGACGAACACGATGAAGAGCGTCTGCACCCGCCAGGACGGGTCATTATACCAATCCCATTCCTGCCCCTTGCTGAGCATCACTTCCCAGCTCGACATGATCAGGACGAGCAGCCCCAGGCCGATGTAATCGAAGTTCAGCGGGCGGCGGCGCAGCTCCGCCCGCTCCCGCTTGAGGTAGTCCGGGTCGGACACCAGGAGATAGCTCGCCAGGAAGCCGATGGCGCCCACGGGGACGTTGATGTAGAAGATCCATCGCCAGTCGTAGTTGACCGTGAGATAACCGCCGAGGGTCGGGCCGACGACCGGCGCCAGCAGGGCCGCCACGCCGAACATCGTCTGGGCGGCGCCTTGTTTCTCGGGCGGGAAGGTGTCCAGGAGGATCGCCTGGCTGGACGGCTGGAGCCCGCCGCCGCCCAGGCCCTGGATCACCCGGAACAGGATCAGTTGCTCGAGGCTGGTGGCCATGCCGCAGAGCCCCGATGCGATGGTGAAGATGGCGATCGAGAGGAGGAAGTAGTTGCGACGGCCGAGGTGGGCCGACAGCCAGCCCGTGATCGGCAAGATGGTGGCGTTGGCCGCGAGGTAGCTGGTGAGGACCCACTCGCTATCGACGTTCGACGCCGACAGGCCGCCGGCGATGTACCGCAGCGCGACGTTGGCGATCGTGGTATCCAGCACTTCCATGAAGGTGGGCACGACCACCGCGGCCGCGACGAACCAGGGGTTGATCGCCGGGCGGTCGAGGGCGCCGGGCGCCAGTGTCACGCTGCTCACGCGGGGGTCCCTTCGGAACGAGCCGGGATGAAAGATGAGCTTCGAGGCCGCGCTGGTTTCCGCCTTCAAGGGCCGCCAGGGCCGCCGGGAAGTGGCGTCGTCGTTGGCGAGATTTCCCGGTCGTCGGCCACCGTCGGGCCTTGCGGGAGCGGGAAGAACGGCTGCAGGACATCCCCGGCGTGCGGCCCCGTCGGCCGTTCCTTGAAGTAGACGTAGGGGACTACCGACAGGCCGACGAACAGCGGGGCCTTGTCCGGATCGTAGTCGGTCAGCTCGATGCGAACCGGCAGCCGCTGGACGATCTTCACGAAGTTGCCCGTGGCGTTCTGCGGCGGGAGCAGGGCCAGGGTTTGACCGGTCCCCATGGTGAAGCCGGTGATCCGGCCTTCGTACTCACGGTGGCTCCCGTACATGTCCACCTCGCAACGGACGCGATGGCCGATCCTCAGGTCCGCGAGCTGAGTTTCCTTGAAATTGGCATCGATCCAGATCTCGGTGAGCGAGCGGACGGCCATCAGGCTCTGCCCCGCCTGGACATTGTTGCCGGGATTGACGTTGCGGCGGGTCACCACCCCGTCGATCTCGCTGGAGACGTCGCAATAGCGGAGGTCGAGCTGGGCCACCTCGAGTTCGCGGCGGGCCTGGAGCAGCTTGGACTCGGCCTGCTTGATCGCGGGCGCCTGGGGGATCAGCTTGGCATAGATGCGATCGAGATTACCCTGGGGGTCTTGCTTCAGGAAGACTTCCTGGGCTTGCTTCGGGGTCAGGTCCCACGAAGGGGCGCATACCCGAGTAGGGCCACGCTGTGGATCAACTGCCCGAGCGCCTGGCGAATGGCGGAGAAGTTCTCGTCGAGGTCGTCCGGCACCTCGCCCAGGTCGTTGCCCTTGGGGGGCTGCGCGGGGAGCCCCAGGCCGACCCGCGTCGCAAAGACGGCTTGCAAGGCCTGATCGACAGCCGCCTCGTCGACCTTGACCGTCTGCCGCCGGTTGTCGAGATCTTCCTTGCTGATGCCGCCGCTCGGCAAGAGCTCCTCGCCCCGCTTGAGGTTGTTTCGCGCCAGCTCCAGGCTCGCCTGCCGGCTCTTGAGGGTCGCGATATTGGCTCGCAGGTTGGCGACCTGGGTGTGGACGTCCTCGATCGCTCGCTCCAGTTGGAACCGATCGGCCCGGACCTGGGCAGCCAGTCCACGCGCCTGGGCCTGGGCCGCCACCAGGTCCGCCTCGGCCGCCGCCACCGCGGCCTGTTTGACCGCGACCTGATCCGCGAAGGGTTCCTTGTCGAGCTGGACCAGCAAGGCCCCCTTCTTCACGCGGTAGTTGTCGTCCACCAGCACGCGGCTGACCTGGCCCGACACCCGGGGGGCCACCAAGGTCACGTGGCCGTTGATGTAAGCGTCATCGGTGGAGACCGTATTGAGCGCGGTCTCGATGGCGGGCCTGAGCGAGTACGCCCCATAGGCGAGCCCGCCAAGGAGCACGACAAGGAGCAAGGCGCGTCGCAGGGGGTGAGGACGTCGTACGGGCTCGGGTGGTCCTGGCGGCTTGTCGGGAATAGGCTTGGCTGTCGCGGCATGGTGGTCCGGTTGGGCGACGGGATCCGATGTCGCGTCGCGAGGGGCCGGCCCTGGTTCCTTCGAAGGCCCGGGGCTCCGATCACTCATGCTTGCCATGCTGGTACTTCCCCGTTATGGTCCTTGATTAGCGCCTGGAAGAATCCGGCGATCTCCTACCTTCTTGCATAGCGTGCGGGAAGGCTCGAGTCTACCAGGCGAGGCGTCTCCAGAGCATCATCCTCGGCGAACACTGCGGCTGCCCCCGTCGGATCCCGTAACCATAATGCCGTGAACTCAGGCGTCGTTGCCTTGGAGATGATGAGGCCACCTTCCGAAGCGCGCCGCGTGTAATAATTGAGCGTGGGAGGGAGACACGGGACTCGGTAAAATCGGCGGGGGCGGATGGCACCAGGGCCGATCGGGCCCATGACGCGGGCAGGGCACGGGGAGCTCGTAATCAGATCGGAGTGCCCGGGCGAGGTCATGTCAGTGTACTGCGGCCTCGCCTTGGGCGACTGACTTCTTCATGAGCAGTACGAGCGGCAATGCGGCCAGGGCCATGATCGTGAAGATCCAGAAGATGTCGAGATAGGCCATCTCGCGGGCCTGATTGCGGACCATCTGCGAGAGCAGCCCGTTGGCTTGCTGTTGGCCCACGAACTCGGTCGTCCCGCCGCGGACCATCCGGGTCTGCGCGAAGTAATCGAGCCAGCGATCGACGGCCGGGGCCGACGGCCGCACGCGCTCGGCCAGCCGCAACTGGTGGAATTGGGCTCGGCGGTCGACCATCACCGTCACGATGGCGATCCCCAGGCTACCCCCTTCGTTGCGAAGCATGTTGAAGATGCCGGCGGCGTTATTGACCTGGTCCTTGGGCAAGTAGAGGTAGGCCGCATTGTTCAGCGGCACGAACAGCATCCCGACGCCGAGCATCTGGATGCAACGCGGGGCGATGAACATGATCGGCGATGTATACAGATTGAGGTGTGCCTGCCAGTACGAGGACACGGCCAGCGAGATCAGGCCGAACGGGATGATGAGGCGCGCGTCGACCTTCCTGCCGAGCAGGAACCCGACGACCGGCATGGCGGCCATGGTGGCGAACGCCGAAGGGGAGAGGACCGACCCGGCATGGAATGCGTCGTAGCCGAACAACTCCTGGAGCATCTGCGGCGTGTCGACATTGGCGCCGTAGAGGACGGCGAACGAGATGTAGATGATCAGGCCGCTCGCCAGGAAGTTCCGCTCGCCCAGCAAGCGGAGGTTGACCATCGGGTTGGGGTGGCGCAATTCCCAGATGACGAACGAGAGCAACCCGAAGACCATGATGATGGAGAAGGTCTGGACCCTCCAGGATGGGTCGCCGAACCAGTCCCACTCCTGACCCTTGGCGTAGAGGACTTCCAGCGATCCGAGCCCGAGCGAGACCAGGCCGAGCCCGATGTAGTCGATGCTCAGGCCCTTCTTCCAGTTCTTCCGGACCTCCTCGTCGGAGCCGGGCGGGTCGCGGACGATGATGCTGGTCAGGATGAGCGAGAGGATGCCGATCGGGATATTGATGTAGAAGATCCATCGCCAGGAATAATTGTCGCAGATGTAGCCGCCGAGCACCGGCCCGAGGATCGGCGCGACCACGACGGCCACGCCGTAAATCGCCATGGCCATCCCCCGGAGCCTCGGCGGGAACGTGTCGACGAGGATGCCTTGCTCGGAGGGTTGGAGGCCGCCGCCGCCGAAGCCCTGCATGATCCGGAAGAGGATGAGCAGCTCGATGCTCGGCGCGGCGCCGCAGAGGGCCGAGCTGATCGTGAACAGCAGCACGCAGGTCATGTAGAACCGCTTGCGGCCGAAGAGCCCCATCAGCCAGCCGGACAGCGGCAGGACGATCGCGTTGGCCACGAGGTAGCTGGTCAGGACCCAGGTGGACTGGCTCCGCCCGACCGAGAGTCCGCCCGAGATGTAAGGGAGGGCGACGTTGGCGATCGAGGTGTCGAGCACCTCCATGAAGGTCGCCAGGGTGACGGTCAGGGCCACGATCCAGTGGTTGACGGGGGCCTTGACCTTCGGTCCCCCGCCCTTGCCGCCATCGGATCCGGCGCTCATGGCATGCCCGTCCCGGGGCTACTCCCGCGGTTCCTCGGCTCCTGGCCCGCCGGGCCGTCGCCGATGTCCGGGGGCCTGAGGCGCCCGTAGGTGTGCAGCCGCTGGCCAGCTCCCGGGCCGGTTGCCGTCTCCTTGTAGCGCACGTGCGGAACGACCGATAGGCCCGAGAACAACGGAGTATCGTCCGGGTTGGGCTCGGTCAGCTCGATCCGCACCGGCAGCCGTTGCGTCACCTTCACGTAATTCCCGGTGGCGTTCTCCGGCGGCAGCAGCGATTCCGACAGCCCCGTCCCCGGGCTGAAGCCGGCCACCCGGCCCTGGAATTTCTTCTTCGGGTAGGCATCGACATAGATGTCCACCGGCATGCCGATCCGGATGTCGTGGATCTGGGTCTCCTTGTAGTTGGCGGCGATCCAGACATAGGTCGGCCGGATCGAGAGGAGCGTCTGGCCCGGCTCGACCCGGTTGCCGGGGTGGACCTGGCGATCCTGCACATAGCCGGCGACCTCCGAGCGGATCTCGGTCCAGCTCAACCGGAGCCTGGCATCGTCGAGTTGACGCTCGGCGCGTTCCGCCGAGGCCAGCGCGACCCTGACCGCCGGCGCCTGGTCGACGACCTTCTCGAGGCCCTCGCCGGCCGATTTGTCCCCTTGCGGGCGGAGGAAATCGTTGAAGGCTTTGGCCTGGGCGGCGTCCTTCGGATCGAACGGGATGCCGACCTCGGCAAGGGACGATGCGATCTGCGACACGGCCGACTGGATGGTCGATTGCTGGTTCTCCAGGTCCTTGGGGACTTCCAGCGGGTCCTGATCATTCGCCGGCAGCCCGAGGGCGGCGCGCGTCTCCTGGATCGCGGCCCGCGCCTCCTTCTCTTGCTCGATGGCGACCTTGAGCGTGTTGTTCCGCTGGTCGAGCTCCGCCTGCGTCGCCGAGCCTCGCTTGACGAGGTTATCGATCCGCTTCTGGTCGACCTCGGCGAGCCAGTGGCTCGACTCCCGGGCCCGCAGGGCCGCGACCTGGGCGCGGAGCGAGACGATCTGGCGACGCAAGGTCTCCTGGGCGTTCTTGCGGCTGTAATAGGCCCCCCGCGCCTGTGCGATCTGAGACTTCACCCGGGCCCGCGATTGGATCACGTTCGCCCGGGCCTCCTCGAGCGACGCCTTCGACTCGGCGACGGCCAGCTCGAACGGCTCGCGATCGAGCCGCGCCAGCAAGGTCCCCGGCTCGACCCGGTCATTCTGGTCGACCAGCACCTCGGTGACGACGTCCTCGATCCGAGGGCTCACGTTGGTGATGTGGCTGGAGACGAATGCGTCGTCGGTGGAGACCGTGCTCAGCTCGTAGCGGACATAGGGCACACCCCAGCGCATCCCGGCCGCGATGATCGCCGAGCCGATCAAGGCGAGGATAATCCATCTCATCCAGTGCCGCTCGGGCTTCGGACGCTTCGGGAAGGCCGGATGCTCGAACATCAACCGCGTACCGCCAGGGTCGACCACGAACTGGGAGTCGACCGGATATCTCACCGGTTTCCGCCCGTTGCCATCCTGGCCCGAGTTGCGATCGTCGTGCTGATCCTGAAGTGCGACGCCGCCATCGTCGGGAGCTTTTCCATTTTGCTCGGCCATGAGATGAAACCCACGCGGACCTTGACCGGCTCATCAACCAGGCGCAGCCCGACCTCCTCGGCCGGTGCGGAATCCGGTCCGACGCTTCGGCTCGAGGGA
The DNA here is from genome assembly GCA_963777695.1 of uncultured Planctomycetota bacterium. Classification (GTDB taxonomy): domain Bacteria; phylum Planctomycetota; class Planctomycetia; order Isosphaerales; family Isosphaeraceae; genus CAVZRC01. Next base: position 1,814,629 of record CAVZRC010000003.1, read on the forward strand.
GATCCGAGGGTCATCCGTCGAGCCGAAAGTTCTCGGGTGGGTATGTCGCAACAAACGTGCCGGCGCCCGTCGATCCGGACTGGACCGATCAAGGACCAGTCGAATCCGTCCCCTTTTCCCTCTTCCGCTTTTCGCGGCCCGGTCGAGAGGGACCGATCGGCTCGATGGTCGTGACGTGCAGTAAGGAGCAGATCTTGAATTCGGCCGGGATGCCATCGTCGGCGATGTCCACGCCGACGAGCATGTCCGTGCGAGTGAGTAACGCCATCTCCGGATGGCGAACCTCGTACGCCTGGCCTCTCGACATCACGAGTCGGAATGGCTTGAAAGGACGCTGCGCCAGGATGTCGCGGAAGGCTTGTACCGTCATAATCAGCTTATTGTAAGCCTCGGCCCGATGTGGTGTCGATGGGCGAGGGGGAACGTACTCGAAGCCACCGAACCGAAGACCCCTACCGTCCGGGAACGCTACGAACAATCGTCTGTATGAGCACCAATTTTGCAGGACAGCGTCCCATGGACGGAGGACTTCACCAGGAGATAGGTTGGACCCGCGACGGGTGCCCGGGGGCGCGGGCGCCATCCGTTTGGAGGCCCCATGAGGCTCGATCGGCGAACGTTCGTCGCGGGGTCGATCGGCATGGCGACCGGCGGGGCGATGACCACGCTGCTCCTCGGGCCCGGGTACCAGTCGGGTCGCCGACGGGAGCCGGCGACGGCCAACATGCGGACGACCGGAGACGACCGGGGCTCGCATCGGACGGATCCGGACCTGGGTCGGCTGCAATGGACCTCGATGCTGTACTACCTGCACGAGACCAATCCCGACAACAGGCTGGTCCGGGACAAGACCGATCCGGCCGCCTCGTGCAGCATCGCCGCCGTGGGGATGGCCCTGGCAACGCTCCCGGTCTGCGTCGAGCGCGGCGTGCTCTTCCGGCCCTTCGCGGCGAAGATGGCCCGTCGCAGGCTCGAATTCCTGCACCGGCTCCCACAGGGGCCGGAGCGTGATGCCTCGGGGTACAAGGGCTTCTTCTACCACTTCCTCGACATCGAGACCGGCCGCCGGGTCTGGCAGTGCGAGCTGTCCACGATCGACTCGGCGTTCCTGTTCGCCGGGATGCTGACGGCCGCCACCTACTTCGATCACGAGACGGCCGACGAGGCCGAGGTCCGTCGGCTCGCCGATGCGCTCTACCGACGGGCCGACTGGAACTGGGCGCGGGACGGCGGCCCGACGCTCACACAAGGGTGGCGGCCGAAGACCGGCTTCCTCGCGGACCGCTACGAGGGTTACGACGAGGGGATGCTCCTGTACGTGCTCGGCCTGGGCTCGCCGACCTTCCCGCTCCCCCCGGAGAGCTATGCGGCCTTCTGTGCGACCTATCAATGGAAGAAACTCTATGGCCGCGAACTGCTCTATTCCGGTCCGCTGTTCACGCACCAACTCTCGCACCTGTGGATCGACTTCCGCGGCATCCAGGACGCCTTCATGCGCGACCGAGGCAGCGACTACTTCGAGAACAGCCGGCAGGCGACCTTCGTGCAGCAGGCGTACGCGATGCACAACCCGATGCAGTTCATCGGCTACGGAGAACACTGCTGGGGGTTCACGGCCTGTGACGGCCCCGGCCCGTCGAAGCGGGTCGTGGACGGGGTCGAGCGGCAGTTCTTCGACTACTGTGCCCGCGGCGCCCCGTTCGGGCCCGACGACGGTACCGTAGCCCCGTGGGTCGTCGTCGCCTCGCTACCGTTCGCCCCCGAGATCGTCATCCCGACCGTATCCCACCTGGGCAGCCTGAAGCTGGACAGCCGCGAGCAGCGGTACGGATTCGCTCCGTCGTTCAACCAGACCTTCCGCGTGGAGGAGGGCCCGACCGGCTGGTGGGTGACGCCGTACTACTTCGGCATCGACCAGGGGCCCGTGGCCCTCATGATCGAAAACTATCTCAGCGGCCTGATCTGGGAGGTCATGCGCCGTTGCCCCTCTATCGTCAACGGGTTGCGTCGAGGCGGGTTCACCGGTGGCTGGCTGTAGCGCGGCGGTCGCCGTCGATGAGACCCCGCAGGCTCATTGTCGCCCGTGGAACCTGAAACCGGGACGATGGCCGACTTGAACCCTGGAATCGCTCGCCAAGCGTACCGAGGCCCTGGAGGTCACCCTGGCAACATCGAGAACTAGCTGCGTCCCCGAGGTGGACCGTTGCTGACAAGGTCGAATTGATGGTATGACTCTACAGAGACTCTCGGACTCGACCAGACATGCAATTCATGGTGATCTCGGACCCAGAGGGCGGGGTCGGGCGAAGGTGTTCCAATCGCAGCCTCCGCGTGGATCCGTCGGCAAGGCGGGACTCACGCGGTCGTTCGCCCGATCCAGATCGGATGGACATCGGGAAGGCTGGACACGATGCACATTTTCGGGGTAGGAATTCGACAAATGCGAGCCGGGCGTGGGCGTGGGTTTACGCTCATCGAGTTGCTCGTGGTGATCGCGATCATCGCCGTGTTGATCGCCTTGCTGCTGCCGGCCGTCCAGTCGGCACGCGAGGCGGCGCGGAGGATCCAGTGCGTCAACAACCTGAAGCAGATCGGACTGGCTGTCCATAATTATCACGATGCGAATAACAGTTTCCCGCCGGGCCAGCTCCTCTACGTCAACTGGCAAGATCTGTCGGCGTTGATCGCCCTGCTTCCCCACCTGGAGCAGCAGCCGCTGTATTCCGCATTTAACCTGGCGGATGTCTATCCGATCAACGGGATGGGCCCGGTCCTGCCGTCGTATCCGCCCAACACGACCGCGGCGAGGACGCAGGTGGCAGGCTACCTCTGCCCGTCGGATTTCAACCGGCTGACCAACCCGGAAGGCCACGGCAATTATTGCGGCAACAGCGGCTCAACGCCCGAGTCGTCGGAGACGATCACCTGGGCGAACGGGCCGTTCGTGGCGCCCACGCCCGATGGCCGCTATGTCGCCGCGAGGGTCTTCCGGTTCCAGGACGTCCGCGACGGCCTGAGCCAGACCGCGTGCTTCGGCGAGAGGGTGCTGGGGATCGGGAACTCGGACCAGTATGACCCCGGAACTCCCAGCTCGACCTACTATCAGGTCGGGGGTCCGGCAGACGTGAGCAATACACCCGCCTACTACCAGATGTGTAGGTCCGCGATCCCGAATGTGACCCCGCTGGTCCCCGACGGACTGGCCTCCGGCATGTACTGGACCTTCGGCTATCTCAGCGAGACTCGCTACACCCACGTCATGACGCCCAACACGCAGAGTTGCGAAGTCGGCGGGCCGTGGTATGGCGAGCGCGGGGCGATCACGGCCGGCAGCCGGCACCCGGGCATGGTGAACGTGCTGATGTGCGATGGATCCGTCAACGGGATCAAGGGCACGATCGCCCCGTCCACGTGGTGGGCCCTCGGCACGATGGCCGGGGGCGAGGTCATTTCGTCGGACGCGTATTGAGGGATGGACGAAATCCTCTCGAGGATGAGCCACATGATATCCCGGCGTGGTCGTTGTCTCGGAGGCTGGTCGAGGCCGCTCGCGGTGATTTGCGGGCTGTTGGCAGCGGGTTGCGGATCGGGAACGCCCTACGCGGAGTCATCGCTGACCGAGGCCACCGTGACCGGACGGGTCATGTCAACCGGTAAGCCGATCGCCAAGGGTCAGGTCGTCTTCGATCCGGCGAACGTCAACCGGCCGAGAGAGTCGGCCCGCACGGCCGAGATCCGCAAGGATGGGACCTACGAGGTGACCACCTTGATCGGCGAGAACCGCGTGACGGTCGCGATCCCCGGGCGGACCAAGAAAGGCGGTGGCCCCTACGTCCAGCAGATCTTCGACGTGAAAGCCGGGGACAATACGTTCGATATCACGGTGCCGTGATGAGGCCCGCCCGGTTGGGTGAGCGTGAAAGGCGGAAGAATCCACATCTCAACCGAACACTCACATGCGCGGTCACGGGGCATCAATCTCACGGCATCGCGCGGTGTTCGGCGGTGGGGCGACCGGGGGGCGCTCTTTCGTGTGAATCCACCTATCAGAGGTCGCCGACGGCGCGGTGGAGGCGGAACATGGCGAGGTTCTCGTCGTAGACGGCGTTGTAGAAGTTGTTCAGCGACTGGACGCGGCGGGTCTCGGCGTCGAGGACCTCGGTGTAGGTGCTCAATTGCTGGCGGTAGCGATCGGTGATGACCTCGATGTTCTCCTGGGCCTGGATGACCGCCAGTCGCGAGACGGGGATACGCCGCTGGGACTGGAGGAGGTCGAGCCATCGGGTGCGGACCTGGAGCGCGATGTCGGCGGCGGTGTCGGCCCGACGCTTCAGCGTGGCGGTCTCCTGCTGGCGGGTCGCCGCGGCCCGGCGGCGGGTGGCGAAGCTGTCGGTGATCGTCCAGTCGGCGTAGAACGTCGCCGCGCCGATCCCCTGGGGCGTCAGGTTGTTATTCCCCAGGAAGACATACGCCATCGAGAAGCCGACCTGCGGCTTGATGCCGGCGAGGGTGACATCCGCCTGGGCATCCAGTGCCCGGGCCTGTTCGGTCAACCCCGCGAGCTCGGGCCGCGAGCGGAACGCCTGCGCCGTCAATCCCTGCACATCGGCTTCGTTGCCCGACGCGGACGCCTCGGCGTCCTTGAATGCCTGCTCGGCCAGCGTCTTCCAGTCCGAGGTCGGCGGCAAGACCGTCAGCTCCTCCAGCGACACGACTTCGGTGAGCGGGCGGCAGAGGTACCGGTTGTACGTCGCCCAGGCGGATTCGAGCGTCGTCCGCGCCTGGATCTCGGAAAGCCGGGCGTTGGCCAGCGAGACCTCCGCGGCGAGCTCGTCGCTGCGTATGGCCAGGCCCTGCTCGCGGCGATTCCGCACATCCCGGGCGAACGAGGCGAGTTGTTCGACGTTGCTCCGGGCGACTTCCAGGTTCTTTTGCGCCCGCAGGACGCCGACATACGCCTCGGCCACAATCAGCTTCAGGTCGAGGGCCGTGCGGAACTCCTCGCTCCTCTGGGCACCGAGCTGGGCCCCGGCCGCATCGATGTTCCGCAGGAGCTTTCCGCCCGTATAGAGGGGGAGGTTGGCGAACGTGATCGAGACCGGGAGGTCCCGCTGCCCGGGACCCAGCAGCGAGAACGCCGCGGGCAATCCGCCGATCCCGCTCGATGAACCCCCACTCCGACTCCCTCCGCTGGCCGATCCGGTCAGCGAAGATGTGCTGACCAACGGCGAGGCCGTCAGGAACGAGTTGAAGGTGAAGTTGCGCACCGAGGGGAATCGATCCGACTTGGCCGCCTTGACGGTCAACCCCGCCGCGACCGACTGAGCCTGCTGCGACTGCAATCCGGCGTTCACCCGGAGCGCCGTATCCCAGGCCTGGCGCAGATCCTCGCCCAGGACAGGACCGCTCGCGCACCCCATCCCGAGACCCAGCACGATGACGATCCGCATCATCCGTCTCATCGCGTGGCCTGCTCCCTCGAACAATGTCTCGATGTCCGTCCTTCGCCGCTACCGAGCCCGACATTCCTTTCGACTCGCTCGACCGGTCCTGTTGATCCCGTTCGATCCCTCGGCGGAATCATCCATCTCGCTTCGGCCGGTCGTATCGACCAGGCAAACCGGTAGGGCGGATGAAACCCACGTCGGTCCGGCCGATCCCGGCGGGTTTCACTCACCCGACTCCGACGGCAGACACCCGCGGGAGCCCCGATCGCTCTTCCCCAGCACGAGGTCGATGGCTAGACTCTCCCCCTCCTCTCCAGGTGTCGTCGAAAAACAATCTGGGCGCTCATAACCTCCCATCTTGCATGCCGTCGGGGCAGAATGCGGGAATTGTGGCGATTGTGTTGATATTGGCGATCGGCGTGAATTTGCCTAAGTTTCTGATTTTTCCATGAAGTAGGGCGACTCGATGGTCGATTGAGATTGGGAAGACGACTCGGATCAGCCCGAAACCGGGTGAACTTGAGTTTCGGAGATCGCAGACTCCTGTCGCACGTCACGCATGGATGCGCGTTGAGTGATCGGGGTGAGGGACTTGTCGGAAGGGGTAGCTTCGGGCTCATGCGCACGGATCGGCGCGAAGTCTGGGGGTTGATGTGGGGGTTGTTCCTGATCGGGACGACCGTCGCCGCCGCGTCGCAAGATGGGAAAAAAGAGACTCGGGGAGCTGGTGAAGATCCGGTGAGGGTGACGGTCGAGCTCAACTGGAGTGTCTCGGGGAGAGAGGTTGCCGGAGACGGCGAGGTGATTCCGGATGTCTCTCTGGAATTGACCGAAGGGCGCGTCGTCGAAGCGATCGCCTGGCCGACGGCGGGATCGGGCGATGGATCGGATGGCGCGATGGGGCCGGGCCCGGGCGGGAGCTGGCGGCTCGGGAGAGGGCGGGAAGGGCGCGTGCGAGCCCGGATCGAGGCGCCGATGGAAGCCAGCCTGACGGTACGCGGCGGCGACCAGAGGGTCAGCATCCCGATGATGGCCATCCTGGACGGTCCCCAGCGGACACCGGGCACGGCGACGTTGACCGTGTCGGTGGAACGGCTGGCCTGGGACGCGCTGTCGGTCGACCTGGGTCCGATGGCCGTCGACGGGGTCGTCGCGCCGGGACGGACCTCCCCGTGTCGGTCGACTTCAATATCCTCTGGCCAGAGACGACCGATATGGCGGTCCGGGTCTCGGCCAGCTTGCAATCGTCGCGGGGCGTTGAGGTGCTGGGTCGCGAGGAGATGCAGATCAACCGGGTGGCGAACCGTCGGCAACCCGCCGTCCGGATCGCCAATCTTCGGCGCCTCGGGCTGAGGGGACGTATGTCCTGGAGGTCCGCGAGCTGGGAGCCGGCGGCCCGGGACGGATCGCGGCTGGGCCGGCTGATCCGTCGCCGCAAGCTGCCGGCGGCGGCCAGCTCGTCGACCCGTCGCGTGCTGCTGACGGTCCTCGATCCGACGTCGCGGCCGATCGGGATGGAAGGAATTCCTCCCGGTCGCGAGGCCCGCAAGGGCGACGTCGAGGTGGACGCGATCGATCTCACCCGGTCGCGGAGCAATCGTCCGCTGGCCTCGGGTCGATCGCCGCTGGCGGAGCCCGGCCGGTCCGCCTGGGGGGTGCCCGTCCAGGCCCTGATCGAGCCGTCGCGACGCGACAAGCTCCTCGGCTGGATCTTCCGCCCCGGCGCCGACGCGGCCAAGCTGGATCCCGCCGACCCGACGGGCCTGGCCTGGTCGGCGATCGGCCTGAAGGTCGCCCATCCCGACCGGCCCCATCGCCTGACCCTCAAGATCAAGGGGGGCGAGCCTTCGACGCTGGGCGTGGCCCTGATCGAGCCCGACGCCGCCCATCCGGACCGCCCCCCCCGTGTCCTGCTCGACGCCTGCGCATCCGGGCCGCCGATCCTCGAGGATGGGCCGACCGTGGCCTTCTCATGGCTGGTCTGGCCCGGATCGAACGAGGCGGTGCTGGTGCTCGTCAATCGCGACATCGAGACCGTCGTCCGGCTGGGGACCGTCACCCTGACCGAGCTCGACGACGTCCCGCCCCCTCCGACCCTCCGCGAGCCCGACGCGACCGCCATGCGGACCCTGGGCCTGTATCTCACCGGGACGCATGCGCTGGATGCCTTCGGCCGCGGATCGGGCCCCGCCGAGACGCTGGCGGCCGCCCGCAACCTGGTGAAGTACCTGGGCTATTGCGGCGCGACGGCGGCCGTCGTCCCCGAGGAGCTCGCCGACCGGCCGCTCCGCCGGGCACTCGAGGGTCAGGCCGACGAGGATTCGACCGGGCCGGACCGCCTGTTGATATTGCGACGTGTCCTGGAGCGACAGGCATGTTCGCTGTGGCTGGAGCTGTCCTTCGACGGGCGATCGGCGCTGCCGGGCCTCCCGCCCCCGGATTCGGCCGAGGCGGCCCGTCGCGGCCTGGTCCGGCTGGACGGCCAGGGGCGTGCCGGGAAATCCGCCTACCATCCCCTCCATCCCGAGGTCCGCGCGGCCATGAAGCGGCGGGTCGTCGAGGCGATCGCGACGAGCCGGACCGACCTGGGCGCCGCCGCGGGAGGACCCCGCACGGCCCCGGGGCTGGTCATCCGGCTCGGCCCGGGGCCGACCTTGCTGGGCACCCCGGACACCGGGATCGACGACGCGACCTTCGAGCGGTTCGTCCGCGAGACCTTCAGCCAGGAGACGGCGCGAAAGATCCCGGGCCTGGGCAGCGACGACCCGGGACGATTCGCCGTGCGCTCAACTATCTGGCGGGCCTGGGCCGGATGCCCTGGCTGACCTGGCGCTCGCGAGCGATGGCGGAGTTGTATGCCGAGCTCTCCCAGGCGGCCCAGCAGGCCGTGCCCGGCGCCGTGCTGGCCGTGGTGACGCCCGGCCTGGACGGCGGCCCGGCCGGCATCGAGGCGCGTCGGATCGACCTGGCCGGGCTGGCACCCAGCCAGGCCTGGAGGAGCGTCGGGCTGGATCTGCAATCCTGGCCGAGCGGCCCCTTCGCCCCGCCGATCCTCCGCGGGGTGTCGCTCTCGACGGACGCCCTGGCCCACGACCTGGCCACCAGCCCCGATCTCGACGCCATCGTCGCCGGCCGGTCGCGACGCGGCCTCCTCCTCACCGTCAACGGCGGCACCCCGGAACGCCGATCGACCGACCCATCGCCGCCGGCCGGTCAAGAGGTCCCCGCCGGGTCGTCGCCGACCCCTTCCGCTGCCGCGATGGGAGCCTCCTCCGGTGGCCCCTCGGTCTGGCTCTCGGCCTTGCCGATGGGCGATGGCGCGTCCGCCGACGAGCCGCTGGGCCATGCGCTGGCGGCCCTCGATGCCCAGTGGGTCTTCCTCGCGGCCGGGGCGGTCGCCGGCCACGAGGATCGGGTCCGCCAGTTCGCCCGGGTCCTCCGCGCCCTGCCCGCCTGGCCGGCCGGCCCGTCCGGGCCATCGACCGACCCGCATTCCCTCCCGTTCGGGGTGGCCATCCGCAAGAACGGCGATGCCACCCAGACCTTCCTCGAGATCACCAATGATTCGCCCTACCCGATCCGGCTGTCCTGTCTGCTCGATGCCCCGGCCACTGCCTCGGTCGAAGACCTCGGCCGCGGACTCCGCCTGGCGCCGACCGCCGAGGCCGGGGGCCGCAGGCTGGTCCTCGATGCGCTCCCCTTCGGCGCCTCGGCGATCCGGATCGGGGCGCCGGGCGTCCAGATCGCGTCGGTGACGCCTTATCCTTCGGAAGCCGTGCTCACCAGCATGCAGGCGCGATCGCGAGAGCTGGCGGCCCAACTGGCGCGGTTGAATCGCCACCTGTCCGGCGATGCGGCCGAGCCGCCAAATCCGGGCTTCGAGCTCCATCCCGGTCCCGAGCCATCGCCCGACCCGGCCGATCCCATGCCGCCGCTGCCAGGTCCCGACGACCGCGCGATCCCTCCCGCCGGCGCCGGGACGAACGCCGAGGCCACGCCCATCGGCTGGCGGGTCGAGAGCGACCACGCGGGCGCGGGCGCCCCGCCCGGGGCCCCGGCGGCCTCGATCCGGATCGACGGCGAGAACCCGCACTCTGGCGCGGGGAGCTTGCGGCTCGCCTCGGCCGCCGGGACCGCCTCGATCGTCAGCGACGCCTTCGTGCCGAACGTCCAGTCCAGCCTGACGATCCAGGCCTTCTTCCGATCGGCGCCGGCCGACGCGACGATCCGCATCTGGATCGAGGGCGAATCGGCCGGCCAGCCGTACGTCCGTCGATCCGAGCTGAGCGTCTCCGGCGGCTGGGAGGGTCGGGCCGTACGCGCCTCGGACCTGCCGCCGGGCGGGCTCGACTCGGCGCGGATCCGCTTCGAGCTGATGACGCCGGGCGTGCTCTGGATCGACGACCTGCACATCGCCAGCGATGCGGCGTCGCGGTCGGCGAAGCTCAATGCCCGGCGGGCCTTGCTGGCGGCCTTGCAGGCGTATCGCGAGCAGCGCTACGGCGATTTCGCGCGACTGGCCGCATCGCACTGGGTCCGGCAGTCGGGGACTCCGGCCCCCGCCCGGCTCGCCAGGGGCACCGAGCCGGCGCCGCGGCCCGCCCGCGCGTCCGACGCGGCGGCTTCTGCCCTATCGCCGGACCGCAAGCTGCGATAAAATCGGTTCGCTCTGCTTCCCACGTCTGGGGAGGATGGGAACGACTGGGACAAGGAGGAATCGGGTGTTCGTCTCCTGTAGCACACTCTGCTTCGCACGGGAGCCGCTGGAGGCGGCACTCCGCCAGATCGCCGAGCTGGAATTCGACAAGTTCGAGCTGGCCCTGGTCGAGGACGGTCAGCACCTCAAGCCGTCCGAGATCGGCGACAACCCCGAGGCGGCCCTGCAACGACTCCGCCGCGGACCCAGCCTGATCCCGTCGGCGCTCCATCTCGACCTCGGGCCGGTCGACTGGGCCGATCCGGCGATCCGCAAGCGGTTCGACGGCCTCTGCCGGCTGGCCAAATCGCTGAGCGTCGCCGTGCTGACGATGGACGCCGCGCCCGCCGGCACGCCGATGGCCGACGAGGTCAAGCGGCTCTCCCAGCTCTCGGGCACCGCGATGCGCGAGGGCCTGGTCGTCGCCCTGCTCACCCACTCCGAGACGCTCACCGGCGATCCCAAGGCGGCCGTCGAGCTGTGCGAGGCCCTGCCGGGCCTGGGCCTGACGCTCGACCCCAGCCACTTCCTCCAGTCCGCACACCCGAACACCGACTTCGACGCCCTCTTCCCCTACGTCCACAATATCCATCTCCGCGACACCGGCCAGGCCCCCGGCGAGTTCCAGGTCCGCGTCGGCCAGGGCCAGGTCGATTATGCCCGGATCGTCAACATGCTCCAGCGCCACGGCTACAAGCGCGCGCTGACCGTCGCCATCATCGACCGCATCGAGAACCCCTTCAACCGCGAGGTCGAGGTCCGCAAGCTCAAATTGCTGCTGGAGACCCTGATCTGAAGTGCATCAGACATGATTCGCGCACAGCTCGAGACGCGGTACCCCCGAAGCGTGAGCGGGGGTCCGACGGCCTTCATCTAGCCAGTAGCAGTTCTAACAAGATGATATGGTCTAACCTGACAGTGGTCATGAATTGCTCGAAGTGACCCGGTCCTCCAGCCCAACAACATCGGGCCGCGATCTCCTGCGCAGCGCGATCGATCAGTACGGAGACGGTAACTCGGCACGAGGCCCAGAAACGTTAGCGTTCGGCCCGAACCATCCTTGGTGAGCGTGGCAGCCTTTTGCCCTCGGACCGAATGTGACGCGTTTTCAAGAGAATTCTAGTTGGCTGGCGAACGTCAGGACAAGTTGCGCCGGTTTCTGGTACGAGGAAAGCAAAGCTCAACGCCCCGGTCCGCCGCGCTCCGGCGTTTGGCGGTGGCGCCATACCTTACTTACTTCGCATGAGACATCTTACGAGTGCGCTCTCCGTCTGCAGTGGCTCAATCGAAGGGTGCGGGCCGGCGTTTTCTGAGGTGGCGGCATGTGCTGCTCGGAATCGTTTGCTTGTCCGTCGTTTTCACGCTAGGCCTTTACATCTGGATTCGCAGCCTCCCGCCGTTTTGGTGGTTGGACCACGACAAGGCCATGTATGCCCGGATCAACAAAGCGATCGCAGGCGATCCGAGGCACCTTTCGGGCAAGCGACTCTACGACTTTATTCGAAAGATGGATCTCGAAGACATCCCCTGGGACGACGCCAACGTTCAGAATTGGGCGGGCTCTGTCCGCATTTACCACTTCCGCGGCTTCAGGCTTACCGTGAACCTATACGTGCCCTTTGAGCACTTGCGGCACAGGGGGCCTGAGAGGATACTTCTGGAACAAGGCTCCCCCGAAGAAAAGCGTCAAGCTCGTGATTGGCTGCTAATCGAGAGTGGACCTTTCGCCTTGATCGACGGTATCAACAGCCGCGAAGAACGGATGAGGAAATTCTGGGCAGAGGTCAATGAAAGCTTAAGGCAGATCAACGAGGAGATGGAGTCGAGGCAAAAGAATAGGCTGAACCGTCAGAACTGAATGGGCGGAGCGCTGACGGTGGATGCGCAAGACCGGGCCCCGCGAAGCGGACGATAGGGCGGGAACGATGCCGGAGAAAGAGTGACCATTACTCGTTCCGTTAATCGTCACGATCGACATTCCGATTGAGAAGCGCTGAACCCCGAACATGGACGCTTACGAGATAGAGCCCGAATCGCCCCCCGGTTCCGTCCGAAGTCCTGAGTGAGGAAGGACTCTCGGCGCGCGTCGAGAAGCGGAGCTCATGGCGACGCGGGGCAATGGCGGGGTTCTGGGGCACGACCTGGGTCGTGGGGCCGTTCGCCGCCGTTTTCGTGATCATCGGCCTCGCGCTGCTGCTCTTCGGCCTGACGAGTGGTCAGGGCCTGGGGGTGCCCCCAATGCTGCCCGGGGCGGTGGCCTCTTATCTCGCCTTGGTCGCCCTGTTCACGACCCTGGGCGCGATCGCTGGGGCAGTTGTCGGCCTGGTCTCGCGAGTATTGCCCGGGTCAATCAAACGGGCGATCTCGGCAAGGGCCGATCGGCCCGTCCGTTTACTTCCCCGACGGCCCTGGCGGTGGCTGGTCGGCGTGCCGGCGGCCCTCACACTGGTCCTGCTCGTGCTCCTAACAGGGGTCGGTTTTTACCTCGGCAGGCAGGTGGACCATCGCCTCACGGCCGCGATCGCCGCCGCCGACCGGGACGACCCGCATTGGAAACTCGGCGATCTGATGGCGCATCGCGAGGCAGTGCCCGACGAGGAGAATTCGGCGCTGGTTGTGGCCGAGGCTCTGGCGCTCTTGCCCGAGGGGTGGCCGCCCATGGGCACAGCACCCGCTCCCGGCGTGATGCCTCCCCAGGCGGAGGTTTCGAAGGCTTGCCATCGGGTGCTCGCCACGCCGGATAACGTTCGGCTCGATGACCCGACGGCCGACCTGATCCGGGGCGCCCTGGAAACCCGCAAGGACGCTGTCAGGATTGCCCGGACGGCCGCCGATTACGGGCGGGGCCGGCACGAGCTCGTCGTCGGGCCGCTCCTCTTTAACACGCTCCTGCCCGACGCCCAGGCGGCCCGGATCGCGGCGCGGCTGCTCTCGTCCGACGCGGCGATCCGGGTTCACGACGGCGATCTCGACGGAGCCCTCGACTCCTGCCGCGGCGTCATCGGCGTCGGCCGGTCGATCGGTGACGAGCCGTTCCTGATTTCCCAGCTCGTCCGCGTGGCGATTGGCGAGGTCGCCATGACGACGGCGCGGCACGTCCTGGGCAAAGGCGAGCCATCCGACGAGGCCCTCGCGCGGCTTCAGGCTCTCTTGCTCGACGAAAGGAAACAGCCCCTCCTGCTTCACGGCCTGAGGGGGGAGCGGGCGGTTTACGTCGAGCTGATCCGTAAGGTCGGGGACAGCGAGATACCCATCTCTGCCCTCAGCGGGGACTCCGCTCCGATGACCCGCGACCTGGGAAATTCCTTATCCGCCTTTAGTGGCGAGGGCCGCCCGCTTGTTCCCGGAGGCCCGCGTACGCCGATGGCCCCCTGGGGGAAGCTCCTCTTCGAGAACCAGCGCGCGATCACCTTGGAATGGATGAACGAGGTCGTCTCGATCGCTCGTCGGCCGCCCGCCGATTGGCCTACCCCCTGGAGGGCGTGGCAGGACGAATTCGAGCGGGTCCGCCACAGCCGGCTCGGCCCGTTCGTCGCCACCCTTCCCCTTTTGCTCTGCCCGGGGCTAGACGCCTCCCGGACCGCCTACAGTCGCTACCAGTGCGGGCTGGGGGCGATGGTCATCATGCTCGCCGCCGAACGGCACCGCCGCAAGCACGGCGACTGGCCCGCCTCTATCGAGGCGATCGATCCTGTCATCCTGTCAAACCCGCCGACCGACCCCTACTCGGGAAAACCCTTCCTTATCGACCACCGCAACGGCCAATTCCTTGTCCATTCGATCGGCCCCAACCTCAAGGACGAGCACGGGCTGTATGAACCCAAGCGGTGGGCAAGCGGAGAGGCGGACGACGTTGGCTCCGGCGCGTGGGACCCAGGTCGCCGCCGCCAGAGCCCCCCGCCGCCGACCCCCGAAGTGTATGGCGAGGCCGGCCCGACGCCATGAGTGCGACGCTACATAATCTCAGAAGCCCCTACGTGATGCGAATAGCTTTTTGTATTAACCGCTTAGGTCTGCCGTACTGGAGCAGATAAGGGTTCAACGGGGACGTAACCTGCTCCGGTCCGACAACACCGAAGTGCTCCTCTTGGGCTTGAGTGCCCGCTTGATGGTGGGGGTACGAGGAAATTGTGCCCGCGTCCCAGATTCCGCAACCAGTTCCGGGACGTGCGGTTACGGAAACCGCTGGTACACCTGGTCGGAAATGGGTCGGGAGGCCCAGTCACTCCGCGAGGTGATCGACGGTTGGCTAAGTTTGCCTACTCATATTCGTCCAGGCGGTCCTCGCCCTCGTGCGTACGCCAGAGGGTTGACGCGGAATGATTTGTCGTGGCAATGTCGGGCAATATGCTATCCATTAACTCCTGGAAAACGACCAGGAGACATTGCCATGCCGGGACGATCGACGCGGACTGCCAAGCTTGACCTCCGGCTTTCGCCGGAAGCCAAGCAGAAACTTCAGACTGCCGCTGAGTCCGCGGGCCGGACAGTCAGCGAATTCGTGCTGGAGAGCGCCCTCGTGCGTGCCGATGAAATCCTGGCGGACCGGACCCGTTTCGGCCTCGATGCCGACCACTGGAAGGCGTTCATGGAGTGCTCGACGCCCCTCCCCGTGAAATCCCCCGCCTCGGCCGCCTGCTCCAGGAACCGAGCGTCTTTGAGCACGGCGATTGACGATGGCCGATCCGCTCCGGATCGAGAAGCTCCGGGCCGATCACGCGGCTTCTGGCTTCGACTGCGGAAAGGAGGACCTGAACCGCTTCCTCTCGCGATTCGCCCTGGTCAACCTTCACGCCGGTGCCGCCCAGACCTACGGAGTGCTTTCCGGGGAGACCGTTGTCGGCTACGACTCGCTGGCGGTGGGCGAAGTGGCTCATGAGGACGCGCCCGGCCGGCTGACCAAGGGCCTGGCCCGCCATCCCGTGCCGATCCTGCTGCTGGCCCGGCTCGCGCTCAGCAGCGGATCGCAAGGCCAAGGGATCGGTGCCGGTCTGCTGAAGGATGCGATGCTACGGACACTCCAGGCCGCCGACATCGCCGGCATCCGCGCCCTGGCGGCCCACGCCAAGGACGAAAACGCCCGCCGGTTCTCTGAGCATTTCGGATTCATCCCGTCGCCAACGGACGCCCTCCACCTTTACCTGCTGCTCAAAGACATCAAGAACCTTCACCGCGAAGCCCCCCCGGGCGGAGGCGGCCTTGTTCGTCCGAGCGACGCCTTTCCGTCTATCTGTCTCAGGACTGAGAAGAACAGCGGAACGAAGAGTAGGCAGGTAACGCGGTTCAGAGGTAGAATAGTGTCGTCTACGGTCCGTTTCTTGAGGACAGATCCATGGTGAAGGCCGTTGTGAGTTGTGGTGGAATCCGTCCCCTCGAGCCGTTGCCGGCTGACTGGCGAGAGGGTCAGCCGCTGCAAATTGAGAAGGCGGATGACGGCGAGATGCCGGTTGAGGAGATCGACAGTGATTTCGCCGTCCTGGCAAGCCTGTGCTCGGAGAGCGAGTCGGCGAACGAGGATCAGTTGGACCGGGCGCTGCACGAAGCACGCCGTCAAGCCAAGGAGCAGGTTCGTCGGGGCATGGGGCTCAATTAGTGCCAGACCACCTGCTCGACTGCAACCATCTGTCGGCTGCGCTGCGTAAAGTCTCGGCAGTGCGCGAGCGCATTCACCAGGGCCGCACGGCTGGCCAACTTTTCATTTCCTGCCATCCCGTTCTCTGTGAGCTGGAAGTTGGGATTCAGCAGACATCGAAGCCGGACGACAATCGCCGCCGGCTGACCCAGTTGCTGCGCCACGTGCGTTTGTGGCCCTTGGACGGCGAAACGACCCGGCTCTATGGCGAGGTCTACGTCGAATTGCGTTGACAGGGCCGCGTGTTGTCGCAGGTGGACATGATGCTCGCGGCCCTGGCGCGACAGCATAAGCTCGCCCTTCTGACCACCGATCGGGATTTTGAAGCTCTTTCGGATTTGGCCGTTGAGAATTGGGTCGTATAGTCCGGCCGGTCAGACCGGGCCCAAGTGGCGAGCCCGTCGCCGACGTAGTGCGTGTCCTTTCATCCTTCTAAACGAGGTGAGTCCGGTTGTCTAAATACGTGGGGCGACTACGACTTGACGTTCGAGATAAACAAGAGCACGCAACGGGGCGAGATAAAAAAGAAGACGGGCCCTGGCGGTGGTCCTGTCGGAATCGGAGCCGTTTCCGCGAGGGTTCACTGAGAAACCACGCGCTGTTTCTCGGAGGGGCCGATCATTGGAATCAACTCATACGAAACGCAACGGACACGCATAGGTATTCTCAGCTCCTCCCGCCGTCCTCTGGCATACTCCAACTCTCGGTGTGGCATTCAGTAAAGATCTCCTTGCGGGGGCCACACATCCGCGTCGAGCTCGACGGCCAAGCTCCCCGTGAAATCCCCCGCCTCGGCCGCCTGCTCCAGGAACCGAGCGTCTCTGAGCACGGCGATTGACGATGGCCGATCCACTCCGGATCGAGAAGCTCCGGGCCGATCACGCTGTTTCTGGCTTCGACCCCGGACAGGAGCATCTGAACCGCTTTCTCTCGCGATTCGCCCTGGTCAACCTTCGCGCCGGTGTCGCCCAGACCTACGTAGTGCTTTCCGGAGAGACAGTTCTCGGCTACGACTCGCTGGCGGTGGGCGAAGTGGCTTATGAGGACGTGCCCGGGCGGCTGACCAAGGGCCTGGCCCGCCATCCCGCGCCGATCATGCTGCTGGCCCGGCTCGCGGTCAGCAGCGGATCGCAAGGCCAAGGGATCGGTGCTGGTCTGCTCAAGGATGCGATGCTACGGACACTCCAGGCCGCCGACATCGCAGGCATCCGCGCCCTGGCGGTCCACGCCAAGGATGATAAAGCCCGCCGGTTCTCTGAGCATTTCGGATTCATTCCGTCGCCAACGGACTCCCTCCACCTTTACCTGCTGCTCAAAGACATCAAGCACCTCGCTGGCAACTAGGCACCGCAGTATGACCGCACCGTCAATCAGCTCCTGACTCTCCGACCTTACCAACCCGCTTGATCAGCGTCACTTCGTTCCCACGGTCGTTATAGAAGAATTCGTCCATCAGGCCCCTGGCGAGCATGATGCCGAACCCTCTTGGCAGTCCGGTTAGGCCCTGCTTCATCAATTCATCAATACTCGGCATTGCTCGGCAATTATGGAAATGTTCAAACCTGGCTCCCTGATCTCGGACGCGAAACGTCACCGCTTCGGAATCGGCCCAGAAATCGATCCGGATTTTCAATGCGGGATTCCAGCCATGGCCCCATTCCATCGCGTTTCCCCCCATCTCTATGACGGCTTGGCGCACATCCTTCACCTGCCGCTCCGTCAGCTTCGTTCGCTCAAGACGCCCATCTATGATGCGGATCATCTCCTCGTATGCCTGCTTGCCGCTCGGCACCTCGAACGTGATCATCTCTCCGGGGACGATTGTGCTCGTCGAGTCATCGGCCGGGTTCTTTGTCATCATCCACACACCCTTGCCTGCGAGGAATAAGGCGGAGATGTTTGAGCGGCTTGAGTAGATTCTACCGTTGTCCTCTGCGGGTTCAAAGGCCCGTGCATCGGCCATCGTTCGGCCCCTCAGCGTTTCGAGACCTCCGCCGTCTCGGCCCCTCCAGTAAGCCGTGATTCGACCGTCACCGGCTGCGGCGCATTGCTGAGTGAACCCAATCTAAGACTGCTTGGGAATCCTTCAAGAATCCCTCGAACTCCAGAAGCTCATCATATTTGGAGAAGATATAAGCCGAAGCAGGTTCGCCGATCTCTGGCAGATCATAACCGCCGATGTCTGTTATCAAAATATACCCGTCCTCAATTTCAAGCCGCCAGGCACGGGATATCCCGGGTGTATGCATGCGCTCGAAGCCGATGGCAGCCAGCCAGTGAGTTTTTGGCGGGTAGGATGATCCATCAGAATTCGCTTTGGACGGCATCTAATGGTCCCTCTGAAAACCCCGTAGTCACCCCTGCGGCGGAGGACGCCATTACACGCTACCGAGACATTAATGTCCATGACGGCGACCCTCCGCCGGGCTTTCCGGGACCAGGCTGCTATGCGGCTGCTATTCGCACCCTTCCCATCCTTATCGGATTCACCTCATCGGCTTGGCCGCCGAAATCACCTGGCCTTGCGCATTGGAGATTCGCAAGTTTCCGGCTTGATCAACTTCGTAGATATTGCTGCCTTTCACCTTCGCGAAACTTCGTCCGGTCTTCGAGGACAGCTCCGTCATATCGGAATCGGAACGCTCAGTGGCCGACCGGATTTCGGCGATCTTGACCGTCCCTTCGTGTTCATAGATCACATCCAGGGTCTTGTATTGGGCATCCAGCAACCAGGCACCGATCCGCGTTCCCTTGTGATCGAGCGGTATCTTTCGCATCGCGTCTTCTTCTTCCTTGGAGAAACCCAGGATTTTGACATCGAGCGCCGGATGGAAGTGGGTGGACGCCCAGGGCATACCGGCGATCTCTGGAAACTCCACCGGCAGGTAGTAGAAGATAACCGTCCGTTCGTGCCGGCGTTCTTCCTTGGACTTCACCTCCAGAGCGATCTCACGCAAGGCATCGGTCGTCATTTTCTTGTTGAGATTGATCTCGACTTCCCTCCTCGCCGGGCCTTCGTCTCTGTCGCTAATGATCTTATAGGGAGCCTCGACCGGGATTTTGGAATTGCGCGGAGCGGCTGGTGGCGCGATGGGTTCCGCTCCCTGTTCGCATCCGATCGATGCCAGCACTGCGAAGGCGAGAATTTGGCGGGTCATTGGGTAGCCCTATTGATTGGTTGGAATCCATCAATGATATCCTATCCGCCAGGGAGAAGTGCGCCAAGCCGGTATGGGATGGCGAGATGCCACGAAGAGGTTGGGCGATGGCCGGGCTATGCGCGGCTCACTAAACGCTCGGTCGCCAAGAGCGACTAAACCGCTTCTATCCTTATCGCTTCCCGCCCACCATCAGCATCACATCTAGCCGAGAGACGCCCTCTGGTCGCATACGGACGAGGGCCATGCCAAGTGGCTTATGAGGACGCGCCCGGGCGGCTGACCAAGGGCCTGGCCCGCCATCCCGTGCCGATCATGCTGCTGGCCCGGCTCGCGGTCAGCAGCGGATCGCAAGGCCGAGGGATCGGTGCCGGTCTGCTGAAGGATGCGATGCTACGGACACTCCAGGCCGCCGACATCGCAGGCATCCGCGCCCTGGCGGTCCACGCCAAGGACGAAAACCCCCGCCGGTTCTCTGAGCATTTCGGATTCATTCCGTCGCCAACGGACGCCCTCCACCTTTACCTGCTGCTCAAAGACATCAAGCACCTCGCTGGCAACTAGAGCGCTTCACGCTTGGGCTGCGCACACTTGATACGAGCCCGAAGCGCCAGCGAGTGAGTGCTTTCCGGAAATTCACTCGCTGGCGCTTCGGGCTCGTAGGAGACCGCTTGGAGTCGAGTTGTGCGCAAACCAATCGTGAAGCGCTCTAGCTCTCGCGTCGTGTTGGTATCAGGTGTACGCGATCCAAGCGTGAAGTGCTCTTGGGACCATGCGACCCGGGTGCGGTGCCACGGGTCCGCGATGTCGGGATTCAATCCGCCATGGGGCTGTTCCGATACTGGCGCGGGCGGCATCTTCCGATATGATGGGCCTGTCGCTCGGCGGATCGGGTGCCGGGTCATGGAAGTGAGCGGAAATCGTGGTAGGAGGTGGTCATGAAAGTCCGAATCGGCATCGCCCTCGGCCTCGGGTTCGTGATCCTCGCATGCGGGGGCACAACGTTCGCGGATACCGCCAGGTCCGTCGATTGCGTCTGTCCGCTCTGCAAGACCGAGTTCAAGGCAGTCGTGGCGATGTCGGGCACCATGTTCAATCGCCGGCTGGATCTTCGACCGCTCGGTGCGATCCGGTCTCCCTGGCCCGTCCCGGTCTGCCCCAAGTGCGGCTTCGCCCTGTACAAGCCCCTGAACGACAAGTACACGGACGAGGAAGTGAAGAAGCTCCGCGGCTTCGTCAACTCGGCCGCGTATCGGAAGCTGGCTACCGACGCCGTGTCTCACGAGCGGCTCGCCAGGCTGTTCGAGTTCCTCGGGCACGACCCCGACGAGATCGCGGGCGTCTATCTCCAGGCATCGTGGCAGGCCGAGGACAAGAAGGATGCCGAATCGAATCGCGCCCTGCTGGAAAAGAGCCGGGAGTGGCTCGAGAAGTACCTGGCGTCATCGCCCGAGAAAGATGAGAAGTGGCGCACTCAGGTGTTCCTGCGAGGCGAGTTGCTGCGACGCCTCGGCAAGTTCGATGAGGCGAAGAAGCATTTCGATCGGCTGGGGGCGATGGCCGCGTTTCAGGAAGGTCCCTTCCCTCGGCTCATCGTCCAGGAATTGACGCTGATCAAGGCCAAGGATGCATCTCCCAAGGAAGTCGTCCGTGAGGAGCCGAAGAAATCGGGAGGTCCCTCGGCGAAGGCCGCTTGAAGTGCGGTTGGGTGCATTCCACGCGCCCGGATTTCGTGTATGATCTTCGGTTGATCCTCGGGGCAACGGCCCGCTCGGCGCGGCCGAGGGCGTCGTGGCGCGTCCTCGAGGGCCTGGCGTGATCTCACCTTTACGGCTCCACATCCATCCAGGACATCGCCATGAGCGGTTCGTCGAGGGCTTTGGCGTGGTCATTCGCATGCCTCTTCGCGTTCCAGGCATGTCGGGTCGAGGCCGACGACGTGCAGGAAGGGGTCGAGCGATATCCGAGCGGCGACGCTCGGGTGACCGTCGAGTGGTTCGCACCGGCGGTCCGGGGGAAGTTCCCGGCGATCCTATTGCTCCACGGATCGGGCGGGCTGGATCCGGGGACCGCGCAGGTGTTCCGGGCCATGGGCCGGGATTTCGCGCAGCAAGGCTATGTGGCCCTGATCCCCCATTACTTCGAGCGGACCGATCATACCGTCGGCCAGCCCTTCGAGGGGAAAGAGTTGCAGGCGTTCATGGGAGCGGTCGAGGACGCGATCAAGTTCGCGGCCGCCAGCGGGATCGTTGACGAGGATCGGATCGGGATCATTGGCTACTCGATGGGCTGCGCACTTCGCCTTCTCCCGGGCGCCCAAGGACCCGCGGATCAAGGCGATCGTCTCGTGTTCGGGCAGCTTGCCGGTCCACTCCAGCTCGAAGTTCCCGCCGGTCCTCATCCTCCAGGGGTCGGCCGACCGCGGCAACCCGCTCGCGGACGTGAAGAAGTTCCAGGAGGTCCTGAAAGAGCAGGGGACACCTTCGGCCAATCACATCTACAAGAAGATGGGGCACAATTTCGACGTCGAGCGCTGGGACGACGCCGCCGGCCGCGCGTCGGCCTTCTTCGACAAGTATCTGAGGAGCCCCAGGAACGCGAAGCCCAAGAAATCGCTACGCGGGCGAGGCGGCAAGGACGCGGATCGAGGGCCCACCGCCCGGAAAGATGCCGGCGAAAAGGGCCCCGATCCCGGCGGCGAGCCTGGTCGTGATGACATGTGACCGTGGGCCAGCAACCGGGTTTGTCGGCGGTCCTCAGTCGGCGATCCCCATCTTCGCCAGCTCGCTGCGGATCAGATCCAGGTCCCAGATCTCGACCAGGGGATCGGTCCGCGCCGTGCTGGCGAGCCGACGCCCCTCGCGGTCGAAGACCATGGTGGGGATGCCGCGCTGACCGGGCAGGCTCAGCCGGGGTTCCCTGGGGTTCGGCCTGTCGGCGGGCCAGATCAGGATCGTCCCCTCGCGGGTCCCCACGGCGAGGTCGCGGCCGTCGGGCGAGAAGGTCAGGGCGAGCGGCCCCGGGGCTTCCTCGCTCGGCTTGATCGAACTCGTGACGGTCCATCGCCGCGTGTCGTACAAGGTCACGGTCCCGGTGTAGTCGCCGATGGCCAGCACCCGGCCGTCCGGCCGCAGCGCGAGGCTGGAGAGCCGCTCCGGGAGCATGGCCCTGACGGGGACCTCGTGGGCCTGATAGCCTCCGGCCGTCGCGACGATGTCCCAGACATGGAGCCAGTATTGCATGTTGTGGTCGGCCAGTAGATAGAGACGGTCGCCGGACGGAGCGACCTGGATCGCCGTGCATCGCAGGCTGGCCGCGTCGGGTCCGGCCGTCGCGAGGCCGCGCGCCTCGGGCTTCGAGGCCGGTACGGGCTCGGCCGCGGGGCGGGGCGGCGGGGTCACCGGCTGGATCGGCACGGCGGCGTCGGATCGCCAGAGGAAGATCGCCGAGGGCCGGACCACGGCCACGATCCGACCATCGGGCGTCCGTGCCAGTTGGTTCCACCAGTTCATGGGTACGGCCGTCATCGGAAGCTTGATGATCGGGGGCGTCGCCCCGGCCGTCGAGCCGGGGGACCAGACCCGCAAGCCGAAGGGATCGTAGGCGATCAGCCGTCCCCGATCGTCGAAGGCCAGCAGATTCCGACGATCCAGTCGATTCCCCGGGCCTGGGCCGGGGCCCATCGGACGGTTCGGCCCGCCCCGCCTGCGATCGTTGTCGGGAAAAGACGGGTCGGGGTGGCGCGGATCGACGCCCGTTCGATCGGTCAACGGCGATCCGGGGGGCGTGTTGCGCGACGGGGCTCTCGGGTCGGTCCCGTTGCTCGAGGCCGGCCAGTTGGCCGAGGTCCGGCCCGCGGCCGACTCGTTATCGACCATCGCCGAGTCCGATTGCGGCGCCCCCATGCTCGGGCAACGCCCGTTACGCCAGGTCCAGACGCCCCCATCCACTCCTGCGGCCGCCAGCGTCCCGTCGTCGCCGAAGGCCAGGGAGGACAGTCGCGTATCGAAGCCGCTCAACTGGGTCCTCGCCGTCGAGTCCAGCAGCGTCCAGGTCGAGGACGCCATGGTGCGCCCCCCGGCGGCCAGATTCCGGCCATCCGGCGAGAACGCAAGGTCGCTGGCCTGGTCGGTCATTCTCAGCGTGGCCACCAGGCTATGCGCCGCCGGGTCGAACAGCTCGATCGGACCCAGTCCGACCAGTGCCAGCAGGGTCCCCTGGGGATTGAACCGCATCTGGAAGGTCATGTGCTGCTGGGTGGCCAGGATTCCCAGTGAATTGCCGGTGTCGGTGTCATAGAGCCGCACCGTGTTGCCGCGGGCTTGACCGGTGCTGGTGCCGGCCATCGCCATCATGCCGTTGGCCCCCAGGGCCACGGCCGTCAGCTCGAATCCTCCCCCGGTCCGGACGCCCGACAGCTCTCTCCCGTCCTCCGCGGAGAAGAGTTTCACCAGGCCGAGGTTGTTCGAACCGACAGCGACGATCGGCCGGTCGGGGCTGATGGCCACCAGCGGTGGCCAGGGCGATTGCGCCGGAGGTGGGGGCTGATTGCGTGGCCGTTCACCCCGGGGCCCTCCGCCTCCGGCTCGGCCTCCTTGACCGGGACGTGCCGCCCAGGACAGCGATCTCGGCTGGTCGAGATGATCGAGGTCCCAGAGAATCACCTGCCACTCGATGAATGGGAGCGAGTCCGGGGACGTGATCCCCTCCATCATTTGCGCGAGCGGGTCGTCGATCAGCCGCTCGATGGTGACGAGCCGGCGCCCGGCGGAATCCGCGAGCAGGCTCAGGACCTCGCGGTCCGGCCGATTCACCGTCCGGAACGGCGTGCCCGATAACGGTTCGACCAGGCAGAATCCCCGGCCGTCGGGCAAGACGGCCGCCAGCCCGTTGCCGACCCGGGCGAGTCGCTGGCCGCCGTAAGTCCGGCGGGGGGTCGCTTGGGCCGTGCCGGCGCCGTTGCGACCCGAGTTCGCCGACGGGTTGCCGGCGACGTGGTCCGGATCGGCCCGGTCGGGGCCGAGCGGTTCGGTCGGATTCGGCTCCTGGACGCCCGGCGCCACCGACGGGACGGGTCCGAGACTCGACCCGGACCGGAGCGACAGGGTCCATTGCCGCCGACCCGCGGCGATGTCCCAGAAGGCCAGCTCCTCGTCGTCATCGGAGAGGATGGCCAGCCGGCCGCCGCTGGGCCCGAAGACCAGTCCACGCGCCCGCCCGGTCGGCAGTTCCGGGCCCCTCTCCACGTCGCGGAGGACCAGTATCTTCACGGCCAGATCGCGCAGCTCGGCGCGGACCCGGGCGTCGGGCCGCACCGTGACGGCCTCGTTGATCAGTTTCAGGATCTCGGTCCGGCGGTTGGGCTGGTTCCAGTTCTTCAAGAGCGCGGCGCGCGCCTCGAATTGCTTCAGGAGGGCGACCGTCAACTGGTTATTCAACTCCTTGGCCGAGGCCACGGCCCTGAGTTCCACCTCGTGGGCGTTGAACACCTGGTTGTAGGCGTTGACGACGCGGAGATGCGCATAAGTCGCGATCGCCAGGATCGTCGCCGCCGCGGTCGTCGTGACGATGCTGATCCCCGGATGCCGCCGGGCGACGCGCCACATCCGCCCGACGGGGCTGATCCGCCGCGCCCGGACCGGCTCATGGCTGAGGAACCGCGCCAGGTCCTCGCCCAGCTCGGCCGCGGTCGCGTACCGGTTAACCGGGCGCTTGGCCAGCGCCTTGAGGACGATCGTCTCCAGGTCGCGGGGCAGCTTCGGCTGGGTCTTGCGCGGCGACACCGGATCGTCGCGGCCGATCTGATCGAGCAGCTCGGCGGCCGACTGGCCGTCGAACGGCGGGCGGAGCGTCAGGAGTTCGTAGAGGGTGGCACCGAGGCTGTAGACGTCGGTCCGGGCGTCGATGGAGCCGGAGGTCCTCGCCTGCTCGGGGCTCATGTAGCGCGGCGTCCCCAGCATGCTGTCGTGGTGGGTCATGCTCGGGTCGGCCAGCCGTCGGGCCAGCCCGAAATCGGTGATCCAGACGCTCCCCTTGGCGTCGATCAGCAGGTTCGACGGCTTGACGTCGCGATGGATCACCCCCTGGTGATGCGCGTGCGCCAGTGCGTCGGCGGCCTGGAGGCCGACGGCGGCCACCCATCGGTAATAGGCCGACCCGCGCGGCGGCTCGAACGGCGGCGGCTCGTCATCATTGCGGCGCGGATCCGGCCGGGCCAGCCCCGCCGCCGGGACCGCCGCGCCGGCCATCGAGGACGCGAGGTCTCCATTCAAGCCATTCCGCGACTCGGATTCGCGATCCGCACGCCGGCTGCCCCACGAGGCGGTCGAATCGCCGATCGGGGCCGGGGGGAACGCGCCGGTCCGCTTCAATCCCGATCGGACGGCCGTTGACGAGGGCCCATCCGGGTGGACCCGGCCGAGCCCCGCGCGTGCGCGGGGAGGGGTCGGATTCCCCGACGATCGCCCCATCAGGCCCGCGGACATCCGGATCCAGAGCCGGCCGAACCGGGAGCTGAACGAGGAGTATCCCAGGGACGAATGGCCGTCTGCGGCCGACGACGGCATGCCGGACGGGAAGATCCCGCTCCCCGCCCCGCCCGAGGGCCGGGCGCGGCGGAGGTGCCGGATCACCTGGTCCAGCCCGCACCCCTCGATCCGTTGCATGGCGTAGTAGCACAGCCCGCCGACCTGCCCGACGTCGAAGACGGGCACGATATGCGTGTGGTGCAGCCCGGCGGCGGTCCGGGCCTCGTTGAGGAAACGTCGACGCGCCGAGGAGTCCGGCGCCGCGTGCGTCCCCAGCACCTTCAGCGCCACCGGCCGGTCGAGCCCGACGTGTACGGCCTCGTAGACCGTCCCCATCCCGCCCCGGCCCAGCTCGCCCACGACCCGATAGCCGGCGATCCGATGGCCCGACTCGAGCCATCGGTCGGATCCCGAGCCGCGCCCCGAGGACGAGGACGAGCCGGCCCGGCCCACCAGGCCGTGGACCAGCTCCAGGCCCTCCATCGCCGCGCGGAGGTCGTCCTTCAGGTCGTCGTACCGCGCGATGAACTCATCGAGGTCGGGGGCCTGGTCCTGCTCGACCAGCGCCAGATACGCCTCGATGGCCTCGCCCAGGCGGTCGTCCTCGTCGCTGGCATCGGGCGGGCGACTCCCGTCCCCGACCCGCGAATCGTCAATGCGCTGGACCATCGTCATACCTCAGCGGGCCGCCGGGCGGCCCTTCGAGCGAGCGTTTCAGGTGCTTGAGTCCTCGAGCGTAGATGCCGCGGACCGACTTCCGGCTCAGGTCCAGCTGCTGGCCGATCGCCTCGAACGAGAGGCTATCGGCGTAGTAGAGCCAGAGGACATCCGCCTCGGGCTCGGGCAGCCCGGCGAAGGCGTCGGCCAGCAAGACGAGCTGCTCGCGCTTGCTGACGGCCTGGCTGGGGCTGGTCTGGCTCAGGGCCAGCATGTCCAGGAGCCGGCCGCTCTCCTCGCCCGACCGCCGGCCGTTGCCGGCGGCATCGGGCGCCGCGTCCAGCGGCACGGCCGTCGTCCCGCCGGCGCGCTTGGCCCGGCTGTGATATCGACCCAGGTCGGCCAGCTTCTGTCCCACCAGCCGCCGCAGCCAACCCAGCAGCGCCGCCTCGTTCTGCCCGGTGAACTGCGGGAACTGCCGGACGACTTCCACCAGCGCCTCCTGGACTACGTCAGAGAGCTCCACCCGCTCGCGCAGCCGGGGCCCCAGGCCGGTCCGGACCACCATCCGGAGGTAATTCCGGTAGAGGGCGCACAACTCCCCCAGCGCCTCGGTCTCACCGGCACGCGCCCGGGACAACAGCTCGATCGGTCCGGCGGCCATCAGCTTCGGCTTTCGTTCCGAGGGTCCCGGCGGGCTGAGGCCATTGGGATCGAATCGAATCCGGCACGAGGCGTTTGCGACGGACTCGGGTCTCGTCTTTCGCCGTCCCGACGCGAGTCAGTCCTCGCGCCTGTCCGGAAAAAATCGGCCGATCCCGTGTCGTCCTCGGCCCCTTCTTCTACTCCCATAGGCGTCAAAACCACCGGTCCCGGACCCGGTTCTCCCCAATATTCGCCATCCGTCACGCCCACGCGCGGACTGTCTCTCATCCGACCCGCAACGCTGCCAATCCTCGGCCCAGCCCGCCCAGTCCGGTCCCTCGCCGCGATTGAACGGCGCCGACTGCACCATTATACTGGCCGCGATCGAATCGAGGTTATGCCCAAGTTACCAGATGGAAGGTCATTCAGTCATGCGCCAATCGCCGATCACAGGATCGCCACGATGGTGAACCCCCGGCCGGAGCGCCCCTGCCTGCTCACTCTCAATGGCGGGTCGTCGAGCCTCAAGTTCGCCGTCTTCCCCCTGGACTCGCCCGAGCCCGCCCATCGGCTGTTCGCCGGACGGATCGAGCGGATCGGCCTGTCCGATCCCCGGGCGGTCATCACCGATTCCTCCGGCGGATCGGGCGAGCCGATGACGGTACACGCTCCCGACCTGCCGATGGCCGCGGACTGGCTGATCGACTGGCTCGATCAGCACGTCGGCTGGCCCTCGATCGCGGGTGTCGCCCATCGCGTCGTGCACGGTGGCGCGCAATATTTCCGCCCGGAGCGCGTCACGGACGAGATGCTGGCGGAGCTACGCCGGATCACGCCGATGGATCCCGACCACCTGCCGGGCGAGATCGCGGTGATCGAGCGCTTGCGGGGCCGCATGCCCGAGTTGCCGCAAATCGCATGCTTCGACACGGCATTCCATCACGACATGCCCCGCGTGGCCCGGATCGTGCCGATCCCCCGACGGTTCGAGTCGTCGGGCGTGCGTCGATATGGCTTCCACGGCCTGTCCTACGCCTATCTGATGGAGGCCCTGGCGCGGGTCGCCGGCCCGGAGGCCGCCGCGGGACGGGTGATCCTGGCCCATCTCGGCAACGGGGCCAGCCTGGCGGCCGTCCGCGACGGCCGATCGATCGAGACCACCATGGCCTTGACGCCGGCCGCCGGGCTGGTCATGGGGACGCGGCCCGGCGACCTCGACCCCGGGCTGCCCGGCTTCCTCGCCCGCGCCGAGGGCGTGACGGTCGATCGGTTCGACGCCATGATCAATCACGAGTCCGGGCTGCTCGGCGTCTCCGAGACGAGCCCCGATATCCGCGACCTCCTCGCGAAGGAGGATGGGGATATCCGCGCGGCCGAGGCCGTCGCCCTGTTCGTCTACCGGGTCAAGATGGCGATCGGGGCCTTCGCGGCCGCGCTGGGGGGGCTGGATGTCCTGGTCTTCGCCGGCGGCATCGGCGAGAACTCCCCGGTCATCCGCGCCCGCATCTGCGAGGACCTCGCGTTCCTCGGGGTCGCCCTGGACGGGTCGCGTAACACGTCGAGTGCCCCGCTGATCTCGACCGATCCGGGCCGCGTCCAGGTCCGCGTGATACCCACCGACGAAGAGTCGATGATGGCCAGGGACGCCGCCCGTGTCCTGGCATGAGTCCTCCCAGTGGATCGAGGGACGGGACCCCGTCCCGATCGGCGCGGGTCTCCGACCCCGCCGCGGGGCCGACCGAAGGTCTCCCGGGGTCGAGCGTCGGCCCTCCTACTGAGACGAGACACCAGCTCAACGATCCTGACCGAGGAGATCCCATGGACACGCCGCCGAAGAACGACTTGCTCCGCCGCATGGACGCCTACTGGCGCGCCGCCAATTACCTGTCGGTCGGCCAGATCTACCTTCTGGACAACCCCCTGCTGGCCGAGCCGCTCGAGCTCGAGCACATCAAGCCCCGGCTCCTTGGCCACTGGGGGACCACCCCGGGCCAGAACTTCGTTTATGTCCATTTGAATCGAATCATCAAAGAGCACGACTTGAACATGATCTACATCTCGGGCCCCGGCCACGGGGGCCCGGCGGTGGTGGCCAATACCTACCTGGAGGGGACCTACAGCGAGTTCTACTCCCACATCACGCAGGACGCATCGGGGCTGAAGAAGCTCTTCCGCCAGTTCTCGTTCCCGGGCGGGATCCCCAGCCACGTCGCCCCCGAGACGCCGGGCTCGATCCACGAGGGGGGCGAGCTGGGCTACAGCCTGAGCCACGCCTTCGGCGCCGCGTTCGACAACCCCGACCTGATCGTCGCCTGCGTCGTCGGCGACGGCGAGGCCGAGACCGGCCCCCTGGCCACGAGCTGGCACTCCAACAAGTTCCTCGACCCGGTCCACGACGGCGCCGTCCTGCCGATCCTCCACCTCAACGGCTACAAGATCGCCAACCCGACCGTGCTCGCCCGCATCGATCGCGAGGAGCTCGAGCAACTGATGCGAGGCTACGGGTATGTCCCGTATTTCGTCGAGGGGCACGAGCC
Source organism: uncultured Planctomycetota bacterium (assembly GCA_963777695.1). Classification (GTDB taxonomy): domain Bacteria; phylum Planctomycetota; class Planctomycetia; order Isosphaerales; family Isosphaeraceae; genus CAVZRC01. The sequence continues at coordinate 1,843,928 of CAVZRC010000003.1, forward strand.
CGAGCCGATGCACCGGCTGATGGCCTCGACGCTCGACACGGTCCTGGCCGAGATCCGCAAGATCCAGGCCGACGCGAGGACCGGCGTCGTGACCGATCGGCCGCGATGGCCGATGATCGTGCTGAACACCCCCAAGGGTTGGACCGGCCCCAAGGTCGTCGACGGCAAGCCGGTCGAGGGGACGTATCGCGCGCACCAGGTCCCCCTCTCGGAGCCGTCGAGCCGTCCCGATCACCTCAAGATGCTGGAGGACTGGCTGAAGAGCTACAGGCCCGGCGAGCTCTTCGACGCGACGGCCGGTTCGCGCCCGAGCTCGCCGACTTGTCCCCGAAGGGGAATCGTCGCATGGGGGCCAATCCGCACGCCAACGGCGGCGTCCTGCTCCGCGACCTGCGGATGCCCGACTTCCGCGACTACGCCATCGCGGTCGATCGGCCCGGGGATGTCATGGGCGAGGACACGCGCACGCTCGGCAAGTTCCTCCGCGACGTGATCGTCGCCAACGCGGACCTGCGCAACTTCCGCATCTTCGGCCCCGACGAGACGGCATCCAACCGGTTGACGGCCGTCCTCGACGCGACGGACAAGCAGTGGGAGGCCGCGGTCATCCCGACCGACGACCACCTGGCCCGCTCGGGGCGCGTCATGGAGATGCTCAGCGAGCACCAGTGCGAGGGCTGGCTGGAGGGCTACCTCCTCACGGGACGGCATGGGTTGTTCAATTGTTACGAAGCGTTCATCCATATCATCGATTCGATGTTCAATCAGCACGCCAAGTGGCTGGAGGTGACGACGCACATCCCCTGGCGACGGCCGATCGCCTCGTTGAACATCCTCCTGTCCTCGCACGTCTGGCGGCAGGACCACAACGGCTTCACGCACCAGGACCCCGGCTTCATCGACCTGGTGCTGAACAAGAAGCCGTCGGTCATCCGCGTCTACCTGCCGCCGGACACCAACACGCTCCTCTCGACGATGGACCACTGCTTGCGCAGCCGGCAATATGTCAACGTGGTCGTGGCGAGCAAGCACCCGTCGCCGCAGTGGCTCGACATGGACGCGGCGATCAAGCACTGCACGGCCGGCATCGGCATCTGGGAGTGGGCCAGCAACGACAAGGGGACCGAGCCGGATGTCGTCATGGCCTGCGCCGGCGACGTCCCCACGCTCGAGACGCTCGCCGCCGTCAAGCTGCTCCGCGAATACGTGCCCGACCTGAAGATCCGCGTGATCAACGTGGTCGACCTGATGCGGCTCCAGCCCGCGACCGAGCACCCCCACGGGCTCGACGACCGCGACTTCGACACGCTGTTCACCAAGGACAAGCCGGTCATCTTCGCCTATCACGGCTACCCCTGGCTGATCCACCGCCTGACCTATCGCCGGACCAACCACCGCAACATCCACGTCCGCGGCTACAAGGAGGAAGGGACGATCACCACGCCGTTCGACATGGCGGTCCTCAACGACCTCGACCGGTTCCACCTGGTCGGCGACGTGATCGATCGCGTGCCGAGATTGGGCGCCACCGCCGCCTATGTCAAGCAAGCCGTCCGCGACAAGCTGATCGAGCACCGCCTGTACATCCGGAAGCAGGGCCAGGACATGCCCGAGATCCGCGACTGGACGTGGGGGTCGTCCGGGAGCGGCGAACCGACCTCTTGAATTGCGCGTCGGTACTCTGTACGGAAACGCCGTCGAGGCGGCTAGAATCAACCGCTCATGGGCCGAGATTGATAAACGTTAATACGAGCCCGAAGCGCCAGCGAGTGCATTCTGGCGGCCATCAATGCACTCGCTGGCGCTTCGGGCTCGTATGAGGATCGCGGCAGCTCCCACCAATCCTGGCCCATGAGCCGAAAATTCAACATGATCGACGAAGTAAGAAACAGGCGGATGGAAGTCGAGTCGGACGAAATCGCGGGTCCCTCCTTGCGGCTGCCGCTCGCCCAGCTCGATCACGTCCGCGAGTTGCTCGACTGCCACGGATTCCGCTACTGGGCCGATACGTTCGCGATCTCACTCGACAATAAACCACCGGTCATCGTCATTAACTTCGACCGTAGAGAGGACGCGACGCGGATTCAGGCTACCCTCGATCAGGCCGGCTGACAGAGATCGTCGGGCACCCGGCCTGCTTGAGGTCGTCACCGTTCGTACAGTTCCAGCGGCAGCCCGTCAGGGTCGGCGAAGAAGGTGAACCGCTTGTCCGTATGTTCATCGACCCGGACGTCCTCGACGGCGACCCCCTGGCGCGCGCAATTCCGCGACCGCCTCGTCGATCCGGCCGACCTCGAATGCCAGGTGTCGGAGCCCACAAGCCTCGGGATAGCTCAATCGACGGGGCGGGTCCGGGAAAGAGAACAGCTCGATCTGGGTACCGTCGGGAATCCGCAGGTCAAGCTTGTAGGAATTGCGGCCCTCTCGGTAGACCTCGGAAATGACCTCGAGCCCGAGGATCTCGGTATAGAACCGCCTGGACGTCTCGTAGTCCGAGCAGATGATGGCGACGTGGTGCGTCCGCAAGAGTTCCATGCTCGATCTCCCAAAGCGACTCGATCTCCCCATCCCGTCGACCGCCATCGTCGCCGGGATCCGACTCCGCGGCAACACCCAGGGCGAACCGGCGTCGGCCGGGGCGTGTCCGCGCCTCGGAGGATAAATCCGTCCTAGGGATCGAATACGGGGTCGTCCCGATTGCCGGGACCTGGCCGTTCATGGGGTAGACACATGGAACTATTGATGCTCGTGGGCCTCGACCCGCCCGAAACGACCGAGCTCCGTAAGCGCCTCGACCGGCCCGTGCTCGCCTTCGAGACCCTACCTCCAGACAGACCGATTGCGTCGTAAGTGAGCGCTCGACGGGCCCTCACGAATTCCCGAAAGCGGCTTGATGCTCGGCACAGCGATTGCACTTTCAGGACTGGCAGCGGAGGAATGGCGATCGACTCGAGCGGAAACGTCCTTGCATGATCACAGTTCCGTTTCGAGATCCGACGATCGAATCGAATTCCCCTTTACAATAGGAGATCCCGATGCAAGCGCTCGTCCAGACGCCCATTGTGTTCGCGGCCATCCAGTACTCGGTGCTCTACATGCTCTGCGGCGGCGGAGTGGTGGGCGCGGCGGTGGTCTATGGCGTCGCGAAGGCTTTCGGCAAATAGTCCCGCGGATCACCGGGCAGACCATGCTCGATCACGCCCCCTCGGTGGTCATTTTCCACGAGGGGGCGTTCTTGTTTTCGAACCCGTTGTTCGCCTATGACGCAAGAAACCGCCTGCCGGGTCGCCCCGGCGAGGCGGTTTCGGGCATTCGAGCCGTCTGCCTGGCCTCACTTCGGCGGGTCGGACAGCTCCGGATGGTCACGCTCGCGGCGGATCTGTCCCGTGCGCACGTAGGAGTCTTTCACGGCCCCGCGGGCGTGCTCCCAGGGCATGGCGTCGCGGCCTTCGTTATACCACTGGCTCTCGAGGTCCTCCTCGATCGCGTCGAAATCATCATCGCCGTACTTCGATTCCGCCTCGGCCCCGTAGCGATACGCGGTATGGTATTTCTCGAACGTGTCGCCGGCGCGGACGTAAGGGCGGGAGCTGAAATTTTCGCGCAGCCAGTTATCTTCGGTCGTCGGGTCGATCAGCTCGCCGACGCCCTTACCGGCCAGCCCGCCAGCCACGGCGCCCGCCACCGCGCCGACGGCCGCCGCGACCGGTCCGGCGACCGCCCCGACGGCCAGGCCGCTGGCGGCCCCGGCGACGGCGGCACCGATCCCGGTCTCGATCGGGTGCGACCCGGGTGCGTCGGTAATCGGGTCAGGATTCCGGCTCCCCTTGGGCGGGAGGTCGACTTTCTTCTCGGGATCGAGCTTCGTTGCCATGATGCCTCTCCTTGGATGCGAAGAACTTGCCTCGGTTCAAACCTTCTGGCGGTGATCGCCGAAGGTTTGATCGAAGGGTTAAGAGCATTTCGCTTGCCAAACCCAGCGAGAATCGCGACTCCTCGTGGGATCTCATCGAACGACCGCGGCCTCACATCCCTGCTCAACCGGCCCCGGTGCGAGAAAACAGCCCGCTTGGCTTGCAAGCAGTGAGAGAATCGTGCTATATAGTTCCTGGCTCTGCGCTGCTGGATTTCGCCAACCTCGGGTGATGTCTCGCCGTCCCGGCGAAGAATTCTCGATCGTGTCCTCGCGTCGCACGCGAAGCGTGGCATCCGCCTCTGCCCGACGTCACCCGACGATCGAAATTCAAGTGCACAAGGTTACGTCGATCAGTGGTACGCCTCTCTCCCCACCTCGATCGTAGGTGATCGGGCCACGCTTGAAGGTAGCTGTCGCCGGCTCCTCGCAGTGGATTCGCTCCGATGATCACTGCGGATTTCCCAACTCGTTGTCGTCGCGAGAGGTCCCATGATTACTCGAACTGATCCCCGTCCATCACCGAACCGACCCGGTTTCACGCTGATCGAACTCCTGGTGGTCATCGCGATCATCGCCGTCCTGATCGCGCTGTTGCTGCCGGCGGTCCAGGCCGCCCGCGAGGCCGCCCGACGCGCCCAGTGCACCAACAACCTCAAGCAACTGGCACTCGCCTGCATGAACTACGAGAGCACCAACTCCTGCTTCCCGATGCAGTCGCAGAACGCCAGCCCGACCACCCAGGTCGACGTGGTCCCGAGCTGGATCCCCGGGCTGCTCCAGTTCACCGAGGCCGCGCCCCAGTACAATGCGCTCAACTTCAGCGTCGACATGATCGGCGGCGGGTTTGGCGGATACGCCAACTCCACGGTGACCTGCTCGAGCATCAACATCCTCCTGTGCCCGTCGGAAAGTATGAATATCGGTCAGTATGCATTCCCCAACGGCACCACCTATTACGGCCGGACCAACTACATGGGCAACTACGGCGGCCCCGGCGTGATCGCGCTCATGAGCGGCACGATCATCCCCGCCAATAACTGGATGATCGGCACCGCGACCAATCTGACGACGGGCGCGGCCGGTCTCAACCTCTACCCGGGAGCGAGTTGGGCGCCCGTGAAGATCGCCTCGATCACCGATGGTACGTCGAACACCGGGCTGATCAGCGAGCGAATGATGGGGATCGGCGGCGCGTATCCGGCGAGCATCACGGCCGCCGGCAGTAATGCCCCACGCTGCGCCATCCGCACCCCGACCGCGGCGGCCATGGGCTCGGGACCGGCGGGCGCCTTGACGATGTATCAGGCCTGCGCCACCGCGCCGGGTACCAAGGGCATCCGATTCTGCGGCAACGGCGAGCTCTGGGCCGGCGCGTTCCCCGACTACCTGGTCTGGCAGTCGTACAACCATTTCGGCACTCCCAACCAGATCAACTGCACGAACAGCGCCGACACCACCGACCACAACTCGCCCTGGGCGGGCTACTACGTCACGGCCATCGGCAGCGCCCCGCCCAGCAGCCAGCACCCCGGCGGCGTCAACGTGGCGTTCGCCGACGGATCGGTCCACTTCATCAAGAACACCATCGCGCCGAATACCTGGTGGGCCCTCGGCAGCCGCAACGGCGGCGAGGTCATCAGCTCCGATGCATACTGAACTCCCCTCCCCGACGGTCGGCACCGGCCTCGCCACGCGCGAGGCCGGGCCAGGGATCGCGCGATCACATGATCGATCTCCGGCATGACCTCGAATGACTCGACGAGGATGACTCGATGCCCGGCAATCCGAATGGAGTCCATCACCAGGCCATCAAGGACACCCCGATCACCGTCCTCGATTTCGAGACGACCGGGTTGAATGCAGGCTATGATCGGGTCGTCGAGGTCTCGGTGGTCCGCATCGACCCCGGATCATCACCGCGATTGGTCTTCGACACGCTGATCAACCCGGATCGCCGCATGGCGGCCACCGAGATCCATGGCATCACCGACGGCCAGGTGGCCGATGCCCCCCGTTTCAAGGACGTGGCCCGCGAGCTCCTCCTCGCCCTGTCGGATAGCGTGATCGCGGCCCACAACGTCTACTTCGACCTGCGGTTCCTCCAGTTCGAGCTGGGCCGACTCGGACTCTTCCGCGAATGTCCCGCATATCTGCACGATGTATACACGTCCCTTGCTCGGCCTCAAAGCATGCAGCCTGAATGACGCATGCATCGCCGATTCGATCGCGTTCACTCCGACGCACAGAAGCCGATCGGACTCCATGGCGGCCGCCCTGTTGTGGATGCGGTATCGCGATGCCTTCCTGGATCGTCGCATCATCACATTCCGCGACCTGACCGCGATGGGCCGGCGCTACAAGTTCTTCTCGAGCTTCGGATGCAGCACGCTGAGTCCTCCGGGAATCGCGACGGATGGGGGCCCGGTCCTGAAACCGAGGGCCTGACCCTTGGGAGTTGGGTATGAGCCTACGCGAAGGATCCTCGCATCGGCGATCGACTCATTTCCGACGCCACCTTGCCGCAACGACGACGCCCAGCGTCCCCATGCAGCACAGTACGAGCGAAGACGGCTCGGGGACAGAGGCGCCGCCGACGCCGTAAATATAGGTGTAGCCGCCCGAGTCGGCGACCTGATAACTCTGGCCGGGGAGCAGTGTCAGCACGATCTGGCGATCTGCGATCATGGTGTCGATCGTGCTGATCCAGTTGCTCGTACTGCTGGGGTCCTTCCAGCGGAAGTCCCAGTTGCCCGATGCCGTGGACGTGAAGACCAGGTCCATCGAGCTGGGGTCGATCGTCAGGCTGCTGGGCGATGTCCCGTTCAAAGTCAGGCCGATCCCGTTGGTCTGCTGCACGGCGAGGACCGAGCCATTCTGAGATCGATCGGGTTGTCTGATCACGTCGCCGCCATGAAGGGTCAAGCGCTCGCTGCCATTGCCCACGTAGAGGTTCTCCAGCGTCACTTGCCCGAGGTCGGTCACGCTGACTGACGAAGTGCCATTCCACCCGACAGAAAGGCTATAGGCCGTCAGAGCGTGGCCCTGGGCATTGAGCGTCGATCCCGCGTCCTCGACGTTGAGTTGTCCGGTGTTCATATTGAGGTCGGTGCCCAGGTTCAGACGGCTGCCCGTCTCGACGTTGCTGGTCGCGTAACCGGCGGTGGTGATGCCACCCGCCGCCGCCGTCGTGGCGGTGGCGCCGTTATAGAGGTTGAGCGCGGCCACATTGGCACCGAGCGTGCTCGAACCGCCTCTGAGGCTGAAGGTGCCCACCTGGTCGCCGGCATTGATGTTGAACGCCATGCCGTTGCCGACGTAGAGGTAGCCCACATCCAGGGCACCTCGGTTCTCGAGCGTCACGGCCGAGCTGCCATTCCAGCCGAGGTAGAGCGAGTAGCCGCTGATACCGTGGCCGGCCATGTCGAGCGTCGAGCCGGCATCCTGCACGTTGAGTTGGCCCGTGTTCATGTTCAGGTCGGTGCCCAGGTTCAGACGGCTGCCCGTCTCGACGTTGCTGGTCGCGTAACCGGCGGTGGTGATGCCACCCGCCGCCGTCGTCGTGGCGGTGGCGCCGTTATAGAGGTTGAGCGCGGCCACATTGGCACCGAGCGTGCTCGAACCGCCTCTGAGGCTGAAGGTGCCCACCTGATCGCCGGCATTGATGTTGAACGCCATGCCGTTGCCGACGTAGAGGTAGCCCACATCCAGGCGCCCCGGCCATCGAGCGTCACGGCCGAGCTGCCATTCCAGCCGAGGTAGAGCGAGTAGCCGCTGATACCGGGCCGGCCATGTCGAGCGTCGAGCCGGCATCCTGCACGTTGAGTTGGCCCGTGTTCATGTTCAGGTCGGTGCCCAGGTTCAGACGGCTGCCCGACTCGACGTTGCTGGTCGCGTAACCGGCGGTGGTGACGCCACCCGCCGCCGTCGTCGTGGCGGTGGCGCCGTTATAGAGGTTGAGCGCGGCCACATTGGCACCGAGCGTGCTCGAACCGCCTCTGAGGCTGAAGGTGCCCACCTGGTCGCCGGCATTGATGTTGAACGCCATGCCGTTGCCGACGTAGAGGTAGCCCACATCCAGGGCACCTCGGTTCTCGAGCGTCACGGCCGAGCTGCCATTCCAGCCGAGGTAGAGCGAGTAGCCGCTGATACCGTGGCCGGCCATGTCGAGCGTCGAGCCGGCATCCTGCACGTTGAGTTGGCCCGTGTTCATGTTCAGGTCGGTGCCCAGGTTCAGACGGCTGCCCGTCTCGACGTTGCTGGTCGCGTAACCGGCGGTGGTGATGCCACCCGCCGCCGTCGTCGTGGCGGTGGCGCCGTTATAGAGGTTGAAGCGGCCACATTGGCACCGAGCGTGCTCGAACCGCCTCTGAGGCTGAAGGTGCCCACCTGGTCGCCGGCATTGATGTTGAACGCCATGCCGTTGCCGACGTAGAGGTAGCCCACATCCAGGGCGCCCCGGCCATCGAGCGTCACGGCCGAGCTGCCGTTCCAGCCGAGGCAGAGCGAGTAACCGGTGATGCCATGGCCGGCCATGTTCACCGTCGAGCCCGCGTCCTGGACATCGAGCTGGCCCGTGTTATGTCGAGGTTGGTTCCCAGGTTCAGCGTGCTACCCGAGGAGACGTTGCTGTTGGCGTAGCCAGCGGTGGTGATGTTCCCCGTCGCCGACGTCGTGGCGCTGGAGCCGCCGCTAGGTTGAGGATCGCCACGGCATCGTTGGCCCCGAAGGTCAGGGAGTTGCCGTTCTCGACAGACGCGTTCGGGCGGTAAACGAGCCACCTGCCTCGTTGAGGGTCCCGTTGCCGCCGTTCTGGCCGATGACGAGGCTGCCGGTGATCGTGAGCGTGTTGCCCGCCAAGTCGAGGGTCCCATCAGTGCCGCTGCCGTTGCCCAGATTCACATTATCGGCGGACTGGGCCTGTGTCAGCGTGACCGTTGCCGTCTTGGCCGCTCCGGACGGATAAGTGCTGCCGATATAGACGTTGTTCGAGGAGCCGGGGGCCATGCCGGTCGTCCATGTCGAACCTGTATTCCAATTCCCGTTGGACACGGCGCCGACATCCTGGGCCAATGTGGCGGAGGAACCACCGATCGCCAGTACCGCGGACATGCAGACGAGCCGACGGACCCAACTTATCATGGTTGCACTCCCTGAACGGAAAAGGACCCGGGCGGGCGTCGATCGCGCGACCGATCTCGGCCTCGTCGCGACGCCCGGAGACACATCTCTCGGGACAGATCCGATTTTCTTGTTGCCTTTGAACGCTCTATCGGAAAAAATTTGTGAGCGATGACTGGATTCGACCGTTCGTTCGGCCGTGGGTGCCCGTCCGACTTCGTGCGAGGGTTTGGATCATGCAACCCGTCGAGGACGTCTCGAGTCCATCCGAAACCCTCAACCTGGTCGATCGATACCGCCTGGGCGATGAGGATGCCGCACCAATCTTGTTCGGCCGTTATGTTCAGCGATTGTTCGAGCTCGTCCGCTCGAACTCGTCGCCGGGCCTCGCGCACCGCTTCGGGTCGGAAGACGTGGTGCAATCGGTGTTGGGGAGCTTGTTCTCCGCGTTGAAAGAAGACCGCGTCAAGCTGGAGCGCTCGGGCGACCTCTGGGCCTGGCTCTTCAAGGTCACATTCCACAAGCTCAAAGGTCGCGAGGCGTATCACCTCGCGGATAAACGGTCGGTCAAGAGGGAGGTAGGGATCCCGATCGCCGATGCCTCCGGGGATCATCCCGCCCTGGACTTCTGGTCGAGGGAACCCTCGGTCGAGGACCTGACGGCGATCGCCGACGAGCTGGATTTCCTGTTCGGCCCGATCGGAGCACCACTCCGCCGCGTGCTCGACCTGCGCCTCCAGGGATTCACCCTGGAGGAGATCGGCGAGCGCCTCGGCGTCAGTCATACGACCGTCAGCCGCCATCTGAAGACGATCGGACGCCGATTCGAAGAGCGGTTGCGAATCCAGTCGGAGAACGGCCCTAACGAGGGAGCACCAGACCGATGATCCCAATCGCCGGATCGACCGCAGTGGATTTCGAGAGCCGTCTCATCGCGTTCGAGGAGGCATGGCGCTCCGAAACGCCCCCCGATCTCGATGGCTTCCTCACCCCAGCTTCCGCCGCGGGAGACGACGCCCCGTTCGCCGCGCGGGTCCGGGAACTTCGGGACCTGATCCCGATGGACCTGGAATACCGCTGGCGGGAACCGGCATCGCGGCTCAAGGGCTCGCTCCCGCCTCGCCCTCGGCTGGAAGACTACCGGGCTCGCTATCCCGAGTTGAGTCGTCCGGCGGGGTCCCGTCGGAACTCGTCGGGGCGGAATACCGGATCCGACGGCTCTGGGGCGATCGACCCGACCGATCGGAGTATCTCGTACGGTTCCCGGACCTGGCTGAGGTTCTGCCGGAAGAACTCGGTCGGATCGATGAGGAGATCGCTCGAGAATACCCGGGCTACGATCCGAAGCTGACGACTCCGCCGCCTTCGGAGACGACGGCCAGAAGGCCCCCCGAGATCGGCGCCGGTCTGATGATCGACGGCCTGGAGTTCCTCGATGAGCTGGGCCGTGGGGCCATGGGCATCGTCTACCGGGCCCGCGACCGGAAGCTTGGACGCATCGTGGCGATCAAGACACTCGCCGAAGGTCGGTCGGCGACTCATGAGCAAGTCGAGCGGTTCCAGGCCGAGGCCCACGCCATCGCCCGGCTACGTCACCCGAACATCATCGCCATCCACGCCATCGGCGAGCACGGCCATCGACCGTATCTCTCGCTCGAATTCGCCGAAGGCGGCAGCCTCGCCCAGCGGCTGATCGAAAAGCCCATGGCCCCGCGCGAGGCCGCCGCGCTGGTCGAGACGCTCGCCCTGCGCCGTCCAGGCCGCCCACAAGGCCGGGATCGTCCACCGCGACCTCAAGCCCAGCAATGTCCTCCTGACCGCCGACGCGGTCCCCAAGGTCAGCGACTTCGGCCTGGCCAAGCTCCTCGACGTCGACTCGGGACGCACCCTCTCCGGCCAGGTGATGGGCACGCCCAGCTACATGGCACCCGAACAGGCCGAGGGCCATTTCGAAGCTCGTCGGCCCGTGCCGCCGACACCTACGCCCTGGGGGCGATCCTCTACCACGCCTTGACCGGCCGGCCGCCGTTCCTGGGCGAGTCGGCGATGGAGACCCTCAAGCTGGTCACCTCCACCGAGGTCGTGGCCCCGCACCTCTTGCGTCCCGACGTCCCGCGCGACCTGGAGACGATCTGCCTGAAATGCCTGGAGAAGGAGCCGCCGAAACGATACGCGAGCGCCGAGGCCCTGGCCGAGGACTTGCGACGCTTCCTCGAGGATCGGCCGATCACCGCCCGGCCCGTGGGACCGTTGGGGCGCCTCGGACGCTGGCGCCGTCGTAATCCGTGGGTAGCCGGTCTCTCCGCGGCGGTCCTTGCGAGCCTGATCCTGGGTATCGGCACGAGCACGACGATGGCGTTCCGGGCGATCCGTGCCGAGGCCGCGACGCGCCATCAGCGCGACCTGGCCAGGTCCGGGGCCGCCATCGCCGAGGCGGTCAACGCGTTCCTCCGGAGCGATCTCCTGGCCCAGGCCAGCGCGCACAATCAGGCCCGGCCGGGAAACCAACCCGACCCCGATCTCAAGGTGAGGACCGCGCTCGATCGGGCCGCCGCGAAGATCGGCGAGCGATTCGCCAGCCAGCCCCTCATCGAGGCATCGATCCGCCAGACCATCGGCGAGTCTTACTTCCAGCTCGGACTCTTCCCGCAGGCTCGGCTGCACCTCCAACGCGCATGGGACTTGCGTCGTCAACGGCTGGGCGAAGAGCACCCCGATACGCTACTGGCCATGGGCTCCCTGGGGGCTGTCGAACTGGCCGATGGCAAGCTGTCCGAGGCCGAGCCGCTCCTGGTCGGAGCCATGAACGGACTTCGATCGGCACGAGGCCCCGAGCATACGGACACCCTGGCCGCCATCAACGCGGTGGCGCAGCTCCGTTGCGATCAAGACAAGTTGCCCGAGGCCGAAGCACTCCTGATCTTGCTACGGGAAACCTGCCGCATCGCGCAAGGCGCCGACGATCCGCAGACCCTCGACGTGACCAACACTCTCGCCGTCGTTTACATGAATCAGCAAAAGTGGGCCCTTGCCGAGACGTTGTTTCTCGAGTTTCTGCAAGCAGCCTCCGGAAAGCTGGGAAAGGAACACCCCACCACCTTGGCGGCCGAGAGCAACCTGGCGGGGGTTTACCAATATCAGAAAAAGACGACTCAAGCGACTCAACTCTTCGAAGCGACCGTGGAAGCCCAGACCCGGATCCTCGGCAGGCAGCATCCGGACACGTTGATCTCGATGGCCGGCCTCGGCTGTTTCTATGCCGAGCAGGGTCAATCGGATCGGGCCGAGAAACTGTTGAAGGAGACGCTCGCGGGATGCCGCACCGCGCTGGATCGCAATCACCTGACGACGGAAGCTGCTCTGGCGGGGTTGTCGTCTGTCTATTAGCCAGAAGCATGACATGCCAAGCCTCGGCAGGGTCTTACTCGAGGCGGCCGAGATCAATCGGATCCGATCGGGTGCCGATCACCCCACCACGGCCAGAGCCTACGAGACCGTCGGGATGTTCTTTGTCGTTCTACGAGAATATGACAAGGCTGAGTCCAGCTTCCGCGAGTGCCTGGCTTACTGGAAGGAGAAGGAACCGGGCCAATGGGATCGCTTCTTGAATGAAATCCGCCTTGGCGTCTCCTTGCTCGCCCAGCGGAAGTACACGGAGGCCAGGTCGCACTTCCTGGCCGGGTACAATGGGATTAGACGGAGTCAGGGGCAGCCCGATTCGCCCGAAGAGGTCGACCTGGGCAGGCTCATCGGTCAGGTCGCCCGGCTCCGCGACGCGGATGGCCACTCGATCATCGAAACGACCATGCTACCGCCACTCCATATCGACCCCAACATCCAGGACATCGTTCTTGACCTGGAGGACGTCGTTCTTGACCTCCAGTTCCCCGTCTTTGTGTTCGCTCCCTGACACCCGGCGATCACTTCGTCGCCTGGCGGACGTACTTGTGGCAACTCACGCAGTTCATCGTCAGGCGGAGATAAGCCAGGGTGGCACCGTCGATGTTCTTCTCCTTGGCCTTCCTGTCCATCTCGTTGGCCAGGCGCTGGAACTCGGTGGTGAAGACGATGTACTCGCTCGCATCGGGGATGGTCGGGACCTCCCACTCGGCGGCCTCGCTGAGCGTCTTCAGGGCCTTGGCGTTCTTGGAGATCATCTCGTAGTTCTCCAGGGTCAACCCCTCGAGGACTTTCTTGGAGAACTCGAGCTTCATCCGCATGAACTCGGCCCGCGTATGCTTGCCTTTCTCCTGCCCCCGCGCGGCCAGGAATGTCGCGGCCACCGCGAATGTGGCCAGGCCCAGCACGATGCGCTTCCGGTTCGAGATGGTCATCGACAACTCCCTCCGCGAGGCCGGGCACGGGCGTCGTCGCGCCATCGATTCCCGAGAGTCCGCCTTCGACGCGGCACGGCCTCGCCGCTTCCGACATGTTAGAGTGGAACGGAAGCCAATCATACTGCGAGGCGACTCTCCGACGCCAGGCGCTGGAATCATCGCCGGATTTGGCCCGATTGCCGATCGCCGATTTCTTTCGGATATTAGAAGGGTGTCGTGGGACTTCCGAGGAGGCGGGGATTCGATCATGATCTGGCCATTTCGGCGACGAGTTTCGGCGCCGCGCCCCGCCCCGCTGGACGCCGCCGCGATCGTACGACGGGCGCGTCGGCTGAGGTTCCGGGTCCGGCCGGATGCGGTCTCCCAGCTCGCCGGGGCGTATCACGGGGCGCGGCCGGGCATCGGCCTGACGTTCGCGGAGCTGCGCGCCTACGAGCCGGGCGACGACGTGCGGCACCTGGACTGGAACGTGACGGCGCGGCAGGGCCGGCCGTTCGTGCGGCGGTTCGTCGAAGAGCGCGCCCTCTGCCTCTGGCTTGTGGTCGACGTCTCGGCGAGCATGCGGTTCGGCCCCGAGCGGAAGACCAAGGCGGATCGGGCCGCCCAGGCCGCCGCCCTGCTCGCCACGGCGGCCGTCCAGAACGGCGACCGGGCCGGGCTGATCCTGGTGAGCGATCGGATCGAGGTCGAGCTGGCGCCGGCCGGCGGGGTCCGTCATCTCTCCCAGTTGGTCCGCGCCCTGGTGGCGACGCCGACGACCTCGCCCAAGACCAAGTTGAGCGTCGGCCTGGCGCGGGTGCGCCGGACGGCGCGGCGGGCGATGGTCGTGGTCATCAGCGACTTCATCAGCGAGGAGCCGGTCGCGACCTGGCGACGCGCCGCACGTCGACACGACACGATCGCCCTCCGCGTCGTCGACCCCCGCGAGGACCAGCTACCCGACGCCGGCCTGCTGGCGCTCGAGGATTCCGAACACGGCGCCACGCGGATCGTCAACACCAGCTCGTCCCGCGTCCGCAAGACCTACGCCGAGACGGCGGTCCGGCGCGCCACGGCCTTCCAGCGCTGGTGTGCCAACTCCGGCATCCAGTCGTTCACCATGACCACGGACACCGATCCCATCGTCCCGCTGATCGAGCTCTTCTCCAGGCGAGCGACCCGCCGAGGCCCGTCGTGAACGACGCCATTTCCGGGGGCCTGGTCCCGCCCCGACCCAATCTCGGCCCCGAGCCGTGGCAAGACGTCCGGCCGATGTCGCGGACCTACCCGGCGCTCGCGGTCCTGGCCCTCCTCCTGATCGCGGCCCTCCTCTGGCGACGGCAACGTCGGAAGGCCGCACGCGACGGACGAGACGCCCGCGCGACCGGAGACCTCGGCGATGCCGATCCGTCGCCCCGCGATCGACTCGTCGCGCTCTCCGGATCGCTCCGCGACGCGCTGACCGTCCCGTTCGGCAACTCCTGCCGCGCCAAGACGACCGAGGAGCTGGCCGCCGACCGCCGTCTCGAGCAACTGCTCGGCGACGAGGAGCTCCGCGACTTGATCCGCTTCCTCGACCAGATCGACCGCCTGAAGTTCGCCCCCGAGCGATCCGACCACCCGCAGGAAGCCCTCGCCGACGCGCTGACCTCCTGGGAGCCCCGCGTCGAGAGTCTTCGCGCCCGGATCCGCGCCAATCCCAGGGCCCGCGGCCGAGCCGGGAGCCCCGCATCGAAGTCCTCGCGCCCGGCACCGTCGGACCCTCATGCCGCCGCGGGCCCGGACCGAGCCTGACCCGTTCGACTCCGATCGCCCGCCGGGCTCACTGCAGGGATGGATCGTCGTCGCCCGGCCCGACGGCGGGACGTTGGCGGACCTCGTCCTTGGTGAAGCGTACGCCGATCATGTCCGTGCGATAGACGCCGGTCCGCAGTCGGACACGCCAGGTCATCTCGGCGGCCAGCTTCTCGCCCGCACCCGGCTCGGCGACGACGAAGGTCTCTTCGCTGTCTCCCGGCCGGAGCTCGGAGAATTCCTGGCCGACGATCGACCATTCGCTCTCGATGGCCAGGGGGAACAACCGGATGGTCGTCCCCTCCGAGGTCTCGATGTATGGATCGTGCGGACGCAACCCGCCCTCACGGACGAGGACCTGATCCAGGGGCGCGAACCTGTTTTTATCTGATACATTTTTCAGTTTGATCCGCAAGATCAGCGATGACTCTTCGCTCCGGCGTTTCTCCGGCTGGATCGATCGCCTGAGCTGCACGGGGGCGGCGGTGACCGACAGGGGTGTCACGTCCAGCTCGCCGAGCCGGATGGTCTTGCCCAGGGTGGCGAGGTTCTCCGCCGGGATGGGGGGCGGGGCCGAGTCCGGGGTGGGTTCCGCGGGCCGGGAGGCGGATTCGGGAGTCGCCCGGTCCGATGCCGACGGGGCCGGTGCGGGGCCCTTGGACCAGAGTCCGGTCCAGAGCATCCAGATCATCGCCAGGGTGAGGGCGCTCGAGTAGCTCAAGAGCAGGACATGGCTCCAGGAGACGTGCGGCTCGGAGAGGCGGTCTTCCTCCTCGGATGCCAGCTCCTGGATATGCCGGTCGCGATCCAGGACGACATCGGGGACCGTCGATTCCGTCGCGGTCCTGGCCTCGTGTTGGGGCTGGGGTGAGCCCTGGGCTTTCGCGGTCCCCGGGGCCGACGCGGGAGCGACGACCGAACGGAAGATCTCCGAGGTCCTCGGCGTCTTGCCGCGGTCCTTCGGGATTTGAGGTGCCGACTCATCGCGGGGGAGGCGAGGGAAGCCGCCGGCGGGGGGGTCCAGATTCGGATCGGGGTCGGGCTTCTGGATCGACTGCGACAGGATCATGTTCAGGTCGTCGAAGCAGGAGTCGTAGGTCGGCTCCTCGTCGGCCGGTCCACTCCCCGGGTCGGCGGCGTGGCCGGGGGGCGTGTACGGGTTCGGGGCGGGCTTCCGGGCACCCGGAGACTCGCCGACCCTCTCGGGAGATCCGGGAGAGTGCGGCTTATCGGGGTTCGGCGTCAGGTGGGGCTTGTTCACAATGTTTCGCATCATAGAGGGAGACCCCGGAGGCTTCGGCGGGGACCAGGGCGTGACGGCGGGCTATCGGATTGCGTGCGAACGGCTTCGTCCAAAGACAGCATAACCATGAAGTCCTGTCCCGGGCGATAGTCCTCATAAGCCTCAAGTATAGGATCGCGACAAGTCCATCCGCGAGCCCTTTTCGCTCACCCACTCCGCCGGAATCGGACCGTCGTCCCGGCGCCGGCGGTCAGTTGACGGGCCGCATCGCCGTTGACGACCGCGACTTCGACCCACCCGGAGCTGCCGACGAGCGCGACCAGCGAACCCGTGGGACGTTCTCCATAAGTATGAAGGATGCCATCGATCCGCTCCCCGGCGATCTCGATCGCCCAGCGATCGGGCGGCCGATCGGCGAGCCGATCGGCGTTGACGTTGGTGATCAGGTTGCCGAACGTGTCGCGAAAGATCACCTCGCCGACGAACCCGCGATCGTCGGGGGTCGGTTCGAAGTTCCGCAGCTTGATGAACTTGGTGCGAGGCGGCCCCAGCTCTTCGGCCGCGCCGCCGCGGATCAGGTGGGCGGCGGCCGGGGCCAGGATGTCGCGCCCGTGGAAGGTGGCCGAGACGACTTCGCGGCGGAGGGCGGGATTGGTGATCTCCCAGATCCCGTCGGGCGCCCGCGCCCGCGTCACGCCGGTGATCAGTCCATTATCCGGCAGCACGAACCACTGCGACGCCACCGAGACCGCAATCAGCCGCCGATCGGTGCCGACCCCGGGGTCCACGACCGCCAGGTGGACCGTACCCTCGGGGAAGACGTTGACCAGCCCCGCCAGCACGAAGCCGCCCTCCAGGATGTTCTGAGGCGAGATCGTATGGGTGACGTCCACCAACTGCGTCTCCGGCGCCAGGTGGAGCAGCACCCCCTTGAGCGCCGCCACGTACGATCCACCGATGCCGAAGTCGGTCGTCAGGGTGAGGATTCGCAGGCTCATCGTGCCTCCCGGGCCGCCCAGGGCCGCCGATCGATCGGCCATGCCGACGGCATCACACTCCGCATTCTGCCTTCCGGTTCGATCAAGGGCCGATGGCCTCGTAGACCGCCGTGATCCGGGACGTCATCCCGCCGCGCGGGTTGAAATGTCCCACCACCTTCATCTTCCTCGGCTGACACGACTTCACCAGATCATCCAGGATGGTGTTGATCGAATGCTCGTAGAAGATTCCACGGTCCCGATAGCCGAACAGGTAGAGTTTCAGGCTCTTCAGCTCGAGGCAGGTCGCACCCGGGATGTATTGAATCACGATGGTGCCGAAATCGGGCTGGCCCGTCTTGGGACAGACTGCGGTGAATTCCGGACAGGTGATCTCGATCTCGTAATCCCGGTCCGGGAACTGGTTTGGGAACGATTCGACCAGAGAAGCCATGTCGAGTCCTCGGCGGGGGTCGCGGGGGCTCCGGGGCGGTCACGTGGCTCCGGACCCGGCCGGCCCGAGACCGATGTCGTCATCCATCCTATTCTAGACCAAATGAGGCCCCGCCCGGAAGTTCGACCGGATCGATTCGTGCGCGAGGATCACGCCAGCAACCCCTTGACGACCTGGCCGCTGACGTCGGTCAGGCGGAAGTCGCGGCCCTGGAACCGGTAGGTCAGCCGGGTGTGGTCGAAGCCGAGCAGGTGGAGGATCGTGGCGTGCAGGTCGTGGACGTGGACCCGGTCCTTGACCACGCCGAAGCCGAAATCGTCGGTCTCGCCGTGGGTGATCCCCGGCTTGATGCCGCCGCCGGCCATCCACATCGAGAAGGCGTTGGGATGGTGGTCCCGGCCGTCGTTGCCGCCACCCTCGACCATCGGCGTCCGGCCGAATTCGCCCCCCCAGACGACCAGGGTGTCCTCCAGCATCCCGCGCTGCTTGAGGTCCTTGATCAGCGCGGCGCAGGCCCGGTCGGTGGCCAGGCAGTTCTTCTTGATGTCGTTGACGAGGTTGCCGTGCTGGTCCCACGACTCGTGGAAGATCTGGACGAATCGCACGCCGCGCTCGAGCAGCCGTCGCGAGAGCAGGCAGGTGTTGGCGAACGACGGCTTGCCGGGCTCGGCGCCGTACATCTCGAGGATGTGCCGCGGCTCGTCGGCGATCCGGACCACGTCGGGCGCATTGAGCTGCATGCGGAAGGCCATCTCGAAGGAGTTGATCCGGGTGGCGATCTCGGGATCGCCGACCGTGTCGAGCCGGACCTGGTTGAGCTTCCGGACGGCATCGAGGCTATCGCGCTGGAGGTCGGCGTCGATGCCGCGGGGGTTGGAGAGGTACAGCACGGGATCGCCGCTGGTGCGGAACTGGACCCCTTGGTAGACCGTGGGCAGGAAGCCGCTGCCCCAGTTCGAGCTGCCCCCGCTGGGCCCCTTGTTACCCGTACTGAAGACGACGAAGCCGGGCAGGTCCTGCGACTCGCTGCCCAGCCCGTAGGTGACCCACGACCCGATGCTCGGCCGGCCGAAGATCTGGGCGCCGGTGCTCATCATGATCTGCCCGGGCGCGTGGTTGAACGCGTCGGTGACCATCCCCTTGACGACGGCGATGTCGTCGACCACCCCGGCGAGGTGCGGCAATAACTCGGAGAGCTCGGTGCCGCTCTGTCCGTGACGGGCGAACCGGAATTTCGGCCCGAGCAGCTTGGAGTTGGGCTTGATGAACGCGGCGCGGTAGCCCTTGATCAGGTCGGCCGGCGGCAAGGTCCCGTCGAACTTGGCGAGCTGGGGCCTGTGATCGAACAGCTCCAGGTGGCTGGGTGCGCCGGCCATGAACAGGAACAGGACCCGCTTGGCCTTCGGGGCGAACTGCGGCGCCCTGGGCGCCATGCTATTGACCGCGGCGGTGCCGGACGTCTCGGCCGCGTAGCCCTGCTGTTGCAACAATTGCCCGAGCGCCATCGAGCCGAGCCCGACGCCGCATTGCTCGAGGAACCAGCGCCGGCTGACCTGGCTCGGGTCGGCGTGGCGATAGAGATGATCCTGGCAGTTCATGGCGCGGTCTCCCCTCCAAAAGGTGTTTCGGAGGCTCCATTGGTGGCTGTGGCTTGGTCGAGCAAGCTCGCGGCCCAAGGCTCATCCTCGCGGCGCAGCCGCGGCGTTGGCGGTCGTCGGTAATTAATAGAGGCATCATAGTGTGCCCGATCCATCAAGGCGCGAAGGATGGCGTTCAGGTCGAGGATTGGCTCGGGATCGCCGGGCAACAAGGGAATTCCGATGGCCGGGATCGGTACCTTATAAGAGAAGCTATAGAGATAAGCCGTCCGACGCTCTCGCTGTCGACAGACCAGGATACGGTAATCGCTCGGCGGCGGGGAACTTTTCAGGGGCATCGGCCGGCCCGCGCGGAGCAGGTCGATTTCCACGAAATTCACGCCCGACTTGAGGAGTTCATCCCGCTTCTCCAGGTATTCCGCCCGAGCCTTCTTGGTCCTCTTGTTGGTCGGAGACAGCATCTCGATCGCCGTCACGAGATCCTTCCCGGGCAGTTTCTTGATGACCAAGTAGGTCTCCTCGATCTCGTCCACGGGCAGTTCCACCTTGATCGGGAGAACTTCGGTACGCTCCATGACCGCCACGCCAGCCTGGCGGAGTGGTGCCGCGATGTCATCGGCATGAATCGCCACATCAGGGCGATACATGCGGTCGGCGTTGACAGCCGTCAGGACTGTGGTGCGCGACTCGATACGGACGACGTAACGCGGAAAAATCATCGGATTCAGCACGTCGCGAATCGACGCGATCAGGCTGTTATGCACGTCGGGCCAGAGATCGGGATGCTCCAGCCAGGGATCCATGCCCGGGAATTGAGGACGCATGGGAGAACCTACTCTTTGGTGATGGTCTCATCCAGGTTTGGCAGCGTGCGATTCAGGGTGGTCATGGCGCGGTCTCCCCTCAATTAGACTACTTGGGGGCCTTGCCGATGGCCCGGCCCAGGATGGTCGCGGCCCGATCCTTATCCTCGGGACGCAGGGGCGGTCTGGGTGGCCGTCGGTAATCGATCACCAGATCATAACCCGCCCGGTCTATGAGGCTATGGAGGACGGAATTGAGGTCGAGGATCGGCTCCGGATCCCCGGGAAGCAACGGTATCGGGATCGCGGGGATCGGGACCGTCCAGGGGAAGGCATAGACAACCGCCTTCCTTTGAGGCCTGGTCCGGCAGATCAAGATCCGATAATCATTCGGGGGTGGGGGATCGACCAGGGGCATCGGCTCCCCTCCCCGAAGGAGGTCGATCTCGAGGAAATTCACCCTGGCCTGAATCAGTTTGCGACGCTTCTTCAGATAGGCCGCACGCTCATCCTTGAGCTTCTTGTTCGTCGGGGAGAGCACCTCGAGCACGGTGACCGTCTTGCGGCCCGGCAACTCCTGGATCGTCAGGAAAGTCTCCTCGATCTCCACCTCGTCGATGGGGATGACGACCTCAATCGGATGCACCTCAGTACGCTCCAGCACGGCGACGCCCCTCCGCCGACCGGCTTTGCGGGAGACATCGGCGTAGACCGCGACGTCCGCTTCGTACGCGCTATCCAGCTCTGCTCCGGAAAGGAGCGTCGTCCGCGACTCCACATCGACAAAATAGCGGGGGCGTACCAATGGCGCGAGCTCGTCGCGAATCGCCGCGATCAGGCTATTGTGCACGTTCGGCCAGATCTCAGGGCGCTCCAGCCACGGATCCATGCCCGGGAATCGTGGACGCATGCGAGGACTTACTCCTTCGTGATGGTCTCGTCCAGGTTCAACAAGACGCGCGACACCGCAGTCCAGCCGGCGAGTTGGGCCGGCGTCGCACCCGTCGGGAGCTGGGGCGGCTTCTTCGGGTCGTCGGCCACGAGCGACCACGGATCGGCGCCGGGCTTCGCGAACCGCTGGACCTGGCGGTGCAGCAGATCGAGCAAGGTCGCCGCCTCGACCTCGGTCGGCTTCCGCGCCAGGCATCGTCGGAAGGCATAAGTCAGCCGATCGCCGTCGGAGCCGTGAGTCTCGCGGAGCGTCCGCAATGCCAGGGCCCGGGCGCATTCCAGGAAGATCGGCTCGTTGAGCGTGGTCAGCGCCTGGAGCGGCGTGTTCGAGCGAGAGCGGCGGACGCATGCGAAGTCGCCGTTGGGCGCGTCGAACGACTGGAGCATCGGATACGGCACCGATCGGTACCGGAACGTGTACAAGGCCCGGCGATATCGGTCCGGCCCGGTCGCCTCTTGCCAGACCTTGGGACCGTAACTGGTCGGCGGCTGGAACAGGAACGCCGGCGCCGGCGGGAACGCGCTGGGGCCGCCGATCTTCGGCTCGAGCAGCCCGCTGGCGGCCAGCGCGATGTCCCGGACGATCTCGGCGTCGACGCGGAACCGGGGGCCTCGCGCCAGCAGGCGATTGTAGGGGTCGCGGGCCAGGAGCGCGGGGGTGGCTCGCGACGACTGGCGGTAGGTCGACGCGTTCACGATCAGCCGGTGCAGATGCTTGAGGCTCCAGCCGTGTTCCATCAGCTCGACGGCCAGCCAGTCGAGCAGCTCGGGATGCGACGGAGGCTCGCACTGCAAGCCGAGGTCCTCGCTGGTCGCGACGAGCCCGGTCCCGAAATCGGCCTGCCAGATCCGGTTGACGATCGACCGGGCCGTGGTGGGCGCCCGGCGGTCGACCAGCCATCGGGCGAAGGTCAGCCGGGTGGCGGGCGATCCGGCGGGCATCGGATTGAGGAACGCGGGCACCCCCGGCTCGACCGGCTTGATCGGCTTGAGGAAATCGCCCCGCTGGAGGACCTGCGTCGGCCGACGCCGATCTCGCTCCGAGAGGACCAGCTGAGACGAGCCCTCGGGATGCCGGTCCCACTCCGCGTCGATCCGGGCGTTGGCCTCCTTCCAGGCGGGGACGAGCGTCCGCCAGTAGCTGAAAACGGCCGCGACCTGCGCGGGGGTCCGCTTCTCGCGCGGGATGGCCATGACATCGCGGACACCGCGCGGGACCGGGTCGGCGACGGCGTCGGCCGCATTCGTGATCGAGAGCCGGAACCGGCCGATGTTGTGGCTCTGGTTGTCGTCGCTGTTCCAGCCGCCGTGATTCTGCACGATGTCGAACGTCAGGATCGTCCCGCGAGGGAACGCGATCGGCTTCTCGGCGACGAACACAGCCTTGCGCGGCTGATTGCGACGTCCAGGCCCGGCGTCGGTGGCCCAGGCCGTGTCGTTATTGCCGTCGATCGCGAAGCCGATCGGTCCCGTCACGCGCCTCTTGCCGCTCTTGTCGTCGAAGATGCGATCCAGCGGCTTCTCGGGCGGATTGACGTCCGCCGTGGCCCGCACGAACTTGACCCGCGTCGTCTTACCCGGCGCATCGGCCGGCGCCGCCTCGACGCGGAACTCGGTCAGTGCGGCCGTCCCCTTGATCGACCGGCCGGGGCCTCCCATCGGCAAGTTCGGGTCGTTGAGCAACTCCAGGCGAAAGGCCGTGATCGGCGCGAGGTCGGTCTTCACCGACATGGACACCGTGTGCTTCGTCGGCGCGTAGCCCTGGGCGAGATACGAGCCGTCGTCCAGCAGGTAATTCTTCTCCCCGCCCGTCGATTCCTCCTCGATCTCCGGCCGGAGGACCGTCCAGGCCGGCTGATTGCCGACGACCTGTTTCTCCCAGGCCGCCATGTGCTCCGGCCAGGCGGGGTCGCGATGGCGGAGGTCGTCCTCGATCTCGCGGACCTTGCGCAGGACCTCGGCGCGCCCCATCAGCTCGTCGGGCGAGTAGACGGCGACGTTGGCCTCGTGGCTGTTGTTCAGGAAGGCGAAGACCCGGTAATACTCTTCCTGCGTGAGCGGGTCGTACTTGTGGGTGTGGCATTGGGCGCACTGGATCGTCAGGCCCAGGATCCCCTTGCCGATGCAATCCATCCGGTCGAACATGGCCTCCATCCGAAACTGCTCGGGATCGACGCCGCCCTCCTCGTTGATCATCGAGTTCCGCAGGAAGCCCGTGGCGACGACCTCATCCTGGCTCGCGCCCGGTAGCAGGTCGCCCGCGATCTGATCGATGATGAACCGGTCATAAGGAAGGTCCCGGTTCAGGGCATGGATGACCCAGTCGCGGTAGGCGTAAACCTGCCGGGACTTGTCTTTCTCGTAGCCGTCGGAGTCGGCATACCGGGCGGCATCGAGCCAGATCCGTCCCCATCGCTCGCCATACTGCGGCGCGTCGAGGAGCCGGTCGACCAGCCGGGCATAGGCGTCGTCGCGGGTGTCGGCGACGAAGGCGTCCACGTCCGCGACGGACGGCGGCAGGCCGATCAGGTCGAGGCTCAGCCGGCGGATCAGGGTGATCTTGTCGGCCTGGGGCGACGGGGAGAGGCGCTCGGCCTCGAGTCGGGCGAGGATGAAGCGATCGATCGGGTTGCGGCACCAGCCGGCATCCTTGACCGCGGGCGGCCCGGGCCGCACCGGCGGCACGAACGCCCAGTGTCCCTGGTACTCGGCGCCCTGCTCGATCCAGGACTTGAGCCGGGCGACCTCGGCCTGACTGAGGGATTTGCCCGTGCTGGCGGGCGGCATCCGCTCCTCGGGATCGTCCGAGGTGATCCGACGGTACAGCTCGCTCTCCTCGACCTTGCCGGGGACGATCGCCGGGCTCCCCGATGCCGCCGCGGCGGTCGCATCATGACGGTTATCCAGCCGCAACTTGCCTTTAAGTTGCGAGGCGTCCGGCCCGTGACACTTGAGGCACTTGTCCGCCAGGATCGGACGGATATCCCGGGCGTACGCGACCTTCGAGGTTCCGCTCGGCTCCGCGTCGGTCGCCAGTGCCGGTCAACCGATATCCACAGATAAGAGGCCGATGACCACGACGAGGAACAGGCGACTGCAAATCCCGACCATGCTTCGATGCCCTTTCGTGTGCCGACGGCCCGGCGCGGTTGACCCGGTCCATGATCGCCTCGAGCGGGAGCGGCAGATTGGTCGCATGACAAGGTGGTTCACGGCACCCGAAATCCCGGGCTGGCGGTGGGGACTCGACACCTGCGCGTCGAGAAAGTCCATTCTACCCCGCTATACCAGCGACCTCCACGGGGTTCACCCGGGACCCCAGCATGCACGGGCCGGGAACACGCTGATTCTTGAGAGCCTCGCGACGTTTCGCGATCGTCACGTTGGTCTTGTCTGGTGCCCTTTTCGCAACATTCGATGTCCCCTGAGGACAACCTGCCGTGCGCGACAGGCCATAACCGGAGTGCTCCGGCGATTTTTGGCGATACGGCGAGTTAATAGGCAGAAAAAATACGGCATCGATCTTGAAAGTCATATACTAAGGGAATAAAACTCGTTGTGACCCGAGGTCGATATGAGATCGAAGATCGAGATTGGCCAACCTTCCAGGTACTTGGAAACAAAGACCCCTCGTCGGCCCGAGTCATGGATCGGTGTCGAGGAATCGCGAGACGTTGTTGAAAATCAACTTCATGGGTTTGCGAGAGATAACAACATGACGAGACTTTCCGTGCGTATTGGAACGATTATCGTGCCGGTTGCCCTCGTCGTCCTGATGGGCCAGACCGCCCGGGCCGGGATTACCCTGAGCCAGTACAATCTGATCACGACCGGCGACGTGACCGACGGCTCGGACGTCCAGGGTCGCGTGCTCATCGGCGGCACCCTGCATTCCAACAGTTTCAGCTTCGGAGGACACCTCTCCGGTGGGACCCTGACGCCCCCGGCGGGGATCTTCAACGCCCTGGCCAGCAACGTCACCACGCTGGACAACAATGGTCACAATTTCATCTTCGGCGCGGGCGGCCCGATCGGCGGGCAGGTCGCGGACTCGACGGCCACGTCAGCCTACACCTCCGGCCTTGCCTCGTATCTATCGCAGGTGTTGACGACTTTCGCCGGATTGACCACCAACAGTACCGTGAACGACTCGGACCCCAACCAGATCAAATTCAACGCCACCCCGACCACAATCGACGGCCACAGCGTCGCCGTTTTCTCGATCACCACCAGCTTCTTCAACCAGAGCGGTACCGTCTCCAGCCTGACGGGCGTGACCGCCGGCGAGACCGTGGTCATCAATGTCACGGGCGGTGGCTCGCCGACCTTCAGCAGCGGCCTCAACTTCAGTGCGTTCTCGAACGCGAACGACTCGGCAAACATCATTTTCAATTTCGAGAATGTCACCGCATTGAATAGCATACCCAATCTCGGCGCATCGATCCTGGCCCCGGACGCCGTCCTCAACACCAACAACTCGCTGGTCGGCGGGGTCTACGTCCAGTCGATCACGAACACCGGCGAGATCGACCAGCCGTTCTCGAACGGGACCGAGGTCCCGGGCTTCACCGGCTTCGTGCCCACGATCAGCTCGGTGCCCGAGCCGGCCTCGATGGTGTCGATGCTCCTGGGCCTGGGGATCGTCGGCGGTGCCTCGTTCATTCATCGACGCCGCCGGTTGGCCTGATCTCCGGGGGTCCCCTCGACTGCTCCGACGAGGGCCGCGACCAGAAATCGCGGCCCTCGTCGCTTTTCGAAGCGAACGACCACCGACCGGTAGGGAAAGTCCACATCGAGGACGTTGTGCCGAGTTGCCCGCCGCCGTAAACTGTGAGACCATTCGACACCCGACTTGGAGCATGCCCCAACGCTGAGCACACCATGCGATTTCCACTCTCCAGCTTTGTCCTCCTGTTGCTGACGATCCCGGCCTCCGCCGCGGACCGATTCACGGGCCCCTGGAAGATGGCGGAGTTGAAACGAACGCCCGTCTCGGACGTATCGAGGCTCGATCCGGCGTCGAATCTCGGCGAGGTCTATTACGAGAACGTCCCGCTTGCCGGCAAACCGACCCGGGTCTTTGCCTATTACGCGGTGCCCCGTCAGGGACGGGGCCCGTTCCCGGCGATGGTGCTCGTCCATGGCGGTGGTGGTAAGGCGTTCCGCGAATGGGCGACGCTCTGGGCGGATCGCGGTTACGCGGCGATCGCGATGGACCTCTCCGGCCGGGGCCCCGATGGCAAGCGACTGCCCGACGGCGGCCCCGAGCAGGACGACCTGGTGAAGTTCCGCGACTTCGCCCCGGACGAGGCCGACCAGATGTGGACCTACCACGCCGTCGCGGCGGCGGTCCGGGCCCACTCGTTCCTGGCCGTGCGCCCCGAGGTTGACAAGGACCGGATCGGCGTGACGGGGATCAGTTGGGGCGGCTACCTCACCTGCATCATCGCGGGGATCGACGACCGCGTACGCGTCGCCGTGCCGGTCTACGGCTGCGGCTTCCTCGACGAGAATAGCGCCTGGGTCGAACCCTGCTTCAAGAAGATGGGCCCCGAGAGGTCCCGTCGATGGGTTCGACCTCTTCGACCCGTCTCGCTACTTGCCCGGCGTGACCTGCCCGATCCTCTTCGTCAACGGCACGAATGACTTCGCCTATCCGCTCGATAGCTACCAGAAGTCGTATCGGTTGGTGACGAAGGTCCCGACGGACCTCTGCGTGACCGTCGGGATGCCCCACGGGCACCCCGAGGGGTGGAATCCGAAGGAGATCGGCCTCTTCGTGGATAGCGTGCTCAAACAAGGGGCGCCGCCCCCACGCCTGGCCAACCCCGAAGTTGACAGCGACCGTGTTTCCGCCCGGGTCACGAGTCGCCGGCCGATCCACAAGGC
Source organism: uncultured Planctomycetota bacterium (assembly GCA_963777695.1). Classification (GTDB taxonomy): domain Bacteria; phylum Planctomycetota; class Planctomycetia; order Isosphaerales; family Isosphaeraceae; genus CAVZRC01. The sequence continues at coordinate 1,870,987 of CAVZRC010000003.1, forward strand.
GAAACTCCACATCACGACCGACGCCGGCCCGTGGCAGACTCGCAAGTGGACCTCTCGCGATGCCCGGATCGACGATTCCCGGGTCTCGGCCACGTTGCCGACGGCCCGGCCGATCGTGGCGTTCTTCACCGTCGAGGACGAACGCGGGGCGGTCTCGAGCAGTCCCCACGTGACGGTCGAGAAATGAGCAATCCGCAGGGTCAATCCGACTCCGAACCGCGCGAATCGAGGGGAGAAGGCCGCACATGAAACCGACGACCCGGCATCGCTTCCTGGCGCTTGCGATCCTGCTGTCCGCCGCGTTGTTCGGGCTCGAGCCGGCCACGGCCGAGATCCTCTTCAAGGCCGACTTCGAGACCGGCGACTTCCGTCAATTCGGCGGCACGAGCAAGAATGCCAGGCGGGGGCATATCGAGGTCGTCACCGATATCGTCCACTCCGGCAAGTACGCCGGCCGATTCACGATCCACGAGGACGACGTCTTCAACGCGCGGCAATTGCGCGTCCAGGCCAACGGGCCCAAGGTCACGGTCAAGGAGGGCTCCGACACCTTCGTGTCCTTCTACATGTACATGAAGGAGCCGCCCAAGGATCGCGACAACTTCTTCTACTGGGAGGGCAGCCCGCCGCCGCGCTACAACAACGTGATGACGTGGTGGGTGGGACCGAAAGACGGCGGGTCCGGCACGTATATCAAGTACGGCACCGGCAACCTGGGCCGGAAGGGCGTCCACTGGGAGGGGGATTTCACCGTCGGGGAGTGGCATCAACTGGGCATGCACATTCATTGGTCGGAAGATCCGGCCAAGGGGAATGTGAAGCTCTGGTGGGACGGCGTGGTGGTCCTGGATAAGAAGGTCCAGACGAAGGGGCCGCAAAGCGTCTACTTCTCCCAGCCGGGAATCCATCGCGACCCGCACAGCAAATCGGTGGATACCATTTATTTTGATGACATCCTCTGCGCCACGACGATCGAGGAGATCGCGATCCAGACGCCCAACGCGGCGAAGTCGAAATGACGGCAGGATTCTGAGCGTTGCATGGAGAAGTTAAGTCGCCGGTGTGGGCCGGAGATCGCCGGACGGAGCCGGCTCCTACAAATCAGCCCGAGGTAGGAGGGGGCTCCGTCCCCCGACCCGCGGAAAACTTAACTTCTCCATGCAACGCTCAGTTGGTCTTCGATGACCATCAAGTCTAGTCGCCAGGAAGATTCGTAGAGGCTTGTGGCCTCTGATGACCATGGGTATACTTCGAATGATTGTCCGTGGTATGTCCACGATGGACTGTCATGGAAATCGCCGACTGTTCCATGAACCGATGGCCACTGCCGATCGACTCGGGGCGCCTCCAGGAGAGCGTTCGGCCTTACAATCGCGGTGATTGCGATGACCAGCTCACCAGCGTACTACGACCAGCTATCGGCCGGGGCGATCCATCCCGTCAAGCTCCTGCCCCAGGTGATCTGCCCTCATTGCTGGGAGCGGTTCCCGCCCGAGCAGGCCCTCTGGGTCTCGGAACACATCGACCTGCTCGGCGATTCCCTCCTGGGACCGGAGCGTCAGCAACGCTTCCTGCCCAGCCGATACACGCTGGAAGGCGACGCCATCGATGCCAAGGGGATGACCTCGCGGACCGTGGCTTGCCCGCAATGCCACCTGGCGATCCCGCGCTCGATGCTCGAGATGGAGCCCCTGTTCATCTCGATCCTGGGGGCGCCCGGCAGCGGCAAGTCGTACTTCCTGACGGCGATGACCTGGCAACTCCGCCAGGTGATGCCGGTCCAGTTCAAGGTCGCCTTCACCGACGCGGACCCGGCCTCGAACAGGGCCCTCAATGACTGCGAGGAGTCGCTGTTCCTCAATCCCGACGAGGCCGCGATCGTCCCCGCTGGGCGGCCTGATCCGCAAGACCGAGCTCCAGGGCGAGCTCTACGATACGGTGGCCTACGGGCACCAGACGGTCAACTATCCCCGGCCGTTCCTGTTCACCATGCAACCCCAGGACGGGCATCCCGGCGCCGACGCCGAGCGACTGTCGCGGATCCTCTGCCTGTACGACAACGCCGGCGAGCATTTCCAGCCGGGCCAGGACACGACGGCGAGCCCGGTCACGCGACACCTGGCGCGGTCGCAGGCGCTGATGTTCCTCTTCGATCCGACGCAAGACCCTCGCTTCCGCGCCGTCTGCCGAGGCGTCGAGGCGGGCGGGGCCGCCCAGCGGGCCGCCCGCCTGAGCCGCCAGGAGACGATCCTCAACGAAGCCGCCACCCGCATCCGCCGGCATGCATCCTTATCGCAGAACACCAAGTACGAGCGCCCCGTGATCATCGTCCTCTCCAAGCTCGACGAGTGGTCGCACTTGCTCGACATCGAAGCCGAGGATCCCTGGCGCACCCAGGGCAACCTGACCGGCGTCGACGCGGAAAAGATCGAGCGGCGATCGGCCCGCCTGCGGGACATCTTGAGGGCGTATTGTCCGGAGACCGTGGCGGCGGCCGAGACGTTCGCGAAGGACATCACGTATATCGCCGTCAGCTCCCTGGGGAGCGGGGTCGAGCGCGATCCGGCCTCGGGCCAATCGGGCATCCGGCCGAGGAACATCCAGCCCCAGTGGGTGACCGTCCCCCTGCTCTATTCCCTTTCGCGAGTCTTGCCGGCCCTGGTCCCTCGCCTGATCCGCCGCGCGAAGCCTGCGGGCTGAGTCGTCCATTCACCAGGAAGCAAGATCACGTCCGATGACGCCGGCCACAGCGGGGAGTTGATCGATGAGCCAGGAACTGCACTACACCTCGGTGCCTCGCGGATTGAAGCCCGGCAGCCGCGGCTTCTGCTCGGTCGCCTGGACTCCCGAGATCCCCGGCCCGCTGGTCGAGCGCCTGGAGGGACTGAGCGGTTACCAGCCGGTCTATCCGCCCCACGACCCCGCGGCCGTCCGCAACCCGATCAACTTCTCGCACATCCGATTGAGTCTCGGTCCCCGGACGATGAGCGTCCTCTCGCGGATCGGCCCGGCCGGGCTCGACTACACCGGTCGGGCCAACAAGTATGCCCATCACGTCGTGCTCGAGCCGAACGAGCGGCCCGAAGGCGGACCCGCCTGGCTGCTCAGCCAGCCCGGATTGCTGCAATCCACCTGGGAGGGCGAGCCGCGCGTCCTGACCGAATCCAGGCCAGTGTTGCGAGGCGACCGGCCCGCCGGCATCGCCCAGACCTGGCAAGCGCTCACCGGAGATGGCGGATGGGCCGGCATGCTGGCCGAGTCCTTCCTGGCCGACCCGCGCCGCCCTGTCTTCCTGGTCTTCCGGCCCGGAATGGAGCTGCTCCCCCTGTTCGTCGAGGCCATCGCGCTGTTGCCGACCTCGCGACGCTGGGAGGTCGAGTTCAGCACGTATTTGACCCAGCTCCCGAACGGAGTCTCTTGCCCCTGGCGCGGCGTGCTCGAGGGCTCGGCCGAGGCCCGGAACGCCGGGCGGTTGCCGAATTCCCTCGTTATCGATCTATGCCGACCGGCCGGACGAGTCCAGGGCGGCGCACTCGTCCACCTGGCCCGGACCGGCGAACGTCGCGACGAGCCAACCGCTGGAATCCTCGGAACGGTACCTCTCGGGCCGAGCCGAGGATCTGTTCCGCCTGCCGCGCGTCCAACCCCGGTCGCCGGTACCCCGCCCCGGATGGTCGCGGCCAGCGTGCCCGAGAATTACGGACTGATCCCGGAGCTGGCGGCACGCATGGGGTCTCACGGGTCCTTGCATCCAAACAGCAAGAACTCGCTTTCAGGACGTCGCAACCGGAGATGGATCCTGATCAGTGGCGTTCTTGCGGCCTGTTTGATTCCGCTGTTTGCGGCGGGGATCTTCCTGGGTTTGGGATTTGGTAACAAGCCAGAGGATGGGAGCGCCGACGGCAGGAAAACCGTTGCTGGGGGCAAGGATACCGCCGGGAGCAATGAACAGAAAGTCGCGCCCGAGACCGACCGATCGCAATCCGAAGACAAGCTTGCGGCGGCCCATAGCGATCGGCCGAATGTCGTGACAAACGCGGTAAAGGAGGGCCTACCACCGACAGTGACAAATCCTGATGCAACGGAGCACGAACCCAAGAAGCCTGATACGAACAAAGTCGTGATCCAATCACAAACCGGGGCTACCCGACCAATAACTACAAGCCCCAACGAAACCCCGAGGAAGCCACATGTCTTGTTCCTGTCAATTCCAGAGCCCGAACGGCAAAGCGTGGGAGAAGAAGGGAGTGTCGGGAAGCCCTCGATCTCGTTGGCAGACGATTCCGCTTCCATTGCTCGGATAATGAATTTGGCGGATTACAAGGCAGTTCCTCCTTCCGGAAGGAGGTTGGGGATACAGATTCAGTCCGCAAGCGAAACTGCTGATCCCACCGACCTGGCGACCTTCATAATTGATGAAGGTAGACTGACTTTCTCCTGGGGGAAAGAAAATGAAGAACGAAAGGAACTGGCCAGGTCCCTCAGAGACTCCGTCCTCAAGATAGAAACATCAAAACACGAAGAATTCTACGTGCTTTTGCGCGATCCAGTCGTGGAGGCAAACTCTCCGCCGATTCCGTTGCGGGGCGTCTCCGGAATCGTGTCAGGAGACGGCAAACGTACCATCCCATTCATCTGGGCCAAGAAGCCCTCCGCCTTCAAAGGCACGAACCTCAGATTGGGCATCCGTCGATGGAGAATCGTGAATCAGCTCTCGAACGAGGGACCGAAGAGGATCCTCGCGAACGGAGAGGAGGGCGAAGAACTGAAGAAGGAAATCGAAATTGATATCAAGGATGGGGATTGCAAGCTGACTGTTCGGATCGACCCCGCCGAACTGCGCAGGAATCGAGTGACCCTCGAAATCATCCCCAAGTTAGTCGAGCCGCATCAACGAAGGAGAGGAGAGCTTTTCCAACAGTACAAGATTGGCTCGGTCGAGAAATCAGGGCCGCTCGAGGTCCATCAACAACTCGAAGACCTCCAAGCGAGACTCAGCAGAAACCCGAAGGAATTTAATGGAATCGAGCTTTCAGGTGAAGACCTTTCTGACCTCAAGAAAGTCGTTTCTAAATCTTTAGTTTACAATTTCAGAGACAACTGTCAGTTGAGTGAACTGAGTTTGGTGATCAGCCTTCAAATTGACGGCAACCTCACCCTCGACATTGCTCAATTTGGCGAATTCCTTGATAATCGACGCTGAACCCTGATCGACCTCTTTCTTGCCGAGGCAAGATCCATGCCCGACTACCATCAGATCATCGATCAGATCCGCGGTTCCGTCCAGTCCAGCGACCAGACGCGGAACGAGCGCATGGAAACCCTGGCCGCGGCCTATGCCGAGGCGTGCGCCGAGGTGAATCAGCGGCTGGGTCGTTGCCAGTGGCTCTTGCAGCAAGGGCTGCGCTCCGAGGCGATCCAGCTCGCCGAGGCCCAGCCGAGGCTCCTCGACGCCGTCTCGACGCTCGATTTCCCCGAGCGAGCCGATTGGGACGAGCTGGTCGGCATCTACGCGATGGCCTCGGCGCCCAAGCTCCTGGTCGAGGCGGCGCGATTCCTCAACGCAGCCTATGCCGAGGAAGAGCCGCTCCTGGACCTGCTCACGACGCATCGCCGGCTGTCGATGCAACGGGCTCCGCTCCGATCTCGCATCGGGGTCATGCGAAAGCTCGCGGCGCAGGATCCCAACAACCTGATCTGGGTCAACGACCTCCGGATCTACGAGAAGGCCCGATTCCGGCAGATCCAGGTCGAAGCGGCCGAGGCGGTCCGGCTCAGCGACGGGACTCATACCGGCCGGCTGCTGGCGGAACTCCAAGGCCAGACGTGGGTCGAGCCGCCCCCGAAAGCCCTGGTCCAGGGGCTGAACCGGGCCGACGCCCAGCTCCGCGGGCACCAGACCCGCGCGGCACTCGCCGATCTGGGGGTGCGACTCAACGATGCCTTCGCTTCCCACGACCCCATCCGCGGCCGGATCGCCCGCCAGGAATGGATCGACCAGACCGCGGCATCCCCGCTGGATCCCGGCGACCCGATCTGGAACGATGTCAGTCCGGCGCTGCGATGGCTGGATGACGAGGACCGGCGCGTCGAGTCCGACCGGGCTCATGAAGAGGCCCTCAACGCCCTGGTCGAGGCCCTCGAGGACCCCGGATTCATCCCCGTCGATCAGCTCGAACGCCTGGGCCATCAGGTCCTCAGCCACGGTCAAGGCATGCCCGAATCGCTCCAGATCCGTTATGTCTCCCGTCTCAAGACCGCGGAGACCGCACAGTCGCGGCGGTTCCGTCTGATCGCGATCGCCTCCGCGGCCAGCCTGATCCTGGCGGGTTCACTGGTCTTCTATCTCGTCAGGAGCAACGTCCGCGCCGGCGAGGCCGCCCAGGCGGCCACCGCCCTGAGCGATATGCTCGAGCTCGCCCGGCTGGAGCAAGCCACGGAATTCCTCGAGAAACTGGAGAAGGCCGATCCCGGCCTCCTGTCCTATCCCGTCCTGATCGAAGCCCGACAGCGCTACCAGTTCGCCCATGACAAGGAGATCGAGCGGACCTTGCAGTTCGACGCGGTCCTGCGCCAGGCCGAACAAGCTCCCCTCTCGAAGACCGAGCCGAGTGGCCTGGAGACCGCCCGGAAACTGGCCAGGCGAGAGACCGAGAAGCAGGCCATCGCCAACCTGATCGAGCGGCGTCGGGCGGCCCTCCAGGCCGAGCGCGACAAGCATGCCGTCGTCCTCCGGCCGCGACTCGATACGATCAGTCGGGATGTCCATCAGATCGGCGAACGACTGGAGTCCGGCCTATTCGACAAGATCCTGGTCATCGACATGATTTCGAACTCGCAACGTGCGCTCAGCGAACTGGCACGCGACGTGGCACTGGCCGATGAGGAGTTGCAAAGCCTCTCCCGGAACCTCGCCCAGCGGCTCGAGGTGGTCCGTCATCGGTTCGACCAGATCCAGCGACAGGCCGGTCATCTCGAGGAGATTACCGAGGCCGTCGCCTACTCGTCGGCGCGTCAGCCGGTCAGCTTCGACCGCTTCGCCGGTCATCTCCAGGGCTACATCGAAGCCCATCCCGGCGACGACCGCTCCAAGGCGTTCCAGGAGACCTTGAACGAGCGGCCTGTCTGGAAAGCCGTCGAGGCCTGGAACCGATTGGTGGGCGACTGGAAGGAGGACCGCAATGGACTGGCCCCGCAGGAGGCCAAGGTCCAGGCGGATCTCTCCGCCAGATTTCTCGCCCAGTACCCCGGTTTCCCGTCCTCGGACGACCTGGCCACCTATCGGAAATACGCCGAGGCGATCGCCCGCCGTGCCCCCGGCGCGGATGGCCCCGTCTCCAGGCTCCAGCGCCTCCTCGCGGACATCCTCGTCAACCACGTCTGGATGATCAGCGTGTCGGACAGGGATCTGAACGGCCGGCCCGTCCGATCGAACTATTACGCGACGACTGCCCCGGTCGAGCAGGGCACGCTGCTCCGGTTCGACAGCATCATCGCCTTCAACGGCAAGACGCTCACGCGGGCCATCGCCAAGGACCGGATCACCTCCTGTGACCTGTCGCCCCAGTCCCGGATCGCGCGCGACTTCAAGCCCCTGCTCGCCGACCCCTCGAAGCTGGCCCGGTGGGAGACCGTCATGAGCGACCTGATCCAGCGGATCCTGTCCGAGCCCGACATCGATCCGATCCTGCAAGTCGCCCTCCTCAAGAAAGTCGTCGAGTCGGCCACCGCCGGCAGCGAGCCGCTCCGGAGTGAGATGGAGGCGTTCAAGAGCCAGCTCGAACAGAACCCCCTGGACATCAACGTGACCTGGATGAATCCCGAGGGGTCTCGATTCGATCGGACCCGGACCGACGCCGACCGACTCGTCCAGTCGCTGCGCCCGAGGATCCCGGATGCGAAGCGAGTGAATCTCTTGCTCGCGCAGATCGAGCGGAGTGTCCGCAAGACCTACCGACCCATCGGCTGGCAGGTGAAGGCTCGGGAAGACTGGCGGGTCCGCACCGGCGCGACCGTCCCCGACCAGGGAGAACTGTGGGTCATCGTCCCCGCGGCGAACCCATTGATGGAATGGCGGAAAGTCGGGTCGATCAAGGGCGGCAAGCCGACGGTCAACGCGCGGGATCCCTCGACGCTGGCCGAGGGCCGGCCCGTCTTCGTCATCATGAAATCCCTTTAGCAAGCGTCCTCACTGAGGTCTCGACCTACCATGTCAGAGGCATCCGGCGGTTGGTATGTCCGCTCTCGAGGGCGAATCCTCGGCCCATTCGCGCAGGCTCAACTCGAATCCCTGCGCGACCGCGGGCAACTGTCCCAGTTCCACGAGCTTTCCAGGGACAGGAGGGTCTGGGTGAGCGCGTTGAACCCTCGAAGGGCTCTTCGGCGGCAACCCCGTCGGCGTGCCCGCCAGGGAGGATCCTGGGATGTCCGCCGCGCCGACGTCGGCGACGACGACGACCCAGGATTGGTTCTACAACGACTCCCAGAGCACCCAGGGACCGGTGGGCGCCGAGCAGATCCTGACCCTGCTTCGAAGCGGCCGGATCCGGGCGGAAACGCCGATCTGGAGGGAAGGATTCGCGAGCTGGATGACGCTCCGGGAAGTCCCCGAATTCGCCCACTTGCTTGCTCCGATGTCGGGATCGAACCGAGGCCCCGTTCCCTCCATCAATCCAGGGATCGGCTTCGGCCTCACCCCGCCGTTTCCACCGGCCGCACGCCCGGGCCGGTCGCGTCTCCTGCTATTTTCCGCCGCCGCCGGAGTCCTCGCCGTGTGCGCCGTCGCGACTGTCGTCCTGGTGATCCGGGCTCGGAAGGAGGACCCGGGGCTGATCGGAATGGCCCCGGCTCACGGGATCGGCGTGCGTCGGAATTATGTCAACTCGCACATGTCCGGCGACATCGCCCAGGCGACCGGGCTGGTCGTCTCCGGAGTCACCATCACGGATCTCAACACGGGTGAAGTCGTCGAGATCCCCGGGAGTCGAGGGACGTGTTTCGCGATCAACTCGCGGGGCGACCTGCTGACGAACCGGCATGTCGTCGAGGAGTATGTGAAGCTGACGCGGGCCGATGACAAGATCGCGGAACTGGAGAAGACCAAGCACTGGCGCGTCAAGCCGGAACTCTGGGTCTACTTCGCCAAGGACCGATACGAAGCCAAGGTGATCTTCACCAGCGGGAAATATGACATGGCCGTGCTCAGGGTCGATCGGGAAGGCCCCTACTTCCGCATCAGCTCCAAGCCGGCGATCAAGCAGGGCGATCGCATCTATGCCCTGGGATTCCCCGCGGCATCTTCCCAGAGCCTGTCCGTGGAAGGGGCCATGCAGCGCGCGACCCGCAAGGTTAGCGAGAACATCGAGAGCGTGCTCGACGAGTCGGATTTCCGATACAGCATCACCGACGGGATCATCAGCCTCGTGCGGAGCGAGGCCGGTTCCGAGTACATCCAGCATAGCGCCGAGATCAGCGGGGGCAATTCGGGAGGCCCGTTGATCTACGATGATGGCAGCGTGCTGGGGATTAATACGCTCGTGACCTTCAATCAGAAGGAGCCCGGCGTGGGGGTCAAGTACTATGCCCTCACCATCGCCCAGGCGATCGCGGAGCTCCGGCGGAAGGTGCCCAACCTCCTGACAGATTAGAGCGTGTGATGAACCCCCGGTCTTCTGTAGCCGGCCTCTGCGCGGCCGGGGAGGGCGACCCCGGGGTCACAGACCCCGTCGAACATCCGAGCAGAATCTTGACTTGCAGCGCGATGCCCTGAAGCGGCCTGGGTGCGAGAAGCTCATCGAGGACACGGTCATTGGCGGCAAGCCGTCCCGCAAAACACCGGATGTGCCTCGGCCGAAATGCGACCATTGAGTTCACAAAGACTTATGAACAGTGCAACCGACCCGGGCGAAAGGCGGCGAAGGTTGACGCGATGCGCCCGTCCAGCCTAGAGTGTTGGGAGGCAACAATGCCGGGATCGTCCAACTGCAGGAGTAGCACGATGACCGCGCCGTACGATATGAACCGCCGGGCATTCATCAAGACCACCGCCGCCGCCACTGCCACGGCGGCCGTCGCGCCGTCGGCGCAGGCCCAGGACGCGCCGGCCGACGGCCTGATCCACCGCAACGAGCGGAGCGGCATGCACTACCGCAAGCTCGGCCGGACGAATTTCATGTGCAGCCACCTCGTTTTCGGCGGCGGGGCGGCGTTGATCGGCGGGAAGGCCGTTCGGTTGCTCAACACGGCATTTGATGCGGGCGTGAACTTCTACGATCTCGGCTCCAATGCCTATTACAAAGGTAGCGAGCGCACTTCGCCCCCTTCCTCGCGGCGCATCGCGGCAAGATCTGGGTCACGTCCAAAGCGCCGTTGCGTCCCATTGACGGCTACGAACCGGGCAAGTCGTTGACCGTCGAGCAAGGCAGGTTTCTGGCCGATTACTGGACGGGGCTGCTCAATGCGAGCCTCACCGATCTGGGCACCGACTATGTGGACGCCTACTACCTCATGGGCGTCGGCGAACCGGAGGTCGTCCAATGCGAGCAACTGCATGAGGCCTTCCTCAAGGCGAAACAGGCCGGGAAGGTGGGCCATTGGGGCGTGAGTACCCACAAGCGGGCGCAGCAAGTGCTCGAGGCCATGATTGGAACGGGCTGGTACGACCTCGCCATGATCGCCATCACCCCCGCCGGGTGGTACGACTGGGATTCGAAGAGTGTCCTTGCCGGCACGCCGACGATGGTCGAGCTTCAGCCCACACTGCAGCGAGCCCGGGACGCCGGCATCGGTCTCGTCGGTATGAAGGCGGCCCGCTACTTATCGTCCCGCGGCGGTAAGGAGTTGGCGAACGCCTTCGACGGGCACTACAGCGACAAGCTGATGCAATCGGGGCTTTCGCCCTGGCAACGGTCCTACGCGTTTGTCCTCGCCCACGGCGTCGATGTGGTCAATTCAGACATGCAGAACTTCACCCATTTCAAAGAGAACCTAACAGCCGTTCAGCGCTCGGCGGAGCTCTTCGTCAGGGCTTGATCGACGCCGACCGTTTCTTGTCCGCCGCGCCGCCTGAGGGTATCCTTCGGCGGCGCCCTGCGCACCATAGACGACGCGCCAGGTCATTTCGGGATCCTCAGACCTTTGAGCAGGAAGGTCATGGCCTTGACGGCCGCGTCGCGGCCCTTGACCGCCGTGACGCCGGCGATGAAATCGCCGACTTGGCAGGCGGCGTCGAAGTCGCCGTCGTCCACCTCGGCGAGCATGACCGACGCCCCTTCGATTTTGGCCGGTTCGGCCAGCTTGCCGAATTCTTCGAGGTGGGCCTTAAACTTGGCCAGGACTTCTGCGGCGTTATCGGCAGATTTGCAGCGCACGACGAAGCCGGTGAACTCGGCCTGGCCGTCGCGGTATTGGGCCGTGAACGCGTTGGTCAGGAAATCGAGCCCCAGGGCATCGACCATGAAGTATTGGACCGTATTGTCGATCCGATTCTTAGCCGGGAGCATGGCGAGGCCCCATAGCTCTGACGCTTTGCCTTTCAGGCGATTCGCCAGTGTATCGGCCAAGGCGGTTACCGCTTTCTGGACCCCCTCGTCGGGTCCCGATGTCAGGATCGACGCATAGTATTGGCCCTTCCGGAAGAATAAATCCGCCCCGGTGCGGTGGCCGCCGTCGCCGGTTGCGATGGCCTTGCCGCCAGACGAGCGCTCGACCGAATAGACGCCGAAGGCGCCGAGAGGGGTGGTCATGTCGTAGAGGAAGACGTCGATGAATTTGGCCGGGTCGTCCGCCTTGGAGAAGGTGACGAAGGTCATGCCCGTCACGTCGTAGGATTGAAACAGTTCGGACCGGCCGTCGATCTTCTCGTACAAGTTGGCTTCGGTGTAGCGCTCAACAAGGCTCTTTTTCGTGAAACCGTCGGGCGTGAGACCCTCGAGTGCCCGTGCGATGGTTTCCGTCTTGGCCTTCATTTCGGGCGTGATCCGGGGCGGGGCGTCCTTGACGGAACCGACGGGGTCTTGGGCGGCGACGAAGACGGGGAATACAAACGGGATCGCGGCCAGCAATCTTCTCATGGGATACTCCTTTTTCGGGGCTGCTTTTACGGTATGGGATAGACGCCGCGAAAGGCAAGCCCTTCGGACATCGCGTCGTCAGGTTGGTCCCCGCGGGCAGTTTGGCCAGTCGAGGGCGGAGAGCAATCCCTGGCGGGCCGGAAGCCCCACAACGCTTAGTCGTTCCTCCTCGGCCATCGCGGGCACGGTGAAACAAGGGGTTTGATCGTCGCGATACGGTGGGGTTTTCGGCCAGGGAGGGCCGGCCCATGCGCGCCGCCTTGTACGCCCGCGGCATACTCCGGCGACAGTAAGACAAACGCTCTTCTTGTTTACCACACCGGTCGTTTAGCGGATTGATCGGACAATGTCTTTATGCGATCCGGATCAGGGCAAGAATTGCCTGCCCATCATGGCCGCGAGCATCCGTCGGTGTTGCTCCTGGGCGATGGCGGCCATGTTGACGACCCGGGAGAGTTCGCTCTGGAGGACGCGGGCGATGACGGCCTGATCGCGTTCGGAGGCGATCTTCCGTTGCAGGTCGCGAACCTTGCGTCGCAGCGGGATGACGAATTTCTCCTCGCCTCCCAACCGATCGACCCATGCGGCCCCATCTCCGTAGGCCACGAGGGCGCGCTGCGATGTGATCTGGACCGTCCGGAAGGCTTGCTCATAGCGACGCCGGGCCACCTGGAGGAAATCACAGGTCCCCAGGATTTCCAGGCCGGTGATCTCGATGAAGGAACTCCTGGCATTGTTCACGATCGTATCGCGGACGGTGACCGTGAGGATGCACTTGTAAGTCGGCCTCGTCGTTGCGTTGAACTTGAGCGTCTTGAAGACGCGTTCGAGCATGGGAGCGAGGCCGGGTTCCAGGATCAGATAAGTGCCCCGGCCCTCGACCTTGGCCTGGTCCGGATAGACGACGCCCGCGTCACTCGAGCCGACCGGGAGCGACCAACCCAGGGCGTTTCCGTCGGGATCGTCCACCTTGGATAATCGCGTCCCGATCCGGTAAAGTCCGTCGAGGACGAGGGTCCGCCCCTCGAACGCGCCCGGCCTGGCCAGGACGGCGTCAAGAGTGTTCGCGCCGTTCGGGGCCTGCTTCGGATTCTCGGACTTCCCCGGGGCGTCGCTACCGTCATCGTCGGTTCCGAGGAGACTCGACGTTTGCGAAGGCACTCCTTTGGCGTCGTCCTTCGCCGGTTCGGCAGCCTCGACGGTACGCGGATCGGGATCGATGCCCCGGAGTGCCCGGGCCAGGGCGTCGCCACCCTTCGGAAGCCTCTGTCGACGATCGCTTTCCTTCCGGAACGCCTGGAGCAACGTACGACCGTATAAAGGCCGTAGCTCGGCCGTGCGCAGGGTCAACTCGACCAGCGCGTTGACGCCGATCTGCGTAAAAGCCCCGAGCTGCTCGTCGTCGAGGCCCCTCGCCAGCTCGTCCGCCCGGACGGTCGAGCGGGCCAGGTCGATCTCGCGTTGCAAGCTACGGGCCTCATTGGCCTTCCGAGGATCCGGCCTGGCAAGATACTGGGCCAGCAGTCCGTTCGCTCGATCGAGATCCCCGCGGTCCACGGCCTCGAGGGCATCCTCCAGGATGTCCTCGGTGTCCTGGGAACCGGGCAGGAGGCCCGGAGGTGTGCCCGCCTCCGGTCGCGGAATCCAGACCGTGGCGACGTCGTCGACACGGACCGGCCCGGCTCCGGGGTCTCCGCCATGGCCCTGAATCCAGCCCCAGCCGGTCAGGACGACCAGTCCGAGCATGAGCGCCGCCCCTGCCGCCCCGGCACGAGCGAGGGGAGACGTGTACCAGCGAGCTGACGGGGCGGCATCGCCAATTCTCGCGGTCGTATGGCTCGAGTGGCCGCCCATCAAGTCGGGAAAACCCGAAGCCGCAACCCAGGACGCCATGCCCGGTTTCCAGACGAGATCGACCGGCTCGAGCTTCCCCTGGGCCGCCATGGCCAGGAGCATCGACCAGGGGACCGGTCCCAGCTTCCGATGGTCTTGCCGCGAGAAGTACCATTCGACCGGCTCGCGCTCCGGAACCGCGCCCGGCTCGATGTCGCCGATCGAACCCAGAGCATTCCGGATTCGATCCGCCGGGAACCAGGGACCGTCTTGTCCCCTCCGGATCCGCACGGCCGGTCCGATGACACCCTGCTCGATCAGGTCCTTCAATCCGGCGGCCGTTACCGGGCCGGCGACTCGCGATCCCGTCTCATAGTACCATTCGGGCGAACCGGCCATCGTTCCACGCCCCTCGTTCTTGGTCCATCCTCTGTTTCAGACTCCCCTCGATCGACCGGACGACGATCAGCAAAGAGACCACGACTCCCCAAGGCCAGCCCACGCCGGCCATCGCGGCCCGCGGCGTCACAGAAAGGCATCTTCATCACTTGCATCGGCGATCCAATAACCGGACTCGAGCAGTCACGTTTTATTAATGTATCAAAGTACACGGCCGGTTCAAGCCGGTCCTGATCATCTTCCCCGCCAGATGGCCGAAATCCGTCCCGAACTGGCCATAGGCCACAGGCATGTCCTTGACCTCGGCTTAGAATACAGGGTTATCGAGCCGACGCGAGTCTTCCGGTCGTTCGCATGCTGATCCTTCGAATTCGAGTGATATCGTAAAATCGAGGCCGAGGGCGCCCCGAATTCTGTCATTTCCGCGTCCGGCATCGTATCATACCAGGCTGGTGGATGACTGGCTGACTGGAACGACGCATCGGGAACCGACCAGGCATGGCAACCAAACCCAAGAAAGGCCGAGCTCCGAATTCGAAGGTGGAGGGTGAAGCCGACGATCGGGTCGGCGAGCGCTATCTCGATCTGGTCCGCGAGAATCCGTTGCGGATCATCCGTTCCCAGGAGCAGTACGATCATTCCCTGGCGATGCTCGACCGCTTGAGTGCGCGGGGGATCGACCGCACGCGGGACGAGACGGAATACCTGCTGGCCCTGGCCGTCTTCATCGAGAAGTTCGAGCAGCAACACCGCCCGAACTCATAGGCCCCGGATGTCGAGGGCCTCCCCCCCGCATCCGGCTTGTTCAGGATCCATCATCGGCGTTCGGGGCCCGATACAGCCCCTGGGCATCGATGTAGGCTTCGACACCGCGGGAGACCATGTAACGGATGCTCCGGCCTTCGCGGAGTCGGCGGCGGAGATCGCTGGAGGCGATGCCGACCGGCGGGATCGTGATCGATCGGAGCGGGAGTGAGCCGGGCCCGAAGTCCGGGAGGTTCGACCCGTCCACCTCCTCGATGCCGGGCCGGTTGACCACGACGATCGTCGCCAGTTGCGCGATCCGGCCGGGTTCGCGCCACGAGGGGAGGTCCTTCAAGCTGTCGGCACCGATCAGGAAGAACAGCTCGTCGTCGGGATGATCGCGGCGGACGGCCTCCAACGTCTCCACGCTGTAGTGCGGGCCAGGGCGGGTGGCCTCGATGTCCGAGGCCGCGAACGCCGGGTGGCCGGCGATCGCGATCCGGACCATCTCCAGGCGATGGCCCACCCCGGTCCGCCCGCCCGGCTTGTGCGGCGGCGAACCGGCGACCACCAGCCAGACCCGGTCGAGGTCGCACGCCTCCCGGCACTGCTCCGCCAGGAGCAGGTGTCCCAGATGGATCGGGTCGAATGTGCCGCCGAATAGACCTAGTCGCATCGCCCACGAGCCCTTATTCTCTTCCCCATCCGCAAATACCCACGCGGCCCGGCTTTCCCGACGCGATTCCCTGTGGACAGGCGTCCAGAAATCGGATGTACTGATGGTGACGGATCCCGCCCGGATCGGGCGCCATCCGCCATCGCGGGAGTTCGACCGGCGCCGCCGGACGACGGATCCCGACGATAGGTCTGATCGATGAGCCTTGTCAACGGCAGAGGTGATCGCACGGCACCCGGCCTGGTTTCCGGCCCCCGAAGTCATAGGTCCCGCCCATGAGCGTTGTTCCCGCGCGATGCGACGACGGATCTCTCGGTCGCGACGGCGACGGCACCGGCGACGCGCGCCAGGCGGCCTGGTTCGGGCTGGCCGATGAGGGCGAGCTGGTGGCCGGCGGCACGTATGCGGGCATCGTTTTCAACCGCCCGATCGAGCAAGTCTTCACCTATCGCGTCCCGGTCCGGCTCGGCACGATGATCCGGCCCGGTCAGCGCGTTCGCGTGCCGCTGGGACGCGGAGACAAGCTGGCGATCGGCTATTGCGTGAGGATCGAGGACCAGGCCCCCGATGGTCTCGACCTGACGCGCATCAAGGATGTGGTCGAGATCCTCGATACGACCCCGCTGATCGACCACCGGATGCTCGAGCTGACGAAATGGCTGGCGGAATACTATGCCTGCTCCTGGGGACAGGCCCTGGATGCCGCCGTACCGGCCGGGGTGAAGAAGCATGCGGGGACGCGGGTGGGGACGTTCCTGGTCGTGCCCGAGGAGACGCGCGAGGCCCTGCGGGCCGGGTCGATCGAGCCGCGGCTCTCGGCCAAGCAGTCGGCCGTGCTCGAGGTCCTGTCGCGGACCGACGATCCGCTCACGACGGCCGACGTCTGCCGGCTGGCCAAGTGCAGCCCCGTGCCCATCCAGGCGCTCCTGAAGCTGGGGCTGGTGCATACCGTCCGCCGGAGGCTGCCGATCGGCATTTCCGGACGCGCCTCGGCCGATCCGCAAGCGGTCGCGCCCGTCGTCCCCCAGGCCCAACCATCCCCGGAGGCGGCCAGTCGGCCCGACCTGGTCCTGACCGACGAGCAGTCGTCGACGCTGTCGCGGATCGAGCCGGCCCTGGAGTCGGGCGGATTCGCGCCGTTCCTGATCCACGGGGTGACCGGCAGCGGCAAGACCGAGGTGTATCTGTCGGCGATCGAGAGGGTGGTGGCGCGGGGGAAGGAGGCGATCGTGCTGGTCCCCGAGATCAGCCTGACGCCGCAGACGATCCGACGGTTCCGCCGACGGTTCGCCCGCGTGGCCGTCCTCCACAGCCACCTCAGCGACGCCGAACGGCATCGGCACTGGCAGAGCATCGCCTCCGGGGAGATCCAGGTCGTCGTCGGCGTCCGGTCGGCCGTCTTCGCGCCGGCGCGGAAACTGGGCCTGATCGTCGTCGACGAGGAGCACGAGAGCACCTTCAAGCAGGAGACAGTGCCGAGGTATCATGTGCGCGATGTGGCGGTGATGCGGGCGCATCTGGAGGGGATTCCGATCCTGCTGGGCTCGGCAACGCCATCGCTGGAGTCCTGGCGCAACGCCGGGCGCGGGCGCTATACCCTGCTGTCGATGCCGACGCGCGTCGGCGGCCGGCCGATGCCCGAGGTCGAGATCATCGACCTCCGCCACGAGAAGACCCCGCTGGGCGGGCTGAGCGAGTCGCTCCGCCAGGCGATGCTCCGGGCCCTCCAGGACCAGGGCCAGGTCATCCTGCTCCTGAATCGTCGCGGGTTCCACACGTTCGTCATCTGCCCGAAGTGCGGCGAGGTCGTCAAGTGCCACGCCTGCGACGTGGCTGCGACCTATCACAAGTCGCGGCATATCCTGGTCTGCCACACGTGCGACGCCGAGCGTGCCTGCCCGCCGGCCTGCCCGTCGTGCCGGGCGACGGGCCTGCACTACGGCGGGATCGGGACCGAGCGGCTCGAGCGGGAGATCCAGGCGGCGTTCCCCGAATACGCCTCGCGACGGATGGACTCCGACACGATGCGCACGCCCGGCAGCCACGAGGCGGTCCTGGCGGCCTTCAAGGCCGGCGAGGTGCGGATACTCCTGGGCACGCAGATGATCGCCAAGGGGCTGGACTTCCCGAACGTGACGCTGGTGGGCGTGGTCAATGCCGACACGGCGCTGCACCTCCCCGACTTCCGCGCCTCCGAGCGGACCTTCCAGCTCGTGGCGCAGGTGGCCGGACGGACGGGACGCGGCGATCGCCCGGGCCGGGTGCTGGTCCAGACCTACACGCCCGAGCATCCGGCGATCCGAGCGGCGATCAAGCACGACTACCTGGCGTTCGTCGCCAGCGAGCTGCCCGAGCGGGAGAAATACGGCGTTCCGCCGTTCGGGCGGCTGGTCCGCCTGATCGCGCGGGGGCCGGAGGAATCGGTCGTCCAGGCGTACTTGACGGACCTGGCCGCCGCCCTGCGTCGCGAGGCCGACCCGTCGGTGCGGGTGCTCGGGCCGGCCCCGGCCCCGATCCTGAAGATCCGCAACCTGTACCGGTTCCACATCCAGCTCCGCTGCCCGAACCCGCGCCCCCTCCAGACGCTGGCCCGGACCGTGCCCGCATCCGTCCCCGCGCCGCACGGCGTCGAGCTGGCCGTCGACGTCGACCCCATCCACCTGCTGTGACGGGCCCGCCCTACCTCGAGGATCCGGACCGGGGCCGCTTCGGACGTGCGATCGCGAGAGTTGAGGAAAAATATGGGAAAACCCTAAAGTTCGGTTTACAAGGTTCGAGTCTCCGAGTATCTTCCCTCGCGTTCGTTCACACCCAGAATATCGTGACGACGGGACTCATGGCCGAGTCCCGTCCAGGTCGGGCAGGGAGGCTGAGGATGCGACTGAGACGTCTCTGGCCTTCATCTCCTGACAGCCATGGTCGCGACGGTACGGGTTCGACCGCCACGCCGGTCCAGGCCCCGACTGGTGTTGTGACTGCCATCGGTGTCGTTCATTCACCTTGCGACAAGTCCCGTCCCAGGCCGGCGCAACCGGCCGAGGTCGGGGGGGAATGCCCGTCCAGGGGAGGACGCCACACTTCGAGTCCGGACGAAGACGTTGCGAAGTCGCGGACAGGATCGCGACTATCCCATCCCTATCAGGAGGAAATGATGCGAATGACAAGAGGGTGGACTGGGCTGCGAATCGCGGTCATCGCCCTGGGGTTCCTCGCCTGGAATGCCCCGGGTGCCGATGCCCAGGTGATGACAACAACGCCCGATCTCTTGGAATACAGTGTGGCCGGGATCGTCGGAAATAGCGGGATCACCGGCAGCAACGTGATCAGCTACGTCCCGGTCCAGAACGCCATGATCGACCCGGGCTCGAACGTCCCCCTGGGCTCATTCCAGGTCGCCCCGTTGCCGGCCGGCCAGACGACGACCTACAACAACACCCCGTTCACCCTGACCTTCGTCCCGACGGAGTACAATGGGTCCGGCTTGAACGATACGCCGATCACCGTGAGCGGTACCCTCAACGGCTCGGTCAACGGACCGTATCAGACGAGCGTACAAGTCAACTTCGATTCGCTGAGCAACAACCAGTTCACGCTGGCCAGCGGATCGACCAGCACCCTGGAACTGCTGGCCGGCGACCAGAAGCTGCTCGTGCCGTCCTCGGCCGGCGGGATCACGACCATGGAGGGACAGATCAACACCTCCGGAATCCAGATCCAGCATACTCCCGAGCCCAGCACGATCGCGCTGTTCCTCAGCACGGTCTGCGGACTCGGCCTGAGGAGATACGTCCAGGTGCGCCGGCAGAAGGCCCACGCCTGAGCCACTCGGGAATC
The DNA here is from genome assembly GCA_963777695.1 of uncultured Planctomycetota bacterium. GTDB lineage: Bacteria > Planctomycetota > Planctomycetia > Isosphaerales > Isosphaeraceae > CAVZRC01. Next base: position 1,890,544 of record CAVZRC010000003.1, read on the forward strand.
CCGCACGGGCGGACACGATGCAGGTCGAGCATGCTCCGCGTCGCGGCGCATGCCGTCCTCATCATCCAGGAATGAATCAACGAGCCCCCGGCGCCTCGCGCCGGGGGTTTTCGTTGCGCGGGTCCGTGTTCAAGCCGGGCTCGACCCGCGTGCCTTCAGCTCGCGGTAGCGGCGGATCAGCGTGTTGGTCGAGCTGTCGTGGGCGAGCTTGGGCTCGTCGGGGCCTCCAGCTCGGGGATGATCCGCTTGGCCAGGACCTTGCCGAGCTCGACGCCCCACTGGTCGAACGAGTTGATCTGCCAGATCGTGCCCTGGGTGAACACGCTGTGCTCGTAGAGCGCGACCAGGCTGCCGAGGACCTCGGGCGTGAGCCGCTCGGCGAGGATGACGTTCGTCGGGCGGTTCCCTTCGAAGGTGCGGTGCGGGACCAGCCAGTCGGGCGTCCCCTCGGCCTTGACCTGCTCGGCCGTCTTGCCGAACGCGAGCGCCTCGGCCTGGGCGAACACGTTCGACATCAGGATGTCGTGATGCTCGCCCATCGGGTTGAGCGACCGGCAGAAACCGATCAGGTCGCAGGGGATCAGCCGGGTCCCCTGGTGGATCAGCTGATAGAACGAGTGCTGGCCGTTGGTCCCCGGCTCGCCCCAGAAGATCGGGCTCGGTCGGGTAATCGACCCGGGCGCCGTCCAGCGTGACCGACTTGCCGTTGCTCTCCATGGTCAACTGCTGCAAGTACGCCGGGAACCGCTTCAGGTACTGATCATAAGGCAGGACGGCGACCGTCTCGGCATCGGAAGAAATCGGCGTACCAGACGGTCAGCAGGCCGAGCAGCACGGGCAAGTTGCGATCGAACGGCGCCGTGCGGAAATGCTCGTCCATGGCGTGGAAGCCGGCGAGCATCGCCCGGAAGTTGTCGGGCCCGACCGCGATCATCGTCGACAGGCCGATCGCCGAGTCCATCGAATATCGGCCGCCGACCCAGTCCCAGAACTCGAACATGTTGGCCGTGTCGATGCCGAACTTGCCGACCTCCTCGGCGTTGGTCGAGACGGCGACGAAGTGCCTGGCGACGGCGCTTTCCTCGCCGAGCGCCTTCAGGCACCAGGCGCGGGCCGTCTGGGCATTGGTCATCGTCTCGAGGGTCGTGAACGTCTTGGAGGAGACGATGAAGAGCGTCTCGGCCGGGTCGAGGTCCCGCGTGGCCTCGACGAAGTCGGTGCCGTCGACGTTCGAGACGAAGCGGAACGTCAGGGCCCGGTCGCTGTAGTGCCGGAGCGCCTCGTAGGCCATCACCGGCCCGAGGTCCGAGCCGCCGATGCCGATGTTGACGACGTTCTTGATCCGGCTGCCCGGTGTGCCCCATCCACGCGCCGCTCCGCACCCGATCGGAGAAGTCGGCCATCTTGTCGAGGACGGCGTGGACCTCGGGGACGACGTCCTTGCCCTCGACGAGGATCGACTGCCCCTTCGGGGCCCGCAGCGCGACGTGCAGCACGGCGCGGCTTCTCGGTGACGTTGATCTTCTCGCCGCGGAACATGGCGTCGATCCGCGCCCGCAGGTCCGATTCCTCGGCCAGTTGGACCAGGAGCTTCGAGCGTCTCGTCGGTGACGCGGTTCTTGGAATAGTCGAGGTAGAGGCCCACCGCCTCGGCCGTGAGCCGCTCGCCGCGGACCGGGTCGTCGGCGAACAGCCGGCGAAGGTGCACGTCCTTGATCTTCTGGTAGTGGGCTTCCAGGGCCTTCCAGGCCGGACGGTCACGCAAAGGTGGAACGCTCATGATTGGATTCCAGATTTCGGATTGCGGATTCAAGATTCCAGATACGATTCATGCACCTCGCGGGCCGATTCCGGAATTCGAGTCCGGGAGCATCGGGGGCTTCCTCAGTTCAGCGCATCGCCGACGATCTGTTGCGCCTCGGCGACGATGGCGTCGAGGTGGGACTGGTCCGGAAGCTCTCGGCGTAGATCTTGTAGATGTTTTCCGTGCCGGATGGCCTGGCGGCGAACCAGCCGCTCGCGGCGACGACCTTCAGGCCGCCGATCGGGGCGTTGTTGCCGGGCGCGCGCGTCAGCTTGGCGACGATCGGCTCGCCGGCCAGCTCGGACGCCTTGACGTCCGATGGGTCGAGCTTTCGCAGGCGGGCCTTCTGCTCGGGCGTGGCCGGGGCGTCGATGCGCGTATAGTACGGCGTCCCGAACCGGGCGGTCAGCTCGCGGAAATGCTCGCCGGGGTCCTTGCCGGTGCGGGCGAGGATCTCGGCGGCGAGCAGGTCCATGATCGGTCCGTCCTTGTCGGTCGTCCAGACGGTGCCGTCGCGCCGCAGGAAGCTGGCCCCGGCGCTCTCCTCGCCGCCGAAGCAGAACGAGCCGTCGAACAGGCCCGGGGCGAACCACTTGAAGCCGACCGGCACCTCGCAGAAGCGTCCGGCCCAGGCCCTCGACGACCCGATCGATCATGCTGCTGCTGACCAGCGTCTTGCCGACGACCGGCGTGCGGCGGACCAGTCGGGCCGGTGGGTCAGCAGGTAGCGGATCGCGACGGCCAGGAAATGGTTGGGGTTCATCAGCCCGGCGGACTTGGTGACGATCCCGTGCCGGTCGGAATCGGGGTCGTTGCCGAAGGCGAGGTCGAAGCGGTCCTTGAGCTTGACCAGGCTGGCCATCGCATAGGGGCTGGAGCAGTCCATGCGGATCTTGCCGTCGTGGTCGAGCGTCATGAACCGGAAGGTCGGGTCGACCGCCGGATTGGTGACGGTGATATCCAGGCCGTAGGTGTCGGCGATCGGCTGCCAGTAGTGTACCGCGGCACCGCCGAGCGGATCGACGCCCAGCTTGAGCCCCGCCGATCGGATCGCCTCCATGTCGATGACGCTCGCCAGGTCGTCGACGTAAGGCTTGACGAAATCGACTTCGCGCGTCGTGTCGGCCATGATCGCCTGCGCGAAGGGGACGCGCTTGACCTCGGCGTTGCCGGCCTTGAGCAGCGCGTTGGCGCGGTCCTGGATCCAGGAGGTGATGTCGGTATCGGCCGGGCCGCCGTTGGGCGGGTTGTACTTGAAGCCGCCGTCGGCGGGGGGATTGTGCGACGGCGTGATCACGATCCCGTCGCCCTTGTGCTCGGTCCGGCCGGCGTTGTAGGCGAGGATCGCGTGCGAGATCACCGGCGTCGGCGTCACGCCGTCGTCGCGCTGGAGGATCGTGACGACCCCGTCGGCCGCCAGGACCTCGAGCGCCGTCCGCTGGGCCACGCCGGAGAGGGCGTGCGTGTCCTTGCCCAGGAAGAGCGGGCCGTCGATCCCCCGATCGCGACGGTAGTCGCAGATCGCTTGGGTGATCGCCAGGATATGTGCCTCGGTGAACGTGTTGTCGCCCGTCGTGCCCCGGTGCCCGCTGGTGCCGAAGGCGACGCGCTGGCGCGGGTCGCCCGGATCGGGCCGGTTCGTGTAGTAGGCTTGCTCGAGCGCCGATACGTCGATCAGCACGCTCGCGGGAGCCAGTTGACCTGCCAGAGGATGGATCGCCATGAGTCTTCCCGTACTTCCTGGAAACCTTCGGTCGGGCCCGAGGGCGGGGTCGAGAACTCCCGGCGCTTGAGTTTGTTGGGCTGTAGCCGGGTCTGCGACCCCGGATCAAGCCGCTCACAGAGCCGCTACAGGAGACGGATCGGATTACACACTCTCAATCCACCGGACACGGCTTGGCCCCCCAGATGTCGCCGGCGTATTCCTGGATCGTGCGGTCGCTGGAGAACTTGCCGGAATGCCCGACATTGAGGATCGCGCGTCGCGTCCAGGCGTCGGGCCGGAGGTAGAGGGCGCCGACCTGCTCCTGGGTGCGGACGTAGGCCGCCAGGTCGGCCAGGTGCATGTAGTGATCGCCGCGCGTCAGGAGCGTGTCCCAGATCGGCGCGAAGATGCCCGGCTCGTCGCGGCTGAAGGCGTCGGAGGCGATCAGGTCGAGGGCGCGGCGGGTCTCCGGCTCGTGGTCGTAGTGCCAGTCGGGGATTGTACCAGCCGCGGCTGCTCGGCGACCTGCTCGGCGGTCAGGCCGAAGAGGAAGAAGTTCTCCTCGCCGGCCTCCTGGGCCATCTCGATCGTCGCGCCGTCGCGCGTGCCGACGGTCAGCGCGCCGTTCATCATGAACTTCATGTTGCTCGTGCCGCTGGCCTCGAAGCCGGCCGTGGAGATCTGCTCGGAGACGTCGCTGGCGGGGATCAGCCGCTCGGCCAGGGTCACGTTGTACTCGGCCAGGAACAGCACCTTGAGCTTGCCGGCTCGCGACCGGATCGGCGTCGACCACGGCGGCGACGTTGTTGATCAGCTTGATGATCAGCTTGGCCAGCGTATAGGCCGGCGCCGCCTTGCCGGCGAAGAAGAAGGTCCGCGGCGGCACGTCGAGCTTGGGATTGTCGCGCAGGCGATTGTACAGGATGATGATGTGCAGGACGATTGAGCAGTTGCCGCTTGTATTCGTGGATGCGCTTGATCTGGCAGTCGAAGATGGTGTCCGGGTCGATCGATTGCCCGGTCTCCGAGCGGAGCCAGTCGGCGAAGCGGACCTTGGCGGCGCGCTTGGCCTTGCGGAAGCCCTCGCGGAACGCGGGATCGTCGGCCAGGGGGAGGATCTTGCCGAGCTGGGCCAGGTCGGTCACCCAGCCGTCGACCGATCGCGTCGGTGATCAACTTCGCGAGGTCGGGGTTGGCCAGCAGGAGCCAGCGGCGGGGGGTGACGCCGTTGGTCTTGTTGTTGAACCGCTCGGGGAAGAGCTCGGCCAGGTCGGAGACGACGGAGGTCCGCAGCAGCCGGGAGTGGATCTCGGCGACGCCGTTGGTGCTGTGCGTGCCGACGATCGCCAGGTTGGCCATCCGCACCCGCTTCTCGGGCCCCTCGGCGATCAGGCTGACGCGCGCAGGAGGCCGCCGTCGCCCGGGAAGCGGGCGCGGACGTCGTCGAGGAACCGGCGATTGATCTCGTAGATGATCTCGAGGTGCCGGGGGATGAGGAGCTCGAAGAGCTGGACCGGCCAGGTCTCGAGGGCCTCGGGCATCAGCGTGTGATTGGTGTAGGCGAGGGTGCGCCGGGTCAGGTCCCAGGCATCGTCCCAGCCGAGCCCGGCCTGGTCGAGGAGGATCCGCATCAGCTCGGCGACGGCCATCGCCGGATGGGTGTCGTTGAGCTGGATGGCGACCTTGTCGGGCAGTGCCTTCCAGTCGTTGCCCCGCCGGCGGAACCGGGCGACGATGTCGGCCAGCGAGCAGGCGACGAGGAAATACTCCTGGACGAACCGGAGGTTCCGGCCTCGGGGGGTGGAGTCGTCGGGATAGAGGACGCGCGTCAGCGCCTCGGCGGCGACCTTCTCGTGGACGGCGTCGAAGAAGTCGCCGCGGCTGAACTCGAGGAAGTTGAAATCCTGGTGCGCCGCGGCCCCCCAGAGCCGCAGGGTGTTGATCGTCCGGCCGCCGTAGCCGACGACGGGCCGATCGTAGGGGATCCCGCGGAGGACGGTCGGCACGTTCGGCACGACGATGAGGCGCCCATCCTTCAACTGGAACGAGCAGTTGATCGGGACCTCGACCGCCTCGTTGGGCCGGATGACTTCCCAGGGGTCGGGACGGGTCAGCCAGTTATCCGGGTGCTCGACCTGCCAGCCCTTGTCGATCTCCTGGCGGAACATCCCATATTCGTATCGCAGACCATAGCCGATGGCCGGGATCGCGAGGGTCGCCATCGAGTCGATGAAGCAGGCGGCCAGCCGGCCGAGCCCGCCGTTGCCGAGGCCCGCGTCGGGCTCTTCCTCGGCGAGCGAATGCCAGTCCCGGCCTTGGTCCGAACAGAGATCTTCGCGGACATATCCCTCGACCTGAAGGTTGCTGATCGTGTTGGCCAGCGTCCGGCCGATGAGGAACTCCATCGACAGGTAGTAGACCTGCTTGGGATCCTTCTCGTCGTAGGTGCGATCGGTCAGCAGCCATCGCTGGGCGAGCAGGTCGCGGACCGACACGGCCAGGGCCTCGAACCGCTCGCGAGGGCTGGCATGGTCCTCGGACACGATATGGTCGAAGACCAGTCGCCGGTCGTAGCCGTCGTGATCGGCGATGCGGAGCGGCCCGCACTGGTACTGTTCGATCGGATTCGCCGTCTTCTGCATTTGGGGTGACTCCGGGCCTTGGATCACAACCTTCGCCGATGGTCTCACGCCAGCACGTGCCGGTCGTCGTTCCAGAGGCGCATTGCCGGCTCATCGCGCGAATGATCGTAGCCTAGCAGGCTGAGCGACGCCGTGCCCAGGAGGAACAGCCGGGCGTCGGCGACCGCCAGCCCCAACCATCGGACGGCCAGCACGCGGAAGAAGTGGCTGTGACCGAAGAGGATGGTCCGGCCCTCGATCGAGCGGAGACGGGCGACGACGCGATCGGCCCGGGCACCGACGTCCGCGATCGACTCGCCCCCCGGCGCACCGTCGCGGAACAGGTCCCAGTCCGGCCGCAACTTGCGGATCTCGGCCGTCGTGAGGCCCTCATACTGCCCGTAGTCCCATTCGAGCAGGTCCGGATCGACCTCGGCCTGCGCCCGAACCCGGCCAGCTCGCAGGTGCGCCTCGCCCGCTGCATCGGGCTGACCAGGACCCTGTCGAAGCTCATGCCGTGGAGCCGAAGGCCCAGGCTCCGAGCGTTCCCCTCGCCGCGTTCCGTCAACGGGATGTCGGTCCGCCCCGTGTGCTGGTGCGAGATCGTCCAGGCGGTCTCGCCGTGGCGGGCCAGGTAGACCTCCGGCAGTGATTCGGACATCGCTTCGCCCTCAGATCTACGCGGATCGAGCCGACAATGCTTTGAATTCGACACCATGCATGAATTCGAAAGTCCCCGACCCTGTCGAGGAATGCAAACCAGCAAACAACCTTGCGTAGCGTATCAAATTCCCGACAGGCATCTGTGGATATTGTCATCGAGCGGGACAGATGAACCAATATTCAGAAAATATCGACACTCCCGGCATACCCAGCAATCTTTGCCCAGACATCCTATTCTTGGCTTCGTTCCGCGCATTTTACGGAGTCGAAACCCCTCGCTCAATCCGGGCTAATCGGCAACTTTTATCCAGACAGCCTATTTTTGGCTTCGTTCGTCATTTTTCACGTCTCCAGGAAGACGATGACTGGCTTCGTTCGCTCGATTTTGTGTTCGCCGTACTGTGCTCGTGATCCCAGCAGCGCTCCTTGCCCTGTTCGTTTGCGCACCCCGAACGCTCCGGGACGACCCGACATGCTTGAGTATAGAAACTTCTGAGGGCTCTGTACCGGTCCGAGTCCGACTTTTTTCCGCTTCCGGGGAAGAAACACCTATCCTGTTCGTTTGCCTTGTCGGATGAGGTTCGATGTTTCGGAATGACCGCTGGCATCCTGCCCGACGGCCTCTTGATCGTCGGCGGCTTCGAGTTCACACTCGGGGCATGGCTTCCACCGTGTCCCGGACCGAACGGACGGATGAGCAACTGGCCGCCGAGGCCGCCCGCCGCGGAGGATCCGACGGGGCGACGCGGGCGGCCCGCGACGCGTTCGAACAGATCTATCGGCGGCATGCGCCACTCCTGCTGGCCTTCCTGTCCGCGAGAGTTCGCGTATCGGAACGAGAGGACCTGCATCAGGAGGTCTGGCGGCGCGCCTGGGAGCATCTGCCGGATCAATTCCACGGCGGGAACTTCCGCGCCTGGATCCACCGGATCGCCCGAAATGTCCTCATCGACCGGGGGAAGAGGCGGAAATCCGAATCGCTCTCATCCCCGGACCTCATCCCGGACGGTCGAGTCGGCGCGGCTCACGAGCACATGGTCGAGCACGAGCGGGCCGAGGTACTCCGGCTTTGCCTGGAGAAGCTCGAGTCCAAGGCTGCCGCGCTGGTGAAAGCCCGGCTGGCGGGCGACGATTACCCGGAAGTCTGTTGACGGCTCGGTTTGAAGTCCGGATCGGCCTACAAGCTCTTTCATAAGGCCAAGGACCAACTCGCGACCTGCGTGGAGCGTGCCCTGGGATGAGATTGATCGCGCTCGAGATCCCCGATGACGCGACGGCGTTCGCCGGCTGGCTGGAAGGGCACCTGGCGGGCCTGGACCTGGCCGCGCTCGTCGCCGAGCTGGAGGCGGTGCATGGGCCTCCGGGCGAAGCGTTCCCCCTGGAGAGAGTCCTGGGCGACCGGCGAGAGGCCGTGCGGGCACGCGGCCTGGAGGAACTTCCCCGCGACCGCTTGCGGACCTTACTACGGCAACCGCGCCTTCTCCTCGAGTTGCAGGAATGGCTGCTGATCGAGGGCGGGCCGTACTGGCAGCGATTGGCGTCGGACGCCGCGAGCCCCGAGTCGTCGGCGATCGTCGAGCGCGGCTGGGAACGACTGGCGGCGGAGCTGGAAGCACGTCCTGTCTCCTCGATCTCGATCCGGGCCCCCGGAGTCCGGCCGTCGCGCGGTCGCGGGTGGCGATGGATCGTCAGCCTGGCCAGCGCGGCCGCGGTCCTGGTCGCGATCGTGGTCGTTCAAAGGCGGACCGATCGAGGAGAGAATGGGCACCCCGGGCCGATCGTCGCCGCGACACCGCGATGGGGCTGGGACCGTCCCGATGCCCTGCCCCAGGATTTGCCGCGTTCGGCGTACCTCAACCACCTGGCCGATGCCGCGCACGAATGGTTCCACCAGCGGCCCGATACGCCGATCGCGCTGGCCCGGCGGATCGCCGAGTTCCGCCAGGGCTGTTCGGTGCTCATCCTCTCGCCGCATCGACCTCTCTCGGCCGAGGATCGGACCTGGCTGGTCGAGAAATGCCGCTCCTGGGCGGTCAAGCTCGACGCCCACCTCGCGGCCGTCGAGGCCGGGCGGGATCCGCTGGCGGTCCGTCGCGAAGCCGATGAGACGATCGACCGGCTGATCGTGGCCCTGCGCGAGCGAGCCCAGCGATCCGTGTGAGGGCGGCTATTCGCAACCGTCGGCACCATCACGGTCGCGAGGTTCGCCGTGGCTGGAGGATGTGGCCCATGATCTCGAAATGGGCATCGTACCCGAAGACTTCGTCCACGGGATTCACGTCGAGCCAGGCGAAGGAGGTGCAATCCGTGAAGGACAGTCGGACATCGGCATGGCGAAGGAAGATGACCTCGGCCTTGTGCCACAGGTCTTCGGTGATGCGGTGAATGCGGATCGCTCCGCCGTCGACGCCGCCGTGGACCAGCGTTAGGGATTCCGCCGCCTTGGCGTGGCCGACTTCGTAGCGTAACCGAGTGAGCACCTCATCGAGAACGAAGTCGGTGGTCAATGCCAGAGCACCGACGTCGATGATCGCCTCGAAGTCTGCCTTGCCGGCCTGGTGATACTGATCCGACTGGATCACGACCGAGAGCCAGCCGCCGGAATCGATGAAGATCGTCACGGCGCATCACCCGGACGGACGTCATGCTCGATGGAGAGCGAAGTGGGCCCATCCTTGACGAGTGCGATCATCGCCCGCAGCGCCGCGTGGCCGACAGGCGTGACGGTTGCTTCCGGACCTCGAAGTCTCTCCAGGTACTGTTGAAGCGCTTCGCGGCAGAGGTCCTGCTCCGACGCACGGGCCGATTCGGCCAGTTCTCTGAGTTCAAGTTTCGCACTTTTGAGGGGCAGCTACTGATCAGAAAGATACGTCGGTTTCCTTGCGGTTTATTGGTTACTTGTCCAGGTTACCCGATCTCGACAAGGCACCAAGGCAAGGAAACCGACCCATGGAACTTACCGCCTCGTTCGTCGATCTGCTACAGCAGTTCGCCCCCGTCTTCACCGCCCCCACCTATCGGACCTTCGTTGCCATCCTTGCCGGATGGGTCCTCTCCCAGCGGCACCGATTCATCACCGAAGTCATCTTCTCCAGCGGCAATGTCGGCAACGGACATTGGTCGCGGTTCCATCGCTTCTTTAGCCATGCCGCCTGGGACATCGATGCCTTCTCCCTGGCCTTGACCAAGCTGGTCCTGACCATCCTCGCCCCCGGCGCCCTCCTGATCTTCACCGTGGATGACACCCTCTGTCGCAAGCGCGGCTTGACCCTCTACGGCGTCGGCATGCATTACGACCCGCTCATCTCAAGTCGCTCCAAGAGATTGGTCAGTTGGGGACACGACTGGGTTGTGCTCTGTGTGATTATTGTTCACCCCTCCTGGGCGCCCACCAAGGTCTTCGCCTTACCCATCGCCGCGCGGCTATACATCAACCGCCAGGGACTCACCAAGGGAAAGAAAAGCCGCGAGGAATCCTCCAAGGCCAAGGCCGCTCCCAAGGCCAAGACGAAGGCCGCTCCCAAGGCCAAGACGAAGGCCGCTCCCAAGGCCAAGACGAAGGCCGCTCCCAAGGCCAAGACGAAGGCCGCTCCCAAGGCCAAGACGAAGGCCGCGGCCGCTCCCGAGGCGAAAGCCAAGGCCGCTCCCAAGACGAAGGCCAAGGCCGAGACGAATTCCGATCATCGCACCCGACCGGAATTGGCCCTGGAGTTGATCCATCTGGTGGCCCGCTGGTTCGCCGATCATGAGATCCTCGTCCTCGGCGACAGCGCCTACGGCGGTCAGAGCATCCTCTCGCATCTGCCGACCAACGTCCATCTCATCAGCCGTGTCCATCCCAAGGCCGCGCTCTACCGACCGGCGCCCCCCAAGGCCCCGAGGACCAAAGGACGGCCGCGCAAGAAAGGAGATCGCCTGCCGGGCATGACCGAGTGGGCGGACGACTCGAACCGGCCCTGGACGCAACTCGTCTTCGACCAGTTCGGCTTGCATGCCGCCCTGGAGGTCAAGACGATGCAAGCCCTCTACTACAAATCGGGCGGGGACCGACTGCTGACGATCGTCCTGGTGCGCGACACGGAGGGGAAGCGTCCGGATCAGATGTTCTACAGTACGAAACGCGAATGGACGGCGCGTGAGATCCTGTCGGCCTATGCCCACCGTTGGGCGACCGAATGCACATTCGAGTATTGCAAGCAATTCTTGGGATTGGAGGATCCGGCGAATCGCCTCCCCAAGGCCGTCGAGCGGACCGCACCGATGGCGATGTTCATCTACAGCCTCGTGGTGGTTTGGTTCCATCGGACCGGTCATGAATCGGTGCGTTTCCCCGTCCGGCCCTGGTATCCGAAGAAGGCCGAACCGTCGTTCGCGGACATGTTGACGACCCTGAGGCGGCTGAGTTACGAGGAGAAAATCGAGGGATTGCTGACGGACCCGATATCGCTGAAAGCCTGGCTTTCCCAACTCACCGAGCTTCTCAGTCGCACGGGGTGATCCAGCCTTCCGCCGAGAATTCCCGGGCCACGCACGACATCGAGAACGATCAACCGGCGGGAATTTCAACCGCAGGACCGCTCGTGGTACGCTCTCAAATCGCGAAACTTGAACTGAGTCTTCGCGCCTCATCCTCGTCGAGCTCAATCGAAACCGTCGCCATCGCGGTGCCCCTTTGATTCCATTTGATCGAGGAAGGCCCGGCATGTCCATGACCGGCCCGAAGGGCTCCCCAACTTGTGAACCGCTCCGCCGGTCCGGCTCCGGCCGCGTCCGGCTGGGCTCCGCTCAGCGGCTGGACTGGACTAGGGCCAGGCGAAAACCCAGGTCGCTGTTCCGGTACTCCGGAGCGAACCCGCTGCGGTTCGCCGACCGGGCGTAGTGCGGCTCGCGGTTCCAGCCGCCGCCACGGCTCGCCCGCTCCAAGGTCTGCGAAGGCCCAGGCGGATCATCCGCTGGTGATTGCTTATAATAATCGGCGGCATACCCATCCGAGCACCATTCCCGGATGTTGCCGTGCATGTCGAACAGACCAAACCCGTTGGGCCGTTTCTGGCCCACCGGGTGCGTTCGGGACTCCGAGTTGCCTCCGAACCAGCCGTATTCGCCCAGGCTCGCCGCGTCGTCCCCGAACGAGTAGCGTGTCGGCGGTGCGACATTCCCGCGACATGCGTATTCCCATTCCGCCTCGGTGGGCAAGCGATAGCCCGGACCGTTCCAGTCCGAGACCCGCACGTTGTCGCCGTCGATCCCGTAGAACGGCTTCCGGCCCTCGAGTTCGCTCAGCTTGTTGCAGAACTTGACTGCATCGAGCCAGGAAATCGACTCGACCGGGTGTCGCTCGGTGGACTGTCCCGCGACCCGGCTTTTGCTGCCGCCGGTCGATGAGAAGAAGCTTGGGTTATGACCCATGACGGCCTCGTACTGCGCCTGGGTGATCTCGTAGACGCCGAGGTAGAACGGACTGGTGATCCTCACGGGGTGCTGCGGCTTCTCGTCGGCATATGCATCGTTGTCGTTATCGGACGGCCCCATCAGGAACGTGCCGGCCGGGATCCGCTTGAGCTGGATCTGGCCAATGCGGGTCGTGATGAGTTCGGGAGCGATTGCCCGGCCCAGGTCCAGCAGCGTCACGCGACCGGTCTTGCCCAGCAGCTCGGGCATCTGCCGACGGCCGCGGCGATGGGAGACGAAGTCGGGCACCTTGTCCTGGGCGTATTCGGTCAAACTCAAGCAAGGAGACCTTGCCGTCGCGGTTGGTATCGGCGTCGCCCTTGAGGCCCTCGATGATGAAGTGGAAGAAGACGCCATGGCCAAGCTCGGCCTCCTCCCAGGCGACCTCGCCTTTCGAGCAGGAGAAGAGCGCCGCGACCGAGGCCGGCACGGGCGGCGGGGCGAACGGGATGGCACCTGTCTTCCCCTGCGTCGGGTTGTCGCGGCAGGCGTTGACGAGCATCACCTTGACCCCGGCCTGGCAGCGCTCCAGTTCGGCATAGAGCCTGTCCAGCGAGATCATCGTCTCGGTGTCGCGGATGTCGGCGTCCATCGGGCAGAAGAAGGCCGCGTCCTTCTCGATATCGTTGCCGGTCTCGTCCTTGACTTTCACGCGTCGAGTCAGCCCGTGGCCGACCAGGGCGACGATCAGGCTGTCGCGGGGCTTGCGGTCGGCGACCAGCAGCCGGAATTCCTTGAGGATGTTCTTGCCCAGCGGCAAAAACCGGGGGTTGTCATTGGAGCCCTTTTCCAGCGTCAGGACGCGGACGTGCTCGGGGCGGTAGCCCGAGTCGAGCAGCAGCCTGGCGAGCTGGTCGACGTTGCGCCGGGGAACGGCAGCGAGGAGAAACCGCTGCCGTCGTCGTACTTGTTGACTCCCACCAATAGTGCGAGCTTCTTCCCGGTTTCCTGGGCGACGGAGGGTGGTGCGGTCAGGCCCAGCAACAGGCCGATCGCGGCAAGGCACGATCCGGGGCGGATGCGAGACATGCAGGCGACTCCTGAAGACGAACGGCGGCGGTCGCGGGGGATCGATGAGACGGTCATCGCCGACATCACTTATCGTAACGCACGGTCACCGCGGCGCGGAGGACGCCGATGTGTCGCTTGACCGTCTTGTACGGGGCGTCGATCGGTGCGCCGGGGACGATCTCCGTGGCCTGATTGGTGATCGGCTCATCATTGGGCTTCTGACTGTCCTTCTCCCAGGCCGCGGCGAACGTCACCGTGATCGAGCCGATCTTGGCCGGGTTCTTCAGGAACGCCGCCTTGGGATGGTCCTTCGGCAGGTCGGAGACCAGGAAGACGCGCGAGGTCTTCGCGTTCTGGAACCAGCCCAGGATGTCGCCGAAGGAATGGGCGCCGATCACGACGTGCTCGTTCTTGCCCGCCTTGTCGTCGCGGAAGGTGAACATGCTCAGGCCGTCGATGGCGACCGTCGAGGCGACGTCGTGATCCGCCTCGTTGATGATCCGGACGGCGACCACCTCGCCGGGCTCGACCTTGAGGAAGGGGAAGCCCTGGCGTTCCTTCACGTCGCGGGGATGGAACGCCGCGCGGGGCGGGCTCGTGCTACTATCGCCGGTAGACTTCGCGACCAGCATCTCGATCGCGTAGGGGGCCCCCTTGGGACGGACCCTGGGGCCGTCGATCTCGAACAGGCCGGGCTTGTTGTCGAGGCCGTCGAGGACCTTCTTGTCGTTCTCGCCCGCCGGGGCGGACGGGGGCAGGAAGACCGTGCCGCCGCCGAGTACCTGGACGTCGGCGGGATTCGTTACGCGCGGCTGGTGCTCCAGGTCGAGGTCTCTCTCCGAGTCGAGCAGGACCTTGCCGTTGCGCCGCCGGACCTGGAACGCGATCCTGGCCACGGCGAAGCCCTGGCGGCGGCCGTCGGTCTCGGCCTCGCCGACCGCGTACGTGCCGGTGAACTGGAGATCGGACTTCAACGCCGGCTCCAGGCCGTGGGCGCGGAGTTGCTCGATCAGCTTGTCGGTCACCCCGGCGCCCGAGGTGTGGGTGAGGTCGCCGGTGTCGGTGATCGCGTTGACGACGAGCTCCTTGGCCCCCTGCGCCTTGACCACCTTGGCGACGACGCGGGCGATGTCGGACACGGCCTGGTCCAGGGTCAGGTCGTGCGCCGTGTCGGTCTCCGTCGCCGGGGCGCGGGTGGTCAGAATGGCGGCGACGAGGATCAGGGCCGCGGCCACCCTCGGAAAGACTCGGTCCCGCGGGAGTCCCGCCCCGATCGCAAGACCGGCTGAAGCCGGAACTCCAACTCGGGAAAGACTCAGTGCCGCTGGAGTTCCGCCTTCACGCGGCATCTTTTCGCGATCGCAAGACCGGCTGAAGCCGGAACTCCAACGATCCGATGTCGCCGGTCTCCGCGGCGACCTCAAGATCTTCTCAACAGTCGTCGTCGGACCCGAATCCAAACGGTAAGGCATCATGTGTAGGCTCCAGGATTCGATAAAATCTTGAATCTGCCGTGAGACCCGCACGGTCAAAGCTTGGTGTTGGGGCCCCTGCCGAATTCGGTGGCGACGCGGTGGAACAGGGACAGCTCCGGGTCATCCTCCCAGAGCTCGCGCTTGAGGGCGTGGGCGTCGAGCAAGGGGCCGAGGCCGAATTCCTGGAGCCTGGGGTTGCCGCGGATCGCCGCCTTGAGCGCCTCGACGTCCGGCAGCCCCAGCTCGGCGGCGACGGCCTCGGGGGTGAGGTCCCTGGCATAGAGCCGGGCCACGTCGCCGATCGGCTCGTTGATCCGCCGGACCAGCTCGCGGATGTCGGCTTTGACCAGGTCGCCGGACCGGAGGAAACCGCCGATCGCCTTGTCGAGCCCGACGAGGAACCGGTCCTCATCCCCGGCCAGGAGTTCATCCATTTTCTCCGGCGTTTCATAGAGCTCGCCGACCTTTTTCCGGGCTCTCGCGAAGACCGCCGCGTGCGCGGCGATCTCGTCGCGAAATGGCTTCATGCCGCTCGCGTGGCAGGCCAGGCACGACAGGCCGTTGACGATCTCGGGAGAACCGGCGGCCTCGCTCCGGTCGCTGACGATCCCCACGGGAGCCGGCGCATCGAGGCGATTGTCCTTGGCGTCGGCCAGCATGTAGCCCTGGAGGCCGTTGGGGAGATGGAAGATCACCTCGCCGCCGGCCTGCTCGAACGCCTGATCGGCGAACGCGTTGCCCGGGAACTTCGGACCGAGCGGGTTCAGGACGAGGTTGCCGGTCCCCGCACTGGTCTTGAAGTCGTAGCTCCGCCAGTAGGCGCCGAAGGGGGTCCGGTGCCGCTCGACCAGCCGGTTGTGCCGGGAGACGCCGCTGGCGATCAGGCCCGCGCGGCGGAGGGTCGCGTCGTTGAAGTTCTTCTCCAGGTGGACACCCAGCTTCTCGACCTCCAGCTCCTTGAGAGTGGTCGGGAGTTTGAGGAGCCGGTCGTAGAGGGGCGGCCGGGACGCCGTGGCGACGAGCCAGTCGCCGTGCACGACCGGCAGCCGGGTGCCGGCGAGCTTGACGATCTCCTTCTCGACCTCGAGCAGCGACTCATCCTCGTTGTGGAGCACGCCATAGGGATACGCCTTCTCGATGAGGTCCCAGTCGCGCGACTCCCAGCCGTAGGCGCGCAGGTCGAAGTTGAGGATGACGGCTGGCCCCGCATCGATCGGTCTCGGGACCGCGATCTCCTGCTGCCAGCTCAGGCTGTTGAGCAGCTTCGAGATCGCCGCGCGGTGGACCCGAATCGTTTCATCCGCGATCGTTGGGTTGTTGTGCAGATGGGCCAGGGTGATGTAACGCTGGAACGGGCGGTCGGCCGGTTTGATCGTGTCGCGGAGGTGGCCGCGGATGGCCGTGAGCGCGGTCGCGTCGTCGATGAACGCGGGCGTTCGCCCTATTGCTTTCGGGAAAGGGGCGCCTGCCTGGATCCACCGCTCCAGGATCTTCCGCTCCTCGTCGCGGGGCTTCTTCTCGGCGTCCTCGGTCGGCATCCGATAGGGAGACTTGCCGGCCATGATCCAGACGAGCGAGCTGTCGGGATCACCCGGCACGACGAACGGCTTCCGTTTCGGGTCCCCCGGCTTGGCCAGGAGGACCCGGGGATCGAGTACGTCGGTCAGCCGGGTGCCCTGGTCGTTGGGGCCGCCGTGGCAGTCGTAGCAGTAGGTGCGCAAGAACGCCCGGGCACGGTCGGCCAGCGGAGCGTTGGCGTCCTGGCCGTCGCCGATGACGCGAAGCCGCCGCATAGCAAGGCCCCTAGCACGATGTGAAGCCGCGAGATCCGTCGAAGCCGGTACATGGCCTGTCCCCTCCCCTCGGACGTGGGTCGAATCATCGAGCGCGGTCCGCGCCGTCGCGGGGAAATCGTCACCCCGGGGATAGGATACCGAGGTGTCCCCGGCATGGAGAACGATCGACCGTCGGGATTCTTCCCGGTGGGCTGTCGGATTTTTTCCGGCGCGACCGGAAATATTGCCGGTCCGTGTCGGTCAGGCCGGATGGGGAAAGGCCGGGCTCGAGTGGGATGAAGGCGCGTCGTCGCGGGGAGGCCGGGATATGATGTCGCGACTCGACCTCATGCCGATGGATCGACTGCGGAGAGCAGTTCGTCCCAGGTCGCGACGTCCGGGATGTGGTCCTGCAGGGAATGCAGGTGATCCAGATTCGCAATCGACGCGATCTGGGCCTCGACCCGCCCTTCGGGCGCCCCGAACTTCTTGCGGCCCTGGCGCAGCAAGGTCTTCCGTGCTTCCTCGACGAAGCCTTTGGTCTCACCCTTCCGGAGGATGCCCTGATAGACCGACGACTCTTCGATCCCTTCGATCCCGAACAACATGGTGGATACCCCCTCGATGAACGCGTTAACCTGCTCTTCCGTGTAGCGGAGACCCATCAGGATGCGGGTCGCGTTCCACAGCGTCGCCGCCTGTTCGGGATCGGACTCCCGCGCCAGCCGATCCGAGATCGCCAGGAGCACTTCGGGGACCCGCTCCTCCGCGACGTCGGAGACCGGGGCCAGCGGCAGGACCGGCAAGCCCGCGGCGAGGATCTCCTGCACCGGCTGCTCCCAGACCCTCACGACATCATACCGGAACGAGTCGTAGACGTCTCCATGGCGATCCTTCTGCTCGAAGACACCATCCAGCTCCGGGCCATCGGCCGCCGGTCGCAACAAGATGATCGTCGAATGGACAGGGACCTTGAAACCGTGTCGTATGATCGTGCTGTACCAATGCGCGCGCTCGGGCAGGTCGAGGTTCCGACCCGCCTGGAGCTCGACATGCTCGATCCAGGGATCGGGTTCGTCCACCCAGAGGACTTTGTCGGCCTCGGCGGTGACGGTCGAGATGTTCGAGTCGATCACCCGGACGAGCGCCGGATCGACGACGGGGATGTGCAAGAATCGGAGCCAGGCCGCCGGCTCCAGCTCGATCAGCTTCCGCATCGTCGCGTCGAACGGCTTGGACATCGGCAACACCTTCCGCGGCCAGGCCCTCCGCCGATCACGCTCCGGCCGCGTCCGGCTGGGCTCCGCCCTGCGGCTCCGCCGCACCGCCGGCCGGACCAGATCCAGACCGGCTACGGTTGCCTCCAACCCACTTGAGCTCAGCGGTTGGACTGGTCTAGGGCCAGGCGAAAACCCAGGAGGCTGCTCCGGTACCCGGGAGCGCCCCCGCTGCGGTACGCCGAACGGGCGCCGCGCGGCCCGAAGCGCCAGCCGCCGCCACGGATCACACGGGACGAGGCCCCAGGAGGCCCTTGAGGATCATCCACCGGCGATTGCTTGTAATAGTCGGCAGAATACCCATCCGAACACCACTCCCAGACGTTGCCATGCATGTCAAACAGGCCCCAGTCGTTCGGGTTGTAACGGCCCACCGGCGCCGTGTAGACGTAGCCATCGTGCGCCGCGATCGCCCACGTCCATTCGGGGTACTTCGCTTTGGCCGTCCCATCCGCGATGTTACCCACCGCCGCCAGGCCCTCGGGATCATCGCCGTTGGAAAACTTGGTGGTCGTCCTCGCGCGGCAAGCGTATTCCCACTCGGCCTCGGTCGGCAGCCGGTACGTCTTGCCCTCCTTGCGGCTCAGCCAGGCGGCGAGCGCCACCGCATCGTTCCAGCTCACGTTGACCACCGGGTGGTCGTCGGTCTGGTCGAAGCCGGCATTCCGCCAGGTGTAGTGGGGGGCCTGCTCGAAGGTCTTCTTCTCCTCGTTCCAGCCATAGCCGCCCTTGCCGTCCTTCTCGGCATCGGTCTGGTAGCCGGTGTCGTCCACGAAACGACGGAACTGGCCGCGGGTCACCTCGTGGATGCCGAGGTAGAAGGGCCTGGTGATCCGCACCGGATGCTTCTGCTTCTTGCCGGCGGCCTTGTCGAGGAACTCGTCGTCGTAAGCCTCCTTGTCGCTCTCATCCGAGCCCATCATGAATCTGCCGTCCTGGATCAAGGTGAGCTTCATGCCGATCGAGTTGGTGATGTTGCGAAGGTCGGCGCGGCGAGCGACGTCGAACAACGCGACCGGGCCGATGTCGCCCATCAGGCGCGGGAACTGGGTCGTGCGATGCTTGTCGCGGACGAAGGCGCGGACGTTGACCTTGACGTAGGAATAGAGCTCGTCGAGCTCGATGCGATTGTCGGGGTTGCGGCTCTCCTCGTCGGCCTTGCCTTTGAGGCCCTGGATGACGAAGTGGAAGAAGACGCCGTGGCCGCCGTCGAGGTCCTTATCTTCCCAGGAGACCTCCTTATCCGAACACGAGAAGAGCGCCGCGACCGAGGGGGGCGGCGGCGGGGGCGGGGGCATGGCGATGCCGCCCGGACGGCCCTCGGGCTGGGCCAGGAGCTCGTTGCGGCAGGCGTCGACCATCAGCAGCTTCACCGTCGCCTTGCTGGCGGAGAGCTCCCGGTACAGCTCGTCGAAGCCGACGAATCGCTCCAGCCGCTTGCTGGCGAGGTTGGCATCCATCGGGCAGAAGAAGCTGCGGGGACGGGGTTCGCCCTTGGGGTCGTCGAGCGGCGGGGCCAGCATCAGCACGCCGTGACCGGCCATCGCCACGATCACGCTGTCGCCCGGCTGGAGGGGGTCGAGCACCAGCTTGAGCTGGTTGCGGACGTGCTCGGCGGTCGGCAACAGGTCGAACTCCTCGAGGCCCCGCTCGCGGGTCATCACGATCACGTTGTCCCTGGCATATCCGCCGTCGAGGAAGACTTTTTCCAGATCCTCGATGTCGCGGCGCGGGAATGGGAGGCCCGGCAGCAGGCTCCCGCGTTCGTATCGGTCCACCGCGACGAGCAGGGCGTACTTCTTGCCGCGCACCGTCTCCTGCCCTCGGGTCGGCATGACGGCGACCACCATCAGGAGCCAGCCAAGCCCGGCGGTGCGGACGAGCGAACGAATGCCGATCATGGACGCGTCTCCCACGGCGACGATAAGGAATGGACGTCTCAATGCGACGAGATCCGAGACGAGGACGGCGACCGGCCTCCATGCGATCCGTCTTGCGAAGCCGGGAAAAGCCGTTCGGCATGGTCATGTGACTGATCAGGCTTGGCCGATGAGGCCGAACACGAGGAACGATTCGTGCGCGACCGGATCCCGACATAGTGGAAAACGATCGAAGGCCGGCTTTCTTCCCGAGGATGCCGGGAAAATCGGCCTGGTTCAATGGCTTCTTACGACTATCGCTCGACGATCGCGGGGACATTTCGGACACAAGTCGCTGCTCTCACATGTTTTGCGAAGAAGTTTTTGGCCCTCGTTTGTCGCTGGTTCAAACCTGGTTGACAAAGGTAACACTTTCGGCGCCGACCTTGGGAGCCGGTTTCTGGCAGAACTTTCTTAGCCACAAGCGGTTGCGGCGAGTCACGTCGGACTGAAGGCGGCCCTGGACTGTTACCCGTGTTTGAACCAGGCCGGAAAATCCAAGAACTCTCGTTGACCATCATCAGGCAGGGCCAGTTGAGCCGGATCTTGATGCCGCGTTCATTCGCGGAAGCCCGATGAGACATCTCGATTTTGCCCGGTTTGGCAAGCGAAATGTTCTTTAGAGACTGCCCGGAAAGACCGTCCGAGCCCCGAAGAGGTGATCTCGTAAAGCCTGGGGTGTCAACTCAAACCGGGTGAAACACCGGAAATGCCGGCCTCCGAGCTCCGAAGGGGCGACACAAACCCTTACGTCACAGTTAACTATGTCGCCCCTTCGGGGCTCCAGGAGGCCGGGTTTGCCTCGTCAGCTCTTCTCGGGGCTGATGCCCCGAGCTTTACGATTTCGTCTCTTCGAGACTTTCCGGACTGACTCTAATTGGCATGATGGAACTAATGCCTAGTTCGGCATAAGTTTCAAGAATTGGCGTGGACCGTGTCAAGATCGCGGCGATCGGAAGATCGAGTGCCGACTCTCACTTCAGGGCGGCGGCGGCACCGACGATGTCGGCCAGCTCGCGCGTGATCTGGCTCTGGCGAGCGCGATTGTACTGTCGGGTCAGCGACTTGACGAGATCGTCGGCGTTCTTCGTGGCGCCGCCCATGGCCACCATCCGGGCGATCTGCTCGCTGACGGCGGCATCGAGGAAGCACTTGAACAAGCGGACCTTGAAGGAGACGGGGACGATCTCCTCGAGGATGCTGCGGGGGTCGGGCAGGAACTCGTAGGGGACCGGTTCCCCTTTCTTGGCCGTGGCCGCCGATACGGCGGCGGCCAGCCTGGACTGGCGGACCGATTCGGTCGCCTTGCCGATGTCCGCCGTGGCGATCGGCAGGAGTGTCTGCACCGTCGCGATTTGCCGCGAGGAGGATATGAATTGCGTATAGGCCACGTCGAGCCGGTCGATCGAGCCCTGGATGAACAGCTTGATATACTTGTTGGCCAGGGTTTCGACTTCTTCGTACTGGGGGCGGTCCTCGAACTGGGTATAAGTGGCCTCGGTCGGGACCTTGCGGAACCGGAAGTAATTGATGCCCCGCTTGCCGGCGACCTCCAGCACGGTCTCGGTCCCCTCGGTCTGATCGTCCACCAGGCGGCCGCTGGCCGCCCGGAGGACGTTGCCGTTATAGGCGCCGGCCAGCCCGCGATTGCTGGTCAGGACCAGGAGCAACGACTTGCGGACCGGCTCGCGGCGCACCAGCAGCGGGTGCATGACCTCCTGCGAGGTCTGGCCGAGGTCGGCGACGATCTCGGCGATCTTGCGAGTGAATGCCTCGGCCTCGGTCGCGCGGTTCAGTGCCTTGCGAAATCGGTTGGTGGCGATCAGCTCCATCGTCCGCGTGATCTTGCGGATGTTCTCGATCGACTTGCGCCGCTTGATGATCGCTCGGGCTTTGGCCATGCTTCGCTCTTGTTAGTGGCGAGTGGCGAGTGGCGAGTGGCAAGTCAAGACCTTGACTTCATTGCCGCGGCCAGTCGCACTCGCGAGATCGTGTTCGCTTCTTCGGAGGCTCGTCCTGGGTTCCACTTGCCACTTGCCACGAGAGCGCGTCAGGAACGGTTGGCCTGGATTTCTCGACATTCCTGGCTGTAGCCGGGGTCTGTGACCCCGGGATCGCCCTCCCCGGCCTCGCAGAGGCCGGCTACAAGAGACCAGGAGTTCATAACAAGCTCTAGTGAGCGGCGGCGAACGTGGACTTGAACTCGGTGATGGCCGCGCGGAGGTCGGCCTCGATCTGGGCGGTCAGCTTCTTCTCGCGGTCGAGTGCCGCGCGGATCTCGGGCTTCCGCTCTCGGATGAAGGTCAGGAAGTCGGATTCCCACTGCTGGACCGAGCGGATGGGCACGTCGTCGAGATAGCCCTTGGTGCCCGCGAAGAGGCTCATGACCTGGTCGATGGCGCTCAGGGGTCGGTACTGGGGCTGCTTGAGCAGCTCGACCATGCGGTAGCCGCGGTCGAGCTGGCGCTGGGTGGCCTTGTCGAGCTCGGTCCCGAGCTGGGCGAAGGCTTCGAGCTCGCGGAAGGCGGCGAGGTCGAGCCGCAGGCCGCCGGCGACGTTCTTCATCGCCGAGATCTGGGCCTTGCCGCCGACGCGAGAGACGCTGATGCCGACGTCGATCGCCGGGCGGACGCCGGCGAAGAACAGGTCGGGGACCAGGTAGATCTGCCCGTCGGTGATCGAGATCACGTTGGTGGGGATGTAGGCCGAGACCTCGCCTTCGAGCGTCTCGATGATCGGCAATGCCGTCATCGACCCGCCGGAGATCGTCGTCTTGACGACCTTGTGCCCCTCGGGATAGTGCTCCTTGAGGGCGTGGTTGGCCTCTTCCAGGCCGGGGACGCCGATGTAGGTCTTCTTGTCGACGCCCATGTCGTCGGTGACGTTGTCCGTCGGCGCGTCGGCGGGGAGGATCACGTAGTGATTGGCCAGCTTGGCCGACCGCTCGAGCAACCGGGAGTGCGCGTAGAAGATATCGCCGGGGAACGCCTCGCGGCCGGGGGGCCTGCGGAGGAGCAGCGAGACCTCGCGATAGGCGACGGCCTGCTTGGAGAGGTCGTCGTAGATGACGAGCGTCGGCTTGCCCTGCTCGTACATGAAGTACTCGGCCATGGCGCAACCGGCATACGGGGCGATGTACTGCATCGGCGCGGGGTCGCTGGCGCCGGCGGCGACGACGATGGTGTAGTCGAGCGCGCCGTGGCGGCGGAGGACGTCGACCAGGGACGCCGTCGTTGACTCCTTCTGGGCGATCGCCACGTAGACGCAGATGACGCCGGTCCCCTTCTGGTTGAGGATCGCGTCGATGGCGATGGCGGTCTTGCCGGTCTTGCGGTCGCCGATGATCAGCTCGCGCTGGCCGCGGCCGATGGGGATCATGGTGTCGATCGACTTGATCCCGGTCTGGAGCGGCTCGTCGACCGGCTGCCGCTCGGCGATGCCCGCGGCGGGCGATTCGAGGGCCCGGGTCTTGTCGGTCGCGACCGGGCCCTGGTCGTCCATCGGCTCGCCCAGGCCGTTGACGACGCGGCCGATCAGCGCCTCGCCGACGGGGACGCGGAGCAGGGCGCCGGTGGCCGTGACCGTGTCGCCTTCCTCGATCTGGGTGTAGTCGCCGAGGATCATGACGCCCACGGACGACTCTTCGAGGTTCAGCGCGATCCCCTTGACGCCGTTCTCGAACGAGACCATCTCGCCGGCCATCAAGCCGGAGAGGCCGTAGACGCGCGCGATGCCGTCGCCGACCTCGAGGACCTGGCCGACCTCGCTCTTCGTGACCTCGGGGGAGAACTGCTCGATCTCACGCTGGATAACTGAACTGATCTCGTCGGCTCTGAATTTCATGCGTCTTCCCTTCGATCAGTCGATGGCGAAGCTGTGCGAGTCGGCTCTTGACCGACGCGTCGTAAAGGGTATCTCCGACCTGGACGACCAGGCCACCGATGAGCGTGGGGTCGGTCGACACGTTCAGGATCGGGGTGCCGGCGACCAGGCGGGCGAGCCGGTCGCGGAGCGATTGCAACTGGCCTTCGTCGAGCGGGACGGCCGATCGGACCTCGACCGGGATCCGCCGGTTGCGACGATCCCAGATCGCCCGGGCCTCCCGCTGCACGGCCCTCAGCAGGTCGAGGCGGCCGTGGCGGTTGAGGACGCGGAGGAAGCGGAGGACCAGGCCGGAGGCGCGGCCGTCGAAGAGCTGGAGCAGGATCCGGTCCTTCTCGGCGATCGGGACCCGGCTCGAGCCCAGGATCTCGGCGAAGCGAGGGTACGGCTTGAGCACGTCCTCCTCGATCTCGACGAGCTCCTCGAGCGCCGGCCCGGCGCCGCCGTCCTTCTCGGCCGCGTCGACGAGGGCCTCGGCATAGCGCCTGGCCACGGCGATCGATTCGTCATCCAGCGCGGGTTCCCCCGGGGCGGAGTTCTTGGAATTCATGCGGCCTGCCCCTCCTGTCCCGCGGGCAGTTCCTGGATCGCCGCGTTGAGCAGCCGGCTATGATCGTCGTCGCTGAGCTGCTTCGAGAGCACGCGCCCGGCGACCGACACGGCCATCTCGGCCGTCTTCTGCCAGATCTCACCCAGGGCCTGGTCGCGAGCCGAGGCGATCTCGCGCTGGGCCCGCGCCCGGTCGGCATCCGCCTGTTCCTGGGCCTCCTTGCGGATCTGTTCGGCGGTCGCCTGGGCATCCAGTCGCGCCTTATCCAGGATCGCCCGGACCTCGTCGGCCGCGCGGGCCAACTGCTTGCGATATTCGGACATCATGCTCTCGCTCTCGTTCCGGGCCCGCTCGGTGTCCTGGAGGACCTTCTCGAGGTGGCTCTCGCGCTTGTGGAGGGCGTCGAGCAGGGGCGTCCAGGCGAACTTGCGGAGGAGCAGGAAGAGACATACGAAGACCACCAGGGTCCAGAGCGACAGGGTCGGCTCCAGCTTGAGCGGATTCGGTTGCTCTTCCGCGCGAGCGTGTTCGGCGGCGCCGTGTTCCGCCGCCGCGGCATTCTGCTGCGGGCGCGGCGCATGCTCATCCGCCTTGTGCGGCTCCTGGGCGGCCAGCCGGGAGCCCGCGAGGGCGAGGAACGCCAGGGCCACCACCACAACCTTGTAGGTTGGTATCGATCGTCGCAGCATGATGATCTCTCGGGTCGGACGAAACGAGTCGATGGACGAGAGTGTCTCGATCGCGTTCGCGGATCGGCCGGCGGATCGCGCCGGCGCCGCGGACGGCCGGTACGCACCGGGGCCGGCCGGGCTTGGAACATGCCGGGCCGGTCGTACCCGGGGCCGCCACGGTCACTTGATCAAGATGATCAGCAGCGCGAAGAACGTCGCACCCTCGATGAGCGCGGCGGCGATGATCATGGAGGTATTGATGTTGCCGGCGATCTCCGGCTGGCGGGCCATGCTCTCCACGGCCGCCTTCGCCAGGCCGCCGATGCCCATCGCCGCGCCGATGATCACGACGCCGGCGCCGATGGCCCTGAGGTCCGAGAACGGCGCGGGGCCGGTCTGGGCGTGGGCGGGCCCGTTGGCGAAGAGAAACAACGTCCCGGCCACCATGATCGACTTGATCCACTTCATCTGATTCTCGGCTCCTTGGCACTCTCTTGAGGAGACATTCATTTCGGGGGAAGGCGCGGCGGAATCGGCCACGCCCGCCGGTCGGGGCGGCGCCACGCTGGCCCGCCTCTCGTCACACCTATCGACCGGACCGGCCGCCATGACCCCGTCGTGGTCCGATCGGACCGCACTCGTCCGGCCGATCTGACACGGCCGCCGGATCGGCGTCAATCTAGTGGGGATGGATCGCGGATCCGATGAACAATGCGGACAAAAACGTGAAGATGTAAGCTTGTAAGAAGGCGATGAATAGCTCGAGCACGCTCAGCAGGACCACCCCGGTGATGCTGGCCGGCATGACGATCCAACTGAGCGCGGAGCTCCACGTGAGCACGATGAAGCCGAGGATGACCGAGAGCACGACGTGCCCGGCGAACATGTTGGCGAACAACCGGACGCTCAGGACCACGTGGCGGATCAGCAGGCCGAGGATCTCGATCACGAACATGAGGCCCCAGAGGGGCGGCTTCAGCCAGATCGGGACCTCGAGATGGGGTACCATCCCGACCCAGAATCCGGTGACCCCCATCTCCCGCATCCCCGACATCGTCACCGTCAACAGGGTCATGATGGCGAGGACCGCCGTCACGTTGATATTCCCCGTGGCCGACGCCCCCCCCGGGATCAGGCCGAGGAGGTTGTTGAAGAGGATGAAGAAGAATAAGGTCCAGAGATAGGGCAGGAACCGGTCGGCGCCGTGGCCTCCGATCGAGGGCCGAGCCACGTCGTCGCGTATGAACAGGATCATGGCCTCGAACATGTTCGCGAACCAGCCTCGGCTCACGTAGGTCCGCGCGATGTGCCGCACCACGGGGATCAGGACCGCGAGCATCACCGACCCGGCGATCAGCTCCATCACCATGAAGCGCGTGACCTGGAAGTCGCCGATCTTCGGCAGTTCCCAGATCAGCTCGAAATGCGGACCCTGGAACCAGGGGATCTCGATCGTGGGGTGATCGAGGACGTGGTTCAGCGGGCTCTCTGCGTGTCCGGCCATTGATGATCCACGGTGGTCTGAGAGGCTGTGAATAAGTCAATTCTAGATGACGGATTGCGAATTACGAATGAAGCAGAACCCCGGATCATCGAGGACTTACGAATGCGAGATCCGGAATCCGATTCTTCTACAAGCTCTGACGCGAAGAGACAGCCGTCGGGCTCCGGGGGCGGTCTTGTACGCTTGCGTTGATTGATGCGTTCCCGTCAGGTCGGCGTCTCTCGATGACCCCTCGGCCCTTTTTCATCACCGGGGCGTCCCTCGCGCGGCACGGATTCCTCGGCGAGTTGCCGCGACATCCGCATGGTCTGCACCATACCGGTGACGAATCCCAGCCCGGCCCCGGCGATGGTCCCCGCCCAGGCCGTATGCAGCCAGCGATCCACACCATAGCCGACCAATGCCGGCAGTGCGAACATCAGCCCGATCGTCGTGACCCGCGAGGCCCACTCCATGCCAAGGGCCAGGGAGGATCGCGACTCCTGATGCTTAACCACGCACGACTCCCGCTCCCGGCGCGCTCCCAGGCCATAGGAGCACTCCGAGACGCTCGCGGCCACCGCCCCGATCTTCCGTCGGCGAAACTCGTTCAACTCGTCGAGGTACGTCCAGGCGGGCGACGATCTTGAGCGTCCAGTCTACTGGGCAATTCCCCCGTGTCAACTCCTCAGCCTCCAGTTCGAGAAATTTTTCACAAAGTTCGGAGGAGTCTTATTCTTAATACTGGATTAAGCTTGTTTGACGGGCACCCGAGGCCCTCCGGCTGGCCGGGCGGGACCGATGGCGAGAGTGTCCGTTTTCGAACACACGGTCGGCTCGGCGATTGACAGGTCTCCGGCCAATATGGTATGTCGTAGCAACGCGAGATTGAGAGGCACCAAGCCTTTACCACAGACACGACGTTCCTCGACTTGCCCCGTCCATCCAGTCAGAGGACTCGCCATGATGCCATGCTTCCGTGGAAAGTCCCTGCCGAGCGAGGGAGATCAGGCGGCTTCTAGCCCAGTTCAACGGGTTGAAGGCCGCCTTTGTTCTTTTAAGGCGATCGTGGTGAGCGGGTCCCGATGCTGGGGTCTCCTCGGTGTTGCGATCGCCGGTCGAGCGGCCGCCTGGTGACGAGTTGCACCCTCCAGTCCGGGATACATGGAGTCTTCCGGATCGGTCCACTCAGGGATGATTGTCGTATCAAAATACAACCATCTCTCGTAGTGGCCGACGAGGCGAAGCGGGGGGTGATCGGAGTGGTACCATATGACCGTCGATGCACTCAAAGACTGCAATAAGAGACACCTCGCCCAGTTGGCCAAGGAACAGGGGATCACCGGGTGGCATGCGATGCGGAAGGATCAGTTGATAAAGGCGTTGTCGCTCCCCCGCCCGGCCGGGGCCGGCGGCAAGGATAGGTCGAGTCCGAAGGCCAACGGACATGCCAATCCCAAGAGTCCGATCTCCCCGTCATCGCACCCGTCCAAGGGTCGCAACGGTGCGCCGGCGGTCCAGCAACGCGCGGCGGCGCCGCCGCCCCACAACCTGGACCACGCCTGCCAGAAGGATCGCATCGTCGTCCTGACCCGCGATTCCTACTGGTTGCATGCGTACTGGGAGCTGAGCCGGACCACCCTGGCCCGTGCCCAGGCGGCGCTCGGCCAGGACTGGCACACGGCGCGGCCGATCCTCCGGCTGATGGATGTCTCGAGCGAAGATACCACGTCCTCCACCGAACGCCAGGTGCGCGATATCCCGATCCATGGCGGGGTCAACAACTGGTATATCGATGTCCTCGAACCTCCGCGATCCTACCGGATCGACATCGGCTATCTCTCGAGGCGAGGGCGGTTCTATGTCCTGGCCCGGTCCAACGTGGTCACGACGCCCAAGGCCGGCGTCGCGGATCCCCTCGACGAGAACTGGATCGACGTCCAGAAGCAATTCGACCGGATCGAGACCCCGGCGTCGATCGGCGGCAGCTCCAACGGCCATCATCAGTCGAACACGGCGATCGACCTTCGCGACCTGTTCGAGGAACGGCTCCGCAGGCCGATGTTGCAGAACCTCGCCACGGCGGCATTGCCCTCGCTGGGGCGGGAGTTCCACTTCCAGATCGATGCCGAGCTGATCGTCTATGGCACGACCGAGCCCAACGCTCGGGTGACGCTCCAGGGCGAGCCGGTCCAGCTCCGCGCCGACGGGACTTTCACCGTCCGCTTCAGCCTGCCGGATTCGCGCCAGATCATCCCCGCGGTCGCCGCGAGTGCCGACGGGATCGAGGAGCGGACCATCGTCCTGGCCGTGGAACGCAACACCAAAGAACTCGAGCCGATGATCCACGATAACAACGAGATCTGAATCTCTTGTCCGTGGTCCGTGGTCCGTGGTCCGTGGTAGTGTGGTCATGGTACGGTGCCGATCATCTAGCTTTGCGCGGGGTAAAGCCAGTAAGGACCAGGGACCACGGACCACGGACCACGGACCAATGAGTCAAGACATCCGGCCGATCTTGGCCGGCTGGGAGTTCGAGCCCGAGCTCATCCAGGTGCGGATCATCCGCGGTGAGGACGGCTCGGAGAAGCTCCAGATGCGGATGGACCTCGGGCTGCTCCAGATGGAGATCGACGGGCGTCCCGACGGGGAACGGCCCGAAGGCTTCGAGTCGCTGCTGGAACTCTACGAGGCCCGCGCACGCGAGGCCATCGAGCTCGGCGAACGGTTCACGCTCAAGGCCGACGACTGCTCGTTGCTGATGCGCGAGGGCCTCCAGTATTATCACCGCTACATCTCGGCCTTCCAGATCGAGCGATTCGACCTGGTGGCGCGAGACACGGCGCGGAACCTCCGGCTCTTCTCGTTCGTGGCCAGGCACGCCGACCGCCAGCGCGACCGTATGGAGTTCGAGCAGTATCGGCCGTACGTCCTGCTGATGCATACGCGCGCCAGGGCGACCCAGGCCCTGCGCCAGGACGATTATCCCACGGCGCTGGGCTTCATCGACGAAGGGATCGAGGCGATCCGCAGCTTCCTCGTCGAATACAAGGAGGAGGCACGCGAGGCCGAGTGCTCCGAGCTGCGATTCCTCCAGCAATGGCGGCGAGAGGTCGAGAACGGCCGGCCGATCGGGCCTCTGGAACGACTGGAGCAGCAACTTCAGGTCTCCGTGACCCTCGAGGACTACGAGGAAGCGGCCCGGATCCGCGACCAGATCCAGCGGCTGCGTACCGGCGATGCTCACGGGCAACGGAACCTCGGCCCTCCCTGATCGGCCGTCCGGCTCGAGGACATTACCCGAGGGTTACCCTTGATTGCCGGCCGAACCGCGGGTAGATTGATCTTGTCTGGTCCAACCAGGCGCAGCCTCTGCCATGTTCGATCCGGGGTGATCCTTTTGGCGAACCAACATTAACCCGTACGGGAACCGATATTGATTCTCTAGAACTGCTCGCCAGTTTCTCGAGCGTCTGAGGTGCCCACTTGAACTGCGGGTTCTCAAAAGCACCCTGCCGGCATTGCGGTGGAGGTTTGTTCTGCCCGTGTCTTGCCTCGCTGGTCGAGGCCGGTCACGGGCGTTCTTGTTCCTCGGAGGCCCGTCCCGACCATGTCCCAGACGGTCGGCCCCAATCCGGAGGATGTCCGGATCAAGAGGAGCCTGCGCCTCGCGATCCGGGAGGAGATCGCCGCGCTCGAACCTGACCTCCGTCGCCAGGAGGAGAGCCGGCTCGCCGTCCGTTTCCCCGACCTGCCGGGATGGGCGGGTGCTCGAACGGTGATGCTCTATGTGTCGGCTTTCCCCGAAGAAGTGAGCACCGCCGATTACTGGGCGCGGGCGTACATGGAGGGGAAGCGGGTCATCAGCCCTCGCGTGGATCGTGCAGCCCGGGAGTTGCGACTGCACCAGGTCGAGGATCCCCGGACGGAGCTGCATCCGGGGACGCTGGGGATTCCGGAACCGCGGCGTGACCTTCCGGAGGTCCTTCCCGAGTCGATCGACTGGGTTCTGGTGCCGGGCCTTGCATTTGACGACCGAGGTTATCGCCTCGGCCGCGGGGCCGGACATTACGACCGCCTGATGCCAAGGCTCCGGCCCGATGCCTTGTGCTGGGCCGTCTGCCTGTCCTGCCAGTTGGTCCGCCATCTGCCGATCGAGCCGCATGACATGCCTCTCGACGGGGTTTGCACGCCCGATCGCACGATCCGGGGCGTCCGGCGAGAGGGTTGATCGCGATCAATCGGACACGTCTCGCCGAACACCACCGGGTGACCACGGTCGTGAGACCGTGGTCACGGGCTTCGATCTCGCCCTGTCTTGCTGTGTTCGGCGAGGAGTGTCATCAATCGGCGCGGACTTCGATCGACGGGGGTTTGGCATACGACTCGAACAACCCAGGCAGCCCGTTGGTTGCCGTATCGCCTTCGTGCAGGATCACGCGGTATCCGAATCGCATCGACTGGCCGGCGGGCACGGTGTAGTCGCCCTTCTCGGATTTCTTGTCGAAATCCTGCCAGCCGAAGGGATTGGCGGCGAACAGGCCGTAGTCCCGGACGTGCCAGGTCGTGGGATACCGGAAGCTCCCGGGATGGTTGAGGATGGCGATCCCCACCGTCTTCCCTTTGATCGGTCCGACATAGTTGACCCACGGGGAGGCTTTCCCCCACGCCTTGTCGTCGGTCAATCCTTCGGCGTTGGTGATGCGCCCGCCGGACTTGCGCTTGACGTCCATCGAGGACGCCACGCGGAGGCCGAACATCCCCTCCTTGGTGTCCTGGAAGGTGACCGGGCCGTCGGTGGCGTCGACCTCGATCTCGAAGTCGATGATCCGCGCGCCCTGGGTCCGGTAGAACGTCACGGTCCGCCGATCCTCGCAGAACTTGCGATCGCCGGGCGCGATCCATGCGTTCCGCGTCCGGAGCCTCCCCAGCACGGGCCCTTCGACGACGATCTTTCGCTCGGTCTCCCGGATCTTGCCCGTTCCCTCGCCCTCGGACCAGAAATCGACGCCGTTCACCTCGCCGAAGGTGAACCAGCACGATTGCTGATGGGGATGATCGTTGTCCTCGCCGACGACCTTCTCCATCGGATAGGCACGGGTGAACGAATCTCCGGTCGGCCCGATGATCGGGAAGAAGATCGGTTTGTTGCGGAAGTCGATCCGGTAGGCGGTGAGGAGCTTGTCGTCGAGCATCACGAGCAGATTCCGGCCGTCGGGACGGAGCCGGATGCCTGGCGTATCCGACGACGTGTTGGCCGCCGGGATCTTGAGGCGATATGCGTCCGGCTGGTTCCTGAGTGTATAGGAGAACGGCTTGCCGGCGGAGACATGGGGCAAGATCGTCGCGATCCAGAGTCGATCGCCGTCGCGGAAGACCGTGGCATCGATCCGATGGCCCGGAGTGCCAGCCTCCAGGGAGTATGACCCCTCGGGGAGCCGGGCCTTGACCTCGAAGACGACCGGCGTCTCGGCTAGTTCGATGTCGCCGCCTTTGCCGGAGAGGCGCCAGGTCTCGTCGCGGCCGGCAGCCGAGGAGCCGATGCCGAGTGCGAGGATCAACGCGACGCCGAGATAGCCGCGAGGGAACATCGATAGGTTCTCCTGGTCTCGTGCCCGGCCGCGCCGTGGTCGTCGCGGCATCGACCAGGTCGAGCGATCGTGGAAAGGGGGGCTGGGATCTCGCGTCATCTTATCTCCGCTCAAGGCGCCGGAACAGTCTCGCGCGTAGGTGCCGCGAAGATCCGATCGGCTCGGCGCGGTCCCGGATCTCTGCCGACGACGAATGATTTCGGCGATTTTGGGGCGACGTCATTTTGTCGTTGATGCGGGAGTGTGGGACTCTTATACTCTTGGTTGAATCGATTTCTGGCCGGGCCATCCTCCCGGCCGGGTCTCGTTTCTCGGGGCGAGCAGGAGCCGGGCATACCGCCGAGGTTCCTTGCCCCCGTACTCGGGTTGTTCCTCCCGCGGAAGTCGGTGGAGAGCCTGTTCCGGGCGATTGCGATGGCGAAGCGGCTTTACGTTGGCAACCTCAAGTACACGGTCACTTCGGCACAGCTTCAAGAATTGTTCGAGCAGTATGGGACGGTCAAGACCGCCCAGGTCCTGAGTGACCGCGAGACCGGTCGAAGCCGGGGATTCGGCTTCGTCGAGATGGACAACGACGATGAGGCTCTCGCGGCGATCGAGAGCCTGGACGGCCAGGATTACGATGGCCGTCGGCTCACCGTCAACGAAGCCAGGCCCCGCACCCCGGGCGGCGGCGGTGGCGACGGCGGTGGTGGCTATCGCGGCGGCGGTGGTGGCGGCTATCGTGGAGGGGCAGGCGGCGGTGGCGGAGGCTATCGCGGCGGCGGGGGCGGGGGCGGTTACGGCGAGTATTGATCGCCCGGAACCCGACCCATCCCTCGAATCCCAGATTGGCGGGCCCCGTGTTGCGAGGCGCAATTCGGGGTCTTTCACCGCGCGGCGGACGCATGTCCGCGAGACCAACCGACCAGCAATCCGTCCAGGAACCTCTCAAGTCGCGAACATGCAATCATCAGGAACCGACAGCCATACCTCGACGGGGCGACGAGACATCCTCGACAAGATCGAGCGCGTCCTGGATGAGCGCGTCCGACCGGACCTCCGCGCCGATGGTGGCGACATCGTGCTCGTGGGCATCGACGATGACAACATCGTGCAGGTCCGGCTGACCGGCGCGTGCCAGGGATGTTCCTCGGCGATCGTGACCCTGAGCATGCGAGTCGAATCGACCCTGAAGGCCGCGGTGCCCGAGATCCGCTTCATCGAGGCCGTCCCGTGATCCGCGAAGCGGTCGAGAGGGAAGTCGAGCCCAGATGGCAGTGGCCCCGGGCGGCTTACGTCCATATCCCGTTCTGCGCCCACAAGTGCGGATACTGCGACTTCGCCTCGCTGGCCGGCGTCGATCATCTGGCCGATCGCTACCTGTCGGCCCTCGAGCGCGAGATGGCCGTCACGCTGGGCCGTCCGCAGGAAGTTGACACGATCTTCGTCGGAGGCGGGACACCGACCCGGCTGGACGCCGCCCAGCTCTTGCGGCTGACCGAGATGATCCGGCGATGGCTGGTCCGGCGCCCGGCGTCGAGTGGACCGTGGAGGCCAATCCGGGGACGCTCGATGCCGAGAAGGCTGATATCCTGGCCGGGGCGGGCGTCAATCGGGTGAGCCTGGGCGCCCAGTCGTTCCGGCCCGAGTCGCTCCGGGTCCTGGAGCGCCACCATGGCCGGCCCGAGGTGGAACAGGCCGTCGCGATCGTCCGTCCTCGGTTTCCACAATGGTCGCTCGACCTGATTTTCGGCGTGCCCGGCTCGACGCCCGACGATTGGCGCAACGACCTCGATATCGCCCTCGGTTTCGGCCCCGCGCATCTCTCCTGCTACGGTCTGGTCTTCGAGAAGGGTACGGCCCTGTGGAAACAACAGCAAGTCGGCGAGGTCCAACCGCTCGACGAGGAGGTCGAGCGTCTGATGTACGAGACCACCATCGATCGGCTCGCTAACGCCGGACTGGCGATGTACGAGATTTCCAATTTCGCCAGGCCCGGCCACGAGTCGCGGCATAATCTCGCCTACTGGGCCAATGACGCGTATTTCGGCTTCGGCGTCGGCGCGGCCCGATACGTGCGCGGCGTGCG
The DNA here is from genome assembly GCA_963777695.1 of uncultured Planctomycetota bacterium. Lineage (GTDB taxonomy): Bacteria > Planctomycetota > Planctomycetia > Isosphaerales > Isosphaeraceae > CAVZRC01. The sequence goes on from CAVZRC010000003.1 coordinate 1,924,493, forward strand.
ATCGGTCAATACGCGTGACCTCCCGGGCTACCTGCGCCGGATCGAGGCGGACGAGCCGGCGACCGGACCCACCGAGGAATTATCCCCCGAGGGTCGGGCACGTGAGACGGCGATCCTGATGCTCCGACGGACCGGACAGGGCATCAATCGGGATGAGTTCCATCGCCAGACCGGCTTCGAGATCGACAGTCTGGCGGCCCCGGCGATCGAACGCTTCCGCGCCGAGGGATATCTCGAAGACGACGGGGATCGGCTGCGTCTCAGCCGCGAAGGCGTGTTCGTCGCCGACCGGGTCCTCTGCGAATTCCTCTGACACCACGCTCGGCGTCTACCGCAGCTTGAGGAGTTGATTGGCGCGATTGCCGAGGTTATAAACGGCGGCCTGGAACAGGGCCTTGATGTTGGATCTGGCCGACCGATAGGCTTCGTCGAAGCCCTCGGCCTTGGTCCAGTCGACGACCTGCTGGACCTGCTTCGACATGAGCTCGAGCATCTCGTCGATCGTGGCTTCGGCGGTCTCGACCGGCTCGACCATCGCGGCCGCCCGGGTCTCGCGGGGGGTAGGGGCCAGGTCGTAGGCCGGCTCCGGCCGGTGGTCGGGCTCGGCGGGGACGGCCTGGGTCTCCTCCCAGGGCGCGGCGGAGGCATTCATGCCGCGGCGCCCGCGTTCGACCGACTCGTCCTCGCCGCCCCCCTCCTTGTTGTCGCGAGGGAGCCGCTCGTTGGGATCCCTCGGGAGGCCGGCGGACGTGTAGAGCTTCCCGTCCGAGCCGACGCGACCGGGGAGATTGGGGATCTGTTGGGCCTCGATCAGTTGGCGGCGGATCTTGGCGACCAGCTCGCGGCTGACGGCCAGCTCCTCGGCCATGCGTCGGTCGGACCAGTCGTGGTGCAGCTTGAGCTTGACCTCGACGGCCCGCCGACGTTCGGCCCGGGTCAGGGGCAGGCCGTGGAACAAGTTGACGCTCGCGACGAAGTCCAGGGCATCGGAGAGTGTCCCCTCGCGCACTTCCGCGGGGATCGTCCGCTTGCCTAGCATGATCGCGGCCGCGTGGCGGTGGAAGCCGTCCGCCAGCAACAGGCGGCCTTCGACCTCGAAGATCGTGATCGGCGGCAGACGGTCCCACGAGTCGGCGTAGCGCTCGACCGTGAAGTCATCCAGGCGGTCGCGGAGATTCAAATTCGGGTCGAGGACGAGGTCGTCGAGTGGAACCTTGCGGAGATTCATGTCGGCGCTTCTTTCGTGGTCGATGTGACCGAGCCGCGTCGGGGTTGTTCCCAAGCCCCATCCTGTTGGCCTATGATCGGCAGGGCCGGCGCGACGGCTGGCGTCGACCTTGACGGGAAGATCGGGTTATCGCAGGGAGTTGACGGTCATGCGGATTGTGGTGACGGGGGCCAGCGGCCGACTGGGGAGCTATCTGGTCGATCGACTCATCGCCAGAGGTCATCGGGTCCTCGCCTGGAGCGGGGAGACGCGGGGGTCCCGCTTCGGGATCGAACTGCGGCCCGTCGATCTCACCGATGAGGGGCAAGTCGCCAGGTGCCTGGATGAGGCCGATCCGGAGGCGGTGATCCACGCCGCGGCGATCAGCTCCGCCGACGCGATCTATCGCGACCCGACGCGTGGGCGGGCCGTCAATGTGGAGGCCACCCGCCGGATGGCCGGATGGGCGGCGAGTCGCGACCGCCCCATCTTGCTCACCTCGACCGACCTGGTCTTCGACGGCTCTCGATCCTGGTCGCGCGAAGAGGATGAGGCCGTGCCGATCCTCGGCTATGGCCGGACCAAGCGGGAGGCCGAACAGTTCGTGCTGGAGGCCCCTCGCGGGATCGTGGCCCGGATCTGCCTGCTCTTCGGCCCGGCCCTCGGCGGGAATCCCGGCTTCTACGACATCGCCCTGGCGGCCCTGGCCCGCGGCGAGCCGCGGTCCTTCTTCGAGGATGAATTCCGAACGCCTCTCGATTACGCCACCGCCGCCGAGATCATCGCGCGGCTGATCGAGTCGGATGCGAAGGGCCTCGTGCATGTCGGCGGCCGCGAGCGGCTCAGCCGCTTCGACCTCATGAGCCGGGTGGCGATCGTCCGAGGGATCGATCCCGGGCTGATTCGCCCGTCTCGCCAGGCTGATGCGTCCTTCCTGGAACCCCGGCCCGTCAACGTCTCGCTCGATACGACCCGCCTCGGCTCCCTCTTCCCGGATCTGGAGTTCCCGGACCTCGAGACAGCCCTCGGCTCGACGGCAACCTGAGCCCTATCGACAACCCGGCCGGATCGGCGCGAGGGTGCAAGCCTCGATGGTCCTCAATAATTGCGCGGTTCGTCCCGCGGGCACGTCACGATCGCAGCGGAATGTCGTAGGCTTTCTGAGTCCGACTCGTATTTCGGGGACCAGTGTACGCAGCCCCCTGGGACAATACTGGTTCGGATCGTTCGTGTTCCGCTCTATCATTTCATAGCCATTCGATGCGCGTGCAGTCGAATCCGCACGCGTCTTTTTTGTGGGTGTTTGGGGTTGCTTGGTGCGGTCGCGGGAGTAACGAGCCGGAAGAGCGGGGGTGGGCCGCGGGGTTTCTTGAAACGGCCCTTGATTGGAGACAGCTTCGAAGCAAAATTCCTTCGTCGGCCGCGAGAGGGCGCGATCACGGTCAGCGACGCAGACCTCGCGGGTTTCAATCGGCACCCGATTGTGAAGGTCGTCAAAAAAGGGAGAGGCGGGCCGGGGTGCCGGGAAATGTCGCTGATAGGACTAAGACTTGGACGATCCCTCCTGCACAATCTCCAACAAGGAGTCGATGAAAGGCCCATGCAAATCCTTCAATCCTTCGGTGCTTCGCTCACGGCCTTCCAGCCGTCCATGTTGTGGGCTTACCTCGATCCCGGTATGGGAAGCATGCTCTTCCAGGTGCTCGTAGCGGGACTGTTGAGCAGCTCGTTCTTCCTGAAGTCCTGGGTGAGATCGATCCGCGACGGCGTGAGGTTGAAGACTCGGAATTCATGATGAGCCATGCCCTGTCGGTCGTCTCGTTCCGCGATCCCGCCGGTTTCGTCTACAGCGAGCAGGGAGACCTTCGCCGCCAGGTGAATCTGGTCTACCGAGAGCACTACGATCGATTGATGGCCTCCGGGCTCTACGAGGAATTGACGAGAGACCGGTTGCTGGTCGCCCACGAGGAGCTCGAGGAGTCGGCGCGGGATCCGGCGAGTGCCTACAAGGTCATCCGGCCCGAGCCCATCGAGTTCATCTCGTATCCCTACGAGTGGAGCTTCAGCCAGCACCGCGATGCGGCGCTGGCGACGCTCGAGATCCAGCGGCGGGCGATCGGACGGGGGATGACCCTCAAGGATTGCAGCGCCTACAACGTGCAATTCCATCGGGGTCGGCCGATCTTCATCGACACGCTCTCCTTCGAGGTGTATCACGAGGGCAGCCCATGGGTCGGTTATCGCCAGTTCTGCGAGCATTTCCTCGCGCCCCTGGCGCTCATGAGCCTGAGGGATCACCGGCTGAACCAGCTCTGTCGGACGAATATCGACGGCATCCCGCTGGACCTGGCGGCCCGACTCCTGCCGATCCGCTCGCGGCTTCGCGTGGGGTTGCTGATGCACTTGCATCTTCATGCAAGCTTTCAGGAGGCGCACGCCGGTCGGCCGGCGCCGCCGAGCGGGGCGCGGATGAGGGTCGGCCGCAACGCGGTGCTCGGGCTGATCGACAGCCTGGAATCGGCGGTCCGCGGGTTGAAATGGCGGCCGCCGGGGCGGGGTTGGGCCGCGTACGATCAGGGCCTGCCCTATACCCCGGAGGAATACGAGCGGAAGGCGAGGCTGATCCGCGAGCTGTTGGATCGGACCAAGGCCGTCACGGCCTGGGACCTCGGCGCCAATACGGGGGCGTTCAGCCGGATCGCCGCGGAGATGGGGCTCTCCACGGTCGCCTTCGACTACGACCCGGCCTGCATCGAGCGGATCTACCTGGAGGCGAAGGGCCGCGGTGAGACGAGGCTGCGGCCCCTGGTCCTGGACCTGTTCAATCCCAGCCCCGGGTCCGGCTGGTGGAACCGCGAGCGGGCCTCCGTCTTCGATCGCGGCAGCCCCGATGTGGTCATGGCCCTGGCCCTGATCCATCACCTGGCGTTCACGGGCAACCAACCGATGGAGAACCAGGCGGAGTTCTTCCGGTCGCTCGCCCCATGGCTCGTCATCGAGTTCATCCCCGAGGTCAACCCGCAGGTGAGGTCCCTGTCGGCACGACACCTCGGTGTACATCATGTTTACAATCGAGACACCTTCGAATCATGTTTCGGAAAACACTTCACCGTCCTGGTGGCGGAGCCGGTGACCGGGTCGGGACGGACGCTGTACCTGATGCGCCGTCGCGAGGACTGATCGGGTCGGTGGGGAACTGGGTCGTCCACCCCTTCGTCTTCGCCGTGTATCCGATCCTGGCCTTGTTCGCCCAGAATGCCCGCGAAGTCCGCCTCGTGGAGCTGTCGACGCTCGTCGCCTATGCGCTCGTCGGGGTCGCGGGGACCTGGCTGGTCTTCGGGCTGGTGCTGAGGGACCTGAGGAGGGCCGGCCTGGTCGCCTCGCTGGCCGTCATGCTGTTCTTCTCGTTCGGCAGCGTCCGGGGGCCGGCGAACCAGATCGCGGCCTACCTCAGTGGTCTCTGGGTGACCTATACGATCCTGGACCTCGATACGGTGTGGATCGTCATCCCCGAGGCCATCTTCCTGGGCGCGTTCGCCGCCCTGGTCGCGAAATGGGTGAAGGAGCCCAGGAAGGCGACAGGCTTCCTGAATGTCTTCGCGATCGTCCTGGTTGCCATGCCGGTCTTCCAGATCCTGACCGTCAAGGCCCCCGCGGCCGTACCCCGACCGCCGCGCCAGCCGGTGCCATTGGCCCTGGGCGCGCAGCAGGAGGGGCGGGAGCGGCCCGACATCTATTACATCATCCTCGACGGATACGCTCGTAGCGACGTGATGAAGTCGCTATTCAATTTCGACAACTCCGAATTCCTGGCGCACCTGGAGCGTAAGGGGTTCCACGTCACGCGCCGGAGCACCGCCAATTACTGCCAGACTCCGCTGAGCCTCTCGTCGTCGCTGAATTCGTCCTACCTCGAAGAACTGGTCAAGGGCCTGGGGAACGACCAGACCGAATTGTCCGACCTGATCGGCAAGAACAACGTGATGGCGACCCTCCGACCCCTGGGTTACCAGTTCGTCACGTTCGGGACGGGCTTCGACCCGACCGAACATCCCGAGGCGGACGTCTACCTCGCGCCGCAGCCCTATATCCGCGGGTTCGAACGGATGCTGATCGAGATGACGCCGCTCGAGCGCGTCTGGATTCCCCATCGTTGGAGGGATGAATACACGCTCGCGCGTCGGCGAATCCTCTATCTCCTGGACCACCTCCCGGACGTGGCGCGCAACCCCGCCCCGACATTTACGCTGGCCCACATCCTCTGCCCACATCTCCCATTCATCTTCGGGGAGAACGGCGAGGATGTCAGTCTTCGGAATGTGACATTCACCCTCGTCGGCGCGGATCGCTCGATGGGACGTTTCCGGCAACCCGAAGCGTTCCAACTGGGCTATCGGAATCAGGCGGCCTTCATCACGCGGAAGATCGAAGCGACGATCGATCGCCTGCTGGCCGAATCGCCCAGGCCACCGATCATCATCCTCCAGTCCGACCACGGCTCGGAATTGTACCTCGACATGGAAGACGTCCAGCATACCGATCTGCACGAGAGGATGAGCATCCTCAATGCCTATTACTTCCCGGATCGCAACTATCGCGGACTCTACGAGGAGATCAGCCCCGTCAATTCGTTCCGCGTCGTCTTCAACACGTACTTCGGCGCGAGCCTCGAACTCCTGCCTGACAAGAACTTCTTCTCAACCTGGACCGAACCTTACGCATTCATCGATGTTACCGGCTCTGTGAAGTCGTCGGAATCTAAAACTCCGCCGGACGCACCGCGATCGAATCCTGCGGATTCGTTAAGCCGAGCAACGATGCGATGAGTTAGCTCCCATCGCGTAATTCCCCCCGCGAGATGCTTCTACGAGTAGACGATCTCCCGGAATCTCCGGTGAACTCGGGTCCGTCCTTCCGCCGGGAATGCGATGGCGACCCTGTCGAGTCGGTCATGGAGCCGATCCCAGTAGGGTGGGTGAAACCCACCGAATGCCTTGTCGCCGAAAGACTTGGTGGGTCTCACCCGCCCTACAAAGTCTCCTACTGGCATAGGCGATTAGTCCTATATTGTTAAGTATTGTAAAAGATCGAAGATCGAGGGCCTGGTCTAGAACGATATCGCTAATAGAATAGTAATGGGAACGACACTCGGTTCCCAGGCACTCGATTCGAGGCCACGAGTCCGTGCATACCACGACTCGTCACGAATCGTGCTCGAAAGGTTCTATATAGGCGCCAATCGAGCGGAATCGAGTTGTCGTATGTGGATTCGCTAGCACCCTCCAGGGCGGTGGCCGGGTTCCTTCCCATGGATCGCTTCAACCCGCGTCATAGCCTCCACTCGACTGTCTACGACAGGGATCATTCCGATTGCCTCTTGGCCGTCTGAGAAGGTGGAGAGATTGCCATCGCCGTCTCCGGCCGTGGATCTTGTCGTACGCTCAACTTGCGTAAAAAAGGCTACTTTATCAGGTCCCGACACTTGACCTCGGGAATTCAAGGCGAGCCTCATTCATGTTATTCGCTTACTTCGGCCCGGAAATGCAATTGCCCCTGACTTCGCTCATCGGGGCGATTTCGGGCATCGTCCTGATCGTCGGTGCCGCACCCGTGCGACTGGTCAGACAGTGGTTGCGGAAGATGACCCCGGGGAACAGATAGTCAAGAGAGGTTTCCCCCCCTGCAAAGGATGGTCGTTTGACGATCTACCACGAGATTGAGTACGCCCCCGGCCGGTTCATCAGCGGATCAGGTAGGCGCATCTACCGAAACATCGGAATCGGACGGACAATATCCGAGGTCGCGCGACGGAATGACAGGTCATTCAGGCCCTGAATCGGGAACCGATCGCGAGGCGACGGTGGCACGCGGGACATGGCTGAGCCCATCTTCCGTGCTCATGATGGCGATTTGGTTCGGGCTGGTCGCCGGCCTGCTCGAGCTTCTGCTGTTGGTCGTGCGCGTCACGCTGCTGGAGAAGGGGTTCTTCCTGAGGAGTGCCCACTTCATCTGGATGGTGCCGGCCTCCGATCTGGCGATCTTCGGGGTGTGGGGCCTGTCGCTGGCCATCGTCGCCCGATGGAGTCGGCGGCTGCCGATGCGGTGGGTCGTCGGCAGCTTCGTCTTCCTGGCCTGTGTCAGCCAGCTCCTCCTGGTCCGCGGCTTGAATTCCCTGACGTGCGGCCTGCTGGCCGCGGGGATCGCCTTCCGGTCCGCACCTTGGATCGCGGCCAGCCTGCCTCGGTTCGGTCGCCTGATCCGCCACGGAACGCCGGCACTGATGGCGATCCTGGCCCTGCTCGCGGGCTGGGCGGTCGCTCGGGACGCGATGGGCCGTAGTCGCCCCGCCGACGCGCGTGCGGCGCCAGGCGAGCGGGCTCCGAACATCCTCCTGATCGTGCTGGATACCGTCCGGGCGGATCACCTGCGACTCTACGGCTACGATCGCGACACGACACCCAATCTCGCACGGCTGGCCAGCCGGGGAGTGCGGTTCGATCGCGCAGGCTTCGGCGCCCTGGACGCTCCCCTCTCATGCCAGCTTGCTGACGGGCCGATGGCCGCACGAGTTGTCCGTGGGGCGGCTCGGCCGGCTCGACGCGACTTACCCCACGCTCGCGGAGTTCCTCCGCGGCCATGGTTACGCGACGGCCGGGTTCGTGGCCAACCAGTTCTTCTGCGGACATGAGTCCGGGCTCGCCCGGGGGTTCGACACGTATTGCGATTTCCCGGTCACGCCCGCCGAGGTCCTTCGCGCGTCGAGCCTGGGATGGTTCCTGGCGCAGAAGGCAGGTCGCCTCCGCGACGAGCTCGGGTTCCTGGCCGCCGATGGCCCGTCATCGGTCGGCCTCGATTTCTCGCGGAAGGATGCCGCGACGATCACTCGCGAATTCCTCGATTGGCTCTCCGAAAGCGGCCGGAGGCCCTTCTTCGCCTTCTTGAATTACTTCGATGCGCACGATCCGTACCTCACGCCCGAAGGGGGCGTCCGCCCCTTCGAAAAAGAATCTCGGTCGCGCCAGGACGTCTTGATGCTCCGCGACTGGCAAAAACTGAACAAGCGGGCCCTCGATCCCTCGCAGATCGCGCTGGCGCGGGATGCGTACGACGACTGCATCGCGTCGCTGGACCGCGAGCTGGGGCGATTGTTCGACGAGCTGCGGCGGCGGGACCTCCTCGATGAGACCGTGTTGATCCTCACCGCCGACCATGGAGAGCAATTCGGCGAACACGGCGGGTTCGGCCACGGCCTGAGCCTGTACGAATCGGAGACTCACGTCCCGCTGCTGATCGCGTCTCCGGGACGGGTGCCTCGTGGCCTGGTCGTTCATGAGGACGTGAGCCTGCGCGACGTGCCGGCCACGGTGGTCAACCTGCTCGGCTGGACCGGCGATTCTCCCTTTCCGGGCGAGTCGCTCGCCGGCGCATGGGAGGTGGAGCGGCCTGGAGGTCCCATCGCACCCTCGCCGCCATTCTCCGAGCTGGACCCCTCCGCGGCGGAGGTGGCCGACCCGCTCCAGTCGGACGCGTCGCACGGGCCGATCACGGCGGTCCACGCCGAGGGCAAGGTCTACATCCGCCACGGGGATGGGGGCGAGGAGCTCTACGACCTCGACGTCGACCCCAACGAGTCCCACAACCTGTGCGGCTTGGCGGAGGCCAGGCCCATCCTCGACAGGTGCCGTCGGCTCTTCGATCGACTCAACTCGGGAGCCGTGACAACAGCCCGGCCGGCGACGGCCGGCGAGCGACGCGTCGTCGCACAGCCTCATGATGGGATCAGTGCCCTGGAAGGTGCTGCCCACCACTGATGGAATGGGCGGGCGCCACCATTTCGAGTAAATCCTTCCGATTCTTGAAACTCATCCGCGACCCGGTGGGCTATCATCTGGAGTAGGAGCCGCATGAGTTCGTCTCGGGCTTTCGTGACGGCGGCCTTCCGAATATCCAAGACGCCCACGGTTTCCCCCGGAGAGGTCGCAAGATGGTCCCGCACAAGAGATCGGCCCGTTGCTCTCGAGGCTGCATGGCCGTCCTGATCGTCGTATCGCTCGGAATGCCCCTCGGTGCGGAGTGCGCCGAGCCGCCGACTTATCACAGGGACGTCGCGCCGATCATGCAGAAGAACTGCCAGGAATGCCATCGGCCCGGGCAGGTCGCACCCTTCTCACTCCTGGATTACGCGCAGACGCGAAAGCGCGCGCAGGATATCGCCGCGGTGACCGAGGAACGCACCATGCCCCCGTGGCATGCCTCGACGACCGAAGGCGGCCCATTTAACGGGGCGCGCGTGCTGACGGACCGGGAATTGAAGACGCTCGCGGACTGGGCCGATGCGGGATGTCCGGAAGGGGATCCGAAGGACGGACCGCCGCCTCGCCGTTGGAGTTCGGACTGGACGCTGGGGCCGCCCGACCTGGTCCTCAAGATGTCCGAGCCTTACCGGTTGGAGGCCTCCGGTGCGGATGAATATCGCGTGGTGGTCATCCCCTCCGGCTTGACGCAAGGACGATGGATCGCCGCGGCGGATTTCAAGCCGGGGAATATGAAGGTCGTCCACCATATCCTCTCGGCCTATGATGTGACCGGCAATGCGCGGAAGCTCGACGCGGCCGACTCGGGGCCCGGTTATGCGACCTCGGGCGGCGGGTATGGCCGGCTTCCGAACGGGCTGCCGTTTCTCCCCGCCGGACAGCTCTGGGGCTGGGCGCCGGGCCGGACGCCTCGGCTCTCGCCCGAGGGTACCGCGCGGGCCTTGCCGGCCGGCGCGGACGTGCTCTTGCAGATCCACTACCACAAGAGCGGCAAGCCCGAGGCCGACGCCAGCTCGATCGGCCTGTATTTCGCCAAGGGGCCGGTGGACAAACTGATCCGATCCGGGGTGGTCTTCCCCGATCGTCCGGGCTTCTTCGGCATGCCCGAGCTGAAGATCCCCGCGGGGGATGCGAATCATGAGGTGAAGGGGAGCCTGACCATCCGTCAGGATTCCCACCTGCTGGCCGTCTTCCCCCACATGCACTGGCTCGGCAAGGACTTCGTCCTTCGGGCCGTCCGGCCCGACGGCTCGAAGCAGACCCTGATCCGGATTGACGACTGGGACTTCAACTGGCAGAACCCATACGAGTTCGTGACGCCCGTCGCCCTGCCCAAGGGGACCCGGGTCGAGATGGTAGCCCACTTCGACAATTCCCCGGGTAACCCTCGAAACCCCAGCCATCCGCCGGTCGAGGTCCATTGGGGCGAGCAGACGACCGACGAGATGTGCATCGGCTTCCTCCAGCTCACCCGCGACGCCGAGTACCTGGGAGACCGGTCGCCGGACGCGGTCCGTCCGGCGATTCGCGGTGCCGCCAGGAAGGCATCGAGCGAAAAGCCAGCCCCCGTGACGGCGAAGCCGTCGGACTGATCGAGGCCCATCCGCCGGTTTCCGACTTCGCCACGAGGTCATCGCGACGGCGGCTTCTGGACACGAGTTGGACCGAACGGGGATGGGAAGGGACTCAACGACCCGCGGATGGGATCGCCGATCATCGCCGTCCACCGTCGCGACTGCTCCTCCGAGAGCACCTCCAGGATCCGTTCCATCGCGGGCCGGGCCGTCGGGTCTCGCGATGGGGCGAGGGTCGCGGTCGGCGTGCCCGGCTCCGCCGATCTCATGCGGCTGAAGAAGACATCCTCCTCGATCGCCCGGATCCGATCGCGTTGGTCCGGCGTGAGCCCCAGTCCCGTGACCACCTCCGGCTCTCGGAACGCCCCGACTCCCTCCGCTTGCAGCGCGATCTGGTGGAGGCGAGCCCGTTGCGCCGGCGTGAGGATCGCGTTGACGTCCGCCTCGTTGGCCCGGGCTTGCGCGAGGGATCTCTGAATCCGCTCGGCCGGCGACAGTCGGCTTCGCTCGTTGATCGACTCGATCCACTGCCTGGCCGCCCGGGCCGAGACCTCCTTCAATCGTGCCTGCTGGCGTTCGTCCAATCGCAGGTCGTCGAGTGAGGGCGGTTGGACGAGCAGATACAGGTGGTTCGCGGCCCGGAGCACGGCCAGGTCCGAGAGGATCTTCTCCACCCGCTTCGTCGTGTCGCGCAGCTCGGCCTGCGCCCGGGATCGTTGGGCCGCTGCTCGATGAACTCCTGGTAGTAGGCCAGCGCCGACGTGAGCAGTCGCTTCCGCAAGCCCTCCATCCCGGGTCGATGGGCGAGCTCCTCTTCGCTGACCTGGATGAGCTCGTCCACGGAGCGCCGGGCGAGGCGGAATCGCGTCTCGGCCTCCTCGGCGCGTTGACGCTCGCGCCGGTAGGCGGCTTCCGCCCGCTGCTGCTCGGTCCACGTCCTCGCCTGTTCGCGTCGGATCAGCACGGTGCTGACCAGCGACGCGGCAGAGAGGAGGATCAGCACCACCATGCCGGCCGTGACGATCGAAGGATGTCGACGTGCCCATGTGCGGAGTCGCTCCGCGGGTGTCGGCCGACGCGCCACGATCGGCCGATGATCCAGGAATCGCCCCAGGTCGTCGGCCAGCTCCTGCGCCGTGGCATAACGCTCCCCGGGCTCCTTCCGGATTGCCTTCAGGACGATCGTTTCCAGATCCGCCGGCACGGATGGGTCCAGCGCATGAGGCGGCGTCGGTTCGTCGTCGGCGATCTGACGGAGCAGCTCGTTGCGGTCGCGGCCCTGGAAGAGAGGGCGTAGGGTCAGCAGCTCGTAGATCGTGGCTCCCAGGGAATAGATGTCGCTGCGGTGGTCGACGATCCCTCGTCGGGCGAGGAGCTGTTCCGGGCTGGCGTAGCGGAGCGTGCCCAGGAGCTCCCCCGTCATCGTGAGGCCGACGTCGCCCGTGACCTGGGCCAGGCCGAAATCCGTGACCCAGAGCTGGCCCCGCAGGTCCAGGAGCAGGTTGCTCGGCTTGATGTCCCGGTGGACGACCCCCGCCTGGTGGGCGTGCTCCAATGCCAGGGCCGCCTGTCGGCCCAGGACCACGATCCGATCGAAATACCGACGGCTTTCCGAGGACCATTCGTGAGAGAGGGTCGTCGCCGCGAGGCTGGCCATCTCCCCCGCCCGGAATCCGGGCGTGCCGTGCATCGGATTCGCGACGTCGGTTTCGTCGGCCGCAAGACGTTGCGATGGTGCCGCGGATCGCCGGCGGTCCGGTCCAATACGGAGTCGTTTCAGTTCATGGATCAATCCGGCGAGGCTCTGTCCTTCGATGAACGGCATCGCGTAGTAATGGACGCCGCGCTCGCAGCCGACCGCATGGACCGGGACGATCGCCTCATGCTGCAAGTGGGCCGCGGCCATCGCCTCGGTCTGGAATCGCTTGAGTCGTCGCGGGTCGATGGACGAGGCGAACGGCAGCACCTTCAGCGCGACGCGGCGCCGGAGCGAGATCTGCTCGGCCTCGTAGACCACACCCATCCCGCCCCGGCCGACCTCCTTGACGAGGCGAAAATCGCCGATCTGGCCGATTCCGACGGTCGAATCGCCGTCGGTATCCCGCGGTCCCGCGACGCGACGCGGTCCCCTGTCGGGATCGACGTCGCGGGACCCGGTCTCCCGATCGACTCCTCGCCCGGCCGACCCGCGCAGGGGTGCGGTCAGGCGCTCCACTTCATCGTGGCTGGCGAGGAACGTCTCCAGGTCTTGCCGGAGGTCCGGGTTGGCGGCCAGGAACTGGTCCCGGTCGAGTTCCCGGCCGGCCTCGAGCGCCTCGACGTAAGCCAGCAGGACTTCGTTCAGCCGTTCCTCGCGGTCGGTGGCGTCTGTGAGCTCACGATGCATGGCTCGAGCCTCCGTCGGCCTGGAGCAACTCTCGGAGTCGTTTGAGCCCGCGGAAGAGCAGCCCGACCGCGGCCGGACGCGATCGTCCGATCTGCGCCGCCGCGTCGGCCACCGTGATGCCTTTCAGGTAGTGGAGCTCCACGACCCGCCGCTGGTCCTCGGGCAACTGGGCGAGGCATCGGGCCAGGCGAAGCCGATCCTCGTGTCGCACCGCCCTCTCGCTCGGCGACGTCTGATCGGCCGCGAGGAACCCATCCAGCCGGGAGGACGACTGCTCCAGCTCGGCCTCCAGCGACCGTTCACGGCCCAGCTCGCGCGACTGGGTGTCGAACCGACGGACCGCGGTCGCCAGGGCATTCGCCAGGATCGCGCGGAGCCAGGCCAGCCACTCACCCTCGGTGCGACCGCGGAACCGCTCCCGCCCGACGTGCGCTTGCAGGATCGCCTGCTGGACGACATCGGACGCATCCAGTTTCGTCCGGAGCCGCGGGCTCAACTGGAGCTGGACCAGCAGGCGGAGGTAGTCGCGGTAGGCCTCGAGGGACCACTCGCCGGTCTGATCGGTATTTTCCACGATCCCCTCTCGTTCTCCCTGGCCCCTCGATGTCAATCGTATGTTGTCTTAGATTCTTCGGACGTCGAGGGCCTCCTTATTTCATCGTATCCAATGACCGAGGTCGAGTGGCTGATCCGGTGGGGGACGTTGCCGACTTTACAAGGGTCCCGTGGGTAGAGATCCTACGCCTCGGGATCGAGGGAGTGCGAGGACCGCCTGAAGAACGCATAGGCCGGGAGGCCGAGGACGATGATCGCCAGCCCGACGAGCGAAGGAACTCTCGTCTTCTCGTCCACGAGCATGTTGCCGAGCAAGAGCAACGCCGCGGCGACGTAGAGCAGGGGGGTAACCGGATAACCGAGCGTGCGATACGGTCGCGGGAGGTCGGGCCGCCGCACTCGAAGCATGAAGACGCTGGAGATGGCCAGCATGTAGAAGATGTTCGCACCGAAGATGACGTAAGTGTAGAGCAGGTCGTAGAGCGGTGTCTCGTTGAGCTTCTTCCAGGCGGCGAGGATCCAGTTGGGCAGCGCCGAGTTGGTCTCGGACGGGGGTATCATGACCAGGAACGTGCCGGCGATCGTCAGCGAGATCGCCCAGATCCCCTGCGCCATGATGGCATTGGCCGGGGTCTGGAACCTCGGGCTGACCCGGCAGAGTCCGGCCGGAAACAGCCCGTCCCGGGCCATGGCGAAATAGGCGCGAGGCCCGGTCAGGGCGTTGCCGTTGAGCGCGATGAAGATCGAGATCATGACGAGGATCGAGATGCCCCAGACGCCGGGAGTCCCGAGCAGTTGCTTGCAATAGAGGGCGGCCGTGGCCCGGTCGAACTCGGCGGAATCCCGGCTCGCCTGGCGGATCTCTTGCATGGGCAGGACGTAGTGATAGGCCAGGGTCATCCCCAGATAGACCGCGATGAGCACGACCATCCCCAGGATCAGCGCGCGGGATGTTGCGGCCCGGGTCGCGGATCTCCTCGGCGAGCGGGGTCACATTGGTCCAGCCATCATACGCCCAGAGCACGCTGACCATCGCGGTCATGATGCCCGTGAAGGTCGAGCCGTCGATCGTCGACGGCCAGACGGGCGAGAAGTTCGCCGTCGTGCCGGCCCCGAGGGCGAACGGTAAGACCATCAAGACGGCGATCCCGCCGACCTTGAGGGCCGTGCCCACGACCTGGAGGCCGCCGCCCCGCCGCGCGCCCAGGACGTTGACCGTGGTGACGACGGCCATGGCCAGCACCGCGGTGCCGGCCTGCCAGACCTTGGTGGCGATCCCCGCGGGCGGCGGGACCACCTGGGAGAAGTAGCTGCGCGAATCCCGCGGCCAGCGTCGCCATCGAGCCGGCGCGGACCACCAGGAACTCGACCCATCCGAACAGGAACGCCGGCAGCGTCCCGTATGCCACCCTGAGGTAGACATAGAGTCCGCCGGCCTGCGGCAACATCGCGCCCAGCTCGGCCAGCGTCAACGCCCCGGCGCCGCTGAACAGACCCCCGATGACCCAGACCAGCACGATACCGCTCATGTACGGGACGTTCTCGGCCACCGCCGCCGGGACCAGGAAGATCCCCGACCCGATGACCGACCCGACGACGACGCAGAACGCCTGGACCGGGCCGAGCACCCTCGGCAATTTCACCGACTTCCGATCCACAATCTCGACTGGGGTCATCAAAAGGGCTCCCGGAGGTCGTCAGATGTAGGGTGCTCTGCGAGCACCGATCGTTCTCGATACGAGGAATCGGTGCTCGCAGAGCACCCTACGAGCCCTCGCGATGACGGCTCACGCACTCTTACCGAGCGGCCGCATAGGCCTGATCGGCGGCCTTCTTGACGGCTTCGGCGGCCTTCTCGATCCGTTCCACAGTCCGCGACACCGCGGCGGCGAGCTGGGTCGCATTCTTGTCTTCGATGGCCTGGCGGATCGCCGGCAAGGGCCAGGCGGCATATCCCGTCGTCAGGCCGGGTGCGTAGACCGCATGCTTGAACCATGGCCGGCCGGGGAGCCCGGCATCGAAGAGGAACGACCTCTCGATCTTCAAGATGGCATCGTTGAGGGCGACCAGCTTGTCGGGGGCGATGGCGTCGCGACGGGCGAGGTCCGCGGTCGCCCGATCGAACGCCTCGGCGCGGTCCTGGAAATCCCGGACGGCCCGGACGAGGTCAAGAACGCCCTCGAATTCGGCCTTCGACTTCGACTTGTCCGATTCATCCTGCCTCACGCGACGGGCATGGATCAGCCTCAGCTCGTCGACGTGCTCCCGCAGCGCCAGGGCGTAGGGGACGAACCGGAGCGGCGCGACATCGGCCGCCGCCGCCCGCATCGCGATCAGCGTGTAGAGCTTGGCGGCGGTCGCATGATTCAAGAACTCGGGATCGCCGAACTTCTCCATCCAGTTGAAGTCGTCATAGACCGAGTGATAGACCCCGTAGCCGCCCCTCAGTCCGCCGTTGACGACCGGGATGCCCAGGTGATCGACGAACGCGGTGTAGTCCGAACCCGAGCCGAGCCAGCTCATCTGGGCGGCGAATTCGCGGGTCGGCGAGGGTCGCGTTCCAGGACTGCTGTCTCCCTTGTCGTCCCAGATCGGATCGTGCAGGACCAGCGGCGAGGCCGAAGCCCAGGCCTTGCGGCGTCCTTCGGTCCACTGGTCGCGGAGGGTCTTGCCCGAGCGGATGTCCGTGACGGCTCCGGTCGCCTCCAGCACGAAGTCGCGCAAGGATGGCACGCCGCTGAGCGTGAGCTCCGGCCCGGCGACGGCCGAGTTGACGTTGAGCATCAGGACGGCCTTCTTCTGGACTTCCTCGGCGTGCTCCTCGGCCCACTCGGTCGAGCCGACGAGGCCGTACTCCTCGGCATCCCAGCTCGCGTAGACGAGCGTCCGCCGGGGCTTCCAGCCGTGCTTCACGGCCTCGCCCAGGGCGTGACACATCTCGAGCGTCGCCGCGGTGCCGCTGCAGGGGTTGACCGCGCCGTAGACCCAGGCGTCGCGATGGTTGCCGATCATGACCCACCGGTCGGGCTCGACCGTGCCCGGGATCGTCGCGATCACGTTCCAGATCGTTCGGAGCTTGTAGTCCATCGAGAGGGAGAGAGAGACCTCGGCCGGGCCAGGCCCGACGTGATACGCCAGGGGAAGGCCCCCTTGCCAGCCCGCCGGGACGTTCGGCCCGGCCAGAACCTTGAGGATCTCCTGGGCCGTGTCGTAGCTGAGCGGAAGCGACGGGATGATCGCGATGGTGTTCGACCAGTTTGAGGCCCGTCTGCTTCTCCCAGTCCTGGTCTTCAAGAGTTGGCAGGGTTCCGGGACCCTTCAGATCCGATTGTCTCTCGCTCAACGGCAGCCGCTTCGCCCCCTTGATGGAAGGGCCGAAGGGAGTCGATGGATCGCCCGGTCCGAGCGAAAGGAACTGGACGCTGCCGCGCTGGATGGCGGACCCCGGGCGGAATCGTCCGAGGGGATAGACATCGCCCTTGGCGTATCCGTCGTCGGCCGGATCGGAGAAGATCAGGATCCCCTTCGCACCGCGCTTCTGGGCATTCCAGACCTTCAGTCCGCGGAAGAGTTCGCCATAGCGCACCAGGACGACCTTGTCCTTGACGTCGATCCCCATCTTCTCGAGCGCAGCGAAGTCCTCCGGTCGGCCGTAGTTGGCGTAGACCACCTGTCCAGAGACAATGCCCGAGGCTCCGTACCCGTTGAAGGCGCCGAAGGCTTTGGTATTGGCGGAGTCCTTGTCGGTCGCTACGGGGGCTTCGTCCAGGTTGAGGGCCCGGGAGATCGGTCGCTCCAGGCTGAGTGTCGGATTGACCCACGGATAGTTGAGCAGGACTTCCATCTCGGAAATGTCGGCCTTCCAGCCCCATTCGCGGAGCTTGTCGCGCACGAAGACGGCGGTCTTGTAATCGGCCGGCGTGCCGGCGACGTGCGGCTCGGCGGTCAGGATGCGGAGCCATCGCCGCGCGTTGTCGGGCGTGGGGACGGTCAGGGCGTGCGCCTCGGCCTCGCGTTGCTTCTCGCCCGACTTGGCGGTGAACCCGATCGACGAACTCGGACGGGTCGGGCCTTCAGGCGGCGGCTCCGAACCGAGGGCCGGATCGCCACCCAGGACCGCAACCAACACGAAGATGACGGCAGAGCTCAGGCCGTTCCGGGATCGCCACATGAATCGCCTCTCGGGAAACAGACGCTTGACAGGAACCGGGACACAGGATCACACTGGGTGCGCAGCGCTCGCTCACTCGGCCTCGAGCAAGGCCGGTGTTCGATCGCTAACCGACGACCGGGGATGGAGGGGGCGTCGGGGGGAGGAACTCGGAACTAGGATACGATTCGCACGCCGTGGCGGGTAGGGGCGTGTCCACTTCCAATCTTCTTTGTACGACTCTCGCAAGCATTCGCGACCCTCGAGACCCGCACCGATGGCTGTCGTGCCTTCGCTCCTGGTCTGGCTGACGCCGTCCCCGACCGCGGGCGAGGGATCGGGTAACGTCCCGAGAGCCCTTGCCCCGACACGAACCTCAACTGGCGAGGGATTGTGTTCCGAGACTCCGAGCGGCCCGGTCCGGACCTGCCCGGCCGGCCTTCTGGATGATGTGCGCAACACCTGAGATCCTGGAGACGCGAGAAGGGACCCATCATGGCTGTGGCGTTCACGGTTGGCGGCGCGCGAGGGACGTTCGATGCGACATTCGCCGAGGAGGTGGCCGGCGTGCTCGACCATGCCTTCGGTGCCGAGGGTGAATGGGAGGGCACCCCACCCCTTCACTACGGGGAGCTGGCCGACACCGGCTGGTCGGACCTCCAGCGCCGCGCCATCAAGGAGCTGGGCTCGGAGACCTTCCCCAACCTCACCGCGCTGGGCGAGGAGGGTCGCGGCGTCTACCTACCCGCGAACGTCCAGACGGTCTCCTTCCCGCTGTCCGCGGGCGGCAACCTGAAATGCGCCAGCCTGCCCGGCCTCCGCAACGAGCTCTCCGAGCTGGCCCATTGCTGGGAGCTGCCGCTGGATGACGACGGCCTGAAGGAACTGCTCCGGGTCGCGCACGACCCCGACGATGGCTGCGTCGTCGATGCCCCGGAGGTCCTGACCTTCGCCCGGCTCGCCCTGGCCGCCAACGAGGCCGTCCGGCGCGACTGCCCCCTCTGGCTCGTCGGGTAAGAGCCGCCTCCCACGTCGTAGGGTGGGTAAAACCCGCCATGATTCCGTCATTTCATGGTCGCTTTCACCCACCCTGCGAAGACCGAATGCCATTCCCGGACACCATCCCCAAGGAACCGGCTCCTCGGACGAACGTCTAAGAAACGGGCGATCGAATCGTTACGTTGATAGCGACCTGGGATCTCATCCATCGTTGCTCGGTGCAACGCGATTCGCTCCGTTCGACCGGATTCCGGGCCGACCGGGCACGTCATTTTCCATTCGTCCGCGATTCCGCGCCCTCAGGTCGCTCATCGCCTCGAGGAGACCTATTCATGTGTTCTCGTTCGGGATTACTTGGGAGCCGAGGGCTGTTTATCGCGATCATGATCGGCTTCATGGCCGGTTGTGCCGACCAGGCGGTGCGCGAGGGCGCAACGAGGGAGTGTCGAGTCCCTCCTATGCAAACCAGTCCCAGCCGAAATCGGCCAAGACGAGGAGCGTCAACGCCTATGCGGAGAGTGCCCCAGCCGCCTCGCCCGCACCCTCCGGGAACGTGTACAAGCAGGCCAATCCCGCACCACCGGCCCCCCTGTCGACTCTCGCACATGGGCCCCAGCTCAAGAGCGAGAAGGTTGCGAAGAGCAAAGCGGAAATCCTTGCCGGCGTGGCGATACAAGCGCAATTACACGAGGTCGAGGCAGAACGCGCGGGGGAGGCCGAGGGCTACAACGCGATCGTCGAGAATCCGTTCCACATGGCGGCGAGCGAGCCGCTCTCGACGTTCTCGATCGACGTCGACACGGCCAGCTACTCGAACGTCCGCCGCTTCCTCACCCAGAACATGCTCCCGCCGAAGGATTCCGTCCGCATCGAGGAATTGCTCAACTACTTCCCCTACAACGACGCACCCCCGCCGGACTCCGGCCCGGATCCGTTCGCGGTACACATCGAGATCGCCGGCTGTCCGTGGGACGCCCAGCACCGGCTGGCGCGGATCGGCATCGCGGCCCGGCCGATCGACCAGTCGAAGCGGCCTCCTAGCAACCTGGTCTTCCTCGTCGACGTCTCGGGCTCGATGCAGGCGCCGAACAAGCTGCCGCTGGTCCAGTGGAGCCTCCAGCGGCTCGTCGAGCAGCTCGGCGAGAACGACCAGATCGCCATCGCGGTCTACGCGGGCGCCTCGGGACTGGTCCTGCCCTCGACCTCTTGCCTCCAGAAGGCGGAGGTCCTCTCGGCGATCGAGCAGTTGCGCGCCGGCGGCTCGACAAACGGCGGGGCGGGCATCCAGCTCGCCTATGACGTCGCCACCCAGCACTTCATCAAGAACGGCACCAATCGCGTCATCCTGGCCACCGACGGCGATTTCAACGTGGGCGTCACCGCCCAGGACGACCTGATCCGCCTGATCGAGGCCAAGGCCAAGAGCGGCGTGTTCCTCAGCGTCCTGGGCTACGGGATGGGGAATATCAAGGACGGTAGTCTGGAACGGCTCGCGGACAAGGGGAACGGCCATTACGCCTACATCGACTCCCCACGCGAGGCTTACAAGGTCCTGGTGGAGGAGATGGGCTCGACCCTGGTCACCGTCGCCAAGGACGTGAAGATCCAGGTCGAGTTCAACCCGGCCAAGGTCGGCGGTTATCGGCTGATCGGCTACGAGAATCGCATCATGGCCCACAAGGATTTCAACGACGACACCAAGGATGCCGGCGAGGTCGGCGCGGGCCATCACGTCACCGCGCTCTACGAGATCGTCCCGCCCGGCAAGGAAGGGAGTCCCGGTCCGGGCATCGACCCGCTCAAGTACGCCCAGGCGAGGGCCTCCGGCTCCGCGAGCCCGGAATCGTTCACGGTCAAGTTGCGCTACAAGCAGCCCGACGGCGATCAGAGCAAGTTGCTGACGATCGGCGTCGAGGACAAGGGGCGATCGTTCGGAGAAGCCTCCGAAGACCTGAAATTCGCCTCCGCCGTCGCCGGATTCGGGATGCTCTTGCGCGACTCGACGCACAAGGGCAGCTTGACGTATGGCGGCGTGCTCGAGATCGCCGAGCCGGCCTCGGCCCGCGATCCGTCCGGATATCGCCGGGAGTTCCTCGCGGCCGTCCGCCAGGCGAAGAGCCTTTCGGGCCATTGAGCTGAGGGTCGCATTCTCATCAGATCTGCCGGATCGGGTCGATCGACGAACGGCGCGGGGAGCCATCAGCCGGCGGCTCTTCGCGCCGTTTTCCATTGGCCTTCTCCGAGACGATCTCATCGCCTTCGAAAATTCTTCGAGTCCTCAACCTAAGAAACCGACGGGTGGTCCGTCATTGAGGGAGAACGGACATCGGTCGCCTTCCGAGCAGGGGTGATGTCGAGAATCCTGGACGTCGAGCATGAGCACTGGGTCCGCGACGCCGTAGTCCGCTTCGAGGGGCCGCTGACCCTGTACGCATCGCGCCTGCTGCGCGATGCGGAGTCGGCTCGCGATGTCGTGCAGGATACGTTCTTGAAGCTCTGCGGCTCGGATCGTGCGGCGATCGAGGGGCACCTGGCCGAGTGGCTGTTCACCGTCTGTCGCAACCGGGCGCTGGACGTCTTGCGTAAGGAGCAGCGCATGAGTCAGTTACGCGAGGAGCAGGTCTTACGATGCCTGAGTCCCGGCCCGGCTCCGCTCGAGGCGGCCGAACGGCAGGAGCTCGGCGAGCGCGTCCTGGAGCTGCTGGAGACCCTCCCCATCAATCAGCGCGAGGTCATCCGGCTCAAGTTCCAGAACGGGTTCTCGTATCAAGAAATCAGCCGGATCAGCGGCCACAGCGTCTCGAATGTCGGCTACTTGATCCACGCCGGGATCAAGACGCTGCGGGGTCACCTGTTCGACGGCCAGGCGGCCAAGGCTCGCGTCTGAGGAGGACTTGCCATGACCTTCGACCCGAACGATCCCCGACTGACCGCCTACATACTCGGCGAGCTCGAGCCGGCCGAACAGGCGGAAGTCGAGTCGATGCTCAACGACTCTGCCGGAATGTCGCCAGGCCCTCGACGAGATCCGATCGACCGTCGGCTGGCTGACCGATCGCCTCCACGAGGAGCAGGCGAGCCATTCGCTCGCCCCCGGGACGAACCATCGGCCGATCGCCGCGATCCTGCCACCACCCACCTCCCCGGGACGGCGCTGGTGGCGGCGGTCCCGGTTCCAGCTCGGAGCCGTCGCCGCCTTGCTGCTCGTCGCCGTGACGATTGCCATGCTCCCCGGGGATTCGAAGCGGTCGCGTCCGCACCCGGTTGGAGTCGTCCAGCTCGCCAGTCCCAAGGAGGCCCCTGGCCGTAGCCCTATCGGCACAAGGATCCTGGAAGAGCTCCAATCAGCCTCCCGCCCCGAGCCGGCCCCGGGCATGGTTCCGGCGTCCGCCCCCCAGGCCGAGCCATCGGGCCGGCCCCTGGTGCTCGCTTCCAAAGCGCCCGGGCCGAATCCCGGGGCCGGCGGTCGAATGATGGGCGGAATGGGTGGCGGAATGAAGGGGGTATATGTCCAGGCTTCGCCGCTCCAGACCTTGACGGATGGCGAGTCTCGGACCTCCCTCGCGAACGGCGGGTCAGCCGCCCCAGCTCCGACCCTCCTGGCCAGGCGCAATGCGCCGAACCGGCGCAGAGCCGTCAACAGGTCGCTTTCTTCGTCTGAGGTTCGACTCGCCCCGAGTCAACTGGATGCCGCTGCAATCAATGGTCAGGGTCCGGGCCAGCAGCGACAGCAGGGTCAGGTTCAAGGTCGGAGTGGCCAAGGTCAGGTCGGCCAGAGCCAGCTTGCCGCCGTGCCGCAAGGAGCCAACCCGCAGGTCCAAACTCAGCCGGGCCAGAAATACGATCGATTCAGCATAGAACCGGGCCAGAATGGCCCGCAGCAGCCAACCTCGAACCAAGGTCAGGGGCGACAATTCCAGTATGGCGCTCAATTGGGGATGAACCCAAGCCAGGGTCAGAATGGGCCGCAACATCAGCAGGGTCAGGGGGGCCAGGGCCAAGGTCATGGTCATTCGAATGGTAGCATCGCCATGGCTGGCGAGGGACGGCGGCCGAGCCAGAACCCTCAGGCTTACAGTGCCGGGATGACCCCAACGAATCTGGATACTGTG
The DNA here is from genome assembly GCA_963777695.1 of uncultured Planctomycetota bacterium. Classification (GTDB taxonomy): domain Bacteria; phylum Planctomycetota; class Planctomycetia; order Isosphaerales; family Isosphaeraceae; genus CAVZRC01. The sequence continues at coordinate 1,947,290 of CAVZRC010000003.1, forward strand.
GATAAACGGAGTCAATTCGCCCAGCCGAACCCATCCGTCGATGCGATGGGCCGATCGGAGGTAAAGAAGATCGCCCAGAATGCCGACTCATCGGTTCCGGCGATCCGGGCCAAGGCCAAGGACACCTCGCAGGCTGGCGACGCACCGGCAGCCGCCGCGCCGGGCGTCGCGGGCGAATCCTTGATGGAGATGAAAGACAAGGAGGTCGCGCAAGCCCCAGCGCCCGGCAACACCCGGGCCGACCCCTCCCGGCGTGGTAGCCTTAGCCAAGAGTAAGGAGCCCTCGATTCGCGTGGCCGCGGCGCCGGAGGCCCCCGCGAATCCCGTGAATATCGAGCAGGAGCTGGTGCCACCCATACCGGCACCCGCGCCCGCACCGGTCGGCGAGGTGTACACTCCCGTCGTCAACAATCCGTTCGTGTCGGTCGAGAAGGAGCGGCAATCGACGTTCTCGATCGACGTCGATACGGCCAGCTATGCGAATGTCCGCCGCTTCCTCACCCAGAACATGCTCCCGCCACCGGACGCCGTGCGCATCGAGGAATTGCTCAACTACTTCCCGTACCGCGACGCGCCTCCGCCCGCTTCCAGCGAGCATCCCTTCGCGGTACACGTCGAGATCGCCCAATGTCCCTGGAACGCCCGGAACCGGCTGGCTCGGATCGGCATCGCCGCCCGGCCGATCGACCAGTCCCGGCGATCGGCCAGCAACTTCGTCTTCCTGGTCAACGTCTCCGGCTCCATGGACGATCCGAACAAGCTGCCACTGGTCCAGTGGGGATTGCAACGGCTGGTCGATCAGCTCGGCGAGAATGACCGCGTCGCCATCGTCGTCTACGCCAGCGCCTCGGGACTGGTCCTCCCCTCGACATCGTGTATCCACAAGGCGGAGATCCTCTCGGTCATCACCCAGCTTCGCGCCGAGGGCTCGACCAACGGCGGGGCGGGCATCCAGCTCGCCTATGACGTCGCCACGAAGAACTTCATCAAGAACGGGACCAATCGCGTCATCCTGGCCACAGACGGCGACCTCAACGTGGGTGTGACCCAGGACGACGAGCTCGTCCGGCTGATCGAGGCCAAGGCCAAGAGCGGGGTGTTCCTCAGCGTCCTCGGCGTGGGTACGGGCAACCTCCAGGACGGCAAGCTCGAGAAGCTCGCGGACAAGGGGAACGGCCATTATGCCTACATCGACTCGCCGCGCGAGGCATACAAGGTCCTGGTCGAGGAGATGGGCGCAAACCTGATCACGGTCGCCAAGGACGTGAAGGTCCAGGCCGACTTCAACCCGGCCAGGGTCTCGGAGTATCGCCTGATCGGCTACGAGGACCGGGCCTTGCCCAACGAGGCGTTCCTCGACGACTCCAAGGATGCCGGCGAGATCGGCGCAGGCCACCACGTCACGGCGTTCTACGAGCTGGTACCGGCCGCCCGTCAGGGGAATCCGGATGCGATCGACTCGCGAGTCGCCCGTAAGGAAGCCGCGGGAGAGGGGCTAGGAGCGGAGTCGTTCGTCGTCAAGCTCCGGTACAAGAAGCCCAACGAGGACAGCAGCCGTCAGTTCGATCGGTCGGCGATCGACTCCGGCACCGACTTCGCCCATGCCTCGGACGACCTGAAATTCGCCGCCTCCGTCGCCGGGTTCGGGATGATGTTGCGCGGCTCGCCCTACAAGGGCACGCTGACCTACGACGGCGTGCTGGAGCTGGCCCAGCCGACCCTCGCCCAGGATCCCGGCGGCTACCGGAAGGAATTCGTCGAGCTGGTCCGCAAGGCCCGGGACCTGGCGTCGCAAGCCGGCAAACCCATTCCCGCGGCCCGCTGACCCGGACGGAGTGCTCATCGGCCGGGCCCGAACAACTGCCCGGCGAGTCGGGGTGAGGCGGCCAGGGCCGCCATCGGGATGCCGAGCCTCGGGTCGCGGAGGATCGTGCCGACGAGTGACGGGCTCAGTCCCAATCCCCGACCCAGGGCCTCGCGGGCCAGCTCGGTCCGTCCGGCACGGAGGGCCTCATGGGCACGATTCAGGAACGCACGCGCGAGGCGTCCGTTCGCCGATCGCCGGAGGGTCCCGGCGTCGGGCCGGTCTTTCAAGTCGATCGCGAAAAGCTCCTCGATGATTCGTGCGGTTTCATCCAGGTCCGCCATGCCGGTCTTGAAGCGATGCGTCTCGCTGGCCTCATGCCATCGCACGCGGACGGTCGGTCGCGCCAGCCAGGCGACCTTCCATCGCCTCGAAACGCGGAGCCAGAAGTCCCAGTCGAGGACATATCGATACGATGCGTCGAATCCTCCCACATCGTCGAACGCGGCGCACCGGAGCGTGACCGCCGAGCATCGGAGCGGATTGCCGTCGAGCATGACGGCGGCCAGGTCGCCGGGCGCGAAGACGCGGTCGATCGGCCCGAGCCCGCCGCGTCCGACCCGGCCTTCCGGGACGGGCTGGCCGAGTTCATCGATGACTTCCGACGCACTGGCGACCAGCCCGATGCGATCATCGGCGGCGAATGACCGAACGTGAGCCGCGAGGTGGCCGGGCTCCATGACGTCGTCCTGGTGGAAGACGGCGACGATCGGCGACCGGCTCATCGCGACGCAGCGGTTCCAGTTGCCCGCCAGGCCGAGCCGCTGGGGATTCATCGCGATCTCAACTCGTCCGCCCGCCAAGGCGCGAACCACGTCGAGCGTCTCGTCGTCTGATCGATCGTCGGAGATGATCAACTCGAACGCGACACCCTCCTGGGCCAGGATGCCGCGAATGGCCTCGCCGAGGTGGGCCGATCCGTTGAAAGTCGGCACGGCGACGGACAGAATCGGTTCAGGAGGGGCAGGGGAGGCCGCCACGCGTGTCTCGACCTCGATTTAGCCCGTAGCGCGACCGTCGCCGAGATTGCGCAGGGTTTCCCAGGTGAAGAGGCCCGAGGAGTGGCCATCGTTCCAGGCGAACTGGACCGCGTAGGTGCCGATGTTCTCCATCCCTTCGAGCTTCAGGTCGGGACGGATGGAATTCGGGTCGAGGATCCGCTCGCCGGTCCATTCGTTGCGACATGCCGCACAGGGGCATTCGCTCCGGAGCGCGCGATAGGGGAAGCGATCGACGCGATGGTCGGGCCAGGTGACTTCGAGGACTTGATCGGCCTGGAGTGCGCGGATATTGGTGGGAGGGTCGGTCATGGGTGCGGCTCAGGTGGAGGAATGGTCAGGAATGACCACTGCGAAGGCTGAAAGTGGTGCTCTGAAGTCAGGATGGATGATACACGATGAATTCTACCAGAAACGACGAGTCCGAGGAACGCGAGGCCGAGCCGAGCCGACGGTTTTACGTCCGGGCACCGAGCGTCAACGCGGTCCGGCGGGCTCTCCACCGTGCGCCGGGGGGCGTCAAGGTGATGGGCCGCCATGACCGCGAGACGATCCTCTGCACGCACACCATGGACGGGCACAGCCTCGGTCGACACTGGCCGGTCATCGTCAGCCGGCTGGGGAAGGCCGGGCTCTGCGTCGAGAAGGCGCCCGGATCGGGATCATCGACCGGGACGACGCCCGCCCCGGCCGATTGATCGATCCGATGCCGGTCATTTCTTCTGGATCGGGGCAGCTTTGGTCAGGGCCTCGATGGCCTGGCGGAGGTCCTTGATCTGGGCCGAGAGTTCGTCGAACCGCTTCGCCGTCGCCGGGTCACCGACTGCGCGTTTCTGGCGACTTCGGCTGCCCCGTCGCAAACTGGAGGTCCCCGATGTTCTCCATCAGACCGACCAGGTTCGCATCCTGAAAGACGGCGCCCGGGAGCAAGACGTTGAAATTCGTCGTCACGGGCTCCTGCATGCTCAGATCGAGCTGAACGTTCTTCCGTCGTTGCGGGGTGATCGCGATCGTTTCTTTTTTCCCCTCGCGGATAAGCTCGAGAGAAACCGTCTTCTCGCCCCGGGACTGGACGACCTGGATGAGCTTGTCCTGGTCGGTCAGGTCTTCGCCGTCGAGCTTGAGCAGGATGTCGTGAGGCCGGATACCCGCCTTCGCTCCCGGGCTGTCCTTGACGACATCGAGGGCGAGCAAACCGTTCTTCTGCGGGATCTGGAGCTGGGATCGGAGGGCCGGCTCGATCGCCGCGACCGAGACTCCGATCCAGTACGAGGGTGGTTCCGGCCGGACGGGACCCAGGCTGACGCTGATCCGGGGCTGGACCTTGATCGCGACCCGATGACCGTGCCGGAGCAGGAGCAAGGTCACGGGCGTGTCTCCGGCGGCCTTCAGCCCCTCTTCGAGGTCTTCGGGCTTTCCCAGCGGGAGACCCTGCGGGACCTTGCCGGCGATGCGGAGCAACACATCATTCGGCTCGATACCCACCTGGGCCGCGGGGGAACCGGCCTGCACGGCCGTCACGATCAAGCCCTCCTCCTTGGGGAGTTTCAGTTGAGCCCGGAGTGCATCGTCGGCGGTCGCGAGGTGCATTCCGGAGTGATTCCGGCCGTAGGTATAGAAGTAAGTGGAATCGTGTTGTGTTCCGTTCGCGTAGTAGGGACGGTAGCGGAACAACGATTGGATGTTCTGCCCGGGCTGGCCCTGAATCTGAGACGTACCGAACATCGACTGTAGATTCTGCGGGCTGCGTTGACGCTGGGCCGGATTCGCACCCTGTTGCTGATTCGGGGCCTGCTGGCCCTGGGCCGGATTCGCACCCTGCTGCCGCGGTGGATCTTGGCTTTGCTGAGCCTCTTGCCCATCCTGGGGATTCGGTTGATTCCCGCTCTGCTGGCCGAAGGAACGGGTCGGTGGGTCGATGGTCAGGGCAAGGCCGATCGCAACGAAAAACATCACGCGGACTTTCATGTCGAACCTCCCTTTCGTAAAGGAAAAACCGAGACTTCTCGCTGAACACCACCGGCGATTTTGCACTCGTTCCCACGCTCCGCGTGGGAATGCCGTCCCGGACGCTCCGCGTCCTCTTCCGAGCGACAGGGCCGCATCACAGACGACGCGGAGCGTCGAAGACGGCATTCCCACGCGGAGCGTGGGAACGAGAAAGACGTTACGTCGAATCCATGGTGGTGTTCAGCGAGAAGTGTCGAAAAACCTGCCAATTGCATCAAACCAAACCCCGGATGGCCCGGTCGGGCCACCGATCAAAGAGGGTTGTTCCCGGTATAGCGGAGCTGGACCTGGTCGAAGGGCAGCGTCACGCGACGGCCGTCGGCCAGCGTGGCGGTGATGATCCGCCGATGCTGGTCGACCTGATAGCCCTGGCGTTCCAGGACAGCCCGCTGATACTCGTCCAGGCGAGGCGGTTGGTCCCTGAGCCACTCCTCATTGACATTCGGCCCGGCCAGGATCGGCACCTCGACGTTGTCGCTTCCGTAGCCCACGCGCACACTGGCCACCGTCACGACATCTTCGATGGGATCCGGGCGAGACCAATTCGGTTCAGGCTGCCGGACGAATTCGCCCTCCGGTTGGGACGCATCCGCGATCTCCGGTGACTCAACCGAGGTTGTCGGGGTCTCCTGGTGGATCGCGATCGCGGGAACCACCGGAGTCGTCGGTTCGAGGGCGAGTGCCGAGGGTCGAGCCGGATGGACGATCCATCCCATCGCGAACGAGATCGCGGCGATCCCGGCCGCGACGGCCACCCGCCGCCATCCCGGCGATCGGCGTCGGATTTGCGCGGTGGCTGGTTGTGCCGCCGACGTCTCCGCCGCGATACGAATTCTCGGCGGCTCTTCGAGGGCACGGAACGACTCGCGCCAGCACTGGGCCTCGAGGAAGGCCAGGGTGCAGCGCTTCCAGCCGTCGGGCTCGCTGTCGAGGCGGTCGATGGCCGCGCGGAGCTCGGTCGGGGTGAGAAGGCCGTCCACGATGAGGTCGATGAAGTCGTCGTCGAGCGGAGTCATCGAGTCAGGGTCAATCATGGTCGGATGCCTCGAATTCGGACGAGAGCGCAGCCAGTTCCATGCGGAGCCGATGCCGGGCGCGGTGCAGGCGCGTCTCGACGGTCGCCACGGCGACGCCCAGTCGGTCGGCCACCTCGCGGGCGGTGAAGCCCTCGGCGTGCTTGAGGACCAGGATCTCGGCGTCGCGCGGCGGGAGCCGTCGCAGCGCATCCTGGACGAGCTTCTGCCGCTCATCCCGCACGAGCCAGGCCAGAGGCGAGGGTGCCGAGTCGACCGCGACGGGTCCGCATCGGGCGGCATAGCGATCGACGAGCGATCGTCGCCGGCCCGACTTGCGTCGGTAGATCAGCACGTGCCGCACCGCCAGCCGGTACAGCCAGACGGCCGCCCGCGCCGGGTTGTGCAAGGGCGAGCGCTGGGCGACGGCCGCCAGCGCCACGTCCTGCATGACCTCGTCGACCGCCTGCGGCTCGTCCAGCCGCGACGCGACGACCCGTCGCAGCCATCGCTCGTGCAGGGCCAGGGTCGCACCCCAGTCCATCGCGCTGGCTAACTCCGGCTCAGTCGTGGGTAATCGGCTCGGCTCGCTCATGGTTCGACAAGAGAGTTGCCGCCGAGCCGGATTCCCTTACGGGCTCATCGATGAGATTCTCGGTAGGCTCGCCCGATTCTCATGAAGTCGAGGGAGTTCAGGCAAGCCCGCAAGTTGTGGCAAGGTCTCCCGACCTTGCCACTGCGCCGACCGAAGGTCTCCCGCTCTGAGTGTGGCAGGAGACCTTCGGTCCCGCAGACGGCGGGGTCGGGAGACCCGCGCCGAACACCGCTCTGGCGGGGAATTTGAGGGTTCCTGGCGATCTCCGCTTCGAGTCCAGGCATTGCGTTGTGACCATGCACGTGAGTGCATGGTTCGGACGGGACGAAGGTCCTCCAGCCTCGGGCTTCAGCCCGATCTTCTGCGCGGATCGCACTCACGTGCGAGGTTGGAGGTTCCCAGTCCGAACTACGGTCTCACGACCGTGGTCACTCGATGGACGAGTGACGTATTCAGATCTTCACAGCACGACGCGACCGGACCTGACGCAATGCCACGGCGGCGATCATCAGACCGAACACCGCCAGCGTGCTCGGCTCGGGCACGGGAGCCACCGAGCCCTGTGGCGTGAGCAGGAATTCGTCCATCTGACCCGAGGCGTCGGTGCCGTAGGCGACGATCCGTCCCGAAGCGTTGACCCCCACCGCATCGATAAGGTTGATATTTGCCGAAGTGGGGATGTACAGGTTAAGGTCGTGCATCATGCCGAAGGAGTAGACGAAGGCGTGCTGGGCCCCGCTGGCCGTCACCGACCAACCGAGCGACTCAGCCAAAGATGGCGCTGATCGGCTTGCCGGCGGCGATCGGGAGTGGACGGCCGAGCGTGTCGATGACCTCGGTAGCCGGGTCGATGCCCAGGGCCCAGAACATCGTGGCGGCGACGTCGTCGGGCGACACGGGATCGGTGGCCGGGAATCCGCCGATCTTGTCGCTCGAACCATAAATCGCGCCGGGGATGGTGCCGCCCCCGGCGAAGAGGACCGTGTAACACGACGGCCAGTGGTCGCGGCCGTCGGGGCCGAACTGCTTGGTGTTGGTCACCTTCGGCGATCGGCCGAATTCTCCCATCCAGACGACCAGCGTTTCATCGAGCAGCCCGCGCGCCTGGAGGTCCTGGATCAACGTCGGCACGGTCCGGTCGGTGACCGGCAGCAGGCGTTCCTTGAGCTGGTTGAAGTTGTCGCCGTGAGTGTCCCAGCCGCCGTTGCCCTTGCCGCCGATCGCCTGGGAGTAATAGACCGTCACGAACCGGACACCCGCCTCGACCAGCCGGCGGGCCAGCAGGCAGCTCTGGCCGTAGGTCGTCCGGCCGTAGTCGTCGCGGAGGCGGGCCGGCTCGGCCGAGAGGTCGAAAGCTTGCTTGACCTTCGGACGGCTCAGCATCGTCATGGCTCGCGAGTAGAACGCGTCGATCCCCCGCGCCGTGTCCGACCACTCCATCATCTCGGTCTGCTGGTCGATCAGGTGCTGGAGCCCGCGACGGTCCTCGAGCCGGTCGAGCGAGAGCGACGACGGCAGGCTGAGCTCGGGGAGCCGGAAGTTCGCGCGATTCGGGTCCTGGCCGATGAAGAACGGGTCGAACGCCTTGCCGAGGAAGCTGGCGTGCTGACCGGGCGTGACGCTGCCGTCGCGCAGCACGTGCGGGAACGCGATGAACGAGGGGACCGCCGGGTCGTCCGACGGCCGGAGCCGGGCGACCGTGCTGCCGTAGGCCGGGTAGAGCTCCTGCGTGTCGCGGAGCCGGATGTCGTCGACCGGCGGTGCATGACCGGTCAGGCTGTAATAGGTCGCCGAGTTGTGGTTCCTCATCTTGTGATGAACCGATCGCACCTGCGCGAACCGGTCGACGACGGTGGCGAACCGCGGCAGATGCTCGGTCACCGACAGGCCCGGCTGCTGCGTGGCGATCGGCTTGAACTCGCCGCGGATGCCCGAGGGCGCGTCGGGCTTCATGTCGAACGTGTCGAGGTGCGACGGGCCGCCGAACTGGTGCAGGAAGATCACATGCTTGGCCCGAGCCCGCAGCCCGGACCCCTCGGCCGCCCTCAGCAGCGCCGGCAGGTTCAACCCGGCGATCCCCGCCGACCCGACCCGGATCATCGCCCGGCGCGTCAGATGGCTCGTCCTCAGGAAGTCGTCACAACCTCGCATCATGGACGAGTCCTTATCGATCTAGGAGAATGATCGAACACGAAATACACGGAGAACGAAAATTCAGAACAACTACGGAATCATGGACAAGTCTTTATCGATCTAGAAGAATGATTGAACACGAAATACACGAAATACACGAAAAAGAAAATTCAGAAAGACATCCCATTTCTTCATTCTAGGCAGGCGTAAGGTCCAGTGAGGCGGCCCAGCGAGTCAGAACGAGATCTTGTTCTTCCGGATTTTTTTCGTGTATTTCGTGTATTTCGTGTATTTCGTGTTCAAATCATGTATTGAATTTGTATTTCTGTATTGGATTTACGTCAGTGCCGCAGCAGGAACTCTTTGCTGTTCAGGAGCGCCCAGACGATGTCTTCCCAGGCGGCGCGTCGATCGCGTGCCCGTCGGAGGTAGTCGGTCATCGCCGCGACCTCGGCGGGCCTCGGTTCGCGGCAGACCGCGGCGAGGTAGATCTCGGCCAGCAGGTCGCGGTCGCCGACGCCCGCCGACATCAGCCGGCCGATCCGGTTGTCGCCCGCGTCCAGCTTGCGACGGACCGTCGGCCCGTTGATCATCTGGAATGCCTGCGAGAGCGTGGTCGCCTCGGAGCGTTCGCATTCGCAGGTCAGCAGCCGCTCGGGCTTGCCGAACGTCTTGAGGAAATCGACCTCGCCGGCCACTCCGGGCAACTGGGCGGCCCGCGCGGAGCCGGGGGCGTGACGGAACCGCTCGGGCACCGCCAGCATCTGGCTGATCGCGTCCAGCAGCACCTCGGCCGGCAGCAGTCGCACGGCCGCGTGCGAGAAGTTCGACTCATCCTCGCGGTTGGTCGCGTCGGGCGTCGCGCCGGCCTGGTAGGTCCGCGACTTCATGATCCAGGCCACGAGCGGCCTGAGCTTCATCCCATGGTCGCGGAAGTACCCGCTCACGGTCTCGAGCAGCGCCGGGTTCGATGGCGGGTTCGAGTCGCGGAAATCGTTGACCGGCTCGACGATCCCCCGACCGAGCAGGTGGAACCAGACCCGGTTGGCGAGGTTGCGCTCGAACTGGCGATTGCCCCGCGTCAGCCAGTCGGCCAGGACGGTCAGGGCGTTGCCGTCGGCGGGCTCGCGGGTGGCCTGGCCGCGGAGGACGGTCGGCCGGAGCACGACGCCGGTCCTCGGCTGGACCATCCGAGGTGCGGCAGCGGTCAGGTAGACGATCTCGTCGCCGTTGATCTCATGCTTGTCGAGGTCGTCCTTGCGGACGTTGTTCGGCTGCTTGCGCTCGATGTTGGAGAAGAACGCGGCCAGGCCGTAGTAATCGTCCTGGGTCCAGGCGTCGAAGGGGTGGTTGTGGCATCGCGCGCACTGGAGCCGCATGCCCAGGAAGACCTGGGCGACGCTCTCCGCGGCGGTCGTCGGGTCGCGGTTGGTCCGGTAGAAGCTGGAGGGCGGATTCTGCCAGGTTGAGCCCAGCCCGCCGACGATCCGCCGCACCAACTCGTCGAGCGGCACGTCGCCGGCGATCTGGTCGCGGAGCCAGCGCTGGAAGACCCAGGCGCCCTTCTCGCCCATGGTCTTCTCTTCGTTCCGCAGGAGATCGGCCCACTTCAAAGCCCAGAAGTCGGCGAACTCGGGGCGCTCCACCAGGCGGTCGACCAACTTACTCCGCTTCTGCGGATCGCGATCGGCGAGGAAGGTGCGGGTCTCGTCGGGTTCGGGAAGCCGGCCGATCGCGTCGAGGTACGCCCTGCGGATGAAGACCGGATCGTCGCTCGGTGCCGATGGGTTGATGCGGAGCGCCCGCAGCTTGGCGTAGACGTCGCGGTCGATCGGATGGTCGGCGGGCGGTCCTTGCCAGACGAAACCGGGCCGGTCGGCGGGGAACGCCAGCCGGCTGGTGCCGCGGCCGTTCATAAAGCGGACGGCAATCGTCGTCTCGCCGGGTCCGTGGGCGTGGACAAGTCCGTCGATCGAAAGATCGACGCGCGTCGGGTCGGCGACGTCATAGGCCGCCTGTCGCGTGACGTCGCGCGTCGAGCCGTCGTCGAACTCCGCGGTGACCACGAACTGCTGATCCAGGGTCCCGGGCGTTGCGAACCGCTCCGACGGGAAAACCCGGAGCGACCGGACCCGCGGCGCCTCGGCACGATCGTCGCGACCACCCTCGGCGATCCAGCGCGACAGGGTCTCGGCCTCGATCGATCGACGGGGAAACCGCAGACCGCCCTCATGGGACACGCCGGTCGTCGGCTTGAGCAGGGCGAGACTCCGCTCCGGTGCCAGGATGTTGACTCGACGGCCGAGCTGGTCGCGGGTCAGCGCCAGGAGATCGAAATCGGGATCCTCGCCCCGGAGGCTGAGGCGGAACCCGCCCTTGCCGCTCAGGTTGCCGTGGCACGCCCCCATGTTGCAGCCGGCCTTCGAGAGCAGCGGGACGATGTCCGTCCGGAAGCTCGCCGGCCGTGTCCTCCTGGCATGATCGACGTGGATGCCGACCGCGGCGGCAAGATTCCCTCCCATCGCCCGGAGGATCCCACTCCCATCGGCCAATGGCCGGACGACGCCCTCGGGGCTGACTTCCGCGAGCCCCGAGGGCTCCACGGCGTATCGGCATTCGCGGGTCACGTCGCGGAGCGACCCATCCTTCGTACGGAGGGTCACGGCGATCTGCTGTCGCGACCCGGCATCCGAAAGGACGAGGGTTGCCGGTTCCATCGTCAGTGTGGGCGATCTGGTATCACCACCCCGAGCGGTCGCCGTCACGAGCCCGAGGAGGATGATGAGGGCAGGGATTCCGGGTCGCCCCGATCGGACGAGGCATTGTCGCGGATGGACCGGCACGGTTGCCCCCTCCCTCGGCCATTCCATCCGGCGGAAGATGGTCTGTCCGAGATCGATCGCGGACTGGCGGGCGGAATGTTTGACAATATGTTAACCGCGGCCGATTCGAGGCGTCAACCGGGACATGGGTCGCGCCGAGGTGACCTGCGATCGACATCTGACGGCGCATCGAAAGACGAGTGGGGAGGGTCGTACCCGGCGGGCCTGCGCCTGCCTGGACGTACCCTCCCTTGGGGGGTGTTATGAACTTCCCGCTTCTGTAGCCGGCCTCTGTGAGGCCGGTGGGGACACTCCTGCACAGACTCCGGCTACAACCGAAAGAGGATCCGATCGGGGATCTTGGCTTACTTGATCTCGTCGCTCGAGATCGTCTCGCCGCCGTTGCGGGTCATCAGCTTGTTCAGGACGACCTTGTTGATCTGGGCGGTGACGGTCCGGACGGTCCCGTCGCAGTAGGCGAAATTCACCTGACCGGGATGCTTGCTCGCCCAGTACGTCCACCAATTGATCCCACTGATCGGGATGGCTTGGTTGATGGTCCGATCGATATTCGACCGGACTACGGCGGTGTTGGCCTGGGACCAGACGCCGAAAGGATAGATGCTCTCGCCCATCAGGATCGTCGTGGACGTGCCATCGGTGATGTCGGCCATGTTGACCTGCGAGTTCTGGTACATCATGCCGTTGTCATACACGAGGCAATACGGATTTGCGAGTGCGGTGGCGACGGGGCTCATGCTTGGGCAATTGGTGTTCGTCGCCGAGATGAAACCGGCGGCCTGGTTGCCTCGATAGTCGGACGGCCCGAGCTGGGAGTTCGCGTTCGATCCCGTCTGGGAATTGACCGTGATCGCACGACGATTGGACGGGCACACGAGACCGCTGATCGTCCGGCGGATGGCGGTCGCGTTGTCGGGGTACGTGGTGGGAAGGTTCATGTTCAGCTCCTGGAACAGGTTGCCCTGCTCCATCTTGATGAACAGACCCGTCACGCCGGGCCACATATAGGCCTGAGGCGTTATGCCGGTGGGTATGAGGGTGTTGTTGCAATTCGGATCGCCGCTGACCATGTTCCCGTTGGTGTCGTACTGCGGCGCCTGGCAGTACCACCCCGCGGGGAACGCGCCGAAGGCGTCGTGGTACTCCTGGGAAGCCAGGCCGAGCTGCTTCAGGTTGTTCTGGCACGACGTCCGATTCGCCGCCTCGCGCGCCGACTGGACCGCCGGCAGCAGGAGCGCGACCAGGACGCCGATGATGGCGATGACGACCAGGAGCTCAATCAGCGTGAAGGCCGGTCTGCGCGTGGACCGCCGAAGTTTTCGGCTCATCAGAGTTCCCCCCCTTAGGCTCCATCAAGCGAATGTGCGGAATCTGAGCTCTTACTAAAGTACCAAGGTACACAATCCGATCGATCGTTGCCACCGCGCCCTCTTGCTTTCTTGCCTTCATCCGTCCAGATGGCCCGGGGCGCACGCGATCGGACCGCGCCGACGATCTCCCGCGATGGCGATCAGAGGGCTTCCCGGACGGCCTTGCCGACGTCCGCGGTCGAGTCCTGACCGCCGATGTCGGGCGTCCTCGGGGACCCGTCGAGCAAGACTTGCCCGACCGCCTTCCGGACCCGATCGGCCGCGCGCGGATGTCCGAGGTGATCGAGCATCATTGCCAGCGAGAGGATGGCGGCCATCGGGTTGGCGATCCCCTTGCCCGCGATGTCCGGCGCCGAGCCGTGGACCGGCTCGAACATGCTGGGGGCCGACCGATCCGGATTGAGGTTCCCCGAAGCGGCCAACCCCATGCCACCCTGGAGCACGGCGCCCAGGTCGGTGATGATGTCGCCGAACATGTTGGTCGTCACGATCACGTCGAATCGCTCGGGGCTAGCCACCATGCGCATGCAGCAGGCGTCAACATGCTGGTAATCGCACTTGATGTCCGGATAATCGACCGCGACCTCCGTGAACGCACGCATCCATAGGTCGTGCGCGAAGGTCAGGACATTGGTCTTGGCGACCATGGTGAGTTGCCGGACAAGTCCCGCGCGGCGATCGGCATCGGAGAGGCCGCGGAACGGGCCGGCCGAGGCGCGTCGACGTGCCAGATCGAACGCATAGCGGAGCGTCCGCTCGACCCCGGAGCGGGAGTTGATCGAGGTCTGGATGGCGACCTCCTCGGCGGTCCCCTTCCGCAGGAATCCCCCGGCGCCGACGTAGAGGTCCTCGTTGTTCTCCCGGACGACGACCATGTCGACGTCCGCGGGGCCCTTGCCGCGGATCGGGCCCTCGATGCCCGGGAAGAGCTGGATCGGGCGGAGGTTGATGTACTGATGGAAATCGAACCTCAGGCGCAAGAGGATGCCCTTCTCGAGCACGCCCGGGGGCACCCTCGGATCGCCCACGGCGCCGAGCAGGATGGCATCCGACTCGCGGAGTTGCCGGACGGCCGCGTCGGGCAGGACCTCGCCGGTCCTCAGGTAGTGCTCGCCGCCGATGTTGACGTGCGTCAGCTCGTAGGCGATCTCCTCGGGCCGCGCGATGGCGGCGAGGATTTGCAGGCTTTCGGCGATCACCTCGGGACCGACCCCATCCCCCGCCACAACGCCGAGCTTGATCAAAGCGCCCTCCGCACGTTCGCCCTTCGGACCCGTCGCGGGCCGCATGCGATTGTTTCGACACGCCTCGCCGAACGCCACCGTGTGACCACGGGTCGTGAGACCGTGGTTCGGACGGGGCCTTTGGCCGTCCGAACCACGCACTCACGTGCGTGGTCATGGGCATCGATCTCGCCCTTTCTGGTGATGCCTGGCGAGAAGTGTCAGTTTTTTTCCGTCACTCTGACAAACTCGCGCCGTACACTGACAATACTCGGCAATGATAATAGCAAGGGGTACGGTTCTTACTCAAGTCTTCGCCCGGCCGCGCGGACCGGCGAGGCCGGGCCGAGTCGACGCGAATCGACCCGTGGTGGGGATTTACGTTGACAATTCGATCTCCGAAAACATAGTTTGTTGGACCGAGAGCGATCTACGCATGAGCTGCACACATGACTCGGGCTCGAGTCGCCGCAGGCTGGTCCTCCACCCCTCCGGGACGTCCGTCCGCAAGAGGGGTCGAGGACGCCATCGCTATTGCTGTCGCACCTGCGCCCTGCGATGCGTGAATCGCTCCCGGTCGTAGCCAGGCTCGCCCCGTCATGCCGGGCGCGACCCCCGTTCTCGATATCCGGTGGTCGCGGCACGCGGCACGATCCTTCTCATTCGTCGTCCACCGATCCGTTGACCCGTTCGAATCCATGTCCAGGGAGACGGCTTCATGGCCACTCCGGTCGAGACCAATCCAGCCACGAAGAGCAATCCGCCCGCCAAGGATCCTCGCGGCCTCTCCGCGCTCGATGAATCGCAGCTCGAAAAGTCGATCCTCCGTCGCGGGCTGGCGACGACCGCCGAGATCGAGGCCTGCAAGAGCCAGCGCAAGCAACTGGCCGCCAAGCAGAAGGAAGACCCGCCTAAGAGCCTCCTGGAGATCATGGTCGAGGCCAAGGTGTTGACTCGCAGCCAGATGGTCCGCTTGCTCCAGGAGGGGGGCGGGGAGACCAGCAAGAAGATCCAGATACCGGGTTATACCGTCATCCAGAAGCTGGGCAAGGGCTCGATGGGGGTCGTCTTCAAGGCCAAGCAGGTGAGCGTCAACCGGGTGGTGGCCATCAAGATCCTGCTCGATACGCTCGCCCAGAACAAGGAATTCATCAAGCGATTCGAGCGCGAGGCCAAGATCGCCGCCAAGCTCTCCCATAACAACATCGTCAACGCCATCGATGCCGGCGAGGTCAACGGCCACTATTATTTCGTCATGGAGTACGTCGAGGGCGTCACGATCAAGGATTATCTCGACAAGCACAAGACCTTCGACGAGAAGGAATCGCTACGCATCGTCATGGCGATCGCGGAAGCCCTCAAGCATGCCGACTCGAAGGGATTGATCCATCGCGACATCAAGCCCGAGAACGTGATCCTGACGAAGGATGGGGGCGTGAAGCTGGCCGACCTGGGGCTCGCCCGGATCACCGACGACGAGAAGTGGGGCCTGTCGGAGGCCGGCATGGCGATCGGCACGCCCTATTACATCAGCCCCGAGCAAGTCCGCGGCCAGACCAACATCGACATCCGGGCGGACATCTACGGCCTGGGAGCCACGCTCTACCACATGGTGACGGGCCGGGTGCCCTACGGCGGCGATTCCCCCTCCGAGGTCATGCGCAAGCATGTGGACGTGAATGTCACGATCGTCCCGCCGGACCACCTCAATACGAATCTCTCCGGCGGCCTGGGTATGGTCGTCGAGACCATGATGGCCAAGAATCGCGAGAATCGGTATCACACGCCCGATGACCTGATCCTCGACCTGAAATGCCTCCTCCGGGACGAGAGCCCGATGATCGCCGGGCAGAAGCCCGAGACCTTGCAGGCCCTCGCCGAGGGGGAATCCGACTCCCCCTACCCGCAGCAGGGCGTCAGCGAGGACCAGATGGTCGAGTTGGCTTCCTACGTCAACAACCGCAATCACATCATCTACACGATGGCGATGATCCTCGCCCTCTCGGTGATCACCAACTTCATCCTCCTGGTCGTCGTACGCTGAGACCGAAGGCGGCGGCCCCGCCCGGGGGGCCGCATCGACCGTCGTGCAAGATGCCGGCTCCGAGAAGGACCGGGATCGGCCCGCACGCTCAGTTCTGGCTGAAGTCGAAGGAACGGATCGCGTCCTTGCCCAGCGGGTCCTTGAGGAACTTGTGGTGGCAGGACGGGCAGAGGTCGAATCGGAAGCCTTTGTGTAGCGGGGTGGCGAGGTCTTCGGAGACGAGGGCCTCGTCGCGCTGGAGGATTTGAGCGACCGCTTCCATCGGGTCATCGTCGAGATCGTCCTCCTTGATTTCCGTCGGGTCGAAGCCGGGATAGGCTTCCATCTTGACCACATATCGGCCGTCGCCGGTTGCGCTCAAGTCCTTTCCGCAGAGATCGCACGTGAAGTGGACCATCAGCGATTCATCCCTCAGTTTGATGAGCCGGTCATCGAGTCCGGAAGAGGTCATTCATCCGATTCTAACTCGGTCGCTCGGGTCCGTCCAAGCCCCTCTTCGCGTTATTCCAGGAATTCAAAATAGCCGGATTCTTGTCAAGGCGAGAATCGCGGCGGCCGCGGCGCACGCCGAGATCGTCGCGCCGATCCGCACTTCGATCGGATCGTATTCTAGAATGATTCGATGTTCGCCTTTCGGTACCGAGACGTTCAGGAACGGGCCCGGTCCGGGCTCGACGCCCAGGGGCCGGCCGTCGAGCCGGGCGGTCCAGCCGGGGTCCCAGGTCTCGCGCACGGTGAGGCGTCCGGCGCCTCGGCTCGGATCCGGAAGTCGGCCCGTCCGGGATGGCGGCACCATTCGATTTCATCCGAATCCGACCCCGTCTCGGCCCATGGCCTGGCGTCGAGCCAGGCGATCCAGACATGGCCGGACTCCTCCACGCGATCGAACGCACCGGGGGGGGGCGGCGTCGCGGCCACGAGCGCGCCGACCGACGCATCGCGCAGGCGATCGCGACCCCGGATCGCCGACTCCCACGTGACCGGGCTTCGGCTCGTCCGCCCGGATCCGGAGGGCTCGTAGATCGGGTCGAACCAGGACAGGCTGCGGGCCAGCTCGACCGAGTCGTAGTTCCGGGGGTCGGCGAGGCCGAACCGCATCAGCACGCCGGGCGGCAGCTCTTCGCCCAGGCCCATCGCACGGGCTCCCGGCGGGAGCCCCTCGCGCAGCCGATCGATGACCGGCGGCTCCAGGGCGTGCAACTCGGGCCGGATCGCCGGATTGAGGCCGGAGCCGAAGAGTCCCAGGTCGACGAGCGTCATCGCGAGGACCACCGGCGGCGTCCAGGCTGGACCGGCGCGTGCGCGTCGGAGGACGACCATCAACGCGGCCAGGATGCCCAGTTCCGTCGCCGCGAGACCGTAGGTGCGTGGGAGGAAATCCAGGGTCCGTCTCACCTGGCGTTTGGCGCGTTCCCGGTAGGTGGCCGGATCGGCGCCCGCGCTTTCCTCGGCGGCGCGTTCGTAATGCGCGAAGGCCCGCGCACGGATGCTCGGCTCGAACCCGCGCACGGCGATCGCCAGCGTCCCCATCCCGATCGCCCCGACGATCGCCATCGCGATCCAGCCCCGAGCGAGCCGCCACGTCTCTCCCAGGTGGTCGAGCCCGATCCCACCGAGCATGGTCAGCCCGAAGGCGACCCAGAGGGTCAGCCGGCGGTTGTCGGTGACGTCGAGGACGGGGATCGCCCTCAGCAGGTTGTCAACCGGCGGCAGGCGGAACGCACCCATCGCGCCGATCACGACCATCCCGGCGAGGAAACCGACGCGGGGCGAACGGCGACGGACGACGAACGCCAGGGGCGCCAGCCAGATCACGGCGGTCAGCCCGGCGAACCCGCCCGCCGATTCGTTCAGGTTATGCACGCCGAGGGCACGCGCCAGGTTGGGGTGTCCGAACCGCTGGCTCCCGTAGGCGTAGGGGATCGCCGTACAGAGGGCGTCGAGCCATCGCGGGGACACGACCGACCACCACGCCGGCAGCTCGCGCTGACGATCGCCCCAGACCGGGCTCCTGGCCAGGTAGGCCGCCATCGGCAGGATCTGCACCGCAGCCATCGCCACGCCCAGGACCAGCCCGGCCATCCCCGCCAGCCAGATTCGGCGGATCTCGATCGGTCCTTGTTCTCGTTCGAACCAGGTCTTCCAGATCGCGTACAGCCCGACAGCCAGCAAGACATGGGCACTGGTCTGGATGTGTCCTCCGAAGAGGACGAGTGCCGTCGCGACGGCGAGCCCACCCGCCGTCCTGGGCCCCGGACTGCGGAACACGCACTCCGTCGCGAGGAACAGCCAGGGCATCCAGATCGCGACGGAGGTGACCGGAAACAGCAGCCAGACGACCAGAAACCCGCAGAAGGGATAGACGAGGCCGGCAAACCACCGCCCCCAGTATCCGAGCCCCCAGATTCTCGCCAGCAAGAACATCCCGATCCCGGCCGCGAACAATCGAGCGGCCGCGATCCAGGCGTAAGCCCTCGGCGTCGGCCCCAGGTATGCCAGCAGGTGGAACGGGTCGAACACCGCGCTCTGGCCGTTGGCCAGATGAGGCACGCCGCAACCGGCCTGGCCGTTCCAGAGCGGCAACCGGCCGCTCCGCACCATCCGCCGGTTGAACTCCAGCCAGGGCTGAAACTGGAGCACCGGGTCCATCAAGAGCCGATTGGCCGGCTCGTAGTCCGCGGTGGTTTCGTCGCGGAAACTTGCGGAGACCAGCAGTACGTCGGCGGGACTCAGTACCTTATTGCCGAGCAAGCTCTCGTGGAAGAATGCCGTCAGTCCTAGGCCGAGGATCAGGATGAATGTCAACAGTTCCCGAAATGGGCTCAAGGTGTGTTGCCTCCGTGCGTGCGAGCAGTTCGCCCTTCCTGGGCGATGAGAGTCGGCTCAAGGCTTCAAGACTGGACTCGCGTCATGAGATCGTGTGCGTCTTTCCGGTCACGGGGTTCTCGAATCGTACCAGGCTATCCCGTCGAAGCTTGCGAGGGAAGATTACGAGATTACGACGCATAGGGACAGGAGTTGAGAAAGTCATGAACCCTTCAAGGTCAGGGCCTTGGTGGAGCGCTCGGCCAAGTCGCTGGGTCGGAACGTTCGTCCAATAGGGGGCAGAGAGCTTCTCATGAGAGTTCCTGAACGCGTAGCCTTGCCAGTCTCCTGTCAGCTCTTGAACGGAGGTCTCGATCAATCGTCGCTGGGAGAGTTCCGTGAGATCCGCAATCCAGCCGAGCCGAATCTGAACATTGATGATAATCCAATGGTTCTTGGGGTTCGGGATCAAGATGCCTCCCGGAAACGGTGAACCCATCAGTGCACCAACCTCGAAGAGAGCGACTTCGTGATCCTCTGCGAGGTAAAGGAATTCGTATCCGGGCCGTCCGGGTCTTCCGGCATTGAATCGGCTGGGAGTCGCTGATGTGTGGTCCGTCAACAGAAGGGAACTCCAGAATCGGAGTTCGATCGCTCGATACCACGTGCCGGTATGGGCTGACACGGAGAGAGAACGGCACGCCCTCAGGTTCACGAGAACATTCCCTGCTTGACGGCCCGGACAAGGTTTCTCAGGTGTATTTCCTTGTCGGTGCCGATCAAATCGGCGGGCTTCTTCAATCCGAAATGGGGGTTGGGTGTATCGATCCAATGTTCCCCGTCAGGGACCACATCCAAGATCAATTCTCTCAAGTCCGCGGTCAAGTCCGGATCGGGGACGTGTTTGACCTTCTTCATGATGCATTCATCCTTCACACCACGAGCCTGTCCAGTTGCCGGGACTGGAGGGATTCTATCTCGGAAGGCCAATAGCATCAATTCGAGTCGAGGAATTCGGCGGGTGGCATCTCGCGAGCCGCGGGCATCGTCTGGTATAAGCACTCGGGGTTCCTTCCAACGCTCCTCTCGAGGTCGCCGGCATTCATGGCCTACTGGTTATTCAAGTCGGAACCGAAGTCCTATTCGTTCTCGGACTTGCTTGCCGAACCCGACCAGACGATCGGGTGGGATGGTGTGAGGAATTATCAGGCGAGGAATTTCCTCCGCGACCAGGTGAAAGTGGGCGATGGCGTGCTGTTCTACCACTCGAATGCGGAACCGCCGGCCATCGTCGGGATCGCCGAGGTCGTCGAGGCCGCCTACCCGGACACGACCGCCTTCGACCCGGAGTCGCACCACTACGATCCCAGGAGCGACCTGGCGAACCCGACGTGGTACCAGGTCTCGATCAAGGCCGTCCGGGCGATCGAGCCGCCTCTGGACCTCCCGTCGCTGGGCCGTGTCGCGGAGCTGGCCGGGATGGAGCTGCTCCGCAAAGGGAGCCGGCTCTCCATCCAGCCGGTGAGCAAGGACCATTGGAAGACGATCCTCGCACTGGCCAAGCCGAAGAAGACGCGCTGATCGATTGCCCCGGATTCCGCATCGGATATCCGGGATCTCTCATTGGGAATCCGAACCGATGTCCAGGATCGAACATTTCGCGGTGTACGCCGACGACTCCACCGCCCTCAAGGATTTCTACGTCCAGGCTTTCGGGCTCCACGTGATCAAGGAGGGCAGCGGCAATCCGCCGGGCTACTTCCTCGCCGACGACCACGGCATGGCGATCGAGGTCCTGGCCCGGCCGGCCGGATCGACGGAAGTCAACCAGCGATGGGTTTGCCACCTGGCGTTCTGGATCGACGACGTCCTGGCGAAGCGGGCCGAGCTCGAGGATCTGGGCCTCAGCTTCGAGACGGATACGTTCGTCGACAACGACGAGATGAAGACGGCGTTCTTCAAGGACCCGGGCGGGAACCGTTGCCAGATCGTCTGGAGGCGACGAGAGTTGGGGAAATGACCGGCGGATCGCCTCGATGCGACGCCGCGAAGGGCATCCCGACCGATGCCGGGATCAATGCAGCAACTTCCTGGCCTCGATCGCGGTGAAGACGATGGCCCAATGGTGGCCGTTGGGGCCGTCCTCCGGCGGAGAGCTCGTCCGGATCCCGGCCCTCTCGATCGCCAGACAGATCGGAGTCCGCCGGCCCTCGTCGACGTCCAGGATCCGCACCCATTTCTCGCGGGTCTTCTTATGGATCAGGATCTGGATGTGCCTGGAGTCGAGGGCCGCCTCGCGGGTGGAGAGGGCCTTCCGGATGCCGGCGCGGAGCCGGGCGTCTTCTTCCTGCTCCTTCCACTGGGCGAGCCGGATCGGATCCTCGATGATGCGTTCGTAAGCCTTGATCGTGCGATCGTTGATCTCCTTGGAATTGAGCACGTCGGATTCCAGGGCGTCGACGAACTGGGAGAGGATCACCTCGGCCGGGATCCGGATGAAGCTATGCGCCTTGTCGAAACCGAGGCTCGAAGATCAGGTTGACCCTGGGCGTCGCCTGGTCGTCCTCGATCTGGCCGATGCCCAGCGCCGCGCGAGCTGCTTGCGCTGATAGCCCAGGGGGATGGCGATGTGGATCATCGACACGGTGTCGCCGTCCCGCTCGTCGTCGGCCCGGCGGATGCCCAGGACGTTGGGGTCGAGCTGATTGAGCCAGATGGCCAGGACCCATTCGGCGATGCGAAGCTTCCTGTCCTCCGAGTCCGGCGGGCGCTGGATCATGAGGAAGGTCGGATAGTTGGGGCTATCGAGTCTCAGTTGGGCCTTCGCGTGCTCCATGTCCGCTTCCCTACCCAGGGCGGAGTCTTGGACCTGCGGCAGACTTCGCCGAAAACGTCTCCTCGCGATCGCATCGCAGGGACCGACGATCGCGCCTGATGGTGAGATCAGCGAATGAACGGCGACCCCGAAGATCCCATCCGATGCAGCCCCGGGATCAGGTTCCGCTTCAAAATATCTCGGTCGCTCCGACCTCGATCATTGGCCGTTCATCGCCCATCAAAGAATAACAGGGATCATGGGCGCTCTCAAGCACACTTCTGGGAGAGAGCCCGAGCGCGCTCGTATGCGTGAGGTACCCATCACCGGCTTGACGAATCAAGCGACGACGGCTTCTTGCGTCGATGCGGCGGGAATGAGCCCGCGCCACTCGATCACGTAGCGGTTCTCCGCCGCGAACTTCTCGATCGCGGCCTTCGATTGGGGGATCTCGATCCGCGAGGTCTCGCGATACCAGCCGCTTCCGGATCGCTTCCAACCCACCGCTTCACCGAACCACTCGCCGTTGGCGTAATAGACGATCAGGCACTTCATGCATTCATCTCCGGGCGCACCACGAAACCCTTGCACGGTCTCGCCATGATACGGCATCGATGACGGCTTCGCCATGCCGAGTCTCCTCCCTCGCGAGGGAGGAAGGGCTCGATCATTCACTTAACCCTTGATGACGCCTACGGGCCGAAGCCGGGCGACTTTCTTGGAGATGCCGACCCTGTCCACGACGTCAACGACATGATCGACGTCCTTGTACGCCGCCGGCTGTTCCTCGGCGAGGCCCTTGTGGCCCCGGGCGCGGGCGATGATGCCGATGGCGTCGAGCTCCTTGTCGATGCGACGTCCCGCGGCGAGCTTGACCGCCGCGGTCCGGCTCATCATCCGGCCGGCCCCGTGGCAGGTCGTCCCGAATGAGTGCTCCATGCTGCCGGGCTGGCCGACCAGGACCCAACTGGCCGTCCCCATGCTCCCGGGGATGATGACCGGCTGGCCGATCCTTGCATAGATCGATGGGATCTCGGGATGTCCCGGGGGGAACGCGCGCGTGGCCCCCTTGCGGTGGACGCAGACCTGCTTGGATGCCCCGCGGCCGACCGAGTGCTCCTCGAACTTGGCGATGTTGTGGGCGACGTCGTAGACCAGGTCCATGCCCAGCTCTTCCCAGGGCTTGCCGAAGACCTCGGCGAACACCTCGCGTGCCTGGTGCGTCAGGAGCTGTCGATTGCACCAGGCGTAGTTGGCCGCCGCCCGCATGGCGCCCAGGTAGGCCTGGCCCTCGGGACTGCGCAGGCGGCGCAGGCGAGCTGCCAGTCCGCCAGCTCGAACCCGTAACGCTTCGGTGCATTCTTGAACGTCGCCAGGTAATCGTCGCAGACCTGATATCCCAGCCCGCGCGAGCCGGAGTGGATCAGGACCGTGAGCTGGCCCTCGCGCAGGCCCATCACCTCGGCGGCGACCGGGTCGTGGACGCGGTCGACGACCTGGACCTCGAGGAAATGGTTGCCCGAGCCGAGCGTACCGCACTGGTCATATCCGCGCGTGATGGCGCGATCGCTGACCCGATCGGGGTCGGCGCCGTCGAGGCGGCCGCCGGCTTCGGTGAAGAGGAGGTCGCGATCCGCCCCGTAGCCCTGATTCACCACGTAGGCCGAGCCTTGCTCCATCAGCCGGATCAGCTTGGGCTTGTCGAAGAGATACTTCCCGCTCTGGCCGACGCCGGTGGGGATGTCGCGGAAGAGCTGATCCACCAGCGGCCTGATCCGGTCTTTCGCGTCGCTCCATTCCAGGTTGGTCCGCAGCAGCCGGACGCCGCAGTTGATGTCATAGCCGACCCCGCCCGGCGAGATGACGCCCCCTTCCTCCGGGTCGGTCGCCGCCACGCCGCCGATGCAGAAGCCATACCCCCAGTGGATGTCCGGCATGGCCAGGCTGGCCTTCTGGATGCCGGGGAGCGTGGCCACATTCACGACCTGCTCGGGCCCCTGGTCCTTCTTGATCTGCTCGATCAGGGCCTCGTCCGCGAAGATCATCCCGTCAACCCGCATATCGGCGCGGTAACTCTTGGGGATTCTCCACTGGCACGGGCCGACCGGCTCCAGCGGACCGTGATATCCTCCCTTTTGGCTCATCGTTCTCGGCTCCTGATCGCGTCCCGGCTCGAATCTCTCTTCATCATCATCATAACCAGAAGGCGACACCGGAACGCCGTCGCCGGTTCACCAGAGCCGATTCAGCCGGTCGGGGTGATGCCTCGCAGCGCCCGGGCCAGGACCTCTCCGGTCGGGGTCGAAGTGAGGGCGACGGCTTCGGGAGTCCCCTCCGCGACGACCCGGCCTCCCTCGGCGCCGGCGCCGGGGCCGAGGTCGATGATCCAGTCGGCCGAGAGCATGACCGCGGGACTATGCGTGATCACCAGCACGGAATGGCCGCGGTCGACCAGCGCGCCCAGGGCTTCGAGGAGCTTGAGGATATCGACGGGATGGAGGCCGGCGGTCGGCTCATCGAGCAGGAAGAGGGTGTGTGGCGCATGGACGGCTCGCCGCAACGAGGCCAGGGACCGGCCCATGACGCCCGCCAGCTTGAGCCGTTGCGCCTCGCCTCCCGAGAGCGTCGAGGCCGGCTGGCCGAGCCTGAGGTAATCGAGGCCGATGTCGAGCAGCGGGCGGAGCCGGGCCTGGATCCTCGGCCGATGGCGGAAGAAGCCGAACGCCTCGCGCGCCGTCAGCTCGAGGACCTCGGCGATGTTCCGGCCCCGGTAGGTGACCTCGAGGACCTCGGGTCGGTATCGGGTCCCCCGACACTCGGGGCATCGGATCATCACGTCGGGAAGGAACTGCATGTCGATCGTGAGGAAACCTTCCCCCTCACAGGTGTTGCATCGCCCACCCTCGACGTTGAAGCTGAACTTCCCCGCGTCGTAGTTCCGCAGCTTGGCCTCGTGGGTGGCGGAGAAGGTCTTGCGGATCTCGTCGAAGACCTTGAGGTAGGTCGCCGGGTTCGACCGGGCCGACCGCGCCAGGGGCACCTGGTCCAGGAAGACGGCATCGGCGAGGTCCTCGATCCCGGTCAGGTCGTCGAAGGGGGCGGCGGTGGCCGCCTCGCCCGCGATCCGATGCCGCAGCGCCGGATAGAGCGTCTCCTCGACCAGCGTGCTCTTGCCGGCCCCGCTGACGCCCGTCACGGCGCAGAGGATACCCAGCGGGAAGGCGACGTCGATCGACTTGAGATTGTTGCCTCGGGCGCCGGTCAGCCGGGCCGATCGCGTCTTGAGCGGCCGGCGGGTCGTCGGGATCGGCAGATGCTTCCGGCCGGAGAGATAGTCGGCGGTCGCCGAGCCCTCCGCATGCGAGAAGCTCGCGGCCGGCCCGGCGTAGAGGACACGGCCGCCGGCCTCGCCGGCCCCGGGGCCCAGGTCGACCACATGATCCGCGCCTCGGATCACCGCGGCATCGTGCTCGACAACCACCAGCGTGTTCCCGCGGTCCCTGAGCCGATTGAGGACGCCCGTCAGCCGGCCTGCCTCCTGCGGGTGCAGGCCGAACGTCGGCTCGTCGAGCACGTAGAGCGTGTTGACCAGGCCCGAGCCCAGCGCCTTGGTCAAGACGACCCGCTGGAGCTCGCCCCCGGAGAGGCTCCGCACCGATCGATCCAAGGTCAGGTAATCCAGCCCGATCTCGGCGAGGTAGTCCAGGCGATTCTCCACCTGGGCGAGCAGGCCGCGGGCTACCGGCTGGTCGTGGAGCGTCCGGAGTTCGGCCAGGAAGGTCCGGGCGTCGCGGATGGTCATCGCGGCCAGTTCGGCGATGTTGCGGCCCGCGATCCGGACGGCCAGCGCCTCGGGCCGCAGCCGAGCCCCTCCACAAGCCGGGCAGCTCTGGAATCGTCTCCATCGACTCAGGAAAAGCCGGACATTCCGCCGGTACGCCTTGCGCTCCAGCCCTTGAAAGAAGCCGTTGAGCCCGGTGAAACCCGTGCCCGGCAAGCCTTCGACGAGTCGCCGGACCTCCGCCGGCGCGAGCTGTGCAAACGGCGTGTCTACGGGCAGCCCCATCGCGGGCGCGGCGGCTATCAACGCTTCAAGATGGCCCCGATATCCGGGCGTCGACCAGGGGGCGATCGCTTCGGCTCGGATCGACTTCGAAGGGTCCGGGACGATCCGGGTCAGGTCGAGCTCCGTGGTCTGCCCGAGTCCCTCGCACAGCGGACATGCCCCCAGGGCGCCGCGGAATCGGAACAGATTGGGCTGCGGTTCGAGATGGTCGGTCCCGCATCGGCTGCATCGCCAGCCTCGAGTGTAGGTCCAGGACGAACCATCGGTCAGGATCCGGCAACGGCCGAGTCCTTTCGTGAATGCGGACTCGATCGAGTCGATGCGCCTCGCGATCGCGTCCTTGCCCCGCACCAATCGATCGACGATCACGTCGACCGACCCCTGGGCGTGGAGGGTCTCTGTCGCCGTCGGCTCGTCGAGCCGGGTGACCTGTCCGCCCGCGGCGATCCGCGTGAATCCCTGGGAGCGGAGCGAGTGGAGGAGTGCCGTCCGATCGGTCTCGGGGCGGATCTCGAGGGGGAAGGCGATCTCGTAACGCGTATCCTCGGGCAGGGCGTCGATCGCCTTCGAGACCGTGCCGGGGGTCGCCGGGACGACCCGCTGGCCGCAGTGATAGCAATCGACTTCGCCGGCCCGCGCGTAGAGGATCGCGAGCGCATCGTGGACCTCGGTGATCGTGCCGACGGTACTCCGCCCGGAGTGCCTGCCATGCGACTGCCCGACGGCGATGGCCGGAGGGATCCCCTCGATCCGCTCCGCCTCGGGTTTATCCAGCTTCTCGAGGAACTGACGTGTATAGGCGGAGAAGGTCTCTACGTATCGACGCTGGCCCTCGGCGTAGATCGTGTCGAACGCCAGCGAGCTCTTTCCGGAGCCGCTGACGCCCGTCACGACGATCAGCCGATTCAAGGGCAGGTCGAGGTCGATCCCCTTGAGATTGTGGGTGCGGAGGCCCCTCAGTTTCATGACCGATGACCACCAAGAAGAACGAGACTCCTTGCGGCACGCCATCAGGTAGAGCGAGATCGGGGCGCGTGACCACGGTCGTGAGACCGTGGTTCGGACGGGACGAAGGTCCTCCAACCTCGGGCGTCAGCCCGATCCGCGCGCGGATCGCACTCACGTGCGGGGTTGGAGGTCCCCCCTCCGAACCACGGTCTCACGACCGTGGTCGTGAGGCGGTGAACACCGGAGGTGTATCAGGAGGTCATGGCCCGGAGCGCCTGAGGGTGAAGCCGGTCATGGTGAAACCGTCGTCGTCCATCACGCTGTAGCTGCCGCGGATGGAGAGATACTTGGCGAAGACGGAGAAGTCCGGGAGCTTCTCGGTGGCGAGGACCTTGCCGACCGGGGGGATCTGCCCCTGATTCGGCCCGCGGACGCCGCCCATGGCCTGCGCGATGGCCTTGTCGATCTGGCCGCTCTTGACGAGGTCATAGGTGAGCCGGGCCGACTCGTCGGGGCGGGCGAACGACATCCCGCTGACGCGCTCGGGGATCTCCTTGACGACGGCCTGGAACCCGGAGTTCTCGCTCAGGAGCGAGTTGCCCGGGCGGAGCACCTGCTCTAGCAGGGTCGTGTCGGTCGTGACGAAGAACGTATCCTTGGCGATCGCGAAGCTGATCGCCTTGATCTGGGGACCGTTGCCCGCGTTGGCGTTGGGCATGTTCGGGATGTCAACGTCGTAGATCGTCGTGCCCTGGAAATCCCGCTTCCGGGGCGTCGCCTGGGCGATCTCGAAGAGCCGGTTCACGGTGTTCTGGAACTTCTTCGCGTCCTGGAGCGCGACACCCAGGAGCATCCGCTGGCTGTCTTCCTTGATCGGCTTCTTGAAGTCGGAGACCAGGGTGATCCGGTTGCCGAGCGGGCCGAAGAAATCCTTCTGGATGCTCAGGGGCTCGCCGCCGTTGGGGCCGACGAGCTGCTGCTCGACGAGGTTGAGGATCCCGGGGTTGAACTGGTTGATGATCTCGTTGATGGCGTCGAACGCGTTGTCGAGGTCCCAACTGAAGGACTGATAGGCCGCGGCGGTCCCCGGGACCCACGACTCGGGCCGCATGGCGATCGGCGGGAAGGAGAAGATCTTGAGCAATCCCGTCACGGGCTTGGGCGCGAGGAAGAAGGTCTTGCTCAATCCGTCGTAGTTGCCGGCACCCAGGGTGAAGCAGCCGCCGGCCGACTTCAGGCCGCTGACGCCGAACTGGTCGGCCAGGATCTCGTTCTGCTGGGCCTGGCCCTCGTTGCCGCGCGAGGCGGCCTTGATCGCCTGCTTGACCAGCTTGGCGACGTCGAGGAACCACAGGACCTGCGCCTTGCTCGAATCGATCTTGGCCTGGGTCTTGACGAACGCCTCGTTGCTGGCGAGCGAGTTGTCGCGGCCCTCGCGATGGGCGGTCAGGTCCTTGATGACATCGATATCCGTGCCGGGCGTGCCCAGGCCGAAGTAGAAGACGCCCTCCGAATGGGTCCAGGTCACCGAGAGGTTCGGCGACTTGCTCTTCTCCTTGTCCTCCGCGGGGGCCTGGAGGACGTGGAGCGTCAGGCCGTTGAACGACTCTTGCGAGGTCTTGGCGCCCGCGTCCTCGGCGTGCTTGGTGGCGCGGGTGAGGACATCGGCCATCTTATCCTT
Source organism: uncultured Planctomycetota bacterium (assembly GCA_963777695.1). GTDB lineage: Bacteria > Planctomycetota > Planctomycetia > Isosphaerales > Isosphaeraceae > CAVZRC01. The sequence continues at coordinate 1,975,698 of CAVZRC010000003.1, forward strand.
GTTGGTGCCGGCATCGGCCAGGATGGCCACGGCCACCGGCATCTTGGGGTCGTCGCGCGTCATCGCGGCGATGGACACGGGGCCTTGCGGCAGCTCGAGCAACTCGCTCAGCGAGAGGCCCAGTCGATCCTTGATCGGCTTGGACGCCTCCTCGATCTTATGGATCAGGTCGTCCTTGAAGTCCTTCATGGCCGGGTCGTTCCAGAGCTGACCGTACTGGCTGCCCCGGAAGGCCTCGCGCAGGTTCTTGACGTCGTTGATCTTGAGCAGGAAGATCGTGCTATCGGGCAGGATTCGCTCCGGGGGTGTCGCGGCCTGCGCCGGCGAGGCCGACAGTCCCATCAGGCCGAAGAATCCCATCCATCCGATCAGGGCCAAGCGACGTATCGCCCGCTTCGCCGTATGCATCAGAGAACACTCCATTGGTTCGAGGCACCCTCGGCTCACCGGCGGAGGGACGGTCGTCTGGATCGGGCCACCGACTCTCAGGCCGGCGACCATCGTATCCGCTAAGCCCAGGCGCCGAGCCTGGGTCCGTTTGCCGGCGGTGACCGGCGCGCTTTCTGATCCGTGATCCGAGGCTTCGTTCCGTGGTGAGATCCGACCGCGGGCGAGCGGGCCGACGCTTACTCGCCGCGGCTCCGGGAGGATTCCCGGGCGGGCTTCTCCAGCGGCTTGGCTTTATCGGGGAGGACTTTCAATCCCTGGGGCTGGCCCGCGACGAGTCGTCGCGGGGGGTCCACATACCGGAAGCCGCTGTTCGGGTTGGCCTTGTCGAAGGAGAAGGCTTCTCGATGCTGGACGAATTGCTTGACGTAGGTGACCGGGATCGCGAAGCCCAAGTTATCGGCCATCGACGCGTGGGCGCCGCGACTCGTCACGCCGATCACCTCCCCACGCTGGTTGAACAGCGGCCCGCCGGAGTTGCCCGGGTTGATCGGGGTATCGGTCTGGAGGAAGATCTGGCCTTCGATGTCCCGGCTCCGATTGCTCACGATCCCCTGGGTCACCGTCCGCTCCAGTCCCAGCGGATTGCCGACGGCGAACACGGGGTCGCCCGAATTGACATCATTATCATTACCCAGCACGACATGGCTCGGTTTCAGGTCCGATGGCAGGGGGAGTTTGAGGAGGGCCAGGTCGAAGAACGGGTTCAGGGCGATGATCTCGACATCCTCGATCCGACGCCGCGTCAGCCCGCCCGGGGCGTTCATGTACAGGATCGCCGACACCCGGGTCTCGCCCTGGATCACGTGCGCGTTGGTGATCGCATAGCCGTCCTTGTTGACGAGGAAGCCGGAGCCCTTGCCCGACGGCGTCTCGATCGCGATCACGGCCTCGCCATACTTACTCACCAGGTCCTTGACGCTGGAGGGTTTCAGGACACCCGTCGTGTAGAAGCCGGAGGAATCCAGCTCGGTCCCGCGCCGAGACTCGCGATTCCGAATCCGCCTCATTGACCTTGGTGCGCCGCAGCACCTGATCGCGGGGGATCCTCAGAAGATCGTAGCCGAGGTCAACATAGAGGGCGGTCGACTTCTCGGCGACCACCTCGCCGGTAATCCGCTGGCCATCCTTGAGGATCACCGTCTCGAAACCCGCCGCCGTCGCCATCGGGCACGTCAGCAAGCCCAGGATCCCGGCCCCTACAACCTTACGAAATGGACGAACGTACAAAACGGTGCCTCCGGCTCGGACTCGGCTCGATCCCCAGCTTTGTTGGAATAAGTTCCATTGTAAAAACCGTTTCGTTCCTTTCAACCCTACGTTTCCCCGTATTCCACGCGAACTTGCCCATCCGGTCCATTTGTCGATCTCCGGAAGGTTGGTTACATTTCCTGGGGCGACGAACTGCGATTGACGATTTCGACGGATCCGGGCTAATAATGAGACTTAGCTGGCATTGCCAGTCACCTCCGATCGAATGGACCGCTCACTGTCCGCTTACGCAATTCATTCTCTCACCCAAGCGTGGGGAGATGACCCGTGTCGAGTTCAATCTGGAAGGTGGGTTTCCGACCCACCGGCATCGTGGCCCGGTTCGCCCTGTCCTCGATGGTCGGCCTGGCCCTGGCCGCGCACTGTTGCCTGGCTCAACAACCGCCGGGGGACAAGCCCAATCCTTTTGCGAAGCAAGAGGACTTGAAGAAGCCCGAGGAGATCCCCGAGTTCAAGCTCGATCGGGTCTTGCCCACGGTGGCGGTCGCCCACGACCGTCCCAAGTATAACGTCGAGATGGTCAGCGCGGCGCTGTTGCCGAGGGACAAGCAGGGGATCTGGGTCCTGGACTTCTCGTTCAAGAAGCTGCGCATCGTGACCGTCGATATCCCCGGCAAGGGCCGTCGCCAGGTCCATTATCTCTATTACAAGGTGGTCAACCGCACGGGCGCGCCGCGGATGTTCGCCCCCCAGTTCATCATGGTGAACGAGAAGGACCAACGGTTCGAAGACACCGTGCTGCCCCAGGCGATCCCCGTGATCAGGACCCGCGAGGATGGGGCGATCCCGCTACTGGGCGCGGTCAACGTCGTCGGCATGATCCCCCCGAGTACCAAGGCGCACATCGATGACGCCGTCTTCGGCGTCGCGGTCTGGGATAAATGGGACCCCCACTCCGATCGCTATAGCATCTATGTACGCGGGCTATCCGACGGTTACAAGGAAGTCCCCAACGAGACGGGCAAGCCCGTTGCCAAGTACAAGACCCTGAGGATCGATTTCATCCGCCGAGGCGACGAACACAACCTCAACGAGAAAGAAATCGAGCTCAGAGACCCGGCGTATGAGTGGGTGTATTGGTGAGGAGTGGGGAGTGGAGAGTCCAGAAGAATCCGGCTCGCTTCTCGAGCAGGTCGAAATGCGCCTTGCCAGGTATGATGACCCTCGCCGGGCGCAGGTCTTACTGCCCACTGCCCACTGCCCACTGCCCACTCCGATCCGAGTAGCGGATCGGATCCGTAAGCCCCAGATGCTCGAATGCCGCCCGTCGGATCCGGCAGGAGTCGCAACGTCCGCAGGATAGCCCTTCGGGGGTTGGGTCGTAGCAACTATGGGTCAGCGAGTAATCCACGCCTAACTCCTGGCCCCGCTTGATGATTTGCTCCTTGGTCAGGGTCAGCAGCGGGGCGTGGATCCGGAAGCGGCCCTCGCCCTCGACTCCGGCGCGGGTCGCCAGGTTGGCCGTCGTTTCGAACGACTGGAGAAACTCGGGCCGGCAGTCGGGATACCCCGAATAATCGACGCAGTTGACGCCGAGGAAGATGTCGAAGGCGCCCAGCGTCTCGGCCCAGGCCAGTGCCAGCGAGAGGAAGACCGTGTTCCGCGCGGGGACATAGGTGATCGGGATTCCTTCCGCGATGGTCGCGTCGGATCGGTCCTTGGGGACCGCCAGGTCGGCCGTGAGTGCGCATGCCACCGAACGCGCGCAGGTCGATCTCCAGCTCAACGTGGCGGGCGACGCCCAGGGCGCCGGCGACCCGGCGGGCCGCGTCGACCTCGACGGCGTGCCGCTGGCCGTATCTTATGGTCAGGGCGTTCAGTTCATAGCCGGCCGCCCTGGCCTCCGCCAGCGTGGTGGCGGAATCCAGCCCTCCGCTGAGGAGCACGACCGCACGCGCCGGATCCTTCATCGCTCACCCTTTCCAAGTCAGCATACGGTGCCGTCCCCTGCGGAACCGGTCTTGCCGAAGCTTTCGAAGTTCCGCTATCCTCAACAATTAGAATCGAAATGGCAACGTGTGGCATGTCCCGAGCGAGGCCAACTGAAGGCTCGCGGTGAACCAGCCAGCCGGATCGTCTCTCTATCGAATGCAGCAGGACTGAGAATCATGGCTCACAAAAAAGGACAGGGCTCGAGCCGCAACGGCCGCGACTCGAATCCGAAGATGCTCGGCATCAAGCTCTACGGCGGCCAGATCGCCAAGCCCGGCAGCATCATCTGCCGGCAGAACGGGACCAAGTGGCAGCCCGGCAAGAATGTCGGCGTCGGTCGCGATTGGACCATCTTCTCTTTGATTGACGGCACCATCCTGTTCGATCGGGGGGGACGGCGGATCAACGTGATGCCGCTCCAGAAGTAACCCATGTTTGTCGACCGAGTGACGATCTTCGTGAGTGGCGGGGACGGGGGCAACGGCTGCATGAGCTTCCGGAGGGAGAAATACGCGCCGAGGGGCGGTCCCAATGGCGGCGACGGCGGGCGGGGTGCCCACATCATCCTCCGGGCCACCGAGGGTCATACCAATCTCGCGCACCTCTCGCACCAGCGACACTGGCGGGGGAAGCGGGGCGATCACGGCGAAGGTTCCGACAAGTACGGGCGCGGCGCCGAGGATATGGTGATCGAAGTCCCGGCCGGGACCCTGGTCCGGGACCGCGACCGCGGCCACTTGCTCCGCGACCTCAAGGCGCCCGGCGACGAGATCATCGTGGCGAGGGGCGGTCGCGGAGGCCACGGCAACACCCACTACAAGTCGTCAACCAACCGTGCCCCCCGCCAGCATGAGGCCGGCCTCCCCGGCGAGGAACGCTGGATCGTGCTGGAGCTCAAGGTCATCGCCGACGTCGGCCTGATCGGGCTCCCCAACGCGGGCAAGTCCACGCTCCTGTCGCGGATCTCCCGCGCCCATCCCGAGATCGCCGATTATCCGTTCACGACCAAGTACCCCAACCTGGGGAGCGTCTTCTCCGGGGACCGGAACTTCGTCGTGGCCGACATCCCGGGGCTGATCGAGGGCGCCCACTCTGGTCACGGCTTGGGCCACGAGTTCCTCCGTCACGTCGAGCGGACCTATCTGCTGGTCCACCTCGTCGAGGCGGTGCCGATGGACGGATCCGACCCGCTCCACAATTACCGGACGATCCGGAATGAACTGGAGCAGTACAGCAAGACCCTCGCCGAACGTCCCGAGCTGCTCGTGGTGACCAAGATGGATGTGACCGGCGCCGAGGAAATTCGCCTCCGGATCGAGAGGGAGCTGAACCGGGAGGTACCGGGCATCTCGGCCGTCACGGGGCAGGGGATCCCCCAACTCTTGCATCGGATCGTCGAGCTCCTGGGCGAGCGGCCGAAAACGCAGCCCGAACCACCGCCTCGCAGGACCGTCCCAAGAGTCATGGAAACTGGGGCGGAGGAGGCGGATTCCGGGGCGGTCGGCGGCGTACCGATACCGGTTCCCGACCCCGTCCCGGGCGTGTAAGCCATGATTCGCATCGTGGCGGACCTGGGAAATACGCGGCTCAAGTGGGGCCGACTCGACGAATCCGGGCGGATCGTCGAGGTGATCGCTCTGCCGCTGGACGACCCGGCCGCCTGGTCGTCGGCCTGGGCGGATTGGAAACGAGTCAATCCAAGTGACGACGCGTGGTGGGCGGTCTCGACCGTCAACCCGCCCGTGGCGGAACGGCTCGACGCGTTCTTCCAGGCCGAGGGGATCCGGCGAGCGACCTGGATCCGATCGGCCGCCGAGGTCCCCGTGGCCAAGGACGTGGAGGGGGCCGATTCCGGCGGATCGGACCGGGCGATGGCCGTCTTCGCCGCGAACCGGCTCATGGGCCCGGGACGGCCGGGGCTGGTCGTCATGTGCGGGACCGCGATCACCATCGAGCGGCTCACGAGCGCGGGGGTCTGGCAGGGAGGAGCGATCGCGCCGGGACTGGGCCAGACGGCCCGCGCCCTGCACCTGATGACCGCACAGCTTCCATTCATTCATCTGGATCGTACTCCTCCCGCGTGGGGCCGGGGGACGCAGCAGTCGCTCGAGGCCGGCATCTTCTGGGGGATCGTCGGCGCGGTCCGCGAGCTGCTACTTCGCCAGCGCGATGACCTCGACGGCGATCCGTGGGTCGTCTGGACCGGCGGCGATTCCGCGCTGCTGGCCCCGCACGTCTCCGGCCCCGACGCCCGGATCGAGACGAACCTGATCCTCCTCGGGATCGCCGAGGTCGCCTTCGGGATCCCGATCGGATCGATGGCGAATCCCGAGAATTGACCTTGCCCGATCGAGGTCCGCTCACTAGGATTCCCGCCACGACACGTCTGAGGGGATTGTCCTATCCCATGCGAAACCGGATTGAGACGAAGCGCCGACCGGGTTGCGGATGATCGCGATCGGGCCCACGGTGAAGATGCCGGGCCGCGGTCTCGATTTTCCGCTTCACCGGCGAGGTGGGCAGGATGCCTGCCTCGAATCGGCGTCGACGTCGGGACGCGTCCGACGACAGGAGGTCGATCGGAAATGGATCGTGAAATCGGTAGCCATCGCTCGCAGCGGTCTGCGCGGGCATGGACTGCGTGCGCAGTCCTGTTCCTGCTGACGACCGCCGCGACGGCCCATGCTCAAGGTCCGCAGTTCGACGTGGGGGCGCCACCCGGGGCGGCGGGGGGCGGCAGCACGGTCGGGCAGCCACTCGGCGCGGCCGACTTCCCCGATTTCTCCACGCCCTCCAGCGCCCCGTTCAGCGGCAAGCCCGGACCGGCCGGCAGCCACGTCCCGGCGAGCTCCCTCGCGGCACCGACCGCCCCGGTCTTCCGGACCTCCAGCCGAAGTCAGTTCGCCGTCCAGCCGATCCAGGAGGCGAACGTCCCGGCCTACGGCGACCTGGATCTCCCCGAGGAGATGGAAGGACCCGCGGATGGGATGACCATCGACACCGCGATCGAGATGCTGGTCAAGCAGAACCTCGACCTCGAGGCCTACCGCCTCGAGATCCCCATGGCGGATGCCGACTTGCTCACGGCCAACCTCCGCGCCAATCCGATCTTCTATGCCGATACCCAGCTTATCCCCTACGGCCACTTCTCCTTCCTGCGGCCCGGCGGACCGCCGCAGAGCGATATCAACATCAACTACCCCCTCGACGTGAGCTTCAAGCGTGCGGCGCGGACCAGGTCGGCGCGGGCGGCGCACAAGGTCACCGAGGCCCAGCTCCAGGACGCCATCCGCAATTCGATCGACAATCTCTATACGGTCTATGTCGACTCCGTCTCCGCGGCGCTGACCGTGAAATTCAGCGAGACCTACGCCCTGGGCATCCGGAAGCTGCTCGATCGCAATGAGCGGCTCTTCAAGGCCGGCGAGATCAAGGAGGCGGATGTCCTGGCGGTCCGGGCCAAGCAGGAGATCGCCGAGCTCCAGGTCCGCGAGGCGAAGCAAGCGAAGATCAAATCGAACCGGGCCCTCGCCCTGATGCTCAACCTGCCGCTGAGCGACGCCGAGAAGCTCGAGGTCCGCGACTCCATCGGCCAGGTCCGTCCGGTCCCCACTTCGAGGGAGGACCTGGTCTCCAAGGCCGTGGGCGGCCGACCGGACCTCTTCGCGATCAGGATGGGCGTCACGCGGGCCAACGCCGACGTCCGCCTGGCCCAGGCGAATGCCTACCCGGATGTCTATGTGCTCTATCAGCCGTATACCTTCCAGAACAACACCTATCTCGGCGTACCGAGCGCCTACTCCTGGACCCTGGGCCTGACCGCCACGATTCCCCTCTATAATCGGAACCAGGGGAATATCACGCGGGCGAAGATCAATGTGAATCAGACGCAGCTCCAGTCGTCCAGCCTGGAGCGTCAGGTGGTCAGCGACGTCCTGGACGCCGCGCAGGAGCTCGAGCAGAGCTATATCAGCGTCCTGGAATACCGACGCGAGATCATACCGGCCTCGGCGAAGATGCGCGACGCGGCCCGGCGCCTCTACGAGACCGGCGCCGTCAGCATCCTGGACTTCCTCGACGCCCAGCTCGCCTTCAACGACGTCGTCAAGCAATACCGAGATTCGTTGGTGCGTCACCGCCGGGCGATCCTCGATCTCAATACGGCCGTCGGCGAACGCGTCTTGCCGTGATCTGTCATTGGTCAATTGTCATTGGTCATTGGTCATTCCGCCCGAGGTTCGGCCGAGGTCGGAGACGCGGGGACCTGTCTCGGTGGGCGATGCCTCCCGGATGAAAAGGGCCCTCCAATGACCGACGTCCAACGTCCCATAAACCATGTCCCATAACCAATGACCGATGACCAATGACCAATGACCAAAGAAAAAGGCGATATCGCCCCGGCCTTGAGGGCCTGGAAGTGCGAGACTTGCTGTCGACCTTGCATGCCGTGGGCGCCGTACAGGGCCACGGCGACGGCAAGGGTCCTTACCTGAACCTCGTCGTGCAGAAGGCCGCGACCGGATCCGTCGCCAATCTCGATTCGACCTCTCGAAGTGGATCGGCGGGTACGCCGCGTTGGGTGAGCCAGGGCTTGCTGCAACAACTCGCCGCGAGCCTCTACGCGCCGATCACCACGACGACGACGACCACGGTGGATGGTCGGACGTTTCCGCGGGGCACCTATTCGGCCCCGCAGATGACGCCGTCCGAGATTCGTCGCGAGACGTTCTGGGCCGAATTCGTCGGCCATTATTCGGTGGGCGCCCCCCGTTTCTCGAATCAGTCGGCCACGATCCACATCTATAGCGACGGCCGCAATGTGACCTCGAACCAGTCGCTCAACGCACGCGCCCAGCTCCTGCTCTTCCCGCCGGCCGACCCGACCGCTACGCCGACCACCCTCGACCCGGTCGCCGGCCAGGTCACCGGCCTGTTCAGCATGTTCGCCGCGAATGCCCTCCAGTCGGGGACCGTCCTCTTCGCCGAGGTGACGAATCTGCCCGACGTCTCCTCGAGCGACCCGAGCATGCTGGATAACGGCCTGCCGTCGCAGATGAAGTTCCTCATCGACCCGAATGGCGTCTCCGGCGGCATCTACTCGACGCCGGCCTACACGGTGACCACCGCGTCGGGCCAGTCGAGCCTGATCACCGGCGGATCGGGCGGAGCCGTCGCGTTCAACCAGGGCGGCGGCGTGATCGACATCAAGTACATCCCCACGAATCACCTCAAGGCCGGCGCGTCGCAATCGGGCACGGTCATCGTCCGCATGCAAGGGCTGATCAACACGACCGGGGTTTCCGACCCGCTCTACACTGGGATCAATTGAGGAGGAGTGGCCCGATGCATCCGCATGATCCCCGCGATGTCCGGCCGAGGCGCCCGAGTCGATCGCGCCCGGTCCTCGAAGGGCTCGAGGCCCGAGAGCTCCTCTCCGCCGCCGGCTCGTCGACGGCCCAGCACGCGACCGGCCCGGCGTCCTCGGCATACCTGACGCTGGTCCATCGAGAGCAGGCCGTCGCGATGGGACAGTCCGCCTCGTCGGTCGCGGACGCCTCCAGCGGATTGGTCGGCAAGCTGCCGTCGGGATCGTTCCTCAATCCGAAGGTCCTCCGCCAGGCGGCCGACGCGCTCTACTCCCATGGCCCGACGCCAGGGACCCCGACCTCGCGTGAGGTCCATCGACAGACCTTCACATCGCGGTTCGTCGGCGAGTACACGATCGGCGGCCCTCGGTTCTCCGACCGCGCCAGCACGATCCACCTCTATGGGACCGACGGAGGCTCGAACCAGTTCTTCCGGGGTAAGTTCCAGATCGGCATCTTTCCGCCGTCGGACCCGGATGCTACGCCGACGCCGGGAAATCCCTATGCCAACCAGATCACGGGCGTGGCGGATTTCTTCGCACAGAATTATCTCCAGTCGGGCAGTTCCCTGGTGCTGGACCTCAATGGCACCCCGGCGCCGGGATCGGATCCGAACGCCTTGCCGACCGAGCTGACCTGGACCTATGACTCGAACACCAGCGCCGGGCCTTATTCCTCTCCGGTCGGGATCCTGCCGGGCAGCGGTTACACGCAGGGCACGGGGACGGTGGAGATCCATTGGATTCCCGATCTCCATCCGCTCCCGGGCACGCGAGGCTCGGGCAAGGTCGTCGTGACGTTCCAGGGCCTGATCAATACGAGCCAGATCGTCAGCGCGGTCTCCAAGTTCATCTCGTAAGCGAAGGAACATTTGTCATGAGTTCGCAGGCTCCTCACGATCGCGACGGCCATTCGCGTCGGCGCCGGCGGCCGGCGGTCGAACGCCTGGAAGCCCGCGACCTCCCGGCATCGAATCCGCTCGGGCCGGCCTTGCCGGGGGTCCACTATCCGGCGCCAGATGTCCAGCAATTCGTGTCGATCCTCTACCCGCCCGGCACCCCGCAGCCGTCCCCCGCCGAGATCCGGCGCGAGTCGTTCGTCTTCAAGGGCACGGGAGACTATACGATTGGCCCGGGCGGATTCAGCGGCCAGTCGATCACGATCCACGGTTATGGCAAGCCCGGGACCAGCAACCTCTCGCGACGGATGCACTTCCAGTTCCTGATCTCCGAGCCGTCGGCGACGGCCGCCCAGCCGGTGGTCTCGGGCGCGATCAACTTCGTCGGCGGCAATTACCTCCAGAATGGGTCGGACCTGATCCTCGACCTGGCGGGGCCGACCGGCACCGAGGTGAATGGCCTGCCGACGCACCTCTACTGGGCCTACGACGCGGACAGCAGCACGGCCTTCGCCGGCACCGGCGCGGCCTTGCCGGCGTTCTCCAACTTCCCTTCGAACTACTTCAATGCCCAGGGCGTTCCCGTCAGCCCTTTGAGCCAGGGCCTGGACCCCACCAGCGTCTCCAACTGGAGCGCGGGACTCGGGGATATGACGCTCCAGTACGTGCCGGACAAGCACCCCCAGAAAGGGAGTCTCGGGTCCGGTTCGGTCGTCATCGTCCTGCACGGGCTGCTCAATTACTCGGGGGCCCAGAGCCAGGCCGATAAGAATATCAATTAGGGCAATTGAAGCGACGTCTCACGCGAGGACCTCCGGGATGACATGGCCGTGGACGTCGGTGATCCGACGGTCGATACCGTTGTGCCGGAAGGTGAGTCGCGTGTGGTCGATCCCGAGCAGGTGGAGGATCGTCGCGTGCAGGTCGTAGCAATACGTCTGGCCGGTGGCGGCCTTCCAGGCCCAGGGGTCGCTCTCGCCGTGGGCGGAGCCTCCCTTCACGCCTGCGCCGGCCAGCCAGGCGACCGAGGTGCCTCCATTATGGTCGCGTCCGACCGCGCCCTGCGTGAACGGCTGGCGGCCGAACTCGGTGCTCCAGACGACCAGGGTATCCTCGAGCAGGCCCCTGGCCTTGAGGTCGCGTAGGAGTGCGGCGGTAGGACGGTCCACGGATCGCGCGATGGCCGGCAGCTCCTGGGGGATGTTGCCGTGGTTGTCCCAGTTGTTGGCCGGTCCCCCCGCGCCGCTCCAGACCTGGACGAATCGCACGCCGCGCTCGAGGAGCCGGCGGGCGAGCAGGCATCGGCGGCCGAAGTCGGCGGTCGCGGGCTCGTCGAGTCCGTACAAGGCTCGCGTCGCGGCGCTCTCGCCATTCAGATCGAGGGCCTCCGGTGCGCTGTGCTGCATCCGCGCGGCCAGCTCATACGCCGAGATCCGCGACTCCAGCCGCGAGTCGCCCTCATTGGCTGCGGCGTGGTTGCGGTTGAGTTGCTTGAGGATTTCCAGGCCCTCGCGCTGGCTCTCCGGCGTGATGTAGCCGGCCGAGGCGGGCGGGAAGAGGTCGGGGATCGGACGGGGCGCACCGGCGTCGAGGATCGTCCCCTGATGCGACTGCGGCAGGAATCCCGCCGTGAAGTTCCCCTTGGCGTTGTAGGGCAAACCCCGAGGGTCCGGCAGGACCACGAACGTCGGCAGGTTGTCGCCCAGCGAGCCCAGGCCGTAGGAGAGCCAGGAGCCGAGGCACGGGAAGCCCGGCATCAAGAATCCACAGTTCATCATGTAACTGGCCGGCCCGTGGACGTTCGTCTTCGACGACAGGGCCATCAGGAACGCGAGGTCGTCGACGCACCCGGCGATCTCGGGGAAGACGCTGCTGACCCATCGGCCCGACTCGCCGTGACGCTGGAACGCGAACGGGCTCTTCATCACCTTGCCGGGTGCGCTCGTCGGCGCCTCAACGTGACTTCCCGGGTCGAATGTCTGGCCGTGGCGACGGTCCAGCTCCGGCTTGTGGTCGAAGGTGTCCATCTGGCTGACGCCGCCGTTCATGAAGAGCTGGATCACCCGCTTCGCCCGGGCGCGATGATGGAGCCCGCCATCGAGGTCGGCGGCTGGTTTCGGGCGGGCGGTATCCATGCCGGCGATCAAACCCTCGCGGCCCAGCAGATCGGCCAGCGCGATCCCGCCCAGGCCGCCTCCCATCCGCCAGAGGAATTCACGCCGTGGTAGCTGATGATACATGTCCGGAGCCCCCGGGAGGATCAATTCACGAACAGGAACTCGTTGCTGTTGACGATCAGTCGGCAGGCGTTCGTCAGGCCGTGGCGGCGGGCGTACTCGGACAGGACGGCGATCTCTCCGGCCGTCGCCGGGCGCCCATAGGCCAGCTCGAACGCCGCCTTGATCCGACCGGGGATGTCCGGCGCCATCGCCTCCAGCCGGCGTGCGAAGTGTTGGCACTGGCGGATGACGAACGGGTGATTGAGCAGCTCCAGGGCCTGGAGCGGCGTCGTCGACTCGTTGCGGACGGCGATCAACTGCGAGGAGTCGGCGGCATCGAGGGCGTCGAAGAACGGGTCGGGAAGCGTCCGGAACAGGAAGCGATAGACGCTCCGCCGCGACGAGCCCGGGCTATCCCAGTCGTATCGTGTGTAGTCGACCACCGGCGTGACATGGACGCCGGGGCCGAGCGTGAATTGCCGGACCGACGGGCCGCCCATCGTGGTGTCGAGCCGGCCGGCGACTATCAGGATGGCGTCGTGGATCGATTCCGCGTCGAGCCGTCGGCGACGCTGTCGCCAGAGCCAGGCGTCGTCGGCGTCGACGGCCGCGGCCGACGGATCATCCCGGGTCTCCTGTCGATAAACGGCAGACGTGACGATGAGTCGATGGAGCTGCTTGAGCGAGCCGCCCGAGTCGCGGAAGGTCGCGGCCATCCAGTCGAGCAGCTCGGGGTGGGTGGGGACGGCACCCATGCGGCCGAAGTCGTTGGGCGTCGACACGATCCCGCGGTCGAAGTGATGGTGCCAGACGCGATTGACGATCGACCGCCAGGTCAAGGGGTTGCCCGTGTCGGCGATCCACCGGGCGAGCGCGACGCGTCGGGCCGATTCGTCGTCCGCGGCGGAGATGGGAAATCGCGACGGCAACCCGGCCACGCAGCCCAGCGTCCCGGGCGAGGCCGGCGAGCCCGGCTGGTGGATGTCGCCCCGGAGCAGCAGATGGACCGGCCGAGGGCCGCCCGGCGGCTTGTGGCCGGCATCGGGGGCGAACTCGCTCGCCCCGGCGAAGACCAGCTTCTGTGGCGGCAGGGTCGAAAGCTTCTTCGTCAGCGCGGGATCCTTGGCCTGGGATCGTTTCATCTCCGATGCCAGCGATCGACGGAGCCTCGCGATCGACGGGTCGGGGTCATAGCCGCGCTCGGCCTTGTCGACCCCGGCGAAGACGGCCTGGAGGCTGTAATAATCCGCCTGGCTGATCGGGTCGAACTTGTGGTCGTGGCATCGGGCGCAGTGGACCGTGGCGCTGACAAATGTCGACATCACGGTGCTGACCATGTCGTCGCGGTCGATGTAGTGGCCGATCTGGCGATCGATGCTGTCGTCGCGGATGTCGCGGAGCGAGCTCTCGTCCCAGGGTCCCGCGGCGATCATGCCCATTGCGACGATGAGCCTCGGCTCGTCGGGGAACAGGGCATCCGCGGCCACTTGCTCCCGGACGAACCGGGCGTAGGGCGTATCGCGGTTGAAGGCGTCGATCAGGTAATCGCGATAGGGCCACGCATTGGGCCGGATTCGGTCCTGGTCGTGTCCGTGGGTCTCGGCGAAGTGGACGAGGTCCATCCAGTGCCGCGCCCACCGCTCGCCATGATGAGGGCTCGCCAGCAGCCGATCGACGAGCCGCTCGTAGGCGTCGGGGGCCGGGTCGTCGAGGAACGCCGCGATCTCCTCGGGGGTCGGCGGCAGGCCGATCAGGTCGAAGGAGAGTCGGCGGATCAGCGTGCGACGGTCGGCCTCGCGCGAGGGCCGCAGGCCCTTCTCCGCCAGCTTGGCGAGGATGAAGCGGTCGATCGGTGTGCGAGCCCAGCCGGTCATCGCCGGCTCGACCGCCGGGATGTCCGGGCGGACGATCGGCCGGAGCGACCACCAGTCGCGGCCGTCGGGGGATCGGGCTGCCGATGCCGGTGTGGTCGTCCCGTCTCGCGGGTCGGGGGCTCCCATCTCGATCCATCGGCGGAAGTCGGCGACCACCGCGGCGGGGAGCTTCGCCTTGGGCGGCATCGGCTCGATCCCGTCGGCGGCCGTGATCGCCTGAAACAAGAGGCTCGCGTTGGTATCTCCCGGCACGACCGCGGGACCCGAGCTGCCGCCCTTGCGGATGCCCTCGCGCGTGTCCAGCCGCAAGTGCCCCTTCGGCTTCGCGAGCGAGCCGGAGTGGCACTCCTGGCACCGCTCGACCAGTACGGGGCGGATCTTGCTCTCGAAGAAGGCGATCCCGGTCGCATCATCGGAGCCCGACGATGGCAGCGAGAGGACGACCAGGACGTACAGTGTGGGAGTCATGGACTACCTCGGCGAGTCAAGTTCGCAGGTAGGTCGGGCTTTCCAGCCCGACAGGAGCGGACGACGCAGGGTCGTCTCTGTTAAACAAGATTGTAACACAATGCCTCGCGCTCTTGGCTACCCGGGAAGGCGTCCGGGCGTGGGACTCAGGCTGACCGCGGATCTCAACACGTCTCGCCGAACACCACCGGGTGACCAAGGTCGTGAGACCGTGGTTCGGACGGTGGACCTCCAACCTCGCACGTGAGTGCGATGGGTTCGCCCGTCAGATCGGGCTGACGCCCGAGGTTGGAGGACTTGCGTCCCGCCCGAACCACGCACTCACGTGCGTGGTCACGGGCTTCGATCTCGCCCTGTCTGGCGGCGTTCAGTGAGAATTGTCCGGATCTCCGTGGTTCTGCTCGTCCACATCTCGCTGCGCTTGCCGCCGTTTGATACGATCGACTCCTCGATGAACCGGCCGCGTTGTTGAAGACGGAGAATCTCAATGGTCGTTGTCCTATCCCGGATTCTCAAGACGATCCTCGTTCTGGCCGTCATCGTCGGTTTCACGGCGGGGATTCCGGTCGGTGCGGCGGATGAGGGACCCCATACCTTCGACGGGAAGCATCCGATCGGGACAATTGACCTGACGGTGGTCTATCTCGTCCCCAAGGATCGGACACCGTTGATCGATTGGAAAGAGCGGGTCGATTATTTCATGAAGAGGATCGATGCGTTCGAGCGGCGAGAGTCGGGCGGGAAGTCGAAGCTGGTGATTCATGCCCACTCGGAACCGCTGGTCGTGGCCAGGACAGCCAAAGAGATCCGGGGCGACGATCCGAACCAGACCTTCGATCACTCGATGCGGGAGGCGAAAGAGGCGCTCAAGTGGCCCGGTCATCCCGAGGGGTTCCCGATCCTCCTGGTCCTGAGCGATATCAACTGGCGCGAGATGGATGACTTCCATCGGATCCGCGAGGTCGACGGCGTGAAGAAGTTCGAGGGGAGCCTCGGCGAGCACGGGAGACACTTCCCGGGTGCGGAGGCCGGCGGTGCGCGAGCGACCTATCATGCGGCGGAAGGGCTCGGCATGGGCCTCGTCAGCGCCGACGGCTGGCGCGTGCCGTATAGCGGCTCGGACTGCGTGGTCTTTCACGAGGGGCTCGGGCACACCATCGGTCTCCCCCATCCCGAGCCGGCGGATGACTCGGTGATGAGCGCGGCACAATACCGATTCTGGATCAATCAGACCTGGGTCACTCCCTCGCAGAAGAAGGGCCTGGGCTGGGTCGAAGACGCTCGGGAGGACGCCCGAAAGCTCGCATCCCGGGAGCCGACCAGGGACCTGTTCACGGCGTTCACGGCCATCCCTCAACCGGATGTCCCGGCCCCCAACGAGCCGGTCCGTCTGAAGTTCACATGGCCCGTCGAGGCCAGACTGCGGGACCTCAAGATCCGCGTGCAGACCGACCTTCTCGGACCCTGGCACACCGTGCCGATTCCTGTCGGGGACAAGCCGCCCGATGCGGTGCCCATCGGCTCCTTCGATCGCGATACGCCGGTCAGTTACCGAGTGGACGCCGTCCTGCAAGACGGCCAGGCCGTCGAGCTCTGGGGTTACTTCCAGGTCGGGAAGCGGAGGTGAGCCCCATGCCGACGTCGCGTTCGCAGCCCTCTCCTGGCCCCTCATACGTGGTCTTAGTTGCCATATTTAAGGGGGTTTATCTTGCCGTCGGGATCGCACTTGGCGGATCGGTACTCGCCGGCTTGCCCGGGCCCCTCGCCTTTTTCTTTATTTCGTGGTTGAGGCGTTCCAATCGCGACGGTGTGGAAGGCATTTTGGGCCAGTCTACCCGGCCGATAACTCACCGAGTCACGAACGGGCGTCAGGCGAGGCCCGACGAACTTCGTCTCCCTCCGCGGATCCCCGACCGGGCGCCGACCAGGCCCCGGCCGAGGCCCGACCAACACCCGCTCTGGGACCGTTGGCTGGATGGTTGAACGCCGAAGAACGCTTTTACGCATCAATACTTGGCGAACGCCTCGGGATTGGGCTTGGCGTTGATCGCGGTCGTGAGTGCGGCGGCGCCGTCGAGCATCATCTTCAGCTCGCTGTTGACCGCGATGAACTGCCAGCCCTCGGCGGCGCGGCGGAGGGCGTCGGCCGGCGAGAAGACGTGGAGGCCGCATGGCAGGTTATTGCGTTTGGCGGCCTCGCGGATCCGGGTCAGGGTGGATTCGAAGACCTCCTTGCTGGCGAACGAGCCGTCGGCGGATCGCATCGAGTAGGTCAGGTCATTGGGGCCGACGAACACGGCGTCGAGGCCGGGGACCGAATAGATCTCGTCGGCGATCTCGACGGCATCGATGTGCTCGGTCTGGATGATGACGAGGATCTCGTCGTCGGCGCGCCGGTAGTATTCGTCGGCCGTGCAGCCGAAGTTGAGCGAATGCATACCACCGCCGATGGAGCGATTGCCGCGCGGGGGATACTTGCAGGCGGCGACGATCGAGCGGGCCTCGGCCGCATCCATCACCATCGGGGCGACGATCCCCATGGCGCCGCAATCGAGGACCTGCTTGATGTACTCGTGCTTCCCGGTGGGGATGCGTGCCAGGGGGACGCAGCCGGCATCGGCGATGGCGGCGAACATGTAGGAGGCGGTCTGGATGTCGGTGTGGGTATGTTCCATGTCCACGGTCAGCCAGGGGAGTCCCACCCGCGCCATGAACCGGGCTGCCGCGACGCTGCCGAGCGTGAGCCAGGTCCCGATCTGGGGCTTGCCGGCTTGCAGCGCTCGCTTGACGGGATTCTCTTTCAACGCAGTTCCTCGCTTGTCTTGGTCGTCGGGCCGGGTCGTGTTTGTGGGAAGGATGGACCCTCGCAAGTCCCGAGTTTCGCACGTCCCGGCCGACGCGACAAGACGGATGCGAATCGCGTCGGGCGGGCGACCGCGCGAGGTTCTCTAGGACTGCGGCGAGGAGTCGGTTAGCATCGTGGGATCGTCGGCATCGACCGGACTCCCGCCCGGTCGATCGAACCGAAGTGGCAGCGGGTTGACCCGTGGGAACCACCCCGGTCCGGTCGGCATCGCCGTCCCCGATCCGGGCCGAATATGCGCGTCACCATCGTCACGGAAACCTATTTTCCCCAGGTCAACGGCGTCTCGAGGACGTTGGGGGAACTGGTCCGGCACCTGGACGGATGCGGCGACACCGTCCAGTTGATCCATCCGGACTACGGGCCTCCGCACGAGGCCGACCCTCGTGCGCTGGCGGTCCGATCGATCGTGCTGCCGTTCTACAAGGATGTGCACCTGCCGCTGCCGCCGTTCGGCTCGGCCCACAGGGCGATCGCATCCTTCGCCCCGGACGTGGTCCACGTCGCCAGCGAGGCCACGCTCGGACTCAGCGTCCTGCGCTATGCCTTGCGGCGCCGGCTGAACGTCGTGTCGAGCTTCCACACCAATTTCGATCAGTACACCGGCCATTACGGGGTCGGCTGGGCACGATGGCTGATCTGGCGATACCTCCGATGGTTCCACAATCGCACCCGGGAGACGTACGTCCCGTCGGAGGCGACGATCGGCGAGCTGGAGCGGCTCGGCTTCGAGCGGCTGGTGCTGTGGAAGCGCGGCGTGGATAGCACGCTCTTCCGACCCGACCGTCCCGGCCGCCTCGAGATCCGCCGGGCGCTGGGCTGGTCGCCCGAGGACACGGTGATCAGCTACGTGAGCCGGATCGCGGCGGAGAAGAATGTCGGATACCTGGCCGATGCGCTGGCGATCGTCGCATCCCGTCGCCCCGAGGTCCGCGTCCTGATGGTCGGCGACGGCCCGATGCGGACCGTCCTGGAGGGACGGATCGGGTCGTTCGCCCGGTTCGTGGGTTATCGCAAGGGCGAGGATCTGGCCGACCACTACGCGGCCTCTGACATCTTCGCGTTCGCCAGCCTGACCGAGACGTTCGGGAACGTGGTGCTCGAGGCCATGGCCTCGGGACTGCCGGTGGTCGCGCTCTGCGCCGGGGGAGTCGGCGAGACCGTCCAGTCCGGGACGACGGGTATCCTGGTCGAACCATCCGACCCGCCGGGGCGCATGGCCGACGCCCTGTTGTCGCTGATCGACCGGGCGGACGAGCGGCGCCGGACGGCCGAGGCGGCACGCCGGTACGCCCTGAGCCAGAGCTGGGACGCGATCATGGGCGGGCTCAGGGATCGTTACCAGGGACTGATCGACGAACACCGAGCCCCTTCCGTGGCCGGCGGGGCGCTCCGCTGAGCCGGCCCTTGCGGATTTCGAGTGCTTTCGTTAACAAATCCAGGGCGAGTCCCGGCCGCCGATCACATGGCCTCGCTGGCAGATAAGAAACCAAGAAATTCCCGCTCATTGGCCGAGATTGATGAACGTTGATACGAGCCCGAAGCGCCAGCGAGTGCGTTCCGGCGGCGATCAATGCACTCGCTGGCGCTTCGGGCTCGTATGAGGATCGCGGCAGCGCCCACCGATCCTGGCCCATGAGCCGAAATTCCATCGAGCCGCGCCGGATTACCACGGCGAGACCGTCGTGGGTGGCGAGATGTCCGAGAATTTCCCGTAGGCGTCGCGACGGACCCACAGTCCGATCCCCGAGCGTTGGTCGTGTACGATACCTAACGCAGGCAGGTAGGCCGCATCGAGGAAAGCCCTCAGGGCCTTGAAGGGGGGGTAGCCCGCGAAGATCAGCTCCGGCGGTTGGCGGCGGAGGGTCGCCATGATCTCCTCGGTCCTCGGCGTGATGAGCGGGTGGCCGCGGTCGGCCTGGTCGCGCAAGAGGTTGTCGACGAAGAAGTGGCGCGTGGGACTGTCCATGCGGCCATAGAAATTAAGCGGGCTCTGCCACCCCCAAACGTAGAGGCGCGGGTGTTCCGAGCCCGACGCATGGCGGGCGAGGTCCCGCCCGATCGCACGCAGCACGACCCACTGGCCGCCTCCCTTGTATTTGACGGTCAATTGCTCCGGGGCGACGCGGAGATAGTCGCGCACCTGGATGAACAGCGTGCCGCCGATCGCCGCGAGCAGGGCGACGGTCGAGCATGCGGCGAGGATCGGCCTGCCCGAACGGGCTTTCGGTTTCGACCGTATCGCACCGATAAGGTGCGATGCCCCGTCGGCCAGGGTGACGGCGACGACGATCGCCACGCCCGGGATCGGCAGCAGGTAGTAGTGCTGCCAGTAGAGCCCCGGGAGGGCGACCTGGACCCAGGCCGAGACGGTCCAGCCGACGGCGAGGCGTCTCCGCGCCTCGGTCGGTTTGCCGAAAAGCAGGTAGGCCAGCGAGGGGATCGAAGCCAGCCAGAGCGGCCAGCTCCCGGCCCCCCACCAGACCAGGTAGTTGGTCGTCCCGAACGGCCAGGGGAGCTGGCCGCGAGGGTCGGCGTTGCCGGTGAGCCATCGGACGATCCCCGGCGGGGCTTTCGGATCCGGCAAGGTGTCGGTCGCCAGGGCTCCGCCGTATCGGACGATGTCTTCGAACGCGGGCCTC
The DNA here is from genome assembly GCA_963777695.1 of uncultured Planctomycetota bacterium. GTDB lineage: Bacteria > Planctomycetota > Planctomycetia > Isosphaerales > Isosphaeraceae > CAVZRC01. Next base: position 1,995,679 of record CAVZRC010000003.1, read on the forward strand.
GCCGCTCCACCGACCAGGACGATCGCCCCGGTGAGCGACGCGATCGATGCGATGCCCAGGCCCAGGACGACGACATCGACGATCCCGCGGCGCCATCGGCGGGGTCGATCGGGATGTTGAGACCAAGCCCGTAGCAACAGCGCCGGGACGAAGACCGCCGCGTGGACGATCGCGACCTGTTTGACCAGTGCCGCCGCGCCGAGGCAGACCCCCGCGCCGAAGATCCACCATCGGCCCGGACGGTCCCAGCCCGCGACCAGCAGGGCGAGGGAAAGCACGGCGAAGAAGTTGATGAAGTGCTCGAAGTTCGACCCGTTGCCGAAGAGGAAAGGGTCGGTGCTGAGCAGGATGTAGATCCCGGCGGCCAGGCCGGCCGAGACCGGTCCGCCGAGCCGCCTCGCGATCCGCCAGACGACGGCGATGGTGGCCAGGATCATCGGGATCGGCATCAAGCGTATCGCCACTTCGCGATAGCCGCCGACGGCGACCCCCAGGCTATAGAGCCAGTAGCCGAGCGGGGGCTTGTTCTCGGTCAGGTCGCGATACATGACGTCGCCCTGGAGGATCCGGTGACCGATGTAGGCATAGGCCGCCTCGTCGCAGTCCAGGGGCTCGCTCTCGCCGACCGTCGTGGGCCAGGGGGCGATCCCGGTCGCGGCCTTCACATCCGGCCCGAATGTATGCGCGGTACCAGACGTCGATCACCATCAGGAGGACCAGGATCAGGACGGACCATCGCATCGTGGCGGGGGCTCTTCGAGGTGGGTGTGTGTTGGCTCGTCAATTCCGCTTGGGAGCGTCGCCTTCGGGGGGGTCGGTCATCGGTTCTTGTCTTCGAACTGTCCACCGGGGCCGTCGCTCTTTCTCCGGTCACGTTCACACCCTGGCGCCGACAGGACGATCCCGACCGCGTCAATTATAGAGACTTCCGAGGGCCGTACACCGCCAGGGCCCCGAAAATCTCGAGGTCAGGTCGTCAGTTGGTCGGTCACGAAAGCCCAGGTGAACCTGGAAACAGCGAACCGAGTCCGTTGAGGACCGTTTGGCAGGAAGACTGCCGCCGGGATTCGCCCGACCTCGGCGGGAGCGGGGCATCCTGGCCCATGGCGATTGGAACCCGTACGCCAGGACCTATCGTTGCAAGACCCGTCTTCGCCGTTCATAATCAATCCGACGATCTGATTGATACGCGCGTTCAGGCGGAGGAAACGACGTCCTCGCGGGCGTCTCGCCGATGAACCGTCAGCATGGAGGGTCGCACATGAATCCCGTCGGGTTGGTCCTCATCGCAGGCGGCGCCTTCGCCCTCTGTGGCGCCGGCTTCAATTGGGATTGGTTCATGGACCATCCCAAGGCGCGATTCTTCAGCGGGATTTTCGGCAGGACCGGAGCGAGGCTTTTCTACGGCCTACTCGGAGTCGGCCTGGTGGTGCTCGGGGGATTATTTGTCATCGGAGTCATCCGGGATACTCGTTAGCGCATTTGTAAGACCTCCTGAGCAGGCTCCGTCCCTTCGCCGGGCGGTCGAATGGGCGCGAAGGGACATGGCGGACAGTGACGAAAGAGGGAAGAGGAGACTTCGCAGGGTCGTCAAACGATGAAACAACCATTGTCAATACCCATGAGCAGCATCGCCGACCAACTCCCCCCGGAGATCGCCCGGCAGATTCATCCGGACCGTCGCAAGAACGAAGAGGCATACTGGGGTGTCCGCGACCAACTCCTCGATCAGTACCGAGGCCAATGGATCGGCTTCGCCGATGGCACGGTGATCGCGTGGGGCAGCAGTCCCGTGACCGTGTTTCACGCGGCCGAAGCGTCGGGGCAACATCCTTTCTTCATCTGCGTCGGAATGGAGGAAGAACCCTGCCGGATCCGTCGTGTCCCCTTCGCGTATGATGCCAGTTATCCCGGCGAAGCCCTGCCATTGATCGACGTCGATTTCCGACGGGCCACGGGATCTCCGGGAGTCCTCTTGAATCGAGTCATTCCCGATACCGGGGCAGATGCCAGCGTCTTGCCTTGGGTAGATTGCCAACTCCTGCAACTGTCCCCGTCCTCCGGAGTGCAAGGATTGATCAGTGGCATCGCAGGGAGTTCCACGGCGACGCTGGCATTTCAAATCTGGACTCAGCTTGACGGGCAGGATTATCCGTGCCGACTGCAAGCGGACTTTGTCGGCAGCGAGCGCATCCTGGGGCGCGATGTCCTGAATCGCCTGGAAATCTTGTTCCGTGGCCCGTTCGGTGAAGTTGTCGTCAATCCATGATGGTTTCAATGTCCGAGCCGGGCGGAGCATAGCGGCATAAGCGTCCCGATGATCCTCATGCCACGGCGAGACGTGCCAGGATGCGGAATAGCCTCGCCGGCAGCGGGTGCTCCAGCCGCCAGGTTATGCTCATCGGTCGGCTGCCGGTGTGGTTGACATATCGCGCAGGGCCGAGGAAGAAGTAGGGTTGGGCCAGGTCGTTGTGCTTCTTGTGCTCGCGCCCGAGTAGCAGGATCGTGTGGCCTCGTGCGGAGTGTTCGATGTAGCGACGGCCGGTGGGCGAATCGACCGAGGTCGTGCTCTGGGACTGCCAGTGGAAGAGGCGATCGTTGATGGCGTAATCCTGGTACATCGTCGTCGGCGAATAGTCCTTCTCCGTCTTCTGGAGGGTTACGAAGAAGACATCCGCCTTGATGTCCGGAAGGTGGAGGACGCCTTCTCGCATCTCCGGCGTTGCGGCGCGGGTCCAGCGTCCCAGAGCGGTGAGCACCTCGTCGCGCCTGTAAGGCGCATGGAGCGCCATGGGGCAGTCGAATGGAAGGCTCAAGGTCGGGGCCACCGAATCGATGCAATCGAGTCGGTAGGCCAGCAACTCGCGAAGTTCGTCGCGAAGCGTGGGGTTGGCATCGAGCCGCTGGAGACCCGCTTCGGGCGAAGCCGACCGGCCAGCTCGCGTCTACAATCCGACCTCGAGCATCAGCAGTCGACGATCGTCGAGTGGTTCCAGCACGAGCGCGGATCGTGGCGAGGCGTCGGCATCGAGCAGGAACAGGAGGCGGCGGATCAGGCCCGGATCGGCGACATGGGCGACCCGCCGCAAGCCCTTCGTGAGCCGCGGCTCGTCCGGATCCTGGAAAGGTTCGCGGAGTCCCGCATCCACGCACAGCCTCGACCAGCCCATTTCGCGGCGATAGAGATCGTCGATGCTGATCCCGGTTCGTTCCAGGAAGTCGGACAGCCGCGGAGGCCGGCCCAGGGTCGTGGCCAGTTCGCGCAGGGCTCCGACCAGCGATGATCGAGTCTGGCGCAGGCTGCGGCGGATGTTCTCGAGGACGTATTGCTTCGCGACCCGCTCCATCAGGAGCGTGCAGCCGGCCGGCAGGTGCGTGAAGCCATGCTCGACTTGCTCGTCGATGGACACAGTAGGGTCGACCAAGAGCGACCGGAATCGCGGTTCGAAGCGGAAGTTGGCGTGTGCCTGGCCGACGAAGTCGAGCACGGTGAGACATTCCTTCTCCTCGTGGAGCCGGAGGCCGCGGCCGAGTTGCTGGAGGAAGACGGTCAGGCTCTCGGTCGGCCGGAGGAACAGCACCGCATCGATCTCCGGGATGTCGATGCCTTCGTTGTACAGGTCGACGACGAACAGGACATTGACCTCACGACGGCGCAGGCGGTCCTGGGCCGTAAGCCGGTCGGCACGCGCCGTCTCGGCCGAGAGGGCCTCGGAAGGGATGCCGGCGTCCTGGAACTTGGCCGCCATGTACTGAGCATGGGCGACGCTCACGCAGAAGCCAAGCACGCGTGCCTTTCGCGGATCGAGGAGGATCGATCGGACCTTCTCGATCACGAGCGCGGCGCGTAGGTCGTTGCCGGTGTAAACACGGTCGAGTTCGTCGAGGCGATATCCGCCGCGCTGCCATTTGAGCCCCTGCAAGTCAACGTCGTCGGTCACCGCGAAGTATTGGAACGGCGAGAGGAGCTTACGATTGATGGCATCTGGCAACCGGATCTGGGCGCTGAGGTGGCCGCCGAAGTCATCGCGGACATCGAGGCCATCGGCCCGCTCGGGCGTGGCGGTCAGGCCGAGCAAGACCCGAGGCCGGACATGGCCGAGCAGACGTTTATAGCTCGGGGCCGCGGCATGATGGAATTCGTCGACCACGATGTATTCGTAGCGTCCGGCGGGCAAGTCGTAGAGCGATCGGCTCTCGTAGCTCTGGATCGACACGAATAGATGGTCGAGCAGGTCGGGCTCGCGGCCGCCGACCATCAGCTCGCCGAAGTTCGGGTCGCGGAGCACGGCCCGGAATGTCTGGAGGGCCTGCTGGAGCAACTCTTCACGGTGGGCGACGAAGAGGAGTCGGGGTCGCTGGCCGGTCGCCGAGGCGTTCTCGCGGGACCATCGGCGATAGTCGAAAGCGGCGACCATGGTCTTGCCGGTGCCAGTGGCCGCCACGACGAGGTGGCGATCGCGTCCCTGGACGCGGCGTTCGGCGTCGAGACGGTCGAGGATCTCTTGCTGGAAGCCGTAGGGGCGGAGCTCGAAAGGGAACGGCTCGGGGCCGGACGAGTCCGCCGCTCGTTCTTCCTCGAGAGCCCGCTTCAGCCGGGGGCGCTCACTCTCCTGGTAGCGCTCGAACTCATCGTCTTGCCAGTAGCTCTCGAATGTCGCGACGACGCGGTCCCAGAGGTGTGGCGATTCGTACTGGCTGACCTTGACGGTCCACTCCAGCCCCTCGGTCAGGGCGGGCCGCGACAGATTGGCCGAGCCGATGTAGGCCGTGCCGAATCCCGAGTGGCGGTGAAACAGGTATGCCTTGGCGTGGAGGCGCGTCCGGTGGGTGTCGTACGAGACGCATACTTCCGTATTGGGCAGCGATTGCAGGAAGTCGATTGCCTTCAGGTCCGTCGCGCCGAGGTAGCTCGTCGTGAGGATCCGGAGCTGGGACGAAGGCCGGCCCGCGAAGGCCCGGAGATCGTCATTCAGGATGCGCGTGCCGCTCCACTTGATGAACGAGCAGAGGATATCGACGCGATCGGCCGAGGCCAGCTCCTTGCGGAGCTGCGAGACCAAACTGGGGTCGACCCTGGTGCCGGCGAGGAGGCAGCCGAGCGCGAGGGGTGTGTCGGGCCTCTCGGGCTTTTTTCCCGGGACGAGCTCCCGAGGCCAGACGCTAATCAGGCGACGTGGCGGTGTCGTTATCGATCGATTTCTCCCGATCTCCGCAGCTCCCAGTTCCCGCAGGATTCGGTCGACAAGCTCGGCCTGCCGTGCCAGCCGGTCTTCGCCGGTAAGGTCGTCGAGGGCACCCCGGATTACATGACGGAGATACTCGGCCAGGACGGCGTGGCTGTCCCCTTTATCGAGCGGCTCAACATCGAACTCGACGGATGATCCTCGCAGATTATCCAGCTCGCGTTCGAGGAGCCGATCCACGACCTGCTCGTAGAGTCCTGATGGTAGAGCCAGGGGAACAGGATCCTTGGGGCTGGAAGACGCCAATGTCGGCCTCAAGAACCTTGATTGAAAGGTGCCGGGATGATCCCATCGCAATAGGCTACTACCAGCCGAACCTGATTTCCATCGATTGAAGGAGATCCAGTCCGCTGAAGTCATCCGTGGAATGACCCGAGCCCGAGCGATATCAACCGGATGCATTGTCTGCAGCAGACCCGCGGTTGCCAAGACTGTAGCGATTTGACATGTTGGGCTTATGACGCGGCAAGCGGGACGACTCGCCGAATTTGGATGAATTGTCTCCGGCACGGAGATGCCCTGAGAATTCCAACATGAGGTGGCTCGATGGCTGGACAACCCGAGGGGAGCACGGAGGAGTTCCAAGAGTTGACCTACGCCGAGCAGGCGAGGTCCATCGCGGCAACGATCAACGATTTGGAGGTGGAGATCGAGCACCATGTTGAACATTCTCCCCAACCAGTGAAGACAATCGAGGTGTCCCTAAGCCAGGTCGATCGCCTCCGTCAGCGGTTGCGGGCTTCCTACGATCAGCGGGCTTCTCATGCGAATTCGGCGGCAGTGCCCCTCCGAAGCGAGGAGATGCCCCGATTACGCGTCGGTAGCCCGCGGCTGGCGGATCCGGTGCGCGCGGCCGACTTCACGATGGAAGTTGCCGATATAACCGGGAAGTAACGAACCGTCGTGACGACGAGGTGATGAGAGTGTTGGAGGCTCTGTAACTTATGCTAATTTATAGCGAGAACAGGTATAACCGCGTCTAATTGGGTATAAATCGCTCATCAATTCGATCGAGAGCTCCACACCCTCGGTGGCTCCAGAGTGAGTATCCAGATCCAGCCCCTCGGAGACTCCAGCCGGTCCCGGTGCTCGGAGAGCACCCTACCGGAGACGATACAACCTAACCGGATAGAAGTCTCTTCGCGACGAATGATAGAGCTCGCGTTTCGGAATCAGGCCGAGGCTCGAACGGAGCTGTTCGAGGTACGGTCCCCATGCCTCGGGATCGACGTCCGGCGGGGGCTCGAAGGAGCCCCAGAGGACGTGCGTGACCCGGTACTCGGCGATCACCTCCTGGATCCGGGCGGCGCTGTAGTTGCGGGGCATGAGGATTGTCGTCCGGTCGCTGGTCACGCGCAGCTCCCAGGGGAACCAGGTCATGATCCGGGCATCGCGCGGGACCTGGTCGGGGTTCGCTCGGATCCAATCTCCCGCCTCGCGGAGCGCCGGCCAGTGGAGCTGGAACGGCTTGACCAGCCAGGACGTGTCGTAGGCCCAGGTCGGGTCGGCCCACACCATCGCGATATAGCCGGCCGCCAGCCAGGGGATGACCCGTCGTCGGATTCGACGCGACGCCGACCATTCGATCAGGCCAGCGACGGCCGTCGGCAAGGCCAGCACGAAGACCGGGACATAATAGCGGCCGAGCTGGGCGACTTGCGTCACGTCGGCGATACTCTTGAGCGTCGCCAGCACGAAGACCACGACGATCGTCGCGACCAAGAGGTCGAACGTCGCGTCCCGGCCCGCCGCGCGATCTCAGCCGGCCGAGGAATCCCGCGACGATCGGCAGGCCCACGATCATCGTCGAATACACCACGATGATCAGCAGCGACTTGACCTTCACGCGGACGATCTCCGGCAGGTTGGCCGCGGTGTAGAACTGCGAAGGTTGCGTGTTGCCCTTCTCGTAGTGGTGGATGGTCCACGAGAAGTTGTATTCGAAGTAGGATGTGTAGGAGTGGAACGGACTGCCGTATTCCCGGAAGGTCGCCAGCGCCCAGGGGAGTATGACCAGGGCCATGCCGAGGACCCAGAGGAGCAGAGGGCCGAACTGGCGACGTCTGTGGGCGATCAGGAAGTACAGGCCGGCGGCGGCGAGGAGCGCCAGCGACGTCGTCCGCGCCAGGATCGCCAGGCCGCCGCAGAGGCCGGCCACCGCCGCCCAGGTCCAGGCGCGTCGGGAGAGCGGCTCGGAATGCCAGACCTCGGTCAGCGACCAGATCGCCAGGATCGAGGTCAGGACGACCAGGCTCTCGCGGAGCACGAAGCCCGCGTAGATCGCATGGACCGGCAGGATCGCCAGCACGCCCATGGCGGCGATCGCCGTGCGGGGGCCGAACCGACGCTGGGCGAAGCCGTAGAGCGCCGGGAGACAGAGCAGGTTGATGAGGAAGCTGCATGCCTTCGCGACGGCGATCCGCGATTCCGGAGGATCCTCCGGTCCCACTCCGGCGATCCGCATCGCGAAGGCCCGCACGTAGGCGTCCAGCGGTGTGGCCCAGTCGTCGAGCACGCCCCGGCCTTCGAGGATTCGGTGATAGTTCGTGAAGAAGCTCTCGACATAATGCTTGACCGGCCCCTCGCCGCGGAGCACCGAGGTCGAACACTTCCAGGTAGTGGCAACTATCGCCGGGGACCAGCGGCAGGTTGCCGCCGCAGATCCAGACGATCGCTCGGATCGCGTAGCCGACGGCGAAGATCGTCAGCCATGCCCGGGCATGCCGGGTCAGCCAGGGTGCCGCCATCAGGCCGGCCACCAGCATCGTCGAGCCGATCGTCAGGTGCCACCGGACGAGGATCAACTGCGAGGGTCGGCGGTACCGAGCCAGCAGCGGGACCTCGTAGAACTGGTGGGCGACCCAGTCGAAGGCCGGCGTGATCCACCTGTATCGGAGGTCGAGCCATGCGGCCACGATCGCCACGGCGCCCGCGAGCAGGGCCGGCGCGATCCGGCCCGGCCTGGATTGCAGCATCACCGATGCCCCCCGGCGGATGGGACGGCGAGGGGATCGATCATGGTTTCTTCGCCTTGAGCATCGCCTCGCGACGGGCGCGGAACTCGCTGCCCGGCTTCCATTCGGGGTACTGCGGATCCTGCGCGACCGCATAGCCGACCTCGACGAGGAGCCGGATGTCCTCGACGGCACCCGAGAGGTCCCAGTCCGGTTTCACCTCGTCGCTGGGCTTGTGGTAGTCCTTCTCGGTGTATTCGTCCTGCTTTCGCTTGCCGAAATCGACGGACTTGCCGATATATTGCCGGCCGCCTTCCGGATCGAGCGCGGGGACACCTTGCTTGGCGAACTCGAAATGGTCGGAGCGGTAGTAATATCCCTTCTCGGGATCGACGTCCGGGGCGATCGTCCGGCCGTGGGCGGCGGCGAGCGCCGCGAGCCGGTCGTCGAGCGTCGTCTGGCCCAGGCCGATGCTGATGATGTCCGTCGTCGGTCCCCAGGTGTTGATCCCATCGATGTTGATGTTGGCCAGCGTGCGGTCGAGCGGGTAGAGGGGGTGCGTCCCGTAGTACTTGGCGCCGAGCAGGCCCTTCTCCTCGGCCGTCACGATCAGGAAGAGGAACGATCGCCTGGGCGCCGGTTGGATCCGGGTGAAGGCGCGGGCGATCTCGAGGACGGAGGCGACGCCCGAGGCATTGTCCACGGCGCCGTTGAAGATCTGGTCCCCCTTCACGGCCGGGTCGCGGCCGAGGTGGTCCCAGTGGGCCGTGTAGACGATCAGCTCATCCTTGAGCGCCGGGTCGGCCCCTTCGAGCCGGGCGACGACGTTGTTCGACCGGACGTCGCGGAGGGTGTTGGCCACGGCGAACCGGGCGCGGCAGTCGAGCGGCTCGGGTCGGAACTCGCGGTGGGCGGCGGCGGCCTTGAGGGTGTTGAAGTCCTTGCCGCAGGCTTGCAATAATTCCCGGGCCTTCGCCTCGGTGATCCAGCCCTCGACCGCCACGCGCCCGGGAGTGTGGCCCTGCGGTGGCGCCGCGGCGATGTCGAAGTTCTCGCGACTCCAGCTCCCCCTCACGACCTCGAAGGGATAGCCGGCCGGGCCGGTCTCGTGGACCAGGATCACGGCCTCCGCGCCCTTCTCCGAGGCGATCTCGTACTTGTAGGTCCATCGGCCGTAATAGGTCATCGCCCGGCCCTTGAAGACGGACGGGTCGAGCTTCGAGGGGTCTTTCGGGTCGGCGACCGGCGGGTCGTTCACCAGCATGAGCAGGGTCTTGCCGTGGACGTCGAGGCCCTTGTAGTCATCCCAGCCGTACTCCGGCGCGACCACGCCGTAGCCGACGAAGACCACGTCCGAGTTCTCGACCTTCACCTCCTGCGCCATCCGCCTCGAGACGGCCACGAAGTCCTCGGGGAAGGTCAGGCCGACGTCGCGACCGCGGGCCTGGAAGGCGCCCGCGACCGTCTTCGCCTGGAAGCCGACCAGGGGGACGGCCTGGAGATACGTCCCGTCGGGATTGCCCGGCTTCAGCCCCATCTTCTGGAACTGGCCGGCCACATAGGCGATGGTCTTCTCCTCGCCCGGCGTCCCCGGCCCCCGGCCCTCGAACTCGTCCGAGGCCAGGACCTTGATGTGGCCGAGGATCCGCTCCGGCGTGATGCCTTCCAGGGCCGATTTCAAGGCGGCGTCGGGCGCCGCTCCCACGACCAGTCCTGCCAGGATCGCGATCCCGGACAATCTCAAAGCGTGTCGTCGCATCGGCTCCTCGGGCTTGATAGACCTTCTCGGGCGGGATGGATCGTCCTCGGCCAACGAAGGGAATCCATCATACTGATCGATGCACCGAGAACTTAAGTGGGTCGGGCCTTGTCCCGCCATAATCTGCTAAGATGGGACGCTGATCGCGGCGAATCGGTTCCGCAGGGGCCGACGAGGTTCAAGCCAATTTCACGGTATCTGTCATGGCGTATACGGAATTCACCCTGGAGTCCGTGGAGTCGGCGTTCGGTCTGACGTCTCGCCCGGCCGATCTGTTCCCGGGACTTCGCCCGATCGCGATACCCGATTGGCTCAGCGACTACCTGAGACGAGGTCAACAGACCGCGGCACTGGTCAGCGAGAAGGCACGCTCGGAATTCCTGGTCGTCCCGATCCTGATGGCAGCCCGCGAACTGACGACCTCCGAGCTGTCGATCTACTCCGGCCAGCGGCTCGACGTCGATCCGGCTCGCGGATTGGTGGGGGAATGCGACTACATCCTCGCCCTGACACCGCCGGTACCGCGGCTGAAGGCCCCGCTGATCACCGTGCTGGAAGCCAAGAAGGGCGATCTGGAATCCGCCCTGGGACAGTGCGTGGCTCAGATGATGGGTACGCGCGTCTTCAACGAACGTACCGATCATGGTCACTTGCACCTATACAGTTGTGTCACCAGCGGCGAGGTCTGGCAGTTCCTCCGCCTGGAGGGGAGCGAAGTCGGGATCGATCGCGTGCGGTTCTTCCTCGATAATGTGGGCGGTATCCTCGCGGCCATCCAGACTATCTTGATGAGGAGTCAAGGTACGCTGGAATCCGGGCCGACGACCGCCAGTCTCTGGTCGCCGCCATTACCTGAACCATCCGTCGCACCGTAAACCGCACGCGGGGGCGCCTTTTAGGCCTGTCCCGTAAGCTCACGAACCGATCGATCACGGTCCGAGTGACGAAAGTGCATTCCGGAACTGGATATTAAGTAAGCGCGAGGACCCGCAAAATCTGTTAGACTAAAGCAAGGTTTGGCTCGGGAGCCTTAGAGCCTATCCCAGTAGGCCGATTCGTAGGGCGGGTGCAACCCGCCAAGTGCTTGTGAATTCCGAAGTTCGGCGGGTTGCACCCGCCCTACTGGGATAGGCTCTTAGTCCCTATAACGATAGGAAGCCTCGTAAGGCGGGTTAACCCGCCAGTTTCTTGAGTGATACGGCATCTGTTGGGTTTCACCCACCCTCCTGAGATAGAATCTTAGGCGAACGAAAGAAAATAACTGGGCCACTTGGCGAGTCCGGGACGCAAACTCTTCATGCCGAACCGGTCATTGCATGGACCCGCTATTTCCTTTCGTCCGCCTTGGCCATTCCGAAGCTCGAATGGCCGATCTGCCGACACGAGTCCAAGCGAGACTAGACCTCCGCGTGCCTCTCGATGCGGCTTGAAGATACCCACGACAGCCCAAGCCTGATCATCCGTTATCGCTCTTGCCGTGGTCCGCCTTGGCCGCCCGCGATCAGAGAGGGCAATCATGAATTCCATAAGGGTCGGGAATCGCGTCGCGGACGACCTCCTCTCCACCTGCGAGAATGAGCCGATCCATATCCCGGGCTGCGTCCAGCCGCACGGGATCCTCTTAGCCCTTAATCCTCGCGACCTTTCCATCGAACAGGTCAGCGACAATGTGGAGAGTCTGTTCGGGCGAGAGCCCTCGTCGCTCCTCAAGCAGGAGATCTCGGTGGCCCTCGGCCAGGAGGCCGCGCGGCAACTGCGCGAGATGCTCGCGATCTCGGACTTGAGCCGGCCCCAACGCCTCGAGTTCGAGGTGGGCGGCGGCCGGAAAGTGGGCGTGGTTCATGTCCTGGATGAGGTCTTGATCGTCGAGGTCGAGCCGGCCGACGGCGAGCATGGGGAGTCGGGGTCCCTCGACGCGACGGGCCAGCTCCACACGTTGCTCGACCTGATGACCCTCGGGGCCCACGGGCTTTCCGTTCGCGATTTCAGCCAGAGGCTGGCCGAGAACGTCAGAAGTCTGACCGGCTACGATCGAGTGATGGTCTACCAGCTCGACGAGGAGAACAACGGCGAGGTCATCGCCGAAGCGCGCATCGAATCCGTCCTGCCCTACCTCGGACAGCACTTCCCGTCCACGGATATCCCGAAGCGCGCACGCGCGCTCTACATCCGGAACCGGAACCGGATGCTGGTCGACGTCGATTCCCGTCCTTCGCCGGTCCTCCCGGCCGTGAATCCGCGGACGAGACGACCGCTGGATCTGTCGCTGTCAACCCTCCGGGGTATCTCGCCCGTCCACATCGAGTATCTCCAGAACATGGGCGTGCGGGCGACGTTGACCATCTCGATCGTCGAATCGGGCCGGCTCTGGGGCCTCATCGCTTGCCACCATTACCAGCCGAAGAGGCTCACCTTCGCCCAGCGTACGATGACCGATGTGCTCTCCGATTATGCAACCAAGCAGATCTTCTGGCACGAGTTCCGGGACCACCGACGCGCCCAGGTCGCTCGCGAGTCCGACAACCTCCGTCTCGAATCGCTGATCAAATCGCGAGGGAATTGGGTCGAGGCCCTCTTCGCGGAACCGGATCTGCTCCTCGGACCGTTGTCCGCGACCGGTTTCGCGTTGTGGATCGACGGCTCGATCACCAGCGCGGGCGACGCGCCCGGCGAGGATGCGATCGCCAAGCTCGTCGCCTGGCTCCAGGCCAGGGCGCCCTCGTCGCCTTTCCGGACCGAGTGTCTGGGCGGCTTGGAGCCCGAATTCGAGTCGATCCGAGCGTCCGCCAGTGGCGTGCTGGCCAAGAAGATCTCGGACGCGCCGCCGTGCTACCTGCTCTGGTTCCGCGCCGAGAAGTCGCGGCGGATCAGCTGGGCCGGTTACCCTCACAAGGAGCCGATCGAAGGGCCGGATGGGATCCTGCGGCTTACGCCCCGGAAGTCGTTCGAGACCTGGGTCGAGGTCGTCCGCGGGCACTCCACCCCCTGGACCACCGCGGAGCTCGAGGCGGCGCAGAGATCCGGTTGCTGATCGCCAATGCCCTGGCCGACGAGGCCAACCGGATGAAGGGGCAATTCCTGGCGCACATGAGCCACGAGATCCGCACGCCGATGAACGCCATCCTCGGTTACGCGGACATCCTGGCCCGAGAGATTCAGGACCTCTCTCAGGCCGATCGAATCGGCATGTTGCGGACGATCAAGCGAAGCGGCGAGCACCTGCTCAGCCTGATCGACGACATCCTCGACCTCTCGAAGATCGAGGCGAACAAGCTGGAGTTCGACCCGGCCCCGTGCTCATTGGCGGAGATCGTCGCGAGACGATCTCGCTGATGCGAGTGCCCGCGCAGGGCAAGGGGCTGACCATCTCGGTCGAGTTCGAGGGCCCCATCCCCGAGACGATCCGCACGGATTCGAGGCGGTTCCGGCAAGTCCTACTGAACCTCCTCGGCAACGCGGTGAAATTCACGGAGAAGGGCCAGGTACGCATGGTCGTACGAGTCGAGCAGGACACGCCCTCGCATGCGTCGGTCGTCGTCGAGGTCATCGACACCGGCCTGGGGATGACCGAGGAGCAGCTCACGCGCGTCTTCCGGCCGTTCACCCAGGCGGACACCTCGACCAGCCGAAGATTCGGCGGCACCGGCCTGGGCCTGACCATCAGCAAGGCCATCGCCGAGAAGCTCGGCGGGGGCCTCACGGTCGAGAGCCGGTACGGGCAGGGGAGCACCTTCCGCCTGCGGATCGATGCCGGTCCGCTCGCCGGGGTAAAGATGCATGAAGGGCTCACCGAATCATCGATCGACACCGCGACGGGGGACCGGCTTCCTTTGCCCTCCCCGACGTTCCAATTGGGGGGCCGGGTGCTGCTGGCCGAGGACCAACCGGTCAACCAACGCTTGGCGTCGCATTTCCTGACCGGCGCCGGGGCCGAGGTGGTCGTCGTCGGGAACGGGAAGGACGCCGTCGAGATGGCGTTGAAGGCCGAGTCGGAAGGCCGGCCGTTCGTCGTCATCCTGATGGACATACACATGCCGGTCCTCGACGGCCTCGACGCGACAAGGCGGTTGAGGACCCGGGGCTATTCCCGGCCGATCGTCGCCCTGACCGCGAGCGTGATGCAGGCCGAACGGGACGAGTGCCTGCGGGCGGGCTGCGACAGCTTTCTCACCAAGCCCGTATCACGCGAAGATCTCCTCGGTATCGTCGCCGAGCTTGAACGGCGAGAGGCTGGCAAGTCCGTTGACGTCCTCCCTTAAGCTGCCGGATCGCGGGCTGATGCCATACGGGGTCGGGGGCGTGAGTCGCATCGGAACAGAAAACCGGGCTGGTCTGCGATCCGATGATTGCGGTCATCGCCTTGACGCACAACCTCGAACTCGTCACCGGCAATACCTCGCACGACCAGCACATCCAGCAACTCGGTGATCCGCCGGTGCCGTCGAATTGGCGGGCCTGACGAAGTCAATCCGGGACTTCCTGATCTTCGCTCAGCTCCCCTTCGATCAACTGCTCCTCGATGTGGTGGGCCGATGCCGTCAGGCCCCGGACGTCTTTCAGCTTGGCCAGGTAGACGCATGCGCGCGATCAGTGCGCTGCCGTACATCACCACGCGGAAGCCGATCATCGCCAGCGAGCCGCTGGGGTGCCCGACCATCTTGAAGAGCTGGTCGCCGACTTCCTCGGTCAGGCCGAGGGCTCCGAAGGGGAGCGGGACGGCCATGGTGAAGAGGGTGAGCGGGACCATCAGGAAGTGGTCAACCAGCGTGGTCGTCATCGCGGGGAAGAGCATCTTGCCGAGGAGGAAGAAGGCCAGGACGTTCAGCGAATGGTTGCCCGTCAACATGAGGGTGCAGAGCGACACGACGTCCAGGCGACGGCTGTAGGTCGTGGACATCTCCTTCAATTCGGACAGGATCAGGCTCAGGCGGCCCTCACCCGTCCCCAATCGGGGGAAGATCCGCGTGATCACCTGGCCGAAGATCACCGCCAGCCCGAGCACGCCGAGGCCCGTCGCCGTCCAGGCCGCCACGATGAGCTTCGCCACGTCGCCGGAGGCCCGGCTCCAGGCGAACGCGCCCGCGATCGATGCCAGGATGAACAGGCCGAGCAGGCCGACGATCCGGTCGATCACCATCGATGCCACCGCCTGGGTCTTCTTGATGTGCATCCGCACGAGGTAGGCCGCCTTGATCAGGTCGCCTCCCACGGCGCCCGGGATCACCAGATTGAACACGTTGCCGATGAAGCCCAGCAGGATCGACGCGCGGAGCGTGAACCGCGGATCGATGACCCGGACGAGGAAGAACCATCGGAAGAAGGTCGAGATGAGGCCGATCAGATAAATGAACTGGGCCAGGGCGAGCAGCCGCAGGTCGAGCGGCCGGCTGAAGACCTCCTGGATCTTCTCGCGGTTCCTCCAGATCACCAGGCCCAGCAGGCCGAAGGCCAGCACCACCAGGATGGCGTTGACGATCAGGCCGAGATTCGAGCGTCGATTGGGTGTCGTCATACGGATTTGGGCGAGAGAGTAGGTCGGGCTTTCCAGCCTGACGAGTCCGGAATGCCAGGCTGGGACGCCTGGCCTACGTTACTTCGATTCGTTGTTGCCGCGGCTCGGTCAGAGCGTCCCCTTGGTCGAGGGGATCGCCGTCGATCGGGGGTCGTGCTCGACCGCCGCGCGGATGGCGCGGGCCGAGGCCTTGAAGATCGCTTCGCTGATGTGGTGCGCGTTGCGGCCGTGGTGGAGCAGGGCGTGGTAGTTCATCCGCCCGTGGGTCGCCACCGCCTGCCAGAAGTCGGCGACCAGCTCGGTGTCGAACGTCCCGATCTTGGGCGAGGGGATCGGCACCTCCCAGACCCAGTAGGGACGGCCCCCCAGGTCGACCGCGACCGTGACCAGCGTCTCATCCATCGGGAGCACCGCGTGGCCGTATCGTCGGATCCCGGCGCGGTCGCCAAGGGCCCGATCGACCGCCTGGCCCAGGCAGATACCCACGTCCTCGGTTGTATGGTGGTCGTCCACCTGCAGGTCGCCCGTGCAGGCGACTGTCAGGTCCATGAGCGAATGCTTCGCGAACAGCTCGAGCATGTGGTCGAGGAACCCGACGCCGGTGCGGACGTCCGCCCGACCCTGGCCGTCGAGGCGGAGGCTCAGGCGGATGTCGGTCTCGCGGGTCTTCCGCACGATCTCGATGAAGCGCTCGGCATCGCTCAAGATGATGATTCCTCGCGTGGCTGGACCTATACGGGATTGCGGATTGCGCATTGCGGATTGCAGATTCGGAATATTACGCCGGCACGGAAGCAGGTCACATATTAACCCGAAGCGTCAGCGAGGGGGGAGCCCGCAGATCCTCACTGACGCTTCGGGTTCGTATCAATTCAGGGTGCGAATGTTTCTTGCCGGGGGGTAATTCGATCGCTCAGGCTTTCAGCCAGCGATCGAACCAGGCGAACGCTTCGGCTTGCATGGGACGGTCGAACTTGTGGGGGCCCGGATAGAACGAACAATGGTATCGATCGCCGGCGCCGGCCTTGGCATAAACTTCCGACAAGATCCGGTCGGCCCGCTCCATCTCGGGGAGCGTGAAGAGCTGGTCCTCGCGATCGTTGAGGACCAGGGTCGGCAGCGGGACGCGCAGGCCGAGGATCTCGGGATAGTCGAGGTCCGCGGGCAGGCCCGGGATATAGATCATCCAGGTGTGAGTGTGGCATTTGTCGAGGAGGTAGTCTCGCCAGGTTGTCATCATGCCGACGCAGCAGGCGCATCGGATCCGATCATCCAGCCCGGCGAGGTAGCACGTCCGCAGCCCGCCGCCGGAGAGGCCGGCGCAGCCGACGCGGGCCGGATCGACGTCCTCGCGCGAACACAAGTAGTCCAGGGCGCGCTGATCCTCGGCCGTGAAGACGCCCGGCCAGGTCGTCCCGCGCAGAAGAGGCTCTTGGCCATCAGGTTCTCGTGCTCGCCGGCGAACTTGTTGTACGCCTTGATCTCGTCTTCCGACTCGGGATTCACTTCTCTGAGATCCTTCCGGACGACGGCGGGGACGTCGCCGACTCGGACGCGACGGCTGCCGAACGCGAAGGCGTCGTGGACGAGGACCGCATAGCCGCCCCGGGCCAGCTCATTGGCCCAGCTCACGCCGCCGTAATAGTCGTCGCGGTGGGACTTCATCATCGGGTGGAGCCGATCGCTGATCCCGGCGATCTTCCGCCAGCCGAAATATTTGTTGCCGCCATGGTCGTGCAGGCCGATCACGGCGGGGAGACGTCCCCGCGCCGGCCGGCTTGAGGAAGACGGCCTCGGTCGGCGGCCCATAAGGGAGCTGCCAGCTCAGGTGCTCGACGTGTAATCCATCGTAGTCGAGCTGGTGCTGGACCTGGGCCTTCGGGACTCCTCCTGTATTCGGCTGGAGCAGGCATTCGTGCAACCGTTGCCGCGCCAGGATGCGCCATGGCTCGATCGACCCCGGCGGGAACCGGTCCTGGCGGAACGACAGGCGAGCGGGCCCCTCGCCGACCAACCCGGCGGCCCAGGGGCCATAGGCCCCGATCATGTTCGGTCTCACTTCGCTCACTCCTCGCCGGATCAGAATGGCCTTGGAGCCGATCCCAGTAGGGGGGTGAAACTCACCGAATGCCTTGTCGCCGAAAGACTTGGTGGGTTTCACCCACCCTACAGGAACTCCTACCGCGATCGGTTCTTATGGGCCAGGCTCTCATTTCGAGAAGCTCAGTCCGGGATCCTCGGGGCCGTCGCCGACGATGCGGAACGTCATGTGGTTGGCATCGGTCCAGGTCACGCGACCGACCAGGGCCGGTCCCTTGTCCTGGGCCAGCGTGAGGATACCGTCGCCGAATGTCGAGGCGCCGGCGAATTGCTGGGTCCGGCCCTTCTGCGTGACCTGCCAGTTGAACCCGCCGGCGGGCTGGACGGTCAGGGCGATTGCGGTGTCGGCGGCCGGGTGTGCATTCCAGGTCCCGGCGATCGAGGCGCCCTCGGGCGGGGTCGTGTCGGTCGGGGCCGGCGCGGGAGCCGCGGCCGGGGACGGGGACAGGGCGGGGGCTTCGGCCGTGCCGAGCGTCTCCTTCGGCGGATCGAGCTGGCGGATCAGCTTGGCCGAGAGGGTGTCGCCGGGCTTGAGCGTGAGCACCTGCTTGAGGATCTCGACGGCGTCGTTGGTGTGGCCCTGGGTCAGGTAGTGGTAGGCCAGCACGAACCGGCCGCTGGCCGAATCGAGGTGGATCGTGCAATATTCTTCCAGGGCGCGGAGCTGGATCGTGTAGACGTCGACGTTGGGATAGAGGCCGATGAGCGTCGTCCAGTCCCAGCCCGGCCCGACCGAGAGCACGGCGTAGAGCGTCGCGGCGGACTCGTCGTAACGTCCGAGCGCGAACAGGCAGAGCGCGCGGAACTCGTGGAGGGTCGTGTCGTCGGGGAGCGTCTTCAGGGCGGCGTCGGTCTGTTGCAGGGCCGCGGTATAGTTCCCGTCCTTGAACGCGGCACGGCCGGAGTCGAATAGGGCCATCGCCGGGTTCGCGACGGACTCATCCGCGGGGGCGCTCACGGTGTTGATCGGCTGGGAATAATCATAGGGCATGGCCATCGCCGTGGCCGTGCCGTAACCATAGTAGGGGTTGGCGTAGGGCATGTAGCCCATGCCATAGAGGGCCGAGCCGAATCCCCAGGATGAGAGTCCCCAGCCCAGGCCCATGCCGAGCCCCATGCCCATCCCCATGCCCCAGCCGCCCCATCCCCAGCCGCCATATCCGCCACCCCAGGAGTTGTTGTGCCATCCCCAGGCGGCGTTGTCGTGGCCGTTCCAGTAGCCGTGGACCCATCCTTGATGATAGGCCCCGTAAGAATTGAAACCGTTGGGACGGTAGGCGGTGGCGCCGTAGGACCGGCCGGCGACGGCCCCCCCCGAGCCGGCCGCAGCGAAGCCGCGCGAGCCCGACGCGTACATCCCACCCCCGGCCCCGGCCGCGGCGAAGCCGCGCGAGCCGCCGGCCACGGCGCCGTTCGGGCCGGCCGCGAAGCCGGATCGCGAGCCCGCGACGGCCGTCCCGTTGGGCCCGGAGACGCCACCGATGTTCGACCGACCGCCCACGGCATTGCCGCCGGGACCCATCGCACCGCCTACACGTCCGACGTCCGCGTAGGACCGGCCCCCCGCCGTCGTCCCCTCGACCCCATAGGCGCCGCGACCGGCCACGCCGCCGCCGGCGCCCGGGCGCCGTATCCCGCGGCGCCGTAGTTGACGGTCCCTCCCCGCGCCGTGGTGTAGGAGCCCGAGCGGGAACCGTAATTGATCTGGCCGCCGTATCCACCCCGGTAGCCGCCGTAGCTTTCGCCGTGGAAACCGCTGGCGCTATAACCGCCGTGGTAACCGCCGCCGCTGAAACCACCACCGCGGTAACCGCCGCCGCTGAAACTACCCCCGCGGTAACCGCCGCCGCTGAAACCACCCCCGCGGAAGCCGCCCCCGCCCCCGCCGCCGTGGGCCATCGCGATCCCGGCGTAAAGGGGGACCGCCAGGGCGGCGCCCATCGCGGCCATCATCATCTTGCGATTCATCGGGAGCTCCTCGTGGTGTTCGGGCTCGGGGACGGGGCCTTCGCCGCCGGTCCTTTCGACCGCGGCCGCGGCGCGGGCGGCACGCGGACCATCACGTAGGTCTCGTCGTCGGGGATCGATTGCTCGCCCAGGACGCGGTCGGTCGCGGTCCATCGCACCAGGTCGGGCCGCTCCTTCATCATGATGTTGGTGGACGAGGCGGGCGTGCCCTCGGGGTGGACGCCCGTGTGCTTGATCACCCAGCGATCGCCGTCGCGGCTCCAGCGCCCCTCGCCGAAGCCGCCCTCGGAGTCGAACTCCCAGGACCGGATCTGCCGGGCCAGCGGGTCCCAGCCGATGCGCTGGGTGACGGTCATCACCGGCTTCCCCTGGGACTTGACCGTGCACGCGCGGATCAGGAAGTTCTCGTCCTCGGACCATCGGCAATCGACCCGGACCACGGAATCCGAGCCCTCGTCGATCCACTGGCCGATCATCCATTCCAGGTCCTTGAGGCGGTCGTGCGGGCGGACGAACGGGTCCGATTCCTCGCGGATGGAGGAGATCAGCCATCGGCCGTCGCGCTTGACGAGGAGGGCCGTGTAGGGGCGGGCCATCGGGGGACCCTTGGCCGTCGTGATGAGCGTCCGGCCCGATTCCTTGGCGGCATCCGAATTGAGCAAGCGGATCGCGTCGATGTCGATCGCGATCTTGACGCCCGGGCTGGCGGCGAACGTCTCGGCGAACCGGCGTCCGATCGCGTCCCGCCCCTGGAACCGATCGCCCTCGGCCTCCTCGACCTCGGCGTCCTCGGTGAAGTGCGTCGCGAGGGCCTTGCTATCGCCCTTGTTATAGGCGGCGACGAATGCGTCGTCGGCGGCGAGGATCGCCTTCTCGTCGTCGGAGGGGACCCGGGGGCGGCCTTGGGGGCATCGGGCCTGGCCGAGGCGGGCGGCGGTTGTGCCGGGTCCGATCGGGGCGCGGGCTCGTCGCGGGCCAGGCCGGGGAGGGCCCCCGCCAGGACCGAGACGGCCGATGCGATGATAACCCGGAGCGAGCGTCGGGATAACATGGGGTGCGTCCTCCAGGGGCCGGGATCCTACCACGTTCTTATAGCATAGATCCTATTCTTCGACACGCCTCGCCGAAGACCATCACGTGACCACGGCCGTGGGATCCGTGGTTCGGGCGGGGCCTTTGGCCCTCCTGCCTCGCACGTGAGTGCGATCCGCCTGGCCGATCGGATCTCGCGTTGGGCGCGGTCTCATGACCCCGCCCGAGTGCCCGACCGAAGGTCTCCCGCGCTCATGATAGGCCCCAGCTCCGAAGGCATTTGTAATCTCCAGCCCGCTCCGAATCAGGGAGACCTTCGGTCGGGCCCGGGGCAGGGTCGGGAGACCCGCGCCCAACGCTGTTGACTCGCGTCCAACGTTTGAACCGCGCACTCATGTACGCGGTCACGGGCCACGATCTCACGCCTCCGGTTGCACGGCCTCGGCCCACCAGCGATCGGCCTTGTCGGCGTCCCAGTCGGCGGCGGCGCCGCAGGCTGAGAGGGCGCGGGCCAGGGCCTTGACGTCGGGGTACCGCTCGCCGGGCTTCTTGGCGAGGCAGCAGAGGACCACCTGCTCGAGATCCTTCGGCACGCCGGGCTGGACCTCCGAGGGGGGGATGACGGGGTCGCGGGCGTGGGCCATCATCACGGCGAATGGGCTCTCGCCCGTGAACGGCGGCCTGCCCGTGAGCGCGGCGTACATCATCGCGCCGAGGGCGTAGATGTCGGCCCGGGCGTCGAGATCGCGGTCGCCCACCGCCTGCTCGGGCGCCATGTACATCGGCGTGCCGCTGACGGTCATCTCGCTCGAGAGCTCGACGGCGCCCGGGTCCTTGGTCAGCTTGACGAGCCCGAAGTCGAGCACCTTGGCGACGTCCGTCTCGCCGCCGCGCACGGCGATGAAGATGTTGGCGGGCTTCAGGTCGCGATGCACCAGGCCGAGGGCGTGGGCCTCGGCCAGCCCCGCGCAGACCTGGCGGAACAAGTAGATGACGCGACCGGCCGGCAGCGGGCCGTTGTCCTTGACCAGGTCGGCCAGGCTCAGGCCATGGAGATATTCCATCACATAGTAGAACGTGCCGTCGTCGGTGTGGCCGTAGTCGTAGATCGCGATCGTGTTCGGGTGCGACAGCCGCGAGGCCGACCGCACCTCGCGCTCGAACCGAGCCAGGGCGACGGGGTCGGCGCCGGCCTCGGGCTTGATCAGCTTCAAGGCGCAGGGCCGCTTGAGGAGCTGGTGCTCGGCGAGGTAGACCTCGCCCATCCCGCCCTCGCCCAGCTTGCGGAGGAGCTGGTACTGGCCGAACTTGCGGGCCTGGTGCAGCTCGGTGCGGAGGCCGTTCACCAGGTACGAGCCGTAGAGCGCCAGCGCCATGCCGATCGCCAGGAACAGGAGGTTGGAGCCGGCCTCCTCGGCGGCGCCGAGCTGCGCCACGATCGGGGCGAGGTCGGGATGCGATTCGAGGAGGAACCAGGCGGCGACCGGGCCGATGAACATCGCCGCCAGCGTCCGCGCGGCGACCCACGGCGAGTTCGGGATCAGCGTCCCGTAGATCATCATCAGCACCAACATCTGGATCAGTCCGTCCTTGAGGAAGGCCAGGATGATCGTCGCATACTCGGGGCCGCGGCGCATCAGGTCGAGGCCGACGAAATATTCGGCGGCCATCGCGATCAGCGTCAAGCCCAGGAACAGGACGTATTCGATCGCACGGAGTTGCTTGCGCGTCAGCGACGCCTCGCTGGCCAGCACGCCCGCGACCATCGCCGCCAGCAGGCTGCGGAGCCCGATCAGGAACATCCGGAGCGAGAAGCGGCTGCCGTCGTCGGCGAGCGTGCCGGGATTGTCGCTGGCGAAGACCCAGACGCAGAGCAGGCCGTAGGTCGCGGCCAGGAACACCGACGACGCGAGCAGACGGCTCCTCCGCAGGGTGTCCGTCTCGCCCGCGAGGCTCGCGAGGCTCCCCTCGGCCATCCCCACGGCGATCCCCGGCCGGGACGGATCGGTGCCCATCGTGCTCCACGGCAGGGCCGGCGTCCCGGCCATCGTGGGCTCAAGATCGATGACGTCGGTGATCGGTGGATGGTCTTCGGTCGTGAACGTAGACATGAGGCGGGTCGAGGGTTCGTCTCGTCGGTGAGTTCGGGTCCGGGTCGGGTGGTGCCGGCTTCGGCGGCATTCGGTCTTTCGGCCTCGTCGATCGTCCGCCGAGGCACTGGGTTGGATCTGCGACAATTTACTTGGACGTGCCGCCCGAGGTCGCCCCGAGTCCCTTGAGCTTCTCCTGGGCCTGTGCGCCGAGCTTCTCGACGTTGACGGTCCTGGCCTTGTCGAGGACCTTGCCCACCTCGCCCTTGATCTCGCCCTTGAGCGAATCGGCCTCCGAGCGGAGCCGATCGGCGATGCCCCCCTTGGTGGAACCGCCGGCCGAGAGCCAGGGGATGAAGGTGAACGCCAGGATCACCAGGCCGATCGTGACGGCCGGCTCGATCACGCGGCGGATCGGCTTCTTCATCTTCTTGGCATCGATCCCGTCTCGCAACGGGATCATGGCCAGGTTCGCGGCGCCGGAGACCAGCCGCCCGATGTTGAGCAGGACGACGACGATCGCCCCGAGCATCGCCCAGTGCCGGCTCTTGAGCGCCGCCCCGATGACCAGGATCATGAGGAAGGGGACCGAGGCCAGGTAGGCGGCCTGGTTGACCTTGCGGAAGATCTTCGTGATCCCGCCGATCTGATTCCTCCACGCCCTCACGACGGTGTTGGCCGGGCCGCTACCGCCCGACGGCCCTCGGGTGGCACGCGGGCTTCGCCAGCACATAGGGTTTCGAATCCTCGGCGTCGTCGAGGGCGTCCGGCTTCTTCTTGAAGCGAGGGATCCGGTCCACCGTCTGCGTCATCGGCGCCAGGCCCACCTGGCTGACCGCCCCGCCCTTGAGCCAGGACCCGATCGACGGGCCCGCGGCATCGCCGCCGGAGTTCCGGCCGCCCCCGACGGCCGCCCCGGCCAGCGCGGGCATCGCCACCATCGAGGCGATCTGCTCGGCCAGGGGGATCTCCATGAACTGGCCGCATTTCTTGCAGCGGCCCTTCTTCCCGGCCATCTGCGGGTCAACCTCGAACCGCGCCCCGCAACTCTGGCAGAAAAACACGATGCCCATCGGGCCCTTCCTTCCCTCGATACCAGGTCTCGGCCGTTATCCGCGAAGCGGCGACGTCGCACGCTTCGCATCCCCCGCCTCAGAACAAGACGACCAGGAGACCCAGCAGCAGCAGGGTCCAGAAGATCACGCCTTCGTCGAACTTCGCCATCAGCCGGAAGTACAAAGTGGATAGCACCAATGTTTGCAACAGCCAGCATTGGTAGTTGGTGATCCCCAGGGTCTGGGCCAGTCGGATCTGCCAACTCCAGTTGGCCCAGGCGAGATCGGCCGAACTCTTGATCAGGGCGTAACTCAGGAACGCCACGGCTCCCGTGTACATGACACCCAGGAAGTAATAATGCTCCTTGATCAGATCCGAGCTGACCTGGGCGCGGACCAGGGCGTAGAAGAAGACGATTTTGATGAAAAAATAATAAGAGAGTATGGTGGCAAGCATGGGATCTTCCCCTCGGGCTGGCGGATGGCTCGGCCATGGCAATCGATGGCCCGCGACAGGATGCGGGATCGGCTCGTCGCGTGCGGCAGCCATCGCCGCGGGAATCGGAGTACCCCCCGCATTCCCGACTGTCGGACGCCCCGGCGCACAAAAAACCCCTTCGCGCAGCGACTCGCACGGAGGGGCATTCATAGCCGATATGGCGGAACGCCCATCGCGAGCATCCGACACACGTGAAAATACGGCATCGCTCGGCCGATTTCAAGCCATGCGTGTTTTCATTTTTCTCGATCGGATCGCGCGGGCCGGCCGCGTCACGAACGCGCCGTCGCGCGCTTGGGCTTGGCCTTGCCCTTGAACTTCTTGCCCAGGATCCGGGCCTTCCGGTGGACGGGGCCCTTCGTTGACTCGCCCGACGGCCGGTCTTTCTTGTGGACGGGGGCCTCGACGCCCTCATCGGCGGGCCGATCCTCGGAGGCCGGGGCCTCCTCGAGTCGCGAGATATCCAGCCGTCGGCCGGCGATCTTGACCATCTTCAGCGTCTGGAAAACCTTCTCCGGCATGCCGGCGAGCAGGTCGACCGTGCTGTAGTCGTCGAAGATCTCGATCCGGCCGATGAAGCTGCTCTCCAGCCCGGTCTCGTTGGCGATCGCCCCGACGATATTCGACGGCTTGACCTGGTGGGCGTGCCCGACCTCGATCCGGAACGTCTCCATCCGCTCGGACTCGCGCCCCCGCCGAACCCGCGCTCGCCGCGTCCGTTCGAGCCGGACCGACGGCCGTCCTCGGAGGAGCGGTGCACGGGACGCGACCGCGAACCGTCGCGGCGCCTCGGCGAAGCGGGCCTCCGGCAGGTCCTCGGCGAGCCAGCAACGGCGTATCGCCGGCGGCCAGGGCGGCCAGCGCCGCGGCGACCTGCTCCAGAGGCACGTCGTTCTCGACGCGGTACTGTTCCACGAGCGAGGTGAAAGCGGCCAGGTCGGGGTGGGCCATGCTCGCGGTGATCCGCTCGTGGAAGCGGGCCACCCGCCGACGGTTGATGACCTCGGTCGAGGGGATCTCCATCGACTCGATCGTCTGCCGGGTGGCCTGTTCGATCCGGCTGCAGGAGGTGTCGCCCGCGGGGATGGAGGAAGAGGATCGCGTTGCCGCTACGACCGGCCCGGCCCGTCCGGCCGATCCGGTGGACGTAGCTCTCGCTGTCGGTCGGGAAGTCGTAGTTGATGACATGGCTGATCCGCTGCACGTCCAGGCCGCGGGCGGCCACGTCGGTGGCGATGATCACGTCGATCTTGCCCGATCGCAGGTTCTCGACGATCCGCTCGCGCTGGCTTTGCGCGACATCGCTGCTGAGCGCGGCCGTGCGATGCCCTTGGCTGGAGAGGTATTCGGCGAGCGGCTCGGTCGTGCTCTTGGTATTGACGAAGATCAGGACGCCCTCGATCGATTCGGCCTCCAGGATCCGGGCGAGCACGTCTTCCTTCTGATGCGGATCGACGACGATGAAGCGCTGACGGACGGTGTCGGCCGTCGCGGCCTTCTGCTTGATGGTGATCTCGGCCGGGTTCTTCAGGTGGCGCTGGGCGATCCGGCGGATCGAGTCGGGCATGGTGGCCGAGAACAGCGCGATCTGCCGCTGGGTCGGGGCCTTGGTGAGGATCCAGTCGACGTCCTCGGCGAAGCCCATCTGGAGCATCTCGTCGGCCTCGTCCAGGACCAGGCCGCGGAGCGCCGTCGAGCTTGAGCGAGCCGCGGTTGATGTGGTCCATGACGCGGCCCGGCGTGCCGACGACGACGTGGACGCCGCGATCGAGCAGCCGGAACTGGACCTGGTAATCCTGGCCGCCGTAGATCGGGGCGACCCGCAGGCCCGGCATGCCGGCGGCGTATCGCTTGAACGCCTGGGCGACCTGGATGGCCAGCTCGCGGGTGGGCGTCAGGACCAGGACTTGGGGTTGTTTCTTCTCGAGGTCGATCCCCTGGAGCATGGGGATGGCGAAGGCGGCGGTCTTGCCGGTGCCGGTCTGGGCCTGGCCGAGCAAGTCGCGGCCTGCGAGCAGCAGGGGGATGGTGCGGGCCTGGATCGGCGTCGCCGTCGTGTAGCCGGCTTTCGTGATCGCCTCGAGGATCGGGCCGCTGAGGTTCAATTCGTCGAACGTGACTTCGGGATTCTGGTCGGATGAATTCAAGGACATTCCGCTGGTACCTGGGACTGAGGATGGAGGACCGGCTTGCCGCCGCGAAAAGGCCGATCGATCTCGCCGTAAGTGGACCGCGGGCAATACATTGCTCGGCGATTGGCGTCATCTCCAGCGGACGCCAAGGAAGACCCATGAACGGCCTGATCGAATGAGTCGGGTAGGATTCAAAACCGGGAGTGATCAACACAGCCGACAGGCGGGGCAATCTCTAGCTGGCCCGAGATTCATCCATCCCTAATATCTCCATGATAACCGATCTCGGCGAAAAGGCAAAGGGCATGAATCGCTCGGCGGACCTCGCGCCCGGTCGCGGCTCGCGATTTCCGGATCGAGCCGGATGATCGAGGAGCCCGAATAAACACTCCGGGTGGTACGTCGATCGGATAGACCTTGTTCACGGACCCAGTCCCGCGGGCTTCGTCCGATCCCGATCGACCATACCAGGGGACGAAGCATGACGCCTGCACTTTGGTTGCTGGCCGCATTGACGTGCGCCCAGCTCAATCCGCCGGTCGAACCAACCACCGCGAAACGGGTCCAGGGCGACCCGGTGAAGATCGAGGGCGTGCCATCGCCCCGTCCGGTGGCGAGCCGGATCACCGAGGTCACCGTCTACCAGGGCCAGGCGCTGGTGACCCGAGAGGTCAGCGTCCCCGAGGGGGACGGCACCTTCGAACTGATCGTCACGCCCATGCCTTCGCAGACCGTCGACGGCTCGCTGTACACCGAGGGGGCCGACGGCCTGCGCGTGCTCAGCACCCGGTTCCGCAGCCGCGCCGTCAAGGAAGACACGCGCCAGGAAGTCCGGGCCAAGCAAGAACAGCTCAAGACCCTCCAGGCTGGGATCGAGCGGCTCCAGCAGGAGATCGCCGTACAGGGCGAGGATCGAAAGTACATCCAGAAGCTCAAGGGCTTCACCGGCTCGGCACTCACGAACCTGACGAAAGAGGGTCGGCTCGATAGCGAGGCCATCGTCAAGCTCAGCCGGTTCGTCATGGAGACTCGCGGCGCGAAGGCGAAGAATGAGACCGACCTGCAACAGCAGTTGCGGGCCGATACCGAGGCCGTCGAGTTCGCCACGCGACAACTCGCCGAGCTGTCCGCCGGCTCGAGCCGCGTCGAGCGCGACGCGGTGATCGTCGTGCATAAGGCCCGTCCCCAGGCGGGAACGGTCCGGCTCGGCTACCTCGTCAATTCGGCGAGCTGGACGCCACAGTATCGGCTCCGCGGCGCCGCCGTCGCGGATGCCCCGGTCCGACTCGAGTATCTGGCCGCCGTGTTCCAGCAGACCGGCGAGCTCTGGCCGGGCGTCCGGGTCACGCTCTCCACGGCGAGGCCGTCGCTGGATGCCGCGCCGCCGGAGCTGCTCCCGCTCAAGATGGACGTCGCGGGCGGGGAGGACTCCGGGCCGATCGAGGCGACGGACGACCGATCGCAGCGGGTCGCCGAGGAGCTGGCGAAGGCGATCCCCATGCCGTTCCCGCAGGAGACCCCGCTGGATGACGTCATCAAGTATGTCCGGACCAGCACCAAGGGCCAGGCGTTCCCCGAGGGCATCCCGATCTATATCGACCCGCTCGGGATGCAGGAGGCGGAGCGGTCGCTCAATTCGACCGTCACCATCGATGTGGCGCAGGTCCCGCTCAGGACGTCGTTGAAGCTGATCCTGAAGCAGCTCGGCCTCATCTACCGGGTCAAGGATGGTCTGTTGACGATCACTTCGGAAGATTCCGCGGATCGGGCGAACGGGGCCGAGGATACTCTCCCCCATCAGTTCCTGACCGGGGGCGTGGAGGGGTTGACGATGGAGCAGGCCCAGGCGTTCGGTGGCGCGAGGCTGAACCAGGCGGCCGCGACCGATCAGGCGAAGGAACTCCGGGTTGCCGACGAGCCGGCCGCGGGCACGGCCGCCCCCGAGAAGGATGGTCCGAGCGTCACGTTCCCGATCGCGGGCCGGCTCGACATCCCATCGCGCCGCGATCCGCAGTTGCTCGAGGTCGCGCGGGTCGATCTGGCGGCCGAGTATTACGCCAAGGCCGTCCCCGTGCTGACGCCTCGCGTCTATCGCCTGGCCAAGCTGACCAACGCGAGTGAATTCGTGCTCCTGCCCGGCGAGGCGACGGTTTACGTCGGCCCCGATTTCGTGGGGCGGATGCGGCTGCCCCTCGTGGCCGCCGGCGAGCCGTTCATCGGCGGGTTCGGCGTGGATCCTCAGCTCCAGGTCAGCCGACGACTGGTCAAGAAGTCTCGATCGGTGCAGGGGGGCAACCAGATCTTCGATTACGAGTTCCGGATCGGGCTGCGGAACTATCGGCCCAACGCGGTCAAGGTGCAGCTCTGGGACCGTCTGCCGAAGCCGCAAGGCGAGGCGGTGGCCGTGAACCTGGTCAAGACGTCGTCCGAGCTGAGCTCCGATGCGCTCTACCAGCGTACCGCCAAGATGGACAACATGCTGCGATGGGATGTCGAGGTGCCGCAGGGCACGATCGGCGACAAGACGATGTACCTGAACTACCAGTTCCGCCTGGAATATGCCCGCGACCTGCCCCAGCCGCGTTTCGCCTCCGGCGGATTGCGGGAAGCGCCCATCGGCGGCGGGGCGATGGGGGGAATGGGTGGCATGGGTGGTGGGATGAGATCAGTCAGTCCCGAACGCAAGTGAGATCCTGGGAGTCTTGAACGGCGGGCGAGACGATGGGCGACGAAGGCCCGTTGTCCCATCGATTCGCTCAGTGAGAGCAAGGCCCGGGACCGGTTGGCCATCTGTATTGGTGTGGCGAGCGGATCGAACCGCCCGGTAGACTCGTTGAGATCGATCCTCGGGCCCCGGCCGTCGCGATAACATGACGGCATTCACGAACTGAGGGACGTTTCCGCATGAGTGTTGTAACCGAGACTACGAAGGCGATCTCGCCCGCCTTGACGCCCGAACAGATCCGCCGCCTCGAGCCGTTCGGCAGACGGGAGCATGTCGAGAACGGCACCATCCTCTTCGACGAGGGCGACCGCGACATCGACTTCTTCGTGGTGCTTTCCGGCTCCGTCGAGATCTGCCATTACTCCGACGGCGGGATGAAGCGAGTCGTCTGTCACAAGCCGGGCGGATTCATCGGCGACCCCTCGACGCTCAGCGGACGCGCCGCGATCGTCCAGGCGCGTGCCGACGAGGACTCGGAAATCCTCCGGATCGGCTCCGAGAGCTTCCACCGGATCGTCGTCGAGGACTCCGAGCTGTCCGACCTGTTCCTCCGCACGTTCCTGGCCCGACGCTCGGCCCTGATCGCGGGCGACTACAGCTCGATCCGGGTCGTCGGCTCGCGCTATACCCGCGACACCCACCGGATCCGCGAGTTCCTCACCCGCAATAGCCTGCCGTTCGCGTTCGTCGACCTGGAGAAGGACGATGGGGCTGCCGCGCTCCTCGACACGCTCCACGTCCGGATCGACGAGACGCCGATCGTGATCTGCCGCGAGGGCATCGTGTCGCGGAACCCGGCCGACGCGTTGCTCGCGCACCACCTCGGCTTCGACGTGCTGGACGATACCGAGATCTGCGACGTCGTGGTCGTCGGCGCCGGGCCGGCGGGGCTGGCGGCGTCGGTCTACGCGGCCTCGGAGGGCCTGAGCGTCACGGCGATCGACCACGGCTCGCCGGGCGGCCAGGCGGGGACCAGCTCCAAGATCGAGAACTACCTTGGCTTCCCGACCGGGATCTCCGGCCAGGAGCTGGCCCAGCGCGCCGTGACCCAGGCCGCCAAGTTCGGCGCGCGGATGGCCAATCCCGTCAACGCCGTATCCCTGTGTCCCAAGGGTGCGGTCTACGAGGTCCGGTTCGCCGACGGCCGGCGGGTGCGGGGCCGATCGGTCGTGATCGCCACCGGGGCGAAGTACCAGCGGCTCGGCTGCTCGAATGCCGACCGATTCGAAGGTTGCGGCATCTACTACGGCGCGACCGCGATGGAGTCGGAGATGTGCACCGGGGCCGACGTCGTCGTGGTGGGCGGCGGCAACTCGGCCGGCCAGGGGGCGGTCTACCTGTCCCGATGTGCGAAATCGGTGCATATCCTGGTGCGACGCAACGGACTGGCCGAGACGATGTCGCGGTACCTGATCCGACGGATCGAGGAGACGCCGAACATCCACCTCCACTGCCGGTCCGAGATCACCCGGCTGATCGGCGACGAGCGGCTCCGGGCCGTCGAGTATCGCGATGGCCAATCCGGCGAGACCGTCCGCGTCGATGCGCCGTCGGTCTTCCTGTTCCTCGGCGCCAACCTTGCACGACCTGGCTGCGCGGGACGCTCGCGCTCGACGACAAGGGCTTCATCAAGACCGGCCCGGACCTCGAACCCGACGAGCTGACCCGAGCCGACTGGACGCCGACGCTGTTCGAGAGCAGCCTCCCGCGGGTCTACGCCGTGGGCGACGTGCGGAGCGGATCGGTGAAGCGGGTGGCCTCGGCCGTCGGCGAGGGGTCGATCGTCGTCCAGTTCATCCACCGGGCCTTGAGCGGGGAGTAGGCCGCCTCGGCTCACGCGGGGCGATCCGGGTCGTCCAGGACCAACCCCAACGCGTGCCAACTTTACGGTTTACCGGCTTCCGGCGCGGTTCCTGATCGCATCGACATCCGCCCAGAGCGATCGCCACGCCTTCTGCTCGTCGGCCGGGAGCTTGGCCAGGGCGTCTGCATCGCGAATACCGGCGAGGTCAGTGTCCTGCTTCCAGTGATCGAGGGTCTGGGCGATGACCGGTCTTGCCTGGGGCGGGCCGGTTTCGAGGAGCTTGGTCCAGGCGGCGACCTCGGCCCTGAGCCCGTCGAGGGCCTGGCGGCGCAACTTCGCCTTCGCCGCGTCATCGGGCGGCGGCTCATCCTGGCCTTGCCCGGCGGCGGCCAGGGCGGCGTAGCAAGCGGCGTTGTAGCGATGCCCGGCCCGGCGGTCGTCGCCGAGCTTCGGGTCACTCGCCAGTGCCTCGGCCCAGAGACGGGCGGCGGCGGCGAAGGACTTGCGGTGGTAGGCGAGCTCGCCGAAGAGCAGCCGTTCGGCGTTGTCCTTCGGCTGGTCCTGGCCCCGAAGTACGGCCGGGAGCCGATTTGCCAGGGCCAGTATGCGCTCGGCGTCGGCGACCCATTGCGCCGATGGATACCGCCAGTCCGGCCTGCGGGAGCCCAGCTCGTGCCCCTTTCGGTACATCTCCAGTGCCGCGGCAAAGTCGCCCGCGCCTGGAGGGTTCCGCCAAGATTGCAGTGGGCTTCGGCGTAGTCGGGCTTGAATCGGATGGCGGCCCGGAATTCGGCGATGCCCTCGTCGAGCTTCCCCTGGGCCTTCAGGGCGGTGCCGATGTTGTAGTGGGCTTCGGCGTAGTCGGGCTTGAATCGGATGGCGGCGCGGAATTCGGCGATGCCCTCATCGAGCTTCCCCTGGGTATACAAGGCGTCGCCGAGGTTGTAGTGGGCATTGGCGTAGTCGGGTTTGATCCGGATGGCGGTGTGGTATTCGGCGATGGCCTCGTCGAGCTTCCCCTGGGCCTTCAGGGCGGCGCCAAGGTTGCTGTGGGCATCGGCTTGGTCGGGCTTGAATCGGATGGCGGCGCGGAATTCGGCGATGGCCTCATCGCGCTTGCCCTGGCCCGCCAGGGCGAGGCCGAGGTTATAATGGGCCTCGGCGTAGTCGGGGTTGATGCGGATCGCGGCGTGGAATTCGGCGATGGCCTCGTCCACCTTGCCCCGGCGCTGAAGGGCGAGGCCGAGGTTGGAGTGGGCATCGGCGAAGTCGGGCTTGAGACGGATCGCAGTGAGGTATTCGGCGATGGCCTCGTCCAGCTTGCCCTGGGAATACAGGGCGATGCCGAGGTAGGAGCGGGCATCGGCGTAGTCGGGGTTGAGTCGGATGGCGGTGCGGAATTCGGCGATAGCCTCGTCCAGCTTGCCCTGGCCTGCCAGGACGCCGCCGAGGTTGTAGTGGGCCCCGGCGAGGTCGGGGTTGAGTCGGATCGCGGTGCGGAATTCGGCGATGGCTTCGTCCGGCTTGCTCTGGCCATTCAAGGCGAGGCCGAGGATGATGCGGGCTATGGCGTCATCGGGTCTGAGACGGATCGCCTCGCGGGCCGCGATCGCGGCGGATGCGATCACATCAGCCGCCTCCCGCGACAGCCCCTTTGCCTTGAGCGACTTGCCCAGGCAGGCCAGATGCCGGCCATTGCCGGGTCGCAGCTCGTTGAGATTGCGGAACACGGCGATGGCCTCGTCGGAATCGCCGCGTTTCTCCAGGGCATGGGCTAACTCGTGGGCCGTCTCGGGGCGGATCGCTCGCGCCGCGGTATAGAAGCGGATGGCCTCGTCGCGGCGCGAGTGATAATCCAACACCGACGCCAGGTCGTAATTGACCCAGACATCGCCCGGATACTTCCGCTGGGCGACCCGCAGGACCGACTCCGCCCGTGCGACGTCGCCGGCACCCCCCAGAGCTCTCCCGAGTAAGTGCAGGCTGATCGCGCCTTGCTCCTCGGACTTCGCCGCATCGGCCAGGGCGTGTAATCGGCCGAGCCGGGCCGTCTTGTCGGGCTGATCCAGCGCAATCCGCAGCTCGATGCGCCAGGGGTCGGGGTCGGCGACGCGCGCGGCCTCGCCCAATCGCGCCGCGCCAGCGGCATTTGGCCGCCAGGAGCGTCGGATTGCCGCCCAGTCGTCCAGCGCCGCGGCCATCGCCAGGGCGACCGAGGTCGTGCGGGCCTTGATCTTCGCCCCCGCCTCGGCCGGCGTCAGGGTCGCCAGGTCGATCCCGGCGTCGGTGAAGGCGTCGGCATAGTCGGCCTCGGTGGCCGAGCCATCCTCGTCGTCGGCCTCGGCCGAGCGGATGTCGACCAGGCGGTCGAGCAGTTCCTGGTCGCGCCGGGCCGAGTCGAGCCCGGCCTGGACGTCCCCGTGCAAGATCAGCAAGCGGTCGCGAGCCGAGGCGTCGCCACTGGCCTCGGCCTGCTCGACCGCCGTCAGCGCCACCTGCCACCGCGAGGGGTCTTCGGGGTTGGCCCTGGCCTGGTCGAGGAGCGTGACCACCTTGCCGACGACCCGGTCTTCGGCCGCGATCCGCTCGACCCGCTGCCGGTCCCGATCGGCGCACTGCTGGAGGTAGTACGCCGTGCTGATCCCGCCCAGGGTGACGAAGGCCAGCAACGAGCCCGCCAGGGCCAGTTGCACCCGGCGTCGCCGCCGCTCCTCGGCGGCGCGGGCCTCGGCCACGGCGCGGTCGCGTT
This sequence comes from uncultured Planctomycetota bacterium, assembly GCA_963777695.1. GTDB lineage: Bacteria > Planctomycetota > Planctomycetia > Isosphaerales > Isosphaeraceae > CAVZRC01. The sequence goes on from CAVZRC010000003.1 coordinate 2,029,304, forward strand.
CGGCGGCCTGCACCCGCTCCTGGACGCCGGCCAGGTAGGCGGTGATCCGATCGGCCACGTGGCTGGCGTCGCGGGGCCGGTCCTCGGGCTCGACCGCCAGGCAATCTCCGGCCAGGGCGATCAGCTCGGCCTCGGCCCCGCATCCTTCCAGTCGCGAGAGTACATCGGCCGTGTCGCCGCGGGCGGCCTTGCGGAGGATCTCGGCGGAGCTCCGCCCGGTGAAGGCCGGCGAGCCCGTGAGGATCTCGCCGAGGATCGAGCCCAGCGCGAACACGTCGACGCGCTCGTCGATGAGGTCGGTCTCGCCGCGGGCCTGCTCGGGGGCCATGTAGCTGGGCGTGCCCATCACCGAGCCGGCGCGGGAATGGTCGGTGTCCGCCTCGCTCCGGGCCGTGGCGATCAGGGTCTCCTGGGGCGGCTCCTTGCCCGCCCTGGCGTCATCGACGACCCCGCCGCGGGGCAGGACCTTGGCCAGCCCCCAGTCCATCACCTGGACCTCGCCGAAGCTGCCCACCATGATGTTGGACGGCTTCAAGTCGCGATGGATCACGCCGCGGGTGTGGGCATAGGCCATCGTCTGCGATATGGCCGCGAAGGTCGAGAGGAAGCGGGGCAGGTCGTCGGCCGGTCCCGAGCGGACCTCGAGGAGATGGGCCAGCGTCTGGCCCTTGACGAGCTTCATGCTGAAGAAGGGCCGCTTGTCGGCGAAGGTGCCCAGCTCGTAGATGGGCACGACGCCCGGGTGCTGCAACTGGCCGCCGATCTGGGCCTCCTCGACGAAGCGTCGGACCAGGTCGCCATTGTCGCGGAGGTCTTCGCGGAGGACCTTGATGGCGACGTCGCGGCCGAGGTCGGGGTCGCGGCCCTTGAGGACGGCGCCCATGCCGCCGCGGGCGATCTCGCCATCGATGCGGTAGCGGATCGACGGCTCATCGCCTATCGGCCGGATGATGGGCGAGGGCTTCTCGCCGACGGCCGTGTCGCGGAGCAGGACGCGTGGGATGCCATCGGTGGTCTCGCCGATCGCATCGAGGACCGAAGCCGGCCTGGGGGTCCGTTCGAGCGTCGAGTCGATTGGGCCGCGGTCGGGTCCGGGGGGATCGCTATCGAGGGCCTGCTGCAGCAGGCAGCGCGGGCAATGGCCGCCGAGTGAGTGGGCCGGGAGCGGGGAACCACAGCTCGGGCACTGATTCTCGGACATGGTCGGGACCTCCCGTGGGACCGTCGTTTTGATTGAGAGTCTGACTCGGAAGGCTTTTCTAGGGTGCTCTTTGAGCACCGATCCGGGGTGGTTTGCCGAAGCTTGGTGCTCACAGAGTACCCTACGAGAAGACTCTGACCTCTTGTAACGGATCGGCGCGAAAACCAGACGCGCGACCGCTGAGATTTTTTCGGATCAGCCGGCCGGCGCCGAGAAGAGGTCGCGGATCTCGTCGTCGATCGCGGCCTTGTCGGGGTCGTCGAGCGTGGCGGCGATCCGCTCGCGGAGGATCGCCTTGTAGCGCTTGCGGAGCCGCTGCACGGCCTGCTGGACTGCCCCTTCGCTCGAGCCAATCCGCGCGGCGAGGTCCGCATATGAGACCTGGGCGCTCGGCTTGCCGATGGCGTCCTGGAGGGCCTCGAACTGGGCGGCGCGGCCCGAGTCCGCATACTCGCGCGCCAGTTGTTTCAGCACCTCGCCGAGCAGGTGGAAGGCCCAGGTCTGGTCGAAGAGGTGTTCGGGAGTGGTTGCGTCAACCGGCTCGCGGAGGTAGCGACCCTCGGCGTCCCGGGCATCGATGGACAAGGCGGCGCGGTCGCCGCCGCGCTTGAGGGCCCGTCGCCGTTCGTTTTGGTGGGACAGGAAGAAGCCGCAGTCGGTGCGCAGGAAGGCGCGGAAGCGGCCCTGTCGATGGTCGGCCGAGGCCAGGACATCCGTCTCCAGCCGTCGCGTGAAGTAATCCTGGGTCAGGTCGAGGGCCGCGTCGGGGTCGTGCCCATTGCGGCGGATGAACGCGTAGATCGGATACCAGTAGCGCCGCAGTGCTCGGCGAGCGCGGCTCGGGCCTCGGGCGCGGCCGGGTTCACCGCGTGGGCCACCTGGCTCCAGTGGGTCGTGGGAAAGCCGGCCGGCGGGGCGGATTCGTTCATTCTTCGGGCCGTGATCCGGTGAGAAGGGCCGGGCGCCGGGAAATTCCCGGGTCCAGGCTCGACCCCATGGTACGGCCAGGGTGCCGGCCATTCAACTCGATGGCTCACGGCTCGATACGAATGTTCGATGTCGCCCCCAAGGGGCCGCGACGGGACAGCCCACTGCGTTGAAAATCTCGCAAAGCGGCATTCCCCGCGGAGACCGAGGTTGGAGTCCCGCCTTCAGGCGGTCGGCCGATCGCGCCGGACCGCCTGAAGGCGGGACTCCAACGAGAACAGGAGAGATCCCTGTTGGAGTTCCGCCTTCAGGCGGTCCGACACTCCGGTCAAGATGTTCACGCTCTGGTCACGAGACCCGCGCCGAACCACGACCTTTGTGCGTCCGACTCCAAGAAGCCAGGTCGGATCACTGCGGCCGAGCCTTGAAGGTGGCGATGGCCACGTCGCGGGCGTACTCCAGCTTGAACTGGTAGGCGACCGTCGCCGCCTTCTCGCCGGTCTGGCCCGGCGCGACGTTGACGTCCCATCGAAGCAGGTTCTCCGGCCGCTCGCGGCCCAGATAGGTCGGGTCCTCGCTCAGCCTCGGTGCCGGGTCGACCAGGCTGACGACGACCGCCTCGGCCTCGGCCCGCGGCAGGCGGTCCCAGACTTGCACCTTCACCGCTTCCGACTTGTAGCTCCCGACCTTGATCCGGTACTGGTAGCTGTGGACCTGGTTGCCACCCTGCACGGACCGCGACTTCTTCACGAGCTGGCGGGAGACCTGGATCTGCGGGTCGACGCCGAAGCCCACCGTGTATCGCTCGCCGATGGCGACCAGCGGCAGGTTCATCCGGCCGACGAAGTCGGTCCCGACGTACATCGTCGCCTCGCCGGCCAGCAGCACATACGCACTGCTGTTGACCAAATCTGCCAGCCGGTAGACGTGCGACGTCAGGACGGGCACCGCCTTGTAGTAGTAGTCGGGCTTGGTGTCGATCCGGGCGACCTCGATCAACTGCTGGTCGTTGCGTGAGGGGACGTTGAGCCGCGCACGGAGGTGATACGTGACGCTCGGTCCTTCGTGTGCCACCGTTGCCGCCTCGATGAGGCCGGTCTTCTTCGCGTCTTCCTTCTCGACGTTTTCGTCCTTGCCGGCCAGCAATTCGTCGGCCTGTTCGAGGGCGGCGGCCTCGTTGATGAACGCCTTGCCGGTTGTGCCGGGATTGGCGATCATCTCTTGCTGGGCCTTCCTGCGCAGGTCGCGGGACTGGTCGCGGAATCCCTGGCCCCCCATCTGACCCCCCATGCCGCCAGCCATCCCGCCCGCGCGGCCCCCGCCCATCATCCCCGCCATGCCTTGCATCGGATTCATGCCCTGTTGCGGCTGACCGTTCCAGCTCTGCCCCTGCTGTCCCTGTGGCCCGTTTTGCACCTGTTGTCCCTGTCCCTGGCCTTGCCCCTGCCCCTGCCACTGGTTCTGCCCCGGCTGGGAATTATTCGAGGCCATCGCCCCGCGGCCGATGACGGTGATGTCCATGGCCAGCAGTTCCGGCGGGGTGGCGTTGAGCTGCGGCTGGGCCGTCGAGAGCGTCATGTCCACGCCGGTCCAGTCTTCGCCGGTCTGCTGCTCGATGGCCGCCAGGTATTCGAGCTGGACCGGGTCCTTCTCCGCCCCCGCCCGGAACCGGTATTGCGGCCGCCAGGTCGCGGACGTGACCAGGTAGTTCAGCCGGACCTTGCCCGTCGGCTCGCCCTTGTCGACCACGATCACCGCGTCGCGCTCGGTCCGGCTCGACCCGGTGGTGAGCTCGCCCAGCTCGCGGGTGACCAGCTCGGTCGCATCGGTGTTGGCCTGCAATTTCTGCTGCAAGTCAACCTGCGTCGTGGACTTCTCGCCGCGCGACTCCATCACGAACCGGGCCAGCGCCAGGGTCGCCTGGCTGTTCAGGAGTCCCTTCTCGGCCAGTTGCTGCATGGTCGCGCCGGTGAAGTTCTCCAGCTTGGTGAGCAACTGGAGGTTCTGCTCGATGACCTGGACGTCCTTCTGCAACCGATCGGCCTCTTGCTTGAGGGTGCGGAGCCGCGCCTCCTTCGTGCGGACGCCCTCGCGCGTGTCCTCCTTCACGGCGCGGGTGCGGTATCGCGTGCTGAGGACGCGCACGCCGTCGGTCCCCTCGGCATAGAGCGAGCTGTCAACCGTCCGGGCGGGCAGGGGGGTGACGACGATCTCGACTAGCCCCTTGCCCTTGGGTACCTCGACGTCGCGAGTCACCAGGGCATTCCCCTGGTAGACCGTCACGGCGGTGACCCGGCTCGGGGCGACCCCGGCGATCATGTTAGCGGGCACGGATGCCGGCGCGGCTTCCTGGCCGATCCGGTCCGGAGGCGGTCCCTGTGCCAGGGCCGTCGTTCCGATGAGGCAGAGGCTCGCGGCGAGCCATTTCCAGGTCGTCATGGGCGGAAACTCCTTCGGAGAGGTGAACGCGGAAGACAGGCCGGCCCGCCCGGGACGGCGGGCCCCCTCGATTCATTAGACGCACGAGCGGCCGGATCGTTAGAATGGGGGCGTATTCTCGATTCAAGGGCCAAATATCCGGAGGTCGCGATGCAACCCCGAGTCGATCACGCCGATTCCGATACGGCCGAATACGTGACCTTCGACGAGCTGGCCGCGCGCTTCTACGAGGAAGAGCCCCGGACGATGACCCATGCCGAATTCGGGGCGCCACCCACCCCGGCAAGGTCCGCGACAAGAACGAGGACCAGTATATGGTCGTGCGTCAACGTCGCGTCCGTGACGTGATCCTCACCAGCCTGCCCCCCGAGCTGTTGCATCAGCCCGATCAGTCGGCCTATACGCTGTGCGTCGCCGACGGCATGGGCGGGCACGCGTTCGGCGAGATGGCGAGCTTCCTGGCCCTGCACCGGCTGGGAGCTGGGCACGGGCGAGGTCAAGTGGTCGGTGAAGATGAACGAGCATGAGGCGAACGAGATGATGAAGAAGGCCGACATCTTCTTCCGCCTGATCGACCGCAGCTTGCGCGACGCGGGCGAGGAGCACCCGCGCCTGAGGAACATGGGAACCACCCTGACCGTCTGCTATGTCACCGGTCCGGAGCTGTTCGTGATCCATGCCGGCGACTCGCGGGCCTATCTCTCGCGAGACGGGGAACTCCGCCGCCTGACGCGCGACCACACCCTGGCGCAGACCATGATCGACGCCGGGGTCGCCGAGGAAGGTTCGCCCGAAGAGCGCAAGCGTCAACACATCCTGACCAACTGCATCGGCGGCCCGGACCTGGGCCTGGAGGTCAACGTCGACCACCATCGCCTGAGGTCCGGCGACCAGCTCCTGCTCTGCACCGATGGGCTCACCAAGCACCTCGAGGATCCGGAGATCGCCGAGGTGCTCGGGCGCCATCCCGGCCCCGAGGACGCCTGCCGCGCCCTGGTCAACCTGGCCCTGGAGCGCGGCGGCAAGGACAACGTCACCGTCGTCCTCGGCCGATTCGCCTTCCCCGGCCCGGCGGAGGAATTCCCGGACGAGTGAGGTGCGCGGCTGTGCCCCCGGCCGGGGCGATCGACCCATCGCCGCTACTGGACCTCGGCGAGGACCGGACCGGGGTCCCAGTAGGCATGGACCGATCGGATCTTGCCGCTGCCGCCGACGAAGAGCACATCGATCCCGTGGAACGTGACCGCATTCCCCTTCCGCTTGCCGACTCCCTTACCGATCCACTTGACGGCGGCGTAGTCGCCGGCGATGAACGTCGATTCCTCGGTAAACCCGACCGTGGTGAACAGGGCGAAGAAGCCCGACACGAACGCCTCGATCGCCGCCGGCCCGATGTGCGGCAACTGGCCGACCGGGTCGAAACTCGACGCGTCATCGGCGAACAGCGCGGCATAAGCCTTCGCGTCCATCGCACGCAATGCGGCGAAATACGCCTTGGTGACATCAGCGATCACGGTGCTCATCGGAGAATCCTCTTTTTTTCGAAGTCCGGGACGGCGCGCCTGGGCGCTTCGCGATGGGCTTGCGGACGCGCCCGGCCCCTTGGAAGCGGGCCATCGCAAGGGACCTCGAGGCGGTCGGCCGTCCCCCATCGGGTCGTCACAGGCCGCGGGTGAGCTCGGGCTCTCCATTCTACGCCCCTCTTCCAAGATGCAAGGGGGCATGTCCCGAGGTATGCGCCGGACGCACGGACCGAGCCCGCGAGCGACGTCGCCACTGCTCCAGGCATTTCATGGCCTGGACATTCAAGAGATTGGTCATAGATAGCTGGCATGACCGGAGTCCAAGTCCACCATACGCGGATGGCCCGGCGTACCGGATGCGGTCGGCCAAGGGCCCGGCTCTCCCACCCGCGCGACGATGCATGAGAGTCAACCGACACTGATGATCGTCAGATTCCGTCCATGAATCGCGCAAATGAACGAGAATAAATCTGCGCATTAGCTCTTGACAATGCGAACAAGCGAGACTATCTATTAGTGACACGCCGGCCGATCTACGTGCCCGTGACGTGCCGATTCTCCTCCGGCGGGGACCGCGACGGTTGGAAGTATCACCTCGCGGAAGGCGGGCCGTGTTTCTCGACGGCGGTATTCCAGGGCCCTGACGTCCGCTCAGCGGCATTCGTCAATCCATCAATCAAGGGATCGCGAAGGATCGGGACTCTCCGAGGTGGAGAGTCTCCGCGCCCCGAGCCTCGGATCTCACTCCGTAGCCGTGTCGGATCGCCTTCCCGCGCTGCAACCGAAGGACGTTTGAACGGATGGGGGAGCCCCGGGACGAGGGTCCCGCGGGGACGGCTCCGATCGGCCCCCCCACCAGCTTGATCGATCGATGGCTATTTGAGGCTCCGGGGCAAGACCCCGGGACGGAGAGTCCCCGCGCATCGGGCGCGGGGCGTCCCGGCAAGGCCGCGCCGATAGGCCGCCCCGGCCCAGACGGAGGCAACTCATGATCTCTCTCCTGATGAAGCGTCGCCCCTCCGCGAAGACCGCGCCCCGGCGGAGGACTCGGTTCGGGCCCCGCGTCGAGGGCCTCGAAGGCAAGGCGCTCCTATCCACGACACCCATCAACGTCTCGGGCCTCACGGTCGAGTCGCAGCCGGTGGCGATCAACGGCGAGCTCTTCTTCGTCGGCTACGATAAAACGCACGGCTTCCAGCTCTGGGAGTCCAACGGGACCTCCGCCGGGACCGTCCGCCTCAGCGACGGCAACGACGCCAACTCGGGCATCCACCCGACCGACCTCACCGTCGTCGGCAACACGCTCTACTTCGCCGCCGACGACCTCACCCACGGCGACCAGCTCTGGAAGAGCAACGGGACGGTCAGCGGGACCACCTACGTCACCGACAGCAACGACGGCATCTCGGATTACGGCCTCTATCCCTCGGACCTGACCGCCGACAACGGCACGCTCTACTTCGCCGGCTACGACGCCAACGACGGCGAGCAGCTCTTCAAGAGCAACGGGACCGCCTCCGGGACGGCGATGGTCAGGGACATCCCCGGTCCCGGCGGCTATCCCGGGAGCGATCCCACCGACCTGACGGCCGCCGGGGGCCTGATCTACTTCTCGGCCACCGACAGCAGCCACGGCGACCAGCTCTGGGTGAGCAACGGGACCTCGTCCGGGACGACGTTACTGACCAGCGGCTCGGTGAGCTCCGGCGGCACGTCGCCGGAGTTCCTGACGGCGGTGGGCAGTACGCTGTACTTCACCGGCTACGACCCGACGTACGGCTCGCAGGTGTGGGCATCGAACGGGACGGCCGCGGGCACGCGACGGATGACCACCGCGGGTCCGGCCGGGCTGGGCCTGGACCCGCAGGAGCTGACGGCCGCGGGTAGCAAGGTCTACTTCTGGGGCGACGACGTGGTGCACGGGGCCCAGTTGTGGTCGTTCGCCGGGACGACGCCCGGCGCGGCGACGATGCTCAGCGCCTCGAACGTGTCCGGGGGCGGCGTGTCGCCGCAGAACCTGACGGCGGTGGGCAGCACGCTGTTCTTCGCGGGCGATAATGGGGCGGATGGCTACCAGTTGTGGTCGAGCAACGGGACGGCGAGCGGGACGGCGATGGTGGCCGACATCAACGGCGCGGGGACCTCGGACCCGTCGGACCTGACCGACGTGGACGGGACGCTCTACTTTGCGGCGTATTCGGTCAAGACCGGGTTCCAGATCTGGCAGAGCAACGGGACGTCGGCCGGGACGGTGATGGACTCCACCCTGTCCATCGGCACGGTCCTCCCCCAGGACCCCGCGGCCATGGGCACGGCGCTCTACTTCACCGCACCCGGCGCCACGATGTGGAGAGTCTGACGAGATCGTCGCCGGCGCGGGGCGCCTCGATCGAAGATCGCCAGGCCCCCGCTGCGCGTCGCCGTGGACGGGTGCGTCGGCGGCACCGGGCATCCGGTCCGGGTCGAGGACAGCACCGGCGACCTCATCCCGGCTCCCTGAGGGACAGGACGGGGATCACTTTCGGTTTCACCGTCGATGAAGTCGGGCGCGGGTCTCTGACCCCGCCCGAGGACTCGACCGCAGGTCTGCCGATCTCCCACCAGGCGCCGATCGCAGGCTCGCCCGGCCCGCACTCGACCGGGCGACCTTCGGTCGCGGCGACGGCGGGGCCGGAGACCGCGCGCGAACCCGGGGGATCCGCAGATTTACCGCGACGCCCATCCCGATCCGGGCGACTCCGTGGCCCGGAAGCACGAGACAGGATCCCTCGCCGAATACCCGTCCAAGGGGCCGCCGCAAGGCGTCGTGCATGAATTCTTCAGTTCATTGATGAGTTTGTACATTAATGAAGGCAAACCAATTGATCTATTATTAGAAACAAACTCATCGAGTTATTGACAACGGAATGAGCCTATAGGATAGTAACCAAGCATCTTGTCGATCGGCCTGCTATCGAAGCGAGTTCCAGGCGGATCGTGCCGCGACGGAGCGAAGGACCGACGGGTCCCTCACCCGGATAAGTTGCTGACTTCGAGAGATTGCTTCAGTCGGCGCTGGCGCACGGCCAGCGGCTCCCAACAACAATGTGATGGTGGGCCCCCGTCGGACGACATGGGGGTATTCTCCGGGCGAAGAGGCCGCGCGCTCCGGTCGCAGAGTGGCTGCTCCGGATCGTCATCCACCGATGGATGTTTGTTTGACCAGAGGACCGTCCCGGGACAGCGGATCCCGCGAGGGCATCGCGGGTCGTCCCGAGGTAACCGCCAGGATCGTTGATCCGGCGGTGTGAATGATCGATGGATGCTTGATGAGCCGGGGCAAACGCCCGGGACGATGAGTCCCCGCGCATCGGGCGCGGGGCGTCCCGGCAAGGCCGCGCCAATTGGCCGTCCCGGCCCTAGACCGAGGCAACTCATGATCTCTCACCTGAAGCGTCGCCCCTCTGCGAAGACCGCGCCCCGGCGGAGGGCCCGGTTCGGGCCCCGCGTCGAGGGCCTTGAAGACCGGGCGTTGTTGTCACTCAGCGCGATCAACGTCTCGGGCCTCACGGTCGAGTCGCAGCCGGTGGCGATCAACGGCGAGCTCTTCTTCGTCGGCTACGACACCGCGCACGGCTATCAGCTCTGGGAGTCCAACGGGACCTCCGCCGGGACCGTCCGCCTCAGCGACGGCAACGACGCCAACTCGGGCATCCACCCGACCGACCTCACCGTCGTCGGCAACACGCTCTACTTCGCCGCCGACGACCTCACCCACGGCGACCAGCTCTGGAAGAGCAACGGGACCGTCAGCGGGACCACCTACGTCACCGACAGCAACGACGGCATCTCGGATTACGGCCTCTATCCCTCGGACCTGACCGCCGACAACGGCACGCTCTACTTCGCCGGCTACGACGCCAACGACGGCGAGCAGCTCTTCAAGAGCAACGGGACCGCCTCCGGGACGGCGATGGTCGCGGACATCCCCGGTCCCGGCGGCTATCCCGGGAGCGATCCGACGGACCTGACGGCCGCCGGGGGCCTGATCTACTTCTCGGCCACCGACAGCAGCCACGGCGACCAGCTCTGGGTGAGCAACGGGACCTCGTCCGGGACGACGATGCTGACCGGCGGCTCGGTGAGCTCCGGCGGCACGTCGCCGGAGTTCCTGACGGCGGTGGGCAATACGCTGTACTTCACCGGCTACGACCCGAAGTACGGCTCGCAGGTGTGGGCATCGAACGGGACGGCCGCGGGCACGCAGCGGATGACCACCGCGGGTCCGGCCGGGCTGGGCCTGGACCCGCAGGAGCTGACGGCCGCGGGTAGCAAGGTCTACTTCTGGGGCGACGACGTGGTGCACGGGGCCCAGTTGTGGTCGTTCGCCGGTACGACGCCCGGCGCCGCGACGATGCTCAGCGCCGCGAACGTGTCCGGGGGCGGCGTGGCGCCGCAGGACCTGACGGCGGTGGGCAGCACGCTGTTCTTCGCGGGCAATAACGGGTTGGCTGGCTACCAGTTGTGGTCGAGCAACGGGACGGCGAGCGGGACGGCGATGGTGGCCCAGGCCGGCGTGACGACGGCCCTGGACCCGTCCGACCTGACCGGCACGAATGCGCTGCTGTACTACGCGGCGTATACGGCAACGAGCGGGTTCCAGATCTGGCAGAGCAACGGGACTGCGGCCGGTACGGTGATGGAAAGCAACAGCCTGTCCATCGGCACGGTGATCCCGCAGAATTTCGCGATCATGGGCACTTCGCTCTTATTCACGGCACCTGGCGCGACGATGTGGCAGTGGCAGGCCACGCAGGCCACGCCGACGATCACCTGGGCCAATCCGTCGAGCATCGTCTACGGCACGCCGCTGTCGGCGACGCAGCTCGACGCGACCGCGAGCGTGCCCGGGATCTTCACCTATACGCCGGCCGCGGGCACGATCTTGGGCGCCAGCAGCAATCAGGCGCTGTCGGTTGTCTTCACGCCGACCGACACGACCGACTACATGGGCGCCACGGCGACCGCAACGATCGTCGTGACGCAGGCCGCGCCGACGATCACCTGGGCCAATCCGTCGAGCATCGTCTACGGCACGCCGCTGTCGGCGACGCAGCTCGACGCGACCGCGAGCGTGCCCGGGATCTTCACCTATACGCCCGCCGCCGGCACGATCCTGGGCGCCAGCAGCAATCAGGCGCTGTCGGCTGTCTTCACGCCGACCGACACGACCGACTACGCGAAGGCGACGGCAACGTCGGCGATCGTCGTGACGCAGGCCGCGCCGACGATCACCTGGGCCAATCCGTCGAGCATCGTCTACGGCACGCCGCTGTCGGCGACGCAGCTCGACGCGACCGCGAGCGTGCCCGGGATCTTCACCTATACGCCCGCCGCCGGCACGATCCTGGGCGCCAGCAGCAATCAGGCGCTGTCGGCTGTCTTCACGCCGACCGACACGACCGACTACGCGGGCGCCACGGCGACCGCAACGATCGTCGTGACGCAGGCCGCGCCGACGATCACCTGGGCCAATCCGTCGAGCATCGTTCACGGCACGCCGCTGTCGGCGGCCCAGCTCGACGCGACCGCGAGCGTGCCCGGGACCTTCGCTTATTCCCCACCGCTGGGCACGGTCCTGGGTGAAGGCAATGCTCAAACCCTCTCGGTCTCCTTCACCCCCACCGACACGACCGACTACACCTTCGCCACGGCGACAACCACCATCGATGTCCTTGCTCCGACCGCTTCCCTGGTCAATACGGACACCGGGACGCAGGGCAACTGGATCGGCGTCTACGGCTCGCAAGGCTACAACATCATCGGCGACACGCCCAGCTATCCCTCCTACGCGACCGTGACACCTGCCGGCAACTCGAATTTCACCTGGGCAGCCTGGACGAGCAACCAGCGCGCCCTCCAGAATCCCGGCGGCTCCGGCCGCCTCGCCGCCTGTTGGTATTCGAGCACCAGCTTCACGGTGACCGTGGACCTGACCGACGGCCAGACACACGACCTCTCCTTGTACGCGCTCGACTGGGACAGCACGCGTCGGAGCGAGCAGATCCAGATCAGCGATGCCGCGACGGGTGCGGTGTTGACCACCGAGAAGCTCACGTCATTCAACGGGGGGACCTACCTGACGTGGGCGGCCAGCGGGGACCTGACGATCACGCTGACGAGGATGGGCATCTATAACGCCGTCCTCAGCGGATTATTCTTCGACCCGGCCGGAACCAGTCTGCCGGCCATCAGGACCGGTTCCTTGCCCGAGCCGGGCCGCCCGACGTCGGGCGGCGGGATCGGGAGTCCTAACAGCTCGGCCCCCTCCGGGATCGGCACGCTGGATTTTCTCGGAGTCACCGGTCTGCCGATGCCCGACACGAAGAAATCGAAAGCACCGTCATCAAGCCGCTCCGTCTCGTCGCCATCGTCGGGCCTCACCCCGGTCGACTGAGAGGCTGTGGAAAAATCGATCCCGGATGACACATTGCGAATGGCGAATGGATATGATGCCTGACTCCAAAGGCGTTCATTCATTCGTCATTCGCATTCTGGGACCCTCCATGCGATTATTTCGACACGTCTCACTCAAGACCACCAGGCAGGGCGAGATCGAAGCACGTGACCACGAACTCACGTGCGCGGTCACCCGGATCCTCCATAGGGTTGGTTCACGAGCTTCGAGGCGCGATCGCCGAGGGGCCGTTCGAGACTCGTCGGTGACCGCCGGGTCGCGCGGCCACGCGGCGGCTCTCGGACCGATCGCGACATTCGCCGTCGGGCGCGATCGTTCCTGGCTTCCCCGAACTTTTCCAGCCCCCTTACGCCCAGCCTTCGTTCGGCCCGGGCTCCCGCATGCCGATTTCCGAATCGCGAATGAGCCTGAAGCCTGAAATCTCAAGGGCATATCATTTTGTCATTCGGAGTTCGAACATCGGCGCCCCGATCTTTTCAGGGGCTCCGAGGCATCGGGCGGTATCGCCTCGCGCGAAAGCAACGCGAGGGCGGCTTGTAAGGGCCGCCCCCGCGTTGCTTGCTGTCTCCGGAGGTACTGGCAGGCAGTCCCCCAGGGTGGGGGGACGTTTTCAGGCCAGGTCAACGGTCATCCATCGCCTGGCACGCGTCTCGAGACGATGATCGTAGGCCAGCCCGACCCGACTCCATGGTCTGCCCGAGAGGGCGCTCGGGCTCTTGGCCCAAGATCGACCGAAGAAGAGGACAACAAGGACGACATCAAGCCGCCGTGCGACGGCGACGGATCAGGCCGAAGACGATCGCCAGAGGCAGCGGCATGCCGGTCAGGAACATCACGACGCTGGACGGTTCGGGTATCGCCATCGCCGTGATCGACCCCGTGGCCGTGACCGTTTCCGAGTTTCCCGTGCCCGTATAGCCGATCGAGGTCGTGTCCGTCAGCATGTAACCTCCTGACGGTATCGTGCCCAAGCCGCTGAGCGTCGTGGGGCTGTTGCTACTCGTTGGCGTCAACGTGATCGTCGGCGCCGAGCTCGACTGGTAGGCGCTCACATATGTCGCCGACCCGCCCGCCGCCGGGCTGCCGTTGTAAGCGGCGGTACTCAACAGCGACACGTCCTTACTACCCGGCGAGGGCGTGAGGAAACCGCTCTGGGACGCCACGACGATGATCTTGGCTCCGTTGGAGCCCGCCACCTCGGTGACCGTCGCGCTGTCATGCAGGAAGCCCGGGGACTGCCCCAGGCCATTGTTGCTAGAAGCGGTCAGGCCATCAACGGTGTAGATGGAGCCGGCGGCAGCCAACTTCCCGTTCAAGATGGTGAGGTTCGTTACCGTGAGAGACGTCGTTGAACCGGTGAAGGTCGCCAGGGCCGGGTTCGACGTCGAGCCGAGGTAGACGGAGATTGTGATGTTCCCGGCCTCGGCTTGACTACCTGAGAGCCCTACTAAAGTACTCAGTGCCAATCCCAAGAAAAATCCGCGCAGTCTCTGCATGCTGCAAACTCCTTATCTCATTTCCTCGATGATCCGATTCCCTCGAAGACCGGTCCCGATCACAGCCGGTTGGCTCAGGCTACCGTCATGATCTCGCGGTTGCGTTCGGACAGAGGCAACTTGAGGGCCAGAAGAAGATTTCGATCGCCCGTGTCATGCTGCGAGCGACCGGCAATGCGAACACGCCCCCCATTTGTCATGGGATTGATCGCTGAGCATTAGAGAGTGTTGGTTTAATAACCTGCTGTCCGGTCTTGAGACTTTAGCCGAACGAAGGCCCACGATCAACTCATGAACGCCCTGGTACAACCGGAATTTTTCGGTGCAATTTGGGCTGCTTGGGGAATCTTGGAAATCCTGGTCTGATGGAATGGCGTTTTGTTCAAAGATTCACTATCATAATCTGGCAGCAACCGAAAATTCCTAAGTTATTCGCTTTATTGCTTTTGCGTCGCGTGGCGCTTGGTGGATGTGTGCTTAGTTCGGATCAGTTGGGAGGGATTGACGTTTAAGTTAAGACAACCAGAATGGCCTCCAACATGCTCGTAGGAGAACCGTTCGGGATCGCGTTTGCATCAAGGTTCAGAGCTGTGATTTGATATTGTGTCGTAACGACGCAACGCGAGTTGAAAATTTGCATCACACGCTTGACAGGATTCCTGAAGAATGCAACCCGCCCGGGGCCTACGGATCGGCCCTGGATTCGTCCGAGACGGGCAAGACGATCGTCCGAGCGGACATCGCCCGGACGATCGTTCGACCTCATGGGTTGGGCTGGCTCCGATCTGGCATGGCGTATGATCGGGCCGGGCGGACGAGACGAGGGGTCGGTCGAACAATCCGCTCGTGTCCGGTTCGAGCGAGTGGTCGATGCCTTTCGGGCCACCGGAGCGGTCTCAGGGACCGGCCTTGAACACGCTGGAAGTCAACCGGCAGCCCGATTAACATGGTCGCGATCGCGGACGTGTAGGACCTCGTGCGTCCTGACCGCGCCGAGGATCGACCGGACGATCGGGGTCGTGCCATGAGAATGCCTTATTCCCGTCGTGGTTTCCTGGGTGCGATGTCCGCTGTCGCTTCGGCGGTCGGGCTGGCGGAGCGGCGCGTCGAGTGCCGAGGACGAGCGGCCATTGGCGATCCTGGGCGGCACGCCGGTCCGTCAACAGCGATTCGCCCGGTGGCCGATCATCGCCGAGAATGACGAGCGGGCCTGGATGGATGTGCTCCGCAAGGGTCGGTGGTGCCGGATCGACGGCGATTACACCAACCGGTTCGAGGAGACCTGGGCGCGGATGATGGGGGCCAAGCATTGCGTCGCCGTCGCCAACGGGACGAGTGCCCTGATCACATCCCTGGCCGCGCTCGGGATCGGGCCGGGTGATGAAGTCCTGGTGCCGCCTTACACGTTCGTCGCGACGATCAACGCGGTCCTGATCCACCACGCGCTGCCGGTCTTCGTCGACTCGGATCCGGAGACGTTCCAGATCGATGCCCGGCTGCTCGAATCGGCGATCAACGAGCACACGACGTGCATCCTGCCGGTCCATATCGGCGGGTCGGCCGCCGACATGGACACGATCCTGTCGGTCGCGGCCCGGCACAAGCTGTCGGTGATCGAGGACGCCTGCCAGGCGGCGCTGGGCGAATGGAGAGGCCGGAAGCTCAGCACGCTCGGCAACCTGGGCTGTTTCAGCTTCCAGGCGTCGAAGAACCTCAACTCGGGCGAAGGGGGCGCGATCCTCACGAACGACGATCGGTTGGCCCTCGAATGCCGGAGCTTCCAGAACAACGGCCGCGCCAGCGTGGGCGGGCTCAGCTATGCCCGCAACGGCGCCAACCTCCGCATGACCGAGTTCCAGGCCGCGCTGCTGGCGACGCAACTGACCCGGCTCGAGGAGCAATCTCGTCGCCGCGAGGAGAACGCGGCCTACCTCACCGGGCTGCTCCGCGAGGTCCCCGGCATCACCCCGGCGCGGATGTACGAGGGCTGCACGCGGAATGCCTATCACATTTATATGTTCCGCTACGATCCGGCGCGGTTCGAGGGACTCCCTCGCGCCCAGTTCCTCAAGGCGCTGAACGCCGAGGGCATCCCCTGCTCGGGCGGCTACAGCCCGCTCTACCGTGAGCCGTTCCTGAAGAACACCCTCGAGTCGCGACCGTTCCGCGCGGTCTATTCTGCGAAGAGGATCGCCGATTACTTCGAGCGAATCCATTGCCCGGCCAATGAACGGCTCTGCGAAGAGGCGCTCTGGCTCATGCAGACGACGTTCCTCGGCCCCCGCTCCGACATGGACCAGATTACCGAGGCGATCCGCAAGATCCAGAAACAGGCGGGGAAGCTGGTCAAGGTTTGAGGCACACAATCGCCTCGATACGGTGTGAGCACCGCGCGATGCCCTCGGCGCAGCTCAGGTAATCGGTCCTTCGCCGTCGAGCTCCAATCGCCCCGCGCGCGGACCTCCTCGCGATACGGGCGCCTCGGCGATGGGCCAGGATCCCGCAGAGGATTCCACCGACCGAGGCGACGATCAGGGTGAGGAGGGACTGGAGGATCTCGTAGCGATTCCACAGGAGGATCAGTAGGCTTGGGCCGTCGGGGACCGCCTCGCCTCCCAGGAGCCCGAGCAAGGTCACAGGCGGGAGGATGGGCGCCCCGGAGGGCATGGGGCGAAGTCCGAACGCGAAACCGCGGCGCCCGACGGCGTCGAGCACCAGCGCGAAGTAGGCCCAGCCGAAGAGCGCGAAGCCGAACCACCACTCGCCACGATCCCCCCGGCGATAGCGGGCCAGGTAGGTGGCCATGGCGAGCGTGGCGACCGTCAGGTAACGGCTGACGTCCACCCAGCCGTCCGAACCGATGCGCAGGGCGGCCAGCTCGATCGCGACCACGGCGATGACCGCCATCAGCGCCGCGATCGGGATCCGGACCCGCTTCTGTGGCTCGCCTCGCATGGAGATCGTCGTACCCCCTAAACGTCGCAGAGGGCGACCGCTTGCCGGAGCCCTTCGACCGGGTCGCGGGTGGGGATGAACTCCTGGCCGACGTGGCCCTGGTAGCCGATCTCCAGGAGCGCCTCCATGATCGGCGGATAGTTGATCTCTTGCTTGTTGTCGAGCTCGCCGCGGCCGGGGTTGCCCGCCGTGTGGACGTGCCCGATGTAGTCGCGGTGCTGGCGGATCCGGCTGATGACGTCGCCGTCCATGATCTGGACGTGATAGATGTCGAAGAGGAGCTTCAAGCTGGGCGAGCCGACCCGCTTGATGATGTCAACGCAGTAATCGGTGTGATCGCCCTGGTAGCCGGGATGACCCTTCATGGGGTGGCTGCTCACCCGCGAGTTGAGCATCTCCAGGCAGAGCGTGACGCCCTTCTTCTCGGCGTGGCCGACGACCTGCTTGAAGCCCTCGACGCAGTTGTCGGCGCCGACGTCGTCGGGGATGCCCTCGCGCATCCCGGTGAAGCAGATCACGTTCTTGTATCCGTGATCGGCGCAGGCGTCGATCGAGTCGCGGGTCGCCTTGAGGACGCGATCGCGGTACTTCGGGTTATTGAAGCCCTTGACGAACGGGGGATCCGTGCCCATGTCGATCGTCCCGATGGCGCACGACAGTCCCTCCTGCTTCAAGAGGGGGAAGAACTTGGGCGCCATCAGCTCGATGCTGACGCAGCCGAGCTGCTTGGCGACCTGGATCGCCCGGGGGAAGTCCCAGTGCGGTTCGAAGCACCAGTAGACGATGGATTGCTTGATCCGGCCGTTCTTGACCGCGCGATCGGCGGAAGGTTGCTCCATCGCCGGGGCCTCGATCCCCATGGCGGCGACCGCCGCGCCCGCGACCGCCGTCTGCTTGAGCATGCCGCGCCGGCTGCTCAGCTCCGACCCTTCATTCTTCTCGCTCATCGCAAGTTCCTTCCGGTTCCGAGGAAGACCTGACCACGACCTTCCGAACACGATACGACAGCGGACCCGCTTTTTCGAGACGCATCCGCCGGCGCGAGCCGGCTTCGTCCCGGCGGTGTCACTCTTTTCCGGTGCGGTACAATGATCGATGTTGCGCGTGGCCCGAGATACACAAGAGGGATTGCCGGACATGGAGACGCCGAGTCGGGATGTTGCGTTGGATGGAAATCCTGGGGAGGATAGGCGAAGCGAATCGGCCGTCGCCGATCGACGGATGGTGACGGCCGCCTTGCTGGTGGCCATGACCGTCACGGCGATGGAACAGCTCGTGGTCTCGCCGGCCATGACGACCATCATCGCCACGCTCCGGGGATTCGACATCTATCCCTGGGTGGTCTCGGCCTACCTGCTGGCGGCGACCGTCAGCACGCCGATTTACGGGAAGCTGGCGGATCTCTATGGCCGCAAACGGGTCCTGCTCTTCGGCCTCGCGCTCTTCAGCCTGGGCTCGATCCTCTCGGGGACGGCGATGTCGATGGGCCAGTTGATCGCGATGCGGACGCTCCAGGGCCTGGGTGCCGGCGCGGTCGGGCCGATCGTGTTGACCCTGCTGGGGGACCTGTTCACGCTGAAGGAGCGGGCGAAGGTCCAGGGGCTCTTCAGCGCCGTCTGGGGCCTGTCGAGCGTGGCCGGTCCGATCATCGGGGGCTACCTGACCGACTCGCCGAGCTTCGGCTGGCGATGGGTCTTCCTGGTCAGCGTGCCGTTCGCGGCCGTGGCGATCGCCATGCTCGCCTGGTATGTGAAGGAACCCGCGATCAATCGGAAAGTGGCGCCGATCGACTGGGCCGGCGCCGGGTTGCTGGCGGGGGGCCTGGCCAGCCTTCTGCTCGTGGTCCTGGATGGATCGAGGCATGGGCTCATCGTCACGAATGCCATCGGGGCGACGTCCGTCGTGCTCTTCATCCTGTTCGTGATGCGGGAGCGGCGAGCCGAGGACCCGATCTTGCCGATCGACCTGCTGACGCGGCCGACGATCGCGGCCTCGCTGATTGGGAGCGGGCTCATCGGCGCCATCCTCTTCGGGATCGAGACGTATGTGCCGCTGTATGTCCAGGGGGTCCAGGGGGGCGACGCGCGACTGGCCGGCCGGATGCTGATGCCGGTGTTCCTGGCGTGGGCGATCAGCGTCGCGATCGCGGCGCGGGCGGTGGTACATCGCGGGTTCCGGTTCGGGGCGATGATCGGCTCGACGCTGATCACGATGGGCGCGCTCGGGCTGGTCCTCGGCGCCTCGTATCCAGCATGGTACCGATACGGCTTCTACCCGGGACTCGTGCTGGTCGGGCTGGGGATGGGGCCGACCTCGTTGAGCCTGATCCTGGCCGTGCAGCACTCGGTGACCTGGGGCCAACGCGGGGTCGCGACCGGGGCCGTGATCCTGCTCCGCACCATCGGCGGCGCGCTGGGCGTCGGCCTGCTGGGCGCCACGCTCGGCTGGGAGTTGGCCTATCGGCTGGCGAGCGTCGGAGGCAGCGGGATCGACGTCACGTCCGCCTTGCGGCCCGAGACCCACGCGAGGCTGACGCCCGATCAGCTCGCGATCGTGCAGGCCCAGTTGGGAAACACGCTCCGCGACGTCTATCTCCAGATGGCAGCCCTGGGGATCGCGACGATGGTCTGCGCCCTCTGGCTACCCAACAAGCATGGGACTCTCGCCCCTCCGGAGACCAAGGATCGCGACGACGAGGAAGACGAATCGCTGGCGGTGGCGGCGTCGGAAATGTGACTGCTTCATGGAGCCTCGTTTCTGGTAGGATGAAGTTGAGTCGGGAAATCATTTCCTTGTCGGAGATCTCCGATGCCGGTCCATGATTGGACGCGAGTGGATGCAGGGATCTTCCACGATTTTCACCTTGCGTGGATCGCGGAGCTTCGACGAACCTTGAATCGGGGGCTTCTTCCCCGAGGATATTACGCGTTGGCCGAGCAGGTCACGGGCAATCTGGGGCCGGACGTACTGACGCTGAACCGGCCGGACTTCGGCCCGTACTCGTCCGAATCCTCTCTGTCCGAAGGCGGGATCGCGGTGGCCGATGCGCCGCCGAAGGTCCGGTTCCACGCCAAGGCCGAAGTGGACCTCTACGCGAGGAAGGCCAAAGCGGTCGTGATTCGCCATCGAAGCGGCCACAAGGTCATCGCGATGATCGAGATCGTCTCGCCGGGTAACAAGAGCAGCCAGACCGAGCTGAAGACGTTCGTCGAGAACGCCGTTCAAGCTCTCTCGACCGGCATCAATCTGCTGATCGTCAACCTGTTCCCTCCCACGAAGCGCGACCCGGTGGGCATCCATCGCCTGATCTGGGGCGAGGATCATGAGGGGGACTACGCCTTGACCGACGACAAGCCCCTGAGCTGCGTCTCTTACGTCGGCATGTCTTGCCTCGAGGTGTACCTCGATCCGATCGCGGTCGGCGATGCGTTACCGGATATGCCCTTATTCCTCACCGCGGAAACGTATGTCCCTCTGCCCCTCGAAGCCACCTACCAATCGGCCTGGGAGGCCGTGCCGGACTTCCTACAGGAGGTGCTCGCCGCCCCTGCACGCCCGAAGGCGGGTCGCGGAAAACTCGGACGCCGTAAGCTCGAGAAATGACGTATCCTTGCCGATGCAGGTGGATGATCCTCGCAGGATCCCCCGACCCGATCGATGCGATCGGTGGCTACCGTTTCGCGAGGAGTTCATCTCCTCCGGTGGCTACCGTTTCACTTCGCATTGATAATCTCGCCGGTATCCGAGATCCTCAGCGCCAGTCTCTTCTGCCATTCGAGCAGGAGTTGCTCGGGGGCACCCTGGATCGGGCTGGCGTCGAATTCATCGAATCTCACAGTGATCGGCGATGTCGTGTCGCGATTGGGATGGACGAGGACCTGGAGGTGCTCGCCGGTCTGATCGAGGAAACGAAACGCGGATCTTGACCAGGAAGGAAAATCGCCTGGTAGGAGGCGGCTGGCGTAAGGCACGAGGTTCGTCCCATCGAGTCGCGCAGGTGTGCCCAATTGGGGGTGGCTACCAGGAGGTAAGTCGGATCGTCACGAGGGCCGATGGATGCGGCTACGGATAAGCCCCCGAAACTCTTCGATAGGGGAGGCTCGGAGACTGGCCGTGTCAGATCCCAGACGGCGACTTTCCCGGAATTCATGGTCAACCGATCGTCACCGACCAATCGCCGCCCGTCGGCGCTGAAACCTATGGCGTCGATGGAAAATTCGGGTGATCGTAGTGCGAGCGGATCGGCACCCGCGTGATCGAGGTCCCAAATTCTTACGAGGTTTCCCGTGCTACCGGCCAGTCGTCGGCCGTCCGGGCTGAAGGCCATCGCCGTAAAGCCTCCGGGCGACCGAAGGACATTCCCCTTGGCTTCCGGTCGATCGAGGTCCCAGATCTGAATCAGGCCGTCACTGCCGCCGGCCAATCGTCTGCCGTCGGGGCTGAAGGCCACGGCGGTGTAGTGTTGACCGGGGGACCTCAGCTCGATCGGCTTGTCGTCCGGGCGACTCAGGTCCCATACCCGCACCGTGTCCTTTTCGGCGCCGGCCAGACGGAGACCGTCCGGACTGAATACACAGGTCCTGAAATCGTCCAAGTTCGCCTGCAAGACGAGCGGTCTCGAACCCGGACGATCCAGGTCCCAGACCCGCAAGGCACGGACTTTACGGTCGCGGCCCATGTCATTGATTAGGGCCCCGGCGGCACGACTTCCGTCGGGGCTCAGTACGAGGGGCATGAGGTCTGACAGCATCGTGCTGGCCCCTGGCACTGCACCCGGAGAATCCAGGTCCCAGACCCGCACGACGATTCCACTAACTCGATCGATACCGGCGGTGATGAGGCGACGCCGGTCGGGGTCGAAGGCCGTACCACGATTCAGCTCGGGCATTCGGAGTTCGAGGGATCCGACGCTTGGCCGATCCAAGTTCCACACTCGGACAGCACTGCCTTCGACGTCGAGAGGATTGCCTCCGTGGGCCAGTCTCCGCCCGTCCAGATCGAAGGTTAGGTCGATTGCCCAAATCGGGGAGAGTAGCGTCAGCGGGGCGTCACCCGGGCGATCCAGAATCCAGACATAGACACAAAATTGGTGAACTTTGGCGAGCCGATGACCATCGGGGCTGAAATCCAAGCCGAGACTCTTCACGACCAAACCCTGTTGCCCTGCCTTGAGGGTAATCGGCTTCGCTGTCAACCGATCCAGCTCCCACACCCGCACGAGGCCATCGGATTTCGTTCCCGCCTCACCGACGACAGCGAGGCGTCGGCCATCGGAGCCGATGGCCAGCGCCTCGACGGAATCGTCAGGTATCCCGACGTACAGCGGCCCGGCATTCGGACGTTCGAGGTCCCACACCCGCACGTGTTTTCCGCCCCCGGCGGCGAGCCAACGCCCGTCTCTGCTGAGGTCCAGGGCCGTCACGGCGGGATCGCCCGATCGCAGGGCGAGCAGTTTGCCGCTCGAACGAGCGACGTCCCACACGCTGATGCTCGATTCGCTGGCGGCGGCGAGACGTCCGCCGTCGCCGCTGAAAGCCAGAGTCGCGACCGGGTCCCCGGCGGTCGGCAGGACGAATGGCTTGTCTTCCGGATGATGGAGGTCCCACAGGTAGATACCAACTCCATAGACGATAGCCAGTCGTCGGCCATCTGGGCTGAGGGTCATGATTCTGCCGAGGGGATTCACCTCGGACGTGAAGGGCGCCCCTCTCGGCCGGATCGTTTTCTCCAGACGCGCATAGTCGGCACCAATCAGGTGGCTGGCGGCCCGTCGCGGCTTCTCGCTCTCCGGCAGCGCCGTGAGGGCCTTGAGCCACCACAGCAGAGCGTCTTCACGATGCTCGCCGTAGGCCGAGCGAATCGCACGCTGCTCGAAGAAATGCGAACGCTTCGTCGCCCCCATGGCGGCGTATTCCGGGAGTGTTTTCAGCTCGACTAACTTCTCCTGGGCATCGTTCACCAGACGATAGGCGTCGGAGCCCCGATTCGGCAACGTATCCAGGTCGAGGGCCCTGTCCATGCGCCGCAGGTTGAACTGACCCCACAGTTTGTCCGCCCAACCTTGCCTGAGGGGGATACCGCGGAGATCCTTGTAGGCCGATTCGGCGACGGGGTAATCCTCTAAAGCCTTATTTAGCGTGTTGATGAATGGCTGGGGGTAGATGAACTCGTACCAGAACACTAGACTCATGAGGAGCAGCGAGACCGCCGCGACCGCCGTACGCGTCGCCCAGAGTCGGACCGAATCCACGGGGATCGCAGCCTTGATCCAGTCGAGGTTGAAGACGCGCTCGTAGATCCGATTCCTGACGATCAGGAGCCCATCCTGGTCGGGCTTGACCACTCCCGATAGCTTCAGATCGAGGTGATCGGGAGACGCGGGTCGTCCGCAACCCGGTCGCTCCGCCGGATGCGCCGGTACAGTCGCAGGAGGCGTCGCGCTCGTTCCGGCCTGGCGGTCAGGAAGTTGCGGACGAACTGGAGGTTCTTCTCCTCCTTGTCCGCTCCCGAGGCCAGGAATTCGCGCTCCACCACGCGATCGACCCGTTCGCCAGTCGGCCCTCCCGGTGGCTCGGAAACGACGAGGTCGCAGAGGCTCTGGGTCAGATAGGGGTGGCCGCCGGTCCAATCCAGGATCCGGGAGAAGGTCGCGGCGCCGTCACTCCCGTCATGCGAGAGCACCTCGGCAAATGGCCGGGCTTCCTCAGAGGTGAAGTCGGTCAGTTCGATCTTGCGCCCGATGTTGAACGGCGTGCGGCTGGTGTCGGCGATCAGCTCGGACGGCGTCGCCACGCCGACGAGCACGAAGGTGAGATCGTTGTATCGGGGATCGCGCGCTCGGTGATTGTAACAGGCCCGGATCGCAGCGAAGAAGTCGTCGGCGAAGGGCAGCCCCAACGTGCTGTCGATCTCGTCGATGAAGATCACGAATCGCCCGATGGTTCCGCCCAGGATGACCTCGCGGATGAACTCGGTCCATCGATGGACGGCCGACAGGTTCGACCGGTCGGCCCACCAGCCTTTGAGGTTGATCTTCAGCTCCAACTCGCGGGCGACGATCCTGGCGATGCCCTGGTACCACTGCTCCTCGGCCGCATCCCCGCGCGGCTTGCCGATGTCGGTCAGGTCCACGACGGCGACGTTCACATCCTCGTCGCGGAACCGATGCGCCGTGCGTGCGACCAGGCTCGATTTCCCCATCTGGCGCGTCGTGAGTATGGAGCAGAATTCGCCCTCGCGCACGCTCCGGTAGAGTTCGTCGTCCGCCCCGCGCACGACGTAGCTGGCCGCGTCCGGCGGGACCGTGCCACCGGTGATGAAGAACGAACCCGCATCGGCCATGTGCGATCAAAGTCTCTTGAGGAAGAAGTCACGGTAGAGCGTACATCGCATGTCAACGGCGTCGGGGCTCTTTCTGCGGATCAGGCCCGCCGCCCAGAGCTTCTGGAAGATCTGGTCATCGGAGCAGACACCCTGCCTCAGGATTGACCGGACCGCCGCGATCAGCGAGGGATCCCGACGGATTGCCGAAAGATAATCGTCCAGATGGTTGGCGAATGGACTTCCCGGCTCGCAGGCGATCTTCTCGAGATCGTCGAGGGACCAGTCTTCCGCGGCGAGGGCGTAGAGGGCGACCCGGACCAGGTGGGGGTGCCCGCCGACCAGTTCCATGAGCCGTCTGACTCCCGTCGAGCCGACAAGCGGACGGCCATGCTTCTCGTTCAGGTCGGCGACCTGTTGTTCATCGAACTCCTTCAGGATCAGGCGCAGGCCAACATTGAAGGGGGACTGGGAGAGATCCTTGATCCACAGTGCCGGGTTGGTCGCGCTGCGCGAGCGCCAGTTGCAGTCTCTTCCAGGGGCTGGCCGACTTTGAACGCTGTCGGCGCTCGTGCCAGGAGCGGATCATCGTGAACAGCTCTTCGCGGCTATCCGGGTAATCGAACGCGACGTCGACCTCGTCGAAGATGAGCAAGAGTCTCGTCGGCTGAGACCCCAGGATCGCGTCCTCCAGGAATTCGGTCAGGGCTAGCCAGGGTTGGTCCCGATTCCCTTCGATCAAGGAGACCCCCTCGCGTTCGGAGTCCTTCCCGAGGCCGAGGTCGCGGACGATCATCCGGGCCAGCGTCTGGCAGAGCCGATAGGTACTCGTCAGGCTTTCCTTGCCGACCTCCATGAAATTGAGGTAGCAAGATCGGTTCCCCTGCTCGGCCGCCGAGCACGAGAGCCGCGCCAGGAGTGAACTCTTGCCCGATTGCCTGCTCCCCCTGACGATCAGGGTCGAGTTGTTCGATTCGAGCTGCGCGGCGGCGCGGCCGTCGGAATCGCGCGGTTCGTAAAAGGGGGAGTCGAGGGCGACGGTCCCCGTCTCGAGGATCGGGATCACGCCGGTCCCCGGGATCGGGTCGGCACCGAGTTTCGGGAGGACGTTGCCGACCGGCGTCCTGGACGACAAGCCCAGCAGGAGTTCGGATCCATCGAGGATCAAATGATCGGGCGGGAGCAGCGGCGGTTGCCCCTGCTGGATCCTCTCGACCACGCTCCGAATGCCTTGCGTGATGGAGAGCAATGCCTCATCGCGGTCGCGCCAGGTCGTGACGGGCCTTCCGCCCTCGGGGAGGGCGTTCAAGGCCCCGAACGGGGTCTTCTGCCAGTCGCTCGGTCGCAGGATCACCGGGATGACAGAGGCTTCTCCATCCCGATGCTTCTGCAAAGCCCGCGTCATCTCGATCTCATAGCAATACGCCGACGCGATGAAATCCATGCTGACCAGCAGCAAGATGAGCCGGGCGGATTCCAGGTGGTCGTCGATCTCCCGCGACCACTCCATCCCCGGCTCGATCATGCGGTCGTGCCAGCCTGCAATCAGCCGCTCTCGTTTCAATGTTGTGAGGTGAATCTCCAGCAAGTCGCGTAGTTTCTTATCCTTCCGGGAGTAGGAATAGAAGACCGAAATGGGGCGGTCGGTCCCGGCGCGAGGTGGGGGATCGAGCGAATTCCTCGCGCCTATGCGCGGAATAGTCGATGGATGGTGGGGCGTAGCCGGCCTGAATGGAATTACAGTCGGCCGATTACCTGAAGTGATTGTTGTGCCTGTGTTGACATGAGCCCGATCCTTGTCGAGCCAGGATCGCTCGAGGTTGCCAATTTGAGGTGTCTTCTTCGGGCGTTCTTGTCTGAGTCGATCGAAGAATGCTTTATCGATCAGGCCGCGTTTATCCAATGCCTGGACGACATCGAAGAAGTATCGAATCCCCGCGACACCCGGATTCACCGACTGGGCAACTTCCGCAAATCCTTTCAGTTCGAGGAACATCTCGAAGTCAGGGACGCTGAACGCGTTCTGGAAGAAGTCACGTAGGCTCTCGTGTCTTTCGCCCTCGGTCGCCATCCGCCAACTCGCTCCTCTGGCCGGGGTTGATGATCGGATGGGTCTAATCCGATGGACATGTCGGCCATCTTGCCCGGTTCGGTTCGCAATTCTAAGGACCAAGAGACCAGAAAGGATCGAAGGAATCAATGAGTTGAACGTCCGTCGCGCGGCGGAGTCGATCGAATCTCTCGGACACGGCAGGATCCCGGCCCCGCATCGGCGTGGCGACCTCTCGAATCATCAGTTTTTCCCTGCGGCACCCGAACCAATTCCTGGATACAATGGGCCGGGCGACGGATTATCGAGCTCTATCAGCGATGGAGGGCACGAGGACAATGGATCGGGCGATCCCCATCCCAGGACCCGGCTGGTCAATTTCTCGGAGTCTCGGCCCCGTCCTGCTTCCATTACTGCTGATCGGATCGGCCCTGGCTGCCGATCCCGCCGATTCGGACGGTGCTAGCCTGTTCCGGGAGAAGGTCGCGCCCATCCTGAAGGCGGAATGTTTCCGCTGTCATTCCGCGGAGGCGGAGAAGGTCCGGGGCGGGCTCCGAGTGGACGCACGCGAGGCGCTTCTCGAAGGCGGCGATTCGGGACCGGCGATCGTGCCGGGCAAGAGCGGCGAGAGCCTGTTGATCCACGCCATCCGCCACGAAGATGGTATGGCGATGCCTCCCAAGAAGCCCAGGTTGTCCGAGGAGATCGTCGCCGACATCGCAAAATGGGTGGACCTTGGGGCGCCTTATCCGGCCTCGGGCGGGACGCAGCTTTCCTTCAACGAGACGATCCAGCAAGCCCGGTCGCACTGGGCGTTCCGGCCGGTGAAGAAGGTCGTGCCGCCGACGGTCCGGGATGCCGCCTGGGTCCATAACCCGGTCGACGCCTTCATCCTCGCCGGGCTGGAGGGACGTCGGTGGCATCCCTCGGCGCCGGCCGGACGGGCCGAGTGGCTCCGTCGCGTGACCTTCGACGTGACCGGCCTGCCGCCCTCGGCCGACGAGATCGAGACGTTCGTCGGCGATCCCGCGCCGGACGCCGAGGAGCGGGTGGTCGACCGGCTGCTGGCCAGCCCGAGGTACGGCCAGCGGTGGGGGCAGCACTGGCTCGACCTCGTCCGCTTCGCCGAGTCCGAAGGCTTCGAGTACGACCGGCATATCCCCGACGGCTGGCGATACCGCGATTACGTCGTCGACTCGCTGAACCGGGACAAGCCCTTCGACCGGTTCGTGATCGAGCAGATCGCCGGCGATGAGCTGGCGCCGGGAGACCGCGAATATGAGACGGCGTCGATCTTCCACCGGCTCGGCCCGGTGCGTCGCAACGCGGGCAACCCGGAGATCGCGCTCAGCCGCAACGAGGTGCTGACCGAGCGCACCGACATCCTCGGCGCGACATTCCTCGGGCTGACCGTCGGCTGTGCCCGATGTCACAACCACAAGCTCGAGCCGATCTCGCAGAAAGATTACTACCGGCTCCAGGCGTACCTGTCGGCCACCGAGGAGCACGACATCAGCCTCGCCACGCCGGCGCAGGTCAAGGCGTGGGAGGCGGATCGCAAGCGGGTCCAGGACGAGATCAAGAAGCTCCAGGCGAAGGCGCGGAAGGCGACCGGCGTTGAGAAGGCTCGGCTGGCGATGGAAATCGAGGCGACGGAGGATTCGATGCCTCCGCCGCCGGCCACGATCCCGGCGATCTGGAACGACGCCAAGCGACGGACGCCGATCCACGTCCTGAAGCGTGGGGTCTGGGAGAACAAGGGAGAGCCGGTCGGGCCCCGGCCGCCGAGCGTACTGGTCGCCGAGGATCTGCCCGAGCTGTCCCCCGACCTGCCCGACCCGCGCAGCCGGCTGGCGCGTTGGCTCGCGTCGCCCGAGCATCCGCTGACCGCCCGCGTGATCGTCAACCGGATCTGGCAGCACCATTTCGGCACGGGGCTGGTCAAGACGGTCAACGACTTCGGGACCAAGGGGGATCGTCCCAGTCACTCGGAATTGCTCGACTGGCTGGCAGCGACGCTCGTCGAGAATGGCTGGCGGCTCAAGCCGATCCATCGCCTCATCCTCTTGAGCCGTACGTATCGGCAATCGAGTGCGTCACGATGCCCCGAAGCCAACAGGGACGATCCGGAGAACCGCCTGCTCTGGCGGTTCAATCGCCGTCGGCTCGAGGCGGAGGAGATCCGCGATGCCATGCTCGCCGTCTCGGGCCGGCTGAATTCTCGCGCCGGCGGGCCGAGCGTGATGGTGCCGGTCTCCCCGGGGATCGTCCGCTTGCTGTTGAAGCCGTCGCAGTGGCAGGTCTCGCGGGATGAAGCCGAATTCGACCGGCGGTCGATCTACCTGATCGCCAAGCGGAATCTCCGCTTGCCGTTCCTGGAGACGTTCGACGCGCCGGCCCTGTTGACCAGTTGCTCGCGACGGGAATCGAGCACCCACGCGCCCAGGCGCTGGAGCTGCTCAACGGCCCGATGTCCAACGAGCTGGCCGTCGCCTTCGCCGACCGGCTCCGGGAGGAGACGGGCGGAGAGCCGCGGCGTCTGGTCGACCGCGCCTATCGGCTGGCGATGGGCCGTCCCCCGACCGCGCGCGAGGAAGCCCTGGCCCTGGAATTCCTCCGCGACCAGCCGCTGACCGAATTCACGCTGGCCCTGTTCAATCTCAACGGATTCCTCTATGTTCCCTGAAACCCGCCCGCATCCGCACGCCCGGCCGACGCGCACCCGGCGCGAGTTCATCCGCGACGGTTTCTGCGGGTTCGGAGGACTCGCGCTGGCCTCGCTGCTGCACGAGGAGCAGGCCCGCGCCGGGGCCGCCGATCCGCTGGCGCCGAAGCTCCCGCATCTTCCCGCGAAGGCACGCTCGGTGATCTTCCTGTTCATGGCAGGCGGCCCGAGCCACCTCGAGACGTTCGACCCCAAGCCGCTGTTGAACCGGCTCCACGGTCAGGCGCGGCCCAAGGAATTCGGCGACGTCAAATATCAGTTCGTCTCAAAGAACGCCAAGTTGCTCGGCACGCGGCGGACGTTCCGCAAATACGGCGAGAGCGGCATCGAGGTGTCCGACCTGTTCCCGCACCTGTCGGAATGTGTCGACGACCTGGCGGTGATCCGGTCGTGTCACGGGGACATGGTCGTGCATTCGGCGGCGCAGTACGAGCTGTTCTCCGGGCGGATCGTGCCGGGATTTCCCAGCATGGGGTCGTGGGTCTGCTACGGGCTCGGGTCGGAGAGCCGGTCGCTGCCGGCCTACGTCGTGATCCCGGACCCGCGCGGGGCGCTCGAGGCGGGCCAGCCGATGTACATGCACGGCTTCCTGCCGGCCGTCTACCAGCCGACCATGTTCCGGCCCGGCAGTCGGCCGGTGCTCAACCTGGACCTGCCGGCCGGCGTCGGGCTGGACCGCCGCCGCCGGACTCTCCGCCTGATCCGCGAGCTGAACGAGGCGACGATCGATCCGGACGATCAGGAATTCCACGCCCGGATCAATGCCTACGACCTCGCGTTCCGGATGCAGACCGAGGCGCCGAGGTGCTCGACATCGCGCGAGAGCCGCAGGAGACGCTGGATCTCTACGGGATCGGCGCCGAGCCCACGCACGACTACGGCCGGCGCTGCCTCCAGGCGCGGAAGCTGGTCGAGAACGGCGTGCGGTTCGTCTGCGTGGTCTCGGGGGGCGGGCCCGGCGACCAGCAGTGGGACGCCCACAACGACATCGAGGGCAACCATACCCGCAAGGCCGCCGAGACGGATCGGCCGGTCGCCGGGCTGCTCAAGGACCTGAAGCGCCGCGGACTGCTCGAAAGCACGCTGGTCCTCTGGGGCGGCGAGTTCGGCCGATCGCCCGAGGCGGAGTCGGCCCGGGGTCGCGACCATCACAATCTGGGCTTCACGATGTGGATGGCCGGCGGCGGCGTGAAGGGCGGCCAGATCGTCGGCGCGACCGACGCGATCGGCCTCCACGCCATCGAGAGCCCCTATCACTTCCGCGACGTCCATAACACGATCCTCCACCTCCTGGGCCTCGACCAGCACCGGCTGACCTATCCGCACCTCGGACGCAACGAGCGGCTCACGTTCGTCGAGGGGAAAGTCATCCGGGAGATCGTCTGAAAGGCGACGGTGGACGAGTATGCTCGTTTGCTTCAGCTCCGGCTTATGGAAGCCGGGGGACGAGTCGTCGAACAATGGGGTGAAATTATCGAGAACAATTACCGTCATTCGGCGCGAATTGACGACGCTCTAACGGGCGCGTGTCCGTGGGGGTGGGTATTTTATTTTGTTGATGCTGACGTTCCTTCGAGGTAGATGAAGGGAACGTATGCACTCGATCGTCTTACTGGTCAGTCATACCCTGTTGGAACTAAGGGACTTGAAAACGCTTTACACATATTAAGATCATGGCGAACCCACCTTGGTGTACGCGGTCCATGAGCCCGCAAGAGAACTCACGGCACCTGGCGATTCATCTTGAGCAGCAGGCGTTCGGCGCGGAAGACGATCTCGATGTCCTTGTCCTTCAGGGCGTCTTCGAGGACCGGGACGGCGACGGGCCCCATCTCGCTCAGGCGCGTCTCGGCGGCTTCCCGCTCCTTGGGTGAGAGGTCGCCGAGCTTCTGCACCAGGGTCCGGGCACGATCCTGGAGTCGGGGATCGACGCCGTGGACGACGATCATCGCGGTTCGGACCATCTTCTTCGGCGGCGGGAAGACATCCAGGAGCACCCGCTCGTCGATCGCCGTTCGCGATAGATGGACCAGCACGACCAGTTCCTTCGGCTCGAACAACGCCTGGCCGTATTCGGCGAGGAGGACCTTCACCACGTCCTCGCGGAGACCCTGCGCCGTCAGCCTTCGTGCCAGCGTGTCGAGGGTGACCTCCCGGTAGGAGGGCTCCGTCGGCTTCCTCGGCTGGGACATGACGAGCTTCACGGGCGGACCTTCGACCACGGCACCTTTCTTGCCGACGTCCTCGGCGAGCCGGGCTGCGGTGGTGATGTAGAGGCTGCCGGTCTCCGTGATCCGATAGCTCAGGCTGGCGCCGCCGAGGACGTCCGCCAGGGTGTCGCGGGCGGCGACCTGGTTGGCGTTCATGTCGATCGGCTGGGCCAGATCGACCTTCTCCTTGGCCAGCGTCTTGTCGTCCAGCTCATAGCGGAGGCGAGCCTGTCCCATGATGATTCCGATGACCTGCCGGCGCGGCGTCTGATTGACGGTCACCGTGATCGGCCGGTTGAGCAGTTGGTTGAACGCGGCCGCGGACGTCCGCATCGCCCTCGGCGGGCATGGGAGGGATCGACTCTTCCTCGGTTTTTTTCTTAGCCTCGGCCTCCTTGAAGACGTCGTCCGGCGTCGGCGGGGCCTTCTTCGCGGCCTCGTCCTTCTTCGCGGCGGCCGGTTCCTTTTCCTTGCCGGCCGCTCCGTCCTTCTTCGGTGCGGCCGCTTCCTTCTTCGGGGCCGCTTCGTCCTTCTTCTCCGCCGCTTCCTCTTTCTTCTCGGGAGTCGCCGCGGGCAGCTCGTCCAGCCAGCCGACGCGGTAGCCGTTCTCGCCGGGGGCGATCACGGCGACGTCGAGCAGCTTGAATCCGGTCTGGTTCTGCAAGGTGTACTCGTCGGGGCCGCCGCGGATCTTCACGGGGATTGGCACCGTCAACTCGGCGTCGTAGGCGATGAACCGTTCGTAGTGCGACTCCTGCTTGAGATACAGGGCCGACTTGTTCTGGCGGAGCTTCTGCGTCCAGTGTTCGGCCGGGAGATAACTCTGCGGGATGTTCGCGGGCGGGTCGGTGGAGAAATCGGACTTGAACCACTGGAGCCGGCCGGCTCGCTCGGTGCTCGCCGGCCAGTGGGAGAGGAAGAGCCCCTTCTTCGCCTGGAGGTCCACGTCCACGTCCTTGCACGGATCGCCGAAGAACTGGACGACCGACACGGGGGCCACCGGGAACTTGCTGCCGAGATCCTTCTCCTCGAACTTCGGCCGGCTCGTGCCGACCGAGCTGGGCATGGCGTTCTTATAGACGCGTGTGGTGTTCAAGGTCGTCTGGGCCGGATTGCCGACCCAGATCGACCATTCGTGGACCTCGATCGGCGACTGAGGGTTATCCTTATCCTTGACTTTGTCCTTGTCGTCGAATCCCGAGGTGCGGAACGCGGCCCCCAGGACGAGCGCGAGCGACAACGATAGCCAGAGCGATCGAACGAGTAGTGCACGCATAAGCCTGGATGTCCCGTCTTTCTCGCCGTGGAATCGACTTCATCAGGGTGTTGGAGTGGTCGCGGGCTTGGTTGAGGCCTGCCGGTAGAGCCGGGCGTTCGCCCAGATCACGCGATCGCCGGTATCCTGGCCGCGGCCGAAATCGACCTGGAGCCGCAACTGCTCGGCGCCGGCGACCGGCAACGAGAGCTTCACCGGCGGATCGGTGGCCTTCAGGTCGGGGTTCGCGTAGATCTCCTTGGTGTCGGCGAAGACCCGGCAATCGACGCGTCCCTGGCCCTTCGAGGCGTCGTCGAAGCCGACCAGGGCCTCGAATTTGGTATAGCGTCCGTTGAGGTCGTAGGTCAGGATCGACCGCGAGTGGACCGCGACGCCGCGATCGTAGGTCTGGCCTTTGATCTTCAGGGGCTCGCCGAGCAGATTGACATCCCGTCGCCACGAGATGCGACGGCCGAAGAACGGCGTCTCCTCGACCTTGCTGGGCTTCAGGTCGGAGAGGTACGTCAGCTTGCCGCCGTGGGACCGGACGGACAGCACATCGCCGGCCGGGAGCTTCATCTCCTGACCCCAAGGCGTCTCGACCTTCCAGACGCCGCCTTCCAGGGTCTTCCATCGACCGGAGACGAGCAGGTCCGCGGGCAGGGCGAACGTGCTGCGGAGGACGTCCGACTGGTCCGATTCCGCCCGGGTCGCCATGACCAGGCCCTCGACCTGCTTGAGGGGCAAGGTCCGTGTCCGGCCCTTGTACTGGAAGCGTAGCCGGTCTTCCTCGGTCCCCTCGACGATGCCGGCGATCGCCACGACTTCGCCCGTCTTGGTCTGTGCCAGGAGCTGGTCCTCGGACCCGCGCGCCTTCAGCCGCCTGGCGAAGGACGCCGGGGATTCCTTGCGCTCCAGCAGGCCGAAATGAATCCCGAGGATGCGCGCCAGCGGGACGTCGAGATGGTCCTGCCAGGGTGTCGTGATCCGGACGGCGTCCTGGGTGATGCCCTCGAACCTGCCGTAGAGCTTCTCCTCGCCCGTCAGATAGAGCCAGGCATCGGGCCGTTCGAAGCCGGGGGCCTTGGGATCGACGGCCAGGTCGGGCTTGGTGTGGGCCTCGGCCTTGGCGGTGGTATTGGCATTCTGGTTGTCGGCATACATGACCATGATGTTGAAGGTCTTCTCGAAGCAGTCGCCGGGGGGCGGCTCCAGGAAGAGGTCTGCCGATGGTTCGGTGCCGGAGCGTCGGACGACCACGGGCCAGTCCTGCGAGTCGGTCGTGTCGAGCCGATAGCTCGTCTGACCCTTGTCGGTCTGGCAATTGATGGTGACCTGCTTGATCTCCGCCGGCCTCAGGTTGAAGAGCGTCAGGTTCAGGTCGCGGATGCCATTCTTCTTGGGCTCGACCTTGGGGATCTTCGTGGGGGCCGTCGTGCCCGGGGGCGGGGCGAGGACATCGTCGGTCCCGTCGGTCTTCTTGGCCTCGGCGGTCTTCTGGGCCGGGTCGTCCTTCTTGGCGCTCAGACCCGGCATGGTGAAGTCGAGATTGGGCTGACCCATGAAGCGGGCGGTCATCTGGGGCGCCCGCTCGAATCGGATGCTCTCGAGTTCATCCAGCGGGATCTTGGCCTTCGGTGGTGGCGGGGTGGGTGCGGGCGCGGGTGCGAAGACGGCCGACGGAGGGGCATCCGGCGCGAACGGGTCTGAGGCTCCCGGAGCGGCGGCCGGTGCGGGTTTGGCGGCGGCCGGTGCGGGTTTGGCGGCGGCCACCGGCGCCGCCGGTGCGGCGGCTGGCGCGGGGGCGACCGGAGCGGCGGCCGCCGCCGGAGCGGCGGCGACCATCATGACAGCCCCGCCGGGTGCGAGCGCAACCATCACGTTCCCACCGGCGGCGGGCACGCCGCCGACCTCGGCCATCGCCGGTGCCACGACCGGGACCCCCGGTTGGTTGGGCGGGGCGCCGGGCGACGCGGGCGAACCGCCGACGATCAGGATGCCGTCCTCGATCGAGGTCGGGTCGCCATAGACGACCTGATCGTAGACGGTGCGGATCACCGTCCCCAGGCCGTTGAAGCGGTCGGCGTTGATGGTGATGTCGCGGACGATCACGTCGAGGGGCTCGGCTCCGTTGCGGTTGGAGGCGAAGAGCTTCACCGCGGCGACGTCCATCGGCTGGGTGTTGACCTGGCCGAGATATCGCAGGCGGCCCGACTTGCCGTCGAGCACCTGGTAGCGGATGGTGTTGCCCTCGCGTTGCATCTCTAGCCGGATCTCGTCGCCCGAGGCCGGGGATGTGCGTCGCGGAGGCTTGGGAGGCTGCTGCGGCCCTCCGCCCATCCCCATGCGCATCTGCATCATCTGCATCTGCATCATCTGCATGGGGTTGTTCATGGCCTTCTCGACGGACCGGTAGACCTCCGTCCCGTTGGGCTCTCGGAGGCGTAGGAGCGTCGCATCGGGCTGGTTGATGTCCTGGAACGCGATGGCCATGCCGATCGCGGCGCCGTCCTCCTGGGCGGGCTTGGGGAGCTTCTTGATCACGAAGGTGGCGGTGATGGTGAAATTGCCGCCGAACCGCACCTGCTGGGGCGTCTTCCAGCCGGTTTCCTGGAGGCCCGCGGCCAGCGTGATCCGCAGGCCGTTGTCCTCGCGCTTGAACGCTTTCTTCTCGCCATAACCCTCGGCGTCGAGCGCCGCCTGATCGAGCTCCTTGGCGGTCAGCGATCGGGAATAATCCGTCGCGCCGACGCCG
Source organism: uncultured Planctomycetota bacterium (assembly GCA_963777695.1). Lineage (GTDB taxonomy): Bacteria > Planctomycetota > Planctomycetia > Isosphaerales > Isosphaeraceae > CAVZRC01. The sequence continues at coordinate 2,064,617 of CAVZRC010000003.1, forward strand.
CTCAGCAGGCCGATCAGGAGGATTGCCGCGGTGTGCATCTGTGACTCGCTCTGCTCGAGTGAATGATCGTCGTGAATGCCAAGCCCAGTAGGGTGGGTGAAACCCACCGAATTTGTGGATCGTCACGGACTCGGTGGGTTTCACCCACCCTACGAGAGGCCCTGGTGGGCTCGGCACTCACGACGGACGAGCGACTCCGTCAACTTACTGACCGGAAGTCGCCTTGGATTCCGCCGGGGTCCCGGTGGTGGGGGCGGCCTTCTCGTCGGCGAGGCGGCGATAATACCGCTCGAGCACCGTGCGATACTCGGGAGGGAATCCTTCCGACATCGACTGGAGGATCCGGTCGCGCTCGCGTCCCGAGAGCTTCGCCCAGTCCTTGTTGCTCGCCGCGGGGTCATTGAGGTCGCCGATGCCGCCGGTGCCGTTGCGGATCATCGAATCCAGCATCGGGCTGCTCGGCTTGTTCTTCTTGATGCCGCCCTTGCAGTTGGCACACTGCTTCTCCAGGTCGGCGATCAGGACGTCGAGGTCGTGGACGATCGTCTTTTCCTGGCTCTGCACCGGCTCGCCGGTCTGGGTCTTAGCCAGGTCGCCGGCCACGCCGGTCATCTCCTCGGAGATGGCGGTGACCGGCTTCGGTGCGGACGTCTTGGTCGGCTTCCCGAAGGAAACGGTGACCATGAGGCAGGACATCACTGCGGTCGCGGCGAGAATTCGAAAGCTACTTCTCATGAGATCTCCCTCCGATTCAAAATGAATGGACGGACACGCGTCAGTCTCCCAGCTTCGGCCACTGCATGCGGGATCCGGCGCGGACGTCGGATCCCTCGCTCCTCCTGTCCGGTCTCCCGTGAGTCGATCCCACGTCTCTGGGCGGGCGTCCAGTCCGGGACCCCGGGACGCATCCGGTCGATCTCGACGGTATCGTCGTTGAGACAGGCCCGGGATAATCTTATCATTTTCGGCGTCATAAGGGCGACATCGATCAGTTGGGAATCGACCGCACGAGAGCGCTTTGCGATTGAGTCGCGCACACTCCTTGGCGGATGCGAATACACCCCCCCCGCCCCCCCTTCGTAAGGGGGGGACGTTGAGGCGGACCGGCCCGTTCCCCGTCCCCCCCTTACGAAGGGGGGGCAGGGGGGGTTCTTGAGTCGAGTACCTCAAGTGTATGCCAGCCAAGCGTGAAGCGCGCGTAAGGCTTGTCATCGAAGATCTCCTTCGTGCGCGATTCCCGGGCCTTCTCGGTCTCCTGGAGGATCTTGTGCTGCATCCGGATGACCTCGGCGACCTGGTTGACGACGTCGACGAAGCTCTCCCATTGCGACATCTGATCGAGGATACCCCTCATCTTCGCGACGACCTGACCATGCAGCAGTCGGGCGGCCTCCAGGTTGGCGACGGGGCCGGTCGCGGTGCCGGTGAGCGCTTGCAGGGCGCCGCGCAGCTCGTTCATGGGTCCGGCCGTCAGGGCACGCATCGGGTCGATGACCCCGTCTTGCAGCAGCCGCTGGGACTTCGGCGAGCCGACCTGGTTGAGCTTCATCTCCTGGAGGGTGTCGGCGACGCGGTTGCCGATCTGCTCGAGCTGCCGAGCGGTGGCATGCTGGATCCGCATCACACCGACGAGCTCCTCGGCGGTCGGCTTGCCGGCGAGGATGGGGGTCTGCTTCTCCATGGTGTCGAGGACGCCGATGAATTTCGCCCGCTCGGCCCGCTGGCGGAGCAGGATCTCGTAGAACATCTCCTCGGGCGCGACGACCTGGAACTGGAGCGCGCCGGATCGGCCGGTCTGGACGCCCCGGGCACAATGGTCGTCCGCCTCGGCCACGACCCGGAGGATGGTCCCGACCCTGGGCGGATCGGCTTGCAGGAAGAGGTCGTGACGGATCTGATGGTCGAGCACGGGATGGTCCTGGTCCTCGACCATCGGCAGGCGGACCGTCTCGTGCTTCGTCAGCGTCTCGGGCTTCTCCTTGTCCTCGCCGTGGAACGTCCGATCGACCTGCAAGCGGAGTGCCGCCAGCCCGAAGTCGTCCGTCGCGCCGACGGTGAGCGGGATCGTGGCCACCGCCGTGACGTGACTGCTGACGCCGACGGCGCGGAGCGTGACGCGCGGATCCCGGTCGTTGAGCAATCCGATCGAGAGGAACACGGGCCGCGATTCCAGGCCGGTCCTGGCCGATTTGAGCAGGATCTCGAGCGTCGTGGCCTCGCGGAGGGTCCACTGGGTGGCGAACGACTTCTCGTCGATGCGCTTCAGCTCGGGCGGGTTGCCCGACTGGAACCTGAGCCGGATGTCGGCGATCGGTTCGGTGCCGACGAGCGTCAATTCGACCGCGGTATCTGGCAGGAAGACCAGGTGCTGGTGCGAGTCCTCCACGGTTCGGAGGTCGTTGTAGGTGGCGCCGGGCTCGCGGACGCGGACGCGGGTCTCGGCCAGGGCTGGCCGGTCGAACGCGCTCCAGAGTGATCGGGCCCAGCCAGTCGTCGCCGCCGGTCACTTCGAACGTCGAGGACCTTGCGGTCGGCGGGAACTCGTACCGGAACTGGGCCGGTCCCGCCTCGGCCATCACGGCGTTGCGCGGCTTACCTTCGGCGGTCCGTTCCTGGACGAATACCGCCTTCGGAGTCGCGGGGGATTCCGGCTTCCACTTCAGGGACAGGGGCTGGCCCCGGCCGTGGACAATCCACTTGCTGTCGGCGGACTCGAGGAGCGGCAGGTCGGACCGGACCTCCATCGCGAACCGTTCGTCGCGAGGGGCCAGCAGCCGCCCGTCGGCGCCCAGGCCCATCACGGTGAGGTAGGTCCGCTGCGGCCAGCGTTCGGGGGAGATGAGCAGCCATCGCGACATGCTCAACCGGGCCGCGTTCGGTGCCAGCAGCGCGAACGCGACCGGGATCAACAGGCCGACGAGCAAGGCCCCGAGGTGGGTGGCCGTGCGCCTGCGGTTCCAGAGCAATCGCCAGTCGGAGGCGGCGAGGGCGGCGCAGGCCTGCCGGACGGCCAGTCGCACCATCGCCGGCGAGGTCAACGTCGGCGACTGGCTCAGGAGGTCCGGGAGCTGGAGCACGTCAACGATCTGCTGGCCGGTCCCCGGCCGGTAGCGGTCCAGGGTCATCGCCAGCGAGAGCTCGTCGAGCCGCGACGATTGCCAGCGCCGGGCCGCGCGGGCACCGAGCAGTAGCAGCAAGCCCGTCACACTCGAGATCAGCAGGATGAACCGGACCGACGGACTCAACCGGAGCCACCAGTCGAGGAAGACCAGCACGGCCGCCGTCGCGACCAGGCCGAGCGCCGCGTCGACCACGAACTCCAGGGTCAACTGGAGGCCCAATCTCCCTCGCAATCGCGCGAGGTGGTCTTTCAGGGCGCGTTGCTCACTCCGGAGCGATTCGATCGTCGGTAGGTCCAGGACTGTCGCCACGGTTGGGATCTCGATTAGGAAACGGGTCGGGCTGATGCGCGAGAATCCAGGAATTCTCACACCATCCGATAGATCTTCCGCGCCACCCACTCCAGGGTCAGGCAGAGCACGAGCGTCCCGAAGATGAGCGGGGCGTCCCAGAGCTCGTCGCGGGTTTCGAGCGTGCGGGTGACCTCTCGCATCGAGAGATACTCGTCGAGTCGGCCGACCTCGCCGAGGTCGAGGACCCGCCCGTTGGTGAGCCGGGCGAGCTCCGCCAGCATCGGGCGATTCAGCGAGGGCTCGTCAACCTCGCGCCGCGGCGGCTCGACGCGGAACGTGGTCGTCGAGACGCGGACGCCCGAGCCGGTCTCGACGGCCGTCGCCGGGACGATCCGCAACGAGTAGGCTCCCGCCCGCTCGGCCGGGAAGCTCGCCGTCAGCAAGCCGGGATCGTCGGGCACCTTCTCGAACCGGAGCGGTTCCGGCGGCTGGCCGGCGATCTCGAGCTCGGCCACCACTTCGGAGCCTTCGGCCGTCGCGGCCGGGTCGGTATACCGGACGCCGACCGAGACGCGGTCGCCGACCCGATACACGCCCTTGCCCAGGTGGACCGTGAACGGGAAGCGGCCGCCCAGCGCCTTGTTCCGCCCCACGCGATCGACGAGGCGGGCCCAGAAGCCGTCGAAGTAATCCTCCGCGAGGTATCGCCACCGGTAGGTGCTGTCGAAGCCGATGAACACCGTCCGGCCGGGCCCGTAGAGCTGCGAGGCCAGGAGCACGTGTCGCCCGTACTGGTTCTGCATGCGAGGGTCGCTGTGACGGGCCAGGACCGTCGCGCCGGGACGTGCCCGCGTGACCGGGAAGCTCCAGTACATGCCCGGCAGGCTCGTCAGGATCGCCCGGTTGCGGATCGGGTCCGGATTGAACTCGAAGATCGGGTCGCCGCGTCCCTCGGGGGTCAGGTCGAGGGCGTAGGTCGTCAGCGAGCTGAGCCGGACTTCCGCATCCGTCCGGAACAGGCCGGGCTCGCGGACGACCGGGAGGATCCGCGTCCAGTCGCCGCCGGTCTTGGCGGCCTCGGCGGCTTCGAAGAGCTGCTGCGAATGGAGCTCGCCGGCGACGAAGATCAGGCCGCCGCCCTCCTGGCCGACGAAGTTCACGATCATGTCCGGCCACTGGGCGCCTAGGGCCCTCAGGTCGGGATCGACCAGGAGCAGGGCGTCGTATCGGGCCAGCTCGGCCGCATCGTTGGGCAGCCTTGGGATGGGCCGGTCGCCCGGCTGACGGAAGCCCGGGTCGGAATGCTGCATCCAGGCGGCGAACTCGACGTGCTGGTCGCGCATCAAGGCATTGCGGAGGAACTGCACCTCGGGCGACGGCCCGCCGGCGATCAACAGGACCCGGATCTGCTGGCGGACGACCTTCACGGCGGTGGTCGCGATGTTGTCTTCCAGGGTGAGCTCGGGGCCGCCATCCTCCACCTTCGCCCGGAATTCGTATTGGCCGATCACCTTGGGGGTGATCCGGTACAGCGTCCGCTTGAGGATGCCGTCCTCGCCCAATGCGATCCGCTGGGTGTTGACCGGCTCCCAGTTGCCGTCGTTGATCTTCTGCTCGAGGATCAGGGTCGCCTCGGCGTCCTTCAGGCCGCGCGCCTCGACGACGACGGCCATGTTCATCGCGTCGCGGACGAAGACGACCGGGCTGGCCTCGATCTCGGCCACGCGGATGTTCCGCGGCCCTTCGCTGGCCCCGGCGGCGATCGCGTAGATCGGGATGTTCTGCCGGACGGCGGCCTCGGCGGCGCGGAGCGGGTCCTCGCCGGTATTCGATCGGCCATCGGTGGCGATCACGAGGCCGGCGACGGGCTGGCCGCGATGCGCCGAGAGCACGCCGTGGATCGCGTCGCCGAGCGGCGAGATCGGCCGCTTCGCCTGGACCGAGTCGAGGTCCCGCTTCCGCGCCGACTCGCCCGAACCGTCCCGCGCGGCGGATTCGAGGTCGTGGAGATAGACCTCCCGGCCCCGGCCGAGCGCCTCCAGGTTGGGGCGGAGGACCGTCTTCACGAGGTCCAGCCGCGGCGTCTCCCGCAGCCGCTGCACCGGCGTCCGACCGCCCTGCGATTCCAGCTTGATGTCCGACGCCAGCGCCACGGCGCGGGTGTCGTCCGTGTACGGGTCGGAATACTTCATGCTCTCCGAATCGTCCAGGACCATCACCAGGTGCGACGGGATCGTCTCGCGCTGCGACGAGACCAGCACCGGCTCGAGCAGCATGATCGAGACCGTGAGCAACGTGAGCCCGCGCAGGACGACCAGGAGGATGCGCCTCGGCCGCGACAGGTCGCGGCGCTCCCAGCGATAGAGCCTCCAGATCAGGGCGGCCAGGAGGATCGCGCCAGGACCAGCACGAGCGCACCGGGACCCTTCGGCATCGCCGCGAACTCGAGCCGCGAGTCGCCCCGCGATAACGTGCCGGGCGACCGTTCTATCCCCAGGAGCATCTGCCAGAATCGGTTCATGGGTTTATTGGCGCTGTAAACGCTGTGCAGGACGGAAGGATCTCTCTAAACACGGATAACACACGAATAAGAAATGAGGATAAATCCTCTTAACCACGGAAAACACGGACGAACACGGAAAAGAAAAACAGAACATGAAGAGAATTATTTATGACAACTCCCAATTCCGAAATCGTTGAAGAAAGTAAGAAGAATTGATTGTATGGTTTTCCGGAATTGTCTTTTTCCGTGTCTGTCCGTGTTTTCCGTGGTTAGGAAAAATATCTCTCAAGCTGGTAATGCGTTGACAAACTAGAGGGCCCTTCGCTTGATTTCCGCCTGGGGATGGCTTCCGAAGTTCACCAGCAGTCCCAGGTTCATCCCGGTCGCTTTCAAGTAATTCAAGAGCTGGGCTTGATGTTTCGGCGAGATCTCCCTGACAGCTTTCAGTTCGACGATGATTTTTCCGTAACAGACGAAGTCCGGCTTATACTTTTGAAGGAGCAGATCTCCCTTATAGCTTAGCTTCAGTTCCTCCTGGGAGATAAAGGGCAGATTCCTGTACTTGAACTCCTTTTCGAGACACTCCTGATAAACCGGTTCCAGGAAGCCACACCCCATCTCTCGATATACGGCGAACACGGCCCCGCGGATGGCATACGACACTTCAGCGTAAAGGAGTACCCCCATATCCGCGTTCCCGGAGGTTCATGTTTCCCCATCACCGCGATCGTCCGGCCCAGGTCGCGAAGATGGATTCGACGATCAAGAGGACAAGCAACCCGCCGGCCAGCTCGCGCCAGATCTCGCGGCCGATCGGCGAGAGGAAGTCGGCGTCGTCGGTGCGGGCCGCGATGACCTCGACATCCATCGGTTCGAACAGCGCCTTCAATTCGGGGGTCCCGATCCGCTCGAAGCGCACTCTCGCGCGGGTCGGGGTTGGCCGCGTAGGTATCCTGCTGGTTGCCCAGCGGACCTTCGTCCCAGGCGATGCGGTACAATCCCGGCTGACGTGTGTCGGGGACCTTGATCTCGACGGCAGGGGCCTGGGCGCCCGGGTCCTCGGCCAGAGGAGTGGCCGAGAGTGCCTTCGGCTCGGAACCGCCGGGGGCGTTCAGCAGGATGTTGGATAACTGATGATTCGATCGGATGACGCGCTTCATCGGGTCGCCGGCCGTGACTGTATTGGTCAGCCGGGTCGGACGCGCCGAGCCTCGGACGGCCTCTCTCACCGCCAGGACGAAGCTCGGCTCGATCGGCCAGTCGTTGCCGGCGCGGTCGGCGGTCGTCGTCCAGAGCAGCACGCGGCCGTCTCCGAGGTTGCGCTCGATGATCGCCGACGAGCGGGCCGGGTTGTTCCATCGGGCCAGCACGCGAACCTGATCGCCGTCAACCGGCTCGTTGACGCTCATGAACTGACGGACCGCAACGCGCTCCAGCGCCGCCGGCTTCAGCTCCAGCAGCTTCTCCAGCGGGGAGGGATGCAGCGGCTCGACGATCAACCCGCGGATGTTCTCCTCGACCAGCGCCTTCATCGAGCACGGGAGGATCCGGCGATCGGCGCGGAAGAGCAGGTCGTTGTACAGGCCGATATCCAGCTTGGTGCCCGTGAAGATGATCAATCCCATGCCCTCGCGGACCAGGGTATTGATGCGATCGGCCTGTTCGACCGTCGGGGCCGCGACGTTGGCCAGGACCAGGACGTCGGGCAGGTCGCGGCGCGGCGAGAGGAAATCGGTGTCGAGCGACGTCTCGACCCGCCAGGCTTCCGCGGCGCCGATGCCGATCGACAGGGGCGCCGCGAGGTAATCGACCTCCGAGCCGAACGGCTCCGACGACGGCTCGCCGTCGACCAGCCGGATGAGCAGCGAGTCCTTGACTGGGACGGCGGCCCATCGCTGGTTGTCGCCGGGCAACTCGTCGTCGGGGATCTTGAGCGAGACGTCGTGCGCGCCCGGACCCGGGAACTGGACGGTCATCGGGATGCGAGCGACGGCGCGGGGGGCGAGGTCGGGCAAGGTCAGCTCGGTCGGCTTGTCGTCGACGCGGATCGTCGCCTTTGCGCCGGCGATGGTCCGCGGCGAGTCGTTGCGGATCACCGCCTCCCACTGGCTCGCCGCGCCGGCCAGGACCGTGCGATCGAGCGGGAGCAGCGACTGGAGCGAGACGTTCGTGACGTCCTCGGAGCCCACGTCCACGATCCGCAGCCGGACGCCCCGCTTGTGCCAGGGGCCGGCGATCCCCGAGAGGCCGCCTTCCCATCCGGCCTTGCGAGCGTCGGTGAAGATGGTGATCTGCTGGGTCTTGTACGTGCAGGATTTCAAGAGCTCGTCGATGCCCTCGAGGACCGCGGGCCAGGAGGCGTGCGTGGCGGTCAGGGGCAAGGACAACGCCGCGGCCCTGAGGTCGTCTCGCCGGGTCCCCTCGACCTCGTGGAGCACGGGGCTGCGCGGTGCCGAGGTCGTGACCAGCGTGAAGCGATCGGTCAGTCGGCTCGCGGCCAGGAGTCCGGCCGCCATCTCGCGGGCGCGCTGGAAGGCCGCCGCGTCCCCGGCGCCGTAGCCCATGCTCAGCGAGTCGTCGATCAGCACGACCTGGCTCGATCGGCCGCCGCTGCCCAGCCATCGCTCCAGGCCGGTGGGGTTGAGCACCGGCCGGGCGAGGAAGAGGAACAGGAGCACGAACAGGGAGATCCTCAGCAGCAGGAGCAGGATCTGCTCGATCTCGATCCGACGCCGATTGCGCTGGATCGTCAACTTGAGGTAGCGCATCGGGGCCCATTCCACCCGGCGGAACCGTCGGCGGTTCAGCAGGTGGATGATGATGGGGATGGCGCCGAGCAGCGCCCCCCAGGCCAACATCGGGCTCATGAGAGTCATCATACTTTGCATGGGTTCCTACCGAGCGATCCGGCCGGCCTCCTCTCGGTTGTGCAGGAACAGGCTGAGCGAGTCGCCGAGCGGCTCATCGGTGAGGAATCGTACGTGATCGTAGCCACGGTTGCCGAATTCCTTGCGGACGCTCTCGATGAACTCCAGCATGGCGTTCTGATAAGACCGGCGGAATGCCCAGGGCTCGGCGAACACTTCCTCATCACCCTCGATGTCCTCGAAGATCGTCGGGCCGTCGAAGGGCAATTCCAGCTCGTCGCGGTCGAGGACCTGCATCATGAGGACTTCATGGCCGTGGAAACGCAGGCGGTTCAGGCTGTCGTAGACGGCGTCCAGGTCGGTGAGGAGGTCCGAGACGATGACGAGCAGGCTCCGGCGCTTCAACTGGCCGGTGAGCGAGCGGAGCAGACCGCCCAGCTCGGTCTTGCGGGCGGGCTGGCAACGCTCGAGCAGGCCGGCCATGACCACGACCTGCGACTGGGTCGCGGACGGGGGCAATACCGTGGTGGCCGCCTCGTCGAACAGGACCAGGCCGACCGGGTCCTGCTGGCGGGCCAGGAGCATCGCCAGCGAGACGACCATGGTGCTGCCGTAGTCGAACTTCGAGAGGGGGACCGGGCCGCGATAGTTCATCGACGCGCTGGCGTCGACGACGAAGGTGATCCGTACGTTGCTCTCTTCCTCATACTGCTTGATGTAATGGCGATCCGAGCGGGCGAAGGCCCGCCAGTCCAGCCGGCGGAGGTCGTCGCCGGGTGTGTACTCGCGGTATTCGGCGAACTCGATGTTGAAGCCGTGGAACGGGCTGCGATGCTGGCCGCTGATCGCGCCCTCGACCAGCCGTCGCGAGCGGAGCGTCAGGTCGGAGATCTGCGCGATCGCGTCAGGATCGGAATACTTCTGCGACGGCAGCATCGGCGGCCCCCTTCCGGATCGGGACGTCGTTCAGGAGCCTGGCGATGATCGAGTCGCTCGTCTCGCCGGTGGCCTGCGCGTTGTAATTGAGCAGGATGCGATGGCGGAGCACCGGCGCGGCGATGGCGCGGATGTCGTCGACCGTGACGCTGGGCCTACCGGCGAGCGCGGCACGCGCCTTGGACGCCAGGATCAAGGACTGGCCGGCACGCGGGCCGGCGCCCCAGGTCACCCACTCGCCGATGTACGACGGGCCGCCGTGAGCTGGCCCTCGCGTCGCCCGGACGAGGTCCATCGCGTATTCGATGCAATGGTCCGACACCGGGACCCGACGGACCAGCCGCTGGAGGGCCTTGATCCGCTCGCCGGTGAGCGTCGGCGTGATCTCGTGCTCCTCGATGCCGGTGGTGAGCCGGTAGATCCGCCGCTCCTCCGCGGGGGTCGGGTAGGTGATGAAGATCTTGAACAGGAAGCGGTCGAGCTGCGCCTCGGGCAGGGCATAGGTCCCTTCCTGCTCGATCGGGTTCTGCGTGGCCAGCACGAAGAACGGATCGGGCAGGCGATGGCGGTGCCCGCCGGCGGTGACCTGGCGCTCCTGCATGGCCTCGAGCAGGGCGGCCTGGGTCTTGGGCGGAGTCCGGTTGATCTCGTCGGCGAGGATCAGGTTGCCGAAGATCGGGCCGGGCACGAACCGCAATTCGCGCACGCCGCTGTTCCGGTCCTCGTAGAGGACTTCGGTGCCGGTGATGTCGCTGGGCATCAGGTCGGGCGTGAACTGGATGCGGCTGAACTCCAGCGTCAAGGACTGGGCCAGCGAGTGCACCATCAGGGTCTTCGCCAGCCCCGGGACGCCCTCGAGGATGCAATGGCCGCGGGCGAAGACGGCCATCAGCAGCTGCTCGACGACCTCGTCCTGGCCGACGATCTGGCGGGAGATCTGCTCGCGGATCTCGTCGTGGGCCGAGCGCAATTCTTCCAATTCGGCGAGGTCGAGCTCTTCGGTCGTGGCGGTGGTGCTCAAGATCGCGTCCCTTAATAATCCCTGGCGTGGCGGTGATGATATTCTGAGTGCGGATCCGGTGACTTTCCGGTGAACTCCGCCGTTGCAAGATCGCGCGGCCCGTGACCACGCACGTGAGTGCGTGCTTCGGACGGGACGAACGTCCTCCAACCTCGGGCGTCAGCCCGATCCGGAGCGAGGATCGCACTCACGTGCGAGGTTGGAGGGCCAGAGGCCCCGTCCGAACCACGGTCTTACGACCGTGGTCATCGAGTGATGTCCTTCCATCAAGAGTCCAAGACCACTAACGCTGGAAGATCGGGAGATACTTGTAAGGCAACTGCAAGATGATGGTGGCGATGGCCGTGCCGTAGACCGGGCCGATGCCGTCGCCGTTCCAGGACCCGTCGGGGGCCTGCATGCCGATCAACTGGTCGCGGGTCGGCGGGAAGTACTTGTCCCAGTACTGGTCGCCGGCCATGTAGAACCCCTGGGACGCGTACAGATGCGTATAGAAGTCGTGCCCGCCCCCCTTGGACCAGCCTTCCTGGGCCTGGAACTGCTCCCAGACGTACTTCAGGCAGTCGGTCGCGATCGTGCTGTCGAACTGGCCGGCGTTGTACAGGGTCGCGACGGCCGCGGCCGAGATGGGCAGCCGCGGGGAATTGCCGGAGAGGAGCGAATAGCGGATCCCGCCCTCGGCGGTCCGGCATTTCTCCAGGTACTTGGTCGCCTCCTCGATGACGCCGCGAGGGACGAGGAATCCCGCGTTGTGCGCCGCGCGGAGGGCCTGGACCTGGGTCACCGTCACCGAGCCCTCGTCGCCGGTCCCCGGGGTATAGGTCCACCCGCCGGCGCCGCTCTGGCCCTGGCTGGTCAGCGCGACCGCCTTGCGGACCACGATCTGCACCTGCCGGCGCAGCGCCTCCTTGGTCGTCATCCCGTAGACGCACGCGAGGAACATCAGCGCGAAGCCGTGGCCGTGCATCGGCATGCCGCTGTCCTGGCTCGGGCCGGTGATCAGGCCCGTGGGCGTGCCGCAGCGCACCAGGTATTCGACGGCGCTCTGCACGTTCTTGGCGTATTTGCCGCGCGTGGGAGAGTTGCCGTGGGCCAGGAATGCGGTACCCGCCAGGCCGGTCATGGCCACCGGGTACGCCTGGCCGCCGGCGTCGCCGATCCACGAGCCGTCCTCGGCCTGCTGGGCGGCGAGGTAATCGAGCCCCTTGAGGACCGCCTTGAGCGTCTCGGGCGTCACGTGCTTGGGCAGGACTTCCTTCTGGGCCCAGGCGGTGCGCGTGCCCGCCAGGCAACCGGCCCCGGCGAGGGTCGCGACGGCACCCGCTCGGCATTGGTCGAGGAATCCGCGCCGGTTCATCCGCCCGGCGCCCGAACGATCGCGTTCACGGCCTGTCGTGATGATGTTCATGGCTGTCCGGCCTGCCCCTTCCGCTCGGACTTGGGTTGATGGACCTCGAAACGCACCAGCAGCTCCACGCGGATCGGGATCTCCTGGAACTTCGACAGCTCCAGCCGCTTCCGCGGCAGCTCGTCGCTCGCGTTCATGTTCTGCTCGCCGGGCACGGAGACCTCCCGGATGGCGACGATCGGCCCGAGCTCGACGTGGGACAGACGCGCCAGCCGCTCCGCCCGCGACCGGGCGTCGGCGACCGCCTTCTCGTAGGCTTCCTCCTGGAGCTTGTCGAAGTCCTCGAGGATGAATCGGACCAGGCCCGATTGCTGATTCGGATTGTATCCGTAATAGTAATAATACATCATGTTATTTTGCGGACCGACCTTCGCGCCGGCGTCCTGGGCGACGTCGAGCATCCGCCCGACCAGTTGCATCACGCCCTCCTCGTCGAGCTTGCGGATATCGGACGCCTTGGCGACGAGCTTGCGCGAGAGCTGGACCTCGGTCTTGTTGCGCGCATTCGGCTGAGAGTCGAAGAAATAATAGGGGCTCTGCATCTGCCCCTTCTGGTCGACGAGCAGGCCGCGCTCCTCCACGGCGATGGTGTTGAGCTTCAGGGCGGAGAACGCGTCGTGGATCCGCTTCTTGGCGTCGCGGTATTTGACGATCGCGTCGGCGGTGAGCTCCGAGGAGGCTGAGACCTCCATGTCGATCTCGGCGTAATTCGGCTTGGCCGCGACGACACCCCTGCCGGAGACGGTGAACCCCTCGATATTCGGCGACGCGCCCCCGCCGCCGTTCTGGTTGAAGAACTGGGCCCGGGCCGGGCGGCCGGAGCCGCCGAGGGCCATCGCGAGGACGACGACCGCGATGGCCGTTCGCGTCGTGAGCACCCGATTATTCATGCGTAGCCCTCTCCTTCTTGGTCGCGGGGTCTTGGCGGGAGGTGACCTGGGCCCGGGCCGCCCGGCGCGGATAGGCCGTGATCGTGCGATTGGAGACCGCCAGCAGCCATTGATCGGTCAGGACCAAGTCGCCTCCCACGGCGCCGAGGTCCTTGCCGCGGAAGATCCGCCGCACCTGGCCCGATTTCGGGTCGAGCTCGAAGATGCCGCGGGGCGTCAGTTGCCAGACGCCGTCGGGCCGCACCAGGACGCGCGCGTTCAGGCTGCCGTTGGGCAGGCGCGTCGCCCATAACAGGGCCCGCGTCTGAAGATCCATGGCGCTGATCTCGGTGCCGCCGAGGAAGGCGGTGCGTTCGTGGACACCGAGCAATCGCGTCGCCTTCTCGATCGGCCGATTCCAGAGGACTTTCATCCGGTTCGGCTCGAGGGCATACAGGTGATCCGACTGCGCCCCCTTGATGAGGAAGGCTTCGCCCGATTCGATCGGCGGACTGCCGTCGGGCAGGGGATCCTGCGGCTGGTAATAGTAGAAGAAGCGGGATTGCGACTGCGATGGATCCGTCTTGTAGCCGTATCCCCAGTCGAGCAAGCCGGTGTCGGAGTCGAGTCGGCCCAGCACGCCGATGTGGGTATCGACATAGAGCCGGCCCCCTCGGTAGAGGAGCTGCGGCTTGGGCGACGGGGTCATGCTATATCGGTAGAAGTACATCTGCTGCCCCTGGCGGAAGACGCCGACTTCCGACTTCCAGAGGAGTCGTCCGTCATGGGGCTGGATCGCCAGGACGAGCTGCTGGGGCTGGCCCTGGCCCTGTTGCTGCATCATCATCATCTGGTTGCCGCCGCCGCCGGTCTTGGCCGTGATGAAGATCTTCCCGTCGGCCAGGATCGGGTTGCCGACGAGGTCGAACGCCGCATAATCGGCGAGGTCCCCCGACTTCCAGATGATCTCGCCGTTGTCGGCGCGTCGGCATTGCAACTGGAACGGGGCCATGAAATTCTGATCTTTCATGTCCCGCGCCAGGCACCACAGGTTGTCGCCCGAGGCGAGGATCGCGAACCGGCTCGTATCCACGAATCGGGCCTGCTGCTGCATGCCCAGGATATCGAGGTTATGGAAGGATCCCGACCGCCAGAGCATCTTCCCACTCTTGAGGTCGAGGGCGAAGATGAACCCCAGGTAGTTGGCGAACAGGGTCGAACCCTCGATCGTCACGGCCGGGACGGCGACGCTGAGGGGATTCGATTCCCACTGGGTCAGCTCCTGGGGTGTCATGCCGGCTTCGACCGATTCGGCGAACCGCATCTGCCAGACGGCGTCGACCGTCCCGGCGAGCTCGGGCCCCGGTTCCTCGGCGTGCGATGCCGATTTATCCGCGTCGGCGATCTTCGCGTCGCCGATGAGGTTCTGGAGGAGCTCGCCGGCCGGCGCCGTGCGCCCGCCGATCGTCAATTTCTCGTCGGAGTAGCGATCCATCAGCTCGCCGCGGACCTGCTCGAATTCCGACTGACGACCCGAGCGGAAGAGGGCGACGGCGGCCTTCACCGAGATCAGGGCGGGCGACAGATCCGTGTCGGGCCGTTCCCGCAGGATGGCCAGCCAGCAGTCGGCGGCGCGGTCGAATCGCCCGAGCTCGAAGTAGAGGTCGCCCAGGCGATCGGCGGCATTATCGCCGACGGACGTGATGAAGAACGCCGAGTAAACGCGCTCGAGATTCTTCAACTCCGAGGGGCCGTCGGCCTCGTCGAGGAGTTTCTTGGCCTCGGCGTCATAGAACAATCGGGCGGCGGCCTGGCCGTTCGGCGGCAACGCCGACAGGATCATCCGCCGCTTCCGTTCGATCGGGATGATGAAGCCGTTCTCCCCGTCGATGAATCGGAGGGTCTGAGCCTCGGGGATGGTGTAGAGCGACTTCAAGGCCCGCTCCCACGCGCCGCGGCGCTGGAAGCGGTCGAAATCGTCGATCGCCTCCTTGACCTCGGTCGAGGCCGGCGGCATCTGCAACGGACGGGCCGGATCGTCGTTGGAGACCTTGTCTTCCTTCTCCTTGGCGGCGTCCTTCGTCTGGCCGAAGGCGAGCGCCGGAAGGAGCAACAGAGTCACCATTGCCAGTCGCAGCAGACTCATGTTACCTGGTCCCGAAGACAGACGGTTGGCAAACTTACGGGGATCCTTCTACGCGGTCACCGGTGCGCGAGGTATCGAAGGACGAAACCCGCCTCATCGGGACACCTTCCTCGACGATCGTTCCGAAGCCCGGACAAGCTTCGGAATAAGACACTTGTAGTCGATCTCGAATCCTGCGTGCAAGTGAATTTATTAAAAGTCTTGCTGGAAGGTGAGAATTCCTTTCCGAGGCCTCCGGGTTCATGCTGCGAGGCGTGAGTGCGTGGCAGTCTGGGCATGAATCTTGCGGATCTGGATTGTCGCGTCGGGTCCGAGAGTCTGCCCAGGGATAGGAGATTGGTGATCTGAGGGGCTCCCTCTCGCGTCGATGGTTGCGACCTGGCAAGATGGCGTCTCGCTACGGATGACCGAGACGAAAATCAATGGGCGATCTCATGGTCGATTTTTCCGAGCACGATCCGATTCGGACGATGGGGCCATCCCGGCTCGACCTGTTCATGACGGTGATCCGGGTCTCGAGCTGGGAGACGACGGTCCGCTGGTACATCGACACACTGGGCCTTTCCCCGGTCGTGCTGGATGCCCAGAATGAGTTCGCACTGCTCTCGGCCGGGAGCGGCCGACTGGGCGTGCAGGGCGCCAAGGAGGTGCGGCTGGCGGCGGGTACGGGCAAGGTCCGCCTGGTCTTCCAGGTCAATGACCTGGAGGGAGAGCGCCTGCGGCTGATCGAGCGTGGTGTCGTCGTCGGCGGCCTGGTCGAGAACCATGACGAGGGCTATAGCGAGGTCCGCCTCCAGGATCCGGAAGGCCATAGTTTGCGGTTGTTCGCCTGGGTCGATCCGGCGCGCGGATCCATTCGCCCGCCGTTGAGCGCGACGCCTGTTGAGGGACGCACTCAGTTCCAAGGCCGCCTCAGCGATCCGACCTGGCTCGCTTTCGTGCGGCCCAGAAGCGAGCCTGCATTGCAAGCTCCTGTGCTTCCGGCTCGAACGGAGGTTCTGCTCCCAATCGGCCCGGGTTGCGTAACATCCACAACCCAAGGGCGCGGAGCTCATCCCGGGTCGGATTCTGTGGGTCAAGGAATCCAGGTTGAGGATCGTTGTCGACAGACATGGAAAATCCTCTACTTGTTCTTGCGTTTCGGATAATCCGCCCAGATCAGCCACGAGTGACTTCGGACTTTCTTCGCGTGGTCCGGTCGTTCCATGATCCTCAATAGATCCCATGAAGGGGGCCTCCGGGAGCGGCCAGGGCGTCGACGCGACGCTCGATCTCCGGGTCGTCGACCAGCGGCGGTGCGTGGTGCGGCTTGATGCGGGCGTCGATGACCAGGGGGCCCGTGCAGCCCCAGTGCTTCTGATCGATGAACGAACCAATTCCGTCGATATCGGCCGCGGGGTTCGAGCGCGTGAAGACGACCCAGAGGAAGTTCCCCTCGGTCCGCGCCGTGAACTCGCTGTCGTCGACGATCGCGATCAGCGGGAAGCTGCGGATCGGGTCGTCGGGGCCGAAGGCGCGGCAGAAGGTGGCGACGTCGTTCGCGTCGAGGCGGAAGGGAGGCCCCTGGATCGCCAGGATTCCCGGGAGCACCACGCGGGGGTCGCGGAATCCATCGGGGAGTCGAATGCCCTCGGGCAACCCGGTGGGCAGCGAGCGTCGCGCGGGGCCGGCGGCGGCGATCACGACCTTCGAGCCCTGATTGAGCCCGTGGCCCGAGTAGTCGAGGGTGTCGATCGTCGTCCGGGTCTGGAAGTGCAGGTCGTTGGTCCAGTCGACGCGACGGAGCAGGTGCGAGAAGAATGCCGGGATGTCGTGGATGTCGAGCGACGGGTCGTCCTCGTGGGCGACGATCAGGAGGTATTTCGCCAGCGAGAGTTGACCCTGGCCGAGGATGGCGTTGGCGACGGTCAGGATCTCCTGGGGACGTCGGACGTCGGAATCGGGGACATAGCGCTCGCTGGCGATGGCCAGGAGCAGGGGGTGGACTCCGGATGCGTCGACGGCATGCACGGCCCGGAGGCCCGGGATCACGGTCGGGATGATGGGGCCGGTCAGTTCGTGGATCAGATCGCCGAAAGAGGTGTCTTCCTGCGGAGGCCGGCCGACCGACGTGAACGGCCAGATGGCGCCTTCGCGATGATAGACTCGGTCCACCTTCAACACCGGGAAATCATGAGTGAGGCTGTAGTAGCCGAGGTGGTCGCCGAACGGGCCCTCAGGCTTGCGACGATCGGGGTCGATGGTGCCGCAAATGACGAAGTCGGCCTCGGCCGGCATGGAGAGCCCGCCATCGGGCGCGACCAGCCGGACGGGTCGGCCTCCAAGCGCGCCGGCGAAGGCCAGCTCGGGCAGGCCCTCGGGCAGCGGCATGACCGCCGCGACCGTCATGGCGGGCGGGCCGCCGACGAAGACGTTCACGCGCAGGGGCTCGCCGCGTCGGATCGCCGCGGCATGATGCACGCCGATGCCCCGGTGGATCTGGTAGTGGAGCCCGATCTCCCGGTCCGGCTCGTAATCGTTGCCGCCGAGCTGGACCCGGTACATCCCCAGGTTGGATCGGGCCGGGCCGGGCCGGTCGGGGTCCTCTGTGTAGACCTGGGGCAGGGTGACGAAGGGTCCTCCATCCATCGGCCAGCATTGGATCTGCGGCAGCCGTCGGATCGTCGTCTTGTGGGCCAGGATCGGGCCGGTCCGGGCGCGGCGGGGGAGAAGTCGCAAGACGGTGAGAGGTACACCGCGGTATCGCCAGGGGTTCTTGCCGAAGGCACCCGGGTTGACCTTGAGCTCCACCAGCCGTCGGACCGATTCGAGGGTGTCGCGGAACAGGAATTTTGCCCGGTCGAGCGTGCCGAACAGGTTGCCGACGACCGGGAATTCCGACCCCTTTAGGCGACGGAACAACAAGGCCGGGCCGCCCGCCTGGTAGACGCGCCGCTGGATGGCGGCCACCTCCAGATGGGGGTCGACTTCCTGGTCGATGACGATGAGCTGGCCGGTCGCTTCCAGGTCGCGGACGCAGTCCGCCATCGAACGATATCCCATCGGGGCGAGCCCTCGAGTCGTGGATGCTCTGTCCCCATCACTGTAGTCAAAGCGGGAGAGACTTCCAGATGGACCTTGAAGGTCGCCTCGATGTGCAATCCGGACGGGGATTCCGCCGGATGATCGCGCTCATGTCTCTCTCACGACGGGCGGCGTGGGCGTCTCGTCGACGACCAGTCGGAAGACGTCGGGCCGGGCGTAGTGACCGGCGACGTCGAAGTCGAACTTGGCCCGCGGGATCTCGTCGAGGTCGAGGTCGGCCGTGAGGATGACCGGGCCGTCGAAGTTGGGGCCGGCCAGGATCCGGCCCATCGGGTCGATGATGCAGCTCCCCCCGCGCGACATGACCGTCGATGGGTCGTCCCCCTGGATGGCCGGATAGTCGGCCGGGTAGTCGGAGCGGAGGGCGTACTGGTTGCAGCCCAGGACGAAGCATCGCCCCTCCAGGGCGATGTGCCGCATGGTCGACAACCAGGTCTCGCGATCGTCGGCGGTGGGGGCGCAGTAGACCTGGACGCCCCGGGCGTACATGTGCATCCGCAGCATGGGCATGTAGTTTTCCCAGCAGATGACCGCGCCCAGCTTGCCGATCGGCGTGTCGAAGACGGGCATGGTCGAGCCGTCCCCCTGGCCCCAGATCAGGCGCTCGGCGGCGGTCGGCATCAGCTTGCGATGCTTGCCCATCAGGGCGCCTTCCGGGTCGAAGAACAGGACGGTGCAGTAGAGCGTGCCGCCGTCGCGCTCGATGACGCCGATGACCAGGTGCGCGCCGGAATCCCTCGCCGAGGCGCCGAGGGCCGCGACGGCCGGGCCGGGGATGTCAACGGCGCTCTCCCAGTATCGGCGGAAGAGCTCGCGGCCCTCGGGAGTCCGCGAGCCGACCCGGGCGCCGAAATCGAGGCCGCGCGGATAGCCGGAGACGAACGCCTCCGGGAAGACGATCAGTCGTGCCCCGCGGTCGGCCGCCTCGGCGGCCAGGGCCTGCACCCTGGCCAGGGTCGCATCCCGGTCGAATGCGACCGGGGCCGCTTGCACGACCGCCACGGGGATGACTGTCATCGGTTGATCCCCTTACAGATCGATCTGCGTCCCGATCTCGACGATCTGATCGGTCGGCATGCCATAGCGTCGCTCCTCGTGGACCGCGTTGCGGCTCAGGTAGGAGAAGATCGCCTCGGGGATCCGGCTGATGCTCCCCCCGTTGGACGCCACGATCGTCTCGTGCCCGATGTAGTACGTGGCGTTGTCCGGGTCGAAGGGGATCGCTCCGGATCCGGAGACGACCTGCAAGACGGGCAGCAGGAGCGGTGTCTCCATGTAGCCGAAGGAGATGACGAGCTTGTAGAATCCCTCGCCGAGCTCATCGACCCGGTATCGCGATTCGCCCGATACGACCGGGATGGGGACTTCCTGGACGGTCAGCAAGATGACCGTCTCGTGCAGCGATCGGGTCCGCTCGACGTGATGGACGAGGATCGGCGGGACGTGATCGGCGCTGGGGGCCAGGAACACGGCACATCCGGGGACCCGCGAGGCGAGCGACCGGCGGATCAGCGGCCGGGCCGCTTCGAGGGTCGGATATCGCGTCGAGTATTGCTCCATGAGTGCGGTCCGCCCACGGCTCCAGATGAGCATGCCGGCGATCAGGGCGGCGCCGATCAGCATCGGCACATATCCGCCTTCGAGAAACTTGTAGAGATTGGCGATCAGGAAGGGGATGTCGAACGTCAGGAACAGCGCGAGGAGTGCCCCTGCCTTCCACTTGCCCCATCCCCAGGAGTGTCGGACCACGATGTAGTAGAGGATCGAGGTGATCGCCATGGTCCCCGTGACGGCGATGCCGTAGGCGGCGGCGAGCCGCACCGACTCGCGGAACGTCAGCACCAGGGCGATGCAGCCGACCGCGAGCAGGGTATTGACCTCCGGGATGTAGATCTGCCCCTCGGTGTGATAGGCGGTGTGCTTGATCGTCACGCGCGGGAGGTAGCCGAGCAGCATCGCCTGCCGCGTCAGCGAGAAGGCCCCGGAGATCAGCGCCTGCGACGCGATGACGGTGGCGGCGCTGGAGAGAATGACCAGCAACAAGGTGGCCCCGCCCGCCGGCACCTGCTCGTAGAACGGGTTCCAGGTCTGGTTCTGGATCGCCGCGGGGTTGCTCAGGATCAGCGCGCCTTGCCCCAGGTAGCCCAGCACGAGGGCCGGCAGGACGAAGAAGGACCAGGCCAGGCGGATGGGCTGGATGCCGAAATGCCCCATGTCCGCATAGAGCGCCTCGCCGCCGGTCACGACCAGTACGACCGAGCCGAGGATCAGCATGCCGTGGAATCCATGGCGGAGGAAGAAGGCGGCACCATGATGCGGCGAGAGCGACCAGAGGATCGCCGGATTCTTGCTGAGATGATAGATGCCGAGCGCCGCCATCGTGGTGAACCAGACGACCATCACCGGGCCGAAGAGCTTGCCGATATCCCCGGTCCCGCGACTCTGGATCGCGAACAAGGCGAAGAGGATGACGCAGGTGAGCGGCACGACGTAGTTCGCCAGCCGGGGGCTGACGTTCGCCAGCCCTTCCACGGCGCTGAGGACGGAGATCGCCGGCGTGATCACGCCGTCGCCGTAGAGCAGGGCGGCGCCG
The DNA here is from genome assembly GCA_963777695.1 of uncultured Planctomycetota bacterium. Taxonomy (GTDB): domain Bacteria; phylum Planctomycetota; class Planctomycetia; order Isosphaerales; family Isosphaeraceae; genus CAVZRC01. The sequence goes on from CAVZRC010000003.1 coordinate 2,085,457, forward strand.
ATCACGGCCAGGAGGGCCATGCCGGTGATCTTGCCGCTGCGTCGCGCATGGGTGCGGAACCGGTCGGGGATGATCGCCAGCAGGGAGAAGATGCCCCCCTCACCGTTGTGGTCCGCCTGCATGACGAAGGTCAGGTACTTGACCGTGACCACCATGATGAGCGCCCAGAACATCAGCGAGAGGATGCCGAAGAGGTCGGCGGGGACGAGGCCGGTCTTGTGGGCGCCGGTGGCCAGCAGGCACTCCTTCAAGGTGTAGAGCGGGCTGGTGCCGATGTCGCCGAAGACCACGCCGAGTGCACAGAGCGCCATCGCCGCCAGGCTTCCCCCATGCGCCGTCGCGTGTGCCCCGGCCTCGGGACCGGCGTGCGAGTGCGAATGCGTTAATTCTCCCACGTGTTGCGAAGCCATCGATGATTCTTTCTCCAATCACGAGAGTCCATGACAGCCGGGCGAGTTTGCAGGATGCTCTGCGAGCACCGATCCGGGTTGCCCTGCCGTGTCGATCGCTCGCGGAGCATTCGACCCGACCAGCGACCGAGGCGCCGTCGACCTGTCCTGAGAATCCTACCAGCAATCGGCGCGTCACGCAGGATGCCGGTCCCTTGCAAGCCCCTGAAAGCATTCGGCCCCGCTCGACGCGGCGGGTCGGCATCCATCCGCCTGGCGGTTCATTTCGCCAAGGCATCACCATGATACCAGAACGGCATGTCGAAAAGCGCCGCTACGTTTCATGCCGCTCGTCGTAGAATGGCAGGCGTTGCGACGACTTCGGGCCGATGGCTGGCCCGTGATGGAGGGGGCGCAATCGCGCCCCCGTGACCACGACCTCGCGACCGTGGTGATGGTGTGTCGATGCTGGAGACGCTTCGAGGAGCCTTCAACTCCTGGGAGGCGGGACCGAGATCACCCCGTTCTCATCGGCCTGGACCGGGACATCGACATAACGGCCCTCGGCAGGTACCGCGACCTGGTCGAAGTCGCGGGCCAGGGTCTGGAGCGCGCGGCGCATCTCGGGGCCGGCCATGGCACGGCCGTGGCCCGCGATGACGAGCTCGGGTTCCAGTGCCGTCAGCCGTTCGACCGACCGCCGCGCCGATAACCAATCTTGCGTGTAATACATCGGAGGACCGTGCAGCTCGGGCTTCTGCGTCATCACGGCGTAGGCCGATTCCTGGTTCGTCGTGATGAATGCGTCGCCGACGATCAGCGACCGGTCGGATTCCCGCCAGAACGAGACGTGACCGGGCGAGTGACCGGGCGTCGGGATCCATCGGAAGCCGGGCATCCCCGGCACGCTGCCGTCGGCCGGAAACGGCTTGAGCCACGGGCTCACGTCGATCGGACCGCGGGGGTAGAACCCCGACAGCGCGGACATCAATCCGCCGCCGACCGTCGGGTCGGCGGGTGGATAGGAGGAGCGGCCGTCGAGGTAGGGCAGCTCCAACTCGTGCGCGAAGATCGGGACATCCCAATGCTCGGCCAGGTCTTTCAGGGCGCCGACATGGTCGAAGTGGCCGTGCGTCATGACGATCGCCGCGGGCCGGGAATCCTTCCCGAACCGCTTTTCCGCGGCGCCGAGGATCGTATGGTAAGTGCCCGGGACTCCGGCATCGATCAGGACCCAGGAATTTGAGGCCGATCCAGGCCGACCATAGTAGGCCACGTTGACCAGCAAGAGCCGTTGGTAAGACAGGTCCCGGGCCACCTGCATCGTCCCGTCCGGCTGCTCGTCTCCGACCTCGCATCGGGGGTCCACCGCGATCTGCTGGGCCATGACATCCTCCCGTGAGTTCGTCGCCTCGATGATCCAAGCCTCGGGCAGGACTTCCTTGCAAGCGACATACCACCGTCCATGGCCGGAAGGGATCGGCGGTCTCCCTTGCCTCACGAGGCGATACTCGGCGACCATGGACCGTCCGGGATCGGTTGGAGGCGACCCTATCGGGGCCGTAACTGTGGCGGACCGGGCGATCGCCGAACTCATCCCGAGGACTTCGAGAGGGTCGCATGGCCGAACCTGACCGGTCCGGGCTCTGGCACGTCTTGCGAGAACTCCGCGGGGGGTTCGTCTTCCGCCCCGGCGCAATCACGCTGGTCCTGGCGGCGCTCTCGGTCGGGCTCTCGGCCGCCGAGGAGCGGATCACGACGGTGAAGGTGTGGAGCGACTTCCTCGACCGGATCTTCCCGCCGGAGCCGCAGGCGGCGTATGTCGTCCTCGGGACGATCGCCGGCTCGATGATGACGGTGATCTCGGTCGTCTATTCGATCTTGCTCGTCGTGTTGAACACTACATCGGTCATTTCGTCATCGAGGGCACGCCCATCCTCGAGGTCTCGCCCGCGGACCGATTGACGGATTCGCTACAGCTCGCCTGCCTCATGTCGTTCAATATCGGCCGGCACGCACCATGCGGCAGGATGTCGAATTCGGGACTCGCTGACGCCTCATCCGATCGGCCGGCACCTTCACCGCTCAGAGTTTGTCCCGGAAGGCTCTTGTAGGGTGCTCTTTGAGCACCGATCCGGGGTGGTTCGCCGAATCCTGGTGCTCGCAGAGCACCCTACGAGACAGACACCGCAGCTTCTGAGACAGACTCTCAGTTGGCGATCCCAGCAAGGTCGAGGATGAAGGCATAATTGAAAGCGGTCTGCTCGAACCGTTTGTAGCGCCCCGAGACGCCGCCGTGGCTCCCCTTCATGTAGGTCCGGAGGAGTAGCAGGTTCGAGTCGGTCTTGGTCGCCCGCAGCTTGGCGACCCACTTGGCCGGCTCCCAGTATTGCACCTGAGAATCCTGGAGCGACGTGGTCACCAGCAGGTTCGGGTATTGCTTCGCTTCGACGTTGTCGTAGGGCGAATACGATAGCATATAGTCGAAATAGCTGCGGTCGTTGGGATTGCCCCACTCGTCGTACTCGAAGGTCGTGAGGGGGATCGACGGGTCGAGCATGGTGGTGACGACGTCAACGAACGGCACGGCGGCGATGGCCCCCTTGAAGAGGTCTGGCCGGAGGTTGATGACGGCGCCGATCAGGAGCCCGCCCGCGCTGCCGCCCTGGGCGAAGAGCCGGTCGGGCCGGGTGTACGTCTCGCGGACCAGGTGCTCGGCGCACGCGATGAAGTCGGTGAAGGTATTCCGCTTCTTGAGGAGCTTACCGTCTTCGTACCAGGCCCGGCCCATCTCCTGGCCGCCGCGGATGTGGGCGATCGCGTAGGCGAAGCCGCGATCGAGCAGGCTGAGCCGCTCGGCCTGGAACGACGCGTCCATGCTCGCCCCGTAGGAGCCGTATCCATAGAGGAGCAGGGGGCCGCTGCCGTCCCTCGAAAACCCCTTGCGATAGACGATCGAGATCGGCACCTTGGTCCCGTCGGCCGCCGTCGCGTGCAGCCGCTCGGTCACATAGTTGGCCGGGTCGAAGCCGCCGAGGACCGCCTCGCGCTTGACCAATGTCTTCGACCGCTTCCGCATGTCGTAATCGTAGGAAGATTGGGGCGTCGTCATCGAGGTGTACGCGAACCGGAGCTGGTCCGAGTCCAGCTCGTGGTTCGGGCCGATCCGCGCCAGGTACGTCGGCTCGCCGAAGTCAACCTGGTGCTCCTCCCCGCCCGACCAGGGACGGACGCGGAGTCGAATGAGGCCATCGCGACGCTCCTCGAGGACCAGGAAGTCGCGGAACAGCTCGAATCGCTCCAGTAGCACCTCGGCGCGGTGTGGGATCACTTCCTGCCAGTGGTCGATCCCGGGCGATTGGATCGGCGCCTTCATCAATCGGAAGTTCTGCGCGTCGAGGTTGGTCCGGATGTAGAAGTGGTCGCCGAGGTGATCGGCCGAGTACTCGAGACGAGGCCGTCGCGGCTGGAGGACGGCGAAGGTCCCTTCGGGCTTGTCGGCATCGAGGAACCGGAACTCGGTGCTGAGGGTCTGGCGGCTCGCGATCATCAGGTATCGGTCCGACTTCGTCCTCGCGAGGCGGCAAGAGAAGGTCTCGTCCGGCTCCTCGTAGACGAGTACGTCTTTCGATGAAGGGCTACCCAGACGATGGCGGTAGATCCGATAGGCGCGCAGGGTGCTCGGGTCCTGTTTCGTGTAGAAGAGCGTCTTGCTGTCGTTGGCCCAGGCGAGATTCGAGGTGACGTCGGCGATGGTGTCTTCGAGCTGTTTGCCCGTGGCGAGGTCCTTGAACCGGATCGTATAGAAGAGCCGGCCGCCGGTGTCCACGCCGAAGGCGAGCAGGCGGTTGTCCGGGCTGACCTGCGTGGCACCGGTCGAGAAATAACCGTGCCCTTCGGCGAGGGCGTTTTCGTCGAGGAGGATCTCCTCGGCGGATTCGAGCGACCCCTTCTTGCGCACCAGGATCGGATACTGCTTCCCCGTTTCGAATCGTGAGTAATAGAAATGGCCGCTGTCGAAGACGGGCGCCGTGCTGTCGGCTTGCCGGATCCGGCCGACAATCTCGTCGTAGAGTCGCTTCTGCAACTACCGGGTGTGGGCGGTCCGGGCGTCGGTGTAGGCGTTCTCGGCTTCCAGGTAGGCGATGACCTTGGGGTCGCTCCGATCCTTCAGCCAGTAATAGTCGTCAACGCGCGTCCGGCCGAACTTCTCGAGTTTCGTTGGGATGACAGCGGCCTTCGGTGGGAGAGGTCTGGGTGTGGGCTCGTGGCTCTCGGCATCGCGAGCGGCCCACAGGATGCACACGAGGACCACGAGTCCTACGATCTTGTCGCGATTCATCTGGACCCTCCCACGCCTGTCCACTTGACCGGGGCTTCCCGCACAGAAGCGAGCCGATCGAGGCCGAAGTCCGAGTCCGCCGATCCGGTCATCTCGGTTATCGGACATTACCCGAGGATGGGGGCCGATTTCTAGGACCCGGTCCGGCAAAGTGGCTGTGCATGGGAGCTTGCTGGGTCCGTCCAGGGTAGCCCATCCTCGGGTTCTCGATCGCGGAATGGGCTCGTTGAAAACCGATCTCGGAAGAACCGAGGGGATTTCGCGATGGTGGAGACGATCGAAGCGATGTTGAAGGAATCACCAAGTGTAGATCGTGGCGGTGCCCCAATCCTGGCTGAACAGGGTATCGCTCTCACCCGTGAGGGGGTCGAAGGGCCCTTTGACGTCGAAGCTCAAAGAGGCGATGATCGAGCCCGAGTTATCCACGAAGTAGTCATGCGCATCGATCTGAGATCCATAGACCTTGTCGCTGTTTCCCGGTCCCTTGAACGTGAAGTTCACCAAGCCGTTGATTCCGGCATCGGGGCCGACGCCTCCGGTGTCCAGAATCCCCAACTGGAGGCCGGCTCCGAGCTTGACATCGAGACTCACCGTCGCATCCTGGACGAAGAAGCCGTCGGCGAGATTTCCATCCATGAAACCGGTCGTATCGTAACCGAAGGTTGCCGAGAACGAAAGGGCGATGGTCCCCGTGAATTCCAGGTTGACGAAGGGAATGGGTGTGGGGATGACCTTTTCCCCACCCGCGGCCACCGAGAGGGTGGGCATGGTATAGCTGAACAGCGTGGTATTGATGCCCATGAAGAGATCGAACGCGTTGATTGGATCGTCCAGGATCGGGAAATCGAAACCGCCGTTTTCGCTCGTGTTCGGGAGCGATTGGAAGAAATTCCCCGTCGATGGGTCCTGCTCGCCGATCTGCTGATAGACGTCGGTGTCTGGATTGGCCTGGCCGATGATGGACAGGAGGGAGCCGCCGCTCGGGGAGGTCTGACGCGGGTCCGTGACGCTGAAGTGACCCAGATCGACGGTCATGGAGCTCGACGGGACATTGAGACCGTTGATGGTGATGAGGGCGTTGGCGAAACTCGCCAGTTTCGCGGCCTGTGCGGGGTCGAGGATCAGGTCGGTGAAGTAGATCGGCCCGTTATGATGAAGAACCGAGCTGAGATCCGAGCTGATCGTGGACAGGAACGGGATTGGCGTCAACAGGAACTTCGCCAAAGGTTCGAGGGGCTCGGTCACCGACTGGATCTTATCAACCAGCGGTTTGACGAAACTGGTCAGGAACGATCCGAGATCGAGCTGAACATCGTCGAAATTGATTGTCGGCGTATCACCGAACGGAAAAACCTCCGGGCTGGCATTGTCGAATAGCCAGCCGAGATGGATCTCGGTGCTGAGCTTGGGGTCGAAGGCACTGGGGCCGAAGGTCGCGGACACGATCAGGTTGAGGTTGGCGGACCCGTTGAGGCTGGACGTCGAAGTCAGCCCGGAAGAGGGGTCGGACGCGAATGAGACGTTGTAGGTGCCGATGAATGATGAAGGAGCGTTCGGATCGTCCTGGACCGTGGCTTGGAGGAACCCCAACTTGCCCGCGACCGTCATGCCGGGTATTCCGGCATGAACCTGGACGGCCAACGTGGATGGGTCAACGAAGGGCTTGCCGGATTGTCCGGCGAGCTGATCGATGCCGAAGTTCAGATTGAGGTCGAAGCCGACGCCGACCCGAACACTTCCGGAGTCGGAGACCGAGAGCGGGAGCCCGGGCAAGGCCGTGTCGAATCCGAATTGGCCGGTGTTGGCCGAGAAGTCCTGGTGAATCGTCAGTTGGAAGGCGACGCGGCCACCCATGTTGATGACGTCGATGTCGCCCAGGTCGAAATAGCCGGTGCCGTCGCGGTCGGTGAGCAGGTCGAGTCCGGCCGGCCCGAGGAGATCGAACAGTCCTTGTCGGATCGCTTGGAGGTGCGTGCCCGAGACCGGGGACGTGAAGTCGCCCAGGATCTGGCTGATCACCTGTCCCGAACCGCCGGAAGTGAGTTGAGTCCCGATGAGCGGGATCGGGTTCTTGAACGTCGTCTTGTCGAGGTATTGCTGCAGGATGCCGAGCGCGGAACTGAGGAATTGCGAGAGGTCGGAAAAAGTGTTATTCGTGCTCACGAAGACACCGCCCGGCTGGCTTGAGAGATTCGTGCCTTCGTTATTGATGGTCCGAAGGCCCGTATATTGCGAGCCTCCGGCGAGGTCCAGTCGACCTCCCGGCGCCACGCTGGTGAGGCCCGTGCCGCCCATCTGGCCGCCGGTCCATGTGAGAGTCCCGAAGACGGTCAAGTCGGCGGGACCGGTGAGGTTGCCGCCATCGAGGTCCAGATTGTTCAAAGAAGACGGGCCGTCCACGCTGACAGTGTCCCCTCGGATCGCGGTCAGGCCGGCGCCTGCGATCGTGGTCCCAGCCCCGAGTGAATAACCGTAGGCATCGCCATAGCCGGCCGAGGAGAACTGGAGCGTCGCCCCGGATGAGACCTGGAATTGGCCGGAATTGGAGCCGAGATCGAGATCCAGCGTCCCGTTGAGGATCGCGACCGATCCTTGATTCACGAAATCGGCCGAGATCGCGGTCGTCCCGAGCCCTGCGGAGACGCGAATCGAGCCCTCGTTGAGGAAGTAGACGGAGAGGGAATTGACGATCCCGCTGTCGGATTCGACCTGGAAGTCGGCCCCGGCTCGATTCTCGATCGTGGAAATGGAGCCAGACATGAGACCCGAGCCGGACCAGTCCCAATTGCCGGCATTGGTCAATGCGCTCGAATTCTCGATCTCGAGCGGACCGTTGCCCGACCAGATCTGCGATCCGTTATTGGTGAGGGTCGAGCTATCGAGCGAGAAAGCCCCGCCGCCGGACCAGGTCAGTGTCTTGTTGTTCGTCAAATCGGAGTCGTTCGCGGTGAGATTCCCGTCGCCCGACCAGATCAGCGATCCGCGATTGGTGAGGGTCGAGCGAACGAGCGAGAACGCGCCATCGCCGGACCAGGTCAGGGATCCGACGTTGGTGAGGCCGGAATCGAAGAGGGAGAGCGAGGCATTCCCGAGGAAAGTTGAAGTGCCCGAGTTGATGAAAGAGGCCATGTTCTGCAACTGCATCCGCCCGTAGTCCGTCACGATCGCGTCGCCGGTGACGTTGAGGGTGCGGCCATCGAGGACGACTCCGCCGCCGATGGCGAGCGTGCCCGTGACGCCCGTTCAACCCGGAGCCGGTCATCGAGCCCCCATCCCAGGTCATTTCGATGACCGAGAGCGGCCCGCTCCCCTGGATCCGGCCGCCGTCGAGCTCGAGGTTGCGGATCTCGAAGGGGCCAGTGAGGTCGACCGTCCCGCCTTGGATCTCGACGAGGCCGGCACCTTCGATCGTCGTGCCGGCCCCGAACGACTGCAATCCCGAGGGCAGAAGTAAGACGGTTCCCTGGGAGAGCTCGAAAACCGCGCCGTCGCTGCTGGAGCCGCCGGCGGGCAATGACAGCGTTCCCGATTGCACGTTGATCGTCCCGGTATTGATCCAGGGCAAAGCGATCGTGAGGGTGCCGGTGGCTCCTGTCTCGGTGAACGTGCCGGCGTTGTTGAAGGTCGAGTCTGACGGGGTGTTGAGATCCGAGATCGATTGATCGTCGGTCGCCGTCAGGATTCCCGATGCGAGGTTGTCGATTTGAGAATCGTTCGAGGCCTCGAGGACACCGGAACCTGTCCAGTCCAGCTCGGCCGAGTTGGACCAGATGCTCGAAAAGAAGTGGATCGGGGCCAGGCCATTCCACGTTGTGATCCCGGAGTTTGACCACGCTGAGGATAGGGCCTGGAAGGCGCCGGATCCGACCAGGGACAAGCTACCGGAATTGGACCAACTTCCGACGTTGAACTGGATCTGTACCGTCCCGATGACGGTGAGGTCGTGCGAATTGATCCAGTTGGAATTGGCCAGCAGGACGGTGCCTGATCCGTCGAGCGTCATGGTTCCGGAATTCGTCCAGGAGGAGTTGCCCAGATCGACGGTGCTCGACCCGCGGAGTGTCGCGGTTCCGGAGTTCGACCAGGTCGAGGCTTCGAGCTGGATCGTGCCCGACCCGCCGAGCGTCATGGTGCCCGAATTCGACCAGGAGGCATCCGCGAATGCGATGGTGCCCGTCCCTTCCCAGTCGAGGACGCCCGAATTCGTCCACGATCCGCCCGAGGACAAGCGAGTGGGTCCCGCGGTTGTGAGGTCGAAGGTCCCCTGGGTGTTCAGGGCGCGGCCGATCACGTCGCGTTCCGGATTACCGGGGAGGCTCAATGTGCCCGCGACCGTCGTCTGACCGCTCCCGGTCATGGTCCCGCCGACCCAGGTGAAGTTCGTGGCAGAGATTGTACCGACGCCGGTGAGGTTGCCGCTGTCGAACTCCAGGTTGGTGGCCGAGACCGAACCGTCGATGCTGACCGTCGCGCCGGTGATGAAAATGCCATCGCCGGTCATCGATGTCGAGCCGCCTAGCGAGTACGTCGTTCCCGATGGGAAGATGAGGGTTCCGCCAATTTCGGTGGCGAACACGGCGTTGTCGGCGCTGGAGCCGCCGCCGTTGAAGATCAGGGTTCCGGATGAGACCTCAACGGTCCCATCACCGCGCTGGTTGAAGTTGACGTTTCCGGAGGAGTAGACGAGTCCGACGACGCTGGAGCCGTTGCCGCCGGACTTGGAGAAGGTGCCGTAATTGTTGATGGTGCCGCCGGCGGGCGAGCCTCCGTTGGCATAGATGCCAGCGTCGGAGAGGAAATCGAAGGAGGCTCCGGGCTGGTTGTTGAGGACGGCGCCGCTATCGAGGCGCAAGCCCGGGTAGTTGTAGTAGTAGAGGCCGATGACGTAATCGGAGATGGTTGCGGAGCCGTAGTTGTTGAGGGTGCGCCCGGAGAGGAACTGCTCGTAGTAGGCGATGGTGAGCGTACCCAGGGCGTCGGTGGCTCCGGTTCCGGACATGATGCCGCCGGTCCAGGTCAGGTCTCCCGAGACGGTGAAGGAGGCGGGACCGGTGAGAGTTCCGGAGCCGATGTAGGCGGAGACGGTCGTGGCATCGGTGTGGAAGACGACGGTCCCGCCGTCAACGACGGTGGTGCCTTGAACGTCGAAGGAACCGTTGACGGTGACCGCTCCGCTGTAGAACTCGATCGTGCCGGCGCCGGCGATGCCTGAAGTGGGAGAGACTAGAAAGGTGCCGCCGCCGAAGGTGAGAGTGGCGCCGGCATTGGCGATGAGTCGTCCGGAGCCGTCGAGCGTCCCGCCGCCATACAAGCCGAGGTCTCCCGAGGTGACCTCGACATTCCCCGCACCGTATTGATTGAAGTTGACGTTTCCGGAGGAGTAGACGAGTCCGACGACGCTGGAGCCTGTGCCGCCGGACTTGGAGAAGGTGCCGTAATTGTTGATGGTGCCGCCGGCGGGCGTTCCGCCGTTGGCATAGATGCCAGCGTCGGAGAGGAAATCGAAGGAGGCGCCCGGCTGGTTGTTGAGGACGGCGCCGCTATCGAGGCGCAAGCCCGGGTAGTTGTAGTAGTAGAGGCCGATGACGTAATCGGAGATGGTTGCGGAGCCGTAGTTGTTGAGGGTGCGCCCGGAGAGGAACTGCGCGTAGTAGGCGATGGTGAGCGTACCCAGGGCGTCGGTGGCTCCGGTTCCGGACATGGTGCCGCCGGTCCAGGTCAGGTCTCCCGAGACGGTGAAGGAGGCGGGACCGGTGAGAGTTCCGGAGCCGATGTAGGCGGAGACGGTCGAGGCGTCGGTGTTGAAGACGACGGTCCCGCCGTTGACGACGGTGGTGCCTTGAATGTCGAAGGAACCGTTGACGGTGACCGCTCCGCTGTAGAACTCGATCGTGCCGGCGCCGGCGATGCCTGAAGTGAGAGAGACTAGAAAGGTGCCGGCGCCGAAGGTGAGAGTGGCGCCGGCATCGGCCAGGAGTTGTCCGGAGCCGTCGAGCGTCCCGCCGCCATACAAGCTGAGTTCTCCCGAGCTGACCTCGACATTTCCCGCACCGTATTGATTGAAGTTGACGTTTCCGGACGAGTAGATGAGTCCGACGACGCTGGAGCCGTTGCCTCCGGACTTGGAGAAGGTGCCGTAATTGTTGATGATTCCGCCGCTGGGCGTTCCGCCGTTGGCATAGATGCCAGCGTCGGAGAGGAAATCGAAGGAGGCGCCCGGCTGGTTGTTGAGGACGGCGCCGCTATCGAGGCGCAAGCCCGGGTAGTTGTAGTAGTAGAGGCCGATGACGTAATCGGAGATGGTTGCGGAGCCGTAGTTGTTGAGGGTGCGCCCGGAGAGGAACTGCGCGTAGTAGGCGATGGAGAGCGTCCCCAGGGTGTTTGTGGTTCCGGTTCCGGACATGGTGCCGCCGGTCCAGTTCAGGTTGGTCACGCTGATGGTGCCGGGGCCGGTGAGCGTGCCACTATCCATCGACAGGTTGGACGCCGAGACGGCGCCGGTCACGGTTATGGTGGCATTGTTCGTGATCGATGTCGTGCCGGCGCCGATGATCGCGGCTCCGTTGCCGAGCGCGATCTGGTCTCCGGAGAACGTGACCGTCGAACCGGGGGAGACGGCGATTGTGCCGGTGGTGCTTCCGTCCGCATCGAAGAACAGGGAGCCGGTCTGTACCGAGATCGTCCCGGTATTGGTGAAAGGCACTCCGATCACGGTGACCTCGCCGACCGTGGTTTTTCGGAACGATCCCGCGTTTGTGAACGAAGAAGGAGCGCCTGCAACGCTCGCGATGGAAGCTCTCCCGATCGCCTGGAACGTCGCGCCGGCGAGATTATTGAACGCCGCACCGTTGGCCAGAAGAATGTCCCCCGAGCCGGTCCACGTTGCCGCACCGGCATTATTTAAGGTTCTTCCGTCGAGCAATCGGTCGCCATTGGCGCGCAGTGTCATCGTCCCGCCGGGCACGACGGTGGTCGTTCCCGGGCCGGTCATGGTGCCCACGCTCCAGAGGAGCGAATTCACGTTGACGGCACCTGCCCCCGATAGGTTTCCCCCGGCGATCGTCAACGTGTTCGTGATGGAGGACTGCGAACTCAAGGAGAGCGTCCCGGCCGAGAGGGCAATCGCGGCCTTGCTGGTGACGCTGCCGACCATGTCGTTGATATTGAGATTATGCGTGATCGTGATGCCGGGGACATTGATGACGGCGCGATCACCGGTGCCGGGCAGGACGCCCCCGCTCCAGTTGGACGCCGTGTCCCAATCACCACCCCTGGGATTGATCCAGGTGATTGTAGTCGGGACGACGCGATCCTCCAGCGCTCGAGGCGAAACTTTGAAAGGGCGGCGCGGCTTGCACGCGTTCGTGTCTTGTCGCGCGCCCGGGACTGTCGAGACGAGGTGATCCCAGGCCGTCGGTCGTGGAAGAAAAACATCAGGAGCCTCTGATTGTGAAGATCGAGGTGATTGAAAAACATCCAAAGCGCGCGGCGATCCTCCCGGAAGTGCCCATTCGGGATGGGAACTGGGCTTCGGCGGCAGGTCGTTTGTCGCGGAGCCCGCGGGGAGATCGGAGACGTCTCGCCGAACACCAATTTGGCCGCGCAATCACGTGCATCGTGACGACATGGTGTTCATTGAGTGCAGTTGAAACAGGTCAGTTTATTTGTCAAGCGAGGGCCCTGAGGATCAACACAATTCCACGTCTTGCTCGAATCTTCGCGAGCCTCGAACACGCGGGCAGGATCATGCCCAGGAGGATTAGCACCAGGCTGGACGGCTCCGGTACCGCGGTGCCTGGCGCGGCGCCGATCTCGATCGAGTCGGGGTCCGCCTCGATCGAGATCGAGTATCCCGAGTCATTCATCGCGGAGAACGCGCTGAACGAGAACGCGGTGGCCGACCCTGCGATTCGCGTCAGCGTGAACGAGTAGAAGAGGCCGTCGCTCCCGATTGCTGCTGTTCCGTAGATCGAATCATCATAGAAGGCCGTGACCGTCCCGCCGCCGGTGCCGGTCGAATCGAAGTAGCCGAGAGCGGGGACGATTGCTCCCGGTGTCACCACGGGGCTGCTGAATAGAGCCGGGTCGTACTGGATCGACGCGGAGAGGTATCCCGGCGCGTCGGCGGCGGTCCCCGTCACGTCGATGTCGAACGTGGCCGTCGAGCCGACGGCGAGGTTACTCAGGTCGTCAGGACTGGATATCGAGAGAACCAGCGACGCACGGACGGAATCCGGGGTGAAGGATGAGTATGCGAGGATCACGAATGCAAGACCGAGGATTCTCTTCATGACCGACTCCTGATTGAGTGTTGGTTCCTGTCCGCAAAGACTCCCGAGAAATCCGACGCGCGCCGCGAGGTGGAAGCCGTCCAGGGACGTTTACCGCGCAGATCGGAAGTGAACTTTCGTAAGAATCCCGGATCACTACGATTTGTTCCCGCGGCATTTCATCCACAAGAAGGTAAATTATTAACTTTAAATACGTTTGTTTGTTCGGGCTTGAGCATCCAAGTCATCACGGTCGCTCCGATACTGCAAAGGAGCATGCTGGAGGGCTCGGGAACGGAAGAGATATTCGGAGAGGAAGCGCCGGAGGAAAATTCCACAGCCCACCCGTGGCTCTCCGGTGTTGTGCCGTCGGGGAAGGTGATCGACTTGAGGGACATTGTGTGCTCCAGGTCCGCTTTCTGGGATGTCATACCGAGACCTGGAGTAATACGCAATCCAAGCATGGGATCGAAGGACGAGTGGCCATTCGCATCGATGTTGAAGCGAACGGACGGAGCGACGCTGACGGTCGTCGTCTGGCCATTCAGGTTCAGCAGATTGTCCCGATCGAACGTGTAGGTGAGGTAGTTGGAACTCAATCCGGCGTAGACCGAGGAGCTCCCGCCGAACGCACCGGAATCGGCGTTGAACCCGAGTTTGCCGTCCAGGTTCCATGTTGCGTCGAGCTCGTGGCTCGGCAGGATCGGTGCCGTTCCACCCTTGGTCCACCGCAAGTAGATTTCGTCCTCGCGGATGATTCTCGCATCACCGTCGGGGATGGTACTGTACGGATCCGGGGCGGACATGGTGATCGTATAACTGAGGCCAAGATTGCCGTATTCGTTCTTTATGGCCGCGCTGGAGGTGATGCTGGCCGCATCGTACCCACCATTGCCATTGGACACCGGGAAGTAGCTCGTGAACGTATTGGGTTCCAGGAGTCGATAGGTGGTTGTATCATAGGTAAACTCCTTGTACGAGAATGCCGAATCGGATTCGAGATTGGCATTGAGGCCGGAGCCATACAGATATACAGAACCATAGGTTCCGGCATCTGGCCGATCGCAGAACAAGACAGCGATGGTCGCCAGAGCAAAGCGGATGATCGGCTTGCACATGATCGGTCCTTTCACCTTATCGGAGCAGTGAGGGGAAAACTCGGGGCCGATCCGATCGTCCTGTTGATGAAGGAACCATCCCGGCCGGAATCCGACGCGCGGATGGATTTTTTTCCCTGGCATTGCGTCGCCTGACCGGATCCGATGACGATAGAAACCGGTAGGACTCGAGATTCGCCGCGAAGTCAGCTCGGTGAGAGTTGGAATCGGGCGTGTTGAACATTCGGAACGCCATTGAGTCGACGATGACCCCAGCAGACACCCGGTCGATGAGCAAGGATGAGGGATTGGACGGTCCGCCGTCCCTGATGACGGCCTCCGCCGAAGCGTCCTGGGGCGGTTCGGCCGCTCGCGGGGATGGCTCGGAGCTGGCGCGGGCGCTCGAGCCGTACCGCGATTACCTGACGCTGGTGGCGCGACGGGCGGTCGGACCGGACCTGGCGGCGAAACTCGGGGCATCCGACCTCGTCCAGGACACCTTCCTGGCGGCGCAGCAGCACGCCCGGACCTTTCGCGGGCATACCGAGCCCGAGTGGCGTGCGTGGCTCAAGGCCGTCTTGCTGCATTGCCTGGCGAATCAGCGGCGCTATTATGCCGCCGCCAAGCGGCAGGTCTCGCGGAACGTCGAGTGGACCGGAGCGGTGCCGCGTGCTCGCCTCGAGGCGGGCGCGGTCACGCCGCCGAGCCGCCGGCTCATGCGTCGCGAACGGGACCGGGCGATGGATGATGCACTCGGGCAACTCCCCGAACGGTATCGCCAGGTGGTCTGCTGGCATCATCATGACGGCTTGACTTTCGATGAGATCTCCGCGCGGCTGGGGATCTCGTCCGATGCGTCGCAGAAGGTCTGGGGCCGGGCGCTGGTCCGGCTCAGGGAGCTGCTGGGACCCGAGCATGACCCCCGATGAGAGCACGCCGATCGACGAGGGCCTGCTAGCCGCCTTGCTGGCATTCGATGCGGCACGGACTCCGGGCACCGATCCGGCTTCCTCGATGCTTCCAAACCTCCCGGGCTTCGTCGATTTGATCCGACGGCTGGAGTCCTACGAGCCGGAGGCGACGGAGCCGGTGATTTCCGCGTCGTCCGAGACGCCGTTGAGCCTCGGTCGGTTCGCGGTGATCCGGGAGATCGGGCGGGGGGGATTCGGAGTCGTCTACCTGGCCCGGGACCCGGTGCTGGGGCGAGATGTCGCGCTGAAGGTGCCCAGGGCCGAGGTGATCGTCGCGCCCGACTCTCGCCGTCGATTCCTGCGGGAGGGTCGGGCCGCGGCCGGCCTCGACCACCCGCATATCGTGCCGGTCTTCGAGGCCGGCGAGATCGGGCCGTTCGCCTACATCGTCTCGGCCTATTGCGAGGGGCCGACGCTGTCGACGTGGCTTCGCGAGCGGACCCATCCGGTGGCGGCGCGGATGGCCTGCCGGCTGATCGCGGACCTGGCCGACGCCGTCCAGCACGCGCATGAGCGAGGCGTCCTCCATCGCGACCTGAAGCCCTCGAATATCCTGCTCCAACACGGATTCGGCTCGCCGGGCTCGGACGTCCCGAGTCCCCGGATCACCGACTTCGGCCTGGCCCGGATCATGGAGGAAGGGACCAACGCGGAGGAGACGCGGAGCGGGGTCCCGCTCGGCTCGCCGCCCTACATGGCCCCGGAGCAGGCCGCCGGAAAGCGGCGTGAGATCGGCCCGGCGACCGATGTGTATTCCCTGGGCGCGACGCTCTATGAGATCCTGAGCGGTCGTCCGCCGTTCCAGGGCGAATCGTACCTCGAGACCCTGGGCCAGGTCCTGGCCGACGACCCTGTCCCTCCGCGGGCCCTGCGGCCGGGATTGCCCCGCGACCTGGAGACGATCTGCCTGAAGTGCCTGGAGAAGGAGACGTCGCGTCGTTATCAAACGGCGTCGGCCTTGCGCGCCGACATCGAACGATTCCTTCGGGGCGAGCCGATCCTGGCCCGACCGATCTCGGCCCGCCTGCGGGCCGCCAAGTGGGTCCGCCGTCGCCCCCTGCTCGCGGCCATCCTGATCCTGGCGGGCTTACTGGCCTCGGTCCTGATCGGCGGGATCGTCTATCGCGATGTGCTCCTCCAGGAGCATACCCGGCAATTGGAGCGTGAGGTCACCCGTGCCGATGCCAACGCACGGCTGGCCCGCCGGCATCTCCAGGCGGACCAGCTCCGGCGGGCGAGGGAAGCCCTGGACTCCCACCAGGTCGAGCGTGCCCAGGACATCCTCTCGGCGATCCAGTCCGATCGGGCCTCCTCCGGCATCGACCTAGACCCCGGCGACCCGGGTTTCCCCTGGCACTATCTCAGGAGGCTGGCGTGCCGGGAGGTGGTCGTGCTCTCCGACCGCCAGGCGGAACGCATCATGGGACTGGCGTTGTCGCGCGACGGCCGGACCCTGGCGACCGGGGACCAGGATGGGACGATCCGGCTGCGCGATCCCGAGACGGGCGCCCCGCGAATCACGCTGCCGGGCCACCGGTTTCCCGTCATTAACCTCGCGTTCGCCCCCGACGGTCGCCGGCTGGTCTCGGCGGGCACGGACACCTCAGGATCCTGGAGCAGTGAGGTCTTCCTGTGGGACCTGGTCTCCAAGCGGCGCCTCGCGAGCCTGGAGGGTTTCTCGGACCACGCCGTCGAGGACTTGCGGTTCGATCCTCGGGGGGAGCACCTCTGGGACCTCTCGCTGCATCAGCGAGACGGCCGGCGAATGAGTCTCTGGGATGTGAGAGACTCACTCGATCGACCCTTGCTCCGATGGAGTCGACCGACCCGAGCGACCATCCTGCCCGTTACGAGAGATGGGAGGATCGTCGTCCTGGAAGCGACGGGGCGCCGGTTCGTGATGCATGACATCGTCGCCGGCAAGGACCTGGGGAGCAGCCCACCCATCGATCATCACTACGAGTTGGCCGTGCCGTCGCCGGACGGCCGACTCGTGGCGTTGGGTCGTGGATCCCGGGTGGTCTCGTTGTGGGACGTGGCGAGCGGGCGGGAGAAAACTCGCTACGAATTGAGTCGTGAGGATCTCGACGGGCTCTGGTTCGGTCCCGATGGCCGCTACCTGGCCCTCGATTTCCGCGATGGGGATCTCGAGATCCGAGACGTGATCGCGGGTGGAATCCGGTCGATACCCGCGGGGATTTCCGGCCCGAACCCGTGGACCGAGCGCGCGTTCTCTCCGGACGGTCGGTTCCTCGCCAGGAGCGTTTCCAGGTATGGAGTCCATCGGCCGACGACGATCTGGCAGCTCGACCCGTGGGGCCTCGTCGCCACTTATCCGGCGATGCTCGGGGACACGGATACGCTACGATTCACGGGGGACGGCCGCGCCCTGATCCAGAGGATTTCGATGTCTGCCATCCGATGGAACGATGCGGCACATCCGGAACTCGCCCAGCCCGACGGTCACGGAGACGAGGCGTGGTCGGTGGCGTTCTCGCCCGACGGCTCGATCCTCGCTTCCGGGAGCGACGACGACAATGAGGCTCGGACGATCAAGCTCTGGGAAGCCGGCACGGGGAAGTTCCTGCGGGGTTGGAAGGCTGGGCCGGGGACCGTCAGCGAACTGGCGTTCGACCGGCGGGGCCGGATCCTCGCTTCCGCCCATCTGGACACCACGGGAGAGGTTCGGCTCTGGGATCCCTCGACCGGTCGGCGGATCGGGGCCCTGGCCGGCCACACGGACCGCGTGCGCACCGTCGCCTTCAGCCCGGACGGGGGCATGCTCGCGAGTGCCGGCTCGGACCGGGAGATCCGGCTCTGGGACATGGCCACGCGCCGATGTCGCGTCTTGATCGGCCATGCCAACGCCGTGCGAGGGGTGGCGTTCAGCCCGGACGGCATGCTCCTGGCCTCGGCGTCCAACGACTTCAGTGTGCGGCTCTGGGATTCGACCTCGGGCGTCCCGATCCGCACGATGATGGCCATCGCGCCGGTCGCGAGCGTCGCGTTCGCGCCCGACGGCCAGTCCCTCGCCGCGGCCGATGAGAAAGGGATGGTCTCGATCTGGGACGTCCGCTCCGGCGGCCGGGTCCGTAGCATGGCCTTCGAGCAAGACTACTTCCTCAGCCTCGCCTTCAGCCCCGATGGACGCAGCCTGGCGGTCGCGGGCAAGACGCGCACGATCCGGATCTGGGACCCGGCGACCGGGCAGGAAGTATTGACACTCGAAGGCCACAAGGCCCAGGTCAACGGCCTCGCCTTCTCGCCCGACGGTACGACACTCGCGTCGTGTAGCCACGATGGAGCCGTGCGACTCTGGCGATCGGGTCCATGAAGCAACGACCCAGCAAGTTGGTCCCTGATCGCTTAGCTCCTCATCCGGAACGATGTCGGATCCAATGCCGTCCGCCACCTCCAGATGTTCGACCGGGACGCGATCCGCTCCCGGCGACAAGAGACATCTTGCGTTTGACGACGACCGTCGTTATTTTGTTGACATTCGTCGTCAAATTGGCCTCTGGGGATCCTGCGATGTCCGAGCCTGGGCCTCTACCGCCGCTGTCCGACGCCCAGATGGAGATCATGAATGCCGTCTGGGATCGGGGCGAGGCCACGGTCGCGGACGTCTGGAAGGCGCTGGGCGCCCGCCGGAAGGTCGCGCGGAGCACGGTCCTCACGATGCTCATGCGCCTGCAAGAGAAGGGCTGGCTGTGCTGCGATGAGGAGGGCCACGCCTACCGCTATCGCGCCACGGTGCCGCGCGAGGCCACCCTGGGCCAGGTGGTCAGCCGGCTCGTCGAGACGACATTCGGCGGATCGGCCGAGGGGCTGGTGATGGCCCTACTGCACGGCCGAGGCGTCTCGAAGGAGGAAGCCCGTCGGATCAAGAAGATGATCGATCGCGCGGAGGGCAAGGCGTCATGAACTTGCTTGCACGCTTCGACCCCGGCGATGCCGCGACCCGTGCCGTCCTGGTCTCGCTGGCGCAGACCTCGCTGATCATCCTGCTGGCCGCGCCCGTGGGCCGCTTCGCGCTGCGACGGCGGGCCGAGTCGCGGCACGCCCTCTGGCTGGGCGTGATGATCTGGGCCCTGGCCAGTCCGGTCGTCGCCTCCGTCGCGGACCGATCGGGATTTGCTTTATTGGTGGTGGAATTCCCGTTCCCGGCCGCCCGTACGACCATGCCCGACTCCTCGGCCGATGAAAGCCGGGTACCGATCCTTCGGGACTCGCAAGCCGATTCGTCGGGACTTGCGGCGGTCCAGGTCCCGGCTCCGGCTCCGATCGGAGCCGAATTGCCCGTCGGATCCTCGTCGGGCGCGTTCGCCCGGTCGGTCGATCGCGATGCTCTACGCCCGGACATGCCGGAACCCAGCCGAGGGGGCCACGTCCTCGTCGGAGGCGTGACCCTGGTCTGGATGGCGGGCACCTTGGCCGGGCTGTTGGGCATCGCCGCGGCCCTACGGCGGATTGCCGCATCGTCTCGTGCGACACGGCCGATCGATCCGGTACGCCACGCCCGGGCCCTCGAACGGGCCCGCGATGTGCTGGGCGTGGCCTCGTTGCCCCCGATCGTGACCTCGGCCACCGTCCACGGGCCGGTCGCGGTCGGCTTGCTGAGGCCGCGCGTCGTGCTGCCCGAGGGATTGGCCGAATCGATCTCGAGCGACGCGCTCCGCGACGTCCTGGTCCACGAGTGCGCCCATGTCTTGCGCCTCGACCCGTGGGTCGGCCTGCTGCAACGCCTGGCGGCGGTGGTCTACTGGCCGCACCCGCTCGTCCACTATCTCAACAGCCAGCTCACGCGGGCTCGCGAGGAGGTCTGCGACAACCATGTGCTCCGGTGCGGCGACCGATGCGGTTACGCGCGCACGTTATTGGCCTTGACCGAACTGTGCCGGCCCCCGGGCGTGGCCCGCCCGGGGCTCGGCTTGCTCGGAGACCGGTGGACGCTCGCGGAACGCGTCGCCGGACTCCTCGACCCCAGGAGGATTCCCATGACCCGTACGACCCTCCGCATGAAAATCGCCGTGGCCGTCGCGATCGTCGTGATGGGCCTGGCCGGCACGACCGTCCGGTTCGACCGCCCGGCGTGGGCCGACGAATTGAGAGGGGCTCAGGCCAACCCGGCGGCACCGAAGGATGGGGTCTGGAGTATCGACGGCATTGTCGTCGATGACCAGGGCCGACCGGTTCCCGGTGCCGTCGTCCACGCGGATGAGGAGGCTGATCCCATCGGCGGCAAGACCGCTCCCGACGGCACGTTCACGCTGGGGATGAAACCCGCTCCACTTTATACGAGGATGCTGGTCGCCGAGGCCGATGGCGGCGCACGATTCGGCATGGTCCGATTCGACCCGTCGCGCCAGTACGGGGCGAAGGAACCGGTGCGGCTCGTCGTGAAGCCGGCCCGGAGCGTGATGGTGCGCGTCAAGGATGCGTCAGGGGCGCCGGTCCCCGGCGCGGCCGTTGAGGCGTTCGACTACGGGTCCCGGTTCCACGCCACGACCGCTCCCGATGGTGTCGCCACGCTCCGGGTGCCGGCCGACGCGTCCATCCGCTGCGTGATCGGCCTCAAGTCGGGCGCCGGCTTCGATTACTTCGAGAACTATCGCACCACCCCACCGAATGCCCGGATCGAATTCCCGCCTCTCCCCGCCGAGATCACACTCACCCTCGACGGGGCGCAGACCGTAAGAATCAAGGTGCTCGGCCCGGATGGCCGGCCGATGCCGGGCGTCGCGATCGCGCCGTGGAGGCCCAGCAAGCCCGGCAAGATTGAGACGCTCGATGTCAGTCGCGGCGCGACGACACGCGCAACGACCGATGCGATGGGTGTCGCCGTGTTCGACTGGCTCCCGAAGGTGGCATCGCCCACGAATTCCGCGGGGGGTGTCCGGTTCTTCATCGTGTCTGGAGGGGGCCTGTTCTCCTCCGAAGACGCGATTCGCTACGTGCCGGGCGGGCCGACCGAGTTGACGGTCCGGCTGCACCGTGGGGCTCGGATCACCGGCACGGTCCGGTTCCCCGACGGCCGCCCCGCCGGGCGGATCCTGGTGCTGGCGGGCTTGATCTCGCGCGGTTGGCTCGCCAGGGGCGAACGAACCGATGACGAGGGACGATATGCTTTCGATCTCGCCCCGGGACATCCCTTGATGATCGCCGTCCGCGATGAGTCGTGGGCCGCCCCGAGCCTCACGAGCGTTGTCTTGCGAGAAGGCCAGGAGCAAGGCGGGCTCGATTTCACGCTCGGCAAGGGGACGCTCATTCACGGCCGCGTGACCGAGGGAGCCGACGGTCGGCCCTCGCCCGGCGCGGTCGTGGCGCTCTTCGAGGAGGGCGGTGCCCTGCCGAAAGAACTCCGCACCGTATCCGCCAGCACATTTGAATTGAATCGTAATACCTACACCGATGCACAAGGTAATTATCAGTTCCGGGTCGGCCCGGGCCGTTATCGGCTCCAAGGATCGCGGATCGACGGCAATGTAACAAGGACGGTCGAGGTCAAGGACGAAGAGGAGATCGTCCGCGACCTGGCGAGGAATGGCCCCGATCGCGAGTCCCTGCTCAAGGGCATCGTCGTGGAGCAGACCGCGACCGGCGAGCGGCCCGTCGCCGGGGCGTTGGCCTTCCGGTGGCCTGTCGTCGGGTCGCATAGGACCGACCAGGACGGGAAGTTTCTGGCGGACCAGACGCCCGGAGAGACGTTGGTCTATGCCTACTGGCCCGACAAGGCGCTCGCCGGGTTCAGCCGCCTCCTTCCCGCGCGTGCGGACAGTGTGAAGGTCGTCTTATCCCCGACGGCCACGGTGACGGGTCGAGTCATCGACTCGAACGGCAAGCCAAGAGCCGGACAGCGGGTCGGGGTCCGTCTGACCAGTGGATCGGCCCGCCGGTTCGAGTTCCCCGTCTCCGCCGTCATGGCCGACGAGCAAGGCCGATTTGCATACAGGGATGCTCCTCCAGGATCGATGGGAGAGATCGTTGTCTCTCACAATCGAGAGGATCGGTTCATGAACGGGCCTCGCACCGTCGTGCCTTTCGAGGTCCGCGACCGGGATCCGATCCAGGTCCCCGACGTGATCGTACCCGCGGCCAAGCCCGAGAAGTAGGGCGGCAACCCTGCGCTTGCGGCATCAGTAGAGTCCTTCGATCGGCCCCTCATGTCGAGACGGAGCGAGCGGCCCCCTTGCGGAGCGGGGGGGGCTCGCCTGATACTCTGAAAGGGGATCGGGTGTGTCGCCGCGGGACATCGCGGCGCGAGATTGGCTCGCCCACCGAATCCGACCAGGCATGAGGGGACGCGGGATGAATCGTTCGCAGAGATGGGTCGCTGATGTCTTCCGGTTCGCGTGCTTCGCCGCCGCGCTCCTGTTCCTGCCCACCGTTTCCATGGCGGGGCCGCCCTCGCTCCGGAAGCCGACCGCGCTGCGACCGCCGGCGGTGCCTCTCATCGTCCACGACCCGTATCTGAGCATCTGGTCCCCGGCCGACCGACTCACCGACGCAACCACCCAGCACTGGACCCGGCACGAACACCCGCTCGTCAGCCTGATCCGGATCGATGGCAAGTCCTACCGGCTCATGGGTACCGAGCCCAAGGATGTTCCCGCCCTGGATCAGGTCGGCGTGCAGGTCTTCCCGACCCGAAGCGTCTATGATTTCGACGACGGTCATGTGCATGTGACGCTCACATTCACGACACCGGCGCTGCCGGAGGATCTGGACGTACTGGCTCGCCCGCTGACTTACCTTACATGGGAGGTCCGGTCGGTCGACGGCGCCGACCACGACATCGCGATCTACGACAGCACCAGCGCACTGCTGACGGTCAACGCGCCCGACCAGAAGGTGGAGTGGTCTCGCGAGATGATGGGCGACCTGATCGCGCTGCGGGCCGGGACGGTCGACCAGACGCTCCTCCAGCCGGCCGGCGACGAGACGCGGATCGATTGGGGCTACGCCTACGCCGTCGCGCCCGCATCGCAGGCGAAGGCGGCGATCGGGGCGAGCTCGGCCTTGCTCAAGAGCTTTGTCGAGAAAGGCACGCTTCTCGAGGCGAACGACGTGGACATGCCCCGCGCCGCCAACGAACGGCAGCCGTGCCTGGCATTCGCCTTCGACCTGGGCCATGTCGGTGCCGGGCCCGTCGCGCGACACCTGATGATCGGCTACGACGAGATCTATGCCATCAAGTTCCTGGGACAGAAGCAGCGCCCCTACTGGCGGCGTCACGGGGCGACCCCCGCGGAACTGTTCCAGGCCGCCGAGCGCGATTACGCCGGCCTGGTACGTCGCTGCGAGGCATTCGACCGCGAGCTGATGGCCGACCTGGCGAAGGCCGGCGGCGAGCGTTACGCGCAGATCGGCGCGCTGGCCTATCGCCAGGCGCTGGCCGGCTGCGGACTCTCGGCCGACGCCAACAACCAGCCGATGCTCTTCACCAAGGAGAACAGCAGCAACGGCTGCATCGCGACGGTCGACGTGATCTATCCCGCCGCGCCGCAGTTCCTCCTGATGGGTCCGACGTACATCAAGGCGCTGGTCGCCCCCGCGATGATTTACAGCACGTCGCCCCGATGGAAGTTCCCGTTCGCACCCCACGACGTCGGCACATATCCGCAGGCCAACGGTCAGGCCTATGGCGGCGGCGAGGAGTCGAAGAACGAGGCCGACATGATGCCCGTCGAGGAGAGCGCCAACCTGATCCTGCTCTGCGACGCGATCGCCCGGATGGAGGGTAACGCGAGCTTCGCCTCGAAGTGGTGGCCGCAACTGACGCGATGGGAAGCCTACCTGGAGAAGTACGGCGAGGACCCCGAGAACCAGCTCTGCACCGACGACTTCATGGGGCACCTGGCGCACAACTCCAACCTCTCGATCAAGGCGATCCTGGCGATCGCCGCCTACGGCGATCTCTGCAAGCTTCGCGGCGATGCCGCGTCGGCGGAGAAGTTCCGCGACCTAGCCCGCGAATACGCCCGGCACTGGATCAAGATCGCCGCCGACGGCGACCACTACCGCATCGCGTTCGACAAGCCGAAGACCTGGAGCCAGAAGTACAACCTCGTCTGGGACAAGCTCCTCGGCCTGGACATCTTCCCGCCGGAGGTGGCGCGGCAGGAAGTGGCCTACTACAAGAAGATGAGCCAGCGGTACGGCGTGCCCCTCGACTCGCGCACGAAGCTCACGAAGACGGACTGGTGCCTCTGGATCGCGACGCTGGCCGAAAATCGGGCCGATTTCGAGGCGATCGTCTCGCCGATCTACGACTACCTGAACGTGACGACGGCGCGTGTCCCGTTCGTGGACTCCTACTTCACCGACAACCCGAAGAGCGACGGCATGCGTGCCCGCCCGGTCATCGGGGGCGTCTTCATCAAGATGCTGGAGGACTCCGGTACCTGGAAGAAGTGGGCCGGCCGCGACCGCGTCAAGCTCGACGACTACGCCCCGGCGCCGATCCCGCCGAGGATTAACGAGGTCGTGCCGACGTCGCAGAAGCAGCCGGTCGCATGGCGATACACGTCGCAGCGACCCGAGGGCGACTGGACCCGGCCCGGCTTCGATGACAGTCGGTGGAAGGAAGCACCCGGAGCCTTCGGGACCACCGGGACGCCCGGCATCCACGTGAACACGACCTGGGATACACCGGATATCTGGATGCGTCGCGAGATCACGCTCCCCGCGTCGACCGACGCCGCCCGACTCCAACTCCTCACCTATCACGACGAGGGGATCGAGGTCTACGTCGACGGCGTGCTCGCGGCCAAGGAGTCGGGCTACCTCACGAGCTTCCAGCCGGTCGAGATTCAGGCGGCTGCGCGAGAGCGCTCAAGCCCGGGGCCAAGGTCGTCGTGGCCGTTCACTGTCACCAGACCGGCGGAGGGCAGGGCGTCGACGTCGGGCTGGTGGATGTGGATGAGCGCCAGCCGTAGTTCGCCCCGATGATTCCTCGCATCTCGACGACGTCGCTTGCTCACCTGGCCGGCTGAAGTCGGACTCTGTCATATCGTGATCATCCGAAAATACATGGATCGGCCGGAGCCCGGACCCTCCATTTCGCTCAGCCGGTCGTCATGAGCCCGACAGGCCCTCCCACCCTTTCACACCCATGGGAAAGGGATGGGACGGGCACGCCAATTGCATGCATGTTCTCCTCGATCGAGACCGTATTCTTGCGAACGGGATCGACGTTGCTTCGCAATGATAGCAACGGATTTCGGCCACATTGGGAAAGCTGAGGAGATTACTCCATGCTCCGCTTCCTCTCCGCGGCAGGTATTGACTGCGCGATCGATCGTGGGCAACGCTCGGGCCGATGGTCAAGCCCGGTCGCGACGCGACGGCGCGGCCGTCATCCTCACCTGGAATGCTTGGAAACCCGGATCACCCCCTCGACGATGACCTGGACCGGGACGACCAACGGCGGCTGGATGACCGCGAGCAACTGGTCCAGCGACACGGTACCGCAGGCCGGCGATGACCTGGTCTTCCCGGCCAACTCAAGCAATTCCAATGTGGTGAACGACTTCCCGGCGAATATGCAGTTCAACTCGATCACGATCGAGGCCGCGGGCTACTCGCTCACCGGCAGCGCGGTCGATCTGGTCGCGGGTCTCAGCGCAACATACAGCTCGGGCGTATCGAACGACGCGATCGACACGGATCTGGAGAGCGGGAATGTGGCGGTTTCCGCGGGAGGGACCCTGAACCTGGAGGGGGCGATCTCCGGGTCGGCCGGTCTCAACCTCTCGGGCGGCGGTACGCTCGACCTCTCGGGGACGACCAACTACACCGGCTCGACGGTCGTCGCCTCTTCGACGCTGCTGAACGACGGCACCATCGGCGCGGTGAATGACAACGCCGGGGTTCTGGGGGGCGATGGCACGGTCGGCGATGTGACCAGCGTCGGCGGCACGATCAGCCCTGGTGATGGCGGCAGCCCGGTCGTCCTGAACACCGGCAGCCTGACGCTCGACAACAATTCGACTTTCGCGACCGAGCTCGACGGCACCTCGCCCGGCAACGGATCCACTGGTTATGACCAGGTCGTCGCCAGCGGGCCGGTCACGCTCGGCGGCGCCACCCTCGATGTCACGGTCGGGAGCAACTACGTCCAGACGGTCGGCGCCCAATATACGATCATCAGCAACGCCAGCGGCTCGATCACGGGGACCTTCGCCAATCTTCCGGAGGGGAGCACCGATGTCATCTCCGGCTATGACTTCCAGGTCAGCTACAAGGGCGGGTCGGGTGCGGATGTCGTCCTGACCGCCCTCCCGTTCCCCACGACGACCTCGATCTCGACTTCGACGCAGTCGTCCACCTATGGCCAGGCGGTGACCTTCACGGCGGTCGTGTCGGGCAGCCAGGACGATGCACCCGGCCAGGTCGCCTTCTTCGACGGCAACCCGTCGAGCGGCGGCACACAGGTCGGCGTCGTCGCCGTGGGGGCCGGAGACCAGGCGACCTTCACGATCAGCAGCCTGGACGTCGGGGGCTCGCCGCACCAGGTCTATGCCGAGTACCTCCCCAGCTCCTCGAGCGATTACGGCAGCAGCACCACGACGCAGGCCGCCTCGGTGTCCATCTCCCCGGCCACGGTCACGGCATCGCTCGCCGGGACGGTCGCGAAAACATATGATGGTACGACGACCGCGACGATCTCCGCCGACAACCTCCAGCTCTCGGGCCTGGTCGGTGACGACGTCGTGGGCCTCGACCCGGGCGTGAGCACGTACGGCACCGCCGATGTGGGCACGGGCGAGACGGTCACCGTCACCGGACTATCGCTCACGGGTACCGACGCGGGTAATTACGTGCTGGCCAACGACACGGCGTCGGGACCCGTGGGCGTGATCAACGCGGCTCCGCTGATGGTGTCCGGCATCACGGCGCAGGACAAGGTCTATGATGGCACGACCTCGGCCACGATCGATACCTCCGCGGCGACCCTCTCCGGGATCATCGGCAGTGACGACGCCAGCCTGGTGACCGGCGGGGCCGCGGGCACGTTCGCCGACAAGAACGTCGGGCCCGGCCAGCGCGTCCTCGTGACCGGCCTATCGCTCTCGGGCGCCGACGCGGGCGATTACGTCATCAGCCCGCAGGCCGAGGCGACCGCCAGCATCACCCCGGCTCCGCTCACCGTGACGGCCAATCCCGCCACGATGACATACGGCGGGACACTACCGGCCCTGACCGACTCCGTCAGCGGCCTGGTCGGCGCCGACACGGTCGGCACGGCCCTCAACGGGTCGCTGGCGACGACGGCCTCGTCGAGCTCCCCGGTCGGCAATTATCCGATCACGCAGGGGACGCTGGCCGCGGTCGACGGCAACTACACGATCAAGTTCAACGGGTTGACCCTCTCGATCACCCCGGCGCCTCTGACGATCACGGCGAACGATGCGTCGAAGGTCTATGGCGCGTCGATCCCGGCCCTGACGGCCAGCTACAGCGGGCTCGTCAACGGCGACACGGCCGCCAACCTGACCACGCCGCCGAGCCTGACGACCTCGGCGATATCGTCGAGTCCGGTTGGCACGTACGCGATCGATGTCGGCGGCGCCGGGTCGAGCGACTATACGATCACGTATGCCCCAGCCACGCTGACAATCACCAAGGCCAGCACTTCGACCGCTTCGGAGATCTCGGTCAGCACGGCTGTGATCGGCCAGACCGAGAACTTCACCGCACAGGTCGCCCCGATCAGCCCCGGGGCGGGCAATCCGACCGGTCAGATCACTTTCCTGGTCGACGGGACGCCGATCGGCACCGTCCCGGTAGATTCCGCCACCGGCCTGGCCTCGTTCAGCACGTCGGCGATCGTGCTCGGTTCGCACTCGGTCATGGTGACCTATACGGGGGATTTCGAACTTCCAGCCCAGCCAGTTGACTTCCAGCTCGTTCGCGGTCGCCTCCGCGAGCACGCAGTCGATCTTGACGGCCCAGGCCGTGAGGAACAAGCGAGGCAGACTTGTTGATGTGATCCTCGAGTCGGAGGTTCTGGCCGTCTCGCCGGGTGTCGGAGTGCCGACGGGCGTCGTCACCTATCTCCGGAAGGGTCGCGTGCTCGCGACCGAGGCCCTGGTCAACGGCACCGCTTCCCTGACGCTCAAGCCCACACGAGCATTGAAAAAGGCGACTTACGTCGCGTACAGCGGCGAGGCCGATTTCGATGCGAGTACGTCGGTGAATGTCGTCCCGACCACGAAGTCGCTGAGGGCATCGGCGCGGTGCAGTCTGCGTTCATCAAGCGAGGATGAAGTCAGTGGCGTCAACCTGATCGCGACTATGAACGAGCCACGAGCTCGGCCTCTACTCATCGAGGGAGGCTCAACTGGAGGGCAAGGAGTCGAGGTCGAGCTGATCGATTTCGACCAGATGCAACCGTAGTTTCTTTCAAGAATCGGGATGCACCGCTGACCACGGATCATCCCGATATGACTCTCTACGTTTTCACATCGCCTTCCGACTCGAAAGCCTCAGCATTGTGGGGGAGCCCAACCCTCATAATAAAGCGCGCGAATGCTTGGGCTAGGTGTTCCCGATAAGGGGGGCGGAGCCGAAGACGTGGGCCAAGAACCGATGCGAATTCGACGAGGAAATCCTTCTGGACCGTATGTAGCTTTTGGAAACTGACGATGGACCAATCGAGTCTGGGCTCGCCATCGTATCTATGCAAGAGGGCCAATCCTGGGATATTGCCCTCGACGAGTTTCTTACGAAAGTCCCTCTTCTTGACGATCTGATTATTTCGTTCGATCTCTAGGCGCACGACGGCGGGCCACGCATTGACTTGCGCCAGCAAGATGTCTTCGACCTTGCTATTCTCCAGGTCACAACTTTGAGTGAGAATAATCAAATCGTACTTTTGAAACTTGGCGGGTATTGGCGAGGATGCGTCGATCGGCCACTGCAATTTCCCGTCGAGTCGGATGACGGGACAACCCCTGAGGATATCACATTGTCTGAGCGTCCCGCCGTTCGTAACCTCGTACCATTCGTCGTCGAGAGTCCAGCCTTGCACGGGATACCATGACATCTCATCTGGCATTCTTAATCCTCATCTTCACCGATCACCAGGCCCGCCCAATCAGAATCCGAGAGTGCCAGGTCCGTTTGCCCTTCCGAGATCGATCGGACGACCAGGAAACAAGGGATGCTCTCGCTCGGAGGCGCCGTCAAGATGATGTCATACTCTACCCCTGGGAGCAACTCATCCTCATCTTGCTCCACATCCTCGTCCTGATACATCGGCGTACTGACGAGGTGACCGGATGTAGTCTCGTCAGGTAGAAGCCGCCTTCGTTCGTCCTGCAAGGCATCCGGCGTGGCCGACCCGACGGCGAGCGACGAGGCCAAGATAGCGGCCTTCCAAGCGCCTCGATTCATCGCGGGACGCTCTGGGATAATGATAGGATTGAGCGGTTGTGCTGCTGGGGAGCCATTAACGGCAACATAGGCGGCCCACCGGTACGGCGAGTTCTTGAGCGACAGACCCAGATTCTTGAGCACACCATCGAGCGCGGGCCGATTTTCCGCTCCGCAGTCCGCATAAGACACCCAAAGTCTTAGTGGAAGCTTCAGCGATTCCGACCTCTCGAGCAAGAGGTTCGCGAGTCTCTTCGCATAGCCATGTCGGCGGTAAAGCGGTCGCACGAAGAGCTCCTCGACGTCGAGGAATCCATCCCGAGGTACAGCGAAGGCCCAGCCGATCCGTTCGTCGTTGGCGAGGTCGTAGACCTCACAGGCATGAATGACCTCATCTCTTAAGATGTCTCGGATGCCCCAAATCAGTTCGTATACCCCGGTTGCTCCCGGCATGCTCAGGCCCGAAATTCGAGCGGTTTCTTCGGCGAGTTTCTTCGTGGGTGAGTTTAGGGATTGGATCCACGTCTCAATCGATTGTGTCTCAAAGTAGTCATAGGACAAAGTACCATAGCCTTCGTCGCCCCATTCAGTTCCCCAGGAGTTTACGAAAGTGATAGTCCTCTCGTGCTCGTCAAACCTCAGAAGATCCACGAGATGTGAACCGATTCTTTTGTCATCGGGGTTTGGATCGGGAATCGCTCCCTTTTCAGCGCGGAACCAATCTTCGGTGATCTGGAAAGATGTCAGAGGGAAGCGGAGAGCGGCGAGAGCCTGCATGCAGTCTTCCAAGCTGCGGACACGCTGATAGACCCCACATCGCATCTTCTTAGCGATGCAATCCAGACCTTCCGGTTCGTTCAGTGGCCAATGGCCGTCATGCATCACTTCAGGCCAGTCCTTGATCTTGACCCATCCCCATCCATAACCAATCCGCTGGGAAGTGATTGGCCAGATCCCGGTTTCCGGATCCTCTGCGATTGTCCCTTCTAATTGTCTGGATCGCACGAAATTATACGTGGAACTAGTGCGTTCCGCCTTCGCCAAAGTAGGGGCAGAGCTCTCCTCGGAAACTATCCGAGCGAGTCCTTTCTCGCCCACGACGCTGTGTGAAAACGAGAGATTTTGACTCATGTCAAAGAGACTGTTGGGACGTCTTCGACCTATCTTGCCTCGCCGGATAGGGCGCCGTGTTTTCCTCTTCCCCATGTCTTCCTCCTCAATCTGATCTTATTGTACCCGATCAGGAGTTCCGTTGCAGCGAGCATTTCCTCAGACCAATGATACGGCGTTCGGTAGCAAATCTCATGACCGCACCTCTCATAGTAGAATTTAGACTGACCTTAACTCAATGCCCACTGGCCCGCGACCAGCAGGCGACCCATCCGAGGTTTCGGCCGACGTATCGCGATGCTCGAGGAATTCGCTCTGCAAGATCTGAATGAACAACCAACGTCTGCTCGCACTCAAGCTGAAGGCCGGCCCTTCGAGCTGCGGCGAGGTATTCGTCGATCGTGCGATGGACGGTCGCAATCGGATGCCGCAAACCCGTCTGCGGGTCGATGAACCGAGCACGCTGGCCTTCCGCCGTGCGATCGGGGTGCAGCGCCGAAAGGATGCAACGACCGCCGGGCTTCAGCACCTGCGCCACTTCCCGAAGACCCCGTGCGAGATCGGCGACATGCTCGGCCACTAGGCCGAGCACCGCCACGTCGAATGTGGCGTCGCGGAACGGAAGCGGGTCTGGTAGGGCGTGCCGGACCCAGAACACAGGGATACCCTTGCTGTCGATTTTGGCCCTGGCAAAGGCCATCATCTCCGGCGTCATGTCGAGCGCGGCGACCTCGGCCGCGCCGGCCTCGATCAGGGCCAGGGTGTGCCGCCCGGTGCCGCAGCCGACGTCAAGCGCCCGGCGGCCGGCGAGCGGGCCGAACCAGGCCCGGACTGCCGGACCCTCCAAGGCCGTGAGAGGATTGCCATCGTCATCGTACAGGGGAGCCCATGCGGCGTAGCCGGCCTGGACTGGTAGTTCCTCGGCGGATTCTTGCATCGGCGTCTCATCGGACGTTGGAGTTCATCGTTTCAAGTTGACCGAGATCCGTGCCGGTGCCGAGAGCTTCGGATCGCCTCGCTGCTCGAGGCCCACGCAATAGGTCTCCGGGCTGGGCCGGGCCTTGATCACTTCGCGGCGGCCTCCCTCGACCTCGACAATCACCGGGCGCGCGAGATTCACGAGCGGGGCGTCGAGCCAGAAAGCGACCTCGTCCTGATGGTCGGCCTTCAAGGTGATCATGTTGTCGCGCACCGATGCCTCGATCCGGCCCGATGGGGCCGGCTTCGGTGCCTCGATCCAGTAGAAGTGCTTCAGGACCTCGTCCGACTGGGACCAGACGATCTTGTCGGGGTGAGCGGACCGCACGGACTTGAGCATCTCGGCGACCTTGTCGCGATCCGGGACCGAGTGGCCGATGTCTTTGAGCAAGACGACCTCGCCGGGGTAGCCCCCGTATCGGGCCTTCCATCCGGCGAGCTCCTTCACGAAATCGCGCGTGCGATCGGCGCGGCCGTGGGCGGTGTCCTTCTCGCCGACCATGACGGTGAACCGGACGTCGCGGAGGTTCTCGCCGTGGGTCTCGCCGGGCGTCGCGGCCGCGGCCGACGCGTGGATCGCGGCGAACCGGTCGGGCATCTTCGGGCCGATGACGAAGGCGCCGTAGCCGCCGTGCGAAGCACCGAGGATGTAGACGCGGTCCGGGTTCACATCGCCGAACAGGACGAACTGTTTGATCAACCGCTCGACCAGCGGGCAGATCGCGTCGTCATAGAAGCCATTCCACGCGTCGTTGGGGGCCCGCAGCGCCAAGTAGACGTAGCCTCCCGCTTCCGGGTGCGGGTGGTAATAGCGTTCGAACATGCTCCTCCACTGCTGGTTGTTGACGCGCGCCGGGGCGCCTCCGCCGCCGTGCATCGCGATGACCAGCGACCAGCCGCCGGCCGGCTTCTCGCCGATGGGTCGCCACAAATATGCGCTGGTGCGGTCCTTGGTCTTGACCGTCTTCGACTCGAACTCCTTGCGGAGCGGCTCGTGGGCCGGCGAAGCCTTGTAGGCCGACCAGGCGAGCTCTCGCATCGCGTCGTCCCAGGGCAGTTCGGCCAGCAGCTTCCTGGCGGCGGACTGCTTAGTTTCATCGGCCCCGAAGCGATCGGCAAAGATCCTGGCCAGTTCGGCCCGTGTCTGCTCGGGGGCCGGGCCGTCGAGGTCGATGCGGACGACCGTGTCCCCCTCGACCGTCGCGGCGCGGACCGCGGTGCCGTCTCCCAGTCGGGCGACGACCAGGACGGAACCGCTCGGCGGCGCCTCGCAGGTCAGGAGGCGATTTATGTCGATCTGCGGGCCGAAGCTCGATCCGAGCGGCCGTTTGGCGCCGGTCGCACGGTCCAACGTCATCACCTCGGCCTCGACGCGATGGCCCCCGCGACGGACCTCGACCATCAGCTTGGGGCGTGAAGCGACCGCGGGGCTGCCGGCCGCATATCGATCGGTCACGTCCTCGGCGGGGACGCGGTCGGATCGATTCCAGACCATAGGAAAGAACGTAACGGTGGTCCGATAGGTGACCGCGTAGATGGCGCTGCGGGGTGAGCCCTTGATGGCCTTGGAGGCGTCGCCGACGAACCAGGCGTGGTCGAGGCCCTTCTCGTCGGGCTCGGCGGCGCCAACGAAGTGCCAGCCGTCGTCCCAGACCTCGGCCCAGGTGTGATTGCCGCCTCGGCCGGGCCAGGAGGCGATCCCGGCCACGCGCGCCGGCACCCCCACGGCGCGACACGCCTCGACCAGCATGATCGAGAGGCCCGTGCAGGTCGCCATCCCCTGCGCGATCGACTCCTTCGAGCACTGGTCGGTGCGGAGCCGTCGCGTGTTGTAAGTCACCTTGTAGTCGCGGAAGAGCGCCTTGTTCACTTGAAGTGCGGCCTGACCGGGCGTCTTGCAGTCCTTGACCAGCGGCAGGTATCGGTCGTGGAACTCCGCCCGCATCGATTGCCGGGGCTCGGTCAGGCTCGCGTGGGGCAGGACGGCATCGAGGAAGATCGCCTCGGGCAGTCGGCCACCCCAGGGGACTTCGCCGCGCACCCGGTAGGCCAGGGCGACGTTCGCCGCCATCGCTTCCGGCGACATCTTCTCGAGGTCGCGGGGAGGCAGGTCTCTCAGCAGGTAAGTCAGGCCGGCGCGATGCTCCGGCGGGCACGATTCGAGCAAGCGGACCCATTCGGCCTTGCGCGCCGGGGCGCGATCGAGCGACGCCTCGACTGGCTTGTCCCACCATCCGGATTCGAGCGGGGAGCCGGCCGCGATCAGGGCGGTAACGATCCAGGGCAAGAGCGAGGGCATGATTCCTCCGGGGCGGGGGTTCGGGCGGCAGGATCGACAGACCATCATGAACGATCGGTGTTCGCGGAGGAAGACGTATCCTTCATCGGATAGCATGCGATTCCGGCTCGAGACCCGCGGCCGCACCGAGCCTCTTCAGGATCTCGGGCATCCATTCGCGATGCTCGGGCTTCATGGCGCAGGCGCGGAGGCAAATGATCTCGTCGACGTCCCAGCGAGATACGGGTTCCGAGGCTTCGAGCAAGGCCCTCGGGAACGTAGCGAGGGCCATGTGCAGGTCCCGTTCGGCCGCGGCGTCGAAGATCCGCCGGGCTCGCGACGACGACTCGCTCGCCGTCTCGGCGCGGACGGCCCACACGACGATATCCAGCTCGGGCGGGAACAGCGGGGCGAAGCGATCGTCGCGTTCGAGCGCCTCATGGAGCAACAAGGCCGCCTCGCGGCACGATTCGAGTCCCCGGGCGAATGCCCCGCCGGCCAGGAGCGGGAGCAATCGCATGGTCGTCCAGAGTGCCACGGCGCTGGCACCCGCCCGCGAGCATTCCAGCGAGATCTCGCCCAAGTGCAGCTCGGCCGAGCTGAAGTAGGTATAAGGCGAGTCGTGAGGGTAGAACCGGCCGACGGCCGGGTCGCGGAATAGCACGCAGCCGCATCCGTACGGCTGGAGCCCGTGCTTGTGCGGGTCGATGACGATGGAATCGGCCTCGCCGATCCGGTCGAACGCCGCGCGGGCCTCGGGGCCGAGGTTCCCCGCGAGCGTGAAATAGCCGCCGTAGGCGGTGTCGACGTGGACGCGAAAGTCGTATCGATCGCGGAGCGCGAGCACATCGGAGAGCGGATCGACTGTCCCGGCGGCAGTCGTCCCGAGCGTGACCACGATCGTACCGATCTCGCCCTGGGAGAGCGCACTTTCCAGCGACGGAATATCCATCCGACCGCGGGCATCGACGGGGATCTTCCGGAAGGGGACGCCGAGGACCGCCGAGAGCCGCGAGTGGGTGTAATGCGCCTGGGACGAGGCGGCGATCGCGCGGCCGGGGCGGAGCTCACGCCCGACCCAGAGGGCCTCGAAGTTGGCCATCGTCCCGCCGCCGCAGAGATGGCCGAGGTGGACCTCCCAGCCGAACATCCGCGCGATCCCGGCCACCGCCTCCTTCTCCATGATCGAGCTGGCCCGTCCGCCGTCCATGGCGTGATTGTTCGGGTTGAGGAACATCGCCATCGCATAGGCCAGTCGGGCCGCCGGATGGGGAGGCTTGAGCATTTGGCCGATGTAGAGTGGGTGATGATAAGGATAATTGTCCTTCATCCGCTCGGTTGCTTCCCGCAAGACCTCGCGGACCGCGTCCGGTTCGACCCGAGGAGAGAGTGGCGGGAGGCCGGTGAATCCTCGATCGAGCGACTGGATGAGCTCGCCGAGGAGCGCCAGATTTTCGTGGTCGAATGTCATTGAGGACGTCCTTCGTACTCTCGATCTCCGGCAAGACCGCCTTCATGCGACTCCAAGTTAGCGAATGAGCATCCCCTTCGCCAGTTGAACGCATCCGGGCTCCGACTCGACGGAACACCGTTTGCATTGAGATGGTGATTGAGACCGGCCCCCCGTGCGCAACGGGCGCGTCCGCCCGGGGCTGTTGGGTCGTCCGGTGACGGTACGTCGCAAGATCATGACGCCGCCCGGACGGGGCAGTCAGACCATGGCGTTGCGGATCGAAGACTACGCGATGATCGGCGATTGCCGCACGGCCGCCCTGGTGGGCCGCGATGGCTCGATCGATTGGATGTGCGCCCCCCGGTTCGACTCGGGGGCGTGCTTCGCCGCGCTCCTGGGCTCGCCGGAGAACGGCCGATGGAAGATCGCGCCGCGGGATGACATCGAGATCAAAGGCGTGCAACGCCGATATCGGCCGGGCTCGCTCGTGCTGGAGACCGAGTTCACCACCGCTTCGGGGGCCGTGCGGATCACCGATGCCATGGCGATCGATAGTCCCACGCCGACCGTGGCCCGTTTCGTCGAGGGGTTGCGTGGCGAGGTTCCGATGCGGTCTGAGCTGATCATCCGATTCGATCACGGCTGGATCGTCCCCTGGGTGACCCATCACGAGGGGAGCGTCTCGGCAATCGCCGGGCCCGACATGCTGCGACTCCGATCCTGGGTCGAGCACCATGGCGAGCATTCGGCGACGATCGGGGATTTCACGGTCAAGGAAGGCCAGCGCATTCCGTTCACACTCGCCTGGCACCCGGCGACCGCACCGACTCCGGCCGGGCTTGATGCCATGGGGGTGGTGCGCGATGCCGATGCCTGGTGGTGCGCCTGGTCGTCCCGTTGCCAAGGCGAAGCCTTCACCCGGGATGAGGCCGTCGTCCGCTCGCTGCTGACCTTAAAGGCCCTGACCTATGGGCCGACCGGCGGGATCGTCGCCGCGCCGACGACCTCGCTCCCGGAGAAGATCGGCGGCGTGCGCAACTGGGATTATCGCTTCTGCTGGCTCCGCGACGCGACATTTACCCTGATGGCGCTGATCGATGCTGGCTACATCGACGAGGCCCGCGACTGGCGCGAATGGCTGCTCCGCGCCGCGGCGGGCCGGCCCGAGCATCTCCAGATCATGTACGGGCTGGCCGGCGAGCGGCGACTCACCGAACTCGAGCTCGACTGGCTCGAGGGCTACGAGGGTTCCACGCCGGTCCGAATTGGCAACGCCGCCTCGGGCCAGTTCCAGCTCGACGTCCACGGGGAGGTCGCCCATGCGTTCTACCAGGCTCATCTCCACGGCCT
This sequence comes from uncultured Planctomycetota bacterium, assembly GCA_963777695.1. Classification (GTDB taxonomy): domain Bacteria; phylum Planctomycetota; class Planctomycetia; order Isosphaerales; family Isosphaeraceae; genus CAVZRC01. The sequence continues at coordinate 2,122,074 of CAVZRC010000003.1, forward strand.
GAGCAGCCTGGACGACGCCTGGCGGCTGAGCCAGGCTTTGCTCGAATTCCTGGAGACGGCCTGGAAGGAGCCCGATGACGGGATCTGGGAGGTGCGCGGCGACCGACGCCACTTCACCCACTCCAAGGTCATGGCGTGGGTCTCCTTCGATCGCGCCGTCCGGGCGGTCGAGGAGTTCGGGTACTCCGCCGATCACCTCGATCGCTGGAAGGCGACGCGCGACGCGATCCACCGGGAGGTGTGCGAGAAGGGTTTCGATTCGAACCTCAATGCGTTCGTCCAGTCGTACGGATCGCCCCACGTTGACGCCAGCCTGCTGATGATCCCCCTGGTCGGCTTCCTGCCCGCGGATGACCCGCGGATGAAGGGCACGGTCGTCGCGATCCAGGAGCGGCTCGATCACGATGGGTTCATCCGCCGATATAACTCCGATTCGGACGTCGACGGCTTGCCCACCGGCGAAGGGGCCTTCCTCCCCTGCACATTCTGGCTGGCCGACAACCTGGCGCTCCAGGGGCGTCGCGACGAGGCCCGTGAGATCTACGACCGTCTGCTGGCCATCCGGAACGACGTGGGCCTGCTCGCGGAGGAATACGACCCGGTCGCGAAGCGGCAGCTCGGCAACTTCCCCCAGGCGTTCTCGCACGTCTGCCTGGTCAACACGGCGCGGACCCTTAATCCGGATCGGGATGGGCCAGTCAAGCAATCGCACGAAGGGTGACGAGGTGGCCTGAAACTCTCGTCGCGTTTCAGGATCGAGCCAGAGCCTGTAGCGCCAGGATCTGCATTGTCGGGCATCCGTGCATCCGCCGCGATACCCCGGCGTTGTCCTTGTAGATCATCACATCACCATCGATCCGGAACGTCCCTTCCCACTCGATGGCAAAGTTCTCGCGCGTTTCAACGACCGTGACCGGCCCCCGCGTTCCCTCAATCATGAGACAGAGGGCGAAGCGGTCCTCCATATCGAGCATCCAGGCGTTGCCGGTCGCCGTGGAGAAGAAGACCAGTGGCCCGAGGGCGACGACCCGGCCCTGCTTGGCCATCGCACTGGCGACGATGTCATCAATTTCCCGATTGATCGAGATCTGCTTCCCGAGAACGACCCTCTGACGGATAGCCCCGTTTCGAAAAAGTCGTCTTGGACGCTTCATTTTTCACGGCCCGTGTCTCGGGGGATTCGAGTGAAAACCCAGTGGATCGATCCAAGGTTCCGGTGGCGCGGAAGAAAATGACACTATCCACCATCGCCCCCCGACAGCTCGCGGACGATCGAGCCGACGAAGGTGCGGGCGTCGCCGAAGAGCATGAGCGTCCGGTCGAGGTAATAGAGCGGGTTGTCGATCCCGGCGAACCCGGGGCTCATGCCGCGCTTGATGACCATCACCGTCCGCGACTTGTCGACGTCGAGGATCGGCATGCCGTAGATCGGGCTGGAGGCGTCCTCGCGGGCTGCGGGGTTGGTCACGTCGTTGGCGCCGATGATGAGCGCGACGTCGGTCTGGGGGAAATCGCCGTTGATCTCGTCCATGTCGAGGAGGTGGTCATAGGGGATGTCGGCCTCGGCGAGCAGGACGTTCATGTGGCCGGGCATCCGGCCGGCGACCGGGTGGATGCCGAACTTGACGTCGACCCCGCGCTTGGTCAGCGCGTCGTAGAGCTCGCGGACCTTGTGCTGGGCCTGTGCGACGGCCATCCCGTAGCCCGGCACGATGACGACCTTGCTGGCCGCAGAGAGGATGCCCGCGGCCTCCTCGGCCGATGCGCTGCGGACCGATCGCGACACGTCGCCAGTGGTCGCGGCGACCTGCTCCTGCCCGAACGCCCCGAACAGGACGTTCGTGAACGACCGGTTCATCGCCTTCGACATGTTCACCGAGAGGATGAACCCCGAGGCGCCGTCGAGCGCACCGGCGACGATCAGCAGCTTGTTGTCCAGCGCGAATCCCATCGCCGAGGCCGAGAGCCCGGCGTAGGAGTTGAGCAGCGAGATGACCGTCGGCATGTCGGCGCCGCCGATGGGGATGATCATCATCACCCCGAAGACAAGCGAGATGATCAGCATCGGCGGGAACAGCCAGGTTTGTCGCGGGTCGTAGACCAGGTAACCCGCGATGCAGAAGGCCAGCCCCAGCAGCGAGAGATTGACGATGTTCTGCCCCCTGTACGTGATCGGCCGTTGCGGCAGGACCTCCTGGAGCTTGCCGGCGGCCATCAGGCTCCCGGTGAACGTGAGCGCGCCGAAGATGACCTCCATCGAGAGGACGGTCATGAGGAAAGGGGCCACCTCGGGCGCATTGAGGTAGAACTCGGCCGCGCCCACCAGCGTGACGCAGAGCGCGCCGAAGGCGTGGCTCAATGCGGTCCGCTGCGGGACTGCCGTCATCGGCACCATGCCCAGCCGCACGCCGATGATCGAGCCCAGCACCAGCGCGCCGGCGATCCATCGATAGTCGACGATCTCATGATGGAGCAGGGTGCCGACGATGGCCAGCAGCATGCCCAGTTCGCCCGCCAGGACGCCGCGACGCGCCGTACTCGGCGAGCTCATCCATTTCAACGAGAGGATGAACAGCGCCGTGGCGACCAGGTACGCGACCTCGATGAGGTGTTCGCTGCGGATGATCTCGCTCATGGTCTCTTCGGTCCACTCGCCTTGAACATCTTGAGCATCCGGTCCGTGATCATGAACCCGCCGACCACGTTGCTGGTGGCCGCGACGATCGCGATCGTCCCCAGCACCGTCGCCATCGTACCCTTACTCCCCCCGGCCAGGATGATCGCGCCGACGACGGCGATCGCGTCGAGCGCATTGGTCAGGGACATCAGCGGGGTGTGGAGCAGGGGGGAGACCCGCCGGATCACCTCGAACCCGATGAATGCCGCCAGCATGAAGACATACAGGCTCGTGATCAAATCGAGCTTCATTTCTCGGCCCCCTGGGACGCCGTCGCCAGCGGCGGCATCGCGAAGAATTCCCGCACGCGGGCGTTCACGACCTCGCCGTCTCGGGTCAGCAACGTCTCGCGGATGATCTCGTCATTCAGGTTCATCTGGATCTTGCCGTCTTTCACCAGGTGCAGGAGGAACGCGGTGACGTTCTTGGCATACATCTGGCTGGCGTGATAGGGCACCGTGCTGGCCATGTTGATCCAGCCGACGATCGTCACGCCGTGCTCGACGGTGATCTCTTCGGGCTTGGTGAGCTCGCAGTTGCCGCCTCGCTCCGCCGCGAGGTCGACGATGACCGAGCCCGGGGCCATCCGCGCGACCATGTCGGCGGTCACCAGCACGGGCGACTTCTTGCCCGGGATCACCGCGGCCGTGATGACGACGTCGCTCTCGGCGATGACCCGTCCCAGCAGCTCGCGCTGGCGAACGTAGAACGACTCATCCTGCGCCGTGCCGTAGCCGCGCGCGTCCTGGGCGTCCTTGGCCTCGATGGGCAGCTCGACGAATCGGCCGCCGAGGCTCTGGACCTGCTCTTTGGCCGCGGGCCGCATGTCGTAGGCGGAGATGACGGCGCCGAGCCGCTTCGCCGTGGCGATCGCCTGGAGCCCGGCCACGCCGGCCCCGATCACCAGCACCCGCGCGGGCGTGATCGTACCCGCGGCCGTGGTCAGCATGGGGAACATCCGCGGCAGCTTGTCGGCGGCGACGATCACCGCCTTGTAGCCGGCGACCGTACCCATGGAGGAGAGCGCGTCCATGCTCTGCGCGCGGGTCGTCCGCGGCATCAGCTCGATCGAGAACGAGGTCACGCCCTTCTCGGCGAGCGAGCGGATGGTCTCGATCGATCCCAGCGGTCGCTGGAAGCCGATCGAGATCTGGTCGCGTCGGAAGAGGGGGAGGTCCTCGCGGCCGGTCCGGTCGTTCGAGCCGTAGCCCAGCACCTGGATGACGATGTCTGCGGCGGCGAAGGCCTCGGCGCGTGTCGGGAGGACCTTGGCGCCCTTGGCGATGTATTCGGCGTCGGGATAGCCGGCCTCCGCGCCGGCGCCCGATTCCACGACGACCTCGAGGCCGGCCTTGACGAGGTTCGGGATCACGACCGGAGCGAGGGCCACTCGGCGTTCGCCCGGGAAACTCTCTCGAGGGACTCCGACGATCATGAAGCTGGCTCCGATCGGGAGGATTCCGACGGCGGGCGGAGCGGGCCGAATCCCGACGATGGCGACAGCGGGCGGACGCAATGCGCGTGCGTCATCGGCCCGGGAGCCCGCGAGGAGGCCCGGTACGCAGAGCATGACGCAGCCCGTCGAGGGATGATGCCAGGCCGATTCTCGCTGCCGGTAGGAATTCTGTGGACTCCGCAACAGGGCCTGTTCGCGGTGGCCTCGCTCGCAAGATCGGCTATTCTACCTGGAATTCTTCCCGTGTCCATTCTGTGCCGCCGATCGTCATGGATCTGCGGATCGTTCTCGGCAAACACCTCCAGACGTCGTGAGATCGTGACCCGTGACCACGCGCGTGAGTGCGGGGGCACGGGGTAGTGTATCGGCGAGTCTCCCATCGCATATCTGGCCGACGGGGACGGTCACCCCAACCGGATGCTATTCCGTCCGCGTGCCCTTGAGAAGGTTCGTGCCCTCATCGCTGACGCGGGTCTCGGGCTCTTGCAAGACGCGCTCGGCCGGCGTCTCGCATCCATCGCCGACGACCGCGGTCGCGGAGTCGGCGGCCTTCGCATCGCGCTTGAGGTTGGCCGCGACCTGTCGGGCCGTGATCGTCGCGGCGGGCGGGGCTGGTGCGCCGTTGGTCGACTCGCCATGACCGACGTCCTTGGCCGGGGATGCGCTCGCGGCCGGCGCGATGACGCCCGATTGCTGGAGGGCGACCTTGGCCCTGAGCTTCACGTCGCTCATGAGCTGGAACCAGTCGATGTTCTGTGTCGGCGCCCAGAAGTCGGCGCGGAGCCGGACGCCGCCCGGTTCCAGGGCTTCGACGAGTGCGCGCGGCGGCGGGTCGGAGAGGACGCCCTTGGTCTCGCGCAGGGCGCGGTTGAGGGCTTCGATCGCGTCGGCCGTCGAGGCTTCATTGGGGATCACCACGTCGAAGCTGTTGCGGAAGCTCGGCGAGGCCGTCGCGTTGACCATGATCTCCTTGAAGATCGTCGAGTTCGGGATGCGGACATGTTTCCCATCGAGCGTGACGAGGACGGTTGCCCTCGTATTCAACGACTTGACCAGCCCGGACTGGCCGGCGATCGTCACGTAGTCGCCGATCTGGAACGGGCGGCGGAGTCCCAGCAGGACCGAGGCGATGAAATTCTCGGTGATGTCGCGGAACGCGAAGCCGACGGCCAGCACGACCAAGCCCGATACGCCGAGGACCGACATCACCGCCTGGGTCAGGCGAAGGGTGCCGAGCGCCAGGATGATCCCCCCGATGACCAGTAGGGCGCTGATGATCGAGCCGACGACTGATCGTAAGAGGATATTATGGACGACGGGGGCGAGCAGGATCTCGGACCGGGCGGCGAAGAACTGGGCCAGCATCCACGAGGCACCCATGATCGCCAGGGCCATCAGGAGCAGGATCCACTTGCGGGCGAAATAGTCCCGGAGGTTGCCCAGTTCCTGCTGCGCGAATTCGATGCCTGTCATGACCTCCTCGTCCGTGGCCAACTGGTTCAGGACCAGGCGCACGCCCTCGGTCCGCTTGACGACATCGGTGACCTCGTCGCGTGAGTCGTCGTCGTCGACCCGGCCCTTGAGCGTGACCACGCCATCGTCGACCGCGACATCGATCTTGCGGATGCCGGGATATTTGGGCAGGAATTTGGCCAGGAACCGCTGGATGTCGGCGTCCTTGATCTGACGGTGGACAGTGATCGGCCCCTCGGAGGTGGCCACCGCCTTGGCCTTCGCGGCCGCAGCACCGGAAGCCTTCCCGTTGGCCGGCGCGGGCAAGCCCGGGATCTGGGCCCACGCCCCTCGGCCGAGCATCAAGATGATGATCGCCGTCCCCATCGCGAGCCGACTCGCTCCGAAGCGTCTTCGTAACCCGTTCATCGTCAACAGTCTCCGGCGTTCCCCAATGACACGGACCCGAGGAAAGAGGCGCCGGCGCGGGTCGAGCCCGGCGACGTCGCTCCTCCCTGGGTCCGTTGGATTTCCGATGCCGGGGTTACTTTGCAATTCTCGGGCCGGAAGGGAGGGGAGCCACGACTAACCCGGAGGTGACGTCGCAAGGGAGAACCGCTCGTTCACAATCTGGCGTTGAATCATGCCCACCAGTAGGATGAGCGTGCTTCCCCGACGAGTCCTCGATTTCGTGACGGGCTCGCTCATTCATTTGGAAGGAGGGCGTTGGTGTCGATGTCTTCGAGGATGCGGGCCATGGCGGTCGTCCTCTTCTTGAGAGCGATCGGTCCATCAGCGGGCGCGGCCGAGCCGCCGAAGGTCATCCGCCATGTCGAGGTCTACAAGGAGCCGGGTCGATTCGCCGGATGGCCGGCCAACCACGGCATCTGGTCGTGGGGCGACGAGATCCTCGTCGGCTTCAGCCGCGGTACTTACAAGGACCGCGGACGATATCACAACATCGACCACGATCGGCCGGAAGAGTTCTTGCTGGCACGCAGCCGCGACGGCGGCCTTTCGTGGTCGGTCGAGACACCCCAGCCTCCCGGGGCGCTGGCCGGCACGCCCGGGATGCGTCACGGGCTCATGCCCCCAGGCGCCCCGGAGGAGCATCCGACGCCGCTCGACTCGCCGATCGATTTCGCGCGGCCGGGCTTCGCGATGACCGTCCGGATGGAGAACTCGAACAACGGTACATCGCGATATTATTACTCGTACAACCGAGGCACGACCTGGCGAGGGCCTCTTGCGCTGCCGCTCTTCGGCCAGCCGGGCGTCATGGGTCGGACCGACTACATCGTCGACGGCCGCGACGACTGCATGCTGTTCCTGACCGCGTCGAAGGCCAACGGCAAGGAAGGGCGGCCTTTCTGCGCCCGGACGACAGACGGCGGGCGGACCTGGCACTTCCTCTCGTTCATCGGGCCCGAACCCGTGGGGTATGCGATCATGCCGGCGACGGTCCGCCTCTCGCCGACCGAGCTCGTCACGACGATCCGACGTCTCGACCCACCAAAGAGCTGGATCGATGCATATGGATCGCACGATGACGGCCGATCCTGGTCGTTGCGGTCTACCCCCGAGCCGGACACCGGCGAGGGGAACCCTCCGAGCCTGCTCCGCCTGCCCGACGGCCGGCTCTGCCTGATCTACGGCGTCCGCGCCAAGCCTTACGGCATCAGGGCCAGGCTGAGCGGCGACAAGGGCAAGACCTGGGGAGAGGCCATCGTCCTGCGCGACGACGGCGGCAGCACCGATGTCGGCTATCCGCGCTCGGTCCTACGCCCCGACGGGAAGGTCGTGGCCATTTATTATTACAGCGACCGCACCGGCCCCACGCGATACATCGGGGCGACGATCTTCGACCCCGGGACGCCCTGAGGGGCTGTGAATCGATCGATTACAGATTACGCATTACGGATTACGACGATGCGAGGGCCCGCTGGCGGTCTTACTTGAATCCCATGAACCTCGGGTCGGCCCTCCGCGCCCGTTCCCGTTCCTCCTTCACCTCGGCGTTATGTTTGATCGTCGCGATCCGCGTCTGCCACTTCTCGGCCTCCGCGGTCCGACCCATCCGCTTGAGCATGGACGCGTAGTGCTCGGCACAACCGGCCAGGTTGAGGTTCTCGTCGGGGTCGAACTGCTCGTGGATGGCGATGGCCCGCTTGTAAAGGCCCTCGGCGTCCTTGAACTTCCGCTGCTCGACGCAGATCCCCGCCAGCTCGTCGAGGGTCGCCGCCGTCTGGACATGGTGGGGGCCGATGGCCCTCTCCTGGAGGTCGAGTGCTCGTCGCAGTAGCGGCTCGGCCTGATCGAAGTGGGCCTGTGCCGCGTGGATCATCGCCAGGGTGTACAGGCTCTGGAAGACCGCGTCGGGATTGGCCTTCACGTATTGCTCGCGGACCGACAAGGCCCACCTGGCCAGCGGTTCGGCATCGGTGTACCGGCCCTCGTGATAGAAGGTCCGGGCCAGGTCCGAGTAGCTCCGCGCCAGGAGCCGTTGATCGGCCTTCTGGAACGGCCTGACTTCCTCGATGGCGAGCTTGAACTGCTCCTCGGCCTTGGTGAGTTCCCCTTTGCCGAGGTAGATCCACCCGTTATCGTTGTAGGACTGCCAGTATCGCAGGACCTCCGGGGGGATATCCTGGCCGCGTGCGGCACAGGGACTCGCCAGGAAGACCGCCAGCACGGACAACAACAGGGGATATCCAGAAATCTTTCTCATTGCCCGCTCCTGATTCCGGTCGCTCGCTCGCCCTCGCCGGGAGGATCCGCGGGGCAACCGACCTCGACGAGCCGGATTCGACGGCTCCGGATCGGGTCGGGGTCGGGAAGCCTGGGCCCCGCGGTCGTTGGCTCGTCTTACTTGATCCCCATGAATTTCGGTTGCACCTTGGTGAGTCGCGACCGTTCCGCCTTCGCGGTCACGGTCTCTCGAATCGCCGAGGCGCGCGCCCGCCATTTCTCGGACTCCGCAAGCCGGTCCAGCCGCTTCAGCATGGTCGCATAGCGCTCGGCGCAACCGGCCAGGTCGAGGTTCTCGTTGGGATCGATCCTCTCGTGGATGGCGATGGCCCGCTTGTAGAGTCCCTCGGCGTCCTTGAATTTCCTCTGCTCGACGCAGACTCCCGCCAGCTCGTCGAGGGTCGCCGCCGTCTGAAGATGATCTGGCCCGATGGCCTGCTCCTGGAGCTCGAGAGCCCGCCTCAGCAGCGACTCGGCCTGATCGAAGTGGGCCTGTGCCGTATGGATCATGGCCAGGGTGTACAGGGTCTGAAAGACGGCGTCCGGATTGGCCTTCACGTGCGCCTCGCGGACGATGAGGGCCCACGCGGCCAGCGGTTCGGCCTCGGCGTACCGCCCCTGGTGGTAGAGTGCCCGGGCGAGGTCCGAGTAGCTCCGCGCCAGCAGCCGTTGATCGGTCTTCTGATAAGGCCGGATCTCCTCGATGGCGATCTTGAACCGCTCCTCGGCCTTGGCATACTTACCCTGGTTGAGCAGCATCCAACCGCCATTGTTGTAGAACTGCCAGTCACGGAGGACCCCCAGGGGGATATCGTCCGCGCGTGCCATGCATGGACTCAGGAAGAACGGAGCCAGAAACGCCAGAAGTCGAGGAAAACCCAAGGAACCTCTCATCGCCCCTCCTCCTCTTCGTCGTGGTTGCTTGATCGCCATCAGCATCCACTTCGATCGTAACGCGAGCCAGGGTGTCGGACAACTCGGAAGGCGGTGCGCGTCGGGCGAGTGGCGGTCCGACCGACATCCACCGAGCCCGAACCCGGATCTTGGGATTGCGTCACCGGCTGCTTCTTGCGATGACGACACTGAGCTATAGTCGCTCCTGGGCGAGCCGACCTCGAAGCCGGATCGGCATCGGACGTTCGGGATGCCCTGGTGGCACGGCGTTGCGGTATGGGGATTCCGAAGCCTTCCCTCTCCGTCGCTGGCCCAACTCGCGCCGATCCGGACATCATAAGGGCAGGGGGATCGGAGATTCGGGCCGCCCGCGGCCGGACGGCATCCATTCATCAGGGAGCATCTGACGTGAACGAGGGCATTGAGAACCATCGGCAACCCGGGGACGGCATCCCTACGAGACATCCGCTTCGAGGACTCTTCATCGCGCAGTTCCTGGGGGCATTCAATGATAATGCCTGGAAGCAACTGCTGATCTTGCTCGCCATGGCCGCGGTCGTCGCGGGCGAAGCCGGCGAGGCCCAGGGGCAGCAGCAAACCGCGTTCGCCCAGATCGTCCTGATGGTCCCCCTCATGCTCTTCTCGCTGCCGGCAGGCGTGCTGGCCGATCGCCTGAGTAAACGCACGGTCATCGTGGCCACAAAGGTCTTCGAACTGGTCCTGATGATGGCGGGAACGGGCGTCTTGCTGGCACAGCCCGAAGGAGGCTGGCTGTCGCTGACCGTGCTGGGCCTGCTCGGCATGCAGGCGGCGTTCTTTAATCCGGCCAAGTATGGCATCCTGCCGGAACTACTACCCCATCATCTGCTCTCGTCCGGCAACGGTCAGCTCGAGATGTGGACGAATCTGGCGAACCTCGGCGGGATCGTGGCCGGGGGATACATCCTGGAGACGGCGATGAAGGTCGGGGGCGGTCCCTGGCTCGCCGGCCTGTTCCTGACGGTGCTCTCGGCTTGCGGCCTCCTGGCGGCATTGACGATCCCGCCGGTCAAGGCCGCGCGGGCCGAGGGCGGGCTGGTCACGACCGTGCGGATCGCGCTGGAGTCGATCCGGGCCGATCGCGTGCTGCGGCTGGCCCTCACGGGCCAGGTCCTCGTCTGGACAATCGCCATGCTCGTCCCCGCGCCGATCCTGGCCTACGGCGCGAAGGCGTTGCAGCTCAAGGATAGCCTGGTGGCCTTGCCGATGGCCGCGCTGGGGATCGGCATCGGGGCGGGCTGCCTGCTGGCGGGCAAGCTGTCGGCCTCGAAGGTGGAATACGGCCTGCTGCCCCTGGGGGCGATCGGCCTGACCGTCTGCACGCTGGCCTTCGCCGCGATCGGTCCGGGCCTGGCCGGGACGATGGTCCTGATGGGCCTGCTCGGCATCTCCGCCGGCCTCCTGTTCGTGCCGATCAACGCCCTGTTGCAATGGCGATCGCCGGTCGACCGCCGCGGCGCGATCCTCTCGTTCTCGAATGCCATGGTCTGCGGCGGGATGCTCCTGGGTTCCGTGATCGCCCTGGTCCTGGCCCGATTCGGGCTGACGGCGCGGGGGACCTTCCTGGGCGCCTCGATCGTCCTGGCCGGAGGCTCCGCCTGGGCCTTCACGCTGGTGCCCGACGCCTTCCTCCGCTTCCTCCTCCTCGGCCTGGCGCATACGCTTTATCGCGTGCGGATCCTGGGCCGGTCGAACTTGCCGAGCGAGGGGGGCGCACTGCTCGTGCCCAACCACGTGTCGTTCGCCGACGGCCTCTTCCTGATCGCCGGCACCGACCGGCCGATCCGCTTCGTGGTCTATGCCCCCTATTTCGAGCGACCGATCGTGGGCCGGCTGCTGCGATCGATGAAGGCGATCCCGATCGCGGCCAGCGGCGGGCCCAAGATGATCCTGCACGCGTTCCGGGAGGCCGGCCGGGCGCTCGACGACGGCGAGCTGGTCTGCGTGTTCCCCGAAGGGCAGCTCACCCGGACCGGGATGATGGCGCCGTTCCAGCGCGGCTTGCAGCGGATCGTCAAGGGGCGGACCACGCCGATCATCCCGGTACACCTGGACCGGCTGATGGGCAGCGTCTTCAGCCCGGCGAGCCATCGGCGATGGCCCGAGCGCATCCCGTACCCGGTGACGGTCTCGTTCGGTCGGCCGATGACCTCGGAATCGTCCCTCTTCGAGCTGCGGCAGGCGATCACCGAGCTGGGCCAGGAAGCCTGGTCGTACCGCAAGGCGGATCGCCTGCCGCTCCATCACGAGTTCATCCGACGGGCGCGTCGGCGTCCGACGCGGCTGGCATTCGCCGACATGCAGACGCCGCGGGTCTCCTATTTCCAGGCCCTCGCCGGCGCCCTGGCGATCGCCCGCGCCTTGCGGTCCCGATGGGAAGGCCAAACGGCCGTGGGGATCCTCCTTCCGTCGAGCGTCGGCGGCGCGTTGGTGAACCTGGCGGCGACCATCGCGGGCAAGACGGTGGTCAACCTGAACTTCACGGCCGGAAAGGCCGGCATGGAATCGGCGGCCGCACAGGCGGGGCTCCGCACGGTGGTCACCAGCCGGGCGTTCCTCGAAAAGGCCAAGCTCGAGCCTCCCGGCGGCCTGGAGCTCATCCTCATCGAAGACGTACGCGGCGGCATCAGCCCCTCGGAGCGCGCGGCGGCGGCCGCAGTCGCGATCTTCGCCCCGGTCCGGCTCCTGGAACGCTGGGCCGGTGCGACGCGGGCCGCGACGGTCGACGACATCGCGACGATCATCTTCAGCAGCGGGAGTACGGGCGAGCCGAAGGGCGTGATGCTCTCTCATTTCAACATCGATTCGAACGTCCAGGCCATCCGCGAGGCGTACCGCGTCCTGCCCGAGGATCGGCTGATCGGGATCTTGCCGCCGTTCCATTCGTTCGGCTACATGATCTCGTGGTTCGCGACCAATTCGGGCATGGCCAACGTCTGCCACCCCAGCCCGCTCGACGGCCCGGGGATCGGCGAGTTGGTCCAGCGATACTCTGCGACGATCCTCCTGGCCACGCCGACGTTCCTCCAGCTTTATCTCCGTCGCTGCGCCCCGGCGCAATTCGGCTCGATCCGCCTGGTGCTCGCCGGGGCCGAGAAGCTGTCCGAGGCGCTGGCCTTGTCGTTCGAGGACGCCTTCGGCATCCGGCCGATGGAGGGTTACGGCATGACCGAATGCGCCCCGGTGGTGGCCGTGAACACGTTCGATCACCGCGAGACGGGGTTCTTCCAGCCCGGGTCTGCGCCGCGGATACGTCGGCCGGCCGTTGCCGGGCGTCGCCGTCCGGATCGTCAAGCCCGAGACCTACGAACCGCTCGGCGCCGACGCCGAGGGGCTCGTGCTGGTCAAGGGGCCGAACGTGATGCAGGGCTACCTGGGGCGAGATGACCTCACCGAGGCGGCCTTCCACGACGGCTGGTACATCACGGGCGACCTGGGCTTCCTCAGCGAGGACGGATTCCTGAAGATCTCGGGCCGGCTGTCCCGATTCTCGAAGATCGGCGGCGAGATGGTGCCGCACGGCCGCGTCGAGGAGGCGTTGCAACATGCCATCGGGTCGGATATCCAGGTCTTCGCCGTGACGGCCGTTGGCGACGAGCGCAAGGGCGAGAAGCTCGCCGTGCTAACGACCCTCGGCGACGGGGAAGTCCAGCGCGCCCTCGAGAGCCTCGGCTCCCAGGGGCTCCCCAACCTGTTCATCCCCCGTCGCGAGAACTTCATCAAGGTCGACGCGATCCCGGTGCTCGGCACGGGCAAGCTCGACCTGAAGGCGATCCGGCGCGTGGCCGAGGAGTCCCTGGCAGACGGGGTCGCCGTGGGGCGAGCCGGCGATCGCCCGGCCGAAGTCGATCCTTCGCCGATCGCACCCGCTCTCAACGCATCGTGACATCTGAAAAAGATTTGGCTTTTCGCCCTTTACTTCATCCCGGGGTCGGGTAGAATGCGGCTGGTTGGAATACGAATGCGTGTCTGCGGATCGATCCCGTCCCGGAATCTGTTCTCACCTCACCCTGTCGCCTTCCCGCCTGCTGGGCTGCCATGGTTGGCCCCTTTCACAGCCGACCCGGAAAGCAAGATCGGGTCGCCGCATGTTCGTCCAGGAGTTTCAAGGTGGGCAAGAAGTTATACGTCGGGAACCTGACCTACCAGGTCGGCAGTTCGGACCTGGAGCAGTTGTTCTCTCCGTTCGGGACCGTGGTGAGCGCCAGGTGATCACCGACCGCGAGACCGGTCGTGCCAAGGGTTTCGGGTTCGTCGAGATGAGCACTGACGCGGAAGCGGAAGCGGCCATCAACGAGCTCAACGACCAGGAGCACGATGGTCGCCGTCTCACCGTCAATGAGGCCAAGCCGCGCGAGGCTCGCACGACCCGCAGCTACGGCAATAGCAACGTCGGTCCGCGTTATTGAGCATCGCTCGTGACCGATCGGACGAGGAGGTCATGCCATGGCCGCCTCGTCACGCTTTCAATTTGTCGAATCGGCTTCCCCTCTCGATCCTCTGCGATCACGCCTCGCCGATCTCGGCCAGCCTTTCGAATTCGGCCTCGTCGATGATGGGGATCCCGAGCTGGCGGGCCTTCTCGAGCTTGCTGCCGGCCTCCTCACCGGCCAGGACATAACTGGTCACCTTCGAGACCGAGCCGCTGACCTTGCCGCCTCGCTGCTTGATGATCGCCTCGGCCTCGGGACGCGACCGCTTGGAGAGGGTGCCGGTCAGGACGAAGGTCTTGTCGGCGAAGAGCAGCTTGCGCCCGCTGGACTGGACCGGCTCGACGGCCTGGGGGGTCACCCCGACCTCCCGCAAGTCGTCCAGGAGCTTCTGGTTGTCGGGGTCCTGGAAATATTCGTGGATGCTGGCGGCGACGATCGGGCCGACCTCGGGCAGCGTCTCGAGATCCGTCAGCGACATCGAGCGGAGCTTGTCGAGCGTCTGGACCCGCGCGGCGATAATCTCGGCCATGCGAGTCCCGACCTGTCGGATCGTCAGGCCGGTGAGGAAGCGGTCGAGGGTCCGGGTCTTGCTGGCCTCGAGGGCCTTGACCAGGTTCTCGGCCGATTTTTTGCCCATCCGATCCAGATCGGCCAGGGTGGCCGCGTCGAGCCGGTAGAGATCGGCCAGGCTCTGGACCAGCTTCTTGTCCACGAGCTGGTGGATCAGCTTCTCACCCAGGCCGTCGACGTCCATGGCATCGCGGTGCGCGTACCATCGGATCCATTCCTTGAGCTGCTCCGGGCACTTGGATGGCGAATTGGTGCAGTAGAAGTCGACCTCGTCGCCTGATCGTTCGACCGGCGCGCCGCAACTAGGACAAGTCCGGGGGAAGAGGAAGGCCGTCTCGTCGCCCTTGCGGGCGTCGGCCTCGACGCGGACGACCTGCGGGATGATCTCGCCGGCCTTCTGGATCACGACGGCGTCGCCGACGCGGACATCCTTACGCTCGATCTCGTCGGCGTTATGCAGGCTGGCGCGGCGGACCGTCGTGCCGGCCAGCAGGACCGGCTCGAGCTCGGCGACCGGCGTCAGCTTGCCCGTCTTGCCGACCTGGATCGTGATCCCGACCAGTCGCGTGATGGCCTGCTCGGCCTCGTATTTGAAGGCGATGGTCCAGCGCGGGCTCTTGCTCCGTGCGCCGAGGCGTTCGCGCTGACGGAGGTCGTCCACCTTCACCACCAGGCCGTCGGTCTGGAAGTCGAGCGCGTTGCGACGATCGCTCCAGTTCTGGGCGTGCTCGATGACCTGCTCGATCGTCTCGTAGCAGGCGGTGTGGGGGCTCACGGGAATACCCCAGCTCTTGATCAGGCGAGTCAGTACGAAATACGAGGATTCGTCGATCCCCTGGTATTCGCCCAGGCCGTGCGAGACGAACCGGAGCCGTCGCTGGCCGCAGAGCTTCGAATCGAGGAGCTTGAGCGACCCCGCCGTGGAATTGCGAGGGTTGGCAAAGGGGGCCTCTTCGGCGGCGCGGCGGATCTCGTTGAGCCGGACGAGCTCGGAGTTGGTCATGTAGACCTCGCCGCGGACCTCGAGCAAGTCGGCCGGGCAGCCCTGGAGGACCAGCGGGATCTCGCGGACCGTCTTCAGGTTGGCCGTGATGTCGTCGCCGCGCTCTCCGTCGCCGCGGGTCGCCCCCTTGACGAAGAGTCCCTTTTCGTATCGGAGCGAGACGGCGACGCCGTCGACCTTGAGCTCGACGACGTATCGCAACGGCTCGCCGGGGTTCAGCCCCTTGCGGACCCGCGCGTCCCACTCGCGGAGTTCGTCATACGAATATGTGTTGTCGATCGAGAGCATGGGGACGACGTGGCGGACGGTCGCGAAGCCGTCCAGAGGTTGACCGCCGACGCGCTGCGTGGGGCTGTCCGGGGTGATCAGCTCCGGATGTTGCGCCTCCAGCTCGGTGAGCCGCTCCATCATCCGGTCGTACTCGCGGTCGCTGATCGCTGGCTGGGCCTCGACGTAGTAGAGGTAGTTGTGCCGGTTCAGCTCGCTCCGCAGCTTCGCGGCCTCCTGCTCGATCGCCTTGCTCGACATGGCGGCCTCCCAGATTCGGGGCGGGGCCTAGGCTTCGCCCTCACGTCGTCTCGATTTCGATCGCGATGTGAACCAGGCGTCCGTCGCCATGGCGAGGATTCCGGCCAGGAGCATGACGAGGAACTCGATGGCGAGCGTCATCGGCCCATGGCGATCGAACCACTCGGCCATGGCGATCGACCGGGCGGTCCGCGGCGGCTGCGCCGGGTTCGGCGTCAGGACGTACGGACTCACCAGGTATCCCAGCACGGTCAACACGAACAGCGCGCTGGTCCCGAGCAAGAGCACGAAGAACGGATTCGACAGGATCTCACTCTTGCGCGGCGGACCGGCCATGATCGATGCGTCCCGGCGTTTTCCCTCGTCCTCAAGAGCCGGCGGAGACCCAAGTCTCGCCGTCGATCGCGTAATCGACGATCTCCTCGGGACGGAACCAGAGCGCCATCTCTCGCTGGGCCGACTCGGGGCTGTCGCTGCCGTGGAGCAGGTTGTTCTGCTTGCTGATCGAGAAATCGCCGCGGATCGTCCCCGGCGCGGCGACGGCGCCATTGGTCGCGCCCAGCATCGCCCGGACAACTGCGATCGCCTCGTTCCCTTCCAGGACGCCCACGATGACCGGCGAGCTCGTGATGAACCCGATCAGGCCCTCGAAGAACGGCTTCCCCTCGTGCTCGGCGTAGTGCTTCTCGGCGAGCGCGCGGTCGACGTGGATGAGCTTCATCGCCGCGATCCGCAGGCCCTTGGTCTCGAAACGTTGGAGGATCGCACCGACGAGCCGGCGCTGGACGCAATCGGGCTTGAAAATGATCAGGGTTCGTTGCATGGATCTCGAATTCGCTCCCCGGGTCGTGAATCGCCAATAGGAACGGTAGTATAGTCCGCCCGGGTCCCGCGTGCAACCTCCGGCGGCATCGCCCGGCGGATCCGGCCCGACGATCCGCCAGGCGAGTTCGTGGTAGGAGGTCTCATCGAGCCGCCAGACGCGGACTACGGGTTCATTGCCGAGCAGCGAGACGATGATCTGGGGGACGCTCCCGTAGTTATGTTCTCGGAGATCGGTCCGGCTCGGGACGGGCTGCGCGCTCGGATGCGAGTGGTAGATCGCCAGGATTTCCAACCCGAGCTTGCGCAGGGTCTTCTCGACTTGGAACAAGTCGCGAGGCTCGGCGAAGTATCGCGTGGTTCGGGTCTCGATGGGCGCGGCGTTCCGCAGGGGGAGGAACAGCGAGACCCGAGGCGCGATGCCCGCCAGCATGCCGCAGCATTCCAGGGGTGTCTCGCTCCGGCAATGCACGATCATCGCGTCATAGAGATCCCGAGGGATCTCCAGGGGGACGGACGCGCTCATCTCGGGTGGTGGCTCGTTCAATGACGTGTTGCCGCCCAGGGCCCTGGCTCACTCGGGGAACAACGGGGTCGAGAGGTAGCGTTCGCCGAGGTCCGGCAGGACCACGACGACGAGCTTGCCGGCATTCTCCGGTCGGGAGGCCACCTTGATGGCCCCGACGGCGGCCGCCCCGCACGAGATGCCGCAGAGCATGCCTTCCTCGCGGGCCAGCCGTCGTGTCATCTCGAACGACTCGTCCTCGGGGACGGTGACCACCTCATCGAGGATCGCCGTGTTCAGGACGTCCGGGATGAACCCGGCGCCGATGCCCTGGATCTTGTGCGGGCCGGGCCGGAGCGGCTCGTGCTTCCGCGATTGCGTGATCACCGGCGAGCCCGCCGGTTCCACGGCGATGACCTGGATCGATGGCTTGCGGCCCTTGAGGACCTCGCCGCAGCCGGTGACGGTCCCGCCGGTCCCGACGCCGCACACCAGGATGTCCACCTTGCCTTCGGAGTCGCGCCAGATCTCCTCGGCCGTCGTGCGGCGATGGATCTCCGGATTGGCGGGATTCTTGAACTGCTGGGGCATGAAGGCGTGGGGCGTATTCTTCACCAGCTCCTCGGCGCGACGGACCGCACCGGGCATCCCCTCGGTCGCGGGGGTCAGCACGATCTCGGCGCCGAACGCCTTGAGCAAACGCCGGCGCTCCAGGCTCATGCTCTCGGGCATGGTCACGACCAGCCGATAGCCTCGGGCGGCGCAGGTGAACGCCAGCGCGATCCCCGTGTTGCCGCTCGTGGGCTCGATGATCACCGTGTCCTTGTCGATCTTGCCGTCGGCCTCGGCCGCGTCGATCATCGCCACGCCGATGCGGTCCTTCACCGACCAGAGCGGATTGAAGTTCTCCAGCTTCGCGACCACGTCGGCATGGCAGCCGCGCGTGACCCGACGCAGGCGGATCAGCGGCGTATTGCCGATCGTCTGCGTGATATCGTCGTAGATCCGCCCTCGGAAGGATTGCGTTCCGGCCGTCAACATGACTCCCTGCCTCCTCAAACCCGCGCCCAAGAAGCCGCCCGCACCCAGATCCTGCGAGACCCCGCAGTTAGAGCGCCTTACGATTGGGTGAAGATCGCCGGACGGAGCTCCTACAAGAGACCGGCCGGGGACGTCCTTGTAGGAGGGGGCTCTGTCCCCCGACCGTATGCAGTATGCAGCCCAATCGTAAGGCGCTCTGGTTGGAGATTTCCGATCATGTTAGTCGAACATTCGCCGACCGAACAAGCGGGATCGTCGGCAGACACCTATCGGAGTGCCAGGGGCCGCAGCGCAAAGCCGGCGGCGGCACCCTTGATCTTGTTGACCGCGGCGATGTAGCAGAACGTGTAGGCTTTGGCCTGGCTGAGTCCTTCGAGGTTATGGAACTCGCCGAGGTGGACGCCCTGCTCGACGAGCAGATAGCGATGGACGGGGATGCCGGTCCCGGGCGAGTCGGGCGCGGGATTGACCTCATAGCCGCTGGTATCCGAGCCGACCATGATGGCCCCCTGGTCCTCGATCAGCCATTTCGTTGCGGTGAGGTCGGGGCCGGCCGAGTCGTGGGCGGCGATCTTCGCATGATCGGCGCCGTCTTCTCCCCAGTAGCGGGCGGTGCCGGTGCGGACCAGGACAACGTCGCCCGGGGCCAGGGTCACGCCTTCCCAGGCGAGGGTCTCCTGGAGATCCTTGGTCGATATGAGCGTGTGACCCGGCAGGGCGTCGACCTTCTTGAAGGCGGCCACGTCGATGAGCACGCCGCGCGCGATGATCGGCGGGATGGTGGAGGCGTCGCACTTCCGCGGGCCCCAGTCGCCGCCCCAGTCCGACTCCTTGAAGCCGTTGTACCAGTGGTCGTCGCGGCCGGCCGTGATATGGCCGAGGCCGTCGATCTGGGTCGCCACGTTGTCGGAGATGAACATCGCGGCCGAATGCCAGTAGACCTGGTCCCGGTTCTGGTCGGGCGGTGGCGAATCGGCGTCTTGCATGCGGCGAATGCCGTCGGGGCTGCGGAAGGTGAGGATCTCGCCGGGGCTATGGCCCGGCCACTTGTAGCTGCGACGGCTGTAGGACAGGCCCAGGTCGAAGACCTCGCCGCGGGTCGCCAGCGACAGCGCCGCGGCCCGGGAGGAATCGGACAGGGCGTTGAGCGAGCCGACCTCGTCGTCCTTGCCCCAGACCCAGCCCCATCCCTCTCCCTTCCGCCACTTCCGGATGGGCTCGCCCTGGGCGGACCCGATCTCCCCGCTCCTCGTCGCTGGCGGGCTGGGGTCGGCCTTGGCGGATCCTCGCTCGGCGAGCGCGACCACCAGGCCACCCAGGAGACCACCAAGGCCGAGGATCGCCAGCGTCCTCAATGCATGCCCCATCCTCATGACGCACCCCTCCCCAAGATCCGCGACGCCCGGGATTGCCCGTCGTTGAGACGGCCCCGCCATGACCCCATGAAAACCCGGAACACAAGCGGGGATTCTAGGCGTCGCGGAAGGCCGCCGCAACCCCGCTGGACTGCGATGCCCTATCATTCGACGGCCCGGTTCGATGCCCATGATCTCTAATAAATGATAAACAGGTAAATCCATGGATTCCAGGAGAGAGGGCCTGGACCGCTACGGACCAAGGACCAAGGACAAATGACCAAGGACCAATGGTTTCCTTGCAGTCGATGCCGGATAACCCGTAGAATGACGCTTGCCGGCCTGGAGATCGGTCTCAGTCAACATGCAGGAGCAGGAATGCGCAATATCTCGCATGACTCCCCGGAATCGGCCACCAACGCCTCGGCCGCGACGATGCAGGCGGAAGCCCGGTCGCCGGGGCATCGCCCATCGGCGGCGACGCAGGTCCCCGCGACGCTCGTGCCCGAGGCGGGCTGGCATTTCCTCCACCTCTTCTACCGGGTGGATCGTTCGCGACTGGCCGAGCTCTCCACGGGGCAGCGCGAGCAGGGCGTCGAGGAGTTGAGGCGCGTGCTGATCGCCAGGGATCCGGGGGGGCCGGAGCAGCTCCAGTGCTTCGCGGTGCCGGGACACAAGGCCGATTTCGGCGTGATCATGGCCGGCCCGGACCTGCGGGGCGTCCACGACGTCCAGATGTCGATCCAGGCCTCCAGTCTGGGCCCGGCGCTCCAGCCGACCTATTCCTTCTACTCGATCACCGAGATCTCCGAGTACGTCCCCGACGCCGAGCAATACGGTCAGGTCCTCCGGGACCGAGAGGGCCTCGATCCGGAGAGTAGCATCTACAAGACGAAAGTCGCGGCCTATGCCGAGCGGCTCGGCCCGATGAACAAGCAGCGACTCTATCCGGAGTTCCCTGGCTGGCCTTGCCTCTGCTTCTACCCGATGAGCAAGATGCGCACCGCCGAGCAGAACTGGTACCTGTTGCCCTTCGAGGCCCGGTCGGAGTTGATGTCCTACCACGCCCGCAGCGGCATCAAGTTCGCTGGGCGGGTCTCGCAGCTCATCACGGCCTCGACGGGCCTGGACAACTGGGAGTGGGGCGTCACGCTCTGGGGCAAGAATCCGACGTATCTCAAGGACATCGTCTATACGATGCGGTTCGACGAGAGCTCGGCCAAGTACGCGCTCTTCGGCGACTTCTACTTCGGGTACATCCTACCGCCGGACGAACTGCTCGAAGCGATCCGGCTCTGATCCCGGAGTTGCCAGCGACGGCGGCCCGGCGAAGGCCCAGGGATCCTCGGCGATCACCCAAGACGGGGGCTTGAGCGTGTCGGAGGGCGCATCCATCGGTCGATCGGATCCGGAAAGCTCCCTGATACTGGCGAGCACATCGGTCTATCGACGCGCCTTGCTCGCGCGCCTGGGAGTGCCGTTCCGATGCCGAGCACCGCTCTGCGATGAGTCGGTCATCCGGCGTGCGGAAGCCGGCACGGAGCCGCGCCTGCTGGCCGAGAAGCTCGCATTGACCAAGGCATCGAGCCTGGTCGATGAGGAGCCCGAGGCGGCGATCATCGGCTGTGACCAGCTCGTCTCCTTCCAGGGCCAGGTCTTCGGCAAGCCGGGGACGGCGGCCGGTGCCGTGGAGCAACTCGTCGCGATGGCCGGTCGCGGGCACGAGCTGATCACCGCGATGGTGGTGATCCGGGGCGGCGAGGGGGTCTGCCACACGGATATCACGCGACTCCGGATGCGACGGCTTTCACGCGACGCGATCGAACGATACGTCGCCGCCGACGAGCCGATCGACTGTGCCGGTAGCTACAAGCTCGAATCGCGGGGAATCGTCCTGTTCGATCGGATCGAGAGCGACGACCATAGTGCCATCACGGGCCTGCCCTTGATCGCGCTGGTCAATATCCTCCGCGACATGGGGTTTGCGATCCCTTGACAAACCGAGCCCCGGGACTGCATCCTGTAAGCAGATTCGTGCCCGTAGCTCAATTGGATAGAGCGTCAGCCTCCGGAGCTGAAGGTTACAGGTTCAACTCCTGTCGGGCATACTCAAGTAAGTCGGAAAGACACAACGGTTTGCGGCAAGTCGCCACTTCTCAGAAGCCCGTTTTCCCTTGACCTCCTACAACAATTCTACAACGATGTAGAAAATGCAGTGGTCTTATGTTGTAGCCAATCGGGCAGGGGACAGTCTTGGCCACGCTCGTCCGAGATCCGAAATCCGGAACTTACCGGATCGCGTTCCGCCATCAGGGCAAGCAGTTCACGCGTTCGCTCCAGACCAAGGATGAACGCATGGCGGAGGCGATGCGCAGGCGCGTCCAGGAAACCCTGGCGCTGATCGCCACCGGACGCATCCTCGCGCCCCAGGACGCCGAGCCGGGCACGTTCATCCTTTCCGACTGCAAGCTCACCGCGAAGCCCCGGGCGAAACCCAGGGACGACCAGGACGGCCACGACGACCGCGCCACCATCGGCGGCCTCATCGAAGCCTATCGGGCCGAGCTGCCGGCCGGCGCCAAAGAGGCGAACTCGCTCCGGACCGAGCTGGGCCATCTTCGCAACGTCGAGCGGATTCTGGGCACCGGGATGCACCTGGAATCGTTCGACCTCGCCGCGGCCCAGGACTATGCCAAGCGCAGGGGCAAGGAACGCCACGGCAAGCGGGTCAAGCGGCTAATTTTGAGTTATACCGTCCGGAAGGAGCTGAAGTCGTTGCGGCACGTGTGGGAGTGGGGATCGTCCCAAGAGCGGCGAATCGGGGCGTTTTCAAGTTGACACTTGGCAAGATTCTACCGGTACCCTCTTGATTCCTTGGGGGAGGGACCTCATGTGTACGGTTGTTATCGCGACCCGTACCCACGAGGACCCATCCCCATGCGTACCATACCCTTTGTTCGTTCGATCGCCAATGCCGCCGCCTGCCTCACCGGACCCCACGGCGCCGTCACCGATCAGGCCCAAGAGTCCGGCTGCAGCCGCCAGTCCGCCTATGACCATGCCCAGAAGGTCCTGGATGCCGTCGCGGCCCAGCACAGCGGCGGACCCACCCGAGAGCAACTGATCCAGGACAATGAGTCCCTCCGCAGGGAGAATGCCCAACTCTGGGACTGGCTCTGCCAGACCATCGAATTCCCCCTGGCCAAGCAACAGCAGTTCGCTGTGACCGCCCTGGCCATGGGCTTGAGCCTCAACCAGACCCTGGTCTTGTTGGCCATCCTCTTGGGCACGGCCGCCGCACCCGGCCCTTCTACCGTGCATCGCTGGGTCCAGGCCGCCGGCATCGCCGCCGGAGTCGTCCTCAAGCGGCTGGACGGCGCCGCCCAGACCTTGGTCCTGGTCGGTTGTCTTGACGAGATCTTCTTCCGCCGTCGGCCGGTCCTGGTCGGGGTCGAGCCCCACAGCATGGTCTGGTTCCTGGGGACCAAGGCCTTAGATCGCAAGGGCTCGACCTGGTCGGCCGCCTTGCGGCCCTGGACGGCGCTTGGCTACGTGATCTCGGACGCGGGCACGGGGCTCCAGGCCGGTATCGACCGGAGCCAACAGTACCGCGTCGAGACCGGCGGAGTCGCGCTGGAGAAGGGCCTGGACGTCTTCCACACCAAGCAGGAAGCCCAACGGGTCCTGAGGGTCCTCTGGAATCGGGTGGAACGGACCTGGGAGCAGGCCGAGGCCGCCAGCCGAGCCGTCGACCAGGCCCAACGGCAGGGCCGCGACGCGCGGGGCCTGGCCCAACGGGCTCGTGCGGCCTGGAAGCAGGTGGAGACGGCGCTTCAGCGGTATGACGAAGGGGAGGCGGCCTGGAAGCGTGCCGAGCCGGCCCTGGGCCTGTTCCGCCCCGATGGTCAACTCAACGATCGGTCGTGGGCCCAGGAGCAGGTCGCCGCGGCCCTGCCGGGGCTCTCGGGCTGCGACTGGTCCAAAGTCCGTGGGTCCCTCCGGGCACCGGAGTCGTTCACATTCCTGGATCGGCTGCACGGCGCCCTGGGCCGACTGGAGATCGCGGCGGAGTTGCTCGCCGCCTCGGTGAACTTGTGGTGGCTGCGCCGGCAGCGACGCCGGGGCTCGGACCCGGCGGCGATCGCGGGCTATGGCGAGGTGGCGCCGGTGTTGCAACAGGTGCTCTGTGAGCGACTCGACCCGAACTGGCGGGAGTCGTACCGCCAGGTGGCGACGGTGCTGGGCCGGGCGGTGCGAGCCAGCGGCGCCGTGGAGTGCATGAACAGCGTGCTACGGATGCACCAGTCGCGGCATCGGACGCTGAGCCAGGAGATGCTGGATCTGAAGCGGCTCTACTGGAACACGCGGGAGTTTGGTGGCGGGAAGCGGCGGGGCCGTTGCCCTTATGAGCACCTGGGGCTGAAACTGCCCAGCTATCGGTTTTGGAACCTCCTCCGAGACGAGATGGCCATCGTGATCGGCGAGGCCAAAGCGAAAGCCAAAGCCAAGAGGATCGCGGCTCGATCGGCGTAGCGTAGAGGCAAGAAGTCGCCGGCCCTGTCGGTGAGCGTCGCGAGACTGACCTTGAGACACCGGTCGATCCGGTGGGATGTGCCGCCGTGCGCGCCCGGCTTCCGGTCGGGAGGGGATTCCTCTCGGGAACGCTCCGAGAGTAGTGTCAAGTTGGAAATCTGCGGTTTGGGACGATCCCCGACATCTGGTACGGGCGGTTCCACGACTACTACTTGATGGTCGGCACCGAACGGAGCCTCCAGGACGCCTACAGGCGGTATCGCGAATCGCAGGCTCGAAGTGGCGTGGATCCGGCAAGACGCCGGCTGCCCAGGAATGCGCCTGGCTCGTGGACCGAAGCGGCTAGTCGGTGGCGATGGTTGGCCCGGGCCCGGGCCTGGGACGACGACGAGCGGGCGCGGGTCAGGAAGGCCCATTTCGAGGCCGTCCGCAAGATGAACGTGAACCACCAGACGCTGGCCCGCGGCGCGTTCAATAAGGTCCTGATGCGGCTCAACGAGGTCAACTGGAAGAACCTCACGTCGCCGGTGCAGTTCGTGAGCCTCCTCCGCCAGACAATCGACCTGGAGCGGCTCGTGATGGGGATGCCCGTCGGCATCGAGGTCACGCACAGGAACGGGTCGGCCGGCGACGCGACCGACTTCGAACAGGCGACGCAAGAGGCCAGCGAGGAGGCCGCCCGGCGGTTCGAGGCGTCGCCGCAGATGTTCGCGGCCGTCATGCAGGTCCTGGCGGTACACGAGGTCAAGCCGGACCCGGACGCCGATGGCCACGGCGGCGCCGCTGCCGAGGAGCCGGCCCGGCCGGATGGCGCGGGTGCCGATCCGACAGAAGAGCGGTGATGCGGCCGACCGCGATCGCGGCACCGACGTCGATACTCGAACTTATGAAGACTGCAAGGCCCCCACGGAGAAATCCTGGGGGCTTTCTTCGTGCGCCCTGGCACTCTGGCAAGCCTGCGGCGAGCTGATCTACCCGCCGATCTATAACCGTAGTATGATCGAGGAGGCGGGAAGCGATAGGGATTCGCAGGGCCTGGTGCCGCAGGCACGGGAGCGAAGCAGACCCCGGAGCAACCCGGCCCAAACGGGATACTCCTCTCTCCGGGGAGGAGGGATGCCACGGATGCGACCAACTCCGACCTATCGTTCGCGCTCTCCCGTCGAGGGAGTTCGAATATCAAGGTTCTGCTTCCCCGACCGCCGCCTTGGTGAGCAAGGCGTCAACCTCGGCCCAAAGCGCTTGCCACTGCGGGCGTTCGGGTTCTGGCAGCTTCGCGAGGCTCTCGGGGTCGCGGATGCTGGCGAGGTCGGCGTCGCCCTTCCAGTACTGGAGCACCCGGGCAATCTCGGCTCGCGCCTCAGAGCCGCCGTCAACCAGGAGTTTCGCCCGGGCATCGCACTCGGACTTGAGACTGTCGAACGCCTGCGCCCGGAGCCTGGCCTTGGCGGCGTCGTCGGGAGGAGGGTCGTCCTTGCCCTTTCCGGCAGCGGCCAGGAGGGCGGCGCAGGCGGCGTTGTATCGGTGATAGTTCGTATGATCGTCGCCGAGCTTCGGGTCAACTTCAGCGGCCTCGGCCCAGAACCGCGCCCGGCGGCATAGCGTTTCGAATCATAGCACATCTGAGCCAGGGTCAGACGGTCGGCATTATCCCTCGGACGATCCTCCCCCTTCAAAATGGCCGAGAGCCGCGAGGCCTGCGTCGCCAGTTCTTCGGCCTTGGCAACCCACTCCGCCGAGGGGTAGTTCCAACCGCTCTGCTTCGTGCCAAGTTCGTGCCCCTTGCGAAACATTTCCAGCGACCCCGCGTAATCGCCTTTGATCCGCAGGAGGGTGCCGAAGTTACAGTAGCTTCCGGCGTCGCCAGGCTCGAGCCGGATCGCCTCGTGGTGTTCGGCCACGGCTTCGTCGAACTTCCCCTGATCTTTCAAGGCGTTGCTGAGGCAGACGTGAGCCCAGGCCTTGTCGGGCTGGATCCGGATCGCTTCGCGGTAGGTGGCGACGGCCTCATCGTACCGGCCGAGCGAGCGGAGGAGGGAGCCCAGGGAGAAGATGGCTTCGCCCGGTTTATCGCCGTCGAGACGGACGGCCTGGCGAAACTGGTTGAGGGCCTCCTCCGGCTCGTTCAACTCCCGGAAGGCGTGGCCGAGATAGTAACGATCCACCGGGGAGTTCGACTTGGTCCGGGCCGCCTCGCGAAGTTGGCCGAGTGCCTCAACCAGCTTGCCCTGCTCCCTCAGGGCCTTGCTCCGTTGGATGTAAAACTCGATCGAGTTGGGATCGAGCCGGTTCGTCTCGCGGAGTTCGGCGGCGGACTCGTCGGGCTTTCCCATCTCTCTCAAGATCTCACTGAGGGACTTGTGGGCCGAGGCGGAGTCGGGCTTGAGGCGGATCGCCTCGCGGAGTTCGGCGACGGCCTCGTCGAGCTTTCCCTCGCCACGAAGGACCATGCTGAGGTTGCGGTGCATGGTCGAGTCATCGGGATTGAGCCGCACCGCCTCTCTCCAGGGAAGCACCGCGTCATGGTACTTCCCGGCGTCCCAGCACGCCCCACCAAGCTCGACGTAAGCGAGGAGCATGTCGGGCTTGAGCCGGATGGCTTCGCGGAATTCGGCGATGGCCTCGTCGAGTTTCCTCGACGCTTTGAGAGTGCCCGCCAGATTGGCGTGAGCCCAGGGATCGTCGGGATGGAGCCGGACCGCCTCCCGGCAGGATGCGACCTCCTCGTCGAGCTTGCCCTGTTCCTTCAAGGTCGTGTCGAGGGCAACCTGGACCCACGAGTTGTCGGGCTTGAGCCGGAGCGCCTCGCGATACTCTGTCACGGCATCGTCGGACCTGTCCGGGCCCCCCTTGAGGGCGTTGCCAAGCCCGTGATGCGCCGAGGCGCTGCCGGGGCGGATCGCCACCGCGGCGGTCAGATGGCTGATCGCCCACTCGGGCCGGAGGGAGGCCAGCTCGTAATGGACCCAGAAATCGCCGGGATGTCGGGTCGCGGCCCGGTGGAGCACGTCGGCGGCTCGCTCGCGGTCGGCGGGTTCGCCGAGGTCCAGGAGTTCGCGGGCCAATAGCGCCAGGCCCGCCGCCGATTGGGCATCGAGCGCCTTTCCGTCGTCGGCCAGGCGGCGCAATTCGGCCAGCGAGGCGTCGTCCCCGGCTCCGAGCCTGGCCCTGAGGGCGTCTCGCCAGGGGTCGGGGTCAGCGGCCCTCGCCGTGGCAACCAGCCGCCTCCAATCATCGACCCCGGTCCGGATCGCCCTGCGGCTGACCGAGGCCCAGTCATCCAGGTAGCCGGCCAGCTCCGCCGGTCGCGATCGCGAGGCGAGCCACCGAGCCGCTTCGACCGGCCCGACCTTGTCGAAGTCGAGCCCGGCCTTGCGAAAGGCGGCGGCATACTCGCCGTTGGTCCGGTGCAGTTCGTTGTGGACCGCGCGATCGCCCCGGATCGATTCCAGCTCGGCGAGCAGGATGCGGTCGGCCTTCATCCGATCGGTCTTTTCTCGGACCTTGGCCTGCTCGCGATCGATCTGAGCCAATCGGTCGGCCACCCGACGTTGCGAGAGGGCGTCGGCCTCGCCCTGGGCGAGGAGCGCCTCGGCCCGCTTGACCGCCTCGACGGCCTCGCCCCACTTTCCCAGCTCATCCGAGGGTGCCGACATGGCCTCCCCCTGGAACCGAGCGGCGTCGGCCAGGGCATCGTTGACGGCCTGGGTCGTGCGGCTCGCCCGCTCGGCCTTCTGCCGCTCGATCAGTGCAAAACCGCCTCCTCCCAGTGCCATCAAGCCAATCAGGGAGGCAGCCAGGCCGACCTGGAGCCGTCTGGCCCGCCGCTCGGCCCTGGTCTGAGCCTCGGCCGACTCGGCGGCCCGATGCGCTTCCTCGGCGCGGGCCGACTCTGCCGAGGCGGTCCGTTTGGCCTCCTCGGCGCGAGCATACTCGGCCGCCTGGGCCAGTTCCGCCTCGCGCAATCGGAAGTGGACCGAATTAATATGATCGAGCAGGCGGTCGGCCACCTCCTGGGCATCGGCCGGACGGTCTTCCGGCTCGGCAGCCAGACAGTTTTTGGCCAGGTCCACCAATGCGGCATCGGCCCCGGAGCCATCGAGCCTGGCGAACCCCTCGAGGAAGTCGCCCCGCGCCGCCTTGCGGAGGATCTCGCCGCCGCTCCGCCCGGTGAACGCCGGCTGTCCGGTCAAGACTTCGGCCAGGATCGAGCCCAGGGCGAAGACGTCACACCGTTCGTCGAGCCGGTCGGTCTCGCCTCGGGCCTGTTCGGGAGCCATGTAACTCGGCGTGCCCAGGATGCTCCCGGCCCTGGAGCGGTCCCCATCGGGGTCGACCTCCGGATGGTTCGTGGCGATGATGGTGTCGCCCTCCGGGGGTAGCAGGCCGGCCGAGGCGTCGTCCTCGACGCCGCCTCGGGGCAAGACCTTGGCCAGGCCCCAGTCCATCACCTGGACCTCGCCGAACGAGCCGACCATGATGTTCGACGGCTTCAAGTCGCGGTGGATCACCCCTCGAGCATGCGCGTACGCCACCGTCTGCGCCACTTGAAGGAGCATCGCCACGAACCTCGGCCGGTCGTCCGTCGGCTCGGGCCGCTCGGCCAGGATCTCGGCGAGGGTCCGGCCCTTGACCAGTTTCATGGTGAAGTAGGGGCGGGAGTCGCCGAAGGTGCCCAACTCGTAGACCGGGACGACGCCAGGGTGCTGCAACTGGCCGCCGATCTGGGCCTCTTCGATGAACCGGCGGACGAGTTCGGGCTTGTCGCGGTGGGCGTCGAGCAAGACCTTGACGGCCAGGTCGCGACCGAGGTCCGGGTCTCGCCCTTTGAGGATCGCGCCCATCCCCCCTCGGGCGATCTCGCCGAGGAGTTGGACGCGGGACGATCGGTCGGCCTTCGAGGGCATCTCCCCCGACATGGGTTTGACGACGCGAGACTCGACCGAATTCCCCTGGGTATCGGGCAAGAGCACCCGGGGCATCGGCCCGATCGAAAAGGCGAGCGTTTCGAGGACCCGGCCAGGCTCGTCGGAGGCGAACGAATAGGAGACGTCGGCCTCGGAGTCCAGGGCGTTGCCCATCAGGCATCGAGGGCAAAGCCCGGCGGGGTTCACGGCCGATCGCGGGGCGCCACATCGGGAACACTGATCTAGCTTCGAGTCAGGCAAGTGATCCGCTCCGTCGCCAAGGGCCGGGGGGTTGAGGGTCTTTCCAGAATCAGGTAAGGAAATAGTCTCGAAAGCTTACATGGATTTTGAAAAATCGGCGTTTCAAGCCAGAGCGGCGAAGAGGGCGCGAATTTCGTCTTCAACGTCGGCGTGGTCGACCACGGTCGCGGCGATCTGCTCTCGAACCAGCGCCTTGTAGCGTTTGCGGAGCCGGTGAACGGCCACCTGAGCCGCCCCTTCGGTGATCCCCAGGCGTCGAGCGAGTTCGGCGAGAGGCACCGCCCGAGGGCCGTCCGTGAGCACGAATTTCATCGCCTCAAACGTCTCGAGCTTGCCAGTCGAGGCGAACTCGGCCTGCAACCGCACGACGACGGCAGCCAGGAGGCTCAAGGCCCAGGCCCGGTCGAACAGCCGGTCAGGAGTCAGGTCGTCGACAGGCTCAGCCCGGTATCGACCCTCGGCATCAAGAGGGAGAAATCGGATGCCGCTTCCCCTCTTGAGGGCGGCGTCGTGGTCCCGAGTGTCGGCGAGGAAAAATGCACAATCGGCCAGAAGGAAGGCCCGGAACCGCCCCTTGACAGGGTTGGCTGCGGCCAGGGCCCGTTTTTCCAGGAGGCGGACGAAGTAATCCTGGGCCAGGTCGGCCGCTCGATCGGCGTCAAACCCCTTGCGGCGGATGTAAGCGTAGATGGGGAACCAGTAAGCGAGACAGAGTTCGGTCAACGCCTCGCGAACTTCCGGACTAGTCGGGTCCGAGGCATGTTGGACCCGACTCCAGCGGGTGGTCGGGAAGCTGGGCTTTGCGGGTTGGTCGGACATCGATGGAATTCTAGTGCCTTGGCAGGCAAATTGCGATCAGTTGTTCTCTGATGTCCCCCGGCACCTTCAGGCCGAAGAGGAAGCTGGGAGGCGTCGCCTCGAACATCCGCGCCCAGTATTCGGCAGTCGGGAATTGATAGAAAGCGAAGTCGCCGCAGACCGTGGGAAACGTCCGGGTAGACTCGGCGAGGCATGACTCCTCAAACTTCTTCTTGGAGAACTTACCTCGCGTCGCGTACCGGTCTGGGCTGTAGATGCTGCCAACCCAGCCTTCGTATTTCCAGGAGTTGGTTCCGAAGTAGATCCCCCGTTCTGAGAGGGCATCGAGCTTGGGAGCCAGTCGGGCCGCTTGAGGAGGGATTCCGTCAGGTACGGGGAAGAGAGACATGGCCTCGCCTCCAGGCATTGGCTCACCTCGACGACTCTGTGGGCCAACATTCACCGATCCACATCAACTTCGAAGTATGCAGGCAGTCGAGGCTCGTTACAACCTCAACATCGCGAGCGGTCGGATGCCTGGCCGCTACGACGTTATCGACCGTTCGTTCAGCCTGGTGCAATGATAGGTCCCCCGCCCGGGCTTCGGTCTGACCCGGGCTGAATCGCGGACCCGCCCCGCCACTTCGCCACTTGCTGAATCGCATCGGCCTCGGCGCCGATCCCTCCGCGAAGACCTTCCCCCAGCCATGCTCGAACCGGGCCATCTCCGCCAGAGGTGCGGCCTCACCGTAGGCGATGCGATAGCCAAGCTTGGACTCCAAGTCGTCGGGAAGCTCGTTCATCGCCACGGCCCTCACGCCTCCCACGGCCACGGCCCATCCTTGACCCGCCCATCCGGACGCCGGATCAGCCGACCCCACGACTGGCTGGTGTGTCCGGATGGGAACGGCTCCGCCCGGATCTCGTCCACGTCGTGGCGGCCGTCCGACGGCTGGCTCTGGACGATCTCGCGGGCGCCCTCGATCGTGTCGGCGTCTTCGATTCCTTCGCCCTTGCGACTGACCTGGAACATGGCTGGCCCGCCTGGAGATGGTGCCGCGGGCCGAGTACCCCGCGAGACGCGACGCAAGACGCTTCAATGGGGCCACGGCTCGAACGCCGTGGAAAAGACGAGAACCGGGCACCGCGCGACGAGGATGGGTGGCAGCTTCAATGGGGCCACGGCTCGAACGCCGTGGAAAAGCGGATCGCGATGCGAGGCATGATTGCGGCGAATTACGAGCTTCAATGGGGCCACGGCTCGAACGCCGTGGAAAAGGCAACGCGGCCGTCGGCGGGCCGGCCCCGGCGGAAGAGCTTCAATGGGGCCACAGCTCGAACGCCGTGGAAAAGGGCACTCAACTCACTTCCTTGCGAGCCAGGATCTTGCGATGCATCACGCGAGAGGTTAGGCCACTCTGGACCGAAGCTGTTCTCTCATGAGCTAACCCCTTAATCGAAATCATTGCGAGAGGCTGGCTTATATCCCGCGAGAGGGTGACGGCGAGCGATCAGGATCTAAACACCAAAATGCCAGAGAACTTCGGTCCAGATCCAACCTCCCGGGACGATTCACCACTTTACCGCTCGCACGCGGAATAGTGAGCAGACCAGGATATCCCGCCCCGGATCTTGCCGTAAGGGGCGAGTCAACTGAGCGACCGGATTCATGGCCGCCGCGACTTCGACTTGGCGACTTGGACGACCGACATCGCCTTGGGACGTCCTATGATCGGCGGGGGCTCTCTCGGGAACATGCCATCTCTGGACGCCATCCTGCGTTTGTTGGCGGCGATGATGCCGAGGCCGGTCCGAGAAGGGGACCGCCTCGGCTGACGGGGTTGAACGCCCATCCCCGCCCTCGATGAACTACCAACAGCAGCGGGGCGGACGATCCGGCCGACACTCCCGTCTTGCCGTCGCCGGACCCTCGGAATCTAGGACATCTGGCCGGACGGGGCAACTCGTGATCGCCACCCGCAACGATTCGTCCGCATGGCGGATACGACCGCAACGCCCTTCCAGGCTCTCGCATTCGACCGGTACACTGCGATGGTGTACAGGGATACTCGTCCGGTCGGCAAGGGGACGGTCCGCCGAAGTTCCGGGGTGATGACGGGGGCGGACCCTGCCGTATTACACCAATGTCGGCCCGACTCGGGGACCCTACCTCTACCGCGATTCCCGGGGTGCCGCCATCGGCGTCTTGCAGGCCCCCGACAACCACATGCCGATCGGGATGGCGATGAGTGCCGGCCCGAATGGCGTCGGCGTGGCGGTGTGGAGACTCATCGTCCGCAAGGCTGAGGTCCCCGGGCTCTGGGTCCTCATCGACCGTGAGTTCAGGCCGGTGTAGTGAGGCGAGACGTTCTCGAAGGACAGGCAAGACCGCCTGGCGTATCACGACATTCCGTGCAACAATTGTTGAACCGGGGCGGCGCGAGCCCGGAATGAATCTCGTCTCGGACCACGAAGAAGCGGCCACACGATGTTTGACATCACACTGAACGGGATCGAGATCGCGTCCACGGACACGATCGAGGAAGCACGAGAATTCGTCCGCGGCCAGCCTCCCGGCACGTACGGGGTGGACGAAGTCCGGACCGAGCCATTCGCGTCGGGGCAGTCCTCTCGACCGTGGGGATACCTGATCCGGCATCCGGACGGGCGGGTCGAGGATGATCCCTGGGTGCCGTGGCCGTAGGGGCGGCGGTCGGAGGGCGGGTAGGGTTGACGAGACGCGGCCGGTCTAGGACGGCACGACCTGGCGATCTCCGTCCCCTGTGAGTAGCCAGCGGGGGGCCGCGCCGGTGACTTCGATGAATTGCAGCAATGTGAGGGCAGGCATCGTCACTCCGAATTCGTAATTCAGCCACGTCTCAACCGGCAGCCCCAGCGCGGCGGCCAGGGCCGCGGGATCATCGCCGTAGAGTTCTTCGCGCACGCAACGAAGCCGCCTCGCAAACGCCAGATTGCGTTCCATGCAGTTACCCCTGTTTAATCCCACTTGCGGCATTCCTCGGATCATGGCAACGACCAGGATGCGACGGCATGCACCAGGAAGCCTTACGCCTTCAACTACGGTCCTTATCGTCGTCCCGTGATGCGAGGCGACAACCCCGGTCGCTCCGGGCCTTGCAGACGATGCGCGGGCTGCAAGTAATACCTCGCTGGCGATGATAAGTTACTGAGCGTTGCATAAAGATCTTAAGTTTTTTCGCCGATTCGATCGGAGCCGGCCATGTAACTCTCCACGATTCGGACGAACGCGGCGGCCTGAAAACAGCGGGTTTTCTGGCTCCTGCCTCATGGAGATCCCAGAAGGCTGTCAGGCGAGAACTGCGAAACTTAAGATCTTTATGCAATGCTCAGTAACTCGACGAACCGGAAAATTTCGGAAATATTCCTGCTTTTTTTATGGCGTGACCCGAGATTGACCAGTATAGTAATGTGAACAGCAATACGTTCATGCATGCTATCACCGCGCTTCGCGTACGAACCGCCTGCCTTCCTGCACCGCCACACACTCCATTGAACCGAATCTAAGGAGGCTCGCCGATGAGCGACGTCTTCCGCCGTCGAGGGACCGCGCCGGACCGGGAAGAGTTTTATGCTCTTCGCTGCCCTCGTTGCGGCTCCCCGCTGGTCCTTCATCAGCCCGACCCAGGGCTGCCTGACCGTCTCCTGACCGTTTGCGAAGATTGCAAGTCCTGGTACGTCTCCGATGGCCGAGGGGCTCGGCTGACACCAGTACCGATTGCCGACGAGGACTGAGCGGTGGGACCCGTCCAGGCCGGGGTGGCACGCTGACGCCTGACCGTCTGCATCGCCGGGCCAACGCCATGCAATCAACTCCCCGATCCTGATCCGCCGGCTCGCGTGTGGATTTCGCTGCCGAATGCGGCATAAAATCGGCGGTAGACTTCGCCCGAATCGGCAGGCCGGTCGGTTGAGTTGTATGGTTCGGCGGTAGAAGCGGAGGTGCCGGCGTGGAGTCATCTGAGCAACTCTCGGCAGCCTTCTACGACCAACTCGGTGCCAAAGGGCTCGCCGCTCGAACGACTCAACTATGGGACGACCACATCCTGAAGCGCCTGGGAGAATTGCTCACGTCCCAGCAGCGAATTCTGGACGCTGGGTGCGGGTACGGCCGGATCGCGATACCGCTCGCCCTGTCCGGCCACCAAGTGACAGGATTGGATGTCTCCGACGCCTTACTTCGGGACGCCCACGAGCGAGCCGTCCGGCATGGGGTCTCGGTTCACTGGGTCCGCAAGAGCATGTGTTGCATCCCCTTTGGCGATGGCTCGTTCGACGTCCTGCTCTGCCTTTGGTCCGCCTTCCAGGAGTTGTTGGAAGTCGAAGAGCAAATTCGGGCGATCGGAGAATTCCACCGAGTCCTACGGCCGGGCGGTTGGTGTCTGATCGAGGGACCGACATACGGACCGGCCACGGCCACAGAGACCGCTTCGGGTCATCGCGTTGGCCCCGAGGGCCGGGTGTCGCTCGACGTTGTTGCAGGCCGACCGAATCCCCACTACTGTCATGACCGGGAAAGCTACCGTCTGCTGATGGAGCACGTGGGCATCGCGTTGTTCGACGTGTATGAAGGAGAGTGGGCGGGCCGTCTACGCCAATTCTTGCGGTTCGAGAAACGAGGGAGTGCCGACGAACGAGTCTGACTTTCGGCCGTCGAGCCTGAATCCGCAGCAATTCCGTGCAAGGTCCGGGCCGACTCGCCGTATCAGGAGCGGCGGCGGCGTGGATGGCACCCGTCGCGATCCGTCACGATGTCATGCGAGGAGCACCGACGATGACGAACCAGGACTCGACCGAGAAGGACGCCAAGATCGTGAGCGACTCCCGGGAGGTCGCCACGTCCAAGACCGACGCGGCGACCGCGAAGGAATTGACCGACGAGCAACTCGCCGCGGTCGTCGGGGGCATCATCGGCAACCACATCGGAACGAGCGTCGAGAAAAAGATGTAAGCAGGCCGGGCGTCAAACCGATCGTGGCGACGTCAACCCGCCGCGTCGCCACGATCATCAGATCCTTTCGCGAGGAGGTTCCGCGATGAGAGACCGGGATTCGACCGAGAAGGACGCCAGGCCCCCGACGGCCTCCAAGTCGGAGGCGCCCCTGGCCGAGAAGGAGCTGAGCGACGAGCAGATTGCTGCGATCAGCGGAGGAGCTATCTCGGAAGGCACCAAGGCAGGCGAGCAGATCGATGCGGTCCGCTACCGCCCCGGCAACAACTGAACAAACGAAGCGGCCGGACGTCTCCCGATGGAGGCGGCCCGGCCGTCGGTGTTCATGGCGATGCACCCCTTGCGTGCGGTGGCGTACCATGCCCATGATGCTCCCCAATAGCACGCCCCGGATCGATCAACCGGGGACGTCGCGGCCGGTCCGGGCAGCATGGATGTAGCTCGTCCGGTCCGTCAGTCGTCGCATCATCTCCGATCGCTCGGCGGTCGGAGATCCTCAGTCTTCTTCGACGTCGACATCGTTCCAGTCTTCCTCGACCTCTTCGGGTTCGTCCTGCTTGTCATTGCCAATGTTGACCACTCCGCCGTCACCACCGGCGAGCGTGACTTCGGCACCGCCTTCCTCGTTGAGGAACTGGACCTTGCAGGCGACCTTGCCGAGGTTCGAATCGGACCTGTCGAAGTAGGTGAACCGATCGGGGCCGTCATCCAGCCAGCCGCCCCGGGGCAAAGCCTCGATCTCGCTTCGGGTGTGGTCCCGACCGAGCAGGAAACGGCGGTGGGCGAGGGCCGCGTGGCCGATCTTGTACTCCGCCATGGTTCGCCCTCTGTGCATGATAGGCATCGTGGCGTGACGATCCCGGGAGGCCGTCGCCCGGTGGCCGGATCGGTCCTCGCGAGCGAGGACTTGCCGATCCATGCTCACGAGCGTTTCGAGCAGCTGAATGTTCTCCTGGAACTCCGCCAGGGCCGCCTGGATGCCCCGGATCGCGCCGATCATCCGTGCGGACTCCGGGGCGAGCAGTTCGAGTTCCGCGAGGGCCTCCCGGACCTGCGAGAACAACCTTTCCGCATCGTCGCTCATGGTCTCCTCGATTTCCGGTGAGGAATCACCGCGATGACCGGGTCGCGTGGAGAGTCTTTTGCGGGATGACTGGATCGGGAAAGGACCGTCGCCTTTCTGGCCGATCCGCACATCCGCCGCGCGGCTCGGATCCTGATCCTTGCCGATGCTGCAAAGCGGGGCCCAAGCAGCGTACCGTTCACGGCGAAAGGGATGGGCAGCGCGACATGGACGGCGATCGACTGGCGGCGAACATTGGCGTTCGCATGAGAGCGCAAGCCCCCCCCCTTGCGTACGGTGCCGTACCATGCGAGGATCGAGAGACGGATCCATTGCCGAAACCACTCGATCTCGTCGCCATACACCGGGGAAACGGGGCATTCATGCCTATTGATGTCTCGCAGCAAGAGCGAGACCTGCTCTCGGCCAGCGGCCGGTCGCGAGTCCTCGTGGTGGACGATCACCCCGATATCGTCATGACCCTCTCGATGTTGCTCCGATTGGTCGGCTTCGAGGTGATGGGGGCGCCGGATGGCTACCGGGCCCTCGAGATAGCGGCCGACTTCCGCCCGGACGCGGTACTCCTCGATATCGGACTTCCGGGGATGGACGGCTACGAGGTCATCCGGCGACTCCGGGCCGACGCGGCGTGCGGGGCGATCCCGATTATCGCCGTCACGGGATATGGCGACGATCAGCACAAGAATCGGATTCGTGAGGCCGGATTCGATTCCCACCTGGTCAAGCCGGTTGTTTTCGATGTCATGCTGGAGACGTTCTCGCGGCTCGGGGCGATGCCGGGGCCCTGTTCCGGCGGCAACGTCGAGGCCGGACGCTGAGGCTGTGCCGGCGCATGAAATCGGGCGGACGTCTCCCGATGGAGGCGGTCCGGCCGTCGGTGCGCGCGGGGGAGGCGCCGGGAGTCAGACCGGCCGGACCGGTTCTAAGAAAAATCCCGGCCGAAGTGCTAGCTTCGGGTCGGAGCCCCTGTATTAGCAGGTTGAAGGGGCCGCATGGCGACCCTCGCGTCGGGCGGATTGACGATCTCAAGATGAAGGCCCGTGGATGTCGCCTCCTCCCACTCGATGACTCCGTTTCCCCCATGCCTCTGTTCTGTCACCCTCTTCCCTACGAAGTAGCTTCCATGATGTCGCATAGCCGCCTCGCCCGGCTCGTCCGCATCGCGATGGCCGTTCTGCCGCTGATCCTCTCCGGCGGGACCGCCAGGGCGGGCGGCCTCAACTTCGATTTCTCGATCACGAACACCCAAGGAAATGTCTCGGGCACTGTCACGGGCGAGATTATCGGCTTGGCGGACAACGCTACGTCCGCCGCCGCTGAGGTCATCATCCTGTCATTCCCCAGCGGCCGGGACAGCTTGTACTCGCCGCCCATCGACGCCACAACATGGACTCACCAGATTGACAATTCGTTCACGGTGGAGAACGGCCAGGTCGTCGCCGCGGATTTCTATGCCTTTCAAGGCACAGGCACATTCTTGTATATTAATGGCGATGGTGATGAAGATTTTAACTTCGCAAGTCTTAACGCAAGTGGCAATCTTTACGTGTACGGCGACAAAGGACTGGCCGCCGCCAACATCGTCCCGACCGCGGCAGCCGTTCCCGAGCCCTCCTCGCTGGCCCTGGCCGGGATCGCCGCTCTGGACGGGCTGGGGGTGTGCGCGCGTCGGCGTCGAGCCTGAGCCACTCGCATGGGCGGCTTCGCGCCGCCTTGATTCCAGGGAAAGCGAAGCGGCCGGACGTCTCCCGATGGAGGCGGTCCGGCCGTTGGCGTTGATGAGCCGGGATGGGGGCTCAGAAGCCGAGTTCCTTGCTCGACTCGCGGGAACATGGCGGGCTACATCTCCCGGGCGACCTTTGTCGCCCTGCGCGGCTCAAGGTCGCCCCACGACAGGTGCCACGCCGATCGGGGCGACCGTCAGGGGGGATCGACCGACTCACCACGTCCGTCAGACGGTCATCCGGGCCGACGTCGTACAGGCCGATCCGGATCCGGTAGTCGCCCGGCGGCAGGCCGATCCCCATGCGGAAGTCCTTCTTGACCTCCTCGCCGGCCCTCGCGACGAAGTCCAGGTTGTCGTACATGACCTTGTCGATGACATGGCGGCCCTTCTGGACCTCGGCGAACCAGCGGAACCTCACGTCGCGCCGGGCGTGGACCAGGGCGGCGGACGCCTCGACGGCGCCGTCGACCTCGCGGATCGACAGCTTGTAGCGGTTGAAGACGCGGACGTGGCCGCCGGCCGGCTGTTCGATCTCGACCGCGGCCTTGGGCTTGTCCGCTGCGGGCTCGTCGGCCGAGACGGGCGAGCCCGAAGCCAGGACGATCGTCGTCAGAAAAGCCGCGAACACTCCGAGGATCCACATCGGACTCGTTCGCACTCGCATCGGAGTTTCTCCGGTGATTCATCCGCGGTGCGTTCCCTTCGCTCCCATCGACGCCTTGCGGGAGCCAAGCCCGCCGATCGCGTCGGAAGGGTTCTTGCGGCGTGATTGTTCCGATAGACGCCTCGCCGATGGCAATTCCCGCGGCCGTACGGGATTGGCTCCTCAAGCCCCTACGGTGCTCTACGGCGCTTCGTCGGGATGGTGGCGTCTTGGGGGCCATGGCCCTTGGCTCGCTCTTGCGGGGCTTGCAAGGGCCATGCGGTGGCGCGCAAACGGCCAAGGGTGGCGATCGGAAGGATTGGGAATGAGCAAGGCTCGGAGGGGAAATGCGATCGACCCGAGGGCTTGGCTCCCCGGGCCGATCGCGTGGATGACGTTTCGTCCGTATAAGGCTCGCCATCGGACGATTCACTTGGATTGGGAATCGGCCAACTTGACGATGGCGCTCTTGTGGATGGCGAACGTGAGCGGATACTCGTCGGTGCCGATGGCGCCGCAAATCCAGGCCGGAAGCGTAACGACGATGTGACCATCCTCGGTCTCGAAGCCGACCGGTTCACAAGAGACGTATCCATGTTCGAGAACCTCGCGACCGTGAACAGTCGCCGCAATCGATTGCAGCCGCTCCGCCGCGGCCTTCGTCTGGCCGATTACGTGACGGTCGGCGTCGGTGCCAGGGTCCAATTCGTCACTGAAGTGGGACCTTTCCTTGGCCAGCGCCGAGCGAAAGTCTTTGATCGCCTTGTTGATCACTCGCTTGCTCGGACGACGTCGCGACCTTCGAGACGATCGAGAGATCGGCTCCTCCTTGGAATTCGGGGATGGCGCCGAGATCGCATGGTCGAACGCGCGAACCCCAGACGAATCCCTCGACTTTCGACCCAGGCATCTCATGCCTACAGACGACCTCGCCTTCGGCAGCGCCCGGCTTGGCCATGCACAGTTGGCATCGCCGGCAAGCTTCGGATGACGACTTGTCGAAGGCGAGGTTGAGGATCGCCGGTTCCGACGTCCGATCGACATCGACGCGAATGGGAGTGGGTTGCGTGGTCATGATGAATCTCCTTGAGAATGATGAGTTCGGTTGAGAAGAAAGAAGGGCGCCGACCGGGTCACTTGGCCAAGCTCGTGGCGGTTCGTGGCGAACGGATCACATAGGTCAGCACTGCGACGCGTCCTGGTCCGTAGCAAACGTGACGGTTGATGCCGAATCTCGCGCGGACGTCGCGCACGGCGTCGGCGACGACGAAGCGGTTGTTCCGGGAACGCGTGGGCGCATGCGTGCGATGCTCATGGTCATGCCCTCGATGAATGGAGATGGATCGCGTATGGAATCGACGCGCGGCCGGATCCACGCCGACCGCGCCATGGACGCGGGATCTTGTTAGTCGAGCGCACAACCGGGGTTGGCCAAGAATTCGGCCAAGCCGCGCGGCATGAGGTAACGTTCGGCGTAGCCGTTCACAGTGTTGAATCGCCGTCGTCGGCCGCATAGACTCTACGACCATGAATATCGACGCAACGCCTCCGTGTGCCAATTGCCAGCGGTTGCAAGCCGAAGTCGACGATTTGCGCGCTCAACTCATCGCTCTCCAGGCCGTCGTCGAGCAGTTGCAGAAGCAACTGGCCGCAGCCCGCAAGAATTCCTCCAACTCGTCCAAGCCACCCTCCTCGGACATCGTCAAGCCGCCCAAGCCGCAGCCGCCTCCCGGACAGCCGCGTCGCAAGATCGGCGGCCAGCCGGGGCACACCGCACACCGGCGCGAGTCGTTCCCGCCCGAGATGCTCGCCTCGGTCCCCACCGACTACCTCCTCGACGCCTGCCCCGGCTGCGGCGGCCACCTGCACATGACCGACGCCGAACCGATCCAGGTCGTCCAGCAGGTCGACATCCCCGAAGTGCCCCTGGAGATCCACGAGCACCGCAGTCATCCGGCGTGGTGCCCCCACTGCCGGAAAGTCCATTACGCTCCGCTCCCGCTCTCGATCCAGCGCGGCGGCCTTGCCGGGCCGCGGCTGACCACCCTCATCGCCTACCTCAAGGGGGTCTGTCACTCCTCGTTCTCGACCATCCGCAAGTTCATCCGCGATGTCGTTGGCTTGACCATCTCCCGCGGGCAACCGGCCAAGATCATCGGCAAGGTCAGCCGGGCGCTCCAGCGGCCTTACGACGAACTCCTGGACCATTTGCCGGAGGAGGACTTCCTCAATGTCGATGAGACCTGGCACAAGCAGAACCGCCAACGCCAGTGGACCTGGTGCTTCCGGGCGGAGCTGTACACGCTGTTCAAGATCGACGCGACGCGCAGCGGCGACGTCCTGATCGAGGTGCTGGGGACGGAGTTCGACGGGGTGCTGGGCTGCGACTTCTTCTCGGCGTATCGCCGATACCATCGCGAGTTCGGCGTGGCGCTGCAGTTCTGCCTGGCCCACACCATCCGAACGCAATCGCGCACCAAGGTCGGCCGGCGTCTCCTCCGGATCGCTTCCCCCTCCACCTCCTGACCCGTCGGGGTCGGTCGGACTCGGGCTCGCCGACTCCGCCTTCAGCCGGCCCAGCGGGATGACGTGGCGGATCTCCAGCGAATCCTCACCGACTATGACCCGGTCGATCAGCAACTGCAAGATCCGCTGCCGCTCGGCCAAGGTCGCCTCATCGAGCCGCGACCGTACGCGCTCGCAGAACGCCGTCAGGTCGGCCCAGACTTCCCTTGCCGTCTGGCGCTCGCAACGCAGCCGTCGCTCCTGATCATGCTGTGTTGTGAGCAGATTTTTTCGCGATCGAATCTGTTCACGTCTCTGCTTGAGTTCGTCGAGGCCGATCGCCTCGGCCTGGTAGGCGTTCGACGAGGCGCTGCTCCTCGCGGTCGAGTCGTCGCAATTGCGCCTCACACTTCTGGCCGGCCGCGGTCGAGTCGGCGTCGAGGGCCTCGGCCTGTCGGGCTCGTTCCTCGAACTGGGCGGCCAGTGTGCCCGGGTCCTCGAGCAGCCCCTTGACATGGCCCCAGACGGCGGCATCGAGCTCATCGGCCTTGGTCCGGGCCTGCGGGCAGCGGCACTCGCGGTCGCGAGCGACGGTGTCCTTACCATGGCATGTGTAATACCGATGCACGCGATGCCCGCGGGCTCCGCTGGTGGTGACGCCGCACATGGCCAGGCCGCAAGTCCGGCATGTGAGCAAGCATCGGAGCAGATATTCGTGGCGGGTGTTGTTTCGGAAGGAGAGGACCGAATTGCGAGCGAGTTGCTCGCTCGCATGCTGATGAGTAATCTCATCGATAATGGCGGGGACCGGGATGGGGATCCACTCCTCGGGCGGGCGTCGCTTACGGCAGCTCGGCAGGCCCGCCCGAGGGCCGGTGGACCGTGGCTTGCGCGGCGCCACGAGCTCGTTCCGGTTGGCGTACGCCGTCCCCGTGTAGAGCGAGTCCGAGAGGATCCGATGCACGACACTGTTGGACCAGAGCCGCTTGCCGTTGCGCGGCCGCCACGGCCCTTCGGCCAGCCGCTTGAGGATCTGACGGACGGTCGTCCGCTCGTCGATCAACCAGCGGTAGAGCATGCGGACGACTTCGGCCTCGGCTTCATCGATCACGAGGTAGCCGGGGACGCCATCGCGTTTTGGGACGTATCGATAGCCGTAGGGGGCGCGGCCAGCACCCCACTGTCCGGCCCGGGCCTTCTGGAGCTTGCCGCGGCGGAACCGCTCGGCGAGGACGGCCCGCTCGTACTCGGCGATCGCCCCCTGGATCTGGAGCAACAGTTGGTCGTGCGGGTCATCGGAGATGGGCCGCTCGATGAACTCGACGGCGCAAGCGGCCCTGCGGAACTCCTCGAGCAAGAGGACCTGGTAAGCGTAACGCCGGGCCAGCCGGTCCGGGGTATAGACGGCGACGATGTCGAACTCGCCCTCGCTCGCCGCGTCGCGGAGGCGATCGAGAGCGGGGCGATCGAGCCGCGCACCCGAGTAGCCTTCATCAATGTAAATATGCTCGTCTTTAAGGTCGTGGCCTCGGGCGGTCGCCCAGCGGCGCAGGGCGTCGAGCTGGCTGTCAATCGTCTGGTCCCGCCCCTGCTTGTCGGTCGAGACCCTGGCATAGATCGCGGTCCGCATGGACTGCACTCCGATGATGATATTCGAGACTGGTATTGTGATCGGAGGCCGACCCGAGCAGGACCTGGAAAGCCTGCCCGAGTCGCCTGATGCCGTCACGACGGTGGACGAAAGTGGAGCGGATGACCCACTCCGGTGGCCGAGGATCACGGGGTTGCCGACGCATGGGTGTTGACCTCCCGGGAGATCAACATGGTCGGCACGACCCGCGTCGGGCTAGGATTGGTGGGGAAGTCGAGGATTGAACCGACGAGTTGTGGACCTGAACGGAATTACAAGGGTCGTTCGCAAGGTATCGATTGCGTTCGGATTATGCACCTGATTCGTGATGTGAAGTACCTGACGACGCTCCCGGCCGCCGGGGATCGGGCCTATGGCGAGCGGTTGCTCGGCGGTCTGCGGTCACTGTTCGCGGTGATCCACCGCCGCGACGATCTGTCGGAGCGGGACTTCCAGAGCCAACTGGAAGCGGCGCGAGCCCGGGTGTTGCGACTGGGGACGCAGGACGTGCCGGCGACGCGAGCGTGCCTCAACCTGGCCAAGCGGTTCCAGTCGCATGGGGAGAGCTATTTTCGGTTCATCACGACACCGGGAGTGGGGCCGACGAACAACCTGGCGGAACAGGCGATCCGATTCGTGGTGATCGACCGGCTGATCACGCAGGGGACGCGGAGCGAGCGAGGCAACCGGTGGTGCGAACGGATCTGGACGGTGCTGGCGACGTGTCAACAACAGGGGCGATCGGTGTTCGCGTACCTGGA
Organism: uncultured Planctomycetota bacterium; assembly: GCA_963777695.1. Taxonomy (GTDB): domain Bacteria; phylum Planctomycetota; class Planctomycetia; order Isosphaerales; family Isosphaeraceae; genus CAVZRC01. Next base: position 2,165,435 of record CAVZRC010000003.1, read on the forward strand.
GGCGGCCGTGTCGGCGTGGTTTCAGGGGGATGAGGCGCCGTCGTTGTTGGCGGTGGAGAGCTAGAACAAGTCGGGCGAGTTGGCTGGCCGAGTCGGCAGGTGCAAGGTCCGTGAGGACCGGGAAGTCTGCAGGTGGAACGCCGCCGTGAGCATCCCTTCCTGGAGCCGTGGGTGATCCTGCGCCGGGTGGATGACTGGGAGAAGACCGTCGTGGAATCGGCCGATGCTCAGCCATTGGTAAATGCCCTGGTGCGCGCGGACTACATACTACGAACACCTTCGACTCCACTGTGAACGGCTACGAACGCCGTTGATGTCCGCTTCGTAGATGCTCTGCTTTGAATCGATTCGGCCATTGACGAGGTCGAATGATTCGAGCGGCTTGAGACCTTCGCCGGTCCAGCGGAACCAGACGTGGAAATCCACGGTCGCCAGGCTGTCCTTGAGGCTGATCCCTTGGATCTGCTTGACGTAGACTCCGACGTGAATTTTCCGGGCGGCCGCCGCCTGGTACGCCGCCGCGGGACCCGGTTTTCCAATTCCGATCACGAGCGCAAGCGCGGCGATCCTCGCAATACTCCGGCGATCGTGCCTGCGAGCATCGGGCGCGAGTCGTCCGGCGCCGCACCCAAGGACAATACCGCGTTCCAAGGACCCGGTCCTCAACGAACGTGTTCGACGAACCTCGACCTAAAATACCAGTCGGATGAGAGAAGTGAAGTAGGTTGCGGGTTGCATCGAAGGAATTGGGCCGGGCGTCCCCCCGCCTACCATAAAACCGTCAAGGAGATTCTTTAGACTCGTCGAGCCTTGGCAGTTGCGACCGAATGACCGACGCAAGCACGCAAGCCGGCTGATCGTCAGGATGACCCGTATCGAGGATGCGTTGACGGATCAGAGGATATCGGGGTCGCAGAGGTCCTCGATCTTCGGGCGGACAAACGTAAGAGATAGGATCTAGACCAGGCTGCGGCCGACCCGCTCGAATCCGAGCTTGCTCCAATGCTTGCGGATGCGGCCGAACGCGGTCTCCTCGTCCCGCTCGAACTCGTCGAGCTGCATCTTCGCCTTGAATTCGCCGTCGCGGCAGAGGTCCGGGTTGAGTTGCAGCGGGAACGGCTTGCAGGCCACGAGGCCGCACCCGCCGCCGAGCGTCTCGATCAGCCTCGAAGCGACGGCGAGTCCGAGCCCACGGCCGCGGTGGGCCGGCAGGATCTGGATCATGTCGAGGATCAGGATGTCGTGCTGGAAAACCTGATATTCATCCTGGATCTTCTGCTTGAGTTTATCGGTCTTGTGGTTGAAGAGCGCCTCCCAGTATTGCAACAGCTCGTGACTGTGGGCATCGAAGATCCGAAAGAACGGCTCCGGTGCGTCCCCCAGGCGAACGCGGAATGCCCGAAAGCGACCGGCCTGGATGGGCTTGTCCGACTCTTCGAGGTGGAAAAGGACGTCGCCCTCGTAAGTGTCAACCACGTCATCAGGTTGTTCGGTAGGCGCGATCCCCATCTCGAGACCGATCCCCAGAGTGTAATAGCCGTTGACGGGGTCGATCGTTTCATGGGGTGTTGAGGCGGCCATCGTCACTCCTTTCGTCGCGACCTGGTAGTGAATGCCCGACGACTAATATACCAAACCGCGGGGACGGTTTCAATCCAGATTCTTACGAGCCAGCACGCAAAATGAATCTGGATCCCACAATGTTCGCGGGATTGGCGGGGAGTCGATCGCTCCTCGGACCGGCGGCCGAGCGACTGGACACCGGCGAAGTAATTGTCGAAAATGACGAGGGCCGGGTGAGGGTGGGCGATCTTCACCGCCCGAAGCGTGGGATCGAGCTGTCCGAGCGGAACGAGTCGCCAGGAATCACGGTATGGCTGCCGCGATCTACAACAATTCTACAACGGCATTGGCCACCCAAGAGCCATCCGATATACACGCGAACGCAATACGGGATTCGTCGTAAGTCAAAGTTAAGGAAGGAGTTTGTTGCTAATCCAGTGTATCGCAACTGCTAATGCGATGCTGTGGCTTTTGCCTCCGGAGCTGAAGGTTACAGGTTCAACTCCTGTCGGGCATACTCAACTCGTGCAACGACTCCAGGTGATCTCCTCTGCCGGTTTCCCACCCTGTTCGCCAGACAACTTGTAAGAACTTGGATGCTCACAAGCTCCGCCTTCATCCCCATGGACGCCACGGTCTGAAAGACCGTCCGTGTGTGACGATCCGTGGGTATCGCATCGTCCCGAATATCCGGCAAGCGAAGACGACACGCGAGGCCCGAGAAACTCCGTCGAATCGTTACAGGGCGCCCTTGCATCCCTCGCCCGTCTGGTCGCCGAGCTATGTATGCCGATCGAAGTCGGGGAGGACCAGGACAAGGACGGCAAGCCAGTAGTGGGCGATCTCCACGATGAGCAGCATCAGAGAACCGCCGACGGCGATACCCAGCGCATACCCGAGGACGGGCACGATGCCCAGGTATCCGCCGCTCAGCGAATGGACGAGTGAGAGCCCAATCAGCATGACCATGCCGGCGATGCCGAGCGATACCAGGCCCGTGCCGAACACAAAGGCGTAATACCAGGGATCGCAGAGGGATCGGCGGTGCGCGCGCGATCGTTCGGGCATCGCGACGGCCACGCGGTAGCCGTCACGAGTCGGGGCTCGTGCGGACGAGATCGCCGCGTTGGCGGCGATCTCTCGGTCACGATACTCGTCGGCGGGATGGGACGGGAAAATTGGGACATCCGCCGGTCCTTCGAGGGCTATCGGCCATGGCGGATTCGCTCCGACCGGATTCGACCCCGATGGAGGCGAGGTTGCCGGGCCATTCGAAGGCACCTCGGTCATCGCCTGGAATTCGATCTCACGCTCGCTCGTCGGGCATGTCGATCGCCGGTCGGCCCATTCATCATTGAGATTTAAGTTATTCTGACAAAACGGACAACTGAATTTGATCGTCATGGGTCACCTCGCCGGTTTTGGTGGGTGAGTGTCCGTCACTTCGCGCTCCGGACGACGAACGGCATGGCCAGGATCGGCATGCTGATGCACACGTAGTCGTAGAATGGGGTTGTACGCGGTTGCTGGCAGATCGATCTTCCGGCCGAACTCTTCGCGGGCCCCGGTCTGACCGAGGGCCATCTCGGTCTCGCTTCTCGACTCTCGACGATCCGGGTGGATTGCGTCCCGGGACCACCGGTTCACCTCGGGCGACTTCGTCCGGCGTGCCGAGGGTCATCCCCTGTTCTCCGCGATTTGCGTTGCGCAGTCGCACGAGATCCGGATCACCATCGATTCTTCATCCGAGGTCGCCGTCAACAATTGCCCATTCATGATATCCGATGCCGACAGGACGGCAAGGTGGCAACGGCGAATTCCACAAATCAAAGGCGGGTTGCGAGGAATCAGCCGAAATGAGGACGAAAGGCATGACCATGAATCTGAACCGACTCTTCCGCGCGTTCCGCGACCGCCGCGACATCCGGGCTCGAGTTCGCGATCGTCGGGGGATCACGTTCACAGCCGGGCTCTATTATGACACCGGCTGGATCGGGGTCAGCGAGCTCGGGACCGGGATTCGATGTGTCGGGCGAGATCTCCCTCAGCCTGAGCATCCAGACCGATGGCGATGTGACATCTAGTTTCGACGCCGGGGCCAGCGTGAACTACGAGATCCTGGGCGCCTGGCACTCCTGGAGCGGCGATTTGAGCTTCTCGGAGACCGTCAACATCGCGTCGCTGGGCAATTCCCTCTGGGACGACATCGAGGACGGCCTCGAACCGGATGTGCTCTCCAAGCTTTCCTCGGGCCGACGTTACTCACCGGCGGCCTCGCCTCCATCCGGCCGGCAGACGGCGAGGCGGCGATGCAAGAATTCTCGGTCGGCGCGGGCCGTGGTCAAGCGAAGGGCTTCCCGCCAGGCACGCTCGGCGGCGGAGTGTCGGCCGAGGCGGAATTGGAGCTCGCCGATCACCACGTGCCAACCGGGATAACGGGCGGGGACGTCTTCCGGAAGGACGGCGGCCAGGCGATCGAGGCCGGCTTGCGGGCCGTTCAGGTAAGCCTCGGCGACCGCGCGGTTGAGGGAGTTCAGCGGCGACGGCGCGATGCGATCGAGCGTGTCGTACAATTCGGCCATCCGTCGCCAATCGGTGTCGGCGAAGGTCGGCGCGCGGCAGTGCTCCCAGGCGATGCCGGCTTCCACGTGATAGCGCGTCAGCTCGTCGCCGGCGGCCGACCTGGCGAGCCACGCCATGCCTTCGCGCACGTCGCCCCAGTTCCAGGCGGAGCGATCCTGTTCCTCGAGCAGGACGATGGCGCCGTCGAGGGCGACGCGCGCGTCGAAGCGGGCCCCGTGGAAGCACATCAGCGCGAGCAAGGCATGGACCGCCGGGACGTCGCCGACGGGATGGGCGGCGAGCATCCGCGCCAGCCGGCGTGCCTCATCGCACAGGTCGCGGCGGATCGGCATGTCGCCGTGGGTGACGTAGCAGCCCTGACTGAAAAGGAGATAGACGACCGCGAGGACCGCGTCCAGCCGGGCGCGAAGCTGGCCCTCGGCCGGCGTGTCGAGATCCACGTCCAGCTCGCGGAGCCGATCCCGCGCCCGCTCGATCCGCTTCTGGACGTTGGCGTCGGTGGCGAGCAACGCGCGGGCGATCTCCGCGGTGCTGAAACCGCAGAGCGTCCGCAACGCGATGGCGACGCGAGATTCGGCCGGGACCGCTTCGTGGCAGCAGACGAAGAGCAGGCGGAGCGGTTCGTCGCCGATCTCGTCGGCGAAATGCGCCTCGAGCGGCGACGATTCCCGCTCGGCGTCTTCGGCCAGACGCGGCAAAGCCTGGGCGTGGGTCCGCTCCCGCCGCAGGGCGTCGATCGCCAGGTTGCGGGCGGTGCGGTAGAGCCAGCCGGCCGGGTCTTCCGGCACGCCGCGCCGAGACCAGGTCTCCAGGGCCTGCACGAGCGCGGCCTGGACGACGTCCTCCACGAGGTCGAGCCGGCGCACACCGAGCGACCGGGTCAGTACGGCGGCGAGCCGGCCGAACTCGTGGCGAAAAAAGTGCTCCACCAACGCGCGCGGCTCGCTCATGAGTAGCCGGCGAATTCGCGGATCTCGATCGTATGGCCGGGCGGACACGCACGGGCGATCGCCAGCGCCGCTTCGTAGTCGTCGGCCTGGATGATCGCGAAGCTGACGATGATTTCCTTGGCCTCGACATAGGGACCGTCGGTCACGACGCCATCCTTCAAGACTCGGCCGCTGTGCTTCAATCCGTCGCCTCCGGGCACGATCGCCGAGTTGAACTTTTGCATCCATGCGTACCAGCCCACCTGCAAAGCCTGCATTTCCTCGGGAGACGGCTTGGGGCGGTTCTCTGTGGATTCGCGATAGATGAACAGAAACTTCGCCATGACGGTGCTCCAGACGGTTTCGCATACGCGGGCGGAGGCCTCTCCCCCGCCTTGTGTGAATACAACGAACGAGCTGCAACCGTTCGGACACCGGCGGGGGAAAAAAAGAGGGCTTAGGGGCCGAGATTGTTAAGTCCCTCTGGAGTAGGGTGGGAGAAGCCCGCCGTAACTCCAGCCCGGATCGTGGGTTGCGCCCGCCCTATGTATACGCGTGGATCGCACGCCACCATTATTGGCCCATCAGCCAAGAACATTTCCTGGTGATGGACGGCGTCGATAGCACGGTAGTAGAAATCGTCGGTTTGGAACCCGCGTCCCATTTCGCAAAAAGCCAGCGACGCAACAGGAATGAAAATAGCCACCTGCGATTAATCACAGGTGGCCATCGGAGTGGAGGCGGCGGGAATTGCACCCGCGTCCCGAGAAGCGTCAACGACGGCCTCTACGTGCGTAGCCGATCATTTGAGTGTCAGCCTCGGGGCCCCGATCGACAAGGTCCCCTTCGGCTTATCCCGTCATGAATTTAACCTGAGCTGCAACAGGCGGTTAAGCTCAGGCGATCCCGAATTATCGTCCCCGGCCGCATCTCTCGGGCAAAAACCCGGCGCGGGGCCGCAGCTGTTTTTTAGGCAGCGAGACGGAGACCAACTTGAGGGTTGGCAATTAAAGTTTTAGTCGGCTTTTAACGAGGCCTGCTGACCAACCTCGGCACGCCACACGTCGCATCGGACATCCGGTCGATCCTAGTTCGCCCCCAATTATCAAAGAGAAGCCCGGATCGGCCGGTCCGCCGAATCCGAGCAGTGCATTATGAGTCCTACGAGCGCCGAGTCAAGCGGGTTCATTCCCTCGAAGGGGATCACTCGCGGATATGGCCGTCGCCGAAGACGATCCACTTGGTGCTGGTCAGCTCGCGGAGCCCGCAGGGGCCTCGGGCGTGGATCTTGTCGGTGCTGATCCCGATCTCGGCGCCTAGCCCGAGTTGGCCGCCGTCGTTGAACCGCGTGCTGGCGTTGACCATGACGGCCGAGCTGTCCACCTCCGCGACGAATCGGCGGGCGGCCAACAGGTCGCTCGTGACGATCGCCTCGGTGTGGCCCGAGCCGTGTTTGGTAATGTGGGCGATCGCGTCGTCGAGCGATTCGACGACCGCCACGGCCAGGATCTTGTCGAGGTACTCGGTATCCCAGTCGGAGACCTCGGCGCGGGCCATGTGCGGGACGATCATCCGCGCGATCGGGTCGCCGCGGAGCTCGACCCCCGCGGCGATCAGGGCATCGGCCGCTCTGGGGAGGAAGTAGTTGGCGACGGCGCGATGGACGAGCAGGGTCTCCGCCGCATTGCAGACGCCGGGTCGCTGGACCTTGGCGTTGAGGATGATCCGGATCGCCATGTCGAGGTCACAGCGCGCATCCACGTAGACGTGGCAGTTCCCCTCGTAATGCTTCAGCACCGGCATCTTCGCCTCGGCGACGACCCGTCGGATCAGGCTCTCACCGCCCCTGGGGATCGCCAGGTCGATGTACTCGGGGAGCGCGAGCAACTCGCCGACGGCCGCGCGGTCGGTCGTCGGCACGAGTTGCACGCCGTGCTCGGGCAGCCCGCAGGCGACCAGCTCGTCGGCGAGGACCCGGTGAAGGGCGCGGTTGGTGTAGATCGCCTCCTTGCCGCCCCGGAGGATCACGGCGTTGCCGCTCTTGACGCAGAGCGCGGCCGCGTCCACCGTCACGTTCGGCCGGCTCTCGTAGATCATGAAGATCACGCCGAGCGGGACGCGGACCTGACGGACCTCGAGGCCGTTGGGCCGTCGGCTCGACGTGATGGTCTCGCCGATAGGATCCGGCATCGCGGCGATGTCCCTCAGCGCCTGGGCCATGTCCTCGACCCGATTGGCGTCGAGCCTCAAGCGATCGATCGCCGCGGTCCCGAGCCCTCGGCCGGGCGCGGCCGCGACGTCCCCGTCGTTGGCGGACAGGATCTCCTCCCGGCGCGCGATCAGCGCGGCGGCCGATCGCTTCAGCCAGGTGTCCTTGGCCGCACCGCCCGCGATCGCCAGCTTCCTCGAGGCCAGCTTGGCCTGCTGGGCCAGGTCCAGGCAGAGGCTCGAGGTGACGATCGTACAGGGCTCGACGCTCTCGACGGATTCGGTGGCCAAGCTCGTGCGCACGCTCATGGTGTCCCCCTCCAACCCTGCACCGCCCCCCAGACCTTGATCGCATCCACCATCGGTGCGACGTCGTGAACCCGCACGATCCGCGCGCCTTCCACGCAGGCCGCCAGAGACGAGACGACCGAGGCGGACGTCCGCTCGGGCAAGGCCCGTCCGGTGATCTTGCCCAGGAACCCCTTCCGCGAGATGCCGATCAACACCGCACACCCTAGCGTGTCAAATCGACGAAGGTTCCGCAAGATCTCGAGGTTATGTTCGAAGGTCTTGCCGAAGCCGACCCCCGGGTCGATGGAGATCCGATCGCGGGATATTCCGATCGACTCGACCCATTCGACGCGACGGGCCAGGAAGTCGTAGACCTCGCGGACCACGTCCTCATAGCGGGGGGCGACTTGCATCGTCCGCGGGACGCCTTGCATGTGCATCAGGACGACGCCCGCGCCGGATTCGGCCGCGACGCGGCCCATGTCCGGATCCCCCGCCATCGCCGAGATGTCGTTGATGATGGCGGCGCCGGCGTCGAGGGCGCGCCGGGCGACCTCCGCCTTGGTGGTGTCGATCGAGATCGGCACGGCGAGCCCCTCGGACAGCGCCTCGACGACCGGGATGACCCGACGTAGCTCCTCGTCGAGCGTGACCGGCTCCGATCCCGGCCGGCTGGATTCGCCGCCCAGGTCGAGCAGGTCGGCCCCCTCGTCGACGAGACGCCGGGCGCGGACGAGGGCCTCATCAGGACTGGCGAAGAGGCCGCCGTCGGAGAAGCTATCGGGCGTCACATTGACGATGCCCATCACCTTGGGCACCGGATCGTCAACGCTCAGGATCGTCCGCCCTCGGGCATGCCAGCTCGTCATGTCGGTCGGGTCCAGGTTGCAGGGATCACTTCAGGTCTTCGTCGTTGAACCAAGGCTGCTCCATCATATCCACGATCTGCTTGGCGATGGTCTGGACGAGCTGGGTGTAGGCCGACAGCGTGGTCTCGCCGACCTCCGGCACGAAGTTGTTCACCTCCGTGACCTGGGTCGGGAGCCGCTTCCTCTCGGCCTCGGTCTCCGGGTTGTGCGTCCAGTTGATATAGACGGTCATGGTCGCGTTGAGCTCGCGAGGCAGGTTGGTGGGCGCCTCGACGACCAGGTTCTTGTCGGCCATCGTGATCACGCCGCGGAGGATCGAATCGGCCTGCTCGGGCTTGCCGACGACCGTGAAGGGCGTCCGCAGGTTGATCTCCTTGGTCACCGCCTCCTCGAGCATGAGTTGCAAGTCGCGACGGAACGTCTGCGTCTTGATGTAGACGAAGACCGTCTTCACGTCGGACGTGTCGAAGGGCGCCCCCACGTGCCAGCCGAGGAAGCCGTCCTTGTCGGCGGGATCGAAGGGCGATCCCAGGGGCAAGCTGGTGCAGCCGGCGACCAGGCTCGTCAGGCCGACGACGGCCATCGACCCGGCCAGGTGCAGGCGCCACCCGGGATGTCGCGAGACTCCGGGCATCGAACCCGCGTTGTGCCGCCCTCGCCGAAAAATGTCGATCCGCATGAGACCTCCCCGCGCGTTGCGAGTGGCTTCCAAGCCACTGAAGAAATCACATCATGCCCCCGCCCATTCCCATGCCGGGCATGCCCATGCCCATGCCACCCATGCCCATGCCGCCCATGCCGGGCATACCCATGCCGCCCATCCCACCCATGCCGCCGTTCAGGCCGCCGGGTGGGATGATGATCTTGGTGGGCTTCGAGGGCTTACGTGGGAGCTTGGCGAGCTGCACCAGCTCGGTCTTGGCCTTGACGGCCCAGGGGCTGTTGGGCCATCGCTGGGGGATCTTGCCGAAATAGTACTCGGCCGAGGCCACCTTGCCGATGCGCTTGTAGTACATGCCGTCGGTGAAGGTCTTCTCCGCCTGGGCGTCGTTGATGACGTCGAGCGTGTGATAGAGCTTTTCGAAGCTGGCCTGGCGCTCGGGGAAGGTCTGCATGGTATTCTTCACCAGCTCGCGGGCCTTCTCCAGGCCGGAGCCGTCATACTCGGGGCCGAGGTAGCCCTTCATGCGGGCCTCGATCGAGGCGAGCTGGGCCTGCTGCAAGAAGGGACTCTTGTGGTATTCGGCGATGAATTGGTCGTAATACATCCCCGCGGACTCGAAATCGTTGTGCTTCATATAATATTGGGCGACCTGGATGGCCGCGTCGTCGCCGAGCGGGGCGTCCGGATTCGGGTCGTGCTGCTTGACGTGCTCGAGGGCCTTCAGGCCCGTGCCCTGGGTATCGATGATCGGCAGCCGGCCGTCGAACCGAGCGACCCATGGCAGCTTCTTCGCGGCCGGGGCGTCGGGATCGGTCTGGGCGAGCCAGAGCTGCGCCAGCTCGTACTCGCGGGCGACCAGCTTCTCCAGGTAGGAGGTCGCGGGGTAGTCGCTGAAGAGCTTATCGTAGCTGTCGTGGGCCGTGATGTAATGCTTCTGCTGGTACTGGGACTCGGCGAGGTAGTACTGGCCGTTCTCGCCCCAGGTGCTCCCCTTGCGGTTCTTGGCGATCTTGGCGAACTGCTTCTCGGCCTCGGCGAACTTGCCTTGCTTGAACAGCTTCATCGCCGCATCGAACTCGGCGTCGGCCTCGGGATTGGGTGCCGGCTTGGCCATCGGCCGCCAGCCGTTGGACCCGAGGACCAGCGCCGAGGAGGGGTTCGTCGTGCCGCCGGGCCCGGAAGCCGTCGTCTTGGGCGAGAGCCAGCGCTGGAGGAGGTTCGTCGAGTCGGCGGGTCCCGACGCGTCGGCCATCTCCTCGGGCGTGATCCTCTTGAACAGGTTATCGTCATAGGCGGTGCGCCACTGGGCCAGCGGGCTGGTGAAGCTCTGGCAGCCGGCCGGCAGGAACGCCAGCAACATGAGCGCGCCCAGGCGTCCGATCCGCGCGAGTACGACGGACCCTACGGCTCGCGGCGATCGATCGCGATGCGGTCCCGCGATGCGGGGGCCGCAGGACGCGATCCGGACGTTTGGGTCAACCCGGGCCATTCGGTCACACTCCCAGTAAAGGGCGGAGTCGGGGGCGATGCCCGAGGACATGGCTGATGACCGCCCCGACGGTCTCTCGGGCCGTCGCGAGGGCCTCTGGTCTGGCGTCCAGGTCGCGCCAGGCGCGCCCGGGACTGGCCAGTTGCCGGATGGCCTCCAGGTCCCCGGCCGACAGGGCCGCGACGTGGGGCTGGAAGTTCCGGCAGGCGTCGCAGAGCACGCCGCCGGTGGCCAGCCCGAACCAGATGACGTCCCCCATCGCATCGACCGCGACGCCACAATGCGTGCAGGCCGCGAGCGTGGGCATCAACCCCAACTCGCGCAGGCACGCCAATTCGAACCGCATGATCCTCCGTGACCGCAGGTCTGCCTCGCCCAGATACCGCAAGGTGATCCTTGCCGCGTCGAACAGCTTGGGGTGCGGATCGTGGTGGTCGGTCAGGTCGGTCAGCAGTTCGGCGATGTAATAGCCGGCATACAGGGCCGCCAGATCGCGGCGAAGAGGTGCAAAGCGCTCCACCGGCGCGGCCTCGGCCAGGAGGTCCAGCGTCTCGGACGCCTTGGGAAACAACACGATATCCGAAACGCCCAGCAGGTCAAGTCCACCCTGGAACGCCGACTTCGGCCTCCGCGCGCCCTTGGCCAGCGCCGAGACCTTCCCCAACTCGCGGGTGAAGAGGGTCGTCACCAGGCTGGTCTCGAAGACCTCGGTCGTCCGCAAGACCAGGGCCAGCGTCCGATTGGCGGGCACGGTCGGCTCCCATGGTTTTCAGTGTTTGGTTTTCAGTTCTCAGTATTTAGGGAAGTCCGGTATGTCCTTGGACGATGGAGATTTGAAAGGCACCCGTTTCAGAACCGCCCGACCGACACATCAGGAACCTCGGCGGCAAGCGTTTCCTTGAAGGTTGAGTTTCTCTGAAGTTAAGCGCCGACAGAAGCGACCATGCACGCAAGATCCGCGATTCGTATAGCCTTGTGTGCAAGCGTGGTTTCATGATGGCTCGTCTGTTTGCTTAATTCTGGTGATGCTAACGGCTTGACACTGTACTATTGGGCGGAAACTTGGGTTCGTTTGCTCGATTTCGGCGATGACAACGGGCTTTATACTGCACATTTGATTAATAACCTGGCTTTGTTTGCTCGATTTGCAATCTGTCTGTCCAAAAGGTCCCACTGCCAACTTGACACTTTAACCAAACAAAGCGCCGAAATTTCGGCGCCGAGCAGTGGAGAAACGAGGCGGATGAACGCGTGCGTGTCCACACGATCCGCCGCTGTCGTGAAGTTGGGTGCAGCTATGATTTCATGCCAGCTCGTTTCACGTGATTCAAGTTCGTCATGATTGGTTTCGCATCCCACACTCTCCCCTCTCTCCGCTCGTGTGCGCACCCCGAACGCTCCGGACGTCCCGATCTTCTTGATTATAGAAACATTTCGAGGGCTTTGGGGCGCTCGACTCTCGAGAATTCCGTGCTGTAGGGCTTGATTGATGCCGGTTCGCGAAAGCCGGATCGCGCCTATGTCCTTGTGATGCGATCATGCGAGCAGGCACCGCCCTGAACGACGTGGGTGCAATCGGCCTGATCGTTGCTCATCTCATGAAAGCCCATGCGTGCTCGATCAGGCGTCCTGTGGCTCTTACCATACGCGACTGCGCTCCATTCAAAGAGCGGAGGCTCCTCGAGGTCGCAGCAACGAGGCTGATTTGGCTGCTCTGGTTGACCATGTTGCGGGAGGCGATCTTCCTGACCTCAAGGACCAGGGGATCGTCTCGCTCCTCCCCCCGTTGGACTTCCTGACCGACCCCGGAGTCTTTCGGGTCGTAGCGGAAGGGGAGCGGCTCGCCTATGCCCATCTGTTCAATCCCGCATTCGCAACCGAGATTTCGATGATCGACCCGCTACCGCACCAGTGGATTGCGGTCTACGACCACATGCTGCCCCGACTCCGCCTCCGCTTCCTCCTGGGCGACGAGCCGGGGGCGGGCAAAACCATCATGGCCGGGCCCTACATCCGCGAGATGCTCGCCAGGCGACTCCTGATAGGGTGTGAATCAATTAATTCCAGATATACGGAAGTTGGCTGTCGGGAACCGGCCTGTTGGGAGGGTGGCTCGGAAGGTCTCTTCGGATAAGACGAGCGCCGGATCGGCGTGTGAGTGAACCCAAAATGTTCGCCCTGATCCGGGACTATTCCGACACGCCGGGTCACCCGCGTCGGACCTCGGCCAGTGCCTCCGGGTCGCCGGGGCATTCGGCGAGCTCCTCGGCCCAGAGCCGCCTGGCCTCGGCCTGGTCGCCCCGCTCGGCGGCCAGCGTCGCCAGGTTACGACGCGTCAGGTGGCCGTAGATCCCCTGGTCGATACTTAAACCGCTCGGGGCGGCGGAGCGGGAAAATCCGGTGTCATAGCGTCAGGTCAGCTCGAGAAGGGAGGAAGAGACTCGAACTCGGAAAGGGTGTAACTACAGGGCTCGAACCTGGCCTGGAAATCACAAGTGGCGATTGTTCAAGACTTTAGGGCTCTCGGCCCGGCTGGACCTGGCTTCCAAATGGCCCTCTACATGCGGTACATTCCCGGATAGCTAACTCGTTCCAGGAGTCTTCCGCATCGGAGAGGAGCCACCGCCATGCTCGCCGCCGGCCCCGCCGCCGTCAAGTCCGACGTCACCTCCACCCCGGAGCAGCAGGCCTGCTCCCAGGCGATCGATCGCAGCCTGAGCGCTTTCTGGCTCTTGGTCGAACGGCTCCACGCCGCCGCCGCCGAGCACCGAGCTATCCACCAGGTCGAGGAGTCCCTCTTCCGCGATCTGCTGGCGATGGGGCGCGGCTTGCTCCAGGCGTTCCTGGCCTTGTCCGGCGACGGCGATGTGGGACCCACCCTGACCATCCCAGGGCTGAGCTTACGGTTCCAGCTCCTGGCGGGCACCATGATGGACATAGAGCACGACGACATCCTCATCGCGGATCGTGAAGATGATGCGATATTTGTTCTTGCGCTTGCCGAAGAGCAATTCACGGATCTCATAAGGGAACTTGGGATTCTCCGCGGCCAGCGGGCAACGTGAGGGCTGGCGGGTCAACGTCTCCATCTGCTTGAAGAGACCTTGGTACCAGCGATCGGCCCGGTCGGGTGAGAGATGCTCGGCGATCCAGGCATACGCCTCGTCGGCATCACCCACGGCCCGCGCGGTGACGCGAAGGCGGTCGGTCACGACTTGATTCCGTGCTTGATGCGGGCGTGCTCCTTCAACTCCTCGAGGCTGATGGTGCGGCCTTCGTTCATGTCCTCGATACCCTGACGGATGCCTTCGAGCACCCTGGCTTCTTCGGCCACCTGACGAAGCTTCTGGTAGGCGGCCGCATCCTGCACGACCAGCTCGGCCTTGCCGTTGATGGTGAGGATGACCGGCTCACCGGTCTGCTTCAACTGCTCAACGAATTCGGATGTGTTCTTCTTGAAATCGGTCAGCGAATGGATGTCACGGCTGATGTCGAGCATGGCTCATCCCCAAAAAGAACACTTAAAGCATCGAATTCGATTCTAAGGACAGAGCCAATGGCTGTCAAGGTGAAATAGGCATCCATGCCAGCGGCTGTCTCCATTCGCCTTTCCCGCCCTGACGGCTGGGGCGTAGTGCCGATGGAAGGGGCGCCGATGGAATTTATAGGCGCCGCCATCGCGGCCATGATGCCCATCCACGGTGCTGCGCATTGATCAACATGACTTATGCCTTGCGATCAAACAATTTTGGCCCTGGTCGGATACTGAGTTGTTGTAAGTCTGCATCAGGGCGCCGAGAATGATTCTCCAAGTTCGGGACTTTCGCCGCATCGGCTTTTCGGGTCTTCGCCAGAGCCTCCAGGAATCGTGAATCATGATTTATATCCTGCTTCTGTTGCTCTCTTCCGCCTTGATGGCCGCCGCCCTCTACTTCTTCTTCCGGTCCAACGAGCTGAGTTCGCAATTGCTCCAGTCTGCGGAGGCATGGCAGCAGAAGGAAGATGCCTATATGTCCGAGCTCGCCAGGCTGGAAAAGATCCGGCACATCCCGGACGTCATCGAGCGAGCGCGCCGGTCGAAGGAGGAGGTTGAGGCGAAGCTGGCTGAAGCCCAGAGGAAGGCCGATGGGATCCTCCAGCGGGCCGTGACGGACGCGCAGGCCCTCAACAGGAAGCTCAGGGATGAGGCGGAGAGGGATCTGGTCAGATCGAAGGCGGATCGTCAGAAGCTGCTGGGCGAGGCGGAAGCGCTAAAGGCGGAGGGGCGGGAGGCGCTGAGGGTCGCGAAATTGCAGGCCCAGAGCGTCCTCGACGAATCCCAGAAGGAGGCTAGGGAGATCGCGTCCAAGGCGAGGAAGGACGCGAAGGAGAAGCGGGAGATGGCGGAAGCGGCCATGGAGACGGCCATGAGTTATGCCCTGGAGATCAGGAGGAGGGCCGAGGAGAGGGCGCGGGAGATCGCCGGGGAAGCCTACGAGGCCAGGGGCAAACTCGACGACTATCAGGCCGCGGCGCAGGCCTTGCAGAACAGGATCGAAAAGTATGAACGCCTTTACTTGGTGCCTCCCGCCCATATCCTCGACGAGCTGGCCGAGGAGTTCGGCTTCAACAGGGCGGGCGAGAAGCTGAAGCTCGCCCGGGAACGGACCAAGCTCATGCAGGCGAACGGGACCGCCGCGACCTGCGGCTATCCCGAAGGGTGGAAGAAGGATCATGCCCTCAAGTTCGTCCTCAGCACGTTCAACGGAAAGGTTGACACGGTGCTGTCGCGGGTCCGGACCGGCAATCAGGGCAAGCTGATCCAGGAGATCAAGGACGCCTACGCCCTGGTCAACAAGGACGGCGAGGTCTACAAGAATGCCAGGATCGAGGAAGAATACCTGGACTCGCGGCTCGACGAGCTGAGATGGGCCGTGGCGGTCCAGAAGCTGAAGGAGAAGATCCGGGAAGAGCAGCGGGCCATCCGGGAGCGGATCCGCGAGGAGGAGCGGGCCAGGAAGGAGATGGAGCGGGCCATCAAGCAGGCCGAGCGCGAGGAAGAGCTCGTCAACAAAGCCATCGCCAGGATCAAGCGGCAATTCGAGGAGGCCAGCGAGGCGGAGAAGGCCCGGTTGGAGGCCCAGCTCCTCGAGCTGAACGTCAAGCTCGTGGAGGCCGAGGAGAAGAGCAAGAAGGCGATCTCCATGGCCCAGCAGACGAAGAAAGGCCATGTCTATATCATCTCCAACATCGGCTCATTCGGCGAGGACGTCTACAAGATCGGGCTCACCCGGAGGCTCGATCCCAACGAGCGGGTCCGGGAACTCGGCGACGCCAGCGTGCCCTTCCCGTTCGATGTCCACGCCATGCTCGCGTCCGACGACGCCCCCGCGTTGGAGACCACGCTCCATCGGCGGTTTCTCGAACGGCAGGTGAACAAGGTCAACAAACGGAAGGAATTCTTCCGGGTCAGCCTGAAAGAAATCCGGGACGTGGCCGACGAATTGAGCCTCGACGCCTCCTGGACGTTGATGGCGGAAGCCGCACAGTATCGTGAGACGCTGGCCCTCGAGCAGGCCATGAAGACCAACACGGAACTGAGGCGGAGGTGGCTGGAGGAGCAGGCCACCTTCAACTTCGACGAGGAATCCCTCGAGGAGGCGGACCAGGAATTGGAGGAGGTCGAAGCCTGACACCCGCCGCACCGCATGCGAGGCGTCCAGGATCGGAAGTGAAGCGGGGGAATCGGAAATGGGAAGAGATTTTCGGGGAGGGGAGACTCGCCATGATCGACCTTACTTGCAGATCATTCGAGGTTTGGGGATGATTGAGAAGAGGACGAGGACCGATAGCGGTCTTTACCGATCTCGGGCAACTTGCTAGAACGAGCCAGTTATGTTGGATACCGAGAAGGCTGTCGCACAAACGCCCCTCTGGTCCGATCCGCAAGGGTGGGCGGAGGTTCTGGGTTCAGTCGTGAGTTTCATCGACTTCAAGTGCAACGATCCCGGCAAGGGCTACTCGGAACTCAAGGAATTCGCCGAAAGGCAACGCGCTCGGCTCGGTGAGACAGCGAAAACGCCGGCCGATCTCAAGGACGAGATCATGCCCGATCGCCCAGAAAGCCTGACCGCTCTCGATACGGACCGGCCGGTTCGATCGGATGAACTCGACGACCTCCTCGCTGCGGTCGTGGATGATCCCGAGACATGGCTGTCCACCCCAAGCGAACAATTCGGGTGGCGGAAACCCTACGACTTGATCGGGACCGACGAAGAGGTCAAGATCGTGTCTCTGCTTCGAGCCGTCGATCAGGGTCTCTTCTGATGAAGCCGGCCGGCTGCGCCAGGTTGAACCTCCGGCCGCAAACGGGAACCTGGTTCCGGGCACTGAACCTGAGACATTGGAAGACTCGGCTCGACACCGACCATTCGAGGACATCCCCAAGCCGGTTCAGCAACGCCTCGGCCGGTGCCCCGCTTTATCGAATACTCTACCTCGGCGAAAATCATCAGGTCGCCATCTACGAGGTCGGGGCGCTCCTCGGTAACCCGAACGCACCGTTGTCCAGCCCGAAGGGCACATGGGTGCTGATGGGCATGCAAATCACACTGTATCACGTCGTCGATCTCTGCGACTTGTCCCAGCAGAAATTGATCTCCACGAATGACCAGGAATTGACGGGCGTATGGGCCAATAGCTCCGGCGCGGCACCGACTCAGCAGCTCGGTGCCGCGCTTCACGCGGTCCCATCATTGGAAGGCTTCGTCTTCCCTTCGTCCAAGGTGGGGAGCCGCAACCTCGCCATCTTCCCGGACAAGTTGGATGCCCGGAGTTCGATCGTTTTTCAGAACGATCTGGACCTGAAGATCGAGCGATTCCTTTAAGACGGTCCTCTTGCGAAACTCCGGATGCTCGAGATCGCCTCGCGAGCGGAGCCGTTACGGCGGCCAGTCGATGGGCGGCAGCGGTTGCCACCACGGATCCTTGGCCCGGGCCTGGTTGTAGGCCTTCCGCCATGGCCGACCCACGGCCTCTTCCAGCGCCAGTTCCAACGTCACCACTCGATACTGCTCCAGCGTCGCCCCGAGGTCGATCAGCAGGCTCGCGTCGTCCCTGGACCGGGCGGCCAGCTCCGCGGCGGTGTTCGCGTTCAGGCAGAGTTCGGCCAGGGCCCAATAACTGATGTCGGTGAACTCCGCCCTCGCCATGGCGTTCAGGTTGCGTCGAGGGTCATCCGGGGTTGCGGTGACCAGCCCGCCGGGGTCGGGCAGCCCGGAATCGTCGCTGGCGAGGATGACCGGGTCGCCCAGCCAGGCACCCCGGAACGAGGTCGCGTCGCGTCGGAAGCAATCCGAGACGAGGAGTTTCATGGCCAGCAGGCAATGGTCGCCTCGCAGTACCGAGGAGAACTTGATCCCCTCGCCGAACCGCGACGGGTCCAGGTACTGCCGTTTCGTCGGGTTGACGATCAGGAAATACGCTCCCATGGGCATTCGCCTCTGTTGGAGTTCCGCCTTCAGGCGGACCGACGGCGATCGGCGGACCGGCTGAAGGCGGAACTCCAACCTGCGAGCCGGACAGACTGCCGCGGCCAATCCCCGGCGAGCTCCTCGCACCGGACGCCCTCATCGTGTCCGTAGTTCGCGCGACGCGACAGTCTGCTCATCGTGGCGCATCAAACCCGGGACTCGTAGCGCAAAATGGCTTTTCCTGGGTTTTTTATCTGTTGTCCCGGTCAAGAGTTCGGGCGGTTTTCGGCTTAATTCCGCGATAGGTGCGTTAATGAATTTGGAAAGCTGCGGCATTCTAATATTAGGCGATAGTATGTTCAACGATTTCCGCAGGGGCGAGGCGACAGTGACAAGCCGTTTATCAGGGAACCAATCGGGCCGGTCGGATCATCGGCCTCGGGTCGTGACCGGAGAGGTCCGACTCCTCCGAGGGCTCGTCAATAACTCCTTCGAGGCCCTGAAGATCCGAAACGGCGACCTCGTCGGACGTAAAAAGCAAGCGCGATCCGGCGCAACGATCCAAGCCCGGCGAGGCCGTCCCACCGGGCCATGCCCTTGCGGCCTCTCAATACGCCGACTCCGGATGGCCCCCGGCCCCGACCTTCCACGGGGTCCACGCCAGGACGACCTGTTCGATCGTGATATCCGCCTTCCTGGGACGGATCGGCATCGGCTCGAGTTTGGCCGCCTCGACGCGGAGGATGGGGTCGAGCTGATCGACCTCTTCCTGGAACTTCGCCTCCAGGTCTTCGTACTTCTGACGCAAGACGTCGAGCGATTCCCCGGCCGGGCCGACGTCGCCGTGCTGCTGGACGGCCCGGCCGGCGGCCTTCGCCGCCGACGCCGCCCGGCCCACGTTGGCCTGGCTGATCGTCTTGCGGCCCAGGAGTGCCCCCAGCACCGAGCTGCCCATCGCGATCGTGGCGTCCCAGGTCGACCGGTTCGCCTCGGCCTGCTCGCGCTCCAGCTTCGCGTGGGCGCGGCGGATCTTGTCTTCGAGGGCGGCCTGCCGGGCGCGTACTTGGCCCGCAGCGCCTCGACGTCCCGGTCCCGACGCTCGCGCGACGCCTGGCCCAGACGCAGCCGGAACGCCCGCTCCGATTCCATCGGCCGCGACGTCTCCTTCAGCTCGGGACATGTCAACAGGTCGAGCGTCCGCTCGCGATAGAGGTAGTTCTTCAGCGACTTGGTCCACTCGGCGTACGACTTGCCGCGGGCCAGCTCGGAGGGCAGGGGGGCGAAGCGGCGCCGGCCTCGGGGGATTTGTCCAGCTCCGGGACGCCGTCGTCGTAGGGGACGCTCCCGGCCCAGACCTCCGACGGCACCACATCGTCGATCCGGTCGAGCAGGGCCAGGGTCTCCCAGTGGTCGACTCCCGCCTTCTTGTCGGCGTAGTGGAGCCGTGCCACGCCCAGCAGCGCGGGGCGGTAGAGCAGCGATTCGCCGGGCTCGAGCGGCCCGCGACGCGGCACGAAGAAGACCGGCACGTCCGGCGGCACCACCGGGCACGCGCCGCCCGCGGCGGGGTCGGTCGTCGCGGCCCCTTGAGAAACTGCCGACGGGGGCAGGGGGGCGCGGTCGTGGCCTCGGCCGCGTCGACGGGCCGGGGCGGGGCCTGCTTGCGGGGTGCCATCAGGGTCTGGATCTGCTCGCGGGTCAGCGGGCCGCGGAGGTAGGAGAGGGTCCATCGCGTCTGGAACACCACCGGGCGGTCGTCGTGCACGTTGTTCATCACGAAGACCCGCTGGCCCAGCCCCGAGAGGATCTTGTCCATCGCCGGGCGGTCGAAGGCGTGGCCGGATGCGGTCGAGGCCCCCTCGAGCCCCTCGAGGACGCGGTCCTTGTCGCGCTGGGTCTGCAAGCGGCCGAGGAACCATGTCCCGGCGTTGGAGAGCCCCTTGTAGTCGAGGTCGACCGGGTTCTGGGTCGCCAGGACGACGCCCAGGCCATACGCCCGCGCCTGCTTGAGCAGCGTCAGCATCGGGACCTTCGACGACGGGTTGGATGTGGATGGGAAGTAGCCGAAGATCTCGTCCATGTAGACGATGGGCGCAGGCTCGACGTCCCCGGCTGGGATCGCGCCCAGGCCAGGATCTCGTTGAGCAGGATCGTCACGAAGAACATCCGCTCGTTGTCGGGGAGGTGCGCGATCGAGATGATCGACAGCCTCGGCTTCCCCGCGGGGGTGGAGAACAGTCCGGCGACGTCGAGCGGCTCGCCCTCCATCCAGGCGGCGAACCCGGGCGAGGCGAGCAGGTTGTTGAGCTTCATCGCCAGGGCGAACCGGTCCTTCGCCGGGAAGAACGACTCCAGGTCGAGCACGCCCACCTTCTGGAACGGCGGCGCCTGCACGGCGTGAATCAGCCCGCCCATGTCCAGGTCGTCCCCGCCGCGCCAGACGTGGTCGAGGATGTTGGAGAGCAGGATATGCTCGCGACTGGAGATCGGATCGACGTCGATGCCGACGAGCGCCAGCAGGCCCGAGACGGCCGAGGCGATTCGCTCGCGATAGGCCTCATCCTGGCCGGCCAGTCCCGGCGGCGGGGCGTCGAACGACCGGAGTACGGTCATCGGCAGCCCGGCGCGGCTCCCCGGCGTGTAGATCGACAGGTCGACGGCGTCGCGGAACCGCGCGATCCGCGCGCCGTCCTGGCCCCAGGCGGCCAGGCCATCGCGCCATTGCTCGGCCGTCTTCGCGGCGAACTGGTCGCGCGTCAGCCCCTGTCGCGTCGCCTCGTCCGGGTCGACCCAAGGCAGGAAGTCGTCGGGGCGCAGCTCGGGGAACGTGAGCAGCAGGTTGCCCAGGTCGCCCTTGGGATCGATCGCGATCACCGGGATGCCGTCGATCGCGGCTTCTTCCAGTAGGCCGATGCCCAGCCCCGTCTTGCCGCTGCCGGTCATCCCCACGCAGACGGCATGCGTGGTCAGGTCCTTCGACTCGTAGAGCAGCAGCTCCGGCGTCGCCTGCCGACGGCCCGCGTCGTAAGCCTTGCCGAGATAGAATACGCCGAGCTTCTCGAAGTCCTGCATGAGTTTCCCGGATTCGTCGAAGAGATCGCTGTCCCATGAGCGGTTGACCAGGTCAATGCAATCTGTACAATATCCCTGTACCACTACACAAGGGAGTCCTGATTCCGATGGAAACCAGTTACAGTCACGCCCGTGCCAATCTTGCCGCCCTCTGCGATGAGGCCATTTCCACGCGCGAACCGATCATCATTCACCGTCGGGGTGCCGAGGACGTCGCGCTGATCGCCGCTGATGAGCTCCGCAGTTGGATGGAAACAGCTTATTTGCTACGCTCTCCCAAGAACGCCAAGCGTCTGCTGAAAGCAATCGAGAGGGCCCGAACCGAGGATCTCCCCGCGGAGACGGTGGAAGACATCCGCCGGGAGTTCGGCCTTGGCGAGGAATAATGGGGCAAAGAGGAAGGCGCCGCGCGGTCCGCGGGAAGCCGTGCTTCATCCGGAGTTTCGCCAGGACCTGCGGTTCTGGGTCCAGACCGACGGTCGTATCGCTCTCCGCGTGCTGGAATTACTCGAGGCCATCTTGCGCGAGCCATTCACCGGCGTCGGCAAACCCGAGCCCTTGAGACATGAACTGGCGGGCGCGTGGTCCAGGCGAATCACGGACGAACATCGCCTGGTCTACCTCGTCAAAGACAATCGCGTCGAGTTCCTCCAGGCCCGAAATCATTACTGAACGGCGGCGGCTCGTCGCGGTCCGACCCGACCTGGAGGCACTCAGTCATCAGAATGGAGACCGGTCACTTCGCCTCCTGGACCTTGGCCTTCTCGGCACCCTTCTTGATCACGTCGATCGCGTGCTCGCACGAGCGGCTGTCCTTGTATCCCTGTCCGGAGGTGGCGATGATCTGGCCGTTGGTCGCCTTGAGCCGCCAGCGATACTCCTTGGCCTTGTCCTCGTAGCTCTCGAACTTCAGCTTGGTCGCCGCGTCCTTCTTGATCCGATCGATGGCGTTCTTGCAGTCGCGGCTGTCCTTGTACCCCTGTCCGGAGGTGGCGATGATCTGGCCGTTGGTCGCCTTGAGCCGCCAGCGATAGCCCTCCTTCTGATCGCGGTAGGTCTCGAATGTCAGCGATCGCGCCGAGTCGTCCGACGCGTAGCCGGCGGCCTCGGGCCGCGCGTTCGGCTCGCGAGACGCCGAGGGCCCCGAACATCATCATCAGGCCGAGCATGGTAGCGAATCCGAATCGCGAAGTGGTCATGATGTCCTCCGACTCGAAAGGTTGCGGGACGAAGTTGATGCTCATCAAGTCAAGCGTTTCTCGAAGCAGATGCTGCAAGGATCACACTGGTATACCCCGTATCGCTCGATTCGGCGATAGCCGGCCGATTCGTAGAGGCGGATGGCCTCGGGCTGCATGGTCCCGGTCTCGAGGCGGGCCGTCGTATAGCCGTCGGCGCAGGCGCGTGCCTCGAGGTCGTCGAGGATGCGACGGCCAAGGCGCCGGCCCCGGCACTCGGGCTCGACATACATCCGCTTGATCTCAGCAACATCCGGGCCGATCGGCCGATAGGCGCCGCAGGCCACGGGCCGGCCGCCGATGCGCCCGATCACGAATCCGCTCCGGGGGACCATGGCGTCGTCCGGCCGGAAGTTCCCCGTGCCGTCGCCGTGGTATCGCCGCGCCAGCTCGTCGGTGAGCGACTCGATCAGCGCCGAGGCGGCGTCATCGCGGGGGTCAACCGCCTCGATCGTCCAGCCATCCAGATCGTTCGACATGTCCTGGGCTCCCTGATGTCATTCCTGCGTGAGTGATCGAGGAGAGTGGCTTTGATCGCTTGCCCTCACCGCATCTCACCTCAACGGCCCGGCGCCGTCGCATACCGGGCTTTCGCGGCGGCGGGGTCGGCCTGCGGCTGGCGGAGCACCTCGAGCCGGTCCACGACCGCGAACGCCGCCCCGGGCTTCCCCAGGGCGCGGCGCTCTCCGCCATCCGGGCCAGCTTCCCGGGCGTATCCAGCAGGGTGTCGATCTTGAATGCCAGCGCGGGCAGGTTGTTGCATCGGAGGGCAACCCCCTCTTCCAGAAGGTGGTCGGAGTTCCGCTCCTCCTGGCCGGGGATCGGGTTGATCACCACCATGGGCAGACCCTTGGCCATGGCCTCCGACGTGGTCAGGCCGCCCGGCTTTCCCACGAAAAGGTCGGCGGCCGTCATCAGCTCGTCCATTTCGGTTGTGAACCCCAGGAACGTGAACGAGACGGCAGACCGCCTCGCGAACGTACTCATTGCGGCCGAGAGCTCGTCCTTCAGCGCAACGTTCCGGCCGCAGACGGCCACCACCCGCGCCGAGTGCTCCATGCGGGACAGCGCCTGCATCATGTGCCCGACCGGCCCGACCCCGAACCCCCCGGCCGAGACCAGGATCGTGAATCGGTCCTCCTCCAGCCCGTGCTTCCGACGCATCGCCCGGCGGTCCTTGGCGGCCGAGAAGACCGGATCGATCGGGATCCCCGAGACCGTGATCATCGGCTCGGGCACGCCCAGCGCCTTCAGGTGGACCTTGGTCTCCTCCAGGGCGACGAAGTACTGCTCCGCATGGCGGCACAGCCACATCGCATGGACGTCCAGGTCGGTGACCACCACCGAGTTCAGGACCTTGACCTTGCCCTCCTCCTTCAGCGAGGAGATGATCCCGGACGGCAGGAAATGGGTGCAGATCGCCACGTCGGGCTGATACCGCTGGAGATATCGGATGAATGGATTTGCATTCAACCGGTCGAAGGCCATCCGGACCGGGTCGTTCTTCGCCGGGTCGTCGAGGTAGTCGTAGAGCCAGCCCAGGACCTCCGGGGCCTTGTTGACCAGGTCGAGGTACGCCTTGGAATAGAAGTGTCGGAAGACCTTGTTGGTATACCTGAGCACGTCGAGATGCTGGACATCCGTCGCCAGGCCCCGGGCCCGGATTGCCTTCTCGACGGCCTCGGCCGCCCGGAGGTGGCCGGCTCCCGCACTGGCTGATAGGACGAGGACGCGACCCAGCATGCTGCCACCGTATTCGCAAAAAGAATCCATCGGCTTTTCGAACAGGTTATTTTACACCCGCTGGTCGCCGGCGAGGAACAAGGTACGGTCGGGTCCGACAGACAAACCCGATGGGGGCTCGGGCGATCCGCGCACAAGGACACTTCTAGATAATCGGCCCGGCGGCAGAAATCTTGCAGGAATTCTCCCGGGCAGCCTCCTCGCGCCCCCATTCCGGGCGTGCCGCGACCTTCGCCGGATCGACGATCTCCACGCCGAGGTCATCCACGTCCGGTTGGAATCCGGGACGGCGCCACGGCAAGGAATGGCGCGCCATGCGGTTCGCGGCATGGGTCCCACGAGACATGGGGAAAGGGCGAAATCGCGTGGATTCCGCCCGAAAGCGCGTAGCGCTCCGCAAGCCGGAAACGGGTGTTTCGCGATCGCGTTGATGTGAGGGAGTTGAGGCGTTTCGCGATGGACCTCGTCCGTCGAGGTCGCCTGCCGAGTTCGGCAGGAGGGCTGAATGTCCCTTGCATCGCACGTATTCGGCTTCCTGGCCGCTTCGAACGCCTCGGAGATTGTCCGGACAACACCGGCCGGTTACTTCATGCCGACCGCGTCACACGTCGGCGGGCGCGGCGCACCCCGTGGACCCCCAGCAAGGACAGCATCGCGGCCAGCCCGGAGACGATCGAGGCCGGCTCCGGGACGGCCGATGCTACGATATTGATCGTCCCCGACGTGCTCGTGAACGGGGTGGCCGAGATTTCCCCGTTGTTGCCGGAGTAATCGTAGTTGTTGAACAATGTGTTCGACGAGCCGAGGGCCGAGCCGTCGCCCGAGGTCGGCACGAGGCTGATCGAGAACGAATCGCCGGGCATCGGCGCGGCGCCACCCGGGGGCGCCGGGATCGTCGTGACCGTCAGGCTCGCCAGGAGATACGGGGTGCCCGGCGTCAAAGTCACCGGGCTGCTGTTGTTGTTGAGCGTGGAATCCACGGCACCGAATGTGTCGTTGGGATACCCCGTCATGCTCGAGGTGGTGCTCCCCACAAGATTATAACTGTTGCCGGCGAACACATAATCGGGATTGTTGACGTAGGAAAGGTCTTCATTGGGGGTGAACTGGAGCTGCGTTCCGTCCAATCCGAGGTTGGAGAGCTGGACCTGGAATCCATAGCCATTGATCATGTCGGGGGCGTTACTCGTGAGATACACGTCCACCGTGCCCGTGCCTCCCACAGCCACCGGGGTGGTCGCGAACGAGATCACCACATCGCCACGCGCCGGGACGGCGAACCCGGCAAGCGGAATAATAAGGCACAAGATCCACGCGCGTCGTGACATCATTCGGTGCTCCTTGAGAGTGCTGCACGAGCCGGCTTCCGATGGCTCCGGTGCCCTCGGCCGAGTCGGGGGATTTTCCAGAATCCGGTTGTATTTGGTCGGTCCTTGACCGGTGGGGCTATTTTCAAGAATGGGATTGTATCCGCTCGATCAATGTTATGCGATTGGTGTTTCTAATTTACATCATCGCAGCGGGGTGCCAGATCCCAGGTTCCCCCGTCGTGCTCTTTCCTGCTCGAGTTGCTTGCGGGCCTCGGCGATCATAGCGCCCTGCGCCTCGGTCACCTCGGCGTAGCGGAGGTCGAGCGATTCGATGGTCCGGGCGAGGCGGCACCGAGTTCCTTACGCCACCGGTTGGCATCGTCCGTCCGGCCCGCGTGTCGAGTTGCAGTAGGCGCTCCAGTCTCTCGGTCGGGCGCGTCTTGCTCTTCGGCGGGATCGTCCGCTCGCGCCGCTTCATGCCTTCATAGCCCTCGAGCAGCAGCGGCTCGGCGTCGGCGTGCTTACCCTGACCGAGGATGGCCTCGCCGAGAAGGCTACTGAACTGGAGCTGGCTCGGCTGGGCCGGCGTGAAGGCCTGGCCGGAGAAGGTCACGACCTCGGGAATCGATTTCTCCTCGGCCTCTCCGCTCACGTCGGCCAGGCCCGCATCGCCATCGCGGCGACCTTCAACAGGTCGTCGCGACCGGCACCGCCGGCGGCCTGGACGGACATCCCATGCAAGACGGTCGTCACATACCGGGCGAGATCGGCGGGATCGGAACCGGGCGGCAGGTCGCCCTCGGCGACGGCCCGCTCGAATCGCTCGCACAAGGCCGTCTCGCCCGCGGCGCGCCGCCTCGCCAGTTCCAGGCGGAGCGCATCGGCCGTGTCGCCGCAGGCCAGGGCGGCCTGCACCATGAAGCACCCGCCGGGGTTCCGCGAATCCGTGACCAGATCGATCCCGCCGCGCAGCACCCGTTCGACGACCGCCCGCGCGGTCGGTTCCTTGAGCGCCTCGCTGACGTGGCACGCCGGGCCCGACAGATACCGATCGATCGCCTTGCGGAACAGGGCTTCCTTGTTGCCGAACGCGGCGTAGAGGCTGGGGCGGTTGATCCCCATCGCCCGGGTCAGATCGGGCAGGGAGGCACCCTCATACCCCTTCTGCCAGAAGACCTTCAACGCGCGGTCGAGCGCCTCGTCGATATCGAAAGCCCTCGGACGTCCCACGGCCATGGTAGACCCCTTTCTTACCTAATGGTACACTATCCGGCTTGACTCACCAAGGCGATTCCTCTATTATGTATCGATCGATACAAAACTCTCCGGCAAAGGAGCATCGTCATGT
This sequence comes from uncultured Planctomycetota bacterium, assembly GCA_963777695.1. GTDB lineage: Bacteria > Planctomycetota > Planctomycetia > Isosphaerales > Isosphaeraceae > CAVZRC01. The sequence continues at coordinate 2,192,193 of CAVZRC010000003.1, forward strand.
CGAAGAAACTGTCCGGGAAAGTCGCGGTGGTCACGGGTGCGTCCAAGGGGATCGGGGCTTCGATCGCGTTGCACCTGGCCGCCGAGGGCGCCGCGGTGGTCGTCAATTATGCATCGAGCAAGGAGGGTGCCGATCGGGTTGTCGGCGAGATCGTCGGCAACGGTGGCAAGGCGATCGCCGTGCGGGCGAACGTCGCCGATCAGGCGGACATCCAGCGGCTCTTCGCCGAGACGAAGAAGGCGTACGGGCGGCTCGACATCCTCGTCAACAACGCCGGGGTTTATGAATTCGCCCCGCTCGAGAACGTGACGGCCGAGCACTTCCACAAGATGTTCGACCTGAACGTGCTGGGCCTGCTCCTGGCGACGCAGGAGGCGGTCAAGCTCTTCGGCGACGCCGGCGGCAGCATCGTCAACATCAGCTCGGTGGCCTCCCGGTCGGCACCGCCGACGGGTTCGGTCTACAGCGCGACCAAGGCGGCGGTCGACGCCGTGACCCGGTCGCTGTCTCAGGAGCTGGGCCCGCGGAAGATCCGCGTCAACGCGATCAACCCCGGGATGGTCGAGACCGAGGGCGTTCACGCCGCCGGGTTTGCCGAGAGCGATTTCCGCAGGCAGATGGAATCGCAGACGCCGCTGGGACGGATCGGTCAGCCGAAGGACATCGCGCCCGCGGCCGTGTTCCTGGCGTCGTCCGATTCCGCCTGGCTGACCGGCGAGACGCTCTACATCTCGGGCGGCCTTCGCTAAGAACCAGGCTGGGAATAACTTCATGGAATTCGCTCCCACATCGATTCCTGGTTGGAGTTCCGCCTTCAGGCGGTCCTGAGTTTGGAATCGAAGACCGCCTGAAGGCGGAACTCCAACCAAGAGAGGCAAATTCGGGAAGTTATTCCCGGCCCGTTCCTAAAGGGGAGACGGAGGCCCCGATCATGAGGCTCCCCCGCGTGCGGTTCCCGATCTGGCGGCTGATGGCCGTGATCGCGATCGTGGCCTGCGCGGCCGGGGCCTTCGTCTGTTTCTCCACCGACGAGAATGTCCAGACAGGGTCCGCAGCACTCCATGGCGTCCCCGCGATGTTGGCATGATGACGCGCCGATCGCGTCAGGCGTTCAACACGATGACGGCCTCGCCCAGGACGGCGGCCTCCCGATAGACCCGCCTCCACAGGTCGAAATCCTCGACCGGATGCAAGTCCCAATCCGCCTCGTCCGGCCAGAGGATCCCCGGTTCCGATCCATCCAGTGCCCGTGCGCCTTCCTCGACGAGCGCCGGAGGCACCCACCTCAACTGGGTGCCCGGGCCTTCACATTCGTCCGGTGCCAGCAGGGCTCCGCCTTTCAGGAGCGTAAGCACCAGGTCATCGGCCGATCCGATACCCCGGCGATTCAGCTCGCTCGATAACCGCTCCTGCACCTCATCGTGGACCTTCTCGAAATAGGCGGCCCGGTCCTCCAGGCCGGGATGGCAGGCCGACGCGCGGCCCAGTTCCCCGAGGAGTTCGCCCAAGGCTCGGTCGACATCGGCCCGAGAGCCGAAGGCCGGCTCATGCTCCGCCAGCCAGTCGAGCGTGCCGGCGATCTCCGTCGGGTCGATCGCGGCGAAGGAGAACGGCCCCGGGCCGAGGAGCATCAGCTCGGTGAACAAGGCGTGGAAACCCCGCTCGTCCCTCAACCGCTCGAACAGGGGCAACTGGACCGGCATCGCTTGATAATAGGTATGTCTGCCCATCCTCGAGTGCTCCACCCCGTTCGAGACCGCGAAATCACATGGTCTACCACATCCCGGCGTCGATATTCTCACTCGCGATCGTCGCGTCGTGCGACCCCAAGGGCGGAGAAATCCCGCAAATGAGACAACTCTGTATCGCAAAGCTATTCGCTCTGTATCACAAAGTTAATTACTCTGCATTGCAAAGCGATCGATATCGGACACGTCCGCGATGCCCCGTTCGTGCGAAGCGCGCCGCGAGAGATCTGGCCAGTAGCATGCAATGACCTCAACTCCCATCCCTTGTCGGAATCTGCATCGAGTGACCGGCTCTCGACTGCGACCCGGCGGCGTGTAATGCCTCGTCAAGAGTTGACGCGGCCAGGCGGGCGCGGGACGCTGGTCGGAGATGTATCGGGTGATTCACGACCTTTTGAGGTATTCACATGCGGACGCTGTCACCGGGATTCCTCGCCTGTGCGGTGTATGTCCTGGCCCCGGCCTTGGCTTTCGGCCAACCCCAGGCTCCCTCTCGTCCGGAGGGTGAAAAGGATCAGCAGACCGAGATGCAGGAGCTCGCTCACATCTTACAGCCACGCCCCCCTACTTCTCTGGAGGTTGACAAGCAGATTGCCGGGCTATCCGCGAACAGTCACCCCGAGATCCTGACCTGGGAACGCGTCTACGCGCTAGCCCTGGTGCGCGCCCGTCGCGGCCCCGGGCCTCGCGCCCAGGCCCTCGACCCGAAGGACCTTGCAGAACAGGCCACGCGGAATGGTGTCGCCGACTTCGGCGGTTTCCGCAGGGAGTTCCTCGCCGCCCGTCGCAATGGCGGCGGGGGTTTCCACGACCCGAGCGGCGACTTCCTCGCGCTCCTGGACCGGCTCAAGGGGATCGACCGCGCGCGACGGCATGTCGCATTCCATGACAATTTATTTATATTGATGTCAGAACTTGCCAAGGGTGAGGCCGCGGGAGTCAGTCAGCTCCATCTCGACCAGGTCGGGGCCACGTTGGGCACGGCTCGCCAGATCCTGACCGAGGCGACCGGCGATTACCGCGATCAGTTGGAGAAGTTCAAGGTCGCGATGGACCTCTCGGTCCGCGCCGGTGGTCCTGGACCGGGAGATTGTGGCGTCCTTCGGCCGGGTGTTCGATCAGGTCCGGAGCTGGCAGGAGCGACCCGAGCATAGTCCCGGCGAGGTCTCCCGAATCATCAAGGGACTGCCGGCCCTGGGTGAGGTGGTGGTCGAGGGTCGCTCCATCCTCGCCCTGATGGGAGGGAGTACCGACCAGCAGGAAGAAGCGCTGACCCGTGCGGCGCGGCTCGCGATCCAGAATCGGAGCGATCTCGACAAGGGTCAGGCTCCCGGAGATGCCGCCGCCGCACTCGAGCTGGACATCCGGCGCCGGCTCCGTCGGCTGTTCGAGATGCGTCGCGATTATGAGGCGCGGCAGCGAAACTACGAGGTGTCCATCCGGCAGTTCGATCAAGGGCTAGAGCAAACCGTCGGCTCGATGAGGACGAGCGCGCTCGCGCGATCGACGATGCTCGTCAGTGGCGTCACCGGCCTTCTCGCGCCGGATACTCAGCGGCTGAACGCGGAGTACCGGCTCGTCACGATCTGGACGTCATTCCAGACGGAGCGGCTGGCCCTCTATCGAGAGCTCGGCATCCTCCCTTACGACGATTGGAAGTCCCTCTTCAACGATCTCTCGGCCCGATGAGGCCGAGGATTCATCATACCTCGCGACAACGCTCGCTCATCGGCGATTTCCGGCAATTCGGCTGATCCCAACCTCTTACGCTTCGTCGCCGGTCCGGAACACGGGGTGGAAAGTCTCATTCAAATAGTTGGCGCGGACAGGCGAGCGCGTCACGATGGCGATAGGTGGAAAAGGTGATGCAAAGATCAAACTTGGCAGAAGGTCCTCGAAGATGATGCGGATCGCAGATCCGGTCGAACCTCCAGTTGAAACACCCGGAAGCGCATCGACCGTCGTCGCGAGGGACGAAACCGAACGGCTCCGTACCCGCACTCGCTGGGGCTACGGCGGTCTTGCGATCGGCATCGGGCTGGGCTTCGCGTTGACCGCGGCGGACGTGGCGAGGGTCGGTTACGCCATCCTGCCATTTCAGCTCCTCTGGAACCTGATATGGGCTCCCTTTCTGGGAGTTGTCATGGGACGTGCCCTGAGCCGCACTCCGCCCAAGAAACCTCGGAAATGGACTCTTCCGCAGCTCCGCATCCATACCTTGATGGTGATCGTCGCCTACTTGGCGCTCCTCCTTGGCGTGGGCGTCTCGACGTCCAAGATAGGCGCTGCCGCTCGGCGGTACTTTCAGCAGACGATCAACTCCGCCGAGATGGCGAAAGTCTTCCGGGAACAATCACGAAAATGTGACGCTGACGCCAAGTTGAAGCGTAAGCACGTCACGGAACTCCGAGCCGGGAGAATCCCCGTGGGCCTGCTCCAAATCCAACGCGAGTTCCTGCAATCCCTGGAGGATGACCCGAAGGTGACGCCCGATTATCAAACTTACCGTCGCAACCTGATCACGGAGGGTGAAGAGCAGGACAGGATCAGGCAGGAAAACAACGTGGTCGTCTTGGGTAGAATCGCCGAGCATTTCGAGAGAATTGCCGCAAAATACGAGTGGTTCCGATGGCACCCCTGGCTCCCCATCGAGCCCGATCCGCCCGTACCGAATTGACTGCGATCAGGTTCTTACTCGGCCGGACACGGATTACAGTCGATCTGTTCCTTGATGGTAATGATCGTCTGCTCAAGCATTGAGTGGACGAGTTCTACTTGATGCCCTGATGATCCTTGCTCCGTCGGCCATGCCGTGGGTGGAAGGTCCGATGTAGAGTTAGAACGCTTCACGATTGGACAGCGCAGGCGCAGAGTCCCCCTCACGCCATCCCTCGCCCCGTCGGGGCGAGGGCGACCGCTTGGCGCCCTCTTCAGAATCTTGCGGCTCGGCCAAGGCTTCCTCTATCCCCTTCTCCCCGGCGGGGAGAAGGTGCCCGGAGGCGCGGATGAAGGGGGATTCCGCTTCAGCCTCCGGACCGTAAGTCACCCAAGCCTGAGGCGCTCTAGTCGTCGCCGACAGGAGGACGCGGGACGATGCGGGAATCCGGTACGGGTCACCTTGGGGAAGAGCATGTCCGGGGTCCGAGTGGGGGCCCACGACACGAGCCGATACTCGAGGGCCATCCGGCTGATCGCGAAGAAATTTGGCCGGATCCTCCTCGTCCCGCCCTCATTCATGAGTAGACAGTGAGAGGGAGGAGGACCGAGCGACATGGCCATCGAGACGTTGGGTGCCGCCTTGCGGCAGATCAAGCGATTGTTCGCCGAGGGCGTCATCTCGGGCCTGCCCGATCACCGGCTCCTGGACCTGTTCATCCAGGATCGCGACGAGGCCGCCTTCGAGGTCCTGGTGGCGCGGCACGGGCCGATGGTCCTGAGCGTCTGCCGCGGCATCCTCCGCAACCCCGGCGACGTCGAGGACGCCTTCCAGGCCGTCTTCCTCGTGCTGGTCAAGAAGGCCGAGACGATCCGAGGGCGCCAGGCCCTGGGCGGCTGGCTGTACCAGGTGGCGCACCGCGTCGCCGTCGAGGCCAACAAGGCCGCCGCCCGTCGGCGGGCCCGCGAGCGGGAGGGGGGACTGATGGCTTCCGCGCGGACGGCATCCGGCCCGACCCGCATCGACGAGCTCCTGTCGGCGATGCACGAGGAGATCGCCCGGCTGCCGGAGAAATACCGGCTGGCCGTCGTCCTCTGCGAGCTCGAGGGAAGGACCCATGCCCAGGCCGCCGTCGAATTGAACTGGAGCGAACGGACGCTCCGCCGACGGCTGGCCGAGGCGCGCGAGCGGCTCAAGGCTCGCCTGGTGCGCCGCGACCTGCGGCTCGACGAGGCCATGCTCGGGGCCGTGTTCCTGCGTGAGGCGCAGGCCGCCGTCCCGCCGGCCTGGAATGCCGCGGTCGTCCGCGCAGCGATCGACACAATCAACCCCGCCGTCGCTGTAGGGACTATCTCGGTTGCGGCCCAGTCTCTCACCCGGGAGGTGCTCAAGCTCATGCTGATCCAGAAGCTGAAACTGGCCTCGGCCGCTCTATTGGGCGCCGGGCTGATGGCCTGGGCGGCCTCGGCCGCCTTCATCTCGCGGGGCGATGAGCCCCGGGGGCCGGCGACGGCTCCCGTCGCGCGTCGGGCGACGCCAGCCGATGCATCACAGTCAGCCCCCGCGCCGGATCCGCCCCATGGTGTCGGCATGTTCCCGGCCGCTGGCCGGGTGCTCGACCCCGAAGGCAAGCCGGTGGCCGGCGCCGGGGTCTACGTGCGTCCCTATGCCGAACCTGGTTGGAGCGACAACGACCCGATGGCCGCGCGGCAGAAGGGGCGTGTGGCGTCGACGGATGCGGACGGCCGGTTCCATTTCGAGCTGGACAAGGGTGCGAGCGATGGCTCGTACTGGCGCGGCGTGACCGGCTGGCACAAGGCCCAGATCGCGGTGGCCGCACCGGGATTCGCGCCGGCCTGGGTCGAGGCCGGCGACATGGTCAAGCGGGGCGAGATGGCGCTGCGGCTGGTCCGGGACGATGTGCCCGTCCGCGGGCGTGCCCTGGATCCGCAAGGCCGGCCCGTCGCCGGGGTGGTCGTACGGGTCCGAGCGATCTGGGAGGTCAACGACGGTGTCAACCTCGACGCCATGCTGGCCTCGGGCGCGTTGGATGAAGAAAACATGCTTCAGATGCGCGCCGGTACGGAGACTCGCTCGGCTCGGCGCCCCCGACCTGGCGAGCGGATCCCACGCCACTCTGGCCCGGGGGCCGGAACACCTGGACCACCGGCGCCGACGGTCGGTTCGAGGTCCAGGGGATCGGGCGCGACCGCATCGCCCGGCTGGAATTCCACGGCGGCGGCTTGGCGGACGGCACGCTCGACGTGATGGCCCGCCCCGCGAAGGCGCCGCCCAAGGCCCGGCTGCGGCCCGGCCCGCGCAGGGGGGCGGGGCTGGAGGGCCGCGAAGCCGCGTTCCTTGGCCTCTACCCTCAGGGAACGCCGCTCGTGGGCGCGACCTTCGACTACATCGCCGGCCCGACCAAGCCGATCGTCGGCGTCGTCCGCCTGAAGGGGGCCGGCAAGCCGGTCGCAGGCGCCATCGTCCGTGGCGTCGACCCGGGAACGCATACCGCAGTCACCGCCCGGACCGACGTCGTGGGCCGCTTCCGCCTCGATGGGGTGCCGAAGGCGGAATACTACCAAATCCAGGTCAACCCGAGGCAGGGAATCGACCCGTTCCTCCGCCGCTGGGAGATTATCAATGACACGGAGGGGCTCAAGCCGATCGAGGCGGCGGTCGAGGTGCCCCCGGGGGTGATCGTGACCGGACGGTTGATCGACAAGGTGACGGGCCGGGTGGTCCCACCGGGGGAGGTCGAATACACCAAGGCGCCGGATAACGTGGCCAACGGAGACTCCCTCGGGTTCTCCCGGCTGGCCGACGCGGCGTTCGGGCTGACGGTCGCGCCCGGCCGCGGGATGATCGCCGGCGCCGCGGCCGTCGAAGGGACGGTTGACCCGTACTTCGCCGCCCACCTGAAGGCAGCGGACCGGAGAAACAATGCGCTCGAGGACCGGATCTATTCACACAAAGTCGTCGGTCATCACGCCTATCGATTCATCGACGTCCCGGCCGGCTCGGGACCGCTGGCTGTGGATCTCGAGCTGACCCGCGGCCCGAGCCGCGCGGGCCGGCTCACCGGCCCGGAGGGGCGGCCCGTCGTCGGCGCCGAGGCTTACGGCCTCAGCGCCTGCGACTGGTCGGGGACCGGGCGCTCCCGGCCGCTCGACGCCGATACCTTCGAGGTCGGGGGCCTGGAGCCTGGCCACCCTCGGCTGCTGGTCTTCACGCACAAGGCCCGCAAGCTCGTCGGGGCGGCCGTGCTCAAGGACGAAGACCTGAAATCCACCGCGCCGCTGGAGATCAAGCTCGTCCCGGCGGGCGCGATCGCGGGACGGTTCCTCGACGACGATGGCCTGCCGTGGGCGGGGGCCACGCTGAATGTCTGGATGTCCGACCCGGACCAGCCCGCAAGATTGGGCTTCGGATGTCGCTTCGGCGAGCCGGTCACCGCCGACGCCCAGGGTCGCTTCCGGGTCGACGCGTTCGTGCCGGGCGTTGAGACCGAGGTCACGATCGCAGTGATCGCGGTCCCGAATAGCATAGGCGTCCAACTCGACGGCGGCAATGCCCTCCGGAAGCCCGCCCTGAAACCGGGCGAGGTCCGTGACCTGGGCGACGTGAAGGCCAAGGAAATACACCAACAATGACCGCTCGGGAGGGAGGGAGCCGGTGCGAGCGCACGCCATGCGACCGAGATCGAGCGCGCCCTGGGCGCCCTATGTCCTCGACGAAGGAATGCCCTGGGACCTGCGGCGGGCCGTCCACCTGCACCGCCGGGCCGGCTTCGCCGCCACCTGGGACGAGCTCCGGCGCGACCTCAAGGACGGCCCCGAGGCGTCCGTCAACCGGCTGCTGGAAGGACGGTCGCGCTCCCGAGGCGTCCCCGACAACTTCGCCGCGTTCGCCGACCGGCTGGCCGACCTGGCGCTGGCCGCGCCCGAACCCAATCGCCTCAAAGGTTGGTGGGTCTACCGCATGCTCTTCGGCCCGGACCCGCTGACCGAGCGCCTGACCCTGATGTGGCACGACCACTTCGCCACCAGCAACCTGAAGGTGAACGACCTCGCGTTGATGCGCCGGCAGAACGAGACGCTTCGCACGCTCGGCCGCGCCCCGTTCGGCCGGCTGTTGCACGCGATGCTCCGCGACCCGGCGCTAATCGTCTGGCTCGACGCGCCCGACAACACCAGGGGACACCCCAACGAGAACCTCGCCCGCGAGCTGATGGAACTGTTCACGCTGGGCATCGGCCACTACTCCGAGGACGACGTCAAGCAGGCGGCCCGCGCACTGACGGGCTGGCGGATGGTCGGCGATGACGTGCGGTTGATCCCGACGCGGCACGATCCGGGCGCCAAGACGATCCTCGGCCACACCGACGCGCTCGACGCCGACGGCCTGGCCCGGCGGCTCCTGGATCATCCCGCCACGTCCCGACGGCTGGCGTGGCGGCTCTGCCGCGAGTTCTTCGGCGAGGGGGCTGTCGACCAGGCCGCGATCGAGGCGCTGGCCGACGGCTTGCGGACCCACGACCTCGACATCGGCTGGGGCGTCGCGACGGTGCTCCGCTCGCGACTCTTCTTCGACGCCGCCAACCTGGGCAATCGCGTCGCCAGCCCGATCGAGTTCGCGGTGGGCGCAGTCCGTGCCCTCGAGATCCTCGACCCGGCGCCGAGCACGCCCGTCCTGGCCGACTGGTGCGCCCGGCTAGGCCAGGACCTGTTCTATCCGCCGAACGTCGGCGGCTGGCCCGGCGGCCGGGCCTGGATCACGACCCGATCGGCGATCGGCCGCGCCAACCTCGCCGCGGCGCTGATGGAGGGGGAATCCGTCGGCCTGAGTCGCCCGCTCGACCTGCGCACGCTGGCCGACCGGCACGGCCAGGGGCGCAATCCGGCCTTCTTCGCGCAACTGCTCTTCGGCGCCGACGAGCCGGCCATCTCCATCGAGGATGCGGAGGCGACGCGACGGGCCGTCGCACGGATCCTGTCGTCGCCCGCGGCCCAGCGAATCTGAACCCTTTCCTCTCAAGAGGTGAAATCGTGACCACACGCCGAGATTTCCTCGCACGCGGCCTGCGGGATTCGTCGCTGATCGCCCTGGCGCCGACGCTGCCCGGCTTCCTGGCGCGCACCGCTCGCGCCGCCGCCCCCGAGAAGGACGGCCGCATCCTGGTCGTCGTCCAGCTCGACGGCGGCAACGACGGCATCAACACGGTCGTCCCCTTCAAGGACGACGGCTACGCCAGGTATCGCAAGGCCATCCGGCTGCCCGAGAAGCGACTCATCAAGATCGACGGCGAGGTCGGCCTCCACCCGGCGATGGGCGACGCGGGCAAGCTGCTCGAATCGGGCCGGCTGGCGATCGTGCCGGGGGTCGGATATCCCGACCCGAGCCGGTCGCACTTCCGCAGCCGAGAGATCTGGCAGTCGGCCCGCCTCGACCCGCGCGACCACACGGGCCTGGGCTGGATCGGCCGCGCCCTCGACGGCGGCCCGAGTCCCGTCGACGGCGCCCCCGCGGCGCTCCTGGTCGGACCCGACTCGCCACCGCCGGCCATCCGCGGGAGGCGATCCGTCGGCGCCGCGCTCGATCGCCTCGACGACTACGCCCTGAACGCCAAGGGCAAGGAGACCGGCCCCATCGAAGCCCCCGACGACGAGCTGGGCCGGTTCCTCCGCCGCAGCCTCCTGGATGCCTATGCCACGGCCGACCGGCTCGCGGGCGTCGCCAGGGCCGGCGAGGCTCGCCGATCCTATCCCGATTCGGCGCTGGCCGAGCGGCTCCGCCTCACGGCAGCGCCTGATCAAGGCCGGCCTGGGCACGCGCGTGTATTACCTCGAGCAGGGCGACTACGACACCCACGGCCACCAGCTCGCCCGCCACGCCCCGTTGCTGGAAGACCTCTCCGGGTCGCTCAAGGCGTTCCTCGACGACCTCGCGGCGTCGCGGCTGGCCGACCGCGTGCTGGTGATGGTCTTCAGCGAGTTCGGCCGCCGGGTCGCGGAGAACGGCTCGATGGGGACCGACCACGGCACGGCCGGCCCGGTCCTCCTGGCCGGCCCGCAGGTCCGACCGGGGTTGATTGGCTCCTACCCGAGCCTCACGGATCTGATGGACGGCGACCTGAAGATGACCGTGGACTTCCGCCGCGTCTATGCCGGCATCCTGCAAGGATGGCTCGGCCTGCCCTCGAAGGAGGCCCTCGGCGGCGACTTCGAGCCCCTCCCTCTCTTCACGTAGAACGGAATTCATTCCGTTCTACCGGTCCTCTCGACACGGTGCCCTTGCCGGTGCGCGCGACGACGGCGACGATGACCCGTTTGGCGCCGGCCTGCTTGAGGGCGCGGGCCGCGGCGCCGCAGGTGGCCCCGGTGGTCAGGACGTCGTCAACGAGGAGGATCGTGCGACCCTTCAAGCCGGCGTTCCGCCGGGCGCGGAACACCTTGCGCATCAATCGCATCCGCTCGGTACGCGACAGCCCGGCGAGCTTGTCCGTCGCGACGACCCGGCGCAACGGTCTTCGGACCGGGCGGTTCAGCCGGCGGGCCAGGCCGAGGGCCAGGGCCTCGGCCTGGTTATAGCCGCGTCGCCAGTGTCGCCACCAGTGGAGCGGGACCGGGACGATCCAGGCGTCCGCCGGCAGCGCGTCGATCGCTTCGGCCCGCGCCTCGGCCCAGAGTTCGCAGAGGCCGGGGGCCAACCAGGCGTCTCGCTCGTGCTTGAGCCGCAGGCAGAGGTCGCGCAAGGTCCCTTCGTAAGGTCCCATCGCCACCGCCGCGTCGAAGCCCAGCGACCGGCCCCGGCACGCGGCACAGCCCCGGCGGAAGTCCGCGTACGGGCCGGCCGGCAACGCACACCGCGGGCAGACCGACGCCGCGGCCTTCGCCGCCCGATCCATGAGCTCCTCGCGGCAAGCCGGGCAGAATGCCCCACCCTGTCCTTCCAGGCCGCAGACCGCGCACGACCAGGGAAACACCAGCGCGTCGACCGCCCGGCCCGCCGCCTCCAGCCAGCCCGCGACCACGGCCTGGGCCGCCGCCGATCTCTCACGAACGCGTATCATCACGGGTGGTTAGTGGTTAGTCCCGTAGTCTCGTAGGGTGCTCTGTGAGCACCAGAATTCGGCGAACCACCCCGGATCGGTGCTCAAAGAGCACCCTACAAAAGTCTTCCGGGACAGACTCTAACCACTCGCCAGATCACACCGAACCGCGATCGCCGGCGAGGAGGTAGGGCTCGAGTTGCTCGCGGAGCTGGGTCCGGCGCGGGCGAGGAGCGACTTGATGGCCGCGGGCGAGCGGCCCATGATGTCGGCGATCTCGGCGTAGCTCATCTCCTCGAACTTGTTGAGCAGGACGGCCATCTTCTGATCCTCGTTGAGGACCGCGAGCGCCTCGCGCACCACGTCGGAGAGCTCGGCCTTGCGCATCTGGGCCGAGGGGGTCCCCTCGCGGCCTTCGAGCTGCTTGCCGAAGGAGGGGATCGACTGCGAGCCGGTCGCGCCGCCGAGGGCGACGTTGGTACTCCGCCCCTTGTTCCGCAGATGGTTCAGCGCCAGATTGTTGGCGATCGTGAACAGCCAGGTCGAGAACTTGGCCCGAGGCCGATAGCCCTTGCGTGCCTTGTAGATCCGCAGGAAGGTCTCCTGGCAGAGGTCCTCGGCCTCGTCGATGTTGCCGACCAGGTGGAACAGGATGCCGACCAGGCGGTGCTGGTAGTTCGCGACCAGGGACTCGAAGGCCCCGGGGACATCGGCGCGAACCTGGACCATGAGCCGGACGTCCGGGTCACGCGCCTCGAGTTGCTGTTCCAGGGTCTCGGCTTCTCGGTTCACCGGGCGTCCTCCCTCCCGCGAAACGCGATCGATCGTCGGTCGTTCACGTCGCCGAGGCCATCCGACGGCCCGGACGGCCGTCTCGCGACGGCCCGGGCTCGGGGGCATGATCCTGGTCGAGCCGGCGGCGGAGCTGGCCGCAGGCCGCGTCGATGGCCCGCCCCTTGGTCTTGCGCACCGTCACGCTGACGCCCCGGTCGCGCAGGATTGCTACGAACCGGTCGACCGCCTCGGGCTCGGGACGGGCGAACGACAGGCCCGCCACGGGGTTGTACGGGATCAGATTCACGTGCGCCCGTCGGGCCGTCAGCAGCCGGCCCATCGCCTGCGCGTCGACCGGCCGGTCGTTCACGCCGCCCAGCAGCACGTACTCATACGTGACCTGCCGGCCGGTCTTCTCGAAGTAGGCGTCGGCTGCGGCCATCACGGCGGTCAATCCGATGGCCTCGTTGACCGGCACCAGGCTGTTGCGCAAGTCCTCGGTGGGCGCATGCAGTGAGACCGCCAGGTGGTACTGCCGATCCATCGCTGCGAGCTCGAGGATCTTGCCGGGGAGCCCCACCGTCGAGATGGTCACTCGCCTCTGGCTGATCCCCAGCCCCTCCTCGGCCGAGCAGAGCCGATCGAGAGCCCGGGCCAGGTTGTCCAGGTTCGCCAGGCTCTCGCCCATCCCCATGACGACGACGTGAGTGACCGTCTCCTCGGGGGGCAGGAGGTTGCGGAGGTGGAGCACTTGCTCGAGGATCTCGTCGGAGGTCAGGTTGCGCTCGACCCCCTTGAGCCCGCTGGCGCAGAAGACGCAGCCCATCCCGCAGCCGACCTGGGTGCTGATGCAGACCGTCCGTCGCGTGCCCTCGGCCATCAGGACGCACTCGACCCGACGGCCGTCGCGGCATTCGACGACGAGCTTCTCCGTGCCGTCGGGCGCGACATCGTGATAGGCGGCCCGGGTGCCGAAGGCGGTCCACTCGGCGTCGAGCCCTCGCCGGAGCGCCTTGGGAAGGTCCGACATCCCTTCGAACGATCCGGCCCGACGGCGGATCAACCAGTCGAGCACCTGCCGCGCCCGGTAGGCCGGATCGCCTCGCTCGACCATCCACGACCGCCACTCCTGTGACGTCGCCGAGAGCACTGGCCGCTTCGGGGCCGGCGCGGGGACCGACCCGGGCGCCTCGGCGGCAGCCGGAGCGGTAGGGGCGGATCCGGAACCTTCGACCTCGCGGCGAATCATGCCGGCCTCATCTGCGGGGATCAACTGGAAGCGATAAAAAGTATTCTACGGCGCCGAGAGCTCCCTTGTCCAAGGCGCGGAATCCCCGAGGTCGCATCATCGCAACCCCAACCGCGGGGAAATCAGGCCGGGAGGAGCACCTCGGCCGTGGGTGCTGGCTGAGACGGCTGGAAGGACGGTTCGGCCCCTCCGGCCCCCAAGATCTTCCGGAACACCGATAGGATCCCGCCGACATTATCGAGGTAGTAGCGACGAACGTCGATTTCCGCCACCTGCTCGACCAGTCGCAAGAACTGCCAGGCTTCACCGTTGGTCACACAACCATAGACCGGCGCAGGCGCCTTCCCGGCCCGTTCATTGAAGATCCTCGCACCGACCATCTCCGCGAGGAACGGCCAGACGTCGAACTCCACGTCGTTCTCGATCACCTCCACGATGATCATCAAGGGGGCGCGGAAGGCCGGCAAGGGCGAAGCGGCGGCGAGGATGAAGTCGCACTCTCCGATGAGACCCCGGCCTGGATCGACGTCTAGCCGCTGGCCGGAATAGATGCTGATCGGCCCCCGGGCAAGTTCCTCGCAAGCCAGCAGGATCGGGACCACGATGAACTCGCTCCGGGCCTTCTCGCTGAGCAAGACCTGGCGAATGCCGCGATCGAGCATCTCCCGCAGCCACTGCGGCACGGGATAAGGCGGCAGGGCCGAGAACAAGTCCACGAGTCCGACACTGACGCCGAGGGTCGTCGTGATTGTATCGAGAGTGAAGTCGGCGTACGGCATGAGTCTCGCCAGGTGAGAAGCCCCGACCCGACCGAATCCGAGACAGGCCGGATGATACTCATCGTCTGAGCGTATCAACCCGGCCGGGGAGACGCAACGTCGAGGGACATGCGAGTCGGATGCGAATTGCCTTGAGTTTTGCGACGATTGCGCCGATATCAGCGATGATTCCGAGGCGAAATCGCGCGAGTCCCGAACGGACGACACCGACTCGGGGAACGACCCCGAGGCAGGGCGCGAAGACCGACTCCCATCGGCGCAAGGAGGCGTGGTTCTCGTGGGGTCAGGGACACGCCGCTCGAGGGCCTGGATCATCCCGGTCGCAATCGCCCTGGCGTGGCCGGGCTGGGCCTGGGCGCAACCGCCCACCCCATCGAGCGTATCCCCGACCGCCACCGGTCGAACCGACGAGGGCAGTCTATTCCCCGCCGGGTCCTTCGACGAGCCGACGATCCTCCCCCCGACCTTCGCGCCGGCGAGCCCGCCCCGCGTCCCGATGGGGCCATGGGAGGTCATGCGCGAGTCGCTCTTCGGCGAAGCCTCCCCGGACGACTGGAAGCCTCTGAGCCTGGGGACGTTCTTCTCCGAGGGCTGGGACGAGCCCTTCACCTGGGCGCCGAACGGGACCAACGGGGCCCCCAAGCAGAACTGGGACGCGACCCCCGCCGGGATCTTCGGGCGGTACGCCACCCTGGACGTCTACTACACGAACGGCTTGCAGTCCGTCCCGGGCCTGTTCCTGCCCACCAACGCCGCGTTCGTGCCCGTCCACCCGCGCACCACCGGGAACCAGTATGTGGCCTACACGACGCTCCTCATGCCGCTGAGCTCGCGCCTCCAGTTCATGATGGGGACGACGCTGATCAGCGACAACAAGTCGAGCCCCGACGGCAACTACGTCGGCAACTGGGGCGACATCGGGATCGAGGCCCGGTTCCACCTGATCGAGCAGCGGGACTTCAGCATGGTGGCGTTCCTCGGCGAGCGGATCCCCACCGGCAAGTCGGTCAACGGCAACGACATCAACTTCGTCTCCCCCGGCCTCGAATTCTGGTGGAACTTCGCGTCGGAATGGGTCCTGCGCGGAGGGACCTCGATCAACATCCTGACCGGCCGCAAGTCGGCGACGACCGTCTACGCCAACCAGCTCGCGATCGGCCGATACCTGACGACCGAGGACGCCCGGTTCTTCAAGCAGGCGGTCGTCCACTTCACGTTCAGCGCCATGTCGGACGTCTCGGGGGGCGACGGGCATATCACCGACGTCTACGCCTTTCCCGGGGTCCGCTTCGGCCTCGGGGACGATCAGAAGTGGTTCGTCATGGGCGGGCTCCAGGTCCCGCTCACCGGCCCCCGGCCTTTCATCTGGCAGCCGCAATTCTCGCTGACCCGGTTATATTGACCACAATCGTCTTATCGTGATCGCCCCTCGCGCGAGGGTCATGGCGAGCGCCGCGATCCGCGGCCGGATCGGGAAGCCCCAGCAGTCCGGCCATGACTTCCCGAGGCTCGCGCTCCAACAAGTCCTCGGCGATGATATGGACCGAGGCCCGCGAGAAGTCCGCTTCGGCATGGCGTGAAGGAGCTCCGGCAATCGTGGCCAGGATCTCCATCAGCTCCGGGAAATGGGAGGGATCGTCGTACGGACGCCGGATCATCGTAATATCCGCAAAATGGCCGTCGATCTGGTGTCCCCTCGCGGTCAACGCGTACCAAAGGTCTTCCCGGCCTTCGAGTTCGAGCAATCGCCGCAATTCTTCGCGGGTCCGGATCGATCGGGACTGGAATTGACCTGGCGCCAGCTCGGTCAGCCTCCGGGGCAACCAGACGTGGATCGTGTCCGAGCGGACGATGATGCCCACGCCGGAACTGCTGGCGGGCTCGAGTTCCGGATCCTGTCGAGCCACGTGGAAGGATAGGCGGGCCAACCCGATCACCCCCCCGGCCAGGATGAGCATCATGACGAACCTGTCTGTCCAGCCCGGTCGGGCGTAGATCGAGCCTCTCGATTCCTCGAGATTATCTCGACCGATCGTAGCGTGGCGCGGCCGGCCGTCTATTCCCTGGCACTTCTTATCGGCTGGCGACATGGGAGTCACTTTCGATGCGACCGGCATTCGGCCGGGTCCGGTGTCTTGGTCCAGAGCACTCCATACCCCTTCAACCGCGCGCACCATCGATCGGGAGACAACGAAAAAAATAGGATTCCATGTCCCGCCGCCGCTGGCGCGCGGTTACTATGATGGATGGTGACGAGATCAGAGGCGTCAACGCGACTGACCCGGCGGACGGGAACAGGTCGGCCGAGGCTCTTGAGCGCCGTCACCAAGATTCGGACGGCATGCATGACCCTGGATTCGAGCGAGACCGACCGCATACTTCAGCAGGCGTCGCGAGGCGATGGGCAGGTCCTGGGGACGCTGCTGGCGCGGCACCGGGATCGGCTGCGCCGCATGGTCGCCCTGCGGATGGATCGGCGGCTCCGGGGGCGGATCGATCCCTCGGATGTCATCCAGGAAACCTATCTCGAGGCCTCGGCCCGGCTTGCCGAGTACCTGCGCAACCCGTCGATGCCATTCTTCCTGTGGCTCCGGTTCCTCGCCGGCCAGAAGCTGGTGACCCTGCATCGGCATCATCTCGGCGTCCGGATGCGCGACGTCGGCCAGCAAGTCGCGCTGGATCATGGCCGATTGCCCGAGGCATCCTCGGCGGCCCTGGCCGCCCAGCTGCTGGGTCATGAAGCGCGTCCCAGCGAGGCGGCGATCCGCGCCGAGATGAAGGCCCGTGTCCAGGAGGCCCTCGACGGCATGGGCCCCCTCGATCGCGAGGTGCTGGCGCTGCGGCACTTCGAACAACTGAGCCGCGCCGAGATCGCCCAGGTCTTGGACATTTCGGAGGCCGCCGCCGGCAAGCGGTATATCCGGGCATTGGAACGGCTCAAACAGGTCCTGGGACGCTCGCCCGGTGGACTGGAGGGACTGCGGCCATGAGCCAGGCATCATCCGGATTCGACCTGGTCGACGATCTGGTCGAGGCATTCCTGGAGCGATACCGACGGGGCGAGCGACCTTCGCTGACCGAATACACGGACCAGCATCCCGAGTTGGCCGATCGGATTCGCGCCCTCTTCCCCGCGCTGCTCGTCATCGAGGAGCTCGGCTCCGGCGGCGGCCAGGCGACCGGCCTTGTTGTGGACCGAACCGGCTCGGAGAGGGACCCGTTGCCCCGGCGCCTCGGTGACTACCTCCTGCTCCGCCGCGTCGGATCCGGGGGTATGGGGATCGTGTACGAAGCGATCCAGGAATCGCTGGGACGGCACGTCGCGTTGAAGACGCTCCCCACGCATCAACTCGGCGACGCGACCCGGCTGGAGCGGTTCCGACGCGAGGCCCGCGCCGCGGCGCGGCTGCAGCACACGCATATCGTTCCGGTCTACGGGATCGGCGAGCACGACGGCCTCCACTACTACACCATGCAGTTCATCCGAGGGCACGGATTGGACGCCGTCTTGCAGCAAGTCAAGCAGTTGCGGCGCGATCCGAGCCCGATTGAAGGCTCGGAGGCGCCGGACGGCCAGATTTCGACGATCAGCCTCGCGTGTGGACTTCGCACCGGCCGCTACCTGGCCAACAAGGCGGAGTCGGGAAGGACGGGATCACCGTCAACCGGGCCACCGCGAACCGATCCCGGCCGCGCTCCGGAACTTGCCGCGAGGACTTCGCTCTTGGCCGAGTCGAACGATCGATCGGGACTGTCCGATCAGTCCGAGGCCCGATATGTCCGCAGCGTGGCGCAGATCGGGGCCCATGTCGCCGAGGCCCTGGAATACGCCCATCAGCAAGGCATCCTGCACCGCGACATCAAGCCCGCCAATCTCTTGCTGGACGCTCAGGGCCAGATCTGGATCACCGACTTCGGCCTGGCCAAGGCCCAGGACAGCGACGAGCTGACGCGCACCGGCGACGTCGTCGGCACGCTGAGGTACATGGCGCCCGAGCGATTCAATGGCTGGTCCGATCCGCGCAGCGACGTCTACGCCCTGGGGGCGACCCTGTACGAGCTGTTGACGCTACGGCCCGCATTCGGGGCGTCGGACCGGATCAAGTTGATCCAGCAAGTGCTCCACCAGGGCCCGCCGCCGCCCCGGCAGCTCGACCCGAGGATCCCGCGCGACATGGAGACGATCGTGCTCAAGGCGATGGCCAGGGAGCCGGGCGAGCGCTACCCGACGGCCCGGCAGATGGCCGACGACTTGCGGCGATTCGTGGCGGGCCAACCGATCCTGGCCCGCCGGTCCGGCTCGATCGAACGGCTGTGGCGATGGGGCCGGCGCAACCCGATGCTGGCGGGTGCGACCGCCGCCGTGGTGATCGCCCTCTTGGCCGTGGTGACGATCTCCTTGCTCTACGCGAGGGAGCAATCGCGGGCGAACCTGGAAAACCGGACCCTGGCGCAGAGGCTCTCCAGATCGCTCGCCGAATCGAATCGCCTGCTGGCGATCCGCAGCTTCGACCGCGGCCAGGCAGCCTTCGAGAAGGATGAGATCGGCAATGGCCTGCTCTGGATGATCGAGAGCTGGCGGTCGGCGATTGCGGCCGGCGATCGGGACTGGCAGTACGTCGCGCGGGCGAACCTGGCCGCCTGGCAACCCCATCACGCCCGGATCAAGGCGGTCTTCTCCCACGACGGCCCCGTCGACGCCGCCGCGTTCAGCCCCGACGGGACGCGCGTCGTCACGGGGAGCGACGACCGGACCGCACGGCTCTGGGACTCCGCCACCGGCCAGCCCGTCGGCCTGCCCCTGCACCATCCGGCCCAGGTCGCTGCCGTGGCCTATAGCCCCGATGGAAAGACCGTCCTCACCGGGTGCGTCGACGGGATCGCGAGGCTCTGGGACGTCGACACCGGCCGGCTCGTCCGATCGACCCCCTCGCAGGAAGGCGCGGTCATGGCCGTCGCCTACAGTCCCGACGGCACGACCATCCTCACGGGGGGCAATTTCCAGGCGGCTCATCTCCGGGACACGGCCACGTTCAGTCGCATCGGTCGCCCCTCCATCCCCCACGATTTCGTGCGGGCGGCGGCCTTCAGCCCCGACGGGAAGACGATCCTCACGGGGACCGAGGGCCGCTCGGCACGGCTCTGGGATGCCGCCACCGGCAAGCCCGTCGGCCCGGCGCTCCCGCTGCAATCCTCGATCTATGCCGTGGCGTACCACCCCGACGGGAGGACCGTGCTCACGGGGGGCGTCGAAGGGATGGTGCGGTCGTGGGACGCCGCCCGCGGGCTCCCCGTGGGCCAGCCACTCAGGCATCGCTTCAAGGTCCGCGCCGTGGCCGTCAGCCCGGATGGCAGGGCGGTGCTGACCGGCAGCGAGGACAAGATGGCCCGGATCTGGAACACGGCCACCGGGCGTCTCATCGGACGTCCCCTGGTGCACCGAGGTCCGGTCGTGGCGGTGGCCTTCGGGCCCGACGGCCGATCCTTCCTCACGGCCAGCAGCGACCACACCGTACGGCTCTGGGATTCCGACCTCGGCCGGCCCTGCGGACTGATCGCCGAGCACAAGGACATGGGCCACTCGGTGGCCTACAGCCCCGATGGCCGGTCGATCCTCACGGGCGACTACATCGGCAGGGCGAAACATGCCTATGCGATGACCGGCGCGATCATCGGGCAGACCATTCGCCATCAAGCCCGGATCATCGCCGTGGCCTTCAGTCCCGACGGATCGACCCTGCTCACCGGCAGCTACGACGGCACGGCGCAGCTCTGGGATTCGACGACCGGGAACCCCCTCGGCCCCGTGCTGCCGCACGAGGGCCGGGTTAGCGTGGTGGCGTACAGCCCCGATGGGAAGACAATCATGACCGGAGGCGACGAGCGCCTGGTACGCCTCTGGGACGCCTCGACAGGGACGCCCCTGGGCCAGCCCATCCCCCAGTCCGGCACGGTCGACGCCGGGGCTTTCAGCCCCGACGGCAAGTCCTTCGTGATCGGCTGCGACAGCGGCTCGGCGCAGTTGTGGGACCTCTCGACCCGGACCGCCGTCGGCCTGCCTTTCCCGCATCCCGGCTGCGTCAGTGCGACGGCCTTCAGCCCCGACGGCAAGGCCCTCCTGACCGGCTGCGAGGACGGCGCGGCGCGGCTCTGGGACGTGGAATCGAGGAGACTTCGGACCGCCCCACTCCTGCATCGCGCCTGGATCTGGGCGGTGGCCTTCAGCCCCGAGGGGAAGGTCATCCTCACCGGGAGCCGCGACCAGACGGCGCGACTCTGGGACTCGGCCACCGCGATGCCGCTCGGCCCGCCCATCCCGCATCCGAACGAAATCCTCGGCCTGGCCTTCAGCCCCGACGGCCGCGAATTCGCCACGGCGTCGTTCGACTACACGGCGCGGATCTTCCGGAGAGCCCCGGAACTGCCGGACGACCTGGAGCGGCGTCGCCGCCTGGGTCGAGGTCCTCACCGGGCTGACGCTCGAGGCAGGCCAGGGCACGGTACGGGTGCTCGACAACGCGACCTGGCTGGCAAGACGCGAGGGTCTCAAGCATCTGGGAGGTCCGCCCGATCGAGGGCCCGATTAGAGCGATTTGCCCCGGCCGCTGCGAGGCCAAGGGTTCGACTAGGGGGCAAACATCCCGTCCACAGCCGAAAACACCCGGAGATGCGATCTAGCCGATTTCATACCCGGCCCGCTGCGGGCGGGACTGCCAGGCGTTGGCCTCGGAGTCGCCGACGATCTCCTCCTTCGCCGGGTCCCAGGTGAGCTTGGGCCGGCCCAGGCGGATCGCGATGTTGGCCAGGTGGCAGGTGGTCAGGGCCCGGTGATGGGTCCAGACGTCGGAGACGGGCACGGAGCGATCCCGCACGCACTCGAAGAAGTTCGCCATGTGCCCCTCGACCTTCTTACCCTTGCGCAGCTCGTGCAGCAGCGACTCGGGCACGGGGTCCTTGTACAGCGCCCCGACGGCGCCCCCCTCGAGGTCGATGCGATCGCGGGTGACGAAGATCTTCCCGCCGCTGCCCTCGAAGCGCACGCCGTTCTCGGTGTCGTCGCGGATCTCCAGCGTGACGCCGTTGGCATACCGGGCCCGGACGAGGAACTCGGTCGTGGTGTTGAAGCGGTCGTCAACCGTGGGATAGCCCCCCTTGAACTCGACGGGGAGGACGCCCTTGGCGACCTCGATGGTATTCGGGCCCGAGCCCTCCATGCCGATGGCCCACTGGCCGATGTCGACATGGTGGGCGCCCCAATCGGTGAGCTTGCCGCCGGAGTACTCGTACCACCAACGGAAATCGCTGTGGCACCGCTTCTCGCGGTACTCGACCTTGGGCGCCTGGCCCAGCCACATGTCCCAGTTGAGCACGGCGGGCGTCTTGGCCACGGGGAACGGGCCGCCGGTGGGTCCGCCGCCGATGGCCGCCGTGACCTTGCGGATCTTGCCGATCCGCCCCGCCCGGACCATGGCGACGGCCAGCAGGAACACCCGGTTGTGGTCGCTGCGCTGCTGGGTGCCGACCTGGACGACGCGGCCGGTCTCCTTGGCGACCTGGCCGATCTTCTTGCCCTCGTCGATGGTCAGGGTCATCGGCTTCTCGCAGTAGACGTCCTTGCCCGCCTTCATGGCGTCGATGCAGATCTTCGCGTGCCAGTGGTCGGGGGTGCCGATGATGACGGCGTCGATATCCTTGCGGTCGAGGAGCTTGCGGTAGTCCTCGCAGATGTCCGCCTTCCCCTTGCCGATGCGACGGTCATTCTTGGCACGCTCGGCGTGGGCCTTGTCCACGTCGCAGACGGCCAGGAAATCGCCATACTGGGACGCGCCCCGGGCATCGCCGGAGCCCTGGCCACCGGCGCCGATCAGCCCGAGTCGGGGCCGATCGTTCTTGGCCTGGGTCTCCTCGGCCATCGACCGGCCGAAGGGCATGAAGAACGGGAGCAGCGCGGGGCTCGTCGACGCGACACGGAGGAAGTCCCGGCGGTTCTGCGTGTGGAGAATCATCGTCGCGGACCTTCGAGAAAATGCGGATGGGCCGATCCGACCCGGACGGACGCCCCCGGGGACCTCGGACTCGACGCCATCGGCCGAGTTTAACTTGTGGAAGGAGCAACGGAAACGACCTTCCCTATCTGCAACGGCCCGATCGATTCAACCATGGTCGGAATGCGAAAGCCGTCCAACACGGATTTCCCGGCGTGACGACTCCCAAACGAACGTGTGCATCAACCCATCCAGACGGGCACCGGGAATTCTCGTCTCCACAGATATAGATTGCCCAGACACCCTCGTCGTGGCTTCGTTTGTCATTTTTCGTTGTGCGCACTTGAGTCGTCCCCACGCGCCCTCGGCCAACTCGACACTTTACACGACAAAGCGCCGAAATTTCGGCGCCGAAACCGGGAAAAGGCCCCGAATAGTGGAGGAGTGAGTGATGGGAGTGGCAACCTGCACGTGCCATTGATCCTGGTGGTTTGTGATGATCTTCATCTATCATTCCCACGGCGTGCCGAGTGTCCGAAGAATTGACTATAGAACGTTCCGGCGTGGTCGGGCGAGAAAGTGCAACTCGGCGTCACGTCGGGCACGGTGCTCTCCACCAAGAGGCTCTTGGCTCATGGGCCAAGCTTGGTGGGCGCTGCCCCGATCCTCGTCCGAGCCCGAGCCGCCAGCGAGTGCATTGATTGTCGCCAGAATGCACTCGCTGGCGGCTCGGGCTCGTATCAACGTTCATCAATCTGGGCCTATGAGTCAGGATCTTCGCGAACGGGAAAAAAGTTCGGAGAGTTCGGAAAAAGAGGCTGCACTCTTGAAATCTCGGCCATGTTGTGATTTCCTTCTGTGAGACATGAGAAAGTTCGTGCCATGTTGGCACAAATCCGGCGCCAGGATGTCGGGCAGGTTTTATCTCAGACCAACAACAGAGACTTTCAAGGCGCCTGATCGGGCACTGATCGGTGGTCCGCGCTAACTCACCGGGGGATTCGTCATCGACTGGAAATCCGGCTCGACGAATCCGCGATCATCGCGTCACGATCCGCTGCATAGCTATTACGGTGACAATAAAGAATCTCACGTAGGTCAGACTTTCCAGCCTGACTCTCGGAAACGTCAGGCTGGAAAGCCTGACCTACTTTCTTGCCAGAGTCATATCACCACGAGAAAACACCTCTCGCCCGTGAGATGACGAGAGCAGCCGCGGAACCGGGATGGAGTGAAATCTAGTGCGTCAGCAGATGGAATCCTCGCGCTCATGCCTGCGTAGCGTCGTAACCTGAAGACGCGTCGCCGCGGTCCTCGGGCTGAAAAGAGCCAGGAAGGCTGTCGGGTCGCAACAGCGGGGGAACTCGATCGCCCGTCCGCTTCGCGACAGACTCGTCCTGTCGATAGCACTTCGACCGACAGCGATCGCACGATCTTTTCATGCAGTCACACACGACGCGTATCGAAAGCCGACTGGAGCCGGACAGAATCGGATCCAGGCCATCGAAAACGACGGAAGGCTCATCCTCAGACGATGTTCGAATCCTTTCGTTCGCTGTTTCTGAGAATGATTTTCCGAAAATCGCCAGGAACGCGTTCGGTTTTTCGATCTCATGGTCCCTGTATGGTAGCTCGGTGAAGTCGCGTACCGGGTAAACGCCAGTCGTTTGGCCGTTCCGATCGCATTGCGCACCGACTGGGCCTGCCGGGTTGCGACAATGCGACTCGACGAAGCAGGCACCTATTTTTCCGATTCGCCTCAAGAATCCCTCCTGCTGCGATGCGGGAGGAATAGCAAGGAGGGGGTCCTTCAAGTTTCCGACTGGGAAACTGATGCTCCCTCTGATTCGTCCGTTTCGCCTCGCGTTGATTACATCTTGACGAAGGATCTTGAGCATGGTGTTTCGCGCAAGTCAGTGACGACGGGATCGAGGCGCAAAGTGAGCGGCACGAAGGCCACGCGAGCGCGGGCAACGCGGGGCAAGCGGAGGACGTTCCGGCCGCTTGCCGAGCGGATGGAAGATCGCAGGCTGCTGTCAACCATGACCTGGGACCTCAACACGGGCGGCGATTGGGACACGGCCAGCAACTGGGTCAACTCCGCCAACCCCAACGATCACCACGTCCCGACGTCGTCCGACGACGCCGTGATTGACATCATCGGCATCAAACCCACCACCATCACGTTCAGCGTGGGCAATTCCGATTCGATCAACAGTCTGAAGATCGAGTCCAGCCTGACGACGCTGGACGTCTCGAATGGATCGCTTTCGATCGCCACGGCCTCAACGATCTCGGGCAACCTGACGATGAGCGGGGGAACGCTCTCCCCGGCGGCCGGGTTGACGATCGAGGGTAGCAGCACGTGGTCGGGTGGCGTGTTCGCGGGAAACGTAATCAACGCCGGGACCCTGACGACCTCCGGGGGCACCGATTACCTCACCGGGACCCTGACCAACACCGGGACGATCGACATGGCCGGCGGCGGGGCCATCTCCACCTACTACAACACCGCCACGATCGACAACCAGGCTGGGGCCACCTTCGACTTCCAGTCCGATGCCTCGCTCAGCACCAGCTACGACGGCTACGCCGGGACCTTCAGCAACTCCGGGACGCTGGAGAAGACGGCCGGCCCCGGCACCACCTTCATCGGGTTCGACCTGAACAACACAGGCGGGACCGTGGAAGGTTCGAGCGGCACGCTGGATCTCTCGGGAGGCGGGAGCATCAGCGGTTCGATGGTCGTGGGTTCGACGGTGGACATCACCAGTTCCTTCACCGCCGCGGATGGCTCGACGATCTCTTCGCCCGGCGGTGGTACGGGGACCTTGCAGATTGCCTCGGGCGGGACGCTCTCGCTGGCCGGCACCATCTCGACGAATATCCTGGACATCGCCGGAGGGACACTCACCGGGACGGGCATTATCGCCTCGGGGACTCAGATCACCTGGAGCAGTGGCCTGGTGACCGGCAGCTTGACCAACGCCGGGACGCTGACGATCACCGGCGGCACGGTCTACCTCACCGGGACCCTGACCAACACCGGGACGATCGACGTCACGGGTGGTGGGGCCATCTCCACCTACTACAACACGGCGACGATCGACAACCAGGCGGGGGCCGTCTTCGACTTCCAGTCCGACGCCTCGCTCAGCACCAGCTACGACGGCTACTCCGGCACCTTCAACAACGCTGGTCTCCTGGAGAAGACCGCCGGCACGGGCGACTCGGCCATCGTGTTCACGCTCAACGACTCGGGGACGGTCGAGGCCGACTCGGGGACGCTCGTCATGCCCGATGGCGGCAGCGGCACCGACGGCGTGATCAACGCCGACGGGAGCGGGGTCGTGTCCTGGGGCGGCACCTACTCGGGGGACTTCAGCGGATCGGGCTCGGGTGCCGTCCACGTGTCCGGCCTCGCCGCGACGGGGAGCGGCGGGCTGGCGCTGGACTTCGGCGGCAGCGTGTTGCGGTGGACGGGGGGCGCCTGACCGGCACCTTGGCCAACGCCGGGACCCTGACGGTCTCCGGGAGCGCGGAGTACCTCGCCGGGACGCTGACCAACACCGGGACGATCGACGTCACGGGTAGTGGGGCCATCTCCACGTACAACAACACTGCCACGATCGACAACCAGGCGGGAGCCACCTTCGACTTCCAGTCCGATGCCTCGCTGAGCACCAACTACGACGGCTACGCCGGGACCTTCAGCAACGCCGGCACGCTGGAGAAGACCTCCGGCTCCGGCACCTCCTCCGTCGGCTTCGGCTTGAACTCCGGTGGGACGGTGGAGGCGCTCAGCGGCACGCTGGATCTCTCGGGCGGCGGGAGCATCGGCGGTTCGATGACCGTGGGCGGGGCGGTGGAAATCACCGGCGGCGTGCTCACCGCGGCGGATGGCTCGACGATCTCGTCGCCCGGGGGTGGTGCGGGGACCTTGCAGATCGACTCGGGCGGGACGCTCTCGCTGGCCGGCACCATCTCGACGAATATCCTGGACGTCGCCGGGGGGACGCTCACCGGGACGGGCACCATCGCCTCGGGGACCCAGATCACCTGGAGCAGTGGCCTGGTGACCGGCAGCTTGACCAACGCCGGGACGCTGACGATCACCGGCGGCACGGTCTACCTCACCGGGACCCTGACCAACACCGGGACGATCGACGTGACCGGCGGTGGGACCATCTCCACCTACAACAACACCGCCACGATCGACAACCAGGCAGGGGCCACCTTCGACTTCCAGTCCGACGCCTCGCTGAGCACCAGCTACGACGGCTACGCCGGGACCTTCAACAACTCCGGTATCCTCAAGAAGACCGCCGGCACGGGCGACTCGGCCATCGTCTTCACGCTCAACGACTCGGGGACGGTCGAGGCCGACTCGGGGACGCTCGTCATGCCCGATGACGGCAGCGGCACCGACGGCCTGATCAACGCCGACGGGGGCGGGATCGTGTCCTGGGGCGGCAGCTACTCGGGGAACTTCAGCGGATCGGGCTCGGGTGCCGTCCAGTTGTCCGGCCTCGCCGCGACGGGAAGTGTCGGCGTGACCCTGGACTTTGTTGGGAGCGTGTTGCAGTGGACGGGGGGCGCCTGACCGGCACCTTGGCCAACTCCGGGACCCTGACAGCCTCCGGGAGCGCGGAGTACCTCGCCGGGACGCTGACCAATACCGGGACGATCGACGTCACGGGTGGTGGGACCATCTCCACCTACAACAGCACCGCGACGATCAGCAACCAGGCGGGGGCCACCTTCGACTTCCAGTCCGACGCCTCGCTGAGCACCAACTACGACGGCTACTCCGGGACCTTCAGTAACGCCGGCACGCTGGAGAAGACCTCCGGCTCCGGCACCTCCTCCGTCGGCTTCGGTTTGAACTCCGGTGGGACGGTGGAGGCGCTCAGCGGCACGCTGGATTTCTCGGGAGGCGGGAGCATCAGCGGTTCGATGACCGTGGGCGGGACGGTGGACATCACCGGTGGCGTGCTCACCGCGGCGGATGGCTCGACGATCTCTTCGCCCGGCGGCGGTACGGGGACCTTGCAGATCGCCTCGGGTGGGACGCTCTCGCTGGCCGGCACCATCTCGACGAATATCCTGGACATCGCCGGAGGGACGCTCACCGGGACGGGCACCATCGCCTCGGGGACTGAGATCACCTGGAGCAGTGGTGTGGTGACCGGCAGCTTGACCAACGCCGGGACCATGACGACCTCCGGGGGCACCGATTACCTCACCGGGACCCTGACCAACACCGGGACGATCGACGTCACGGATGGCGGGGCCATCTCCACCTACAATAGCCCGGCGACGATCGACAACCAGGCAGGGGGCGTCTTCGACTTCCAGTCCGACGCCTCGCTCAGCACCGACTACGACGGCTACTCGGGCACGTTCAACAACGCCGGTATCCTCGAGAAGACCGCCGGCTCCGGCACCACCTCCATCGGGTTCGACCTGAACAACGTCGGCGGGACGGTGGAAGGTTCGAGCGGAACGCTGGATCTCTCGGGAGGCGGGAGCATCAGCGGTTCGATGGTCGTGAGTTCCACGGTGGACATCACCAGTTCCTTCACCGCGGCGGATGGCTCGACGATCAGTTCGCCCGGCGGCGGTACGGGGACCTTGCAGATCGCCTCGGGTGGGACGCTCTCGCTGGCCGGCACCATCTCGACGAATATCCTGGACATCGCCGGAGGGACGCTCACCGGGACGGGCACCATCGCCTCGGGGACTGAGATCACCTGGAGCAGTGGTGTGGTGACCGGCACCCTGACCAACGCCGGGACCCTGACGATTACCGGAAGCTCAGAGTATCTCGCCGGGGCCCTGACCAACACCGGGACCATCGAGGTCACGGGCGGTGGGACTATCTCCACGTACAACAACACCGCGACGATCGACAACCAGGCGGGGGCCACCTTCGACTTCCAGTCCGACGCCTCGCTCAGCACCGACTACGACGGCTACTCGGGCACGTTCAACAACGCCGGTATCCTCGAGAAGACCGCCGGCTCCGGCACCTCCTCCATCGGTTTCGACCTGAACAACACCGGCGGGACCGTGGAAGGGTTGAGCGGAACGCTCGACCTCCCGAATTCCGGCCTCGTCTCCAGCGGCACGCTCGATGTCGGCACCTGGGTCGTGGGGGCCGACAGCACGCTGAACATCAGCGGTGTCTCATCGATCTCCACCCTCTCGGCAAATGTCACGCTCCAGGGCTCCGAAGCGACCCTCAGCGGCTTGTCCAGCCTGTCCCAGATCACGGCCGGGGGCGAGCTCCAGGTCCAGAACGGCGCGTTCACCACCGACGACAATCTCGACAACGCCGGGACCATCGACCTGGCGCCCGGTACGCTGAACGTCGAGGGTACGTACACTCAAGAAACCACCGGCAGTCTCGACGTCGGCATCGGCGGGATCGCGGCCGGCAGCCAGTTCGGACAGCTCAACGTGACCAAGCAGGCCGCGCTCGACGGCGGCCTCAATATCAGCCTGATCAACGGCTACACCCCGCCCCAGGGCGACAGCTACCAGGTCCTGGCGTTCGCCTCGGAGACGGGGAATTTCTCATCCGAGACTGGGCTTTACATCGGCGACGGCGAAGGCTTCTCGCCCACCCTGACCCCCACCACCAGCCCCACGGCCCTCGACCTGGACGTGATCTCCGAGCAGGTGGGCTCGATGACGTCCCTCGCCTCGTCGCTGAACCCCTCGACCTACGGCCAGTCCGTCACCTTCACGGCGACGGTCGCCTCGACCATCCCCACCGACGTCCCGCTGACGGGCACCGTCACCTTCTATGCCGGCACGACGGAACTGGGCTCGGCCCCGGTCAATCAGGATGTCGCCACGTTCACCTCGACCACGGTCCCGGCCGGGTCGGACGCGATCGTCGCCCAGTACAGCGGCGATCTCAATTTCAGCGGCAGCAACTCCTTGACCCTCACGCAAGTCGTCGGCCAGGTCGGCAGCACGGCCTCGGTCGCCTCGTCGCCGGATCCCTCCTACCTCGGCCAATCGGTGACGCTCACGGCGACCGTCTCCGCCTCGTCGCCGGGGAGCGGGACGCCGACTGGCCAGGTGACCTACTACGACGGCACCACCGCCGTCGACACCGAGACCCTGAGCGGCGGCACGGCCTCCTACACCACCTCCGCCCTGCCCGTCGGCGGGAACTCGATCACGGTCCAGTACCTCGGCGACTCCAATTTCACCGGGAGCACTTCGACGGCCATCACCCAGACCGTCAATCCGGTGACGATGATCTGGACGAATACCTCCGGCGGCGACTGGGACACGGCCAGCAACTGGGTCAACTCCGCCGACCCCAACGATCACCACGTACCGATCGCCACCGATAACGCGCAGATCGACATCAACGGCATTACGGTCACGCATGCCTCGAACACGTCCGATTCGGTGAAAAGTGTGATCGTCGCCGGCGGGACCAATTTGAGCCTCTCCACGGGGACACTCGCCATTGCCGCGAGCTCGACGATCTCGGGGAACCTGACGATCACCGGCGGGACGCTTTCTCTCTCGGGGGGCATGATCGTGAGCGGGTCCAC
This sequence comes from uncultured Planctomycetota bacterium, assembly GCA_963777695.1. Lineage (GTDB taxonomy): Bacteria > Planctomycetota > Planctomycetia > Isosphaerales > Isosphaeraceae > CAVZRC01. The sequence goes on from CAVZRC010000003.1 coordinate 2,222,015, forward strand.
CGCCTGGTCCGGCGGCACGATCACCGGCGGAGGCACGCTCACGACCGAGGGCGCTCTCAGCATCGGCAGCACCTCCTACTACCAGTCCGACGAGTACCTCGTCGGCGCCACCCTCGACAACGCCACATCGGCCTCCATCGCCTCCGGGAACTACTACGGGACCGGCGCCGGCCTCGTCCTCGAACAGGGCGCCACCCTGGACAACCTCGCCGGCGCCACCTTCATCTTCGTGGCCAACGCGGGCGTCCTCGCCGACTCCTCCGGGCCCATCTTCGAGAATCAGGGCTCGCTCTCCGGCGCCAACTCCGCGACCGGCGTCATCAATGCCGTCTTCGACCAGACGGGCACCGGCACCACGCCCATCGCCTCCGGAGCCATCGTGCTCGGCGGCGGCGGGACGATCGCCGGATCGCTCGACCCCACCGGCGGCACGCTCGACTTCGGCGCCGGCACCTTCACGCTCGACGCCGACTCGACCGTCTCCGGCGGCGGCACCCTGGAGGTCAGCGGAGCCACGGTCGACGACGCGGGCAGCTACGACATCACCGGCGGCACCGTCGTCACGGCCGGGACACTCGCCATCGACGCGAGCTCGACGATCTCGGGGAACCTGACGATCACCGGCGGGACGCTTTCTCTCTCGGGAGGCATGGTCGTCAGTGGGGCCACCGCCTGGTCCGGCGGCACGATCACCGGCGGGGGCACGCTCACGACCGAGGGCGCTCTCAGCATCGGCAGCACCGCCTACTACCAGTACGACGAGTACCTCGTCGGCGCCACCCTCGACAACGACGCTTCGGCCTCCATCGCCTCCGGCGGCTACTACGGCTCCGGCGCCGGCCTCGTCCTCGAACAGGGCGCCACCCTGGACAACCTCCCCGGCGCCACCTTCACCTTCGAGGCCAACGCGGGCATCCTCGCCGATTCCTCCGGGCCCACCTTCGAGAACCAGGGCTCGCTCTCCGGCACCAACTCCGCGACCGGCATCATCAATGCCGTCTTCGACCAGACGAGCACCGGCACCACGCCGATCGCCTCCGGTGCCATCGTGCTCGGCGGCGGCGGGACGGTCACCGGATCGCTCGACCCCACCGGCGGCACGCTCGACTTCAGCGCCGGCACCTTCACGCTCGACGCCGACTCGACCGTCTCCGGCGGCGGGACGCTGGAGGTCAGCGGAGCCACGGTCGACGACGCGGGCAGCTACGACATCACCGGCGGCACCGTCGTCACCGCCGGGACACTCGCCATCGACGCGAGCTCGACGATCTTGGGTGGCCTGACGATCACCGGCGGGACGCTTTCTCTCTCGGGAGGCATGGTTGTCAGTGGGTCCACCGCCTGGTCCGGCGGCACGATCACCGGCGGGGGCACGCTCACGACCGAGGGCGCGCTCAGCATCGGCAGCACCTCCTACTACCAGTACGACGAGTACCTCGTCGGCGCCACGCTCGACAACGACGCTTCGGCCTCCATCGCCTCCGGCGGCTACTACGGGGCCGGCGCCGGCCTCGTCCTCGAACAGGGCGCCACCCTGGACAACCTCCCCGGCGCCACCTTCACCTTCGAGGCCAACGCGGGCATCCTCGCCGACTCCTCCGGGCCCACCTTCGAGAACCAGGGCTCGCTCTCCGGCACCAACTCCGCGACCGGCATCATCAATACCGTCTTCGACCAGACGGGCACCGGCACCACGCCGATCGCCTCCGGTGCCATCGTGCTCGGCGGCGGCGGGACGGTCGCCGGATCGCTCGACCCCACCGGCGGCACGCTCGACTTCAGCGCCGGCACCTTCACGCTCGACGCCGACTCGACCGTCTCCGGCGGCGGGACGCTGGAGGTCAGCGGAGCCACGGTCGACGACGCGGGCAGCTACGACATCACCGGCGGCACCGTCGTCACCGCCGGGACACTCGCCATCGACGCGAGCTCGACGATCTTGGGTGGCCTGACGATCACCGGCGGGACGCTTTCTCTCTCGGGGAGTATGGTTGTCAGCGGCGCCACGACATGGAGCAGCGGTACGATCACTGGCGGAGGCACGCTTACCACCGAGGGCGCGCTCAGCATCGGCAGCACCTCCTACTACCAGTACGACGAGTACCTCGTCGGCGCCACGCTCGACAACGACGCTTCGGCCTCCATCGCCTCCGGCGGCTACTACGGGGCCGGCGCCGGCCTCGTCCTCGAACAGGGCGCCACCCTGGACAACCTCCCCGGCGCCACTTTCACCTTCGTGGCCAACGCGGGCATCCTCGCCGACTCCTCCGGGCCCACCTTCGAGAACCAGGGCTCGCTCTCCGGCACCAACTCCGCGACCGGCATCATCAATGCCGTCTTCGACCAGACGAGCACCGGCACCACGCCGATCGCCTCCGGTGCCATCGTGCTCGGCGGCGGCGGGACGGTCACCGGATCGCTCGACCCCACCGGCGGCACGCTCGACTTCAGCGCCGGCACCTTCACGCTCGACGCCGACTCGACCGTCTCCGGCGGCGGGACGCTGGAGGTCAGCGGAGCCACGGTCAACGACGCCGGCAGCTACGACATCACTGGCGGCACGGTCGTCACGGCCGGGACACTCGCCATCGACGCGAGCTCGACGATCTTGGGTGGCCTGACGATCACCGGCGGGACGCTTTCTCTCTCGGGAGGCATGGTCGTCAGTGGGGCCACCGCCTGGTCCGGCGGCACGATCACCGGCGGAGGCACGCTCACGACCGAGGGCGGCGCTCGAGCATCGGCAGCACCGCCTACTACCAGTACGACGAGTACCTGGTCGGCGCCACGCTCGACAACGACGCTTCGGCCTCCATCGCCTCCGGCGGCTACTACGGGGCCGGCGCCGGCCTCGTCCTCGAACAGGGCGCCACCCTGGACAACCTCCCCGGCGCCACCTTCACCTTCGAGGCCAACGCGGGCATCCTCGCCGATTCCTCCGGGCCCACCTTCGAGAACCAGGGCACCCTCAGCGGCTCGGCGGTCACGGGGGTCATCAACGCCGTCTTCATCCAGAACACCACAGGGACTACCCAGGTCGGATCTGGCACCTTCACCCTAGCGTTCAACGGCGGTGCCACTTTCGCAGGCTCGGTCGAAGCGATCGGCGGCGGTTCACTCGCGATGACGACTCCTCCGACCAACCTCGCCTCCGGCACGCTCACGGGGGCCATCTGGATCGTCGGTGCCAACAGCTCCATGTCAATCGGCGCCAATATCACAACCGACTCGGCCAACATCATCCTCAACGGCCCCGGCGCGAGCTTCACCAGCCTCTCGCCGCTGGCCGAGATCGCATCTGTCGGGAGGCTGGAGGTCACCGGCGGCGGGTCGTTCACCACCGCCGGCAACCTCGACAACGCCGGGAGCATCGACCTGGCATCCGGCACGTTGAACGTCACCGGCAATTACACCCAGGAAGCCTCCGGCGCCTTCGAAGTCGCCATCGGCGGCCTCGCGGCCGGCAGCCAGTTCGGCCAGCTCAATGTGACCGGGCTGGCGACGCTCAACGGTGCCCTCAGCGTCAGCTTGATCGGCGACTACACGCCGCCATCGGGCGACAGCTACCGCGTGCTCACCTTCGGATCGCGGAGCGGCGACTTCTCCGCCGAGTTCGGGCTCTACTTCGAAGGCGGGGAGGGTTTCGTCCCGACCTATGACTCTGCCGGGCTCGACTTGGTCCTCACGTCCGAAGAGGCGGGCTCGATGACCAGCGTCGCTTCGTCGCCCAATCCTTCGGACTATGGCCAGTCGGTCACCTTCACCGCGACCGTCGCATCGACCCTGCCGACCAACTTGCCCCTCACCGGGAGTGTCACGTTCTACGACGGCACGACCGAGTTGGGCTCCGCGCCGGTCAACCAGGGCGAGGCGACCTATACCGTCTCCACGCTCGCGGCCGGTTCGCACGCGATCATCGCGGAATACTCGGGCGATTCCAACTTCAGCGGCAGCAATTCCAACGCCCTCCCGGACACGGTCGATCAGGACGGCAGCACGACCGCCGTCACGCCGTCGGTCAATCCTACCGACTACGGCCAGTCGGTCACCTTCACCGCGACCGTCGCGTCCGCCGTCTCGGGGTTCGGGACGCCGACCGGCAGTGTCACCTTCTACGACGGCACCACCGCCCTCAACACCGAGACCCTGGTGGACGGCTCGGCCTCGTTGACCACGTCGTCGCTGGGCGTGAACGCCAACTCGATCACGGCGCAGTACGACGGGGACACGAACTTCACCGGCAGCACGTCCACCGCCTTCACCCAGACCGTCAACCCGGACGGTACCGCGACCGGCCTCACGACGTCGGTCAACCCCTCGGTCTACGGTCAGTCGGTGACGTTCACCGCGACCGTCTCCGCCGCGGCTCCCGGGAGTGGGACGCCGGCCGGCCAGGTCGTCTTCTACGACGGCACCACGGCCATCGATACCGCCAATCTCGGCGGCGGTACAGCCTCTTTCACCACCTCGACCCTCGCCCTCGATGGCCACTCGATCACGGCCGAGTACCAGGGCAATTCCGATTACACGGCCAGCCCCTCCTCGGCCGTCACCCAGACCGTCGAGCAGGACGGCAGCCAGACCACGCTATCGACGTCGGCGAACCCGGCCGTCCTGGGGCAACCGGTGACGTTCACCGCGACCGTCTCCGCCGCGGCGCCGGGGAGCGGGACCCCGACGGGCCAGGTCACCTTCTACGACGGCACCACCGCCATCGACACCGAGACCCTGGTCGGCGGTTCGGCCGCGTACACCACGTCGAGCCTGACGCTCGGGATCTACCCTATCAGCGTCGCGTACGGCGGCGATCCCGACTTCATCGGCAGCACCTCCGCGACGATCAACGAGGCCGTCAAACAGGAGAGCGCCGCGGCGGCGGTCACCTCCTCGGTCAATCCCACCGTCTACGGTCAATCCGTGACGTTTACCGCAACCATCTCCGCCACCCCGCCGGCCACGGGCACGCCGACCGGCCAGGTGACATTCTACGACGGTACCACCGCCATCGACACCGAGACCCTCGTCGATGGCACGGCCGCTTACACCACCTCGGCGCTGGCCGTCGGCGGCCATGCGATCACGGTCCAGTACGCAGGCGACTCGAATTTCTTCGGCAGTACGTCCACGGCCTTTACGCAGACGGTCGACCAGGACGCCAGCACGACCGCCGTCTCCTCGTCGGCAAATCCCTCCGTCTACGGTCAGTCGGTGACGTTCACCGCGGCCGTCTCCGCCGACGCGCCCGGGGCCGGGACACCGTCCGGGACGGTCACGTTCTACGACGGTACGACCGCCATCGATTCGGAGACCCTCAGCGGCGGCACGGCCTCGTATACCACCTCGGCCCTCTCGCTCGACGGCCATTCGATCACCGCCCAGTACGCCGGTAACACCGACTTCACCGGAAGTACCTCGACGGCCGTCGCGCAGACCGTCAACCAGGACGGCAGCACGACGAACCTGCTTTCGTCGGCGAATCCGGCGGTCCTCGGCCAGTCGATCACGTTCACGGCCGTCGTCAATGCCGAGGCGCCGGGGAGCGAGACCCCGACCGGCCAGGTCACCTTCTACGACGGCACCACCGCCATCGACACCGAGACCCTGAGCGGCGGCTCGGCCAGTTACACCATCGCGGGCCTCGCGCTGGGGACGTACCCCGTCAGCGTCGCGTACGGTGGCGATTCCGACTTCATCGGCAGCACATCGGCGACGACCATGCAGGCCGTCCGGCAGGAGAGCGCCACGGCGGTCGTCACCTCCTCGATCAATCCCGCCGACTACGGCCAGTCGGTGACGTTCACCGCGACCGTCACCGCCACGCCGCCGGGCACGGGCACTCCGACCGGCCAGGTGACGTTCTACGACGGCACGACTGCCATCGACACCGAAACCCTCGTCGATGGCTCGGCCTCCTACGCGACCTCGTCGCTGGCCGGCGGCGGCCATGCGATCACGGTCCAGTACAGCGGCGATTCGGATTTCATGGGCAGCACGTCCCCGGTCCTCATCCAGACGGTCAACCCGGACGGCACCGCAACGGGTCTCACCTCGTCGTTGAATCCCGCGACCTATGAGCAATCGGTGACGTTCACCGCGACCGTCACGGCCGAGGCGCCGGGGAGCGGGACGCCGGCCGGGACGGTCACGTTCTACGACGGCACGACCGCCATCGATACGGCGAACCTGAGCGGCGGCACGGCCTCGTATACCACCTCGACGCTGAGCGTGGGCGGGCACACGATCACGGCCCAGTACAACGCCACCGCCGACTTCGCCGCCAGCACCTCCACGGCCCTCGACCAGACGATCAACCCGCTGCCTCCGGCGACCCTCGAGGGCGAGGTCTACAACGACCCCGACGGCAATGGGACCCTCGTCGCCGGCGCGGGGCTATCGGGCTGGACCGTTGACCTCGAGAGCGGTTCCGCGAGGGTCGCCAGCACCACGACTGAATCCAATGGCGATTATACGTTCACGAACGTCTTGCCCGGCTCGTACACGATTGTGGTCGTCGAGGATCCGGGCTACGTTGCGACCGTGCCCGCTTCCGGCAGTTTCGCCGTGACCGCGCCGTCCGGTCAGACCGTCGGCAACCTGAACGTCGGCGAGTTCCAGACGGTCACGCTCGGCGGCGAGGTTTACGACGACGTCAACGATAACGGCACGCTCGATCCGGGCGAGACGGGGCTCGCCGGCTGGACCGTTAACCTCCGCAACGGGTCCGACCAGGTCGTCCAGACCCAGACCACCGACGTCGACGGCGATTATTCCTTCACCGGCGTCGGACCGGGCCAGTTCACCATCGCCGAAGTCCTCCAGCCGGGATACGTCCAGACCCAGCCTGCCTCGGGCCCCATCGCGATCACCACGGTCGGCGGCATGAACCTCGGCGGCGAGGACGTCGGAATCGTCCAGGGTCCCGTGCTCTCCGTCACCGACCTGGCCACAACGCCGTCATCCGGCCTGGTCTCGGGGGCGAGCCGGACCATCTCCTGGGACGACACCAACAACGGCGGCATCCCGGTCACCGCCTCGTTCGACGACTACGTCACGATCACCAACACGTCCACCGGCCAGGTGCTGGGCACGGCCGAGGTCCCTTACAATTTCACCACCCGAGGACCGCTGGGCGTCGGTGCCTCGGCACCCCAGCAGTACGCCTTCAGCCTGCCCAACGGCAGCGCGGGCGTCGGAGACATCCAGTTCACCGTCACGGCCGACGTGAACGATTCCGTCTCGAACGGCCTGAACGCATCGGGCCGGATGACCTCGATCACCGAGAGCTCGACCCTGGCGCCGTCTCCGGACCTGGTCGTTCAGGACATCGTGGTCAACGGTAACAACAGTCCGGTGATCCCCGGCCACTCCATCCCGGTCACATGGACCGACTTCAACCAGGGTAACGCCGCCGCCGTCGGCTCCTGGATCGACCAGGTCTTCCTCGCCAGCGACCCCGCAGGGACGCAGGATCTCCAGCTCGTGCAAACGGTCGAGGTGCCTCCCCTCAACGACACGACTCCCGCCGACCTGGCCATCTCCGGTGGCCTGGCGCAGTCCACCACGATCACCATCCCGGCGGTCGATGTCGGCGATAAATACGTGGTCGTCGAGACCGGATTGAGCGAGAGCTTCTTCGAGTTCGACACCTCGAACGATACGACCGTCTCGTCGTCGCCCATCACGATCCCGCCCTCGGTGCAGGTCAGCCTCGCTTCGCCGGGGAACAGCACCTTCAACAAGAATGCCGCCAACCCGGCCAGCAGCGCGACGGTCACCCGCAACGACACCAACGTGGGCAGCCTGAGCGTCACCATCACCAGCAGCAATCCCTCGGCCGTCCTCCTGGCGGCCAACCCCGGAGCCACGCCCTCGGCCTCGATCAGCGTGGTCATCCCGGATGGGGCCTACTCGGCGGTGTTCTACGTGGACGCCGTCCAGGACAACCTCGTCGATGGCACGCAGACCTCGTCGCTCAATCCCTCGGCCTCGAGTTACCTGTCGATCCCTGCCACGGCGACCGAGCTGGAGACCAACACGCCCACCCTCTCGCTGACGCTCGCGTCGAACACCTTCGCCGACAACGGGGGGACGACGGCCACCCTCACGCGGAACACGAACAACAGCAGTCCGAATGACACGGCGCTCACCGTGGCCATCGCCAGCAGCAACCCGAGCGTGGCGACGGCGCCGGCCACGGTGACCATACCGGCGGGGCAGAATTCGGTCAGCTTCCCGATCGCGGGGGTGGCCACCGGTCTCCTGGTCGATTCGCGGTCGGTGACCTTCACCACCAACACGCCGTTGGACCCGGTCACCGGGATGAACTTCGCCGCAAGCGGCGCCACGACCACCGTCACCGACACCAATATACCGGTCCTGGAGCTGTCGACCGTCCCTGACGTCGAGGAGGATGCCACCGACTCCGGTGACCGCCACCCTGACCTTGACCGACGGCCACGGCAACCTGATGCCGCTCGGCAGTTCGATCACCGTTGCTCTGAGCAGCAACGACCCGTCCGACTTGACCGTGCCCGCCACCTGGCCGATCTCCGCCGGGACGACCTCGGTGCAGATCCCACTGACCGTCATCGACAACCGCAACAACGACAACCCCGTGGTGACGCTGACCGCCTACGCCCTCGACGCGATCACCAGCAACCCGATCGCCACCGGCCATGCGAGCACGACCCTGAGCGTGCTCAGCACCTACGGGCCCTCGCTGTCGATCACCGCCCCGAGCTTCATCGGCGTCGCCGCCGGCCAGGCCACGGCGTCGGTATCGCTCGGCAATACGCCTTTGGCCTCCGACACCACGGTAACGCTCGCAGAGCTTGAATCCCGGCGAGGCCACCGTCCCCGGCTCGGTGGTCATCCCCGCGGGCGCGACCTCCGCCTCGTTCACCATCGGCGTGCCGAACGGTGCGACGGCCGCTTCGGTCATCATCAAGGCGGCTGCGACCGGTTTTAACACGGCGGTCCAGACCCTCAACATCGTCACGGCCTCGCTGCCGGACCTCGCGGTCACGAGCGTCACCCTGCCCGCCACACCGCAAACCGGCAATCTCGACGTCCCGTTGAAGTGGACTGTCACCAACGACGGCAACGGCCCGGCCACCGGCCAGTGGAACGATCACGTCGTGCTCTCCACCGACCCGGCCGGCAACAACGTCGTCTTCGCCCAGGACTTCGCCTATGCCGGCGTATCCTTGCCCGAGGGCTCTTCCTATACAGGCTCGGCCACCTTCAACGTGCCATCCCAGGTGGGCACCTACTACCTGACCGTGACGACCAACTCCGGCGCCAATGCGATCGCGGAGATCACCACCGGCAACGACTCCAAGGTCGCCGCGATGAGCGTGGGCGCCGCCTACTATGCCACCCTGAAGGTCCAGCCGAACGAGAAGGAGGTGCCGGCCGGCTCGCCGATCACCGTCAGCGGGTCGTGCGTCAACACCGATGGCGTGACGGTCCCGGTCGCCGCGGTCGTGTCCATCGCCGTGTACGAGGACGGCAAGTCGATCGAGGAGCTGGGCCCGATCTTCGCGAATTCGAACGGCACCTATTCGTACACGTTCGCGCCGTCCGCCAGCGATCCCGCCGACAATGACCTCAACGCCGGCGACTACCAGTTCTTCGCCCTGACAAACGGCCTGACGCCGATACAGGTACCGGTGCAATCCAGCGACACGGCGACCGTGCTGGGCATGAGCATCACGCCCAGCCCGGTCGCCATGAACCTCGTGCCGGGCACGCCGGTCTCCGGCACGATGACGATCACCAACCTCAGCAGCGTGCCGCTGACCAACCTGGTCGTCACCGGGGTCGACGAGGGCACCGGGTCGCAGAAGTTGCCGATCTCGGTCTCCTACATCATCAATAACCCGGCCGAGCTCGCCGGCACGACGACGAACCCCGGCCAGCTCACGGCGACCTACACCCTGACGGCCAACGCGTCGATCGCGGTCAGCGGCAAGATCTTCGTCACCATCAATGACGACCAGGGCGTGCCCGTGACCGTCGAGTTCGACCCCACGATCACCCCGCCGACCCCCCGGCTGACGGCCACGACGCTCACCGCCGGGGTCGTCGTCGGCACCGATACCCTGGAGAGTTTCACCCTGACCAATTCCGGCTCGGCCGGCTCCGGGCCGATCACGATCGTCTCGCCGGTCTCCTGGATCACCGCGGCCAGCGTGCCCACGCCGCTGGCCCCCGGCCAGTCGGAGCAGGTCGAGATGCAACTGATGCCGGCGGAAAACCAGGCGCTCGGCGAGTTCGACGGCACGATCGGCGTCGACTACGGCAGCACCGGCTTGCCGGTCTCGTTCAGCATCGACGTCGTCTCCGACCAGCACGGCTCGGTGCAGGTGGTCGTCAACGACGAGAGCACAGACCTCACCGAGGCCGGTGGCCATCTCGCGGGCGCCACGGTCCAGCTCATCGACCCCCTGACCAGCCAGCCCGTCGCGACCGGGACCTCGACGTCGGCGGGGGTCACCCTGACCAACGTCACCGCCGGCACGTATGAGCTGATCGTGACCGCACCGCAGCACAGCACCTACACCAGCCCGATCACCGTCCAGCCCGGCGTCAACACGGACAATGTGTTCATTCATGAGAACACGGTCACTTACACCTGGACCGTGGTGCCGACGGCGATCCCGGACAATTACACGATCCAGCTCCAGGCGGACTTCGTGACCCAGGTGCCGATCCCCAACCTGGTCCCGGACAAGCCGTTCGTCATGCCGATGCTCGACGAGGGCGGCTCGGTCGAGTTCGTCGAGAACGTGACGAATGAGGGCCTGATCGCGGCGACCAACGTCCAGATCTCGGCGGTCAGCAACGGGACCTTCACGCTCACGCCGCTGGTCACGAACATCCCCGTGCTGCCCGCGCAGAGCGAGTATGCCATCCCGGTCGAGCTCACCGCCAATCCGGGAAAGACGGTCGAGACCTACGACAAGAGCCCCGACTGCTGCAATATCCCGGAATTGAACATCGAATATTCGTATGTGGCGTCGAATCCGGTGGAACAGGTCCGCCAGGTGAAGGTCTATCCCGTCTTCGTGACGGATGCGCATTACGCGGCGATCGAGAACTCCTGGGGCAGTGCAACCCCGAGCTTCAGCAGCCTGGTCCCGGACCTGTTCAATTCGCCCGAACAGTCCTTCATCCGGCAGGTGCTGGCCAATACGTCCAATCCTGATACGGTCGATCCCCAGGGGAACCCCATCGGCAGCGACCTGCCCCAGCCCGAAGGGGAGCTGCTGTCGGCTCTGGCGAACGGCCTGACGGGGACCGTGAGCGACATCGCGAACAATTTCAGCAGCCTGCTCAGCGACCTGTGCGATCTCACCGAGGCGACGATCACCGGCAGCACGGGCGGAGGCGGAGGCGGCGGTGGAGGTACACCCTATTACTACGGCGGAGGCCAAGGGCCCACCTACACGCCGGTGTACTGGGACATCCCGACCACGCCGACGGTGACGGCCCAGGTCCGCGTCGAGATCGATCAGAACGTCGATTTCACGCGAGATGCCTTCGAGGGCACGCTTACGCTCAACAATGACGCGCCGACGGGGCTGAGCGACATCCAGGTGAACCTCGACATCAAGACGATTCCCGGTCCGGGCGGCATGGCGCAGGAGGCGACGAATCTCTTCTACGTCGAGACGCCCCAGTTGTCGGGCTTCAGCACCAACGAGGACGGCTCGTACGATCTGGCCGGCACCGGGGAGGACAATGGATCGGACCCGGAGGGCACCGCTTCGTACACCATCATCCCCACCCAGGAAGCCGCGCCGATCACCGCGACGCAGTACGCCGTCGGCGGCACACTGACCTACACTCAGGCCGATGGCACGGTCATCGACGTGCCGCTGCTCCCCGCCCAGATCACCGTCGAGCCCAGCCCCGACCTGGTGCTCAACTACTTCTGGCAGCAGCAGGTCGAGGGCCAGGACGCCGTCACCCCGGCCGTCGTCCAGCCCTCGGTCGCGTTCCCACTCGGCGTCGAGGTGACGAACATCGGCCACGGGCCCGCCGACAACTTCAGCATCACCTCCGCCCAGCCCAAGATCATCGAGAATGCGCAGGGGCTCCTGGTCGGCTTCAACATCCTGGGCACGACCGTCAACGGCAAGGAGGCGGCGCCGTCCTTGACCGCCGACTTCGGCAACATCGACCCCGGCGCAGACGGCGCACCGCCGCCTTCATCATGGAGTCCACCCTGGCGGGCTACTTCGAGAACTTCACGGCGACCTACCAGCACAACAACGCCCTCGGCGGCGCGGCGACCTCGCTCATCGATAGCGTCGATATCCATAACCTGGTCCAGATGGTGGAGGCCGGCTACGTCGGCAACCCGGCGACCGTGCCCGCGACCGGCCAGCCCAACCCGGTGCCCGACGACGGCGTCCAGGACTTCCTGGTCAGCGACCTGCCCGGCTCGCTCGGCCAGCCCGACACCCTCTACCTCAGCGATGGCACCACGGCACCGGTGGCCCCGGCCAGCGACGTCAGCGTCGCGCAAGTGTCGGGAGCATGAGTACCAGGTCACCGCCGAGATGCCCGCCGGCTGGGGCTACTTCGACATCGCCGACCCCACCGGCGGCAACCTGGACGTCAACTCGGTCGAGCGCCGACGACGGCCTGTACCTCAAGGTCGGCGACAACGTGTGGAACACCGTGCAGAACATCACGTCCGGCGGCTTCGTCACCGCCGAGGACGACCTGCACCTGCTCGATTACAACGCCAACGCCGTCACCATCACCTACGACGTGATCTACACCAACCCGAACGCGATCACGCCGCAGATCTCGCAGCTTCAGGCGGTCAAGCCGTCAACGGTGAATACCGCCGTGGGGACCCTCGAAGTCACCTTCAACGAGCCGATCGATCTCGCCACGTTCACCGCCGCCAACCTAAGCTTGACGCTCGACGGCGTGGCGATCCCGATCAACGGCGTGACCATCGCCCTGGTCTCGGGCAGCACCTACCAGATCGGCGGCCTGGCGCCGCTGACGGCCGCCGACGGCAACTACGAGCTGATCGTCGAGCGCCGCCGGGGTGGAGGACAGCTCGGGCGACGTCGGCACCGGCTCGGCGAGCACCAACTGGACCATGGATTCGACCCACACGATCGTCACGGTCGTCAACGTGGCGCCGGCGATCCGGGCCACGCCCGTGACCGACATCGAAGTGGACTTCTCCAGCCCGATCGAATCGTCGACCTTCACCACCACCGACCTGAGCCTCACCTACAATGGCGGGGCCAATCTCATCACCGCCGGCAGCGGCGTGACGATCACGAACATCAGCGGCGGCGCGTATGACGTGAGCCTGCCCTCCGGCCTGACCACGGGCACGGGGACCTATAACTTCACGGTCAGCGCGGCGGGCACGGGCATCCTCGACGCCAGCGGCAACCCGGTGGTCGGCGGCGATTTCACCGACTGGACCGTCGCCGGCTTCCAGGAAGTGCAGTCGCCCCGAAACATCGTGGTGCAGACGCTGACGGTGACGTTCGCCACGGCGATCAACCCGGCGACTTTCACCGCGAGCAGCCTCTCGCTGACGCGGAGGATCGGCGGACTGACCACCGGCAACCTGCTCGACAGCCGCGTCACCATCACCCCCGATACCGACCCCCTGGCCCTGCCGAACACCTACGTGATCGGCAGCCTCAGCTTCCCGCAGGCGATCGCCGGGACCTATACCCTCAGCATCAATGGGCCGATCGATGATCCAGAAGGCGACCAGGTCCCCATTCCCGCCAGTGTGAGCTGGGTGCTCGATCTGACGGTCCCGGCGGCGCCGAGCAACCTGGCGATCAGCCCCGACGAAGGACCAGACCCGCTCGACGGCGAACTGAGCGAGCTGACCAACTCGCAGACCGTCACCTTCTCCGGCACGGTGGATGCCAATACCGTGGAGGTCCGGCTCCAGGACCTCACGACCTCGACCTACCTGGGCGATGCATTCCTGAACGGCCAGACGTTCAGCCGGACGCTGACCCTTTCCCCGGGCCTGCACGAGCTCAGCGCCCAGGCGTTCGACCTGGCTGCCAACGGCTCGCCCGTGAGCACCTACTATGTGTTCGTGGACATGGCACCGCCGACGGTCAATAACATGGCCCCGATCGTGCCGAACCCGGCGACGACCCCTGTCGATACCGAGCTCGTCGTCCTGAACAAGACCGTCAAGACTTTCGACTGGACCGCCCTCAGCCTGACCCTCGGCGGCGTCACCATCCCGCTCAACTCGAGCGTGACGGTGACGCCCGTCGCCGGCGCCGCGATGCCCACCTACGAGATCGCCGGACTGGCCCAGTTCACCATGAAATCAGGCATCTACATCCTGAGCGTGAACGCCGACCAGATCGTCGATTACGCCAACAACGCGGGTATCGGCGGCGCATCCGTGAGCTGGACTGAAACCAGGACGGTCGCCGACGCGACCATCACCAACACGGTCAACAATGCCAATCCGCACGAAGGCAGCGTGATCCACTTCACCGTGACTGTCGCCAATGCCGGGCCCGCCATCGCGACGAACGTCAGCATCCTGGACCTTCTGCCGAGCGGGCTCACCCTGGAGCAGGCCGCCTCCTCGGCCGGCGGATCCTATGACACGAGCACCGGGGTCTGGTCGATCGCCCAGATCGACGTCAACTCAAGCGCCACGCTGACGCTGACCGCGTCGGTCAACATCGGAACGATCGACCAGACGATCAGCAATACGGCTACCATCACCCAGCTCGACCAGAACAACTCCAACGGGATCAACAACAGTGCCTCGGCGAGCGCGTCCGTCCGCATGATCGCAACCCAGGTCGCGATCTCGGGCGCCAACCCGCGCAATACGCCCGTCGGCACCGCCGCCTCGCCCCTGGAAGTGACCTTCAGCGACCCGGTCGCATCCGGCAGCATCAACCCCGCCGCCTTGACGCTCACCGACAACGGCACGAACGTCCCAATCGGCGGCGGGATCACGCTCACGCCCGTCACGGGCGACACCTATGCGATCGGCGGACTCGCAACTCTCACCGTCGCCGAGGGCGCGTACGTGCTCACCGTCAACGCCGCCGACATCCCCGACCAGGGCGGGTTGACCGGCACGGGCACCGTCTCGACCTCGTGGCTGACGGACACCGCGCCGCCGATCAGCAAGGTCAGCCCGCTGCCGGCCCGCGGGACCAGCCTCGGTTTCCCCATCTCGGTCACCGGCTCCGACCCGGCCGGACCCGGCAACAGCCCGGCCTCGGGCGTCGCCTCCTACACCATCTTCGTCCAGATCAACGGCGGGACCTGGTCACCATGGACGACCGTCCCGGCCTCCAATCCGACGGCCACCTACACCGGGGCGAGCAATACCACCTACTCGTTCTATAGCCTCGCCAGGGACAACGCCGGCAACGTCGAGAGCAAGGCGCCGGCCATCGAGGCCAGCACCTACCTCCCCGACCTGACGCCGCCGGTCACCACCGTTGACGCCACGACCGGGACCAATCCCAGCACGGTCAATAGCACGACCGGCACCTTCACCCTCGACCTCACCGGCTCCGACCCCGGCGGCGCCGCGTTGACCTATTTCGAGGTCTTCGTGTCGATCGACGGCGGCGCCTACCAGGAAGTCGGCCCCTACGCCATCTCCGCCGGCTTCTCCGACAGCCATGGGAACTACCACTCAACGATCGCCTATCAAGGGTTCACCGATGGGCAGCCGCACAATTATTCGTTCTACAGCATCGGGCTCGACTCCGCCGGGAACCTTCAGGGCGCCCCGAACAATCCCAACGTGACCTTCTCGAACGAGCAGTTCACGGCGGCGGCACCCGTTCAACTCCAGGTCAGCAGCTTCACCGTCGAGCATGGCAGCCCGAGCCGGTCGTTCATCCAGTTTCTCGACCTCGGCTTCAACGAGAGCGACTCCCAGAGCGATCAGGAGCTGACCACGATCATCAATTCGGTCGGGACCGCTTCGCCGGACATCACGATCTACAAGTACGACCTGAACGGCGACGCGTCGAGCAAGACGGCGGTCCCGCTGTCGAGCCCGACGATGCTCTCGGTGCTCGACCACGCCATCGAGATCAACTTCGGCTCGGGTGGGATCGGCAACAGCCCGACTTCGACGGCCGCCGATGGCTACTACGAGGTGGACATCAAGTTGCCCAGCGGCCAGACCGCCGTGCACCACTTCGACCGGCTGCTGGGCGACGTGGCCGGCGACGGGATTGTTGACCAGAACGATTTGAACGAGATCGCGGCGAGCATCGGCGAGACGTCGCAGATGGGCTGGGCTCCGTTGAGCGCCTCGGTGACGGGCGATGGCACGGTGTCATCGCTCGACCTGCTGCTGGCCACCCGGTCGAAGAACCGGAAGCTGGGATCGGGCCTGGCCCTGGGCTGAGGCCACCCGGACGACTGGAAGCCGCTGAGCCTGGGGACGTTCTTCTCCGAGGGCTGGGACCAGCCCTTCACCCGGGCGCCGAACGGGACCAACGGCGCCCCCAAGCAGAACTGGGACGGGACCCCCGCCGGGATCTTCGGGCGGTACGCCACCCTGGACGTCTACTACAACGAACGGCAGGAAAGCCCTCCCGGGCCTGTTCCTGCCCACCGACGGTCGCCCACTCCACGTTCAGCGCCATGTCGGACGTCTCGGGGGGCGACGGGCATATCACCGACGTCTACGCCTTTCCCGGCGTCCACTTCGGCCTCGGGACGATCAGAACTGGTTCGTCATGGGCGGGCTCCAGGTCCCGCTCACCGGCCCCCGGACCTGCAAGAAAATGAGGACGGGCCGACCCGACCCGGACAGACGGCCCCGGGGACCTCGGATTCGACTCCATCGGCCGAGTTCAACTTGTGGAGACACCTTCGCAAACTCGGAGCGGATTGGAACGATGCGCGGGCTCATGCGTGCATCGGTCGGCCATTTCGGGTGTCGGGATGTAACGGATTTCCCGGAAAGGCGATGCGATCGTCGGCTCGATCCCATCCGCGACCCTCGACGATGATGGCCCGGCGCGAGCCCGTCCATGTCATTTGCCCACCGGTCGGGTTGTGGTAGGATGGCCTTTTTGATGGAACCCATCGACACCGGACGCCCCCGGCCGTAGCCAGCCGGATTCCCTTCGGCCGGGCCGGGAGTCAGTCGTTGTCGCCCGGATATCAGGACACGCGGATGAATCGCTATATTTGCGACGCGGACGACTTTTACGTCAACGTCAACCTCAATACGGAGATGGAGTTACCGAGCAACCGCGATACCGTCTTGCACTACTTCGAACAGATGAAGAAGGGGTTCCCGGAGCTGCGGAACTTCTACACGAGGGAGAATGGCGACCTCGTCCTGGAAGGGGACAAGGAGCAGGATTCCTACCGATGGCTGGCGATCGAGCCGCGTCGGCTCTGCTCGGGCCACATGAATCCCGAGACGCTCGATGACGCGTTCCGCCAGCACGAGATGGTCCTGGACCTGGCCCCGCCGCTGTTGACGATCAGCCTGCTCGACTGCGAGGCGCTCGACGTGATGTTCGGCTTCGACTTCAATTTCGACGGCAACCACGACGAGGTCGTCGCCGAGGCGCTCGGGGTCGGCCATGGCCTGGAAGGGCTGTTCGACCTGCCGCAGACACAGGTCATCAATTACGAGCCCTCGATCACCATGGCCCTGAACGAGTCGTGCCAGCTCCAGTGCCGCCTGGCCGTCGAGACCCGCACCAATGCCTATCAGGTCCGGACCCGCGAGTTCGGCGATGACCAGATCAGCGTCTATTTCACCGTGCGGCAATACTGGGGCACCGGCCCCGACCAGAGCTTCCTCGAATCGCTCAAGCACCAGCGCGAGGTCGGCGAGGAGCTGCTCCAGCAAGCCGTGATACCCCGGATCGTCCGGCCTCTGGCGCAGGTCATCGCCTCCAGGTAGTGGGCAGTGGGCATTGGGGAGTGGGGAGTGGAAAGACGAGATGGAGTGCGCGTATGCTCACCATCGCGGGGCTTGCGCCTCGCAACCTTACTGCCCACTGCCCACTGAGGAGAATCGCATGCCCCGACTGAGCGCCCTGGTGGGCAACTTGACCGCCGAGACGGCCTTCACCGTGCTGGCGATCGCGCGGGCCCTGAAGGCGCAGGGCAAGGACGTGGTCGAGCTGGAGATTGGCGACAGCCCGTTCCCGAGTACGCCCAACGCCAAGCGGGCGGGCATCCGGGCCATCGAGGAGAACCAGACGGGCTACTGCCCGAGCCTGGGCCTCCCCGAGTTCCGCGCCGCCGCCGCCGGCTTCGTCGCGGCGGAGTTCGGCTACTCCGCGACGGCGGAGAACGTCGTGGTCGCCTCGGGGGCCAAGCCGTTCGAGCAGTTCTTCGCCGAGGCGGTCCTCGACCCGGGCGACGGCGTGCTGGTCTTCAGCCCCCAGTTCCCGACCTACATCCCCAACCTGGAACGTCGGGGTGCGCGCGCCGTGCTGGCGCCGCTGTCGGTCGATCGGGAGTTTCGACCGTCCGCCGATGACGTCAGGCACTTCCTCGAGACGGACCCGAAGCCGAGGGCGATCTTCCTCAATTCGCCGCACAACCCGACCGGCGGCGTGGCCACTCGCGAGGACCTGGCCGCGATCGCCGACGTGGTCCGCGGCACCGAGTTGATGGTCTTCTCCGACGAGCCGTATTGCCACATGGTCTGGGAGGGGAAGCACGCGTCGATCCTGGCCGAGCCGGGGATGCTCGAGCACACGGTGGCCGCCTACACCTTCAGCAAGTCGTATAGCATGAGCGGGTGGCGGATCGGCTTCGCGGTGGCGTCGCCGGAGGTGGTGGCGGCGATCGGCAAGCTGATCAACACGACGGCGTCGTGCAGCCCGCCGCTGGCCCAGCGGGCCGCGCAGGCGGCGCTGGAGTCCGACGCCGAGACCCGCGACCTCTACATGGAGCAGTTTCGCCGCAAGGTCGTGCGGCTCTGCGAGGGCCTGGCGCGCATCGACGGCTTCCGGGTGATCCGGCCCGCCGGCACCTTCTACGTCTTCCCCGACGTTCGCGACGCCTGCAACCGGCTGGGGATCACCTCGCACGGCCTGGCGTTGTACCTGCTCGAAGGGGCCGACGACCGATTCGGCGTCGCCTGCCTGGGCGGCGAATGCTTCGGCGACGCCGGCCGCGGCTTCCTCCGCTTCAGTTGCGCCGAGCCCGACGATCGGATCGATCAGGCCGTCGCATTCCTCCCCGGGGCGCTCGATCGCCCCGACCGCGTCCGCCGCTACCTCGACGCCAATCCCCAGTTCGTGCTCGACCGGCCCTATCCAATGCATTGATCGGGGCAGTCCGAAGGATTTCGTCCCCCCTCCCGATGGCCGCGAGGCCCTTGACAATCCGGCGGATCGGATCGAGACTCGTGGCAAGGACGCAGGCGACACGTATCCTCCGAGGTCGGAGGGCGAGAAATGGCGCGTTGGCACCTCCTGGGCGACGAGCCGCACCTGTCTATAATAAGTCGCCGACAATTCTCATCATAAATGTCTTGATGCTCGCTTCGCGTTAGCGTTGACGTCATGGAATCCGGCGTGGCCGGGCCGCCCCGACGCGGCCCCTCCCGGAGCGGAAAGCATGAGCGTATCCATTGTCATCGCGGATGATCATCCCGTGTTGCGGCGGGGGATGCGGGCGCTGCTGGAGACCGAGGCGGATTTCTCGGTCGTCGGCGAGACGGGCGATGGGCTGGAGGCCGTGCGTCTCGTGGAACGCCTGGTGCCGGATGTGCTGATCCTCGACCTGATGATGCCGAGCCTGAGCGGGCTGGAGGTGATCCGGGTCGTTCGCCGTCGCACGCCGCGGACTCGCGTCGTGGTCTTCTCCCTGCATGGCGACAATGCGTTCGTGGCGGAGGCGCTGAAGAACGATGCAACGGGTTACGTGCTCAAGGGTTGCGAGGAGGAAGCCTTGGTCCTCGCGGTGCGGGAGGCGGCGGCGGGCCGGCGCTTCCTCAGCGCGCCGGTCACGGAGCGTGCCATCGACGCCTACATCGAGCAGGCCCGGGCGGCCCCGTCGGATTCGCATGAGACCCTCACCGAGCGCGAGCGCGAGGTCTTGCAACTCGCCGCCGAGGGGAGCACGAGTGCCGAGATCGCGGCCCGGCTCCACATCAGCCAGCGGACGGTCGAGAACCATCGCGCCAACCTGATGCGGAAACTCGGCCTGAAAAATCATTCGGAGCTCGTCCGTTACGCCGTGCGACGCGGGCTCATCCCGCTGGGAGATTGACGACCGTAGTCCAATCGCCGAAAATCGTGAGGATCTCGCCCCTTTTTCGCGTAGTTATCCGGATAGCCGGTCGGCCTCGATGTTGTAGGATTGAGATGGTTCGGTGCGAGTGCAGCTAAACCTACCCCGGAAATCACCGTATTTTCCCAAGCCTGCCCCCCCTATCCCCTCTTGCGAGACAGGGTCCCGGACGGCGGCCGTCCATAACAGTGTCTACCGACGCGGGCACAATGACTGTGTGAGATGATCGATCTCCTCGTTCTCCTTCCCGGACTGGATGTGGCGGCACGAAATTTCCCTATTGATGACATACCACTACGGCCTCACCCACGGCGACACGGGCGTCCGCAACTGAGCGATCCTGAAAGAATCGATTCCAGATTACATATTCCGGATCACGAATGAGAAAAATCTGATGCAGCAAGAGTTTATGACTCCGTGATCCGCTATATGGAATCCGCAATCCCCATTCTTTCATAAGTTCTTGAGCGAGCCGCACGAAATCACGCAATCATGCGAAAGCGGTCTGCCGTCGCCAACGGAACAGCGACGGTGGTTCCGGAATTCTTCTGGAGCGTTCCTTAGATGGACGAGTCCTCGATGGTCCGAAAGCTTGCCTGCGTCGCCGAGGCGCCTGCCCGATCCCTACTCGGCCTGCTGGGTCGCCTGCTCATCCAGATGGACTCGATTGGGGACGTCCCGCGGGCCGGCAGCTCTTCGGATCGGCCTCCCGAACGCTGGGAAGATGACGCGTATATCTACCTCGAAGCCCGCTTCCCCGATGGCGAAGGTCGGGACGTCAACGTCTGCGTCCACGATGGCAAGGTCGTCATCCGCATGGAGAAATGACCGTCGTCGTGAAGGCGGGGCTTGCCGATTGCCAACCGGATTGAGCTTGCCTAGGCGGCCGAGAAGTCATAGAAGATCCGCGGTCATGATGGGGGTTGCATGATGGACTCCCTCGAGAGGCCCACATCGGTCGGTCGCATCTTCAGTTCCTGTGACACGTCGGATGCTGGAGGGCTTCGATGCAAGCCGAATTGCAAGCCGTCTGCGCAAAGCGAACCCCGTGCAAATGTTGCGGCGCCCCCGCCTTGCCCTGCGGTGTCGTGGATTTCCACAAGAACTGCGAGATCTACCGGCGTAAGGTCCTCGATGTCTCGGGCGTTCCCATCTATTACCATCGATGCTCGGACTGCGGATTCATCTTCACGACGGCGTTCGACCATTTCACGAACGACGATTTCGCGAGGTACATCTACAACGAGGAATATCTGGAGGTGGATCCCGACTACCTCGAGGCACGCCCGCGGGCGAACGCGGACTTCTTGTGCGGGTTGTTCGCGGGCCTCAGGCCGGCGCGGATGCTCGATTACGGCGGCGGCAGCGGCATCCTGGCGGACCTGCTCCGCGCCGGGGGTTTCCCGCAGGTCGAGACCTTCGACCCCTTCGTCCCGCGCCACTCGTCCAGGCCGTCAGGCCGCTTCGATTGCGTCGTCAGCTTCGAGGTCCTCGAGCACTCCAACGACCCGGCGCGGGCGTTCGCCGACATGGACGACCTCGTGACGCCTTCGGGATTGATCCTCTTCTCGACCCTGCTCCAGCCCGCCGACATCGACCACCAGGGCCTGAACTGGTGGTACGCCGGCCCGCGGAATGGCCACGTCTCGCTCTATTCGAGGGCCAGCCTGGAACGGCTGGCGCAAGCCTTCGGATTCCGGCTCGGCTCGTTCAACGATGGCCTGCACGCGCTCTTCCGCGAGGTCCCCGACTTCGCGCGACACTTCATCAGGGCGTGATCCGACGCGAGCCATCCCGGATGCCGCAATCCGGCCATCCTCCTCAAATTCACCGATTTCACGAAATAAGCTGAATGGTGTATTAATCGGTGGCATCGCCTCGGAAAGGGCCGCCGTATCCCGGACGGGAGGCGCGATCATCGCGAATTCGGGGCCTTGATTGTTCGACGCCATTGTCTTATAAGCAATGGACCAGAAATCCGTCGGACGCTGTTCGGGTCCGAGGCCGGTGCGACCCCGACGGCCGGCCGGGGCGGGGTCGGATGCCCGGCCGGATTCCAGATTGACAAATCGAGAAATCTGTGTAATTCCCGAAATTTTATACTTATTGAATTTATGGCATCGAGGGCCGACTCCTCGATTCTTCGGCCTATCTGGCGGCCGTGTTCGCATGGCTCGAAGTCCGACAAGGCCGGGCAAGATGGCCGGCCGGTCGATCGGATGGGACGAACGTGACCGATAACACCGGTGCGAGGAGGCCAGTTCGACGATGGCGACCGAGGGGGAGAGGATCGGGGAACTCCGCGATTTCTTCTTGGGCTCGTTCAACGCGGACGACCTGGAGGAGTTCCTCACCCTGAACGGGTACGGAGAAGTCGCCTCCGCCGTGAACTGGAAAGCCAGCCTGCGACGTTCTTGCTTCGAGGTCGTCCGAGAATTGAACAGGCGGGGCCTGATCAATGCGAGGTTCTTCGATTGCTTGACCCTGGTGCGACGCAACAAGGATGGGGACATCTGCCGTCTGAAGGAATCCTTTCTCCTCGAGGAACCGGCGGCCGCGGAGTCATCGAGCGGGACGGCCGCCGACGGCGCCCGGACGGGTTGGCTGTGGTCGAAGGACGACGAGAAGGGGATCGCTCGGTTCGTCCTGGATAACGCGAAGGACTGGCTCACGAGGCCGTCGCCGGTCGACCGCGACGAGCGAGCACAAGACGAAGGAAGATCGCGAGGACCTCGTCGAGGCGCTCTACAACATGCTCCTCGAATACGAGATCCGTTACACGCCCGAGGCGTACAGGCCCGGCCGGGCGGAGCAGGTCCGGCCGCCCGTCGAGATCCTCGACTCGCCGGGCGAGGGGACGTCTCTCGACTTGTCGCTGCTGTTCTGCGGGATCTGCATCGGGTGGAAGCTGATCCCGTGCCTGGTCCGCGTACAAGGCCACGCCTTCGCGATGATCTCGCTGGGGCACCGTCTGCACGACCCGCGAGTGAGGCCGGAGTGGGAGGGTTTGCGCGACGAGCCTCTGGAAGACGCCACCAGTTTGAAGAAGTGGATCGACGGCGGCGATTATCTGGCGGTCGAGTGCAGCGGGTTCGCAATCGGTCAGGACCTGGAGCCGGGCCCCGAGGCCGAGCGTCGCGGCCCCGATGGCCTGCTTGCCTTCGCGGATGCACGCCAGGCCGGCCGGGCCCAGCTCGACGTGCCGTCCAGGCCCCTGGAATTCGCGATCGATCTGTCGGTGGCCCGCAACGATTGGAAAGTCGAGTCGGACCGCCTCCGCCAACGCCGGCGACCGGGGCCTCAGATGACTGCGAGCACCCTCCCGGCACGCCCCGGGGCGTCGAAGCCGACGTTGGAGCACGTGAAGTGCCTGATCGATCGAGTCCCCCAGAAGGATGTCGTGCTCAGCTCGCTCGAGAAGGCGGACTCCCTTTCGCGTCGGCCGTCGGTCTTTTTCATGGAGGGGGAGCTCGAACAAGCGACGCGTATGCTGGTGTTGCGGCTCGTGACGTTCGACGTGCCCGACTGGCTCAAGACCCGGGCCCAGATGAGCGATCAGGGCCTGTTCCACACGCAGCTCTCGGTCCCTTCGCGCCGACGACCGACTTCGACGACACCCTGCGCCGGAACTTGAGGCTAGGGGTCAAGCTCCGCGCGGCCGACAACAACCCGTCCTGGGACGAAGTGACCGCATGGCTGCGCAACCGGCCTGATCGGGTCCTGTTCCTGTTCCCGTTCAGCACGTCGGCCTGGCTGGAAGACGGGAGAGACCGTCTCGAGCGCCTCCTGGACTCCTGGCAACGCTGCGGAGACCTGGATCCCGCGCGGACGCCGATCATCATCGTGCAGATCCTCTACGATTGTCCTCCGCCGGTTTCGCTGTCGGGCCGTTTGGCGCGGTCGTCGGCAAACTCTTCGGCGCCGCCGAGCACGACGATGATTCACTCCGGGATCACCTCGACGGACTGGTGGCGGGGACAAAGTACCCCGGGCTCAGGGCCGTCCGGCTCGGGCATCTTGCGAAAGTCAAATTGCGCGACCTGGACGAGTGGCAAGGTCTGGATCCGGTCAAGAATTTCAGCCAGGAAGCCGACTTCTCCGATCGGATCCACGGCCTGTTCCAGGGCAAGGACACCGGCCTGACCATGCTCGAAGTCGCCGAGTCCGTCGAGGCCTGGCTCAAGCCGTATGACCGAGGAGATTGAGCGATGTCGATCGACGACTTCCGGATTTACCGGGGAGAGGGGAGCCCGGCGGTCTCGCCCCGCTCGGAGCCCGTGAAGCTCCCGGCGCTCGCAGCGCGAGAAGATGTCCGACGCCGCCGGCTACCAGGCCGACCCCGGCCTGGTCAACGCCGTCAACGTCGCCCTCTACCTGGGCAAGCCCCTGCTCCTGACCGGCGAGGCCGGCACGGGCAAGACGGCCCTGGCCGGGAGCCTCGCCTGGGAGCTCCACTACCCGCTGTTCGTCTACGAGACCAAGTCTTCCAGCACCGCCACGGACCTGTTCTATACCTACAACGCGCTGGCCCAGTTCAACACCGCGCAGATCGAGGGCCGACGCGCCGTGGGCGCGGCGGTCGCGGGCGCCGAGATCCCCGAGCGGATGGGCCTGCGCTACATCCAGTATAACGCCCTGGGCAAGGCAATCCTCCGCGGTTGCCCGAGAGAGAAGGTCGCGAACCTGCTGCCCCGCGAATTCGACCACCCCGGCAAGGCGACCCGCTCCGTCGTGCTGCTGGACGAGATCGACAAGTCCCCGCGCGACCTACCCAACGACGTCCTCAGCGCCCTGGACACGATGGCCTTCTCGATCCCCGAGCTGGGCAACAAGCGCGCCGAGGCCGAGCCCGAATTCCGGCCCGTGCTGGTCCTGACCAGCAACTCCGAGAAGGCGCTGCCCGACCCGTTCCTCCGCCGTTGCATCTTCTACCACATCCCGTTCCCGGAGGGGGAAACCCTCCAGAAGATCGTCAACGCGCGACTCGGCGCGATGGCCGAGAATGGCAGCCTGCTCGCCGACGGGCTCGAAGTTGTTCAAGAGGATTCGCAACGCCCCCGGCTTGCGCAAGCCACCCGCGACCGCCGAGCTGCTCGAATGGCTCATCACCCTCCGGATGCGCGCCAGGTCGCCCCACGACGTCAATCCGCTGCGCGGGCGGGTCGATCGGATCATCCCGACCCTGACCGTCCTGGTGAAGACGGTCGAGGACCGCCCGCTGGCCCAGAAGGTGGCGAAGCAATGGAGCGGCGAACAGAAGTGACAGCTCCCGGGCTCGCCGAGATGCTCGACGGTCTCTCCGGGTTCTTCGAGTCCCTGCGCAAGTCGGGGTTCGGGATCGAGCCCGCGCAGATGCTGATGGCCAAGGGATTGATCCTCAACATGGCGGCGAAGGGCCATCTCCCCGGCTCGCTCGGCGAGCTCGGGACGCTCATCGGTCCGATCGTCTGCTCGTCGCGTCGGCAGCAGGACGATTTCGTCCGGGAGTTTCAATCATGGGTCTCGAGGTTCGAGCCGGGCGAACATCAAGGCGCTCTCGCACCGGCCGACCCCGTCCGGAACATCAACGAGGTCGGCGTGAAAGGCCGACACGCATGGCGACGAATTATCGAGAGAATCACCTGGAAATTCCTGGCCCCCGGAGTGGCTTTGCTCATCGCGGCCGGGCTACTCGCCGAAAGACTCTGGCCCGGCCGCTTTCGCCCGCCGCTCCCGCCCGGCCCCACGCCGGGCGGATCCGGTAAGGCCTTGATGGGGCGGATACTCGAAGGCGCCTCGTGGGCCTTGACGACCCTGCCCTGGCTGATCGGGGCGGTCGCGGTCGCGGTATTCTTCCTGACGCCCGGGGCCTGGCTCGTCCGGCGGTGGTCGAGGACGTGGTGGGAGCGCGAGGCGGAGATGATCTTGCAACGCCGGCAGGTCCCGGGGAAACCCCGATCGGAGGTGTTCCGGATCTCTCCGCCGGACCCCTGGCCGGCGACGACCCGGCGGCAACTCAGCCGGGCGGCCGTCGGCCTGGTCCGCCGCCGCCGGGTCGAGGTCCCGGGCTCCCGGATCGACGTGTCCGCCACGCTCGACCGGGCGCTCCGCCAGGCGGGGCCGTCCAGGCCCGTCGAGGCGCGGTTGTTTGTCACCCCCGAGTACCTGGTCCTCGTCAACCGGGTCTCCCTTCGAGACCACCAGGCCGACTGGGCCGAGGATCTGGTCCGGCGACTGGCCAGGGAGCAGGTGTCGTGTGTCCGGTTCGAATTCGCGACCGACCCGCGCGTCTGCTACCCCCTGGGCGAGTCGGGCGGGCCCTGGACCCTGCGCAACCTGGCCGAGCGCTACGCCGACCACCGCCTGCTCGTGTTCACCGACGGCGAGGGGCTGCTCGACCCGCGTACGGGCTCTCCGTCGCGGTGGACGGAGATGTTCGCCGCGTGGGAGGTCCGGGCCCTGCTCACCCCGCTCCCGCCGGCGGGTTGGACGGCCCGCGAGGACGGGCTGGAGGCATCCGGATTCCTCGTCGAGCCGGCCACGGCCGAGGGACTGGCTGCGCTGGCGTCTCGCCTGGGCGCGCGCGATTCGTCGTCCCCCGACCCCTCGCCGGACTCGCCCGGCGAGCCAGTCCCCCCGTTGCCCGAGCCGTTGCGGGTCGATCCCGAGCGCTGGCTCGAACGGACCCCGCCGCCGGCCGAGGAGGTCAAGCGGCTGAATCGCGACCTCCGCTGGTTCCTCAAGGACGACTATTACTGGCTCGCCGCCTGCGCCGTCTACCCCGAGCTGCAATGGCACCTCACCCTGGAACTGGGCCGCGTCCTCGCGGCCGTCAACCACCGGGAATTCGAACCATCGGCGGGCCTATCGCGGCTGGTACGGTTGCCCTGGTTCCGGCATGGATCGCTGCCCGACTGGCTCCGGTACTGGCTCCTCCTCGACCTCGGAGACAAGCGGAAGGAGGCCGTCCGCGGGGCGCTGGAGCAACTCCTGAACGGTGCCGAACGGGTCGAGATCGACGCGCTGTCCAAGGCCGATCCGACCCTGGTGATCGCGTGGGCCGCCGGCGCCGATGGAGCACGCGGTGCCCTGGCCCAGGGCATGCGACGGGTCCGGGCGCGCGAACAAGGTCCTGACGGCCCCTTGAACGATTATGTGTTCGCCGATTTCCTCGAAGGCCGCGTCCGCGGGCCGCTCGACTCTCAGGTCCCTCCCAGCTTTCGCAGTTTGCTCGCAACGAAGGCCGACGAGCGATCCCGCCCGGCTCGCGCCGCGCGGACCGCGACCGAGGAAGCCCCCCGGAACAACCCGACGTGGCCTGGCGCGATGGGGATCTGCTGATGGTCCGAAAGGGAGCCGTGTTGCCGGATCGATGCCTGAAGTGCAACTCGCCGGCCGAGGGCTATCAGCTCAGCCGCCAAATGATGTGGTTCAATCCTTGGTGGATCCTCTTGGCATTTTTATGTATATGTCTGTTTTCCATCGTTTACTTCGCCGTACGCAAGTGGGGGAGGGTCACGGTGGGGCTCTGCCCGCGCCATCGACGGCCGTGGATCAACGTGCTCCGATGGCTGCCCGGGGTGGCGGGGGCAGGTTCGATAATCGGGACCTTCTCGTTGGTAGCTGGTGCGCCGCCGGATAGCACCGCGTCGGCCATCGCGTCGATTCTGTTCCTTGTCGGGATTACCCTTTTGATTGTATGTCTGCTCAGTTTGATCTTCGTCCCGAAGCTACTGGACGTAAAACGAATCGACAAGAAATTCATCTGGCTGGCCGGCGCCTCTCGTGAGTATCTCGCAACCTTCCCGGACCGGAAGGTTTGAGCAAGCTGCTCGCGTCGTCGCATGCAGCCACGTCGCTCGGGGCTGACGACTGGGCTTCCGCGAAATCCCTGACTTCGCGCGACGCTTCATCACGGCGTGAATCCAGGCCCGCACTCGCCCGCGCTCGGGTGCGGGTCGGGGCGAGCTCGAGTCGCCGCGCCGCCTTTTCAGATCCACGTCTTACATGAAAACAATACATCATTCTATGTTACTTGAGATATGCTCGAAACAAAATTTGAGCGGGGTGGAAATTTCTGTACGGTTTCGTACTTAGCATGGGTATAATCAGATCTTGGTTAACGAAAGGATTCTAGCGGCCGGCGTCGTGCCCCCGGGAGAAGGCAGGGCGACGCATGCGGCTTCCCTGTCGGGCGATTCGACTTGCCCAGGTATTGCTTTGGTCGTTCGCACACGCGCGGAGAGTGCATATGGACCACCTACAGAGTCTGCACAAACGGGCCTCTCGGAAAGCGGCGATCGCGGGTCGCCTGCGGCTGATACGGATCGAGCTCTTCGGTGAGGATCGTGGTGAGGAGCTCGCCGATCAACTCGGGATCCCGTTCCGGACGTGGTTCAATTTCGAGACCGGCGTGACGATCCCCGGCGAGGTCCTGCTCCATTTCCTGGAGCTCACCAGCATCGAGCCGATCTGGTTGCTGCGTGGCACGGGGCCCAAGTATCGCGAGACATCGACCGAGTCCGTCGGCGTCACCCTCGCCTGAGGGGCCCCGAGCCGATCCATTCCGGATCGCGGATTGTGAATTTATTTGAAGCCCAAATCTTTAACGACTGGGGATCGATCCTAGATAACGGACACCGAATCCTGACAAATGTCATTCTCGAAAATATTTTGTTCTGCTGATCTGCAATCTGGAGGTCGGGATCTCCCGTCCGATGATCTCCCCGATTCCGAGCATGATGCTCCCGCGCCCCGCCTTCTCGGGACGCGAGCAGCCCTTCTAACGCACGAGCCTCGGGCTCGAAAGCGGATTCATGCCTTGCGATTTCCGAACGATCGCCGTCTCGCTGACGGCGGTTCGGTACTCGACACTCCCAGAGAATTACGACGAAGGCCGATGCCTGGCCTGTGATGGCCCCCTCGACCTTCATCAACTGGACCTCTCGTCACCCGACCGCATCGTCGGTCTCTGCGAGCTGTGCGGGGCCTGGTACATGATGGACTTGATCCCGGGTACGGACGAGGCGGTGATGGTCGCGCTCCCCGACAGTCCGACCATCCTGGATGGCTTCATCGGCTGACCATCGGAATCCGGGCGACCTGCGTCCTCGCTATCAGGGACCTCGTCGCCGGATTCCATCGAGTCAGGAGTCCAACCCGACGACCCAGCCCCGTCGGTCGCGTCAACGGGCCGCGACCCGCACGCGAGCATCCGCGAATCGGCCCGACTGATTGTCGGCACGGATATTGCGTAAGAGCATCGTGGCTCGGCGGCATACCCGCCCCTCTCCCCGGTCCGAACCGACGAGGACATGGAGCGACTCGATCGGTCGAGCCCCGTGGCCACCCTCCGGAAAACCGGAGTCCCCGCAAGCCATCCCGGGCGATTATCACCCGGCGGTCGCGGGCGATCCTCGCCCGAACCCCAACGAACCAGTGGATGATGGTATGACAAGCGTAGCGGGCAGCGTGCTGTTGGTGGACGATGACGAGGGGAACCGCGACATGCTGTCGCGCCGCCTGACGCGTAAGGGATATGAGGTCGCGGTGGCGGAGGACGGGGGCCGGGCGATCGCCCTGAGCCGGGACCGGCCGTTCGACCTGGTCCTCCTGGACGTGGTGATGCCGGGGCTCAGCGGCCTGGAAGTCCTGCAGGAGCTGCGCCGGGCGCACCCGGCGACCGAGTTGCCGGTGATCATGGTCACGGCCAGGAACGAGAGCGGGGATATCGTCGAGGCGCTGCGGCTGGGCGCCAACGATTACGTCTCCAAGCCGTTGGACTTCCCCGTGGTCCTGGCGCGGATCCAGGCGCAGCTCTCGCTCAAGCGGGCGGTGGAGGAGGTCGTCCGGCTGGAGCGGAGCCTGGCCGAGCGGAACCACGAGCTCGAGGGGGCCAATGCGCAACTGGCGGAGGCCAACCGTAGGATGGGCCGCGACCTCCGCGCCGCGGCGAAGATCCAGGGCTCCTTCCTGCCGCGCGGGGAGCCGGACCTGCCGGGGGCCCGGTTCGCCTGGCATTACCGGCCCTGTGACGAGCTGGCCGGCGACGGACTAAATGTCTTCGCGCTGGACGACCGGCATGCGGCGCTGTATGTTTTCGACGTTAGCGGTCACGGCGTGGCCTCCGCCCTGTTATCAGTCTCGCTCAGCCGCGTGTTGTCGCATCCGTCGGATCCCTCGTCGGTGCTCGCCGCGGGCGAGGATAATCGCCCGGACGACCGGCCCTTGCCCCCGGCCGAGGTCGCCGAGCAGTTGAACCGGATGTTCCCCTTCGACGACGCGACCGAGCAATACTTCACGATGGTCTATGGCGTCCTGGACGTGGCGGCGGCCGAGTTCCGATACGTGTCGGCCGGCCATCCCGGGGTAGCCCACATTCCCGCCGCCGGCCCGGGGCGGATCGCCCGGGACCACAGCTTCCCGATCGGCCTGGCCATGCTCCCTTACGAGGAGCGGTCGATCGCCCTGGAGCCGGGCGACCGGCTCTATCTCTACTCCGACGGCATTCCCGAGGCGATGGCCCCCGACAGCAAGGCCTTCGGCGGCGACCGGCTCATCAAGGCCCTCGAGCGCGTGCGAGGAGAGCCGCTGGACCGGGGCGTGTCGGCACTCATCGCCGAGGTCCATGACTGGGCCGGGCCCGCCGGCCTGCGGGACGACGCGTCGATCGTCGCCGTCGAGTTCCTGGGGTCTAACGGATCCCCCACATAGTTCGGGGCCTTCCAGCCTGACATTCCGGACACGTCCGGCTTTCCAGTCTGACCTACTTTCTTGCCGGTGTGATACCCGGCGGTGAGCCCCATGAGCTGGTCCATCAGACGTAACTTGACGCTGGGCCTGAGCCTCGCCGTGGGGGTCCTGGTCTTCAACGCCCTGATCACCTTCGGGAACATCCAGAACCTGATCCGCGGCGGCCGTTGGGTGATCCACACCCGCGAGGTCCTCGGCGAGCTCGACGAGCTGTTCGCCGCGGTTCAGGACGCCGAGGCGGCCCAGCGCGGCTATCTGCTCACCGGCGACCCTTCCGACCTCGATCGGTTCGAGTCGTCCGCCGGATCGGCCCGGGCGCGGATCGATCATCTCGGCAAGGTCACGGCCGACAATCCCCGTCAGCAGGCCCGGATCCCCCTGCTCGAGCGCGCGGCTAAGGCCCGGCTCGGGCTGTTGCGGGAGGGCGTCGCCTCGCGTCGCGACCGGGGCATCGACGGGGGAATCCAGTCGGTCGCGAACGACCGGGGCCGGCGATCGATGGCCGAGCTGCGGGAGATCCTCGCGGTCCTGAAGCAGGAAGAGGAGGGCCTGCTGGCCTCCCGGACGCGGGCGACCGAGGCGAGCGTCTGGTTGACGGTCGTCAGCTTCTCGGTCGCCTCGCTGCTGGCCATCGTCTTGCTGGCGACGACCGGCTATACCCTCTGGCGAGAGGCCGCCGTCCGCCGACGGTCGGCGCAGGCGATCCGCGGGCTCGAGGCCCGCGAGGCGGCCATCCTCGAATCCTCGCTCGATGCCATCATCGCCATGGACCACGACGGCCGGGTCGTCGAGTTCAACCCGGCGGCCGAGCGGATCTTCGGCTACGCGCGCGCCCGGGCCATCAACGACCGGGTCGCCAATCTGATCATCCCGCCTCGGCTCCGCGGCGCCCACGACCGGGGCCTGGCCGATTTCCAGGCCACGGGCGAGGGGCCGGTCCTGGGGCGTCGGGTCGAGCTGACGGCGCAGCGGTCCGACGGCTCCGAGTTCCCCGTCGAGGTGGCCGTCACCCGGATCCCCATCGAGGGGCCGCCCCTGTTCACGGCCTTCATCCGCGACATCACCGCGAGGAAGCGCGACGAGCAGGCGGCCGAGGAGCGCGAACGCCTGTCGGCGCTGGCGATGGATGTTGGCAATGCCCTGATCCAGGGCGACACCCTGCCGGAGATCCTCCGGCGATGCTGCGAGGCGATGGTCCAACACCTCGACGGGGCCTTCGCCCGCATCTGGACGCTCGACGAAGGCCAGGACACGCTAGTGCTCCAGGCTAGCGCAGGGATGTACACTCACACGGACGGGGCACACAGCCGGATCCCCGTCGGCCAGTTCAAGATCGGGCTGATCGCCCGCGAGCGCAGGCCGCACCTGACCAACGCGGTCGTCGGCGACCCCCGCGTCGGCGACCAGGAGTGGGCGCGCCGCGTGGGGATGGTCGCCTTCGCGGGCTATCCGCTGATGATCGAGGACCGGCTGGTGGGGGTCCTGGCGATGTTCGCCCGCCACCCGCTCACCGACGCGGCGTTGCGGGCGATGGCCACGGTCGCCAGCGGCGTCGCGCTGGGCATGGAAAGGAAGCGGGTCGAGGAGGGGCTGCGCGAGGCCAGGGACGCCGCCGAGGCCGCCAGCCGGTCCAAGAGCACGTTCCTCGCCAACATGAGCCACGAGCTGCGCACCCCGCTCAACGCCATCATCGGCTACAGCGAGATGCTCCTGGAGGACGTCGGCGAATCCGAACAGGACCGACTCGGCGCCGATCTCCGGAAGGTCCATGCCGCGGGCAAGCACCTGCTGGGCCTGATCAACGACATCCTCGACCTGTCGAAGATCGAGGCCGGCAAGATGGACCTCTTCCTGGAGACGTTCGACGTCCCGGAGATGGTCCGCGGCGTCGTCGACACGATCCGGGTGCTGGTCGAGGCCAATGAGAACACGCTGGTCGTCTCCTGCCCCGAGGACCTCGGGACGATGCACTCCGACCTGACCAAGGTCCGCCAGTCGCTGCTGAACCTGCTGAGCAACGCCTGCAAGTTCACCACCCGCGGCACGATCGCCCTGGAGGCCGTTCGCGAGCCGGTCAACGGCCGGGACGGCGTGGTCCTGCGCGTCCGCGACACGGGCCTCGGGATGACGCAGGCGCAGGTCCTCAAGCTGTTCCAGCCATTCACCCAGGCCGACGCCTCGACGACGCGGAAGTACGGAGGCACGGGACTGGGCCTGACCATCACCCGGCGCTTCTGCCAGATGATGGGCGGGGATATCTCGGTCGAGAGCGAGCCGGGGCAGGGGACCACGTTCACGATCCGGCTCCCCGCCCTCGCCAACGAGGCCCGCAAGGATCCGGCGACGCCGTCGCCCGCCGAGCTGCGCCCGGAGCCGGCCACGGGACCGGGCGGCCTGGTCCTGGTCATCGACGACGACCCGAATGTCCGCGACATGGTCCGTCGCACGGTCGAGAAGGAAGGCTTCCGCGTCCAGTACGCCGCCAGCGGCGAGGAGGGGCTTCGCATGGCGCGCCGGCTCCGACCCGATGCGATCACCCTGGACGTGATGATGCCCAGCCTGGACGGCTGGGCCGTCCTGGCCGCCCTGAAATCCGACCCCGAGCTGGCCGAGATCCCGGTGATCATGGTGACCATCGTCGACGACAAGAACCTCGCCTACTCGCTCGGGCGCCGCCGCCTTCCTGACCAAGCCGATCCACCGCAAGCGTCTCGCGGCGATCCTGGACCGGTACCGCCCCGCCGGCCGCGCCTTGATCGTGGACGACGACGCGAATTGCCGGGACCTGATGCGTCAGATCCTGGAGAAGGACGGCTGGTCGGTGATGGAGGCGCGGGACGGTCGCGAGGGCCTGGAACGGGTCGCCGACGTGCGCCCGGACCTGATCATCCTCGACCTGATGATGCCCGAGGTAGACGGCTTCCGGTTTGCGGAGGAGTTGAGCCTGAACGCGTCGTGGCAGGCGATCCCGATCCTGGTCGTGACCGCCAAGGACCTGTCGGAAGAGGACCGAGAGCTTCTCCAGGGCCGCGCCTTCGGGGTCCTTGAGAAGGGATCCGGCTCGTGCCGGGAATTGCAGGACCTGATCCGCCGCGAGATCGCGGGCCACGTCCGACACGCGGGCAACGGTCGTGCGGCGGGAGAGGAGGACGGGCATGCCCAGGATCTTGCTGATCGAAGATAATGAGATGAATCGCGACATGCTCTCGCGCCGGCTGATGCGCAAGGGCTATGAGGTCGAGATGGCCGTCGACGGCCGCGACGGCGTCGACAAGGCGTTGGCGGGCGGATATGACCTGGTGATCATGGACATGAGCCTCCCCGAGATCGATGGCTGGGAGGCGACGCGGCGGCTCAGGGCCGAGCCGAGCGCGCGATCGCTCCCGATCATCGCCCTGACGGCGCACGCCATGGCCGGCGATCGCGAGAAGGCCATCGAGGCCGGCTGCGACGACTACGACAGCAAGCCCGTCGAGTTTCCCCGCCTGCTCGCGAAGATCGAGGCCCAGTTGCATGCGAGGACGAACTCATGATCATCGGCGATTCGCCGGGCATGCCCGGCTCCGCCCGCGATGCGGCGCACAACGGCCGAGGGCCCGATGATCCGGCGGACCTGCCCCTCGCCGTCGATCCGATCTCCCGGCTCCGCCACGACCTCCGCAACCTCGTCAACCAGATCCTCGGCTATGGCGAGCTCCTGATCGAGGAAGCGGGTGATGGCGGACGTCCCGGCCTGACCGACGGCCTGCGATCGATCCTCACGCTCGGCAAGGAGGTGCTGGCCCTCATCAACGGCGGACTGCCGGGCCGAGGCGAGGGCGGAGACGAGGCCGCGATCGATCTCCCGAGGCTACGCCTCCGGCTGCTCGAACCGCTGGGCCGGATCATCGCCGATTGCGACGAGCTCACCCGCTCGGCGCCCGACCCGGCGCAGGGCGGGTTCCGGGCGGACGTCGGCCGGATCCGCGCCGGGGCCTCGCGCCTGGTCGAGATGGCCGACGAGATGCTCACCGGCCTGCGGCCTCGAGGCGCGATCGCCGGGGAGCGAACCGAGTAATCTGGTTATTGCCGGGGGCACCGAGTACCATTTGAGAGGACTAGGTCACTCCCTCGGGGTCGTGGAGATGCGGGAATTGCAGCCCAACTTCGAAAAACTCAATGGCATGGTCCCGGCGATCGCCCAGGACGCGGAGACCGGCGAAGTCTTGATGCTCGCCTGGATGAATCGGGATGCGTTCGAGGAGACGCTCCGGACGCGCCGCGCCTGCTATTACAGCCGCAGCCGCGATCGGCTCTGGCGCAAGGGCGAAGAGAGCGGGCATTTCCAGGACGTCGAGGCGATCTATGTGGATTGCGACGCGGACACGATCTTGCTGAAAGTCCGCCAGCACGGCGGGGCGGCCTGCCACGAGGGCTACAAGAGCTGCTTCTTCCGCGAGCTCGACGGCGACCAGACGCGCATCGTCGGCGAGCGTGTCTTCGACCCGAGCACGGTCTACGCGAAATCGTAGCCCCGGGCGGGAGAGTGCCGACCCCGATCGTGAACCTCGTTGCAGCGTCCATCATCCTGGAGGGCGGGGCACGTGACCACGGTCGTGAGACCGTGGTTCGGACGGGACGAACGTCCTCCAACCTCGGGCGTCAGCCCGATCCGATGGGCCGCGTGGATCGCACTGACGTGCGAGGCTGGAGGGCCCGAGGCCCCGCCCGAACGACTGGCTCACGCCCGTGGTCACGCCTCGGATCCTCCGGAGGTCCCTCGAAGAGATCTTCCCTGGCAGTCGTGAGGAGTGAAATACCCGGATATGCCCGATCCCGTTCTCAAGCTGGGACTCCCCTCCGGCAGCCTCCAGCAGGCCACGATGGAGCTGTTCAAGAAGTCCGGCTATTCCATCGCGCAGACCTCGCGGAGCTACTACCCGCAGATCGACGACCCCGAGATCGCCTGCACGCTGCTCCGCGCCCAGGAGATCGCGCGCTACGTCTCCGACGGCGTGCTCGACTGCGGCCTGACCGGATACGACTGGATCGTCGAGAGCGGAGCCGATGTGGTCGAGCTCGGGGAGCTGGTCCTGAGCAAGGCCAGCCGGCGGCCGGTCCGGTGGGTGCTCGCCGTTCCGAATGACTCGCCCATCCAGTCGGTCAAGGACCTGGAGGGGAAGCGGATCGCCACCGAGGTCCTCAACCTCACCAAGCGATGGCTGGCCGAGCACGGGGTCAAGGCACACGTCGAGTTCAGTTGGGGCGCGACCGAGGTCAAGCCGCCGCTCCTGGCCGACGCCATCGTCGAGGTGACCGAGACCGGCAGCTCGCTGCGGGCCAACAACCTGCGGATCGTCTGCGAGCTGCTCCAGAGTACGACCCGGTTCATCACCAATGCCGGGGCGAGCCGCGACCCGTGGAAGCGTCGCAAGATGGACGACCTGTTCCTCATGCTCCGCGGCACGATCGACGCCGAGGGCAAGGTCGGGCTGATGATGAACGTCCGGCAGGAGCATCTCCCGGCGGTCCTGGCGATCCTCCCCTCGCTCCAGAACCCGACGATCTCCCAGCTCTCCGACGGGCACTGGGTCGCCGTGAATACCATCCTGGACGAGGCAAGGGTCCGCGAGCTGATCCCCCGCCTCAAGGAGGCCGGCGCCTGCGGGATCGTCGAGTATCCGCTCAACAAGATCATCCCCTGACGCGAGAGGATCGCGGACGGATTCCAGATTGCGGATTCCGGAGCGATTTCAGTTATTCTAGAGTTGTTCATTTTCTGGAATTTGTAATTCGAGATCTGCAATCCGCGATCCCCACGACAGATTCCAGATTTCCGAACGATTGGACCATGGAAACCAAACGCCGCCGTCCAACGCGATCGCAAGTCCCGACAATCGAGGCCGCGGCATCCCCGCGCGACCGATGGGCCAAGGCCGTGCGCCATCTCCGTCGGGTGGACCCGCACCTGAAGGCGATCATCGACCGGGTCGGCCCTTGCTCGCTCGAGCCGAAGCTGGATCGGTTCGGGACGCTCGTACGGGCAATCATCGGCCAGCAGATCTCCTCGAAGGCCGCCGCGTCGATCCACAACCGGCTCGTGGCGATCGGCGGCGAGCCCCACCATCCCGCCCGATTGATCGAGCTCGGCGAACCCGCCCTGCGCGGCGTGGGGCTCTCGGGGGTCAAGGCGCGTTATGTGCTCAACCTGGCCGAGGCGGTCGGCTCCGGGGCGGTCCCGCTCGACGCAATCGACGATTCCTGGGACGATGCCCGGATCACGCAGGCCCTCACCGCGATCAAGGGGATCGGCGTCTGGACGGCCGAGATGTTCCTGATCTTCGCGCTCAATCGCCCCGACGTGCTCCCGGCCGGCGACCTGGGCGTCCGGGTCGCGCTGAGAGACCGTCACGGCCTGGCCGAGCTGCCGAAGCCGAGCGAATGCCACGCCCTGGCCGAGATCTGGCGGCCGTATCGCAGCATCGCCATCTGGTACCTCTGGAAGGGCGGCGACGCCCCCAAGACCCCGACGACCGCGGCGGTCGAGGAACAACCATGACCTTCGACCTGATGATCAAGGGCGGCTGGGTGATCGACGGAACAGGCGGACCGCCGTATCGGGCCGACGTCGGCCTGCTGGAATCGATGATCGCCGATGTCGGCCGGCTCGACGGCGTCGACGCCGCACGCGTCCTCGACGCGACCGGCCGCTACGTCGTCCCCGGCTTCATCGACGCCCACGTCCACGGCGACCTCATGCTCCTGGCCGACCCGATCCATCTCCCGGCCCTCCGCCAGGGCGTGACCACGTATCTGATCGGCCAGGACGGCAGCTCGTTCGCCCCGGCGTCGGCGGCCACCCTCGACTACATGCGACGGTACACCGCCGGCTTCAACGGCAACCCGCCCGGACTGTCCTACGACTGGCGGACGGTCGACGAATACCTGTCCCGATTCGACCGATCGACGGCGATCAACGTGGCCTACCTGATCCCCAACGGCAACGTCCGGATGGAGGTCATGGGGCTGGATCCTCGCCCGGCGACCGATGCCGAGATCCGCGGCATGCAGGACCTCGTCCGCGAGGGCCTGGACGCCGGCGCCGTCGGGCTGTCCACGGGCCTGGACTACATCCCCAGCCTCTACGCCGACGCCCGCGAGATCGCCGCGCTCTGCGAGCCGATGGTGGCGGCCAATGGCGTCTACGTCACCCACATGCGGGGCTACGGCCCGAACGCCGACGTCGGCATGCGCGAGGTCTACGACATCGCCCGGCGGTCGGGCATCCCGGCGCACATCTCGCACTACAACGGGCCGGCCGAACCGCTGCTCCCCCTGATCGACGAGGGCCGCGCGCTGGGGCTCGACCTGACCTTCGACACCTATCCCTACCTGGCCGGAAGCACCATCCTCGGCATGGTGTCGCTGCCGGGCTGGGTGCAGGCCGGCGGGATCGATGCGACCGTGGAGCGGCTCCGCGACCCGGCCGTCCGCGCCCGGCTGAGGGCCGAATGGTTCTCGGCGCCGACGCCTTATCCCCTGGACCGGGTCACCATCGCCATGGTCGCGAATCCCGACTGGCGATGGGCCGAGGGGTACACCGTCACCTCCGCGGCCGAGAAGGCGCAGGTCGACCCGGGCGATTTCGTCTGCGAGATCCTGTCCGCCTCGGACATGGCCGTGGGGATCGTGGGATTCCGCCAGGGGGATCGGACCGAGGCCGATGTCCGCGCGATCCTGCGACACCCCGCGCACATGGCGGGCTCCGACGGCATCTTCCGCGGCGGCTTCCCCCACCCTCGCGGGACGGGGGCGTTCGCACGCTACCTCGGCTACCACACCCGAGAGCTCGGCGACTACTCCTGGCCCGAGGCCGTGACCCACCTCGCCACCCACGCCGCGCGCCGGTTCCGCCTGACCGACCGCGGGCTGATCCGGACGGGTTACGTCGCCGACATCGCCGTGTTCGACCCGGCCGCCGTCGGCGACCGCTCGACCTACGCCGCCGGCCGGGCGCTCGCCGAGGGCGTCGACCACGTGATCGTCAACGGGACGCCGGTCCTGGTCAACGGCGAGCCGACCGGCGCCACGCCCGGGCGGGCCTTGCGGCGGGGATGACAACCTTCGGGCCGTCCAGAGAGAGCGAGGTGACCATGTTCATGCTCTTCACGTGCGAACACTGCGGGACGCGGATCAAGGTGAACGGGCGGTCGCAGGGCAAGCGGGGGCGTTGCAGCAAGTGCGGCCAGGTCATGATCATCCCGCACATGGAGTCCCAGCCGCCCGCCGTGCCGGCCCACGCCCGCGAGGCGGCCCGCCAATCCGACGCCCCCTTCCGGCTCAGCCCGCCCGACGATCGGCCGCGGGTCGCTCATGGGCCGCCGGTCCTGGTCGAACCCCACCACCTGGAGCACCACGCGACACCGGAGGGGTTCTCCGAGTTCGAGCTCATCGCCGGCGACGCCAACCCCGAAGAGGCGTCCCTCGCCTCACCCGAGGTCCGGCGTGGGCTGCGCGAGCTCGACGAGTTCCAGAAGGACCCGCATCCCTACAAGTTGGTCGACAGCCTCGAGCAGAGCTTCCTCAGCCGATGGTCGCGCGACTCCGGGCCGGCGAGTTGGGTCGTCGTGAAGTGGCGGCAGGCCGTCGGCGGCATCCTGCGGTTGCTCCGCTGGGTTGACGACTGGGCTTATATGATCTCCGTCCCGTTCATCGTCCTGGCGATCTTCGCGATCGCCGTCCAGAACCCGAAACTGGTCCACCTCAGCTCGGTGGTGGTCGTGCTGGCCAATTACGGACGGTTCTGGACCGACCTGGTCGCCCTCTTCGTCCGGCCGTTCAAGGAAGGGCCGATCCACGGCATCGCGTTCCTCTTCCCGCCCTACGGGGCCTATTACCTCTGGACGCGCCGGGACAAATTCAAGCCGACCTTGCGACGCCTCCTGACGTCGTGCATCCCGATCATCCTGGTGGTCCTGGCGTATGCCTACCTCCCCTTCGTCAACCCCGCCGCCAAGGACGCCAAGGGCCTCGGTGAGAAGCTCCGGAGCGGCGAAAGAGAGCTGATCCACGAGATCCGCGACGATCTGAAGCAAGTCGAGGACAAGATCCCGTCGCTCGAGAAGCGAGAGAGCGGCAAGGAGAAGGCGTCCCCGTGAGATCATCCGATCCGCCCGTCGGTCGAAGACGCAACGGGTCGATTCGATTCGGTAGAGGTCCCCGATCCTGGGAGCCTACACCGAGCGGAAATTTTGAAGGGGCCGACGATGCGATTTCCCCGGGTCACCATAGGACGGTCGTTGCTGCTGGTCGCGGCACTGGCCGTGGCCCTCGGCATCTTTGTGGCTTTGCAACGCCGTAGCGAGCGTTTCCGTAGGCGAGCCGCCGAATACGCCTCCGCCATCCATAGAGTGTATTTCGCCGACGTGAATGGGAATGATGGGATGATGTTGACGGCGACGGTGGCCGATTACCACGCCGACCTCTCCCAGAAATACACGGCCGCCGCCGACCGACCCTGGCTTCCACTCGAAGCCGACCCGCCGCCGCCCGATTACATCGGGGCCTTCTGGTACGCCCATGGAGCGGTCAAGAAGGCTTATCCCGGCCTCGTGCTCGGAGACTACAACGTCATGGTCACCGTGGACGATTCGGACGACCAGGCCGTCTGGGCCGTCCGATATCGCAGGCGTGATAACCGCTCGGGACTGACCGTGTACTTGAGAGACCCGATCGAGATCGAGGTCCACAGCGAGGGACCGCCTCCCCGGCCCGCTCGATCCGAAATGAGCGGGATGGGTGAAGTGTGAGGGATCCTTGTCGGTCGCACCGATCGAACTTTTTCCTTGTCCGAGATCATATTATCCGATAATATAACATGGAAAATCACGCATTAAAAATATATTGTATTTGTCAACTCCCGACTCATGCCTCATCTCAGTTCTCGCCACCGTGGCTCACCTCGGCGTCTCCGGACCGGTGACTCCCCACGGCCATCCGACCCAGTTCATCGAGCACGCGATCGGCAACTGATCTCACTCGGGTCAGTTCATCAGCCGCCGTGCCGTCGGGTGGGATGATCGTGAAAACTTCATCAGCGGCCCGCGGAGCTGCAAAGATCATTACCGCGGCGCCCGGGAACTGGATCGAGAACGCGGAGCGGACTGCCCTGAGCCACATGGGAGAAGACCGGTCGTACTCCTCCAAGATAGAGTAGTTGAGCTCCCACCCTTCGAAGCTCGTTGGGATCTCATCTGGTGTGACCTCGACGAGCTTACTTTCCGTAGGTAGCCGGGGCAATTTCTTGGCATTTTCCAGCAGGCCGGGCGACCGGCTACGCCCGCCCGTAGGTCCGCGGGTCCTGGCCCAGGAGGCTAATGATCGAACGTTGCACCTCGGTCAGCTCGGTCACGATCACCTGCGGCTCCCCCTCACCCACCCGGACCTCGTGCCGTTGAATCGACGCGAACACCTCGATTAACCGATGCGTCGTCGGCCGCGCGCACGGCCGATCCTCCGGATACAACGGCAACGTCTCCTCGCCGGCGCGCGCCATCGCCCGGCGCAACTCCCGCTCCAGCAGCGCCTGCATCAGCAGGGCGAAGAAATACGCCGCCAGCAGGCCCTGGATCCGCGACACGTTCTTCAAGAACACCGGTGCCACGGCGAAGTCGGTCTTGAATTGCGAGAACCGCTTCTCCAACAGCGGCTGCCGCTTGTACGCTCGCAGCACCTCGGTGGCGCTCAGCTTGCGGTCATTCGTCAATAGGGGGAAGACGCCATCTTCCCGCTCCGCTTCCGAGATCGCCTCCAGGTTCAGCTTCCACGTCAGTGTGAACCGCCATCGCGTCTCCTTCCGATACGCGGTCTGCTCGCTCGGTCGGCCCCGCGTCGCCTGGCGGAACGTCTCTTCCTCTCGGCCCTCGATCTCGACCACCAGCCAGGGACTCGCCTCGGCCTCCGCCAGGACCTCCGCCACCGCCTGTTCCACCTTCGACCGCTCGCGGAACCGGGTGCGCGGCCCCTGGAGGCGCTCCCGCAAGTCGCTCAGGGACTCGGTCGCCTTCTGGATCGACCGGGCACGTCGCGACTGGTCCTGCTCGGCCTTGTGCGTGCTGCGATACCAGAGCAAGCGATAGCCGGCCGAATGGACATGATCGTCCGAGCAGACGAACAACTCGTCGATGATGTGGCCCTGGTCATCGGTCAGTGCATACAGGAGCGTCCAGGTCATTGCCGAGGGCTCGGTGCGGAGGCGTTGACGGAAGGCGGTATCCTCGCCCCGACCGCGCGGCAATACGGTCACGAACCGGCCGCCGCGCGAAGCGATGTGGCGGAGATTCTCGCCGCTGGCCAGCTTGCAGT
Source organism: uncultured Planctomycetota bacterium (assembly GCA_963777695.1). Classification (GTDB taxonomy): domain Bacteria; phylum Planctomycetota; class Planctomycetia; order Isosphaerales; family Isosphaeraceae; genus CAVZRC01. The sequence goes on from CAVZRC010000003.1 coordinate 2,264,375, forward strand.
CGGCCACGTAGAGGAAGTCGGCGCGGCCGATCAGCTCGCGGAGCAGGTCCCAGGTGCCGATGTGGGTCCCATCGTCGACCGTGTTGCCGCTGTCGGTGGCGAAATGGATCGGCACGTTGCCGTCGCCGGTGACCGTCAAGATGTAGAGGAGTTGCTTGAGGTCGGGCCGCCGGGCCTTGCTGTGCCCCCAGGTGATGGCGTGCGTCGGTCGCCCGCGTCGTTCGCTCTCCTGGCCGGCCGCGTCGTAGGCGCCGTAGAAGGACACGGTGGTCGAATCGTTGTGCAACTCATCGAGGCTGAGGGCGAATTCCTTGATGACATGGCGGACGACGGCCATGATCAAGGTGGGCCCGATCCGCTCGAACATGCGGTCGAGCGAGCGGCCGAGTCGGTCGTCGTTCAATCGGCCCGGGTCGCGCTCGTGAAGGCCGAGGAGGTCGGGTGGGAAGGTGGCGGCCCACTCGGCGACGCCATAGACCGGCTCGCGGGCCATGAGGAGATTGGCGAAGAGGACGAGCAAGGCGGTGACGGTCGGGAGTTCGGTGCGGGAGTCGTCGCCGGGGAGATGTTCGCCGAGGATGCGGCGCAACTGCATCCGCTCGCCGATCCGCTTGAGCAGCGGCAGGGCGCCGACGTCATAGGAGCGGAGTTGGAGGCCGTCGGCCCGGGCGTGCTTGCCCGGGACGAGTTCCCTCTTGGGGCGGCGCCGTGCGTGAGACGAGCGTTCGGAGGGCTTGCGTTCGGGCATTGGGGATCACCCCGGGGATGGTCGGAGGAAATCGGCGACATGGGACCAGGTGACCAGGAGAGGAGAGGGGACGTCAAGACGAGAAAATTTTCGAGAGATGATTTTATGGAAATCATGAAGATAGCTTTTGACGTAAGTCAGGTCGGACTCGACTTACGTCGAAAGCATAAGAGTCCGATCATGTCAAGACGGGGGGTCCGGCGCGGTCCGCCCCCTTGACGAACGGCGCGCCACCGCGAAGAGTTGGTGTCGGAAGGGGGCTCTTTGGCAATCGGGTGGTGAGAGGCGAACGCGGGCGGCGGTGGGGTCGGCCGAGCGAGGCGGCATGACCGGGTCTGGAAGCCGGCGCGTTGAGGCGAGGGCCGATCGGGTCGGTGAATGAACCAGCGTGGCCGGGCCCGACGGACCTGGCTCGCCCCCTGCGCCAGCGAGCGGGATTAAGAAACGAGGCTTCGGGTGGGGATTGACCGGGTCCGACGGATCTGGCTCCCACGCCATGCGTCAGTCAGCCTCAGAAAATCGCGGGAAATTGCCCCGGCCACCTACGGAAAGTAAGTTCCAGGAGATCATCTGGCGACCGGGGAGGCTCAATCTCCTCGTCGGGCCCAACGGGTCGGGGAAGTCGAACCTGTTGCGGCTCCTCGAGCTGATCTCGAACGTCGCTCAGGGCAAGCTGGCGGCCGCGCTCAAGGAATCCGGCGGCATAATCCCGCTGCTTTGGGATCATCGGGCGACATCCTTCGGCTGGAAGCTACGGATCGACCCGGTCGATTCCGGCAGGGACCGTGTCAAGGATGCGATCACGTTGGAATTCGAACTGGAGAATATACCGCATACAAGCTCCTACCAGATCGTGAAGGACAGCCTGGGTAACTGGGTGAAATTCGACCAGGGGCTCGAGAAGAGCCCTTACGGGATCTACCAGCGGGATGCGCGACGAGCCAGGGTGTATGACCAGCAGGCCAGGAAGCTCGTGAGATTCGATGAGCCCGATCCGAACGAGTCATTGCTCGCGCAGATTTCGGACCCGCGTACGAATCCGATCCCGACGCATACGCGACGATTCCTGGAGGGATGGCGGATTTACCACGATGTCCACGTCGAGCGCGGATCGGCAATGCGATCACCTGTCACGACCCAGTATGTGAAGCTGGTCGAGCCGGACGGCAGTAATCTGGTGTCCGTCCTCCACACCTTGTACACGAGCGACCGCGAGTTCAAGCGGCGTATAGACGAGGGGATGCGAGCCGGGTTCGGCGACCAGTTCGAGGAACTGGTCTTCCAGCCGGCCGCTGCTCAACAGATCCAACTGGCCGTCCAGTGGCGCTCGAGCAAGGGCCCGCACGCGGGCCAGGATCTATCCGATGGGACGTTGCGGTTCCTTTTCCTGCTCACCGTGCTCGCTAGCCCCGAACCGGCTACGCTCATCGCCATCGATGAGCCCGAGGTAGGGCTGCATCCCAGCATGCTGCCGATCATCGCCGAGTACGCGGTCGAAGCCGCCGAACGTACTCAGGTTGTCCTGACCAGCCATTCTCCCATCTTCCTGGATGCGTTCTCCAGAGTACCATCGGAGGTGACGCTCCTGCACTGGGAGGATGGAGGATCGCGACTCTTCCCTTTGACGCCAGAGGCTTTGATGAAGTGGCTGGAACGATACCGGTTGGGTGAACTCTTTACGAACGGCGAACTGGAAGCCCTTGCGATGCCCGAAGTGGAACGTATCCCCGACTTGAGCGAGCGGCTCAAGGGGTTGCCGGCCGAGGATGTTGAGCTGTGGACCGCCGGGATCAACGACGGCATGGCTCATGCGTAAGCCTCCTCAGAAGACGCGACGCATCGCGCTGTTCGTCGAGGGTGACACCGAGCCGCGGCGATGCACGTCGCCGCACTCTTCCCAACTTCTTTCACCGATGGCTGGATCCCCAATTGCCACGGACGAGCCGGGTCGGAATCACTCCGGTGGAATTCCAAGGCGTGAGCAATTACCTGGATGACGTCGGACAAAAAGTCGGCTTGTACCTGGACAACAACCGGGCGAACTTCGTGTTCGGCCTGATCGATCTTTACGGGATTCCCCCGAATCGGATCGATCTATCCCCCTACACAACGATCCAGGAGAAGGTCAAAGCGGCCAGGGTCTACATCCGTGATCTCGTTCCCCACCAACACCAGGATCGGTTTCGTCAGCACTTCGCCGTGCACGAAGTCGAAGCATGGTTATTGGCGTATCCGGAGCAGTGGCCGGAGAAGGTTCGTCGTCAACTGACCAGGCGACCTCCCGAGCAGGTCAATTTCAATGAGCCGCCCGCCAAGTTCCTCAAGCGAATCCTCGGGGGACGCTACAAGAAGACGACTACGGCGATGAATCTCTTTCCCAAGATCGATCCGCAGGTTGCGATCGATCGGTGTCCCTACCTGAAACGCCTCGCGGAGGATTTGCTGCTCGTGGCCAAGCTCTTGCACTCGGAGACGACAACGTCAAGGTCACCGTGGACGATTCGGTCGAGGTCCAGAGCGAGGGCCCGCCTCCTCCCGGCCCACGGCCTGGTTGAGGTCATGGGACACGACCTGTTCTAATTGTGCATGTCAAGCGGCCGCGTCCGGCCTCGAGATGTGCGGCAACCGGTCTCGTTGATTTGAGCAAGGAGGTCCCGATGATCCGCGGCGTCCATACGATGTTCTATAGCTCGGAGCCCGAGGCGCTGCGAGCCTTCCTCCGAGATAAGCTGGGCTTCCCATCCACCGACGTGGGGGGAGGCTGGCTCATCTTCGATCTGCCCGAGGCCGATATGGGATGCCACCCGGCCGATGAGAAGGACGGCGCGCCGTCCGGGACCCACGACATCTCGTTCTATTGCGACGATATCGAGCGGACGGTCGCCGAGCTTCAGGCGCGCGGCGTGGAGTTCACAGGGCCGGTGGTCAACCGGGGCTACGGCCTGGTGACCTTCATCCGCGTCCCGGGCGGCTTCGACGTCCAGCTCTACCAACCGCGATACTCGAAGTCCGTCGCGAGCGGACCGGCGGGGTCGCCCCTGGCGGAATCCTGAAAGCCGCGATGGCCAGCGGCCGACCGGAAAGCCTCGCGCCGACGCGAGGGCCCGTCGATCCTCGATCGATCCCCACGCGGGGTGTTACAATGAGACGACGCGTCGAACCGGGCCGGGCGACCCCGACGGGTCGCGACCGGGACGTCGCGCGTGCGGGCATTGTCGAGACCGGCGGAGACCGAATCGAGCTGTGAAGATTTATTTGTTATCGATCGACGAACGGCGGCATTTCTTCTACGCGGACGAGTCGGAGGCGTCCCCCGAGGAAGGCGACGGGCCCGGGGCCTCCGCGCCGCCGCCCGCCGGCCTGAAGGGCCGGCTCCTGGACCGGTACCACAGGATCAAGTCGGCCTGGGAACATTCCGAATCCCGAGTCGCCCGCTGGACCCGACGGACGTGGGACTGGCTGCACTCCTGGTCGCATCCCGACGAATCGATGCTCGTGCGGCTGCGGTCGGCGCGTCGGATCGACCTGCACCACCCGGCCTCCCGCACCGGCGACGAGGTCCGAGCCTTGTGGGGCGACTACCTCACCCATCGATGGTGGCGGCACCTGCTCTGGATGGCCCTGAATACGCTGATCGCGCCCTTCGCCGGCTTGCTCGCGATCCTCCCGGGCCCTAATGTGATCGGATACTGGTTCGCCTACCGGGCGATCCATCACACGATGATCGTCTGGGGGATCCGCCGGGTACGCAAGGCCCGCATCCCTGTCGAGCTCCATCCCCGCGCCTCGCTCGATCGGCCGATCGAGGTCGACGAGGCCGGCGGGGCGAAGCACGACGCGATCGACGGCGAGGCCACGCACCTCGACGAGCACGTGGCCTGGACCGAATCCGAGGCGAGACCGAAGGCCCAAGAGTGTCAATCCGATGAAAATGATGAGTTACAACATCCATAAAGGGGTCGGCGGACGGGACCGCCGCTACCGCCTCGAGCGGATCATCCGGGTCATCGAGGATGAGGGCCCGGACCTGATCTGCCTCCAGGAAGTGGACCGCAATGTGGCGCGAACGCGGCACGACGACCAGCCGCGGGAGCTGGCCGAGTCCCTCAAGGCGACGTCGCACCTCTATCAGCTCAACGTGCGTCACAGGGACGGCGGATATGGCAACCTGATCCTCTCGCGATGGCCGTTCCGTTCGCATCACCAGGTCTCGCTCCGGCTCAAGAGGCGGAAGCCGCGCGGGCGCAGATGGCGGTCGTCGAGACGCCGGAAGGCCCGATGCATCTGGTGCATTGGCACCTGGGACTGGCCGAGCTCGAACGCCACTGGCAGGTGCGGCACCTGCTCGAACACGCCCTCTTCCGCGAGTCGGCCCACCTGCCGACGATGATCGTCGGCGACTTCAATGACTGGCTCAACACCCTGGCCAAAGGCCCCTTCGCGCATCACGGCTTCGTCCAGGTGACGTCGCCGCGATCGCGGTTCCGCTCGTTCCCGGCCTACTGGCCGATCGCCTCGCTCGACAAGACGTTCATCCGCGGCCCGATCGAGGTCCGCCACGCCCGGATCGTCCACTCGAAGCTGGCGCGCGACGCCTCCGATCACCTGCCGCTTGTCGTCGACTTCCACCTGAATCACCCGGCTCCTCGATGAGTCGAGCAGGATCTCGCTCGTTTCAAGAATGGTTTGCGCACGCGGCCAACATCGCCGCGATGAATTTGCAAACGCAATTTCCCGATGGGGCTCCCGGGCTATCACCGAAGCAAATCCTGACCCCGCGCGCCCGATCGCCCCCGAACGACGGCTATTACCCCAGTGAGGCGGTCTATGGGCGAACTTCGCTGAATCACAAAGGGGGATCGATCATGGCATGGATTCGGTGTGCGAGACCGAGGATGATCTGGATCATCCTGCTGGCCGGGACTTCAACTCTGGCGACGTCAGCCGCGAGTGCTGGCGCGGAGGAACTACCGAGATATCAGCTCAAGCCGGGGATGGTCCTCTCTTACAAGGGGCGAGCAAATCTCAAGTTCGGGAACGACGGATATCTCGAGGAAGTGGACACGACCGCCTGGGTCGTAAGGCGCAACCAGGACGGCAGTTTCCGTGTCGTCATTCGCACCGGGAGCCGCCTCAGCGAGGCCGACAGCCGGAACGGAGGGAAGGCCCCGATCAAGAAGAAGATCCCTCCCATGGACTACAACCTCGGCCATTTCGACCTGTTTCCGGATGGACGCCTCGGACCCGACGCCGAGGTGGGGCCCATGATCGACCCCGCGATCTCATTTCCTCGCCTGCCCAATAGTTCCGCGACGAGCGAGTGGGGACAGCGCGATCTTCGCACCGGAGAGGAGTACGCTTACTCGTCGCTGCGTCGCGATGCCGGCGGGTGGGCCTTCCACGCCGAGCGGCTCGGTCCCTGGAGAAAGGTCTACGGCGCGACCTTCGCCTCGACTTATCACTTCGAAGGGGGGATGGTCGTGGGAGCCGAGCAGGAATTCTCGCAAGACCTCGGTCTCAAGGGCAAGGGCAGCGGGAGGCATGAGCTGACGGGCGTGGAGACGAAGGATGACGCATGGATCGCTGCGTTTGCCTCGGCGGCGGACCGCTTCATCGCGGCCATCGCGGCCTACAAGAAATCGACGCAAGCAGCCTCGAAGGACGTCGTAAACGGCCTTTCGCTGCTGGCGGAAGCCAGGGACGAGCTCCAGGCCGCTCGCGACGCGATCGATCAGCCTTTCTTCCGCGAGGAACTCGACCGGAAGCTGGTACGCCACGACTCCACGGGCAAGTCCTGCATGGAATCGGCTAAACAACGTGCCGCGGTGATGGGCAAGCCCTCTCCTGATTGGTCGTTGCAAGGTCTCGACGGCAAGCCGCACGCCTTGGCCGACTACCGCGGCAAGGTCGTCGTGCTCGATTTCTGGTACCGGGGCTGCGGTTGGTGCGTCAAGGCGATGCCGGAGATGAACGCCCTTACCGAACGATTCCAAGGACGACCGGTGGCCGTGCTCGGGATGAACACCGACGCGAAGGAAGCGGACGCGAGGTTTGTCGCCGAAGCCATGGGACTGAAATACATGACCCTCCGTGCCCGGGGCATCGCCGAGAAGTACGGCGTCCAGGGGTTCCCCACCGTCATCCTCATTGACCCCGATGGGGTCGTCCGGGATATCCAAGCGGGCTACTCGCCGACGCTCGGTGCCGACTTGGGGCGAGCGATCGAAGGGATCCTGACACGGAACCGGTGACGCGAAAGAAAGGGGAGGAAATCTGGCCTGTCCAAACCAATGACGCCAACCCCGCCATGTTGAGGCGGGGTTGGCGTCACCTTCATTTCCGACGCCCGTTGCTCACCGGCCGAAAATCGACAATCCTAGTTCTTGGCGCGCCACGATCCCGGGAATCTGGCGGCTACTACCCCATGGGGACACCGGTGAGCAACATGGAGATGGCGTTGGAGCGTTATCGCTCCTACCTGCGGCTGCTGGCCGAGGCTCAGCTCGGGCGCGACGGGCGCAAGGGAGTGGAGCCGTCGGACGTCGTCCAGCAGACCCTGCTCGACGCCCACAAGGACCGCGACCGATTCCGCGGCGGGAGCGAGGCCGAGCATCTCGCGTGGCTCCGCCGTCTCCTGGCGTGCAACCTCGCCGACGCGCTCCGCGCCATGGGGCGAGCAAGGCGGGACGCCGCCCGCGTGCGGTCGCTGGAGGCGGCCCTCGGCGAATCCTCGGCTCGACTGGAAAACTGGCTCGCCGCCGATCAGTCGTCACCCTCCCAGAGGGCGGAGAGAAATGAGTCATTCGTCCATCTCGCCGACGCCCTGGTCCGGTTGCCCGAGGACAATCGCCGGGCCCTGTTGATGCGGCATTGTCAGGGAGCGAGCCTGGCCGAGATCAGCGAAGCCCTCGGCCGCACGCCGCAGGCCGTCGCGGGACTGCTCAAACGCGGCCTCGCTCAACTCCGCGACCAGATGCCCGACGATGAAAGGATTGTCCGATGAGCGAGGCGGATCGCGAGCGGGTCATCGAGCAAGTGATCGCCGACTATCTCGTGGCCGAGGACGCCGGCACGACCCCGGACCGCGATGCGATCTTCGCCGCCCATCTCGACCTGGCCCCTGAACTTCAGTCCTTCTTCCGCGAGCACGACCGCTTCGATCGGATGGCGGCGCCTCTGCGGAATGATGCCGCCGTGACCGTCGATCTGGCCTCCGCCGATTCCGCGCCCGCCGGCCGGCACGGACTGTCACCGGGCGAGCGTATCCGCTATTTCGGCGACTATGAGATCCTGGACGAACTCGGCCGGGGCGGTATGGGCGTTGTCTACCGGGCCCGCCAGGTCAGCCTGAATCGGCCGGTGGCCTTGAAGATGATCCGCTCGGGAGTCTTCGCCGACGCCGACGACCTGCGGAGGTTCCAGAACGAGGTCGAGGCGGTGGCCCTGCTCGACCATCCGGGAGTCGTGCCGGTCTACGAAGTCGGAGAGCTCGAGGGGCAGCGGTACTTCAGCATGAAGCTGATCGAGGGCGACGGCGTTTCCTCGCGACTCGATGCCTACAAGGACGACCCGCGAGCAGCCGCCCGGCTAGTCGCCGAGGCGGCGGCGGCGGTGGCGCACGCCCACGCGCGGGGCGTCCTGCACCGCGACCTCAAGCCGGCGAATCTCCTCATCGACGGCAATGGCCATCCCCTCATTACCGATTTCGGCCTGGCGAAGAGGATAGCGGAGGACCTCGAGCTGACGCAGTCGGGGGCGATCCTCGGCACCCCGGCCTACATGAGCCCCGAGCAGTCCGCCGGACGGCGGGGCACGATCACCACAGCGACGGACGTCTATGGCCTGGGCGCCGTCCTGTATTCGCTACTGACCGGCAGGGCCCCCTTCGCTGGCGAGAGCATCGTCGAGACGCTCGACGCCGTGCGAACGTCCTTGCCCGAGGGGCCGAGGCGCCTCAACGCGAAGGTCTCTCGCGACCTGGAGACCATCTGCCTGAAATGCCTGGAGAAAGCGCCTGGACGGCGGTACGCGACGGCCCAGGCGCTCGCCGATGACCTGAAGGCGTGGCTAGAAAACCGACCGATCGCGGCGAGACCCGCGGGGACATTCGAGCGGCTGGCCCTGTTTGCGAGGCGTAAGCCGGCAGCGGCAGCCGCTTCCGCCTTGGCGGCGACCGTCGTGTTCCTGATCGGGTTCGGCGGGTCGATCGCGTGGTTGTGGCTAGCGGCCGAGCGGGCCCGCGCCGAGGCCGAGGCGGCCCACGCCCGGCTGGCGGCCGTCGAATATGGCCGGGCGATCCAGGCGGCCCACGAAGAGCTGCGTGAGGAGAATGTCGTCGGCGCATTGGCCTTGCTCGAGGGCACACGTCCCGAGCTGCGAGGGTGGGAGTGGCGTCACGTCTCCGCGCTCGGCCACCCCGAGCTCGCGACATTCGACGGGCCTAAGGTGAGGTTCGTGCCGTATTTCGACGAGGAAGGGACCCGGCTCGCGACCCTCGACGTTCGGGGCGAGATCCGCTTCTGGGACGCCGGCACGGGCGTCGAACTCTCCGGGCGTGACGGGCGGACGTTCTATGGGCTGGATCACCTCAGCCGCGACGGCACCCGGATGGTTTTTCCGAGCGACGATGGGTTGTCCATTGTCATTCGGGATCCGCGCAGCGGTCCTGCGCTCGTCACGCTGAAGGGCCACGCGGATCTCGTTTACGCCGCGGCCTTCGATCCGGATGGCGCGCGGGTCGTGACCGCGAGCGAGGACGGCACCGCGAAAGTCTGGGACGCGAAATCCGGCAAGGAGATCCTCACCCTCGGCATCCCGAATCGCCGGGCCATCTACGACGCGTCGTTCAGTCCCGACGGAGCGAAGGTGGCGACCGCGGGCGCGGACGGGACGGCGCGGATCTGGGACGCGAAGTCGGGCCGCGAATTATTCACGCTAAGGGGGCACGAGCACGGCGTGGATCGACTGGAGTTCCGCAAGGACGGCGCCCGGATCGTCACCGCGAGCCACGACAAGACGGCTCGCCTCTGGGACGCGGCGAGCGGTGCCCAGCTCCTCACGCTCAGGGGACATACCCGTCGGGTCACATCGGCGTCGTTCAGCCGCGACGGATCGCGAATCGTGACTTCGAGCGAGGACCGGACCGCCCGGATTTTCGACGCGACGAGCGGTGCCGCGCTCCTGACTCTCAGCGGACACACCGCGCCCGTGTGGTCGGCGAGATTCAGTGCCGACGGGTCCAGGGTGATCACGGCCGTCGCGGGGTGGAAATATGAACCGGCGCGGATCTGGGACGCGAGGCACGCTTCAGGGCCCTTCAAACTCACCGAGGGCCGTGACATCGTCAGGGCCAGCTTCAGCCCGGACGGGTCCAGGGTCGCAACCATCCGGTGGGGAAACCGGACATCGACGTCGAGGATCCTGGACGCGCGGTCGGGTGGTCCATGGCGATCTCTTCGAGAGCGGCTCCGGCACATCGATCGAGTTCAGCCGTGATGGATCGCGCATCGTGACGGCGGGCTCCGACAGGACAGCGAGAATCTGGGACGCGGACAGCGGCGAGAATCTCCTCACGCTCCAGGGACACAAGGGGTTCTTGACCGCGGCATCGTTCAGCCCCGACGGGTCGCTGGTCGTAACAGCGAGCACGGATGGTACGGCGAGGCTATGGGATTCGAAGGCCGGGACCATGCTCAAGGAACTGAAGGTCCGAGAAGGCCAAGTCCATTCCTCTGCATTCCGCCGCGATGGATCACGGGTCGTAACCTCAGGCACCGACGGGGCGGCAAGGATTTGGGATCTCACAAGAGGCACGGAGGTGCTATCGCTCCGCGCCATGCCAAGGGTGTCTTTTCGGCAGCGTACAGCCCGGATGGATCACGAATCGCGACCGGCGGAAACGACAACACCGCGAAAGTCTGGGATGCGACCACGGGGGCCAATGTCTGGACGCTCCGAGGGCATTCGGGCCCAGTTTGGTCCGTGGCCTTCAACCCCGACGGATCACGGATTGTCACCGCCAGCGGCGACGGGACGGTAAAGCTGTGGGACGCCAACAACGGAACCGATGTGCTCACGCTCAAGGGGCACACCGACGCCGTCCGTACGGCGTTTTTCAGCCCGGACGGGGACCGAATCGTCAGCGGAAGCGACGATGGCACCGTGAGAATCTGGGACGCTCGTCCCTATGCGGTCTGCCTGGGACGATAGTAGATATCCTTTCCCAATCGTTCAACAGCCGTCTTGTCGCCCCGAATCTTGCAACCGCAAGCCCTGTCGAGCAGAATGAACAAGTCAACAATAGCGAGTTGGAATGGAGATCCGCCAGTCCGCCTAGCTTGCGCCAAACTCTAGTCGCCTTCTCCTTCGGGCGCCGTTCATCCTGGCAGTCAACTCATCAAGAGAGGAGGAGGACTCGATGCCATTTCGCGATCACTTTCGACCGCCCGTGAGCAAGCGGCACTCCTGGGAGGAAGTCCACGGCGGCTGGCCGATGATGATCATTCAGAAGCTGGCGCCATTGCTTCCCGAAGGATACCAGGCAGGCCCCCGCGTTCACCTGGGCAGTTACTTCGAAGTCAACATCGGCACTTTCGAAAACGATGACGTCCCCAGGTCTCGCCCGGAGTTGGCCGGTGATGGAGCCGTGGCGACTGTTCCGGAAGCCGAACTCTCCCTGGAAACCGACGACAGCGATGTCTCCGAATACGAGGTCTTGGTCTACGATGTCCGGCAAGAAAAGCGCCTCGTCGCCGCCATCGAGATCATCAGCCCGGCCAACAAGGATCGCCCCGTTCATCGCAACAACTTCGTGTCAAAGTGTGCGGCGTTGTTGAAGCAGGGCGTATGCGTCGCCCTCGTCAACATCGTCACCATTCGCAACAACAATCTCTATCTGGAACTCCTCGATCACTTCGAATTGACCGACTCGTACATGAGCGAGAACGACGAAGGAGTTTATGCGGCTTGCTGTCGAACGCGTCGCATGGAAACGAAAATGGTTTTTGATTTCTGGCGTAAACCCTTGAAACTCGGCGAGCCCCTGCCAACCCTTCCCCTCTGGCTGACGGAGAAACTCTCCATCCCCCTGGAACTCGAAGCCAGTTATGAAGACACCTGTCGTCTCCTTCGAATTGTTTGAAGGGTCGGGTCTACTTTCGCGGCATCGACCGCAGCTCCAGTTACTCAAGTCCGGGCCTATCGGGGAGCGTGCACTACGGCAGCGGCGACCGGCTGGCATAGATGAAGGGGAAGATCTTGCTGACCCCGTCGAAGAAGAGGACGGACGTGACGGCCATGAAGAGGATCGTGGCTCCGTGGGCCGTGATCTTGCCCGCAATCCCGCCTCGCCTGGCCAGGCGCTCGAGGCCTCCCGAGGCGAGCGCCGCCGGACCTTGGATCGTGAAGAACGCGAACTGATAGCCGGTCAGTCGCGAGGTCGCCACCGCGAACGCCACCTCGTGGAATACGCCGCTGACCAGGAACACCAGCAGGATGGAACGGACCGGGGCGCGTCGGCCTCCGGTCGCTCGGAAAACGTTGCGGTAGAAGAAGTCATGGATCCGGTCGTTGTACCGTCGCCAGAACTCGGAGACCGTCCGCGACAGGTAGGCGTTTCGGATCATCGGAGTCGTGTCGAATCCCGCCAGGCGTTCGAGCCCGCAGAGCGCCCGCGAGAGCGATTCGATGGCGAGCACGAAGGTCGGCAGCATCACGGCATGGTTCAGCGCGAAGCTCGATCGGACCAGGGCGATCCCGGATAGGGCCCTGATCGCCCAGAGGGCGATGGTGATGCCGACGATCCCACCGAAGAGGCGCAGGAACTGCGGCCAAGGGCTCTCCGGACGCGGCAACCGCCGCTTGTGATCGGGATAGACGGCGGAGAATACCGGGAACGGGATCAAGAAGCGGTAGTAATCGCCAAGCACCATGCCCCGCCCCACATCACCCCGATGGCGAAAGCACTCGACCATCTTGAAGGTGATGTCGCCCGATGCGACGGCCGACGCGGCCCGCAGCCCTACGTTCGCGGACGGGATGAGCATTGGGCAAACCAGGACGATCGACACAACGCAACAGACGACGAGAGCGCCGACTCGACCCCGAAACGGGTATCGCAGGAGCGGCGCGATCGCGGCGCAGCCATACGCGAGGAGGATCGCCAGGAAGAGCCAACCCACGTCTTTCATCGATCACGATCCCGCGCCATCGACAACTGTCAGCGGGACAATCATCGTAACCGATTCGGGGCCGGATCACAACCCATCGCCGGGGACTTCGACCTCCGGATTCGACTTCGTCGGCGTCACTTCACGAATGAGGATGATGATCCAGGACAACTCGCAATCAAGTATGCGGGGAATCACCTTGCGTTTGGAGGGGATTCAGGTATGATGCCCGGTGTTTGCCATGGAAGGCAGAACTGCTTCGATCGCCAACGTTCACCTAGGAATGTTTTACTCCAGGAGAAACGGCACCATGATTCGTTTTCGCAACGTCGCGCTGGCTGCCGGCATCATTGCCGTCCTGTCCGCGGGAAGCGCCGTGAACGCCGGCGTGATCTATGATAACCTCAGCGTCGGGATGAGCGCCGTCGATTACGCGGCAATGGATGGGCCGCTCTACAATTCCTTCTCAGCCGGTGCTAGCCAGTCGGAACTCACCGACGTCAAAATGTTGCTTGGCGGTAACCCGAACAGTTCGGCCAGCTTCACCGTGAATCTCCTGAGTGACTCCGCGAAAAGCCCCGGCTCGGTCCTGACGACCCTCGGAACAGTGAGTGACGGCTCCTTGACCAGCGGTGCTCAATCGGTTCGACTTCACCCTCGCTGTGCCCTTTATCCTCGCCGCGGATACGCGGTATTGGATCGAGCTCAGCGGCCCCACCTCGAGCGTGGGGTGGAGCTACGGATCGAGCAACGGCGGAACGGGTACCGGCGGGGAGTACTGGGCGTACAACCCCAGTGGGGTCCTCACGGTCTCGCAGAACTCGAGTGTTAATACACCCTACCAGATGCAAGTGACCACGGCTGCGGTTCCCGAACCAGGTACCTTTGCCCTCGGAGCGATCGGAATCGCGGTGCTGACACTGGCTCGTCGTCGTCTGGCTCGACCTTGATCGTGCGTTTGCATCACTGGATCGGGCTTTTTGAGAGATTCGAGAGGTATCCTCGCCGGTCGGTGCCGACTGGTCGCGGAGAACGTGAGCCGACCCGGACAACCTCGAGGCTGTCCGGGTCGCTCTGCGATGTGAGGTGAAGACCAAGGCCAAGGCGGTTGGTCGATCACCGCGACCGCTCGGGAATCCGCGGTCATCTGGCCGTCGCTGGCGCGAGGCTGTCGACCAGGGCATGCAGCTCGGCCTCGGTCAAGGGTCCATTCACGGCGAGGGCCGGGAAGGTGTTGTCGGGCGTCTCGAGCAGGTAGCCGGTGCGATCCTTCGCCGGAGGATCGCCGATCGCGAAGCGGGCACTCGACAGCAGGATCTCGGCCAGCGACTGATCGCGATCGCCGCTCCACACCTTGGTGCCCGTGGGAGATGTGTAGACCAACTTGCCCGATCGGGCCTTCGGGCCGAGATTGCTGTTGAAGGTGAAAGCCTGCAACAGGACGACGTGCCGCTTGTCCTTCGCGCGATAGATCGCGGCGAACATGCGATGGGGCGGGCTGGCCACATCCAGGATATCCACAACCTGACGAGGGCCCGCCCAGCCGGGATCCTTGCCGAAGACATACGTGGGATAGTCGGCCCGCTTCACCATCTCCGCGACCGAGACGTTGGGTATGACCAGGTTGGCGAGGGTCTGCACGGGCGACCGGGCCTCAATGGGTCCGAGGGCCCGCCGCACACCGGCCAGGTCCCAGCCGTATTCGGGCTCGCGGCCCTCGCCTACCCGGCGCGACGGACGCGATACAGAGTCCGCCCGCGGGCGATGAAGTCGATCGAGGCGATGGTGTGGTCGTCATCGCGGATGGTCGCCCGGACGTAGGAGTCAGCATCGTGGCTGGGGCCGACCAGCCTCACCATGTGGGCCGCGGTACCGTCTCCGAGCTTCGTCGGCCCTTCGTCGCGGGCCAGCTCCCGGCGGTCGAATGTGCCGGTCAGGCCCGCGGCGATCCCCAGGAACCCGGCCGGATCCTTCGGCGGCTGGAAGTCGGCCGTGACCACCTCGTCCTTGATGCGGGGCCGACCTTGCTCGTCGATCTCCAGGAGATGGACCGACCGGCCGTCGAAGGCATTGGCGAACAACGGCCGGCTCCCGACGCTGAGCACGCGGGCGAATCGGCGGGTCGCCGGGTCATACCAGGACTGGTCGCGGACGGTGTAGCCCTTGCCCACCTCGCCCGCCAACTTCAATTGATCGAGCCTCGGCTTCCCGTCGGCCTGGATCGAGACGATCGGCAACCATCGGGCCTGCAGCAACTCCGCATCCTCGACCGGCTCGACGACGATCTCGTTGTTCAGGCTGACGAGCCCATCGGCGGCGAAGAGCCGGGCCTCGGCGGCCGAGGCTCCGGCCAGGAGGTCCCAGGCGCGACCATGCGACGACCCCCACGGAGCACCTCCGAAGGGGAACAGGCCGACCGCCAGCAGCACGCCGGCCGCCAGGGCGACGACCCACCGCACGGCTCCCGCCCGTCGATGGGCGAAGCCGCCACGGCCGGAGTCGGGAGATTGCGCCTCGACGGGCCGGCGCGTGCGGCCCGGCACAGCGACGGCGACGCCATTCGGCGAGACGGACGGGATCGCGCTCATGATTCGCTCCTTGAGACCGGGGGAAGCCCCGATGAGAACCTTCGGTGTAATCGCCTCGAGCGTCTCCAGGGCCAGTGCGTGCTGGCGGGCACAATCGTCGCATTCGTCCCGATGCCGGGCGAGGTCGGCAGGGGGCGCCTCGTCCGGGTCGCGGACGAGGAGGTCGTCGAGCCATTCGCGGAATTCATGGCAGTTCATGTCCTGCTCCTTTCTTGCCGACCGCCTCGCGCAGCTTCTGGAAGCCGTAGCGCAGCCGGGAGCTGACGGTGTTGATCGGGCAATCGAGCACGTCGGCGATCTGATCGAGCCGCAGGCCGTCGAAGACGCGCAGCCGGATCGCTTCGGCCTGCTCCGGCGGGAGACGTCTGAGGAGGGCCTCGGCGCGATCCGCTTCCTCGGCGGCCAGGGCCGCCTCGAGAGGATCGGAGCCGGCGGCCGAGAGATGATCGAAGCCCGCCTCCCGGCGGGTCAACGGCGATCGCATCCGGCATCGGACGAAGTCGGTCGAGGCGTTGGCGACGGCGCGATACAGGTACGACCCGATCGAGATGACGCGGTCCTGTCGTCCGGTCGCGAAGAATCGGGCGAAGACGTCCTGGACGATGTCCTCGGCATCTTGCAGGTTGCGCACCTGGCGGAAGGCATATCGCACGAGTTGATCGGCGTATTCCTCGACCAGGGCGACGCACTCGGATCGCGTCAACGGCCCGGCGCGATCGAGGTCGTCGCCGGGGGCGGGCTGATGGATGGGCATCGTCGAACGCCTCGCCCGCATCGATTCGGTCAGTGAGGCAGGTCGCTGGTCCATTTTTCACCTCCTACCTCACATGACGAACGCGATGGCCCCTTTCGTCTATAATTCTCCGGGTCCGACCGATTGCTCCTGCGCGGCGGTCATTTCGCCGTGTAGCCCGCATCGACCATGAGGTGGGTGCCGGTGATGAACGAGGCCTCGTCGGAGGCCAGGAAGAGGATGGCATAGGCGATCTCTCGCGGCTCGGCGCAACGCTGGATCAACTGGGCGCCGGCCCACTGGGGGTGGACGTCGGCGCCGGCGCGGTCGAGGCCCATGGCCAGGGCCTGGCGCTCGACGACCTGCGTCCAGACGACGCCCGGGCAGACCGCGTTGACCCGGATGTTGTCGGCGACGAGGTCCATGGCCATGCACCGCGACATGCCGAGGATGGCCGTCTTGGTCGTGTTGTAGGTCACGAAGTTCGGCTGGGCGATGAACGAGGAGATCGAGGCCAGGTTGACGATCGCGCCGCCGCCGGCCTTCCGGATCGCCGGGACGACATGCTTGGCGACCAGGGCCGGTCCCATGACGTTGACGTCGAGCATCTGCCGCCACTCCTCGGGGGTCGCCTCGATGCCGCGGAGGATGAAGATCGCCGCGTTGTTGACCAGGATGTGGACGGCGCCGAAGGCGGCCACGGCCTCGGCCGCCATCCGCTCCACGCTCGACTCGTCGGCGACATCGGTGCGGACGAAGAGGGCCTTGCCGCCGGCCTGTGCGATCCGATCGGCGGCATCCTGTCCGCTCGCCTCGTCGCGCTCGGCGATCACGACGGAGGCCCCTTCCTCGGCGAACAGCTCGGCCGTGGCGCGACCGATCCCCGCCCCCGCCCCCGTGATCACGGCAACCTTCCCGTTCAGTCGTTTCATGACGGATTCCTCGACGTTCCTTCCGGCCGGCATTGTCCGGACGGCCCTGGTTTCGGCACGACGGAGCGATTATGACTCAAGGGCGGAGGAGAATCACCATGGATGATCCGGAAGGCGGGCGAGCCGCCCGAATGTTGCCCCTGGCTGCCATCTTGATCGTCGCCGCGGTCTTGCGACTCTGGCAGATCGGCCACACGAGCCTCTGGTACGACGAGGTCGTCTCGATGCGTGTCGCGCACGCCGTGAATCCCGCCGACTTGCTACGGCGCCTCGACCAGCTCGACGGGACCCGCGCGCCGTTGCATCCGCTCGTCCTCTGGGCCTGGCTGAGGCTCTTCGGCTCGTCCGACCTCGCCGGCCGATCTTTCAGTGCCCTCTGCGGGCTGGCCACGGTCCTGGTCGTCTACCGGATTGGCTGCGTGTCGTTCGACCACCGCGCGGGCCTCTGGGCCGCCTGGCTGGCCGCGGTCTGCCCGCCGATGGTCTACTATTCGCAAGAAGCCCGGATGTACGCCTGGCTGGTCCTCCTGACGACCCTCTCATGGCTCGTCCTGTTGTCGTTCCGGACCGCCGCCGGTCCCGCGCGATGCCTGGCCTACGGCCTGCTGCTGATCTCCCTGGCCTACAGCCACCCTCTCGGCCTCTTCATGATCGCGGCACACGGCCTGGCGTACCTCCTGGCCCGGCGCGGCCTCTTGCTCCCCTTTCGATGGTGGCTCTCGATCCAGGTCGCGGCCGCCCTGGCCATCTTGCCGTGGCTCGGACGCTACCTCGACCACGGCACCGATTACCCGATGCCTCGTTATGCGCTCCGTTTCCTGCTGGGGGCACCGATCGAGTACATCGGCGGCAACAGCGTGGTGCTCCTGGCCTGCCTGGCGATCATCGGCTTCGGGTTGCTCGATCATGGGACGATGAATGGCCGTCGCCGGTTGCGAATCCTCGACCCCGTCGAGAACGGGATCCTGATCGCCTGGGCGGCGGTCCCGCCCGTCTTGATGTATGTCTATTCCTACATCGGACAGCCGATCTTCGGACCGTCGCGGTATCACCTCTTCAGCGCGCCGGCCTACCTGATCCTCGTGGCGCACGGGATGGCCCGACTCCGCCCCGCGATCCGATGGACGGCCGCCGCGGCGGGCCTCTCCCTTTCGCTGTCGCTGTTCCACGCTTACAGCCCGAGCGTCAAGGCCGACTGGCGGAGCCTGGCCGCATGGCTGGACCGGCAACAGGCGCGACCGACGACCGGGCCGATCACCGTCGTGGTCCATCCGAGCGATCCGCGCTTCCCCCGCGAGCAACTCGAAGCGGCCCGGTACTATCTGACGCCTCGGTTCCGCGTCGTCGCGGCCGACGAATCGCCCGAGCCCGAGGCAACCACTCGTGTGAGCATCTGTGACGTCTATTGCCTCGGGGATCTGATGTTGGAACCGCCGTCGGGCGCCGTGATGTTTCACGGGATCGTGGTCCGCTTCCCTCGTCGCGATTATCCGGGCGGGTCGCCGGACGCGTCAAGCACGAATCCAACATCGTTCGGTCGATTGTGATGATGGTCGCGAGGTGAATCGTCCCCACAAGCGGGTCGGCTCGAATCAACGGTTCCTCGACCCTCTTCCCGGTCTCAGCAGCCAATCGAACCGGGCATGATCGCCGGTCGAGATCCCTCTGGAGATGAATTCACATTTTCCCAGACCCCTTGTACGATGAAACTCGTTCAGGTTTGCCCTGCATCCCGCCAACGCCTGCGAGGAGGGACGGAACCATGGCCAGCAAAGGCATGACTGGAAAACCCGCGGGCAGGAAGCCCAAATCCAAGAAGACCATCGGCTTGGAAGCCGAGCCTCGCTCTGAGTCCGACGCACAAGAGCTATCCCGGAAACCGCTTCCCTCACGCCTCCGCGAGGTTGGCATTCCGCCGGGCGTTCGCGAGTTCTGTGCTCTGAAACAGATCGAAGATGAGGTTCGCGTGACGATCTCTCTGGCCAGAGACCACTTCAGGATCGTCGGCGAACCGGACATCCAGCTCGTGAATGATCCGGAATGCGGAGAACATTATATTGGCATCCACGTTCAGGCTTCGGGCCAACCCGAAGAGGTCTTCGGGCAGAGCGAAGCATTCCTGGACGCGTTCCTGAAATCAATTGATTTTGAAAAACGAGTTCATATTAACCTGATCTATCATTCGACACAAGAATGAGGCCCGAATGGACCCGAAGCGGTTTCTCGACCTCGCGAGGGTCCTGAAGGGCGGAACCGGGACTGCGGAGAACTATCGAACCGCGATCAGTCGGGCTTATTATGCCGCCTTTCATGTCGGAGTGGAGTCGCTCCAAGCGATCGGGATCACTCTTTCGGAGGGTCCTGGAGGCCATGGAGAGCTGGCGAATTGCTTGGGCGCATGCGGAGATCTCGATCTCCAGAAGGCAAGCGCCCGCCTGAAATCGCTCCACGGCAGGAGGCGAAAGGCCGATTACGCGATGAACGATCCAAGGAGCGAGACCCGTACGGAGGCGGAAGATGCCTACATGGAGTCAAACCAGATCATCGAACAAATTGATAAGTTTAGAAATGATAGGAGAAAAGACGTCGCAAGGTCCGAGATCCGGCGGGTCGCCCGTGACCATTTTAGGCTGACAGTCAAGTAGGCCAGGAGGCTCGCGGAGGCTAGGCCGGAGCGATCACACTCTTTCGAGGAGGGAAAACGGACCTCACGGGCAAGTTCGAGCAAGGTCCTACCGTTCATGGTCGTGGTAAACGGACAGCAGCGCGAAATTCTGACAAACGTCGGGCGGGAATGTGGCGGCCATCCAGTTGATCCAGTCTCGATGCGTCAGGTCGCTCCCCGGCCCGATATCGTCGCGGTACGCCCAGAGTACGACCCCTGGGGGTACTCCCTCCGTCGCTTCGTCGAGAACCACTTCGATCGACCTCAGACCCGGCACCAAATGTCTGGCCCGGTCGATCATCGTTTCCAAGTCCCCGCGCTGACCGAGCTCCTCTACAAATGATCGAGCCTCGGCTGAGATCGTAACGGGAACGCTCGTCGTGACGGACTTATGGCCTTCACTTCTTTGGACGAGACACGGTTTCTGCCGGCGCCGCCCCAGAGGAACGCGGCGCCGATATTGTAGCAGTACGAGCTCGTGCGGCAAACCGCATCGGCCGGTTGCATCACCACGTCCGCCGATGTAATGTGAGAGTGCGAGGCCCCTCTCCCCATTTTTCCAGGAGGGAGTTCGACGCGATGTCCGAGATCGACGATACACAGCCCGTGCTGAGCCGACGGGCGCTGCTCGGCGGCGGGGCCGCCGCGGCGCTCTCCGCCGGAGCCTATGGGCGCGTCCTGGGTGCCAACGACCGGGTGGGGCTGGGCTTCATCGGCTTCGGCCTGATCGGCAAGCGGCACGTCCTGGATTTCCGAGATCGGCCGGGCGCGCGACTCGTCGGCGTCGCCGAGGTCCACCGCGGCCGTCGGGATGAGGCGGTCGCGTTGATGGGTGGCTCCGCCCGGGCCCATGACGATTTCCGCCGGCTGCTCGACGATCCCGACGTCAACGCGGTCGTCGTCTCGACGCCCGACCACTGGCACGCCTTGATGACCATGATGGCCTGCGCGGCGGGCAAGGATGTTTATGTCGAGAAGCCGTTGAGCCTGTTCGTCCGCGAGGGACGGTGGATGGCGGACGTGGCGCGACGGCACAAGCGGGTCGTGCAGGTCGGCACGCAGCAACGCTCGGGGCCGCACTATCAGAAGGCGCGCGAGCTGGTCCAGGGCGGCCAGATCGGCAAGGTCGTCGCGGTCCGGATGTGGTCCTACCGGAACGTCATGCCGGGATTCGGTTCGCCCGCGGACGGCAACCCGCCGCCCGGTCTCGATTACGACCTCTGGCTCGGCCCGGCGCCGAAGCGGCCCTACAACCCGAACCGCTCGATCTACCATTTCCGATGGTTCTGGGATTATTCGGGGGGCCAGATGACGAACCTCGGGCAGCACGCGCTCGATGTTGTCCACTGGTTCCTCGGGGCCACGGCACCGACGGCGGTGTCCGGCGTAGGCGGTCGATTTGCGTTGCGGGATAACGGCGAGACGCCCGACACCCAGGACGCGATCTTCGAATACCCGGGCTGGACCGCGACCTGGTCTCAGCGCGAATGCAGCCGGGGCGCCGAGCCGTCCAAGGGCCTCGAGTTCTGCGGGACGCGACGGAGTCGCACGATTTCGCGTGAAGGCTGTTGCGTCAAGAAACGGCTTGGGACTCCGGGCTAGAGCGCTTCACGCTTGGCTGGCATACACTCGAGCCTCTCGACTCAAACCCCCCCCTGCCCCCCCTTCGTAAGGGGGGGACGAGAAACGGGCCGCTCCGCCTCAATGTCCCCCCCTTACGAAGGGGGGGCAGGGGGGGTATTCGCATCCGCCAAGGAGTGTGCGCGAGTCAATCGTTAAGCGCTCTAGATGGGCCTTGCCACTCCGGCCAAGGCCGGGTTCGGGAGGGTTTCGATGTAGCGGCCGACCGCCTGCTGGAATTGATCCCATTGATCGAGGACGAGCCGATGGGCTTCCCGAATCGCGGGAAAATCCGCCCCTGCGCCGAGTTCCATCAACATCTGGGATGTCGCGGCTAGGTCGGCGGCACACCCGGCCAGGAAGCTGCCCTTCAAACGGTGGGCTTCCCAGACGACCCGGGCGACGTCCTGGGCCGCGATGGCCGCCTCCAGGCCCTTGAGCTGCTCAGAGACGGTCTGGTGCATCATCTCGAGCAGATCGCGGATGACCTCGGGGTCGTCCCCGCAGGTCTCCCGGATGGCCTCGTGATCGAATGGCGACCCGGTGGCTTCATCGTCGGGCCTGGCTTCCTCCTTCGCGTTCCTCTCATTGATGCCCCAGATGCAGATCAACTCCTGGAGGGGGCCGGGGCGGAGCGGCTTGGTGAGGTAATCGTCCATCCCCGCGGCCAGGCACTTCTCGCGGTCGCCGATCATCGCGTGGGCGGTCATGGCGATGATCGGGACGTGCCTGCCGGTCCCCTTCTCGCCCTCGCGAATGACGGCGGTCGCGGTGAGGCCGTCCATCACCGGCATCTGCACATCCATCAACACGAGATCGTACGGATTGGAGTCGATCATCTCGATCGCCTCCTGACCGTTCTCGGCGACGTCGACGGCGTAACCGAACCGCTTCACCATGCCGATCGCCACCTTGCGGTTGACGGGATTGTCCTCGGCGAGCAGGACCCGGAGCGGCACGAGCGGCTCCGATCCTACGAGATCAGCGTCTGGCGACTTGGCTCGGTTTGATCCCGGCGAGGCGATCGATCGATACAGGACGTTGTGGAGCTGCGAGCGATGGATCGGCCTGGTCAGCCTCGAGACGAAGAGCTCGTCCTCGCCCTGTTCGATTGTCCTCACCAGGCCGACCGAAGTCACCAGTACGATCGGCAAGCCGGCGAAGCGCGGGATGGACTTGACGGCCCGGGCCGCCTGATCCGCGTTCAATCCGGGCATGTGGTGGTTGATGATGGCGACATCATGGGGAATGCTCTCCTCCGAGGCGGAGAGCGCGTCGAGGGCCTCGCCTGCCGTCCGGACCGATGTGGGCCGACAGCCCCAGGAATCGAGGATCTCTCGGAGGATCGTCCGGTTCGTCTCATGGTCGTCGATGACGAGCACGCGAAGCCCGTCGAGACCCGCGGTGGGCCTCTCGACCTTGCCGGTCGCCGCCGCGAGCGTGAGCTCGATCCAGAAGATGCTCCCCACGCCCAACCGACTCTCCAGGCCGATCCCACCGCCCATCAGGTCGATGAGTTTCCGACAGATGGTCAAGCCAAGCCCCGTCCCGCCGTGCGGCCGGCTGTTCCCTCCTTCGATCTGCGTGAAGCTGTCGAATACGCAGTCCTGGCGATCCTCGGGGATGCCGATGCCCGTATCTCGGACGAGGATCCGGAGCGTCGCCTTGTCTTCGTCCTTCTCGAGGACCCGTGCCTCCAGGTTCACCTCGCCCTGGTCGGTGAACTTGACGGAGTTCCCGGCGAGGTTCGTGAGCACCTGGCGAATCCGGACCGGGTCCCCCCGCAGCCGGCCGGGGACCTCGGCGGCGATCCGGCAGGTGATCTCGAGCCCCTTCTGCTGAGCCCGGGGGGCGAGCAGGTCGGCCACGCCTTCCATCAAGGTGTGGAGGTCGAAGTCGGTCTCGTCCAGGTTGAGCTTACCGGCCTCGATCTTGGAGAAGTCGAGGATGTCGTTGATGACGGTGAGGAGGGCCTCGCCGCTCGTGCGGATCGTCTCGGCATAGTCGCGCTGGATGTCGTTGAGTTGGGTGTCGAGGAGGAGTTCCGTCATGCCGATGACGCCATTCATCGGAGTCCGGATTTCGTGGCTCATGTTGGCCAGGAAATCGCTCTTGGCTCGGGTGGCCGATTCGGCCGACTCCTTCGCCTGTCGGAGGAGCGATTCGGCCTCCTTCTGCTCGGTGACGTCGGTATTGCTCCCGAACCAGAGCGTCACCCGCCCGTGCTCGTCCTTGAGCGGGAGCATCCGGGTCAGGAACCACCGGAAGGCACCATCATACCGCCTGAGAGGGAAGGTGCAGTCCCACGGCTCGCCGCTGGCGTAAGACGCCTTGATCGTCTCCACGACCCTCGGCAATTCGGCCGGGTCATGAACCGACTGCCACCCCCATCCCTGCATCTGTTCCAGGGTCGTGCCGGTGTAGTCGTACCAGCGCCGGTTATACCAGAAGATAAACCCGTCGGGACGGGCCATCCAGGCGAGTTGCGGGATCGAGTCGGCCAGGATGCGGAACTGCTCTTCACCGCGACGCAGCCCGGCTTCGGCCCGGCGACGCTCCTCGACTTCCCGTTGCAGCCCCTCCATGGCCGAGGCCAACTCCGCCGTGCGCGATTCCACCCGATGTTCCAGCTCCTCATTCAGGCGGCGGACGTGGGCCTCGCTCTGCCGCAGTGCCTCCTCGGCGCGCTTCTGATCCTCGATGTCGGTGTTCGTCCCGAACCAATGGTGCAGGCGGCCATCGTCGTCGCGGATCGGCGAGATGCGGGTGAGGAACCGACGGAAAAGCCCGTCGGCGCCGCGGATCGGGAAGACCATCTCGAACGGTTCGCCGGTGGCGATGCACCCCTTCCAGAACTCGAGGACCTTGGGCAGTTCCACCGGGTCGTGGACCGACTGCCAGCCCCAACCCTCCATCTGCTCGGGCGTGGTGCCGGTGTAGTCGTACCAGCCGCGATTGTACCAGTAGATGTGACCATCGGCCCGGGCCATCCAGGCGAGCTGCGGCATCGCGTCGGCGAGCTGGTGGAATCGGTCTCCTCTGGCCAGCAAGTCCGCGTTGGCCGCCACCATCTCTTCGCTCTTCTCCCGGACGACCCGTTCGAACTGGGCGGGGCCCTTCATCGCCGTGATGGCCGGCCAATCCCGGCGGATCCACCAGACCGTCCACCACGAAGCGACCCCCGTCATGATCAGGACGTGCCCCGATAATCGATATAACGGCCGGAAGAACGCGAGCATTTCGAGGAAATGCCCGACCCCGCAGAGCGCGATGAACAGGACAGACGCCCCGATCAGGCCCGTGAAAGGTCTCCAATCCAGCCGGCGAGCCCCGAGACGCCAGATGAGTATCGGTATGGTGAGATAGGCAACCCAGACCAATGCGTTACCGGCGATATGTTCCCAGAGCAGCCAACCGGGCCAGGTGCCGCAGATCCGTCGAGGGACGAATCCGTCCGTGCTGAATAGGCCGTCCACGAGCGAGTGGAGCGATGACATGGCGAAAGTTTCGTCCTCATGATCGGGACGGGGGCGAGATACACTCGGGAGAATTCGACACAATCAATCCGAAGATGCCAGAGTAAGCCGGGCCCATGGTAAAGTAAAACTTTCAAGGTTCATGATGCCGGACTGAGAGAAAGCGTCGCACTGGTGCAAGTATGATTGAATCGATCTGCGACCATCGCATCTCCCCCGGATACCCTCGAGTGCAACGCCGGAGGATTTGCCATAAGTCCGACCAGGGACAAGGTTTCAAGGCAGGGTCGCCGGTACCTGGACTACCGCGATCCGGGCCCCAGGCTCAGCCCGACCCATCCGCACGAGGTTATTCCATCCGGCAGCGATCGATGTCGGGGTTGAACCTTCGACGACCTTGTCGGATTGACGGCTCAAGAACCGCGTCATGCCCAATAAGAATCCTAGAACATTCCGAAGACCTCGGACGAGAATCTCATCCCAGATCGCCTAGCAGCTTGGGGGATGGATGATTGAGTCGGCCTTCGGACATTGTGATAGCAAGGGATGGTGGAGTCCGCAGTTCGGAGCCATAAACTCTTGGTGCATCAGGCTTTTTTCCTGTTCATAATCTGGATTTTGTAATCTAGAATCGATTGATTCATTGAGGATCGTGACAATCCGAATGACGGATGCGTCGCCGAGTGATTTCGGTCGGATGACCAGTTGCGTGCCGAAATCGGCGGCTGTACCCTGACCGTGTGAGGCTCGTCTCTCCTTACTTATCCAGGAAGGAGTTCGACGCGATGTCCGAGATCAGCAACACGCAACCCCTACTGAGTCGAACGCGCGCTGCTCGGCGACGGGGCCGCCGCGGCGCTCTCCGCCGGCGCTATCGGCGCGTCCTGGGTGCCAACGACCGGGTGGGGCTGGGCTTCATCGGCTTCGGCCTGATCGGCAAGCGGCACGTCCTGGATTTCCGCGATCGGCCGGGCGCGCGACTCGTCGGCGTCGCCGAGGTCCACCGCGGCCGTCGGGATGAGGCGGTCGCGTTGATGGGTGGCTCCGCCCGGGCCCATGACGATTTCCGCCGGCTGCTCGACGATCCCGACGTCGACGCGGTCGTCGTCTCGACGCCCGACCACTGGCACGCCTTGATGACCATGATGGCCTGCGCGGCGGGCAAGGATGTTTATGTCGAGAAGCCGTTGAGCCTGTTCGTCCGCGAGGGACGGTGGATGGCGGACGTGGCGCGACGGCACAAGCGGGTCGTGCAGGTCGGCACGCAGCAACGCTCGGGGCCGCACTATCAGAAGGCGCGCGAGCTGGTCCAGGGCGGCCAGATCGGCAAGGTCGTCGCGGTCCGGATGTGGTCCTACCGGAACGTCATGCCGGGATTCGGCTCGCCCGCGGATGGCAACCCGCCGCCCGGTCTCGATTACGACCTCTGGCTCGGCCCGGCGCCGAAGCGGCCCTACAACCCGAACCGCTCGATCTACCATTTCCGATGGTTCTGGGATTATTCGGGGGGCCAGATGAC
This sequence comes from uncultured Planctomycetota bacterium, assembly GCA_963777695.1. Taxonomy (GTDB): domain Bacteria; phylum Planctomycetota; class Planctomycetia; order Isosphaerales; family Isosphaeraceae; genus CAVZRC01. The sequence continues at coordinate 2,290,823 of CAVZRC010000003.1, forward strand.
GAACCTCGGGCAGCACGCGCTCGATGTCGTCCACTGGTTCCTCGGGGCCACGGCACCGACGGCGGTGTCCGGCGTAGGCGGTCGATTTGCGTTGCGGGATAACGGCGAGACGCCCGACACCCAGGACGCGATCTTCGAATACCCGGGCTGGACCGCGACCTGGTCTCAGCGCGAATGCAGCCGGGGCGCCGAGCCGTCCAAGGGCCTCGAGTTCTGCGGGACGCGGGGGAGTCTGACGATCTCGCGTAAAGGCTTCGTCCTGACGCCGGATCCGAAGATCGCCCCCTCCGACGCCATCCCTCGCTTCGGCGGTCCGCACCCGGTCGGCGGCCCATCGAGCACCGGCGAGCGCGAGTCGGCGTCGAAGTGGGCCGGGGCCGCCGAGGATCGTTCCGGCGACGAGTTCGACCAGTTCAGGCGCCACGCCGTCAATTTCCTGGAGTGCGTCCGGTCGCGTCGCGACCCGATCTCCGGCCTGGAGGGGGCCCATCGCGTCGTCACGGCGTGTCACCTGGCCAACCTGTCGCTCCGCCTCGGCCGGAAGCTCCGCTGGGATGCCGACCGCGAGCGGGTCGTCGGCGACCCCGAGGCCGACGCGATGCTCGAGCGTCCGTATCGATCGCCCTGGGACTCCGAACGCAAGGCCCTCCTCGAGAAGGGGTGACTCATGCGGACGAATCGACGCGGGATGCTCGCCGCCTCGGCCGGTGCGGTGTCGGCCCTCGCCGCCGGGCCGACGATCGGCGACCCGACCGCCGCCGCCGCTGGCCGCGATTCGCTCGGTCTGGTCATCCACTCCTTCCCGGTTCGCAGCGCAGGCGACCGCGACCGACGCGCCCCGGACCGGTTTTCCGACCCGGTCCGATTCCTCGACCATGCCCGGACGCTCGGTGCCCGCGGGGTCCAGGTCGGCCTCGGGGCCCGCGACGAGGCCGGGGCCCGTGCCCTTCGCGACAAAGCCGAGGCCGCATCCATGTATCTGGAAGGGATCGTCTCACTGCCGCGCGACGCCGACGACCTGGGGCGATTCGAGGCCGAGATCCGCACGGCGAAGCAAGCCGGGGCCGAGGTCGTACGCACCGTGATGCTCTCGGGCCGCCGCTACGAGACGTTCCCCACTCTCGCCGCATTCCGTCGGTTCGCCGAGGCATCGGCCAGCTCGCTGGCATTGGCCGCGCCCGTCGTCGCCCGGCATGGCGTCCTGCTGGCCGTCGAGAATCACAAGGACTGCGTGCGCCGATGAATTGCTCGCCATCTTGAAACGAATCGGCAACGATCACGTCGGGGTCTGCCTCGATACGGGGAACAGCATCGCGCTCCTGGAGGACCCGATGGAGGTCGTCGAGGCCCTCGCGCCCTGCGCCTTCACGACACACTTCAAGGATATGGGGCTGGAGGAGTACCGGGAGGGGTTCCTGCTCGCCGAGGTCCCCCTCGGCACCGGGGTCATCGACCTCCCGAAGGTCGTTCGGATCCTCCGCTCCGCACGCGCGGGGATCCGCTTCAATATCGAGATGATTACCCGAGATCCGCTCACGGTACCCTGCCTGGCCGATCGTTACTGGGCGACCTTCCCCGACCTGCCGGGGCGGCACCTGGCCCGGGCACTCAAACTCGTCCGCGATCGTCCTGCGAACCGGCCACTCCTCCGCATCAGCCAGTTGCCTCGCGACGCACAACTCCACGCCGAGGACGAGAACGTCCGCGGTTGCCTGGCATTCGGCCGGGATCAACTCGCGCTCTGATCGATTGTCGAGGACATCTCGGCGACGAGACCGCGAACGGATGCCCTCGAACCGCGAATTTGGCGATCATCGCGCCGGGACCGCGTCGCACGCGACCGCGAGATCGGGGGCGACGCCGGGGCGATCCGAGGCCGGTCCTGATCAGGGGCCGAGCGTCCCATAGACTTCGGGATCGACTTCCGCGGAGTTGCCGCTGATCACAGTATCCTGTGCCGTTGAGCCCGAGCTGGTCAGGTAGAGCCCGCCGCCGAAGCCGGTGCCGGGGCTGCCGCTGTAGGTGTGGCCGCCCTGGGCCGTGTTGCCGGTGATCGAGCAGCCGACGGCCTGGAGGATCGTATCCAGATCGACGAAGATGCCACCGCCCTTGCCGTCGGCACCGTTGCCGCCGATCCCCCCGAAGTAGGTCGTGCCGCCGCCGCCGCCGATGGCGTCCTCGTCGAGGACGGTCACCGTATTGAGCATGGTCGTCCCATCACCGGCCAGGGCCAGGCCGCCCCCCTCCGCGGCCCCGCCATTGCCGCCATTGCCGCCGATGCCCGACGCCCCGCCGGCGCCGCCGATGGCCTGATCGCGGACCAGGGACCCGTTGGAGAAGGAGAATACGCCGTTGGAGTTGAACCGGATCGCACCGCCGCGAGCGAGCCCGCCGGTGCCCCCGTCACCACCATCGCCGCCGACTCCGCCCGCGCCGCCGATGGCCTGGTCTCGGGTGAACGCTGTCGTGGACACGGTCAGGATCTTGGTCGAGTTCGACGAGGGGAAGGCCGTGACGTAGATTCCCCCGCCGAAGCCACCGCCGCCGGTGCCGCCGTTACCTCCAAGGCCGCCGGCTCCGCCCGCGCCGCCCTGGGCCAGCGTCCGGGTGAAGGCCGATCCGGTGACGCTCACCTTGAGGCTTTCGGCATCCGCCATGATGCCGCCGCCGTCGGCGGTCCCGCCCGCGCCCCCGTCGCCGCCGACTCCGCCCAAGCCGCCGGCTCCGCCCAGCGCCTCGTCGCCCTTGAAGTTCGCGTTGGTCAGGCTCAGGTTGTCCTCGGTGAAGAACGTCCCGCCGTATGCCAGTCCTCCGGCACCGCCGTCGCTGCCGGTGGCCCCGTTGCCGCCGGCGCCGCCGATCGCCTTGTCGTATGCGTCCGCGCCGGTGGCCAGTCCGCCGATGGTGGCGGTCCCGCCGAAGTCGGCGACGGCCGCACCATAGGCGTTGCCGCCGGCACCGGCGGCGCGGATGCCCGATCCGCCCGCGGCACCGGCGCCGCCGATGGCCTGGTCGTCCGTGAAGCCCCCGAAATTGGGGAAGCTGAGCTTGCCGCCCGGCGAGTCGAAGTCCACGGCGCCCCCGTAGGCGTAGCCGCCGTAACCGGTATCTGTGCCGGTCCCCCCGGAGCCGCCGGCTCCGCCCTGGGCCGTGCAGTCGTCGATCAATCCCAAGGGGAGGCCCGTCAGCGTCGAGGAGCTCCCGATGATCGCGATGCAGCCACCGCCGGCGTTGCCCCCGAATCCGCTGTAGTACCCCGAGCCGCCGGTGCCGCCGGCACCGCCGATGGCCGTTCCCGTAATGGGTTCCGTGTTGCCCTGGAGCGCGACCTTCGTGTACGCGCCGAATAGATCAAACCGCCGTAGGCATTGCCGCCGAGCCCGGGAGCGAAGCCGGTGCCGCCGCCGGCGCCGCCGATCGCCGTATCGCCGGTGATGTAGGCGTTGGTGAGCGTGAGGGTGTCGCCCGCATCGTTGAAGATGCCGCCGCCCAGGGCGTTGCCGCCGGCCCCGCCGCCGGCCGCCCCGGCGGCACCCTCGGCCGTATTGAAGCCCACGATGCTGTTCCCCGTGATGCTCAGCGACGCACCCGAACCGGTATTGGCGATGCCGCCCCCTTGGCCCGGGTCGCCGGGGTTCGCCCCGAGGGCCGTGGAGTCCTGGACGACGATGCTGTTGAGGGTCAGGGTCCCGCCGTCGTTGAGGATTCCCCCTCCCATCGGCGCCAAACCATTCGTGACCGTGAGGTTGGAGATCTTCACCGTGACGCCTGGCGTGATGTCGAACACCCGGCTGGCGTCGCTCCCGGAGACGTACAAGTTGTTGTTGGTGGGGGCCGTGATCGTCAGGTCTTTGTCGATCGTCAGCTCGCCGCTGGTCAGATCGATCGTGGTGTCGTTCAGCTCGGGATTGAAGATGCTGGGGGCGAACTTGATCGTGTCGCCGCTGCTGGCCGCGGCGATGGTGGCGCGCAACGATCCCGCGCCACTGTCGTCGATATTGGTGACCGTGAGCGTGCTGAGCAGGGCCCGGTCCTCCAGCAAGTCAAGCCGCGGACGGAGCCGCGTCTTGCCCCTGCGATGCGTACGGCCCCGTCCTTGCGCCGATTCCTCGCCGACCCAGCGGTGAACCCCATCTGGACAGATCCATGATCATCTCCTGTTGCTCGGGAAGATTGGTCCGAGGATCGCCGGGCTCCGGCGCCGCTGCCCAGGGATGGTCTCATCTCGATGGGCACGCGTGAGAACGGGCGTGGATCGCCCTGAATGCGATTCCTCTCGCCCCGAGTCACAGGAATTTCCCCAACGCGCCGGTGCCGCGGGAACTTTCAGCTCATGTCGACTCGTTGACTCGAGCGACCATGATACGACTCCCGAAGTCGGTCGCAGCCATCGCCCCCTGGGTGGTGGGTTGGTGCATCGCGATCCGGGATGCTGTTAGGATTGCGGAGGCCCTGGCACCCGGTCGAAGCCGTCGAGAATCCGCGACCGATGAGAGTCGCGACGAGATCCGGAGAAATCGATTTGCCAGCGGCGCGATTTCCTCCGGCCGGTGACTATCCCCGACATGGAAACGCGCAAGATGACCGAGATGCACACCGACCCCGAGCTGCTCTTGATCCTGGCCAAGGCGGGTTACGGCCCCGCCCTGGCCCGTCTGCTGGATCGATGCCGGGGTCCGCTGGTGGAGCAGGCCAGGTGTCAGGTCGGCCGTCGCCTCCGGGTGAAACTGGACGTCGAGGACCTGCTCCAGGAGGTCTCGCTCGAGGCACATCGAGATATCGGCGGATTCCGCGGCAGCACGGAGGGCGAGTTCCGATGCTGGCTGCGAAGGATCCTCGACTCGATCCTGCTGAATCAGGTGCGCTATTATTTCGGTACCGGACGGCGTGACCTGCGACGAGAGCGGCGGATCGACGCCGATGCGGACGGCTCGTCGAGGGGCCTGGAAGGGGGACTGATCGCGCCCCACACCTCGCCGACCCAGCAGGCCGCCAGGCGCGAGCGGGCCTCGCTCCTGGCCGAGGCGATCGAGACGCTGCCGGAGACCTATCGCGAGGTGATCGTCCTGAGGCACATCGAGGGGCTGAGCTTCCTCGAGGTTGCGCGGCGGATGGGTCGCACGGAGGACAGTGTCAAGAACATGTGGGTCCGGGCCCTCCGGCGGCTCCGCGGCCTGCTGGGGGATCCGACATGACCGCGAACGCTCGCCGACGCGACGCCGTCCCGACGACATCCCTCCCCGACGCCCCGCCCTCCTCGCCGGACGATCCGAGAGTCGCGTCCGCACTGGCCTCGTACCTGGCGGAGCTCGAGGCCGGCCGGCGGCCGTCGCGCGCGGCCTTGCTGGAGGGCAACCCGGAGATTGCTGGGGAGCTCGCCGATTGCCTCGACGTCCTGGAATTCGTCCACTCGGCGGCCGGAGAGGGGGCATCGGATTGCCGGCCGACGCATCCCAAGGATGCGCTGCCGCCCGACACGATCCTGGGCGAGTATCGGCTCGTCCGCGAGATCGGCCGCGGCGGGATGGGCATCGTCTACGAGGCCCACCAGGTCTCGCTGGGGCGCCGCGTCGCCCTGAAGGTCCTCTCCGGCACCGCGGCGCTGGACCCCTTGAAATTGCAGCGGTTCCGGGTCGAGACCCAGGCGGTGGCCCAGCTCCACCACCCGCATATCGTGCCGATCTTCGCCGTCGGCGGCGAGCGCGGGACCCACTACTACGCGATGCAATACATCGGCGGACCTACGCTGGCCGAGGTGATCCGTCAGCAACGCCGATTCGGCCCGGGCGCCGTCGGCGAGCCGGTGGGCGGGTCGAACTCGTCCATCACGCGACTACTGCCGTCGAGTCGGACCCCGCCGCGGGGCGAGCCCTCGGCAGGCGGTGCCGTCGCCCCTACGTCCGAGGTCCCGCCGTCGGGACGCTCGGCGCCGGGGGGAGCTCGTCTCGGGGCCGAGGCGCCTTCCGGGCGCTGGCGAAGCTGGCGATCCAGGCGGCCGAGGCACTCGAGCACGCGCATGCGATGGGGATCCTCCACCGGGACATCAAGCCCTCCAACCTCCTGGTCAACGCCGGGGGCAACCTGTGGGTCACCGACTTCGGACTCGCCCGATTCCAGGACGAGCCGGGGCTGACCCGCACCGGCGACCTGCTCGGCACCCTGCGCTACATCGCCCCCGAGCTGGTCCTGGGCCACCGGATGGTCTACGACCCGCGCTCGGACATCTACTCGCTCGGGGCGACCCTCTACGAGCTGATGACGCTGCGCCCGGTCTTCGACGGCGGAGATCGTCGGGCGTTGCTCCGGCAGATCGTCCAGGAGGAACCGATCGCACCGCGTCGGCTCGACCCGACGATCCCGCGCGACCTCGAGACGATCATCCTCAAGGCGCTGGATAAGGAGCCCGATCGCCGTTACGCGACCGCGCGCGATCTGGGCGAGGACCTGCGTCGCTTCCTGGAAGACCAGACGATCCGCGCCCGCCGTCCGACTCCATTCGAGCGGGCGGCGAAGTGGGCCCGCCGGCATCGCGCCGCGCTGGAGGCGAGCGCGTCCGTGGCATTCCTGGCGATGACCATCGCCGCCCCGCTGCTCTGGCGGGAGCAGCGCACACGGCCCGAATGTATCAGGAGCGCCTCCGCACCTTCCAGCAAGCCGACCTGGGCTTCGAAGAGATCGTCCGCGCGTCGGACGCCTTGACGATCCAGGGGATGGCGCGATATGCCGAATCCGCCCGATCCCCGGAAGCGATGCAGAGTCGCGGCGAGTTCTTCCGGCAGGCCGTCGAATTCTACCTACGGCTGACGCGCGAGCCCCACCTCGGCAAGCCGATGGAGGCGCTCGCCTACCGACGGTTGGGATTCGCTCGCATGGTGGGCATGGGGGATCCGCGGGCCGAGGGCGACTTTCGGCGATCGCTGGCGCTCTACGAGGCGCTCCTGGCCTCATCGCCCGACGATCCCGAGCTCCGGGATGCGATCGGCGACGTCCAGATGAACCTGGGCATCCTCGCGATGTCCTCCCGAGGCATGGGCGTAGCGGTGCCCTCGTTCCGCCAGGCGACATCAATCGACGAGGGGCTGGCGTCGGATTTCCCCGACGACCCCGAACGCCTCGAGCAACTGACCGATCATCGGATCAAGGTCGCCTCCTGGATGGAGATGGATGGGATGGGCGACCAGGCGGAACAGGAATGGGGACGGCTCCTCGCGTTCTACGAGAGGATGGCGGCCGGCACAGCCGGGTCGCCGGGTCGCGCACGGGGCGCGGCGGCGGCCTACCTTCGCCTCGCCCGCCAGCTCGGAGAGCTGGGACGCCGCCGCGATCAACGAGACGCCTTGCGGCGGGGGCTCGCGCTCGAACCAGAGGACCCGGCACTGCTCAACGACCTCGCCCGCTCCCTCGTCCTCCGATCGGATGCGACGTCGAGCGAGTCGGCCGAGGCGATCGAGCTGGCCAGGAGGGCCGTCGAGGCGAATCCGGGCGAGCACGTGTACCGGACCACGCTCGGGCTGGCACACCTGAGAGCGAGCCAATGGCCACTCGCCGCCGAGGCCCTCGAGAAGTCGATGAAGATGCAGACTCGGGGCGTCAACCCTTCCGATCGCCTCCTCATGGCCATGGTCTACTGGCGACGCGGCGAGAAGGCGTCGGCGCTCGAATGGTACATCCGGTCCCTGGAAGAGTTGTCCAGGAATCCCCAGTCCGACCCGGACCTGCTGGCCTTCCGGGACGAGGCCGAGCTCCTCCTCGGGCGTGCTCCCGCGGGCACCCATCCGAAGAGGAGAGGAGCAAGATCGGGATCACGAGAGTCAGCCTCGGAAGCTCCGTAGGGGCGGGATTCCGGCCCGCCGGGGCCAGAAGCCGGCCCATCAGGGATTGATGCGATATCGGTAGGTCATGACATTCGGGGGCGGGGCCGGGCGTGGCGGCCGGGCCAGGGCGACCCGGAAGGCGGCCACCCCGACGACGCCGATGCCGCCCAGCTCGAGGATCCAGTTCCACTTCACTCCGCCCAGCCGGGCGGACAGGAAGCCGTCGACGTTGTGGAACGACGCGGCGCGGATGACGACGAAGCCGAGGATGAAGATCATGCCGACGAGCGCCGGCGATCGTCCGGTCGGGTTCCGTCGTGTCGCCCAGAGGATCAACGCCAGCGAGCCGGCACAGACCAGGGCGACGGCCGCGATGAAGCCGGCCTGGAGTTCGCGGCGCCCCTGATACAAGTTCCAGGCTCGCATCACGTCGCGGCCGATCTGGGTGGCCAGGCTCTGGAGGTCGAGTTGCTTGTTGATCCCCAGCGCGACCATCAGGCCCGCCATTCCCAGCCAGAATTTCGAAGGCCGCGACACCGGCCGTCGCGTGCCGTCGGGCAAGGGTTCACGCCGGGCGGCCAGAGAGCAGCCGATCACCCCGACGAAATAGGCGGCCACCGTCACCCAGCCCATGACGGTCGGGTCGCCGATCCCGGGCCGCCAGCGACCTTCCACGACTTCGGCCAGCAGTATCGCTCGGTGCATGATCCCCCATCTTTCTCCGGCCGCTCTCGATCCTCTCCCCCACGGTCAGTCGGTCAGATACCACGGGACGTTGACCACGATGACGCGCCGGAGTCCGCTGAAGAGCAAGTAGGCTTTGATCACGGCCGCGGTCTGGTTGTGCAAGATGTAATGATACCACTTGGTGGCGACCAGCTCGGGCACGATCACGGCGATGTCGCGGCCGGGATGGGCCTTCTGGATGTCCGCGACGACCTGCATCAGCGGACCGTAGAGCTGTCGGAAGGGGGAGAAGATGACGATCAGTTGCGGCGCGGGCACGCCGGCCTCGAGCGACGGCTGGCGGACGCGTTGCGACCAGGTATCCTCGAGGTCGAGGACGGTCTGTTCGTCTCCGGCGATGTGCAGGGCGTAGACCTGCGGCGAGATCTTCATCGCCATCCGGAGCGCCTCGCGCGTGATCGCACTCCAACCGCGGATCGGCAGGAGGGCGATCGGCGGCTGGATGTGCGATGCGTCGAGCGGGGCATCGGTGATGACCTCGCGGGCGACCACCCTGTAGTGGGCATGGACGCTGGCAAACATCAAGAGCAGCCCGGGGACGAGCAGGACCGTGATCCAGGCACCCTCGGCGAACTTCGAGATCAGCACGACGACGAGGGTCGCGGCCGTGCAGGCCGCCCCGAGGCCGTTGATCGCCATCGATCGCATGGCCCCCGGGCCGCCGATCTTCCGCCAGTGCTCGACCATGCCGGCCTGCGAGAGCGTGAAGGCTAGGAACGCGCCGACGGCGAACAGCGGGATCAGGCTGTCGGTGATGCCGCGGAAGACGACCAGCAGGATGCCCGAGAGCCCGGCCAGCACGAGGATGCCGTGCGAGTAGACAAGCCGACGGCCCCGGTGGGCGAACGCATTGGGCAGATAGCCGTCTTGCGCGATGACCCGGCAGAGCCGGGGGAAATCGGCGAAGCCGGTGTTGGCCGACAACGCCAGCACGACCAGCACCGACCCGATCGTCACGTAGTAGATCACACCCTTGCCGACGACGGCCGCGACGAGCTGCGACAGCACGCTATCGTACCCGGGCTGACCCGGCTCGGTGGCGCCGACGCCGTAGACCCGGCACAGGTACGCGATGCCCCCCAGGAGGATGGCCAGCAGCGCGATGATCGCCGTTAGCGTGCGACGCGCGTAATCGACCGATGGCTCTCGGAACGCGCTGACGCCGTTGCTGACCGCCTCGACGCCCGTCATCGCCGTGCAACCGCTGGCGAAGGACCGCATCAGGATCCAGGTGCTCGCCCCGATCGCGGCCGAGGGCAGTTCCGCCGGCGGCACGACCGGCTCGGGATGGCCGCCCGTGGAGATCGTCTTGATGATACCGACCGCGATCACTCCCAGGAGCGAGACGACGAAAAGGTACGTCGGCACGATGAACGCCACGCCCGACTCGCGCACCCCGCGCAGGTTCACGATCGTGATCAAGGCCAGAGTTGCCAGGCAGAGCGCGAGCGTGTAGGGCTGGAGCAGGGGTATGGCCGAGACCAATGCCCCGACGCCCGCCGAGACGCCGACCGCCACCACCAAGACGTAATCGAGCAGGAGCGCCGCCGCGGCGAGCAGCCCGGCGCCCGTGCCGAGATTCTCCTTGGCCACGGTGTACGACCCGCCACCATGTGGATAGGCGGCGATCGTCTGCCGGTATGAGAAGTAGACCACCGCCAGCAGCGCGATGATCAGCGTGGTGATCGGACCGATGTGCCACACCCCGCCGATCCCCAGGGGGATCAGGAGCGTGAGGGCGGCCTCGGGGCCATATGCCGCAGAGGCCAGCGCATCGAGTCCCAGCATCGGGATGCCGGCCAGCACGCCGACGCGCTGGTTCTCCTCCTCGAGCGTCGCCAGCCTGCGGCCGAATAGCCAGTCGGATATTGCCATGGGATCTCCTTGGGGTTCAGAAGATCCACCATCTTAACCAGGGACGGGCCGGCGCATCCATGACCACAAGAATCCGCGACTGGCCGGGCTTTACGGATCCCGCGTCTTCGTCGAGGGTGACGCCCAATTGTCACCAGGAGGGCCAGACACTAGGATCGGAATCCGTACGGACCACACGCCCAGCCGGCCGGAGGGGCTTAGCATGGACTTCTCGATCCCCGAACCGCTGAAACCGACCCTCACCACGATCCGGGAGCTCCTGGAACAGGACATCTACCCGCTCGAATCGCGGCTGGGATCGAGGCCATTCGCGGAGCTAGTTCCGGACCTGGCGGCGGTCCGCCATCGGGTCAAGGAGGAGGGCCTCTGGGCCCCGCAACTCCCTAAGTCGTTCGGCGGGATGGGGCTCAGCTTGCTGGAATTCGCCCTGGTCGGCGAGGAGCTGGGCCGGAGTCCGCTGGGCCATTATGCGTTCAACTGCCAGGCCCCCGACGCGGGCAACATGGAACTCCTCCGGGAATTCGCCACCGAGGCGCAGAAAGAGCGATGGCTCATGCCGCTCGTGCGGGGCGAGATCCGGAGTTGCTTCGCCATGACCGAGCCGGACTTCCCCGGCTCCAACCCGGTCTGGATGGGGACGCGGGCCGTCCGCGACGGCGACGCCTACGCGATCGAGGGCCGGAAGTGGTTCGCCTCCGCGGCCGATGGTGCCCGGTTTGCGATCGTCATGGCCGTGACAGATCCGGAGGCCGACCCTCATCGACGGGCCAGCCTGTTCATCGTCCCGGCGGGCAGCCCCGGCTTCCGCCGCGTGCGGAACATCTCGTGCATGGGTCATGCCGGGGACGACTGGGCCAGTCACGCCGAGCTGGCCTTCGCGGGCTGCCGGATCCCGATGGAGAACCGGCTCGGCGAGGAGGGGGCCGGCTTCGCCATGGCCCAGGCCCGGCTGGGCCCCGGGCGGATCCACCACGCGATGCGATGGATCGGAGTCTGCCGCCGCGCCTTCGACCTGATGTGTCAACGGGCGGCCGAGCGTCCGCTCGCGCCCGGCGATCCGCTCGGCAGCCGACAGGCCGTCCAGGGCTGGATCGCCGAGAGCCTCGCCGAGATCGAGGCCGCGCGGCTCTTGGTCCTCCACGCCGCCTGGACGATCGACGTCCACGGCATCGAGGCCGCCCGCGAGGCCGTCTCGCTCGTCAAGTTCCACGTCGCCGGGATCATGCAAGAGGTGGTCGACCGCGCCATCCAGGTCCATGGGGCGCTGGGGATCAGCGACGATACGGTGCTGTCCTGGTTCTATCGACAGGAGCGTGCGGCCCGCATCTATGACGGGCCCGACGAGGTCCACAAGGCCGTCGTGGCGAAGCGCATCCTCAAGCGTCCGGGACGCTCCACCCAATCGACGGAGGCCGACCGTGAACTTCGCGATCGATGAAGCCGGCCCGGTCCGGGGCGGCGAGCAACTGGACGAGGCGCGGCTGAAGGAATACCTCGCGGCCCATCTGCCGGAACCGGGAGGGCCGCTGGTTGTCGAGCAGTTCCACCACGGCCACTCGAACCTCACCTACCTGGTTCGCCTGGGCGATCGGGAGCTGGTCCTGCGACGGCCGCCGTTCGGCAATCGGGTCAAGACGGCGCACGACATGGGTCGCGAGTATCGGATCCTGTCCCGCCTCTGCCGGGTCTACGAGCCCGCCCCATGTCCCGTGTTATACTGCGAGGATGAGGGCATCATCGGAGCCCCGTTCTACCTGATGGAGCGGAGGCATGGGATCATCATCCGCCGGCCGCCGTCGGCCGATCGGCCGCTGGAGCCCGAGACCGTGCGTCGGCTCGGCGAGTCGCTCGTGGACAACCTGGCCCGCCTGCATGCGCTCGATTATGACCAGGCCGGGCTGGGCGACATCGGCAAGCCGCAGGGTTATGTCGAGCGCCAGGTAACGGGATGGATCCGTCGCTATCGTGACGCCCAGACCGACGAACTCGGGGGCCTGGAGCGGGCATCGGCCTGGCTGGACGCGAACCGGCCGGGCGATTCCGGGTCCGCGCTCGTCCACAACGATTACAAGTTCGACAACCTGGTGCTCGATCCCGGCGACCTGTCGCGGATCGTCGCCGTGCTCGACTGGGAGATGGCCACGGTCGGCGATCCGATGATGGACCTGGGCACGACCCTCGGCTACTGGATCGAGCCGGGCGACCCGGAGCCGCTCCGCCGTTTCCTGGTCGGGCCGACCACGCTCCCCGGCAGCCTCACTCGCCGCGAGGTCGCCGAGCGCTACGGCAGGACGACTGGCCGCGACGTCGCGAACATGCTCTATTACTACGTCTTCGGCCTGTTCAAGATCGCCGCGATCGCCCAGCAGATTTACGCCCGATATGTCCGAGGGGCCACGAAAGATGAGCGGTTCGCCGTGCTCGGAGGCGTGGTCGCCGCACTGGGCGATCGGGCCGCCGAGGCGATCGAGTCGGCGCACTATTAGCGGTTCGGACGACTTCCGCGGCGCGGAGGGAGACGAACGCGCATCCCACCACCCCGGAGCGGAGATCCGATGCAGACCAACCCCATTGATACTCACCAGAAGGCCGTCCAGATCAACCTGGACAATACGAAGTATGGCACCTTCGCGGAGATCGGCGCGGGGCAGGAGGTGGCGCGGTGGTTCTTCCGCGTCGGCGGGGCCGCCGGCACGATCGCCAAGAGCATCTCGGCGTATGACATGACGGTCTCGGACGCCATCTATGGGGCATCCGGCCGATATGTCAGTCGCCCGCGACTCGAGACGATGCTCGATCATGAATACAGCCTGATGACCGAGCGCCTCTCGGCCAAGCGCGGGGAGAATACGCGGTTCTTCGTCTTCGCCGACACGATCGCCGCCAAGAGCTATACGCGCAAGGACAACTGGCACGGCTGGATGGGCATTCGGTTCCAGATCCGTCCCGGATCGGAGCCCTCCCAAATCTTGCTGCACGTCACGTTGCTCGATCGCGAGACGACCTTGCAGCAGGAGGCGGTGGGCATACTGGGGGTCAACCTGATCCACGCCTCGCTCTACGAGGCCGCCCCGATGGCCCTGTTGCGGCACCTTCTGGACAACCTCTTGAGCGAGCGGATCGAGGTCGACCTGATCGAGTTCTCCGGCGCGGCCTTCGAGCGGGTCGACAACCGCCTGATGAGCCTGGGACTGGTCCACTCGGGGCTGACCAACGCGGCAATGTTCACGGCCGACGGCAAGGTCGTCGAACCGGCCGAGGCGATGTACAAGCGGCCGATCTTGGTCCTCCGCGGCCGGTTCCGGCCGGTGACCAACCAGACCGTCGACATGCTCCACTGCGCCCTGACCCAATTTCAGGAGGAGCCGGCCAACAAGGGCGAGGACATCCTGGTCGTTGCCGAGATGACCCTCCGGCACCTCCAGGAAGGGGATGTCATCGACGACCGCGATTATCTCGATCGGATCGACATCATCCGGGCGATCGGCCGGACCGTGATGGTCTCCAAGTTCGGCGAGTTCTACCTGCTGGCCAACTACCTCCAGAGCCACACCACCAAGCTCATCGGGCTGGTGATGGGCGTGCCGACGCTCCGCGAGATCTTCGAGGAGAAGTATTACACCAACCTCGCCGGGGGCATCCTCGAGTCGTTCGGCAGGATGTTCAAGAACGATTTGAAGCTTTACGTGCATCCGATCTTGGACCCGGTCGCCGGGATCTCGGCGACCGCCGCCGATTTCCGCGTCACGCCGAAGCTCCAGCATCTCTACAACTTCCTGGTCGAGAGCGGGCACATCCAGCCGATCCGCGACTACAAGTCGGAATACCTGAGCATCTTCTCGCACGATGTCTATCGCAAATTGAAGGAAGGCGACCCGACGTGGGTCGACGACGTCCCGCCGAATGTGGCCCTCCTGATCTGCCAACGCCACCTCCTCGGTTACGATCCCGACAAGGCCGACGCGAAGGTCGAGGCATTCCACCCGGCCTGATGGCTCGATCCCTCGATGTCTTGCCATCGTGTCCGGCTTCCGCCCTCACGGCCGCACGCCGGGCGTTCAGCCTCGTCGTGACCCGGGGTCGAATAATGGAAGAATTGTATCCGGCGGGCCGGGACAGAGCCCAGCCGGATCGCAAGGAACGGGACGGAAATGGGGATGCGGCAGAATGGCATCAAGCCGAGTCGCCGTTTCGATCCCTCTTGCGGGCCGCGATCCGTTTCAATAGGCAAGTGAGGGTTGATGATCCTGCAAGAGTACCAAGTGCGAAGAGGCTTAGCACTGCCGATTGTGGTTCGGGAACCGACTTAATGCTTAGAACATAATACTCATACACCGACCCCGTCGTCTTGCCGGTCTTACGATTGCCCCTTTGACTGGTCAGAGTACCAAGAATAGGAACGCCACTCTTAGTCTTGGCCGGGGTGGGCAGATAAGAGCCTGGGGCGTCCCCCAGGGTCAAGGTGCCCGTCTTCGAGTTGAAGGTGCCATTTACACCCAAGTTGTACGGGCTGGTCGTTGTGGTCGAGAAAGCAGTACCCGAGAAAGTGTATACACCCATATTGGCCGTAGCCATGTAAGTGTATGTATCACCCATATATCTGGTGGTGAGCGCCGCGGTAGGACCACTGACGACCGACAAGGTTACCGTGGTCGGAGTCGTATTAATCGTAAACCACCATGTGCCATCATATGCTGGGCTGGCGTCTGCGGCATTGGGGGGACTGGGAACGGCTTGGAAGAGTAGCGCAACCACGGCGCCCGCTTGAACGCATTGTCCCGAACCCAGGAGCACCCAGGACAAGGAGACGGCGAGCATCCGAACGAGCCAAAGTCTCGCTGTTCCGGACATGATGACCTCCGCGATCGAAGAAGAGTCTTGGAGAGGGAGAACGTGGAGAAAGGCGGACAGAGCCCGGTCCGCTATCAGGGCGAGAAGCCTTTGCGGGACGCGACCGATCGAGCTCTGGTGACTGTTGTGAGGAGTATGTCATTCGTGCCGCATGAGATCAAGAGGCGAGAGCAGAAAGTACAACCCGATGTGGTTTCTTTGCAACATTTTTCCCCAATCTGGACGCCAGAGGGATATTGGCCGGGCCGGAGAGACATTGCTGGATCTCAATGAAGCTCTTCCAGTTCGACCGTCGCGATACCTATGAGTGGTTCCTGGCCCTTGGTGCCCTATCCTCGGCAAACGATGACTATTTCCACGGGAAGTTGCCGACCTGGAACGACTTCGTCGACCACCCGAACTACGACAGGTTCTGGCGCAAGCAGGCCGTCGCGAGGTTCCTGACGAAGCCGAAAGTCCCGACGCTCAACGTCGCCGGCTGGTGGGACCAGGAGGATTTCTACGGCCCGCTCAAGATCTACGAGACGTGGGAGTCCCAGGACGCCGACCGGAAGAGCACGCTGGTCGTCGGGCCGTGGAATCGCGGCGGCTGGAGCTACGGCGCCGGCGACCGCCTCGGGCCGATCAAGTTCGATGCGCCCACGGCCTGGCAATATCGCGAGAAGATCCAGGTCCCGTTCTTCGCCCACTACCTCAAGGATCGCCCGATCGCCCTCGACAAGGAATGGATTGGCGAACCGCCAAGCGAGGAGGCGGCCCCCGGCGATTTCCTCGAGGTGATCCCGCCCTGATACCAGAGAGGATCCTATTCCAATATGGACACGATATGCGGCGGCCTTGAAGCTTGTCCTCGCGGCAGTGCAAACACCGGGAGTAACCTGACCTCGGCCGCGACTACCAACGACCCTATCAGATGATCGATCACTCGCCGGAGGCGGGCGATCGGGTCATGCGGGAAGTCGGCGTCGTGCCGGGGATCGTCGGGGTCGAAGCCCGGGACATGGAACTGACCGTCTTCAAGCTGCATCAGCCTGCTGGTCGCCAGGGCGCGGCTCATCAGCACGGCAGCCTTCAGGCCGGTGTCCCCATGTTCGGAGCACTGGCACTTGAGGACGAAACCGAAGTCCCGGAATGGCACGGTGAGCCCGCCGAGGTACACACGGCCTGAGGGTTGCTGGGGAAACGACACGACCGTACGGATCGCCGGCCAGTCGCCCGCATCCACCACCCCGACCTCGACCAGCTTGGTGCCCGAGTCGCCACTCAGTTGGCGGTAGTACGCGGCCAGTTCGTCCAACGAGCCGGCATTCGCGGGCAGGTCGGGCGGTATCGGGAAGAAAAAGAGGCCGAGACCGTCGCCCTCGGGCGTGTGCCAGACGCGGAGCCTGCCCGCCTCCGGATCGCCTTGGTATTTGTAACCGGTCGTGTCGAACCGGATGGCATCCAGCGACGGCTTCGACACGTCCCCGACGTCCGGGAGTTTCATGCGCCGCGCATTCGAGCAGCCCCGTCTTCTTACAAGAATTCGACCTCGAATTGTCCGTCTAATGTGCCTGCCAGTGATTATATGGACAAAAGGAGGTGGGCCAAATTGTCGGTCCGGTCGGCCATCGTAACAATGAATGTGAGTTTGACGGGTAGGTGAGAGGGTGTCAAGGCCCGTGCGTTGGTCCTCGGAGCCTGACCGGCGGCCGGCCTTCGCCGATCGATCCGAAAGCTCCTGGTGATTACCCTACGAGGGATAGGGACAATGCTAATAGCTTTGACAAAGAATAAGAGGCTTCCTCTCTACATCGGTTTACCTTCGCGTCGAGTGAGCCCTGCGGGAATCCCCTCAGCGCCGAGGATCGAAACGGCGATCGATCCGTTGCAGGGATTCGGACAGGGCGCGGCGAAGCTCGGGGATCGTCGCGTAGCGGTAGGCCGGGTCCTTCGCAAGGCAGCACTGCACGATCTCGTCGATCCGCCCGGCCTCACGCGCGAATCGGCGCGGGATCGCGGGGACGAGCGAGGGTGGGTTGGCCCGAGAGTGCTGGCGTTCCAGCTTCGCGACGGTGTTGCCCCGGAATGGAAGCCCTCCGGTCAGCATCTGGAACAGCACGATGCCGAACGAGTAGACGTCCGCACGCACATCGGCGGACTTGGCGTCGTGGAACTGCTCGGGGGCCATGTACGGAAGCGTGCCGACCATCACGCCGGTTCGCGTCAGGCGGCTGACGGTGGTGTCCGGGGTGCCCATGGGAAGGAATGGGACATGATCGATCGTCGATTCCAGGTGCTTCTCGGCAGGGACCGGTAATGGGGGCGGAGGCACGGCCGGCGGGCCGATGGGTTCTCTGGTCGTGCCGGCTGGCTCGATCGATCCGGGGGACGAACCGCGCCGATGGAGGACGCGAGGAGGGGACAGTCCGTCCTGGTCGCGGGGGTCATCCCAGACGATCGGTTGTTCTTCGAGCGACTCAACCAAGGGGATCGGCTCGTCGGCTCGGTCGGGACCGACGCCGATGATCTCGTCGCGGATGGCGGCGAGGCCGAAGTCGGCAATCTTGAGGGCGCCTGCCCGTGTGAGGAGCAGATTGGCGGGCTTGATGTCGCGGTGGCACCGGAGCCCCTGACGGATCGCGTGTTCCATCCCGAGGCAGAATTCGACCCCGTGACGCAGAGCGCGGGGCAGGTTGAGCTCCGGCGTTCCGATCTGCCGCCTCAGGTCGCCGCCGGTGATCAGCTCGAGCAGGATGTGGGGACGTCCCTCGATCACCTCAACCGCGTACGCCTGTACGACGTTCGCGTGATTCCCGAGGTGGACCCAGAGGTGACATTCGGATGAGAACCGCGCCCCACGTTCGCGATCGAGGAACAGCTCATCGTGGAGCGTCTTGAGGGCCATGACGGGTCGTTCGACGGTCCCCAGGCGGTCCTTGACCGCATAGACGACCCCCATCCCGCCCTGGTAAACCTCGAAGATCTCGAACCGGTCGGCGATCCAGTCCCCAACCTGTCTTGGCCCCGGCATGATTCGGTCGTCCCCAATAACTTGTAAACCGAACTCCGTCAGTTTACAGCGGTTTAGCCGTGAGTCGCAAGTTGTCCGGCGTGCTGGAACCAGCCAAGGATATTTCCGGGGAGCCACTTGCTTTCTTGCTTCTTTGGTCTATCGGATGAGAGGGAGCGAGCCGCCCGGAGACAAGAGACAAATTCTGCGGCCAGGTCTGCCTGGGCCTGGCAGGGGTAACTTGCCGGTACGGCCTCCCGGATCGCCCGCAGTCAGCCAAGACCGGTCTGGCTCACCGGCCCCGCCTCATACCTGACGAACGATTGGGGTGTCGCCGACGCGCCGACCTTCTTGAAGACCACGGGCAACGGCCACCCGTCGCCCGTCCACCCGCCCTCGTCGACGTCGAAGTACAGTTCGTTCCTGAAGAGGAGATCGGACCAATTCATCTCGAACGCCAGGGGACGGATCACGTTCATGTCCGAGTCGTAGAGCCCCGAGACCCTGACGATCAGCCTCGTGAGGCTCTTGACGTAGGGGCTCCGGTAGAAAGCCACATCGGATGTCGGGCACTGGTACTTGAACTGAAACTCGATCCGATCATCCCCGACGAGGAACTTGCGGTAGAAACGGTCGTCGAGCAGGCAAGTGGCCCCGGTCATCAGGCAATCTCCATCGAACGCCCCCTTCCATTCCTCGGCATCGTCGAAGTAGACCAGCCAACTGGTCCTGCCGAGGTTGATCATATTCCGGATGAAGACGTCCAGCGAGAAGATGGACTCGGCTTCCCAGACCTCCCCGGCTTCATCTGCCAGGCGGACGAGGCACGAGGCCGTGTCGACGGGCTCTTCCTCCCCGATGTAGGCGTTGCGCCTCAAGCGGAACGAGAGGGCGACATCGCCGGGGTCTACCCGGAGCCGCCCGCCCTCGTCCGTGTCGAAGTATCCCGTACGGCCGAACCATGAGGAGACGGACCGGTAGGAATCGGCCGGAGGCTTACTCCGGGCAGACTTGCGCTCCCGAGGACGAGGCTTGCGTTGGTTGAAATCCTGGGGAGCCTCATCCGGTCTGGGCACATCGGTCATCGATCATCATCCAGCGAGACTGAAGGTGTCGGGTCTGGGAAGCCGTCTTCCGATGACTCTTCCTTTCTCCGACCCCGAGTCACCGTTCTGGGAGGAGTGGCACTCGCAACGAGTGATGGAACGTCGATGACGGGTCCTCCCTCACTCGGCCCGCTCCCGGTTCCGGACCCCGAGAATCCCTGGGAGGATCCGCTTGTCCCGGCGCTCCGTCTCCGCCATCATCGTTCATGGCTCGAGGCGTACGTCGCTCAGGAATCCAACGGTCGTCAACGTGTCGAGGGTGAATGATGCTGCCAGCAAGGAAGACGGACGGAAAGCGACAAGGATCCTCGTCAGGGATCGCAACGGCCGCATGGGCGATCGTCGTAGTCTGGCTCTGCATCCACTCTGTTTCGGCGGCGCCCGTGGAAGTGCCGGGTTTCGAGACCGTCGAGGCGATGGTCGCGATGCGCGACGGGGTCAAGCTCCACACCCTGATCTTCACGCCCAAGGGCGCGCGGGAGAACCTGCCGATCCTCTTCCTGCGAACTCCGTACGGCATCGACAACCGGACGGCGATGTTCCAGGCGAGTCTCAAGGAACTGGCCGACGACGGCTACCTGTTCGCCTTTCAGGACATCCGCGGGAAGTTCCGCTCGGAGGGGGAGTTCGCCATGATCCGCGCCCCCCGCGACCCGGCCGACCCGAAGGCGATTGATGAGGGGACCGACGCGTATGACACCATCGACTGGATGATCAAGAACGCCCGGGGACACAACGGTCGCGTCGGCATGCTCGGCGTCTCGTACGACGGCTGGCTGACCGTCATGGCCCTGCTCGAGCCGCACCCGGCACTCAAGGCTGCGTCGCCGCAGGCGTCGCCCGCGGACATGTTCCTCGGCGATGACTTCCACCACAACGGTGCGTTCCGCCTCAGCTACGGTTTCGAGTACGTCGCGCGGATGGAGAGCGTCCGCGGCATGAAGCTCTTCCAGTTCGACCGTCGCGATACCTATGAGTGGTTCCTGGCCCTCGGCGCGCTCTCCTCGGCCAACGATCGCTATTTCCACGGGAAGTTGCCGACCTGGAACGACTTCGTCGACCACCCGAGCTACGACACGTTCTGGCGCAAGCAGGCCGTCGCGAGGTTCCTGACGAAGCCGAAAGTCCCGACGCTCAACGTCGCCGGCTGGTGGGACCAGGAGGATTTCTACGGCCCCCTCAAGATCTACGAGACGTGGGAGCCTCAGGACGCCGACCGGAAGAGCACGCTGGTCGTCGGGCCGTGGAATCACGGCGGGTGGAGCTACGGCGCCGGCGACCGCCTCGGGCCGATCAAGTTCGATGCGCCCACGGCCTGGCAATATCGCGAGAAGATCCAGGTCCCGTTCTTCGCCCACTACCTCAAGGATCGCCCGGTCGCCCTCGACAAGGAATGGATCGGTGGACCGGCGAAAGACAAGGCGGCACCCGGCGATTTCCCCGAGGTGATCAGCTTCCGGACCGGGGCCAATACATGGGAGTCGTACGACCGGTGGCCGCCGCGAGGGGCCAAGTCTCGCAACCTCTTCCTCCACGAAGGCGGACGGCTAGCTTTCGAGCCTCCTGCCGTCACCGGTGCCGAAAAACCGGGATTCGACGAGTACGTCTCCGACCCGGCCAAGCCCGTTCCCTACTACGCCCGGCCGATCTCGCCGCTCTATGCCAATCGACAGTGGACCGAGTGGCTGGTTCAGGATCAGCGGTTCGTCCATCTCCGCCCCGACGTGCTCAGCTACGAGACCGAACCCCTGGCGCAAGATCTCGACGTCGTCGGCCCGGTCGTCGCGAGGCTGTTCGCCTCGACCAGCGGGACCGACGGCGACTGGATCGTCAAGCTGATCGACGTCTATCCCGAAGACCCGGATGAGCCGCTTGCCGGCTACCAGCTCATGATCGCCAACGAGGTCTACCGCGTGCGGTTCCGCAAGAGCTTCGAGCGCCCCGAGCCCGTGGCTTCCGGCGAGGTGGAGCAATATCCGATCGATCTGCACTGGACCGACCACCGGTTCAAGAAGGGTCACAAGATCATGGTGCAGATCCAGAGCACCTGGTTCCCCCTGATCGACCGCAATCCTCAGAAGTTCGTCCCGAACATCTTCGAGGCCAAGGCATCGGACTATATTCTCGCGAGCCAGCGCATCTACCGAACACCCGGAAAAGCGAGTCAAATCGAGCTGTCGGTGTTGCCGTGATCGGTTCGTTGCCTTCGTGGTGGTCCAACGAATGACCTCGAGGATC
The DNA here is from genome assembly GCA_963777695.1 of uncultured Planctomycetota bacterium. Taxonomy (GTDB): domain Bacteria; phylum Planctomycetota; class Planctomycetia; order Isosphaerales; family Isosphaeraceae; genus CAVZRC01. Next base: position 2,312,446 of record CAVZRC010000003.1, read on the forward strand.
GTTCCGGGGTCGAGTGTTATTTTCGTGATCGCGACCTGCTGGAAGCTACCGATTGGCCGACGCCCACGGTAACATGTCCAAGCCTCTCTTGGCCCTATCCGACACCGCATCGAAGGGAAGACCCGATGATCCGATCGATCGCCACCCCGGCCCGAGTCGCCCTGGCGCTCGCCGTCCTGGCCCTGATCCCGCCCCGCCCCGCGGCGCGCAGGGCCTCGAATACGTCAAGGCCCACTATACGAAGTACGAGTACAAGATCGCGATGCGGGACGGCGTGAAGCTGTTCACGTCGGTCTACGTGCCCAAGGGCGCCAAGCACGCCCCGATGATGCTCATGCGGACCCCTTACAGCGTGGCCCCCTACGGGATCGACCAGTATCGCGAGAACGTCGGGCCGTCTCCTCACTTCGGCAAGGCGGGATATATCGTCGCCTACCAGGACGTGCGCGGGCGGTTCATGTCCGAGGGGCAATTCGTCAACGTCCGGCCGACGAAGCCGGACAAGAAGAGCCCGGCCGACATCGACGAGAGCAGCGACACCTACGACACGATCGACTGGCTGGTCAAGAACATCCCGGGGAACAACGGCCGGGTTGGCTCATGGGGGATCTCCTATCCCGGCTTCTACGCCGCGGCCACGGCGGTCGAGTCGCATCCCTCGCTCAAGGCCGCGTCGCCCCAGGCGCCACTGGTGGACTGGTTCCTCGGCGATGACGTCCACCACAATGGGGCCTTCTTCCTCCACCAGACGTTCGACTTCGACGCCGTCTTCGGCGTCGCCCGGCCCGAGCCGACGTCCAAGATGCCCGCCCGGATGGGGTTCGACCACGGCACGCCCGACGCCTACGACTTCTTCCTCCGCCTCGGCCCGCTCTCCAACGCCAACAAGCTCCATTTCAAGGGCGAGCGCGCCTTCTGGAACGAGGAGATGGACCACCCCAACTACGACAAGTTCTGGCAGGAGCGCGCCCTCTGGCCGCACCTCAAGGACACGAAGCCCGCCGTGATGACCGTCGGCGGGTGGTACGACGCGGAAGACCTGTTCGGCCCGCTCAAGACGTATCACTCGATCCAGGACCACAGTCCGAAGTCGCAGAATCTGATCGTCATGGGTCCGTGGGTCCACGGCGGCTGGAGCCGCGGGGACGGGGAGAGCCTCGGCTCCGTCAAATTCGCATCCAAGACGGGCGAACACTTCCGCGAACATATTGAGTTCGCCTTCTTCGAGCACTACCTCCGAGATGCGAAAGCCGAGAAGCCCGGTGCGAGTTCCTTCGACGAGAAGATCAAGGCGTGGGTCTTCGAAACGGGGCGGAACGAGTGGCACGAGTACGAATCCTGGCCCCCAGCCGAGGCGAAGGCGAGGACGCTCTACCTCGGCGCCGGCGGCAAGCTCGCCTTCGAGAAGCCTTCGAACTCCGATGACGAAGGCTTCGACGAGTACCCGAGCGACCCCGCCCACCCCGTGCCCTACACGAGCCTGGTCACGCCCCGATATCCGGCGACGTTCATGGTCGAGGATCAGCGATTCGCTTCTCGACGGCCCGACGTGCTGACCTACGAGACCGAGCCCCTGACCGACGACGTGCGGATGGTCGGTCCGATCGAGGTCAACCTGCACGCCTCGACGACCGGGACCGACTCGGACTGGGTGGTCAAGGTGATCGACGTCTACCCCAACGAGTATCCCGAGGGGCCGGCCAATCCCCAGGGGCCGCCGCCCCCGCCGAATCCGGGGGCCGTCCCGCTGGGCGGGTTCCAGCAGCTCGTCCGAGGCGACGTGATGCGCGGGCGGTTCCGCAAGAGCTTCGAGACGCCGGAGCCGTTCAAGCCCGGCGAGCCGACCCTCGTGCCGATCGTCCTGCCCGACTCGCACCACACGTTCCGGACCGGCCACAAGATCATGGTCCAGATCCAGAGCAGTTGGTTCCCCCTGGTCGACCGGAACCCGCAGACGTTCGTCGATATCTACAAGGCCAAGGAGTCCGACTTCAAGAAGGCCACCCAGCGCGTCTACCGGACGCCCGAGCGGCCGACGAAGCTGCGGATCCTCGTCCTGCCGTGACGCACCCGGGGCGCGACCGCGGATCATCCGATCCGCGGTCGGCGTCCCGGGCCTCGACACATTCGTCCTACCGTCGATCGATGAGCACTTCGGCGAGAATCAGCACGTCGGCGGGGTTGGGATCGTTTACTGGAAGAGTTGTTCCAGAAGGGCCCTGGGCGTGATTCAGCGAAGACAAAGAGATTGGAGCTCCGGCTTGGCCGACTCCAATCCCTTATGGTTTGGCGGGATGCCGCGACGGCCTGCCGGGGACGTGTAGATAATGCTACGGCCACTCGCGTGCTTGCAAGCTACTGCCAACCTCCGAACCCGTCCTGATCAGATTACTGATTGACAGGCTTGGAATTTCTGACACGGTGGTCGCATATCCACCGTTCGGCCGTCCTGACCTGGTCTTCAGCGGGGGGGACTAACGTTGCCGAATGCGGACGACTGGGATCGTAGCGTCGTGCATAGGCCAGCATCTCGTCGAGGATCTCTTCTGGTAGTTCGGAGAGGACAAGATCCGGGCTATCCGGGTCGAGCATCTGGAGGCAGTCCATCATCACCTGATAGCCAGTAATGGAACCGCTCTCGTACATCTCGATCAATCTTCCGATCATTTCCCCTCCTTCCTCATGCGCGCGACCAATTCATCTGCGTAATCCCACGCTTGCCAATGGAAGTTCCCTGGGTTGTTCGGGCTGGTCTCGGCCTCCCATTTCTCGACAGTGGCACCCTCGCCGAAGATCGAATGTAGCATTTCGAGTTCGAACATCTCATGGCCAATGACGGCCACAATGGCCTCGTCACTTGTCAGGATGTCCTTGCGGATCAAGAACGGGATCTTCCCGGTCTTCTTGTGGAAGAACCACGACCAGTCGATGATCGTCCCTTCAAATTCCCTGAACGTCGTGGTCCGGGCCGTCGTATTCTCGTCCAGGTAATCGTACTCGTCTACCGAGAATTGTACATAGCTGGGGATTTCTACGCCCCAACGTCTCGCGATCTCGCACGCCTCATCAATCGTCCTGGTTGCTCCATCAGGGTTTGGCCGCCATTGGAAACGTGGGGCTGCTCCAGCGATCATGATCGCCTCAAATGCAAGGCGGCGAGGTGTCTGCAGTTCACATGCGAACCAGGGATGGCTCCTCGATAAATTCCATGCCTTTCTTTTCCAGCATACCGCAGCCAGTTCATCGTTTGAAAGGCATGGGGCCGTACCATCGGCGAGACGGGAAGGCTCAGCGTCATGCTCCCCGGGCCGCTACCGAGCCGCTAAGGACCGACGCGGAAATAAGTTCCCGGTTTCAATGGGTCGTTGGGATGGCACGGTAGTTCCACTTGGGCAGATACTCGTCGAACACGATCTTCATGTCCTTCTTGAAGCCTTCGGCGTATTTCCGCCCCGTCTCGTAGACCTTCTCCATGACCGCGACCACGACTCCCAACCCCTTGGCCGTCCGCGTCTTCTCCAGCAATCGCTTGACCGTCGCCACGCTGTCGAAGATCACCCCCTGGCAGGCGCGGGTCACGTGCGGGAACAACCGACGCTCGATCGGGTTGTACTTCGAGCAGTAGGGCGGGTAGTGCGCCATCCGGATCTCTCGGCCCAGCCGATCGGCCAGCTTCTGCAGATCCTCCTTGAACAGGTACTTGTCGGCGCTGTTGCTCCCGCCGCCGTCGCACAACAGGCAGATCGAATCCGCATCCGGGTAGAGCGACCGACCGTAATTCTCCCACCACCAGGCGATGCTGTCGCAGGCGAACTCGGTCGTGTCGCGGCTCGTCCCCATGCTGAGGTAGCCGAAGTTCCGCTTCAGGTCATAGAGCCCGTAGGGGATCACGACCCCGTCGGCGTAGCTGGGGAAGTCGTGGTCGTAAGCCAGCAACCCCTGGCGCGTATAGACCCGGCCGTCGCGATAGAATGTCCCCAAGAGCTCCTTCTTCTTCGTATCGATGCTCAGGATCGGGTTCGGCGAGGCGAGGTAGTCCTGCTTGATCCGGGCGATGTTCTCGAACTGGGCATTGCGATCCTCGTGTCCTCCCATGTCGAGGTACTTCTCGATCTGGCGGCGGCGATAGCCTTCGGCGTCGAGCAGCTGGCGGATGACCTGCTGGGAGACGTAGAGGTCCTTCTCCATCAGGGCCTCGACGATCTCGCGGGGCGTGAGGTCGGTCCAGATGACCTGCTCGCGCATCGGGTCACCCCCGGTGTGGTCCTCCAGGACGGCATGGAAACTCGGGAGCAGGTCCGGTAGGCTCTCGGTAGCCGGCTTGCGACCGCCGCCGGGCCTTCGGACGCGCTCGTCCGGGGCGATGTCCTCGAGGTCTTGGTCGACGAGTTGTTGGAGATCCTGCTGGCCTTGTCGGACGGTCTTGGCGTCGCAGCCGAGCAAGGTGGTGATATAGAGGAGACCACCATGCCCGAGCTTGGCCGCCTCGACAGCGGCGTAGCGGCGGCGGTCGTGCTCGCGAAGCGACCGGTAGAGGATCTGCATGGCGCGTTCGACATCCGGGGGATAGGGAAAGGCCACGGCCACGGCTTGGGACCTCCAATGGGGAAATCTGGCATATCCCCTACCATCCTTACAAGACTAGCCGATTCTGGGAAGTTAATTCCGCGCCGGTCCTAAACGCCAAGTTCAGCGGCCCGCGCAGCGGTCCACTGCAGCACCGTGTTCAAGTAAGCCGCTTTGTGGCAGGTCTTGCCTGGCGGTTCGTGCCCGCCCGGTTGGCACGGCACGGCCAGCCCGCTCAGCAGCGAGCATCCTCGGCCCATTGACAAACCGCGCCTCCTCGACCAGCATAGTGCCGATCGCTCACGAGGCCAAGTGGCCTGTCGGCACCTTGTCACATCCTCCAGGCGGACCTCTTCTGCCAGCATAAGAAGGCAGCGAAGCGTTGCCCGTTACTAGAGTTGCGCATGCACGCGCGAGGTTCCTGCCTTGCTAAGCCATTGGGCTTCTTGAACAGGGATTGGAGGTCCGGCTTCGCGGACTCCAATCCTTTATGGTTTAGGCCTGTGACAACCTCACGGCCGCCAGCGCCTCTTGCCTCGGCCCGACCAATTGCAACTCGGTAACCTCGAAGGTGCCCGATTCCGCGAGGGTTGAGAGGTCGGGCCAAGCGTGTTCGAAGCGGTCTCCTTGATCCGGGTGCAGCAGTGTCACGTGAAGACCGAATCGATCGCGACGAGTAAATGGAGGGGCCAGGAGGATCTCCCGTATCGCGGCGACCCCGGCTGTGGGGTCCGCGACCGCCAGATACACGCCGCGGGCCGGCTCCGGGAACCGCGCCGTCGATCCGAGGGCCAGCCGGAACGGAGCGACCCCGGCCGCCGCCATGCGAAGCCGCTCGGTCAACAAACTCGGGTCGGGGGCCTCGTCGTGGTACGCGATAGTGATGTGTGCCGGATTGCCGGCCGCACGCTCGGGATTCCACTTGGACCGCAGCGAGTCGATGTCGCGCCGAATGTCGGGGGGGAGGGTGATTCGAGCTTGGACTCGCATGACCCGATCCCTCGCCTAACGCTCCAGATCAGCGGCCCGCGGAGCGGGTCCGCTGCATCGCCTCGTTACTGATCGCTGCGTGAAGAACTTAACTCGCTGGAGCTTCAAATGACCGAAAAGCAGGGGTACCAAGCGACTGAGAGTTAACCGCTTTGCGCAACGGTCAGTAGATCGTCACAGGCCACGGAGATTATCGTGCGAGCGACCACAAGGGCAAGTCATGACCCAGGCCGATCCCTGCTCAACGACATCCAGAAGGCCCTGACAATAAGGACACCGCTCGATGACTTCCAGGCCGCTGGTCTGCTGCATGAACGCCGCGACTATGGCTCTGGCGTGGGGCGGGAGAACACGACCACTGGACGCGACGATCTGGGCGCTTTCGGTTTCGATTTCCGCGTATGTCACGATGAAGCCGCCTTCTAACGCCAAAGATCAGCGGGTCCGCTGCATCGCCATGTTCAAGTAAGCCGCTTCGCGGCAGATACTTCCGATGACGTTCAGTGTACCGCGCCGGCCTTCATCGGTCATCGGCATTCCCACCGACTCATCGATCGCTGGCACACGACGCAGCCGTAGGCCATGGTTCCTGGCAATGGTGATCTCCTCACTCCTTGCCAGAGGATCTCGATATGGATTCGTCGCTCCGTCAGCGCATGACCCACGACCTCCAGCTCGCCGGACTCTCCCAACGCACTCAGGAGGCCTACCTCCGCGCCGTCCGACAACTCGCCGACCACTTCCACACCCCGCCCGACCGCCTCACCGAAGCCCAGCTCCGCGACTATTTCCTACACCTCAAGAACGATCGCCACTTCGCCGCCGCCTCCCTCGGCATCGCCTACAGCGGCATCAAGTTCTTCTATTCTCACACCATCCCCCGCGATTGGCCCACCCTGAAACGCCTCCGCGTCCCCAGGGAGAAGCGGCTCCCCGACGTCCTCTCCGTCGACGAGGTCCGATGCCTCATCGCCGCCGTCCGCACGCCCCACAACCGCATCTATTTCCAGGCCGTCTACTCGCTCGGGCTCCGCCTCGGCGAGGGGCTGAACTTGCAGGTCGGCGACATCGACAGCGGGCAGATGATGGTCCACGTCCATCGCGGCAAGGGGGCCAAGGATCGCTTCGTCCCGCTGCCGCCGCGCACGCTCGTCTCGCTCCGCCAATACTGGGCCACGCATCGCCATCGCACCTGGTTGTTCCCCGCCACCGGCCGCGATCATCGCCGCGCGGCGCACGCCGACGGGCCCATGGAGCGATCGAGCGTCCAGGGGGCCTTGCGCCGCGTCGTCCGCGACCTGGGCTGGCGCAAGGACGTCTCGATCCACACCCTGAGACATAGCTACGCCACGCACCTGCTCGAGGCGGGCGTCAATCTGCGTCTGATCCAGCAGTACCTCGGCCACAGCTCGTTGCAGACGACGATGGTCTACCTCCACCTGACCACCGCCAGCCAGGACCAGGCCCGCGAGCGGATCGACGCCCTGATGGAGTTCTGAGCCATGCCCTCGGTCGCCGAGATCGTCCGGCGCCATGGCCCGGCCTATCTCGAGCGGTTCGGGGCCACGATGCCCGCGGGGCACCGGAAGGTGCTGCGCGACATCGCGGCCTGCCGGACCGGCGAGCGGGGACGGTCCTGTACCGCTGCGCCGATTGCGGGCGGACTCATGCCATGGGCCGATCGTGCGGCAACCGGCATTGTCCGAGCTGCCAGCGCGACAAGGCCGAGGCCTGGCTGGCCGACCAGACCGATCGCCTGCTGCCGTGCCCCTACTTCCTGGTCACCTTCACCCTGCCGGCGGGCCTGCGCGACGTCGCGCGCGGTCATCAGCGGACGGTCTACCCGGCGCTGTTCCGGGCCTCGAGCGAGGCGCTGCGCACGCTGGCGGCCGATCCGAAGTTCATCGGCACGGACCGGCTGGGTTTCTTCGGGGTGCTGCACACCTGGGCCGGACGCTGGAGTATCACCCCCATGTCCACTACGTCGTGCCCGGCGGCGGCCTGAGCCGCGACGGCGATCGCTGGCTGGCGTCGCGGGTCAACTTCCTGGTGCCGGTGAAGGCGCTGTCGATCATCTACCGGGCCAAGTTCCGCGACCTGCTGGCGCCGAGGGCCTGCTGGAGCAGGTCGCGCCGTCGGTCTGGGAGCAGGACTGGGTGGTGCACTGTCAGCCGGCGGGCGACGGCCGGGAGTCGTTGCGGTACCTGGCGCCGTACGTCTTCCGCGTGGCCATCGGCGATCATCGGATCGTCTCGTGCGACGATGGTCGGGTGACCTTCACGTATCGCCGCGTGGGGTCGAAGCGGCGTCGGCAGATGACGCTGGACGCGACGGAGTTCCTGCGGCGGTTCTTGCAGCACGTCCTGCCGTCGGGCTTGCCGAAGGTGCGTCATTACGGGTTCCTGAGCCCGGCGAGCGGTGTGGGCCTGGAGCTGGTGCGGTGGCTGATCGCGCTCTGGGCCGGATTGACGTACGCGCTGCGAGCGCGCCGGTCTGATGAGCCATCGGCACTGGCCCCGTCGCCGGGTTGCGCCGTGTGTGGCGGTGCGCTGGTGCGGCTGGGATTCGTGCCGGTTGAGTTGCCGGCATCCTTCGACACGAGTTAGCCGGATGAGAGTCACGCATCAGAGCCCGGGCCCCAGTCGCAGACCGCGGCGAAGTCGCGGCCCGATCGGGGTGCGCGCCGGGTTGGGAATGAGGCCGGTGGATAGCCCTCCCTGGGCGGTCCTCGTCGTGGAGAGCACGGCTTGCGACAGCTCGTCGAACGACGTGACGGCCCGCGCGAGGTCGCGTCAGGGCCGAAGTCCGCCTGTCTGAGCCGTCACCGAGCGAAGCCGATCGGAAGCGTTACCCATGTGGACCGCGGCGGGGTCGCGCCACGGGCTTCTTGAACAGGGATTGGAGGTCCGGCTTCGCGGACTCCAATCCTTTATGGTTAGGACTCGGCTCTGCCCGACACTGCTCGACGCCCTACCTCAGTTAACCAGTAACGACTATGCTCGCCAAGGGCCAGATTCGGGCGGACCTCGATCAAGCCCTCGGCCGCCAGCTCACGGATCTCATCCATGAAAGGGCCGACGCAGCCGGGACGAGTGCCGCTGAGCGAGCGGTCCACTTGGTACCAGGACCACTCGCCGTCATGACGCGAGACGAGCCGAAGGATGTCGCGTTTCACATCCTCGCGGGCCATCGCTCGAAGCCCCCTAACCATTGTTTAGGCACCCAAACGGGCGTCTTTCTTTCCGTCTGGACGGGCGTATAATCCCGGAGGCGCCCTCGATTATAAGCGGCAGAATCAACGCTTACAACAAGAGCGTCATGTATTATGCGGACCAATCTGGACCAGCGATGACGCCCGTCCCCGTGGCACACGCTGATCGCAGGCCGAAGCCGCTCGATCTCGCCCCAGCAATAACTCCCCGATCATTCCCCTTCCGGCGGATTCTCGCATAGACCGGGAACCAATTAGGACGCACATAGGTCCGCCAGGGCGGCGAGGGCCCGGGTATGGCCGGGGTCGGCCGCGGCGACGTCGCGGCTCCAGCACGTCGAGGGGAATCGGGCATGCGAGGTCTTTGAGACATGGTCGATGACTCACTCCGGTGGCCGTTCCGCACCTGTCCAGCAAGCCGCAGTAGCCGGTCGCCTCGAGTGCCTGGCGAGCACGGGTTCGGCCGGCAAGTCCGGATCGGGGCTCGTAGAGCAAGCGACACAGACCTTCCTTATTCCGACTGACCTGTGGACACCGCTGCATCCTTCGCCGATAACAGACCGGGAAAACCGGTTGAATGCCGACCCGATGATCATCTGGTTGGTGCTTATACTGTCCGCAGGTTGCTGCGACGCAGGGTTGCACACCAGGCCGGCGAGGCCACCCCGGGATTCGACACCGACGAACGCCCAACAAGGACCTTCTGATGCCGACGACCGAATTCCAGCATATCCGATTAAGTATGGTGGGTGACGTCGCCCTCGTCGAGGTGATCACCAAGGATCTACAGGGTCCGAAGCTGGCCCAGGAGCTCGGCATCGAACTGGCCCGGGTCGCCGCCGAAGAATGGTCGAAACAACTCCTGATCGACTTCCGCAAGACAGGTTACATCAGTAGTTCGGGGTTTGCCGTACTGTTCAAGCTCGTAACCCGAGCTCAGGCCGAGGGACGCCAGGTCAAGTTATGCAACCTGGCCCCTGAGATGCAGATCGGGGCCGATGTCGTTGGTCTGACGAAACTCGTCGAGATTCATGAGAGCCAGGGATCGGCGCTGCGTGCGTTCGAGAAGTCTTGAGCTGGACTTTCCAGGGCCATCTGGAATCTGCAATCGCTGTTGGTTGTCAGCGAAGCCGCGACGCAAGAGAGAGAGCTATCGAACGGCCGGTTCCTCAAGGGAAACGTCCGGCATGGCGCCGGACTCGGTCCCCGTGTTCGGAAAGTCGGGCATAATCGGGGTCGGAGAGCGGCCCGCTCGATTGCAATACCTCCAGATCCTCATCCAGCTCCGCCCGGCTGGAGGGGGCGGCGAGCGTCACCGTGACCGAAGGTGACTGGAGCACGAATCGGTACCAGTCGGGCGCCCTGGGGATGCGGAAGCCGGGCGGGTCGTCGGGCGTCGGATGGAGCAGGGCTCCCCATCGCAGCGCCGTGTAGGCGATCACCGGTAGGCCGTTCGCGTCGGTGATGGGGAAGAGCTCACGCTCGGCGCCGCGGTGGGACGCGTTGTATCGGATCATCAGGGCGTCGAGCAGTCCGCTCTGCGCCATCACGGCCGCCAGGGTCCGCTGATGGCTGGTGACCCCGAGCGACCGGACGACGCCGTCATTCTTCGCGGCGCGGCAATACTCCATGGCCCCGCCCGGTCCGATCAAGTCCCGCCACTCCGCCGGTTGCTCGACGTAATAGAATGTCAGTACGTCGATGTAATCGGTTCGCAGCGTTGCCAGGATCGATCGGAGCTCGCCGGCTGCGTCGCGCGCGGTCCGGGCGCCGAACTGGACGCAGACGACGAGCGACTCCCGCCCGGTGCCCAGGGCCGCGATTGCATCGCTGATGCCGTCGGCCCCGCCGGGGGCGTCGGCCTCGCCCGGCCAGTTCAGGAAGTTCACGCCGCAGTCGATCGCGTGGAGCACATCGTCCGGGCTCAGCCCGGACCGGTCCCCTCGCGAAGCCAGCCCGAGCCGGCAGACCGGCTTTCCGAAGGCATCGGCCGGACGTGCCAAGAATGGGCTCGGGTCGGTGGCGCCTCCGAATCGATCTTCGGGAGTTGCTCTTCGGGAGATGTTCATGTTCGCTCCTTCCTGTGAGTTGGGCGGATGCGATCCTCATGCCTTGTCCCGGGACGACTTTTTAACAATAATTAAACCTCGTCGTTGCGATAGAGGATGCGTGCACTTGCGGCGATCGAATGGAGCCCCGCCCGGGACGAGCTCGATGGAGACGATTATGCATGCCTTCCGTCTGTTCGTCGTCGCGATCGCCGTCGCGGTGAGTCTCTGTCCCGTCCTGGCTCGCGGCAACTCGAACGAGCCGCCGGTGTTCGAGCGGGACGTCCGACCTATTCTGAAGGCGTATTGCCTCGACTGCCACGGGGGAGGCGCGGAGCTCAAGGGGAAGCTTGACCTACGCCTGGCCCGGACCACGCGGCGCGGGGGCAAGAGCGGGCCGGCGGTGGTTGCCGGGCAGCCTGACCAGAGCCTCCTCATGGACCGCATCCACGACGGCGAGATGCCGCCGGGCGAGAAGAAGGTCCCGACGGCCCAGGCTGCGATCATCGAGCGCTGGATCTCCGCCGGTGCCCGGACGCTCCGCGAGGAACCCGAGAGCCTGCCGCCGGGCATCGACATCACGCCCGAGGAGCGTGCCTACTGGGCCTTCCAGCCGATCCGCCGCCCCGTTCCGCCGCGGGTCCGCCCTGAGTACCGGGCGAGGGTGTGGACGCCGATCGATGCGTTCCTCCTGGCGAAGCTCGGCGCACGCGGGACGTCATTCGCCGCCGAGGCGGACCGGCTTACGCTCTTGCGCCGAGCGTCGTTCGACCTCATCGGACTGCCGCCGTCGCGCGAGCAGGTCGGCGCCTTTCTCGCGGATGTCGCCCCCGGCGCCTACGAGCGGATGATCGACCGCCTGCTCGATTCGCCCCATTACGGCGAGCGATGGGCCCGCCATTGGCTCGACGTCGCCGGTTATGCCGACTCCGATGGCAACGGCAACGACGACACGCCGCGTCCTTATGCGTACAAGTATCGCGACTACGTCATCCGCGCGCTGAACGCCGACAAGCCGCTCGATCGGTTCATCATCGAGCAACTCGCGGGCGACGAGCTGGTCGCTCGGCCCTGGAGCAACCTGAAGTCGGAGCAGGCCGATACGCTGGCCGCGACGGGCTTCCTCCGGACGGCCGCCGACGGCACCTCGACGGGGGCGGCCGACGAGGCGCTCGCCGCCAACCAGGTCGTCGCCGACACGCTCAAGATCGTCGGCTCGACATTCCTGGGCCTGACCGTCGGCTGCGCCCAGTGCCACGACCATCGTTACGATCCGATCCCGCAGTCGGACTATTACCGCCTCCGCGCCGTCTTCGAGCCGGCGCTCAATCCCCGGCAGTGGCGACGTCCCGCCAGCCGGCTCGTCTCGCTCTATACCGACTCCGATCGTGCACGGGCCGCGGCCATCGAGGCCGAGGTCCAGAAGCTGGCAACGGCGATCGAGGCGAAGACGCAGAAGTATCTCGCCGAGGCACTGGAGAAGGAGCTGGCGAAATTCCCGCCGGAGATGCGCGGCAAGCTCCGCGACGCCCGCAATGCGCCCGAGGGCAAGCGGTCGGACGAGCAGAAACGGCTGCTGGCCGCCAACCCGAGCCTGAATATCACCGCGGGGGTCCTCTATCAATACAATCCGGCGGCGGCCGACGACCTGAAGAAGGACCAGGCGAAGGTCGACGCGGTGCGGGCCCGGAAGCCGGTCGAGGACTTCGTGAGCGTACTCGACGAGGTGCCCGGTGTCCTGCCCGAGACGCGGATCTTCCACCGCGGCGACCATCGGCAACCGACTCAGCCGGTCGCGGCGGGCGACCTGACGATCGCGGCACCGGCCCGGCCGCGGTTCGAAGCCCCCGCCAAGGATCCGCGCTGCCGACCTCGGGCCGTCGCCTCGCGTACGCGAAACATCTCGTCGACAGCCGGCATCCGCTGGTCGGCCGGGTGCTGGCCAACCGGATCTGGCTGCACCACTTCGGCCGCGGACTGGTCGACACCCCCGGCGACTTCGGCGTACTGGGCAACCGGCCGACGCACCCCGAACTCCTCGACTGGCTGGCGGACGAGCTCGTGCGTCAGGGCTGGAGTCTCAAACGGATACACCGGTTGATCATGACATCGGCGGCCTATCGGCAGTCGTCGCATCGCGATCCGGCCGACGGGACGCCCGACCGAGACGACACCGATTACGCGCGATATCCGCTCCGACGTCTCGATGCCGAGGCGCTGCGCGACCGGATCCTCTTCGTGAGCGGCCGGCTGGATCGCACCCCGTTCGGGCGCGCGGTACCGGTGGCCGAGGACTCCGTCGGCCAGGTGCTCCCGGCCAACGACTCTCCCAGGCGCAGCATCTACCTGGAGGTCCGCCGGACGAAACCGGTGTCGCTCCTCGCCGCTTTCGATGCGCCGATCATGGCGGTGAACTGCGACCGGAGGCCCACCAGCACCTCGGCGCCGCAATCATTGATGCTCATGAACAGCGAGTTCGTCCTCGGCAATGCCCAGGCGATGGCGATCCGGGTGCGGTCGGAGGCCCCGGCCGACCTCTCGCGCAGGATCGCCCACGCCTGGCAGCTCGCCTACAATCGTTCGATCTCGCGCGAGGAGCAAGACTGGGCGTCTGCCTTCGTCGCCCGGCAGCTCGTCGAGTTGGCCAAGTCCGAGACCCGCGGCGATCGGGAGCTCATGGCGCTCACGAACCTCTGTCAACAACTCCTGACCTCCAACGAGTTCCTCTATGTAGACTGATTCAGGCTCATTTGTAGGGTGGGTGAAACCCACCGTATTGAGAAAACTATTCACCGGTGGGTTTCACCCACCCTACAAACCCGAAATCCGGACGATCAGGTGGTCTCCATGTGGATTGATTCGCCGCTCCCGAGCCGTCGTTCCTTCCTGGCGAACTCCGCCTTCGGGGTCGGGTCGTTCGCGCTGATGCACCTGCTCCGCCAGGAGGGGTTGCTGGCCGAATCGCCCCGGAAGCCCGGCGAGAATCTGCCGATGGACCTCAAGCCGAGGCCCGCGCACTTCGCCCCGAAGGCGACGGCGATGATCTCGATGTTCATGCACGGGGGGCCGTCGCACGTCAACCTGCTCGATCCCAAGCCCGAGCTGACCCGGCACCACGGGACCGAATACGGCGGCGACGTTATTTACAGCTTCGTCAACCGGGCGAACAAGAAGCTCTTCGGCACCCCCTGGAAATTCGCGAAGCGAGGCCGGTGCGGCACCGAGGTCTCGGAGCTGCTCCCGGCGACCGCCGGCATCGTCAACGACATCTGCGTGGTCCGGTCGATGCACACGGGTCACAACGGCCACGAGGTCTCGATCCGATACTTCCACGGCGGGATCGCCGGCATCGCGGGCCGGCCGACGATGGGGAGCTGGATCGTCTACGGCCTCGGCAGCCCGTCGCAGGAGCTTCCGGCCTACATGGTCCTCTCGGACCCCGGCGGGCCGCCGGTCGACGGCACGATCAACTGGTCGAGCGGATTCATGCCGCCGCTCTATCAAGGGACGGTGCTCCGGCCGGAGGAGCCTCGGATCCTCAACCTCGACCCGCCGCCGCACCTGCGCGGGACCTTGCAGGAGCAGAACCTCGCATTCCTGGACCGGCTCAACCGGCGGCACAGCGAATTACACCCGGGAGAGGCCGACCTCGAGGCCCGGATCCAGAGCTACGAACTGGCCGCGGCCATGCAGACGGCCGCCAAGGAGGCACTGGATATCTCGAACGAGCCCGAGTCGATGCGACGCCTCTACGGGCTCGACCAGGACCACACGCGGGAGTATGGCGCGCGCTGCCTGATCGCCCGGCGACTGGTAGAGCGAGGGGTCCGGTTCGTCCAGCTTTTCCTCGGAGGCCAGCCGTGGGACAACCACCAGTCGATCCGCACTGGGCTAGCCGACATCTGCCTGCGGACCGACCGACCGGCGGCCGCGCTGGTGACGGACCTCAAGCAACGCGGGCTGCTCGACACCACGATCGTCCACTGGGGCGGCGAGATCGGCCGGCTCCCGGTGAGCGAGGGCAACCTCGATGAGAACGCCGGTCGCGACCACAACGGACAGGGATTCTCGATCTGGCTGGCCGGTGGCGGGATCAAGCCGGGCATGACCTTCGGCGCGACCGACGAAGTTGGCCACCGCGCCGTCGAGAATGTGGTCACCCCGAATGACTTCCAGGCGACCCTCCTTCATCTCTTCGGCCTGGATCATGACCGACTCGTCTACCACGCCAACGGCCGCGAGCAGCGCCTGATCGATGGCCGCTCGGCGCGGGTCGTCAAGGAGATCCTCGCGTAATCGAGACCTCGTCGAGCTCCGGATCGTGGGTCGGACCTTGCCGGATTGGTGGCGAAGAGGTCAAACTGGTGACGTCCCGAGTTGTCGGCACGTTCGGCGAGGTGGCGAACCTCGCCCGATGGCGTCCGGTTCCTTCCCGGTCAATCACAGTAGGAGATACTGCATGAGCGTACGTCTTGGAGCGATCCTCCTCGTCACGAGCTTCGCGATGGTCCTGTCGGCGCGGGCCGAGGATATCAAGTCCGGCCCGACCGACCAGATCGGCGGCCCTTTCGACGTCAGGGCGATCACCGGCGAACATCGCAAGGGTGACACGAAGGAAGAACTTTGCTACGTCTGCAAGTACGGCGCCGAGGAACGCCCGGCCGTCGTTCTGATCTTCACCCAGAAGGCCGACGAGAACCTGGCGTCGCTGGTCAAGGCCGTGGACGCGGTCCAGAAGACGAACAAGGACCTGGGCACGGTCGTGGTCGGCGTCTGCGGCGTGACCGACGCGGACTTCGAGAAGCTGCAAGAGACCCACAAGCTCACCACCCCGCTGACGGTCGCCGTCGAGAAGGACGGCCCGGCGGCCTACGAGTTGAACAAGAAAGCCGCGGTCACCGTCCTCGTCTACAAGAAGGGCGGCGGGATCGTCAAGAACTTCGCCTTCATGGACACCAAGGGCGCGGCCGAGAAGTCCAAGGAAATCGCCGCCGCCGCCCAGAGCGTAATCAAGTAACCCGGATTCTTCCGACATGACGATCGATCATGCCGATCCGATCCGAACCACGGGCCGGTCCGAACTGGGCCGGCCCGTGGTGTTCTCATATGGTGGCCGTCGAGATACTCGCGCAAAGGCGCAGAGGACGCAAAGTCAACACAAGAACCAATCCCCCCGAGGGCCGAAGGATCGCGTCCGACCCGGCCCGGTCATGGATCGTCGTCAGCGAATTTCGATTTGATTCTTGCGTCTTTCTTTGCGAGCTACGCGCCTTTGCGCGAGGCGATCCTCTTGCGTCGACGTGCATGGCGAAGACCAGCGAATCGAAGGGACCGCACCATGTCGCGAGCTTCCATCCTTGCCCTCGCCATGCTCCTGGCCGCTCAGGCCGATGACGACGGGCACGTCCCGGCGGCCCGCGTCGAGGT
Source organism: uncultured Planctomycetota bacterium (assembly GCA_963777695.1). GTDB lineage: Bacteria > Planctomycetota > Planctomycetia > Isosphaerales > Isosphaeraceae > CAVZRC01. The sequence goes on from CAVZRC010000003.1 coordinate 2,328,688, forward strand.
GCCCCGCGTCGCCACCGATCCCTCGGTGAAACTGGACTACGACATCGTTTATGTGCGGGCGCCCCGGCACGGGGATGACGTCGGCACCAACTGGGCCGAGATCTCCAGCCCGCTCTTCATGGATCCCGGCGCCGACCTGATGCTCCTGCACCCGGACGGCGAGGAGGAAGTCCTGGTCGCCGGCGGCAAGGGTGCGGTCGCCGATCCCATGGTCTCCTTCGACGGCGAATGGGTCTACTACACGCTCTTCCACGACCTGGACGGCGCCACGACCACCGAGGGCGCGCCGGCCGGCGCCGACATCTATCGCATCCACACCCGGACGCACCAGATCGTCCGGTTGACGCATCAGCAGTTCACGCCGAACACCGGCGCCGGCGACTGGTCGAGCGACTTCCGCACGCCCGAGCCGGGGAAGAACTCGATCGGCTACGGCGTCTTCAACACGGGGCCCTGCCCGCTGCCGGGCGGCAAGGTCGTCTTCACGAGCAACCGCAACGCCTTCAAGCCGCCCAAGCGGCTGCCCCACACGCTGCAACTCTTCGTCATGGACGACGACGGCCGCAACGTCGAGTGCATCGGCCACCTGAACCTGGGCATGGCGCTGCACCCGACGGTCCTGAAGGACGGCCGGATCATCTTCAGCTCGCTGGAGTCGCAAGGGCTGCGGACCTCGACGCTGTGGGGCCTGTGGAGCATCCATCCCGACGGCACGAACTGGGGGCCGATCCTCAGCGCCTTCCTGCCCGGCGAGAGCCCGAGCGCCTACCACTTCCAGACCCAGTTGTCCGACGGGTCGATCGTGGCCGAGGAATACTACAACCAGACCAGCAGCGGCTTCGGCGGGTTCGTCAAGCTGCCGCCACCCGGGCCGTCCGCAGGCGTGCCGTTCGGCCCCGGCTATCGAGACGACCCGCGCAACCCGCCTCTGGCCGGCGGATTCCGCGAGGACGGCCGGGCTCGGACACGAAGACTGCCGTTCAGCGCCGACCGGCATCGAGTCGCTCACGCCGTTCGCCCGCACCGACGAAGGCCCCGCCGACTTCGCCGGGCCGGGCCGGAACCACGGGCCTCGCGTCGGCAAGGTGACGCATCCCTCCGCCGCGCCGGACAACCATCTCCTGGCCGTCTGGTCGCCCGGGCCGGTCAACGGCGGCTACACCGTTCATGTCCCGGCCGTCGACGGCGGCCTCTACCTCATCAAGGGCGGCAGGCCGATCGACGAGCCCGGCCAGATGCTGTTGATCAAGAACGACCCGCAGTACAACGAGCAGTGGCCCCGCGCCCTGGTCCCCTACGTCGCATCTACGGCATCGACGAGCCGAAGTCGCTCCCGCCGCTGGCCAACGACGGCAAACGGTCGCCCCAGCTGCCCGAGGGGACGCCGTTCGGCCTGGTCGGCACGTCGAGCCTCTACAAGCGGGAGAGCTATCCCAACGGCGTGGTGCCACCGGGCCGCGTGACGGCGACCGTCCCCGCCGGCCCCGATCGCACCGGCGGCTTCGGCGAACTCGATCCGTTCAATACGAGCCTCGGCGGGGTCTCGTCAACTGGTCCAACCAGGGTGCCGACGCGGGGCGATACACCAACGACGACATCCACGCCATCCGCATCCTCGTGATGGAGCCGACCACCGACCGGCATCGCGGCCCCAAATCGGGCCGGACCTTCCGCAGCCACGCCAACGAACGGCTGCGCATCCTCGGCGAGATCCCCGTCCGCAAGTTCCCCTCGCCCTCGGGGACAGGGCAGGGGGGACAGCCGATCGATCCCGACGGCAACCCCGACACCAGCTTCCTGGCGAAGATCCCCGCCGACGTGGCCTTCACCTTCCAGACGCTCGACAAGTACGGCATGGTCCTGAACATGGCGCAGACCTGGCACCAGCTCCGGCCCGGGGAGATCCGCAACGATTGCGGCGGCTGCCATGCCCACAGCCAGAAGCCGACGCTCTTCGAGCAGACCGCCGCCGCGAGGCCCGATTACCCGATCTTCGACCTGACCGATCACACGCCGCTCGTCACCACCCGGCCGGACGACCGGTCCGGCAAGACGTGGGACGCCGATGGCCGCACGGGCCTCCGCTATGAAAAGACGATCAAGAATGTCGAATATTTCCGCGACGTCAGGCCGATCTTCGACCGCAGTTGCGTCGCCTGCCACACCGGGAAGTCGGAGCAGCCGGCGGGCGAGCTCGTCCTCGACGACGACAAGACGGTCAACCTCCCCAACGCCGACGACGTCCCCGGCACGTATTATCGGCTGGCGATGGACTACGCCGGCCGGTTCGGCCGGCCGCCGCTCATCGGCTCCTGGCGGAATGCCAACGCCTCGCGATATGTGCGTATGTTCCAGTCGCGTCGGAGCCTGCTGATCTGGAAGGTCTTCGGCCGGCGTACCGACGGCTGGTCGAACGACGACTTCCCGACCGAGACCGAGCCCGGCAACGCGGCGACGCTCCGGCAAAGGGCCGACCGGTCGCGAACACGGCGGCGAACCGGAATCGCGCCGACCTCGACTACACCGGCGGCATCATGCCGCCGCCCGAGGCCGTCGCGGGCAAGCACGTCGGGCCGGACGGCAAGACGATCCAGGTCGCGCCGCTTGTCGGACGAGGACCGACTGACGCTGGTGCGCTGGATCGACCTCGGCTGTCCGATCGACCTGGATTACGATCCGTCGCATCCCGAGTCCGCCGGCTTCGGCTGGATGCTCGACGACCAGCGTCCGACCCTGACGTTGACCTCGCCCCGCGCGGGGGCGAACCCGCCGCTGGCCCGGATACTGGTCGGCATGTACGATTCCGGCGGGCTCGTCCCGGAGAGCTTCCGGGTCGCGGCCAGCTTCCCCGTCGATGGCATCGCGGCGGGGAAGGACCTGGCCGGCAAGTTCTGCCCCCTCTCGAGGGGAGTCTGGGAGCTGAAGCTCGATACGCCGATCACGCTGGCGAGCGGCATGCTCGCGGTGACCGTGCGCGACCGTCAGGGGAACGAGTCGCGTATCGAGCGGACGTTTTCAGCGGGTCGGGGTGACACGCGTTAGAGCGGTTCCCTCATTCGGGTTTCGCGGGTTTCGTGGCGGGCGGCGTCGGGATCGCGGGGGTGGGGGTCCGCGATACATCATCACTTACCGGGCCGGTTTCAGCCGGTCGGAACTCGGCGGTATTGACAACTTCGCCACCGTCGCGCATGATCAGGGCACGGAGGTCGCGGGTCTTGATCTTCCTGCTGAGGAAGAAGGCCGACCCATCGGCGAATCCGACATGGAACCCGTCTTCGAACAGGCCGCCGAGTTCCGGCAACGGCTTCTTCGGGTCGAAGCGCAGATCCTCGGGCTTGGTCCAGGGGACCGGCTTGGCCGCCTCGACGATCAGGATCGTGTTGGAGGTCCCGTCTGTGATGTCTTCCATTCTCGATCCCTCGGCGCCCCCGAACAGGGCGCCGGGGCCGGCGAAAATCTGATAGTAGGTCGAGTGCCTGGGATCCTCCTTCTTGCGAACGACTGGCGCGTAGACGTCGGGCATCTGGTCGAGTAAAGCCTTGTTGTTCGGGCTGTCCCAGGGCTCGTCGAGATGGAACTTGTCATAGAGTTCCGCCTGGCCGAGCAATGGCAGGAGTGCGACCCGCCAGCTCAGGAGCGGCTCGCCGTCCTTACGGATCGCGGCGGCGGGGAACCGGCCGTTGAGCGAAACGTAGTTGTGCATGGCGAGGCCCAGGATCTTGAGGTTCTTGAGGCTCTGGTCGTGGGCCTTGGTTTCATCCTCCTTGGCCTGTGACTGAGCGGCCGCAGCCGGCTCGCGCGGGGCTTGCTGGTTGCCCGACGCGAGCAGGCCGACGCCCGCCGTGCCGACGCCGATGGCCAGCACGCCCGTCGCGATCACCGTCAGTTTCGAGTAGAACATGGTCCGGATTTCTCCTTCTGCGAGTCGGGCGATCGCGACCGGGACCATCCCGGCCGTTAACGCCTTGCCGGCCGCGAGGTTCATCGCGGCCTTGATCGTGGTCTCGGCCAGCCCGACGGGCATGGCCACCGACGCCGTCTGCTCGCCCAGCCCCGCGCCCGCCCAGGCGACGGGCAGGGCCAGCCCCCGGCGGGTCAGCCGGGCCCGGAGCAGTTCTCGGGCTCGCGACAGTCGGACGCTGATCGTACCGACCGGGCATCTCAGCAGCCGGGCGGCCTCGACGTGCGTCCGGCCCTCGAAATAGCAGAGCACCAGCGGTGCGCGATATTTCTCCGCCAGGCGGTCAACCTCCTCGTGCATCGCCTCGATCTGCTCGCGCCGGATCGGGTCTGGAGTGGGGCTCGCCGTCATCTCCATAACCTGTCCTTCTCGCCGATGTCGACGCGACGCCGTGGCCTTGGCTCGCACGGCGACGCGCCGGGCGACTCCGTGCAGCCACGGGCCGACCGCATCGCGACGTCGGATCGAATCGGCCCGGCGCGCCAGGACCAGAAAGGTGGCCTGGAACGCATCCTCCGCCGCGTGCGGGTCGGACAGGACGCCGCGGCAGACATCCCAGACCATCGGGCCATGGATCTCCACCAGGGCGGCGAAGGCCGCTTCCGCCGCCTCGTCCTGACTGCGGAGGAACTGGTCCAGGAGCTGACCATCGGTCATCCCGCCGACGGAACCCACGCTGAACAGCGTCTGGATCGACCGCACGACCGAACCCTGCAACCGCCTTGGCATGTGCCCGAGCCTCCCCTTGATGACCGTCCTACCCGTAATGTGCAGGTACCGGCCCATCGCTTACAACTTTCCGCGAATTCCGAGGAATCTCCCCGGAGCTACTTCGCGAGTGGCCTGCTTCTCATTTCTTGGTCGATTCAACAAGGAAATGAGGGTCGCGAGCGGCCCGGTGGCAGGGCGACCCCGGGGAATCGGGCGGTTTTTTCGGGGGCCAAGGCTGGTTCGGATGACGCTCAAGTCATCATGGGCCAGCAAGGCGACCGACTTGCTGGCGGTCGAGCCACCCGTCTCGGCAGGGCACCGGCTCAAGGCCGACCCGGGCCCCGATCGTGCTCCGCGAGCGCGTCTTGTTCAGGGCAAAAGGGCGAGGAAGCCGACGTGGGACGGATCAACGTTGGAGACAAGGTCTTGCAAGACGCCAGCGTGAGCGAAGGAGGCCAGGAGGGACTCGTCGTCCACGACCCCGAGGCGATCGCCGAGCGGTTGGGGGGGATCAGTATCAAGACGCTCACCGCCCTGATCCGCAATCATAGCCTCGAGACCACGACGCTGGGCTACACCGAGCCGTCGCGCAAGGGAGGCCCTCCACGTCGGCTCTGGGGGATGACCGAACCACAGTTGGAGGCCCTCCTGGCCCTGAGAAAGCCCCGCGGCTCGGAATGAGCGGTATGCCGATTGCAGATCGGGAAGTCCTCGGGCGATTCCGGGTTCGTGAGAGGGAGACTCCCGGCGGGCCGGTCCGCCGAGGCCGCGTCGATGGCGAGGGAGGGGGCCAGACATGAACGATATCGTCAGCCGCTACAAGGGAAAGACCACCAGCCAGGGTCACAAACTGGAGGTCAAGGAGCGGGCCGGCGCGGTCACGATCGAATTCCTGCATCGCGGGAAGTATCTCGACGTCTACAACCCTCATGTCCGCGTCGCTCGCATCGAGCAGTCGGGGGATCGCTATGACGTCGGCTGGTTCCACGAAGACGGCGACGAGCCCTCGGAGATGAGCTCATACAGCCGCGAGGAAGAGCTGTTCGCCGCGCTCGATGATGCGATCGAGAAGAGATCCGCCGAGGTCGGGCCGATCGGGAATTGACCCGGCGCGAGGGATCGCTCCCGCGGATCGCCGGCTGGCGAGCCCGCTAAGGCTCAATAAGCCGATCGGGCTCGCCTGAGGCCAGGTGGATCACCGATCCGCCGACCAACCTATTGGGGGTCGCGTTCCCCGTGAGAGATCGTCTCGGTCGGGGCGATGAAGACGCGGTCGCGCGGGAACTTCTCGAACAACGATGCGGGCTTGCCGAAGTTGGTCGCGAGCACGTCGACCGGATTGCCGGCCATCCAGCTCGAAGAGGTCGATCGCCTCGTAATGGCCCGTGTTGAATCCGATCAGGATTCGACACCGCTTGTCGCCGATATTCTCGATGGAATGGCCGTATCCTTGCGGGATGTAACCGACATCGCCCTTGTTCAGCGTCTCCTCCCGGTAGCGGCCATGGGAGCCGAACAGCGTGACGTTCACCTTGCCCTCGATGACATATTGCCACTCGTCGGAGGTCGGATGCCAGTGGAGCTCGCGCAGGGCGGCCGGCTCCAGGTCGAGGATGACGCCCGTGACCGTCTTCGAGATCGGGAACCGGTCGGCACCGACCCGCCACTCGCGCCCGCCCTTGTGGACCGAATGCGGCTCCTGCGCCAGCAATCGATACTTGTGCGTATCGGGCGGAGAGACCATCCCGCCTCGGAGATTCGCCGGGATCGTCGCGGGCGGGATCGGGCCGCGGGCGAAGTAGACCTCGTCCCTGGGGAAGCCGTCGAAGGCCGATTCCGGCAGGCTGAAATTCTTGGCGAGGAGGGCCTTGGGCGTATGGCCCAGCCAGTCGGTGATGCTGAACGTGCCGTACTCGGAGAAGTATCCGTTGTCGAAGATCAGGATGAAATGCGCCGGCTTGTCGCCGAGGCATTCGAGCATGTGGCCGTGTCCGCGGGGGAAGTACCAGACGTCTCCCGGCTCGAAGTCGTCGGTCTCGGCGCCGCCGTGCGGGTCGATGACTGTCGTCCGGACGTGTCCCTCGATGACGAAGGCCCACTCGGCCGCGGTGGCGTGCCAGTGCAATTCGCGCATGGCGCCGGGTTCGAGCTTCATGGAGACGCCGGCGAGCCCTTTGGAGATCGGCAACTGCTCGACGGTGGCCTCCTTGCCGTAACTGCCGGCGATGACCTTGCCTTCGGACTTCTCCAGCTCGAACTTGAAGGTGGGCAGCTCGTGCCCGGCGAGCAGCGGGTCGGGGACGTTGTTCATGAAGCTCGGGTCGCCGGCCTCCGCCGGCCGGCTCGCGGCCAGGGTCGCGGCGGTGGCGGCCGCGAGCGCCGCGGCCCCGGTCAGAAAGTCTCGACGCTGGAATTGCGACATGGTATCTCCTCGCTCGAAACGGTGTCGTACATCCATCCGGCCAGCAAGAGCAGCATGCCGATCGTCAGCAGGTCGATCAACAAGAGTGACAGCATTTTCGGTGCTCCAGGCGCGTTTGACTACAGGTCACTCCGGCCGATGTGCCCGAGACGGGGTCAAATCGATGGGCCCGGAGTGATGTCGGAGCCATGTCTGCTCCGAGTTATCGTAGGAGCCGAACTTAAGACGACGGTGAATCGTAAATAAAATCCGCTTCATCGAGCCTCTTCGGGCTCTCCATCTCCTCGCGACACAGGAATTGCTATTCCCTGCTTTCCGGTTCTGGGTTATTCCTTACGTCCGCGACCGGGCTTCGGGGCGGGTCCCGGGGCCGGGGCGCATCCCATCTCATTGACTCGACGCGGCATGGGGCTGGGTGCCGGAGAGCGGAGCAGGTGTGCAGACCATGGATCTCGCCACGCCGGGGCCGGGGCGTTCGCAGACCGGCGGCCGATGGCCCGCGGCGCGGGTGCTGGCCTCGGCCTCGATCCTGCTCGCCTGTGCGGCCTGCCGGCTGGCGGGCCTGCCGGACGTCGAACCGACCGCCGCGGTCCGGCCTGTGGCCGGGCCGCCGGCCGTGCTCCGTGTCGTGGGTCAACATTTCGTCGCCGGGGACGGCCGGATCGTCCTGATCCGTGGGATCAACATCGGCGGTGGGAAAGTCCCCCCGTTCGTCGCGATGGAGAACCCGTCGATTCTCGACCGCGCGGCCGAGCTGGGCTTCGGCGCGATCCGCCTCCCTTTCATCTGGGAGGCATTCGAGCCGGAGCCGGGCCGCTACGATACCGCGTACATGGCGCGGATGACGGCCATCGCCACCGCGGCCTGGGATCGCGGGCTGTTCGTAATCGTCAACATCCACCAGGACGGCTTCTCCCGCAACATGACCCGCGGCTGCGGCTGCGGCTTCCCCTTGTGGGCGATCTCGCCCCGCGCCACGCCGCACGAGCCCGACAACGGCTGCGACTGCAAGACCTGGGCGCTCCAGGAACTGACCGACCCGAACATGCACAAGTCGTTCTCCGACTTCTACGCCGATCGATACGGCGTGCGCACGCGGTATCTGGCCATGCTCGGCGAGGTCGCGGGGGCCTTCGCCGCGATCCCGGGCGTGATCGGCTACGACCCGATCAATGAGCCGTGGGGCGACGAGCGTCGCGAGATCATGCCGCTGTACCGCGACGCCGCCCGGGTGCTCCGCGCCCGGCATCCGTCGGCGATCCTGTTCCTCGAGGCGCACGGGCCGACCGCCGCGGCGCGCCGGACCCGGCTGCCGGATCCGGGCCTCGACAACATCGCCTTCGCCCCGCACTATTACAAGCCGCTGGCCATCGCGCTGGAGGACTGGGGCGGACAGACCGCCGCCATCGATCGGGCCTTCGAGCGGATGGAGGCGAAGGCGGCCGAATGGGGCGTGCCGCTGATCCTCGGCGAGATCGGCATCCAGGGAGGCGCGGGGCGGGCCGGCGACTATGTGGATTACCTCTACAACCGGCTCGACATGACGTTCTCCTCGGCCTTGCAGTGGAACGTCGCGCCGCACTGGACGCCCCAGTTCGGCGACGGTTGGAATGGCGAGGACTTCAGCATCCTCGAAGGCGCCGGCCGGACGCGGCCGAACTACCGGCCCCGCCCCTATCCGCGTCGAATAGCCGGCGTGCCCTTGTCCCTCCGATTCGCGGCGACCACGCCGCCTCGACGCTGCCCACGGCTGGAGTTCATCTATCGCCACCGGCCCGGAATCGGTCCCACCGAGATCGTCGTGCCGGCTGGGGCCTTTCCCCCGGCGGTGCCCGAGGGTCGAGCCCGCCGACGCGACCTGCCGATGGGACCCGGCGCGACGCCTCCTGACCTGCGACTCACCCCGCCCCTCGACCATCCGCGTCGTCCTCGAGGTCCCTTGAGGCGCGGGGCGGAAGGGAAGACGGACGCTCACGGATCGGCCCGACGCAAGATCTTCCCGACGGCCAGGCCGATATCGTCGCCCCAGAGGTCCTGGGCGTAGATGGTCCCTTCCGGGCCGATCAGGACCGTGGCGGGTGCGGTCTCGTCGTTGACGCCGTACGCCAGCGAGATCGGATTCTCCATCGGCCCGACGATCGCTTGAGGCCAGGTCTGGCCCTTCTCCTCGACGTACTTCCTCGTCTCGGGATTGTCGGCCGCGAAGGTCAGGCTGAGGATCGCGAAACGCGGGTCCTTGCCGAACTTCTCGTTCACGGCGTTGAGCCGGGTGACCTGGACGCCGGATCCGCCGTCCCACATCGTGCCGAAGTCGATCAGGAGGATTTTCCCGCGGAAATCGCCCGGCACGGCGAGCGTCTTTCCCTCGACGGTCGTCACTTCGAACGCCGGCGCCGGATCGCGGACCCTGGGAATGGCGCGGGGTCGGAGTCGCATCGCGCCCAGGTCCATCGGCTCGTTACTCCGCCCGCCGGGAATGGGCGCGACGGTGAAGATTCGGATGATCCGCGCGAATGGCCTCGGGTCGTTGTAGTGGCCGACGTAGTGTGTAAACTTGCGCCTCCCATTCACGCCGATGGCCAGCCGATACTCGCCCGCCGGGACGTCGTCGATGCGGAAGGAGCCGTCGCGGCCGAGGCCCACGACGGCGTCGAAGCGGTCGGCCTCATACTGGCGACCTTCGGGACTGATCAGCCAGCTCCTGCGCCATTGGCTCCAGTCGTCGCCCAGCGCGGTCTTTCCACGATAGAATCGCGAGGGTAAGGGGTAGATCTTGCGGTTGCTATCGAGGCTCGCCTCGGACTCGACGGTGAAATCGACGGGCTTCGCCCAGCCCTCCGGCAGCTCGACCCGGCCGATGACCGGGCGCCCCTTGCCCCCGAGCGTGACCTCGGCCGTCGCGCCCGGTTCGACATGCACCGGCTCGCCGATCGTCGCGGGGCGTCCGGTCTCGTCGGAGCGCCTCATGCGTGCGACGCGCAGGCCGGCATCCGGGATCGCCTTCTCGAACGTGAACCGGCCATGCGGGTCGGTCGTTGCCTTCTGTTGGAAGAAGATCTGGGCGAGACTCGCAGGATCCAGCGTCCACCCGTTGAGATAAAGCTCCTGATTCGGCACGGGCCGGGTGCCGACGAGATATCGCCCCTGGACGCGCGCGTACGGCCTGGCGCGGATCGTCTGCGACTTCATCAGCGACTCCTCATTGGCGGAGGCATACGAGTCGTCGCCCAGGATGAAGACGAACCAGGGCCTGTCGTATTGAGGGATCACGAACGTCCCGACGGAGCCGGTGCGGCCCTCTCGGGCCTTGGCCCCCGCTCCGACGACATTGGCGACACCATCCCGGACGACGAGTCGGCCGCTGGCCTGGATCTCGATCACCGAGGCGCCCGCGAGCGGCTTGCCATCGCGCCGGATCACGGTCGCGAGCTTGCCATCGCGCCGGGGCACCGCCTCGACCTCACCGGCGGGCCGGCGCACGATCGCGACGTTCGCGGCCGGTTCGTCCGGGTCCGGGAGGATCGCGATGCGATCCTGCTTCCGGAGGTGCTGGATCATCGCGGCGGCACAGGCCACGATGATGAACGTCGAGAGGATCGTGATCCGCGCGAACCTCGGGGTACGCATCGATCATCTCCGTTTGCGTCCGTGGTTCAACAGACTCGATCAGCCTATCGGTCCGGCAGGCGCGATGCAAGGGGGTTCGTTGACGTGTTGACGGCTATCGACCGAGGGGGACGTGAGGGCCGATTGTCCCCAAGGTCCGGACCGCCGGGACGGCCAGGCCCCATTCGCCCGCTGCGTCCGTTCCCATTTTCCTCGTCCCGGTTCTTCGGGGCCCTGTGCGGTGACCACGGGCGTGAGCCCGTGGTTCGGACGGGACGAAGGTCCTCCAACCTCGGGCGTGAGCCCGATCCGGCACGCGAACATCACACTGACGCGAGAGGAGGTTCCCCGCCCGCACCACGGCCCTACACCCGTGATCACGAGACGGTGTCCCGCGAAGTTGAGCCTTCGATACAACGCTCAGGGCCTGTCCTGGCAGGCTCTTGTAGGGTGCTCTTAGAGCACCGATCCGGGGTGGTTCGCCGAATCCTGATGCTCACACAGCACCCTACGAGGCAGTGACCCCAGCTTCTGAGACAGACCCTCAGCAGATGAGCTTGATCACAGCTTGCGCAGCTCGTAATATCCCTGGCGGTGCATGTGGAATCCATCATCCCAGAGCCAGTCGAGGCTCGTCGCCGAATTGACGTCGAGATAGGTCAGGTTATCGATCCGCTCGCATTGCCGCTCGATGAACGCATTGTAGAGCCCCCGGAGGTGGCGTTCGTTCGGATTGTTCTCGAGATTCTTGACATTCTCCAGCAGGGCCGACCAAGGATCGTGCCGACCAGGGGTCAGGGCCGACCCCTGGTCGGCACGGTACCCAGAGAGAGGGACGAGCGGAGACTGGAGGCGGTCCGGTGCAGGGCGGCGTTCGGAGCCGGCCCTGCCGGAGCAGGTGAGTCGAAGCCCCTCAAGAGCCGCTCACGATACGCCGAGGGATCATGTTACGGGACCTGGAGAGCCCTCCTTTTCATGGCCCCGGAGGGGCCGGACTACGTTCCTGGAGGATATCTTCCATCCGGGTGCGAACGGCCTCTTTCCCTTCCGGGTGCGTGAGGATGTAGAAGCGGTCCTCCCGGAGGGCCGCGAAGACGGCATCGGCGACTTGCACCGGAGGCATCCCAGCCGGCACGAGCTGGCGAAGGGCTTCCAACCGCGCTCCGGATGCGGGACCGAGGGGCGCCGTCGGCGAAAGTTGCCCAGGACGGTTCCGCGCCGACTCCATGATCCGTGTGTTGACAATCCCCGGGCAGAGCACCGAGACCCTGACTTTGGCCCCGCGCTCGGCCAGCTCGTGGTGCAGCGTCTCCGAGAGGCTGACGACCGCGTGTTTGGACACCTTGTAGGCCCCCAACCCGGGACCCGACATGAGTCCGGCCATGGAGGCGGTGTTAACGATGTGACACTCCGTGTCTTGGGCCAGCATGAGGGGGACAAAGGCGTGCACCCCATGGATCACGCCCCAGAGATTGACGCCCATGACCCATTCCCACTCCTCAAGGGTGCTTTCCCAGATGGCGGCCTCCGGACCGACACCGGCATTGTTGCAGACCAAGTGGACCGCCCCGAAGACCGCGAGCGTCTTTTGGGCCAGCACTGCGACATCCCGGGCCTGGGAAACGTCGGTCGGGACAGCCAGCACGGTCGCGCCGGAGGCCTTCAGGCCGGCTTCGGTTTTCGCCAAGGCTTCCACTTCCACATCGGCCAGGACCACTTTCATACCCTCTTGGACACAGCGATCCGCCAGGGCACGCCCGATGCCACTGGCCGCACCCGTGACGACCGCCACCTTGCCCTTGAACTCCTTCATGGCTCCTCCTCGTTGGTCCTCGGGTGCTGGCGGGGCTGTAGCCATCCCTTCCGGAAGCGGCCGAGATCCATCGCTCAGCGGTCTGGGTCGGGCCGTTTTCCGCTCTGGTTCCGACGCGGCCGGCGGACGCCGGGGCCAAAGCCAATCTCCATTGATACGCTCTTTCCCCAGGAGGAGCTAGTGCCATTCGTCCGACGACACCGACGCGCTGAGGACACGGACAACCAAAGCCTCAAGGGCGTGTGGTCCGCTACGGATCGCGCACTCCTGGGAGGAAAAGGGGACATAGCGTCAGGTAAGCTCGAAAAAGGGGGAAGAGCCTCGAACTTGGAAACCTTTCATTCAACCCTGCGGGTTAACGAATCCCGCCCGGCAGAGCTTGGCCAGCAGCCGGAAGCGAGTCTTGCGTGGCGGAGGGGCGACCCTCCCTGCGAAGCGTAGACAGTGAGTCCTGATGCCGTGTGATCGGGCCCCGAAATCTTCTCTCGCGGGAGCCACCGTCGTTGTCCCACGCGGGGGCCGCGCCGACGCGCCGCAACGGCCTGGCGTGCTTCGGTCCTACCGGGGTCAAAGAGCAGGGCGAAGGGACACGGACCTGAAACGGGGACGGACCTGAAACGGGGACGCAGCTAGAATCGGGAACTCGTCCCCGTTTCCGTCCTAGCTGCGTCCCCGTTTCCGTCCTGGGCTTGGCGCAAGGTCATTACTACGGCGGGTCGATCGTCGTTTCTAGCAGTGGACGCACTTTTTCGAGCGATCCTCCCTTCAACCAGGTAATTGCTGCGTCCACTCGTTCCGGCAACTTTGTTACCCTCGCAATGTGCCGGTCAATTTCGCCTTCTCGAAGCGTGACTTCCCAACGACGTCCCCACCCCCGATGGATCACGACGATGCTTCTGTCCTCGGACATTGCACCCAACAAGCCTGTTGGACCTACATACGTTGCAAGACCTGCCTTGGCTAGTCCGCCAAGAAAGATTTCATCTTCCGGTGGATTGCTAGTGGGATTGCCAAGCGTCCACCAAGTACAACCGGTTGGAGGTAAGCTCACATAGCTCATTTCTCTACCTCGTGAATACGATATATCGTTTGTTCGCCACAAACTCGATAGTTGCTTTCCAGCCTTCACCGAGACTAGACGCCACCTGATTTCCATATCTAAGCAATGCATGGTCAGACAAGGGGTCAGACTTTGTGTGCGCCGTGGAAAGGTGTTGGTCTTCAGTGGGTGCAACTCCCACCTGGCAACTGGGTCGCTCCAGCCAGTAGCTATCGGAGCGGCGGTGGAGGTAACGAAACCGTCGGAGCCTTCGAGACAATGTGTCGCCTAGGCGATGCAGCGAGCAGGCAGGCCGTAACGCGAGTGAACGTCGAGCAGGCCTCGAAACGACCAATGTGGACGCCGACCTTGCACTAAGATGGGGAAGGCCGCAGCCGCTGGCGAGCAATGTAAACGGCTGGAATACGCTGTTTCACGAGCGATCCGACCCAGTGGGCCACCGGGGTAATGACGACGGCATGTCTGTACACGGGGATCAACGCAACACGGGAAGCCCCAAGCGGTGAGGGCGTGTGACCCTCAACCGGACGCCCGCGAGGGATAGGCCGGGCCGCCTGGGGTGGCGGATAGGCCCGTAGTACCATCGACGCCGGGTAACTCCGGTTGAGGGAAGGGGCCTTAGTTCAAGGTCAACGCAACAAGCGGCCGACAGCCGGGAGATTGGCATGGGCCTAATACCTCCGCCGAAGGTTGGGAAGTTGCAGACGGCGTTGCACACCAAAGCGAAGAACTCGCCCGACTATCGATTCTACGCATTGTACGACAAGATTTACCGCCGCGATGTCCTGGGCTTCGCCTACGCTCGCTGCCGTGCCAACGGCGGCGCACCGGGGGTGGATGGCCAGAGTTTCGCCGATATCGAGGCGTGCGGTGTCGATCGCTGGTTGGACGATCTGGCGGAAGAGCTGAGGGACCAGACGTATCAGTCCCTGCCGGTCCGACGTGTGTACATACCCAAAGGGGATGGCAAGCAAAGACCGCTAGGGATTCCGTGCATCCGTGATCGCGTGGTGCAGATGGCTGCTGTGCTGGTCTTGGAGCCGATCTTCGAGGCCGACTTGGAGCCCGAACAACACGCCTATCGCCCGGAGCGCAACGCCCTGGACGCCGTTCGCCAAGTGGGACGGCTGGTCAGGAAAGGGCACACCGAGGTGGTGGACGCGGACTTATCCGGATATTTCGATACGATTCCTCACCCCGAGTTGATGAAATCGGTGTCGCGGCGGATCAGCGACGGCCGCGTACTACGGCTGATCAAGATGTGGCTGGAGACGCCGGTGGAAGAGACCGACGGGCAAGGGCATCGCCGTCGAACGACCCGGAACAAAGACCTGGCGATGGGGACCCCACAAGGGTCTCCGATTTCGCCATTGTTGTCGAATATCTACATGCGACGATTTGTGAAGGGATGGAAGACGGGGGGGCATGAGCGACGTCTCGTCGCGCGAATCGTCAACTATGCGGACGACTTCGTCATCTGCTGTCACGGCACAGCCGAAGAGGCCATGGTCGTGATGCGTGGGATGATGTCCCGGCTGAAGCTGACGGTGAACGAGACCAAGACGCGGCTATGCCGCCTTCCGGATGAGACGTTCGACTTCCTGGGCTACACCCTCGGCCGGAACTACGACCGTCGCACAGGCGAGCCCTATGTGGGACCACGTCCGTCGCGGAAGAAGATCGACCGGCTCTGTAGCGAGATCAGTGAACTGACGGAGCGCAAGACGACCTGGCTGGATGTCGAGAAGCAGATTGGTCGGATCAATCGCAAACTGCGCGGCTGGTCCAACTATTTTCGCATCGGAACCGTCAGTCCGGCCTACCGCGCCATCGACAGCCACGCCCGCTTCCGGGTGCGTCAGTGGTTGTGTGCGAAGTTCAAGGTGCCGGGTCAGGGTCGAACACAGTACCCCGACACCTACCTGCACCAGGAGTTGGGACTACACCAACTTCAACGGACGTAGCCACACTGTTTCGTGAGCGAAAGGTGTGAACTCATTTGATGAGAAACGCCTTGTAACGAAAGCTGGATGCGGGAAAACCGCCTGTCCAGTTTGATGAGCGGGGTGTGGAAACGGAGCCTGGTCGATGCGACAGAGCCACCGCGCCACACCTCGACTCTACTTCTTGTTTTCTCTCCGCTCCAAACGAGAGAAGTAGCCTCTCGAATAACAAGAAACAAAGTCTGACCCCTGGTCTGCCTTCGTGACCCCTGGTCTGCCTTCGACTGGTCTCTCCAGGACGCCGTCGAGGCCTATATCTTCCGCGTCAACGTCCAGTACGCTCTGAACTCGGAGCCCGGTGTCTCCGTCTCCGGCCGCACCCTCGAACGCTATCAGAAACTGTTCCGCGACGACGATCTCGCCGCCCGGGTCTTCCACGATGTGACGACCCGGTTGGCCGACGAGCTCGAACTCGACATCGCGCAGCAGCGACTCGACTCGACCCATGTCTTCAGTCATATGGCCAGCTTCGGCCGCACCAAGCTGATGGCCGTGGCCATCAAGCGGTTCTTGACCCAGGTCATCCGACATGACCCCGCACGGTATGCCGCACTGCCCGAGGCATTCCGACTCCGTTATGAGCCGGCAGAGTCGCAACTCTTCGCCGGCGCCAAGGACGCCGAGGCCCGGCGACGGTCGCGGCAACAGGTGGCCGAGGATCTGCTCTTCATCATCGAGCACTTCGCCGCGGTGGAGACGATCACCGGCCGTTCCAGCTAAGTAGGTCGCAGGAAGTTCTTTGACAAACGAAGGCCCAGTGAAGCCTTCTCCGGGGTCTCAGGGCCGAAATATCCGGGATTTTCCGGGGGTCGTGTCCAGGATACGCTTTCGAACCGCTCATCTGAATATAGCTAGGCATCCCTTTATTGAGAACCACCCCCGTTTTCCCCCGGATTTGTAGGCCCTCCGTGATGGGCTCCAAAGAAACTATGGCTCCGGGCCTGACAGGAAGTCCTTTGACTAGTAGAATCGATCATCGAGACACCACGGGTCGAGGGGGCGGCGCGATGGTTCCCATCATCTTGGATGCCCGCCTGCGCGGAGAACTGCAAGACCTCGTCCTCAGGACACCCTCGGCCAAGGAGCGGTGTCGTGCCCAGGCGGTGCTCTGGCTCGCTGAGGGGCTCTCTGCCGAGCGCGTCGCCGAGTCGTTCCAGGTCAGCCGTCAGACCGTTTACAACTGGGCCAGCCGCTTTCTCCGGCGCCACGACCTCGACCTCAGGGCGCGCCTGCTCGACGCCCCACGCCCAGGCCGCCCTCCGTCGATCGCCAGTGTGATTGACCCCCTGATCGAGGCGGCCTTGGCCCGCGATCCCCGCGAGTTGGGTTACCATGACACGGTCTGGACCGCCGAGTTGCTCCAGCACGACCTGGAGCGATCGCATGGGATCCGGGCCTCCGTCAAGAGTATCAGCGTGGCGATCGCACGCCTGCATTTCCGCTGGAAACGGCCCCGCCATGAATTGGCGGCGCGGCCGGCGACCTGGCGGCAAGCAAAAGGGGGCTAAAACGCGGCCTCAAAGGCCGTACGCGCACCGTGATCTTGATGCTGGACGAGACGATCGTCACCGAGACACCTCCGCTGTATCACTGCTATGGCCCCATCGGTGAGCAGGTGCGGGTGCCGATCAGTGGGTCGCACGCCAAGCGGGTGCTCCACGGGGCGATTAACATTCGGAGCGGCGATCTGGCGCTGCTGATCAGCGAGGACTGGACGCGGGATTCGCATGAGGCGTTCCTCCGGTTGATCCGTGCCCATTGGCGCGGTTGGAACCTCGTGGTCTTCGAGGATCGTGCGACTCAACATAAATCGGCTCGGGCCTGGGCCCGCGAGGCGCTGAGGATCGAGACCCGATTACTCCCCCGAGCGACCTCGGAATTGAATGCGATGGACCACCTCTGGAGACATACGAAGCGTGAGGCGCTGGGCGACCGGGCGACGCAGTCGATCGCAGCATCGGCGATGGCGGCGTGCCAGTACCTGATCGACTTGAGCCCGCAGGATCGCTTGCAGAAAGCCGGAATCTTGTCGGGCCACTTCTGGTTAAACCCGTGACGATAACATCAAAGAATTTCTTGATGTGTATTCCTCAGTGGGATAGTATCCCACGACCATGATGCGGAGAGCCTTGAAAACGAGGGGAAAACGGGGGGAAAACGGGGATGGTTCTCAATAAAGGGATGCCTAGCCATGTTCAGATGAGCGAATCGAGAGTGGATCCGAGACATCGACCTGAAGATTTCCCGTGTTTTTCGGCTTTGAGGTCTCGCCGGAAGGCCCCGATGAGGGTCCGTTTGTCAAAGAACTTCCTGCGACCTACTTACAAGGCCCTGGTCACGATCCTTCATCAGCAGTGTGACGTGACCGACGGCAAAGTGGCTGTGAAAGCCAAGACCGGCGGCGACTGCCTTCAGAACCCGTCGGACCCCGATGCCACCTACGATGGGCACAAAGGCCCCGGCTATCAGGTGCAGATCACCGAGACATGCAGCCCCGACAACGCGGTCCAGTTGATCACGGGCGCCCTGCCGCGAACGGCCGCCGAGTCGGACGCCGCGGCGGTGGTGCCGATGCTCGATCAGCTCGAAGCGGCGGGGTTGTTGCCGGAGGAGATGCTGGCCGACACGATCTACGGCAGCGATGAGAACGTCCAAGAGGCCCAAGAGCGGGGCGTGGAGTTGGTGGCGCCGATCCCCGGCCGGCCGCCGGCGAACGACCCGCAGGCACTGACGCTCGACGATTTCGCCGTGGATGAACGGACCGGCGATGTGACGGCGTGCCCGGCCGGGCACACGCCGCTGACCGTGGGCGCGACCCCGAGGCGGAAACGACGCGGATCGAGATGCCGGCGGCCGCCTGCCAGGGCTGTCCATTTCGCGACGCCTGCCCGATCCACCGTACGCGCGACGACCGTTACGAGTTGGAGTTCAGCGATCAGGATCTCCGCCTGGCCGGGCGGCGGCGGGAACAAGAGACCCCCGTGTTTGATGAGCGGTATGCACGGCGCGCGGGGATCGAGTTGAACCAATAGCGGCTTGAAGAATCGGCTGGGGCTGGACCGGTTGCGAGTGCGCGGCCGCGGGAGCGTGTTCCGTGTGATCCTCCACAAAGTGGCCGGCTGGAACGTGCTGCGGGCGGCGGCATCGGAGGCGCTGCGCGCGGGTGAGGGCCCAAGTAGCCCGGACGCTCAAAGTGAGCGAATTCGGGCCACTTCAGGGGCTTTGTAACCCCGTCGTGCGGCCCCGGGACGGTCTTCAGACGGTTTGTAACACCTCTCACAGCCGTCCCCATGGTTTTGCCGTCGCGCGGGCCGCTTGAGAAAAAACACCGGCCTCTCAAACGAAGACTTCTGTCGGTAACGTCCTTATTGAGAAAAAGAACTCTTCTCTCAGCCATCCAGACTGTTCTGCATGTTTGGGACTTAGTAGGCGCTCACATTCCGGATTTTTGAACAGTAAGGACGTAGTAACTGTGTATGAACCAAACGCCTCCGATCCCTGAAGTCTTCTAGAATACGGTGCCCCCGGATGCGCAGGCGGCCCTTATGGCTGTCTTCGACTCGCTCCTGAGCCGCATCGCGCAGCAGGACCAGCGGATCGTCGCCCTCGAGGCCCGGCTCAAGCTCAATTCCACCAATTCCTCCCAGGCCCCTTCATCGGATC
Organism: uncultured Planctomycetota bacterium; assembly: GCA_963777695.1. Classification (GTDB taxonomy): domain Bacteria; phylum Planctomycetota; class Planctomycetia; order Isosphaerales; family Isosphaeraceae; genus CAVZRC01. The sequence continues at coordinate 2,347,927 of CAVZRC010000003.1, forward strand.
CCATTGGCCTGAAAGCGCAAGCCGCCCGCACCGCCCTCCAGGCGGAAATCCGGCGGACAACTGTTGACCGCGGTCAGGAATTGAGCCACTTTCGCGGCCAGAATTGAGCCACTTGCGTGGTTGCCGCGTGGAGCGACCGTGACGTGCTTTGGGGACGTGATGTCAGCGGAGGGGGGGAAGTACCAAGAGCCGGAGTCGGCGATGGCAGCCCGACTCCGGCTCCGATTGAGCTTCACTTCTTCGAGCGCTGGCCCGCCGAGGCTTGCTCCGCTCGGTGAGCCCGGTACGACTTGCCGTTGATCTTCAGGATGAGCGCTCCGTCCACGATCCGGTCCAGGAACGCCATCGCCAGCGGCGGATCACCCAGATACTCGCCCCAGGCCTCGAAATCGATGTTCGTCACCAACGCCGTCGAACGACCGCCCCGGACGTTGATCAGCTTGTACAACAAGCTCGCCGCCTGGGGCGATTCCTGCCGTTCCACTCGGTCGAAGCCGAACTCGTCGAGGATCACCAGGTCGAATCTCGCATAGGAGCGCAACCGTTGCGGCAACGTCTGGTCCGCCAGCGCCGCCGTCAGGACGTGCAGGATCGAGGCGCCGGTCTCATACCGCACCCGATGACCCAGCACACAGGCACGCTGGCCGATCGCCTGGATCAGGTGGCTCTTGCCCACGCCGCTCTGGCCCACCCACACCAGGTTCTGACGACGGCCGATGAACTCGGCCTCGGCCAACGTCTCGATCTGCACCCGATCGATCACCGGGGCATTGAACTGCCAGTCGAAGTCGGCCAACGTCCGGCTCTGCGCGAACCCGGCGGCGCGGAACCGTTGGGCCGTGCTCCGCTCGCGGCGGCCGTTGGCCTGCTCGTTGATCACCGCCCTCAAGAATTCCAGGTGCGACATCCCTCCGCTCTCGGCGCACACCGACACGGCATCGAGCTGCTCGGGGCGCAGGGGGATGCCCAGGACCCGGAAGTCCTCAAGGATTTGCCGGCGCAGCTCCGTCGCCGTCGGCGGCGTCGGCGTCGGGCGCCGCGTGGGGGTCCTCATCGTCGTGCGGCTCCGATTCGCAGAGGTATTGGTAGACCGACGTCGGCCGAGGGGACACCAGGTCCTCACCCAGCCAGGGCGGGATCTGCCGCCGCTCTTCTTCGGCCAGCGCCTCCAGGATCGTTCGGGGGCGCGCCTGGACACCGAGGATTCGCTCGACGGCCGCGTGCGAATACGCGCCGTAGCGCACCGCCCGCTCCAGGGCCGCGATCAGGTCGGGCCGGGCATAGGTCCCCAGCAAGGCCAGCACCCGCTGCGCCTGGTCCTTGCCGTAACGCTGCGCCCGGAGCAAGCCACCCAGGAACTGACGGCCCGGCTCGCCCAGTTCGGCGAACCGCTCCTCCAGCTGCGCCTGCCGCCGTCGGGCATCCTCGCCGGGCCGGTGCTCCTTCGACACCACCCGTTGTCCCGTGACCTTGCTCGGCAGCAGCGCGTGTCGGGCGATCTCCTCGAGTTGGGGGCCGTAGACGATCAACTCGTGCTCGGTCAGCCGCACCGGCACCATGCTGCCGATGTGTCGCCACGGGACCGAGTAGCCGTTCTGGCCGTAGGTGATCAGGCCCTCGACGCCGACCGTGCGATAGATCACCGGGGCGACGTCATACGCCCGGGCCGGCAGCGGGATCAGGTGGGGATCTCCTCCTGATGCAACTGCGCCGGCGCTGGCCGGCGGCGCGGAGCTCGCGGACGTCGGCGACCTGGGCCAGCCACCAGGCCGTGGTCTCATTGAGATGTCCCAGCGACGCGAAGGTGCGGCCGTTGAACAAGCTGGTCTCGACATAGGAGAAGGGCCGTTCCACCTTCCCCTTCGTCTGGGGCCGTCGCACCCGGCAGGCGATCGGCCGGAAGCCGTAGTGGGTGGCGAAGGCCAGGAACCGCGGGTTGTAGATCGGCACGCCATCCTCGTGGCCGCTGACCACGACCTTCATATTGTCATACAAGCAGGTTGCGGCCACGCCCCCCAGATGTTCGAAGGCGCGGACGTGCTCGCGCAAGGTGGTCGTCAGGTCCTGGGACTCGACGAAGCGGAGGTACTGCCGCCGCGAGTAGCCCAGGATATAGCTGAACAGGTTGACGCGGCGCCGGCCTTCGCCGGTGAAGTCGAGGTCGTAGACGGCGTAATCCATCTGGGCTTGATGTCCCGGTGCCGTCTCGAATCGGACGACCGGCACGGGCGCGGCGCGGGGTCGCATGGCGGCGAGCCGCTGGCGGACCACGGTATAGCCGCCGGTGAATCCGCGGTGCCGCAACTCCTCCAGGAGGCGCACGGCGGTCAGGTCGGGATAGCGAGTCAGCAGGTCCCGGATGACCGGCTCGTAGGGATCCAGCCGGCTGGGCCGCTTGCCGACGGTCGAGCCGTCACCGGTCCCGGCGCGTCGGGCCCGGACCTGCTCGAGCACGCCGCCGACGGTGTTGCGAGCCAATCGCAGCTCGCGGGCGATCCGCCGGATCGAAGACCCGGCTTGCCATCGACTGATGATCTCATTGCGTTGGGACTCGTTCATGGACAGAGAACTCCGCGATCAGGTCGTCGGTGAGGCCGGCGACGCGGCGGGCGTCGTCGGCCAGGCGGGCAAAGCCCGGGGCGAGGACCGAGCGATCGCAGGGGGTCAAGCCGGCGCGGCCCTGGTGGTGCAGCCAGGTCTCGATGTGGCCCAGGCCGTCGAGGAGCCCGGCGAGGCGTCGCGCCACGCGGTTGCCCGCCCGTGAGAGCCGCGGGTCCCAGGCCCAGCCGGTCTGCTGCCGCGACTGCTGCAACGCCTGCCGGGGCCGGGCCAGGATATACTCCTGGTGCGAGCGGCCCGGTGCGGCACCGAGCAGGTTGACCACGCCGTCGAGCTCGGCGGCGGTCAGCTCATCGCGGTGGAATGCGTCCAGGACCTCGGCCTGGTTGCCGGCCGGCAACCGGACCAGCGCCCTCGCGGCGGTGGCCCCGAGTAGTCCCAGTCGCAGATCTTCGCGCGCGGCGTCGGCGAGCTTCTCGACCAGGGCGAGCCGGCGACAGACCCAGCTCTTGTGCCGTCCCAGCAGCTCGGCGACCTCGATTTGGGTCAGGCCGTCGTCGCGGACCAGGGCATGGACGATCCAGGCATCTTCCCACTCCTGAGTGCGGCGTCCGGTCTGGTTGAGCCCGTGGATGGCCGCCTTGGCGGCGCGTTCGTCGGCCTCCCAGGCCCGCGCACTGACCGTCTTCCAGCCGAGGGTGCCGGCGGCGGCCAGCCGCTTGAACCCGTCAAGGACCTGGTAGGTCTCATCGCGGAGACAGACGACCAGTGGGGAGAGCTGCCCATAGCGGCCCAGCGAGCGGACCATGGCGGCCTCGGCCTCGGGGTCGGGGAGGCGATAGCGGCGATAGTTCAGGCCCAGTCGGTCCACGGCCAGGCTTCGGAGATCGCCCGGGAGTGACAATGCCATGGGGCACCTCGGAACAGCCCGAGAATTCCGAGCGAGGAAACGGGGGACCGGAGAGCCCGGCCCACCCGCTCCCTCCTCGGTCCTGGGGGGTAAGAAGACGATAGAGTCGAGGAGACGGTATCCTCAATACGTGACGACATAACCGAGTGGGGTGGTGGGCCTCGGCGCGGCGGTCGGCATCGGGGCCGTCGGCCGCGGCGGCGCCTGAGCCTGAGCCGGGCTTCGCGCTGGCGGACGCGTCGTAACGCCTGTCAACACGAGCCCGAACAGAACTTCTGATCGGGGGATCGTGGAGAGGGGAGGAAGAGGACGTAGCAGCCGGGCCTGTGGCAAGGCAGGCCGGGCGATTTCTCGAGGATTTGGGCTGGGCGCTGGCCCACGGTGAGGTCGGGTCCGACTGGCGGTCGATCCGAGGTGGGCGGCGGCTCGGCTTCGACGGCCGCTGGCGGCGACGCGGCGTGAGTGAGGGAAGGGTCCGTCTCGGGAGGGTCCGATCGCTGCCGCCGCCGATCGCGATGGCGTCGGGACTGGTCACGGCGGCGTTGTTGGCCGTTGGCGGTGTCGCGATAGCGTTGACCGGCCCTCCAGCGGCGCCACCGCCGTGCGGCGTCCTGGCAGGCGGGGCTACAGTAACGGGCTTGAGGCCGGCGCGGCCGGAACCAGCGCTCGCACCCCTTGAGCAGGCAGCGGCGGCAATCGGGGTGCCAACGGTGCGAGTCGGAAGGTTGACCCGGCCGCAAGGCGCGGGGAGACTGGAAACGGCCCACGGGAGGTCTTGCTCCCGAGCGGTCCGGCGGCGGGAAGGTGGAACTTCCCGCCGCCCCTTTGCGCCGACAGTTTGGACGGCGGTGGTCGGCAGCCGAGCCGCACGCATCCTTCAGATGACTTGCACAGGCGCATGCTTGCCAGGGACGAAGCGACGGGAGAAGAGAGCCAAAGCCGCGATCGACCGCTCGCGGAATGGCTCAACTGGCTCTGCGATAATGGCTCAGTGTTTGGCCGCTGCTGACAGACAACCGGTACATGCCAAGGCGTAACGCCCGCTGGTGCCCGCCCGAGAAGCTGCGCTCCTCCACCGACTGCCGGCGAGCGTTCATGAGCAATTAGCCGGGCTCGGCGCGGGACTAGCAGGAAATTCCCTAGGTGCGTTCATGGATCTGACAATTTGCGTTATTCTTATAATAGGCAACTCTATTTGCTGCATGCCTTCGATTCAGAAGGTCGAATTCCCGGCGATCGGGAATGGGGCCAAGGAAGGAAAGTCTTATTAAACAGAAACCCGCCGTCCATGCAATAGAGCGATGACATTCAGGCTGTATATCGCCCATTCGAGCATGGCGTGGAATAACCGGTGATGCGAAGTCGGTTTCGGGTCTCCAGAGCAGGAAACCGTACGGAACGAAGCCATCCCCGGCTCGCCCAAGCACGGCACTTTGTGTGGCAAAGCGCCGAAATTTCGGCGCCAAAAAGAAAGAAATGGACCAATGTGGGTGGAAGAGAGCGCGTCAATCCAGATTTGCCCCTTATCCTGGTGCTTTGAGACGATCCCCGATCACGAATCGTGACAAACGAACCCAAGACTGGGAAGTACGGGAGGAGTGTATCGACTTTGCCGAGAGTGCGGGCTGATATGCCATCGATCGAAAGCCTGGGGACCAACTCTCATGGGACCTTGGTTGCACCCAGCATCAACCCCGGGCGATCTCGGCCTGGGATAGGTCCATATCATAATGCAGGTCGAAGATCGTCCGCTGAATTACAGCCCCCAGGGCGACGCCGCCAGTCTCCTGCGGGCCCGTCATCCAACCCTTCGACGGGGCCCCGCCGGGTCGCTAAGATGGACATGGTCTGCAACCTGGGGGACATCGCAGCAACGATCCCGGGCGGATCGCGATGTCCTCGTTCGTAGGTCATCCCTCCGAAGCGGCCGCGGCATCATGGCCGACGGCCGGGCTACTCAGGAAAGCGAGCGCTAACCATGAAGCGATGGGTCGGATTATTGTTGGTCCTCGCGTGGGCTCCGTCGCGGTTAGGGTCCCTGGCCGAGGCCCAGGAGCCACCCCGGCCGATCCGGGCTCTGCTGGTCCTGGGCGGGTGCTGTCACGATTACGCACGGCAGAAGGACATCCTGACGCGGGGCATCTCGCGACGCGCCCATGTCGAGTGGACCGTCGCCTACGATCCCGACTCATCGACCGGGCACAAGAACCCCGTCTACGACAACCCCGATTGGGCCAAGGGTTTCGACGTCATCGTCCACGACGAGTGTTCCTCCGACGTCAAGGATAAGGCCGTCATCGAGACGATCCTCAAGCCCCACCGCGAAGGGCTTCCGGGCGTGGTGCTCCACTGCGGCATGCACTGCTATCGCACCGAGGGCTGATCCGCGGCTCGCGACGACCTGGATGAAGTTCACCGGCTTGATTTCCACCGGGCACGGGCCGCAAAGGCCGATCGCCGTCAGTTACATCGACAAGGAGAGCCCCATCGTCGGGCCGCTCGCCGACTGGACGACGGTCAACGAGGAGCTCTACAACAACGCCGCCGGCAAGCTCGAGGACACCGCCCACGCACTCGCCCGCGGCAAGCAAAGCCGCGCCGAGTCGATCGTCGCGTGGACCAACACCTATAACGGCAAGACCAGGGTCTTCTCGACGAGCCTCGGCCACAACAACGCGACCGTCGCCGATCCGCGCTATCTCGACCTCGTCACCCGCGGCCTGCTCTGGGCCGTCGACAAGCTCGACGACCATTATCTGAAGCCGATGACCGATCTGGTCCCCGAGGACCTCGCCAAGGGGAAGCCGGCGACGGCCTCCTCGACGCAGGGTCCCGATCATTCCCCGGGCGCCGCCGTCGACGGCAATCCCGCGACCCGATGGTGCGCCGACGGCCCGTCCGTCCCGCAGTGGTGGCAGGTGGACCTCGGCAAGCCCGAGGACATGACCGGCATCCGCATCCTCTGGGAGCAGGACGGGGTCGGTTACCGATACAAGGTCGAGGGCTCCGAGGATGCGAAGTCCTGGACGATGCTCTCGGACCAGATCAGGAGCACCGATCGCGACCAGGACCGCACGCACGAGTTCCTCGCGAGGGGCATGCGGTATGTCCGGGTGACCGTCACGGGCACGCAGGATGGGGCCTGGGCCAGCATCTTCGAAGTGCAGGTCCACGGGACGAACAAGGTCCCGGCGCCGGCCGGCGCGGCGAACGCGCCGCAGCGGCCGCTCCGTCGGGCGGGCAATGACGGCCTGCTGGGCGAGATCCGGGCGCCCGCCGGCTTCAACGTGACGCTGTTCGCGCAGCCGCCGGACATCAGCTATCCGACGTGCCTGGCCGCGGCGCCGAACGGCGAGGTGTACGTCGGCGTCGACGAGAACGGTTCGCTCGACGCCGAAGCCCGGCCGAGGCCGGGTCGTCCGCTGCATCGACTCCGACGGCGACGGCAAGGCGGACAGGTTCAACGTCTTCGCGCGGATGGACAGCCCTCGCGGCGTCATCTACGACGACGGCACGCTCTACGTGCTCCACCCGCCCGACCTGACCGCCTATCACGACGATAACGGCGACGGCGTGTCCGATCGTTCGGAGACGCTGGTGAAGGGGATCGGCTTCGACCTCAAGTTCCGCGGCGCCGACCACACCACCAACGGCATCCGGCTGGGTATCGACGGATATATCTATGTGGCCGTCGGCGACTACGGCTTCATCAAGGCCGTGGGCAAGGACGGCACGAGCTTCTCATATCGCGGCGGCGGCGTGGTCCGCGTCCGCACCGACGGCACCGGCCTGGAGGTCGTCTCGCGCGGCCAGCGCAATATCTATGACGTGGCCGTCGATCCTTACATGAACCTCTTCACGCGCGACAATACCAACGACGGCGACGGCTGGGACGTGCGGCTCAGCCACGTCGTCCCGACCGGCCACCTGGGATATCCGTCGCTGTTCAAGAACTTCTCCGACGAGATCGTCCCGCCGCTGGCCGATTACGGCGGCGGCTCGCCGACCGGGTCGCTATACCTCCAGGAGCCGGGCTTGCCCGAGCCATTCGGCGACACGCTCTACACCTGCGAATGGGGCCGCGAAGGCGTCTTCCGCCACCCGCTCGAGCCGAAGGGCGCCGGGTTCACGGCCGGGCAGGAGCCGTTCGTCATGCTGCCGCGGCCGACCGACATGGATGTCGACGGCCAGTCGCGGATCTACATCTCCTCCTGGCGCGGGGCCGTCTTCACCTATGCCGGCCCGAATGCCGGCTACGTCATCCGCGTGACCGTACCGGGCGCGGTGCAGACCGCCATCCCGAACCTGAAGGCCGCGACCGACGAGCAACTCGTCGCGCACCTCGCGGCCCCGAGCCAGGTCCTCCGCCTTGCCGTCCAGCGCGAGATCCTGCGACGGGGCAACAAGCCTGCCTTTAAGAAGGGCCTGGAGTCATTGGCCCGCGCCCAGGGCCCCCTTGCCCCCCGGGTCGCGGCGATCTTCACTCTGGAACTCCTACTCGGCCGGGAGTCGATCGCCACCCTCGTAAACCTGGCCGAGGACCCGACGATCCGCGAATTCGCCCTGCATGCCCTGGCCGATCGGAGAGCGGACGCTGCGCGGATTCCGGCCGCGCCGTTCGTCGCCGCGTTGATCGACGCCGATCCGCGCGTCCGGCTCCAGGCCGTTGTCGGCCTTGGCCGGCTCGGCAAGGTCGAGGAGGCCGGGTGGATCTCAGGTCGCCTGGCCGATGAAGATCGGCTGGTCATGCACGTCGCGGTCAAGGCCCTGGTCGCCCTGGACGCCGTCGATGCCTGCCTGGGGTCAATCGTCCACGCGACCCGGACGCAAGGCCGCGGGGCGGCTCTGGCCCTCCAGGAGATGTACAACCCCAAGGCCGTCGATGGCCTGATTGCTATCTTGAAGTCCCGACACTTTGGCTGCGGACTTGCCTTCAAGGCCCTCTGTCGGCTCGACCACCGCGAGGCCGACTACACCGGCGACTGGTGGACCACGAGGCCCGACACCAGCGGCCCTTACTACAAGCCCATCGCCTGGGACCAGACCAAGAAGATCGAGCGGGCGCTGGCCGAGGCCCTGAAGCAGGCCAACTCGCAGTCGGCCGGAGAGTTCCTGATCGAGCTGGTCCGGAACAAGGTCGATCTGGAAGGGGCGAATACCATCGACATCGACCTCGCCGGCCTGGCACCCTCGGCCCGTGCCGCGGTGATCGACAGCCTGATTCTCCGGCCGTCGCTGCCCCCCGCGCGATCCAGTTCCTGGAGGGCCTGGCGGTCTCCGACAACGAGCCTCCCGCGCTCCGTGCCAAGATCGTCAAGGGCCTTTTGCGCTATCATCGCCGAGCGGCAACCGGAGTCATCGCGACGATCGGTCACAAGGAGCCGGTTCCGCCCGAGCTGCTCGACCTGTGGAGAGATTATATCCGTAACGGCGACAACGCGCGTCGCGTCGGCGAGTTTCGGAAGCTGGCCGAGGATGCGGACCCTTCGCGGTGCGAGCTGGGCTATGCCGTGCTGCTCGCCGTGGAGGCCAACCCGAGGGCCCCGTCGCGTGCGAGGGCCGAGGCCGAACGGGCGATCGAGTCGGCGTGGAAGTCGCCGAAAGCCGCGGCGAGCCTGCTGAAGGCGATCGGCCGGACCGACTCGGTGAAGTACGCCTTCCAGGTTAGGAACCGCCTGAAGGACGAGGACCGCGACGTGAAGGCGGCGGCAACCTTCGCCGCGTCCCGGCTCGACCTCGACAGCGGGACCAGCCACGGCCCGACGATCGCCACGGTCCCGTTCGAGTCGGTGCTCGCGACGGCGATCAAGGAGAAGGGGGATGCCAGGCTGGGCGAGCGGCTGTTCCAGCGTCAGGGATGCATCGCCTGTCACACCGTGGCGCCCGGCGAGGCCCCCAAGGGTCCCTCGCTGCTGGGCATCGCGGCCCGATACAGCCGCACCGAGCTGACCGAGTCGATCCTCAAGCCGAGCGCCAAGATCGCGCAGGGATTCGAGCCGCAGAAGTTCGTCACGGTCGAGGGCCGGATGTACGAGGGCTTCGTCGTCCGCGAGTCGGGCGACGAGGTCGAGCTGCGAGACATCCAGGGGACTGCGACCATCCTGCCCAAGAAGGATATCGAAGACCGCGCCAAGGGCAACGTCTCGATCATGCCCACCGGCCTGGCCGACCCCCTAACGGTCCAGGACTTCGCCTCGTTGCTGGCCTATCTGGAGTCGTTGAAGCAGTAGGGTGCTCTGCGAGCACCCTCTTTGCGGACCTATTCCCGGTGCTTGCAGAGCACCTACGAGTCTGGCCAGAAACGACCGATCGGGTCCTCGGCAGATCCGACTTCATCCACGGAAAACGCGGAATTCCAAGGAAGAAAAGAATCCGGATCGACTTCCTCACCAAGCCCAGGGAATCGACGCCATGCCTGCAAGATTTTCTCCAATCTCTTTCCTAGGTCTGATCGCGACGGCCGGCCTCTTCGCCTGCCTGGCCGCCGACGAGGTGCATCACATGATCTCCGCCGACCGCTGGAAGCAGCACGACAACCACCGTCCCAGGCCGGCCGTCGTCGAGCCCGCGGGCGGTCCGGTCTCGGTCCCCGCGCCGGGAGATGCCGTGATCCTCTTCGATGGGTCGAACCTCGATGGATGGCAGGGCCTCGAGGGTGGCTCCGCGCGGTGGAAAGTGTCGGGAGGTTCGCTCGAAGTCGCCCCGGGGACCGGATCGATCCAGACCAAGGCTCAATTCGGGGATGTCCAACTGCATGTGGAGTGGTCCTCGCCCAGCCCGGCCGTCGGCAAGGGCCAGGATCGCGGCAACAGCGGGATCTTCCTCATGGGCGCCTATGAGCTGCAAGTGCTGGATTCTTACCGTGCCGACACCTACGCCGACGGCCAGGCCGGGGCCATCTACGGCCAGTTCCCGCCCCTCTCGAATGCCTCGCGCCCGCCCGGCGAGTGGCAGACATACGACGTCGCCTTCCGACGACCCCGCTTCGACAAGGACGGCAAGCTCACGGAACCGGCCCGCGTGACCCTCTTCCACAACGGCGTCCTCGTGCAGAATAACGAGGAGCTCTTCGGCAAGACCTCCTGGCTCGAGGGGCAACCGTACGAGGCCCATCCCGATCGCGGTCCGATCCAGCTCCAGGACCACGGCCACCCGGTACGCTTCCGCAACATCTGGATCCGCGACCTGCCCGAACGCCCCGCGCCGACGGCCCACGATCTCGCCCGACCGAAGATCGCCGCCCTCTCGAAGGAAGCCCTGGATGCCTTCACGGGGCGATACGTCATGGGCACGAATTCCAACGCTCCGCAGGTCACGATCGCGCGCGGCGATGGATACCTGACCTTCAAGCTCTCCTCTCGGCCAACACCCCTGGTCATGCAGCCGGTCTCCGCGAACGAATTCGTCCTGCCTCATACGGATGCGCGATTCGCTTTCCAGCGGGACGGTCAAGGCCGCGTGACGGGAGCCGTGTTCACGGTCGGCGACGGGGAGCGGCCGTTGACGAAGGTCGAGCCTTGAGCCTCGGCATCGACTCATCAACCGGGAGAGGACGCGAGTCATGAAGCCCCGACGGATCGAGCCCGGCCCCGGGCAGGAATCGGTGTGGGATTACCCGCGGCCCCCTCGACTGGAACCGGCGACCCGCCTGATCCGCGTGGTCTTCAATGGGCAGGTCATCGCCGAGACGTGCCGGGCCATGCGCGTGCTCGAGACGAGTCATCCGCCGGTCTATTACATCCCTGCCGAGGACATCCGGACCGAGTTCGTCGAAGGCTCCGCGCGCTCGACTTATTGCGAGTGGAAGGGCCGGGCGCGTTACCACAGTCTCAAGGTCGGTGATCGCCGTTCGCGAGACGCCGCCTGGTCTTATCCGGAGCCCACGGCTGCCTTCGCCGCCATCCGGGGATATCTGGCCTTCTACCCGAGCCGGGTCAACGAATGCCGCATCGACGGCGAGCTCGTGCGATCCCAGCCCGGCGACTTCTACGGCGGTTGGATCACCGACGATATCGTCGGCCCGTTCAAGGGCGACCCGGGGACCATGGGCTGGTGACATCACTCCGTGACGGCGAAGCCGAGGTGGTGGGCGCAGTGCATGCAGTGGAACCGGGTCCATTCGTCTCCGGTCAAAGGGCCGAGCCGGGGGTGGGCCGGGAAGGGCGCGATCCGCGATCGGTAATCGGCGATCGCGCCGCGGAGGGCTTCCGCCTCGGCGCGGGGATCGAGTCCGGGCATCGGCAACATGGCAGACAGGGGGGGCTCCTGCCCTTCGGGGAATCGGCCCCGATGGAAGAAACGGCGGCGGAAGACGTTCTCTTCGCGCGTCGGCTCCGCCGAGCTGGCGTCGGTCACCACGCTCAGGTGAATCGCCGTGGCCAGGTGGTTGAGGATCTGACCGAGCGTCCATCGACCGACCGTGTTGTGGCCGGCCAGGAGGCGCTCGACTTCGGGCATCACGTCGTCGAGGCTCGCGAAGGTCAACTCGCGCCGCTCGGCCATGGGATCGGCTCCTCTCCGCTCAGGGCATCGGGAAGATGCGGGGAGGGCAATCTTCGCCTATTCCAGGTCACCAGGTCCACCGAGCTTCTTGTCGGCATCGGGCTTCGCGAGCGATCGGACGTGGTGCGATATGATGGCCATCCCGATCGATGCCAGCAGGAACGCCGCCGCGATGCCGATCTTGATCGACGCCGGCCGATCGGCCGCGGAGGTGCGGTCCGAGAAGAGTTGCCGGGCCCCGATCAACATTAACCCGATTCCTATGCACATAAAGACGGGGATCCATGCCTCCGCTCCGTTGAGGAGTCGCACCGCCCCGGGAGTCCAGATGGGCGCGGCGCGGACCGGCTCGACGCCGCTCCGGGAAGCCACCGTCTCCAGCACGACACGGTATCCGGGGGTCTTGGAATCGATCGAGATCGACCGACCGTTCCCCCGGATTGTCGCGACTTCGCGCGGGATATCGTCCTTCGACGTCCGGAGCGTCACCGACTCGACCGCGTCGAACGGGATTCGCCGGTCGCGGAACAGGCTGCGGAGCGAAATGGCGGATTCGGAGATCGTCAGCACCCGCGACAACCGTTCGAGTCCGAACAGGGCCATGGCCGGCGCGGTCGCCACGAAGATCGCCCCGAGAGCCATCGCGACCAGGCGCGGGCCCTCGAAGTGGTCCGATCGACCCTGTTCGAAAGCACCCAGGCCGCCGACGAGGCACATCGGGGCGATGAAGCACAAGAGGATGAGCCCGGCGATCCGGTCGGGTCGGCAGCGCTTTTCGGACCTGGCGGTTTCCGTGATGATGCTCCGTCGGCAACGTGTTCCATGTTGAGCCAGATGCGGACCTGGCCGAGGCTCGAACGGTAGTTCGTCGCGTCGGGGCCGATATTGCGAACCGTCACGGATTCTGGATCAGCGCCCATAGCCACCGGGATAGCTGGAGGTGCCGTAGCCGCCCGAATAGAACGTCGCCTCGATCTCGCGCACCGAGGCGACATCCGGATCGCGACCGATGACGAAGCTCCAGAGCGTCGACCGCACGGCACCGTGGAACGTGTAGTCCTCGGGATGGCCGATGCGGTAATCGCCGGTACCGTATGCTGGATAACCCGACGGGGTCACGGTACCCGGGTATGCGTTCGTCGCGTACGGACTGCTGCCGTAATATGTCTGGGGGGTAGGTGACGGGGCGCAATCCTTGTTTTGACAGCCCAGACCACTGAGGGCCATCACCATCACGACGCTGGCATGCATGGCATTCCTCCCGTCGATCATAAGGGAAGAGGATCGGGGCATCGCCCGAATCCGAGCGAACGGCTCACCTCCCATGAATTCTCATCGACAGCATACCCTATGCTTGGACCCAGGAAGGCGAAATCGCATCATCCGACTCTGTTCGGCGCGGGCCGTGAGACCCGCGCCCAACGACGTCGCGACCTGCGAACCCGTGGCGATCGGTTAGCGTCCCATGAGGGTGTTGAGGATCAGCATCTCCAGTTGCTCATACTGGCGATGGGCGCGGAACTCCTCAACCTTGTGCTCGTCTACGCCCCGGACGATGTCGAGGAGGCGGAGGAACACGGCCTTGGAATGCGAGAGGTGATACATCGAGTCCTCGAACGTGGTCGTGCGCATGGCCTTGACGTCGAGGCCGACGCACTCACCATTGCGACCGTAGCCGTTCTTCTCGAGGGTCCAGATGGTGTTGAAGGCGCGGCGGAGGTCGACCGACCCGAACACCTTATCCTGATCGTACTTCAGGCCGTTCTGGTCGTTGAGGTGGACGCTCCAGAGCTTGTCGTGATACAAGGCGTAGGCCATGTCGTCGGCGGGATCGAGGCCGGCCAGGATCGAGTGGGCGCTCTCGATCAGGACGCCGGACCGGCTCGGGTCGATGGTCTTGTAGGTGATCCCGATCATGTGGCCGACCGTCGGCAGATAGGCTTGATCCATCGGCTCGTTGGGCTTGGCCTCGCCGAGGATGCGGATCTCCTTGTCGTGCTCGAGTATGGTGTTCCAGGCGTCGACGATCCGGCCGACCGCCGCCTTGGCGTCCTTGGCCTCGCGGATGTAGCTGCCTTCCCGCGCCAACCAGAGCACGTAGTTCTTGCAACCGACCTCGCGGGCGATGTCGGCGCATCGCTTGGATCGTTCGATGGCGTACTTGCGGTCCTCGGGATTATTCGAGGTGAACGCGCCGTCGACCGTCCGCGGATCCTCCCAGAGTCGGGGGGCGATGATCTCCACGAACAGTCCCTCGCCGTCGAGGATCTTCTTGACTTCGGCGACACCCTTGAGCGTGCTCGGCCAGTCGAGGTCGGCCGGGACGATGTCGTCGTCGTGGAACTGGACGGCGTCGAACCCGAGCTCCTTGTAAGCCTTGAGCTTACGAGCATACTCCATCTCCTTGCGTGCCGGCGGGCCGAACGGGTCGGCGCCGGTGCTGATATTCCAAGGGCCGAAGGAGAAGCGGTACTGGGTCTGTGTCGCGGCAGGGCTCATAAAGCGTCGATCTCCTCGTTGCGTCGGTATCGATCCCGGGGGTGCCAACGGGTGCGTGCCGGGCTCGCCTCGGGACGGGTCGGATCTCACCCAGAGATACCCGAAGCGGAAGGTGCTCTCAATCTACCACTTCCCTCCGACGGCGACGACCACCCACGCCGTTGACAGTGGGTACCGGATCGCGTCATGATCCAGGGAATTGTTAACCGGCGGCGGGTCGGTGATCCTTCCTCAATGAGCGAAAAGGTCAACGGGAGTACCAGGTTCCCATGCGGCTCTGGCATCTCTTCGTCTTCATCATCGCGCTGGGAATCATCCTGGCGATTATCCGCGATCCCGTCGGTCGTATCGCCCTGATCGTGTTCTTCACGGCGCTGGGCGAGGTGGTCATCGGGGTCACGGCCATCATGGCCTTGTTCCAGACCATCGGCGCCCTCGGGGAAGCCAAGGGCCTGGTCGCGCATGCGGAGGCCGTCGCGACCACCACCCTGGTCCTCATCATGGCGACGGCCTTTATGTCCTTCTGGCTCTTCGTCGGCGCCTGGCTGGTCCAGGCGTCGTTGTCATGATTGAAGCGGTCGGTCAGGCTTTCCAACCTGACGTCCGAAAGGTCCGACCGAGTTGGAAGAGTCGGGCTGGAAAGCCTGACCTACGAAAAGAGGAGACTCGCGTTGACTGGCTACGTCCCCGAAACCTACCCGCACCAGTGGCTACCCGAAGGTCTCGAACTGAAAGATTGGGAGCAGATCGAGCCTTGGTATCGCCGTTTGATGGATCAGTCGGTCGAGACGGCGGAGGACCTGGAGCGCTGGGTGCTCGCGGCGGGAGAGTTGAACGCGGTGGTGGGCCAGGAGGGGGTCAAGCGTTACATCGCGATGACCTGCCAGACCGACGACCCAGAGCGCGAGTCGGCCTACTTGGCGTTCGTCCGGGACATCGAGCCGAAGCTCAAGCCGATCCAGAATGAGATCCGGAGCCGATACCTCGACTCGTCGCACCGGCAGGAGCTGCCGCGCGACCGATACTTCGTCTTCGATCGGGCGTGGAGAATCGTCGCAACCTGTTCCGCGAGGCCAACATCCCGCGCGAGACCCAGCTCGCCGAGCTCGAGCAGCAGTATCAGAAGATCATGGGGGCGATGACCGTCACCTATCGCGACCAGGAGAGGACGCTGGCCCAGATGGCGCCCTTCCTCGAGGAGACCGACCGGGGCGTCCGCCAGGAGGCCTGGGAACTCGCCGCGACCCGACGGCTCCAGGACCGCGAGACCCTCGACGCGCTATTCGACCAGATGAAGACGCTCCGCATCGAAGTGGCGCGCGAGGCCGGCTTCCCGAATTTCGTCGAATACTCCTTCCGCAACCGCGAGCGGTTCGACTACGGCATCGCGGAATCGGTCCGGTTCCACGAGGCCGTCGAGCGGGTCGTGGTCCCGCTGGCGCGTCGGATCCACGAGGCGCACCGCGCCGCGATGGGGGTGGAGGCGCTCCGGCCGTGGGACCTCTCCGTCGACCCGATGGGCCGGCCGCCGCTCCAGCCGTTCCAGGACGTCGAAAAACTCGCCGCCGGCACCGAGACCGTCTTCCGCGAGGTCAACGCCGAGCTCGGCGCCCAGTTCGCCTTCCTCCGCGCCGAGCACTTGCTCGACCTGGCCAACCGGAAAGGCAAGGCCCCCGGCGGCTATCAGACGACGCTCGAGGATCAGCGGCTGCCGTTCATCTTCATGAACGCGGTCGGCCTGGATTCCGACGTGCGGACCCTGCTCCATGAGGGTGGGCACGCGTTCCACACGCTGGCTTGCCGGAGCGAACCGCTGTCCGCCTACCGCGAGTGCCCGCTCGAGTTCTGCGAGGTGGCCTCGATGAGCATGGAACTGCTCGGCGCCCGACGCCTTGGGCCGTTCTACGACGGCCCCGAAGCCGACCGGTCCTGCCGCAAGCTCCTGGAGGGCATCGTCCTCATCCTGCCCTGGATCGCCACCGTCGACGCCTTCCAGCACTGGATCTACAACCACCCCGACCACACCCGCGACGAGCGCAAGGCGGCCTGGAAATCTCTCCTCGACCGGTTCGGCGGCCTGGTGGACTGGACCGGGTACGAGGAGGCCCGCGACCACTCCTGGCACCGGCAGCTCCATATCTTCCTCTACCCGTTCTATTACATCGAATACGGCATCGCCCAGCTCGGGGCCTTGCAGATCTGGCAGCGCTCCCTGACCGATCGGGCCGGCGCCGTGGCCGATTACAAGAAGGCCCTGGCCCTGGGCGGCTCCCGGCCGCTCCCCCAGCTCTTCGAAGCCGCCGGCATCCGATTCGACTTCGGCGACGACCTGATCGCCTCGCTGATGGAGACCATCCGCACCGAGCTCGATAAGCTCGAAGTTATAGCGGCTAGTGGCTAGTAAAGAACAATGCATTTGTATCTTCTAGCCACCAGTCGGATGGATGGAGAGGTCCGATGAGTTCTCATCGCACCACGCGCCGCGTGATCGCGGGGCCCCTCGACGCCGAGGGGCCCCGAATAACTGACCCGACACCGGGCTTCAGGTCGGTACTCTCCTCAAGCCGATTGACGCCGTCCCGGTCCGCGGTGGAGGGTCGCGAGACCCAGGACGCCGACCAATAACAACACCACGCTCGAGGGCTCGGGGACGAGGGATTGTCCCGTGATCGTGAAGGCCAGATCCGACGGGGGTGTCCCGAGGACGCTGCTGCCGGGCATCGCGCTCGAATCCCCGGCGGTCAGCCCGCCCCCGGGATTCTGGATGTAGAACTCACTCCCATTGGGATTTCCGACATCGGTCATCGACCAGAACCATTGCCCACCGGTAGGAAGCTCGGGGCGCACGACCCACGCCGCGATCCAGTACGTGCCGGGATTCAAGGTGATGTTCAAGCCGGTGAAATCCAGATTGCCGCTGGCGTCTTCCGTCCCGGAATAAACCGGAGAAGGGTCGTTGAAATTGGGCGAGCTCGCGAACTGGAAATCGACCGCGACGTTCTGGGTCGGGTCGCCTTGATCCTGGCCGTAGATGGTCACGCCCTGGACGATCCATCCGCCATTGCCGACGGTGACGTCATCGAGTGACTTGGTGGAGTAGGTGGGGTAGTCCGGGAAGACCTGGGACGGTGCGCCGGAGCTGACCCCGTCGTAGGGTTGATTGTAGAGGATGCCTGCACGCGTCTTTGCGGGGTCGCCGATCAGGCCGGCGATCGCCGTCGCGAGCAGAAGGATTCGCTTGGTGCGCGATTTCATCGTGGATTCCTCGGTCTACTTTCGTCGAAGTCGGGGAAGCAGGAGAGCCTCGCGGGCCCGCTTCCGTGCGGCCGTGATCGAAGGTCGGTGGCTCGGCCATCGTGCCGCCGCGTTGAAGTCGCCGACGCACGATGGCCGGGCCGCCGAGGTGAGATCGGTCGAGTCAGGTTGTCACGGACAACGTATAATTCCCACTGCCGGAGCTGGACTGGAACTTGTTCCCGCCTCCGAGCGTCGGGTAGTTCTTCGTACCGAAGTCGCCGCTCAGCGTGCCCATGTAGGTGATGATCTGGAACGATTGTCCCTGGGTGGGCATGAAGTTGTTGACGAGGCTGACATTGAGGGTGCCGGCCAGCGAGACGTTGCCCTTGACGTGGAGCTGATCGTACTGTCCCGCCGCGGTCCCGCCCAATTTGATGTCCAGGGTGCCGGCACTCGTCTGCGTGTAATTCCCCGCGATCGTGGCGCTCGCGATCTTGGTGCCGCCGAGCGTG
Organism: uncultured Planctomycetota bacterium; assembly: GCA_963777695.1. GTDB lineage: Bacteria > Planctomycetota > Planctomycetia > Isosphaerales > Isosphaeraceae > CAVZRC01. The sequence goes on from CAVZRC010000003.1 coordinate 2,366,146, forward strand.
AGCGTGCCGGCGTTGGTCACGTTGGCGGTCAGGGTGATACCGTTGTCGAGATCCAGGATGCCCGCGCCCTGGACGCCGACCGCCGCGATACTGCTGAAGCTCGCATTGACGTCGAGCGTACCACCGGTGACGCTCAGGGACTTCACCTGGCTGACCGTCAGCGTGGAAGTCTTCAGTGTGCCGGATGACACGACCAGCGAGTTGGTCCCGGTGCCGCCGGTGATGGTCGTCGTGCCACTCCAACCGCTGAGCGTGAAGGTATCGTTGCTCGGCCCGCCGGTCAACCGGGCGCCGCCGACGTTGTCCAGCGTGACCGTGTCGGTGCTGCTGGCGCCGACGATGGTCAAGCTTGAGTCGCTCAGGGTATAGCTCGCGTCGGCGTTGACCTGGATGATGTTCGAGCCCCCGCCCGGACCGTCGAAGGTCACTCCGGCTACCGGGACGGGATCGCCGTTGCTGTAGTCGAGGACCAGGGTGTCATTCTGGACATTGGCGGACGTGCCGCAATCCCCGGTGTCCAAATCCAACCCGGCGCTGATCAAGATCCCCCCGGCGATGCTCCCGATCGGGGTGTTGGCGACGACGACGTTGTTCACCAGCACTTGATCGATGTCCGAGCCGCTAGACGCCAGCCGGATGGTGACGACGTTGTTCCCCAGCCCCGTGGTGACGACGAGCTGACCGGACAACGCGAACGACTCGACGGCCACCTGCTGGCCGGTAGCGGTCGAACCCGTGAAGGTATTGGCGCCATTCGCCACGAACACGGTGGGGCCGTCGATCGTCAGGCCGATCGCGTTGCCGATCCCTGTCGTCGCTGGGGATCCGCCGAGCACGGTCGCCGCACCCGCGTCGGGGTCGAACGCCTGGGCATTGAGCTGGAACGGAGTCGCCCAGGTCAGACCGCCGTCAACGCTGTAGGTCGCGTACGTGTCGAGGAGATAATGTCCCTCGGCATTCTTCTGGCCGTTCTGGTTGGTGTACCAGCTCACGACGATGTCGCCGGTCGCGTCGATCGAAGCGGTCGGGAAGAGGTCGAAGGTGCCGCTCGACGCCGGCGCCGCGATGGTCGACGTCGACGCGCTCCAGGTGCCGTTAGCATTCTGGATGAGCGTCGCCATGACCACCTCCGAGGTTGGCGCATTGGTCGTCCCGGCGTTGGGATCCTGCACGGTCACGACGTAGATGACCCCGGGCTGCGTGGTGCTGACCAGGATCTGGGGGATGACCGATCCCTGGGTGAGGAACGTGGTGCCGGCGATCTTGCGACTGCCCTGCTGATTGTTGAAGGTGATGTCGCTCTGGCCGGCGGCGAACGCGGTGATCGTCGCGCCGCGTTGGGTCAGGGCCTGCGTCGTTGTGCTGTAGGTGAAGACGGCGGCGAAGGTCTCCCCGCTGGTCCCGTTGGGGACGATCCCGCCGTTGGCGGTGACCGTGTAGCCGGGCTGCGGCGTGGTACGCCACGGCGATCGAGCCATTGCTCGCAATGGTCACGCTCGCGCCATAATAATACGTCGGCGTGGGGCCGCCGCCGGACGCCACGACGGTCGTCGGCGACGACCAGGTCTTGCCCTGGTTGGTGGAGATCGACAGCAGGATCTTGGAGCTGCCGTTGGGCCCGAGTTGGGTCCAGACGACGGCGAGGTTGTTGCTCTGGGGGCTGCCCTGGGGGTTATCGGCCGCGAGGTCCTGCTGGACGTCGGTTAACCCCGATGGCGGCGCGTTGATGGTGTGCGGCCCGGCGGTGACCGCGCCGGTGCTGGGATTGAGCGTCACGATCGAGATGCCGCCGGTTGACGGGGTCAGATAGGACAGGAAGAGGCTGCCCGTCTTGTTGTAAACCAGGCTGGAATCGCCGCCGGCGGAGGACGGGAATCCGGTGACCGGTGTCCAGCTCGCCCCGGCGTTGGTCGAGATCTCCAGCCCGTTCTGCGAGGCCACGGCCAGGTCGCTCGGGTTCGCCGGGCTGGCGGCGATCGCCGATTGGATCAGGCTCGGTCCTCCCGGGATGCTCGGACCGCTCGAGGGCGGAGGAGTCGGACTGACGGTACCCGGTAGATGCGGTTGCGCCGGCGGCTTCGGACGCGGTGGCGGATTGGCACCCGGGGGCTGGGGCTTGAAGACGGAGGGCGGCTTGGAGGCCCCGGCCTGGGCCGTCGGCCAGTCATGAGGGGCGGTTGACAGGGGGATGAAGTTCGTCCAGTAGAGCTGCACGTACCAGGTATCCGCGAGGGTCGGATCGACGGCATTGCCCACGGTGATCCAGACGTTCTGGCCGGTGCAGAGGTCGCCGATTTCCTGGCCGCCCCCGGTCCAGTTGGGCCCGGCGCCCGGCGGAGTCACGTACCAGCCGAACGCCGTGGCCGTCCCGTTGGCGTTGACGTAAGCCTGGGCGTCGGTAACCGCCTCCACCAGCTCGTGCGACGAGACGACGGTCAGGAAACTGAGGACCGAGGGCGCATCGGGACTGATGATGTTGGAGTATCCTCCCCCGACGGGACCGGGGAATGGGACGACCGAGTAGGCGTAGCTGGGGTCCGCGCCCCGGCGCCGTTGTGCCAGGCGTGCTGGCCCCCGAAGGTGCCCCAGGGCCCGCCGGAGTAACTGGCCGCGACGGGGAACGTGGCCGTCGCGTCGGTGAAGTTGAATGCGTCTCCGGGGGGCATGAAGACGAGGTACAGCGTGCTCGCGGGGTCCGGGACGGGGAGGGTGTTGCCGTTCGCGTCCGTCTGGCCGACGTTGGCGGTCAGCGTGGCCTCGACGTCGGCGTTGGTGGTCACGGCGAGTCCCCCGTAACCGATCGTGGTCTGGGGGGCGCCCCCGCGATGTCGTACTCGCCCGACCAACTGCCATACGTGACGCCGCCGTACTGGGCCAGATCGTTCCAGTACTGCGCTCTGGGTGATGTCGGCCACGAACGTATCGAGCTGGGCGGCCATCGCCTGGAGGGCCGGTGCGTTCCAGTTCCAGAAGACCGTCTCCACCTGGACGCTCTGGAGGATGCTACCCCCGTGGTCCGTGACCAGGGTGACCGCCAGGAGCTGACGATCCTCGAGCCATTCGGCGGTCGGTGTCCGTCGGGTCCTGCGGCGAGACGAGCCCCCGCGCCGCGAGCGTGCCGGGGCCTTCAGCCAGTTCGGCCATCGTGCTGCAAACATCGCTCACCTCGTTGCCTGGAACATCGGGAGAAAATCTCGGGTCTTAGCGAGGGGACGGATCGGCAGCGATTCGTCGTCGGGGCGAAAGGATCACCCCTTGGGCTTCAACATTCGGACTGCCTGTTGACGTCGGGCAAGGCACGCAAACTGGGCATCCCGCTCGGGCCTCGCAACCGCAAGATCTTGCATGAGAAGGCCTTAGGGTAGGTCGAGCCTCCATTCCTCGAGGCGAGGCCCACCGGGAGAGCCGGAGCATTCGGTGGGCCTCGCGCCGCTGCGCGATGTTCGACCCACCCTACACCCCATTTCTCCTATGCCCTATAGAATGTGAGCGGGGCTCGATCCTTGGACCCCGCCATGCGACCGCTCGGCTCGAAGAGGTGCAACGCGAAGAATTCGCCCTTTCCAGTTCTCTGCATAGTCATCTCGACGAGTCGCGGAATTCCCTCAAGAATTGCATATAAGGATCTGATGATTCGACCAGGATGATCCGCGGCGAAAGCTTAACCCGGACGCGCCTTCACTGCGCGGGCCTGTGCGCGATGGCGTCATCCGACAGCGGGGCCGACCTTGGCCCAGAATACCTGCGACGCCTTCCGTTCGGCTTCGAGGAACCTGCCGGCCCGGCCACACCTTGGAGTGCGATCAGGTCGGGATCGACATCCTGATGTGAGGATCCTGCTGGACCTGCGCCCGGGCCTGGGCTGGGCCGTCTTACGGGGTATTCGACGAGGTTGACGGATCGGCTTCGAGCCGATTGTCGGCACGTCGTCGCACTTCGAATCATCCCGGCGAAGTCTCCCGGCGCATCGCGACCCGCCGGGTCGCCCGCGTGAATCACGCGGCTTGAGCGAATCCTCAGGAGGTCGAACCTTGGTAGACTTTCGAACATTGCGGCGGCTCGTGGAGAGGGGAAACGAGCGAGGCCACGACGATCCGCACGACCGGATTGGGGGGACATTACCACATCGCGGCCCTTCGTGACAACAGCTAACTCCCGCGAGATCGCTTTATGAGAATTCGGTGCGTACCGAGCGGTTGGCCTCGCTGCGCCGCACAAATCCGCAAAGGAAGACAATGCCCCGCACGGCTGCGTCGCATTCGGCAGCGGGATGCGGGTGCGGATTGAAAACACGGAGCAGATCCGGGCTCCGCGCTGGAGATCGTGGAGTCGATCTAGGACGGCCCGGCAGCACCTGGCCGAAATCATCCGGCACGACAGCCGCAGGCGAAGTGTCGGGGGTGCGGGATGCGGAGGGATGTGGGTGGCGGAGCGTGCAAGTTTCGCGACTTAATTGCGCGGCTTCGTCGTGGGCGACTGTCGGTTTCGACCCCCAAGATAATAGTAGGCGACAGCTAGCCAGATGCCACTAACCAATACCAAGAGGATCGCCGCGACGACCGAGATCCCGGCCCAGAGTGCTAATCGGGGCGTGCGGTACTCCAGCGTCACGCGGTGGGTGCCCGAGCCGTCGAGCGCACGGCCTGGAACCCGCCGTTGACGGGGAGGACCGGGCGTCGGGGGCCCTCATCGATCCTTGCGGTCCAGCCGAGATCGAAGCTGCGCGCGACGATCAAGTCGCAGGGTCCGTCGTGCTCGACGGTGGCGGTCGAGCCGTCCCATGCGACCAGCCTCGCGGCTCGCGTGTCTGGACGCGCGGGGACCCGGTCCTCGGCCAGGAACCAGGCGATGTCCAGGTCATCCGACCGCGTCAGGCGGTTGATGAGCGCCTGGCGGTCGTCGATCGTCCGGGCCCGGGAGGCCACGCGGGCCTCGGGAAATGGCTCGTCGAGCTCGACGATCGCCCAGGTCCGGGATGCGGGCTCGCCGGCGGGATGATAGATGATCCGATCGAGCGCAGGGTCGCGACGACGCACCACGTCCTTCCCGAACCCGGCGGCGGTCCCGCGAGAGTTCGACCAGATGAGTGACCCGGCAGCGCCGAAACCATCGTCTGAGCGTGACCGTGTCCTTCTGATCGGGGGCGGTGGGTGAACCCGACCGGAAGATCCGCTCCTGCGCCACCACGAGGATCTTGTCCGGATAGGTGTGCGCGAATCCCAGGTAGGGGAACGCCGTGGCCAGGTTCGCCCGGATCGGCAGGTTATCGAGCTCGCCGCCGATCAGACCGACTTTCGGCTTGTGTGCCAGTTCTTCGAGCACGGGGCTCTGCCCGGGTATCGCGATCGACCAGCCCCACTCGGTCGTCCCCGCGTAGTAGAGGATCCCCAGCTCGACCGCGGCGGCGATCAGCACGGCCGCCGAGCCTAGCCGATTCGACCGCCAGGCCTGGACGATCGCCAGGGCGATCGTCCAGGCCAGCGCCGCCCAGAGGAGGCCGTCGGCGACGCCGAACGTGGCGCGCAAATTCACGCCCGGTCGCATCGTCCAGGACATCGCGGCGACCGCCGCGCACCCGGCGAAGAGGAGTGCCGCGGCCAGTCCCAGTCGAAACCGCACCGACGAGACCATCCGATCGAATCCCTCGCCCGCCAGGATGGCGATCCCCAGGCCGGTCAGCAACGCATATCGGGCGGGGACGCGGAAATACCCGAGCCCCGGTAGTTTGAGCAGGTAAAGATAACCCTGCGGCCACCAATGCGGCATCGTGGCGATCCCGAAACTGACCGGGATGAGGATCAGCCAGGGCACCGTGGCCCTCCCGGCCGGCCGGGCGAGTCCGCCGATGAAGGCGAGGATCAGCGGGATCGTCCCCACATAGAGCACGGCCTCATAGCCCGTGGTCTGCTGACTGAACCAGTAGGGATCCTCGGGTCCCAGCCGCAGCTCGCGGACCAATCGGGGCAGGACCGGCTCGAACCAGTGTGAGGGGGGTAGGGAATAGAAGAGCAGTTCGTTGACGGGCCGCTGCGTCTGCTTCACCATCTCGGAGAACTGCCAGGTCGGGCCGAGCTGGATCGCCGCGAGGGCCGCTCCCCAGCCGACCGCGAGGATGATCGCCAGGGCGCGTCCCCAGGGCCGTCGATCGAACGCAATCCGCCACAGTCCGGTCAGGATGACCAGCCCGCCGGTCCAGGTCTGGATCTGGAAATGGCCGAGGGTCCATTGCAGGCCCAGGGCGACCGGCAAGGCCGCGAGCCAGCCGAGCCGGCCGGTCGCCAGGAACCGCTCGGCCAGCCCGAGGGCCAGCGGCAGATAGGGCATCAAGCAATAGAACGGCTCGTGGCTGGAATGGATCGCCTGGAACCCGCAGAGGGTGAATGTGACCGCGGCCATCGCGCCGCCCCAGGGCGTGATGCCGAGGCATCGCGCGTAGAAGTACGTCGAGGCGACGAGTGCCAGGTAATGGAGCCACATCGAGAGCCGGTAGGCGATCGAGACGTCGAGGAATCGGTAGAGCACCAGGTTCGGTGGATAGAACGCGGCGACGTGGCTCTCGGCGACGAGCGGGACGCCCAGCCCGAATCGATGACTCCAGAACGGGAGCCGGCCTTCGCCCAGGGCGCGGCGCCAGCTCGCTCTTGAGCGGGCGATACATCCGATCCGGGTCCCCCCCGACCGGCTCGTAGCCCACCAGCAGGCCGCCCAGGATGGTACCGACCAGGACCATCGCCAGGATCAATGGCCGTTCGCGATGCAAGGTCTCGGGGAGCATGAATCCCTCATGATCGATGCCGATCGAGATCGTCCCCGCCCCTCCCTGTGGGTCGCCCGACTACCATGACCGTATGCGTCCGGAATGCCGGGCCGCGTCGGGCGAGCTAGGCCGCCACGATCTATCGCGTGGTTGGAATCTACAAGTACCGACCGACCATGCATTGCGAACCCGCTCCGGAGTAGATAAACTGAGATGCCCGGCCGCTATACCTGGCTTATCGCGTCTCGCGCATCGACCGGCCGATCATCGGGGAATCCACGAGGAAATTCAATCCCGTCCCAATGTGGAGTTTGCGTGAAGGGCGTAATCTCCGCGGCGTAGCGGCGAAAGCCAATCCGTCGGGACTTGCGACGATCGAGAAGCGTTGACGACTTCGAGGATTGCATCTAACCCCCGTGATCCCATGAGTATCCTCCAACGGATCCGATATGCCGGCTTGGTGCTCCTCTTCCTGCTCGGGGCCGGCCTGCTCGGCTATCTCGCGCTGGAGGCCTACCGCAACGACCTGATGAACGTGGCCGTGCGGTCCGCCCGATCCGCCATCACCGGTGAGGTCGGGCGGTACTCGTTACGCGTCGGGGACGGTGTCTCGTTCGAGCCGCGCGACAAGCTCGCCGAGTCACTCAAGGGCGTGGCGTGGCGCGAACCGTTCGGGGTTGACCTCGCGGTCGTGCCGACCTCGGGCACGAAGGACGCCCTGGATAAGGTGGCCGGCGGCGAGCTGGACGTGGCGTTCGTCCACGGCGTGGTGGAGGCCAAGGGTGACGTGTACCAGGTCGCTGCCCTCGCGACCGTGCCCCTCCACATGCTCGTCGACGACAAGTTTCGGGACCCGTTGACCAACCAGCGAGGTCATCGATTCTGGCTCGACTCCGAGGGGACCGGCACCCACGACCTCGCGACCAAGGTCCTGGATTTCGCCCGCAACGACCCGGAGAATGTGTTCACCCCCGAGGAGTTCGCTTTCGAGCAGTTGCAAGAGCTGGAGAATCGCAACGAGTCGAAGAGGCTCCCGAGAGTGATCTTCCTGGCATCCAGCTTGCCCTCGCCCTTCGCCGAGGTGCTCATCAAGAGTGACGGCTATAAACTGGAGGACTTGCCCCTGGCCCGGGCCCTGGCGATCCGACATTATGGCGTCCAGGAGGCCGAGATCCCCGAGTTCACCTACGGTTGTCCCAACGGTGCCTCGGATCGGCCCGTCCGGACGGTCGGTACGCGACTCTTAATGGTTGCAAGCCGGCATGTGCAGGCCGGACAGGGCGCGAAACAAGAAGCGGTCCTGCGGCTGCTCTCGGCGATGTACGAGAGCGACTTCGCCCGACGGGCGAACCTGCCGCAACTCGACGAGGGCGAGATGGACCGAAGCCCGGAGTTCCCGCTCTGTACGGCGACGCGACGATTCCGGGACCGTCATCAGACGGTGTTCACCGGCGAGAATATTCAGTCGCTGGAAGCCCTGGGGAGTCTCGTGATCGGCGGCTTGATGCTGCTGGTATTGCCCTGGAGGATCTTGTGCAGGGCCTCCGCCTGGTGGCGGTTCGACTCGCTACGGAGGGAGGCCGACGGGCTGCGCCGGGAGATCCTGCGTGCCATGACGGGGCGCGGCGCGATCCCGACGGCCGAGCATCTGGCCGGCCTCGACGGACGTCTGCGGGCGTTGAGGATCCGGGTCACCGAGGATTACGTCCACGGTCGCCTGCCGACGCGGGAGCAGTTCGACCGGCTCGGCACCTATCTCGACCGCCTCGAGGGCGAACTGGCCGAGGCCCTGGGGACCGCGACCCCTCGGCTCATAGAAGTGGGGTCGGACCGATCACCCGCCCTCGTACCAACGACACCGAATTGAGGGACCATGATGATGCGACGACTGACCGGCCGGAGGGGGTTGCTCTGCTTCTGCGCGTTCGCACTGTCCGCCCTCACGGGCCCCGGCACCCTGCGTGCCCAGGATCCCGCCGGCGAAGTCCGATTGCGGTTCAGCTACGGCTCGGAGAAGGACGATTGGCTCAAGAAGGTGACCAAGGGAGATGACGGCTTCGAGGCGCGGCGAAGCGCACGCGATCGAACAAGCTCATCCGGGTTGACCTCGTGCCGATGGGCTCGGGCAAGCTGGTGGAGGAGGTCGTGGCGGCCGAGCGGAACCCCGACCGGAAAGACCTCCCCCGGCCCCATCTGATCAGCCCGGCCTCGGAGATCTACCTCCGCCTGGCCAACGCCGACCTGCTCCCCCAGGCGAATGCCGACGGGGAGAAGCGGGACCGATCGATCGTCGGCACGACGTGGAAGCTCGTGCGGTCGCCGGTCGTGATCGCCATGTGGAAGGAGAAGGCCGAGGCCCTCGGCTGGGACAAGGGTCCGGAGAAGGCGCCGAGCTGGGCGAAGATCCTCGACCTGGTCCGGAGCAAGGACGGGTGGAAGGATTACGACTTCGAGGACTTCGGCCGATTCGTCTTCGGCCACACCAACCCGTCGTACAGCAACAGCGGGCTGATCGCGATCATCGCCCAGGTCTATGCCGCCGTCCACAAGACGAGCGACTTGACGATCGCGGACGTCCGGCGCGAGGAGACGCGGCGGTTCCTCGCCGATATCGCACGGTCGGTCTCCCAGTACGGCGAATCGACCGGCACCTTCGGCAAGAAGATGCTCGTGACCGACCCGAAGGAGTTCCATGCCGCCGTACTCTACGAAAATATGGTCATCCAATCGTACGATAGCAATGGCAATCCCAGGGGCAAGGAACCGATCGTGGCCATCTACCCGAGCGAGGGGACTTTCTGGAGCGACCACCCGGTCGGGGTCGTTGACGCCTGGTGGATGGACGACGAGCACCGCGAGGCGGCGGACATCTACATCCAGTACCTCCGCCAGAAACCCCAGCAAGTGGTGGCGATGGAGTACGGGTTCCGACCCGGGGTCGAGTCCGTCGCGCTGACGGCGAGGTTCAGCAAGAAATTCGGAGTCTCTCCGGACGAGCCGAAGAAGGTCATGGAGGTCCCCGACCTGCCCGTGATCGCCGAGATCCTCAACCTCTGGCGCCAGATCAAGAAGAAGTCGAACGTGGTCCTGGCGATCGACATCTCCAATAGCATGGAACGGGACAACAAGATCGGACTTGCCAAGGAGGGCTCCGCCAGGGTCATCGAGGTACTCGGCGATGAGGACCGCCTGTCGATCCTCTCCTTCGGCGATGAGGTCACCTGGGAGCGGAAGGGACTATCGATGGACAAGAAAGTGGAGGCCGTCCAGGTCGTGAAGAGTCTGAAGACTCAGAACAGGACGTCACTGTATGACGGCGTCCTCCAAGCCTATCAGGGCTTGCTCCCTCAGGCCGGGCCGGGCCAGATCTCGGCGGTCATCGTGCTCAGCGACGGGCGGGACACGGTCAGCAAGATCGACTTCGCGCGGCTGCAACAACGGGTCCAGTTCGACCGCAATCGGCCGGTGATCATCATCACGATCGCCTACGGCAACGACGCCGACCCGAAGGTCCTCCAGGAGATCGCCGACCTCGGCCGGGGGGAGTTCCATAAGAGCACCCCGTTGAACATCAAGGAGATCATGGAGAAGGCCGCGGCCGCCGTCTCCGCCGGCCCGGCGGTCCCCGCTCGATCGGTCGGCGGAGGGGCCGCCTCGAAATCTCCGTAAGGGCGGCCTTCGCGGCCCTCGTCGTGATGCCTCACGACGAGCGGGACGTCCCGCCCGAACCGGGGGCCTCGGGACAGAAGCCATCGCGGTTCGGGTCGCGGACGCCCCACGCCTCTTTCTGAACGGAAGATCACATTGTATAATAAGGAGGTTGATGGATACAGGAGACATTCGCGATGGGAATCATCCGCCAGTTACCCGCGGCGGTCGTCAATCAGATCGCGGCCGGGGAAGTTGTTGAGCGGCCGTCGAGCGTGGTCAAGGAGCTCCTTGAGAACGCGATCGACGCCCGGGCCACGCGCATCGATCTGACGGTCGAGCGGGGGGGCAAGGACCTGGTGCGGGTCGCCGATAATGGCCTCGGGATGTCGCCCGACGACCTGTTGCTGGCCTTCCAGCCGCACGCGACGAGCAAGCTCATCGAGGCCGACGATCTGTATCGAATCCAGACGCTGGGCTTTCGCGGCGAGGCGCTGGCCGCGATCGCCGAGATCTCCAAAGTCCGCTGCCAGACGCGTCAGGCCGAGGCGGGCCAGGGCTCCGAGCTATCGATCGAAGGGGGCGTATTCGGCACGGTCAAGGCATGCGGCTGCCCGACCGGGACCGTGATGGAGGTCCGCAACCTGTTCTTCAACACCCCCGTGCGCCGGACGTTCCTCAAGTCGGATAGCACGGAGGCGGGTCATGTCGTGGAGATGTTCTCCCGGATCGCGCTGGCCAATCCGGAGATCCACCTGACGTATCGGTCGGGCGGCAAGATCATCCACGACCTGCCGCCGGTATCCGGGACCCGCGAACGGATCGCGGTTTTCTTCGGGCGCGAGCTGGCCGAGTCGCTGCTCTGGGTGGAAGGCCGGCTGGACGAGATGCACCTGTGGGGTTACGTCGCCCACCCGTCGCAGAGCCGATCGACGCCCAAGGGGCAGTTCTTGTTCCTCGGCGGCCGATACGTCCGCGATCGATCGCTCAGCCACGCGCTGAACGAAGCCTATCGCGGCCTGCTGATGGTCGGACGGATGCCCGTGGCGTTCCTCCACCTGGATATCCCTCCCGAGGAGGTGGACGTCAACGTCCACCCGACCAAGGTCGAGGTCCGGTTCCGCGACTCGAACCGGATCTACAGCCACCTGCTGGCGACCCTCCGCCAGACATTCCTGAAAAGCGACCTGCACTCCCGGCTCCAGGCGGGCCAGGAGCCAGGCCCCCCGATCCAGGCCACGTCGATGTCGGCTCGCCCCGCGTCGGCCGGCCCGGCCGGGATGCCGGTCGATGCGGGTTCGAGCATCGGACGACTCGACCTGGCCGGCGGCCCGAGCGACCGCCAGACGGTGGCGTCCTGGTTCGAGCCGACCAAGCCCCGTGCCGAGGTGCCGGAATCGGTCGGGATGCCGGTGCCGCCTCCCTGGGCACAATCCTTGCCGATGGGATCGGCGACGAGGCCGGGCGAAGCCTTCGACGAATTCGCCGACTCTTCCGCGGAGGTTTCATCGCCGACCCGGATTCAGCCGGTGATGCCCGCCGGATCGGTCGGGATGGTCGAGTCGCAGCCTTTCAATTCCGTTGCGACCGCTCACGGCCCCAACGTGGCGGCGATGCCATCGGCGCACCCCGATGATGGCTGGCCACGATCGGAAGGGACCGGGCCAAGGCCACTGACCCGGGAGGCCCTGGAAGCTCCGCTGAAGGCGATTCAGGTCCACGATAGCTACCTGATCGCCGAGACCGGCGACGGCATGATCGTCATCGACCAGCATGCGCTCCACGAGCGGATCCTCTACGAGGAGCTGAGAAGCCGCGTCGCCCGCGGTCAGGTCGAGTCGCAACGATTGCTGGTCCCCGAGCCGGTGGACCTGCCGGCTGCGGAAGCGGCGGCGGTCCTGGAGCAGGTTGACGTGCTGGCCCAGCTCGGCCTGGAAGTCGAGGGGTTCGGCGGCGATACGGTGCTGATCCGCAGCCTGCCCGCGATGCTCCCGCACGTCGTCCCCGAGCGCCTGGTCCGCGACCTCGCCGAGCACCTGCGGACGTCTCCGCTCCCGCCGACGCGCGACGGATTGCTGGCCGATCTCTTGCACATGGTCGCGTGCAAGGCGGCGATCAAGGCGGGCCAGCCGCTCACGCCCCCGGAGATCGCGGCGCTGCTGGATCGCCGGCACCTCGTGGCCGACTCCCACCACTGCCCCCACGGCCGGCCCACCGCGCTGATCTTCACCAGGGCCGATCTCAAGAAGCAGTTCGGTCGGATTTGACCTTGTAGGGGAATACGTTAGACTCAGCTCTCTTCGTCCCATTGCAAGAGAGGATTTGAAAGGAACGGAGCCGTCTCATGGCGACGACCACGACGACTCGGCCAAGGGTCTCATCTCCGCCCCCACCGGTCTTGCCCACACTCCACCGGATCACCGTCGACGAATACGAGCGGATCGGAGAGTCGGGTGCGCTGGAGGATTCCCACACGATCGAGCTCATCGACGGCTATATGGTGGATAAGATGCCGAAGAAACCAAGGCATAGCTACGTCACCAAGGAGGTCCTCAAGTCGCTGGAAAGACGCCTGCCAGCCGGATGGACCTGGCGGATGGAACAGCCTGTACGGATTCCAGACTACGACGAGCCGGAGCCGGATATCTCGATCGTTCGGGGCTCGGATGCCGACTACATGGATCGCATGCCAACGGCTGCTGATGTGGCCCTCGTCGTCGAGGTCTCCGACTCCTCGCTGAGTCAGGACCAAGGCAAGAAGCTCTTGGCTTATGCCAAGGGCAAGATTCCCGTTTACTGGATCGTCAACCTGGTCGATCGACAGGTTGAGGTGTACTGGCGGCCGAGCAAGAATGGTTACAGGTCGCGCAAAGTCTTCCTCTCGGGCCAGCAGGTCCCCGTCAAGATCGGCGGTCAGTCGCTACCCCCGATCGCCGTGGACGAAATTCTTCCTCGGCAGCCGATTCCTTGAAGAACGCCGCCTCCGCGACGAATGACACTCTCTGAATAAGCGTCTCCTCGCCGCTCCCTGTCGCTTGGGATTGCATCGATGCGAATGCCCGTGACCCTGATGATGGCCATCGGCAAGGCTGCGTTGAACGTCGCCGGAGTCGGCCTGGTCGGCGACGCCGCCGAGATCGGCAAGGCCGCGTGGGAATGCTGGAAGAAGAGCCCGGAGGAACGACTCGACGAGCTGGAAGCGGTCGTCCGGGCGGATGACGAAGCGATCCAGGTAGGGGCCGAGCAGGTCGCCGCGGTGCTGGCCCCGGGCGAACCGGAGCCGGTCCGGATGAGGCTGGCGACCTTCCTGAAGCAGGTCCCGAACCGGATTCGCCAATCGCAGCGCCGTCCGGCCGACTCGACGGGCCGGAGTATCCGGCCGGGGTTTGTCGTGAGCCGTCCCGAGGATCTGATCCCGTTCGTCCCCGACCAGCTCCCGATCTACCAACCCGGAGACCGCCCGCTGGCCGGGAGCGACTGGGTGCTCGTCGAGCTACTCGGCATCGGCGGATTCGGCGAGGTCTGGAAGGCCCGGAACGCTCATTTCGATTCGTTCGAGCCGGTCGCGTTGAAGTTCTGCACCGGCCCCCAGACGCGCGAACGGCTCCTGCGCCACCAGGCCAAGGTGGACGCCCGCGTCATGCAGGTCGGACGGCATCCGGGGATCGTCCGGCTAGAGGCCACCTATCTCGACGCGGATCCGCCGTGCTTGCAGTACGAGTAGGTCGAGGGAGGCGACCTCGGCGGCCTGATCCTGGACTGGCATCGGCAGGCGCAGAAGCCTTCGCCGGAGCGGGTCGCGAGCGAGTTGCTGCGGCTGGCCGAGATCGTCGCCGTGGTCCAACGGATCGACCCGCCGATCGTCCATCGCGACCTCAAGCCGGCCAACATCCTTGTCAAGCGAACGGCAAACGGCGAGATCGCGTACAAGATCACCGACTTTGGCATCGGCGGGATTGCATCCTCGCGGGCGATCCAGGCGAGTCGGAAGGCCACCAGCCCCAGCCAGTTCCTGACCACGGCCGTGCGGGGCTCGGGGAGCTACCTGTACGCCTCGCCGGAGCAATTCGAGGGGAAGGACCCCGACCCTCGCGATGACGTCTATGCCCTCGGTGTGATCTGGTATCAGATGATGACCGGCAACCTGAACCGAGGGCCTTCCGTCGGCCAGGGCTGGCGGCGACGATTCCTCGATCAGGGCCTGTCGGCCGGCCTGCTCGAACTGCTGGGCGCCTGCTTCGAGGAGCAAGAGGATCGGCCGGCCGATGCGGCGGTCCTGGCCGAGAAGCTCGCGGCCCTCCTCAGTCCGCCGGTGGTCGAGGTCAAGAATCATGAATCGTCTGGTCGCACCAGGCGCGAGCCAGTGAAGGTCTCGGAGCCTCCGAAGGAAAGGACGCCCACCCTTCAGAAGCCCGAGCTGGATGAGGCCCTGGAGCCCCCGAAGGAGATTGTCAACTCGATCGGCATGAACCTGAGGCTGATCCCCGCCGGCAAATTCGATATGGGGTCGCCTGATAGTGACGAGTACGCTTCGGGCGATGAGAAGCCACAACATCCGGTTCGGATCACGCGGCCATTCTACTTGGGTGTTTATCCGGTCACGCATCGGGAGTACATGCAGTTCATGAGGAAGAACCCGAGCCATTTCTCGGGCGACCAACGTCTTCCCGTGGAGTGTGTGTCCTGGATTGATGCCGCAGAGCTCTGCAACGCGCTGAGCCGGAAAGAGGGCCTGCCTCTGTTCTACAGGATCAAAGGTCAGACCAGCGAGATCCCGGATTGGAACGGAATCGGTTACCGGCTGCCTACTGAGGCGGAGTGGGAGTACGCCTGTCGGGCGGGGAGTTCTTCGCGGTATTGTTTCGGTGACGATGAAGAATCGTTGGGCAGATATGCATGGTATTCCGCGAATTCGGGCAGAAAAACGCATCCGGTCGGTGAGAAGAATGCGAACGCCTTCGGCCTCCACGATATGCATGGAAATGTCTGGTAGTGGTGCTCGGATGGATACTATGCCAAATATTGCCATAAGTCGCCAGTGCAGGATCCTTTTGGTCTCGAGCAGGCTGCGGCCCGGGTGATCCGGGGCGGGAGCTGGTATCGCGTTTCACGGCACGCGCGATCGGCGGCCCGAGCCTGGGAATCTCCGTCGTACCGGTACGACTACCTGGGCTTCCGCGTGGCTCAGGTTCAATCCGGACATTGAAGTCGAGCGAGAGAATGCATGCGCCGCTGGACTCGTGGAGGCATGGACGGCGGTGCGGCGGAGGCCGGCTGGCCGATTCCGGAGTGAGGCCCGCGATGTGCGGATCGTGCTTTGGCACCGAGCCTTTTCACGAAGGAGCCCAAATCCAGCGAATTGGCGGTCTCGGCTCGGCGGGATACAATCGATCACAGGGACGATCGCGACAAGCTCCCAACCCGGTGATCCAGAGCGGGGACGATATCATGCGATTCCCTTTCTCGTTGAGACTCCTTCGCGGTGGCGTGGCAACCGCTCCAGGGACTGTGATCTCGTCCGATTCTCGGAGAGTCGCCGTGGGGATTGGCGAGGCTTCCTCGGATTCCCCTCTGCAATCGACTCGAGTGGGATGTGATCTGGAACTGGATCGAATGATGAGAGAGCGCGCCGCGGAGGTCGAGCAGATCGTGGCGCGAAGAAAGCCCGAACTCATTCAGCAGGGTATTGATGCCTATCAGCGCGATCTGCCGCGACTCCTCGCCGAGATTCGATATCTACAACAGGTGGCCTACCGGGGGAACGAGATGGTCGCGATCGCTTCGACTCGCGATAAGCTCTGGAGGAAACTCGAGAAGCTGGGTTTGACGGACATGGGAGAGTTGTACACGACCGTCGTTGCGCCCCTGCAGATCGATGACGACGATGAGGTCCCGAGCGAAGATCCTTCCAGGGGCCTCACCCAGCCGTGATCACGATCGTACACGGTTCGCTTTCCCCTCGGAAAGAGATAGACGTACTCTCGGGTCGCATCGATCTTCGACCGCCCAAGATCCTCGTCGGGGTGAGCCTGACTCTCGTTGGCGAAGGGAAGTCCTTTAACCAACGTGTGATCACGATGCCCGCAATCCTCGATACCGGTTTCAATCGGACGTTCGAGATTGACGAATGGCATCTGATGAGGTGGGCGGGCCTTCGCAAAGAGCATCTAAACCCGGCCGCGAAAAACCAGTCCGATGATGGCAGGAAGTACGATCTCTGCGAAGCCAACATTTGGCTTCATCGAACGCCTTACGAAGGACCGAGAACGCCGCGAGCCCAACCGCCGTTGCTCCTGGAAAGGAGCAGCCAGGTGCGCGTCATGGCTCCAATCGGCAAGCCGAACCCGCGGCTCCCTCTGCTCGGCCTCACGGCGCTTATCGAAAATCATATGCGCGTGGCGATCGATGGCGAAAACTCGCGGTTTCGCGCCTACAAATCTCTCGGGGTATCCCTATCGGAATGGTATCGGAGGTTTTCCAGCCAGTGACGAGGGACGCCGTGACGGACTCACTGGCGATTCAATCGAAGCCCGATCGAAGCCGGACCCCTTCCCGATTTCTACTCCCCCTTTCATCGATCCCTGGGACTATCGTAGAATCAACCGAGCGAGCGAGAGCCAGTCGAGCGGCCGATCGGCGATGTCGTGGTCAGGAAGCAACCAGGGAGCGCCCGGCTGTGGGGGCGAATCGGGCGATGATCTGCGTGACCATCGGACGTGGGCGGCATTCCTCGCTGGCCGAGGAATGGAAAGAGGCCGCCGAGGCCGGCGTCGAACTCGTCGAGCTCCGACTCGACTGCCTGCGACGCGATCCGGACCTGAAGCGGATCCTCAAGGATCGCCCGACGCCGGCCGTCATCACGATCCGACGCGGCGTCAACGGCGGCCTCTGGCGCGGCAACGAGGACAAGCGGCAGCAGTTGATCCGCGAGGCGGTCGCCCTCGGGGTCGATTACGTCGACCTCGAGATGGACGTCGCGCCCAAGATCCGACGCTTCGGCAAGACCAAGCGGATCGTCAGCTATCACAACATGAAGACCACGCCGGTCGACATCCAGGACATCGCCGAGAAGTGCGAGGAGTTCGATCCCGACGTGGTCAAGATCGCCGCATTGGCCTCGAACTTCGCCGAAGCCTCCCGGGTCTTGCACCTGGCGACGACCGCACGGGCGCCGATGATTACGATCGCCATGGGCGAGATCGGCGTATTCACGCGCGTCCTCGGGGCCAAGTATGGAGCCCCGTTCACTTATGCCGGGTTCAACCCGGAACGCGTCTTCGCCCCCGGCATGCTCCCGTTCGGCGTGTTCAAGAAGGACCTCTGCTACGACGAGATCAACGCCCAGACCGAAGTCTACGGCGTCCTGGGCGACCCGATCGAGCAGAGCCTCAGCCCGGCCGTCCACAATGCCTCGTTCCGCCACCTCGGCCTGAACAAGGTCATGGTGCCCTTCCTGGTCCCGACCGGTGAGCTCCAGACCTTCTTCAACGAGCTGCTCTGGCTGGACATCAAGGGTTGCAGCGTGACGATCCCCCACAAGGAAGCGGTCGTCCCGCTCTTGCAGGAGAAGGAGGGCGCCGTCGATCGTACGTCGACCTGCAACACCGTGGTCATCCAGGAGGACCATCGTCGCGTCGGCTACAACACCGATTATCGCGCCGCGATGGACTCGCTCGAGATGGCCCTGGGGGGCCGCGAGGGCGAGGACGCCCCCAGCCCGCTCCTGGACAAGCTGGTCCTGATCCTCGGGGCCGGCGGCGTGGCCCGCGCGATCGCCTTCGGGCTGGCTCGCCGGGGCGCCAACGTGACCATCACCAACCGTCATGACGACCGGGCCAACCGGCTGGCCGAGGAGGTCGGCTGCAAGGCCGTGACCTGGTCCGCCCGGCTCAGCACGCCGGCGGACGTGGTCATCAATGCGACGCCGGTCGGGATGCATCCGAATGTCGACGATACGCCCGTGCCCGGGTCGGTGTTCGGCCGGACCGGGATGGTGGTCTTCGACACGATTTATCATCCCGAGAATACGATGATGCTCAAGCTGGCCCGCGAGCGCGGGGCCAAGGCGATCACCGGCGTGGACATGTTCCTCCAGCAGGCGGCCCATCAGTTCAAGCTCTATACCGGGCTCGACGCCCCCGTGGAGGTGATGCGCGCCGTCCTCCACCGCAAGCTCCGGCCGCTCCGCGACGTATGAACATCGACACGCCCCGGCCATGCCCCCGAGGTCCCGGCCTGGTCTTGATCGGTTATCGAGGGACGGGGAAGTCGACGGTCGGTCGGGTCCTCGCCGGCCGGCTGGGACGGACCTTCCTCGATTGCGACCTCGAGATCGAGGCCCGCGCCAACCGATCGGTCCGCGAGATCTTCGCCGAGTGCGGCGAACCGGCGTTTCGCGACTGGGAGGAACGGACGCTCGCCGAGCTGACGGCGGAAAGCCCGTCGGCGGTCCTCGCCACCGGCGGCGGCGCGATCCTCCGGGAGTCCAATCGCAGCCGGCTCCGCGATTTCGGCTTCGTCGCCTGGCTGACCGCCCATCCGTCCGTGCTGGCGCGTCGGCTCGAGGCCGATCAACGCGGCCTGGCCGGACGACCCGCACTGACGCCGGCCGGGACCCTCGCGGAGATCGTCGAGGTGCTCCGGGTGCGTACGCCGCTCTACACCGAATTGGCCGACGCCGTGATCGAGACGGGCGAGAAGACCCCGGACCAGGTGGCCGACTCCATCCTCGAACGGCTTTCTTTGTCTGACCACTGACCACTGAGTGAGTGGCTGTGAATGGATCAATTCCAGATGACGGATTGCAATTTGCGAATGAATTTAAAGCCCTAAGAATCAAGAGCTTATCAATTCGCAATCTGGAATCCGCGATCTGCAATCCGATCCTTTCGCAAGCGCTGACCACTGTTGTAATGGAAACCCTGCCCATGGTCGCCATGTGGCCGCTCCTGGCGGCGCTCGGACTCGGGTTCTTCATGATCGGCACGGTCGTGGGGAGCTTCTTGAACGTCTGTATCTACCGGATCCCCTGGCAGAAGAGCGTGATCTGGCCGAGCTCGCGATGTCCCCGGTGTTTATCGGGGATCGCGGCTCGAGACAATATCCCGGTCGTTAGCTGGATCGCGCTGCGTGGCGAATGCCGCGAATGTGGCCTGCCCATCGCCGCCCGGTATCCCCTGGTCGAAGCGCTGGTCGGCCTGCTGTTCCTCGGCGTCTATCTCGTTCAACGTGGTCGCCGCGCCCGGCATCATCCCCACGTTCCAGCTGGTGGTTGCGGCCTATCACGCCTTCTTCCTGGCGCTGCTGGTGGTGGCGACGTTCATCGATTACGACATCTTCCAGATCCCTCGGCCGATCACGATGATCGGCATCATCGTCGGCGTCGGACTGGGGACGCTGTTCCCGACGATCCGGCCCGCGCCGATGACCGTCACGACGCACTGGCAGGGATTCTGGGTTGGCGCGTGGGGCGTGGTCGCCGGCAGTCTCCTGGTCCGAGGCGTGCGGCTGGCGTCGGGAAGCGTACTCTTTATTTTGCGCGCCCTGAAGAGGACCGACATCGAGGAAGCGATGGGCCTGGGGGACGTTAACCTGCTGGCGATGATCGGGGCATTCATGGGGTGGCGGGCGGCCGTCCTGACATTCTTCCTGGCCCCATTCTTCGGCCTGGCGCATGCGGCATGGAAATTGATGGGTATTCTCAAGAAAAAGTGGTTCGGCGACCAATTATCCGTTGCCGATCACGAAATGCCTTTTGGCCCCTATCTCAGCATGGCCGCCGCGACCCTGCTGCTGCTCTGGCCCTGGATCTGGAGCGGATGGGCGAGCAAGCTCTTCGGCTCGCTTTTTGTGATATTCTGGTGGATGTTGGGCATCTACGTGGACGAACCGAGTTGATCCGACGCCGGCGCGCGAGGTCGCGGCGCCGGTCGGGATGGAGTGCGGTCTACCCCGCTGCCCCGCTTCGGGGACGCGGCGTTTTCTCGGCCTTGCCCAGCCGGAGTAATCCCATGGCTTATCAATACAAGCGGCGCCGGCCGTCGATCCTCCGCAACTTCTGGGTCTATCGCCGCCTGATCGGGACGGCGATGCTCCTGGGGCTGATGCTCTGGTTCATCTGGGCCAATGGCGCCCAGGTCACCGTCGCTTTCCCCTTCGGCTTCGCCATCAACAGCAGTATCGGCATCGTGATCCTCCTGAGCGCCCTCGTCGGCTCCGTGGCGACCGTCCTGGTCACGACCCTCATCATCGCCGTGAGGCGGCTCCGGAGCGCGCACACCCCGCAGGATCCACCCAGTCCGACCGACCTGAACGCGGATCGCCCCCCTCCCGACTATGCGGCCAAAACTCGCGAAGGGTTTCCCAATGCGAACTGGTCGAATTGACGAAGATAGATGATGAAGTCAGTCTCCCTCCTCCCTCGCGGTGGAGGGCAGGGGTGGGGGGCGAGTGCCATTCGATTGGATCACCCCGCACCGAGTCTCCCCGTGAGTGGGAGAGGGACCTTGGCGCCAAAACGATCGGGATAGAACCTTGTCGTCCGGACCAGTGCTCCAATCCGATTCCCGCCCGCCCTGCGGGCACGATCGTGGCCGGTTCGCGCCTCGGCTCGATCGCCTAGCAGCATGGATACGGATGGTCATCATGCTCATGGCCTGGCTCGGCTTGATGACTATCGCCGGCTGCTCCGGAAACAGTACGTTCCTCTCCGGCGGACCTACAGCCGGTCAGCTCAAGACCAGCCTCAGCCATCTGGAATACGAGAACCTCCAGTTGAAGCGAAGCGTGGCCAAGCTCGAGCAGGAGAATCGCACGATCGAGGATCGTCTGGTCAAGGAGCAACTCGACAACGGCGACCTCATCGCCCGGTTGAACGACGCTCGAAACCTCCTCCGCGATCGTGGCGAGGAGAAGTCCGAACTCGCCCGGACGCGACGCGACGATTCTCGAAGCGCCTCGGAGGACAGCTCCGGCGCCAGGACCCTCCCCGCGGGTCGTGCCACGCCGAAACGCCGAAAACTGCCGGTCGCCCGGATTCCCGGCCAGATCGAACCCGCGCCTCCACGCGAGGAGGATGGGCCCTCGCTGGGGCCTCGCCCCATCCCGGACGCGGACGCGGACGCCGATCGGTCGAGTTTCCGCCCGGACGACACGCTGGATCATCATACGTTTTATAGTGGGCCCCTCCGCTGGACGCGGATCGCCGGTTGACCCGATGACGCAGCCTCGCAGGTCCGTTGATCCGGGCTTACCTGCGACCCTTCTTTGCTGGGGCCGGACTGGGGCTCGTCCCCGTCGCGGGAACCAGGGGAAATTGCACGGAGACGGTGGTCCCCCGGCCGACCTCGGAGTCCAGGGCGATCTCGCCGTGGAGCTGCGTGACGAGCTCGCGGCAGATGGCCAGCCCCAGGCCGTTCCCCTCGATGACCGAGTGCTCGTCGCGAGGCAGCCGGAAAAACGGCTCGAAGACGAGGTCGAGGGCCTCGGGGGGGATGCCCGGACCGGAGTCGGTGACCGTCACGGACCAGGTCTCGGCCCCAACGTTACCGACGACGCGTACCGTCCCTCCCGCCGGCGTATACTTCAGGGCGTTCGAGACCAGATTGCCGAAGATCTGCTGGCAGCGCGAGGCGTCTGTGACCGCCGCGGTCTCCGGCGAATCGACCTGCGACTCCCAGTGGATCTGTCGCGAGGCGGCCATCGGCGCGAACTGTCGGCCGATCTCGTGGATCAGGGCGCCGATCGTGAAACGACCCAGGCAGAGGGGTCGGGAACCCTGGACGATCCCGGCGTAGTCGAGGTAACTGCGTGTCAGCCTGCAACAGGTCGTCGCAGAGCGTGACCATGGTCAGGAGATGGTCGCGTTGATCGGCGGTGAAGGCCGCCGAGGACTCGCCCAGCAGCAAGTCGAAGCCCGCCTTCAAGGACGTGAGCGGGCGACAGAGTTCATGGCTGAGACTCGAGAAGAGGAGCCGCAACTCGCCTTGATCGATCGTCAAGCGAGCGCCTCCCGGTCTCTCGGATCTCGGGGCGGATGAGGTCGTTCGGACATCCATGGCCAACGCGTCCCTGTTGAGCTGTGGCGGAAGTCGGCAGGCGGGACCGCCGTGGTTCGGGTCGTTCCCTCGTGGCAGACCCGTGCCGGTCGCTGGGGGTTTACCTCGGCTCCTCTCTTCCCTGCGCTACGAGACAACGATCTGATTGGCCAGGAGCGGATGGCCGTCGGTCAGGTCCAGTACCGCCTGGTGCGCCAGTTGCTTCGCATGGTAGGTCCGCGATCGCCCCTGGAGGATGATCTTGTCGTCCGAATACTCCACATGCAGGTCGCGGATACGACCGCTGGCCACCCGGTTGATATGCCCCTCGATAAACTGGGCAACTTCCTGATGGTTCTTGCCGAACCCGAACCGCCGAAGCTCTGTCCTGGAGTCGTACATCGGCATGCCAGTCTCCCGCTTGATCGGCACTGAGGCCATGGCGATCCTGTAGCCTGGGACCTTGCCGAGCGAAGGGATTGGGAGTGCGTCTCGGGATCCTGGGGCCCCGAGGACTTGGGAACCGGTGAACTCATCTTCGTTCGCGAATGAGTTCACGAAGTACCATCCGTGATCCCAACCGGCGTTCAAATCGATTCCATCAGCAGGACGGCGACGAGGCCCGGGAGGGATCGGGAAATTCCGGTTGTGATCCCTCCAAGTACTGCCAAGACTAACGAGCGCATGTCGCGGCGTCAAATACTATTCGCCGTGAGGCAGGTCGGGATGGCGGCGGGGCGGTCGCATGCCGGGGATTCCGCCCTGGTTCGGTGCCTCGAGCAATTCGTCGGTCTGGATGATGGATTCGGCCAATTTGGCCATGGGAATCCGCCGATCCTGGCTCTGGCGTTGCAAGAGCCGGAACGCCTCGCTCTCGCTGAGATGCCGCCGCGACATCAGGATTCCCTTGGCGCGCTCGATGAGCTTCCGCTCGCGCAGGGTCAACTTGAGCTCATCGACGTCGTCCTGCAACGTCTTGAGCTCCCGCGCCCGCGCCACGGCGACCTGGACGGCCGCGTGCAAGCTCGGGTTGGTCGCCGGCTTGAGCAGGTAGGAGATGACGCCGTCCTCCACCGCCTGGTCGATCAGGTTGGGGTGGCCGTGGGCCGTCAGGATGATGACCGGGGTCCCCGGATCCACCGCGATCTGCCGGGCTGCGGACAGGCCGTCCAGGCCGGGCATCTCGATATCCAGGAAGACGGCGTCCGGGAGCGTCCGACGGCACATCTCGATGGCGCGCTGGCCATCATTGACCACCGCCACGACATCATACCCCAATGACTCCAGTTGGTTTTGAAGTCCGACGGCGACAGGTTTTTCGTCGTCCGCGATCACAACACGATAAGGCCGAGTCATCGCCGTAATCCCCTCGTAACACAGGCGGAGTGGTGAGGTTGAAATGCCCTTGCAAATCCGATTCCAATACCAATCAAACGCGGAAAATCCCTCCGGGTATCGAGGTAAGGCACCGCACGTCCGTTATTCATGCCTCGGGCCTCGGAGGGCGATGCTGCACAGATGCGTCTCTGCGAATAAAGTGGGGTGAACGCCCTTGACGGTTGCGTGCGGGGCGACACAATGCGACCCGGTAAGAGAACCCGGGACGAAGGTCGAGGGATCTCCCCGATATGGGTCTCTGCCTTCTAATCGAGGACCCCACGGAGCGTGGCCCAGCATTCATGGTCGGTTCTGTCATTTGATGACCTCATCGTCGGCGATGAGTGGGAGAGCCCACGCAGGACGGTAACCCAGGCGGATGTCGTCCTGTTCGCGGGACTCTCCGGAGATTATAACCCAATCCACATGGATCACATCGCGGCTGAAAGCAGCCCGTATGGTCGGCCGGTCGCTCATGGACTTCTCGGTCTGTCGATCGCCTCCGGCCTGATGACCCAGGCCCCGAGAGTCGATACGATGGCGTTCCTGGCTATCCTTGAATGGAAATTCCATCACCCGATCGGATTCGGCGATACGCTCCATGCGATCTCGCGGATCGAAGCCCTGGAGCCCAGTCGAAACGGCCGACGCGGTGAGGTCACCTGGTATCGCAGGATTTTCAACCAAGAGGGCCGTCTCGTTCAGGAAGGTCGGACCAAGACCCTCGTACGCGGCCGATCGCGCCAGGTACCCAAAACCCGCACGACTCTCGGCGATTCGATGCCCGTCGAGGAGTAGCCTCAAGCCCGATGTCGACCTCAACGATCTCAATCCTAACATTATCGTCCATGCCCTTCGATCCCAATTGAGCAGTCTTTCGCTCGTTTTTGCAATTCTTTTGAGCTTCGGACCTTCCAAGGATTCGTGCGTGACATCGTGATCAACGGAGATCGATGATTGCCTTAATTAAAGGGAGTAGGATGACGAGGTCGTCGGCTTGAAGTTGACCTTGGATCGTCCGCGCCGACCGAACGGATTCCACGATCGTGGATTTCCATTCCGCGATCAAGGATTTCTTCCGGCTGATCTCCGCTCCCGTCGACCGGGAGATTGACGGGGTTCCTGCCGGAGTTCATCATGGCAACGTTCGCAATCTGGAAACGGGCTGTCGGAACGTCGTCCCCGACCATGGTGATCGAGTGCATCGGTGCGCCCGGGGCCATCGGCGGAAATCCATGGGTGGAAGGCATGTCGGGACCACCGGATCGGACGGTCGCACTGGTGACCGGTGCGGCTCAAGGGATCGGGCTGGGTATCGCGCGATCGCTCGCCTTGGCCTCTTACAAGGTCGTCCTGGCCGACATCGATGGCGAGCTGGCCCAGCGATCCGCGGAGGGCCTGAAGGAAGAGGGCTTCGAGGCGGTCGCGGAATCCCTCGACGTCACCCGGGCCGAGGACTGGAGGCAGGCCGTTGGGAACCTGGTCGCGCGGTGGGGGGGCCTGGACGTCCTGGTCAACTGCGCGGGGATCAGCCCGAGGGGGACGGCCGAATCGACCGACGAGGCCCTCTGGGACCTGACGCTGGG
Organism: uncultured Planctomycetota bacterium; assembly: GCA_963777695.1. Classification (GTDB taxonomy): domain Bacteria; phylum Planctomycetota; class Planctomycetia; order Isosphaerales; family Isosphaeraceae; genus CAVZRC01. Next base: position 2,391,549 of record CAVZRC010000003.1, read on the forward strand.
GATCAACCTCAAGGGCGCGTGGCTGGGCATCAAGGCCGCCTTGCCCTCGTTGCGATCGCGCGGGGGGACGATCCTGAACATCGGCTCGACGCGATCCACCCGTCCCATGCCGGGCCTGTTCTCCTACGTGGTCAGCAAGGCCGGACTCTGGGGACTGACGCAGCAGGTGGCCGTCGAGTACCTCACCGACGGCGTGACCTGCAACATGGTCGCCCCCGGATGGGTCGATACGCCCAACGAGCGTCGGATCCAGGTCCGGCACGGCCGGCCGGACTTCCCGGCCGGCATCCGTAACCTGACGACGCCGGAGGAGATCGGGGCGACTGTCGTCTATCTCGCCTCGCGGCCGGCCCGGAAGATCAACGGGGTGATCCTCTATGTGGATTCCGGCCTGAGCATCGCCGACGACGCCGGGATGGTGCATCTGCCCGAGCGAAGCCGGCCTCCGTTCGAGCAGCGCATCGAAGGTCCCTGACGCGGCCTCCGGCCGCGAACGATCAGGGATTACAGATTCCGGATTGCGGACAGTCTGACGCGGGAATCTGGAATCCGGAATCCGCCCTCTGGGATCCCCAAGCCGTGGAGCGAGTCTCATGAGCGAGTTCGTGTACTGCCTCAATACGAGCACGATCCGACCGACGCCGCTCCTCAAGAAGATCGAGGTCGCCGGCAAGGCCGGCTACTCGGCGATCGAGCCCTGGAATGACGAGATCACGGCCTATCTCGAGCAGGGCGGCAGCATGGCCGAGCTGAAGCGCGCACTGGCCGGCGCCGGGCTGCGCGTGGTGAGCCTCATCGCGTTGCACAGTTGGATCACCTCGGACGGTGTCGAGCATCAACGTGCCGCTCGAAGAGTGTCGAACGCCGGATGGCCGAGGCCGTGGAGCTGGAGAGCCCTTACATCGTGGCGAGTCCGCCCCAGCAGGTTGTGGACATCGGTCGCGCCACCGGGCGATTCGCCGAGCTGCTCAAGATCGGGGACGAGATCGGGGTGCTCCCCTCAATGGAGTTCCTCGGGTTCGTCAACGGGATCAAGGACGTCTCGAGTGCCCTGGCGATCGCGTCGGGGACCGGCGATGCCAGGGCGACGGTCGTGGCCGACGTGTTCCACATGATTCGCGGCGGCGGCTCGGTCAACGACCTGCTCCAACTCTCGGGGGAGAGTCTCGCGTGCTTTCACATCAACGACGTGCCCGGCCAGCCCGATCCGCTCACGCAGCGGGATGAGGATCGCGTGATGGTCGGCGAGGGTATCGCCGATCTGCCCCGGGTGATCCAGAACCTGCGCACCATCGGTTACCACGGCCCGCTGTCGCTCGAATTATTCAATCCCGACCTGTGGTCGCAGGACCCTTTCCAGGTCGTGAAGCAGGGCCTCGACCGGATCCGTGCGCTGGTCGGGGACTGACGACTTCGCGGTCCTCTGCCCTTTGTCGAATCGGCCTCGTCATCGTTATAATTTTCAGAGCCGGTCCAGTTCCGAAGCCTGCCGCATCCGACTCCGTGGACAACCTGACGAATCCATGCAGCCACCGGACCAATCCAGGTGGGGTGGGGATGCTGGGCCCTGTCGCATTCATCGACAAATCCGAGAGCACTAGGTCGGGGATTGATCCTTCCATCTCTTGATCGGGGACCCCCATGCCGACAAAGCTGAACATCCCGCTCCAGGGCAAGCCCTGCGGTAAAGCTCGATATTACAAACGACATGAAGCCGATGGTCACTGCCAGGCCCTCGAATCGTGGGAGCGTTCTCAGGGGCGCGTCGCGCTCAACCTGGGACCTCTCAACGTCTACTGGTGCAATCGGTGCGACGCATGGCATGTCGGGCACAAGACGGTCTGATTCGAGTCGCCGAACTCGCTCGAGTCGAGCGGCTTCCGTCCGCTCGACGGCCGGTGTCAGAGGAATGATGCCGCGAAGCATCCGGGCCGGAGGCGAACCGACCGGATGTACGGTTCCTGACGAAGCACGTGCATTCGGTCCAGCGATTGCTTAGGATACTCCTTTCGACACCCAGCTCAATCTCGGCGGGCCACCCGCCAGGCCGGGTCGTCCTGGACCGGCCGTCGGGGATGGTTCGCAGTCCGACTCGCGCCGACAACGATTGGGAAGGTAGCCGGGAATGGAAGTGGTCGAGAGTTTGCAAGGGTTCGTCGAGGAGAATCTGTCTCTCCTGTCTCCGGTCGATCAAGCCTGGCAACCGACCGATTTCCTGCCGGACCTGACGGCTCGAAGACTGGACCGAACAGCTCACCCGGTTCCGGGAGAGCGCCGGCAGGTGTCCGACGATGTGCTGGTGGTGCTCGTGGGCAACATGGTCACGGAGGAGGCCCTGCCGAATTACGCCGTCTCGCTCGAACAGATCGCCAAGGATCCGACCGGGACCGGGGACGCGCCCTGGGCTCGATGGCTCCGCGGTTGGACCGCCGAGGAGAACCGCCACGGCGACCTGCTCAATGCCTACCTCCGGCTCGCGGGCCGGGTGGATATGCGATCGGTCGAGCGGACGATCCACGAGCTCATCCGGAACGGATTCAACAACAATAGCCGGGGGAACGACTATGAAGGGCTGATCTACGCGTCGTTCCAGGAGCGAGCGACCCGGATCAGTCACGGGAACGTGGCCAAACTCGTCGCCGACCAGGGGGAGGAGAATCTCGCCAGGATCTGCCGCAAGATCGCCGCCGACGAGACGCGCCACGAGGTCTTTTATACGAGGGTCGTCGGCGAACTCATGGAGCGTGACCCGGAAGGTGCGGTCCTCGCCTACCGGCAGATCCTGAGGGGCATCATCTCCATGCCCGCGCGGTTGATGTCCGACGGCAAGGACCCCGACCTCTATGAGCATTACGCGATGATCACCCAGCGCCTCGGCGTCTATACGGCCCGGGATTACGCCGGGATCATCGCGCACCTGAACGAAGCCTGGGACATCGGGCATCGATCGGTCTCGGGGAAAGCGGCCAAGGCCCAGGAGTACCTCTGCCGGCAGCCGGAACGCTATGAGCACCTTGCCGATGAGGTCATGAATAAGTGCTTCGAGGCGCCTGCGGCCCAATACTCCTGGATTCACGACCGCTCCGCCTGATCGGCGGAGGGATGCGGGAACCAATTGGCCCTCTCGTCTCAGCGCTTGGGAAAAGATCGGATTGCAGATCGCGGCTTTCGGATTGCGAATCCACAAGCCATCGGTGCTTCAGGCTATAAATGCATTCGCAATCCGTCATCGGGGATTGATTGATTCGCAGCCTCTCAAGCGACGACTCGGGATTCGACCGAGGAGCGCAGGGGGGCCTCGGTCCTTCCGGGACAACCGGAGATCAATTCGAGCAAGGCGCCATGGTCCACGGGCTTGACCATCAGGTGGTCGAAGCCCGGCGGGACGCCGTCTTCGTCGTATCCCGAGATGGCGACGATTCGCGCTCGGGCGATGGCCAGATCCTCCCGCAACGCCGCGGCGACCTCGCGGCCGGACATGCCCGGCATCATGAGGTCCAGCAACACGATATCGGGGAGGAACTCCCCGGCTGTCTTCACCGCCTCGGGGCCATTGTGGGCCGTCCGCACATCATGCCCCTCATATTTGAGGAGCACTTTCATCATCCGCGCCGTGTCCACGCTGTCGTCGACGATCAACACGCGCTTCCCCGGGACGCGGCCTTCTTGCGCGCTCATGGTGCTGTCCTCCTTGGACGAACCAGGGTCTTAATCGGTACCCGTCCTCCCGGCCAGGCTGGCCACGACCGCTAGCAGCTCGGCCGGGTCGACCGGCTTGGACACGTGGGTCTGGAAGCCGGCCAGCATGGCCCTCCGCCTGTCCTCGGACCGGGCGAACGCCGTCAGGGCCGCCGCCGGGATTTCGGCCGACGACTTGCCACGGCTGCGTACGCTCCTCATGAGATCATACCCGTCCTGATCGGGCATGCCAACGTCGCTCACGAGGACGTGTGGCTTGAAATCATCGAGCCGTTCCAACGCCTCGGCCGCCGACGAGGCCAGGGCCACCTCGGCCCCGCATTCGGAGAGCACCCGCTCGACCAGTCGTCGTGCATCGGCCTCATCGTCGACGACCAGGACGCGGACGCCGTCCAGGTAGCCGTTCTGGCAGTCGAATTCGGCCGGATCGTCCGCCTTGGGGCGGGCCTTCTCGGGCGGCTGGGGATGCACGACCGTGATGGGAAGTGCCACGGTGAAAGTGGCACCTTGCCCCTCGCCTGGGCTCTTGGCCCGCACCGTCCCGCCGTGCATCTCCACCAATTGCTTGACGATAGCCAATCCCAGGCCCAACCCGCCGTGCCGCCGCGTGGTCGAGGCGTCCGCCTGGCGGAAGCGGTCGAAGACGTGAGGGAGGAACTCGGGCTTGATACCCATTCCGGAGTCGATCACGCTCACCTCGACGTGCGAGTTGACGCGTTCCAGGAGCACCTGGACTTCCCCCCCCTGGTGCGTGAACTTCACGGCGTTGGAGAGCAGGTTCCAGATGATCTGCTGGAGCCGCGCCGGGTCGCCCGAGACGGGGCCGACGAGCGAATCGAGGACCTTGTGCACGCGGATGTCCCGGGCCGTCGCGGCGGGCATCACGGCGGCGACCGCCGATTCGATGATCTCGTGGAGGTGGACCCTCTGGACTTCCAGCCGGAATTTCCCGGCGATGATCCGCGAGATATCGAGGAGGTCCTCGATGATCTGGGCTTGTGCGGTCGAGTTTCGCTCGATGGCCGCGAGGCCCTCTTCCAGGTCGTCCCGATCGGCCCGTCCCGTGCGGAGGATCCGCGCCCATCCCAGGATGGCGTTGAGCGGCGTCCTGAGCTCGTGCGAGAGCGTGGCCAGGAATTCGTCCTTCATGCGGTTGGCCGCGTCTGCATCGTCCTTCGCCCGTCGTGCCTGCGCCAGGAGGTGTTCCCGCTCCGCCTCCGCCTGCTTGCGCGACGTGATGTCGCGCGTGACGGCCAGGTGTGTCAGCCGTGCGTCCGCGTCCGGCAGTGGGACGGCGTGCGTCTCCATGTGCCGACGGGTGCCGCGGCGGCCGATGATCTCGAACTCATGCGAGCCCCCCTGGCCGCGGCACACGCGATCGTGGAATGTGCGATAGGCGCCGTGATGCTCGGGGGCGATGATCTCGTAGATCGATCGGCCGACGACCGCCTCGTAGGAATCCGCCTCGACCATGGAGAGGCCGGCCGCGTTGATCTCGAGCAAGGTGCCATCCGAGGACACCACCTGGACGCAGTCGGGGGTCGAGTCGATGATGGCCCGGAGTCGTGCCTCGCTGGCGCACAGCTCCTCCTCACTGGCGCGGAGGGCGTCCGCCTGGCGCTCGCGTTCTAGGAGGTGGTCGCGGGTCGCATACTGGCGCCCCGGTCGCGCAGGACGGTCCGGATCGTGCTCGCCAGTCCGCGGATCTCCACGGGCCGTCGCAGGAGCGTCAGATGCCCGACGGACTCCAACGCCGGGCTCGTCCTCGTCGTGGCGCCGTGCGGCGACGTGAGGACAATCAGGGGGAAATCGGACCAGGGAGGCTGATCGGCGAGGGCGCGGACCAGGGACCCTCCTCGATCGTTCAGGATCGCTTCCTCGGGGACGATGGCGGCCCCGGCACCCGCGACGATCTCGCGGCAGACCTCCGCGAGATCCTTGCAGACCAGGCAGGGGACAGCGATGGAGGCGAACACGGGGTGGGCCGCCGCGGCATCCTTTGCCGTCGGGGCGAGGAGGAGTACCCGGTCTTCGAGGCGCGCCGGCCGCTCGTCACGCATCGCTGGGCCTCATCAACTGCCCGTCCGCCCCGCGATAGGTCGGCGTCCCGGAGAGGATCCCCTGGAAGTCCTTGAGCGGCTTGCCGACATGGATCCGCGCTCATCGACCCGCAGCTCGCGGATGGTCCGCTCGTGCTTGCCGCTCCGCTTCTTGAGCACCGACAGGGCCTGCCTCACCTCGCCCATCGCCTCGAAGTAGCGGAACAAGAGGACGGTGTCGGCGAGGTACGTCGTATCGATGGGCGACTCCATGTGCGACCCGATCAGGCCGTGCTGGGCCACGATCAGGAACGTCACCACGCCCTGGTGGCCGAGGTATGTGAGGATCTCATGGAGCTGGACGATGAGGAATCGCTCCTCGGGCATCGCATTGAGGTAGCCGTTGAGGCTGTCGATGACGAGGACCTTCGCCCCCGGCCGGCCAGGCTCCCCCTCGGCGGCCCGGCGGACGCGGTCGGCGAACTCGCCCGGCGAGAGCTCGGCCGTGTCGATCGGCTGGATCGTGATCAGCCCCGATCCCAGGTGCGACGAGAGGTCCATGCCGAGCCCCGCCATCCGTTCGAGGATCGTCTCGTACCGCTCGTCGAAGGCGAAGATCGTGGCCCGCTCGCCCCGGTTCGCCGCGGCGATCGCATACATCATGGCGACCGTCGATTTGCCGACCCCCGAAGGCCCGATCAGGACCGCGCTGGTCCCGTACTGGATGCCGCCGCCGAGGAGGGCATCCAAGTCGACATTCCCGGCCTTCAAGAGGCCGCGCTCCGGGCACCGCTCGTGGTCGGCCGCGACGAGCCTGGGGAAGATCTTGAGCCCGCCCGGCTCGATGTTGAAGTCGTGGTAACCGCCGCGGTACTGTTGCCCTCGCAACTTCGTGACGCGGAGCCGACGGCGCTCGGCCCCATATTCGGGCGAGAGCTGCTCGAGGCTGACGACGCCATGCGCGATGCTCTGGAGCTGGAGGTCTTCCGTCTCGGACGTGAGGTCGTCGAGCAGGAAGACCGTGCAGGCGCGGCCGATGAAGAACTGCTTGAGGGCGAGGATCTGCCGGCGATACCGCAACGGGTTCTGGGCGAGCAGTCGCATCTCCGAGAGCGAATCGATGACCACCCGGCTCGGTTGGATCCGTTGCACCTCCGACAGGATCGCCTTGGTCGTGACATTCAGCTCGACCTCGGACGGCTGGAACATCGAATACTGGTTGTCCGCCTCGAGCTCTGCCTCCGGCGCGACGAGCTCCAGCAGCGTGAGCCCCTCGAGCGACCAGTCGTGAGACCTCGCGACGGCGGCGAGCTCCGCCTTGGTCTCCGAGAGCGTGACGTAGATGCCCGGCTGCCCGCGCCGCTCGCCCTCGAGGAGGTACTGCAAGGCCAGCGTCGTCTTGCCCGATCCCGGATTCCCCTCGACCAGATAGACGCGGTTGGCGGTGAGCCCCCCGCCCAGCACGTCGTCGAGACCCCTCACCCCCGTGCAGACCAGGCTGTCTTCCTGCCGATCGGCGGGTTCCTTGACCATGAGAGACCCAGGGTTGATGCCATGAATGTGACGGCCGTTCCATCACGATGACGATGTCAACGATGAATCAACACGCGTTGTCCACACGAACGTTGTCAGGGAGGTGCAACTTCCGGGCCAAGGTTTCGCGATTTCCGACAGGCGCCTGTCCGAGAGAGGACGATCACTTCGCACGCGACACGAGCAAGATGGTGTGTGCCCATGGATTGTGCGGAATGGCTTGAAATCCGGATGACTTCGAAGTCACTGCAAGCCGAGTGCGGCTTTCAAGCAATCGTCGAGCTTCCGCATCGTGGTCGATGGAAGGCGACCGATGACCTTGTGAATCCGCGTCACCTCGACCGTGGCCAGGTTATTGCACGCCACGAGCGAATCGTGCAGCAGTCCGGAATGCTGTCCTTCGATGGTGGACGCCTTGATGAGCAGGTGGGTCGGCTCGCCCGCTCGGGAGAGGTTCGTCGTGATCTGGGCCAGGATCGTGGCTCCCATCCGCAGGTTGTCGGCATCGTTCTGCACGACGAGGCCGGGACGCCTCTTGCCGCCGGACCCGGACGCGAATGGGTAGAAGGCCAGGACGACATCGCCACGGTTCACGGCCGGTGCTTCTCGTATTCGTCGTAATCCGACATGCCCGGTGCTTCCCAGCCCTCGCGGAACGACTCATCGGCTGCGGCATAAGCGTCTGCCCATTGCAAGTCATCCCGTTCGCCGATGAGCCGCTCGATCCTTTCGAATGCGGACGCACTCAGGAGAATGTATGATTCGTTGTTCAGTGGGTCTTCGAGTCGGAGTGGTTCGCCCCCGGATCGTTCGATCGCCTGCCGGATTTCGGGCGTGATGTTCATGGTGCCCTCCCGATCTCGACTCGGCCTGCTGGGCGAAGGTGGCCATCATGGACTTCGAACGATCAGACGCGCGCGACCTTCGAGTGGAGACGAAGGGGATCGAACCCTCAACCTCCTGGTTGCAAACCAGGCGCTCTCCCAATTGAGCTACGTCCCCGTCCGGGTGCATGCCGTGGCGAGGGTGGAATGTCCCCATCTGGGAGGGAGCACGACTCACCTCGGCAAATCGATGATAGCTTGTCCCTGGTGATTTGACCAGCCGGAGATTCGATCCGGAGTCGACGATGGGCCCGAACATCGCGACAACGGGATCGGGTGCGGTCGCTAATTGCTCCTCATTCTCATCCATTCCGTCATGGCCGAAATCGCTCGGGTCCGGGTGGAGTAGGGGAGGGCCTGCCAGTTCGGGATGCCGCCATCGGGCGAGCTCCTCTCATGCACCCACTGCTCGATCATCTGGGGCGACTGGCTGTAAGTCGCCGCGCGGCGGACCATGCCGCCGCCCAGCGGTTGTTCGAAGAAGACGACGTAATAGGGGAGCGGGTCAACTCCCGGCTTCTGACTGAGCTTGCGGATGTGCTCGTCAGCCTTCCGGTCGACCCTGGCCAGATCGTCGCCGAAGAACTTGCGGAACTCGGCCAGTTGCTGGTCGGGCGTCCGCGGCTCCAGGGGAGGCATCTGGCTCATCGCCTTGAGGTATTTCACGAACTCCCCGGTCGGCTTCTTCTGCGCCAGATAATGCGTCAGGGCCCAAGCCTGTGCGTAGTCCGTGGGCGTCAGCCGGGTCTTGGTGACCAGCGACTCGGCCTGGATCAGCCATCGATCCCGCCGGACTGGCCTCGCCGGTGCGCCGCCGTTCCCAAACTCATCCGCGAGCGGATCGTCGAGCTCGCGCAAGGTGGCCATGTGAAGCGAGTTGATCGTTCCCGGCTTGTCCCAGAACACACCTTTCTTCTTGGCGTTGAAGTTCGGCGTCGCACAATACTCGGCGAGGCCCTCGACCAGCCACAGTGGCCAGGCACCGAGGCGAGGCTGCACCCCGATGTTGGAGAGGATCTGGTGGGCACCCTCGTGCGCCACGGTCTGAGGCTTTCGCAAGGCCGACACCTTGGGATTCTGCCGGTCCTGGTCCGATTGCTGATAGAAGAAGATCCGGTTGGTGAAGAACTCGTAATACGCCTGCACCTCCGGCTCGACCTGCTTGTGCGCCCGGAAGTCGCGCTCGGTGGCGAAGATCACCGCGACCAGTGGGAACTCGGTCTCATGGACCGAGATGCCGGACTCGCGGCAGGCTTTGATCAGGCCCCTGTAGAGATCCTCGAGGAGCCGGCCGCTGTCCTGGGCGAAGGCGAAGGTCGACTGGTAGAAGATCAGGTAGTGCGGGGTCGTGAGCACCTGGTACTCGGCATACGGGCCATTCTGGAGTCGAGCTTGGAGGGCCTCGCTGGTGATCGGGACGAACGGCTCGTCGGTCGGGACGAGCATGTTGGGGAAGCCGAGCTGACCGTCCGGCAGGAGGAGCGCCGTCTTGCCTTCGTGCTGGCCGTGGAGCCGGGCCACGACGCAAGTATCCGACTCGTCGCGGATGCGGAATCGCCTGGACGGGGATGGCTCCGGTGCGGGCGGGCCGGGTTCCTCGGACGCCAGGGTCGTCGATGAGGTGCGGGCCGGCGCCGGTGCGGCCGGTGCATGCGTGGCGGCCAGCCGTTGGTGTCCCCCCCGAGACTCGCGATACAGGATACTCGCGGTGGAACCGGCGGGTTTGGCGGATTTGTCGGGCGGCTGCGTCTGCGCCCGGACCTGCGCCCAGCCGGCGAAGTCGAGACTCGCAACCAGGAGCAGGATGCTGCCCCAGCTCCCGAAGAGCCGGATCCCTCGATATCGGACGGCGCTCGCGCGGCCGTTTGGCGCATTGACCACGGGTTCCATCGCCGGTGGACTCTCGATGGCCTTGTCTGAACTTATTCGGTCACGGGATATAGGTCAGTCTATCAGGCCGATAGCCGCGGGGAAAGTCGTCCCCGGTCATAATTCCGGGGAACCTACGAACGTACCCTCGGTCCTACCCCGGGAGGCTCGTCGGGTCAAGATGTCAGGATGCGGACCCTGAAGCCGAGCGACTGCGAGAGCGCGGCCATCTCGCCGAAGATGTCGCCGTAGGCGACCGCGACGTGGTTGCTCATGTAGTGGGCCATGATGGTCTCCAGGGAGCAGCCGAGGTCGGCGGCCATGAACGGCCATTGCCGGGTGGTGCCGCGCCACCAGGCCTCGCGGACGTCGTCCGGGAGGGCGACCGACTCGCCCTTGCCGAGGTCCATGACGAGCTGCCCGGTCCGGTCGATCCAGGATCGGGCCCAGGTGATCGGCCCCGGCAGGCTCACGCCGGCGAAGGTACCGCCCGGGACGGGGAAGTATCCCGAGGGCTGTCGGTAGCTGTGGACGCCCTTCAGGCTTTCGACGTCGTGGTTGAATGCATACGCGCCGCAGCTCCCCGAGTTCAGGAGGACCCAGAGGAACCGGCCATCGTGGCGGGCACCCCAGCGGACGTCGTGGAACATGACCGCGGCCGGCAGTCCCTTGGCCTTCAGCAACCGCTTCATCAGCTCCATCGGGATCAGGTTGCCCTGGTCGGCCTCGGTGCTGGTGATCACGACCTCGCCGTTGCCCTCCGGCCGGGCGTGGGAGTTGAGCAGACCTTCGGCGAAGTCGCTGGGCGGAAGCAACTTCAGGAGTCCGAGCTGATACTGCCAGCCCAGGCAGTCGGCCTCGAACTCCTCCAGCAGATCGAGCACGGCCAGGTAGCCGCGGAGCTGCTCGCGTGTCGACTCCGGCGTGAAGTCCTCGGCGTCCACCTCCTGCCAGTGGAACGTGACGCCCCGGTCCTGGACGAAGCGGAAGGCCCGGTCGACGCGATCGTCACTGACCGACCGCACCCGATCGATCAGCCATGCCTGGTCGACCTTGTGCTCGCTGAAGCCGATCGGATAGAGCAATCGCGGTCCGAAGTAACCGTTGATCATGCCCATGGAGGTGTCGCCGAGCATCAGCGCCAGGATGCGTCGCTTGCGGATCCCGTCGAGGACCTGTCCGGCGACGGTGACCGACTCGGGCGTGGCGGCACCGGCGCCGTGAATCTCATGTGTCCCGTAGCGAATCTGGCCGGTGGTGCACCATTCGTCGAGCCGGTCCATGAAATGGGCATCGGCGGTCCAGTCCGGGGCGTCGGTCCATGCCCGAGAGGCGGCGCGGCCCACGCTCTCCAGCGAGGCCCCGGTGTTCAGGAGGGCGACCAGGCCCGGCCAGGTCCCCGAGAAGTTCGACGCCAGCAGCAACGGGTTGTCCTTGCCCACGACGCCGTCGACGGTGTGCGGCGCATAGGTCCAGTGGACGAATACCCCAATCATCGGGTCGTCGATCGGCCCGAGTTTGGCGATCGACTCGCCCGGTCGGGTCAGGTATCCCTCGACCGCGTAGGGCGATCGACCGAGCTTCCGGAGCGCCGCGACCAACTGTTCTGTGGTCTCGCGCGATTGCGCCAGGGCCCACTCGTTCGGCTTGGCGCGATAGTCTCCGGGCCAGAAGATGGCGACTTTTTTCGACATATTCGTACTTGGTCCGAGGTCCGAGGTGTGTATCCACGTGCCTACGTTGCCTGCCCTTGCCGATCGTTACTCGTGGCACGAAGCAGCCGCCGTGGACACGAATTCAGGGAGCACCGACTCGCCAATGCCACGACTTGAGAAGTGTATAATGCCCTTTGCCAATCCGCTACGGGATACCCGACCGTGCACCCATCGTCGGGACGCCGTTTTCTGTCGTCTTGGCAGGATCGTTGAGCCTTCGGGGCCCCTTCCAACGCTCGGTGGGCATTGGAGTGCATCACATGCACTGGTCTGCACCAAGATTTGCACCTTTCGGCGGCTCTGCCTCACCGATCTCCAAGGCCAGAAAGGATTTCGAGGCGAGCTTGAATCGGGATGGTGCAATCGCCAAGGGCATGGGCCATGGTGTGGTCTCCTGTGGCCTGTAACAGTCTGTTCCATAATGCGGATTCGTACGTAGAAAGGGGATGAGAACCAAACCCTATCCCAGCGACTTGACCGATGCCCAGTGGGATCTCTTCGAGCCGCTTCTGCCTCCCGCCTCCGACTTGGGGCGGCCCCGCAAGACCGAACCGCGTGACATCGTCGATGCCATCCTCTATCGTAACCGTAACGGTTGTACCTGGCGGGCTTTGCCGCACGACTTCCCCACCTGGAGGACCGTCTACAACGACTTCGTACGATGGACCGACGACGGCACCTGGCAATCCATCCACGACGCCTTGCGCGGCCAAGTCCGCCAGAAGGCCGGCCGCGAGCCGACACCCGGCGCCGGCAGTATCGACAGCCAGACGGTCAAGGCGACCGAGATCGGCGGCCCGCATGGCTATGACGGCGGCAAGCCGATTAAGGGCCGGAAGCGGCATATCGTTATGGACACCCTGGGCCTGCTCCTGGCCGTGACCGCGACCTCCGCCGCGGCCGACGATGGGACGGCGGCGCCGGAGGTCCTCAAGAAGCTCAACCGCGAGGATTTCCCGCGACTGAAGAAACTCTGGGCGGACACCAAGTACCACAACCACAGCCTCAACGGCTGGCTTTCCGAACATGGCTGGTACGTCATCGAGGTGGTGAGTCGCCCGGCCGGTAGCAAGGAATTCACGGTCATCAAGTGGCGTTGGGAGGTGGAACGGACCTTCGCCTGGCTGGGTCGGTGCCGGATCCATAGCCGGGAGTACGAGCGGAAGCCGAGCTCGAGCGAGGCGCAGGTCCAGATAAGCATGATCGGTCTGATGCTGCTGCGGCTGGCCGGTGAGAAGCATAAGGCCCCCTTCCGTTATCCTCGCCCACAGGCCAACGTCGCTGCATAAGAATTTTGGAACAGACTGTAAGATCCGAGACCTGGTCACGAAGCTCATCGACGAAGGCCGAGTCGCGCTCGCTCGAAACCGGGCGATTCGCTACCGACGTCACAGCCTCGTGGCGCGTCAGATCCTGGCCGATAAGGGCTTGAGCCTTCCTTCTGCCCACGAGGAACTTCGCTGGCTCCTCACCGATCTTCTCGTCGACCTGGATCATACGGTCGAGATACTCGAATCCAATCCGAGTGCGACCGCCGAGAGACAGAAGAAGGAAGTGCTCTGGTCCTTCGCCACATTGTGGCATGACGCGCCGGGAGGGATGAAGACTCAGGTCGAATCATTCCTGGTCCAGAAGGGAGTCTTCGACCAAGTCAGGGCTTACATCAAACTCTTGAATGTGGACAGCATCGCCTGAAACGGACTGGCTTGACTCCCATCGGTTCCCTTGGGCCTCGGTGATTCCATCCCCGATCACTCCTCAGGAAAGGCAGAAGGCCGCGCGCCGGATAAATTAATCCCGGCGGGCGGCCCTGCGCAAGTCTCACGAGATCCTTGACGGCAAGCGAATCAGGCGCTCAGGCCGACCCGATGGGATCCTTGCCGTCGACCCAGTCGCCTTCGAGCTTCTGGTAGCTCGGGAGGTTGAGCAACGAACCGTGGTCGCCCGCCTTCCAGCCGATGACCTGGTTGGGCTTGCCGCGGAGGTGGCTCCGCTCCTCCCACCGAGCCGCCCACGCGCTGTCGGCGGAGCAGTCCTCGCCGGTCGCCTTGTCGAAGTAGTATGCCTTGCCTTCCCGGTACGACTTCACGCCCAGGTTGACGGTAGCGATAGCAGCATAGCCCAGGTCGGCCGGGCAGAGCGTCTCGGGATTGCGCGAGCGGACGCACTCCATGAAGTGCTCCCACAAGGCGCGGGTGTCCTCGCCGGGCTGCGCCGGCGTGAACTTCTTACCGTCCATGCCGAGGCTGGCTCCCGGAGGAGCCGGACGTCCCTTGAGGGCGTGATCCTGCGAGCCCACGATGAACCCTTCCTTAGGATCCCCGTCGAATCGGATGTTGCCCAGGTGGCCGCGGATGATCTCGCCGAGCTGGATGTCGTTGCACATCGTCGCCGAGATCAGGAGCTGGCAGCCTTCGTCGTAATCGGCGACCACGGTGGCCACGTCGGGGACATCGCGGCCGTCATACTCCATGTAAAGACCGCCGGCACCGACGACCCTCTTCGGGAACCGGACACCCATGGCGATGATCATGTGGGTGAGCTGGTGGACGAACAGGTCGGTGTACATCCCGCCGCCGAAATCCCAGTAGCACCGCCACTGGGCGTACCGGGCGCGGTTGAACGGCTGCTCGGGCGCCAGGCCGAAGTCCGTCCCGAGGAACATCTTCCAATCGACCGTCTTGGGGGTCATGTCCTTCGAAAGGGGGTAATACCGCCACTGGCCGCCGTCGCTATTGCGGTAGTAGCTGGTCTGGCCCTGCATCACGTGGCCGATCTTGCCCTCGGAGATCATCTGGTTGGCCATCCGCCACCGCGGGTCGGCCGTCAACTGCACGCCGACCGTGAAGACTTGCTTGGTCCGCTTGGCCGCCTCGCTGACCCGACGCGCCTCGTCGATCGTGTGGGTCATCGGCTTTTCGCAGTAGACGTCCTTGCCGGCCTCCATGGCATCGATCGACATCTTCGCGTGCCAGTGGTCGGGCGTGGCGATCAGGACGACGTTGACATCCTTGCAATCGAGGATGCGCCGGTAATCCTTGGTCACGCGCTCCTTGTCCTTGCCCTCGTAGTCGAGGCCGCACTTCTTGGCCGAGTAATACAGCCCACGCTTGACCTCGTCGTTGCCGTCCCAGACGTCGCAAAGGCCGATGATATCGACCGGTCTCTGCTCTTTCTTCATCCTCAGGAGGATGCGGAGGTGTTCCTGGGCGCGACCGCCCGGGCCGAGGATCGCGATGTTCAGCTTGTCGTTGGCACCCTTGACGGCGCCGATGGCCGGGTGCGCGAAGGTGCCCGCGGCCATCGCCGCGCCGGTCGCAACACCGGCCGTCTCCAAGAAACCCCGACGGCTCACCCCATGCTTGTCTCTCATCGGAATAGACTCCAGGTGCCTGGAAGCAAGAGCACGGCCGCGGCGTGCGGAGACTCGCGCTCCTTCCCGCGCCCCGCCGGGAGTCGGTGGGACGCCCGCCTCGATGATCGCGAAACCCTGGAAACCGGCCGGAGCCGGGCCGAACACAATCCACCTCGGAGGCCCCATCCGGATTCCCAGGCCGATATCTCAGAACACGTTAACGCCGCGGACCACCTCCGGTCAAGCCGGGCCCCTCGATGGTTCAACCGGTCTCTGACGAGGGGCCATCGCCCGCGGCTCCATCCTCGACCCGGATCGATCGCGACTGACTCTTGTCAGATGATCGGGTTTGACGGCGGACGAATTAGTCGCCACAATAGTTGATGAACGTCGGCGTTCGCCGAGTGGAGGTCCTTCATCGGGATGGGTGCGATGCGGTTCGTCAAAGAGTCTCGGATCGCGGCACCGCCCGAAGTCGTCTTCGCGTTCCATGAGAGCCCGGGGGCATTGCAGCGCCTCGCCCCGCCCTGGGAACGGGTCCGGGTCATCGAGGGCGGGGCCTCGTTGAAGCCCGGATCGCGGGTGGTCCTCTCCGTCCCGCTCGGGCCGATTCGCCTGCGCTGGATCGCCGAGCACACCGAATATGAACGAGATCGGCTCTTCGCCGATCGCCAGGTCGAGGGCCCTTTTTCCTCGTGGTATCACCGTCACCTCTTCCTCGATGACGGACAGGGGGGGACTCTCCTCCGTGACGAAATCGAATACGAACCGCCTATGGGTATGATGGGACGCTTGCTGGCGGGGAACCTGCTGGACTCGAAACTGCGGAGGATGTTCGACTACCGCCACGAGATCACTCGACAGGTCGTCGAGGCCGGAGACTTCGCCCGTCCGACGCCCGAAAATCCGGTCGCGGCGCCCAAGGCCAGCGATCTCCCTCACGGTGATGGCGAGACATGAACGATTGGCGAATTTTGACGTCCCCATGATTTTTTGACTCCTGAAAGCCCTGGCGGGACGTTAAGATAGAAGTGTGTTGCCGGGACGCCCGGTATTCCCCTCATTGAGGATGACGAGGGCCTGTCGGGGGGATCCACCCCGTGCCTTCGGACCATTCCCACAGGATCCCCGCGTTACGGAACCATGCCCCGGACCACCCAATGTCAGAACTGCGGCATCATCCTGAACTTGCCCGCCAACGCCGCGGCGGGCAAGCGCTTGAAGTGCCCGAAATGCGGACTGCGGTTCGCCTTGACAGTGGCGGATGCAAGCTCCGAATCGACGCTGGCCGGCCCCGCCGATGCCGACTGGCTGTCTCGCGTTGATCTGGAAACCCTCAAGCCGCCCTTGGATGATCTACCCGTCTCGCTCGGCGATCACGACCTCCGGGAGACGTTCGACCTGCCGCTGATGAGCGGTGGCCGCGACGCCGAGACCGCCCCCGGAGCCGGGATGGCCGACGCCGCATCGCTCCTGGACGAGCCGGCCCCGAAGCGACGCAAGACGGCCGCCGAGGCCCGTTCCACGGCCCGACGCTGCTCGAATTGCGGCGGATACGTCCCCCAGGGCATGTCCGTCTGCATGTCCTGCGGGCTCGATCAGGAGACCGGCGTCCGCGTCGGCATGGACGACGATCTCATCCCGCCCCCGCCGCCGCGCCCCCAGGGTCCTCCCTTGCATGTCGCGATCATGGGCGGCTTGTGCGCGACCGCCGGTCTGATCTTCCTGATCATGTCCCTGATGAATACCGGCAAGGGCAGCCAGGGTCTGGAACTCTACGGCTGGCTGATCCTGGCCCTGGTCTCGGCATTCGCCATCTGGGCGTCCGTGCAGTTCATCCGGGGCAAATCGGTCAAGCTGCTCATGCTCGCGTTGACCCTTGGCGTCGTGGTCAACGTCCTGGGCTTGATCGCCCTTCCGTTATTCCAGGCGAACTTCGGGGATCCGGAACAGATCATCCAGCAGACCAGACCGACCGACCCGGACGATCCGGGCTTCACCATCAAGCCCCCCGAGGAACGGATCAATCTTCACGATATCACGCTCGGGATCACCCTCCTCGTGATCTACGCCATCGTGTCGCTCTACCTGATGTCAACACCCGTTAAGAGGTACATTCACTTCCGGTCGGACCGATAGGTCGATGATCCGGCAACTCTGTAGGGTGGGTGAAACCCACCGAGAGGGCCTCGCATCGGTGGGTTTCACCCGCCCTACAAGGACCATCTCCCGTTCTCGGTCGGTTTCTCGGCGCAGTTCGGAAACACCATCGATTCGCGACGAGGCCCCTCAGGCCGTCGCGCTATCGAGGGGGCTACGCCAGATCGGTTGCTGAGGGAAGAGAATGCGGGCTGCGTCGAGGGCGGTACTGGTCGAGGCGACGAATCCTTCCTCCTCGGATGCCGACGCCACGCTCGAATGGCCCAGGAGGAGCCGGACCAATGAGGACTGGCTCAGCGTCAGATGCCTCCGGCTGAGTTTCTCCGGCTCGACGCGGGAATCCTTGCCATCGACGTGGATCAGCCATCGCGCGTCGTCGACGGAGATGCCCAGCTCCACCGGCAGGCTCGCCCCCGACTCGACCGCCCGGCGGGATAATTCCGGCAGGATGGCCGTGAGGAACCGGCCCAGGTCCGGGATGTGATACATGGAGACCGTGCCGTCGTACGACTCCTGATCGATGATCCGGCCCGATGAGGTCCGGATCACGTCCATGACCGGGTGATCGCTGGGCGCGTAGACGGTGACCTCCGGATAGGCCCGCTCGAGGGCCTCGGCACGGACGCGCCCGAGCAGGGCGCGCATGGCCTGCGGGTAGGTCGGATCATAGGCGATCTCGAGGACCTTGTGGTCCTTGATGAACGCATAACCGCGCACGGTCTCGCCCTGGCAGGCGACCCAGATGACATGGGCGTACTTGCGGCCGATCATCCACCGCCAGTATTCCTCGGATCGGGCGACGGTCCCGGTCGTCCGGGCGTATTGCATATCGTAGAGGGTCATCAGGTCGCCGAGTTCGACCTGGCGCCACGGCCGGACGTGCCAGAACGCGCCCCGGGTCTCCAGGACACCGTCGATGACTTGCGGCAGGTTGCGGCTCATCGTCTGGGCGAACGTCTGCCGGCCGCAGACCCCCCAGCCGAGCGGCCGGTAGAACTGGGGCATGCCCGTGGTCAATGCCTGGAGCACGACCCCGTTCTCGCCCGCCCGCTGGCTGGCCAGTCGCATGAGATTCTGGGCGAACCCCATCCCGCGGAACTCGGGCAGCGTTCCGACCCACATGACGCCGTTGATCGGGATCGACACCGATCCATATCGCACCTGACGCTCGGTCAGGTGGACGTGGCTGACCACCTTACCGTCCACCTTGGCCAGCAATCGCTGTTCGGGACGGTACGCCGGATCGCAGAGCGCACCCAGGAACGACTCGCGATCCGGGCCGTGGAAGACATGGAGCAACGTCTGATAGACGGCCTCATGGTCCGCTTCGGTCCCGAGACAATACTCGACCGAACCGCGGCCCGATGGCAGTCGAAATCCTAGGCCGGAGGCTTTCTTCGGGTCCACCATGGGATGAGTGCGCCGCACAGGGCGGGAGCCCTCTGCCGATGTCCAGGGGGTTTGCTTGCCAGTCACGACACGTCGTTTCGTTCTCATTGTACGTGGTCGTCGTCGGCTTCGCCGTAGCCTAGGGAGATTTCGTGAAATTTTTTTGACGAAAACGCCGGCCCCGCCGGGGCGTCATCCGCCCGGATCGATCCGATACGCCCTGAAAACCCTCGCCGACGGATTTCTCGGCCCGACCGGCGCGACCCGGGCCGTCCGCACGATGCGAAACCGCAAGGTGATTTTGGATCGCAAATCCCGGGTCGGGATTCTCGGAATCCATTCGCTCCGGAATCCTGAATCTTGAATATGCAATCTGTGATCCCGGGAGCGTGCGAAGGGCCTGACGACCATTACGGCGGTAGAATCGATGCGGGACCGTTCGCGACTCCCAGGAGGCTGTGCGGAAGTCGCTGCGTCGAGTGCAGCACGGATGCAAACTCGCGACTGCGTGCGATTCGATTCGCCCGCAGATCCGCCAGGACTCGCGACCTCTGACGAACCAGTGCGGCTCGCAACGTCTCGACCCAGGGCTGCAACGCTTCGTTGGAGCGCCGAATGGCCTTCCCGCGAGCAATCCGCTCGCGGCGCGACGTGACGGGCCTGCCGATGGCCTCGCGCTTTCCCTCTATGAGTATACGTGCCTCTTCAAGGCTTGGTTCGTCCAGGTATCGGTCCGGATTGAAGATCAAGTCGCGCAGCCTGCGATCGACCTCGGCCAGATCCGCCGGAGTCGTCGGCGCGGCCGGGATGCCCGGCCAGAGCGTGAGCGAGAGGGTCAGGAAGCCGGGCGGCTCGAACTGGAAGAAGCGCCGGGCGATTTCATTGCCGAGCTCGTCATACTTGGCGCCGCCGATCCCGTGGATGAACAGGTCGCCGAGCAAGAACCGGGCGAACATGGTGGTGGTCAGGGCTCGGGTGCGCAGCCGGACCGATCGTGCGGGCAAGTCGCGGAGCCGCTCGACGGCGCAGCAACCCTCGCCGTCCGGGGTGAGCGGCAGTTCGATCAGGACCTCGGACTCGCCATCGATGCGCAGCTCGACGACCCGCGCTCGCTGGCGCGCAGAAGCGCCCGACGGCGTGGCTGACGAGCGCGCAGACCCAGAAGGGCGCCTCCAACCAGTCATCCGCTCGCGCCAGCGCGGCCACGGGATGATGCCGGCTCCGGATGTGATGGGCTGCGCGATATTCCGCCAGGCAGGTATTGTGCACCTGCTGATATCGCGGCAACTGGGCGATCAGGTGCGAGGCGAACCAGAGGAAGCCCTCGCTCTGGCAGAGCGTGCCCAGCGGGAGCTCCAGGTTGGAAACCCCCCAGGATTCCTCGACCTCGCGGCGAGCCAGGGCGAATCGGAGGCCCACGGTCTCGGCCTCACCACGGCGCCGGAGTACGCGAGGCCAGTAGTCGTCGAGCAGCGGATCCGCCACGGCCCCGGCGAGGGCCTCGCGGGCACGATCCCCGAATGTGGCGAATGTGGACTCATCCAGGACCTTCCAGTCCTCGTAAGGGATCTCCCCCTGCCATCGATCGAAGTCGACCGCCACCGCGCCGATCCGCCCGCCCTGGACCCGCGGCACCCGGATCGAGGCCGACTTGGGGATGTCGTTGTCGACGATCAGGTTCAAGGCCAGCCCGCCGCAGGACCGTCCGAGCGCCGATGCCGCGAAGTTCTTGACCCAGACGCCCGGATGGAACAGCTCGGGCTGGTGCCCGGTGACGATGAGGATGGGATCGGCCCCGCTGGGCGAGCCGGGTCCGTCCGTGCTGACGTCAAACCCATGCCGGCCGAGGAATGCGTGGGCGAGCTCGACGATCTCGCGACGGGTCTGCGACCGCAACCAAGACGCCGGACGCCCCTGGAAGTCGTACTCCCAGGCCGAGAGCCTCGCTGCATTCGAGACGGCTTCATGAGCGGCCATGACGAGGGGCGGTTCCGCCAGCAAGCCCCCGTCGGTCGCAGGTGCCCGCAGGCGGCGTGCTGTCATCCCAGACACCCCCCCGCCATCAAGATCCCCGCGCGATCGAGCGCCTCCTGGAAGACGCGGCGATAGTGGGCCAGTCGGTATTCGGCATCGTCCAGGGCACCGCCGAAGGCCCGGGACTCGTCCAGGTAAATCAGTGGGACGGCGACCTCCACGATCTTCATCCCATGGGCGGCCGCTTGCACCCACACCTGGAGGGGCATGGCGTAGCCGTCATCCGTGATCTCGAAGGATTTCAGGGCGGTAGTTCGATAGGCCTTGAAGCCGCAGAAGGCGTCGGTCACGGTCACGCCGAGGCCGAGGCATTCGTTGAGCCATCGGGTGACCTCGACGTTGATCCGCCGCCGCTGCTCCGGGGGTATCTGGCTCGGGTCGAAGACCTGCAAGTACCGGCTGCCGGAGACGATGTCGGCCTCGTCCAGCCTCGCCGCCAGTTCGGGGATTCGCGACGGCTCGTGCTGGCCGTCGCAATCCAGGGTCACGAGCCCATCGTAGCCCCCGGCGATGGCCTCCCGGAAGGCCGTGCGCAGACCAGCACCATAGCCGAGGTTGCGCGGATGACGGATGGTCTTGACGGTCGGGAAGGAGCGCAAGAGATCGGGCGTCCGATCCGTCGAGCCGTCATCGACGACCAGCACATCGTCGGCATAGCGCAAGACCTCCGCGAGCACGGGCTGGAGATATTGCTCTTCGTTGTGGACGGGGATGGCCGTGAGCAGGTGCATGGGCGGATCGGCTTTATTCCGTGGGACTTAGGGCAATTCCCCGGGGTGTGTGCATCTAAACCTAACCTTCGCATTGTAAGTACGATCAGGGGAAAGTCAACGAGCCGATCGGAGCTGGAGCATACCCGAGGATCGGCCACCCCTTGACCCGATCCGCCACCCGTTCCTAGCATGAAGCTTTCCTTTGCGGGGCGGCGGATACCCTGCTCTCATTCGATGCATCATCTCGATCTTACCCACACCATACTGATGACCGAAGCCCAAGAAACTCAATCTGTTCCAGAGAACGAAGCCGAGAAATCCGCCTCCACGCTGGAGGCCCCGGCACCGGAAACCGAGCCGGAGCCGCCGCCGGAGCCCTGGACGCCCGAGCGCGTGATCGAGTGGAATGCCTACTACGATCTCTACGTAATGGCGGCCACTCTCCTCCTGGCGTTCGTCGTCTCCTGCAATTATGTCTCCGATTCGACGATCTTCGCCCACCTGAAGGCCGGCCAGTTGATCAACGATCGGACCGGCCCGCTGATGACGGACGAATTCTCTTATACCGAGGCCGGGCAACGCTGGGTGGATGTATCCTGGTTGTTCCAGTGGTCTCATGCGGCACTGTACAATCTCGTCCACGGCCTGGTCCCCGTCAACCCCAACGACGTGACGGCGAACCGCGACCGGGCCGACCAGATCTCGGTCGGCGCGCTGGGCATCGTGGATGCGTTGACGCGTCTGCTGGCCGCGTGGATGCTCCTGAAGATCCGCCATAAAGGGCCGGGGCTGTGGTGGTCGGCCCTCTGCGTGACGGCCGCGATGGGCGTTATCTACCACCCCATGTTCGGCATCGCCCTGGGCGGGATCGCGCAGATCTCGGACATGAGTCCGGCCACGGGGGGGCAATTCTTCCTGGCCCTCAAGCTGCTGCTCCTGTTCCGCGCGTTCGTGCAGGGACGCTCGGCCGCCCTCTGGGCCCTGGTCCCCCTGTTCCTGCTCTGGTGCAACTGGGATACCTCGTTTCTGACGGGCCTCCTGGTGCTCGCCGCCGCCGTGGTCGGCCGATGGCTCGACGGCAACACCGCCGGGGGGCTCGTCTCGGCCCCTCGGGGAAATTCGGAACACTCGGATAACGGCAAGGCCGACGAGGAGCTGGGATCGCTTCCGCGGCCGGCCTCCGTGTCGAGTGGCCTCATCGCACTGGGACTCTGCGCCGCCATCTGCCTGGTCAACCCGTGGACCTACCAGACGTACGTCGCGGCATTCCGGCCCTTCACGCAACTGTTCCAACCCGATGCGACCGCACAGGGATTCTTCAGCCCGGGGCTGAAAAACGAGGTGAAGTCGGAGTGGTGGTACCTCTTGCCCGTCTTCTATCTGATCCTGGTCGGACTCGGGATCGGCTCGTTCTTCATCAACGCCCCGCGATTCTCCTGGAGCCGATTCCTCCCGTTCGCGGTGGTCTCGATCCTCTACGCCATCCTGATGCGATTGAGTGCCGAGTTCGCGATCGTCTTCGCCGCGGTCATGGCGCTCAACGGCCAGGAGTGGTACCAGGCCCGGTTCGGGGTCGAGGGCCGGCTCGGGTCGTTGTGGACCTTCTGGTCAACCGGCGGCCGCCTGGCCACCCTGGGCGTGATCTTCTTCGCGATGACCATCGACATCACGGGGTGGAATAACGCGACGCCGAATAGTCGATTCGGGCTCGGGTACGAGGTGGACGACTTCCCGTTCGAGGCCGTCGACTTCCTCGATCAGAAGGGCGAGATCAAGGGGAACGTGCTCAATACCATGGCCACCGAGGGAGACATCCTCATCTGGAAGGGGTATCCCAAGCGGAAGGTCTATCTCGACAAGCGATCGGGCCTCTATCCCCACTCCTTGTACGCGGAGTGGAGGAAGATCCGCAAGGCCCTCAGCGAGGACGACGTCGAGACCTGGAAGCCGCTGCTGGATCGCTACAATATCACCGCCATCATGATCGAGCCGCTCGAGGACCGGAACCATCGCGAGAAGAGCTCTCCGGAGACTTATAAGCATTTATTCCAGAGTCCGCGATGGATTCCCTTCTACGACGACGGCCGGGTCGTGATGTTCGGCCGGACGGATGTCGATCCGACCGAGGTCGCCTTCTTCAAGGCGAATCGGCTCGAGCCCGACCGCGTCTACCGGTTGACGCATGCGCTACCCGGATCCGGCGGGCCGCCGGGCCAGACCTCCTGGATCGACTCGGTCTTCTTGAACCGGACCAACAATCGGCAGCAGGCGCGGAACTACTCGGCGGTCCGGTGGCTCGAGATGGGAGCCATCCCGGGGCAGCCGGTGGTCCCCGATCCGGCCCAGTGCCTGCTCGCGATCCAGGACGCCCGGACCGCGCTGTCCCGCAGCCCCGACGATTGGATGGCCTTCCGGCTCCTCAATGATTCCTATCGCTTCCTGATGATCCAGGAGACCGCCATGCTGGCCGGAATCCCGATCACTCCGGAGAACAAGGGCCGGATCGCCATGATCACTCCGAGCCCCGAACGCCTCATGAATCGGTTCCGCCAGCGCGCCACGTCCCTGAATTTCGCCATCCAGACCACCCCTCCTCCCCAGTCGGAGGTGGCTCGCAGGGAGCTCTTCGAGCTGAACATGCAGATGTTCCAGCTCTACATGGCCGTCAACTTCCGCGACCTCGGTCGCGATCGGCTGAAGTCGGCGCTGGAGCTGAGCCGGACGGATACCTACCTTACCGCGGAGATGCGCGACCAGCTCAACGAGCAGTTGAGCCAGCTCGATCGGGCGATCAAGGACGTCGAGGACCGGCTGGAGGATCAGTCGCTCGAGAGCCAGGCCAGTCCGATCGAGCAGGCCAACCTCGCCCGTCAACAGGGGGCCGTCGGCCTGGCGATCGAGAAGCTCGCCGAGGCCGAGCGGAACGGCGTGAGC
This sequence comes from uncultured Planctomycetota bacterium, assembly GCA_963777695.1. Classification (GTDB taxonomy): domain Bacteria; phylum Planctomycetota; class Planctomycetia; order Isosphaerales; family Isosphaeraceae; genus CAVZRC01. Next base: position 2,415,873 of record CAVZRC010000003.1, read on the forward strand.
CCGATGTACGTGAAGCCGCAGCTCATCGACCTGTACTGCGCCATCGGGCAACCCGACAAGGCGGTGGAACTCCTCGGCGTGGGATCGGTCGAGGATCCCAGCCTGGGGACCGAGCCCGGGGCCGCGGCATATCGCCAGGGGCTGGTCTACATGCTCCTGGGCAATTATCTGGTCACCGACTCGCTGTGGAGGACGAAATCGATCCCCCGGGTCCGCTACAGTCGCAGGCGCAACTCCTGACGGCCGGGCAACTGTCGGTCCGGGGCAACGCGATGCTGGCGACCAATACGCTCTTGACGATCCCCTCCAGCCTCCAGCAGCAAGCCTCGTGGGAGTTCGACCTGGCCATGTGCCAGCTCGAGGGGGGATTGCCCGAGGCCGCGGCCGAACACCTGACCACGGCCCTGACGCTGGATCCCGATCTGGCCGTCCGGCCGATCGCCGCGTATTACCTCCAGAAATTGGGGAAACCTGTCCCTCCTCCGCGTGAGGGTGCCGGCGCCAAGAAGCCGGCGGCATCGGCCGCCGGCAACGCGCCGACAAGCCCGGCAGTTCCCCTCCCGTCGACATCACCGTCGATCGGACCCGTGCCCGAGCCCGCCAAGCCGGCCTCGCCGACGGAGCCCGCCAAGACCAAGACTCCTGGCCCCGAGACGTCGAAGCCCGACGCCAAGACGGGCACGCCGAAGGCATCGCCCTGAAAGCGGCATCGCCCCAACCACAGAGTCGGCCCCTCGACCGCAGATCCGATTGGACCGCAGATATCACGGATAGGAATTAAGATTTTGATCCGGGATATCTGCGGTCCAATCTTCTTCATCGCAACGCATTGACTACTTCTTGGCTGCCGATTCGTCCATCAAGACGACATTGTCCACTCGGCAGACCACGTCCTGGAAATCGTCGTTGGTCGAATACTCCCAGCCGATCAGGTAGCTGTTTGGAATGACCTTGCCCGATGACTTGTCTCGGTAGGGATAGATCATCGCCTTGTACGGCTGACGCTCGAGCCGCTTGTTGACCTTCGCCACGAGGGTCGGCTGAGAAAAGACGCCGCCGTCGTTCAAGCCGTCGTTCGAGATCCACAGGCCGAACGACTCATTCCCGGGCTCGAATTCGGTCGAACGCGCCTTGCGCAGGGGGGGCGGCAGGTTCTTCCCGGTGCGCAGGTCTTCTGCCGTGTTCTTGAAGATGTAGGACCAGAGTTCGGTCTTCTTCGGTATCGCATCGGGAGTCGCCGTGGCGGCATACCAGCCGCCGCGGTTCCGGGTCTCCAATCCCAGCGCGATGACGGGCGCGAACCGGACCGGACCGGGCCCCGCTTTGCGGAACAGGCCGGGCGTGGCCTCGACGGTCGTCTTCACAGGATTGAGGAGGTCCGTGGACATGGACAGTCCGTAGTGATCCTTCAAGATGGCCGACCAATCCGGCTCATTGGCGCCCGGGGCCACCTTGGGCTGTTTGTCGGTCTGAGCCCGGCAGGCGAGCGCCGGCCCCAGTACCATGACCAGGAACAGGACGATCGCGAGTCGGTGTCTACCTCGCTCATGCATTGGAAGCACCTCATCGGGAGTGGGCTCGGGTTGTGGCCCGACGATCGGATCCACGGGTCGCAGGGAAAACAGCACCGCCAGCAGGGCCAGGATACCGAAACTCGACAGGGAGGCGAGCCGGCCGGCGCGGAACGATCCCGGGGAGTAGGTATAGACCAGTTGATGTTTACCTTCCTTGACGGCCGCACCCCTCATCAGCCGGTTGACCTGATAGATGGGTGCGGGCGTGCCGTCGATGGTCAGCGTCCATCCCGGATAATAGACATCGGCCAGGATCACCAGGCCCGGTCGGTCCAGGGTGGCCTCGATCTCCACGCGCGTCGGGCTGGGATAGCGGACCGCGACCGGCTCCGACCGCTTCCGGGGGCCGCTCCGCATGTCCGGCAGGTAGGGGTTCAGCTCCAGGATATTGTCCTTCTCCACCCAGGCCAGTCGCAGGTAGTCGTACACCTGGAGGGTCGGATCGTGCCAGAATCCATCATCGGCGTAGACGATCTCCTGCATCGCCTTCCGACGCTCCTCCGGCGATAGGCCGTTGATGGGGGCCATCGCGCGTGCCTCATGGACCACCCAGGCCCTCGGGTGCTCATCCAGGTTGCGACGGATCTGGAAATCGTGATTCTCGACCCACTCCCGGACTTCCTCCTCGGCTTTGGGCCCCCGGAACTTCTCGGGCGCGGATAGATCCGCTCGGACCCCTGGAGGAACGTCGCGAAGCCGCGGAATTCATCGCGCCAGCCGTTGGAATACATCGGCACGATGAAGTAGCGTGCATTCCACATGTTGAAGGTCCGGCGGGGGAAGTAGACCACCTCCTTCTCGATCTCGACATGCAGGGCACGCGCCGTCTCCTCGCTCCGGACCTTCCTGAGGAAGCCGCCGTAATACCACTCGTAGTCGTAGATCTCGGCGACACCCAGCGTATGGGCATACTCGATCCCGAAATTGATCCCGTACTTCGGCTGGATGGTGTCGCGCTCCCAGGTCACGAGGTCATTATTCCGCGAGACCGATCGCGTCTTCGCCCAGGACGGCAGTTCCCAGATGGGCATCCGGTGGACCCGGAACGGCCCCGGGGACGGCTTGCGCGCTCGGCTTCCTGAAGGAGGCGGACGATCTCGGGGGTGCCTTCGAAGAGCGCCTGCGGCACCGTCAGGACGAAGCGGAGGTTGGCCGCGGCCAGGTCGCCGGTCGTGGCGATCAGCGCGAGGGCCCCCGCCCAGACCGGACGTGTCCTGACCATCCGGACCGCCATCAACCCGAGGAAAAGGACGAGCGAGGTTTGCATGAGGCCGCGGACGAGCGCCGCATAGCCGCCCTCGGGATCGAAAGGACCATACGGCGATGTCATCGAGGACGCCCGCAATCGCTCCAGGATCGGCTGACGCGCGATCGCGACGCCAATCAGCAAGGCCAGACTCAGCCCCGCCATCGCGCCGGCGATCGCGGTGAACCGGCGCGTGGCACCGGCACGGAGCCCGTCCCACCCGATTCCAGCCAGGGCGGCGAGGGCCAGGCTGCCGAACGTGAAGAGCTTGGCAGGGAAGCGGAACTGGCGGAATCCCGGCAGGACCGTCGAGACGATCCCGTAGATGCTACCATCGCCGTCCCGCATGTACCGGTCGAGGCGGATGGCCGTCGTCTCGTCGGGATCCAGCGGCCCGATCTCCGCGACGAGGTCCCGGAGCACTTGAACATTCGTCACCTTGGCCAGCACGCGGGCCGCCCAGATCGGGCTCGTGTACTGGCCCAGGCTCAGGAGCACGCTGACGACGAAGATCACCGATAGCCAGACCCGCCATGGCTTGCCCCGGCGAAAGCCGAGGGCGCCCGTGCCCATCGCGAAGATCAGGGCCCCCATGTAGAGCGATGGGACCCAGGTCTTGGGCGTGTTGCCGGGCGGCCGGAGCAAGTCGCCCCAGTACGTGTTGCCCTCGAACTGGACCCCCGTGGCATTGGGCCAGAGCAGCCCGGCCAGCCGGAGCGGCTCGATGCTGAAGGGATAGATGTCGTGGGGCCCCGCGACGGCCGCTCGGGACGTCTGCTGGGTGAACTCGATGACCGGAAAGAGCTGCGCCGCCGACATCGCGATGGCCAGCGCCGCCGCCCCGGCCAATCCCGCCAGCGCGATCCCGAGCGGGAATCGTCGGCCGCGAGATCGCCAGTAGATGAGGAAACCCATCCCGACCGCCAGCCAGGCGCCCGACACCGCGGACGACACGATCCACATCCAGGGGAGCGCCACCGGCGTCGGCGGATTCGGCGTCTTCGGCCGTAGCGTCGGCAGCACCTGCGCCAGGACCAAGGTCCCCGCGACCCAGCACACGACTCCGATCGCGGCCAGCAAGATCCAGGCCCAGCCGACCGAGAAGGCGGATCCCGAATCCGTCGCCGATGCGGTCGACTTCCTTCGAGTGGCGTTGCGATGCCAGGCCAGCCCCGCGGCATATCCGAGTGATGCCAGGCCCAGGAGGTAGGCGAGCTGCGGATCGCCGCCGAGGGTCTGCATCGACAGCACGACGGCGAGCTCGATCATCCCCCAGCGACGGCCGAGGCGGACCCACCGATCCACCGCGCGAACGCCGAGCGGCAGCCACGCGGCGCCGACGAGGAAGATCACATTGCACGACTGGAACAGGATCGGGACGCCGAATGCATAACCCAGGGCGGCGAGCCCCGAGCCGGTCCAACTGACCTGCCAGGACCTCATCAAGGCGAGCATGGCCAGGAAGGCCAGGGCCGAATGGGCGACGATGTAGATCCTGGCACCCCAGGCATAGGGGAGCACGGCATAGATCGCCTTGCCGGGATAGAGGACGGCCGCGGTCGGGTTGCCCAGCAGCGGCATCCCCGCGTTCTCCTCGGGTTCCCAGAGGGGCAACCGGCCCTGCTCCCACTCCGTCTGCACGCGCTGATAGAGCGGGTAATAAAAATGAGCGGCGTCGCGAAAGCCGAACTGGCGATCCGAGAAGAAGACCGGCCAATAACAGCCGAGGAATAACCCCGCGAAGCAAGCAAAGACCAGGAAGATTAGAAGATAATGACGCATGCGTAGCCTCGATCGAGAGAAGATGGAGTTGACGGCGGCCAATCCCGGTCCGAAGAGATCGTCTGGATCGATCGAAGAAACGAGATAAATCGACCGTCCTCGGCTCAAGAGCTTGGGAGTCTGCCGCTGCACGAGCGCAACTTCATCTTAACGCGGCCGAGCCGCAACCGGATTCCGGATTTTGATTCTCTCGCCCGGAATCCGCAATCCGCAATCCGTTATCCGGAATTCGGGACACGTCTCGCCGAACACCAGCGTGTGACCACGGGCGTAAGCCCGTGGTTCGGACGGGCGCAGCCCTCAAACCTCGCACGTGAGTGCGATGGGCTCGCCCGTCAGATCGGGCTCACGCCCCTAGGCTGGAGGACGTTCGTCCCGTCCGAACCACGCACTCACGTGTGTGGTCACAGATTTCGATCGCGCCTTGGCTGGTGGTGTGGAGCGAGAAGTGTCGGAATTCTCCACGCTGTCGCCCCACCGAGGGCGCAAGAGAAAACCCGGCTCCCCCGATCGTGGGAGGCAGCCGGGTTTCGCGGTGGTCGCCGCTGGTCACCGTCATTCAATGACCAATGATTAATGACCAATGATCATGGCAATTTTCTTCGACGGGGTGTTGAGGGCGGCCTTGGGGTCGACGGTCTTGCCGTCGGGTCCGGGTGGCAGGGTCGGAAGGAGCTCCTCGAGCTTCTTGCTCTCGCCGGTGAGCCCCTTCATGAAGGCGACCACATCGGCCTTCTCCTGGGCGGTCAGGTTGAGTTTCTTCATATCCGGGTCGAGGGCCGGGTTGGGGTTCCCGCCCTTGTCGTAGTGCTCGACGACGGCTTCGAGGGTCGTCAGGCTACCGTCGTGCATGTAAGGGCCGGTGCGCTCGGCGTCGCGGACGGTCGGCGTCTTGAAGGCCCCCTGAGTGGCGTCGTTCTTGGCTCCGATCGGCTCGATGGCCCATCGGCCCAGGTCGGCGAACCGGGACGTCTTGGAATCCCAGCCGATGCCCAGGTTATGGAACTGTTCGTCGCTGAAATTCGAGCCGGCATGGCAGAGCGTGCACTTCGCCTTCTGAAGGACCGCGTCGGTCTTGAAGCTATCGTCCTGGTCGAGCCTCAAACCGAACAGGATCATGCCCCGTTTCTGGCTGTCGGTCAGGGCCTTCATGTCGCCGCCCTTGTATTTGTCATACGCCGAGTTGCCGGATAGGGCCGCGACGCGCTCGAAGGTGGCGATGGCCTTGGCCATGCCGTCGAGGCTCACATTGGTCCCGAAGACCTTCTGGAACTGCTCGGTGTAACCCGGGATCTTCCGGAGGCGCTCGATGATCTCCTTGTAAGATTGCTTGCCCATCTCGATCGGGTTCTGGATCGGCCCTTGGGCCTGGCCTTCGAGCGACGGGGCGCGGCCGTCCCAGAACATCGTCTTGCCGTAGACCGTGTTGAGCACCGAGGGGGCGCTTCGGCCGCCGGCCTGTCCGTCGATGCCGAGCGAGACCGGCAGGGCATCGGTCCATCCATTGGCGGGGTTATGGCAAGTGGCGCAACTGATGGTGCCGTCGAGGGACACCCTCGGGTCGAAATAGAGCTGGCGTCCCAGCTCATACTTCCCCTTGGTCAAGGGATTCGATGCCGGGACATTCACCTTGGCGATCAGAGGATCCAGCCCCGCGGGGACGGTGACGGTCAGCGGCTCATCCTTGATCATCGCCGGCTTGGACGGCAACCAGAGATAGTCGTACGGGGTCGGCCCTTCCGACGACTCGCCGCCCTTGATTTCTTCCTTCACGACCTCGACGAGCTGCTTGGTATCGACCCGCTGGCTCGGAGTCGTCTGCTCACCCTCGGTGCTCTTCGCCTGCGCCTTCTCGGCCTTCGTGGGCTTGGACGACTGGACCGTCTGCTGTGGGCCGCCGGGCTCCGGTCCGGGCTCGCCCGAGTTACAGCCTCCGACGGCGATCAGTAGTCCGCCCCCGAGAGCCAGTGTGATCGACGATCGAAACCAGCGGTCCATACGCGTCCTCCGGTTGATTCTGTGGTGATCGCTCGCGACCACGTTCGATGCACGAATGCGCCAACGCGAGCGCAAAGGGCTAATAACAATCACGTTCGTATTTGGGGCTCGACCCGAGGCTCAGCAGCGATCGGCGGGGTACGCGAGGAGGAGGGCGATCATTTCTTCTTGGCGACCAGGCCCTCGGCGTTCCTCTGCGCCGCCTCGACCAGGTTGTCCCAGTTCTGCTCGACGTAACGGGGCGGACCACCTTTGACAGCGACATGATAGGCCGCGTCGAGCGTATCGACCATGTCGATGGCGTCCCAAGGGCAGACCTGCGCACAATGCTTGCATCCGATGCAACGATCGAGATCGATATCGCACCAGGTCTGCAAGCTGGCGTGTTCTTCGCCCGGTACTTTGTAGATGCAGTCCACGGGACAGACTTCCACGCACGCTTCACACCCGGTGCATCCGTCGGCGTGGATCACGGCCAGGATCTTGGGAATGACTTTGCGAGGCTTGCCAGCCAGGGTCGCTGCGGCCATGGGATTGATTTCCGGATCAAAAAAGGCTGCGGATTCCTCCGATCCCCGTAAAATGCGGGAACCGGGAATGGAGCGCGCCTGCATGAGCCACCTGGGGCGCAACGATCTCGCCTTCGTTAAGACAGCCGGGGACGTTGCTCTTTCGCGCCCCACCAATAATCATTATCGTTTGTCGGGCGGCCAGGGTCAAGGATAAGGCAAGGTCCGGACCGACTTCCGTCTTTGTAAGGTGGGTGAAACCCACCGGTTCCCCACTCGTCTCTCGGTGGACTCCGCCCACAGGCTCCGAACGAGGATCATAAAGGATCCCCGCCCATGAAGACCATCCCACGGACCGGCCAATCGGGCGAGCAGACGATCGTGGTCGGCCCGTCGAATCGCATCAGCTTCGCCGACCAGCGGATGCCATCGATCCTGGCGACGCCCTGGCTGATCGCGCATCTCGAGTACGCCGCGCGGGACGCGATCGCCCCCTGCCTGGAGGAGCACGAGCGGAGCGTCGGCACATTCGTCGAGGTCGAGCACCTGGCCCCCGCGCCGGAGGGCTTCACGGTGACCTGCCGTGCCCGGGTCATCCTGGTGGACGGCCCCGTCGTGACCTTCCAGATCGAGGCCCACGACGGCTTCGAGCCGATCGCCCGCGGCATCCACCGCCGCCGTGTCATCGATGTCAACCGATTCACGCGCCGTATCGAACGCAAACGAGCGGCGACCCAGACATGAGACTGCGGCTGATCCTCGCAGTTCCACCTCAGGCCGTGCCACGGGCCTGGACCAGTCGGGCGAGGAAGTCGGTGTGTTCTTGGGTGGCGCAGCCCAGGTCAACCACGGCGCGGACCCGCCGCATGTCGCCCTTCAGGAGTGCGAGCGGGTCGAGCCAGAGGCCCGGAAAGACCGTGGAATGGTAGATTCCATCCTCACCGATCCGTTTTGGCACCATCACGCCCTGTTCCTGAACGAACCAGAAGATCTCGTCCGGGTCGATCGCTCGCACGACATACTCCAGCACACCGGCGCACTCGTAATCGGCCTTCTTCGGTCCCAGATCGACGTACCGCGTCGCCTTGGAGACTTCGACGACCAACTCCGGGGCGCCGTGGAGATACCCTCCCTCATTCCACGTCCGGCCGCCGTACTCGTGCACGATCCGGAGCAGCGCGTCGGGTTGCGTCTCGCCCTTCCAGCCCAGGATCGTCGTCGCGTTGTCCATGACTCGTAACGCAGGGGACTGTTCGGCGAAATAGGCGAGCCACACGATCACGGTGACATGCGATTCACCATGCTCGAGGCTCACGGGGCTCGGCATATGGACCACTCCATCGATGAGCTCGGCCCGAGTTCCGGGCAGCATCGCCTCGTACAGCGCATGGAACGTAGGCTGGTCGAGCCGCTGGCCTTCGAACAGCCTGTCAGGCGCGGGGATCATTGTCATGCGATCGGCCATGAGCAGACCCTCCTTCTTATCGAATCGCGATCCAAATCAGGTCACGCCGACTCGCGATCAAGCCCGACTTATCCTAGCACAAACGCGCCGACCCGAGTAAGATTGAGCTGCCTGTGACAGGATCCTAAGCTTATCGATCCACTCGGGCAAAATCGATGGATCAAGCGGAGCACTCCTCCCAGACGCTATCGGCGCAACACCGGTCCAGGACGAATGCATTCTCCTCCGGCCGGCGGAAAATCACGAGGTTCGCAGGCTCGCCGAGGGCGAGCCGCGGCTCGGGACGGCCGAGCAAGCGGGCGGGTTTACTGGTAACCGCGGCCAAGACTTCCGACAGAGGCCACTCCGTCGCTCTCAAGAGATTCCGCACGCCGATCTCGAGTCCCTGGTTCGAACCGGCCAGGTAGGGCGTCCCCGCCACGACGATCTTGCCCGACGGGTCCACCGACCAATCGCCGTAAGTCCCCGGGGGGAGGCCCGCCAGGGGGCTGGCGTCGCTGACGAGGATCGTGCGAGCCGGTCCCTTGGCTCGGGCCAGGACGCGGAGCGTGGCGAGGTCGAGGTGATGGCCGTCGGCGATGAAGGATGCGGACAGTTCGTCGATCGCGGCCTGTTCCCAGATCGGGTTCGGATGCCGGGGCAGGGGGGACATTATGCCGTTGCCGAGATGCGTGCTCAGTCGCGCGCCGGCCTCGACGGCGCCGCGGATCGTCGCACCGTCGGCCGCGGTATGTCCCAGGGCCACGACGATTCCGCTCGCGACCGCCTGCCGGATGAAGCCGATACTGCCCGGACGCTCCGGCGCGAGCGTGATCAGGACGATCCGTTGGCCCGAGGCCTCCTGGAATTCCTGGAATAATGCCCAGTCCGGGTCGCGGATCGCGTCGATCGGGTGGGCGCCTCGGTAGCCGTCGCGTTCGGAGATGAAGGGGCCTTCGAGGTGGATACCAACCACCCGCGCGGCGACGTCGGGGAACGCCGCACAGGCCGAGGCGATCGTCCTCAACCCGTGGAGGAGATGATCGACGGGCGCCGTGATCAGCGTCGGGCAGAGCCGCGCCGTGCCGAGGGCCGCCTGCGCCCGGACGATCGCGGCCACCTGGTCCACGGTCAGATCCGGGCTGGAGAACGAGTGCCCCCATCGGCCGTTGATCTGGATGTCCCAGAAAGCCGGGGCGATCCAATCATCTTCCGGACGGATCGCGACGGGGCCGTCGACCGGCCGGGCCTCGGCGATCCGGTCGCCGCGGATCGCCAGCTCGAACCATCGCGAATCGAGGTAGTGCCGCGCGGCGATCAACATCGGAGGGCCTCCGGTGCCGACGGTGCGTCCCGAGGGGGACTTCAGGATCCGACTGCCCGGCTGTCCGACTCCGTTCCCGAACTCGTTCGACTCGTCCCACGCTGGCGGAGCGCGGCGGCGATGAACTCGCGGAACAGGGGGTGCGCCTGCGTCGGCTTCGATTTGAACTCGGGGTGGAACTGGACGGCGACGAACCAGGGGTGATCGGTCACCTCGATGATCTCGACTATTGTGCCGTCGGGGCTGGTCCCGGTCGCGACCAAACCTTTCTCTTCGAATCGACCCCGGTAGGCGTTGTTGAACTCGTAGCGATGACGATGTCGCTCGTCGATCTGCTCGACCGCGTACGACTCGCGGGCCGTGGACCTCGCCGACAAGGCGCAGGGCCACGAGCCCAGTCGCATCGTGCCGCCGCGCTCGCGGACGGAATGCTGCTCCTCCATCATCCAGATGACGGGGTGGCCGGTGGTCGGGTCGAACTCGGTGCTGTTGGCGTCCTCCAGGCTCAGGACACTCCTGGCGAACTCGACGACGGCGCATTGCATCCCCAGGCAGATGCCGAAGTAGGGGATCATGCGGGTTCTGGCGAATCGGACCGCCTCGATCTTGCCCTCGACGCCCCTCATACCGAATCCGCCCGGGACCAGGATTCCGTCCACGCCCCCGAGGGTCGCCTCGGCCCCCCGGCCCTCGACCTCCTCGGCCTCGACGCGAACGACCAGGACCCGCGCCCGATTGGCGATGCCGGCGTGATCGAGCGCCTCGTAGACCGACTTGTAGGCGTCGCGGTGCTTCATGTACTTGCCGACGACCGCGATCCGGACCTCGTGATTCGGGTTCTTGATCCGCTCGACCATATCCCCCCACTCGGCGAGGTCCAGCGGCCCGGCCTTGAGGTGGAGCCGCTTGACCAGGATCTCGTCGATGCCGTGCTTGACCAGGCTCAGGGGGACCTCATAAATGCTGAACTGCTTGTCCCGCTCCTCGATGACCGCCTTGCGGTCGACGTTGCAGAACAGGGCGATCTTGTCCTTGTCCTCGGCGGAGATCGGATGCTCGGTCCGGCAGATCAGGACGTCGGGCTGGATGCCGATCTGTCGCAGGGCTCCGACCGAGTGCTGGGTGGGCTTGGTCTTCAACTCGGCCGCGGCCTTGAGGTAGGGGACCAGCGTCAGGTGGATGTAGGTGCAGTTCTCCCGGCCGACGTCGAGCGCGAACTGGCGGATCGCCTCCAGGAACGGCAGGCCCTCGATGTCGCCGACCGTGCCGCCGATCTCCGTGATCACGACGTCAACGTCGTCGCCGGCCAGGCCGCGGATCGCGTCCTTGATCTCGTCGGTGACGTGCGGGATCACCTGGACCGTCTTCCCCTCGTAATAACGGCCCTCGCGCTCCTTCTGGATCACCGCCAGGTAGATCTTGCCCGTCGTATAGTTGCACTGTCGCGTCAAGGGGGCATGGGTGAACCGCTCATAATGGCCCAGGTCGAGGTCGGTCTCGGCGCCGTCGTCGAGCACGTAGACCTCGCCGTGCTGGTATGGGCTCATCGTGCCCGGGTCCACGTTGATATAGGGGTCAAGCTTCTGGAGGCGGACCTTCAGCCCGCGCTGCTCCAGCAGCATGCCGATCGACGCGCACGTCAGCCCTTTCCCCAGCGAGCTGACGACGCCGCCGGTCACGAAGATATGCTTGGACATTCTGCCCCCGCGCTCGCTGTGTTCATCCGTATGCCGAACCCAAAAATCTCAGTATACCATGCCGGTCAAATCCGGCGACTCCGCGACTCGAACTTGCGTGCCCGAGGGTGTATAATCAGGGTGGGTGTCCATGCGGGCAAGCCGCGGTCCTCTGGCGGCAAGTGACAGCATGGTTTGGATTTGTAATCTGGTGTCTTCGCATCGGGAATCCCGAAATGCCTCCGATCCAATTGAACCGCCGACGATTCCTTGGCTGCTCGGCGGCGGCGAGTCTGGCGTTGTCGCAGGGCAACCTGGCGGACGCGGCCCCGGTCGAGAGAGACATCGCTCCGGTGCGCCTGGGAGCGATCGGGATCGGCAATCGCGGCACGACGCTGCTCCGGGCCGCGATCGAGCTGAAAGGGACTTCGATCGTCGCGATCGGCGACACCGAGGCCAAGCACCGGCTCCGCGGGCAGGGGATCGTCGAGAAGGCCCAGGGCCATCGCCCCGCGGCCTTCGACGACTACCGGAGGCTGCTGGATCGCTCCGATGTCGATGCGGTGATCGTCGCGTTGCCCTGCGACCTCCACGAGCCGGTGTATCGCGACGCGATCGCGGCGGGGAAGCACCTCTACGCCGAGAAGCCGGTCGCACCGACACTGGCCGCCTGCGATCGCCTGATCGCATGGGCCGCGCAGGCTCCTCGCGTGGCGGTGCATCTCGGGTTCCAGCGACGTTCCAATCCGCGATTCATCGAAGGCGTCGAGCGGATCCGGCGGGGTGAGCTGGGTTCCCTCGTCGAGGCGCGTGCGGCCTGGAGCAGCAGCAACGGCCCGATGACCGGCCACGGCGGATGGCTGGGCCGTCGCGATCGGTCCGGCGACTGGATGGTCGAGCAGGCCGTCCACGTCTGGGACGTGCTCTACTGGATCAAGGGCGAACTACCGGCGCGAGCCAACGGCTGGGGGCGCCAGGGGCTGTTCGCGGCGATCGATCCGCATCGCGATGTGACCGATCACTACTCGGTGGAGCTGGAATGGGCGGATGGCTTCCGCGCCTCTTTCGTCCAGAGCTGGATCGCGCCGGCCGATGAGGGGTTCACCGGCTCGACGCTCCGCGTCCTGGGAGAGCAGGGGGGCTTCGATTTCTCGACCGGCACCCTGACATTCCGCGATCGCGCGTTGCCTCGCCAGACGATCCAGCCCGGTCCCCAGGCCGATTCTCGGATGGCCCTCGAAGCGTTCATGAACTCGGTCCGATCCGAGAGTCCGTCGCCACCACCGGTCACCCTCGCCGACGCCCGCGCCGCGACGCTCATCGGACTGCTGGCCCGCAAGGCCGTGGACGAGCGTCGGGTCGTGGCGATCGAGGAGATCCGAGCTTGAGGGGCGTTCGCTCGAGGAAGGGCCGCGATCAATCGATCAGGGTGCGGTCGGGAGATAGTCGGAGAGGAATAAGATCCGGAGTTCTTGGATCCTTCGAAGCCCTCGATCATTGGTGATGAAGCAATCCGCGCCATGGTCTACGGCTGATGCGACGTGGATTGCGTCGAGCATCTTGACTCCGTATCTCGCGCAGGCTTGCCGCGGTCTCGATGATTTCTCGTCTCACTTCCCAGACGGTCAAGTCGGGACCTGATGTCATGATCTGGCGATAACGGTCCGCGAGATCCGGTCGATTCTGGGCGAGTGGCTGCACGAGCAGTTCTCCGAGGCAAAGTCGGCTGCAAGCGTCTCGGAACTGTCCGGTGCCGAACCCATCGCGGAAGAGGACGTTGGTCACCCGACCAAAGACTGCGTTCGCCTCGAACTCGTAGATCCAGACCAATGTGTCCAGGGCAACCGTGCTGCCCGGCGAGATTGCATCGAGGATACTCATGTCCCGAGCTCTCGGTCCTCACGAAGATCACTCAGATAAATTCGTGCGTCGATGCCTTGCCAGACTTCGCGCCCGAGTCCGGACAATTGGCCCCAGTCGATCCGACCTTGAGGCCGGCCGGTCTGATGAGACTGGACGATCAGTACGACATCAACCCGACCAGGGGTGACATCGCATGGGACTTCGAGTCTGAGAACGCCATCGGCGGAGAGTTCGGCTTGGACCGTCAATGTCTTCATCTCGAACCTCCTCGGTTCGATCGATTATAACAAGCCCGCCATCGATCGCGAACATCGCCGCGTCTGGCTGCGCACGCCGCGGCGATTCTGGTCGTTCGGACGCAGAGCGCAGGCGACCGGTCATCGTGTTCGCCGAATGACTTGTGGTCGGTCATTCGGCGTTTCTCTCGAGAGGTTCGTCGATTGGTCGCATTCAGACGGCTCTCCGAGTCCTCCAGGCCCAGGCTCCCATGCCAGCCACGCCGAGGCCGAGCAACAAGAGCGACGCCGGCTCCGGCACGGAGGCGATGCCAACATTGAGGACCACGTCATTGGTGTACCCGGCCGGGCTATACGCGACCGTGAAGGTGATGTTGCCGTCGTGGATGACGCCGTTGACGAAAGTCCCGCTCAGGCCGGCCGAGGTCAGGATTACGAATTGCTCGCCATTGTAATGCGTGAATCCGTTGATCAGGCTGACGTCGAGCGTGCCGCCGAGCGATGCATCGCCGAGCACGTTCAGTTGGGAGAATTCAGAGCCGGGGGTCGAGCCACCGATCTGGATGTCGAGAGAGGCTTGCGGGTCCGAGTAGTTGCCGGTGACGGTCAAGATACCCGCCACGCCGGCGGTGCCGGGCAGGATTGTACCGCCGGTATTCGACAGGTTCCCCGAGATCGTCCCGATGCCCTCGAGCGTCCCTCCTTTGAGGTCAACCGAATTGTTCGAGCCGACGGCGAGCGTACTGCTGGAAGTCCAGAGGCTCGTGGTACCGCCGGTCTGGACATAATCGTTCGAGCCAACCATCTGGAAGAGGCTCGCTGATGGGCTTCCAGCCTGGCCGATGTTCACCATGCCCGCCGTGGTGAAGCTGCCATTGACCACGAGCGAACTGCCGCTGTTGACCTGGAACGTCCCATTGTTGACGGCACCCGTCGCGTTCGGCTCGATCGTCAGCGCGCTGGGCTGGTTGGCGAGGATCGTCCCGTTGTTGATCAGCGACATCTGGCCGACCCCGATCTGGCCCGAGCCCTCGATCGTGTGTCCGGCGCCGTTGGTTAACTGTTCGGACCCGGTGCTTCCGTAGACTTGGTTGCTGACGTTGTTGGACAGTGCGAGGGTGCCAGTGCCGTTCAGCGTGACGTTACCGCTCAGGAGTAGGCTGGTCCCATTGCCGACCGAGTTCAGGGTGATCGTGCCGTTGTTGGTGATCGTCCCGGCCAGCGTGGTGGTGGTGTTATTCGGGGTCGCGACCGTGCTGCCGGCGCTGATGGTCAGGCCGCTGAGCGTGCTGTTGTTGCTGTACATCGCCCCGCCCAGGGTGGTGGTGAGTGTGCCGCCGGTGATCGTGCTGGCCGCCGTCACCGGCCAGGTTGACGACCGAGCCGGCCCCCGTGGAGAGGATGGTGCCGCCGGTGTTGGTGATGCTGCCGCCGAGGTTGAGGGTACCGCCGGTGGATTCGAGCGTGCCGGTATTGGTCGTGCCGTTGCCGGGGTTGACGTTCAGGGCCACGCCTTGGTTGGCAACGACGAGCCCCGCGTTGTTCAGCGCAAAGGCATTGCCGCCACTGCCGATGCCGACCTGGCCGGAGCCCTGGAGGGTCGCGCCCGAGTCGATCTTCAGCGTATCGGTCCCCGTGCCGTAAATGGTGTTGGCGGAGTTGCTGGACATGGCGATCGAACCGCCGCTGGTCACCTCGACGGCGGCGCCGCCGCTGAGGACGAGGTTGGTCCCGTTGCCGACCGAATTCAGGGCGATCGTGCCGTTGTCGGTGATCGTCCCGGCCAGGGTGGTGGTCGTGTTGTTCTGGCCCTGGACGGTGCTGCTGGATTCGATGATCACATTGCTGAAGGTGCTGTTGCTGCTGGTCATCACCCCGCCGACGTTGATGGTCAGGCCGCTGAGCGTGCTGTTGTTGCTGGCGGCCATCGTCCCGCCGCCGGAGGCCGTCAGCGTGCCGCCGGTGACCGATGCTCCGCTGAAATTGACCAGCGAGCCCGGGCCGACGGCCTGGATGGTGGCGCCGGTGTTGGTGACGGGTGCCGAGACGGTGAGGATGCCGCCGTTGGTGGCCTCCATCAGGTTGGTGTTGGTGACGGTGTTGGTGGGTGCGACGGTCAGGTTGCGCCGGCCAGGTTGGCGTTGATGGTGCCGGCGTTGCTGAGCGTGAAGGCATTGGCGCCGCCGTCGTTGATGCCGACCTGGCCGGAGCCCTGGATGGTGGCCCCTGCATCCACCTTGAGCGTGTCGGAGCCGGAGCCGTAGATGGTGTTGGCGGAGTTGCCGGACATGGTGATCGAGCCGCCGCTGGTCAGCTCGACGGCGCCGCCGCTGAGGACGAGGTTGGTCCCGTTGCCGACCGAATTCAGGGTGATCGTGCCGTTGTTGGTGATCGCCCCGGCCAGCGTGGTGGTGGTGTTATTCGGGGTCGCGACCGTGCTGCCGGCGCTGATGGTCAGGCCGCTGAGCGTGCTGTTGTTGCTGTACATCGCCCCGCCCAGGGCGGTGGTGAGCGTGCCGCCGGTGATCGTGCTGGCCCCGTCGCCGGCCAGGTTGACGACCGAACCGGTGCCCGTGGCCAGGATGGTGCCGCCGGTGTTGGCGAAGCTGCCGCCCAGGTTGAGCGCGGCCCCGCCGGTGGCCTCGATCAGGCTGGTGTTGGTCACCGTGGTGCCGGGGTTGATCGACATCGTGCCGCCGTTGGAGTTGATCGTCCCGGCGTTGTTGAGCGCGAAGGCATAGCCGCCGCCGATGCCGACCTGGCCGGCGCCCTGGATGGTCGCGCCTGCATCCACCTTGAGCGTGTCGGAGCCGGAGCCGTAGATGGCGTTGGCGGAGTTGCCGGACAGGGCGATCGAGCTGCCGCCGGTCAGCTCCAGGGCGGCGCCGCCGCTGAGGACGAGGTTGGTGCCGTTGCCGACCGAGTTGAGCGCGATGGTGCCGTTGTTGGTGATCGCCCCGGTCAGGGTGGTGGTGGTGTTATTCGGGGTCGAGACCGTACTGCCTGAGCTGATGGTCAGTCCGCTGAGCGTGGTGTTGTTGCTGTACATGGCCCCGCCGAGGGCGGTGGTGAGCGTGCCGCCGGTGATCGTGCTGCCGCCGGCCCCGGCCAGGTTGACGACCGAGCCGGCCCCCGTGGAGAGGATGGTGCCGCCGGTGTTGGCGATGCTGCCCGCGAGGTTGAGGGTGCCGCCAGTGGTCGCTTCCATCAGGTTGGTGTTGGTCGTGCCGTTGCCGGGGTTGATGTTCAGGGCCACGCCCTGATTGGCGTTGATGATCCCCGCGTTGTTCAACGCAAAGGCATTGCCGCCGCCGATGCCGACCTGGCCGGAACCCTGGATCGTATTCCCGGCACTGTTTACCAACGTCTGGGAGCCGGTGCCGTAGATCTGGTTCTGGGAGTTGTTGGATAACGAAAGGGTGCCGCCGTCACTCAAGGTAATCGTGGCGCCGGTCCCGCTCAAGATCAGGTTGGTGCCGTTGCCGACCGAGTCCAGGTTGAGCGTCCCGGCGATGTTAAGCGCGCCGGCCCCGGTGCCGCCCGCGATCGTGAGAGAATTGTTGTTGCTGATCGTCAAAGTGTTCCCGAGATCAACCGTCAGGTTGCTGATCGTTGGGCTGATGCCGCTGATCGTGACGACGGCATTATCACCCAGACCGTTGTCGATCAAGACGTTATACGTGAACGTTCCGTTGTTGTTCGGCACCCCATTATTCCAGTTGCCCGGGCCGTTCCATTGGCCGTTGCCGCCGTTCCAGGCGTCGTTGATGACCTGGGCCTGGCCGGCTCGGGGACAGGCCAGGATGACTCCCGACAGGAGCAGTAAGCGGAAGATCGAAACGACCCTCCTGACGGTTCCCCGCATCAGATCTCCCGCCGATGGTTTCATGGCTCTGGCTCCGGATATGGCGATTGCGTGCTTAAATAAGAAGTGCATTCCTGGGTAGGGAGCGTGCGCACGAGAAGATCCGTGGCCTCGGTTGATGAAACGCACTGACCTCTGATGAATTACCGATCGATCGTCCGACCTAACATGGAAAATCCGCTTACGACGATTTTCCGAAGGCCGGTGTTGCCCCCGGTCAACACTGGAAGACTTGCTTGATTGGCTGAATGAAATCTGGAAGAATTGCAAGTCTGGGCGCGAACACCGTTTCTGAGGGTGTCGGTCGATGGTTTCGACGATGGAGACGAAGCCGAGCCTCTTGGTCCGGGTCCGCGACCCCCTGGACGCCGAAGCGTGGCGCACGTTCGTGTCCCTCTATGCGCCTCTGGTGTATCGATTCGGTCGTCGCCGGAGTTTGCAGGATGCCGACGCGGCCGATCTGACCCAGGAGGTGATGGGCGAAGTCTCGCGGGCCATCCGCTCGTTCGAGTACCATCCGGAACGCGGCCGGTTTCGCGATTGGCTCCTGATCATCACCCGGCGTCGGCTAATCCGATTTCACGAGCAGAGGGCACGGAAGCTGGAACTGGTCCCCGGGTCCGTCTTGCCGGAGCCCGCCGCAGAGGAGACGACCGACCCGGACTGGAGTGATGCGTTCCATGCTCGGGTCCTCCGGGTGGCACTGCATCGGATCCGCCCGCATTTCGAGGCGTCCTCCTGGCGGGCGTTCGAGCGGGTCTGGCTGGAGCATCGTCCCGCGGCCGAGGCGGCGGACGAGTTGTCGCTGAGTATCGAGGCCGTCTACATGGCGAAGTCGCGGATCTTGAGGCGGCTCGAAGAAGAGGTCCAGGACATCGCCGAGGATTTCTCCTGGCTGGATGCCTTCGAGACCTCGTGATCGCGACGAGGCCGTGAATGGCCGGCCGAGCGGAGATCGAAGGACGGCGCGAGTCCCCTCGCGGTCGGTGATGCCGAGCTGCCAATGGAGCCGAGAGATGAACGACTGCATCCCCATCGAGGCGCTGGAGCGATTGCATCGCGGCGAGCTTCCCGCTGCCGAGTCGGCGGCGATGGGGGCCCATCTCCGCGAGTGTGCCCACTGCCGGACGCTGCTGGACCGGGCGACGGAACACGGGGTACTCCGCCACCGCCTCGAGGCCGGGTTGCAAGCCGAGGGCCTGAGCTTCGACGACCCCGTATTGGTCCGACTGGTCGAGGACCTATCGGGCATGCCTCAGGACGGGGAGAAGTCGACCTGGCATACCGCCCACGATCCGATCGGCGAGATCGGCGAACCGCCCCCGCCGCCTGGGGACCTCGGCCGCCTCGGCGCCTATCGCCTGCTGGAGGAACTAGGCCGCGGTGGCATGGGGATCGTCTACCGGGCCTTCGATGAATCGCTGCGTCGCATGGTCGCCGTCAAGGTGCTCCGGCCCGACAGGGCCGAGGACGTGGACCGGCAGCGTCTGGTGCGCGAGGCCCAGCTGGCCTCCTGCCTGCAGAGCGATCACGTCGCGACGATCCACGCCGTGGTCAACCCGCCCGACGGCCTGCCGTATCTCGTGATGGAGCTGGTCCAGGGTCCGACCCTGGGTCAGAAGATCGCCGCCGGCTCGGGTCTGGCCTCGCGCGAAGTTGCGAACTGGGTCGCCCAGATCGCCGACGGGCTTGACGCGGCGCATACCTCGGGCTTGATCCATCGTGACGTGAAGCCCGGCAACATCCTGATCGGCGAGCGGACGGGCCGGGCCAAGATCACGGACTTCGGCCTGGCGCGGGACCAATCCGGTCAGACTCGCGTGACGCGGGAGGGGTTCCTGGCCGGGACGCCGACTTACATGAGCCCTGAGCAGGCGCGCGGCGATTCGGTCCTCGACCCGCGATCGGACGTCTACAGCCTGGGCGCGAGCCTGTATGAGTCCTTGACCGGCGTGACGCCCTATCAAGGTGCGCCTCACCTGGTCTTGCGGCGGGTGATCGAGGAAGACCCTCGGCCGCTCCGTCAGCTCAACGATCAGGTCCCCCGCGACCTGGAGACGATCTGCCTCAAGGCGATGAACCGGGAGCCGGGGCGTCGATATCAGACTGCCGGTGAACTCGCCGAGGACTTGCGACGATGGCTGCGAGGGGAGCCGATCCACGCCCGACCGACAGGGAGCCTGGAGAGGGCCTGGCGATGGTGCCGTCGCAATCGACGGGTCGCGGGGCTGGCGGCGTCGCTGGTTGTCGTCTTCGTGGCCGGGTTCCTGGGAGTTGTCTGGCAGTGGCGGCGCGCCGAGGCGAATGCCGCGCGCGCCGAGCGTCAGGCTATTCGCGCCGACGCGATGCGAAAGTCGGCCGAGGCCAACCTCGAGCAAGCCCGGGTGAGCTTCCAGCGCGCGCGCCGGGCTGTCGATCAGTTCTATACCCGCTTCTACGAGCAAGGCGTCCTCGAGATACCCGGCCTGGAAAAGGTCCGCCAGGAGGTCCTCGCCGAGATGCTTCAATACTACAAGGAGTTCGTCGACCAGCATCACGATGACCCGAGTCTCCGTCGCGAACTGGCCGAGTCGTGCCTCCGCCTGGGAATGGCGACGCTCCGATTAGGCAGTGTGGCCGATGCATTGGGCCTGATCAGGCGGTCGCTCCGAGACTATGAACTCCTGGCGGAAGCCGATCCGAACGACACGATGATGAAACGTCATATCGGTACGTGCCTCGGCTGGATTGCCCTGCTCGAAGGCCGGTTGGGGAATGAGGAAGCCGCCCGTCGAACTCACCTCCAAACGATCGAATTCTATCGGTCGCTCGTGCGGGAGACTCCAGATGACGATGGTTTCCGTCACGAGCTCGCCCAGCATTACGGCAACCTCGCGAATCATGATCTGACCAAGCTTCGCGACCGTCCTCAGGCCAGGGACGCTTACCGGAAGGCGCTCGACTTGCAGATCGACCTGATGCGTCGGAATCCGCAAATCCTCGACTTCAAGGCCAACCTCGCCATGACCTACAACAACCTCGCCATGGCGACCGACGACATCCGCGAGACGTTGAGCATGTGTCAGGAAGCGCTGGAGCTCCGGAAACAACTCGTCGAGCAGGCGCCGACTAACAATTGGTTCCGGCGCAACCTGCGCGGACCTACCAGAACCTCGGGGCCTACCAGGAGCAACTCGGCCGTCGGGACGACGGCCTGAAGTCCATGGAGGAGTGCCATCGGCTCCTCCAGCAAGTGGTGGCGGACCAGCCCGCCGCCAGCCGCTACCAGTCCGACCTGGGCACGATCCTCTGCATCCTGGGCAGTCGACTGGCCGATCGAGGACGGACTCAGGAAGCGAGAGATGCTTTCCAGCAAAGCCGCGAGATCTATCGGAAGCTCCGCGAGAAGAGCCCAGGAGAGGGTTACGAGGGGAATGTACGCGAAGCCGAAGAGGGTCTCGCGAAACTCGCGAAGAATTCCAAGTCATCCCGAGACGCTCCGGCGGGGTCGGGGGGGACACCGACGCAATCGCAGAAACCCGCCGGGGCCGGCGTTCGCTGACCGGCTTCAGGTCGAGAGCGGCCGAAAGAGTGGCATCGGCTCGAACGACGCCCCGAGCGAGGTCGGGGCGGGTAATCCGAGCCAGTCCTCCAGGACGGAAGCGTAGATGCGGCGGAAGTCGGTGGCGATCTTCGGGTCGCCGTTGACCAGGTCGGTCAGGCTGGGGACCTTGCCGTGGACGCCCGGTCGGACGCCCGGCCCGGCGAGGAAGACCAATCCGGCCGTGCCGTGGTCGGTGCCCGCCGAGCCATTCTCGGCGACGCGGCGGCCGAACTCGCTGAAGCCGAGCACCGTGACCCGGTCGGCCAGCTTGGCGGCCGTCAGGTCGTCCAGGAACGCCTTGATCGCCCCGCCCAGCTCGAAGAGCAGGCTGAAATGCGCGTTCGACTGGCCGGCATGGGTGTCATATCCCGACTGGATCGTGTAAAACACCCGTGCCCCGAGGTCGGCCTTGAGGAGCTGGGCCACCGTCCGGAGCTTGCCGGCCAGGGCCGAGTCGGGATAGCGTGCGTCCGCGTCGATCCGGCGGCGGGTCAGCTCGGCTACGCGATCCGAGGCCGCATAGGCATCGAGGACGCTCCGGCGCGACATCGGCGCCGAGATCATCGCCGGTGCCGGTCGTCGTCGGCGTCGCGATCAACGATCGGGCCGATCCCGCGGGGAGGGTGAGATCGTCGATCCGCTCCAGGGCCGACGCCGCCGCACGCCGGCCTCGTAGCGCGGCCGGGACCGTGCTATCGCCGATCAGGAGTGCCGGGCGCCCGAGGATCGGCCTGGATTCGTCTGGGCCTGTTCGTCGAAGCTTCGCCCGATCCAGCCCGGCCCCGCGTGTTCTTCGGGATCGAGCCGCGCCGTCTGCCAGATCGCCATGCTCTCGAAGTGCGATCGGTTCGGGTTGGGATAGCCCACGCCCGGTACCAGCCCGAGCTGGCCCCGCTCCAGCAGTGCCCCCAGGTCGCGCAGGCCCGGATGCAAGCCCACCTGATCGTTGATCCGGACCAGGTCCTTCTCGGAGAGGCGGAGTGCATTGCGATGCTTTGCATAGCCCTCGTCCCGGAAGGGGACCAGCGTGTTGATCGCGTCGTTGCCCCCGTCGAGCTGGATCACGACCAGTACCCGGCCGTCGCGGCGAGGCTCGGCGGCCCGGGCCGTCTGTGCCAGGAAGGTCGGCACGGTGGGGCTCAGGGCCACCATCGCCGCGCCGTTCAGGGTCGATTTCAAGAGATCGCGTCGCGTGAGCATGGGTCCTCCTTCGGATTGAGTCGCTGGGGCTTTCCAGCCTGATGTCGCTTCGGAATCAACTCGGTAGGGTGCTCTGCGAGCACCAATTCAAGCCGGCGAGGTTGATCGGTGCTCACAGAGCACCCTACAGCCCTATCCGAGCTGTGCCTCCGGTGAGGCGATGATCTGGGCGATTACACGTCGGGCAGTGTCCTCATTCCAATCGCTCTTAGCCTTCATGCCGAGCGACTCGCCCACCTGATCGATCCATCGCGCATCGGGCATGACGCCCAGGAGCAGCTCCGCGCTGAAGCGAATGACATCGGCGCGATCGCGTCCGCGTCCGTGTCGGCGTGCCAGCGCGATCGGGTCGAAGGGCTCGGCGCGGCCGACGCCCCTTCCCTCGACGAGGGCCGCCGCGAAATGGGCGCGGCCGATCAGCGATCGCGCCGAGAGCCAGCCCCGCCCGCCCGGCCATCCGCCGACATTGGGCGGGTTGAAGAGGTCCTGGCCCAACCGGGCCGACCAGTCTGCCAGGACGAGCGTGCTCGGTGGCGACTCGATCAGCTCCAGGCTGCGCACCGGGCCGACGACGAACTCGACCGGGCTCAGCACGCGGGTCCGGATGTTCGACGCGGCGAAGAAGGCGCGGGAGCGGAGGATCGTGGCGACCGCCCAGCCGATATCGAGGTGGTGCGACCGCAGGCCGTCGGCCAGCACCGTTCGCTCGGGCTTGCTTACCGTCCCTTCCCCCATGAAGTGGTCGCAGAGCCGCCAGGCCAGCCGGTCGGCCGTCGATGGGGATTCCAGCAAGATGCGGACCACGTCCGCCCCGCCGAATCGCCCGGACTTGCCCAGGATCGTCTTGGTGCCGTCGTCGTGACGCGAGGGCGCCTCGCGAAACTCGCCGTCGCCGACGGTCCAGCCGGTCAGGGCGCGGGCGGTCTCCTGGACGTCGGACTCGGTGTAGTGGCCGATGCCGAGGGTGAAGAGCTCCATCAGCTCTCGAGCCAGGTTCTCGTTGGGATGGCCCTTGCGGTTGGCCGGCGCGTCGAGCCAGGTCAACAGCGCGGGGTCGCGGGCCATCGCCTCGAGGAGGTCGCCGAACGGCTTGCGGGCCAGGCGCCGCAGGGTCTCATTCTGGCGACGCATCGCGGTGGGGTCGCCGACCTTCTGGATGCTCGTGGCGAAGTGGTTGTGCCACATCAGGGTCAGCCGCTCGCCCAGCGGGTCGGGCGAGAAGAGGAGCCGGTAGAACCACCACGCCTTGAGCCGGCCGGCGTCGCTCGAGGCGACCGCGGCCTCGCCCAGGACGCCGGCGATCCGCTCGAACTCCTCGGGGCCGGGCGCCCGGGAGGCCGGGACTTGCCGTCCAGCAGTCGCTTGATACTGGCCTCGGGACCCTCGGCCAGGTCGCGCCGGATCTCGTCCCAGCTTGCGGAAAACCCGGCGCGACGGTGCAGATGCACGACGCGTCCCAGGTCCCACGGCGCATCGGCCGTCGGCACGTAGCAGTCCCAGACCTTGATCGATTGCGAGTCTTCTCTGGTCATTCTTGTTTCCCCCTCATGACATTAAGAGGGTCGTTTGACGCGGTTTCTCTCATCTTTCTTGCCAATGATCGCCGATCGGTTGCGAACGCCCCCGGCCGATCCACGGGTCGCTCCTGGTAAGTCTTTTTCTCCCAGGACTTTACGCCGAGAGACGGGCGCGGGCCAATCTCATCGATTCACGGCTTCTCCTTCACGTCACCCAGGTCATTGATCTCGCCGGGCTTCAGGACCTGACTCCGATCGATTCGCCCGGACAGGAAACCGCCCATCGGCGAAGCCCAGATCTTGATCGGAAGCCCGGGGACGAGCCCATCCATGCGAAATCGGCCGTGGGAATCGGTCACGGTGTTGCGTTCGTACCCGGGATCGACGACCAGATCGACGTTGCTGCGTGGGTCGCCGTGGTCGTCGACCAGTCGGCCCTCGACCGTGGCCCACGGCTGGAGCTTCAGCTCGACGGTATCCTGCCCATCGGCGAGGAACTCGACCCAGCCCGCGAGGCGGCGGTCGTCGAGGCGGGCGTGCATTCGTCGCGTCTCGCCTCGGCGGAGGCCCTCGACGCGAAACTCGGCCGTCTCGCGAGGTTTGCTCCAGTTGCTGACGCGGGACTGGCCCTGGATCCGGGCACCTACGACCGGGCGACCGTCCGGGTCCACGACGCGGATGGTCCGCGCGATCCCTCGTTCGAGCGCGAGGTCACGGTGGACGGATGTTTTATCATTCGGCAGGTTGACCGCTGAGCTGGTATTGAACTGGCTTTGCATGGCGTTGGGGACCAAGCGAAGGTCTTCATCCCGTCCGATGGCGCTCAGATACTGGTCGCTCGCGCCGAGGAAGATGGCGGAGACCAGGCCGCGACCCGGGAGGCCCACGACGCGAAAGCTGCCGTCGCGCTCGGTCCGGTACCGGCTCCAGACATGCGAGCGGTCGAAGCCGGGTGCCTCGGCAAGGTGGGGATTATCGCGGAAGGCATTGTACTCGACAACCGCCTTGATCGGCGCGCCGGTGTCCTTGTCGATGACTCGTCCCTCGATCACAACCCCGCGCTTCAGGCCGATGTTGACCGTGACCGGATCGAGACCCGGGGTGTCGGGGATCTCCAGGCCCGCGCCGAGATAGGGTTGACCCTTCGCCGGGAAGACGATGACCTGGTTGCCGTGCCCCTTGGGGAGTCCGACCAGCCGATAGCGACCATCCCGGTCGGTGGTCGTCTCGACGCCGTTCAAGGCAATGACGGGAAACTCGGCCGTTTTGTTGCAGGCGATGCGCACGCCGGCCAGGGGCTTGCCGGTGTCCCTGTCCTTGACGAGGCCGACGACCGGCTTGGTCGGTGCCGCGGCGTGGGTGAAGCGTGCACCGTAATAGAGTTCGATGCCCCAGTCCGGGCTGCGACGTCCGGCATTCACCCGGAACGGGTCGGCGGTCCGGGTCAGGACGTTGATCGCCTTGGTCTGGATCGTCGGTCCCGAGATCTCCAGCCCGAGCAGGCGTTCCCGGCCGATGCCCCGGATCGAGAATCGTCCCTCGGCGTCGGACGTCAACGGCGTGGAGAGCCCCGCGCCCTCGGCCCGGATCGAGCGCGTCAAGTAGGCTTGTTCGGACGCGAAGGCCCCTTGCTGGCCGTCCTTCGCCGCGGAGATCCAACCCGCGAGGTCGCCCTTCTCCGGCTCGAGGAGCCGTTTGGGTCGAATCGTCACGCCGGGGACCGGGCGGCCTTCGAGGTTGACGATGCGGCCCTCGAGCGGCACATCGTCCTTCGCCAGCCGGATCGTCAGTCCAGCCGCGTCGCCCTTCTTGCCTTTCTTGTCCGGTAGGACGGCCCAGCCGATCCCGAATCCCTCGGCCTGGGCGACCACCGTGGACGAGGCCCACGGCTCTTCTTGATCGGAATCGGTGAAATCGCGTCGTGACACTGTGAAACGGAACCGGCCCTGGCCGTCGGACGTCCCCCGGACCCCGGAACTGACCTGGCCACTGGATCCCCAGTAGGCCAGGTGGAGCTTCGCGCCAGCCACCGGCTTACCATTGGCATCGAGGACGATCCCCGCGTATTCGAACCGATCGCCCGTGGCTTTTTCCTCGGTTCGGGATGTCTCGTTCTTCGGGGCCTGGCCGGGCGTGGGGCCTGACATTTCCGATCCCTTCATGACCTGTCCGGGTTGGTCGGCGGAGTGGAACGTCGCCGCCAGGCCCATCGAGACGCCCGCCACCGCCAGGATCATGAGGGCGGCCCCGGCGCGGATCTGGGAGAGCACGAGGGTGCGGGCGACTCCGCGCGAGAGCGTGGCGACCGCGACGGGGACCACGCTCTCGACCGCCGCGCCGGCCAGGGCCAGCGAGCTGGCGGCGCGGACCGTCGATTGCACCAGTCCGGTCGGGACCGTCGCGGTCTTGATCCAGGGGTCGAGCCCACTGGCGCCCGGGATCATCGCCGTGAACGAGGCGCCCTGACGCTCCAGCGCGCACCTTGATCCGATTGCGCGCCCGCGAGAGGCGCGACAGCACGGTGCCGCGCGGGCAGCCGAGCCGTTGCGCGGTGGCCTCGGTGCTCAACCCTTCGAAGTAATGCAGGACGACCGGCGATCGGAGCTGTTCCGGCAGCCGGTCGATCTCGTCGAGGAGCGGGCCATAGTCGTCCGCGTCCGAGGCGGACGTCGCGACCGCGCCGGCATCGCCGGAGAGGGACTGGGCCTCGAGCAACACCTGGAGATGACGTCGGCGCCGCGCGGCCTCGACCTGGGCCCGAGCGGCGACCCGCCGGGCGATGCCGAAGAGCCAGCCCCCGATCGCCTCCCGATGACGGATCGAAGCGGCCTTGCTCACGAGGACCAGGAAGGTGGCCTGGAAGGCGTCGTGGGCGTCGTGCGGGTCGCCCAGGAGTTGCCGGCAGATGCTCAGGACCATGGCCCCATGTCGTTCAACCAGGACCGTGAAGGCGGCCTCGGAGGCCGCCGGATCGTTCCGCGACAGGAACCGCTCGAGGAGCTGGCCATCGGTCAACGGGCCGGCCGCACCCAGATTGTAGAGCATGGCGAGCGGACCGCCCAGGGCGGGGCTCGATCGTGGATTTTCCATCGCGGGAGTCCTTGGTCGGGATCGGGGAGACTCTCGTCAATCGCCATGATAAAGTGCCGCGAGACCCCGTCGCGATTCACGGATTCTCCGGAATTGACCGCGTTCAACCACTCGCTTCTCTTTAGCCGGTCTCTGTGAGGCCGGGGGGCAGACATTGGGGTCACAGACCCCGGCTACAATCCGACCCCGCGGCCCCATGCCCGTCATCGCCGATAGTTCTTGACCTTCACATCCCCCCAATCCTGATTTTCCGACGGCTTGACGGTCCACTCGTACTGTTTCAGGTAACCCTCGGCGCGGAGCGAATAGTTCATCTCCCCCTTCTTGATCACCTCGACGGTGTACGGAAAGCCCGGGACCAGGTTCTTGATCCGGAACCGGCCGTCGGGACCGGTCGCGATCGGGTCGAACCGCTCGGAGGAGGTCGAACTACCGTGCGTCTGGAAGTGTTGCATGAGGGCGAGGTTGGCACCCGATCGGGGGCGACCGTCCTCGTCCACGAGCCGCCCGACGACGGTGCCGGTCGGCTGGAGTTTCAAGCGAATCGGGTCGGGTTCGTCACCTTTGAGGTCGAGGGTCGCGCCGAGCGATCGGGCCGCCTGGAGCACCACGATCGTCTCGGGCTTGCCTGGGTTTGCGTGGATGAACGTGAACTCGGAGCCTGTCACGGTCTCGCCCACGCCGGATCGTTGCTGGAGACTCAAGACGTTCGCCCCGACGACGGCCCGACCGTCGGGGCCGATCATCTGGAGGTGCTGTGCCCGCCCCGACACCAGGGTGATCGCGGGGATTGCCAGCCGAGGACCGTCCGGCACGTCGATCGGTACCAGGGCCTGGTAAGCATGCATCTGATATTCGAAGGCGATGCAGAGTACGTTGCCGGCCGTCTTGGAGTCCAGGGGCGTGGCGATCAGGTAGCCCGGCTCGCTGGCCTTCACGGTGAGGATGCCGCCGCCGGGCAAGGCCGCGGCGCGGAAATGGCCGGACCCGTCGGTGGGGAAGCTTGCCTCGTCGGAGACGTTGTTATTCAAGAACGAGGCATCGGGACACTCCTTGACATGCGGATTGTCGCGGAACGGGTAATACTGAACGACCGCCTTGACCGGTCTCCCGATTCCCCGATTCGTCACCGTGCCTTCGACCCAGACGCCGCGCTTGAGGGCGACATCAAGACGGATCGGTCCCAGGCCCGAGGAGTCGGGGATGGACTTGACGACTTTGATATAGGGCTGGCCCTCGACGGAAACGTTCAAAGGGCCGGCCGGGCCTTTCGGCTGTCCACGCAATACGAATTGGCCCTGGGCATCGGTCCGGGTCGTGCCTGCG
The DNA here is from genome assembly GCA_963777695.1 of uncultured Planctomycetota bacterium. Lineage (GTDB taxonomy): Bacteria > Planctomycetota > Planctomycetia > Isosphaerales > Isosphaeraceae > CAVZRC01. The sequence continues at coordinate 2,444,106 of CAVZRC010000003.1, forward strand.
GGCCAGGCCGAGATCTCCGCCCCGGCGATGGGCCGGCGCGTATCGACGTCGAGCACTACGCCTTCGATGATACGACCCGGGGCGACGGTCAGGTCGAACCGTGGTCCCTCGATCTTTTGCTCGCCTCCTCCGCCGGCGGGCAAGATGATCGGCCGATAGGCGGGGTCGGCCGTGGTCAGGACCATGGCGAAGGACGGCTCGTAAACTTCGCCCTTGACGATCACGAGGGCGGTCCTGTCCCGTCCGATCCCGGTCAGGCGGAATCGTCCGTCGGCTCCGGTCCGAACTGCCGGCACCGGCCCATCCTTGTCGATCGGGAGGGAGTTTCGCATCTCCCCCCAGAGCGGGGGATTCATCTTGCCCGCGTTCTCGCGGATCCTCCCGAGCAGTTCGGCGGGTAACTCGGCGATGTACCCGACCGTGACATCCAGGCCGGATAACGGCCGGCCCTCCAGGCTGAGGACTCGGCCTTCGATCGGGACATCGTCGCGGCGGAGTCGCAAGCTGATCGCTTCGGCCGCTTTCCGCGGATCGAGCTTGATCCAATCGGGACCGAGCCCCGTGGCCACCGCGGACAGGACCGGACCCAGGACCGGGCGGCTCTGATCCTCGTTCATTTCGAGGCTCGTCGGCGGGATCGCGACCTCGAAGCGGCCGTCCGGGCCGCTGACGGCCAGGCGACGAGGGCGGATCGGATTCTCCACCATCGGCGACGAGAGATTCAGCATGATCGCGGCGCCGGCAAGCGGCTTGCCGTCCGGGTCGGTGACTTTCCCGTGGAAGACGACGGGATCGGCCTGGGCTTTCTGATCGACCGGCGGCTTCTCGCCCTTCGTGGCGATATCGCGAGGCGGGCTCGCCGTCTCCGCCCCTGAGATCGCACGGGGTGGCTCGTCGGGAGTGAGCGTCGCCGCCAGGCCGATCGAGACGCCGGCGACCGTCAGGAGGAAGATGGCGGCGCCGACGCGGACCTTGGCGAGCGCCAGCGTTCGCGCGACGCCGCGCGACAGCGAGGCGACGGTGGCGGGGACGACGCTCTCGATCGCCGCGCCGGCCAGGCCCAGCGAGCTGGCGGCGCGGACGGTGTTCTGCGCCAGCCAGGCGGGCACGGGCACGGGCGGGAGCCATCGACCCAGGGCGTCGCCCGCGGGCAGAAGTGCCGCGAATGAGACGTCTTGCTGCTCCAGCCGCTCCTTGATCTTGCTGCGTGCTCGCGACAGCCTCGAGAGCACGGTGCCGCGCGGGCAGCCCAGCCGTTGCGCGGTGGCCTCGGTGCTCAACCCTTCGAAGTAGTGCAGCACGACCGGCGACCGAAGTTGCTCGGGAAGCCGTTCGACCTCGTCGATCAGTGGGCGGTAGTCGGCCTCGGCGGCGATGGGCGCCCCGACCTCGACGTCCTCGCGCGAGGCCGGCTGGTTTTCGAAGAACTCGCGGAGATGACGGCGTCGCCGCGCGGCCTGGACTTGCGCCGGGCGGCGACTCGCCGGGCGATGCCGAAGAGCCAGCCCCCGACCGCCTCGCGACGACGGATCGAGCCGGCCTTGCTCACCAGGACCAGGAAGGTGGCCTGGAAGGCGTCGTGGGCATCATGCGGGTCGCCCAGGAATTGGCGACAGACGCCCAGGACCATCGCGCCGTGGCGATCGACCAGGGCGTTGAAGGCGGCCTCGGACGCCGCCGGGTCGGTCCGTGACAGAAACCGTTCCAGGAGCTGGCCATCGGTCATCGTGCCGGCCGCGCCCAGCTTGTAGAGCATGGCGAGCTGACTGCCTACGACAGTGTTGGATCGTGCATCTTCCATAGCGAGGGTCCTTCTGAGACATCTCGCCGAACACCACAACGTGACCACGGTCGTGAGACCGTGGTTCAGATGGGGAACCTCCAACCTCGCACGTGAGTGCGATCTTCGCTCCGGATCGGGCTGACGCCCGAGGTTGGAGGACCTTCGTCCCGTCCGAACCACGGTCTCACGACCGTGGTCACGGGCGGCGATCTCGCCCCGTCTGGTGATGTTCGCCGAGGAGTGTCGTCTTTCGTCAGGATCGGGGAGACTCGTCGAACGCCGTGATAAAGTGCCCCGACCCTCGCCGCGATTCACGGATTCCGGCAGATTTCCTGGAATCGTGCCTCGATTCCTCCACGCTACTCTTTGTTGACCTGGACGTCGCCCCAATCCTGCACTTCCCCGGACTTGACCGTCCAGTTGTCCTCGCCGAGCGAGCCCTCGAACTCGTCGTCGGAAGACGTCGGATTCTTCTTGTAGACCGAGATCCCGCACCGCATTCCCGGGATGAGGTGCTTGATGCGGAACCGCCCATCGCGATCGGTCTCCATCTCATCGATCGGGTCGAGGCCAATCACCTGTCCACCGCTCTTGCAATCGAAAGAGACGGTGAATCGGATCTTCGACCGAGGCTTGCCCTCCTCATCGACCATCCGACCGATGACGGTCCCCAGGGGCCGGAGCGAGACGCGAATCGGGTCAGGTTCGTCTCCCTTGATGTCGACGAATCCGCCGAGGTCTCGGTCTTGATGGAGGATCAGGACCGTCTCGGCCTTTCCCGGATTCCGGTGGATGAAGGTCAGCTCGCTGCCCGGCTCGAGTTCTCCGTCTCCGGTCCGGCTTTGATGGCTGAGGGCACGAGTCCCCGCGATCGGATGCCCGTCCGGCCCGATGATCCGCACGTGCTGAGGGCGTCCCGATACCAGCTTGATCTCGGCGACGGCGGCCGGCCCTCCCTCGCGGACGTCGATCGGTATCAGGGCTTCATAGGACCTCATGTCGTCGGCGAAGTTGCCCACCCACAGGACGTTGCCGGCCACCTTGGGTTCGAGCGGTCTGGCGATGATGTAGGTCGGGCCAGGGGCCTTGACGGCGAGAATTCCGCCGCCCGGGAGCACGACGGCGCGGAAATGGCCATCCTCGTCGGTGCGAAACTCGGCTTCGTCGAAAAGGGCGTTGTCGAAGAACGACGCGTCCGGGTACTCCTTGAGATGCGGATTGTCGCGGAACGGGTAATACTGGACGACCGCCCTGGCGGGTCAACCGTCCGCCCCGTTCGTGACCTTTCCTTCGAGGACAAGTCCCCGTCTGAGGTTGATGTCGAAGACGATCGGACCCGGCCCCGCGGAATGATCAATCACCTTGACGACCTTGATGTAGGTCTGTCCTTCGACGAATACCTCGAAGGTTCCCCCTTTCTTCATGGGGTGACCGCTCAGGCGGAACCGGCCCTGCGCGTCACTGCGGCAGATGCCGGTTTCCCCCCAGGAGCGGATCCATGCGTCGGGGATCGGTCGTCCGGTCTCGGCGTCGCGGACCGTCCCTTCGATCGCCCGGCCGGGGGCGACGGCCAGTTCGAATCGCGGGCCAAGGAGCTTGGAGCGCGAGTAGTCCTCCTCGTTGACGGGCATCAAGAGCGGGGTATATGCGGGGTCGCTCGTCGTGAAGATCACCGCGATCGACCGCTCGATCGACTCTCCATGAATGTTCAGGACGACGATGCGATCGCGACCGACCCCCATCAGGCGAAATCGCCCGTCGCGATCGGTCCGCGCGTGGAGGGCCCGATTCGGCTCCTCGAGGAACAAGCCGTTCCCTCCTTCGCTCCAGAGCGATTGACTCACTTCACCGCCGTTTTCCCTGGCTCGCTTCAGGAAGTCGGGGGTATCCTGCATGATGTGGAGGACGTCCACGTCAACTCCCGGCACCGGGCGGCCTTCGAGGCCGATGATCCGTCCCTCGATCGGGACGTCGTCGCGGCGGAGCCGGATCCGGAGCTCATCGCCGGCGCCGTTGGAGCTGATCCTGACCCAGTCGGGCCCGAGGCCCGGGACGATGGCCGAGAGGATCGGGAGCTCATGGTGGATCGGTTCGGAACGGTCCAAGATCTCGCGGGAGATCGCGACCTCGAACCGACCGTCCGGCCCACTCGTCGCCACGCGGCGAGTCCCCCCCGGTTCAACCTGCTCCACTCCCCGGAGGCCCAGCCAGATCTCCGCGCCGGCGACCGGCTTGCCGTACGGGTTGACGACCCGGCCGCGGAAGACGACCGTCTTCTTTTCGGTCGCGGGGGGCTCGTTCTTCTGGACCGTAGCGCGAGGGGGACTCGCCGTCTCGGCTCCCGAGATCGTACGAGTGGGCTCGTCGTGATCGAGCGTCGCCGCCAGTCCGATCGAGACGCTCGCAACCGCCAGGAAGATGACGGCCCCGACGCGGACCTTGGACAGGACCAGGGTGCGCGCGACGCCTCGAGACAGCGTGGCCACCGCGGCGGGGACGACGTTCTCGATCGCCGCACCTGCCAGGGCCAGCGAGCTGGCGGCGCGGACGGTGCTATGCGCCAGCCAGGAGGGCACGGGCACGGGCGGGATCGCCGCGAAGGAGAAGCCCTGTTTCTCCAGCCTCGCCTTGATCCGGCCGCGTGCCCGCGACAGCCGCGACAGGACCGTGCCGCGGGCGCATCCCAGACGCTGCGCCGTGGCCTCCGCGCTCAACCCCTCGAAGTAGTGCAGCACGACCGGTGCGCGGAACGGTTCGGGGAGCCGGTCAACCTCTGCGATCAGCGCGGCGAAGTCCGGCTCGGGCTCGGAGGACAACGGCACTCCGGGAACGCCTGAGGAGATTAACCGTTCGGCCCCCAGTCGCTCGAGATGGCGACGATGCCGAGCACCCTCGACGCGGGCCCTGACGGCGACCCGGCGGGCGATCCCGAACAGCCAGCCGCCGACCGAATCCCGGTTCCGGATCGAGCCGGCCTTGCTCACCAGGACGAGGAAGGTGGCCTGGAAAGCGTCGTGGGCGTCGTGCGGGTCGCCCAGGACCTTGCGGCATACGCTCAAGACCATCGGGCCATGTCGATCGACCAGGGCGTTGAAGGCGGCCTCGGCCGCCGCCGGGTCCGTCCGGGCCAGGAAGCACTCCAGGAGCTGGCCATCGGTCAAGGTCCCGGCCGCACCCAGGTTGTAGAGCGTACCGAGCGGACCGCCCAGTACGCCGATCGATCGTGCATTCTCCATCGCGGGCGTCCTTCGTCGGGATCGGGGAGACGCTCGTCTCGGCACACGCCATGATAGAGTGCCACGACCCGATCGTGCGATTCCTGCGGAGAACCGAATCCGTGGACAATCCGCCCGGAGTCCGTACGGGATTCCCTCGGACAATCCGTGGAAGTCTTCCTGGATTCCGACGGAAGGTCTCAATGGCGTTGGTTTGCACTCTGTCGCAATGTCTCGGCGGGATGCTCGATCCCATCTCGTGGTCCGGAAGCACGTCATCGTCACGCACCGCAGTCGGCGGTGTCACCGTCCGGATCGATTTGTTCCCTGACGCGATGCTCATCACGTGTCCCTGGCCCCGGCGAATCGCTTTCACATATCCCCTACTGTTAGGCGGCGGTGGCTTTGTTGCCGCTGATGGGAGGAGATTGGCGCGAGGGATTGCCGGTGTCAACAAGTATTATTGGTTATCGCACAACCAAGAAAATGGTTGACGGAAGATACTGACAGTGGTAATGCTGGTTTATAGGTGGCTGATGTCGCCAGGAGCAATAGAGAAAGAATAGGGTAATCAAGGAGGCGAAATGGGAATGTTCAGACCGGTTGCGGAGCAGGACGGCGCACGGTCTATTTATCATGGAGAACCTGCCTGTCGAGCCTGCTCTTCCATTGTTCGTAGCGCTCAAATCCGACTTTGTCAAATTCATCGATGTTAAACTGTGGAAACGTGGCTCTCACATAGGTATTCAAAGCGGAGAATGCTTCTCCGGCCTTGATAATGTATTTGTGAAACATCATCCGGCGCTCCAGCAAATCGCTCGACATTCTGATCGAATCCACCACGGTGGCAACGCCTTCATTCGCATAGTCGTGATAAATACCCTCAGACCAGGTACTTGACACCAACCATTCATTAAAGAAATTTCTCAGCAATTCCAGCAGCTTCTTGTCGTGAAGCGTGAACGACGTTGAATTAACCAAATCCGCGGCGGGATCTATTTCGGTTAAGATCTCATGATGAATGCGATCTTCCAATGCTTCATTAATGAAGCGGATTACCAGTGGTGCGGCCAAATGGCGGTAGATTTGCTTAAGCACCTTCATATCGGCAATACATTTTCCGCTCCTGTCCAATTCCGCCGTTTGATGACTTAAACCATTCAGTGCCGCCTGAATGGTCACATGATAGATAGGGATATTGCAGCCCCGGAATGCTTTCACGGAGGGCGCTCCATATTCGATGATCATCTCAGCAATCGGCAGCGCCAACTCGATGACGTTCACCTTCTGGAGGTAATTACAGAACGTTGATTGCGGAGCGTACCGCCCCAGTTTATCCGCCGCGATCATCAGCGCCCGCAGCGCAAGGACTTTCGTCGCTATAACGCTGGAGTTGTCATAAATCGCCTTCATTCGCTCGCACACCGTGTCCGCGAAATCCCAATTATAGCCCCCTGCAACTGCCTGAATCGATGTTGCATAAGCCTCCAGTATGGGCTGGAATTCTGCTTCAAACACCTTGGCAATCACCGGGAGCCATCCGAGAGGCAGCAGGTGGAAGCACTGAATGAGGAGATCGTTCTCTAGCCAGCGGCCATAAGAGAGGGTTCGCAAGACCGGTTCGATTTCGCTGGCAGGCGGGACGGTATGCAGGTGCCTGCCCTCGATTTCCCTGACCTGACACTCTAGGGCTTCGCGCGGGTTTTTCTCGGGATCTTTCGCTTCCCGATATTGCTTGATGGCGGCTTCAAGACCTGCCACATTCGGGTAACGCCTCTGCGGATTAACAGCGGTCGCGCGTTCAATGATGTGTGCAAGGCCGCGTGGCACCTTGTCAATATTGATAAACCTCGGCGAAGAACCGGTGAGCAGACAATATAAGAGCTTGCCGAGCTGATAAATGTCCGTCCGGGTATCAGGCGTGGTTTCATCGTCGGGCTGCATCTGCTCAGGCGCCAGATAATCTTCCGTGCCGAGCCGCTGGATAGTAGTCGTCAACACTGAGGTATCACGGACTTCAAAGCAGGCAAGCCCCAGGTCGGAGACAACGACCTGGGCGTCGCGCAGCTTTAATATGTTGGCCGGCTTCAGGTCACGGTGGAATATCCCGCGCTCATGGATATCCCTGACTCCGAAGCAAATCTGACTGAAAACGTTCAGGATGGCATTCTCATCTCCTCTTTTTCTCAGCAATTCGCTTTCAAGAGAACACTCGCCCATCGGCATGACGAAATAGGGCGGATCGTGATTCAGGTTCGAGTCAAGAATCCGGATGACGTATGGGCTTTCTATGCGCTCCATGATGCGAACTTCGCGGGCGAACCGCCTGTGGAACCGATCCTCGGAACAGTATTTCAGCGCGCAGACCTGCCGAGTCACTTGATCCTGAACCCGCATCACATGGCCCATGCCGCCCTGGCCTACGGTGCCGCGGACGAAATACCGGCTACCAATGATATCGCCCGCGGCGAAACGATAGGGGGCTTCGATTTTTGGAACGGAATGGCGGCTTCCCAACGCGCCTTCAAGCATGGCTGACTCCAGGGGCGGATGCTATCATGCTGGGGGTGCACTATATCGCCTGCATAATTAGATTCTATCGAGGAGATGTGGTTCGGTGGCGGGGAAAAATTAGCCATGCGGCCACCAGGTGAACGCCATAGTGAACGGATATTACCTCAAGTCCGTGAAGACAGGAAAGGCAGGCAACGATTGAGCGATAAGTTTCCGGATTTGGAATGTTCGAGGCGTGGTTGCGCAGGGTGAACTCCGCTTCTCCCACCTTCGGTCAAGGCCAGAGCTTATCGCGATTCGCACGGTCGGTTATGATATTACGAGACACCACGAACAGACGAGCCAAGCTGTCTTCAACCATATATCGCCCTCGTTCCGTAGACTTGGCTTGTTCCAGCGTCAACCCGGCCGCTTTAATTCTTGCGGCAGCTTTACCGAACTCTATACTCAGCTCTGCCGTCGGCACAAGTATGAGCCTGGCAAGTGCGTCGGCTTGCCATTCGAATTCCGCGTAAACTTCTTTATCGATACCCGTGACCACCGTTTTCCATTCGGCGATGTTGGCATACTCGAATTGCTCTACGACGTCCTTGTGCAGAAGTATGTGAGATAACTCATGTGCCAAACTGTAGTTGTAAATTTGGGGACGGTTCTCTTGGATGTTGGCGTCGATTGAGATCGTTTTCATGTCCCATGAAACCAAGGCATATATATCCGATCCGTATAGCAAGTCCGGAATCGGAACGATATCCAGTTCAAAGCGGAATTCGATGATCTCCTCAATCGGCACCGGTATGGACCGGACTGCGTGGTGCTCGGCGAGAAAGCGTCTGCAACCGCCCGTAGCTCGTCATACGAACGAGACGGCACGATACTAGGTCGCTTGGGCATCTCATCTCCTCTGAGCGGACAGTTCAGATGTCTGACGACTTCTGTCTAAGCTTCTCATATTGCTGATCTTCGACGCCCACGAAGCGAAACTCTCTCGCTTTGCCCGTGTGATAGCTCTTGTCGGCGTAGTCAATGAGCTTTCCTTCAACCAACCGCTGAACGGCCCCTGAGATGACGATCTTCCTTTGCTTCAATAAGGTCCGAAGTTGGTCGATGGGCAGAAGGATCGGTTCCTTGCCTTGGAGGAGCTGAAGATGATAAGCGATGCCAGCAATCACGGTAGGGACGCGGCGTCCCGACAGGCTTGGATCGAGCAGTTGAATGGGCTCTCGCTGGGTTAGCCTCCATGCGAGATCGAGAGCGCTCCATCCGAAGGGTAGCCGGGCTCTTCCTTTGGTCGCCTGAAGCGCGGAGTCGAGGTCGTCCAGATCGTAGCCCCGAGCCTTGCAGACGCCTCCCTTGATCTCCCTGGCTAGCCGTTCATCGAGTCCGCGCGTCTCCCACTCGACCGCGCATCTCCATGCGATTCTCCAGTAGTTGAGGGCGTCCGTGCTGAGGACGAAATCCTCACGAGCCGCTGCGTCGGCGATGCCCTTCTCGCCAACCTGCTTGTCAGTTGCTTTGAGAATCACCTCCACCAAGTCCGCGGGCTTGGTGGCAAGCAGCCCCGATCCCAGGTCGAGATGTCTGATCTCGAGAGCGGTGTCCGCCACGAACATTGCTCCTGGGAAGAAGAAATCGACGAAAGCTCGAAATTTTTCCCGACATCGCTTTCGAGTTCCTCGACTCCTAGATTATCCTGTGTTAATCGTGCAAAGTCCAGGAACATCCTGTGTGCTCCTACTAAATCCTGTAGTTCCCCGAGCGCAAGTCGAAAACTGACATAGGGTTGGCATCGTTGACGCAGAACCGGGGTGGTGTATGATTCATACAACAGAGGGATAAATGCCGCCTTGAGGGGCGGATGAGAGGTTATTAAGTGGGGTTAACCATGGCAACGAACGCTTTCGGAGACTATCTGAAGCGGAGGAGAATCGCCCTCGGGCGAACGCTTCGCGCGTTCTGCCAAGAGCAAGGGTTCGATCACGGCAATTATAGCCGCATGGAGCGGGGAGTCATGGCGCCCCCGCACAAGGAAGAAAAGCTTGCCGAGTATGCGGGAGCGCTCGGGATCAACCGAGGGTCTGATGAGTGGATGGAGTTCTGCGATTTGGCTTCCGTTGCTCGCGGGGAGATTCCCAAGGACTTGGTGAGCGACGACGCGATCCTTGGCAGGCTTCCCGTGCTGTTCCAGACGCTCCGTGATTCGGGGGCCGACTCAGACAAGTTGGACGAGCTCGTCGAGAAGATCCGGCGAAGTTAGGGCTTCCGCGAACCGGTGGAAAACGGGCGATCACTTACCGACGACTCGCGGCTCTTTGCTCAAGCTGCGAGTCGCTTTTGCTTGCGCCCGCCAGGCGATCGCCGCCGGGATTCCGACCTACCTCATCGACTCGGACGCGACGAAGCCGAAGCGGTTGCTGGCGGGAGAAATGGGACACGGAACTGGACAACACGAAAATGGGGACATCGCCGAATGGGGGATCGTCCCAAAGTTCCCGCTCGGCAGGTTGACAGTTTCGAGAGCGGCTACCTTGCCCTACCTGCTTACTAACCCGAAGCATCAGCGAGCTCTTTTCCTTTCTGGGGCAAGGACTTCCGACAGACCTCGCTCACGCTTCGGGTTAGTGTGGGTCGGGGCACCAAGTGTCAGGGCGGAGACCCCGGCAATCCCCAGGGCTTGGGAAGATCCCATCGATTGACGGTTGGAGCCGTATCTAAGATATTTGTAGGTCAGGCTTTCCAGCCTGACGAGTGCCCTGTCAGGCTGGAAAGCCTGACCTACGAAATCCTGGGATTCTAGCTGTGTCCCGGATCTTTGTTTAAATTGGTCTCTCGAAGTCATTCCGCTTCCACCTTGAGTGAGCGTGACAGGTGGACAACGAACCCGCGGGATCGGCATGTCCGCGCGATGAGCGATCAAGGCCCCGGCTCCATTGGAGTTCCGGTCCGGACCCATTCCGGGCATGTGCCTGTCATTCGCCTCCATCTTTTCGCGATAGTCAGACTTCTCACGGTCTGTGTCCTCGAACCGCGGCCGTCGCGAGCCGGTCCTCGGGAACAGGTCAGGTCCTCACGACAATCCTGACACCGATCGGTATGAGGGGACGCGAGACGACCAGGGGCCCGAACCTTGCCCGACGAAGACCTGATCCGCCGGCTCCTCAAGGAGGCCCTGGATTCCGACCGCACGCCCGAGGACATCTGCCGGGACCATCCCGAGTTGCTGTTGGAGGTGCGCGCGCGATGGAATCGACTCCAGAGAGTTGAGGCCCGGATCGAAAAGCTGTTCGGCATTCCCGACTCGAAGCCAGCGTCCGGCGGCCAGTCATCGGCCCAGCTTCAAGGTGGATTGCCCCAGATACCCGGCCATGCCCTGGAGGCGGTGATCGGCCACGGTGGGATGGGGGTGGTCTACAAGGCGCGACACCTCAAGCTCAATCGACCGGTCGCGATCAAGATGATCCTCGCCGGCCTGTACGCGAGCCCCGGCAAGCGAGAGCGGTTCCTGCGGGAAGCGGAGGCGATGGCGAACCTGCGCCACCCGCACATCGTGCAGGTCCACGACGTGGGCGAGTTCGACGGGCTCCCATACTTTACCATGGAGTACGTCGAGGGCGGAAACCTGGCCCAGAAGCTGGCGGGCGGCCCCAGCCGGCACGGCACGCGGCCGAGCTGGTGGCGTCCCTGGCCGGCGCCGTGCTGGCGGCCCACCAGAGCGGGATCATCCACCGCGACCTCAAGCCGGCCAATATCCTCCTGACCGGCGATGAGATCCCTAAGATCGCCGACTTCGGACTGGCGCGTCGCCTAGAGGGCGGACCGAGCCTCACGCGGAGCGGTGCCCGGGTGGGCACGCCGAGTTACATGGCCCCCGAGCAGGCGCTCGGCAATGCCGGAGCGATCGGGCCTGCCGTGGACATCTACGCGCTCGGCGCGATCCTCTACGAGGCGCTGACGGGCCGGCCGCCGTTCCGCGCCGAGACGGCGACGGAGACCGAGCGGCAGGTGGTCGCCGAGGAGCCCGTGCCGCCGTCGCGATTGAATGCCAAGGTCCCGCGCGACCTGGAGACGATCTGCCTGAAGTGCCTGCATAAGGAACCTCGGCGGCGATACGCGAACGCCGGCGATCTGGCCGCCGATCTGCAACGCTTCCTGAGCGGCGAGGCCATCCGGGCGCGACCCGTGGGATGGGCCGAACGCGGGCTGCTGTGGGTCCGGCGGCATCGGGGGGCGACGGCGGCGATCGCGGGAATCGCGATGCTGCTCGCGACGCTCGTGGTGGGCTCGCTGATGGCGGCGGGACATTTCCGCGATCAGGAGCAGCAGCAACGCCGACTCGCCGAGGAGATGGGGCAGCTCGCGGCCGAGAAGACCCGCCTGGCCGTCGAGAAGGAGGCGGAACGGGCGAAGGCCGTCCAGGCCGAGAATCGCGAGGCCGGGCTGCGCAAACAGGCCGAGAGCCAGGGCGCGGAGATGCGCCGAAATCTGTACCTCTCCCAGATGATCCAGGGCAGTCAGGCGTACCATTCTCCGAGCGGGATCCGCAGGGTCGTCGAGCTGCTGGCGCCCTGGGAGCGAACCCGGCCCGACCTCCGTGGCTGGGAGTGGTTCTATCTCGAGGGCCTCTGCCATCGGGACCGGCGGACTCTGCGAGGACACCTCGACGGCGTGAGGTCGCTGGCGTGGAGGCCCGACGGCGCCCGGCTGGCTTCGGCGGGCTCGGATGGCACCGTCCGGATCTGGGTCCCGATCGCGGGAGAAGAGGAGCGCGTCCTCGGCCTCGAACGCGGCGGGGTCCTGACATCGGTGGCGTGGAGTCCGGACGGCACCCGACTCGCTACGGCGACCTGGGCTGGCACGGTCGGCGTGTGGGAGGTCGCCACTGGCAAGAAGATCCTGACGTTTCAGGGTCACACCGGACAGGTGACATCGGTCGCCTGGAGTCCCGACCGCAATCGTCTGGCTTCGTGCAGCTTCGACCGGACGGTCCGGGTCTGGGACCCCGACACCGGCGCGGTCTCGCATGTCTTCCGAGGGCACACCGGGCCGGTGTTCGCCGTCTCGTGGGACCGGGGCGGCAAGCGACTCGCCTCGGCGAGCGAGGACCGGACTGTGCGGATCTGGGACGTCGAAGCGGGGACGGCGGTTCGCACGCTCGCCGGCCACATCAACTGGGTCAATTCGGTCGCCTGGAGCCCGGACGGAAATCGGCTGGCCTCGGCCAGCAACGACGAGACCATCAAGGTCTGGGACCCGACCGCCGGCGTCGAGGTCCAGACGCTGCGGGGGCATCTCCAGGGAGTCACGACCGTCGCCTGGAGCCCGGACGGAAATCGGCTGGCGTCGGGCAGCGAAGATCATACGGTGAAGATCTGGCGGTCGACCGGTGGCACCGAACTGGCGACACTCCGAGGGCACACGGCGCCGCTGACCTCGGTGGCCTGGAGCCCGGATGGGACGTCGCTGGCCTCGGCGGGATACGATGCCACGATCAAGGTCTGGGATGCGGTTCCCAGTCCGGAGACGTTGACCATGGCCGGCCACGCATCGCCCGTCAATTCCCTGGCATGGTGCCCGAGGGGCGATCCGCGCCTGGCCTCGGCCAGCGGCGACGGGACCGTCAGGATCTGGGACCCGAGCCGTGGTGTCGAGCAATCCACACTCCGCGGTCATGAGGGTGAAGTCCGCGCGACGGTGTGGAGCCCGGAGGGCATGCGGCTCGCCTCCACCGGCGTCGACCGGACGATCCGCCTCTGGGACGTGGCGAGCGGCAAGCATCTGCAATCGCTCCGCGGGAGCGAAGGCGACATCTTGTCGGCGGCGTGGAGTCCCGATGGAGATCGTCTCGCGTCCGCCGGGTTCGACCGAGCGGTCCGGATCTGGGACGCGCGGAGCGGCAAGGAAATGCGTATCGGCCGCGGACACGAGTCTCAGGTGTATTCGGTCGCGTGGAGCCCGGACGGCACGCGGCTGGCCAGCGCCTCCGGCGACAAGACGGTGAAGGTGTGGGATGCGGCCATGGGCCGCGAGATCCTCTCGCTCCGCGGACACGCCGGGGAGGTCGTCTGCGTGGCGTGGAGCCCGGACGGGAGGTCGCTGGCCTCGTCCGGTTATGACCTGACGGTCAGGGTCTCGGACTCGGCCACCGGACGGGTCGTCCGCGTCCTGCGGGGACACACCAGCAACGTCGCCGCGGTGGCGTGGAGCCCGGACGGCACGCGACTGGCCTCGGCCAGTTCGGATCGTTCGATCAAGATCTGGGACGTCGCGACGGGGCAAGAGACATTGACACTCGGCGGGCATGAGGGCCAGGTGCGGGCCCTGGCCTGGAGCCCGGATGGCCTGGCGCTGGCCTCCGGCGGGGTCGATCGGATGATCCTCATCCACGATGCCACGAGCGGATACAAGGCCGCACGCGCGCCCCAGTTCCTCCCCGTGCTGGCCCGAACCTCCGAGATGAAGGATGCGGCCGACTGGAGGCTCCGGGCCGAGATTCATGCGCGCTCCGGAGAATGGGACAAGGCCGCGGAGGACGCGCGGGAATACTTGAAGAGGAATCCGCTCAAGCGGGCTTTCCTGCTCGACTACTGGGCGATCGGGCCGTACCCTGAGGATTCCGGGGCGATCGTGACCGGCCCCGAGATCAGCCCCGATCTCCCCGATGCGAGGGATGGCGTCGCGTCCCCGCCGACGGGCGCCCTCCGGATCTGGCAGCCGGTAGCCTTGAATGCCCGCGGCTTCGTGGACCTCGGCCCCTTGTTCGCCAACGCCGAGCACATCTCGGCCTACGTGTTGCTCCGGCTCTATTCTCCCGTCAAGCGACAGGTCACGATTCGGCTCGGTTCGGACGACTACGTCCGGCTCTGGTTGAACGGCAATCCCATTTATGAATACTCGCGCGAGCGGATTGCGATCCCCGATGAGGATTCCACGCCGGCCACGCTGGAAGCCGGATGGAACCGCCTGCTCGCCAGGGTCGTCAATGTGGCCGGAGAGCATGCGCTCTACCTGCGCATCCCGGATCGACCGGCCGAAGAGGTCCGGGCTCGTCCCTGACGAGCGCGGGTTGACGGGGAGCGAGCGTTATTCAGCCGGGTTGTGTCGAGATCTCGACCGCAGGCGTTCGACTTCCGATTCCAGCTCGGCGATCCGAGATTGGAGTTGCTCGATGGCCGGGTCAATCTGCCGCCGCGAGAATCGTGGGTGGATGTGTTGCGAGCAGTTCACGTCCCACGCCTCGATCGAGAATAGGATGACCCGCTCCACCTCGCCGGGGTACGCCGGGTCGCGGAGCTTCTCTTGCAGGTCCGCGTTACCCTCGACCACCCGGGCGGTGCCCCAAACCTTCAGCCGTTGACTGTTCGCGTAGTCCATCAAGAAGAGGAAGGCCTTCGGGTTCTCGGACAGGTTGCCCAGCGTGACGTACTGGCGGTTGCCGCCGAAGTCGGCGAACCCAAGGGTGTGGTCATCGATCACTTTGAGGAACCCGGTCGGGCCGCCGCGGTACTGGATGTAGGGCTGCCCGTTGGCCGTCGCGGTCCCCAGGTAGAACATATCCAGCTCGGCGACGAAGGCCGCCAGGTCCGGCGTGACGGTCGTCTGCCACCCATGGCCTCGCTCCATCCGGGCATAGCTTTGCCGGGATCCTTTCCGCTCCTGGATCGCTTTCACCGCGGGGGTGAAGGCGATGTCGCTCGGAACATCGCGCATCAGTGAAACCTCCGGATTGGTCGAAGCCCGTCGATGACGAGACCGCGGGAAGGGCGTCACGCTCGGATCACTCGGGGCGCCCTCCGCATGTCGGAGGACGCCGAAGCGGCCACGTTCACTTCCTGGCGACAGACCTGCCAAGGAACTCTCGCATCAGCTTAGCGATGGCGTCGCCGTCCGTCTCCAGGGCGAAGTGTCCGGCGTCGAGCAGGTGGTACTCCAGCGTCTTCAGGTCGCGCTTGTACGGCTCGGCCCCGGCGGCCGGGAAGATCTGATCGTTCTTCCCCCACGCGATCAGCATCGGCGGCTGGTACTCGCGGAAGTAGGCCTGCCACTTCGGATAGAGCGGCGGGTTGCTGCCGTAGCTGAGGAACAGGTCGAGCTGGATCTCGTCATTGCCCTTGCGGTCGAGCAGGAACTGGTCGTGGGCCGCCCCGTCCGGGCTGACGAGCTCGGGGTTTTTCACGCCATGCGTGTACTGCCACTTCGTTGCCTCATAGGTGAGCAGGCCGCGAAGGGCGTCACGCCTCTCCTTGCTGTTCGGCTCCTTCCAGTAGGCCTTGATCGGCTTCCAGAAATCGTTGTCGAGCCCCTCGTCGTAGGCGTTGCCGTTCTGGACCACGATGGCCGTCACCCGCTCGGGGTGCGCGACCGCCAGGCGGTAACCGACCGGGGCTCCGTAGTCCTGCACATAAAGGGCGTACTTCGTCAGTCCGAGCTTCTCGGTGAACTCGTCGATGATCTTCGCCAGGTTGTCGAACGTATATGGAAACTTGTCGCGCGAAGGCATCGAGCTGTGGCCATAGCCGGGGTAGTCCGGTGCGACCAGGTGATACCGGTCCGCAAGCGCGGGGATCAGCTGGCGGAACATCTGCGAGCTGGTCGGAAAGCCGTGGAGCAGCAGCACCGTCGGGGCATCCTTCGGCCCTGCCTCGCGGTAGAAGATATCCAGGCCGCCGACCTTCACGGTCTTGTGGAGGACCGTCGATGGTTGTTGGGCCGAGGCCGAGCTGGTCAAGCCAAGGATCCCGGCGGCGGCCGCGAACAGGGCAAGGGTCATGTTGGATCTCTTCGTGCAGCTCATGGTCGCGTCTCCGAGCATGGTGTTTGGAATGGATCGGTCAAGCTGTCGTCTTCCTCATCGCCTTCACGGCGTCGGCCGTCGAGAGGACCGCATTCGCCAGGAAACAGAAATTGATGACGGCCGCCTTGTAACCGTCGCCGAACTCGGGGTGCCGGGGACCGGCCGTCGCGTCCTTCACCACGGCGACCTCGAAGCCCTGCTCCAGCAATTCGCGCAGGTGGCTCTCGACGCAGAGGTTGGCGATCATCCCCGCCAGGACGACCTTGTTGACGTGGCGCTTGCGGAGTTGCAGGACGAGGTCGTTACTCTGGGGGCCCCACATCTTGTGCGGACTGACCACTACGGTCTGGCCGTCCTCGATATAGGGCCTGTGACGATCGAGCCAGTCGGCCCCGGAGCCGGAGAATCCGTCGAGGCTGAGCGGGTCGGGGCGAGAGAACTCCTTGCTCTCGAGCATCATCATCTCGACGGCGCCGCCGAACTGCCACGCCTGGTCCGCGGGGTAGAGATAGTGAGGAGAGATGAAGACCCCGAAGCCTCGCTCCTTCGCGGCCTCGAAGAGTCGCTCGATGTTCGCGACCGTGTCGTTCTCCTTGACGCTGTCGCCGACCAGGGCCCACGAGACGCCGTCCTCGCTCAAGACGTCGTTCTGCGGGTCGATGACGACCAGCGCCGTGTCATTCTTGTCGATTTTCATGGCCTTGCTCATTGTCCTCGATGTGTCGATCCCGGGTAAGACCGTCTTCCGCGTGTCGTTCAATCGCGGTTGTTTGTCGATTCGTGCCGGCTTGTGTGCGCAATACGCCGTCAATCCCCGGCGATGCGATTGAGGTCGTAGTGGTTTTCGGTCCCAGCCGGCCATTTGCCGGGAGTGCGGTCAAGCCGGCTTCGGAGACGCAAGCTCGCCGCGAGCATGGGATCAATCGGGTGGTTACGATGGCCGCAGACAGGCGCGGACTTGGGACTTGGCTTCCCGTCCTGGATGGTGTAGATTGGTTGCTCGATGTCTCTTTCCGTTCCACACATAGTGAGCGTGACGGGTGGACAGCGCGATTATCCGAATCCGCATTCCGCCTGATATGTGATTGGAGCCGCGGTATCATGGAGTTCCGAATCGGTTCGATTCCGGACATACCTCGGTCATCCCCCGTCGGTTTCTAGCGGACGGTCAGGCTTCCCCCGCCACTTCCGTCGAGCCGCGTCCGGCCCGTGCCGTTGCCGCGAGAAATGGCCATGTCCACCCTACGACCCCGACGCCGATCGGGATGAGGGGACGCGAGACGACTGGGGGGCCAAACCTTGCCCGACCAACTCCGGATTCGACAGCTCATCGAAGAGGCCCTGGATTCCGAACGCACGCCCGAGGACGTCTGCCGGGATGATCCGGAATTGCTCACCGAGGTGCGCGCGCAGTGGGAGCGGTTGCGGAGCGTCGAGGCGCAGCTCGAATGGTTGTTCGCCAGCCCGGATCCGAAGCCGAGTCGCGGCGGCGCGCCAGCCATTCATCCGCATGGGGAGTTGCCCCCGATACCCGGCTATGCCATGGAGGCGGTGATCGGCCTTGGCGGGATGGGCGTGGTCTACAAGGCACGACACCTCAAGCTCAATCGGCCGGTCGCGATCAAGATGATGCTCGTCGGCCTGTATGCCGGGCCGGGCGAGCGCCGGCGATTCCTGAGCGAGGCCGAGGCGATGGCGAGCCTCCGTCATCCGCACATCGTGCAGGTCCACGACGTGGGCGAGTTCGAGGGGCTTCCCTACTTCACGATGGAGTACGTTGAGGGGGGTAATCTGGCCCAGAAGCTGGCGGGCCTGCCCGAGCCCGCCCGCCCTGCGGCGGCCCTGGTGGCGACCCTCGCCGAGACCGTGCAGGTCGCCCACGACAGCGGGATCATCCACCGCGACCTCAAGCCGGCCAATATCCTCCTGACGGCCGGCGAGATCCCCAAGATCACCGACTTCGGACTGGCGCGCCGCGTCGAGGGAGGACCGCACCTCACCCTGAGCGGCGCCCGGGTGGGCACGCCGAGTTACATGGCCCCCGAGCAGGCGATCGGCAAGGCCGGCACGATCGGGCCCGCCGTGGACATCTACGCCTTGGGCGCGATCCTCTACGAGGCGCTGACAGGTCGGCCGCCGTTCCGTGCCGAGACGGCGATGGAGACCGAGCGCCAGGTCCTCAGCGAGGAGCCCGTGCCGCCCTCGCGATTGAATGCCAAGGTCCCTCGCGACCTGGAGACCATCTGCCTGAAGTGCCTGCACAAGTCGCCCCAGAGGCGGTATGCGACGGCCCTGGCGCTCGCGGAGGACCTCCATCGGTTCCTCCAGAATGACTCGATCGAGGCACGTCCGGCGGGACCGCTCGAGCGATCGGCCAAATGGGTACGGCGACGCCCCACGCTGGCGGCGCTGATCGCGAGCGCCCTGCTACTGGCGATGGCCATGATCGGCGGGGGGGTGTGGCTGGCATTCCAGGAAGCCGAACGGCGCAGGGCTTTCGAGGTGGACCTGACGGAGGCGTTGGCGCAGGAGGAGCGCGCCCGATGGGCCGATGCGGACTCGGCACTGGCGAGGGCCGAGGGTCGGCTGCACACGTTCTGGCCGGACGACTTGCGTCGGCGGCTCGCCCAGGCCCGGCGCGACCGCGACCTGGTGAAGCGGCTGGACGAGATTCGCCTGAACCGGGTAACGCACGGTCAACTTGCCCTCTACAAAGTCCAGGCGGCCCGCAAGTACGAGGAGGCGTTCCGCGAGGCCGGGTTGGGGAAGGTCCACGATCCGGCGGATCGCGTGGCGGCGATGGTCAACGCCTCGTCGGTCCGCTGGGCGCTGATGGCGGCACTCGACGACTGGGCGATCTACGCGGCCGACAAGTCGCAAGAAGCCTGGTTGTTCGAAGTGGCACGGCTGGCCGACCCCGACGCGGAGGACTGGCGTGCGCGGATCCTCGATCCGTCGGCCTGGGAGAACCCACGGGCACTGGCCGCGCTGACCGAGACGGTACCCATCTCGAGGTTGCCGGCGTCACTCTCGCTGGCGCTCGGGGAGCGGCTCATCGGTACCGGCGGGGACGCCGTCGCGTTCTTGAAGCGCGTGCAGAAGCAGCATCCCGAGGACTTCTGGGCCAACCTGATCCTCGGCAATGCGATGCTCCTGCGGGCTCCCCTGGAAGCGGGCGGCTATTACCGGGCCGCACTGGCAAGCCGGCCGAAGGCGGCGGTCGGCTTCTGCGCCGTCGGCGATGCGCTTCGAGTCCAGAACGAGGTGGGGGAAGCGATCGACTACTATCGGAAAGCCCTCGAGCTCGACCCCGACTATGCCAGGGCTTACAGCAACCTCGGCCAGGCCCTGCAAGCCCTCGGCCGACGGGTCGAGGCAATCGATCATCTCCGGAAGGCCCTCGAGCTCGACCCCGACTATGCGTGGGCCCATAACAACCTCGGCAACGCCCTCCGCGATGAGGGCCGGCTGGATGAGGCGTACGCTCACTACCGGCGGGTGCTCGTGCTCGACCCGAAGAATCCGGAGGTCCTGTTCGGCCTGCGACTCGTCGGGTTGCGGCTGCGTCGCGAGGAGGAGGTCCACCTCGTCTGGAAGAACGCGCTCGACGCCAACCCGCCCGATTTCGCCGCCTGGGAGGGCTACGCCGAGCTGAGCCTGTTCCTGGGCCACGAAGACGAGTACCGCCGCGCCCGTCGCGCCTTGCTTGACCGCTTCGGCGGGAGCACGGACGCGGTGATCGCCGAGCGAACCGGCCGGGCCTGCCTGCTCTTGGCCGCCTCGGACGATGAGCTGCGCATGGCGTCGCAACTCATCGATCGCGCCCTCGAGGCCGCCAGGACGACCCAGGCCTGGGGTTACCCCTACTTCATGTTCGCCAAGGGCCTGGAGGAGTATCGCCGGGGCCGGCTGGAGAGTGCGATCTCCATCATGGAAGGGCCGGCCGCGGGCGTGCTGGGACCGGCTCCCCGCCTGGTGCTGTCCATGGCCCGGCATGGTCGGGGACAAGCCGAGGACGCGCTCAAGACGCTCGCGTCGGCCATCCTCTCCTACGACTGGCGCGGAACGGGCCGACCTCCGCGATGCCTGGATCTACCATGTGCTCCGCCGGGAAGCCGAGACCATGATCCTGCCCGGGATGACGGATTTCCTCCGGGGAAAATCCCGGCCGCGGAGCAACGATGAACGGCTGGCCCTGCTCGGGGTCTGTCAGTTCCAGGGCCTCTATTCGACCGCGGCTCGACTGTATGCCGAAGCCTTCGCGGCCGACCCGAAACTGGCCGAGGTCCCGGACCCGCCGATCCGATACAAAGCCGCCGGCATGGCATCCCTGGCCGGTTCGGGTCGGAACGAGGACGCGGCCGACTCCGGTGCCCCCGAGCGAGCGCGATGGCGCCGACAGGCTCGAGAGTGGCTCCGAGCCGACCTCGCGTCTTTATCGAAGCAATCGGACCGTAGCGAGCCCCAGGTCCGGGAGACGTTGCAGCGGACCCTGGAGAGTTGGCGGATCGACCCGGACCTCGCCGGCCTGCGCGACCCCGTCGCACTCGAGAGGCTCACCCCGTCCGAACGTCAGGAATGCCAGAGCCTCTGGAGAGACCTCGACGCGCTGCTCGAGAAGATCAGAGGACCGAGGTAACCCAGGTTCGAGATCCCCTGGGTTCGGCGCGGGTCTCCGACCCCGCCGTCGCCGCGACCGAAGGTCTCCCGGTCGGCGCGGGCCGGGCGAGCCAGTACTCGGCGCCCGCCGTGGGATCGGCAGACCTCCGGTCGGGCACTCGGGCGGGGTCAGAGACCCGCGCCCAACTTCAGACCTCAATACTCGTAGTCGCCGCTCGAAGGGTCCCCGGATCCCGCGGCCGCCGGCCCCGACCTGTCGGCGAACCGGCGTCCTGCGTCGGCGAGTACGCCGACGACGAGCGCGCCGACGAGGAGCACGCGCGTCAAACCCCTCGCCCAGGGCGGCATCCGTCCTAGGAAAGGCAGCTCGGGGAGCCAGGCGAGAAGCGGGGCGATGAAGAGCAGAAAGGCGTGATCCGTGCGGAGCTCGCCGAAGAATCGGCCGACCACGAGCAGGCTCGATAGCCCGACGATCGCGATGCCGATCGAGGCGGTCAGCCGAGCGGTTCCGGGCGCCGCCAGGGCGACCATCGAGGCGCCCAGGAGCGCGGCCGACATCGGCAGCCCGACCTGGCCGCCGCTGGCATAGGCGGAGAGCATGATTACGATCGCCGACCCGCCGACGGCAATTGCCAGGCCGATCACCGTGGAGACCGCGGACGACCGTCGAACGAGCAAGACCAGCAAGGCCCAGGACGTCATCTGGGCCGCTTCCAGCAGCCGAAGGATCAGCCAGGCCATGGTCGGCGACCATGCCAATGTTCCGGGTTCGGTCGAGCCGGACAGGTAGATCGACCCATCCAACAGGACCCGAGCGAGACACCCGGCAATCACCAGGCGCAAGGCCCAGCTCAGCCAGCGCGGGATCCTCGGGAACGCCGACAGCAACTCGACGCCGATCGCGGCCGGGACCACGATCTCCAGCAGGCGTTCCATGTCCTCGCCCGGCGGCCAGTGCGGCCGGATGCCGAGCACCCAGCAGCCGAGGTAGAATCCGACGCCGATGCCCAGGGGCCAGCCCGCGTCGATCCACGCCTGGCCGGCCGCACTCCGACGCCCGCACCACGTCAAGATCCCCAGCAGCAGGGCCGAGGCTGCGAATGCGAGGCCCGCCGCTTCCGCCATCAGAATCGGGTCCGGCATGGGTCTGGCTCCCGAGTTGGATTTCCGACCTTGCTCAGTGCGACGAGCCGGCACTCGACGTGGACGGCGTCACCGTTGACCGGTTCCCGGTCTTCAGCGCGGAGATCCGGCTCCTGAGGTCCCTGGCCCTCTGCTCGAGCTCGACGGCCTGGGCCTCGAGCTCGGCGACGCCCCGGCTCGGCTCGGCGGTCCCGGCGCCGCCGGTCTTGCTCTTCTCGCCCTGGGACTCGAGCTGGACGAGGGCGTCGATCGCTTCCTGGAGGCGACGTCGCATGAAGGCGCTGAAGCCATTGCTCTCGCGCTCGAGCCGGGCCTTGAGCATCGGTACGGCCCGGGTGAGCTTCAGCTCGCGCACGGCTTCCAGCGTCCAGAATCGCAACGTCGAGTCCGGGTCGTTGACCAGTGAGATGACGATATCCTGGAGGGCCGGGTCGTCCTTGGCCAGACGGGTCAGGGCGCGGACGGCCGCGGCTCGCATCGCCGAGGGCTGCCCCGGGCGGCTGTAGATCGCCGCGAGCTCGCGGGCCTTCGAGCCCGAGGTCTCCAGCAGCATCCCCAGCGCCATGGCGGCGATCTCATGGTGGTCGGCGGGGATCTTCAAGGCGGCCTCCAGCAGCGCCGGGGCGTCCTCGACCTTCCAGTCGACCAGGCCGCGTAGTGCCGCCCTACGTGCCCCGTACGCCTCCTTCTTATCCGACCAGGCGGCGCGGAGGATCGACTCGGTCGTGTCGTCGCGGCCGAGCTTGGCCAGGCCGCCGATCGCCGCGATCCGGACCCTCGCGTCGGAGTCGCGCGCCGCCTCGAGCAGGGCCGTGCGGAAGGCCTCCTGGCCGATGCACATCAGTTCGACGATCTCCCGCCGGGCCGCGACTGCCTTCTCGCGCTTCCAGGCACGCGAGAGCGCCCTGGCGATCGCAGGCTTCGCTTTGGCCGCCTCCGCCAGCCCCCGCGCCGCCTCGAGCCGGCCCAGGACGCCGGGGGCGTTATCGAGTTGGAACAGATTTTCCGCCTCCGACTTCGGAAAGTCGACCACCTTGATCAGCCAGGCATCCGGGTCGACCTGCACCATCTTCGGCCGGGACGCGCACGGGATCACGAACTCTTGCGAGGCCCCGTCGATCACGATCGGAATCTTGCGCGTGCGGCCCACATCCTCGGCGATCGCCAGCGTGGTCGGCAGGCGGAACAGCGGGGTCTGATCGTCGAGCTTCTGCGTCTGCTCGATCTTGATCCGCGCCGTCTTGTCGGCGTCCTCGTAATGCCAGCGGATCTTCAGCTCGGGATGGCCCGCCTTGTAGACCCACTGGTCGAAGAACCACTTGAGGTCCTTGCCCGAGGCCGCCTCCATCGCCTTCCGGAAGTCGTCCGTCTCGACGACCTGGAGTTGGTGATTGGCCACGTAGCCGCGAATCCCCTTCCACCAGGCCTCGTCGCCCACCAAGCCCCGCAGCACGTGCAGGACGCACGACCCCTTGGCATAAGTCACACTGTCGAACATGTCGTTGGACGACTCGTAGCGGGTCTCGACGATCGGCCGGCGATAGCCCCGGTCGCTGCCGAGATACGATTGGAGCACGTTGTTCATCTCGAGCCGGAAGGCGTCCTCGCCGCGGTCGTGTTCGGTGAAGAGCGGGTCGAAGTACGAGGCGAACCCCTCGTTGAGCCAGAGGTGCGACCAGTCCTTGCAAGTCAGGAGGTCGCCGAACCACTGGTGCGCCAGCTCGTGTGACACCAGGCCGTCGGAGTCCCCCTCGAGGGCCTGGATCTCGTCCTTGAGCGCGGCGTCGGTCATGGTAGTGGCCGAGATGTTCTCCATCCCGCCGCCGAATTCGGGCATGACCGACTGGGCATACTTGTTATACGGATAGGCGCGGCCGGTCTTGTCGGCGAAGAAGCCGATCATCCTCGGCGTCTTGCCCATGAACCGACGCGCCGTCGCCTCGTCCACTTTCCTGGCCACATAATAATCCACCGGGAGGTCGCCGAACTTGTCGTGATAGATCGCGTAATCCGCCACGGCCAGCGAGATCAGGTAGCTGACGTGGGGCACGTCCATCTTCCAGTGATAGGTCGTGGCATTGTCGCCCTTCGGCCTGGTCTCTAGGAGTGCCCCGTTGGACAGGACGTACAGGGGCTTCTCGACCGTGACGATCATCTCGCTGGTGGCGCGGTCGTTGGGATAGTCGTAGCACGGGAGCCAGTGGTGGGTGTCCTCCGCCTCGCCCTGGGTCCAGATGGCCATCGGTTTCTCGGGGTAGGCCGGGTCGGGCATGACGAAATGGAGCCCGTGCTCGGGAGAGCCAGCATACTCGATCGACAGGTCGATGGTATCGCTGGGGCTGTAGGGCTTGTCGAGCGTCACGGACAGGGTGTCGCCCTTGACGGCGAACGTGCATGGGGTCGCCTTGGGGCCGACGGTCACCTTCGTCACCTTGAGCTGCGAGCCGCAGTCGAGCTCGACGCGATTCAGGAAGGGGTGGAGCGGGCTGAACGTGTGGGTCACGGTGCCGCTCACCGCCTTCTTCTTCGTGTCGAGTGTCAGCTCCGCCTTGATGTGCTTGACGTCGATGTAACGGATCCGCTCGGGCTGCTTGGGCGTCCCGGGCTTGGCGAAAGGCCGTCGCCCGCCGCCGGCCTCACTGTTGCGACCCCCGCCCTGCGCCGGGCCTCTGCGCCGAGCAGGCCGGAAGTGAGGATGAGCCAGACGGCGATGAAACGACTCGGCTTCGACATGATGCTTCCTGGTAGAATGATGGGAGCCGTACCGGGGGCGGAACCGTCCTGATTCGACGAGGACTGAATGCGACACGGACGGATCTCCCGGCCCCGATCGCGCAAGAGCCGTTGATACGCGACGTAACCTGTTCTACTCTCGACGGCTAGACTCGGTCAACCGTCCGTCCCGACAATCTGGCGGAAAGAGGATCCGGAGCCGGTGCTCTTCTCGCGCGGACCTTCGATGGATAGCCCATGAACCATTTCGGATTTGTGCGAATCACGTGCGTATCGCCGCGGACCGCGGTCGCGAATCCCTCGGCCAATGCCGAGGAGATCGTCCGGGTGCTCGAGTCGGTGCCCGACAGCGACATCGTGGTCTTCCCGGAGCTGTGCGTCACCGCCTACACCTGCGCCGACCTGTTCGGCCAGTCGGCGCTGCTGGATGCCGCGCATCGGGCGGTCGATCGGATCGCCGAGGCGACGGCCGGGCGCGGCCAACTGGTGGTCGTCGGCATGCCGATCCCGGTCGGGAACAGCCTGTTCAACTGCGCCGTGGCGATCGGCGGCGGCGCGATCCTCGGGGTCGTGCCCAAGCAGTTCCTGCCCAACTACAAGGAATTCTACGAGAGCCGATGGTTCAGCCCGGCGGTCGGCAAGGAGCCGGTCGCGATCGAGCTGGGCGGCAGGAGCGTGCCCTTCGGGATCGACCTGCTCTTCGAGGCGCAGGGCACGGTGGGCGAGGCGGGTCCCGAGGGCGTCGTTGTCGGTATCGAGATCTGCGAGGACCTCTGGGTCCCGGTGCCCCCGAGCGCACTCCAGGCGATGGCCGGGGCGACGGTGCTCTTGAACATCTCGGCGAGTAACGAGACGATCGGCAAGAGCCAGTATCGCCGCGACCTGGTCGTGGGCCAGTCGGGTCGATGCGTGTCGGCGTACGCGATGGCGGGCTGTGGCCCGTCCGAGTCGACGACCGACGTGGTCTTCGGCGGCCATTGCCTGATCGCCGAGAACGGCGCCCTGCTCGCCGAGTCGCCCCGCGTCGGCGACGGCCAGCCGGTCCGCCGCGAATCGTACTGGATCACCCGCGACGTCGACGTCGCCCGGCTGCGGACCGACCGCCGCGTCATGACCAGCTTCGACGACAGCCTCTCGTCGCTCAGGCCCTTCCGCCGCGTCGCGTTCGCCCTATCTCCGACGATGGAGGGCCTCGAGCGCCTCGGTACCGGGCACGCCGTTCGTGCCGGCCGAGGGCCCGGAATTGCACCGCCGATGCGCCGAGATCTTCGGCATCCAGTGTGCCGGGCTGGCCAAGCGGATCGAGCAGCTTCCGCAGAACACGCCGCTGAATATCGGCATATCGGGCGGCCTCGATTCGACACTGGCGCTCCTGGTCGCGGTCACGACCTGCGACATGCTGGGCCGCGACCGTCGCACGGTCCACGGCCTGACGATGCCCGGCTTCGGCACAACCCAGCGCACCCGGACCAATGCTCTGGACCTGATGGCCCACCTGGGCGTCTCCTCGGAGACGATCGACATCGGCGCGCTGGCGCTCGAAGCCTTCCGCGAGATGGGACACGCCCCGTTCGGCATCGACTGCCGGAATCTGGATGTCGACGCCTTCCGCGCCGCCCTGTCGCGCGTGCCGGCCGAGTCTCGCAGCGACCTGACGTTCGAGAACGTCCAGGCCCGCTTGCGGACGTTCCTCCTCATGTCGAAGGGGTTCGTCGTCGGCACCGGCGACCTCTCCGAGCTGGCGCTGGGCTGGTGTACTTATAACGGCGACCACATGAGCATGTACAACCCGAATTGCTCGATCCCCAAGACGCTGGTGAAGTTCCTGGTGCGTTACGTGGCGACGAACCAGTTCCCCGAGGGCTCGGTGCGCCGGACGCTCTTATCGATCGTCGACACCACGATCTCGCCCGAGTTGCTCCCGGCCTCGCTGGCCGGCGAGATCGAGCAATCCACCGAGGCGACGCTCGGCCCGTACGAGATCCACGACTTCATCCTGTACAACGCGGTGCGCGGCGGACATTCGCCCGCGAAGATCCGCTTCCTGAGTCAGTTCGCCACATTCACGCAGGCCTACCCCCGCGAGCTGATCGAATCGACGATGCGGACGTTCTACACGCGGTTCTTCCGGCAGCAATTCAAGCGATCCTGCGTCCCCGACGGCCCCAAGGTGGGGACAGTCAGCCTTTCGCCCCGCGGCGACTGGCGGATGCCATCGGATGCCGACCCGGCGGAATGGCTGGAGTCGATTCCAGGGGCGTGATTCCCTCGGATTGCCTGTCGATATTCTGACAGTTATCGATGAACACGACTACGTGGCCACGGTCTCGCGACGTCGTGATGCGACTGGAACTCGCAGGTTGATTGAGCCGATCGAGTTGGAATCCCCGGCCGGTGGGAACATCGGCTCGATCAACTCATTGAGGACGGATCGGCCCGACCACTTCTATGCGGATGGGGACGCCGTCGATCGATTCGGGGAACCCAGCATCGGCCGCGGGAGGAGCGTTGAGGTTGAACTTGACGCCGTAACGGTCGCCGACGCGAATGATGCCGATGCCGACGACTGACGGTTTCCCTGCGAAGAGTGCCTTGGCCCGCTCCTTGGCCGCTCGGACCTCGTCCAGCCCGATTATCTTCATCGCGATACCGTCCTCGGAAGGATGGTGGCCGATCCTTAGTGACATGGCAGCATCGTGGATCACTCACCGGCGTGGGAAGCCCACCAAGGTGTCGCCACCTGGTGTTTTCCGCTGTCGATCTGGCGGAATAGCTGCAGTGGGAGAAATATTCAGTCCCTCGGAGCGATTGCGCTCGGCTTAGGACGAATCTGACCAAGGACGAAGTCGCAGTGAGGAATGGCGGTGCTTGATTCGTTCACAATGGGAAATAGGTGACGAGATCCTTGCATTCCTCCTTGGAATAGCACTGGATTGCCAGCAAGACCTCATCAATAGCCTGGCCGGTTGGCATGGCATCGTCGACGAGGAAGATGCCCGGCATGGGTAGACCGATCCGGACGCGGTCGTAGACGAAGTTGGGCATGGTTTCGCGATCGTGGGTCAGCAGGATACGGTCCTCCGCCGCAACCCAGCCAAGGATTGTCGGATCATCCGAACCGGACAGGCCAACATCCTGGATGCGCACGATGTCCACCCCTGGCATTCGACGGAGCAAGCCGCGGAGCATCTCCCCCTTGAAGTTCTCGTCACTGACCATCCGTAGCACGTTGCTGCTCCATTGCCTTGGCCCGGGTGAGGAGGATTTCGCGGAGGTTGGAACGCACCGGCTGTGACGCTTCGATCTTGCGCCGCGTGGATTCGGCGGCCTTTTCGCGCTCCCGGAGATACTCATCGATGGGCGCGGGCTGTGCCAGGTAATATCCGATCACCGAATAGACATCGGCCAGCCGTAAAGTGTCATAGGATTGGACGATCGCTTCGGGCGTCTTGCCCTCATCGAACGCCCGGATCACCAGTTCCAGCAACACCCGAGTCTCGCCGACGCGGATCGCACCCGCGGGATCGCGCCGCAAGGGAACCGTGATGGTTGCTGGCTCTAATTCCATTACGGACATGAAAGAGGCTCCTATGGGCAGAATCGGAGCATCGGACTTCGTCGAGCCAGCCTCCGCCCGCCTGGCCATGGTTGGCTAGGGCTACCGACGTTTCTTGAGGAGGCGACCGCACTTGTGTACAATGGAATCGTAGCGTTAACCAAGGGACTCTGCAAGCCGACCGCGTATGCCTGGACAATTCCTCGATCAGTCCCCCACGGCCGATCGACCTCAGACTGACTCGTATAAGGTTATTTGATGTGGCGACCAGGATGTAGGCCTGTCTGGTTCGGATGATCCGACAATCCTTGACTGGGCTGCGGCGGAGGACCGTATCCTGCTGACCCACGATCGCGAAACCATGCCCAACTTCGTCTACGACCGCGTCCGGATCGGTCTACCCATGCCAGGCACGAAGCGATCGTCCTATCTCGGACGGCAGTCCGGCTGAGAGCCTTCGCCGATCCGATCTGATCAAGTCGCATGTCAGGCACACCGATCCCGGAGCGTCGTTCGCGCACCGCCCCAATTAACAAAGAATTACCTCGATTTCGGCCAAGGTGGCCTCGTCAAGAGACGGATCATGGCGATAATGCGAACGGCCCTGAAAGGACTCGGGGAACACCTCATTCGGTCCAGATAGCGGAAGAGACGGTAGGATGCCCAGGGACGCGAGATCATCCCAGATCGGACGACTGATCCTCCTGATCGCACTGGCGATCCAGGGAATGACGCCCGACCTGCGCAGCCTCGCATCTCCCTGGCTGTTCCGGATTCTCACCTGGGAGCTGGCCGATCTCACATTCGGCCACGATCCCGAACCGACGCCCGTCGGCGATCGGGACGATATCCCGAGCGATGTCTGCTCCCCGGGTGGGATGCATGAGAGCCCGCGCCTCCAGCGGCATCCCTCGGGCCGCCTCGGGGCCGAATTCACGCTGAACTGTCCATCTGAACGATGGCTTCAGTCGGCCATCCTCTCATTTCACGCACACATCCTCGCCACTCAGGGGGGCGACGACCGGATCCGCGCCCTCTGTCGCTTCCGCTGTTGAGCGGGTCCCTCCGCGCCCCGGGTATCCCGATCTCCCGGCCGATCTGCGGCCTGGCCGGCACCATCCCGGTCCGCGTCGTGCCCGAATCGCTCCGCTCGCGGCCGAATCCGCGCGGGCTCGTCGGAGGCCGATCGAGCTTGGTCGACTGCGCGCATCGCTGCCGCCGGGCGATCGGGGAACTGATACTCGTGCGGCCGATGTCGCAAATAAAAATGAATATACGACCAATAGATTAAGTACGAGGTGTCGGTGGCCGGCCTGGCGCCCTCGGGCGGGGGCCTTCGCCGATCGACACCACCCTCGTTTCCTCCTGGGGGTGCCATGGAAATTCAATCCGAAAGCCGCGTCGGCGTGCGATCGATCCCGCATCGCCAGTATCTGCCGGTCACGGAAGAAATACCCGTCGAGAGCCCCGGACTGTATCCCGGCGAGCCGGAGAGCTGCCGCCGTCGTTGGCGCGAGTTCCTGGCGATCGCCGTGCAACTGGGGATCCTGCTGGCGGTCTTCCAGACCTATCGGCTCGAGACGACCTCGTTCCGGCTGCTCGCCCTTGTCGCGTTCGGCACGTTGCCGGCACACTATCTGGCGCCTTATCGGTGGAAGAAGCCGCTGTTCGTCGCGGCCTCGATCCTGGGGATGATCCTGGTCGTGGGGCCCTCTGCGGGGGCCTGGGTGATGGCCGGCTCGGCCGTGCTGATCGGCATCGCCGTGTCGCCGATCCGTTGGCACTTCCGGGCCGGTTCGATCGCCGCCGTGGCCGCGGTCCTGGCCGCGCTCCGGCCCGCCCTCGGCCACTCCGCCGAGTCGGCGTCGGCCGGCGTCATCCCCGTCCTCGCGTCGATGTTCATGTTCCGGATGATGATCTACCTCTACGAGCTGAAACACGCCGGGCGGCGCGAGTCGCTCGTCGACACGCTGGGCTATTTCTTCCTGCTGCCCAACTTCAGCTTCCTCCATTTTCCGGTCGTCGATTACCGGACGCTCCAGCGCGGCTACTTCGCGCGGGACATCCACGAGATCCAGCATGCCGGCCTGGAGATGATGTCGCGGGGGACCATCCAACTGCTGCTCTACAGGGTGATCTATCTCAGGATGTTGATCCCCGCCGAGGCCGTCCACAACTTGTCGAGCTTGCTGGGCTATCTCGCCTGCAATTATCTGCTGTATCTCCGGGTCTCGGGTCAATTCCACATGGCCTGTGGCATGCTGCACCTGTTCGGCTTCCAGCTCCCCGAGACCCACCACCGATACTTGCTGGCGACCGGATTCACCGACTACTGGCGGCGGGTCAACATCTACTGGAAGGACTTCATGGTCCGGCTGGTGTTCAACCCGGTGGTCTTCCGACTCAAGAGACGGCCACAGCCCCTGGCGCTGGCAGTCGCGACGGCGGTGGTGTTCCTGGTCACCTGGCTGCTACACGCTTATCAGTCGTTCTGGCTTCGCGGTGCCTGGGGCTTCGGCGCCCCCGACGCACTCTTCTGGGGGATCCTCGGGGTACTGGTCCTGATCAATGTCCAACTCGATGCGCGACGCGGCTCGCGGAAACCGCAGGGTTCTCCCCGGACGCCGCTCGCGCGGACAATCCGCGCGGCGAAGGTCGCCGGCACCTTCCTGACGATCGCCTTGCTCTGGTCGCTCTGGTCGAGCCCCAGCGTCGGGGCCTGGATCGGCATGCTCCGCCGCGGCCTTCGGCTCTGAAACGGTGTCGATCAGCTTTCGGTCTCGCGGTAGGGCTTCTTCTCCCGGTAGAGCTTGAGCCGGATTTCGCCCTTCTTCTTGACCGAGAGGTCGGGTTCGAGGGCGATGGCCTTGGCCTGCCATTTCATCGCCGCATCGAAGTCGCTCGACTCGGCATGGGCCGCGGCGAGGGTCGCGAGGTAAGCGGGATTCTTCCAGGACGTCAGCTCGCACGCCCTGGTCGCCGCCTCGATGGCCTTCTTGCCGTCGCGATGCTTGGGATCGGGGCAGGTCCCCCGGATGAGGGCCAGGCCATCGAAGGCGACGGGCTCGTTGGAGTCGAGGCGGGTCGCGGATTCGAAGTCGGCGACGGCCTTGGCGTACGCCTTGAGGGCCTTCCAGGACACGCCGCGCCGGGCATACGTGAGCGCATTCTCGGGATCGAGCTGGATCACCCGGTCATAGTCGACGATCGCCTTACGATACTCCTTGAGGCTATGCCAGGCGAAGCCACGATTGCCGTATGCATCGAGGGACAGGGGTGCGAGCCAGATACCCTCGTTGAAGTCCTCGATGGCCCTGTCGTAATCCTTCCTGGCACCCCAGCTCATGCCGCGGCGGATATACGCCAGGGCGGATCTCGGATCCAGCCGGATCGCCTGATTGTAATCGTCGATGGCGCGGTCGTACGCCTTCCCGGCATGTCGTACGCCTCCGCGTGCACAGTAGAGAGTGGCACTCCTGGGATCGAGGCGGATGGCCTGGTCGTAGTCATCGAGCGCGGCCTCCAGCTCGTTCTTGTCCTGCCGGACGACCGCCCGCATGGTGTAGGCGAAGCCATCCTGGGGATGGGCGCGAATCTGGTCGGAGAAGAACGGGATCGCGAGCTGGACGGGGATCACTTCTTTGTCGGCGGCCCAGCCATTGACTCGATGCCCTTCGGCCTGGAGCCAGAGCAACGGGCCGTCCGTGGCGCTCGACGCGATAGATCGCGATCGCCTTGCGACTGGCCTCGATCGGCTCGTCGTCGATACGGAGGACGAAGTCTCGCGACCGGGGCACCACGCGTTTGCCGACCCATTCGGCCTCATCCTGGCCGCGGATTGGTCCCGCCACGGCCAGGACAAGGGTCATGACGAGGCACGCCCGGACGAGACCCTCGGCGCTCGCGGAAGAACGGCGTGTGCCGTGATGCCTCGGATCCCTACGGGGATCGATCATGGGGACGCTCCGGGATCGGGTCGCCGTCATCTCGGCAATCCTCGCGACGTGCGACTCGCCACCGATGTCATTTCTTCTTCTTCCAGATATCGGCCAGGTCGTCGGAGGCCTGCTGGCGGATGCCGTTGTCGGAGAGGACATCCTCGGTGGCCTTGAGCGCCTCCTGGTGGTTGAAGACGATCGTCTCGGAGGCACGGTCGTCGAAGCTGATCGTCGTGAACTTCTCCTTGGAGTCGCGGAGCAGCTCGACCATGTGGCGGATGTTCTTGACGTGGATGCCGTTGATCTCCTTGACGACCTTGTACTGCGGGCTATCGTAGCCCTTGCCGATCGGGTGGGGGAACTTCGGCGATGTGACGACGACCAGCTCCTCGCCCTCGAAACGAGGATAGTCTCCACGACGGGTCACCAGCGGGTTGCCGGTGAGCGACAGGATCGAGGCGAACCGGCCGAAGAGCGCGGCGAACTCGCTGGTCACCGGCGAGAATGCCAGCGGCCCGTAGATGAAGTATGACGGATACTTGCCCTTGAGCGACTCGATCAGCATCGGGTTGGACGCCTTGACCGGCATGTCGATCTTGATCGTCTTCCCCTGGCGGACGACGCTCAGGGGCACCTTGCCGTCCTTCGCCATCTTCTGGACCAGGTAGTGGAAGTTCAAGCGCAAGTTGTCCTTGATCTTGACCATGCCGGTGTTGTCGATCTCGTGGTCGCCGATCTTGGTGATCAGGTCGAACGGCTTGAGCGGGTCCTTGGGATCGGCCGGGTTGGGCGAGTGGACGACCATCCCCTGCGTCTTCTTGTCGACCCGGAGGAAGCTCCGCAGGGCGTCGTTCTCGAGGGTCTGGAGGGGGTCGTGCAGGGCCGGCTTGCCGTCGTAGGAGCCGTCGGCGATGTCCTTGAGGAACAGGTCGATCTCCTCGCCGGGGATGATGTAGCCGATGTTGTCGGCCTGGGTGAGCTTGCTGAAGATCAGCCCGACCATCTTGCCGTCGATCAGGGCGGGGCCGCCGCTATTGCCCGGGTTGATCGGGGCGTCGACCTGGACGCGGACGCCCGAGGCGTTCTCGCCGTAGCCGGTCCACTCGATCCGCGAGACGATCCCCTTGGTGATCGAGAGCGTCGATCCGCCCTGGGGGAAGCCGTAGACCAGCACCGTCTCCTTGACCTCGGGGAGGACCTCGGTGACCTTCATCGGCGTCCGCTTGTCGAAGAACGACTCGTCTTCCAGCTTGATCACGGCCAGGTCGATGCCCGGGCTCACCGCCTCGACCCGCGCCGGCAGCTTCTCGCTCGACTGGTTGCTCTCGACGAAGAGCTGGCTGGCGTAGGTGACCATGTGGGCATTGGTCAGGATCCGCTTGCCGTCGATGACGACGCCCGTGCCGCTGGCCTCGCTCGGGCTGCGCTTGGTCCAGGGGCTGGTGTAGTCGGGGAATCGCATCGTCGCGCTGATCTTCACCACCGAGTTGCGGATCTTGTCCTCCTTCGCATCGTCGCCGACGTCGGCCGAGGCCCGACCGGGGACGAGCGAGGCCGTGATCGTGAACGCGACGGCCGTGGCCGCCATCCGAGCCGAGATCATCCTTGGCATTTTCATCGCGGGGACTCACCTCTGGTTGCCTGACAACGAACGATTTCCTGACGCCGTTCCCGGGTCGCGCGGGTCTCCATCCGGATCGCGCCGGGGCCAACCGGCTCGACGGCGCCGGCGTGCGGGGACGACGGCGGAGGGTCGATCCGACCGATCGATCGCCCCATCTTATCCCCGCGCAAGCCGGCTGGGTAGAGCCGGCAGTCTCGCGAACGTCGGTAGCCCGTGGCGGCCGACGCTCGCGGATGGGATAGTTGAAGTCGCCAGCGAGGAACCTCGGGAGAACGGGACGCTTTCGCTTCTTGACGCGGCCTGCCGCCTACCATTCAAGAGGAGTCGACGGCGATGATGCGACGCGCGCGAGTCATGGTCCTGGGATTGTGTGCGATCTACGGGGCCGGCGGGTTGATGGCCCAGGAGGGCGGCGGCACCGGCTCCTCCTCAGACTGCGCCCCGATACGAGGACTGGGAAGCCGTCGGGACTCAGGGGGCAGTGACCGCCGGCGGCCGCGAGGCGGTGGCCGCGGCCATCGAGATCCTCAAACGAGGCGGGAATGCGGCGGACGGGGCAGCGGCGACGATCCTGGCCCTGAGCGTGACCGACTCGCGCTCGTTCTGCTTCGGCGGCGAGGTGCCGATCATGTTCTACGACGCCGGTACGAAGCGCGTCACGGTCATCGCCGGCCAGGGTGTCGCGCCGCGATTGGCGACGCGGGAAGAATTCGTGCGACGCGGCGGCATCCCGCTCAAGGGGATCGAGGCCGCGGCGGTCCCGGCCGCGCTCGACGCCTGCCTCACGCTGCTCGACCGCTTCGGCACGATGACGTTCACCCAGGTCGTGACGCCGACGCGACAGCTCCTGGCGCGCCCGTCGCGTCGCGAGCCCTGGCACGCCGATTTCGCCCGCACCCTCGAGACGCTCGTCGCCGCCGAGGCCATGGCCGACCCGGTCCGGACGGGCGATGCGGCCGCCGACCGATCGCAGGGCCTCCGACTGGTCGCCGACGCCTTCTATCGCGGGCCGATCGCCCGCTGTATCGACGCCTGGTCCCGAGCCAACGGCGGGCTGATCCGCTACGTCGACCTGGCGACCCACACGACGCGGATCGAGGAGCCGGTCTCGGTCTCCTATCGCGGGCGGAGGGTCTACAAATGCGGCGTGTGGACCCAGGGGCC
The DNA here is from genome assembly GCA_963777695.1 of uncultured Planctomycetota bacterium. Classification (GTDB taxonomy): domain Bacteria; phylum Planctomycetota; class Planctomycetia; order Isosphaerales; family Isosphaeraceae; genus CAVZRC01. The sequence continues at coordinate 2,479,184 of CAVZRC010000003.1, forward strand.
CTGCCTGCTCCAGGCCCTGCAAATCCTCGAAGGTTTCGACCTCAAGACGATGGGACGCGATCGTCCCGAGACGATCCACACGATCGTCGAGGCGTTGAAGTTGGCCATGGCCGACCGCGACACCTATTACGCCGATCCCCTCTTCGTCGAGGTCCCCCTGGCCGACCTCTTGTCGCCGGAATACGCCTCCAGGCGCCGGGCGCTGATCGACCCGAAGCATGCGTCGCTGGAGCGACGGCCCGGCGATCCTCGCTCGAGCAAGGCGGTGCTCGACCCGGCGAACGACCCGGCCGCGCGTCGGCCGGCGCCGCCGGTGGCCGCCGTCAACGATACGACCACCTGCCTGGTCGCGGACAAGTTCGGCAACGTGGTCGCGGCGACGCCCAGCGGCTGGTCGGGCGTCGTGGCCGGGGATACCGGCGTCTGGCTCGGCAGCCGTCTGCAAAGCTTCAACACCTGGGAGGGCCATCCCGACGTCATCGAGCCCGGCAAGCGGCCTCGGATCACGCTGTCGCCGACGATTGTGCTCGACGCCGACTACGAGCCCGTGCTGGCCGTCAGCGTCGCCGGCGGGCGACAACCAGGACCAGATGATCTTGCAACTCCTGGTCAACTGCATCGACTTCGGCCGTTCGTCGTCCCTATCGGTCGCCGCCCCGAGGTTCATGTCGGACCACCTCATCAGCTCGTTCGGGCAGAAACCTCCGATCCTGGGCCAGCTCCGGATCAATCCCGAACTGGGCCAGGGAACGCTCGATGAGCTCAAGAAGATGGGGCACAAGCTACTGGTCCGCTCCGGTCCATTGAGTGCCGCACCTTGCGTGATCGACCGGAGCCCGAGAGCCCATCCTGCGGTGTCACCGCCGATTTGGGCTTCCGGTGATCCCCGCTCCGGCCGTCACGCGATGGCCTATTGAGGATGCTATCGGCCGATCAGTCCATCAGCACCATCGAGAGCTGCCGCTGGTATTCGGTGACGAGCTCGGAATCCGGCGGCAGGAGCTGGAAGATCGCGATCATCGTCAGGCGGGCGCGGTCGCCGACGCCCTTGCGGTCGCGCTCGACCAGCTCGAGGCAGAGCGCCAGGGCGTCGGCATACTGACCGGAAGCGGCCAGGGCCTCGGCGAGCTGGAATTTGAGCTCCAGGTCGCCGGGGTGTTCGGCCAGGGCGGCGCGGGCCGCCTCGATGCCGCCGGCGCCCTGCGCCTGGAGGTGGAGGAGCAGCTCGGCCTTGACCTTCTCGGCCTCGGGCTCGAGGAATCCTTGGCGTTCCATGGCGGCGATCCGCGCCTGGGCGTCGTCGAGCCGGCCCCGATCCAGGGCGATCCGCGCCAGCCCGGTTTGGGCCGGGATCGAGCCCGGTTCGAGCGCGAGCACCTCGTTGTATTTCGCCTCCGCGGCGTCCGGGTCGGTCGCCTCCAGTTTCCTGGCGTCGGCGGCCAGCCGCTCGATGGGCGTCGGCATCAACCGGTCGAGCCAGGCCCGGATCGCCGACTCGGGCTGGACCCCGATGAAGCCATCGACCGCCCGGCCGTCCCGGAGGCCGTACACCGCGGGGATCGACCGGACGCCGAACTGCTGCGCCAGCTCGGTCTCGCCGTCGGTGTCGATCTTCGCCAGTACGAACTGGCCACCGTACTCCTCCGCCAGCCGTTCCAGCAGCGGGCTGAGCGTGAGGCAGGGGCCGCACCAAGGTGCCCAGAAGTCGACCACGACCGGGACCTCCGAGGATCGCTCGATCACGTCCCGCTCGAAGTTCGCCGATGTCACCTCGATGATCCACGAAGATGCCGTTTGCCGATCGTCCATCGATCCGATATCCCGTTGCAAGGTTCGTTCGCCAATGGTCGGTTGCCCTCGCCGGGCAGACGGCTGTCGCCTCGATCCGCTTCTTGACGATTCCCATGATAGAAGAATGGGCTCGCTTTCGTCATCAGTCACTGGTCATTAGTTAAGAGGATGCAGTCGCCTCGGGCCGCACCGATGACCAATGACCGTAAGAGTGCATGGAGGCTTCGAGATGTTGATTCTGACCCGGAAGGTCGGCGAGAGGATTCTGATTGGCGACGACATCGCGATCACGGTGGTGGACATCGAGAAATCCCGGCTGAAGCTGGCGATCGACGCCCCGGCGCGGCATCGCATCCTGCGCGGCGAGCTGGAAGTCCTCGCGGGGAGCCCATGTGCCGAGCCGGTCGGCTGCGGCGAAGGCGAAGGGGGCCTCCGGATCGGTTCGAAGAAGCGGAGACGGTCGCGGAAGCAATGGGCCTCGGCTCGGGCGGTGACCGTCGGCGCCTGAGCCCACGCGCGCATGCCCCTTTTCTCCGGGGCGATCCCGGCGTATGCTCGAACGATCACAGCCGCTCGGTCGCGAGTGGGGCCAGTCCCCGCGCCGATCGAGACCCGCCCCATTCGATGGACATCCGGAGAATCGCCTCGATGCGACAACTTCACAACACCACTGTGCCGGCTGCGCTGGCAGCCGTCCTGTTCCTGAGCACCGCCTGGTCCGCACCGGCCCGCGCCGCGTCCCCGTTCCCCGACAAGAACCTCGAAGCCGCGATCCGCGACGTGCTCAAGCACGAGCCCAAGGTCGAGCTCACCGACGAGAAACTCCAGAATGTGTATATCCTGGAAGCGACCGGCAAGGACATCAAGGACCTCACGGGCCTGGAGAAGTGCAAGAATCTGGCATCGCTCAGGCTCGACAAGAACAAGATCGTCGACATCAAGGCGCTCAAGGACCTGACCAACCTGGAATCGCTCGACCTGTCGAACAACGCGATCAAGGACATCGCGCCGCTGGCGAACCTCAAGGGGCTCCAGTTGATCGACCTCTCGGGCAACCAGGTCGAGAAGCTCGATCCATTGGTCGGATTGACGAGCCTGACCTCGCTCTATCTCGGCGGCAACGCGATCAAGGACATCGGGCCCCTGGCGACCTTGACCAAGCTGTGGACGCTCTCCGTGCCCAAGAATCAGATCAAGGACCTCAAGGTCCTGGAGAAGCTCACCAAGCTCTCGACGATCGGCCTGAGCGATAACCAGATCGAGGACATCAGCCCGCTGGCCAAGCAGACCGAGATGAAGCTCGTGATGATCGAGCGGAACAAGATCAAGAACCTGAAGCCGCTGGTCGACGCGGCCAAGGCCGACGCCGCCGGCCCGAAGCTGTTCGCGCCTTATCTGCGCCTCTACATGGAGGGCAACCCGCTCTCGGACGCGGCCAAGACCGCCCAGAGTGAGGCCCTGAAGGCCGCCGGAGTCCGGATCGAGGGCTGATCGCGGTCGGTCCGTCGGGAATGGCCGGGATCGATCAGGTCCGGGGCGCCCTCTGGAGTTGAAGGGCGTCTTTCTCCTGCTGCAAGCGTTCGTTCTCGGCTTTGAGCTGTTCGATCTGGTGCTCGGCGAGTTCGAGCTGGGCCTCGGTGAGTTTGAGGCTGCTCTCGGCGACTTGACACCGCGTCTCCGCCAGTTCGAGCTCCATGGCGACCAGTCGGCGAGCCTTCTCGAATTGGACTCGCATCGATTCGGCTTCGGCGGCCGGCTCCTCGATGGGCTGGCCATCGCCCGCCGGGAATTCGATGGGATGGTCGCCTCGCGGTTGCGGGGCTGTGGCCATGGCGGTGCTCCTGGTTGTTCGAGGTGTGAGAATTCTGCTAACGGCTCATTCGGACTTCAAACCGCGACGAAGGTCCTCGATCTCCTGGCGGAGTCGTTCGTTCTCCCGGGCCGATTGCTGCCAGGCGGCTTCCGCAGCCTCGGCGCACTGTCGTTCTTGCTCGGCGGCGCTCGTTCGGCCTGGGCGGCGCGTTCGGCGGATTCACGCCGCTCGCGCGGCGTTGCGCCGGTCGATTCAAGCCGATTGTAGCAGGATCTGGGATTATGAACAGCGAGGGAACCGGCCTGACCGCGTGGCTGGCCGACCGCGTGATGGGTTCCTCTCAGGCCCGCGCCGACGAGAATTCCACCGGGGGCTCGCAACGGCGCGGGGCCGGCATCGCGCCGCCCGCGATGGGGAGTCGAAGCACGAAGCGCGTGCCGCGCCCGGGCTGGCTCGACGCCGCGACGGTGCCCCCGAAGACGTCGGCGATCCGACGCACGATCGCCAGGCCCAGTCCGACGCCCGACTGGCCGCGTCAACGCGCCTCGGCGCTGCGGTAGAACGGCTCGAAGATATGCGGCAGGTCGTCGGCCGCCAGGCCGTCGCCTTGGTCTTCCACGGCCATCGTGATGCAATCGCCGTCGCGGCCCAGGCGGACGTGGATCGGCGAGCCCGGCGCGCTGTACTTGCAGGCATTGTCCAGCAGGTTGTCGAGCAGTTGGCCAAGCAGCGGAGGGTGGACCCGGACCCGGGCCGGCGTGGCGTCGCCAAGGTCCTCGTGGAGGTCGCATGCGCGATCGTGGCCGGACCACTCGCGGAGGTGGTCGCGGATCCAGGAGGCCAGCTCGATCGGCTGGAGATCGGGCCGGGTGGCCTCGTTCTCCGCGCGGGCCATGAACAGGAGCGCCTCGGTGATCTGGCGGAGCCGCAGGGCCTCGGCCTGGACGTCCTCGAGGGCGCGCCGGTATTCCTCGGCGGTGCGGTCGCGGCGGAGCGCGACCTCGAGCTGGCCGAGCATGACCGCCAGGGGCGTCCGCAACTGGTGCGAGGCGTCGCCGGTGAACTGCCTCTGCCGCTCCAGGGCCTCGTGGAGCCGCTCCAGCAGGCCGTTGAACGATCGCGCCAGGGCGTCCAGCTCGCCGTCGGTCCCCGGGTGGGGCAGGCGCTGATCCCGGTCGGCGGCACCCATCGCGCATGCGGCCTCGGCCATCCGGGTCACCGGGAGCAGCGCCCGCCGGCAGAGGCGATGTCCCATGAGTGCGGCCATCAGCCAGATGAGGGTCGAGAGCCCGGCCAGGGTCAGCGCCACGCGACTCAGCCCGGCCTCCATCGGCCCCGACAGCGCCCCGGCCGCCAGGATCAGCGACGTCGCGGTCTGGGGCGAGATCCGCCGGACGACGAGTCGCCATCGACGCCCGTCGCGATCGGTGAACGCGTCGTGGATGTGGCCGGCGTCGGGGCTGAATGACAGGATCTTCGCCAGGTCCTCGGCCCGGAGGTCCCAGCAGTGATCCAGCGACGTCCCGCGGCCGTCGAAGACCGCCCAGTGCACGGCGTCATCGTCCCTCGGATGCGATCCGGCGACGGCGGGCCGGCCGATGGGTTTCCATCTCACGTCGCCCGAATCGACCCCGATCGATGGGCCCAGGGTGTCCAGCGCGATGGTCAGTCGTTCGTCGAGGTCCCTCTGGAAGTGCGCGCGCGCCAGCAGGTACAACGTCACCGAGAACGCCCCCAGGACCAGCGCCATCGCGAGCAGGAAGAATCCGGTCAGGCGAGTGGCAAGGCTCATCATTCCTCCAGATTTTGTGCGTCCGGCGAATCGCCCAGGAGGTAACCCCGACCCCGCAGGGTGTGGATCAGCCGCGGGCCGTGCGCCTCCAGCTTGCGGCGCAGCTCCTTGACGTGGACCTCCAGAGTGTTGGAGAGCCCGTCATATCGCTCGTCCCAGACGTGCTCATAGATTCGGGTACGTGACAGGACCTGGCCGGCGTGCCGCACGAAGAAGACCAGCAGCGCCTGCTCCTTGGCCGTCAGGTGCAGCGCATGGCCGTCTCGCTCGGCGCGCTGGGTTGCCATGTCCACCCGCACGTCGCGGTAGGCGAGCGTCGTGGCCTCGCCGGCGTCGCGCCGGCGCAGCAAGACACGGATCCGAGCGAGAAGCTCCTCGAACGCGAACGGCTTGGGCAGATAATCATCGGCGCCGGCGTCGAGGCCCCGCACGCGATCCGAGATGGCATCGCGGGCGGTCAGGAGCAGCACGGGCGTCTGTCGGTTGATCTGGCGGAACCGCCGGAGCAGCGACACGCCATCCTCGCCGGGCAGCCACCAATCGAGCATGATCAGGTCCCAGGCTCCCGACCGCAGCGCATGCCAGCCGGAGCCCCCGTCGGCGGCATGCTCGACCGTGTAGCCCTCCTCCCGGAGGCCGCGGATCAGGAAGTCGGCGATCTTCGCCTCATCTTCGACCACCAGGATCCTGATGCCCATGTCGCACCCCGTCCCCGAGATCAGGCCGCCTCTCCCCGCATCCATTCCATCAGAAGCATAGCGTCCGAGATAGTCGAGTTGGCTCGATGAAGCGGATTTTAGGTTCGTTTCACGCTCCTCTCATCGTTGACTCTTAGGATGACTCGTGACAGCCAACGCACCGATCGGATCGATGGGCCCATCCCGGGCCCATGTCCCCGCCGGTCGCCCGGAGTCGCACTCTCAGGGAGTCCTGGACATGCTCGAACCATTGATTGTCAACTTGCTGATGGCATGCACCATGGTCTTGCTGGCCGGTTGGGCCTACGACGTCATCGCCCGCGAGCCCGCGGCCGGGCGGACTCGCGTAGGCCCATGAGTCCCCGGGTCGCTCGCGTCGATGAGAGCGACCGATTACAGGTCGCACAGATCCTCCGGGGCTAGCGAGTCAACACCGACCTGGCTGGCATCCGCAAACACAGGCGGGGGCTGAAAGTCCCGACCTCGCTCGCGTCCGGACCTGCGACGCGGAACCTTCCCGAATCGCCGGGCACCGGCTACACTGGGATCGTGGGCCTGATGAGGGAGAAGAACCGTCACACCGGGCATCGACTCGATCCGATGAGGTCCAGCTCGTCCAATGGCCGCCAGGAGATTCACCGCGACCCGATCCGGCGGCACCGATATGATGATTTGGCCGCGATCGTGGACCAGACCTACGCCCAAGGGCCGGTCGAGGGCAGTGCAAAGCGGCCCGCGGCCACGTCCGTGGCGTCGCCATGGCTGCCTCGAAGCCACTCGGGCCGCCGGTTCGTGATCGTCGCCGGGCTCGTGGTCCTGATGATCTGGGGACTACTCTACCTGGTCTTCCGCGATTGGCGGACGCGGTATCGCGAACGGGCCGCCTACGGCATGAGCCGGGTGGTCCCGGCGATCGAGCCCATGGCCGAGATCGTCCCGCCCGGCGAGGACCTGGTCGCCTGGCGCGACGCCGTGGCCCGGACGCGATCGCTGCTCGTGACGGTGACCGCGTCGAACTTGCTCGGCTTCGGCGAGATGCGGGCGCTTCGCGACGAGCTCGACCAGGCCGTGGGCGGTGCCCGCGATCGTCCGGAGACGGCCGTCGCCGAGCTGGCCGGCGTCTGGGACTCCATGTCCGATCGCGCCGGATTCTTGCTGAGGGATAGCCGATCCCTCTCGGGCGATCGTCACCCGCGACCGAAGATCCTGCCTGTTCGTCATTAGTCAAAGGTCATTGAGGTCTTCCTGTTCTTCCAGAAATCCGCTGGGCTCAGGGTGCGGTGAGGTCGGTGCAGGTTCCACGCCCCGATGCCTTCTTGAGTTGAACAGAGGATCGCATGCCCGGAAGGTTCTCGCCAGAGATCGAGATGGTCATCCCCGAAGCCCGCCTTCGCGCAGAGGCCAACCAGGTGCGGCTCGTCCCTCTCGATCAAGACCCAATCGCCGAACCACCTCATCAGGGTGCGATCCGGATTGGACGTTGAGACCTGCGAGAAGAGGATCTCTCCCCGATCGGAGAGCAGCAGGTTGGCCTTCCTGAGCAATAACGCGATGCACCGGTCGTCCAGATAGTCGAATAGCCCCCCGAAGAGGATCCCGTCATAGGACCCGTGGCGACCCTCAGTGAGCTGCTGTTTGATGACCCTGAGCACATCCTTGCAGGTGAACGTGAAGCGAAGGTGATCGGTCGAGACGAGGCGATCCTTCGAGAAATCGATGGCATCGGGGTCGAGGTCCACGAGATGAAATTCCGCGACGGTGTCGGGCCGTGTCTGACGGATCGCGATCCTGACATCATAACTCGGCCCGCAACCGATGTTGAGCAATCGCTTGGGACCGTCGCCCGATCCCTCGATGATCCTGCGGATGAAAGCCGACTGCTCGGCGACCTTATGGCGATGCTGCCAGGACATCTTGCCCGACAGGATGTAGTTGCGAATGTGATCGTGCCAATCCTTGATCTCGCGGTCGTCCTGGCATATGGTCTCGATGGTCCAGTAATCACCCGAATAGCCCGAGGGCTTATCCCAGAGCCGCGCCATGAAGGGATTCGCCTTCAGCCACCGCACGACGTTCTCGGCGAAGACGGTCGATGAGAACTCAACCAGTCGTTCGGGACTCGCACGTCTCATTTCGGGCGAGTCGAGGACCCCGCAGATCTTGTCGATGAGATGTGGTAGGTCGTCGGAGGGCGACGTCAGCGACGGTTCTCTCTGGTCGGAGGCGGACTGGCAAACCTGGTGGAATCGCCTGCAAAGCCTCTCCAATTCGACAAATCCTCGGTCTGCCACTTCTCGGGTTTGCATTTTCGTCAGGGGCATTGCCCATTCTCCTGTCGGCGGGCTCGGGGGGGATAGTATCGGACTGCGATTTGCGGAGGCTGGTAAGAGTCCATGTGCCACGATCGGCTGACAAACCTCAACGAATTCGGCAATTGTCGCGGGGCCGGCCAAATGGAGGCGAGGCTCCGGGCGACGGCAGTCCGGCCTCGCATCATACCCAAGCTCATTGGAGTTCCGCCTTCAGGCGGGATCAGCCAGCGATCCCCGACCGGCTGAAGCCGGAACTCCATCGCGCGAATCCGCACCCGGCGCAGATCGTCGAATCGCTATGGCCCTGCTTTCTTCGCCTTGTCCTTTGCAACAGCCTCGACGGGCTTGGCTTGCTCGGCCTTGGTTGCGGGCCGCGCGGCGATCCCGTCGGCGAGGCCGCGGAGCATGCGGAGCTTTGTGTTCGGCATGGACTCTTTCCGGACCCAGTCCAGGACGACCGCGGGGTCGCCTTGCTCGGCCTGTTGCCTGGCAACCCGTTCCTGCAGGGCGGGCCTCCCACCGGTGAGTTGATCCGGGATGGCATCGGTGCGCTCCGTATCCTGATCCGCCGGGAGGTAAGTGACGATGGCATTCGTATCGGGCATGGCCGCGATGGCCTTGCGGCCTCCGTCGATATCGTCGACGGCGAGCCGGGCTGCCACGATGTGTCCGAGGGTCGGATTGATGTACTGGGCTGCCATGATGTGTTCGAGCGTGATAGTTCGATTGGCCAGTGGCCCCGAGGAGGCCTTCATCTCGGCGACCGACTTGAGGGCCCCCTCGAGGTCATCCGCCCGAGCCTGGGCCGGCGCGAGGAGTTGCAGGGCAGGCAGCATTGGGTTTAGCCCCTGGGCGTAGTACGGATTCGCCTGATAGTTGAGCACGGGGTTATTCCAGAGAGTATCCTTGGGCACCTGTCGGGCGGCGTCGGACGCGCGGCGGATCGTCTTGCTGGCATCTTCGCGCCGACCGTCTCGGGCGTAGCCGGCGGCGACCTCGCCGAGGACCTTGATCTTCGACATGCTGGAATTCAGGGCATCGGCGGTCCGGAGTGCCCCGGCCAGGTCGCCGGCACCAGCCTGAATGATGCCGAGCTCCGCCAGAGGGAAATAAGCCTCGGCATCGGCGTCGGGCAAGGGGGCGATCATCTCCAGGGCCGAGTCCACGGTGTTCTTGGCGGCCTCGCGATGCTTGGCCTTGAGCTGGGCCTCCGCGACGGCTTTCATGACCTGGACCCGCGCCTGGGTCGCGCGGAAGGTGTCCACCATGTTGGCCGGCTGAGGCTCGCCGATGCTCCGATAGGCGGCTTCTTCTTCACCCAGTCGTGCCTGGGCCTCGGCGAGTCGCCGGAAGAATTTGATCTTCCTGGACGGATGACCGAATTTCGCCTTGCTGGCGAGCTCGGTGAGCCGGGCCATCGGCTCGGGTGCGACCGGCCGGTCGCTCGACGCGACGGCATCGGCGACGACCCAGAGCCCATACTGCTGGAGGTCCCCTTTGAGTTGATCGGCGATCAGTGCCAGTGCCTCGTTGATATGGCTGGCCCGGACCCGGCGCGGAGCACGGCCTCGATGGCCTTCGCCTTGGAGTACTCGTCCTTCTGTGCCATCGCGACCTCAAGGGCCTTGGCCAGGGCCGACTTCGCCACGTCGGCCGGCTCGGAATGCGCGATCCTCATCAGCGCCGCGATCTGGTACAAGGGCTGTTCGATCGAGATTGCGGTCTCGAGGGCCTCACGGAGCGTATCCCCGGCCGCAGCGCCCTCGCCCACCTTGGTCTGGACCTCGGCGACCTTCCGCAGCGCGTCGGCCTTCTTGACCAGAGGGTCGGACTGAGAACCCACGACAACCTGGGGTTGCGGGATGCCTCCTGGTTGACCTCCGAACGAGCGAGCGGACTGCAATGCTTGTCGCAGGGTGAAGCGTAGCTCATCCCGCTCGCCGGCCTCGAACTGCGCCCGGGCGATGTCGACGTAGAGCGTCGTGCGCCATTCGGGGCTGTGGGCGACCTCTGCGGTCGCATCGAAGGCGGTCTGGCAGTCGGCCCGGGCGCCGGCCCGATCGCCCAGCTTCATCCGGGCACGGCCGATTCGCAAGATCGCATCCGCCTGGACTTCTTTCGATAATCCATCTGGCAACACGATGCCTCGCCCTGCGAGCGCCGCGAAGTTCGGAGGGTTGACCCGCGTGCTGGCCACCGTCCGCATCAGCTTGAGGGCGTCATCCAGGATGACCTTGAGCTGTTCTGGCGACGGCGGCGGGATCACATTCGGTGCACCTGGCTTCGCGGCATCCCCTTGCACCGGCTTTGTTGCCTTCGATTTGTCCTGGCCGTCGTCGGCCTGCAACGGAAGGCTGGACAGGATGAGAGTGGCAACGGTCGAAACGATCAGAGACGAACGCTTCATGGGCGGACTCCGATTTCGATCGCGAGGCTATGGCAAAGGAGAAATTCTGCATTATTATGAACATTTGTAATGACGTAGTCGTCGATGCAGGCAGTTGCGTGCGATAGGGTCCATGCGATGGGGGCTCGGTGCTATGGAGTCAAACCAGATCCCGGTCTTTCTCTGGCGAAAAACCTGAAACCTGGTCTGAGCCCCGACTCTCCGAAAAACCTGAAACCTGGTCTGGCCTCCGACTCTCTATGACCCCTCGGAATTGTCTCTGACCCCTTTGATTTTTCTATGTCGCCGACACACGGCAACGAAGAAAAACCCCGAAAACGGGCGGGAAACTCCCACAACCCCCAGCACGAAAAGCACTAGCGACGACGGCTCAGGAACCGCTGAACCCTCGAGGGTAAAGGTTCGACTGCTCGAGGCCTGCGGGCCGGACGAGTAGCTGGAGTAAGTTGGTCCGTTATATCCGCCGGACATCCATTGCCAATATGGTAATCCGACAGGATTTGTCGTGTTAGCAACGATCGAAAGAAAGTAGGTTGTGCCACCGGATAGAGAGATTGGGGTCGGAAGATTGACGCTGTAGTCGTAAAATGAGGCAGTTGTTGGCGTTACGAAACCCAGTAAGATCGAGTCGTTTCCAAGAAGCGTTTCCTGGACTCCGCCGCCTCCTACGCCGACGGTTTCGCCGCTCAGAAAAGCACCTGGCACACCGCCTGCGCTGGTGTAGAAATCCAAGGAAAACGACGTCGAATCGGCTGATGGAGGATTCGCGGCCAAGTCATTCGAGCAGTAGTCACCTTGCCAGCTCAGCGAACTGATGAGCGAACTCTGTGTCAATTGAAACGAACTAAACAACACGTACCCGCTCGTTCCATCATACAGTGAGTCCCACGAGACCCAGCTGGATCCTGGGTAATCCGACGGGTTGCTGTAGAGGACGCCACTGGATCTAGCCGTAGCAGGAACGGTGGCTAGGGCGACAATCACGAGCAGGGGTCCAAAGTGACGGGCATGACCTCGGGCGCACATCACTGCTCAATCCTCCTAAGTGTTAGAATCTGGCGGTAGACCTGGATTGACGTTTTTCGAGGGCGAGAAATGAAAACGTGAACACGTGTGGAATTAGGTCATTTGTCAGAGTCATGCTGTCAGACGAGGTTCCGGATTCTTCCGGACGAAAAAACAGTGTTCCGGAAACGGGGACGCAGCAAGAATGAAAATCTAGCTACGTCCCCGTCTTGCCCCCCGCAGCCAAAAAGCAATTCTAGCCGCGTCCCCGTTTCTGCTCCTCCGTGGGCGAAGGCGTGAGCTCTTGTGCGAGAGCCGGATGCCGGAAATCGGCCCGTCCGGTTCGATGATCGGGGAGTGGAAACGGAGCGAAAGCCACCGCGCCACTCCTCGACTCTACTCGCGTCCTTTCATTTCAGTCCCATCTTTTTGTATTTCGCGAGCAAGATGAGTGCCGCCATGCATCCCATTACGAGAGTGGAAGGTTCGGGGGTTGCATTTCCCTTCCCATGGACTGTCCCACCGTGGCTGCCGCGGGATGGGCCGCCAGCACCGCCTGCGCGAAATCCATTGTTATTGGGACTGCCATTGTTATTGGGACTGCCATTGTTATTGTTACTTTTATTGCCACTGTTGTTGGGACTGCCATTGTTATCGTTACTGCCATTGCCACTGTTGTTGGGACTGCCATTGTTATCGTTACTGCCATTGCCACTGTTGTTGGGACTGTCATTGTTATTGTTACTGTTGATATTTGTAATAGTAATAGATATAAAAGACCAGTCAATATCTCATTGCAATGACATATACGTATTATATCCGTTTAGGACACCGTAGAGGTCGGCGTTGTAGGATGCCGGTCCATCAGTGGGCTGTTGAAAAGATATCACTCCGGAGAGGCTCCAATTTGAAGCTCCCAATGAGCCTGCCTGGCTCCAGATGGCTGTGTTGTCCGCGAATATGGCTGAACCGGATACCGCAATGGACTGTGTCGTAAGACTCCCATCGCCGGTCCAGGTTGCAATACCTGAAGATGCATCCAGTGATCCATTATAGTTTATCCCGATACTATAAATGTCTGAAGATCCATTTATGTTTGTGGTCCACGTGCTTGGAGTATAATTGACAAGATAATCCAATGAAATGGAGCCTGGTGGTGAGTTCATGCTATTGATTGCGTAAATCATTGAGGAGTCAACGCTTGGGGCGATAATGGCCGCCGCAAATGACTCCTGGACTGGTGACAGAGAACCAGCCAGGCATGAGGAGACCGCCGGGTTGAATCCAAGGAAGAGCATGCGGAGCCGGATCGTTCGGGAGCCGAACGGATTGCGAATAGGATTCATGCAGCCGCGAATGGTTGATGTCAACATGGCGTGTCTCCTGGGGTGAAAAACCTGTTGTGAAAATGGTCAGGCAGAGTGCCAATCGGAGCAGAACCTGTTGTTGTGGGTGCCTCTGAATCGCAACTGCCACTGGTCCTTTATGCCTATCCGCCCGATCTCGTTTGTCCCTCACGTTGATTACACGCGGGAGCCGTGCAAACATTTCACGAAAAATCGTCCTGGAAGTCATTTTTGTGTTGTGTCGGACAATGGGTGATGAGTCTCCCGGGCCGTCATCCTCTCGAACAACGCGCGAAAGCGCCGCATCATCCGATGGTCGTGCAACCGGACCTGCTCGGGCGTCAAGGTCAGGGTGACGGCGATCTCCGGAACAGCCCGACCCTCGATCCGGCGTTGGTAGAATACCTGGAAGCTGTCAGCCGAGACTCGCGCGGAAAGCTCGGCCATCACGAGTCGGACCTGATCCTGCATCTCATGCCGCGCCACTCGGTTGCCGGGTCGGGGCTCGTGTCGGGCAATGCGTCCTCGCCGCCTCCGATCAGGCATTCTGCGCGACGCCGGCGCCTGCGGAGCGTGTCCATCGCCTTGTTACGGGCCACGGTGGTCAGCCACGTCGAGAGACAGCCGCGACACTGGTCGCGGCGGAAGCCGCGGAGATGGGCGATGATCGACATCCAGACCTCCTGGAGGCAATCCTCCCGCTCGGCGGTTGTCAGGTACCAACGGGCGAGCTCGGCCCGCAGTCGCGGCGCATAGACCTCATAGAATCGGTCCCAGGCCGCGGCCAGGGAGGGCGGAGGATCATGCCCCAGGGAACGGTACTCCAGGCAAGCCTGGGTCTGGTCGAGGAGTTCCTGCTCGGTAACGCGATCAAATCGGGATGTCGTCGGCATGGCGGGTTCCATCTCATGACAAGCACGTTGTCGGACTGGGTGAACGGCGGCCGTTTTTTCATCGGGCGCCGAGTGCCATCGGGGCCAGGTCTGGCGAGGTCTTCTTGTTGACTGCCCCGCGGATGCCCGGCTCATCTTTGGTTGCGAGCAACGGAGTCGGGGCTGGCCGGGCTGCGGGGAGATCCCAGATTCGCAGATGGTCGTCATCCCTCGCGGTCGCGGCGAGCCACTGGCCGTCGGGAGAGTAGGCGATGCCGCAGAGCGCACCGGCATGGCCGTCGAGAGCGGCTGCTTGTCGGCCAGTCAACCGCTCCCAGATCCGGATCACGCCGTCGTTGCCGGCCGTGGCCAGGGTCGTCCCGTCCGGCGCGAAGGCGACCGACGTCGTCCCGAGGAAATGGGCGTCGAGCGTCCGCTCCAAACGGGCCGAGTTCAGATCCCAGAGTCGCACGATGCGCTCGTGGGTGCTGGACGAGGCGAGCATTCCGCCATCTCGCGATAGGGCGATGGCCATGATGGGACCGCCCTCAACGTTCAGACAGAGCCGGCGCCGGCCCGTGTCGAGGTCCCAGAGGATGAGCGACGGATTCGACTGGCCGCCTCCCGAGGCCAGCGAGTGGCCGTCGGATGAGAAGGCCAGGCTCGCGACGGGGCCGGGGGCGTGCAACGTCCGGGCCACCCGCCCCGCGGCCAGGTCCCAGAGGACGATCCGCCCATCCCGGTCTGTCGTCACCGCGAGCGTCCGACCGTCGGGCGAGTAGGCGACGATCCACGAGCTATCGAGAGGCACGGGCAGCCTCCGCATCGCCTCATCAGACTGCAAGTCGCGGACGATCACGCCGGTCCCGAAACCGGCACAAGCCAGGAACCGGCCATCCGGCGAGAACGACACCGACCGGACATAACCCGGTAGATCGCGAACCCTCTCGTTCCTCCACCCGCTCCGAACGTCGCGCAGCGCTGCGCCCCGTCGAGATCCGTCGTCGCCATCCTGGTACAGTCCGCGGAGATCGCCAGCGACTTGGCGTGACGGCCGGGCTCACCCAGGATCAGCCGTAGACGCGTATCCTCTTCCAGCGATCCCACATCCGTAAACCAGGCCAGGCCGGTCACGATCGCCGCGAAGAGGATCAAGTTCTTGCGATTGCAGAGAGGAACCCGCGTGGATCCGACTCTCTCCCTTGACGAGTCGAAGTCATCCTCACGACAGGACGCCTGCGAACGGTTCGATTCTCGAGACATCGGGCTCCTCCTCGGGTTGGAATCTGCCAAGAAACGGGTGCATTACCGGTCTCGCCGACACGAAAGTCGGTCAGGCTCTCCAGCCCAACGTCGGTTGCCGCCAGGCTGGCGTAGAGCCTGGCCGACATGCGTCTCTAACGTGCCAGGGTCAGAACGCGAGACGACATAGGAGCGCCGCAATGTCGAGCGCACAGCAGGTCCCGGGGCGATTCGACGTCCCGCCCGTCTCTCAGCCTCCAGGTAAACAGATCCCTTTTCGTAAAAAGTGTGACGGAGCGGGATTAATTCTCTTGCAATCGCCGCGCGGGCTCACAATTGGAACAGATGGTGGGTCATGGATGGCAGCGATCCGAGGCAGAACTACGGCGAGTGAAGTCCGGAGTCCTTGCTCACGGCAGATCGGGCTGACGCCCGAGGTTGGAGGACATTCGTCCCGTCCGAACCACGGTCTCACGACCGTGGTCATGAGCCTCGATCTCGCCCTGTCTGGTGATGTTGAGCGAGGAGTGTCCTCCGAGGCGCCCGCCTGGCTCGCAACCGAATCTCGGCGACGAGTGGTCGTGGTCACTCGGCAGAGCGAACCGTCCGGAACGACCCGGTATCATGCCCTTTGACTTTTCCCCCAAGTAAACAGATCCCTTTCCAACGAAAGTGTGACGGCGCGGAATAATTTTTCTTGCGATCGTCGTGCTTTGTGGCACAATACGACGAGATCGAGAGTCAACGATTACATCGATCCGACGCGGAGGTCTCTAAGACGAATATGAGGTCCGCCCGAGTGGCTGGTTGCGAATTACGGTGACCTGATGTGTCTCATCTGTCACGAATGGCATGGGCTTCGATATGCATCGTGGCGGATCATCATGAACTCGCGGTTTGCGAGGGGTCTGGCGAGAGCATCGGCCTTGGGATGAGCGGGCCACGCGGCCGTCATTCTTTCGGTGCGCCTCCGCGTCGGTGGCGCTTCGTGCGGGCGTCGGATCGATCGAGTCGATGACGCCCCTCGGCGATGGGTCCCGCCCGATCCGAGTCCGTTTCCGCTGGCATTCCGTTGTCAAGAAGGTCGCGAGCCTCGTGTCGGCGTGCCGACCCGATCTCCTCCATACAATTATTGTAGCCGTTCACGGGTCGAACCATTTGTGCAGTAATCTCGTAATAGTTGTATGACGCCTCTGCCTCCGATCTCACAACACCTCTGGGATACTGTACCGCCGCCGGCCCAGGACGCCGTCCTGGCCTTGGTGGACTCCCTGGAGGATCGGATCGCTCAGCTCGAGGCTCGGCTCCAGCTCAACTCCACCAACTCCTCCAAGCCCCCTTCGTCGGACCCCATCGGCCTGAAACGCAAGCCACCGGCCCCGTCCACCGGGCGGAAGCGCGGTGCTCAACCGGGACACCCAAAGGCCCAACGCCTGCTCGTGCCCCCGGAGAAGTTGCGCTCCTCTACCGATTGCCGGCCCATTTCCTGCCGGCGTTGCGCTCATCCCCTGGAAGGCGATGACTCCAACCCGCTGATCCACCAGGTCGCCGACCTCCCCAAGATCGAGCCGATCGTCGACCAGTTCCGGTTGCATCGCCTGACCTGCCCGCAGTGTGGAGTCACCACCTGCGGCGCTCTGCCCGCGGGTGTCCCCACCGGCAGCTTCAGCCCGTACACGCAGGCCGTCTTGGCGACGCTGGCGGGCGCTTACCGCCTCAGCAAGCGGCAGATCCAGCAACTGGCCGATGATCTGTTCGGCTTGACGATCTCCACCGGCATGATCTCCAAGCTGGAGGGGCAGTCGGCCGTGGCCTTGGCCGAACCCTACTGCGAGTTGGCCCGATCGGTCACCGAGGCCGAGGCGGTCAACATCGATGAGACGGGGTGGCGCGAGGACCGACACAAGGCCTGGGTGTGGGTGACGATCACCGCGCTGGCCACGGCCTTCACCATTGCCCGCAATCGCTCCGCCAAGGTCGCCCGGGGCCTGTTGGGGGACAAGGAGGACCAGGTCGTCAGCAGCGACCGGTTCAAGTCCTACGACTGGCTGTGGTCGTACTGGAGACAGATTTGCTGGAGCCATCTCCGCCGCGATTTCCAGGCGATGATCGACCGGGGTGGCCCCGGGGAGGTAATCGGCGAACGACTGCTCGAGTTGTCGGACCGGCTGTTCGTGGCATGGCATCAGGGGCGGGACGGCACGCTGGGCGCGAGCGTCGTCCGCGAGTCGATCTCGCGGCTGAGGCCCCGGGTGCGCCGGGCCTTGGAGGAGGGGACGGAGTGCGGCTGCGCGACGACGGCGCGGACCTGCGCCGAGATCCTTCGTGTGGAAGAGGGGCTGTGGAATTTCGTGTGGTTCCCCGGAGTGGAGCCGACGAACAACGCGGCGGAGCGCGCCCTGCGCCACGCGGTGATCTGGCGTCGGATCAGCGGGGGCACGGCCAGCGAGTCGGGGAGCCGATTCGTAGAGCGGATGCTGACGGTGGTGGCGACCTGCCGGCAGCAGGGCCGCAACGTGCTGGAGTACCTGACGTCGTGCTTTGAGGCCGATCGGAAGGGCCAAGCGATCCCCTCACTTCTGCCGGCGACGGAGCCGGCGATCAAAGTTGCCTGATTCGACCTATCCCACCCTGTGAACTGCTACCAATTATTAGACCCTCAGGCGACTACGCGCCTGGGCTCGCGCTTCTCTCGGTCGTCATCTTCGGAGGCTATTTATTCACGGGATGCCTGCGCACCAGGGATGAGGGATCGTGGTTCATCTTGTCGAGGGCCCTGGGCGACGTCGGAATCGATCCACGCGATTATCTGGCAGGGGAGGAATCGATGTCATCCGAGGAAGAGCGATGGATTGATAGCCTCAGTACTTCCCGAATGAACGATTTCGGCGTGTCACGTCACAACCGACTGTGGGACATCCCTTTCGGTTGCGACTGTGAGAACCAAACCATATAAGCTTTCGGCCACTTGCTCCAGCCACAGCAGCATCCGCTCCACCCGCAGCCGATCCCAGTTGTACCGCCGGCACCCCCGCCGCGGCGTTGACAGGACCACGTGATGCAGCCACACCCACAGGTTCCGCAGCAGCAGGCCGATCGCCACGTAGAAGAACCGCACGTTGAACTTCTTCGTCGTCGTCCGGACCCGGCACTGATTCATCTGCCGATAACTGGTCTCGATCCCGAACCGCTTGCGGTAAGTCGTCTTGACCCAGTCCACCCGCTTGGGGGTGATCCCCCAGTAGGCGTACACCCAGGTGTGCCATTTCTTTCGTCCGTGCCGATCCGTCGTCCGACCTCGCTTCACGCAGATCGACACCCGGGCGGTGGCCCGGCCCTTCTTCTTGGGGTCGCCCACCATATGGGTGAACCAACCGCTCTTCTTCATCAGCTTGAACACCATCGAGCCGCTGGGGCCCTCGGGATGATCGGCGGAGCGACCGTGGCAGGTCACCGGCATCAGGAACGGCCGGCGTGCCCGCTGCAAGTAGTTGATGATCTTGGCGTTGTAGAAGCCGCGGTCCAGCAGGAGCAGACCGGGCCGCAGCCCGGCCTTGCTCACCAGGAGCAGCAACTCCTGGAGGACATCCTTGAGCAGATCGGAGCGGGTCACCGGGGTGACCGCCAGGGTGAACCGCTGGCCGTGGAGCAGGACATAGGCGGTGGCGTAGGCGAAGAACGAGCGGGTGCCGGCCTTCTTCTCCGAGCGGTAGATCTTGAGATTGTCCAGACGATGTTCGCCATAATAGGGGATGAGGGTGAGGTCGACGCAGATGCGGAGCGGTCGCTTGCGGCGGCGGCGGATGGCCTTGGGCAGGTGGGCGCGGAAGGCGGCATTGACCTTGCGCTTGAGCTCTTCGAGGCAGAAGAGGTTGGCGTACAGCGCGTTGGCGTAGCTGGTCTGGCCGGGGCCGTCGGCCAGGCGGTCGCAGGTCTCGGAGATCGAGGAGATGCGGGCCGCGGCGGCGAAGAGGACGGTCAGGAGGATGGTGGCGGTGACCTTGCCCTTGCCGCGGAGGTCGAGGTGCGGCTGGCAGAAGTCGATGGCGAAGCGATAGACTTGGGCGGGTGTCAGGGTGGTGGTCGACTTGCGCATAGTAGCCTCCGTGATGAAGGGTTTCAGCACAAGTCATTATCGGAGAAGTGTTTGAGTTGGCCATCCCCTGCCACCCCTATAGCCCGCAAATTTGGGAAGTACTGAGCCTGCTCGAGCAGGCGCGTCTCGGCTGCCCATCGGCCATGGATCTCTTGATGGCCTATTACCGTCCGTGGCTGCTCCAGTGGGCCGGGGCGAGGCTACCCAATGGGCTGTCTCAGAAACTGGACCCGTCCGATCTGGTCCAGGAGTGTCTGTACCGAGCCGTGCTGCATTTTCCGCAGTTCGAGGGCCGGACCTCCGGCGAATTCCGTGCGTGGCTGGAGCGCATCAACAGCAACGAGTTGCTCCGGATGATGCGGTTCTGGGCCGCCGAGAGGCGCGATCGTAACCGAGAGGCGCACCTGAGCCCCGAAGGGCATGCATGGGACGAGCCGGCCGATGCCCTGACGTCGATCGTCGAGAAGATCGCGCGGGAGGAAGACTGTAGCAGGGTGAGATTGGTCTTGAGCTGGTGCCGCGCGGAGGACCGGACGGTCCTCGAGATGCGCTTCTGGCACGAGCGGAGCCATGAGGAGATTGCCTGTGAGCTGGGGATCGAAACGGCGGCCGCGCGGCAACGCCTCTTTCGGGCGCTCCAGCGTCTCTGCGACGCCCTGAGGTTTCAAGAACGGATGGCCGAGCACGGATTCAAGACCCTCGAGCAGGATGTCCTTGGCTTGCACCATATCGGAGGGGCTTCCCCGGCGCGGATCGCCGAGCAACTCGAAGTTGACCCGGGAGCTGGTCAAGAGCTGGATCGCCGCGGCCCGGCCGATACTCCGCGAGATCGAGAGGGACGAGCCATGATTTCCGATGAACTCACGATCGACGGCCGATCCGAGGACGAGCCCGAAGGGCGGGCGCTTTTCGATCTGATCGACGCATACTGGGAGAAATTGCGCCATGGGCACGAGCCGGCGGAATCCGGGGGTTTGTCGGTCGGCCGGGGCCCATCGGATCGATCGATCGCCGACTACCGAGACGTCCTGAATCTGCTCCATCGGTTGCGGAGATCCTCGGCCACCAGCGCCTCCAGGTCATCCGCCGTGACATGCGTCGCGCCGACAGGGACCGAGTGCCAACTCCCTGCGCGGGCCTCGGATTCGGAGACGCTCGCCGGACTCGATCGTGATCCATCGAACGGCCCGGCGCCGGGCATCATGGGGGATCTCGCAGACGAGGGCAATCCCGTACCGGCATCTCCGGCGTCTTCCGGGGAGCGTCCGGTGGACAACGTCGAGCCCCCGCGCCAGATCGGCAAGTACGTCGTGATCGAGAAGCTCGACGAGGGGGGCCAGGCCCAGGTCTTCCGCGTGCTCCATCCGGGATTGGGACAGGACTTCGTGCTCAAGCTGGGCCGGCGGCCGGTCGAGCTCGAGCCGGCCGATCGGGTGGGCCTGCAACGCGAGGGCCGGCTGCTTGCCGAGTGCGATCATCCCAACCTGGTCCGGGTCATCGACCTGGACTTCCACGAAGGGCGCGCCTATGTGGTCATGGAACGCGTGCGTGGGCTTAACCTCCAGCAGTACATCGAGCAGCATCGGCCGGGACCGCTCCAGGCCGTCCGGCTCGTGGCGGGGCTGGCGCGGACCGTCGCCTATCTGCATGCGCAAGGGATCATCCATCAAGACATCAAGCCCCGGAACGTCCTGATCGACGATCGGGGTGTCCCCCGACTGATCGACTTCGGGCTGGCTCGATTGAAGCACGCCTGGTCCGACGACCCGGACGATTGGACCGGCGGCACGGCGAGTTATCAAAGTCCCGAGCAGGCGCGCGGGCGGGGCGATCTGATCGGCCCCTGGACCGATGTCTTCGGCCTGGGAGGTTTGTTCTATCACCTACTCACCGGGCGGCCGCTCTATCAGGGGGCCTCGCGCGAATCGATCCTCCGCCAGGCCAAGGAAGCCGTGCACGTGCCGGCCCGCCATCTCAACCGCCGAGTACCCCGAACCCTCGAGTGGATCTGCGAACGCGCGCTGGAGACCGATCCGGATCGGCGATGCCGCTCCGCTGTCGAGTTCGAACGTGCCCTGCACATGTTCCTCGCCACGCACTCGGTTGGGACGAAGACACGAGGATTGATCGCAGTGTCCGTGCTGGCGGTCCTGCTGCTCATCTTCTTCAAGCCGGTAGCATGGGATGCGAAGCCGGATCCGCCGAACATCCCGGCCGCGACCGCGCCGACTGTCGAGCTGGTGGGTCTGAAGACGGGGCCGCAATCGGCGAAGCCGGACCCGCCGAGCCTCCCGCTCGCGACCGCGTCGCCTCAAGTCGCTCCGAAGATCAAATCACTCGACGGCGATGCATATCGGGGCGACTCGCAAGATTCGTACGGGCAGATCAGCTCTTACCCCGGACCGATCGTGCAGGGTGACAAGATCCTGGTTACGGCCAGGCTCGACACGTCCCTGTACTGCTACGTGATCGCGCTCGCCCCCGACGGCAAGGATTACCACTGTTTTCCGCCCGGAATTGGCGATTCGCCCGTCCAGACGGCCGAGATCGATTCCGATCACCTGTACCCCTTGACCGATGGTTCTGGCCTGCATGCGTTCGTCGTCGTTGCGTCGCGGAATCCGTTGCCCCCATTCAAAGAGTGGCAGGGGAGGGCCGGCCTTCGACTCCACTGGAAGCATGTTGCGGCGGACGAGGTTCGCGGCGTCTGGGAATACAGCGACGGCAGAGTCCGTCGCCCCAGGAGCGCGTCGCGTGGCGACTTGGAGAAGCTCCCACAGTTAGGCCCCGCACCGTTCCGGGAGGTCTGCGATTACCTGGCAAAGCGCCCTGAATTCGTAGCGATCCGGGCTATCGCATTCGCGGTCGAACCCAAGAAATCGGCAGATCTGGCCCAGGAGCCGGCGAAGAAGAATAGCGAGAAAGTGGCAACGCCTCCCGGGCAGATCGTCCTCCGAGGAGATGATGCCAGGCGCGCGACTGAATTGAACGAGGCCATCGAAGCGAGTCTGAAAGCCGACGGATGGGACGAAGCCATCAAGCGGGAAGAGGAGTTGCTCGCCTTGCGAGCGCGGGTCCAGGGGCCGAAGCATTTCGAGACAGTTAGCGAGGAATGGCGTCTCAAGGCATTACGCCGGGTCGCCCCGAGGCCGTACGAGGATCGCGTCGCCTACTATTCGACCTTCCAGGATACCCAGCAAGCGCTTGACCTCTTCGCCGGATTCAAGCCTGGCGAAGCGCAGCCTCTGTTGGAAAAGGCTCTGGAGGTCCGTCAACGACTGCTCACCGATGACCATCCCCAGACCGCCGAGAGCTACTACAATCTGGCGAACAACTTCCGAGCACTGCTCACCAACTACCACGGGACGGCCGAGAGCTACGATAAGCTGGCGATCCACTTCCGACAACTGCTAGCCGAGGCCCATCCCCCGGCGACCGAGGGCTACGACAAGCTGGCGGCCGAGCTCTGGGCCCAGGGGAAGTACGCCCCGGCCCAGCCGTTCTTCGAGAAAGCGCTGGAGATCCGAAGACGACTGCTGACTGACGACCATCCCGAGACGGCCGTGAGCTACACTAGCACGGCGGACAACCTCAATGGTCAGGGGAAGTATGTCCTGGCCCAAGAGCTCCTCCAGAAATCGCTGGAGATCCGGGTCCGACTGGTTGGCGACGATCAGCCTTTCACCACGGTCGGCTACAACTACCTCAGCATCAACCTCATCTATCAGGGTAAGTACGTGGAGGCCCGGCCGCTCCTGGAGAGGACGCTGGCGTGTCTCCTCCGCTTCCGCTCCCACGACTGCGAAGACATCGCCATGGGATACTACAACCTGGCTACCAACCTAGTCGCACAGGGGAGATACGCTGAGGCCCAGCCGCTTCACGAGAAAGCGTTGGAGATCCGCCGTCGCGTCCACACGGATTTCCATCCTGCCACCGCCCATAGCTATGTCGGTCTGGCGAACGTTCTCAAAGCTCAGGGGAAAGTCCCGGCGGCCCAACCGCTCTTCGAGCGGGCCGTCGAGATCCAAGAGCATATGCCGATGAAGAATCACGTCCTCACCGCCAATAGTTACGACGGCTTGGCGTCTAACCTCGATGCACAAGGGAAATTCGGAGAATCTCAGCCTTATCTCAGGAGGGCTTTGGAGATCCGCCTCCTGAACTTCGGTGATGGTCACCCTCGAATCGCCGTCAGTTACAACGACCTGGCTGTCAACCTTCGGGCCCAGGAGAGGTATGTCGAAGCCCAGCTGTTCCTCGAAAAGGCCCTGAAGATCTACCGCGGGCAATTCGACGACGACCACCCCCTGACCGCTCGCGGCTACCACGACATGGCAGTCAACCTTCAGGCCCAGGGGAAGTACGACGAAGCCGATTCGCTGTTCGAGCAGTCGTTGTCGATCCGCCGCCGAATCCTCACCGATGACCACCCCGACACCGCCGAGAGCTACATCGACCTGGCGGCCAATCGCTACGCCCAGGGTCGGTATGCCGAGGCACAGGGCCTATGGCTGAGTGGCGCAAGAAGTCTGGATACGGCCCGACTCCGGATCGCCTTCGCGGGCCTGGAGCGCACCGGGAGAGTGAAATCTCCACGAGCCGCGCTGGCCGCCGTCCTTGGCCGCCTCAATCGACCGGACGAGGCGTGGCAGGCGCTGGAGGAAGACCTCGGCCGGGGCCTGCTCGATGAACTGGCCGCCCGACGTGATCCTCGACTCACCGCCGCCGAGCAAGACCGGCTCCTCGAATTGACCGTGGAGCTTGTACGACTCGAACGGCTGATGGAGACCACCCCGGCAGGAGTGGACAAGGGCGAGCACCAGAAGCAGTTCGAGGACCTACGCCACCGGCACAAGGAGGCGAGCATCGAACTGGGCGGGTTCAAGGCGAAACTCGACGGGAAATACGACACTTCTCGCTGAACACCACCACATTCTCACGCGACGCGACGAGGTTCTTGCCCGGTAGGGGCTTGTGCTTCGCGTCGGCGACCTACCTTAGGAGATTTCGTTTCCCGGGCCTCGGGCGCAATCCAATGGCTCCAGATGTCGTCCAGCCGCAACACCACGAACCGGACCAGCGTCTTGCGCCGCCGCCACTTGTACCTCACCTTCTCCAGGAACCGGACCATCCGGTTGGTTCGCTCCACGTGATTGTTCGTCCGTACCCTCTGACTGATCGGATTGTGCAGGTAGGACATGATCTTGGGGAACTTCTCCTCACTCAATTGCTCCAGGGCTTTGCTCAATTCGGGCACGGCGAGAAAGGCCGGATCGCGGACGATCGCAGCCCGGCGGCAACTCGCCTGATGGTAGTCCTTGGGCGTGTCGAAGAGCCAGTAGATCCGCTCGGCGAATCGCCGCAACGTCGCCAACTCGGGCAGGTATTCTTGCATCCGTCTCAGGTCCTCCCCCTGCGACTCGTCGAGGTTCTCGGGGCGCGTCACGATCAGATGCCGGTGCTTGAACACGAAGGCCGATTTCTCCTTGAGCGTCATGCCGCTCCGGGGCCTTCGCTTGGCCCCCTTGCGGCCCCGCTTCTTCTTCCGCCCGGCCTGGCCGCGCCGCTGCATCCTCATCCGCAACCGTCGCAGGGCATCGAGGATCAGCTTGTTGATCTCCTTGACGATGTGCATAATCCGAACGCAATCGATACCTTGCGAACGACCCTTGTAATTCCGTTCAGGTCCACAACTCGTCGGTTCAATCCTCGACTTCCCCACCAATCCTAGCCCGACGCGGGTCGTGCCGACCATGTTGATCTCCCGGGAGGTCAACACCCATGCGTCGGCAACCCCGTGATCCTCGGCCACCGGAGTGGGTCATCCGCTCCACTTTCGTCCACCGTCGTGACGGCATCAGGCGACTCGGGCAGGCTTTCCAGGTCCTGCTCGGGTCGGCCTCCGATCACAATACCAGTCTCGAATATCATCATCGGAGTGCAGTCCATGCGGACCGCGATCTATGCCAGGGTCTCGACCGACAAGCAGGGGCGGGACCAGACGATTGACAGCCAGCTCGACGCCCTGCGCCGCTGGGCGACCGCCCGAGGCCACGACCTTAAAGACGAGCATATTTACATTGATGAAGGCTACTCGGGTGCGCGGCTCGATCGCCCCGCTCTCGATCGCCTCCGCGACGCGGCGAGCGAGGGCGAGTTCGACATCGTCGCCGTCTATACCCCGGACCGGCTGGCCCGGCGTTACGCTTACCAGGTCCTCTTGCTCGAGGAGTTCCGCAGGGCCGCTTGCGCCGTCGAGTTCATCGAGCGGCCCATCTCCGATGACCCGCACGACCAACTGTTGCTCCAGATCCAGGGGGCGATCGCCGAGTACGAGCGGGCCGTCCTCGCCGAGCGGTTCCGCCGCGGCAAGCTCCAGAAGGCCCGGGCCGGACAGTGGGGTGCTGGCCGCGCCCCCTACGGCTATCGATACGTCCCAAAACGCGATGGCGTCCCCGGCTACCTCGTGATCGATGAAGCCGAGGCCGAAGTCGTCCGCATGCTCTACCGCTGGTTGATCGACGAGCGGACGACCGTCCGTCAGATCCTCAAGCGGCTGGCCGAAGGGCCGTGGCGGCCGCGCAACGGCAAGCGGCTCTGGTCCAACAGTGTCGTGCATCGGATCCTCTCGGACTCGCTCTACACGGGGACGGCGTACGCCAACCGGAACGAGCTCGTGGCGCCGCGCAAGCCACGGTCCACCGGCCCTCGGGCGGGCCTGCCGAGCTGCCGTAAGCGACGCCCGCCCGAGGAGTGGATCCCCATCCCGGTCCCCGCCATTATCGATGAGATTACTCATCAGCATGCGAGCGAGCAACTCGCTCGCAATTCGGTCCTCTCCTTCCGAAACAACACCCGCCACGAATATCTGCTCCGATGCTTGCTCACATGCCGGACTTGCGGCCTGGCCATGTGCGGCGTCACCACCAGCGGAGCCCGCGGGCATCGCGTGCATCGGTATTACACATGCCATGGTAAGGACACCGTCGCTCGCGACCGCGAGTGCCGCTGCCCGCAGGCCCGGACCAAGGCCGATGAGCTCGATGCCGCCGTCTGGGGCCATGTCAAGGGGCTACTCGAGGACCCGGGCACACTGGCCGCCCAGTTCGAGGAACGAGCCCGACAGGCCGAGGCCCTCGACGCCGACTCGACCGCGGCCGGCCAGAAGTGTGAGGCGCAATTGCGCCGACTCGACCGCGAGGAGCAGCGCCTAGTTGACGCCTACCAGGCCGAGGCGATCGGCCTCGACGAACTCAAGCAGAGACGTGAACAGATTCGATCGCGAAAAAATCTGCTCACAACACAGCATGATCAGGAGCGACGGCTGCGTTGCGAGCGCCAGACGGCAAGGGAAGTCTGGGCCGACCTGACGGCGTTCTGCGAGCGCGTACGGTCGCGGCTCGATGAGGCGACCTTGGCCGAGCGGCAGCGGATCTTGCAGTTGCTGATCGACCGGGTCATAGTCGGTGAGGATTCGCTGGAGATCCGCCACGTCATCCCGCTGGGCCGGCTGAAGGCGGAGTCGGCGAGCCCGAGTCCGACCGACCCCGACGGGTCAGGAGGTGGAGGGGGAAGCGATCCGGAGGAGACGCCGGCCGACCTTGGTGCGCGATTGCGTTCGGATGGTGTGGAATACGCACAGCTGATGGTCCGCCTCGGGCCACAATTCCGCCAGGACGGCCGGGTAGAGGTTCGAGCCGTCGGTGATCACGACACCGGGCATCAGCCCCCAGTTCTTGAGGTTCTTGAGGAATCCCCTCATGTGCTCCTGATCGTTGGCACTGACCAGGGCGAAGGCCACGGGCAGGTCGCGGATCGGGTCGGTTGCCAGCAGGAGAGTGAACTGACCCAGATGCAATTCGTCCACGCAAAGCGTGCCACTGAAGTTATCCAGGACCATGCGGCGATGGTCGGCCAGATCGAGTTGCCCGGCGCGGTCGCGGAGCACGTCGTAGACGAAGCCCGTGGACAGATCGAGCAGGAATTCGCGGTGGAGCGACTCCAGCGTCCGTTCGATGTTCATGCCGTCCTTGAGGATGCGATCCAGGACCAGGTCGCGGACCTTGTTGTCGTAGTGGGCCCTGGGGAGCACGCCCTCGGGGGTGTTGCGGAAGGTCGTGCAGCAATCGCACTTCGCCCGATACTCGCCGCAGGTGATCTCCAGATAGACGATGGCCTTGTAGGCGACGGTTCGGACCAGGCGAGGGTCCAACTTCCGTGCGCGTCGGCCGAGTTTGCCGCACTTCGGGCAGGGGGCCTTCTTGGGAGCGCAGTGAACCGGTATAGTGACGATCGTGGGTGCATCGGTGCCCATGCTTGCGTCCTTTCGTGGTGAGGGGTGTCCAATCCTCATTCACGGGGACGCAAGCCCTAACTTTCAAGAGCAAAACGGCTTATCCCAGGCCAATCTCCCTGTGGTGTTCGGCGAGAAGTGTCGGAAATACGGCGAGTTGGGAGGCCGCGTCGCGACTCTTGACCAGATCCGGGAGTCCCTGCCTGCCGATGCCGCCCTGATCGCCTGGATCGATATCCCACCCGTGGGACCAAAGGACGCCGACCCCGATGGAGAGCACTGGGGCGTGGTCGTCCGCTCGCGCGGCTTGCCGGTCTGGGTCGCGATCACTGGGACCGACCCTGGGGGGCTCTGGTCCAAGGATGACTCCGAGCTGGCAGACCGGGTACGGACCGGGTTACGATCGAACCCCGTCGCTGACCTGGCAGATCTGCGTTCCCTGATCGAACGGTTACGGGACCAACGGATCGAGCCCCTGACCGGTGCGCTCAACGCCACCGCCTTCGGGCTACCGAAGGTCCAAAGGCTGATCGTCCTGCCCTCCCGAGCCATGGCGGGCATACCGGTCGAAGCCCTACTCTCCGGCGAGGACACACGCACGGTGAGCTACGCACCCTCGGCTACCATCTTCAAGTATCTGCGCGAGCAGACCCGGCCGGACCACGACGCCGGGCTGCTGGCGCTGGGCGACCCGGTCTTCGCGCCGCCTGACAAGTCGAGCGCCCCGAGCCGCCCGGCCACGGCCTGGTGATCCTCGAGGTCGTTCTCGGCTCCGATGCTGCAACGCGGGGTCTGAAGCCGGGGGATGTACTCCTCTCCTACAACGGGACCGCGCTCCGGAACCCCGAGGACTTGAAGGCCGTCGTCGAGACGGGCCGGAGCGTCCCCGTCGAATTCTGGCGTGCCGGCAAGGTGGGTCAACTTGAACTGGCCCCCGGAAGAATCGCCGTGAAAGTGGATTCGAGGCCGACCCCCGTCGCGCTGGCTGAGGAGCGGAAGCTTCGGCAAGTCCTCGCGGAGGTGCGGTCCGGCTCCAAGGTCTTCGCTCCCTTGCCGGGCGCGCGAGACGAGGTCAACGCCATCGCACAACTTTTCCAATCTTCCCGCAAACTCATCGGCCGAGAAGCGAGCGAGCCCGAACTCGAACGCCTCGCCACCTCGGGTGAACTGGGGAAGTTCCGTGTCATCCACCTGGCGACTCACGGGGTGATCGACGAAGGCATACCCTTCCAATCGGCGGTGATCTTGACCCAGACGGGATTGCCCGACCCGCTGGATCAGGCTCTGAACCACAAGCCGGTCTTCGACGGCCGGCTCACGGTCCGCGAGATCCAGACCAGCTGGAAACTGAATGCCGAGCTGGTGACGCTCTCGGCGTGCGAGACCGCCCTGGGCCGCGAAGCCGGCGGTGAAGGGTTCGTCGGTTTCACCCAGGCGTTGCTGATGTCCGGCGCCCGGAGTGTCTGCCTGTCGCTCTGGAAGGTCGACGATGCAGCCACCGCGCTCCTGATGACCCGATTCTACCAGAACTGGCTGGGGAAACGCCCGGGTCTGGAGGGCAAGGCCCTCGCCAAGGCCGAGGCGTTGCGCGAGGCCAAGGAGTGGCTGCGCGGGCTGACTAGCAAGGACGTCGATCTCAAGCTGGACCAGAACGCACGAGCCGAACTCAAGAAGATGACTTTCAAGCGGAAGTCGGCCCACCCTTATGCACATCCCCATTACTGGGCCGGTTTCATCCTCACGGGCGATCCCGATTGAGGCGCCGGCCAAGCTCGGGGAACCGCTGGCCGAGTAGCCCGTGACGAGTGCGAGATCCGATTGCTGCAGCCCTGCCGTTCATCGCCGGCAAATCTCCGAACGACCTTCATCCTTGCCCGGGTGGCGTCGTCCGGTTAGATTCGGCTCGACAGGAACTCCATGCCGGTTCGACTTGGCCGGCATCCCCCAGCCCGCTGCGAGAACCATGATGCCAGGTGCGCCCCCCCCGATCAGCGACTTGAAGATCACGAGCGTCGAGGCGATCTACCTCCGCCTGCCGGAGGTGAAGACCCAGTGCGACAGCGGCCAGGATGCCCTGATCGTCAAGGTCGCGACCAATGCCGGGATCGTCGGCTATGGCGAGGTCGATTCGAACCCGATGGCCGTGAAGGGGTGCATCGAGGGTCCGTTCTCGCACACGACCGCGACCGGGCTGGCGCATGTGCTGATCGGCGAGGACCCGTTTTGCACCGAGTACCTCTGGCACAAGATGTACCGGGCCAACATCTACGGCGGTCGGCGCGGGATCGGCGTCCACGCGATGAGTGGGATCGACCTGGCCCTCTGGGATATCAAGGGGAAGGCCCTCGGCATGCCGATCTGGAAGCTGCTCGGCGGCGGATTCACCAAGAGCCTGCGGGCCTACGCCAGCTCGCTCTTCGGCGAGACGCCCGCGGAGACCGGTTGAACGGGCCCGACGGTTCGCCGACCAGGGGTTCACCGCCGTCAAGTTCGGCTGGGACCCGATGGGGAAGGATGCCGAGACCGACGTCGCCCTGGTCCGCGAGGCCCGCGCGGGGCTCGGTCCCGATCTCGACCTGATGATCGACGCCGGGCTCGTCTATGATGCCAAGACCGCGATCCAGCGCGCCCGGGCCTTCGAGCAATACAATCCCTTCTGGTTCGAGGAGCCGCTCCTGCCGGACGACTATCTCGGCTATGCCAAGCTGGCCGCGGCCAGTCCGTTGCGGATCGCCGCCGGCGAGGAAGAAAGCGAGAGGAAGTCGTTCCTCCAGCTCATGGACGTGGGCCAGATCGACGTCGTCCAGGTCGACCTGACGCGATGCGGCGGGTTCACCGAGGCCATCAAGATCGCCGCGCTGGCCGCCGACCGCGGGTTGCCGATCGTCAATCACGGATTCACCACGTATCTGAACGTCGCCGCCGCGCTCCATTTCCTGGCCAGCATCCCCAACACGCTCGGCCTGCTCGAGTTCGTCGTAGAGGAGGGGACCAACTTGCGGCAGTCGATCACCGAGGTCATCCGCGCCGAGTCCGGCATGGTCGCCGTCCCCGACGCGCCCGGCCTCGGCATCGAGCTCAACCTCGAAGGGATCGAGAAGTTCCGCGTCGGCTGAATCGGGATCGAACCGTCACCATCGACCGGGAGTCAACCTCATGCCGACCGCCCGCGAGATCATCGAAGCACTCGGACTCCAGCCGCACCCGATCGAGGGCGGGTTCTTCCGGGAGACCTATCGCTCCGAGGGGGTCATCCCGGCGGGATCATTGCCGGTCCTGTATCAAGGGCGTGGCGATCGATCCTACGGGACCGCGATCTATTACTTGCTGACCGCGGACACCTTCTCCGAAATGCATCGGCTGCCGACCGAGGAGGTTTTCCACTTCTACGCGGGCAGTCCCATGCGGATGCTCCAGCTCTTCCCGGATGGCGCGGGGCGTGAGGTGGTCATCGGCCCGGATGTGCTCGCCGGCCAGCAGCCGCAGGTCGTGGTGCCGCCGGGCGTCTGGCAGGGCTCCCGCCTGGAGCCCGGTGGAGCGTTCATCCTCCTGGGTGCCACCATGGCGCCCGGGTTCGACTATGCCGACTACGAACAAGGCCGGCGCAGCGAATTGACCGCACAGTATCCGGACCACGCCGAGGCGATCCGATTCTTGACTCGGATCATGTGAAGCATTCAGTCTGGGTGTGCCTCGGCGCCTTCGAAGGCGAACTCGCGCTGCTGCCACGATGGCATCCCGATCGGACGATCGGCCCCTCGCAGGAAATCGAGGTTGGGCCGGCGGAGACCCAGTCGGGCCAGCCAGGCCCTCGGATCGAGGGCAGAGAGAAGGCTCGCGACCTCGTCGGGGTCCAGGAACGTCAGGTAGGTCGCGCACATGATCTCGCCGAAACCCGGGATGTTGAGGACCGGTCGGATACCGGCGTGGAGGAGGATTCCGCCCAGGATCGTCCATCGCCGCGTCGGTCGGAACCAGAGCCAGAAGGCCAGCGCGAACTCGATCAGCATGGCGCCGTGCGTCATCACGTTGACGAGCATCGGATACGCGCCCAGCCATTCCAGGTTGAACCAGTCGAATTCGCGGTTGAAGAGAACGTAATGCGTCGCCGTGCCGTCCATCCAGGTCGGTCCGTCGCACTTGATGACGCACGACTGGAAGTAGATCAGGCAGAGCTGCATCTGGAGCAGCCGGACGCCCCACGGGACGATGAGGGCCTCCGCCTCGGTGCCGCGTCGCTTCGCCTCGCGGCGCGAGTCCAGCGAGTAGGCCGCGCCGCTCGGGCAGAGCATCATGTAGAACGAGAGGATCGTCGGGACGGCATCCGGCCCGCCGTTCGAGGAGACGTTCCGGTGGTAGAACGAGAGCAGGCAACCGTAGAGCACGACGCTCATCGTCCGGGTTCGCCATCCCACCATCACGCAGAACGCGGCGGTGAACGCCGCGGCGTAGAAGATCCTCGGCGTGACCGGGTCGGTGACGTACTGGAGCGGCGAGAATCGCATCGGCGCGGCCACCTCGCGGGCCTCGGTCCCCTGGAGCAGGCCGGTGCCGGTGTACCAGTGGTCGAACTCCACGGTCATCACGGCCAGGTAGATCATCATCAGCAGGCCGAAGGCGATCCGGAACAGGCCCAGCGGTCGCGCCGAAACCGGCCCGAACAGGAAGCGATTCCATGCCTTGATCGGATTCATGGCAACACCTCCTTGAGCGATCCGAACTGGTACCGCTCGATCATCTGGAGACGGTTCGGGGTCATGGGATCGACGGCTCCCGTCCCGGGCGGGGGCGAATCCTTGACGTCGTAGTAGAGGCTGACCCAGACCGGGAACGACCCGGCATCGACGCCGAGCTGGCGGACCGCGTGTCGCGCCGTGAACTCGCGGTGCTTGGTGTATTCGTCGTTGCTCATGTTGGCCGTGAACTTAGGGTTCCGGTACCGCGGGAACTTCTGCCACCACGGGAGATCGCCGATTCGGGTGAACTCATAGACCTGGCGCATCCCCTTGGCGTCGACCACCTCGGCGTTCAAGGTCGTGGTGTTGCGGATCGGGTCGGGGGCGAAGATCGCCCACCATTGCCATAGCCCCAACGGCAGGACGTAATAGCGGTAGGGCGGCTGGAATTGTTTCTTGATGGCGCAATCGGGCATGGTCCACATGATCAGCGCCGAGAGGTGGAAGATCACGAAGGCCGAAATCACCAATCGCCGGGCAGTCCATCGCCAGGCCATGGCTCTCTCCTTTCGTATCGATGAGCGTTAGGGCTGAGGGGAGCCAGAATCTAGTCCAAGCGGCCCGGGACGTCAATTCCGCCTTCGCGGTCGCTGCGGATGCGAGGATGCATCGCCTGCACGCCGTCGGCTCGCGCTAGCGATGGTCCGTCACCCCGACCTGGCGGCAGATCGAGAGGAGCGGACAGGTCGAGCACCGGGGTCGCGCGCCCGTGCAGATGAACTTGCCGAAGGGGACCAGCCGCTCGTTAATCTCGATCCAGTAGCGCTGGGGGAGGACGCCGGCCAGGGCGATCATGGTCTTCTCGGGGGTCGGGGCCGACACGTAGCCCCATCGGTTGACGATCCGATGGACGTGGATGTCAACGGCGATCGCCGGCCGGTTGAAGGCCACCGCGAGCGTCAGGGCGGCGATCTTCGGACCGACCCCGCGCAGGGATGTCAGGGCCTCGAGGCTGTCGGGGACCTGTCCATCCCAGTCCTCGACGATCCGACGCGCGATCTCGCGGATGTCGCGGGCCTTCGCCTCGGCGAACGCGGCACCGCCGAGCAAGCGGCGGAGCTCGGCCTCGTCGAGGGCGAGGACTTGCTCGGGGGTCCTGGCCGCCTCGAACAGTCGCAGGCACACCTTCGTCGTCGTCTCATCCCGGGTACGCGCCGAGATCAAGGCGCCGACCAGTTGCTCGAACGGCGATCGATAGCCCCGATCGCGCAAGTCGAACATCGCCGCCCTGGGCAGGTCCGCGACCGCCAGGCGAAGTCGTCGGAACGCTTCATCGATCGTGAAGGGCTCCTTGCCGGTTGACGGCTCAGCCGGAGGGCGATTCCGCTTCATCGATTCCGCCTTCTTTGGATTCCGCATCACGCTCGCCTCAACGACTGCCCTCGAGGGCCACTTCGACTTTCCTTGAGGTCGGGGATTCTCTACAATCGCGTATTATGAGCGAATCCTGCCATCCCTCACGATCCCGGACCGGGCGGTCTGTTGGCCCGTCCACAGGCTTCTTGCTGACGGCGCTACTGCTGGTCGCGGGTGCCACTCCCGGATCGTCACAGGGTACGCCCGGGTCGAGCCGGGTCGAGCTTCATCCCGTCGCGGTCTGGCCGGCCGGTCCGCTCCAGGTGATCGCCGCGTTCGACCGGCCGATCGATCCGATGGCGGTGAAATCCCTGGTCGGTCGGACGATCCCCTATTTCGACACCCAATCGTCTTTGCCGGGACAGGTGCCTCCGGCCGAGCCATCGGGCGCCCTGCGGATCGTCGGCGCCCGCGCGATCGACGACGGGCGTACGCTGGTGCTGGCCACCGACCCCCATCCACGCGTCGCCCGCTATCGGCTCCCCGTCTCAGACACGACCTACGACCTGTCGGGCGTCGAGGCTGCTTGGAGCGAGCGAGACGCCCAGGGCGAGGATCCGAACTGGTCCGGGTGGTGGCCTGAGCTGGATCTCGAGTCGACCCGCCGCCTCGCGCTAAACTCGAAGCCCCAGGAGACGGGACTGGCCCTCCTTTCCCGGCCCGGGAAGCTCAGCTTGAGCGCGCTGGTCCGCTTGCCCGCCGGTCCGGTGACGCTCCGGATCGACGCCTCGGCACCGATCGAGGAGGCCATGCTCGGCGACGCCCAGGCCGGCGAATCGACTCCCGATCCCAGGGACGGATTCCATCATGTGTCCTTGACCGTGGAATCCAAGGGCGAGCCTCTCTACTTCATGACGGCCGTGCGGACCGGAGTGGACGCCAAGCCGTTCTCGTTCAAGGCGACCTATCGCACGGGGGCCGACCAGGCCGATCGTTCCATCGGAGGCGATCGCCTGATGGTCCCCTGGGCGCCGCAGGTGTCGGACGCGGCAATCGCCTCGCCGATCGCGGTCCCCGACGTGTCCGGAGGCGACCCCGATCCGAGGGCGGGCCATCTTCGCGGGCGAGCAGGGCCGATGCGCGCAGTGCCATGCCTTCCGGGGCCAGGGGGGAAAGTCGGTCCGGATCTGACCGAGGTCGGGCGGAAGGGCCGTGCCGAGATCTATCGGAGCATCGCCGCGCCGAGCGCCGCGATCGCGCCCGATTACACCTCGTACACCGTGGCGACCAAGGCGGGTCAGGTGGTGGCTGGCCTCGTCCGGGCGGAGGGCCCCGACGCGATTCAGGTCACCGATACCAACGCTCATGCCACCATCATCCGTCGCGAGGAGATCCGCGAGTTCCGCCCGAGCGCCACGTCGATCATGCCGCCCGGGCTGGCATCCGCCCTGGGCGACGCCGCCGTCCGCGACCTGATCGCCTTCTTGACCTCGCCCGAGGAACCCTCGGCGACCAAGGCCCGGTCCGAGCCGTGATCCTGCATGCGAGCGTGACCGGATCGATCCCGGCACCGGGCTTGCTCCTGGTGGATTGTTTGAGATAATATCAAACATTATTACGCGGGGAGCATGAATCGAGGTGACCATGGCTACCGGTTCGGACGAATCCCTGATCCAGGCGACGCGACGTCATCCGACCGGCATCTTGCGCCGGGAGTTCCTCCAGGTGGGATTCTCGGGGCTGCTGGGCATGGCGATGCCGGACCTCCTGGCAATGCGCGCACGCGCCGCGGCGAGCTCCGGCGGTTCGAAGGGGAAGCCGGCGCCCGTGCTGGCGCCGCGGGCGAAGTCGGTCATCCTCGTCTTCCTGACGGGTGGCCTGAGCCATATCGACTCGTTCGACATGAAGCCGGAGGCGCCGGACGGGATCCGGGGCGAGTTCCGGCCGATCGAGACCGCGGTCGCGGGGATTCACTATTGCGAGCACCTGCCCCGGCTGGCCGCACGGGCGGACAAGCTTGCGGTCGTCCGATCGCTGTCTCATGAATACACGAACCATCTCAACGCCACCCACGAGATCCTGACGGGCCACCCGCAGCCGGGAGCCTTCTTCGATAAGATCGCCTCGCGCGACGATTATCCGTGCTATGCCTCGGCCGTCAACGCGATCCGGCCGAGGGCCGATGCCATCCCCAGCGGGATGTCGCTGCCGACGTACCTGATGGAAGGGCCCCTGACCTGGCCGGGCCAGCATGCGGGCTTCCTCGGACCCCGGCACGACCCGTGGCAGGTCAAGCAAGACCCGAGCCGACCCGGGTTCGGCTTCGACGGGCTGAGTCTCCCCGCCGGACTGAGCGTCGAACGGCTGGGCCAGCGGAAATCGCTGCTCGACCACATGAGCGCCCGTCGCGACCAGATCGGCGCCCTGGCGGCCGAGGCGAAGGATCCGTTCGTCGATCAGGTCGACCGCGCCTATGCACTGCTGCTCTCCGGCAAGGTGGCGCGGGCCTTCGACCTCGGCGAGGAGGATCCGGGGCTCCGGGATCGATACGGGCGGCACATGTACGGCCAATCGCTCCTGCTCGCCCGGCGGCTGGTCGAGGCGGGCGTGCCGATCGTCCAGGTCAACATGGGTCGCGTCCAGACCTGGGACACGCATTCGGCCAACTTCAAGGCGCTCAAGGACCGGCTGTTGCCGCCGACCGACCAGGGTGTCGCTGCGCTGCTCGACGACCTTGAGGCCCGCGGATTGCTCGATGAGACGCTGGTCATCGTGACCGGCGAGTTCGGGCGCACGCCCCGGATCGGCAAGAGCACGGGGAATGTCAACAGCCGAGACGGACGCGACCACTGGTCGGCCGTGTTCTCGGCGGCCTTCGCCGGCGCCGGCGTGCGCGGGGGCCAGATGATCGGCCAGTCGGACAAGATGGGCGCCTATCCCGCCAGCCGGCCCTACCGGCCGGCCGACCTGGCCGCGACCGTCTACCGGTCGATGGGGATCGACCCGGATACCGAGCTGCGCGACCGGCTCGACCGCCCTATCCGGCTCTGCACCGGCGAGCCGATCACCCCGCTCTTCGACGGGGCCGCCTCGCCCGGTTGATCGGCATGTGTTGCGTGCCAGGAGGGATTTGCCATGTCCACATCGATCGTCCAGCGAATGCGTACGCAATTGACCGGGTCGATGAAGGTTCGCGACGCCTTCCGCACCGGATTCCTGCGCTACTGGATTGCGCAACTGACCCTGGCCACCGGCGAAGAGATGTCCGAGGCCGAGGCCATCAAGAAGATGCGCAGCGTGCTCAAGGAGGCGAAGTCGGGGGTCACCACCTTCAGTCCCGAGGAGCTGGCGCTGATCCGTGAATGGGTGCCGCCGACCTTGTCCCCGGAACAGATCGTCGAGGCCCTGGCACCCGTCGCCGAGCAGATCAAGTCGGCGCCCAAGGACGGCATGGCGATGGGCATCGCCATGAAGGCCCTGGCCGGCCAGCAGGTCGAGAGCGACGACGTCAAGGCGGCGATCGCCGCCTTGCGTTCGTGATCGGAATTCATGTCATGATGTGAGCGAAAATTGTGGTTGGCGCGGCAACGGGGGCGCACCCGCCCCCATTGCTCGGCCCGTGACGGCGATCCCCCCGTGGATCATCGGAGGAGGATGGTCCCGCTCGAGACCTCGCCCTGGACGAACTCGTTGACGTCGTTGAGGGCACGCTGGAGCGCACTTCCGACCGGTTTGGCCGCCTTGGTGGCGATGTCGATCCGCATCTGCCCCGCCTCGGATTCCACCTGAGAGAGCAGGCCGTCGCGATGGTTATAGGGGATGCGGCTGACGGCACTCGCCAGGTTGGACTCGAGCTTGTTGAAGTTCTGCCCGTGGTTCATGTACTGCGTGAACGCCTTCTGGACCAGGCTGTAGGTCTGGCCGAGGGCATGCTTCGTCAGGATCGCCGCGCCGTGGCTGAACTGCGGCATGCTCGACAGGGCGATCCGGCTTTCCAACTGATCGGACTGGGGGACGAACGCTGGCTTCTTCATGGGTTGCTCCTTCGAATCGGGTGGCCTCGGGATGGACGTACTGCTGCCGATACTGACCCTTCCGGGGTCTTG
Source organism: uncultured Planctomycetota bacterium (assembly GCA_963777695.1). Taxonomy (GTDB): domain Bacteria; phylum Planctomycetota; class Planctomycetia; order Isosphaerales; family Isosphaeraceae; genus CAVZRC01. The sequence goes on from CAVZRC010000003.1 coordinate 2,516,992, forward strand.
ACGGCGACCCTCGTGGACGTCCCTGTCCGTCTTCCCGGTCGTCCCTGTCCTCGGTCGCTCTACCATGCCAGGCAGAGCGATCGCGCGTTTGAGACAGGAATTCTCGGGGAAAAGACGGATTTGTCCCGAAATGCTTAATCATTCGTCGCAGTTGATGGGCAAAGCTTACTTAAATCCGCGAGGTTGCGAGGTGTTTGATGAAGGCGAGGAGTCGCGTCGGGGATATTCCGTGTGCTGATCGATGTGCGAACGCCCGGGAGTTTTGCATGGTTGCGGCGTCCGCAGTGAGTTAGAATCGGATCGATCTTTCCGATGAAACCGAGCGGCATCAGAAGTTGGCAGGCATCGTCAGACGTGGCAGAAGACACCTCGGCCGAAATCCAGGAATTGATCGACCGGCTCCGCGACGGCGACCCGAAGGCGCGTCGCGAACTCCTGGAGCGCACCCACGACCGATTGCTGAGGATCGCCGCCAGGATCTTCCGGGAGGATTTCCCGGGCTTGCACGGGCGCCACGACCTGGAGAGCGTGGTGAGCGAGGTCTGGATGCGCCTCGTCGTCGCCCTGGACTCGACCGTGCCGCAGACGGTCAACGGCTTCTTCGGTCTGGTCTTCACGAAAGTGCGGCAGGTGCTGCTGGATATGGCCCGGGGTCAAAGGCGGGGCGACGTCCACCGCCAGGACGGGCGACTGGATCCGGCCGAGCCGGAGTCAACGGCGGCGTTCGACCGGGCCGACACCACCCATGATCCGGGGCGGCTGGCACTCTTGACCGAATTCCACGAGCAGATCGCGAAGTTGCCGGACGACGAGCGCCGCCGTGTTCGACCTCCACTACTATGGCGATTTCTCCCAGGCCGAGATCGCCCAGATGCTCGAGGTGCACCGCAAGCAGGTCAGCCGGCTCTGGCTGGCCGCGACGGGGCGGCTGGCACGATGGCTGGATGAGTCCGATGCGCCTTTCTGAGCGCGACGGAAGACCGATCGAGCGGAGCGGCCCATGCGGGAACATGACGTGGTCTCACAGCCCCCGACGGAGATCCCGGCGGAATCCGGGTCCATCGATCGTCCCTCGCCGGCCGGGTCGGACCCCATCGAGGACGATCACCTCCTCGAGATCCTGGCACGCTGGGAGGAACGCTACCGGCGCGACGAGGACGTATCGCCGGAGTCCCTCGGCGTCGAGGATCCCGAATTGATCGAGGCGCTGCGTTAACGGATCGAGATCGTCAAGAAGCTCTACGCGTTCATGAAGATCTCATCGGCCGGGTCCGGGTCCGGGCCGGCAGGAATCCCGGCGGCATCGGCAGCCTGCGCCTCGCCCCCGGCTCGAGGGATCCTCGAGCGGATGCGGGAGACGAGCGGGCCGGAGACGGGCCCGACCTACATCGGCCGATACCGGGTGATCCGGGTGCTCGGCGAGGGCACGTTCGGGAGGGTCCACCTGGCCCACGACGCCCAGCTCGAAGCACAACGTGGCGATCAAGGTGCCCCTCCATCCCCAGGCGTCGCGGTTCCTGGACGTCGAGTCCTACCTCGAGGAGGCTCGCGTCATCGCCCGGCTGTCCCACCCGAATATAGTGCCGGTGTACGACGTGGGCCACACCGAGGACGGTCGGTATTATATCGTATCCAAGTATATGGAAGGCGGCGATCTGGCCGCCAGGCTACGCCGGGGACGGCCGGCCATCGCGGAGGCCGCGGAGCTGGTCGCCATCCTCTGCGAGGCACTCCATTACACCCACACCCACGACCTTTTCCACCGGGACATCAAACCGGCGAACATCCTGCTCGACGAGTGCGGCGTCCCGTCGCTGGCCGACTTCGGGCTGGCCCTGAAGGATGAGGACCTGGGAAAGGGCGCCCGGCACGTCGGCACGGCGGCGTACATGAGCCCGGAACAGGCGAGGGGCGAGGGCCATCGCGTCAACGGGCGGTCGGACATCTTCAGCATGGGCATCGTCCTCTACGAGCTGATGACCGGCCGCCGGCCGTTCCGGGTCGGCTCGAAACAGGAGGTCATGCAGCAGATCGTCCACGCCGAGCCCCGACCGCCGCGGCAGATCGACGATACCATACCCCGGGAGCTCGAGCGGATCTGCCTGAGGGCCCTGGCGAAGCGCGCCTCCGAGCGCTACTCCACGGCCCTGGACCTGGCCGAAGACTTGCGGCATTTCCACAAGTCGGCCTCCGGCGCGATGGCTACGGATGTCGTCGGCGCGGCCACGGCGACCATCCCCGCCGCGATGGGGGCCACGCCGACTCCAGCCCCGGTGCCATCGGACTCGAGCGGCCGTACGATCCGGATCGTCCCGAAGGGGCTCGGCTCCTTCGACGAGGACGACGCCGACTTCTTCCTCGAGCTGCTGCCCGGCCCGAGGGACCGCGACGGGCTGCCGGACGCGGTGCGATTCTGGAAGGCGCGGATCGATGCGACGGATCCGGACAAGGCCTTTGGCGTCGGCCTGATCTACGGGCCGTCGGGCTGCGGGAAGTCGTCGATGGTCAAGGCGGGGCTGGTCCCGCACCTGGGCCCTCATGTCGCGCCGGTCTACGTGGAATCCACGGCCGTCGAGACCGAAGCCCGGCTGCTCCGCGGCGTCCGCAAGCGGGTATCGCACCTCCCCGCCGAGGTCGGGCTGGTCGAGACGCTGGCCATCCTCCGCCGCGGCCAGGGCCTCGCGCCGGGCCGCAAGGTGCTGCTGGTCCTCGATCAGTTCGAGCAATGGCTCTTCGCCCGTCGAGGCGAGCAAGAGGCCGAACTGATCGCGGCCATGCGCCAGTGCGATGGCGAGCATCTCCAGGCGCTGTGCCTGGTGCGGGACGACTTCTGGATGGCGGCGACCCGGGTCATGAGGGACCTCGAGGTCGACCTGGTCCCCGACCGGAACGTGGCGGTCGTCGACCTGTTCGACCCGAAGCATGCCCGCAAGGTCCTGTCGGCGTACGGCCGCGCCTTCGAGGCGTTGCCGCCGAGGGCCGGCGACCTGTCGCAGGAACAGGGCGCCTTCCTCGACCGGGCGGTCGCCGGGCTGGCCCAGGACGGGCGGGTCGTCCCGGTGCGGTTGGCCCTCTTCGCCGAGATGATCAAGGGGAAGCCGTGGACGCCCGCGACCTTGCACGAGGTCGGCGGCATGGACGGGGTCGGCGTGACGTTCCTCGAGGAGACCTTCAGCTCGCCGCGAGCCAACCCCAAGCATCACCTCCATCAGAAGGCGGCACAGGCCGTCTTGAAGGCACTCTTGCCAGAATCCAACGCCGATATGAAGGGACGGATGCGGTCGGTCGAGGAGTTGCAAAAGGACTCGGGGTATGGCGAGCGGCCCGAGGAGTTCCTCGACCTGATCCGCACCCTCGACGGCGAGCTCCGGCTGATCACGCCGGTCAACCCGGAGGGCTCGGTCGACGAGGACACGCCGGCCCATCCGGCGGGCGGGCGTTATTATCAGCTCACCCACGATTACCTCGTGCATTCCCTGCGCGACTGGTTGACTCGCAAGCAGCGGGAAACCCGCAAGGGCCGGGCCGAGCTCCGTCTGGCGGAACGCGCGGCGATGTGGAACGTGAGGCCGGAGAATCGGAATCTGCCTTCGCTCGGAGAGTGGCTTTCGATCCGGCGATGGACCCGAGCCAACGCGTGGGACGAGGCGCAGCGGCGGATGATGCGGCGAGGCGGGTGGGTCCACGGGACGAGGCTGTTCGGCCTCGCGGTCTTCATCGCCCTCGTCACCATGGCGACCGAGGCGTACAGCGTCTACTCCCGGACCCAGGTGCTGCTCGAGTCGCTTCCGGGGGCGAAGGTCGAGAAGATTCCCGGTTTTCTCAATCAGCTCGCAATCTATCCCCGCTGGGTGTATGCGGGCCGGCTCCGAGATCTCGCGCCGGTCCGGGGGCGACTCTCGGGCTCGATTCGCCTATAGCCTCGCCATGTTGCCGGATGATCCCAGTCAAGTGGAGTACTTGTACCGGCGCTTGCTCGAAGCCAATCCGCTCGAGATGGAGGTCCTTCGAGACAGCCTATCTCCGTACCAAGGCGCGTTGAAGAAGAAGCTATGGGAGGACTTGAGTGACGCCAGGACTGGTGATCCACGCATCCTTCCCGTGGCCGGCGTCCTGTCGATGTACGCCCCGGAGGATTCCGGATGGGCCGATCTTGCCGACAAGGTCGCCGGGTCGATGGTCAAGGCCAAGTTCTACGATGTCCCCGGCTGGCGGGTCGCACTGGCGAGCGTCCGGGAAAAGCTGATCACGCCACTAGCCAGGATCTTCCGGGAGAGTGCACCCGACCATACCGAGCATGAGTTGGCGACTGAACTCCTGGCCGACTATGCCGCGAACAACCCGAGATTCCTGGTCGAAGTCATGCTGGATGCCGACCCCAAGGCATTCTCCATCTTCCTCGACGTGATCCGAAAGGATCGTACGGCGATCCTGGTGGCGCTCGAGAACGAATTGAATGCTTCGGGTGGCGACCCGACGACCGCTCCTTCGGCCTCCGTGGTCCCCTCGGCGGCCGCCAAGGACGGACACCAACCAAGCGAGGGGGATCCGGCCGCGGCTCGGCGATCGGCGAGGCGGGGCAGGGCGGCCGTCGCCTTGGTCCGACTGGGCGATGATAAGGACGTCTGGAAGCTGCTGGAGCACCGCAAAGACCCGGAAGTCAGGAGCCATCTGATCAATGCGCTCTCACCCTATGGCGCCGAGCCCTCGATCCTCGCTCGAGAACTCGAGCGACTGGGCGAGGGCGGGGAGGAGGCGCGGGAAGGAACGCTTACCTCTTCGATCGGGTGATCTCGCGGCGGCGGGCATTGATCCAGGCATTCGCGGGGTATCCGAAGGAGGCCCTGCTTCCCGAAGAATCGTCTCGTTTGATCGCGACCTTGATCGAACTGTATCGTAACGATCCGGACGCGGGAGTCCATGGCTCTGCGGAGCTGACGCTGGGGCGATGGGGAGTACTCGCTGGGCTCAAGCTCGAGCCTGGGCGGCCGCCGCGAGCCGGTGAGCCGATCCGACGACGTTGGTACGTCGATCGAGAGGGCCATACGATGGTCCTGATCGACGGCCCCGTCGAGTTCGACATGGGCTCGCCGCCATCCGAACCGACGAGGGGCGACTTCGAAACCATTCCACCGTCGGTTCATCCCCCGGCGATTCGCCATCGCTTCCAGGGAGGTGACCGTCAACAGTTTCCAGAGATTCTCGATGGAGAAGCGCAAGAGGCGGCATCGATTCGAGGAAAAGTACAGTCCGACCGTTGACTGTCCCCAGCCGAACATGAGGTGGTATGACGCGGCGGCCTATTGCAACTGGCTGAGCGAGAAGGAACGTTTGCGTCCGTGCTACTTGCCGAATGAGATGGGCCAGTATGCGGACGGCATGCGAGTTGATGCCGAGGCCGTCGCCGCGGGGGGATATCGCCTGGCGACGGAAGCAGAATGGGAGTACGCTTGCAGGGCGGGGACCGTGACGTCTCGATACTTCGGGAATTCCCCCGAATTGCTCCCGCATTACGAGTGGTATCAGGAGAATGCGGGCGCCAAGGCGGGATATCGGACTCGCCCCTGCGGCACCCGACTCCCGAATGACCTGGGGCTGTTCGATCTGTTGGGCAACGTGATGGAGTGGTGTCACGATCGGCATTCGATATCCGCCCCGGAAGCGGAACGTATCATCCCCGACGAGATTCCGGCCGAGAAAGTCATGGGTGAGAACCGCGCCATCCGCGGATTCTCGTTCGCCGGGACTTCGCTCGGATTGCGATCTGCGAAGCACGCCTGGCTCGAGGCGGCAGGCTTCGAGCCAGGTATCGGCATGCGCGTATCTCGGACGGTCCCATGATCGCCCTCGGCCTTGTGCCTCGATGCGAGAAAGGCATGACTTGTTTCGTGCGATTCTCGGGGCCGATCGACCGACCCGGTGATGTCCACTTGCAGGGTCTACTCTATTGCCACATGGTCCAGGAGGATGTATATTCTCCAAGATCCCGGAAACATGATGAATGTAATCATGCTTTTCGATCAGGGTCTTTTCGGATATCGTGAGGGACGGGTCGTGGGTGTAGAACAAGATCCGAGTAGCGGTGAGCCCGGGTACGACACGGGCGAGCAAGGCGTCGATCTCACGCCGCATCCGATACTCGACCTGATCATGAACAAGGTTAAGCCTGGCGAAGTTATCGTCGTCACCGGGTACCTCGGTGCCCCCGATAACAATGTGATCCGCATCTACCTCGATCTGAGCCTGAGCGCCTATCTCGAGGTGCAGGCGGACAAGGTCCTTTACGCCGAGAAGTTCGACCCGTCGGATGAGACCAAGCCGACGAAAATCCTCGTGGCTTCGGATGCTCCCCTCAAGCTCGTCCGGACGGTCGAGGCGTCTTTCGTCAAGGGTTTGATCGTTTCGACCCATCCTATCACCCCTCCCGTGGCCACCGGCGTCCTCGGGGTCACACCGGAAGGGTTTGCGGAATCGAGCGGAACCACATGCGTTAAACCGAGGAATCCGATCGAGCAGTTCTTCGAGATCAGGGCCGCCGTGCAGAGCAATCCTCCGCTGACGCCCGCCGGATGAGCCGGCTCATCCCCGCCGGCCAATCCTGCGACGGTCTTTATCGAGCCGTCAACGATCGCGCCGCGGCCGCCTCTGCCCGATCATTTCGACCCGTGTGTCTGCCCGAATAGACTCGCCGACCGTCAGGACGAGAATTACACTCTCGTGAGATCTTCCGCGATGCTCGACATCGACAGTGTCGCTCCATGGCTCCTCGAGCGGGGCCTGATCGATCTCGATTGGGTCATCGATGGGACCCTGGCCATCCGCGGCGTCCCGAGGCGCAATCGGAACTTGAGGGTCGAAGGGCCCGAGGGCCGGGGCTACTTGATCAAGCAGCCGGACCACCCGTCGAATCGAGGCCCGGCGACGCTCCGTTGCGAATCGTCGTTCCACAAGTTCTGCCGAGCTGAGCCGGCCGCGTCCACTTTGACACCTTTCCTCCCGCGCCTGGTCCCCGATGCCGACGAATCCGACCTTCTGGTATTCGAATTGATCTCGGATGCCGTGCCGTTCCAGTTCGGATCGATTGCACGAAGCGATCGGGTTCACGACATCGGGGCGGCTCGATCGCTCGGTCATGCCCTGGGGACGGTCCACCGCGTCTTTCGTCAGTTGGATCTCGACAGTGACCCTCGCCTGGATTGGCTCCCCCGAACCTTGTTCGCGATCCTGAGTTTCCACCGGCCGGGCCCCGAGAAACGCGCCGGAATGAGCGGGGCACATCTGAGATCCTCGGCGTCCTGCAGGCGCACGCCGGCTTCGTCACGCACCTCGAGCATTCGAAGAGGTCCTGGTGCGCCGAGACCCTGATCCACGGCGACATCCGCTTCGACAACGTGCTCGTCCGGCCTCCTCGGGGAGACGACCAAGGCGATGTCGTCGCGTTGTGGGTCGTCGATTGGGAGATGGTCCAACTCGGCGATCCGGCCTGGGACCTGGCCGGTGCCTTGCAGGATTTCCTGGCCCTATGGATCTCGTCGATGCCGCTCTCGGATGGATCGACCTCCGAGGAGATGACCGCGCGGGCGAGGGTCCCGCTGGACGACTTGCGGGCCGCCTCGCGTGCGTTGTGGCACGGTTATCGCGCCGCGGCCGGACTCGACGGCGTCGAGGCGTCCGGCTTGCTGCGTCGGGCGGTCGATTTCGCCGCGGTCCGGCTCATCCAGTCGGCCTACGAGATTTCCGCAGAGTCTGATCATCTCTTCGGACCACCGGTTCTGTTGCTGCAAATCAGTGCGAATTTGCTAGCCGATCCCGAACTGGGTCAGGTGCAACTCTTCGGAATTCCTCCAGGATCGTTCGAGTCATGATGACGGTTCACGATGATTTGCTTACGATTGTCGATGCTGTGGAAATCGTCTCGCCATCGCGTTATATCCTGCTCGGTGAGCCGCGTGACCTGCCGGGCGCGACCGGATCTGAAACTTCGGCCCTGGCGGGCGACCTGTACGAGCGGCTCTACTTGCGACCCTCGCCGCCTCCATTAACCCCACCCGACGTGATCGCCGGGCGCGACCTGCTCGCTGCCCTATCGGAGGCCAATTCCGGACGAGGTCACTGGGAATCGGGCTGGTCGGTCTGCCGGGTCGAGGAGGGCGGAAGGATCGTGGTCGCGAGGGACGGGATCGAGTTCTGGGCACCCGCGACGGGTGTACGTGTCGAGACAGTTCCGATCCGATCGGGTGAAAACTGTCGAGTCCGGGTCGCCAAGGAGATGCGCAGCCTGTTGCCGGGTTATTATGTCGCCGTCGGGGATGAAGAGAGTGATGACGATCGCGGCCGTGTCGGGCCGAATCCACTCGTCCGCTACTACTGGCATCTGAAGTCCGTCAGGGCGGCCCGCTTCATCGCGACGGCCACCTCACTCTTGAACGAGTCGCGACTCCCATTCCAGCTCAAGGTGCTCAGGGACCCGCACGCGTACCACCGCGCCGATGCCGGTGTGCTCTACGTCCGTCGCCACGATCGATCGCGACTCGAGGCCGTCATCGGACGCATCTACGCGAGCGTGGAATCCGGTCTTCGCCCGGAGGTGCCCCTGTTCACCAAGCGACTGGCGGACGGCCTGGGTTTCGCGGAGGATCCGATCGGCTCGTCAAGTTTCGGGCAACATCGATGCCAGCTCGTCGCGGAAGCCCTCTGGCAATCGTTTCGGAATGGGGAGGTCGATCGGGATCGTCGGGCACAATCGTTAGGGTTGGCATTCGTCCGGGCGGGCCTCGATCCACTCCGGCCCTATTTGGGGCCGGGGTCTGGGGAAGTCGACGACGCTCCTCCATTGTCTTCGGGCCGTGCGAGCGGCGAGGAGTCGGCGAATCCTGTGATCTCGGTAGGGGCTTTCAAGACGAAAACGTCTCGGCCTGCATCGGCGTCCCTGCTCGACGCGGCAATAGGGATCGGCCGGAGCCTTTGCCGATCGGCGTACTGGGATCGCGAGGGCCGGCTCTGCAACTGGGTCGGCCGATCGACCGGAGAGGTCGCCGAGCCCGGCGGCACGGTCACGCCGGCATCGGCGGCGCTCGGGCCGGATCTGTATATGGGCTCCGCGGGCATCGCCCTGTTCCTGTCGCAACTCGACTTGGCGACGGGAGACGAAGGTTTCCGGCGCACGTCGCAGGGGGCCATCGCCCGCTCGATCCGTCAGCTCGAGCGCTCGCCCGTGAAACAACCCCTCTCCCCGCTGTCCTTCTTCAGCGGAGACCTGGGTGTAGCCTACCTGGCCTGGAAGGCGGGCAAACTGACCCGGTCCGATGAACTCCTTGAGCAGGCCGGAGGGATCCTGGAACGGGTGGTCGAGGCGGTGGATTCGCCTCACATGCTCGACGTGATCGGAGGCAGTGCCGGGGCGATCCCGGTACTCCTGGCGATGGCCGGGACGCCCGGCCTGGAGCGTTGCCGCGACCTGGCGATCGCGCTCGGCGAGGAGCTGGACCGGGCCGAGCTGTGGCGAACCGATGCGCAGTCCGCGGCGAGGGACGCAGCGGCCGGGTCATTGCCGAGCGGTTTCTCCCACGGCGCGGCCGGGATCGGCCTGGCCCTGCTCGAGCTTCATTCCGTGACCGGACGGCCCAACTTCCGCGAGGCCGCCCGCCGAGCGTTCGAATTCGAGGACACCCTGTTCGAACCGCGACAAGGCAACTGGGCCGACCGGGATCGTCGCCCGGGACCGATGCGTTTCGAGGGCGCCTGGTGCAATGGGGCACCCGGCATCGCCCTGGCCCGACTCCGCGCCGCCGCTCTCGATCCGGATCGGAGTGAGGACTACCTCGCGATGGCCCGAGTCGGGATCGCGACGACCCTCGACCTGATCGAGAAGAAGCTCGCGTCGCCGCGGTGCGACGCGACCCCATGCCATGGCCTGGGAGGATTGATCGAGATCCTGTTCATCGCAGGGCAGATACTCGATGAGTCGTCTTATCGCGATCGCGCCCTCGCTTCGGCGAGCGCTTTGATCGACCGTCACGCGGATTCGGACGACTGGCCATCGGGCCTCTACTCCGGCGGCCCGAACCCGTCGCTGATGTTGGGCACAGCCGGGATCGGCTATACTTTTCTCCGCCTCTACTCCCCGGAGAGAGTTCCTTCGATTCTCCTCCTCGTGCCCTGACCGGCGCGGTGGATGGAGCAGGGCGCGAGTCGTTGGCGAGTTGACACGGTTGGATGCCTCTCGCCGGAGGAGGTGACATGGCGTCCCCGTCAATGTATCGTCGCATCCTCGGCCCGCGGTTCGACGCGCTGCCGTCGGTACTCCGCCGATTCCACGACGCAAGCGGGGGCGGCCGGGCTCGTGGGACTTTCCGCATCGATCGCGCGAGGGGTCGGTTGCGTAACGCATTGGCATCGTTACTGGGGCTGCCCAGGCCGGGCTCCCAGGTGCTGGTCGTGCTCCGCGTGCTCGTCGAGGGCGAGCGGGAGCGATGGATCCGCGACTTCGATGGACATCGCGTCGTGACAGTGCAGTGGGCACGCGGCGACCTCTTGATGGAATCCATCGGGTGGCACTCGTTCTCGACCGAGCTGGAGATCGACGGCTCGCGGCTCCGGTATGCGTTTCGTCGGGCGTGGTTCGTCGGCATCCCGCTGCCTCGTATACTGAGCCCCTCGGTGGAGAGCTATGTCGATGCCGGTGAGAACGGCTGGCGTGTCGTGGTCCGGATCTTCGCACCCTTCCTGGGCGAACTCGTCCGCTATGAAGGATGGATCGAGCCCGAATGAGCGATTCGATACGTGTCGTCAGCGTCCTCGGCGGATACGGGATCTTCGGCGGTCGCGTCGCCGAGGCGATGGCTCGCGACGCGCGCTGCCGCGTCCGCGTCGTGGGCCGCAACGCGAAGATCGGCGGCAATTTCTCTCACCGGATCGGGGCCGAGTTCCGTGCCGGGGTCCTCGATGATCCGGAATCGATCCGGCGGGCGATCGAGGGATCGTTCCTCGTCATCCATGCGGCCGGGCCGTTCCAGGGGGCCGACTATCGCGTCGCCGAGCTTTGCCTGGAGCAGGGCGCCCATTATCTCGACCTGGCCGACGCCCGCGAGTTCGTCGCCGGGATCGGCCGACTCGACGAGGAGGCTCGCCGGCGCGGGTTGCTCGTGGCCTCGGGCGTCAGCTCGACGCCCGCAATCACCTCGGCGATGATCGCCGAACTGGCGCCGGAGTTCGGCCGGATCGATCTGATCCATACCGCGCTGAGCCCGGGGAATCAGAACCCGAGGGGCGCTTCGACGATCGCCGCTGTGCTGAGCTACCTGGGGCGGACGATCCGCGTCTGGCAGGACGATCGATGGGTCGATCGGCCCGGGTGGGGCGACGTCTGTCGGCTCGAGTTTCCGCCGCCCGTGGGATTCCGCCGCGTCCACAATTGCGATGTCCCGGAGCTGGAGCTGTTCCCCGCCGCCTTCGGGGTGCGCACGGTGCGTTTCTCCGCCGGCCTGGAGCTGGACTTCCTGAACTACATGCTCTCGCTCTGTGCCCGACCCTGCCGATGGTTCGGCCTCGACCTCTCGCGACGCGCCCGGCTCTTCCTCAATCTCTCGCTGATGCTCTTCCCGTTCGGGACGACGAACGGCGCGCTGGCGATCTGGGTGAAAGGCCGCGACCAGGCCGGTCGGCCGATCGAGCGGCGGATCGCGATCGTCACCGACTACGACGGCCCGGCCACGCCGAGCTCGGCCGCGATCGTCCTGGCCCGGAAGATCCTCGACTCCGGTCCCCCTCGCACGGGCGCCTTCGCCTGCGTCGGACTCCTGACCCTCGATGAGATCCTCGGCCATCTCCACCCGCTCGGGATCTGGAGTGTGCGCGGCGATGAATCCGGATGGTCGGCTTCGACGGAGAGGTCATAACGTCCGCGATCGGCAAGAAAATCCACCTTCCGGAATTGGTCTGCAATAAAACCGCCCCTGTGAAGGCTCTATTCTCCCAGGATGGCAGGGCGTTTCATCCCGACCGAAGAACCGATCCGGAGCGGTGATGGATCGACGAGCCGAACGAATGGCGCAGGGTGATCCGTCGGCCTTTGCCGAGCTCTATGACGAATGCGCCGATCGGGTCCATCACTACCTCGTCGTGCGGTTGGGTTCGCGGGCCGATGCCGACGACGTGTTGCAAGAGACGTTCGTCGGCCTGGCTCGTACGAGGAAGCGACTGGCCTCGGTGGACAACCTGCTGGCTTACGTGTTCGCGACCGCTCGGAATGAGGCGACTCGCCTGCTCGAACGCCAGGCGCGCGAGGGCCGCCTTCGAGCGGACTTCTCGCGAGAAGCGCTGTTCCATCAGTCGTCGGGCGCGGTCCACCGGGACATCGAGACGGCGGAATGGGTGACGGCTTCGCTGGTGAGGCTCAACCCCGATCTCCGCGAGATCGTGGAGTTGAAGTTCTATGCAGGACTGACCTTCCGCGAGATCGCCGAGGTGACCGGGCTCCCGCAGGGGACGGTCGCCACGCGGTATCGATCGGCCCTCGAGAAGATGCGCGGTCAGATGGTGGAGGACACCGAATGAGCGACGACATCGAACGACGGTTTCGTGGCCTGACGCCTCGGGGAGCGCCGCCAGAGCTTCGTCCCCGCGTGCTCGCCGCGGTCGTCGACGCGTTGCATCCGTCCGGCTACCGGCGCTCGCCACCGGCGCTCCACCCCGCGATGGCGGTCGCCGCCGGCGTGCTGATCGGGCTGGCATCGAACTTCTGGGTGATCGACACGCTCGATCGCCGGCTCGTGGCCGTGCTTGGGCCGCCACCCGTCTCGCGGCAAGCCGAGGAGATCGCCGCCGAGGTCGCCTCCGTCACCGACCCCGCCACCGGTCGATGGGTGTACGAGCGACTCTCCGCCAGCCACCCCCACGGTGATGACATGCGCCAGTACACTGTTCGGCTCCGGCAGATGATTCGGGATTTCACCTTCGACCCCAAGGGAACCGCCGATGAAGCGACTCAAGAGAATCCTCAAATGGACCTGGATCGTCGCGGGCGTCGCGACGGCCGTCCTGTTGATCTCCAATGCCTACTTCGTCTGGAGCACGGGATCACGGCTTGAGCGCCGCCTCGTCGCGCTTCGCCAGGCGGGCGACCCGGTGCAGCTTGCTGACCTCGCCCACGCGCCGATCCCGCCCGAGAAGAACGCAGACTCGTTCCTCCGCCGCGCCGCCGACGACCTGGACGCGATCCAGAAAGAACTCCTCGCCATGTATCCCAAGGTGGGCTTTCCGACCGGGGCGGTGGCGCCGGCCGACAGGGAGAAGCTGGAGGCGCTCTTCGCCGCCTACCCCGCGGTGATCCCGCTCCTGGAGCAGGCGGCCGACTGTCCCGACTCGGATCCCCAGCTCGATTGCACCCTGCCCGCGTCCCGCTTCCTCCAACCGATCATGGATCGTACGAACAAGCATCGCCTGATCTATCGCGTCTTGCGGGCCCGCTCCGCCATGCTGCTATCGAAAGGCCGCGCCGACGAGGCGCTCGCCAACCAGGTCATGGCGTTGCGATTGACGCGTCGGCGGTGGCGCGAGCCGTCGCTCATCGGATATCTCGTGACGGTAGCCTGCGAGCAGGTGGCCATGGACGGCGCGAACCAGGTCTTGCAGGCCGGCCCGGTGTCTCCTTCCGCTCGCCAGGCCCTCGAGAGCGAACTGGCCCTCCACGACACGATGGAGGGATACACCTGGGCGCTCCGGAGCGAACGGGCGTTCTCACTCTCATCGATTCGAGAGATTCCCGGCACTCGCTTCTGGCTGATGCGAGGCTTCTCGAACGATGTGATGTCGCGGTTCATCGATCTTTACGATTGGTACTTGATCAGGGCGACCCAGCCCTATTACGTCGTAGCTTCCGCGAGGCGCACGTCCCCCCCTCCTAGCGGCGGCGCGAACTTCCTCGGAGCGCTGGTGACGCTACTCGCTCCGTCGCTGGACGCGGCCCGGCCTCCCGCCGAGCGCACCCGAGCGATGTCGCGTGCCCTGCGGATCCTGAACGCGATTCAAACGCGCGTGCCCCCGGGCAGCGATCTCGTGCCGAAACTCTCCGATCTCGAACTCCCTCCCGAATCGACGATCGATCCGTTCAACGGCGAGCCGATGCATGTGAAGCGGCTGCCGGAAGGCTGGTTGGTCTACTCGGTCGGGACTAATCTCATCGACGATGGCGGCATCCCCGACGGGAAATCCGATGTCGGCGTCGGGCCGATCCGCCGGGAAGAACTCGAGAAGAAGCCCTGATCTGTCGAGAAGATGCCGAGGCGTCGATTTCACGGCTACGGGCCAGGCCGCTTGCCCGATCGACGCTCGTCTTCCCGATCCGTCGCGAGGCCGCGGCCGAAAGACGGTCCTCGTTCACAACGAGGAGGGGGTTGACAATGGCGGCGTTGACCTCCGATAGTGAGGTCATCAGTTGCGAGCTTCCAGGGATGTCTTCTTCCCTCCCTGGGAAGACAATATCCCCGAGAACCGCCGGCCTCTCCGCACGATTCTCCTTGTCGGCCGGCACCCTCGAATCGAACCTGTCGTCGTTGGATTCAAGATGGGTCCCTGTGCTTCCTGGTTGCCCGGAGCGCACCGCATGGACCGTCGCGCCATCACCATCAGTGGGATCGTCCAGGGGGTTGGTTTCCGACCTCATGTCTACCTGATGGCGCACAGGCTGCAACTTCGGGGCTTCGTCGGTAACCGAGGCGCCAGTGTCCTCGTCGAGGTCGAGGGCGAGCCGAACGCCCTGGACCAATTCGTTTTCGACCTGGCGAACGCGCCACCACCCCTGGCTCGGATCGATGATCTACGATGGTCGTCTCGCCCGCCGCGCGGCGATCCTTCGTTTCGGATCGAGCCGAGCGAGGTCGATCCGGCGAGCCCGATCTTCATCTCCCCCGACGTCGCGACCTGCGAGGATTGCCTGGCCGAGCTGTTCGATCCCCGCGATCGTCGCTATCGGTATCCGTTCCTCAACTGCACGAATTGCGGCCCCAGACTCACGATCATCACCGGCGCGCCCTACGATCGCGAGCGGACGAGCATGGCGGCATTCGCCATGTGCCCCGCGTGTCGGGCCGAGTATGAAGACCCGACCGACCGACGATTCCACGCGCAGCCGATCGCCTGTCCGACTTGCGGGCCTCGACTCAAATTCCTGGACCGATCGGGACGGCCGGTTGAGACGTCCGACCCCATCGCCCGCGCGGCCGAGGCGCTGCGGGACGGGATGATCGGTGCGATCAAGGGATTGGGCGGCTATCATCTGGCCTGTATCGCGGGAACGGGAGACTCGCGATCGGAGCAGGCGTTGGCGCAATTGCGCAGTCGGAAGCACCGCGACGAGAAACCCTTCGCGCTCATGGTCGGCGATCTCGCCGCGGTCCGAGCGATCTGCGAGGTCTCTCGCGAGGAGCAATCGCTGCTCGTCTCGACCCGCCGGCCCATCGTGCTGCTTCGCCGCAAGCCGAGTGCGCCCGTGGCCGAGGGAGTCGCGCCGCGAGACCCGTGGCTCGGCGTGATGCTGCCCTATACCCCCTTGCATCACCTCCTCCTGCGCGAGCTGGACGGCATGCCCCTGGTGATGACCAGCGGCAATCGATCCGACGAGCCGATCGCCTATGAGGACCGCGATGCGCTCGAACGCCTGTCGGGCATCGCCGACTTCTTCCTGGTACACGACCGGCCGATCCATCTCCGCTGCGACGACTCGGTGACCCGGGTCGTTGCCGGGCGCGAGATGCCGATCCGCCGCTCGCGTGGCGACGCGCCACGACCGCTCGCCCTGCCGGTCGAGTGCCGCCTACCGACGCTCGCCCTCGGCGGCCAGTTGAAGGCGACGTTCGCGATGGGCCGGGGGCGTCATGCCTTCCTCAGCCATCACATCGGCGATCTCGATCACTACCAGGCGTTCCGCGCCTTTACCGAGGCGATCGCGCATTATCAGCGGCTTTTCGCACTGCGGCCGGAGGTCCTGGTCCACGATTTGCACGCCGATTACGCATCGACGCGGTATGCGCGGGAGCAGGCCGGCTCATCTCTGATGATGGGTGTCCAGCATCATCACGCGCACATGGCCAGTTGTATGGCGGAGAACGATCTCGATGAGCCCGTGATCGGCGTGACGTTCGATGGCACGGGTTTCGGTACGGATGGCACCATCTGGGGTGGGGAGTTCCTGATGGGGGATTACCGCGCCTTCCAGCGATTGGCTCACCTCCGCCCGGTTGCGATGCCGGGAGGCGATCGGGCGATCCGCGAGCCCTGGCGGATGGCGGCCTCGTACCTGGCCGATGCCGGACAGGATGTCTCGATGCTGTCGGGGGTCATCCCCGCCTCGTCGCTCCGCGTCGTCGAGACGATGATCGTGCGTCGGATCAATGCGCCGACGACTTCCAGCGCGGGCCGGCTCTTCGACGCGGTCGCCGCCCTGGCCGGGGTCCGACAGCAGGTCAGCTACGAAGGGCAGGCGGCCATCGAGCTGGAATGGCTCGCCTCGGGAGTTGACGCGGATGGGGCCTATGCCTTCGACGTGGAGGAGACCCGCGAAGGGACTCCCGCCGTGCAGACACTGGTGCTCGACATGCGGCCGACGATCATCGAGGTCGTCGGGGACGTGCGGCGCCGGGTCGCCCCGGCGGTGATCGGCCGACGGTTCCATGCGACGATCGTGGAGATGATCGCCCGGGTCTGCGCCCGCCTGCGTGCGAGGACCGGCGTGGACGCGGTGGTGCTCAGCGGCGGTGTCTTCCTCAACGCGCTCCTGGCCGAGGGGGCCGCCGCCCGGCTCGACGATGATGGTTTCCGGGTCTACCGGCATCGCCGGGTGCCGCCGAACGACGGGGGGCTCAGCCTGGGCCAGCTCGCCATCGCCGCGGTTCAATGTAGGGTGGGTGAAACCCACCGATCAAATCAGCAGGAGATCAGTGGGTTTCACCCACCCTACGAATCGCCCCGATGAAGGAAAGAGGGGGAATGCCGATGTGCCTTGCGATCCCCGGTCGAGTCGTCGAGACCTATCGCGAACACGATGTCCTGATGGGCAAGGTCGAGTTCGGCGGGATCTGCCGTCGCGTCTGTCTCGAGCATGTACCCGAGGTGGTGCCCGACGATTATGTGCTGGTTCACGTCGGCTTCGCCCTGTCGCGCATCGACGAGGCCGAGGCACGCCGCGTGTTCGAGTTCCTCGAACAGATGGATCAACTCGATGAGCTGAAGGAACCCTCGGAGTTCGCGCCCGGTCATTTCGCCAATGATGTAGGCGCGCTCGGGGAATCCTCCCTGGCCCCCCCTTCGTAAGGGGGGAAAGGAAGGCACCCTTACGAAGGGGGCCACGCGGGCTTCCAGAAACAGGGGGGGCGATCATGAAGCACCTCGACGAGTACCGGGACGGCACGGCCGCGAAGAAGCTGGCGTCCGCGATCGCGCAGGCGGTCACCCGCCCCTGGACCATCATGGAGGTCTGCGGCGGCCAGACGCACAGCATCGTCAAGTATGGGATTGATCGAATCTTGCCGCCTGAGCTCGAGCTGGTCCATGGGCCCGGCTGCCCGGTCTGCGTCACGTCGCTGGAGACGATCGACCGGGCGCACGCGATCGCCTCGCGGCCCGGCGTGATCTTCTGCTCGTTCGGCGACATGCTCCGGGTACCGGGCTCGCGCGGGGACCTCTTGCAGCTCAAGTCGCGGGGGAGCGACGTCCGGATCGTTTATTCACCCCTCGATGCAGTGAATCTCGCGGCGGCCAACCCGGACCGTCAGGTCGTGTTCTTCGCGATCGGCTTCGAAACGACGTCGCCTCCCAACGCGATGGCGGTCTGGATGGCCCGCAGGCGTCGCCTGTCGAACTTCAGCGTGCTCGTCTCGCACGTCCTGGTGCCGCCGGTCATGACGGCCCTCCTCCGGGCGCCGGACAACCGGGTCCAGGGGTTCCTCGGGCCGGGTCACGTCTGCGCCGTCATGGGTCATGAGGAATACGAGCCCATCGTTCGCCGTTTTCACGTGCCGATCGTGATCACCGGCTTCGAGCCGGTCGACCTGCTCGAGGGCGTGCTGCTCACCGTCCGGCAGCTCGAGTCGGGCCGCGCCGAGGTCGAGAATGCCTATGCCCGCGCAGTGCGCCGCCAGGGGAATCTCGAGGCCCGTCGGCTGATCGATGAGGTGTTCGAGGTCTGCGACCGCAAGTGGCGCGGCGTCGGCCTGATCCCCGAGAGCGGATTCCGGCTACGACGCGCCTATCAAGATCACGATGCCGAGCGGATCTTCGAGGTCGACGACATCGAGACGCAGGAGTCGCCGGTCTGCATCAGCGGACAGATCCTCAAGGGGCTGAAGAAGCCGCACGACTGCCCCGCGTTCGGCAAGGAATGCACCCCACAGACGCCGTTCGGCGCAACGATGGTCTCGTCGGAGGGCTCCTGCGCCGCCTATTACGCCTATGGCCGACATCTCGAAGCGGCAGTCGGTATTCAAGGGAGTCGGTATTGATGTCATCGGTTGTGAAGAAGATGTTATCCGAGACCGCCGATCCCGGTCCGACGATCGGCCAGGAGCTCTTCGGCGCCTGTCCGCTGCCGCGCTCGCGGTACGATCACATCGTGCTCGGCCACGGCAGCGGCGGCTGGTTGACCGCCGACTTGATCCAGCGCCTCTTCGTCCCCGCCTTCGGCAATGAGGTGCTCGCCCGGCTGGAGGACCAGGCGACGGTCCGGCTCGCGGGCGTTGAGGGTGTGGATTCGCCGCGAATCGCGTTCACGACCGATTCGTTCGTGGTCCGCCCGATCTTCTTCCCCGGCGGCGACATCGGCCGGTTGGCGGTCTGCGGCACGGTGAACGACCTCGCCATGGGCGGGGCCGAGCCGATGTTCCTCTCCGCGGCCTTCATCCTCGAGGAGGGCCTGGCGCTCTCGGATCTCGAGCGGATCGTCGCCTCGATGCGGGCCGCGTGCGACGAGGCCGGGATCGCGCTGGTCACCGGCGACACCAAGGTCGTCGACCGGGGCAAGGGTGACCAGGTCTTCATCACGACCTCGGGCATCGGCGTGGTCCCCGAGGGGCGGATGCTCTCCATCGGTGCCGCCCGGCCCGGCGATTGCATCGTCGTCTCCGGCACGATCGGCGACCACGGAATTGCGATCATGTCGGTGCGCGAGGGGATCGAGTTCGAGACTGTCCTGGAGAGCGACTGTGCCCCGCTCACCGGGCTGGTTCGCGCCATGCTCTCGTCGTGCCCGGGAATCCGCGCGATGCGGGACCCGACACGAGGGGGCGTGTCGAGCGCCCTGAATGAACTGGCCGTCGCCTCCGGGGTCGGCGTCCGGCTCGACGCGGCGGCGATCCCCGTCCGTATCGAGGTGCGGGGCGCCTGCGAGATGTTGGGGCTGGATCCCCTGTACGTCGCCAACGAAGGGAAGCTCATCGCCGTCGTGCCGCCGGAGGATGCCGGCCGCTTGCTCGAAGCCATGCGCGCGCATCCGCTGGGGCAACGTGCCGCGATCATCGGTGAGGTCGTCGCCGAGCATCCGGGCATGGTCACCATGCGCTCGGTCGTCGGCGGCGAGCGCGTGGTCAGCATGCTGGCCGGTGAGCAACTGCCGAGGATCTGTTGATTCGCATGGACGCCGCGGTTGACGGGTCCGGTGGCGGGCCGGAGCCGAAGCCGTATCAGCGTCATTCTCCGTCCCGTCATCTCCCGGAGTCCGAGACTGAGAGAGGATTCGATCGGCGCATCAAACATCCGGAGAGGAGCCGCAACCATGGCCGAGAATAATGGAGCCGCACCCTACGGGCGCAAGACGCAGCAGGAGCCGGCCGTCAAGGAGGTCCATGTCCTCTGGATCACGGCCGGGCTGAGCTGCGACGGCGATTCCGTGTCGGTCACCGCCGCGAGTCAGCCCAGCATCGAGGACATCGTCATGGGGGCCATCCCCGGCCTCCCCAAGGTCCATCTCCACAACCCGGTGCTCGCCTACGAGGTCGGCGACGAATTCATGGAGTACTGGCACCTCGCCGATGAAGACCGGCTGGGCGCGCCTTTCGTCCTGGTGATCGAAGGGTCGATCCCCAACGAGGAGATCAAGAGCGAGGGCTACTGGGCGGCGCTGGGCACCGACAAGCGGACCGGTCAGCCGATCACCACCTGCGAGTGGATCGACCGTCTGGCCCACAAGGCCTGGGCGGTCGTGGCGGCCGGGACGTGCGCGACCTACGGCGGCATCCACGCCATGGCCGGCAATCCGACCGGCGCCATGGGCCTGGCCGACTACCTGGGCTGGAACTGGCGGTCGATGGCCGGCGTGCCGATCGTCAACGTCCCGGGCTGCCCCGTCCAGCCCGACAACATGACCGAGACCCTGCTCTACCTCCTCTACCAGGCGGCGGGCCTGGCCCCGATGATCCCGCTGGACCAGGAACTGCGGCCGACCTGGCTGTTCGGCAAGACCGTCCACGAGGGCTGCGACCGCGGCAGCTATTACGAGCAGGCCGACTTCGCTCACGAATACGGTTCGCCCAAGTGCCTGGTTCGGATCGGCTGCTGGGGGCCGGTCGTCAACTGCAACGTCACCAAGCGCGGCTGGATGGCGGGCATCGGCGGATGTCCCAACGTCGGCGGGATCTGCATCGGCTGCACGATGCCCGGCTTCCCCGACAAGTTCATGCCCTTCATGGACGAGCCGCCGGGGGGCGTACTCTCCTCGGGTCTCATCGGGATCTACGGGCGCGTCATCCGCAAGCTGCGATCGATCACCAACACGACCGTCAACAAGGAACCGAAGTGGCGTCACCGCGGCCCCCGGCTCACGACCGGCTACCACCCCACCACCTACGGACCGCGCTACTAGGCGAAGGAGGAACGACCATGGCCACCGTGACCGAATCGGACCGACGGACCTCGGGCGATACCCGGAACCTGGTCGAGATGTCCTGGGATCCGATCACCCGGATCGTGGGCAGCCTGGGCATCTACACCAAGATCGACTTCGCCAACCGGCAGGTCGCCGAGTGCTACAGCACCTCGTCGATCTTCCGCGGCTACAGCATCTTCATGAAGGGCAAGGACCCGCGCGACGCCCACTTCATCACCAGCCGGATCTGCGGGATCTGCGGCGACAACCACGCCACTTGCGCCTGCTACGCCCAGAACATGGCCTTCGGCATCCGGCCGCCCGACATGGGCGAGTGGATCGTCAACCTCGGCGAGGCCGCAGAGTACATGTTCGACCACAACATCTACCAGGACAACCTGGTCGGCGTCGACTTCTGCGAGCAGATGGTCAAGGAGACGAACCCGAGCGTTTGGGACAAGGCCCAGCGCACGCCGGCGCCCCATGCGGCCGATCACCACTACCGGACCATCGGCGACATCATGACGGCCCTGAATCCGTTCACGGGGGACTTCTACCGTGAGACCCTCCAGATGAGCCGGATGACCCGCGAGATGTTCTGCCTGATGGAAGGCCGGCACGTGCATCCCTCGACGCTGTATCCCGGCGGCGTCGGCACCGTGCCGACCCAGCAACTCTTCACCGACTACCTCGTCCGGCTGATGAAGTACGTCGAGTTCATGAAGCGGGTGGTCCCGCTCCACGACGACCTCTTCGACTTCTTCTACGAGGCGCTGCCCGGCTACGAGGAGGTGGGGCGTCGTCGCGTCCTGCTCGGCTGCTGGGGCTCGTTCAACGACCCCAAGGTCTGCGATTACACGTATCGCAACATGGACGAGTGGGGCAAGGCGATGTACGTCACGCCGGGCGTCATCGTCAACGGCGAGGCGGTGACGAATAGCCTGGTCGATATCAACCTCGGAATCCGCATCCTTCTCGGGTCGTCGTACTATGATGACTGGGAGGACGGCGAGATGTTCGTCCAGCACGACCCGCTGGGCAACCCGGTCGATCGTCGGCATCCGTGGAACCAGACGACCACGCCCCGGCCGCAGAAGCGCGATTTCAAGGGCAATTACACCTGGGTGATGTCGCCGCGATGGCTGCACCCCAAGACCGGCGAGCACCTTGCGCTCGACACCGGCGGCGGGCCGATCGCGCGGCTGTGGGCGACGGCACTCGCGGGGCTGGTGGATGTCGGCTACATCAAGGCGACCGGGCACAGCGTCAAGATCTACCTGCCCAGGACCGCGACGCTGCCCGAGAAGGAGTTCGAGTGGAAGATCCCCAAGTGGAGCAATGCCCTCGAGCGAGACCGGGCCCGCACCTACTTCCAGGCCTATGCCGCGGCGTGCGCCCTCTACTTCGCCGAGCAGGCGATGGGCGAGCTGTACGCCGGCCGCACGCGGACCTGGACCGATTTCCGCGTGCCGGACGAGGCCATCGGCTGCGGGTTCCACGAGGCAGTCCGCGGCGTCCTGTCGCATCACGTCGTCATCCGCGACGGCAGGATCGCCAACTATCATCCCTACCCGCCGACGCCCTGGAACGCCAACCCACGCGACATCTACGGCACGCCTGGCCCTTACGAGGATGCGGTCCAGAATACCCCAATCTTCGAGGAGAACGGCCCCGACAAGTTCAAGGGCATCGACATCATGCGGGCCGTGCGCAGCTTCGACCCGTGCCTGCCGTGCGGGGTCCACATGTACCTGGGCAACGGCAAATTGATCGATGTGCGGCATACGCCCATGTTCGGCGCGGCGAAATGAGGCCCTCCCCGCAGTCGCAACCGACAGGAGACGATGATGACCGACGCCCTCGACGCGCGCGAGTTCCAGGCACGGATGCAGCGGCTCGATGACCTGCTCCGCGAGGTGGAGCGCTTCCCCGACCCCAGGGGCGCAGGCCCACACCCGTGAGATCGTCCAGGCCATCCTCGAGATGCACGGGGCCGGCCTCGAGCGGATGCTGGACCAGCTCGCGGCGGGCGGCGAGCCCGGCGCCGGAATCCTCGACGCTTGCGCGCGCGACGAGGTGGTGGCGGGCCTGCTGCTGCTCCACGGCTTGCACCCGATGGACCTGGAGTCGCGCGTGCTCCAGGCCCTGGAGCAGGTTCGGCCTGCACTGCGTAGCCATGGGGGCAACGTCGAGCTATTGGGCGTGACCGATGGAGTCGTGCGCCTGCGGCTCCTGGGCAGTTGCCACGGCTGCCCGTCATCGACCGTGACGATGAAGCAGACGATCGAGGAGGCGATCCTCGCCAAGGCCCCCGACGCGATCGCGATCGAGGTCGAAGGGGTCGCGGAGATCGCGCCAGTGACAGTTGACGGTAGGACCCTGGTGATGCTCCCGGTCTTGTGATCCACGACCCGAGAACGCAAAGGAGATCCAAACATGGCCACATTCGACTCGAGAGCCCAGTTACCCTCGCACACACCGGGCACGCCGAGGGGTGAGGAGATGGTCCGAAAGCTCGGTCGCGAGGAGGGACGCGATGGCCGCCAGGGCGGCCGAACGGCGAGGGATGCGACGAGCATCAATCCTGCGGCCCGCAACCCGATCGATCCCAGGATGCCCCATCTGCCGCCGGCCTGAGGCCGGTCAACGGGCGGCGATCCGTCGAGGAGTGAACCGTGAGCGACGCCTTGAATCGCGAGGAATATGACGGGGGTCGCGAGTTGACCGCCCTGGCCTCTCTGCGCCGGTTCGTGCGGCCTCGGGCCGTGCGCGAGCGTTGCGAACTGTGCGACGCGCCGCTGGCGGACGATCACTCCCACCTGGTCGAAGTGGCCTCGCGTCGGTTGGCCTGCGCCTGCGAAGCGTGCGCCATCTTGTTCAGCGGTCAGGGCGCCTTGAAGTACCGTCGCGTGCCCCGGCGCGTCCGGTTCCTCGCCGATTTCCGCATGACGGATGAGCTGTGGGAGGCCCTGTCGATTCCGATCAACCTGGCATTTTTCATGCAGAGTACGCCCGCGGGGCGTGTGGTCGCCCTGTATCCCAGCCCGGCGGGCGCCACCGAATCCCTGGTGACGCTGGAGACCTGGGAGTCGCTGATGGCGGAGAACCCGGTCCTCCGCGAGCTCGAGCCCGATTCCGAGGCGCTGCTGGTGAACCGGACGGGAGCCACGCGCGAGTATTACCGGGTCGGCATCGACGAGTGTTACCGGCTGTCCGGCCTCATCCGCATCCACTGGCGCGGACTCTCGGGCGGGTCGGCGGTCTGGGATGAGATCGGCCGATTCTTCGCCGGATTGAAGGAGCGGTCCCGATGAGGAACGCCATGCTCGACCTGAACTTCCAGGTGGAAGATGCCCGTCCCGAGCGGTTCGCGGCCGCACCGCTGCTCAACTTCCGGCTGCGCGTCTCCGAGGACGTCGCCGAGGGGATGCGGCCGACCCCGATCCATGCCGTGGCGCTCCGATGCCAGATCCGCATCGAACCCGCTCGCCGACAGTATGACAGCCAGGAGAAGGGACGGCTCCTCGACCTGTTCGGGACCCCGGAACGTTGGGGGCAGACGTTGCGACCCATGCTCTGGACCCACGTCAGCGCCGTCGTTCCGTCGTTCTCCGGCGCCGGAGTCGTCAACCTGCCGGTGGCGTGCAGCTACGACTTCAACCTGGCGGCGGCGAAGTATTTCGCGGCGCTCGATGGAGGCGAGATCCCGCTCTGCTTCCTCTTCAGCGGGACCATCTTCTACGAGGCAGCCGAGGGCGCCTTGCAGGTGACGCAGATCTCCTGGGAGAAGGAGGCGTACTTCCGCCTGCCGTCGGCGACCTGGCGCGAGCTGATGGACATCTATTATCCCAACACCGCCCCCCTCTGCTTGCGCCGTGATGTGTTCGATCGGCTGGACCAGTACCGAAGCCATCGAGGCTTGCCGACCTGGGAGCAGGCGATCGAGCGGCTCCTGTCCGCCGCGGAAGGGATGGGGACGCCATGACTCGCGAGCCCGTGATTCTGTTCGGGGAGAAACCTTTTTCGTGAGGCGACCTGATGAGATCCGTCTATCGGTTTGATCCCCCTCATAGTCGCTTGACGATCCAGGCCTTCGCCACGGGGTTGCTCTCGGCGTTCGCCCACAGCCCGACCTTCAACGTCGCCGACTTCTCGGGATCCCTCAGCTTGGATCCTGGCCGGGTCGCGGACATGTCCTTGGAGTTGATCGTCCGGGCCGACTCGCTACGGCTGGAGGACCGCGTCAGTGATTCCGACCGCCGTGAGATCGAGGGTCGCATGCGGTCGGAAGTGTTCGACGCATCGAGATACCCCGAGATGATTTTTCGGACCGGTCAGGCCGCAGCCGACTCGATGGGCCCCGGCCGGTACCAACTCCGGCTTGATGGCGACCTGACTTTGCGCGGCCTCACGCGCCCGCATCGGATGATCGCCGAGCTGATCGTCTTCAAGGACGGACTCCGCCTTCGAGGCGAGGACAGTCTCCGCATGTCCGACCACGGGATCAAGCCGGTGACGGCCGTCGGGGGGACGATCCGATTGAAGGACGATGTGAAGGTCGCGTTCGACATCGGCGCCTTGCCAGAGGGCCAGTGAGTGTTCGTGTTTTCTCATCATTGACATACGCAAGATCGACATCGTTTCCGGGAAAGGGGGCCAAGCATGTTAGGTCTGGAATCCGGTCGGAGCGAATCCGGGTTGCCCGCGACGGCCGACGACTGGACGGGGCGATCCGCCCTCGAGAGGCGGAGGAGTCCGGCAGGACTCTCCCCGGGCGTGATCATCGCCGGAGTGGCGGTGATCGGCCTGGGATGGCTGGCGTGGTCCTATCTCGGCCCCGACTTGAAGCGATACTTGAAGATCCATTCGATGTGAATTCACGCCGGCCGATGGATTCCCCGGCCATGCTGCATGGAGCGGTTGTCATGAACGTCGCGCTCGTGGATCAGATCGCCAACGCCGTCCTGTACGAGGGCTATCTCCTGTATCCCTATCGTCCGTCCGTGAAGAACCGACAACGATGGACATTCGGAGGCTTATACCCCCGCTCGTACAGCGAGGCGAGCCAGGGTTCCGATCCCTGGATGTCGCAGACGGAATGCCTCGTCGAGGAGGGAGAGCGTGCATTCCTGAGCGTGCGAGTCCGATTCCTTCAGCTCCAGACACGCCGGGCCGAGCGGGCTGGGGTCTCGCCGAACGATGGCCAGTCCGACTGGCAGGAGGCCGTCGAACGCGTGATCGACGCGGGCGAGCAGGAGCTGGCCGCGCTGGTCGCACGGCCGCACTCCTGCGCGTTCCTGTTTCCGCGGCGACGGGAGTGTAAGCCCGACGGCACGAGCCTCGACACGATCGTCCGCGAACAGGAGCCCATCACCGGCTCTGTGGACGTCTCGGCCGAACGTGTCGAGGAGGGCCTCTCCAAGGTGACCGTCAGGGTCTCCAACACCACACCGATCGACTCGGCGAACCCGATCCGTCGCGACGAGGCCCAGTTGCAAGCGATCGTCTCGACGCACGCGATCCTCGGCGTCCGCGGCGGCGCGTTCGTCTCATCGATCGATCCTCCAGAGGTCTGGCGCGAGGTCGCGGCGGGATGTCGCAATATCGGGGCCTGGCCCGTCCTGGTCGGCGAGCCGGGCGATCGGCACACGATGCTCTCGGCGCCGATCATCCTCTATGACTATCCTCAGATCGCCCCGGAGAGCCCGGGGGATCTGTTCGACGCTACCGAAATTGACGAGATCCTCACCCTCCGCATCCTGACCCTCACCGACGATGAGAAGCGGGCAATGGCGGGCGTCAACGAGCGAGCCCGTGCGCTCCTCGAGCGGACCGAATCGATCGCGCGCGAGCAACTTATGGGACTTCATGGGACAATCCGGGGCCTCCGGCCCCTTTGAGCGAGCGAGTTTAGCAATGGACCCTTTCGAGCCCTGGGATGATCGGCCGAAGATCGATCGCATTCGCGTCGCTGGCGTCGAATACCGGCTGGGCGACCGGGTGAGGATCTGGCCGCTGGGCGACGCCGATATCTTCGACCTGGCGCTGAAGGGGAAGGACGCCACGATCGCGGCCATCGAGCAGGATTATGAGGATCGCGTCCACGTGGCCGTCACCGTGGACGATGATCCCGGTCAGGATCTCGGCCTGGAGGGGAAGCCCGGTCATCGCTTCTTCTTCCGACCCGAGGAACTCGAACCGATCGAGTGTAATGAACGGAGCGACCCATGACGCCTCCGCGAATCCTGATCGCGGGCATAGGGAACATCTTCCTGGGGGACGACGCCTTCGGCTCCGAGGTGGCGCGACGCCTGGCCGCGCGGACGATGCCGGACAGCGTGCGCGTGGTGGACTTCGGCATCCGGGGCCTCGACCTGGCCTACGCGCTGCTCGACGGTCATGACGCGGCCATCCTGGTGGACGCGACACCTCGCGGCGGCACGCCCGGGACGCTCTACGTCATCGAACCCGATGCCGGAGAGGCTCGCGAGCCGGAGGACTCCGACCTGTTGATCCAGACGCACGGCATGGATCCGGTGAAAGTCCTCCGTCTTGCGGCGGCCCTGGGTGGACACACCGGGCGCGTGATCCTCGTCGGCTGCGAGCCGGCGACGATCGGCACCGACGAGGATCCGGTCATGGGGCTCAGCGCACCCGTCGAGGCGGCCGTGAACCTGGCCATAGGTCTCATCGATTCGCTGGTCGCCGAGCTCCTCGACACGCGACACAGCCAGGACATGATCGCGGCGGACGGGCCGGGAATCGAGGTGTGAGGGTATCATGCACGAGTTGGGGATCGCCCAGGAAATCATCGCGATCGTCTCCGGCCGCGCCGGGGATGCCCGGGTCACGCGTGTGGTGCTGGAGATCGGCCAGCACGCGCTGATCCTGCCGGACTCGATCCGGTTCTGTTTCGACCTTTGCAGTGAGGGGACGGCGGCAGAAGGGGCCCGGCTCGAAATCCGCGAGATCCCGGGCCTGGCGCGTTGCCGGCAGTGCGGGGCCGAGGTCGCGCTCGCGGAGCCCTTCGGGAGTTGCTCCTGCGGCAGCTACGATCTCCAGTGGCTGGCCGGCGACGAGATCCAGATCAAAGAAATGGAGGTGGCTTGATGTGCGCGACCTGCGGCTGCTCGGACGACTCCCAGACCAGACTCACCGACCTGCAAAGCGGGGAGACGATCGTCCTCAATCCCCCCCACGATCATTCGCATCCCCACGACCACGGTCATGGGAACGGGCATGACCATCACCACGACCACGACCACGACCATGCCCATCAACACGGAACCGTCATCTCGCTCGAACAGGAGGTCCTCGCCCGGAACAACCGCCTGGCGGAGCGGGTTCGGGGCTGGCTGGCGGGACGGGACATCCTGGCGCTGAACCTCGTCAGCTCGCCGGGAGCGGGCAAGACCACACTATTGGAGCGGACGATCAGCGACCTGGGCCGGGAGGTCCCGATCTCCGTCATCGAGGGCGACCAGCAGACCCTCCACGATGCCCAGCGGATCCAGGCGACGGGTTGTCGGGTCGTCCAGATCAATACGGGTACAGCGTGTCACCTCGACGCCTCGATGATGGGCCGGGCCCTCCAACAACTGGACCCGCCGCGCGATTCGGTCGTGATGATCGAGAACGTCGGCAACCTGGTCTGCCCGGCGCTCTTCGACCTCGGCGAGCGGGCCAAGGTGGTGATCGTCTCCGTGACCGAGGGGGATGACAAGCCCATCAAGTACCCGCACATGTTCCGCGCGAGCGAGGTCATGATCCTGAACAAGATCGACCTCCTGCCCTACGTGCAGTTCAACGTCGAGCGCTGCCTCGACTTCGCGCGCAAAGTCAATCCGAACATCCACATCATCGAGGTCTCGGCGACCCGCGGCGATGGCCTGGAGGATTGGTATGGATGGCTGCGCGGGCAGGCCGCGCAACGACAGGCCGCTGAGCAACTCGTCTGACCCGAGTGGGAGCCCCTGACAGTCGTCGAACCGTTCGAAACCTCCATTGCCTCGCTCGAGACGAGCTCCGACAATGGTTGGGGCGACATCGAACGTTGGTTTTGAGGAGTCGCACCGATGTCAAGCGAGATGATCGATCTGACCCTGCCCGCACATGATCCGACGATACCCAAGCCGCGAGGGCTTCTCCCGGTGCCGCCCGAGATAGAGGAGGGGATCGCGGCCGAACAGGCGCGGCTTCAACCCTATTTTACGGACGAGTATGCGAAGGAGTCCAGGGATTATCGGACCCTGCGATACTACTACGAGGGGACTGAAGTCGCTTCCCGGCGGACGCCCGAAGGGATCGAGGTGCTGGCCGTTGGCTGGGATGAGTGCGTGAAGTTCCTGGAGGAAACGCCCTTCGAACGTCGGCAGGATGTTCGGATTGGAGGAGGGTAAGATGACGAACGAAACTCTCGATGACGCCCACCTTCTCATATCATTCGAGGAGTTCTTGGTCGAAGAGGATCATCACCCATCCAATTCGCGATCCCACATCTGTGGGTTGCCTTGACTTGCATCTGGGCCCTCGTCTGGCCAGGCGGGCTCCGGCTGGTCCCAATCAACGTCGATCTTTTCGACGGTTGGCCAGAAGAAGCCTCCGACACGGACCCAGCCTCTTTTCATGAGGCCATCTCGACCGAGCACCTCGACTCGGAAAACGACCTGGAAACTTCCCGAACTCCAGAAGAACGGCCCCCTGCGAAACGTCCGCTCTTGCTGTCGAACGATCCGGTATCCCTTCTCCTTCGCCCATTGTTGAAGAGCAGTCGGGGCAGCATACCATCGAAAATTCAGATGCGTTCCCATCGCGAACAGCCAGATGATGGAGAATGGAATGAAGCAGCAGCACTCGAATCCAGTGCCGCTATTCGCCGCCCATAGTAGTCTGGCCATAGGACGTCGTCCAGTCCCTGTTCAAGGGGCCAAGATCCATGCGGATTCATCGTACCTTCAACCGGCGAGTTCGACGAGTGAAGATGATCGCCGGTATGGGTTTGCGTGCCAAGGCACGCCTCCGTCTTGGTCGAAGATCGTTACAACGGGCAATGACGTTGGTACAATCGAGCCCCGAAAGGTCGGGATTTACCGTGATTTGCGGCTCCCAGCATCCTGAGGTTCCGAAAGGAAGCCCTCGTGCCCAGGACAGCGATCAGGCTCTTCTGTTTCTCCTTGCTCGCGTCTTCTTGCGTCGCCCGAGCCGGCGTCATCATCCACGTCGCCCCGGCCGGCAATGATGCCAGCCCCGGCACGTCCGACAAGCCCGTGCGAACGCCCGCCCGCGCCCGCGACCTCGTCCGCGCCGCGAAAGGGCAGGGGGGCGGTCCCTTCATCGTCCGGTTTGCCGCCGGCACGTATTACCTCGCCGAGACGCTCGTCCTCGGTCCCGAGGACTCCGGCACCTTTGATCGGCCGATCACCTATGCGGCCGATCCCGGCGCATCGGTCGTCCTGAGTGGCGGTGCCCGGCTCAATCTGGACTGGAAGCCAGACAAGGACGGCATCATGCAGGCCGAAGTCGTCGGCAAGCTGCCATTCGAGATGGACCAGGTCTTCGTCAACGGCCGACGGATGCGGATGGCTCGCTATCCGAATTATGCCGCCGATGTCCGGCCGTTCAATGGCACGGCCGCCGACGCCATCGAGCCCTCTCGCGTCAAGGGTTGGTCGCATCCCGCCGGTGCCTATGTCCACGCCCTGCATCGGCTGGCCTGGGGCGACTTCCATTATCGCGTCACGGGCGTCGATGAGCGGGGCCAGGTCAAGCTCGAAGGCGGCTGGCAGAACAATCGCCGCATGGGCATGCACGAACGCCACCGCTTCGTCGAGAACGTCTTCGAGGAGCTCGACGCACCCGGCGAGTGGTATTTCGATGCGGCCAATCGAAGGCTGTTCTTCTATCCGCCGAAGGGCGTGGAATTGCGCACGGCGACCGTCGAGGCCGCCGGCATCCGTCACCTGGTCGAATTCCGGGGCACGCGAGAGCAGCCGGTCCGCTTCGTCAGTTTGCGAGGGTTAACCTTCACGCATACGTCCCGCACCTTCATGGACAACAAGGAGCCGCTCCTGCGCAGCGACTGGACCATCTACCGCGGAGGGGCCGTCTTGTTCGAGGGAAGTGAGGACTGCGGCGTCGCCGACTGCGATTTCGACCAGGTCGGGGGTAATGCCGTCTTCGTGAATCGACGTAATCATCGCGTCGTGATCAGCGGTTGCAAGATCGTCGAGGCGGGCGCCAACGGAGTTTGCTTCGTGGGCGATCCGTCGGCGGTCCGCTCGCCGTTGTTCGAGTACGGCCAGACGCAGCCCTTGGAGGCGATCGACCGCACCCCGGGCCCGAAGACCGACGACTACCCGGCGCATTGTCACCTCCGCGACTGCTTGATCACCGGTATCGGCCAGTTCGAGAAGCAGTCGGCGGGTGTGGAAATCGCGATGTCGCTGGCGATTGATGTGATCAATTGCAGCATTTATGACGTGCCGCGTGCCGGGATCAACATCGGAGACGGTTGCTGGGGTGGCCACCGCATCGAGGGATGCGACGTCTTCGACACCGTCCAGGAGACTGGCGACCATGGCTCGTTCAACTCGTGGGGCCGCGACCGCTACTGGCTACCGAACATCGCCGCCGTGAACGAGCGGGTCAAGAAGAACCCCGACCTGCCGCGGCTCGACTCCGTCAAGACGACCGAGATCCGCCACAACCGCTGGCGATGCGACCATGGCTGGGACATCGACCTCGATGACGGCTCGAGCGACTATCTCATCGCGGAAAACCTGTGTCTCAACGGCGGGATCAAGTTGCGAGAGGGCTATCATCGTTCCGTCTGGAACAACATCATCGTCGGCAACTCGTTCCATCCGCACGTCTGGTACGAAGGCAGTGGCGATGATTTCCGGCGCAACATCGTCGGGAGCCAGTATTATCCGATCGGAATGCCGAAGGTGTGGGGAAGCTCGATCGATTTCAATCTCTTCCCCGACGAGGGATCGCTAAAGTCGTCGAAGGCGCTCGGCCTCGACGCCCATTCGCTGTCCGGCGACCCGCTCTTCGTCGACCCGGCCAGGGGCGATTATCGCGTCCAGGAGGGATCCCCTGCACTCGAATTGGGATTCTTCAACTTCGCGATGGATCAATTCGGCGTCACTTCGCCGCGACTGCGCGCCGAGGTACGCACGCCGCGCCTGCCGGCATACGCCAAACCGCCGGCCACACCACAGATCCGGAGGGGCGACCCTGTCCATGATTGGCTGGGGGCGAAGATCAGGGGAATTGCCGGGATGGGCGAGATGTCCGCGGCCGGCCTCGCGGACGAGTCCGGGGTGCTTCCGATCGATGTGCCGGCCGGCAGCGCCGCGGCGAGGGCCGGGCTCCGCAAGGGAGACGTCATCTTGAGATGCGAGGGAAAAAGGGTCTCCGTCGCCGACGATCTACTACGGATACTCGAAGCGGTCGCGGGCGGCAAGGACGTAGAATTAGGCGTCTGGCGCGACCAACATAACGCGACGGTGCATGTGTCGGCCGCCTCGACTCCCAGGTAATCGAGATCGCGCGGGGCTGGTTTCGATGATTGGATTCGTGGATCTCACTCACGCTTTCGGGGCATGATCGAATGGAATTCCGACCACTGGGCCGCACGGGTTTGCAGCTGTCCGCTTTGAGCTTCGGGGCGTCGTCGCTGGGCCAGGAGTTCCGCGCGGTGGACCTCGGCGAGGCGTTGCGATCGGTGCATGTCGCGCTCGACCTGGGCATGAACTTCATCGACACCTCGCCCTTCTACGGCCGGGGCCTGAGCGAGTGCCTGCTGGGGATCGCGCTCCGCGGCGTGCCCCGAGATCGGTACTACCTAGGGACCAAGCTAGGCCGCTACGGGCCGGCGCAGTTCGATTTCTCGCCGCAGCGTGTGGCGGAGAGCGTGGACATCAGCCTCCAGCGGCTCGGCGTGGATTATCTCGACATCATGCTATGCCACGACATCGAATTCGTGGACATGGCCCGCGTCGTCGAGGAGACCCTGCCGGCCCTGAAGGCCATCCAGAAGCAGGGCAAGGTGCGGTTCGTCGGCGTGAGCGGCTATCCGATGAAACTCTTTCGATACGTCCTCGACCATACCGACCTGGACGTGATCCTGTCCTACAACCACTACACGCTCCAGAACACGATGCTCGCCGACCTGGTGCCTTATCTGAAGGAGAAGGGCGTCGGTATCATGAACGCGGCGCCGTTCTCGGCGCGCCTGCTCACGAACTCGACGTTGCCTCCTTGGCACAAGGCGACCGAGGAGGTGCGGTTGATCTGCCGACAGGCCGCCGCCCACTGCGACGCTCGCGGCGTGGACATCGCCCAGTTGGCGGTCCAGTACTCCGTGGCCAATCCTGACATGGCCACCTGCATCGTCGGCTCCGCCAACCCCGAGAACGTCCGCAAGTGGGTCGAGTGGGCCGACCGGCCGATCGACGAGACGCTGCGAGACGAGGTGCTGGACATCCTCAAGCCGATCCACGACTGGTTCTACATCGAAGGCCGGCCGGAGAACAACGACCCCCTGCCGGTCCCTCGCGCCGAGGTGGCATCCCCCGGTTCCCATTGAGATGAGAGAACAATAACCGATGAAAGCCCTGTCACTGGATTCGCCCAAGAACTGGAAGCGCATCGAGGTCGCCAGCCCGGATCAGCCCGGCCCGGGCGAGGCCTTGGTGCGCGTCCATCGCGTCGGCATCTGCGGGACCGACATCAGCGGTTATCTCGGCAAGATGCCGTTCTTCAGCTATCCCCGCATCCCGGGCCACGAGCTGGGCGTGGAAGTGGTGGAAGTCGGCGACGGGGTCGCCAACGTCAAGCCGGGTGATCGCTGCTCGGTCGAGCCTTACATCAATTGCCAGCAATGCTACGCCTGCCGGCGCGGGCATACCAACTGCTGCGAGAAACACCAGACGCTCGGCGTCCACTGCGACGGCGGGCTTCGGCCCCGCTTCCTCGTGCCGGCCCGCAAGCTGCACGTCTCCCGCACGCTCAGCTTCGAACAACTTGCCCTCGTGGAGACCCTCGCCATCGGGTGTCATGCCGTCGATCGTTCCGGCCTGAAATCCCACGAGTCGTGCCTGATTATCGGCGCAGGCCCCATCGGGCTCTCGACGCTGGAATTCGCCAAGCTAACCGGTGCCAGAATCATCGTGCTCGACATGAACGAGCAGCGCCTCGAATTCTGCCGCCGGGTCATGGGCGTCGAACATACGATCAAGCTCTCCGACACCGTGGAGACGGAGTTGCGCGACCTGACCGACGGCCACCTGCCCGACGTGGTCATCGACGCCTCGGGGAGCGTCGCATCGATGTCCGGCGCGTTCGGCTACATCACTCATGCCGGCCGACTCGTCTTCGTCGGGATCACGACGCAGGAAGTGCACTTCCGCCACCCGATCTTCCACAAGCCCGAGGGGACGCTCCTCTGCTCGCGCAATGCGCTGTCGGCCGATTTCTCCCGGATCATCGGACTCATCGAGGAGGGCCGCCTCGACACCGCGCCCTGGATCACCCATCGCGCGGTGTTCGACGAGTTGCCCGACGTCTTCCCGTCGTACACGCGGCCCGAGACCGGCGTCATCAAGGCGGTCGTCGCGATCGATGAATGAAATCCTCGGCCGGCAATGGGAGCCTTCCCTTCGAGACGCAGGTCTTCGAGGGTTATCGGCATCGAGAGTCGACGAGACTTTATCGAGACTGCTTCATCCAGCGGCGGCGCGATCCTGTCGAGGGACGTCGCAACGACGTCGCAGGCACGCCGCCGTGATTCCCAGGAGGGCCAGCACAAGACTCGACGGCTCTGGGACGGACGCCGACGACGTCACGTCGATCGATCCGTTGACGAACTGATCGAGCAAACTGATCGGATCGCCGTTCGGGTCCAGGACACTCTCGGTGAAGTTCGGGACGATGGTGATGGGCACGACCCCGCTGGCGGAAAGGGCTACGTCGAAAGTCACACGGCCCAAACCGACCGTCTGTCCCGCGCCAAGGGCCACGCCGCTGTTCGGTATCGTGTACAGGTCCGATGCGGTGAAAGCGGTGTTCGGGAACGCATCGAACGAGAGGGGGGCGCGCTCGTGTCGGCCCCGAAAATGTACGCGTAATTTGCCGTCGAGGTGTCCGCGTCGGCGAACGTCACGCCCGACGTTCCCAGTACCATGAGCTGGAACTGGAAAGCGGCGATCTCCGGCGACGCTACGCTTCCGGTGTTGGTCAGCGAAACCTCCAGCGACGTGTTGCCAGTCGAGCCCGCGATGGCGGTCGCGTCATTGACCGAGAAAACCAGATCGGCACGGGCTGCCGAAGCCCCGAGCAGGGCCAGGCCGACGGCCAACTGGCCGACACCCCTCCAACCGCGCGGTTGTCGCCGCGCCGCGAATCCGGCATGTTCTTTCACGTTCGGTCCCCTTCCCATTGTCGATATGATGGCAATCATCGGAATGGCTTGTGTCGTGTAACTGGTGCATGCCGAGCAACGCAGGTTCGCAAGTCCGGCGACTCCTGGTGTTCAAACCGGTGTCACGGCAGGCGGGCACCCAGGCGGCTGCGCACGATATTCACATCAGAAAGGTCAACCTGGCCGTCCCCGTTGAGGTCCGCGAAGATGTTGCTGCTGCCGATCGCATTGCGGATCAACACCGCGTCGGCCAGCGTGACGACCCCATCGTCGTTGAAGTCGCCGTACAGCACCTCGAATGTGCGGGAATAGGCGTCGCCGCCGCCGCCGTTGCCGTCGCCGTCGAGCTCGTTGCCCGTCGCGTCGTGGATCCCATTGGCGCCGGTCGCGACCAACTGGGAGATGACATCCGCCGTTACCAAGGCGCTTTGGAAAGTCCAGATGAGGGTGTTGGTGCCGTTGCCGCTGTAGCCGGCGATCGCCAGGGCACCGTTGGTGCGGACCAGGCTGGAATTGGTGCCGAAGACGGCCTCGTCGAAGACGACTTCCACGCCGGTGATCATCCAGGGGAGGTCGAGTCGCGTGCTGGTGGTGAGGTCGTAGCTCTTGCCGATACCGTAGAGTACGCGGAAGTCGATCACCGTTGGCGGGGCGGGGGTGATGACGATCGCCACGTTGCCGCTCTGGTCGTTGTAGTTGACGTTGCCCGTGAAGACCCAGTACGCCATGCCCCCCGGCACGTCCTCGAAGGTGGCGCCCAGCGACAGCGTACCCGCGTTCTCACCGTTCACACCCGCCTCGGAACCGGTCGCGCCGTGGTAGGCCCCATCGTACACTCCCGTGTAGCCGCTCACCGTCACCGTGGCGTTGGCCTTGGCGATGCTGTCGATGATCGTCCCGCTGGCGTCGTTGTAGTTGGTGCCGCCCGCGAAGCTCCAGGCGTCGCCGGAATAGGTCCCGGCGTTGGTATGCGTCGTGCTGCTCAGGGTCAGGCCAACGCTCAGGTCGGCGCCGCCGACACCGGTGGCGGTGCCGGTCGCCGTGTAGGATTGGCCGTCGTAGGTGGTGCTGGCGCCGGTGTAGGGCGTGACCACGATCACCGCATTCGCCTTCGCGACGGTGAGGGTCTGAGCGACGTCCGGCGCGGACGCGTATTGGGCGTTGCCGGCCTGGTGCGCCGTGATGGTGTCGCTGCCGGCGCCCGTGATTTGCACGTACCATTCGCCCGTGCCCGTGTCCTCGTAGACCGTGGCGTTGCCAATGGCGGTGAAGACTACGGGCAAGCCGGAAGTCGCCGTCGCGCCGATCGCGAAATCGGCGTCGCCGTAGGTCTTGCCCGCCAAGGGGCCGAAGGTGATCGTCTGCGACTGCGTGGCGGTCCCACCAAACTCGAAGGCGCCGATGTCCACGTTTCCAACGCGGTAATAGCCGCGCTGGTCCGTGATCGGCGCCCGACGGCGGTGCCTGCGTTGACCGCCGGGCTGTCGGCCGACAGGGCCATCGTCTGCGTCGGGCCGCCGTTGTCGGCGAGCGGGGCCAGCTTCGGGTCGAGCGGGGCCGCGGCGGTGCCGGTCAGGTCGGACCCATCCCAGACGGCGGGACTGCCGTCGGTCTCGCCGATCAGGTTGTTCCCCAGGGAAATGATAACGCCGATGTTGGCGGTGGCGGCCGCGCCGGTGCCGCCACCACCGCTGAGGGTGATGGTGGGCGGCGACGTGTAACCGGAGCCGCCATTGTCGATCGAGATCGAGAGCACGTAATCGTAGTTGAGGGTGGCATGGCCGGTCGCGCCCGTACCGCCGCCGCCGCTGATGGTGACGGTGGGTGCGGATGTGTAACCGCTGCCGGGCGAGATGAGCGTTGCGGAAGTCACGGTGCCGCCCGCGACGTCGGGGGCCGTGGAGGCTGTGTTCCCGGCCACGATGGTATTGGTCAGGTTCGCGACGCCGTTCGCATGCAGGCCGCCGCCAGTGGTGGCGGAGTTGCCGCTGACGGTGCAGTTCGTCAGCGTGATCGAGCCGAAAACGTCATTCAGGCCGCCGCCGTTGGCACCGGCGGAGTTGCCGCTGACGGTGCAGTCAGCCAGCGTCAAAATGTCCGATGTCGGTATGTTGCAGTTCAGGCCGCCGCCGTTGTTGGTGGCGACGTTGCCGCTGACGGTGCAGCCGGTCAGCGTCAACGTCCCCTGGTCGACCAGGCCGCCGCCGCTGTTACTGGCGGAGTTGCCGCTGACGGTGCAGTCGGTCATCGTGGCCGTGCCCTGGTTGAACAGGCCGCCGCCGGACAATCCACTCGTGTTACCGCTGACCGTGCATTCGGCCAGCGTCAGCGTGGCACCAGCCCGGATCCTCAGGCCGCCGCCGGACTTGCCGCCGGCCGTACCGCCGACCGAGTTGCCGCTCACCGTGGTGTTCATCAGAGTGGCCGTGCCGCTTGACACGAACAGCCCGCCGCCGCCGAAATCGGCGCTCACGTAATTCACGGTGACGGAGTTCCCGCTGACGGTGCAGTCGGTCATCGTGGCCGTGCCGCCCGCCACCAACAGCCCGCCGCCGCCGCCGCCGGCCGCCTGATAGTCTGCGCCCGTCTCGGTGACGGAGTTCCCGCTGACGGTGCAGCCGGTCAGCGTGGCCGTGCCGCCGCTCCACAAGCCGGCACCCCCGAGGCCCACGGCGTTGGTGGCGCCCGTCTCGTTGAGGGTGTTCCCGGTCATGGTGCAGTCGGTCAGCGTGAGGGTGCCAATGCTCGACAGTCCGGCACCGTCAACAGCCGTCCCTGCGATTGCGTTGCCGCTGATGGCGCAGTCGGTGAGCGTGGCCGTCCCGTTGTTGAGTAGACCGCCGCCGGAAGCGGAACCACGGCCGCCGGTGATCGTCAGGTTTGAGAACGACGCGGTGACGCCCGCATTCACCTGCAACACCCGGGTCGTCCCGTCACCGAGGAGCGTGACCCCCGCCGCCGGGCCTTCGATGGCCGCCGCCCAGCTCGTCGTCAGCGCAAGTTGGCCGGCGGTCAGTTTGATCGTTGAGGCGTTGGCGAACACGGTTGGGTCGAACGTGATCGCGACGGGACCGAACGTATTGTTGGCCGCCGTCACCGCCTCGCGCAGCGAGATGCCGTCCGAGCCGGGATCGGCGATCAGGTCGGCGATGTTCCTCGTATCGCCGTTGACGGCGTCCGTCCCATTGGTGACCGTGACCGCCGTGGCCGGCTTCGTGTCGATCGCGTAGTTGTTGGAGGAGGCGGTGCCGACGTTGGGGTTGCCCGCCAGGTCCTGAACGCCGCCGTCGGCCAGCGTGATGGCGTTGGTGGGGGCGACGACGTTCGCGGCGGGGGTGAAGGTGGACGTCCAGGTGATGCCGCCGTCGGACGAGGCCACCGGCGAGAGCGCGCCGTTCGGCACCGTCAGGTCGGAGTTGGTGAAGCCGGTCACCGGCTCGTCGAAGGTGAAGGTCACCGGCGAGGTCTCGCCGACGGTCAGGGCGGTGTCGGCCACCACGATGGCCGCCGTCGGCGCGGTATGGTCGATCGTGTACGAGTCCCCCGCGAACGGCAGGTCGGTCGGGGAGTGGTCCAGGCCCCTGCTGCTGTCCAGGTTCAGGATCAGGGTGCCATTGGTGCCGGCCAGGTTGCTGATCGGGACCGTCCAGGTCAGCCCGTCGTCGCCGGTCGTGGGGGTGCCGATGTGGCTGTCGGCGACGCCCGCGGTGCCGGTGAGGTGGAAGTCGCTCGCCGTCAGGCCCAGGGTCGCGACGTTGAATCTGACCGTGTAGGCCACGCCGTCGGCGTCGGTGGACGGCCCGGACGGCGACGAGCGGGCGATGGACGCGACCGCCGTGGCCGGCCTCGTGTCGATCGCGTAGTTGTTGGAGGAGGTGGTGCCGACGTTGGGGTTGCCCGCCAGGTCCTGGACGTCGCCGTTGGCCAGCGTGATGACGTTGCTCGCGGAGATGAGGTCGGCGGCCGGGGTGAAGGTGGCCGTCCAGGTGATGCCGCCGTCGGACGAGGCCACCGGCGAGAGCGCGCCATTCGGCACCGTCAGGTCGGAGTTGGTGAAGCCGGTCACCGGCTCGTCGAAGGTGAAGGTCACCGGCGAGGTCTCGCCGACGGTCAGGGCGGTGTCGGCCACCACGATGGCCGCCGTGGGGGCGGCATGGTCGAGCGTGTACGAGTCCCCCGCGAACGGCAGGTCGGTCGGGGAGTGGTCCAGGCCCGTGCTGCCGACCAGGTTCAGGATCAGGGTGCCATTGGTGCCGGCCAGGTTGCTGATCGGGACCGTCCAGGTCAGCCCGCCGTCGCCGGTCGTGAGGGTACCGATGTTGCCGTCGGCGACGCCCGCGGTACCGGTGAGGTGGAAGTCGCTCGCCGTCAGGCCCAGGGTCGCGACGTTGAAGCTGACCGTGTAGGCCACGCCGTCGGCGTCGGTGAGCTGTCCGGACGGCGACGAGCGGGCGATGGACGCGACCGCCGTGGCCAGCCTCGTGTCGAGCGTGTACGAGTCCCCCGCGAACGGCAGGTTGGTCGGGGAGTGGTCCAGGCCCGTGCTGCTGACCAGGTTCAGGGTCAGGGTGCCGTAGGCGCCGCCACCGGCATCCAGTCCTCCGACCGGGACGGCCCAGGTCAGCCCGCCGTCGCCGGTCGTTGGGGTGCCGATGTGGCTGTCGGCGACGCCCGCGGTGCCGGTGAGGTGGAAGTCGCTCGCCGTCAGGCCCAGGGTCGCGACGTTGAATCTGACCGTGTAGGCCACGCCGTCGGCGTCGGTGGACGGCCCGGACGGCGACGAGCGGGCGATGGACGCGACCGCCGTGGCCGGCCTCGTGTCGATCGCGTAGTTGTTGGAGGAGGTGGTGCCGACGTTGGGGTTGCCCGCCAGGTCCCGGACGCCGCCATTGGCCAGCGTGATGACGTTGGTGGGGGCGACGACGTTCGCGGCGGGGGTGAAGGTGGCCGTCCAGGTGATGCCGCCGTCGGACGAGGCCACCGGCGAGAGCCTGCCATTCGGCACCGTCAGGTCGGAGTTGGTGAAGCCGGTCACCGGCTCGTCGAAGATGAAGGTCACCGGCGAGGTCTCGCCGACGGTCAGGGCGGCGTCGGCCACCAAGATGGTCGCCGTCGGCGCGGCATGGTCGAGCGTGTACGAATCTCCCGCGAACGGCAGGTTGGTCACGCTGAGGGCGAGGCCCGAGCCGCTGACAAGGTTCAGGATCAAGGTACCGTTTGCGCCGCCCAGGTTGCCGATCGTAACCTTCCACGACAGCCCCTGGGTGCCGGTAAGGGGGGTGCCGATGTGGCTGTCGGCGACGCTCGCCGTGCCGGTGAGGTGGAAGTCGCCCGCCGTCAGGCCCATGGTCGGGGCGGTGAAGCTGATCAGATAGGTCACGCTGGTGGCGTTGGTGAGTTGCCCGGACGGCAGGTTGCGCGAAATGGACGCGACCGCCGTGAGGTTGTTTTCCACGGCTCCGATGTCCACGATGCCATTAACGATGCGCGCCTGGCCGCGCTGATCGGTGGTCACCCCGGCGGGGACAGCTGCGTTATCGCCGGCGTCGAAGGCGCGACTGCCGGCCAGGAGGGCCATGGTCTGCGTCGGGCCGCCGTTGTTTTGAAGTGGTCCGAGCTTCGGGTCGGTCGTGGTGATGATCGTGCCGGCGAAGCCGCTCGGCGTGCGGATCAGATCGCCGACTCCGGAGGTGGTGTTCGTCCCGGAGTTGACGGCCTTGCCGGTGAAGTCCTGGCCATTCGTGTCGGACTGGCCGATGATCGTGTTGTCGATGATCGCCGTGGCCGTGACGCCGTCGCCGAGATTGAAGACGCCGCGACCGCCGCCGTTTGCCGTGTTGCCCGAGAACGTGCTGTCGGTGATCGCGACGGTGCCGTTGTGGTCGAACAGCCCGCCGCCCAGTCCTTCGCCGGCCGTGCCATTATTCTTGCCGCCCGTGCCGCCGGCGCCGCCGGCGGCCGTGTTGCCGGTGAAGGTGCTGTTGGTGATGATGACGGTGCCGGCTTCGTTGAAGACAGCACCGCCCATGCCGGCCCCGCCGCCACCGCCATTCAAC
This sequence comes from uncultured Planctomycetota bacterium, assembly GCA_963777695.1. Taxonomy (GTDB): domain Bacteria; phylum Planctomycetota; class Planctomycetia; order Isosphaerales; family Isosphaeraceae; genus CAVZRC01. The sequence goes on from CAVZRC010000003.1 coordinate 2,558,324, forward strand.
CCGTTGCTACCGGCCGCGCCAAAGCCGCCGCCAAAGCCGCCGGCACCTCCGGCACTGCCGCTGCCGGACCCACCGCCGCCGCCGCCGCCGAATCCGCCACCGCCGCCGACCCCATTCTGAAACCCGCCGGCACCGCCGCCGCCGCCGAATCCGCCGGTACCGCCGGTACCGCCGATGGAGGAGCCATAGCCGCCGCCACCACCGCCACCGCCGAATCCGCCCGCCCCGCCCCCGGTGCCGCTGGCGCCGCCCAATGGTCCGCCGCTGCCGGGATTGGGTCCGCCGCCGCCACTGCCATTCGATGACGTCGTCGCCCCGCCAACGGCATCCACACCTGCACCGCCTGCGCCGCCTAATCCGGACGCCGAGCTAACGTATGAACCGCCTGTGCCGCCCTGGGCCGTGTTGCCGGTCAGCGTGCTGTCGAAGATCGTCAGGATGCCCTGGTTGAAGATCGCGCCTCCCAGGCCGGCGCTGCCGCCGCCAGTCCCGGCGGTAAACGAGTTGCCGCCGGCGAACCCCTGGGCGTCGCCGCCACTGAGCGTCAGGTTTTGCAGCGTCAAGTTGGCGGCGGTTCTCACATCGGCGCCGGTGCTCGCCACATCGAAGAGGCGCATCTTTGTCCCCGCCTTGACGGCGAGCGTGATGCCGCTGTTGCCGTTGGGTCCGTCGATGACGATATCACTGTGGACAAGAAATGCCGACGGACCGACAGTGCTATCGCCCAAGGTGGAGAGCCAGAGGGTGGTGCCGTTCAAACTGTTGTCGTACAAACTGTCGTCGAAGGTGATCGTATTGACGTTGCCGGCGACGAAGGTGACCTGGGCCTTTTCCGCGGTGGATAGCGTGCTAAAGATAAGCGTGCCATTAGCAAGCTCGATTGCCTCAAGCAGCGACAGACCGCCGTCGTTGGCACTGCCGTCGTGCAGGTTCGTGTCATTGACCGTGTTGACGACCATATTGGCCGCCCGGCGGAGCTCAAAAGCGCCGATGTCCGGTGCGGCATCACGGTAAACGCCGCGTTGGTCCGTCGGCGCGGCGACAGTACTGTCTCCCGCGTCGATGGCCGGACTGCCGACCGGGAGCGCCATGGTCCACGTCGGGCCACCATTGTTATGCAGCGGGCCGAGCAGGGGGTCGGTAGCGATGAACTTGACGCCGCCAAAGCCGCTCTGCTTGCGGATCAGATCGCCGCTGCCGGAGGAGGTATTGATACTGCTGGTGCCGTAGGTCGTGCCGGTGAAGTCCTCGATTTTGATTCCGGGGTCTTGGTCGCTGACATCGACGTCGTCAGCGAGGATCGTGTTGTTGATGGTCGCGGTGGCGGTGATGCGCGACGTGGTATTGAACTTCGAATCGCCGAGGTTGAAGATGCCGCCACCTGCCGCCTGTCGAGTCTGTGCGCCTCCTTGGTACACGGTGTTGCCGGAGAAGGTGGCGTTGGTGACCGTGAGGATGCCGTTGTGGTTGAACAGTCCGCCGCCCAGTCCCTCGCCGAACATGGTGCCGCTGGCCGTGTTGCCAGTGAAGGTGCTGTTTGTGATGACGACTGTGCCCGCTTCGTTGAAGACAGCGCCGCCCATGCCCGCGCCGCCGCCGCCATATAAGTTATCGAGACCGCGGCCTCCGGAGCCACCGCCATACCCGGGAGCGCCATTATTTCCGTTGGAAGCGCCGCGCCGCCGCCGCCGAATCCGCCCGCCCCACCATCTCCGCCATTAACGAGCCCAATCTTGGTCGATACCCCATCAAAAACAGGGCCCCAGTATTCGCCACCACCGCCGCCGCCGCCGCCGAATCCGCCCGCCCCGCCTCGGCCCCCCAAACGGATGCTACTGTACCCGCCGCCACCGCCGCCGCCGAATCCACCTGCGCCACCGCTGTAGGTACCTCCATGGGGTCCGCCGCCATTACTTCCTGCAGATCCGCCGGCACCCAGACCGGCGCCGCTACCGCCGGGGCTAAGTTGATAGGGCCTGTAATAGGACACTCCGCCGGACCCGCCCTGGGCGGTGTTGCCTGTCAGCGTACTGTTGAGGATCGTCAGGGTTCCCTGGTTGAAGACCGCGCCTCCGAGGCCGGCACTACCTCCGCCAGCCCCACCATTTGAGCCCGCGCCGTCGAACCCCAGGGCCTTGCCGCCGCTGAGGGTCAGGCCTTTCAACGTCAGGTTGCCGGTCGTACCGACATCGAAGAGGCGAAAAGCGGCCGCGCCGCGGCTCGGCTCGATGGTGATACCCTGGGTCAGGCCGGTCAGGCCGTCGATCGTCAGCGTGTCGTTCGTGATGAAAAAGGCGGAAGGGCCGGCCATCGTTGAGGTGGCCGTCGTATTGTTGACGAAGGTGGACAGGCTGATGGTCTCGCCGTCGATCGTCGGGGAGAACTGAATGATGTCATTGCCGGTGGCACCGCCGGTTTTATCGACGCTGTTCAGGATCGCGGCGCGCAACGTCCCCGCGCCGCTGTCGGCGATGCTGGTGACCATGAGGGTGGTCGGCACCAGCCGATCCTCGAGCCATTGCACGATCGGGGTGTACCGGTGTCGCGGATTGCCGCGGCGGGCAGCCCGCAAAGCCCGCACCCGGCGACCGATACGATTTGCGCAGCCGTTCGTGGATGGTCATCGCAGGATCTCCTGGTGTAGGGAAGGTTCCTTGGTCACTCGAGCATCATGTCGCAATGGCCCCGGCACGAGATTCAGCGCCTCATCCGGCACGACGAACGAATCCGCGATCAGGCGAGGCTGGTCGTTGATCACGTCCGGGTGTCGCGCTCCCGTCAGCACCTGCACCGCGAAGATCTCCTGGAGCGCGTCCTCGAACTTCACGAACGCGACGGTCTGGCCCGTCTCGATGTTCACCACCCAGACGCCACAGCAGCGCTCGTCCAGCGGCCGCTCGGCGATAGCAATGCCGCTGAAAGTGGCGCTTTCGCGCACTTGGGACAGCCCGATAAAAGCCATCGGCCCGTAGAAATCGAGCCCGCGAGTGAAGCCGGGCAGTTCGGTCAACGCCTCGTACTTTCCCGTGGCAGGATCGACGCAGCCGATTCCACCGCTGCCCGATTCGAGGACCCACAAGCGGCCGTCGTACCAGCGCGGCGAGTGCGGCATCGACAGGCCCTGGGCGACAACTTCTCCCGAAGGCACCTCCAGGACAACGCCGCCCCCCTTTTTGTCAGCCCGCCAGCCGCTGGGCGTATCGGTCGTGCCCAGGGCGGTGACAAAGGTCGGGCGGCCCTCGACCATGGCGAGTCCATTCAGATGGCAGCGGTCCTCCGGAGCCAGCGCTGAGATAAATGGCGGCCGCCAACGGGGCACGAAACTGTGCGTATGGCTTCGCGTACACAGGCAGGAAAAGCGTGTGTTGACGAACCAAAGCTCGGGGTCATTCCCTCGAGAATCGCCCCAGGCCATCTCATGAATCTGGATATCGCCAGTGCAGACGGATGAACGCGGCAAGAAGCAGGCGTCGTACGTGCCGGCCGGTTCGAGGCGACGGGCGACTGCCGGGGCATTGTGATATTCCCAGATCTCCACGCTCGTGCCGACGGCCAGCCGATCCCCGTCCACGGCAAGGCCCATCGGCTTGCTGAAGCTGCGGAAGTGGGTATTGAGGCGTTCCCCGTCGGGGCGGAGCATCACCAGCTTGCCGGCCTGGTAGGTCGTGACCAAGATGGAGATGCCGAGTTCCTGCAGGATCGCCGAGAAATTGCTGGTGTGCACGCTGCGCAGCGGCGGGGCTTGCTTCGGGGGGGAGTCGGGCTCCGATGCCAGGCCGACGGGTGCCCCGGGCGCGTCGACGACGAGTTCGCGACCGTTCGGTCTGGTCGGCTCCGTCGTCAGTCGGACGGATGGACTCGGCATGGCCATGGATCGCCTCTTCCTCGCCCCGAATACCCCGCGGTGCGTCGAACCGATTTGATTGCCTATGAGTGCATAAACTCAAGGCCTCGGGGGAACCTTACAGCGGCGTGGGAAAAATATTCATTCCCGTCGCGATCGCCCGTCCCGAGAGGGTAGGATGGGCTCATGGATGAGACCCGGCAGAGTCTTCTGATCCGAGCCCAGACCGGCGAGGCGGACGCCTGGAAGGATCTGACGGACCTGTACCGTCCGCTCATCCTCGGCTGGCTCAATCGCCAGGGGGTCCAGCCGCAGGACGTGGAGGACCTCAGCCAGGAGGTCCTGCTCACCGTGGTCAAGCACCTGCCCGGTTTCCATCACTCCGGTCGCCGGGGCGCCTTCCGCGCGTGGCTGCGCACGATCCTTTTCAGCCGCGCGGCCGATTACTGGCGGGCGATCAACGCGGGCACCCAGGCCAGCGGCGGCAGCGACGCTGCCGAGGCCCTCGAGGAGATCGTCGCCCCCGACAGCGAGCTGAATCGGCAATGGGATGAGGAACACGATCGCTACGTGCTCCACTGCCTGCTCGGCCTGGTGGAAGAGGAGTTCGAGCCGCTCACATTGCAGGCATTCCGGCGCCTGGCCCTCGACGGCATCAGCGGCGCGGAGACGGCCCAGGAACTGGGGCTGTCGGTGGCGGCCGTCTACGTGGCGAAGTCGCGCGTCCTCTGCGCATCCGTCAGAAGGCGGAAGGGCTCATCGACTGACGGCTGTGGGGTCCATTCGAATCGTGCCCAACAGGGTGTAAGGTCCACGCTCCGCCAAGCGTTTCTCTCAAGGGACGCGGCGTTGTCTTCCGGCTGTTCGACGAACCCAGACAGGACTATCATGACCGAGCCCTCGCTGAACCATCCGGGCGACGAGGCGCTGCGGGCGTTGTCCCTCGGCCGGCTCGCCGAGGCGGAGCTGGCCCGCGTCTCCGCCCACCTCGAGCGACTGTCCGGCGTGCTGCCGCCGCATCGATCAACTGGCCACTGATGATCCCCTGCTGGCACGGCTCCAGCAAAGTGCGGCCAACCAGGAGGAAATGCTGGTCAGCCCGGCGGACCTCCGCTCGGCGGTTCGCGCCTTGCGGCAGTCGGAAGAGGGCAAGTCGGCTGCGCGAAAGCGAGACCCGGAAGCCGTGCCGGTGATTCTTCCCGCCCCCAGGCAGGTCGGGGACTACGACGTCCTGGCCGAGGTCGGGCGCGGGGGCATGGGGGTGGTGTACAAGGCGTGGCACCGGGGCCTCCACCGGCTGGCCGCCCTGAAGATGGTGCTGGCGGGCGAGTTCGCGTCCCCCACCCAGGAGCTGCGGTTCCGGCTGGAGGCAGAGCTGGCGGCGCGGGTGCAGCACCCCAACATCGTGCAGGTCTACGAGATCGGCAGCTACGAAGGCCGGCCCTTCCTGGCCCTGGAGTGGGTCGAAGGGGGCAGCCTGGCGAACCGGCTGGACGGCAAGCCCTGGCCTCCGGGCGAGGCGGCCGCGCTCATTGAAACGCTGGCCCTTGCCATTGACGTCGCACACGGCGAAGGCGTCGTCCACCGGGACCTGAAGCCGGCAAACATCCTGCTGGTAGGGGACGCTTGTCGGGGTGTTCCGGTCGGGGACGCAGCACCGACCCCGGACGGGACGGCGTGGGTGCCGAAAATCACCGACTTCGGTCTCGCCCGGACGATCGAAGGCGGGCAGACGATGACCCAGAGCGGCTTGCTGGTCGGCACGCCAGGGTACATGGCCCCCGAGCAGGCCGACGGGAGGCGTGCCTTGATCGGGCCGGCGACGGACATCTACGCCCTGGGGGTCGTGCTCTATCAACTGCTCACCGGGCAATTGCCGTTCCAGGGCGCCAGCACCATGGAGTTGTTGCGGGCGTTGACGTCCGACGAGCCGGCCCGGCCGCGCCGCCTTCAGCCCGGCCTGCCGCGCGACCTGGAGGCGATCACGCTGCATTGCCTGGAGAAGGAGCCCGCCCGACGGTATCCCAGCGCCCTGGCGCTGGCCGAAGACTTGCGGCGCTTCCAAGAGGGGAAGCAAGTGGTGGCGCGGCCAGTGGGGGCGGGCGCGGCTGGCCCGCGCGTGTCGGCGGCGGCCGCTGGTCGCGCTGTTGCTCGCGCTGCTCACCGTCTCCCTGTTCGGGGGGATGGGTGGGGTAACCTGGAAATGGCTGGAGGCGAACGCCCACGCGCGGCAGGCGGAGGCCGAGAAACAGGCGGCCTTGTATCAGGCCTACCGAGCCTCTCTGGCCGCCGCCGGCGCGGCGCTGCAGGACAACGATGTGGCCGACGCGGCCCGTCACCTCGAGTCGGCGCCAGAGGCCCTGCGGGCTTGGGAATGGCGGCACCTGCACAGCCGGCTCGACGACAGTTCTTCGGTGATCCCCCTGCCCGCCGGGGGTGGCGGCTTCCTGATCGCCGCCCCGGATCGGATCCGACTCGGCGTCTTGACCGACGCCGGCCTACGCCTCTCGGACCTGGACGGGAGCCAGCTCGAGACGCTGCCGATCGGCCCACAACACAGGCGTCAAGTCAACGTCACACAGACCCGCCGCGGTCTTCGAGTGGCGGCGTGGGTCGATAACACGGCCTTTGACTTGCTCGACGACGCCGGGCGAGTGCTCTGTCGCGTGGCCACGCCGGAAAACAAGGACATCGAGCCCGCGACCGTCGTCGTGAGCCCGGACGGCTCACGGCTGGTGTGTCGGACTGATGGCGACTGGAGTCGGGTCGCGGTGTTTGATGCGACCTCAGGCAAGCCAACGGCGAGTTGCAAGGTCCAGGGCGGCGCCATCTTGACTTCCAACTTCAGCCCGGACGGCTCCCGGCTCGCCACGGGCGGCGAGGATCGGACGGCGCGCCTGTGGGACGCCGCCACCGGCGTGCCGCTGGCCACCTGCCGGGGTCACACGAGCAAGGTCCTCAGCTCGGCGTTCAGCCCGGACGGCTCCCTCCTGGTGACGGCCTCGGCAGACAGGACCGTGCGGCAGTGGGACACCGGTACGGGCCGGGAGGTCCAACCGCCTTACGATCGCCACTCGGTCGAGGTCTACTCGGCCGTCTACAGCCCCGACGGGGAGTGGGTCGCCTCTGCGGGCATCGACCGTACCATCCGTGTGTGGCGGGCTAGAAGCCGGGAGGATGTGGCGGTTCTGCACGGGCACACGGGGCGCGTGATCGAGCTGGTGTTCGCCCCCGACGGCCGCCGGCTGGCTTCCCTCAGTCGCTACTCGAAGCTCCTCGGTTCCGGGGACGACACGGTGCGGGTCTGGGACGTGGACCCGCGGGCGACCTTGCCGGTGCTACAGGGCCACACCAAGGCCATCTATCCGATGGCCTACAGCCCGGACGGTCGCTGGTTGGCCTCGGGGAGTTGGGACCGCACGGTGCGCCTGTGGGACGCCGCGACCGGCGAGCCCTGCGCGACCCTTCCCCACTCCTCCTACGTGTGGGGCCTGGCCTTCGGCCCCGACAGTAGCTGGCTGATGACGGGGTGCCTGCTGGACGACCGGCTGCGGATCTGGGACGTGGCGACGGCCCGTGTCCGCAAGGAGATCCCGATCGAGGGCCGGAACCTTCAAACGCTGGCGGGCAGCCCGGACGGGTCCCGAGTCGCCGCGACGGATCTCGAGCCGAACCGGAACAAGAATCGCTTGACCGTGTACGACACCGCGTCCGGCCGGTCGCTCTTCTCGACCGCAGGCACGTCCCTGGCGTACAGTCCGGACGGCCGTTGGCTGGCCACCCTCGCCCCGGATGAGACGATGGTCCTGCTCCTGGACGCGCGGACGCACGAGACGGTCGCCCGATTCCGTGGCCACGAGAAAATGGTCATCAAGGCCGTCTTCAGTCCCGACAGCCGCCGACTCGCCTCGTGCGGTCGAGATCAGACCGTCCGACTGTGGCCGGTCAACTCCCTCACCCGAATCTCTCACGCTGGCGAGGAGGGAGAGGGTGGCATGGAAGGGTGTTCGGTGCTGCGCGGCCACAGCGACGAGGTCTTCGCAGTGGCCTTCCACCCAGACGGTCTGCGCCTCGCCACGGCCGGCCGCGATGGGTCGGTCTGGTTGTGGGACCTGTCGCGAGGCGACGCTGTGGCGCGGCTGCCCGGGCACAAGAGCTTCGTCTGGTCGCTGGCATTCAGCCCCAGTGGCGCCACGCTAGCCTCCGGCTCTGGGGACAGCACGATTCGCCTCTGGGATACAGCGCCGCTGAAGACTCGCTTCCAGGCCCGGCGAGAGGCCGAGGCCTTACGACCCGAGGCCGAACGGTGGGTCGAGCGCATCTGGCGTGAGAAGAACGCCCCGGCCGAGGTCGCGGAAGCACTCCGGGCCGACCGAGTGCCGAGCGAGGCGCTGCGCCATGCGGCCTTGCGCGCGTGCTACGACGGGCGCGACCGCCGGAAGCCGCCTACGGCCATCCGCATGATCCGCCCTGATGCCTCTGCCACGAATTCGAGCCAGGCCGCGCCGCCACTCTCGGATCATAAGCGATCGCATAGCGAGCGTCGGTCGGATCGCCCGAAGCAACTGGGAGGCCCGTTCGGGGCTCGATGATAGCGGTCCGGACGATAAGATCCCGGACCTGATGATCCGCCGGATCGACGACAGCTCCAGAGCAGGAGCCGGGAACGCTGCGGTCAGCCGAACACCTCCCGCATCACCCGATTCTTGACCGCGGGGTGAGGTCCCGGTAACGGCGATGCATCTCTAGCGACTGGTGGCCGAGGATGTGGTCGATGATCCGCTGATCGACGCCCGCCTCTGCGAGTCAGGATGACACCGAGTGCAGTAGGACGTGCAGGCGCCGCAAGACTTGCCACTCGCTGCCGCGAAGCGTCCGATGGAAATGATCATTGCATTCCCTGGCGTCAGCGGCCCGCGGGCCGGCGGCTCCAATATCACCGCACCGCTGTTGCCAGTTTGTGACCAAGGCGGGCAGTTCGGCAGTTTGCGATTCGACGTAAGTCTATAGTACCGAAGGTGGGACTTGAACCCACACCCCCATTACAGGGACCGGATTTTGAGTCCGGCGCGTCTGCCATTCCGCCACTTCGGCTCCTGCGAACACATTGAGCATCGCCGACGGTTTGGCGGCTGTCAACCCCGACTGTCTCCCGCGTGAGGAATTGAAGGGAGGGCCGGGCTTCCACCAGGATTCGCGAGAAATTCGCGTCGGGGGCCGGCCTCACTCCAGGACCCTGGTCGCCGGGGCGAGAGTCCGGGCCAGCCACGCGGCCGTCGCGAGGGGACCCTCATCGCCGCAGCATCATCACCGCGATGAACACGGCCACCATCAAGAAGGGAAGGACGATACTCAAGTCCCAGGATACCCGATCGAAGCAGGACAAGATGCCCGATCGGAGCTCTCGTCGGCCGGCATCGATCCGCTCGCCGATCGCGTCCAGGACCGGCGTCCGCACCGCGACGGGCGTGCCCAGGATCTCGCGCCACTGCGCATAGCAGAGGGATACGGCCTCCAGGATCAACGGGCTGATCAACGGGATGAGGATTAAGATCGCGGCGATCGGGAGCAGGCGCGACCGTCGCCGGTCGGGTTCGAAGTCGGGGGCTAGTGGGATCGGATTCTTGTCCATGGCGTGAGCCCCCGCGGAAGCTCGAGGAAGGGGTCGGCAGCCGATGAACGCCCCGCAGTGGGGCGTCGTGTGCCCCGGGTCACTTCATGTTGAACAGCGTGGCCATCTGCAAACCGGCCGGGCCGACGAGGACGACGAAGACGCCCGGGAAGATGAACAGGATCAACGGGATCATGATCTTGACGGCCGTCTTCGCGGCCTTCTCCTCGGCCAGTTGGCGGCGCCGCAGTCGCATCGAGTCGGATTGGACGCGCAGCGCCGCCCCGATGCTCGAGCCGAACTTCTCCGCCTGGATGATCACGGCGGCGAGTGCCCGCACGTCATCGATGCCCGTGCGGATCCCCAGGTCGCGGAGGACTTCCTTACGGCTCCGGCCCATCTGGAGCTGGAAGTTGGCGATGGCGAACTCCTCGCAGAGCACCGGCGACGATTGGGCCAGCTCGCCGGAGACCCGTCGCATCGCCGCATCGAGCCCGAGCCCGGCTTCGACGCAGACGACCATCAGGTCCAGTGCATCGGGCAGGGCGAGGAAGATCGACTCGGCCCGCTGTTTCTTCCGCTTGTTCACGAGGCTATCCGGCAGGTAGAAGCCCAGGGCCCCGACGCCGACGGCGAACATCGCGGCCTTCCGCGTCATGCCGAAGTTCATCACCAGGAATGGGACGGACACGGCCAGCGCGACGAGCAGTCCGATGACCTTGACCCCATAATACATCGCCACGGCCGACTCCTGGCGGAACCCGGCATTGAGGAGCTTCACCCGGATCTTTCCCAACTCTTGCTCGTCGGATGGCCGGAGCGTCTTGCCCAGCCGCTGCGCCGCCGACATGACCTTCGCCTGGAATTGCTCCTGCTGCTTCGCCAGGCCCCTCTCCGACTCGACCCGGCCTCCGTTCGGGTCGAGGAGGCGGCGGAGCCGATCGTCGGCATTCCGGGGACGGCCCGCGAGGAACCCGAGCGCCGCCCAGGTCCCCAGGGTGATCGAGATGAACACCGCCGCCGGGATCAGTGCATCGTAGGACGGAATCACTTCGGTTCACACCTTGATCGTGATGATCTTCTTGATGGCCCAGGCGCCCACGAGCTGGAGCACGGCGGTGAACGCCAGCATCTTGACGCCGGCCGGCGTCTTGTAGAGCACGCTGACGTAGCTATAGTTCAGGATCGAGAGGCCGGCCAGCAGCACCGGCGGCATGGCCAGGAGCATCGCCCCCGAGAGCCGCCCCTCGGCGGTCAGGGCCTGCACGTGCCCGCGGAGCTCGAACCGCTGGCGGATCAGCCGCGCGATCTTGTCGAGGACCTCGGCGAGATCGCCGCCGGTCGCGCGCTGGATGATCACCGCGATCACGAAGAATCGGACGTCCATCGACGGGATCCGGTCGGCCAGGTTCCGCAGCGCCAGCTCGATCGGCATGCCGAGGTTCTGCTCCTCGAAGACGCGATTGAACTCGTCGGCGATCGGCCCCTTCATCTCCTCGGCGACCAGTTGCAGCCCGGAGGCCAGGCCGTGCCCGGCCCGCAGGGCACGGCTGATCAGCTCGACCGCCTCGGGCATGGCCGAGATGAATTGCTTCATCCGCTGGGCCCTGCGACGGAGCAGCCAGAAGAAGGGCATGGCCCCCAGGGAGATCGACCCGATGGGCACGGCGTAGATGGGCAGGCGTAGCGCCAGGCCGACGACGAGGCCCGCCAGGGCGAGTCCCCCGGTGATGTAGAGGAACGAATGGAACGTCAGGCTGACGTCGGCCTGTTCGTAGAGCAGGTTGAGGTTCTCGGCATTGGGGATCAGCCGCATCCAGAACGCGGGCCGGCCCAGGTCGATCGCCGCAGGGCGGGCGAGGATGCCGCCGGCGAGGTCCGACTTCTTGACCTTCGCCTTCCTCTGGCCGACGAGGCCGGCGAGCCGTTCCTCGGCGCGCATCTCGGAGGATCGCGACATCACCAGGCCGAGGCCGCCGATCAGGATGACGACGCCGACGCCGATGATCATCGAGAGTACGGTGGGGTCGCTCATCGGACAACTCCCGGATGGGGCGGCCTCGAGGCCGGCCCGAGATCAATCCTTCAAGAGGACGCGCTGGCGGAAGAGCTCGGGCGACAGGTGATAGCCGGAGGTCTCCAGCCGATCCATGAAGCTCGGCCGGATGCCGGTCGCGATGAACTCGCCGTGGGCGCGGCCGTCTTCGCCGACGCCGATCTGCCGGAAGGCGAAGATCTCCTGCATGATGATCGTGTCGCCCTCCATGCCGACGACCTCGGAGATGCTCGTCACCTTGCGCGGGCCGCCCTGGAGCCGGCTGGCCTGGATGATCAGGTCGACGGCCGAGGCGAACTGCGAGCGGAGGGCGCGGATCGGCAGCTCGAGCCCGGCCATGCTGATCATGGTCTCGAGCCGGCTGAGGGCGTCGCGGGGCGTATTGGCGTGGACGGTCGTCATCGAGCCCTCGTGGCCGGTGTTCATCGCCTGGATCATGTCGAGCGTCTCGGCCCCCCGGCACTCGCCGATGATGATCCGGTCGGGCCGCATCCGCAGGGCGTTCTTCACCAGGTCGGTCGCCGTGATGGCCCCGCGGCCCTCGATGTTCGGCGGGCGCGTCTCCAGGCGCACGACGTGGTCCTGCTGGAGCTGGAGCTCGGCGGCGTCCTCGATCGTGATCACGCGATGATCGTGCTGGATGAAGCTGGAGAGCGTGTTCAGGAGCGTCGTCTTGCCCGAGCCCGTCCCGCCGGAGATGATGACGTTCAACCGCGCCTTCATGGCCCCTTCCATCAGCGAGAGCATCTCCGGCGTGAACGCCTTGAAGCGGAGCAGGTCGTCCTTCGACAGCGGCTTGGAGCCGAACATCCGGATCGTCACCACGGCGCCGTCGAGGGCCAGCGGCGGGATGATCGCGTTGAATCGCGAGCCGTCGGGGAGCCGGGCATCGACCATCGGCGAGGTCTCGTCCACCCGACGGCCGACCCGCGAGACGATCCGATCGATGATCTGGAGCAGGTGATCGTTGTCGCGGAAGGTCACCTCCGACCGCTCGATCCGGCCACCCTTCTCCACGTAGATCTTCTTCGGGCCGTTGATCATGATGTCGCCGATCTTGTCGTCCTTCAGGAGCAGCTCGAGCGGGCCGAAGCCGAAGGTCTCATCGAGGATCTCGTTGACCAGCCGCTGCCGCTCGTTGCGATTGAGCAGGGGGTTCTCCGTGTCGCAGAGCTGCTCGACGACCGCGCGGATCTCGTTGCGGAGCATCTTGGGGTCGATCTCGCCGATCCGATTCATGTCGAGCCGATCGACGAGTCGCGTGTGGATGTGACGCTTGAGCAGCTCGAATTTCTCTTGCGCGGGGTCGGCCTCCCTGGGCGGCTCGGGTCCCCGCGGGGCCGGCGCCGGCGGGGCGGTCGGGGCCGGGGCCGGCGCCAGCCCGGTCGCGGATCCCCGCGATGGCGGCTCGCCGGGCGGCGCCGACCCGCCCGCCGTCGCACCCTCGACCCGCTCGCCCGACGATGGCCTCGCCCCGAACGGGACACGGCCCAGTCCTTTCAGCATCTTTGTTTGTCCTTTGTCCTTTGTCCTTTGTCCTTCGAGCCAGTCTGTTGCGATCACTATGTTGTCGTTCTTCTCGCCGGGCAACGCCCCCTGCTCGTCATCCCGTCAAGGCCGCATGCCCAGGGACGATGGACGAAGGACAAAGATGCTAGAATAAGGCCGCGAACAGGCCCTTACGCGGTTTGACCGGGAGGACCTCGGGGACCGGCCGCAGCGCGCGGGCCATCTCGAGGAAGACCTGGTGCGGCCGGCTGCCCTTGGCGATCTCCCCGATGGGGACGCCCTGGATGCGCGCGGCCTGGAGGATCTTGGTCGCATTGGGGATCTGCCAGGAGATCGGCATCTTCAGGGTCTCTTCGGCCTTCTTGAGGCTGATCTCCGAGTCGATGGAGCCGGCGCGGTTCACGACCAGCTTGACGCGTTCGGCCAGGCCGTCGAACTGCTGGAACAGGCCGATGAGTCGCGCGCTATTCCGCAGGCAAGTCAAGTCGAGCTGGACCACGACGAGGATCACGTCGGACATCTCGAAAGCGACGAAGTCGGACGATTGGAGCCCCTTGCTGGTATCGATGACGACCGTACTGAAGGCGGCCTTGAGCAGGCCGAGTAGCCGGTTCAGAGTCTCCGGGTCGATCTTGGCGGCCTCCTCGATCGCCGTCGGGTGGGGTAGCACATAGAGGCCCGACGGGTGCCGGGTCATCGACCTCTTGAGGAGGGTCTGATCGAGCCGCTCGAAGTTCTGGAGGACCGTGTAAAGGGTATTGTCCGGGACGATGTCGAGGTCCGCGTCGACCGCGCCGAAGACCAGGTCGAAGTCGAGGAGGATGGTCTCGCGCTCCTTGGCGGCGGCGAGGCTGGCCGCCAGGTTGACGGCGACGGAGGTGGCGCCGACGCCCCCGGCGGCGCCCGTGACCGAGATGATCTGCGGGCCGTGATCGGCCGCCTTGGAGGTCTCGGCGCGGCCGCGAAGCAGTCGGTTGATGATCTCGAGGACCTCCGCCGGCTCGGCGGGCAGGGTGAGGAACTCTCTCGCGCCGGCGCGGATGGCGCGGAGGATCAGGGCACTATCGCTGCTCCGGCTCGTCGGCAGGACGATCGCCGGCGGTTCGGCCTGGGCGAGCGAACCGATCAGGTCAACGGCACGGCCGGGGTCGTGGTCGAGGGCGACGACCGTCAGGTCGGGGGCGATCGCGGCGATGCCGTGGGCTGCCCCCTCGTAGGTATTGAAGACCTCGGCGACCCAGATCGTGCCGATCGTCCTCAGGAGTCGCTGCAGCGCGTCCCGCGACTCCTCGTTCGGATCAACCAAGACGATACGGATCACATCCTTCATGGTGTTCGACTCGCATGATCCAGCGAACGGTTGGGGTTGCGATCGGACGGCGATCCGGGGCTCAAGGGTCCTCGGTCTCGACGTCCGGGACCGCTTGCGGCCCGGGGGGAGGTGCGGCGAAGGGGGGCTTGGGAGCCACGGCCTCGTTCCTGACGATGGCCTCCGCCGGCATGGCCAGCTCGGAACTGCCCGGCTCGTCGAGGCGGATGCGGTTGACCTGGCCGATCCCCCGGTAGACGGTGGTGAATCGAGGCTCCTGTCGGGGCGGGGCTCGCGGGGTCGGGGGCGGCTCGGCGTCCTTCTTCGCCATCGCCGCCTTCAGCGCCGCCAGCTCGCGCTCGAGGGCCGTCCTCCGCTCCTCCTCGAGCTTCCATCGCTTCTCCATCGCGTCGTCGACCGGGGCCTTCTCGGGTCGGGCCGTGACCGCCTGATCGTTCAGCCCCCGCAGCGAGAGGACCAGCGACCCCTTGGCGCGGGCCGCCACCAGGTTGTTGACCTGATCGGGTGTCACCGCCAGGGTGACCGTGCGCGTCGTCAGGCTCTTCTCCTCGTTGCGGATGAAGACCTGGCCGGAGGCCAACACCAGGATGTTCTGGAGGACCGTATCCGCTCGCTGGATGCCCTGATCCGAGTCGTAGCGGATCACGTCAACGTGGTGGCCGGGCAAGATGAAGCCGGAGACGGCCGACTGCTCGGTGACGTCCAGGGCGAAGGCCCTCATCCCGACGGGGATGTTGGCGACCAGCCCGGGGGGCGACCCCTTCGGGCCCAGCTTCTTCTCGACCAGCACATCCCCTTCGAGCAGGGCCGTCTTTACCCATCTCTCCTCGATGTCCTTGGGCGAGGAGAAGGCGCCCGCCGGGATCGCCGACTTCGCCATCCGCGAGACCTTGAGCATGTCCGGCTTCAGCGTCTCCTCCTCCTTCATGTCGCGGGCGGCCACCACGACCTCCTGCGTCTCCTCGACCGCCTTCCCCGACTCCTTGGATAACATCTGCCGGGTGAGCATCATGGCGCCCAATCCGAACAGGATCGCCAAGGCCAGCATCGCCAACGCCCTGCCATTCATCGTCGTATCCAATTATTAAATATATGTAATATCGTTCCGTCGAATCTCGAGATTCGATCGGGACGCCTGGCGATCCGCTTGCATTCGCGCCGAAAAATGATGCGAATGCACTCCCCCCGGCCCCCATTGCTAGGAGGGGCCGGGGGGACCGTGCGTGCCCGACGCAATCGCGAGGCGCCCTAGCCGAGGAAGCCGGCCCAGAAGAGGTAGCTGATCGTCCCGACGGCGATGGGGATTCCGTAGGGGAGCAGGAGCATGGTCGGCTTGCGGCGGGCGGCCGCCTCGGAGAGGATCGCGGGGTTTCGTATCTCGAGGACCTCCTTGCCGATGGTTTGCATCAAGGCGAGGTGGCGGTACAGCTCGCCGGAGGACATCATCATCGCGAGCCCCATGACACCCCCGGCCATCGCCGAGGACAGGAAGGCCCGCAGGGCGAGGCTCGGCCCGATCCAGGCGCCGACCCCGGCCATCAGCTTCACGTCCCCGGCCCCCATACCGCCGATGGCATACAACGGCAACAGGCAGATCAGGCCGACGACGGCGCCCTCGATCGACCAGAGTAGCGACGCGCCGCCGCCATTCCAGAAGGCGTAGATCCAGCCGCCCAGCAGGAAGTGGAAGGTCAACCAGTTGGGCACCCGCAATGAGCGGCCGTCGATGATCGCCGCCTCGATGAGGACGATCGAGACGAAGAGCGAGACTTCTCGAGACACTTCGAGGCTGATCGGCATCTCGCAGCACTCCGGTTGCCCTACGCGACTCGGCGTCGCAACCTTGAAAGGATCCGGTTCGCTATTCCTAGGTTCAAGAGCGCGAATCGCGAGTGCCGGGCTCCGGATTCCCGAGGTCGCCGGACCCGGGCTCCGCGATTCGCGAGGTGCGTGCAGGTGGGTGTGGCATCCTTCGGAGTCGGGGCCTATGGCCCTCCGGGCCCGCAACCGCGAGGCTGGGGCCCGGCGATCCTATTGCCGGAGGATTGGGCGACGCGGATCCGGACAACCCGGCCCGTTCCGCTCGCGATCGATCGGCCGAGCGGGTTCGAGGGCCGACCCGCGGCGCCCCGCGTCAGCCATCGACCTCGGACCGTCCTCAGAACATCGGCGGCAAGTGTCGAATGAGCGGCCCGTGACGATCGATCGACTTCGCGACGCGCCGGACCGGTAGCCGCGCCGGTGCCACGCTTTGCGATCGGATCCACTTCGAGCCACGGCCTGCTCAATCTGAGGGTAGCGTATGGCCCGGTTTGACGATCCGATCAGGTCGTCACGGATCGCACGGCACTCATCACGGATCATCGGGATCTTCGGTAGCGGGACGGCGTCGATCGCCGGGATTCGAGGCAACCTGGGAAGATCGTCAGGAGGCGACCCCGGTGCTGACGCCATTGAATTCGCCCTGCAGCCACGAGCTCAGGTTATTGATGGCCCCCACGCAGACTACGATGATCAGGGCGAGCATCACGGCGTACTCGACGGCCGTCGGCCCATCCTCGCTGACTAGGAAGCATCGAACTCTCGCGGTCAGACTGTTCATGATGGACTCCTTCTCGGCGCAGGGCGAGGATCGAGCGATTCGAGAGGTGTCGACAACGAATCGCTCTTCGCTCGCCATTAGCCGCGTATCGGTCGGTCATCCGGAAGAACGGGGAACGGCCCTCGCCATTCCATCGGCCTTTGGTGACGGGACGACGGCGAGGGCATGCCGAACGCCACCATCGTCGGGGCTTCGAGGCAACCTGGGAAGATCGTCAGGAGGCGACCGCGGTGCTGACGCCATTGAATTTGCCCTGCAGCCACGTGCTCAGGTTACTGATGGCCCCCACGCAGGTTACGATGATCAGGGCGAGCATCACGGCGTACTCGACGGCCGTCGGCCCGTCCTCGCTGGCCAGGAAGCGCTGAACACTCTTGATCGTGCCATTCATTCGAAACTCCTTCGTGCAAGAGGTCGAGAAGCGGGACAGGGAATAACGAGGCGGACCCGGTCTTCCGGCGGGCCTGCCGGGTCCCGGGGATCGGCACCCGGCAGGGATCGCTTCCGCCGGGGTGCCGCATGGGTCCGCACACCGGGTACATCGAAACCCTAGGTCACGTTCGGCAACCTTGTCAAAAGGCCGGTTCGCCGAATGGGTCCGTCGCACCTCGGCGAGCGATCAGACACTCCATCCCGGGATGAATATCGGGGATAGGAGAAGCCCTCGGGAGGCCCCACCCGCCACGGTCCGGCGGATCCGTCGGCGGAGGTCGTGATCCTGACCTATGGTGTTGAGAGAAGGCCCTCGATCGGCCGGTCGGGTCGGGAATCGGCCCGCGTTCCGCGGCCCGGCCCGGATCACCAGCGAGTGTGATCCCGCGAGCGATGAGGACTGCAGCCGTGAATTGCACGTGGGCGGGACGAGCGCGACGCCAGCTCCTGGATCGTCGCGGGCGATCGGGGGCGTGGGGCTATCGGGGGATCGGGGGCCCCGCCGTCGAGCCGACCGCGATGGCGATCATGGGGCTGCTAGCGTCCGAGGACGACACATCCACGGCGACCGTCTTGTCGGCGAATCGCGAGGCCGCGGCGTGGCTAGCGACCATCCAGCGAGAGGACGGCTCCCTCCCGGCCTCCTCGGATCCCTCGATGCCCGGATGGGCGACCCCTTATGCGGTGCTCGCGTGGAGCGGGATGGGCGGGTTCGAGGCCCGGCGCCGGCGCGCATGCGATTGGCTGCTCGGCAGGCGGGGAGAATCGATCGAGAACTCCGCCGAGGGAAGTGCCGTCGTCGGCCACGACGCGAAATTGATCGGCTGGCCGTGGGTCGCCGAGACGCATTCCTGGCTGGAACCGACGGCCATCGCGATCCTCGCGTTGTGCCGCGAGGGACACGGCGATCATCCCCGCGTCCGAGAGGGTGTCGCCCTCATCCGCGATCGGTCGATCCCGGGCGGAGGCTGGAACTATGGCAACCGCGCGGTCTTCGGTCGGACGCTGCGCCCTCAACCGGGTCCCACCGGCATCGCGCTGATGGCGATGGCCGCTTGCGGCGACTCGACGCCGGAGACCCGCGCCGCGATCGCATACTTGAATCGGACGCTGCCGGATCTCCGAGCCTCGGCCTCGCTCGGGTGGGGCTTGATGGCGTTGCGCGCGCATCATGCGGTGCCGACGGCGGCCGATTCCTGGCTTTCGGAGGCCTACGATCGTTGCGTGGGCCGACCGGATTCCACCCCGGGCCTGGCCGTTCTCCTGATGGCGACCGGAGGTCGTGCATTGGGTCTGTTCCAACCCAGGATCGTACCGGTGTCCCGACCGGCCCAACCTTGAAGAGTATCCATCGATGAGAAGGCGGACGTTCCTGACGGGGATGGGCGGCCTGACGGCCGCCGGGATTGGCGGGCATCTGGCCGCCGAATGGCACGAGCGCGGTTGGCGAGAGCCGGTCGTGATCGCCGGCGCCGCATCCTACGCGGTCGATCTCGACGCGACGATCCGGGGCGGGCTGATCGAGCTGGGCTTCGGGCCGGCCCGGATCCGGGGTAGGTCGATCCTCCTCAAGCCGAATCTCGTCGAACCTTCGGCCGATGCGCCGCAGATCAACACCCACCCGGCGGTCGTCCGCGCGGCCGCCGAGGTGTTCCGCGGGTGGGGGGCCGGCGAGGTCCTCGTCGCCGAGGGGCCGGGTCACTGCCGCGACACCCAACTGGTCCTGGAGCAATCCGGGATGGAGGGCGTCTTGAGGGAATCGCGGCTCGAATTCGTCGACCTCAATTACGATGACGTCGTCTTGGTGCCGAACCGGTCGCGACGGACCTCGCTGCCGCAACTGGCCTTGCCGGCGACCCTGCGGCGCGTTCGACCTGATCGTTTCGATCCCCAAGATGAAGACGCATCACTGGGCGGGCGTGACGCTCTCGATGAAGAACCTCTTCGGCGTCCTGCCGGGCGTCTATTACGGATGGCCGAAGAATGTCCTACACCACGCCGGCATCAGCCCTTCCATCCTGGATCTCAACGCGACCGTGAAGCCGCACCTGGCGATCGTCAACGGGATCGTCGGCATGGAAGGCGACGGGCCGATCATGGGAACGCCGAAGCCCGCGGGCATCCTGGTCATGGGGACCAATCTGCCGGCCGTCGACGCGACGACCGCCCGCCTGATGGGGATCAACCCCTGGCGGATCGAACATCTCGCGGGGGCGTCGGGCCGGCTCGGCCCGATCGCCGAATCGCACATCGAGCAGCGCGGCGAGTCGATTGCGAGGCTGGCGCAGTCGTTCCAGTTGCTCGACCACCCCGCTTTCGCGCGGCTTCGCGCCTAGTCGGGTCGGTAAAACCCACCGGTATTGACGCAAATCCCGGTGGGTTTCACCCATGCGACTCGAAGGTCGGACGGTCTTCAAGGCCTGGCACTTTCCAGATCGATGCGGCCCCAGGCCGGGTCGCTGCTGATCGGGTTGGGCCGGGCCACGACGCCGCCGGGCAGGCGAACGGAATAATCCGTGAAGCGTCGGTCGGGTTCGGGGTAATCGGTACTCACGAACTGCGCCCCGCTGGCCAGCGCCTTGTCTCGTTGCTTCGAGTCATTGGACCGGGCGTGGGCCGTGTCCGCATCGGCACGAGTCCGGACGAGGAAGCCGTCGCGGACGAGCTGCTGGATGCGATCGAATTCCTTGATCGGGTCGTTGACCTTGAACCAGGCCGCCGCGGGATTCGAGGGGGCGACCGTCGTGAACATCACGCGATCCTGGAGCGCCGGGTGTCCTTTGAGGTATCGATCGCGCACGGCATTCTCGTTGTCCAGCCCGAACATGACGAGGCCGCGGACGTCCTCGAGTTTTGGCCAGCCCTGGGCCTTGATCGCTTCGGGCAGGGTGGAGAACCGGCCGCGCACCCGGTCCGGGGTGAGGATCTCCGACCGGTCGAACACCGAGAGGATCTCGGCGTTGACGGCCTCGAGCTCCTCGGCGACGAACTTGATGGGCTTGGTCGGCAGCGCCAGCATCGACTCATCCTTGAGCTCGACCAGGATGAAGATCGGTACGTGGCGAGGGTTCGCCTTCGACCAGGCGCGGACCTGCTTGAGCGCCTCGACGAACGTGGTCGCATGGGTGCGGAAGTCCACGTCCTGGACGTGGAGGACCTTGAGACCGGGCTTGCCGAGCTTCCCCTCGACATTGGGGTCGGGACCGGGATCCTTGCCGCGGTTCTTGACCATCTTCCGCAGGTTCGGCTCGGCGAACAGCCCTCCCTTGGGATCCGCGAACACGTCCAGCTCGATCTGACGGATGCCCAGTTGCCCGAATTGCTCGGCGAAGGGGCGATGGGTGTAGTCGAGCCCCTCGGCGCGGCTCTTGCCGGCGGACGCGATCAGATCGAGGATCGACTGGGTCGGCGCCAGGTGATAGGAGTTGTGAGTGCCGATGACCTGAATCTGGTTGAGCCGGGGCTCGCCGGCCGATGCCGCGGCCCCGATCGCCCCGAGCGCCAGGACGATACCCATCCCCACGCGGCCGGCACGTCGAACGATGTCGAACCATTCCATGAAGGTGATCCTCAAGAGTAGCGGACGATTCCCATCGGATCGTTTTAGCGGAATCCCAAGCCCCTGAACAGGGCCGGTCGCGAGACTCAACCTTGACACCCGCTCCGCAGCCCGTCCAGATTGCGCAGGGTACGATCCGTGACGAGAGGCCGGGAGTGGAGTGACGATCGATTCATGCAGCCCGATGAGACCGACCACCGGGGAATTGCCGGTTCCGGGGCGCCCAAGCCGGTCGACGACCCACGCATCTACCTCGCGGCCGAGCGGACTTACCTCGCATGGATCCGCACCTCGGTCGCCTTGATGGGATTCGGGTTTCTCATCGCGCGGTTCGCGTTCTGGATCCGTGAATATGCCGTGATCGAGGGCGGTGGGACGAAAACCGTTTCACACCACACGATCTCGCCCTGGCTGGGGTTTGGCATGGTAGTTGTAGGTGTCTACGTGTGCGTGACGTCCGCGATCCGTCACCGCGATTATGTGCGCGCGCTGAAGGAAGGCATCACGAACCCGCCTTTGAACCTCACGAGCTCATTGGCCGTCGCGGCGGTACTTTCGCTGGTCGGTCTGGCGATGGCGATCCAGATCCTACTATTCTGAGAGCGTATTCGCGGCGGCCCTTCCGGGTTCCGAATGAGATGGGCCTTTCCCATCGAACATTCCGGCCGGAGAAACGAGGGGAGTTTTCCCATGCAACTGGGGATGATCGGTCTGGGGCGGATGGGCTCGAACATGGTACGACGGCTGCTGGCCCATCAGCAGGAATGCGTCGTCTACGACGTCCACGCCGAGGCGGCGGCCCCGCTGGTCAAGGAAGGGGCCAAGGCCGCGACCACCCTCGACGAGTTGCTCGGCCAGCTCACTCCGCCGAGGGCCATCTGGCTGATGGTCCCCGCGGCGGTCGTCGACAAGACGATCGACCAGCTCTCCGACAAGCTCGAGAAGGGGGACATCCTGATCGACGGAGGGAACTCCTATTACCACGACGACCTGCGGCGCGCGGCGGCCCTGAAGCCGCGGGGAATCCATTACGTCGACGTGGGGACCAGCGGGGGCGTCTGGGGCAAGGATCGCGGCTACTGCATGATGATCGGAGGGGAGGCCGAGGTCGTGAAGCACCTCGACCCGATCTTCGCTGCGCTGGCCCCCGGCCTGGGGACCGCCGACCGGACGCCGGGGCGCGAGAAGGTCGGCGGCACCTCCGAGCAGGGCTACCTCCACTGCGGCCCCAGCGGTGCCGGGCACTTCGTCAAGATGGTCCACAACGGCATCGAGTACGGCATCATGGCCGCCTATGCCGAGGGCTTCAATATCCTCAAGCATGCGAACGCCGGCAAGCACGAGGAGGAGATCGACGCGGAGACGACGCCTCTGCGAAATCCCGAGCTCTACCAGTACGACCTGAATCTCGCCGACATCGCCGAGGTCTGGCGTCGCGGGAGCGTGATCGCCTCGTGGCTGCTCGACCTGACGGCGCAGGCCCTGCTGAAGAGCCCGGACTCGACGACTTCTCCGGCCGGGTCTCCGACTCGGGCGAGGGCCGCTGGACGGTCCAGGCCGCCATCGACGAGGGTGTTCCGGCGGCGCGTGCTTAGCGCGGCGCTCTTCGAGCGGTTCGGCTCGCGCGGTAAGGATGATTATGCCGACCGGCTGCTCTCGGCCATGCGGTTTGCGTTCGGCGGCCACCTCGAGAAGAAGGCTTGGAGCCCAGGAGCGATCTCCATGTCGACGCCCAGCAATGCCTCCGACGCCCTGGTCTTCTTCGGGGCGACCGGCGACCTGGCCTACAAGCAAATCTTCCCGGCCTTCCAGCAGATGATCCAGCATGGACATCTCGACATCCCGATCATCGGGGTCGCCAAGTCCGGCTGGACCATCGAGCAGCTCAAGGCGCGGCGCGCGACAGCCTGGAGAAGCATGGCGGCGTCGACGAGGCCGCGTTCGCCAGGCTGGTCGAGCGTCTCGGTTACATCGACGGCGACTACAGCGACCCCGCGACGTTCGCCCAGTTGCGCGAGGCGCTCGGCAAGGCGAAACGACCGCTGCACTACCTGGCGATCCCGCCGAGCGTGTTCGGCCTGGTCGTACACAACCTCGAGGAGTCCGGCTGGCGCAGGACGCCCGGGTGGTCGTCGAGAAGCCGTTCGGTCGCGACCTGCCCTCGGCGCATGAGCTGAACCGGATCTTGCACCACACATTCGACGAGTCGCAGGTCTTCCGGATCGACCACTATGTCGGCAAGGAGCCGGTGCTGAACATCCTCAGTTTCCGCTTCGCCAACCGGTTCCTCGAGCCGATCTGGAACCGCGACTACGTCGAGGACATCCAGATCACGATGGCCGAGCAATTCGACGTGCAGGGCCGCGGCGCCTTCTACGAGGAGGCGGGCGCGATCCGCGACGTGATCCAGAACCACATGCTCCAGGTCGTGTCGATGCTGACGATGGAACCGCCGGGCAGCAACGTCGCCCGACGGCATCCGCGACGAGAAGGTCAAGGTGTTGCGGGCGATCCAGCCGCTGGGGCCCGATGACATCGTGCGCGGCCAGTACCGGGGGTATCGCAAGGAGAAAGGGGTTGCCCCCGAGTCGAATGTCGAGACGTTCGCGGCGGTGCGGCTCAGCATCGACTCGTGGCGATGGGCCGGCGTGCCGATCCTGATCCGCGCCGGCAAGAGCCTGGCCAAGACCGCGACCGAGGTCCTGGTGCGGTTCAACCCGCCGCCCCAGCGCTCGTTCGCCAAGCACCCGCTCGACTGCTCGAGCAATCATGTGCGGTTCCGGATCAGTCCCGAGGAGATCATCGCGATCGGCGCCGTCGTGCGTAAAGAGGGAGAGCACGATGGCTTGAAGCCGGTCGAGCTGATGGCCAGCCGACAATCCGCCGACGAGGTCCCCCCGTACGCACGGCTCCTGCAAGCGGCCATGTCCGGCGACGCGAGCAATTTCTCCCGGGAAGACTCGATCGAGGCCCAGTGGCGGATCGTCGAGCCGGTGCTAGACGGTGCGACGCCCCTCTCCTTCTACGAGCCGGGGACCTGGGGACCGTCCGAGGCCGACCGCCTGCTCCCCGAGTGCCACGGCTGGCATAATCCGTGAGGGGGTTTGCCGGAGGGCGTAGGATTCATTCCTCGACATCCTCGAGCCGGATGCCTCGGCCCTCGCGAACGGACTGCCGAGCCGACTCGATCCGGCGGAGGAACCTCGGATCGTGCGTGAGCCGGTAATCGAACCAATCGTCCTCGGAACCGAAGCCGATCAGCACCCCGGCCGGCTTCCCGTGCCGGGTGATGACGATCTCCTCGTTCTCGGCGAGGCGGAGGAACTTGGAGAGATCTTCCTTCACTTCCGAGAGCGGCACTGTCTTCATCGCTTTCTCCGAACTTTTCGAGCCATGAATCCGCGTCGGCCTTCGCGACGATCGGGTGGGCTCGGATCTCGCGAGCCTCACGCCGCGTTGCTGTGTTCGGCGCATTGACGCGATCACTGATTCTTCGGAGCTTCCCCGGGCGCAATGCCCGTGATCGGGCCGGCCTTGGCGTCTTCGAAGTCGGCGACGAGAGCCGGGTCCAGCTCGTCCGTGGTCAACGTGCCTGGTTCGGGAGCCAGTCCGGGCTGGATCAGGATCGTGAGGTCGGTGATGTCCCGGCTGATCATGCCCGCGAGATGATCGGGAAGAGTGTGATCGAGGCACTTGTTCCTGGGCGAGAGCCGGTATCCTGTGATTCCCATCATATAAATTGAGACACGTCCGTCGGGGATGCCTTTGACCTCGAATCGGCCGGCCTCGTCCAGGCCCGCGGAGAACCAAAACAAGTCATCCTGCCGGACAAGCACCTTCGCGTCTCGATCCAGGGGCTTGCCATCGGAGACGATCACGCGACCTGCCAGCGTTCGTCCGAGTTGTACCTCGAAATCGCCGAGGTCAACGGTCACGCCGTCGAGGCCGGCCATGAACGTGCGCGGGATCACGGTCTGATGATCCGGCAAACTGCCGGGCTTGGAGTAGATCGCCTGTTCCGGATGCTGACCGGTCGCGACCCGGGCCATCCGGAAATGCCCCTGGTCATCCGTCTTGGCCTCGATATCCGGGAGATCATCGTGAAATGTCAGGATCATGGATATACCCGACACCGGTTTCCCGTCGCGGACGACCCGGCCGATGACAACGGCGCCCTGCCCCATCAGCAAGGGCCTACCGATGAGGCCCGACGGCTCGATGGACCACATCGTCCCGTCAAACGGCACGTGGGATTTGCCCTCCCGCACTCGGTAGATCATGAATGTCCTCGTTGCCAGTCCCGGCGCCTCGAGCTTGAGACTCAGTCCAGCTCGAAGATCGTCTATCATGAATGAGAACGCGCCCGTCAGGTCGGTCTTTACCTCTTTCTCGGGTTTGTTGCGCGAGGGCGTTACCATCGCGCCCGCGACGGGTCTCCCGTCGGGACCGATCACCTTGCCCGTGACGACCACGGGACCAGCGGGCGGACGAGGTGCGGTACTTGGTGGCTCTAAATCGAACGGCGACGATGGCCTCGGTGGGTGCTTGGGTCGCGGGGTTCGTGGCAAACCGAGTTGGTCTTCCAGGGACGCGGCAAGTGTTTCTATTGCGAACGTGTTCCTTACATTCTCAGATTCGGGCTCACGACCGAAACCATCCTCGAACTCCTGCACCATTTCGCCGTCCTTGCCGATGGCAAATGTCCTGACTTCCTGAACATTTTCCACCAGCGCGGAGGCCAGCCTGCCCTGCTTATCGATCACGAAGATCGGCGGGGCGACCACTTCGTAGCGATCTGACGTCCGGCCCGATTCGCTTTCGCCGGCTCGCCGTTCGATGGGGCCGGTCCCGTTGCCCACCGGCGGCCGGTCGAGCAACAGCACGAACGGAGTATTGGGCAACTTGAGATATCGGTCGAAGAACGCACCATCGGTACGTTTCAACACCTCGGCCGACGATATCGAGGCGTCGTGGAGCATGAAGATGCTCAAAGGCTGGTCCTTGAATCGCTCGTGAAACTCGACGAGCCGGTCCAGGGCCGGTCGTCCCACGCGACCCCGAACGTGAGCAGGACGACCTTGCCGCGATAATCGGCCAGCTTGACGGGCCTGCCTTGGAGGTCGGTGGCCTCGATTTCGGCGGCCGGCCTACCCAGCATCTTCACCCAGGCGAAATTCGCCAGGTCGATTTCGGGTAGCTCGAGCGGACCCTCACCCTCGGGCACGACCAGATCAATAACTCGATAAGTCGTGTACGTATCCAGTACGACCTTGTAAGGGCCAGCCGAGAGTTGGACTTCGAGTTGGCGCTTGCCGCCCGCCGGTACCCGGTCTTCAGGAAAAATGCTACCGGATGACCATAATGCTCCCTTACCGCTGATCGCATAGATATAGGAGGTATTTGTCCGGGCGGGATCAACTGAATAGATCTGCCAGGAAAGTGGCGCTCTGGGGTAATCCTTCGGGGTCTCGACCACGCGAGCACGGACCAATCTCGTGGGTTTCAGCGTGATCTCGAGCGGTTGATCCGGCCCATCGGCTCGAACGACCCGGAGGGCTTGGTGCTGGAAGTCGGGTGAAGCAACGTGGAGCTGGTCGGCCGGAACGTCAGGTAGCGAGAAAGAGATCTCGACAGCGAACCGGCCCTGAGAATCGGTGCGTGCGGCGGTGGGAGCGCCGGAAAACAGGGAACTCATCCTCTGTCGTCCCTTCGCCAACCGGACTTCAAGTAGGCCATCAGGTTGAGCCTTTTCCGCGTCGGTTAGCTGGTCGGGCAAAGCGATGTACCGGGGATCGCGACGTCGGATGTCGTTGGGAGCGACCGGCTGCCATTTCCCGGCGTCGTCGCGGTACTCGAACAACTTGCCGAGCGGTCCGGGAGGGATCGCGTTGCCTTTCGGGTCGAGGTAGGGTTTACTGGCCACACGGATACGGTCGGGCGAGATGATGGTTAACCAGAGGTCCGTCATGGGCTCTACCCAGGGGCCGACCCAGGCCTTGGCCACCGGCCTGCCCAGTTCGTCTCGGACGATTCCATGCACGGTACGCGTGACCTGTCGTGCAGGCTCAGGCTGCGTTGGAGAAGCTTCTTGCGGTTTCGCGGGAGGGGTAGCGGTCTTGACGGTCGCTGTGGGCGAGGTGGGTTTCCCGTCCTGCCTGGCCCATGTCATCGCCCCGACGGCCAGGAAGGTTGCGAACACGATCATCCCAACGACGACCTTGATCTTGCCGATCATCATGGCTCGCAGGACTTTCTCGGCCAGGTAGGCCGACATGCAGCCGGCGGCGCCCTTGGCTGCACTTCCGTGAGTGAAACGCATGGTCAGGCGGACAGTCGCCTCGACCCACGCAGCCGGGGCAGGGGAGGGCGTGCCGCCGAACGCGGCCCCGGGAATCGCCATGGAGGCGTCCACGCCGCGTCGTTCCAGCCGGGCCTTCAGCTTCGCCCGACCGCGTGCCAGCCGGCTCTGGATCGTCCCCAAGGGCGCATCGAGCCGGGCAGCGGCCTGCTCCTGCGTCAGGCCCTCCAGGTAGCACAGCACCAGCGGGGCTCGGAAGGCGTCGGGCAACCGGCCGAGCTCCTTATGGAGCGAGGCCCAGCGCTCGCGGTCTTCTGGCGTCGTCGGGTGTTCTTCGATCCGCCGTTCGGCGGCCATGGCGGCCCCTCGTTGCTCATGGACCCTTCGTCGAGCGGCGGCGACGCGGGCCTTGGCCGCGATCCGCAGCGCCACGCCATGCAGCCAGCAGCCGATCGACTCGTGTCGGCCCAGCGAGCCGGCCCGGCGTGCCAGGACCAGGAATGTGGCCTGCGAGGCGTCCTGGGCGTCGTGGTCGTCGCCCAGGACCTGTCGGCAGACGCGTAGGACCATCCCCCCGTGGCGATCGACCAGTGCCGCGAAGGCCGCCTCGGCCGAGTCGTCCCGCTGCTGCACGAACCGCTCGAGCAACTGGGCGTCGGTCAGTCCGCCGCCGTGCCGGTCCGGAATAGCGTTTCGATCTGTCTGAAGAGTTGCATCGATGGATCGACCAATAGACGTCTCTGACGAGCGATTCCTGGTAAACTCGCTTCATAATGCCCGGCGGAGCCTCGATCATTCCCACGATTCTACGGTTTTTTCGGGGTAACGTCGGCGACTCGAGCCGAGAATCTGATGGGTGGGTCACCCGGCAGTCCTCCGGACCGCAGACGGGCGAGCTTGGGAGACGCGCCCGCCCTGGGAGTCAGCCCTACGCTTGGCTGTCGCAAATCGCCGCCGCCGCACCGATCGGCTCAAGGACCCTTCGGATCGTATCCGGGCGGCACCCCCGTGATCGGTCCGGCCTTCGCGTCGTTGAATCGGGACAAGCGGGCCGGATCGATTTTGCGGAGAGATCGCGAGATAAGATCATCAATATTGCCCGGCTCGTGCAGGATGGTCAGGTCGGTAATGTCGCGATCGACCCGGCCCTCAAGAACCAAGGGGAATTTGGGATTGAGACACTTGTTCCTGGGCGAAAACACGTAATCGCGTACAGTTACCTTTCCGAATCCCACCTGGTCCTCTCGCTCGATGAAAACCGAGACGTTGCCTTCGGGGATGCCCGTCATCTCGAATCGTCCGTCCGCATCGAGTTTCGAATACAAACTGGCTGAATCCTCCGAGCGGATTTCGAGCTTGAGGTCCGGGGGTGGGCGTTTACCGTCGGATAAGATGAGCCGTCCGGCCAGCTTACACCCGGGCCTTGCCTCGAAATCACCGAGATCGACGATCGCCCCGTCAACGGGGGCCTGGAATGGGCGCGGGATCACCGTCCGATGATCCTCCAGGCTGCCCGGCTTGGCGGAGATCGCGTAATTCAAGTCCGGTCCGGCCGCGACGTGCTGGATCCGGAAATGTCCCTGGTCATCCGTCCTGAACTGGATCTCTTTTTGAAACTGGACCGCCGAATTCTTGGCTTTCCCCTGGTCGGTAACATGGGTTGATAATCTCATCGTGGCGCCCGGGACGGGCTTCCCGCCACGGACCACCCGGCCGGTGACGACGACTCCGGGGCCCATTCGCAATGGCTTGCTGAAGCGGCCCGATGGCTCGATAGTCCACTCCGCCGCGCTTTCGGGTTCTTGGGCCTCGCCATCCGCACGGTAATCGGCCCAGAACGTCCTGGTGGCCAGTCCCGCTGCTTCGATCTTGATGGGGGTTTGGGAGCCGGTGAGGGAGACCGCGAACGAGAACGACCCCGTGACGTCTGTCTTTACTGGCTGTTCGACCATAAAGGAAAAGCGCGAAGATACCTTTCCGCCCGCGATCGGTTTCCCATCGAGTCCGACCACCTCGCCCGTTACGATCAGCGGGATTCTCGCCAAATCCGGTCGGCGCCTGAACGCGGACGGATTCATGGGCGGGTAGGACTTGGGACGAGGCGTTTTCGTCAATCCGAACTGGTCTTCCAGGGCATTCAGGAGGGCGCCCGGTGCGAGGGTTTTCCCAGCCTTGTCGAGGTCGGAGGCCATGAATTGCTCGGTCTCCCAGACCAACTCTCCGTCCTTGCTCATCGCGAACGTCGTGCCTCCTTCGGCGTAATCAAAGTGAGCAGAGACCAATCGACCCTCCTTGTCGATCACGAAGTCTCTGGCCTGCGAGATCTCGTAGCGATCTGACGTCCGTCCCGATCCGGTTTCATCAACTTGCTGGCCGATCGGGCCGGCTCCTTTGCTGGCCGGTGGCTGGTCGAGCAGGAGCCGGAATGGAGACCCTGGCGGCTTGAAGTATCGGTCGAGGAGCGGCGCGGCCGCCGCCTTGAACGCGTCAACCGATGTCACCGACGCGTCGTGGAGCGCCAAGATCGTCAGCGGTTGATCCTTCAACCGCTCGTGCCACGCGGCCAGTCGGTCCATCCTCGCCAACCACTCGAAATCCTGCGTACCCCAGAATGTGAGGAGGACCACCTTACCCCGATAGTCGGCCAGCTTGACCGGCTTGCCCTGGAGGTCGGCGGCCTCAATCTCTGCGGCCGGCTTGCCCAGCATCTTCACCCAGGCAAGGCTCTCCAGATGAAAGTCGGGGAGGTCGCCCGGGCCCTCACCGGCGGGAACCGTGAGGTCTACGGTTCGATCCACGGTCGGCGAATCCAATACAACTTTGTAGCGGCCTACCGGCAGTCGGACTTCGAGGCGGCGAGGGCCGTTCGACGACTCGGGTCCTCCGGAGGAATCAACCCCACATGGCCAGTAGGCCCCCGTCTCACCCGAATAGATCCGCCAATGCAGGGGCATTCCCGGGTGATCCTTCGGGGTCTCGACCAGTCGGGCGCGGACCGGTCTGGTTGGCCTCAAGGTGATCTCGACGAGGCGGTCCGGCCCATCGACCTGGACAATCTGGACCGCCTCGCTGAGGAAGTCAGCCGAGGCGAGATGAATCCCGTGGTCGCGAAAGCGAGGGAGTAAGAAGCTGACCTCGACCTCGAACTGGCCCTGAGAATCCGTGCGCCCTGGCGATCTCTCTTTAACCTCGAATAAATCCAGGGGCATCATCCGCTGGCGTCCCTTCTGCATCCGGATTTCGAGAAGGCCGTTGGGGAGAAGCTTCTCCAGAGCGGCTTGCTGCCGGGAGGACAAGACAAGGTCGAGATTTCGAGAAGGATCGTATCCCCGGATGTCGTCGGGATGGACGGGCTGCCACGTCCCGGAGTCGTCGCGGTAGTCGAAATACCGGCCGAGCGATCCCGCAGGGATGAGCTGACCTTTCTGGTCGCGATAGGGTTGAGTGGCCACGCGGATGCGCTCGGGCAATGTGATGAGACTCCAGACGTCGGGCATGGGTCGGAGTCTGCTGCCGATCCAGGCACCGGCCACCGGCCGGCCTTGCTCGTCATGCACGATCCCGCGCACGATGCGCTTGACCGTCCGCTCCGGCTCGGGCTGCGGTGGAGAAGTGGGTTGCGGCTTCGTGTCTGGAGGAGCGGGGTTGATCGCGATTCGGGAAGGGGCGGGGGTTTTCTTCGGCTCCTGCCTTGCCCAGGAGGCCACTCCGGTGACCAGGACGGCGGCAAACAGGATCATCCCGACCAGAACCTTGACCTTGCCGAACAACATGGCTCGTAGAACCTCCTCGGCCAGGCCGACGACCGGAGCGGCGGCAGTTTCTCTCACGGTTCCCTGAACGAATGGCACGGCCATTCGAACAGTCGCCTCAACCCAGGCGGCCGGGGCAGGGGAAGGCGGGCCGCCGAACGCGGCCCCAGGAATCGCCAAGGAGGCGTCCACGCCGCGTCGTTCCAGCCGGGCCTTCAGCTTGGCCCGACCGCGCGCCAGCCGGCTCTGGATCGTCCCCAGCGGCGCATCGAGCCGGGCGGCGGCTTGTTCCTGAGTCAGGCCCTCGAGGTAGCAGAGGACCAGCGGGGCGCGGAAGGTTTCGGGCAATCGGCCGAGCTCCTCGTGGAGGGACGTCCAGCGGTCTCGGTCTTCCGTCGTCGGAAGTTCCTCGATCAACCGGCCTGCGGTCATCGCGGCCACTCGGCGCTCGTGGGCGCGTCGTCGAGCGGCGGCGACGCGGGCCTTGGCCGCGACCCGCAACGCCACGCCGTGGAGCCAGCAGCCGACCGACTCGCGCCGGCCGATCGAGCCGGCCCGGCACGCCAGGACCAGGAACGTCGCCTGCGAGGCGTCCTGGGCGTCGTGGTCGTCGCCCAGGACCTGCCGGCAGACGCGCAGGACCATCGCCGCGTGACGATCGACCAGCGCCGCGAAAGCCGCCTCGTCCCGATGCTGGACGAATCGCTCGAGCAACTGGCCGTCGGTCAGTCCGCCGGCCGTGCCGGTCCGGAAGAGTGTCTCGATCTGCTTGAAGAGCTGCATGGATGGATTGGAAAGACGCCTTGGACGTTCGACCCCTGACGAACTCGCCCCGTAGTGCCCGGCGGAGCCTCGATCATTCCCACGACGTTTCCGCTTTTTCGGGAGCGTCCTGGCAGGAGTCGGCGGATGCCGACACAACCGCCCGGTGATAATTCCCGCCGCCTTGTGGAATCAGAGGTCGTCGTCGGTCCGGCCCGCATCCCGCATGATGTTGCGTTGTGTCTTGGGCTTGAGGTCTGTATTGCCGTGGACGGGAACGGAGGTCCGGCGGCCGGAATCGGCTTCCCGATAGATATGATGGCTTCCAGAGATGCGGACCAACTCCCAGCCGTGCGCCTCCAGAAGCTTGCAGATCTTCATGCCGGAGATCGGCTTCATTCAACTCTCGTCCCCGGTGACAGGGCGAGCGATCGCCTCGTCATACGCGGAGCCCAGCCACCCCTCGGCAGCTTCCCTTAGGTTCTCCCGCACCTCGTCGAGGGTCTCGCCCTGGGTGTAACAGCCGGGCAGGGCCGGCACTTCGGCCGAGAATCCGCCCGCTTCGGCCTCCGGGTAGACCCAACGCCGTCAGGGTGACGGTGAATTGCAGAGGGACAAAGGGGACATTGGACCGCATGCCTCGTACCGCACGCGCCTGCTCGGCTGGCTACGCCTATCACGTCCTCAACCGCGGCAACGCTCGCGCCACGGTATTTTACAAACCGGCTGACTACGACGCTTTCGTCGAGATTATGGCCGAGGCTTCCCTTCGCACTCCCATGCGAATCCTCGCCTATTGCCTGATGCCCAATCACTTTCACCTGGCACTCTGGCCCCGCGAGGACGGCGACGTCAGCCGCTGGATGCACTGGCTCATGACCACTCAGGTGCGCCGCTACTTGCGTCACTATCACTCGAGCGGACATATCTGGCAGGGCCGATTCAAGGCGTTCCCGATCGAGGAGGACGAGCATCTGCTGACGGTCCTGCGGTACATCGAGCGCAACCCCTTGCGAGCCGGGTTGGTCGACCGAGCCGAGGCGTGGTTGTGGTCGAGTCTGCGGTGGCTGGCAATCCCCGAACAGGCCCCGGTGCGGCTGGAGGCGGGTCCGGCCCCGCGCGGCAGGGAGTGGGTCGAGGGCGTCAACGCGGCGATGACGGAGGCCGAGGTCGAATGGGTCCGTGAGTGCGTCCGACGCGACCGGCCGTTCGGGTCGGCGGATTGGACGAAGGTGACCGCCCGAGACTTGGGGCTGGAATCCAGTCTTCGGCCCTGCGGGCGACCCCCGGGCAAAGGCACGATCACATCCGACGGGAAGGCCCCCGATTGAGATTCGCGAGCAAGCTCGTGAGTTTCGCATGGTCTGGTGAACCTCAATGGGGCGTCATTGTCTGGCCTTCGCGATCTGCACAATTGCTCAGTCTTCGTCGGGATTCAGCGATGTCTCCATTTCGCCCAATCTTCCCAGATTGCTCAGTATTCGTCGAGATTGAGCGATGTTCCCATTTCGCGGTCGCGATAGATGGACAGGATGCTTTGTGACGGATGCGTGGGTGAGTTCGATCTTTCGAGGTAATCGCTTGGTTTGCGAGGCCGCGACCATTATCGTAGGGAGTCAAAGGCCGAAGCTTCAACGAAAATGTTCTGTGACCGGGTGAGAGATTTCGCGGGGTATCGCGGAATCGGATAGCTGGATGCAATGTCGCACTGGCCCATGATCTCTGGGGCGAGCCGGAGACGCGAAAATTTTTCCGGAATTCCGCGCAAATCGTCCGTGGTTTGCGGTATTCCCTGTAGCATGAGCACACAGAAAATGCACGAGACACGATCCAAGGTCGATGAATGGGCCGACTGCGCGGTGAACGGCGATGAGTCCGCGCGCAGCGGCTGCTCGAGCATTATCGGCCAATTCTGCGCCGGATGGTGGTCACGCAGCTCGACAGACGGCTGACCGCCCGGATCGACCCGTCGGACATCGTCCAGGAGATCATGATCGACGCGGATCGAAGGATCGTGAGATTCCTGGCGGAACCGGCGGTCCCGTTGCTGGTCTGGTTGCGAAAGATCGCAGTGGAGCGGGTCATCGACACGCATCGACGGCATCTCGGGTCGCAATGCCGGAGCGTCAATCGCGAACACCGCAATTCGCCGCCGTTCGATGGATCGTCGCCCGAGCTGATGGCACTGCTGGCCACCGGCAGGGCGAGCCCGAGCGGTGAACTGATGCGCGTGGAACAGATCGAGCGCATCCGCGCCGCGATCGATGGACTTCCCTCGCGGTACCGCGAGGTCCTGGTCATGAGGCATTTCGACCAGATGGAGCCCGAGGACATTGCCCGGGTCGCGGGGATCAGCCCCGGGGCCGTCCGAGCCCGGCTCCTACGCGCCCTGCTCCGGCTGAGAGAGAAGCTGGGGACCGTGCCATGATCCGTAACACGATGGATCGCAGAGTCCGCGGTGTCGGAATGTTCGGCTTCGGAGACCGTCCCTTCATGGGCGAGAACAGGGCTTGGCGGAACAGATCCTCACATTAGACGAGAAATAACGCGCCAGAAATGGCGGTCGCCCCTACGACTCGGAGACTACCTCTGGTAAGATCCTCCTCGTTGCGTCGCACAGCTTGGGATGGGCCGTTCGATCGGAGTGGATCGGCGCCCCTCGCGACAGACATCGAGGAGATCGGCTTTGCACGCTCGCGAGTTCGACGAGCCTTCCGGGGCGCATTCCGGCGGGCCCGCCGATCAATCTTCGCCGGACCCGCGGCCCACTTTGTTGTCGTTTGGAGTAGACTCGACTTCGAGCAGCCTCCAACTCGACGAATCCGTCGATCATGGGCTGGCCCTCATCGTCGAGGAGATCACTCGACGGTCCCAGGCTGGCGAGGAGATCGACCTCGAAGACTATGGCTCGCGGTATCCGCAGTGGGCATCCGTGCTCCAGTCCCTCCTGTCACCCCTGCGTGCGCTGGCGCATTTCGGACACGCGGCGATCCCGAGTCCGTCGTCGGAGCCTCGGTCCGCCTCGGCCGTCCTTCCGCCCACCTTCGGCGACTTCATCGTCCGCGGCGAGGTCGGCCGGGGTGGGATGGGCATCGTCTATGAGGCCGAGCAAGTCTCGCTGGGCCGCCGTGTCGCCTTGAAGATCCTGTCGGCGGCCGCGGCGCTCGACTCGCAATCATCGCGGCGATTTCAGGTCGAGGCGCAGGCGGCAGCCTGCCTGAACCACGCGAACATCATCCCGGTCTACGCCGTGGGATCGCACGACGACGTCCCTTTCTACGCCATGCAGTTCGTCGAGGGCGCCAGCCTGGCCGAGGTCGTGCTGGCGTTGAGGCTCCTCCGCGACGGCACGCCCGAGCCGGCGGACGCCAGGGTCGGTAGACTGGCCGAGCCGCTGGCCCTGGACCTTCTGGCAGACGGCTTCGGCCTCGCCGGGACGGGGCCGGGATCCGTCGCGAGACCACCGGACCGGCGGCTACGTCCGCGCCGTCGTCCGCCTGGGCGTGCAGGCGGCCGAGGCCCTGGACCACGCCGCACGAGCAGGGGATCCTCCATCGCGACATCAAGCCGGCGAACCTGATGCTGGACCGCGCCGGCAAGCTCTGGGTCGCCGACTTCGGACTGGCGCGCATCCTCGGCAGCGACACCTTGACCATCCAGGGCAACCTCGCGGGTACGCTCCGCTACATGAGCCCCGAGCAGATCCTGGGCAAGCGTGCCCTGGTCGATCGCCGGTCCGACCTCTACTCGCTGGGGGCGACCCTCTATGAATTGCTCACGCTCGAACTGCGCGATCGACGGCCACGAAGGCTGGGAGATCCTGGCCCGGATCGACGTCGAGGAACCCCGGCCGATCCGTCGGCTCAACCCGGCGGTCTCGCGCGACCTGGCCGTGATCGTCGCCAAGGCGATGGCCAAGGACATCGCCGGCCGCTACTCGACGGCCCAGGACCTCGGCGACGACCTGCGCCGGTTCCTCGAAGGCCGTCCGGTCAAGGCGAGGCCGGCGGGGGCCTGGGAGCAAGGTCTGCGATGGGGCCGGCGCAACCCCGCCGTGGCATCCCTGTTGACGGCCTTGGTCGTGGTCTTCCTCGCGGGCTTCGCCGCCGTGACCGTGCAATGGCGGCGCGCCGAGTCCGAGGCGGCGCGGGCCAACCGGACGGCGCCAGCCGAGTTTCAGGCTCGTTCCGCCGAGTCGAGCCTCCGCATCACGGCCCAGGAACAGGCCGCCGCGGGGCATTTCGATCGCGCCCTGTACCTCGCCCGCCGGGGCGATGTCGATCGCGGACTCCTCTGGATGGCCGAAGCCCTGCGGGAGTCGCCCCCCGAGCGACCCGAGTTGGGACGGATGGCGCGCGCCAACCTGGCGTCGTGGACCGATCAGGTCCCATCCCTGAGGGCCATCCTCCAACATAATGGGTCCATCCCGCAGGCCGTCTTTCGCCCCGATGGCCGGGCCGTCCTGACCGCGAGCCTGGATGGAACTGCACGGGTCTGGGATACTGAGACCGGCAAGCCCATGGGCCTACCGCTCAAGCACGGCGAGCAGACCCAGGCCGTCGCGTTCTCGCCCGATAATCGGCTCATCCTGACCGGCGGCTCCGACGGCAAGGCGCGGCTCTGGGTCGCCGCGACCGGTCAGCCCGCGGGCCCGCCGAACGCCCACGGCGCCGTGGTCACGTCGGTCCAGTTCTCGTCCGACGGCCGGTTCTTCGTGACCCTCGGCGTGGGACACACTGCAAGGGTGTGGAGCACCCAGACCGGCCGGCCAATCGGCCAGCCGGGCGGACCCGGCGGTGGCGACGGTGCCTCCTTCTCTCCCGATGGCAAGTCAATCGTGACGCTCGGCATCGACGGTTCGGCGCGGCTGTGGGATGCCGCGACATGTCAGTCCATCGGGCCGATCCTTCGGCAGGCCGACATCATCACCAGCGCGAGCTTCTCGCCCGACCGCCGACGAATCGCCACGAACGGCAAAGAAGGGACGATCCGGTTCTGGGACGCGGCCTCCGGCGATCAGGTCGGATCCCGCATTCGGCACGACGCCACCTACGCGAAGCTGGTGTTCTCCCCCGACGGCAAGCTCCTCCTGACCATGGATCAAGGCCGGACGGCGAGGCTCTGGGACACGGCCAAGGGGCGTCCGATCGGCTCGATGATGCGCCACGCCGGCGAGATTTATGCGGCGGCGTTCTCGCCCGATGGCAAGCTTGTCGTAACCGGGAGCTTCGACCGCACCGCCCGGCTCTGGGATACCGCGACCGGCCAGCCCGTCGGTTCACCCATGAGGCATCGGTTGTTAGTCCAGTCGGTCGCATTCTCGCCCGACGGCAAGTTAGTGCTCACCTCCAGCATGGATGGCACGGCCAAGCTCTGGGAAGTCGGCCCCGGCGAGGTCGTCGCGAACGCCCCGAGCATTGATGGATATCCGGATGAGGAGGACGGCGGGACTCCGATACCGAGCCCGGGCGATCCGATCGCGATCGCCGCGTTCAGTCCCGACCGGGACCGGGTCATCCTGGCCAGCCGGACCCAGGGCCTGGCCCGCCTGGTCGAGACGGACAGCGGACAGCCGATCGGACCGCCGATGGCGCATCGATGGTCCTATGTCCGCTCGGTGGTCTTCAGCCCCGACGGGCGCAGCATCGCGACCAGCAGTCACCCCCGCGGACCCGACGAATCGACTAGCACGAGCAGCACCTGCCAGATCTGGGATGCGGCGACGGCGCGTCCAAGCTCGCCGCTGTTGCCGCACATCAACTACATCGGGGCGATGGCCTTCCGGCCCGACGGCAAGGTCCTCGCCACGGGCGATTATAGCGGCGCCGTACACCTCTGGGATGTCGAGACGGGCGCCCGCCGGAGTCGGCCTCTCTTCGCCGGTTCGATTGTCGTCAGCCTGGCTTTCAGTCCCGACGGCCGGATGCTGGCCGTGGGCACGGCCGAGCCGGTCCCTCGGGTCGTGCTCTGGGACCTGGTCGCGGTCAGGCCTCGAGGCGACCCGCTGCCCTTCAAGCGGGGCGTGAATCGCCTGACCTTCAGCCGCGATGGCCGACGTCTCGCGATCGCGTCGAGCGACACGACCGTCCGGCTCGTGGACGTTTCCACGGGCCGGGCGATCGGCGTGCCGCTGCTCCATGCCAACGCCGTCCACGGGCTGGTCTTCAGCCCGGACAGCGGTCTCCTCCTGACCGTCAGCTTCGGGCGGACCGGCACCAGTGCCGCACGGCTCTGGGACGTCGACGCGTGCCAGCCCGCCTCTCCCGAAATGCCCCATCCGAGCGTCACCTCGGGAGCCCTCGCGTTCTCGCCCGACGGCAGGCTCTTCGCGATCGGATGCGAGGATGGATCGGTCCACGTCCGAGACGTGGCTTCCGCCACACCGATCGGCCCGTCCCGCATGCTCCGCGGCCCGGTCGCCGCGGTCGAATTCCGCCTCGACAGCCGGACGTTGCTGGCGGTCGACCAGCGTGGTCATGTCCGCTCCTGGCCCATCCGGACTCCCTCGGACGAGCCCGTCGAAGGGCTCATCCGGCGATTGAAGGCGCGGAGCGGGCTGGAGCTGGATGCGAAGGGCGCCGACATGGTCCTCGACCCCGAGACCTGGCGTCGAATCCGCGAGGGGCTCGGCGAGCTCACAGCGAACGACGGCCCGGCCGTCGACCGGGCCTGGCACGATGCCCGCGCCCGGGATGCCGAGGAGATCGGTGACGGCTTCGCGGCGCGCTGGCATCTCGACCGGATGATCGCCGCCCGGCCGGACGAGGGCCTGCTCCGGGCTCGCCTCGCCGCGGCACTCGGGATGGCGGGAGACCCCGCCTCGGCCCGAGCCGAGACCGCCCACGCGATCGAGCTGGGGCCTCGCGATCGCACACTCGACTGGCTTTTCCAGCGGGCCGAGGAATTCCGCGCCTCCGGCCGTCCGGATGATGCCCTGCTCCTGCTCGACGAGGTCATCGCCGCCGGTCCGGCCGACTGGCTCGTTCACGCGCGACGGGCAGAGGCCCTGTCGGCGCTCGGACGCACCGGCGAGCGCGAGGCCGAACTTGCCATCGCCATCGCGGAGGGCGCGGATATCCCGTTCCTGATCCGACTGGCCGACGAACGGAGCAAGGCCGGGCGTTGGACGGCCGCCGCCGAGCTGTACGACAGGGCCATCGAGCAGGGAACGGTGCCATACGAGGTCTGGACTCAGGCCGCGCTCGCCCATCTCGAGATCGACGACCAGGCCGGATATCCCCGCGTTTGCACGACTATGTTAGGCCGATATCCCGGCGACGTGCCCGAGCGATTGGTCCGGATCGCGCTGGCCAACGTGTGCATTCTGGGGCCCGGAAGCCTCGGCGATATGGGGCAAGTCCGGATCTGGGCGGAAGACTTCCTTGCACAGCTTTCGCCCGACCGCGCGGGGATGAGACACGGCGTCCTGAATCTACTCGGGGGCATCCTTTATCGGTCCGGCCGTTACCAAGAGGCCATCGACCGGATCAACGAGGGGATAGCCGCCGAGAACGGCGAAATCACCCCGGATGACGCTGCGGTGCTCGCCATGGCCTACCACGAGTCGGGCGACCACGCGAAAGCCGTTGAGATGCTTGCCAGGGTCTCGACGAGCCAGACCACGGGACCGGCGCCGAATTTCTGGGACAACGAGTCCATTCGCCTGCTCCGCCGCGAGGCCGAACGGCTCATCCTCGATCGCGGCTTCCCGGTCGATCCGTTCGCGCCTTGAAGGAGAGTCTCGCCATCGCGGACTTGCCCGATGCCAGTCGGGACTCAGTTGGAATTGGACCAGAAACGGTGGCGCAGTTAATGCGTGGCCGGCGCGGCCGTACGGCTCAACCCCTCGGCCTTGCCGATCACCGAGAGGGCTTTCTGGAGCGGTGCGGGGGAGATTTGCACCGCGCCCTCGAGGGGACGGTTCATCTCCAGGACCATGTAGATCGCCCCGGCCATCGATACGGCGCAGACGAATAGCCAGGACCAGGTCGTCGCATTCCGCGGCGCGAGCAAGCCGAGGCTGGCGAATAGCACCGTGAGCCAGAAGATCAGCATGGCGAGGAACGCCGTCGGCAGGGTGGTCTGCGCCTGCTCGAGGATCAGCCAGCGCGACTGCGCCAGCTCGATGCAGGTCGCGATGGCGTGCGACCGGAGGACCCGATGCGTCTCGTCCTGGGGCGCCAGCCGCGCGATCATGTCATGGACGTCGTCCATTCCTGAGAATTTCTCGATCGCGGCCAGGTTCGGATTCCGACCGCGGCCGCTCGGCCAGAGTTGCTCGACGCCGGTCGCGATCCCTTCCCTCATCCGCTGCCGGATCGCCTTCGTCTCCGGGCCGTAGTGCTCCAGTACTCGATCGAGCACGATCGCTTTGGCGCCGATCTGGGTCACCCCAGCATTCGCCTGGTCGTAGGTTGATTTGGACGAGCTGACCAGCAGGCCGATGACCAGCGCGACGAGCGTCGCGATCATGCCGGAGGCCGTCTTGACCACATCCCTTGAGTCGTCACGGAGGTGGTGATCGGGCAGCCGGCTCCGGATCAGCGAGCCGACGATCGTGCCGGCACACAGGCTCGCCAGGGTGATCAGGGCGGTGAGCAGCGAAGCCATCGATCCTCTCTCCGGGTCGAGTAGGCAATTAGGTAGGGAGCGGCCCTGCTCGAGGTTTTCGACCTCCTTACCGCCCCTGTCTTCTGACCGCCCCCCACATCTTACCACCGCCGGCCTCGATCTGCCGCGATGGTGCGAGGGGACTTACAATCTGATTTTGGAAAATCCTTCGGATTTCCGCGCATGATGCGCCGCTCTTGCGGGATTGATAGTAGAGGAACCCGACACCGTCGATGATTGGGCTTCACACAACCGGAGCGATGGCCTTGTAGAGATCGCGGACAGAGAATGCTTGCGTGACCGCGTGCCGCTCGATGATCGGGAGCTCAAGCGCTCGATGATCGGGAGCGCAGGCGCTCGATTCGGCGACGATCCGCCTTTGACCTGGCATACGCGAAGAAGTTCTCTCGGCGAACGCCGTCGTTCGAGGGCCGTGTCGCGGTCCGCGCCGCGGAGACGATCGCTTCGGTCCGCCCGGGTTCCGCCGACGTCTGACGTCCGAATGCAGATGTCGCGGCCGAATCGGGCCATGGTGCATTGTGGACTTTTCGATGCCTTGTGTGATGTAACCACCGCGCAGATTCGCAGTAACTTGCCCCGGACGTCGGTTTCTCCGACCTTGCAACCACATGGAGCTGAAGAACATGAGTCGATCGAACCTGTTCAACCTACGCGCGGCGATCGCCGTCGTGGTCATCGGGGCGTGACCGCAGGCGCCGCCGATGCGTCATTCATCAGCTCAAGCCCGGACCCGCTGCTGGGGGGCAATCGCGTGCCAACGAGTGGCGTCCCCGCTGGTACGCCTTGGGGTTACGCCACGTACTACGTGTCGAACATCGTCGAGACGGGCAGCGTCGTCACCGGCGGGAGCAATATCCTCGATTATACCTATACGGAATATTTTACCTTCTACACGACCCCGAGCATGACCACCGTCGCCACCTCGGCAGTGTTCGCGGGCCAGTATGAACTCACGATTCCCGGCCGAACGTCCTCATACGAGACGGGGACTTTCAATTTCACCTACACCGCGTCGGCTACCGGTACCGTCAACGGCGACACGGTGGTGCTCCGGACCGATCCCAGCATTCCAGCCACGGGCACGACATCGATCACACCTGGCCCTGGGGTCGGTGAGTATACTATCGACACCACAACTACGGTCACGCAACAGTACAGCTCTAACGGAGGAGCCTGGATTACCGCCCCGTCGGTCTCGGCGACCAGCGTGCCACTCGGCGTGACCAGTGCTGTCCCCGAACCGAGCGCGTTCCTCTCGGCTATGTCCGCAGTCGCCGTCCTCGGTGCCGTCGGCTTCATCCGCCGCTCGCGCCGGACCTGATCCCGGATCGTCGGACGGATGGACGCCCCGAGTGTGGATAGGGGACGTCCTAAATTCGCGCGGCGGTCTGCGTGAAGAGACAGGAACTGAGTAATGGAATCGGTTCTTGCAATTCTTGCATGACATCTCCGCGTTATAATTTCCACAGAATGTCAAATTCACTCACGGTTTACGGAAAAACGTCCCGATTTATCCCCTGGAGACTCAGCATGCGCTTTCTCACCGCCGCCCTCGCCTTGCTTCTGATTCACGCCGTCGCGACGATGGCGTCCGCCGACCTCATTGTCGAGAACGGCCCCGCGACCAGCACCTCTCACCGCATCGGCGGCCCGGAGATGCAGACCGAGGGTGTCATCTGGGGGCAGGTCCCCGCATCCAACGTCTCGATTACCGCGTTGATCGGCAGCGTCGATGGCCAGTCCGAGACCGTATACGCTTACCTGGTGAACGCCGATACAGGAGCGCTTCTCGATCAGACGACGGTGACGGTCGGCAGCTTCGCGAGCCCCGCCGACTTCACTCCCGTCTCGGTGTTCAGCGGCCTGTCGCTTTCCGGCGGCGATTATGGGTTCGGTTTCTTCAACGCGGACACGTCGGGTAACGTGAATATTCGCTGGTCCGTGGGTGCGACGACCACAAACACCGCTAATGGCGGGTTCGAGACGTCAGCCTACTCGGACGGTGCCAACACGAACGTCTCGTACCCCTACCTCTCGAATTTCACCTATGACCCGACTACGACCCTAGGGTTCACCGTGGCCAGCGTCCCCGAGCCGAGCACGATCGTCCTGGGCCTGACCTCGGTCGCCATCATCGGTGCCGTCCGCCTCCGCCGCCGTCGCGACGTCTGATCATCGACCGAATCGACGTATCCCCAGCCTGGTGCCACGATCGTTTCATGGGAGAACGGCGCCGGGTCGTTCGTTCCGGGCAGACGGAGGGGTTCAAAGGGGCCGGGAGCCGAATGTTGGATTCGGATCCTGGCTCCTCTGCTTCAAGAAGGGATCACTCCGACCGCAGGTAGAGCGAATCAAGCAAGGCTAGCACGCGCGTCGGCCGGGGAGTTACTTGAGGGATTCGAGCCGGACTTCGCCCTGCTCGATGACCGAGGTTGGGACCATGACGGGGCCGTCCTCGCCCGGGATCTCGACGTGCTCGGGGATGAGCTCGTCAGCACTGAGGCGATCCTGGGGCACCTTCTCCGAGACGTAGACCTCGATCGCCATCCCGCGCTTGGAACCTCGATCGCCCTTGGGTACTATGCCCAGCCCGACCACGTTCGCGCGTCGGGTCAGGGATTTAGCCCTTGTCCGTCGCGAGCGGCCGGCTTCATCGCCTCATCTGTCGGGCGTAGGTCGAGCCATATTCTCCGCGGCGGATGCCGGCCTTGTCGTGGATGTAGCCGAGGAAGGCATAGCTCAGCAGGGCCTGGGAGATCACCAGCCCCAGGAGGGCCCGGCGCCACGGGAGCATGCACGCCGCGACCAGGACGAACAGGAATGGGCAGAACACAAAGACGTAATGGTAGAAGTAGACGTCGATTGTCAGCAGGCAGAGGACGCCCGGGATGGCGAGGGTAGACCAGAGGTAGAACCCGGTCGATGCAGGCTTCCCGACCGTATCGGTGGGCTCCCCGGACGCGGGCGGATCCGGATCGCGAGGGCTGCCTTCATGGTGCGCACCCCGTCGAAGGACCCATCGGAGCCCCGGGACGATGACCTCGATTATCAGTCGTACCAGGAGCCTCGCACCGAGCACCAGGCCGATGTAGATCGCCACCAGCTCGGGGAGGTGCGTCGGTATCTCATTGACGATCGGACCGTACACGAACTCGGGCGTCTCATCGCCCATCCCCAGGAAGGCGTAGGGGAACACGCCCAACGCGCCCGCGACCATCGAATAGGTATACCCGACCGTTCTTCGAGCGATCAGCCAGCCGATCGAATCCGACGGGAGGTGGAGGGGCGTCGCCGTGAGGCTGCGGGCCCAGGGCAGGGTGCCGATCATTCCCAGGACGCTGCCGAGGAGCCAGTAGGTCCAGTATCGCGACCGGGGCAGACTGCCCCGATATTCGGCGATCATGGTGCCGAGGACGAGCCCCGCGGCCACGTACCAGCCGCTCAGATGCACCTGGCCGATCAGGGCACCGACCAGTCCCCAGGCGAAGGCACCCCACCGCCTCCGGCGGTGCAGATGGCAGATCCAGAGGAGTAGCACCAAGGGCGTCAGGATCGACGGGGGCCAGATCTTCCGCGACAAGCGGATGGCGAACGGGCTGACGGCTTGCAACGCCAGCCCCCACACCCAGGGCTCCCGCTCCTTTGGAGGAAGGTAGCCGCGGACCGCCGCGGCGAACCCGATCAGGCCGATCATGTTCAGCCACACGATCGCGCACGCCATCGACGTCGGTGTCTCGGCGATCCGGCCGATCGGCACGAAGATCCAGACACTCAGCCCGGGATTGGGGAATTCCAGGCTCGTCGGCATACCCACCGATGGCCAGGGGCGTGTCCGGCCTACTTCCTGGCTCATCTCATACGACCATCGCTCGTCATTCTTCCATTCCATGTCCTCGATCCATGCCGAGCGCATGATCCCGCCATACAAAAGGGCGAACGCCAGGGTCCACCAGGCCAGGCGGCCGTGTCCGTCCGGGCTGACGGATGACGGACTCGGCTTGATCGGTCGCGACTCGCTCATCGTGAACGTCTCCGGTGAGGTTGCGGTCCGAAGCGACCCGGGCGCCTTCTCAACGTGCCCTGGCCCGGTCGTCGAAGAACCGGAACACGTCGGGAAGCGCGACCTGGACGATCGCCAGGTGCTCGATCGTCGGGTATTCGCGGAAAGTCACCGTCGCGACCCCGGCGCGCCCGAGCCTCGCGACGAGGTCTTTCGAGCCCCTCAGGGCGAAATCCTCCGAGCCGATCCCGACGAAAAATGGCAGGTCCTTCAGGCCGGCCCCCGCTCGGATCGAGCCGCCTCCGCCCAGCGCCGCGACGGCCGCGTATCGCGACGGCTCGCTCGATGCCGAGGCCACCGCGTGGACGGCACCCATCGAGTGGCCGATCAGCATCACGCGATCGCGGTCAACCGGATAGAGCCCGGCCAGCTCGTCCACCACCTGC
This sequence comes from uncultured Planctomycetota bacterium, assembly GCA_963777695.1. Lineage (GTDB taxonomy): Bacteria > Planctomycetota > Planctomycetia > Isosphaerales > Isosphaeraceae > CAVZRC01. The sequence goes on from CAVZRC010000003.1 coordinate 2,603,156, forward strand.
GCCACGGGCGGGCCGGCGAACGCATTGCTGCGCGGGGCGACCAGGAACCAGCCGCGCTCGCGGCATCGGTGAACGATCGCGCCATGGCCGTAGCTCTCGAAGAACATGTTCTCGCTGCCGCCGGCGCCGTGGAGCGCGACCACCATCGGCAAGGGTTTTCCCCCGGCGGCGGCGACGGGCACGAAGATTCCGCGGCCACACGGCGGCCGGTCCTGGTCACGATCGTCACCCAGGCTTGACCGGCGCGATGCTTGCCCAGATAGGGCAGGGAGCGATCGACTGCGATCGCCTGCGCCTCGAGACCGGCAAGGATCCGGTCGGCCGGGAGATCCGACTCCGGGGTCATCTTCGCGGCGAGCGACTCGAGGATCCGGAGCTGGCCCCGGGCCGACTCGCGATCCATCGAGGCCGACGCCAGGTCTGTCGGCCAGCCGTCGATCGTCTTCCTCAGGGCCCCGAGCCGGTCGGCGAGGCGGTCCGCGAGCGAGATTGTCTGCGACGACCTCGCGAGCGTCCGATCGCCCGCTCGGATCTCCGCGATCAGGGCGTGATCTCCGGCCGACAAGCCCTTCAGCGGGAGCGACACGGTCATCGGCAAGGGACCGACGAGGACCTCGGCCCGGGAGGGGGTCGAACCGCCCCCCAGGACCAGGCGGGCCGTCGCATCCTCGGGTTTCCTCGCCTCGATGGCGTAGAAGCTTGCGACGATCACCGGAAAGCTCGGGCGGGTCGCGTCGATCAGGCGGGCCTCGGGCTTGAAGCAGAGCGACTCGGCCCAGCGTTCCCCCTCGAACGGCTGGACTTCGCCTCTGAGTGCGAACCGGGCCTCGGAGATCGCCCGGCCGGCATCGTCGAGGCGGAACGCGAAGTAGGCTTTGACCGCCGCCTTCAACGATTGGCTCGCCAACGCCCTGGCCCGGGCGTCCTCGACGCGATCCCATTCGATCTCGAATTCACGAAGCCTGCGGCCCAGCTCGTAGCGCTCGGACTGGCCGAAGGCCGGAGGCGCCTCGATCGCGAGCAAGACCAGCCCGAGGGCCGCGAACCTGCCGAACCTCGGACCGACGATCCGGTATGGGAATGGATCATGGATCATGTGAGATCTCCAGCCCGATCGCATCGTTGAGCGGTGTCGTGTGCGATCGATCGGTCCAAGAATTCTAATCGCCAGGGCGGCCCGATAGGAGACTGAAGATCGGCGAATCGTCGCCCGGCGTCGAGATCGTGACCGCGAGGGAGCGGTCTTCCCCAACCCGTCGCCGGGGGCCAACTTGCTCCTCGTGGATCATACCGGGTTGTGACCGGTCGTCGATGGCTTCCGGAATTATCTCGATGAAAGGTTCGGCCTCGGGGCGCGTATGTTGATTAGAGCTACGAGGGGGAGGCCGCGAGATGGCCTGGAACCCGCGCGACCGATGTGATCGGTCGCGATCACCGGCCCGCAACGGCTGACACTTCGCCGAGAGCCCGTGGGTCGGGGAGATGCGTCCGCCTTCGCTTTTCCGGGGTCAACGGTGCAGTCGGTTTGCTCGCCGGTTCTCGGCGGGTGGCGCCGCGCCGCCCGGCCCTTCGGGAGGACGCTCGCGGACTCAAGAGTCTGACCAGGGACACGTCGCTGCAACCGCCGACCAACGGATGGGGGGGCGATCGTACCGACCAAGGAGCATACCATGTCAACGATTCCCGCAGGTTTTCATCGCATCGAGAACAACGAACGCCGGCCTGCGCCGGGGCGAAAATGATGGGTCCGGTCAACCCATCGGAGACCTTCACCGTGAGTGTCCTCGTCCGGCGACGTCCGGATGCGCCACCGCCTCCCGACGTCGCGGATCTGACCAAGATGCCGGTCGGCATGCGGACTCATCTCACCCGCGCGGAGTTCGTCGCGCGTTATGGGGCGTCGAAGGCGGACCTCGACGCCGTCGAGAAGTTCGGCCTGGCCCACGGGCTCAAGGTCGTCGAGAGCAGCGGTCCGCAACGGACCGTCATCTTCTCGGGGACGGCGAAGCAGATGAGCGAGGCGTTCGCGGTCGACCTCAATCGATACGAGACGCCCGAACAGACCTACCGGGGACTCGACGGCGGCGTGCACGTGCCGGCCGAACTGGCCGACATCGTCATGGGGGTCTTCGGCCTGGACAACCGGGAGATCGGCCGGCCCGCGCTCGCGAAGGCGGAGGCCGTGCCCGCGGGCGTCACGGGACTCACGCCGCCCCAGGTCGCCAGGCTCTATGACTTCCCCACCTCGCCGACGGCGGCCGGCCAGACAATTGGGATCATCGAATTCGCGGGCGGGTACAAGTTGACCGATGTCCAGGCATTCTTCAAGGGACTCGGCCTTCCTACGCCTTCCATCACGGACGTCGGCGTCGGGGGGGCGACGAATACCCCGGACAGCTCGAACAACACCATCGAGAACCTGCTCGACATCGATGTCGCGGGCTCGGTCGCCCCGGGTGCCAGGATCGTGATGTATTATGCACCCAACAATGAGATGGGGTTCATGAAGATCCTGACCACGATCCAGATGGACGCTACGAACGATCCGTCGGTGATCTCGATCAGTTGGACATGGGGAGAGCCCTCCTGGATCACCAGCCTCAGCCCGTTGTTCCAGGACCTCATGACGATCGGGGTGACGGTCTTCGCGGCCTCGGGCGACAGCGGCTCGGGGGCGTCGCCGAACGCGGGCGTCAATTATCCGGCGTCGGACCCCTGGGTGACCGGCACCGGCGGGACGACGGTCGAGAATGTGTCGGGGTCAACTTTCTCGCAGACGACCTGGTCCGGCAGCGGAGGCGGGGTCAGCGCGATCTTCCCGCTCCCCGCCTATCAGGTCGCGGCGAAGGTACCCCCATCGGTCGACCCGGGCCACCGCGTGGGCCGAGGTGTCCCGGACGTCGCCGGCAACGCCGACCCCGCCAGCGGGTATCCCTTGATCCTCAACGGGGCGTCGGCCGGTAATTGGGGGGGCACCAGTGCGGTGGCGCCCCTGTATGCCGGACTCGTCGCGTTGCTCAACGCCAGCCTGGGCGAGCGGGTCGGCTTCCTGAATACCAACCTGTACGCGTTCGCCGGGCCGTTCGTCTTCCGCGATATCACCACCGGCGGCAACGGGGCCTACAATGCCGGGCCGGGCTGGGACGCCTGCACCGGCTACGGCAGCATCGACGGCAACGACCTGTTGACGGCGCTCCGAGGCGTCGGGCTGCCGGTGGCGCTCTCCGCCTTCGACGGCAAACTGTACATGGCCTGGAAGGGCGAGGAGCGCGACGAGCGCATCTTCTTCTCCGACTTCAACGGCTCGACCTGGACGCCCCAGCGGCAGGTGCCCGGCGTCGGGACGAACTCCGGCGTCGCCCTGGCGGTCTTCGAGGGCAAGTTGTACATGGCCTGGAAGGGCGAGGAGGAGGATCAGGGGATTTACTGGTCGAGCTTCAACGGGACGAGCTGGGCCGCCCAGAAGGAGGTTCCCGGGGTCGCCAGCAGCACCGGTCCTCGCATCGCCGTCTTCAACAACGCCCTGTACATGGCGTGGAAGGGCGAGGAGGGCGATCCGGGCATTTACTGGTCGAGTTTCAACGGGACGAACTGGGCGGCCCAGAAGGTAGTCCCCGGGGTCGGCACGAGCGTCGGGCCGGCGCTGGCGGTCTACAAGAATGCCCTGTACGCCGCCTGGAAGGGCGAGTTCGGCGATCAGCGGCTCTTCTACAGCCACTTCAACGGCTCGACCTGGGCGCCCCAGCAGTTGATCCCCGGCAATTCGAGCGAGGGGCCGTCGCTGGCCATCTTCAACAACGCCCTGTATGCCGCCTGGAAGGGCGAATTCGGCGACCAGCGGCTCTTCTACAGCCACTTCAACGGCTCGACCTGGGCCCCCCAGCAATTGATTCCCGGCAATTCCAGCGTCGGGCCGGGGCTGTCGGTCTTCAACAATGCCCTCTACGCCGCCTGGAAGGGCGAGAACGGCGACGAGCGCATCTTCTACAGTCACTTCAACGGCTCGACCTGGTCCCCGCAGCAGCAGGTCTCGGGAGTCGGCACGAGCCCTGACGAACTCGTCCATGAGCTTGTGGGTGCGTCCGCCTGATGGCGGAAGATGTCCCGGATTGGATTCCCCCGAATCGTGCTTGCGATGCCCCTCGGCTGGACGGACCAGCCGAGGGGTATCCTCGTATCTCCAGCCTACTCGGTCCGGGGAACTTCGAAGCCGAGCCCTCCATCAGCCCGGCCAGGAACGTGCCTCGCGGCCCAGGCGACCAATTCAGCGTACGGTCGGCTACGGCATCTCATCGATCTCGCCATCCACGACTCGATATTTCCGGACCAGGTCCGAATCCTCGCCGACTCCCCCGCTGATGCCATCCTTGCCAAGACTGGCCAGCGAAAACGTACTCTCGGAATCGACGACATAACGGAGTGGACGGCCCCACACGTCAACCGTCCTGTTCTCGTAGTTCTGCCGGAGCGGCAACACATCCAGGTTCGCCGGCAGCTTGTGGTGCTGCTGATAGTAGATGCCGATGCGGACATAGGTCTCGGTCATGGCCGAAGGAGTGACCGCGCTTTGCGGGACGGTATCAAAATGACAACCCGCGAGCGTAAGGAGCACGAATGTCGTCAGGTATCGCATGAAGATTCCTCCAGGCGTGGGATGCTCCAGAGCACAAAGTCTCCGCATCCGCTTCGCCGCCGAACGCTCCCGATCGGCGGCCCGCCGCAGGCGGGTCCGCCGCAACCGTTTGTTAACCACGAGATTCTCATTGATCCACGGTGAACAGGATCGCACGATTGGCCGACGCCGACTTCTGGAAGAAGTCCCTCAGATGCGGGAACCAACTCCAGGTATACTCGAAGTCGCTGTCCGACAATCCCCCTTGATAGGTTTCGGCGTCGATGGCGTCATACCTGCGGCGCAACTCATCTCGGTCGATGTCCTTCAGGACTGCCGCGACCTCCTTTACCTCGTCGGGGCTGAGGAAGTTGATGATGTAGTCGTCGCCCTCATACAGGTTGTCCGACCCGAGGATACATTTGTGGTGAGGCGTTTCGCCGAACTCCAGCTTTCCGTCCGTCAGGCACCGGTGGATGGCGTCCCAAGATTTGTCCGTCTCTTGGAGCCACTCCTTATCCCATGCCCCCTCGACATCCTCGACGAACGCCATGAGCGTCTGGTCGTCGGAGCCGGGGGTATCCATCAGGCGCGAAGCCTGTTCCTCGGTCAACGCGAAATGGACACCGCGACACCCCATCGGTATGCCCCCCGGCTAAGGCATGAGCCCGGCGGCCCGGCCCGCTGGGCATGAGCGTCCATTGTACCAGACGGCGCCGCGGCGGGCCGAGTCCGCCGCGGCGCCGGGTTTGGCGGCGCGCCGCCGACAAGTCGACCCGATGCAGACGACCGACGACATCTCCTGCCGCGCGGCATGTCACCCGTCGAGGCTCCAATTCGTCGCGTAAATCCTCAGCCCAAGCTTCCGCGCCACGGCCAACGACGACGCGTTGGTCCGATCAATGGGTAAGACGAAGCTCAGCAGCCGGGCGCCGGAGAGACAGTCTACTCGGAAAAGCCGACATGCGGACCCGGTGTGCTGCGGCGCGCGGTTCTGCTTGCATCAAGTAACTCGCTTGCGCGTGCCGATAACACAGACCGCCCCGCTACCGCAGCATCGACCGCTGTGTGATCTGTCGTGCCGGTCGGGAACCTGACATAATTCAAACCATCCGAACCGACCGAAGTACACCGCCGCACAAGCTCCACCAAGGCCGCGTCCGCTGGCTCGAAGCAGCCGAAGACTTCCAGCCGCTGCCAGGCGTGCGATACTTTGAACAGATCCCCGCCGTATTCATCATACGGCGGCCCCTTCTTGGCCAAGCGTGATCGCAGATCAGGGAACGTCTGCCACGGCTCCTTGGTGGTCATTATGAACTGCACGACGCCCCAAGGACTCAGGCAGTCGGCTCGGCCACCCGGGCCGAAATCATAGCGGAGGAAGCGGCCATCGGCCTCATTCTTCAGGTCGCACTCATAGCCGTGGAAGAAGTACCACCACGGCCCGCGTCCGAGGGGGCCTCGCTGGGGACAGCGCCGTCGGTGGATGGCCCACAGGTAGAAGACTTCGTCCTCTCGGACGCCGAGCGCGTCAGCTAACGGGCCGATCATTTCGAGTTGCCGGGCACGCGCCTCGAAGCAGGCCGAGAGCAGTTCCCAATCATCGGCGGTCATCAGGGCGTTCCAAGTGGCCGAACGACAAGCTCCGCGGACCCGGCCACGGACCACTGAGCGACGTCTATGGAGGAGGCGCGGCCCGTGGCCGAGGTACGCTTAAGAGCCTATCCCAGTAGGGCGGGTGCAACCCGCCGAACTTCGGAATTCACAAGCACTTGGCGGGTTGCACCCGCCCTACGAATCGGCCTACTGGGATAGGCTCTAAGCGTCGAGTTAGGCGTCCCTCTTGGTCACCGCGGTGGGCGATTCCGCCTCCGAACGGATCTCGACACGCTCCAACCGGGACCGACGGATGAACCACTCGATGCCATCACATACCTCGGCCCAGCACCGTTGGCCCGCTTCGTTCAGTGATGCCAAGGCTTCCAGCCGATAATGTAGGCGGGGTCTGTGACTCCGCGAGCATCGCGGACTCACAGACGCCCCCTCATCCGCGCTTCGGGCCCTTCTCCGGGGGGAGAAGAGGGCGGACATCCCCTCGCCCTGCGCCGGCGGTGAGAGGGTGCCCCACGGGCGGGTAAAGGGTCCGACGGCTCCCCCGCTCAAGGCTCCTCGGGAGCCCTCGGGGCCCTTGGAACAGACTTTCCGTCCTCGATCCCAAGGCGGATCTCCTCGGAGTTGCCGCGGAGCTCGGGGGCGTACATCGCCCGGGCTCGCGCGGGGAGGGCGTGGAACCGGCCCGGGATCTCGGCACGCAGGCGGTACGCGAAGCTGTGCTTCCCCCGCGACAGCGATCGCGCAAAGAACGCCACCCGCTCGTCGCGGTATTCGACGTACGCCCCCAGGTCGTTGCCGTTGTACCCGCTTCGGACCTCCACCGGCTCGAAGCCGGCCGCTTTGAAGTCCTCGAAGACCAGGTACTGGTAGTCGTTCTTGCTCTCGATCTCCAGCTCGACCTCGACCAGGTCGCCGCTCCGGAACGTCGCCTCGTCGGGCATCGGCTCGCGTCGGTAACGCTCGGCACATTGGCCGACCGCCTGGCCGTGGCCGCCGGCGACGTCGACCGAACGGTCGTCCCGCACCAGACGATAAACCCTGCGATCGACCTGGATCTCCAGGCCCGCGCGTCGGATCGGGTCCTCCATCGTGCAGTTCGCCAAGTAGGCGTTGATGTAGACCGGATGCATTGCCCGGCCGATCCGGTCCGAATAGTGATCCGTACCGACGCCTCCAATAGCGTTCACTAGCCCGCCGAACAACGACAGCTTTCAGGCATTGGCCGCGAGGAAGGCGATGGTGCTGGCCGTCGCGTTGAGCATCGGTGTAGCGTTGGCGATCACCCAAGCAAGAACCGCGCTAAAGGCTCCCGTACCTCTCGGAGAACCCGTTCTGGAACAAGCCGTCGGGGTCATAGTGGCGCTTCCGCTCGAAGAAACGAACAGCCTCAGGATAAGCTTTGCGGAACTGGTCGGGGGTCGCGTGCAGTCGGTAGGGGAGGTAGTAGGCACCCTCCAGGGCTAGGGCCGCGTCGATCAGCTCGCGGGTGAGGGCCTCCATCCGGGCGTCCGCCTCCGGTGTCCGCCGCTGGTTGAACAGCATGACGAACGAGAACATGTCCCGGTCGGCGTAGCGGAGGATGGTCTCGCCGTCGCGGCGGACGCTCCGGACCGTGACGTTGAGCAGGTCGGCACGATGCCGCGGGATCAGGACGCGGAGCCGGTCCAGGAAGTTCTCGACCCGACCCGTCGGGATGAAATACTCATGGAGGATATCGGTCGTCTCCGCCGAGCGATCCTGGAGGATCTCGACGCCATTATGCAGGATCTGGTTGCGGGAGAAGTGCTTGCTCGCGAGGAGCTGGCCGGCAGCCTTCTCGGCCGACCATCGCAGGCTCTTGCCATAATCGCTATCGATCGAGCCGCGGTAGAAGGTGCGGGTGAGCCACTCGGGGACGACCCCGGACAGCGGGGGGATCGCACCGTCTTCGGCAGGGTCGCGGTGGAACGAGGTCAGGATCGCCTCGCGGAGGAACGTCGGCTCGCCGGGGACGATGCAGAGCCGGCCGAAGGCCATCGCAGCGTCACGCGACTTCGTCACCTCCTGGTCGAACACGGCCTCGTATCGCTCGCTCGGGAAGACCTTTCTCTTCACGCGGTAGCGCTCGTTCGGGACGACGCGGAGCCGAACGTCGAGGATGACGCCAAAGAGCCCGTATCCGCCGGGCACTAGCGCAAACAGTTCGACATTCTCGGACCGGCTGCACCGGCGGATCTCACCGTCGGCCGTCAACAGCCGGAAGGACTCGACGCTGTCGATGATCGGGGGCCGGTCGAGCTGCCAGCCGTGGCAGTTCACGGAGATCGAGCCGCCGACGCTGAACGAGTCGTTGGATTGCATGATGGCTACCGAACGGCTGCGGGCGTCGAGGTACGGGATGACCTCGGACCACCGCGCCCCTGCCCCCACCGTGAGGATGCCGGCGGCCTCATCGAGGCTCATCGTGTGGAACGGGAGCATGTTCAGGACGATTCCGCCAGCGGCGATCGTGTGGCCGCCCATACTATGTCGCGCACCGGCTATGGCGATACGGCGCCGATCCGCCTTCGCCCTCCGGATCAGAGTGCGCAATTGCTCCACGGCCGCGGCGGGGTCGGCCGGGATGTCCCAGACCTCGGCGACGCCGGTTCGGTTCATCCGGCTCGCATCGTCCACGACTCCCTCGGGCAGGATCACGACCTCGGGACGGTCGCGCCACCAGGTGCGCGCGAGGTGGAAGACCGGCCTGGCCAGAAGGACCGCCACGAGGAGAGCGGCCAGGGCCGTCCCAAGGAGCCACCGCTTCGTCTTCTTCTTCATGGCTGCCTCCTCGGGATTAATCCTGATCACGCCCTTGGCGTGACCGACTCCCTCGAATCATCAACGCCCCGGCCGCGTCTTTCTCAGGACTCCGGCGAGGCGCCCCTCGTCTCGGTTGTTAATCACCGCATTCTAACAGTGTGCGTCCGGTTAACCACATCTACTAAAGCCGTTTCTGGGCGCGGGAGAATGTTGGGGGGCACCGTCTAGACGGGGGCACTGGGCAGGCGGACGTAGATCGCCCCGCGCTCGCTGGGGGCCGAGAGGAACGCAGGGCGGGACAAGCCGGACCTGCCACGCGCACCATCGCCCCGCGCTCGTCGGGGTGATGACGAACCCGGGACTCCGGAGCACCGAGGGGTCGGGCAGGAGGAAGAGTGTCGGAAGATTCACCTGAAACGACCACGTCGAGATCAGGGAGGTGTGACGTTGAAGTACGGGCCGACCAGGGAGATCGTGAAGAGTGTCCCGTTGTAGCCGCTCAACGGCTGCGACAGGCTGAGGTCGGTCAACGGGGGCGGGGTCGGGCTCCCGTTCGCCATGCTCACGTCCATCGTCATGAAGGCATCGGTCGCGGTCCCGAAATTGAAGGATACGGTTGTACTCCCCTGCGCCGGGATCGTCTCGGTGATCCACGGCTGCTGGACCTGCGGCACGTCCAGGCGTACGGTCACCACAATGGCCAGTCCGGTCGTGTTCCGGACCGTCACGCTGTCGAGACTCGGCGCAGGCGCACTCGTGGACGAGCCCCCCCAGCCATGGCCGGGAGTGGTGGAAGTCGATGAGCCGGACCCGCTCACCGGTGCGTTGCCGCCTTCGATTCCATCCTCGACGTAGGAGTAAAGGTCGCCGAGGATTCGCCGCTCGGTCGTGCTGATCGACCTCGCGGAATGAGGGCGATAGAGCCCGATGTCGCTCTGCCACGACGGGGCGAGCCCTTGAGGCCCGGTCGGAATCCGCGACGATAGCCTGGTGAGCTGGGCACTCGCCTGGACGGTGTCTTCCGTCTTGGCAAGTGTATTCATGATGGTCCGGACTTCGCGGGCGACTCCACTCAAAGCGTGCTTGGAGATCAGGGGTGTTGCGGTAGACAACAGGACCCGCGGCTCCATCACATCCACGCTCGGCGAGACGTTCATCTTAGTTCTTGGCATGGGTTTATCCTCCAGGTGCGCATATGATCTAAGATACCACACGGAACCAACAGAGGCTAGCGATGGGCCGGGGCGGATGCGATCATGTCGGTTTTACAAGGGCCGATCGCCTACGCGATCCTCTCTGCCGAGGCAACGAACCCATGATCCATTGCCTGATCGTGAACTTGATCCTGTTCGCAGGCGGACAGGCCCCGGACCGGTCGCGAGCCCCGGCCATGGAATGGGTGCAGGTCGCTCATGATCGTCGCATGTTCGAGCTCGAATCGTCCGGCCGACGATTCACGCCCTGGGGGTTCAATTACGACCACGATGAGAAGGGGCGACTGATCGAGGACTACTGGGAGACCGAGTGGCCCAGGATCGAGCAGGATTTCGCCGAGATGAAGGGACTGGGCGCGAACATCGTCCGGGTCCACCTCCAGCTCGGCAAGTTCTTGGTGGACGCGGCCCGGCCCGATGAGCGGAGCCTGGAGCGGCTCGGACGCTTGCTGGACCTGGCCGGACGGACGGGACTCTACCTCGACCTGACCGGCCTGGGCTGCTACCACAAGAAGGACGTGCCCGCCTGGTATGACGCCCTGTCGGAAACGGAACGGTGGGCCGTCCAGGCCCGATTCTGGGAGGCGATCGCGGGCAGTGTGCCGGAAGTCCCGCGGTGTTCTGCTACGACCTGATGAACGAGCCGGTCGTCACGGGCGGCAAGCGGGAGCCGCCCGATTGGCTCGCGGGCGAATTCGCCGGCAAGCACTTCGTCCAGTTCATCACGCTCGACCAGGCGGGCAGGCCCCGGCCCGAGATCGCACGCCGATGGGTCCACACCCTGAAGGAGGCCATCCGCAAGCACGACCGCCGCCACCTCATCACCGTCGGGCTGGTCCCCTGGAGCCTCGACCGGCCCGGCCTCACCTCCGGCTTCGACCCCAGGCAGTTTGCCGATGAGCTCGACTTCGTCTGCGTCCACCTCTATCCCGAGCGGGGCAAGGTCAAGGAGGCCCTCGATACGCTCGCGGGTTTCTCGATCGGGAAGCCCGTCGTCATCGAGGAAACGTTCCCGCTGTCGTGCTCGATCGAGGAATTCCAGCGTTTCATCGAGGGATCGAGGGGACACGCCTCGGGCTGGATCGGGTTCTACTGGGGCCAGACGCCGGAGGAGTTGCGTCCGTCGAAGACGATCTCGGAGGCCATGACGCTCGGATGGCTCGAGTTCTTCCGGCGGTACACGAAGGAGGTTGTACCTCAGCCATGAGCCGATCCTGATTCGGAATCCGTAATCCACAATTGGATTCTGTGGAGCGGGTGATTGCAACGCCCGGTTTCCTCCTCTACGCTGAAGCCGTCGCGTGCGAGGTTGACGAAGAGCGGGGATCGGGCGGCTCTGACAGGGGAGGCCCACATCAATGGCCGGCGAGATCGGCGATCGGATCGATGCTGTGCCCTCGGACGAGCTGTCCGGCGATGATCCGGAGCGTGTCGTCCTCCGCAAGGTCGCCCGGCGACTGATCCCGTTCCTCTTCGTGCTCTACGTCGCCAACATCCTCGATCGGGCGAACGTCAGCTTCGCTCGCTTCCAGATGCTCGATGACCTCCACTGGGGCGAGGAGGTCTACGGCTGGGGGGCCACCTTCTGCTTCTACCTGGGCTACCTCCTCTTCGAGGTGCCGAGCAACCTGATCCTGCACCGGGTCGGGGCACGCCGATGGATCAGCCGGATCATGGTCAGTTGGGGAATTGTTTCGACCTGCACGATGTTCGTCGGGGATGCGAGGAGCTTCTACCTCGTGCGGATCCTCCTGGGCGTGGCCGAGGCGGGCTTCTTCCCCGGCATCGTGCTCTACCTGAGCTACTGGTTCCCGGCGCGGGAGCGGGCCAGGGCGGTGGCCTGCTTCATGATGGCCTCGCCGCTCTCCAGCGCATTCGGCGGACTGGTCTCGGGTAACGTGCTGCGATATAGCGATCGGGCCTGGGGCCTGGCGGGCTGGCAGTGGCTCTTCCTCATCGAGGGAATCCCATCGGTCATCCTGGGTATCGTGACCTGGTGGTACTTGACCGATCGGCCGCGGGACGCTCAATGGCTGATGCCCGAGGAGCGAACCTGGCTCTCCAGGCGGATGGCACGCGAGGAGGAATTGCGGAAGGCTCGCCACGGCTTGAACCGCCTGGGGGCGCTAGCGGACTCGAGGATCGGCCTGTTCATCCTCATCTACTTCACGATCGCCCTGGGAGCCAACGGCTTCGGCTTCTACGCGCCGGAGATCCTGAAGCGGCACTTCGCCGGCTGGGGGGCCGATGGGATCGGCTATCTTTACCTCGTCCCGAACATCGCGACGGCCGTCGCCATGTTCCTGATCGGCAGGCACTCCGATCGGACCGGCGAGCGCCGATGGCACCTGGCACTCTGCGCGTTCCTGGCGGCGATCGGCTGGTGCGCTCGGCGCAACACTGCGATCCCCATGGCTCGTCCTGCTCTCGTTGACCCTCGCCCAGGTGGGGATGATCAGCATGATCGGGCTGTTCTGGTCGCTCGCGACCTCGTTCCTGAGCGGGGTCGCGGCGGTCGGCGGGATCGCACTGATCAATACTCTGGCCAATACGGGCGGGGCCCTCTCGTCGCCCATGATGAGCTGGCTGGAGAAGGCGTCCGGCAGTTTCGCCACGGGTCAGATCGTGCTGTCGGTGACCCTCTTCCTGGGCGGATTTCTGGCTTTCTGCGTCCGTCACGATCCGGGGCAGGACCGGCCCAGTGTGCCGGGCCAGGAGGAGAAAGTCTCTCTCGCGGAGCTATAGGGTTGGTGGCAAGATCGATCGTGGCGAGGCTCGCACGATCACTTGATACGAGCCCGAAGCGCCAGCGAGTGCATGATTTCAGCGGATTCACTCGCTGGCGCTTCGGGCTCGTAAGAGTCCGCTTCGTGTCGAGCTGGGTGCAAACCAATCGTGAATCGCTCTCAACGCTCGCGCATCCCTGCCAGCGTGCCGCGGATGTATCCCATGCTCTCGGCAACGCCGGGGATCGGGTCCTTCATGTCTTTCTCGTACTCGAGGCCGACGTGGTAGGTGTAACCGATATCGAGCAGTGCCCTCAGCATCCCGCGGACGTCGAGGATTCCTCGCCCGACCTCGATCGACTGGAGTCGGTCCGTCAGGTCCTTCAGATGCACGTCGTAGAGGCGGGCCGAGCAGGTGCGGATCGCGCGGATGGGGTCGACGCCGCAACGCTTCGTATGCCCGACATCGACGCACAGGCCGATCCGCTCGTCATACTTCTGGACGGCTTCCCACACGTCGAAGGGCGAAGGCCAGACCTTGTCCTCGGGGCCGTGGTTGTGGATGGCCAGCTTGATATTGAACTCCTTGACCATCTTGTCGAGGACCGACAGCGAGTCGCGGGACGGCGCGCAGACGATGGTCGGGATCTCCGCGTCGCGAGCGTACTCGAACGCGTTGCGGATCTGCGACTCATCGTCCTTCATCCCGATCACGCCGCAGCTCAAGGGCGTGATGCCCGCGTCGCGGAATTTCTTGGCGACCGCCTTGCGCTCCTCGGCGGTGCTCTTGAGCGGCAGGTGGGCTTCCTTGATCGAGACGTAGCTGACCCCGACCCGTCGCACGCCCTGGATCGCGGCCTCCAGGGGCAACCGGCTGTAGCTGTACGAGGCCACGCCCACCTTCAGCCCCAGCCAGGGGTCGGCGACGGGAGCGGGAGTCTGGGAGTAACCCGGCGTGGCACGTCCCGCGAGCGTCGCGAGGGCCGCGGCCGACGCGGCGAGTCCGACGAAACCCCTGCGGGAGAGCGGAGGCGTTGAGTCCATGACCGGCTCCTTTCATGCGCGAGATTCGAGTGGTTGGGGCTGGATCCGCACGAGCACCCCGATCATACCCGCGCCCGGAGCCTCGCGGCAGCACCTCGAACCGGTTTCAGCATACCCTGGCACCGCGCGTCCCTGTCTGTACAATGTAAGGCCGGGAACATTGATGGGCTCGGGGAAGGACAGCCGGGCGCCGGGCGCGGCGATGCGAGCGAGGGGTGTCCGACCGATGGCGACCGTGACTTCGCGGGCGGGGTTGAAGGTCGAGCGATTGCTCGCCATGTACCGGCAGATGCAGACAATCCGCCGGTGCGAGGAGCACCTGGCACGTGCCCACCAGCGTGGGCTGGTACACGGGGCCTGTCACACCTACGTCGGCGAGGAGGCGATCGCCGTCGGCGTCTGCGCCGACCTCCGCGCGGACGACGTGGTCTTCAGCACCCACCGAGGCCACGGTCATGCGCTGGCCAAGGGCGTGTCGCCCGGCGCGCTGGCCGCCGAATTGATGGGACGGGAGACCGGCTGCTCCTTCGGTCGAGGCGGCAGCATGCACCTGTTCGCCCCCGAGGTCGGCATGATGGGCACCAGCGGCATCGTCGGCCCCTGCATCCTCCAGGCCGCCGGGGCCGGCTATAGCTTCAAGCTTCTGGAGTCCGACCGGGTCGCGGTCGCTTTCTTCGGCGACGGCGCCGTGAACAACGGCGCCTTCCACGAAGGGCTGAACCTGGCCGGCATCTGGAAGCTGCCGGTCCTGTTCGTCTGCGAGAACAACGAGTTCGCCACCGAGGTCCCGTTCCAGTATGCCGCCGGCAACCCCGGCGTCGCCGGCCGGGCGGAATCCTACGGCCTGCCCGGGATCGAACTCGACGGCAACGACGTCCTGGCGATCTCCGAGGCGGCGCACGAGGCCGTCTCGCGCGCCCGACGCGGCGACGGCGCGACCTTGATCGAATGCAAGACGTACCGGACGCGCCCCCACGCCGAGGGCATGGGCGACTACAGTTACCGGACGCGCGAGGACGTCGAGCTCTGGAAGACGCGATGCCCGATCCGGCGGCTCCGTCGGGTCCTCACCGAGGATTCGCTCGCGGGCGAGGACGAACTCCAGGCCATCGATGAGGAGGTCGAGGCCGAGATCGTCGCGGCCTTGCAGTTCGCCGAGTCGAGCGACTGGCCGGATCCTGCGACCGCCTCCGATCACGTCTACGCGGATCCGGCCGGCTCGCCGCAATCGAAGGTCCCCATCCGCAACACGCCCCCGCAACCGGGCGGTCGCGAGCTGACCTACATGAAGGCGACGCTCGAGGCATTGACCGAAGAGATGGCGAGGAACCCCCGGATCTTCGTGATGGGGGAGGGGATTGGCAAGCGGGGCGGCAACTTCGCCACGACGACCGGCCTCTTCGACCGATACGGGCCGGTCCGGCTCTGCGACACGCCGATCTCCGAGCGAGGGTTCACCGGGCTGGCCGGCGGCGCGGCGATGACCGGCACGCATCCGGTGGTCGACTTCATGTTCATCGACTTCGCGCTCGACGCCGTCGGCGAGATGCTCAACCAGATCGCCAAGATCCAGTACATGAGTCAGCGGCCGGATCGCGATGCCCGTCCTGTTGCGCGGTTGCGTCGGCATCGGCCATTCGGCGGCGACGCACCACTCGGGCAACTACTATGCGATGTTCGCCCACTTCCCGGGCCTGCGCGTGGTCCTCCCCTCGACGCCCTACGACGCCAAGGGCCTGCTCAAGCGGGCGTTGAACTGTCGCGACCCGGTCCTGTTCATCGAGCACCGCGAGATCCTGGGCGTGAAGGGGCCCGTCCCGGAAGACGAATACGAGATCGAGTTCGGCCGGGCTGCCGTCGTACGCGAGGGGACTGACGTCACGGTCGTGGCGCTGGCGAAGATGGTCCACGAGGTCCTCAAGGTGCGCGAGACCCTGGAAAATGAGGGCATCTCGGTCGAGCTGATCGACCCGCGGACGGTCGCCCCGCTGGACTTCGAGACGATCCACGAATCGGTCCGCAAGACCGGGCGCCTGCTGATCGTCGATGAGGACTTCGGCCCGTTCGGCGTCGGCGCCGAGATCGCGGCGCGGATGGCGGACGTCGGCTTCGACGACCTCGACGCCCCGATCCGCCGCATCAACGGCGTCCACACGCCCACGCCCTATAGCCCCCCGCTGGAGGCGGCCGTCATCCCCAGCGTGGACGCGATCGCCGCGCCGATCCGCGACCTAATCCGGGAGTGAGCCCGACGCCCATGCCCATCGCGATCACCATCCCCCGGCTCGGCTGGAACATGGAGCAGGGGGTCTTCGTCGGCTGGCTCAAGCAGGATGGCGAGGCCGTCCGCGCCGGCGATCCGCTGTTCACCCTGGAGGGGGAGAAGGCGACCCAGGACATCGAGGCGAGCGAGCCGGGCATCCTCCGCATCACGGCCACGGCGCCGCGAGCCGGCGACACCGTCTCCGTCGGTGCGGAGATCGGATACCTACTCGCCCCGGGAGAGGCCGAGCCCGCCAACACCCCGGAAGCGACCCCGAACGGCGTCCGCCACGAGGCAGCCGTTGTTGTACCGGCCTCGGCCGCCGCGACCAGTGATCGTCGCCCACGACAATCGACGCGATCGGCCCCGGAGTTCTCCGCTGGCGCGTCGGCTGCGCGCGAGCTGGGCGTCGACTGGACGCGGCTCGACGGCAGCGGCAGCACCGGCCGGATTCGCAAGGTCGACGTCCTCGCGGCCGCGAAGGCACGAGGCGATCGTGCGCCGGTCCTCGAGCCGCGGCAGGACGTCGCTTCGATACCGGGGCGGGCCGTCCCGATCGGGCCGACGCGCCGGACGATCGCCGCGCGGATGGTCGAGAGCCGGCGGACGACGGCGCCCGTCACGCTCAACACCACGGCTGGACGCGACGAACCTCGTGAACCTCCGCACGCAGTTCAAGGCCGCCTCGCTGCCGGGCCGCGAGGTGCCCGGCTACACCGAGTTCGTCGTCAAGCTGGCCGCGATGGCCTTGAGCGACCACCCGATGCTCCACGCCCGATGGGACGAGGACCGCCTCGTCATCCCGGAGGAGCCGCACATCGGCATCGCGGTGGATACCGAGGAGGGGCTGCTCGTCCCGGTGATCCGGGGCGCGGCGAGGCTCGGGCTCGGGCGAGATCGTCGGTCCGTGCGCGGGACCTGGTCCGGCGCGCCCGAGAGCGACGGCTCCGGGCCGATGAGATGCAGGGCGGCACCTTCACGATCACGAACCTGGGCGCGTTCGGCGTCGAGACGTTCACGCCGATCATCAACCTGCCCGAGTGTGCCGTCCTGGGCATGGGCCGGATCGTCCGCGAGCCGGTCATGGTCGGGCGAACAGGTCGTCGTGCGCGAGCGGATGGGCCTGAGCCTGACGTTCGACCATCGCATCGTCGACGGCGCGCCCGCGGCCCGGTTCCTCCAGTCGCTCGTCCGGCTGATCGAGAACCCGGGCCCGTGGTTGATCGCGTGAAGGAGGACGGACCGATGCGCTGCGACTTGTCGGGAAAGGTCGGTCTCGTGACCGGAGCGGCCCGCGGGATCGGCCAGGCGATCGCCGATGCCTTCGCGGCGAACGGCAGCCGGGTCGTCTACACGGACATCGACGAGGCGGGAGCCCGCGAGGCGGCGTCGAACGTGTCGGGTGCCCTCGGCCGGGCGCTCGACGTCACGCGGAGCGACGACATCGAGGCGACCATCGACTGGATCGTCGCCACGTGCGGCCGCCTGGACATCGTGGTGAACAACGCCGGCGTCAACACCATGGCCCACCGCGTGACGATCGACCAGTTCCCGCGCGCGGAGTGGGACCGGATCCTCTCGGTCGACCTGACGGGTCTCTACGAGGTGAGCCGGTTCGCGGCGCGGGCGATGCGGGCCCAGGGCTCGGGGCGGATCATCAACATCGCCTCGATCGCCGGGCTGGTGCCGCTGCGACTCCAGTGCGCCTTCGTGGCGGCCAAGGCCGGCGTGGTCAACCTGACGAAGGCCATGGCCCTGGAGCTGGGCCCGCATGGGATCCTGGTCAACGGGATCGCGCCGGGCTCGACCTTGACCGAGGGGACGCGGCAGCTGTTCTACGGCGAGGGGGGCCTGTTCCACGACTCGGTCAAGCAGATGCTCGCGCACATCCCGCTGGGCCGGCCGGCCGAGACCCGCGAGATCGCCGTCGCCGCGCTCTTCCTGGCCGACCCGGAGAACAGCTACATGAACGGCCACATGCTGACCGTCGACGGCGGCTGGACGGCCGGCTACGCCCGCGAATTCTGACCGCCCGGCGACACGGCCTCGTCATTTCGACTGCGCAGCCTTGCTCGCGCCGGATGAGACTTTCTCATTCGAGGGATCCTGCTTCGGCGTCTTGAGGTGTTGATTGAACCAATCGACACACGTCTTGAAGTCGTTGCCGATGGTGGCCCAGCCGTGCCCCGCGCCCGTCTTGACGACGAGCTGCGTCTCGACGCCGGCCTTCTTGAGCTTCTCGACGATCAGCTCCGACTGCTGGAGGGGAACGAGCGTATCCTTATCCCCGTGGATGATCAAGGTCGGCGGATCGTCGGGCGAGACGTGGTAGACCGGCGAGATCTGCCGGGCGATCGTTTCGAGTTTCGCGGAGTCGGTGATCGGCACCCAGAGACGACTCGTCGGGTCCAGCTCGCGATGGTCGAAGGCGGCGCGGAAGGGCGGGCCGTGATCGGTGGCGTGGACCTTCTTGGCCCCCGCCGCCCCGAAGTTCAGGAAATCGGTCGGCGGGAAGAAGCAGGCGACCGCCTGTACGCGGCTGGATTCCCGGTCGACCGGGATCCCTGGCATCGGGCTTCCCGTCGTCGCCGGCGGTCCCCAGCATGAGCGACAGGTGGCCTCCGGCCGAGGCGCCGCAGACCCCGATCCGGGCCGGATCGATGCCATACTCCTTGCTGTGATGGCGGATGAACCGCACGGCCCGATTCATGTCCTGGACGATCTCCGGGACGGTGAAGCGGGGCTGGCTGCCGTGGACCACCGCGAACACGGTGTAACCCCGGTCGGTCAGCGGTCGGATGAAACCCGGCTGGATCGCCTCATGTGAGGAGACGAACCCGCCGCTGACCACCAGGATCACGCCGATCCCCTTGGCATCCTTCCTGGGTGTGAAGACGTCCATGGTGAGCGCCGTGCCGAATTTGCGCCCGTAGATCACGTCTTCCTTGCGATCGAAAGCCGGCTCGTCGGCGCCGGCGAAGGCGATCACGAGGAACAGGGCGGCCATCGGGCTGAGGATTCTGCGAAACCTGACTCGACTCATCGGGGGCGTCTCCTGGGTGGCGGGCTGGGTGGATCGGTAGCTCACGCCCACCAGCATAACCGACGATCGCATCCGCCGCCTCATTGGAGGCGGTCGCGGCCGCGAAGCATTGTTCCTGGGTCAGGGCTTCAGGGCGCGGACCCATTCACGTAAAGACCGTCCCCATTGCGACTCGGCCACCCCATTGCAGAGGGCCAGGGCCTCGAGTACCTTTTCGGGCGTTAATAGCGGAAGGGATTCGCTGCGAGAGATGGACTTGTAAGTCCCGTCCGCCTGCAGGCGCCCGAACCAGAGCACGCCGGTTCGGACGTCGTAGCGCCAGACTTCGGGCACGCGCAAGGCAGCGTAGATCGGGAGCTTGCCTTCGGAGTCGTTCAGGTTGTCGACCTCGATCGCCAGGTCGGGGGGTGGGTTGACGGTGAGATCGATCTCGTCCTTGCCACGAATCCGCGGTTCGTTGGCGATATAGAAGCAAGTGTCGGACTCTTTCCCAGCATCACCGTCTTCCCGACGGAGGGTGGTGGAGCCCGCGCAGGCGCAGGGAATACCCAGTTCGACCACCAGTTCCCAGACCACATGGTCGAGTCGTCGGTTGTATTTCTCGTGCCGGTATTGCGGCGACATGAGTTCCAGCGTCCCCTGGAAATAGTCCATTCGGACGTGCCGATGAGCCTCGTCATCCCTCATCGCCACGTAGGCATCCCAGGGCACGTTGTGGAGAATGGCGCGACCGACATCCTTCAGGAGCTCGTCAATCGGCGGATACGTTGTTGTGGTCGACATGAGAGAGCCCCGCTTCCATCGTCCGCGGGCGATTCGCGAGCGTCGGCCCATCGCCCAGAGGTGCAACCTCCCGCCCGGGCTCGCTTGCATCGAGAGCCACCTCAGGGACTCGAACCCTGGACCCCAGCTTTACGAAAGCTGTGCTCTACCAACTGAGCTAAGGTGGCTACGGACGGTGGAGGCTCACTCCAACCCGCCGATCCAACATTGTTTACAGTAAAGTTGGGAGGGACGAGTGTCAAGATCGAGCCGATCCGGCGGCACAAAGCCCTTCGCGTCGGATCGGTCGCAAATTCTCAATTCCCAGTCACTTCCGTCGCGCCGCCGCCGCCGATCGTTGCGTTGGTCTGTCCTGGTGCGGGATGCTTGCGGAAAGCTGTCGCGTGGGGCCTCATCATGGTATAGGATGTCGCAGGCTTGCAAGAACAGGAACGCATCGGATGCGGATTGTCTCCGCCGGCCATACTCATGTGTGACAGCATCAGGTAACAAGGAATGCACTCGCGGGGTTGACATGTCCGCGAGAGTTATCGGTGAGGTGTCTCCGTGGCGGGGATCGAATTGCGGCAATTATCGAAGGCCTTTCCCGGTGGGGTGCCCGCCCTGGAAGCGATCGACCTGGAGGTCCGCTCGGGGGAGCTCCTGGTCGTGCTGGGGCCTTCGGGGTCGGGGAAGACGACCCTGTTGCGGCTCGTCGCCGGGCTGGATTCGCCGACCTCGGGCGGTTTGTCGATCGACGGGCGTGAGATGAGTCGGGTCCCACCCCATCGTCGCGACGTGGCCATGGTCTTCCAGAACCCCGCGCTCTACCCGCACCTGACGGTGTCCGAGAACCTGGCGTTCGGACTCCGAGCCCGCGGTGTTCCCCGGAATCAGGCGATGTCCCAGGCGAACACGATGGCCGGACTCCTGGGGCTGGATGGCTTGCTCGGGCGCCGGCCCGCGGCCCTTTCCGGCGGCGAGCGGCAACGGGTGGCGATCGGTCGCGCGCTGGCGAGACACCCACGCGTCCTCCTGTTCGACGAACCATTCTCGAGCCTCGACCCGCCACTCCGCGCCGCGCTGCGCGAGGAGGTCTTGGACCTCCAACGTCAGTTCGGCACGACATTGATCCTCGTCACGCACGATCAGGGCGATGCGATGCTGATGGGCGATCGGATCGCGATCCTCGACCGGGGCCGACTGCTCCAGTGCGATTCCCCCCGCGCGATCTACCGGCGCCCGTCGCATCGGTTCGTCGCCAGGTTCGTCGGCAACCCGCCCATGAACATCCTGCCCTGCGACGTGTCGCGCGAGGACGGACGGACTCGAATCCATCCCATCGCCGCCGAGCACGGCCTGAGCTGGACCCTGCCGGGTGATTCCCTGCCGTCCGGGATCGATGAGGTCGAGCTGGGCCTGAGGCCCGAGGCCATCCGCGTGTCGGAGGGCGGCCAATCCGCCGACGACCCGGGGTCATCGCCGACGCTGCTCGCCCAGGTCCGTCGCGTGGAGTTCAACGGCGCCGAGCTGCTGGCGACCCTGACACTCGGGCCGCACAGGCTCGTCGCCCGGCTGCCGGCCAGCCAGTCCATCCACGACCGGCAACGCGTCCACATCGTCCTCGATCTCGAGCGGGCCGCCTGGTTCGACCCGGCGACCGGGCGGTGCGCTGAATCGTGAGGGAGGATCGTCCAGCGATCTCGACCCTGGCCATCCGATGCGATAGACTCGATCCATCGTCGATAGCCTCTTCGTCCAGAGCCCCGGCATCGGAAATCCCAACGAATGCGCGACGTCCTGAGACAGCTCATCCAGGCCCTGGAACTCGACCGCGAGTTGATGCTCTGCCAGGTCGTGGAGACGCGGGGCTCGACGCCGCAGAAGGCGGGGGCCATGATGATCGTCGACCCCCGCGGCGGCCAGATCGGCACCCTCGGCGGCGGCTGCGTCGAGAACGAGGTCAAGCAGAAGGCCCTGCGACAACTCGGCGGGACGGAGGCGGCCGTGCACTCATTCCTCCTCGATCACGATTACGGATGGGCCGATGGCCTGATCTGCGGCGGCAAGATGGTGATCGTCACCCAGCCGGTGCGCGGATCGGAGCCGTTGGCGTACGTCCGCGCGATGGATCGCGCCCTGGAGGAGGGCGAGGGCTTCACCGAAGCCGTCGTCGTCAATCCCGAGGCGGTCGACGGCCTGCCCTTGTGCGGCCGGTTCCTGTTCGATGGCCCGGACCGATTGCGATCGAGCTGGCCTTCAGGCCCGGCACCCGGGCCGATCGCGTCGCGAGTCCTGCCGGTTGACGACCGGCCCAGGCCGAGGGTCGAGGGCGGAGTGGCCTACCTGCCGAGCTGGCCGCGGATCCGGCTGGTCATCGTCGGCGCGGGGCATGTCGGCCAGGCCGTGGCGAGCCTGGCGGCACAGGCGGATTTCGACGTCTGGGTCGTCGACGACCGCCGTCAGTATGCCAATTCCGAGCGGTTCCCGTCGGCCCAGCGGATACTCGTCGGGCCGATCGAGGAGGTGCTGGCCTCGATGGAAGTCACGCCCCGCACCTACGCCCTGATCGTGACGCGGGGGCATGGCCACGACCAGGAGGCGCTCTATCGGCTGGCACCGACCGCCGCGTCGTATGTCGGCCTGATCGGCAGCCGGCGGAAGATCCGGCTGATCTTCGAAGGCCTCCGCGAACAGGGGATCGCCGAATCCGACCTGAGCCGGGTCGCGGCGCCGGTCGGCCTGGATATCGGGTCGCAGACGGTCATCGAGATCGGGGTCAGCATCGTGGCCGAGCTGATCGCGCGACGCAACCTGGGCCCGCGAGGTCTGGCCCCTCGTCCGCATGGCGACCTCGCCGAAGCGGCCGACGACGATCCGCGTTCGTTCGCCGACAGCGCGAGGACGTCATGATCGCCGCCGTGGTGCCCGCCGCGGGCTCGATGCCCGGATGGGACGGCCCAAACTGCTGATGACGTTCCGGGGCGAGACGCTCATTCATCGCGTCGTGACGGCGCTCCGCCTCGGTGCTGCGGGCCGCGTGATCGTCGTCGCCCCGCCCGCCGATGCGGCCGAAGGCACCCCGATCGCCGAAGCCGCCCGGCAGGCCGGGGCCGAGGTGATCGTCCCCGAGATTCGCCCTGCGGAAATGCGTCATTCGATCGAGCTTGGCCTCGCGGCGCTCGAGACCGATCCTGCACCGCAAATGGTCTTCCTGACCCCAGGTGACGTCCCGGGGATCACGTCCGAGGTCGTCGCTCGCCTGCGCCAGGCCGCCCTGGGCCAGCCCGGGCATATCGTCGCTCCCGTGTATGAAGGCCGGCGCGGCCATCCGCTCGTCTTGCCGTGGAGCATCGCCCTGGAGATCCGCGCACTCCCGGCCGGCGAGGGCGTCAATGCGCTCGTCGCGCGTTACCGGGACCGGATCGTCGCGGTGCCGGTCCCGGTTCCCGATGTCCTCGTTGATCTCGACACGCCCGAGGACGTGGATCTCTGGAGGTTTCGAAGATCCGAAGGCGATCCGGTCGGCGAGCATCCCGATCGGATACTCGCGTGCGTTCGCCTCTTCGCGATGGCCAAGGAGCGCGTCGGCCAACCCGAGATCCGCATCGAGCTCTCCTCGGCGGCGACGGTCGCCGACCTCCGTGCCGCGTTGAGGGCCCGATGGCCCGAGCTCGCCCCCTTGTGGTCGGGCGCGCTCATCGCGGTCGACGAGGAGTATGCCACGGATGACGTGACCATCACGCGAGGCTCGCAGCTCGCCGTGATCCCCCCCGTCAGCGGCGGCGCCGGAATGAGGATGAGGACCCGCCGCACTCGAGGTTCGACTGGGTATAATGATCGATGATCGAGATTACCGAAGCGGCGATCGACCACGCGGCTGTCACCGAACGTGTCCGCTCGAACGGAGCGGGTGCGGTCTGCACGTTCCTGGGGACGGTTCGCGAGCTGACCGGCTCGCGCCGGACGATTTCCCTGACCTATGAAGCGTATCCCGAGATGGCCCTGAAGAAACTCGCCGAGCTTGAGGAGGAGGCGCGCCGGCGTTGGCCGATCATCGAGCTGGCGATGGTCCACCGGGTCGGCCACCTGGAACTTGGCGAGGTGAGCGTGGTCGTCGCGGTGAGCTGCCCCCACCGTCAGGATTCGTTCGAGGCGTGCCGTTGGCTGATCGACACACTCAAAGAGGTCGTGCCGATCTGGAAGAAAGAGACCTGGGCCGATGGCCTAGAGGAATGGGTCCACCCCGGGCTCGGCCCGACCTGACCACGCTAAATCTTATGCTCGCATCTGCGATCGGCGCAGGTCTCACGACCCCGCCGTCCGCCCGACCCAAGGTCTCCCGACCCGACGCAGTTCAGCCAGTAGCTGGCCGAGGAATCAGGGTGGAATCCATGGAATCCCCAGGCAATCGACTCGTTGATTCGTTCGGGCGTCCGCACAACAACCTGCGGATCAGCGTGACGGACCGCTGCAACATCCGATGCGTCTATTGCATGCCGGAGCAGGTCGAGTTCCTGCCGTGCGCGCAGCTCCTGAGCTTCGAGGAGATCGAGCGGTTCGTCCGGGTCGCGGTGACGCTGGGGATCGACAAGATCCGGCTCACCGGCGGCGAACCGCTCGTCCGTCGAGACCTCCCATTCCTGATCGAGAAATTAGTCGCGATCCCCGGGGTGAGGGACGTCGGCCTGACGACCAACGGCATCCTGCTCGCACCTCTGGCCCGGACCCTGAAGGATGCCGGACTCAAGCGGATCAACATCAGTCTCGACACGATGGACGCCGATAAATTCCTCCAATTGACTCGGCGGACCGGCTTGGAGCAGGTCATCGAGGGCATCCTCGCCGCCAAGGAGGCCGGCTTCGACCCGGTGAAGGTCAACGCCATCGCTATGCGCGGGGTGACCGAGGATGACGTGGTCCCGCTGGCCCGGTTCTCCCGCCAGCACGGCCTCGAGCTGCGTTTCATCGAGTACATGCCGCTCGATGGCGGCCACCTCTGGGAGCGCGAGAAAGTCCTCTTCGCGGCCGACATCATCGACCTGCTCGAGCGCGGGATCGGGCCGCTCCATCCCGTCGTCGATCAGGACCCCCGCGCACGGCGCTGGACTACGACTGGGGCGACGGCGGGGGCCGGCTCGGCTTCATCGCCTCGGTGAGCCGGCCATTCTGCATGAGCTGCAACCGGATCCGGCTCACCTCCGACGGCAAGCTGCGCAACTGCCTGTTCTCGCTCGAAGAGACCGACATCCGCGCCTTGCTGCGCGGCGGCGCCGACGAGGCAACGATCGCCGGGGCGATCCGCGACAGCGTCGCATCGAAGTGGGAGGGGCATGAGATCAACACCGCCCGGTTCATCCAGCCCGAGCGGATGATGCACTCGATCGGCGGCTGAGGACCGTTGAGGACGAGGTCCCGTCAAGAGCCGATGGATCGGGACGCGGGTCCCGATCATAGGACCCTTATGATAGCGGTTGAGCGGCAGGTCTTGCGCGACTGGCACCGCCTGTTCGGGTTGCTGCTGACCGATTACTTCAGCGGCTCGCCCTTCGTCGTGGAAGTCGAGCGCGACCTGTCGGTCCAACAGCAATTCCTCGACGTCGTGGTCGTGCGCCGGGGCCGAGGGCGGTTCGCCGGCCGCCTGCCCGACGGCCTGGAGGGACTGGTGGCGCACAACCTCGTCACGTTCAAGTCGCACCACGAGGCGCTGGACGACTGGGCCGTGAAGGAGCTGGTGGGCCACTATGTGGCCTACCGCAAGCTCGTCCGCCCGTCGCCGTCGGAGCTTCTGCCGGAGGACCAATTCCGGCTCTACGCGGTGTGCTGCGCGGTTCCCACAGAAGCTGTCGCAGCAGGTACCGTGGCAGGAGCGTCAGGCCGGGGTGTATGATTGCCGATGGGGCACCGACACGGTCCGGGTGGTGGTGGCCGGGGAGTTGCCGCGCGAGGTGCAGAATGCGCCGCTGCATCTGTTCAGCGCCTCGGCGGAGCTGGTGGGCTTCGGCGGAGGGGCCTACCGACGGCGGTCGGAAGCGACGAGCCTGCTGCTGGATCAGTTGTTCGAACAGTTTCGAGGCGAGGTGATGGCCATGTACACCATGAAGGACTTCGAGATCGACTACATGAAGAAGCAGTTGCCCAGGTTAACCCGGCAACAGCAGGAGGAGATCTTAGTGAATGCTTGAGCTGGATGAGGGGCAACTCTCACGTCTAGTTCTGAGGGGGCGAAGAAGCAGCAATGCTTCCCTGCTACCCGACTATCGGAACCCCGTGTTCCGCTTCCACCAGGGTCCGAGACGGAACGGCTACCTGGCGATAATCAGCGGATCGGTGTCGTCCTACCGGAACACGGAAAAGGAAACCACTCTAGCCGTTGCGGCCTCCTCCCGGAAGGTTCCCATAATCGCCGATAAACGATCAAGCCCAGACCGAGACCCATCAAGATGAAGGAATTCGGCTCGGGAACGGGCGTGGACGTGGAGGTTGCGACAATCGTCAGGTAGGCTGGCGCGACGAGCCCAGACGCGAAGACGCCAAGGTCGGTCCCGTCGGAGGCGAACTGTTCGATCGTGCCATCGAAGGTGTTGGCGACGTAGAGGTGTCCCGAGGGGTCGAACGCCAGGCCGACTGGACCGTTCAGGCCGGTCGAGGCGAACACGCCGAGGTCGGTCCCGTTGGCGGCGAATCGCTCGATCGTATTGCTGCCGAAGTTGGCCACGTAAAGCTGCCCCTGGGCGTCGAAGGCCATCGCTTGAGGGTCGTTCAAGCCGGTCGAGGCGAACACGCCGAGGTCGGCGCCGCTCGCGGAGAAGCTGTGGATCGTGTTGCTGTTCGCATCGCTGACGTAGAGCCGCCCCTGAGAATCGAAGGTCAGGCCGGCAATTGCGGTCAGGCCAGTCGAGGCGAATGGGCCGTAGTTGACGCCGCCCGTGGTGAACTTCTCGATCGTGCCGTCGGCGGAGTTCCCCGCGTACAGGAAGCCGTTGCTAATGGCCAGCGGGAACGGGGAATTCAGGCCCGTGGTGGCGAGCGGCCCGAGGTCGGTACCCGTCTTGGAGAAGGCCTCGATGGTATTGTCGATCGGGTTGGCGACGTAGAGAGTGCCAGCGTTATCGGCGACGATTCCCTGGGGGAGGAACAAGCCGGTGGTGGCGAAGTCCGAGACAACCCCGGACGAGTTGACCGAAACGACCTTGTTGTCGCCCGTCGTGGCGAAAAGCGTGAAGTCGGCCCGGGCCGGCGAGTTGACCGCCAGGACCGAGGCTACGAGCAGGACCAAGGTGAGCAGGGGAGATCTCATGGGATCATCGTTCCTGGAGAAGGTCTGTCCGGGGCGAGGAGGGATCGGCGAAGGAAGGAGTGACGGGCCTGGCCCTCGCGCGAGGGCCGGGCCATTGAGGAACCCTCGCTCAGTGGAAAGTGATGGTGCCGTAAATGTCGGGATAGTTATCGGCCACATTCATCAGAATGCGGGTGTTGACCGTCGCGAAGACCGAGAGGGTATCGATGTAAGCCCCGCCTCCGTAGCCCTGGCCCGCCTGCCCTGTGGTACCATTGTCCGCCGCACCCGTCCCGCCGGCCCCGCCGGCGCCGCCCCCTGCCGTGTTGCGAGTCATCAAGCCGTGGAGGATGTTGACCGTCGCGGGGGTTTCCACGAAGAGACCTCCTCCAAGCCCGCCCCCGCCCGAGGCTCCGGTCCCCCCGTCAAAAATGCCATTGCCGCCCGCCCCACCTTTGCCGCCCAGGGCCGAATTTCCCGTCAGCGTGTCGGTGTCCAGCGTTATCGTTGACGAGGGGTCGAGATAATATCCGAAGATGCCGATCCCGCCGCCCCGGCCCTCAACGCCAAACCCGCCGTTCCCGCCGAAAAAGGCGTAGCCCCCGGCGCCCCCGGCACCCCCGATCGCCCGGTTGTTCGCGAAGCTCGAGCGGCCGACGGTGATCTTGAGGCCGACCGCGAGGCCCGTACCATCAAGGTTGGAGCTCTCGATGCCGGGGACGATCGCGAGGCCGCCGCCGAAGGTATAGCCGCCGTCGCCGCCGGAGTAAGCGTTCGCCCCGTTGCCGTAATAGCCGCTGGACCCCCCGAGACCGGCGGTCGCCGTGTTGGCATTGAACGTGTCGCGCGTGATGGTATAGGTCGCCCCGGCCGAATCGCCCGGGTCGAGCGTCACGCCGCCCCCGAACGCGTCGCCGCCCTCGTCGCCCTGACCGATCGAGGAGGAGGTCACCGAGCCCCCCGCGCCGCCGGTGACTGTGTTGAAGGCGACCGTGCTGCCATCGAGAGTGAAATACGGGGCCGCGGAATCGCCCGCGCTGGCATCGTAGCCGCCACCCGCCGCGACGGCCGCGTCGTTTGATGAGGCACCGGCATAGGCGGCGTCCCCGCCGGCGACGGCGCTATTATAGGTGAGCGTCGTCGCGGAGATGATGAACCGGGGCGACGACGCGAGGTCGGCATCGGCATAGATCCCGCCTCCCCGGGCATCGCCCCCGATCCCCGGCAGGACGTTCGCGTTGATCGGGTCCCCGCCGGCCCCACCTTGGGCCCGGCCGTTCGACACCTGGTTGGAGCTCAGGATGAAGGACGCGTTCGAGGACAGGAACGCATCGAGTGCGATGTTGCCCCCATAGGCAGCCCCGCCCACCCCGAGGTCGTCCCCCGAATTGTTCAAGGACACGGTCCCACCCAGGGCCAGACCGCCGACGAACTGGTTTCCGCTCACGGTGAAGGTCGGGGACGAGGCGAAGTCGGCGCCGAGGTACAGGTTACCCCCTTCGGCCACTCCGGCGAACGTCCCGTAGCTGCCTTCCGCCTCATTGGAGTTGAACTTGTTGCTCGTCAGGCTGACGGTCAGCCCCTGGGTGAATCCGGCGTCGATATCCACGCCGCCACCTTCGGCCAGCCCGGCATTGGCGCCCACCTCGGTCGCGTTGCCGGTCAGGGCGAGGTTGCTCGAGAACGTGTCGCCGGAGAGGGTCACGCTCGGACCCTGCGGCCCGCTCTCGTTGTTCTCGGGGGAACTGTACAGGGCGCCGCCGAAGGCCAGGCCCGCCTGGGCGTGCCCTTGGCTCCCGACCGCGTGGTTGTTGGTGAAGGTGCTCTTGGTGACCGTGAGGTTCTGGACATCGGCGAAGACCGCGCCCCCATAAGCAGTGCCGTCCTGGAGGTAGGTCCCCGAGGCGCCATTGCCGGTGAACGTACAGCCCTGGATCGTCAACGTGTTGCCGATCACCTGCACCGCGCCGCCCTCGGCAGTGCCCTCGAAGTCTGGGGTCTGGGCCACGTTCCCGTTGAACACGCAGTTGGTGAACGCCACCGCGTCCAGGTCGCCGCTGAAGGCACTTCCCGAGTTCCCGTAACCCGAGGACAACGTGAGGCCGGCGATCGTCTCGTCGGTCGTGGCGCCGTAGGCTTCGAGGAGTTGGCTGTAATTACCCCCCGAGATCGTCAGCCGGGTCGCCCCGGGCCCCTCGATATCGAGCGAGGTGCTGTAGTCGATCGGGTTGACCAGCCCGATCGTACCCCCGTCGAGCGCGGGGCTGAAGACGATCTTGTCGCCGTTGGAGGCCGAGTTGATCGTGGCCCGCAGCGTCCCGGGTCCCGAGTCGTAAACGCTGGTGACGGTCAGCGTACTCATCACGGTCCGCGATTCTAACCCCCCTACGAGGGGGATGAATCGCGTTCGAGAGGCTCGTGCCGACCGAGCCTTTTTCGGAATAATCTTCGAGTACTTCGAAAACATGGTGCTCTCATTGAGATTCGAGGACTTGATGGAAAATCATTCGGGTGCGGCAACACCTCCGCATCCTCTCATCCGCCCTGTGTTGGAGCCGCTCGCCGAATGGGCCGAGATCTGAAGGCGCGATCAGCGGGCCGAGACCCCGAAATCACGCTTGCGGAAAACAGTAGCAATCATGCGTGCCCGAATCCGTGGGCGAGCGAAACAGATACTCTTACGCATGGGCATCCAGACTTACCTGATTCGCATACGGTTTTCAGCTCAATTCCTGCGGCAAGAAATTTTATCCATGCCGTGGTGTGAAAAAGAAACAAGATTGTTCCTTCGACATAGCAAACTTAAACTCATCGGCGCCGTCATCGGCAATCAATGGCGCGACCGACCGCTCGGTCCGAATCCGTGACCACGAATCGGAGAGCCACCGTACACTTCCGGACCAGGACCATGCTCATTCCGAGAACCGTTTCGTGATCGATCCATAAGAGTCGATCCGGCGATTTAGATGTCCGTTTCGTAAATCCACCGCCAGTTCCAATCGTTACTACGTAAGGACTTACGACGTCGATTTGAGCCCACGGGTCAGACGTATAACTATAAATCCCCCATCCATCGCAGGTTGCCCATTCAGCCCTTGGCGTCGTCTCGCAAACACGTTCCAGCAACCTTCTTACCCCACATCACGGGTGGAATCAGCAACTCATTCCCTCATAAGGAGTTGCGCCAAAATGCACCCAATGGACAGGTCTTCAATTTATGCGTACTCACCGATGGGAAAAATGGCGTAACTGGCCTCGGTGAAAGCAGTTGCGGATTTCTATGCGCAAGTCCATTTGCGAAAGAAGGGTTCTTACCTTTTGACATGTGGAATATCCTGTTAGTTGCCCTGCTCACAGAGCCACTTAGTATTGAACAATTATATAAAAATACATAATAAACAATATAATATTAGATCGAAATCCGCTCGACGATGTTCCGCGTCACCTTCATCTGCCGCCGGTCGAAAAGCCCCGTGGTACGCGGTTCCGCGTGCCCGGACAGGTACTGCACGTCCTCCAGCGGCACGCCCTGCGTCAGCAGGGCGGTGATCGCCGTCACCCGGAACGAATGCGGCGACAGCCTCTTCGGCAGCCCCGCGTCTTTCAGAAAGGGCGCGGGAATCTTCACACTGTGGACAGGAATCTGGGGGTTTGGGTTAACTCCGATTGGTGATCGATGTCTCAACCCAGGAGTTTCGCATGGACACCACGACTCGCAAGCCATATCCCAGCGACCCTGACCGACGCTCAGTGGGCCACCATCGAACCGTTGTTGCCTCCGCCGGTCCCGGCGGGTGCTCCTCGGAGGACGAGTCTTCGCGAGGTCTTCAACGCCATCTTCTACGTCCTGAGCACCGGCTGTGCGTGGTCGGCTTTACCGCATGATTTCCCCCCGAAGGGGCCGTCCGCGACTATTTTCACCGGTGGCGTCGGCGCGGGATCTGGCAGCAGATCCATGACACGCTCCGCCGTCGGGTCCGCGAGGCGCCTGGGAAAGAAGCCGAACCCAGCGACGGCAGTATCGACAGCCAGACGGTCAAAGCGACTCGAATCAGTGGCCAACGGGGTTACGACGCGGGCAAGAAGATCAAGGGGGTCAAGCGGCATATCTTGATGGACACGCTCGGGTTATTGCTGGCCGTTGTCGTCCACCCGGCGAACATCCAGGACCGTGATGATGCCAAGTTGGTCTTCGCCAAGGCGAAGCTGTTGGGAGCGTGGCCTCGGCGGGCGCGAATCTGGGCGGACGGCGGCTACGCGGGAAAGCTCATCGCTTGGGTATCCCCCTTCCGCCAGTGGGTCTTGGAAATCGTGAATCGCAATGATGATGTCAAGGGATTCAAACTCCTGCCGAAGCGTTGGGTTGTCGAACGAACATTTTCATGGTTGTCGAACTATCGACGCTTGAGCAAGCACTATGAATATTGGAACGAGACCGGCGAGGCCATGATTCAGGTTGCCATGATTCACTTGATGCTCCGTCGCCTCACCAAGCAATCGACGATCGCCGTAGCCGACTAACAATCGCTGCCGGCGGAAACACTTCTAGCCGTCCTGTCGGCGAAGGCGCGGCTGGCCGGTCTACCGGCGGAGGAAATTCGCCAGTATCTGGAGGAGACCACTGCCGGCCAAGAAGCCCCATCGCCAAAGCGACGCCGGAAGACTTGAATGGGGGCGATCGCGTGATGCCCCGGCCGAGCGTTGTGTCCTCGGCTCGTTGGACCAAGACGGGGCGAATCGGCTCTGGCTCTCACGCCCTGAGCAGCCGATTGAGGAAGCCGGGATCCTCTCACTCTCGATCGAGGTCCGATGCGGGTGACAACTTCGCCGACGGGAGCCCATAACGCGCCAGCCAGGCGTCCCGGAGGGCCAGCACGCAGACGAGGAACACGCCCGTTCCAGCGCCCATGAAGAGACCGGAGACGACGCCCAGGCCGAAGCCGAACTCGGTCGGATCGATGTTCGCGCCACGTCCCGGCGAATGCAGCCAGTTGACGAACGATGGCGCGACGCGGCCGATGGCCGCGCCGACGAGCCCGCCCGCCGCGCCCGAGGCCAAGGTACATGCCATCACCGCCACGATCGCTTGCGAGAGTCGAATCATCGAAGTGGCCTCCGCGAGGGACCTGGAATCCTGATACCGGTTCATGACCCATCACCCGACCGTCTTGCTCGCGAACTCCTGCTGGCGGACCTGGTAACGACGGACCTTGGCCGGGTTAACCAGGACGCCCAATCCCGGGCGGGTCGGGACGCCGATGATGCCCGGGGTCGAGAAGTCGATCATCGGGATCGTGTAATCGTTAACGAACCATCGCGTGCTCGGCTCGATGTCGCTGGGGTACTTGCAGTTGGCCAGGGTCGCCAGGTGAAGGCCATGCGCCTGGCCGATGCCCAGCTCGGGCATGGAGCCGACCCAGCAGGCCACCTCGTG
The DNA here is from genome assembly GCA_963777695.1 of uncultured Planctomycetota bacterium. Taxonomy (GTDB): domain Bacteria; phylum Planctomycetota; class Planctomycetia; order Isosphaerales; family Isosphaeraceae; genus CAVZRC01. The sequence goes on from CAVZRC010000003.1 coordinate 2,635,928, forward strand.
CTGGTGACACAGGTTGTGGATCGCCAGCGCGGGTCCGAGCCCGCCGACGCGCTGGATCTTCAAGTTGACGATCCGGCAGGCACCTCGACCGATCGCCAGGGCGGTCCGCTCGAGGCTCTCGGCCGTCTCGTCGAGGCAGACCGGAGTGGTCACCGCGGCCTGCAATGCCGACAGGCCGTCGAGATCATCCGAGGCCATGGGTTGCTCGAACATCAGCAGGTCGTACTGGTCGAGCTCGCGGAAGAGGTCGATGTCCGCGGACGTGTAGGCGGCATTGGCGTCAACCATCAGCTCGACGTCGCCGAAGTGCTGCCGGACGGCGCGGACCAGCTCGAGGTCCTCGCCCGGCCGGATCTTGATCTTGACGCGGCGATAGCCGGCCACGAGGTGGGCCTCGATCGTCTTGATCAACTCGACGATGCTCGGATAGAGGCCGACGGCGAGGCCCGACTCAATCCCGAGGTCGATGCGCAGGTCGGGGGCGCCGAGCAGCTCGGCGATGGTCGCGTGACGCGCCTGGCCGAGCAGGTCCCAGAGGGCCGTTTCCGGGCCGGCCGCCGCGAACTTGCCCGACTTCCACGACGATCCGACCGACGCGATGTCCTCAATCGATCCGACGCTCCGACCCAGGAGGTCGGGGGCAATCGCGTTGGTCAGCGCATCCCAGCAGCTCTCGGGCGTATCGCCGGGATAGCCGAAGCTGGCGTCCATCGGCGAGCTCTCGCCGAGGCCGGCCGCGGAGCTCGTCTCGATGGAGACGAGGATCGCATCCTTGATCGCCACTTCGCCGCCGGAGATCCGGAACGGTTCCTTCAGCGGGATTTGCAGATGCGTCAGGACGACCCTCTCGATGGGATCCGTGATCGTCATCGTGACCTCCTCCCTACGGTGTCGATGGGCTCGGAACGTCCGCCAGGCGGTTCGGATCCGGCTTCGGTCATGGGGGACAGGCCGGACCGGCGCCGCGGGTTGCGGAGTCGATCACACAAATCGTGTCCCCTCAGAAGCTTGAAACGCGGGAGGTTGCCACCGCAGGCTCGTTCCGTTAGAGTGAGTGAGCTCCCGCTTCCTCAGTCGATTCCAGGGCTCCTCGGGCCTCCTTATGAGTGTATCGAAACCCAATTCGCCGTGGTATCGTGCCGGACTGGCGTTCACCTGCACGCGATGCGGCCAGTGCTGCACCGGGGCCCCCGGGTATGTGTGGGTCACCCCCGAGGAGATCCGGCGACTGGCCGAGTCCCGCGGCGAGACCATCGACGAGTTCGCCGGGCGGTTCGTCCGTCGGGTCGGGGACCGCTATAGCCTGATCGAGAAGCCCGGCGGCGATTGTATCTTCTGGGACAAGCAAGCGGGCTGCACGGTCTATCAGGCACGGCCGGACCAGTGCCGGACCTGGCCGTTCTGGCCGGAGAACGTCGAGACCCCCGAGGATTGGGAGAATGTTCGAGGGGTCTGCCCCGGATCGGGGCACGGCCGCCTCTATTCCCTCTCCGAGATCCAATCTTCCATCGCCATGACTCCCAAATGAGCGACGTAGCAAGTCCCCCCATTTCCGGCGATTCTGGCGAGACTCCTCGCTGCTGGGGAGAGCTCAACGCGCTCTACGAGCAGCTCGACGCGGAGGTGGCCCGCCTCGGACCCATCTGTCAGCTCAGCGGTCGCTGCTGCCGCTTCCGCGACTACGGACATACTTTGTTCGTCTCGGCACTCGAGGTCGAGATCCTCCTGGCCGGGGCGCCCGAGGCTTCGCGGCCGCTCGATCGGGGCGAGACCTGCCCGTGGCAGGATGAAAAGGGACGATGCACCGCACGCGGGGCGCGTCCGTTGGGTTGTCGCATCTATTATTGCGATCCCGGCTATCAGTCGGCGGCTAACGAGCTGTCAGAGCAGTTCATCGCTCGTCTCAAGCAACTGGTCGACCAGCACGGTCTGGCATGGGACTATGCTCCCCTTCATCGACATCTCCATGAACGACGCGATCTAGGCCTGTGGAACATCGGACTCGCGGCCGCCGACCCTTCGTGATCGGTTTCGTTGCGCGAGGAGCTTGCCGATCGCGAACCCGGATATGGTTTTTTCCTTGACTCTACTCCAAGCTACCAATACACTTGAGCCATTTGCCGGCCAAAACGGTCCGACCACGCCCTGCGGAGATCGCCACCGTGACCAAGAAAGAAATTGTCAAAAAGATTTCCGAGGATATCGGTCTGACACAGCTCAAGACGAAGGACATCGTCCAGCGGACCCTCGACGCAATCATCCAGACCTTGGTGTCGGAGGGCCGGATCGAGTTGCGGAATTTCGGCGTGTTCGAGGTCAAGCAACGGGCCCCCCGCAAGGCGCGCAATCCGCGGACCGGGGATAAGGTCTATGTCCCCTCCAAGAACGTCGTGACGTTCAAGCCGGGCAAGGAAATGGAAGAATTGGTTCGAAAGATGGATCCGTCAAAGCTTCCGATGGAGGAAGACGACTCCGATGCCGATGATGATAACAACGGATCTGTCGGACCGGTCACGGAACCTCAGGTCGGGTCAACGACCGAGTGATCAGCGGACCACGAGATCCCGGTGAGAAGGTAGTCCCGATGGGATACCCGTCCGAGCCCGGGAGAGGAATCCTCGGCGATCGGCACGCACCGAACAGCGGCGAACGGAATCCGGCGCGGGGGCAAGTTCGAGACCCCGGCCACCAGTCCCTCGATCAGGGCCGCGCAAGGATGGCGCGGGGCGACTGATCCGAGGAGCCAGCAAGACGGGAGGAGCCCGAAATGCGGAAACTCTGCGCGGCCTTGGCGATCCTGGTCGCATCTCTCGCGCTGTTCGAGGGATGCGCACCGGTCCCCTTGCCGCACTATGCGGCCTACAAGCCCAGACGTGTCGAGGAATTGCTGGTGGATTCAGAAAACCTCCGCCAGGCCGGCGACGAGTGGGAGCGATTCTGGTTGCTCGACCAGCCCTCGCACCTGACGCCGTTCCGGACCCACGGCGGCGTCGGTCCCTGATCCTGAGTGCGTATCGTAGACCCTATGGTTGGCCCGCTTCGTCTGCATGATAAGGATGGGCCAACCATCGAGTCTTTGGGTTGGAGCAAGTCCTGAGCCCTACGGACTTAAGAGTTACCGATTTTTTACGCAAAGCTTTGCCGCTTAAGTCCTTCGGGCACAGGACCTGACTAAGCCAACCATATCAGGGTGCTCTGTGAGCACCGGATCCTCGACGATTGGGATCGATGCTCGCGTAGGGTGCCCTGTGAGCGGCGGATCCTCGACGATCCGGATCAGTGCTCGCAGAGCACCCTACGACGACTTTCCGAGGCCCGCATTTTCAGGGGCTGAGGTGGTCGTCGAAGAAGGTGCTGACCGTCCCGACATACCTCTCGGGATCGCTCTGATAGGCCTGGACGTGCTCGACGCCAGGGAGGGTCAGCGTCAGGCACGAGGCGCCGAGGGTCTTTGCTAGCTCGTAGGCCTGGCCGACAGGCACCGTGGTGTCCGATTCCCCGTGGATCAGCAGGAGCGGTCGCTGGCCCCAGGATCGGGCGAAACGGATCGGGATCAGGTCGTCGGTTCGTACGCCGTAGATGAATCGGGCGGCGAGCAGGATGCCCGGATTGAACCACTTCGGCAGGCCGCTGTGCTTGCTGAGCTGAGTATCCAGGAGCTTGGGCAGGTCTCCGTAGGGGCTGTCGATGACGGCAACCTGAATTCGGGGATTTCGGGCCGCCTCCATCAAGAGCGTCGAGCCGCCCATCGAGTATCCCAGCCATCCGATCCGATCATTCGAGAATCCTTCCGATTCGGCCCATTCCATCACGGCGCGGATGTCGCCTCGCTCGCGACGGCCCAGGTAGAGCCGGGAAGGGTCGCTCTGCCCATGCCCCCGCAGGTCGAATAGCAGCACGTCGAATCCGTGACGATGGATGTCGCGTCCCAAGCCGGCCATTTCCTGCCAGGAACTCCACATCCCATGCACCAGCACGACCAGATGCCGGTGTTTCTCGGTCGGCAAGTACCACCCGCGCAACGTGAGGCCATCCGAGGTCCGGGTCGACCATGACTGGGCATCCTCGCTGATCCTTCGGGGGTCGATCCATAAGGGGTGATTCGTGGGATGGGTCAGCTTCTCGGCGGTGAACAGCGAGATCCCCGCGTACACGAGCCCGAGGAGCAGGAGCGAGACTCCGATGATCCAGGTCAGAATGCGTCGAATGCGTCGCGTTCTCGTGATCGGCTCCATCGTCACATCCTCCTTGTCGTGAATCCGCCGGTTTCTCCCGACGACCCTCTTCCCTCATTGTAACGGGTAAGGCTAGCCTTACCGAGGTCCGTTTCGGAGGATCGGCCGCTCATACTGTACAAGGGTTTGACAATGGTCGGCATCGGCATCGTCGGGATCGGCTTCATGGGGATGATCCACTACCTCGCGTCTCGCCGCGTGGAGGGCGAAAAGGTCGTCGCCCTGTGCAGCCGCGATCCGAAGAAGCTCGCGGGCGACTGGACGAGCATCCAGGGGAATTTCGGCCCGCGCGGGACGCAAATGGACCTCGCGGGATTGTCCCTCTACGACGATTATGCGGCGATGCTCGCGGATCCGCAGGTGGACCTCGTCAACCTGTGCGTGCCGAACGACCTGCACGGTCAACTGGCCATCCAGGCCCTGCGCCGGAAAGCCGGTCCTGGTGGAGAAGCCGATCGCCCTGGCCCTCGACGAGGCCGATGCCATGGTGTCCGCCGCGCGCGATTCCGGGAAGCTGCTGATGGTCGGCCAGGTGCTGCCCTTCTTGCCCGAGTTCGCATTCGCCCTGGAGGCGGTCCAGTCGGGGCGTTATGGCGGGTTGCGGGCGGCCCACTTCAATCGCGTGATCTGCAGGCCCGACTGGTCGAGCGGCATCGCCGATGCCTCGCGCAGCGGCGGCCCGGCCATCGATCTCCATATCCACGATACCCATTTCATCAGCTTGCTTTGCGGCGTGCCGAAGGCCGTCCACTCGCGCGGTGTCGTCGAGAATGGCGCCGTCGTGCACCTGACGACCCAGTACCTCTATGATACGCCGAACCTCGCGGTGTCCTGCGTCTCCGGCGCCTTGAGTCAGTCCGGGCGTCCATTTACGCACGGATACGAGATCTACCTGGACGAGGCCACCCTCGCGTTCGAGTTCGCCAACCTGGGGGGCCAGGGACACGTGGCGATGCCGCTCTCGGTCATCCGGGGCGACGGGACCGTGGAGCATCCGGAGCTGGGATCCGGCGATCCGGTCAACGGGTTCGTCCGGGAGCTCAACGTCGCGATCGAGGCCGTGTCCACCGGTCGGCCCGCACCGCGACTCTCCGGAGAGCTCGCCAGGCAGGCCCTTGCCCTCTGCCTGGCGGAGATCGAAAGCGTCCGGACGGGAGGAGTCGTCAGGCTGCCGTGACCTCGACGTGCAACCGTGGCTTTCTCTCGCCCGCCGGATTTCGTGGACCGGCCCTCCATGGAGTTTTCAGGATGCCGATTCCTGTGGGTCGCCCTCGTCCATGTGGATCGGCCGGGCCTTTCCAATCATCGGCGAATTCTCGACCCCTGCCGGTGCGGCCCAGGGCGATGCCGGCGCAACCCGTCGATCTCCTCCGGCCGACTGCCCCTCGAGGAGGAGTTTCCGGAGTCGAGCGAGTTCTTGCGCGTCCAATTCCCCCTCCGCATGGGCTTGCTCGAAGGAATCGAGCAGTTCGCCGGGAGAATCGGGATCCTCGACGTCGTGGATCTCTTGCCAGACACGATAGGCTGAGCCAAAGACCACGATCATGACGATGCCCATGATGATCAGCTTCGCGTGATTGGAAGAGACGAAAGGGATCGCAGCCAGCAATCCCTCGATCCCATGCCACGCCGATCGTTGCAGGAAGGCCATGTTGAAAATCCCCAGCTTCGGACTGACGTATGGTATTCTGGAAGGATGGTGGAAGATGTGCCGGTCCGGCCCCACAGGTCGATCTCGAGCTGTCGATGGGCCCCGGTGATGTTCCTGAGACCTCTCCTGGCCGAGGCCGAGGCCGGACTTGGCCGGAACGGGATCAACTCGTCGAGGACCGGCGGTTTTTGGGTCTTGACTTGTGGAAGGGCCCATCCAGAGTATGATAGAGAGTTTAGCTGACGCGACCTCGTTGAGGAAATCCCATTGCGATCCCCCTCTCCGCGGCGGATCGGACGACTCGGATGGTCCTACGCGGGCAGGCCAGACTTGATCTCCCGCTCTTCGGGTCTCCGCATGAAGGAATTCCTCAACCCGGACGCTTACTTCCGGTCGCCGGGCCGGGAGTTGATCGAAGTGCTCGCACGGATTCTTTTCTCAACCGCGGGGTCGCCCGTTAGAGCTCGGCACTCCAGTCGAGAGAGGGTGATAAACATGGGACGGCAACTCGTTCTCGCCGGAATCACGATCGTCGCCTTCGTCGTCTGCCTGTCGGCTTTCCCCGCGAGGGCGGGGGCACAGACGACAGCCGGCCTGGGCACGGGTGGGATCATCAACGATCCCTTCACCTTTTATTACGCGATCTACCTTCCGAATCAGCAGTTACAGTCATTGCGACCGGGGCCGCTGGATTCCACGAATAACGCCATGGCGGCCCGTCAATACTACGCCCAACAGGATCGGAAACCCCTGTATAACCCCGGCTCTCCGTATGCCGACAACGGCGATCCGATGCACCCGTATTCGAATCAAGGTTCGGAACGCCGCGCACGTGTGAACCGTTTCATGCAAGATCCGGGGAACGCCGACGGATCGGGTCCTTCTCTCTACTACAATCGCGTCTCCCAGTACTACCCGGACCTTGGCGCCAGATCGGCGCGGAAAAAGAATGCCAACACCGCCGGCAAGCGAGGAGGAGGCCCTCGAAGCGGAGGAGGTGGCATGGGCGGCATGGGTGGCGGCATGGGCGGCGGGATGGGAGGCGGCATGGGGGGCATGGGTGGCGGCATGTTCTAGAGTGCCGGTCCGGTTGACCCACGAGGAAGATCCTGATTGTCACGCGTTTGACCGAACCAATGGATCGCAGTGATCCAGTCCTCGTGTCGTGCGGCGATGCCCCCGAGGGATGACTTGTAGGAAGCTAAGCCATGTCGAGGGGGCCAGAGCAGCTCAGGTTGACGCCGGACGAACGGGCCGATCTCGTCGCGTACATCGATGGTGAACTGCCGGAGAGCATGTCGCGTGCACTCTCGACGAAGCTGACGCAAAGCGCGACCGGTCGTCGTGAAGTCGAGATGTTGAAGAAGACATGGGAGCTGTTGGGGCACCTGCCGGCTCCGGAGATGGACCCCCAGTTCGGCGAACGTACGATCACCGAGATTCGGCGTCTCGACGTCAAGGCGGCACCGACGTGGGACCCTCGCGTCAAGTCATTGACGGCGAAGTCGGCCCATGTCGTCGCCTATCTCTTGCTGGCGACCGCGAGCCTGGGCCTGGGCTACGCGGCCACTCGGTGGATCTGGCCCGATCCCTCGGCGCGGCTGGCGCGTGACCTCTCGATGATCGAACATATGGACGAATACCTGGAGGTCGGCTCGTTCGAGTTTCTGAATCAACTGGCCGATTCCAAGGAATTCCGCGCCGATGCCGATTGACCCATCGCCATCGACTCGGGACCGGCCCGGATCGGTAGCTTCAATGATCGCTCTCCGACGGCGGCCTCAATCCGAATCAACACGATGACCCTCGACACGATTCGCGTAAGAATTCGAAGATGCGGGATGGTCGGGGTTTCGGCACTCGCCGTGATCCTGGTTGCCGCCGTCGCCGAGCCCGACCCCAACTGGGCACGCATCCGGTCGATGCCGCCGGATCAACGCACCAAGCTCCTCCAGAGGTTGCGGAAGTTCGACCTGGAACTGACGCCGGCAAAGCAGCAAACCATTCGCGAACTGGATCGCCAGGTCGCGCAGCTCGATCCGCAGCAACGCGCACGATACTTCTGGGTCCTTCGCCGTTACCACGACTGGCTCAACCAGCTTCCCGAGAACAAGCAAGAGGAAATCTTGGCCCTGCCGGCCGACGATCGGCTGCCGACGATTCGCAAGCTTGCCGAGCAATATCCCGTATCCTCCTCCGAGACGCCCGAATTCATGCGAATCGCCGAGGTGGGCGAACTGTCTCCGTTCGAACTGGCATCGGTCTACAGGATCTGGGAGCGTGCGAGCAAGTCGCAGCGCGATCAGGTCGAACGCGAAGCACAGGGACGACCTCGCCGCAAGGCTTTGTTCAAGGTGGGGAACGAGTTGAGGCCGCGAGTCCCGCGTGAGACGTTACCGAAGGACTTCGCCGAGGAATACTGGATCGGCGAGGTCCTGGGCTACTGGCGAAATAAAATTCCGGTGATGGCGCTTGAGGATCTGGCGAAAAACCAGGGAGATGATACCGCGAAGGCGAAGCAGGCGGCACAGCAGGCGCTTCGTCAGGTCATCCACCGCCGGCAGGCGATCAACCTCTATACCACCCGGACGAAGATCCAGGCGGTCGCCCCGGAGAATCTGACACGGTTCGTCATGGCCCTTCCTTCCTGGCTCCATCATGCGATCGACCAGTATCCGCCGGATGAGGCGCGGCGTCGGCTGATGTGGGCCTACCGACTGGTCTTCCCATACCCCGATGAGATCGGGGCGTCGCTGCATCCCTCGGCCTCGGCGGCCCAGGGGGCGCCCTGCGCCCCGAAGAAGGCACCGGCCACGACCCCATCCAAGGCCAAACCGGACGCGAGCGCGCCATCGGATTCCCCCTTCTGAGAGGCTGTGAATCAATCAATTCCAGTTGATGGATTGCGAATTGCGAATTGCGAATTCGCTTAAATGTCGAGTGCGCCGAGGATTTGTGAAACCACGATCCGAAATCCGCAATCTGTAATCCGATTTTTCCCACAAACGCTGACCGACGGAGTTGCGGCCGCTGATGCCTGTGCCCATCCCGGATGTTGATTGGATGCGCCTGGCCCTGACCGAGGCTTGCAAAGGTCTCGGGGCGGTCGAGCCGAATCCGATGGTGGGCGCCGTCATCGTTCGAGACGACCAACGGTTCGGCGTCGGCCACCATGAACGGTTCGGAGGGCCGCACGCCGAGGTCATGGCCATCCGACAGGCGGGAGCGGCCGCTCGGGGGGCAACCCTTTACGTCACCCTGGAACCGTGCTGTCATTTCGGCAAGACGCCGCCCTGCACGGACGCCATCCTGGCCGCGGGGATTGTGCGCGTTGTGGTGGCGGTCGCCGACCCATTCCCGGCAGTCAACGGCGGCGGCCTGGCGTCCCTCCGGCGGGCCGGGTTGGCGATCGAAGTCGGATGCGAGGCCGAGGCCGCGCGATCGCTCAATGAACCCTACTGGAAGCGGCTGACGACCGGCTTGCCCTACGTCATCGCCAAGTGGGCGATGACCCTCGACGGCAAGACGGCCGTCGCCTCGGGCGACAGCCGATGGATCTCCTCGGAGTCATCGCGGCGGCTCGTCCACCGGATCCGAGGGCGGATGGACGCGATCATCGCGGGCATCGCCACCGTGGAGACCGACGACCCTCTCTTGACGGCTCGTCCTGCGGGTCCGAGATGTCCCGTCCGTGTGGTGGTCGACAGTGCGGCGCGCTCTCGCTCGAGTGCCGGCTGGTGCGGACGGCCAGGGAGTTTCCGGTCCTGGTCGCCGTCACGCAACGGGCGGTACCGAGCCGCCGGGAGGCGCTGGAAGGGATGGGATGCGAAGTCGTCGAGTTCGGCGGCCAGGCACCCGGCTCGGTCCCGATCGGGAGTCTGCTGGAGGAACTGGGGCGGCGCGGGATGACCAATGTCCTGGTCGAAGGCGGCGGCCGGGTCCTTGGCTCGTTCCTCGACGAGGGCCAGGTCGATCGCGCCGAGGTCTTCATCGCCCCGATCATCGAAGGGGGCGATCATCCCCATACCGCCGCCCGCGGGCGGGGCCGCGGGATGATGAACGAGGCCCTCCGTCTTCGGGATGTGGAACTCGACCGGATCGGCGAGGACGTTCATATCCGAGGACGTTTGCCCCAGCCCTGGCGGATCCGTGCGGGCTTCGCGGAAGAATGAGAACGGCCGGTCTTGACCACTCCGGCGGTCGAGAGTTACAGTCGCAATCGGTGATGGCATGGATTTTGCCGTCAAAACACATCTGGTGCTCTCATGCACCTTTCTCCGCCGCGGAGACGCGCTGGTGGCTGACCGACAACGCGAGCCATCGGGAGCGAAGATCGCGCCGAAAGCGGTGGTCGGCCGGGTCAGTCTCTACCTGAGGCAGCTCGAGGCGTATCAGCGGCAGGGCCGCACCACGATCTCGAGCATCCAGCTCGGCGAACCGCTCTCGATCAAGAATGCCCAGGTCCGGAAGGACCTGGCGTTCTTCGGCCAGTTCGGCCATCCGGGGATCGGATACCGGATCGATGAGTTGATCGACGCGTTGCGCCATATCCTCGGGATCGACCACGACTGGCCGCTGGCACTGGTCGGGCTAGGGAACCTGGGCCGGGCCCTCCTGAAATATCGCGGGTTCCGCACGCGGGGTTTTCACGTGGTCGCGCTCTTCGACAACGACCCGGGTAAGGTCGGCCAGAATCACGACGGGTTGATCGTCGAACCGATCGAGTCGTTGCGGAAGGTCGTGGCCGTGCGGAAGATCAACCTGGCCATCCTCTGCGTGCCGGCGGACGTCGCCCAGCGCGTGGCCGATCTGCTCGTCGCCAGCGGGATCCGGGGGATCCTGAATTTCGCCCCGGTCCCGCTCGTCGTGCCGCCTTCGGTCAATCTCGTGGCGGTCGACCTGAGTATCCAGCTCGAAGAACTTGGCCTACAAGGTCCAGAAGGGCCCCGGCGAGGTCTCCTGCGCCGGCTAAAGCGTTTCACGATTTTCGACGATGCGATGCGAGACTGTCCTTGCCGTGCTGACCATGTTTGAGTATGGTCCGCAACGCCTGCCGACACTCGGCGAGCCGAATACGTATTCGTTTGGGTCACGGAGTGGACCTGGCGCGATGAAAGGGGGACGGATTCCCATGGCGAACCGCCGATGGCGATGGTACTTGGGGCTTCTCGTCGGGCTGATCCTGATTCCCCCGATGCTCTGGCTCCTCGTCGTGGCGATCGCCCCGACCGGCTGGGCGAAGGGGAAAGTCGTCGGCATCCTGGAGTATCGGAGCGGGCGTCGCGTCCAGCTCGAAGGGCTGTCGGTCCGCTTCCTGGGCGGGATTCGCCTCACCAATCTCGAGATCGGCTCGCCCAGGGACCTCGGCAATCCGTGGCTCAAGGCCGCCGAGGTCCGCCTGGACATCGGCCCGCTCCAGGTCGCCCGCGGCAACCTCCGGCCCTCGCGGGTCGAGGTCGACGGCGCCGACCTCCGCGTCCTGCGTCGGGCCGACGGCAGCGTCGAGTTGGCCGATCTCATCCAGCCGATCTCGATCCCTACCAATCGAACGATCAAGTGGCACTCGAAGTCGGCCGATCATGTCGCATTCCAGCTCCGCCACACCACAGTGACCGTGCTCGACGAGCCGACGCAGACGCGGCTCAATCTCCAGGACGTCGAGGGCGAAGGCTACAGCGAAGGCCCCCGGGCCGTCGTCGATCGGCTGAGTGGCACCCTCAACGGCGGGACGTTCCGCTTCGCCGCGCAGCTCGATCGCACCGCCTCGGCCCTGAGCCTGGAGAGCCAGTTCCGCGCCGATGATGTGAACCTCGACAATGGAATGAACATCCTCAGCTATGTCGTCCCGGTCCTCGCCGGGGCCCCGACGGCCTTGCAGGGCCGGCTCAATACCGACTTCTACATCCAGGGCCAGGGGCCCTCCTGGAAGGCTCTCTGCGGGTCGATGGCCGGTCATGGCGTAATGGCACTCGACCCGATCACCCTGGATGGCGCCCCGATGGTCGCCGAGATCTCCAAGTTCGCCGACCTGTCGAATGGGCGTCGGGTCGGCTCGATCCGGACCGACTTCGTCCTCCGGGACCGGCGAATCACCACCGATCATTTCACGATGAACATCGCCAAGCTGCCCATCACCATGTCCGGCTGGACCGATCTCGATGGCCGGCTCGACTACCAGATGAAGATCCAGGGGCTCAACGATCGTCTGCCGGACCGGCGCGGCGAATCCTGGGCGATCTGAAGGTCAACGTCGGGGCCTTCACCTCGCTGGCCCTCCGCGGCACGCTCGACAAGATGGTCGTCCAGCTCAACGGCGTGCCGATCGATGGCAAAGTCTTCCGCGATGTGAAGCTGAACCGCGAAGAGAAGGACCAGCTCAAGCTCCTCGGCCGCAGGCTTCGCGACAAGTATCTACGCTAGATACCCGATCGGCCTGGTAGCCGATGGGATCGCGTAATCCGGATGGACCCGATCTTTCCGCGTCATCCGCCCCTCCCGCGTTGAGCGCCTCAACTTGATTCGCCCCTAAGACCCCTTTACAATCCAATCACGGGTTACTGATCCAGGCAGGGACGACTCCCCGACGCGGGAAGGGCTCGACATGACCAGGCAGTTCCGGATCGTGGCCCTATCGATCTGGCCAGGACTTGCACAGGTCTGGTCCGGCCAGGAAATCCTCGGGCTCCTCCTGGGGATGTTCTTCGCCGCGGCCCTGAATCTGGCCGTGGTCGGCCGCTGGATCTGGTCCGAGGCGTTCGCGCCGGGCTGGTCGGACTTCTTCGCCTATCTGGCGGCCGTTACCTGGCTGGCAGGTTTGACTTATACGCTCTGGTGGGTGGGGTTCTGTCATCCGGACCGCCATCGCGGAGAGATCGACCGGCTGTTCCGCGAGGCCCACGAAGCTTATCTTCGGGGACAGTGGATCGACGCGAGGCGGCGGATCGAGCGAATCCTGGCACTGGACGAATCCGACGCCGACGCGCTCATGCAACTGGGGACCCTGTATCTACGAACACACCAGCCGGAACTGGCTCGCCGCACGTTCCGCCAATGCCTAGAATCTCATGGCGGCGCGAAGTGGCGCTGGGAGATCCAGCAAGCCCTGGCCCGGCTGGTCGATGCTTGAAAGCATCCGTCCCTGCGAGCCGCCCTCGATGGATCGAGTCGTGGTCGCATGGTGGGTCTGCCAGCCGTGGTCCGATCCTGTCGGCGAAATCATTCCGGCTGGGTGTCCATGGATGAGTGTGCTATCTTGGCTCTTTCTCGACTGACCTTCAACAATGACGGAGACTTCCCCCGAGTCGCTCGCTACTCCGCTGACTGATCGGCTCTCTGTTGCGTAGAATATATAGGTGGAGCAGGACGTGGGACGTCGCGAAGTGGGGGCAATCGTCGGATCGGAGTAGACCGCATGTATGAACGCTTCACCGATCGTGCTCGCAAGGTGATGCAGCTCGCCAACCAGGAGGCGCAGCGATTCAACCATGAATACGTGGGGACCGAGCATGTTTTACTCGGGCTGATCAAGGAGGGGAGTGGGGTCGCGGCGACGGTCCTGAGGAACATGGACGTGGACTTGCGGAAGATCCGCAACGAGATCGAGAAGATCGTCCAGGCCGGGCCCGAGATGGTGACGATGGGCAAGTTGCCCCAGACACCTCGAGCCAAGAAGGTGATCGAGTATGCCATCGAGGAAGCACGCAACCTGAATCACAATTACGTGGGCACCGAACACCTGCTGCTGGGCCTGTTGAGGGAGCAGGAGGGTGTGGCCGCCCAGGTGCTGATGAATCTCAATCTGAAGCTTGAAGAAGTCCGCGAGGAGGTGCTCAACTTGCTCGGTCATGGGATGGACGCTGGCGGCGAGAGCGAACGCGGTGCCACGTCAAAAGGCAACAAGTCCAAGACCCCGGCCTTGGACTCTTTCGGACGCGACCTGACCGACCTGGCGCGGCAAGGCAAGCTTGACCCGGTCATCGGCCGCCAAAATGAAATCGAGCGCGTGATCCAGGTGCTGTCGCGACGCACCAAGAACAACCCGGTCCTGCTCGGCGAGGCGGGGGTCGGCAAGACGGCGATCGTCGAGGGCCTGGCCCAGATGATCGTTGACGGCAACGTCCCCGAGTTGCTGCGCGACCGGCGGATCGTGGTCCTCGATCTCGCCATGATGGTCGCGGGCACGAAGTACCGCGGCCAGTTCGAGGAGCGGATCAAGGCCGTCATGAACGAGGTCCGCCGCGCCAAGAACACCATCCTGTTCATCGACGAGCTCCACACCCTCGTCGGGGCCGGCGGCGCCGAGGGCGCGATCGACGCCTCCAACGTCCTCAAGCCGGCGCTGGCCCGCGGCGAGGTCCAGTGCATCGGCGCCACCACGCTCGACGAGTACCGCAAGTACATCGAGAAGGACGGCGCCCTCGAGCGTCGGTTCCAAACGATCATCGTCGAGCCTCCCAGCCGCAACGAGGCCCTCGAGATCCTCCGAGGCTTGCGCGATCGCTACGAATCGCACCACCGCGTCCAGATCACCGACGAGGCCCTGGAAGCCTCCGTCGAGCTCTCGGATCGCTACATCACCGGCCGGTGCCTCCCCGACAAGGCCATCGACGTGGTCGACGAGGCCGGGGCCCGCGTCCGCCTCAAGGCCATGACGCGACCGCCGGACCTCAAGGAGCTCGACGAGCAGATCGAACGCCTCAACCAGGACAAGGAAGAGGCCGTCGCCAACCAGGACTTCGAGCGCGCCGCCGCCCTCCGCGACCAGGCCGACAAGCTCAAGAAGAAGAAGGAGACGATCACCCGCGAGTGGCGCGAGCGCTCCAAGGAGATCGACGGCACGGTTGACGAGGAGGTCATCGCCGAGGTCGTCAGCAAGATGACCGGCATCCCGCTGACGCGGCTCGAGACGGAAGAGACCACGCGGCTGCTCCGGATGGAGGAAGACATCCAGAAGCGGGTCATCTCCCAGACCGAGGCCATCAAGCGGATCAGCGAGGCCGTGCGTCGCAGCCGGGCCGGCCTCAAGGATCCCAGGCGACCCATCGGCAGCTTCATCTTCGCCGGCCCCACCGGCGTCGGCAAGACGCTGCTCGCCAAGGCGCTCGCCGAGTTCATGTTCGGCGACTCCGACGCGTTGATCCAGATCGACATGTCCGAGTACATGGAGAAGCACAACGTCTCCCGCCTCATCGGCGCCCCGCCGGGCTACGTCGGCTACGAGGAAGGCGGCCAGTTGACCGAGAAGATCCGCCGCCGGCCCTACGCGGTCGTCCTGCTCGACGAGATCGAGAAGGCCCACCCCGACGTCTACAACACCCTCCTCCAGATCATGGAGGAAGGCCGGCTCACCGACAGCTTCGGCCGGAACGTCGATTTCAAGAACACGATCATCATCATGACGACCAACGCCGGCGCCGAAGTGACCTCGTACACGAACATCTTCGGCTTCGACCGCGGCCGCGACGATTCCGCCAGCTACGAGCAGATGAAGGAGCGGCTCAAGGTCGCCATCGAGAAGTACTTCCGCCCCGAGTTCCTCAACCGGCTCGACGACGTCATCGTCTTCCACGCCCTAAACGAGAAGGACCTGAAGAAGATCGTCGACATCGAGCTGGCCAAGATCCTCGGACGCATGAGGGACCGCGGCCTCGAGATGATCATGAACGACGAGGCCAAGGCGTTCTTGATCATGAAGGGCTACAATCCCGACTACGGCGCCCGGCCCTTGCGTTGCGCCATCGAAAACCTCATCGAGAACCCGCTGGCCGAGGAGCTGCTCCGCGGCAGCTTCAAAGGCAAGGAAGTGGTCTTCGTCAGCGTCGAAGGCGAGGACGAGACCAAGCGGTTCAAGTTCGTTGCCACGACCAAGGAAGAGGCCGAGAACCGGAAACAGGCCGAGGCCCTGGTGGCCGTCGGCGCCGGCGGGAGCGACTCGGCCCAGGCCGATGACAAGGATGCCTGAATGACAGGATCCTTCCCTTCGTTACCATGCAACTGATCGATCGGGCCCAGGTCGTATCATCGACCTGGGCCTTTCTCGTTCACCTCGACCCAAACCTCGGGTCTCTGATTAATCAAGGCTCGCCGGAGAGACGAAGGCCGGGCTCTCCTCGCGGTCCGGGATGCCCTTGCGGCGGGCTCGCATGCGATCCACCAGCACGACGAACGAGGGGACCAGGATCGGCCGGACGAGGAAGGTGTCCAGGAGGACGCCGAGCCCCAGCGCGAAGCCCAGCTCCCGCAGCGACGTGAGGCTCCCGGTGAGCATCGCCCCGAACGTGCCGGCCATGATCAGCCCGCAAGAGCTGATGATCCCGCCCGTATGGGCCACTGCCCGGCGCGTCCCCTCCGTGACGCCGTGCTTCCGCTCCTCCTCGACGACCCGGGCCATCAGGAAGATGTTGTAATCCTCGCCGATGGCGACCAGGATCACGAAGAGGAAGAAGCCCACCGTCCAGTCGAGCCCTTCCCAGGGACCCGGGCCGCGATGGAGCGCGCGGAAGACCAGGTCCGTCAATCCCAGCGATGCCAGGTAGCCGAGCACGACCGTGGCGATCAGGTAGAGGCTGATCCCCGGCCGCCGCAGCAGCAAGACCAGGATGAAATAGACCCCCACCGTGATCAGGACATACATCCGGCGCAGGTCGCTGGTCGTCACGCGGCGGAGATCGTTGACGGCCGCCGTGGACCCGACCAGGCCGATCTCCCGACTGCCCTCCAGCGGCTGCCCGGCCGCGGCGGCGCCCCGGAGGGCCTCGCGGACACGCTCCAGGGTCTCCAGGCTTTCCTCCGTGAAGGGGTCGGTCTTGAAGACGATGTCGAACCGGGTGATGTGGTTCAGGTCGGAACGCTGGCCCGGGCTGAGGCTGACATATCGCGGTTCCGCCCCGATCCGGAGCGCCTGACTCCTCAGTCGCGCCAGCATGCCGCTTTCTGACTCATCCGACGAAGGCTTGCCATCGGGCTGGGTCAGCGAGCGGACCTCGGAGACATTGGCGATCGTCAGGAGGCGTTGGCTGGTCTTGGCGATGGCGGCTCGACCGGCCTCGGATCGGAAGTCGATGGCGGGATTGTCGACGAGTGCGGCGGAAGGGCTCAGCTCGCCGGGGGCGAAATAACGCCGCACGGCACTCGCCCCGATCACGCTCGGCCGATCCGAGTCGAGGTCGGCGAGCTGGTTGTAGTTCGACTTGGTCCGGGTGCCGACCGACGCCAGCGCGGCCAGCACCATCAGGCAGACGGCGAGGATCGCCGTGGGATGCTGGACCACCAGGTCGGCGACCCGGACCCAGAATCCCGTCATGGGCAGCGCCTCGAGGCTCTCGGACTCGCGATCGAGGCCCTGCGTATGGTGGGGGGCGCGGAACGGCCAGAACATCGCCTTTCCCAGGCAGGACAGCAACGCCGGCGCCAGCGTCAGCGACGCCGACAGCGCCACGGCCAGGCTCAGCGCGATCGTCGGCCCGGTGTATTTGATCTTGGCGAAGCTGGCGAAGTAGAGCATCCCCAGGCCGACGATCACCGTCCCGGCGCTGGCGATCAAGGCCCCGCCAACCTGGCCGATCGCCTCGTGGAGCGCATCGGCCCGTGTCCGCCCGCGTGCGAGCTCCTCGGAATAGCGCGCGATCAGGAACAGGCAATAATCCGTCCCGGCGCCGAAGAGCACGACGATCACGAAGACCCGGGTGATATTGATCACCTGGAAGCCCAGGCCGGGGATCCTCGTGAGCAAGGCGATAATCCAGAACGAGACCGCCACCGACAGCCCGATCGTCACGAGGGGGATCATCGCCAGCAGCGGCGATCGATAGACCACCAGCAAGATCAGGATCACCAGGATGACCGTCGCCCAGGTTGTATTCTTGATGCTCTCGTTGGCCGCCGCGTTGATGTCATGGCCGACGACGGCCGAACCGGTCACGCTCAGCTTCAACCCCGGCGGCGGCGCGGGCCGCTCCTTGTCGAGCCACTCCAGGATGTGGTCAACCGCGATCCGCGTCGTCTTCGCGAGGTAGGTCCCGTTCATGGCGACGATCGACAGTACGGCCTGGCCCCGACCGTCCGGGCTCGTGCCGATCAGCCGCGGGCCGATCACCGGCGACTTGTGCGTGTCGATCTTCTTGAAGCCGATGTCCGCATTGGCCTTCGCGAACCGCAGGAACTCGCCGGCCACGCGCTCCACGTAGCTCTTGTCGTCCGGCGTCAAGTGGCCGTCGGGGCGTTCGTAGACCAGCACGACCTGCGAGCTCGACGCATCCCTCGGGAACCCGCGCTCCAGCAGCCCCTGACCGACCACGCTCGGGTAATCCGGCGGGAAGAACTTGACGTTGTCGTCCTTGGTCACATCATCCCATCGCGGGGCGGCCATGCGCAGGCAGACCGCAAGGATGACCCACCCGAGGATCACCATCCAGGGGTGGCGGATCACGAGACGTGAGACAAGAGGAAACATGTGTGGATGGTTTTCCGATGCGGCGACGAAACGGCGATTGGTAATCAGGCGGTCACGCGGAGCCTTCCGTTCCTCGACCCGACGCCTTCCTCCAACCCCACCTCATGTTAAGGTGACCGAACATAGTCGATCGCTTGCCGCATGTCAAAGCGAAATGAGAAGGGGCAACCGACCTGCACCGCCCATGTTGCCTCCTCATGCACGATCCGGGCCGACAACCGGCCGAATTAATGAATTCCCGGACGAAGGACTTGCCATGAGCCTCCGGATGTCCTACCAATTCTCTTAGGGGATTCGTGTGATCGAGGGGTTGCAGCGGGAGGCGCAGGTGTCCCGCTGAGCCGTTCCCCTGTTCCGCAGCCGCCACGCAGAGCCGCGACGATCCCCGTCGCGGATCGCGAAGGCGTCCTATCCAACTGGCAGCCCGCCAGATGACCCGAGAGGTACAATCCGTCCGTGTCCGCATCATTCGTGAATAAAATGGCTCGTGACTGGACCGGCCGACTGGCTCATTTCGCCTTACACCGTAATGACGAGCATCGCCTGGCTCTCTTCGACGAAGCCGCTCGTTACTCCGGCCTCCACCTGGAGAACGACCTGGCCCGGTCCGAGTTCTGGTCGGAATCGCCGCTGGCGGAACGAGCGGCGGTGCTGTTGTTCCTGGTGGACCGCGGCGTGATCGAGCGGTCAACGCGGCGGGGACGTCGGGTCTTCGAGCCGATGCCCCATTCGGAATCCTGGGTCGAGGATCAACGCTCCTTGCAGTCCTTCCGGAAGCCAATCCTGGAACTGCTCGCCGCCCTCCGACTCGAACTCCAGCGCCGTGCCCATTCGCCTCGCACTTGAGCCGCCACTCCGGCAGGGATCCGGCGGGAAGTGCCGCCTGGCTCGTTGTGGTCATGCACCCGCGAGCGTGCCGCAGGCGGCCAGGATATCCTTGCCGCCCGAATATCGGCGGACGATGGGCTGGCCCACGTGGCGGGTCAGGGCGTCGCGAAAATGGCGGAGTTCGGAATCGCCAGGCGGGCGGAACCGTCCGGTCGCATCCGTGACGTCGATCAGGTCGAGCCGGACGGGCGTATCGCCGATCAGTTCGCCCAGTGCGCGAGCGTCGTCCTCGCTGACGTTGATCCCGGAGATACAAACGTAGGCGAGCATCACTCGGTCTCTCCGCGCCAGGGCATGACGGCGCGCCGCGGCCATCACCTCCGAGGCCGTCCATCG
This sequence comes from uncultured Planctomycetota bacterium, assembly GCA_963777695.1. Classification (GTDB taxonomy): domain Bacteria; phylum Planctomycetota; class Planctomycetia; order Isosphaerales; family Isosphaeraceae; genus CAVZRC01. The sequence goes on from CAVZRC010000003.1 coordinate 2,655,489, forward strand.
CGACGCCATCGGGACCAGTCGGGCCCGTTTCTCGTCGGTCGCGGCCCCGAGGCTGATCGACAACCGGTACTTGTGCCCTTCTTCGGTGTACTCGTCGATCTGCGGGACGATGCCGACGGTGCTGATCGTGATGGCCTTGGCGGCGATCTGGCCGCCGTAAGGGCAGGAGAGGAGCGAGGCCGCCGCCAGCACTCGCGGCTTGACGGCCGGCAACAGCGGTTCTCCCATGCCCATGAACACCGCGCCCGTGACTTTCCGCCCCTGCGCCGCGCACGACGTCCCGCGCCTGGACGAATTGATCGATGATCTCCCAGGTCTCCAGGTTTCGCCGCTGCGTCATCCGCGCCGTGGCGCAGAAGATGCACCCCATCGCGCATCCGACCTGAGACGACAGGCAAACGCTCACCGCCCCGGGTTTATGCAAGGGGATCAGTACGGTTTCCAACGCCAGACCATCACGGGTCCGGAACAGGAGCTTCTGGAAGCCGTCGATCGCGGAGGTGGTCAACCGTTCCAGGTCCAGGCGAGGCAACGGGTTCGGGATCGCATCCCGCAACCGTCGCGGGACCTGGAAATCGCGACCCCACACCGCGGGGTCGTGAATCCCTCGACCCACGACGGCCGAGAGCAGGCGACGGATCGACAGATCGTGCACGCCGAGCGACCGGGCACGGACCTCAAAATCGCCGGGGGGCCCATCCCGAGGGTCGAGCACGGCTTATTTCTCCGGAAAATTCGCAAGAGCGGTCGACGATTCACGACGATTTCTTAAAGTATTCTGACGACCGCTCCACGAGAGGTCGAGAGGAAGACCGGAAGGTGATCGCGGCCAGTGGTGTAGGCCGGCGACCCGGACGGGCGCCGGCAGGTTCGGACGCGATATTGAGCCGATTCGGCAGGGAGGGAAAAAATCCGAGGCAAACCTTCTGAATATCTGGTGCGTAACAAGGAAGTACCTTTGAGAGACGAGCCGTGAGTGTTCGCGAGACTCCAATGGTTCGCCTCGGGGGGTCAGATCGTATTGATCGGTGGAGGAGGAGGCGGAGGGTAAGGTGGCCCAGAATCGGCACCGTGACCCGATCCGTCAGATCCTTGACTCTGGCAGGTGCATCAGGCCGCCGGCTTCCTCTCCGTTGTCACATCATCGAGAATTTCGGGTGATCGAAGGAGATTCAACGAGAATGAAACGAAATCCAGTCTCATGGGCTGCACTCATTGTCGCTTCGGCCGCGCTGGTGAGCTCATCGGGTTTCTTGCGCCCGATGCCGGCCGCGCCGAAGACGCCCCTGGAAGGCCAGCAGGCGGCCAAGGCCCTGTCGGAGGCCTATGAGGCCGTGGCCGACTTCGTCCGGCCGTCGGTCGTCCAGATCACGGTCCAGAAGAAAATGGCGGCGGGCCTGCCGAATATCCCCGGCCTCCGTCGGCAGTTGCCCCGCGGCAACGAGAACATCAATCCGCGCGACCTCGAGGACCTGCTCAAGCGGTTCTTCGACGGCGGCGCCCCCGAACGCGAGCAATTCGGCGGTCGTGGCACCGGGGTCGGATCGGGGTTCGTGTATGACAATCACGGACACGTCCTGACCAATAACCACGTCGTCGAGAACGCCGACAAGATCGAGGTGACGTTCTATGACGGCGTGACGGCCTCGGCGAAGGTGGTCGGCACCGACCCGAAGACGGACGTCGCGGTGATCAAGGTCGAGAACTCGAGCTACCAGGCGCTGCCCAAGGGCGACAGCTCGAAGCTCAAGGTGGGCGAGCTGGTCATGGCGGTGGGATCGCCGTTCAACCTCAGCCAGAGCGTGACCGCCGGCATCATCTCGGCCCTGGAGCGCAATGAGCTCGGGATCAACGGCGTCAACACCTACGAGTCGTTCATCCAGACCGATGCCCCGATCAATCGCGGCAACTCCGGCGGCCCGCTGCTCAACATGAATGGCGAGGTCATCGGCATCAACTCGGCGATCATGAGCGGCAGCAGCGGAAATGACGGGATCGGCTTCGCCATCCCGATCAAGATGGCCGTGAACGTGGCCGAGATGCTGATCAAGGACGGCAAGGTCCATTATGCCCGCATCGGCGTCCAGATGGGCCAACTGACGCCGGTCATGAGCCGTCAGCTCGGACTGGATGAGGGGACCAAGGGCGTGCTCGTCAACGGGGTGCTCCCCGGCAGCCCGGCCGACAAGGCGGGCCTCAAGCAGGGCGATATCATCACGTCCTTCGCCGGCGAGAAGGTCCAGGATGGTTCCTCTTTCCGGCTCAAGGTGGCCACCAGCGAGGTCGCCAAGCCCTACGAGCTCAGCTTCATCCGCGACGGCTCGAAGAAGACGACTCAGATCATCCCGGCCCCGCTGGAGAACGTCAAGTTCGCCATGGAGGACGAGGTCGGGTCTGAGGGCCATCGGACCGAGCCGGCCGCTCCGGCCAAGACGTCGATCAATGCCTTCGGCCTGGAGGTCCAGCCCTTGACCGCCGAGCTGTCCAAGCCGCTCGGCCTGCCGGCGGACCTCAAGGGGGTCGTCGTCTCCTCGGTCAAGGAGGATAGTCCCGCCGAGGCCGCGGGGATCCAGGAAGGTGACGTGATCACCAAGGTCATCCGCGACCACAAGATCCAGCCCTTGACCGGCGTCAAGGATTTCCAGGAGCTGTCGTCGAGGACCGACGAGCTGGCGATCTACGTCCAGCGGGGCAAGCTCGGCCGATTCCTCACGCTGTCGAAGGCCACCAAGTAAGTCCGGCCTCACAACTCCCTCGTCCATGACGGGCGAGGGAGCCGGTCGCGACTCCAATCAAAAAGGGGCGACGCGGAAATTCATCCGCGCCGCCCCTTTTCTTTATGAAAATCCAGATTGACCCGAATCCGAGGGGTCGATCAAGATGCTTGCGATTCACTCCGGGAGGGTCCTCCCTGGTGGTAGTTGGTGTATCGACGCCCCCCCGCACCGAAGTTGCATAAAACCGATCCGGCCCCGGCAGCCCCCGCAATCTCTCGTCACAACCCCTACACTCCACCATTCCGCGATCCAGGACCGATTCCCCGCGGCGCGATCGCCGCACGAGCCGCGCCCATCTTGAATCTCCTCGCGATTCTTCGGAAATCCGTCATCGCCATCGGGCGGAAATGGTGGCGGTGTGGCGGGAGATTTTCAATAATAGATAGAGGTGCTTGGGCGCCCGCAGAACCGGGCGCATCGGCGCCGGTCGGTCCCGATCCCGGCGATGCCCGCCGTTCTCGACGAGAGTCCGTATGATGGATCACGAGACGAACGCCAGTTCCGAGGAGCACGAGTCGATCGAGCGCTATGACCTCGAGGTCGCGCCCCGCGTCCGCAGCCTGCCCCCATATCTCTTCGGTCGGATCAACGAGGTCAAGTACCGGAAGCGGCAGGCCGGGATCGACGTGATCGACCTGGGGATGGGCAATCCCACGGATCCTCCCGAAGAGTGGGTCGTCAACAAGCTCTGCGAGGCGGCCCGCGACTCGCGCAATCACCGATACAGTGCCGCCACCGGCATCTACAACCTCCGACGCGAGGTCGCCCGGCGCTATGAATCGCGGTTCGGCGTCCAGCTCGATCCCGATCAGGAGGTCGTCGCGACGATCGGATCCAAGGAGGGCTTCAGCCACATGTGCCTGGCCCTCCTGGGGCCGGGCGATACCGCGCTGGTCCCGCGCCCAGCTTCCCGGTTCATATCCACGCGATCGCGCTGGCCTCCGCCAACGTGATCTCGCTCGACGTCCGCGACTCTCGCGACTACCTGTCCAACATCGCCCGGACGTGCGAGAGCCTGTTCCCTCGGCCGAAGATCCTGGTGCTGAACTATCCCCACAACCCGACGGCGACGGTCGTCGAGCCGGCATTCTTCGAAGAGATCGTCGCCCTGGCACGGAAGTATCGCTTCTTCGTCATCCACGACTTCGCCTACGGCGACCTGGGTTTCGACGGCTACCAGCCCCCGAGCTTTTTGTCGGTCAAGGGGGCCAAGGAGATCGGCTGCGAGTTCACGACCATGTCGAAGGGCTATAACATGGCCGGCTGGCGGGTCGGCTTCGCCGCCGGCAACCGCGACATGCTGGCCGCACTCAAGGCGATCAAGGGCTACTACGACTATGGGATCTTCCAGGCCGTGCAAGTTGCCGCCATCGTGGCGCTGCGCCACGGAGAGGAAGGCCGCCTGGCCCAGATCGCCGAGTATCAATTGCGCCGGGATGCACTGGTACGCGGCCTGAAACGGATCGGATGGGACGTCGAGACGCCGCGAGCGGGCATGTTCGTCTGGGCGGCCATGCCCGAGCCCTGGCGTTCGAACATGGGCTCGATCGAATTCGCCATGAAATTGCTGGAAGACGCCCACGTCGCGGTCAGCCCCGGCCGCGGCTTCGGCGAGACCGGCGAGGGCTTCCTCCGCCTGGCCCTGGTCGAGAACGCCCAGCGGCTCCAGCAAGCCGTCCGCCAGATCGGCCGATGCCTCAAGCCGGCCGGCGCCGACGAGCCATCCGCTTGAGCTCGCCAGAGAGGGTGTGAATCAATCAATTCCAGATAACGGATTGGGGATCGTCCCAAACCGCAGATTCTCAGGTTGACACTTTTTTGGGGCGTTGCCGAGAGCAAGATACTTCTGAACAGAAGCCCGGCGCGCACAGAGGCACGCCCCACCGGATGGACCGGGGGCGAAGGTCGGCGGGTCACCCGCGTCGGACCTCGGCCAGTGCCTCCGGGTCGCCGGGGCATTCGGCGAGCACCTCGGCCCAGAGCCGCCGGGCCTCGGCGAGGTCGCCCCGCTCGGCGGCCAGAGTCGCCAGGTTGCGACGCGTGAGGTGGCCGTAGATCCCCTGGTCGATACTCATAAACCGCTCGGGGCGGCGGAGCGTGAGGATCCGTCGCCAGCACCGCTCGGCACCCGCCGGATCGTCACCGTACCGTCGCACCACCGCCTCGCGGAAGAGCAGCTCGGCGTCATCCGGGTCCAGCGCCAGGCCGGCGCGGCATGCGGCCAACGCTCGCGGGAGATCCCCGAGCATCTGGTGGGCCCGGGCGATCATCGCGTGGATTCTCCGCGTGATCGAGTCGCCGGGCGCCGAGCTAGCCAGGCTGCGGTGGAGTAGATCCAGCGCCTCGCCCCACTCCCGATCCTCGATCGCGATTGCTCCCAGGTGGAAGAGCACGAAGGGGTCGTCGGGCCGCTCGGCCAGCTCGATCCGGAGGATGCGGGCATCGCGGCGGAACTTCCGGGCGCGGAGTGCCCGGTCGGAGTATCCCGTATGCCGCACGGTGAGGTCGGTCCATTTCACGGGGATGCCGGCACGGAGTAAGGCCGGCAGGATCTGCTCGTGGACGCGATGGATCCAGCGGATGTCGTCCCGGATCGGGAAGAGCCGGATGTGATCGACGACCGTCTGGCCGTTGATGGCGCCCGCTACCGGGTCGCAGGCGCAGCGGACCACGTAGGCGGACCCGTCCCCTGGCCGCAATCCCTCGATCAACGCCCGGAGCTTCTCCCGCTCAGGCAGTTCGATCACGTCGTCGGCGCCGAGCCAGAACGCGTAATCCCCCGTGGCCCGATCCAGCGCGGCATTGCGCCGCGGCGAAGTCATCGACCCAGGCGAAGTCGAACACCCGGGCGCCGAACTGTCGGGCGATCTCGGCGGTCCGGTCGACGCTCCCCGTATTGACGATGACGATCTCGTGGAAGATCCCCCGGGCCGATTCGAGGGCCTTCGGGAGATTCTTCTCCTCGTCCCTGACGATCATGGTCAGGGAGACCTTGGTCAATCTAATGCGCTTCTCAAGAAATCGTAGAGGAGGGACCCTGGCGATCGCGTTTCGGATCATCCGAGGGACTGCCATGATCGGGTGTTACCGAATACGTAAAGAGTTGCTGGAGAAGAAGGTTGCAGCTTAAGTTCGTGGCATTCTGCAGCTTAAGTTCGTGGCATTCAACTGCGCCCCCGTTTCTGGTCTCCTGCTCCGAAAGCAGAAATGGTGTCAGCAATGGATACTGCGGGACCATCAAGTTCGACATCGAAAACATCAGAGTTCTCCGTTGCGTGGGCTCGATAGAGTTGCGCATCTGGTGTCACGACGAAGAATTGATCAGTCGAAACTTCGGGCGAATCGATAAAATTCCCCAAGGCTACGTCGGTATTGAATGACCTACTGGCACTTGCCGCCAAATTCAATAGATCGATATAAGATGATGAAAAGTTCTGATACCAGTTTAGGAAGGTTCCGAATCCTGAGCTACTCCACTGAACATCCAATCCAACAAGCGGCTCGTCGGATTCGTCGTACTTTTTCCAGAAATCCGCTGAACCGATGATGCGGTCGGGCTTTACGCCGAGCGCTTGTGAAAGAAAGGATTCGAGATCGAGGCGAGCAACATACTTACGCAGAGAAAACTCGTTGATTAAGAACATGTTTACGGCCTCCGACTGTTGAATAAATCGATAAGTTTCTGTTCCGAAGCGGCACTCAACCCACCATTCCCAGCGTTCATCATTCCGTCGAAGGCGGTCCTGGCATTTCCCTTGAGCCCGCCCGAATCGATCATCTGTTTAAGAATTACGAATTCGGCTTGCGTCAGGTCTACAGTTCCTATGCTACCGCTTCTTGGAAAAATTCCGGATTGGCCTGGATGCGTACCAAAAATTCGACCACTCGGCGCCAGAATATCTCCATTCGGCAGTTGAGTTGCCAGGCCAGCATTGATGTCAGCTATATCTGCTGCTAAACCGACATCACCCATGGCAATGGTTTTCGGAGCGTTACGACTTCCGCCGCCCCACCTCGTGCTAGGCGTTATTGAATTGGCGCTGTGGGCATCGCTCACATGGACAGGCTGAGGGAGCCGAAACGGGGACGCAGCTAGAATATCAGGGAGCCGCGGGAGCCGAAACGGGGACGAGGGAGCCGAAACGGGGACGCAGCTAGAATATCAGAGAGGGCCGTCACTCTGCGGCTTGGGCGGCCGGCCCTCGGGACGAACAGTATGCTCCAACCTCAACTCGCTCGACGTCCGCTTGACCCAATCATCTGACCCATAAGGCCGTCCCCTCTCGAGGCTCAGCCGGAGCCGCCCCAGTTCCTTCGCACTCAACGGCGCATTCACTCGCTTCGTCCAATCGGCCGGGCGTTCCACCGGCCAGGGAGATAAGATGGCCTTGAGCTCTCGATCCCCACTCCTCCTCGCCGACAGTCCCCCCCAACGCCAGTCCTCCGCTCGCTCGACCAAGCCGGCCCCCAGCGCATTCCGCTCGACATACCGCACGACGGTCAACAGATGGCCGTCGCTCTGCACGGGGAAGCACTTAAATCGGCCCTGATACAGGTGACCGTATCCCACGGTGCGGTGCGCGACCCTCCATCGCATCGCATGCGTGTGCGCCAGCCAGCGGAAGTAGTCGGTGACCTGCCCGTCGGCCTCCGGCCAGACGACGAAATGCCAATGGTTGGACAAGATGCAGTAGGAGAGGATCCGGATCGGGTGTCGCCGGTGCGCCTCGATCATGACGGCCCGGAACGCCTCGAAGTCGGCGTCCTTGGAGAAGAGGTGCATCTTACCGACCGATCGGTTCAGGACGTGGTAGACATGGCCACCGGGTGCGTGTCGTGCGGTTCTTGGCATGCCAGAGAGGATACCGCGACGTCGGCGATGCCGTCAATACTAGCTGCGTCCCCGTTTCGCTCCCAGCTGCGTCCCCGTTTCGCTCCCGTCCCCGTTTCGCTCCCCAGCGAGAAATGATGCCGCCACGCCGCCCGGAGACGGTCGTCGGCCATGAGGGGTTCCCTCGTCGGTCTGATCGGTCGAGGGAGAGCGCCATGGCCCGGCCCATTCGGGCTATTCTACCGCAAGGCGTGCCTTACGGTCTCGATGCGATGTTGAGCACCAGCGTTAGCCTCAACAAATGACCTTCGCCTCCAGGACTTCATCTCTGAAGAGTTGCGAGCAAACGAGCAAAGCGAGCAAAGCCCCCGATGACCTTTGCTCGTTTGCTCGCAGGTGATTCGTCGAGGCGAGGCCGACCCTTTGCTCGTTTGCTCGCTTTGCTCGCAGCCATGACGGCGAGGTTGGGCCTACCCTTTGCTCGCTTTGCTCGTTTGCTCGCAAGGCCGAGCCGAAGGGAACGGCGGAAGGTCGTGGCTGAATTGTTGAGGCCCGGCCAGGCCAATGGCCGTTCCTGGGCGCTGGCTCGGGCCTGGCGGTTGCAGAAAGAAGAACCCAACAATTCCGGGCGCAATGCCAGAAAGCAAGGTGGTCGTGGCGGGTGGTGGAGGGCAAACGGGGTGGGTGGCTGTGTGCGGGCTGGCCGAGCGACGACTCACAGACGTTGAAGATTAGGGTCTATCAACGGTTAAAGATCAAATACTTTTGACAATGCGCTGAAGGTTCTCGACGATTAGACAGCGTGAGTTGAACTGTTTCGAGAGGCTCTCTGCTATCGAGACTGCCAAGGACAAGTATGTCGCCTCATTCCAATCTGGGGCCTTTGTTCCGGCGTAGCGGGTAAAGTCGATTTCTAGTGGGAACTTTGTGAACTCGATCCCGCAATCATCATCGAGCCCATGGTCATCGAAGAGAGCAACGCATGCACCCAATACCTCTCCCTCGAACAGGTGTCCTTCAATATCAATCCTCTTCGTAAGATTTATACGAAGGTGATTTTCGATAAGATTTCGGCACTCTTCAATTGAAGGACCGTTGCTTACAAAAATGCTCAATGTGTCTGACATATTTGATACCTTCTACTTGGCCACTCCGTTGATGAAGAAGTCATCGCCGATAATGGTAATGTTGTCGATCTTGCCTCGGGAGATTCCCAAAGCCTTGGCGATGCCATGACTTGCTGCCTCCTGCGTCAAGCCACTACCACGGGCGTCGATCACGATGTTGCGTGCTTGCCCACCCTTACGAATAGAGTTGTTGACGACGTTCTTGATGGTATTGGCGGTCGCTCCAGGGTCTAGCGTCTTGAACTCGTGTTTCACCCCAGCGATCAACGCATCGCCTTGCCGCCCGGCTCCGGCAACGCCTTCGAGAGGATTGGGCGTTGCCTCCAAGCCTGTCTTCTGCTTGATGGCGTCTGCGATACTCTGCTCCTTCGGAGAGAACGACCCCCCTTTTGGAGCATTTGGTCCGGGTGTCGTGCCCGACGAATTGTGTACGAGGATCTGCATCTCGCCCACGGCGAACGTGTGTAGACCCCGGACGGTCAGATTGCACACCGGTGTTCGCTTGTCGTGGTGCGAGACCCGGCGTATTGGAACACGGCCACTCTCAATTAGGTAAACTGAATCGCCCTCTTGTAGGTCATGGGAGTTGACCCACCGGCCTGGAAGCGACCGATGCCGATCCTCGCTAAGGATACGAAATTTATTAATTGTCGCATTTGCCCGGAATGGCACGGTAATTCCATACGGGGAGTTCCTCGTCGAACCGGATTCTCATCGTCTTGGGGTATTCATCGGGGTAGCCCTCCTTCAGCGGATAGTCACCGGCGAGGACATGGACGGTCGTTTTCAGGCCCTGTTTTGTGCTCGCCCGGGCCATCGCCTGGCTGGTCACCTCCGTTGAGGTCAGCAGCAGACCTTGGCACGCACGCGTCACATGCGGGAAGAAGCGGTGTTCGATCGGATTGAACTTGGAGCAATACGGCGGATAGTGAGCCACACGGATCTCCAGGCCGATGTGGCTGGCAAGGCTTTCCAAATGATACTTGAACACGTAACGATTGGAAGCGTTGCTGCCGCCGCCGTCGCACAGCAAGAGCACGCGGCGCGCCCGCGGATAAGCGGGCCGGCCATGCCTTTCCCACCAGACGCCGAGGCTGTCGCAGGCGAATCGACTGGTGTCGTGGCTGAGTCCCAGATTCAGGTGGCCCCGATTGCGCTTGATGTCGTAGAAGCCGTGCGGATAGATCACGCCGAATGCGGCGCTGGGGAAATCGTGGTCCAGAGCCTTCTTGGCCTGTTGCGTGTAGAGCCGGCCCTGGCGGAACAAGAGCCCCAGGAATTCCTTGTGTTTGGTATCCATGCTCACGATCGGGTCGGGGGATTGCAGGAAAGCCGCGCGGTGGTCGGCGATGATCTGAAACTGCCGATCGCGATGAGCGTGGCGCCCCAGGGGCAGCGTCTTGCAAGCCTTGCGACTTCCCAAGCGATGACGATCCAAGAGCTGAGACACCACGGTGACACTCACGCGAAAGCCGCGCCGCAGGAGTTCCTCGACGATCTTGGGGCGCGAGAGGTTGGTCCAAAGGACACCGTCTTGGTCAGGATCACCGGCCGTATGCGGATCGACGATTTGCAAGAAGGCCGCGTCGATCCCTGGAAAGAGCCTCAAACAGCTTTGCCGGCCACCCCTTTTTTTGCGCTCGATGAGGCGGCAAGAGCGAATCCGGATGACGTAACTCATCCAGTCCGCGCTCAATGGTCCGTCGATGACAATCGAGGAGTTGAGCGATGTAAGCGATGCCGCCATGTCCGAGTTTGAGGGCCTCCGATGCGGCAAACAGACGACGCTGGCGTTCATTCAGAGTGGAAAAGGTATAACGCATCGCCTCCTCCACCGGCCGCGGATACTTCGTAATCATTGCGGAACCCTGCCAAGAGCCGTATATCCTTTCCTGGGTCGCCTAGATTACTAGCCAAATCGCGTGCCAAGAAAGCCAGATGCGACAGTTAATAAATTTCGTATCCTAACAGCAAAGTGCCGAGGGCTCGGGCGGTTCTCGAGGTCCCAACCTTCGACCACCCAGAATGGGTGGTGGGCTGTGACAGATATTTCGAGGGAGCCGAGGCCGATTGTCACCATCGGTCCGTCGTAGGTTGCATCATGCCTGCACTCCACCTCGCAGAGTCGCCAGATCCCCCCTTCGAAATCGTAGGCCCAGACTCGCTCCCCTGAACCAACTTGAGACATTGGACGCAGCCCGGTCTCCGTTCCAACCAGCGTATCCGGTGGAAAGCAATTCTGCAACGTAACTGAAGCAGAGTCCGCCGCACTGTTACGCCCGCCGTTTAACCAGGAGTTGAGCTTGCCGGCCCAATTCTTCGGGATGATGTCATTGAACCCCTTCAGCACCTTGCCGCCGAGCAGGGCGCCAACCAGTCCTCCTGAGACGTCGCCCGCCAGAGCGACCCGGTCATTGGTCAACAGGGTCGCGCCAGCTTCATCTTTGCCGCTGTAGACCTGATAGCCTTGCGACACCAATTGGTAGAAGCCGACCACCAAGAGGATCACACCGGCGGTGGCGGCCACGCCCGAGGCGACTGGGCCGGCCGCGGCCGCTAGCAATAAGAAGCCGCCGATCACCACTGTTGCGACAAGAGCCGTGGCCAGCGCCGTGCCAAAATGAGTTGCAAATGTCCCCGCATAGCCGGCCAGCCGATTGAGGTCCGGCCCGGACTGGACCGATGGATTCGCATTGATGGGTGCTTGCTGGGATGTGCCCGCGCCCGGCTGGCCAGCTCCCGAATCCGAGGTCCCGGTGTCCGGATTGTTCGAGGAGTCGTACACGGTCGGGCCATTGCTGCCGATCGTTCCCAGGAGGGGGTCATCCGGCACCGAGGGGCGAGGCAGGCCAAAGAGGTCGTGATCCCACCAGTCACCGAATCGTTCGAGGGATCCGAGGGGTCCCGAACTGAACTTGGGCATCAGCACGATCCGACCGCCATACGCCTGATTCGCCGCCTGGCCGCCGGAATTGCCCGCCGCCGGGCTGTTGCCATTCCCACCGGCGGCCGCCTGGGTGCTCCTACTCCCGCCGCCCTTGCCGTCCCCCGCCGCGGCCGCCTTGGCATTGCCTCCGCTGTCGCCATTCGCGTTAGCCGCCGACGGGGTGGTGTTGGTCACCTTCTCGGCGCGCGAGGTGGGCGCCGCCTGGGTGGCGTTGGCGTTCTCGTTGGCGCCCGTGTCGAAGCTGTTCAGCCGAGTCAGCTCATCGGCGTCGCTGCCGTCGCTGGTCCCGCTGTCCATCATCGGCGAGTTGCCGGACATCGGCGGCCCCATCCCGCTCGAACCGCTGCCGCTGCCGCTGCCGCCGCTGTGGCCGCCGCCGACGACCCCCGCCGACGACCGCCGGTAGCCGATCCCCGACGGGTGCGTCATCCACTGCGTGTGCGAGCCGCCCGGCTGGTACGACTCCTCCAGCCACAGCGACGTGCCGCCGGGGCTCACCTCCGCCGCCACGTCCGGGCCGGCGAACGACAGCGGATGCACCGCCATCCCGCCCAACGCCGCCAGCAGGCCCGCCGACGGGACCAGCGAATTCGGCGATGTGCCCAGGTGCTCGGCGCTGTTGCTCGGCGAGCTGCCCACCTGCGACGCCACCCCCGCGCCCTTCGTGTCGCCGTGGCCGTCGTAGACGAATTCCGGGAAGCTCGCCTCCGGGGAGATCGACCCCGAGGTCTGCGTCGTCCAGTTCGACTCCAACGTCGCCGTTGACGCCGTCGGGCCCGTCACGAGGTAGTCGTTCAACCGCGCTGTACTGAGCAAGACCCGCCGTAGGCGCTCGAGGTCTCGTAGGTCACGGTCTCGCCGGGGGCGATCGCTTGCGTCACCCAGTAGGTGACGTAGCCGCCGGCGCTGTAATCGGTCTCGGTGGTCGAGGAGAGGTTGAAGGAGAACGACTCCGAGCCCCCCGCGACCGTCCACTCGCTGCCCGCGGTCGTATCGGTCAGGCTCTGGGTCGTCTCCGCCGTGCCGCTCCACTCGCCGGGGATGAACCTGGTCACCACGAAGTCGTCGAAGGTCGACTCGGTGTCGACGAAGGTGAAGGAGTCGCCCGACGAGCTGTCGACGCCCTCGGCGGTCATCGTGGCCGAGTTGACTCCGGCGTCCGACCAGGCTTCGACCGTGCCGTCCGTGTCGTTGACGTACGACCACGAGCCGGAGACCGTGTGGGTGTCGATCAGCTCGAAGTCGTCGACCGACGTGGTCACGGTATCGGAGATCGTCTGCGTGCCGTTATCGGTGTCGATGTAGTAATCGTAGGCCGAGCCCTCCATCATCGAGCCGTTGCCCATCGACCAGGTCGATTCGGAGTCGGTGGCCGTTTGGCCGGTGTCCTCGGCGTAGCCGAAGATGTCGGTGGCGTAGATGTGGCCGTTGGTCGTCAGGGTGCTCGAAGCCGGTGTCCTCCTGCGTCAAATCGTCCCAGGCGTAGGCGCTGATGTAGTAGGGCGTCGCGCTGGTGCCGTAGTCGATGAATTGCATGGCGATCACCCTGTCCCGCAAGGAGAAGTTCGACGAAGCGGTCGGCATCTTCTGCCAGGACCTCAAGATCCGCCCCGACTTCGCCGACGCCTGGAACGACCTGGGGATCACCCTCGCTCGCCAGCCGAAGCACCGCGAGGCGATCGAGGCGTACCGCGAGGCGATCAAGTGCCGGCCGAACTTCGCCGCGGCCTACAACAACATGGGCAACGCCCTGCGCCACGTCGGCCGGTTCGACGAGTTCGACGGACTGCTACCGCAAGGCGGTGGAGCAGAAGCCGTAGTAAGCCGACGCGTACAACAACTACGGCATCGCGCTCTCGGAGATGGGGCGGTTCGACCAGGCGGTGGCCAGCTTTACCAAGTGCCTCGAGCTGCGGCCGACCCACGTCGACGCCCTCATGAACCGCGCGCTGACCTGGCTGCGCAAGGGGGACTACGCGCAGGGTTGGGCCGAATACGAATGGCGGTGGAAGAAGCGGACGCTCACCAACCGACCAATGATCCAGCCGCAGTGGAACGGCTTCCCGCTGGAGGGCCGGACGATCCTGCTGATCACCGAGCAGGGCTTATGGGGATGCCAGGCAGTTCATCCGCTACGCGCCGATCCTCAGGGCGCAGGGCGGTCGCGTGACCTTCGAGTGCCCGGAGAAGCTGATCAAGCTGATCGAAGGCTGCCCGGGCGTCGACGTGCCGCTGCCACAGGGTGCGCCGCTGCCGGCCTACGACGTCTACGCCCCCTTGCTGACCGTGCCCGGGCTCGTCGGCTCGTCGCTGGGCCGGATCCCCAACAAGGTCCCCTACATCGACCCGGATCCCCAGCTGGTGGCGAAGTGGCGGGACGAGCTCTCCGGCTATCGCGAGCTCAAGGTGGGGATCAACTGGCAGGGCAACCGCAAGTATGCGGGCGATTTCCACCGCTCGATCCCGCTGAAGTACTTCGAGGCGCTGGCGCGGATACCGGGCGTGCGGCTGTTCAGCCTGCAGAAGAACGACGGCGTGGAGCAACTGGCGCAGGTCGCCGGCAAGATCGAGGTGACCGAGCTGGGGAGCCGGCTCGGCGTGGACACCGGCCCGTTCCGGGACACGGCGGCGCTGACGACCTGCCTGGACCTGTTCGTGACCTCCGACACCGCCGCGGCCCACCTCGCCGGGGCGCTGGGGGTGCCGGTCTGGATGGCGCTGTTGACGACCCCCGACTGGCGCTGGCTGGCCGGCCGCGAGGACAACCCGTGGTATCCCACGATGCGGATCTTCCGGCAGGAGACGTTCATGGACTGGGCGCCGGCCTTCGACCGAATCGCCGCCGAGCTGCTGAAGAAGGTCCCGGACACGATGCCTACGCGGTCGGTGGTCATCGAGGCGGCGCCCGCGAGCTGATCGACAAGATCACGATCCTAGAGATCAAGGCCGAGCGGATCGCGGATCCGGAGAAGATCCGGAATGTCCGGACCGAGCTGGAGACCCTGCGGCCCGCCCGCGATCGGACGATCGTGCCGTCGGAGGCGCTGGCAGTGCTGACGGCCGAGCTGCGCTCGGTCAACGAGGTGTTGTGGACGATCGAGGACGAGGTGCGGGAGTGCGAGCGAGCGGGCGACTTCGGGGCGCGGTTCGTCGAGCTGGCGCGGTCGGTGTACAAGAACAACGATCACCGAGCGGTTCTCAGGCGGCGGATCAACGAGCGGCTCGGGTCGGGGATCACCGAGGAGAAGTCTTACGCCGCCGCCGATTGATGCCACCCCGGCGGAATGCGGCCGAGATGCGGATCGTCGCCGCCGTCGTGATTTCGGGGATCGTCCCAAACCAACAGGATTCGGGGCAGGTGCAGGTTGACACTCCCGTCACTCTCTCCGCCACCGTTCGGGCCGTTTCCCGGTCTCAGCGCCGAAATCTCGCGCTTTGTCGTGTAAAGTGCCAAGTTGCCCGCTGGCGATTTGGCACGATCCTACGGATCGCGAATTGCGAGTGAATTTAAAGCCGGAAGCATCAATAAATTGTGGATTCGCAATCCGGAATCCACGATCGGTAATCCGATCCTTCACAATCTCTGAGATCCGCTCATAGCCAATGGTGATCCAGCCATGATTGATTGCGCCTATTGTGCCAAGCCCCTGATCTGCGACAAGTGCCAGCAGGAATACCTCCCGCCGACCGAGGAGCACTACCAGGCCCTCTCCCAGCCGGACGTCTTGCTCGATTGTCCCGGGTGCGGTGCGGTGCTTGGTCTGCCGCTGGTGCAAGACGCCTTATGACGGGCTTGGCGATGGCGATCGCCCTCAGGATTCGACGCCAGACGATCGATGACGGGCCGAGCGGCGATCGCACATGCCCTCGATCAAACGTGGTGCTGACGGCTGGGGTTCTGGGCGGATCCCGGGCTGTCCTGATGGGACGCCGCCGCGGCGCCGGCGTGCCCGGCGGATTTCGAGGGCGGACCCGGCTCCATGCGGCCGAAGATCATCCGGCCCGCGCTGGTTTGCAGGACGCTGGTGACGGTCAATCGGACGACCTCGCCGAGGTGGTAGGCGCCTTGCTCGGCGACCACCATCGTGCCGTCGTCGAGGTAGCCGACGCCTTGGCCCTGCTCTTCGCCCCGCTTGAGGATCTTGATCGTGAGGTTCTCGCCCGGCAGGACGATCGGCTTCATGGCGTTGGCCAGGTCGTTGAGGTTGATGACCTCGACCCCCTGGAGACGCGCGATCTTGTTGAGGTTGTAATCGTTGGTCACGACCTTGCCGCCGAGGTGCTTCGCGAGCACGACCAGCCGCTGGTCGACCTCGCGGATGCCCGCCAGCTCGGGGATCTCCGCGTCGTGGATCCGGACCTCGATCCCGGGCGACTTCTGGAGTCGGTTGAGGATGTCCAGGCCGCGACGCCCTCGGTTGCGACGGAGCTTGTCCGAGCTGTCGGCGATGCTCTGGAGCTCCTGGAGGACGAAGCGGGGGACCACCATCGGCTGGTCGATGACCCGGGTCTCGGCCACGTCGGCGATCCGCCCGTCGATCACGACCGAGGTGTCCAGCACCAGAGGCCGCGCACCCTTGATCTCCTTCGAGAATTCCATGTACGGGATGATGAACCGGAAATCGTCCTTCGTCTGGAGGAGCGTCGCGACGCAGACGTAGCAGATGAAGATCGTGATCAGGCTCGAGATCAGCCTGTGAACATTCTTATCGAGATAGAGCTCCATCGTCGGCTGGAGTGCCTCGGTCACGAGGTTCGACAGGAAGATGCCGACGATGACCCCGAAATAGACGGCCGAGATGGTCTGGATCCGCTTGCGGGGGGTCAGCCAGTCGACCAGGACCACCACCAGCGCCAGGAGCATGACCCCGATGAAGAGCAAGGCGGGGCTGGCGAGCTGGTTCTCGCCGACGACCTTGGAATACTTGGCACCGAGCGCGGCGATCACGAAGATGAATAGCGCACGGATTACAATCAGGAGCATGATAGGGAACCTCTTCCGAACGGGTGAGCATCGCGAGCGGGTATCGGGATGGGATGCGGATCGGATGATGGAGAGCGACCGGCTCCGACCGAATTCGAGATCAATCCGCCAATCCCGGCTCGTTCGCAAGTTCCTCCAGAAATCGGTCGTAGAACTCGTTCAGGCTTTCCACAATGACCTTGGCCTGACCCAGAACGGGCATGAAATTCGTATCCCCATCCCATCGCGGCACGATATGCCAGTGGAGGTGTCCAGGGAGCCCGGCGCCGGCGGCCTTCCCCTGGTTCAGACCGATGTTGTAACCCTGGGGCCGGAGCATCCGATCGAGGACCATCGTCATGTGTCGCAGCGTCTGGATCGGTTCGAGCAACTCGGGGCCTTCCAGTTCTGCGAGCGTCCCCCGATGCGAACGAGGTGCAACCAGGAGGTGTCCATTATTATAAGGATATCGATTCAATACAACGACGGAATGGTCGCGACGATGGACGACGAGGTTCTTGCGATCCTCGTCGCCGGCCAGGCCGCGGCAGAGGAAGCATTCCGATGAGGTCCCCGTCGAGGCGGAAGCCTCGTGGATATATTGGGCCCGCCAGGGGGCCCAGATACGACTCAACAACGCTGCCTCGCTCCTGCCGGAGGACACGCCGCGAAATCCGTCGGTCTGCCGTCTCACCGGGAGCAGGGAATCCCGTGATCGAGTCGCCGCCTCGGGATTGCGCAGGCTGGCCTTACTTCTCTCTACCCCATCCCATTGTCGCGGAAGGAGCCGCCTTTCCGCAATGGCCTGTCCGTCACCCCGGCCCGCTTGCGTCGCGTCGCGATGGGGAGCGACGCGACGCGGGAGGGCGGGATCGGGCGGCCGGACCGCGTGGGCCCGGGGCCGACACGCTGTCACCAGGGCGGCCCGATCGCGTACAAATGACGGTCCGATGGGGGGCGCGAAAGGATCGGATCGAAGATTCCGAATGGTGGATCCGTGAGCGTTCCCGGAGAAAGACTCGATACCCATCCGGAATCGGCGATTCGTCATCCGGAATCGATCACTTCGCGGCCTCTCACAACAACCGGCGATCCCAGACGGGGTAATAGCGCGCCCAGGCACGACCCATGATCTGATCCTGGGCGATCAGGAAGAGTGGGCCGGTCGCGAGGGAGGAGGCGACGTCCTCCTCCGGCTCGACGAGGAACTGGTGTTCGGGGACCTTGAAGTGACAGGTCAGCGGCCAGGCGGAGATCCGGTGGGGCGAGTCCAGTTGGGGGATCTGGCCGTCGACCCGCCACTCGTGCCCGGTCCACTCCACCTCCTGGCCCTCCACCGCCACGACCCGGGCCGGATGGGCCTGCCCGAGGGCCGGCCTCCGCAGCCAGACCCAGTGGCCGCGGCGCGGTTGGGCCGCCTGGTAGGCCCAGTAATTCACCAGGTAGCCGCTGCCGATCCGGTCCGGGGAGAAGCCGGGGCTCGCCGTGAAGAACAGGGCACAGAGGGCCGGCGCGTAGAGCAGGACCCCGAGCGCGCCCGAGATCATCAGCAAGGCCGTCCGTCGCGGATAGATGGGGAACGAGCCTTGACGGATCGCGTCGGTCAGCGATGTGACATGGGTGAGGAATGCGAACGCAAAGAAACTCCAGCCTTCCCAGGTGCCCCAGGTCAGGAGCCCGGCGCCCATCGCGACGACGAACGAGCCCAGCAACACCCATCCCCGTTCCCGCTGGCCCCAGTAGAACTGGGGCCAGCCCGGGAACAGCACGCGAACACCGGCCGGTGAGTCGAACGGAAGACGACCGACCGGCCCGGCTCGTTGGCCGGACGGATCACGCCTCGGAGCTCCGCTCATTCGTGGTTTCCTCGTGCCAGGTTGACGACCGATCCGGGGACGGATCGGTCGGAAGAGGAGGCCGGATACTCAACCGCCAACAGTTCGAGGGGGGGCCGCGATCATCCCGGGTCTCATTACCACTATAGGATACAGGGGTCGCTTTCCCAATATCTTCAAATCGGCGTCAGTCGCGACGACTTCGTGCCCCCAAATCTCTTTCGTGCCATCGGAGAAAACATTTCGAAGACATCCCGCCGGAATCCGCGCCTCGACGGGCCATCCGCCTCCCGCGGACGCCCGCACCATCCCGATTGACTCCGATTACTCCGGCGATGAAGAAACCTATGTCGCTCCTGCTGTCCGGATCGAATTCGAAACCATGCCGGGATGGAAGGGCCGATCGAGCCGATCGATGGAATTCGAGACGGCCCGGACGGATCATCGGTCCACCCATGCGGATGCATCCATCATACTCGACAATAATCCTTGACCTGCAAGGGGGCACCACCTCGGGTCGCGAGAAGACGCGGGTCGCCTCGAGACCATCGCCGATCGGGACGCGGCGGACGGCTTCCAAAAGGTAAGACGGTCGGATCGTGAAATCCCGCCAAAGTTTCGAGGAATTCGCGACCCAACGCCCCTCGCGATGCGTATAATCCCGGTATGGATGTCATTCGGACTTGACCGGCTGGATGGCCCTGATAGAATATCCTGCTCGCATTCACAAGGTCTACTCGGACTCTTCCAATGCCTCACACCAAAATTGATTAGCGTGAATGAAATCGGTTTTGGTGTGCCCCCGATGCACTCCCCCGGCATGCCCTTCAGCCCGCGTTGGAACGGCGGGCTGAGCTGAACCCGGCTCATCAATGACGTGGGTTCGTAGCCCGGTCAAAGGGCGTTCCACCCTTTGCACGACGGCTGAGTTTATCTTGACCATGGAAAATCTCCGCAACGTCCGCAATATCGGCATCTCGGCCCACATCGACTCGGGCAAGACCACGCTCACCGAGCGGGTCCTGTTCTACGCCGGCCGCACCCACGTGATCAAGGAAGTCAAGGGTGAAGGCGCGGTGATGGACCACATGGAGTTGGAGAAGGAACGAGGGATCACGATCACCTCGGCCGCCACCACCGTCCAGTGGAATGACACGAAGATCAACATCATCGACACCCCGGGGCACGTCGATTTCACCGTGGAGGTCGAGCGATCGCTCCGCGTCCTCGACGGCGCCGTGCTCGTCCTCTGCGCCGTGGCCGGTGTGCAGTCGCAGTCGATCACCGTCGATCGCCAGATGAAGCGATACGCGGTCCCTCGGATCGCTTTCATCAACAAGATGGACCGCACCGGCGCCAACCCGGTCAATGTGATCGAGCAGCTCGAGAGCAAGCTCGGCCTGACGGCCATCCCGTTGCAAATCCCGATCGGCCTGGAATCGAACTTCGCGGGCGTGATCGACCTGATCGATCAGGTCGCCGTCTACTTCGATGGCGAGAAGGGCGAGACGGTCCGTTGCGAGCCGATCCCGGCCGACCTGGTCGAGGCCGCCCAACGGGGACGGCAGAAGATGCTCGAATCCTTGTCGATGCTCTCCGACGAGCTCATGTCGCTGCTGCTGGAAGAGCAGGAAGTGCCGATCGACCTGATCCACAAGACGATCCGGGAGGGGACGATCGCCCAGCAGATCTGCCCGGTGATGATCGGCACGGCCTATCGGAACAAGGGCATCCAGTCGCTGCTCGACGCGGTGAACCGGTATCTCCCCAGCCCGCTCGATCGCGCGATCTTCGCCAAGGACCTCAACAACGGCGGGGCCGAGGTGCCACTGGCCCCCGACCCGGATGCGCCCCTGGTGGCCATGGCGTTCAAACTGGTCGAGGAGCCGTTCGGGCAGGTCACGTTCGTCCGGATCTACCAGGGCACCCTCCAAAAGGGCACCTTCTACTACAACACCCGGCAGAAGAAGCGGGCCCGGATCAGCCGGATCCTCCGCGTCCACGCCGATCAGAAGGAAGACATCGACTCGGCCTCCGCGGGCGACATCGTGGCCGTCATGGGCATCGAGTGCGCGACCGGCGACACGTATTGCTCCGAGGGGAGCGAGATGGCGCTGGAGAGCATCTATGCCGCCGAGCCCGTGATCGACCTGTCGATCCAGCCCGCCAAGCGGGCCGATTACGACAAGCTCTCGAAGGCCCTGAACCGCTTCATGCGGGAGGATCCGACCTTCCGAGTGCATGTCGACAAGGAGACGAGCGAGACGATCATCTCCGGGATGGGCGAGCTGCACCTGGAGATCTACGTCGAGCGGATCCGTCGCGAGTACAAGGTCGAATGCACCGTCGGGGCCCCGAAGGTCAGCTACCGCGAGGCGCCGACCGTCGAGACGCCGTTCAACTACAAGCACAGGAAGCAGACCGGCGGCTCCGGTCAGTACGCCCACGTCGTCGGCAAGCTGGTCCCGATGGATCCCCAGTCGCCCGAGACCTTCGTCTTCGAGAACAAGGTCAGCGGCGGCCGGATCCCTACCGAGTATATCCCCTCGGTCGAGAAGGGGTTCCGCGAATCGATGCACAAAGGGCCCGTCGCGGGTTATGAGGTCATGGGCGTACACATGATCTTGGAGGACGGGTCGTATCACGACGTGGACTCCTCGACCATGGCGTTCGAGATCTGTGCCCGCGACTGTTTCCGCGAGACCTTCAAGAGGGCCGAGCCGGTCCTCCTGGAGCCGATCATGAAGGTCGAGGTCGAGATCCCGACCGAGTTCCAGGGGCCGGTGACCGGCGCGATCTCCTCGAAGCGGGGCGTCATCCTGGGCACCGAATCCCGATCGGGCTACTCGGTCATCAGCGCCGAAGTGCCCCTCGCCGAGATGTTCGGCTACTCGAACGATCTGCGGAGCTCGACCCAGGGCAAGGGGAGCTTCAGCATGGAGTTCCTCAAGTACCAGAAACTGCCTTCGCGATTCCAGGAAGAGATCGTCAAGAAGGCGACCCTGGCCAAGGTCGGCGCCAAGTAAGGGCCTGCCCGGATACCATGCTCGGAATCAAAGGATGCCCGATCTCTCCATTCACGGGGGAATCGGGCATCTTCGTTTTTCACGAACCGATCTGGAGGGGACGCTCACGCATCCTGCTTCAGTGCCTTGACATAATCGATGAACTGGCGCGTATCCCGCAATGGCGGCCCGTGTCCGAAGCAGATCAACCTCGGCTCGAGGTCGATCAGCCGGAGGGCCGATCGTCGATTGCGGGCCGGGTCGATGGAGAAGACCTGCTGGGGCTCGCAGAGCATGGTCCGGCCGTTCCAAATATTGAGGTTAGCGAGGACGTCACCCAGGACGAGGATCCGATCGGACTCTCGCCAGAAGCAGATGTGCCCCGCAGTATGCCCGGGTGACTCGATGACCGTGAAGGTGCCGACCTGATCGCCCTCGCGGAGTCGTCGGGCGACCGGATGAGGCGGGCCGGTCCAGATCGGCCCGACCGTGCCGGACAGCCAGTTCCTGGGCATCCGCCTCATGATCTCTCCCGGCGTCTCCATCGCGTCGGCATCCCCCTCGCTGCACCAGAGCGGGATTCCCAGGGCCTCGCAGATGGCATGGCTCGACCCCTGATGATCGGGATGCGCGTGCGTCAGCGCGTGCAACGTCACCGATCGGCCGCGGAGCCGGCGGAGGATCCGCTTCGCCGCGAATCGCGTGGACGAGTCCACCAGGACTTCGCCCAGCAAATAGACATTGATCGCATAGGGCGGGAATCCTTCCAGGATGTACAGATCATCGGCCAGTCGCTTCATCTTCCAGATTCCCCGCGGATTTCTCGGAATCGCGTCCGTCGGCCACTCGCATTGACGCAAATCACTCGCCCGATCAGAATCCGTCCCCGGTACCGGCAAGAGGATAATCAGGATATCGGAGACCGCCGCGATGGTCAGGGCGAATCGACGGATCGACGCTTCGCTCATCATCCTGGCGATCGCGATCCGGATCGCCGCGGTGCTGGTCCTCCGGAGTTACGCGGTCCCGCGTAGCACCTACGAACACGGCGAGATCGCGGCGAACCTGCTGGCCGGCCGCGGCTTCACGACCCGGTTCCTGGGGGCGGAAGGGCCGACCTCGCAACAGGCTCCCGTCTATCCGTATCTCGTGGCGATTTGCTACGCGATCGGCGGCGTGGGCACGCCGAGGGCCTTGCTGATCCTGGAGACAGGTCAGTCGATCCTGGGCGGTCTCCTCGTGTGGGAGGTCTTGCGTCTGGCCGGGCTTGTCATCCCGGGGCGTCCCTGGATTGCCAGGACGGCCGCTCTGGTGGTCGCGATTCATCCGACGCTGGTCTATGCGGCGACCCACGTCCAGGTCGCCTCGTTAGGGGCGGTCCTGCTCATCGGGACGCTCGCGCGCGCTTACCGGGCGGGAGCGTCTGGAAGGGTCAAGGATGCCATCCTCGCGGGTGTCTGGCTCGCCTTGCTGGCCCTCACTGATCCGATCCTCTCCCTGGCAAGCATCGGCATCGCGGGGGCCATCGGGATGGGACGAGTCGGTGAATCCGGTTGGGTTGGAGCGCTTTACGCTAGGACCAGGCCCGCGCGGGGATCCCCCCCTAACCACCCCTTCGTAAGGGGGGGAATTGGTGCTTTTCTTTTCCCCCCCTTACGAAGGGGGGGCCAGGGGGGGTGGTTTCGCCTCGTCGTGGTGACGTCGATGACCGCCCTGGCGGGGATCTCCCCGTGGTTGGTGCGGAATCTCCGGGTCCACGGCGAGTTCGTGGCGATCAAGAGCACCTTCGGCTATGCCTTCTGGCAGGGTAACTGCTCGCTGAGCGAGGGTACGGACAAAGTCCGCCGGCCTTCGGTGGAGCGTGTCCTTGAACGGAGCCGCGGGGCCACGAGCCTGAGCGGCCTCAATCAGTCGCTCTGGGACGCCCGGCACGAAGCTGGATATCTGGACGATATCGCCTTGAGCAAGGCCGACTACCGCTTGCTCGGCTCGGTGTCGGAACCGGAGCGGTCACGAATTCTGTTCCGTCGCGCTCTGGCCGATCTTCGCGCCGATCCGATGCGGTATCTCGATTTGAGCCTGCGTCGATTCCGTTACTTCATCCTCTTCGATGAGACCAATCCCAAGTCCCGGGTCTGGGCCTATCGCCTGCCGCACGTCGGCCTGACGATCTTCGCCTTCGCGGGGCTCTGGCTGGCCAGCCCCGTGTCGCGAAGGCGGCTGTGGCCGACGATCGCCACGGCCGCCGCCATCGCCGTCTTTCACTCCTTGACGATCGTGTCGGCACGATTCCACATCCCGCTCGAACCCCTGATGGCGATCTGGGGCGCGGCGGGGTTGACGCGATGGACCGCCGCTCCGGCCGTGGGCTCACGCCCGACTCCCCACCACGTCGAGCGCGTCGGGGTCGAAGACCGGCTTGCCGTAGTCCGCCTGGACAAATGACTCGGCCTTCTCCGCCGCCCGGGCGTGCATGAACGCCAGGATCAGGCTCGTGGCCATTGCTCCGACGGAGATCAGTGCGGCACATCCCCAGGCTACGACCGGCAAGATCGGGACGTCTTCCGTCGGATTCGGTTCCGCAACGACGCTCGTCAAGAATGCCGCGATCACGGACGCGATCGGCACGCCCGAACCGATCGCCGCGACACCCCTCGAGCTACCGCCGCCGAGTCCCCGGGGGACTGGCATCTGCAAGTCCATGGACTTGATCCGCTCGCGATGCTCCCATTCGCGCCTCTTGTGCCGATGCTTCATCACGAGGATGGTCGGGACCAGTGCCAGCGGCATCAGGATGGCTACAATCGGGATGATCAAGGGATCCATCGCAGTCGTTCCTCAAAGGGATTTGACGGGACTATTTCCTATGAGCGTACGGACGGGTCGCCGGCTTCAACCTCGTGCGACGACGAAAAGTCTGTCTCGCGAGGCCTTTGTGGGGTGCTCTGTGAGCACCGATCCGGGGTGGTCCGCCGAATTCCGGTGCTCACAGAGCACCCTACAAGACCGCCACCGCAGCTTCTCAGACAGACTCTAACTCAAGACCAGGAAAGAATCGGAGTCCATCGCGAGTAACCCCTTCTTTCTTGACGGGTCTTCGAGGAAGATTCGAGTACGAGGCAAGGAGAACGATCATCAACCTAGAGGCGAGGACTGCCCAATGACTCGCGACCATCTCCTGGTGATCGACCAGGGGACCACCAGCACGCGGGCCGTCGTCTATAATGCCCAACTTCAGGTGGTCGGGCAGGGTCAGGCGGAGGTCCTTCCGACTTACCCGCAATCGGGCTGGGTCGAGCACGACCCGGATGCCCTGGTCCGATCGGTCGGACCGCAAGTGACCCGGGCGTTCGACGAGTCGGGCGTGAAGTCGGATCGGATCGCGGCCATCGGCCTGACCAACCAACGCGAAACGACGATCGTCTGGGAGCGAGAGACCGGTCGGGCAATCGCGCCGGCGCTGGTCTGGCAGGATCGTCGGACGGCGTCGGTTTGCGACCGGCTCAAGCACAAGCAGGATTGGGTCGCCGATCGGACCGGACTGGTCATCGACCCGTATTTCTCCGCCACCAAGATCGCCTGGATCCTCGACAATGTCCCGGACGCCCGCCGACGCGCCGAGGCCGGAGAGCTGGTCGCGGGGACCGTCGACAGCTTCCTCGTCTGGCACCTGACCGGCGGCCGGCGGTTCGTCACCGACGGCACCAATGCATCCCGTACCTTGCTCATGGATCTGAGAACTCTCGAATGGGCCGAGGACCTCTGTCAATTCTTCGGAGTCCCGCGCGGAATATTGGCCGAAATCCGGCCGAGCTCCGGGGAGTTCGGTAGGACGGAGGGACTGGGCTTCCTCCCCGACGGCCTGCCGATCATGGGGATCGCCGGCGATCAGCAGGCGTCGCTCATCGGTCAGGGCTGCGTGGATGCCGGCCAGGCGAAGTGTACCTACGGCACGGGGGCCTTCCTCCTCGCCCATACCGGCGGTCGGATCGTGCCGTCGCGCAACGGCCTGATCACCACGCTGGCAGCCACGATCGGCGATCAGCCCCCGCAGTATGCCCTGGAAGGGAGCGTGTTCGTCGCCGGGGCGGCGGTGCAGTGGTTCCGCGACGGCCTCAAGGCGATCGGCGCCTCGTACGAAATCAACCCCCTGTCGCTCGAATCCGACCCGACCATGGACGTCATCTTCGTGCCGGCCTTGACGGGGATGGGTGCCCCCTACTGGCAACCCTCGGCCCGAGGGACCATGTTCAACCTGACGCGCGCCACCACGATCGCCGACCTCGCGCGGGCCACGCTCGAAGGGGTCGCCTTCCAGGTCGCCGACCTGATCCAGGCGATGAATGACGACCTCGGCTACCGACTGGCGGACGTCCGTGCCGACGGCGGGATGGCGAAATCCGACCCGTTCCTCCAGTTCCAGGCGGACCTCCTGGGACTGCCGATCAACCGCAGCCCGCATACCGAATCGACGGCGATGGGCGCCGCACTCCTGGCCGGCCTGGGCGCCGGGCTCTGGCCGGACACCGCGTCGGCCATCGAGCTGATCACGTCCGGAGGTCGTACATTCTCACCAGGCCGAGACGACGATTGGAGGAAGCAGGTCCACGACCGATGGCGGCGTGCGGTCGAGACTGTGATCAAGCATTACTCCTGATCGGAAGGATCGTACTCAAGCATTGTCGACGATGGTCTTCAGGATGCCCATGAGCTTCGGCAGGTTGTCGATGAAGTGCTCGTCCCGATCGAGCAAGACCTCGTCGCCATCCATACGCAAGAACTTCCATGCGGCGCCCGTGCTGACGACGCCGAACACCGGCCCCGATCGTTCGTGGGTACGCTCGTTGCTGAGCCGGGCCGCGTAGGTGGCCGCGATGCACTGGCCGAGTCCCGTGCGGATCAGGTCGTTCTTGGCCTCGACGACCGCGACGAAAGGGGCGCGCAAGATATGCTCGCTGCCGCCCCTGGTGAGGATGAAATCGCAGTAGCCGTTCAGTCCTCGCGATGGCTCCATATCCCACTCGACGCCGGAAAACAGGGCGATCTTGCCCCCCGCCAATCGTCGTAGCTCGAGCAAGACCGGGGCGATGATGAACTCGGACTTGGCTTTCTCCGTGCTGTTGGCCAGGGCCAACTGGACGCCCTCGCGGACGATCTCGGCGATCGATTCCCGGACCGGGCACTCCGACGCGGACGCAAAAAGGTCCGCGTCGCGGAGGTGCAGCCCGAGGTCCTGCTCCACCCTGGGGAAGGTGAAGTCGCGAAAGGCCATGATTCCTCGATCCCCACGACTGCGTCCGCGTCGCCGTCGAGCGTAAATGGATTGGCTGATCGATCGCGGGAAGCCGCTGCGAGTCTCAGACCAGGCGAGCCCACTCCTCCAGATTGATTTCGCGCCCAATCATCGCCTCGGCTTCGCGGAGCATCAGTCTGAGTTGCGGGACGGAGTATTCCGAATTCGAGGGAAGTGTCAGTCGATGCTCGCCAAACACCATGAACTGATGCTTGGCTCCTGAGAACACCCCCTCGAACCCGAGCTGACGCAACCCTCGAATGAAATCCGAGCGTTTACACGGACTCCACTTCGGCATGCGTCACATCCTTATTGAGATCGATACCTCCTATGACCGGCAGGCGATGTCCCAATTTGAGCCCGAGCAGCAGCCAATCCTCGAGGACCGATCGCAGCTCTCGCTCGCATTCCCTGAGGGAGCTCGCGAAAGCGATCACGCCCGGGCAGATGGGGATGCATCCCCCGTAGGAGCCGTCTTCAAGCTTCTCGAAGTCGGCCCCATCGAGGGCATGCTCAAGATATTCACTGAGAATACCAAATCCAGTCATGTCACTTGTCTCGGCTGATCGTCCCGCCGCTGGCGAGGGCGGCCTGGGCGGCGGCCAGGCGAGCGATCGGCACGCGGAACGGCGAGCAGGAGACGTAGTCCATCCCCACCTTGTGGCAGAACGCCACGCTGTCGGGGTCGCCGCCGTGCTCGCCGCAGATCCCGACCTTCAGGTGCTCGTTGTGCTTCTCCTGGCGCGCCTTGCGGCCCTTGGTCACGCCGATCTCGATGAGCTGGCCGACGCCCTTGATGTCCAGGCTCTGGAACGGGTCGATCGGCAGGATCTTCTCTTTCAGATAGGTGGGCATGAAACCCTTGATGTCGTCGCGGCTGAAGCCGAAGGTCATCTGGGTCAGGTCGTTGGTGCCGAAGGAGAAGAACTCGGCCTCCTCGGCGATCTGGTCGGCCGTCAGCGCGGCGCAGGGGGACTTCGATCATCGTGCCGATCAGGTATTCGACCTTCACGCCGGCCTTCTTCAATTCGTCCTCGATGAGCGCGATCGCCCGCTTCTTGAGGAAGACGAGCTCCTCGATGGTGCCGACGAGCGGGATCATGATCTCGGGGATGACGCTCTTGCCGCGATTCTGGACCTCGATGGCCGCCTGGATGATCGCGCGGACCTGCATGTCGCCGATCTCGGGATAGACGATCGGCAGTCGGCAGCCGCGGAAGCCGAGCATCGGGTTGAACTCGTGCAGTTGCTCGACGCGGTCGCGGACCTGGTCGAGGCCGATACCGAGTTGCTTGGCGAGCTCGGCCTGTTCTTTCTCATCGTGCGGCAAGAATTCGTGGAGGGGAGGATCGAGCAGCCGGATCGTTACCGGAAGGCCGTCCATCGCCTCGAAGATCCCGATGAAGTCTTTGCGCTGGAATGGCTCGAGGTCCGCGAGGGCCGTCTTGCGGCCCTCCACATCGTCGGCCAGGATCATCTTGCGCATGGCGATGATCCGGTGTTCCTCCGGCCGTTGTGGATCATCGAAGAACATGTGCTCGGTCCGGCACAGGCCGATCCCCTCGGCGCCGAACTCGCGGGCCTTGGCGGAGTCCTTGGGCGTGTCGGCGTTGGTGCGGACCTTGAGGGTGCGGACCTTGTCGGCCCACTCCATCAGGGTGAAGTATTCGTCGGGGATGATGGGGGCGACGGTGGGCATCTCGGCGGCCCAGACCTCGCCGGTGGCCCCGTCGATGGTCATGTAGTCGCCCGACTTGATCGTCTGGCCCTTGACGGTGATCGTCCCGGCGGCCTCGTCGATCTTGATGGCCTCGCAGCCGACGACGCACGGCTTGCCCCAGCCTCGGGCGACGACCGCCGCATGGCTGGCCTTGCCGCCGGTCGAGGTGAGGATGCCCTGCGCCAGGTGCATGCCGGCGACGTCTTCCGGGCTGGTCTCCTTGCGGACGAGCATGAGGCGGGCCTTGGGATCCTTGACGTTCTCCTTGATCGCCTCCTCGGCCGAGAGCACGACCTTGCCGACGGCGGCGCCCGGGCTGGCGGAGATCCCCTGAGCCACCGGCTTGACCGTCTGCCGCTGCTTGGGGTCGATCTGGGGCATGAGCAGATGGTTGAGGCTTTCGGGGCTGACCCGTTTGATGGCGGTGGTCTCGTCGATCAGGCCGTCGCGAGCCATCTCGACGGCGATCCGGACGGCGGAGGTCCCGGTCCGCTTGCCGCTCCGCGTCTGGAGCATGTAGAGCGTGCCGTCCTCGACCGTGAACTCGATGTCCTGCATCTCCTTGTAATGCTTCTCGAGCTTCTGGCGGATCTCGAGGAGTTGCTTGTAGACCTTCGGCATGTCGACGTCGAGGCGGGTGATCGGTTCCGGGGTGCGGATCCCCGCGACCACGTCCTCGCCCTGGGCGTTGACGAGGTAGTCGCCGAAGAACTCGTTCGCGCCGTTGTTCGGATCGCGGGTGAACGCGACGCCGGTGCCCGAGTTGCTCCCGGTGTTGCCGAAGACCATCGCCTGGACGTTGACCGCGGTCCCCTTCAAGCCGCTGATCCGCTCGATCCGACGATACTCGATGGCCTTGTTGCCCATCCAGCTATTGAAGACGGCCGTGATGGCCTTCCAGAGCTGGTCCTTGGGGTTCTGCGGGAAGGACTCGCCGACGTGCTTCTGATAGACCGCCTTGTACCGACGGACCAGCTCCTTGAGGTCATCGGCGCTCAGGTCGGTGTCGAGGTTGACCCCGCGCTCGTTCTTGAGCGAATGGAGCTCGTGCTCGAAGTGCTCGTGGTCGACGCCCATGGCGGTCGAGCCGAACATGTCGATGAGACGGCGATAGCCGTCGTAGGCGAAGCGGGGGTTGTTCGTCTTCTTGACCAGCCCCTCGACCGAGGCGTCGGTCAGGCCGAGGTTGAGGATCGTGTTCATCATGCCGGGCATGGAGAGCGCGGCGCCCGAGCGGACGCTGACCAGGAGCGGGTCGGCGGGGTCGCCGAACTTCTTGCCCACGGACTCCTCCATCCGCGCCAGGGCGGCCTCGACCTGGGGCTTGACCTCCTCAGGGAGCTGCCGGCCGCGGTCGTAATAGACCGCGCAGACCTCGGTCGTGATGGTGAAGCCCGGCGGGACCGGGATGCCGATCACGCTCATCTCGGCGAGGTTCGCCCCCTTGCCGCCGAGAAGTTCCTTCATCTCGGCACGACCCTCGGCCGAACCGCCGCCGAAAGAGTAAACGTATTTCTGTGTGCTGGCCATCGTCGTGTGTCGCTCCAGGTTCGGTGGGTGCCAAGTCCACGTGGTATTATTCGGGCCGGGCGCGATTGCGGCGTGCGCGGACGCCCACGGCGGTAGAGATTCCGCATAATAGCATGGAATACCGAACGTTATCGTCTCGAAGTCCGCCCGTCAAGCGCCCCATTCCTCGCGAGAAGCTCCCGAATTCCCGGCTCGACACGGACACCCCCGATTAGGGGGCGTTGGGTGCCGTGCGGCGGGAAGAATCGGACCGTCTCCTTGATCATTCGCACGCAAGCTGGAAACGCAATGCACCTCCGCCGATCGACCGAAGGCCAGGCAAGAATGGATCGCCGCCTCGAACTCCTTGCGCTCGTTTGCACGCCCATAGGCCATCTCGACGGGACGTCATCGCCGATCACCATTGAGGGAAATGAGTTAGCGATACGTCCTCGGACGGGGCATGCCGCGAGGAGCAGGGCCCTTGCCGTCGCGGCACGGGGCCGGAGATGATCTGACCGGGCCGATCGGTCTTTCGACAAATCACCTGTCATCGTCTGTTGATCCCGTGGGAATCGATCGGAAATGTGGCCATACTATTAGAATGCCGCGCCTTTTCAATTTCATTAACGCTACCCGCTCGGACTTGGGCCGATTTCCTCCCGAACTCTCGACGAAGAAAGCAGATAAGTGGATCGAAAATCCTAAAGATTTCGCAACGCAGTCACGTTTCGGACCGGACTTTGTTCGACCCGAGCATGCCCTCGACTCCGGACGACCTGGAGTTTGCGAGTCACAATCGGGCCGCCCACTCCCGGACGACGCGGGCCATCTCGTCGAAGACATCCTCCTCGCTCTTGCGGGATCGTTTGTCGCCGATTTCCACGGCCGGAAAAACAATCAATCTTCGGACGATTGTCATAGTCAATGGTAGGTGTATTCGATCGCTCGGTGACCGAGCCAGGGGATGGGGTGATCGGGAAAGGGGACAGGGGGGATCGGGAAAGGGGACATAGGATCGGGAAAGGGGACATAACGAATAGGGATCGGGAAAGGGGACATAAGGACTGGCCACCATTCGCTGAACCTGATTTATTCGTTAAGTCGTAGGCGCTCACACCCGAACTTTTTGTACAGCAAGGACGTGGTAACTGTGTATGAACCAAACGCCTCCGATCCCTGAAGCCCTCTGGAATACCGTGCCCCCCGATGCGCAGGCGGCCCTCATGGCCGTCTTCGACTCGCTCCTGAGCCGAATCGCGGAGCAGGACCAGCGGGGACGGAAATCGAATTCTAGCTGCGTCCCCGTTTCTGTCCTAGCTGCGTCCCCGTTTCTGTCTGAGCCGAATCGCGAGCAGGACCAGCGGGGACGGAAATCGAATTCTAGCTGCGTCCCCGTTTCTGTCCCGCGAATTCTAGCTGCGTCCCCGTTTCTGTCCCGAATTCTAGCTGCGTCCCCGTTTCTGTCCCTCGCCGCCGGCTTCTTACGGTAGGGACGGAAACGGGTGGAAATCCGGGACAGAAACGGGGACGAGCTAGAATCGGGGGGACAGAAACGGGGACGGGGGGGACAGAAACGAGAAAGGGACAGAAGGGACAGGGGTCGGGTAAGGAGGTGGCGTCGCCGCCACCCCCTCCCCTAAGAACTGTACATAAGGGACAGGGTCATAAGGGACAGGGGTCGGGTAAGGAGGTGGCGTTGCCGCCACCCCCTCCCCTAAGAACTGTACATGAAAGTTTTCCTTCATACGACGAGGACGGGGTCGAGGACGGGGTCGGACGTATAAATATAAATCGCCAGGTTAACCGAGGCTTCCCATCTTCTATCTTGGTCGAGTTAGTCCTACATCTGATCTGCGAGACCACCCGAAGGGCGAAATGGGTAATTTGCAAAGAATAGGGGATTTATGGAAAAAGGACGGGGTCAGACGTATAAATATAAATCGCCAGGTTAACCGAGGCTTCCCATCTTCTATCTTGGTCGAGTTAGTCCTACATCTGATCTGCGAGACCACCCGAAGGGCGAAATGGGTAATTTGCAAAGAATAGGGGATTTATTGTTATACGTCTGACCCCAGTCCCGTCTCCCAGTCCCGTCTTCAGTCCCGTCTGACCCCAGTCCCGCACCAGTCCCGCATGACCCCAGTCCCGCACCAGTCCCGCACCGACCCCAGTCCCGCACCAGTCCCGCACCAGTCCCGCACACCAGTCCCGCACAGTCCCGCAGTCCCGGACCCCATGACCCCAGTCCCGGACCCCAGTCCCGTCTGACCCCAGTCCCAGACCCGACCCCAGTCCCAGACCCCAGTCCCAGACCCCAGTCCCACTGGACGGAGGAGGGGAGCCGGTCCACCGCCGAGACTCACGACGACGACCCCAACGCAACCTTGCGCAGCTCACGAACCGCGGCCACGTCCTCAGCAGCCGTGCCCACGCCCTCCGCGAGGCGAAGCAGCGCTTCGGTGAGCGCGACGTACTCGCGCGTCCCAAGCGACTTGATACGGTCGCGCTGCGAGGACCACCGCGAGAGGGCCCAGAACAGCGCGGCAAGCACGGCGTTGGGCATGGCGTGGACGGCGGCGACCGGGGCCGGAGTGATGCGGTCCCCGGCGCGGCGCACGACGCGGAACGCGGCGTGCACCGCGCGAGCCGCGAGCGACGCCTCCGCCCACGACACGCCGCCGTTGCGTGCGGCTGCGCGGCTCATCAGGCCAATCACGCCGATGCTCAGGCCCGCGTGCGTGCGCTGCCAGCTCTGCATGAGGTCGGCGGGCTCCAGATTGGTGGGGATGCCGGCAGCGGCAAGCACGCCGCACCACTTATCGTCGGTCACGAGCGTGCGCGAGCCCGTGGAAATGAAAACGTGCTTGAGCGCGCCGTCGGGCTCGACGAACCGCGCGTCGATGATGGGGAAGCCAAATACGCACCGCGATGCGCCCACGGCGTTGCGGTACTCGTCGAGCGGTGCAAAGGTGGTGAACATGAACATGACGGTGGTGGAGTCCGGGCACGACTTGAGCACTCCGAGGAGCGCGGCGTCGAGCTGGTGGGCGAGAACGGTGACGAGCACGAGATCCCACGCGCACGTGGGGTCGACAGCAGTCGCGACGGTGACGCGGGCGGGGGTGGGCGTGGTCGGCGGGGACGTGGCGATGACGCCGCCGTCGCGCGTGAGCTTGTCCAGGCGCGCGCGGCGAGCCACGAGCGTGACGTCGTGCCCCGCGAGCGCGAAGTGCACGGCGAAGGAGGTGCCCACCGCGCCTGCGCCGAGGATGCAAATCTTCATCTGGAGAACTCGCAAGGGGCCTGATCCGGTTTCGTGGAAAGACGCGGAAAAGGGGACATAACGAATAAATTTATTCGTTACCCTTTTCGCCCTCTGGTGTACCCTTTTCACCCAGGTCTTATTCGGGCCGGGCGTGATTGCGGCGTGCGCGGACGGCCACGGCGGTAGCGATTCCGCATAATAGCATGGAATACCGAACGTTATCGTCTGGAAGTCCGCCCGTCAATCGCCCCATCCCTCGCGATCAACCCGAGCCTGCCCTCATGCCCTCGGCTTCGGACGACCTGGAGTTTGCGAGTCACAATCGGGCCGCCCACTCCCGGACGACGCGGGCCATCTCGACGAAGACATCCTCCTCGCTCTTGCGGGATCGTTTGAGCGTGCGGAAACCGTGGTCGGCCGTGTCCAGGAGGTGGAGGGTCGCGCGATCGCCGAGCCGGGTGCAGGCGGGTTGCAGCAGATCCAGCCCGGCGAGCTCATCTCGTGTCCCGCTGAGGAAGAGCATCGGCACCGTGACCGCGGCGAGGTGGTCGGCCCGCTTGGTGTCGGGCTTGCCGGCCAGATGCAGCGGGAAGGCGAAGAAGACCAGGCCGCTCACGCCGTCCAGGGGGGCTTCGGCGGCTGCGGTGGAGGTCATCCGCCCACTGAAGGAATGGCCGCCGGCCAGGAGGGGGAGGTCGACGACGGCGCCCCGGGCTGCCGCGACCGCCGAGCGGACCGTCGCCGTGCAGACGCCATCAGCATCGCGGCCCCGGCCGTATTCGGAGTAGGGGAAGTTGTAGCGGAAGGTGGCGACCCCGGCGTCGGCCATCCGATCGGCGATGGACTGGAGTGTGGAATGCCGCATGTCCGTGCTGGCGCCGTGGCCGAGTACGAGCAGGTGGCTGGCGTCGTGGGGACGGACCAGCAGGGCGGACACCTCACCCTTTTCGGGAGTGGCCAGGAACTTCATCTCGATCTGGTTGTGGCCCAATGCGAAGCCTCCTTGGGGCTCGATGGGGAAGCCCCGGACCCTCTACGCCGGTTGGCCGAAGCAGAAGCAGACGCCGTAGGGCTCCTTCGCGAAGAAGACGCGAAAGGCCTTACCCTCATGTTCCTGGACGCCGACATGGCCGGGCTCGATGCCTTTGGCATCCAGCTCGCTTCGGAGTGCCTCGACGTCGCTGACGTGGGAGCGTTCCATTTCTGTAGGCTCACGCGGCGATCCCCACGTCGTTTGTAAGTGCTTGCCTCTCAAGATGGTTCCATCGCCCGGCCTTGTAGTACGATCGCAATAAGAGGACGGCCTCCGCACTCGTCTTATGCCAGTAGATGCTCGGCCCCTTCAACCGCAGGTTCACCACACGGCGAATCGCACTCTCGATCGCACCACTGCCGATCGGCAACTTCAACCCCGCCACCCGCGCGTAGTCCATCCGACCTTTGCCGATGTTCCGTTTGAAGTAGTCTCGCTCCCGTCTCAATGCCTGGCCGGGGCGGGAACCACACGCGGTATCGATCGCGGCTTGCACCTCCTCGACCTTTCCTTTGAGTAGGTCTCGCCGCTGGCGACCGATCCACGCTTGACGCTCCGACGCCGTCCAGCGGCGCTGTAAGGCCGCGATCTTGCCCAGATGCTCCACCGCATGATAGAAGTCCACTAACTCGCTGACCTGTTCCGGTTTGACCCCCAACCGCCGCAGCAGCGCCCCGACCCGATTCCAGATCCAACGGGCCCCATCGGCGACGAACAGGACCTGGTCCGCTGTGGTGATCTGCAATTCGCGCAGATAGAACTCCATCAATTTGAAGATCGCGTCGGGACCGCCCAGGGTCCCATCGATGACCGCGAGGAAGTCCCGGTCCATCTCCCCCTTCTCATCGACCACGTAGATGATCAGCAATTTCGGCTCGCGCCAGTCGGTGCGATAGCGGTTGCGCCCCTTGGCCGTCTTGGGACCGCGCTTGGTCGTGCGAATCCGAATCCGACCGCCGTCGGTGGAGAGGACGGCGCGACGGCCCGCGACGCTCTCTCCCCAGTTCAAGTTCCCCCCGCGCTGAGCGGCACGGGCCCGCATGGCGAACCGATAAGCGATCGCCCGAATGGTCTTGAGGTCCAGCGGTTGCCCGCGATCGGATAGGACCCGCTCGACTTCTTCCAACGAACCGAGCATCGCCACCAACTTGCTGACCTCCGAGGAGATCGCCGCCGTGCAGCGGTCATGCACGCCCCAGATCAGGAGCATCGGGTACATCCCTTTACCGGCCTTGCCGCGTTCGCAGTTGCGACTGAAGTAGGGCGCCCGGACGATGATCGGGCCGCACGCGGTCCGAAGCGTGACATCGCGTCGGCCTTGATCCTTGATCGTGTGGCCCGCCCCTTGAGCGAAGGAGCGGGCCTGGCGGCGGTTCTCCGAATCGTCGAGGGCGGCTTGCGTCGCCTCGGCCACGAGGAGGGCCGCCAGTTGGTTGGTCAGTGCCGCGATCGCACGCTCCAAGGACTCGAAGTCTTTGGCCGTACGGATCACGCGCCCATCGCGGCGTTTGGTCTCGATCTGCTGCTGGACATCCCGGATCTCGGCCCGAATCTCCGCAAGACGATCGCGCGGTTGCTCCGCAGTCTTCTCGGCCTTTCGCCTTGGGCCGGGTTTGCGCTTGCGCATGGTCGTTCCCCTTGCCACGGGTGTAGGAAAACGACGATTATTGGCGAGGGTGTAGGAGAAGAGAAACCCCCTCCACGGCACCGATTCTTTCGGAATGCTCCCGCTGACGTCGAAGTAACAGCTCGCCTGCTCCGGGTCGCGGCCGTTGATCGTCAGGCCGATCCGGACGTCGTCGCGACCGAGGATGGCGGATTGCCCGTCCTTCTCGACCAGCGCGAAGCCGAGCACCTGGGTGTAATACCCGACCGCCGGCCCGATCGCCTTTACCGGTAGGGCGTTCGTGTCCGTGTCGCCGATGGGGTAGACCCCCTTGAAGATCGCTCTGGTCAACAATGGGACCTTCCTTTCGCTCGATTGGGATCAGAGTCTGTCCCGGGCAAGATGGGATCGTCGTAGGGTGGGTGAAACCCACCGAGAGGGCCTCGCACCGGCGGGTTTCACCCGCCCTATAAGAGTCTATTCCGGAAGCCGGATCGGACCGTTGTCGGGTGGGTGAAACCCACCGAGAGGGCCTCGCACCGGCGGGTTTCACCCGCCCTACAAGACTCGATCGGGCTCAAACTTCCGCCAGGACACTGGTCAAGATCCGGGCGCACGGCAGGAGTCCCGCCTTTTGAAGCGTCGCGCGGGACGCCGCATTGGAGACATTGCATCGTGCCGCGGGGATGCGTCCCTGCTCGTAACACGCCCGCTTCAGCTCCTGGATCAGGTAGCTGCCGTATCCGCGACGTCGCCGGGGCCCGTCAACCTCCATGTAGAGATCGCCGTAGGGGGGGTTGTAGTGGAGCATGATCCCCCCGGTGGCGACGACGTTGCCGTCGTGCTCGATCAGCCAGTCGCCGACCCCTTCGACCGTGTGTGGAAAGATGCGATCCTTGTCCGCCTCGGTGATCCGGCGGAAGTTGGCTCCGGGAATGTCGAGGTTCGTCGTCAGGGCGTCGTGGAAGAGGATCCGGTCGCTCGTGATCGCGGTGCAGCAGTCGTAGAGCATGAGGGTGAGGAAGACATCGTTCGTCTGGACCTCGATCCGCCTGGCCTGGCTCGCCTCGATCAGTGAACGGAAGATCGCGGGCGCCGAGCCGCGATAGGGCGGAAGGACGTAGAACTCCTTGATCATGTCCTTCGGCTCGCCGTGATATCCCATCACGAAGCCGTAGCCCGCGACCCGGCCGTCCGCCCGGATCAGGAACAGATTGCCGAATCCCCGCCCAGGCAGCGAGTCGTGGACGATCTGGCAATTCATCTCATGACGGTAGAGTTGCCGCAGGGGCAGGATTTCCTCCAGCGGGACGGGCAAGACCTCGATCGTCATCGGGACCTCCCTGCTCATGACTCCCTACGGGGGCGTTCTATTCTTCTGGACAGTAGATCCGAAGGGTAACCCGAGGATCGAGACACGGCAAGGTGGATCTTTTGTGTTAGAATCGGCCTCAATTGATGCCCTGGCCCGATCCCATCCGAGGTCTCGCCATGCGAACCGCCATGCTTTGCCGCCGCGAAGGCTGTTCGAATGTCGCTTGCTGGATCGGGCCGTCTTGCTAGATGACCTTTCGTAATCCTGGGAGGGCGAGGCTCCGTCCGAGCCGAGCGGCACGGCTCGCCAGGAGGCTCGCCCTCGCGGGATCGCCGGGGTGATTTAGAGCGATTCAGCGTGAGGGATGCGAGGAACTCGGGACGGTCGCCGGTTGTCTGTCGAAGACTTCGAGCCGCTGACGCTGTCGCTCGAGGATCACCCGACATTCTTCGTCGTCCGGATTGAGCGAGACGGCCCGTCGAGCGGCTTCCACACCGCGAAGCAACCAGATCCGGGGATCCTTCCCGTGGTCACGCATCGCATTCTTAGCCTGTTGCGCGTGGGCTTCGCTCAACAGCAGGTGGGCCTTATCGTTCTTCGGATGGAGTTCCGCAACGCGAATCGCCAGGGCGAGCAAGCGCCCC
This sequence comes from uncultured Planctomycetota bacterium, assembly GCA_963777695.1. GTDB lineage: Bacteria > Planctomycetota > Planctomycetia > Isosphaerales > Isosphaeraceae > CAVZRC01. Next base: position 2,693,362 of record CAVZRC010000003.1, read on the forward strand.
GCGGTCCGAAGGGCCTTGGGGAGCTCATCGGAGGCGCGCTGGCACGTGGCGAGGCAGCTCGCAAACCCGTGGAGCCTCAAGGCGGCCGCGGGGAGGAACGAATCGTCCCGTCCGATCGCCCGTAGCTCGGCACCCAGGGTCTTGACGAGGTCCTCGGCAAAATCCCGGTCGGAAACGCCTTCGGTCCTGGGGCTAATCCGCGGCGAGCCCGGGCACGCCCAACCGCATCGGATCGCGGCCAGTTGAGCCAGATAGATCAGGGTTGGCTCCGGCGACACGATCGGTCGTCGCGATTCGCGGTCGGCCACGATGCGCAGCTCTGCCGGATCGCCCGGATCCATCCCGAGCCAGCTCCGCGTGGCCCGTCGGGCGAAGATGATCCGACGGACTGGCTTCATCGGGCCCGGGAGCGTCTCGAGCATGTCGCGATCGTCCTCCAGGACACGCAGCCCCAGTTCCGGGTTGCCTCGCCGGAACAGCGAGTCCGCGATCCGCTTGCGGGCGTCGGACAGCAGGCAGGCCGCGTCGAGGCCGCGCGGGCCTTCGCACAGGCTCGCCACCAGTCGGTTCCCCTGTCGGCCGAGCTCGCCCAACCACGGGCTCGCCCGGGGCCCCGAGGACGACGGGTCGATATCCGCGAGCGAGATCAGTATCGCCAGTGCTCGAAATGTCGCGTCGTGATCATTGTTGTTGATGTAAAATTTGTTTCGAAATATTTGATAAGCCTCTCCGAAATAAAAGAGCGATTGATCGGATCGTCCGAGCATGACGGACGTACGCCCGAGGGTTTCATCGATCAGGGCGAGTCGCAGGTTGTCGCCGCCCGGGTAAGACTGCCTGGCCCGCAGCTCTTGCTCCCTCGCCGTCTCCAGGACGGTCTGATGATGCCCGGCGTATCGGTTGAGATCGAGGTTCCCCACTGTTGAAGCCACGAGCTTGTCGAGCGACGCCGCGGTCTCCCGATAATCCCGCTCGGCGGCGGTTCGAGCGGCCTGCGCCCGTCTCCAGAGCATCCGGAGTTCGACCGAAATCCCCGCGACCAGGACGGAGACGGCCAGGAGCAGCCAGGAGACCGTCGGGTTCCGCCGCGCCAGGCTCCAGCCTCCTTCCAGGGCGCCGCGCGCCGGGCCTCGATCGGCATCCCCTCGAGGTATCGCTCCAGGTCGTCGGCCAGTGCATCGGCCGTGGGATAGCGGCCGATGGGTCGCGGATGCAGGCACTTCAGGCAGATGAGTTCCAGATCGCGAGGGATGTCCGGGTTGTGGCGTCGCGGTGTCGTCGGCTCCCGGCCGCGCGTCGAAAGGCCCAGCGCCTCCGGGCGGCTCGGAAGGAACGGGACGCGCCCGGTGAGCATGTGGTAGAACGTCGCCCCCAGGCCGAAGACGTCGGTCGTCGCGCCGAGGGATGGCGGATCGTCGGCGAACTGCTCGGGTGCGGCGTATTGGAGCGTACCCATCGGCAGTTGAGTCGTGGTCTGGACGCCCCCGCGGCTGCCGATCAGCCGCGCGATCCCGAAGTCGGCGAGCTTGGGCTCGGCCGCCTCCGGCTCTCCATCGAGCAGGATATTGGATGGCTTGATGTCGAGATGAAACACGCCATGCCGATGGGCATGCGAGACCCCCGCGCGGTCAACCGCAGGACCTCCGCGGCCCGGCGCGGCGGCATCGGCCCGGCCAGTCGGTCGCGGAGGTTGCCCCCGGTCACGAGCTCGAGCGCGATGAGGACCGAGTTCCCCTCGATCCACGCGTGGTGAAGGCGGACGACGTTGCGATGGGGCGGGATCCTGGCGAGCATCCTCGCCTCGCGGAGCCGTCGGCGACGTTCGCCGGGGTCGGCCGCGTCAACGCAGGGGACGATCTTGATCGCGACGCGCAGCCCGCTGTCGACCGCCCTGGCCCGATAGACGATGCCCATGCCCCCGCGTCCCAGCAGCGATTCCACCTCGTAGCCGGCCAGGGCGGGGAGCCGCGGCGGGACCGCCGCCATTCGAACGTCCGACGAGGCGTCGGAGAGGCGATCGAGCACTCGCTGGCAATGTTCGCACCGCTCGATGTGATCGCTGATCCGGTGGAAGTCCGGACCGGTTCGCGAGTCGAGTCCCAGGCCGGCGAGGGCCTCCTCGGAAGGGCATGCGTCGTCCGGCTCGGCGGCGATCGCGGTCAGGTGCATCGGGGCTCGCCCCCCGCGCATGGGGTCGAACGGTCGGCTTCGTCCCGGAGCTTCCGCTCGACCCGCTTCCGCGCCTCGAAGACCGCCGCCCGGGTCTTGCCGAGCCGCTCGGACGCCTCCTTGAGGGCGAGGCCCTCGACGCTCACGAGCCAGAACGCCTCCCAGGTCTCGGGGCTGACCCTGGCCCGGACCGCCTGCTGGATCCGCTCGGCCGCCTCGAACCGCGCCGCCCAGGGCGGTCGCATCGTCGTCGACGGGCTCCGGGGACGCGGGATCGCTCCGGAGCGAGTCAACGGCCCGATTCCGCGCCCGCAAGATGTCGAACGATCCGGGAACGGCCGAGCGTGGCGAGCCAGCCCCGGAATCGCCGGCTCGGATCGTAGCGGAACGAGCCCAGCCGCCGGGCAAGGTCGATCCAGACCCGCTGGACGACCTCATCCGACTCATCCTCCGACAGGCGAGCCTGGCGGCAGAGCGAGCGGAGCAGCGGCTCATCACGCCGGACCAGGATGGTCCAGGCCTCGCCGTCGCTCCAGTCGCCGGCCCTCGCGAGCAGCTCGGGCCGCGTGGCGGTGCCGTCGTCGGGAACTTGCATGGGTCGAGTCCGGACGGATGCAGGGATGGGAATGACGAATTCGATCAATTTGCGACGATCGCGTTGACGCCGTTCGTAGTACGGGCGGATCGCCAGGTCAAGCGAGATCAAGAACGATGATAAGCGAGCCACAACGCTTTCGCAAGCGTCCGGGTGCCGGGTGCGCACCGACTCATCGCTCGCCCCGAGTGGCTTGACCTCGATCCCCTCCCAACTTACCCGAGGCCGAGCAGGCCGAGGATTCACCAGAGAACAACGCCCCAGAGGTTCGCCCAACCATGAGGAGACCACACGCCATGCCGACCAAGTACCCGACGTCCCACCCAGCGGATCGCGTCCTCACGCCCTTCGCGATCACGGCCTCGGACTCGCCCTCGCGGGCCGGCTGGTCCCTGACGACGATCGCCACATTCAACGTCCTGATCCTGGCCGGATCGCTTGTTGAAAGGATCTTTCTCTCGAAACGGACGTCGAAAGGACTCGCGAGGATCGCGACGCTGTTCGTATGGGGCGGCCTCGCTGTCACCGGAGTGGCCAACGCGGGTTCATACACCTACATCACCCTCGACGCGCCCGGGTCGAGCAACTACACGATTGCTGACGGCATCAACGACGCGGGCCAGGTCGTGGGCTACTACTACGACTACACGGGTTTTCATGGATTCCTCGAGAACGGCGGAGTTTACGCGACTGTCAACGCCCCCGGCGCGTACTACGGCACCTATGCTTACGGCATCAACAACGCGGCTCAGATCGTAGGCTCCTGGGTCAACGGCAGCAAAGTTCACGGATTCGTCGAGAGCGGCGGAGTCTTCACCGAGCTAAACTTTCCCGGCGGGTACTACAACATGCAGCCTACCGGCATCAACAACGCGGGCCAGGTCGTGGGCTCTTACAGCGACAACCACGGGCCCCAGGGCTTCCTCGAGAGCGGCGGAGTGTACACCACGCTCAACTTCCCGGGCACGACCCTCGACACGAATGCGACCGGCATCAACGACGCCAGCCAGATCGTGGGTAATTACGGCGAAGGGTCCGCGTCTCAGGGATTCGTCGAGAGTGGCGGAGTCTACACCACGCTCGACGTCCCCGGCGCGATCTACGGCACCTGGGCTAGCGGCATCAACGACGCCGGCCAAGTCGTCGGCTATTACGGCGACGTCACGGGGGACCACGGATTCGTCGAGAGCGGCGGAGTGTACACCACGCTCGACGTCCCGGGCGCGACCTACACTTCTGCTCTCGGGATCAACGACGCCGGCGCGATCGTTGGCGAGTACGAGGACGCCACGGGCTTTCACGGATTCGTCGCGACCGCGACTGCTGTTCCCGAACCTTCGTCGATCGTCATGGTCGGCACATCGGCACTGATGGGCCTGGGTTACGCCTGGTGTCAACGCCGCAAGACCAGGTGAGCCGTCGTCACGTATGCAAAGGTGCCGGAGGCGATTTGGAAAGCTGTATTTGTGGGGTGGGTGGAGCTGAGCTTCGCTCAGCACAACTCACCATTGGAGTGAACCTTGCGTCGGTGGGTTGCGGCGGGCAGGGCCCGCCTCCACCCACCCTACGGGCCGGAGACTCCGCTCTCCGGATCGCCTCTGACATTCCTCCTTCATCTCGATCCCCTCGAGCACTCCTGGAGAAATCATCGATGAGCGCACAGTCCGTTTGCCTCCGCACACTCGCCATCGTGGCGATCTTCTCGCTGGTCATCGCGGATCAGGCCCAAGCCGGTGGCCTGACCGCGATCGCGTCGTTCAACGGCCCCGACGGTAAGTATCCCTATTACGCAGGCGTGTCGGTCAACACCAACGGCAACCTCTTCGGCACCACAGCGACGGGCGGCACCAGCGATAACGGCACGGTCTTCGAGATCGCCAAGGGGTCGAGCACCATCACGACCATCGCCTCGTTCAACGGGGTCAGCAATGGTAGTCAGCCGAATGGACTGACCATTGATGCCTGCGGCAACCTTTACGGAACGACCGGTGGGAACGGCACGGTCTTCGAGGTCGCCAAAGGGTCGAACACCATCACGACCATCGCCTCGTTCAACGGGACCAACGGGTTAAGTCCCGGCGCGAGCGTGACAGTGAACGCCCAGGGAAACCTCTACGGGACCACCCGACAGGGCGGTTCCGGCGGTCTCGGTACGGTCTTCGAGATCGCCAAAGGGTCGAACACGATCACCATACTCGCCTCATTCAGCGGCGCAAACGGGGACCAACCCATCGCGGGTGTGACCCTCGACGCCCAAGAGAACCTCTATGGGACGACGTATCGTGGCGGTTCCAGCGGTCTCGGCACGGTCTTCGAGGTCGCGAAGAGCTCGGGCGTCGCCACGACCATCGCCTCGTTCGACGGCCTCAACGGTCAATCACCCATCGCGGGCGTGACGTTCGACTCCGGTGGGAATTTTTACGGGACGACACAGACCGGCGGATCCGACGGGCTCGGCACGGTCTTCGAGATCGCCAAGGGCTCGAACATGATCACAGCAATCGCCTCGTTCACCGGTGATAACGGCCAGACTCCCTCCGCAGGCGTGATATTCGACGCGATCGGCAACCTTTACGGGACAACAACACACGGCGGACCCAGTGATGACGGCACGGTCTTCGAGATCGCCAGGGGGTCGAACACGATCACCACGCTCGCCTCTCTCGACGGGGCCGACGGATCTTCTCCATACGCGGCCTTGACTTTCGGCCCAAACGGCGACCTCTACGGGACGGCCACCTTCGGTGGCAATAGCGGCTATGGGACGGTCTTCGATGTCAGCGGGGCGGGTGCGGTTCCCGAGCCGTCAGCGATCATCTTGCTCGGAACCGGCCTGCTCTGCCTCGGTGTCCTCCTCCGTCACAAATGCCCCCTCTCGAACCTCTAACTCAGAGGCTGCCGAGAGGTGGCCCCTCCGCGAGAGCGGCCGCCTCCCGGCGTGACCACGGGCGTCAGCCCGTGTTTCGGACGAGGGACTACCCACAATCCGAGGGGCATGGGGCGCAGTTGACACTCGAATCCGACGCGCCTGCACCGTCAGGCATCGACGTCTCGCGAGTGCGGCGAGGCCGAGTCGTGGACCGCGGTCGGCGCCGGGTCGTCGGCCTTGACGACTCGCATCGGGAGGCCGCAGAGCGCGGAGAGCGTCTCCGCCGATGCGAGGCACCGATCCGCCCGGCTGAGTTTGCCGCCCCGGGTGCGGAGTTCCCGGGGTGTTGATCGGTCATCGTAGAGGACGAACTCGTAAGGTCCCCCCGAGAGGCCGACCGATCGGTATGCAGATTTCTGGAACGGGATCCTCGCCTCGCGGACGAAGACCGCATCGAACCGGTCGAGGGAGTAGGTCTCATCCCAATGCGATCCCAGGAATGACCCCCGACGACGGACCGACCGGCTCGGGAAGTCGATCTCGACGCCGGACCGGTACGCCAGCATCAAGGCACCGGCCAGCGGAATGACGGACATGATCAACAGATCGACCACCGAACGGGCCGCCCCGAGGCCGCCACCGAGGGGCTCGGTCCAGGCCGAATGGGCCATGAGGGCCATGAAGAGCGTCCCGGCGATCAACAGGACCAGGGCCGCGGCCCGTGCCCCGAGAGGGACGCGCACGATCTTCAGCACCGGGTTGCCCGAATCCAGCAATCGGACCTCGGACGGCGGCCGTCGCGGGCCGGAAGTCGATCGGTGGTGTCGGCCCGTCGTGTCCCGGAACTTCAACCCGGTGAACTCGGCCAGCGAGACCGCGAGCGACCATCGCCCCAAACGGTCGAATGCGGCCGACAGCCGGGCGAGGAAATGGAAGAGCTGGGCCGTCGGGACCGGTCCCGGGACGTCAACGTCGAGCGCCACGTTTGGGCCGACCAGGACGACTGCGAAGACACCGTTCGGATCCTGCGGCCCGCCCCCGAGGAGGCGCAGCTCGACCGCCTCGAAGTCGGTGAACGGGTAATGACTCTCTCCCAGCGTCCGGATCAGCCGGGCCTTGGATGTGACCGTGCGTGACCGTCGATCGACCACGGTCTCCCAGCGCACCAGGATCAGGGGGATGGCGAGCCTGAAGATGCCGGCCGAGCCCGCGATTCCCAGGCCGCCGACGATCGCGGGAATCAGGCCGCCGCCCAGGACGAAGATGACGAGCTTGGCGAGAACCAACAGCTCCATCAGGAAGAGCAGCACTCCGAAGAGCCGGGCCGGCGGCTCGGGGCGACGCACGCGGACGACATCGAGATCAACCATCCGTTCAAACTCCCGCGGCACTCGCGGACGATGGGAAGATCGCGATCGGTTCCTTCAATCATGCAGGCGACAGGAGTAGCCCCGGAATCACCGCCGACGGGCAGGGGGTCGGTGATGTCGCTCGCCGATCAGACGTTTCCGAGGGGACCGACCGAATCGCCGAACGACTTGACGTCGCGAATGCCCAGGCGATCGGCCATGCTCAGGTAGAGATTCGTCAGCGGCTTGGAGCCGTGCTTGACGTAGCGGCCCGGCGTGAGGGTCCCGCCGCCGCCGCCGGCCAGGATGACCGGGAGGTTGTCGTGGGTGTGTCGGTTGCCGTCGGCGTTGCCGCTGCCGTAGACGATCATCGAGTTGTGGAGGATCGACTTGCCGTCGACGTCCTTCGTCGCCTGGAGCTTCTCCAGGAAGCGGGCGAACTGGCGGACGTACCACAGGTCGATGTCGGCGACCTTCTCGACCCAGTCCGGCCGGTTCTGGTGGTGCGAGAGGTCGTGGTGCCCTTCGGAAATCCCGATGTGGTCGAACGAGCGGTTGCTGCCGTCGTGGGCGAGCATGAGGGTCGCCACCCGCGTCGAATCGGTCTGGAACGCCAGGATCAGCATGTCGAACATGAGCTGGACGTATTCGGCATAGTCCAGCGGGACGCCCTCGGGCGTCTCGACCTGCGGGTCGCGGACCTCGCCGAACCGCTCGGCCTTCTCGATCCGCGTCTCGATCTCGCGGACCCCGGCCAGGTACTGGTCGAGCTTGTTCGCGTCCTCGGAACCGAGCCGCCGCTGCATCGAGCGGGCGTCCTCGAGGGCGAAGTCGAGGATCGATCGCTGCTCCTGGCGCCGGCGTTCCAGGTTCGCCCGACGCTGGCCCGGCTTGCCCGTGCCGAAGAGGCGCTCGAAGGCCAGCCGGGGGTTGGCCTCGGGCGGCATCGGGGTCGTCGGCGAGCTCCAGGAGAGGTTGTACTGGTAGGCGCAGGAATACCCCGAGTCGCACGCCCCGGACTTGCGGCCCGAGTCGCACGCCAGCTCCAGCGACGGGAACCGCGTGAGGTGGCCGACGTGGTGCGCCATCACCTGGTCGATCGAGACCCCGGCCCGGATGTCGGTCGCGCTCTTGTTCAGGCGGACGCCGGTCAGGAACGTCGCCGTTGCCGCGGGCATGGTCGCCGCCGCCGTCGGGGCCGCCTTCGGCCGTCCGGTGGTTCAGGCCGCCGAGGACCTGGACCACGCCCTTGAGCGGCTCGAGGGGCTGCAGGGTCTTCTTGAACTGGAAGTCGGTCCCCTCGCCGGTCGGCCACCAGGATGACGGGGATGGCCCCGTTGGGGAAGTAGACGAATGCCGCCCGCAACGGCGCGCCGGTCGGCGGTCGCGGCCAGACCGGCGGCTCCCGTCCGCGGCGAGCAGGCGGGGCGTGCCCAGCGACGCGAACGCCGGCAGCGCGATCGAGGCGCCGAGGCCGCGGAGGAAATGGCGGCGGTTGACGCCGTCGCGGGGGTGTGTCGGATCGGTCTCGCGTTCGGCGGTCATGATCGGGTCCCTATCTCGACGGTTCGGACGCCCCGGAGTCGACCCGGGACATTCACGTTGGCGGTCTCTACTTTCGGCGATCGGCGGCGCTTCTGGAAGGGGGCGGATTCGATGATCCCCGCGATCAGGGCCGAGGCCCGGCCGTCATCGCCTTCGAGCCGGTCGACGATCGTGTCCACGGCCTGCGACGTCGTACGCCTCGAGGCCGCGCCCGAGGGCGTAGGTCAGCAGCTTCTCGGTCAGGCATCGGTAGAACTCGCGGCGATGTCGGGTCGACCAGGATGTTCTTCAGTTCCCGGACTTCCTTGAACGATTCGCCGCTGATCAGCTTGCCGGAGGCGTCGATCGGGTCGGTCCGCTCCTTGTCGCGCCATCGCCCGAGTGCGTTGAAGTTCTCGAGGGCCAGCCCGAGCGGGTCCATCCGGGCGTGGCACGAGGCGCACGATCGCCTGGCTGCGGTGCAGGACCATCGACTCGCGAAGGGTCGGGGTCCGGCCGCCGACCTTCTTGCCCGACTCCTCGAGCGACGGGATGTTCGGCGGCGGGGGGGCCGGGGGCGAGCCGAGGATGTTGTCGAGGATGTAGAGCCCGCGCTTCACGGGCGAGGTCCGGTCGGGGTTCGACGTGACGGCCAGGACCGTGCCCTGCGTCAGGATGCCGCCGCGCGGGCTTCCTGCGGGCAGGGTCGACCCGTCGCATCTGGTCGCCGCGGACGCCGTCGATCCCGTAATACTTCGCCAGCCGCTCGTTGAGGAACGTGTAGTCGCAGTCGAGCAGCTCCAGGAGGGACCGATTCTCGCGGACGACGTGCTCGAACTGCATCTCGGTCTCGCGTCGCATCGCTTTCCGCAGGTCGCCGGTCAGCTCGAACTCGCGGAAGCGGCGGAACGAGCCGAATAACGCCGTGCGGGCCTGACGCAGCTCGTCCTTCTCGGCGGCGGTGAGCTCGTCGGGCGGCTTGCGACTCAGCTCGCCGGAACCGTTCGCGGCGCTTCTCCGCCTCCGGGTCCGGGACCTCGTCGCGAGACATGACGGCGGGGGCGTTGATGATCACCGTCTCGATGTCGCGGGCCTGGAGCCACTGCCCGACGAAGTTGCGGATGAACTCCGAGCGACCGGGGGTCGGCGAGCATCCGGTCGACCTGGGCCTTGAGGTTCGCGCGGAGCTTGTGCTCGCCGGCCAGGCGGAGCAGCTCGGCGTCGGGCATCGACGACCAGAGGAAGTACGAAAGCCGCGACGCCAGGGCATATTCGTCGACAAGGGGATATCGGCCTGTCGAGCCGGGCTCGGCGGCTTCCTCGCGGAAGAGGAACCGGGGCGAGGTCAGCACGGCCGCCATCGCCTGGGCCACGCCGGCCTCGAAGGTCTGGCCCGGCTGCGAGGAGACGGCTTCGGCCAGGGCCGCGAGCCGGTCCCTGGTCGCGTCGTCCACGGGATGGCGGAAGGCTCGCTCGGCGAACGCGCCCAGGAGCCGACGCGCATAGAGCCTGCGTCCGTCGGCATCCTCGGGGACGTTGCCCGGGAAGAAGCGTTCGTAATCGCGGGGGCGGACCCAGTATCGCTCGTCCATCGGCCCGCGGAGGGTCACCGACTGGATGCGGAACGACAGCGACCGGACCTGCTTCTCGTCGGGCGTCAGCGGTTGGACCTCGATCGTCAGCTCGTGCGGCCCGGCCTTCCATTCGCGATCGAATTCGAAGTGGAACGGCTTGTCGTCCTGCCGGACGAATTCGCGGCGGAGTAGTTCCTCGCCGTCGGCGAGGAAGACGAACCGGCATTTGTTGTAGTCGTTCACCCCGTCGACGAACCGCTCGTTCGCCGTTGAAGTCCAGGATCAGCCGGTATCGGCCGTCGTGCTCGACGTCGATGGCGGACGAGGCCGTCGCCTTCTCGTAATAGGACAGGGTGGCCGGGCCCGCCTCGACCTTCCCGCGCCCGTCCTTGCGGAAGGTCCCGCCCGGGACCATCCGCTCGGCGACGACTCTCGGGACCGTCGGCACGACCTTCGCGATGATAGCATTGGCCGCGATCAGGTACTTCTCCAGGAGCAGCGGGGAGAGTGTGAGCACGTCGCCGATGTTGTCGAAGCCGAGACCGGTGTCGTCCGGCGGGAATTCGGAGGTGGTGTCGTAGTCGACGCCGATCAGGTCGCGGATCGTGTTGCGGTACTCGACCCGATTGAGCCGACGGACGGTGACGCGGCCCGGGTCGGGGTCCGTCCGATCGATCCCCAGCGCCGCGTACTTGATCCAGTCCTCGAGCAACCGGAGATCCTCGGCCGACGGCTGCGGCTTGTCGGCCGGCGGCATGATCCCGGACCGGACATTCTTGAGCACCGCGTGCCACACCTTGGGTGCTTTCCGGGCTGCCACTTCATCGAGGAACTGGTCCAGCGCCACGCCGCCTTTCTTCGATCCCAGGCCGTGGCATCCGTAGCAATATTGCTCGATCATCGGCTGGACGTGGTCGGCGTATCGGGCCGATGTCGCGTCCTCGACGGCCGAAACTCGGGGACCGGGGGCATACCAACCGACGAGGCTGGCGACAGCGAGCCACACAAGCCGGCGTAGGTTGGGGGCGCATGACCTCCCGCGAGTAGAACTGTCCCCTGGGAGATCCGACTCATTGCTCATCATGGAACGATTGGCTCACGAGTGGGGCTTGATGGCGGGCAACTTCGTGGAACGAGGGTCAGGAGACCTAGAAATCTGCGGCGTCTTGGAGAGAGAGTCCGCGCGCGAGGGGCGGGAAAACCAGGGCTTCGGGCCGCCAGATCATCCCACTATTGTTATTGTGCCCGAAACGGCCGAGACCCCGCCACCGGCTCGAAAAGATTTCCAAACTGGGCGTACGACGAAACAGGGAAAGTTCCGCGGCGCCGGTCGAGCACATCATTCCTGTAGAGATGGGGTTGATCTCTAGATTTGGGAGGGCCTCTTGAAGTGACTTGACTCCAGCCTCGGTCACCTTTGGTGATCGGATATGCAACGATCGGAGGTTGGTCAGGCCCTTGAGGTGTGCCAACCCTGAATCCGAGATGTCGGTGGCGTCCAAATTCAGAAACTCGAGACCGGTGAGCCTCTCCATGTGGGCCAGGCCGGCATCGTCGAGCCGTGTCTCGGAGAGGGATAGGTGCGCCAATCTGGTCAGGCCCGCCAGATGCCGCAGTCCGGTGCCGTCAACCTTCGTTCCGTCGAGTTCCAGTCGATTGAGGCGTGAGAGTGCTCGCAAATGAACCAGGCCAGCATCGGTCACCCTAGTTCCTCTCAACTCGAGTGTCTGTAAGTTGATCAGCTTCTTCAAGTGCGCCAATCCGTCGTCGCCGACAACGGTTCCGTCGAGATCCAAGCTCTCGAGATTGCTCCGGCCCTGGAGGTGCGTCATCCAGGCGTCGGTGACCTTGGTGCCCTCGAGGTTCAACAACTGGAGACAGCTCAACCCCTTCAGGTGTTTCAATCCTTCGTCTCTGACGACGGTATTACTCAGGTCCAATCGATCGAGGCGACTCTTTCCCTCAGACAGGCCAGGTCTCGGTCGTTGATCTTCGCCCCTTCGAGGAAGAGGTTCTCGAAGTGCCTGAAGTGCTTGAGAGCTTGCAGAGCGCGATCGGATTGAATTCCATCAAGGTAGACCACGGTGACGTTCGAGAAAAAATCGGCGCCGACGAGGCGGACCAGCCAATCGGGCCAGGGGGATCCACCGTTTTCAAGCTCCTCTCCTCCCTTGTATTCCCAGTCGTACCGGACATATCCCTCTGCCCTCTGGATGGCGTCCACTGACTCTCGTTGAATCCGCGTGCTGCGAAGCCAACACCCAAGCCCGCCGCCAATCAACATCACCGAGACGACCATTACCCGCACACTCAGGCGCACAGGATGCCATCGGCGACGCGGGACGAGTTTCGGCTGATCACTCATGGCGGTCTCTTCGTAGGCGGTCTCTCCATCTTCCTTAGCTGGAATCAGTCTATCGTTCCGTTGGGCGTGATGGGAGGGTCGATCGCCTGGCAGGCCGGCAGGAAGAGCATGACTTGGTCGGCCGCGGTCAGATGATGTACTATGTAATTCAAGGAGTAACCCATGATCGAGCTGACCGAACAGCAAGTGCAGACGCTGGAAAAGATCGAAATCACACCGCCGCGCATCGCGAATCCGAGGACCAATGAGACGTTCGTCTTACTGCGCGTCGAGGAGTACGAGCGGCTGCTTGAGTCCGAATACGACGACAGCCCGTGGACGAGGGAAGAGCTTGAGACCCTGGCCTGGGAGGCGGGTCAGAACCTGGGATGGGAGGACATGGACGAGTACGACGACGCCCAGGAGAAGCCATGAACCGAGGCGACGTGATCCTGGTCCGCTTTCCTCATCCATCCGGACTGCGCGGGAAAAAGCGCCCGGCCGTGATCGTGCAGTCTGGCGCGTACGCGGGAGTGGTAAGCACACTCGTTGTCGCCGAGATCACGAAGAATCTGACTATGGCGAATGATCCGGCATGTCTGTTCCTCGAGGCGAACACACCCGAAGGAAGGGTCACGGGACTGGTCCGCGAGTCCGTCGTGTCCTGCCTCGTGCTCGTGACGGTTTACACGGACAGCGTTGCTTAGGTCGTGTGAACGCTGTCGCCGATGAGGGAGCAGCAACCCAACGATTGCCTGAAGGTGGCACTGGGACTGCCGTGAAGCCGCTCCGCGGTCCGTCGTACGACCCTCGAAATCGTTCTCGGTTGGCGACACCACCCCGATCTTGGGGTTGCTACCTGCGTGAGGTCGTCTAGAATCCGCGTTGAGTAGATCGAATTCGAACAGGGTGGGTGAAACTCACCAGAAATCGGCTTGCTTCCGGTGGGTTTCACCCACCATACAAGACGACAATACTCAGGACCAGCCACTCGCATGATGCGATGTGTGATCTGCCGAGACGTTGTCAGGTCAAGCTGGTTCGCGGGCGTCGCGCTTGCACTGGCGCTGGGATCCGTCTGGGGAGCCGTTCGCCTGCGTGATGGGATAGGCGAGAAGCGCGTCCTGACGCTCATACCGGGCCGGCTGGTTCGCGGGGCGTGGCAGAGTCCCGGCGCCTTGCGGCAAGTCATTGCCCGCGAAGGCATCCGGACGATCGTGACGTTGACGGCCATCAATCGCGATGACGAGAAATACGTCGGACAGGCCGAGGTGGTGAAGCAGACGGGTGTTCGACTGGGTGATCGTGCCGATGCGCGGCTCGACCGCGACCCTGGAGCAGATGGCGGAAGCCGCCGACTTGCTGGCCGACCCGGGTCGTCATCCGGTTTTTTTCCACTGCGTCGCCGGCCACCACCGGACCAACCTGACCCACGCAGCCTACCTGATCCGCCACGCCGGATACTCGGGCGAGCAAGCCTGGAATGCCGTCGCCGAACTCCCCTGGACCCGGCCCCACGCGAAAGCCGATCAGGATGATCGGAGGCTGATCCTGGAATTCGCCAGGTGGCAAGCCACGTCGGCTCCCGACTCGATCGAAGGAAAGCGGTAACTCACACATGCTGGCACGCCTTCCACGAGTGGTCCGATGGTTGGTCCGCGCGGTCGTAGCGGTCCTCGTCGCGGCCTTGCTGTTCGTCGGCTGGGAAATGGCCACGCACAATTTCGGCGAGATCCAGGCGCATCGGCTCTATCGATCGGGCCAGATGCCCGCGTCGGCCCTGGCCCGGACGATTCGCGATCACCGGATCAAGACCGTGCTGAATCTCCGGGGCGTGAACAAGGATGCGTGGTACCGCGCCGAGCGTGCGACCACCCTGGCCGCCGACGCGACGCAGGTGGACATCCCGATGTCGTCGTGCGTCTGGATGTCGCGGGCCCAGCTCCGCACCTTGATCGCGACGTTCGATACGGCCGAATACCCGATCCTCATCCATTGCCAGTGGGGCGCCGAACGCACCGGGTTGGCCTCCGCCTTCGCCGAACTGCTCCGTCCTGGTGGTACGCTCGAGGACGCGCGTTGACAGTTCTCGATCCGATACCTGTTCGTGCGGGTCAAGGACGGCAAGGTCATGGCCGAGCATCTCGATCAATACGAGCGATGGCTGGGCACTCAGGGCCTGTCACATACGCCCGCCACTTTCCGGCGGTGGGTCGAGGTCGGATTCCAGCCCCAGGTGCCCAATCGCGAGCAATGGCCGTATGATCCCTATCCGCTGGTGGTCATCACCCGGCCCATCCGGGAAGCGAAACCCGCGCCGGTGGCCTCGGATGCCGGCACGACGAGGCGTTGAGTGTGAATCAAAACGAGGGAGCGCAATCATCCATGGGCGACAGCTATGAGGCCACCGTTCGCGTGCGATACGCCGAGACGGACCGCATGGGGCTGTTACACCATGCGAATTACTTCGTCTATTTCGAGATGGCCCGCACCGAGATGCTCCGTGCGAAGGGGATCTCCTACCGTGAGGTCGAGGATGCCGGCCACTTCCTGGTCATCGTGGACATCGGCTGCAAGTTCAAGAAGCCGGCGTATTACGACGACCTGCTGACCATCCGCACCACGGTCGCGCGGGTCACGCACGTGAAGATCGTGCACGAGTATCACGTCCTGCGCGACGGGGTGCTCCTGGCCGAGGGTCATTCGACGCTGGCGTGCGTCAACCGCGAGGGCAAGCCGCAGGCATTGCCGTCGACCCTGTCATGATCGATGCGACCGCCGGTCACGGCCGGTTGTCGGCGGTCTTCTTCTCCTTGGCATCGCCGCTGGCGGGATGGTCGAAGTGGTCGTAGACGGCCTTGGCAATCTCGGCACAGAGTCGGTTGCCGGCGTTGTCGGGGACCCATCGCTTGTCCTGGTTCTCGCAGCTCATCACGCAGACGATGACCGGTCCGGCGGGGCATTCGATGATCCCGGCGGCCGTCCGCGTGTCGGCGAGGCTGCCGGTCTTGAACGCGACCTTGGTCTGAGGCGGCAAGAACCGGGGGAACTTGTCGCGGTCGTCGCAGGCACGCAGGGTCTCCAGCATCTCGTCGCAGACCGAGGGGGTGAGGACCTGTTTACGGTAGACGGCCTCGCAGAGCCGGACCATCTCGTCGGGTGTGGTGCTCCCCAGGCCGTACTTCTTGCTCCGCTCGGGGAAGACCGAGGTATCGCGTCGGGAAACCTTCGAGTGGATCTTGGTATTGGGATACCCCATCTTGTCCATGGTCTCGGCGGTGGCGCCGATGCCGATGGCGTCGAGGACCAGGTTGGTGGCCGTGTTGTCCGAGAACACGATCATCAGGCGGACCGCGTCGCGGAGCTTGAACGTGGCACCGTCGGAGAAGTGGTAATTGAGGACTCCAGAGCCGCCGACCTTGTCTTGCTTCTTGAGCGTGATGAACGAATCCAGGTCGACCTTCTTGTCGGCGGCCTGGCGATACGCCTCGATCATGACGGGGAACTTGATCAGGCTGGCCGTGGGCATGACCTCGTCGGCGTGGTATCGGAACGATTCGCCGGCTCCGAGCGGCTTGACGGCGACCGCAACTTTCCCTTGATGCGCCCGGATCAGCGGCATCAGCCGCGATTCGAGGGTCGGGCCGCCGGTCGTCGGGGCCTTCGGGACGGGGGGTTCGGTCGCTCGAGCGGTGAGGGCTAGCGCCGAGAGCACGACGACCGCCGCGACGGCCACGCCTCCGGCGATTCGGGACAAGGTGAGCGGTCGTGAGTTCGTCCAAGTCTCAGCCATGATCGTGGGATCTCGGTGGTTTTTCCATGAGCCGGGCGAGAGGGTCAGTGAACGATTCTCTCATGTTCGGGCGGCGAGGCCAATGAGTTCCTTCACGCGACCCGCGATCGGCTCGGGGCCGATGTGCTCGCCTCAATGATCCTGAAGGACGGTCTGTACTCCGAAACGGTCGCTCTGCTGGATCGCACGGATGGCCGAGTCGACGGCGTTTCGCAAGTCCGGATCGGGATCGTTGCCATGTGCTCTCAGCGGGCCGAGTGCGATGCTCGACGCGTAGGGGCCGTCGCGCGGGACCTCGGCGAGGGCTCCCAGCACCAGGGCCGCTTCCAGACGGATCGCGGCGGACGGGTCGTCCATGGCCGCGATCAATTCCGGGACAACGCATTGACCGATTTGCTTGAACGCCTCCAGGGCCCCCGCTCGGACTCGTTCGTCCCGGTCCCTCAGTGCCGATCGCAGCGCGACCCTCGCCGAGCGCATCCGATTCTGAGTGGCCGGATCGGAATCCAATTCCGGCGTTCCCATCCGGGAAAGGATCTCGATGGCCAGCTTTCTTTCGGTCGAATCGCCCGTCTGGAACCAGGGCAGGATCGCGGGCATGGCCGGCTTGCCAATCCGGACCAGGGCCTCGCAGGCGGCGACCGAGACGTCAACGTCGGCGTCGTTGATCGCGGCGATCAGTCGAGGGATCACCTCCGTCGTCCCCGGCCTGATCTCGCCCAGCGCCGGCGGCGGCCGCGCGCATCTCGGGGTCGCGATCGTTCAAGGAACCGATCAGCTCCGGGATCGCCCCAGCCGCGAGATCCTCGAATCCACCGGACAGGCTGATCGCGGCGAGGCGAGTGTCCGGGTCGCGGTCGCGTAGGATGTTCAGCAGCACCGGGACCGACGCCGGGCCGAGTTGTATGGATGCTTCCCGGCACAGATCCGCCACGGTCCCGCCTGGACTCCTCGTCGCCAGCCGGACGAGCTCGGGAGCGGCGGCGGCCGCTTCACGGCCGATCGCACCGAGCGCGCGGGCCGCTTCGCCGCGGACGCGCGAATCCGGGTCGGACAGGGCCGCGATCAGGTCCGGGACGGCCGAATTCGCCGCCGGTCCGATCTTCCCGAGTGCCATGGCCGCCGCGAGCCGGATCGGCCCATCTTCCATGCCCTCCCCCTCGTCTTGGCGATCGAGCGGATCGCCGGCGCCTTCGGCCACACCCTTGCATCGAATCGCCTCGATGAGCGCCGGGACGGCGGACTTTGCTGCCGGACCGATCCGGGCGAGCGCCTCGGCCGCGAACCACCGGACGCGCAGGTCGGGGTCTCGGAGGGTGCCGATGAGTGCGGGGAGCGCCGGGACCGTTGCGTCTCCGAATGATCCCAGCGCCTGGATTGCGGCGATCCGAATCGGGTCACCCTGCTTGTTCGGACCCAGGCGACAGGCCGGTTCATCGAATGAACGAATCGCCACATACTCGTCGTCAACGGCGATGCGTTTCGTCTCGCTCTTGAGCATCGCGATCAGGAGCGGGATCACTGTCTTCGCCTCGACGGCGAGCACGCCGAGCGTCTCCGCTGCGATCCAGCGGACCCTGTCGTCGGCATCCTGCAAGGCCGGGACCAGCATGCGGGCGGCCTCGGCCTTCAATCGCCGGTCATGCACCCGGGCCTCGATGGCGGCCTCACTGGATCCGGACGAACGGTCTGGTCGTCACCTGTGCTGTCCGCCAGTTTCTCGGCCAACATCGCGATGGCACCTACCGTGGCGAGCCGGATCTCCGCCCTCTCATCGACGAGGCCCTTGGTCAGGCCGGGAATCATGGCCGGACGCATGATGCCGGAAAACCAACGGGAATCCGGATCCGGCTGTTCCGCTTCGAACGAAGCGAGGAACATCTCGGGAACCTCGGCGGCTTGCGGATCGATGGTGGCGAGGATTCCGACCGCGAGGCGTCGGACCTCACCGTCGTCGTGGCGAACCAACGTCTTCAGTACGGGGACCATGGCGAGCACGGCGGGGCCGGGCGGGTGCTCGTCGGACCAACGGGCTACGACTTGGCCGTAGGGCAGTCCCGACATCATCGGGGTCAGTATGTATAAAAGTTCAATCTGGATGCATTGCGTCGTTCTCGCATCGGCCATCGTCTGAAAGAGGTCTGCGAGGATCGGAGTACCCACCGCGAACAGGCTCCGGCGGGCGCGATTTCGAGCCTCGGACTCGAGGGAATTGAGCTGGGCGAGCAAAATGCGGAGCATCTTCGCCTTCGCATCCCCGCCGATCGCCGCGAGTGCCGGCGCCGCATGGACGGCGACCGAATCGCCTTGAGTCGGGAGCTCGTCGGGATCCGAGAGCAGGGCGAGCAAGTGCGCGTGTAGCAACCCTGGCCTCGGAGCCGAGACCGCCCAGTGCATCGGCCGATGTAGCGCGGACGCTCGCGTCCGGGTCCTTGAGTCGATCGATCAAGACCGAGATCGACGCCGCCGCGTCGCGTCGGAAGACGGGCAAGAGGCTCGCGGCTGCGGCCCGGACGCGTGGATCGGAGCCGTCCAACGCCGATCTGAGCATGGGCAAGCCATTCGGGTGTCGCGCCAGCGCGCCGCTCGTATAGATCAAAGTACGGTAATGGCCCGGCGCGTCGAACTGTTTGAACGAAGATCGAGCCTGGGCCAACTTCTCGCCCGCGGCCGCCCTGACGTGGATCACGGGATCCTTAAGCAATCCGAAAAGGCCATCGATGACCTCGCGGCTCGACAGATCCTCCCAAGGGATCGCCGCAACGGCGGCGATCCGGACGCCGGGACTCCTGTCCTTCAGCAGTTCGAGTAACGCCGGTCGAAGTGCGGTCAGGAGCTCGTACCCCTGGCCGATGGCCTTGGCAAGGGCGAGCCGGACCTCGGAGTTCGGATCTCTCACTAGGTCTTTCAGGAGTGCGACGGTCATGTCGGACTGGCTCCGCGCGGCGACGAGCATCTCAGCGAGTTTGACGCGGACTCCGGGATCCGGGTCTCGGATCCGTGCCTTGAGATGGGGCTCGAGTCTCGTCACCCGGGCCGCGGGCCGCCGCGTATCTTGTGATCCGTAGAAGATCGACAGGCTGCCGATGACCGTCTTGCGGATCTCCGGATCGGGATCTTCCAGCAAGTCAGCGATGGCTGACAAGGCCGGCTCGCCGATGGCCGCCAGCGCCGAGGCTGCTTCGAGGCATCGTCGGTCCGGTCCGGCGTGCATGGCCTGGACCAGAGCCGGGATCGACGGCTCGGCCCCCCGGCCGAAAGCCGCGAGGGCCGCCGCCGCGGACGCCCGGACACTCGGCTCCGGATCCTTCAACAACGCGGTCAGGTCGGGGATGGCCTGCCTCGCCGGGGTTCCGAGCTGACAAACGATCTTGGCGGCGTTAACTCGGGTCGTCGGCTCCGGGTCGCGGAATGCATCGATCAGGATCGGCACCGCGGGTGAGGCATCTTCACCGAGGGCTCCTAGCCGCTCCAGTGCCTTGGCCCGATCGGCCGGTGTTCCTGCCCTCCACTCGTCGCCTGCCCGCGCCAGTTCGCGATCGACATCCATCTGTGCCCGGCCGGGCGAGGACGCTCCGAGCAGGAACACCAGCATGCTGAGGATCATCCGGAGCCGGCTCGCGCGATGATCGATCACGAAGCCATCCTTCATGGTATCCGTCCCCCATCTGCCACGACCGGCCGACCCGCAGCTTTTCCGCCTACCTGATGATACGTTGCCGCGCGTCCCGTTATTCGATCGATCGGGCGGGGCGGATCGATGAGGCATGGCCTCATGACGATCGCGCCGCCGGCAGTCGGATCGCGGATTGGGGTGATCGCCTCAACGATCCTGCGGGACGACTACCGCCTCGAAATGATCGCTCTGCTCGATCGCACGAAGGGCAGTATCGATGGCTCTGCGGGCGTCGGGATCGGGCTCGTCCTGGTGCCGGCGGAGTGGACCGATCGCCTCGAGGGCCGAGGCGCCGAGGGCTTCGAGCGTCCGGGCGGCGCCGGATCGGATCGTCGGCGATGGATCATCCAGCATGGCGATCAGGTCCGGAACCACGCGTTGGCCGATCTTCTGAAAGGCCGCAGAGGCGCCGATCGGATGCGCCCATCCCGGTCGCCCAGGGCCGATCGCAGGGCGGCGCGGATCGCCCGACTCGGATGTTCCGAGTCGGCCGTCGCGGCGCCCGGCCAGTCGGGCACCGGTGTCGCCATGGCGGAGAGTAGCGTGACGGCCACTTTCCGGGTGTCGGGGTCATCATCCTTGTTCAGGGCCAGCACGGCGGGCACCGCAGGCTTTCCGAGCCTCGCAAGGGCGTCGCAGGCGGCCGCCGAGACCTCGTCGTCGGGGTCCTTGATCGCGTCGATCAGGTCCGGGATCACGGCAGCGTCCTCCGGGCCGATCTCGCCCAGGGTCCTGGCGGCGGCGATGCGGACGCGCGGGCTGGGGTCGTGCAGGCAGGCGATCAGTCTCGGCAGTGATGGGGAAGACCTGGGCCCGAGCTTGCCCAGGGCCTCGATCGCGGCGATGCACGCGCCCGGGTCGTCGTTGCGGAGGACCTCGAGCAGGGCCGGGACGGCAGGCGTGCCGATCTGGGTCAGGCTCTCCTTCGCCCACTCCGCGGCCGGCGCCGGATGGCTCCGCGTCAGGAGTCGGACCAGGTCGGGGATCGCCGCCGCGGCGTCGGGCCCGATCCCGCCCAGCGCCCGGGCCGCCTCGGCACGCACTCGAGAATCCGGATCGCCCATGGCCGCGATCAAGTCCGGTATGGCGGCCTTCGCGTCGGGCCCGATCCGACCCAGGGCCTCGGCGGCAATCAGACGGATCGGCCCGTCATCCATCTCTCCGAACATGAACATGCCGATGCCCCGAATGATTCCGGCGGCGGCGACGTCCTTGGATCGCAACGCCTCGATCAGGGCCGGGACGGCGGCCTTCGCCGTCGGCCCGATCAGCGCCAGGGCCTCGATCGCGAACCATCGGATGCGCGGCTCGGGATCGTGGAGCGTCCGGATGAGCAACGGGACCGCCGTCGCCGCGTCGGGGCCGAATGAGCCGAGTGCCTGCATCGCCGCGATTCGGAGCGGATCGCCCTCCTTCTTGCTGGGCCCGAGGAAATAATATTGTCCACGATCGCCGAATGGGCGGAAATTGATCGAGCCGTCGGCCGACACGCGTCCCGTCTCGTGCTGCACCATCTCGATGAGGATCGGAACGACGGTCTGGGCCTCGCCCTCGAGCAGGCCCAGCGCGAACGTCGCGTGCCATCGGACCCGGTCATCCGTGTCTTTCAGGGCGGCGAGCAAGGCATGGATCGCCTGGACGCTCAGGGGTTGTAGTCGTCGCCGGGTCGCCATCTGCTCCGCATTCAGACGGACTCCACCGGCACGATCCCGATGTCCGAGAAAGAGCCGCCAGTTCTCGACCAGGGAGTTGAGCAAGCGGGCCGTCTCCAGACGGACCCGCGGATCGTCGTCGCCCAGGCCCGCGATCAAGCGGGGGATCATCTCGGGCCTGAGGATCCCGTAGAGCCATTGGTTGTTCTGGTCCGGGAACTCGCCCTCGCGGATGCAGGCGAAGTACAGGGCGACGAGTTCGGGTGCCCCGGGATCGATGCGGGTCAGGAGGATGCTGGCCGTCTGGCGGACCTGGGGATCCTCGACGCCCACCAGCGACCGCAGGACCGGGGCCATCGCCATCGCCTCGGGCCCGGGCGGATCCGCGATGCGGCCGAACAGGACATTCATCAGCTCGATCTGGACGCGTCGGGTCGTCCTCGGATCGGCGAACCGCCGAAACAACTCGCGGAACGCCTTCTTCCCCAGGTTCTGGATGGCCCCTTGCGCGTGGAATCGGACCGCCTGGTCGAAGGAGTTGAGCTGGGCCAGGAGCATCCGGAGCATCTTGTCGCTGGCCGGCTCGCCGATGGCCTCGAGTGCCCGGGCCGAGGCGACGGCCAGCCACGTGGATGCGGGCTCGGTCGCGCCGGGATCGGCCAGCGCGGCGAGCAGGGCGCGTGTGGCGCGTGCGCGGCGGGACCGAACGGGACGAGGCCCGACGCGGCCCGGGCCCGGACGCTCGCGTCCGGGTCCTTGAGCCGGTCGGTCAGCATCGGGATCACGGTCAACGCCTCCGCCTTCCAGAGGGGCAACAATCCCGCGACACTGCCCCGCACGACCGGGTCGGGGTCGGACGCGACCGACCTCAGCACGCCGAAAGCCGTCGGGCTGCGGGCGAGTGCCACGCTGGTGCGGGTCTGGAAGTCGAATCCTCGCAGGCCATTCCAGAATTGCTGCTCGGAGTAAGCCTGGCCGAGCTCCTGGGCCGCCGCGTTGCGTATCCGGGCCGACGGGCCCTTGAGCATGTCGAGCAATATCTCGATGAACGCCGGGCTTGCCAGGTCCTGGTGAGGGAGATACAGAGCGGCCTGGACCCGGACGTCGGGATCCTTGTCCGCCAGGAGTTCGAGGTATGCCCCTCGGAGCGGGGCCGGAATCACGGGCGTCCGCCCCATGGCCTGGACCAGGGCGATCCGGACTCTGGGATCGGGATCGCGTGATAGCCTCCGGAGCGGTGCGATCGAGTTGTCGGAATCACTCTCGGTTATGAACGCCAGATTGGTCAGCGCCATCCGAACGCCGGCATCCGGGTCGTTCGCCATCGCTCCGAGACGAGGCACGAGCACCCTGGCGAGCTTCGAGGGCCGCCCGTACCGGCTCGTCCAGCGGAGCTGGGTCAGGCATTGGACGACCGCCTTGCGGACCGACGGCTCGGGCTCGTTGAGTAACGCGATGATCGCGGGCTGGGTCGGACCGTCGACCGCCGCCAGGGCCCACAACAGATTGAGATGGCGGGGGCCGGGATCGGCGTGCAGGGCCGCGACCAGGGCAGGGGACGCGGCCTCGGCCATCCTGCCCAGATTCGCGATCGCCTGCGTCGCCGCTTGATTGACGCCCGGGTCCGGGTCTCGGATCAGCTCGATCAGCCCGGGGATGGCCGGTCGGGCGGCCGGGCCGAGGTTCATCAGGGTCCTGACCGCCTGGACGCGAACTCCGGGTTCCGGGCTCCGGAGCAAGGTGCACAGCCGCGGCACCAAGGGTACGGCATCGCTGCCAAGGCTTGCGACCCGGTCTAGCACCCCGGGCGGGGGGGACGTCGATCCGTCTTTCCATTCGTCGAGGATCCGTGCCACCGCGCGGTCAACGTCCACCTGGGAAATGGCGGCCGGACTCGTCGCGGCCAGGATCGCCATCGCACCGATGACGATCCGGAGGACTGGCCCGAGGTGCGCACTCATGATCGACTCCTTGTCCTTTCGTCGTCTCGTTTTCGTCTTCCTGACCTCTCGGATCCCCCAGGGCGAGCGAGACGACGTCCCTTCCTCCGACCGGACAGTCCGGTCACGCCTCGACGACGGGCCCTCGACATGAGAAAACAGGGTCTGTCGATCGCTTCGTCATCAATGGCTTGCAATGGGAGCGGGATCGCGA
The DNA here is from genome assembly GCA_963777695.1 of uncultured Planctomycetota bacterium. Classification (GTDB taxonomy): domain Bacteria; phylum Planctomycetota; class Planctomycetia; order Isosphaerales; family Isosphaeraceae; genus CAVZRC01. The sequence goes on from CAVZRC010000003.1 coordinate 2,717,061, forward strand.
TGAAACGAGGCCTCTTGATATTCTTCTGTTGCAATGTATCCCTGATGGCCGCGGAGCCGCAACCCAGGGTCGGCGAGCGGCTGCCGCGGCGCGGTGATGAGATCATGGTGTGCGGGCAGCTCTTCCATACCACGACGAAGGTCGTCTTGTGGACCGATCCGGGCGGATTCGACGCCTATCGCGTCGAGCAGGTTCTCGCCGCCGGAGCGGGCCGAGAACAAGGCGAAGGCTGCGTCGAGGAAGGACTCGAATGCCTCGGAGCGAGGGTCGCCGCGTTACGGCGTGAGGACCCGGGGCCTGACACCCCAGCAGATCGAGAAGGTCCGGGGCGGCGGCTGGGACCTCCCCTTGCTCCAGCAGGTCGTCGATCAGTTCGTGATCCATTTCGACGCGCGGGACCAGCCCTCGATGCTTCCAGGTCCTCCAGGATCAGCGCGGGCTGAGCGTCCAGTTCATGCTCGACCTGGACGGCACGATCTATCAGACGCTCGACGCCAAGGAAGCCGCCTGGCACGCGACGATCGCCAACACGCGATCGATCGGCATCGAGGTCGCCAACATCGGCGCCTATGAGGTGGGTAAGGACAATCCCCTGGGTCGATGGTATCAACCGGGTGCGGACGGCAAGATCCGGATCGTCAACCCGGAGGTCGGCAAGGCGGTCAACCTGATCGATCCGGCCGCCGGATTGCGGCCGAGCCGGGGCCAGAAGGTCGTCGGGACGATCCAGGGACAAAGCCTCGAACAATACGACTTCACGCCCCAGCAGTACGAGGCGCTCGCCCGGCTGACCGCGACGCTTTGCACGGTCTTCCCCAAGATTCGCTGCGATTATCCCCGGGATGAAAAGGGGAACCTGATACCCCACAAACTCCCCAGCGATCAGCTCGAGCACTATCAGGGCGTCCTGGGCCACTATCACGTGCAGACGAACAAGGTGGACCCCGGCCCGGCTTTCCAGTGGGATCGGCTGATCGACGAGTCCCGGCGACTGATGGCCCGATAAGAACCGATGCCAGTAGGTGGGTGGAACCCACCGAATGCCTTGTCGCCGAAAGACTTGGTGGGTGAAACCCAATGGAACTAAGCACAGCTTGACATCGGAGGGTGGTTCCTGACTTTAAGTTGTTTGTCAACAGCAACTTAACCAGGAGGACCCTCCGATGTCTTCACAGGATATCCGGCGTCACGTCTGGGATCAACTCCGCCAGAAAGACCTCCGTGCCTTCCGTGCATTGCTGCCCGTCGAGTTGGTCCTCGTCGCGGCCCGCATCGCCGACCCGGCTACTTTCCGCCCTCACCCTCGCCCTCGACCGTGACGGCGACGACCAGGGGCGCCGACTCATCCGGGCCCTTGATCAGCTCGATGCGATCGATCGTCTCCTTCTTCTCCGGATGCACGACCAGGTAGCGGACCTGCTGGCCGCGGAGGTTGAAGGCGAGCTTCGAGCCGGGGACGTCCACGACGCGGATGTAGTCGGCGAAGTGGACGCCGTTCTCCAGCGGATGGTCCTCGACGGTGCCGCCCGCGTAGTGGAGGCGGACGATCATCGAGACCGTGCCCTTCTGGCCGTAGGGATATCCCCAGCCGCTCACGCCGCTGAGGAAGTGGATGGCCTTGGCCGGGGCATGGCAGGGGAGCTCGACGGCCTTGGGCATCCGTGGCGGGAACTCGCCCTGGGGACCGTTGAGCAGGATGACGTTGCGGACGCGATCGCCCTGCGGGTCCACGAGCAGGAACGGCACGCCCTCGAACGTCTTGGGCGACCAGTCGCGGAAGACCAGTCGTTCGGCCGCCGTGTTGGCGTCGAAGAACATGCCCTTGGTGCTGACGATCGTCGCCGCCTTGCGGAGGTCCAGGGGCAGGTACTTGCCGCGACGGGTCAGGAACGCGAGGAGGTCGTTCAACTGCGCCGGGGTGATCTGCTTCTCGAACCCCTCGGGCATCAGCGACTTCTTCGAGGCGGCCATCTCGTCGATGTCCTCGCGGAGGATGACGTGGCGCTTGCCCTCGGCGTCGAGCAGGTCGACGGTCGTCCGGGTCTCGGCGGCCAGCAGCCCGCCGATCACGCGGCCGTCGGTCGTGGCGACCGTGTACTGGACGAAGTTGCCCTCGACCGATCGGCTCGGGTCGAGGATGTGGATCAACAACTCTTCGCGGGGCAGGGCGGCGACGCCCGAGAGGTCGGGCCCGACCTGGCCGCCTTCGTTGCCGTATCGGTGGCACTTGGCGCACTGTTGCGTGAAGACCAGCTTGCCCGCGGTGGCGTCTCCGCCCTGCTTGACCTGCGCCGTGATCAGGTCGATCACCCGCTGTCGGTCGGGATCGGGCAGGCCGCCGCCTTGCTGGAGCAGGCGTCGGGCGCGTCGGGAGATCGCCGTGTTCGGGTGGGCGGCGAGCGCTTGCTTCTGGTCCAGCACGAGCTCGGAAACGCGAAGTTGACCCTTCTCCAGGGCGTCCATCAGGGCTGGGGTCCAGTCGGCGCGGCGGAGCAAGGCCCGGATGACGTCAGCCCGCAGCGCGGGCGCCAGGGCGGACAATCGTTCGACCATCGCCGTACCGGCCTCCGGCGCCGAACCCTCGGCGACGGCGGCGATCAGCCCGGCGGCCAGGTCGGGCGACGTCCGGGGCGTGATCAGGGCGAGCAGTTGCTGCGCAGCTCGGCGCTGGAAGCCTGGAGCTCGACGAGTTGCCTGGCCGCGTCGATCCGTCGCCGCTCGGCGAGCGACTCGTCCTTGGCCGTGGTTAGTAGCGACGCGGCCATCTCGGCGTTGATGCTGGCGAGGACCGTGTTGCCCCAGGGGCTCACCAGTCGGATGAGCTGGCCTCGACCCGCGGCGGGCAGCTCGATGGCGAGCTGCTTGATCGCCTCCGCCGTCTCCTTATCAAGCCTGGCGGGCTGGCCCTTCGGCCAGCCTTTCGCCATCCCTCGGAGCAGGGCCTCGCTGACCGGTGCGACGCCGCCGCGGAGCGAGGCCAGCAGGCCGCCGGCCTGGTCGACCGGGCCGCCACGGGCCCAGTGCTCGGCCACGCGCTCGACGATCCGGAGCACATCCGGCCCGACGGCCCGTCCGCCGTCGCGTGCGGCGATCGCCTTCAGGAAGGCGAAGTCATTGCGCGACGCCGCGGCCGTCGCCGCGTCGGCGAGCCATCGGTCGTCGCGGGCGAGTCCGCCCCGCAAGGCGACGGCCAGTGCCTTGGCCGCGTCATCCGAGGGGGGCTGATCGGCCAGGCAGAGCAGCGCCGCCAGGCGGACCTGAGCATCCGGATCGTTCAGCAACCCCGCGGCCGCCGATTGGGCGTTGCGCGGCATCACCTGCAAGGCGTTGCGCCGGACGCCCGCCGACGGATGCGCGAGCGCGGCCAGGACCGCCTCGGTCGCGTTCGCGTTCGAGCCGTCGAGCACGCCCAAGCCCTGGAGCGTCCAGAGCGCGTGGATCACCCGGACGTTCAGCCCGATCGCGTCCGTGGTCCGATCTCGCGACAGCCCGATCAGGACCGGCACGACATCGGCCTTGCCTCGCTCGACCAGCAGCCGCTGGGCGTGCATCCGCCAGAGTTGATTGTCATTCCCGAGCGCGGCGACCAATCCCTTCGGATCGTCGGGGTCGAGCGCCGGCGTCCGGGCGGCGGGGGCGTCCTTGTAGGCGATCCGATAGATCCGCCCGTGGGTCTTGTCGCGGAGCGGCGTCTCGTAGGCGTTGCCCTTGCCGGTCTTGAACCCGCGCGGCGTGGGGTTGTGCTGGACGATGTAGTTGTACCAGTCGATGACCCAGACATTGCCGTCGGGTCCGACCTCCGCCGCGATCGGCGAGGTCCACTCGTCGTTGCTGGCCAGCAGGTTCCAGCCGTAATACGCCTCGACGTCGCTCCCCTTGCGATTGAGCGTGAACGTGGCGACGAGGTGTCCGGTCGGCTCGGCGACGAACGCCGTCTGGTTCCAGTAGTGCGAGGGATAGGCCCGCGCCGTGTAAAGAGCATGGCCGGCCCCGGCCGTGAATCCGCCGTGCCAGTCGACCTGGCGCACCTGGTCGGTTACCGGGAAGAACTGGAAGTTCGGCGCGATGTTGGCCAGCACGCAGGGCGCCCAGCCGCGCACCGCCTCGTAATAGCGGTTGGGGATCGGCATGTAGACGCTCGGGCAGCCGTTGGCCGTCGAGCCGAAGACCAGCCCGTCCTCGCTGAAGCCGACGCCCCACGAATTGTTGTTGGTATTGCGGAGGAACTCGAGCTTCGACCCGTCGGGCTTGAACCGGTAGAAGGTCTGCCCGGCGCGGTGCCGCTCGCCGCCGACGGTGCCCCGGAATCCCGAGTAGCCGACGATCCCCCAGACCCAGTTGTCGAACCCCCATCGGAGATTGCTCGGGCCGGCGTGGGTGTCATCGGTGCCCCAGCCCGTGAACAGGACCTTGCGCACGTCCGCCTTGCCGTCGCCGTCGGTGTCCTTCAGGAACAGGGTATCGGGCGCCTGGAGGACGATCACGCCGCCATTGGCCGGCAGCAGGCTGGTGGGGATGTTCAGTCCCTCGGCGAAGACCTTGAACTTGTCGGCCTTGCCGTCGCCGTCGGTGTCCTCGACGATGGTGATCCGGTCGCGGCCTTCGGTGCCGGGGTGCTTGGTGTTGGGATAGTCGACGCTCTCGGCGATCCAGAGCCGGCCGCGATGGTCCCAGGCCATGCAGAGCGGCTTGGCGATCTGCGGCTCGGCCGCGAACAGCTTCGGCTCGAACCCGGTCGGGACGACCATGTGCCGCACCGACTCCTCGGGCGACAGCGGATACTGCATCTTGTGGATCGGTTCGCCCTGGGTGCCCCACTGCTTGCCCGGCAGGTAGTTGGGGATCTCGGCCGTCGTCTCCTCGTAAGAGAACGGCGGCAGCCCGGCCGTCACCCGGCCCCGGCTGTCGAAGACCGGCCCCTTGTTGACCGCCCAGCGGATGCCACGCTCGACCAGGTCGTGGAAGCCGGGGTTCTGCCAGGTCCGCGCGTCGTGGCCGTAGGCCGTGTAGAACACCCGCCCCTTGCCCTGGGTGCGGACCCATGTCCAAGGCTCCTCGCCCTGACCCTCCGCGCGGACCTGGAGCACGTGGCGATCCTTATCGTTGTGCTTGTGATGGACGTAGGTCTCGTCCCAGGTGCGGAACGGCTCGATGCCCTTCATGATCGGGTGTGAAGCGTCCACGATCTTGGTGTCGAACGTGCCGGTCCCGTGCCGGAGGAACTGGGCGCCGACCAGCGCGATGTACTTCGGCGAGTTGAGGAAACAGTACGACGCGCAGTGCAGCGGCACGAACGCCCCGCCCCCCTCGACGTAGTCGAGCAGGGCCTTCTCCTGGGCCGGCTTGATCTCGTTGATGTTGGCGTAGACGAGCAGGGCGTCATATCGGGCAAGGGTCTCGGGGTTGAGGTCGTTGAGCTTCTCGGTATATGTGACCTTGATGCCCCGGCCGGCGAAAACCGGCGTGAGCTGCGCGGCGCGGTCGGCCGGGACGTGATGACCCTTATCGCCGAGGAACAGCACGCTCAAGGGCCGGCCCGGTGTGGTCGGCTCAGCATTGGCGCCGGGCGACGTCGATACGACGGTCATGCCGAGGAGGAACGCGAGGACGAGGGTGCGTGCCATGGAGATGGTCTCGCAAAAGGGCATCGGATCGAACGCGATGGTCGGGCGACCGCGTCGGGACGAGTGATCATGATGTCAGTATTCGTAGGGTGGGTGAAACCCACCGAGTGCCCGCGAGTACAGAATTCCGGTGGGTTTCACCCACCCTACTGGGATCGTCCCGGCGCTCACCATTGTGGGCGAACCGGAGTGGGCCGTCCAGACGGTGACGCTGAGCTCGCGGATCGTCAGGGTCTTGCGCTCGTTGCTCTGGGTATTCGCCCCGAAGAGCCCGAGGTAGAGATCGTTCTGTCCGTCGAGGAACTTCGGATGGGCGATGGCCAGCGTGCTGGAGCTGTTCCGCGTCAGGTTGTCGACGACCAGCGAATAGCGCCCGCCGAGCCGTCGCAGGGTGAGCTGCAAGTCTTCGCCGGAGGTCGTCAGCCCGACCTCGTAGATATCCGAATCGATCCCGCCGGTGTTATTGACCAGGAACAACCGGTACGTATCCGGCTTGGGCCAACTGATCAGGCCGCCGCGGATGCTGAGATCGCTGCGGGTGCCGGCATAGAGGCCGAACTGGCCTACGACGTTCAACCCCGGGATCTTCGGGATCGTGGCGCGGATCTCGAAGTCCTCGGTCCCGGTGAAGCCGAGGTCGGACAGCCGAACGCCGAGGTATTCGCCGGTCGCCATCCGCTCCTGGGTATTGAGGTCGCTCCGGGTGGTCGTCAGCTCCAGGGCGCATCGATCGGGGCGGAGCCGGAGGTTAGGATCAGACCCGGGCAGGTCTCCGCCGGTGCCTGGGAGCCGGTGGGTCAGGCCGATCCCATGGCCGTCGGCGTCGCGGAGGGTGCCGGGCCGAGGGCTCGTGAAGTCGAGCCGTAGCGTCCGGGGAATCACCACCGGCGGCGGCTCGATGACGCGGATATATTTCGAGCCGCCCTCGCCCGATTCGGGCGCGGTCCGGTCAACCGTCCGGCCGTCGAGCCGGGCCGTCTGGTCCTGGTGGATGGTCACGCCGGGCTCGGCCCCGCGCGCCGATCCGCCGCCGAGCGGGAACGCCTTGACCTCGCCCGTGAAGACGCGGACCGTCGCGGCGCCCGCCGCGTCGACGGCCAGGCCGAACTCGGTCCCGAGGTCGACGACCTTGTTATGCGGCGTGAGGACGGTGAACCCCCTGGCCTGCGCCGGCACCCTCGCCGTCAGCCTTCCCTTGAGGAGCCTCGCCGAGCTGCCCGAGAGTAGCTCGAGGCCGGCCGGCCCCTGGAGGATGACCCGAGCGCCGCAATCGAACTCGATCTCGGCCAGCCCGCGCTCGAGTCGCAACGACTTGCCGGCCAGCATGTTCCGGCCGGGCCGCTCGCCCGACTGGGACCACAGACAATCCTGGGCGTTCACCAGCCACGCGACATTCACGCCCGGACCTTTCCCTTGCGGCGCCGGGCCGCGCCGCGTCCAACCGATCGCGAGTCCGATGACGATCGAAGCAGCGACCGTCGCCACGGCCGCGAAGCCGATCCGGCGGCGTCGGGCCCCGGATCGTCCCTCCACCGGCCGGGATGCGAGTTGATCGACGACGGCATCGGCCGCCCGGCCCGCCCGGACGGCGAAGTGGAGCTCCGTGTGGTGATGGAAGTAGTCGGCGAAGAAGCGCCGCGCGGCCTTGCTCTCCAGCAGGAGGGCCTCGAGGCGACGGATGCCCGGCTCGTCGATGACTCCCGAGCAGTATTCATCGATCAGGTCGTACAGCTCGGCGGGGAGATCGTCGGGGCGGCCTGCGTTCATGCGATCCCCCCGAGTGCGATCGATCGGCGCACGCACTCGAACAGCGCGCGACGGATGCGCCTGAGCGAGTTATGGATGCTCTGGGCGGATCGGCCCCTCGTGAGTGCGACGTCCCGCACCCCGGCCGATCGGCTGTAGCAGGCCTCGAGCAATTCCTTGTCGCGTTCTCGCAGTTTACTCATGCAGCCGGCCAGCGCGTCGCGCCGCTCCTCCAGCCGTTCCTCCTCGAGACTCTCCTGGGCTTCGATCAGGGCCAGGTTGAGCTCGTCGCTGAAATAGAGCCGGTTGCGGCTCCGCGCCCTCAGGAAGTTCAGGACCTCGTATCGGGCCACCCCGCAGGCCCAGCCGACGAAGCTCCGCGACGGATCGTACTGATCGAACTTGTCCCAGAGCACCAGGCTGGTCTGCTGGAACAGGTCGTCGGCGTCGTCCAGGTCGCGAACCAGCGAATAGATATAGCCGAAGAGCTGACTCTGGTGCCGAGCCAGGAGCCCCGCGAACTCGGCCTTCTGCTCGTTCGTCCGGACCGCGATGCGACCCGTCGCGTCCACGGTGTACCTCCTGGCCATTCGCGACCTCCGTTGCCCGGAGGTCGCTCTCGGCGCCGGGCGAAGTTTACCCGACACCGCCCACCGCTCGACCGAAGACTCCCAATCGACCCAAGGGCCACTCTAATACATTCCGCCGATCTTCACGATTTGTAATCCACAGGGCCACAAAAAGGACATCTCTCGCTCAACACCACCGGACAAGTCGAGATCACAGCCTGTGACCACGTACGTGAGTGCGTGGTTCGGACGGGACGAACGTCCTCAAACCTCGGGCGCGAGCCCGATCTGACGGGCGCGCCCATCGCACTCACGTGCGAGGTTTGAGGGCTTCGCCCCGTCCGAACCACGGTCTCACGACCGTGGTCACCCGGTGGCGTTCGGCGAGAAGTATCAAAAAAGCCACTCCGTATTCCCGATGCCCGGACAGCCCCCCTCGACCCAACCCCAAATCCCGTTGCCCTCTCCGTCTCGATGATCGCGACGGCCTTCGCTCGGAGGAATAGGGGAAAGTGAGACCTTCGTGAATTTTCGCGTTACAAGTCCTCATCTTCGGCGGATCCTCATTCAGGAGCGTTCCGGTCCTCTCCCAAGGATCCACTCTCTCAGGTCCGCCTCGGCTCCCGTATTCTTAAATCCTTCGTTTTCCCTCGCGAGATTGGCTCGTGACGATGGTCCGTCGCGGCCGCAGCAGTTCTGCCCGGAGGAAAGATCATGCGTCCACGCACCCGTCGCGGTTTCACCTTGATCGAACTACTGGTTGTCATCGCGATCATTGCCGTCCTCATTGCACTCTTGCTGCCCGCCGTGCAAGCGGCCCGGGAGGCGGCAAGACGGGCGCAATGCACCAACAACCTGAAGCAGATCGGCCTGGCGCTGCACAACTACCACAGCGTCAATAATTGCCTGCCGTGGGGCGACGGCCCGTGGTGGATCGAGTGGTCGGCGCATACGATGTTGCTCCCTTACATGGAGCAGGGGCCGATCTACAACGCGCTCAACTTCGTGGATACCCAGTTCATCGGCCAGACGGCCATGCCCGACGACAACCCGGCCAATACCACGGCGGAGTACAACACGATCTCCGGGTTCCTCTGTCCCTCCGACCCGGACCGACTGACCAGTCCCGACGGGCACAACAATTACATGGCCAACTCGGGCTCGGCGCCGAATTGTGCCTACGGTGGGAACTCCAACGCCCCTTCGTACAACACGCCGGCCTCCGGCCCGTTCATCTACTCCTCGAACGGCATCGACACCGGCGCCGCCGGGTTCGGAGGCAGCTCGGTCAGCTTCGCGATGATCACCGACGGCACCAGCAATACGGCGGCTTTCAGCGAGCGGGTCAAGGCGATCGGCAACAACCTCGGCAACACCACCGCACCGTTCGACGGTGGCATCCCGACGGCGTCGCTGTCCATCCCGCCGGCGGTCGCCAACAACATGGAGTCAACGCCGCAGCCCTATTACAACATCTGCAAGGTGACCCCGCCGGTGTCGCAGGGCGGCCAGGACGCCGCGAATTTCAACGACGACAACATCTCCGGATCGACCTGGGTGTCGGGCCAGCCGGCCAACACGCGATACGCCCACGTCATGCCGCCGAACACCTGGAGCTGCCGATCGGGCCTCCAGATCGCCCACAACGCCAGCAGCCATCACCCCGGCGGCGTGAACCAACTGTTCTGCGACGGCTCGGTGAGGTTCATCAAGTCGAGCATCAATGTCCAGACGTGGTGGGGGCTCGGCAGCCGCGCCGGCGGCGAGGTGATCTCCTCGGATGCCTACTGAGCGGGGTAGTCGAATGTTGTTATCATCGTGTGACTTGTTCCGGATGGGACTCATGGAACTCTCGCCTCGACGCGACGTGATTCGGTTCGTCATGATCCTCGCGGTCTCGGCCGCGCTCCCGGGCTGCGGGGACGGCAAGCCCTCCACCGATACCTCCCTGACCGAGGCGACCGTCACCGGGGTCGTCACGGCCAAGGGGGAGCCGGTCACGGAGGGGACGATCGTGTTCAACCCGAACAACTCCGGGCGAAAAGTGGCCATGAAGACCGCCACGATCGGCCCGGATGGACATTACACCATCAAGACGTACACCGGCGACAACCAGGTCACCTACGGCGACGCTGTGGCCAAGAAATATCCCGGTGTCGGCCTCAGGAAGGACTACGCGAGTGTCCAGAGCGGCGAGAACAAGCTCGATTTCGACGTGCTGGGCGAGGGGGGCAAGAATCCGACGATCGACTTGACGAAGAAGGGCAAACGCAAGAAGAATTGAGGCGGCCGGATCGCGAGAATCCAGCCCAATCGAATCGCGTCATCGTTCGCCCGGGAGCGGTCATGGAAAGCGGGGATCGGACCATCCTCGATCGTCCCGGGGACCCGACGGCCGAGATCGATCCCGGATCGGCTCCCGAGACGATCCGAGCGATCCCGCCACGACGACCGGCCCGAGCCTGGATCTTGGCCGCCGTCGCCCTGATCATTGCCGTGGCGTCGGGTGCGGCCTGGTACGTATCGCGACGACCGCCCGACCCGGACCGGCTCTGGGCCGAGGCCGAGCGTGCATTCCTCGCCGGCCGGTGGGACCGCGCCCGCGACCTGTTGAAGACGTTGGCGCGGATGCGGCCCAGGAGTCCGCTGGATTGGTTGCTGGAGGGCCAGCTCGCCACCGCGGAGGGGCGCCTCGACGACGCCCTGGCTGCTCTGGGCCGTATCCCCGACGACCATACGATGGCCGCCCAGGCCCACTTGCTGGCTGGCCGGATCGAGCGGCAACGCCTCCGCGTGCGATACGCGGAAGCTGCCTACCGGCGTGCCCTGAAGCTCAAGCCAGGCCTGGTCAACGCGCACAAGGAATTGATCTACGTCCTCGGCATCCAGTCGCGCCGACGCGAGGTCGACGCCGAGTTCCACGAGCTGGCGAAGTTGACGCCGCTCAGCCATCACGACCTGTTCACATGGGCGCTGACCCACTTCACCGCCTGGGGTCCGGACATCGTCGCGGACCTGGAATCCTTCATCGGGGCCGACCCCGACGACCGGTTCAGCCGCCTGGCGCTGGCCCATCTCCTGATCGACCAGCCTGGCGAGGAACCCCGGGTCGAACGGGTCCTCCAACCCCTGCCCGAGGATGACGCCGAGGCCCAGGGCCTGCGCATCGAGTTGAAGCTGAATCACGGGGAGGTCGACGAGGCGATGGCGATGCTCGCGAATGCGACGGCCCGCCATCCCCACCTCGCGCGGCTCCGCGGGCGGGTCGCGCTGCGGCGCGGGGATGCCCAGGGCGCGATCCGCCACTTCCAGGACGCCCTGAGCGACGAACCGTACGACCGGGTCTCGAACGCCGAGCTCGGCAAGGCCCTCATGCTTCAGGGCGATCGGGCCGCCGCCGGACGATACGTGGCGCGAGCCCGGCAACTCGACGATGTCTACAACCTGATCAACCGGATCAAGCGACCCGGCAGCGAGAACCAGCCTCCCGACCTGACGAATCTCGGGCGGGCCTGCGAGGCGGCCGGCCTGATCGACGAGGCGCGAGGCTGGTACATGCTGGCGATCGGCCGCGACCCGCTCGACACCGAAGCCCAGCGGGCCCTGAGCCGGCTCCGTCCATCGCTCCCATGACACGAGAAAGAGGCCGGTGGGAGTCGAACCCACTTGAACCGGGTTGCAGCCGGTCGCCTGGCCGTCTGGCTCCAGCCTCGTCGAGTAGATAGAATGTCCTCGCCAGGAATCGAACCTGGTCCCCGACCTTCGCAAAGTCGTGTGCGAATCCGGCACACTCCGAGGACTTCTTGCGTAATTCAGGGATTTCAAACGATTTGTGGCTCTCCATGGATACGCGTGTTTCCCATGATTTGGCACAACTTATCGCCGCTTCCCCCGGAGTTAGCAACTGAAATAGTAACTAAACGGCTGCTCATGAGACTTACCAGACGCTTCGCATCGGCACGAAGTTCGCGCCCGGTCGGTGGATTTTCACCGTCGCCAGCCGTCGCCCATGTCCTGCCGGTCCGCAGCCACCTCCGGCGGGGATACCGCGCTCGCCGCGGGAACACCGGCCTCGATCCCGGCGGCGGTGATGGCTACCCCGGCGATGATCGTCTTGATCGTCCCGGCCAGGTTTCCCTTCCCGGTCTCGCCGCACTGAATGCGGTAGCAGCTGTCCTGGTTTTCTTCATCCACACTTCCCCGTCGGTTGGGTGCGGGGCCAGTATGGCACGAGTATTTGGAGATTCAAGTGATTCTAAGTCCCGCCGCGATACGCATCACACGGCGTTCGTCGCGGCGGTAGGGCAAACCGCATTCCGCCCGATCCCCTTGCCCGTTAGAATGTGGCTCAGGAGGGAACCGCCATGCAGACCGTTACCTTGTCCGAGGCCGCCGTGGCCCTGCTCCGATTGCATCTTGAACGGGACGAACGCATTGCCGTGGATGATTCCAACCGGCTGCTCTGCCGGGAGCTGGCCGCCGAGGGACTCCTGACCGTCGGCCACAGTTTCACCCTCGGACGCGAGGCGTTCTACGTGCCGACGCGGCTGGGGAGGAATCTGGGCGAGGTGCTGGCACGCTTCCCTAACGCGCCATCGCCTTCAGAATCCGTCTCGCCCCATCCGTGATCGGCAACGCCGTCCTGGGACCGGCCTTCAACGCTGCGACGTGATCGGTGGATTTTGATTCTTCCCATTCATGCGCGATAATCGCATCGATGCGGTCACGCAGCCGGGCTTTCGCCCAGATGCGTCCGCCCTTGCCGCCCCGGAGTAGATCGGGATTCAGCACGCCGGAATTGATCGTGATACCTCCGGTGATGTTTCCGCCTTCTCGCCCCGGCGCGTCGAAGGCACACCATTTCATGTTCTTCCGAAGGTCATCCGCTCCCAGCTTGTCCTCTGGTATGCCCAGTTCCTGCATTCGCAGGGCGCAGTATTCGTCCAGCCGATCCGCCCAGCGGCGGCTGAAATCCTCCGCATGGTCGGCGGGATCTTCCGGCGGCTTATTGGTCAACCCGCGCTCGGACGGCGGCAGGCCGATCATGCCGGGGGATGGGGGGATCGTCGTCCGATGGTCCATGTTCCATGGATATCATGGAATTCGGGCCATGCAAACGAAAAAGGCCGCCCTCCGGGGATTTCCCGACAAGACGGCCAATGAAGGGTTTCCTATTTGATCGATCAGCCTTCCAGTACCGGCTCGCATGAGTCGGCGCATGACCGCTCCTTGCGGAGCTGGACGGTGCGGTCGTAAGCGTCCTGGACCGCCCCTTTGGCCTTGTCCCATGGCATATTGCTATCCTTGCTCGCTTCCCAATCCTCTTGCAACTGCTTGTCCATCAAGTCTATGCCCGCGTCGCCGTACTTCGACTCCGCCAGCGCCCCATACCGATAGACCGGCTGATAGGTCTCGAAGGTTTCGCCCTTTTCAACATAAGGGCGCAACTCGAAATGGTCGCGGAGCCAGTTGTCCTCGGTCGTCGGGTCGATCATCTCGCCGATACCCTTGCCGGCGAGCCCTCCGGCCACGGCTCCGACCGCCACGCCGACGGCGGCGGCAACGGGTCCGGCGACTGCACCAGCGGCCATCCCGCTGGCGGCTCCTGCGACTGCGGCACCGATGCCGGTCTCGATGGGGTGCGATCCGGGTGCATCAGTGATAGGATCGGGGTTTCGGCTACCCCTGGGCGGCAGATCGACTTTCTTTTCAGAATTGGCCACGGTTGACATGGCTGCGATCTCGCAAGAGGACGTCTCTTGATGTGGTTGACCGGCGACGTTCACCGATCGCGTTGCATCGATTGCGGTTGTCGCAAATCGCTTGCCAGTCGGGAGAAAATGATGGTGTTCGCGGTGACTTGGGCCTGAGGCTGAAGAGATCCGCCCCGCATGCAGGGGAAGCAAGGACGACCAGGAGCAGGTAGAGAAGGCGTCGCATCCAGATCGTCTGGTTCGCAAATGGGCGCGTGGCCAGAAGCGATGTCGTCTTCGGTCGATTGAGCGAGGATATGCCGCCCGACATGGTTCCTAACGGCCGTCTCCGGATGTAGAATAGCGACCGGCTTGGCAAGAAATTCTCTTCGCCCTTGATCATCGCCGGGAGCGGTCATGCCCTTCGCCAACTTCGTCCAGGAAGTGATCCGACTATCCGCCGGAACGCCCGCCGCGGGGACGGGGGAATCCGCCGAAAAATCCCCCAAGGGGATGAATACATCGGGCGGGAATGATGCGGCCGAGGATTATCTGAGGAAACTCCCCGAAGATGTCGTCATGAAACTTCAAACATTGATGTTTCTGGGAAAAGATGGTTATACGAATATTCATAATCTCCATGAGCAATTCAGGGGCTTGACCCGCGATAAGACCGAGGCGATCCGGGCCATGACCTCGCGGGTCTCCTTGGCCGAATATCTGGGGAAGGCGCTGAAATTGGCCGAAAAGCATAAGATTGATCTGGAAGTGGATTTCTGAGGGGTTGCTCGGGCCCTTCAAATCCACCGGTCGATCAGGACCGGTATGCGATCAGAGCCGGTCATTACCTTGCATCTGTCCTTGCGGTCGGAGAGGCGTCGAATTCACGGGTTGACCGGTTGCCATTCGAAACTCGGTCCGGCGTGGGTGCCGTCGCCGAGGTCGATCTCCATCAGGATTCCGGCCTGCTCCTTCAGCGACTCCATCAGCCCGATCGCGGCGTCGAGGTCGCCGGGCTGGCCGTTGAATACGACATGGAGCGACTTGAGCAGGCTCGTATACGTGTAGTTGAACGTGTCGCAAGCCTTCCGGGCCGTCGAGCCGGGGGGATACGAGGCGGCCTTGGGGTTGTCAACCGCCGGCCAGACTCCGGTCGGATCGAACGGGATCGGCGGGGCGCTCCAGTGGAACCCCTCGGGCACGCTCGGATCGGGCACGAGCGTCTTGCCCCGGGCGATCTCCTGGAAGCGATAGAAGTGCGCCAGGCCGTGCTGGAGGTCCAGGGGCGACATGGTCGTGCCCTCGCCCTGCTCGACGATGATCTCGATCGCCTTCAACGCGGATGCGACGTCGGTGACCGCGAACAATTCGGTCGCGGGGAATCCCTGCGTGACCTGACGAGCGTGGTCGCCGGTGAAGATCGACGGGCCTTGTGCCGCGATCTGCTGCCCGATCTTGGCGTAGAACTGCCCAATCGTCACCGGCGGCACCGCCTCGAGCGCCTCGTCGGGGAAGACCAGCGGTTTTTCGGGCTCCTCGATCGTCAAGAAGACGTCCTCGACCAGCTTGATGGAGAACCGCTGGAGAGGGACGATCAGGTTGGCCTCGACGCCGCCCGGCAGCGGGCCCGGATAGCTCGGGATGAGCGTCGGGTCGTCGATCGCCGGGGCGCCGCCGATGGCGTTGAGGACGTTGCACGCGAGCGTCATGTGCAGCATCTCTTCGAGGACGACCGACCGGATCAGCCGGCGGATCGCCGCGTTGGTGCCGTCCTTCAGCGAGTAGAGCGCGTAGAGATACGTCGGGATGGTGGCGTGCTCGAGCCGGATGGCGTTGCCGAGCGCGCCCTGAGTCCCTCGATGCTGTCGAGCTGCTCGATCATCGAGCGTTTGAGGATGATCATCGGTCGATGCTCCTTTTGTGACGATCGGTTCGATCGGCGTCAGCGGGGACGAAGGTAGTTACGCCGTCGCGCGGCGGCGGCCTTGCCGCCATCTCGGCGAGAGGCGGGTGCGTCCGCGGTCGGAGTCGGCCGTGCGGGTACGGGTTCGTCGAACCGGACCGCCTCGACCGTCGGCGCGGTCCCCATCGGGGGCGTCCCCTCGGCCGAGAGCCAGCGGAGGATCGCCTTGCGCTTCGCATCGGAGAGGTCGCGCGTCACCGGCATCGAATTGGGGTCGTCCACCCCCAGGCCGAAGGCCAGGAGCAGCAGCCGGCGGTTCTCGACAACCGATTCATAGGATGCGAGGTCGAGGAACCGACTCATCACCGGGTAGAGATTGGCGTATTGCTGGAAGATCGGCTGGAGGCCTCCGAGCCAGGTGGGCGGCTCGTCGATGCGGAAGTCGTCCCAGACGAGCAGGCTGACGTAATCCCACGGGTTGAACGGGTAGGGCCCGGCCGGCGTGTAGATGGTCTCCTCCAGCATCGGCCGCACCCCGTAGACCTGGCCGTCGATGAAATGGCGGGGGTTGCCGGGCGGCCTGGCACGGATCGGCAAGATGGCGACCCCGTCCGAGCCGACGACGACGCGCGCGGGGAAGTCGATCGCGTCGATCGGGACGGCGACCGGCGGCGCCGGGGGCCCGCCCTGGAGCTGGCTCGGGTCAAGGATCGTGATGATCCGCGCCCCGGCGTAGGGGCGGCCGTAGCGGGTGGCGTAGAGGCGGACGTCGGCCTGGTCGCCGGGATTCAGCCGGAAGACGTACTGGTCGGCCCGGACGAACACGCCACCCGGCGACTCGGAGACCGCCGGAGCCGGCGTCCCGCCCGCGGGCGCCAGGAGCAGGACCAGCGGGTTGGCCTCGGTGGCGGCCAGTTCGTCGGCGGTGAGCCGACGGTCGGTCGGCAGGACGACGATCCCCGCCGTCGACTCGTACCACCCGGCGCCGGTATAGGCGATGTCGCCGAGCGGCACCAGCACGTCGTTGCCGCTCTGGTCGGGCCCCGTATCGCAAACCAGCGACAGGGTACCGAGGTCGGCGGTCGGTCCGCCCGAGGTCGACGTCGGCAGGGCGTTGCCGAGGTCCAGGTAGATCTTGCCCGCGCCCTCATCCACGACGGCCGAGCAGAAGCCGATCTTCCCGAGCGGCGCGAAGAAGCTGGCGTTCGGCCCGGCCACCGGGAGGAACTGGCGGCCGGCGACGAGGTGCCTCGGCTCGGCCGATGACGCCGGCCCGATCGTGCCGACGATCCGCCCGGAGGCGAACCGCGGCGACGTGGGGTCCGCGTTGAATCCGTTGACGTTGAACTTGATGGACAGGAGGCCGTCCTTCGCCTGGCCCTTCAGCGACGACAGGAAGGGCGACCGCCCCACGTCGCCCCATGCCACGCCCGAGAGGATCGACTGGTAAGCCGCCCCGCCCCCGATGTCTCCGCCACCGCCCGCCGAGCGGTCCCAGATGTCGGCGAACGCCGCGGGCTGGTACGCGCCCCGGACCAGGGTATTCCCCGAGGCGTCGGCGATCCGGACCTCCAATCCCCAGACCTCCGAGACGAGCTGCTGCTCAGAGTCGAGATCGACGAGCTTGGCCGCCACGGCGCGATCGGAGTCGGCGATGATGCCGGCTCGGACGGGATCGTCGGCCGCGGCCGGCGAGCCGTCGGCGAGGTAGGCCGATGTGACCCGGCAGCCCATCAGTCGCCAGGTGCCGTCGCCCCCGGGGTTCCACCATCCGTTCAAAGCGGTCGACGTCTGCGGCAACTGGAACGACTTGAGGAAATGCGCGTTGTCGAAGTGCGTCGGGTCGTTGTTCACCGTGGACACTGCCGCCCGGAAGGCACCGGCGAAGTGGAGGCGGAGCGGACCAAGGTAGCTCATCGGAGACCCCCTCGACCGAGAAGTGAGTTATGGTGCGGACAAACAGTCCGGACAGGTACGTGTCATTCTCCACGGAACCGGCGATCCGTTTCAACCCCTCGGCGTGCCGGCTCGTACGCTCGGCGACGCGAAACCGATCCCCCGTCAACTAGCCTCTTTGAAGGAGCACCGGAATCAATGCGTGGAACCGTGAAACCGGGGAGTCCTTCTTGGGTAGTACCAGACAGACTGGTTGATTTTCAGGAGAATATCCATCACCCCAGAGCGATCCGATCGCGATAGGAAAGAGAGCCATGCAAAGACTGAAGCTTGGATTGGGCCTGTTCGTGTTCCTCGGCCTGGCGTGCGCACAGGCTTCCGCCCAGGACATCCCCGAGGAGGTGCGAAAGGCGATCACGCACAACCTTCAGGGCCCCTTCATGGTGTACCGCGACACCGTGCGGGAGGAACTGAAGCTGACCGACGAGCAGAAGGAAAAGCTGGATGAGCACCTCCGGGAACGGCTTCCGGACATCATGCAGTCCTTCCAATCGCTCGACGGCCTGAGCGGGGAGGAACGCGAGAAGGAACTCCAATCCTTCCGACGCAAGGCGACGGAGAAACTGGCCGCGGTCCTGAAGGAAACGCTCAAGGTTGACCAGAGCAAGCGGCTGCGCCAACTCGAGTTGCAACAGGAAGGCGCGTTGGCCCTGTGGCACGGTGCGCCGGAGATTGGGAAAGAGCTGAAGATCACGGACGAGCAACGGAAGCAATTCATGGCCATCGTCCAGGACCTGCAGAAGAAGGTCCGCCCCCTCATCAAGGAGGCTGAGTCCGGGGGTAATCCCGAGGAGATTCGGCCGAAGGTGATGGAGATCCGCAAGGAACACGAGGGCAAGATCGAGGCGCTCCTCACGGACGCCCAGAAGAAGCAATGGAAAGAGATGCTCGGCAAGCCGTTCTCCCTGGAAGATTGACCGGATCCCCGCCGGGGCGAGTTCGCGACTTGCCCCGGCCTTGCTCTCTCCGACTCTCACAGGATTTCTTGCCGCGATGGAGTATCCGATGCGCCGTGACCGACCACGATGGGAAGACCGCTCGCTGACCCGCCGGGACTTGCTCTGCCGCGGCGGTATGGGCATGGGGGCGCTTGCGCTGACAGGTGTGATGTCGGACGCGCTCGGGGCGCAACAGGTTCGGCAAGCAGCCTCGACTTGCCCCTGGCGCCGAGGCAACCACACTTCGCCGCCAAGGCCAAACGCGTGATTCATCTGTTCCTGAGCGGTGGTCCGTCCCACGTCGATACCTTCGACCCCAAACCGGCCCTCGACAGGTATCACGGCCAGCAACTCCCCAGGAGCATGCATCAGGTCACCGAGCGTCGAACCGGTACCGTGATGAGATCGCCATTCAAGTTCCGTCGCTACGGCGAGAGCGGGATCGAAGTCAGTGAGATCTTTTCCCACATCGGAGAGTGCATCGACGACATCGCGGTGATCCGTTCCATGCAGGCCGACGTGCCCAACCATATTCCGTCGATCCTCTTGATGAACTGCGGAGATGCGCGGTTGGTCCGGCCCAGTCTCGGGTCCTGGGTGACCTATGGTCTGGGCACCGAGAACCAGGACCTCCCCGGGTTTGTCGCCATGCGTCCCGGCGGATACCCGGGCAACGGCGGTTCCCAGAACTGGCGGGCAGGGTTCCTACCGGGCGCCCACCAGGGGACCTATATCGACACCCAGTATACGGACATCGCAAGACTGATCGAGAACACCACCAACCGGCGCGTTTCCAGCGTAGAGCAGCGCCGGCAACTCGAACTGTTGCGGGAACTCAACGAAGGTCACCGCCGGGATCGCGACAAGGACGCGCAGATCGAGGCTCGTATCCAGTCCTTTGAGCTAGGCTCGCGCATGCAACTGGAAGCGGCGGAAGCGTTCGACATCCGAGGTGAACCCGAGTCGATCCGCCGGATGTACGGGGCAGGCACCGAGGCCCGCCAGATCCTGATCGCGCGCCGACTGGTCGAGCGGGGAGTCCGCTTCGTGCAGGCCTGGATCGGTAGCGATTGGGACCACCACCAGAACCTGGAAGAAGGCCACCGCACGATGGCCAGGCAGTGCGATCAGGCGATCGGAGCCTTGCTCAAGGACCTCAAACAGCGGGGCATGCTCGACGACACCCTCGTCATCTGGGGAGGGGAGTTCGGCCGCACACCGACCGTCGAATTGCCCATGGGCCTCCCCAACAACATCAGGGGCAAGGGCCGCGACCACAACCATCACGGTTTCACCATGTGGCTGGCAGGCGGCGGCGTCAAAGGTGGGTACGTTCATGGCGCCACGGATGAATTCGGCTTTCGGGCGGTCGAGCAGAAAGTCCATGTCCACGACCTCCACGCCACGATCCTGCACCTGCTCGGTTTCGATCACACCAGGCTGACCTACCGCCACGCCAGCCGGGATTTTCGCCTCACCGACGTCTACGGTGAAGTGGTGCACGAACTGATCGCCTGACAATCCGACACTCGTGGCGATCGGCCCCTTCATACCCCGAGTCAAGGGTTAATCCCGTGCCAAGATTCTGCCCGCGCGAAACGAGTTGTCTGTGGCTGTGCCTGGCGCTAGGGGTGGTCGCGGGTACGCCTTCCACGTCGTGCGCCGCTCCGCCTGACGGTGGTGATGCCAGGGGCGTTGAGTTCTTCGAGAATCAGATCCGCCCGGTGCTGGCAAACGCGTGCTACGAGTGCCACAGCCGCCAAAGTCAGAAGGCCAAGGGAGGACTGCTGCTCGACAGTCGCGAGGGACTGCTCAAAGGCGGCGATTCCGGCCCGGTCCTCGTGCCCGGCGATCCCGATCAGAGTCTCTTGATCAAGGCCGTGCGCTACAAGGATGAAGACCTACGAATGCCGCCGGCCGGCAAGAAACTGACCGGCGCCCAGGTCGCCGACCTCGAAGCTTGGGTCAAAATGGGAGCACTCCTGCCCGGGGCGGGCGTCCGCGAAGCCGATATCAAGGCGAGTTCGCGCACCCATTGGGCCTTCCAACCGGTGAAACGCCCCGCGATTCCGAAGGTCAAGGACGAGCGCCGTGTTAAATCACCTATTGATGCGTTCATCATGGCCGGGCTCGAAGCGTCGGGGATGCAACCATCGGGGCCGGCGGACAAGCGAACGCTGATCCGGCGGGCCACTTATGACTTGATCGGACTGCCGCCGACGGCCGAAGACGTGGCGGCCTTCGTGGCGGACGAGTCGCCGGACGCTTTCGCGACGGTCGTCGATCGCTTGCTGGCCATGCCGAGCTACGGCGAACGCTGGGGCAGGCACTGGCTGGACGTGGCCCGATATGCGAGTAGCGACAGTCCCTATGCCTACACGTACCGCGATTTCGTGATCCGCGCGTTCAATGACGATCTGCCTTACGATCAATTCCTGATCCAGCAACTCGCCGCCGATCAACTGGACCTGGGCGGGAACAAACGACCGTTGGCGGGTCTCGGGTTCCTGACTGTTGGCCGGCAGTTCGACAACATTCACGACACGATTGACGACCGCATCGACGCGGTCACGCGGGGGATATTGGCGCTGTCGGTGAGCTGCGCCCGCTGCCACGACCACAAGTACGATCCGATTCCCACGCGCGATTATTACGCCCTCCACGGTGTCTTCGCCTCTTCGGTCTCACCAGGCGAGCTGCCGGTGCTCGGCGATTCCCCCGATCCGAAGGCGTATGCCGCGTATCTGGCGAAACGCAAGCCGCTCGTGGCGAAGTGGGAGGCCTTCGTCAAGAAGCAAGAGGCCCTCGTGTTCGAGCAGCATCGCCGGCAGACGGCCCAGTACCTGCTCCTGAGCCGGGACCCCGCCAAGATCGTCGAGCTCGACGGCGAGGAGTTCGGGTTGAGTGACCGGAAAATCCTGCGGACCGGCTCCGTGCGCTGGCTGAAGGCGCTCGAGAAACTCGATCCGCACTCCGATCCGATTTTCGCCCCTTGGTTCGCGTTCGCGGCGCTGCCGGGTTCGGAATTCGCCGACCGCGCCAAGGCATTGTCGGCCAGGATCGCCGCCAACTCCGCGGCCCGTCCCGTGAACTCCCTGGTCGCCCGGGCCTTCGCTGGCGAGCCGCCGGCGTCCTTGAAGGATGTGGCGGAGCGCTACGGCAAACTGTTCGAGGAAATCGACAAACGATGGCAACAGCACGTGAAAAGCGATGCCAGGAGCCAGGCACTCCCCGATTGCGAGCAGGAAGCGCTACGTCAGGTGTACTACGGCGCGGACGGCCCCGGAAACTTGCCGGCCGAGTTGATTCCGAGTCTCTACAACGTGCCGGCGCTCATGCAAATCGGGCCGCTCCAAGGGGAGATCATGCGACTTGACGCCACTCATCCCGGCGCCCCGCCACGAGCCATGGCACTGGTCGACAGTCCTCAGCCGAAGAACAGCCGGGTCTTCATCCGCGGGAACCCGAATCGATTGGGGGAGGAGGCTCCTCGCCAGTTTCTTACGATCTTGTCGGGGGATAAACCTCAGCCATTGACCCATGGTAGCGGCCGGCTCGAGCTGGCCAGGGCCATCGCGAGCCGCGACAATCCGCTCACGGCCAGGGTGATGGTCAATCGCCTCTGGCTCCATCACTTTGGCGCCGGCCTGCTGACGACCCCCGACGATTTCGGCTTGCGCTCCGATCCACCGAGCCATCCCGAATTGCTGGACTACCTCGCCTGGCGGTTCATGTACGATGGCTGGTCGATCAAGAAAATGCACCGTCTGTTGATGCTTTCCAGCGTCTACCAGCAAGACAGTGACGACAACCTTCGCTATCAGAAGCGGGATCCGGACAACCGGTTGCTGGCGAAAATGAACCGTCGGCGGCTCGACCTCGAATCGATGCGGGATACGCTCCTCTTTGTGGCGGGCAATCTCGACCGTTCGTTCGGGGGTCGTGCGGTCAACCTGCTCAAGCGCGGAACCGCTAATCAGCAACCGTACTCCAATCGCCGCACGGTCTACGGAGTCATCGATCGGAATGATTTGCTTTCGATGTTCCGGATCTTCGATTTTGCCAACCCGGATCTCACGACGGCCCAGCGTGACGCAACCACCGTGCCGCTACAAGCGCTCTTCTTCCTGAACAGTCCCTTCGTCATGGAACTCGCTTGCAAGATGATAAACCGGCCCCCCTTCGAACAACTCGGTGACGAAACGGAGCGAATTCGCTACCTCTATCAACTTGTCTATCAACGCGATCCCTCCGCGGACGAAATCCGACGAGGACTTCGTTTCCTCCGGGCCGAGTCGGCTTCAACGAACCTCGAGGAGCATCAGCCGCTGACTCCCTGGGAACGCTATGGCCAGGTCCTGCTGATGTCGAATGAACTGATGTTCGTGGATTGAATCTGCGTCCGTGTCGCCAATCGGACGAACGATCGATGAACGCAATTCAACGGACCGCTCATCACGGAGGCCCAATCCGGCCGCAACGCCTAACCGTTTCTCGGATTCTCTGCCAACCAATTCTCGACCTGGAGATCCGGCAAGGCTTCGAAGTCACGGTCGTCTGTCAGCAGGGTGGCGTTCAGCGACCGGCTCATGGCGGCGAGAATCATATCCACCTGGGACAGCACACGTCCGCGCGATCGTAACTCATGGTAAACCTGCGCATAGACCAAGGCCATCGGCGGGTCGAGAGGCCAGATGCGGATTTGCCGGAGGAGCGTCGCCAAGATGCGCCGATTTTGCTCGCGACGTTGAGTGCGCTCCAGCCCTGTCTCCAACTCGCAGAGGACGGGAACGCAGGTTCCCAAACGATGGCCCGCCCGGCGCAGCTGGAGTATGCGCTCGCGGACGCCCGCCTCATCGTCGATGGCGGCGCTGAGGTGGTTGGTATCGAAGAGGTAGCGGGGCATCAGGGGGCTTCCATCTCGCGACGGACGCGTTCCTTGGCTTGAGCGTCGGCCTCGGCCAGCAGGGCCCGAATTTGTTCTCGCTCGCCGGGTTCATATCGGGCGGGGCCCAGACGATTGAGTTCCCGATACCACTCGTCGAGATCATCGGAAACGCCTGGCTCCGCATCTTCAACGACGACCATGCGACCCTCGGCCCATTCGATCGGCAAGGGATCAAGTGGGCAGATGAGCCCGTTTTGAACGACGGCACGAATCATCGAGGATGCGTCCTAATCTTGCCACTCGTCTCCCACGCCAACACCATGCCCATCCTATCCGGGATGCTCCATTAAGGTCCAGTTCCGATGAGGCGGCCTGCTGGACGGTCCCTGAGACTTCAGAGGCTGTCCGGAAAGATCGTCCGGAGCCCCGAAGGGGCGATCTCGTAATGCCTGGGGTGTGAACCCCAGGAACACCCGAGATCCCGGAATCGGTGGGTCCGAGCCCCGAAGGTGCGATACAAACGCTTACGCCACTGCACTCGATGTCGCCCCTTCGGGGCTCCAAGAAACAAAGTTTGACTAGTCCGGCCCTCTCGGGGCTAACGCTCCGAGCTTTACGATTTCGTCTCTTCGAGACTTTCCGGGCAGACTCTCACTGGTCAGATCAATGATCTGACCCCGAGAGGAATGGACAGCTTCCCGTCGCTTCCAGGTAGTTCGTTTGGTACGATTGCCTCTTCACTTTTGCGAAGTCCCAGGAGCTTCTCGCCATGGCGTTTACCGTCGAAGCCGTCTACGAAGACGGCGTACTCAAACCGGCCCAGCCTCTTCCGTTCCAGGAACACGAAAAAGTGCGCCTCACCGTGCAGCCGGTGGTCAGCAGGGCGAGACAGACCGCCGGGCTGCTAAGCTGGAAGGGGGATCCGGCGCTCTTGGAGCGCTTTATCATGGATCCGGAACTCGATCCCTCGGAGGGATCATGACCTTCACGGTCCTACCAGCCGGTGCGATCGTTTTCTTGGACGCCAACATCCTCCTTTACCACTTCACCGCCGATCCCAAGTATGGCGACCCCTGCACCGACCTCATCGAGCGCATCGAGCGTCAGGAAGTTACCGGATTCAGTTCCACTGCCGTGATCAGCGAAGTTGCACACCGCATGATGACCATCGAAGCCGCCGATCAATTCGGACGACCCTTTGCCGGCATTGTGGGCTGGTTGCAAAAGCACCCCACGAGCGTCCAGCAGCTAACGCGCTTCCGCCAGGCGATTCAGGAAGTCCCGCGTTATCGAATTCAAGTCCTGGCGATCCTTCCCGACCTTCTCGACGCGGCTGCCTCAGTCACCCAACAAACCGGCCTGCTGCATAATGACTCCTTGATCGTGGCCCTGATGGAGCTGCATAGCCTGACCAACCTGGCCAGCGCCGACACCGACTTCGACCGCGTACCAGGGATCACACGATTCGCACCGGTCTGAGGTTGTTCCCATCCCGATCGGGAAGGGGCCAGACCACGATCAGGAAGGGTCGAACCACGGAAAAATACGGAACGAGCGGCCTGCAAGAGTTGATAGCTGCTTTCGGTTGAACCAACTATCGCCCGCCAGCGTCCTGTCGGGGCACGCGGGGCGGCTTGCTTTCGCTTCAGGGCCGTGACATATTCGGCTGATGAACCCCATCCGCCGCTTCCTCAACCGCTTCCGCCGCAAGCCCGTCGGCATACCCCTCGGCGTCAACGTGGCCGCCGACGCGGCTGACCATGCCGAGGATTTTTCCCATCGCTACGATGAACGGCTCGACTGGCTGGCCGGGATTCACATGGAGGAGCTGGGCATTCACCGGGATCGCATCGGATCGAACGACAACCTGCACGGGCTGGCAGGCCGGGCATTCAATCCTTTCGAGCGGGAAGGCGTCGGCATCACCCATGCCGGGCAGGTCAATCTGGATTCCGGTTCCTTCAACCCCGAACTCCTCACCAGGGATTATGGCAAGAAAGCCGGGAAGCTATGGGCGAAATCACGCTTGCGTGACCGCTGGGATGCCCTGATCGCCCATGAGGATATGGAATGGCGGAGGGGCGGCGACCACGATGCCGCCGTGCGGGATGCGTCGGATACGGACTTGCCCATCAGCGAGCGGGCGCGGGCGATCCTGATTTCCATGAAACAGGGCTGGCGGGGCCATTGACCCATTGCCAGCCTTCATCTGTGAAGCGGAAATTGGCCTCCGGCCCGCTGACGAAGCCCGATACCGGGAACATAATTCCCGCTCGCACCAGCTCGCGGTACGTCTCGCGGTTTTCGGCGGTCACGGCGGCGCGGCGCGTTTCCAGGATCTGACGCAGCAGGTCCAGGGCGGATTCGGACAGAGCAATGGTCTGCATGGCGGTTCCCTCCCGGGCGGGATTCTACCAAGAGAGCCGGTTTTCGTCGAGGCCGCTGGTAAAGCGTTGGGGAGCGCGGGACACGAGGGACGAAATGGGAGCGAAGCCAAAAAAACCGCTGCGCCCCGTTTCCGAAGAATGAACCGATACCGGCTTTTCCTGAACCGACACCGACTTTTCCTAACGATTTTCCTACGATGGCCCCGATCAGGCTCGACCGGCCTTCCGCATTCGCCCAACGTAGACCATCATCCCGACCACGCCGATGCCGGAGAGACTGAGCGAGGAGGGCTCAGGAACGGCAGAGCCGAGGACGTTGCCGTACGAGACCAGGCCGATCGAAACAACTGGGTCGGCGGTAGTGATTTGAACGGAGGTAAAGGGAGTACTGTCCGTGACTCCGATGTAGTTGGGCAATGCATAAAGTTCACCAGTGCTAGGCTGCGTAGTGCTATCACCATTGGATAGAGAAAAAGTTACATCGGCCCCATATTGAGTGTCGTACGACAGTTCAAATGCAGTAACGGGGGAGGAGAAAGTCATCAGGATATTCGCCACGCCTACGCTCGGGTCTTGGTCCGAGAATATTCCTCCCCCGTATGTCAGATTGAACAAGATGCCGTTGCCCAGAGCGGAGTTCTGAGAAAAAGTTACGCCATCGACATCGTAGGCGCCATCCGCTGTATATGCATCCGGGATGTTAACGGTCTGCACGCCTGACACGGCAGTGGTCCAACTTGATTCAGTAGAGTATGTCACCAGATCAGCCTTCGCCTGCCTTGAGCCGCCGCTCAGCGAGCATCCGGTCGCGACGAAAGCGGCCATCATCCAGGTGTGAGTCATCGAAGAGCGCATTGTGAAGCCTCCGAGTAATGGAATTCGGTTGAACACAGGATCGTCGCATGAAACGTCAGGAGGTCAGACCAGGTTACTGGTTTCTTCGTGGGGAATATCCCGTAACCTGGTCTGTTGATCGTCTACCCCATAGGGACGAAGGAATCGAAAAGCTGAACCCGGAACGACGAAAAATCACGGTTTCTGGAACCGGATGTCGTCGGTCAGCCAATCGTTCCTGATTGGAAAGCGTAAGTCGGACCCCGAAGAGGGCATGGCCGATCGATTTTTTCTGAGTTGATGGAAGAGATGAAACATCGGCCGCCTGTCTCGGGGCCGGGTCGAGGCTCCGCGTCACCTGACTAACCCTCTGGCTGGAAAAGACTTTATGATGTAGCTGTGGCGAGCAAGGCGGTCGGCGGGAGTCGATCAGGGGGTCAGACCAGGATACTGGTTTATTCGAGGGAAATAACCAGTATCCTGGTCTGACCTCTGACCCTCGTCTGGTCTGCCCCCTGAGGGTCGTCAACGCGCCGGCCCGACCGGGCGGGCATCCCATGCCCGGCCGACGGGCGCGGCGGCCGGTGGTGAAGGCATGCCTCGAAAGTCGTTGGCGCGCCCCGGGCGAAAAACCGCCGTCCTTCGGTTGAGGAGGCCGACGAAACGGGTAAGATGGAATCGGCGGGCAAGGCCACTTATGCCCCGTTGTTGCGGAAAGGAAGTGATCCATGGCGACCAGATCGACGTCCAAGAAGTCGGAAGGCAAGAAGCCCACGACCAAGAGGGTTTCCCCGAATCAAGCGACACCCGCGGAGATCGTTTCGAACGGGCCGGACGCGGTCGCCAAGGTCACGACCGCGTCCGGAGAGGCTCTTGCCCAGGACGCCGCGACTTCGGAAGAGGCCGCGCCATGCACCAGATCACACGTCCCCAACGCCAGGACCCGCAAGGCCCTCGGCGACGCCGACGCCGGCAAGAACCTGACGTCCTACGCCGACGCCGACGACCTGTTCAGGAAGCTGGGTATCAAGCTTGGCCAGGACTAAGGAACAGGCCGGTCATCACTTCCCGGGACTGTCGGGAAATCGAGGCGGCAATCGTGGGATGGGATGGGCATCGGCCCCGCATCGACATCTTGTTGGAGTTCCGCCTTCAGGCGGTCCGAATTCGGCAACCGAAGACCGCCTGAAGGCGGAACTCCAACGAAGAGTCAGAACCGGGAAGTGATACCTGACCTGTTCCTAAGCCCAAGCCCAAGACCGAGGCCCCCGAATCTCCTCCACTGCCACCACCGCCCCTGAACCTGTCCACGACGACCCAGTTCGACTAGGACTTGAAGCGACAGGTGAAGCGAGGCAGACCCATGGAGAAACTCCACACGGTCATCGACCTGTTGCAGACGCACCAAGCCCTGCGTCCGAGCCAGAGGGACCATGCGCTCGCCGGCGACAGGAAGGGGTGGCGAGACTGCCACATCGAGCCGGACTGGGTCCTGATCTACAAGATCGAGGGCGGCACCCACATATTGGGCGAAACCGGCACGCACTCCGACCTGTTCGGTAAATAGCCTGTCGATACGGATCAGGGCGTCAGACCACGAGCGATCAATCCCGTGATTCCAGCTCGGGCTAGACACGCTCGCGGCTCAAGGACTCGTCGGAGAGCTTCTCGACGCCTTCGAAGAAGCTCTCCCAGGGGTCCCGGGTGATCACGAGGAACCCTTCGCTCGTGCGCTTGAGGTGGACCGTGTCCGTCTCGACGCGGAACTCCTTGGGTAGCTGGATCGCCTGACTTCGACCCGTCCGGAACACTCCGGCGATCGCCATGACCGACCTCCGCGATTTGATAGTACCCATTATATGTTATATCCCGCGTAATCGATGGGCAAGGCCTCGGTGCGTCCGGCGCGGTATCCCGAGACTCCGCCTGGTCCGAATCACCGGGGTTTCGTCTCGCTGGTCTTGCGGATGAGGGCATCGACCTCGGCCCAGAGTACCATCCAGTCACTCCGCTCGTTCTCGGGCAGACTGACGAGGCCCTCCGCATCGCGGACGGTGATCAGGTCGGTGTCCTTCCGCCATTGTCGCATCGCCCGGAGTACGAGATTGCGATCCTGCGGCGAGCCGGATCCCAGCATATGGGTCCAGATCTTCAGGTCCACCTTGAGCCATCGGAGAGCCAGTCGCCGTAAGTCGGCGCCGGACGTGGCGTCGGGCGGCGCTTCGCCTTGACCTTTTCCCGCGGCGGCCATCGCGGCGGTACAGGCCGCACTGAACCAATACTGGAAGCGGCGATCGTCGCCGAGCGCCGGAGCCGCCTCGAGCGCCCAGCCCCAGTACCGAGCCGACGCCACGAACCTCTTTTGATCGGAGCAGATCAAGGCCATGTCCAGCGATTCCATGGGATCGTTCGGCCGTATGCTGCCAGTCGGCCTGGTTGGCAACCGCCGAGTCTGCGCGGCCATTCGCTCGATGTGGGCGACCCATGCCGCGGAATGCCAGTAATCGGGGACCAGGTTTGGACCCATCTCCTGGACCTTCCGGATCATGGCCAGCGCTTCGGCGTATTCTCCCTTCTTTTGGAGGACCGCCGCGATTTGGAGTAAGACATAATGGTGAGATTCGTGCAAGTACTTCAGACGTATCGCCTCACGATATTCGCGGATCGCCCCATCCAGATCCCCGCGATCTCTCACGATGGTGCCGAGTTGCTCGTGGAGCGGCCCATCGGCGGGATTGGCCGCGATTGCCGCGCGGCATTCGGCTTCGGCTTCGTCGAAACGTCCGCTCCAGCGCAGGCAATTGGCCAGGGCGTGACGTGCCGAAGTATCATCGGGATTGATCCGGACGGCTTCGCGGGCTTCCGCCACCGCCTCCTCGGGTTTCCTCTGGGTCAGCAAGGCCGACACGAGAGCGAGACGGGTGGAGACGCTCCAGGGCCGAATGGCGACGCCGGTGGCCAGGTGTCGAACCGCCTCTTCCGGGTCGGGGAAAAGATCCTCGCCAGAGGGGCGCTCCTCCAGCGGCGGGCCGAGGGCGCAGGCCAGCTCGAAACGGACCCGGAAGTCGCCCGGGTAGTGGCGTGCGGCCCTCCGCAAGACCGACGCAGCCCGCTCGCCTTCGCCGCAGCCCAACTTGAGCTGACGGGCCAGTAACAGTACACCCGGCGCGGGCTGGTCCTCCAGCCTGGGGTCGCCGGCCATGCGGCGGAACTCGGCGACCGCGGCGGGGTCGTTGTTCCCGAGCTTGGCCCGCAAGACGTCGCGCCACGGGTCCGGGTCGCCCCCGCGGGCGGCAGAGACCAGGCTCCGCCAGTCCGACTCAGGACGGCCCGCCGCTCGACGCACAAAGGCCCAGTCGTCGAGGTATCCCGTGAGCTCAATCGGGTCAGTTCGAGCCGCCACCCATTTGCCGGCCTCATCGGGCCCGGTCGCACCGAGATCGAGCCCGGCCTTGCGGAAGGCTTCGGCATAGTCGGCGTCCGTCCGCTGCAAGTCACGGTTTGTGACCCGGCTGCCTCGGACGGATTCCAGCTCCTCCAGCAAGACCCGGTCAACCTCAATCTGCCGCGCCTTCTCCGCGGCCGCGGCCCGGTCGCGCTCGACATCGGACACCAAGGAGTCGACCCGCCTCCTGAGAATCTCATCCGCCTCACCTTGGGCCAGCAGCCCCTCGGCACGCTTCGCCGCCGCCACCGCCGCCGACCACCGCCCCGCGTCGCCCGGAGGGGCCGACCGGGCCTCGCCGAGCAGCCGCGAGGCGTCGGCGAGTGCCTCGTCGACGGCCGCCGCCATCCTCGCCACCCGCTCGGACTTCTGCCGCTGGTTCCAGGCATAGACCCCGCCGCCGAGGAGGCCCAGCAGGATCAGCGCCGCCGCCGCGACTGTGGTCAGCCGCCGTCGGCCACGCTCCTCGACGCGCTCCAGCTCCGCCCGACGCAGCCTCGCCTGTACTCCCGCCAGGTAGGCCGTCACCCGGTCGGACACCGCGCCCGCCGACCTCGGACGGTCCTCCGGCTCGCGGGCCAGGCAGTCCTTCGCCATCGCGATCAACCCGGCATCGGCCCCGCTGGCGTCGAGACGAGCGAACGCGTCGGCCAGGTCTCCCAGGGCGGCCTTGCGCTGGATCTCGCCCGAACTTCGGCCGAGGAACGGCGGCTGACCGGTGAGGACTTCACATAGGATCGCCCCCAGTGCGAAGACGT
Organism: uncultured Planctomycetota bacterium; assembly: GCA_963777695.1. GTDB lineage: Bacteria > Planctomycetota > Planctomycetia > Isosphaerales > Isosphaeraceae > CAVZRC01. The sequence continues at coordinate 2,747,802 of CAVZRC010000003.1, forward strand.
CGGCCCGCTCGTCGACCCGGTCAATCTCGCCCCGGGCCTGTTCGGGGGCCATGTAGGACGGGGTTCCCAGGATCGACCCGGCTTTCGAGAGGTCGGAATCGGCGGAGCCGCTCCGGGCCGTGGCGATGACCGTGTCTTCCTTGGGGATCTTGCCGGCCTCGGCGTCGTCCACGATCCCGCCGCGAGGCAGGACTTTCGCCAACCCCCAGTCCATCACCTGGACCTCGCCGAACGAGCCCACCATCACGTTCGACGGTTTCAGATCGCGATGGATCACGCCCCGGGCGTGGGAATACGCGACCGTTTGCGCGATCGACTCGAAGATCGAGAGGAACCGGGGCAGGCCGTCGCCCGGATCCTGGCGGCTTTCCAGCAACTTGGCCAGCGTGTCGCCCTTGACCAGCTTCATGCTGAAGAACGGCCGGCGGTCGCCGAAGATGCCCATCTCGTAGATCGGCACGATCCCCGGGTGCTGCAACTGGCCGCCGATCTGCGCCTCCTCGACGAACCGGCGGACCATGTCCGTGTCATCCCGGAAATCTTCGCGGAGCACCTTCAGGGCCACGTCGCGGCCGAGGTCCGGGTCACGCCCCTTGAGCACTTCGCCCATGCCTCCGTGGGCGATCTTGCCGTCGATGCGGTAGCGCGTGCCGTAGCCGGAATCGTCGCCGCCATCCGGGCGATGGGGCGTCGGTTCGGGACCGCCGTCGGTGTCGCGGAGCCGGACGCGAGGGACCGGGCCGACGCCCTCGGAAAGCGTATCGAAGACCCCTCGGCCGGAGGGGCGTACGTTGACGGTCCCGATCGCTCCCGACTCGGCGTCGATGCCGAGGAACGACATCATCGACGCGACGGCCTGGAGTCGTCCCCTCATCTCGGAGGGATCCTCCTCGACGATCTCGGAGAGGTCCTCGAGCGCCGCGGCCTTGTTCTGCTGCTTCAATCGCTCCCAGAGTTGGAGCAGATCTTCCACGGTCGTCTGGTTTTCCAATGGACTTCTTCTCCGTCTATCCCTGGACGAACGACGTCCCATCACGATCGGCTGTCCGCTTCGTCCCCGTCCTTCGATTCCCGGTGCAACGTGACGAGGGCCTAATCCCTCCATCGGCGGACGGTCCGAACATGGACCTGAAACAACTGGCGACCTGCCCCTGGTTCCATCCATGATAATAAATCAGGCCGACAATTTCACACTCGTTCGTCGGAAGTTTTTCGACCTCCTCATGGAAACGGCACCATCGCTCGAAATCGGTCTCGTCGATCCCGGGATTCGTCGGTTCGAAACGGCGTGGTCCGCGGCCAGGCCCTGCGGGCCGTACAGTTTTCGCCCCAGTTCGAGTAGCTCGCGGCGCATCTGCTCGGCGGCCAAGCCGAAGTAGGCGCGGGTCGAGTCGGGCTACACCCGGGGACGTCAAGGAGGCGATCACCCCGCGGGCTCTCGGGGATGCCGCAGGAAGGCAGGAAGCTCATCGCCGATTTCCGACTGACGACATGGCGGTATCCGGCCTATAATGAACGGAGAGGATACAGGGGACTTGGCGGAGTGCGGCGGCTTCGGAATGAGGCGGAGGAGACTCGAGATGAAGGTTGGTCGGTTCGAATTACATCGTCGGGCGGTCATGACACTGGGTCAACTCTCGGCCCTCGAGCAGTCGGCCATCGTGGAGAGGTTGGAGTCTCTCGCGGATGTCCCCCCCCAGGACTGGCCGGCTCGCATCGCGAGACGACCGGATGTGGCCGAGCCCCTCTACGTGGTGCCGGTGGATGATAGCCTGCGGGTCCTGATCTTCGCGCCCGAGGGCCGCGATCCGGAGGTGGCGGATATCGTCCGCCACGAGACGCTGGAGCGGTTCGCCACGGCCAGATGAGCGGAGGAGTTGACCCATGCCCGACTTCTCCCCTCACGCTCTGGAATTGGCCGCGGCCCATGCCGAGGTTGCCGAATTCCGGGCACTCCTTCAATCCCGTCCGGACCTGAGAGAAACCTCGCTCCGCGACTTCTTCCGCTCGCGGCCCCACCTGACATCCCTCATCGGGCATTACAATCCGGACGCCGGGCGAGGCGATCTCCTCGCATTCGAGTATCCGCTCTTCGGGGATTTTCGTTGCGACCTGGCGATTGCCGACTCGGTAACCCATGCTTGTACCTTCGTGGAGCTCGAAGACGCGGGGCCTCGCAGCCTCTTCGTCAAGCACGGCGACAAATCGACGCGGGAATGGAGCCCTCGCTTCGATCACGGCTACTCCCAGCTCGTCAACTGGTTCTACAAGCTCCAGGACATGACCAATACCGCCACGATGGAGTCCCGACTCGGGAAGCGAGCGATCGATTATACGGGGGTCCTCATCGTCGGCCGCGATCAATACATGGACGCGGCGGAACGCGATCGGCTCCGCTGGCGGCGCGAGCACGTCATCGTCAATTCGAAGAGAATTATCTGCGCGACATACGACCAACTTCTCAGGGATCTGACCTTTCGCCTGACTTGGTACGGGCCGATTGTCCAAGTGGGAGGCTAGCGGGTCGGTTAACCTGGGTCGGGAACCATCACGATCGGCGATCGGCTTCGTCCCCGTCGGTCAACTCCCGGTGCAAGTTGACCAGGGCCTTCTCCCACCAGCGACGGACGGTCCGCACGTCCACTTCGAACAGGTCGGCCACTTGCACCTGGGGCCATCCATGATAATAAATCAAGCCGACAACCTCACGCTCTTGTGTCGGGAGTTTTTCGACTTCCTCATGGAAACGGCACCATCGCTCGAAATCGGTCTCGTCGATCCCGGGATCCGTCGGTTCGAACGACACACCGTTTCCTTCCGGGTCGCCGTGGAAGCTGGTGTGGTTCGCGCCGATGCCTTGAGGCCCGTACAAGCCTCTGCCCAGGTCGAGTAGCTCACGACGCATCTGCTCGGCGGCCAGGCCGAAGAAGGCGCGGGTCGAGTCGGGCTGGACCGACTCGAGTGCGCGCAGCAGCCGTAGCAGGGAGTTCTGGAAAAGGTCCTCGAAATCGACCCATCGGCCGACGCCCGGGTACTTCGCGAGCATCTTCCGGACGAGCAGCCCGAGACGGGCCTGGAAGGCGCGGATCAGCTCGTCGCGGGCATTGCGATCGCCACGCCGCATCCGTTCGAGCAACTCCACCAGGACGGTCGTCTGGGCGCCGGGATCGGGCATGGTGCAACTCGGATTACCGGTTCGAAGACCGATGGATCTGGCTACACGCCAGGGTCGCCTTCGAGCTCTAGCAGAAGCTTGTCGAGGCCCAGCATTGCGGCACGTTGTTCGAGGGCCGCGCGATCGACTTCCTCATCGCGCTTCAACATCACTTTCACGTCTTCCTTCGCCTTATTACTGCCCAGTTGAATCAAGAGAAGTTTGGACAGGATCGCATCTTCCTGGGAGACCAACGGAGCCAAAACACCCGGGAGGATCTCGCGGTGCGTGCTCCGTCCCAGCTCTCCTGGGATCTTCTCTCCGACGTGGAAATCGATCTTGACCAACGACACCTCGTCTATTGCCTGGAAGAGTGCCCTGGCCCTGATCGCGTCCAGCACGGCCTGCTTGTGGACGATAAACCCTTCGGACAAATGGCCAAGCAGTAGCATGGTCTCCGGCTGATCAGTGGCCAGTTGGATCACGAGGTCCAGATCCTGCGTGAACCGAGGGTCGCCGTAATAGGAAACCGCGACACCTCCGGTGTAGTGATACCTCAGTCCGAGCTCGTCGAGGATTCTCGAGATTCGTTCCATCGTCTCTGGAAGGCCCTGGTCATCGATGGCGATTCCTCTCGAGTGATCGAGCAATCGTAGTGTGGCATCGTTCGCGACATACATTCGTCGCGCCGTTCTCCGACGGATTTCGTTGTCGGCCAGATCCGGGTATTTCCTGCGTACCTGAAGCTCGAGCATGCCCCGGATATTGGAATGAAGAGCGAAGGCACGGCGGAGCCTTCCGGCTCCGCCGACCTTGCCCCATGCCTGGAAGTAGATATCTTCGATGTCGATCGAAGCCATCGCTCAGATTTCCCATCCCTTGCGGATATACGGCTTGAGGTACTGGGCCGCCTTGGGGCTGCCGCTGATCTGGCCGGTGTTGCCATCGTAGACGAAGGACTCGCCCGAGCGGACGGCGATGTTACCCAGGAGCATGGATTCCGTGAGGATAGAGCCGTAATCGAAGTTCGAGAGCGCGATCTCGGGCTTGCCGGCGCGGATCGCCTCGACCCACTCGCGTTTCTGATTGTCGTCCTCGTTCGTGCTGTCGGTCTTGATGCGAGGCAGCACCCGCTCGGGATCCTTGTAGCCCTTGAACTTCTCCTCGGGCCAGAGCATCTGCTTGGAGCCGTAGTCACTGGGCGAGTACATCTGGCCCCTGGTCCCGATCAGGAGGCAACCGCTGTCCGAAGGCTTGAAATCCTTGGGGAAGAGCGACTCGGGCGGCAGGTTGCGATGGCCGTCTTTGGCGCCCTCGTACCAGGTCAACGTGACGGGGGGCTGGCTGCCGGGGCGGAAGAATTCATAAGTGATGGTCGCCCAGGCGGGATAGGTCTCGGAGTTGATCGCGCCGCTCTTCGCCGAGACCCGCGAGGGGAGCCCGAGTTGCAAGGCCATGAAAGTCAGGTTCGCCGTGTGGCAGGCCATGTCGCCCAGCGAGCCCGTGCCGAAGTCCCACCACCCGCGCCAGTCGTGCGGATGATAGACCGGGTTGTACGGCCGCTCGGGGGCCGTGCCAAGGAACAGGTCCCAGTGGACGTGCGACGGGATCGGCGTCGACTCCTTGGGCCGCGCGACGATGTCCGGCGCCTGCTTCCAGTATTTGAACGGTCGGTTCGTCCATACATGGACCTCGCGGACGAGCCCGAGGTCGCCGGCCCGGACGATCTCGGCGCCGCGGCGGAAGCCCGGGTCGGATGTCCCCTGGTTGCCCATCTGGGTGCAGACCTTCATCTTCCGCGCCGTCTCCCGCATCAGCCGGGCCTCCCAGACGGTGTGGGTCAGCGGCTTCTGGCAGTAGACATGCTTGCCCATCCGCATGGCCATCACGGCGGCCGGGGCGTGGGTGTGGTCGGGCGTCGAGACGGTCACCGCGTCGATGCGAGGGCCCAGCTCGTGGAGCAGCTCGCGGTAGTTGACGTATTTCTTGGCCTCTTTATATTTGGCCGCCTCGGCGTCCATCCGCTTCTCGTCGATGTCGCAGACGGCGACGATCCGGCCGTAATGGGAGGCGTTCTCCGTGTCGCTCCGCCCTTTACCGCCCACGCCGATGCAGGCGAAATTGAGCGTCTCATTCGGCCCGACACCGCCCGCCCAGCCTCGCCGGCCCTGGGCCAGGATGCCGAAACCCGCGATCGAAGCCCCGAATAGAAACGATCGACGGTCCGTGGTCATGCTCATCGTCAGGAAGCTCCCTGGAACCAGCGCCGAAAGACGCGAGGGTTGGACGCAGGTTGCTCCGCGCCCGCCCCGAATCGTGGGCCCTAACCCCCTCGGTCGGGGCCATCACGCGAATCGATTCTCGCTGAACTCCGCGTCGATTGCGAGCGTCTCCCAGTGACTCCTTGCATTCCGGGCGATTACGGGGATAATCGGGGGATTGTAGGTGACCTGGACTATACGATCGTGCGCCGGCATTGAAGCCTTCGACCGCCATCGAAAGGAGCCGATCCCGTGGAATTCCTGCCGAGATGCATCGCGCCTCTCCGATCCTGGCGAATTGGTTTGGTTCTCGTGCTGGCGACGCTCGGTCATGGCGTCGCGGCGCATGCCCAGGGCGGTGTGAGTGTCAACAACGCGAACGTCCGGGCCGCGGCGGCGACCCAGCGATCTAACAAGCTTTCCTATAATCGCCTGTCTTCGGGACGACAGTATGTCGTCCCCACATCGTCGCGGACGGCAGGGACCTCGGGCTATTCGGGGAGCATGTCCCAGGGCGATTCGCTCCATCCGTATTCGGATCAGATGCTCCAGTCCCAGGCCGCCCGGGCGGATTCCGAGATCCCTTCGAGCTCGACCCAGCAACCGCCGGCCGAGAGCGAGCCGGTCACGGTCCGGACCACGCCGCCGCGGACTTATTATCCCGGCATGCGGACGGGGCAGTACCTCAACGCGAATACGGCGCAGATCACCCGGGGCAGGATGGGAGTGCCGCATATCTGCAATCCCAGTCGTGGCTCCGTCATGGCGGGCGGGATGCGCGGCCGATAGTGGCGAAGGGGGAGACCTTCGGCCAGGCGCTCGGACGGCGTCGCGTGACTCGCGACCCCACTCGACCTCGACTCGACGAAACACACGTTTGTTTGTCAACCGTCAGTTGCTATGATAGCGGACGTAACGCCGACCTGGTGCGTCGAGGATTCGAGGGATCGATCCGAATCCGGACGTGGCCCCGATCGCGATTGGCCAGTCGTCGGCGCGCCCATTGCACGGAGTCATTGGGCCGAATCATCCATCCACTTGGGGCTTCACCGGCTGCGCCCTGTCCTTCTCATGGCGCATCGGCCGGATCGATCCGCGTCGGAGGATTCGTCCCCATGCCGGGGGCCCGGGCTTCTCGTGTCAGCCTATGAAACGAAATAGTGAGATCCAGAAGATCGCGTTCGTCGGCGATTACTTGCCGAGGAAATGTGGGATCGCGACCTTCACGTATGACCTGTGCACCTCGATCGCCACGCAATATCCGGGGTCCGATTGTTTCGTCGTCCCGGTCAACGACCTGCCCCAGGGCTATGAGTACCCGGCGGAGGTCCGGTTCGAGATCGAGGAGCAGGAGGTCGACTCCTACCTGCGGGCGGCCGATTTCCTCAATTTCGCCAATACCGACATCGTCAGCCTCCAGCACGAGTACGGCATCTTCGGCGGCCCCTCGGGCAGCCACGTCCTCCGGTTGATGCGCGATCTCCGGACGCCGATCGTGACGACGCTGCATACCGTGCTGCGCGAGCCCAATGCCGATCAGCATCGGGTGCTCGGCCAGGTCGCCGAGCAGTCGGCACGCCTGATCGTCATGTCCGAGCGGGCGCGTACCTTCCTCCACGAGATCTACGATGTGCCCGAGGCCAAGATCGACCTGATCGCCCACGGCATCCCCGACATGCCGTTCGTCGACCCGAACTTCTACAAGGATCAGTTCGGCGTAGAGGGGAAATTCGTCGCGCTGACCTTCGGCCTGCTCTCGCCGAACAAGGGCATCGAGCAGATGCTCAGGGCGATGCCGGCGATCCTCAAGGAATTCCCCAACTTCTTCTATATCGTCCTGGGTGCGACCCACCCGAACCTGCTCCGCGAGCAAGGCGAGCGGTACCGGATCAGCCTCGAGCGGCTGGCCAAGGACCTGGGCATCAAGCCCAACGTGAGCTTCTACAACCGGTTCGTCGACATCAACGAGCTGATCGAATTCATCGGGATGGCGGACATCTACATCACGCCGTACCTCAACCCGGCGCAGATCACCTCGGGGACCCTGGCATACGCGTTCGGCTGCGGCAAGTCGGTGATCTCGACGCCGTACTGGTACGCCGAGGAGCTCCTGGCCGACGGCCGGGGCGTGCTGGTCCCCTTCAACGATCCGGGTGCCCTGGCGAGCGAGATCTGCGCGCTGCTACACGACGAGCCGAGGCGGCACGCCATGCGGAAGAAGGCGTACATGCTCGGCCGGGAGATGATCTGGAGTCACGTCGCCCACCTGTACATGGAGTCGTTCCACCGGGCGCGTCGGAGCCGGCTGGATGTCCCCTACAAGCCGCTGGCGGTCCGCACGCTGGCCGAACAGTCCATGGACCTGCCCGGCTGGCGATTCGACCACCTGATCCGCATGACCGACTCGGCCGGCCTCTTGCAGCATGCCAATTCGGCGATCCCCAACTTCGGCGAGGGCTACTGCACCGACGACAACGCCCGGGCCCTGCTCCTGACCGTCCTCCTCGAGCAGCTCGGCCAGGTCTCGGCGCCGATGCAGCGGCTGGCGACCACGTATGCGGCGTTCCTCAATCACGCGTTCAACCGGACACGGGGCCGGTTCCGCAACTTCCTGGGCTTCGACCGGCGTTGGTTGGAGGAGGTCGGATCCGACGACAGCCACGGCCGCGCCCTCTGGGCGCTGGGGGCGTGCGTCGGCCGATCGAAGCGTCGCGACCTCCAGTTCTGGGCGTCGCAGATCTTCGACCTGGCCCTGCCGGCGATCACCGAGATGACCTCGCCCCGATCCTGGGCCTTCGCCGTGCTGGGCGTCTGCCATTACCTCCAGCGATTCTCCGGGGCCCGGCCCGCCAGCCAGATGCGCGACGCGCTGACCGATCGGCTGATCGACCTCTTCGAGAAGACGGCGATCGATCAATGGGGCTGGTTCGAGAAGGGGCTGGCCTACGACAACGCCAAGCTGCCCCACGCCCTGATCGCCGCCGCCCGCTCCGGGGGGAGCCCGCACGCCCTCGAGGTCGGACTCCAGGCCTTGCGATGGCTGCTCGATCAGCAGAAGTCGCCCAACGGCTACCTCCGGCCCATCGGCTCCAACGGTTTCTATCGCCACGAAGGCGAGCGCGCCCAGTTCGACCAGCAGCCGCTGGAGGCCCATGCGACCGTGTCGGCTTGCCTCGAGGCCTACCATGCCACCGAGGACACCGCCTGGCTCCAGGAGGCCCGGCTCGCGTTCGAATGGTTCCTCGGCGGCAACGACCTCGGCCTGGACCTCTACGACGCCAAGACCGGCGGCTGCTGCGACGGCCTCCAGGAGGATCGCGTCAACCTCAACCAGGGTGCCGAGTTCGACGCTCTCCTTCCTGCTGTCTCTCGGCGAGATGAAACTGCTGGAGAGCACGCCGGCGACCCTCCGCCAGGCCCAGGTGAGTTGAACCGCCCCGCCCGTCCGCTTGACTGATGAGCTATCCTTCTCTTGACACCGAGGTCAGGAGCCAACCTCCATGGAAGACGACGGAGCCACGATGACCGCCCAACTCGACGCGACGGAGTCCCGGACCCTCCCCATCGGCGGCCCGGCGAGGCCCCGCCGGGCGGTGAACGTCCGGCGCACGGGCATCGTGCTCAAGCCGAGCAACGGACGGGTGGTCATCCGGCCCTTCGAACCGGCCAGCGACAGCCGGGTCGAGCGGATCATCGCGCGTGTCATGTCGCTCACCGAGCCCGAGGTCGACTCCCTGATCGAGAACGTGATGCGGGAGTTCTACAACCGGCACCAGAAGACCCGCGACTTCTTCCTCCATCGGTTCGACCAGGTCCGCCGCCACCTCCTGACCGACCGGCACCTGAGCGAGAACCGCCGGATGCTGATCGGGTCGTACTTCACCCAGGAGTACGCGCTGGAGTCCGCGGCGCTGTTCAACCCGTCGATGGTCTGGCACCCCGACCAGTCGGGCTTGCCGTCGGGCTCTCGGCGGTTCGTGCTGAGCCTCCGCGCCACCGGCGAGGGGCATATCTCGTCGATCACGTTCCGCAGCGGCACGGTCGACGCGGAGTGCCGCATCCGCATGGACGAGCCGACAAGGTTCGTGACGGCGCCGGAGGTGGTGCCCAATATCCTCTATGACAAGACGCTGTTCTACCGCAAGCTGGTCGAGCTGGGCGTCGAGGGGCCATTCAGCAGCCAGGTGCTGGCCACGCTCGGCGACCAGTTCACGCTCGACGAGCTCCAGCAGGCCATCCGCCGGGGCTTGCACCTGAATCGGCCTCGACATCACGAGCTCGAATCGGTCAGCCAGGGGATGGTGACGCTGGCCAAGGCCAATTACGAGATCGGATTCTCGCCCGATCAGCACGTCTCCGAGCGGATCATATTCCCGTCGTCGCCGACGGAGTCCAACGGCATCGAGGACGCCCGATTCGTCCAGTTCATCGACGACGAGGGCTCCGCGCGATATTACGCCACGTATACCGCGTTCGACGGCAAGGTGATCCTGCCTCAGATCCTCGAGACCGACGACTTCCTCCGGTTCAAGATCAGCACGCTGAACGGCCCCGAGGTCCGCAACAAGGGATTCGCGCTGTTCCCGCGCAAGGTCCGCGGCCTGTACGCGATGCTCTCGCGCCAGGACAATGAGAACATCTACCTGATGTACTCGGACCTGCTCACATTCTGGTACACCAAGGAGCTGATCGCCAAGCCGACCTATTCGTGGGAATATGTGCAGCTCGGCAACTGCGGCTCGCCGATCGAGACCGAGGCGGGCTGGCTGGTCCTGACTCACGGCGTCGGGCCGATGCGCAAGTACGCGATGGGGGCGTTCCTGCTCGACCTCGACGACCCCTCGCGCGTGATCGGCCGTCTCGAGGTGCCGCTCCTGGAGCCCGACGCCAACGAGCGCGAAGGCTACGTGCCCAACGTCGTCTACAGTTGCGGCGCCGTGCTCCACAACCGCGAGCTGATCATTCCCTACGCCATGTCGGACTACGCCAGCACGTTTGCCACCGTTTCGCTCGACGAGGTCCTCGGGGCGATGGTGAGGGATTGAGCCTGTCCCGTGAATCGACGTCGGGGCGCGTCGCCCTCGCCGGGTCGGCTTCCGCGACGCTTCGCGCGGCCGATCGAGAGACATCGAATGGATCATGGCCGAAAGGAGTTGGATCATGAGATTGCGGTTCACCTTGGCGGCGTCGGTGATGGGCCTGGCCGTCGCGGGCGTCACGCTGGCCCGGCAACAGCCCGGCGATTCCTCCCAGGCCCGGGTACAGGGGAATGGGCCCGTCCCGGCGGCCCTGGGAAACGTCAGGCAGCTGCGTGCCCAGGTGGCCGAACTCCGTGCCGAGGTGGAACTGGCCGATATCGAGCACGAAGTGGACAAGGCCATGCTGTCGGAGATGATGAAGGCCGTAGAGCAGGCGCAGTGGAAGGAAGCTTCCAAGCCGATCCAGCCGACCGATCCCAACGGCGGACGAACCCAGCCGGCCGATCCCGAAGGCGGGCGAACCCGGCAGACCGCCCCCAACGGCGGGCGACCCGCCGAACTTCTGGACGCCTTGCCAGGGCAGAAGTTGAGGGAAGGGATCGCGATCGTCGAGGCAGAGGTTCAGAATGTGAAAGCACGATTTCGTGAGCGGGCGGTCAAGCTCCACGCCATGAAGTTCGCGCTGGCAGACCTCGAGGAGCGGCTTGCCAACGGGTGGAGCCGGTGAGGTGATGAGTCAGTTCTCCGTCGGACCCAGTCCCCTCCGGATCGGGCTGACGCCCGATGTTGGAGGACCTTCGTCCCGTCCGAACCACGGTCTCACGACCGTGGTCGCGGGGCATGCTCTCGCCCCGAGCCGGTGCCCGGATTTCACGGCACTCGACGCGATTTCAGCTCATCGAGGCGATGGCGGAGCCGATCCAGGACCGGCCGCATGGACTCGACCCGGCTGAGGTCATTCCCTTCGCCCGGATCCGCTCGCTCGTTGTAGAGTTCCTCGGAACCATCACCCTCGTTGCGGATGTAGAGGAAATCGCCATCGGCCAGCGAGACCAGCGGACCTCGGTGTGCGGGCGAACGGCCTTGATTGGGGTCGTACGGGTTGGGCGCCGGCAATTCGGAGATCGCCGGTTCGGCGCCGGTCGAGTCGTTCGTGGTCGCTGGATCGCGCCAGAAGCGCGCCAGCGACCGGCCCGGGAAGGGGGAGCCCTTCGCCAGGCCGACGAGGTCGACGATCGTCGCCGGCAGGTCGCGCAGGCTGACCGTCTCGCGCACGACGCCCGTGCCGCGTCGATCCGCGGGCAAGACGATCAGGAGTGGCACGCGGATCTCGGGCCGATAGAGGCTCTCGCCGTGATCGAATAAGCCGTGTTCGCCCATCCCTTCGCCATGGTCGGCGGTCACGATGACCAGCGTGCGATCGAGCACGCCGTTGCGGAGCAAGGCCTCGAGCAATTCGCCCAGGCGCTCGTCGAGGTAGGCCACGCAGTTGTCGTAGGAGTCGCCGGCGAGCTCCCGGAGCACCGGGCGCAAGGCCGACTTGTCGATGGTCTCCCATTCTTCCATGAGGAAGATGAAATCGGCGGCCTTGCGGGGCTTGAGTCCGAACCGGTAGCCGGCGCCCTCGGGGAGCACGTAGGGCGCGTGCGCATCGAAATAGTTGAGGAAGGCGAAGAACGGCCGCCGGGGCTGCGGCCGGCTCGCCAGCCAGTCGAGGAAGGCCCGGTTGATCGATCCGGCGTCCTTCCTCGGCCAGCGAATGAACAGGGACGCAAACCAGGATTCCTCCATCGGGCGGAACGGGCCGACGTCGAAGACCCGACCGGCATACACGCCGACGTCGGAGGCGAACTGCAAGGCATGGTCAACCAGCCAGGCCGTTCGGATCGGCAGGAGGTGCTCCAGGGTGTAGTCCTCATAGTGGGTGAATCCGCGGCTCAACCCACGGTCGTACGAGCATTCCATGGTATTGGCCGCGAATCCGGCGGTCGCGTAGCCGCGAGAGCCCAGGTATCCGGCGAGCGTCGTGTATCGTCGATCCAGCGGCGTATCCCAGTTCACACCGAGCTCGTGGGGCCATCGGCCGGTGAACAGGCTCGCGTGCGAGGGGACCGTCCAGGGGGCCGCGGCGCGGGCCCGGTCGAACCGGACGCCCCACCCGGCCAGCTTCTCCAGCACCGGGGACGTGGGGCGTCGATATCCGTAGAGGCTCAGGTGGTCGGCCCGGACGGTATCCAGCGTGATCAGGAGCACGTTCGGCGGGTCGTCGGGGGGCATCGGGCGGCCGGCCTCGAGACGCTCCGCCAGCCAGGTCCCGCCGACGTCCCAGCCGGCCAGGATCGCGACGCATCCCAGCAGGCCGAGGACGCCCAGGAATGGCCGCCGGCGCGGGCCGAGGGCCGTCCGCTCGAGCGTCGGGGCGAGGAATGAGGCGATCCCCGTCGCCAGCATGGCCCAGGCAATCGGGTAGATCCGCGTGCTCATCACCATGAGGACCGGCAGGATGGCCAGGAAACCGATGAGCCGAGGGCCGAGCCATCCTCCGACTCGCGGCAGGAGCCTCGCCAAGAGTGCCAGGAATACACCCAGCCCGAAGAAGAAGAGCAGGTTCGAGAGCGGGGCGAGCCAGGGGAAATGCCGGCTCATCAGGTAGCCTCGCGTCGTCGGGATGAGGTTCCGGACGCAGATCAAAGTCGCGACCTCGAGCAAGCCGCCGGCCAGCCCGCACCACGCCGACAGGATCAGGACGTCCGTCGGGCGGAGTCCGGGCCGGATGGACCGCACCGGGGCCGATTTCGAGGAAACCCTCCGATCCGACGGAGTGGTGGTGCTCATGGAGCGTTACCCTGGCGTGGCCTTCGGCCGCGGCCGACACGGATGAGGAAATCGGCGGTCTCTCGCGCGAAAGGCGTCCGGATCCGGTCCTATTCCGGAGGGGTACGCCTCGAGGACGCGGCGCCGCCTCGACCGAGTCTACCAGGTCGATCGTCGCCGTGCGCTCATTCAATCGATCCAGGGCGGGGCATCCAGGGTGATCCGCCCCTTGCGCGATTTAATGACCGCACCCCAGGTCCGTGCCGCGGCCATCCCCGTGGCGAGATCGGAAGAGATGCAATCGATCCGGTATCGGCCCGGCATGGCCTTCCGGGCGATCTCGACTACTTCATCGATGGAATCGGCGTCGCCGACGGGACTGCCGTCCGGGGCGAAGACTCGATAAAAAGCGGCCATGATCTCCCCTCCACTGGATCGCCGCGACCGCGATCTTTCGATAGCCTCGGCTCCGCGGCGGTCCCATGGGCCAGGTCCGATCGCGTACGGTCGGACGGCGTTCGACGTCCGGCGATCGCCATCGATCCGGACCCTGGAGCATGCTCCTAATCCTAAGGCGGACAAATGATGGCGAAATCGGCCTTGTGGGAATCGGTCAGGTACCAGGCCTTGCATCTTTCGCAGGTCGCCAGGAGACGATCCGGGAGCCGCGGATCTGGCTGATGAAACGTCAGGAGACTGCCACAGCTCTTGCAGCACGATGCCTTCGACTCATCGCGGTCGCCCGGGGCGAGGGCGTCTCTCATCGTCGAAACTCCCACTTTACTCTCGACTCTCGTCAACGTCGAAATGTCTGTCTTCGCCGAGTTATGCATTGCAAAGCCCCGTGCGCAATGCCAAACTCAGCGAGTGGCAATCGCTTCGAGCCGCCAACAGGATTGTAATGGCGAATTTCTGGACTACTTGTGAAGTCTGCGGCCGAGGTCGCGAGGCGCGACGGTGCCCCTTTCGAAGTCCCGAGGAATCGATCACCGAGTGCGTGCTGGTTCAGGGCGGGTGTCCGGCCGATGGGCTGCGAGTCTCATCGTGGGCTCGTCCCCGTGATCGAGTGGAAATCCACGGCGGGAGTGCATCGTCACTCGAGGTATACGAGCCGTCGATCGGCTGGGGTTGCGTGCGACGAAGACCTGTGATCGGTCGTATTCGTATGGCGTCAGCGAGTGTGGTGCAGACTCGTATGAGCCGAGTCTGTACCCACTCAAGATACATTACGGGAAATAATGGCCGAACCTAACGGGGGCGGGCCATTTTCGGCGGAAATCGCGATCGCATGATATCGTGGAGTGGTCGTTATGGAGAACAACGCCCGATCCGCCACGCGTGTCACCCTGTTGCAGCGCCTGATGAATGAGCCCGAGAATCCGGCCACCTGGGCGGAGTTCGTCGATTGGTGCGGGCGGAGGATCTACGCGTGGTGCCGCGCGTGGGGACTCCAGGATGCCGATGCGGAGGATGTCAGCCAGGAGGTGTTCCTGAACCTGTCGGTCCGGATGCAGGTGTTCCGATACGATCCGAAGAGGAGCTTCCGGGCCTGGCTCAAGACGCTCACGCACCACGCCTGGCAGGATTACCTGGAGAGGCAGCGGAAGCCCGGGCAGGGTAGCGGTAGCGATTCGGCGATGGCGCGACTGGAGGCGATCGAGGCCCGGGACGACCTGGTGCGGCGGATGGCCGAGGCGTTCGATGAGGAATTGTACAAGGAAGCCGCGGCGCGGGTGCGGCTGCGGGTGGAACCGCGGACATGGGACGCGTTCCACCTCCTGGCGGTCGAGGGGCGGTCCGGGGCGGAGGTGGCCAGTCGCCTGGAGATGAAAGTCGCCACGGTGTTCGTCGCGAGGAGCAAAGTACAGCGCATGCTTCGAGAGGAGGTCCGACGGCTGGAGCCGGAGGAGCCGACCATCCATTCCGCCTCGAAGTCGGGGGATCCGCGATGAGCGATTGCCCTCCGGCCGAGAGCCTCGAGAGCCTGCTGGGCGAGGAGTTATCCGACCCGGAACGCGAGTCGATCGAGGTACATGTCGAGGACTGCGCCGCATGCCAGGAGGCCCTGAACCGGCTGGTTCGCGGCGCCCCCGACTCGGCGCCAACGCATCTCCTGTCCTCGCTGTCGGACACCCCGTGTCGAGGCGATGGCGGCGACGACGAGGCGTTCCTGCATCGGCTCCGGGAGAAGGTGCTGGGCATCGGCCCCGACGGGTCGACCTGGCCGGTCGGCGGTGCCGGCGCGGGCGAAGTTTGGCCCGAGGTCGAAGGCTACGAGATCCTGGAGGAAGTCGGTCGCGGGGCGGTCGGGGTGGTCTACCGCGCGCGGCATCTCGGCCTCGGCCGGGTCGTCGCACTCAAGATGATGCTCGTCGGGCCGCATCTACCCGCGGAGGCGCGGCAGCGGCTCCGGTTGGAGGCGCGGGCGATCGCCCGGCTGCGGCACCCGAAGATCGTCCAGGTCTACGACGTCGGCGAACACGCGGGCTGTCCGTATCTCTCGCTGGAGTTCGTCGAGGGGGGCAACCTGGCCCGACGGCTCGTCGAAGGCCCGCTGCCACACGCGGAATCGGCGCGGATCATCGCCACGATCGCCGAGGCCCTGGCCTACGCCCACGGCCAGGGCGTGATCCATCGCGACCTCAAGCCGGCGAACGTGCTACTGGGCGCGGGGATCGCCCGCCCCGCCGCCGGGGAACCGCCGACCGGGTCCGACCTGAAGATCACCGACTTCGGACTGGCGAAGATCGCGCCGGAACCGGGTCTCGCCGAGGACCGGATGACGCAGTCGGGGATGATCCTGGGGACTCCCGCTTACCTGGCGCCCGAGCACGCCCGGGGCAAGACGACCCAGGTGGGCCCGGCGGCGGATATCTACTCGCTGGGCGCGATGCTCTACGAGCTGCTGACGGGCACCCCTCCATTCCGCGGCCCGACCGCGATGGAGGTCTTGTTGCGATCGGCCCACGAAGAACCCGTGTCGCCCTCGCGCCTGGTGCCCCGATTGCCGCGGGAGCTCGAGATCATCTGCCTGAAATGTCTGGAGAAGGACCCGCGGAAGCGATACGCGACCGCCGGCGACCTCGCGGCGGACCTCGGGCGGTTCCTCAAGCACGAGCGGATCCTCGCCCGCCCCGTGGGGCGGTTAGGGCGGCTCGGGCGCCGGCTGCGTCGGCGTCCCATCCAGGCGATGTCGCTCGCGGGGAACCTGATGTTGGCGACGGCACTGGCCGGAGGGGGGCTCTGGTGGGTCGCGGAACGAGCGGCGACGCGTCGGGCGGTCGAGGACGACTTGCTGGAGGCGTCTTGGCTGCGGGGCGCCTCGCGATGGGACGAGGCGAGGTCCCGACTGACCCGGGCCGAGGACCGGCTCGGCGGCGGCGGGCCCGCGGAGCTGCGCGATCGCCTGGAACGGGCCGTACGCGACCTGAACCAGGCTCGTCTCGATGTGGAGCTGGCGCCGCGACTCGAGGCCATCGGCGTGAATCGAGCGGCCGTGGTCGCGATCGGCGAGGGACGTCCCGGCGCCGCCGATGTGCGGCGCTGGAATGATGCGCGGGCGGATCGGGCCTACGAGGAGGCGTTGGGGGCGGTCGGCTTCCTCGAAGGGCATGCCGACCCGCGGCTCGCGGCGCAATGGCTGGCGACGTCGGGCGTGCGGGGCGCGATCCTGGCCGCGCTGGACGACTGGACCGTCTGCACGGTCGACGAAGGTCGGAGGGATTGGCTGCTGGCGGTCGCACGGCTGGCGGACCCGGACGCGTGGCGCGACTGCGTTCGCGACCCATCGACCTGGAAGGATCGGGCGACGGTCGCGGAGCTGGCAAGGACGGCGCCGGTGGCCGTCCAGCCGGTGCCGTTGCTGGTCGCGCTGGGGGGACGGTTGCAGGCCAATGGCGGCGACCCGATCCCGTACTTGAGGCAAGTGCAGTCGTCGCATCCGGGCGACTTCCAGGCCAATTACGCGCTGGCGAACGTCGCGAGCCGCACGGGGCTCGAGGATTCGGTCGTCTCCTACCGGAAGGCGCTGGCCATCCGCCCGACGGCCGCCGCCTATAACAACCTCGGCCTCGTCGCTTACGGCCTCCGCCTATGGGAAGAGGCCATCGGCGATCACAAGCAAGCCCTCAAACTCGATCCCGATTTCGCCCCGGCCCGGAACAACCTCGGCCTCGCCCTCAGGGCCCTGGGCACCTGGAATGAAGCGAAGGAAAGCCTGTTGGAAGCCGTCCGCCTCGATCCCCGATCGGCACCTTACCACTATAACCTCGCCGATCTCGCGGCGGCCATGGGCAGTAGGGACGAGGCGATCGACCACTACCATCAGGCCCTCGAACTCGACCCCGGCTTCGCCCTGTCCCATTACATGCTCGGCGTCGCCGTGTTCGCCGACGTCCGCCTTGACCAGATCGTCGAAGACCAACAACTGGCGAGCCGCCGCGACCCCGATCATAGATGGGTCCACGACACCCTCATCGGCTTCGCTCGAAACCGCGCCATCGAGCGCTACAAGCAGTCTCTGGACTTCGATACCACCTGGACACCGGGATACCCGGACCCCTCGAGGATCCTCCCGGAACGAGACCGCCTGGTCGAGGCGATCGGCCACTATCGGGATGCCATCCGACTCGAACCCCGCCTCGCCGTGGCGCACGGGGCCCTGGGACAGGCGATGTTAACCCAGGGGCAGCTTCGCCCGGCGGAGTCCGCGACCCGCCGCGCCCTGGACCTGCTCGACCCGAGTGATCCCCATCGCCCTAAACTCCAGGGTCAATTGGAACGCTGCGAGCGCCTGCTGGCCCTGGACGAACGACTCCCCGGGATCCTTCAGGGAACGCACCAGCCCGTCGATCCCGCCGAGCTCGTCGCCTTCGCCGACCTTTGCGTCGCCAAGACGCAGTATGCGACCGCCGCACGATTGTACGCCAGTGCCTTCGAAGGCGCACCGCAATTGGCGGAGGATCTCGATCGACGCCATCGTTACCACGCCGCCCGAGCCGCCACACTGGCCGGCCTCGGCCTCGGCGAGGAGATCCCCGCGCCCGGCCGGCCCGATCGTGAGCGATGGCTGAAGCAGGCCCGATCCTGGCTGCGAGCCGAACTCGCCACGTGGGCGCAGAACCAGGAGAAAGGTCGAGCGGAAGACCGCCTCCTGGTGCGGCGCGTGCTGTCGACCTGGCAAATCGAGCCCGAACTGGCGAGCTTGCGCAAACACGACGAATCGGCCGGGATCTCCCCGGCCGATCGTGCGGAATATGGTACGCTATGGAGCGACCTGGACGCCCTTTTCAGACGATCCCTCGAGCAGAAGTAAGGACACTTCTCGGTGAACACCACCGCCAATTTCGACCTCGTTCCCACGCTCCGCGTGGGAATGCCGTCCGGGACGCTCTGCGTCCTCTTGCGTTGGATTCGGTGGTGAAGCAAGACGACGCGGAGCGTCGCAGACTGCATTCCCACGGAGGACCGTGGGAACGAGAAAGACCGGGCGGCAAATTCGTGGTGGAGTTTAACGAGAAGTCTCGAAGTGAGAGTGGACCCCTGGGAGTGGCGGAAGACCGCGGCCGGGGGGTTCCCCGCGGCGAACTATCAGAGATCAGGCATATGGATTCGCATCCTCGATCCGGCGGTTTCGTCGATGCGATGATTGCGGCGGCGATCGCGGCCGCCGTTCTGTCGACGCTGGTGGCCACGAGCCGCGACTACGCGATGGCCTTCGACGAAGCGTTCACCATCGACCGCGATGTGACGCTGGCCGACTGGTTCGCCGGGGTGATCAGGCCGGCACCGGGTCGGAATCGTGCGGATTATTTCCGGCCGGCGGTGCTCGAGCAGTCCTGGAGGTTCAGCCGCAAGGAGCCCGACGGGCATCCGCCGTTCTACGCCTTGCTCGGGGTCGCGGGCTGGTGGCTGGTCCGTGGGTGGCTGGACCCGCTCACCGCCTACCGCTTCGGCCCGATGGCCTTGACCGCGGCGACGTCGGGGGTGATCTATCGGTTCCTGGGGCGGCGGCACGGCCGACTCGCCGGGTTGACGGCCGCGATCGGCCTGGTCGCGATGCCCCGGAGTTTCGCGCACGCCCACTATGCGCATTACGACATGCCCGTCACGTGCCTCTGGCTGCTGGCGCAGATGGCATTCGTCAAGAGCCTGGGCTCGGCGCGATGGATCGTCGCCTTCGGCATCCTGCTCGGGCTGGCGGGCGGGACGAAGTTCACCGGTTGGTTCGCCGTGGTCCCCCCGATCGGCTGGTGGGCGATCTACGAGGGATGGCCGTTCGTCCGTCGGCACGTCAGCCTCCATGGTCGGCGCCGGCTCGCCACGCCGACGCCCCCCGGGATGCCCGCGACGCTCGCCCTGGCGATCGGCATCCCGCTCGCCGCCTTGACGCTCTACGCCATCCAGCCACCGTGGTGGTCGCGACCGATCGAGGGGCTCTCGCGGTTCCTCGCCTCGAATCTCACGAGGGAGCAGTCGGTCCCGGTCACGTCGCTCTATCTCGGCACGATCTATCGATTCGCGCTGCCATGGCACAACACCATCGTCCTCACGGCCGTCACGACCCCCGTCCTGGTCGTCGCCCTGGGGCTCGTCGGCATCGTCTCGACCGTGGCCCGGACGCGGACCGCACGCGACGAACTGATCTGGCCGCTGAGCTGGTCCGTCCTGATGATTGTCCGCGCCTTGCCCAACGCGCCGGGGCACGACGTCGAGCGGCTGCTATTGCCGAGCCTCGCCAGCCTGTCGATCCTGGCCGGGATCGGCGCGGGTTGGTTGGCCGGTCGGCTGGGGTCGGGGAGGCTGCGTTTCGTCGCGCCGGTCGTGGCCGGGCTGGCCTTCGGGGAGTGCCTGCTGGGCATCGCGCAGACCTATCCCTACAACCTTTCTTATTACAACCTCGCCGTGGGCGGATTGCCCGGTGCCGAACGGCTCGGCTTCGAGGAGACCTACTATTGGGATACCCTGGGCCCGGAGTTCCTCGACTGGGCGCGTCGTCGATCGTCGCGTGAGTCCGTCGAGCTGGACTTCCCGCTCGGACTGCTCAACATCATGATCCTCCGCAAGTGGGGCGCGTTTCCGGAGGCCGTCCGGGTCGGGAAGCTCGACCCGACGACCCATGCGGACTACGTCCTCCAGCGCAACCGGGGCATCTACGCCCCCTGGGACTGGTGGCTGGAACGGAATGGGCACCCGATCTTCATCATCCGACGGCAGGGGGTCGACTTGCTCCGCGTCTACAACTCCGAGGACGTTGCGCGTGCAATGGCGGCGACCCGCGGCCAGCCGGGCGTGCTCGAATCGTTGACGCGTCCGACCTGGTGGTTACCGTGAACGAAGTCGATCGCCAGTCCACAAAACCGCAAATAATGGCCTACGGAACGGATCGATTCGCCGAACACCGGCCCAACGCGGACTCGAGATCGAAGAGATTGGAACACGAAATACACGAAATACGCGAAAAAATCAATTCAAAATTCAGAACTTCATGTAAGTTCATATGTCATTTCGATCTCCGCGAGCCTCTCCTTTTTCGAGTCTGTATCAAAGAGACCGGGTCGTCTGTGGAAGGCGGTTGGTCTCCTGTCAGGTCGGCCCGACGGAGGATCCTCGCGCAAAGGCGCGAAGCTCGCGAAGAAGGCGCAGAGAGAAATCTTAGGAATCGAGAGATCTTCCCTTTGGGTCTTCTTTGCGAGCTTCGCGCCTTTGCGCGAGGATTCTCCCCGAAAATAGCATCGATGGCGCAGGCTCGCATCGCATCGGGTGTCGACCCGGCTCCTTCGCGACAGAGTCCCTTTTTCGTGTATTTCGTGTATTTCGTGTTCCAATCTCTTCGGTTTGAGGGCAATTCGGTGGTGTTCCGCGTCGCCGTCTCGCGGATCCGCGAAGCCCACAGTCCGTCATTTGAGGTTTCGCGGACTAACCGCCCTCGGCCCAGTCGATGGCGGTGTTGGCCGGTACGTTCGAGCGTGCTTCGACGCGCCCCGAGGGCCAGCGGACCTCCAGGCGATCCACAATGCTGGCCTCGCCGAGGCCGAAATGGATGCGCGTGTCGCTCGCCGAGATGTAGCTGCCGCCACCGTCGAGGGTGCGGACGAGCGTCCGGGGGCCGACGCGGGCGATCAGTCGGGTGCCGATGGCGTCGCGATTGGACCCGCGTCCTCTCAGCTTGACGATCAGCCAGTTCCCGCGGCGGGGCGTCTCGTTCCAGAGGATGACACTCGGGGCGTGATGGTGGACGACGACGAGGTCGAGGTCGCCGTCGTCGTCGAGGTCGCCGCAGGCCAGGCCACGGCCGGTGTGCAGGGCCCGGAAATAGTCGCCGGCGCCGGCGGTGACGTTGGCGAACCGCCCGGCGCCGGCATTGCGCCAGAGGATCGGTGGGTTCTCGTACGGATGACGGAGCACCCGCTCTCGGCGGATGTGGCCGTTGGTGGCGACCAGGTCGAGCCGGCCGTCGAGGTCGAAGTCGGCGAAGCACGTCCCCCAGCCGGTCAACACCTTCGTGTCGACCGCCAGGCCGGCCTCGTTGGTCTGGTCCTGATAGTAGAGGGCCGTTCCGTCCCCATGGCGGGCGCGCCAGAGCGTGTCGTGCTCGCCCCAGAAGTGGGTGATCATGATGTCGGGCAGGGCGTCGTCGTCGCTGTCGCCGAAGGCGATCCCCATGTTGGCCTCGGCATGCCCCTCGCCATTGACGGCCAGGCCGAGCACCTCGGCACGGTCCTCGAAGGTGCCGTCGCCTCGGTTGATCCAGAGGGCATTATTCATGGCGTCGTTGGCGACGAGGAAGTCGATGCGGCCGTCGCCGTCGAGGTCGGATGCCAGCACGCCCATGCCCCGGCCGCTGCCCGCCACGCCGGCCTTCGCGGTGACGTCGGTGAACCGGCCGTTGCCGTCGTTGCGGTAGAGCACGTCCGGCTGGCCGGGGAAATTGGCCGGCATGCCGTAGGCGGCCTCTCCGGTCGCGGGATCGTGGTAGAACGGCGCCTTGTCCGGGTCGAAGGAGAAATAGGCGGCAACAAACAGGTCGAGGTCGCCGTCGCCGTCGTAATCGGCGAAGGCCGCGCCCAGGCTCCAGAGCCCGCAGCCGACGCCGGCCTCGTCCGTGACGTCGGCGAATCGCCCCCGATCGTTGCTCCAGAGGGTATTGCGGCCGTATCGCGTCACGTAGACGTCGGGGTCGCCGTCGCCGTCGTAGTCGGCCACGGCCACGCCCTGGCCGTAGCCCTTCGGCATGAATCCGACTTGTGACGACACGTTGACGAACCGGCCGTTGCCGAGGTTCCTGAGCAAGACGTCGGCCGTCGGCGTCGCGACGGCCGGCGGCCTGGCCGGGATCAGCGGGCCTCCCTGTGTGAAGAAGAGGTCGAGCCGGCCGTCGCCGTCGTAGTCGAGCATGCCGACGCCGCCCCCGGTCGTCTCGACGGGCCACGCCGCGCCCGTCTCGCCTCGCTCATAGCGGAAGGGCAGCTCCTGCGATCGGAAGCGCAAGGGAGCGGGCTCCGCGACGGAGGGAGGGGCGGTCGAGCGATCAGGCTCCTTGTGGCAACCGCCGGTGGACGAGAGGAGCAACACCGCCACGGCGGCGGCCCGGATCTGCCAGTTCATGTCCACGGGAACCCCCTCTCGCCATCTCATCGCGCGGAGACTCCGGAACTTGCCGGTCTCGACACCTTATGGCAAGGGGTGGTGTTCGCTCAAGCCCCGCGTCACAATACTCCTAAATCGAAACCCCCTACCGAACACGCCCGGCCCCGGCGAGATTGTGGCGCGTGACCACGGTCGTGAGACCGTGGTTCGGACGGGACGGACGTCCTCCAACCTCGGGCGTCAGCCCGATCCGACGCGAAGATCGCACTCACGTGCGAGGTTGGATGTCCCCCGTCCGAACCACGGTCTCACGACCGTGGTCACGTAATGGTGTTCAGCGATCTGACCCACGTTTCCTTGCCGGGGTGATAGGAACATGCGGGCAATAATGGCGCAGTTCGCGCGCAGGGCGATGGCCTGGAGTCGTTCGGGGCCGGTCCTGGCCCTGCTCGGTCTGACGGCGCTGGTCGTGGCCTGCTACGGAGGCGTCCTGTTCGGCGGCGGACAGTTCGGCTTCCGGGACGCGGCGCACTTCTATTATCCCCTCTACCTGCGGGTGCAACAGGAGTGGTCGGCGGGCCGACTGCCGCTCTGGGAGCCGGGGGAGAACGGCGGGTCGCCGATGCTCGGCAGTCCGATGGCGGCCGTGCTCTATCCCGGCAAGCTCCTCTTCGCATTCGTCCCGTATGACTGGGGCGTCCGGCTGTACACAGTAGGTCACGAAGTGCTGGCCTTCTGGGCGATGGTGGTCTTGATGCGCGGCTGGCGCGTGAGCTGGACCGGTGCGACCCTGGCCGGCCTGTCCTACGCCTTCGGCGGGGTGGTGCTCTCGGATCACTTCAATATCATCTACCTGGTCGGTGCGGCCTGGTTGCCGTTGGGGTTCCGGGCCGTCGACGGCTGGCTGCGGATGGGGCGACGATCGGCCCTGGTCGAGCTGGCGCTGATCCTGGCCATGCAGGTCCTGGGAGGCGACCCGGAGGCGGCCTACCTCACGATGCTCTCGGCCGCGGGCTATACACTCGCCCTGGCCAGGCCCGTCAACGGCCCTCTGTGGCGACAGGGATTTTGGGGATCGGGGCTGGTGGTCGTCGCGGCCGGCTGGATCTGGGCGGGCCCGGTGGTGGTGCCGCGGATCTTCGGTTCGGGCGGCCCGATCGGATCCCTCGTGGTGGCGACGGCCTGGGTGCTCGGCATCGTCGCGTATGCGGCGAGCCGCCGCCGGATTCACCGCGACCGGCTGACGGCAATGCTCCTGGGCCTGACGAGCGCCGGAATCCTCGCACTGATGCTGGCGGCGGTCCAGGTGCTCCCGGTGCTCGAGCACATCGCGGCGAGCGCGCGATGGGCGGCGTCGCGGCCGGAGGACCTCTACGATTCCAGCCTTCTCCCCTACCGGATCGTCGAGTGGGTCTGGCCGAATGCCTTCGGGACCTTCACCGCCGGGAACCATTACTGGATGCCCGTCTTACCCCCGATCGGTGCATCGCGGCCCTCGCCCCTGTCGCTTTATGCCGGCGCGTTGCCGATGGTCCTGGCGGTCGGCGCCGCGGGCTTCCGCGGGGGCCCTCCCTGGCGAGCCTGGATGACCGCCGTGGCCATCCTGAGCTTCTGGGCGAGCCTCGGCGACTTCGCCGCGCCCGACCGATGGTCGGCCACGGCGCCGTCCGCGACGGCCGGCGACGGCAGCTTCTACGGCCTGCTCGCGACATCCCTGCCGGCCTTCCGGCTCTTCCGCTTCCCGTTCAAGCTGCTCGTCCTCACGGCGATGGCCCTCTCGGCGCTCGCCGGGGCAGGCTGGGACCGGGTCGCCGCCGGCGTCGGGCGTCGCCGGACCATCGCGATCGCGATCGCGTTGTCGGTCGTCACGGCGATCGGGCTTGCGGGCGCGGCGGGGTATCGCGAGGCGCTCATCGCGGCGATCGCGTCGCGGCAGTCGACCCACGCGGTCTTCGGACCGCTCGACGCCCCCGCGTCCGTCGGCGAGTTGCTCCGCGGACTCGTTCACGGGGCGATCTCCCTGACGTTCAGCCTGGTCGTCCTCGCACGGTCCGCCCGCGTACCGACCGGCCTGGCCGCGATCGCGCTGCTGGTGGTCGATCTGGCCGTGGCCAATGCGTCCCTGGTGATTGCCATCCCTCAAGGAGACTTCCACAAGGAGCCCGCGGTCCTCCGGGCCATTCGCGAGGCCGAGCAGGCCGACCCGAGCCCCGGGCCGTTCCGGATGCAGCGAATTCCCTCGTGGGTCCCGATCGGCTGGGCCTCGCGCGCATCGCCCGGCCGCCTCCGCGAGCTGGTGGACTGGGAGATCGACACCCTCCAGCCCGGCTTCGGCCTCATCCACGGGCTCGGCTACGTCTTCGCCGACGAGAGCGACACCGGGCGTTCCGACTCTCGTCGGCTGTTCCGGCCGGCGTTCCGGGCGGCGGATGCCCAGATGGCGGCCACGCTGGGCGTCGAGCCGGGCCGTCCGGTGCTCCATCACCCCCGAGCCTTGTTCGACCTCTGGGGGAGCCGTTACTTCATCATCCCGGCCTACCCCGGCAACTGGACCCGCGACAACCGCAGCTATGCGGCGTTCCTCGACGATACCGACCTGATCTACCCCGACACGGCCGCGATGGAAGACCCGTCCCGGATCCCCGAGCGCCAGGAATGGCTCCTCAACAAGGACGTGCAAGTGCGGCGGAACCGCCGGGCATTCCCCCGCGCCTGGATCGTTCATCGCGCCCGGATCATCCATGAGGGCGTGCTGATTCATTCGATCGACGAATCGGAACCCGCCCCGCTCGAAACGCAGGTCGCGTGGATTCGATCCGCCGACGACCTGGCGACGACCGCCTATCTCGAGACGGACGACCCGTCAGAGCTTCGCCACCACCTGTCCGCGGGCGGTGGCGATCCGGGCGATGCGATCGAGTCCGCGACCGTGCGTTACGACAGCCCGACGCGCGTGGTCATCGAGGCCCGGCTCGGTCGGCCCGGGATCGTCGTCCTGGCCGACGCGTACGACCCCGGCTGGCGGTCGGAACTCGACGGGGCCCCCACTCCGGTCCTGCGCGCCAATCTCCTGATGCGGGCGGCGATCGTCCCGGCGGGGCAGCATCGGCTGGTCTTCACCTACGATCCGCCATCGGTACGCATCGGAGCCTTCGCCTCGCTGCTCGGCCTGGCGGCCATCGCGGCCCTCGCGTTCCGGTCGCGCCGGCGGGATGGTTGCGCGACCCGCCTCGGGTCGGCGACGGAGGTGGTCTCCTGACCCGTGCCCGACAAAACGATCCCGGAAGGGACTTGCCTCTGGCGCGGAATCGTGTAGGCTCACCTGAGTCGTTGTGCGAGAGCCCACGCGCCACAATAACTTCAGCATCGAAGTCGTGGCGGTCGTGCAGAACATCCGGTCGCATGGTCTCAGGAGGCGATCCATCCAGGCTTCGGCTCGTTCAACTGCCTGGCGTGTGGAGGTCGCTCCGAGGACAAGTTGTCCGTGTTCCGCTTCCCCGTGGCCGCGCCGGGGATCGAGGATCGCGGCTTTCGGTCGAGCAGGTCTACGAACGAGGAATCATCGAACTCTAAAGTCCGTTGCACCGGATCCGGCTTGTCTGGTTCCGAACGGTTCGGCGTCGTTCATGGGTCGCGAGGACGACTGAGTGCCTCCTCGTGATCGTGCATCCTCGCTGATTGTAAGAACATGAGTTTTAGAAGATTAGGAGATATCGACTTTGCCAGATATCTATTGACAATCGTTGCGCGGCACGGATAAGTTTAGGTCAACACGGCAATTCGTAATGAAGTCGTCCGGAATTTCCCGATATCGGTTCGGTAATTTCGGGGCTCGCTTTCACTATCGGTTCGCACCCTTCGAAATACTCAGACTTGTTATGAGGCGGGTTGGTCCGCGTGGCCTCGAGAGAATCGGGCCGCCGGAATGGCGAGCGGGCAGGAATGTCGTGTCGTCGATGAGTTGAGTCGTGCATCGGCCGGGTCGGGTTCCTCATCATTCATGATACGAGGGGTGTTGACGAAGCATCTGGGGCGCGCGATGTCCTGATTGTACACTCATGCCATTATGCGAGTGTTCGATGGGACGAAGCTCGGTCCTATCATGCCGAGGATTCGGTAAATGTTCGTAAATCTTCGGTCCCGATCCGGGGAATGGGGCGTACGTTTAGGGTTCGCGAGTTTCCCGTGCGAGGGTCGAGGCGTCGCAGTCAACCGGGACCGTTGGCGGGACGGCTTGCGATCGGGCCGAACCGTCGGACTCATCGAGCGGAAAAATATCTTCGTTTATTTTCCTCATCTTCAGTCTTACCACAAAGGAGAGTGTTACCCGTGAAGGCGTTGATGCGCGGACTTGGTCTGATGTTCCTGGGCGCGATATTGCTGGGATTCGCCGGGTGCGGTGCCGACAACGAGTCGGATGCGCTCAAGGCCGCGAACACCGGCACGCCGCCGCCGGCCGGGGAAGGGAGCACGCCCACGAGCACCCCCAAGTACAGCTCGTATGATGACTACGCCAAGAATCGGAAGGAACCCTACGCCGGCACCAAGTTCGACCCGGAGAAGAAGAAGAAGTGAGCCCGGTCTGATTCGCCGGCCCGCGTCATTCCCGTACCGGTTGCGGGTGCTCGTTCCGTCGTCCCGTATCGCCTTATTTCCCGGGGCTTGACGGCCCCATTCCTGTCCCCGTTCTCATTCGAGAGGTCCAACATGAGCCGAAAACCTCGAGGGTTCACGCTGATCGAACTGCTCGTCGTCATCGCCATCATCGCAGTCCTGATCGCGCTGCTCCTCCCCGCCGTCCAGGCCGCACGCGAGGCGGCCCGGCGTTCCCAGTGCACGAACAATCTCAAGCAAATCGGCCTGGCGATGCACAATTACGTCAGCTCCAACGTGAATGTGCCGCCCAATTGCATCGACCCCACCTACCAAACCAATAATCCGTCGTGCGGTCAGAACTTCTCCCAGCTCGCTCGTTTGCTCCCATACATGGAACAGACGAATGCCTACAACGCCATCAACTTCTACTACGGTTCGCGCTGGAATTCGTATTACAGCGGCCCGATCGCGGACAACACGACCATCGACGTGGGCAGCGGCGGTGCCGAGAGCATGGTCCAGATGACCGTCGTCGTGATGCAGATCCAGACGTTCCTCTGCCCTTCGGACCTGAACCCGGGCGGGTCCGGAACCTTCGTCTTGAATGGGGTGACCAAGTCGGACGGTCCGCACAATTACTCGTCCAACATCGGCCTGAATCGGCGCATCAACGGTGCCCCGGTCAACGGTAGCGGGTCGGCGGGGAACTGGCAGGAGAATGGCCCCGGCTACATCGGCTCGGCGTGGGACGGGATCGCCGTCCGCCAGATCAGCCTCGCCTCGTTCACCGACGGCACGAGCAATACGGCGATCTTCAGCGAGTGGGTCAAGGGTCCGGCCGCCTTGCCGGGCAAGAACGGCCTGGGGATGGTCTACAACTTCCCCACCACCACCAATTCCTACACCTATTCGACGGACGTCCAGTTCCTCCAGGCCTGCCAGGTGAACCTGGCGAATCCGTCGCAGAACTGGGGCTGGAAGGGCGAATGGTGGATCATGAGCGGCTCGTCCATCTATTCGCACACGCTCACGCCCAATCGCCTCGCCTGCGAGTACAATGACATCGGCCAGGACTCGCGCGGGACGATCACGTGCGTCGGGGCCAGCTCGAACCACCCGGGCGGGGTCAACGTTTGCTTCATGGACGGCTCGGTCCGGTTCGTCAAGAGCACGGTGAGCTACGTCCCCTGGTATGCCATCGCGACGCCGGACTGGGGCGAAGTCCTCTCTTCTGACGCCTATTGATCCCGATCCGATCGCAATGAGGACGAGGGACTCGAATCCCTCCCCTGCGTCCGGTCCCCTGCCAGCCGACGGACATGGCCGATCGGCGCCAACAGGCGCCGATCGGTTGTGTCCTTTTTTCGCTGGTCTCGTTAGGCTGCTCTGCGAGCACCGGATTGGCGATGTGATCGCGGTTCTGGTAGGGTGGGTGAAACCCACCGAGGAATGGCGCGACACCGGTGGGTTTCACCCACCCTACAAGAAACTCCTGATTCCTCGGGTTGAATTTCTACTATGCGGCATGCACGCCAGGCGAAGGCGGGTCGAAGGCGGTGCGGCTCCACGCTCCTGTTCGTCTCGATCCTGATCGGCTTGTTGGTCGTGACGGGGTGGAATCTGACGCGGTCCGACGCGCCTGGCGCAGGCCGAGCGCGCCTATTCGCGGGTGGATCTGGAGGCCTGCCTCCAGCACGCCCTGGACCACCTGGATCGTCGGCCCTGGAGCCGCGAGGCGGCGCTGCTGGCGGCGAGGTGCCTGAGCCGCCGAGATTACCCCGACGAGGCCGAGCCCTACTTCCGGCGCGGGCGAGCTGTCGCTGAACGACCTCCAGCTCCGCGCCTATGGGATGGTGCGCGGCCCGCATCCCGAGCGCCGCGATCCCGGCCTTCGAGGAGATCCTCGAACGCGCGCCGGGCAACGTCACGGCGATGCGACGGCTCGCCGCCGTCCTGCTGGCCCGGAAAGATATCAAGCCGCTCCTGAAGCTGGCGGATCAGCTCGACCGGGCGCCGGGCGGCGAGGTCGTCGGCGCGATGCTTCGGGGTGTGGCCTACCACAACGACCGGAATCCGCAACAGGCCGTCGCGGCGTTCGAGCGGGTCCTGGAGCTCGACCCGGAGCTGAGCCAGATGCCGGCCTCGCTCGCGATGTTCTCGAATCACTATGCTCTCGACCTGATCAATAGCGGTCGGATCGAGGACGCCAGCCGATACCTCAGCAAGGCGTTGGCGAATCGTCCCGATAGCGAGCTGATGAATGTGCTGGGCAACTCCTACTTGCTCCGCGGGGAGATGGAGGATGCCGAGAGATGCTTTCGCCAGTCGGTGGAGTGGGATCCCCGGAACTTCGCCCCCCGGCTGAGCCTCGTCAGCCTGGCGATCCAGCGCCGGCAGCTCGAGGAGGCCGCCCGGCAGTTGAACGAGGTCAGGCAACTGGTCCCGCGGCGGACGGACGTGCTGCTCAAGCTGGTCTCGGTCTATCAGCAACTCGGCAAGTCGGAGGAGGCGGAACGGGTGCAGCAGGCGGTCAAGGTGTTGCGTTCGTCGAAAACGACGTTAGCCCGGCGCAACCAGGACGGTATGTGGCCCCGATATGCCCTCTGAGCGGCCGACACCAGCCCATGGTCCACTCGAGAGTAAGATGAGCTTGCAGGATGGACCGCCGGTGCGCCGGACGCCGTATCTGGTCGTGGCGCTGTTCGCGGTGCTGCTCGGACTCGCCGCGCTGAGCCTGCGGCGCGCAGGGGAGCCGGTCCCGAGCCTGGACTCGGTCCGCGCTCTGGCGCGGTCGCAGAAGTTCGATGAGGCGCGGACGGCCCTGGGCGGCTATCTCCGGGCCCATGCCGACGACGCACGCGCCAGACTGCTGATGGCCCAGCTCGCGACCGAGCCGGCCGACCCGCGGCCGGACCTGGCCCTGGAGCATCTCGCCGTCATCCGGCCCCGGGATCCCAAGCAGGCCGCCCTGGTTCGGTTCTTCCAGGGGAAGGCGCGTTACCAGCAGGGGCGATATGACCTGACGGAGGCCGACTGGAAGGAGGCGCTCCGACTCGACCCGACCGTGCCCGAGGCGGGCTGGGCCCTGATCGACCTGCTAGACAAGGAAGGGCGGGGAGAGGAGGCCCATCGGCTGGGCATGCGCCTCCACGAGGGAGAGCCCGACCCCCGCGACCGGGTCCGGCTCTTGCTGGAGATGTCGCGACTCGACATCGACCTGGTCTCCCCCGGGTCGCAGGTCCAGTTGTTCGAGCCGTTATTGCGGGAACATCCCGATAACCTGCCGCTGGCCCTGACGGTGGGCCTGGCCCTGGTCCGAGACAGCCGGGGCGAGTCGGGCGTCGCGTTCCTCGAATCGGCCCTGGGGCGGCACCCCGACGCGCCCGAGGCCTGGGATGCGTGGCTGACGGGGCTCCATGGGGCCTTCCAGTTCGATCGGCTGGCGAAGGAGTTCGACCGGCTCCCGAAGGCCATGGCCGCCGACGCCCGGTTCGCCAAGCACGAGGGTATGATCGCGCAGAACGCGCGGGACTGGCCCCGGGCGGTCCGGGCCTATCGCCGCGCCGTGGCGTACGAGCCGTACAACGGGATCCTCTATTATCGGCTCCGCGCCGCACTGCGGATGGTCGGGGACACGGAAGAGCTCGAGCGCATCAATCGGTTCTACTCGTCCTTCGAGGACGCGTTCAAGCAGATGCGGGCGGTCTACCAGGGGGCGCTGGCGGACCCGACGCTCGGCCTGGCCCCGCACGCCGAGCTGTATCAGCGGCTGGCCGATCTCCGCGAGCGGATGGGCCGTCCCGATGAGGCTCGCGCCTGGCATCTCCTGGTACTGCGGGATGACCCCAACGACGCGATCAGCCTGGTAGCCCTCGATCGGCTCAAGTAACATGGACAGGGCCCGGTTCGCGGCCGGCCCGAGGCGCCCGGTCCGCCCCGAGACTGGAGTGGCGAATAACCCATGATCACCGAATCCGACGTCGTCGCCCCCCGTGAGTGCCCGGTCGCGCCGGCGGGCGGCGAATCCGCGGTCGTCCCGACGCCTCGGATCGCCCCGCGTCCCGGCCGGCGGGCCTCCGTGGTGACGAAGCTCCTGGCCATCGGGCTGATCGCGAGCCTGTTGGGCTTCAATATCTGGTGGTACTGGCGCGATACCCGTCCGGTCGCCGACCCCGCCACGATCGAGGCGATGATCGGCCGCGAGCAGTATGTCCAGGCCGAGGCCGCCCTGCGAGAGCGGCTGCGGGTCTCGCCTCACGACGGCGAGGCGCGGACGACTCTGGGACGCGTCCTGGCCGCCCGCCGCGATTACCTGGCCTGTGCCCGGGAGCTGGACCAGCTCCCCTTCTGGTGGCCGCGGAAGGCCGAGGCCCTGTTGCGCGAGGCCCAGGCCTTCCTGATGGCCGATCGTGCTCGCGATGCCGAGACCGCGCTGCTCGCGCTGCTGGATTCCGACCCGCTCCATCCGCCGGACCCCGGCCTGTACCACGACGCCGGCCAGGAGCTGTTGAAGATCTACGCGACCGAGAACCGCTGGGACGACTTCTACGATGTCATCTGGAAGGTCTACGACCGCGGCGCACCGCAGGACCGACAACTGATGCTCGGGATGCGGATGCGTTGCGAGCTGGAGCGGGTCGCGCCGGCCGAATCGATCAAGCTGGTCCGGCGCTATGTCGCGGCGGACCCCGACGATTTCGAAAGCGCTCCGCTCGCTGGCGAACACCGAACTGGCCATCGGCGAGAAGGCCGAGGCCGTCCGCAATATGGAAGACTGCCTCCGGAAACGCCCCGAGGATTCCCGCGCCTGGCGGGATTATCTGACTATGCTCCAGTCGCTCGGCGAGATCGACGCCTTCAACGCGGCCCTGACCCGCGTCCCGGGCTCCGCCGAGGTCGAGCCCGAGATCTGGCTGTTCCGCGGCCAGGCGAAGGAACGCGACGGCGACTGGGCCGGCGCCGCCGCGAACCTCCGCCAGGCCCTCGAGCTGAACCCGAACTTGCTGAACGCCCACTACCGGCTGGCCATGGTCGAAGATCGGTTGGGCCATCGCGAGGAGTCGGCCGCCCACCGCAAGCGATGGCAGGAGCTGCGCGAGGCACGCACCCAGTTGCGCCAGGCCGAGGCCGACTATCAGGCCGCGCTAGCGGCCTCCTCGGCCGGGAACACCGGCGGACCTTCCCTGCGGGATGCGATCAGTCGCCTGGCGTCGATCTGCGAGACTCTGGGCTGGGCCCGCGCCGCGGAGGGGTGGAATCAGATTGCTATGTCGATGTGAGCGGCGAGGCGACTGGCGAATGAGGAGAAAACAGGAGAGCTCTCGCCGAATACCAACTTGTGACCACGGTCGTGAGACCGTAGTTCGGACGTGGGACCTCCAACCTCGCACGTGAGTGAGATCTTCGCGGCAGATCGGGCTTACGCCCGAGGTTGGAGGACGTTCGTCCCGTCCGAACCACAGTCTCACGACCGTGGTCACGGGCTTCGATCTCGCTACGACTGACTAATGACCAATGACAAATAACCGAAAGCGAAAGCGATGGCTGCTGCTGGCCGTCGTGCTGTGTGGGTCGCTGCTGGCCGGGGGCCTGGGATGGTCGCGGTACCGGTCGACCTCCGACCCGGTGGGCCGGGCCCTGGAGGCCTATTCCCGCGGCGACTGGCAGACGGCCGCCGATCTGGCGCGGCTCCGCTTGAAGGCCGCCGGTGAGGATCCGGAAGGTTTGCGGATGCTGGCCCGGTCATCGATCCGCCTGGGGCGCTACCCGATCGCGATGGGCCTCTACCAGAAGCTCAGTCCGGCGGGCATGCAGGCTGAAGACCTCTACCTCCTGGGGATCGCCTTGGCGCGGACCGGCAAGACCCAGTCGGCGCGCGAGGTCTGGGAGCGCGCGCGGAAGCTCGAGCCGGGTCACGCCGGGACGCTCCTCGAGTTGTCGCGGGCGTATTTCGCGGCGGACGCCTTCGATCGCGCGGCACAGCTCGCCGCCCTGCTGGCGACCCGGCCGGGCTGGGAATCGCCGGGCGAGGAGCTGCTGGGCATGATCCAATACGAGCGGAACGACTTCGCCGGCGCCGCCAGCTACTGGCAGCGTGCCCTGAGTCGCGAGGCGGTGTGGATCGAAGGTGCCCCGCAGCCGATCGTGACGCGCAGGAATCTGGTGCGCGCCTTGCTGCGAGCCGGCCGGCCGGCGGAGGCGCGGGATCAGGTCCGCATCCTGCTCGGCGAGTCGCCCGATCCCGAAGCCCAATGGCTCCTGAGCCGCGTGGCGATCCAGGAGGGCGCCTGGGACGAAGCCCGGTCGGCGCTGGCGAAGGGGGGCTCGTTCCGCGACGAGAACCCCCAGCTCCCCGACCCGTCGCCTTTCGTCGGCTCATCGCGATGCGCCGAATGCCATCCGGTCGAGTTCAAATCGCAGCAAGGCTCGCGGCATGCCCGGACGTTCTTCCGCGCCTCCGACCTGGGTGGGCTGGTGCTGCCGGCATCGGCGGTCCCCGATCGGTCCGACCCCAAGGTGACGCACACGCTCAGCCGGACCGACGACGGCCGGGTGCGACAGGAGACCCGTGTCGAGGGCCAGGTCTATGACGCCGTGGTCCAGTATGCCTTCGGCTCCGGAGACCGCGGCCTCACTCCGATCGGCCGCGGCGAGCAAGGCAAGTCCTATGAGCTGCGGCTCTCGGAATACCGCGAAGGCCCCGCAAAGACCTGGGATGTGACCACGGGTCATCCCCGGTATCCGGCCCGTCCCGAGGAGTTCCTCGGCCAACCGATCGACGAGGATGGGATCCGCCGATGCCTGGTCTGCCACGTCACCGACACGAAGTCCGCGCTGGACCAATCGGGCGCGTGCGCGGCGGACCGGGGGATCGGCTGCGAGAAATGTCATGGGCCGGCCGGCAACCACCTCCGCGCCGCCGAGGGCCGGCTCCTCGAGATCGACCCGGCGATCGGCCGGCCGAGGCTGGCCTCGGGCGTGCGCGTGGTGAAGATCTGCGCCGAGTGCCACAGCCCGCGCGGCCATGAGGTCGCGCGCGACGACCCG
The DNA here is from genome assembly GCA_963777695.1 of uncultured Planctomycetota bacterium. Classification (GTDB taxonomy): domain Bacteria; phylum Planctomycetota; class Planctomycetia; order Isosphaerales; family Isosphaeraceae; genus CAVZRC01. The sequence continues at coordinate 2,782,241 of CAVZRC010000003.1, forward strand.
ATGGCCGCCCGCTTCCAGGGGGCGACCCTGACCTGGAGTCGCTGCTTCACCGAGAGCAACGACGCGCTCGATTGCACGACCTGCCACGACCCGCATCGCAATGTCTCGACATCGGCCGCCTATTACGAGTCGAAATGCCTGACGTGCCACTCCGGCAAGGCCGAGGGCGCGGGCGAGCCCCGGCCGAAGTCATCGGCGGAGCGGTCGCGACGGGCCCTCCTCGTCGAAGCTGCGGGACACACCACCTGCCCGGTGAATCCGACGACGGGATGCGTCGGTTGCCACATGCCGGCCGTCAAGGATATCGCTCCCCACGCGCTGTTCACCGACCATGATATCCGCGTGCATCGCGACTGATCGGCTTGCATCCCATTGGCCCATCGGATCGGGCTTACGCCCGAGGCTGGAGGACATTCGCCCCGTCCGAACCACGCACTCACGTGCGTGGTCACGGTTCATGATCTCGGTTGCTAACGTACTATTCGGCGAGAAGTATCGTCACTTCTTCCCGGAATCCAGGGATCGCAGCGCATCGAGCGCGATCAACCGGGGCCAGAGCATCGTCTCCGCGGAGTCGGCGCAGCGACCGAGATATTTGCAGGCGGCCTCGGGTCGGTGACGGTTGATCAGGAAGCGGCCGACGAGGAAGTCGGCGTTCCCTCGATTCTTGGCGGGCATCCGGTCGAGCACCCTGTCAACGGCCGCGAGGTCGAGCGGGGCCTCGCCGCCTCGGGCCGTCGCCTCGCGGATCATCTTGCAGATGGTGACCATCCTCGGGACCTTGCCCTGGAACTGGGCGGCGACCGTATCGAGCATCCGGTCGCGGCGATCCTTGTCGTTCAGCTCATCGGCCATGAGGACTTGCGCGATCCCGTTCAGGGCGGAGGGCTCGGCCTTCTCCAGGTATTCCATCGCTTTCCGGGTCGATCCGATCGACCAGTAGAAGTAGCCGATCGGGCCGGCTTGCTCGCGTGTCTCCCGGCCTGCGATCTCCGCCAGGTGGGCCTCGGCCAACGCCCGGGCCGAGGCGAGGTCGCCGTGTTTCGTCCGCTTGCAGAAGATGTACCAGCGGGCCCAACCCCGGGTGGGGTAACGCTCGCTGAGGCGACGCAGCCAGAGCTCGGCCTGATCCCAGTCCTTGAGTCCTTCGGCGCACTCCAAGGCGCAGGCCATCCCGAAGGCGGCCCAGGTCGCCGCGGCCGCTTCGGCGTAGGGTTTGGCCTCCTGCCAGCGCCCTTCCTTCATGAGCTTGTTGGCCATCTGGACCTGGATCTGGGCGTGCTGAAGGCCGGCGTCTTCCGTCTTGTTCAAGTATTCGTCGAGTGTCGCCCGCGCCCGCTCGCGGTCGCCTCGGGCCTCGTAGCAAGCCGAAAGCTCCTGGTAGGCCCATTCGTCGCCCGAGAGCTCGGTGTAGCGCTTCAGGTATTTCTCCGCCTCGTCGTACTGCTTCAAGGCGGCATATTTCTTTCCCAGGGCGCCGATCAAGCCCGGGGCATCGCCGACCTTCTCGCGCCAGGCGGGGACCTCGCCCTTGACCCGATCCCAGTCGGCCGCGACGAGCGTACCCATCGCATAGCCCGAATAGGGGCTGATGATCAGCAGGAGACGGCCGAAATGATCCTTCTTATCGCCCACCTGCCGGATCCGCTCGGCGACGTCGTGGGCCAGGATGCTGCAATGGGTCAGGCTCAATCGCCAGCCCATCTCGCCGGCGGAGAGCTTGAGGTCGCGGAAGTCGTCGATCATATGCCGCGCCGTGGGCTCGATGTCGGTCAGGTCCAGGAGGTCGGCGAATGCGCTCATCACGCGTCCGGCTTGCTGGGGCGGCAGCACGAAGCTCTGGAGGTAGGGGAAGTAGCGGTGCCCGGCGACCAGCGGGCGGACTTGTTCGAAATACTCGTCCACCGGCACGTTCCACTTGCGTGCCATGAAGAACAGCCTGCGGAAGGAATGGACGAAGCGGGTCTCCCTGGCCAGGTGCGCCAGCACGCCCCACGAGGGCTCGCCCGTGTCCTGGCCGGGCATCCCGGCCTGCGCGAGCTGGTTGACCAGGGTCAACTCGTCGCCATCATGATCCGGCGGCTTCTTGACGGAGTCGGGCAGCGTCGACAGCGACTTGATCTTTTCCGGGAAGAGCTTCGCGAAGGCCAGCGGTCCCATCTCGGTCGCGGCATGCAGGTCGCCGAGATCGCCGTTCTCGCAGATCGCATCATAGGCGCGGTAGCAGTCGGCATCGGCCTTGATGACGTCGCGCCGACTGGATGAGCAGTCGCGTCCGCGGCGGGTACTCGACGACCATCATGCCGAGCAGGCTTGCGAGCCGGGCGTCCGCTCCGCCCTGGGCCTCGAGGCGCTTGCGGTCGGCCTTCAAATAGGCGTCGATCACCGCCAGCCACGACGGCGACGGCGATGGCGACGGGGCCGGTCCCACGGCCCTGGCCGTCTCATCCCGCTTGTTCGCCTCGGCGAGGTCCGCCAGCGCCAGGTCGTGGCGGCCGACCAGCGCCCGGACGAATGCCCGAGTCTGCAGGGCCCGGACGAATCCGGATTGCGCGTCCCTCGCGATGAGTCGTTCGGCGTAGAGCAGGGCGCGGGCCTTGAAGGCGCGGTGCGCCGGGCTCCAGTGGAACTCGGTCAGGATGCCGAGCTGTGCATAGGCCCTCGCCAGTGCCGAGAGACGCGCCGACGATTCGCCGTCGGCCCGGATCGCCGCGTGCAGGGCGCGCACGGCGGCGAAGGTCTCGACCATGCTCAAGGTCTTCAGACGCTCCTCGACATCCGGCGGCACCGGAGCATCGTCGCGGAGCTTGTTCGGCTCGCCGCCGGCCCCGAGCTGCTTCAAGAGCGCGGGGAAATCGATCCGGGACAGTGCCTCCGCTTTCGCCGTCACCGTCGAGGTGTAGTTCCCGCCATCCGGATTGGTGCCGAGGTCGTGCTTCTGGAGGATCGCCGCCTGGTTGCCCTGACCGCGGCGAATCAGGGCATGGCACTCGCCCGGTCGGAACAGGATGGCGATCTGGACCGGCTCGCCGGCTCCGGCGCCCTTGTCGGGAGGGGCGTCGTCGAGGATCTCGTCGCGCGTCGGCAGGCCCAGCTCATCGCGGGCGGCGATCAGGATCGCCTGACGGATCAGCTCGCGCTCCAGGATGGCCTGGCTCGTCCCCAGGGTATCCTCCTTGTTCCGGCCTCCCACCGGACGCCCCAGCTCGACGACAGGCCCGACCTGGCCGTTCATGCCGGCGCGGAACATGACGAGCGGCGTGCGCGTCTCCGCCCGATCGGGAGCGATTGAGACGGCTCGGTCCGCGCCCGCGGCGTTGATACCGATCATCGCGATGGCCAGGACGGTCATCGATGCGACGCGATCGCCGCGGGGGCGGCCCTTCATCTTCCTCGCGATGCGACTACGATCCGGATGAATTGCCTGGAAGGGCGTCATGGTTTGATCCTCGCTTCAATGATTTGTGGATTTCGTCCTTGGTTCTTCTCGGGTCTTCAGCGGTCGATGCTCAGTTCCTCCGGCAGGATTCGCACGTCTCCCAGGTCCAGGGCTTGACCGGCCGAGAGGGTTCCCTCCATTAGAAGCTTCTTGCTACGATGCGGGGGTGCCTTCAGTCCCAGGCGACGGCCGGCCTGGTTGATGATGATCCGCAAGTGGTATCTCGCCCCCGGCACCACGTGGCGGATCCGGAACCGGCCGTCTTCACCCGAGGTCTCTCCGACGTTGACGGGATTGATCGGCACGGGATCGGCGTGGGTGCGTTGATCGCGGATTGCCTCATCACGAGTCGGTACCCACTGGCCCGAGGGGAAGGCGATGTGGGGGAGGGCCTGTCCGTCGTCGTAGACCAGTCGGAAGAGGGCGCCAGCGATCGGCGTGCCCGCCCGGTCCACGACCCGTCCGAGAATCGAGCCGCATGGGGACAGTCGGGCGTTGACGTCGCCGGGCTCGTTGCCGGTCAGGTCCAGGAAGCCGGCGAGCGCTCTCTCGGGCTGGTGGAAGAAGACCCGCCGGGGCCAGGCGGCGTCGAGGTCCTGGACCGCGAAGGATTCGTCGCCGCGGATGCAGTTGCTGCCCGCCAACCTCGGCTCTCGCACCCCGAAGGCCCTCACGCCCTTGAGGGGCTCGCCTGCCGGATCGACGACCCGGACGGTCACCGTCCGGCCCGGGTGGACGGCCAAGGCGAAGTCAATCGCGAACTCGCCCGAGCCTTCCGGGATGTCGACCACCTTGTAGGCATGGCTCCCGACCAGGCTGACCGGTCGCGGGAGGGCATCCAGGACGGCCGCGTCGTCGGGCAGGGCGAATCCCTGTTGACGATCCTCAGGCGACACCTCGCGAAGCCTGGGATAGAGGAGGACGTCATCCGTTCCGGCCGTGACGACCAGGAGTCCCCGACCCGGCAGGCCGGTCATCGCGAACCGGCCGTCTTCATCGGAGACTTTGCTGTTCTCGGCCTCGCTCGAAGTCCCGTCGGCGTTCGGATTGCCCTTGAGCGGCGCATAGACGACCTTGCCCCGGATCGGCTTGCCGGACATCCGGTCCGTCAGCCGACCGCGGATCCGGACGACCCGGCCCGGCTCGACCCGGGTCGTCGCCCATTCCCGCGCACTGGCCGCGTAGGACGGGCGTAGAGCCGGGTCCGCCGAGGGGGGCTCCTGGCCGGACTCGTGGCGGAGCCATCCGGAGGCGTCCCATGTGGCCAGGGCCAGGCTCAAGGCGAGGAACACGACCGAGCCGATGCTCTTCCGGACCATGGCGACATGAACGCCTCGTGCGAGTGCGAAGGCGGAAGACCCGAGTGCGGCCGTGCCCCAACCTCGGGCGGCCAGGGTCATCGCCGCCCGGGCGGTCGCCTCGCGACATGTCGCGGGGACCGTCGCGGAGACCAGGCCGCCGAGCCAGCCACTCAGGCCGACGGCGTCATCGCCGAGCCGGCGCCTCATGCGCCGACGCAGCAGGTCCTGACCTCGGGCGAGCCGCGTGGCGACGGTGCCCGGCGGCCAACCCAGTTGTCCGGCCGCCTGCTGGCGGGTCAACCCCTCGAGACCGCAGAGGACGATCGGCAGTCGATATTTTTCCGGCAGGCGGTCGATCTCGAGGCTCAGGATGCTCAGCAGCTCGTCGCGAGACTGGTCGGAATCACCGGCCGTCTGGAGGCGATCGACCTCGCCCCGCTCCCGGGAGCGGCGGCGATCGCGTCGGACCAGGGCCTCATGCGCCGCGCGGTAGCTGACCCGATACAGCCAGCCGCACAGCGAATCGCCGACGCGCAGCGAGGGGGCCTTGCGCACCAGGATCAAGAAGGTGGCCTGGAAGGCATCCTCCACATCATGCGGATCGTTCAGGATGCTCCGGCAGACCGACCAGACCAGCGGGCCGTGGCGAGCCATCAGGGCATCGAACGCCAGCTCGTCGCGATCCGCCCGGAATTGCTCCAGCAATCGCGCATCGGAGAGGCCCGAGATCGTCCCGGCGTCCCAGAGCCTGCGAAAGTCATTCAGGGCCGGTCCGAGTCGTCCGCGTACCATCGGCTGGTCCTCCCCAGGGATCTCTTCCTCCCTACTCCAAGATTAAGGGGAGATGGTTGCGGATTGATTCAATTTTCTTGAGAGGCCTCGCGGAATACCGCCGGACCTATCCAGATCCTGGCCCGTGACCACGGTCGTGAGACCGTGGTCACAGGGTAATACCACCGAACAGATCGCCGATCGCCCTCATTCCTTGATCAGTTTCGTGATGACATCGATCAATACGCGCTCGACGTTCGGTGCGACCAGTGAGGCATGCGGGCCCGTCTCGTAACCTCCCTGGGGATAGGCCACTTCGGTCCCGATGTAGCCCGGTCCATAGTCGCCATAGGCGGCCATGGCGACGAACAGGTCGGGCCGGATCTTCTGGGCCGCGAGCTGGTACTCGACGAACAGCTCGCCCGGCAGGTGGAGCACGCGCGTCTTGCCCAGGTGCAGGCAGGAGACGTCGATCGTGTCCCCCGAACGGCATCGGCGGAGCCAGACCAGCTCGCTGCCCGCGGCGATTCGATCGCGGACGGGCTTCGATTCATCGTCCACCAGGGCCTGGAGCCGGCTTTCATCGAGGTGCGGGGCCGGCGGCAACGCGACGGGCAACGAAGACCAGCCGAGGTCCGCGGCCGTGATCGGGGTCTTGACCGTGGCCTCCCACGCTTTGGCCATGCCGGCGGCGACCCGGTCCGCAAGGATCCGACGGTTCTCATGGGCCCCGTCGTTCCACTTCCCCGCGCCGATGTTGCCGCCGGCCCCGTTGAAGTGGATGTGGGGGATTCCCGTGGCGGACTGTCGCTGGTCGCGGGCCATGCCGGGGAAGTCCGGGTTGGCGAGCCCCGTGCGATAGTAGCTCTGCGGGTGGGTGGCGTAGTAAGTCAAGGCTGCAGTCGGCCGGTCGCCGTCCCAGAAGCTGATCATCTTCAGCATGGGGTCGATGGTCCCGACCGGCATGGCCCGGACGGCCGGGTCCTTGCACGACGTATATCGGACGAACTTCACCTTGCCGTCGGGCCCGAGGATGCGACGGTTCGACGCTACCTCCTCGACCTCGGCCTGGCCCGTTCCCAGGTGGGTGACCGGCTTCGCCTCCCTCGCGGCGACGCGGACCGCCTCGGCGGCGCGGGCGATCACGTCGCGGTCGAAGGCGGCATCGAAGAGCTGGCGATTGATCCCTCGATCGGCGAGCAGGCGGTCGGTCGAGAAATCGCAGGCCGGGGCATCGTGTTGATGGAGCGTGTGGACGGCGACGCGACGGGGCTCCGTCCCGGCGGCATCCGCCAGCGCCTTGCGGAACTCCACCTGCCCGTCGTTCGCGATCCCGATCCAGTTGACGGCGCAGAGCACGACCGGCGGACCCTCGCCGATCAGGACGATCCCGCGACAGCTCAGCGGTTGGACCACTCCTTTGTTCGGATCATAGGCGAGCGGACTACCCACCGGCGGGGAGGCGTCGACGGCGAACACGCCCACCTTGAGTGGCGGCTCCGCGCGGGCCTCGCCCACCGCCATGATGACCAGCACGACGATCGTACTCATCCACCGCGACATAGTCCGTTCCCCTTTTGTTGCCGACGTCCCGCGATCGCTTCGACCGGGCCGCGTCCCGTGTCGAGACCCGTCCCCGGTTGCAAGCAGACCGCACGCGGGGCGTGTCCGCAAGGGGCGACTGCTCTTACGACGTTCCCTCGGGGGCACGGAACTCATTACGATGGGAATCGAAGGTTGCCGGTCCCGTCGCCGGTACGTCCGCCCGAATTCGGCCCTGAGATCGCCAATGCGCCCGCGCTTCATCAATGGCCCGAGGTCTCTCGCGCGAGCGGCCGGTGCCGCCGTGATCCTGATCGGCGGCCTGGTGCTCCTGGGCTGGACGCTCGACATCGAGATCGCCAAGAGCATCATCCCGGGGATGATCGCCATGAATCCCGGGGGCACCGCCGTGGCGTTCCTGCTGGCCGGGGTGTCGCTATGGATCCAGGCGGAGTCGGGGAGCCGTCGTCTCCGCGCCGTCGCCGCAGCCTGCGCCGTGGGGGTTGTCCTGTTGGCGGCGCTCCGACTCGTCGGCTATGTCTGGGCCTGGGACGGAGGCCCGGACCAGCTCCTGTTCCGCGAGAAGCTGGCGGCAGCGGAGCGGCTCGGCGGTCTCGAGAACCGGATGGCTCCCAACACGGCTGCGGCCCTCCTCATGGTCGGCGCGGCCCTGCTGCTCCTGGACGCGCGGTCGCGGCGCAGCGTCCTGGCGGGCCAGTTCGCGGCCCTGGCGACGGCGATGATCGCGCTGCTGGCCATCCTCGGCTACGCCTACAGCGCGCTCGCCTTGGCCGGTATCGAGCACTTCATCCCGATGGCGCTGAACACCGCCGTGGCACTGGGGCTGATCGCCGTCGGCATCCTCTGCGCGCGGCCGGACCGCGGCGTCATGGCCATCGTCACGAGCGTCGACGCAGGCGGCGTCATGGCGAGGCGGCTGCTGCCCGCGGTGATCCTCATCCCCTCGCTGGTCGGCTGGGTGTGGTGGCTCGGCCGGCACTGGGGGATCCTCGATCGGGTGATGGGGCTGTCCGTCTTCGTGCTCACCAACATCGTCATCTTGACGGCGCTCGATCTGGTGGAACGCGGCGGCGATCAACCGGATGGACCGCGGGCGCCGCCGGGCGGAGCGTCGCCTGGGGATCCAGTTCGCGGCGACGCGGATCCTGGCGGAATCGCCGGGGCTCGACGACGCCGTGCCCGAGATCTTGCGAGCGATCTGCGACGGCCTGGGATGGACGCTCGGGGCCCATTGGCGGGTCGACCGCGCAGGCCGGCCTGCTGCGATGCCGCGACGTCTGGCACGCGCCCTCGTCGCCGGTCGACGAGTTTGCGGCGTTGAGCCGTCGGACCACGTTCGCCCGCGGCGCCGGCCTGCCCGGCCGCGTCTGGTCGACCGGCCGGCCGGCCTGGATCACGGACGTCCTCACGGACCACAGCTTCGCTCGCGCGCTCGCGGCGGGCCGCGCCGGCTTGCACGGCGCATTCGCCTTCCCGATCGCCCTCCACGGCGAGGTCCTGGGGATCATGGAGGTCTTCAGCGGAGAGATCCAGCAGCCCGATACGGACCTCCTCGAGATGCTGACCGCCATCGGCAGCCAGCTCGGCCAGTTCCTGAGGCGCAGGCAGGCCGAGGAGGCCCTGCGGCTGGGAGAAGAGCGGTTCCGCTCGCTGATCGAGGCGACCGTGGCGATCGTCTGGCACACCCCCGAGTCGGGCCAGTTCGAGGCCGAGCAGCCCGGCTGGAGCGCCTACACCGGCCAGACGTTCGAACAGCTCAAGGGCTGGGGCTGGCTCGACGCGGTCCACCCCGAGGACCGGCCGAACACGGCGAGGGCCTGGTCGGCGGCCGTCGCCGAGCGGAGGCTCTACCAGGTCGAGCACCGGCTGCGCCGGCACGACGGCGAATACCGGCACATGTTGGTCCGGGCCGTCCCGATCCTGGCCAAGGGGGGCGGGATCCGCGAGTGGGTCGGCGTGCACACCGACATCGACTCCGAGAAGAAGGCGGAGGCCGCCATGCGCGAGGCCAAGGAGGCCGCCGAGGCCGCCACCCGCACCAAGAGCGAGTTCCTGGCCAACATGAGCCACGAGATCCGCACGCCGCTCAACGGCATCATCGGCATGACCGAGCTGGCCCTCGACACCGAGCTGACGCCCGAACAGCGCGAGTACCTGGGCATGGCGAAACTCTCCGCCGATCACCTCCTGACCGTGATCAACGACATCCTCGACTTCTCCAAGATCGAGGCCGGCAAGCTCGACCTGGATCTCGTCGATTTCGATCTCCGCGACACGATCGACGACACCGTCGCCACGCTCGCCATGCGCGCCGACAAGAAGGGGCTGGAGCTCGTCGACCACATCGCGGCCGACGTGCCCGATGCCCTCGCCGGCGACCCGCATCGCCTCTGCCAGATCGTCGTCAACCTGATCGGCAACGCGATCAAGTTCACCGAGCGCGGCGAGGTGTTGCTCCGGGTCGAGGTACGGTCGCGGACCGAGGTAGAAGTCTGCCTCCACTTCGCCGTCAGCGATACCGGCATCGGGATCTCCGCCGAGCAGGAGCAGCGGCTGTTCCGGGCCTTCTCGCAGGCGGACACGTCCACCACGCGCAAATACGGCGGCACGGGCCTGGGCCTGGCGATCTCGGCCAGTCTCGTCCAGATGATGGGCGGCGAGATCTGGCTGGAGAGCGAGGTCGGCCGCGGGAGCACGTTCCACTTCACGGCGCGGTTCGGGCCGGCGAGCGGCCCGGTCGCCCGGCCGCAGCGCGCGGAGGCCGCCCGCGTGCAGGGCCTGCCCGTCCTCGTCGTGGACGACAACGCCACCAACCGGCGGATCCTCGAGGAGATGCTCGCCAACTGGGGCATGAGGCCCACGGTCGTCGAGGGGGGCCGCGAGGCCCTGGCCGCCCTCGAGCAGGCGCGCGAGACCGGGATGCCGTACGCCCTGGTGCTGCTCGATGCCATGATGCCCGAGATGGACGGCTTCATGCTCGTCGAGCGGATCCGCCAGGACCCGGGGCTGATCGAGTCCACTCTGATGATGCTCTCATCGGCCAACCGTCGCGAGGACGCGGCCCGATGCCGCGAGCTGGGCGTATCGACCTACCTGACCAAGCCCATCCGCCAATCGACGCTCCTCGACGCGATCATGACTAGCCTCGGCTCATCGGCGAGCGTCGAGTCCCGCCGCGTTGCCGCGCCCGGCCGCCCCGCGACGGACGGGCGACGGCGCACGCTCCGGCTCCTGCTGGCCGAGGATAATGCGGTCAACCAGCGGCTGGCCGTCAGCCTGCTGGAGAAGAGGGGCCATCAGGTGGTGGTGGCCGGCAACGGCCGCGAGGCAGTCTCCGCCCTCGATGGCCATCCGTTCGATGCCGTGCTGATGGACGTGCAAATGCCCGAGATGGACGGCTTCGAGGCGACCGCCGCCATCCGGGCTCGCGAGGCCGTCGCCGGAGGCCATATTCCGATCATCGCCATGACGGCGCACGCCCTCAAGGGCGATCGCGACCGTTGCTTCGCGGCGGGCATGGACGGCTACGTCTCCAAGCCGCTCCAGGCCCAGGAGCTCTTCGATACCCTAGATGGCCTGGCGACCGTGGCCGACGGGTCGGCCCGGGCGGAGTCGGCGGCCCCGCAGGCCGCCTTCGAGCTGGCCGCGGCCCTGAAGCGCGTGGATGGTGACGCGGAGTTGCTGAAGGAGCTGGCGGAGCTGTTCCTCGGCGAGTGCCCGCAACGGATGGCGGAGATCCGTCAAGCGATCGACCAGCGGAATGCCTCGGGGCTCCACCAGTCGGCCCATGCGCTCAGGGGGTCCGTGGCCACCTTCGGGGCCCGGTCGGCCGTCGAGGCGGCGCATCGGCTGGAGACGGCCGGTCGCGACCACGACTGGAGCCGGGTCGAGTCGGATTGGGCCGCGCTCGAAGGGGCCATCGGCGGCCTGGAGTCGGTCTTCGTCGAATTCACTCGGGCGGGGGTGTCGTAGCGGCCGAGCCGTACCTGGTCCGCGAAGCCTGAAATCACGGCCAATGGCCCGCGGATCCGAGAGCCGGCGACGCGGAACACCACAGAAGCGTCTTCAAACCGGAGAGATCGGAACACGAAATACACGAAAGAAGAGAAGGACGGAAGAATTGCAATAATTGACATGAATGCATTAGATATTTGAATATTTGAATTATTTTTCGTGCATTTCGTGTATTTCGTGTTCTAATCTCTTCGATCTCGAGTCCGCGTTGGGCCGGTGCTTGGCGGATTGGCCCGTTCCGTGGGCCACTATTTGCGGTCTTGTGGACTAGGCCCTTCCGGGAGGAGCGACCGATGAAGATCCTGATCGCGGACGACGATGCGGTCTCCCGGCGGCTGCTGCAAAGCTACCTCCAGAAGTGGGGATATGAGGTCACGGCGGCCCAGGACGGCGCCGAGGCGTGGCGGCTCTTCGAGGAGAGCCTCTTCCCCATGGTCATCACCGACTGGATGATGCCCGAGCTCGACGGCTCGGGGCTGCTCCGCCGGATCCGCGCGTCGCAGCGACCCGGATATGTCTATGCGATCCTCCTCACGGCGAAATCGCAGAAGGAGGACCTGGTCGAAGGCATGGAGGCCGGCGCCGATGATTTCCTTACGAAGCCGTTCGACCGGGACGAGCTTCGGGTCCGGCTCCGCGCCGGCGAGCGAATCATCCGCCTGGAGCATCACCTGCGCGAGACCCAGGCCGCCTTGCTCCAGACCGAACAGCTCGCGAGCCTGGGCCGCCTGGCGGCCGGCGTGGCCCACGAGATCAACAACCCCATCGCGTTCGTCATCAACAACCTCGCCGTGCTGCGCCGGGATGTCCAGTCCGCCCTCGGCGTGCTCGACCGGTATGGCCAAGGGCGGGCCGCCCTCTCGCAGACCGAGCCGGACTTGGCCGCCGAGCTGGCCCGGCTGGAGGAGGAGATGGACCTGCCTTACTTCCGCGAGAACCTCGGCCGGATCTTCGACAGCTCGGCCGATGGCCTGCGACGCATCCGCGCGATCGTGCAGAACCTCCGCGATTTCGCCCGGCTCGACGAGGCGGAATTCAAGGATGTGGACCTCAACTCGGCCCTCCAATCGACCCTGGCGGCCCTCCGGCACGAGCTCGACCAGAAGGCGATCCGCGTGCAGGCCGATCTCGGCGAACTCCCGCAGGTGGCCTGCCACCCCGGGAAGATCAATCAGGTGTTCTTCAATATCCTGCTGAACGCGATCCAGGCATCCGATCGCGAGGGCCTGATCGAGGTACGCACCCGTCCCGACCGCGAGAACATCGTCGTCGTTGAGATCGAAGACCACGGCGGAGGGATCCTTCCCGAGCACCTGCCTCACATCTTCGAGCCGTTCTTCACGACCAAGCCCGTCGGCGGAGGGGTCGGGCTCGGCCTCTCGGTCGGCTACGGCATCGTCCGCGACCACGGCGGCACCCTCGCGGTCGAGAGCACCCCCGGCCGGGGCAGCCTCTTTCGCCTCCGCTTGCCCCTGTGCGCACTCGCGATAAACTCCCGAAGAATATCGTTGACAACCGCCGCGGGTCGGCGATATTTGTAGTCATACGACTTGGTTCGTAACCTGTCCCGGACGCGGCCCGGTGTCTCATGCGAAGGACGGTGATGCCATGAATGTCGCGGCGATCCCGATCATCCTGCTGGCCGCCCTGCGCAGGCCCCTTCGTCGTCGGAGCGATCGACCGGGTCCGCCCGCGACGACGTGAAGTCGGCGAAGGCGGGGGCATCCAAGCCCGATGGTGCTGCGAAGCTCCTCGACGAGTTGAAGCAGATGGCGGCGCGGTACGGGATGACGGCGGACTCCGAACCGCCTCGAGACCTGGTCCTCGTGCCGGAGCCGGTCCTGAGCTGGACCAACCCGTTGCGCGGCTCGGTCGCGGGCGCCTCCTTCGTATGGGTCGCGGACGGGCGTCCCGAGGCGATCGGGTCGCTCTTCCGGTACACGGGCGATGACGGGAAGATCGTGGAAGACGACGAGTTCCAGTCGCTGTCGACGAACAGCCTGACCGCCGCGCGTGCCGGCCGGCCGGTTTGGTCGCCTCGCGGCCCGGGCATCGCCCTGGGTCCGATCGAGGGCGCGCCGAAGCCCGCGGCCTCGCCCTCCGAGCGGCTCCGTCAGATGCGCGCGATGGCGAAGGAGTTCCATGCGTTCCTCGACTCGGAGAAGGACAAGACCGAGCTCCGGCTGCTGCCGAAGCCGCTCTACCGATACCCGGTTGACCGGCCCGACCTCTCCGACGGCGCCCTGTTCGCCTTCGTCCAGTTGACCGATCCCGAGGTCCTGCTGGTGATCGAGAGTCGGTTGGTCAATAAAGTACCGGTCTGGCAGTACGGCTTCGCCCGCATGTCGATGGTCAATCTGCGAGCGAGGCACAAGGATCGTGACGTCTGGGTCGTCGATTGGGCCACGGACCACCAGGACCCGAACCGTCCCTACGTGACCCTTCGCGGCGATATCCGTCCGGATTGACCGAGTTATTCCGTCGTCGGCAGAGACTTCACCTCTCGTCCCATCCCATCGGGGAGCCATGTAATGCTGACATCAGGTTTTTACCGCCGCGTCGCAATGGCCCTCGGATTTTTGCTGTTCGCGTCAGGATGGTTCGCGCCGTGGCCGCTCGGCATGGCCCAGGAGGCGGCCGCTCGCGAGAAGGACGCGAAAGGGAAATGGTTCCCACTGTTGCAGCGCCATGCGGGAGAATACGACGTCCACGTCGGGCGCGAGGCCGACGATCGTGCCACGATGGTCGCCGAGCCCATCCTGCGCTGGTCGCAGCCGGTCCGGGGCGGCGACGACGGCGCTCTCTACCTCTGGGTGCGACAGGGTCGGCCGGTCGCGGTGGTGAGCTTCTTCACCTACAAGTGGCCCACCGGCCTCCGTGTCATCCTCCACGAACGGCACTCGCTCGCGGCCGAGCCGGTCGAGGCCATCTGGCGTCATGAGGTGGTCTGGAAGGCGTCGCGGCCCGGGCTGACCTTCAAGCCGATCCCCGACGCCCCCGCCCCGGCCGATACCGCCCCCGCCCGCCTCCGCCAGATGCAAGCGTTCGTCCGCGAGTTCTCGGCCAACACGATCGATGACAAGGGCTCGGCCTGGCCGTTGCGGGCCCTGATCAAGCCCCTCTACCGATACGAGGCGAAGGACGACGGTGCGCTCTTCGCCATGGTCCAGGGGACGGATCCCGAGGCGTTCCTCCTCCTCGAGGTGCGCGGCGAGGGGAAGGATGCGCATTGGGAATCGGCGGTCGCCCGGTTCACCGACCTGGAGGTCCACGTCCGTCGCAATGGACGCGAGGTCTTCTCGGGACCCCGAAACGCTCGGTGCGTTGAATGAGATCTATCACAGCAAGGATGCGGTCAGCAAGCCGAGCGACTCGCCGAAGGATTTCGATTGAGGCCCGACCCTGCCGTGGGCCGGTCCGGTGGTCCCGACGGGCCATCTCGGCCCCTCGGACAAACTTCCGAAGAATTTCGTTGACAAGCCCGGCGGGTCGGCGATATTTGTAGTCATACGACTTGGTTCGTAACCTGTCCAGGACGCGACTCCTTTCCAGCATGGCCCTATCGAAGGCCGGTGTCCCATGAATGCTCTGACCCTCTGGATTCTGCTCGTAGCCTCCATAGGCCAGCAGGCGGTGGAGGGCGCCGAGCAGGACCAGGCCGCGAAGGCCCGGAGCCAGCGGCTGCTGGAACTGCACACGGACGATGCGGCCAGCTTCGCGATCTTCCGCGACGCCGCACGCGCTCAGAAGGTTGAGTTGAGGCGTGAACCGGTCTATCGTTGGACCAATCCCACGAGGGTGGGCGGACAGACGGGCGAGGTGTTCGTCTGGATGTATCGAGGCCGGCCGGAGGTCGTCGGCAGCATTTTCTCCCATCCCACGGGCGACGGCCAGCGGGTCATGTGTCACGAGCTGCACTCGCTCTCGACGGCGGTGCTCGTCGTCGATCGCAAGGCCCAGGAGCAATGGGTGCCCCAGGCGGCGGGCGTCGAGTTGAAGCCCGTAGAGGGGGCCGCCGTGCCGGTCGGTGGGGCCTCGCAGCGACTGGCCCAGATCCGCGCCCTGGCCCGCGAGTTCAGCGGCAGGAGTCTCGGCGACGGCCAGTCCTGGGAGCTTCGCCTGCTACCGCAGCCCCTCTACCGTTACGAGAGCACCGACCCGGTCGTGATCGACGGAGCCCTCTTCACCCTCGTATCGTCGGCCGGCACCGACCCCGAGATCATCCTGGTGCTGGAGGCCCGCAAGACCCAGGCCGGCCCTCGTTGGGTCTATGGCGCGGCGCGGTTCTCGGACATGAACCTCTGGCTCAAGCACAAGGGCCAGGAGGTCTGGAGCTCGATCCGATCGGACGAGAACACGTTCTATCACGACGCCAAGCACCGATTCCGCTTCTATCAGGATCGGTTCATCCCCGAGATCGGCGACGTCAGCCCGAAACAGGAGGTGAAGTGATGGTCCGGACCTGGCTCCTCCTCTTCCTCGCGACGGCCCCGATGGGCCAATCGCCCGCGCCCAAGGACGACCCTGCATCCCATCGGGCCGCCCGGATCAAGCGCGAACGGCTCCTGGAGATCTACGGCAAAGAGGCGGCCGATTACACCATCTACCGCGACTCCAGTCGCAAGGACAAGCTCGAGCTCCGGCACGAGCCGGTCTACGTCTGGACCAACCCGATCCGGGAAGGCGGACAGGATGGGGCGGTCTACCTCTGGACCTGTCGGGGCCGCGCGGAGGTCGTCGGCAGCTTCTTCTCGTTCCCCGCGAAGGGTCCGCGCAACCTCTACCACGAGTTCCATTCGCTGTCGCTGTCGATGCTCGAGGTTCAACGCCCGGGGACACATACCTGGAACTGGACCCCCGAGGCTCCGGGCATCGCGATGGCAACGATCGAGGGCGCCCCGGCTCCCGCCCGATCCGCCCCGCAACGACTGGCCCAGATGCGTGCGATGACCCGCGACTTCTCCGCCTCAACCCGGGACCACAATGAGCGGGGCTGGGAGCTGCGGCTGCTCCCGCAGCCGCTCTACCGATACGAGAGCGCTGATCCCGAGATCCTCGACGGCGCCCTGTTCGCCTTCGTCACCTCGGCGGGGACGGATCTCGAGGCACTCCTGGTCGTCGAGGCTCGCAAGTCGGCGGGCACTGAGGCCCCCGGCTGGCAATACGCCATCGCCCGGTTCACCGATGTGGAGCTCTGGGTGCGGCACAAGGGCAAGCCGGTCTTTTCCGCCCCCCTGATCCCGTACAACTTGCCCCGACAAGATCCCAAGCATCGCTACCGTGTGTTCCACGACCGGGACATCGACCCCGTCGAGGAGAAGAAGGCCCCATGAACCGACCTGGCTCGAAATCATGGTCCCGAGCATCCCGGCTAACCGTCGGTCTATTGGCCGGTGCGGCCGTGTGGCTCTCGGGTGGATCGTCGGCGTGCGCCGAGGAATCCTCGTCGCAGACGGAGGCCCCGTCGGCGAAGCACGGGACGAGGCGGGCCATGATCGTTTGCGGCCTGCCCGGCGACGACGAACACCGCAAGCTATTCGCCGAGACCGTCGAGAAGCTGCACAAGGCGATGACCGGTCGTTACGGTTTCGCCGGCTCCGAGGTCCTGGTGCGATTCGGCGTCGAGACCCAGCCCGGCGATGGCCCCGCGCTCTCGGCATCACGCGGGCTATCGAACCGCGAGGGGATCGCGGCCGATGTCGAGGAGATGCGGAAGCGACTCGCCCCGGACGACACGCTGTGGGTGATCGTGATCGGGCACGGACATTACGACGGCCGCCATTCCTACTGGAACATCCCCGGGCTGGATCTGGACGGACGGGCGTTCGCCAAGCTCTTCGAGGGCCTGAAGGCGCGCGAGCAGGTCTTCTTGATCACGACGGCCGCGAGCGGGTTCTTCCTCAAGCCGATGGCCGCACCCGGCCGGATCGTGATCACGGCGACCGAGGCCGATCAAGAGGTCAACGAGACCCTGTTCCCCCTCGGCCTCGCCGAGGTGTTGACCAAGGCCCCGGAAGGGATCGACCGCGACAAGGATGGCAAGGTCTCGGTCTTCGAGCTCTATCTGGCGGTTGTGGCCAATGTGATGCAGCGGTACCTCGACGACGAGCTCCTCTCGACCGAACACGCCAAGCTCGACGACAACGGCGACGGGCACGGCAGCGAGCTCCAGGAGAGTTACCTGCCGCCGGAGCTCGGCGGCCGGGCCGGCCAGAAGGCCGAGCCGAAGATCGGGCCGAAGGATGATGGTGCCCTCGCGTCGAAGACCTACATCGAAGCATCTCCCGCTCCGAAACCATGAGACACGGGATCAGGCGTCTAACCCGAGGGAGGCGATGGATCATGAGCAATCGATCGGCGATGCGGGTCCTGATCGTGCTCGCGCCCCTGCTGGGCCTGGCTGGTGCCGCCTGGTCCGATCCGCAGAAGGATGAAAAGGCCCTCGCCGAGGAATTCCTTGCGTTCGCGAAGCGGCAGGCCGCGTCATATACCATCCGCCTGGAAGGGAGCGACCGGCCGATGAAGCTCCACCCCGAGCCGGTCCTGAAATGGTCGAACCCCGTGGTCGGCACGATCTACGGCGATGTCTTCATCTGGACCGACCAGGGGCGGCCGGAGGCCGTGGCCTCGATCTACCGGTTTTATTCGAAGCCCGTGCACAGGGCTGACGAGTTCCATTCGCTGGCACTGGGCAAGCTGTCCGCCGAGCGCGACGGGGCCACCGTCTGGACGCCCTCCCGGCCCGGCCTGGAGCTGAAGCCGATCCCTGACGCCCCCGCGCCGGCCGACTCGGCCGCCGCACGCCTCCGCCAGATGCGTTCCCTGGCCCAGGAATTCACCGGCCGACAGACCAACCGCGAGGGCGTCGACCGCGACATGCGCCTGCTGGCTCAGCCGCTCTATCGCTATGAGGACACCAAGGGCGACCTGATCGACGGCGGCCTGTTTGTCTTCGTGCTTGGCACCGACCCCGAGGTCTTCCTGTTGATCGAGGCCCGCCGGTCGTCGAGCGGTGCCCCCGAGTGGCGTTTCGGCGCGACCCGAATGAACAACGTCAATCTGCGCATCAGCCACCGCGGACACGAGATCTGGAGCGCTCCCGAGATCCCTTATTCGCAGGTGTTCGATTTCAACCAGCCGTATGTTCTATTCGGCTTCGATGTCGAGACGGGTCCGAAATAAGGCGTTGTACCCGAAGCCGTGAGGGAATGAGCATGTTCATCCTCGCTCCTCTTTATCTCGCACTCGCCCTGACTGCCCAGGCGTCGGCCGGCGCGCGGGATGCCGCCGTCCCCGGCGACGATCGCCTGAAATTCATGCAAGATTCCCTCGTCCCGTACGAACTGACCACGAGCGGCGATCGCGGCCGGGTGCTCAAGCTGCTGGAGAAGCCGGTGTTCCGCCTCGGCAAGCAGGCCGCCGAGACCGTCCAGGACGGGGCGATCTTCCTCTGGACCGGCGAGAACGATCGGCCTGAGGCCGCGGTCCAGGTGTTCCAGATCAAGAATTCCGGGGCCCCGCAGGGCATCTGGATCCACGAATTCTCCTCGCTCTCACCGGTGACCCTCACGGCGAATCGTCGCGGTCGAGCCTGGTGGGTCCCCACGAAGCCCGGGCTCGCATTCAAGCCGCTGCCGAACGCGCCTCGGCCGGCCGAGGCGTTGGCGCAGAGGACCCGCCAGATGCGGTCGCTGGCCGAGGGCTTTCGCGCCTCGGACGACTTCGGGCACAGGGGCTGGTCGGAGCTCCGGCTACTCCCCAGACCGATCTCCCGGTACGGCGCGCCCGGGAGCAACCTGATCGACGGCGCCCTCTTCGCCTTCGTCCTCGGCACCGACCCCGAGGTCTTCCTGTTCCTCGAGGCCCGGCCGGGCAAGGAAGGCCCCGAATGGCAATACGCCCTGGCACCCATGACCATCTACCCGCTCAAGGGCTCCTACCAGGGCAAGGCCGTCTGGGAGCTTCCCGACCGGGATCCGGCGGTGGACCCATCCAAGCCATTCTTCGCCAAGGCGTATGAACCTTGAACCGGGCATCGGTCTACAGATAAACGATTCGTCGTCTTGTGAGGGGAGTCGATCGATCATGTCAAGTGCAACCGCGTTACGAGCTCGGATGATCCTCCTGCTCGTGTCCGGGATGGCCACCGGGGCACCGGCGGGCGCCCAGGACACTCCTGTCGAGAACGCGGAGCGCCTCAAGTTCATGAAAGAGTCGGCGAAGAGCTACACGTTCACGACCGGTGGTGGCCATCCGTCGGACTTGACGCTCAAGTCGGAGCCGGTGTTCCGCCTGGGGAAGCAGGGAGACGGGGTGGTCCGGGATGGAGCGATCTTCTTGTGGGAGGATGAGGTGGGCCGGCCCGGGGCGGCCGCCCAGGTTTTCTTGTTGAACGTCGCGAGGCGGCCCGAAGGGCAGTGGCGGCACGAATTCACCTCGCTGTCGACGGGGACCTTCACGGCCACCGAAGGGGGCAAGGCTCGCTGGGTGCCGATGGTACCCGGAGTGACCTTCCAGCCGATCCCCGGCGTGCCGAAGCCGGCCGACACGCCCCAGCAACGGCTCAGGCAGATGCACGGCCTGGCCGCCGAGTTCCGCGCCGAGGACGACTTCTGGGGCCGAGGATGGAACGCCTTGCGGCTACTCCCCAAGCCGATCGGTCGATACGGCAAGGCCGGCGGCACCCCCGAGGACGGTGCCCTGTTCGCCTTCGTGCTCGGGACCGATCCCGAGGCGTTCCTCTTCATCGAGGCGCGCCGCGGCGCCGAGGGACTTGAGTGGCAATACGCCTTCGCCCCCATGACGTGCTGGGCACTCAAGGCCGAGCACAAGGGCCGGCCGGTCTGGAACCTGGCCCTGCGCAACAGCGATCTCCCGTTCCGAACCTTCTACAGCCGCGTGTACCAACCCTGAACCCGGCGGCGGCCCACGCCGCACCCGACGCCACCGCGAGAGGCCCGCGACCGATGGAAACGCCGAAAACCCGTGATGCCAGGCCGAACGCCCCCGCGGCGCTCTCCGGCGAGGACGCCGCGATCGTGGCCCGCCTCTGCGAGGCGCGCCAGCGCATCCGCGAGGAGATCGCCAAGGTGATCGTCGGCCAGGAGACGGTCATCGACCACATGCTCGTCGGCCTGCTCTGCCGGGGCCACATCCTGCTGCTGGGCGTGCCCGGCCTGGGCAAGACGCTCATGGCCCGCACCCTGTCGCAGACGCTCGACCTGGAGTTCCGCCGCATCCAGTTCACGCCCGACCTGATGCCCTCGGACATCACCGGCATGGACATCATCGAGGAGGATCCGGCGACCGGACGACGGCAAGCTGGAATTCCTCCCCGGGCCGATCTTCACCAACTTCCTGCTCGCCGACGAGATCAACCGCACGCCCCCCAAGACCCAGGCCGCGCTCCTGCAAGCGATGCAGGAGCGCGAGGTCTCGATCGGCCGGCGCACTTATCCGCTCAAGCCGCCGTTCTTCGTGGTCGCCACCCAGAACCCGATCGAGATGGAAGGCACCTATCCGCTGCCCGAGGCCCAGCTCGACCGGTTCATGTTCAACCTCAAGGTGAAGTATCCCACGGTCAAGGAGGAGATGCTGATCGTCAAGGGCACGACCGGCACGCACACGGGCGAGGCTCACCCGGTGCTCAAGGCCGACGAGCTGTTGCGGCTCCAGGAGCTGGTGCGCGGCGTGCCGATCGCCGACTCGGTCATGAGCTACGCCGTCCGGTTCGTCGCCGCGTCGCGTCCGGGCGAGTCGAAGGAGATCGAGGGCGTCCACAAGTACTTGCTCTACGGGGCCAGCCCGAGGGCCTCGCAGTACCTGGTCCTGGGCGCCAAGGCCCGGGCGATCCTGGCGGGCAAGTACCACGTCGATTTCGACGACGTGAAGAACCTGGCCGGCCCCGTGCTCCGACATCGCCTGGTCCTCAACTTCCACGCCCGCGCCGACGGCGTGGACGCCGACGCGATCATCCGCCGACTGGTCGAGACCGTCAAGCAGGAGGCGTGATCCGCCATGACCTTCGATCCGAGGACCCTGATCGACCCGGCCTTCTTCTCACGCCTCGAATCGATCGAGCTGCGCGCCCGGTCGATCGTCGAGGGTTCGATGCACGGGCTGCACCGCAGCCCCTACCTAGGTCTGAGCGTCGAGTTCGCCTCGCACCGCGAGTACACGCCAGGCGACGACCTCCGGCACCTGAACTGGAAGCTCTACGCGCGGCACGATCGGCTCTACATCAAGGAATACGACGCCGACACCAATCTGAACCTCTACCTGCTGCTGGACGCCAGCGCCTCGATGAGCTGCGCCAACACCGGCCGGAGCAAGCTGCACTATGCGGCATCCCTGGCCGCCGCGCTGGCGCACCTGGCGCTGAAGCAGCGCGACGCGGTGGGGTTGACCGTGTACTCCGACGCGGTGACGGCCCACCTGTCTCCGCGCCAAGCCCGGCCAGTTCGACGAGATCCTGGCGACGATCGCCGCCGCCGAGGTCCGGCCGTCCACCGACAACGACCGCGCATTGCACCAGGCGGCCGAGTTTGCCCGGCGTCGCGGCATGGTCGTGCTCTTCAGCGACCTGTTCGGCGACCTCGACACGATCGTCGGCGGCCTGGACCACCTGCGCTACAACAACCATGAAGTGATCATCTGGCACATCATGGACCCCTGGGAGCGCGACCTCTCGGTCGACGGCCAGATCCGATTCCGCGACCTGGAGAGCGGCGAGACGCTGACTACCCAGGCCGAGGGCATCCGCCAGGCTTATCGGCAGGCGGTCGACGAGTGGCGGCAGTCGCTGGAGGTCGAGTGCCGCAAGCGCGCCATCGACCGCATCGAGCTGACGACCGAGGACCCGCCCGAGCGGGCGCTGCTGGATTACCTGGTCAGGCGGGCGAGGACGTTCTGAACCGAAAGAGGTGAGCCGTGCGTCTGTTGATGGCAACGATCCTGATCCTCGGCCTCGCGGCAACAGCCGAAGGGCAGGGCTCCAAGGACAATCCGGCCGCGCGACTCGAGATCATGAAGAAATCGCTGGCCCACATGGTGGTTCGTTCCGCCGATGAAGATGCCACGTATCCGCTCCGGCCCGAGCCGGTCCTCCGATTCACGAATACGGTCGGCTCAAGCCAGGACGGGGCGATCTTCGTCTGGGTCGATCCGGATGGCCGGCCGGCGGCGGCGGTCCAGGTCTTCCGAAGGCGCGACGGGGACTGGTACCACGAGCTCTCCTCGCTCTCGACCGGCCGGCTGATCGCGACGTTCGACCAGGGCGCCGGACTGGCGGCCGTCGCGGGCCGGTGTGGAGTTCAAGCCGGTGCCCGGCGCCCCAAGGCCGGCCGAGAGCGCCGAGGGGCGGCTCCGGCAGATGCACGCGATGGCGCGGGACTTCGCGGCCAGCGACGACTTCCGGGGCGAGTCGTGGCAGACGCTTCGCCTGCTCTCCAAGCCGCTCGTTCGGTATGGCAAGCCGGGCTCCCACGTGACCGACGGCGCTCTCTTCGCCTACTTCCTGACCACCGATCCCGAGGCGTTCTTGATGATCGAGGCCGTCGCGGGCAAAGACGGCCCGGAGTGGCGATATGCCTTCGCTCCGATGTCGATCTATGCGCTCAAGGGGTCGTGGAAGGGGACGGAGACCTGGAGCCTCGACTACCATCGAGGTTACCAGGCGACTGACCCATTCCACGTTCGCCCGTTTCAACCCGAGGAATGACGAGAACGAGTCGATGGCCAGGCCACGAGTTGGAGCCATCACGAAGGACGCACAACGAACAATTGACCGGGCCGATCTTCGATGTGAGGAACCATGCAGTTCATTCAGTACGGGATGCTCGGCGCCTTGGGCGCCCTGGCGATCCCGATCATCATCCACCTGATGTTCCGCCAGCGGGCCCGCACGGTCGACCTGGGGACGCTCCAGTTCCTCAAGATCGTCCTGCGCGACAACGCGCGGCGAAGGCGGATCAAGCGATGGATCCTCCTGTCGCTGCGGTTGGCCGCCGTGGCCCTGATCGCCTTCCTGTTCGCCCGGCCCTACATGCTCGCGACCGAGCCGTCGCCGGGAGACCGGCTCGTCGTCGTCCTGCTCGACCGATCGGCCAGCATGGGGCTGAAGGGGGGCAGTCGGCCGATGGATCAATCGCTCGCCGAGGCGCGGGCGATCCTGGGTCGGATCGGTCAGGCGACGCAACTCGAGATCGGCACCTTCGACCGTGCGGTCCATCCGCTCTCCGGGCCGACCGACCTCGACAAGATTGCACCCGAGCCGACGCCCGGCGGCACGGACTACGGCGCCGCGATCGCCTGGGCGCGCGACCTGCTCGTCCGCTCGCGGAAAACGATCAAGGAATTGCACATCCTCACCGATCTCCAGCGATCGGGCCTCGATCGGGGTGACAGCGTAAGCCTCCCCGCCGACGTCGCGGTCCACTTGCGAGACTTCGGTCGAGCATTCCCCAAGAACGTCGCCGTGACGAACGTCGCGGCCACCCCCGCGACCGTCCGGCCCGGCGAGTCGGTCTCCGTCACCGCGACCGTGCTCAACGCGTCTCCCTTGCCGGTGGCGAAGTGTCCTGTCCGGCTGCATGTCGAGGCCGGCGACTTGAAGCGCGACCTGGAGCGGACCGTCGACCTGGAGGGCGGCGCGACCGCGAGCGTGGAGTTTCCGCTCAAGGAGCTGGCCGAAGGCATCTGGCGGGGGCACGTCGAGGCGTCCACGGGCGACGAACTACCGTTCGACGACCGCCGATACCTGGCCATCCGGGTCGTGCCGCCGGTGCGACTGCTCGTCGTCGACGGCGACCCCGGGCGGGCCGCCTATGAATCGGAGACCTTCTTCCTCCAGGCCGCGCTGCGACTGGCACCTTCGGGCGAGCGCTACGAGAAATCGCCGTTCGACGTGCGTGCGGTCGACCTCGTCGGCGGCACGGATCTGCCGGATCTGAAGAAGACCGATGCCGTCGTGCTGGCCAACGTGGAGGAGCTCGGCGCCTCGGATGCGAGGCGGCTCGTCGAATTCGTCGAACGTGGCGGCGGCTTGCTCGTCTTCACGGGCGACCGCGTCCGGTCCCGATCGCTCGAGGCGGCGGGCCTGGGCGTGGGCGAGGTCATCGGGCCCGAGAACGCCAGGGAGATGCCCTGGCGGCTCGAGCGATGGGAGGCGCAGCACCCGGTCTTCCGGCCATTCGCCGACCCCGAACACGGCGACCTCCGCCGGCCGGCGTTCACCGCGATCACGCGGGTCAAGCCCGAGCCGGACGTCCGGGTGCTGGCGTGGTTCCGCGATGGCGTACCCGCGCTCCTGGATCGGGCAAGGGGTCGTGGCAAGATTCTCTGGTTCACCTCGGCCTGCGACCGCGCCTGGGGCGACTGGCCGCGCGGGCGGATGTACCTGCCCATGATCCATCAGATGGCCGCCTACGTCTCCGGCCTGGCCGAGGGTGGGCCCGTCAAGCAGGTCCTGGCCGACGTCGAGCAATGGCCGGGCGTCGTCGAATCCGACGGGCTCGTCCGTGTCGTCAACGTGGACCCGCTGGAATCCCGGACCGAGCGATGTACCCCGAAAGAGTTTGCGGACCGCTTCGGATTCACACTACCCGGGCCGGCCCCGGAGACGGTGGCCCAGTCGGGTCCGCGCGGGATCTCCGACGATCGGTTGCGGAGCAACGAGGTCTGGCCCTGGCTGGCATTGAGCTTATTCGGCGTGCTCCTGGTGGAGAACTTCCTCGCCAATCGGACGGCGGCGTAACTGAAAAGGACCGATCATGAGCCTCGCGATATCCGAATCCCAGGACGTCACGTTTCACACCCGGTTCGAGCACGTCTGGGCATCGTTGCGACGATACCAGGTCCGGCAGGGTCTGGGCTGGTCGTTCCTCGCCGCGGCGCTCGGCCTGGCCGCGCTCGCGGCGGCCGACTACCGCCTGGAAATGCCGTGGAACCTCAGAGCGGCCGGCCTCCTCGCCGCGGTGGCCGTGACGATGGCGGTCCTCTGGGGCCGGGTCATCGCGCCCTTGCGGTGGTGGACCAAGGGGCGGACGGCCGTCGAGATCGAGGGCCGATTCCCGCAGCTCGGCCAGCGGATCCGGACCGTCGTCCAGTTCGCCGGGCTCCCCGCCGAAGTGATCGATTCCGAGGGCGTGACGCCAAGCCTCGTCTCCGCCCTCGAAGCCGAGACGGAGATCCAGGCCAATCCGCTCCCGCTCGATGGCATCGTGCCCTGGAGGCGCGTCTGGGCCGTCGGGACGCTGGCGGCGATCCCCGCAGTTTTGATGCTTATCGCCTCGGCTCGGGATCCGGAGCGGCGCATCGCACTCGCAGCGCCATGCTGAGTAACCGGCCGTACACGACGCTCTCGGTCGTGCCGGGGAACCTCACGATCGAGCAGGGTGCAAGCGTCCCGATCACCGTGGAGCTGTCGGGCCGACTCGGGCGTGACGTCGTCCTCTACACGCGGCCCGAGGGGCAACCGGATGCCTCCTGGAAAGCCGCCGCCCTGGACGTCCCGGACCGCGGCCCCGCCTCGGCGCGACGGTCCGAGCTCGAGAAGGTCAAGGAGCCGCTGGAGTATCGCGTGACCGCCGGACCGGCATCGAGCCCGACGTTCCGGATCGGGGTCCGATATCCGCTCGCGATCCAGTCGTTCGACGTGTCGCTGGTGCCACCGACCTACACGAATGTCGGGCCCAGCACGGTGAAGGGTGGGGACCTTCGGGTCATCGAGGGGACCGACGCCACGTTCCGGATCGCCTTCGATTCGCTGCCGGCGGAGGCGTCGCTGATCCTGACCGACCCGTCCGTGAAGCCGGTCAAGGGCAAGGCACCTCCCGCGCCCGGATCTTGCCGCTCAAGTCCGACGGCAAGTCGTACACCGCCGGGCTCAAGGCGACCAAAGGGCTGGTTTTCCAGATCGACGCCAGGACCGCCGATGGCCGGGCCTTGCCCGCGAATCGCTACAAGCTCGATGTGATCGAGGATCGCGCGCCTCGGGTATCGTTCGAGCAACCCGAGGAGGCGCTGGAGGTCCATCCGGTCGCCGAGATCGTCAATCGCATCCGCGTCGGCGACGACTTCGGCCTGACCAAAGCCGGGATCGTCTTCCAGTTCAATAATGGTGACGAGCAGACGTTGATCGTCAAGGACTTCACCGCGGAGCCGGCCAAGGCCCGGACGACCGCGGCACTGCAGGAGACCTTGCTGCTGGAGAAGCTCGCCGCCTCTCCGACGGACAGCCTCACCTACTACGGCTTCGGCGAGGACAATTACCCGTCCGTAGCCCATCGGACCGAGACGGACATGCGCTACCTGGATATCCGCCCGTTCAAGCGCGAATACAAGCTCGCCGATTCCGCCGGGGACGTGCCCGAGGGAGAAGGCGAACTGGCGTCGCTGGCCGAGCTGATCGCTCGGCAGCGGTTCAACCTGAACCGGGCCAACCGCCTGGCCAAGCACAAGCCGACCGACAGGACCTTCGCCGAAGATCCGCTCAAGATCGCCACCTTCGAAGAGACGCTGGCGAAGATGACGCGCGAGCTCACCGAAGGGGTCGAGGGGATCGTCGGCCAGCGTATCGAGCCGTTCCACCAGGCCGAGGAGTCGATGCTGGCGGCCGTCGGGGTGCTCGACCATGGCCAGAACGAACGGGCGCCAGGCCATATGGGCGATGCCCTCCGCCACCTGATCGAGGCTCGCAATACGATCCGGATCCTGATCGGCCAGGACGCGGAAGCGGCCAAGGCGATGCGCGGATTCGACCGAATGCAAGCCCAGAAGATCCGCAAGCCGAAGAAGGATCAAGAAGAGGCCGAGGCGATCGCCGACGAGCTCGAGCAACTCGCCCAGGATGAGGACTTCGTCTACGCGACGCTCGGCGGCCTCCTGGTTGAGCAGCAGCAACCGGACGGCAAGGAGAAGGGAGATGGCGAGGCCAGCAAGGACGAAAAGGACCCCGAGAAGAAAGAGGAACCCGCCGAGAAGAAGGACGAACCACAAAAGGGCGACCAGGACGCGAAGGGAGAGAAAGGCTCGAAGGGGCAGAAAGGCCCGAAGGGACAGAAGGGCGCGAAGGGCAGGGGGGCTCCGGGCCAGGGCCAAGGTCAGCCGGGCGAGGACGGCGAGATGTCGGAGGATGACGACAAGGCGGGCGATTCGAAGAATGATAAGCGCCGCGAAGCCGTTGAGCGTCAGGAGAAGATCGCCGACCGGGCCCGCGAGCTGGAAGAGAAGCTCAAGAAGCTGGAAGAGGCGTCGGATCTCGCCAAGGTCCGCATGGGCAAGGCGGCCGAGGCGACGGAGAAAGTCTCGGGCGCCCTGAATCGCGGCAACACGAAGGAGGCGACCGAGACGGCCAAGGCGGGTGCCGCGATGCTCCACGAGCTGGCCCGACAGGTCAAGGGGGAGCTGGCCCGCGACGTCGCCCAGGAGTTGGCGATGGCCCGCGACCTGGCCGATGAGCTCGCCCGTCGCGAGGCCGAGCTGGGCCAGATGCCCGGATCGGGCTCGGACCCGGGTGCCAATGGTGATCAGCCCGGCAAGGGCGAGAAGGGCGAGAAGGGCGAGAAGGGTGAATCCGGCCAGAAGGGCCAGGGCACGTCGGGCGACGGCGGCCGGGGCGAGGGTCGGCTCGGCGGTTGGGGAGACCTGACCGATGCCGAGCGCCTCGAGCGGATGGAGGAAGCCGCCAGGACCCTGGAGCAATGGCTGAAGGATGCCAGCTTACGCGCCGAGGGCGAGGCGGCCGGGAAGATCCGGGAACTGATCGAGGAGCGGGAAGCCACCCAGGTCGTCGAGCGCATGGAGCGGATCGGCGCCCTCTACCTCGGCGGCCAGGAGCCGGCGGCCCGTCGCGAGGCGGCCGAGTTCTCGAAGGTCCTCGAACTGCTGGCGCGTCAGCTCGAGGTCCTGCACCGGGGCATCGTCGCGCCGGAGCTCGCCGAGATGGTCGAGTTCGACCGTCGCGTCGCCGAGCTGATGACCAAGCTGAAGACCATCAAGACGGATGCCGAGATCGCCGAGTGGCATCGGCTGGCCGACGCACTGGTCCGCGACCTGGAGAAGGCCGGCCTGACGCAGGCAGCGACAGCCCTGACCGATGCATTCGACGCGGGGGGCTGGAATTGGGGCGTCGACGGCCTCCACTTCCGGGCCGCCCCCGCGGGCTTCACCCTCGCGCTGACGGAAGTCAGCCGGACGTTCCAGGAGAAGATCCAGAACCTGATCCTGAAGGACCTGGCGTCCGCCCGCGACGAGGCGACGCCGCCCGAGTTCAAGGAGCTCGTCGAGCGCTATTACGAGGTGCTCTCCAAGGAAGGCGGCAAGAAGTGATGTCAGTGGTGGCGAGTAGCGAGTTGCGTTCAATAGCAGCGGGTTGCGAGTATCGAGTAGCGAGTCAATTGCGGCGGTCAGTCCGATTGCCCGGATCATCCCCCAACTCGCGACTCTCTTTAATCAGCGGGGACGCATGAACGTCAAGTCAACGATTCAGTGGGCAACACCCTATTCGCTCGGCATGCTATTGGCGGTGGCCGTGGCGGTGCTGGCGGGCTTCGTGCTGTTGCGCTGGGCCTCGGGCCGGCCGATCGCGCCCGCCCGGCGCGTGGGCTTGTTGGTCTTGCGACTGGCGATCCTGGCGGTCCTCGGCCTGATCCTCTTCAACCCCGTGCGGGTCGATGAGACGCCGGGTACGGTCGAGCGCCCGAAATTGTTCTACCTGCTCGATACGTCGCAGAGCATGGCGATCGGCAAGAGCTCGACCCGATGGGAGCAGGTCGTGAAAACGATCCGCGACGCCGGTCGTGGCGACCCCCGCGAAGGGGCCCAGGTCAGCCTGTTCCGGTTCGGGAGCCGGCTGGCCGCCGTGGACGCGGAGTTCGGCCGGCCGGCGGTCGCCGAGCCGGCTCCTCGGGGCGCGCCGGGCACCTTGATCGCCGCGGAACTCCCTCGCCCAAGCGAGCCGCCCCCGGCGCCGACGGATTCCGATACGCTCCTGGGGACTTCGCTCGAGGGCCTCACCGATCGGTTCGGCCAGGCGCCGCCGCAGGCCGTGGTGGTCTTCTCGGATGGACGCGCCCGCGACACCGAGAAGGCCGATGCGGTCGCGCGCGCCTACGGCCGGATGAAGTTGCCCGTCCATGTCCTGCCGGTCGGCGATGAGAACGTCGGCGGCGACGTGGCCATCGTGAGCATGGTCGCGCCCAACCAGGTCCGGAAGTTCTCGAAGGTGGCGGCTCAGGTCTTCATTCGCAGCTACGGCTACAAGGGCAAGCGCTCCGAGTTGAAGATCGTGACCGTCGAGGGCGACGGCCGGACGGAGAACGTGCTCGCCCGCACGCCGATCGTCCTCCAGGATGGCGTAGCCAGCTACGCGCTGGCCTTCCAGTCGGGCGACCAGGACCGTCGGATCGAGGCCCGGATCGACCAGCAACCGGGCGAGGTCTCGGCATCGAACAACGCGTTCGGTGCCGACATGGCGATCGACCACACCAAGATCCGCGTGCTCTACATCGAAGGGGCAACCGATCGCTACGCCTTGCCGCGCGGCATCGCCAGCCTCCGGAGCGGCGGCGAGGGCCGCGGGGCCTACTCATCGCTCCAGGAGGCGTTGATGGAGGACCCGGACGTCGAGTGTACGGCCATGATGCCCGGCGGCGCCGGCGGCGACTTCACGACGGTGGTCCGGGCCAACGAGAACTGGCGAGGGCTCCCCGAGACTCCGTCGGAATGGTACGCCTTCGACGCGATCGTCCTCAGCAACGTCCCGCGCGAGGCGCTGAGCGAGCAGCACCTCGCCTGGGTCGAGGAGTGGATCGGCCGTCGCGGCGGCGGGCTCTGCATGGTCGGCGGCCCGAATAGCTTCGTCTCCGGCCGATGGAATGAGACCCCGGTCGGCAACATGCTCCCGGTGGATCTGATGCCCACCGGTCGCGATTGGGACGAGGCGTCGACGACGATCCACCCGGTCACCGAGGGCGCCCTCCACCCGATCTGGCAGCTCACGTCCGACGAGGCGCTGAACCGATCGACGCTCAAGACTTTGCCCAATTTCCTGGGCAGCAATCGCGTCGGCCGGTCCAAGCCGGTGGCCGAGGTGCTGGCCCGGACCGCATCGCAAGGCCCGGACGGCGAACTGATGCCCGCGGTCGTCGTCCAGAACTACGGACGGGGCCGCACGATGGCCATGACCACGGCCATCACGCGACGCTGGGCCGGCGAGTTCACGCAGACCTGGGGCGGGCCCGACGCGCGCTATTACAAGAAGTTCTGGCGCAATGTCATCTACTGGCTGACCGAGAACTCGTCGATCGGTCGCCGCCGCCTGCTGGCCGAGACCGACAAGCGACTCTACCGGCCCGGCGAGCCGATCGTCCTCCGCGCCCGGACGTTCGACGAGAACGCGGCGCCGACGCTCGACTACCGCGTTGCCGTGACCGTCGAGCCGAAATCGGCGAGCGACATCACCTCGGACAATTCGCCGATCCGACGCCCCTCGGGCGCGTCGGAGCCCTCGGGGACGCAGGCGCCCTTCCTGCCGTGGAGCGAGGAATTCGAGCTGGTGAAGAGGCCGGTTGAGAAGTCCTACGACGCGACCCTCCCGATCGCCGAGGCCGAATCGCTCCCGACCGGAGTGAGCCTGACGCAAGGGCTGCGGATCGAGTTGACCGCGTATGAGAATAACACGCAGGTCGATAGCACGTCGCTCGACGTCCAGATCATCGACGACCCGTCCGAGCAACAGAACCCACTTCCCGACCACGACCTGTTGCGCCGGATCGCCGAACAGTCGGGCGGCACCGTCCTGAAGGGGGTGAAGGACCTGACGGCGATGATCGAGCGGCTACCGCGGGTCGTCGGTCCCTCCGAGGTCAAGAAGACCCCGGCCTGGAGCGTCTGGTGGCTACTGTCGCTCTTGATCGCTTTGCTGACCATCGAATGGATCTGGCGAAGGCGAGTCGGCCTGGCGTGAGTGGTGGCCGCGCCGGTACCATCGGCATCGGAGGGGGCAGACGGGGGGCGTGATCCGTGACCACGCACGCGAGTGCGTGGTTCGGACGGGACGAAGTCCTCCAACCTCCGGCGTCAGCCCGATCCGGCATGCAGCTCGCACTCACGTGCGAGGCTGGAGGGCCCGAGGCCCCGTCCGAACCACGGGGTCTCACGACCGTGGTCACGCGATCGTGTCCGGCGAGACGTATCCGAAAATGAAGGATGCCCATCATGGGTCATTGGTTGTGTTTATTGTTAATCTCGGGGCTCTACGCCCAGGCGCCCCCGGCCGATGACCACGACCCACTCGAATTCATGAAGAAGGCACTGGCGATCTACGAAGTCCATGCCCACGATGAGCGCGGTCCCCGTTTCCAGCTCCAGGCCGAACCGGTCATCCGCTTCATCAAGCTCGGTTGGCGCGATGTCTGGACCGCGCAGAGCAAGGATACGGGCCAGCGCTCACGCCCCGATGATCCGTACTACGACCTCCTGGTGCCTCGGCGCCACACGGCCCGCGATACCTCGCCGAGCAAGAAGGCGGAACCGTGACATTCATGGCGTCCGACACGGCAGGAACCCTTGTAACGGGAGGATGTCCTCGATGAATCTTCATGCGTGCCGCACCCCCGGGCTATTGCCCGCATTGATCGCGTCGCTCATCGCGGTCGGGGCCGACGGGCATCACGCGAGCGCCCAGGCTCCGGCCCCTCCCGCCGCGAAGAAAGACGACGACCGGGCCAGGCGCCTCGACGAGATGAAGCAGGTCGCCGGCTCGTTCCGGGCCGTCGCGATCGACGGCGGCCCGCGGGCTCCCGCCACGATGGTACGTGAGCCGCTCTATCGCTGGAACGACCCGACGCGCGAGTTCAGCGACGGCACGCTCTGGTTCTGGAAGGCTTCGGGCCGTCCGATCGCGGTGCTGGCGACCGAGCTCTATCCGAACAACAACGCGTTCGGCACGGTCTGGGCGCTCGAGTTCACGTCGCTCTCGACCGGGCCGATCGAGGTCGAAGGCGGCGAGCATTTCGACGCGGTCTACGCCGACCTTTACCCGCCCCGAGCCGATGGCTCACTGCGATGGGCGCCGGCGAAGGGAGGAGTCGCGTTCCGCGAGGTCGCCGACGCTCCCGTACCCGCGAAGACCGAATCCGAGCGGTTGCGGCAGATGCGCGACATCATGAAACGGTTCTCGGCCCGCGAATTCTTCCACTCGCAGACGTATACGCTCCGACCGATCCCCCGCCCGATCGACCGATTCGCCGATGAAGCCTCCGGCCTGATGGATGGGGCGATCTTCCTTTATGCCAGCGGCACCAATCCCGAGGTCCTCCTCATGCTCGAAGCCCGGCGCCGCCGCGATGGCTCGTCGGCATGGTTCTACGCGGGTGCGCCCTTCGCCCGCGCCGAGGTCACCCTCCGCCTCGACGGAAAGGACGTCTGGAGTTACAAATGCAAGGAGGTGCCATCTCCCGAGGATATTTACTTCCTGCGCGTCGGCGCCGCAACCCGTCGAGTCGCGACTGACCACCGGCGCTCACCGCCCGCTCCCCTTGCAAGCCACATGCGATTTCTCCCGCCCGTTCAGCCCGACCGCCAGGATGTCGCCTACGTCCCAGAGCCGAACATGATTATCGCTTCCGGCTGCGCCGAGCGTTCGACCATCGGTGGAGAATGCCACTTTGGGCAGCCAAGAGGCTTGACCATCCAGACTGGCGAGCTGCTCGCCGGCCGCGACCCTCCAAAGCCGGACCATCCCGTCATTGCCCGACGTCGCCATCGACCTCGAATCCGGGGAAAAGCTGACCGAGATCGTGCCGAAGGAATGCCCCTCGAACTGGCGCCCTAAGCGACCCGATCTCACCTCCCAGAGCCGGATGGCGCGATCGCACGGACAAACCGCGGCCACCGGGTGGCCATCCGGCGAAAAGGCTATCGAGGAGATCGGGCCAGGTGATTCCTTGTACAGAAGCCGGCTCAGGCCGGTCTCGAGATCCCAAAGTCTCACCGACCTGTCGTCTCTCGCCCCCGAAGCGAGCGACCGGCCGTCGGGCGAGAATGCGACGGTCAAGGCCGGGAGCAGATCCCGAAGGGTCATCCGCGCCCTCCCCGTAGCGAGATCGTACAGGATGATCGCTCCATCCTGCACGCTCGACGCGGCGAGGGCCCTCCCGTCGGGCGAGAACGCCAACGCCTTGGTCTGTCCCGTCGGCGTGGGCAGCTTGCGACGGGCTCCGCCCGCGAGGAGGTCGATGAGGAGGATGTCGGGTTCGGCCCTCCCCACGGCGAGGGTCCGACCGTCGGGCGAGATGGCCACGCTCCAGGCATGTCCGTCATCGTCGAGGAATCGGACGCCTTGTTCGCCGCGGATCGCCACCCTCCCGGCGCTGTCGGCGGTCGCGATCGACCTCCCATGCGGAGCGAATGCGAACCCGACGGCTATCGCGCCGGGCTCTCCTCGGACTAGCTTCATTCGTGTCGAATCTTCGACGTGATCGCCGCTCGCGAGCCACGCCAAGATCGCGATGCCGATCACGATCAAGCCCGACAGTTCCCGGGACAGCAAGGAGATCCTGGCGTGTACCACCCCGGTTCTCACCGAGCCGAGGTCGCTCCCTGCCGAGTTCGTTGCTATACGGATCGATTGCGTTCGCATGGTTCGACGCGGACCTCCGCGGGCGAGAAGGTGAAGGATCTCCGGGTCCCGAAATCGGATCGACGAATGTTAATTTATGTAAATTGTTATAATAATGTTCATTTTTTAATAAGACTAGATGACACGGTCTCGTCGATCGGGCTCCCCTCGCCGATGAGACGACGCGCCGTGCGGTCGGAGGGCCGGGCGATCCGAGGTCTACGGCAGATGTAGTAGGCGTATCCGATCGAATGCGAGGCGACTGCCCAGTCGCTCGCGAGATCTCGGCTCGCCCGGCATTCCATCCCAGGTCCCGGGCGCAATCGGCTCGGCCGGCCGGCGGATCGGCCGTTATGCACCGATCGATCGTCCCGAGTCGATCGCCGAACGAATGATTGCCGACGTTCTCAGAAAGTTATTCGTAGAATCGGTCGATTTATTGTTATGAGGATATCAGATTTGCGTTGGCCTTCGACGTCGCGTGGGTTTCCGAGAGGACGGGGAGGCCAGGTCGGAGGTTCGGGGCCATTTACCCCCCTTGATGCGGGGATGCTGCTCCTCTCGGGAGGATCGCCATCATCGCCGGGGACGACCGCCTCGTGGCGGGGCAGGGCGCATCGAGACCGTCGTCCCGCGGATCATGTCTGATCGCTCTCCCGATCATGTAGCCCTTTTCGTCAATCCGATCAGTCTTGCTCCTCGGGACTCGCCGGAGATTGTCGCCTGACGAACAAGCCGGTATCCGCCGGCGGCCCATCGGTCGAGACGCTCCAGATCGGTTTTCCATCAAGAAGGGCGCTCGTCTCGCGGTTATCGTGGCCTTGCCTCACGAAGGCGAAACGCCAGGCCCGCATCCCCGCGCCCTCCGACCGGGCCTCGAGCACAAGGAGGACGCTCGGGTTGTTCGTGTAGACGAAACTGAAGAGCAACCCGTCCAGCAGGCCGGCCATCGGGTCGCTATACCGATCGATCGGTCGGGGCATCAGTCGGAGCTGGGTTCGGCCCATCGGCTCTGGCGATTGGGCGCTGGCCGAGAACCGCCGGGCGATCTCCTTGGCCTGGGCGAGTCGATGGGCCGCCGACTCGGCCGGCGCCGGAGCATCGGGTATCGGCCGAACCTCCAGCCCGGCATCTCGCGACGACCAGGGCCGGCCATCGCCGAAATCGACTTGGATCGACCTCGGCGACAACACGTTGAGGCGATAGGCCCAGTGTCTCTGGCCGCGTGTCGGCCCGCGCAAACCCAGCTTCAGGACGGCGAGAGGACGTCCGCGCGCGCCCCAGGCCCAGAGGGTCCCGTCGGCCGCCCCACCGGCGGGGTTGCTGTAGCGGAGGAGCGGTTCCGGTCGGATCGCCATCGGCGGTCCCGCCTTACCGTCCGTGATCTCGCCGACCTTGACCTCCTTCGCCAGCCGCCGCATCGCCTCCAGGCGCGCGGCGGATTTGCCCCTGTCCCCGGGGTCGTCCTGGGCCGACGCGGCGGGGCCGATGAGGGCTGCCATCAGGGCAAGGAACGAGCGCCTGGTGGCGGGGTGCGGCTCGTCCGGACGAACGTCCGGTGAATCCTGCTCGATCGCTCTGGTCATCACGTACCCCCCGAAGGTGCGTCGGAGCCGCTCGGCGTAACGAGCGTCCTGGTCCCTGCGATCCGGTCAGTCTTGGACCGCGGCGTCCGCGGGCACTGCGCGACCCATGTACAACTCGCTATTAGCCGGTGTGTCGATCAATGCCACGTTCCAGGCCGGTTTCCCATCGAGAACGGCTGTCTCTTCGACGTTGGACAGCCTCGCGAAGGCATAACGCCAGGCGTGGCTCCCCGCGTCCTCCGACCAGGCCTCGAGGATCAGGAGAACGTTCGGGTTGGTTGCGCCGACGAAAGCGAACAGCATCCCATCCAGGAGGCCCGCTTGGGGATCGTCATACCGGTCCAGCGGTTGGGTCAGCAGTCGCTGCTGGATCCGGCCTGGCTTCGGAGCCTGGAGGCTGACCGAGAACCGCCGGGCAATGGCCCGAGCCTGGGTGAGGCGCTGGGCTGGCGAGCCGGCTGGCCCCGGCGCATCGGGGACGGACCGCGGCTGGAGCTCGCCCGGCGGTCGGGATGACCAGCGCCGGCCGTCGCTAAACTCGACATCGACGGTCTTCGACGATAACGCGGAGACATTAGAATTCCAAAACCTCTGACCTCGTACCGGCCCCCGCAATCCCAGTTTCAGGACCGCGGCCGGCCGGCCGCGCTCACGCCAAATCCACAGGGTCCCATCGACCAGGTGGTTGGCGGCATTGTTGTAGCGAAGAAGCGGTTCGGGTCTGAGCGGCAGCGGCGGTCCCGGCTTTCTGTCGATGATCTCGCAGACTTTCATCTCCTTGGCCAGCCGCCGCATCGTCTCCAGCCGCAACGCCGACCTGTCGCGGCCCTCGGCGACGTGCTGGGCCGAGGCGGCACGACCGACGAGGGCCGCGATCAGGGCCAGGAACGATCGCCTCGTAGCAAGGCAGGGCCCGTCGAGGTTGAGGTCCGGTCGATCGCCTTGCTTCGCTCTGGCCATGATTCGCTCCATCAGAGTTTCGCCTTCGACGCCTCCCCGGCATCGATCAGGCCGTCGCGGTCGCCGTCGAGTCGTTCGAACGCGGCGCGGGGGCCGAGGAACTCGCGGCGAGAGATATCGCCGTCTCGATTGCGGTCCATCTTGCGGAACCAGCTCGGGCCGACGGCCGCGGCTTGTGCCGGCGTTGGTGTCATCGTCCCGCGGGCGACGGCGTGCTGGCCCACGTTCGTGATCTGGCCCCGGCCGATCGACATCTGGTAGTGATGCGGGATCTCGTCGGAGCGGATCACGCCATCGCCGTTGCGGTCCCACGACGATACCCGCGCGACCGAGTCGCGGATCTCGCGGATGCCGAGATGGCGGTCGCGATTCAGGTCCACGATGGCGAAGATCGCCCGCCCCTGGTCGTCGACCGACAGCACCATCTGGCTCCGGGCGGCCTGCGTCTGCTGGTCGACATACGCGTCAACCTCCTTCATGTAGAGCTTGCCGTCGCCGTCCTTGTCCATCATGTCGAACATCGAGGCGAACGGGCCGTGGTCCTTCGCCTCGGACTTCTCGAGATATTTGTTGTTGTCCTTGTCGGCGGCCTGGAACTGGCCGGCATAGTAAGCCTTGGCATTCTCGACCGCCTGCTCGCCACCATCGGCGTGGAATTCCAGGCTGACCTCTCCGATCGCGATCTCGAGGTCGCCATCGGAGTGCTTCTGGACGCGGACTTCCGGCGGCAGGGGTTTGGAGGCCGAGCCCGACGCCTCGATCGTCGTGGATGCCGAGCCGGCCCCGGAGAGCTTGACGGCCAGCTCCAGGTCGGGCGCCGACCCGGCTGAGGTACCGGCGCAGCTCCTCGGTATCGAGCGCGCCGTCGCTGTCTGTGTCGGACGACGCGAAGTCCTTGGAATCGATCGCGAACTCGGCCGGGCTCAGCCGGTTGTCGCT
The DNA here is from genome assembly GCA_963777695.1 of uncultured Planctomycetota bacterium. Taxonomy (GTDB): domain Bacteria; phylum Planctomycetota; class Planctomycetia; order Isosphaerales; family Isosphaeraceae; genus CAVZRC01. The sequence continues at coordinate 2,819,435 of CAVZRC010000003.1, forward strand.
GGCCGCCGAGCCCTCGCCGGTCCCCGTGTCGTACTTCTTGAGCACGAGCCGGACGGGTCGGAACGAGGGGTCGTCGGAAGACAACTCGATCACCGGCGGTACCGGCGCGAACCGTCCTCGCGGCGTCTGCATCTCATTCATCGCCGCGATCGGGTTGCTGAACGGCTCCAGCTCGCTCGGGTCGATCAGCTCGTCGCCATCGAGGTCGAAGCGATGCAGCGACGTGACGGCATGGCCCAGCTCGTCCTTGCTGATCATGCCGTCGTTGTTGCGGTCGAGGTGCTTGAACAGGGCGTCGTTCCGGTCGATCGCCAGCCGGCCGACCTGCACGCGGAACGGGCCGAGCGCGGGCCGGAGGACCTCGGCGAGCTCCTCGAGCGAGACCTTGCCGTCCTTCGGGCTGGCGTCGAGGTCGGCGCGGGGGAGCGCCTCGGCGCCGCCGGTCGCCGCCCGGACCATCGTGGGCAGCGAGCCGCGATCGGCCTCTTCCTTCGTCAGGGTGCCGTCGCGGTCGCGGTCGAGGTAGGCATGGATGGCCTTCACCGAATCGAGCCAGGCCGTCCGGAACGCCTTGCCCCCGGCATCCAGCCTCAGCCGGATGAAGATGGGCCGGGTCTCGCCGAGGAACATCACGTCCTGGACCGAATCCCGGTCGGCCTCGGGCGCGACCGGCTTCGGAGCGGGGTCGTCGTCCGCGAGGACCGGCGGCGCGGCGGCGAGCCCGATCGCCAGCGACGCCGTCAGGACCAGCATGCCGATACGCGTATTCATGCGAGCACCTCCTGAATCGCCTTGGCCTTCGGGTCCACGATCCGGATCGGCCGACCCGTGCCGGATTCGTTCTGACCCATGGGGTCGACGCCCAGCCCCTTGCAGACCGTGGCCAGGAAGTCGGGGACGGAGACCGGTCGGTCCTTGGCCTGCATCCCGTCGGCCCCCGAGCTGCCGATGACCTGCCCGCCCTTGATCCCGCCGCCGGCCAGGACGGTGGTCCAGGCCGCGGGGAAGTGGTCGCGGCCCGCCTGCGGGTTGATCTTGGGGGTCCGGCCGAACTCGCCCATCCAGACGATGAGCGTCGAGTCCAGCAGCCCGCGCGAGCGCAGGTCGTCCATCAGGGCCGACCACGCCGGGTCGAGGACCCCGCTGAGCCGCTTCACGGCGTCGAAGTTCTGCTGGTGCGTATCCCAGCCGACGCCCATCCCGCCCTCGGCCGAGGAGAGCGTGACCTCGACGAACGGGACGCCCCGTTCGACCAGGCGGCGGGCCAGCAGGCAGCCCTGGCCGAAGGCCGTGCGGCCGTAGGCGTCGCGGACCGCGGAGGACTCGTCCTCCAGCTCGAACGCCTTGGCCGCGGCCGATCGCATTAGCCGGACGGCGCGGAGGTAGGCGTCCTGGTGGCTCATCGGGCCGGTCCCGGGGTGGCTGGACAGGAAGTCCTGTCGCAACGAGCCGAGCAGGTTCGAGCCGCGCGTCGGCCCGCGCGATCTCCACGCCGGGCGGGGGAGCCAGGTCCTCGACCTTGAATGAGAGGTTGCGCGCATCGGAGCCGCCCTGCGGGTCCATCACCGGCTCGCTCGCCGACGACCAGCGGGGCATACTGCGGGCCGAGGAACCCCGGCCCGAACGCGGCGGGGTTGAAGGCCCGGACCGGCGCGATGCTGACGAAGTTGGGCAGCTCGGCGTCGTCGGCGCCGAGCTCCTTGGCCACGAGCGAGTCCGAGGGTCGGGTATCGGATCGGGCCCGTCGGCTGGTAGCCCGTCCGCAGGTTGAAGGTCGCCCGGCCGTGGTCGCCTTCTTTCGTGCTCATCGAGCGGATGATGGCCATCTCCTTCATCTGCTTGGCCAGCTTCGGGAGATGCTCGCTGATGACGATGCCGGGGACGGCCGTCTCGATGGTCTTGAACTCGCCGCCGTTGGCGTGGCCGGGCTTGGGGTCGAAGGTGTCGGTCTGGCTCGGGCCACCGGTCATCCAGAGCAGGATGCACGCCTTGCGACGCTTCGGGTTCGTGCCCGCGTCGGCGGCCAGGGCCTCGATCCAGCCGGAGGTCGAGAAGCCGACGACCCCGGCCGCGGCGAGTTGTAGCATCTGGCGCCGCGAGAGTCCGCGGTCGGATTTGCTCGATCGATTCATGGCGACTCCTTGCATAAAGGGATTGAGTAGGTCTCGACAATCTGGAGTCGGGAAGCCTCTTCGTCCCCCCTTTGCGAAGGGGGGGTTGGGGGGGTGAATTTTGGCGAAATGTGTCGTGATGAGCATCGCCCCCCCCTGGCCCCCCCTTCGTAAGGGGGGGACGAAGATCTCAGGCGGGAATCTCTCAGTGATTGAACCGGAACTCGGGGCTGTTCAGCAGCGCCCAGAAGACGTCGGCGAGCGCCTTGGAACGGTCGTTCGGCGGGTCCGCCGCTCTCGACGTAGGGGACCAGCCGTTCGAGCTCGGCCGGTCGCGGGCGTCGGGTCAGCGCCGCGAGGTAGAGCGTCTCGATCCGCTCCTGGATATCGAGGAAGGGGGCCTCCGCGATGGCGGCCAGGGTGTCGCTGCTCTCCAGGTTCGTCACGCTGGACATGAGCGGCCCGTTCATCAGGGCGAGCGCCTGGAGGATCGTCGTCTCGCCTTCGGTCGGCTTCTCGTCGCGGTTGGTGAAGAGCTCGAGGAACTGTTCTCGGGATGAGCCTTGGTTGTAGACGACGTCGCGCCCGCCCCCCGCGCCGAATCCGGTCGCCTGGGCGAGCGTCTCGTAGAGCTGGCCCGGCGAGAGCGTGCGGACCGGCATCGCGGCGAACAGGTTCGACGGGACCGTCTCCGAGCGGCCCACGGCGCTGGTCAGGCCGTAGGCTTTCGTGGAGGTGATGGCGCGGATCAGGAACTTCATGTCGTAGCCGTGCGACCGGAATTCACTCGCCAGCAGGTCGAGTAGCTCGGGGTGGGACGGCGGGTTGTCGGCGCGGAGGTCGTCGACCGGGTCGACGATCCCGGTGCCGAAGAACCGGGCCCAGACGCGATTGACCGCCGCGCGGGCGAAGTAGGGATTCTCGGGGGCGATCAGCCAGTCGGCCAGCAACTCGCGCCCGGACGCCCTCCGCCCCGCGGCTGAAGGCTTCTTGCCGTCGAGGAACGTGGCCTTGACGACCTTGCTCGTGTCGGGGATCACCAGCTCGCGGCGGTCGGCGACTTCGCGGATCGAGTTGTAGACCTGGTCCTTGCCCTGCCTCGAGACGCCGGCGAAGAAGGCGGCCAGGCCCCAGAACTCCTCGCGCTTCCACTGGTCCATCGGGTGATTGTGGCACTGGGCGCACTCGAGCCGGATGCCCATGAAGGTCCGGGCCGCGCCGGCGGCGAGGTTCTCGGGCTTGGCATCCTTGGCGAAGTAGTAGGCCAGCGGAGAGGGCTCGGCGCGCGGGTCGTAGGCGTTGCCGCCGCGACGTCCCTGGCCGCCGAGGCGGACGGTGAGGACCTCGCGGACGATCTGGTCGTAGCCGGTCTCCTCGGCGACCTTCCTGCGGAGCCACGCTTCGAACGTCGGCGCCAGGGCACGGATCTGGCCGTCGGTGTCCGCCTCGGGCAGCAGCATCGCGCGATAGGTCTCGGAGGCATGCGTCAGATAGGCCGGGCTGTCGAGCAGGGCCGCGACCAGCAAGTTGTACTTGTCCGGATTCGAATCGTCGAGGTAGTCGCGCGCCTCGGCGGCGGTCGGGATCCGGCCGACCAGGTCGAGGTAGACGCGTCGCAGCAGCTCGGCGTCGTCGGCGGGCCGGGCGGGATTCACCTTCGCTTCGGCCCATTTCGCGGCCAGCAGGCGGTCGATCTGCTGGGCGAGCGCCCGGGCCTCGATCGCCACCGCGGATGTACGCGGGACGTCCGGCTTCGCCGGCGTCCGCGACGTCCCCGTCTCGTCGGACCCCGTCGCCAGGGCGCACAATCCGCCCAGCACGAGGCCCACCGTACCGATCGCCAACCGATGGTGGTGCTGTCATCTCGGACTCCCGAGGGATTTCCCTCACTTCACCTCAACGCGTCGCGGACGGGGCCGGCCCGGAATCGGGCACGTCCCAGAGCTTGATCGTTCGATCGGCACCGCCGGTGGCCAGGCCGTTGCCGTCGGGCGCGAAGGCGATCCCCCGCACGACGGCGGCGTGGCCGACCATGCGGATGATCTCGGCGCCGGTGGTGGCGTCGTGGAGCGACACCAGCCCGTCGTTGCGGCCGGACCAGGCGAGCATCCGACCGTCGCGCGAGAACGCGAGCGCCTGGGCGCAGTTCGACAGGCCGCCGAGGGTGAACCGTGCCCGGCCGCTCGGGACGTCCCAGAGCCGGACAGTCTCATCCAGCCCCCCGGTGGCCAATCCGTTGCCATCGGGCGTGAAAGCGATCGCCAGCACGCCCTTCGTGTGGCCGTCCAGCGACGCCACGACCGATCGTTTGGCCACGTCCCAGAGCTTCACTTCTCCCCCGGCGCCGGGGCGGTTGTCGAGGGTGCCGCCGCCGGTCGCGAGCAATCGGCCGTCCGGCGAGAACGCGACGCACTGGACGGGCCACCGGAATCCGGTGAGCCGCGATTCCTCCGTGCCGGTCGCCACATCCCAGAGCGTGACCAGGTTCCCCTCGCCGGCGGACGCCAGCAGCCGGCCGTCGGCCGAGAACGCCAGCTCGCTCACGCCGTTGAGGCCCGTCCATCACGTGCCGGGTCGCGAGCGTCCGGGCATCCCAGATCCGGATCGTGCCGTCGAAGCTCCCCGAGGCGAACATCGACCCGTCGGGCGAGAATGCGACCGTGGCGACGCCCCGCTCGTGGCCGTCGAGTGTCTTGCGTGACCTTCCTCGCTGGCGACGTCCCAGAGCGTGACGGTGCCGGGGGTATCGGTCCGGCCGTCGGCGATGGCCAGGGTCTTGCCGTCGGGCGAGTAGGCGACCGACCACACGGGTGTCATGTCCCCCTTGAGCGTCGCCCGCGCCGTCTGCCGCCGCGTGGCCAGGCTCCAGAGCTTGACCGTCTCGTCCTTGCCGGCCGTGGCGAGCGAACGACCGTCGGGCGAGAAGACGACCTCGATTGACCCGATCGCGGTGCCCCTTCAGCAGGCCGAGCTGCCGGCCGTCGCGGGCATCCCAGAGGACGACGTCGCCATTCTGATGCGCCGATGCGAGCGTGCGGCCGTCGGGCGAGAAGGCGACCGAATCGGCATCCGGCTGTATTTCAACGCGTTGCGCGGGGCTCGCGTGGCGGTGTCCCAGAGCCGGACGACTCCGTCCGCGCCGGCGGTGGCGATGGTCGTCCCATCGGGCGAGAACGCGACCGATGCGACGCCCCCGAAGGAGCTCGCAAGCTGCCGACCTCGCGATGGCTGGCCACATCCCAGAGGATGACCGCCCCCGGCAACGACTCGTCCTCGTCGCCGATCGCCGCGGCGAGCGTGCGGCCACCGGGCGAGAACCGGACGCAGTTGATCGGCATGGGCCGGGCCGGGAACGTGAACAGGTGCTCGCGGCCGATGACATCCCAGAGCCGGACGATCCCGTCCCGGTCCCCCGAGGCGAGGAGCCGCGAGTCGCGTGAAAAGGCGATCGACCGGACGGAGACGGTGTGCCCGCGGAAGGTGTCCAGCACCCGGTCGGAGGCGGCGTCGATCAGGCGGATCGTGCCGTCGGACGAGCCGGTGGCATAGGTGGCGCCGTCGGGGGCCGAAGCGATTGCGGTTGTCGCGTCCTTGGCGACCGGGTTGAGTGGCGAGCCGGTGCGGACATCCCATCGGGCGACGCCCCCCTCGCCGGCGGCGCGGAGCGACCGGCCGTCGGGGGCGAAGGCGAGGTGGCGGGCCTCGCCGGGGAACGCGAGGCAGGCGGCGGGGGAGAAGATCGGGGCGGCGGGCTCCCAGAGCCGCACCGAGCCGTCGAAGCCGCCCGTCGCCATCTGTCGGGCCTGCGGGGCGAACGCCAGGGCGGAGATGCCGTCGACGTGCCCCTGCAACGACGCGCGCTCCCGGCCGGTATCCGTCTCCCAGAGCTTGACGCTGGAGTCGAGGCTGCCCGTGGCGAGCATCCCGCCCCGCGGCGAGAAGGCCAGGCACGTGACCATGTCCGAGTGCCCCGAGAGCACCGCACGCTCGCGGCCCGAGGCCGTATCCCAGAGCCTCACCTCGCCGTCCTCGCCGGCCGTCGCCAGCGTGGCCCGGTCGGGCGCGAACGCCAGGGCGCGGATCGTGCCCTTGTGACCATCGAGCCGGGCACGCACCGAGCCGGTGCCCAGGTCCCAGATCAGGACCTGGCGATCCGCCCCGCCGCTGGCCAGCCGGAGCCCGTTCGCGTCGGGGGCGAAGGCCACGCGCCCGGACCGATGCCGTATGACCGGCCAGCCGGGCCGTCTCGCGGCCGGTGGCGACATCCCAGATGCGCACCATCTTGTCGTGCCCCGCCGAGGCGAGGGTCGCGCCGTCGGGCGAGAAGGCGATGGCGAAGATCCAGTTGGTGTGACCGTTGAGCTCGGCCTTCTGCCGCCTCGAGGCCACGTCCCAGAGCTTCACCGTCCGATCGTAGCTGCCCGTGGCGAGGGTCTTACCGTCGGGCGAGAACGCCAGGCAGGAGACCGCGTCGCGGTGCCCTTCGAGCCGGCCGACGACCCGGCCCGAGGTCAAGTCTCGCAGCTCGACGATCGCGTCATCTCCGGCCGAGGCCAGGGTTCGCCGTCGGGCGAGTACGCCGTGGCCAGCACAACCACGCGGCCGCCGGGCGAGATCCTGGGATGGCCGTCGCGGTCGCGGCCTTGCGCCTCGCGGTGCCAGACCGTGCCGGGTCGATAGCTCGTGGGGCCTTCCGGGTTCTTGACAGTCACAGCGGGCGTCGCGATCCCGGCCCGCGAGGGACTCCGGCCGTTCGCGAAGGCGGAAAGGTCCCCCGGCCGACCGCACAGCAAAACGATCATCGCCAGCACGAGCAGGCTGAAGCAGGCCCGTAACGACAGGCCCGCGTGGACCGTACGGCGGTTGTCGAGGATCCGCATCAGGCGACGCTTGATCTGCATCTGCGATTCGAACAGCCCCAGCACCGGTGCGGCCACGGGCGACCGCTCGACCGCCCGCTCGACGATCGCGAGGAACCCCTGGCCGCAGTCGCGCCGGGAGGTCTTGCAGGCGGCCAGGGCCGCGTCGTCGCAGGCGTATTCCCTCAGCTCGTCGATGATCCAGTTGGCCAGGTGGACCGCCGGATTGAAGAAGAAGACTGCCTGCACGACCCGCTGGACCACGACCACCCAGAGGTCGCCGCGACGGATATGGGCCAGCTCGTGGAGGAGGACCCAGGTCAACTGCTTGGGCGTCAGGCTCTCATCGAGGTCGGGGGGGATGATCACCGTGGGCCAGACCAGCCCGCCGACGGCCGGCGAGTGGAGCTCGAAGTTGACCGCCCATCGGACCGGGACGCGCACCCCGACGGCGAGCCGCAGCGACTCGACGTCGATGGGCAGCAATTCCGGGCGGAGCGTCAGCGCCTCGCGCATCAGCCGTCGCGTGCCGGCGAAGCCGCGGACGAGCCGGGCCAGCAAGAACGCGGCGCCGCAGGCCCAACCCAGCATCAGCCAGGCGCGGGCCGAGACCGACACCCGGACGGGGTTCCCGGCCATGGCGGATCGATCCACCGCGATTGCGGAGGAATCCTTGGACTCGGCGATCGCGATCGGTTGCGGGGTCGCGACGTCCGACAGGCTGACCCCCATGTCGCCCGTCGTCGGCAGGACCACGGGCTCGGGCGGGATCGGCGCCGGGGTCGCGGTCGCGACGGGCGAGGGCGTCGGCCAGGCCCACGCCGCGACGCGCTCGACCGTCAGGCGGGCCGACTCCATCGGCTGACCCCAGGACCACGAGACGGGGATGGGGACGATCAGCTTGAGCAAGACCAGGCAGAACAAACCGTGGGCGAGATGGGCCGACACCCGGCGTCGCACGGGGAGCCAGATGATCAGCATCACGGCCAGGAGCAGCGTGGTATCGATCATGGCCCGCGCCATCAGGCCGAACCAGGCATCCCCCCCGGCGTTGAGGATCTCGATCAGCCTCATGTTTCCGCCTCCCCGTTCTCCGCGGCGGCCTGTTCATCAAGGATCGCCCGCAGTTGCGCCAGGTCGTCGGGCGTCAGCCGGCTCTTCTTGACCATGTAGGCCAGGAGCTTGCCGTCCATCCCTTCGAGCGTGTTGTCCAGCAAGGTATCGGCGGCGCCCGCCAGCGACTGCCAGGCCGGCCGAGCGGGTCGATAGAGGAAGCTGGTCCCGACGGGGGTCGCGGTGAGATGCCGTTTTTCGACCAGGCGGCGCAACAGCGTCTTGGTCGTACTCGGGGCCCAGCCGTGTGCCTCGCGGGCCTCCTCGTACACGTCCCGCGCCGAGCAGCTCTTCTGCCGCCAGACGATCTTCATCACCTTCCACTCGGCAACCGTCAACGGCTCGGGAGTCTCGCCAGACATCGGCACCTTCCCCACAGGTTACGGATCACGTCGCACGACTACAAGTATCGCCGACACGGTCGGCCTGTCAACGAAATAATTCCGAAAAATCTCGGGGACGGCGGTTTGTCGGGCCGGCGGAAGTTGGGCGAGGGTCTATGACCCCGCCCGAGTGCCGAAGTTCGGCGCGGGTCTCTGACCCCGCCCGAGTGCCTGACCGTAGGTCTCCCGATCTCCCGTAATGTGTCGAGTGCGGGCTCGCCCGGCCCGCAATCGAGCGGGAGACCTTCGGTCGCGCCGACGGCGGGGTCGGAGACCCGCGCGAACCCAGGGAGGAATCCCCGGCAGTTCAGTCTGTTCGACCACCCGGCTTGAGCCCCGACGGCCGTTCTGGTGTGATAAGCCCCCATGATCTTCCGCACCTACAGGCCGGGGCCGCCACTCTCGGACTTCGTCGAGCTGTTCTGGCTCTACGAGGGATATGTGCCTTCGCATGCGCATTCCAAGGAGCGTCTCCTGCCGACCGGTACGATGGAGCTTGTGATCAATCTGAACGAGGATCGCGTCCGGGTCTATGACCCCGATCAGACCGATCGGTTCGAGAGCTTCCGCGGGGCGTTGATCTGCGGGGCCCAGTCGCAGTTCTTCGTGATCGACACGGCGCAGCAGTCGTCGGTCATCGGCGTCCACTTCCGGCCGGGCGGAGCCTTCCCATTCCTCCACCTGACGGCCGGCGAACTGATCGATGCCCACGCCTCGCTGGAATCGCTCTGGGGAAATCGAGCCGTCAACCTCCGCGACCGGCTGCTCGAGGCCAGGACCCCCGAAGCCCGGTTCGTCATCCTCGAGCGGACCCTCCTGGCACAGGCGGACCGGGCCCTCTCGCATCATCCCGCCGTCACATTCGCGATCGACAGGATCTTGCGGTCGCCGGATCCCTGGTCGGTCGCCCACCTGGCCGACCGCGCCGGTTTGAGCCAGCGACGGTTCATCCAGGTCTTCACGGAAGAGGTCGGGCTCACGCCCAAGCTCTTCGGGCGGATCGCGCAATTCCAGGAGGCGCTGAACCGGGTCGAGGCCAGGCGAAAGGTCCGATGGGCGAGCCTCGCCATGGATTGCGGTTACTACGACCAGGCCCATTTCATCCGCGACTTCCGCGCTTTCTCCGGCCTGACCCCGACGGACTACCTCGAACTCAAGACCGAACACCTCAACCACGTGCCGCTCGTCGAGTAATCCCGAGGTCAGTTTTATCCAATACCGACCCGCTCCGATCGGGCAGAATGGCGACGAAGCCGACCGATCATCTCCGGTCGGCCGCCCCGAGAATCCCGTCCCCTCGAACCGAAGGAGTTCGCCGAAAATGGCCGTCAAACCGATCCCCGATGGATATCACAGCGTCACGCCCTACCTGGCCGTCGAAGGGGCAGACAAGCTCCTCGAATTCGTCCGGCACGCCTTCGACGCCGACGCCCGCGAGTGCATGAGGCGCCCGACGGCACGATCCACCATGCCGAGGTGGAGATCGGCGACTCGATCGTGATGCTGGGCGAGGCGAGCGGTCAATGGAAGCCGCGTCCCAGCACCCTCTACCTCTACGTGAACGACACCGATGCGACCTATCACCGCGCGATCGAGGCCGGCGCCACCTCTCTGAAGGAACCGGTCAACGAGTTCTACGGGGACCGCGCCGCCGGCGTGCAGGACCCCGTCGGTAACTTCTGGTGGATCGCCACCCACATCGAGGACGTCTCGCCCGAGGAGATGCAACGGCGGGCGGCGGCCCAGAAGCCGGCGACGCAATGAGGTCTCCTCGCCCGACGCATGGTCGATAGCCATTTTCGGACGTCGATGCCGATTCCGCATCGACGTCCGAAAATGGCCAGACAGACCTCACCCCGCCGGATAAACTTCGCTCGTGTGGATGGGATGGACGATCCGACCCGACACCGAGCGATGATCTCCATGCGAATCGACGACGAGACGTGTTTCCGGGCCCTGACGGCGCGCGATGCCCGGTTCGACGGCCTGTTCTTCGTGGGCGTGACCACGACGCGGATCTACTGCCGGCCGATCTGCCCGGCGCGGCCGGTGGGCCGCGACCGATGCCGATTCTTCGCCGACGCCGCCCTGGCAGAGCGCGAAGGATTCCGGCCTTGCTTGCGGTGCCGGCCCGAGCTGGCGCCCGGCCATGCCCCGATGGACTCGGTCCGGCGGACCGCGCGGGTCGCCGCCGCCCGCATCGAGGCCGGCGCCTGAACGACGGCGGCAGCCTGGCGAAGCTCGCCCGCGACCTGGGCCTCGGCGAGCGTCAGCTCCGACGCGCAGTCCGGCAGGAATACGGCGTCTCGCCGATCGAGCTGGCCCAGACCCGAAGGCTGCTCCTGGCCAAGCAACTGCTGACCGAGTCGGACTTGCCGATCGTCCGCGTGGCGTTCGCCAGCGGTTTCGAGAGCGTCCGACGGTTCAACGCCCTGTTCCGGTCGCACTATCGCCTGACGCCGACGACGATGCGGCGAGCGTCGCCCGGGCGCAGGCCCGCGAATCGCTCCGGCTCACCCTAGCCTATCGCCCGCCGATGGCATGGGATGCCCTGTTGCGGTTCCTCGCGGGACGTTCCACGGCGGGCGTCGAGCGAGTCGAGGCCGGGGCTTATCTCCGGACGGCTGCTGTCGGTCTCCACCGAGGCTGGCTGAAGGTCGAGCCGATCGCCGGACGCAATGCGCTGGCCGTCGAGCTGGCCATGTCGCTGACGCCCGCCTTGCCGGAGGTCCTCGCCCGACTCAAGAACCTCTTCGACATCGGCGCGCGGCCGGACGTGATCTCGGACCACCTCGGCGCCGACCCGAGGCTCGCCGGCCCGGTCGAACGGACGCCGGGCTTGCGTGTACCGGGCGCATTCGACGGCTTCGAGATGGCCGTGAGGGCCATCCTGGGACAGCGGATCTCGGTCGCCGCGGCGACGACGCTCGCCGGACGACTTGCCGACCGGTTCGGCGAGCCGGTGGAAGCCCCCTTTTCCGGCCTGTGCCGCTTGAGCCCCTCGCCCGAACGCCTGGCCGAGGCCGACATCTCGGACTTGACCGCGATGGGCATCCAGTCCACGCGCGCCGTGGCCATCCGGAGCCTCGCGCAGGCCGTCGCAAGGCGGGAAATCGAGCTCCAGCCCGGCCCAGACCCGGAAGCCGTCGCCGTCGCGCTCCAGCAACTCCCCGGCATCGGCGACTGGACGTCCCAGTACATCGCGATGCGAGCCTTGCGATGGCCCGACGCCTTCCCGGCCGCCGACCTGGGATTGCTCAGGGCAGTCGGGATGTCGTCGGCGAACCAGCTCCGAGCCGCGGCCGAATCCTGGCGCCCCTGGCGCGCGTACGCGGCAATGTATCTCTGGTCCGAGTAGGGTGGGTGAAACCCACCGATCTTATTAATTCGCAGGCACTTGGTGGGTTTCACCCCCCAAGAGTCTCCCGCCTTCGTTGGAGTTTCGCCTTCAGGAGGGATGTGGGCGGGGTCCGCGGACCGCCTGAAGGCGGAACTCCAACTCGGAGTCCGCGGGTGTTACGGCTTCGTAAGATGTTCGCATCAATGGTCTTCCGACTCTTGCCAGCGTAGGTGTTACCTTTTCCCCAAACGGAGACGACCCATGAGCGCCCCAGAGCTCTACAGTTACTATCCCAGCCCCTTCGGCGACCTCTTACTGACCTCCGACGGCGAAGTCTTGACCGGCCTCCATCTGCCGCGGCAGGGCGGCAGCCCCGCCCCGCTCCCCGATGCGGCATCAAGCTGGCGGCGGGACGACCGGGCTCTCGCTGACGTCCGCGACCAGTTGCGCGCCTACTTCGCGGGCGAGCGGTTCACCTTCGATCTCCCGACGCGCATGGGCGGCACATCTTTCCAGCGCCTCGCCTGGGACGCGTTGCTGACGATCCCTTATGGCGGGACCGTCAGCTACGCGGAGCAGGCCCGACGGATCGGTCGTCCGGCAGCTTCGCGAGCGGTCGGGGCCGCCAACGGCCGCAACCCGATCGCGATCATCGTGCCCTGCCACCGGGTGATCGGCTCCAACGGCTCGCTGACGGGTTATGGCGGCGGCCTCGACCTCAAGCGAGGACTGCTCGCCTTCGAAGCGAGCGTCCTCGGCAAGGAAGAACCGTCATATTCCGTCCGCGGGAAAGTTGCAGCCTCGCTCGTCTGAGGGTAACTTCAAAGATGGGGCATATCCCGTCGATACGAGTGTGACGGACCGGCCAAACGCCGCAGCCGGTCCGGACTTTCCCTCACACCGATCGGACCGGCAACCCTCCGGATGATACCGACCATGATCACGCGACGGACGATGCTCCAGGCGGCGACGGTCCATGGGCTGGTCGGTGGCTTCGTCGCGGCATCGGCCCAGCAATCGCCGAAGAAGCGCAAGACGACCGCGAAGAAGAAGCCGTCGGAGGACCGGACCGTCATCGAGTCCGACGAGCGAGTCGAGAAGATCCTGGCCCCGGTCCGCGACACGAACCACTTGCCGGGACTCATCGGCGCGATCCTCACGGGCGACCGAATCACGGCGATCGGATCCGTCGGCATCCGCAAGATCGGCTCGGCGCAACCGTTCCGGGTCACGGACCAGATCCACCTGGGCTCCTGCACCAAGGCGATGACAGCGACGATCATCGGCACGCTGGTGGACGAAGGGAAGCTGACGTGGGGCTCGACGCTCCGCGAGGTCTTCCCCGACGCGGCTCGCGAGATGCACGAAGATTTCCAGAAAGTCACGCTCTCCCAACTCCTGACCCACCGTGCCGGTCTGCCTGCCAACGTCTCCTGGTGGCACCTCGCCGGCCAGACGACGACCGAGCAACGCTACGCGCTGCTGCCATTGGTGCTCAACAAGCCTCCCGAGAATCGTCCCGGCTCGACCTACGGCTATTCGAACATCAGCTACGTCCTGGCCGGCCTGATGGCCGAACAGGTCTCCGGCCAGTCCTGGGAAACTCTGATGCGTCGCCGGCTCTTCGAACCGCTCGGCATGTCGACCGCCGGTTTCGGCTCGCCGGGCCGACCGGGCTCGGTCGATCAACCCTGGGGCCACCGCTCGATCGGGGGCCAGGTCCAGGCGACGCAGGCGGATAACGCGCCGGCGCTGGGCCCGGCCGGCACCGTGCATTGCTCGATCACGGACTGGGGCAGGTTTGCTGCGCTCCACCTGGCGGGCGATCGCGGCAACGCGAAGCTCCTGAAGCCTTCTACCTTCAAGGCCCTCCACACCCCGCCCCCCGGAGCGGAATACGCCGGTGGCTGGCTCGCCGTCCAGCGCACCTGGGCCCAAGGCCGGACGCTATCTCATTCCGGCAGCAACACCGCCTGGTACTGCACCATCTGGTTGGCACCGGCCCGCAACCTCGGCTTCCTCGTCGCGATCAACCAAGGCGGAAAAGTCGCCGAGGCCGCCAGCGACGCGGCCGTCGTCGAGTTGATCCGGGCGGTGGACTTCCTGACGTGATCGGGGTCAGATCAAGTCCATCACTACTCTTACGCGAAAAAACCTGGGATCGGGTTTGCCCCCTTGGTCCTCTTGCGGCGTCGCCCTCCGCAGGTCAACAATCCGGCGGCGCCGAAGCCGAGAAGGGTCAGAGCGCTCGGCTCGGGGACCGACGAGGCGCCCAACGAAATGTCGCCATTCGGCGCGGAGATCGTGACCGAATAATTACCTCTATCTCCGTTGTATTGTGCAGCTACGACGATTTCGTAAAACCTTTTAGGTGTCAGAGAGTAGGTGATTCCACCGTTGCTGAAGGCATCGGAAAGATAGTTGGTCGCCGCGTTCGACGGATTGAACGGCGCTTGATAGATCGTCAGCATCACCAAGCTGCTGGTGGGCCCAACTTGTGTGGCCGCTGTGAAGGTGTAGTTGTCGGACCGATCGACGGTAAAGCTTTGCACCTCGTAAAAGGTATTGTTGCCAATTCCACTGTAGGAGAGGAAAGTGTTGGACTGTGAACCGTTCGTGTAGGCACCAGCACGGTCACATGTGGGGTCCGTACTCGAAAGGGTACCTGAGAAGGTGACCGTACCGGCTCCCGCGTTCTCGGTCACGAGGAACAGCCCTGCACCCATCGAGATGACGGCGACAACGCATGCCAATCCGCGCATTGAGGAATTCATCGAGAAAAGTCTCCTGGTCGATTTAAGTAGAGAGACGCGAAACGGGAACACGAAAAACGGAACGATTCACGGCCTCTGCGAAGCATCGCTCGACAGAGGGTGAGTCGCCCCGACCGTTGCCAAGCCGCTCCGCATCGATTAGACTCGTCCCATCGATGCAATCGAGAGAATTGACGGCGCCGATCCTCTCTAACAGCAATACCGCCGACCTAAGCGCGCAATCCGAGGAAAACCTTCCTGGTGTCCGGGCGAACACACGAGTGAGAGGGAGATGACCCATGGAACCGATGAGCAACCGCACGACTTGCCCGAGGTTGCTGGCGCGGGTGCGCGATGTGGCCGATCATCCCGCGTGGGTCGAGTTCGTCGAGCGTTATGAGCCGCTCATGCAACGCTGGTGTGGATACTATGAACTCGATGACCAGTCGGCCGACGAGTTGTGCGTGCGGGCGTGGGAACGGCTCTGGCCGAGAATGCGGACGTTCCAGTACGATCCGAGCCGCCGGTTCCGGAGCTGGCTCCGGCGGTTCTTCCACTCTCGGGCCATGGATATGCTGGGCGAGCGGGCGGCGACGGCGTTCGTCTCGATCGATGCGGTGCCCAGCGAAGACTCGCGCGTCCTCTCCTTCGAGCCCGATGACATTTCCCCGGAAGAGGACGAGTGCGACGATGCCTCTCGATCGACTCGATTCGACCTGCTGCGCCAGGGCAGGGAGGCCCAGGAATCCGTCCAGAGACGGGTCGATCCGGCAAACTGGGACGCCTACTGGCTGACCACGATCGATGAATTGCCCATTGCGGAAGTGGCCAGGGCGCAAGGCAGGTCGCATGTCGCCGTCTATTACGGAGTCCAGCGAGTCAAGAAGATGCTCCGGCAGGAAGGCGAGCGACGACTCGCCAGCTTCATGAGATCATGACTCCGGTCATCCACGCGTGCGACCGCTGACTGGCTGCCAAGTAACAACTCTCGGAAAGCCTTCTTCACATTGGCGTTTTCCGCCCTCGTCCGCGGAAAGGCCATCCCAAGGCTCAACGATCGCAGATCCTCAATCCGAAAAAGATGCATCAGGGGTCGGACGCCGGGACTTCCCGAACAGGCGACGAGGTGCCGTGGATGAAAAAGCCCTACGATGCGACGACTCGGACGCTCTTCGAGATGGGCCCGCCGGATTGGGCGAGTTACCTCGGCAGCCCGCTCGCCGATCCCCGACTCGCCAGGGTGATCGACTCGAACCTCTCGACGATCACCGCCGAGGCCGACAAGGTCCTCTGGATCGACGCCCTCGAGCCCTGGATCGAGCACGTCGAGCTCCAGGCGGGCCGCGACATCCGGCTCATCGATCGGGGGCATCTGTATAACACGATCCTGGGCTATCAGTTCCGGGTGCCGATCCGGACGAGCCTGGTCTTGCTCCGACCGGCGGCGGACGGCCCGGAGTTGACCGGGCTTCGCGAGCAGAAACACCGCAATGGGGACGTCTACGACTCGTTCTGGTATCATGTCATCCGGGTCTGGGAGCAGCCGGTAGACCAGTTGCTGGCCTGCGGCTTGACGGTCTTGCCGCTGGCCCCGGTCTCCAAGGTCGAGCCGGAGAAGGTCCCCGACGTGCTCCGAGCCATCGTGGACCGCCTGGCGCGAGAGGCCAGCCCCGACCAGGCGGCGACGTTGTGGAGCGCGACCCGAATCCTGATGGGATTGCGCTACGAGGGAGAGCAGATCGACGCGATGATGAAGGGGGTATCCGACATGCTGTTCGGCATCCACGGGATCGAGGAGTCAACGATCTATCAGGGCATCTTCAGGCAAGGTGAGACGAAAGGCCGCATAGAGGGTCGCGAAGAGGGCCGCGCGGAGGGCCGCGCCGAAGGCGTTGTCGAACACGCGAGAGCGACCTTACTCCGTCAGGGGTGCAAGAAACTGGGGCCACCGGGCGAGCGGATGGCGGCGGACATCGCCGCGCTGGATCACGTCGATCGCCTCAACGACCTCATTGATCGCATCCTCGATGTCTCCACCTGGGACGAGTTGATGGCTTCGCCTCATCGTTAGAGAGCATCGCGCGAGAGGCCAGCCCCGACCAGGCGGCGACGTTGTGGAGCGCGACCCGGATCCTGATGGGGTTGCGCTACGAGGAAGAGCAGATCGACGCGATGATCAAGGGGGTATCCGACATGCTGTTCGGCATCCACGGGATCGAGGAGTCAACGGTCTATCAGGGCATCCTCAGGCAAGGGAAGACTCTAGGCCGCATCGAAGGCGTTGTCGAACACGCGAGAGCGACCTTACTCCGTCAGGGGTGGAAGAAACTGGGGCCGCCGAGCGAGCGGATCGCGGCGGAAATCGCCGCGATGGATGACGTCGATTGTCTCAACGACCTCCTTGATCGCATCCTCGATGTCGCCACCTGGGACGAACTGATGGCTTCGCCCGATCGTTAAGGAGTCGCGCGCTGCCCGGCATGAGCGGGATTGCGGAATCGTCCGGCTATCAGGAGAGACAACCGACGGGTAAGGCCATCGGCCTTGCAGAAGCCTTCGCCGAGATAATCCATCGATGGCGGGGAGGTGATTGGCGATGAGTGCGTGTCCCTCGGTCGCGACGATCGCCCGGCTGGCCACCGATTCGTTCCAGGGTCAGGTTCCGGTTTTGCTCGAGCAGCA
The DNA here is from genome assembly GCA_963777695.1 of uncultured Planctomycetota bacterium. Lineage (GTDB taxonomy): Bacteria > Planctomycetota > Planctomycetia > Isosphaerales > Isosphaeraceae > CAVZRC01. Next base: position 2,836,676 of record CAVZRC010000003.1, read on the forward strand.
CGTCGAGGGGTGCCAGGCGTGTCAGCTCAAGCTGGAACGGCTGCGCCGCAACGACCTCGAGACGGATGGATCCTCGCCCCCGTTACCGTTCCCGGACCAACCGCCGCAAATCCCCGGCTTCGCGATCGAACGCGAGCTCGGTCGCGGCGGCACGGGCGTGGTCTACCAGGCGTTCCAGACGAGTCTCAATCGGCCCGTGGCCCTGAAGGTCGTCCGCAGCGGCGCCGCCTCGGGTTCTCGGGAACATGCGCGATGGCTGCGCGAAGCTCGGGCCTTCTCGCGCGTGAGGCACCCGAATGTCGTCCCGCTTTACGAGGTCGGCGAGGCCGACGGTTGGCTCTATCTGGTGCTCGAATTCGTCCCGGGCGGCACCCTGGAGGAGCGGCTGAAGGTCCCCTATGCGCCCGGCGATGCCGCCCGATCGCTCGAGACCATCGCGCGGGCCGTCGAGGAGATCCACCGCGCGGGACTGCTCCACCTCGACCTGAAGCCCTCGAATATCCTGCTCGACGGACCGCCCGAGGCGCCGCGAGAAGTGTCCATCCCCCGGGTGGCCGACTTCAGCATCGCCCATCGCTGGGACGATCCGGACGCGAGCCTCTCAATGGCGAGCCTGGCCGGTCCGATCGGGACGCCCTCCTACATGGCCCCCGAGCAGGTCACGGGACACCGTCCGTCGATCGGTCCCGCGACGGATGTCTACGGGCTCGGGGCGCTGCTCTATCACATGTTGACCGGCCGGCCGGTCTTCTCGGCGGCTTCGGTTGCCGAGACGCTCGAGCAGGTACGCCACCAGGATCCCGTGCCGCCTCGACGGCTCAACCCCTCGATCCCTCGCGATCTCGAGACGATCTGTCTCAAATGCCTCAAGAAGGCCCCCGCTCGAAGATACCCGACGGCCGAGGCCCTGGCCGATGATCTCCACCTCTATCAAGAAGGGAGTCCGATCACGGCTCGCCCGGTGTCGATCGCGGAAAGGATCTGGCGAGACTGTCAGCGTCGGCCCGCCGTGGCTACGCTCGCGGGCTCGCTGGTCATCACGCTCTGTGTCGGCTTCCTCGGGATGTTCTTGCTCTGGAGACGCGCCGAATTTGAGCGAGCCCACGCCGAAAATCAAAGCATCCGTGCCGAAACGGCGCTCGCCCAGTCCCGGTCCGACGTCCAGGTCACGAAAAATGTCGTCAACCAGATCATCGACGTCACTACCGGCGGCAAAGAGGGATTCGCCCGTACTCTCGACGCCAACGAGTACATCGAGCTGTTACGGAAGATCCGGAAACTCCGCCGCGCGCTGGCCGACAGGGATTCGGAAGGTCGCACGATCGGAAGTTTGCCGCTGTCCATGGACTTCCGGTTGGCGGACGCACTCGTCCTCGATCATCAATGGGCCGCTGCGCGAGTCGTATTCGAGGAGTCCATCACCGACTTGGAAGCGATCCTCCGACGCGATCCGGCCAACTGCCAGGCCCTGGACTGGCTGCAGGAATCGCTTGCGAGACTCGCCGAGGTCGCCGGTCAGGAAAAGAAACCCGACGAGAGCATTCGTCTTCTTCGTCGGGCTGTCCTCGTTAGCAAGGAGTTCTGCCGTCTTCAAGCAAGCGCGGATCCGATTTATGCACTTGCATACGATCGTGAGCGTCTCGCGTTCATGCTGGCAAAGCGGGGTGAGCTCACCGAAGCCCGCGATTTGCTGAGGGAGAATCGGAGCCGATTCCCAGCAGTGCCCAATCAGTGGGTCGGAATCCGGTTCCAATGCTGGCGCGTCCGGGTCCAATCCGATTTCCTTCGCATGATCGAAGTTGCGTCCTCCGAATCACCTACAACCTCCTCGAATGCTGAAATGGTCCCGCGCGATCCGCTCTCTCGGCTTGCATCCCGGGAAGCAGATCGCTTCTCGCCCAGGATCTGGGCCGAGACGGCGTCCGACGCCCTCCGGCCGCCAGCCCTCGCCAACGAGGATCCGCACTCCCATTGTGAGGCCGGCGTCATCTTGTGTTCCTTCCTGAGCGGGACAGCCTCGCAATTGCGCCATCTTCGCAAGTTCGATGAGGCGCGACGCGTCGCGGACCGGATGCTCGAACTCGCACGCCTGCTGGTTGAGGAGTATCCCAATCGGCCTGATGTCCATCTCGCGCTGGGCGATGCTTACAACGAGTTCTCCAAGCACGCCTGGCGGCCGCCTGAAGCCTGGGATGCGATCGAGAGCAATTTGATTAAGGCCATCGACGCGACAAAACAAGCCCTTGAGCTCAATCCCGATGACAGTCGCGCGCGATTCTTCCTCGAGCAGCGACGGGAGCGGCTCGCGAAAGCTCTGAAGGATAAGCTGGCTCGCGAGCGTACGAAGCCGACCGAGCGTCCGGCTTCTTCGGTCGGATCATGAGCCTGTCCGACATGTCCTCTCCGCCAGGACCGGCACGATCCCGCGGGAATCCACGGTGCGAAGGAAGGGTATCTTGGGGTAATATGTGAGGAGTTCCCCGTCGCGTCACGCGATGGCGAGTTCAGGGCGGCAAGATGGGCCGACCGCTACCCCGGTGTGCCGGAACGTCGCGCCTGCTAGAATCATTGACAAGCGTGAATCGATCGTTAAGCCGTGTGAATCGCCCGAATTGACGAGGGGCCCGTGTCGGGACGCCGCAAGGCCGTGGTAACGATCCCAGCTCGATGCGTCGTCGCGGGCGTCGCGACGAGGGGCCGCCAGTCATGAGCCCGGGTCGCTCCGACGTGCCGGGTATGAGGAGGAGACTTTGGTGTATTACGCCAGTATCGGTCCGCCCCGCGGACCCGCATTGTATCGCGATACTCCGCCCACGACCGGCGTGCTCGAAACGCCCGACACCGCCTCGCCCGTCGGGACGGCGACCGAGGCGGGATGGACCGAGAACGGTGTGGCCCTCTGGCGACTGATCGTCAACGGGGCGGCCTTGCCCGGCCGATGGGCGATCGAAGGCCGGCAGTTCATCCCGCAGTTCAAATCGGCCACCGATCCGGATCGCGTGTGATCCAATTCGGTGATCGCACCGTCGGATCGTCGTCCCACACCCCGGTTTGATCCCGCCAACGTCCGACCGACTCGCGACCGGAATTCTCGTCCTGGCCGCGAACGATTCGAAGGTCTGCTCGGATCGAGCGAAGGCTCACCGAGAGATTTCGTTCCAGGCCCTTCCGCTCGCGTGAGGCCACCGTTAAGATGACGAACGTCAGAGTAGGGACGCTCCTCCACCAGGACGCTGGTCAGCCGCACAGGAATCCTCGGCGGCGAGCCGCGGCATCGGCCCCGGTGCATCGTCGCGCCGACCGGACGTTCATCCATCGTCTCATCCCTTTGGAAACCTTTCATGTCGCAGTCCGAGGATGTGCCGGCCCACGAGCGGCTCGATGAAAACGACGTGCAGGCGATCGATCATTTGCGGGATGCTTACGCACAGCTCAGGAAGGAGTTGGGGCGGGTCATCGTCGGGCAGAAGGACGTGATCGAGAAGCTGGCCATCTGCCTCTTCGCTCGCGGCCATGCGCTCCTGATGGGCGTGCCGGGGCTGGCCAAGACCTTGATGGTCAACAAGCTCTCCGAGACCATGTCGCTGAAGTTCAGCCGCATCCAGTTCACGCCCGACCTGATGCCGATGGACATCACCGGGACCGACATCCTCCAGGATTCGGCCGACGGCCGTCGCGAGTTCCAGTTCGTCCACGGGCCGGTGTTCGCCAACATCGTCCTGGCCGACGAGATCAACCGCGCCCCGCCGAAGACCCAGGCGGCGATGCTCGAGGCGATGCAGGAGCACAATGTGACCGTGCTGGGCAAGGTCTTCCACCTGGATGCGCCCTTCCTGGTCCTGGCGACCCAGAATCCGGTGGAGCAGGAGGGGACCTATCCGCTTCCCGAGGCCCAGCTCGACCGATTCATGTTCCTGATCGAGCTGGATTACCCCTCGGAGGCCGAGGAGATCCAGATCGCGCGCACCACGACCGGCGAGGCGCTGCCGAAACTCGACCACCTGATGACCCCGCAGGACATCCTCCGGCACCAGAGCCTCGTGCGACGCGTCCCGGTGCCCGATCACATTTACTCCTACGCGGCCAAATTGGTGCGCAAGACGCGTCCGCATGGCTCGACGGCCCCGTCGTGGCTCAAGCCGCTGGTCTCCTGGGGCGCCGGCCCACGCGCCGTCCAGTACCTCATCCTGGGCGCCAAGGCCCGCGCCGCACTGCTGGGCAGCTACATGGCCCGGCTCGAGGACATCCAGGAAGCCGCCGTGCCGGTGCTCACCCACCGCATCATCACCACCTTCGCCGCCCAGGCCGAGGGCATCGACGCCAAGAAGATCGTCCGCAGGCTGGTCGAGGAGACGCTCCCCGAATAGGGGTCGATGGCCTCGCGACTCCTACGAGCCCGACGCGCCAGCGAGTGCATGATCGGGCGAATGCACTCGCTGGCGCGTCGGGCTCGTAAGAACAGAGTTCACCAATCTGGCCCATGATGACCAGTAACTAGTGACCCATGGCAATAGATCAATTTCGCAACACGCGCAGCTTCCTCGATATGGGCGTCCTGTCGCGATTGGCGGGCTTCCCGCTGTTCGCGCGGCGGCCGATGATGGGGTCGGTCTCCGGCCGCCATCCGAGTCCGCATCGCGGGTCGAGCGTCGAGTTCGCCGAATATCGGAAGTATGTGCCGGGCGACGACCTGCGGCGGCTGGACTGGCGGGCCTACGGTCGGTCGGACCGGTTCTTCGTCAAGGAGTTCGAGGCCGACACCAACCTCCGGTGCTGCCTCGTGCTGGATACCAGCGGCTCGATGGACTTCGGCACGGTGGGCGTCACGAAGATCGAGTACGCCGCGGAGGATCGCCGGCGCCATCGGGCACCTGGCGCTCCAGCAGGGTGACGCGGTCGGGCTGACCTGCGTGGCCAACGGGATCGTCCGCAATATCCCGCCGCGTCGCAATCCTTCGCACCTGATGGCGGTTTTCGACGTCCTGGAACAGGCGAAGCCCCAGAACGACACCCGGCTCGACGCGGTGCTCCACGAGCTGGCCGAGACCATCCGCCAGCGCGCGCTGATCATCATCCTCTCGGACCTGTTCGTCGAGCCCGAGCCGCTCCGATCCTGCTTCCAGCACCTGAGGTTCCGCAAGCACGACGTCGCGGTCTTCCACCTCCTCGACCCGCAGGAGGTGAAGTTCGATTTCCGTCGGCCCATCCGGTTCCTGGACATGGAAGGCGGCCCGTCGATCTTCGCCGAGCCCAACGAGATCGCCGAGCGGTATCACAAGGCATTGAACGGGTATCTCGAGCAGTTGCAGCAGCTCGTGAACGAGTCGGCCGTCAACTATCACCGGGTCACGATCGACGAGCCTTACGAACAGGTATTGATACGATTCCTGGTCGGGCGGACGCGGCCCAAGGGGGTCCGATGAGCTTCCTCCAGCCGATGCTGCTGGCGGCGCTGCCGCTGGTGACGTTGCCGATCATCATCCACCTGATCAACCAGCGTCGATACCAGACCGTCCGCTGGGCCGCGATGATGTTCCTGCTGGCGGCCAACCGGATGTCGCGGGGCTATGCCCGGATCCGCCAGTGGTTAATCATGGCGGTCCGGATCCTGGCGATCGCCGGGCTGATCTTCGCGATCAGCCGTCCGCTCGCCGGCGGCTGGCTGGGCCTCGCCGGCGGCGGCAAGGCCGATACGACGTTGATCCTGATCGACCGATCGCCCAGCATGCAGCAGACCGGGGCCGGCACGGGCGGCTCGAAGCTCGAGACGGGGCTCTCGCAGCTCTCCCGCACGCTGGCCACGCTCGGCTCGGTCCGATGGGTGCTGATTGATAGCGCTTCGAACAAGCCGCGCGAGCTGGAATCGATCGACGAACTCTCGCGGGTGCCCGGCACGGGACCCGTCGGCGCCTCGGCCGACATCCCGGGGATGCTGCAATCGGCGCGCGACTACATCAAGGCCAACAAAGCGGGGCGCACCGAGATCTGGATCTGTTCCGATACGAGGGCCAACGACTGGAATCCCGACGGCGGGCGATGGCAGGCGTTGCGCGACGCCTTCCAGGAATTCCCCCAGGGCGTGCGCTTCCACCTCCTGGCCTATCCGCAGCCCGCGACGCGTAACCTGTCGGTCCGGGTGACCGACGTCCGCCGCCGCAAGACCGGCGACGGCGCCGAGCTGCTGATCTCGCTGCAATTGTCCCGCCAGGGGGCGGAGGACGCGCCGAAGGAGACGGTCCCGGTCCAGTTCGAGATCGACGGCGCGCGTTCGGAAGTGGCCGTGGACCTGACCGGCACCGAGAGCAAGCTGGAAGGCCATCGCATCCCGCTGGAGAAGGGCAAGGATCGGGGCTGGGGACGGGTGTCGATCCCGGCCGATGCCAATCCCTCGGACAATGACTTCTGGTTCGTGTTCGAGCAGGCCGTGCCGCGCCGGGCCATCGTCGTGGCCGACGATCCGTCGGCGGCGCGCCCGCTCCAGCTCGCCGCCGCGATCGCGCCGGACCCGGCCGTCCCGTCGTCGGCGGAGGTGTTCGCCCCCGACCAGCTCGCGGGCGTCAACTGGGACAAGATCGCCCTGGTCCTCTGGCAGGCCCCGTTGCCGGACAAGTCCACGGGCGAGCCGCTCCGCGCCTATATCCGCCGCGGAGGCTCGGCGATCTTCTTCCCCCCGCGCACCGGGCCAGGGCGAGCTCTTTGGCGTTCGCTGGACGTCCTGGGAAGACCAGAAGGCCGAGGCCCCGGTCGAGGGCTGGCGGGGCGACGAGGGCCTCCTGGCCAAGACCCAGAGCGGCACCCCGTTGCCGGTCGGCCAGCTCCAGGTGCGTCGATCGTGCGGGCTCTCCGGCGGCGAGTTGACGACGCTGGCGACGCTCCGCGGCGGCGCCCCGCTGCTGGCGCGGGCGGCGACCGACGGTGGCGCGGCGTACTTCTGCGCCACGACCCCGGCCGTCGGAGATTCCTCGCTGGCGGCCAACGGCGTGGTCTTCTACGTGATGGTCCAGCGGGCGATGGCCGGCGGGGCGGCCGTCCTGGGGACCACGCGCCAGCTCGTCGCCGGCGATCCGACCCGCGACGACTCGACCCGATGGCAGCGGGTGGCCGGCGGCGAGGAGGCGATCTCGACCGAATACGCCTCCCATCGCGGAGTCTATTCCTCGGGCGACCGCCTGCTGGCCGTGAACCGATCGGCCGCCGAGGAATCGGCCCCTTTGCTCGCCGACAGGCGCGTAGACGACCTGTTCCGCGGCCTCGACTTCGCCCGCGTGGACGATCGCGCCGGCAGCATGTCCTCTCTGATCCAGGAGATCTGGCGGATGTTCCTCACCGCCATGCTGGTGGCGATGGTGGCCGAGGCGGGCCTCTGTCTGCCGAAACGTACTTCGTCCGCTCGTCCTTAAGTCCTTCAGTTCTTGAGTCATTAAGCCGAATCCTCGTCAAGCCGCACTTTCCACTTAATGACCCAAGGACTTAATGATTCAATGACCCAAGGACTTAATGATTCAATGACCCAAGGACCTATCGAATGAGCGTCTCCCGATCGCTCACATTCCTCTGGACGCCGTGGAGCGTCGGCCTCTCGGCGGCCGCGATCGTGCTCACGGCCATCTGCGGATTCATCGCCTGGCGGCGGAGCGGCTACCGATCGTCGATGGCGATGCTCGAGCTGCTCCGGCTCGGCATGGTCGCGATCGTCGCCCTGATGCTCAATCAGCCGGAATGGATCGAGGAGTTCCGGCCGGAAGAGAAGCCGTCGATCGCCGTGCTCTGGGACGCCTCGGCCAGCATGGACACGCGCGACGTGGTCCGCACCGACCAGCCGACGACCTCGGCCACGACCCGACGCGAGGCCGCGGCGCCCCTTGCGGACCCTTCGGCGTGGGACAAGCTCCGGGGGCGGATGAACATCGTCATCCAGTCGTTCTCGTCGCCCGTCGTGGGTTCGGGCCCGGACGCCCCGACCGCCAATACGACCGAGAACGCCGGGTCCGCGACCGCTCGGGGCACCGACCTCTACGAGCCGCTCTCCCGGACGACGGAACGCGTCCCCAACCTGCGCGGGATCGTGCTGGCCTCCGATGGCGACTGGAACGAAGGCCAGCCGCCGGTCCAGGCCGCGGCCCGGCTGCGCATGAAGGGCGTGCCGATTCTCGCCGTGCCGCTGGGCAGCCGCACCCGTTTGCCCGACGTCGATCTGCTCAGCCTCGACTTGCCGACGTTCGGCATCGCCGGCAAGTCGGTCCGCATCCCGTTCACGATCGATAGCTCGCTGCCGAGGGAGTACCTCACCACGGTCACGCTCAAGACGTCCGACGGCGACCAGGTCACCAAGGACGTGCGGATCGCACCGATGAGCCGGACGAGCGACTGGCTGCTCTGGAAGCCAAAGGCCAGGGGCGACTACACCCTGACCCTTACCATCCCCAAGCACGGCGACGAGATCTCGGCCGAGAACAATACGCTCACGGCGCCGATCGCCATCCGCGAGGAGAAGCTCAAGGTCCTGCTCGTCGAGTCGTACCCGCGATGGGAATACCGGTACCTGAGGAACGCCCTGTCGCGCGACCCGGGCGTCGAGCTCTCCTGCCTGCTGTTCCATCCGGGCTTGAGCAAGGCTGGCGGCGGCAACAAGGACTATATCAAGCTGTTCCCCGCCGGCCTAGACGAGCTGTCGAAATATGACGTCGTCTTCCTCGGCGACGTCGGCGTCGAGGACGGCCAGTTGACGGCCGAACAGTGCCGGCTGATCAAGGGGATCGTCGAGCACCAGGCCAGCGGCCTGGTTTTCATGCCGGGCTACCAGGGGCGTCAGTTCTCGCTGCTCGAGACCGAGCTCGGCGACCTCTGCCCGGTCGTGATGGATCTCTCGCAGCCGGGCGGCTGGGGCTCGCGCACGCCCAATCACTTCGAATTGACGGAGACCGGTCGCCGCAGCCTGCTCACCAAGCTGGCCGACACGGAAGACGAAAACGCGCAGGTCTGGGAAGGACTGCCGGGATTCCAGTGGTACGCGCCGAGCCTTGCGCGCCAAGGCGGGCACCGAGGTGCTCGCCGTCCACAAGGACGCCACCAATGACTATGGCCGTCTGCCGCTCCTGGTCACGCGGACCTTCGGCGCCGGCAAGGTGCTCTTCATGGGCACCGACGGCGCCTGGAGATGGAGGAAAGGCGTCGAGGACAAGTACCACTACCGGTTCTGGGGCCAGGTCGTACGCTGGATGGCCTACCAGCGGAACATGGCCAAGGGCGACTCGATGCGATTCTACTACGTGCCCGACCAGCCGAAGAAGAATCAGACCCTGGCCCTGCACGCCAACGTCATGGACAGGGGCGGCGAGCCGCTCCACAAGGGAGATGTCACGGCGCGGATCGAGGCCCCGTCGGGCAAGGCCGAGCTGGTCCATCTCACGACGACCGGCGACGAATGGGGCGAGTTCACCGGTCGCTTCACCGCCGAAGAAGCCGGCAGCCACAAGGTTACGCTCTTCTGCAAGGAGACCGGCGCCAAGCTGGAGACAACGTTCTTCGTGCAGGGCGTCGCGGCCGAACGGCCCGGCAAACCCGCCCGTCCCGAGGTGCTCGAGGAACTGGCCCGCGTCAGCGGTGGCAAGGTCATCGAGGCCGGCAAGCTCGACCAGGTCGTGCAGTCGCTCGCCGAATTGCCCGACCCGCCGCCCTCGGTGCGACGCATCCCGCTCTGGTCGAGCCCCATCCTCGGGGCCGCGCTCATCACGCTCCTGGGCGTTTTCTGGGTAGGCCGGAAGGTCATCGGTCTTGTATAGTAGATTGGGTCGGACAGGCGTCGTCGGCTCGTTTCGGGTATGGGCTGCGGAATTCGAGGTGCTCGAAAGACTGCCCGAGCCGCTTGACTCTCGTATGAACTCGGGTGGCCATGATTTGGGACGAACCATGTCCTCACCGCCATGCGATGATTGGGGAGTGGTTCGTGGAATGGTGTTCGATACCTCAGCAAGAGGCAATTGGCAAGCAGAAACTGGCGATCGATTGTCCTCTCTGCAAGAAAGCGGTGCTGATCCGGGGTTTCAGTGCGTTGGCTCCCCCTCCAGGCTTTCAACCGGAACAGCCAGTCCATCGAGACTATCACCGCGCGGAGGCTTGGGCAAAACGAACCGGCTATCCGTCTCTGGAGGCTCTTCTCCTGGATCCCACTCCCAAGGAGTCTGGGAGAGCACAACCTTATCGGCGGGGTTACTGGCCCAACGTCAATCTTCCCGATCCACCTATCCAGGGGATTAACCCATGATAGAAAATAAGACCGCTCCGACTCAGGCAGAGAGAGACTTCACCTTCCACTACTATCGGGAAGATTGCCATCACGTTGACCACGGCCCCGCCCACCGGTGGGTGAACGAGCATGGGATCTCCAATGGCTCCATGATCGCCTTTGGCTATTGGGAACAACGCAACAATCCCCAGTGGCTCAACCAACTCCTCGAGGATGAACCCCCACCTTTTCAAATTCCATGGTCCTCCTCGGACGAATTCTTCGAGCGTGTCCGACTCCTCCTGGATCTTTACCCGCAGGTGAGAGACATCTCTCCCACCAAACCCCATCGCCAGCCCTTGGTGTCCAGGTGATGGTCGTCAACGGCTTCGAGCGCACTTCATCGCGCGTAAGGGGAGTTTTTGGGTAGGCCGGAAGATGGGCGGTCTTGTATGGTAGCGGAGTTCGGACAGGCGTCATTGGGATTCCTGGACGTGGGCAGTCGGAACCGAGGTGAGTCATGAAGAGCCTGGCTGACGGACTGCCCCCCGAGATCGCGCAGCAGGTCCACCCGGACTGGCGCCGGAACGAGGCGAGCTATTGGCTCGAGCGCGATCGATTACTCAAGCAATACCGCGGCCAGTGGATCGGGTTCGCGGATGGGGCTGTCATCGCATCCGGCTCCAGCCCTGTTCGAGTATCCCACCAGGCCCAGGCGTCCGGCCTTCGTCCTTTCGTGACTTGCGTCGGGCGGGAATACGAGCCAACCCAGATGCGCCGTTCCAGTTTTCGCCTACGACAGGTCCTATCCTGGGGCTCCGCGCCTCCCCGGATATCGTCCCACATACGTTGCGAACACCAACCTCGCACCGGTATCTTGAGAGATCGCCTTCAACCGAGAACAGACGCGTGTCGAAAGCGCCCATGCGAATCCGAGAGACTCGTTCGTGAGACGAGTCGGCCTGCTCCAGGGACCCCGTGGATTGTGAGGTGGGTATGAGCCTCGCGTATACGCACGATCGACTGCAACTGCCCGAGGGCCTACAGAGGCAGTTGCACGAGTTCCGCCGCCGGGTGTGGACCATCAAGATGGTGGAGGCGGCCTGCGCGGCGGCCTTCGCGATCCTGGCCGCATACCTGCTGATGTTCCTCCTGGATCGCGCGTGGGATACGCCGGTCTGGCTCCGCGCCACCCTGCTGGCCGCGGCCGTGATCGGTTGCGCGAGGGTCCCGATGGCCATCCACCGATGGGTCTGGCGCAACCGCCACCTGGATCAGCTCGCCCACCTCCTGAGCCGGAAACACCCGCTGATCGGCGACCAGTTGCTCGGCATCATCGAGCTGGTCCGCAACGACTTCGAGCAGTCGCGCTCCCCGGCCTTATGTGAGGCGGCAGTCCGCGAGGTCGCCAAGGACGCCCAGCGCCGGGATTTCTCCGACGCCGTACCCACCCCTCGCCACCGGATCTGGGCGGTCGTGATGGCCCTGCCGCTCGCCCTGACGCTGGCCCTGGCCGTGGCCTATCCGTCGGCGGCCCGCAGCGCCTGGGCGCGGCTGCTGGCGCCCTGGGGTAGCACGCCCCGATATACGTTCGCCGCCCTGGAGACCATGCGAAGCCGCATGGTCGTCCCGCATGGCGAGCCGTTCACCGTCACGGCGAGGCTCGCCGAAGATTCGGCCTGGCGCCCGGCTCGCGGCGAGGCCCAGCTCGAGACCCAAACGCCCGTCGCCGCCCAGCTCCGCGACGGTCGATACGCGTTCGAGCTCCCTTCGCAGATCGATCCCGGCTGGCTCACCGTCCGGATCGGCGACGCATCGCACAAGCTCTACATCGAGCCGACCATCCGGCCCGAGCTGAGCTCGCTCGTCGCCAGCGTGACGTTGCCGGAATACCTGGGACGCCCCGGTACGGGCCAGAAGGACGTACGCGGCGGTGCGATCTCGCTGGTCGAGGGAAGCCAGGCGACCTTCGCCGCCACCGCCACCCGTGCCCTGAGCACCGCCCAGGTTAACGGCCAGGCCCAGAAGCCCGCCGGCGCGACCGTCACCAGCCCGGCGACCTCGATCAAGGGACTCCGCAAGATGGAGTTCCGCTGGCAGGACACCTACGGCCTCGAGGGCAAGGAGCCCTTCACTCTGTCGATCAACGGCCGGGTAGACGAGGCGCCCAGCCTCACCTGCGAGGACCTGCCCCGCCAGAAGGTCGTGCTCGACTCCGAGATGCTCAGCTACAAGATCCGCGCCCAGGACGATTTCGGCGTGAAGCGCGTGGGGATCGAGTGGCAGGGCGTGGACAATCCGGTCGTCTCGGCGCCGGCCAAGGGCGAGCGGATCCTGGCCGGCGGCGGTCACGATAAGGAGTCGCTCGAAGTCCCCGGCACCTTCTCGGCCAAGTCGCTGGGCATCGAGCCCCAGCCGATCGAGCTCCGGATGTTCGTCGAGGATTATCTCCCCGGCCGCCCCCGGGTTTATACCGCCCCCTACACGTTCTACGTGCTAACTCCCGAGCAGCACGCCATCTGGCTGACCGAGCAGTTGAGCCGATGGCATCGCCAGGCCATCGACGTCCGCGACAAGGAGCTCCAGCTCTACGAGACGAACAAGCAATTGCGCGCCCTGGCCGCCTCCGACCTGGACAAGCCGGAGAACCGCCATCGGATCGAGAACCAGGCCTCGGCCGAACGTCAGAACGGCCGACGACTCTCGGGGCTCGTGGTCTCCGGCGAGGACCTGGTCCGCCAGGCGATGCGCAACCCCGAATTCGGCGTCGGCCATCTCGAGAAGTGGGCCGAGATGCTCCAGATCCTCAAGGACATCTCCGGCAATCGGATGCCGACGGTCTCCGACCTGCTCAAGCAGGCCGCCCAGGCGCCGACGAAGGTCGCGGCGAACCCGCCGCCGAGCGGCAAGACGGTGATGGCCGGCCAGGTCCGGGCCGCGGGGAGCGGCCCGCCCAAGGAAGCGGCCCCCGGCGCGAAGAAAGACCAGCCGGTCGTCCCCCGCGTCGTCGACATGGAATCGTCCCAGAACTCGCCCCCCGACAAGCCGCTCGAAGGCAAGCCCACGCCCAGCAAGGGCGGATCGGCGCCCGGCGCCTCGCCGTGACGACCCTGATGGGCAAGCCGGAGGACCCGAAGGGCCCGCCGCCCCCGACCCCCGCCGAGGAGAAGCTCGACGACGCCGTGAACAAGCAGCGGGACCTCCTCGCCGAGTTCGAGAAGGTCGCCGACGAGCTGAATCGCGTCCTGGCCAACCTGGAAGGTAGCACGCTGGTCAAGCGGCTGAAGGCCGCCTCGAGGCTCCAGTACAAGGTGGGCGGCCGGATCTCCGACCAGATCGGCGATACCTTCGGCGCCGCCACCCATCAGCTCGCCTCCCCGGTCTCGAAGGTCCTCAACGAGATGGCCGATCAGGAGGCCAAGGGCAGCCACGACGTCTCGCTGATCATGGATGACATGCAGTCCTACTTCGAGCGCCGCCAGTTCCTCCGGTTCAAGACGGTGCTCGACGAGATGAGGAAGGAGGACGTCATCGGCGGCCTCCGCCAGCTCGGCGACGACATCAAGAAGGAGAACGGCGTCTCGATCGCTCAGTGCGAGTTCTGGTCGGACACGCTCGACCGATGGGCCGAAGATCTGGTCGACCCGGCTTGCAGCGGGCAATGCCCCGGCGGCAAGACGCCCGCGAGCCTGCCCCCCTCGATCGTGCTGGAAGTCCTCCAGATCCTCGAAGCCGAAGTCAATCTTCGCGAAGAAACCCGCGTCGCCGAGCAGGCCCGCCCCGCCATCAAGTTCGAGGAGCACAAGAAGCAGGCCGGCAAGCTCTCCGAGACTCAGAAAGGCCTCGAGGACCGCACCGAGAAAGTCACCCAGAAGATCCGCGAGCTGCCCGACGGCGAGTCGGTGTTCGGCAAGGAGATCGCGCTCCTGAGCCAGGTCTCGGTGGTCATGGACGAGGCCTCGACGATCCTGGCCAAGCCGGATACGGGCACCCCGGCCATCGGCGCCGAGACCGAGGCCATCGAATTGCTCCTCCAGTCCAAGCGGATCAACCCCAAGTCCGGCGGCGGCGGCGGCTCAAGCCCCGGCGGCGGCGGCACCGGCACGACCCACGACTCGGCACTCGCCCTCGTGGGCGGCGGCGCCAACGAGAAGGAAGTCCGCGAGGATCGCGGTATCTCCCAGTCCGCCGGCGAGTCGGGCCCGGCCCTGCCCGAGGAGTTCCGCGCCGGCCTGGATGAGTATTTCAACCGGCTCGAGAAGGGCGCGGGCGGCCAGTAAGGCCCAACGCGCCCTCGCAGACATTCCGCGTTGCGAGCATTCCGGATTCCGGATTCCCGATCGGGGCGACCAGCCTCGGCCTCGGGAATTCGTAATCCGGAATTCGCAATGCGTGCAACCGTTCCGGTCCACAATCAGATCCGCGTCGGAGGTGATCATCATGCGAAGACCGGTCTTCCTCTGGCTGGCCGCGGTTCTGATCGCCAAACTCGGCATGGCGGGCGCGGCGCGGGCACAGGACGAGGCCGAACCACGGGTCGAGGTCCAGCAGGAATTCCAGTTCCAGATGACCGACGACCAGTTCGAACTATGGATCCTCGGCAAGCCCCTCGAGACGGCTCGCATGCTGTACGAATCCTGGTTGGCCAAGGAGATCGAACGCAACGATCGGCGGTACTGGCTGACGCCGATCCAGAAGAAGAAGCTGGAGATCGCCGGCCGGGGCGACATGAAGCGACTGTTCGATCGCGTCCAGGAGGCCAAAGAGCGATTCCGCCGCACCGGGGGCAAATTCGATCAGATGGGCCCGATCCTCCAGGAAATGCAGTCCTTCCAGCAGGCGCCGCACATCTATCTCTTCGGCGACGAATCGATGCTCGGCAAGACCCTGAAGAAGACCCTGACGCCCGAGCAGATCGCCGCGCGCGCCAAGAACTTCTATCGCTCGCGCGTGGAATGGATGGTGTCGCTCCTCGACGTCGCACTCGGGCTCAAGCCCGATCAGCATCGGCGATTCGTGACGCTGATCGTCGAGGAGACCGCCCCGCTCAGGCAGTACGGCAGCTTCGACTACGACGCCATGATGTACCAGGCATCTCGCCTGCCCCGGGACCGGATCAAGCCGATCCTCGACGACGCCCAGTTGACCAAGCTCCTGGTCCGCTTCGAACAGGCCAATCGGATGAAAGCGATCCTCCTCGACGAAGGCTATCTCCCCGCGACGGCGCCGGGCCCCTCGCGACCCTCGGAGTCGGACGCCGGGCCGAAACCGAAGGCATTCCAGGATCGATCCCGCGGTGGGCTGGTCATCGGTGCGGGGCAAACCGGTCGGAATTGAGTCGCGGCGGCATTCGCTCGGGGCCGGGCCGCTCGACTGCGAGATCCGTCCCCTCTTGTTGGAAGGTCCGGCTCATGCGGCGAAGTCTCACACCCCTCTGGCTGGCCGCGATGATATCGGGGAGTCTCGGCACCGATCGCCTCGCCCTCGCCCAGGACGAGGACGAAAGGCCCGCCCCCGCCCCGCCCCGGGTGCATGTGGGGGCCGGATGGGTGGCTTCCGATCACCTGATCAACGTCCTGGTCTTCGCGAGCGATGGCGATGCCGATTCGGCCCGCAGGATCACCGAATCGCGATTGAAATCGCGGATCAACGACATCGATCACACCTGCGGACTTGGCGTCGACCGGCGCAAGAAGCTGGATCTGGCCGGTCGCGGCGACATCAAACGCTTCTTCGACCGGATCGCGGAGAAGCGCAACCTGTTCCGCCTCGGCGAGGAACGCCAGGCCGATGAATTGCTGCAAGCCAGGCTCGAACTGGGGAATATGGGCCACGAATACCGAGCGTCCCTGTTCGGCGAGCGGTCGATGTTCGGCAAGGTGCTCGGCACGGTCCTGGACCGGGAGCAGGCCCGACGCCTTCAAGGCCGGCGCGGCGACGATCGCCTCACCCTCCACCAGTCTCGGGTCCAGTGGGTGGCGCAGACCTTGCAGAAGACCCTGTCGCTGGACGACGGCCAGCGCCTCGGGCTCCTCTGCGTGCTCCTCGAGGAAACTCGGCCACCCCGGCGTTTCGGTCCATCCGACTATTACGGTATCATGTACCAGGCCGCCCGGATTCCCAAACGGAAGCTCAGGCCGTTCTTCGCCGAGGCGGAGTGGACCCGACTCCGCCGGGAATTCGACGATGCGAAGCGACAAGAGCCTGTCCTGAAGGACTTCGGCTACCTTCCGGATGACGACGATCGGCAGGACGGGAACGCATCGCGACGCGCACCAAAGCCGGTCGAGACGAGCGGATAGCCGATCCTCTCGCGGGGCCGAGCGAACGGTCGGGGCATTACCGACGACTCAATATGGACAAGCAGGCAGCATGAAGAGGCCCTTCTCGATCCTGTTATCCACGATGGTCGCGGGAGCGACCCTGACCTCCGTGCTGGCCATGGCCCAGATCCAGGAGGCCGCGACCAGGAAGGCCGCCCGGTCAACCGACGGGCCCGACTCGAAGTCGGACGACGCCAAGACGCCCCCGGTGAAGATCTACAAGGAGGCGCCTCGACCCAAGCCCGCGGCCGCCGCGGCCGCGAAGAAGGCGGCGGCGAAGGCGCAGCAGGCGGTCAAGGCGGCGCGGGTGATGGCGCCCGTTCGGATCAACCAGGTCGGCCAGCTCCAGCAGATGATGATGCAGCTCCGCCCGATCCTCCGCGCGGAATTCCACGTCGTCCGGGCGGCCTGCAACCCGACCCCCGACCAACGCAAGGCGATCGCCCATACCGCCGAGCAGGCATTCCGCGACGCGACCCGGACTTACCTCGAGGCGATGCAACGCCCGATGACCGTGAAGCAGAGGTCGGCGAACGATCCGCGGAAGCTGATCGAGGAGGGCATGCTCCAGGCCATCAAGCCCCACCTCTCCGCCGACCAGGTCGTGCGCTACCAGGACGAGCTCACGAAGCGGGCCGCCGGACGGAAACGGCTCGCCCTCCGCAACCTCATCGCCCGGCTCGACCACGACCTCATCCTGAGCCCCGACCAGCGCGACAAGCTCAGCGAATCTCTGTCGGCGCACTGGGACGACTCCTGGGGGCAGTCGCTGGAGATGTTCCTCTACGACAACAACTATTTCCCCCCGATCGCCGATCAATACGTCTCGCCGTTCCTGAACGACTCGCAGCGGAAGATCTGGAAGGGATCCCAGCGGTTCCAGGGCTTCTTCGGCGGCTTCGGCATGGTGGGTGGGGTCATGGATAACGACCCGCTCGAGGACGAGGAGCTCCGCGACGCGCGGCTGGCCGCGTCGAAGCAGGACGCGAACGAGCCGAGGCCGGCGCCCCCGGCGCTCGAAAAGATGAAGGCACAGATGAGAGTCATCGAGAAGGTCCAGGAGAAGAGGTAGGCGTCCGTATGGGTCCGTCGAGTCAGCCGGTTGTCCACCGCGAGGAATTGTCATGAGCCGCTTGATCCACCCGCTCATCGCCGCGACCTTCCTGGCGATCCTCGGGATCGGGCCGGACGCCCGGGCCCAGGACCTCGATGACGAGGAGCCGGCCCAGCTCCCGGCCGTGAATAATGTCTTCTTCATCAACAACCAGCAGTTCGATCAATGGGTCTTCGGCAACATCGGTACGGCCAACGCCAACGTGGCCCGTAGCAAGCTCGATTCCGTCCTCACGCTGAACGTGGAGGACCTCGAGCGGACGTGCGGCCTGACGCCCGTCCAGAAGAAGAAGCTCATGCTGGCCGGGCGGGGGGATATCAAGCGGTTCTTCGATCGCGTCGAGGAACTCCGCAAGCGATTCGACAAGGTCAAGAATGACCAGAACCTGTTCGGCCTGATGTGGCAGGAGATCCAGGCGCTCCAGGCCGCCTTCCAGGCCGGCGTCTTCGGCGAGGAGTCGATCTACGCCAAGGCGATCCGCTCTACCTTGAGCCAGGAGCAGGTGGCCAACCACGAGAAGGTCGTCCGCGATCGGTTGCTCTACCGCTACCAGGCTCGAGTTCGACCTGGCGATGGAGCTCCTGAACAACAGCGTCGGGTTCACCGAGGATCAGCGGCAGCGGCTCGTCAAGCTCCTGATCGATCAGACGCGGCCGCCCCGGAAGCTCGGCCAGAACGATTACTACGCCGTCCTTTACTTGCTAGCCATGCTGCCCGAGGCGAAGGTCAAGCCGATCTTCGACGATGTCCAGTACCGCAGCCTGAGGCGGCAGCTCGATCAGGCGAAGGGGCTGGGTGCATGGCTCAAGCAGAACGGTTTCGTCCCCGACGAGGATCCCGCGCCGAAGGGCAGGGCAGGGGTGCGGAAGATGGCCGTGCCCATGGTCGTCCCGGCCATACCGATTGCCCCCGCGCCCAAGGTGAAACGAGGAGAATAACATGGCGATGACGACGAATCCGAACGTCCGAGTCCAGCAGCAGGGAGGGCGGTCGGCCCTCCATCGCGCGGCGGTCGCCGGCTGCCTGGCGATCATCGCCGCGACGCTGGGCTGGGCCGCGACGGCATCCGCCCAGCTCCCGACCGCCCGGTTCGGGGAGGTCGTCCCCCGCGACGTACGGGAGATGTACGACCGCGGCCTCCAGTACCTCGCCAAGACCCAGACGGAGAAGGGCGACTGGCAAGGGGGACAGCAGGGCCCCGGCATCACCGGTATGTGCCTGATGGTCTTCCTCGCCTCGGGCGAGGATCCCAACTTCGGCCCTTATAGCAACAACGTCCGCAAGGCGCTCCGCAGCATCATCACGGCCCAGGACGCCGACACGGGCATCATGGGCAATGCCATGTATCACCACGGGTTTGCCATGCTCGCGCTGGCCGAGGCCTACGGCGCCGTTGACGAGCGCAACCTCTGGCCCGAGGGCAAGGGCCCGCGATCGATCGGCCAGGCGCTCGAGCTGGCCGTCCGTGCCGCGGTGACTTCGCAGAAGAAGAACCCCAACGGCGCCTGGCGCTACTCGCCCGACGCCCAGGACGCCGATACCTCCGTCAGCGGCGCCATCTTCGTCGGGCTGCTGGCCGCCCGCAACGCCGGGATCGAGGTCACCGACGAGAGCATTGACAAGGCGATCTCCTACTACGTCTCCATGACCTCGACCGGCGGCGAGGTCGGCTATTCCGGCGGCCTGGGCGGCTTCGGCGAATCGCTCGCGCGCAGCTCGATCGCCACCACGGTCTACGCCTACGCACGGAGGAAGGACCTCAAGCAATTCAAGTACACGCTCGAATACCTCAAGCAGCGGCTCGAACAGACGGCGATGAGCTATCCCGAATACGGCCGATACTACGAGTCCCAGGCCCTCTTCCAGGGGGACATCCTGGCCTGGGAGAAATGGAACAAGCTCCTGATCCGCCAGCTCAAGCAGATCCAGCGCCCCGACGGCAGCTTCCAGGGCCAGTTCGGCAACGACGTCGGGACCTCCTTGTCGCTGCTCGCGCTCGCCCTCAATTACCGATTCTTGCCGATCTATGAGCGATGAAGTCCGTGTAGGGTGGGTGAAACCCACTTGCGATGAGGCTTGAGACCGGTGGTTTTCATCCACACTACGAGACGAAGCATCCGCGACGAGGGAAACGCAGGATGAATCTCAAACTGGCAAGCCTGGTGGTCGCGGGCGGGTTGCTGGTCTCCGCCGCGGTCGTGGCACGGGCGCAGGACCCGGCCGCCGCGCGTACCGAGGCGATGAAACGGTACCGGGAGGCCAAGGAGAAGGCGGCGGCCAGGAGGGCGGCCGATTGGGAGTCTCAACTCAAGGCCGTGAAACAACGCCAGCACGTCCTCCTGGCGAATCAGCTCCGGCCGCTCTATCGATTCGAGCTCTTCCGGCTCCGGATCGCCTGCGACCTGTTCGACGGAGCAGATTCGCGCCATCAGGCCGGAAGCCGACGCCGCGTTCGAGAAGGCCGTCGACAGGTTCTCCGAGGCCCAGCTCAGGCCGATCCCGGGACCCTTGCAAGTCCGCTCGACCGACCTCGATTACGAGACGATCATCCGGGAGCTGGTCTTCTCCGCGGCGAAGCGCCACGTCCCCGCCGAGCGATGGGCCGCGTTCCAGCAGGAGGTCGCGCGTCGCGAGGCGAGCCGCAAGGAAGCGGGGGTCGAGTTCCTGGTGGCCACCCTCGATCGCGAGCTCCAGTTGACCGACCGCCAGCGCGATCAGCTCATGAAGTCCTTATCGTCAAACTGGGACAGCCTCTGGTATGCGGCGCTGGAGCTGACCCTCGCCGGAAGGCCGTGCGTCCCCCGGATCCCGGATGATCTGGTGATACCTTACCTGAGCGAGACCCAGCGCGCGATCTGGGGCCGGATGTACAAGTTCGAGGGGCCGCTCTGGGGTGTCGCCCTCGATCACGGCGGCGAGCCCGATCTGGAGGAGGCCCTGGGCGCGCGACCGAATCCCGACGCTCGCGGTGCGCTACGGGTCAGGATCGTCCCCGGGGCGAGGCAGGCGCGAGTGCGAACCGTGGAATAGCGTGCCGCGAATCCGGCCGAACCAGGATCCGCCCCGCGGGTGGCGGTTCCCGGTTCGATCGCTCGAAGGAGCAGATGGCCATGATCCCTATCGGTCATTCCGCCCGGCTGCTTCTGGTCGTCGCGGCGTTCCCGATCGTTGCCGCCGCCCAGGTCCCCCAGGGCCAGGACGACGATGTGGACGAGGCGGAGAAGCAGCGGCTGGTCCTGGAAGAACGCCAGCAGCTCATGGATCGGACCTCCTTGGCCCGGATCAAGCAGCAATTCCTCCAATCGGTGTTCGGAAATGGCGGTTGGGATGCCGGGGCCCATCGCGAGCTGGAGGTCAGCGTGGCGAGGCGTGTTGACCAGATTGATCGGATCTGCACCCTGACCGAGGCGCAGAAGAAGAAACTCCTGGCGGCCGGCCGGGGCGACATCAAGCATTTCTTCGATCGGGTCGAAGATGCCAGTCGGAGGATCCCCGAAGTCCATGGCAACGTGCGCTTGCACGCGATGAATATGGCCAGTGTCGAGGCCCTACCCTTGCGGAAAGAGCGCGAGGTCATCCTGGCCGGCGAAGGGTTCTTCTTCAAACAGGCACTCAGCCACACCTTCACTGAAGATCAGCTCGGGTTTTTTCCGAAAGGACCTCGAAGATCGGAAAGTCTTCCGGCACCGCGCCGCCGTCCGATGGACGGTCGTCATGCTCGCCCGGAGCCTCGGTTTGACCGACGACCAGCGCCGACGCTTCGAGACGCTCCTGCTCGAGGAGACCCGCCCGCCCGAGCAGTTCGGCGTTGACGATTACCAGGTCGTGATGTCGCAGGCGGCAAGGATCCCCGAGGCCAGGATCCGGCCGATCTTCGACGACCTCCAGTGGCGGATCCTCCGCAAGGAATTCGCGGTGGCCGGGAACTGAGCCGTAGATTGGAGTTGAAGGCGTGATGAGACGAACGATGATCGGCTGGATTGGCGGTGGCGTCGCGGGCGGGATCGTGATCTCGGCGATCGCCCTGGCGCAGACGCCGAAGCCCGAAACACCGCGGCCCGACGGCGCGACGCAGGGCGACGCCGCCGGGAAGACAAGGGAGAAAAAGCCCGTCGAGATGCAGCCTCTCGTCTTACCGGCCGCCGGAGTCCAGGATTTGGGGGCCCAAGTCCAGCAGGAACTCATCGGCTGTCGTCCTCTCTTCTTGATCGAGCTCCAGTTCGTTCGGGTCGCCTGCACACCGACGGTGGAACAACGTCGGAGGATTGAGCAGGAAGCCTGGCGTTCCCTGGAGAAAACGGTGACCGAGAGCTTTCGGAAAGCGCAGGCACGCGAGAACAAACGCCAGGGTGAACCGTCCAAGGATTCCGATGCGTGGGAGGCTTTCCAGGCCGGCCTGCCGGTGGTCTTGAAGTCGCATCTTTCACCCGAACAGTGGGCCCGCTACCAGGACGAGATCCGGAAGCGGGCGGCGCATCGCAAGCAGACCGCCGTGCGGAGCCTCCTGGCTCAACTCGACCAGGTGCTCTATTTGACCCCGGACCAGCGCAACAAGATCGGCGACTCGTTGGTCGCGCACTGGATCGACACCTGGAACTGTCAGGAAGCGATCGACGACAACCTGGCCTTCCCCCAGATCCCCGATCCCGTGATCGTCCCGTTCCTGACCGCAGTCCAGAAGACCGTCTGGAAGGGACTCCCGAAACGCGAGACCTCCCTCCTCGATTGGGAAGAGATCGCGGACCATTTCATGCAGTATCTCCCTGCGAATGATGAGATCGAGCCGGGCAAAACAGGGGAACCCCGACCGCGTCGCTGAGGGAATCGCAGGGCCGCTCTCGTCCCGGAGGGATCTCCATGTTCGCGTCTCGACGACTGGCATCGCGTTTCATCCCGATGGTGCTCTTCCTCGGATCGGTCCTGTCCGGCGTGATGGCATCCGCCCAGGTACGCGATCCGGCGGAGTTACCTCTGGCGGCGGATGACCCCGCGCTCACCCTGGAACAGATCGATAACCTGTGCGCCTTCGCGTCGAACGCCGGTGCCGCCGCCTCCCGCGCCCGGCTCGAATCCTTGCTCGCCTTGCAAATCGAGCACCTCGAACGCACTTGCGGCATCACCGAAGTCCAGCGGAAGAAGCTCCTTCTCGCCGGCCGGGGCGACATCAAGCGGTACTTCGATCGCGCGGATGAGATCAAGCGGAGGCTGATCCTTGTCCGGCATCAGCAAGGAGAGGCAAACCAGGTCGTGGGTACCCTCAACCAGTTGCGGATGTCACTCCGAGGAGGCATATTCGACGAGCGCCTCGCTCTTCGCGAAGGCCCGCAAACAGGTGTTGAGCGAGGAACAGGGCGCCCGGCTGGAGGCCGGACGCGACGAATCGCGGCGGCTCCGCCATCAGGCCAAGGTTGACATCATGGTGGATCTTTTCGATGCCTGCGTCGGGCTCCGCGACGAGCAACGACAACGGCTCACCATCCTGGTCCTCGCGGAAACCCACCTCCCCAGGAAGAATCGATCCGCAAACGACGAGATCCCCATCCTGATCCTCCAGGCGATCAAGGTGCCGGAAGCCAAGCTCCGCCCGATCTTCGACGATTCCCAATGGCGTTCGCTGCGTCACCTCTTCAAGCGATTGAAAGAGACGATGGAGAACGAGGTCGCCGCCGAGGACGCAGACCTCCAAGGACTGGACGACCCGGCGGCCGACCCCGTCGAAAGAGCCGCGCCCGACCCGGCGGAAGATAAGAAGGGAAATCGCGAAGACCGCTGAAACGCCTTCGAGTTCGGACACCCACTCCCTGGCTGGCCTATGGTAGCACGCGAGCCGGACGGTTAGAATCGCACGATGGGACGCCCGGCATGGCCGCGCGACGCCCTCGACGGGGACACGAACCAGGGATCTTGGCACCGGGGAGACCGAACGCGATGACACCTCCTCTGAATCGCCGCGACTTCATGGCGCAGGCGACCGCGACCGCCTCGCTGGCGGTGGCCGCGAGCACGACGAATGCCTCGGCCGCAGCCTTGCGCGACCGATCCGCGTTACCCAAGAGCCCGGCCGACAAGGTCGTGCTGGGCAAGACCGGCATCCAGGTCTCGCTGGTCGGCATGGGCACCGGCAGCATCGGCTCCGGCCAGGCCAGCAACCAGACCCGCCTGGGGGTCAAGGAGTTCGGCCGGGTCGTCCGCCACGCGCTGGACCACGGCGTCTGCTTCTTCGACGTCGCCGACCAGTACGGCTCGCACGTCTATCTCCGCGAGGCCCTCAAGGGCGTGCCTCGCGACCAGTACGTCATCCAGACCAAGACCCACGCGACCAACTTGAAGGACGCCCGGAGCCACCTGGAACGCTACCGCCTCGAGCTGGGCGTCAACTACATCGACATCGTCCTGCTGCACTGCATGACCAAGAACGGATGGCAGCACGATCACACGGGGTCGATGGAATACCTCATGAAGGCCAAGGAGGAGAAGATCATCCGCGCCCATGGCACGAGCTGCCACGGCATGGACCCCTTGCGCACCTCGGCCAAGGAATCGTTCGTCGAGGTCGACCTGGCGCGGATCAACCCCGAGGGGCTGATCATGGACGACAAGAAGCCCGACGAGGTCGCCTCCGTGCTGGAGGAGATGCACAACGCCGGCAAGGGGATCGTCGGGATGAAGATCCTCGGCGAAGGGCGGATCAAGACCCCCGAGCGGAAGGACGCCTCGCTCCGCTTCGTCCTTGGCCTCGGTACCGTCAACGCCTTCATCATCGGCTTCGAGTCGACCGAACAGGTCGATGACATCCTCAAGCGCACGAGCGATGCCCTGACGTTCCTCAAGGGTTGATCGCGCCGAGACGGGCGGACTGACCTTCCTCGAGGAAAGTCCGGACAACCCCCCGTGACCACGGTCGTGAGACCGTGGTTCGGACGGGGCCCTCGGGCCCTCCAACCTCGCACCTGAGTGCGATCCGGCTGGCCCATCGGATCGGGCTTGGAAGACGTTCGTCCCGTACGAACCACGCACTCACGTGCGTGGTCACGGCTCGTGCTCTAGGGAGCTTCGGTAGTGATCGCAGCGAACTCTCCGAAAACACGTTTCAAGGCCCGTGGGGCAAGATGACACGCCACT
Organism: uncultured Planctomycetota bacterium; assembly: GCA_963777695.1. Classification (GTDB taxonomy): domain Bacteria; phylum Planctomycetota; class Planctomycetia; order Isosphaerales; family Isosphaeraceae; genus CAVZRC01. Next base: position 2,861,460 of record CAVZRC010000003.1, read on the forward strand.
TTCAAGGAGTCTCATCGGCCGGGGCGTACACCTGATGCGACGCCGGTCGGAACGCCACTCTCCCGGGTTCGTGCACATCCCGCGTCACGTAGCTCGCGACCCGGGGCGTATAATAGACCACCGCGGCGACCACCAGGATTACCGCCAACCAAACCAGCATGTCCCCAACCTGCCGCATGACGGATCGCCTCCTCACCGTTTTGTCGTGAAGTCGGCGCCGGTGGCGTCTACCGACGGGCACGCCGATTACCGCCGACCGCTCCACGACCACCTCAAATAAGACGCGTCACAGTCATCAAACCTGCGCTCCGGTCCACGATCGAATCGTGCCGGGTTACTTCGTACATGGAAGGACGCCGGCACCATACGACCACGGGACACGCCAGCGCTCGGACGTGCGGACGAACGAGGGAGTTTCACGAGAACAGGATTCCTCCACAGGCAGTTTCGATTCCAATCCACTAATCTTGCTCGGATTTCCTGCGACGATCCCTCTCCGCTCGTCCGATGTTGCGATGGACGAACTCGAGAGGCTCCGAGGGAACACTAGATGATTCTTCGGATTTTGTCTTCTCCAAGTTCGTTCAATATCTAGATCAGCATTGACCCCCGATTTCCGACGTCCGTTCCGAAAAATCAACAGCGGGAATCGAGAGGTTGAGGTAAGCTGGGGTCGCCCACCGATTCGAGGCGATAACGGGTCGCGCGATCTCACTCAAGGGTCAGCAGCAGAGAGGCCGCATCATGGTGGAGAACAATCTCGGGGCTCATCGAGCCGGCAATCGGGTTCGAGCTTCGGTCTTGCTTTGGGCGCTCTCGGGTCTGACGACGGTCGCGGGAGTCGCCGGCCAGGCCGGTGCGGCCGAGGTCCAGGTGGATGGGCGGACGTTTCGCATCCCGGATGGTTTCACGATCGAGCGGGTCGCGGGCGCACCTCTAGTCGACCGGCCGATCACGGCGGCTTTCGACGATTCGGGGCGGTTGTATGTGGCCGATTCCTCCGGCTCCAATGACAGGGTCCAGAAGCAGCTCGCCGACAGGCCCCATCGAATCATACGACTCGAGGATGCCGATGGTGACGGGAAATTTGATAAGTCGACCATCTTTGCCGACCGGATGATGTTCCCCGAGGGCACCCTCTGGTACGACGGCTCGCTCTATGTCGCGGCGCCGCCGAGCATTTGGAAGCTGACCGATACCGACGGCGACGGTGTGGCCGACCGCAGGGTGGAGTGGTTCCAGGGCAAGACGCTCACCGGATGCGCCAACGACCTCCACGGGCCCTATCTCGGCCCCGACGGTTGGATCTACTGGTGCAAGGGTGCTTTTGCCAAGCAGACCTACGAACGGCCCGGCAAGCCGCCGTTCGAGACCCGCGCCTCCCATATCTTCCGCTGCCGGCCCGATGGGACGGGGATCGAGCCGGTCATGACCGGCGGCATGGACAACCCGGTCGACGTCGCCTTCACGCCCGGCGGCGATCGCATCTTCACGACCACATTCTTCGTCCATCCCGGCGGCGGGCAACGCGATGGGCTCATCCACGCGATCTACGGCGGCATCTACGGGAAGGTCCACGAGCCCATCTTCGAGCCCAGCCACAAATGGACGGGCCCCGAGGTCATGCCGGTGCTCCTGCACATGGGGCCGGCCGCGCCCTGCGGCCTGACCCGATACGAGTCCGACACCTTCGGCAAGTCGTATCAGGACAATTTGTTCGCCTGCTACTTCAACCTGCACAAGGTCGGCCGGCACGTCCTGACGCCCCAGGGGGCCACCTTCACCACCAAGGATGAGGATTTCGTCACCAGCCCCGACCTGGACTTTCACCCCACCGACGTCCTGGAAGATGCCGATGGCAGCCTGCTCATCGTTGATACCGGCGGCTGGTACAAGCTCTGCTGCCCGACCTCGCAGCTCCACAAGCCCGACGTGCTGGGCGGGATCTACCGCGTCAGGCGGAAGGGGGCTCCGAAGGTCGAGGATCCTCGGGGGATGAAACTGAAGCAGTACGACCCGGCCCTGGATTACCATGACTACACCCCCCTGCTCGGGGACACTCGCCCTGCCATGCAGCGCCTGGGGATCGAAGCTCTCGCTCGATTCACCAAGGCGGAGTCGCGCCGGACCGGTGGGGATCAGTGGGCGATCCTCACCTTTTTTTCGAAGAATGCCTGGCCGGAGCCCCCGATCCAGGTGCGTCGCAACACCGTCTGGACGTTGGCGCGGATCGACCACCCGGTTGCGCGAGCCCAGGTTTGCGACTTCCTCAAGGACCCCGACGAGACCGTCCGTCAGGCTGCGATCCATGTCGCGGGCCTGTGGCGCGACCATAAAGCGGCGCCCCGACTGATCGAGGTGCTCCGCTCGGCCTCGGCGCAGAACCGCCGCGCGTCGGCCGAGGCCCTTGGGCGGATCGGCGACAAGTCGGCCGTGCCCGCGCTGCTGGAAGCCTCGGCATCCGCCGACGACCGAATCATCGAGCACTCGATCACCTACGCCCTGATCGAGATCGGCGATCCCGAGGGAACATCAGCGGGATTGTCGAGCAAGAATCCCCGGACGACCCGCGCCGCGATGGTCGCGCTCGACCAGATGGACGGCGGCAAGCTCGACCCGAAATTCGTCGCGGGATTACTGGCCTCGACCGACCCGGCGTTGCGAGACTCGGCCTCGTGGATCGTCGGCCGGCATCGGGACTGGGCCGACGCGTTGACCGGAGTCCTGGGCGATCGGCTGGACCGGCCGGACCTGCCGGCCGCCGAGCGGGCCGAGCTAGAGCGCCAACTCGGCGTGTTCGCGCAGGCGGCGCCGATCCAGCGGCTCTTGACCGCTCGACTGGAAAACGCCTCCGCGCCGCCTGCCGTCCGCCGGAGCAGCTTGCAGGCCATGGCCCGGTCGAACCTCAAGGAGAAGGATCTACCGTCCGCATGGATCGCGGCTCTGTCGAAGGTCCTCGACGCCACACCGGCGAACGCCCCATTGCGTGCGTCCGCCATCGCGACCATCCGCGCCTTGCCCCTGGCTTCGAACAAATCGGAGGACTTGCGCGACCGCCTGCTCGCCATCGCCGTCGACGTCAACAATCCGGACGCGCTCCGCCTCGACGCCCTCGCCGCGCTCCCCGCGGGACTCGCCAGGCCGCCTGAAACCCTCTACCGGTTCTTGATCGAACGGCTCGATCGCGCCCGGACCGTGGCGACCCGGACGACGGCCGCCGACGTCCTGGCTCGGGCCAGACTGACTACGGATCAGCTCTCCCGGCTGGCGGAAGCATTGCGATCGGCCGGGCCGGTCGAAGTCGACCGCCTGCTGACGGCCTTCGATCAATCGAGCGATGACGCGATCGGACTGAACTTGATCAAAGTCCTCGGCGAGTCCTCGGCCCTCACTAGCTTGCGGACGGACGCGCTCAAGGCCCACCTGGCGAAGTATGGTCCGAAGGTGCAGAAGCAGGCCGAGGCGCTCTACGCCCGGCTCAATGTCAACGCGGGCCAGCAGAGGACCCGCCTCGAACAACTCCTGACGGCGCTCTCGGCCGGCGACATCCGCCGGGGCCAGCTCGTCTTCCACAGCGAGAAGGCCGCTTGCTACTCCTGCCACGCCATCGGCTATCGCGGCGGCAATGTCGGCCCCGACCTCACCCGGATCGGCTCGGTCCGCGCCGATCGCGACCTCCTCGAGGCCATCGTCTTCCCCAGCGCTAGCTTCGTGCGTAGCTTCGAGCCGGTCGCCGTGGCCATGCAGGATGGCAAGGTTTACAACGGCCTGATCCGCGGCGAGACGGCCGACGAGCTGATCCTGGCCACCGGCGTCAACCAGGAGGCGCGGATCGCGCGCCGCGACATTGAGGAGATGCGGCCCAGCACGGTCTCGGTCATGCCCGCCGGCCTCGACCAGCAACTGACCCCCCAGGAACTCGCCGACCTCGTCGCTTTCCTCAAGGCTTGCAAATAGTTTGGCCTTCCCCCCTTGCGGGGGAAGTTAGGACACTACTCGCTCATCACCACCGGACAGGGCGAGACCGAAGCTCGAGACCACGCACGTGAGTGCGTGGTTCGGACGGGACGCAAGTCCTCCGACCTCGGGCGTGAGCCCGATCCGACGGGCGCGCCCATCGCACTCACGTGCGAGGTTGGAGGGCTTCGCCCCGTCCGAACCACGGTCTCACGACCGTGGTCACACGGTGATCTTCGGCGAGAAGTGTTGACTCTCAACTCGAAGGGCCGGATGAGGGGTCTGCATTCACCCCCGCCCCAAACCTCCCCTACAAGGGGAGGGGGTACGCACCTCCGCGCACAGCTTTTCACGCCTTCCGGAAGCGCAACGCGCAGCCCACCGGCCACATCCTCCGGAGAAAGCCGCCTCAACTCCCCCGCTTACGGATTACCCGCCGTTTCAGAGCCCGCTATCCGGCGTCATCTCGATGCGGAATTCCCGAACTCCCGCGTGGACAGGGAGTTGATCACACATAGGTGGGTTTCTCAGGATTTTGATGGCTTTTACAGGTGCCGCGGCACTCCGCTTGCAGGGTATGGGCCTCTCGAGAGCGGCCAGGGAGGAATGATGCCGGATGGTGTTGTCCGGCCAGGACGAGGCCGCTCACGAGACAAGCCAGGATGCATTCTCAGCGTTCAGGTCTATCAATGGAGGTTGAGTTTATGAGCAAGCGATTCTTGATGAGCGGCGCCTTCTCACTCGCACTGTCGGGACTGTTCTCCGGCAATCTCATGGCGCAGGACAAAAAGGCGGGCGACCTGCCCGGCCCGATCGACAGTCTGTCCGACATCCAGGACTCGGCCAAGATGCTGTTCAAGCTGGCCGACACGAACAATGACGGCCAGATCTCGCAGAAAGAGGCGGTCGATGCGGGCAACCTGCTCGTCGGCGGCTTCTTCTTCCGGGCCGATGCCAACGGCGACGGCACGCTCTCGCCCGAGGAGGCCCGCGCCGCCAAGGAGGCGTTGCTGAGCCAACAGCCCTTGCTGCGGTACGTCTTGCAGAAGGCCAAGCCGACCAATGGCGATGCCACGCAGGTCGGTGCGGTCGGCCAGCCGACCACCGGCAATCAGAATCCGGTCCAGATGATCACCAATATGCTGGACACCAACCGCGATCAGAAGATCGAGGCGACCGAGCTGCGCCAGGCCGTCCAGATGGGCGTCCAGACCCTCTTCACGGTCGCCGACGCCAACCAGGACGGTCAGTTGAGTCCGGCCGAGTTGAATCGGGCCGTCGGTGAGGCCGCGAAGACTGCCGTCCAGGTCGCCTTCCAGACCGCCGACTCCGATCACAACAACGCGCTGAGCATGGCCGAATTCGACAAGGCCCTTACCGAGCCGGCCCACGCGGTCTTCCGCGTCCTCGACGGCAACAATGACGGCCAGCTCACGATCGACGAGCTCCAGAAGGCCCAGCAGATCATCACCGATCAGATCGATCGCCTCCGCGTGCAGGAGCCCTCGAATTCGATCCGGAATCAGATCCGGAGCCGGACGAGCGCCGGCATCGGTCAGCCGGTCCCCGCGGGCACCGTGGGCGTGGCACCGAGCACCCCGGTCCAGGTCCGTCCGTGATCTCGGACTCGGATTGAATCGATCGGAGCTTGGCTCCCAATTTCTTCGATCCCGACGGGATCGAGGGGGTTGGGAGCCTTTTTCGTCGGGCAAGAAAGTCGGTCGGGCCGGGTCACCCGACGCAGAGACCGAGGTCGGAGTTCCGCCTTCAGGCAGTCCGCCGATCGCCAGTGTCCCGCCTGAAACCAAGACTCTAACGCGTCCCAGCGTCCATTCGTTCCGGTTTTTCAGTGCAGCACACGATAGTAAGGTTTACAATCCCCCGCAGGTCGTCATGATGCCGCGGCAAGTCGTGCTGGACCCGGCCGAGGTCCCGATCGAGGGGTGAAGTCATGCTCCGGATCCGTCGATGGATTCCTCTGTTCGTCGTCGTGCTCGGCTTCGCGACGGCCCGTGCCGACGGCCCGCCGCAAGGAGGCCGGCTCACGCTCGTCGAGACGGTGGTCCGCGACGACCTCGACTCGGTCGTGAAGGCCGTGATCAGCCCGGATGGGAGGTATCTCTACGCCGCCTCGTTCCGACAGTCGAAAATCTTGACGTTCGCCCGCGACTCGAAGACGGGAAAACTCACCCTCAAGCAGACGATGTCCGACCCGGAGAACCTGGGCGGCGTGACCGGGTTCGCCTTGAGCCCCGACGGCCACCTGGCCGTCGCGGCCGCCTTCGGGTCGCGGACTGCCGTCCTCTACCTGAGGGATCCCGGCAACGGACTGCTCGGCCGCATGGACATCGCGCGCGACGGCGAGGGCGGTGTGCGGCTCGATTTCCCCGTCGAGGCGGCGTTCTCGCCCGATTCGAACGGCGTCTGCGTGCTCGACGATTCCGGCGTGGGGGAGAATATCGAGGGCGCCGTGGTCTCCTTCCGCGTCGAGGACGGCAAGTTGGTGATCGTCGGCACCGACTCGGGCAAGGCCGGCTGCTATGCCGGCGGTCGCGGCCTGGCATTCCACCCGGATGGCAAGACGCTCCTCGTCGCCTGCAACCGCGCCGGGACCCTGATCGTCGCCGACCGCGATCCGGCCGCAGGCTGGACCAAGGTCCGCCAGGTCGTCAAGGACGAGAAAGGGAACGTCCACGGGCTCGCCGGCGCGATGGGCGTCGTCATCAACCGGGACGGACGGTTCGTGTACGTGAACTCCGGACGCTTCCAGGGAGACAATGCCGTCAGTGTTTTCCGGATGAGCACGGACGGCCGCCTGTCTCCCATCCAGGAGATCTTCGATGGTCGGGGCATGCTGCAAGGATTCGAAGGCGGCAACCACCTGGGGATCACCCCCGACGGCCTGAACGTCTACGCCGTCGCCAGCCGCTCGGGCACCATCGCATGCTTCCACCGCGACGCCGATTCCGGCAAGCTCACCCTCGTCGAGACCATACCCGACGGGGCCCCTGGCATCGGCCTCGGCGCGGCCGGCGCGAGCATCAGCCCGGATGGCCATTTCGTCTATGTCCCCGCCGAGGACAAGAAGGCGATATCCATCTTTCGCCGCGATTGATCGGCCGAGTGAGCAGCACGTATCCGACGGCGGGCACGGCGCTTAGAATGGTGCCACCGAAAAGGAGGCATCCATGGACCAACCGACCGACGCGCCGAGCGACATGGTGTTCGCCCTGGTCGCCTTGCGGAACGATCTGATCGAGCCGGAGGCCCTCGGCGCCGCCGCGCCCCTGGCCCCGGCGGCCAGACGCTGGCCGATCGGCTGGTGGCGCGTGGGGAACTGACGCCTCCCCGGCGCGAGCTCGTCGAACGCACTCTGCGCGGAGATCTTCAATCGCCATGGCGGCGACCCCATACGCGCACTGACATCCCTGGCCGAAGGGCCGACGACTCGCCAGCAACTCCTCAGATCGGGCGAGCCGAGCCTCATCGACGACCTCGAACGACTCACGAGGCGCGATCGATCCGAGACGGAGGACGCCGATCGCACCCGGTCCATGTCCGACGGCGGCGCGGCGCCGGACGGCCCTTCGGAACGATCCGGATCGCGGTTCCGCTCGCTGAGATCGCACGCCCGGGGCGGCCTGGGCGAGGTCTTCCTGGCCCTCGACACCGAGCTGAACCGCGTGGTGGCCCTGAAGGAGATCCAGGATCGCTATGCCCACGACCCCGCGAGCCGCTACCGCTTCCTGCTCGAGGCCGAGGTCACCGGGGGACTCGAGCACCCGGGCATCGTGCCGGTCTACGGCCTGGGCCGATACGCGGACGGACGGCCCTACTATGCCATGCGGTTCATCCGCGGCGACAGCCTTCGCGATGCCATCGACCAGTTCCATGCCGACGAATCGCTCCGACGCGATCCTGGCGCCCGGGCCCTGGCGTTCCAGAAGCTGTTGCGACGCTTCCTCGACGTCTGCAACGCGATCGAGTATGCCCATCGCCGAGGCGCCCTGCACCGGGACCTCAAGCCGAGCAACGTGATGGTCGGCGCCTACGGCGAGACCTTGGTGGTCAACTGGGGCCTGGCCAAGGTGCTGGGCGTCGCCGAGGGCCAGGGAGCCGACGCGACGGAGGTCCCGCTGGCCTCGAGTTCCAGCGGCAGCGGATTCGAGACGATGCCGGGCTCGGCGATGGGCACGCCGGCCTACATGAGCCCCGAGCAGGCCGAGGGCGACCTGGACCGCATCGGCCCGGCCAGCGACGTCTACTCGCTAGGTGCCACGCTCTATTACCTGCTGACCGCAAAATCGCCGTTCGCGGGCGACGACGTCCGTGCGTTGATCGATGACGTGCAGCAAGGTCGGTTTCCATCGCCCCGATCGCAGGACGCCTCGATCGATCCCGCGATGGAGGCCATCTGCCTCAAGGCGATGGCCCTCTCGCCCGCGGACCGATACGACTCGGCACGTGCCCTGGCCGACGACCTCGAGCGATGGCTGGCCGACGAGCCCGTGACCGCCCATCGCGAGCCGATGATCCGCCGGTTCAGGCGATGGTCCCGTCGCCACCGGACGGCCGTGGCCGCCGCGACGGTGGCGGTGCTGGCGGCATTCCTCGGACTGGCGGGCGTGTTGGCGGTCCAGGCGCGGGCCAACCGCGACCTGCTGGCGGCCAACGGCCGCGAACAGGCCCGGTTCGCCCTGGCGCTCGAGGCCATCGACGCCTTCCGCGCCGGCATCGACGACGATCTCGCCCTCAAGCAGAAGGAGCTCGAACCCCTGCGCCGGCGGTTGCTCCAGGGCCCGCTCGAGTTCTATCGACGGCTCGAGGGCCAGCTCCAGGACCAGTCCGACGCGCGCTCGCAGGCCGAGCTGGGGCGGGCCTACGCGGCGATCGGCGACCTGCATCGCAAGATCGGCTCGGCGTCCGATGCGCTCGAGGCCCATCGTCGCGCCCTGGCACTACGCCGGTCGCTCGCGACTCGCCGGGACGCCGGAGTTGACTCCCGGATCGACCTCGCACGAAGCCTTCTGATGGTTTCCTCACTCGAGGATGAGACGGGTGCGCTCGAACCGTCGCGTCGCAACCTTCAGGAGTCCCTGACGGCACTCATGGCCCTCCCGAGGCCGCCGGGCTCAACCCCCGACTGGCTCGAAGACCTGGCGAGCTGCCACGAGGGGCTGGCCATCAAGGTCATGCGCGCCGGCCGACGCGACGAGGCGATCGCCGAACGCGAGCGGGCGCTCGAGATCCGACGGGAGCTCCTGGCGGCCCGTCCGGACGATGACCGCCGTCGCGAATCCCTGGCCCGCACGTATGCCCAGATCGCCGGCAACCTCGAAGGGACCGGACAGATCGACAAGGCCATGTCCTATCTCAACCGCGCGCGGGAGGTCGTCGAGCAACGCGCCGGGGAGAAGACGGCCTCGCCGCTCCTCCAGAGCCGGCTGGCCTCGATCTACTCGCGGATGGGCCGAGCCCTGGACAATCTCGGCCGGATAGCCGAAGCACGTGCGTCCCTCGAGCGCGCGGTCGAGCTCCAGCGCGCGGTGGCCGACTCCAACGCCGCGGTCGTCGGGCTCCATAGCGGCCTGGCCATTGCCCTGACGGAACTCGCCTCGGTGCAGAGGCGGACGGGCCGTTCGGACGAGGCGTTCAAAGCCCTTCGGCAAAGCCTCGAGATCCGCAGGGCACTGGCTCAGGCAGACCCCCGCTCGATGGGGCTCCGTAGCGAGCTGGCGATGGGCCTGGGTGAGTTGAGCCAGATCCAGAGCCAGCTCGGACTCACGAAGGACGCCTTGGCTTCCTTGGAAGAAGGGCAAGCGATCTGGCAGTCGATGGTCGACGCCGACCCGGGGAACGTCGGGCACCGCTTCGACCTCGCCGTGGACCTGGCCCGGCTCGGCGAGCTGCACGAGCAAGCCGGGCGCCTGGCCGAGGCACGTCGGACCTTCGAACGCGCCCGCGAAATCCTGGGCGAACTCGCGACCGCACACCCCAACGACTTCCAGTTCCAGGCCACCAGGGGCCAGAACACCGAGTCACTAGCCAGGTTCTCGGCGAAGACCGGCGACCGCGCGACGGCCCTGGCGCAGCATGAGGAAGCCCTGACCATATTTCGGTCGCTCAGCCAAGCGTTTCCCAACGATGTCCGCCCGAAATACGATATCGCGTACAGCCATTGGTCCATCGGAGACCTGCACAGGGATGCCGGCCGCGCCGACAAGGCGCTGGAGTCGTACGAGCGGTCACGAACGATCTATGCGGAGCTCGCCCGAGCGAACCCCTCCGCGACGCCCTATCTCGGAGGTCTGGCCGGCGTCGAGACCGAGATCGGTAGGCTGCGAGAGAATGCCGGCCAGCTCGCCGAGGCACGTGCGGCCCACGAACGCGCCCGCGACCTCCGCCGGGAGCTCGCCGATGCCAGTCCCAACATCCCGGGCATCAAGGCCGACCTGGCGCAAAGCGAGTCCTTCCTCGGCGCGATCTTCTCCCGACTCGAGCAGAATGACCAGGCGCTGGCGGCCCATCAGCGGGCACTGCGGATCCGCCAGGCCCTGGCGGACGACCATCCGGAAATCACCGGCTATCGATATGGGCTCGCTTTCAGTCACCGCCGGATCGGCGAGGTGCTCTCGAATATCGGCCGGACCGAAGAGGCGATCGCGGCCCTCCTCCGCGCGATCGCCATCCAGGAAGGTCTCACGAAGGAAATCCCGGGCGAACTCTCGTATCAGATCGAGCTGGCCGCCTCGCTGACCAGCCTGGCGAATCTTCATGAGGGCCGCCTGGATTTGCCCAGGGCCCTCGCCGCATACGAACGCGTCCGCGACCTGCGGGAAGCGGCCGTCCGCGTCAGCCCCGGGACGACCTCGTATCGATCCGACCTCGCGCGGACCTATCGATTGATCGGCGACGTACTCCGCGACCTGGGGCAACTCTCCAGAGCGCACCGTTCCTACCATCGTGCCCTCGACGCCCAGGAGTCCCTTCTTGCAGACAAACCCCATCTCGTCAACGTGAGGGTAGAGATCGTGGCCACGCTCCGACAACTCGGGATGCTCGAGATGAGGACGAATCATCCGGCGGTCGCCCTGGCATTCTTCGAGCGGGCCAGGATGCTCGGCGATCGACTGGTCCGGGATCATCCCGAGGTCCCCGATCATCATGCGGCCCTCGCGGGCGCCCGCGCTCGAGGGGGTCGCCCTATCCCAGTCGGGTCGGCCCTCAGAGGCCATCGACGCGCTCCGCCAGGCGATCGCGATGCAGGATACGCTCGCCCGGGCGAATTTCGGCGTGCCGTATTATCGCACCCAGACGGCCGCCTTCGATACCGAGCTCGCTCGGATTCTCATGAGTACAGGGCGCCTCGACGATGCCCGGACCACGGTCTTGCACGGCAAGGCGATCTGGGAGGAGCTCGTCCATGAGTACCCGGGACAGGCGTCCTATCAAGAGAATCTCGCCGACAGCATCGAGATGCTGGCGCGGATCGATGAAGAAGCCGGCAATCTGGACGCGGCCGCGGCGGGTCTCCGCCAGGCGACCCTCGTGGTCGAACGGCTGGCAGCCGATCATCCCGACATCCCTCCCCTGCAGATGAAGCAGGCGGGTCTGCTCCAGCGGACCGGAGTCATCCTCGCCAGGTCCGGCCGCAACGCCGAGGCCGTATCCGAACTCCGCCGCTGCCTGGCGATCCAGAAGCGTCACGTCGTCGGATCGGCCTCCGACCAGTACAATCTCGCGTGTACGTACGCCTTGCTGGCCGGGCTGGCTGGCCGGCCCGGATCCGGGCTCTCGACCGAGGGCGGCAACGCCGAGGCCGGGCATGCCCTCGAGGCCCTCCGCGTTGCGGTCGCTTCCGGGTTCACGAACTTCCGCCACATCCTCGCGGATTCGGACCTGGCGGGCTTGCGATCCCGACCGGAATTCCCGGATTTCCTCGCCGATCTCATCTTCCGCTACGACGTTTTTGCACCTTGAATCCCGGGATGCCGACCCACGGGATCGGTTGATCCGCGGGGCGTCGATTTTCCGCCCCCGCCCCGATGCGAACCAACCCCGCAGCCGCGACGTAACCACATCCATCGCTCCGGCCGATCGAGGCCGGGCCGACCCAAGCCACCACCCGGCCGACGCAACCGACCGCCTCATAACATCCACCCACGGAAGGGATTCGGATCATGGACCGCCCGCGTCGTCGCGATCGTCGCTTCTCGCTCAGCCTCGAAGGACTCGAAGGCCGGCAACTCCTGTCCGCTTACAACCAGCAACTCGCGGCGCAGGCGGCGATCGTCCGCCACGAGTACGACCAGTACGTCGGCGAGGTGAAGACGCTCGAGCTGAAGTCGCAGGCGACGCCGTCGGAATTGCTCGCCCTCCGCGACGACGCCCGCGCGATCTCCGCGGCGGCCTCGGCGGCGAACCTGTCCCCCTCGGTCGCGAGCACGACGGCCACCGACGTCTCGCTCCAGCTCGACCGGTCCCCGCTCTACGGCGCCGCCAAGGATCCCGGCTGGGGCGTGGTGACCGCCAGGGTGACGACGAATCTCGACGCGCTCGACGTCCCGCAACCGCTCATCCAGGAGACGCTCGCCGACATGAAGGCCCTGGCGACGTCGGCCGGCGTCACCGCCGACGAATTCCAGACGTTCACCAACGACTTCAACACGCTCCTGAACGGCGAGTCGACGCTCCCATCCAACCCCTATTACCACTTCGAGGACCCCGGCCTCTTCTATACCCAGCACCTCCGCGGCTTCTTCCGCGGCTGGGGCGTGCAGAAGGTTAACGCCGAGGCGACGCTGAATCGCGACCTGCGGACCATCCAGGCAGCAAATTCGGTCGGCCCGGCGGGCGTCGCCGTGCTCCATCGCGACGTGCACCTGCTGGAGGGCCTCGGCGCCGCGGTGCCGAGCGCGACCAACCAGCAGTTGGACGACACGTACGTCGCCGCCTTCGACCAGGGCGCGCCGACGTCTCAAATCCAGCCCGAACTCCGGACGAACCTGATCGCGATCCTCGGCCCGGTGGGCACCGCGTCCCGCATCGCGATGGTCAATCGACTGGTCGCCGATGCCCCCGCCTTCGCCCAGGCCACCGATTCGCCCTCGCCGTATGTCCAGACGCTCGTCGATGACGTGGCCACGCTCGTCAACGCCGGTGGCGGCCAGACGCTCAACCCCTTCAAGGTGACGGTCCGGCGTACCGCCGGGCCGACTCGGGTCGGGTGAGGGCAGGGGTTTGAGCTCTCGGTAAGATGTGCTGCGGGCTTGCCCTGGTCCGGTTGGCCCGATACGATAGATCGGGTAATGTGGTGTTTTGTGCATCGAGGCGTCTCATGCCCAGGCAGACTCTACAGGCAGCCGACGTAACCCGCTATTTCCTTGGGACATTCGACCAGGATGCGGGCGACAACATTTCGAACCTGAAGCTCCAGAAGCTCCTCTACTACGCCCAAGGCTTTCACCTGGCCATGCACGGGGGAGATCCCTTATTTCCCGAGCCGGTGATAGCCTGGGATCATGGCCCCGTCGTCGAGACCATCTATCACCAGTATAAGGGGTATGGTTGGCAAGGAATCGACCGACCGCAAGGCTTCGACATCAACGACTATGGTCCCGATGTCCGAGAACATCTCGACGCGATCTCCCGAGTGTACGGCCAGTTCAGTGCGAAACGGCTCGAAGAGATGACGCACAGAGAGCCTCCCTGGAATAACACGCCTCGTAACGCGGTCATCTCCCTGGAATCGCTACGAGAATACTTCTCGAAGCTCGTCGAGGCCGGAAGGACCGACCAATCGGTCTTCGGCGAACCGGTCTGGCCGACGAACTCCTTCCGCTACCACCGACGAAGGGCGATCTCGGAGAGGATGGCACCGCATCGGGATAGGCTGGGGGCTATCGCTCGCCGGGCCTCACTCGGCGCCGATCCCTGGGCTGAGGACGACAACTAATCCCGGGAAGATGGAGCATCAGGGATGGGCCGCTTTTATTTCGGCCAGATCGTCGGCGCGTTCGTCGACGACGGCAAAGGGAAGACCAACGAACGTCCCGTCGTCATCATCAGCGATGACGATGATTGTCTGATCACCGGCGACATCCTCGTCGTTCCCATCTCAAAAAGACCGCAAATCCCCTGCCCATATTATCATTTTCAGGTGCATGACATCCACGTGAAAGATCCCGACACGGGGTTGTATTACCCCTGCTGCGCCAAGTGCAACTGGGCGAGATGGCTCGAAATACGACGCATCACCTCGACCTGGGGTTATCTGCCCGACGATTTACTCAATAGAATAGCCGATACATTCGATCGCATTTACCAGGATGATACTTTCAACGATTGGCAGTAGCATCTTCCGAAAACCCGAGGATGCACCCGAGCAGCCCCGGGAACACGCGATCGAGATCCGGCCGGATCGAGACGAAGCAGCGGGTCCCGTCCTGCCGATGATTGATCACCCCGGCCATCCTCAGGACCTGCATGTGATGGCTGAGCGTCGAGGCGCACACCGAGACATCGAACTCGCTCCAGCCCCGTTCCCCGCCGGACTTGAACAGCGTCGAGACGATCGATAGCCGCACCGGGTCGCTCAGCGCCGCCAGCACGCCGGTCAGCGTGAGCTCGTCGATTCGCGGATGCCCGAGTTGCCTCATGGAGATTGGCCGCCTACAATGTTCGATGTTCGTCGAATATCGAATATACCACGAGAGGGTGTATTTGTCGACAGATGTGTCTCGAGGCGAGCCATCCGGGCTCGCGGATACTGTCCGACCCTCGCGCATTCTATGGTCGGACCCGGTCGATGTCAGGTCGCCCGCTTTTGTAGAATAGACCGCACAATCCAAAGCAAGCTCACAGGGGGATTCTCCGATGGCCGGCCTGCTCGCTCCAATCAAGATCGGCGACTTGCGATTGCCGAATCGCGTCATCATGGCGCCGCTGACGCGTTGTCGTGCCGACGGAGGAGGGCGCGTGCCCAACGCGCTCATGGCGGAGTATTACGCCCAGCGCTCATCGGCCGGACTGATCCTGACCGAGGCGACCTCGGTCGAGCCGATGGGCGTGGGTTATCCCGATACGCCCGGCATCTGGAGCCCGGACCAGGTCGAAGGCTGGAAGCTCATCACCGAGGCCGTCCACGCCCGAGGCGGACGGATCTTCCTCCAGCTCTGGCACGTCGGACGGATGTCTCATCCGACCTACCTCGACGGCAAGTTGCCGGTCGCCCCGAGCGCCGTCAGGCCCCAGGGCCACGTCAGCTTGCTCCGCCCCAAGCAGGAATTCCCGACGCCCCGCGCCCTCGAGCTGGGCGAGATCCCGGGCATCATCGAAGCCTTTCGCAAGGGGGCCGAGAACGCCCGCGCGGCCGGCTTCGACGGCGTCGAGATCCACGGCGCCAACGGCTATCTGCCGGACCAGTTCCTGCAAGACAGCACCAATCTCCGGACCGATGAATACGGCGGCCCGATCGAGAACCGCGCCCGCTTCTTGCTCGAAGTGACCGATGCGGCCATCTCCGTCTGGGGGCCGGACCGCGTCGGCGTCCACCTGGCCCCGCGGTGCGACATCCATTCCATGGGCGATTCCAATCGCCCGGCCACTTTCGGATATGTCGCCCGCGAGCTGGGCAAGCGTCGGATCGCGTTCATCTGTGCCCGCGAGGCCCTCGGCGAGGATCGGCTCGGCCCCCAGTTGAAGGCGGAGTTCGGCGGCCTCTACATCGCCAACGAGCACTTCACCAAGAAGACGGGCGAGCAGGTGCTTGCGGCCGGCGATGCCGATGCCGTCGCCTTCGGCGTCCAGTTCATCGCCAATCCCGACCTGCCGCGACGCTTCGCGCTCGACGCGCCGCTCAACGAGCCGAATCCCGCGACGTTCTACGCATCCGGCCCGGAAGGCTATATCGATTATCCGGTGCTGGAGACCGAGCCCGCGGCCGTTTGATCCATCGTCACCCTCGCGAGACACATCGAGAAAGGACAGACGCTCATGGAATACCGACAGCTCGGCGGCTCCGGTCTTAAGGTCCCGGTGCTGAGCCTGGGCACGGGCACGTTCGGCGGCGGCAACGAGTTCTTCAAGGCGTGGGGCGCCAGCGACGTGGCCGAGGCCACGCGACTGGTCGACATCTGCCTCGAGGCCGGGCTGAACATGTTCGACTCGGCCGACATCTACTCGAGCGGGCTGGCCGAGGAGATCCTGGGCCAGGCGATCAAGGGTCGACGCGACCAGGTGATCATCTCGACCAAGGGCACCTTCCGCGCCGGCTCCGGCCCGAACGACGTCGGCTCCTCGCGGCACCACCTGACCCGGTCGGTCGAGGCGAGCCTGCGACGGCTGGGGACCGACTACATCGACCTCTATCAGCTGCACGGCTTCGACGCGATCACGCCCGTCGAGGAGGTGCTGGGCACGCTCGACGACCTGGTCCGCGCCGGCAAGATCCGCTACATCGGCTGCTCGAACTTCTCCGGCTGGCACCTGATGAAGTCGCTGGCCGTCTCGGAGCAGTACGGCCTGTCGCGATACGTCGCCCACCAGGCGTATTATTCGCTGATCGGCCGCGAGTACGAGTGGGAGCTGATGCCGCTGGCGCTCGACCAGAAGGTCGGCGCGGTCGTCTGGAGCCCGCTGGGCTGGGGCCGGCTCACCGGCAAGATCCGCCGCGGCCAGCCGCTGCCGACGACCAGCCGGCTCCAGAGTCAACTGGTCATCGACATCGGGCCGCCGGTGGCCGACGAGTACGTCTACAAGGTCGTCGACGCCCTCGACGAGGTCGCCAAGGAGACCGGCAAGACCGTCCCGCAGATCGCCCTCAACTGGCTGCTCCAGCGGCCGACCGTCGCCAACGTCATCATCGGCGCGCGGAACGAGGAGCAACTGCGCCAGAACCTCGGGCGCCGTCGGCTGGAACCTGACCGCGGAACAGGTCGCCAAGCTCGACGCCGCCAGCGCGACCACGCTCGCCTATCCCTACTGGCATCAGCGCGGATTCGCCGAGCGGAATCCGCCGCCGGTTTGATCGGTCGAGGGACCGTGGCGAGTGGCGAGAAATGACCATCCGGATCGATCTCGCCACGCGCCACGACGACGCCATTCACGTCGCGACAACGCTCGCGGTGGCCGCGGTCAAGCAAGTATCGGCGAAGTCGGCGATGAGCGGGTCGAAGCGATCGTGATGTTCGATCAGGCCCAGGTGCCGGGCGGGCTCGAGGGTGGCGAGCTTGGCGCCCGGGATGTTCCGGGCGATGAACTGGCCGGCCTCGGGCAAGGTCGTGATGTCGCGGTCGCCGATGACGACCATGGTCGGCACGTTGATGGCCGGCAGGGTCGCGGTCTCGTCGAAGGCCATCATGCCGAACATCCCGCGCCAGCACGTCGGGCCGGGCGTTAGCCATGAAGCGGGCGAGGAAGTCGATCTGGCCCGGCGTACCCGGCCCGGCGAACGACTCCTTGCGCGTCGAGCGCTGCAGCGATCCGTTGAAGTAGCTGAGCCAGTTCATCAGCCAGACGAGTGGCCAGATGGCGATCGTCAGGTGGAGCAGGGGAGTCAGCACGGGCTTCTCGAGCGCGGTGTACAGCGCCGCCATCTTGGTGGTGCGGACGGGATTCTTGTACGAGGTATGCACAAGCGCCAGGCCGGCCACGCGTCGCGTCACGATCTCGGGGAACAGCCGGCAGAATACCAGCAGGATCATCCCGCCGATGCTATGCCCCAGGAGGACGACGGGCCGATCGCCGACGAATTCCAGGACAGCTTCGAGGTCCGCCGCGAGGTTCTCCAGCCGGTAGTCGTTATTATCCGGCTTCTTCGACCGGCCCAGCCCCGGCTCGTCCCAGACGATCAATCGGAATCGCCCGGCCAGTCGCGTCTTCTCGTAGTACCACTCGTCGCTGGTGGCCCCCCAGCCGTGGGTCAGGACCAGCGTCGGGGCGTCCTGCGGGCCGTAGCTCGCGACCTCCAGTTCGCTCCCGTCCGGCCGTCGGATACGGTGCACTTCGCCCGTCCGCAGCTCATGCGGATCATCAGACCCGGAAGACGAAGGCGAAGACCGACCGGAGGCTGCACCTGACGCCAGTCTCTGGCCCATCGCCATCATGCCACAACCAATCCATCGGCCCGCGACGGCCCAGATGAGCAGGGCGACCGCGGCGACCAGGTAGCCCGTCGCCCGATTCCAGCCCGGTTCGAACCGGAAGACCCGGCGCCCGGGGACCACGACCTCGGCCCCTCCCGAATCGGCCCGGGTGGTATCGGCCGATGGCGTCGACGCGACGGATGCCCCTGTCGACCGGCCCGCGGTCGCATCCGCCACGACCGGTGACTCGCCGACGGTCGCCGCCTCCGCCACCACCGGTGCGACGGCCACCGTCCGGATCTCGACCCGCTCAACCACGTGACAATCGTCGTACCACCACGTCAGCAAGAGTATGCCCAATATCGGGATCGCCAGCGCCAGCAGGCCACGCAACCAGATCCCCAGGATATGAAAAGGCATCAAAGGCATGGCGAGATCCCTCCACTATGGTATGGCCCAGGGCCGTGAGTCGCGCGTGTTCGGCGAGGACGAAGCGCGGCGCTTTTTCCATCCGCCGTATTTTCATCTCAAACGGCTTTGCAATCACAATGCCGCGGAAGTCGCACGCCGGGATTCGGTGGAGTGTCACGGTCTTGATGGTGGTTCGGCATCCCGTTTGCTCACTGGTGTCGGACATAGGGAGAGTCGGGGCCGGTCCTCCTAAGGACGGACAGACGCTCGGTTTCGGTTCGGGTCGAAACTCGCACGACCCGACTCGGCATCGAAACGTCACGGGGGCCGGCTCTCCTTGATTTGCGTCGCGGCACGAGCTCGTACTCCCGCAGGATCCGAGGAGACGATGATGGCGCTCCGAGAGAAAGTCATGGTTGGTGCGATGGCCGGCGTGGGACTCGCCTGGGGAGCACGGCAACTCCTCCGGCTCTCGCGGCGGATCACGCTCGAGGATCGCGTCGTCATCGTCACGGGCGCATCCACCGGGCATGGCCTGATGGTCGCCCGATACGCCGCCGAACGCGGCGCCCACCTGATACTGGCCGCACGCGACACCGAGAACCTCTACCACGCCGAGATCGACATGGCGCACGTCGGGGCGCGGAGCGTCCTGGCCGTGCCCACCGATGTCACCGACCGCGAGCAGTGCCAGTACCTGGTCAACCTCGCCGTCGAGCGGCATGGGCGCATCGACATCCTCGTCAACAACGCCGGAATCATGCTGGTTGGCCCGATGGAGGATATGACGCTCGAGGACTTCGAGCACGCCATGGCCACCAACTTCTGGGGCGCCGTCCACTGCACGATGGCGGCCTTGCCTCACATGCGCGGGCGCCAGTTCGGTCGGATCGCCAACGTGATCTCCCTGGGCGGCAAGATGCCGGTCCCGCACCTCGTCGCCTACACGGCCAGCAAGTTCGCCCTGGCCGGCCTGACTCAATCGTTGCGGACCGAGCTGGTCAAGGAGGGCATCCTCGTCACCGGTGTGTATCCGAACTTGATGCGCACCGGCGGGCATACCCACGCCTGGATCAAGGGCAACCATCAGGCCGAGTACACCCTGGTCGGCCTCACCGACACCCTGCCGGTCCTCTCGACGTCCGCCGAACACGTCGCGCGGAAACTCTGGCAGGCGGTATGCGACGGCGATGCCGAGGTCGTCGTCGGCTGGCCGGCACGGATCGCGGCCGCAATCCACGCCCTCTCTCCCGAGTGGAGCATCGAGGGCCTCTCGCTCCTCGGGCGGCTCTTGCCCGCCGCGACGGGCTCCGGCGGTTCCCTCCAGGGCCGGGACATCCCCGGCCCGATCTCCGAATACCTCAGCCGACAGGTCCCCGCCTCCGCCCGCCCCGCATGATCGACCGGGCGAGCGATCCGGGCTGTGAACCCATCCCGATTCTCGGCCGATTCGATAGAATGGCCCGTTTCGGAAACCGGCGGTTCGAGCCCAGGCGAGGAAAGCTCCATGGCGATCACTTACGACGAAGCGGTGGCGAAGCTCCACGAGTGGACCGACAGCCCGGCGCTGCGGAACCACGCGCGCGGCGTCGAAGCCTCGATGCGACGGGCCTCATACCGTTACGGCGCCGGCGAGGCCGATGAACTCCGGTGGGCGATGACCGGCTTGCTGCATGATGCCGACTACGACCGATGGCCCGAGGAGCACCCGAGGCGGATCGTGGCGTGGCTGCGCGAACAGGGCGAGCCCGAGATCGCCCAGGCCGTCGTCGCTCATTTCGACGCGTCGGAAGTGCCCGAGCTGACCGCGCTCGACAAAGCCCTGCTCGCCTGCGACGAGCTGACCGGCT
Source organism: uncultured Planctomycetota bacterium (assembly GCA_963777695.1). Taxonomy (GTDB): domain Bacteria; phylum Planctomycetota; class Planctomycetia; order Isosphaerales; family Isosphaeraceae; genus CAVZRC01. Next base: position 2,881,762 of record CAVZRC010000003.1, read on the forward strand.
TCGTCATGGCCTGCTGCCTGGTCCGACCCGGCGGCATCCGCTCGCTGTCGCCCTCGAGCGTGAAGAAGAAATTGAAGGACAAGGGCTTCGCGGCGAAGGTCAGCCGCGACGATGTCTATTCGGGCGCCGAGCGGCTCGGCGTCCCGCTGGAGGAGCACATCCAGCTCATCATCGACGCCCTGACCCCGCACGCCGAGGCCCTCGGCATCGCCGGCGCCGAAAGCTCCTGAAAAAGGAAGAGGCCGGCGCGAACCCTTGCGGGGCGATCGGTGTCGGCGGGGGGGAATGCTCTTGTCCGCGAAAGTTCGCCTTATGCGCGATGTTATGAAGACGCGGAAACCGCGGGGATGCAGAAGACCGCGAAACCGGATTCTTAATAAAGAGATTTGAACACGAAATACACGAAATACACGAAAAAATAAAATCCAAAAGATCTTAATTTGTATTTTTCGTGTATTTCGTGTTCAAATCTCTTCGATCTCGAGTCCGCATTTAGCGGCGTCTGCGATATCATCCGGATTCTCGCCGCTTTCTTTGCAGCTTTCGTGGGCTGGCGAACCGAGTCGTTCATCCGAAGAAGGAAGGGTCGACAATGACAGCACCAGTGGACTGGTGGCAGACGTTCTTCTCGGGCATGGCCGTGGAATCCTGGCTGAAGGCGACCACGCCGGAGCAGACCCGACAGGAGGCGACCTTCCTCCGCGTGTGTCTGGATGTCCCGCCGCCGGCCCGACTCCTGGACGTGCCCTGCGGCGGCGGACGGCACTGCCATATCCTGGCCGAGGACGGCTACGAGATGACGGGCGTCAACATCTCGGCCGAGTCGCTCGAGGCGGCGGATGTCGCGCAGAATCAACGGTCCCGGACGATCGCCTGGGAGCATCGCGAGATGCGGGACCTCCCCTGGCCGGAGGCTTTCGACGGGGCCTACAGCTTCGGCAACAGCTTCGGCTACCTCGACGACGAGGGCAACGCCGCGTTCCTCAAGTCGGTGGCGGACGCGCTCAAGCCGGGTGCCCGGTTCGTCCTCGACACGGGCTATGTCGCGGAAACGCTCCTACCCATCTTGCAGGAGCGTGCCTGGTACCCGATCGGCGACATGATCATGCTGGCGCATCGGCGATATGACCCTTTCGAAGGCCGGCTGCACGTCGAATACACCTTCATCCGCGGCGGCGAGACGGAACTGCGGTCGATGTCGGCGCGAATCCACACCTGCCGCGAAGTGATCCGTCTCCTCGACCAAGCCGGATTCACCGACGTGCGAGCCTACGGATCGCTGGCCAGGGAGCCATTCCGGCTCGGATCGCACCGGCTCCTGATGGTCGCGACGAAGTCGTGAGGTAAGGGACTCCCGACCCCACCGTGTACCGCCTGCGTTGGGCGCGGGTCTCATGACCACTGCGCTGAACATCTTCAGGTTAACTGAACACGTTTCTTCTCTTTCCTGAGTCGCTGCTGATGCGCCTCCAGAATTCGGTACACCGAGCTATGGGTCCGCTTCCGAACCTTCTTCGTCGTCGTCGTCTTCTTCTTGGGCGGCGCCTTGATCCACCGATCTCTCCACACCCCGCTGAGCAACTCACTGAGTCGCACCTTCACGCGCAGAGCCGTCCACTCCCCCCGGAAGCGGGCGATCGTCTCCTCCAGGGTGACCGTCTCGCTCCAGGCGATCATCTGTCGCTCCACGTCTTGGAACAGCTTCTCGCCGGAGATCTCCTCCCGCGGCCGCTCGACATCCACGGCGATCACGCCGCGCACCACCTGGATCAGGTTGTACAAGAGCAGGCACATCGCGAACTGGAAGATCACCCCCTCCGGCTTGGTCCCGATGAGGTGCTCCAGCCCGAAGACCTCGGTGACCTGCTGGAACATCCGCTCGATCCCCCAGCGACTGAGGTACGCCGTCAGCAGATCCACCGCCGGGACCGCCACGGCGTCCAGGAGGTTCGTCACCAGGATCACCTCCTTCTCGCCGGGCCGGTACAGGGTAATTCGGCGCACGTACAGCCGCTTGGTGTTCCGCGGGCTGCCGAGGTGTCCCCACTCCTCGACGTACCGACGCCCCTGGCCGTCACGTCCTTCGCCGGCCGGGCGGGCCGGGTCGGGGTAGAACGGCACCTTGGGATGATAGCGGACCAAGAAGGCGTCCCCTCGCTCGGCGAAGCGGGCCGGCTGGGTCAGGTCGCAGAACGCGCTGTCGGCGATCCAGAGCCGCTTCCGGGCGATCAGTCGTCGGACTTCCGGGACCAGATCGCCGACGAAGCGGACCTCATTGGCATCGCCATCGGGATGGGCCCGCATGGCCACGGCCAGTCCGGTGCGCAAGTCCAACGCGACCAGGGTGCGTCCCCCCAGCAACCCACCGGCGGTGCCCCACAACGCCTTGAGCCGCTTGGCCACCCGCTTGATGGCCTTGCCATCGAAGACGACCTCATACTCATCCAAGCTCTTGGGCAGAGGGGTCTGGGCCGTGGGATTCCTGGGGTAGATGTCGCTGAGCCGTGCGGTACACCCGGCCAGGAAGGCCGAGCTCAGTGGGATCGGGATCCGCCCCAGTTTGCCATAGGCGGCACGGACCGAGGCGTCCAACTCGCCGCGGTCCTGGGCGGCCTCGAAGCTCTGTTGGCCGCTGCCGCCGTATTCGAGCAAGGCGTCGCGGACCAGGCCGACGATGGTCGAGAAGAGGAAGATCTTTTCGTAACACCGGCCCCGGTTGTCGTCGAAGATCTGATTGACCGTGTCGGCGTCGGCAGCCCACCGCCATAAGGTCAAGACGGCCTCGGCCAGGGGCAGCCGGGCCAAGGTCTCGGGGACTGGGACCTCCAAGGGGACTCTCCTGGGAAGAATGACCTGCTGATATCCTCCTCAATGCGGTTACTAACAATACGTTACGCATGGCGCAGATGTTCAGCGCAGTGGTCTCCTGACCCCGCCCGAGTGCCCGACCGAAGGTCTCCCGCACTCATCGCCGGCCCTGGCGTGAACGCAGGAGTGATCGTAAGCCCATTCCAAGGAGGGAGACCTTCGGTCAGGGACCTGGGCGGGGTCAGGAGACCCTCGCCCAACACGCGCGACCTTCGGTCAGGGCCCTGGGCGGAGTCAGGAGACCCTCGCCCAACACGCGCCCTGCGCGCGGGAGTTGCGGCTCGGGAAGAGGTTCACGGCCCCCCGACCCGCCCCACTCAACCGACCTCCGCCGCGGCCGGTTCGCCCTCCGCCGCGGCGCAGCTCGCCATGGGAGACTCGGTCTGCTGGGGAAAGAGGCCATGGAGGATCGACTTGAACCGTTCGCCCAGTCCGTCGATCTCCGCCTTGGCCAGTCCCCACGTCATCAGCGAGAAGTAGAGGAAGTGACCGCGGCCGGACATGGTCAACATCTCGATGATCAGGATCGCCTTGTTCAGGCTCTCCACGATCGCCGAAAAGGTCTTCCCCGGCACGTAATTCCGGACGACGCCCTCCAGGACATCCCCGAGGCGGGTCACGATCCGGAACGGCGCCCCGATGGTGAGGTCGTCGAGACGGCCCTCCTTGACGAGCCCGTCGGGACCCATCAGCATGGTCCAGGCTTCGGCCGGCGGGATGGCCATGACGACGAAGAGCACGACGTTGCCCACCGGCTGGCCGCGGTGGTGCTCCAGATAGTGCTTCATCGTGCTGTGGAACAGGTCCCAGCCGTGGAAGGTCCCGTCGTACTCGTGGTCCCAGCTCGATCCCTCGCCGAACCCGGAGGCGACCATGCGGACGCGGGTGACTCCCCCTTCATGCTCCAGGTACCAGTCGGTCGCATAAGGCTCGGGCGGGTCGGACATCGCCGCCTTGGCGAGATCGGGCCGGATGGCCTCCGTGCGGAGGTGGACGCCCGGCTCCCAGACGGTGATGATCGCGGTCCCCTTCATGCCGCCGCCCCAGTCCTTGACCTGCTTGCCGCCGACGCCGGCCTCGCAGCTTGCCTCCTGGCAGAACCACTTCGACAGCTCCTCACCGTCGGTGATCGCCCGCCAGACGGCCTCCACGGGCGCCTTGACTTCGAACGTCTTCTCGTAGGATCGGCCCTTCTTCTCGCTCATGATCGGGACTCCTCGGTCGACGACGGAGGCGGCAACATCGAGGCGCCGGCATCGCGCCGACTGTCCTCCTCGGCCGCGGCCTCATCGTCCGTCTTGGTGATCGCCGGATACGCACCCAGCACGAACCGGAACAGCCGCCCCTTCGCCGCCCGCTCGTCGTGATACTTCACGGCCAGCTCGGCCACCTTCGCCGACAAGTCGCGCGTGAACGCGTCGCGGTCGGCGGCCGAGGCGAAGCGGACCTCGGTCTCGAGCGTGAACGTCGCCACGGGCTTGCCGACGCGGTCGGCGCCGCCGCGTAAGACCCCCAGGTCGCGCACGACCCGCCCGGCCGCGGCGACCAGGTAAGCCCACGAGAATCGATCCCGCAACCGACGTGGATCGGGCTCGACGGCCCCCATCGCCTCCGGGCTGATCACGTACGACCGCGCCGTCGCCTGCATCACCCGCTCCTTCAATCCGCCCCTCCGCCGCTCCTCGACGAACGCGACCACCCCCGCGCCTTCCAGCGCCCGGAGGTGATAGTTCACCACCTGCCTCGGCACCCCCAGCCGACGCGACAGCCCCGCCGCCGAGTCCGCCTCGACGAGCTGCTCCAGCACCTTCAGCCGCAACGGATGCCCCAGCAAGCTCGCCGCCTGCTCCGTCCCCCGCACCACATCCACCGCCCGCACTCCAGACATCATTCCCTCCTCGCTCCCGGCCAACATCGAGAAGGATGCCATTGAAAAATTAATTTGTCAAGCGGACCCGCTGGAAAACGCCCCGCCCGACACCCACGGCGTCAACGCTTCCCACCGTCGCGGATGGTCTCATCCGAAGATTCTTCTTGTGTACTGAAGTTCACTATGATAGAATCTCCCCGTGTCATCCGACTGCGGCCCCGAGGAGATCGTCATGATCCCGACTATGTGCCGATCCGGCTTCCTGATCCACCGCTCGCCCCTGGACCTCGGCGGCGGGCTCCGATACCCGGCTGCGACCGATCCGACCCCGCACCCTCACGATGTGGCGGACATCGGCATGGTCGTCTTCCTGACGCACAAGAAGGAGCAGGCCGAGGCGATCCTGGACGTCGAGGGGAAGTGGCGTTGTCCCAAGTTGCCCGTGATGGATCGGGTGCTCAACGCGCTCCACGAGCCGAGACGAGGGGCAGGGGGCGACATGCCGTTCGGATATGCCGAGTTGATCCGGGTCGCCGCCTGGTTCAAGGGCGAGGCGCGGTTCCACCGCCCCTGGCATGGCGGCTCCGACGGTCGAGGCCGTCCGTCGAGTGCCAATGCATTCCGCGCGGTCTGACGAACCGGATGCTCGAATCCCCGGGCTCGGATAGAATGGATCTCGGAGCCTCACAGTGCCCGGGGAGTCCATACCAATGATCGATGATCCCTATTTCTCCCATGAACCGACGGCGAAAGTCAGTTCGGATCGCTGGTTGTTGATCGTCTTCCTCTTCATCGTGTTGATGCTGCTCTGTCTCTGGAGCCAGCATTTTCTGGAAACGGGCTCGGCGATTCCGTTCTGCTACATCGAACGGCTAAACAACCCGGTTGCCGTCACGGCCGTCGACGATGACGCGCTCGTGCTGGCCGCCGGCCGGCGAATCCGGTTGCCGTTCATCAAGAAGCTGCCGAAGAATGATCCGGCCTTCACAAGGGACTTGCGTCACGGTGTGGAACTCGCAGACGAGGTCAAGGTCATCGGCCTATTCGATCCGCGCCGGGAGTGCGGGAACGATCTCACCGTGTTCCGCCGGTTGCGGATCGACCTGAGCGAGCTGGCCGGCGTACTCGACCCCGACGGACTTGATGACGCGAGCTTATCACACGAGGAGCTCCAGTTTTTCAAGGAGATCTACGACACCCGGTCCCGCGATCGTGACGGAATGCCATCCAATGCCAGGGGACAACCTTACTTTCCGTAGGTGGCCGAGGCAATTTCCCGGCATTTTCCCGCGGGCCGGCCGACCGGCTATACTCGCCCGTAGGTCCGCGGATCCAGCCCCACCAGGCGAATGATCGCACGTTGCGCCTTGGTCAGCTCGGTCACCATCACCTGCGCTTCCCCCTCACCGACCCGAACCTCGTGCCGTTGGATCGACGAGAACACCTCGATTAATCGATGCGTGGTCGGATGCGCGCACGCCCGCCCTTCCGGATACAACGCCAAGGCCTCCTCACCCGCCCGGGCCATCGCCTGGCGCAACTCCCGCTCCAACAGCGCCTGTATCAGTAAGGCGAAGAAGTAGGCCGCCAGCAGACCTTGAATCCGCGACACGTCCTTCAAGAACACCGGCGCCACGGCGAAGTCGGTCTTGAGTTGCGAGAACCGCTTCTCCAGGAGCGGCTGCCGCTTGTACGCCCGGAGCACCTCGGTGGCGCTCAGATCGCGGTCATTCGTCAAGAGGGGGAAGACCCCATCCTCCCGCGCCGCTTCGGCGATCGCCTCCACGTGCAGCTTCCACTCCAGTGTGAACCGCAATCGGGTCTCCTTCACGTACTGGGTTTGCTCGCTCGGTCGGCCCCGCGTCGCCTGGCGGAACGTCTCTTCTTTCTTCTCCTCGATCTCGACGGGCAGCCGGGGGCTCGCCTCGGTCCCCGTCAGGACCTCCGCCACCGCCTCTTCCACTTTGGGACGCCGGCGAAACCGCGTCCGCGGACCTCGGAGACGTCCCCGCAATTCACTCGGCGCTTCGGTGGCCCGCCGGATCGACCGGGCACGTCGCGATTGATCGAGCTCGGCCTTGCGCGTACTGCGATACCAGAGCAACCGATAGCCTTCGGAATGGACATGGTCGTCGCCGCAGACGAACAACTCGTTAACGGTGTGGCCGTGGTCATCGGACAGGGCATACAAGAGCACCCACTTCAGGACCGAGGGCGCGGCGCGGAGGCGTTGGCGGAAGGCGATGTCCTCGGTTCGACCGCGGGGCAAGACGGTGACAAACCGGCCGCCCCGCTTGTCGATGTGGCCGAGATTCTCGCGACTGGCCAGCTTGCAGTCGGCGACGTAGAGAAAGTCGGCGTGGCCGATCAGCTCGAAGAGCAAGTCCCAGGTCCCGATGTGGGTCCCATCATCGACGGTATTGCCGCTGTCGGTGGCGAAATAGACCGGCACGTTGCCGTCACTGGTGACGGTCAGGATGTAGAGGAGCTGCTTGAGATCGGGCCGCCGCGCCTTGCTGTGTCCCCAGGTGATGGCGTGAGTCGGCCGTCCGTGTTGTTGGCTCTCCCGGCCGGCGTCGTCGTAAGCGCCGTAGAACGAGACGGCAGTGGAATCGTTATGCAACTCGCCGAGACTGATGGCCAATTCCTTGATGACATGTCGGATGACGGCCATGATCAGGGCGGGCCCGATCCCCTGGAACATGCGATCGAGCGAGCGGCCGAAGCGGTCGTCGTGCAATCGGGAGAGGTCCTGGCGCGGGGGCCGAGGAGGTCGGGCGGGAAGAGTGCGGCCCAGTCGCCGACGCCGTAGACGGGCTGGCGTGCCATGAGGAGATCGGCGAAGAGGACGAGCAAGGCGGTGACGGTCGGGAGCTCGGTCCGTGGGTCGTCGCGGGGGAGGCGTTCGCCGAGGATGCGGCGCAACTGCATCCGCTCGGCGATCCGATTGAGCGAGGGGAGGGCGCCGACGTCATAGGAGTGGAGTTGGAGGCCATCGGCGCGGGCGCGTTTGCCGGGGACGACAGGCCGCTTAGGGCGGCGTGGTGCGTCGGAGGGGTTGAGTCGGGACATCAGCGATAAGCCCGAATGGAGTCGAAGGAGATCGGCGGACGTGAGACCAGGTGACCAGGAGTGGCGAGGTTTGGTCGAGATCGGAAAATTTTTTAGGTATGATTTTATTGAAATGATGAGGATAGCTTTTGGCGTAAGTTGGGTCGGACTCGATTTACGTCGCAAGCGTAGGATAATTAACGTGTCATATTTATTTTGTTGATAGGGGCCCGCCCCCTTGACGAACGGCGCGTCGGGGCGAAGAGTTGCTGGCGGAGGTGGGATCTTTGGCAATCAGCAGAGGAGCGGCGAGCGCCGGCGGCGGTGGGGTCAGCGGAGCGAGGGAGCCGGAGCGGGTCTGGAGGGCGGTTGCGACGGACCTGGCTCAGGCGACTCCTCGCCAGCCAGCGGGGTGGGGAGACGATGCCTCGGGTGGGAGCTGATCGGTTGCGACGGATCTGGCACCCACGCCGCCCGTCAGGCGGCCTGAGAAGATCGAGGGAAATTGCCTCGGCCACCTACGGAAAGTAAGTCCAACAGGAGCGCATCCAGCAACTTGAAGAGCGAGTCCACCAACTCGAGGACGAGATCGCCCGCCTCAAGGGTCTCAAGACCCGACCAAGGATCGCCCCCAGCACGCTCGAGGCGCCGCCTCGACCGCCCCGCGACCCGAATGCGAAGCGGCCCGGCTCCGCCAAGCGTTCCAAGACCGCCCAACTGACCATCACCGAAGAAATCCTCGTCCCTCTCCCTCTGGCCGACCGCCCGGATGAGGCCGTCTTCAAAGGATACGAGGACTTCGTCGTTCAGGATCTGATCCTCAAGCCCCGTGTCATCCGCTATCGCCGCGAACGCTGGTTGACCCCCGATGGCAAGAGCTCGGTGGCCCCACTCCCGGCCGATGTCCTGCCCGGCAGCCACTTCGGACCTGACCTGCTCTGTTTCATCCTCCACCAATACCACCACCAGCACGTCACCCAGCCGTTGCTCCTGGAACAGTTGCACCAACTGGGCATCGACATCTCCGCCGGCGAGCTCAACCGCATCCTCACCGAGGAGAAGGAGGCCTTTCACCAGGAGAAGGCCGAACTCCTGGCGGCGGCCTTGGCGGTCTCGGATTATGTCCAGGTGGACGACACCGGGGCGCGGCACCGTGGGCACAATGGGGCCTGCACGCAGATCGGCAACGAATTCCTCGCTGTCTTCGCCAGTATCGAGAGCAAGAGCCGGCTCAACTTCCTGGAGATCCTCCGGGGGCCGTCCAGCGATTACGTGATCAACGAGATCGCGGTGGCTTACGGGCGGCGGCAGAAGCTCCCGGCGGTCGTGGTGGATTCGCTCCGGCGGGGTCCACAGGCGTTCGCCGACACGGCCGCCTGGCAGGCGCGGTTGCGGGAGTTGGGGATCGCCCAAGAGCGGCACGTGCGAATCGCCAGCGAAGGGGCGTTGCTGGGCAGCCTGATCGCTCATGGGGTCTCGCCGGAGTTGGTGATCCTCAGCGACGGAGCGGGGCAGTACGACGTCCTGGTGCATGCGGCCTGCTGGATCCATGCGGAACGGCCGTTGGCGCGACTGATCCCCTACAGTGAGGAACACCGGGCGGCCATCGCCCGGGTGCGGGGACAGGTCTGGGAACTGTACCAGGATCTGAAGGCCTATCGGCAGCAGCCGGAGCCATCGCGAAGCGGGGATCTCCAGTCCCGGTTCGACGCGTTGTGTGGGCAGCGGACCGGCTTCCCCAGCATCGACGGCGTGCTCAAGGGGATGCGATCGCACCGGGCGGCGTTGCTGCGGGTGCTGGAGCGGCCCGCGGTCCCGTTGCACACCAACCTGAGCCAAGGGCATATTCGGGACTACGTGAAGAAGCGGAAGATCAGCGGGGGCACGCGGAGCGAGCCTGGCCGCCAGGCGCGGGACACGTTCGCGAGCCTGAAGAAGACGTGCCGGGAGCTGGGAGTGAACTTCTGGGCCTATCTCCAGGACCGGGTGCGCGGAGTGGGCCAAATGCCCCGGCTGGCGGATCTGATCGGCAGCAAGGCGGAGGAGACAGCGGCCAGGAAGGCCGGTGCCGCGCAGCCGGCGTAGGCGGGTGGCGGCGCGGTGGAGAGAACGCCAAAGCGATAACTTGCAAGACTTCCGAGCTAGACCTGCGCCGACCCCGATGCGCGCCGCGGTTGCCCACGGTTATTGAGAAAGGGATACCGGATGACCATAATACTCCCTTCCCGTTGATCGCATAGATGTAGGAGGTATTTGTCCGGGTGGGATCAACCGAGTAGACCTGCCAGGAAAGTGGCGCCCTGGGGTAATCCTTCGGGGTCTCGACCACGCGAGCACGGACCAATCTCGTGGGTTTCAGCGTGATCTCGAGCGGTTGATCCGGCCCATCGGCTCGAACGACCCGGAGGGCTTGGTGCTGGAAGTCGGGTGAAGCAACGTGGAGGTGGTCGGCCGGAACGTCAGGGAGCGAGAAAGAGATCTCGACAGCGAACCGGCCCTGAGAATCGGTGCGTGCGGCGGTGGGAGCGCCGGAAAACAGGGAACTCATCCTCTGTCGTCCCTTTGCCAACCGGACTTCAAGTAGGCCATCAGGTTGAGCCTTTTCCGCGTCGGCTAGCTGGTCGGGCAAAGCGATGTACCGGGGATCGCGACGTCGGATGTCGTCGGGAGCGACGGGCTGCCATTTCCCGGCGTCGTCGCGGTACTCGAAAGGCTTGCCAAGCGGTCCGGGAGGGATTTCATTGCCTTTCGCATCGAGGTAGGGTGTACTGGCCACCCGGATTCGGTCGGGCGAGATGATGGTCATCCAGAGGTCCCTCCTGGGCTCCACGAAGGGGCCGACCCAGGCCTTGGCCACCGGCCGGCCCTGTTCGTCTCGGACGATTCCATGCACGGTTCGCGTGACCTGTCGTGCAGGCTCAGGCTGCGGTGGAGGAGCCTCTTGCGGTTTCGCAGGAGGGGGCGCGGTCTTGACGGTCGCTGTGGGGGAGGTGGTTGTCCCGTCCTGCCCGGCCCATGTCATCGCCCCGACGGCCAGGAAGGCTGCGAAAACGAGCATCCCGACGACGACCTTGATCTTGCCGATCATCATGGCTCGCAGGACTTTCTCGGCCAGGGAGGCCGACATGCAGCCGGCGGCGCCCTTGGCCGCACTTCCGTGAGTGAAACGCATGGCCAGGCCGACAGTCGCCTCGGCCCAGGCGGCTGGGGCAGTGGAGGGCGTGCCGCCGAACGCGGCCCCGGGAATCGCCAAGGAGGCGTCCACGCCGCGTCGTTCCAGCCGGGCCTTCAGCTTGGCCCGACCGCGTGCCAACCGGCTCTGGATCGTCCCCAGCGGCGCGTCGAGCCGGGCGGCGGCTTGTTCCTGCGTCAAGCCTTCCAGGTAGCAGAGGACCAGCGGGGCGCGGAAAGTCTCGGGCAACCGGCCGAGGTCCTCGTGGAGGGACGTCCAGCGCTCTCGGTCTTCCGTCGTCGGAAGTTCCTCGATCAACCGGCCTGCGGTCATCGCGGCCCCTCGGCGCTCGTGGGCGCGTCGTCGAGCGGCGGCGACGCGGGCCTTGGCCGCGACGCGCAGCGCCACGCCGTACAGCCAGCAGCCGACCGACTCGCGCCGGCCGATCGAGCCGGCCCGGCACGCCAGGACCAGGAACGTCGCCTGCGAGGCGTCCTGGGCGTCGTGGTCGTCGCCCAGGACCTGCCGGCAGACGCGCAGGACCATCGCCGCATGACGATCGACCAGCGCCGCGAAAGCCGCCTCGTCCCGATGCTGGACGAATCGCTCGAGCAACTGGCCGTCGGTCAGTCCGCCGGCCGTGCCGGTCCGGAAGAGTGTTTCGATCTGCTTGAAGAACTGCATGGATGGATTGGAAAGACACCTTGGACGTTCGACCCCTGACGAACTCGCCCCGTAGTGCCCGGCGGAGCCTCGATCATTCCCACGACGTTTCCGCTTTTTCGGGAGCGTCCTGGCAGGAGTCGGCGGATGCCGACACAACCGCCCGGTTATGATTCCCGCCGCCTTGTGGAATCAGAGGTCGTCGTCGGTCCGGCCCGCATCCCGCATGATGTTGCGTTGTGTCTTGGGCTTGAGGTCTGTATTGCCGTGGACGGGAACGGAGGTCCGGCGGCCGGAATCGGCTTCCCGATAGATATGATGGCTTCCAGAGATGCGGACCAACTCCCAGCCGCGCGCCTCCAGAAGCTTGCAGATCTTCATGCCGGAGATCGGCTTCATTCAACTCTCGTCCCCGGTGACAGGGCGAGCGATCGCCTCGTCATACGCGGAGCCCAGCCACCCCTCGGCAGCTTCCCTTAGGTTCTCCCGCACCTCGTCGAGGGTCTCGCCCTGGGTGTAACAGCCGGGCAGGGCCGGCACTTCGGCCGAGAATCCGCCCGCTTCGGCCTCCGGGTAGACCAACGCCGTCAGGGTGACGGTGAATTGAATCGTGACCGGGCGAACGGTGGCAGCAACTTCATCTCTCATCGCTCACCTCCACCGGCCCATTCTAAGACCACGCGTGCGGTCAAGTCGAGTCGCCGTCAGGCCGGCGAAGGAATTCGGAGATCGCCACAGGGCGTCCGCCGGCCGGAGAGATGATCTCGAAGCGGTCCGGCACTTCGGGTTAGAGTGGGACACCCATAGCGAAGTTTCACCCGATCCGGTGGCTCCGGATCCTACTCCCGGAGGAGTCCGATGCCGATCCCGCAAGGACCACATATTGTCATCATCGGATCGGGATTCGGCGGCATGGCGGCGGCCCGCGAACTGCGGAACGCCTCTGTGCGGATCACGATCGTCGACCGATCGAACCACCACCTGTTCCAGCCGCTTCTCTATCAGGTCGCGACGGCCGCGCTGAGCCCGGCCGATATCGCCGCGCCGATCCGTCGGATCTTCCGGCACCAATCGAACGTGGCCGTGATGCTCGCCGAGGCCACCGGCATCGATGTCGCGGCGAAGCGGGTCATCCTGGCCGATGGCTCCATCGATTACGATACGCTGATCGTGGCGACGGGCGCGACCCACGCCTATTTCGGCCACGACGAGTGGGCCGAGCACTCCACCGGCTTGAAGAGCTTGAAGGACGCGACGAAGATCCGCCAGCGGGTGTTGATGGCGTTCGAGGTGGCCGAGCGTGAGCCCGAAGAGGCGTTGCGACGCGCCTGGATGACGTTCGTGATCGTCGGCGGCGGTCCCACGGGCGTCGAGATGGCCGGCACGCTGGCCGAGGTGACGCGACAGACGCTCGCCAAGGACTTCCGTCACATCAATACGGCCTCCGCCCGCGTGATCCTGGTCGAGGCGAGCCCTCGCGTCCTCGGGGCGTACTCGGAAGACCTATCCGAGGCCGCCAGGAAGCAGCTCGAGCGGCTGGGCGTCGCCGTCTGGACCGGGGTCCAGGTCACCGGCATCGACGCCGACGGCGTCTGCATCGGATCCGAGCGAGTGCGAGCTCATACGGTCGTCTGGGCCGCGGGGGTGGCCGCGTCGCCTATCGCCCGGACGCTCGGCGTCCCGCTCGACCGCGCCGGCCGCGTCCTCGTCGAGCCCGAGCTGACCATGCCCGGTCGCGACGACGTGTATGTCATTGGCGACCTGGCCCACTTCGAAGAAAACGGTCGGCTCGTCCCCGGGGTCGCGCCGGCCGCGATGCAGCAGGGCAAGCACGCCGCCCGGAACATCCTCGCAACCATCGAGGGGAAGGCTCGCCAGCCGTTCCATTACGTTGACAAGGGCATGCTCGCCACGATCGGCCGCGGGGCCGCGGTGGCCCGCGTCGGGCCGTTCAAGGCCTCGGGCCACATCGCCTGGCTCCTCTGGTTGTTCGTGCACATCCTGTTTCTCATCGGCTTCCGGAACCGGGTCCTGGTGATGCTCCAGTGGGCGTGGTCCTACGCGACGTTCGATCGCGGGGCGCGCCTGATCACCGAGCCGCTCAAGGAGCCGCTGGTCGGGCACGAGCCGAGCGAAGTCGCGAACTGCCGCGAACCCTCCACGCCCGCGGCCACCTGAGCGGCCCTCGCCCGATGCCGGCCCACGAAAGCGGATAACAAGAAGAGATTTGAACACGAAATACACGAAAAAGATTTAAATTCAGGGAATGCAATAATATTCAGATCGTGATTTAATTTTGGATTCTTTCGTGTATTTCGTGTATTTCGTGTTCAAATCTCTTCGGTCTGGATTTCGTTTCGAGGAAATCATCCGCGTCCGCGCGGCCTAATTGAGCCTGGGATTGTCGGGCATGTGTCGGATCGGGATCACGGATTGGATCCGCCGTCGGCCGACTTCGACCATGGCCTGTTTCCAGAGGTCGAGCGAGTCGAGGTCGCTGAAGACATGGTCGGGCGTGGCGGGCATGACCAGCCATGAGCCGTCCTCGAGTTCGTTCTCGAGTTGTCCCGGCCCCCAGCCTGAGTGGCCGACGTAGAACCGGCTCTGGCCGGCGTCGTCGGCCGCCAGCAATTCCATGGCATCCAGCTCGGTCGCGACGAACAGTTCGTCGGTCACCACCAGGTTCGCCAGAGCCCGCTGGTCGTGGAGCGCCATCAGGCTGTCCGGGACCGGGCCGCCGTGCCAGACGTTCCCCTCTCGCAAGCACGTCGATTCCTTGAGCTGCGCCCAGATTTCCTGGAACGACGTGCCCGTCTCCCGGTTGAGGATCAGCCCGAGGGCGCCTTCCTCCGCATGGACGGCGACCAGGACGACCGTCTGCGCGAAATTGGGGTCCAGGAGATTCTGGGAGGCGATCAGGAGCTGGCCCTGGAGTGAATCCATATTCGGTCGATGCTGGGCGGGTTGAAGAGAGGAGCGGCGATCGCTCCGGGTGTCCCCGCCCGAGACCTCCGGTCGCCGCCTGCGGCAAACCTGTGCGATGGCATCACGCCCATCAGACCATGCGGCCGGCGGCTTGTCGAGACGCCCGCGAAGAATCGATGCCGGTGACAGCCATATGGGTCCGCGAGTGGGCGGTCGATTGTCTGTTGGTCATACAGCCGTTATCCTGGCCCGCGACGAGGAGATATTCCATGAGGCCGATCGTATTCCTGGGCCCGAGCCTCCCGCGCGACGAGGCCGGAGCCCTCCTCGACGCGGAATTCCGCCCGCCGGTGAGGCGTGGCGACCTGACCTCGATCGAGGGAGGTCGCACCGTCGTCATCCTCGATGGCGAGTTCGACCAGAACTTCCCGGTTTCCCCCAAGGAGATCCTCCGCCTGATCGATTCGGGTGGGACCGTCATCGGGGCCTCCAGCATGGGGGCCATCCGCGCGGCGGAGCTGGCCGACTTCGGCATGATCGGCATCGGCCGGATCTTCGAAGCCTATCGCTCGGGCCGGATCGAGGGGGACGACGAGGTCGCCCTGACCTACTGCCCCTTGAGTTACCGGGCGCGTACGGTGCCGCTCGTCCATGTCCGGTTCTGGCTCGAAGACCTCGGGGCCGCCGGCATCGTCCCGGCCGTGGAAAGACGACTCCTCTTCCGGGGCGCGCGACGGATCTTCTACGCGCATCGAACGGCCGAATCACTGCGAGAGCTCATGATGCGAATCCTGGGACCCGACCGCGTCGAGCGGATCCGTGCCGCGGGGGTCGGGGAGATCTCCAACGTCAAGGCGGAGGACGCCAGGATGGCCCTGGCGTTCGTCTTTGCCGTTCAGGGCCCGAACCAGAGCCAGAGCCCATAGGCGACCGGTCCGGCGAACATGAGGGAGTCGATGACGTCGAGGACGCCGCCGAAGCCGGGGACGGCCTGGGAGGCGTCCTTGCGCTCGCAATCACGCTTGATCATGGACTCCATCAGGTCGCCGAGCTGGGCCGCCACGGCGACGATCAGGCCGAAGGCCGCCGCCTTGGGCCAGGTGAGGGTCGGGACCCGCAGCCAGTGGCGCGCGATCGCCGCGACGATGAGCGCGGCACCCACCCCCGCGATCAGGCCGCCGATGGCCCCTTCGACGGTCTTCTTCGGGCTGAGCTGGGGCCAGAGCTTGTGTTGACCGGCGATCCGTCCCAGCGCGTAGGCGCCGGTGTCGGCCCCCTTGGCCGTCGCGACCATGAACACCAGCGCGAGGAGCCCCTGGAGGTGCCCTTCGAACCATCGCATCTGGATGGTGAAGCTCCCCATCAGGCCGAGGTAGCCGATCACGAGGATGGTCCCCGAGATCTTGGCCATGGTCCGTCCGGGCTGGACGAACTGGAGGCTCTGCACGACGAAGGTCGTCATCAGCACGGCGATGAACGCGAAGAACGGCCAGGCCAACACGTCCAGAGGCCGGCCGGGATCGTAGAAGAGGGCAGAGACCTGGTCGTCGGGCACGTAATTCTCGGCGAGGTGCGGCGCCCAGTTGGCGACCACGATGGCCACCACACCGCCGATCACGGAGTTGGCCGACGGCCGCACGCTCGTGGCCTCCAGCAGCCCGTTGAGCTCGACCGCGGCGGCGGTCAGGGCCGTGACGGTCAGGAGGAACCAGAACGGGAACCAGGGGGCGAACCATTCATCGACCCAGAGCGCCAGCACCAATCCGGCGACCATGGACAGGCCAAACACGAGGCGGGTGGAGAGCATGTTCGAACGATCAGCCGGAGGTTAGTGGGGGTTGACGGGAGAACCGATTTCCCCCAATAACGCTACCGGCACTCGCCCGAGATCGCAATGCCTTGCCCTGGATCGACTACGGGAGGATCTCGGGTCAGCGGGCGGCGTTGACCGCGGCGACCGCGGGCAGGCCGCCGAACTTGCGCTCGCGGGCGGCGAACTCGCGGCAGGCCAGGAGCAGGTCGTCGCCGCGGAAATCGGGCCAGAGCGTCGGGGTGATCCAGATCTCGGCATAGGAGATCTGCCAGAGCAGGAAGTTGCTGATCCGCATCTCGCCGGCCGTGCGGATCAACAGGTCGGGATCGTTCATCCCGGCCGTGCCGAGATAGGAGGCGAACAGCGACTCGTCAACCTGATCGGGATCGACCCGGCCCGCCTGGACGTCCTCGGCGAGCCGACGCGCGGCATCGCTGATCTCGGTCCGACCGCCGTAGTTGACCGCCAGGCACAGGATCATGCCGTCATTCGCGGCGGTCATCTCGGCCGTGCGCTCGAACTCGTCGAGCACCTCGGCCGGCAGGCCCTCGCGGCGGCCGATCATGGTGAGCCGGACGTTCTGATCCAGCAGCTCGTTCCGCTCGACGACCAGGAAATGGCGGAGCAACCGCATCAGGAAGTTCAGCTCGCGCGGGGGCCGCTTCCAGTTCTCCACCGAGAGGCAGTAGAGCGTCAACTGGTCGAGGTCCAGTCGGCAGCCTTCCTCGACTACGGCGCGGACGCTCTGGATTCCCTTGCGGTGTCCCATGATCCGAGGCAGGCCCCGCCGCTGGGCCCATCGGCCATTGCCGTCCATGATGACGGCGATGTGCCGGGGGAGCTGTTCGGGCTTCAATCCGGCCGTCGCGATGCGGGCCAGACCTTCTTCGGTGATCGCCATGACTGGTCCTCACGGGGTCCTTGGTCCGTTGTCCGTTACCCGTTAATGTACGACGCCGAGTCGTCGCCGTGCGCGACGGCGAACCAGGGACCACGGATTACTGACCATGGACGGTTGGCAGGAGAATCGTCTGCCGACGATCGGGCCCCACCGAGACGATCTTCACGGGGACGCCCACCTGATTGGCGAGGAATTCGACGTAGTTCCTGGCTGATTGGGGCAGATCGGACCATTGTCGGACGGCACAGATGTCCTCGGTCCACCCCGGGAGGGTCTCATAGATCGGGCGGCATCGCTCGAAATCCGGAAGCGCGGCCGGCAGTTCGGTGATCCGACGGCCGTCGAGGTCGTAGGCGACGGCGACGTTCAACTCGGGGATCCCGCTGAGCACGTCGAGCAGCATGACGGCCAGCTCGGTCGAGCCGCTGACGCGCGCCGCATGGCGGACGACGACCGCGTCGAACCATCCGCACCGGCGCGGCCGGCCGGTCACCGTGCCGAACTCCTTGCCGACGCGACGGATCCGCTCGCCGGTCGCATTGTCTTGCTCGGTCGGGAACGGCCCGCCGCCGACCCGCGTCGTGTACGCCTTGACGACCCCGATCCAGCGATCGATATGTCGCGTCGGCACCCCGGAACCGGCCGCGATCCCCGACGCGCTGCTGTTGGAGCTGGTGACGTAAGGATAACTGCCGTGGTCGATGTCCAGCAGCGAGCCCTGGGCCCCTTCAAACAGCAGCCGACGCCCCTGGTCGAGCGCCTTGTGCAACCACGTGGTGGAGTCCCGGAGGAACGGCCGCAGCCGATCGGCATAGCCCAGGTACTCGTCGGCGATGGCCTTGGGGTCGAGCGGGACGAAGTCGGACAGCATGGCCCCGAGCAGCCGGTTCTTGTAGTCGACGATCCGGTCGAGCCGTTCGCGGAACGGGCCAGGGTGGTAGAGATCGGCCACCCGGACGCCATGCACCCGGCCGACCTTGTCGCGATAGCACGGGCCGATCCCGCGACGGGTCGTGCCCAGATGATCGGCCTCCGATGCGGATTCCTCGGTCAGCCGCTCCTCGGCGATGTGGTAGGGCAGGATCACATGGGCGCGATCGCTGATGTGGAGCCGATGCCCGACGTCCACGCCCTGCGCCGTCAGCGTGTCAATCTCCTTGAGGAGGGCGGGCGGATGGATCACCACGCCGTTGCCCACGACGCAATCGATCCCCGGCCGGAGGATCCCCGTCGGCACGAGCGAGAGCTTGTAGGTCACGCCCTCCACGACGACCGTATGCCCGGCGTTGGCACCTCCCTGATACCGCACGACGACATCATGCTGGTCGCACAGCAGGTCGACAATCTTCCCCTTGGCCTCATCACCCCATTGAAGCCCCACCACACACGTCGAACCCACGGCGCATTCTCTCCCGATGCTCGGAGCGACCGATCCGGTCACTTGGTGCGGTAAAGTTACAGAGTAACGACCGCCAAAGTCGCCGTCAATCTCGCCGAGCAGACAAACCAGTCAAACTGGATGGTCTCCCTGAGTTGTCCTTACCTTCCTGAAGCATGCACCCGGCCTCGCGCTTGCATGGAAGTGGAGAAGTCGTGCCGAGTCGTCGTTCGGCATTCAAAACCGTGGATTCGTGGTGCCCGGAGAGGGCCCGAGGAATCTGGCGAGAATATGAATCGCGTCCTGTACTTCAGGAGGAAACCCCCGACCCGGATCGTGAGTCGGACAGAACTTGATGCCGTGACCGTTGATCGGATTGGCCTCGGAAGCCTCCGGTTGTCCGGAGCGGAATCCTCCCTGATCGATCCGGATTGCGTCGTACACCTCTTTGCGGTGGACCGGGATGTCTTTGGGCGCGTCGATCGCGATTCGGACCGTGGTGCCTTTGATGCTCACCACGGTGATCGTGATCAGGTCTCCGACGACGATTTGCTCATTGATGCGGCGGCAGAGTACGAGCATAGCGAGTTTCCTTCCTCTTACGGTGTGTCCTGAAAGATCAATGGGAGTACGCTGATGTGAGCGGATCGCCGCGCGATTGCACTCATTTCTCCGCCCCGAAGGGGCAGCCACAAATCAGTCCAGGGCAAATCCCTGGGAAGCGTATCACATGAATAAGCTATGTCTCGTAAGGGCCGAACAGGCCGATCGCTCCGAGGGCACATCGCGACGGCCCTTCGCGAGCGATCGAGACGGAAAAGGCTTTGGCATTAACCCGTTGCCCCCTTTCAGGGCTCGGTCATTTTTGGTCGTCGGCAGATCCCCAGGGCGTTGCCCTTGGCTGATCTGTTCCGGCCCGATCGGGGCAAAACTCCGGACGAGCTAGGTCAAGAATCGCTCCTCGGATGAATCGGAGGGTCGTTCGAGTCGCGCCCCGCGTAGACCATCCATGAAGCGAACTAGGCGGTCTGGAAAACGAGAGCGGAATGCGGGGTGAGATGTGTCTGGTTCGCTACCTCCTTCGATTCCTATCGATTGACGACAGTAGTACCCCTCACGGTTCCTGGGAGTTCTGTGACCCCCGACCGTGAGTCGCAAGCCGGGCGGTGAGCCACGAGCGAGCATAGGCCCATTCGCGGAACGCGGTGGCGCGGGAGAGGCCGAGCGCGACCGCGGTCTCTTCGATCGAGAGCCCTGCGAAGAGTCGAAAACGGGCCACCTCGGCCGTGGTGGCATCCTCCGAGGCAAGCCGAGTCAGGGCGCAGTCGATGTCAAGGAGTGTGTCGGGATCGGAGATCAGGACGCGATCCGTTTCGAGCAGGGGGAATTTCTGGGCGTAGCCGCCTCGTTTGCGGGCGCGCTTGCGTCGCGCGTGATCTACAAGGATTCGCTGCATGACCACGGCAGCCGCTCGCAAGAAGTCGCCGCGCTCCGCGAATGCCTCGTTGCCCAGCCGCAGGTAGGCCTCGTGGACGAGACCGGTGGGGTCCAGAGTGTGCCCCGCCTGCTCACCGGCCAGTTGGGATGAGGCGAGCCGACGCAACTCGTCGTAGATCAGCGCGAAGTAGCCGCCAGGCTCCTTGGTCCCTTTCATTTTTTCGCCCCTTTCGGCGTCGAGGTCGAGGCGGGGAGTTGCTTCATTTTCTCGTCCGTCCACTTCTTGGCGTCGTCGGGCTTGCCCGTCGCCTCGGCCAGTTCGATGAGCCGATCGAGCGCGGCTCCGAGGAGGCGGTCCTTGGCGTGGGCCGGGATCGTTTCGATTCGCTGCTTCAACCCTTCGTAACCCGCTCGGAGGAGCGGTCCCGCATCACCGTATTTCTTCTGCCTGAGCAGGGCCGCTCCGAGGAGCGACTTCGTATCGAACGTCTTCCCAGCGTCGGGAGCGTTCTTCTCGCTAATCGCGAGGGATTCTCGCAAGATTGGCTCGGCCTGAGACCACCTCTTCTGATCGATCAGAATGAGGCCGAGATTTCGCAGGGCCCCCGCGTATTCCTTGGAATCCGCACCGGCCCGGCGCTTCCAGCTATCGGCCAGCTCGCGGAGGAGGGGCGTGAGCGGCTCGAGTTTACCGACGGATTGGTAAGCATTTGCGAGGCTCAGCATGACCTGCAATGTGTCGGGGTGATCGAGGCTCAGTTTCGCCTTCCTCAGTTTCAGGGCCTCCTCGAAAAGCGGTATCGCTTTGTCGGGGTCGCCGTTGAGGTGGTATGCAACAGCAAGGTTGTTGATGCTCGTGATGGTATCGGGGTGATCGGGGGTGAGCCACGCTTTCCGGAGACTGAGCGCCTCCTCGTATAAGGGGATCGCATCCCCGAGCCGCTTGTTCTCCTGGTAGGCGAACGCGAGGTTGTTCATGCTGGTCATCGTGTGCGGGTGTTTCAGGCCGAGATTGGTCTTCCTCAGATCCAGAGTCTCCTCGAGCAATGGCAGGGCTTCACTTGGCTTTCCTTGGGCTTGGTAGACCATGCCGAGGTTATTCATGCCGATGAGAGTGTCCAGGTTGCCCCGCCCGAGCTTCGCCTTCATCCGCGGGACAGCCTCCTCGAGCAGCAATCGCGCCTCCTCGAGCTTCCCTCCCTCCTGGTAGCTGCTCGCAAGGTTGCTCGCGAACACCAGCGTATCCGGATAGTCAGGGCCGAGCTTGGCCTTCATGAGCCTGAGCGTCTCAACGAGGATCGGCAGCGCTCGTTCGAGCCTCCCGTCGTCCTTGTAGCAGTTGGCGAGGTTGTTCATCACCAGGAGGGTATCGGGATCGTCGATACCGAGATTGGTCGTCGCGAGGGCGAGTGTCGCCTCGAAGAGCGACAGGGCCTGGGGGAGGTTCCCGGCGTCCTGGTAGGCACTCGCGAGGCTGGCCGCGGCATTGAGCGTCTCACGGTGGCCGGAGCCGAGCAGTTTGGTCAAGGTGTCTCGGGCCTTCGTGAGCAATTCGATCGCCTTCTCCGGCTTGCCCAGGCCGAGCTGGCATTCGCCCAGGATCACCTGGGTCTTCGCCACGACCAGTGGGTCGCCGATCGATTCTCCCTCGATCCTGACGGCAGCCTTGTCGAGACGCTCTCCGATGAGTTCCAGGATCGGCTTGTTCTCCGCCTCCGCCGTTCTGGGGTCCAGGTTCTTGAAGATGGAACCGAGGATCTCGTTCGCATTTTCGACCTGGTTGAACCGCTTCTCGGCCTGTTGACGCTGACGGTTCGCCTCGATCAAGCCAAGTGTCGTCCCGATGGTACCGCCGACGAGTGCCAGCAGAACGAGGGACACTGCGACTACCTGCGGCCGGTTGCGTCGGATGAACTTCTTGATGCGGTACGCGGCCGTCGGCGGGCCGGCGCTGACCGGCTCGTGGTTCAAGAACCGCTCGATGTCGAGGGCGAAGGCGCTGGGAGAGTCGTACCGGCGCTGGCGTTCCTTCGCCAGCGCCTTCATGACGATCCAGTCGAGGTCGCCCCGGATGAAGCGGCCCAGTCGGGCCGGCTCGATCTGCCGGATCGCGGCGAGGCTGGCCAGGGTGTCCGAGGTGCTGATCCGACTGCTCGGCGTCGGCGGCTCGGCCTCGCGGATCACCCTCAGCATCTCGTGGAATGCCACCCGCTTGATCGATTCACGCAGGATCGGCGTGCTGCCGGTGAGGAGTTCGTAAAGGATCACTCCGAGGGCGTAGATGTCGGCCCGGGTGTCGATATCCAGCGCGTCGAAAGTCGCTTGCTCGGGGGCCATGTAGAGCGGCGTGCCGGCCACCATGCCGAAGGCGCTGAACAGACTGATCTCGGTCAGTTGTACCCCATTGGTTGCCTTGGCGAGCCCGAAGTCGATCACCTTCGGGACAGGTTGGCCGTCGTGGCTTTCGACCAGGATGTTCGACGGCTTCAGGTCGCGGTGAATGATCCCCTTCTGATGGGCGTGCTGCACAGCTGAGCAAATCTGGCGGAAGAGGGTCAGGCGTTCGAGGATACCGAGGCGGCGCTGGTCGCAATACTCCGTCAGCGGGATTCCCTTGACCAACTCCATGACGAAGAAGGGTCGGCCGCTTTCGGTCGTGCCGGCGTCGAGCACCTTGGCGATGTGCGGGTGCTCCATCAAGGCCAGGGCTTGCCGTTCCGACTCGAACCGGGCCAGGACCATCCGCGAGTCCATCCCCTCCTTGATCAGCTTGAGCGCCACCTGACGTTTGACCGGCTGGGTCTGCTCGGCCAAGTAGACGCTTCCCATGGCCCCCTCGCCAATCTTCTGGCGGAGCTTGTACCGATCCACGATCATCTCACCAATGAGTGGATCCGGCGGCGGGCTCTCCTGGCGGTGGTTCGCCGACGATTTGTCGTCGATGTCGGGCTGTTCCGATAGGTCCGCCGTGTAGCCCTGGTCGTCCTCGCGAGCCGTAGTCTCCTCGAGGTTCTCCGCGAGCGGTCGTTCCAGTACGCTGGCCGGTCGCTCGTGGGCGGCCAGGAGTTCGTCCAACCGACGCCGCAACTCGAGATCCGTCCCGCATTCTCGGTCGAGGAATGAGGATCGGTCGGTCGGGTCCGGCCTGTCGATGGCGGAGTTGAACAGCGATTTCACGCGACGCGGATCCAGGGTCATAACGAGAATCTCCGGGTTGATTTCCTGGAGAGGCGTAATCCAGAACCAATCAGTCTCAAGAACATTGGAAAAAAACAATCTTCCCTCGTAAACTCACAGGTCGATTTCGGTTAATCGATGCGGTGATGGTAGAAGTGATGCTGGCGATGCCGCCGGGATTTGAGGCGAGATCGCGGTCCGGCGAGGCCCAAGTTCGTCTACTCCGTCCGGATATCTGGTTGATTGTGAAACGCTGACCACGCAAGTTAGGCTTTGTTCGGGAGAACGCCCTGTGCAGTATGGATAAGAATCGCGGCCTCCCATCCCAACGAAGGTCGGATTCTGGTTGTGGACCGGAGATCAATGATGACGAGACGCTTTGGCATGTCGCTGACTCCGCTTGCCCTATTCATCGGAGCCCTCGCAGTCGCCCCGCCTCGCGTCGCGGCCCAGGGCCGTCCGGGTGCGTACATCGACGAGCGACACCTGACGGCGCTCGCGTTCGGCACCCATTCGCACTGGCTCCAGCCCTGGCGGGCCTACCAGGAGACCCTCTCCGTCCGGCGATTCCTCGACGCCCAGGGCATCGTCCTGGACCTGACGGAGGCCGAGGCCCCCGACCTCATCCTGACGATGCTCGCTCGCCACGGAATGCGGAATGCCCGGATCGAGATCGGCTGGGGGTCCGTCGATTACCGGGACGAGACCAAGCTCAACCAGGCCGATCGGCTCAAGGCCGTGCTCCTCGCCTGCAAAGCGCACGGCGTCCGGCCCTTTATCCTCCTCAACGCCAACTCCGGCGTACCCGGGCCGACCGATTTCTCCGAGCGTACCCTGGCTCGCGAGGCGAAGAAAGGCGATCGACGGGTCGAGCTCGCGGACGTGATCGGCCTCAAGATCGGTTACAGCGGCCTCGCCAATCTCAGCGACTACCGGGCCAGCGAGGCCCTGATCACGGGCATCGAAGGTAAAGTCGTCCTCCTCTCGAAGCCACTCCCGAAGGACCTGGGCAAGGCCGGCGCCAAAGTCCTCGTCTCGACCCTGCGATACCGGCCGTTCTCGGCACCGGGGACCGAGGACTACCGGAACACGGTCGAGGGCTGGAGGCGATACGTCGGCACGGTCGCCGATTTCGTCGCCGAGTCGCTCGGCACGCAACGCGACGCCGACCGGGGCTTCGACCTGGAGATCTGGAATGAACTGACCTTCGGCTCATCGTTCCTGTCCATCAATAACTACTACGAGCCGAAGCTGGTCGCGTACAAGGAAGAGGGCATTTGGGAAGGTCTGGTCCGCGAGACGGCGGATCTCGCGGACCGGCAACCGGACCGATTTCGGGGCGTGACCCTGGTCGACGGCTTCCGCAATACCATCCCCTGGCCCTCCGCATCGCGCGAACCCGCGCGCATCGGGGCCATGAGTTCTCATCCGTATCCCCCGCGGAAGCTCTATCCGAGGGATGAGCCGGGCGGCCCTGCCCTCAACGCCCTCTTCGCCGAGGGTGGGCCGACATTCACGCCGACGTACTCGGCCCTGTTCCCGGAGTACTACGCGACGGCCCTCCAGACGGAGACCGTGGTGCGGGACATGGCCCCGATCACGACGCCGATCTATGACACTCCCCACGGACGCGATGCCCGCTCGATCGGCGGCAAGATGGCCCCGTGCCCGCTCTGGCTCACCGAGATCGGCCTCCATCCGAAGGAGCACGGCGTCAACGATCGGCAGGCCGCCCTCCGACTCAAGGCGAAGGCCACGGCCCGCGATGCCTGCTTCTTCCCGGCCAAGGGGGTCGAGCGGATCTACTTCTTCTCAGCCCTCAACGGCGATACCGGCTACGGGATCGTGAGCGACCGCTTCGCCGAATACGCCAGGACCGGCAAGCCCTATCCGGCCGACGAGGCCTCCTACACATCCCCCGCGCTCCGGACCCTGGGACACATGGTCGACAAGATGCGGGTCGGCCTCGACCCGGGGCTGGTCGCGACACGACAACTGACCCTCGCCTCGATCGCCGACACGCACGATCACCGGCAATTCCCGGGCGATGGTCGTCCGCAACACCCCGATCTCTACGATCGCGATGTCTTCGTCTTCCTCCCGTTCCAGGCGAACCGCAACCGATTCGTGATCCCCTATTACGTGATGACCCGCGACATCACGAAGGACCTGGCACCGGAGGCGTTCTCGATCCAGATCCGGGGCATCGACGGCCGCAGGGCGACGGTTGCGACCTACGATCCCCTCGCGGATCGCGACGTATCCCTGGCCGTCGAGTCCATGAGCGCCGACGAATTGACCTTGGTGGTCCAGGCATGCGATTACCCCTACCTCCTCATCATCGAGGAATCGTCGGCCGGTTCGGCGAAGCCATGAATCAACCGATCGGTCCTACGTCCATCGGAGAAAGTCCTGGGTACGACCTGGCGATCCGGCGGCCGAGGATCTAGCATGAAGGCGCGAGATCCGAACGGTTCCGATCCCTCGAGGAGCACGACCGTGACGCGCGCCACGTTCCGGATGATCGGGCTGGCTACCTTGAGCACGTTCCTGGGGGCGATCCCTGCTCCGCTGGCCGCCCGGCAGGATGCGCCGGCAGATCGGGCCGGATCGCCGACATCGTTGAAGTCGTCCACCGGTGGTCCCCCGGCCCGTCTCGATCTCCACGGCGATCCCTTGCCGCCCAGGGCTCTCATGCGGTTCGGCACCATCCGGCACCGCCAGGAGACGCCGATCCAGAAGATGGCGTACTCGCCGAAAGGCCGTTTCCTCATCACCGACGGAGATGATCCGTATCTTCGGATCTGGGACGTCAACGATGGAAAGCTATCGCGCCGGATCGACGTCGGGACCGGCGATCTGCGCGAGTTCGCGCCCTCGTCCGATGGCAAGCGTGTCGCGGTGGCGAGATACTGGCTCGACCAGGAAGGGGTTCGATTCCTGGTCGAAGTGCTCATCCTCGAGATGGAGACCGGCCGGCGGCTGGTCCGGGGGCCATGGGGCGAGCAGGACAACGTCAGTGCGCTGGCGATCTCCCCCGACGACCAGATGCTCGCCATCGGGACGACCGGCGGCACCTTGAGACTGCGAGAGATCCGGACCGGGGCCGAGGCGGCCCGGTACTTCGTCGGGCGTCGCAAGATCAAACGGGTCGCCTTCGCGACGTCGGGGAAGTGGCTCGCGATCCTCAGCGAGGGAGAGAAACGGCTCGGGGGGGACGACCAGGTCGATATCATCGACAGATTCGGGCACCCGAAGCGGCGCATCATCCCGGAGCGGACGCGCGTCGAGAGCATCGCCTTCTCGATCGATGAGAACGCGATCGCGACCTCCGGGGTGATCGGGCCGGAACTCTGGGAGATCCCGTCCGGCCGGCGTCTGGGGAATGTCTCTCTGTGGGGCAAGACTGTCACCTTCTCCGACGATGGGCGGTTGCTCGCCTCCTGCAACGGGCAGACTTTCGCTTTCTGGGATATCGCGGGCGGACACATGGCCTGTTCGTTCGAGTCGCCGGCACCCGAAGGCAACGCCTGGGCGCTCTCCCCCGATGGATCGACGATCGCGGCGAACGGGGGCCCGACCGTCTTGCATTACTGGGACATCGCGGCCCGGCTCGATCGGATCGCCGCGCCGGCCGAGGCCCATCAGGACCGGGTGAATGTCCTGCGGTTCACGCCCGACGGCAAGACGCTCATCACCGGCGGCGAGGACCGGACCGTGCAACTCTGGGACGTCTCGAGCGGTCGCCGGAAGAAGGTCATGGGCCTGGCCGGCAAGCCGCGCGCGTTCGCCCTCTCGCCCGACGGGAAGCTGTTACTCGCCGCCGCCCGGGATCACAACTGGGTGTTCCTCTGGGACCTATCGACCGGCGCCAAACCGGTGATCCTCCTCGACGGCTATAACTCCGAGGCGTTCCCGATCGCGATGGGGTTTGTCGGTTGGGACCAGGCGATCGTGACGTGCTGGAGCGACGGCAAGGTCCGGTCCTGGGGCCGTGAGGACCATCGGAAACGAGAGGTGGCGGAACAACCTCGATTCCCGGGTATCGGCAATGACACGCTTCTCTTATTCGAGGCGGCCCGGTTCAGCTCGGGCGTGTTGTTCGCGGCCGGCGGCGAAGTCGCGTTGATCGAATCGCGAAAAGGTCTCCATGTCGCCGATCTCGCGACGGCCAGGGAGCTCTACCAGGTCCCGGATGCCACCGTCGTGGCCGTCTTGCCCGACGATCGATCCCTCGCCATCGCCGTCGGGCCCCACGACCGACGCCTGATCAGTATTACGTTGGAGGAGGAAAAGGTTGAACCCATGCCCAGCGACGCACTCGTCATCCTGGACGGCGCGACGGGGAAAGAGACGCGTCGAATCCCGATCCGACCTGCGCCGTCTGGTCGCTGGCCTTCTCGCCCGATGGCAAGGTTCTGGCCGCGGCCTCCGGTCGCGATCGTGGGGCGATCCGGCTCTATGAATTGGCCACCGGCCGCGAGATCGGCAACGTGCCCACCGCGATGATCGGTACCTCGGCGATGGCGTTCACCCCGGATGGCTCCATGATCGCCACCGGGATGGCCGATACCTCGGTGTTGCTCTGGAATCCTCGGCCCGATCCTTGAGAGGTCGAGGCGCCGATGATGCACAGCTCGTCCCGAATCGAGCGACCTTCGTCCGATCCCGATCGGACTCCATCCCGAGAAAGATGGAACACTCGGCCCTCGCGGCGGCTTTATCAGGATAGGGACTTCGATCAACACCGCTCGGGGAACGGCCTCGTGGCAACTCGTCGTCAAGGAACTGCCCAAGATTCCCTCCACACGCTCTTCCAGGTGGGCTCGTTTACGGGCCTGACCGACGGCCAGTTGCTGGAGCGGTTCTCGCGCCGCGATGGCGAGGCCGCCGAGCGGGCATTCGCGGCCCTGGTCGAGCGGCATGGCGGGATCGTCCTGAGCACGTGCCGAGCGGTCCTTCGCGATGACCACGAGGCGCGCGACGCCTTCCAGGCCACGTTCCTCGTGCTGGTGCGCAAGGCCGGGTCGCTCTGGGTGCAGGACTCGCTGGGACCCTGGCTCCATCGCGTCGCCTACCGGGCCGCGTCCCACGTCCGGCGCGACTCCGAGCGTCGCTGGCGGGCCGAGCGTGAGGCGGCCGAGCACGCCCCGAGGTATCGGGTTGAAGGCGGAGGCGACGACTTCGCCTTGGTCCTGCACGAGGAGGTCGAGCGGCTGCCCGAACGCTACCGGATCCCGGTGGTGCTCTGCGACCTGGAGGGCCGGACCTACGAGGAGGCGGCGCGGCATTTGGGATGTCCCGTCGGCACGATCAAGAGTCGGCTGGCGCGGGGCCGCGAATGCCTGCGAGGGCGACTGATCCGCCGCGGGGTGGCCGTGGCCGCCGCGATGATCGTCGCGGACTGGGGCGCGAAAGCGGCGTCGGCGTCTCCGTCGCTGATTCGATCGACGATTCGATCGGCGGCCCGGTTCGCCGACGGTGGGGAGGCGACGACCGGCGTGGTATCGGCATCGGTCGCGTCCCTTGCGGAAGGAGTGCTGAGAATCATGTTCCGGGCGACAATGAATACCTTGGTGAGGACTCTCCTGGCCGTCGTCGTTGCCGCGACCACGATGGGATGGTTCGTCCAAGCCGGCCCGGGCTTCGGCCAATCCTCGAGGGAATTGACCCCCCAAGCCGCCGGGAAGGCCGCGGGCCGGGGCGTCGTCGATCTTCGAGGGAACTGGATCGTCCGGGGGTACCCTTCCGGTCAAGCTCTGGGCGTGGTGAAGATTGATCTGCGTGACGGGCAGCCCAGTGCCTCCTTACTCTCGATCGGGGTTGCCGACTTCTTCAGCAAGGAAGAGTCCGTTGTCGAGGATCCGCGCATCGATGAGGGGTCGGTCCACTTCACGCTCCGGCTGAAACCCAAGGCCGAGCGCTCTCCCAGGATCTTCGTCGTGGACGCCCATGTTACGCCGGGTGACGGCGGGTCCAAGGTGCTATTCGGTTCGATGGAGGTCTCCGGATTGCGATTCCCGGCGGAACTCGAGCGGACCGGTCAAAGCGTGCTGGATCCGAAGGTCGCGAACGCACTCGCTCTTGGTAATGAAGATCTGATCCGGTACAACCGCCAGGCCCAGGATGCGGGCGAGAAGCGATCGATCCTCGAAAGCATCCTGGAGAAGTATCCCGGCCAGCCGATCACCTATACCGCGGCGCTCGTGCTGATGTACGAACTGGCGGGCAGCAAGGCTTCCCCGGATGAGGTCCGCGATGCGGCCGATCGATCGATCCGCCTGGCGACGCGATACGGGCGAGAGATGGAACTGGGGGCGACCCATTACATCGCATGGCGACTGGTCAACGTCGGGGGACGGGCCGACCTGGCACTCGACTACGCGGAGAAGGCCCGGTCATTACTGCGTCCTTCCGACCCCGCCTTCCAGCGAGCATCCGTACTCAAGACGCTGACCATGGCATTGCGAAAGGCCGGGAAGCGAGACGAGGCCCGGGCACTGGGCGAACTCATCGCCAAGCTCGATGAGATCCTGGATCGAGAGTCCCTGAAGAAGTCGCCCGCGGTGAAGCCGGCGAAATCGTCGGGCCCACAGGTCGGGCATCATCGCGCGGTCCTCCTCGAGGTCTTCACGGCCGCGCGCTCCCGATCATATGTCAACACCGCCCCGGCGTGCGATGCGCTCAACAAGACCTACGGGCCCGGCGAACTGGTCCTGATCGCCTACCACCCGGGCAATCCCAGCTTCCAATTCGACGCGCTTGCCAGCGAGGAGGGCGTTGCGCGGGCTCAATACTACGGACTCACCCCAAGGCCATCGATCCCATCTGTTTGCGTCGATGGGAAGGACATGAATCTCATGCGATTGGTGCCCCTCAACCCGGGGCTCCTCCTCAGTCCGCAGGCCGGATACGACCTGAGCCGCTCGTGGGTCGAGGATCGCTCGAAGGTCGAGCCGCTGGCCGAGCTCGGCCTGGAGGTCGGGCGTCAGGGCGAGAAGATTCAGATCAAGGCCCGGGTGTCGAAGCTCAAACGGACAGGCGACCAGGTCCGGCTGCGTCTCGTGCTCGTGGAGGAATCCGTCCATTACGACGGCGGCAATGGAGTTCGGATGAGCCCGAATGTCGTCCGCGCATTCCCCGGCGGAGTCGACGGATTCGCCCTGAAAGCCATGTCCGTCGAACAGGAGACAAACGTCCACCTGGGCGTCATCCTCAAGAACCTCGATCGGTACATCGATCGGTTTGCCGACGAACGGGAATTCCCGGACAATGATCGGCCGATCGAGTTCGGCCCCTTGAAGGTCGTCGCCTTCGTCCAGGATGACGCCAGCAAGGAAATCCTCCAGGCGACACAGGTCGACGTGCCCCCCGTCATCGAACCGCCTGGCGCGTCACCTTCGAGCCGCACCGGGCCCCCATCCACTCCTTGAGCCGTCGCGGCTCCGTATCGTCGAGGCCGACCTGGCTATCGCGAAGTGGCGGGTCTCATTCTCGGAGCCAATCTGTCAGGAGCCGCGGCTCGGCGCTGAATCGCCCCGCGGCCATCTGAAGGCTCGGAAGGCGGTCCGCGTCCGCTCCCACGCCGGCCGCGACCAGGATTTTCCTCGGCGCGATCCCGGCGAGGATGTCGGCGACATCCCCAAACCTCTGCAACAAGCTGGGGAGTATGCTCGCCGCATTGATCGGTGAACCCCTCGGCCGAGAACAGGGACCGGAAGCTGAGGACCATCTCCTCGCAGGCGACCCGATCAATCCTTGGCTCGACGGCCGCGGCCATACAGGCCACCAACGCCGCATCGCGACGACCGCACACGATCAACCGGCGCGGCTTGCCTTTGGCCGCGAGCTGCTCCAATGCCTTGAGCACATCGGCCACGCGCATCCCCAGGAGCGACTTGCCCACGAGGAAGGCATTGTAGGCGAGGTTTTCCTCGACGCCGCTGAGCGGGTCGGCGTAATGGCCGGCCTTCGCGAACATCGAGGGACGGCACCGTCCCACGCCGCGCGGATCGACCACGATGACCGCATGCCCTCGGCCCTGCAAGGCTTCGAGCAACGCGATCTCCTCGCGCCAGTCGCGCGACTCGTTGCCGTTGACCAGGACGACGGTCGTTCGACCGGCGCCGGGGGCCCCCGCGACCTCGGTGACGACGGGGCTCGCCTGGTCCGGATCGAGGCCGAGCAGGTCGCGCAACGAGCTTCGAGCCGCCCTCGGCCTTCGCTCGAATTCCTCCCACGCCAGCGGCAGGAGGGGGCGCGATCGGAGCGAGAGATTGGCCTGGCCGTCGGGGCAGACGAGCAACTCGTTGTCGGCCCGGGGCCTGACGGCGATCTCCGGAAGCGGAGCCCCATCCATCCGGCCTGCGAGCCATCGGTCGAACCACTCGTAAACGGCCGAGCGGAGCGGGAGGGTCAGTCCGTGCCGCTCGGCCGCCTCGGCGCGGGCGATCCGGTCGCCGACGCCCGCGACCTCGTAAAGTCGCCTCGCCTCCGCGAAGGTCTCCTTCGCTCCTTCGAGGGGGAAGAAGTCGAATTTCGCCGTGCCGAGGAGGGTCGGCCGGGGGACGAGCAGGGCGAGCAACCCCGCGTGGTCGATCCCTTGGCCGACGAATCCGAAGATGTCCTGCTCGGGGTCGGCCGATGGATCCTCTTGAATCCGGTTGCCCATCCGCCGACGGAGCGTCGTGATATAGCAGCCGATCGCGGCGACGGTCACCCTCGGGTCGAGGGCCGCGATATAGGCCGTGAGCGTGCCGCCGCCCGAGTTGCCCACGCATCCGATCCGGGAAGGATCCACGTCCGGCCGAGAGGTCAAGTAATCCAGGCCCCGCATCCCGTCCCAGATCCGGTATCGGGCGAGGTTCGTACCGAGGAGATAGAGCGGATTCCCCAGCACGGCGTGCTCGCCGCAGCTCAGGTTGAACCGCGACCGGCCTCGCTTCGCATCCCAGAACTGGCTCCGCTCCCCCTGGCCGACGGGGTCATAGGTCAGGACGACATAGCCTTGCTTCGCCAGGTTGATGTGCAGGATCTGGTAGGCGCCGGCTGCCTTGCCGTTGGTCGAGTGGCCGCAGGGGCTGAGGACGCCCGGCAAGCGACCCGCGATCGTCCGGGGCCGATAGAGCAGGGCGGTCACGAAATAGCCGGGGAAGCTCTCGTAGGCCAGCTTCTCGACGACGTAATCGTCGGCCTCGATCGTCCCCATGATTCGGACCGGCGGGACGCCGACCTTCTCGGGGAAGCCATCGAGCAGGCCGAGGAACGTCGTGCGGAGCGTGGCCTGGAGTGCCTCCAGGTCGCCCTTCGATGCGACGGCGGCGAACCGGGCGCACCGACGCTCCTCCTGTCGACCGGCCAGGTCGAGGAGTTGCTGGTGGACGTCCCTCCGGCCGTTGAACGGGACCGGCAGGGGCGGCCGTTGCCGATGCCAGCGCCAGGCCGGTCGGCGCCGACAGGGCGAGATCGAGAAAATGACGTCGAGAAAGCCGTGACACCGGTGGTGACTCCTTGACGAAAGTGCGGCGCCGATCGACCATCGGGTCGGGACCGGTTATCATAGCTGTCATTCCGGGGGTGAGCCATGAGACGGGGATGGAAAAGCTTGGCATGAGTCTCGTCGCATCAGATCCTCCGATGGTCAGGGCCTCCAGAGATCATGAGAAACCCACTCATGAGGAAGCAACCCAACCCAGCCGCGGAACTCTTCGATCAGCCCGATCGGCAGACCATGTCCTTCCGGAACATGGCCGCCGCACTGGAGGCCGACCACGTTCGACGGATCGTGAGACTGGTCTTCCTGGTCGATGAACGCGACCCTGCGCACGAGTATCAACGCTGGTATGTCAACAAGAAGGGCCAATTGACCAGCCTCCAGCTCCAACCCTGGTCGCTGGAGGAACCCCGGTATTCCCGATGGATGATGAGGGCGGCGACCCGGATCTCCGCCGAGGTTGAGAAGGCATTCACCGGGCTGATCCTCTCGTCGAACTGGTCGCGATGGTTGCTCCACCGCGTCGATGGGATCAAGATCGAGAGACGGACGTATATCGAAGAGAAGGGCACGCTGGAATGCGTCATCGAGGTGGGTATCCATGCGAATTACGACGCGGTGTATCGATTGGTGATGCGAGTCCTCGAGCAACAGCCCGGCTATGAGTCGCGTGGCGGCACCTCGTTTGCCTTCACCAAGCAGGAAGAGACCGCCATCGAGCAAATGCCCAGGGAGGAACACATCCTCGCGCTGCCGCCCTTCGCCAAGCGAGCGACACCGCCACTGGCCGACTCGCCACCCGGGGAACCCTGGAAACTGGCGGCCGATGTACTGCGGAGGATCATGCAGCGAAGGCGCGAGAGCAACGAGCGGGAAAGCGTCAACGCGGGGTGATGGGCCGGTTCCTCAGGGGCGCCGGGCTTGGACAGGCGGCGCTTCGCCGCGGAGCCGATGTCCTCCACGAGCTTCTTCGCCAGCACCCAGCACTCGTCGAAGTAGGGGCGGTCGATCAAGACTGTATCACCGATCGCATCACGCGCCTTCGTGCCGGCTTGACGTGAGCTGCACGAAACCGAGGCCCTGGACATACGTCGTACTGTAATGCGGATATAAATTGATCAGATCCTCTTCCGCAACCTCTGACCCCGTTTCCATGATCCTCGCTTCCAACGTATGCCCACTGTGGACCCGGAGTTCAAAGTCCTTCCAGATGAGGTCGTCGTGTGCCACGAAGTTGAACAGATCGTCGAAATCTGCCTGGGTGTGCATCGCCAATGCATCGATCTCGTCCGAGACGCCCACTCCTTCAACTCCTGCTGGGTACGAATTCGGGGTCCGGGCAATCGTCGAGCACGGCCTGAATGCCCGCGACTTTGTCGCGATGGTCGAAGTGGACATCGATCGTATACGGACCCCCGTCGATGGAGAGGGCATACTTGTCCACGGAATAGCGGAGCCCGGCACGATCCAGCCGCTTCTTGACCTCGTCGAGCTGCTCGGGTGGGAATCGGATATAAGGCCACGCACCGCGGTAGATGCCGACCCGAATCGGTTCTTTCGTGACTGCGTCGATCATAGCCCCCCTCCGGATTGCATTCGTCGTATCTGCCATTTTACGGCAGCCGTGTGGGACCGCCAATGCCGGACGCTCCGCGTTGCTGACGGTTGACGGGATTTCAAGGGCCGCGTCTCTGTGATTCTCCAGGTCGGGACGGAGAAGGGCCGAGCCGGCCCGGATCGCGTCGTGCCACTCCGGCGATTCACAAACGATTCGACAATCGCGCGGCGGCTCGGGTTCGGCGTCCGCTTCCTGCAAGGCGAGCTGCCACCAGGCGACGTCGTGCCAGGCCCCGCACTTGAAGCCGATGTTCCGATAGGTCCCGACCGGCTCGAAGCCCATCGCCCGATGCAGTCCGACGCTGCCCGGGTTCGGGACGGTCGTGCCGGCGAGGGCCGTGTAGAAGCCCTGGAGCTTCAGGATCGCGAAGAGCGACGTGTAGAGCGCACGGCCCACCCCCCCGCGACGGCGTCCCTCCCGGACGTAGACCGAGACGTCGACCGACCAGACGTATGCGGCACGTTCGCGATGCGGGCTGGCGTAGGCGTATCCCAGGATCAGTCCCGATTCCTCGCAAACCAGCCAGGGGTGCGATTTCAGGATCTTGGCGATCCGCTGTCGCATCTCGTCGAGGGTCGGCGGCTGTGTTTCGAACGAGACGGGCGTGTCGCGGCAGAACGGAGCATAGATCTCAAGGATCTGCTCGGCGTCGCTTTCGGCGGCCATTCGGATGGTCATCGCCATCGCACGATCCCCCATCGGTTGACTCGCGGACGATTCCGGCCTGGTCACCCGCCTTTCGATTCCCGGATCAGTCGCCGGAACTCGTCGAAGAGATAGGCGCTGTCGTGGGGGCCGGCGGACGCTTCCGGGTGATACTGGACGCTGAAGATCGGCAGTCGCGTATGTCGGAGCCCTTCGAGGGTCTGGTCGTTGAGATTGACGTGGCTGGGCTCGACCTCGGGGGGCAGCGTCGAGGGATCGACGGCGAAGCCATGGTTCTGCGTCGTGATCTCGACCTTGCCGGTCAGATGGTTCCGGACGGGGTGATTGGCGCCTCGATGGCCGAACTTGAGCTTGAACGTCCGGGCTCCGAACGCCTGGCCGAGGAGCTGGTGTCCCAGGCAAATGCCGAAGATCGGGATCCCGCGAGCCGGCGGCGGTCCGGATCAGCGTGCGCAGGGTGGCCGTCGCTTCGGTGAGCGCACCCGGATCGCCGGGCCCATTGGACAGGAAGATCCCGTCGGGATTGTAGCCGAGGATCTCGTCGGCCGTCGCGGAGCCGGGTACCACGGTCACCGTGCAGCCGAGATCGACCAGGTGGCGGGGGATGTTCCACTTCATGCCGAAATCGAGCGCGACGACATGGGGGTGCGAGGTCCTCGGCGAGGGATTCCCCGGCTCCGAGGGCGTGTCGGATTCCGAGGGGCCGCTCGCCGCCGCCTTCAAGGGAAACGATGTGTTGAGTCCGAGTTCCCACGAGGCCGACGTCTCCGGCATGACCTCGCGGGTGAGGTCGCGGCCGACGAGGCCCGGGCTGGCCTTGGCCTTGGCCACGAGGCTGGCGTCGTCGAGGTCATCGGTCGAGAGGATGCCCTTCATCGACCCGCATTCGCGCGTCAGGCGGACGAGGGCGCGGGTGTCGATCCCCTCGATGCCGATGATCCCGTGGCGATCGAGATAATCCTCGAGCGAGCTATCCGCCCGGAAATTGCTGACCCGACCGCTCAGCTCGCGGATCACGAAGCCGCGGACCCAGGGCCGTCGGCTCTCGGCATCCTCGTCATTGACCCCGTAATTGCCGATCTGCGGGTACGTCATCGCCACGATCTGGCCGTGGTACGACGGGTCGGTGAGGATCTCTTGATATCCCGTCATGCTCGTGTTGAAGACGACCTCGCCGTCGATCTCGCCACGCGCCCCGAATGCCCACCCCGTGAAGACCGTCCCGTCTTCGAGTCCCAGCTTGGCGATGTCCATCTCGATGTGCGAATCACGCCTCCGTAATCCCGTTGATCGATCCGAAAGAGCTCGAGGTAGTGTACGCGACGGCATCAGCCCTCGTCGAGGGCATTCGTAAGGCGCAGGATGGCTGGGTAGGCCTACCGAATGAAGGGAGGGGCGGGACCTTCGGCCCATGGCCCCTGCCGGAAGCGATCGCGACCTCCTATTAATGAGAATGCCGAAGCTTTGCAATTTCATAAACGCATCCCTCGCGAATTCGCGCCAGGATTCACCCGAAACCTTGACTAGCATTAGCGATAGAACATTCCAAAAGGAGCAAGATTTCTGCGTCGATGGAAACCGCGCAAGGCCGAAATGCATGCTGCCAGTGCCGAGTAAACCCAGTGAGGCGGACTTGGGTTCGTTCGTCACGTTGTGGTCGCCGTGGCCCTCGGGCCGAGTACCGTGAGCCGGGAACGACCTCGGTGCCGTCGCACGAGCCGGCACCCAGGACCCGAGGGCCGCAGCGACGACCGTGGAGAAGAGCAGCACCAACAGGGCCAGGACGATGACGTCTTGGTCCGCGATTCCTCGTCCGTCGTCGATTGTGACCGGAAAAGGCTCGATCGGGGCGCTGGCTTCATGCGCCCGGTCCATCGTCGGTGGGTCGTTGTCCGAGGTCACGGAAGAGGACTCGGGCGGGGCGATGGCCTCGTCGCGCGAGTCGGCGATCGGGTGGTTGAAGGACTGTGGTAGACCTAGGGTCGGGCATTCGAGCCGGGGCATGAGATCACTGCAGTGAACATCTTGCAAAGTCGTAACTCCCCCGGAGACCGAGGTTGGAGTTCCGCCTTCAGGCGGTGTGCCGATCGTACCCGGACCGCCTGAAGGCGGAACTCCAGCGAAGACCGGCGCGATCACGGTTGGAGTTCCGCCTTCAGGCGGTCCGATACTCCAGAAAAGCTGTTCATCGCAGAGGGTCGTGAGGCCCTCGCCCGGCGAGTTGCCACCCATGAGCCGACATGAGCCGGCTTCATTCGTCACGTCCCGGACGTCGAGGTCGCCGGCCGGCACGACGGCCGCCGGCTCCACGCCCGTCGCCGGGAGATCTGACCCTTCGACCAACTCACTCCCCGACGACGGACCACGGTCATCGGGCATCGTACCGGGAGAAGGCGGCAGGTCGTCGTCGAAATCGCGGCGGACCTTGCGTAACTCGTCGAACATCCAGGAAAGCGACCGGCTGCACCTCGCCTGATGCATCCACAGCCACTCCACCGTCACCTTGGCGCGGTGGGACATCCCTGCCGAGACCTGCGACGGTCCGGCCGCCTCCGCCTCCGCCATCGCGCGATCTTCCCGCAGGGCCTCGAGCCGCGCCACGGCCGCCGACACGATCGCCCGCAGCACCGCCCGGCCCGCCGTCACATCCTGTGGCGACCGCTCGGACCGCAACACCGCGAACTGCTCCGTCTCTCGCTTGTAGGCGGGCGCCGCTTCGGGGTGGAGCAGGTCGATCAAGGGCTCGGCGAACACGTTCGGCCCGTGCGGGTCCATTGCCTGACAGGCCAGGTAGATCGACTGCACCGCCTCGTCGGCGACCGCGTCGAGCGGCTGCTTGCCCATCAATCGGATTGCCCTCAGCCGGTCGACGGCCCGCCAGATCCGACCGCCTTCGAGGGCCTTCCCCAGCGCCATCCACCGCTGGAGTAGCCAGGTGCAACCCTGCTCCGTGCCCTCCAGCTCGGCGACGATGTGGACAGGGTGCCGGGGATGTTCCGGGTCGAACGGCCAGGAGAGGGGCCGGTCGTCGCCGTCGCTGGTGTGGAGGCCGTCGGGGGCGGCGCCACGGACACGCGCGGGCGCGGAACAGCGTCTCCCCCAGCGCAAGGACCTCCCGTGACCGCCAGAGTGCCAGCTCCTCGGCGGCCTCCACCATCGCCGCCACCTCGGCGCGGTCGGCCCGATCGAGCTGCCAGGAGGCCTGGACGGCACGCTCCACCATGTAGGTCTCGACGGCGTCTCGGGGCTGGAACTTGTCGATCCAGGCGTCGAGGCGTTCCTGGTAGGCGTCCGCGTCCTCGCCGGGGAGGATCGGGAGCTTGGCGCGGCAGCCGTGCTTGAGGGCGTTGAACCGCGACCGCTCCTTACCGGCCTGGGATTTCGGCCCCGTGGACCGCTGGGCGTTGCGTCGGTTGATCTCGGCCCGCGTGGGCGGGATCTCGGCGGTGGCCGTCATCGTCGAGTGTCCCCTTCGCAGGATGTCGATCTGGAGACCGGCGGTTCGGAGCGGTCGGTGGGCATGGTCTGGCTCGCGGCGTCGCGGGGTGGCTATCTTTGCCTATCACTGTGATTATGGGAAATTTTCCGACGACTGATTCGACTTTTTGTGTTTTTTTCCATTTTCTTGAGACTCCGCTCCGGACACTATTGTGATGGACCAGTTCCGTTGCGGCGTCCCTCCGCCAGATGCACCTCGTCCGCCCTGGCGGCCCTCCTCCCCGCGGAACGCTGAGTGAACAACTTGCGGAAGCCCGGGTGGCCCGTGGGCGCTGGCTGGATTCGTGCCGGTGATTGGCTCGGCGTTCCTTGGGCTAGTTACGTACTACTTTCGTGCCCCGGGGTCTACGGGAAGTCTAGACATGGTTGCTCGGAGAAGAAGATGCCCCATAAAGCGGATTATGTTCCATACCAGGACCGGTCACGGAACGCAAGAAGTTTCGGCGGGGAAAGGGGTTAAGCCCAGAAATTGCAAGGGCTTACGGCACCGGACGGACGAGGAAAAGTGGGTCTAAAGTCTAGGTTTTGACTGGCATTCACTTAGACAAAAATGATGACAAAAGATGGCTTGCAGCAAGCGTTTAGATGAGATAAGTCTAAAAAGTCTAAATCAAACTGAGCCGCATTGGAGCCGCTGATGCCAGCCATGCCAGAACGCCACCATGCACGCCCGCAAAAGGTGCTGCATTTGACCAGCTATGACCGGCTGGAGGCATATCTCCGCGCCTTCGCCCAGGGGCATTTCAACCTGCTGATTCTCGTTGGCTCTGGCGGCCTGGCCAAGAGCCGCTCTGTCCGGGCGGCACTCGCTGGCGGCGGGTGTTGGATCGAGGGCAACGCCACCCCTTTTGGAATGTATGCCAAACTTTTCCGGAACCGGGATCAATTCGTCGTTATCGACGACGTTGATGCCCTCTACGCCGATCGCAGCGGGGTTCGCCTGCTCAAGTGCCTATGCCAGACCGAGGAGGAAAAATCCCTGGCCTGGCATTCCGACGCGCGGACGCTCGAACGCCAGGGCATCCCGAGGGAGTTCGTTACCAAGAGTCGGGTGGCCATCATCTGCAATGACTGGAAGACGCTCAACCGGAACGTGGCGGCCCTCCAGGACCGGGGGCATGTGCTGATGTTTGAGCCCAGCGCCGCCGAAGTCCACCGCAAGGCCGGCTCCTGGTTCGATGACCCCGAAATCTATACGTGGTTCGCCGAGAACCTGCACCGGGTGCGTGAGCCGTCGATGCGGCATTACGTGCGGGCCAGGGAGCTCAAAGCGGCCGGGATGGACTGGACCGAGGTCCTCGCGGCCGAGATCCCGAACAAGCGGGAGCGGCTCGCCGCCGAGCTGCTGGCGAGCCCCGCCCATGAAAGCACAGCCGAGCGGGTCAAGGCGTTTATCGAGCAGGGCGGTGGGTGCCGGGCGACGTTCTTCAATTACCGCCGGAAGCTCGGCAGGAGATTAACGTGAAATGTTGGGTTTGGGCCTTCTAAGGATACAGAGATGGTGTAGTTTGGCGAGAACGCCCGATGACTCGGCAACACGCCCGCGTTTCCGTCCTACATCTCGGGACACAGCACTTTCAGCGCCGCCGCTGACCTGGAGGCCGCCCAGGAAGCGGGCATGAGCCGGATCTGGGGTGGTATTCACTTCATGTCGGATAACGTCTACGGCCTCCAGGTCGGCGGCGAGGTCGGTCAATACGTCGTGCAGCACGAGCTTCTCCCGGTCAAATCGGGCAATGGCTGATCGAGGGTACTCGTTGGCGGATTGGCACTCGCCGATCAGCAATCCGCTCCGGTTGGACGCTCACTCTGAAAATGGAGCATGGCGAACCGCGCATCAGCCACTCGAAAAGTTTCCGGCCCTGGTATATGGGGTCATTCGCTCCGCGTCCGTCAAGCGTCATATTTTTTCTGAGGTGGAATGTACCAGCCGAACGGTGTGAGGATAGGTGGGTTCGACGGATCGAAGGAGGGCCACTTTTTCCAGTTTCCATCAAGGATGTCGATGATGTCTCCAATCGTGCTGCCGACGCCTGAACCCCAGGGTCCGGGGGTGAACTTCAACCTCGGTATCTGGATTGGGCGTCTAAAAAACCTGAAAGGATTTGTAATCAGCGAGGGCTCGCCAGGGACTTTGGTGTACTGCTTGAGCCATGGGTCCCAGAGCTGGAGGTATCGCCTGTCAAGACCTGACGGAATTCGCCAAACCCGTTCGATTCGAGGACGAAAAGGTAAGAAGGGAATGAGGGGCAAAAGTGGACGAAGTCCAGTGGCGGACCCCCCGCCCGTCTTCTGGATGACGAGACGTATCGGTGTTGGTGTTCCTGTTTGACCGGGGATACCGAGACCGGGAGGCGCGAACGACTCACCGCGGCCATTGCTGTTGGCCCCGCCCTTCAAGGGAGGTTGTCCGGTTGTGGAGACAATACCCTTCATCGGCGTGCGAGTCACAGTCCGGGAGATCGTACCTTTCAGAGGTCGTGGTCGGGAGCCCAAAGTGGGAGTTTGAGAAATTAATGGGATGCCCCCGCCGCCACCAATGCTAGGGCCCATGGTTGGCTCCCCTTCGTCTGGCGGCTCCCCTTCGTCTGGCGGCTCCCCTTCGTCTGGCGGCAGGACACAAGGTGGTGGCGGCATAGGCGGCGGCGTTGGCGTTGGAGGAGGGGGTATCGGAGTCGGCGGAGGCTCATTAATTGTGACGTTGCCTCGATAGTAATCGGGTTGGGGAGTTTCGGCTTGAAGTTCATAAAGGCCGCTCGGGTCAACGGCGTTCGTCGGACTATTACCCACGTATCGATAGAAATTGGAGTCATTCACTGAGGGGCCCAGCCGGTCCTGCGATAGGAACCGTTCAGTCGCTGGGTCATAGAAACGTGCTCGGTCATAGTCGAGATCAGTCGCAGAATCATAGAGCATCCCGGTGAAACCGAATGTGTCGCCCACGCCCGGATGGGTTTCTCCCGTGACCTGACCGAACGGGTCGTAACTGATGTGGTTCTGGACCACACCGGTGGAGTTGACAACGTCGCGGATCGTCCCTAGGTTGTCCGCAAGCATCCAGAAGACATCGCCCTGGGCATCCTCGTCGGCCAGGACCTGGTCCACGGCCGGCCCATAGAGGAATCGGTTCGTCTGGTTGCCCGAGCCGTCGAAGGTCAGCGCGATATTGTCGCCATCATAGACGAATCGCTCGACGACCGGTGCGGAGCCGGGGATATTGACGGTGCGGGCAATCAGGCGATCGAAGACGTCGTAGGTGTAGTCCACCTCCAGCGTCACTGTGCCGGCGGCATTCTTGGAAATGATTGAGGTAAGCCGGTTGCGGTAATCATACTGATAGTCGGTGACGTCTCCTGTGGCGATGTCGGTCTGGCTGATCAGGTTCCCGTCGGCGTCGTACGTGTAGTTGTAAGTGCCGTCAGAGAGCAGCTCGTTGTCGGGACCGATCTTGTCGCCGGACGCGGCTGGGTTGCCATTGGCATCGTAGGAGTAACTGCTGGTCGTACCGGTATCGGCGGGAACGGCGGAGATCAACTGGCCATTGACGTCGTAGGTGTAGTTCAAGGTCCCATCGGACGAGGAGAACTGGGTGACTTCGCTGGCGGGGTCGTACTTCCAGGTATCCGCGGCCAGGACGGTGCTGCCGTGCGTGGTCGTCAGGCCGGTCAGGTTGCCGGCCGCGTCGAAGCTGCTGGTGGTCGTGGCGACCGGGTTGGTGCCTGCCAGGTTGGCATAGCGCGTCAGGCTGGCGGTCTCCCCGTCGGCGTCGTAGCTGAAGTCGACGCGCTTCGTGGCCACGCCGTTGCCGGACTGGGTAATTTGCGTGACGCGGTTCAGGGCGTCGTAGGTGTAGGTGGTCGTCGCCTTGGTGACGCCATTGATGGAGTCCACGGTCGAGGTATTGTTGCCGGCCGCGTCGTAGGCATAGGTGAAGGCGACGGTGGGCACGCCCGGCGTTCCCTTGTTCGAAACCGAGGTGAGGTTGCCGGCCGCGTCGTAGCCAAGCTGGTACGACGAGATCGGGTCGCTCGCCGCGGTGAGCTGGCCCACCGCGTCGTAGGTATAATTCATTGTCTCGATCGGCTTGCCGGAGCTGTCGAGCCAAGTCTCGCTCGTCTCGTTTCCCAGCGCATCGTAGGCGAACTGACGGGTCCGATCGTCGCGGTCGGTGTCGGAGATGAGGTTGCCATCGGCGTCGTAGGTGTAGGTTTCCTTCGCTCCGAGCGCATCGGTCGAGGAGGTCAAATTGCCGTCGGCATCGTAGGTATTCTTTGTGGTGTTGCCGATCGAGTCGGTGACCGAGGTCACGTTGCCGTCCGCGTCGTAGGTATTTGTCGTAGTCTCGCCGGCGGGGTCGCTCGTCTCGGTCACGCGGCCGAGTGCGTCGTAGGTGTATTGCGTGACCCGCCCCAAGGGATCGGTGACCGAGATCTGGTCGCCCACGGCGTCGTAAGCCAGCAAGGTCGTGTTGCCGAGCGGGTCGATCGTCGCGGTGAGCTGGCCAAGGGCGTCGTACGTGTATTGCGTGGTCCGACCCAGGGGATCGGTCGCGGAGAGGAGGTTGCTGTTCGCGTCGTATGCGAAAGTCTGAGTGCCACCGTTGGCGTCGATTTCCTCGACGGGCCGACCCAGAGAATCGTAGACGGTCTTGGTTGTGTGTCCAAGTGGGTCCGTGACTACGGTCTGGTTCCCATCAGCGTCGTAAGTGTAGTTGGTGGTATTGCCCAGTGGGTCGGTGACCGCAGTCTGGTTCCCCAACGCATCATAGGCGTAGGTCGTTTTCTCCTCGAGCGGGTCGGTTGAGGAGGTGAGATCGCCCACGGCATCGTAGGTGTACGTGGTGATCCCACCGAGGGCATCGGTCACCTTGGTGATGTCGTCATCCGCG
This sequence comes from uncultured Planctomycetota bacterium, assembly GCA_963777695.1. Lineage (GTDB taxonomy): Bacteria > Planctomycetota > Planctomycetia > Isosphaerales > Isosphaeraceae > CAVZRC01. Next base: position 2,925,180 of record CAVZRC010000003.1, read on the forward strand.
TCGTAGGCGTACTGGGTCTTGTTCCCGAGCGGGTCGGTCGTGGAGATTAGGTTTCCCGTTGGATCGTAGGCGTACTGGGTCTTGTTCCCGAGCGGGTCGGTCGTGGAAAGGAGCTGGTCCAGCGCATCGTAGGTTAACGTCGTCGTACGCCCGAGCGGATCGGTCGTCGATGTGAGGTTGCCGTCGGCGTCATAGGCGAAGGTTGTCTGACCTCCCAGTGCGTCGGTCTCGGTGATTAGTTGGTTGAGATCGTTGTAGGCGTAGGTCGTCACGTCGCCGAGGGCGTCGGTCTGAGTGATGAGGTTGCTGCCGGCGTCATAGGCGTACACAGTCGCGTTGCCAAGCGGGTCGATCTCGCGGGTCAGACGGTCGAGGATATCGTAAACGTACTGGGTGCGGTTGCCTTCAGGGTCGATGACCGCGATCACGTTGTTATTTCGATCGTAAATCTGGCGAGTGACGCCTCCGTCCGCGTCGGTGGTGCTCGTGAGGCGCCCACGGGCGTCGTAGCCATAGCGAGTCACGTTTCCAAGCGGGTCGGTGACCGACGTGAGATTGCCAACTGCGTCGTAAGTGTTAAGCGTGATCCCGCTGTTAGCGTCGGTGACCTTCGTGACGCGGCCGTAGGCGTCGTAGGCGTCGGTTGTGACGTGGCCAAGGGCATCGGTCGTCGTCAGCAGATTGCCGGCCGCGTCGTATGTGTAGCTCGTCGTGTTCCCGAGCGGGTCGGTGGTAGACGTGAGCAAATTCATCACGTTATAGATGTAAGTGGTCGTCTTGCCATTCTCGTCGGTGTCCGAAGTCAGGTTGCCGGCGGCATCGTACTGGTACTCCTGGCTGGCTTGGTCGGGCGTCCCCACCGCGAATGTGACCTTGATAAGCCGCTCGTACTGGTCGTAGGCGTAGTCGGTTTCGACTCCGTTCGGGTCGATGACCTTGGTCACCAGCCCGTGGGCGTCGTAGGTGTAATGCGTGACCACGTTGTTCGAGCCACCCGAGCCGACGACCTGGGTCATCGTCAAGGCGTTGCCGGTAGCCGGGTCGATCTGGTAGAGCGTCTCGTGACCGAGCGGGTCGGTTTCACCGGTGACGACGTTGAACGTTGGGTCGTACGTATAGGTCGTCGAGCCGGTTGGCTGGGTGTTAGCCGGTATGGGGACCGTGAGGATGTTCGCGATGTCGGCGGTGAAGTCGTAGTTGCTCGAGCCCGACGTATTGCCGCCGTAGAGCGCCAGGAGATAAGTGCCGGTTGACGGTAGCGTCTCCGAGAAGTAGCTCCCGAGTCCCACCCCCCCGAGCGTTTGGCCACCCGGCCCGTAGAGATACCAGGCGCCCGATCCGGGAGACGTCACGGGGGCGAAATCGACCTGGTCGCCCGCGTTGCCCGTGACGGTGAAAAGCGTCGCCGATACGCCGGGGTTGAGCGTGCCGGTGACGGGTGTGCCATCCAGTGGGAGTGCCGGCGCCGTGCCGCCTTCGAGGAGCTGGAAGTTGTAGGCACCATTGGGCTGGGTTGCCTGGAGGATCAGATAGTAGCTTCCGGCGAGCAAGGGCGGAGGAGCGTAGTCGTTGTTCGCGTTGATATAGAAGACACGCGAGCCGTCGGTGGAGTACAAGGCGGCCACCACGCCGGTATCACCGGTAGTCAGGGCATCGTAGACGACCGGTTCGCCCACCGGCACCGAGAAGCTGTAAGCGATGGCCTGAAGGCCCGGGCTCAACGTACCGCTGGTCGGCGTCGCGAGGGTCAGCGGGGTCGAGCCATCCTTCAGGTCAAGCATCTGGAACTGGTAGGTTCCCGAATCGGACACGCCGTTTCCTTGCACAGTGAGGACGTAATTGCCCGACCGCTGGAGGATGTACGGGCCGGCATCAGACCCGGCACCGACGTAAAACACACGATTCCCGGCCGGGTCGTTGAGGTAGGCGACCAGGTTACCGGTCACGGCCTGGCCGTTGTAGAAGATCGGCAGCCCCGCCGAGGCTGCGAAAGTATAGGTCATCATCTGCGCGGCCGCGATCGTGCCGCTCTGCACTGTGCCGAACCCGGTGGGAGCGACGGGCTTGTCGCTTACGTCGGTCGCCTGGAACTGGTAGTTCACCGGCCCGGTCGTACTGGTGCCCTGGATCACGAGCAAATATGTGCCGGTGATCGGCAGATTGGCCACGAACCCCGAGGAGAGCGAGTTGGATGCGACGTACTGGTCCTCCGGATCGTAGAGGGTCCAGTTCCCCGTAGCGGTGACGAGGGACAGGAAATTCAGCCGCTGGCCGGCGGTGCCGCTGAACTGGTAGAGGCTATCGGATAACCCCGGGGTGAGCGTGCCGGAGGTCGTCGTACCCAGCGTCAGGGCCGGGGCGGTCGAGGTGTCCTGTAGCTGGAAGGCATAAGGGCCGGCGGCGCCTATACCCGGCTCGATCGTCAGCGTGTAGAGACCCGACTCGGAGAGCTGGAAAGGCCCGTCGTTCTGGTTGATGTTGATGTTGAAGACGTTCAAGCCGCTCGGGCTGGTCAGCGCGGCTCGGATGTTGGTCGAGCTCGATTGCAGGGAGTCGTAGACGAGTTCCTGGCCGACCCGGCCCAGGAAGGTGTAGGTGACCGTCTCACCGAGCTGGGCGATGTTCCCCTGGATCGTAGTCTCAAGGCTGAGCGGTTTGGTCGTTGCGGGCGGCGTGGTCACCTGGAAGCTGTAATTGACCGAGGCACCCGATGACTGCTGGCCGGACAGGACGAGATAGTAGCTGCCGCTCTGGGGCAGGGTCTCCTGGAAGTCGGCATTCAACGTGGTGCCATTGAGGTAGGAGGGCGACGGCCCGCCCGTGTAGAGGTACCATCGCCCGTTCGAATCCGTGCCCAGGGCATGGAAGTAGAGGGTCTGCCCCGCGGTGCCCACGATCTGGTAAACGGTTTCACTCAGGCCGGGGTTCAGGGTGCCGGAGACCGTCGTGCCGAAGGGTGCGACGGCAGCGGAGGAAATGTCCAGGAGCTGCAAGGAAGCGTATCCCGTCGCCGCGCCGCTGCCGTAAATGATCAGGGTGTAAGTGCCATTCTCGGGCAGGGTGAATCCGTTGTCGCTCGTGGCGTTCTGGTTGATGAGCACATCGCCCGAGGGACTCCGGACGAGGACGTCGAGCTGGGTACTGTTCGACAGGAGGGCATCGTAAGTGATCCGCTCCCCGGCGGTGCCGGCGAAGGTATAGACGGCCTGGTCGCCCGGATTGGTCAGAGTCGCCGTGACGGGCGTGCTCAGGGCAAGGGGTGTGACCGGTTGCGCCGTCTGGAAGAGGTTGAACCCGTAACTGCCCGTGGCACCGTTGCTAGCGTAGATCGCCAGATAATAGGTGCCCGACTCTGGAAGGGTCGTGATGCCGACCTGGCTGTCCGCGCCCTGGTTGATGAGGGTGACGTTCGAGGGCGTCCTGAGGAAGACGTTTATCCCGCTGGCAACGGACTGGGTCCCATCGTAGAAGAGTCGCTCGCCGGCCGTGCCGGTGAAGCTGTACTCGCCCTGGTCGCCCGGATTGGTCAGGGTCCCGGTGACGGGCGTACCCAGGTTCAGAGGCGTGATCGGAAAGACCGGTTGGTACAGGTCGAACGCGTAACTGCCGGTGGCGCCGTTGCTGGCGTAGATCGCCAGGTAGTAGGTTCCCGACTCGGGTAGGGTGATGTTATCGATCTGGCTGTCCGCGCCCTGGTTGATGAGGGTGACGTTCGAAGGCGTCCTGAGGAAGACGTTTATCCCGCTGGCAACGGACTGGGTCCCATCGTAGAAGAGACGCTCGCCGGCCGTGCCGGTGAAGCTGTACTCGCCCTGGTCACCCGGGTTGGCCAAGGTCCCAGTGACCGGCGTGCCCAGGCTCAGAGGCGTGATCGGAAAGACCGGCTGGTAGAGATCGAACCCGTAGCTTCCGGTCGCCCCGTTGCCATAGATCGCCAAGTAATACGTACCCGATTCGGGGAGCACGATGAAATCGATCTGGTCGCTCGCACTCTCATTGACGAGGGTGGTGCCCGACGGGGAGCGGAGGAAGACGTTCACCCCGCTGGCGGCAGTCTGGGTCGCATTGTAGAAGAGTCGCTCGCCGGCCGTGCCGGTGAAGCTGTACTCAGCCTGGTCGCCCGGGTTGGCCAGCGTGCCCGTGACCGAGGTGCCCAAGGTCAAGGGTGTGATTGGCAAGGCGCTGTCGAACAAGGTGAAGGTATACGCTTCGGACGTCCCGACGTAACTGGCGATGGTCACGTAGTAGGTGCCGCTTTCAGGCAGGGTGATGGGACCTGCATTCGAGTTGTAGTTCTGTGCGATCAGATTCGAGCCGGATGGTCCGCCAAGATAGACGTTGACGTTATCACTATTGCTCTGCTTGCCCTGGTAGAAAACGCGCTGGCCCGCGCTGCCGCTGAACTGATAAAACGTTGCCGCGTAGGGCGTTAGGGTGCCGGTGTTGGCCATGCCCGGGGTTAGGGTCGCTGCATCCGCGAAGTTGTCGAGCGCGAATTGATAGCTCCCCGTGCTGCCGGAGTTCACACCGTGGACGCGTATGGTATAGGTCCCTCCTACTTGCAGGGTGACCCCGCCCGCATCGTTGCCGTTACTTGCACTCAAGACAACCTGGTTCGATGGGTCAAGCAGGTCAATGACGACCGGCTGTGATGGGGCCGTCTGGTTGTCGATCACGACGAACAAGCCAGCCGGTGCGGTATAAGTGTAGGTGTCGGAGCTCCCTGCGGAGATCGTGCCACTGTGGACGACATCGAATCCGGTGGGTGTCACGGGAGGCCCACTGACGTCGGAGACCTGGAATCCATAGGAGACCGGATTCTTGGGGTCGTTGCCGGAGACGACGAGCAGGTCGGTCCCGGCGGCGGGGAGTGTCACCGTGAAGTCGGATCCTATGCCCGTGCTGCGGATCACCTGGTCGCCGATGCCGTACAGTGTCCAGCTCGCCGAAGCCGAGGGGCTGAGGCTATGGAAGAGGAGCTGCTGGCCCTGCGTGCCGTCGATCTGGTAGACGTCGGCGTCGAGCCCGGGGTTGAGTGTACTATTGACGGGCGAGCCCAGGGTCACGGTCGGTTGGGAGGCGGCATCGAGCACCCGGAATGAATAGGATCCGGTCGTGCCGCTGTCGCCGCTCAGGAGCAGTCGGTACGTGCCCGAATACGTCAGCGTGGTCGGCCCCTCGTTGACGCTCCAGTTGTTGTTGAAGACCGCGTTGCCGAAGGGGTCGAAGAGTTGCACGCGCTGACCATTGACGGGGCTTGTGGAGGCGTCGTAGTAGATCTGCTGTCCAGGGGTTCCCGTGAAAGTGTAGACGGCCTGGTCGCCGGGATTGGCCAGGGTGCCGGAGACAGTCGTATCCAGGGTCAACGCGGTCGTTGGGTACGCCGGGTTGAGCAGGCTGAAGGAGTACGACCCCGTGGAATTGCCGGTGCGCGAGAAGACCAGGCGATAGGTCCCGCTGGCATCGACGTTGACTGGGCCCGACGTCTGATCCCAGTCAACGTCGAAAACCTGCTCGCCGAACGAGTTGAACAGCCGCACGTCCGAGCTGCCCAGGTAGCCGACGGTGGCAGGGCTGTAGAAGAGCCGCTCGCCCATGCTCGCCGTGAAGGTGTAGACGGCCTGGTCGCCGGGGTTCGCCAGCGTCCCGGTCACAGGCGTGCCCAGGGTCAGCGGGATGGATGGATCGGCCGGGTTGAGCAGGCTGAAGGCGTACGACCCCGTGGAATTGCCGGTGCGCGAGAAGACCAGGCGATAGGTCCCGCTGGCATCGACGTTGACTGGGCCCGACGTCTGATCCCAGTCAACGTCGAAAACCTGCTCGCCGAACGAGTTGAACAGCCGCACGTCCGAGCTGCCCAGGTAGCCGACGGTGGCAGGGCTGTAGAAGAGCCGCTCGCCCATGCTCGCCGTGAAGGTGTAGACGGCCTGGTCGCCGGGGTTCGCCAGCGTCCCGGTCACAGGCGTGCCCAGGGTCAGCGGGATGGAAGGATCGGCCGGGCTGAGCAGGCTGAACGCATAGGAGCCCGTGGAGTTGCCAGTGCGCGAGAAGACCAGGCGATAGGTGCCATTGAAGTTGAGGTTGAACGGGCCCGACGTCTGTTCCCAGTCAACGTCGAAGACCTGGTTCCCGAAGGGGTCGAAGAGCTTGGCATCCGAACTGCCCAGGTAGCCGGTCGTGGTCGGACTGTAGAAGATCCGCGCGCCCACCGTGCCGGTGAAGGTGTAAACGGCATCGTCGCCTGGGTTGGCGATCGCGCCGTTGATGCCTGTGCCGATGGTCAGCGGACCGACGGTCTCGGTCGGATTGTAGACCTGGAATTTGTAGGTGCCGGTCAACGCGCCGTTGCCGGCCAGGATCAACTGGTACGTCCCTGCCTCCGGCAGGATATACGTGCCCGAGTTGCTGGCCGCGTTGATGTCGAAGATGGTCTCGCCGGAGGGGCCGTTCAGCGTCGCCTCGATGTTGTTGGAGTAGGTTCCAAGTCCCTCGTAGAAGAACCGCTGCCCCTGCGTCGCCTTGAATGTATAGATGTCCCGGTCGCCGGGGTTCACGATCTCCCCGCTGATCTGGCCCGAAAACTCGCTCTGAGTGCTCGTCAAGTTGCCGTCGGCGTCGTAGGTGTTGATCGTGCTATAGCCGTCGCCGTCCGTACTCGTCGTGACCTGGAAATTGGAGTCGAGCTGCGTCGAGTCAACGCTGCCCGCGCCGTCGGACTCGCCGACCATGTAGCCGGCGTCGTTGAAAGTCGTGTCCGACACGTGGCCGTCGCCATCGACGTACTCGGCCGTTTCGGTGCCGGCGAGTGGGGCGTTGAACGGGTCGAACGGTCCGCCGGGCGGTTGCAGGCCCTGAACTTCGACCGGGTTGAACGTGACAACCGCACCATTTTTTTGGATGGACATCTCGGCGCGGCCGAACGCGTCATAGATGTCATGGCCCTGATTGCCCAGCGGGTCCGCGTCGCCGATCAGGTGGTGCTCGGCGTCGTATTGATACTCGGTGTGCGAGCCGTCGGGATTGGTAATCATGACCAGGTTGCCATCGGCGTCGTAGGCGAGCTGAGTGGTCTTCCCCGTGGGGTCGATGATCGCCGTGATGTGGGTACCGGTGTACGTGAAGTGCGTGACGAGGCCGACGGGGTCCGTGATGGTCGCAAGCTGGCCGTTGCTATCGTAGCCGTAGGTCGTCACGTTGCCGTTGCGGTCGGTAATGGTCGCGAGCTGGTTGTCGGCGTTGAAATGATAGACCGTCTGGTCGGTCATCGTGCGCTGAAAGGTGCCGTCGGGAAGCTGGACCAAGGTCGAGAAATCGCCTGCTTGCGAGATAAAAGCGCCTCCGGCGGTTGCCGGCGGCTGGAAGACGTTGACGAGACCGCCGCCGTCGACGAGCATCACCGATCCATCGGGTTGGGGAACGATGGTCTCGAGCCCGGCGAGGTCCCAGCCGCTGCCGAACGGGCTGTCGATGTCGTTGACCAAATAGATCTGGCCGTTGGTCGTCGCGGAGCTGCCGGCGACCGCGGAGTGTGTCGGCCCAATGCCGAAAAAACCGGTCAGCATCGTGTAGTCGTAGACCCCGGTCGGTTCTGACGTCATGTCAACCTGGAAATTCGCGTACGCGGCACCGCCGTCAGTCGGAACATCCCAGAATTGCTCACCGCCGCTCAAACCGGCGATGCCGGTGCCGGTGTAGCCGGGGGCCGTGTACGTAAACGATCCTTCCTGCACCGTCAATGAGGCCATCAGGACGAGCGTCGGGAAAGTGTTGAACGAGCTGGTGTCAAGGCTGTCATAGCCCACTCGCACGATCGGCTCGGGATCGGCCCGTTCTGAGTCGTAAGACAACTGGAGCGAGTTCTCGGCGCCAAGCGACTGATAGCCGACCAGGTCGGCGGTCTCTTCGACGTCGCCGCTCAAGAGGTCCACTTGCGACGCGGCCGTCACGGTGCATGGTGAGGGCGGTGGGGGCGGCGGTGACGGCGCAGGCGGCGGCGGCGGCGCGAAGAAGTGCCAGCTACTGAGGTGGACGCCCCCGCTGATCGTGTTGATCACCGAGCCGTCCGCGCTGACCTGACCCTGGCCGGCGATGGCGAACTCACCGGTGACGGGACTGATCGACCAGAGGTTCATGATCGTCCCCGGCGCATAGCCCGGATTGGGCAGCGTGATTGGTGCCGGGGTCGTGAAGGTCATGCCGCTGGGTTGGATCGTCACGACCAGGGTCGGCTTGAGGCCGGCCGGCAGCGCCGCGGGGGTCTGGTCGACAGGCACCGGCGAGACGGTTAGCGGGCCGCTGTATGGCTGCCCGTTCGGCTCCAAGAGCGTGTTCGCGGCGACGAACAGCGAGCCGCCGGGGATCGCGTCGGGGGTCACGGTCGTGTTCTGACCCGGAACCACCATGGCTGCCCCCGCCATGTCGAGCGTGGGCAGGTAAATTGGCCGGCTGATGACGTTGTTCACGCCAGTGTAGACTTCGTGGCCCAGGAGCAGCGACATCACCTCGGCCACGGACGCATACGTCTGCCCGTCCAGCACGATGCTGCCGACCGACAGCCGGTCGGACGAGGGGGGCGGATTGTTGCCGAAGTCGAGCAAGAACGAGCCGTCGCTGCCCGTCGTCGCCGTCAACCCGTCGAGCGTGATCGTCTCGCCCGGCAGCGGCGCCCCGGTCGTCGCCAGGACGAAGCCCGAGACCCGCGTGTCGGTGTTCGGGTCCGGGCTCACCGTGAGGGTAACCGGCTGCGTCGCCTGCTGCGACCCATTGCTGGCCACGATGTTGAAGTTGTATGTCCCAATGTCGCTCGGGGCGGGGTTGATGACGAGCGTGCCGTTGGGCTCTAGCGTGCTGGTCGGCAATGGCCCGTTGCTTTGGATGGTGAAGGTGATTGGGTCGCCATTGGGGTCAGACGCACTTAGCGGAACGTTCACCACTTGCCCCGGCATGACCGTCACGGGCGCGATCGGGGCCAGGGTCGGTGGCAGCTCCGGGCCCCCGTCCAAGATCGTCGGCGTGAGCCCGAACCGGACTAGCGACGGGTCGCTGAAGGTAATCGGCACCGGCTCCGACATCGCTCCCGTCTCTATGCCTCCCGGTGCGATCGCGTCGTGCATGTTCACGTACGGGTTTCCGCTGGCATCGGTACCTGAGGCGCCTGGCATCGTCACTCCCGACGGCAGGCCGGTGAAATCAACCACGACCGTGCGGCCGAGGGTGGCGCGCTGAATTCATGACCTGGAGGTCCGCCGTGTACTGGCCGGTCGCCGGATTGAAGCTCACGTTGCTGACTTGAGCCGAGACGCCGGACGCGGCGCTCAGCGTCGAGAGGTCGATTGAGGCTCCCGCGGCGGCGGTCGTGGTTACCGGTGGCGAGACGGCCGAATTCGGCGTACCGTCGGGATTGGCCGTGTCGGTGAGGTTGCGGATGTTAACGACCGTCCCATCGTCCGCGTCGGTATTGACCATCTGAAAGACGAGGAGCCCCGAGCTCACCGTCGTCAGACTCGTGACATCGATCGTCACGGTCGTGCCGTCGAAGTTCATCAGCCCGGGCGCGAACTCCGCCGCGCCCTGCTTGCCCAGGGCGAAAAGGGGTGAGCCGGGCTGGCTGCCGCTCAAGAGCGCCTGGCTCGGGTTCGAGGGATCGACCAGAGAGACGAGCAATTGGTCGCCCCCCACCGACGACTTGTCGGTCTGGTCGAACTGTGTGGCAACCTGAAACGAGATAGTTCGCGTCCCCTGCGCCACCGCGCCGAGCGTCTCCAGGACGGAGTCCTGTACGAGGAGACGATTGCGCTCCTCCAGATGGATGTCGGACGGGGTGGACTCACCCCAGCCCGCGGTTGTCGCGGCCCCGACGAGGAAGTCGGACGACACGTCAAAGTCGATCGTTTCCTGTTGCGAATTCCCTGCCGTATCGCTCGCCTTGACCGCCACCTGGTGCGCTCCGACGGTTAGAGGCGTGGTGGATAGGGCCTGGTCGAAGTCTCCGGAAGGACCAAGTGGCAAGGAGGAGAAAGCACCGCCGTCCAGGGAGAACTGCGCCGAGGGCGTGGCCGAACCTATCTCGGTCACCGTGCCGATCAGTCTCCCCGTGGCGCTGAGTTCGCTCGAGTCGATTGGGGCCGACACCACCAGCGCAATTGAAGGTAGGACCGTGCTTGTCTTGAGAGTGAAGGAGAGGCTGGCGGTCGAGGTCGTGTTCACCCCATTAGTGGCCGTGAGCACGACGGTGTGCGGTCCATCGGCCGAGCCATCGAGCTTCAGCGTGGTCGTGTATGAGAAGTTCCCGCTGGGATCGACGGGGAGAGCGATGGAGGACCCGCCATCAACCTGCGCCTGGAGCGAGGCGATTCCCGAGAGGGCATCGGTGACGTGGCCTGTGACGGTGACGTTGGTCGCGGTCGTCAGCCCCGGCGCGGGACTCGTGATCGTCAGCGTCGGGGCTTGTGTGTTGACCGTGAACGTCTCCACGGCGGATCGACCAACATCTCCGGCCTTATCGACGGCGATGAACTGCACCCGGTGACCGCCATCGGCCGAGCCGTCGAGAGGCAATGCGGTCGTGTACGAGAAATTCCCCGCCGGACTGAAGGGGACGGCGACGGGGGACCCGCCGTCAACCAGCGCCTGGAGTGAGGCGATCCCCGAGGGGACATTGGTGATTTGGCCTGTGATCGTGATGTTGGTCGCGGTCGCCAGCCCCGGCGTGGGACTTGTGATCGTCAGCATCGGGGCTTTCGTATCGAGCGTGAACGTCTCCACGGCCGAATGACCGACGTTTCCGGCCCCATCGACGGCGACGAACTGCATCTGGTGACCGCCATCGGCCGAGCCATCGAGCTTCAGCGTGGTCGTGTATGAGAAGTTCCCCGTGGGATCGACGGGAACAATAACGGAGGCCCCGCCGTCGACCTGGGCCTGGAGCGAGGCGATCCCCGAGAGGGCATCGGCGACATGGCCTGTGACGGTGATGTTGCTCGCGGTCGTCAGCCCCGGCGCGGGACTCGTGATCGTCAGCGTCGGGGCTTGCGTGTCGAGCGTGAACGATTCTGCGGCCGTTCGACCGACGTTTCCGGCCCCATCGACGGCGATGAACTGCACCCGGTGACCGCCATCGGCCGAGCCGTCGAGCGGCAGGTCGGTCGTGTACGTGAAGTTCCCGGCCGGACCGAAGGGGACGGCGACGGAAACCCCTCCATCCACCACCGCCACGAGCGACGCCACTCCCGTCCCTACGTCGGTGACATCACCCGTGAAGGTCACTTCAGACCGGACCAGGGAACCCGGCGAAACACTCTGCACCACGATCATCGGTGGGATGAGGTCAAGACGATTCACCTTCAGGATGGTGGAAGTGGGCTTGTGTCCGGCGGCGGCGGCCGAGAGTCGCACCGGTATCGAGCCGAACCCGACCGTGAATGTGAGCTGAAACTGGCCATGCTTATTGGCCTTCACCGTCTGCTCGATGCTCCCGTTCGCCCCAATGTCGAGCTTGACTTTCGCCCGCGCGTAGGTCTTGCCAGCTACCGTCACGAGCCCGTTGGAGTCCGGACCCGAGATCACCGAGGCCGTGATCGCGGGTTTCGGCGTCTTTTTCAGCGTGTGGAGTTGGGGCGGCTCTAGGAGGCTCGCCACCGCCTTCCCCTCGCCGATCACATTTGTAAACACATCGATTGCCAGCAGTGTTCGCGGCTCGAGTGGCTCCAATAGGGGCTGATGCCTTCTCCCCGTTCGCGACCGGCGGTGATTCGCGGGATGGGAGGCGGATCTTTCAAAAGGTGCTGGTCCAGATGGCATCAGAGCCTCCGACTCGCGGGGAACGCGAAACGCTCAGCATCAGCAAAACGTGGAACGAGCTACGCAAGCACGCCGGCTTCTTCGCCATCGCCGGGGACTCGGCTTAGTCCCGCATGCTTGCAATGCACGGCGATCTTCACCATTCCTTGAAATGTCATTGAGAAAGACAAGAAAATTGGACTCGAACGCAACCGCAGTGTCAAGCAAGCACTTTGAGCGAACATAAACTCAGTTGTCGGTCGCGATGACCCAGGTAGGCACATACCCGGGCAATGCCGCCGTGCGGTCAGCGAGCGGGTCAGCCCTCGAAGTCGGCGTAGGTAGCGGTCATGAGTCCTGGGCTCCGGGCGGAGTCGGCATTCAGAATCTTAACGTGCTCCTCAGATCCCGAGGGCAGCGGCACCAAGTGCGATGAGCTCGACGGCCCGGTTCAGGAGCAAGCTGCAAGCCTCAGCGTGGTGACCGGCGCCGATGTCCGCCTGGAGGTCGTCGGCATCATCGTCGGCGAGCAAGGTCCAGAAGAGCGTGGTCGGACACCGAGGGAGACACCGGGCCAGGCGACGTAAGGATACGAAATTTATTAATTGTCGCATTTGCCCGGAATGGCACGGTAATTCCATACGGGGAGTTCCTCGTCGAACCGGATTCTCATCGTCTTGGGGTATTCATCGGGGTAGCCCTCCTTCAGCGGATAGTCACCGGCGAGGACATGGACGGTCGTTTTCAGGCCCTGTTTTGTGCTCGCCCGGGCCATCGCCTGGCTGGTCACCTCCGTTGAGGTCAGCAGCAGACCTTGGCACGCACGCGTCACATGCGGGAAGAAGCGGTGTTCGATCGGATTGAACTTGGAGCAATACGGCGGATAGTGAGCCACACGGATCTCCAGGCCGATGTGGCTGGCAAGGCTTTCCAAATGATACTTGAACACGTAACGATTGGAAGCGTTGCTGCCGCCGCCGTCGCACAGCAAGAGCACGCGGCGCGCCGCGGATAAGCGGGCCGGCCATGCCTTTCCCACCAGACGCCGAGGCTGTCGCAGGCGAATCGACTGGTGTCGTGGCTGAGTCCCAGATTCAGGTGGCCCCGATTGCGCTTGATGTCGTAGAAGCCGTGCGGATAGATCACGCCGAATGCGGCGCTGGGGAAATCGTGGTCCAGAGCCTTCTTGGCCTGTTGCGTGTAGAGCCGGCCCTGGCGGAACAAGAGCCCCAGGAATTCCTTGTGTTTGGTATCCATGCTCACGATCGGGTCGGGGGATTGCAGGAAAGCCGCGCGGTGGTCGGCGATGATCTGAAACTGCCGATCGCGATGAGCGTGGCGCCCCAGGGGCAGCGTCTTGCAAGCCTTGCGACTTCCCAAGCGATGACGATCCAAGAGCTGAGACACCACGGTGACACTCACGCGAAAGCCGCGCCGCAGGAGTTCCTCGACGATCTTGGGGCGCGAGAGGTTGGTCCAAAGGACACCGTCTTGGTCAGGATCACCGGCCGTATGCGGATCGACGATTTGCAAGAAGGCCGCGTCGATCCCTGGAAAGAGCCTCAAACAGCTTTGCCGGCCACCCCTTTTTTTCGCGCTCGATGAGGCGGCAAGAGCGAATCCGGATGACGTAACTCATCCAGTCCGCGCTCAATGGTCCGTCGATGACAATCGAGGAGTTGAGCGATGTAAGCGATGCCGCCATGTCCGAGTTTGAGGGCCTCCGATGCGGCAAACAGACGACGCTGGCGTTCATTCAGAGTGGAAAAGGTATAACGCATCGCCTCCTCCACCGGCCGCGGATACTTCGTAATCATTGCGGAACCCTGCCAAGAGCCGTATATCCTTTCCTGGGTCGCCTAGATTACTAGCCAAATCGCGTGCCAAGAAAGCCAGATGCGACAGTTAATAAATTTCGTATCCTAAGTCGTCCCTGGAGATCAAATCTTCCGGGAGGAGCCGGCGGAGCCCGGAGGAATCGACTTCGCAAACGAACGCTCTCATGGTGCCGTCATAGCACGTCCGGGGGTGGCGGCCAAGAGAACCGGATCGGGCGGGGATTATGGACGTGAAGAAGACAGCCGCCGACAGGGCCCGCGACGCCGAACCGAACATAAGATCCATTATCAGACGTTGCCGTACCGGAGAATTCCGGCAACCGCGACCGATTCCCCGATCCTCATGGTCGCCGGCGCTCGATCGCACCAGGAAGGCCAGCCGGGTTTCCTTCTCGAGAGCCTCGCAGTCTCCGAGCTCGCTGGTCGGGAGTTCGTTTTACTGGGTAACATGGCAGCGAATTGGTGGATCATGACGAGAGGACAGGGGAGGCCAGTGAATGCCGAAAAAGCCGAGCTTGCCGGGTGATGAAGACGCTACGACACCGAAACCCCGATCACGACCATGGTCCGGGCATCGGCACGATGCCGAGGTCGTAATACGCCCTTCGAAGAAGCTCGCCGCACTTGTGCGCAGAGTTCGAAGCCTGGGAACTGGCCAGTGATGAGGCCTGGACGCAAATCGACAAATGGGAGCGGTTGGAGCGGTCGTGATGATTGGCGACGTCCATGGACAGGTTCATGGGACGCTGTAGGACCGTCGAAATGGTTCAGGTCTGCAACCCTCGAGTGACGACTTCCAGGAACTCGCGAGCTCGTCGAGCGAGGGTGTCGATCTCTGCGGGGTTCGTCGGGCGAGCGATGAGCGGGGCGAAGATGTTCTCGCAGCAAAGCGGCATGTCGCGACCGGCAAAGGCCACAAGGCTGAGCAGCTTGTAATGGTCGATCTCGCCGTAGCCGGGACCGCAGTCCTCGTCTTTGGGGAAGTTGCGGTGGTCCTTGATGCAGAAGCCTCGGACTTGGTCGGCGCAGCCACGCAGGTCGGGGATGGGGTCGACGTCCAGATAATCCATGACGTTGCCGGCGTCGTAGTTGACCTTGATCCCCTCGTCGCCGACCTCGCGGACGATCTCGGCGCAGGCGGCGCCGGTGCCCGTCTCGCCGCCGTGCTGCTTGACGACGATCGTCACGCCCTGATCGCGGGCCATCGGGCCTAGCTGTTTGAAGCGCTCGACCCAGAGTTTCCGGTTGCCGCCCTTGGTGTGGCCGAAGGTCAGGACATGCGGGATACCCGCCGCCGACGCCTGGCGGATTCGTGAAGTCAGGATCTTCAAGGCTTGGGCGTCCTCGGGGTAGACCGTCGAGAACATCATCAACGGTTCCAGTCCCAGGTCGCGGCACGTCTTGCCCAGCACCTTCGCCCGGTCTGGCGGGGCATCGTCGGCGATGACCGGGACCGACTTGCCCCCCTCGTCGTGCGTGTGACCCCAGGCGACGTATTGGTAGCCGGCCCCCTTGATGCCCGAGAGCGCCCGAGCCAGGGGAAAGCGCGAATATGGCAGCGTCATGCAGGCGATCTGGAACCGCGTCGGCTTGCCCCGAGCGGATGTCGGCTCCTTCGCGGTCGCCTGTCGCGGTCCGAATGCACCGCAGGACATTCCCGCCAGACCCGCGGCAGCGAGCCCCAACCAGCCGCGTCGGTGCAGGGATCCGTGACCAACGATGGAATCAAGGGGCATGGCTTCTCC
Organism: uncultured Planctomycetota bacterium; assembly: GCA_963777695.1. GTDB lineage: Bacteria > Planctomycetota > Planctomycetia > Isosphaerales > Isosphaeraceae > CAVZRC01. The sequence goes on from CAVZRC010000003.1 coordinate 2,940,541, forward strand.
TCCAATCCGGGACGGCCGAGGTTACACGAAGCGGGTCTGGCCGGGAATGGCCACCTCGGCGATGGGGGGGGACGCGTCCCAGTCGTATCGGGACGGGCTGAGCGTCTCCCTGGAGTTCATCGCCATCTCCCAGGTGATCTCCTGGCCGGTGTAGGCGGCCATGCGGCCCATGATCGCCAGCAGGGTGCTCTTCGCCATGTACTCGCCGTTGTTGATCGGCTTGCCGTTGCGGATGCCGGCGAACAGGTCATCGTGCTCGGTCTGGTACATCTGGTTCTGAGGGCCTTCGAAGACCCACTCGCCGGCCGAGGACTTGATCCGCATGCCCCGGGCACGCTCGACGAACTGCGCCTGCCCCTTGTGGCCCGACACCTTGACGCTCATGTCGTTCTTGCAGTGCGGCTGCTGTCGACAACTGCTGATCAGCTTCGCGCCGTCGGCATATTCATAAATGATGGAAAAATGGTCGTAGATCTGCCCGTACTCGGGCGTGGTGAGCACCTGCCGGCCGCCCATGCCCACCGCCTTGACGGGGTACGTTTCCTTCATCGCCCAGGCGCAGACGTCGAGGTTGTGGACGTGCTGCTCGACGTTGAAGTCGCCCGAGAGCCATGTGAAATTGTACCAGTTGCGCATCTGGTAGAGCATGTCGGTCCAGCCGGGCTGACGTGGCTTGGCCCATCGGCCGCTCCGGTAGTCGTTGGCGTAGAGTGCGACGACGTCTCCGATCGCGCCGTCGTGGATGCGGCGTACGGTCTCGCGGAAGCCGTTGTCGGAACGGAGGCAGAGGCCGGAGACGACGGAAAGTCCCTTGGATTTGGCCAACTCGCAGCTCTTCAGCACCGAGAGGACGCCCGGCGTATCGACGCCGACGGGCTTCTCGGCGAAGACGTGCTTGCCGGCCTCGACCGCCGCGCGCAGGTGGATCGGGCGGAACTGCGGCGGCGTGCAGAGGAGCACCACGTCGACGCCGCTGTCGATCAACTCCTGGTAGGCGTGGAATCCGACGAAGCGATGGTCGGGCTTGACGGCGACCTTGGCCGAGATGGTCTCGGTATTCCGCAGGATCTCCAGACTCTGATCCACCCGGTCCTCGAAGGCGTCGGCCATGGCGACGAGCTGGACGTTCGCGTCGGCGGCGAGCGCCTGCGAGGCCGCGCCGGTGCCGCGGTCACCGCAGCCGATCAGCCCGACGCGGAGCACGTCGCCGCCGGCCGCGTGGGCGTTCGGGATCACGGCCAGGCTCGCGGCCCCGGCGGTCGTCTTGAGGAACTCGCGTCGCGATGCGTATCCGGGTTGCACGGCAGGACCTCCCTCACGGTTTCAGCGGATGCAATTCGATCGTGCGCACGAACAGTTCGAATCCCTCGGACTGGAGCAAGATCTTGCCGGCCGACGGGGAAACATCGTGGGCGGCGTTGACCGTGTGGCCGTTGACGCGGATCGTGAGCCGGTCGCCGTCGCAAACGCATTCGACGCGCGTCCACTCGCCGGTCGGGCTCTCCACATCATGCTTGCCTCGAGTATCGAGCAACTCCTGGAAGTCCGGGTCGTGGCGCGACCACCAGAGCTGACGGTCGCCGGTGAAATCCCTCGGCTGACCGCTTTCACTCCAGCGGGGCCGCTTGTCCGGTCCGAGGACGACGGGGCTGGTGAGTCGCACCGGGACGGTTTCCCCGCTCGAATCCTTGCCGCGGATCACGATCATGTCGCCCACGCAACCCTGGGCGAGCTGGCATTCGATCGACGACATCCACACCCCCCCCGCGCCGCCGTCGGGGCCGGTTGCGTGGAGCAGGATGCCGGAGTTGCGCACCGACTTGCCGCCATCGGTCCGCGTGCCCCACTTGTACTCGACGACCAGGCGATAGTCGCGGTACGCCTTCTCCGTGGCGATGTAGCCGTTGCCGTCGCCCGTGATGTGCAACAATCCATCGGTGACCCGGAAGACCTTCCGCGGATCGTCTCGCTTCGTGTCCTTGAGCCAGGTCGTCAAACCGGCCAGGTCCCGGCCGTTGAAGAGCCGGACCACCTCGCGCGGGCGGACCGCATCCGTCGCGGGTTCGTCCCGGGCATGGGTCGTCGGCAGGAGGCATTGGACACCGAGGATTGTGAGGAGCATGAAACGGTTCATGAAACCCGGTCCCGCAGATTGAGCAGGCTGATCATCTCCCCGCACGTCGATGGATATTCTCTACTGCCTCCCGGATGGCAGATCAACCCACTCCTTCCGGGTGAAGGGAGAATTCACCTGGGAACCGGCCGGCAGGAACGGGAAGAGTCGGGACCGGGCGTCGGCATCGAGCGGGGCCCCGTACTCCGAGACCTCGAACGCTTCGATGATCCGGACGGCCCCGCCGTGCTCGGCGCCGTAGGTCCTGACGATCAGGTCGCGGTACTGCTCGGCCATCGGCTCGAGCCGCTGGACGAGCCGATCGGCCAGCCATCGGCGGCGGGCGCCTTCCTCCTGTGGCAACTGGTCGAGGTAACCGGCATTGTAGGGGAGCCATTCGTAGAACTGGGACGTGTGGCAGTGGAGCATGGCGACGAGCCGGTCGAACTGGTCATCGATATCCACGACCAAATGCGGCTCGAACCGGCAGGGCTTCGTGAACGCATCGGAGAAGTAGAGGATGACGGGGCAGGCGGGGAGGTGCGGGACATCGGGGACGATGGCGGGCACCGTCAGGAGGTACGACGCGTCCTGGACGAGCAGGCCGGCGAACCGATGGTCGGGATGGTAGTCATTGGTCCGGTGGGTGATGACCAGGTCGGGCCGGAACGATCGGATGAGGCCGATGACCTCCTCGCGATACTCCAGGCGATCATCCAGCTCGCCGTCGGGATGGTCGAAGATCTGGTATGACGCGCCGATGGTCGCCGCGGCGGCCTCCGCCTCGGCGCGGCGTCGCCGCGCCAGCTCCGGGCCGTGCATCGACTGGTGCCCCGCCCGGCCGTTCGTGAGGCTGACCAGCCGCACGACGTGCCCCAGCGAGCACCACCTGGCCGCCGTCCCACCGGCCTTGATGTCGGCGTCGTCCGGGTGGGCGCCGATGATGAGGATTCGCAACGGCTGATCGGCCATCGAAGGGTCTCCTGGATCGGATGGCGGGGTTCGGAGTTCGGCTCTCGCGTCGTTGTCGCGGCCTCGATCATTGTGGGACTACTCCTCGCGATCATTCAATTCCGCAGCGGTGTGAAGATCCCCTTGCGAATCGTGACGGGCTGCGTCACCCTGAAGGGAGCTTGTGTCTTTGCATTTTCTATTGGCCCGCTCAGGAGACGTTCGAGTGATGACGAGCGACAGCACAATTCCGCTCGGCTCGATCGCGGCACTCTGGCGATATCCCGTCAAGTCGATGCGAGGCGAGGAGCTGGACGTCGCCGAGGTGACCGAGCGTGGTCTGCTCGGCGATCGGGCCTATGCCATGATCGACGTCGAGACCGGTCAAGTCGTCAGCGCCAAGAATCCCCGGAAGTGGTCGAACCTCTTCGAGTTCCGCTCGAATCTCCTGGAATCGCCCTCGGACAGGGATGCGATCCCGCCTGCCCGGATCGCGTTGCCTGATGGCACGACGGTCCGGACCGACGACCCCGGCGTGGAGGAACGCTTATCCGCTCTGGTCGGCCGGGCCGTCCGGCTGGCATCCTCGCCGCCGCCGTCCTCCCGGATCGAGGGTTACTGGCCCGACTTTGACTTCATCGAGAGTCCCGACACAACCTTCCATGTCGAGCTACCGGCCGGCACATTCTTCGACGGCTCGCTCCTCCATTTCATCACGACAGCGACTCTCGCACGACTGAGCACCGTCAGCCCGCAAAGTGCGTTCGACGTCCGACGCTTCCGGCCGAACATGATCATCGAGGTCCCCGACAACACCGCCGGATTTATCGAGGACGGATGGGTCGGCCGGACGATCGCGATCGGCGACGAGGTCCGACTGATGATCACCCACCCCTGCCCGCGCTGCGTCATGACGACGCTGCCCCAAGACGAGCTGCCCAAGGACCCCAATGTCTTGCGCACGGCCGTCCAGCAGAATCGGGGTAATGTGGGGGTGAACGCGGCAGTCCTCCACGGAGGGCGAGTACGGCGGGGGGATGTCGTGGCGATGGGGTGAACAAGATCTTTCGCAGCCCGGCTCGTGGTCACCGCTCTCCATCACGGATCAATGTCCTCCCAGTGTTGCGCGACGACATAACGTGAGAGATGCCTTGAGTTGTAAGTCGCCACGACCAGACTATCGCCGAGACCTACAAAAAGGTTCGCCTGTGCCGCCAGGATGACATCGGCATCGATCCCTTTCTCATCGGCAGTCCCCATCCCCTTCCTCCGCGCATCGGCCCAAAGCTCGGCGGCCTTTCGCATCGCAGCGGTGGTGATCGGGATGTAATGCCTGAGATCGTTCCGCAACCGGTCGAGCCGCTCGATACCTCCGGTCGATTCGTCCCAGAGAAGGCCGCGCCGGACCTCGTAATCGGCGATCTCGGGGATGGCAACAATCGCCCCGTTGGCCTTCGCCCGGATCCACCACTCCGTCAACTTTTCGACGTCAAGGCTACCCCGCCTCCGGCAAGCATCACCGAGCGGGCCGGAATCCAACACAATGATCCGCGCCACCTTCAGGCTCCTCGCTCATGGGAGGCGAAGGCCTCCAGAGGCCCGTGCGGCTCTTCATCGGGGATCTCCAGAATTGCGATCGCGGAAGGGGCGATCTTCGCGAAGCGCTCCCACGACGCTTTCGAAAAGAGCCCGCCATAATGGCGGCCAGTGGGCTGAAATTGGTCGAGATCGATATCTTCACGATATTTGAATACCTTGTAGTATTTCGGGTCGGAGGTCGCTTCGCAGAGGATTTGTTCGAAAGGCCTCCGGTCCGGTCTCCACGTCCCATAGAGAGGGGAGGCATCGATCGAGACCCCCTCCTGCATCTCCCATTCGTTCTCGTCCGGGCGATCGCACACAAAGAAAGTGGTATTGAGCGTATCGATCGTGACAGCGTAGAGCATGACCGGGTCTCCTCGGGGACTCGTCGACGACCAGGGATTCTCATCTCCTCGATGTTAGCGGATGTCCATCGGCCCGTCATCTTCTCTTGCGGATCGAGCCGGTTTGCGTCAGCCTGAACGACGACAGTGTGCAGTCCAGGATACGCGTACCGCGAGCAGGAGACCCGTTCGTCATGCAAGGCGCGTGGAGGAAGTGGGCGTCGATCATCCTTCTCCTCTCCCCGGGATTGGCCCATGCCCAGGCCACGAGGTCGGTGGAGGTGCCGATCGGGCAGGCGGGCGAGGTCCAGGTGGCAGATATCGTGTCGCGGCTTGCCCAGGCGAGCGGGGTCGTCCTCAAGCGGCCCGTGGCGAGCTTGTCCTTATCGACCCGAGGTCTTGCGCGCGCCTTGACCCGGACGCTGCTCACGGAGACGCTGGGCGCCGAGGTCGCCATCGCGTTCCAGCCCGATCGGATGGTCCTGACGATCGACGATCGGATCCTGGCCCCGGCTCGGCGTGCGGAGTGGCTCGGCCGGCTCCGAGAGCTGGCCGATCGCGCCACGGAGGCCGAACGTCGCGCGCGCTCTACGGGATGCGTGCCCTGCCCTCCTATCGGCCAAACGACCCGGCGCGGCCGACCATCTGCCTGGTCCACGGCCTGAATTCATCGTCGGGCGGGTTCGTACACATGATCCCCTGGCTGGAAGAGGCCGGCTACGGGATCGTGATCTATGACTATCCGTTCAACCGTCGGCTCGAGGAATCGTGCCGCGGGATTCGCGCGCGACTGGGCCGCGTTCCGCCGTCAGAAGGGAGACAATCTCCCGTGGGCGATCGTGGCCCATTCGATGGGTGCCCTCCTGGCGCGATCGCTCGTCGAGGACGACGCCTCCTGGGGACACGACGTCTCGTCCTTGATCCTGATCGCCCCGGTGAATCAGGGGTCGAACCTGGCGAAGGTGCAGACGGTCCTGCAACTCATGAACGGCCTCCAGTCGATCAAGGAGAAGAAGACGTCCCGGGCGATGATGCACCTTTCCGACGGCCTCGGCCAGGCGGCACAGGACATGCTCCCGGGGAGCGCGTTCCTCGCCAATCTGAACCGGAGGGCGCGGCGGAACGGTCTTCCTTACCACATCATCGCCGGCGATAGCGGCTTCCTGACCCGCGAGGCCCGTGGCCAGATCGAGGCCCGGGTCAACGCGTTGAATCGTAGCTCGGGCCTGTTCGGGCGATTGACGCAGGCGGCGACCACCGACCTGCCGGAGATCCTCGACGAGCTGACCGACGGCACGGGAGACGGCGGTGTCGCCGTGAAGCGGACCCGACTCGAAGGCGTCGCCGAGCCCGTGATCCTCCACGCCAACCACGCCGAGCTGATCCGAGCCCCCCTGCTCTTCGCCGACCCCGGACCGGTCGCTTGCATGCCGGATCTCTTGCGCTTCCTCAAGGCCGATCGGGAGCGGAATCGTGCAGCACAGAATCGTTGAACGCAAGTCCCGGATCTTCGTCGTGGTCTTCGCCGCGATCGCGGCGGTCTGGATCGGAGACCGGTCCGACGCGATCGGCGACGACCGTCCCGCGACGTCCGAACTTCGCTCGCAGGTGCGGATCCTCTCGCCTCGCGACGATGCCGAGACGGCCCTCGAGGAGCTGCTCGGTTTGATCCGACGCCGACTCGCCTTGATGCACGACGTCGCGCGGGCCAAGTGGAATGCGAAGGCCCTCGTCGAGGACCCTCGGCGCGAGCAGGCGCTACTCCAGGAGGTGGAGAAGAAAGGGCTTGCCCTGGGACTCGAGCCCGCGTTCACCCGCGCCTTCTTCGCGGCCCAGATCGAAGCCGCCAAGCTCATCCAGGGTTCCGATCTCCGCCTCTGGGAATCCGAACGGCGGGGACCGTTCGCCGACGCCCCCGACCTGAAGCGGGACCTCCGCCCCCGGATCGATGGCCTCAATGCCGACCTGCTGGCGTGCCTGGTGAAAGCCCGTCCGCTCCTTCGCGGTCGCGAGCCGATCGTCCGGCGGCTCGGCGGAGAGATCCTGGTCGGGGATGGCATCGACGCCAAGGTCCGCGACACGGCAATTCGCCCTATCATCGGAATGGATCGGAACGATCGAAACGCGGCGCCGGCATCGCGGTCGGTTTCACCCTCCGAGGTCATGCCCGGCGTGCGCGATTATGGGTATCTCTGGTGGGCCGACGGGTGGAAGGGTCGATCGACGGACGGTTCACGGATCCTCTGTGTTCGGACCGGACACTATGGCCTGGCCCTCGATGTGGAGCGGCTGCGCGTGCTCCATCTCGGCGCGATCAAGCACGAGACGCCGGCCAGGGACGCGGTCTCGGAAGACAACGCGACGGTCTTCGCCCTGCCTGCCGCCGAGCTGGATCTTCGGGTCAACCTCGGCGGTCATCGCTTTCACTGCGCCGGAGTCGAACCTGGGATCGAAAGACGCCTTCGAGTACCCCTCGCGCCTGGTCGAGAGCGGCAGCGTGGTCCAGCGTTTCGACTTCCAGCGGCTGGTCTTCGAGGATGATCGGAAGAATCGGCTCGACGCCGATGGACTCCTGGAAGTCGTCGCCTGGCCGGACCGCCTCGCCTTCGCGATCGAGCTGACGCCCCGCCACGACCTGGGCGACCACCCGACCGAGATCGTGATCCGCCTTTCCGGCCAAGAATCGACGGGCGCTTCGCGGATCCAGCGGTGGCGGGCCGGACAGACGCTCCGGACATCTCGGATGTTGGATTTCCACGCGAGTGCCAACCCCGCATCGGTGTCCGCAATCCGACCCGACGGGCGGCCGGTCGCCTCGGAGTTCGACGCGGTTCGAGGCTGGCACCGCATCGAACTGCCATCGGAGACCTGGCAAGTCGCAAGAGATCCGGATCACCTCGAGCGGGTTCGACTGACGCTCAAGAACCCGGATGATCGCGAGGCGGTCGTCCGGCTGCTCTTCGCCAAGGACGCGCCCTTCGAGGGCGTCACGGGGATGACGCCGATGCTCCTCGACCGCGACGGGTTCCCCACGGGCATGCCGGTTCAGGTCTCGAAGAACTGGCATCAGACGCCGGGGCGGACGGTCCTCCATCAGGGACCCTGGTTCCACGCGTTCGCGATGCTGAGACTCCCCCCGCGATCGGAGCTTGATTGCCAGTTCGCCCTGACCTACGCCCGATGGGGCGGCGTACCCGCGGCGTCGCACGCGCAACTCTGCCTCATCGGCTGGGGCACCAATCAGCGATGGGACCAGGTGGCGATCGGGAGCTGGGGCGAGTCGATCTGCTACGATCCCGACGTCTGCCTCGATCGCTCGATGATCGACGACGTCCGCCCCCTGATGGTCTGGGGCATGAATCAGGACCGCGCGAAATGGACGTGGACGAACAATGTCGGCGGCGGTGATTTCCTCGTCTACGAGGACGAGGCGGGCCGCCGGCAGCCGTTGACCCGGATGCGCACCCTCTACGCCCGTCCCGGCCCGAACCTCACCGAGGCGACGTACGCCGGCATCTCGGCCGACGGCCGGATCGCCGCCCGGATCACCGCCTCCAGCCCGAGGACCGACGACGTCAACCGGGCGTATCATCGGTTCCGTTACGATGTCTTGAAGCCGACCTCGTTCCGCCGCCTCGCGTTCTATCAGCTCGGGGCCGACAACTACAACGATCACCAGTTCACCCGGATGGCGCGGGGCAACGCGTCGGGCCTGGTCGAAGAATGGGAGCCGGTCCGAGGCGGGATGAAGTATTCTCGCACGGCAATCTCCTGCGAGGGTCCAGCCCCCTGGTTTTCGCTGCATCGCGCCGTGAGCCGCGATACGAACGGAGGCGCGTGGGCGAACCGTGCCCTGGTGGTCCGAAAATGGTCGGCGCGGCTCGGTGGCCGTGACGTACCCGCGCCATTCGGCTCGGTGTTCGGCACCGAGAACGGCGGCATCCCGAGCGCGAACGTCGAGCTCACCCCGCCGCCCGGGTTGACCTTGCTGATGCCCGGCGATTTCGTCGAAGCCGAGGTCGAGCTGGTCGTGTTGCCAATCTCGGCCGGGAGTTATTACGGCCCGAACGTTGCGTTGCGCAGGCCCTCCGGACCGGCGGCGACACCTGGCGAATGGCGCATCGCGAAGCGGCCGGCAACGCGGTGACGGTCGAGGCCATCCGCGGTCGCGTCGTGCGGGCGACGATCCCCATCGAGGTCGCTGTCAACGGGCAGGGAGGCGCCGAGGTCGCGATCACCGGCGGCCTGGGTTATGTCCCTCTGACATTCTCGGGCCTGGACCGGTACCGAGGCACCGAGCTCCGGCGCGACGACGGCGACGGCGGTGGCGCGCGACCCGTCGATCAATCAGTCCACGGCCGCGACTTCTGGCAGTCCACCTACAATCCGGATTCAAAGACCTGGTCGATCACGTACAACGTGCCGCTCGACACACCGGATGACCGCCCGCGCACCGTTCGATTCGGCCTCAAGCGGACGGCAGATTGAACCTTGCGCCTGACGGGAAGCGAATCGAGGGTCTTGGGATTTGCCGCCGGTTCGATTAATCTGATCCGACGCCAGGGATCTTTCCGCGCCCCCAATTGTTGACAAGGAAGCTCCGATGTCGCAGACTGCCGAGACTTCGAAAGGTGAGTTGACCTCCGCACCTAAGGGGCAAGATCGCCACCCGGCAGGTTTGTATATCCTGTTCGGCACCGAGATGTGGGAGCGATACGGCTTCTATACGGCCGCCGCGATCATGACGCTCTACCTCCAGCGTGGCGGTTTCGGCTGGTCCAAGACCCAAGCCACCGGCCTCTGGTCGAACTATCTCATGTTCGTCTACGCCACCCCGCTGATCGGAGGTTGGCTAGCCGACAAGTTCCTGGGCTATCGACGCTCGGTGCTGATCGGCGGACTCTTCTTCCTCGCAGGCTATTTGCTGCTCGCGCAGGGATCGCTGGCGAGCTATTATATCGCCCTGGGCCTCATCTTCGCCGGTAACGGGTTCTTCAAGCCGAATGTCTCGACCATGGTCGGCAATCTCTATCCATCCAACAGCCCGTTGAAAGACTCGGCCTATAGCATCTTCTACATGGGCATCAATGTCGGCGCGCTGCTCGCCCCGATCATCGCCGAGGGGGCGTTGCAGCTCCTTGCAGGCTCCGAGGTGCTCGAGATGGCCAAGAAGGGGACCGCGCTCTCACCGGAGCAGGCCGCGAGCTTACGCTCCGGATTCCTCGCGGCCTTCTATGCGGCCGCGATCGGCATGACGCTAGGGACGGTCATGCTCGCGGTCTTCTACCGGAAGCTGGCGGGGGTCGAGCAACAGCAAGGATCGCTCAAGATGCTCGATCCCGAGGTCGATGCCCTGGCCGAGGACATCGCGCCGGCCAAGGAGTCCTTGTCGGCGATCGACCAGGTGCCTGAATGGATCCGGATCACGGCGCTGCTGGTCGTCTATGGGATCGTCATCGTCTTCTGGATGGTCTTCCACCAGAACGGCAGCACGATGACGTACTGGGCCGACGAGAACACCAATTGGAACGTCTCGGGAGTCGTCTCGAATGCGATCAACCCCTTCTGGATCGTCGCCCTGTCGATCCCGCTGGTCGGCGTCTGGAACTGGCTGCGGAAGAAGGGGCTTGAGCCATCGACGCCCAGCAAGATGGCGATCGGGATGCTCCTGACGAGCCTGGCCTTCTTCATCCTCTACGTCGCGGCCAGGTCGGGCGGCGATCAGACATTCGTCACGGACGCCCAGGGCCAGTTCGTACTCGACGAACATCAGGAACTGAAGGCTATCCAGAACCGGGTCTCGCCGATCTGGCTGATTGCCGCGTACATGGTGATCTCGCTCGGCGAGCTGATGCTCAGCCCGATGGGCCTCTCGCTGGTGTCGAAGGTCGCCCCGGCCCGGATGCGAGGGCTCATGATGGGCGGCTGGTTCGTCGCCACGGCGATCGGCAACAAGCTGACGATGATCGGCGTACTCTGGACCAGATGGTACCATTCGTCGTTCTGGTTGCTGTGCTCGCTGCTGGCCCTGGGAATGGCCTTCGTGCTCATCGCGTTGTTGAAGCCATTGAAGCGCGCGATGCCCGGTGTCTGAGGGTCATCGCGAGATTCCGAATTTCCCATTCTCCTCATCAATCAGGGAAGGCACCATGCGAGTGCTCTTGACCATGGCAATGTTGACGGTGGCAGCATCTCCACTCCTGGCGGCCGGGCGGCCCATGACGGTCAACGACCTGCTCGCGGTCAAGGGGGTCTCCGACCCCCAGCTCTCGCCCGACGCCTTTCAGGTCGTCTACGTGGTCTCGGAGCTGGATCGCGCCACCGACAAGTCCAACAACAGCCTCTGGCTGGTGCCGACCAAAGGCGGTTCTCCGAAGCAACTCACGACCGCCCCGGGAACCAACAATCACCCGCGCTGGAGCCCGGACGGCAAGAGCATCGCGTTCGTCTCCAGCCGGAGCGGGTCGTCGCAGGTCTGGCTCCTGCCGATCGACGGCGGCGAGCCCCGGCAATTGACCAAGTTGCCGATCGACGTCTCCGGCCCGATCTGGTCGCCGATGGGGGACAAGATCGCGTTCACGGCCGAGGTCTACCCCGGGCAGAATCCGGAGCAGACCGCCGCGAAGGACAAGGAGAAGGAAGCCGCCAAGAGCAAGGTACGCGCCTATGATCGCCTGATGATCCGACACTGGAACGCCTGGGACGAGGGGAAGCGGAGCCACCTGTTCGTCGCCGATGCCCACTCCGGCGAGGCGAAGGACCTGACGCCGAAGCTCGAGGTCAACACCCCACCTGCCCCGTTCGGCGGCTCGACCGACTACGCCTGGTCGCCCGACGGCAAGGAGCTCGCCTTCACCGCCGAGCCGGCCGCCGGCGCTGCGTGGTCGACCAATACGGACATCTGGACCGTCCCCGTCGGCGGCGGCGATCCGAAGAACGTCACGGAGGCGAACAAGGGCGCCGATGGTCAGCCGGCCTATTCGCCCGATGGCCATTGGCTCGCCTACGTCAGCCAGGCCCGCGCCGGATTCGAGGCGGACCAGTGGGTCCTCAAGCTACTGGACCGGACGAAGCCCGCGGACTCGCCGATCGAGCTGACCAAGACCATGGATCGCCCCGTGCAGTCATTCATCTGGGGTGCGCGACGGAACGAAGGGTCCAGCGACATCCTCGCGATCATCGATGAGATGGGGACCGAGCCGATCGTGCGGATCGATCCTTCGAAGTTCGTCAACGGCCATGATCCGTCCTCGACGGCCACAAGCTCCCCCGTCCGGTTCCCGACCCTGGTCACCGGAGGCGTCCAATCCGGCATCAGCATGACGTCCAAGATGGGCAAGGTCGTCTTCACGCGTCATAACGCGGCCACCCCGGCCGAGGTTTTCGCCGTTGCCGAGGACGGCTCTGGCCTGACCCAGTTGACCCACCACAACGCCCCCCTGCTCTCCCAGCTCGATCTGCCCAAACTCGAAGGCTTCACGTTCGCCGGCGCCGACGGAGACGAGGTCCAAGGCTGGCTGCTCCGTCCACCGGGCTTCGACCCGGCCAAGAAGTATCCTGTCGTCTTCCTGATCCACGGCGGACCCCAGGGGGCCTGGCACGACGAGTGGCACAACCGATGGAACTACCCGATGTTCGCCGCGCCCGGGTATGTCGTCGTCGCGATCAATCCGCGCGGCTCGACCGGCTACGGCCAGAAGTTCACCGACCAGATCAGCCAGGACTGGACCGGCAAGGTCTACGAGGACCTCATGAAGGGCCTCGATCATGCCGTGAACAAGTACCCGTTCCTGGACGGTCAGCGGGTCGCGGCCTGCGGAGGCTCCTATGGCGGCTTCATGGTCAACTGGATGGCCGGTCATACCGACCGATTCAGGGCGTTGATCAGCCATGCCGGCGTCTTCGAGCTGCCGAGCATGTATGGCACGACCGAGGAACTGTGGTTCCCCGAGTGGGAGTACGGCGGCCCGCCCTGGGAGAAGCCCGAGCATTATCGCGATCGGTCGCCGAGCACCTTCGCGGCGAACTTCAAGACCCCGACGCTGGTCATCCATGGCGCCCTGGATTTCCGCGTCCCCGACGCGCAGGGCCTGGGCATGTTCACCTCGCTCCAGCGGCGCGGGGTGCCGAGTCGATACGTCTGGTTCCCCGACGAGGGGCACTGGATCGCCAAGCCCGCCAACCGCATCGTGTGGTGGCACGAGGTCCATGCCTGGCTGGACAAGTATCTCAAGCACTGAGGCGGCGACTCGCCGCGCGGCACTCTCCACGTGATCGAGCTCCACGACGTCACCCAGCATTATGGCGTGCGGCCCGTACTCCGCGGGATCAGCCTGCGCATCGAGCCCGGCGAGGTCGTGGTGATCCTCGGGCCCAACGGGATGGGCAAGTCAACCCTGCTGGGCGTGATGGCCGGCGTCCTTTCGCCGCAGAAGGGCTCGGTCCTCATCGACGGCCTGCGGCGTCGCGGCTCGGAGGAGGATGAGCTGGCGATTCGAAGGATGTCCGTCTATCTCCCGGATCAACCTTGGCTGCCAGCCCAGCGCACGGCCCGCGAATTCCTCCTCGCGGTCGGTCACCTGTATGATATCGAAGAGGAACGATTGATGAGCCACGTCGATCGGCTCCTCGACCTGTTCGATCTCTCGGAGAAAGGGGACAGCCCGATCCGGACCTACTCCGCCGGCCAGATGAAGAAGATCGCGCTCGCATCGGCACTGGTGGCCGAGACGCCGCTGCTCCTGCTCGACGAGCCGTTCTCCGGCGGCCTCGACCCGGCCGGGATCCTCAGCTTGAAGCGGATATTCCAGCACCACGGCCGCCGCAAGGATCGGACCATCGTCCTGACGAGCCCGGTCCCCGAGCTGGTCGAGGAGATCGCCACGCGGATCATCGTCCTCCACGACGGCGAGATCCTCGCATTCGATACCCTCGACGGCCTCCAGCGCCTGACGGGACACCGCGGCAGCCTCGACGAAGTGCTCCAGCGTGTCGTCTTCCCCGAGGCAACCCTCAAGGTCGAGTCCTATCTGGAGGATTTCGGCCGATGAGCACCGCGCGGTCCTTCCTCGAATTGGCGGATCTTCCGGCCACTGCTGGCCTGGATCCCCTTCTTGACGAGCTTCCTGGTGCTCGAGGGGCCCATCCTTTACTTCGAATGGCGAGCCGGGGTCCGCGCCCCGTTCCGGACCCGGCCCGGAACGGTCCTCCTGTTCGTGGCGTGCGTCAACTACGCCTTATTTCGCGGCTTCGCCTTCCATCCGATCTTCCGGAGCGGATACCGGACCTGGCTCGAATCGACCCCCTGGACCTACCGGAAGCCGCTACCCCTGGGACCCGTCGAGCTCACGTGGCGGGACGGTGTCGTCCTCGGCGGCATGATCCTCCTGAGTGCGACCCAACCCGAGCCTTATGCGCCGCAATTGCTCTGCACCTACCTCCTGGTGAACCTGCTCGCCCTACTTTGTAGTTTCTGGTTGACGCGGTCGTGGGAATTCGGCTACGTCACGGCGTTCTCCCTGGGACTGGCGGTGCTGTTCTGGCGTCAGTCGCCGATCTGCCTGGCGACGCTGACCGGGGTCTACCTGATCGCTTACGAGGGCCTCCGGCGTGCGATGGCATCGTTCCCCTGGACGGCCCGCAAGCTGCCCACGTTCAGCGACGACATGTCGTCCCTGAACTGGGACAACGAGCCCTGCGGCTGGCCCCACGACCGGATGATGGCCGAGATCGTCAACGACCGGAGGATCTCGCGAATCGACGTCGTCCTGGGCTGCATGCTGGTGAGTTGGTGGATGGCCGTGCTGATCTCGCTGATCGACGATCCCCTCAATCGCCTGGGCGTCTCCGTGGCGGCCTTCGTCATGGCGATGGTCTTCGTGCCCTTGGCGAGGTGGCTCATCTATGCATCGGGATATTCGCCTCCGATCAATTTCTGGGCACGAATCTGGACGTTAAGATGGATCATACCGGGTTATGATCAGATCTTTGTCGCCCCAATCTGCGCCTTGATCGCCGGGCCGACAACCCTGGTGCTATTGCGTGCCTGCGGCCTGCCCCAGCACCTTGGCCTCACGTTCGCCGCCGGGATGGTCGTGCTCGTGGGGACCCTCACACCGCCGAGGTTGCGACATTGGCGACTGACCGGTCAGCACCGGATCGCGCCCTTCAACAACACCAGCGGCCTGCCGAAAAACCTCGTGAAGGTCAGCTAGCCATGAGCGTTCCCGGAGGATTCGAGCCGGCACCGGGTCATCCCTCCGCACTCGCGGGGATCCTGCATAAGCGATGCCCGCGATGCCGGGAGGGCGCGATCTTCGCATCGCTCTGGGTGATGCACGACGATTGCCCCGTCTGCAAGCTCGACTTCGACCGCGGCGACCCCGGCCACTTCACCGGGGCGATGTATGTCAGCTATGCCCTGGCAATCCCCCTCATCGCTCTGCTAACCTTGATCGAACACCTGATCCTCCGGGGCTGGTCGCTGTTCCGCCTGGTGGTCCTGGCCTCGCTCGTCTGCGTGCCGACGATCCCCTGGGTCTGGCAGTATTCTCGCGTCATCTGGATCTACTTCGACCGGTACTTCGACCCGGAGGATGATCCGGGGGCCGGGATCGATCCGGGGCGAGGGCCCGACGCGGGCCCGGATTGACGAGCTCATCAACCGTACGAGGGAAATCGAGGCATGTCCGAATCTCAGCAAGCCGGACTCCGGCCGATCAGCGATGTGGCCGACGACCTCCGGATCGCGGCCGAGCATCTCGAGCCCTACGGCCGGGACAAGGCGAAGGTCCGGCTCGAGGCCCTGCAACGGGCCGAGGGCGCACGCCAGCCCGGCCGATTGATCCTCGTCTCGGCGATCACGCCGACGCCGGCCGGCGAGGGGAAGACCACAACCTCGATCGGACTGGCGCAGGGGCTACATCGGATCGGCAAGAACGCGGTCCTGGCGCTGCGACAGCCCTCGATGGGTCCGGTCTTCGGTCGCAAGGGGGGTGCGACCGGCGGCGGCGCCAGCCGGGTGGAACCCTCGAATACGATCAACCTCCAGTTCACCGGCGACTTCCACGCGATCACGGCCGCGCACAACCTGCTCGCCGCGGCGATCGACAACCGGCTCCACTTCCGCGACATCGACCTCGACCCGACGCGCATCCTGTGGAAGCGCGCGCTGGATATGAACGATCGGGCGCTGCGGCACATCGTCATCGGCCTGGGCGGCAGCTCGCAGGGGGTCCCGCGGGAGTCGGGATTCGACATCACGGCGGCCAGCGAGGTCATGGCCATCCTCTGCCTGGCCACGTCAACGGCCGACCTCCGCGCGGATCGACCGGATCCTCGTCGGCTACTCGCCCAAGGGCCATCCCGTGCTGGCGAAGGACCTGGGCGTGACCGGCTCGATGGCGGCGATCCTCAACGAGGCGCTCATGCCGAACCTCGTCCAGACGACCGAGTCGACGCCCGCGTTCATCCACGGCGGCCCCTTCGCGAATATTGCTCATGGCTGCAATTCGGTGCTGGCGACGCGGATGGCCCTGGCCATGGGCGACTACGCCGTCACCGAGGCCGGATTCGCCTTCGACCTGGGGGGCGAGAAGTTCTTCGACCTGAAGTGCCGCGCCGCCGGGCTCAACCCGTCGGCCATCGTCCTGGTCGCCACCATCCGGGCGCTGAAGATGCACGGCGGCGTCGAGCTCGATACGCTGAAGGACGTGGATCCCGCCGCCGTCGAGCGGGGCCTGGCGAACCTCGCCGCCCACCTCGACAGCGCCGCGCACTTCGGCAAGCCGACGATCGTGGCCATCAACCAGTTCGGCACCGACACGCCCGATGAGCTCAAGGTCGTCCACGACTATTGCGCCGGTCGTGGCGTCGCGTGCGCCACCGCGAACGTCTTCGGCGAGGGCGGCGGCGGGGCCATCGACCTGGCCCAGAAGGTCGTCGCGGCCGCGTCGCAGCCGTCGACGCCGTTCCAGACGCTATACCCGCTGGATTGGCCCGCCGAACGGAAGATCGAGCAGATCGCCCGCATCATGTACGGTGCCGACGGCGTGAGTATCTCGGCGACGGCCGCTACCAAGATCCGCAAGGCGGTCAAGCTGGGATATGGCGAGTTGCCGATCTGCATGGCCAAGACGCAGGATTCGCTCTCGGACAACCCCAAGCTCCGCGGCCGGCCGACGGGCTTCACGCTGACCGTCCGCGACATCGAGATCGCCGCCGGGGCCGGTTTCCTCGTCGCGATGACGGGGGAGATCGTCCGGATGCCCGGGCTGCCCTTGCGTCCCGCCGCCGAGCGGATCGACGTCGATCCCGATGGGCAGATCATCGGGCTCTCGTGATCGTGGATTCCAGGTAGGTCAGGCTTTCCGCCGGGGCGATCACCCAGAGTGTGTTATGAACGTCCCTCTCCTGTAGCCGGCCTCTGTGAGGCCGGGGGGCGTTCCCGGGGTCACAGACCCCGGCTACAGCCGAAAAGACCGGGAATTATCCGGGTACGGGTTCAGAGCATGCGCTAACGTACGCGGCTATCCGCCTCCTGGAGTGCCGCGACGATGGCGCGTTTCGTCCGGCCCAGGGTGGCGTCGGTCGCGCCTCGCTCGTTGCGGAGGATCCGCCCTTCGCGATCGAGGACGACGATCGTCGGATAGAACTGGACCTGGAGGGCGTTCTGGAGCGGACACTTCCCGTCCATGGTGGAGACGAGCACGGGATAGGTGATCCCGAGCTTCTTGGCGGCCTTGGCCGCCGAGGCCCGACGATCTTCCAGGGTTGTGCCCTTCTCGCACGCGATGCCGATGACCTTGACCCCTTGCGCCGCCATTTTCGCTTGCAAGTCGCGTTCGAAGGCGATCGACTTGCGGCACTGGACGCACCAGCTCCCCCAGAAGTCCAGGACGATCACGTCGGCGTCGATGTCGCGGAACGAGACCATCTTGCCGTCGAGGTCCGGGAGCTGGAAGTCGATGATGCGTCGGTCGGCGGTGTCGATCTGGCAGGTGCTCTCGCCCTTCTTGCTATTGGCGTTGGGAGCTTCGGCGGAGTGCCGTGTCGAGGTGGGAAGGCGGAACTGGCCCGGCTCGACTTCTCGCGGGATCACGCTGCTCTCCCGGAGGCTCGCCAATTCCACTTGTCGGGGCTCGTCGATCAAGGACTCGCCCGAGCTTCGGTGGACCGACTCATCGACCGGCACGCCGTCCGTGTTGATCGACAGCTCGCGCCATGTAGGTCGGCGCTGAGGCTGGGAGCTCGAATCCGTAGGTTCGCCATCTGGCGTCTCGACGGCCTCATCCGGCTTGGGGGCCGGGGGAATGGACGCCTTGCGAGATCGGCTCGACGGGGAAACCTTGGCCGCCGTTCCGCGGCCGGCCCGCTGGGATACTCGGACCGGCGGATCGGAATCCTCGGCGGATTCACCTCGTGCGGTCCTCGCATACGAAGCGGGCGCGATCCCGCCCGCCGGGGAGACCAGGTCGTCGGGGATCGGCCGGGGTTCGCCGGAGTTCTGCCGCGAATACTCGTCCATATCCTCGGTGTTGAGGTCGCCCGTATCGAGCAAGACCGGGGACGCCCGTCGGGTGCGGGGCCGAGTTCGATCGGCGGGCGACGTTTGCGCATCCCGGCTCGCGAGCCTCGCCGAGTCGGGATCCTCGGGCTCGAGCGCGGGCGGCAGCGGATTCTCCCCCGCGTCGTCTCCGCGTTCGACGTCATCGGCCGCCGACGGGCGTTTCCGCGTGCCGGCGACGACGGTCGTGCCCTTGGCACGGGCCGCCGTGCGCGTCACGGAGTTGGCGGCACGGTCGTTCGCATCCCATCCCGCTCGGATCGGGGCCGAGGCGTTGTCGGCCACCCGCGTCGCCGATTGCCGATTCGTCCTCGGCGCCATCGAGGTCGCCTCCTCGGCCGGAGGGTCCGTCCGCTCGTCCTCGTCGGAGTGGGGGACCGACTTAGGGATCGACGGGAAGCCTTCATCATCGCCGGCATCGGGGTCGGGATTCGGCTTGACCCGCGATCGGGCCGGGCGAATCGACATCGATGGCGGCTCGGACGAACTGCCCTGGGTCGCGACGCGGATGCGGACGTCGGAATCCGACACCTTGGCCTCCGCCCGACCCGACATCATCCCGTCTTCGCCCTGCGACTCCGCGATGAGGGTGTAAGCCTTACCGGCCCGCAGCCCATGCAGGGTGAAGGCCCCCGACCGATCGGTCGTCGCGAAGCTGTCGCGGCCCGCGGGCGCGCCGTTGACGACCAGCCGGACGACCGCCTTGGGCACGGGCCGGCCGCGATCGTCGAAGACCCGGCCCGAGATCTTCGAACCGCTCGGCGCGTCGAGGTCGAGCTGCTCCGACTCGACGCGCGTCGTGGAACCCGTGCTCGGGTCGCCGGCCACGATGGGCAACGTCTTGTCGCCGACCGAGGCCACCGTCTTCATGTTCGAGGGGCTATTCGAGCGCAGCCAGCCCGTCTGCGTGCATCCGGCAATGCTGCAAGCGGCCAACGCAAGGAGGCAGGACGCCAATCTTGGGATGTGCATAGTCGATTTATCCTCCTGATCGGGACGACGCAGCGCGATTGGTCACGTTCGGATTCCAACAGGGAGCCATCATCCTGATCGCTCCCCACATCAACCAAAGATGCGGAACAGGTTGGGATCGGCGCCGCAGTGCGCTCGCATTCCGCGAGCGAGCACCGTGTCCTTTTACATCGTCACTCCGATGCCTCGATCTTGAATGTCGCCGAGGAATTCGGGCCGTATGGGCGTAAGTGCAGAGGACGGAAAAGTATCGGGAGACGTCTTCGCACTCGGGTTCATGCCCTCTCAGGGATGTGCTCTCGGTGCGCGGCCATTGGCGAGAGACACACGGCTCCCCCACTCCCGGAGTTCCTTGCTACAGTCGTGAGAGTCGATGGGAACCTCGATCAGGCAAGGCCCGTCGTGTGCGAGGGCCTGTCCCATGGCCTTGTCCAACTCCTCGACGGTCGCGGCATGCAGTCCGAGCCCGTTGCCTTCGCCGGCGTTGAAGACTTCCATGAGCTTCGCATAGTCCCAGTTCTTGATTCGGTTGTAGGGGCCGTCGTGGATCTCCGCCTCGATGGTGTAGCCGCGGTTGTTGACCAGCACGATGATCGGCTTCACCTCGTAACGAATCATCGTCGAGATCTCTTGCGCGGTGAGCTGGAATGAACCATCGCCGATCATCGCGACGACGCGGGTCGGGGTCGCGCAGCCCAGCTCGTAGCCGAGCGTGGCGGGGACCGACCAACCGATCGAACCCGCCTGGAACTGGATCTCGAAGCGGCAGCCCGGGGGCAACCTGAGCTTGAGGCCGTTGAACCAGGAGTCGCCGGTCTCCACCAGCAGGGTCGTCTCGGCACCGAGTAACGACTGGATCTTGGAATTCAGCGTTCGCGTCGTCAGCGGAGCGGAAGGGGCCAATTCGGCCACCGGACCGGTGACCTCGCGAGTCAGGTCGAACTCTCCGAGCGAAGTCGCATTCCGCACGACCTTCTCGGCCAGCGCCTCGAGGAACTCGGCCAGGGAGACGTTGCTGTAACTGGCGTCGGGCAGGCGAACGTCGTTCGGATTCGCCAGCAGCGTCTTCCTCGGATCGATCAGGGCGGAATAGCCCGTGGTCGCGTAATCGGAGAGGATGGCGCCGGCGAACAGGTAGGCGTCGGCCGACTCGACCGTCTCGGCGACACCAGGTGAGCTGACCGGTCCCCAGTAGATGCCGGTGAAAGCGGGGTGATTCTCCGGGAACATGCCCTTGGCCGCCGGCATGACGGCGACGGCATATCCGCAGGCGTCGGCGAGCTTGCGGAACGCTTCCCGGGCCTCCGGCGGCCGGATCCTCGAGCCTGCGACGAGGACCGGCTTCGAGGCCCTGGCGAGCAGGCCGACCGCATGCTCGACGGCCGAGGCTAGCGAGGTCGGGTCGCTCCGCTGCCCGGCCACGAACCCGCGCGACGTCGGGACCGTGACGGATAGGGAGGCCAGGTTGCAGGGAATTTCGAGGTACACGGGCTTCCGGTGTCGCAGCGCCGTGTCGATCGCCCGGTCGATCACCGCGGATGCCTCGTCCAGGTGGCGAACGGCAAAGGCTCCCGCCGTCACATGGGCGTAGATCTGTCGCTGATAATCGTAACGGACTTCGCCCAGGGCATGGTGGATGAGCCGGCCTTCCGGCTCCGACTCGCTATTGATCCCGCCGACGATCGCGATGACTGGTAGATCTTCCGCGTACGCGCAGGCCACGGCATTCAGGGCGCTGAGGCCGCCGACACTGTAGGTGACGACGACCGCCCCGATCCCGTTGGACCGTGCGTAACCCTCGGCGGCATAACCGGCGTTCAACTCGTTGCAACAGCCAATGAGCTGGAGCCGGGGGTTCTTCAACAACTGGTCGAGCAGCAAGAGGTTGAAGTCGCCGGGGACGGTGAAATAGTGGCGGATTCCCACCTGCTCCAGCCGTGTCGCCAGGTATTCTCCGACCGAGCACCGGGACGGTTCATTCGTCATGGTCAGCGTTCCTCATCATCCATCGTGTCGATTGACCGGGGATTCATCCGTCGAAGGTGGCTTCACGAGGAGGTGCGTCGTCTTCTCCGGCCGAACCTGCTCGTCCGGCGGCCCTGAGGCGAGAACGCCGGTCTCAAGGGCGATAGAGCGTGAGCTGAGAATACTCCGGCACCCACTGGCTGACCGCCACCCTGGCTCGCAACTCCTCCTCACTCGTCTTGGGCGCGAGCCCGGCTCGCTGGGCCTCAAGGCCGACCGCCGTAGCGACCTTGACGGCCACGGTCCGGAGATCGTGGACGGCAGGCAGGAGCGAGCCGGCTGGGTCCTTCCGGGCAGGGGAATTCTCTCCGAGTTCGCGGGCGGCCGCCAGCATCATCCCATCCGTCACGCGACGGGCTCCGGAGGCAACCACCCCGAGCCCGACCGCCGGGAAAATGAACACGTTATTGCACTGGGCGATCGGGATCAGCCGCCCCTCAAATTCGGCCGGCGCGAACGGCGAACCCGTCGCGATCAAGGCCCGACCCTCCGTCCACCGGATCAAGTCCTGGGGTTTGGCTTCGGACCGAGCCGTGGGATTTGAGAGCGGGAAGATCACCGGCCTCGATACCTTCCGGGCCATCTCGCGTACGATCGGCTCGGCGAAGGCACCGCCGACCGTCGAGAGGCCGATGAGGATCGTTGCCTCGATCTGCCCGATCACGTCCGTCAGCCCGACCTCGCCACCAGACGTCCGAGGCCAGTTCGCCACGCGATCGGTCGGTTGGGCATACACGCGCTGATCGGGAGTGAGGTCACCCCGACCCGTGTGGAGCAGTCCATCCCTGTCCACCAACCAGAAGCGGCTGCGAGCCTCCTGCTCCGAGAGTCCCTCATGGACCATCGCCGCTCGCACGTAGTCGGCAACGCCGATGGCCGCCGACCCGGCCCCGAGGAATACAACCTGCTGTTCGGGTAGTCGTTTGCCGGTCACGCTCACCGCGCCGAGGATCGCCCCCAGGGTAACGGCCGCCGTCCCCTGGATGTCGTCGTTGAAGGTCAAGAGTTGGTCGCGGTAGCGTTCCAGAATAGGACGTGCATGGGGCGTGGCGAAGTCTTCCCACTGGAGCAGGGTCGTTGGGAGTTCCGCCTGGACTGCCTGCACGAATTGGTCGACGAAGTCGAAGTAGGCCTGGCCGGTGACCCGCTCATGACGCCAGCCGATGTATTCGGGGTCGGCTCGCCGTTCCGGGTTGTTGCAGCCGACGTCCAGGACGATCGGCAGGGTGCGCGAGGGATGGATGCCCCCCACGAGCGTGTACAGGGATAGCTTGCCGATCGGGATTCCCAAACCGCCTACGCCCTGATCGCCGATGCCGAGGATGCGTTCCCCGTCGGTGACCACGATGACGTCCACCTCGCGGTTGGGGCGGTTCTGCAGCAGGCTGCGGATGTCGTCCCGCTGAGGATAGGCGACGAACAGCCCCCGGTTCCGTCGGTAGATATGGCTGAACTGCTGGCACGCCAGTCCGACGGTCGGCGTGTACAGGATGGGCAGCATCTCCTCGATGTGGTCGAGGAGGAGGCGGTAGAAGAGGACCTCGTTGGTGTCCTGGAGTGCCCGGAGGTTGATATGGCGTCCCAGGTCGGTGTCATAGGCGCGGAACGCCTCGTACGACCGGATACTCTGCTGGTCGAGAGTCTCGACCACCGGAGGCAGCAGCCCGTCGAGCCCGAACGACTTGCGCTCTGCCTCGGTAAACGCAGTGCCCTTGTTGAGGAGCGGAGTTTGGAGGAGGTCCACTCCTCTCAGACTGGTCTGCGATCTCGCCGCGTCCATACATCCCTCTCGATTGGCGGTGAAGATCGACGCGGAGACCACCAGCGACGCCTCGAACGGACCCTTCACCTACGACCGACCAGCATGTCGATGTCGAACCAAGCGGGTCAACCGAATTTCTTCTCCCAGACCGCCTGCGCATTGGTGAATTCCCGCAGCCCGAAATGCGAAAGCTCCCTGCCGTAGCCGCTCTTCTTGACGCCACCGACCGGAATGCGCGGGTTCGATGCGGAGAAGCCGTTGATGAAGACGCCGCCGGTTTCCAATCGCCTCGCCATGGCGCGGGCCTTCTCGGTGTCGGCCGTCCACAGATTGCCGCTGAGCCCGTACTCGCTCGCGTTGGCGAGCCTGATCGCGTGCTCGGCGTCCTCGGCGATCGTGATCGCGGCCACCGGACCGAAGATCTCCTCATCGAACGCCGCCATCCCCGGCAGTACGTCGGCGAGCACGGTCGGCTCGTAGAAGAACCCGGGACCGTCGACTTTTCTGCCGCCCAGGAGCCGCTTCGCTCCGCTCGCGATCGAGCGCTCGACCTGATCGTGCACACTGTCGCGCAGGTCGTCGCGAGCGATCGGCCCGATCGTCGTCGCCTCGTCGAGCGGATCGCCGGCCCTCACGCTCCCGGCGGCCTGGACGAACTTGCGCGTGAACTCGTCCGCGATCGGCCGCTCGAGGATGAATCGCTTGGCGGCCAGGCAAACCTGACCCGCATTCTGGTAGCGGGCCTCGATGCCGACCTGCACGGCCCGGTCGATATCGGCGTCGGCCAGCACGATGAATGCATCCGCGCCGCCGAGCTCGAGCAGGCTCTTCTTGAGCGCCTTCCCCGCGGTCGCGGCCACCGCCGAGCCGGCCCGCATGCTCCCGGTCACGGTGACCGCCGCGATCCTCGCATCCTCGATGACGGTAGCAACCTTGTCGGTGCCGGCATTCAGAACGGCGAACAGGTGCTTGGGAAACCCACTCGCTTCAAATGCATCCCGCAAAGCGTAGGCGCACCCCATGACGTTCGACGCGTGCTTGAGGAGGAATCCGTTCCCGGATAGCATGATCGGCCCCGCCGCGCGGATGACCTGCCAGAGGGGGAAGTTCCACGGCATCACGGCGAGGACCGTGCCGATCGGCAGGAACGAGACGTAAACACGGTCGCCTCCATCCGTCGCGACGGGTTCGTCGGCCAGGATCGCCGGCCCGTGCTCGGCGAGCCATTCCAAAGTGGCGGCGCATTTCTCGACCTCGGCCCGCGCCGACCTGATCGTCTTCCCCATCTCGCTGGTCACCAGCAGGGCAATCGCCTCCGACCGCTCCCGAAGCGTCGCGGCCAGCCGCCGGTAGCAGCCGCGCCGCTCGGCCATCCGGGCCACACGCCATACCTGGAAGGCAGCCGCCCCGTCCGCGAGCGTCCTCTCGACCTCCTCCGGAGTCTGGAACGGGTAGGTTGCGATCAGCTCGCCGCTGGCGGGGTTGCGCGAGATCGCGCCGGCCGCCTTGTTCATCTTCTCGTTCGACATGATCAACCCCCGTGATCGTGGTGGTTCAGGCGGTGCCATCTCTTCCCTCGTTTCATAAAAGCGTTGGAGTATGACAACGGTCTCGGCCGGCGCCCTCCCGATATGCTGCTCCCCATGCTCGCGTTCGCGTACCGCGAGCCCGGCACGCACCCCGGGGCCGTGCGAGGCGGAATCCTATCGGGGACGCCGCCGATTCCCTGAGCACCGGCCCGCCGGACGACCGGACGTGACGGATCGGCTCGTGGATTTCCCCCGATCACCCGCCTGGCATCTTCGGCGATTGATCCTTCGCGTCTTCGCTCGACCGGATGAGTTCCTCGGCCTCCCTTCGAAGGATGTGGTAGATCCAGGCCTCTCGGCTTTCGGCCTTCGACTCCCGCCAGTCGAAGCGACCGATGGCCGCTGCGAGCGTCTCCCTGGCCTCTTCTCGGCGCCCTGAACGATGCAGGGTCATCGCCGCAACCAGTTGGGGAGCTGGCCCCAGCACGCGGGATGCTTCGCCCCGCATGATCGCCAGGGCGCCGTCGAGCCGATCCATGCGGTACTCGGCCAGGCCCTTGGCGAACATGAAGAACGCGTAGTACCCCTCCCCGGGCTTCGTCCTCGAGTCGGCGATCGCGCGATCGACCAGGGCCGTCGCCTGTTTCGTCTCCTCGGGCGTCGCGGGCAGGAGCAGGCAAGCACGGCCGATCCCCTCCGCCATCCGGTATTCGGCGGTCTCGCCGAATCGAGCGAGGAGCTCGCCTCGGGCGCGGCGATAGTCCTCCCGGCGGCCGAGGAACAGGCAGTATTCGGCATAGCCCTGCCAGTTATCTAGATTCCGGGGATCGAGCCTGATCCTGGCGAGCCATGACGCCGACGCTTCGTCACGCCGACCCAAGCGACGGAGCACCTCCCACTCGAGGATTCGGGCGTCTCGATAACTGGGGTCGAGGGCTAACGCCCGCCGAAATTCGGCGAGGGCTTCGTCATACTTGCCCGAGGTGGCAAGGCTGTCGCCGAGCCCGAGGTGGAGTCTCTTGGACTGTGGGTTGAGACTCAAGGCCCGTCGGAAGAACGCGTTCGCCTCCTCCGGTTGGCCGTTGCGCGACAGGGCCACGCCGAGGTTGAATCCGGAGATGGGCGACTCCGGGTCGAGCCGTAGGGCCGTCCGGAATGCCCGGACGGCCTCGGCCGGCCTCCCGCAGTTGAGCAGGGCCTGCCCGAGTTTGTCATAGCCGAGGATGAAGTGCGGCCGGATGGCGACCTCGGCCTGGGCGAATCGGATCGCTTCTTCATTGCGATTCGCCCCGAGCAGGTCATGCGCCAGGCGATGATTGGCCCAGAAATCGCCCGGGTGGGCTGCCAGGACACGATTCAGGAGGGGAATGGGGTCGCCACCCAAGTGTGCCAGGTCCGCCGCGAGAGACACGACCAGGGGCACGATCTCGGCGTCGACCGGCGCGGCCTCGGAGAGGCGTTCCAGGGATTTACGGTCCCGGCGAGCCTGGGGATCCCTGGCGCGGACGACCCAGTCGGATTGGTCTCGATCGGCCAGGCGTGCGACGTGAAGCAGCCAGGCCTTTCGGTTCGGATCGATTGCCGAGGCCATCCAGACGTCGAGAGCGTCCACTAGAGCTCCTCGGACGTTCGACGCGCGGATCCTCGAGGCGACGACTTTGGGGGCCTCGTCCGTTCCGCCTAATCCAAACGAGACGAACGCGTCCGCGTATGGGTTGCCCGGGGACCCGGGATTGAGGATCGAATCTCTCGAGGCGAGTTCGGCCTGGATCGCGTCGAATCGCGCCACGATCTCCAGGTCGCGACGTCCCCGTTCCAGGGACTGACGGAGCGCGGGGGCACCTCGCTCCGCTTCGCCAAGGTGATTCTTCGCCCGTTCCAAAGCCGCACTCGCCTGCGTCCAGGATTTCTTCTCCAGCCAAGCGACCATGTCTCGAAGGTCGTCGCCCGCCGCCCGCTCGGCCGCGATCCGATCGGTTTCCCGGCGACGATCGGCCCTCGCACGCTCGTCGGCCTGCCACAGCAAGACGACGGCCAGCACCGTTGCGATTGCGACGCTGGCCGAGAATCCCGGCCTGCGGCGGATCCGCCTGGCCAGCCGCGCCAGTCGTCCTTCCGGCCGAGCCCCGATGGCCTCTCCGTTGACGAAGCGGCGCAAATCCGCCCCCAACGACTCGGCCGAGGGATAGCGGCGCGACGGCTCCTTGCTCAGGCATTTCAGGCAGATGGTCTCCAGGTCGCGGGGCACCTTGGCGTTCAGCCACGCCGGCGGGATCGGGTCCTGGTCGATCACCTGCAGGATCGTCTCCGCCGGCGTCTCGGCGCGAAAAGGCGGCCGACCCGTCAGCATCTCGTAGAGGATCGCCCCCAACGCGTAAACGTCCACGGCCGGCCCGACCGCCCGCGACTCGCCTCGAGCCTGCTCGGGGGCCATGTAACTCGGCGTGCCCAGCGTGGCCCCGCTCAGGGTGAGTCCCGCGCCGCCTTCGAGGCGCCGGGCGAGCCCGAAATCCATGACCTTGGGCGTGCCGTCGGGCGTGAACAGGATGTTGGAGGGCTTGAGGTCGCGGTGAACGATCCCGCCCTGATGAGCCGCATGCATGGCGTCGGCCAGGTTCGCAAGCAACGAAGCGGCCTGCCGGGCCGGCTGCGGCGCGCCGGCCAGCCTCTGGGCCAGGCTCCCCCCCTCGATCAACTCCATGGTGAAGTAGGGCCGGCCGTCACAGTCGCCGACGTCGTAGATCTGCACGATGTTGGCATGTCGGAGGGAGGCGATCGCCTCGGCCTCGCGCCGGAACCGTTCCCGCTCGTGCATGCCGGCGTAAGCGCCGGCCAGCGTCATCTTGAGGGCGACGCGGCGGCCCAGGCGCAGGTGCCGGGCCCGAAAGACGACGCCCATACCGCCGTGACCGAGCACCGACTCGACCTCGTAGCCCGGGACCTGCGGCAGGGGCAGCTCTTCCGGCGGCATCGTCGGCGGACTCCCGTTCGGCCAGACCGGGAACAGCGAGTCGAATGCGGCACGCGCCCGGCAGATCTGCTGCCAACGCTCGCGGACGGCGGGCAGCAGTTCCGTGCACTCACCGCAGACCTCCTCCGGGGTGGCATCACGGTCGAGCAGCTCGTCGAGCAGTACCTGGACGCGGGGGTCGTCGGGCATGGCAGCCTCCCACGCGGTCGTGACTGGGGTCGAATGCTGGCGGCGGGAGCGGGTCAGTATGGGTTGGTTGTCGTCGCTTCCGGACCCAGGTCGCCGAGCCGCTCGGTGAGCAGTCGGAGACCCCGGTCCAACCGCCGTTGCACGGTCCTGGTGGCGACACCGAGTAGCTCCGCGGCCTCGGCGTGGGGGAGTCCCTGGATGCGCACCAGGTCGAATGCCTCCCGCTCATCCTCCGGCAGGTTGTCGATCGCCTCCAGCATGCGGAGGCCGGCCGGCGAGAGGCCGCCGTCGCTGCTGGCCGGCGTGGGATGCTCCCCCTCGCGCAGCTCGAGGGCCGCCGGCTGTTTATCCAAGCGTCGGGCCACGTCATTCAGCTCCCAACGCATGTGCTGGCCGGCCAGGGCGAAGAACTCCCGGACGGTTCGGGGACGCGCCTCGCGCAGGGCCTTGATCAGCCGCTCTACCACGGCGCCGAGCAGTTCGTCCGTTAGGAGGTTGAGCGGCGGGCGCGCCAACCGTGGGTAGTCGTGGTGTAGCAGCGTCGCGCAGAGTCGCCGCAGCCGAAAGACGGCCCGGTCCAGGAGGATTCGGATGACCGGTTCTACAGGGACTTCACCGGTCAGCTCGCCCAGGTACCGCTGCACGATGGCGGTGGTGTTCGTCTCGGGCACGGTCGCACTCCGCGAAGGTGGCCGCCGGGGAATCTGAGGCGTGACCACGGTCGTGAGACCGTGGTTCGGACGGGGCCTTTGGCCCTCCAACCTCGCACGTGAGTGCGATCTTCGCCCCGGATCGGGCTGACGCCCGAGGTTGGAGGACGTTCGTCCCGTCCGAACCACGCACTCACGTGCGTGGTCACGGGCCCGGACCAACGGGAAGTGATTCCCGGCCTGTTCCTTAGGGACACAGGGGGCCGTTCGATCCGACGATTATACGCCGCAGGCTGTCAGCCCGCCACGCTTGGCAGCGTAAGCAGGTACGCAGTTCGAGGAACTGGGCGGCGTCTGGTGCTGGATCGAGGGTATATGACAAGGACTTGAGTCGACGCGACCGCACGGTTTAGTGCCGCAAGTTGACACTGCCACAGCCTATGCCCTCGGCGGTGGCGCCGGAGATCCGGAGCGCCTGACCGGGCGGACCGTCGGCCTCGAGGCCGCTCCTCGACAATTCTCCGCCCTTCGACCAAGATTTGAGTCTCGCCCTCGAAATGACAGTCAGTATGTGACACTCCGACGGTAAGCCGGCACTCGTTGCCATTGCCGCGGACCGGTCGAAACGACAACATGGAAGTCTCGACGCCATACCCCGAACAGCCCGGCCACCCGATGCCCGTGCCCCGCATCGTGGAGCCCGAGGTGGAACCAGCAACCGATGTTAACCAGCGACCCCGATTTCTACGAAGCCAAGAAATTCTCCCCGGAGCCCGACGAGGAGCCGAAACGCGGGCGCGGGTGCTTCTTCTACGGTTGCCTCATCACGGGCATCCTGTCGTTGCTCCTGGCGATCACCATCGGGATCACCACGTACACCGCCTACCGATGGTTCACCGACATGGTCGAGCAGAACACGGCCACCGCGCCCCGCGAGCTGCCCAGGGTCGAGGTCTCGCCCCAGACGCGCGAAGCCATCAAGGAGAAGGTGGACCAGTTCAAGAAGGCCGTGGATGCGGATGACTCCACCCAGACCCTGGTCTTCTCGGCCGATGAGCTCAACGCCCTCATCGAGGAGAATCCGGACCTGCGGGGGCAAATCTTCCTGTCCATCGATGGCGATCGCGTCAAGGGGAAGCTCAGCCTCTCCCTCGATAAGATCAGCAGTCGCGTCTTCGAGAAGGTCGGGATCAAGGTCCTTCGCGGCCGTTACTTCAATGGCGAGATCGAGGTCAAGGGCTCCTTCAGCGACGGCACCCTGAAACTGATCGTCGAATCACTTCGAGGTGAACGGCCGGCGGCTCCCCGAGCCCGTCGTGACCCAGGTGAATGACATGGTCGTCCAGTTTTCGAGGGATCCGGATGTCGCCAAGGAGACCCGCAAGATCGACAGCCTCGTGGTCAAGGATGGGAAAGTGATCATCACGAGGCACGTCAACAAGCCGAAGGCCGGGGCGGTCACCCCACCCGCCCCTCGGGAGCTCCCGGATAATGTCCTGGCCCCTCCCGACGCGGGGCAACCCGCGGCGTCCAAAGCGGCGACGGACACAGCCAAGTCCTCACCACCCGAAGCCCCCGCCAAGAAACCGTGAGGACGAACGACCATGGCCATCGCGGTCCACTCCGCGACGGATTTCCTATCGATATGACATCAGAAGGGATTGCGATGAGATCGAGAGTCTACGTCACAGGGGCATACTGGCTATTCGCCGCGGCAGTGGGCATGGTCGTCGGCACGACCACCGCCAGGGCCGACGCCCCGCGCAAGGTCAGCTCGGTGGAAGGGATCACCGAGTACCGGCTGGACAACGGCCTCCGCGTGCTCCTCTTCCCCGATTCGTCGCGACCCAAGGTGACCGTCAACCTGACCGTCCTCGTCGGCTCGCGGCACGAGGGATACGGCGAGACCGGGATGGCCCACCTGCTCGAGCACATGGTCTTCAAGGGCACGCCGACCCACCCCGACATCCCCGGGGCCATGAAGGAGCGGGGCGCCCAGTTCAACGGATCGACCGACGTTGACCGCACCAACTATTACGAAAGCCTGCCGGCCGGCGATGAGAACCTCGAGTTCGCCATCCGACTCGAGGCCGACCGCATGGTCCATAGTCCCATCAAGGCCGAGGACCTCGCGACCGAGTTCTCTGTGGTCCGCAATGAATTCGAGTCGGGCGAGAACTCCCCCGAGAACATCCTCTCGCAGCGGATGATGGCCGTCGCCTTCGAATGGCACAACTACGGCAAGTCGGTCATCGGCAACCGCTCCGACATCGAGAAGGTGCCCGCGGACAGCCTGCGGGCCTTCTACAAGAAGTATTATCAGCCCGACAACGCCGTGCTGGTCGTCGCCGGCAAGTTCGACGAGAAGAAGGCGCTCGAATACATCACCAGGTACTTCGGCGCGCTGCCGAAGCCCGACCGCAAGCTCGCCCTGACCTACACCGAGGAGCCGGCCCAGGACGGCGAGCGGTTCGTCGCCCTGCGACGGGTCGGCAATGTAGGGCTCGTCGGCCTGATCTTCCACATCCCGGCCGGTTCCCATGCCGAGTTCCCCGCCGTCGAGCTCCTGGCCGACATCCTCGATTCCGAGCCCTCCGGCCGGCTCTACAAGGCCCTGGTCGAGACCCGGAAGGCGTCGGACGTGACGG
The DNA here is from genome assembly GCA_963777695.1 of uncultured Planctomycetota bacterium. Classification (GTDB taxonomy): domain Bacteria; phylum Planctomycetota; class Planctomycetia; order Isosphaerales; family Isosphaeraceae; genus CAVZRC01. Next base: position 2,971,840 of record CAVZRC010000003.1, read on the forward strand.
CCATCCCCCATGCCTACCACGACCCGGGCGCCCTCGAGATCATGGCCGAGGTCAATACGAAGGACCGCGGCGTGCTGGAAAAGGTCCGCGACACGATCCTCTCGGTCCTCGAGGACGTGGCAAAATCTGGCGTCACCCAGGAGGAGGTCGATCGAGCCCGACAGGCGCACCGCAAGGCCTTCGAACTCGCGTCCCAGGATCCCAACCGCATCGCCATCGAGCTGAGCGAGTGGGCCGCCCAGGGCGACTGGCGCCTCTATTTCCTCAACCGCGACCGGGTCGAGAAGGTGACTCCCGCCCAGGTCAAGGAGGTCGCCCAGAAGTACCTGGCGGCCAGCAACCGCACGGTCGGGTTCTTCGTTCCCGCCACCAAGCCCGAGCGCACGCCCATCCCGGACGTGCCCGACGTCGCCAAGCTCGTCAACGGCTACACCGGCCGGAAGGTCAACTCCGGCGCCGGCGAATCCTTCGACGTCTCGCCCATGGCCATCGAGGCCCGGATCCGGCGCCCCGACCCGATCAGCGGCATCAAGCTGGCCTTCCTCCCCAAGAAGACCCGCGGCGGGATCGTCCAGCTTCGACTCACGCTCCGCTATGGCAACGCCGAGAATCTCAAGGGATTCAACGAGGCCGCGGAATTCCTCCCCGTGCTGATGACCCGCGGCACGGCCAAGATGACCCGCCAGCAGATCAAGGATGCACTCGATAAGAACTTCGTCCGGCTCAACACCGGCGCCGGCGGCATGATGAGGTTATCCGGCGGATCGGGCGCGGGCTCGGCGACGTTCGCCCTCGAGACCCGGCGCGCCAATCTCCCCGCAGCCCTGGAGATCCTCCGCCAGATCCTCCGCGAGCCGACCTTACCGTCGCCCGAATTCGAAGTCCTGAAGAGCGAGGACATCGCCGGCATCGAGGACAGTCGCACCGACCCGATCAGCCTGGGATTCGTCCGCCTCCGTCGCCTGATGGCGAAGTACCCCGCCGACGACGTGCGCTATACCCCGACGCTCGACGAGCAGATCGAGCGGGCCCGGAAGGTCTCCCTCGACCAGGTCCGGACCCTTTATCGCGAGTATCTCGGTGCCGATCACGGCGAGCTGGTGGTGGTCGGCGACTTCGAGCCCTCCGATACGCTGCCGATCCTGGGCAAGATGCTCGAGGGATGGAAGGCCGGGAAGCCTTACGCCCGGATCGAACGCCCGATCCAGTCCGACCTCAAGGCGGAGCGAGAGACGATCGAGACCCCCGACAAGGCCAATGCGGTCTTCCTGGCCGGGCTCCAGACCCCGCTCAAGGACAGCGATCCCGACTACCCCGGCATGGTCGCCGGCAATTACATCCTCGGCGGGGGATCCCTCTCGTCGCGGATCGCCGACCGGCTCCGCCAGAAGGGTGGGCTCTCCTACACGGCGATGTCGATGTTCTCCGCCGATCCCTTCGAACCCCACGCCGGCCTGATGATCCTGGCGATCTACAACCCGACCAACGTCGAAAAAGTCGTTGCGGGCGTCGACGAGGAAGTCCGGCGTCTCCTCCGCGATGGAGTCAAGGGCGACGAGCTCGACAAGGCCAAGACCGGCTACCTCCAGCAGCTCCGGAACTCCCGCGCCGAGGATCGCGTTTTGGTGAGTTCGATCGGCGAAAACCTCTATGTCGGCAGGACCATGCAATTCCAGGCCGAATTCGAGCGGTCGCTCAAGGAACTCAAGCCCGAGGCGGTCAACGACGCGATCCGCAAGTACATCGACCCGAAGCGACTCTCCGTGGTAACTGCGGGCGATTTCAAGAAGAAGTGATCAAGGAGTAGCGAGTGGCGAGTTGCGAGCGAAGATCGGAGCACTTTCAACGGTCGAACACGAGGCTAGACCCCGGATCGGGAGACGGAGCTCCCTCCTACAAATCCTGTAGGAGCCGGCTCTGTCCGGCGACTCTCTAGCCGTGTCTCGGGTGGTTGACTTCATTTTCTCGCAACTCGCCACTTGCAACGACTACAGGACCCTCTCCCATGCAACAGCATCCGCATCCGCATCGACGCGACTTCCTCAAGCAGTCCGGCGCGGCCGCCCTGGCGGCCACGGTGTCCGGCCCGTTCGTTCATGCCAGCGACAAGGCAGGTAGCGAGCATCCGGTCATCGGCAAGGGCGAGCACCGTTATGAGTGCTTCCACAACTGGGGCGAGGTGCCGGACTCGATCCGATGGTTCGAGACCCACGGCGTGGCGATCGACAAGGCGGGTTTCATCTACATCAAGCATCGGGCCGGCGACCACATCCCGAAGCCCGGCGAGCACGCCCAGGACACGATCGTTGTCTTCGACCCCGCGGGCAAGTTCGTCCGGTCGTTCGGCAAGGAGTACCACGGCGGCGGCCATGGCATCGACATCCGCGAGGAGAACGGCCAGGAGTTCCTCTATCTCGCCTGCATGATGCCGGTCAACCTGGTCGTGAAGGCCGACCTGAAAGGGGAGGTCGTCTGGATCAAGAAGGCGCCGCGAGAGCCGCACGTCTACGACGAAGCGATGCCGAAGTTCGCCCCGACGAACGTGGCATTCGCCCCGGATGGCGGCTTCTACGTCAGCGACGGTTACGGCTCGAACTACATCCACGAGTACGACAAGGACGCGAAGTGGGTGCGGACGTTCGGCGGCACCGGCACCGCTCCGGGCCTGTACTCGACCCCTCACGGGATCTGGCTCGATAACCGGCCCGGTCATCAGGTCAACCTCGTCGTCGCCGACCGGGCCAACCACCGGCTCCAGCACATCACCCTCGACGGCAAGCCCGTCAGCATGAAGACCGACAGCCAGAGCTTCCCGGCCCATTTCGACATCCGGGGCGAGGTGCTCCTGGTGCCCGACCTCTTCGCGCGCGTCTCCCTGTTCGACAAGGACGACAACGCGCTGGTGCATCTTGGTCACGACGAGGCGTGGACCAAGCAAGTGCTCGATGGCTTCAAGATCCGCGCCCAGCCCGACCGATGGCCCGCCGGCAAGTTCATCCACCCCCACGACGCCTGCTTCGATAAGGATGGCAACATCTTCGTCGCCGAGTGGGTGGCGACCGGTCGAGTCTCGTTCCTTCGCCACGTGAGCTGAAATCTCGACACTTCTCGCCGAACATTGCAAGACAGGGCGAGATCGAAGCCCGTGACCACGGTCGTGAGACCGTGGTTCGGACGGGACGAAGGTCCTCCAACCTCGGGCGTCAGCCCGATCTGATGCGCAGATCGCACTCACGAGCGAGGTTGGAGGTCCCCCGTCCGAACCACGGTCTCACGACCGTGGTCACACGGTGGTGTTGAGCGAGAAATGTCTGAAATCCTGGCTGCGAGCCGTCTCAGATCGAGGACGGCTCATCTTCCGCCGAAACGCAAAGCCCCGCCTCGGCGAGTGCCGGGCGGGGCAGTTCGAGGAATCGGCTGAGCAGGTAGTCGCGGCCCCAGTCCTCGTTCTCGATGGCGTCCAGGGGCGGCAGATCGGTGAGTCCGAAGCGCCCGGAAAGAATCGCGTAAGCCTCGGAGACCCCCAGTTCGACGATCGGGCTCAGCTCCATTGCGAATGCCCCCGCCCCGGTTGCGGCGCCCGGATGGCGATCGGGGCAAGTCGCCAGATCCCATTTCCCTGGTTGACCCACCGATGACCCGGCGGGGCGACCCAGATTCCCTGGTCCTGGCCCGGATACTGGCGACGGCGCTCCTCGTGGAGGACCTGCATCTCCTCCATGCGAGCCGCGAAGTAGATGAATGCAGCCAAAGCCAGCGGCATCGGGTTCCAGACTGTTACCAGCGTGAAGATGCCAAACAGGCCGAACAGGATGGCCAGGCTCCGACCGATGGTCGCTGCGATGGTCGTCGCCTGGGCACGTCCCAGCCATCCGCCCAGCATCGCCCTCAAGACGCGTCCTCCGTCCATCGGGAACGCCGGTATCAAGTTGAACAGGCCGAGAACGAGGTTGACGATCATCAGTTCGCCGAGTACGTAGCCGGCCATCGTACCCTCGACGAGCGCATCGAGGCCCAGTAGATTCAGGAAAGCCAAGGCTGCGACGATGGCGAAGTTCACCGCGGGACCGGCGAGGGCGATCATGAGCTCGGCACCCGGGGCCCGCGGAATCCGCTGGAGCCGGGCCACGCCACCGATCGGATAGAGCGTGATATCCTCGGTCTCTATCCCGAACCGACGGGCCATCAGGGCGTGGCCGAACTCGTGCATCAGGACGCATCCGAACACGCACAAGATGGTCAGGGGTCCGCCGACCGCGAACGGGGGGAGCAAGACGAGCAAGAAAGTCGGGTGCAGGTAAACGTCGATCCCCGCAATCCGACCGAGTTTCCAAGAAGCGAACATCAGGATTATGGTCCTTTCTCCGGAGGGTGACCTCCGGTTCCTATCACTATTATAGTTCGACGTCAATTTGAGGAAAGTTCGCCGGAATCCGCCGCACTGCAGAAGTTCGGGTCGCCGGCGCCAGACGTGGGAACTAAGAGGTGATTCGCAGGATGGCCTCGACTCATTCGGAACTTTCCGGATCGACTTCGTCCGGAATCGGAGGCACTCGGTGGGTTGCACCCACCCTACGAGGTCGAACGCGGCCCTTCCGGGACAGACTCTTTCTGTCAAGGTGCGTGAAGGAATCGGATTGCAAATCGCGGATTCCGGATGGCGAATCCATAAGCCCTTAGTGCTTCGGGATTTAAATTTATTCGCAATCCCTCGTCTGGAATCGATCGATTCACAACCTCTCACCTCCTCGAGGTTCCCTCAGCCGCTTCGATCTCCCGCCTGAATTGCCGAAACCGTTCTGCGCTGCCAAACACCTGGTAAAGCCAGGGGGTGGGCGTTGTTCGAATCGCCGCGATCAGATCCTGGCGGGTTCGGCTCATCTCCTCCGGAGCGACCAGGTTCGTAACCTGCCCACGCTCTGGTGCTAGCGAAGTGGGCTTATCGGGGCAGAAAGCCCATCGGATGTAGAGCCGCAGCAGATGTCCGCGCCGGTCCCCACGGGATTCCAACCAGTCGGCATAGATGGCATATTCCAGCTCATCTGGAGTAGAGGCATTGATCGCTTGCAAGAACGGGAGATGTTCGCGAAATTCACTCAGGAGTCTCCCTAGACGATTCGCCACGGTTCGCATCATCTCGGCCGGGCCGGAATCGATCAGCGCCTCATGCTGCCGTCGAAATCCTTCCCAGTTGCCAAAATCGTCGTCACTCAACCTGGTGCCGGCGTCCAGGAAATACTCGAGATCACGCCAGTCGAGGTTATCCTCGACACCCACGGCGTAGAGCCCATTCTCCAACCGATCCGTGCGCAGATTCATCCTGGTCAGCAGGAGATGAGCGTCGAACAGATCCTTCGGCTCGCCGGTCCATTGAGGAGGAAGTGCACGGTCCGGCTCGACAGGCCGTTTCAAGCCTCGTATGAGCCAGGAGAGTTTCGCCGCGAGCAACATTTCGGGAGTGTAGCACCGAAAACGAAAGTGCGTCGTTCCGGCTGTACCCAATTCCATCTCTTCCACGCCGATGTCGCCCAGTTCATACGAACCCGCCTGAGCGAGGTCAATTTGCAGCCGGCCCCGCGCGTCGTTGAGGCTATGCGCGACCCAAAGCGTGAAACAGCGTTCTCCGGGAGTGGCGTAATCCCACAAATCCGTGCCGTCCTCCGGATCGATCGGCTCGAAGTCGATGTCCGGCGGACCGCCTTGTTCCCATCCCGGTGCACGCCATTCTTCAGTCGCAAAGAGACAGAGGGCCCTGGCGTGGGCAACAGGGCGACGGGAAAACCTCGAATCGCCCCGAGCGACCGGGCATTCAAAGCACTCGAGGTCAATATCGCCAGCGGGTCGGGCCTCAGGGCCAAGCCAGTATTTCAGCAGCAAGCTGCCACGCAGAACCAGCGCGGGATCACCCTCAGCCACCGTGTTGCTCAGGCGGCGCAAGAATTCGACGAGAACTTCCACCGGTGGAACGAGCGTCGGCGTTGTTTCGGCCATGAATACACCATATCAAAGATTCGCCGCCAAGCACCGACGCAGCGTTCCGCCGGCGCCCCGAGCGATCGAGGATGATCGAGCATTTCTCAGACAAGCCAGCCGCGATCCAGATCCAAATTCGAATCGTGAACGCAGTATTCCGACTCGACATCGATTACCTGCTCTCCCGATTCATTCAAGGAGTCGAGCAACTGCCGCAACCGCCTGCGGGAAGACTCATTGCCAACACGATAGTAACGCGAAGTGACGAACCGTTCTTCCTTTCCCTCGCTGAATTCGCGCAGGAATTGCGCGACAAGTGAGCGTGCTGTTCAACACAGATTTGCAGCAACCGATCGCATGGCGTCGTGAGTTCACGCAGAAGTTTGACGTGATGCTCGAAATAGTTGCTTGGGGCGTGTCCGCTTGCCTCCTCATCGAACTGGGGAACGTCCTGGTTTCGCGTGTCGGCTTCGACCTTGACTCGAACAACGGGGAAGGCGGCTTCTTGGAGCTCCTTCGCCATGACTCGCGCCTCGGCCAGGACGGCTGTCAAGCTCGCCCGGGATCGCCGCCACGTGGCCATCGGTTGATCGACATGTTCGCCTCGGGCCAGCGTGATGCGCACGCATTTGCAATTACGAGTGCGACACCAGTCCTGGAAGCGATCCCCTCCGCCCCGGCCCGGAAGCCCGACGGTCATATGAACCTCGAATTCGCCACGATACTCTCGCATGGCTCATCCCCGTCGTTCAAAGAACCACATGTCATTCAATCAACTCGGGAACGGACGATCAATAAGGCGGTGGAGGCTCGCCATGCTTCCTTTGATGCGAGCCCGCAACGCAGATCATACGATACATCGCTGCGCTTAACGCCAATTAAGTCGCCACGACGGAGATCCAGTGGATCGATCAATACTGACGACCCCGCGCGGGCCGGTCGCGACGATCGTCCGGCTCATTCATCTGTCTCGGAACGGTCGATTTCGGTCCTGTAGGGTGGGTGAAACCCACGGATGCAAGGCACTCTGGGTGGGTTTCACCCACCCTACAACGGTTCGATCCGACTCCAGGGACTGACCCTCACTCCCCTCGCGGTCCGGTTCGTGGCCAAGGGGTCCGAGGCCGGCTTCACATCCGACTCAGGCTCGCTCGGGGAGCTGCCAGTCGATCGGCGGCTTGCCGATCGATCCCAGCGCCGCGTTGATCGCCGAGAATGGCCGGCTGCCGAAGAATTTCTTGGCCGAGAGCGGAGACGGGTGCGCGGCCGTCAACACCGGGTTCCGCGAGGCGTCGATCAGCTTCGCCTTCTTCTGCGCGTAGGCGCCCCAGAGCACGAACACGACCGGGCTCGGACGGTCGTTGAGGGCGCGGATGATGGCGTCGGTGAACGTCTCCCAGCCCTTGTCCTTGTGCGAGTTCGGCTCGTGGGCGCGGACCGTCAGGACCGCGTTGAGCATCATAACGCCCTGCTCGGCCCAGCGTGCGAGGTAGCCGTGCTTGGGGATCGTGCAGTCGAGGTCGTCGCGCAGCTCCTTGAACATATTGACCAGCGAAGGCGGCGGCTTGACGCCCGGCCGGACCGAGAAGCACAGCCCGTGCGCCTGTCCGTCGTCGTGATAGGGATCCTGTCCCAGCAGGAGCACGTTCGTCCGGGCGTAGGGCGTCAACTTCAGGGCGTTGAACACGTCGCCCTCGGGCGGGAACACGGTGTGCGCCAGCCGCTCGCCGGCCACGAACTCCTGCAACTGGTGATAGTAGGGCTTCCTCATCTCGTCCGCGAGGATCCGCCGCCAGTCCTCGGGCAGTTGATCGGCCCCCTCGGACACCTCCCCGACGTGGCGTGGCGGGCCCGCCGGCTCCGCGAACAGGGGGAGATCCTCGGGAGGCCGGCGCGACCGGACCGCTTGGATGGTTGACTCATTTCTGGCCTCACTTCATCGACGAATTCGGAGTCGAGCGGGGTGGTTTCGAGGACGGACGGACGCGAGCGGGAGGACGCGGCCCGCGTTGGTGCGACCTGGGCGGCGGTGACCCCTCGCTTGGCGCAAAGGTCCTCCAGGACACATCGGGAGCATTGCGGGGCCTGGGCCGTGCAGGTGTACCGGCCGTGGAGCACGACCGCCGGCGCCGAATGGGATCCACTCGTCGCGCGGCAGCAGATGCATCAGGTCGGCCTCGATCTGCTCCGGCTTGGTCTCGTCGGTCAGGCCGAGTCGCTGGCTAACGCGCGCGACATGGGTGTCGACGATCACGCCGCTGGGGATGCGAAAGGCATTGTTGAGCACCACGTTGGCCGTCTTGCGAGCGACTCCGGGGAGCGTGATCAGTTCTTCGATGTCGGCGGGGACCTCCCCGCCGAACCGATCGACCAGCGCCCGGCAGGCGTCGCGGATCGCCTTCGCCTTGTTGCGGTAGAAGCCGGTCGGCCGCACGTCCTCCTCCAGCTCGGCGAGGTCCGCACTGGCGAATGCCCTCGCGTCGCGGTACTTGGCGAACAGGGCGGGCGTGACGGCGTTGACCCGCTCGTCGGTGCACTGGGCGGCCAGGATGGTAGCGACCACCAGTTGTAACGGCGTCTCCCAGTCCAGCTCGTAGCGGGCATCGGGGTAAGTCTCCCGGAGCCTCCGCAACAGGTCGGGCAAGTGATTCCGCACGTTCGCTTCGCCCATGGCGAAAACTCCCCGCTCGCCCACGCCCTTGCCCGTTACACCCACGCCCGTACACCACAAGAGCTTATTGTTGATTGCCGTCGTGCCATAAGTCAATCGCGTGACCTCCCGCGCCGGCGATCGGACTCCGGGCCCCTGGTCCGCCCCGGGATGATGATGCCGGGCGGCACTCATCGTCACCGGGTCGGGCCGACCGCCGGGAGCCCTTCGAACGGGATGTCGAGGATGGGGTAGTCTCGCCAGTTGTTGAAGTCGAAGTGCCACCACTCGGCCTCGAAGACGGTGAACCCTTCCGCCTCCATGACCTGCCTCAGCAGGTTGCGATGCCAGCGCTGGCGGGACGTGCCGCCCGGGTAGTTGGGGAACGAGCGGTCGGACATCTCGTCATAGCCGCCGACCATCTCGATCGGCCGACCGGTCGCCAGGTCGCAGAGTGTCAGATCCACGGCGCATCCTCGGTTGTGCCGGGAACCCTTCGACGGGTCGGCGACGAAGATGTGATTGACTTCCGGCGTGGCCTCCCAGAACAACTTCGTCACCCGCCAAGGGCGGTAGGCGTCGTGGATCAGCAGGCCGTAGCCGAGCGGGGCGAGCCTGGCCTGGACCCTCGCCAGCGACTCGGCGGCCGGCCGCTGCATCAAGGCCCGGGCCGAGGTGTAGCAGGGCACGCCCAGGAAGTTATTGGTGGACGCATACCGGATATCGAGCTTGATCCCCGGCACGACGGCCGTCAGGTCCACCAGGTCCGGCGCCTTGAAAGGGCCCGGCTCGGCGGGCGGCCTGGCGTCGGCGATCTCCCGTCGGATCCGATCGACGGGCCGGGTCGGCGTGATCCGGAATGTCTTGCCGTCCTCGCCATCGATCGGCCGTCGCTTGAAGACGACGCCCGCGGCCGTGACGTCGGTCGCCTTGCCCTTCGAATCTCGATGGAAGACCAGCTTCTCGCCTTGATAGAGGCCCGCATCGGGAAAGGCGAATACATCCGGCGCCTTCTCGGTCAAAGGATCGAGGAAGAACCACTCGATCAAGGCATAGAGCCGGCCATCCTTCTCGAGGATGTAGAGGACGTCATGGTCCCATCCGTATTCGCCGATCAGGCCGAGGAATCGGGCCGGCGGGGCGGGCGGGAGCGTCACCGCGACCCGTTCGAAGGTCTCGCCGCCGAACTTGAGCCTCTCGCCGTCGGGGACCAGGCGAGGCCCGAACGAGAGGACATCATCGCCCATCAGGTCGTTGCCCATCGACCGCAGCTCGATCCGCTCGCCCCCCCGACTCGGCTCGAACCAGAGTCGGTCGGCGGCCTCGACCAGATCGAAGGTCAGGCCGGCGGCCACATAATGCCCGGCCCATCGCTTCGCCGCGCCGGGGGCCAGCGGCGTCGTCACTTCGATGGGGGGGAGCGGCTTGCCGTCGCGAGCCGCCAGCATCTGACCGAGGGCCACCTCGGCGATCCGGCTGGCCGTGCCGTTGGCACAGTCCTTCGAGGTGATCACGACGGCCCCGATCTTCGCATCGGGAATGGCCGCCAACTCGGTCGCGAAACCGTAGATCGCCCCATTGTGGCCGATCGTCTTCTGCCCTCGAGACCGGCCGATGAGGAAGCCCAACCCGATGCCTCCGGGCGCGTCCGGCGGAGCGAACTGGACCTTGAGCATCTCGGCGAGCGTCGCCGGCTTGAGCATCGGCCCCTTCGGCCCCTTGCCGTCGGCGAAGAGTGCCTCGATGAACCGGGCCAGGTCGTTGACGGTCGAGTACATGCAGCCGGCCGGGCTGATGCCCAGCTCGAAGGTCGGGGCGGGGAACTCGCGCCCGTGGTAGTTCCACATGATCGACGTCGCCAGGTCCTTCTTCAGCTCGGGCGTCGGCGCGAAGCCGCTTTTGGTCATGCCCAGCGGCTCCAGGACCCGCCTCGCCACGAGGGACGCGAACGGCTTCCCTTCGACCTTCTCCAGCGCCAGCCCGACGGCCGCGATCGCCGCGTTCGAGTACTTGATCTTCGTGCCCGGCCGATAGATCAGCTCGGTCTCGTTCAGGCTGGCGACGGTCGCCTCCAGGCTCGGCGGTGTCGGGTCGAAATAGCTCCCGATCGGCGTCTCGCGGGCCAGCCCCGAGCGATGGGCCATCATTTGCCGGAGCGTGATCGGAACATCGCCGAATGAGCTCCTGGGGGCGAAGCCGGGCAGATACTTGCTGGCCGGGGCATCGAGGTCGATCTTCCCTTCCTCGACGAGCTGCATGATCGCGACATCGGTGAACAGTTTCGATACCGACCCCACCCGGTAGACCGTGTCGGCCGTGGCGGGCGTCTTGCGGTCGACGTCGACGAAGCCATAGCCCCTGGACCAGACGATCGTCTGGTCGTCCACGAGGGCGATCGAGAGCGACGGGAGCTTCTTCTCGGCCACCTCCCGGGCGACGAAGGCGTCGACCGCGGCGATGGCCGCCTCGTACGGCTTCGGGGCCGGCTCGGGCGGCCCGGCGAAGGCTCGGGTCGGCAGCAGGCACGCGATCGTCAGGAAGAAGAACGCCACTCGAATCATCAACTGGATCATGACAAGGGAGCCTTCCGGGCGTTGAGAAGAACGCTTGGCGCAGCCGGGCAAAGACATCGGCGAAGAGCGGCCTTCCCGCCCGTCAACCTGTGTTCGACATGTCGTCCAGTATACGTCCGCTGACTCGTCCAGTCTTGGCACAGGGAAGCTTTTCGTGGTCCTTTTTGGTTCGCGAATAGACCCGAATACCTGGTCTGATCGCGGCAGGCTATGGTTTGACCCCGACAGCCTGGTCTGACACCCCGAGCGTATTGACATCGGCCCCTAACTACGTCTCAAACCGTGGCTTCCTGGCCGTTGTCGTGCGATGGCTTCAACTGTGCGGCTCCAGACCTCGCCACAGAGACCTTTGGGAGGGATTTTTTCCGAGTCCACCCCGTGACCAGCAAGAACCAACTCTGTGAGTCGTTGCAGATGCAGGATTGCCTGTTCGATAGCATCCTTCAAACAACTCATTTCGTTCTCGGCGTCGCCAGGATTATCGTTGCGATCCTTCTCATATGAGGCTCGGTGTTCGTCGCACCAGATCAGATAGGTCTGCAACCTTTCCAGAGAGTATCCCACGGGGTCCACACCTGCTTTGGGTGGATCATAGGGGTGCTGGCCTGGTGGAGCGATTTGCTCAGGATCAAGATGCATGAAAGTGCCCTCCGGAGGATGCATTACGACCTAGTCTCGAAGATTCATGATACCCGGAAACTCATTTCTTAGGCTCGGCAATCTGGCCTTCCCAGGCAGCGATCCCGCGGCCCTCCAGCCCTTGGCGGATGACGCTCGTGTCTGCTGCCGAGGAAGCCGCGCTGAAGGCACTCCGGGTTGCCAACGTCGTCCGTGGTCGGTCACTTCCACCAGCGCGGAGACCGCAGGCAACTGCCCCGCAGAGATCGCCCGGCCCAAAAATTAGTGTACAGGAGTTGACAAACAGACGATACCAGATTCCAATCCACGGACGTAAACGGCTCTCGCCGAGGACAAGCTGCACCATCCCAAGGAGAATCCCATGAGTTACGCCGAAACCCTCCTGCCGGAATTCGATCACGAGATGGCGAACACCCGCAAGGTGCTCGAGCGGCTTCCGGACGATCGGCTCGACTGGCAGCCTCATGCCAAGTCGCACACGATCGGCTGGAACGCCAACCACCTGGCGGAGCTCCCCAACTGGCTCGGAGTGACGCTGACGGAGCCGTCATTGGATGTCGCACCTCCCGGCGCCGAGCCGTACAAGCTGCCGTCGCTGAGCAGCCGAGAAGCGATCCTCGATCTCTTCGACCGGAACGTCGCGGCCGCGCGAAAAGCGATCGCTGAGATCAAAGATGAGGACGTGGGCCGCATGTGGTCGCTGTTGCGGGGCGGCCAGCCGATCTTCACCATGCCGCGTTCGGCCGTGGTCCGGGGAATGGTCCTCAACCACCTGATTCACCATCGCGCCATCCTGTGCGTCTACCTCCGCCTGAACGACATCCCCGTCCCCGGCATGTACGGGCCTTCAGGAGACGAATGAGTCGCGGGATTGAGGGATTGAGGCGATCCGATGGTAATCGACTTGCCGACGAAACTGGAGGATGGGAGACTGATCCCTGGCAGATTCGCCGGCAAGAGCTCCGTCTCGAAGAACGAGAGAAAAGAATGAGCCCGGATCTTCCGTCGGTCTTCGACCTGAGCCCCTCCGAGAAACTTCAACTCGTCGAGGATCTCTGGGACGACCTCGCGGCCACGCCGGAGGATGTTCCGGTCCACGACTGGCAGAAGAATGAGCTCGCCCGTCGGAAGGCCAACCTTCTGAAGAACCCCGCCTCGGGCCTGAGTTGGGAAGAGGTTCAACGCCGAGTGAGAAGCCGCTATGGCCACCGAGGGTCTGTCTGGCAAGGTATTTGTAGGGTGCTCTGTGAGCACCGACCCGGGGCAGCTTGCCCAATTCGGTGCTCGCAGAGCACCCTACGAGACTGATCGTTGCCCCCGAAGCAGAACAGGGCATCGCCGAAGCCGCCGACTGTTATTAGGCTCGCGGATCGGCTTGGATCGTCCGCGGGATGAGTCCAGAAACAATCACACCCCCGAATCGGCCTCGCGAGATCCTAGCCGGGTGAGTAAACTTTTCTTATCAAAGCTCGCAAATGGCGGACGACAGGTTGTCCGGCTCATTGGGATTTTCATCTAAGATTCCGCTTCAAGGATACCGCAAATGCGCAAACCCCGATTGATGACTCCCGGCCCCGCGATGGTCCCCGAAGACGTGCTGCTGGAGCTGGCCCGACCGGTGATCCACCACCGGTCGAACGAGGCAAAGGAAGTGATCACGGAGGTGGTCGCCGGGTTGAAAGAGGTCTTCCTGACGCAGAACGACGTCCTGGTCCTCACGGCATCGGGCACCGGTGCGATGGAAGCGGCCGTGGTCAACGCGGTGCCGTCCGGCGGCAAGGCGCTGGTCCTCAACGCGGGCGTATTCGCGGCACGGTGGGGGAGCATCTGCAAGGCGTTCGGCGTCAAGGTGGTTTCGCTCGACACCGAATGGGGCCAGCCGGTCGACCCCGATCGCGTGGCCGAGGCCCTACGCGAGCACCCGGACACGGCCTGCGTCATGGGCACCCTGAGCGAGACCTCCACCGGGACCGGGCACCCGGTCGAGGCCATCGGCCGGGTCGTCGCCGAGACGCCCGCTCTGTTCGCCGTGGACGGCATCTCGGGCGTCGGCGCCATGGAGTGCCGGGCCGATGAGTGGGGCATCGACCTGCTCTGCGTCGGCTCGCAGAAGGCCCTGATGATCCCGCCGGGCCTGGCGTTCGTCGCGGTCAGCCCCAAGGCCTGGGCCAAGATCGACGCCTTCGACTCGCCCAGCTACTACTTCAACCTCAAGGCCGCCCGCAAGAAGATGAAGGAGTTCGACACGCCGTACACCCCGGCGCACACCCTGATCCTGGCCCTGCGCACGGCCCTGCGACGGATCAAGGAGGAAGGCATCGAGAATGTCTGGCAGCGCCACAAGCGGATGAGCGAGGCCTGCCAGGCGGGCGTCCAGGCGCTCGGCCTGGAACTCTTCAGCACCCGGCCCGCCGAGGGACTCACCGCTTTCCGCGTCCCCGAGGGGATCAAGGATAGCCAGATCCGCAACTCGCTCACCGATCGGTTCGGCATCACCACCGTCGGCGGCCAGGACAAGCTCAAGGGCCAGATCGTCCGCATCGGCCACATGGGCTACACCGACGAGCTCGACGTCATCGCCACCCTCGCCGCCCTCGAGATGACCCTCGCCGACCTCGGCTTCGACGTCGAGCCCGGCCGCGCCGTCACCGCCGCCCAGCAGGTGCTGATCGGACAGAAGGCCCTGACCGTCGGCTGATCGCGGCCGGGAGAGCTGTTCTCACGCACGAGCGTGGGAACGGCTCGATCGAAGGACATCACGTAGGTCAGGCTTTCCAGCCTGACGATCCGGAATGTCAGGCTGGAAAGCCTGACCTACTTTCTTGCCGGCGTCATTGTAGGGGAGTCCGAGACCGTGGCGTATCGCGTGCTGGTGACCGACAAATTGGCCGAGGAAGGTCTGGCGCAGCTCCGGGCCGAGCCGGGGATCGAGGTGGTCGTCAACACGAAGCTGGCGCAGGACGTCCCCGCGCTTCGCAAGGCGCTGGCGGAGGCCGACGGGATCGTGATCCGTTCGGGGACGCAGTTGACCGCGGAAGTGCTCGAGGGACAGTCGCGGCTCAAGGCGATCGTGCGCGCCGGCGTGGGCGTGGACAACATCGACGTGCCGGCGGCGACGCGACGGGGCATCGTGGTGATGAACACGCCGGGGGGGAACACGATCTCCACGGCCGAGCACACCATGGCGCTGTTGCTCTCGCTGGCGCGGAACGTGGCCAAGGCCGACGCCAGCCTGAAATCGGGCAAGTGGGACCGGAACAAGTTCACGGGCACGCAGCTCGAGGGGAAGACGCTGGGCGTGATCGGCCTGGGCCGGGTCGGCCTGGCGGTGGCGCGTCGGGCGCAGGGGTTCGGGATGACGGTCGTCGGCTTCGACCCGTTCCTGGCCGCCGAGCGGGCCCTGGAACTGGGCATCGAGAGCGTGGCGCAGCTCGAGGACATCTGGGGCCGGTGCGACTTCATCACGCTCCACACGCCGATGACGGCCGAGACCCGCAACCTCATCGGCGCCGCGGAGATCGCCCGGATGAAGCCCTCGGTGCGGATCATCAACTGCGCGCGGGGCGGCCTGATCGATGAGGCCGCGCTGGCCCAGGCGCTCGACGCGGGCAAGGTCGCCGGCGCGGCGATCGACGTCTTCGACCCCGAGCCGCCCCCGGCCGGCCATCCGCTGGTCAACCACCCCTCGGTGCTGGTGACGCCCCACCTCGGCGCCTCGACCGAGGAGGCGCAGGTCTCGGTCGCCGTCGAGGCGGCCCGGCTGCTCTGCGAGTTCTTCGGGCGCGGCCAGGTGCGGTTCTCGGTCAACATGCCCACCCTCGACCGCGCCGAGCTCGAGGACTCGCGGCTGTACTTGAACCTGGCCTGGCGGCTGGGCATGCTCCACGCCCAGATGGACCGCGGCACGCTCAAGAGTGCCCGGGTCATCTACCGAGGCGAGGTCGCCGGCAAGAATACCCGGCTGATCACCGCCGCCTTCGCCGCCGGGCTGATGGAATCGGCGCTCGAGGAGCAGGTCAACCTGGTCAACGCGATGGCCCTGGCCCGCGAGCGCGGGATCGTCATCGAGGAGCGGGCGGCCGAGTGCCCGGCGACTTCGGCACGCTGATCCAGACCGAGGTCTCGACCGAGCGCAAGACGTATGTCGCCTCCGGGACCCTGTTCGGCAAGCAGTTCCTCCGACTGGTCAAGCTGGGCTCGTACCTGCTCGACGCCCACATCGACGGCACGCTGATGATCTTCACGCATCGCGATCGCCCCGGCCTGATCGGCTTCATCGGCCGGACCCTCGGCGACGAGGGGGTCAACATCGGCCAGATGAACGTCGGCCGCGAGGAGCAAGGGGGCGAGGCGATCGGCGTCGTCAACCTCGACAGCGCCCCGACGCCCAAGGCCCTCGAGGCCGTCCAGGGACACCCCGACATCCTCAGCGTCAGCGTCATCAAGCTCCCGGCCCTGGGCGCGGTGCCGACCTGGCTGGGGGCTTGAGGCGCTCGCATGGGAGTTTAACATCTCAGATTTCTGATTAATCGATCATCTGGCAACCCAGTCCGCTCAGTCGCCAGCCTCTACGATGCCCAGGAGAAACAGAATGTCACTCGCGGAGATGCTGCCCCAAGCATGCGCCCTGTCGCGGATTGACAAGCTTCGATTGATCCAACAACTTGCCGAGGACCTGGCCCAAGCCGAAGACCCTACGCCTTTCGTCGCCGATCAGATTTACCCCCTGTGGTCGCCTGATCGAGCATATGAGGCGGCCGCGGTGCTGTTGCGTGAGTTGGAAGCAGAGAGGGCCCGCTCATGACGTCGATGGCTGAACGATACCCGTACGTCGAGCGCGATCCGAGCTTGGGATCGGCCAGCCTGGCCCCATTCCTTCCGATCACGTTTATCGCGTCCAAGACCCTCACGGTTTCAGCCTTACTCGACACCGGTGCGACAGTCAACGTGTTGCCGTATACGGTGGGACAGCAATTGGGAGCGGTATGGGAGCAACAGCGCACGAGGATGACCTTGAGTGGCAATCTGGCATCCTGCGAGGCTCGAGTGTTGGTCGTATCTGCGATCGTCGGCGAATTCCCAGAGATCCGGCTTGCATTCGCATGGGCCAAGACAGACGCAATCTCGGTGTTGCTGGGACAAGTCAATTTCTTCATGGAGTTTGATGTCTGCTTCCATCGATCGAATTCCTTCTTCGAAGTCCGACAGCGGCAAGCAAGAAGTAGCCTCACCTAGCGAAGTTGGGAAGACTTCGATGCGTTATAAAGTCTTATTGCATCGTACCGAGGAGGGGATCAGCGTTTCCGTCCCGGGGTTACCCGGCTGCTGGTCCGAGGGGGATACCGAAGAAGAGGCGGTCGAGAACATTCGCGACGCGATCCGCGAGTATCTGGCCGCCCTCGACGATCAGATGCGGAGCGCGGACCTGGAAGCGGATGTTCGCCAAGTGGAAGTAACGGTGTAGTCGCGACCAGTGGGAGGTCGGCGTGCTCGCCTCGGATTTCGACTTCGACTTGCCCGCGGAGCTGATCGCGCAGAATCCGGCCGAGCCTCGCGATCGCTCGCGGCTGATGGTGGTTGACCGGCGTCGGGGGACCTGGGAGCACCGGATCTTCGCCGATCTTCCCGAACTACTGGACCCGCGGGATATCCTGGTGCGGAACGATACCCGCGTGGTGCCGGCGCGGCTGGTCGGCCACCGCGAGTTGACCGGCGGACGATGGGAGGGCCTCTTCCTGCGCGATGGCCCAGGGGGGACCTGGGAGATCCTGGCGAAGACCCGGGGCCGGCCCGCGGTCGGCGAGCATGTGGTCATCGGCCAGGGGCTTCGACTGCGACTCGAGGCCCGCGGAGAGGCGGGACGATGGCTCGTCCGGCCTCAAACCGATCTGGATTCGAGCGATGCGCCCGCGACCTCGCTGGCGCTCCTGGAGAGGCACGGCCAGACCCCCCTGCCCCCTTATATCCGCCGCGGCGTCGAGGGCCCCGGCGATCGGCTCGCCTATCAGACCGTCTATGCCCGACAGCCCGGCTCGGCCGCGGCGCCGACGGCCGGACTCCACTTCACCCCCGAGGTCCTCGACCGGCTGGCCGAACGCGGGATCGCCTGCGTCGATTTGACGCTCCACGTCGGGCTGGGGACATTCCGGCCCATCGAGGTCGATCGACTGGAAGACCACGTCATGCACGCCGAGTGGGCCGAATTGTCGTCGGCGGCCGTCGCCCAGCTGGAGGATCGTTGACGCCAGGGTGGGAGGATCGTGGCCGTCGGCACGACGTCGGCACGCACCCTGGAGACCGCGGCCGCCTCGGGCACCTTGCGCCCGTTCGTCGGCGAGACCGCACTTTTCATCCGGCCCGGGCATGTCTTCCGCGGAGTCGATGCCCTGATCACCAACTTCCATCTACCGCGCAGCAGTCTGCTGGTGCTGATCGCCGCGCTGGCCGGGTTCGACCTCATCCGGGCCGCCTACGCCGATGCGATCGAGAATCGATATCGATTCTTCAGCTACGGCGACGCCATGCTGATACTCTGACACCGTCTCGATTGGTTCGAACACGAGTCACAGGTCTCCGAAAAGGACCCATCCCGCCCGACGACAAGGAAAGCCAGATATGCTCCGAAGAACCAGCTCTCGGGATCTTCGAGACGTCAATGGATCGTCGAACGGGACCTTTCCTTGAACGATGCGAATCAACCGGTCGTGTTGCTCGAGGTCGATGTCGAGGTCTGAGTTCCGCTCGTCGGCGAGGCGTTGCTGCCGGCGGCCGCATTTCTCGAATTCATCCAGAACCGGAGCGACGGACCACCGCCATGCGATCCCGGGAAGCCCGGCATCGTGGTGCCCGAATCCGACGTGGCTCCGCCTTCCGAGCCGGACGCACTACCGGGGAAGCTTGGAGTCGTGGCGGTGGATCCCGTCGCGGTCACCGCTTGCGCACGGCGAAGACCGGGAGCGCGGTGCCGGAGCGAATCAGTAATTCGCCTTGCGAGCCCGGGAGACTCGGTGTCGTGGAACTGGGGCTCGACGCACCTACCGCTTGCGATGCGAAGAGACCAACCGGGAGGTTCGGCATCGCGGTGCTGGAGCCCGACGTGGTCGTCCCTTGCGAGACGAAGAAACCACCGGCGACGCTCGGCGTCGCGGTGCTGGAACCCGTCGAGATACCGCCTTGCGAGGCGGAGATGCCACCGGGGAAGCTCGGCATCATGGTGCCGGATTCCATCGTGACGGCCCCTTGCGAGACGGAGATGCCAGCGGGCGCGCCCGACGTCGCGGTGCTGGAACCCGTCGTGACCGCAGCTTGCGAGCCGGATGCACCACCGGAGGGACTCGGTATCGCGGTGCTGGAATTCGTCACAGGACCGGCATTGAAAGGACTGAAAGGCAGGTTGCCCGTGCCATCCGTCGAGGTCGTGACAGTTGGCGTCTGCGGACCGCCCTGCGAAAGGGACAGGCCCATCGGCGAGCCGGCGACGGCCGAGACCGCGATCGGCCCGGCGCCGCCCGAACTCCCGAGATTGTTCACGTCCTGACTCTCGACATTTGTGCTCCCTCGCATCTGTGCGATCTCCGCCCAGCGCGACTCCCATCGACCCGATCCGAAGCTCGGCAGCCCGGCCGCTCCTCCCATCGACTGCATGCCGGTCAACAGCAGGCGACGGCCCTCCAGGGTCTCACAGCAGGCGGCAAGCCGCACCATCGATTGGGAACGGTGACGTCGCGGAGCCCGTGCGACCTGCTTCAGCGAGAAGTTCATCGATTTCGCCCTCCATGGCAAGTAAGGACTGCACTTTCCGGGAACGAGCCGAATCGGCGGGGAGCCACGGCAATGTGACTATGGGCCGCCGTCGGCGCGAGGAGTCGAGTCGGGCAACCGCCCGAGAGGCGATCCGCCTCACTCCCCAGCAAGGAATCGTAAACGCGACAGATGCTCGCCAGGCCCGAAGAGCGATTCACAATCCTTTACAATCGAGTCGGAGGGTCGTTCGGCCTGGTGGAATTCTTGAGTTTTTCCCGGCGACGAACGGAGCTTTCGAGACTCATAATTGGAGATTTCTTGCTGAAGACCACCCGGCGATGCGTGTTCGAAAGCCGTGACCACGGTCTCACGACCGTGGTCACACGGTGGTGTTCGGCGAGATGTCTCCGTACTTGACACACCTTTACGGATCGCCGCGGGGCCCGATCCTACAATCGGCCAAGGAGCCTGAAGTGCCCCGGAGAGTTGCGTCTTGGCCCAGCCGGGGACTCGTGCTGAGGCGGCGCCGATCCGAAAGGTGGAGGTCATGAGTATCGCCGACGATCCCGTGGAACATGCGACGATTCCGTCAATGGAGATCGATCCCGACAAGGTGACCTCGGTCGAACTCGCGCCGGAGCCCCGGCCACCGGCTTACCTCGAGCGGGCGGGCCTGGTCGGCATCATCCTGCTCGCGGCCGGGCTCCGCCTGGTGTGGCTCGAGCAGAATGGATACGGCAACACCTACTACTCGGCGGCCGTGCGGAGCATGCTCGCGAGCCTGAAGAATTTCTTCTTCGGCTCGTTCGATCCGCTCGGCGTCGTCACGGTTGACAAGCCGCCGGTGGCCCTCTGGATCCAGGCGATCAGCGCCAAGGTGCTGGGCTTCAGCGGATTCAGCCTGCTGTTGCCACAGGCCCTGATGGGCGTTGCCTCGGTCTGGCTGGTCTACCACCTGGTGCGACGGGCCTTCGGCGGGGGGGCCGGACTCCTCGCGGGTTTGTTCCTGGCGATCACGCCGATCGGCGTGGCCATCGATCGGGACAACCTCCCCGATCCGGCGCTCGTCCTGGTCCTGCTGCTGGCGGCCTGGGCGCTGACCCGGGCCGCGGAGACGGGCCGCTTGCGGACGCTCATGCTCTCGACGGCCCTGGTAGGGATCGGCTTCCAGGTCAAGATGCTGGCCGCGTTCGTCGTCCTGCCGACCTTCTATCTCGTCTATCTGCTGGCCGCGCCCGTCGCCTGGCGCACGAGGTTGATCCACCTGACCGCGGCGACCGGCGTGCTCGTCGCGTCGTCACTGGCGTGGCCGATCGCCGTCGAACTGACCCCGAAAGACCATCGGCCTTACATCGGCGGCTCGAGGAACAACTCCGCGATGGAGCTGGCGATGGGCTACAACGGAGTCGCCCGGATCATGGGCATGGGCGGATTCGGGCCTCCAGGCCCTCGCACTGTCGACGCTCCCGGGCCCCTGTCGAAGGGCGACGCAGCCGCCGTGAAGGACCAGTCCAGGCCGGAGGCGCCGGAACCGGATGAGGCCGACACCGATGAGTTCCCGCCACCTCCGCCCGGCGGGCCGGGTGCGGGGTTCCCGCCATTCCCCGGGGGACCGGGCGGCCCGCGCGGGCCGTTCGGTCCGGGCGGGATGCCCGGTTTCGGCGGCAGGCCCGGCTTCCTACGGTTCACGCTCGCGTCGATGGCCGGTCAGATCACGTGGCTGTTCCCCCTGGCCATCCTGGGCGCGGCGGTGGCTGCGGTCCGCGTCCCACGGCGATGGCCGCTCGCGCCGGGACACGCGGCGCTGCTGCTCTGGGCCGGCTGGTTCGCGACCCATTGGGTCGTCTTCAGCTTTGCCCAGGGGATCTTCCACGAATACTATACATATATTATGGGACCGGCCGTCGCGGCGATGGCCGGGATCGGGGTCGTCGCGCTTTGGGAGGAATCGCGGGTCGGCGGCTGGCGCAGCCTCCTCCTCCCCGCGACGCTGCTCCTGACGGCCGCCTGGCAGACGTTCATCATCTCTCGATACCCCGATTGGAGTCGCTGGCTCCTGCCGATCCTGCTGGGAGGGGCCGGCGCCGGTGCGCTCGTGCTGCTGGCGTCGCGACCACTCGCCACACGATGGGGCTCGATCCCCTGGGCGCCGTTGGCCGCGGCGATCGGGCTCGTTTCGATACTCGTCGGGCCGTCGGTCTGGTCGATGACCCCTGTGCTGGCCCGTGGCAACTCGATGATGCCCACCGCCGATCCCTCGCTCATCACCGGTCGGGGACCGGCCGACGGCGGCATCTTCGCCGGACCGCCGCCGATGGGGATGGAGCCCGAGCAGGCCAGGAAGCTGCTCGGCTTGCTCCGAGCCAACCGGCACGGCGAGCGGATCCTCCTGGCGGCCCCGTCCAGTATGGAGGTCGCGTCGATCATCACCGAGACCGGCGAGCCGGTGATCTCGCTCGGCGGCTTCATGGGCGGGGATCCCGTGTTCACCAAGGAAAAGTTCGCCGGGATGGTGGAAAGCGGTGAGGTCCGCTTCGTCCTTATTGGCGGAGGGCCGGGCAGCGGCGGCCCGCCGGGAGGCATGCGAGGAGGGCCTGGCCGGCCGCCGGGTGGTTTCGGCCCTCCCGGTGGCGGCCCTCCGGGCATGATGAGCAACGCAGGATTGCTGGCCTGGGTGCGCGAGCAAGGCAAGGTCGTCGATCCGAAGATCTGGAAAGTCGACGAGCCGTCCGAGGCGTCCGACGAGCCCGACGCCGACGATCCTTTCGGCCCAGGGCCCTTCGGCCCCGGAGGCCCGCCCGCCATGATTGCCCGGATGCGCCGGATGTCCAAGCTCTACGATTGCAATCCCGAACTGGGATTGGCCACGCCTAAAACTCAATAGTATTATCATGTTTCTATCGAACGACGAGGGCTTTTCCAGGCGGGGGGAGCATCGATGTTGCTGTCCTTGGTGATCCCGATTTACGACGAAGAAGAGGCGCTCCCGTCGCTGCTGGTCGCCCTGCGGCGGGTCCTCGACGCGATGGACTGCGATCATGAGATCGTCTTCGTGGACGACGGCAGCCGGGACGCGAGCCGATCGATGCTCGCCGAGGCGGCGGCCCGCGACGGTCGGATCCGCGTGCTGAATTTCAGCCGCAATTTCGGCCACCAGGCGGCGATCACCGCCGGGCTCGACTTCGCCGAGGGCGACGCGGTGGTCGTCATGGACGCCGACCTCCAGGACCCTCCCGAGCTGCTGCCGCAGATGGTCGCGCTCTACGAAGAGGGCTACGAGGTCGTCTCGGCCCAGCGAGTCGGGCGCGAGGGCGAGGGGCCGTTCAAGCGCGGGACCGCCGCGATGTTCTACGCCCTGATGCGACGGGCGGTCGACGAGCGGCTCCGGCCGCAGGTCGGCGACTTCCGCCTATTCAGCCGGGCGGCGGTGACGGCCCTCCGCGGCCTGCGCGAGCAGCATCGCTTCGTCCGAGGCATGGTAGCCTGGCTGGGTCTGAAGGAGGCGATCATCCCGTTCCGACGCCCGGCCCGCGTCGCCGGCGAGACCAAGTACCCGGCGTGGAAGATGGCGCGATTCGCCTGGACGGCCATCTCGTCGTTCTCCGCCCTTCCGCTGAAGCTGAGCCTCGGCGGCGGCCTGATGATGACCGCGATCGGGCTGATCTACTCGGCCTATGTCGTCTACGAGACCATCGTCCTCAAGACGACCGTCCGTGGCTGGAGCTCGCTCATTTGCCTCCAGCTCCTGTTCTCCGGCGCCACGCTGACGGCGATCGGCCTGGTGGGCGATTACGTGGCGCGGATCTACGAGGAGTCCAAGGGCCGTCCTCTCTACATCATCGCCGATGCGCTGAACCTGCCGTCGGTGATTGCGCCGCCCGCGCGTGGCGTGCGACTGCCCGCCCGGTCCTCGACCCACGAGGCGGTCGAATCTTTGTCCGTCTCGAACGATCGAAGCGAGGAGGTGCCCGTTGGCAACGGAATTATCCGCTGACACCATCCGCACGGATGACCCGGCGACCCTCGGGCCGCCCGTCATCTCGCAGCGGTACCACGCACTCGACCGGGTGAGGGCCTCGGCGATGCTCCTGGGGGTCGTCTACCACACGATCGTATTCCGCATGTTCGTGGGCGGGGCCTCGCCGGGATTCCCGGGAGCCGCCGACGGCTCGCGATGGTTCTCGGACTGGCTGCATAACTTCCGCATGCCGCTGTTCTTCCTGATCTCGGGCTTCTTCGGCCGGATGATGCTGGAGAAGTACGGCACCCGCGATTACCTCAAGCGCCGATGGCAGCGGATCGCCATCCCGCTCGCGATCGGGATGTTCACATTCAGTCCGCTTTACATCGTCACGAGAGACCTGATGGCCGGCGCGCCGAGGCCGGGATTCGGCCCGATGGGGCCTCCGCCGAGTGGCGAGCCGCCGGGCGGTTTCGCGAACATGCCGCCACCGCCTCCGGGGTTCATGCCGCCGCCCTTGCAGCGGTTCGATGCGGATGGCGACGGGACCCTCAGCGAGGCGGAATGGAAGGAGGCCCGCAAGGACTTCCGCCCGCCGCCGGGCGGCGGACCGGGTGGGCCCATGCCGGGGCCGTTCGGGGCGTCGGGCGGAGGGCTGAGCGAACGGCTGTTCGGGCGATACGCAAGCTATTTCCATCTCCATCACCTGTGGTTCCTCTGGTATCTGCTCGTATTCGTGACAATCGGTCCCTGGGTCACGAGGGCGTTGGGTTGGGCCTTGCTCCGCCCCACGCCCGAGGCGGCGGACCGGATGAGTCTGCATCTCATCCGATCCGGCGTCGCACCTGTGCTGTTCGGCCTGCTCGCGACCCCGGCCCTGATGATGACACCCAGCATGTTCGGCTGGTCGCTGGGCCTGGCCCCGGCCATCTTCCGCGGCTTCCCCGATTTCCTCCTACACTACGACCCCGACATGGTGTTCTTCGGGGTCTTCTTCCTGTGGGGTTGGTGGCTCCATCGCCATCGCGAGGCGATGCCCACCCTGGGCCGCGCCTGGATTCCCAACCTCATGCTCGGACTCGTCGCGTTCGCGGCCTCGACGGCGCTCTCCGACGCCTACAGCCGGCGGGCGGGCATCCCGCATTACGCGCTCATCCGCCTGACGGGTTACGCGCTCTATTGCCTGTGTACGGCCTTCACCGCGTCCGCCTTCATCGGGGTGTTCCTGCGATATTTCGACCGTCCCAGCGGGACCTGGCGCTATCTGGCCGACACCGCACTCTGGGTCTACCTGATCCATCAACCGCTGGTCATCGTCGGGCTGGCATGGATCGGGCCGATGCATCTGAGATGGTGGATCCAGACGGCGATCGTCTCGGGCGGGAGCGTGGCGGCCGCGCTGGTGCTCTACGAGATGATCGTACGTCCCACGCCTCTGGTCCGGCTCTTCGGACCGGCCTTCCCGCGCCGGCAGTCTCCCACCGCGACACCGCGAGTGTCATGAAGGCTCGATCCACAGGACCGCCGCCATGACAGGCCGATCGATGTTCGTTTAAGATCAGGAGAGGTCATTATCTTGTCCGCGGCCAGTGGGTGCCTCGTGATGGAAAGCGCGACGAATCCCGACGAGGCCGCGGCGACGCCATCGATCTTGCTGATCGACGACGACGTCGAGTTGTGCGAGGCCATGGAGCAATTCTTCGCCCGGCGGAACATCCGCCTGGAGGCAATCTCCGACGGGCCGCGTGGCCTGGCCCGTGCGCGCTCAGCGGCGGCCACGACCTCGTCCTGCTCGACGTGATGATGCCCGGCCTGGACGGCCTCGAATTGCTCCGCCTGGTGCGTCGGCAGAGCCGGATCCCGATCATCATGCTGACGGCCCGGACCCGACAGACGGATCGGATCGCCGGACTGGACGCGGGGGCCGACGATTACCTCCCCAAGCCGTTCGGTCCCGAGGAACTGCTCGCCCGCATCCGCGCGGTGCTCCGCAGGGCCGGCCAGGCACCCAGGGCGGTCGATGTGCTCGAGGCCGAGGGGATCCGGCTCGTCCCGTCGGCGCGGGAGGTCCGTTGCCGGGGCGTCCTCGTGGCGCTCACTTCGATCGAGTACGACATCCTCGAGTGGCTGGTCCGCGCCGCGGGGCGGACCGTCACCCGCGACGAGCTCACGGCCGCCGTCTATCGCCGTCGGGCCTCGCGGTTCGATCGCGCCATCGACATGCACGTCTCCAACCTGCGCAAGAAATTGGGCGAACAAGGCACGCTCATCCGGACGGTCCGCGGCGTGGGCTACCTGTTCGCGATCGGCCCGGTCGCGTGACCGAGAGGACGTCCACCATGAGATCGATCTATGCCAAGATCCTGCTCTGGTCGCTCGGGACCTTCGCCCTGTCGCTGGCCGTCTTCGGTGCCTTCACCTTCTCGGACGCCAGGCGAGGGTCCGGCCCGATCGGTTTCTTCCACCGCACCATCGCCTTGCTCCAGGAGGAGGTGAGCCGGACTTACGAGCAGGGCGGCCCCGCGGCCCTGGCCGAATTCCTCGATCGCCTCGATACCTATTATGGCGCCGAGCATTTCCTCACCGATGCCCAGGGCCGCGACCTGATCGATGGCGAGGACCGGTCCGCGATGTTGGCGGATCCGAAGGCCCTCGACGGGCCGCCGTACCCCGTGGGCGACCGCGTGATCATGGCCAGGAGCGTGCGCGACGGCCGATATCGCCTCCTGGTCGTCCTGGACCCTCGCAAGGGGCCTCCGGCGATCCTGCCCTACTTCGGCGCGATCGTGCTGATCATCGCGATCCTGGGCTATATCCTGGCGTTCCACCTGGTCGTCCCGCTCCGGAGGCTGCGTGAGGTGGTCGATCGTTTCGGCAAAGGGGATTTGTCGGCACGTGCCGAATCGGCCCGCAAAGATGAGATCGGCGAGCTCTCGCGCGCGTTCGATGAGATGGCCGGTCAGATCGAGCGGCTGCGAGCCGCCGAGCTGCGGTTGTTGCAGGACGTCTCGCACGAGCTGCGGTCTCCCCTGGCCCGCTTCGGCTTCAACCTGGAGCTGGCCCGCAGCGGCACGGGCGAGGACCGCGAGGTCGCATTCGGGCGCGTCAAGAAGGACTTCGATCGGCTGTCGGGACTCGTCGACGAGCTGCTCCAGTTGACTTGCGCCGAGGGAGATCCATCCTCTCGCAACCTGCAAGAGGTCCGGCTGGACGACCTCGTGGAAGACCTGGCCGAGGATTGCGCGCCCGAGGCCGAGGCGAAAGGATGCCGGCTGGCCGTCCGAGTGGATGGCCCCGCGGGGCTGACCGGCGACCGGGAATTAATCCGCCGCGCCGTCGAGAACGTGATGCGGAATGCCATCTGCCACGCCCCCGAGGGGACTCCCGTCGAGATCGACCTCAGCCGGCACGCCGGGATCGCGACGATCTCGGTGCGGGATCATGGGCCGGGAGTCCCCGAGGAATCGCTCGAGGCGATCTTCCGCCCCTTCTTCCGCATCGGCGACGACCGCAGCCGCTCCAGCGGCGGCGCCGGGCTGGGGCTGTCCATCGCCCGGCGTTCCATCGAGCTCCATCAAGGCTATGTCGGGGCCAGTCCCGCACAGCCCGGGCTCCGCGTGACCATCGGCCTGCCCGTCGCCTCGTACGGCGAGGGCGCCCCCTCGTCGGGATCCTCGACCTGCGCGTGAAGAAAATCCGTGGATTCGGTAAATGTCAGGCATTTCTGCGCTCGGAAGAGTCCGCCTGTTGCGTGTATCTCTTCAGAGCGACCGGCCAGCCATCTCGGTGGCGCTCGACGGGCGGGTCGCGGCCATGGCCGGGATCATCCCGGCATGTGTCGAGAACAAGCTTCCGGACGGAGCATGAGGCGCACTGGACGTTTCGTCAAACCATCCCACCACGGAGGAGATTCGATGCTGGTCCTGAGCAGGAAGGTCAACGACACGATTATCATCGGTGAAAGCATTCGCATCACCCTGACCATGATCCGCGGCCAGCACGTGCGGATTGCCATCGAGGCGCCGACGGATATCCCGATCGTCCGGGGTGAGCTGCTCTCGACGCTTCCCGAGTCGATCACGGCCCTGAGACGGCCGATCCGAAGATCCGCAGTGGTCATGCCCATCATCGCCGAGGGAAACACCCCGAGAAAGCCATGAAACACAGCCCCATCTCGAGACTCCTGGGCCTGTTCCGACTGCTCCCACTCCGCCGGCCGTCATGCGACGCTTTGACCGGCCGATATTGTCCCGCCCATCTCCCGAGAGCCGACTCCGTCATCGATGAACCGGGCGCGACCGATTTCCTCTCCCGCAAAGGGCCCGACAGGACGGCGAAACCGCAGCCGTCCGAGGACCCGACAAATCGGTCTCGAGCCGGCGCGAGTATCGCGTCATTCGGTGAGCTATCGCTGATCGTCCCGACCGAATCCTTGGCCTCTTTATCGGCCCGGGTTGCCAGATGGCCAGACGCATCATCCCGATCGCGCAAGGAAGCGCGACGGCTACGCGTGCTGGATCAGGCGATCGCGGAGATCGCCAGGAATCGTCGGCCGCGGTGACGCAGACCTGGCCGGGACATCCGTCGTTTCGAAAAGGAAAAGGGCGGCGCTTGCGGTGCCGCCCCTTTCGAGGCAATCCTCGATCTCTCCTCATTCCGATCGGCCTGGTGGCGATCGGGGGCGGAAGGCACGCCGGACGTGGTGGGTTCGACCGAAGGCACGACGGGCCGCCTGTCGCAGTTGCGAGTCCGATGCGGACGAACAACGGACGGTGGTCCGCGGCCTGGGCCGGGCCTGGACATGGCGTCGCGAGGACGCTTGATCCGAGCCCGAGCCCTGAGATACGCAGGCAGCCCTCATCTGAAGGAAGGCCATGCGTACCCACGATCGTTGCCGTCGCGACCCGAGGCGGCCCGGACGCGCATCACGACCCGGCGGCGGACCGTCGGTATCGGCGATGCAGACCGGATCGGCCTGCGGGAGGACGAGCGCTTCGACGACGCCATGATCCAGGCTCTCGGCCTCGGGGAACTCCGGAGACTCGGTGCCGAGTGCAGAGGGCGCGATGCCGTACTCCTCGGCGACCGATGCGGAGACTTCCTCGGCGGACGACGAAACCGTCTCCTCGTCGGCCGGATTGGATTCCGGCGCATCGATTTGACAGGGCTCCTCCGGTACTGCAAAGGGTACCGTCGGCGAAGGAATCGGTGCGACAGCTTCAAGTGCGTCGATCACCGGGCTCGCGTCACAAGCGATCTCCGGCGCCAGTGTCGCTGGTTCGGGCGCATCCGTGGATACGTCCGCGACCGGAGCGACTTCTTCGCAAGCCGGGACCGGGGGCGCGAGGCCATCCATTGCCGGATCGGCATCCGTCGGCATCGCGGATTCGGGCTCACCCATCTCAAGATGGATGGCCGCCGCGATGTCCGTCGGGTCTGCCACGGACGGGGGTAGATCCGTTGCCGGATTCTCCGCCGGGGCGACCTCTTCAACCGGGACCTGGAGGGAATCCTGGACGATGGAGTCGGCCCGGACGAATTTGCCGGGGCCGACACGGATCCAGGTGACGGGGCCCGGTTCGTGGACCGGCTCGACGGCCGACTTGGCCGCCTTGCGGGACCGGGACCGGGTCCGTTTGGGCTTGGCGTTGGCGGTGCCAGCCGGATCGGGGAGGGACGTTGGCGCCTCGACCGATTCGCCGGCAGTGAGGTCCGGGACCGGCTCGGCGTCGGGACGGGGTTCGCCCATCCCATCCGCGCGATCCTCTCCCGCACCCTGACCGGACGTGTCGGTGTCCGCACCGGAAGTCTCCGCCCTCGAATCCACGGCCGGCGACGGGGCACGCTCAGCCCGGGGCATGGCGAAGGTCACGACCATCAGCAGCAGATAGACCGGCACCAGCCAGATCGAGACTGAAGCCACCGCCCACGAGGTCAGGCCCGTCAGCGCCGCGATGCCCAGCCCCGCCAGGATGGTCCGGAGCCGTCGCCCGTCGACGACAGCCCGACGGGCCGAACCCGATGGGGGGTGGGAACCGGCGCGAGGCCATCTGGCCCCGGGCACTGGCCGTGTGTTCGGTTCGTTCGACGTCGCGATCAAGGAGGGCCATCCTGCTTGCCGATCGCTGAGCCATTACTGCCGGTTGACACCGTCGAGATTACCCCTTCGGTCTAGACGGCAAGTTGGCTCCGGGTCGTTCTCATCGCCGTGGGGAGACGAGGGCGATCGCGAGCGACGCATCGTCTCCCGCTGCCTCTTATCGGCCGGATCGGCCTGGCGAGTTTGGTCCCGGCGGCGACCCGGCTCCCGCGCGAAGTTACCCCTGCGCCACGTTCGCGACAACCGCGCCAGAGGCCCGCGTCGCGTCGTGGCCCGTTCATTCGAACACGACGGTCCGGACGCCGTTGACCAGCACGCGATCCTCCAGATGCCATCGCACGCCCTGGGCGAGCACGCGGCGCTCGACCTCCCGGCCGATCCGGATCATGTCCTCGACGCCGTCCCGGTGGGAGATATGCGCCACGCCCTGGTGGAGGATCGGCCCGGCGTCGAGCTCCGCGGTCACGTAATGGGCGGTCGCCCCGATGATCTTCACGCCGCGGGCATAAGCCTGGTGATACGGGCTGGCGCCGATGAAGGCGGGCAAGAACGAGTGGTGGATGTTGATGATCGGCCGCCGGTAGGACTCGAGGAACTCGGGCGAGAGGATCTGCATATATCGGGCCAGCACCACCAGGTCGATCTTGTGCTCGTCCAGGAGCGCCGCGACTTGCCCCTCCTGCTCGGCCTTGGCTCCCTTGGTCACGGGCAGGTGATGAAAGGGGATGCCATGGGCAAGCACCTTATCGCGCAGATCGGCATGATTTGAGATCACCAGCGGGATCTCGGCATCCAGCTCGCCGGCCTCCCACCGCCAGAGCAGGTCGAGCAAGCAATGGGCGTACTTGGAGACCAGGATGGCCATCCGTTTGGGACGGTCGGTCAAGCCGACGCGCCAGTTCATCCCATGCTGACGCGCGAGCGGGGCGAACGCGGCGTCGAACTCGTCGCGGCCCAGGCCGAAGCCCTGGCCCTCGATCTCCATCCTCATGAAGAACTTGGCGTCGGGCGGATCGCTCACATGCTGGTCGGCGGACAGGATATTCCCCCGATGCACGCGCGATGAATCCGGAGACCGCCGCGATGATGCCCCGATGATCGGGACAGTCGATCAGCAGGCGAACATTATAACTCATAATCACTTCCAGATTCTGCGAGCCGCATGGCTCCGCGTGGTGTCGATCTTCATCATCTCTTCGACCGGAGCGGGCCCGCCTTGGGATTCACGATCGCATCGGCCCTCGGGTCCTTCGAGAGGTGCTCGAAGTACGGCAGATCCAGGGTGATCCGATCGCAGGAGATGACCGATTTCTCGCCGACTTCCACGGCGAGCCGGTCGCGGACGCGACGGCACATGATCGCCTTGCTCGAACCCATGACGGTCACCCGCAGGCGACGGCCGTCGAGATCCATCACGTCGGTCACGAGCCTTGAGGCTTCGATCAAGGTTTCCGGGGCATCGGCCGGGCCGGCGCGACCGGCGCGATTCACCTTGATGACCACCTTGCCCTGATCGATCTCGATCCACTCCGGGCTCCCCGGACGCGTCACGACGATGCCGCCCTTCCAGGTCTGGAGCTGGACGGGCCCGGCGGGATCATCCAGCAGCGCCCCGGCCGGCGGCCGACGGGCCGCCTGGCCCGACGCGGGATCGGCACCCCGCGGACCAGGCCCGCGCCGGATCTGGTAGGTGAGCCGGATGCCCTCCGCATCCTTCGGGTCGGCGCGATCCGGCCTGAGGTTCAGGAGGACGAGACCTCCCTCGCGGGTGAGGAACGGCAGCACGGCGGGCGGATCTTCCGGCCGGAACTGGCGGACGAGGTGCGCCCATTCGCCGGATTTCGGACGCCGGGGCTGATCCGAGGATCGCTCGAAGAGCCGGCGGGCATCGGCGGGCTTCAGTCTCGGCCAGGTGTCCGGGATCGGCACGGGCTGGCCGGACTGCATCTCCAGGCCGATCAGGGTGATCGTCCCTCCGTCGGCCTGGACCACCGCATCGATGCCGTGGCACCTGATCCAATCCTTGAGCTTCTCCGGGAATGCCAGATTGGAGACCGCCAATGGATGATCGCGATCGACCGGCTCCAGGGCAAACGGCGGGGTCAGGAAATGCCCGCTTTCGAAGTCGACGAAGAGCGGCTCTTGCCGCCCTCCCGGCAGGATTCGATCGAATCGAGACCGATCGGACGACCCGGGGAGCACGTGATCTTGTCGAGGTCCACCCGGCCCTTCGGCCGGCCTGCCGGCGAGCACCGAGGCGCAAACGGCGACTCCGATCGTCAAGGTGATCGCCACGGCCGTCTCGAGTGCCCGCGAGATCATGGATCGCGATGTGGCGGCGAGCGGGGTCCCGTCCTTCGCCGAGTCGAGCGTTGACATGGCTGGGGTCCTCCTACGAGTCGTCTCGATGTTGCGACTTGCCTCGCTCCAGCAACCGATCGGCGCCCTGGTCGCGGAGCGCCCGGGCCGCCGCGATGCCCAGGCCGTCGGGGTCATCGCCCGGGCCGCGGAGGGCGACGGCGACGCGGTCGCGGCCGTCGGGGTCGAACACGACGGCATCGATCGCCAGGTCCGGATGATCAGGCCCGTAGTCAACTCCCTCGACGTCCCGCGCCCAGGCGGCCATCGGGATGACGCAGCCGCCTTCGAGCACGGCCAGCGCGGCACGCTCGGCCGTCACGGCGCGATGGGTGGCCGGGTCATCGATCGGCTCAAGGAGCGCCCGGACGGCCGAATCCTCGCGACGGCACTCGATCCCCAGCGCCCCCTGCCCGACCGCCGGCAGGAACTCCGGCGGGGCCATGCGCTGGGTGACATGGGATTCCAGCCGGAGCCGTTTCAAGCCGGCCCAGGCCAGCACGACGGCGTCGAGCCGGCCCTCCAGCGCCTGGTTCAGCCGGGTCTCGACGTTGCCCCGGATCGTCACGATTTCCAGGTCCGGACGGCGGAAGAGCAACTGCGCCCGACGCCTCGGCGAGCTTGTGCCGACCCGCGCGCCGGGGGCAAGGCGTCGATCGTGCGGTGCCCCGGGGCGATCAGGGCGTCGGCCACGTCCTCGCGGGGCGGGACCGCGGCCAGGACCAGCTCGTCCGGTCCCTGCGTGGGCAAGTCCTTGAGGCTATGCACGGCCACGTTGACCGACCCATCCAGGACCGCCCGCTGGATCTCCTTGGTGAAGAGCCCCACCCCGCCGATGGCCGCCAGCGGCGAGTTGCGGTCCCGGTCCCCATGCGTCTTGATCTCGACCAGCTCGACGACCAGGCCCGGATGGTGCCGCGCAGGCGATCGGCCACCCATTCGGACTGCCATCGCGCCAGATGGCTCCCGCGGGTGCCGATGCGAATCGTGGTTCTGGTTCCGCTAGACGCCGTCATGTACCGCATTCCTCGACCGATCTTCACCACTGCGGCAAGTCACTCGATGCCATGAACGCCTGGCCGTCGAGCCGCACCCAGTATACTCTCATCCGCCAGATCCGACATCGCGAGTCGTCGCGCGGCCCCGACTTCAACCGTCCGAAGGTGACGCCATCGGCAAGGTGAAGTCGGGGCTCTGGACGTGGCGAATATAGGCTTCGGCCTGACGATGGCCGCTCTCGATCCCGCGCATCCGGCTGACCTGCTCCTGGAGCGCATAATACCGGTCGGGCGACTGGCTGGCGTGTGCGTAGCAGGCGAGGCGTTTCCTCGGCTGGGTCGGCGTGATGTCCACGTAGTGGGTCGGCGCGAATTGCACGGTGTCCTCGCCGGTGGAGACCTCGTAGTAATAGAGGGCGAATCGCTTCTTCAACTTGAGCCAGGCATCATAGACCAGCATCGAGATGGCGCGATGGTCGGCATGGTTGTCGATCGGCCAGTGGGTGAAGGCGACGTCGGGCCGCTCGGCCTCCAGGATCTTGCGGAAGGCGTCGTAATGGGCCGCGTCCACGACCGCCTGGCCGTTGACCTGCCCGGCGAACATCGGGCGGGCCTTGAGGATCTCGCACGCCTTGCCGGCCTCGGCGACGCGGTCGGCGGCTCCCGCCTTCGGCGACCCCTCGCCCTTGTTCAGGTAGAGCAGGACGACCTCGTGCCCGAGGTCCGTGTATCGGGCCACGGTGCCGCCGCAACCATACTCGGGATCGCCCGGATGGCCCCCGGTGACGATCACCTTGAGCGGCTTCTTCTCCGCTCGCTCCGGGTCGGCCTGCGGCTCCCCGGCTGTCGTCACCCGAGGCGATCCGACCGCGAGCGCACCGCCCAATCCCCCGGATCGGATCAGCAGATTCCGTCGTGAAAGCGATTCCATGGGCTGGGATGCTCCTCCTCGATCGTATGTTCCGAGACGTCTCGCCGAACACCACCCCGCCATTCCGGGGCGAGTTCCTCTCAAGCCGCGGAGTGGAACTGGCGGGAGCCGGGATTCGCGACTCGACCGGCTCCGGGGGGCAATCGCCCGTCGAGGATCGTTGCGCCCATTTGCGATCTCTGGCTCCATCCCGTTGCGTCGCCATCTCCGATCTCCAGGACGGGCCAGAACTTTGCGGCGAGTCTCCGAACGGGTTGTGCCGAGGGCCGCAACGACTGTGTCGTCGCGGTGGGTGGCAGGTCATGAGCCCTCCGGCCCGATGCGTTTGCTGGCAGGCTGCATGTCACCGAATTCTGGCCCCGGCGGGACGTGGTCGCGCACAATCGAACGTCTATTATTAGAATGCCGCAACTTTACAAATTCATGAACGCACCGGGCGCGGACTCGCGCCGAATTTGTCCCGAACTCGCGACTGTCAAGGCAGATACGAAAATCGAGAATATTTCGGATTTCCGCGCGGCGGCGAGCGATTTGGACCCTTCTGGAGTGGTGAGCGGCTGATCGGCGGATCCCTGCTCCAGGCTCCTATCTGGAATGGACCGCCCTGAGCATGGCGGCCGACGAATCCCGGCCGAATCGTTTCTGCGTCCGGCGGACGATCGGACGGCCGAGCCGGGTCAGGAAATGGTTCGGTCGAGAAAACGCCAGGATGTCGTACCAGACGCTGTTGTCGGCCTGATCCCACTCGACCAGGAATCGCTCCTCGCCACGCGCCGCATGATCGGGCAACGTGCCGTAAGCCAGGCCGAACCGGCGGATCGGTCCCGACTCATCCACGACGTAGACGATCTTGCAGGCATTGAGCCACCACAGGCCGAGGGCCCGGGCCACGACTGCCACGACCTCGCCGGGCCGGATCGGCGTCTCGGGCGGCCATGCCTCCAGCCAGCCCAAGTCGAACTGCCCCCAGTGTCGCAATGCGTCGCTCGCGGCCCGGAAGACCGGCTCGCCTTCACCCACCTTGATCCGGGTCCGGTCCACGACGAAACCGGCAGGAGGAGTATTGGACGTCGCTCCGACTGCCGAATAACTGAAGTCCCGCCTGGCCTGACCCTCCAGGAATCGGCGGGTGGACTCGTCGGAAGGTCTTCGCAACGCAAGCATCGTCAATCCGATCCTCTCCCGCCTGCGAGCCAAGCATGTGCTATTCTTCGCATGTCTTGAAAAGCGCTGCCTGACAGAAACGAACGGAGTAACGAGTCTTGCCACATCCGGCCCCAGTGACTCATCCCTGGCTCAACTCACCGGTTCGGAACTCGCCACAGCGAAAGCCGAGGTAGTTGGCACGGATGTCGTGATCGAGCCAGTCCCGAGCCGCTGCACGCACGTATCGGGCGGGCACAATCCACGCTCCTCCCCGGATGATCCGCTGGGAGGTCATAGTAACGGTGTTTGTTAATACCTGGGGATCAGCTCGATGTTCGTCGCGGCACCATTCCCACACGTTCCCAAGCATGTCGTAAAGGCCCCACGCATTTGGAGTCTTGCAACCTACCGGATGGGTTCCACCCCACTTAAAGTCATACTGTTTCTCCGGCCATGAGGTCGTGTCAAATCCGTCAGCCAACTCGTAGTCAATGCCACAATTCCCTCCATACCATGCAATCTTATCGAGTAAAGGCGCACTGTTCTCGCCAAGGATCTCCATGTCGCCTGCATAGGTCGCACTCTTCGTGCCTGCGCGGCAGGCGTATTCCCATTGTGCTTCCGAGGGGAGCGACAGCTCCAATCCCTCCAACTGGCCGTTTAATCGCTTCAGAAACGCCTGAACATTATCCCAACTGACTAAGACGACGGGGCGGGTTGGCGAGTGGAAATGACTGGGGGTCTCCTCCATCACCGCCTCCCACAACTCCTGCGTGCAGGGTGTGTCAAACAGCCAGAATCCCCCACGAATCTGCATCGAGAGCTGCGGGCCTTCGTTAGCTGTGGCGATTTGCCCCGCTTCCTCCGGCGGCGAGCCCATCACGAACTGGCCGGGAGGAATCCAACGCAATCGCTGTCCAACCCCCTTCATCCGGAACAGACACCAGGGGCCGTACCGATCCTCGCCCCACTCCCAGGCCCATGGCTGCGGGATTCCGCGAGCCAGCGGATGGAGGTTCGTGAGTGACGTTCGACTGGCTGACATCGTGATCATGAACTGTTGATGAATCCTCCTGGATTGCAGGGAACGCTTGGGGGGCGAGGCTTCGTCCTAAGCTCTACTCGGTACTGACTCGAACGGAGCCTCGATTTCCCAAATTCGATCATTGTTACCCGGGGGACGGTACCAATGCACGAACCTGTTCAACCAGCCAATCTTCAAGCTCGATCGGGACGCTTCTACCGCCGAAATCGATCAAGGCAACGAATTGATCACGGCTCACCCGATGGACGATTGTGCCACGAAGCCCTGAATACTGACCGCTCATGATCCAGACCTGGCGCACCCACGGGATTCATGGGAGTGACCGAGGTAGTGAGGTCCTCGCTCTGATATCCTGCCTGGAACTCGGCACAGCGAAAGCCGACGTTCTTGCTCCGTTGGTTGGGATCGACCCAGGTCCGAAACGCGGCACGCACGCGCCGCGCGTCTACGCCCCAATAACCACCCCGGATAGCCCCGCCGGGAGACTCCGGTGCATCTGGATTTTTTGCATATTTGTCCACGCACCATTCCCACACGTTGCCCAGCATATCGTAAACGCCCCAAGCGTTCGGAGCCTTACCTCCCACCGGATGCGTTCCACCGATCTTTGAATCGTGATGCATCTCCGCGAATGGCGAGATGTCTTCTCCCTCGGCTAGCTCATAACCCACGCCACAATTCCCACCATACCACGCAATCCCATCGAGGAGTGGCGCATTCCTCTCGCCGATGATCTCCAGATCCCCTGCATAGGTCGCCTCCGTCGTGCCTGCGCGGCAGGCGTACTCCCACTGCGCTTCCGAAGGGAGAGAAAGCTCCAAACCCTGCAAGTGGCTGTCTAATCGCTTTACGAACGCCTTACAATCATCCCAACTGACTTGTTCGACAGGACGCGTCGGGGATCGGAAGTGGCTCGGGTTCCCTCCCATCACCGCCTCCCACAGCGCCTGTGTGCAGGGCTTGTCGAAGAGCCAGAACCCCCGAGGGATCAGCACTCGCCTCTGGGGACCTTCCCAGTCCAATCGTCCTGCTTCCTTCGGCGGCGAGCCCATCACGAACTGGCCTGGAGGGATCCAGCGTAGGCGCTGGCGGACCGTATCCCGGATCGTGAACTCAGCCCAAAGGCCAAACTCATCCCGACCGATCGCCGAAGCCCAGTCCGGGCGGGTCATGGTGCGGATCGTCAATTCCTCGACATCGGATGAGAATCGGACCGTTGTCAGAGTCGGAAAGGCCCAGGGACCGGAGTCACGGTCTCCCAGCCCGAGCCAGCGGGTCTCGCTCGGGGGTTCGCCATCTGAGCTTTGCTCCGCACGACGCTCAGACCGGCTCACGTCTCGCTCGAGCCGGCTCCCCGCGCCGGCCGGACCAGCGCTCTGGAACTCGCCGCAGCGAAAGCCCAAGAGGTAGTCTTGGACGTTGGGACCTCGCGAGTTCCGAGACGCCGCGCACTCGCCGCGCGCTGACGTACCACGAACCGCCACGGAATACACGGGCGGCAGACGCCTCCGCCGGCGCGCTGGGATCCTCACGCGGCGATTTTGCGTAGAACTGAGGATCCCAGCCGTCCTGGCACCACTCGACCACGTTTCCCAGCATGTCGTAAAGCCCCCATTCATTCGGCAGCTTTGCCGCTCACGTCATGAGTTTCGCCTGCGGAATTGTCTGAGAACCAAGAATGATCGCCGAGTTGGGTTTCCTCATCGCCGAATGAGTATCGCGTTGTGCTGCCCGCGCGGCAGGCGTACTCCCACTGCGCTTCCGAGGGAAGTGATAGCATCAATCCTCCCGCCAGGCCGCTCAATCGCATGAAGAACGTCTGACAATCCTTCCAACTGACTTGCTCGACGGGCCGGGTCGGCGAACGGAAGTGGCTCGGGTTCTCGTCCATCACGGCTTCCCACAATGCCTGCGTGCATGGCTTGTCGCACAGCCAGAAACCGCGTGAGATCCGTACTGGATGTTGCGGCCCTTCATCGTCGTAACGTCCGGCTTCCTCGTCGGGCGACCCCATCATGAACTCACCGGCCGGAATCCAGCGGAGGCGCTGGCGAACCCCTTTCATGCGGAACGCAGACCAGAAGCCATAGCGATCCTCGCCCCACTCGGAGGCCCATGTCGGTCGATCGGTGAAGGATTCGGCCTTGATGCGTGGATGACGCAACCGGATCAAACCAACCGGGCTGCCCGGCGGCTCGCTGGTCGATTTCGATTCCAGGACTGGGGGATTTGCCGGGAATGGCCGGGACGCCAGGCCGCCGGGGTCGTGGAGTAATTCGATCGTTCGCAGGAGGTCGTCGGTCGGGGGGAGGCGCGCGGGATCCAGGCCGTCCGGCGGGCGGACAGCGCTCACCTCGACCAGGGACCAGATCGCGTGGAGGGCGTCGCCGGCCTTGCCCTGGAAGGCAGACCGAGGGAGCCGGGGCAAGACCCGGCGAAACCATGTCGAACTCGTCGCCCGTGGGATCCTTGCCCGCGCCACTTTCCTGGAGGGCGCGCCGCTGGTTCTCGAACCACCACGCGGCCTGCTCGATGGCGGTCTCGGTGAGGCCGACCGCCTCAGCCTCGGCTTCCAGGCCGAGAATCTCCGCATGCCAGACACCGGGATAGCGGCCCTGGCGGACGCGACGGGCGAGCTCGTAGACCTTGCGTCGCAGGTCGGGGGATTCATCCGCGAACCTGGCCCGGAGTTCCTGGGCCGCTTCGGGCCGGAACGCCGCCGCCTCGAAATGCCGGCTCTGGAACGCCTCGTGCTGCCAGACCTTCGATTCGATGCCGGCATCGCGTCGGCCTTCGGGCAGCAACCGGCGGACCTCGCGGATCAGCCACGGTTCCACCCTTAGCGCGAACGCGAGAAGGGTGAGGATGCGTTCGGCCACTTCTCCGGCTGTTCCCCTACTCGGCGCGGCTGATCCGGAAGCGATGGTGCTTTCCCAGGGGATAATCGTCCAGTGGCGGGCCAGTTCCGCCGGGACGGACGCCGGATCGCATGGGACCAGCGCGACCGGACGATTCCCGCGCTCGCGATAGCGGCGGCCACGGCGGATCCACGACTGCCGGGCGCCGAGCCCATCGCCGTCCAGGCAACCGAGATCGCCGAGCACGACAACGGAGGTTCCCGGATCGGGCCACGAATAGGCGTACTCCCGCCTGGGCCAGCAAAGGGAAAGGTCGGATGCCCCTTCCCCCTGCACCGCGACCTGGAAATCATCGCGGGGATAGACCCGGCTCAGGGTCCGTACCAGCTCGTCCTGATCGACCCAGTACGGTGCCAGGTGCCGATGGCGGTCGACGACGATCTGGATCGACTGGCCCCACGATTTGCGCGAACGGCGCGGCAGGACCTCGAGGAACCGGCACCGGCTGAGCTGGTCGACGACCTGATCCACGTTGGGCTCGCCGCTGGTTCGCGAGAACTCGGCCACCCGGCGCAATCGCGTGAGGATCGCGGCGTTCGACGCCAGGGGCGCGTGAACGGCGGGCTCCGGGGCGTCCTCGGTGGACTCCGGAGGTGGACCGAGCTCGCCACGCGGGACGGAAGGCCCATGACTCGCGTACGAATCCGCGTACCAGAAGGGGACGATGGGCTCGTCCGCGACCGGCGCCGGCGGTTCGTCGATCGGGGACGAGATGATCGGGTGCCTACCGGGCCGATCCGCTCCGGCGGCACCGGGGCTAGGGGCTCCATCCCGAGGAGTCGCGCCATGGCCTCTTGCAGCTCGGTCCCGCCGGCTTCCAGCGCCCGCACCAGGTCGACTCGCCCCGTCAGGACATCCTTCATGATCTCGCCTGCTCGAACTTGCGCACCGCGTAACTCGCCACTTTTTCGAGGGTCTCGTCCGGCAGGGCGCCCTGATCGCGTTCCAGGTTGAAAACCGCCCGGAGCAGGTCGAGAAACTCGGCCTGGCCGGGCAACGGCGTCAGGTTCCGTTCCAGGGCGGCCCCACGATCGCGGACCAGTAACTCGGCCGCCTTGCGGAACAATGCCTTCGAACCCTTGATCTTCCCGGGAAAATGGACCTCCGCCCGCTCGATGAGATGCGCGATCAGCCCGTCATCGTCTCGGGGCAGCTTCAGCTCCAGGACCAGGCAACGGCGCAAGAAGGCGTTGGGCAGGACGCGCTCCTCGTTCGTCGTGATCACGACGAGCGGAGGTCCCCGCCAACCTCGACCGGCCGGCTCTGCCCGAGCGGAGTGAATCGGCCCGAGCCGAGCGCTTCGAGGAGCCCATTGGGGACATCCGATTCGGCCTTGTCGATCTCATCGATCAGGACGACACAGCCGTTGAGAGGATCGGCAGGGGGATCGCACAGGGGGATCGGTGATTTGGTTCGATTGGCTCGTTCGCACGCACCGGTCCAGTCGAACGCCCACCACAACGGACCGGGTCGGACATAGTTGCCGACCGCCAGCTTCTCCCTCAAGGCCCCGGTCGCGAAGCCCGGCGGCCTCCCCTCGCCCGGCGGAACGGGACCATCCTTCTCGGAGAGGAACACGGCGGCGATCTGGGCATCCGCCAGCCGCATGATCGCATCGAATTCCCACATGAGGTCGCGCGATTCCGTCCGCGAGTTGACGACTTTGGTCACGAGCGGCCGTTCGAGGACATGCGCGGCCGCCGCGGCGAGCTGGGTCTTGCCCACGCCCGGCTCGCCGCGCACCAGCAAGGGACGCCGCGCCGCCAGCGCGGCGCGGATCGCCAGGACGCTCTCAGGATCGAAGAGGTGGTACTGCTCGGGGAGGCCCGGACGATCGACCAGCTTGACGGGTGTCTTGAAGGCGTCCTCGGGTGGAATCGGCATGCGGCGTCTCTCCAGGCACCGTACTATTTAAGTAAGGGCCTCATCAAGGGGGAGTCATCGTGTTTTCCGAGACTTCTCGCGGAACACCACCATGGATTTGACGTAACGTCCTTCTCGTTCCCACGCTCCGCGTGGGAACGCACGTCTGGCCGCTCTGCGTCTCTGTGATGCGGCCGTGTCGCTCGGAAGAGGACGCAGAGCGTCCAGGACGGCGTTCCCACGCGGAGCGTGGGAACGAGTTCAAAATCGGCGGTGGTGTTCAGCGAGAAGTCTCTGTTTTCCGCTTTCGTTCCGATTCCATTCGCGTGTTCAAGCATTTGATGAAGAAATACTCTTGCTCACTTGTCTCACTCTCCGGACATAATTCCAGGAAGACGAGTTGCGGAATCCGGTCGTGGACTTTCTCAAGGACCTTCTTTCGATGCTCCCGATCTCCGGATTCTCGCGGCATCACCAGTGCACAATAAGGCCTCCGACCCGTCGAGGGCTTCACTGCCTTGAGGTGACCGCGAAGGACTTTCGTGAAATGTTCCATTCTCGCTGCGTCCGCCTCGCGTCGGTCCGCTGACACGACCCGACTCGGTGGGACACCCGCACTCTTCGCGAGATCGTCGAGGATCGCCAGGACTTCGGCTTCCGAAGAAGGATCGCCGATCGCGGGTAATTCGAGAGGAACAGAGTGCTTACCCCGCGGGATCGGCGACTCATACTGGAAACTCGGAGGCTCCCCGTCCAGGTGTGCCATGACGACTTCCGCGCCCGTCTCGGTCTCTACTGTCCCCTCGATGAGTGCGACTTTCTGGACTCGGATCTGACGCCTCGCTTCCCTGATGACACGCGGGGAGAAGTGAAGGGGAAGGATGCGGTTGACGCATTCCGCGATGAGTTCGGCATGTTGATCCGCGTTCTCCTCGCACAGTTCCGCGTGAAGCCGGATCATCCGAGGAATCGCATCCTCATCTTTCGCATCGATCAAGTCATCGAGTATTCTCTCTCT
Source organism: uncultured Planctomycetota bacterium (assembly GCA_963777695.1). GTDB lineage: Bacteria > Planctomycetota > Planctomycetia > Isosphaerales > Isosphaeraceae > CAVZRC01. The sequence continues at coordinate 3,013,756 of CAVZRC010000003.1, forward strand.
TAGCTGCGACTCGTCATCTGGCGCCATCACTATCTCCAGGACCACGGCGAGACGGGCCAGGATCCGCGAGCCTCGAACTTCACCCCGGACGAGCTCTCCAAGGAGCACTTCGAGGCGATTCCGAATGCTGCGGCGATACGAGACTATCAAGTGCTCATCCTGCTCGTCCGTTAACCGACGTTCTTCGGATAGGGCACCCGCTCTCCGAGGATCGACCTCAGTTGAGATTCCCTTGGAGGGTGTGGCCGAGAAGCCATCTTGAGGCTTGGTCGACCCGAGAGCGGAAAGCAGCGACGTGGTAACCCCTTTTATGTCCTCCCTATTCTGCCGTGCCCCTTGGATCGCTCGGATCAGTTCTTCGGTTCGGCCGTGCCGTCCCGCCCACTCGATCGCCTCGGAGACGACATTGGTCAGCGAAGATTCCTTCGTAATCCCGTCGAGGGGATGGTTGAGCTCTTCTCGAAACAACCGCTCGAGTTCCTCATCTTTGAAAGCCGACTCCATTACCTCTCGGAGTTGCTTTTTTTGAGCACCGTTCAATGACATCGTCACAACTCCGGTTACAGCCGCATTCGTCCGCCGCGGCGCCGACTCCACGTCAGCATGGGATCGATTCGGTGTCGCGGGTGGGTCTGTACGGGCTCAGCGATGAGATCGTCTCGACGCCACTTCGATGACCGGCCTTTCATGGCCATCCAGCATAGCGAAATCGTTGACGGACTTCCACGGAGGCAGGCCCTTTTTCGCCCCAACTCTGATCAACCACGAAATCCACGGATCGACACGGAAAAGAGAATCCGGACTCATCTCCCCTTTCCGTGTTCGTCGGTGATTTCCGTGGTTAACTGATTAGTATGACTTTTCGGCTCATGTCGGCTGTCCGGTGGTCGAAGGGAGCGGAAGACCTACGGTCGGGCACTCGGGCGGGGTCATGAGACCCGCGCCCAACACCGCGTGCGAGCCTCGCGGCGGATCGGGCTCACGCCCGAGGTTGGAGGACGTTCGTCCCGTCCGAACCACGCACTCACGTGCGTGGTCACGGGCTTCGATCTCGCCCTGGCTGGTGGTGTTCAGCGAGACGTGTCAATCGAGGAGTCGGTGATTCCATGAGAAACGGACACTCACGGCCTGGACAGGTAGCCGGGAGGGACGGAATCCGTCAGCCACACCCCGTTGGCCGACACGAAGAACTTGTGGCCGTCCCGGTGCATTCGCCCGGCATCGACCTCGAGGACCACCGGCCGGCCTCGCCGGGACCCGACCTTCCGGGCCGTCTCCCGGTCCTTCGACAGGTGGACGTGGTGACGTTTCCGTTTGTCCAGTCCGTCGGCCAGGATCGAGGGGAGGAACCGTTCGACCGTCCCGTGGTAGAGCACCTCGGGCGGCTCGCGCTCCTCCAGTTGCAGGTCCACCTCCACGCTGTGACCCTGGTTGGCTCGGATCAGGTCGCCGGTCTCATCGAAGGCGAATCGCTGCTTGTCGTTCGTCTCGACGCAGTCGACCAGCTCGTCGTAGGTGATCGGGAAGCTGTGCTTCCCGGCGGCGGATAGCAGGTCGTCCACCGGCACCCAGCCGCCCGGTTGGAGCGTCAGGCCCAGCTCGTCGGGAGCGTGGCGGAGGTACTTCGCCAGAAACTTGCTCACCCGGATCAGACGGTTTTCCACGATCGAAGTCCTTCCCCGGTTCTCCGGTCTTATTGGTCGAACAGTTCAACGCGCTCACGGGGTCGGCCCCGTCAGCCGCTGAGCGGAGACGTATCCATTGTGATCAACGGGAGGCCCAGTGCGGCCAGGATCAGCGCCATGATCACGAGTGGGGTCGCGATCATCAATGCCGACCAGGTCCGAGCCCACCGGGGGTCGCCCCTGCGGGAAAGGATTTCCAGCAGATAGCCGTCGATGCCGAGCAGGACCAGGATCGATGAGCTGATGGCGATCGGCCAGTGCGAGGCCCGGATCACGAGGATCGTCGCTCGTGGCAGGGGAATGCCGAAGTCCGTGAATGGCCTCTCGACCCTCGGCACGCCGAAGGTGAGCAGCAGGAAGAACAATCCCAGGGCGATGCCATGGGAAATCAGTCGGATGCGGGTCGATCGCATGATCGCACTCTTCTCAATCCGTGCGCGTCGCTCTCGAGTGCCAGTCACTCCGCATGAGAGAGACGGTCCGCATTCTTGAGCCTGTCCCTGGCGGATTCGAAAATACGCCCCGAGTACCCCATTTGTCCTTACTTTCCGTAGGTGGCCGAGGCAATTTCCCTCGATCTTCTCAGGCCGCCTGACGGGCGGCGTGGGTGCCAGATCCGTCGCAACCGATCAGCTCCCACCCGAGGCATCGTCTCCCCACCCCGCTGGCTGGCGAGGAGTTGCCTGAGCCAGGTCCGTCGCAACCGCCCTCCAGACCCGCTCCGACTCCCTCGCTCCGCTGACCCCACCGCCGCCGGCGCTCGCCGCTCCTCTGCTGATTGCCAAAGATCCCACCTCCGCCAGCAACTCTTCGCCCCGACGCGCCGTTCGTCAAGGGGGCGGGCCCCTATCAACAAAATAAATATGACACGTTAATTATCCTACGCTTGCGACGTAAATCGAGTCCGACCCAACTTACGCCAAAAGCTATCCTCATCATTTCAATAAAATCATACCTAAAAAATTTTCCGATCTCGACCAAACCTCGCCACTCCTGGTCACCTGGTCTCACGTCCGCCGATCTCCTTCGACTCCATTCGGGCTTATCGCTGATGTCCCGACTCAACCCCTCCGACGCACCACGCCGCCCTAAGCGGCCTGTCGTCCCCGGCAAACGCGCCCGCGCCGATGGCCTCCAACTCCACTCCTATGACGTCGGCGCCCTCCCCTCGCTCAATCGGATCGCCGAGCGGATGCAGTTGCGCCGCATCCTCGGCGAACGCCTCCCCCGCGACGACCCACGGACCGAGCTCCCGACCGTCACCGCCTTGCTCGTCCTCTTCGCCGATCTCCTCATGGCACGCCAGCCCGTCTACGGCGTCGGCGACTGGGCCGCACTCTTCCCGCCCGACCTCCTCGGCCCCCGCGCCCAGGACCTCTCCCGATTGCACGACGACCGCTTCGGCCGCTCGCTCGATCGCATGTTCCAGGGGATCGGGCCCGCCCTGATCATGGCCGTCATCCGACATGTCATCAAGGAATTGGCCATCAGTCTCGGCGAGTTGCATAACGATTCCACTGCCGTCTCGTTCTACGGCGCTTACGACGACGCCGGCCGGGAGAGCCAACAACACGGACGGCCGACTCACGCCATCACCTGGGGACACAGCAAGGCGCGGCGGCCCGATCTCAAGCAGCTCCTCTACATCCTGACCGTCACCAGTGACGGCAACGTGCCGGTCTATTTCGCCACCGACAGCGGCAATACCGTCGATGATGGGACCCACATCGGGACCTGGGACTTGCTCTTCGAGCTGATCGGCCACGCCGACTTTCTCTACGTCGCCGACTGCAAGCTGGCCAGTCGCGAGAATCTCGGCCACATCGACAAGCGGGGCGGCGGGTTTGTCACCGTCTTGCCCCGCGGTCGAACCGAGGACATCGCCTTCCGCCAACGCCTCCGCGCCGCGCCCTCGGTCCTGAAGTGGGTGCTCTTGTATGCCCTGTCCGATGACCACGGCCACACCGTTGACGAGTTGTTCGTCTGCGGCGACGACCATGTCCATTCCGAAGGCTATCGGTTGCTCTGGTATCGCAGTACGCGCAAGGCCGAGCTCGATCAATCGCGACGTGCCCGGTCGATCCGGCGGGCCACCGAAGCGCCGAGTGAATTGCGGGGACGTCTCCGAGGTCCGCGGACGCGGTTTCGCCGGCGTCCCAAAGTGGAAGAGGCGGTGGCGGAGGTCCTGACGGGGACCGAGGCGAGCCCCCGGCTGCCCGTCGAGATCGAGGAGGAGAAAGAAGAGACGTTCCGCCAGGCGACGCGGGGCCGACCGAGCGAGCAAACCCAGTACGTGAAGGAGACCCGATTGCGGTTCACACTGGAGTGGAAGCTGCACGTGGAGGCGATCGCCGAAGCGGCGCGGGAGGATGGGGTCTTCCCCCTCTTGACGAATGACCGCGATCTGAGCGCCACCGAGGTGCTCCGGGCGTACAAGCGGCAGCCGCTCCTGGAGAAGCGGTTCTCGCAACTCAAGACCGACTTCGCCGTGGCGCCGGTGTTCTTGAAGGACGTGTCGCGGATTCAAGGTCTGCTGGCGGCCTACTTCTTCGCCTTACTGATACAGGCGCTGTTGGAGCGGGAGTTGCGCCAGGCGATGGCCCGGGCGGGTGAGGAGGCCTTGGCGTTGTATCCGGAAGGGCGGGCGTGCGCGCATCCGACCACGCATCGATTAATCGAGGTGTTCTCGTCGATCCAACGGCACGAGGTTCGGGTCGGTGAGGGGGAAGCGCAGGTGATGGTGACCGAGCTGACCAAGGCGCAACGTGCGATCATTCGCCTGGTGGGGCTGGATCCGCGGACCTACGGGCGAGTATAGCCGGTCGGCCGGCCCGCGGGAAAATGCCGGGAAATTGCCTCGGCCACCTACGGAAAGTAAGTTAATCGCCGATTTTCACGGCCGGGAAAATAATCAATCTCTGCGGGCAAAGGGCCCCTGATTTCTCGGGATTTTTCCGCTCTGGGCCATCACACTGTTGATTGTTTTTTCGGCCAGAATCGGCTCGGTCGGCTAGGTATCAACATTCTCAGTCTCGCGACTCTTCCGATGGGTTTCCTGCATTTCTCCCCGGTTTTCGAGGACCGTGCCATACCGAGGGCCGCTTCGACCCTTTCTCGACCTCAATGAGCGACGTAGCCATATCGACGACTTCTACACCGACGAGGTCCTCGGCTTGTTCGCCGGCCTCAACGTCCTGCCCAAGAAATCGTTCGCCACCGCCTACTCTTACCGGATCATCCGCGACCAGCAACGGGGACTGTTGCAGGGATGGGTCAAGGCTCTCGCCCCGGTGATCTTTCCCGAACCCGATGGATTCTCGCTCGATTTCCACCCGATCCCATTCCGCGGCGACCCCGAAGCCCTCGACCGCCATGACCTCCCGCTCCAAGGCAAAGCCGGGCCGAGTGTGCTGACGTCCTTCGCGCTCGAACAGGACAGCCGCTGCTTGTGTTACTCCAACGCCGACCTGACCCGCAACGATCAGCACGGCGAACTGATGCGGTTCGTCGAGTTCTGGCACGAGGTGACCGGCACGGACCCCAAGTGGCTCTACTTCGACAGCAAGGTCGTCGACTACGCCGAACTCTCGCGCGTCAATCGACGCGAGATCCATTTCGTCACCATCCGCCGACGGGGAGCCGCCATCCTCCCTCGCCTGCAGAAGCGACCCGCTTCCGACTGGAAAGGGGCCGTGATCGATGTCCCCAAGCGCCGTCATACGCAGATTCGCTACCTCGTGGGACTTGTGCGATTGCGCGGCTACGAAGGCACGATCCGCCAGATCGCCGTGGCCGGCCTGGGCCGAGATCGCCCTACGCTCTTTCTCTCCAACGACTTCGAGGAGACCCCGCGCGAGTTGATCATCCGCTACGCCGGCCGCAATCGGATCGAGGGGGGACTGGGCGTCCGCGTGAACTTCTTCCACCTCAATTGCCTGGCCAGCGAGGTGCGGCTCAAGGTCGACCTCGACGCCATCCTGACCGTGATCGCCAACGGATGTTACCGCTGGCTGGCATCGCGATTGAAAGGGTTCGAGAGAGCCGACCCGAAACAACTCTTCCGGCGGTTCATCCAGACCGCCGGCACCGTGACGATCGAACACGACCGACTCGTCGTCGTCTTCGACCGTCGCAGTCATAACCCGATCCTCCGCGAGGCCGCTCTCGGTAACGAATCGCCCCCCATCCCCTGGCTCGGTCACCGAGCGATCGAATACACCTACCATTGACTATGACAATCGTCCGAAGATTGATTGTTTTTCCGGCCGTGGAAATCGGCGTTCAAGGAGCTGCGCGGCAAACTCCTCCACGACGCGCGCGACTTCTACGCGAAACTGGAGGATTCCCTCAAGCTCCAGACGGACCAGGCCTCGCGGAGGGAGCTGGCAAGGGCGTATTACGAGGTGGGCGAGTTGACCTCGCGGATGGACTCGCTCGAAGACGCCATGACCGTACATCGACAGGCCCTGGCATTGCGGCGGGAGCTCCTCTCGGAATCGCCCAATGCACCGGAGCTCCTCGCCGAGAATGCCGACAGCCTCAACGCCATCGGCCTGATCCAATCGCGGACAGGCCATCCCGCCGAGGCGCTCCAGTCCTTCCATGAGGCTCGCGAGATCCGCGAGAGACTCACCGCGGGAGATCCCGCCAACAATCAGTTCCAGGACGACCTGGCGAACTCTGATCTCAAGATCGGCTGGGAGTGGGCGCGGTCGGGCGCTCCGCCGAAGCCCTGGTGATCTACAACCGGGCCCGGGAAATCCTGGAACCGCTCGCGCGCGCCAATCCGACCGTCAGCCGGTTCCAGAACGACCTGGCGGACGCCCTTGGCGACATCAGTAACGCACTGGAGGCGACCGGCCATTCGGATCAGGCGCTGGTGGCGTCCGGAGAGGCGCTCAAGGTCCAGGAGGCGCTGACGAAGGTCTACCCGACGGTCTCCGAATTCCAGGCCACCCTCGCGGCGACTCAATACAAGATCGGATCACTCCAGAAGGACCTGTCGCGTCCCGACGAGGCGCTGGTCTCGCTCGGGCGGGCGCTCTCGATCGAAAAGAGACTGGTGGACGCGAACCCGAACGTCTTCGAATACCGATCCATCCTGGCGAGCACCCACAACGAAATCGGCCGCGTCCAGGATACACTCGACCAGCTTACGGAATCGCAGGATTCGTATCAATCCGCGGCGTCGATCCTGAATTCCCTGGCGGCCGCGAACCGCTCGGAGACTCGCTATCGTAACATACTTTCTGGTGTTCATATCAACATGTGAGTCGTTCGGTGGAAGCTGGGCCAACGCGACCAAGCGATCGCCTCATTCCGGGACGCCGCGATGGAATATGAGACCCTGGTGAAAGAAAACCGCGGCGATGCAGAGTTTCAGATCAACCTGGCGACCGCCTGCGATAACATCGGTACTGCCGAGATCCGTCGGGATCGGACGGCCGCGGCGATTCCCTGGCAGGAGCGGGCGCTGACGATACGGGAGAACTTGGCCAGGGAAAACCCCGCCGTGACCCAGTACCGCTATGATCTGGCGTTGAGCCACTTCAACATCGGGGTTGCACACGTGAGCTTGAATCGCTTGCAAGAGGCGATCAAGTCGATCTTACAGGCGACGGCGATCATGGAGGTTTTGGTGGAAGCCGAGCCGAACCGTAGCGGCTACGTGGACGTCCTCGCGAAATGCCTCGGGGGGCTCGGCAGTTTGCAGATGAAGAATGGCCAGTCGGCCGGGGCGGTCGAGAGCCTCCGCCGAGCGATCCGACATCGGGGCGATCAGTCGAATCCGACGACCGAGTCTTACTTTTAATTGGCCGCTCACCATGCCTCGGTGTCGGCGCTGGCGGGCGATCGAGCTTCCGGCCTCTCGGCCGCGGAAGGTCAATCCGAGGCTTCCAAGGCCGTCGACGCGTTGAGCAAGTCGGTCGACGCCGGTTTCCGCGATCTTGACAAGCTACGAATTGAGCCCGACTTCGAACCCATCCGCACCCACCCCGGGTTCTTGAGGCTCCAAGACCGATTGATGGACCTTGCCTTCCCCTCCGACCCGTTCGACCGTTGAATCGACTCTCCCGGAAAAAATCCGGCCCTGCGCACACCGTGGCCGTGCGTAACGTCTTTTCTTGGGGTGGGACGAGGACTCGGCCTTGCTCCCGATCGGGGCAAGAAGTTTGCCGGGTCGGGACGACTCGGAGGGCGCCGGCGTGTTTCTGAAGACCGACATCGAGGACTTCCGGACGTGGAAGAGGTTCTACGGGTCCTATTACGCACCCCTCCGTACGGCGTTCGTCATGCTCGTCGGGGAGGGATCGGCCGAAGAGCGGACGCATAGCTTCTTTCGTAAAACTCTTCGAGAAGAACATCCTGCAAGATCGGCCGATGGTCGAAGGAACGTTCCGCAAATGGCTCTATGTCGCGGCCCGGAATCACGCCATCGATGAGCACCGCAGAGTTGCGCGGAGACGCGAGGTGACCCGTTCCTTCGGGGTGGAAGGTGTCGCCGAACCGTGGTCGATACCGCGCGATGACACGCCGTTCGACGCCGACCAATTGTACGCGCTGAGCATCCTGCATCTCACGATCAATCGGGTTCGCAAGCATCTCATCGAAGAGGGCAAGCACGAGCACTGGATGATCTTCGACGAGCTGTCGCTCGCCCCGCTCACGCCAGACCGGGTCGCCAGGACACGCCATGAACTGACGGCGATGTTCCCCGGCCAGAGCCCCGAATTCCTGAACAACCGGATGACCACCGTCAAGCGTGTCTTCCGGCGGATCCTGGCGGCGACGCTGCTCCACGACCCGGCCGAGAGCCTGACCCAGGAGGAACGGATCGACGAACTCCTGGAGATCCTCTGCCAGTCGAGGCAGGACCGCCTCTGGCTGGTCTTTCTCGAGGACCCCGTGCCCGAGCCCGGGGCGCCGTCCGACTCTTCCCAGGACCTCTCGGCGCGGTGGAGCCGGTCCGAGGCGCCCAGGCCCGAGGTCTCCCCGGACGCCGCCAACGACGAGCTTCAGGTCTTGCTCGCGTTCTGGCTGGAGAAACCGCTCCATGAATACCTCGAGGACGTCCCCACCTCGGTGCCAGTTCCGGCCGACGCAGCCCGTCGGCGGCCCGATCTCGCACCGCCGCCGCTGAACCTGCGTCGACTCGTCGAGACCGACGACCTGGCGATCCCACCCTGGGATCTCGCCTCGCTCCTGGCGAAACTCAAGACGTTCGCCAAGCTCGTCCACCGTCTCGTCAACCCCGACACCCGGGCGGGCGAGCCGCGTCGCGCGGCCAGGCGTGAAAGCTCGATGCCGGCCGAGGTCGCGCAAGTCTTCTATAACCTCGCCGGCGCATTGGCCTTGACGCGATGCGGAACTCAGATCGTCGGCATCAGCGACGACCGTTTCCGCAAGAACCTGGGTTGGGTGCTCAATCAGCCATGGCTCGACGCCCGGCTCCGCCCCGTGTTCTTCGCTGCCTTGAAACAACTCGGCCCCGGCACCGAATCGCCCGGGCGTTAACGAGTCGGATTGGTCCGGTGTCTCGCGGGCTCGGCGCGGTTTACGGCCCAACTCTCTTGAGATAGCCCCGTGCACCAGCGGGTCACCTTTCTTCGTCGCTGCCCAGGGTCATCCGCCATTCGGTTTCTCGAACGCATGCCGATCGCCTCCCGGCGACGGCGCCAGTGATTCCGACCGACCTGCCTCGTTGCTGACGAAGCGGCCTCGTTCGACCGTGGCGTTTCCAGGGAAACCCGGGGTCGAGAGAAGCGATTCCAACACGGCCTCGAGTGAGCGAGTTGATGCGCCTTGTGCTCTCTCATGGAAGGCTGGATTCGGCAGATTGTACTAGCTGTAGCTTTGGATTCACGACTTAGGAGACCTTGCAACATGAATCGGTTCGACTTTTACAGATCGGGATCGAGGGGGTCCAAGAGCACGAAACGCATCGAGCGTGTGTTCGGTGCCTCGGTCCTCGCCGTCGTCCTCCTGCTCGGGGAGGCGTCGTCTCGAGCGGGCATGGTCCTGACAACCCAAGCCGAAAAGGCTGGCTTTGGACTCAAGACTTTCGCAACCGGATTTTCTCACACCGGTAACGCCAGCACCGGCATCGGCCCGTTGGGGATCGCCTTCGCTCCGGGTGGCGTCGTGCTCGTCGGCACCTACCCCGGAGACCTCTACCGGCTTCCTGACGATTCGAACGGCCAGGTGGCGAGGAATGTCGTCTCGAATACCGGCGCAGCAAGCTTCACCGGTATGGCCACGGTTGGTGGCAAGGTGTACGAAAACGACAGGTCGCTCGGCTATATCTTTCAGATCGCCTCGAACAATAATTTCGCAACGGTTTCGTATCCGATCGTTGCGACCCCAAACTCCTTCTCCGCCTTGAACGATCTGAAGGCGGACCCCGCGAACGGAACGCTGATGGTCTCGACGTCCAAGGGGATCTTCGATGTCAATCCCATCAGCGGTGCGACTCACTTGATCAATAACCACTATGTCGACGGACTGGCCATCAACTCGGCCGGTACGGTCGTATACGGCGCCGACCGGAACACCGCCGATCCCGAAGACGGTCACGTCCTCGGATTCAATATCAGCAACGGTGCCAAGGTATTCGACTTCGCTTTCCCGGTCTCCGAGGGCATCGACGGCCTTGCGCTCGGGAGCGGACGGCTCCAAGGGAACATCTTCGTCAATACGAATTCGGGAGACCTGTGGGAAGTCAACCTGACCACCGATGCCGTGACCCTGATCGGCTTCGGGGGCTCGCGCGGGGATTTCGTCGAAGTTGATCCCAACGACGGCAGCCTTCTCATCACTCAGAGCGACCGCATCCTTCGCCTCTACGCTCCGACTGGAGGCGGGTTTGGAAGCGTCCCCGAGCCCTCCACCGCGTTGCTGCTCTCAGTGGGGCTAGGCGCCATCCTCGGTTACCGTCTCCTGATCCGAGGAAGGTCTCTCAGTCTGAACATGTAACCAGGAGTTCCGTCACAGTAGGCCGTCGTCTCGAAGGCCGTTCCCCTGATGAGAGTGGGGACGGCCTCATGCCTTGACCGGGAGGCATGCCGAGGCGGTCGGCGGCGATCTGAGTGACCTGCCTCGCTGATCCGGCGGTCATTTCCCCGAGTTTTCCAGGACTTGAAGGAATGCGACGGCCTGGATCGATCATCGGCTACTGGGATGACTTACCAGGGGAAGGCCGATTCTTGACCTGGCTCTTCTCCATCCGATCCAGGGAGTCGGCAATCCGCTGATTGCGTTCCCTGAGGTCTGATCGCATCTCGGCGGAGTCCTTCTGGAGGGCGTGAATCGCATCCTCGATCCGGGTGAGTCGTTGGACGGATGCGAACTCGAAAGCCAGAATTCCCATCGCGCACAGGGACAGGAATCCGCCGATCCATTTGAGGAATGTCAGGCTGGAGTCGATCTCGGAGACCGGGACTTCCCGCTGGCGAATCTCGGCATTTTCATCGGCTGATGCTGGCATCGCTTCGGGCTCCGGACTTAAACCTCGGAGATCCCAGGCATTCCGTTGCGGTAGCACTGCCGGGGTCGCTGGAGTCGCCGGGCTACTCGCTGGCGGCTTGGGTTTCGCCTTCGATGGGACCGGAGGATCCTTCCGAGGGGCCTCTGATTTCCGGGTTCCGCGGCGACTGACCGACATGGTTCATCCCCCGAGCCGACGACCACGATCGACGTTTACAACAGACAAACCGTGCCTGTCATAACATCCATTGACGCAAATTCCGGCGATCCCGTCAATCATGTTCGCTGTCGTCGAGTCTCTCGACACCCCCATCTGCCCGATCCTCGGTAGATCCTTCCCCGGATCGCCACCGACCCGGGAATGCGAAGCTTCGAGCATACCGCGGTCGATAAGATCAAGGAGGCACGACGACGATCGGAGGAAGCCGATCGGGTCGTGTCGTTCTGAGCGGTCGGAAGACGCCGCCGGCACAGGTAGATTGCGTCGGATGTGTCGATCAGGATGAGAATGCGAACCGGCAAGGAGGTCGGCGATGCAAGTCGGGTGGCTACGAATCACGACAAGAACTGTCCTTGGCGCGGGTCTGCTCCTGGCGGTCCTCGGCCGGACTGCGGCGATGGGAGACGATACGGGTTTGCTGGGCCGGATCTTCCGGTTCGGAGGAAGCCCATCCGCTTCGAATACCACGTCCTCAACGGCCGGCGGACAGGCAGCACCCCTGCCCTATGGCGGCGGGGCGGGCACCTTCCTGCCTCCAGCGGGTTCATCCGCGGCGGCTCCGGCGACCGTCTCCAACTTCGGCGGGCTGCCCGAGTCGCCCCCGCTCTCGTCGGCGAACGGCGCCGGGCAACGTATCACGCCCAAGTCGCGCGTGAGTTCCGCCGTCACGTCCGCGGATCCGCTCATCACCCGGATGGCACTCGGGAAGTCCAATGACGGCAGTCAGTTCGGCATGTTCCTCCAGGTCTTCACCGACGGCACCGTCATCGATTCGGAGGGTATCCACCATGTCCGCATGGCCGACCTGAAGCCCATCATTGATGTCATCCAGTCGGGCGAGGTCGGCCACGTCCATGGCCACTGCGGGGCCCCTTCCACGGATTTCATCGAGTACGTCCATATCGTGGCCTATGAGCGTCGATTCGGTCGCCTCATGGCCAATTCGTTCTCGTACTCGGGCAACACGCAAGGATGCGACCACGTGATCAAGCACCTGCACACGGCCCTGGAAACTCTCCAGGGCAAGTTGGGGCGGCCGACGATCATCGAGAGCCCGGGGACGGTATCGGCACCCGGCGCCTTGAATGGCTCCCTGAATCATGCGGCCAACAGCCGACCCGGTTCGTCCTCGGCCATGATTTACGGCGTCGGTCGACAACCGACGGCCGCAGCCCAACCCACGGGCATCCCGAGCGGACCGATAATCCCGTTGTCATCCCCCGCGTCGAGTCACTAGCCCGATCCCTACCGATGAAAGGCCGCCGTACCTGGGGACGGATCAGAATCCCTATCGATTTGTGACCCGGCCCGATGCTTCGGCATCGGGCCGGGGCGACTCCGAGGATTCACCTCCAGGTCTCGATTGGCTTAATTTGGGCGCCATTGAGTGATAGCCGAAGCGAAGTTTACTTTCAGCATCGTTTTCAGCTTTCGAGTAGCCAGCGGACTTTAGATTTTGTGATACTCTCTTTCGGTTGAGAAGGTAGCTTCAGTATGCTTGTACGGGATTTGCGATTCCGTGCTAATCCCTTATGATGCAGGCGGTTTCCGGCAAAGCCCGGGCTGTGGGCGATATTGGAAATCGGTACATACGAGTCTCTCCTCATGCTTTTCAACTCCATCGACTTCTTCGTCTTCCTGGCGGTCTTTTATTCCATCTACCGACTGCTGCCGCTCGGCGGCCAGAATCGCCTGTTCATCGTGGCCGGCTACTTCTTCTATGGCTTGTGGGACGTGCGATTCCTGACCCTGCTCGCGTTCTCGACGGCGCTGGACTTCAGTTGCGGCGCGCTCTTGGGGACGGGGCGGATCCCTCGGGCCGATCGGGTGCGTGCATCACTCTTCACCATCGGGGCGGCCTACGTATTCGGCACGCTCCGGTGGAATGCCTTCCATCTGTCCTCCGGGAACTCCGCCGCGTCGGGGCCGGTATCATGGCAGACCTGGGCCCGGGGCGGATGGAACCTGACGGTCAACTGGGCCCGCATCCAGCCCGATTCCTTATCGGGCTGGTGGGTCCTGCTCCTGACGCTCGCCATGGTCCTGCTGGCCAACTTGCTCTACTTCCCCCTGGTGCGATTGCCCGATCGGACCCGCGCGGGTCACCCTGGTCGCGACGGTCGCGGCCAACCTGGTGTTCCTCGGGATCTTCAAGTATTTCAATTTCTTCATCGATGGCTTCGACAGGTTGGCACGGCTGGCCGGTTTCACCGGACCGATGCTGCATATGCACATCATCTTGCCGGTCGGCATCTCCTTCTATACGTTCCAGTCGATGAGTTACACGATCGACGTCTACCGGGGCAAGATGGAGCCGGTCCGGCGGTTCTGGGACTATGTCCTGTTCGTCTCCTTCTTCCCCCCGCTGGTGGCCGGGCCGATCGAGCGGGCCGCGCACCTGATCCCTCAACTGCTGCGCCCGCGGACGATCACGCTCGACGGCACGACGCGGGGCCTCTACCTGATCCTCCTGGGATTGTTCAAGAAGATGGCGATCGCGGACGGATTGGCCGGGTCGGTCGAGTCGGTATTCGGCAAGAACGCGACATCCGGCTGGGCGGACATCGTGGTAGCCTCGGTCCTCTTCGCGTTCCAGATCTACTGCGATTTCTCGGGATATACCGACATCGCCCGAGGGGTCGCCAAGCTGCTCGGCATCGACCTCATCCGCAATTTCAACCTGCCGTACGTCTCGCGCAGCCCGGCGGAGTTCTGGCAGCGATGGCACATCAGCCTGTCTTCCTGGCTGCGCGATTACCTCTATATCCCGCTCGGCGGCAACCGAGGCGGTCGGCTGCATACCTATCGGAATCTGATGATCACGATGCTCCTGGGAGGCCTCTGGCATGGGGCCGCCTGGAATTACGTGCTATGGGGTGCGTATCATGGGTTGATCCTTTGCGCGTATCGGCTCCCCGGCGACCTGGGCCTCCGGTCGCGGTCGCCGGCCGCGCCGGAGGGCGGGAGATGGCGGCCCGCGTCACCGCTAGGCTGGGTCGGCCCGGCCTGCGCGACGGCGTTCTTCTTCGCGCTGACCTGCTACGGCTGGCTGCTGTTCCGCGCCACGTCGCTCGATCAAGTGATCGAATTCACCCGGACCTTGGTCGCCGGACCGTTCGACCTGAAGCCGAGCATCCGCATGATCCGCTTGCCGGCACTGGTGGGGATCCCGATGTTGATCGGCTACGAGTTGGCCGAATATGCCGCGGGATCCCACGTCTTCTACCGGAGGCTCCCCATCCCGATCCGGGCGGCCTGGTATGCGACCCTGATCTTCGTCGTCATCATGGGATCCAGCAATGAGCCGAGCCAATTCATTTACTTCCAATTCTGATCCGGCTCCGGGCACCCTCGTTGCGGACGCGACCCCGGGGGCCGGGCTTCCCGCGGCCGAGACGACGGGCCCGGGGCGCCGTCGCGCGATCCGTGATCTCCTGGCCTTGGTGGGATGGACGGTCGCGTGGTTGATCGCCTTCGATCTCCTCGTCGGCGTCGTCGCGAACTCGTCGAGGACGCCAGCGAAGATCCGCGCGTTCTTCACGTATGGCCACTCGATCCGCTGGAAGTTGCAGGAAGGATTGGCCGGCACGCGACTCATGGCCGCCGGCTTTACGGAGACCTTTGCCAACAACGGCTGGCTGGAACCACCCCTGGCTCCCATGGTGGTGCGACAATCCGCCTCCGATCTCGACCCGGTCGTGAGCTTCTACGGGAATTCCTATTCCGAACGAGTTGCCAACGCAATGATCCGGACCGAGCCGAGAGTGAGCGTCCGTGCACTCATTGGTTTTAATTCGTCGCCCAATCACTCCTATGCGGCGTTCCATCGAGACCCGGCGCGGGCCCGCTCCAAGGTCGCGGTCCTGGGCGTCGTCTCTTCCAATATCAACGGTGTCCTCAGCCGAGGGTACACCTCGGTCTTCGACTTCCCGCCCGCGTATACCCAGCCTTTGATGAGGATTCAGGATGGCCGACTGGTCGAGGAATGGCCGAGGGTCCTGTCGCTCGAAGAATGTCGAAAATGCCTCTTCGATGATGAGCGATGGAAACAATTCTCGGACGAGATGGCCCCCTGGGATCCTTATTTCGATCACTTCCTCTTCGATGGAAGCGTCGCCGATCGATCCGTGATCGGTTGCCTGATCAGGAAGGCATGGGCCCAGTATCGGGCGCAACAAGTCCAAGAGCGCACTCTCGGACCCAATGGCTTTATTCGAGACAGCCAGGTCATCCGCGTGCTGTCGATGCTCCTCGTCAAGTTCGCGGACGAGGCCCGCGCCCAGGGGAGCCTACCCATCGTCCTGTTGCTGGACTCGGCGGGAATGCAGGGCCGGTTGAAGGAGGCGCTCGGCGACTCACTGACGGCCGCGCAGGTACCGTTCATCTCCTCCTCGGATCTCTTCCGGACGAATGATCGACGCAATTATATCCCGGACGGGCATTACACCGAGGAGAATGACGAGAAGGTGGCGAAAGCGATCCTCGATCTGATGAGGAATCCTCCCAAATTTCCCCGCTGATCGATCGGGCCGATCATCCGGTCATCATCCCCAGCGTGAACCACCAGCCGGACCCTTCCGCTGGAAGACCGCGTCAGCCTGGGGTACAATAAGAATCATTATCGATTTGTGACCCGGACCCGATGCCGCGGCATCGGGCCGGGGCGACTTCGAGGATTCTTGTCGTGGCGGAAGCCCAGCGCGATCAACTGGCCCCCCTCATCGTCTCCGACTCTCCGGTCGAGAAATTCCGCGAGTTCCTGGAGATCCGCAAAGAGAAGCTCACCAAGGGCCGGCGCCTGCTCGTCGATCACATCTTCCATTCCCACAGGCACTTCGATGCCGACGAACTGGTCCGCGAGTTGCATGATGCGGGCGAACGCGTCAGCCGCGCGACCGTATACCGGACGCTGCGGCTCCTGGTCGAGGCCGGGTTGCTCCGCGAGCTCCGGCTGACCAATCGCAGCGCCTTCGAGCACGACTATGG
The DNA here is from genome assembly GCA_963777695.1 of uncultured Planctomycetota bacterium. Lineage (GTDB taxonomy): Bacteria > Planctomycetota > Planctomycetia > Isosphaerales > Isosphaeraceae > CAVZRC01. The sequence continues at coordinate 3,030,130 of CAVZRC010000003.1, forward strand.
CTACCCCACGCATGACCACTTGCACTGTACGTCGTGCAACCGGATCGTCGAGTTTCGCAACGACGAGATCCTGAGGCTTCGCGACGCCGTGAGCCTGACCCACGGATTTCGCGCGACCGCCCATCGCTTCTTGATCTCCGGAGTGTGCTCGGCGTGCAGCCGGTCGCATACGCCTCGGCGGCGGTTGGATTTGATTTGATCAGGCCGGTCTTCGTCTCTGGTTTCTCAATTCAGCTCGGGTCAGGTTCCTGTCCCGACGACCGAATGGCAGTCTTTTTCCCCTTCTGGGGACGCCGTCGCGTAAGCGTTCAGGAGACGACGTTTGTTGTAGTGGGCGGCGAACGATTGCTTGGTCTCGTCGTCATAGAAGATCATGACGGCGTAGTCTTGATCGCCGAAAGGGTCGAGGAGCCATGTCGAGGCTAACTCGGGCTTGAGTATCCCGGAGTCGGTCCCGGTCAACTGGCAGACGGTCTTGACGGAGACCCACTGACCTGGCTGGTAGTCGTTGAGCAGGCTCAGAGGAAATGCTTCTGTTTTCCGAAGCGTTACCAAGTCCGCGCAAAAGCTCATCTGGTCATTAGCATCGTCGTCCATAGTCGGGCACTTCACTTGTTCCAGGCAGCCGCCATGTTTGGCTTTGTCTGGCATTCATAATAGATCGTGGTCTTCCAGCCGTCTCTTGACTCCGCTCGACATCCTATCGATTTCGCGAGTTACTGTCTTCCAAGTTGCGCCGCCAATCCTCGCCCCATCTCTTTTCAGCGTCTCGACAATTGGGGCAGTAACGACCCTTCCAATGCGTTTCTTTTCCTGATGTGCCGCCCATATTCGTCATCGCATACGGAAAGTCCCTTTTCCTCGAGACGGAGTAATCAGGGTCCGTCTGAGGGGGAGCACCGTTCCACGCGAAAGGCTCGATTGCCTCGATGAGCCTCGTATTATGAACGGGACAGGTTTCTTCCTTGGAATCAATCAGGAGTATCCGCGAAGGTCTTGGCTCTATTGACGGAAAGGCAGAGCAGCCAGCAAATTGCAACAGGGCAAAGCCAAAGAGAATGAGTTTGTGATCAATCGCATTCACCTCATGAATGACTCTCACTCCAGGTATCCCAGCTCGGCCAGGCGCTGTTCGATGATCTCTTGCTCCTCGAGGGAGTAGTCGAACGTCCTGCCATGAGGGCCGTCGAGGATTTTTTCGGAGGGGTCATGTCGAGTCGGGACGAAGTGGCCGTTCTGCACCGGCGTGGGTTCGACGATCGGCTTCCCTTCGATGTACGCCGGGATGGGGAGTCCCAGGAGTGCGAGGATCGTCGGGGTGGCGTCGGTCAGGTTGGCCTGGAGGTGTCGGCCGGGTTTCAGATCGGCGCCGGCCAGGGCGATAATCCCTTCGGGGCGGTGGGTGCCCGGGAGATTGGGATCGGGCTCGACCCAGGAACGGCTCGAGGTCAGCTTGGTCCGGACCCAGTAGGGCTCGTCGGGCAGCGCGATGAGGTCGGGATAGCCTTCGCGCGTCGGGTCGAGCCGATAGGTCTCGGCCGTGGCGATGATCTGGGGGAACAGCGACGAGCCGGTCTCGGGGTGCCTGGCCTCGGCCAGGGCCTCGGCGGCGGCCGTGCGAGCGTCGTCGATCTGCCGAGGGGTCATCCGCGGCGCGTCCGTCTTGACCCCTCCATGACGCGCGGCGCAGTTGACATAGACCATCGCCGCGGTGTCCTGGTGGGGCGCGAAGGCCAGGGTGCGCTTCCAGTCGAACCGGTACTGGGCGGCGACCGTCTGGTCGAACGAGGCCGAGCGGGCCGTCGGGTTATCGCGCTTCTGCCCCCAGAGCCTGAGCCGATCGCCCATCTGATACGTCCGACGGCCCAGTCGTCCGGCCCAGCCGGGCAATCGGGCCACCCCCGCGTCGACCAGGATGCGGTTGACGTGGATCCGGCCCAGGCAAGGGCCGAAGCCGTGGTCGCTGACCATCATGACCGCGGCGCCCTTGCGGTCGGCCAGCTCGCAGAGCCGCCCGATCGCGTCATCCAGCCCGCGGATGACCTCGGCCGCCGCCGCGTTCCATTCGGGCTTATCGACGCCCGTCTCGTCGACGTTCAAGTACGGCCAGACTCGGTGCTGGAACGGGTCGAGGTTCTGGAACTGGACCATCAAGACCGACCAGTCGTCGACGATCCGATCGGCCAGCCAACCGCCCTCGGCGCGGCCGCGGAAGCTGTCGGCGGTCAGCCTGGCGTTGGTCTTCAGCTCCTCGAGCGACTGGGGCGCCCGCTTCCAGAAGTAGCCCAGGCCGTAGCCGGGCGCCTCGGCCTCGCGACGAGCGGCGAACTCGGGGGCCCCCGAGAGGGCCGCCTCGAGATGGGGCGCGTCCATGCCGGAGACGACGATCCCGCGTACCTTCAAGGCGGGGTACAGGCCGGGCACGTTCAGGCAGACGATCGATCGACCGGTCTCGGAGAGCAACTGCCAGACGGTCGGGACCCGGATCCGGCCGGAGTGGTTGACCTTCATCCGGCCTTCGGCGGCGTCGTAATAGCGATGATCGAAGACCCCGTGCCGAGCCGGCCCGCAGCCGGTCATCATGGTCGTCCAGGCCGCGGTCGTGACCGGCGGGATCGTCGAGCGGAGCGTCCCGGATGCGGCGCCAAGGAGGTAGGCGTCGAGGTTGGGCATCAGGCCGCGTTGCCGCATCGGGTCCAGCACGCTCCAGGTCGCGCCGTCCAGGCCCAGGACAACCAGTCGATCGACGGATTTCGGCATGGGATGAGTCCTCAGCAACCCCGCGATCCCGCGGGGCTTACCCTGGGAATCGGGCTCGTCAAGCTGCGGTATGGATCGGCGATTCGCGCTCCCAGTTCGGGGCCGACGTCGCACCGAGGTCGATCTGAAGCGCGGCCGCATAGTAATCCGCGACCTGCCGCCGTTCCCCCTTGGAACGGTAGAACTGGGACGCCAGCCGCCGCAGCTTCTCAACCAGGGAGAGTCCCGACTCCGCCCCGCGGCACCAGTCGTCATAACGTCGGACCAGATCGTCCAGACTCGCGGCACAATCCGCGGCGACCGGCGCCTTGATGCCCAGCCCCATCACGGTATGCGGGAAGGCGTGATAGCCCTGATAGCCCGACACCCGCGCCGATAGGGCTCGAGCATCCGCCTGACGCAGTTGGGCGTCATCCGCCAGTAATCGTCGGGATAGCCATGGATGCGGAAGTTGAGCGGCGACGTGATGACGAAGACGCCCCCGGGCTTCAGGACCCGGAACACCTCATCGAATGCCCTGCGCACTTCGAAGACGTGCTCGAAGGTCTCGATGCAGAGTACCGTGCCGGCCGAGCCGTCGGGGAGCCCGATCGCCGAGACGTCCTCGACGCGATCCACGCCCGGGCCGGGCCGCATGTCGCAGCCGACGTACTCTTTGCCGGGAAAGAAGGTGCGGAGGTTGGCATAATCCTCCTGGCCTTCGACCTGGTACGAGCCGAACTCGAAGACCGGTCCGGGACAGTCGATCGTCTCGGCGACGAGGCGGCAGAACGCCTTGTTGTGGTCGCGCATCGGCGAGGCTCCTCCATGAGCCGAGCGAGCAAGGGCGGGAGGTCGATGTGGTCATCGGACACCAGGGGCGTGCTTCCGTTCGACCCTCCGATTGAATCGTTCGGCGCGGATCATAGTTGCGAGGACGGAAACGGTCAAGGCGAAGGTTTCGAACCGCAAGATCGGCGATGGCTGGTCGGACACAGCCGTATGCTCGTCGAGCCTGCGAATGTGGTCTCAAACATCATTCGGATCAATTCCGAGTTCGCGGAGCTTCGCCGCCAGCCGTTCAGCGCGTTGGCGTTGCTCGTCGGCGCGTTGGCGTTGCTCGTCGGCGCGTTGGCGTTGCTCGTCGGCGCGTTCCACGTCGATCGGCAGCAACTTGCCCTGCTCGTCATACCAACGGAGCCAGGGGGCTGTCTCGTTTCCATAGAGCCCGTGCCAGACGCCTAGCGCGACTCCCAGCGGCTTGATGGGATAATGCTTGTGTGAGTTGCGACGGAGCGGTCGATACTGCCCATTCCGGAGCCGATAGACCTCCAATTCGCCCGTGGCGACGATGAAGATGGCATAAAACTCGCCGCGGACCGCCTTTTCGTAGACCCAGAATTTCCCCGTGCGAGGCGTGGGATCTCGCTCTTTCTCACCGTGGTCGGAGGCGTATTCGATGAGGACGGTGGGACGAACGTTCTCCTTCCAGAGCACATAGGAACGACGATATCCGTCCTGAAGCACGGGCGGAACCCCGGGAACATAGAACCAGTCCGGGCAGACGGCGCCGTTTGCGGGAGGGTTGATCAATCGCCAGTAGATCCCGCAGTCATGGCCCAGGGCGTAGCGACGGTCGGGATGGATCCTTTCCAGGATGGGCCGGATCCCTTGATCCAGGATTTCGCCCTGGGGCTGCTCTCGGAAGTTTTCCACGATCTCGCCATTCTCTTCGGGCAGCTCGAGGTGACCGGGGAGATGGGGCGGGAGTTCCCCGTCCTCCGTGAGCGGCGTATATCGGCCGTCGGGGCCCCAGCCCCATGATGGCGATTTGGGCCGGGTCTTGCCCGGCTGAGAAGGAGCAAGCGACATTGGCGTTGCCTCCTCGACAAGAGGAAACCGGGAGGACGCAGACTTCGTGAAAGAATCGGATTGCATATCGCGGATTCCGGATTGCGAATTCATAAGCCTTCGATGTTTCGGGCTTTGAATTCATTCGCAATTCGTAATCCGTCATCTGGAATTGATTGATTCACAGCCTCTCAGCCCCTGGCCGAGCCGGCCAGGGTCAGACCCTGGACCTCGATGTGCTCCCGGCTCGTCCAGGAGCCGTTCTCGCGCTCGACGCGATGATAGAGCGTATCGCGCTCGACGGGGATGCGGCCGGCCTCTCGGATCAGTCGCTGGATCTCGGCGACCGTCACTTCCTGCGGCGTCTCGGCGCCGGCTTCGTGGTAGATCTTCTCGTGGACCACCGTGCCGTCGATGTCGTCGGAGCCGAACGACAGCGCGATCTGGGCCGTCTTGAGGCCGAGCATGACCCAGTACGCCTTGATATGCGGGAAGTTGTCGAGCATCAGCCGGCTGATCGCCATCACCTTGAGGTCCATCACGCCCGACGGCTTTGTCAGGTGGGCCATCTGCGAGTTGTCGGGATGGAAGGCCAGCGGGATGAACGTCTGGAACCCGCCGGTCTCGTCCTGGAGCTCGCGGAGCCGGACCAGGTGATCGATCCGATGCTTGGGCTGATCGATGTGGCCGTAGAGCATCGTAGCGTTGGAATGCAGGCCCATCCGATGTGCCGTGCGGTGGATGTCGAGCCAGCTTTCGGACGACGCCTTGGCCCCGCAGACCTGCTCGCGAACCTCGGGATGGAAGATCTCGGCGCCGCCGCCCGGCAGGCTGCCGAGCCCGGCGTCGACCAGGTCCTGGAGCACTTCCTCGACCGACTTGCGGGCGATCTTGCAGAAGAACTCGATCTCGACGGCCGTATACGCCTTGATGTGGATCTCCGGCGACGTCTCCTTGATCCATCGGACCACGTCGACGTAATAGCTGAAAGGCAGCTTGTTGTGCAGGCCGCCGACGATGTGCAGCTCGGTCGCCCCCCGCGCCGCGGCCTGCCGCGCCCGCTCGACGATCTGCTCCTGCTCCATCACGTAGGCACGGGCCTCGCCCAGGTCGGCCCGGAACGCACAAAAGTCGCAGGTATACACACACACATTGGTCGGATTGATGTGCGTGTTCACATTGTAGTAGCCGAAATTGCCGTTGTAGCGCTCGCGGACCAGGTTGGCCATCGAGCCGAGGGCGAACAGGTCGTTCGAAGCCTCCAGGGCCAGGCCGTCCTCGAAGCTGAGCCGCTGCCCGGCCTCCACCTTCTCCCGTATTGCATCCATGATGCCGCCATCGCAATTCATCGCCCACCGGTCCTCTCTCGGACGATCCGGCGTCCCGATTCGGGGCGACGCGACCGTCGACACGATCCTGTCCTCCAGGGCTGCCGGATGTTGCAGCCTTGTTTCAGTGATTTTAGTCCGAATTGAACGAACCTTCAACCGCGGGGCGCCGATCGGGTGAATCCGGGGCGAATTGATGCACTTCACCGGACGGATGCCTTTACGGTAAAATAGTGTGTGTAACGACCTTCAACGATGCATGCAGCAAATCTGGAAGCGATACCGGGGAACCATGGCCTACGACTATGACATCGCGGTGATCGGCGGCGGTCCCGCCGGATACGCGGCGGCTATTCGCGCCGCCCAGCTCAAGAAGCGTGTGCTCTGCATCGAGAAGGACAAGCTGGGCGGGATCTGCCTCAACTGGGGCTGCATCCCGACCAAGGCCCTGCTGACCAACGCCCACTTCGTGGAGCTGATCAATAACCACGGCAAGCAGTTCGGCTATAGCGGCCAGGCGAGCTGGGACTTCGGCCAGATGATCGGCCGCAGCCGGGGCGTGGCCGCCCAGTTGAACAAGGGGATCGAGGGGCTGTTCAAGAAGTACAAGGTGAACTCGAAGTTCGGGACCGCCAAGGTCGTCGCGCCGAACAAGATCCAGGTCGGCGGCGAGACCATCACGGCCGAGTCGATCGTGATCGCGACGGGCGTCCGCGCCCGACCACTCCCCGGCGCCGAGTTCGACGGCAAGACGATCATCTCCTACAAGGAAGCGATGTCGCTGGCTACCCAGCCGAAGTCGTTACTCATCATCGGTGCCGGGCCGATCGGCCTGGAATTCGGCTACTTCTACAACGCGATCGGCACCAAGGTCACGGTGGTCGAGCTGCTCGACCGCATCCTGCCTGGCGAGGACGAGGAGGTCTCGGCGTCCCTGGAGAAGAGCCTCACCAAGCGCGGGCTGACGATCTATACGAGCTCCAAGACGACCAAGCTCGACAAGACCGAGACCGGCGTCAAGGCCGAGATCGAGACCCCCAAGGGCAAGGTGTCCGTCGAGGCGGAGAAGATGCTTGTGGCGATCGGCGTCCTGGGCAACATCGAGGGCCTGTTCGCCGACGACGTGAAGGTTGAGATCTTCAAGAACCACATCAAGGCCGACCCGAAGAACGGTTATGTGACCAGCGTGCCCGGGATCTACGCGGTCGGCGACATCATCGGGCCGCCCTGGCTGGCCCACGTGGCGCACCACGAGGCGGTCTGTTGCATCGAGCGGCTCTGCGGCTTCGCCGATCGCACGGTCGACTACACGACGATCCCCGGCTGCACGTATACCGATCCGGGCGTCGCCAGCGTCGGACTGACGGAGAAGGCAGCACGCGAGGCCGGGCACGAGGTCCGCATCGGCAAGTTCCCGTTCCAGTTCAGCGGCCGCGCCCTGGCCTCGGACGAGACCGAGGGCTTCGTCAAGCTGGTCTTCGACGCCAAGTACGGCGAGCTCCTGGGCGCCCACCTGATCGGATCTCAGGCCACCGAGTTGATCGCCGAGCTGGTGATGGCCAAGAAGCTCGAGGCCACCGAGGAGGAGATCCTCCACGCCATGCACCCGCACCCGACCTATTCCGAGGCCGTCATGGAAGCCGCCGGCCAGGGACTGGGCGAGTCGGTGCATATCTAGCGATTCCTGTCTTCGTAGGGTGCTCTGCGAGCACCATTCGAGGAAATGAGCATTCGATCGAGACAACACCTTTGGCGAGCCGTCGCCCGCGGATCATCCCGTCCCTGATCGTGTCATTGATCGTCCTGGCCTGCTGGGCGGGCGCCGTCTTCGTGTTCCAGCCCTTCGGCGATCGAGGGTGGGCGTCCGCCCCGATCGCCGCGCTCCTGGCGGGTCTCGCGTTGACGATCCGCCGCAGGCCGTGCCCCCCTTCGGACGACCCGGCCGGACCTCGCCGCCGGTCCTTGCGCGTCGGGCGGACGGTGCTCATCTTCGCCCTGGTCTGCTGGCTGGGACTCATCGGCTGGTCGAGCCTGAACCCGGGCGGAGTCATGCCCCCGCCAAAGGCGGATGCCGCGATCATCCGGGTGGTAACCTGGAACATCCTCCACGGCGGCGAGGGGGGAACGCCCTGGAGTCGTTACGGATGGCCCGTACGGAAAGATGCCCTGCGGGCCGCGCTCGAGGCGGCAAAGCCGGATATCCTTTGCGTCCAGGAGGCCCTCCCCGAACAGGTCGAATCGGTCGCGGGGATGCTGCCAGGCCATCGTCGGGTCGGGGTGGGCCGTGATGACGGCCGTTCGTCCGGCGAGCACTGCGCGATCTACTTCGACCCCACACGCTTCGAGGAGCTGGGCGGCGGCACCTTCTGGCTGGAGGAACCGACAGACTCGCCGCCGACGTCCACCCTGCTGGGACCCAAACGGATCTGCACCTGGGTCCGGCTCCGCGACGGTCGGAGCGGCCAATGTCTTCGGGTCTACAACGTCCACTCCTATCTGACGGAGTCGGCCCGGATCCGGGCGGTCCGGCTGGTCCTGGATCGGATCGCCTCGGGTGATCCGAACGATGCGGTCGTGGTCGCGGGCGATTTCAACGCCACCCCGGGCGCCCGGATCGCCGCCTCTTCGACGAATCCGGCATCATCTCGAGCGGCGAGCAGGCCGATGAGACGATCGGCACCCCGACCTACCAGTTCTACGGGATCCGCACCCGAAGCCTCGACGAGATACTGATCAACGAAGGCTGGCGCGTCGTCCAGCACCGCATCCTCGACGTAAAGCCGGGGAACACGTTCCCCTCGGACCATTTCGGCGTGATGGCCGACCTGATCTTGCGAGAGGATGCGAGCTCGCCCGACTCGATACGCGAAGTCAGTCGTCGGTGATCTTACTACTCGTCCCAGGAGGGCAGCGTATCGCCTCCGGCGATCGTCGAGATTGCCTCGAAGATCCGGGGATCGATCGACTCGGAGATCGCTCGTACCGAGCCATCGGCGAACGCGACGTTCACGCGGCGATCATGCAGGCCGCCGAACTGGCGTCCCGGGCCGATGTAGGGCGGTTCGGCCGGATCGAGGCCGCGGACCGTCGCCGGACCACCGGCCATCCATGATCCGGCCACTCTCCCCGACTCGGCGAGGACCATCGACCGAGACGCGCCGTCCGTGATGTCCGCCAGCCTGGTCCGACGATCGTAGCCGAAGACGCCGGCCTTGGGATGGCCCTTCGGCAGGAGAGGTGCATCGGTTCCCACACCCGCGATGCCGATGTAAGGGGTCGCCACCATCCCGCCCGCGAAGACGCTATTGCATCTGGGACAATTGAGGACAGCGAGCCGGGTGCATGCTGTCTGGACATTCGATTCGCCATACCATGGCTGGCCCTTGTCGAGGGCTTCGAATAATTCCTGGTTGTCCAAGTAAGGTAGAACTGTCGCAAACCAGCTCAAACGGTCATCGGGGGGCAAGCTCGGATTGGGCCATGTTCCGCTCGGAAGGGTATTCTTTTCATAAGAATACATCAACACGGAGAGGACGATATTTCTTATATTTGGACGAACATTGGCCACTGGGAGTGCGAGTACATCCGCAATCTACACTTCTCTCCGACGCGAGGTAGCCACCGAGCAAGACGGCGACGACGGCGATCGCGATCATCAGGTTGCGGATCGAGAACTGTCTCATGGCCAAGATCTCCCCGACACCCGTTGGTCTCCTCGGTTTTCACTTTATCAGAATTCGTTGGATCGGGTCGAGGACTGAGACGGGTCTTTCTCGATCCCGTCCCTTCCCTGCGCCTCGGCCCGGGATGTCCTATGCTTCTCCATAGGCGACGACCCATCGTTCCGAGATCGCAGTCGCAGCCGGAGAGACGCGACGATGAGCACGCGGATCGCGGCCGATTCCGCCGAGACCCGGCCGCGTCGGCGATTGATCTGGGTCCCGATCGTCCATACCCAGGACGATATGGGGAAACTGCGCGAATCGGTCGAGACGCAGTACGTTCGTCGCCTGGGAAAGAATCGGTGGGACACCCACCTTCGGACCGTTGACGCATTCTGGACCGCGATCCGTCGGACGATCGAAGACCTCGGCCTGGATTATCCCCGGGTGCGGCTCTATCAAGACGGCCTGCCGGTCTGCGATCACGAGGAGCAGATCGTCCGGGAGCTGGCCGACCGAGGCAACGTCAATCATCGACTCCTGGTCAACCTGATCGACCGCGGCGCCCGGCTCACCGGCACGGAGTCTCCTCCGCTCCTGGTCCAGGAGTACGAGCTCAATCGGCGGATCCTCGGCGTCGATGAGCCGTCCCCTCCGACCGGGCCCCGAGCCCGGGTGCTCCAGCAAGAAGCCGTGCATTTGCTCGCGAAGCGCGATCAGTTCATCGCCGATCGGATCGCCGAGACCCTCCAGCTCGAGGAGCAGGGGTTGATCTTCCTGGGGATGCTCCACTCGCTCGACAGGCGACTCCCCACCGACATCCGCGTGACGATGCTTCGTCCGGGCGACCAGCAGTCCACGCTGCCATCCGGCAAGCCCTGATGTGATCGTTCACCTTTCCGCGGGTCGGGCTTCGCACCGGCGCGATCCATGTCCTAGGATTTCCTACATCCGGCATTGCCGACACGGATCGACCACTTGTCCCGACCGAAGGAAAGGCACATCCCACATGTCAAAGGCCAGGCCGAACCACACATCGGAGGGAGTCGAGCTCGGCGGCTTCCTGGGCGGATTGACCAGCTTGATCGAGAAGCTCGGCGAGCTGGCCGAGAAGGGCCAGGAGCTGAAGGAGGCCCAGCAATCCGGCGAAGCCTCGGGCATCCAGGGCGTCTACGGCTTCACCATCAAGACGAATATCGGCGGCGATCGGACCGGCGGCGTGAAGGTCGAACCGTTCGGAAATGTCCGAAAAGACGAGCGGACCGGCCAGGCCACCGTCCAGGAGGTGATGGAGCCGCCCGTCGATGTCTTCGACGAGCCCGATCATGTCCTGGTGGTCGCCGAGTTGCCTGGCATCGGCCCCGAGGACATCCACCTCGAGCTGCACGATGACATCCTGACCATCGCTGCCGAGCACAACCAGAAGAAGTATCGCAAGGAAGTCCTGCTTCCGACGAGCTTCTCCGCCGAGTCCATGACCCAGTCGTGTCGCAACGGCATCCTCGAGGTCAAGCTGGCTCGCTAGGGGATTGTCCGAGATCCGAGTAGAGTAGGTGAAACCCACCGAGACTTGCGTCAAGACCGGTGGGTTTCACCCACCCTACAGAAGTTGGATGTCGTTCTCGGTTCGTTACCGAGCGCCGCGAGAGTATGGGGCGGCCGTCCCGCCAAAGACAGGAGACCGCAACGATGGCAACGGCGGAAGCCACGGCGATGAAGCTGAAGGTGGCCGAGGCCCTGCCCAAGGACCTGGGCCGGGGTTTGGCGCGGTTCGACCCGGCCGACATGGCCCGGCTCGGGGTGGGCGTCGGCGACGTCGTCACCGTCTCGGGCAAGCGGGTCACGGTCGTCAAGGCGATGCCGGCCTTCAAGGACCAGCGCGGTCAGTCGCGCGTGCAGGTCGACGGGGTCACCCGCGAGAACGCCGGTGCGGCGATCGACCAGATGGTCGAGATCGCGCGGATCGACGCGAAGGCGGCGCAGCGGGTCGTCCTGGAGCCGACGGGGATCCCGCCCGGCGAGCGCGACCTGAAGTACATCGGCAGCCTGTTCGACGGCCTGCCGGTGATGGCCGGCGACCGGGTCCGCGCCCAGCTCTTCGGCAATCGCTCGGCCGATTTCAAGGTCGTCTCGACGGCGCCAACCGGCCCGGTCGTGATGAACCCGACCACCCAGTTGGAGGTCGTCCGCGGTTCGAAGGGGAAGACCTCCGGCGATGCGGACCCGGAAGCCGCCCGGCCGCTCGCCTACGAGGACATCGGCGGCCTGAAGCGCGAGCTGCACCGGATCCGCGAGATCGTCGAGCTGCCGCTCCGCTATCCGGAGGTCTTCCGGCGACTGGGGATCGATCCGCCCAAAGGGGTCCTGCTCCACGGTCCGCCGGGTTGCGGCAAGACCTTGATCGCCCGCGCGGTCGCCCACGAGACCCATGCGAAGTTCTTCGCCATCAACGGCCCCGAGATCATCCACAAGTTCTACGGCGAGAGCGAGGCGCATCTCCGCAAGATCTTCGAAGAGGCGGCGCGCAGGCGCCCAGCATCATCTTCATCGATGAGATCGACGCCATCGCCCCCCCGCGCGACCGCGTCGTCGGCGACGTGGAGAAGCGGGTCGTCGCGCAGTTGCTCGGGCTCATGGACGGGCTCGACCGTCGCAAGAACGTGATCGTGCTGGCGGCCACCAACCTCCCGAATGCGATCGACCCGGCCCTGCGGCGCCCGGGGCGTTTCGATCGCGAGATCGCCATCTCGATCCCGGACCGCGAGGGCCGCACCGAGATCCTCGAGATCCACAGCCGAGGCATGCCCCTGGCCGCCGACGTCGACCTGGCCCACCTCGCCGCCATCACCCACGGGTTCATCGGCGCCGACCTCGAGGCGCTCTGTCGCGAGGCGGCCATGGTCTGCCTCCGCCGGCTGCTGCCCGCGATCGATTTCGCCTCCGGTCAGATCCCCTACGAGACCCTGCGATCGCTCGAGATCCGCATGGCCGACTTCGAGGCCGCGCTCTGCGAGGTCGAGCCATCGGCCATCCGCGAGGTCTTCGTCGAGGTCCCCGACGTCGGCTGGGGCGATGTCGGCGGCCTCGAGGACGTCAAGGAGCGACTGATCGAATCGGTCGAGTGGCCGCTCCGTCATGCGGAGATCTTCGCCCGCGTCGGCGTCCGACCCCCCAAGGGGATCCTCCTCAGCGGGCCGCCGGGCTGCGGCAAGACGCTCCTGGCCAAGGCCGCCGCAAGCCAGACCCAGGTCAACTTCATCTCGGTCAAGGGCCCGTCGCTCCTGTCCAAATATGTCGGCGAGTCGGAGCGCGGCGTGCGGGAGGTCTTCCACAAGGCCAAGCAGGCGGCGCCTTGCATCATCTTCTTCGACGAGATCGACGCCCTGGTCCCGACCCGGGGCGGCGGCGGCTCGGATGCGCACACGACCGAGCGGGTCATCGGCCAGTTCCTCGCCGAGCTCGACGGCGTGGAGGAGCTCAACGGCGTCCTGGTCCTCGGCGCCACCAATCGCCCGGACATCCTCGACCCGGCCATCCTGCGGCCCGGCCGCTTCGACCTGCTCCTGGAGATCCCCCTGCCCGACCTGGCCGGCCGCGAGGCGATCTTCCGCATCGGCCTCCGCGGCAAGCCGATCGCCGAGGACGTCTCGGCCGAAGGGCTGGCGTCGCAGTCGGATGGATTCAACGGGGCCGAGATCCAGGCCGTCTGCACCCGCGCCGCCTGGGCCGCCGTCCGCGAGGCCCTCGAGGCGGATGACCGTCGCAACGGGCCGCCCGAGGTCCGGATTACGGCCGAACATCTCCAGGCCGCCCTGGTCGAGCTGAGCGAATCCGGACGCCGTTGACCGGGCCCGCTCGCATTACGCCACGGGGAGATCATGAAACGATCCGCGACCTATCTTTACGGCTTGGCGCGACCCGGGACCCGGGTCGCGTCGAGCCTGCCCGGGATCGAGGGGGCCGAGCCGGTCCACGTCCTCGAACTCGCCGGCCTCGCCGCGCTGGTCAGCGAGGTCCCCGTTGAGCCGTTCCAATCGCAGGCGGCGACCGACCTCTCCTGGCTGATCCCGAGGGCGTTGCGCCACGAGCAGGTGATCGAGACGATGCGGGCGCCCGGCCCGATCTTCCCGGTCCGCTTCGGATCGCTGTTCACGACCCGAGAGGCCCTCGAGGCATGGGCCGCCGACCATCACGAGTCGATCGAGGGCTTCCTCGATCATGTCGCGGACAAGGATGAGTGGTCCCTAAAGCTCAGCCTCCAGCTCGGCTCGGCGCTCGAGGACCTGGCCGCCGCCGATCCGGCCTGGGCGGCCCGCGCGCGGGACTGCCGCCCTCGCCGGGGGCGCGCTATTTCCGAGAGAAACGGCTCCGCGAAGATGCACGTCAGGAGGTCCGCAAGGCGGCCCGCGAGGCCGCCGACCGGCTGCGGACCGCGGCATGCGGCCTGGCCGAAGAGCGCGTGCTGGCCCCGCGGAAGCCGGAATCCCCCGAGGTCGAGGCCATCCTCCATGCGGCGTACCTCGTGCCGAGACATGCGATCGCGGAGTTCCACCGGCAGACCGGCCTCGCCGTCGGCCATCTGCCGTGCTTGCGGCTCGAATGCGCCGGCCCCTGCCCACCGTCCCATTTCTGCCCGCCCATGGACGCACCCGACCCGTGAGCGGCCCATTGTCGTGGGCAAGGTAGCATGGGAATTCTCGGTGGTCTCAAATTATGCCGGTGCTATGTTGCAAAACGATAACGAATATGATGGATATGCGAAAAAAACCACGACGACCTCGCGCAAGGGGGCGAAACGAGTCCTAGGGTTCTCCTGGAGCGGCGAGATGGAACGCCGCCCGGCGAATCGATGTAGAGAGAGTTTCGTGGCCGAACACCCCGATTGAGGAGACCGAGACATGGCGAAGGTGATGAAGTCCACCGACAGCTCGAGCCTGGCCGAAGTCGTCGACCGCATCCTGGACAAGGGCATCGTGATCGATGCCTGGGCCAAGGTGTCGCTGGTCGGCATCGAGCTGCTGTCCATCGAGGCCCGCGTCGTGATCGCGTCGGTCGAGACGTACTTGAAGTATGCCGAGGCGATCGGCCTGACCGCGACCGCCGCCACCCCGGCCTGAAGACGAGCCGACCCGCCGATCTCCTCGTGATGAGGCTCAGACGAGGGGCATCGGGGTGTCGGCCGGGGGCTCGGGCTCGCCTCGTGCGGGCCCGAACCTCTCCCGACACGAGCCGACGCCTCCCTGCACGGGCGCCCGGGCGCCGGGCCGCATCGCGGTCGAGTTCGACCGCGGGGAGGCGGGACACCACCTGCAAGCTGGAGAACACGGATCATGGCGGAATTCGCCGACCGAATGAAGTCGTTCACCGATCATCTCCGCGGGTCGACCCGGGCCAGGGGAGAGGCGCTCTCCCAGGTCCATCAGGCGACCGAGCACTTGCGCGATGAGGCGCGGACCTTCCTGGGCCACGTCGCCGACGAGCACCGGGCGCGGGCCGACGACCTGCATGCGACGCTCGCATCGCATCGCGAGACATGCCGCCGGAATGTCTCGGAGATGCGCCACAGCCACCAGGACTCGCTCCGCAAGATGCGGGAGGATCTGCAGCACATGCTCTCCCAGTCGCGGAAGGCCCGTCAGGACGCCGTGCAGCAGATGACCGAATCGTTCCAGCACGCACGACACGAACTGGCCGACGACCTGCGCGAGGCGTCGCATGCCTGGCACGCGTTCGCCGGACGCGTCGCAACGACGGAGATGGCCGAGGAGCCCCGCGAGGACGCGCATCCGAAAAAATCGAACGGCTCGGGCCACCCCGGGCGTCAATCGCACCGCAAGCCGGCCCACGGTAATCACGCCAAGGCCCGGCGAAACTGATGTCAACCGCGATTCGCTGTCGGCGGCGAGCGAATGCTGGCAAGGGACCCACGCCGGGTCCTCGGGGCCTGGATGCCGGCCCGCGCCCGCTCCCGTCAACTCGATCGCCGACTCGCCGTCGGGCCACCCACGGCCCGACGGCCGATCGTCGATAACCGGGCCGTCTACCCCGCTCGGCCGCCAGACTCGCCCTCGCCACCTTGATTTCCAGGAGGCCACGAAGCCGTGAATGCCCTTCCCGACGACCTGAATGTCCTGTCGCTCAAGCAGCGCCCGGACTTCGTCCAGACGCCGTGCGTCCAGAACCTCGCCGAGCGAGGCCTCTGCTACCTCCAGGCCGGTTACCCCATCCACTTCTCCGGGCCCGCCGGGACCGGCAAGACCACGCTGGCCATGCACGTCGCCGCGCAGCTCGGCCGGCCCGTCGTCCTGATCCACGGCGATGACGAGTTCGGCAGCTCCGACCTGATCGGCGGACAGCTCGGATACCGGTCGACCCGCGTGGTCGACAACTTCATCCATTCGGTGATGAAGACCGAGGAGAATGTCTCGAAGACCTGGGTCGACCACCGGCTGACCAACGCCTGCAAATATGGCTTCACGGTGATCTACGACGAGTTCAACCGCTCGCGACCCGAGGCGAATAACGTCCTGCTCAGCGTCCTGGAAGAGCGGCTGCTGGAGATGCCGGTCGGTCGCGTGAGCGAAGCCTACCTGCACGTCCACCCGTCCTTCCGCGCCATCTTCACCAGCAATCCGGAGGAATATGCCGGCGTCCACAAGACTCAGGACGCCCTCCTCGACCGCATGGTCACGATCACCATCGGCCAGTACGACCGCGAGACCGAGGTGCGGATCACCGGCTCCAAGTCGGGACTCGACGAGGAGGACGCCGCCCGGATCGTCGACGTCGTCCGCGATTTCCGCGAGCTCGGCGTCCTGCCGCTGTCGCCGACCGTCCGGGCCTGCATCATGATCGCCAAGGTGACGGCGCTCCGGGCGCGACCGTCTCCTGCGACGACCGGAGCTTCCTGGAGACCTGCCGCGACGTCCTGCGGATCGACTCGGTGAAGATCACCCGCGAGGGGACCCCCGCCGGCAACGCATGGCTCGAGGAGATCGCAGCGCGGCGCTGCCCGTCACACCCGCGACGCCATTCGCACCGCGGGATCAAGGGCGAGCTGCTCGCGACCAACGGCCATCATGCCGTCAATTGACCCGATGATTTGACGAGGCATTCGTGAATCCAGGACACCGGCTCCAGCCTGCCGGAGGAGACCGCCATGGGGGTCGAGCGCAAGAGTGTACGGGGCATCCGGACCATGGGGGCGCTGATCGACTCGCGGCGCACCCGCACCGCCGCCGGCGCGCTGCTGGAGCTGTCGGCCATGGCCAACGAGAAGCTATTGCTCCACAAGGAGCTGGAGCGTTCCAAGAGGCGGCACGTCGAGATCCAGAAGCGCCTGGGCGAGATCGCCGCCAAGGAACAACGCCTGATGACGATCGTCCAGTCCGCTCCCGCCCCGATCGACGCCATCCCGGCGACGATCGACCGCCTGGCCGGCCAGCGGGTCAAGGTCGAGGAACTCTCCTATTGAAAGGGCAAGTGAGATCATGACGCACGCCGCCGATCTGGCCGCACCGCCCATCGCGCCGCCGCGCGGGCGTTACCTCTATGCGATCGTGGACCGGGGCGACGACCGGGCCCCGCTCGGATTCACCGGCGTCGACGGCGGCGAGGTCTATGCGCTCGGCGACGATCGGATCGCCGCGATCGTCAGCGACCTGCCCGACAAGAAGGTCCGTCCCGAGCGACGGCGGCTCGCGGCCCATCACGACGTCATGCGACGGCTGATGGCCGACCACACCGTCCTGCCGATGGCGTTCGGACTGATCGCCGACGGCCCCGAGTCGGTCCGCCGCATCCTCCGGCTCAACCAGGAGGTCTTCGCCGAGCATCTCGATCGGCTGCGAAACAAGGTCGAGATGGGCCTGCGGGTCACCTGGGACGTCCCGAACATCTTCGAGCACATCGTCTCGACCCACGCCGAGCTGGCCGCCTATCGCGACCAGATCTTCCGCGGCGGCCGCCAGCCCTCGCAGGACGAGAAGATCGAGCTGGGCCGGGCCTTCGATAGCCTGCTCAACTCCGATCGCGAATCCGCCATCGACCGCGTCCGGCACGTCCTGGATCCGCGATGCGACGCGATCGTCGCGAATAAGATCCGCGACGAGCGCGACGTGATGAACCTCGCATGCCTGGTCGACCGCGACCGCCTCAAGGAGTTCGAAGCCGGGGTCGTCGAGGCGGCCCGGGGCTTCAACAGCGACTACGCCTTCGACTTCAACGGGCCGTGGCCGCCCCATAATTTCGTCGATGTCGACTTGCGGCTGTCCTGAGTCGCGAGTCGCGACCCTCCGATCGCATTGAAGCATCCTCATGCGGGAGCCCGAACGTGTTCCTTGCCGACGATATCGTGCTGTTCCCGTTCAAGTCGATCCTGTCGATCTTCCAGGAGATCCACAACGCGGCGATCCAGGAGATCGCGTCGGAGGCCGACGGCATCCGCACCGAGCTGAGCCAGCTCTACCTGGCCCTCGAGGCGGGGACCATCAGCGAGGAGGCGTTCGACGGCCGCGAGCGCGAGCTCCTCGACCGGCTGGACGAGATCGAGGGGCGCGGACCGCTCGAAGACGAGGAAGAGGCCGAGGATGATGAGTCGGAAGATGACGAGTCGGAGGACGATGAGTCCGAGGATGATGAGTTCGAGGACGATGACGAGATCTAGCCCGCTGTCATTTGAACCGGAGAACGACCCATGAGCACCGTGATGACCGAAGTCGAGGAAGCCGCCGAGAGGCTGCTCGACGAGCTGGAATGCGAGGACGAGTCGCGTGAAAACGAACTACCTCCGCGAATCATGCCGACCCGGCTGCCCACATCGAGCCAGCCACCAGCCCTGTCCACGCCGGACAGTCGCACGCGCGTCCTACCGCGGCTACTGGCCATGGCCGACACGTATCGCCAGGCCGGCTCGCTCCGCCAGGCGGTCGAGATGTACTTCGAGCTCGTCCGCGAGCATGCCGACACGTCCCAGGCACTCCAGGCCGAGGAGCGGCTGCTCGACGTCGCTCGGCTTTACGAACAGACCGGGGAATTGAGACAGGCGCGGGGGATCTATGAGCAGCTCCTCTGACACTCCCATCGGCCCCGCTCCCGAGCACGGCGACCCGCGGCGTGTCTCGCTCTGCGAGGCGCTGGACCGCATGCTCAACACGGGCGTCGTCGTCGCGGGCGAGGTGGTGATCTCGGTCGCCGACATCGACTTGATCTATCTCAACATCCAGGCCCTGCTCGCTTCGGTCGAGACGGCATACCGCCAGGGACGGAGCCCGGCCCAGGCCACATCGACCGGCTCGGATCGCTCATGAATGAAACATCGACATCGGACTTGGCCGGATCGACGTGCCTGGACGACCTCGCAAGGGCCTTCGCCCGACCATCGAGCCCGACCGCATCCGCATCCGGCGGATTGCGGATCGCGCTCCAACCCGACGACGTCCGGAACGGCCTCGGACGGCTGGTCCTGACGATCGTCGAGCTGATCCGCGAGCTGCTCGAACGCCAGGCGATCCGACGGATGGAAGCCGGCTCGCTGACCGAACTCGAGGTCGAGCGGATCGGCCTGACGTTCCTCCGGCTCTCCGAGCAGATGGAGACCCTCAAGGCCGCCTTCGGCCTGGAGGGTCAGGACCTGAACCTCGACCTGGGACCGCTCGGCAAGCTCCTCGACGACACGCGCGGCTGAGAGTCCGGCTCGGATGGGTCGAAGCGGTCTTGTCGGGTGGGTGAATCAAGAAGAATTTTTCCACCACGGACTTCACTGGGATACACGGAACAGCGAATCAGACGAGTTTCTTTCCCCTTTCCGTGTCCGTCCGTGTTTTCCGTGGGTGAGCCCGAAGGGAATCCGCCGAGATGTCGATCCAAGCTCCGCATGGGGCCAACCATTCGATCCATAGCGCCACCCTCGCCGATGTGCTGGAGCGCATCCTCGACAAGGGCCTGGTCATCGCCGGGGACATCAAGATCAAGCTGGTCAACATCGAGCTGCTCACGATCCAGATCCGCCTGGTCGTCGCCTCGGTCGACAAGGCCCGCGAGATGGGACTGGATTGGTGGACGAGGGAGCCGAATTTCAGCCCCAAATTGCCGGCTCCCGATGCCCAATCGGAGATCGCCGAGCTGAGACAGCGGCTCGCCCGCCTGGAGGCGCAGGGCACGGGATCGCTCGCCGCCGAGTCGATCGCGCACGCCCCCGCGACCGGCTTCACGCCGACCGATTAGGCGAGGCGATCGTGTAGTCCCTTCGACCGACTCAATGGGCCGCGACTTTGAGATCATCGAAATAGGACCGGGCATCCGCCTTCGACCAGAGGCCGATCCTGCCCGCCTCGGAGAACGTCGCGTCGTCCGCCTCCAGGTATTTCATGCCGTCGAGGTAGCAGGCGATCTTCGTGCCGGTCATCGTCACCCGGAGCGTGTGCCACTTGGTGTCGCCGAGCGTCCTGGCCGACTGGAACTGCGTCCGCTTGCCCGCCTGCACCTTGTACACGCGGAAGTTGTCCTCGAGCGGGTTATATCGGGCGATGTAGTAATTGTCCTTGTCCTTCGCCCGCCAGACGAGGCCGCCGCCCCGGTCGAGCTCGCCGGCGACCGCCTTCAAGCGAACGCGGATATCCACGTCCTTGTGTTGCGTGCCGTCGACCAGCACCACGTTGAAGGTATCGTCATCATTGCTGGCCTTCTGCGCCAGCACGTGGTTATCGCCATCTCGCGCGACTTCCCAGGTACCGACCTGGCCCGAGAAGCCCTTCGCGATCTTGCCGGGTGGATCCGCTTCGAAGTTCCACACGGTCCCGGGTTCGTCCGCGGAGAGGGCCGGCCGGATACCGTGGAGCATACCGAGCGCGAAGAAAACCGATAACCCGACCAGGACCCCAAGGTTGCGAGTCGGGACGCAGTTCGTGAGCGTCTTTCCCGGATTCATCGTCGTCCCTCACCTGGGTGAACGGGTCGCGGATGGCGGAGACGGTGGCGATCAATCGCCGCCGAATTCGGCGGCGAGGAATGCCGCGGTCCGGTTCCAGACCTTCGCCGCCGCCTCGAAGTCGACCTCCATCGCGTGGACGGTCTTCGGCGTCTCGACGCGCCGAGACCTCGGTGCTCTTCAACAGCGGGATCTGGGCGCTGGGGCCGTTGGCCAGCGCGGCCTCGACCTCCGGGCTCAGGAGGTGATCGGCCAGGGCCCGCGCCGCATCTCCGTTCGGCGCCCCCTTGATGACGGCCAGGGTGTTGGGGATGAACAGGGTGCCGAGCTGGTCGGGCTTGCGGTCGGGGTAGATGATCGCGACCGGGCTGCCGGCATCGACCTCGCCCATGGCGTCGTCGGTGTCGGTCAGGCCGAAGGCGATCTGCCCCGAGCCGACGGCCGTGGCGACCTGCTTGTTGCCCGAGAGGACCTGCACGCCGTTGGCCTTCAGGTCGCGGAAGAACTGCTGGGCCTTCTCCTCGCCCCAGGCGACGAAAAGGCAGGCGGCGTGGGTGGCCGTCGTGCCGAAGAGCGGCTTGGCGATCCCGATCTTGCCCTTCCACTTCGGGTCGAGCAGGTCCTTGATCCCCCTGGGACGGTCGGCCTCGGCGACGAGCTGGGTATTCACGATCAGGATCCGCGCCCGGGCGGCGAAGCCGTACCAGGTGCCGTCCTTGGCCTTGAAGGTATCGGGGAGGTCGCGGGCGTGCGACGGTTGGAACGGGGCCAGGAGCCCCCTCTCCTTGAGGCGGAGCGTGTTGAGGATCTCGTTGTTCCAGAACAGGTCGCAACGCGGGCGTGCCTTCTCGGCGATGATCGTGTTCGTCAGGCCGACCGTCTTGGTGCTCTCCACGTCGAACTTGGCGTCCACCGTGACGCCCGCCTTCTTCTCGTAGGCCCGGAGGACCGGCTCGGCGAACTCGCGATCCTGCGACGAATAGACGACCACATCGTGCGCCCGACCACAACCGGCCAGGAACACGAGCCAGACACCGAGCCAGAGCCTCGACCTGTATTGATCCCTCATCCCCCTGCCCCCGCAGTTTGAGCGCCCCGACAATCGGCCAATCTTGATCCATCATTATCAGATCGGATGCGTCCGTGTCGACCCGATTCCACGGCGACCGCCTCCGGATTCGCCGCCACTCTCTTGACAGTTAGCCACAGCCGTGGTCAGACTTAGCCACAGACGTAGTCACTGGAGGCATTGTGATGGCGAAGGCGACGCCGATATCCGATTCGGAATGGGACGTGATGGAGCCGATCTGGGAGGCCGGCGCTTGCACGGCGGCGGACGTGATCAAGCGGCTTCGCGCGACGCACGACTGGAACCACAGCACGATCCGGACCCTCCTGGCGCGGCTCGTCGAAAAAGGGGCGCTCGAGTACGAGGTGGACGGCCCGCGTTACATCTACCGAGCGGCCATCTCCCGCCGGCAATGTGTCCGGCAGAAGAGCCGCTCATTCCTGGAGAAGGCCTTCGGCGGCGACGTCGGGGCGCTGCTGGCGCATTTCGTCGCGGAGGCGTCGCTCGATCATGAGCAGATCCAACAGCTCCAACAGTTGCTCGCCCGAAAGAAGAAACCCGGGGAGGAGCGAAAATGATTGCGATGCTTGATTCGATCGAACCGGCGGTGTTGCGGGCTTCGTGGCAGGCGGCGGTACTGGCGGTCGTCGTCATGCTGCTGTTGCGGACACTCGGAGATCGCCTGTCGCCGCGGTGCCGCTACCTCCTCTGGAGCGTCGTCGTCATCCGGCTCCTGCTGGTGGCGACCCCGGCCAGTCCCTGGAGCGCGTTCAATCTCGCCCGGTGGGACCGGGATCCGAATGCGCGGCGGATCGACCGGCACGAGGCGGCCCGAGAGATGCGCCGGACCCATCGGCGGTCCACGGGGTCGATCATCAGGCCGCCGGCCGGATCGGATCGGCGATGCCATCCTCGGCGAATGACAAGACGGTGGCGCCTCCCCCGGCACGCGCGATCGCGTCGCGCAGTCCCGCCGAGATCGAACCGAAATCGATGCCATCCGTAGCCCGTCCCTCTCGCATCCCTCCGATCGCGGGCGTGCTCCCGTCGGTCTGGCTTGGCGGTTGCTTCTTCTTCGGACTGCAACTGCTCGTCGCCGCGCGAGTCCTGCGGCGACGCCTGTCGGCTTGCCGCCCCGTGACAGATGTCGCCGTTCTGACGGTGCTGGAAGCGGCCTGTCAACGGATTGGACTCCGGCGAACTCCCGACTTGCTGGTGACGCCGGAGTCGATCAGTCCCTACATCGTGGGGACCTGGAAGCCGAAGATCGTCGTGCCGGAAGCGATCGTCACGGAATCCTCGAACACCTGGCTCCGTCACGCGATGGCACACGAACTGGCGCATCTCGTTCGCGGCGACCTGTGGACGAACTGGCTGCTCCTGATGGCGCGGGCCCTCCACTGGTTCAATCCCCTGGCCTGGTGGTCGATCCGTGAGATGCAGGCCGAGCGCGAAGCGGCCTGCGACGAGCTGGCGATCGCGGCCCTGGGCGAGGCCGATCGAGCCGCGTATGCCTCCACGATCATCGAGCTTGCGGCGAGTCTGGCCCCCGCGGGCATGGCCCCGGCGATGATCGGCCTGATCGCCTCGGCACGCCGGCTGAAGACGCGCGTCGAGCGGATCGAACGATCCCCCTCGACCATTTCGCTCCGCGCGCCCTTTGCGATCGGCATCGTGCTGGGGCTCGCCCTCTTGGGACTGACCGACGCCATGCCGGCCGCCACGAACAATCCTTCTCCGGCGCTCACGGAGCCCGCTCCCGAAAGAGCCGAGGACCCCGAGGTCAAGACCGTCACGCTTCGCGGAAATTGCATCGATCAGGTCGACAGGTCGGCGATTGCGGGGGCAACCGTGAGACTGTTCAAGGCACAGGGACGGACCTCGCCGATCGTCGAGATCGCGAAATCCGTCAGCGATCGCGAAGGTCGGTTCGAGTTCCCCCTCCTCACCCCGCCGCGCCCGACGATACGATCGATCCGTTGATCTACCTGGTCTTTGCCGAAGCGGACAATCGTCCGATCGGAGTGGGCGGCATCTGGACGGCGCCGGACCGCAACGCCCCCGTCTTTCAAGTCTGGTTCCTTCGCGAAAAGACGACGCTCGCGGGCAAGGTGCTCGACCCACAAGGACGCCCGATCTCGGGCGCCGCGGTGGCACTGTGGGCGATCGACGGCAGGCCGGTCCCGGGCATCCTGTCGGCAACGACCGGCGCCGACGGTCGGTTCCTGATCAATCGAATCCCGCTCTACGATTGGATGCGCGCGGGTCGCGCGGATCAGCCCGGCTTGACGTTCACGGTATCCCATCCGCGCTTTCCCCGGACGGAGCTCAAAGTTCCCGAGCTGCCCAGGAATGTGACCGTGACGCTGCCGGTCGGCTGTCAGGTCACGGGCCTGGTGTCGGATCGCATCACCGGAAGACCGGCTGCCGGCGCCCTGGTGGTGGCCGAACGACTCGGCGAGTATTCGGAAACCTCGGCGTCCACCGACGCCGCCGGACGCTTCGAGATGGCTTTGCCCGAGGATCGCTACAACTTTTCCGTCAGGGCCAAGGACCGCATCTGTATCGCGATCACCGATCGAGAGTGCCTCGCCGGCCAGGCGCTCGAACTGCCGACCTTCCAGTTGATCGACGGCGGATTCATCGCCGGTCGGGTCGTCAACACCTCCACCGGCCAGCCGATCGCCGTCACCAACCAAGGACTCCCCATCGTCATCGGCCTCATCGGCCCGTCGCAGCCATTGGGAAAAGTCATCTCCCCCTCGAGGGTGGCGAGCGTGGATCGCGACGGCCGGTACAATATGCGGGCAGCCCCGGGTGAGAACTTTCCTTACCTCGTGAATTACCAGGGCGATCGCATGGCATGGGACACGACGACGAAGCCGGCAATCGTGGTGAAGGAAGGAGAGACGACCGCCTACGACATGCTCGTCACGCCGAAGATTCCCCCCGGCGAGCGCCTGAAGCAGGCCGGGAAACTCGTCGAATCGCTCTCGACCAGGCCGTCCGAACGCACGGCTCGGATCCTCCTCGAATTCCGCAAGCTCAATCACACGGTGGACGAGACGGAGCTCTGGTGCACGCTGATGCGCGAGCTCGTCGCCGTCGGGCCCGATGCGGTGCCGCAGCTCTGCACGGAGCTCGATCAGACCACCGAGAATCGGATGCTACGACGATTGGGTTTCGCGCTGCGAGCCATCGGCGACCCGCGAGCCGTCCCTGCCCTGATCCGATCGATACCGAAGACGCTCCTGCCTGCTAGCAGCGACTACGGATTGATCGTCGCCGATGGCGGACTCGCGGAGTTCATGCAGAAGCACGACCTCCGAGGCAGACGACCAGGCGGACAGTACTTCGATCTCGGAAGGCCCGAGCGCGAGGTCCTCGGCGCGCTCCATCAATTGACAGGGCAGGACTTCGACGACTCTGAGATATCTGGGCTCAGTCTGAGTAGCGATCCGCGACGGCAATCGCAGCAGCGCCGACTCTTCACGCGACACGCGCGTCGCTGGCAGACCTGGTGGGAGGCGCACTGGCGGGAATTCACCCATGACGCCGCGTATCGGGCGGTCAACCTGAAAGTCGAAGACGAACCGGTTCCCCCCGCGTCAACGCGCTGCGGCCGGGCTCCCGATTGGAGGACACCGTGAGCGGAGCGACCCTCTCCCCCGCCATCCAGGAAGGTCATCATGCCGAATATTTCTACGACCTCGATACGGGTGCTCGTCCCGGATGGCCGACTCACATCCCCAGGGACGAGGCCCGATTCGACTCGAAGCAACTCGCCGACTGGGCGGCCGACAACGGCGTCGACCTGATGTGCGTGACGCATCGCACGCCGGATGGGACGCAGACATTCGTCCTGCGTTCGTTCGGCATGAAAGCCTGGGAGATCGGCCGCCGCGATCTGCGGAACCTCGACAGGCTGATCGTCGCCGGCACCCTGCCCGAAGGCCACAATGTCGGCGACCTGTTGATCCACTACGACGATGAGTCGAAGCGATCGATCCCGGACGCGAATGCCGCGTTCATCTATGTCACTCGGGAAGGTAGCCTGGGGCTGATCGAGACGACCGATCGCGTCACCCGGACGGGCGACCTCGCGGGAATGGCTGGCAACCTGCCGGCCGGCTTCGGTTTCCAACTGGGCGTCCGGTTCAACCTGAAGTCGATCATCCCGTGAGCCCCCGGATGATTACCGAGGGAGTGGTCCGGGAGGCCAGGACGGCCTTCCCTGGACCCGATGGGAAGACGAAGGATCAATTCCAGATGCCTCATGCACGAGCCATCAAGTCGAAACGCCCCGGCAGCCTACATTTCTTGACGATTGAGCTTGATCCAGAATCGGAATCGCAACATCATATCCGCTCGGCATGAGACGATACCATCCTCAGAGCGTGACTATGTTCAAGGAAGGACATTCGGAATGTGGCAGTCAACCACTCGGCGGCTCATCTTCGTGCTGACACTTTCCCTCGCCCTGAACTTCGCGCAAACGGGCGGCGCGGATGCGATCCAATACTCGTCGGGTGGCGACGTCGGCAACAGTGCCGGCGTGCCGATCGGCAACTTCGACATCTCGTACATGAACGGGACGCTCCTGACCCCCGGCAGCTTCACCGTCGCGGACTTCCAGGCCGAAGCGCTTCCCACGGGTGCCGGCCTGACCTACTCGAACATGCCCTTCTACGTCGATGTCACATTCAATAACCCTCAACAAACTAACAATGGATTCTACGATGAGGCATCCCTGAATATCCAGGGAGTCCTGAACGGCACCGTGACCGGCTCGACCTCGTCGAATGTCGAGGCGACCGTGACCTCGACGTCGCTCCAGTACACCGGTCCGAGTTTCCTCCCCTTCTCGGCCAGCTCGATCACCTTCCTGACGCCGCAAACGCTGGCACCGAGCGGGATCAACGGCGGTATAACCCCCCTGGTCGCATCGATCGCCCTCGCGACGCCGCTGCCCGAGCCGACGCCGCTCGTCATGATGGAAGTCCTGGCCGGATGGGCGGCGGTCCGCCTGGTCCGCCGCCGATTCCGTCGGAGTGGGTCGCCTCAGGAGGCTTGAAGCGGGCTCGCCAACGATTTCGATGGACGGCGGACCGGGCGACCGCTCACTGACCGCCCTTGCCGGGCAGCTTACCGAGCGTGTCGCCGTTGGCCTTGAAGCCGCCGCCGTCGACGTCCACATAAATCGGGTCGGAGACGGCCACGGGCCGATCGTCGGCATGCTCGGGGCCCATGACCGCGCCGAGCTTCGAATGCTCGCCGATGGCCGCGACGATCACGTGGGTATCGCGATCGAGGTGGAGGGGGATCTCCCGATCGAACTTCACGGTCGCGGACGCGAAGTGGTCGGGATTCGACTGCCGCGTGAAGTTGAGCGACTCGGCGGGACGGCCGTTGAGGAAGACCTGGACGCGGTCCACATCGAACCAGTTCGGGCACTGGACCCGGACATGCAGGGTCCCCTGGCCGCCCGAGACCGCAAGGTCGTCGCCCGGGATCGCAGCGACGCCGAACCCGCCGGCGGCCCGGAGCTCGACCTCCAGGAATGGCCCGGTCGTCATGACGACGTGCCCGCGCTCGGCGGCGTGGACCACGTCGAGCGTCCGGATCGCGGACGGGTCGTCCGTCGGGCTCTTCAGGTAGTTCCGCAGCCAACCCGACCCGTGGAAATTGTAGTGGGCGTCGGTGTTGACCACGCCGGGGATCCGCCGGCCCTGGTTGAGGAGCTGGAGCCAGTGGACGATCGTGCCGTCCGGCTCCTTCTCGGCGGCCCCGATCCTCGGCGCGTTGAAGATCCGATGGGGTGGGTGGACCTCGATGACGTCCATGTGGCCGAACATGCCGGCGAAGCCCGAGTCGGGCTTGCCATCGCCATTGCGGTCGCGGAACATCCAGCCGATGTCCGGGTGATTGACCTGGACGAGCTTATCGCTCCCGCCGTCCCAGAGCGCCAGCCGTTCGATCTGGATCGCCGGGTCCTCGTCCGATGGCGGGCCGCCACCGTCCTGGGTGTGCGGACGCATCACGAGCGGGAAGGCATTCTGATGGTTGAGCGGCAACGGCCGGCCGGTCATCTCCATGCCGACGCACGTGCCCATCAGCCGCTCGACCCCCAACCGCTTCAGGTGCGGCTCGTAGGTTGAGAACCGGTTGTGCTCGGTGCAGGGTGCGAACTCGACGTGCTCGCAGAGCAGGTTCAGGACCCGGCCGAGCTGGCTGGAGGTATTGTCGCCCGACGGGCTGGCATGACTGTGGAAGTCCGCACTGATCCAGCCGTCGGTCTTGACCGAGCGGACCAGCTTCGCCTCCAGGGTCGCCTCCTTGCCGCGCTCGACCTTGATCGTCTTGAACACGGCGTCGTATTCCGGTCCGTAGCTGATCACGACCTCGTACGATCCCGGGGCCAGCTCGCGACGGAACTGGCCGTCATGGCTGTAGTAGACGTTGCCGATCGCGACCTCGCCGCTATCCGGGCCGAAGTCGGGGCTCGGCGTGCCGTCTCGGCCGAGGAACTGGACCTTGCAGGGGATCGGTTTCTCGAGGGCATCGGTGATCCGGGCCGCGACCAGGCCGGCCTCGGGCAGTTCGATAGACAGCGTCGCCGGAGAATCGGGTTTGATCGAGACCGACTTCGACCCTCGACCGGGGGCCGAGACGGTGAGGTCGCCGGGGGTGTCGACCGCACCCAGCATGAGCAGCCCCGCCTCGTCGGTTCGACCCCAGGCGAACGGCCGAGCGTCCCGCGTCCGCACGACGTCGGCCCCGACGACGGGCCGGCCGGCCGTGTCCTTCACGGCGACGCGGACCCCTGGATCGGGCTTGCCCGCGACCTGGTCGGCGACTCGTCGGACGTCGAAGAGATTGGCCCCGGGGATGACCCGTCGCGTCAGGCGATACGACTGGCCCGGCGCCAGCGGGACCGCGACCTTGCCGTCGCGATTCTGGTAGCGAATCAGGAGTTGCCGCGCCGAGGCCCCGAGGACCTGGTGCCCCTCGGCCAGGACCCCGTAGGCTTGACCGAAGTGCTTGTCATAAGCCCAGAAGAGCCCGGACAGTTCCTCGGGGCTGTGTTCGAAAGTGCGGTCGGCCCGGATCGCGTCCGAGAGCTCGGCGTCGACCGCGACATTCCCGCGATTCGCGAAGGTCGTGGTGACCACCAGGAAGGGCGAACCGTCCTCGAGCGTGTAGGAAACCTCGACGTCGGGTTGTTTCTCTCGCGGCGAGGCGACCAGTTTCAGCGTCACCGACCGCGCCCGGACGAACACCCGGTCCAGCTCGGCCGCCTCGTAGGTCGTCGGGGCCTCGACCTCGATCCCCGCGAATTTCAGGTCGAAGGAGGACGCGCCGGGATAGAAGGCCGAGAGCTGGTCATTCTGCCGGTCGCGTCGCGTCAGGTCGATGAGGCAGCCGCCGACCTCGCGGACGGTCATGTTGGCGTTCCGTCCCCGCTTCGGATGGGCGATCACGGCGACGATCTGGTCGTTGGTCATCGCGAAGTCGCCATAGATGCCATCGACCTCCTTGCCTTGCGGGATGTATCGATCCCAGGTCTGGGGTGAGAGCGCGACCAGATCGGCGGCCTGTGCCGGCATGGCGAGGACGAGGGCCGAGAGTACCAACATTCCGAGGATCTTCTTGGGGACGGCGGCGGTCATGATCGTCTCCTCCGGGCTCGTCATCGTGGCTTTCCGGGCAGATTCGATGTCCGTTCCGCCGAACCCGGCGGTCGACTCGTCCTGCCTGCGAAGGTGCTATGTTGGTCGGGGTCCTCGGTCAACACCAGTGAAATCTTCGTGAAATTGATGGTCGGGAGGAGCGACCTCGAGTTTGGAAATCCGCATGGTGATGCACGTCATTCCACAAGCTGGGAACCGGTCACACCCTAACGCATTCGGACTGTCCCGTAGGGTGCTCTGTGAGCACCGATTCAAGCCAATTCGAGGGATCGGTGCTCACAGAGCACCCTACGGACCGTTCGCAAAACATGCTTGAATCTATACACGTCCGCAACTCGACCTGGAGGGCTTCAACCTGAAGCTCACGTTGGACGGCGTCCCCGTCGATGCTGGGCCCGTTTACCCGCGCCCGATTGCTCGCGCCAACGATAGATCGCCGCTTACACCTTCCTTGAGTCTTCCTGCGATCGTCCGACCCGATCCCGGTGTGACGGGCTCGTGGATCCGCCCTGCTCAACCTCACGTGGGAATGGGTCGGGTCGCCAGAAGCCGAGATGACCGAGCCAGAGCAGGAAGGCGATGTCCAGCAGAGAGAGCCCAATCGCGACGGGACTTCCCTCCGGACCGAATGACCCTCCTGTCCAGAATTCCGGGCCGACCTGCTCGATCGAAATGAACGATGGCCTGCTCATGCCGGAGACGGGAAGACCGAGCACAGTCCCCTCGATCAGATTCCAGGCGAAGTGCATCCCGATCGGCAACCACGGTCGCCGCGTTACGAGGTAAGCGACGCCGAACTCCACTCCGAAGACGATCAGCGCGAGGGTCGCGAACGGAGTGGCCAATTGGTGCAACCATCCGAAACCGACCGCGGTGATTCCCAGGGCCACGCTTGCCCGAGACGTCGTCCGCCGAGGGTCAGCAGACTTTGGAAGAGATAGCCCCGACGAGCCAATTCCTCAAACAGGGCGACCCCGGACCATTTCCAGAGTGCCATTCGAAGGAGATCACACTATAGACATCTCTCGCCGAACACCACCCGCTCAAGCGATATCGAAGCCCGTGACCACGGTCGTGAGACCGTGGTTCGGACGGGACGAACGTCCTCCAACCTTGTATGTTTCATCGTCGGCAGTTGGGCTGTCATACTGCTGGCAGTGTCGTGGGGAGATCTTTCACCAACCTGAGGCTTCGACCTCTTGCCCGAGATTGGTCCCTTCGGCTTGGGCTCAAGGCATAGGTACATCATGCGGCCTGGACCGCTTATCACAAGGATTACCTTACCCAAGATCCCCGGAGGAGACTCACGCCTCCCCCTTCGGCACTCGTCATACACGATGTCCCTGGTCTCCGGAGGTCGTCCATGTCCATCACCCTGTCCCTCGACCGCATCGGCGTCGGCATCGACACCGCGCGATACGGTCATCGTGTCTCCTTCCTCGGGCCCGATCGCCAACCGGCCGCCCGGCCGATCACCGTCCTCGAAAACCACGCCGGGTATCAGTCCCTCAAGGATAAGCTGATGCAATTGCATGAGCAAAACCCAAATGCGCACTTCCACGTGCGCATCGATGCCGCCGGACAATACGCCACCAATCTCGAGCATTTCCTCCGCGGCCTCAAGCTCCCCATGACTCTCTCCATCGGCGAGCCCAAGCGCAACAAGGATTACCAGAAGGCGCACTTCCCCAAGCGCACCACCGACGACACCGAGAGCCAGGCCATGGCCCGATTCGCCATCGTCGAGCAGCCCGACGCCACGCCGGCCTCCTCGCCCGAGATGGACCTGTTGCGCGAGGTCGCCGGTCGCTTGCAGGCCCAGGTCAAGCAGACCACCCAGGCCGTCAACCGACTCCACAACCTCCTGGCCCGCACCTTCCCCGAGCTCGCCACCTTGACCGACGACATCGCCGTCGGATGGGCCTTGCACTTGCTGGGCCGATATCCCACCGCCGAGCGCATCGCCGCGGCTGACCTCGCTTCCCTCGAGGAGATCCCCCATCTCGCCGACGAGAAAGCCCAGGCCGTGTATCAGGCCGCCGGGCAATCGGTCGCGTCGCTGCGCGGGCCGGTGGCCGAGGCCCTCGTCGGCGATCTCGTGGCCCAGGTCCGGCACTGCCAGGGCGCCGAGAAGGCCATGCGGAAGTTGTTGACCACCACCTTCGCCGCCTTGCCCGCCTCGCCTCATGCCCAGGTCGTCACCATCCCCGGCATCGGCGCGGCCACGGCTGCGGTCCTGGTCGCCAAGATCGTCGACATCGACCGCTTCCAGACGCCCTACCAGGTCGTCGGCTATTTCGTGCCTTTCCCGAGGAGAACCGATCGGGGGTTGACAAGAAGGGCCATCCCTTGCCCCCCGGCACGATGCGCATGTCGTTCAAGGGCAACGATCTGGTGCGCAGCTACCTCTGGAATGCGGCGCGGACGGCGATTCGCTGTAACCCCGCCGTCGCCCCGCTCTATCGCCGCCTGAGGGCCAAAGGCAAGCGGGGCGATGTCGCGATGGGCCATTGCATGCGCAAGCTGCTCCACCTGGTCTTCGCCGTCTGGAAGTCCGATCGTCCCTTCGACGCGAAGCATCACGCCTGGGAGGGCGCCGAGGACATGTTCACCGCCGGCGATCACGGCACCGGGTCGGCGCCGGCCATCAACGAGGAGGCCGAGGGCC
Organism: uncultured Planctomycetota bacterium; assembly: GCA_963777695.1. Lineage (GTDB taxonomy): Bacteria > Planctomycetota > Planctomycetia > Isosphaerales > Isosphaeraceae > CAVZRC01. The sequence continues at coordinate 3,062,065 of CAVZRC010000003.1, forward strand.
ACAAGCGGGACATGCCCGCGGAGAAAGTGGTCACCCCGGCCACCCCGAGCGTAGGTCCGGCGGCGGATCCTGTCAAGACCACGACGGCACCGGGCACGGCGCCGCCCCGGGTCGATTTCGCATTCTTGCGCCAACAGATTACTATCGAAAAGGTGCTTACACATCTGGGTATCTTGGACCGGATGCGCGGCGATGGCCAGCAACGCCGCGGTCCCTGTCCGCTGCATAGCCACCCCGGGGCCCCGGACCGGACCTTCTCGGTCCATCTGGGCAAGGGCGCGTTCCGGTGCTTCCGGGCGGATTGCGGGGTCCGAGGCAACGCATTGGATCTGTGGGCGGCCATCCATCGCCTGTCGCTGTACGACGCGGCGCTTCACCTGGCCGAGACCTTCGGACTTCCCCGGAGCAGAGAAGAGGAACCCGTAAGAGGGACCCGTTGACCGCGTGCGATACCGGTATGATGCCGACTCGGGCGTCACCCACGACGAGGTAGGACCGACCGTGCGGCTTCGCCGGAATCGGCAAGAGGCCCCCATGGCAATGATCCGTGATCTTGGGGAGGGCGTGGTCATCAGGCCGCAACGCTGTCGCTCGGCGAAATCGAGGGCATGAATAGCCACCGGCGATCTTGCGGTCGTAAGAGTAGTCAGCACGCGGACGACCTCCGGAGAGTGCTTGCCTGCAATCTCGCCACGGGAAGGATTCGCGGGACCGTTCAGTGTGCGCCCCGAGAGATCGGAATCGCTGGCCGTCATCACGGCCGACGGCTCTTGACTTTCAACGGTACATCTCGGGCGTCAGCCCGATCCGGAGATGGCACCGGCATCTTGCCCGTCGGCGACTCCCACGTCCCGGAGGCCCGTACCTAAGATCGCACTCACGTGCGAGGTTGGAGGTACCCCGTCCGAACCACGGTCTCACGACCGTGGTCACGGGTTACGAGCTCATGCCGGCTGGTGGTGTTCCGCGAGAAGTGTCCAAGTAACCTCACCGCCAACACGCCCTCTTTTCCGCGCAGGGCCATGTCGTCTCAACGGGTCAGCGGGTACAGGTTCAGGTGCTCGATCGCGTCGAGGATCCAGGGATGGCTCCAGGGATTGCGCGTCGCATAGCCGACCGAGATCGCCGAGATCGCCAGCGCCAGCAGCGCGAGGCGTCGGACGAGGACGCGGGCCTGCCCTCCTTCGACGCCCTTCGGGAGCATGAGCAGCCAGAACGGGATCAGCCAGAACAGCCAGCGCAGCCCCTGGGCCGATCCGCCGTAGTTCCTCGCCTTGGGATTCCAGGTATAAAACGCGAGGAGCACGATGGTGAGCACGGTCGTCATCCAGGCGACCGCCGCCATCGGCTCGCCGCCGCGCTTCGATCGGATGTCCGTCAGGAACCGCCCGCCGCGCATCAGCCGGAACGCACCCCAGGCCGAGAAGAGGAAGATCGGCGTCAGCGAGAAGACCCCGTGATGTCCGAAGGTCATGTGAAAAAGATACACAGCATAGGGCTCGGGAGACTTGTTGAGCGCATCCAGCTCCAGGGGCGTCTCCCAGATGCTCCCTTCGTAACTGTATTCCTTCGATCCGAACGACTCGTAAGGGAGGTAGAACTTGCCGAACTCCACATACTGGGCGCCCACGAACGCCGCGAGCGGGACGATCAGTCCCGGCAGGAAGTAGAGGAGGGTTTGCCTGGGGTAGCGGACGAGCAGGAGCGGCCCAAGGACCGCCGGGAACGCCAGGGCCGGCAACTCGGTTCGACGCCGTGAATCCCGCGAAGAATCCCGACACGGCGAACCGCCAGCCGGCCGGCTCGCCATCGTCCCAGATCCGCAGGAACGGGTAGAGCGAGAACAAGGCGCTGAAGGCGCCGATCGTGTGATTGTTCAACGTCTGGGTGTATGGCAGGAGATACGTACCGAAGGCCGCGGCGATCAGGCAGAAGATCCAGGCCCAGTCGTTCGCCGCATAACGGTCGAGCACGCGCGCGAAAAGGATCAGGAAGATGGCGAAAGGGATCACGTTCAGGAGGATGAGCGCCGGCTTGAAGTAGAAGATATAGGCCGGCCATTTCGCCGGATCCTTCGGCTTTTCCAGCACGCCCTTGAGCTTGCCCGGATGGTCCGGATCCGGCTTCTGCGTCCATCGCTCGGCGTGCTCCTGGAGGAAGACACGGTCGAGCGGCACACCGCTCAGCTTTCGCGCCGGGTAGAGGATCCCCGCGATCATCGTCGAGATCAGTGCAGGCTTGCTCGAATAGAAATGGTGGTCTCGCTCGACTTTGTCCTGGGTGTCGACTTGCCAGGGGCACTCGTCGATGACATAGGTGCCGCGTTCGAGCAGGCTCCAGACGGTGCACCATCGCGAGATGTCGTTGGCCGTCATGAACGCCGGCTGACGGAGTGTATGGCCCGTCGCGAACGCGGTTACCACCGTGATCACGACCATCGCCACGAATTGTCGCGCGTCCGAACGCGACGGCATCCGCTCGACTTCACCCTTCATGCCTGGTCCTCGCGAATGGTCTGGGAGGGCTCGGCCGGCGCCTCGACCTCCCGGCTGCCGATCTTCTCGACGATGCTGTAGGTATCCTCGGGGCGGATGTTGTAAGCCGTGACGAGCTCGGCGAGGATCCCCAGGCTCAGGAGCTGCACGCCGATGCTCACCAGCGCCCCCGAGTAGAACAGGAGCGGCCGATCGCCGATCGGGCGGTTCTTCGGGTCGAGCCAGAGGATCGCCAGGTAGAGCATCCCCAGCCCGCCCAGCCCCAGCAGCGCCAGGCCGAAGCCGCCGAGGACATGGAGCGGGCGCTGGCTGAACCGGGTCAGGAAGCGGACGGTGAGCAGGTCGAGGAACCCCTTGACCAGCCGCGAGACGCCGTATTTCGACGTCCCATGCTGTCGACGCCGGTGATTCACCACGACCTCGCCGACTCGGAAGCCGCGGGCGTGAGCCAGCACGGGGATGAACCGGTGCAACTCGCCGTAGATGCCGATCTCGTCGAGCACGGCCTTGCGGTAGAGCTTGAAACCGCAGTTGTGGTCGTGGAGCTGGCAGCCGGTCAGGCGGCTGACCATCCAGTTGAACACCCGGCTGGGATAGACCTTGTGCCAGGGATCGTGCCGCGTCTTCTTCCAACCGCTGATCACATCGAAGCCCCGGTCGAGCTCGAGCAGGAAGCGCGGGATCTCCGCCGGGTCGTCCTGGAGGTCGCCGTCCATCGTGAAGATCACCTCGCCGCGGGCGGCCTGGAAGCCGGCCATCAGGGCGGCCGCCTTGCCGAAGTTCCGCCGGAATCGGATCGCGCCGACCCTCGGGTCGCGATTGGCCAGCTCGAGCATCACCCGCCAGGTGCCGTCGCGACTGCCGTCGTCCACGAAGATGAACTCGGCCGGGCCTCGGGCCTCGTCGGCGAACACCGCCGCCAGCTCGGCGTGGAGCGCGGTCAGGCTATCCTCCTCATTGTGGACCGGTACGACGACGCTGATCATGACGGGCTCGGGCCTGTTTCCATCGAAGGTTTCACGGGATCACCTGGCCGCCGGTAGATCGGGACAAGGACGGCAGCGGCGGCCAGCTCGGCGACGACCCAGACCATTCGGAGCATAAGGGCCGCGACGACCGCATGCTCGGAGCCCAGCGCGGGGGTCAGGGCCGACATCAGCACCCCCTCGCGCACGCCCAGGCCGCCGGGCAGGACGGCCACCACGAATCCGGCGATCGTCGCCAACGCCACGCTGGCAACCACCACGAGCACCGGCCCGGGCGCGGCCAGGGCACGGGCACCCTCGGGATCGAACGCCCGGACCACCGCGACCTGGCTCAGCCCCAGCAGCAGCCACCCGGCCGTCGAACCAGAGGAGCCCCACCATCAACAATCGCCCGTCGAGTCGCGGCAACGCCTCCGGGCCGACGCCCGGGATGGGCGAGCTCACCAGCCCGGCCAGGCGACGGAAGACCGGCGGCAGGACCAGGGTCAGGAAGGCCAGGCCCAGACCCAGGCCCGACACCGCCGCCAGCCCATACACGGGCAGCGACCGCCGCCCGAGGGCGGGCAGCTCGAGGTCGATCCGATCCGACCCCGCCCCCATCGCGAAACCGACCGCCGCGATCAACCCGCCCGCGGCCATCATCATCAGCGTCTCGTAGAAGGTCGCGATCGCCGCCGTCGAGGCCCGCGCCCCGAACGGGACCACCATCCCCGCGCGGACGACCACGACCATCGCCTTGCCCGGGACATACTTCCCCAGGTGGCTGACCAGGTACGCCCGCAAGGCTGGCACCAGGCCGACCGGCGTCGGGCCGGCGTGGAGGATCCGCTCGAAGAACCGCCCGTATGCCGAGAGCCCGGCCAGGTACAGCACGCCCGAACCCACCAGCCAGGCCGGCTCGAACCGGAGCGAGACCCGACGCGCGCCCAGGTCGTTCCAGGTCCGCATCACGTGACGCCCGACCGCCCATAGCACGACGACCGCGATCAACGCCTTCACGGTCGCGATCGTCAGGCGTTTCCAGCGGGGCCGAGCCATGCGGCAATCTCCGGTTCGACCTCGCGGCGATCGGGCGGGAACGTCGGCCGATGGATTGGGTGGCGTCGGACGCGGAGCCGATCGGTCTCGCTAACCTTCATCATCTCAGCGGGATGCGTCCCAAGGTAACGCCCTGTGTTGGCGCGGGCAAGAGAGGAGCCCGCCGCAGGGATCGCCGGCCCGCTTCTTTGACAAACGTCGTTGACCGGCCCGCGTGCGACGATTACGCTGAAGTCCTCGGGTGGAATGAGGGTCGAGCGCCGGGGATGATTCGGGAGGACGGGAGATGACGCGACTTGCGGGCCTGCACCGCAGCTTTCCCCTGCTAGGTTGGCCGGTGCGATGGATCGGGCGGAGTCGGCGGAGGATCCAGGTCTTCAGCTTGATCTTGCTGACGATGATCGTGGGCCCTCCCCTCTGGTGGCAATTCCAACTGACGGGCCTGCCCGACATCGGCGACCCGTTCGACGTCGAAGAGTCTCGCGCGTTCACCATCCCGGACGACCGCAACGCCTATGTGCTCTACCACCGGGCGACGAACCTGTTCAAGCCCTGGCCACGAGGCAGCAAGTTCCCGAGCAACATAAAAGTCTCCTGGTCGGTTGCGATGCCGGAGATCCGCCGTTGGCTCGAGGAGAACCGCGAGGCGCTGACGGTCTATCGCGAGGCCAGCGCGCGGCCGGACGCCCTCGGCGCGATCCCCAGGTTCAACGGGTACCATGACGAACTCTGGGGCATGGGTGGTCATCTGGGCATCTTCGAAGCGCTGGCGCTGCTCGAGGGCTCGCGCCTCGAGGAACAGGGCGACATGGAGGGTGCCTGGGATTGGTACCGCGCGATCCTGCGCACGGTCCACCTCGTCGGGATGCACGGCACGGTCTTCCGACGGACCACCGCCCAGCGCTGGCACGGTGAACTATTGATCCGCCTGAAGGACTGGAGCTTCGACTCGCGAACGACCCCCGCGATGCTCCGAAAGGCCATCGACGACGTGATCGCGTGCGAGGCACTCGCCCCCTCCGAGTCCTACCTGCTTAAGGCCGAGTATCTCGATGTGGACCGGTTGCTCGACCTCGAGGATGGGCCGACGCGCACGCCGCCCTCCGCGTGGTGGGTGCTGGTCCCTGCCTACGATATCGGATTGACCCCCGAGTGGACCCAGGAGATCTATAACCGGTGGCGAACCTGGCGCCGCGAGCCCGAACGGAGCCGCGCGCGATGCGGCTGGCGATCGCCAACTGGGTGGCGTATCACGAACTGCCCCCCGAGAAACGGCCCAAGGCGGTCCCCGCCCTCTGGTTGAACGTTCGAGATCTATCCGCTCGGCCCCGAGGCGCCGGCCAAGGCGCGCAGGCTGTCGCCCCGATCGCTGGCCGGCTGGCTCGATTCGACCATCGACGCGAACTTCCTGTTCGGGAGCTGGGGCTGGACCGGGCTCCGCATGACGGAACGGGCTAATCATCGGGCGCTCCTGATCCTCCTGGCCGAGGAGCTCTACCGTCGCGAGCACGGCACCGATCCGCCCGGCCCGGAGGCTTTGATCGGCCGCTACCTCAAGAGCCTCCCCGACGCGGTCAACGACGGGAGTGAGCAGGCGGTCCCTCGGGCGGGTAAGCGGGTGGAATGAACTCCGGCGGGATCGGCCAAGCTCAACACTGAGGATCGAAGATGACGCGCCTGGCAACCTTGAATCGCAGCTTCCCGACAGTCCGAGCGATCGCGGCGCCGTTCCGATGGATCGGCAAGAGCCGGCGACGGCTCTGGTGCGCGCGACTGGTGCTCCTGGTGATGGTCGCGGGCCCGCCGCTGATCTGGGAGTTGCAGCTCTGGGGCTTGCCCGAAATCGGCGAGCCCTTCGATGTCAGGGCATTTCGCGAGATGACGATCCCCGACGACCGGAATGCCTTCGTGCTCTACCGGCAGGCCGCGGCGTCGCTCAAACCGCTGGGACAGTACGTCAAGGGATCATTCTTCACCGAATCCAACTGGTCGGCCGGCTGGAAATCGACCACGCCGGAGGTCCGTCGATGGGCCGAGGATAACCGCGAGGCGCTGGCCCTGTTCCGACAAGGGACCGACCGGCCCGACGCTCTCGACCCGTCCCTGGCATTCCCGCACGACCACAAGGAGTTCTCCTGGAAGATCGAGTGCTTGAAGCGACTGGTGTACCTCGAGGCGGCGCGCCTCGAGGAGCAAGGCGACATGGCCGGGGCCTGGGGCTGGTATCGCGCCGTGCTGCGTCTGATCCACCAGGTCGGCTTACACGGTTCACTCGAAAGTCGACTGCACGCGCGGGATTGGCACTACCAGCTTCGCAGATCCTTGACCGCATGGGCCCACGACCCGAGGACGAGCGCGACGGAGCTTCGCAAGTCCCTCGACGACGCGATCGCATGCGAGTCGATGGTCCCCTCGGAATCGTACACGCTCAAGGCCGAGTACCTGGATATCGAGAGATGGTTCGACAATCCGGGCAGCCCCGGTCATCAGCCGACCGCGACCTTTCGCAACCTCGGAGGTCCCTCCTTTGAACTGAGCCCCGAGCAGGTGCAGGTCATCTGGGATGTCTGGAGATTCGGTCGCCGCGAGACGGTGCGGAGCCGGCGGGTCATACGGCTGTTGACGAGCAACTGGCTGGCCTATCTCGAACTGCCCCGGGATCGGCGGCCGAGCCCCAGCCTGAACGTCTCCGGGGGCGACATCTATCCATTCGGGCCCGAAGCTCCGTCCAAGGCCCGCGCCTTGTCGCCCGAGGCCCTGGACCGCTGGCTCGGCACGACCATCGACGCCCAGCAACTGCTACCCAGGCTGGGCTGGATAGCAATATGGAGAATGGAGTCGAACGCAACACCGGCTGCTCTTGGCCCTGCTGAACGCCGAGCTCTACCGACGCGAGCACGGCACCGATCCGCCCGTCCCCCAAATCGAGGGCCTGCCCGACGGATCCGACGAGCGGGGCGAGCAAATACTCCCGCCGGCTGGTAAGACCGTGAGATGAGTTCCCCGGAATCGACCGGAAGCCGACTCGCGGCAGACATCGGAGGATCGAGGATGACGACCCTGACGACCCTGAATCGCAACTTCCCGACATTCCGGCGGATCGTCGCGCCAGTCCTATGGGTCGGGAGGAGTCGGCGTCGGATCCTGTCGGCGATCCTCATCCTGTTGGTGATGATCGTGATCCCGCCGGTGTGGTGGGCGACGCAGTTGCTCGGCCTACCCGATATCGGCGAGCCGTTCGACATCAAGGCCTTCCGGGCGTACACCATCCCCGACGACCGGAATGCTTTCGTGATTTACCGACAGGCGCACGCGGCGCTGAAGCCGATCTCCAAGTTCGAGAAGAGGACGGCCAGCCAGGTGGATTTCTTCGCGCGCTGGCCCAAGTCCAGTCCGGGGATGCGACGGTGGTCCGAGGAGAACCGAGCGGCGCTTGCCCTCTACCTCCAGGGGGCCGAGAAGCCCGACGCGTTCGACTCCGACCGCGGCCCGTCACACCTACAAATCCAATCGTTTCGCTTCCTGGCCCTGCTCGAAGGCTCGCGGCTGGAGGAGCAAGGCGACATGGCCGGCGCCTGGACCTGCTACCGCGCGATGCTCCGCAGCCTCCACCACATCGGGATGCACGCGCCGGCCATCCGGCGGATGGTAGCTCAAAGGTGGCACATCGAGCTATTTGATCGATTGAAAACCTGGGCCGCCGACCCCAGGACGACCACCGCGATGCTCCGAAAGGCCCTCGACGATGTGGTCGCGTGCGAGTCGCTCTCGCCCTCCGAGCTCGACACCCTCAGGCTCGAATATCTGGAGATGGAGCGGATGCTCGACGATCCGAAAGGGCCCGGCCGGCAGATGCCTCCGTCGTGGTTCATGGCCATGCCAAACCATCCGTTCACCCGACCGCTATTCTTCACGCTCATGGCCTGGACGAACCAGGAACAGATCTACTCGGTCCTCGATGCGTGGCGCGTCTGGCGACGCGAACCGGAGCGGAGCCGGCGCGTGATCCGGCTGGTCATCGCCAACTGGCTGGCGTACTACGACCTGCCTCCCGAGGCCCGCCCCAGGCCCGACCTGAGCCTGCCCTCGGCAACCGACTACTATGCGTTCGGCCCCGAGGCCCCGGCCGGGGCACGCGCCGTGTCGCCTGAGTCCCTGGACCGTTGGGTGAATTCCTCGCACGACGCGCGGATCATGCTCAGCTTGCTCAATCTGAGCAGCATCCGGATGGACGAGTGGGCGAACCACCGGAACCCCCTGATCCTCCTGGGCACCGAGCTCTACCGACGCGACCACGGGAAGGATCCGCCGACCCCCGAGGAGCTCGTCGGCCCCTATCTCAAACGCCTGCCCGCCGAGTCCCCGGACGACGAAAGAGACCAGTCTCTCCCGAACCCCGGGAGTACGGTAAAATGACTCTCGATCCGGGACCTTGGAGGATCTCGCTCCCCAGCTCGGAATCCACAACCAATGGAAAATGAGATCCAGCCGCCCGCGAAGTTCGAGCGATTTGAGAAGATCCTGGTGACTGGCATTAACGGTGCAGTCTATCGCGGCACGATTCTCTGGCGAGATTGTTGCCATCATTATCAGGCGGGACCAGATTTCAAGGGGCCGGATCGGAGTTGGTGGGAATGGTACTATGAGGTCTCCGTGCCGGACCGTGATTGCTGCTGCACATTCGTCGAGTCCCAACTTCAAGGGTCCGGTCAAATCGACTCGGAAGAAGCTCATCTTGGCAAGCGATTCGAGATCAGCTTCGACACAGTCCTGCTGGATGACATGACCATCGTCGAGGGAAAGTACCTGCAACGTTATCCGATGGGAGAGTCCTGGGAGCCGATCGAGGCGTTCGGCATCGTGGAGGGGAGCTATCGTATCCCGGACCAGCATTGGCAGGTCTTTACCTTTTCCAAGAAGGATATCGCCGAAGCTCGCCATGAATTCGGCGCCTGGGAGAGCGGGAATCCGGGGATCAATTTCGAGGTCCCGGAAGGAGTCGTGCTTTACCGGGATTATATAATCCGGTGCATTTCGAAGGTCTTCGGCACCGAGCCCGAGTCCTGGATCCTGGTCAGAGGCCCGGATTCCGTCTACCTGAAGTGAGGCGCGGGAGGGATGCCAGCCTGAACGGGCCAACAGATCCCAGGGAAACCTGGATCAAGATCGGAATTGAAAAGAGATGTTCCTTCACCCCGCCGCGCTCGATCTCGACGTGCTCGCAGGCGAGTGCGAGTTCCGCGCCACGAGGCGATCGGGACCCGGCGGCCAGAACCGTAACAAGGTCGAGACGGCGGTCATCCTGACCCATCGCCCGACGGGGATCACCGCCGAGGCGTCGGAACGTCGGACGCAAGGCGAGAATCGTCGCGCGGCCCTGACCCGGCTCCGGATCGAGCTGGCACTGACCATCCGGCGTCCGATTCCGGACGGGGGATTCCGCCCCAGCGGTCTCTGGCAATCGCGGTGTCGAGGCGGGCGGATCGTCGTCAATCCCGACCACGACGACTTCCCGGCGCTCCTGGCCGAGGCGCTCGACGCCCTGAGTGCCCACGACGACGACCCGAAGGGCGCGGCGGAGTCGCTCGGCTGTTCGCCATCGCAGTTGATCAAGCTGTTGAAAGACGAGCCTCGTGCGCTGATCCGACTCAATGAAAGACGCCGACTCGCCGGGCGACATCCCCTGCGTTGAAGGGGATGCCGCCGCGACCGTCGGCGCGGAAATCGCAATCGTGCGGCTACGAGGCCACCAGGATCACAGCGACGGCTCGATCGCGCCGGTGGCCGACAGCGCAGTCAGCTCCTCGGCGGTCATGTCCTCGAAGGCGCGTCCTTGTTGCTCCAGGCCGGCCTGGAGCCGCAGGGCGATCTCGCGGAGTTCGGGCGAGCCGATGATCGTCGCCAGCTCCATGAGCTCGGCCGGATCGAGGTCGCCCAGTAGCCGCCCTTCCTCATCGAGATGTTGCTCCATCCGCGAGGCGGTCTCCTGCATCTCGGCGTGGGTCTCGGCGGATCCGCCGAAGATCAGGCTCTGGTCTCCGCGCGTCAGGCGGTTCTGGTCGTCGGCGTTGTCGAATCCGAAACCGATCAAGGCGGCTCGGAGTCGGCGCGGCCGCGGGCTGGATTGCTGCATCAGCGTCATCGCGCAGTGGGCCTTTCTCTAGGGGTGGTGCCGGGATCGACCGGCGAGCGAGCCAACGCACGACCCGGACCACCGGCTTCGGCCGGCTCGCCTCGCGATTGTCTTATCGGTTTCTCCCCGGCCCTCGTACAGCGCCGATCGCGAGAATCCCCGACCGTCATGGCCGGCGACCGGCACCGGTCGTACGATCACCCCAGGCATTCTTTCGCGACCGTACGGGCGACGCGATAGGCCGCCTTGATCGTGATCCCTCTCGCCTCGATCTGCTCCTCGCCGAAGAGCCGGCCCTCGCTGTGGGGCAGCCCCGCCAGCGAGATGGTCAGCGGGAGCAAGTCGAGAAACTGCCTGTACTTGGCTTGCAGGTCTGCGGCGGCTGGTTGATCGGCCACGGGCTCGGCTCCTCATTCCGTCGGGTCCAGGGAACGGGTCCACTCGCGGAAGTCTTCGCGCCGGATCGGCTCCAGGCCGGGTCGCGGGGTGCCCGCTCGAGCGGGGATGCCGCCGCATCGGCCGACGAGCCGCCTCCGACGGACGACTCCTCCATCGAGACAATAGCGCGCGGGCCCGCCCCCGACAAGGGTCTGGGGCTTTTTCCCGGGCCCTGCGCCGATCATCGCCGCATCCCCTTGACAAGATTTCGCCCCGAAATGCGGGCCGAAAACGGAATCGACCCCGAGAACCGGTTGTATTCGCTTTGACGTCCTAGAGTTCAACGGATATCATTGATCGAGTCTCTACGTTGCTGCCAAGTCAGGATGGGCCGTCGCGACTAGACTGGCTCGATACAGGTGCTACCTGGAGCCCCGGCCCCTCGATGATCCCGGTCAGACGGATCGAATCGCTCACATTGCGGTTCTCCGCGGAGCCCGATTGGCTCCATCGGGGAGGGCGGGATGAACATCCGGCCCCCACTCCATCGAGCTTGCGGCCTGACCCAGGCTCATTCCCACTGTCAGCCAGATTCTCAGACAAATCCTTGGAGGATTGATTGATTCGTCGAGTTGAAGAGGAACCCGCGACGGGGTTCCAGACCATGGACCTGAGCCCGGCCACACTTCGGGCTCTCAAGCAGGCGCGCTACCTGACCCCTACCCCCATCCAAGCGGCCCTCATTCCGAAAGCGCTCGATGGCCTCGATGTCATCGGCCAGGCCAGGACGGGTACGGGCAAGACCGCCGCATTCGGCATCCCGCTCCTCGAGATGCTCGAACCCCGAGGGCGGGGGCCACAGGCCATCATCCTGGCCCCGACACGCGAGCTGACCCAGCAGATCGTCGGCGAGCTCCAGAAGCTGGCCGTGGGTCAACCGATCAACATCTGCGGCACCTTCGGCGGCGAGCCGATCGACCGGCAGATCCGGGCCCTCCACCAGGGCGTCAACCTGGTCGTCGGCACGCCCGGCCGCGTCCTCGATCACTTCCAGCGGCGGACCATCCATCTGGGCGATATCGTCCATGTCGTCCTCGACGAGGCCGACCGGATGCTCGACATCGGCTTCCGGCCCGACATCGAACGGATCCTCCGCCAGCTCCCCACCCCTCGCCAGACCTTGCTCCTATCGGCGACCATCAATGCCGACGTGCTCAAGCTGGCCCAGCGCTACATGTACGATCCGCTCGAGATCAACCTCTCGCGCGACGAGCCCTCGGTCGAGACCATCAAGCAATACTACGTCTCGGTGAATGCGGATCGGAAGTTCGAGCTGCTGGTGCAGCTCCTCAGGCGCGACAAGCCGCGGCAGTGCATCGTCTTCACCCGCACCAAGCGCGGGGCGGACCGGCTCGCCGAGCGGCTCCGCCGTTCGATCTCCGGCGTCGCGGCCATCCACGGCGACCTTCCGCAAAATACCCGCGACCGCGTCATGCGCGGGTTCCGCAGCGGCCAGATCAGCCTGCTGATCGCCACCGACGTCGTCGGCCGCGGCATCGACGTCGAGGGGCTCAGCCACGTGATCAACTACGACATCCCCGACGATGCCGAGAATTACGTCCACCGCATCGGCCGGACCGGCCGCATGGGCAAGGACGGCGTCGCCTACCTGTTCGTCTGTCCCGACCAGGGGGAGCCGCTCACGGCGATCGAGAACCTGACCAACAAGATGATCCCGCCTTTGCAGGTCGATGGCTTCGAAACGGGCCGGCCCCGGTCGCAGCCGACGGCACGCGAGCTCTTCAACACAGCCGCCACGCGGGCACCGGCCCTGGCGATGCGCTGAGGACGTATCCGGGGACTTTGTAGGGTGGGTGAAACCCACCGAGCATCAGCTCCTCACCGACGTTGGGCGCGGATCTCGGACCCCGCCCGAGTGCCTGACCGGAGGTCTCGCGATCTCCCGCCAGGCGTCGAGTGCGAGCTCGTTCGGCCACACTCGTATCGGCAGACCTTCGGTCGGGCTCACGGCGGGGTCGGAGACCCGCGCCGAACCCGGGGACTTTGTAGGGTGGGTGAAACCCACCGAGAATCAGCTTCTCTCCGGTGGGTTTCACCCACCCTACAGGTCCGGTGACCTCACCGCGGGCGTCGCAAAGTCCTGACCCGCCCCAACTCCGCGAACAATCCTCGGGCGTCGTCGCGTAACCGGCCCGGATCGTCATCCGCAGGCGGCGGGGCATCGCGATAGAGCACTCCATCGCATCGGGCCGCGATCCCGGCGGCCCGACGACCGAGCTCCTCGGAGCCCGTACATTCCGACACGCCCTGCCGCGTTTCCTCGGGCGTCAGCGCACCGGCGGGACGTCCGATGCCGATCTGCAAGTAGCGGATCAGGGCCTCGCGGATCTCCACACCCAGCTCTTCTCCATTCGGACTCCGATCGCCGACGCCCGCCGCCGAGGCCGATCCCAGTCCATGCGCCAGCCGTCCGGCGTACCGACGCGCAGCCGATGGGCCGAGGAGCCGGCGGTCCTGGGTCCGTCGACGCACCCGCAGGATCGCGGCGACCGCCGCCAGCAGCAGGATCGTCGACGCGATCGCGACCATCCCGACCAGCCTCGTCGAGGCCACCGGTCCACCTGACGAGCGCCCGCCATCGATCGTCGAGGGGTCGAAGACGGCGACCGCCACGACGCGGACTGGCACGCCCGGCGTGGCCTGGGTGACGTATCTCGAGGTTGACGGATCGAATCCCGCGATCGAGACCGGCGGCAGCACGGCGTCCCCCGGCCGGGTGGGCCGGAGCCGGTAGACGAACGTCCGTGACGGCGGCTCGACGACCAGGTCGGCGCCCTTGGGCTGGATCCGCACGCCGATCGGGAGGCGGTCGAATCGCTTCAATTCGGGTCGATCGACCATCCCCCACGCCCCCCTCCCCGTCACCGTGATGCGGAACTCAAGCTCCTGGCCAACCCGGACGACCCCGGGCACCGCCTCGGCCTTGAGGGCAAATCGCCCGACACCTCCCAGGAACTCGGCCGGCCGGCCCTCCGCCGGCACCGGCCGGATCGACACCCGGACCGGCCGGCCCCGTCCCGAGCGATCTCCTAACCGCGCCCGGATCGCCGGGATCTCCAGCGTCCCCGGCCGCCGTGCCACGACGCGAAACCGGTATACGAACAGGTTCGTTTCCGCGACCATGCCGCCGATGCCGCTGGCACTGATCGGTTCGAGGTCGTTGTCGATCAGCCAGACGTCGGCATCTTTGATCGATGGCCGATCAACTTGGGGCCGCCGCCCCGCACCGACCACCTCCAATTGCAGCTCGAACCCCTCGCCGACGAAGTGTGCGCCGCCCGACACCTTCACGCGAACGCTCAACTCATCCGAATCCTGTCCATTGGCTCCGACGCCCAGGCTCATCGAGACCACGGCAAGCGCGACCCAAAGGACACGCCGTACCCGCACCGTCGCCGGCGAGTATTCCACCGCCCGACGAGTACCAATCCGATTCTGGAAGAATTTCCGACCTGGGGGCTGACTGATGGCAGAGGCACCTTATATTATGGATTCTTCGCAGATATCCCATTTTTGGACGCAGGTCTATGGGATCGATCTGGCGGCGTTCTCGACGACACCGACGGATTCGAACCAAACCCTACGAGGCACCATGACGCGATTCAGACCGGTGCTGGAACAATGTGAATCACGGATCTACCCGACCCTGGTGTTCATCTTCGATGGCAACGCCCTGGCGGAGGCGACGCCCGCCTATCGCACCCAGGTCGCCGCGGATCAACTCCGAGCGCACCGCGATCAGTCGATCCAGATGACCACCCCGGCGATGGATAGCCCCAGGGCTTTCTACGACCTCGCGGCTCGGATTCGAAAATTGAGTCATGGTCAGCCGATCGGCCTGCTGGGTTACAGCGCGGGCGGGGCGCTGGCGATGCGATTGGCCGGACAACCCGGGCTGGATGTGACCACCGTCATGAATTACTACGGTCCTCCGGACCTGGATGCCTGGCTCGCGTACCACAAGGGCGATCGCTATTACCGATACGTCGTCAGTCACGTCCACCTCACGAAAGGGCTCGTCAAGCTGCTCAGTGGACCGAGCACCTCGGATTCCTATTTCGTCAATGCATTCGGATTACGCGACCGGAACGTGGTGAGTTCGGTCAGCACGGCGAGCTTCTACAAGGACTTCCAGCATGGCGTCGTTTACAATTACGATGGCCCCCATGGCGTGACCCTTGATGCCGACCGCCACGCATTTGATGTCTTCCTCGATCATCTCGGGTCGTGAAGCCGATCGGGGATGATCGCCAGAATCTGCTCGACGAGGCGACGCGAGCGGCATTATTTCCCGACCGCGTGAGGCGGTGCGGGTGTGTGTTGTGTGGACGCCCCGAACAGTGGCCTCGACTTGACCACGCTCTGGTAAACGCCCCATCCCATGGGGATCGTCACCACCATCCAGGCCAGGGCGACCAGCAGGGTCGATGTCTTGCTCTCGGGGCTCTTCATATTTGGCACTCGCTTCGAGGTCAGATCGAGCTTGAGGGGTCGGCGAAGACTCAGGACGGATGATGGTGCCTCGAGTTGAACCGGCCCGACCAGCAGGTTGCAGACCAGGCCGGCCAGCAGCAGGCCGGCCATCAGGTACATGGTCGAATTATACGCCTCGGATCGCGGCACGCCGTGCTTGATCTGATAGGTCGAGATGTAGTTGACCAGTTGCGGTCCCAGGACGGCCGCCATCGACCACGCCGTGATCAGCCGGCCGTGGATGGCCCCCAGGTGCATGTTGCCGAAGAGGTCGCGCAGGTAGGCCGGGACCGTCGCGAAGCCCCCGCCGTACATGGAGATGATCACCGCGGTGACCAGCACGAATGACGTGACACTATGCCATTTCTGGGTGAGGGGTACGAGCAGGTACAAGGCCGACCCGAGCAGGAAGTAGACCGCATAGATGACCTTCCGGCCGGTCAGGTCGGAGAGCGAGGACCAGAAGAAGCGTCCGCCCATGTTGAACAGGCTGAGCAGGCCGGCGAATCCGCCGCCGACCGCCGCCGAGGTCCCGAACATGTCCCGGCACATCAACGACGCCTGGCCGAGGATGCCGATCCCGGCGGTGACATTCAGGCAGAGCAGCATCCAGAGCAGCCAGAACTGCGGCGTCTTCCAGGCGAGATCCATACTCACATTCGCGTCCGTGACCAGCTTCTTCGGCCGGACCGGCGGGGCATAACCCTCCGGCCGCCATCCCGGTCCCGGGACCCGGACGAGGAACGCGCCGAGGATCATGTAGACGAAATAGGCACAGGCCATGACCAGGAACGCCTCCTTCACCCCCACCGACGTGGAGGACTTGAACCGGCCCATCAGCTCGACGCCGAGCGGGGCGCCGATGAGTGCTCCCCCGCCGAAGCCCATGATGGCCAGGCCGGTGGCCATGCCCGGCCGGTCGGGGAACCACTTGACCAGCGTCGAGACCGGCGCGATGTAGCCCAGGCCCAGCCCGATCCCGCCCAGCACGCCGTAGCCCAGGTAGACGACCCGGATGTCGTGGATCGAGACGCCCAGGCTGGCCAGAATCAGCCCGCCGCAGAAGCAGCAGGCGCTCGCGACGATCGTCTTCCGGGGCCCGACCCGCTCGACCCACCGGCCGAATAGCGCCGCCGAGAGCCCGAGCATGATCAGCGCGATCGAGTAGATCCAGCCGACCTCGGGGATCGTCCAGTCCTTGCCTCCGATCGAATGATCGATCCCGAGGGCTCGCGTCAGCGGCTCGTTGAAGACGCTGAATCCATAGACCTCCCCGATGCAGAGGTGGACCGCCAGCGCGGCGGGAGGGATCAGCCACCGATTGAAGCCCGCACGGGCGACGATGCGTTCGCGATCGAGAAATCCCAAAATGATCATGCCTTTCTTCGACACTCCTCGTGATCACCGCAACGTGACCACGGTCGTGAGACCGTGGTTCGGACGGGACGAAGGTCCTCCAGCCTCGGGCGTGAGCCCGATCTTCGGCGCGGATCGCACTGACGTGCGTGGTCGGATGGCATTCGCGAAAAGTCTCCATTGTTCCAGGTTTATCTGTCATTCACCATGATGAGCCAGCTTGACGATCGCCGAGCGAATGAGAAAGCTCCCGATCAGCATGACCGCCATCGCGCCCAGGACCGGCAACACCCCGTCCCCCGCGAGCAGCAAGACCTCGGGAATCACCGTCCCCACGCCGACCGCGACCGCGATCGCGATCGTCAGATTTCGCCGAGCATCGTCGGATATCCCCCGCCGGAGCTCCATCGTGAGCAGCCCCAAGGGCACCAGGTTGAGCGCCAGCAGGATGCCGACGACCGGACGCATCAAGGACGACGCATGCCCCTGCCCCATGATCGTCGCCACCAGGAGCATCCCCGCGCCGCCGAGCATGACCGCCGAATTGGCGAGGTAGCCGCCCAGCCATCGGGCATCGTGCCAGGCCGGCTGCGAGCTCGTGCTGAACAGGACCCCCTTGTAGACCGCCGACCCGAGCGCAGGCAAGAGGCCACCGATCAGGCAGAGCCAGCGAATCCATCCGGGAACGCCCCCGAGGAAGGGAAGCCAGTCGATCGCCACGACGATCGTCAAGGGCAGGGAGTAGATGGTCAAGCACCAGGTCCCGAGCGACATCGGCGAGCTCGGCTTGAACACGCGCAGCATGTGATGGAACCGGAGCGGGTCGCCCAGGTCGAGGACCAGGCATGCCAGGTCGATCAGCAGGAACGCCAGGGCGATCGGATAGGCCGCGCGGGCCGTCGCGGCGAAGGCCGAGGGCCTGGACAGCTCGCCGATGGCCGCGACCAGGAAGAGCCCGGTCGTCAGATTATTGAAGACCAGGTCCCAGATGACCAGCCCGTGCCAGTTGGGAGCCTTGGTCACCCGATCGGTCGCGTAACCGGGATTCTTCGCCTTGTTTTGGGAACCAATCTGCATTTCAACGACCCATGAGGAACACGGCGAGCATCGCGGCGATCGCCAGCAAGGCGCTTCCCACGGCCCGGACGTAATCCCCCTTCATGTGCAGCCACGGATTGAAGGGCCGCTCGGGCAGACCATATATCGAGGGCCGGTCAACCAGCAAATAGAACGAGTTCAGCTCGGAATACGTCTCGCCCGGCCGATCGCCGTAGAGATAGGCCCTCGACTCGCCGCGGGCATGCAGGTCCTCGACGCGCTCCGCGCCCGATCGCGCAGCTCCTCGATCGGGCCGAACTGGATCGACCGCGTCGGGCACGCCTTGGCGCAGGCCGGGACCAGCCCGTCGCGCTGGCGGTCGTAGCAGAGCGTACACTTGTGCGAATGGCCGTCGCGGTCGCTCCGGGTGATGACGCCGAACGGACAGGCCGCGATGCAATACGCGCAGCCGTTGCAGATGTCGGGCTGGATATACACATTGGCGAACTCATTATAAATGATCGCGCCCGTGGGGCAGGAATGCTGGCAAGGCGCGGCGACGCAATGCTTGCAGACGTCGCTCATCATCAGCCATCGCCCGGTGTCGGCCCCGCCGAGCATCGACTCGAGCGTGATCTCCCGATCGGACGTCGGGTCATGGCCGGGCTCCGGCTGGAGGGGGAGTCCGCCCGGGGGGAACTGCTCGATGAACTTGACGTGCCGCCACGACGAGGCCGAGAGCGTCTCCGTATTATCGTAACTATTGCCCGACCAATGGAATCCATCGGCTTCGAGCTGGTTCCACTGCTTGCAGGCGACCTCGCAGGCCTTGCAGCCGATGCAGACCGTGGTATCGGTGTAGAACCCGGTGGCCGTCCGGGGCGGCGGGGGCTCGAACCGCTCGAACGGGCCGAGGACGCGATCGAGCAGTCCCGACAGCCGGCCCCGAGGCGGGTCGGCCGACTGGGATAGCTCAGAAAGTTCGAGTTCCCTAACGGTCATGGCTGAAAGCCCCCTCGGGCTGGGCGGAAGCCGGCGTGCCGGGGATGGCCCCCCTGGCCGGCCATTCGCCCGGCGGCTTCGTGGGGCTCGGGGCCGGGCCGTCGAGCCGGCCGGCCTGGACCCGGCAGGTGAACACCTTGGCCTCGTGCATGCTGACGTTCGCATCGGCCACCAGCGAGGTCAAGTCATTCGCGTTCCCGCCGACGCACTCCCCGGCAAAGCTCCAGTGGAACGGGAGGCCGACCTGGTGGACGACCCGGCCATCGACGGCCAGGGTCCGGATCCTCCGGGTCACCATGGCGCGGGCCTCGATCCGGGTGCGGGCCGACTCGACCGTCAGCCAACCGCCGTGCTCGATCCCCTGCTCGTCGGCCAGCTCGGGGCTCAGCTCGACGAACATCGCCGGCTGGAGCTCATTCAGCCACGAGTTGAACCGGCTCATCGGGCCACTCAGGTAGTGCTCGGTCAGCCGGAACGTGCAGGCCACGACCGGGAACTCGGCCGTCGGCGTGTGCGCCAGCCGGTTGAGCGGGCCGTCGAAGGTGCGTATCGTCGGATTGCACACATGTTTCGGATAGAGGAGGTTGCCGACCGGCGACTCGACCGGCTCGTAATGGACCGGCAACGGGCCGTCCTTGACGGCGCCGGGGGCAAAGAGCCAGCCGAGGCCGTCGGGCTTCATGATGAAGGGCTCGTCGCCCGCGATGGCATCCATCCCCTTCGCATCGGCCGCGGGACGATAATCGGGCGGCTTGTCCGGCTCGAAGTCGGGCTGGTCGTCCCCGACCCATCGCCGTTGCTCCGCATCCCACCAGATGAGCTTCTTCCGGTCCGACCAAGGCCGGCCCTCGGGGTCTGCGGAGGCCCGGTTATAGAGGACCCGGCGATTCTGCGGCCAGGCGAAGCCCCACTCCGGCTGCAACGGGTTCTCGGTCCGCCTCCGCTCGCGCGCCCGGTTGCGGCCCGGCTCGGGGAAGACGCCCGAATAGATCCAGCAACCGCTCGACGTCGTCCCGTCGTCCCTCAATTCGGAGAATCCATGCAGCAGGCGGGGTCAACCGGTGCCCGGGTCGGTCTCATCGAGCCGGTACCCGTTGATCTCCATCAGGATCTTCTCGATGTCCGGCTCCCCCTCGATCCGGCTGACCGTCCCGTCGGGGAGGCGCGGATGCTCGTCGAAGTCATAATCCCAAGTCAGTGCCAGCAGCGGCTGATCCTTCGGGTCGGTCGAGCCCTCATAAAGCCGCTTCAGCCGCTTGCCCAGCTCGTAGACGAACCAGGCATCAGACCGGCAGTCGCCGACCGGATCCATCGCCTTGCCATGCCACTGGAGCAGCCGCTGGGTGTTGGCCAGGGTACCTTCCTTCTCGGGACTGCCGGCCGCGGGGATCAAGAAGACCTCGGTCTTGATCGCGGAGGAAGGCGGACCGGTCGGGTCGCACTTCCAGAAGACCGCGCTCTCGGTCTCGAACCAGTCGAGCACGACCAGCCAGTCGAGGTTGCGCAGGCCGGCGCGATGCAATCCGGCGTTGGGCGCGCCGCCGGCCGGATTCTGGCCGAAGAGGAAATATCCCTCCATCTCGCCGCGAGACATCCGGTCGAAGGTCGGTAGTTGCGAGTAATCGCCGTCGATCCGCGTCAGCCAGTCGTAGTGATAGTCGTTGGCCGCGGTCGCTTGCTCGCCGTACCACGCCTTGAGCAGGCTGACGATGAACGAGCGAAAGTTGGCCCAGTATCCGGTCGGCAACCCTTCGTGCTCGACGTACCCGTCGAGGGTCTCGTGCGCCTCGTCGGCGGCCGGCTGGGGCAGATAGCCGGGCAGGAGGTCGTAGAGGGTCGACACGTCGGTCGAGCCTTGGATGCTGGAATGCCCGCGCATGGCCATGATCCCGCCGCCCGGCCGGCCCATGTTGCCGAGCAGGAGCTGGACGATCCCCGACGTGCGGATGATCTGGACGCCGGTGGTGTGTTGCGTCCAGCCGACCGCGTACACGATCGCCGTGGTGCGATCGCGGCCGGAGTTGTCGCAGAGCAGCCCGGCGACGCGGAGAAACTCCTCCGGCGTGCAGCCGCACACCTGCGCGACGGCCTCGGGAGTATACCGGGCGTAATGCCGCCTTAGGATCTGCATCACGCAACGCGGATGCTGCAAGGTCGGATCGCGCGGCGGCTCGCCGGCCGGCGCGTCGGTCATGGTGGACCGGGGTGCCGAATGGGAGGTCGCCCCGCCCATCAGGCCATAGCCGTGGACGCCATGCTCGCCCCGGGCACTGCCGTCGCCGGGACTGTCCTTCCCACCTTCATGCTCGCTCGGCGCGCCCTGGTAGCCCCAGTGCCCCTCCTCGGCGTCGTAGGCGTGCGCCTGCTCGTCATAGCCGCTGAAGAGGCCCGCGAGGTCCTCGGTATCTTGATAGCCCTCCTGGATGATCAGCGAGGCGTTCGTATACGCCAGGACGTAGTCCTTGAACCATCGGTCGTTGGCGAGGATGTAGTTGATGATCCCGCCCAGGAACGCGATATCGCTGCCGGCGCGGATGCCCACGAAGACGTCGCAGAGCGCCGAGGTGCGCGAGAACCGCGGGTCGACGTGGATCAGCGTGGCGCCCTGCTCCTTGGCCTTCATGGGCCATCGGAACCCGACCGGATGGGCCTCGGCCATGTTCGAGCCCATGAACAGGATGCAATCGCTATGGGCCAGGTCTTGCTGATAATTGGTGGCCGCGCCGCGGCCGAACGAGGCGCCCAGACCGGGCACCGAGGCGGAGTGTCATATCCGCGCCTGGTTCTCGACCGAGACCACGCCGAGGCCCCCGGAGAACAACTTCTTCATGAGGTAGTTCTCCTCGATATCGAGCGTCGCGCCGCCGAGTGTGCCGATGCTCTTGACCGCGTTCAGCCGCCGGCCCTGCTCGTCCCGGACGGTGAAGTCCCGATCGCGCGCGTCCTTCACCAGGCCGGCGATCCGGTCCATGGCCCAGTCGAGCGGCTTCGTCTCCCAATGGTCGGAGTTCGGGGCGCGATACAGGACGGTCTTGACCCGGTGTGCGTTGACGGCGAGCTGGAACGCGTTGGCCCCCTTGGGACAGAGGGTCCCCTCATTGATGGGGCTGCGCGGGTCGCCTTCGATATCGATGAGCTGGCCGGCCTTGGTGAAGATGAGCTGTCCGCAGCCGACGGCACAATAGGGGCAGACGCTCTCCGTGACGGTGGCCCCTCGGAGCCGGGAGGTCTTCTCCGTAGCCTGCCGGCCGAACGGCTGGGGCGACCGTCGGTCCGAGTTCGAGAAGAATGGGAGGCCGATCATCGTGATTACCTCTTGTTCATTGGTCAATGGTCATTGGTCATTCGTGGTCGCGATGATCGCGTCAGTCGGCGTATCTGGAAGGAGAGGCGAAGTCGCGTGGCGAATTCGTCCGGCACCGGTGTAGATATTGAAGCGATCCTCGCGGACGAAGCCGAGCAAGGTCATGCCGTGCTCGCGGGCCAGTTCGACGGCCAGGCTCGACGGCGCGCCGACCGCCGCCAGGATCGGGATGCCGGCGACCGCGGCCTTCTGCACCAGTTCGAAACTCGCCCGGCCGCTGACCAGCAACACGGCCGTCGACAGCGGCGTGCTGCCTTCGAGGAACTGGGCACCGATCAGCTTGTCCAGCGCGTTATGCCGGCCCACATCCTCGCGCGAGGCCAGCAGGGCGCCACCGACATCGAACAGCGCCGAGGCATGCAGCCCGCCGGTCCGCTCGAACGTCGGCTGGGCGGCCCGCAGCGCCGACGGCAGCCCGTGGATGACCGAAGCCTCGACGACCGGCCGGTCCTCGATGGGCCTGTTCGGGCAAGCGACTCGGACGGCCGCCATCGAGGTCTTTCCGCAGACGCCGCAACTCGAGGTCGTGTAAAAGTGCCGCTCCAGCCGATCCAGATCCACGTCCACGCCCGGCCGGAGATCCACCCGGACGGCGTTGGAACGCCCACACCCCCGGATGCCCGCGACCTGCTCCGGGGCGTCGATGATCCCCTCGGTGAACAGGAAACCGGCGGCCAGCTCGCGGTCATGACCGGGCGTGCGCATCGTGATCGAGACGCTGCGATGCATGCGCCGACCATCTTGATCGTAACCCAGGCGGATCTCCAGCGGTTCCTCGACGGCCAGCTCATCCGGCTGGAACGTGGATTCGCAGCCCCGAATGCGGCACACCGAGACGATGGCCACGCCGGGATCGCTGGTTCGGTTGACGGTGTCGAGGTTAGGCACGACGCGATGCTCGGGGTTCCTGCGGGAAGGCGCCATGACTGATGTTATCCGCAATGGGTGCGCCGATCCAGTCGTTCCAGCGGCGGACAACGGAATGATCCGCAGGCAGGATTGCGAACTATCTCCATCCCCACGATGTTGATCGGCCTATGGGATTCTTGAAGGGGGTCAGGATCCCGTAGCAACCGCGTCGGGTAAATCCTTGGCCGTTCGCCGGATTTCGTCTACGAGCCGGTCAACCTCGGTGGCGGCGAAGAGACGGACATGGTGTTGTTTGAGGATCCGCTCGACGCCGGATCGGCTCTCCGATTGCTGGGAGCCGAACTTGCCCACGAGGACCAACTGGAGGTTCCCGAGGTGGGGGGTCGGCGTTCTCGAAGAGGGATTCGCCTTCGACCGCGTAGCGGCAGGCCGTGATCTTGGCCTGCTCGGGATTAGTCGCTTGGAATCCAGCGAGTTGGATCAGGTTGAAGCGGCCGTTCTGGTAACCGTACGGGACCTCGAGTTCGCGCTCGGAGATCGGGACCTTCACGCGGATGTCGGTCTGGATCATCTTGTCCAGGCCGGCCTTCTCGAACTTCTGCCCGAGGAACCGCTTCAGACTCGGTCCGCTCTTGACCCGGGCCTGTCCGCCCACGAGATCTTGGAAGAGTTGATCGAGGTCTTTCTCGGGGTCGGAAACCTTCATGGGACGGGGTGGAGAGATCTGGATCAAGTTCGCGCGCCGCGCGATGAAGCCCTGGAGTTCATCCGGTGTCCGGAGTTGGTCTTCTTCGACTTTCAGGCCCTCGCCAGATGTTTTGTAGGATCGACACACGCGTAGTCAATGCGTGCGTCAACGGAGGGAGAACCAGGACGGCGCACCGATCACGGGGCTGATCCCTCCCTCGGGCACTGTGAGCAATTACGGCGGGCTGTACTACGATAGGATCATCGAGGGCCTGTGCCGTGACCACGGGCGTGAGCCCGTGGTTCGGACGGGACGAAGGTCCTCCAACCTCGGTCGTCAGCCCGATCCGGCGCCGGAGGTCGCACTCACGTGCGAGGTTGGGCTGAACGGGGAGTTGGCCACGCTCGAGCACATCGTGGGATTCCCGGCGACAACCGCACTGGGATCGATCCCAAGAATTCATCGCCGTCGGCTCGCACTCAGATGGTTGATCTCCGTCATCTGCGGTGCTCCGCCGCGCGGAAAAATTGCGAAACCGGCTTTTTCCCTATCCATCGACCTGGTCAACAGTTCGGGAGGAAAATCGCCCGAATTTCCGTCGGATGCGTTAATGAAATCGCAAAATCGTGGCATACTAATGACAGGAGAATTTGCGCGATTGCTTGTTGCGAGGGCAGGGTCGTGAGCAAGACGTATGCCGGAAGGCCGAGCAGGCCCGTTGGGTCATCGGGGCCATGGACATTCTGTGACCACATTCCATCAACAGGGTTGCATTGGTCCGCCTGGGTCGCTTGCTCGTGACGAATTCGTTCCTGGTATTGGAGATGGGTGATGCAAACGCTCTGACATGGGACGTGCGAATGCAAATCAGCGCAACGATCCACCCACCGAGTCCCGTCTCCCAGGGTCCCAAGATCGTAGGTCACCATGCCCGACCATCCGTCCTCACGACCCTCGGTGTTCCGGCGCTGGGGCCTGATGAGCCACATCCCCAGCGGGAAGTGGTCCACCGGCGCGTTGATGAAGGTGATCGTCCCCATCGCGCTGGAACTCGTCCTCTTCCAGGAGGTCTGGCAGATCGTCTTGATCCCACCGGTCACCCTGGTTTTCCTGACGCTCAACCTGGGGTTATTCTTCGTCCTGGTCCGGCCCGGGCCCTGGGAAACTCGGATCGTCGGCATGTTGCTGGGCGGGATCCTAGCGACCTTCGTCCTCCTCGGCTACTACATGATGAGCGGCTTCCAACGCGATTTCGTCGGCATCCTCGGGATCCATGCGCGGAAGGGATTGGAGGATTGGCAGCAATCCCTCAGTAATCCTAAGGGGGATTTCGCGGGCGTGCTTCAACTGATCCGCGTGCACATGACCGAGATCGAAGGGGTCGTGGTGGTGATCATCGGGGTGGCCCTGATCTGGGCGTGCGGCCGCCTGGACGAGTGGTCTCGCGTCCGATGGGCCGGCCGGCAAGGACCGATTCCGACTCCCTCGATCCCGAGCACAACCGATCCGAGGCCCCGCTCGCGATGACTCGCCGGCCACTCCCCGGGGCCGCGACGATGCACCCCGGCAAGAAGCCCTCCGAACCCGAGACACTCGAACGGCTCCCCCCTGCCTCTTGACTCCGCCGCCGCAAGTCCGCTGTAATCATCCACTTGGTCGATTGGACAAGTCCGAGTCTCCCGGAATGTAACCCCGATGGCTGACGGCGCCTCCCCCGCGACTCCTTCGGAAACGGACCCCTCCCGGACACCGGCCGCGCCGCGATCGTCGCGGCGCGGCCCGACGGCGGGCCAGGTGCTCGTCGTGACGAGCGTGATGTTCACGTTCATCTCGTTCTGGCGGACGGCGGCGATCGTCCTGTGCGACCTGGCGAGCACCGCCTACTATATCGGCGGGATCGTCGAGTCGCAGATCGGCAAGGCGGCGCCCTGGTTCATCCTGGCCGTCATGATGTTCAGCTACGCGGTGCGGAGCGTCTACATCGAGAGCTGCTCGATGTTCGTCCGTGGCGGGGTCTATCGCATCGTCAAGGAGGCATTGGGGAGCAAGTTCGCCAGGCTGGCGGTCTCGGCACTCCTCTTCGATTACATCCTCACCGGCCCGATCAGCGCCGTCACCGCCGGGCAGTATCTCATCGGGCTGATCAACGACCTGTTCGGGCTCGGGTCCGGCAGCGGCCTGATGATCCACAAGAACGCGATCTCCTCGTTACTGGCCATCGCCGTGACGATCTATTTCTGGCGGGTCAACATCAAGGGGATCCACGAATCGAGCGACCAGGCCCTGAAAATCATGGCGGCCACGACGGTGATGGGGGTCATCATGGTCGTCTGGTGCCTCGTGACTCTAGCCGTCAAGGAGGAGACCCGGCACCTCCCCCCGATGACCCCCAACCTCTCGAAGAAGGTCAACGTCGAGGGCAAGCCGGTCCTCGACCCGTTCGGCAAGCAGGTCGACCCGCTTGGCTTCATCGGCGAGACGCGGCTGGGCGAGGCCCTGCGGCCGGATCAGATCAACTGGTGGAGCCTGATCGGCGTCATCGGCATCCTCGTGTCGTTCGGCCACTCGATCCTGGCCATGAGCGGCGAGGAGACGCTGGCCCAGGTCTATCGCGAGGTCGAGAGCCCCAAGCTCAAGAACTTCAAACGCGCGGCGTTGGTGGTGTTCCTCTATAGCCTGCTCTTCACGTCGCTGATCAGTTTCTTCGCGGTGATGATCATCCCGGACAAGGTCCGGCCCTCCTATAGCGACAACCTGATCGGCGGGCTGGCGATGAACGTCGTCGGTCCGCAATGGGCGCGGCTGATCCTCAATGCCGTGGTCGTGTTCGTCGGCTCGCTGATCCTCTCGGGCGCCGTCAACACCGCGATCGTCGGGTCCAACGGCGTGCTGAACCGCGTCTCCGAGGACGGCGTCCTGCCCGATTGGTTCCTCCGGCCGCATCCACGGTTCGGGACGACCTCACGCCTGATCAACCTGGTGGTCATCCTCCAGATCGTCACGATCCTCGCCAGCGGCGGCAACGTGCTGACCCTGGGCGAGGCGTACGCCTTCGGCGTGGTCTGGAGCTTCGTGTTCATGTCGATGTCGATGCTGATCCTCCGCTTCAAGAAGCGCGAGCCTCGCGAATACGAAGTGCCGCTGAATGTCCGCATCGGCAACGTCGACTGGCCGATCGGCATGGCCTTGATCTTCCTGGTGCTGGCCGTCGCCGCGATCTGCAACCTGCTGACCAAGGAGGTGGCGACGATCACCGGTGTGGCCTTCACCGCGGGGTTCTTCCTGGTGTTCCTGATCAGCGAGCACACGCATCGCCGACGGATGGGGGTCGCCACCGAGCATCACGAGCACCTCGAGCAGTTCAACCAGCAGCAGGCCGACCAGCTCAGCGTCGAAGCGCTGACTCTTACCAAGCCCTATCGGAAGCTGGTGGCGATCCGATCGCCATACAACCTGGGCATGCTCGAGCGTTGCCTGGCGGAGACCGACCCGGAGTCGACCGAGGTCGTAGTGATGACCGCCAGCGTCCTGCCGCTGGGCTCGGGCGACTTCTTGCCGACGATCTCCGACATCGACCGGCAACTCCTGACGGCGGTCGTCAACCTGGCCGAGCACGCCGGCAAGCCCGTCAAGCCGCTGATCGTGCCCACCAACGAGCCGTTCTACGCGATGGCCCAGACCGCCAAGACAATCGGTGCCCAGGAGCTGATCATGGGGCCGTCGAACAAGTACCGCCCCGAGGACCAGCTCGACTTGGTGGCCTTGTACTGGTTCAACGTCTGCGGGGCCAAGCCGGAGCCCCTGTCGATCCGCGTCCTGGGGAAGGATCGCGATGCCAGACTCGACATCGCCGGCGGCAGCCAGATCCCCAAGGCCGGCGCCGGTTCGGCCGAATCGGCCCGGATCCTCGCCGAGCTGCGCAAGGGCTGGCACGGCGTCGAGCGGCTGCTGCTGGCCTACGACGGCAGCCCCCTGAGCGCCGATTTCCTCGACACCGTCATGAGCTTCCTCGACCCGGCCATCTCCGTGACCCTGATCGACGTCGTCGAGGAGGATTCCTCCGAGGAGGGCATCGACGGCACGGAGCAGGCCAAGGACATCGTCGAGCGGGGCGTCGAGAGGGCCCGCGAGCTCGGCCGTACCGTCGAATGGCGGATGTCCCACGGCGAGGCCGGCCCCGAGATCGTCCGCGCCGCCGTCGAGGGCAAGTTCGACGCCATCTTCATGAGCCTACGCGGCGTCTATCGTCGCGGCGATACCACCGCCTTCGCCTCGAATACGCGCTATGTCCTCGAGAACGCGCCCTGCCGCGTCATTCTCGGCTTCGCGCCAAAGTCGATCCCCGCACCCAATGGCAAGGGCGACGGATCGTGAGCCCAACTCGCGGGCAAGAATCCAAAGATTAGAACACGAAATACACGAAATACACGAAATTAATCCATTCAAATCAAAATCAGGATTCGCCCAATCGAGTCAAAGACCCTCTCGTCCGAGTCTTAATTTTTCGTGTATTTCGTGTTCTAATCTCTGGACTAACGATCAATCGAGTTTGGCGGATCGATGAGCCGCCGGAGTGCGCGGCCCCACTTGCGGGGGAGCTTGTTGCGGCCGAACTCCGCCAGCCGGGGGACGAACTGGTTCCAGGTCAGCACGGTCAGGCAGTTGGCCTCCTGGAGTATGGCCACGAGCACTCGCCCGCGATGGACCCCCAGCACGGCGATGGCCCCATTCTCGGGGTTTCGTCCCAGGCGTCGCGTCCGCGCGAGGGCCCGTCGCAGCTCGACGTCGGCCTCCTCCGGCTCGGCCGAGAAGCGCTCGACGAACCGCTCGAGGGCGTGCCGCGAGAGCCGCACCGCGCTGTAGTCATGCTGTCCGGGAGGGGTCACCGCCGCGTGGTTCTCCGCTCATTCCGCCCTGCCGGTCGCCGCCCAGATGACACCCCGGCGCAGCCAAGCCTGGAAGTTGGGATCGGCCATCGCGGTGGTGTCGTGGCCGAGAACGTTCTCGTAGACGCGACCCTTCCCATAATGGTTCACCCAGATCACCGGCTCGTCCTTGCCCGTGCCCTCTCGGCTTCGCCGGGTCGGAATAGGCCGTCGCCAGGACCTCGCTCCCGGGCGTCAGCATCGAGTTCTGATAGAGCTCGTCGGTCGGGTGCTCGAACTGGGCCGGAAGCACCTCGGAGATCGGATGCTTCACGTTCGTCTTCTTCACCCTGAAGACATGCGCCGGTCCGTGGAACCCGACGGTCCGCCAGCCGCCCGCGACGGCCTTCTCGAACTCGACCCAGTTCGGCCTGGCGAAGGCGGCAGAGCCGAAATGGTAGGAGACCAGCCCCTTGCCGTCGGCCACGGCCTTGAGGAACGCCTCCTTGTTGGCGTCCGACCAGCGGGTCTCGGGTGGGCCATTCGGCGAATTCCAGTAGTTCAGGATCAGCACGTTGTACCGGTTGAGATTCTCCGGGGTCAGGTCTTTCGAGGGCGTCGTGGTGATATCCACCTTGATCCGGCCACCCTGCTCGAGGATGTCCTTCAGCGCCTGGCTGGTCTCCTTCCATTTGTGTGCCCCCACATTATCACCGGTGATGACGAGCGCCATGGATCGCACCATCCGTCTGGGGGTTCCCTGCCGAGACGCTACTCGTCGCCGGCCGGGCCGGATTACTGGGCTGCGTCCTGGCGGGGGCGGCGGCCACGGGAGTCACGGGCTCGGCTGCGCCGATCTCATCCAGCGCGATGGGTCCGAAGACGGAGACGGCCATATCCATCCCGTCGATCAGGTTGCAGTAGGGATCCAGGCCATAGCCGTACCAGAGGGCCGACTTCGGGGGGATGGCGCCGGTCAGCTTGAGGACCACGGTATCGCGCGCCTTGCCGACGCTGGCCTCGAAGATCAATGGGATCTCCGCGCCATCCTCCTTGCGGATCGAGAACCCGGCGATGTGTCGGTCGGGCTTGAGTCCGATGCCGTTGGACTCGCCCAGGCTGAAGGGCGTGATCGAGTTCATCGTCGGCGACACGACGCCGCCACCGCCCATGCCGCCCATCGTTCCCATCATGGGACGACCTCGGAAGGGGCCCGGCATGCCCATGTTGACACCCTTGAACTTGACGACCAGCGTGTTCGGCGAGCCCTTGGTGACGCGCTCGAACGTCGGAGAGGTGGCGCCGACCTGGCCGAACAGCTCGCGTTCGGCGATCCGGGCCAGTCGCTGACCGGCCCGCTTCAGTCCTTGCGTACCGACGTGGATCAAGTCGTCCAGTTCGAGGTCGATGACGGAGACCACGGCGGTGTTGGGCACCCGATCGGGGAGGAGTCGCTGAGCCTCCTGGACCGCGTTCCATCCCTTGGGATCGGCGGGGGCAACGAACCGGCCGATCTGGACGACGTAGAAGGGCAATTCGGGCTGGCCGAAATCGGAGCGGACCTCGGCGATGAAGCGGGAGAAGACCTGCGGGTACGACTTCCAGGCGTCCCCACCCAATGCCTCGCTCTCGCCCTGATACCAGAGCACGCCCTTGACCTTACCCCCGGCGAGCTGGAACTGCCTCAACATGGACCCATAAAGACTATTGCCGCCGTCATCCTTCTTGGCGGGGTTCCACTGCTCCATGCTCGTGCCGCCGTCGGCGCAGGCGACCAGGCCGATGGGCACGCCCGTCACACTGGCCAGCGTCGCCGCGAACGGCAAACCGAGCCCGGCGCCTTTCTTCCGGCCCTTATGCGTCTGGGCCGACCGTTCGGCACGGGTCTTGGGATCCCCCGAGTGGACCGGATCGGGGGAATCGACCAGCCAGTGGAGCGGCTCCTCGGCCTGCGACCACTTGCCGTCCATGCCGAGCATCATCACCGACTGGTGCGGCGGGGTCACGTCAACCAGGTCGCCGACCCCTTCCATGTTCGACTGGCCGGCGAGCACCCAGAGGTCGCCGACGAAGATCGAGCCGATGGTCCCACTCAAGATCCGGTTTTCCTGCGCGACCCGGAGGTTCATGGTATACGGCCCGCCGGTCGGCACGCCGACGAGCTTGCCATCGACGAACTTGATCCCCATCAGGTTCATGTTCTGGCCGATCAGGGAGGCTTCGATCACCTTCGAGCCCGCCAACGACCCATCCAGCACGATCGGGATCTCCGCTCGCCCATTGGCGTCGCGCTGATAAACCCGCGAGGCGACCGGCTCCTTGAGGGCCTTCGCAGGCAACTGGCCCCCAGGTCCGAAGCTTCTCTGCCCCGGCGGCTGTGCGAATGCCGGGCAATCGATCGACGCCATCACGAAGGCTGCGAGCATCACGAGGGCGAGGCGAGGCGGGAAATACCGTGACCGTGACATGGCTGGAGCAGCTCCCTGGTGTGATTGCGGGTTTCGGTTCGCCCTCATCCTACTCGGCGCGAACGCGAGGGGAAAGAGCCTGGGGCGACCGGTGGATCCGCCGTCGTCGTCCGCGCTCAGGATCGCCGCCGCCGCGACTTCTTCGGCGGCGGATCCGAGGACTCGACCGGGGGCGGCTCGGGAGTCGCTGACGCCGGCGCGGGCAGTACCCGAACGATACATGCGACGGTCGCGGCGGTGACCCAGAGCCGGGCCACCAGTCGGGAGGGCCAGGTCGTCGAGACAGGGTCGCCGGTCTCGGCCAGGGGGAAGAAATAGGCGCCGGCCGCGTCGAAGGCGATCGCCCCCAGCACGGCCCCGACGAGGCCGGCCACGGCGAGTCGGGCGATCAGCCGCCGCTGGCCCAGCCCGACCGCGAAGGCCAGCCCGCCCGCCGCCCCGGCCAGTCCCCAGGTCAGGCCATGCATGGCCATCGAAATGAGGATGTCGTAATCCGAATGCGCCACCCGCGCGTCCGCGAATCGCTGGAGCACCGCCAATGCGACGCACCCGGCCAGCGACGCACCCAGGATCGAGCCGAGCAGCCCGGCCTTCCACGTCGACGACCGCGAGCCTCGCGACACGCCCCCGGCCATCCCCAGGATCCCGCCGAGCCACAGGCCCAGCACGCCGCAGGCGATCGCCCCGTTCCGCACGACGGCCAGGGACTGGTTCTCGCCCGTGACGGCCATCGCCGACGTACCCATGGTGTTCATCATGATCTGCTTGGCCGGGACGACATTGTAGACCGCCTCGCCGAGCCCGAAGGCGGCCAGGCCGGACAGGAGTCCCGCCAATACCGCCATCCATCGCACCCGGAGCCAGTCCGGCTCCTCCGCGAGCTTGCCCCCGGTCATTTTCGATGCGTCGTCATTTTGCGATTGCATCAGCGGCCGCCTTCAGGAATGCGGATCGCACCTTGTCGATCTCCTCACCCGGTCCGGAGTACTGCACCATGAAGACGGTGATGAGTTGACGCCGGGGATCGATCTCCATGTTGGTCGCATAAGCCCCGCCATGACCGCACGTGCCCGGGATGACCGAATCGGACCCTTTGCCGGCCTTCGCCGAGGTCGCCCAGCCCAATCCGTAGCCTTCCTTGATCGCGTCGCCGGTCTGGCGGCTCGTCATCTCGGTGATCGCCGATGTGGAAAGGTAGCGTTTCCCGTCGAAGACGCCGCCGTTGAGGATCATCCGGCAGAAGGTCCCCAGGTCGCCCGCGGTGGAGAACAGCCCACCGGCGGGCACGGGCTGCCGCTTGCGGTCGCCGAGCGGATAGGCGAGCTGCGTGATCGTGATCTCCTCGAGGCCGGGATGGTCCCCTCGCAGCTTGTACGACTTGGCGAGCCTCGCGACCTGCTGAGCATCCGGCCAGAAGGTCGTGTCCTTCATGCCCAGCGGCTTGAAGAGCCGTCGGTCGAGGAACTCCTCATAGGGAACGCCGCTGACGACCTCGATGATGCGGCCCGCCGTGTTGATGCCCGCGTTGGAATACTGGTACCGGCTGTCCGGCTCGAACTGGAGCGGCGTCATGGCATAGCTTCGCGACGCCGTGCTCAACGGCAGGAGGTCGAGCGTCGGCTCCTCCACGTCGGACTTGAACGGCATCCCGCTGGTGTGGCTGAGGATATTACGGACGGTGATCGGATGCTTGGGCCTCTTGAGGAGGATATGATCCTTGTCCCGCTCGACGGCCAGCCACTGGTCCTTGAATTCCGGCAGATACCGAGCGACGGGGTCATCCAGCCTCACTTTCCCCTCGTCCACGAGCATCATCAGCGCGGTGGCCGTGATCGGCTTGGACTGGGAGGCGATCCAGAAGACCGCATCGTGCCGCATCGGCGTCCTGGCCGCGATGTCGGCGAGTCCGACGGCCTCCAGGGCCAGGACCTTGTCGCGATCCGCCACCAGCACGACCGCGCCCGCCACCTTCGAGCGATCGACGAACGGCTGCAAGCTTTGGGCGATACGCGATCGGGGCGAGTCCTCCACGACCTGGGAATGAACTGGGGACTGGATCGAGGCCACACCCAGGGCCGCGGTCATCATCAAGCCGAGTGGAGATCGGAAAGCCCGTGCCCGTAACATATCTCGATGGACTCCCGGCTAAAAACGCGGTTGTTGAATCGATCCCATCGTACTGATCGTGCCCGCGGCGGGAAAGGGTCTCCGATAGAGGCTGCCTCAACCGGACGAGGGACGGCCCACGAGCGCCGGCAACGGAGACGCGATCGATTCCCCCTCGCGCAAGCGATAGCCCCGGTCAACTTGCAGGTGGCCGTATCGGTCGATGCGGCCCGAAGGCCAGCGGACCTCGACCTGTTCGATGAGATCCTCATCGAGGCCGAAGTGAATGCGAGGGTCGGAGGTCGACTGATAGCTCCCGCCGCCGTATCGCCATTCGCGACGACGGCGCCCTCCGGCGGTCACCGTGACGACCGCGCCGATGGCATCGCGATTGGAGGCGGTCCCTTCCAGGAGGAACGTCAACCAGTGGCCGCCGGTGGTCTGATTGTGCAGGTAGGCGAGCGGACTCTTCTGGGCGACGAGCAGGACATCGACCCGGCCGTCGTTGTCGAGGTCGCCGACGGCTAGCCCCCGGGCCACGCGAGGGACCGCCCAGGGATCGTCGGCGGAGGGCGTGGTCTCGGCGAGATGGCCGTCCTGCGCCCCGGTCAGGAGGAGGGCCGGCATCGCATAAGGGTAGTCGGGACGATCGTCGTTGACGTGGCCGTTGGCGATGGCCAGGTCGAGGCGGCCGTCGTTGTTGGCATCGAGCAGCGAGATGCCGAATCCCAGCAAGAACCGGGTCGGTCCGGCCAGGCCGATCCGGACCGTCTGGTCGCTGAAGATCCCGGCATCGAGGTTGCGGTAGAAGGTCGTGGACTCGCCATAGAAGTTGGTCACGAACAGGTCGGGACGGCCGTCGCCGACGGCGGTCCCCATTCCGGCCTGGTAGGCTCCCGCCGCGTTGCAGGCGACTCCGGCCGTGACCCCGAACTCCTCCAGCTTCAAGCCGCCTTTATTGTGCCAGAGATAATTCGCGGTCGTGTCGTTGGCGACAAAGAGGTCGACCCATCCATCCTCATCGAGATCCGCCGCGACGACGCCCAGGCCGCGCCCGTCGGGATCGACGACCCCGGCCTCGGCGGTGACCTCGACGAACCGTCCCCGATCGTTGCGGAAGAGGTGGTCCGGCAGGGCCGGGAACGGGCGGGGCGTGCAGTAGTTGTGGTCCTGTCCCGGCTCGACGCGATCGCTCGCCGACGCCACGGTCGTCCGCTTGCAGAGGGTCGGGTGCTTTTCATCCCAGACCAGGTAGTGGCAGACGTACAGGTCCAGGTCGCCATCGTTGTCGAGATCCGCGAACGCAGCGGATGTCGGCCAGTCGCGGTCGCCGCCGAGGCCCGCCCGCTCGGTGACGTCCTCGAAGGTCCCATCACCCAGATTCCGGTAGAGGGCATAGCCACGCCATCGGGTGAGGAACAGGTCGGGGCGTCCGTCGTTGTCGAAGTCGCCGACCGTGACGCCGTGGCCATACCCTCGAGAGAGCCCGGCGATCCCCGAGGAGACGCTGCGATCCTCGAAGGTCCCGTCGCCTCGGTTGCGGAACAGTCGGTCGCCGGTGGAGGGACGGGCGGGATCGGGCGGAAACACGCCCCCCTGGACCAGATAGACGTCGAGCCAGCCATCGCCGTCGTAGTCGATCAGTCCCACGCCGCCGGCGGTCGTCTCGGGGATCTGACGTTGCGGCGACCGCCCGTTCTCGAAGACGAAGCGCAGGCCCGCGGCCTCGGCCCGGTCGGCGAATCGGGGCGAGCGGATCGTCGCCGACGGCCGGGTCGGCTCCGTCCGGCGTGCATCGCCCCGCAACTCGGGATCGACGTCCGCAACGAGTTGGGCGAGGGTCACGCCCCGAGGCGGATTCGAGCCGCCCGGCCGACGTTGCAGCCGAGACAGGGCCTCCATGGCGGATCCATCCGAGGGCGCAAACCGGGCTCGAAGCCTCCACCACCCCTCAGCCTCGAAGTAACGGCCCAGCGATTCGGCCAGACTGGCCAGTTCGGCGAACTGCGAGGGGGTGATTGTCCCATCGAGGAGGAGCCGATACCGGTCCTTGGCGGCGTCCAGGGCCGCCTTGCGACGGCGATAATCCTGAGCCCGATCGCGCTCGCCGGATTCCCAGGCCAGCGACGCCAGCCGATCGAGCGCCTCCGTCTCTCCCGGAACGATCGCGACGAGTTCCTCGAGTGCCCGGTGCTCCGAAGAGGAGTCATGGCGACGCGACGCGATCCACGCGCGGAGCGCCAGCCGTTCGCCTTCGGTGAAGCGATCGGCCGGGAGATGGGCCAGGGCGAGACGCACCTCGCCCAGGTCGCCGACGGCCCGCGCCCGGGCCAGCCGCGCAGACCAGACGGACGGATCCTCGGGACGTCGGCCGGTGCAACGTTCCAGCCAGGAGGCCGCTTCCTCCATCCGGCCGGCCTGGACCGCGAGACTGGCCCTGGCCAGCCAGACGCGATCGTCGTCCGGGGCCGATCGACCGGCCCGGTCGACTTCCCAGCGGACCTGTTCGATCAGGGTCGGCGAGGTCTCGGCGCGCCAATGATCGCGGAGCTCGATGACGGGGTCGGCGGCGATCCGCCAGTCCTTCTCGATGAGCCGGCGGACCTCATCGCGCCGCCCCTCCCAGAAGTAGAGCTCCGCCAGCGTGTGACGCACCTCGTCGCGCGAGGGATCGGCGTGGTCGAGCATCCCTTCGAGGATCACCTCGGCATCGCCGAACCGGCCGAGGTCGCCCACCAGCGTTCGGGCGCGCGCCAGGCCGGCACGACCGCCCCAGTCGGAATGCGGCGCGACGTGCGACCAGGCCGCCATCGCCGCCGCGATGTCCCCGCCGGCATGCGAACAGACCCCGAGGCGATAGGCGTATTCGGGGTCATTCGACCACTGCGAGGGCAGACTGACCAACAATCGCCGTGCCTCGGGGAAACGATCCGCGTCCATCAGTCGCCGGGCTTCGGCCAGACCGGATTGGAATCGCCGCCCCGAGACAACCCACCATCCACCCCAGGTCATCATCCCCAACATCATCGCAAGGCAGATGACCCAGGGCCACCGTCCAGATCGGGATTTGCCTTGTTTCATCATTTTCGGGAATTCGGAATCCGCCATCCGGAGCGTTTATTCACGGTCGTCCACCCAATGCGTTGGATGGCAATGACCCGCACATGGGCCGGGCCGCTCATCGTGGGGATTCGATCGACCTTACTTCTTCTTGGGTGCCTTCTTGAGATCCATCCCCGAATTCGCGTCCTTCATCATATCTTGGGTTTTCTTGGCGAAGTCCGCCGTTCCGACTTCCGAGGGTTGGGCGGGTGTGTTCGGCTGGTCCTCGCCGCCACAGCCCGCGATCACTCCGGACAACAACGCCATGACAACGACACCACGCAATCGACTCATAGGAATGGGCTCCACGGTTGTTGGAATAGGACTCGACTCGGAGCGACTCCGAAGGATCGATGGAATGAACTGGCCGTCCTACCCCGCCGATCGGGCGGGGCAGGATGCGGCCGTGCCAGGGCAGAGGGCCGGATGCCTCAATAGGCATCCGAGCTGATGACTTCGCCGTTATTCCGGCTCCCGAGG
Organism: uncultured Planctomycetota bacterium; assembly: GCA_963777695.1. Taxonomy (GTDB): domain Bacteria; phylum Planctomycetota; class Planctomycetia; order Isosphaerales; family Isosphaeraceae; genus CAVZRC01. Next base: position 3,098,988 of record CAVZRC010000003.1, read on the forward strand.
GCCCACCAGATGTTCGGTGAGACGCTATCCTTGACGAAATGGACCGAGCCATCCGCGAAGCAGACGTTCACGCCGCCGGGATGGGCACTCGTCGCCGTGATGATATCGTTCATCCCGCCGGGAGCGCCGCCCCAGGAATTACCGGCGACGCACGACAGGCCGTTCGGCGTATTCCAGTGGTCATACGCGTTGAAGTGCAGTGTACCGGCATGGCTGCCGTTCCAGCATGCCCCCGTCCACTGAGTTGGGTTGGTGGGCGCCGTCGTCCCGGAGATGGCCTTGCATGTCTGGAGGAAGGCCAGCGCCATGGTCGTCCCGCCGGTGCCGATGTCCGACGAGTTGCCATCGACGTCCGTGGTGAAGCTGGTCGCATAAGAGACCCGCTTCGCGTCGGGACTACCGGGGTAGACCGTGATATAGCCGTTCAGGCCCATCAGCTTCTCGCTGAACATGGCCGTGTTGCTCGAGCCGTCGGTCACGGTCGAGAGGTCGATGGCCCCGAGGTTCCTCTGGCCATAGGGATAAACATTGGACGTGCCGGGGTATCCACTCGCGTCACCCGGGAGAGGTACGATCGGCCCCGACCAGGGCGAGATGCATTCCGGCCCGCCGAAGTTGGCATGATAATTCGTCCAGGTCGAGCCGATCCAGGGCCCGGTCTTGACGGTCTCCGACGGGCAGACCAGCGCCGAGACCTTCAGGGAACTGACGGTGCTCTGGTTCATCGGGCTGGTGGCACCGCCCGAGTAATTTGATGCGTTGAAGAGCTGGACCTGCTCCATGTACTGGAGGATGGCCACGGCCCAGGCCAGAGGCCATTCGCCGGCGGGAGAGCTCGGGCCGCTGGGGGGCTCGGGTTGCCGAAGGCGCCGAACAACGGCGGGAATGCGTTGTTCGTCTGATGATAATTGTGGACGCCGAGGCCCAACTGCTTGAGGTTGTTGGTGCACTGGGCGCGGCGAGCGGCCTCGCGGGCCGCCTGCACCGCAGGCAAGAGCAAAGCGATGAGGACCGCGATAATGGCTATGACGACGAGAAGCTCGATCAGCGTAAACGCACGACGCGAATGGATTGACATCGTTCCTTGTCCTCCGAAACGTCGGGATCTTGACAAGACGCAGAGGTGACCCGAGGCGAACAATCCGAATCTGAGCATCGCTCGATCGGGCACGACCACTCCGACGAGCGAACCGCACGACAATCCTAGCCTTCGAAAACGACCACCAAGAGCACTCCCGGAACCGCCCGCCCTGTATCCTGGCAAGCGACCTCCGGGACACGACCTCAACAGACCCTTCAACTCACAACTTCGATGTCTTTCTCCGACACGTTCCCGTCGATCGCATGGTTTCGATTGAGGGCGGACTGCCGGAGACCCGGGTCAGTATAGCGGAGGGATCAGGAAGGTCGTCGAGACGAGCAGGAGTCCCCATGTGGCTCCCGACTATCGTGCGGCACTCATCAATAGGCGTCAACGGTGCGCAAAATGCCCCGAATTCCGTCGTTTCACCCTCGAGCAGCATTCCCGAGTCGAGATGAGTGACAATGATTGGGGGGCCACATGGGACCATCACTCGTCAAGTCCTAATCTATTCCGAAAAAATTCACAAAGCAAGGATGCTCTCGCGAAAAGGGCGAGGCGTTTGCGAAAAAGTCGAGTTGCGACCGGCAGGGTCAGGCTCTCGCCAGTACCTCGGAGATCGAGACGGAGTTCACGGGCCGAATGACACCCTTCTCGGTAATGATACCGGCGATGAGCCCGGCGGGGGTGACGTCGAAGGCGGGGTTGTAGACTTCGATCCCGTCGGGGGCCGTCTGCCGGCCGAAACCGTGGGTGACCTCGCGGGGATCGCGCTGCTCGATGGGGATGGCCGATCCGTCGGGGATCGAGAGATCGAAGGTGCTCGATGGCGCGGCGACGTAGAAGGGGATCGCGTGGGCTTTCGCCAGCAGGGCGACACCGTAGGTGCCGATCTTGTTGGCCGTGTCGCCGTTGGCGGCGATCCGGTCGGCTCCGACCACGACCATCTGGACCTTTCCTTCCCTCATCACCTGGGCGGCCATGTTGTCGCAGATCAGCGTGACGGGGATGCCGCGCCGCTGGAGCTCCCAGGCCGTGAGCCGTGCCCCCTGGAGGAGAGGGCGGGTCTCGTCGGCGAAGACCCGCACGGCGATCCCCTGCTCGTGGGCGGCGAAGATGACGGCCAACGCCGTGCCGTAGTCGGCGGTGGCCAGTCCTCCGGCGTTGCAATGGGTCAGGATTCCCTGGCCGGCGCCGACGAGGGCCGCGCCGTGACGGCCGATGGCACGACACATGGCACGGTCTTCTGCCTCGATCTGCCTCGCCTCGGCGAGCAGCCGATCCAGCATGCCAACGCCGCCCCCCTGCCCTTGAGAGGCCGCGGCGTCCATCCGGTCCAGGGCCCAGAACAGGTTCACGGCCGTCGGGCGACTCGTTCGCAAATAGGCGGTCGCCGATCGCAGCGCCTCGCGGACCGACGCCTCGTCATCGAGGTCCCGGGAACGTGCTCCGATCACGGACCCGTAGGCCGCGGCCACTCCGATCGCGGGCGCACCGCGAACCCGCAACGACTTGATGGCCTCCCAGACAGCCTCCACGTCTCGACAATCCTTCTCGATGTATTCGGTCGGTAGGAGAGTCTGGTCGATCAGCCGGACGTAGCCCGTCGCCGCATCCCCGATCCATCGGATGGTCTGGAATTCGTCATTTGTCATCGGTCATTTGTCATTGACTGGATGGAAAGGAGTCCGTGTCTACAAAGTTGGGAGCGGGTCTCCGACCCCCGCCCGAGTGCCCGACCGGAGGTCTCCCGATCTACCGACAGGCGCCGAGTGCGGGCTCGCTCAGCCCGCACCCGATCGAGAGACCTTCTCTCGCGCCGACGGCGGGGTCGGAGACCCGCGCCGAACGTCATACCCGCGTGGCGCAATGGCGGGGAAAATGACCCATGACCAATGACCGATGATTAATCCTCGTCGTCGTCCTCGGCCTCTTCGGGATCGATCCAGGTGTAGAACTCGGAGAAGACTTCCCAGATGTTCTGCAACGCGCCTTTGACGTCGTCCTTCTTGAGCTGCGCATGCGTGCCGCCGTAGCCGGCGACCTCGGTGGCGAGGCGCAGCAGGTCGAGGTTCTGCTTTCGCATCTGGAGGAAGATCTGGCTCTGGGTATCGAGCTCGAGGGCCTCGCCGAGGGCTTCCTCGACCTCATTCTCGTGCTCGTGATCGTGATCGTGGTCGTGATCGTGGTCGTGGTCGGTGCTGGCGTCGAAATCGTTCGGGGTCATGGAGAGGAGTCCTCCGGATAAATGGGTGGATCGATCAGTTCAACGGCTCAGGTCCGCGCCGGCGGTGCCGTGACGGAGACCGTTGCCAGCTTGGCATCGAGCGGGTGGAGCGGCAGCCCGAAGGTCTGGGCGACGGCCCGATTCGTCACGTGGCCCTGGGAGATATTCACCCCCTCGGCCACGCCGGGATCGGCGGCGGCCAGGCCCTGCCAGCCGAGCCGGACCATCTGAATAATATAAGGCAAAGTGACATTACACAGGGCGTACGTGCTGGTCCTCCCCACGGCGCCGGGCATGTTGGTGACGCAGTAATGGACGATACCGTCGACCAGGTAAGTGGGGTGCTGATGGGTGGTGGGCCGGCTCGTTGCGATGCATCCGCCCTGATCGATGGCGACGTCGACGATCACGGCCCCATTTTTCATCCGCCCGAGGTCCTCGCGGCGGACCAGTCGAGGCGCGCGGGCGCCGGTGATCAGGATCGCGCCGATGACCAGGTCGGCGCGCTCGATCGACTCGAGGATCGTGTGCCGGTCGGAATAGAGCGTCGTCACGTTCGGGGGCATGATGTCGTCGAGGTATCTCAGGCGTTCGAGGTTGATGTCGAGGATGCGGACGGTGGCCCCCAGTCCGGCGGCGACCTTGGCCGCGTTCGAACCGACCACGCCGCCGCCCAGGATGGCCACTTCCGCCGGCGCCACGCCGGGCACGCCGGACAGCAAGATCCCGCGCCCTTCCTGCGGGCGCTCGAGGTACTTGGCACCTTCCTGGATGCTCATGCGCCCGGCGACCTCGCTCATGGGCGTCAGCAGGGGCAGGCCGCCGCGGCCGTCGCGGAGGGTCTCGTAGGCGATGGCCGTGATCCCGCTCTCGATGATGGCGGTCGTCAGCTTCTCGTCGGCCGCGAAGTGGAAGTAGGTGAAGACCGTCTGGCCGGGCCGCAACATGGGCCACTCCGACGGCTGCGGTTCCTTGACCTTCACGATCAGATCGGCCTCGGACCAGATCTCCGGCGCCGTCGCCACGATCGTCCCGCCGACCGCCTCGTAATGCCCGTCGGCGATCCCGCTGCCCTGCCCCGCCCCGGCCTCGACGAGGACCCGGTGGCCCGCGAGGGTCAACTCCTCGACGCCGACCGGCAGCATCGCGACGCGATACTCATCCGACTTGATCTCGCGAGGCACTCCGACGATCATCCCACCATTCCCCCAGACCCGCGTCGCAAGGCCCGCGCGTCCCGAGACCATCTCGGCGATTGGCGCCAGATCATTCGATCAGAGTAGGACCTACGAATCAAGTCGGGTCGCGGCGAAGGGTGGCGCATCATGGGAAAAGGCCATCCGATCTCATCCACCTCGGGAAGGAAAAAGATCGCGCAAGGGACGATCCGTACGCTTGCTACGCCGTTTGACCACCCTCCGGCAACAACCGAGCCGCGGGCTCGTCGAGCACCCAGGTGACCTTGGCCGCGACCGATTGGAGGAGCGAGGCGGGCAGGCCAGCGGTCATCGGACCGGTCAGCGCGGCGGCGACGGCCTCGGCCTTGTGTGCGCCTGTCGCCAGCATCACGATCGACCGGGCGGCGAGGATCGGGGCGACGCCCATCGTCAGGGCTCGCGGGATCACCCGGTCCTCGCCCCCGAATTCCCGGACGGCGTCGGCACGCGTGACCGGGTGCAGCTCGACGAGCCGGGTCGGCAGCCGGAGCATCTCGGCGACATCCAGGTCGCTCGGTTCGTTGAAGCCGATGTGGCCATTGCGGCCGATACCCAGTAGCTGCAAGTCGAGCCCGTCATCGGCGTCGATCCAGCGGTCGAACTCGGCGGCATGATCCGCCACGAACGCCTCGGGAACCGTCCCGTCGAGAACATGGGCACGGTTCGGCGCCAGGTTGACGTGGCTGAAAAGGTGCCGATTCATGTAAGTCCGATAGCTCCGCGGATCGAGCGGGCTGATGGGATAATACTCGTCGAGATTGTAGGTCGTCACATCGCGGAAAGAGACCGAGCCCGACCGGTAACTCTCGGCCAGGAGGGCATAGACCCGCTCGGGCGTCGAGCCGGTCGCCAGGCCCAGGACCGCGCGGCCGCACCGGTTGACCGCCTCGCCAATCTTCTTGATGATCAACCCACCCGTCATGGTGCAGGCGGATTCCGAATCGGGCACGACCAGGACAGACATGCGGGCGATTCGGAGAGAACGGGCCTTCACATTCATCGATCCAGGGCTCCTCGATCGGCTGAGATTCTGTCCCGAAAGCCCCGGTGGCTGCCCCGTAGGGTGCTCTGTAAGCACCGTATTCGGCAAACCACCCCGGATCGGTGCTCACAGAGCACCCTACGACGTCCTTCTGGGACAGACTGAGTCATCCTGTCAGAACGGGGCGACGGCGGGCTTCTTGGCCGTCGCGAACGAGCCGGGTCCCGGGTCGTTCTCGGACGACTCGTCGGGATCGAGATCGATCTTCCCGCTCAGCATGCCAAGCACGAGTTGGATCGGGTCCGGCGGATAAGCCTTGCACCGGGTCGCGTCGTAGGACTCGATCTGGAACAATTCGACGCCGACGAACCGATCATCGGTCCGGTGTGCCCGGCCGGACAGGCTGTGCCCCTCGGCCCACTCTCGCGTGAGCGCGGCATAAGCCCGGCCGAGGTGCGAGCAATACTGTGTGTAATCGGTCAGGAGCACCTGAGAAGCGTGACAGTGGATTGCCCACTCCTTGGTCCGCTCGGCCTCGCCGTCGTAGGTGAAGTAGGCGTTCGGCTGGGGGAGCGGCCCCCAGGGGGTCCAGCCGCTCAGGACCAGGGTGTCGGACAGGTCGGCGCCGAACAGGCCGATGGCGGTCAGGGCGCGGGTGACGCGATGCGCCACGTGGGCGTCGTTCGCCGGGGGTACGATGACGGCCCCGGGACGTCGCTTGGTGAACCAGTTGACCACCTTGGTGATATCCGACTCCGACGGCTGATAACCGGTCCGGTTGTAGGCTTCGAGGTTCCAGCAGACGGCCTCGGCCCCCAGGACGTTGCATTCCAGCCGGAACTCGCCCTCGCGCACGCTGATCTTCTTCTGGTCATTGAGCCAGGGCGCGGCCACGTTCCGCTCGCCGGCGAAGACCAGGACTTCGATGACCGGCAGGCCCCGACGCACGGCATACTCGTGGATCAGGCAGGCCGCCGTGATGGCCCCGTCGTCGGCATGGGGGCAGAGCATGACCAGCGGGCGGTTCGGCCCGATCGTCGAGCGGAGCGATTCGCGGACGTTGACCAGGTGGCCGTGCGGCCCGCAGTTGCGGACGGTGCCCAGGAATCGATCGAATGCACGGCTCTTCCGACTTGAATCTGTTGCCGAGGGTGGAGGTGTATTCATGGAGATAGCAAATCTTGGCGACAGCGGAGGTACGACGCGGTGGTTTTCGGAGGGAGTCGTCGCGATCGACGGATCGGTCCTGGCATCGGCCATGATCGAGAGACATTCTTGCTTGTCTTCCCGAGAACGCCCGCATTATTGTCCGTTGCAATTCCGTGCGCGTCAATGATTTGGTCGCCCTTCCGATTCGACCCGTCGCACCCCTTCGGATGGACGGTGAACAGGGCGGGAAGAAACGATTGGGAAAGGGTAAGGGCGGAGGTCAGAGCCCGGTCTCATCGAAGAGCCGGGAGCGAAAGCCGGCCCACTCGGACATCCGCGAGGAATCGTCCGGATGCCGGGCCATGTAGTCGGTGAACAGCCGATCGATCAGGTCGAACCGCTCGGACAGCGCGGAGGACCGCCAGTGCCAGCGCCTCGGCGGCGCGGGGATCGGCCGCGCGAAGGGCCTCGTGCTCCGGATGATAGAGCGAGAGCATCCAGACGTCGGACGTGGCCCGGACGGAGACCGCCGGCGGCTGAGGCCGGAAGAACGACGTGGTCCCGAAGACCGACGGCGCCGTCAACGTGGTGATGGTCTCTTGCCGTCCATTGACGAAAGTCCTCTGGATCGAAGCGGTTCCATCGATCGAGGAACGACAGATGATCGTTGGGCTGATCCTGCTCCAGGAGGGTCGCGCCGGCCGGTGCACGTCCCTCGACCAGGGCACCCAGGATCGACCGCTTGGTCTCCGAGTTCGACCTCGGCGAGCCAGGGTGCGGACATGAATCGTTCGGTCGCTTCGGCATCGATCATTGGTTCTACCTCGAGATCCGTGGCGCGAGCGCCGGAACGCCGACCATCGCGTCGATCGTCCGATCGACGGCCGGTCATGAGGTCCGGGTGGCTCGATGGGGGGAGAGGGGGAAGTCCCATAGCCATTATCCTCATTGTTCACATTGTGCCGGGTGCGGCAATCAGGAAGTGTTTTTTGAACCGGGCAGTCCTGTCGGGACCCGGCGGCGGAGATCGGCCGAATCGGTCGGATGTCGATGACCGGGAAGCCGATGCAATGTCCGACGGAAGCGGACCGAGGGGAGCTCGAGTTCTCCCGATCCGGCTGGGAGACAAGGACCTGGTGGGAGGAACCGCCATGAGACGGCCACGGGGGGTAGGGATTGCGATGGTGATGGGGATGCTGCTGGGGCTCTCCGGCTGCGCCGGGATGCCGCAGCAAGGTGGCTGGTTGTCGCCCTCGGGGACGACCGCCTACGGGCCCGGGGCCGATGAACGCCCCCTTGCCCGACTTGCGTTCTGGCGTCGGCCCAAGGCCGAAGCCGATACGCCTCCGGCGGATGCGCCGGAGTCGAGCAATGCGAATCAAACTCGGATGGCGGCCGGCGATCCGGCATCCTCATCGGACGCCCCATCAACCCGGCCCAGCCTGATGCGTCGTTTCGCTCAACTGGGCCAGCGATTCAAGGGTAGCAAGGACGACGATGCCGAGCTGAGCACTCCGGCTTCGTGGAAGCTGGGATCTCCGGCCGCGGGCCCGGTCAGTACGGCCTACAACGCAACGCCTTCGAGCCGGAAGGGATCGGGCTCGACGTCGTCCACGGCCGTATCCGTTGCGTCCAACGCGACGGACCGGAAGCCACAACGAGATTCCTCGGCGATCCCGGCGGCACATTCCGGGACGAGCCCCTCATCCGCGGCGAGTTCCGAGGCGGCACCCCCGGCGCCATTCGCCCCGGACGCCAATCCGCAGACACCGCCGACGGCACGCCCCGTCACGGGACCGCCTCCCGACCAGGACTTGATCCCACCGGCGCCGATCGTCCAACCGTTGACGAGCTCACCACCGACGCCCCCAACTGTGCCTTCGTTGACCAAGCCGACGTTGCCGGCGGTCTCACCCGAGTCGAGCCCGCCGTCCTCCGGGAGCGTGGCGACGCCGTCTCAGGGCGTGTCCTCCCCGATCTGGAGTTCGACACCGGTTTCGAGCTTCGGCTCCGGGCAGGAATATCTCCCCTCCTACGGAGAGTCGTCTTACGAATCGCCGACCTACGTGGATTCGACGGGGAAGAAGTGCAATCTCCTCAGCAAGCTCTGCCCGCTCAAGAAGCATCACCAGCCGATGCCCTCGGCGCAGGTCTTGCCGACCTCGCAGTCGCAGACTTGCGATACCGTCGCCACGGTGAAGGTCAAGAAGCCGTGTTTCCTCAAGACCTTCCTCCATAACAAGACGTGCTCGGGCAAGGGCTGCGGGTGCGCGGGGATGGCTGCGACTGCGCACGTGACGTCCGCATCTCCCCAGGATTCGTTCGCAACGCCTCAGTATTGATTCCCTGGATCGGCCTCTCAACCAGTCCCGAATCGGACGATGTCGCGGAGGAACGGCAGTTCCTCAACGCCGTCGCGGCCGATGACCTCGACGAATCGACGTAGCGTCAGCTCCAGATGATCGGCGATCTCGGCGTGCTGCTCGATGACATTGTTCTGGTCCCAGCGGTCCTCGGGCTTGCGAAAGAGCTCCGGGGACCGCGGTTCTTCCGGGTCGGATTCGACTACCGGGACGATGAGGTGCCAGAGATGGGTCCGGATGGCGAATTCCGCGACATCCATGCCCAGGCAGGCGAAATCGCGGACCTTGGTCTGTTCGCCCCGGATCAATGAGAGCAAGTCGTGCCCGTGGATCGGCAAGGGATCATTGCCAATCGGGGGCAATCCCAGCGCCGAGGCGATCGTCGGCAGGATATCGACGGTCTGGACGAGCGCCTGGTGGCGGATTCCGCCATGTTGACCGCCCGGCATCCGGATGATCAGCGGCGTATGGATCAGCTCTTCGTAGAGCCAGGGGCGGAACCGCCGGACGAAACCATGCTCGCCGAGCGGCTCGCCCTGATCGCTGGTGAAGATGACCAGGGTATCATCCATGCGTCCCATGCGTCGCATGGCCTCGAAGAGCTCGCCCAGCCATCGGTTGACCAGGCTGACGGTCCCGGCATAAGTCCGTCGCAGCCGAAAGAGTTCGGCCTCGCTGAGCACGTCGCCGACCGCCCCGGCGGGCACATCGATCAGCGCCGCGACGTCTTCGATCTCGAGCTCCTCCTCCTCGTCATCGGGGTCCTCCTCGACGAGGTCCCCCTCCTCGCCGGCCTCGAACTCATCGGGCTCGACCATGACATACTGGTCGCGATAGGGCTGGGGCGGATCCCAGGGTCCGTGCGGGCTGAAGAGATCGAGCCAGAGCACGAACGGCTCCTTCTCGGCGCCCCGCCGTTCGAGCCAGTCGATGGCCGTCTTCACAGTACGGGCGACGCCCGTATTCTCCTCGTTCACGTCGCCATGGAGCACGGCCCGGTTGCGCAAGAGCTGTTCCCATCGGCCTTTCCAGAGTGCGTGGTCGGGATCATCCTCCGGCGGGAGGCGCAATCCCGGCTCGTTGACGAGCTGAACCTTCCGTGCCCGCGGATCCGTCGGCGGGACGAATGGGTCATATCCCTGACCTCGAACCCAGATGACCTCGTCGAACCCGCGCCCAAAGCCCATGCCGGTCTCGCGGAGCAGCGGGACGTCCGAGATGAAGGCGGTGCGCACCCCCTGGTTACTGAGGATGTCGGGCAAGATCCGCTCATCCGGCCGGAGCGCGGTCCAGCCTTGATCGGGGTCGGGGAACCCGTAACGGCCGGTCCACCAGCTCCGGCGAGTCGGCAGGGTGGTCAGGTTTTCGGGGAAATGATGGTCGAACACGACCCCCTCGGAAGCCAGACGGTCCAGGTTGGGCGTGTCGATCCAGGCATTTCCGTAAGCACCCAGGAAGCCCAGGTGCAGGCTGTTGCAAACCACGACGATGACATTCATGGTGCCCATTGTAACGAATCGATCGCGGGAGGCCAGTTGTCGATCGCCTCACCCGCGGATTCGCCCAATAATCGGTTGGATACTAACGAGCGATCCCCAGCGTCGCGGCGGCGAGGCGCTCGAGGCCCCGCTCGAAGCACTGGGCGTTGATCTCGCCCTCGTGAGGCTCGTTCTGCGGGTTCTTCGGCGCGTTCTTGCTTTTCCAACAGAGACCGATATTGAACCGGCCTGACTCCATGCGCGTTGCCCGTTCGATCTTCCAGTAAAACTGGAACTCCGTCCGATCGAGCGTCATGAGGAATGCGGCGAGATCACGGCAGGTTGGTAAGAGTCGCGCCTTCTTGGCATTGAGCACGCCGCGGAAGAGATAAAATGGGCATACCCCCGGCTCAATGGCAACGGCGCGGTCCATGTCGGCGAGGGCTTGGTCCCACTCCTGGCGGGCGAGCATCCTCATCGTAGCGCGGACAAAGTATGGACCGCCTTCCTTGGGATCTAATTGCACGATGCGGTCGAGGTCCGCCTGGAGACGATCGTAATCGCCCTTGTTGTACAGCAGCATCGAACGAACGAGATAGACCTTGGCATCATCGGGGCGGAGCTCGACGAGACGATCGTAATCGCCCAGGGCGTTGTCCAGATCGTGCTTCTCCGAATAGGCATAGGCGCGTCGCTCGTAAAGGCTCTGCATATTCGGATTGCTCTCGATCGCTTCGGTCAATGGGGCGATGGCGCGATCGAAGTCCTTCATGGCGGTGTAACACGCGCCACGGCACTCCAGGATGCTGGGTTTCCTCCATGTGGGACAGTGGGAACCGACCTGGTCGAAATCCGCCAGAGCATGTTCGTATTCCCCCTGATTCATGAAAGCAATTCCTCGCGCTTCTCTTGCCCCGAACCGGTCCTCCCCATGCGATATCGACCAGGATAGATCGCCGATCGCTGCCTCGTACTCACCTTTCCTGCACGCAATCAGCCCTCTCGCGAGTCGTGCGACGGGTTCCTCGAAGCTCAATTTACGCGACCGCCTGACGTCATCCCGCGCTCTCTCGAAGGCCACTTCGTCGTTCGTTTTCGCGATTCCCGCGCGAATCAGACCCCTGATGGCGTAAGCAGCCGCATGGTCTTGGTGTTGCTGGATGATCCCCTCGATCGCCTGCATGGCTTCGGGATAATTCCCTCGATCCCAGAGCACCGCGACGTAGCCGATGCCGGCCGGGATGTTCTTCGAATCACAACCGAGCGCGGAACTGAAATATTCGAGAGCACGATCGAGATTGCCGAGTTTCCGATGGATCTCCGCGTAGGCGAGGTAAGTGCGCAGGTCCTTCGGTTCGTACGTCCTGTCCTTACTGGGATCGAACGGTCGCGGAGAGGCCGACTCCATCGCGCTTCGATACATGAGGCTTCCCAAAGAGGAGAGATCACCTACCCGCTCCCAGCTCGCGGGAGCGAGGTCGTCATCCCGCCTGGGTTGAGTCGGATCAGGAGCAAACGGATCGTCGGGCCATGGATCGTCCGGCCGAAGTTCTGCTGCGTTGATCGGCGGTTTTGGAATGGGTTCCTGCGCCGCGATCCGCTCGCACAAACCGATCACCAGGAAGAAGGGCACGGCCATCGCTCGGGCCCATCGGACGCAAATCACCAATCGTCGATCAGGCAAGTGCGTCATCATACCTACCTCCGTGCCGGGAGATCTCAAGTTCTACGTGTGCGGGACTCTATCAACTCGGCAGGAATTGTCGAGTCGAGCTGACGCGAGCGGCCCGGCGACCTCGATCGAGTCGAGGCGGCCGGGCCGGATGGAATCGCGTTCGTAAGCCGAAGCAAGGCAATCGATTCACTCGACGATATGCCCGTGGGGTAGGACATAGCCGAGCTCGAGGAGCTTCTCGATGATCGTGTCGACGCACTGCTGGACCGAGAGTTTGCTGGTATCGAGCGTGACCTCGGGATTGCTCGGCGGCTCGTAGGGATCATCGACACCGGTAAATCCCATGGGCTTGCCGTCGGCGACCGCGGCGCGGGCCTTCGAGTACATCCCCTTGACGTCGCGCTGCTCGCAGACCTCGATCGGGGTGTCGCAATAGACCTCGACGAAGTTGCCCCTGGACATCTTGCGGGCCTCGTCGCGGATGGCGCGGTACGGACTGATCACCGAGCAGAGCGTCGTGCCGCCGTGCAGGGTGACCATGCCGGCGACGTAGCCGACGCGGCGGATGTTCGTGTCGCGGTCTTCCTTGCTGAATCCCAGGCCCTTGGAGAGGTGGGTGCGGATCTCGTCGCCGTCGAGGAGCGAGCAGTTCCGGCCGAACTCGGCCATTCGCTCGATCGTCGCGTGCGCGATGGTGCTCTTGCCCGAGCCCGAGAGGCCCGTGAACCAGATGGTGACGCCCTGACGGAACCTGGGCGGGTTCATCTCGCCGAGGATCTCGGCTACCGCCGGCCGGCTGAACCAATCGGGGAGCTGGAGCCCCTTGGCGAGGTACTTGTCGCGGACCTCCGTGCCGGAGATGTCGGCCGTCTTGACCCCAGCAGGGACCTCGTCAACCGGGCTGTATCGGTTCTCGTCGGGCAGGTAGACCATCTGCTTGAAGTCGACCATCTGCATGCCGATCTCGTCCGCATGCTTGCCCATGGATTCCTGGGCCGCATAGGGCGAATAGAACGGCTTGCCGGTCGAGTCGTTGCCCGGGCCAGCGTGGTCGCGGCCGACGATGAAGTGCGTGCAGCCGTAGTTTCGTCGGATGATCGCGTGGAGCAACACCTCGCGCGGGCCGGCCATGCGCATCGCCAGCGGCAAGAGGCTGAGCACCACCGTCCCCGGCTCGTAATAGTTGTCCACGAGCGCCCGGTAGCATCGCACTCGGGTGTAGTGGTCGACGTCGCCCGGCTTGGTCACGCCGACGACCGGGTGGATCAGCAGGCCGCCGCCGATCTGCTCCGCGGCGCGCTTGGTCAGTTCCTCGTGGGCCCGGTGGAGCGGGTTGCGGGTCTGGAAGGCGACGATCTTGCTCCAGCCCAGCGCCTCGAAGTGGTCGCGCAGCTCGGCGGGTGTGCGGCGGAGCTCGACGAAATCATAATGCGGCGGGACCCGGATCACTTCGAGACGACCCGAGGCGTAATGCTCCGGCTGCCTGTTGAGGTGGGCGACCGCCGGGTGCTTGGCGTCGAGCGAACCATAGGCGTTGCGCGCCTCATTCTCCTTGTCGTAGGCGAAGATCTCCTCGACGTGCAGGAACGCGAGCAAATTGCCGTAGACGTCGCGCAAGGCCAGAGGCTTACCCTCGACGACGCCGTCGCCGGCCTTCACCGGCAGGGTCACGGGCAGGGGCCAGAGGGTCCCATCGGCCAGTCGCGACTCGCCGACGACCCGTTCGTAGTCGGCCTTGCCCAGGAAGCCCTTGAGCGGAGAGAACCCGCCGACGGCAAGCAGCTCCAGGTCGCAGAGCCCTCGTTCGTCGAGTGTCAGGCTGGTGAAATCCTTCGCCGTCGCCTTCATCTCGGCCGCTCGGTCGTCGCCGACGATCAGGTTGACCAAAGGTCCGCCATAAGGCGGATTCAGCGTGCCAGTCTTGGTCGTCGGATTTGCTTTCGAAGTCGCTGTAGGAATGGTTCGACTCCTTTCAGTAGGCATCGGGCCGTAGGAGGAAGAGTGAGTATCCAAATCATCTGCTGGGCCGGGCCATCGGGAGACCTTCGGTCTGGCATCCGGGCGGGGTCTGGAGACCCGCGCCCGACGCGATCTTTACTGCCCACAGCCCACTATCTCAAATAATCCATTCATGCGGTGAGGATTGTTCGGCAAGCTGGGCGATGGTCGTGTGGTCGAGGACGGCTCGTTCGGCGGCCCGGACGCTCTCCCAGACCGGATCGAGCACGGACGCCGCCGTCCGCCTGGTCGCCGATGTCTCGCGGGCGGCGACCTCGGGTCCTTCGATCGCGGTGAGGACCTCGCCGAGCGAGATCGACGTCGCGGCGCGGGCCAGGCGGTAACCGCCGGAGGCCCCTCGCGTGCTGGCCACCAGTCCCGCCCCCTTGAGCTGGAGCAGGATCTGCACGAGGTAACGCTCGGGGATCGCCGACGACTCGGAGATCTCCCGGATCCGCAACGGCGGCGCCTCGGGACCGTGCCGCGCCAGGGCGAGCACGGCCAGACACGCATATTCAGCCTTGGCGGAGATTTTCATCGAGACGCGGGCCTCATCCGGGTTAACCGTCGGACCTCAAAGCTGGCTGCTATCCAGCGAATGCAACCCACACTCCGTCTTGGCCTGGCCGGCCCACCGGCCCGCACGCTCCTCCTGTCCCGCGGCCACCGGCCGCGTACACGGCCAGCAGCCGATGGACGCATAACCCTGGTCGTGCAAAGGGTTGTACGGCACCTTGTGCGTGACGATGTACGCCCAGATGTCGCGACGGTTCCAGCTCAGCAACGGGTTGATCTTCACCAGGCCGAACTTCGGGTCCGGTCCCACCACCTTGACCGCCGCGCGGTGCGCCGACTGCTCGGCACGAATCGCCGTGATCCAGGCATCGTATCCCACCAAGGCACGACGCAGTGGCACGATCTTGCGGTCATAGCAACACTGGTCCGGATTCGTCGCATACAACGGGCGATCGTGGGGCTTCTCGTATTCCGCCACGGTCGTCTCCGGCCGGATCAGCTCGACCTCGATCCCATAGCGTTCCGCGATGCGATCGCGCAGCTCCAGAGTCTCCGGGAACTGGTATCCCGTGTCCAGATTGAATACCCGAACCCGCGGCTCGATCTCCGCCAGGACGTGCAGGAGGATACATCCCTCGGCCCCGAATGCTGTCGCCATCGTGAGTCGCGGATAGAAACGCTCGACCGCCCAGCGGAGGATCTCGTGCGGCGTCGCCCCCGTCAGGCGGGCGTTGACCTCCGTAAGTTCCTCCGAGGTCACCGTTTCGAGAGCCGACATCACGTTTTCAAGCTCCTCTCAAACTTCGTACCATGCATCCCGGACCTCTGCGAGCGATGACAATCCAGGAGCCACGCCAATCTTACATACCTCACTAACCAAGGTCAAGATTCCGTCGAGAGCCAATGACCCCGCGATGAAGCAATGTCGCCGTGATGCCCTGGCCCAGATTGTTTTGATTACCCTGGCATGCATGCTGGGTCTCGGCTCCCGCCATTTTGCCGAGTGGTTACCAGGGTTCATCGCCGCCTACGCCGGTGACACACTCTGGGCATTGGCGGCATTTCTCGGGATCGGACTGCTCCTTCCCCGAGCATCGACCCGGACGATCGCCCTGCTGGCGATGTCATTCTCGATCGCCATCGAGATCAGTCAGTTGTACCATGCCCCCTGGATCGACTCGATCCGCCGGACAACCCTGGGCGGGCTGATCCTGGGCTTCGGGTTCCTCTGGAGCGATCTCGCCTGTTACGCGGTGGGAGTGGGGATGGGAACGGCAATCGAATTCATGCGCGGAATCGCAACGGGAGACGATCGGGGGCGCGGTTGACCGTCCCCCGAATCGAAGGAATCATCGAATCAGGACGGGGAGCCGGCGACCGGTTGGGTCATGATCCATGAGGGTGCATTCTGTTCGTGCCGGCGGATCTCCGGGTCGAGGAGGAGGGTCTCGGCGATGGCGTCGAGGCCCCGGAGGATCCGATTGCGGTGGGATTCGGGGATCTCGAACGAGAATCGCGGCTCGGACGGCTGCGAGCCGACGCCCTCGGGAGAGTGGAGTGTGACCGATTGGTCGCGGAGGTCGATGCTGACCTCGGCCTTTCCCGGATGGCCCTGGCCGGCGGTCGCGATCGTCTGCCAGTCACTCTGATTCAACTCGATGACGAGCAGGCCGTTATTGAAGGCATTCGATTCGAAGATGTCGGCGAATCCTTCTCCCTTCCCGGGGGCGATGATCGCCCGGTAGCCGGCTTGCATGACGGCCCAGACGGCATGCTCGCGACTCGAGCCGCAACCGAAATTACGCCCGACCACCAGGACGGTCGCCCCGCGCAGGGCCGGATTGTTGAGCGGGAACTCCGGATTCTCCAGGCCATGGCGTTCCGGTTCGTCGATCTCCGGAGCACCACCCGCGACATATCGCTTGTCGGCGAAAAGCAGCGGGCCGAAGCCCGTCCGCTCGACACGCTTCAAGTAGCGTGCGGGGATGATCAGGTCGGTATTGACGTCCGTCCAGTCCAGGACGGCCAGGCGTCCGCGATGCGTCACGAAGGGCTGCATGCTTGAGATTCCAGATTGCGGATTACAGATTGCGGATTTTACATTGGGGACATCCAGATGCGGGATCGGTCCAGGTCATTGGGCGCTCCCGTCATCCTTCAAATCCGCCACTCACCTCCCGTCAGCCGAGAAGTTGGCGGACATCCGCGAAGTGGCCGGTCACGGCGGCGGCGGCGGCCATGGCCGGGCTGACGAGGTGGGTCCGTCCGCCGGGTCCCTGGCGGCCCTCGAAGTTGCGATTGCTCGTGCTGGCGGATCGCTGTCCGGGCGTTAGCTTGTCGGGATTCATGGCCAGGCACATGCTGCATCCGGCCTGTCGCCATTCGGCGCCGGCGTCGAGAAAGATGCGGTCGAGCCCCTCGGCCTCGGCCTGGTGGCGTACCTCCTCGCTGCCGGGGACGACCAGGGCTCGGACTCCGGGGGCAGTCTTCCGACCGTGGAAGACCCGGGCCGCGGCGCGGAGGTCCTCGATCCGGCCGTTGGTGCAGGAGCCGATGAAGACGACGTCGACCGGGATCTCGCGGATCGGCGTCCCGGGTGCCAGGCCCATGTAGGCGAGCGCGCGACGGGCGTCCTCGGGGGCCGTGAAGGGGACCTCCTCGGGGGCAGGGACGACGCCGGTGACGTCGACGGTCATTGCGGGATTCGTCCCCCACGTGACCTGAGGGACCAGGGCGGAAGCGTCGATGGTCACGGTTCGATCGAACGCCGAGGCGTCGTCGGTCTTGAGGGTGCTCCAATCCCGGATCGCGGCATCGAGGGCCGCACCCCTCGGGGCAAATGGCCGGTTGCCCCGGGCGATGTAGTCGATTGTGACGTCGTCGGGCGCGATCAACCCCGCACGGGCGCCCGCCTCGATCGACATGTTGCAGATCGTCATCCGTCCTTCCATCGACAGTCCGGAGATCGCCGGGCCGTGATACTCGATCACATGGCCGGTCGCCCCGCCGGTGCCGATCTTGCGGATGATCGCGAGGATGATGTCCTTGGGCTCGAGCCCCGAGCGAAGCTCGCCGGTGACTTCCACCCCGAGGGAGTGGGGCCGGGCACCCTGCCAGAGCGTCTGGGTGGCCAGGACGTGCTCAACCTCGCTGGTCCCGATCCCGAAAGCGAGCGCACCAAAAGCGCCGTGGGTGCTCGTATGGCTGTCGCCGCAGACGATCGTCGTACCCGGAAGCGTCAGGCCCAGCTCCGGGCCGATCACGTGGACGATCCCCTGATGGCCGCTCCGGATGTCGTAGAGCATGATGCCGAATTCGGGGCAGTTCGCCCGCAACGTCTCGACTTGCCGACGGGACAACGGGTCGCGGATGTCGAGCTGGTTGTCCGTCGGGACGTTGTGATCGACGGTCGCGAATGTCAGGTCCGGCCTGCGGACCCGGCGACCGGCCAGTCGGAGCCCGTCGAACGCCTGGGGGCTCGTCACTTCATGAATCAGGTGCCGATCGATGTAGAGGAGGGTAGCCTCCTCCGTCGAGGCGACCACGTGGCGATTCCAGACCTTCTCGAACAGTGTTTCAGGCATTTCCCGATCGACCTCGAAGGCTGCAAGACCGTTCGGCCTGGGTCCGTCTCCGACGGGTCGAAGACGCCCTCAACCCGGTCCCCTTGCATCTCAACAGCGGTTCCGTTCCGACACACCGCGATGCGAAAGGTTCGCTCGCGAGCGATCCAACCCGATCCGAGGGCCCATCCCTTCGAATCCGGTGCGTGCTATGCTTTTTTGATTGTCGCAGCCGAGGCGCCACCAGACAAGGTATGCGTCGAGAGTGGAGGCCATTCCAGTCTGCCCGCAGGTCTCCGAACCCGGCG
Organism: uncultured Planctomycetota bacterium; assembly: GCA_963777695.1. Lineage (GTDB taxonomy): Bacteria > Planctomycetota > Planctomycetia > Isosphaerales > Isosphaeraceae > CAVZRC01. The sequence goes on from CAVZRC010000003.1 coordinate 3,117,545, forward strand.
GGGCGGAGGTTTGACCCGACGCTTTCTGAAGGTTACCATCCCCAGTAAGGGACTGTTCCTTCGCCACGAGCGTTCCGGACAACGCTCTCTCCGGGGAAACCCTCATTTCTCGAAAGGGACCGGCCATGCCCCTATTTGAGGTCGAGACCACGTCGCATATCATGATTGCCAGCGTGCCTGACGACCAGGCGGCACGCGATTTCGCGACGACACAATTTCCGAGCGAGGATATCGTGCGGGTCACCCACCGTCCTCGCGATGCCTGGGTGATCTCGAAACGGCTGCTGGGGATCGATTCCAAGGTCGATCCTTGCTCGGTCGCCCGCGACTGCCTGTCGAAGGCCCACGGCGACAAGCTGCATGCAGTTCGTCTTTATATGCAATCGACGGGCACGGACCTCGATGGGGCCCGCAAGGTCATCGAGTCGAACATGGCCATGGGCTGGTAGGTGGATCGAGGGGTCAGCCTTCGATTGACGAGCTCTGGGGGTGTACGTATCCTGTCGTTGACCCGGGATGGATCGCAACTCCTCTGATCGACACATTCGGGGCCCCCGCCGATTTCTCCGACTACCTACTGTTGACCGCACGAGACCCGTTGTACGATGGTACCGAGGATCGTCGTGGAGGATGCGCGTTGGGTGGCGCGGATCCGCGGGGGTTCCCCGCGACGGCCGATTCGCCACGAAATCGAGTTGAGTTGATACGGGGAGGGATGCGATGCCTCGGGTGATCTCGCTGATCTTGGGCGGAGGTCGAGGCACTCGGCTGTTCCCGCTGACCAAGACGCGGAGCAAGCCTGCCGTTCCGATCGCCGGCAAGTATCGATTGATCGACATTCCGGTGTCGAACTGTATCAATTCGGGATTGAATCGGATCTTCGTGCTGACGCAGTTCAATTCGGTGAGCCTGCACCGGCACATCTACAACACCTACAAGTTCGACCCGTACGGCGGGGGCTTCGTCGAGATCCTGGCGGCGCAGCAGACCATGGAGCACGAGTCCTGGTACCAGGGGACCGCCGACGCGGTGCGCCGCAACATCCCCTACTTCACCGAGAGCTCGTATGACCTCGTGCTGATCCTATCCGGCGACCAGCTCTACCGGATGGATTTCCAGGACATGATCCGCACCCACCTGGAGAACAAGGCGGCCGTCACGATCGCGGCTCTGCCCGTGGCCGAGCGGGAGGCGACGTCGTGCGGCATCATGAGGATCCAGGCCGACGGCCGCGTCGTCGACTTCGAGGAGAAGCCCAAGACGGCCGAGAAACTCGAGCGGGTCCGGACCGATCCCAGTTGGCTGGAGAAGCTCGGCCTGAACGCGGCCGGGCGCCCTTACCTCGCCAGCATGGGGATCTATCTGTTCAATCGGTCGCTGCTGGTCAACCTGCTGCGCAACAGCGATGCGACCGATTTCGGCCACGAGCTGCTCCCGCGGGCCATCCCGACCCACCGCGTCCAGGCGCACCTCTTCGACGATTACTGGGAGGATATCGGGACCGTCGGCGCCTTCCACAACGCTAACATCGAGCTAACCCGCGACAATCCCCCCTTCGACTTCTCGTCGGAGGACGGGCCGATCTTCACCAGGCCCCGCTTCCTCCCCTGCTCGCGGGTCGCCGGCGCCACGGTCAAGAATAGCCTGATCTGCGACGGCACCGTCATCGGCCACGGCACGGTCATCGAGAATTCCGTGATCGGCGTCCGCGTGCGCATCGGCGACAACGTGACGATCCGCGATACCTACATCATGGGCATCGACTATCTCGAGCATCCGCAGCAACAGGCCGAGAATCAGCGGCTCGACCGCCCCAACTTCGGGATCGGGGCCAATTCCGTCATCGAACGGGCGATCATCGACAAGAATGCGCGGATCGGCCGCAACGTCCGGATCGTCAATAAGGCCGGGGCCGACAACGTGGAGGATCCCGCCACCCACGTGATCCGCGACGGCATCGTCGTCACCCACAAGTCCGTCGTCTTGCCCGACGGATCGGTGATCTGATCCTTTTGTCCGTTGTCCGTTGTCCGTTGTCCGCTGTCCGTGGTAGCCTTTCTCGGTCGCGTCGGGGTGCAATCGGGCTCGGGCTCACCACCGGAGTCTACCCGGCGCCGAAGGAACACGGACAACCAACCACGGACAACGGACAACCGACAAATGGTTGAAGTGGCGATTCGCGTGAAGGATCTGCGCAAGCAGTATCCCAGCCGGAATGGTCCGGTGCACGCGGTCAACGGGATCGACCTGGAGATCGGGCACGGGGAGTGCTTCGGCCTGCTCGGCCCCAACGGGGCAGGCAAGACGACCACCGTCGAGATCCTCGAGGGCCTCAACCAGCCGACGTCGGGCGAGGTGGAAATCCTCGGGCTGAAGTGGCGGGACGACGAGACGGCGATCCGCGAGCGGATCGGGGTGACGCTCCAGGAGACCCGGCTGCCGGACAAGGAGACCGTCCGCGAGATCGTCACGGTGTTCCGGAGCTTCTACAAGAACGGGTTCACTCCCGACGACGTGATCGCCCGGGTCGCGCTGGAGAGCAAGGCGAACGCGTATATCGAGCAGCTTTCGGGCGGCCAGCAACAGCGACTTGCCGTCGCCCTGTCGCTGGTCGGCGACCCCGAGATCCTCTTCCTCGACGAGCCGACGACCGGACTGGACCCGCAATCCCGACGGCAGCTCTGGGACGTGATCCGCGACCTCGGCGACCGGGGGCGGACGGTGGTGCTCACGACCCATTACATGGACGAGGCCGAGCGACTCTGCGACCGGGTCGCCGTCGTCGATCAAGGGAAGATCATCGCCATGGGCTCGCCCACGGAATTGATCGCCCGGCTCGGGGGCGATCACATCGTCGAATTCGCCCTGGACCCGCTCGAACCGGCCCTCGCGGCCGAGTCCTTCCTCGGGCTCGAATCCGTGCTGGCCGCACGGGGCGAGAACGACGGATATTCCTTGACGGTCGCCGAGCCGCACCGCGCCATCCCGGCACTCCTCGACGAACTGGAGCGGCAGAATCGACCGATGGCCCGGCTCACGACGCGGCACGTCAGCCTGGAAGATGTGTTCGTCTCGCTCACCGGCAGGCATCTTCGCGATGACGAGACCAACGAGGTGCCTGCCGCGAAGGCGAAGGGGCGAAGGAATCGCTCGCGGCGATAACCAGACCGTCTCCACCATAGCGACTGGCCACAAAATCATGCCGAGTTCGTCACCGCTCTTGCAGCTCTACCTGACCCGGCTGCGCGACTTCTACCGCCAGCCGGCGAGGATCTTCTGGGTCTACGGCTTCCCGACCCTCCTGGCGATCGTCCTGGGTTGGGCGTTCCAGAACCGGCCTCCCGCACCGATCCTGGTGGATCTGGTCACCAATCCCGGCTACTCCGGGATCAAGGCGTCGCTCGAGACTCATAACGCCGCCATCGAGCGGGAGAAGCCCGGCGGCAAGGCCCGGATGGACGAGCCGCCGGTCATGATCTACGAGGTCGATCAGTCGAAATCCGCCAAGCGGCTCAATACCGGCGAGACGCCCCTGGTCATCGAGCCGGTCGGCTCGGATTCCTGGGTTTACCACTATGACCCCACTCGTCCCGAGGCGGTCTCCGCGCGACAGACGATCGATGACATCCTCCAGCGCTCCGCGGGGCGAGAGGATCCCAGGGCCACGCAAGACGCCTACGTCACGGAGCCCGGCTCGCGTTACATCGACTTCTTCGTGCCGGGATTGATCGGGCTCAACGCCATGGGGGGCGGGCTCTGGGGGATCGGCTTCCTGCTGGTCAACTTCCGGGTCGCCAAGCTACTCAAGCGATTTGTGGCCACGCCCATGCCCCGACGCGACTTCCTCCTGGCCATCCTGGGCGCCCGGCTGACGTTCCTGCTCCCGGACCTCATCGTGCTCTTGATGGTCGGCACCTTGATGTTCCAGATGCCGATCCGCGGCAACTTGGCCGTACTCATCCTGGTCGACGTCGTGGGGGCCTTGGCGTTCGCCGGGATCGGCCTGCTCGTGGCCTGCCGGGCGAGTACGACCGAGACCGTCCAGGGGCTCATGAACCTGGTCATGCTGCCGCAGTGGCTGTTCTCGGGCGTCTTCTTCTCAACGAAGCGGTTCGGCGACTCCGCCCAGTGGTTCATCCAGGCCCTTCCGCTGACGCAACTGGTCAGCGGGCTCAGGCGTGTCATCCTCGAGGGAGCCGGCCTGGTCGACGTCATTCCGTGCCTGGCAATCCTCACCATCTGGTCCGTGGTCACGTTCCTCCTCGCCCTGCGATTCTTCCGATGGACGTGACGCGTGCCGGAATTGCGGCTCTTTCAAGATGCGCCGACAATCTCCCAGCCACCCCCGCGTCCGCACGAACCCGCGAAGTGGCGGGACGTCCACCTCGTCGAGGAGATGGCCGAAAAAGGTTGCCTTGGCCAGAATCTCGAGGTAGAGGAAGGACGACGCCGACTGGAAGGGGATCGCCGCCAGCGCCTCCAGACGATGGAGCTGGCAAGGCGAGTCGACATCCTGCATCGGGACGGCAAAGATCAGGCGATTCGGTAAGGAGGCGAACCATCGCCTCCAGCGCCGACCGGCTGGGGCCGGCCGACATCCTACGACATGCCCACAAAGGACCTCGCGATCGTCGATCGTCCTCTCACGGCGGTCGATGGCCTTCAGCAGCGGTTCCAGGTGAGCCGCAGTCCACGGCTCCTCGGCGGTGGTCACGAGCACGAGGGGATGACTTGCACCCTCGAGGCCCTGGGATAATGCAATGCCCAGGGGCACGCCGGCTACCGGGATGATTCGAGATTCCACCGACCGACCCAGGGCCTCGATCCGATCGGCGATCGACTGGACGATCGGCTCGGCATGCTCGATCGACAGCTCGGTGAGCAGAATGATTCGGATCCCGGCGTTCGGGATCGGGTCGTGGTGAGAGGGGGAGGCGTCGTTGTCCGTGCTCGTGGTCATGCGATCTTATGCAGGCGATTCTGCCTCCACATGTTCCGCGCTGTGCGTGCATTTCTCGACGACACATCGTCAGGGCAGGATGTCCGACACCGGGACCTACCCGACCTCGACGCCGTCGATCATGACGGCGATGACATGACCCGGCATCACCACAACCCCCGTGGAGCAGCGGGGATGATCCGCCCCTCATCCGGCCCTCGGCCACCTTCCCCCGCGAGAGGGGAAGGTATGCTATCGATGATTCAGCCAGCGTTCCACGTCCTGTCGATAAGCATCCCAGAGCCGACTCGCCACGGGGCCTCCGCGACCGTCGCCGATCGTGTCCTCGTCGATCCGGACGATCGGGACGACCTCGCTGGTGGTCCCGACCAGGATCACCTCGTCTGCCGCCTTCAATTCCGCCAAAGTCACGCGGGTCGCGACGAAGGGGATCTCCAGCGGCTCGATCAGTCGGAGGATGAGTTGTCGGGTCATACCCGGGAGGATTTCGTGCCCCTCGGGAGTACCCTCGAGGTGGCCATCCCGCACCCAGATCAGCGAGGTATGGGTGGCCTCCGTCACCATGCCCGCGGAGTTGACCAGGATCGCCTCGAAGGCCCCTGCGCGATGGGCGGCCTCCGTTGCGATGCAGTTGCCAAGGAGGTTGGTCGTCTTGATATCGCAACGCTTCCACCGCAGGTCAGGATGGCTGATCACCTTGACGCCGGTCTCGCGGAGCCGAGCGGTCGGGCCGTCGTCGTACGGCCGGACGACGATGAGCTCGGTGGGGGTCGCCGGGGGATCAGGAAACGCGTGCGCCCGGGGTGCGACGCCGCGCGTGATCTGGATGTAGGCGGTCCCGTCCTGGATCCCGCTGGCCCTGATCGTGCGATGCATCCGCTCGGCCAATTGATCGATGTCCACGGGCGGGAACTCGAGTTCCTTGAGGCTCCGGCGCAAGCGGGCGCAGTGCTCCGGCTCGAGCCAGCACCGGCCCCGATACATGCGGAAGACCTCGTAGACCGAGTCGCCGAAGAGAAAACCGCGGTCCCAGACCGGGACGCGAGCTTGCTCGACCGGCATCGTCTCACCATTGAGACACGCCAAGACCTCCATCGGACGCGATCCTTTCCGGTCGGGTGAGATTCATTCAAGTCGGGGCAAACGAGTCCGTGACAGGATAATCCGTTAACGCCCCGATCGGCAATGACCGTGACGGAGTCAACGAACAAGAATGGAGCGAAAGATCATGATTCGCCGAAGAGCGCTTCATCCTGCCCTGTGGGATGCTCTGGGAGGCCGAATTGCCTTGAGCAACGCGGCCGCCGGGGTGGGCCATCAGGACTCCCTCGACGCGAAGCGATCCCGGACCGCGAATGTCCAATCCGCGACCTACACCATCTTACGATGAGTTGACGACGACCTACGCCAACGGCGACGCCGGCAACGTCGTCGGAGTCGGCACCATCACCCGTACGACCCAGACCGAATAGCGTCTAAGACAAGCATGTTGTGATCCTTCTGCGACTCGGGCCGTCGGGCCAGCTCTGGCTCTTTTTCATCCACTCTCCCCTTCCCGGCAGGGGATCTGTCTGGGCTGCGCCAGGAGGTCCGTATTGGCTGCGCCCCACCATTGTCTTGATACCACCGTCGGATCAATCTTCCGACGCGACTGGCGAACTGGCGATTATCTCCTTCTCGACTGCCCAACTCGCAGTGGAGCGGGGTTATCCGGACGAAAGCAACCAGTCGCCCGGAGACGACCCCATTGTTTATCATGGGTATGACTCGCAGGGTGCCGCTTTCCGGGATCGTGGCGACCTGAGTTTGGCGCAATCCATTAGAAGATGGGAGGGCGAAGTGTCAGGTCCGATAATCAGGAAGTATGGTTTCCCCAATTTCGAGAAGATCTTCGGCGAACGCCCTGTCGAGCACGGCATCGAGGAGGGTGGGACGTCCGAAGCTCAGATCGAGAAGCCTGGTCCTGCAGATACCAAGTCCGAGGGTCCCACGTCGGGCCGGGGGGACACAACGAAGAAACCGAGCGAGTCGTGATCGATCGTGGTCGGGTTCGTCGGTGGCGCCTCGGCGACTCCTCGCATCGAGCGATTTCCGCCGATGCGGCGGGATGGCGAACCTCTCGATACAGGGCTCTCAGTCCAGGATCTCGTTGAGCAACGAGGCGAGCCGGACACCCGATCGCGCCAGGCGCTCGACGGCGACCGGAAGGTTGGCCTCGATATAATCACGGCCGATCTCGTCGCCCGAGCGGAGCGTCCGGTCGGTGCCCGGGATGCGGTAGGCTCGTCGGCCCGCTTCCAGGCTCTCGTCGGCCCAGTCCTCGACCCGTCCTCGAGACCATCGGCGCGCCTCGGACTCTTCGGCCATCGCCGTCAGGTCGCGGACCAGCTCGGCCTCGCCGTGTTCGCGGTATCGCGATCGGAACAGGCCGGAGTCCCAGACTTGATGGAGGTTGGTGTAATCGAAGCGGCCGGATCGGAGCTGGAGGCTGTTGCCACCGCGGTCGTTGCGATCGGCGACATGCATCGGTTGGTGTAGGTCCTGGATCAGGTGGACGAAGAATCTCAACGCCTGTCGGCGTCGTGCGTGAGGGGCTTTGCGATCGGCGAGCACGGCGCGAAATTCGGCGATCTTGGACACGACGCATCCTTGAGCGCGGCAGTCCTTCGCGCTGTAATGGGCCGACGAGATCGGCACGTTGACGTAGTGCCAGGAGGCGCTCCCGGGTATGTCGCGGCTGTGCTCGTCGGCCCAGGCCGCCGCGTCGGCCAAGGATTCCCCCGGTTCGAGCAGGTCGCGGATGATCGCCTTCGCTCGAGGAGAGAGGTGCGCCTCGGCCAGCCGGGCCGATGCCCGATGGCCGAGCCGTCCCCAGGCCATCGCCGGCCTTGGGGAGCCAGCGATCAGGAACCCGATGAACAGCCAGGGCGCCAACGCGACGAGTCCGATACGCCGCGTCGGCTCAGGAGATCGGCATCGTCGCTGGGCCTTTTGTCGGATGCCTGGGGCTTTGTCCCTTCGGTCTTCCTTCATGATAGAGACTCCACTCCTCGTCGATCGAGGGGCTGGCTGGGAATGCTGCCGGGGGTCGCATATCCTCGGCGATCGGGGCTCCCCAGCAGCCTCGACTGAGGATACCATCAGGAGAGACGATGTGCGCGGGCTCTTGCGATGCGAATCGACCGGGATGGCCCCGCGCCGGTCGCGGGGCGCTTGACCCCGCTCAACGCGATCAACAACGAATCGGGTCGGGGACCGGTGATCGAGCAAGACCCTCGAGGGCTTCTCGGCGGCGCCCGTCCGAGCTACGACTCTTATCGATGAGGAAGGCTGAGAATGGCGTCGGTCGAGCCCTATTCGCCCTGCCCGTGCGGGAGCGGCCAGAAATTCAAGTGGTGCTGCCAGAAGGTCGAGTCCTACGCCGAGCGCGCCCAGCGGATGGTGGAGAACGGCCAGTACGAGACGGCGCTCAAGCCTTTGGGTGAAGGGCTGGCCAAGTACGCCGATAATCCCTGGCTCCTGACTCGCAAGGCCTTGATCGAGATCCAGCTCAAGCAACTCGATGCGGCCAAGGCGAGCCTTCGCGTCCTGCTCAAGAAGGATCCGGGTCATCTGGGCGGGACGATCCTGATGACGCGCCTGGTGCTGGAGAGCGAGGGATCGCCCCAGGCGGCGGCCCAGTTCCAGCAAGGGCTCTCGGCCATGTCGCCCGAGTCGCGACGATCGCTGGCGCCGCTGGCGCTCTACCTGGGCCTCACGCTGAGCCGGTCCGGGTTCCCGATCGCCGGATTCAAGCACCTGGAGCTGGTCCCCCGCTGGGGCGTCACGCTCGACGAATCGAACGCGCGGGCCATCGCCTCGCTGAGGGCGAACGCCGGATTCTCGGCGTGGGAGAAGAACCCATATCAGCTCTGGCCGGCGCCGGAAGGCGTGACCGACGCGTTCCGGGAGTCGTTCGAAACGGGCGACCGGCTGGGCCGAGGAGGGCCTCTGGGCGTCGGCGGCATCCGCGTTCGAGCTGCTGGCGGCCGGCTCGTCCGCCGGGGCCATCGCCGACCGCAACCGGGGCATCTGCTGCCTCTGGATCGCCGATCACGCGGGCGCCGTCGCGGCCTTGCGCCGCTACATCGCCAGGACCGGGCCTTCCGTCGAGTCGGTCGACCTCGAGGCGCTGTGCCAGCGGATCGCGACCGGACCGATCGGCGACCCCGTCGAGTTCGTCCACCTGACCTGGCCGATCCGCAACCGAGAGGGCCTGATCGAAGCCCTCCGGACCGACTCCGGCTTCGATCAGGGGACCGACCGGCCGCTCCATCCCAATGACCCGGATTCCTCGCCGACGGAACGGTTCTTCCTGCTCGATCGCAAGAAGATCCAGGGGAAGCCCGGACTCGACCGCCGGGACATCCCGGTCGTCGAGGGCGAGGTGATCGTCGGCCAGGAGACGGTGGTTCTGGAGACCTACGACGACGGCCGGCTCGACCGACTCAGCGACCGGTTCACGGCCGCGGCGCGCTCGAACATCCCGCCGGCGCATCCCCGGACCAAGGTGATCGAGAAGGAATCGCGGCATCACCTGGCCATGAGCTGGCGGTGGAGCATGCCTCGGGGCGTCCCGGATGAGGACGTCGAGCGGCTCAATCGCGAGCAGAGGATTCATATCATCACCGAGATCTGGCCGACGACCCCGCAGTCGGCCCTCCGGGGGCGGACGCCGCTCCAGGCGTCCAAGGCCGGCGAGTCCGAGACGGTGCTCCGCGCCTCCATCCGGCTGATGGAGACCTCCAACGAGGATCTGCCCGACCTCCTCGACTGGGGGCAGTTCCGCCGCGGCTCGGCCTCAAACCCGAGCCGGCCGTCGAGGCCGAGGGGCTGGATCTCGATCGGCTCCACATGACGCGATGGCCCATGATCCCCTTCGCGTCGCTGGATGACGACCGCCTCCTCACCGTCTACCTGCTCGCCCGGCATTGGGGGCTCCGCCCGGCGATGATGAAGGCAGCCGGTGCCATCGCCGATCGGCCTTCGCTCGCGGTGAGAGGCCGGATCCCGCCGACCACGCTCTACGGCGACCTGGCGCTCGATGCGGCCCGGCGGGGCCATCGTGCCGAGGCCGAGACCTGGCTGCGTCGCGGCCGTCAATCCGAGCCGTCGAAGATCTCCTCCAATGCCCTGATCTGGGAATTGATCGATCTCCAGGTCAAGATCATCTTCGATGACCCCGAGCTTTGGGTCCCGATCATCGCGTTGATCCTCGACCGGTATCGCGGCAACCGGGAGGCGATCTCCGCCGTGCTGGTCCGTCTGATGGAGATGGGATTGGTCCGGCCCGTGGCCAACCCCGACAAGGCCGACGAGATCGCCGTCGATACCCGAATCCTCGACCAGTTGCTGGCCCAGTACGGACCGCGAGTCACGACGCCCACCGGAGAGCTGGGTGCCTCCGCTGGCCGCGGAGAGATCTGGACCCCCGAGTCCTCCCGCGGCGGATCGGCGATCTGGACACCAGGCTCCGGGGCCGCTGCCGCGCCGGGCCAGGAGCGAAAGCTCATCGTGCCGGGGCAATGAGTGGAAGCGGGGGAATTGGGCACCTGATGCAACCCGTGAGATCTCGTCGATGTCCTCAACCTCGCCGGGCGGATCATCGATGTCGCTGGTGCACGAAGGCTGGGATCACCTGCGGGCCCGTCGGCCGCTGGCGGCCTGGTCGAGCTGGCAGCGTGCCTTGCGGCTGGACCCCAGCCTGACCGCGGCCGAGCAAGCCCTGGCGACGCTCGAGTCGGCCGCCGACTTGCCCGAGGCCGCTCGCTCGGTCTACCGCCTCCGTCAGCCCGACGATCCAGCGAGGCGCCCGGCCTGGGACCATCGGCTCAAGGCGATGGACGTCGAGGGCCAGGATCTCGAGGCGATGGCGGATGCGTTCGGCCGACTGGCGGCCGAATTGCCTTCGGGATCCCGCCGCCTGGTACAACCGAGCCCTCTGCCTGGCCTGGCTGGGGTCCAATCGCGAGGCGATCACATGCCTGGATCGCGTCGCCGAGCTGGAGGCCGGGCCGGCGTTCGATCGCGCCGTCGAGGCCGGGCTGCTCGCCGAGGTCCTCCGTCAAGGCGATGGGGCCGAGGGGCTCGCCGACGACCTCCGCTTTGCCTGCATCCTCGATTGGCAGCCTCGCGATACCGCCGAGCTGCTCGCCGAGTTCCCGGAGCTTCAACGCGTGCCGACTCCCCACGTACCGGGCGTCGAGCCCGGGCCGGCTCCCGATATCGAGGTGTTCGAGTGGCTGGATCGTCGCATCCCGGACCCTGCCGAGGCGGCTCGCCTCTCGCGGGCCGGCGACCTGCCCGTGGCTCTGGCGAGCGTCTATGTCGGCCGATCGGCCGGGACGCTCCGACTCTCCAGCCCCCGCGTCGAGACCCTCCGCCAGATCGAGGAGCTCCTGCTCGCTCGGATCGAGGTCGGTCATCGAAAGATCCGGCGCGAGGCGGCCCCGCTCCCGCTCCCGTTCCTCGACGCCGACGTCTGGACGGTCCGGGTCCCGCCCGGCCTCGAACCGGCCCACGTCGATCAATTGATGCGTGAATGGGTCGAGCATTACCAGGAAAACGAGTGGATCCACCGGGAGCGGCAGGGACTGGGCGGCCTCTCGCCGCTCGGCGCGGCCCGGGAGGCCCGGCGGGGCGACCCGGTCCTCCGGGCCAGGCTGGCGGCGGTCGTGAATTTCCGCGAGCAACTCGGCCGCCGCCCGAGTGCCTTACGGCTCTACCAGGGTTATCCATTCGACAGGCTCCGCCGTCGGTTGGGGCTCGATCCTTCCGACCCCGGCGCGACCGACCCGTCGGATCTGAGCTGCGCCGGCCCGACGGAGCTGGATGCGCTCGACTCGGCCGGGCTCGACGACCATCGCCTGGCCGAGTCGGTCGCCTCGGCCGTCGGGCTGCGCGACGATGAGCGAACGGCGGCCCTGACGACCGAGCTGATCCGACGCCGGCCTCAGGAGGTCGCGGCGCCGTACCTGGCCTCCGCCGTCTCCGCCTTGATCCGAAGGGCCCTGGGCAGGGGCGACATCGATGCCGCCCTCCGCTGGATCGACCAGGCGCAACCGCTGGGCGATGCCAGGACCACGGCGACCCTGGACACCTGGCGCGCCGAGATCCTCTCTGCGCCGGCCGCCCCGACGAGGCCCTGAGTGCCTATCGCGCACTCATTCACTCCGTGTCGTCCGCCGAGGGAGCTGCGATGGCCTTCGACGGGGCCGAGACCCTCCTCGACAACGGTCAGGTCGACCAGGCTCGATCGCTCCTCGTCATCGCCCGAGACCTCGCCCGCGCCGCCGGCCGGCGAGTGGTCAACCGAAGGGCACGAGAGATCCTCGATCGGCTCTGACGAATCCCGATCGAACACCATCGCCGGGGCGATGCGTCCGCGACCCTCGGGCGTGAGGACGTGGAATTCCTGGCGATCGTGTAAGATTCGCCTAGTGGCTGCGTATCATCACCAAAGGGCCGATGGGCAACGATCGCCGGCGACCGCGGCCGAGGGATCGTCACCGGGCGATGGCGACTTGCCCGGCATGGTCCCGCGCCGGCTTGCCTTCTTCGATGAACGTTCGAGCGGACGGTGCACGCCGGGCGATTGGTCCGCGCGAACCATTCCCCAGGGAACCCTTGAGATTCGAATCATGAGCAGTGCCCAATCCATCGGCCCGACACTGGAACTGATCCGCGACGGCCGGACCGAAAGGGTCTACAAGTTCAAGGGAGATTGCCTCGATATCGGCCGCGATCCGGGACGAGAGGTCTGCCTCGACGATGTGCGCGTCTCCCGCCATCATGCTCGCATCGTGCGCCGGCTCGACGGGGCCTTCGATCTCGTCGACCTGGAGAGCAAGCGACCCACCATGCTCGATGGCCGGAGGATGGCGCCGGTACGAGCCCGCCCGGCTGCGCGACGGGAGCCGGATCCAGATCGTCGACTTCGAGCTGATCTTCCGCGAGGGAGAGGTCGCCGTCGGCGGAGGGCAGGGAGGCGATGTGCTGGAAACCATCGACGATCTCAGCTCGGCCCGCCTGGCCATGTCCTCGTCTCAGACGGCCGAGGTGCTCCGGGCCATCCTCGAGATCAATCGGGCGCTCGGCGGTAGCAGCAACCTCGATGCGATGCTTCGCCGCGCACTCGACGGCCTGATGACGGTCTTCCCCACGGCCGAGCGCGGCTTCATCGTCACCACCGAGCCCGAGGGGAAGCCCCGGCTCAGGGCGGTCTGTCATCGCGGCGGCCCGGCGGAATTGCCGGTGCTCAGCCGGACGATCTTGCGATACGTGCTCCAGGAAGGCAAGGCCATCCTGATCGGCGACTCGAACATGGATCCCCAGTTCGAGGGCGCGCAGAGCGTGATCAGCACCGTCCGCACGGCGCTGTGCGTCCCGCTGCTGGGGCACGACGGCCGACCGATCGGCATGGCCCAGTTGGACCGTCGAACCGGGAAGGATGATTTCAAGCCGGGTGACCTCGATCGGCTCGCCGCCCTGGCCGTGCCGATCGGCGTGGCCGTGGAGAACCACTGGCTGCTGGAGGAACGGGCGTCCTGGGCGGCTGCCCGCGAGATTCAGGTGGCGCTCCTGCCCCGGTCTCGTCCCGAGATCCCCGGCTACACGTTCTGGGAGTGTTACCTGCCGTCGCTCGAAGTCGGGGGCGACATCTACGACTACATCGCGCTCGATTCGTCCCGAGCCGGCGGGGATTCCCGTTCGCCGCAGACCGTCGTGATCGGCGACGTGGCCGGCAAGGGGATGCCCGCGGCCTTGCTGGCGGCGACGATCCGCCCGGAGGTCCGCCATCTGACCCGCGCCGAGGTCGGGCCGGAGGAAGTCCTGTCTCGGGTCAATCGGGACGTCTGCGACTCCGGCGTCGAGGGGCGGTTCGTGACCATGGCCGTGCTCGAGATCGACGGCGAATCGCATCGGACGACCGTGGTCAACGCGGGGCACCTGGATCCCTTGGTGCGACGCGCCAGCGGCGTGATCGAGGCCGTGGGCCGCGAAGGGGCCGGGCCGCCGCTGGGCGTTAACCCGCTGGCCGATTACGATCCGGTCACGATCGCGCTCGAGCCGGGCGACCTGGTCTTCCTCTATACCGACGGCGTCACCGAGGCGATGGACCGCGATGGTCAGCTCTTCGGCGACCATCGGCTGAGAGAGACGCTGACCAAAGCCCCTCCAGGAGCTGCCGCGGCCGGCGAGGCCGTCCTGGCCGCAGTCCGAGACCACGCGGTGGGGCGGACCCAGTCCGACGATATCACGATCCTTTGCTTCGGAAGGTCGCGGGACTGAGAGCCACTGAATCAATCAATTCCAGATAACAGATTGTGAATTGCGAATGAATTTAAAGCCGGGAGCATCAAGGGCTTGTGGATTCGCGATCCGGAATCCGATTCTTTCACAAGCTCCGACCCTTCCATCGGGCGATTTCGTCAGGGTGATGAGATCCAGGCCGAGGCCCGACGATCGATCGCAGGTCTATCCTCTTCGGGCGAGACGCCGCTCGGGACGATCATTTGGCATCAGGCTGATCGGGTTTGTCGAACGCCTTCAGCAGACGCCCAAGGGCTTTGTGGGGCATATCAATATTGAAATAAAACTCGTGTTCGGGCCGGTCGCGCGAGGCCGGGATCGTGAGCACGTCGAAGAACTGCCCGTCCTGTTCGCGGAGGCCCTGCATCCTGGGACTGAGCCTCAAGGATCCGAGGAGGAAATACTCCTCATCGATGAAGAGGACTTCGATCGGCTTCTCGATGCTCATCCCGCGCCGGGGACGAACACCGAGCCGGCCATCCCTTCGAATAACTCGCGGTATTTCCTGGCCTTGTCCTTATCGCCCTTCTTCTCGTACAACCTCACGGCCGTAGCGAGGGCATCGATCCTCATGAATCGCTCGCGTTCGAGCAGCTTGCCCAGCTCCATCTCGGCGTCCTTGATGTGATCCTCGGCGATATCCTTGCGCACTTTGCCGAGCTCGTTCTTCCACTCGGCATTGTACGGGCGGTAATAACTCGTCATGGCGAAGGCGTGCCGGAGCGCGATCCAATCGGCCTTCGAAGGGTCTTTCTTCGCCTCGTCCAGCAGCGCCTCGAACCGTTCCTCGGCTGATTTCCGGGCCGGCGTATCGGCGGATGGCTGAGCCTTCGCCTTGGAGTCGGGCGGAGCGGCCTGCCACCCGAGCAGGATTCCCATCAGGAGATATTGAGCGAGCCGTTGCGCGATCATGACCGACTCCTCTCGGGGGGTCGAAGTAGTCGATTGAGACGAATTGACACCGGTTCAAGGCTCGTCGTCAGGTGCGACCTTCTCCGACCACCGGCGTACGACCTCGCCGATTTCCAGGACCTCAGCCATGGCGCCCAGTCCGATGTCGCCGCACGCGAGTCGTTTCGCCTGGGGTGGAATCAAGACGATCCGGGGGGCATATCGCGCGAAGATCAGAGGGGCCTCGGCGAGCGTCCAGTCGGACGGTGACGGACCCGTGGCCCGGTCCTCGAGCAGCAGGCCCAGGTGGCGTCGGGTCACCGGACTTTCCCACATCAGGGTATTCATCGCCGGGGCGAGCAGGACCGGCTTCGCGAAGTCCCACGCCCGGAAGACGCAGCTCAAGCAATTATCCGAGATCCCGAGCGCGAATTTCGACAGGGTGTTCGCATCGAGTGGGGCAATGATCAGCAGGTCTGCCCAATTGCGCAGCGCGATGTGGAGGACCTCGTCGCCGCGACGGTATCGGCTGCCCGGCCACTCGTCCTCGTCGCGGAAGAGCCATCGGTCGGGCGGGGAGTCCTCCGGATCGCCCTCCCTCCGATCGATCTCCGCGGGATTGAAGAAATAAAACGCCGATCGGGTGGAGATGACTCGCACCTCGTGCCCCGCACCTCGCAGCGCGGCCAGCAACTCCGGCGTCTTGATGGCCGCGACCGAACCGGTGATCCCGAGGATGAGCCGAGCCATGATCAGTTACGCACCCGAGTTCGGTCTGGCCGGTACCTCTGCTGACGGGGATTTACGGCAACCCTCACTGCGACTCGACATTGAGCGGCTCCATGGTCTCGTTCACGGACCGGACCAGGTTGTTCCAGAGTGTCCGCTGGAGTTGGACACGTTGTCGGGGCGAGAGGAGCATTCGTTCGCCGGCTCGCTGTGCTAGGGCGGTGACGATGACCTTCAGATCGGCCGAGATCACTCCGGTAAGATCTTCGAAGGCGTCGGGCAACTCCAAGGTCTGCGGCCGACTGGTGCGGGTGCAAGTGGACATTCAGAACCCTCCTTGGCCAAAGAGAGACGGGAGGACGGATCCGTTCCGTGCCACGACTGGAAAGGTAACCGGCGTTCGGACCCTCAGTCAAGTCGTTGGCCAAGATTTCTTGATGCAAAATCGGTACAGATATCGCGGAAGATCGGGGATTGTGGAGAGCATCCTCGGACCCTCCTCTCGGACGGATCACGCAAATGCGGCGCCTTCATCCCCTCCCCAATGGTACGAGAAAGGGCGAGCGGATCGTTGGAGACCCTTGGTGCCATCTTCCGGGGCCGCTCAGAACCAAGCGGGCTCGGTCTCGCGCCGACCCTTCGGCCCCAGGGCCTGGTTGACGAGTTCGACGAGCCTCGGGCCGTTGACCAGCTCGATCGGATGTTCGGCGGCGAATTTCTCGGCGGCCAGCGAGAAGGTACTAGTCGTGACGAAGAAGCCCTTGTGGCTGAGCGTGTGATGGATGGTCCCGAGGAATTTCTGGAGCACGGGGGAACCGACGACCCCGCGCTTGTGGTACTTGCACTGCACCACCGCGAGCATCCCGTCGGGCCGGCGGAGGCGGAGATCGGCGCCTTCGTCGCCCGAACCGCCGACCTGCTCGACCTCGTAACCCAGGGCGTCGAAGAGCTCGGCGACGAATTCCTCGAAGGACTCGGGCGTCAGCGAGGCCAACTGGGCAAGCTTGAGATCCGCGCGTTGCGCCTGGCGATACTGACGCTCGATCGCGCTCGCGGCCCTCGCGGATGGTGGCGCGGAGCTCCTGGACCTCCGCCTCGCCCTGCGCCGAGTCCGTCGGGTCGAGGCGGAGCAAGTAGCGATCGATCTTGAACAGCGCATTATCGATCGAATTGTCCAGCCGCGACCGCTCGGACCGCGTCAACTGGTTCTGATAACGCCGGTGCACGGCGTACTGGAGGTGCTCGATGGCACCGGCCAGTTCCTGGGGCGTCGTGATCGCCGGGGCCTCTTCCAGGTAGGGGGCGGACGTCCAGAGCAGGCCCTGCTTCGCGACGACTCCGGACGAGGATCCGCCGCCGGCCTGACCGGCCGTGCGCGCCTTGAGCCATTCCACCAACATCTCGGCACACTGGGGTCCGAGGCACTCCATCGATGTCGTCCTCCTTTCGAGAACCGGCGATCCATCCTGCCGGTCTAGCATCTCCGACGCCCAGGCGCCGGGCAAGCGCAAAGTGTCCGATGGTGTTCGGATTCCGGGACGAGTTGACACCCCCGAGCGACCCGATCAGAATCGGCTCAGGTCGTTCGAGCATCTCCCGATCGCCGGACGGAGCACGCTCCTTCCCCCGATCGCGACATGTTGAACGCGTCGCGTGGGGGTTGAGGTTGGGAGTCCTGACGATGAAGCCGTTCGCCGTGATCCTCGTCGCCGCCGGGAAGTCCTTGCGATTCGGCGACCCGAATCAGAAGAAGGTCTATCAGGAAATCGGCGGGCGTGCCGTATGGCTGCGGGCCATCGCGCCGTTCGTGAACCGCGATGACGTCGGCCAGATGATCCTGGCGATCGCCCCCGATGATCGCGAGCTATTCGAGCGGCGATACGGCCCCAGCGTGGCATCCATGAGGATCCAGGTGGTCGACGGCGGGGCCGAGCGGTCCGACACGGTCGCCAGGGCGCTGGAGGTGGTGGACCACCGATGCGAGTACGTGGCGGTCCACGACGCCGCCCGTCCCTGCTTGAGCCCGGAGCTCATCGACGACGTCTTCGCCGCCGCTCGCGAGCACGGCGCCGCGTTGCTGGCGGTCCCCGTCGCCGAGACCGTCAAGCGGGTCGTTGAAGGTGGGCTCATCGTCGAAACGATCCCCCGCGATGGTCTCTACCTGGCGCAGACGCCCCAGGTCTTCCGCCGCGAGCTCATTTGCAAGGCATACGCCCATCGCTCCGCCGCCGGACAGAGAGTCACCGATGATTGCCAGCTCGTCGAGGCGATCGGGCACCCTTGCTTCGTCGTCGCGGGCTCGCCGCTGAACCTCAAGATCACCACCATCGCGGACCTGAAGCTCGCCGGCGCCATCCTCCCGCTCCTGCAATAGCCCCGGCACGAGGTCTCATCCCACCCCTACGCCGACGAGCAATCGATGTGGGACGATCCCACGTAGGTCGATGCGTCGGATGACTCGCGGCTCATCGGGATTCGTCGAGCATCTGCCAGAGCGTCGGTTCCATGGCGTCGGCCCAGATCCGGTATCCCCGGGTGCTCAGATGCAGGAAGTCCGGCATGACCTCCGGCGAGATCTTGCCATCCTCTTCCAGGAATGACTTGCTGATGTCCAGGAACCGGACATGCGAGCCGTCGTCGAGCCCGGCGATCGTCCGATTGACCGACTCGAGCCGCCGACGGATCTCGTCTCGATTCCAGGCGTTTCGTCGGTCGTCGCGCGGGAAGATGCTCAGGAGGAGGACCTTCGACTCGGGGAGCCGTTTCCTCAGCTCATGGACGATCGTCGTGATCCCCTGGGCGATCTCTTCGGCGGTCGCATTATCGGCGTTATTCGTGCCGATCAGGAGCACGACCACCTTCGGCGCAATCCCCTCGAGCTCGCCGTTCTGGATACGCCAGAGGACTTGCTGAATCCGGTCGCCGCCGATGCCAAAATTGGCCGCATTCCTCGGCCCGTAGTACCGCTTCCAGACCCCGTTATCCTGCCAGAATTGTGTGATCGAATCGCCGAGGAAGAGCAAATTGATCGGCTCGCTCTTCGCCTTCCTGGCGCGGTCGAGGAAGCTGCGGTGCATGTCCATCCACGGGCCGCGACCGGGCATCGGGTCTACTGTCCGGGTCCCGGGCGCGCAGGTGGACAAAACGGCCGCCAGCAGGCACCATGCCCCGATCCAGCGAAGCCTGGGATGCTTCCAACCGCGGCGCGTCAACATCGGCAGGATCCTGTCGGAAAGGCGGAAGCCGCCCGGATCTGAGGTCCCGGAGTCTCCAGGACCGTTATCTATCTCAATCTACCCGGATGGCACGGGCCGATCCAGCATCCTCAACGACGGCTCGATGGCGACCGGCGACCACTGACCACTGGCCACCGAGCATGCCTTCGCTTAGACTCGCTATCTTCGTGGTGCGAAACGGCCTAACCTCTAGGGGAGCATCGCACTCGGCATCGCGACGGGTCCGCCCGAGCCGGGCGGTTTCCGGTCGCGCACCGCCGACGATTTCCCGGCTCAATATCCGAACTATTTCGGGGGTTCACGATCTATGAATCGACTGCGCAATCTCGTCTCCTGGGGCATCCTGGGGATGGCATTGATCGGGACGGCACCGGCTTCGGCCCAGACGGGCGATTGGGTCTCGCTCTTCGACGGCCAGACCCTCAGCGGCTGGACCCAGGGGGGAGGCCAGGGCAAGAGCAAGTGGGTGGTCGAGGATGGCGCCATCACGGGATCGGGCCAGGCGTCGATGCTCTACAGCCCGAAGGGTGACTACAAGAACTCCAAGTTCCGCGCCGAGGTCAAGATCAGCGACCGCGGGAATTCGGGGATGTACTTCCGCTGCCCGAAGCCCAACGGCAGCTTCTCGGAAGGCTACGAGGCCCAAATCGACAGCACGCACCGGGATCCGATCCGGACCGGCTCGGTCTACGGGTTCGTCCACGTCTACAAGCAGATCGTCCCGCCCGATACCTGGTTCACCTACGAAGTTGAGGTGGTCGACAAGGACTGGCGCGGCAAGAAGGTGCCGCACATCAAGGTGTCGATCAACGGCGAGGTGCTCTATGAGCTGATCGAGTACACCAAGGCCTGGGATCACGGCCATTTCGCCTTCCAGCACCACGATCCGGGGAGCAAGGTGCTGATCCGCAAGATCGAAGTCCAGGAGCTACCCTGAGGCCGGGATCGCCTCGACCCGCCGAGTTCGACGGGGTCGGACCGATCCGGCCCCGTTCCCATTGAGATCGCGATCCGGATTCGGGCCTATCGTCAACCTATCGCTCGGCGGAGAACCGTTCGACCCGCCGTGCCTTCGCCCGAGTCCCGGATCGCATCCGAGAGAGTCGGCAGCCCGGAGAAGAACGACGCACGTCAGCCTGTCAACCCTCACTGAAAACCGCGCGACTGCCTGGAGAGATTGCCGAATGCGCAACCAACTTTTCGCCAAGAAACCGCTCGCTATGCTCCTCGAGGAGATGAAGGGTGAGAACCGTCTGAGGCGGGTCCTCGGCCCCGTTGGACTGACCAGCCTCGGAGTCGGAGCGATCATCGGGACGGGGATCTTCGTCCTTGTCGGCAAGGCGGCGCACGATGCGGCCGGACCTGCCTTGATGCTCTCGTTCTTGATCGCCGGGATCGCCTGCATCTTCTCCGCGCTCTGCTATGCCGAGTTCTCCTCAATGGTCCCCGTGGCGGGGTCCGCCTATACCTACGCGTATGCGACCCTGGGCGAGCTCTTCGCCTGGATCATCGGCTGGGACCTGGTCCTGGAATACTCCGTAGGAGCGGCGACGGTCGCGCACGGATGGTCGAAATATTTCCAGGATTTCATCAACCTGTTCGGCTGGAAACTCCCCTATCAGATCGCCCATGCCCCGTTCGCGTACGACACCAATCTCGTCCCCGGTCAACCCTGGCTCGATCTGCCCGCCGTGATCATCTCGGCGCTGGTGACCTGGGTCCTGGTCATCGGGATCAAGGAGTCGGCCAACTTCAATTCGGTCATGGTGATTATCAAGGTCAGTATCGTCCTGTTCGTGATCGGCGTCGGCGCGTTTTACGTCAAGACCGCGAACTGGTCCCCCTTTGCGCCATACGGGTACGGAGGACTGAGTTTCTTCGGTTGGGCGCCGGACGGGTTAACGCGAACGGCAAGCCGATCGGGATGCTGGCCGGCGCCGCGGTGATCTTCTTCGCGTTTATCGGCTTCGACTCGATCTCGACGCACTCCGAGGAGTCGAAGAACCCGCAACGCGACTTGCCGATCGGCATCATCACGTCGCTGCTCGTCTGCACGATCCTCTATATCCTGGTCGCGGGCATCCTGACCGGGATGGTCCCCTACGATCAGATCAACAAGGAAGCGCCGGTCTCCGATGCCTTCGCACAAATCAAGCTGAACTGGGCACGCTACCTAATCTCGTTCGGTGCCTTGACCGGCATCACGTCGGTACTCCTGGTCATGATGCTCAGCCAGCCACGCATATTGCTGGCAATGGCCCGAGACGGGCTCGTTCCTCCCGGCTTCTTCAGCGCCGTGCATGATAAGTATCGCACGCCCTATAAATCAACGATCCTCACCGGCGTCTTCGTCGGGCTGATGGGGGCGCTCTTGCCCCTGGATATCTTGTCGGAGCTGGTCAGTATCGGGACATTACTGGCCTTCGGGATCGTCTGCGCAGCCGTACTGATCATGCGGAAGTCCAATCCCGACGCCAATCGCCCGTTCCGCGTCCCGCTGGTCCCTTTGATCCCGATCCTCGGGATCGCCTTTTGTCTGATGCTGATGTTCTCTCTCCCCTGGCAGAGCTGGGCCCGGCTGATCGGCTGGTTGGGGATCGGATTCGTGATCTACTTCCTCTACGGTCGACACCACAGCGTCCTGGCCAAACTGGAGCAGCAACCGGACGCGCCGCTCGCGTCGGTGGCGACGCAGGAAGTTTAGTTGTCATCGCGGACGGCGATGCCCACCGATCCCTGGTCGAGTGGGCATCGCCCCGAGATGCCGAGTCCTCGAAGGATTGACCAATCAACTGCGTGAATACTGTCGAAGCGCCTTGAGGGTGCGGTCGAAGTCGGCCGGCGGCTCCGCGGTCAGGTCAACCTCATCCCCGGTCAGGGGATGCCGGAACCGCAGCCGATGGGCATGGAGCGCCTGGCGATCGATCAGGATGACGTCGCCCTCGCCCGTCGCGAGCGAGCCCGCTCGTTCTGGACCGACCACGTCACCCAGGGTGATGCGATCGCGTCCGGAATACATCTTGTCGGCCAGGATCGGATGGCCGATATGAGTCATGTGGATGCGAATCTGGTGGGTGCGGCCGGTCTGCGGCTTGCACTGGACCAGCGCGAAATGACGGAACCGCTCGAGGACTTCGTAGAACGTCACCGCGGACTTGCCTCCGTCCTCGACGGTGCGAACGGCCATCTTCTCGCGAACCGTCCGATGAAAGCCGATGGGCTGCTCGATGTAATCACTGTCGCGTTGGGGGACGCCGTGGACCAGCGCGAGATATTCCTTGTGCACCTCGCGCAGTTCGAACTGGAGCGCCAGACGGCGGTGAGCCAGGTCATCCTTGGCGACCATGAGTAGCCCCGTCGTGTCGCGATCGAGTCGGTGGATGATCCCCGGGCGATTCTCGCCGGCCAGGGTCGAGAGCGTGTCGAAGTGGAATTGCAGGGCGTTGACCAGCGTGCCCCGCCAGTTCCCCTTTGCCGGATGTGTGACCATGCCCGGCGGCTTGTTGACCACCGTGAGGACCTCATCCTCGTAGACGACCTCGATGGGGATATCTTCCGGCGTCGGGGTCATATCGGGCAATTCGGGGAGGCGGATGCAGACCCGATCGCCGGCCCGCACCCGATACGATGACTTGACGGTCCGCCCGTTGACCAGCACGGCATCGGCATCAATGACCCGCTGGATGACGGCGCGGGAATAGTCGGTGAAGCGGCTCGCCAGGTAAGCGTCGATCCGCTTGCCGTCGGTCCGAGGCTTGACATCGAATTCCTGGGGCGTTTCCGAGAGGGGCGGCGGCCACATGGTTGAGCCGGTCTGGGGTCGGTGAGTGGTCGGTCGTCAGGAACGGAAAGGAGTCTTCTCGATGCCCGATCCGCGATGACCGACCGGATCGATCGGCTCGGCACCCTTTACTTCGGGCCTTCGCTCTTCGTTGAGAAGACGTCGTCCGGGAGTTCTTTCTGCGTCGATGCGGGCTTGGCGGGCTCCGTCTTTGGCTTGGCCGGGGGCTCGGCAGCCTTGGTCTTGACGGGCTCCATCTTATCCTTCGCTGGTTGTGGCACGGCCTTCGTCTTGGGATCGACCTCGACCCTGGGCGGTTGAGCTTTGGGTTCGGTTCGGGCCTCTCGCGGGGCCGCTGGTGGCATCTCGGCAAGGGGCTTGGTCGTTGCGGTCGGCGCCGGGGTCGTCGAATTCGGATTGGCCGTCGGCTTCAAGGGACCGAAAGGCTCGTTCTTGGTCGCGGGCGTGCCCTCGAGGTTGAACGGACCGGGGAATGAGGGAGGTAACGTCTCGGTGCCGAAGGGGGGCAGCGTCATCTTCGTCGGCGAAAAGGCGTAGAGATCCTTGTAGAATGAGGCCGCCTGCGGATCCTTGAGGGCTTCCGCGTAGCGTTTGGCATCATCGGCCTCGGGCGTCCCCGGCCAGTCCGTTACGACACGCTCGTATTGATCGATGGCCTTGGTCAAGTCGTCGGGGGTTCGGCTCCGCATCTCGAGGGCCCTGGCCTTGCCCAGCGCAGCGGCACGCGCCTGCGGCGAGTCGTGCGGGGCCTCCTTCGCGACCCGGTCGAAGAGATCGAGTGCCTTCTTCGATGTGGGTAGTGCCACGTCGCGGTTATTCGGCAGGTCGCTGAGGGCGAGGTTGTAATAACTATTGGCCGCCTGCAAGAGCGCCCATGTGGCCGCCGGCGAGTCGGGGAACTCCTTGGCCAGGTTCACCCGATCTTCGGCCGACTTGGCGGTCTCGAGCTTCGTCCAGACTTCCGAGGTCGCCGACCGACCGCCCGAGGCCAGGTTCCAGACCAGGACCCCGATGACGATGCACGCGAGGATCGTGACAGGCCAGGCGAGGTAACGCCTGGGCTCCTTGATCGCGTGCGTGGTCAACCGTCCGAGGGCGGTCATCTCCTCCTCGGGATCGTGGATGACCGTCGGGACGGCATGCTCGAGTTGGTGTCGCACGGGGGGAGTGGACGAGGTCCGTGCGCGCCGGGACTGCTTCTTCATCCTGGAACCTCATGTCGCCAAGCCGGGTCGGATCCTGCGTGACGATGGACTTTCCTTCGTGAGCTCAACTATCCGAGAATCTTATACTTTCGATCAGGAAGCGGTCAAGCGAACCCGATGCCCTATAACATCAAGCGTTGGAAGAGCGTCTGCTCCGACGTGCGAAACAGCAGCCAGTCGCGGTCGTCCCGGCTCAGGAAATCGAGGTGGTCGCGGATCAGTGCCACGCTGTCGACGTAACGATCCTTGACGACCTGGAACGGGCAGTCGCTCTCCCACATGCATCGATTCGCCCCGAACGCCTGGACGACGCGTCGGATCAACGGGCCGAGATCGCGATAAGGAGGCGTCTTCTTGCCCAGGGCGTAGAAGGCCCCCACTTTGACGTAAACCTTGCGATGCCCGGCCAGACGGCAGAGGGCCTCGACATCCAGGTCGCGGATTGCCCCGTCCGGTCCGACGCCGATCCGTCCGAGATGGTCGATAATGACCTTGGTTTCGGGGAGCCGGCGGCACATGCGGTCGACTTCGGGGAAGCCATCGGGATCGATCAGGCAACTCAGGGCCTGCCCGGTCCTGGCGGCGGTGGCGAACATCGCCGCGTAACCATCCGGCTCGAGCCAGCGTGCCGGCGGCTGTTTACCGTAGCGGGGCTGGATGCGGAAGGCGTGGACGCCGCGTTTGGCGAGATCCTGCATGGCGCGGCCGGGGTCGTTGCCCAGCGGGTCGACGATGGCCGTGCCGACGAACCGGTCGGGGTACAGCTTGATCATGTCGAGCATGTAGCGGTTGTCGAATTCGTAATAGCTCATCTGGATCAGGTTGACGCGACCGACCCCGGCCGGCAGGCAGGTCGCCAGGAGCTCCTCGGCCGTGAACGACGGCGGCTTCATGTCGGCGACCGCAAAGCCTTTCGCCAGCGGATAATGGGCGACGTCGGGCGTCCAGATGTGCGAGTGGGCGTCGATGTACGGTTCCAGGGCCGGCACGGTCCCATCCCCTTTCCTTCGCGGTCATGGCGCATTTCTGGTCATTCGGTCGGAAGCTCGATCGGCTTCAGGCGAGCACCTCGCGGATGACCTCGGCGTCGGGGATCAGCGCCATCGGCCGGCCCTGGAGGTCGGCGATGGTCATGCCGGGGTCGATCCCCAGGAGGTGGTAGATCGTGGCAAGGATGTCCTTGGGCGAGACGCGGCGCTCGGCGGGGTCGCTGGCGATCTTGTCGGATCGGCCCACGACGGCGCCTCGGGCCACTCCGCCGCCGGCCATGACGACCGAGTAGCACCGCGACCAGTGATCTCGACCGCCCCCGTTGCCCATCGACAGTTTCGGCGTCCGGCCGTGCTCGCTCAGGAGGACGACGAGGGTCTCGTCGAGCAGCCCGCGGCGGTCGAGGTCGAGCAGGAGGCCGGAGAACGTGCGATCGAGTCCCGGGAGCAGCTCGTCCTTCATGCGCGGGAAGTGGTCCCAGTGCGTATCCCATCCGGTGCCCGCCAGGCCGAACTCGTCCCAGAAGACGGTGATGAACCGACCGCCGGCCTCGACCAGCCGGCGCGCCGTCAAGGACGCCTGGCCGAAGAGCGTCATCCCGTAGAGATCGCGGGTCTCATGCGGCTCCTGGCCCAGGTCGAACGCCCGGCGCAGCCGCTCCGAACCGACCAGGTCGTAAGCCATTGCGCGATGGCGGTCGATGCCCGAGGATCGAGACGCCGATGCATCGGCCTTGCGGCGCAGGTGCTCGATCTGCTCGAGGAGCGACCGACGACGGTCGAGGCGGTCGAGCGTCATGTCTGGCCCGAGGTCGCTCACGGAGCTGAGCTGGAACCGGCTCTCGTCCGTGACTCCCCGATACGGCTCGAGGTCTTCCCAGACATTGCCGGCCAGCGTCTTGCGCGCGACCTTCGTCCCCTTGCCGACGAACTCGGTGCAGACCGGATCGTAGGCTCGTCCGAGGAATCCGCCATACGGCCCCGATCGCGGTACTTCGCCAATTCGCTGACTGCTGAACGCCCAGGGGAGGACCAGGTTGCGCGGGAGGGGCGATCGCGGTGCCTTCGACTGGTGCCCAAGGTGCCCGTCGATGTAGTCGACCGCCGAGCCGATGAACGGCCAGTGACTCGGGTCCTGGGGATTGATTTCCAGAGCGACATCGATCCGCGGGATGCCCGTGGTTGCGTAGGCGACTCCGTGGATCGGATAGGGATGCGAGACCGATCGGATGACCGTGACTTTATCCATGACCTGCGATAGCAGGGGGAGCCGGTCGCAGATGTTCAGGCCGGGGACGCTCGACGGGATGCAGCCGAATTCGCCCCGGATCTCCACCGGCGCATCGGGCTTGGGATCGAACGTCTCGATCTGGCTGGGCGAGCCGTACATGAACAAGAGGATGCAAGACTTGGCCTGCCCGAACCCCGGCAGCCTCGCCGAGGTCGGCGCTTCTCCAACACTTGCGGCCTTCGTCGTCTGCCAGTCCGACAGGCCCAGACCGAGCAGCCCCAGCGAGCCGACCTGGAGCAACTCGCGGCGCGTGAGGCCATCACAGAAGCGTTTCGGTCCGCCCAGGACTCGCAGCATCGACGGCCTCCCGAGACGGGGCATGGATTGTCGAACAATTCTCGAATATGGGGACAAGTGTACTCGGGAGATCAGGAGAGAGCAAGCGACACAACACGCGGGGAGCCGAGTGCGAGGTGAATTCGCCCTGGAGCAGACCAGAAAAAGCAAGATTTCCGCGTCGATGGTAGGCGGATTAACTTGATACGCCTGAACCCCGTCCTGTGTACCCAGTCCTGCGGGGTTGGGTTCGTTCGTCACGTTGTGGTCGCTGTGGCCCTCGGGCAGAGGACGGTGATCGGGGAACGCCCTGGGTGCCGCCGCAAGAGCCGGCACCCAGGTGCCGAAGGCCGCGGCGACGACTGTGGAGAAGAGTAGCGCGAGCAGGGCCAGGACGATGACTTCTTGGTCCGCCGTCCGTCGTCCGACTCTTGAGCCGTGGTCTGTCGGCTCTTGTCGGTCGTCCCTTGTCAGCGGAAGGGGCTCGGGCGAGGCGATGGCTACGTGGCTCAAGTCCGCCATCGGGTGGTCGAAGGACTGAGGGAGACCTACGGTCGGGCATTCGGGCGGGGTCATGAGACCCGCGCGCAAACGCGCTGCCACCCATTAGCCGACCTGAGCCGGCGTCGCTTGTCAGGTCCGCCGTCCGTGGGGCGTCATCCGTGGTCACGGGAGGGGCGATGGCTTCGTTCGTTCGGTCCATCGTCTGTTCGACTTCGCCCGCGGTCACGGAGAAGGACACGGCGAGGGCGATGGCTACGTCCGTCACGTCCCGGGCGTCGAGGTCAAGGTCCGGCTCGACGGCCGCCGGCCCTGCACCCGTCGCCGGGAGATCGGATCCTGCGACCATCTCACTCCCAGAAGACGGACCACGGGCCGCGGACATCGGACCCTCGGGAGCCGGCAGGTCGTCGCCGCAATCGCGACGGACCTTGCGCAGCTCGTCCAACGTCCGGCACAGTGACCGGCTGCACCTCGCCTGGTGCTTCCACAGCCACTCCACCGTCTCCTTGGCGCGGAAGGACATCCGGGCCGAGACCTCCGACAGGCCGACGGACTCCGCCTCCGCCGCCGTGCGTTGCTCTCGCAGGCCCTCCAGCCGCGACACGGCCGCCGACACGATCGCCCGCAGTGCCTCCCGGCCCGCCGCCGCATCCCGCGGCGACCGCTCGGCGCGGAGTTTCGCGAACCTCTCCGTCTCCCTTTGATAAACGGCCGCCGCCTCGGGGCGGCGCACGTCGCTCAATGGCTCGGCGAACACGTTCGGCCCGTTCGGGTCCATTGCCTGACAGGCCAGGTAGATCGACTGCACCGCCTCGTCAGCGATCGCGTCGATCGGCTGCTTGCCCAGCAGCCGGATCGCTCGGAGCCGGTCGAACCGGCCTCCAGATCCGTCCGCCTTCGAGGGCCTCCCCCAGCGCCGTCCACCGCTGGAGTAGCCAGGTACACCCCTGCGCCGTGCCCTCCAGCTCGGCGACGATGTGGACGGGGTGCCGCGGATGTTCCGAGTTGAACGGCCAGGAGAGGGGCCGATCGTCGCCGTCGCCGACGCGGACGCCATCAGCCTCGCCGCCGCGGACGCGTGCCGGGGCGCGGAACAGGGTCTCCCCCAGCGCGAGGACCTCGCGGGCCCGCCCCAGGGCCAGCTCTTCGGCGGCCTCGATCATGGCCGTGACCTCGGCGCGATCGGCCCGGTCGAGCTGCCAGGAAGCCTGGACGGCGCGCTCGACCATGTAGGTCTCGACGGCGTCGCGGGGCTGGAACTTGTCGATCCAGGCGTCGAGTCGTTCCTGATAGGCGACGGGGTCCTCGCCGGGGAGGATGGGCAGCTTGGCTCGGCAGCCGTGCTTGAGAGCGTTGAACCGCGACCGCTCCTTGCCGGCCTGGGATTTCGGCCCGGTGGACCGCTGGGCATTGCGGCGGTTGATCTCGGCTCGCGTGGGCGGGATCTCGGCGGTGGCCGTCATCGTCGGATGTCCCCTTCGCAGGATGTCGATCGGGTGACCGGCGGTTCGGAGCGGTCGGCGGGCATCGTCTGGCTCGCGGCGTCGCGGGGTGGCTATCTTCGCCTTTCTCTGTGATTATGGGAAATTTTCTGACGACTGATTCAACTTTCTGAGTTTTTTCTTATTTTCTTGAGAATCCGCGCCGGACATTATCCTGATGGACCGGGAACCGCTGACGACATATGACCGGCAGGGGGCATAGATGCAGAATGCCGTCACGCTGGAATCACTCGACGACATGGTCGTCGCCGACAACCAACGATCGTGATCAGGCCGATTCCCATCATCCAGAGCGCGCTCGGCTCTGGTACTGCGGCACCGATGACCGTGAAGGGAAGGTCGGCGCCGGGGGCGATGTCGACGGGATTGTTGTTGACGTCGAGGGCGAATACGAAGCCGCCTTGATTGGGGTCCAACGACAGCACCCCCGATCCGCCGATATTCGGCTGGACAACGACATCGAATGTGAAGAAGGTGCCATTCATGGTGATTGACAGGTTCATGGCGCTGAAGACGCTCGCGTAGCTGCCGTCGGCCAGCCCTTCATCGACCGTGGAGAGGAAGGCGTTCGGATCGGGGACGATCGGCCCCGGCGCGAGGACCGTGGGAGAGCCCAGCAAGGTCGTGTCGAAGACGACCGTCCCCCCCAGCGAGCCCAGGGTCTGGCCGTCGGCGACATCCAGGCCGGACAGGTCGACATCGAACATGACCGTCTGCCCCGCCTGGAGCGCGTCGAGATTCGCGGTGGAACTGGGATCCTGGACCACGCTCAGGGTCAGCCCACTCGCCGCGCACGGGCGGGCCGCCAGCAGCAGGGCACCGCACACCAAACTCATACCGAGACCGATCCGCATCAGGAATACTCCTCAGAATGATTCCGCCTCGAACCCGACCGCCCGCGCCGACGCGGGACGCGATTCACAGAGCTGATTTGCACAATTTTATATTAACGCCTGTACAATCTTGTATGCACCCGCTTGTGGACCGCTCCAGGATAGGCAATTTGAACTCTCCGATCAATCCACCAGCCCATCGATTCATCGACGGATCGACGGACGGCGGCCTCCATCGGAACGGGCAATCAGGATGAGTCGCGGAGGTCCGCCGTGGGGGTGTCGATGTCCTGGTTGATCGTCCTCCTGGCACGGACCGCGACCTGCATCCGGCTCGAGGGCGATGATGCACCGGCTCGACTCCGCACCGACCGGAGGGGTCCTCGACGATCGAGGTCCCGCACGGGTCCCTGGGGTACATTCGTCGGTGCAACCCCGATCACCGTCGGCTGGATCGGGCTGGGATTCACCGAAACGGCCTGGAGGAGGCTCTCCGCGATGCCCTCCGAGGTGGTTTGCGGTCTGACGTTGTCCGTCCCCCAGCCGAGCTGGAGGACATGGTCAACCGTCGCGGTCATCGGCGCCGCGGAGGTCGTGCCGCCCTGGGCGGTCGTGGTGGACAGGGCGGCCACCATCGCGCTCGAATTCGAGAACGGCGCGGCGGGGAGGCGACGGGTCCCGGCCGGCAGGTACTCGCCCATCAGATCGTCGCCGGCATCGTCTCCCAAGCCGAGCAAGTGCCCGAGCTCGTGGGCGACCACGGTTAGCAAGTCCATGCGTTCCGACGCGGGGCTCGTCGCGGCCGCGATCGATTCGCCGCCGGGTCCGTTGCCTCCGAACGACTGGCTATCCTCCGGTGCGGGATTGACGTACCAGCCGTTTCCGGCCGCATTCTCGTCGATCCAGACCGTCACGCCGTCCTCCATGCCGAGCTCGGCATCGGGCAAGTTGACGACCTGGAACTGGACCTGACGCAACCGGGAAAGTTCGGAGGGACTAACACCAGCCGCTGCCCAGAGGTCGATCGCCTGACTGATCACAGGCGAAAGTTGCTGGAGTGTTAGATCCGACTGATCAGCCGATACGCCGGAGGCGACATCGGCGGCCATTTGGGCAGCGCCGAAGAGCACGGTCAGGTCGTTCGGGTCATAAAGCAAATTCGCGGCGATCGCTAAGGGCAAGTTCGAGACGTTAACCGTGTCGAACTGGTCCGCGCTGAAATCGAACGTCATGACCGGAACGCTGTCGTTGACCTGAGGGCTGTAGCCATCGACCAATGTCACATCAAGCGTTCCCGCGAAGGTCGCGCCGCCAGATACCGTCAGTGAGCCGTATTCGCCAGAAGCCGTACCGCCCACCTCGAAGGCCACAGTTCCCGTGGTCTCCTGAAGGAATCCGCCGGAAAACTGGTCCTGGCTACCAACACCCACCGAGAGGGCACCCGCGTTGTCCACTAAGCCAGAGACCGTCAAGATGCCACCATTGGCCACTTCGATCGTCCCGTCGTTCTGGATGGGGACGTAAACGATGAAGTCCCCGTCAACATCCGCCGTGATCGTCCCTTGAATGATCAGATTGTTGTTAGGGTCATAAGTGCTGATGACGCCGGCAGGTCCACCGTTTATCGTGATGCCGGAGCCGACGGTGAGCGTCGATCCGCTGCCGCCGCTACTCAAGATCAAGTAGGCAGAGGCATCCGCACCGTCGAACGTGATCTGTCCCGTCCCATCCAATGTCTGGGTGCCGTCGAAGATAACAGCGGCGAAATCGGGGGTCGCGGAGACAGTCAGGTCGCCATTGAGCGTCAGCCCGTCCTGGATGTCCAGATAGGCTTCATCCTGCACGGTCAAACCGGCGTCGAGGGTCACAGCACTCAGCATTGAGCCATAGGTGGAGCTCGATACCTGCACAGAGGCCCCGCCTGTGGCGGTGACCGTACCGCCGAGTAGCGTGCCGCCGGAGAGGATCAAGTCGCCCGTGGTGGCATCCAGTGCGATCGTCGTGCCGGTATTGTCAAGCACCCCGTATGGGCCGATGTCCAATTGGTTGCCGCCGGTCAGTATCGGCTGGAGTTGGGCGTAGGTGTAGTCGGCCTGTACATCCAGCGTCGAATTGGTCAGGACGATGCCGGCCAGGGTGGCCGCACTTCCGCCCAAGATGAGCGTGCCGTCCATGACGCTCACCGCGCCGCCGGCATCCCAAACCTGGCTCGAGTCGCCCAGACTGCCCAGTTCCACGGTCGCTTGGGTCGCGGTAAGACTGACACCCGTCCCCATAGTCCAGGAATCTAACAGGGCGAGCGTCACGCCGCTGGCGATGCTGATCGAGGAATCGATCGCGTAATTCGTGCCATTGACTGTCAGACTGCTATCCGCGCCGGTGAGGGACACGTTCCCCAAGCTGCCAGTCAGATCCGAAATTGTCAGAACCCCTCCGTTGGCCGCGCCGATGCTCCCCTCATTCTGGAAGGTCGCCGAAAACACGCTTATCGTGTCTCCGCTGACGTCGGCGTCTATTGTGCCCTGGTTGATCAGGGTATCACCGAACGATGAACCGATTGTGCCTGAACCTCCGTGTACAGTCATATTCGGCCCGATCGTCAGCGTCGAGCCTTCATTGGACCCGATAGAGTTGTCACCCGTGCCGCCCCCGAACAATACGTCGCCGTCGCCGTCGAGAGTCTCGCTGCCCTGGAAGAAAATCGACGCCCCCGTTTGATCGCTCGCCGCTCCAATCGTCGCGGTGCCGTTGAGCGTCAGGCCGTCCATGACAGTGAGCTGGACGTCGTCGGCCGTGATGTCGAGATCGCTATTCAAGGTGACGCCGTCCAGGGTGCTGTAGAAGCCGGCCGAAGCCACGACCTTGGCACCTCCCGAGGCATCGACCGTACCACCGGCTAGCGTACCGCCAGCGAGACTGAGATTGCCTGTGCTCGCGTCCAAGGTGATGGTGTCACCGGTGTTGTTCAGCACTCCGGCCTGGCCGATGACCAACTGGTTGTTGCCAGCGAGGAGCGGCTGGAGCTGGGAGTATGTGTAGGTTCCCTGGATGTTCAGGATCGAGTTCGAGAGATCAATAGCACCAAGGCTCGTCGTATCACCCAGCCCGAAGGCGGCCCCTGTCACAGTCACAGTCGCTCCCGCCCCGGCGGTCCAGGTGCCGAGCAAGGAGAGTGACTGGCCGTCGGTGGCGGTCAGTGGGGAATCGACCGTGTAATTCGTCCCATCGAACGATACGCTGCTTCCTGTGCCAGTGAGGACGACGTTGCCAACACTGCCGGTCAGCCCGTTGACCGTGAGGCTGCCTCCGTCGGACGCCCCGATCGTCCCATCGTTTTCGATCGTCCCGTATGGGATGCTGATCCCATCGCCGACAGCATCTGCCTCGATCGTCCCCTGGTTCACCACGCTTGCCTGAAACAGAGGGGTTATCCCTCCCGAGTTGCCGTGGATCGTGATGTTCGGGCCGATCGTCAGAGTCGAATCATCCTCGACCTCGATTCCGCCGTCCCCGATCAAGAGCACGTCGCCCGTGCCGTTGAGCGTCTGATCACCTGAGAAGCGTAGCGATCCCCCATTAACGACGCCGCTGCTGGAACGGAACGAAGCGGTACCATTCAGGATGAGACCGTCGGTGATACCGAGTACGACGTAATCCGCGGCGATGTCGATGTCGCTGTCCAGCGTGACCCCGTCGAGGGTGCTGAACTGATTGCCGAAAAAGATGCCCTCGAAGGAATCGAAGTCTTGAACCACGACCTCAACTCCGCCCGAGGAGGTGACAGTGCCCCCCTCGAGAGTCCCGCCGGCGAGTGTCAGGTTTCCGGTGGAAGCAGTCAGGGCAATTGTGCCTCCGGTATTGTTCAGGACCCCATCCGTACCGACGACCAAGCTATTCCCATTGCCGAAAAGCGGCAGAAACTGGGCGAAAGTCGAGGTGCCCAGGACCTCGACGATCGAATTCGTGACGTTGAAGCCGACGAGGCTGAAGGTGCTGCCCAGCCCGAGCGTCCCACCATTCACGGTTACCGTGTCACCCACACCTAACGTCCAGGTGCCCAGTAAGGCGAGCGTTTGGCCATTGGTGATCGTCAGCGAGGAATCGACGACGTAATCCGTTCCATCGACGTACAGTCGACTATCCGAACCGATGATGGACACATTGCCGAGGCCGGTGTTCAATTCGGCGATGAATAACACCGCCCCATCGCTGACGGAGATCGAGCCCCCGTTCACGAAAGAGCTGACCTGGACCTGCAAGTACAGGCCTGTCCCAGTGGCCTCGATCGTGCCCTCGCTGATCAGGCTACCTCCCATAATGCTGGAGTCTGTTGCAAGTAATTGAATTCCGGAAGCGATCGTGAGGGTCCCGGAACTGTCGATCTCGATCTCCGACCCATACTCGAGGTCAACAGTTCCGGTGCCGCTGAGCGTCTCCTGGCCGATAAAACTGAGGTTGGCGAAGAAGCCTACGCTTATTGTGCCGTTGAGGATCATGCCGCCCGTGACGCTGACGGTCGCAAGACCGGCCGTGAGGTCAAGGTTACTGTTCAAGGTCACGCCATCGAGTGTGCTGGTCGTGGACTCATCGGCCACGACTTCGGTTCCGTTTGAGGCGTTGACCGTTCCGCCCAGGAGCGTGCCTCCGGCAAGGATCAGATTCCCGGTCGTGGCATCCAGCCCGATCGTGTCGCCTGTGTTAACGAGGATTCCTCCTGATCCAATGGCCAGCAGATTGGTGCCTGTGAGTAGGGGCACGAACTGGGAGAACGTGGAAGTTCCGAGCACTTCGATCGTCGAATTACTGACGCTTAGCGCGTTAACGCCGAATGTGCTGCCGAGGCCGAGCGTGGCGTTGCTCACCGTGACCGTGACACTTCCCTCCGAGGTCCAGGTACCCAGGAGATCCAGCGTCTGACCGTCGGTCACATCGAGCGAGGAGTCAACGGAATAGTCCGTGCCATCGATCGAAAGGCTACTGCCCGAATCGGTCAGGGACACCGCACCCAGTCCATTGACTAGTCCGGCGACCGAGAGGCTTGCCCCGTTACTGACACCGAGCGATCCTTGGTTCTCGAAAGACTTGAGCTGAAGGTCTAATGAATTATACGTCCCGTCTACGCTGATCGTCCCTTCGTTGATCAGGCCATCGCCGGTGATGTCGCCGGCGCCCTGGATGGTGAGGCCCGAAGCGATCGTGAGCGTCCCTGGGCTGTCGATGCTCATCGAGCCGCCATCGAGGACGACCGTTCCCGGACCTTCGGCTGTCAGCACACCCTCGAACTCGAGAAAATTGCCACTGCCGATCGTGGCCGTCCCGTTGAGCGTCAGGCCGTTCTCCAGCGTAACAAACGCCAAGGAAGATTGGGACAGGTCGATATCTACATTCAGATAAACATTATCGAGAATCGAATTGGTAAAGGAATCGGCCACGATTGCCTCGCTGCCCGAGCCTTTGACAACTTGCGCATCCCTGAGGGTACCGCCAGCGAGTGTGAATGTGTTGTCAACCTCCATGGTGGCATCCACCTGGAGGATGCCGCCGGCCAGGGTCAACGGATCATAGGAAAGAAGGCTGGTGATCTCGGTGAAGCCGCTATCGAAGGTGATGGTAGGCCGATCTCCCTCGATATTGGTCACATCGATCAGCACGCTGTCGCCGGGACCTGGAACGACCCCGGATTCCCAATTGCTCGGCGTGCTCCAATCTCCGCCGTTCGGGTTGATCCAAACGGCCGAATACTGCAAGACCGTGAAGGAACTGGTAAGGTTGCTCGATCCCAGCGGGTTCCCGGACCTGTCGGTGATCGCTGCCGCATCGATCGCGAACTGATAGGTACCCAGTTGGAGCATCGGGAGTGTTAGCTGCACGGTGCGATCGTCGTCGCGAAACTGAATGCTCTCGGGTGTCAAGACGGTGCTATTCGGAGCAATGACCTGGAAATTGGACGGCGTGACCGTAGATTCGTCGAGTGGCTTGGAGAATTGCAGGATTACCGTCTGGAAACTCACGCCAACAATCGTCCCGTCGGGGATGTTGCTGTAGACGAGTTGGGGCGGAGTGGTATCCCGGACCAGTTCGACGGACAGCACGTTCGAGGTGCCAACGTTTCCCCCCGTGTCGAATGCCTCAACCTGAATTGTTACAGGAGTAGACCCGTTCTGGGCTATGGTCGGTAGGGTTACCGAGAGGTTGAACGGGGCTGAGACGGCGTTCTCGACAACCTGTCCGTTGACGAGCAACTCGACGTTCCGTACCTGCACGTCGTCGGCGACGTCGGCCAGCACGGGGATCGTCGAGCCCTCCGACACCTCAAGATTCGAGCCGTCGGTCCCGAGGATGACGGACGAAGGCAGGCTGATCGAAGCCGTCGGAGGAATTCCTTTGTTATCGAAAGGGAGGTAATTCAGGACGGCCAGGCCCGCCGAACCGTCGGCGACGAAGCCGATCCCGTCGGCCATGGCAACGGAATTGGCCACACCCGGAGTGTTGAAAACTGTCAGGACGTCATCGGTATTGGTCGGGTCGGAGAGGTCGAGCAGTCCCACCTGGGGATCCGAAAGATCGGCATTGGCACCTGTGTAGAGCGCCAGGCCGCTGCCGTTGGTGGTCACGTCGAATGCCGTGATGGCCGATGAAGGTCCCACGAGGGTCAGGCTACTGCCTGTGTCCTGGAGAACCTCAACCCCTGGTACCTCCTGAACGTCGTTCTCGTCCGAAGCGCCGACGTAGACGTAACCATTGGCCGCGAAGAGGCGCATTCGGCCGAACGTTGGGTGGCCCGTGATGGTCAGCGACTCGGTCGGCGTTTCGAGTGTGGATCCGTTGAGTACCAATTTGTAGATGGTGTGGGACTGGTAACCTTCGGAAGCGAGCACGTACAAGTTGACCTGATCGATCCCGAGGTCGTCCACCTCTCCGCCGCTGAAACTCTCCGAGGCCAGAATACCTCCGGTGACGAGGTCCACCGCGACCACCTCGTTCCCCTCCGCGACGTAGGCCACCCCTTCGAAGACCTTGACGGCCTCCGCGGCGATGTCGAGGCTCTGGATCAATGTTGGTTGGGTCGGATTGCTGACATTGATTAGATTCAGGGAACTGCCCGAGGCCACCGCGGCGATCTGGAGGCTAGAATCCACCGAGACATCGACGGAATTGCCCGGCAATTGGAGCTGGCCCAATACCACCGGATTCTGAAACTGCGAGGCGTCCACGATGGCTAGACCGTAGGATCCGGTGGCGACGTAAGCTGTCTGAGCTTCGTCGGTTTCCAGCGATCCTGTGAGGGTGACAGCCTCCGCCTCCCCCTGGAGCGGAAGTTGGGCGATGATAGCAGTTGGCAGCCCTTGGCTGGTGAGCGGATTGGGGGCCGCTTCCAGGTTGGCGAGTGCGTTGACCTCTGTAGTGGTGAGGGTGACGCCTTCGATTGAACCAAAGAGTAGCTGCGGGATTTGAGTGCTACTGCCACTGGCGCTGGTGGTGAAGTCCGCGATTGCCGACAGGCCGGAGCTGGGATCGTAGCCTAGTACCGTGTATGGCGTGCTGGGGGCCAGAAAAGCTTGATACTGGCCGTCGGCATTGGAAGTCGTCTGCAGGACCGAGCCGGTCTTATCATTGATCAGTGCTACACCGAACGGAACCGGTGGCGGTGTGGTGATTGTGGGCAGGAAGTTGTCCTGGAAAACACTTAGGGCCGCTTGGGTGTATTCCTCCGGTGCGTTGCCCATGTCGGTTAGCATGCCCGCCTGAAGCTCTCCTTCGGCCAGAAGGTAGTTGTGCGCCTGCTTCATCGTACTGCACGCCCAAGGAAGGGTTTGCATTCCTTGACTCGATGGAAATCGAGTAGTACCCGTAATAGTTTCCCGGCACGCCGCTGTCTGCTACGTTCGGATCGTAAGCCGTGTTCGGATATCCGCTCACACCGAGGTAGTAGTCACCAGTACTCGGGAGGGTGAAAGAAACGATCTGAGGCCCACCATAAACGCCGCTGGTGGCATTCTCGGCCAGATCGTTCCCACTTGAATCGAAAAGACGCAAATACAGGTACTTCGAAAGATCTGAATTCAGGCGCGTGACGTTGACCGTCAGGAGGTCGCCGGCAGTTCCCATGACATAGTACATGTCCACGTCGGCGTTTCCGTAGGAACCATCGCCTAGAATCGAGGTAGCGGTGAGTGACTGATCGGGGCCGATCGCAAGATCTTGGGCCGTAGCCAGTGTGTCTCCTACATCTTTCGTAGTCAGGTCGAGAGGCGGCAGCACAGAAGTTGATACGTTGTCCCCGGCCGTGACCATCTGAGTCAGCAGCGTTGCATTGGCAGGGTCTGATGGATCGAATGTTTGACCGTTCGGCAAAGTTGTCGCTTGCGTGATTATGTTGTCAAGCGTGCTTATGGTGTTGTACGCATCAGCGAGTTGCTGCAGTAGCGAAATCGCCGCCGAATTCGCGGTATTCAGGTCCGCCGTCGCGTTTTCGATTGGATCAGGCACGTTCGATTGAATCGTTGGTGGCTCGAAACTTTCCGGGGGTAGGGTCAGCGGAGGCGGCGGTTCTTGATTCGGCTCGTCGGTTGGCGGTTCAGTCGGGCTGATTCCCTCGGGGTTTCCAGCCTCTTGCTCGGCCTTGATGAGTTCATCGGTAGCATCGTCTAACTCCGTGGTATCGCTGACGACACCCTCGACGTTGGTCGCAATCCCTAATGCATCCCAGAGAGCACTCAAGCCGAGATTGGCAACCTCCTCTTCAGGGATCAAATCAGCACCTAGCTTAGCAACGTCTAACAGGTCCTTGCCAAAGCTGGGAATCATACTCGGGTCGGTAGCATTCAAGGTTTGGTTAATATCCATGCTGAGGCTAAGAATGTCATCAGAGATTTTTACAATCGGGTTAAGGTCATGAGCGGCATCCAAGAGCGTCAATGTAGCGCTTTTCATCGCCAAGAGGGCCTTGAGGAGAAAATTATCGAGGGCAGAATTCTCATTGCTACCACCTCCACCAACTGATTGCGACCCCGGCGGCGTCACCCCGAACCAGCCTGGGTGCGTGATGCCGCTTCCCGGGTCCGTGGTCACTGTATTGCCGTCAGCCGACACGGTGGCCGTCCCGGTGATCTCCAGCAGGCCGGTCGTGTGGTTGAACGAATAGACGTCGAGCTGGCTTCCCGGTGCCGCGCCGTAGACGTTCGCGAAGGTCACCTGGAGGGGCGTCGAGAAGGTGGCGACTCCCGGAGCCTGGATGGTCAGCGTGGTAGCCAACTGCATGACCCCTTGGGGCAGCATGCCGCGGATCAACGCCGGCGATACAGTGCTGAAACCGACCTGCCCGCTGGACATCTTCACGCCGTCCATGCCCACCAGACTGTTGGGCGCCACCGTGATCGAATACTCCGAGGCTTGCTCGGGCGTCAGGCCCTGGGCGGCATCCGGGTCGAGGCTGATCGTGGTCGAGGTGTCGCCGCCGGCCGGTTTCAGGATCGAGGTCTGTAATCGTGGCAAGTAGACGCCTAACGCCGTCCCTTCGGCCGCCTGCTGCTGCGACGTCCCCATGCTGCTCATGACCGTGTTGGCGACACCCGCCTTGATGGTCAGGTCGAAGACCATCTCGGGGTAGAAGACACCTGCGGGGCGCTGGTCGCGGTCCGGCCGTCAATGACGAGCTTGACGTCGCCCGCCGGCACCGAAGTCAACGAGAAGCTGCCATCGGCGCCCGAGATGACCGCGTCCTGCTCCTCGCCGAGGATATAGACCGTGGCCCCGGCAATCGGGTTGAGGTAGATGTCGTCGGCCGTCATCAAGATGCCGTCGGGGCCTGACTTGACGTCGTCGGTCGTCTCCGGTTTGTCGTCCGGGCCGGGGTCGGCCACGATTCCAGAGATCGTCGTCCCCGGCACGGCCGTCGTGCCCACCGTGGTGAACTGCTGAGTTAATGTGCTGCCTGGGGTGCCGGTGCCGGCCGCGTCCAGCAGGGAGCCGTCGGCGGCCTCGATGCTCGAGCCGTTGACCGTCAGCGTGATCGTCGAGGCGCCCGGCAAGGGGTTGGTGAAGAATAACCAGGCGAACGTGCCGTCGTCCGACGGTACGACCGTGGCGGGGATGATGGCCCCGGTCGTATCGGTGGCGTAGAAGTTGGAGCTATTCAACGTTGACGGGTCGATCGGCCGCGAGAAGGTCACTACCGGGCGGAATGTCACGCCCTCGTCGCTGGTACCGGAGGCCGGGGTCAGGCTCGTTACGGTGAGCGGGATCGCCGTGGACTGCGTCAATTGGAGCGTCTGGGTAGCGGTGTTGCCTGCGGCATCCATCGCCGTCACGACCAGGGTGTATGGCCCCGCCGAGAGCCTGGACAGGTCGAGCGCCTGGCTGAAGGTCCCATCGGAGTTGAACGCCACCGGCATCGTTGAGCCGCCGTCGAAGGCATAGTTCAGCATGGTCAGTGCCGGCCCGCTCGTCGACACTGTCCCGATCAAGACCGCGCCGGCCGTCAGTGTGGCTCCGTCGGTCGGGCTGGTCAGGGTCAGGGTCGGTGCCTTCGTGCCCAGGGTGAAGTTGAAGGCAACCGGGCTGGCGACGTTGCCCGCCACGTCGGTCGCCTGGAAGTCGATGGTGTGCGAGCCGTCCTGGCTGCCGTCGGTCGCGAACGAGGTGGTGAACGAGAAGGCCCCGGTTGCCGGATTGAACGCCAGCGGCGCGTAACTGCGCCGCCGTCCACCGAGACTTCGAGCGCGGCCACTCCCGAGAGATTGTCGGTCACCGTGCCCGTGATGGTCACGTTCTGGTTGGTCGCGCCGCTTGGCAGAACATCGTTGAGCGTCACCTGGGGCGGGGTCGTATCCTGGTTGACCGCGAACGTCTGGAGGACATAGGCGCCCAGGTCTTGCCCGGCGGTGAGGCCGTCCAGGTCGGAGAATAGGAAATGGATGCCGGCGTAGATGCGGCTCATCCCGGCCTCTTCGGCCGCCTGCTCGAAGCTGGAATAGGAGCGGGTCACGCCCGGCAGGCCGACGGATGTCGCCGTGAAGCTGTAGTTGTCCCCGAAGAACGCCGTGAGGACCGCCGCCGCGGCGCCGCTGAAAGTGCTATGGCCCGAGACGTACTCCGGGAAGGGAGGCGTTGTGACGAGCGGGGTCCAGTTCGCGATCGTCTCGATCGCACTGTTGACCGCCGTACCGGCTCCGTCGGCCAGGGTGATCGGTCGCCAGGCATTGTAGGCGTACTTGGCATCCCAGGCGACGATGGCCGCGTCGCCCATGGCGATGTTCAGTTCGGCGAAGAGTCGGGCGTCTTGCGAGAGGCCGTCGCCTTGCTGCTGAGCGACCTCATCGGCGATCGCGTTCCAGTGGCCCGGCGGGGTGTAGGTGCCGGTGTTGTCATTCCAGAATTTGGCGATCTGGGTCTCGTCGGCCGTCCGGGTCGTGCTGTTGACGGCGCCGAGACTCAAGGTCTCATTGACATCATCCGCATACTCCTGACTGGTCAGGTCGGGCGGACCGGCGGGTCGGAACTGACTGTCGCTGGTCATGGCGAACGGCTTGAGCGTCGCCCACTGGGGGTTCTCCGCGGGCGCGAACGCCGGCGCCGTCGGCTGCCAGTCGCCCGGTGCCGTGCCAGGTGTGTAGTCGACGAAGTCGGTGGATCCGTCATTCTGCCTCATCGCGACGATCGCGTTAGCGACCGACTGGCCCACGGATTCCCCGTCCGTCTCCGACTGGCCATCCGGAACGCTCGCCAAGGAATTCGTCAGCGACGTGTTGAGGAATGCCTGCTGGGCCGGGTAGAGGTACGACAGGGCCGTGTAGGCCGCCGACGCGACGGCCGCTTCGGCCGACGCGCCGACCGGAGCCGTGAGCGTGACGTAGTAACCGGGTGTCCCATCGATCGCGTTGACCGCGTCATACACAGACGCCGACATGATCGCCAGTGCACGCGAGGCGTATTCCGCCGTCGAGCCGTCCTGCTCGATGGTCAGGAGCGTGATCTCGTCCCAGAGGATCACCTGATTCACGCCACTCGTGGCCGAATCACGATGGATCGTCGCCTGGTACTGGCTCGTGTTCCCGGCCGCGTCCGTCGCCACGACGGTCAGCATGTTGTCGCCCAGGGCCAGGCTCACGCCGGGGAACTGGAAGGCGCCGGCGTTGGTTGACTGGGCCGTCGCGCCGGTCTGGACGATGGTGAGGTCAACGTTCGCCTCGGTCTGGCCGGTGAGGGTGACCATGGCGTTGGTCGTGCTCAGCGCGACGCCGTTCTCCTGGTCGGTGGCCGCCAGCGCGAAGGTCGGCTGCGCCGGCGGGATCGTCTTGAGCGTGAACTGGAACGCACTCAACCCGGGGTTGCCCGCGACGTCGTACGACCGGAGGAGGACGGTGTGCTTGCCGTCGGCGGTGCCGTCGGTCGGCAGGTCGGTCGTGAAGCTGAAGGCGCCCGTCGTCGGGTTCACGCGGACGGGCGTCGGCGACCCGCTGTCGAGCTGGGCGGTCAGCGAGTACACGCCGGAGAGGTTGTCGGTCAGCGTGCCGGTGATGTTGACGTTCGCGTTGGTGATCTCATCGTCCGCCGGGCCGGTGATCGTCAGGGTCGGCGGCTGGTCGTCGAGCGTAAAAGCCACGCTGTAGGGCGTCGAGAGGTTGCCGGACTGGTCGCCGGCGATCAGGTAGAGGGTGTGCGTGCCGTCGGCGAGCGGGGTCCCGCCATTGATGCTCGTGATCTCCGAGAGGTTGAGGGCGAAGCTGCCGTTGGACTGGAGCTCGGCGAGGATGCTGACGTACGAGCCGGTCGGCGTGCTGTCGAAACCGGCCTGGAATTCCGTGAGCGGGCTGGCGTCGGACACGATGCCGGCGACGGACGGGTCGGCGGTGATGCCATCGCTGTTGGTCGTCCCGCCCGGC
The DNA here is from genome assembly GCA_963777695.1 of uncultured Planctomycetota bacterium. GTDB lineage: Bacteria > Planctomycetota > Planctomycetia > Isosphaerales > Isosphaeraceae > CAVZRC01. The sequence continues at coordinate 3,159,998 of CAVZRC010000003.1, forward strand.
GCCGTGTCGTCCGAGAGCGCGGCCTGGATGACCGGGCCCGGCGGGACCTCGGTGATGGTCTGGGTGTAGGAGGTCTGGTTGCCGGCGGCGTCGGTGGCCCTCGCGGTGAAGGTGTTTGCTCCCGATTGCAGGGGGACGCCGGTGAACTGGAAGTTCCCCGAGCCGTCGGAAGTCGTGGACAGGCCGGTGCCGACCAGGACCACGTTCGTATCCGGGTCGGTCGAGCCGTCGAGGGTCACCGTCGCATCGTTCGTCTTGAGGGCGTTGCCGGCGAGTTGAAAGGCCGGGGCGAGCGCGAACACCGGCTGCGCCGGGGGGATGGTCTTGAGAGTGAAAGCGTAGGTGGTGGTGGAGACGTTGCCCGCGTTGTCCTGGGCGATCAGATAGACAGTGTGCGCGCCGTCCTTGGAACCGTCGAGCGGCAGGGAGGTTTCGAAGGTGAAATTGCCCGAGGCATTGAACGACACGGGGACCGGCGTGCCGTTGTCCATGTCCGCGGAGAGCGAGGCGACACCGGAGAGGTTGTCGGCGACGGTGCCTGTCACGTTGACGTTGGTGTTCGTCACCAGGCCCGGCGAGGGGCTCGCGATCGAGACGGTCGGCGGCTCGGTGTCGAGCTCGACCTGGATCGATGCTTGCCGCTGCTGGCCGAAGGCGTCGGTCGCTTCGGTTTGGATCGTGTTCATGCCGGGGCTGAGCGCGACCGAGAACGAATAGTTGCCCGACGCGTTGGCGACCATCGTCCCGCTGTTGAACTGTCCGCCCGTGCCGATCTCCAGACCGACCGTCGCACCGGGCTCGGTCTTGCCCGAGACGGTCGTCTGGGTCGAGTCGGTCACGAGGGTGCCGTTGGCGAGCGTCGTGGGCGTCGGGGTGAGGCCGATGCCGACGGTCAAGGGATTGAGGGTCGTCGAATCGTTGTCGTTGGTCAGCGCCTCGGCCAGGTCGAACGAGGAGATCAGGCCATCGAGGTTGGAATCGGCCGCGACGAGATAGGTGGCACTTCCCGACCTTCGAACCGTAGATTTTCTGGATCGTGGCCAAAGAGGCCGCGTTGACGGCCCGGTCGCCATTCGCGTCTCCCGCCAGGAAGACGGCCAGGTGGAAGGCCCCCGACGTGCCCTTCTGGGCACCCGCGACCAGCGTGTAATTCCCCAGGGGGAGCTGGGACACGTTCAGGCTCTCGGTGTTGTTGGCGAGGGCGGAATTCGTGTAGGTCGCCGCGACCGAATTGCCCTGGGAGTTGAGGATCTGGATCGACTGGGGGTCCAGTTGGCTCCCATTTGTGGCTTCCAGCTCGAACCCGAGGATCACCTTCCCGTTCGCGAGATTGAAATTCCCGGATGTGAGGTCAATGCTGATCCGGTCGGTCCCGTTGGCCTGGGCGATCGTGCCGTCGAACGTGGCGAAGACGTTGGGGGCATCGCTGGCCAACAGGCATCGGTTCTCCAGCAGCTCGACGGAGCGAGCCACCAAGTATCGAGAATTCCGACGTCGCTTCTTCGAGACAGGATGGCGCATGTCGAGTGAACCCCGGTGTCGGTCGAATCCATGGTATGAAAGCGCAGGGAACCACGAGACCACCTGTTACAGGCGGTCTTCCGTCCCATTCAGACGTGAACAGCAAGCCACCCTCGGGCGGTAGCGAGACTCAGGACGAAGCGATCGGCAACGCGTCGGGATCGTATTCACTTCCGGATCAGCAGTCCTCACCCCGACGAAGAGAGGAAGATGCTCGGTGATAAATCGTTGACCAGCCCAGATTTCTACGACGCTTGTTCGAGGTTTCGTAACTCGTTACAGGCTTTCCGGTTCGGTCGCCCTTAAACCGAGTCACTGTTTTTGGGTAAGATCGGTAGCGATCTCGCAACGGGAAAGTCGATGAGGCACGAGATCGCTCAGTTCAACGGGGTAACCGCACACGGTTACCCGGCTCGAGGGAATTGTAGATCCGAAGGGTCGGAGTCCTCACAGCGACATCGCATCTGCCTCGGATATCGGAAGGCCCTGTCCTCCATACCTGCCCCCAGAAGTTCCATCTGGGACCTTCCTGAAAGACTTGGACTAGATTGCTAGGAAGTATCCAAGTTGTCAAGAAAATTTCTCGTTTCGACGAATGATCGAATGATTTTCGGTTTACGGTGGGTGTGAGGTGATCGCCTTCCATGCGGACGTCTTCGCCGTCGGCGATCAGAGACTCGACGCGGTCCAGGAGCCCGTTCAGCTCTTTCTCGCGCTCGCACAGACGACCTGTTCCGTCTTCCGGGGCCTCATTCTCCCGACACGCTTTGGCCCGGAGGCCCGGCCATGCCTCCTGGGATCAGATGTTCGCCCGGCAGGGTGCGGCGCGACGAGGCGATGCGCCGACGGAGACAGCGGCGCATCCGGAATCCGTCTCTTGACCGAGGATCGGCCGCCGACTCAAAATGTCGTCGGTCGCCTAAAGCGGGCATTAAGGATTTCCCCAGCTCCCTTTTGTCTAGAGCGCTTAACGATTGACTCGCGCACACTCCTTGGCGGATGCGAATACCCCCCCTGCCCCCCCTTCGTAAGGGGGGGACGTTGAGGCGGACCGGCCCGTTTCTCGTCCCCCCCTTACGAAGGGGGGCAGGGGGGTTCTTGAGTCGAGAGGCTCGAGTGTATGCCAGCCAAGCGTGAAGCGCTCTACCAAAGCTTAAACGGAGGAGTAGAGTGCATCGAGCCCGCGAATGCGCACCATCCGCGAACGCCCCCAGGCCGCGTGGTTCAGGCCAGCGACTCATCGCCCGTCGGCTCGATATCCCGGACGTTCTTCTGCACGGTGACGGCGGCGAACAGGCTGAGCACGTAGGCCATCCCGAAGAAGCCCTTCTCGCTCAGCTCGAGCGATGCGTTCCACAACCCGGCCGTCAACAGCAGGATGGTGAACCCGAGCGAGAACCAGCAGAGGCCGAAGTAGATCGAGGTGACGGGGATGCCTTGCAACTGGTCGCGAACCGACTTCTGCAACGAGACGGCGGCGAATAGGCCATACATCAGGAGAGTGAGGAAGAATGCTTTCTCATAAATGTGCATCGACGAATTCCAGAGGCCGATGAGAAACGAGGTCGCTCCGACCAGCAGTGCGACCCACGATGCACCGATGAAAGCGGCCGTCGGGCGTTGGACTTGCGTCTTCATGGCGTTCCTCGAGATTCCAGGTGTGAAGGAAGCCGAACCAGGACCGACCGGGCTCCGAGCCGCGATCCGAGACGACCGGCCCGTCGCCGATCGGTCCTGTGTCCCTACCTGGAAGATGTGGATATCGCCCGGGGCCGTGCCAGCGAATGCCGGGGCGGTCTTCTATGACCTCAGGGGCCTCTATGCCGTCCTTCCGCGTCCCCGTTTCGAGTCCCGGAGCGTCCCCGTTTCGCGGCCCGAATCAGCCTCCAGAACCAGGAGTGGGCCGGCCAGGCCATCGGGGCGGAGCCGACGGATGCCGAGGTCGCGCTGTCCGCTCCGGACTCACCGCGCGACCGCGCGGGCACCGAGTCGGATCCGCGAGAGAAGAACGACGCGAATCGAGACTTGAGCGGCGATGGCGCCTTGCTCGGCGAAGGTTCCGGACCGGGATCCAGGATCAATGGGATCTCGTCCTCGTCAACGTCGTCCGCGGGGCTGAGCAGGGGGAGCGCGGAGTCGTCGGCGTCAGGCTGCCGGGAGGAACCGCGATCGGTCGTGGCGCCCGTAGGGACGACCAGTCCGACGGGAGAATTGCGGGGCTGAGGGGCGGCCGATGCCGATGCCGGGACCTGAGTCAGGACCTTCGCGCCGTCGCCATAAGGCTCCGGCTGGAGGAAAGCTCGCGCCGACTCCATGAGGGCGGTGACCTCGGGGGGCTTGTCCAGATAGGGCTCCAGGGCCATCGCGACCTGTATCGGTGTGGCATAACGCTCGTCGGGCGACTTGCGCATCATCCGTTGGACGACTTCGATCAGCCCTTCCGGCAAACCGGGTACGAATCGGTTCATCGGTATCGGCTCCAGCGCCTGATGTCCGAAGAGCTTCTCGGGCAAGCTGGGATACGGGAATGGGACCTGGCCGGCGATCATGTGGTACAGCGTACATCCGAGCGAATAGATGTCGCTGCGGATATCGGCGGCGTGGGAATGTCGCGCCTGCTCGGGGGCGACATAGTCGAACGTACCGAGTGTCGCCCCCTCGCGCGTGAATTGCGCCTCGTCGGCCACCTCGATGGCCAGCCCGAGGTCGGCCAGCTTGGCCGTACCGTCCTGGGTGACCAGGATGTTGGCCGGGTTGACGTCCCGGTGGATCAATCCTTTGCGATGGACGTGTTCCAGCCCCAGCGCGATCTGACGGACCAGCCGCACCGCGGTGGGCGGCGGCATCGGGCCTCGCTCGCGGATGAAGGCGCTTGCGGTCTTGCCCTCGATGTACTCCATCACCAGGAAGAACCGGCCGCCCGCTTCGCCGAAGTCGTAGACGCGCACCAGGTTCTCGTGTTGCAACTGGGCTCCGAGCCGCGCCTCGCGCTGGAACCGAGCGATGGCCCGCGGGTTGTCGATCCGCTCGGGGGCCAGGATCTTCAGCGCCACCTGGCGGTTGAGCCGGGTATCCCGAGCCAGGTAGACGCGCCCCATCCCCCCTTGACCGATCGAGTTCAGGAGCACGAAGCGATCGACCTTGAATCCGCGGGTGCGCCCGACAAGAGCTGCTGCGCCTGCCACAGGGTCAACGCGTTGGACTGGACCGCCTGCCTCGCCAGTCGACGGTCAACCTGATCGGTAACGCCTCGCTTGGTGGGCGGAAGCGCATTCCAACAGGTGGTCAGGCTGTCCGCGTCCATCAGGCCGCTGAGGAGCGCCGCCTGCCAGAATCGTGACGTCTGAGGCTCGAGCATGATGCATCCTCAAACTGCGTCGTCACGCCGAGTGAACCATGATGTCGTCGGAAGTCCCTGCCTACCAGTTTACGAACCTTATCAAAGACACTCAATCGCTCCATGACCAGGGGTCCGTCCTACAACCGATCGAAAGCCGCTTTGTCGGGCTCAGGCACGAGTCTTGCAGCGAGACCTCATGCGGACACTCCCACAAATCGAAAACGCGATGACAAGGTCTCAGTGCCTCAGTTCGGGTCCGCAATGGACTCCGTTGTCTCCGAATCGTCTCGGGTTCTCGCCGAGATCGGCATCCTCGGTGCAAACACCACCGTCTTGGCGCGGCGCCGTCGCGAGTAGAGAATATTCAAATCATGAACCGTCGCGAAGATACAAATCAATCAAGGTTAGGAAGGCGTTCGAGGTATCTATAGCGAACCCGGTGGCTCACAACTGCGGCGCATCGGGATTATGATCGCCCGTTTTCCTAGGACTCGGTCGATCCTCGACCGGGTCTGTCGGTGAATTCCGGCTTGGCTGACCCGATACCTGGGAAGCAGCCACCGGCGGGAGATGCTCTGCGAGTGACGTCCTCAGGTCCATGAATCGAGCCAGGACGAAAAGATCATCGATGATGCTATCGATCTAGTTATATTAGGACTGCGCCTTTTCTAATCTGACTGAGAGTATGCATTGGGAACATACTCTCTGGGGGACCGAGGCGATGATTCGAGTGACCTGCGCCTGTGGAAGAGCATTCAAGGCTGAGGACCGGCACGCTGGGAAACAGGCGAAGTGTCCCATCTGTGGAGCGGCGTTGTTGATCGGTCAGGCGCCGGAGCCGAACTCGAGCGAGGGCGAGAAAGAACAGGTCCCATCGTGGTGGTATCCGACCGAAGCGGGGTCGGCGACCGCGGACCAAGCCCAGCCTCAAGCCGCGAGTGCGACGGCCCCGACGCAGAGCGAGAGTGGCTCCGACACGATCCCCCCGGGGGCCCTGCCTCCGGGTTCCGCCCTCCGGGACGCGCCTCCGCCCGGGACAGGGCCGAAGTCGGAGGCCCCATCCATGGGGCCGAAGACATTCGCTCCGGCGCGACGATTCGCACGGCCCCAAAGTGTCCGGGTGCTCGCCGCCGGGACGGTCGCGATGGCGGTGCTGGCCCTTCTGGCGATCCTGTGGATCCGAACGGCTCCGACGCCTCCGGGCGAAAATGGGGCGCCGCAGGCGGCCCAACTCCGAGAATTCGAGTCCCGTCCCAACGAATCGGCACCTGGCGTCGCCTCCAAGACTCCAATTGCACCATCGAAGTCCACGAGCCCATCGGCCGGCGAGGCCAGGGTCGCGACCGGCGTCGGGACGTCGGGACAGCCGGCCGAAGCCGATCGAGGGATGGATGAGCCTCAACCCCGCCTTGCCGCCACGCAGCATCGATTACAACTGCTCGTGCCCGCCTATATCTACCCGGTCGGTGGCGGCCGGAAAGAGTGGCTCCGGCTCATCGAAGCCGCAGCCAAGGTGAAGATCGTGGCCGTCGCCAACCCCGCCAGCGGGCCGGGCGAGGAGCGCAACCTCGATTATGCCGCGATTTTCACCGAGGCCAGTCGCCGCAGTGTCACCTTGGTCGGCTACGTCAGCACCCAGTATGGCGAACGCGCCCTGGACGAGATCAGGAGGGACATCGATCACTGGGTCCAGTTTTATCCCCAGATCCGTGGGTTCTTCTTCGACCAGCAGGCGCGCGAAGCTCGTCACGCGGCGCATTATGTGAAAATCCGCGACTACGCGCAGCAGAAACTCCGCGATCCCTTGGTGATCACGAATCCGGGGGTGCCCTGCGACGAAGCCTACCTTGCGGGAGCCGTCTCGAACGTGACTTGCGTTTTCCAGAACCACGAAGGCTTCGTCCAATTCGAGCTGACAGCAGCCCTCAAGGGTTACGATCCGACACGCTTCGCCGCGCTGCCCTACAACATCCCCAACACCGAGGCCATGCGCGCCCTGATCAAGGACGCCATCGTCAAACGGATCGGCTACCTTTACATCTCCGATGCCAAGCCGCCAAATCAGTGGAACGCGCTGCCGAAGTACTGGGAGGCCGAGGTCAACGCAGTGTCCCAACTGGACTAGGCAGGGTCTAGCAATCCGGAGACTGGCTGCCGCGCGGCCCCCTCATCTGGCCTTGCATGCCACCTTTCCCCCGGGTGGAAGGGATCAAACCGACTCCGACGAGTCATCTCTTTCGTTCCTCCCCGGAGGGGAGAAGGTGCCCGAATGGCGGATGAGGGGACACTGCGGTACGCTCGTCGAATCTCGATCGAAGCCGAGGGGCGCCCCACGAGTGGTTTGCGACGACGCCCTACGCTGAGGGGGGATTCCAATATATAAGACCCACGGTTTACCGCCCGGAGTTCATACTCCCGAAGCGCCGTCCCGCGGATGCACCCGACGCCGTCGGCGGAGCCATCGCACGGTCGCGGCGAGGGACCCGCACGCGACGGCCGACAGGAGCTGAGTCAACGCACGAGGTTCCGGCACCGACGCGAGGGCGGAGACCTCCTGGTCCCAGTAGGACGGCAACTGGGTGTAGGGGTTGGCTCCCGACTGGTCGGTGATGTAAACATAGCCGGCGTTCAATCCAACGGCCTTGCTCAGGTCCGCGAGCATCGCCGAACTCTGGCTGGGATCGCTGGCGTTGGCCGGGACATCATAGATGATGTTCGAGAACCGATCGCTCGGATAACTCTGGAACCAATTCACGCCGTAGGGATAATCGTCGAATCCCGGGGCGCCTGGGCTGGGGGCTGTGTTCGGCCCTTCGAAGATGTTGAATACGTCGGCCGTCGACAAGTAGGCTGAGGGAGCGAGCGGGTAGATAAAGGGCTGGCCAGGATTGCCGATGATCGTGTAGGACGCCCCCAGACCCTTGATAAAAGTGTCGAGACTTTGATAATACGAAAGCGTACTTGGAGTGATATACATCCCGTCCAGGAAGAAGCCATTGACCAAACCTCCATATTGACTGATATACGTGGAGATCTGGCTCTCGACCGTGGCGATGGGCGCATTCCCATTATCCGTGTAGACATAGGCGACGACATGGCCCCCGGCATTTTCCAGGTTGGTCATTGCGGTGACATAATTCGGGTCGGCCGGACCAGGTAAAGGACCGCTGTCCGGATTCAAGATGGCGGTGATGGGGATCTTGCTGGCGGCGGCGGCCATCGCGGCCCAGCCGTCTCCGACTCCGCCGGGCCCGCCGGTGCCGGGGTAGAAGTAGGATGGCACAATGACGCCCACATTACCGGCCCGGGCGGACGTCAACGACGCCGCAAGTCCGACCAGGACGACGCCGGCAACGAGCCCGACCAATCGGGAGATACTCTTCGAGGCGTACATCGAGATCCCCCTCCTTCCTTGACATGGAGCGATCATGCAACCGAGCCTCATGGTGATGAATACTGGTAAAAAGCATTACAACCCGAATCGATCGGGTTAACAAGGATGTGATGCCTATTCGCAACATTTTTCACCCGGGCCGGCGGGGTCGGGCCTGGGTACTCGTGTGCGGTCGCCATCTTAGGGAAGTTGCCCTGCGCCCTCCGGCAGGAAACGGCAATGCATGAGCGCCGTGGCATGGATGGCACCCGTCGCGATCCATCACGAGGCCCTCGCGCGATGGGTGCCAACGATGACGAGACACGACACGACGGAGATTGAAGGCGACCAGCCCCTCGGCTCCGACCCGGGAGGCGATCGGAACGAGGGGCTCAGGAGGCAGGGGATTCCGCTGGTCTCTCAGCGCACAATCACTTCGAAGGATACATGGCCCGAGACGCCCGGGGCGATGATGCCGGGGAGCGTCCATCGCATCTCGGTTAACCCGACGCGGTTGACGGCGGTCGTGAAGATCGTCCCCTCGGGGCCGCGCGACGTCCCTTTGACGTACTCGAGCCGCGGCAGCAGGCTGTCGGCGATCGTCACCGAGCGAATCGGCGTATTGCCCATGTTGCGATAGTAGATCACGTAGGTGATGGTATCGCCCGGCTCGGCCTCGACGGCACTGACGCGCTTGATGACGGCCAGGCCGGGGTCGATCTGGTGGGGTCTCGACGCCGTTCATCACGTGGGGCCCCCACACCTTGACCGCCTCGCTGGCCCCTTCGACGATCCCCGTGACGACCGGCGTCGCAGAGGTCTTGATCCCCTCCAGGCGGATCTTTTCCTTCATCAGGCCGGCCTTCTGGCGGTTGCGGGCCAGTTCCAGATTCTGCATCTGGAGGTTGGATGCGATCTTGGAGTTGTTCTCGAAGCCGGCGACCCTGCGATTGTTCGATTCCTCATCGATCCACTCGCGCCCTTTTCAGTCCCGAGGCCCTCGCCCGGTTCCGGGCCAGTTCGGGAGACTGGTTCTGGACCACGCGGCGGGCTTCGGTCTGATTGCGGGCCAGCAAAGGCGTCTCGATGCTGGTGCCCGAACGCGGCCCCTGGACGTCCACCGTCTCATTGGTCCCCGTCGTCACGTGGACCTCGGCGAAGCGGGGTGCGTAAATGCAGACGACGTTGGTCGGGAGGATCCGCGGCTTGACCCGATCGCCCAGGCCGATGTCGAAGCGGACGACGGCATCGCGCGGCTCGACGCCGCCCAGGCGGCCGTCGGAACCGACCGTGACCGGGATGCCCCGATCGCCGCCGTCGCAGAGGAACTCGTCTCGAGGGAGCAGCGGTTGGGACGGCGGCGCCGGTGCCGTGCAGGTCGGCCCGCACGGCATGGGGCATCGCGTGCCGTCCTGACGGATGTAAGGACAGGGCCCCGTCCCCATCCCGGCGACCCGATCCAGGCCGATGTCGCCGGTGGCTCCCGCGTTGATCTCCTCGATCGTGGGCCGGCGACCGCCGATCCGGACGATCGCCATCGGCCGACCGAGGGCCGAGGCGACTGCGCAGAGGATTCTCGGTCGGGTTGAGGGACACCACGGGGATCTGGTCCTTGGCCATCCGGAGCGGAAGGGCCTGGTCGGGATCCTCGAGGTAGATCACCTTCGTGATCAGACGGCCCAGATTCATGACCGAATCCAGCTCGTCTAACGTGAAGATGACGCGGATCGGGTACTTGGTGGGGGAAATCCCCTCGGGACGATGCAGGTGACCGACCACCTCGACGACCGGAAAGACCTCGGCGCCCGGTCGCTCGGGGATGTTGGTGATCCGCAAGCGATAACCGACCCCTCGCTTCAGGCCCGCGGTGAGGATACCCCCGCCGTCTCCCGGCGGCACGGGTGTCGCGGCCGGCGCGAGGACCTCGACGTTCATCCCCTCGGGACCCTGGAAGCGGACGACCTGGATCTCCGGCGGCAGGACCGGGACCGCCGGTCCCGTCACGGCCGCGGCCTCGGCGGGCGGGCCGTCCTCGACAATCGCCGGGCCCACGACGGCGGCTCCCGGCTCGGACGTGGCCGACGCCAGACCGTCCGGCTTGCGGCCCTCGATCTCCTGGGCCTGGACCGTCGCGGCGACGAAGCCCAGTGCGACGACGAGGGTCAGCAGGGCAGCCCGCGGGGCCGTCATCGCGAACCGGCCACCCAGTCTCTTGCTTTCTTGGCGGCTCATCGAATTCGTCGCGGCGGGAACCCGCGGCCTCTTGCCTCGGGGCCGATCCGCGCCTCTTGATCGGTACAGTGTTCTGAATCCCCGGTTTCCCGATTAAGGCCCTAGGACATGCGGGCGTTGACTTCGTCTTCGGTTCGTAGTTGCGAGAACTCAGGGTCTGTCCCAGGAGGGTCGAGCTCGAGCCCGTAGGGTGGGTGCAACCCACCGGTTCCTCGAAAGGCTTGGATCGGTGGGTTGCACCCACCCTACTTTGGACAGACCGGGCCTCTTGCGACAGGCAATTCCTGGGCTTTGACTCGACTTGAATCGCCTCGCCGGATGACCTGAAATCAAGGCAGGGCGGACCCCGCTGAGATGCGAGGCCCACCCCACCCCGATGCGACACCCGGCGTTCGGTGACCTGCGTCAGGTCGTCAGGGCTTGGCGGGCTCGGCCGGTGGGGCCTCGGCGGGGGCCGCAGGGGCCGGCGCGGCCTCGGCCGGAGGTTCCGGCGCGAGTTTCGGAGTTTCCGAGGCGGTCCCACCCGAGGTCGGGGCGAGATCGGCCGGTGGTGCGAGCGCCGTGGCCTCGCCGCCGGCCGGGTTCGCCACCGGGGTGCTCGGCGTGGCCGGGACATTCGCCGAGGCCGGCGGGGCGGCGGCGGCCGGCGGTGCCGGGTCGAGGATCACGGTCCCCTGGCCGGCGGGAGTAGATGGCGTCATACCTGGCGGCAGGGCACCCGGAGGCAGTTCGTTGACTCCCGGAGCCATGACAGGCCCATGTCCGCCTACCGCCGCGTCGCCCGCCGGGCCGGTCGCGCCGCCGCCGAGGATGCTGCCGCCCCCCGGCATCTCCAGGTCGATGGCACCCAGCCGGACGATCAATAGAATCGTCCCGCGCTTGTCCGCCTCGAGGATCGGGTCGATCCCCGGCTCCAGCCGAGTCGAGACCAGCGTCTCGACGCCGGAGACGGCCAGCTCCTGGAACTTCGGATCGGGCAGATAGATCACCTTGGTGACGAAATTGCCACCGTCGAGGACCTGGTCGAAGTCCTCGGGGGTGAACTGGATCGGGATGGCATTGTGGGCCAGGTAGGCATCCGTGACCGGCGTCGTGGGCGCCACCTCGATCGTCGGATACAGCGCGGCGCCCGGACGGCCCGGGATGTCGGTGAGCTTCAGCCGGTAGATGAAGCCCTGGTTGAAGTTATAACGGGCTGGCACGGTCAGTTGGGCGGGCAGGTACATCTTCTCGCCATTGGGCCCGCCGCCGGTCTGCCAGCCGATCTTCATGCCGTTGGGATCCAGGAAGTAGACCTGGCTCCGCGTGCTGACGAATCGCCGCCCGGCGCCTCCGGGGCCGGCCTGGCCCCCCACCGAGTTCGCCGTATACGGCGGCGGCCCCGGCGCGGCGGCCGAGGTCACGACGTGCGGCCGAAGCCACTTCTTGAGCCTGACGCCCGGATCACTATATCCGAATCCGTCGCCGGCGGTCGCTGCCGCCAGCAGCAGCATTCCGAAAGCTTGCATGGAAATCCTCCAACTCCCTCGCACGCACCCGGCCGGCCCTGCGCCGATCGCTCCCGGATCCGTCGAGCGGGGAGAATGCTTGTCTTCCTAACATGACCGCGACCGCCTCGGCACCGGTCGGATTGAGCCGAGCCGGGCCGAGAGGCGTTAAGTCTCCTGGTTGGACCGATCGTACTGGCCGTCTCGACCGCTGTCCTTCGCGAGTCGAGGCGACTCATCCGGTTTCGGCTCGTCGGGTTCTCCGCCGATTCGATTCCCCGGGGTTGCCCCGGGCTCTCGGGCGGCTCAAGGGGGTTCACACCACCTCCGGACCGTCTGCCGGACTTGCGTCTCCTGACGCCTAGCGATTATGATCGGGCATTCCTCCGCGACCCTTGAGGAATTGCCCTACATCCCGATCATACTTAATAATCGGATCATCTCCTTTCCCCCTGGCCGCCGTGCCGGTGGCCTCGCGAGGCCCGTCGCCGCGAATGCCGATGACATCCCAGGAGATGGCCGCGGACCTGGTTTTCCGGGAGTCTTGGAAAATGCCGGACAGATCGCCTTCCCGTCGTCGGTCCCCCAGTCGGATTCCCTCGGCTCGAGCGTGGCGCATGCTTCATCAGTGCGGCATCGATCCTGGGACTGGCCATCCTGACCGGGTCGCTCACTCGCGCATCGGCCCAGGTCCCAGGAGGCGCCGATCCGGCAGCCGGCCAGGGTGCTCAGCCGCCGTCGGGGGCGGGCATGCCCAACCTGCAAGGCGGCGTCGCCGAGGCGACGGCCAAGGCAGAGGAACCGCCGACTCCGGCCGAGCGGATCGTCGATGAGGCCATCGCCAAAATCAGCAAGCTCCGATCGGTCTCGGCCACGCTGCTCGAGACGGTCGACATGCTGAATCAGCAGATCAAGATCAAGGGGACCTTCCTCAAGGCGCCGGAACAGCGCATCTACCTCCTGCTCGCGGTCTCCGGGCCGCCCGATACCAACGGGACGTCGCTCCAGGTTTGCGATGGCGAGACGCTGTGGCACTACCAGTCCATCCTCGATTCGCCGCAGGCCTACCGTAAGTTCGGCATCAAGTCGATTATGGAGCGACTCAACTCGCCCGAGCTCGACCCGAAGATCAAGGATCAGGCCATGAACGAATTGGGCCTGGCCGGCCCGGAGATCCTCCTCATCGGCTTGCGGCGCGACTTCCGATTCGAAGAAAAGGAGGAAGCCGCGCTCGATGGCAAGCCGGTCTGGGTCTTGCACGGATCCTGGAAGAGCCGTCAGGGATTGGTGGCCCCGGACGGCCGCGCCGTCAAGCAGGCCGGGCTCTTGCCGCCGTACATCCCGAGCGACGCTCTCCTCTACATCGGCAAGGAGAACGGCTGGCCCTACAAGCTCAGTCTCTCGGGCCGACAGCCGACGGCCTTGCTCGACACCCGACGCAAGGGACCGGATGGGAGATATATCGGCTCGAAGAGCTCGATCGAGACGGTGACCCCTACCAAGATCGTCCTCGAATATTCCGACGTGAAGCTCAACGTGGCGATCCAGCTCAATGAATTCGTCTTCCAGGCCCCTCCCGCGGCCTCGGTCGAGGATAACACCGAGATGATGGTCAGGGCGCTGGATAATGCGATCCGTATGCAGACCGATCGCAAGAAGGCAGATGTCACCAAGAAGGACGGTGCGATCCTCGAACAGGAGATCAACATCCCTCCGCCTCCGGGCTCGCCCACCACGCCGTCCTCACCCCAGTGAGAGGCTCTGAATCAATCGATTCCAGATGACGGATTGCGGATTGCGAATGAATTTAAAGCCTGAAGCATCGAAGGCTTATGGATTCGCGATCCGGAATCCGCGATCTGCAATCCGATTCTTTCACGAACCCGGAGGGCTGGCCTTCCGGCTTGTGACGTTGATTTCCATTGGGCGAGATCCTAGAATCAACTTCACAATGTTGATCTAGAAACTAAACTTTCCAGGCGGAGGTCAGTGAAGTCCGATGGAGCCGACCAAACCGGGCGGCGGGGCGAAGCCGAGCAAGGTCGAGGCGATCAAGCTGGCCAGCCAGTATCTGAAGACAGTCGTGGCGGACGAACTGGAGAACGGCTCGTCGCACTTCTCCGAGGACGCGGCGACGGTCCTGAAGTTCCACGGCTCGTACCAGCAGGATGACCGCGACCTGCGGAAGAATCTGAAGAAGGAAGGCAAGGAGAAAGCCCACCAGTTCATGGTGCGGGTCCGGATCGTCGGCGGGCAGTTAACCGCCGAGCAATACCTGGCTTGCGACCATCTGGCGCGCACCATCGGCAATGGCAGCCTGCGGATCACCACGCGACAGGAGTTCCAGCTCCATGGGGTCTTGAAAGAGGACCTCAAGAGCACGATCCGCCGGATCAACGAGAGTCTGCTCTCGACCCTGGCGGCGTGCGGCGACGTGGAGCGCAATGTACTCTGCTGCCCGGCACCGCTGGGCGACTCGCTCCGCGATCGGCTCCATGCCGATGCGGAGGGCTGGGCCTCGCACTGTGCCCCCAGGGCCTCGAGTTACTGGGAGATCTGGCTGGACGGCGAGAAGATCGAGTCGCTCCCCCCGGCCGGCCCGGTCCAGGTCCCGACGTCCGGCGATGATCCCGTCGAGCCGATCTACGGCAAGACCTACCTGCCCCGGAAGTTCAAGACGGCCTTCGCGCTTCCCGATGATAATTGCACCGACATCCACGCGAACGATCTCGGCTACCTCGGTGTCGTCGAGGACGGGAAGCTCGTCGGATATAACGTCCTGGTCGGCGGGGGCCTTGGCACCACGCCGAGCGCACAGAAGACGTTCCCGTTCCTGGCGGTCCCGCTCTGCTACGTCGACCGGGCCGACGTCCTGAAGATCGGCGAGGCCGTACTGAAGGTCTTCCGCGACTTCGGGAATCGCTCCGACCGGAAACGGGCGCGGCTCAAGTACATCATCCACGACTGGGGATTGCCCGCCTTCCGCGCCAAGATCGAGGAGTATCTCGGTCATCCGATCGCGGACCCGAAGCCGGTGCAGGTGACCGGCGTCGACGACCATCTGGGCTGGCATGACCAGCCGGACGGCAAGCTCTTCCTGGGCCTGCCGGTCGAGAATGGGCGGATCAAGGACGAGGGCTCCTATCGGCTGCTCGGCGGGCTGAAGGCGTTCTTCGAGAAATACCGGACGCCCGGTCGGCTGACCTGCCAGCAGTCGATCCTCCTCATCGACATCGATCCTTCTCACCGAGCCGAGATCGAGCGATGGCTCGAGGAATACGGCATCGCGACGGTCGAGCAGATCTCGACCGTCCGACGATGGTCGATGGCCTGCCCGGCGCTGCCGACCTGCGGACTGGCGGTCACCGAGGCCGAGCGAGCCCTTCCGGGGGTGATCGACCAGCTCGAGACCGAGCTATCGCGGCTGGGACTCGATCAGGAGCGGCTGACGGTGCGGATGACCGGCTGCCCCAACGGCTGCGCCCGTCCCTACAACTCCGACATCGGACTGGTCGGGCGCTCGGCCGTCGTCCTGCCGGACGGGACGCCCGGACCCGGGAGTTACACCATCTTCCTGGGCGGACGCACCATCGGCGATCGTCTCAACGTCGAATACAAGGATTATGTCCCTTACGACCAGGTGGTTACCGAGCTCGTCCCGGTCTTCACCCGCTTCAAGGCGGAGCGGCTCGAGAACGAGACGTTCGGCGACTTCTGCGATCGGGTCGGTGTTGAAGTGCTCGCCCGCGCCGCATCCACAGAGCTGAACCCCGTCGGCTGAGGAAGACCCGCGCGGACGGGGCTCCTTTCGTCGGTCAGAAAAGGAGTGAGATGGAGATCCCCGAAGCCGTCTATTCCTCGCTGGAGGCGGCCGCGCGTCGAGCCGCGGCCTGCGCGTATTGCCCCTACAGCCGGTTCCCGGTCGGGGCCGCGTTGGTGACGGATCGCGGCGAGATCTTCGCGGGCTGCAATGTGGAGAATGCGTCCTTCGGCCTGACGATCTGCGCCGAGCGGAACGCGGTCTTCCAGGCCGTCTCGCAATCGCAAGCGCGGCTCGTCATCCGAGCCATCATGGTCTACACCCCGACGACCGAGCCCACCGCTCCGTGCGGTGCCTGCCGGCAGGTCATCAACGAGTTCGGCCCCGATGCGGAAGTCATCTCGACTTGCGATGGCCCTGGCACGATCTATTCGAGGCTCGGGAGCCTGCTGCCGCAGGCGTTCGGACCGGGTAACCTGGGAGCGTAGGGCCTAATCCGATGGCCCTCAACGATAGACGGGACGAGTCCGCGGTCCTCGGCGCGTCGTCTCCGACTCCCGCGCCCTGCCCCCAATGCTAGACTTCTCATTGGCCCAGTCGCCCGGGTTTTATGGAAGGAAGAGCATGTCCACCATCACGACTCCGCGGCCCATGCCGGTCGTGCCACCGGCGCCCAAGCCTCCCGTCGCCACAGTGTCGGGTGACCAACGGATCGTCATCCGGGGCGTGGGATGGCATGTCTACGAGACACTGGTCGATAGCATCGGAGAGGATCAACACGTCCGGATTGCTTATGATGGGATGGATCTGGAGATCATGACCACCGGCTATGTCCACGAGGGATTCAAGGGCCTCTTTGGTCGTCTCATGGATTTGGTCACGGAGGAACTGGACATCCCGTGCCTCGACGCCGGACAGACCACCTGGAAACGCCCGGGGATCGATCGGGGCCTCGAAGCCGATCAGTGTTACTACTTCGACCGGAAGAAGCTGGCGGTCGTCGCGGAGGCGTGGGCGCGAAAGTCGAACGAAATCTCGGATTACCCGAACCCCGACCTGGCCATCGAGATTGACATCTCCCGCTCCGAAATCGATCGGGCCAGCATCTATGCGGCCATGCGTGTTTCCGAGATCTGGCGATTCGATGGCAAGGACTTGGTCATCGAACAGTTGGGAGCGAATGGTCAGTACGCGGTGTCCAAGACCAGTCGATTTGTGCCGATCCTGCCCGATGAGGTCATGGCTTGGATCAACGCGGAAGACGTCATCAACAGGACGGGTTGGGTACGTCAACTCAGGGCCTGGATTCGCGCCGAACTGTTGGGTCGTAAGGCGGGCAACAAAAAGCGCCCGCGTCGGAAGAAGTGAGTCGCCCCAAGTCGTCGTCGATGACACTCGAAACGAGAAGACGCAAGCTGCGGTCCTGGCCGGCTCGTCGCCACGTCCCGCGCCTTGCCCCACGTACTAAGATCGCTCTTGGCTCGGTCGCCCCGGAGTCTTTCGGAAGGAAGAGCATGTCCACCATCACGAGTCCACGGCCCTCGCCGGTCGTGCCACCGGCGCCCAAGCCTCCCGTCGCCTCTGTGTGGACTGACCAACGGATCGTCATCCGGGGTGTGGGATGGCACGTCTACGAGACACTGGTGGATAGTGTTGGGGAAAGGCAACACATCTATGTGGCCTATGACGGCCAGGATCTCGAGATCATGACCAAGGGGTACTACCATGAGGACGTCAGGGCCCTGTTCGGTCGTCTCATGAACGCGATCACCTTCGAGCTGGATATCCCGTCTCGCGATGCCGGCGAGACGACGTGGAAACGTCCAGAGATGGCGCGTGGCCTGGAAGCCGATCAATGCTATTTTTTCGCAGCCGAGAAGCTGGCAATCATCGCGACGGCTCTGGCACGCAAATCCAATAACATCGACGATTATCCCAATCCCGATCTGGCTGTTGAGATCGACATCTCACCGTCAGCGATCGATCGCCCCGGTATCTACGCGGCGCTCCGGGTCTCCGAGGTCTGGCGGTTCGACGGCGAGGTGGTGGTCTTCGAGCAGCTTAGGCCGGATGGCACGTATATGGCGATCGAAACGAGCCAGTACCTACCAATCCGAGCCGAAGAGGTTCTCCGCTGGATCGCTGTCGAAGACTCCGTCAACAGGACCGCGTGGGAGCGGCGACTTCGGGACTGGATCCGAGTCGAGCTGTCGGGCCGTCGGGCAGGCCCCAAGAAACGCCCGCGCCGGAAGAAGTGAATCGCTTGGTGTTTTCGCCGATCAGACTCGGGACGAGAAGGACGAGAAGTCCCATATTGCGTTTCACCTTTGCGCCTCGGGCCGGAAACGCTAAGATCCCGTTTTGTACCGCTCGGAGGGCTCCAAGGACGATCCCCCGATCAACCGGTTCATGCTCGTCGAGGGAGGGAACCCGAATGCGACGGATCGCGGTGTTGAATCAGAAGGGCGGAGTCGGCAAGACGACGACGACGGTGAACCTGGCCGCCGCGCTGGCGATCTCCGGGTTCAGGACCCTGGTCATGGACCTCGATCCCCAGGCGCACGCGACACTCCACCTGGGCCTAATGCCCGGGCGTTCGGGGCCATCGCTTTACGAGGTGTTGACCGACAATCTGCCGCTGTCCAAGGTCCGGCGCACCGTGGCGACGAACCTGTCGATCTGCGGCAGCCACATCGACCTGGCCGGCGCCGAGCTCGAGTTGCTCGGGACCGTCGGCCGCGAGGTTATCCTCCGCGATCAGATCAAGGCGGACACCGAGTCCTTCGATTTCATCCTGATGGATTGTCCCCCGTCCTTGAGCGTCCTGACCCTGAACGCGCTCTGCGCGGCCTCGGAGGTCCTGATCCCGCTCCAGGCCCACTTCCTGGCGCTGCACGGGCTCTCGAAGCTGCTGGAGACGGTGAATCTCGTCTCGAAGCGCGTCAACCGCGAGCTCAAGGTGGGCGGGATCGTCCTGTGCCTCTACGACGCCGGGACCCGCCACGGCAGCGAGGTCATCGAGGACCTGAATACCTTCTTCGACGGCCGTCGCAAGGCCGACGCACCCTGGGCCGACGCCAAGCTCTTCCAGACGAGGATCCGCCGCAACATCCGGCTCGCGGAGTGCCCGAGCTTCGGGCAGTCGATCTTCCAGTATGCTCCCACCAGCCGGGGGGCCGAGGATTATTCCTCGCTGGCCGCCGAGATCCAGGGCCTCCCCGCGGCTTCCATCTGGCAAGGTGCCGAAGAGAAGCCGGCCGACGCCGCCTCGGCGGCGTGACGACCGGCTCCATCCCCGATTACAACGTCGCCTTCACGGTCGTCTCGACGCCGATCGGGATCATCGAATCCTCGGGAACGAAGCTGCCCACATCGTTGAAGGGTGCGTTGGGCTGGGTCTCCGTCCAGACCGCGAAGGTGTAATGCTTCAGGGAAGACCCCTCCGAGGGGAGCTGGCTGGTGTTGAGGAGGATCCGGACGGTCGGGCCGGCCACGCTGATCACCGGCGAAGCGATGGATTGCGTGACTCCCGTCGTGAGGTCGGTGATCGTGGCGGAGTTCCCCTGCCCGTCCGGTCCCACGGTGACGGCGACCAAGGCATCGGGGGTGATCCCGGGCCTGCCCGAGAAATAAGGCCCGAGCCTCGAACCGGCGCCCCGATTGATGGCGAAGACCACCGTTGACGCGAAGGGTGTAGTCGTGTATGGCCCGCGCACGATCGCCGCCAGCTCGATCTTCTTCCCCTTCAGCGCGACCGCCGCGCCCACATTGAGTGCCAGGACGTCGTGCGGAGCCCCCGTGTAGTCGCTCTGAAGATTGATCTGCTTGACGACGAGACCCGGGACGGTGTACTGCGTGATCGCGCCGCTACCGAAACCCGCGGCCACCCCCAGCGGGTTCTTGACCTCTTTCAGCGCCAGCGTCGTGAATTCATGGCCAGCTCCGCCGAGCAGCGCATTGATGATCGCCGACTCGCCCGCGCCTCCTCCCAGCGAAAGCTTCGGCTCGTGTCCGATCCGGGCGAGGATGGCCGCGCCCGAATCATGAGGTGGGTTGATCCCCGTCACGCTCAAGAGCGCCCGCCCTTCCAGGGGCTCAAATCCCAAGGTCTTCCGTCGCGCCTCTTTATTCCGGCTCATCGAGGTCGTCTCCCGGCATGGATGATCGCGGCACCTGCTCGGCAGCGCAGCCGATGAATATCAAGCGGCGCGACCCTCGGCCCGCGTTTACACTCTACTTCCCCTAGCTCCCGTATATGGGATTCCAGCCAAACTTCGTCCGTGAATTGTGCTCGGAGTCGAGCTGTGTAAAATGAACAATTCAGGCGGATCGAATGATCCAACCAGGTTGCCTATCCTACTGTAACCCACTCGAGATCGAATTTGTTACACAGTCGCTGGACAATCCCGAGTTTACCGGACACGACCTCAATGCGGTAGAGAGGCGATGCAAGATTGCGTTGGGTAGGAATCGACGAGGCCGGTTATGGTCCCAACCTGGGTCCGATGGTGATGACGGCTGTGGTGGCGGAGACTCCGGACTGCGGGCGCAAGGTCGGCGTACCGATTCACTCGCTCGATCTCTGGCGTGACCTGGCGGCATCCATTGATCGGGCGGGCGGCGATCCGACACGGCTCTGGGTGGATGACTCGAAAGCCATCCTCCGAGGGGGCAAGGGTCGCGACCGGATCGAGGGGACATGCCTCGCGGCGGTCCACGCCGCGGGCCTCGGTTTGCCCGGTACGCTGGCCGAGCTACTGAAGGCCCTCTCGGCTGGCACTTCCGATGACGCCGAGCTCTCACCGTGGTTCGACTCGGACGCCATCGCCCTTTCCTGGCCCTGGTGCCAGACTCGGGACGTGGTCGAGAGCCTGGTGGCGCGGAAGGCACTGGAGCCCGCTGGGGGAGCCTGGCGATTGGCCGCGATCCATACGGTCATCGTCGGGCCGGCCCGCTTCAATCGCGAGTTGGCATCGGCGGAATCGAAGGCCGAAGTCCATTTCGCCGCATTCGTCCGGCTCTTGCGGCGGATCTGGGATCGCGCGGCGGATGGAAACCTCACCTCGGTGACCGGCGACAAGCACGGAGGTCGCCACTATTACCTCGAGCCGCTCTCGCGGTCGTTTCCCGATATCTGGATCGACCGAGGACAGGAGGGCCCCGGATCGAGCCGGTATACGATCCGCGACTCCGCACGACGCCTGGAGCTGAACCTGATCCCCAAGGCCGATCGCAACGATGGCCTGGTGGCGCTGGCGTCGATCATCAGCAAGACAGTCCGGGAACTCTGGATGGACGGATTCAACCGATACTGGTGCGACCGGGTATCGGGACTTCGCCCCACCGCGGGTTATCCGGTGGATGCACTACGGTTCCGTCAGGCGATCGAGGAAGTCGCTGCGGCGTCGGGCTGCGATCCCGCGATCTGGTGGCGTGTGCGATGAGACTCCCCGGCCTCCGGGCGAGGTCGAGAAGAGGGCGCGCGCCTGAGTGGTTCCTTCCGGTTCAGCGCTCGCGATAGACGATTCGACCCTTGGTGAGGTCGTAGGGCGTGATCTCGACGGTCACCCGGTCGCCGGGCACGATCCGGATGAAATTCTTCCGCATCTTCCCGGCGATATGCGCCAGGATTTTGTGGCCGTTCTCCAGCTCGACCATGAACTGGGTGTTGGGGAGCGCCTCAACGATGCGCCCCTCGGTACGAATCGGTTCCTCTTTGGGCACGCGGATCTCCTGGAACGACCAGTATCGGCCACCTCCTGGTCTATGGATGAGAAATCGAGACGGGTTTCCGGGAAATCTCGCAACGTCCCGCACTCGGATCGAGGGGCGGAAGGGTACCGCCCGGCCATGCCGAGGGGCCGGAACGGGACGCGGGAGAATCATCCTGATCGAGGCGATTCCAGGATAATCGATCGCCGCCGGATTGACCAGCGCACGACATAAAGAATCAGGGTAGGAACGGCGGCATCACGCCCGCGACGCGGAGCCGGACGTAGTAGACGGAATCCACGGCGGTCATGACCAGGCCCCGCGCGTCGCGATCGCACCACGCGAGGTTCGCCGGACGCTTGGGCAAGGCGAGGATCCCGATCAGTCGCCCGTCGGGTTCATAGACCCAGACCCCCTGGGCCACCGCCGCGTAGACCCGGCCCTCGCGGTCGACTTTCACCCCATCGGGGCCGCCCTTCTCCGCCGGATCCATCCGCGCGAAGACCCGGCCCGACGCGACATTCAGCCGGCCCGCGGGCTCGACCTCGAACGCCCGGATGTGATATCGCGCCGTGTCGCAGATGTAGAGAATCCGCTCGTCGGGCGAGAAGGCCAGGCCGTTGGGCTTCTCGAAATCGTCAAGCAGGAGCGCCGGGGCGTTTTCGCAAGCGCCCCCCTGCCCCGGGTCGAGCGAGAAGACGCCCTGGAAATGGAGCGACCGCTGCTCCGGCGCGACGCCGTAGGGCGGATCGGTGAAGTAGACGAGGCCGTCGGACCGGCAGACGACATCGTTCGGGCTGTTGAGCCTCTGTCCCGACCAGGTCTCGACGAGGGTCTCGACCCCGCTGCCGTCGACCGCCATCCGCGACACCCGACGGCCGTTCTGCTCGCAGAAGATGATCCGACCGTCGGGGCCGAACGTCTGGCCGTTGGCCGCCCCGGTGTGCTCGCGGACCAGCCGGACCGAACGATCGGGGTCGATCCGGTAGGTCTTCTCGGCCTTGTTGTCCTGGAACAAGATCGAGCCGTCCGGGCACCACAACGGCCCCTCTGTGAACTCGAAGCCGCCGGCCAGGTGCTCCACGGCCGGGCTCTCGACGAGTCCCGACAGCCCCGCGTCCCTGAGAATCTCCGCCATCGCTCGGACCTCCCCGCCCCGCCTGCGTGAGTTCGCCCCATCCGGCCTGGCATCCAAATGCCATGCCACGGCTTTGCTTCCGTCTGCCGAACGTTACAATGTGGTAGATGGGGCCATGATGGTTTACAATAAGATCTGCGTGGCCCGATGTCGCGGGCAACTGGCTCTAGACCTTCCGGTCCTGTCGGTCGTGCATCGCTCGCGGGAGATGTCCGACCGTCATGTCCCGATCGTCGGTCGCCTCCAGATCATCGAGCCCACGTCCAGGCCACACATTCTACGAATCCATCGGTTTGACCAGTCTTCCGTTTCGGGAGGAGCGCCGGCGATGTCTTCGGAGACGGATTCACCAGAGCTGCAAAAGGCCAAGACTTTCTTCGAGTACGCGACCGACGCCATGAAGAAGTCGAACCTCGACTACGCGATCGCCATGTGTCGGCAGGCTTGCAAGCTCGTGCCCGACAACATGGTGTATCGACAGACGCTTCGGGGCGTCGAGCGGAAGAAGTTCAACAACGATCCCAAGGGTGTCAGCAAGCTGGTCGGCGTCAAGAATCAGCCGCTCCTGATGCAGGCCAAGTCGGCCCGCTCGAAGGGGAAGTTCCAGGAATCGCTGGAGCTTTGCGAGGACGCCTTCGTGAACAACCCCTGGGACGTCGGCGCGGCCCGGGTGGCGGCAGAGGCGGCGGAGGGGCTCGGCCTGGGGGCCCTGTCGCAATGGCTGCTCGATTCGGTGCAGGCCATGGCGGCCAAGGACGCCGATTTCTTCCGGTTCGCCGCCGGCATCTACGAGACGAACGAGAGCTGGGCCAAGGCCATCGCCTGCTGGGAGCAGGTCAAGAAGATCAACCCGAACGATCAGGACGTCAGCCGCAAGATCAACGCGCTGTCGGCCGCCGGGACGATCAAACGCTCCGGGCTCGACGAGGCGCTCGACCAGCGCGCCGTCCAGGCCCGTCAGGAAGCCGCGGCGCCCGCCGAGTCGATGGAAGCCAAACTCGACCGGCTCAAGATGGAGCAACTTACCCCCGAGCAGCGGTTGATCAAGGAGATCGTCGGCGACCCCACGGCGCTCCACGCCTATGTCCAGTTGGCCGAGATCTATCGCCAGCGCAGCGACCTCAAGAAGGCCGAGAAGGTGCTGGCCAAGGGCCTGAAGGCGAATCCGAACGACCCGGGGCTGACGTCGATCTACGAGGACACCCAGATCGCCCGGCTCAAGCGTGCTCACGAGAGCCAGACGCACAAGGTCCAGGAAAATCCCGAGGATACCGGCGCCAAGGTCAAGCTCGATGAGCTGACCGAGATGCTCAACAAGTATCAGGTCCAGGCCTATCGCCGTCGCGTCACGCTCCACCCGGAGGATGCCAACCTCCACTTCCAGTTCGGCAAGATCCTGGCCCAGATCGGCAAGCATGACGAGGCCATCGGCGAGTTCCAGCAGGCGCGATCCAGCTCCGATCCCCTGCTCAAGATCCAGTCGCTGATCCAGACCGGCCTGAGCTTCGAGGCCAACGGCGACCCGAAGCTCGCCGAGCGGAACTACAAGGAGGCGCTGAAGCTCCTCGAACCCGAGGACAAGGATAACTTCAAGTCGCTCCACTACCAGCTCGGCCGGGTCGCCGAGACCCTCGGGAATAATGAGGCCGCCGAGGAGCACTACAACGAAGTTGCCGCCCTCGACTATACGTATCTCGACGTCGCCCAACGGCTGCGTCGCTTGATCTGACCGGCAGCTTCGTGGTATCCTATACGACCCCTCGGTCCACCGATCGAGGGGTTCGGCCGCCTTCCGCCCAGTCGAGCCTCGGCTCCTCGTGCGACATCGGAAATCGCCGGTCTGGACGTAACCGGTACTCTATCAACAATATCCGCGTTCCTTGACGATTGACGGAGCTATGCCAAACTCACCCTCCGCTTACAAGCGCATGCGGCAAAACATCAAGCGCCGCAAGCACAATCGGATCACGAAGAAAATCATCAAGACTTCCGTGAAGCGGACCCTGGCGGACGTTACCGCCAACGATCTGGAGAAGGCCGCGGCCGACCTCAAGATCGCGACGGCCAAGATCGACAAGGCCGGAGTGCGCCGGGTCCTTCATCCCAACACCGCCGCCCGGCGCAAGAGCAGCCTGGCACGGGCTTACGCCGCCGCGGTCGCCAAGGCCAAGCAAGCCTGAGCGGGCCGGCTCACGTCGGAGGCGGCCTGTGATCGTGGCGGGGATGGCGGAACGCCCCGCTCCGCATCCGAGATGGCGAGCACCGATCCCATGCCGACCCTCAACGAAGCCTTCGACGACCTGCGTGCATCCTTGGTCGTCGCCTTCGGCCACGCTCGAGCGGAATTCGAGGGCCTGTCCCCGTTCGAGGCGATGATCGCCGCCTTGCTCGCCCGGACCCTCGGCGAAACGGCCTGGAAGACGGCCCTCGACGGCCTTCGCGAAGCCGAACTCCTGACCCCCGAGGCGATGGCCGGAGCCGAAGTCATCGAGATCGGCGACGCCGTGCGGAAGAAGGGCCACTCGGTGGCCGCCGAGACCCTGGCTCCTATGAGGCATCTGGCGCGCTGGCTCGTCGAGCACCACGACGGCCGGGTCGATTCGCTGTTCAACCCCGATCGTTCGTCGGGCTGGCTCTTCGGTGAGCTGTCAGCCATCAAGGGCGTCGGGGTCAAAGGCGCCGATGCCATCCTCCTCCACGCCTTGAAGCGCCCATCTTATCCCGTGGATCGCGCGACCTACCGAATCCTCGTTCGTCATGGCTGGCTCGACCCGTCGGCTGGTTACGAGGAAGCTCGAGACTTGCTGATCGATCAGGTTGCGCCCGATCTCGCCCATGACCTGGAGAAGGCCGAATCGTTGGATGACCGCCAGGTGAGCGAACTGGCCGACCTCGCCCATGGCATGGAACAGGTCGGCCGGCGATTCTGCCGTGCAACCGCGACCGATTGTGCCGAATGCCCCCTGGAGGACCTCCTCCCCGAGGGGGGGCCTCGTGGAGCCGAGGATTAACCCTTCCGTTTCCCACGAGCCGGGACGATCGCCCATGGCCGACTACCACCTGGAAGGCCCGAAACCGGCCCGCATCTATGAGGTGCTACTGCCGAAGAAGCTCGGCTACTTCGGCAAGATCCAGGAAGTCCTCGAGGACCTGTTCAACGAGCAGTCGATCCGCAAGGTCCCGTTCGTGCAGCAGTCGATCGCACGACAGCGGCGGGATCCGGCCTTCGATGAAGACGGCTGGATCAAGACCCTCTGCCAGGCTTCGCGCGGCTACTCGATCTACGAGATGGACGGCCGATATCTCTCGCCCGCGGGTCCCGTCGACGAACGCGTCCTGGTGATCCGGTTCATCTTCCACAACCCTTCGCAGCCGACGGACTCGCGCACGGATTTCCTCGCGGCTTCGCTGGAGGTGGTCAACCACCTGGTGGCCCAGCGGTTCGCCCACGAGCTTGGCGTCGAGGAAGAGATCTGGTTCGTCGAGTATAACTCTCCGAGCCTGGCAATCTGGCGACGGAATGGAGTCGATTCCCCGCCGACCTGATCGGATCGTTCCGGCCGAATCACCGCGGATCCGATCGACCTCACCTCGAGCTCCTGGAATCGTCGCTGCACCCGCGATTCCTGTCCTAAATTGAGAATAGGGGATCCGGACCGGCTCAGCCCATGGGCGCTTCGTCCCATCCAGACCCCTTCGGAGGGACCGATACCGGACGGTCACTCGCCTCAGGGAATTCTCGCCCAGTCGGGCGATTCGAGCAAGAGAGGTGCCCAACCGATGTTTCCTTTCCCGGTCATACTCGTGGGGATCGATGACGACCATCTCCCCCAGATGCGGCGGGAATTGGCGCTCGCGATGGCGGACGTGGAAGGCGAATTCGAGTCGTCGGACGCGGCTTTCGAAGGGCTGCGGCAGTCGCGGAAGCAGACCCGCCTGTTCATCGTTCAAGCCGGGACCCAATTCGATGCCGCATGCATCCGACGCCTGAGCGACTACTTCAGCGACTGGCCGATCCTGGCCTTGCTCGCCGGGACCTCGCCGCTCGAGGTGTTTCTGGAAGCCAATCGCTCCGGTGCGACCCAGGTGGTGCGCTCGCCCCTGGATCGCGAAGACTTCCCGAGGGCCTTGAGGGTGATCGCATCCCAGTTCGGTCGCGAGATCAGCGACCATCACGTCTTCGCGGTGGCCGGCGCGGTCGGGGGCAGCGGGGCGACGACGATCGCGATCAATCTCGCCTCCGAGGTCGCCGACCGGTTCCGACGCAGCACGATCCTCGCGGAACTGTCGCTCCAGATCGGCGCCCTGGCCTCGATGCTCGACGTGCATCCTCGCATGACCCTGCCCCAGTTGCTCGCGGACTTCCATCGGCTCGACGACATGCTCATCGAGAACAGCCTGGTCCCGGTCGCCGATGGCTTGAGAGTCCTCGCGGGCGCCCAGGAATTTTGTCCGATGCCTTCGATCGAGTCGGGTTACCTGGCGAGAATTGTCGGCTACCTGAGGAAGCTCGCGGACGTCACGGTGCTCGACATCCCGGACGCCTTCCACGACGCCGGGGCCGTCCTCGACGCGGCCGATCAGGTGCTCCTGGTCGGCCTCCAGAGCATCCCTTCGATCCGGGCGATGAAGCTCTTCTGCGAGCGGCACACCGACGAGCGGCTCAAGAACTCGCTCTGGATCGTGATCAACCGCTACAATCCCCAGTTGAAAGGGTTCACGGCCGCGGAGATCCAGCAACTGCTCGGGGTCCCTCGACTGACGACCATCGCCAATGACTTCCGCTCGGTCAACCTGGCCATCAACCAGGGGAAGCCAATACGCCGGGTCGCACCCGAGACGCCGATCCTCCACGATCTCGACACCTTGATCCACTCATTGCTGGGCCTGGAACGGCGGCACGTCGCGCAGGGCATGCACCGATTATTCGGCCGAGTGCTGCATGCGTTGAAGCGATAAGGCTCGATGCCGCGAGGAACGAAGGCTCGACAGCTCCTTCCCCCGTGCCGGGCTCGCCGCCTTGACCGGCGGGTCGGCCCGCGTAGACTGGAACATCGTGGATCCAGGCAACCCGCCGCAAGACCAGGGCACTCCGGTGATGCCGGCCGGCGGGGCGAGCCTCCCGCCCCCCGTGTCCGAGGCCGATCACCATGCACGCGATGCCGGTCATGCTGGGTGTCCTGGCAATCCTTGCGGTCGCTTACCGATACTACAGCGCCTTCCTCGCCGCCCGGGTCGCCGCCCTCGATGACACGCGCGTGACCCCGGCCCACCAATTCAACGACGGCCAGAACTTCGAGCCGACGAACCGATGGGTCCTCTTCGGCCATCATTTCGCGGCGATCTCGGGGGCCGGCCCGCTGATCGGCCCGGTGCTGGCGATCCAGTTCGGCTACCTGCCCGGGCTGATCTGGCTGGTCGTCGGCGTCTGCCTGGCCGGCGCCGTCCAGGACATGATGGTCCTGGCCGCCTCGACGCGACGCGGCGGGTTGAGCCTGGCCGGCCTGGCGCGGCAGGAGATCGGCCGGCCCGCCGGGCTCGCCGCGGCCATCGCCATCCTTTACATCGTGATCATCGCCCTGGCCGGGCTGGGGATCGTGGTCGTCAAGGCCCTCGGCGGCGAACAGGTCCCGATGAAGAGCGGGAGCACGCTCATCCTTCCCCAAGGTGCCACCATCGACTTCCATATGGCGGCCGGTGGCCCGAAGATCTACAAGTTCTCCGAAGGTACCACCCATCGGTTCGGCCCTGGTCCCGACCAGACCATGGTCTTGCATGAAGAGTTAACCCTGTCGCTGCCCGGCAACTCGTCCCTGAGGAGAAATCCTGATGGTGGGGGCCTGTTGATGCCCGATGGCGCCCATCGGCTCGTCAAGGGTAGTTCCTGGGGCATGTTCACGATCGCCGCGACGATCCCGATCGCACTGCTGGTCGGCTGGTACATGTACCGCCTCCGCCGGGGCAAGGTCGTGGAGGCCTCGCTCATCGGCGCCGCGATGGTGCTGGCCGCGACGATCGGGGGGGCCTGGATCCCCGGCTCGAAACTCGAGCCATACTTCCTCCTGTCGCGGGATGCGACCGTCTTCGCCCTGGCCGCCTACGGCTTCGTCGCGGCGGTGCTGCCCGTCTGGCTCCTGCTCTGCCCGCGCGACTACCTCTCGACCTTCCTCAAGATCGGGACGATCTTCCTGCTGATCGCCGGGGTGGTCGTCGTCAACCCCGAGCTGAAGGCGCCGGCGGTCAGCCCCTACTTCGCCTCGGGCGGCGGCCCGAACCTCGACGGCCCGATCTTCCCCTATGTCTTCATCTGCATCATGTGCGGGGCGATCTCCGGCTTCCACGCCCTGGTCGCCTCGGGGACGACGCCCAAGATGGTGGACCGCGAGGGGGACGTCCGGATGATCGGCTACGGCGCCATGCTGATGGAGGGCCTGGTGGGCGTGGTGGCGCTGATCGCGGCGGCGTCGCTCCCCAATGCGATGTACTACGACATCAACATCGACCTCGCCCGACGCCCAGCCTTCCTGGAGAAGCATCCCGACTTCGCGCGGTTCCTGGCGGCGTCCGAGGCCGGTCCGCACGCGGATGGCGGGCTAGAACCCGCCGCGCCGGGAGGCGGCAGCGAGCTGACCGCCATGGAGAAGGACGTCCGCGAGTCGCTCCACGGCCGGACCGGCGGCGCCGTCACGCTGGCCGTCGGCATGGCGCGGATCTTCTCGAACGCCTTGCCGGCCCTGAGCGGGCTGATCAGCTACTGGTATCATTTCGCGATCATGTTCGAGGCGCTGTTCATCCTGACGACGATCGACGCCGGCACCCGGATCGCGCGGTTCCTCGTCCAGGAGTTCCTGGGCAAGTTCTGGAAGCCGCTGGGCGACCTCAACTGGATGCCGGCCGCGCTCCTGTCCACCGGCCTGGTCGTCTTCGGCTGGGGGTATTTCATCTACACCGGGAGCGTCGAGACGATCTGGCCGATGTTCGGCATGGCCAACCAGCTCCTGGCCGTCATCGCGCTGGCGGTGGTCACGACGGTGATCGTCAACTCCGGCCGCGGACGATACGCCCCGGTCACCCTCGTCCCCATGCTCTTCGTGGCGACGACTACCTCGACGACCGCCTATTACGAGATCACCGGCAAGTTCTGGAACATGACCCGCCAGGCCGAGACCATGATCCGCGGCTGGCTCAACATCGGACTGACAGGGATGCTCCTGGTCTGCGCGTTGGTGATCGTCGGCTCGGCCGTGTTAAGGTGGATTCGGCCGACGCGTCCTGAAGAGATCGGCCCGTCCGAGGCCGCGGCCCAATCCGGTCGGGCTTGAGAGAGCCGACGCCCGCCCTGTGCGCGGCCCGGGAGACCCAGTATGCCGGGTTTAATACCATGTCCTCACTGTGGTCTCCTTGTGGAGGATTGGCACCGTGAATGGTACAGTCAAGCAATCCAAGCCTTGTTGTCCCAACACCAAGCTGCCGCTGACTGCCCGAACCCGGATTGTGGAGAAGGGTTAGATCTTAGACCTGTATGCTCGGACGTATGGGGTCCCGGTCGCCGATCCGAGACTCCCTATTCTCCGACGATCGCGGAAACAAGCCGAGATCTGGGCGGGCTCCGCAGAACACCTGGAAGACTACCTCAATAACGTGTCCACGGGGCAACAATACGCCAATTACTCTCTTGACTCCTAGGAGCGACCCATGTCTCTACTTCCCCGAGAACGCCAGTTCATGGATCTCTACATCCGAGAGATGCACCTCGGTCAGAACGATGGTCACGCGCACCGTCTCTCCGCCGAACGGGGTATCACCTACAGTCACTATCTCCAACTCGAGCCAGCCTATATGGAATATTGGGGCGGAGCGGGCAACTGGGATGCTCCTTATCCCCCCGTTCCCGACGATCCCACGCTTCCTTGCCCTTGGGACTCCAAAGAAGGGCTCGAGGCTCGGATCGCCGAGCTGGGGTCGTTCGCCCATTCGAGGTAAACTTATAAGCACCGTATTCGTCCCTGGAGGAGAAATCGATCTTGACCGCATGCGAACGAGAGTTCATGGATCTCTACGTCAGGTAAGAATTCTTGCATGATTATCAGGGTTACGCCCAGACCCTCTCTCGAGATCGAGATATCCGGTACGATCATTATGCCAGAATGTGGCCGTTCTATATGGATGCTTGGAATTCGAAGGGGGGATTCTCGGACTATGTCCCACCCCTCCCGGCGAATCCTACACCCCCCTGCCCCTGGGCTTCTCGAGAAGTGTTCGAGGCTCGGATTGCCGAACTGGAGTCCCTGGTTCATTCGGAATGAGCTCAGCATGCTCACACTGACTAGTCTCCAACGAGACTTCCTCGACCGCTTCTACACCGAGATGGTGGACACTGAAGTGGGCTCTGCGACAGCCTTAGCCCGCCAACATGGTTTCACTTACCAGCATTTCAATCAGTTGTGGGATTCTTACATTAGTTCCTGGGGGGGAGATTTACGGGTTTGGGGACGACCCTATCCACCGCCCTCTCCTCCGCCCGCCACTCCCGTCTACCCCCGGCCGAATCTGACGGCTCTCGAGGAAGAGTTGAAGCTCGATGAGGCCGGATTGGAAGTGGCGTCATCATGAACTCCCTTTCGAGTCCTGCGGCACAATCGGCATGATTCCACCTGGCCAGATTCAGCCACCTGCCTTCCTGATCCCGAAACCATCGTAAATCCTCCGAATCCTCCGCATCTCCACGTCGGATTACAGGTCTTCTTGACCGATCCGCCCGTACAGAATAAACTTTCGTCCATGTGGACGCGCGTTAGCACCAGTGCGGTGGGCCATCTCGACGCGGACTGTTTCTACGTGTCGGCGGAGCGGGTGCGCGATGCGTTCTTGATCGACAAGCCGGTGGGGGTGCTGGGCAACCAGGGCGCGTGCGTGATCGCCAAGAGCTACGAGATGAAGGCCGCCGGGGTCTCGACGGGGATGCCGATCTGGGATGCGCTGGTGAAGTGTCCGACGGGCGTGTACGTCAAGCGGGATTTCCGCTGGTACGAGGTCCTGAGCCGGCTGATGCTGGGGATCGTGCGGGAGTGGTCGCCGCGGGTGGAGTACTACTCGATCGACGAGTTCTTCTTCGCGGCGACGCCGGGTCCGGGCCAGACGTACCAGGACCTGGCGGTCTCGATCCGGGACGAGGTCCAGGAGCGGATGGGGGTGCCGGTGACGGTGGGGATCGCCCGATCGCGGACGCTGGCCAAGCTGATCTCGGACGCGGCCAAGCCCCACGGCGCGCTGGCGGTGCTCGACCGTCGGGCCGAGGAGGAGCTGCTGGCCGACCGGCCGGTGACCGAGATCACCGGGATCGCCGGCCGGCGCCGCCCGGCTCTCGCCCTGGGGGATCGTCACCTGCCTCGACCTGGCGCGGGCCGACCGCCGGCTGGTCCGGGCGCTGCTGACGGCCACCGGCGAGGCGCTGTGGTGGGAGCTCAATGGCGAGGCCGTCCACCCGATCCAGAACCGTCGGCCGGCGCACAAGGCGTTATCGCGGGGCGGCAGCTTCGGCGAGGCGACCGCCGAGCCGGTCGTCCTCTACGCCTGGCTGGTGCGCAACCTCGAGCGGCTGATCGAGGAGCTCGAATACCACGGCGTGGCCGCCGGCCGCCTGACCGTCTGCATCCCCTACAAGAACGGCCAGTCCGGCGTCGGCCAGATGAGCCTCGGGGTCCCCAGCGACCGGTTCGACATCCTCCTGGATGCGGCCCGCCCCTGCCTCCGCAGGGCCTGGCTCCCTCGCATCCCGGCCACGCACATGCACCTGATCGCCGAGGACCTCACCACCAGGCGGGATTGTCCCCTGGACCTGTTCGACCCGCCGGCGCAACGCGACCAGGCCCTGGCCATCGCGCGACTCAAGCGCGAGATCAACGCCCGCCACGGCCGGTTCGTCATCCGCAGCGCCGCCACGCTCCCGCTGGCCCCGATCTACCGCGATAGCGCCAACGAATATGATATTTGCGACATCCGGGGGAAGTCATGTTTTTAGTAGTAGGCAGTGGGCAGTAAGCAGTAGGCAGTGGAAGAAGGGACAAGAGCCAGAGTCGGCCCCGAAATCGCGCGATTCCTCATCGCTACCAACCAAGCCCCGAATTACGCACTAACCTGCTTCACGCACAATCGAATATTTGGATATTACTGCCTACTGCCTACTGCCCACTGCCTACTACCCAGAAAATGTGCATCGGAATCGCCCTGGCATGGAGTGAATTGCCCAAGGAGCTGATCGGGCGGCACGGGCTGGATCGTCGCGTCCACGAGCGCGGGGGCGAGTGGGAGGTGCGCTTCCTCTACCGCGACCGCGTCCCCCGGTTGCCGATCTGGCGCGACGGCCGGCTCCAGGTCGTGCGCTGGGGCAACGGCCGGGGCGAGAGCCGGTTCCTGCCGCGTACCGGCTGGACCTGGCTGTCGACCATCCAGGAAGGATACTGGCGCGGCCTCAATCCGGTCCCCGTCGACATCCCCGCCTCGCTGGGCCTGGATCGCGGGGTCTGGTACCGCATCCGGCAAGGGATCCGCGGCCTGCTCGTGCCCGACGAGCGCGGCAACGCCGTCGTCTACATGATCTGCGAGCCCGCCAGCCATTATTATCAGGTCATGACCCGCTCGAACCGCATGCCCGTCCTGATCGAGGAGCGGATCTAACGGGGACCTCTCGCAGAGAGTGCCTGTTGCGCCCTCCGTGAGGGCCGGCCTCGAGCATTGTATTCGACATGTGCCGTGCTTTATGATGGTATCCTCTCGCCCGGTCTGGATACGACTCGACTGGTCTTCCGACTCAACGCGATGGCAGAGTGATCGCGTCTTTACGGAGAATTTCCGTGGCGACAGGCGCAACAAGACCGGTGACGATCTCCGGGCCTACGATTACT
Organism: uncultured Planctomycetota bacterium; assembly: GCA_963777695.1. Lineage (GTDB taxonomy): Bacteria > Planctomycetota > Planctomycetia > Isosphaerales > Isosphaeraceae > CAVZRC01. Next base: position 3,193,465 of record CAVZRC010000003.1, read on the forward strand.
GCGATCGGCTGGATCCCCTATCAACCGCTTTTCGGCAGACGACTCCCTCTCGCTTACGCCAAGCACCCCCAAGCCCTTGCCCTGCGGGCCGTGCTACGGACCGGTAACCGGCCCGAGCCGCCACCGCAATTCCTCGGCCTCGTCGGATATCGCGGCTTCATTGACACGTATAACTTCCGGGCGGCGCTTTGCCTGTCAGATGTGAAGCTCATTTGCCACCCCGAAGGCGTCCGCAACGCCGAGCTGGTCGCCAAGTCCAGTGACTTCATCGGTTACACTCCTTTACAAGTCAAAGGTAGTTTCGGCAAATTCCGCTACGATTTCGTGTGGCACGAGAAGGGCGACGGGTCGATCTGGACCGAGAAGCTCGGTGCGAGCCCGAACCATGCGACGATACGTCGGACCATCGAGTTCCGCGTCGGCCGGATGGGTAATCTCGGGTCACGAATCCTCTCGGGCTCTTATGCGCCTTGTGCCTGGATGTCAATCGAGTACAGGTTGCAGCGGTTTGGTCCGGCTCAAATCGACATACGCGGGTCGCTGATCCCGAGCCGGTCGATCTATCAATCCTGGCGGCGGAGTCAGCGTCATTCGATGCTCGCCATCACCGGTGCCCAAATCAGTGACTTCTTGAGCACGGGTGCAGACCTTCCAGCCCCTGGGAAACTCCACGTTGAGCTTCTAGTTCCGACCGAACCATCCGTGTAGAATTGTGATTGAGGAGGGGACGTCCCATGAAGATAGACGATTTCTTAACGAAGATCCTACACCGCTCCCTCGGGGCATGGCGCCATCGCCCGTTCCCGACGAAGTTTGCATCGAACATCCTCTCAGCCCTCCGGTCGGAAGTGACGTTCGAGCAGGGAACTGGGAAGACCCTTTTCGTTCATGTCAAACAGGTTGAGCGCGGCGATAACCCGTTCCGGGAAGATTTTAGCATCCGTTTTCACCTTTCGAGCGATCCGCCGAAATGGGAACCGGGAACCGTAGAAACGACGGACGTTCCAATCGGGGTCACGGAGGTCATCAGCAGCGAGGCTGCTCCTGACGCCGACTTTTTCTTCCGATTCAACAAGGCCAGGAGCCTGTCGCAGAATATCGAGCGGCTCCGCAGGTCCGTCGAGAACCATTTATCCCGTGCCGACTTGGCCCGCATGTTCACTGACCACCCGGCGGCAATCGTCCCGCCGAGTGAATTACTCTCTGTCGCAAAGCCAACCTCTGTGCCTCTGCATGAAACTCTCGATTAAGAGGGGACGAAACCCCAACTCCATCCCCGAGACAGGGAGTCGTCCCATGCCCGACCCGTCCTCGAAGCCCGGATCGAAGCCAGCCGGTACGCAACCGGCATCGCGACCGGCCCCAACGCCCAAGGGACCGAAAACGCCCCCGAGCCCCGCGGCCACGGCTCGGCCGGCCCCGGCTCGACCGACCGCCGTGGCGACGACGCCCGTGACCGGCTCGACCGACCTGCCCATCAGCGTGGCCGTCGCGGCCGGTTCGGGCGAGGGTAGCACGGTCACGGCGCGGAAGGCGGGCAGCCTGCGCGACATGGCCTTGCCGGTCAACCCGCGAGAGGTCGGCGTCAAGGCCGCGCTCCAACACCTGGCCAAGGCGGTCAACATCGCCTTCCAGGCCGACTTCGGCGAGAACTTCCTCGAGTCGGTCTACCAGGCGGCGATCGTCCGTCGCGGCGAGGTCAACATCGTCCACAAGGAATACTTCGGCTTCGGCGATAGCTGGTTCGGCCAGTTCGGCCGGCTGATCCGCTCGATGCAATTGACCCTCGACGGCCCCGACCCGGCCTCTCCCGAAGGGCAGAAACGGATCGCCGAAAAAGGCCCTTCGACGATCCGCGGGATCTTCAACCTCATCGGTCGCAAGCTCGACCTGGTCTCCGAATATGAGGACCGCGTGCCGGCCTATGTCGAGCAGATGTTCGACCGGCTCGAAGCCTCGGGCATCATCCTCGGCTGGGACCGCAACGATTGGGAGATCTGGACGACTCAGATCGGCCTCGATATCCGGATCGCTCCCAAGGAGGAAGTCACGGCCGAGACCGAAGCCCAGATGACCGAGGACCCCGATTAATCGAATTTCGCGGCACGGTCATCCCCCGAGAGGCTGTGAATCAATCAATTCCAGATGACAGATTGCGAATCGCGAATAAATCTAAAGCCACGAGCGTCAAGGGCTTATGGATTCGCGATCCGGAATCCGCGATCGGCAATCCGATCCTTTCACAAGCTCTGAACCCCTCCACCACCCGATAGCCGACATCGGCCATCCCGGCTCAAGAGGGACCGCTTTGTCCGGAATACGCGCCCAAAGTTAGAATCAATACCTCGGATGCGGCGGGATGACGGTGTCCCGTCATCGTGGACACAAGGGCGGAGGGACGGTCGTGGACGATCTTGGGACGGCCTGGGAACATCAACGGGCCGGGCGGTTTCTCGAGGCCGAGGCATGCTATCGCCGCTTCCTTGAGACTGATCCCGGCCACGCAGAAGGTTGGGCGGCACTCGGCGGCCTGGCCTTCCGCCGACAGGACCTCGACGAAGCCATCCGTTGCTACCTCCGCAGCCTCGCATTGAAGCCGGGGGCGGCGGACGTCCTCACCAGCCTCGGCGCGGCCTACGCGATCAAGCGCGACTTTGTTGCGGCCGAGCAGACGCTCCGTCAGGCGACCGCAGTTCGGCCCCCGTTCATCGAGGCGTATCGCAACCTGGGACACGCGCTCCGCGATCAGGGCAAGTATGACGAGGCGGCGGAAGCCTACCAGCGAGCGAGTCGGCTACGCCCCGACGACGTCAATATCCTGAGCAACCTCGGCATCGCGCTTCGCAAGGCGAACCGTGCAGTCGATGCCGTCGGGCCCCTGGCCGCAGCAACCAGGCTCGCGCCGGGAGAGATTGAACTCCACCAGCTCCTGGGTTATTCACTGGCGGAGGCCGGACGCTTCCGCGAGGCCGAAGCCGCCTTCCGCGACGCCCTGGAGCTCGATCCGAAGGAAGCCACGAGTTATAGCGGCCTGGGTTTCGTCCTGCTAGGAGCGAAGCGTTTCGCAGAAGCCGAGGCTTCGTGCCGCGAGGCGATCCGGCTCAACCCTCAGCTCGTCGGGGGCCATCAGAATCTCGGCAATGTTTTCCTCGACCTCGACCGCTACGACGAGGCGCTCGCCTGCTACGCGACCGCGCTCGCGATGTCCCGGGACTTACCCGATGTCCATAATAATGTCGGCATCGCCCTCGGGAGGACCGGCCGACTCGAGGATGCGGTTCGTGCCTACGACCGTGCCATCACCCTGAATCCGAACCATCTCGACGCGCGGAAGAATCGCGCGATCATGAAGCTCTCGCTCGGCAATTATGTCGAGGGATTCGCCGAATTCGAGTCTCGGTTGGCGTTCAACGACGCCGTCCGCGTCGACTTCACCCAACCCGTCTGGAAAGGTGAGCCGATCGCCGGCAAGTCAATCTTGCTAGTCGCCGAACAAGGGTTCGGCGATAACATCCAGTTCATCCGCTTTGCCCCCAAGGTCAAGGCACTTGGCGCGACGGTCGTATTCCGATGCTTCAAGCCGCTCATGACGCTCTTCGCACATTTCCCAAGGGTTGATATCTTGATCCCGGAAGGGGACCCCTTGCCCCCGTTCGACGTGCATGTCCCGCTGGCCAGTCTCGCGGCCGTCTTCCGGACCCGCCTCGAGGATGTTCCCGGGATACTGCGTGTCCCCTATCTTCATGCCGACCATCAATTGGTAGAGCACTGGAAGGCTCGCCTGGGCCTCCGCGCACCCGGCGAGCTTCGCGTCGGGATCTGCTGGCAGGGGAACCCGACCCACCTCGGTGACCGTTTTCGCTCGGTACCGCTCGCGTCGTTCGTGCCGCTCGCCGACGTGCCGGGTGTGAGGCTGATCAGCCTCCAGAAGAATCATGGCCTCGAACAGATCGCTCCCCTGGCCGACCGGCTTCCCCTGCTCGACCTCCGCGAGAGCACGCGGTTCGAGGACACCGCCGCGCTGATGTCGCTACTGGACCTCGTGATCACGATCGATTCGGCTCCCGTTCATCTCGCCGGCGCACTGGGCATACCAACCTGGCTGGCACTATCGACCGCACCCGAGTGGCGCTGGCTCGCCGGCCGCGAGGACTCGCCCTGGTACCCCACGGTCCGGATCTTCCGGCAGCGGCAACCCCACGACTGGGACGATGTGTTCCGGCGGATGGCCCGAGCCCTCGTCGAATTGGCCTCGAGGCCGCGGCATGGCACCATCGTCAAGCCAATCTCGGCCGGTGATCCCGATCGTGCCGAGGGCTGGGCGGCACTCGGCGGCGCGGCCTTCGGGCGACAGGACCTCGACGAGGCCATCCGTTGCTACCTCCATAGCCTCACGTTGAAGCCGGGGGCGGCAGATATCCTCACGAGCCTCGGTGCGGCCTATGCCCTCAAGCGTGACTTCGCCGCGGCCGAGCAGGCGCTCCGCCAGGCGACCGCGGTCCGGCCCCCTTTCCGCGAGGCGTATCGCAACCTGGGTCACGCGCTCCGCGATCAAGGCAAGTATGCCGAGGCGGAGGAAGCCTACCGCCAAGCGATCGAACTGGATCCGACCGACGCCGGGAGTCACCACGGCCTGGGATTTGTCCAGAGGAGAGGGAATCGCCTCGACGCGGCCGAGGCTTCCTTTCGCGAGGCCATCCGGCGGAATCCTCGGCTCGTCGAAGCCCACCAGAACCTGGGCAACACCCTGCTCGAGATGAACCGCTATGAAGAAGCCCTCGCCTGCCACGCAACGGCGATCGAACTACGGCCCGACGCGCCCGAGGTCCATAACAATCTCGGCGTCGCACTCGATGGTATCGGCCGGTATGAAGACGCGATCCGGGCGTATGATCGGGCGATCGCCTTGAATCCGGAGTATGCCGATGCGCGATTCAACCGCGCGATGATGAAACTCATGCTCGGCGATTGCGTCGAGGGATTCGTCGAATACGAGTGGCGCTGGATGTGTCGCGGATTCGTGCTTCCCGACTTAACCCAGCCCCTCTGGAGGGGTGAGCCGATCGCCGGCAAGACCATCTTGCTGATCGCCGAGCAAGGGCTGGGCGATACCATCCAGTTCATCCGGTTCGCCCCCAAGGTCAAGAACCTCGGCGCGACGGTGGTGTTCCGATGCCCCGCGCCGCTCTTCCATCTCTTCACCGGAGCCCCGGGGATCGATGTCCTCGATCCCGACGGGGGACCCTTGCCCCACTTCGACGTGTATGTGCCGTTGATCAGCCTCGCGGCCATCTTCGGGACCAGGCTCGAAGACATTGCCGACGTCCACCCCGTCCCCTACCTGGAGGCCGATCCGAAGCTCGTAGACCTCTGGAGGGATCGGCTGGGGCCGCGCACTCCCGACGAAGTCCGCGTCGGGATCTGCTGGCAGGGGAGCCCGATCCACAAGCGGGATCGTTCTCGATCGGCCCCGCTCGCGGCCTTCCTCCCGCTCGCCGACATAACGGGCGTCAGATTGATCAGCCTCCAAAGGAACCATGGCCTCGAACAGATCGCTCCGCTGACCGAACGCCTCCCCGTGCTCGACCTCCGCGAGAGCACGCGGATCGAGGATACCGCCGCGTTGATGTCGTTACTGGACCTCGTGATCACCATCGACTCGGCGCCAGCCCACCTCGCCGGCGCACTCGGGGTGGCGACCTGGCTGGCACTATCGACCGATTCCGACTGGCGATGGCTCGTCGGCCGAGAGGACTCGCTCTGGTATCCCTCGGTCCGGATCTTCCGACAATCGCAACCCCACGCCTGGGATGATGTGTTCCGTCGCATGGCTCGCGCCCTGGCCGGTCGGGCATCGAGCCCGGGGCGTGGTACGATCGCCGAACCGATCTCGGTCCTGGTCGAGACGGCGAGTTGATCGATCGAGGATGACGTTGTCTCGGGTCTCTGGAAGCTCAGCGGCGGGAGGGCCGTCATGGACGATCTCGGGATGGGTTGGGAACATCTGCGGGCGGGGCGGCTTTCCGATGCGGAGGCGTCTTATCGCCGCTTCCTCGCTGTCCATCCGGACCATGCCGGAGCCTGGGCCGCACTGGGTCTCGTGGCGTTCAACCGGAGGGATCTCGACGAGGCGATCCGTTGCAATCTCCGCAGCCTCGCGTTGGTGCCGGGGGCCGCGGATGTCCTCACGAACCTCGGCGTGGCCTACGCGGTCCGCCGCGACTTCGCCGACGCCGAGAAGTGGCTCCGCCAGGCGACGGCCGTCCGGCCCCCCTTCCCCGAGGCCTATCGCAACCTGGGTCACGCGCTGCGCGATCAGGGCAAATTCGCCGAGGCCATCCAGACGTACGAACAAGCCAGGATGCTCCGCCCCGACGACATCGATATCCTGGGCAGCCTGGGGATGACGCTGAGAGTGGCCAACCGGCCGCTCCAAGCCATCGAGCCCCTGGCCTCGGCGATCCGGCTGGCACCACGGGCCGCCCACCTCCACCAGCAGCTCGGGATCGCCCTGGCGACGGCCCGACGATTCGACGAGGCCGAGGCCGCTCTCCGGCGCGCCCTGGCTCTGGACCCGAACGATGCCGGCAGTCATAACGCCTTGGGGATTGTCCAGGCCCAACAGATGCGATTCGACGAGGCCGAGGATTCCTATCGCCAGGCGATCCGGCTCAACCCTCGGCTCGTCGAGGCCCACCAGAATCTCGGCAACGTCTTCCGCGACCGCGATCGTTATGACGAAGCCCTCGCCTGCTACGCGACGGCGATCGAGCTCCGCCCCGAGGGCGCCGCCATCCATAACAACCTCGGCGTCGCACTGGGCCGGATGGGCCGGCATGAGGATGCGATCCATGCCTATGATCGGGCACTCGCACTCGATCCGGAGCATGCCGACGCGCGGAAGAATCGCGCGATGGTGAAGCTCTTGCTCGGCGATTATGCCGAGGGCTTCGCCGAATTCGAATGGCGATGGAGGTGTAGCGACTTCGTGCGGCCCGATTTCGCCCAGCCCCTCTGGAAGGGTGAGGCGATCGCCGGCAAGACGATCCTCTTGATTTCGGAACAAGGGCTGGGCGACACCATCCAGTTCATCCGGTTCGCCCCCAGGGTCAAGGCCGTCGGCGCGACGGTGCTGTTCCGCTGCCCGGCTCCGCTGGCGAAGCTCTTCGCCGGCGCCCCGGGAATCGATGTCCTGATTCCGGACGGGGAACCCTTGCCCTCGTTCGATGTGTATGTCCCCCTGGTGAGCCTCCCGGCCATCTTCCGGACCCGCCTCGAGGATCTCCCCGGAGTCGCTCCCGTCCCCTACTTGCGGGCCGACCCGGAGCTCGTGAAGTCCTGGGCAAATCGGCTGGGTCCTCGGGCGCCGGACGAGCTCCGCGTCGGTATCTTCTGGCAGGGAAACCGAGCCAACACGCAGGATCGCTTTCGCTCGGCCCCGCTCGCGGCCTTCTTTCCGCTCGCCACCTTACCGGGCGTGAAGCTGATCAGCCTCCAGAAGGGCGACGGCGTCGAGCAGATCGCTCCCCTGGCCGACCGTCTCCCCGTGCTCGATCTCCGAGACAGCACGCGGTTCGAAGACACCGCCGCGCTGATGTCGCAGCTCGACCTCACGATCACGGTCGAACTCGGCGCCGGCCCACCTCGCCGGCGCGCTGGGCGTGCCGACATGGCTGGCACTGTCGAAGAATGCAGACTGGCGATGGCTCGCCGGCCGCAAGGACTCGCCCTGGTATCCTTCGGTCCGGACCTTCCGGCAATCGAAACTCCACGAATGGGACGACGTCTTCGGGCGCATGGCCCGGACGCTCGGCGAGCTGACGGCGAGCCCGGAGCGCGTTCGGGTCCCCGAGCCACCCTGGGTCCGTATAGCATCCGGCGATCGATCGAACCACGATCCTTGAACTCCAGGCGGAGCGAATGACAGACATCGGCAATCGCGCCGGCAGTTGAACGCAACATCGTGATCGGAAGGCCGAAGATGAGACTCCCCGAGATCAACCGATACCTCGACCGCAACTCGCCGACACCCCTGGTCCCCGTGCGGCTCGACGCCTCGGACCCGGTCATCTGGTGCAAGCTGGAGTTCCTCAACCCGAGCGGCTCGACCAAGGACCGGATTGCCAATTACATCCTGAGCAAGGCCTTGCGCCGCGGCGAGATCCGGCCGGGCGGCATCGTGGTCGAGGCATCGAGCGGGTCAACGAGCATCGCCATGGCGCTGGCGGCGGCGCAGATGGACCTCCGCTTCGTCGCCGTGATGCCCGAGGGGGTCAGCCGGGAACGCCGGCTGATCATCCAATCCTACGGGGGCGAGGTGGTCTTCTCGCCGCAGGCGGAGGGGATCCGCGGTGCCCTGCTGGGCGCCGAGCGGCTGGCCGCCGAGCGCGGGGGTTTCACGCCGCTCCAGTTCTCGAACCCCGATAACCCCGGTGCCCATCGGTACCAGACGGCGCACGAGATTATCATGCAGATCCCGGGCGGATGTGTCAACGCGGTCGTCAGCGGCGTGGGGACTGGCGGCACGCTCGTCGGCCTCTGCCAGGGGCTTACCGACTTCGGCTGCGACGTCGCCGCCTTCGCCGCCCGGCCGGTGACGGGCACGGCACTCGGCGGCGCCGAGTGCTGCTCGTTGTTCAGTAGTCGGATCCCGGGCGTGGCCGATGGCCTCTCGACGATCTATGCCGCCTACCGGTCGGACTCGCTCGTCGAGCTCGAAGTGTCCGACGACGAGGCCCTCGAACTGACCCGACGCCTGATCCGCAAGGGGTTCCCCGTCGGTCCGAGCTCGGGTTTGAATTACCGCGCCGCCTTGCTGGCCGCCGAACGACTCGGTCCCGACGCCCACATCGTCACGGTCTTCCCCGACCGGATGGAGCGCTACTTCTCGACCGAGCTGTTCGCCCATCACTGAGGGGAGTGGGCAGGGATCTTTTTGAAGGGTGCTCTGCGAGCACCAATCCGGGCTGCTCAGGCGGTTCCGGTGCTCACAGAGCACCCTACCAGACCCAAGGAGACAGCCCATTCACGGCTTTTCGATCGCCTTGATCCGCTGCTTCGCCGTCTTCGCCGCGGGCGTGTCGGGATAGTCCTTGACGATCCGTTTGTAGTAGCCCAGAGCCAGGCTGCTCTTGCCCGATTTCTCGAGGTTCTGCCCGACCTGGAGCAGTCCGGCCGCGCGAGTCGATGGCTGAGATAGGGCCGGTTTCTCCGCCGTTTTCTTGGCCGACTTGCCGGTATCCTTCGACGTAGCCTCGTCATCCTCCGGATCGGCCTTGGCGTCCTTCGTGGCGGACCCGGCGGTGGGTCGCATGCCCTTCATCGCGGGCGTGTCAACGACGTCGGAAGCGAAGGCGTCCTCGGACCGACTCACGCGCCGGGGGAAGGCCGACCGGACTTCGATTTGCCGCCTTCGGACTGGGCCATCAGGCTGGCCTTCTTGATGTACTTCTCGGGGTTCTCATTGAACTCGTCGCGACAGCCGGTGCAACAGATCTGGAATGTGCGGCCCTGGTAGGTCAAGGTCATGGTCGCCGCCCCGCCGGTCACGATGCACTTGGGCGCTTCACTGCTGGTCGCACCCCCGGCCAGGGATTCCCCTTCCTTGGTCAGACCGACCTCGATGCTACGGGTGAACGACACGTCGCCGGGGTCTTTTCGGTCGACCCACATCGTGTAGCGGATGAAGTTCGCGTTCGGCCTGATCGACAGGCGGATCGTGCCGCGTTTCTGGCCGGCACCCGACGGACCGACCTGCTCCAGGACGAGCATCTTGCCGGAGGCGTCGATGTTCCCGGCGAAGGCGATCGCACCGCCGGGCTTCGGCTCGCTCCCGTCGAGGAGATAGCGTCCTTGAACGGCGCCGAAAGTCAGCTTCCCGTCGGCGAGGATTTTTCCTCCCGTGATTGATAGCGAGAGGCCGGTCGGCTTTCCCTTGGTGAAGATCCAGGCCCAGGTGTGCGACTCCGGCCAGCCTCGGAAACTCTGGGGAGAGTCCTTGGGCGTGGCCGTCCCTTTCCAGTTGCCCACGAGGTATTCGAGTGGCGAGAAGGCCGCGGGGATCTCGCGGCCTTTCGCATCGTCTCCTCGAGCGGCTCCGGAAAAGTCGGGGTGCCCGATCGCAACAATCGCCAGGGCGGCCGTCAAGGACACGATTCGGGCCTGGAACTTCATGGTCGAATCCCTCAATTGGCGGGCCGCGCGGGCTTCGCCTGGTTCGGGCCGGAATGACTCGCGGAGCCGAGCCGGCGTAACGCCTGGATCGCGTTCTGGGTCGCCCGGATCGATGCCGGGCGCAGCTCGGAGCCGTCGATCGGCGGCGAGCCCACCGGCACGTCCAGGTCGACGTAACCGATCATCATCTCCTCGAACGTCTGCTCGCCCCAGCGGACCAGTTTCTTCGGGTCCGGGTTATAAGGGTTGTTCGACGAGTTGTCGAAGTGGGCCAGGCAGTCGATCCGCGACCCCTTGGGAAGGTCGATCGGCTCCTTGAGCACGTAATAGGTCTGCCAGCCGAAGTCGTACGCGGGCACGGAGAGGACCACCTGCGGGGCCTCGCCGGGCTTCGTGACCGTGTACTTGAAGTCCTTGCCTCGCAGGTGCATGTGCGGCATGAAACTGACCAGCCTCATGTCCTGATTGACGACGATCTCGGAGGAGACGGCCACGTCGTCACGTCCGGCCGGGAGCAGCAGGTCGGGATTGGCGATGCCGATCGTGTACGCCTGGCGGGTCGGCTTGGTCTTCGAGAAGACGAGCCCGACCTTGGAACGGTCGGACCGCACGCGGCCGTTCGGCGTGTAGTGGACCTGGAGGAGCAACTCGGTGCCGGCGGGGATCTTCTTGGCCGTCCCTTCGGGGAGGATCATGCCGAGGTCGCCGGGGGCATAGCCGCAGAAATGCTCACCCGGTCCTCGCCCTCGCCCCATCCGGTTGCGATCCATCAGATAAACCACGATATGGTGTACGACCGACGCGTCGCCCGGCACCGCCTCGGCGGCCTGGACCCAGCGATCCTCCTTGAAATTCGTCGGGATGCGGAAATAGACGTAGGACACGACACCCTGGGCCGGGACATAGTACGTCTCGGGCAGTTCGAAGACGACATCGGGCTGGCCGATCGACCAGCCCTGGGGGAATGTGCTCGTGGCGGGCAGATCCTTCAGATCGCCCAGCGGCGTGCCCTGGTCGACCCAGGCCAGGAGGGTCGCCCGCTCCTTGGCGGTCAGGCTGCGGTCGTTGCTGAAGTGCCCATATCGCGGGTCGGCATGCCAGGGGGGCATACGCCGATCGTCGACGACTTCGCGGATCATCGCCGAATGCTTGCGCGCGTCATCATACGTGAGCAGGGAGAAGGGCCCGACCTGATTGGGCCGGTGGCACGCCTGGCACTTCTCCTGGATGACCCGGGAGACATCGGCGGCATAAGTAACGGCTCCCACCTTTGCCGGCTGCGCTCGATCGCGCGCCTCCAGGGCGGCGCCGAGCGAGGGGATTGGCGCCCGGACCCGCGGGGCCTTCGCGGCTTCCACAGGCTTGGGATCGACCCGGTCGAGCAGGCAACCGACGACCCGAGTGGCCGGTACCTTGATCGGCTTGTTCTCCAGGAGTGCATCCAGGGCCTCGCGCAAGTACGAGGCTTCGGGTGCGGCCTTGCTCTTGCCCTGGAGGTGCTGGTCGTCGATCGCGCCGCGATACTTGATGCGACCGACTCCGTCGAGCAACAGGGTCTCGCAGGTCCTCTCGACGAGGAGCGAGTCGCTGACGATGTTTTGAGGGTCCTTCAGGACGGGGAAGTCGATGCCCATCTCGCGGACGTATTTGGCGACGTCCTGCTCGGACTCATGGGCATTGGAGTTGATGCCGAGGACGATGACGCCCTTGCTTTGATAGGCGCGATTCAGCTCGACGAGTCGGGGCACGTACAGGTTGCCGATCGGGCAGTCCGTACCGAGGAAGACCAGCACGATCGCCTTCTTGCCCACGAAGCTGTAGAGCGTGACCTTGCGATCGTTCGCGACGTTCTTCAGCGAGAAATCCGCGCACCTCTGATTGAGACCGCGCTCGATCGGCAACTCGGACCGCGCGTCCATAGGGCCGGCCTGCGCCATGCGACCGGTCGCGACCAATGAGAGGGCGACCCAGGCAAGGGCCATCAGGGCCGCCATCGAACGGCCGAGCACTCGGGAACGGAACATGCAAACTCCTTCCGATTAGACCGCCCGCGGCCTCGTCTCATGCGTCGTTTCCCAGGAGATCGTCAACGCAACAGGTCCGCTGGAGGCGGGGAACGGGATCACATAGGTAGGACCCTCATGAACAGCATCGTGTTTCAACGATGATTCTAATCCTCCGCCGGTCGCGAGGGCAAGTCAGGACCAACCATGGATGCCCATGGGCCGTTTGTCGATCGTTTCGACATCCGTCTGGCGAAAGGGGATCGGGCGGGATAAGCTGGGAATGAAGTGATCGGGGCGGCCTGATCGGCGGACGCCCCGGTCGATATCGACGGACGCAAGAGACGAGGCGGGGTTCAACATGCGTTTGACGCCTGTGATCCTGCCCGACCTGGGTACCGGTCCGGACATACCGATTGTCGTGAGCTACTGGTTCGCGGCGCGGGGGGAGCGCGTCTGGGAGGGGGAACGGCTGGTGGAAGTCCTGGCCGGTCCCGCGACCTTCGATGTCCCCTCGCCGGTCACCGGACTCCTGACCGAGATCCATGGGCGGGAAGACGATCGCGTCGAGGCGGGGGATGTCCTCGGTCTGGTAGCGGCGACCGAGGAAGACGCCACCGGATCGCAGGGCGACGACCATCGCGGCGGCGGAGACCCTCAGCCCCGTCGCCCTATCCTATGACCACGTTCCATGAGCGATCCGCCGGCGTCATCCCTTATCGCCGGGGAGACGATCAGGAGCCGTTGTACCTGGTCCTCCATTCCGCCACGGTCCGCAACCCTCGCGCCAAGTGGGAATTCCCGAAGGGAGGGGTCGAGCCGGGGGAGACGATCCGGGAGGCCGCCGCGCACGAATTCCATGAAGAGACGGCCCTGCTCGAGTGGTCCTTCCATGAAGGCTTCGAGCGGAACCTCTCCTACACCTACATCCGCCGCGGGCGCAAGATCGTCAAGACCGTGACCTACTACCTCGTCGAGGTCCGGGATGCCAGGCCGTTGGCCTGCTCTCCCGAGCACATGGAAGACCCATCGGGCTGCTGGTATCGCTGGGGTACCTTCGAGCAAATCAGCGAGCTGTTGTACCACAACAAGATCCGCCAGGTCTTCACGGAAGCCAACACCTTCCTGGGCCAGTGAACTCTCGGCTCGCTACATTGCGACAATGCTTGCGCGCATGGGCCCACTTGCTTGTAAGAGCCTATCCCCATAAGGGTAGATGAAATCCACCGAATGCCGCGTCGCAGAAAGAACTGGTGGGTTTCACCCACCCAACAAGAACTCCGACTGGGATCGGTTTTTGGTCAGGCACGCGTCACTTCTTGGGGCTCACCAGGTCGTCTCTCGTGCGGCCGAGGCGGATCTGGTCGAAGGCGGCCGGGCCGCCGATGGTGCCCAGGTTCAGGCCGCGGATCCGGGTCGGGTGCTGGAGGAGTTCCCAGAGGTCGACGCGGACGACCTGCCAGTCGCGGGGTGGGCTGTCTGCGACTTTCTTGGCGTAGGCACCGTCTTCGGGTCGATTCTCGCCGGCATAGTAGCGACGCCTGCGGCCGTAGGCATCTCCCTCGAACTGGAGCATCATGCCGCGGGTTGCCGGCGAGAGCGCCCGCCAGGCGAACTGGGCATAGCGGTACTGGCCGGGCTGGGGATGTTCGGCAATTTCGAAGTCCCAGGTCGGGATGACGTGGCCGAATGGCGGGATGAACGGCGGCCAGACGTAGCGGTCGGCTTCCACCTTGAGGCAGCGGCCGCCGCTGTAAGCCCCCTCGAACTGGAAGGACACGCCCTGGGAGGGGCTGACGAGCACATCCTTGAGCTCGTCGCCCTCATCGAAGAGCACGGCCACCCGTTGAACGGGCGGCCGCGTCGGGGTGGGCCGGCCCGGCCTTCTTGCCGTGCAGGACGATCTCTGCCAGGCGCAGATTACCGGACAGACCCCAAGGCATGACCAGACGGAAGCGAGATGCCTCCACCGGCGTCGCGAGTCGGTGCGTGTGCACGGCGGCGTTGGACAGGAGCGGTTGCACGGGTATCCACTTCTCGGAGGCCGTGTCCCAGGCCTCCAGGACCGCGTCGCGAAGCCAGGATTCCGGGTGTCGCGGATCCTCGACCAGCGTGATCGCCGTGACGCGCAACCGGGTCCGATAGGTGTCGAGCAGGAGGACATTGAACGGAGAGGTCTCGGCGAAGTTGCCGACATCGCCCCACTTCAGCCAGGGGCCCGGGGGCGCGTCGAGCTTGCCGTTAACCAGGGCCCCCGGCGGATGGACGAGCTGGACGTTCGGGTCCTTCGCGCGGAATTGGATGACGACCGATTGCGGGTCGAGCAGGTTGGGCGTCGTCGGGGCCGTCGTGGCCGAGGCGTTGCCCCAGCTCTTGATGCGCGTCGTCGGTGCGCCGTCGTCGGCCAGGAGTGCGTCGCGCATGTCGCTGGCCGACGGCTCGAGGCTCGTGGTCCAGCGTTCGTGGAAATCCAGGCCGAGTCGCGTGACGTGCCCCGCCCATGTGGCGAAGATCAGGCCGCCGTCGGGTAGCCAGCCGGGCACGGCGATGGTCCCCGTATCGCGTTCCAGCAGGACGCTGCCGCGCTCGTCCACGACGTACAATGTCCCCAGCTCGCTCGCGACCGCCAGGCGCCTGCCGTCGGCGCGGAAGCGGGGCGAGTACAGCGCGTCGTCGGCCGGGAGGACCCATCGCAGGCCGTCCGCGACCGAGTAGAGCTTCAGTTGATCGCCGGCCACCACGGCCACGCGGGATCCGTCGGCACTGACGGCCAGCTCGTCGCCGCCGGTCGGCAGCGTGGCGACGACCTTGCCGTCGCGCAGGACGAACACGCGGCCGCCTTCGGCCGAGGTCAGGACCACGCACGTCCTGCCGTCCTCGCTGACTCGCATCTGGCGCACCTCGCCGATCGCGGCCAGGGTGACGCCCCACAGCCGATGGCCGGTCCGGGCTTCGTAGGCCGTCGCCTGCATCCCTTCGATCACGAGGAGCGTGTCCGGATCCGGCGCGGCCAGGGTGGCCGTGTGGCGATCGGCCTTCCACCAATCCTGCGACCAGAGGAGCGATCCGTCGCGTTTCCATACCGCGAGACCCAGGTCGCCGGCACTCGCGACCCAGCTACCGTCGGCGGGGATGGCGAAGTTGTTGATGTGATCCTTGACGATCGCCGGCACGAATTTGTGCGGCAGTCGCTTCGGCACCCCGTACAGGGCGAACCGACGTTCGAGGCGGCCGTCGGCACCGGCGAGGTACAGGTGATAGCCCTCGGCCGAACGGAAGTCGAAGCCCTGGACGGCGACGCCGCCGCGGATCGGCTGCGGGGCGAAGGCGAAGTAGTGGCCGACGCGCTGTCGCCATCGGACCGCGCCGCTCTCGAGATCGATCGCCTGGAGATTATGGTCCCAGTTCATCGTGTTGAGCACGGCCAGCGAACCGCCCGCGGTCAGCGTGAGGTCGCGAACATGCGGCCCGAATCCTTGATCGGCCGGTGACCAGCCGCTCCGGGCCGGGCTGCCGATCGATCGGGCCGGTGCCGGCTCGGCCCGAGCCGGCTCGACCGAGGCGGCCATCAGGGAGACGGGCCGATCCGGCTCCGCCGCGGGGACCGTCAGTTGCGCCGCGATGCCGCTGAAGAGCTCGGTCGCTTCCAGCGAGACCTGGGTCCCGGCCGCCTCGATTGGCATCGTGAATGTACCGGCCAGCCCCTCCGCGGTCGCCGCGGCGAATCGCTCGGCCAGGATCCGGCTCCGACCGTCGCGAAGTTGCACGCGCACCGGAACGCCGGCGCGGATCTCCGTCCGACGGTCAGATAGTAACTTGACCGACCAGGCGAACTCGCGCCCGGCGGCGACCGCACCGCCGGGCCCCCGGAGGTCGACCGACCGGATCGCCTGCGGGAGGACGGCGTAGATCCGGGCCGGCAAGCTGCGCAGATCGGCCTCGATCACGCCGCCCTTGACGGATACCGGCCTGCCCGCGAACACATCGTAGACGGCGCCACCGGCGGACCCCATCCGCACCGGTGCCACGACCGGCACCCGCGTCGCCACGCACAGCGACATCCGCCAGAGCTGCCCGACCTCCAGGTCGGGCGTCGTATTGTTGACCACGAACAGGAAGCGGCCTTCGTCCGACCTTCGTTCGCTCACGAAGACCTCGGGGTTCTCCGTCTCGCCCGGCGAGTGGACGTCCTTGAGCGCCGCCCGCAGCGCGGGCACGTTGGCCTTGCAGTAGGCGGGGAACCGCCAGTACGCCGCATCGTCCGAGGCCGGGGACGTGTCCTTCTCGAACTTGTCGAAGGCGATGCCCAGCGTCGCGGACTGCGCGACCAGGCTCTCGCGGCAGGTGCCGTCGCGGAAGACGACGACTCCGGCGGCCCGCGCCTCGTCCAGCGCCGAGGCCAGGGCCGGCTCCATCTCGACCCGCTGCCCGACCACGAGCACCGCCTCGAAAGCCCTCAAGCTGCCCGGCTTCAGGTCCTCCGCGAAGACGATCGTCGCGGGATGATGGGCGTGCAGGCAGGAGCAATAGGCCTCGAGCAGACGGGCGAAATAGATCCCCATCAGGTTGCCCCAGGCGTCGACCCGCATCATCCGGCCCGAGACCACGATGGCGACCCGGTCGTTCCCCTGGAGCGTGGTGAGCCACGGGCCGTACTCGCGGAGCAGGCCGTTCAAGGATCGGTAGACCGACGCCATGCCCTGATGCGACAGCCGAGGGTCCGTCGCGAGGCCATCGGGATGAGGCCCCCAGCTCGGGATCGCCCCCGAGGCACCGACGCCGTCGACCCCTCGCATCAACGCCTGGAACAGCGTGGGGACGATCTGATCGCCCGTGCCGGCATCGTTCCAGACCTCCGGATGAAACCAGGCCGGCTTGCCGGGTCGCTTGTAATAGTCGACCGAGTGCGCGGCATGGTACGGCAAGGCGACCTGCTCCCACTGTGCTTGCAGATCGACTTCGTCCACATTGCTCAGGGTGACGGGCGGGTACGATTCGACGTTGCGGTACGGACTGGCCACGGCCGTCACCAGCCTGGGTGCCAGTTGCTTCAGCCGCCGATTGAACATCGCCTGCGCGTTAACGGCATAGGCGAGCCGATCATCGGAGACGCGATCGAGCACCGGATCCCAGGCCCCCGTTTCGCCCGCGCGCTTCACGGCGGCGTTGAAGGCCGCCCTTTCCTCCGGCGTCTTCGCGGCGGCGTCGCCACGGTTCTGGTAGATCCACCAGTTGGACGCCCAGGTCCAGCCGCGGAAGGATGGATAGGGTTGGAGGGCCGTCGTGATCCGGGCGAGCGTGTCGAGCAACTGCTCCGGTGTGCGGTGATCGAAGCCGGGACCTCCGAGCGGCAAACCGGCGTCATTCCTCATCAGGATCGCCATCTGCTCGATCCCCCGGGCGCCGTAGGCGGAGAGCGTCTGCTGGAACGGCGAAGGCAGCCACGCCTTCTGAGGCGCGACGGCGAGCGGGTCGGCATCGAGTCGTTTCCGGATCGGATCGAGGGCGGACCGCCAACGCTCGATGTTCAAGGCGTCCGCCTGAGTCGGGTCGCCGAGTCGGTCGACGAGCAGGTTGAAGCCGAGCCTGGCCGTCCGCTCGGCGTGGGCGGACGTCACGTCGGGCGCGGTCCAGGCGTCTGCTTTCGGATAGGTCGGGTTATAGTCGCCGTACTGCACGGTGTGAAATGGCGTCTTCTCCGGCCCCGCCCCAAAGGTCAGAAGTGCCGGCACTCCCGACAGACCGAGGGCCTCGACCGTCATCGCGTAATCGCCGGGCGTCAGCGCCGCGGTCGTCCGCCCGGGCAGCACGAACGTTGCGGGGGAGTCGTTCGTCCTGACCTCGACCTTCGCCTCGGCCAAGGTCCGCCGGCCTTGGACCAGTCGCACGGTCGCGACGACGGGACGGCCGGCTTGCCGGGCTCGCGCGACGACCGAGAACGGCACGTCTTCGCCCCGGCCGTAATCGGTACGATTGCCCGACGTGAGCACCGTGGCCGATCCCGCGGTATCCGGCTGACGGATCTCGACCCACCTCCTCAGCCGATAGTCGCCCGTGGTCCCGGGATGACCCGGACGAACGTCGGTGGTCACGAACACCTGGTACAGCCCGGCGCAATCGGCCGGGACCCGGATCGCTTCGCCGTCCAGCGCCATCTCCCGGTAATCGCGGGCTCCGGCCGTGCGGCCCCAGACGCGCCATCGCGGCGCGGACGTCGTGGAGTTCGATGCCAGGCGGATCCGGAACGGCAACGATGTTCCCGCGGTCCAGATGTCGGTCGGGCACGCGAGCGTCAGCCGTTCGTACTCCGCGTGAATGATCTGCTTGCGGGTGCCGCTGGTTCGATCGTAGCGTCGATAGAGTTCGGACGCGTGCCGACGACGGACGATCATCTCGTCACCGAGCAACCTCATGTCGCAGAAAGGGTGTTCGGAGAGCTCGGACTTGATGTCATTGAGATGCAGGGGCATGGACCTGAGCGGCCTGCCGTCGGCGGCGGCGAACCGCAACACGGCCTCGCCTCGGGGGGCGAGCGTGTAGAGCGTGCCCTGTTCATCGACGTCGAAACCGCCGCCGGTACCCACATCGCTCCAGGCCACTCCGCCGTTGATCGCCCATCGCAACCGGCCGTCGAACCCGACGCAACGGAGCGGGCCGGTGCGGGCGAGGAGGTAGAACGCCTGCCGCTTCTCGCAGACGCGGAAGTCCTGGACCAACCCGGGGCTGCCCGCCGGGTCGTGCGGGATCGCGTACGACTGCAACACCTTGCCGACGGCATCGAGCCGGACGATCCGATTCCGGTGCTGGTCCAGTCCGTAGAAGTCGCGTGCCCCCGCCTCGAGATGGCCGGGCGCGTCCCAGCCGACCTGATCGTTGACGAGGAAATCCTCGGCGGAGACCACCTCCTTGAAGGTCTTGTCGTAGATCGCGACCTTGTGGGAGAAATGGGCGTGCGACGTGGCCAGGACGCCCTCGGCATTCGCGGCCACGCCCGTCAACGCATAGCCAACGGAGATGCCGGCCTTGCCCCGACCGTCGCGATCCAGCCGCATCACGAAACTGGGCGTCCCGCCGCTCGCGAGATAGACCCTGCCATCACGCCCCACCGTCATCCCCGCGTTCTCGCACTGAAAGGCCGGGTTCTCCCGGGAGATGATCTGCTCCAGCTTGATCTCCGCGGCCGACACGTGGCCGACGAGCCCGATCGAGCAGACGGCGAGGAGGATGTGCCTCATGTTGCGCGCTCCGCGAGGAGGGAGGGTCCAACCCCACTGCCCGGACGCCGGACAGCGCAAGTCGATGGCCCAGTCGTGGGGAATCTACGACGGCCGGGATTCCTAGCCAACATTATAGAACGGAATCCTGAAAATGCGGCGAGCGGAGATTCCTCTGAGGATCGTCCCAAAGCACAGATGCCCAACTTGACACTTCTTATGGGGCGTTGCCGAGAGTCATTTACTCCGGAACAGAAGTCCGGCGCTCACAAAGGCACGCCCCCACCGGATGGACCGGGGTCCGAACTTCGGGCCGGCAGCCCCCGGCCGTCAGGCCAGTCGCCTCCTTGCAAAAACGCTCAGCCGGTCAGGCCGCGATCGCTTCGTCCTTCGCCTTCGCCTTGGCTTGGGCTCTCGCCTCGTCGATCGCTGTGATCAGCTCGCCTTGGAGTAAGCTCCAAAACCGATAGCTGGGCAGTTTCAGACCCAAGTGCTCATACGGGCAACGGCCCCGCTGCTTCCCGCCCCGAAACTCTCGCTTGTTCCAGCACGGCCGATTCAGAGGCCCTGGCCCATTACTTCTCGCTCTCGTTGTCTTCGTCGCCTGGAGGTGCTTGGGTCGTCCAAATACGAGGCGGAGACGGCCATGATCCTTGTCTAGGCGCCATGGGTTGAGTGACGATTGGCCGAGAGGGCATGGGCGTAAAGCATTGATGGACCGCCATCAGTGGCCCGCAATCTCCATCATCGGCGGCCTTGATGGCCTCCAGGTACTCCGTCCGAATCAGGCTGGCCTTCCCCATTTCCGGATCGGGCCACTCCGTGACCGAGCAGTCATTCAGCTTCAGAAGGATATTGGCGAGCATCCGCGCCCATCGGCCATTTCCATTCGGGAACGGGTGGATCCATACAGCGCGGTGATGGAGCCTAACCGCGCGTTCCAGGATATTCATGCCGTCCTGTTCCCAGAACGCGAGATCACCGTCAAGCGCATGTAGGCTTTCCCTGATGCGTTGCCATGGGATGCCGAAATTAAGATCCTCAGTGCGAATGCGGCCCGCCCACTTCCAGACATCAGAGAACATCTGCTTATGCAGGCGCAGCATCCATGACTCATTGAAAGGGGCGGTTCGGCGACTCGGGCGCTTGCCGAGATACTTGAGCACCACCTTGCGGATATTCTCGGCCTCCAGGGCATTTAGTTGAACGCGATTTCTGACGCCCTTCACCTTCAGGTGCGACAAATCGATCTCGGTTTCACCCGGGATCGGATCCCGGTCTCCCATCAATCGCTCCATAGCCTCTGGCTTGAGCCAGCAAGTAATTCGTGACGAGTGCGTTCAAGCATCTGAATGTAATCAAATTTCGTTACTGCCTGAGCTTCAAGCGCCGACGTTCCCTGCACCAGGCTGACCAACTTTCTTGCCTTCTCCGTCGCACGTTGCTCTCGAATCTCCTGGGAACTCACAGTGAACTCGAACGTACACGACCCGTCTGGCAAGATCCGCGGTATGCCTCCGCCCAACGCGTTCACGACGGCCATCACGATCGGAAAACTGGGGGCCTGAACCCTTGCCGACAAGATGCGTTGGATCACCGGGAGCGAAGCACCACTCAACTCGGCGAGCACACGATAGCTCATGCCCAGCTCTCGGCGCCTTAGATCAAGGTCACGGTAGTGCACTGCCAGTCGTTTCATATCCCACGCTCCCTCTGGCGGGCACTTTGCCGGAAATCAGGTTGCCACCATGGTAAAGCTTATATCTAAACAGAGAAAATTGCGATCTATTTTGTATCGTTAACGATACAGAGACGGAATCTCTGGTCCTCGCGATGGGTTGCCCCATCAGGCCAGCCGAAGATCAGAGACCGCCTTCCATTAGGCTGTGAACCGCCGTATACTCAGACCATGGAGGACGGGATTCACCCAATGTTGATCAACCTGGCAGTTGCAGACGCGCCTTTTCCCTCGGCCGGCCTTGGCACTACCATGGCGTCGAAGCAGCCATGTTCCGAGCTACTCGCAAGGGCAAAGGCATCGATGACCCCGACAAGATCGATGGCGCCCGCGAGGTCGTCCGGCGCCAGCCGGAAGGCACCTGCGACGTGGATGAGATCAGAGCTGTTCCGTTCCCATCGGGGCAGACGGGCCGGTCGTGGGGTCGGATGATCCGGCGGGCGGACGCGTGGGTCGAGGATGAGCCGTGGCCTTGGGAGGTGTGAGGGCGTCCGCGATGAACGAGCTTCCCGAGGATCTGGAATCCAAGCTGGGTTACCGCATCGCCTACGGCGAGGCCGCACGGCTGGCGGAGATG
Organism: uncultured Planctomycetota bacterium; assembly: GCA_963777695.1. Classification (GTDB taxonomy): domain Bacteria; phylum Planctomycetota; class Planctomycetia; order Isosphaerales; family Isosphaeraceae; genus CAVZRC01. The sequence continues at coordinate 3,215,170 of CAVZRC010000003.1, forward strand.
GCGCGGTTCGATCATCGGTGGGGGAAGGACTTCGCGGCGGGGATCGGCGGCGAGGTCAACGCGATCGAGCAGGAGCTGAAGCGCCTGGTCGGGCCGGGGATTCAGCCGAAGCTGGTCAAGATGGCGGACGCCGACGCGCTGGACAACCGCAAGCCGCAATGGTGAGATCATGGAGTCGCCTGCGGTGTACTATGGGCGTGAACCAATTCGTACTGGTAGACTCTCACAATTTCGACAAGGTCAAATCTGCACTTAAACGCAAGCGTAATAGACGTAAAATCCCTAATAGCATTAATTATATATTGATGCTGACAAGCACGAACTGCCTCAAGACAATCGGTTTTCCGCATGTTCGGATATCAAGCACTCTATTGTCTAATTGGGCGTGGCGGGACGATGAATCCAACGAGGCAATCGGAGGAATCCTGCTTACATCTTGGCCGACCCTCCTTTCCGTCACTTGCGGTGGATGGTCTTATATTTGCGAAGGGATGATCTCAGGATTTACTAGAAGGACGTATAATCTTTTGCCAAATTGGTGCCGCATCCAGATCTGATCGTTTGGTCGCGCGCAATCAGGCCAGGGCTGACGAAGATCTAGGCAAACTAAGCAGGTCGCTGGAAGTTGCCGAGATTTCGGCGCCGATGTCGGGGAGAAGGCCCATCCGGCCGGTCAGTGGGTCACAGAATTGTCAACTCGCACCTACCTCCAAATCGGGTGGTCTGGGACGATGCCTTCCCCCGTGCTCAATCATTGCCGAGTTTCTCGGGCTTTGATGGCGCCCCGGCGGGTTTGGCATACTCGGCCGGCTCGCTCGGGAGCGTGTATCGGCGCTCGACCGCTTCACGGATCGCGGCGCGCGAGTCCTTCGGCGTGACCACGGACTGCCGTTCGATCCGCTCCACCTCTTCGGCCAGCTCCGCATCCTTGATCCTGCGGCGGAACCACTGCGAATAGTCGCCTTGATGGAGGTGGAACATCCAGGTCTCGTCGTCAACGCCATCGGCGAGCTGGAGGAAGAGGTTCAGGTTCTGGGCGCGGAGGTTGAGTTTTCCCTCGGGACCCCGGAAATGGAAGCTCCGGTCGGGTCCGAGATTCCCCTCGGCATATTTGCGGGAATGACGGCGACGCTCCGAGCGCGGCGGGGTGCTGCGGACCCGGATCGGCAAGTCCTTCGATCGTCGCCACCAGGCGAGGACCTCGCGCGGCTCGAGTCGCGTCGGCGGGACCTCGGGAGGGGTTTCTCCGACCGCCTCGCAGAAGGCCCGGATGGTCCGGTCGGGCGATTCACCCACGGCCACCACCAGGTCCACCGAGTCCAGGAGCGCCTGGGCGATGCTCTCGGGATGGACGGTGATCAGGATCATCCCCTCCAGTTGCTGGGGGAGCGTCACCGTGGTCGGGTGCCAGGTGGTCGGCATGAGGTGATGCGTCTCGTCAACGACGATCCAGTGGGGTCAACCGGTCCGGGCCCTCAGCTCTTGGAGGCGCGGGAGCAGCCCGTCGGAGAAGGCCGGTCGGTGCTCGATCGGGATGCCGATCAGGTTCACGACCACATCCTGGCGCGGTGCGATCAGGAGGTCAACGGCGCCTTCGACGGTGGGGGCCTGCTGCGTATCGCCCAGCACGACCGCGCCTTCGAGCGTCGAGTAATCCCCCTCGGGGTCGATCACCACGAACTGGTAGCCGGCCTCGGCCTGGCGCTCCAGCAGCCCCGTGGTGATCGTCGACTTGCCGCTGCCCGAGGTCCCGGCGACGAGCACATTCAGGCCGTGGCATTCGATATTCACGTCCGTCCCGTCGTCGCGCGTGCCGAGCGGGATGGAGTGCCTCGACAGGCAGCGCGAGAGCGCCTTCAGATCGTCGGCGAGGACCTGGTCGATCAGCTCGACGACGCCGTGTCCGTGGCTCCGTTTGGTGACGAGGTCGGCGCGGTCCTTGAGCATCGGCAGGGCGTTGGCCACGGCCACGGCGAACTCGCAATGGCTGAGGAAGGCGTGGTCGTTCTCGGCGTCCCCGACGCCGATGATGTTGTGCGGGGACAGGTTCAGCTCGTCGAGCGCGGCGGAGAGCCCGGTCGCCTTGTTGACCCCGGAAGGGAGCACCATGACCGAGCCTTTATTGAAGATGACTTGCCACTCCAGTCCGACCTCGCGGATGGCGTCGAGGACGGCGACCTGGTGGGGCTCGAAGGTGGCGATGATCGAGCGTCCGACGGATAACGGCGTGACGCCCCGCTTGCGGATCGCCTCGACCAGGACCTCGGGCGGTGTCTCGCCGAGCACCTTCTCCTCGCGACTGGCCGGCCGGTAGAGCAGCGCCCCGTTCTCGGCGATCACGCGCTCGAACAGGTCGATGCGCGGGAAGATCCCGAGGAGCTCGTCCAGCTCGCGCCCCGTGACCAGGATCAATCGCCGGCCCGAGTCGCGGAATCGCTCCAGCGCCGCAAGGATCGATTCATCGACGTGCCCATCCTTGGCCAGGGTCCCGTCATAGTCCGTGGCCAGCGCCAGGTATCTCATGGAAAGGTCTCATCCGGCCTTCGATCGAGTGGATCAGGACGATGTGTCCTCCGCAAAGCACGTGCCGTGACGATTCGACGCAGACAATGATCGTGTATCCTCCTGATAAAGTGTCGATCCGATCGGTCTGCCGAGGGCCGGTCGCGTCAACTTGGTGTGTCATTTGCACCGGATGTTTCCCGGGGCGGTCAGGTCGCGAGACCTGTGGGACAGAGAAGCTCGGTCCTGGCCGTTCCCCGCTGGTTTCTTCCCATCCTGGCCGATGATCTCCGATCCGCCTCGGCAATCTCCCTGGAACTCGACTCGATTCCGCATCATGGCGGGTAGGGAGCGTTGTTACGCCCCGAGCGAGAATCGGTATGACATTTGCTGCGCCGATAGGCCGGTTTTCCTATTCAACTCGGAGGGTACCATGGCCGACCAGGCGAGCGCATCCAATGAAACGACGAACGTGACACGCGAGCAGTTGATCGACCTGCTCAACCAGGATCTCTCGCGCGAGTACCAGGCGATCATCGCGTATGTCGTGTATTCGCAGGTCCTGAAGGGCGCGCAATACATGAACATCGCGGGCGAGCTCGAGAAGCACGCGAGCGAGGAGCTGCAACACGCGCTGATCATCTCCAAACAGATCGACTATCTCGGCGGCATGCCGACGGTGACACCCCAGCCGGTCAAGACGTCGCAGAAGGCGGAGGACATGCTCCGCTTCGACCTCGAGAATGAGAACGAGACGATCCGGAACTATCGCGTCCGGGTGCGACAGTGCGAGGCACTGGGCGAATATGCCCTGGCCGAGCAGATCCGCGGCATCCTGGTGAACGAGCAAGAGCATCAGATGGACCTGGCGACCGCGCTAGGCGTTGACGTGCCCGACGTCAGCAAGCCCGACGAACGTGCGTGATCCTATTACCACACCATCAGGCTCTCGAGGCTACCGTTCCGTAGGCAGTCGTGGGCTCGCCTGGATCTCGAGGATACGAAAGGGAGTCTGCTCGGGCGCCGTCTTGCGCAGGAGTGGCAGCGAGACGTTGTAGACGGGCACTCCGGCACCGGTCCGGCCCTCCGGGCAGCCGTTGTGGGCATGCCCGTGGACGACCGCCGTCACGGGATAGCGATTGAGCGGGTCTTCCAGTCGGCTGCATCCCAGGAACGGGAAGATCTCGACGGGCTCATTCTCGACCGTGGCCCGGATCGGCGCATAATGCAGAACGGCGATGCGACGCTCGGTCCGCAAGCGTGCCAGGGCGGATTCGAGCTTCATCGCCTCGTTGATCGCCTCCTGGACGAAGACCTTGACCGCCGGTTCGCCCCACGCGCCGAGCGTCCCTCGGCCGAAGCCGCCGGCAAACCCCTTCGCCCCGGCGAACCCGATCCCGAGCACCTCGACCCCGTCGCCGTCGAGCATGATGACGCCCGCGTCGAGAAGGATCTGACGGACCTCGGATTCCCGCCCCGACTCGAAGTCGTGGTTGCCCAGCACGGCGATCGTCGGCAGCTTGGCCGGGCCGCTCATCTCTTTGACCAGGATATCGGCTTCCTCGGGGAGGCCGTAATCGGTCAGGTCGCCGCAGAGCACGAGGATGTCGGCCTGACGGGCCGCCTCAGCGAACAGCTCCCGGAATTGCCCCTTCGATTTCTTGCCGCAATGCAAGTCTCCCGTCGCCGCCACGCGCACCACGCTCTCCGGATCGGCCATCTCTCCCCCCTGCTCTTCTCGCGGGCGACGGATGCGGATCATGAGCCGTCTCGGGCCCGGCTCCTTTCGAGAGCAAGCCGCGTGCCCAACTGGCACCCGCTTTGCACCCGGTTCGACCCGACTCGAGGAGCATGAAATCGAAACGCCGAGGCCAGGAGACCGCTCGTGCAACCGGGGAAAGTGGAGCTCGACCAGGGGACTCGCGACTTCTATGTCCGCACGCTCACCGTGCTCAATGAGGCGGGAGTACCGTACCTCGTGGGCGGGGCGTATTCCCTCGCGGCGCTCGCGGGGATCGAGCGGCACACGAAGGATATGGACATCTTCGCGCGGTCGCGCGATTGCGACCGAATCCTCCGCGCGCTGGAATCGGCCGGTTACCGGACCGAGATCACGTTCCCGCACTGGCTGGCCAAGGCCTGGATCGTCAACCGGTTCGTCAACGTGATCTATCGATCGGGCAACGGCGTGGCCGAGATCGACGACGATTGGTTCGCGCATGCGCGGGGGTCGGAGTTGCTCGGCATCGCCGTCCGGCTCTGCCCGCCCGAGGAGATCGTCTGGTCCAAGGCCTACATCATGGAGCGCGAGCGGTTCGATGGGGCCGACATCGCCCACGTGATCCGCAAGAGCGGACACGAGTTCGACTGGCACCGCCTGCTCCGCCGCTTCGGCGACCACTGGCGTGTGCTCCTGACCCACCTCGTGATGTTCGGCTTCATCTATCCCGGCGAGCGAGAGATCGTCCCGGCCTGGATCATGCGCGAGCTATCCGACCGCCTCCTTGAGGAATGCGAGGTGCCGGCCCGCGAAGAAAAGCTCTGCCAGGGCACGCTCCTCTCTCGCGAGCAATACCTGGTCGATATCGGGTTATGGGGCTACGAGGACGCCCGGCTCAAGCCGCGTGGCATGATGGACGCCGACGAGATCGCCCACTGGACGGCGGCCATCGCTCAGAAGTGAGAGTCTCGCGTCATCCTCCGCCCGCGGCCGGCAACGGGACCTGCGTCGGATGCGACAGGTATCCGATGAGGTCGCGGATCTCCTCCGGTTTCAGGGTGTCCAGCAAGCCATCGGGCATGAGGGACGCTGAGGAGGGCTTCAGACCTTCGATCTCGGAGCGGTCCAGCGTGATCGCCTCGGTCTGCGTCTGGAGCGTGAGCGTGCGATCGGACCGGGCCTTGACCATGCCGTTGAGTACGCGGCCGTCATTCATCGCGACGACGACCATGCGGAAGTCGGCGGTGACCGTCGCGCCGGGGTCGACGATGTTCTCGAGCAAGTAATCCAGATTCGTGCGACCAGAGCCGGTCAGGTCGGGGCCGATCGCGCCCCCTTGCCCGTGGAGTCGGTGACAACTGGCGCAGAGGCGGTTGAAGACCGCGCGACCCCGGCCAGGGTCGGCCTGGGCGAGCGCGACGGAGTCCAGCCGCGTCTTCAGGTCGGCGATGCGATGGCGACGGTCGTCGGTCGAACGCGCGGGCCTCGCCCCAGGCCTCGGAGAGCTTCCTGGCCAGCACAGGGTCATTCAAACTGAGGATCTGCCGCGCGTGGAATGGCGTGAGATCGTTGCGGAGGATCTTCCCGGCGGCGATCTGGTCGAGCAGCGCCTTCGCGAAGGACGGGCGCGAGACCAATGTTTCCAGGGCCGCGGGGCGCTCGGCGGGATGGAAGGATCGGTAGTTCTGGGCGATCGACTTGCCGATGGCAGGGTCGTCGAAGAGGGCGAGCCCGCGGACGGCGACGGCGTTCAGGTAACGGACCCGGAGCAGCCGCTCGCAGATCGATCGCAGGTCCGGCGGCCGGCTCTCGATCAAGGTCCGGAGCGCCGCCTTGCGGTCCTCGACCTCGGCCTGTTCGTTAAGCGCCAGACGTCGGACCTCCTCCAAGGCGCGGCCGTCGCCGAAGAGGACGTCCAGCTCGCGGACCCGGGCGCGGAGGCCCGCGTCGGCCGTCGCGGCGAGCTTGCCCTTCAACGCGTCCCACGCCGACGGCTTACGCGCCTTGCGCCAGCCCGCCAGGGCGGTCCCCAGTCCGGTCACAACCTGCGACTGGAACGCCAGGGGCCGATCGGCGGCCAGTCCGAGCAATGCATCGAGCGCCGAGGGCCGGGACTCGATGTCCTCACCCAGCCGCCGGGCGATCAGGCCGACGATCGGCGGCATCCGGCAATCGGCCGCCAGGTAGGCCATCGCTTCCGGATCGGCCTCCGCGACGGGGATGAGCCCCGTCCAGATCAGGGCCGGCAGGTTGTGGTCGCCGACGTCCTCGGCGTGGGCGACCAGCGCCCGGGCCAGGTCGACTCGACGATTCACCGGCAGTCGTTGTAACGTCGAGGCCAGGACCAGCCTCACCAGGCCAGACGGATCCTCGCGGGCCATGGCCTCGAGCTTCGCGAGCAGGTCGGGGGCCGGGGCGACGTCCGGTCCGATGCGACGGCTGAAGATGGTATCGATCGGCATGCGGTCCGTGAGCAACCGGATCGCCCAGGCTCGCAACGATTCGTGCTCGTGGTCGAGGACGCCGCGGAGGAATCGTTCGTCGACCGCGCCGATGACGTACAGCGACCAGAGTGCCCTGAGCTTCCGCACCGGGTCAGGGTCCTGTTCGAAGAGTGCGAGGAGCGACGTCTTGACCTCGACGAGTGCCTCGCCGCGCGCGGCGCGGTCGGCCAGCACGCGACGGGCCTGGCGGACGAACCACTCGTTGGGATGCCGATGGAGTGCCGCCAGCCCGCGCTCGTCGAGCTTCGAGAGGTCGGCAACCGCGACCGGTTCGGGTTTCCCGTAGGTCACCTTGTAGATCCGGCCCGAGGTGCGGTGGACTCCGTCGTGGTCGTGGCATTCGCCGGTGTCGGTCCAGTCGAGGAGGAATACGCCGCCGTCCGGCCCGTAACCCAGGTCGATCCCGCGGAACCACGTGTCCGACGCGAAGAGCATGTCGGGCTCGTGGCCGCCGACATAACCGCTGCCGACGCGCTCGAGCCGCTCGACATTCATGCGACGGCCGTGGAAGTTGAGGGTCATGAGCTCGCCCCGGTAGGCCGCCGGCCATTGATCGGCGAGGTAGATCATGAGCCCGCTATGGGCATGGCCGCCGCCGCGACGGCTGTCGTCGGGGCCGACCTTGCTGCCGTAGGTCAACGGCCTGGACACGTCCCAGTGCCAGTGGTCGGCGTGCTGGTCGATCAGCGTGTAGGCCCTCGGGTTCGGCTCGATCGTGTGCGGGCGGACGAGGTGCGCGCCCGGGATGAGGTGCCAGAGGTGGCCGTTGACCGTGTTGATGAAGAATGCCTCGCCGAGCGCGTTCCAGTCGTGTCCCCAGGGATTGGTCGTGCCATGGGCGAGCATCTCGAACCGCTTGCGGATCGGGTGATAGCGCCAGAGGCCGCCGCGTACGGGCACGCGCAGGGCGTCGGGCGTACCGGGGACTCCGATCTCGCCCGGGGAGGAGGCCCCGCATCGGCCATAAAGCCAGCCGTCCGGGCCCCATCGCAGGCCGTTGGCGAACGTGTGATGGTTCTCGACGGCGACCGAGAACCCGTCGAGCACGACCTCAGCGGGTCCGTCGGGGATATCATTCCCGTCGCGGTCGGGGACGAACAGCAGCCGGGGCGGGCAGAGGAGCCAGACGCCGCCGAAGCCGTGCTCGATGCTGGCGAGCACCTGCACGTCGTCGGTGAAGACCGTGCGACGGTCGAACCGGCCGTCGCCGTCGGCGTCCTCGAAGATCAGGACGCGATCGCGATGGCGGAGGTCGAACCGATCGGTCGCGTCGGAATAGGTGTAGTTCTCGGCGATCCAGAGGCGGCCGCGACGGTCCCAGGCCATGGCGATCGGGTTCTGCACGTCCGGCTCGGCGGCGAAGACCGAGACCCGGAACCCCGCCGGGGCGCGGAAGCCGGCTGCGGCCTCGGCCGCCGGGATCAGCCCGGTCGTCGCCGGCTCGGTATTGCGGGGAGGCGGGAAATCGTCGCCGGCAAACCCGGGCTCGGAGATCATCGCGATCGCCAGGAGTACGGTGAACGACAGGCTGGTTGGTTTCATGGTTCGCCCGGAAGCCATCGGCCGGATTGGGGGGAAATCGGATAGTCCAGCATATCCGACCTCATCCAGGGCGTCACGAATCATCCGCCCTCCGCGCGAGGAGTGGAGCGAACGTCCAGTCGACAAGACCGCGAATAATGGCCCAAGGAATGGAACAATCCGCCGAGCAACGGCCCAACCCGGACTTGAGGTCGAAGAGATTTTGAACACGAAATACACGAAATACACGAAAAATCAATTAAAGCATTCAATTTTCATGTTTTTTTTGGATTTTTTGATTTTGAAATCTTTGATTTTTTCTTCTTTTTTCGTGTATTTCGTGTATTTCGTGTTCAAAATCTCTCCGGTTTGAAGACACTTCCGTGGTGTTCCGCGTCGTCGGATCGCGGGTTCGCGCAGCCCGGCGGCCCTTAATTGAGGATTCACGGACTAATGGAGCTTCCCCCTCGCGTCAACGTGCTCCCAGAACTGGGCCGCCGGTTTTCCATTGATCGTCTCGAGGGTCGGGATGGCACGCAAGATGGGCTTGTCGCGCTCCGGCTTGAAGTCCAGCTCCAATTTCGTCAACGGCATATCCTTCAGCGGCGAGATGTCGGTCACCCGGGTGGACTCGCACGTGAGTACCCGTAGCGGCATCCCCTGCAGCGGCGCGAGATCGGACACCTTGGAGAGATGGCAGTTCAGGTGCGTCAGCTCCATGCCCTTCAGCGGAGAGAAGTCGGCAACTTGCGAATCATTGCACTGGAAAAACGATAGCTTCATGCCTTTCAACGGCGACAGGTCGGACAAGGGATTGCCGGCGCAGGAGAGCCTCTCCAGCGGCATCCCCACCAGCGGCCTGAGATCGGAAACTCCCATCCAACTGCAATCGAGACTCTTCAGCGACAACCCTCTGAGCGGGGACAGGTCCGGCGCCTTCGTGCCGTGAATGTCCAGGAATTCCAGCGGCATCCCCGCGAGTGGCGTCAGGTCGGCCACGGGGCTATAGCAGGCGTGCAGTCGACGCAGCGGCATCCCCTTCAGCGGCGTCAGGTCCGTCACCCGGATATTTTCGATCTTGATGGCGGTCAGAGACATCCCTTGCAACGGCGACAGGTCGAACACGGGCAGATCGTTGCAGACCAGGCTTTTGAGGGGCAGACCCTTCAGCGGCGAGAGGTCCATCAGAAGACCTTTACGCCTGAAGTCTCCCGCGACGCTGAAGGACCTCAACCCGGTCAACCCTCGCACCGGCGAGATATCGCCCACGTATTCGGACCGGAACCCGAATCCCGTCACCACGCCGTTCTCGACCGTGGGCTCGACCTTGCCGTCGAAGCCCGGGTTGAGCGCTTTCAAGCGCGCGACGACCGCCTTCACCTGCTCGATCGCCGGAAGGGCGACCAGGGAACGCTCCCATTCCGACGCGTCGGCGACCGTCGTGGCAGACGGCGGAGGCTCCAGGCCGACCCGCACCGGCTGTCGCCCGTTTCGCGTCACGGTGACCAGGTCCTGACGCACGAGCTTGCCGTCCTTGCTGGTCTTGACCTTATAGGTGCCGGGTTTCAGGCGGATTTCCTTGACCCCCGTCCCCGTGAGAACGATCTCCGGCCCGTCGATCTTGACGCTGACTCCGGGGTCATCCACCTCGACGACCAGGGTCCCCTCCGGCGAGAACACGCGAATGACCGTGCTGTGGAAATCGGTGAACCCGGTCGCCTCCGTGAGGCCGAGGCCCCCGATGAGCGTCAGGGCTGCGGCCGCCACGCCCACCCGGAGGAGTCTGCGGACATTCCGCCGTCGGATCGCCGGCGAGGGCTCCGGGTGTCCCTTCGGCGGCGGCAGGTTCCCCACCGCGGCCGGGGAGACTTCCGAGGTCGACGAGACATCCCCCAACCGGTGAAGGTCGGCCAGGAGTCGAGCGAGGCGGTCGGACACTTCCCGGGCCGACGCGAACCGATCGGCCGGCTCCTTGGCCTGCAATCGCGCGACCATGTCGCATAGCCATTCCGGGACCTCCGGGACGATCTCCCGGATCGGGCGGGGCGTGTCTTCCGCGACGCGTTTGAGTACGGCCAGGGTATTTGCGGCCCGGAACGGCGGACGGCCGCTGCACATCACGTAGAGGACGCTGCCCAGGCTGAACAGGTCAGCCCGATGGTCGATCACCTCTCCGAGGGCCTGCTCGGGCGCCATGTACATCGGCGTACCGGCGATGAGCCCCGACCGGGTGATGCTGGCGTCGTTGGCCGCGCGAGCCAGGCCGAAGTCGACGATCTTCACGCGATCGCCGTCGTCTTCCAGCAGGATGTTGCTCGGCTTGATGTCGCGATGGAGCAGACCCATCGCATGGGCGGCGGCCAGGCCGCCCGCGACCTGTTGCCCGATCGTCAGCACTTCCGACAACTTCAGCGGACCGGTCGCGTCCAGTTTCTCCTGCAAGGTCTGTCCGGCGATGTACTCCATGACAAGGTAGGGGAACGGCTGGCTCCCGACGGCGTGGACGGCGATGACATTCTGATGGCGGATCGCCGCGGTCGACCGCGCCTCGCGCAGGAATCGCTTGCGGGGCGCCGAGATCGCGGCCAGGAGCGGGGACAGGAGCTTGATGGCCACGAACCGATGTAGCTCCACGTCGAATGCCTTCACCACGGTCCCGAAGCTGCCCTTGCCCAGCACCTCCAGGACCTCATAGTGCGCCAGCCGGCCGAGCGAGCCGGGCATCTCCGAAAGTTGCAGGACGTCGAGGGGATTGTCCTCTTCGTCCTCGCCCTCGTCGGCGATCGTCTCGACCGCCCCGCGCCATTCCAGGCACTCTCCGGCGACCATTTCGGGATCGCTCGAGAGAGCAAACCCGCCGGTGTCCTCGGCGGTATCGTGCGAGGTGACGCGGTTTCGGTCGACGACAGGCCGGTCAAGGAAGCCGTCCGACTGGGCATGGGCCTCCAGCAGCCGTTCCACACGACGACGCAACTCGACATCGTCGCCGCAGGCATGATCCAGATAACCGGCCCTCTCGGCCGTCGTCTTCTCCAGCGCGGCGAAGAAGACCGCTTCCACCTGGGACGGGGTGGTCATGGCATCGCTCCAATTTGGAAATGACTCCGGGAACAATGCGACGAATCCACGCCCAACCCCTCAATGTTTTCCGTTTTTTCAGCCGTGTGATGGACGTTAGGATGCGGTCGCTCGGCGTATCCCCAAGTGAGAGCATGAATTCGGCATCGAACGGCGGTTGTCAACGTTTCGAACGAAATCGGGTAGCGACAGACCATTGCAGGTGGGCGGGAAGGGAGCGATGATGTTTGCAACCAGACCCCTGCCCACTCGAATTCTCGTGCCTTTCTACAGTCTCCGAATCGAGAACGACCGTCCTCGACGAACCCATCTTCTTCCCAGGTTCAATCCGGCACCCGCCACCGCCGCCGACGCGACCGCCACAACCAGCGTTCGGGTCCGGTCGGGCGAGTGGACATCGGCCAGTTCGTCCCGGAATTCGTATCCCCGACGGATCAATGGCCCTTCGGCTTCACCCTCGGCACCCAGGTCCCCCAGCGCGGCATCGATGGCTGGCCGGGGATCCGTCGGCCTCTGGAGGGATGATGCGCCCACCGGCAAGAGGGGAGAAACCGTCTCGGCTTCGGGCGGCGGGGCAGTCTTGGCCTGGGCCCCGGTCCGCTCCTTCGTCGTGGGTTGAGCCGGCGCCGGGCCGGGCTGTTGGCCCTCTGCGGGCGGACTCGTCGCCTTGCGGTCCTCCGCCGTCGGCGAGCGGCCCTCGAGCTCCAGCAGCGCCGCACGCGCCCGCTCCCAGGATCGCTCCAACCCGATCGCCAGCCGCTCCCACGCCGACGCCTGCTCGACGGTCGCGGGCGGTCCCTCCTCCTCGATCGGCTCGTCTGCCGAATCGTTGGGGTCCCCGTTGGCCTGCCTCGATCCCTGGCCCGGCCCGCCCGGCCCGCCCGTCGAACGCCGAACCGCCGCCGGCCTCGATCTCGACCACCGAGACGGTGAGCAAGGTGGCCGCCAGGTCCAGCGTCGAGCCCGAGAGGCTCAACAACTGGGCCTGCGTCTCCACCGAGCCGCTGGTCGCCTCCGAGAGCACGGCGGCCGCCGAGCCCTCCGTGGGCGTCACGCTCGCCCCGGTCAAGCCGCCACCTCCCTCGGGGCCTTCGAGGCCGCCGGGGCCGGCGCTGAGGTCGAAGGCCAGGCTGGTCGCGGCTTCGTGACCGGCCGTGCTCACATAGAAATCCAGCAGGCCGTCGGAGACCCCGCCGAAGCTCAACCCGGTGGGGTTGGGGGCCTCGGCGCTCGACAGGGTCTGGGACAGGCTCAGCCCGCCCGGGCCGCCGGTCAGCAGCGACAATTGACCGTCGGCGTTGTTGCCCACCACCAGGTCGGTGAACCGATTATTGGTGAATGCGAAGCCTGTGGTGGGCGAATCGCCCCCGGTGGGGAAGGTCTGCGACTGCGGGCTGGCGGACCCCAGGCCGGTGATCAGCGTGCCGTTATTCGAGCCGGCATTGAGCGTGGCCAATCCCTCGCCGAGCCCGTTGAAATTGCCCAGGAACAGCGAGGACGGAGCCTGGCCGACGGGGATCATCGTGACCGCCGCCGCCTGGTCATTGAAGAACCCGCTGCCGACGCTGGGGAAGATCTGTACGTTGTCGGACCCGCTGTTGGCCACGGCCAGGTCGGTCTGACTACCCCCCAGGTTGCCCACGGCCAGCGCGACCGGTCCGGTATCGGTCTGGATCCGCGGCCCCGCGACCATCGTCCAGCTCGAGCCGCTGCCTTGACCCAGCAAGACCGAGACGTCGTTGGAGCCGGTGTCGGCGACCAGCAGGTCGGGCTGGCCGTTGAGATTGGCGACCGTCAATCCGGTGGGGTCGGTGCCGACGGGGAACCCCGCGGTGCCGTTGATCGGCGATCCGAACTGGCCGTTGCCCAGCCCGGGGTAGACCAGGACGTTGTTGCCGCCGCTATTGGCGACGATCAGGTCGGGGATGACGTACTGGTGGTCCTGATTCGGAATGAGGTCCGCCAGCAGGACGGCGCCCGGTGCCAACACGCCCGTGGTCTGGTTGCCGATGACCGCGGGGCTGTTGGCATTCTGGCCGGTGGTGCCGTAGACGACCGAGACCTGGTTGAGCGACTGGTCGGCGAAGACGAAGTCGGGGACCCCGTTGCCGGTGAGGTCGGCGACGGCCAGGGCGATGGCCGCCTTCACCGGCTCGAAGGGGCGGAAGGTGCCGTCGCCGTTGCCGACGAGGATCAGCACATCGCCATAGACGTTACCGACCAGGAGGTCGAGCTTGCCGTTGCCCAGCAGGTCGCTGACGGTCAAGCCGGTGGGATCGGTGCCGGCATTGTACGTGACCGGAGACGAGAAGCTGCCCTTGCCGTTGCCCAGGTAGATGCTCACGCCATCGGCGGTGAGGACGGCGAGATCCGCGACGCCGTTGCCGGTGAAGTCGGCCATGCGGACCACCTTGGCCGGGCCCGGTGTCTGGATCGTCACGGGATTGGCGAAGCGACCTTGCCCCAGGCCCGCGAGTACGTCGATCGTGTTCGTGCCCGGGTTGATCGTCACCAGGCTGGGTGGACCGCCGGGCGTGAGCGACCCGGTTGCCACGCCCGCCGTCGCATCCAGGCTAGCCAGTTCGGACGTGCTGCCGGGTTCGATCACCGAGAACCCGGTCCCGGCGCGGTAGGGGGCGGGCGGGGCGAAGTCGCCACCGCCGAGGTTGCGCAGGACGCTCACCTCGCCGGTCAGCTTGTTGGTGACGACCAGGTCGAGCACGCCGATGCCGTTGGTATCGACCGCCTGCACGTCGGAGCCGCCCACGCCGACGCGTAGGGTGAAGGCGGCCGTGAAAATCGGGGGATCGAGCGGGCTGGCGGGGCCGACAGACCCGCTGCGGTAGGCACTGCCGAGATACACCGAGAGCGTCCCGTCGCCGGCGTTGCGGACGACCAGGTCGGTCAAGCCGCCACCATCGAGGTTGGCCGCGATGATCTGCGCCGGGATCTGGCCGGTCGAGAGCGATCCGCTCAGCCGGACGAAGCCGCCGTCGCGATACGCGTAAAACCAGACGGCGTTGTCCTGGGGGTCGAGACTGGCGAGTACCGGCCCTTGGCTGGTGTCCGGCAGCCAGGCGATGTCGCGCGAGGGGTTATCGGGGTTGACGATGATGGGAGGCAGGAACGAGCCGGGCTGGCCGGGGATGCCCTGGCGATAGAGGATCTCCCCGGTCCCGTTGACGACCAGGACATCGTCGGTGCCGTCGCCGTTGACGTCGGCCACCACGGGCGTGTCATAAGGGGTCTCGGCAACCTGGCCGGGGTCGGTGAACGTCCCGTCGCCATTACCCAGCATCACCGACAGCGTGCGGGATGCGATATTGGTGACGGCCAGGTCGAGACGGCCATCGCCGTTGAGGTTGACCGCCACGGTCCCGAACAGATAGCCCTGATTCGCTTCGGTAACCTCGGGCGAAGGTACCGTCGCCATGGCCCAGCAGCACCGAGATGGGGTATGCGATCTCAGTCCCCTGGTTGGGGGTGTAGACGAACTCGGTGGTCAGGAGCAGGTCGAGGTCGCCGTCGCCGGTGAAGTCCCCCGCCACGATCGTGAGCGGATTCTCGCTCAGGTTGTAGGTGACCTGGGGCGCGAAGGTGCCGTCGCCATGGCCGAGCAGCACGCTCACGCTGCCCGGGCCCTGGGCGACGATGCCTTGATTGGCGACGGCCAGATCGATCCGCCCGTCCCCGTTGAAGTCGCCGGTCACCATGGCGACCGGGGCCGTCCCCACCGCGTAGTTGACCTGGGCCGCGAACGTGCCGTCGCCTTTGCCCAGCAGCACGGACACGCTGTTGCTGCCGCTGTTGGCGACGGCGAGGTCGGTCGGCCCGTCGCCGTTGAAGTCGCCCGCCACGATGGCGTCCGGGCGCGGCCCCACCGCATAGGGGACCTGAGCCGCGAAGGTGCCGTCGCCGTCGTTCAGCAGCACCGACACGGTGTCGTCGCCGTAGTTGGCGACGGCGAGGTCGGTCGGCCCGTCGCCGTTGAAGTCGCCCGCCACGATCCGGTCGGGCTCCGTCCCGACCGCGTAGGTGACCTGGGGCGCGAAGGTGCCGTCGCCTTTGCCCAGCAGCACCGACACGGTGTTGGCGTTGTAATTGGCGACGGCGAGGTCGAGCCGCCCGTTAACGTTGAAATCGCCCACCACGATCGCGGATGGGCCCGTCCCGACCGCGTAGGTGGCCTGGGGCGCGAAGGTTCCATCGCCATTGCCCAGCAGCACTGACACCGTGTTGTCGCCCCGATTCACGACGGCCAGATCGATCCGCCCGTCGCCGGTGAAGTCGCCCGCCGCGACCGACCCCGGTGCCGTCCCCACCGCATTCCCGGTGGGCCCGCCCAGCGGAAGGAAGGTGCCGTCGCCATAGCCGAGCAGCAGGCTCACGCCGGTGAGCGGCGTGCCGCCGGGGGTGTAGCTCATGACGACGGCCAGATCGATGCGTCCGTCGCCGATGAAGTCGCCCGACACGAGGGCCGACGGACTCGCCCCCAACGAGTAGATGACCGGTGGCTGGAAGGTGCCGTCGCCGTTGCCCAGCAACACCGACACGATGTTGGCTTCGTAACTGACGACCGCCAGGTCGAGGTGGCCGTCGCCCGTGATGGAGCACGCCACGAGAGCACCATCAATTCCGTTCGCGGCCGTACTCGCGGCCTGGAACGTGCCCTCGCCGTTGCCCAGCAGGATCTGCACCCCGGCGAAGCCGCTGACAGCCAGGTCGAGGTGGCCGTCGTCATTGAAATCCCCGGCCACGATCGATTGGGGGTTCGACCCGACCGTGTAGGTGACCTGGGGCGCGAAGGTGCCGTTGCCGTGGCCCAACAGCATCGACACCGTGCTGGAGCTTGAATTGACAACGGCCAGGTCGAGGTGCCCGTCGCCGGTGAAATCGCCCGCCACGAGGGCGTCCGGATTCCTCCCGACCGCGTAGGTAACCTGGGACTGGAACGTGCCGTCGCCGTTGCCAATCAGCATCGACACGGTGTCGGAGAGATAATTGGCGACGGCCAGGTCGAGGTGGCCGTCGCCGGTGAAGTCCCCCGCCACGATGGCCCGCGGATCGCTCCCGACCGCGTAGGTGACCTGGGGCTGGAACGTGCCGTCGCCGTTGTCCAGCAGCACCGACACCGTACCGTCTGGATACCCGCCGTTATTGACGACGGCCAGATCGATCCGCCCGTCGCCGGTGAAGTCGCCCTCCACGAGGGCCCATGGCTGCGACCCGACCGCGTAGTTGACCGGGGGCGCGAAGGTGCCGTCGCCGTTGCTCAACAGCACGGAGACGACCGCGGTGCTATTGAAGTAGCTAAAGCTGGTGAAGGCCAGGTCGAGGCGGCCGTCGCCGGTGAAATCGCCCGCGACGATAGAGTCGTTACTTTCGGGAAAATGCCCCATCGCGAGGGGTTGGAGCGGACTGGTCGCCGCCAGGGCCGTGGCCGTCACGCTGTACGTGCCCGCGCCGCCGAGGTCCTGCACCTCGAGCGAATACGTCCCCGCCGGGACATAGGTGTTGATCAGGTCGTCGCCGTCGGCGGCGGACTGGCCGTCGCTCTGCATCAGCAAATTGCCGGAGGCATCCAGGAGCAACAGTTGCGTCGTCACGCCCTGGGCCTGGGCCACGATCGTCAGATCCTCGCCCGTGCTGGTCTCGAATGGGTAGGAGACGATCGAGCTGGCGGGGCCAACTCCACTTGCGGGAAATGCCAGGGACGGAAGGTCCAGGACTTCCGGGACCACGGAGACACCGAAGCCGAAGCCGCCGATCACCACGCCGCGGACCGTGACGTTGGAGGCGACCGCCAGCGGGTCGGTGCCGGCGAGAGACTGGCCGCTCAGGTCAATCCGCGGTGTGCCCGCGAAACCGGGCTGAGACGTGCCGTCGATCACGACCGCGGTGGTGATGGCGGGAAGAGCCGAGGTCGGCGCGATCGTCCGGATGCCGGTGCCGGGGATTGCGAAGTCGATCGTGGTGGTCGCACCGACGGCACTGTTGGAATCGAGGATCGCCTGGCGGAGCGAGCCGGGGCCGCTATCCGCCGTGGTGGTCACCAGGAATAGACCGTCGCTCAAGAGGACCTGCGAATCGACCGTCGCGGCGCCGTCCGACCGGGCGTCGAGGCTGAGCGTGACATAGCCGTAGGACACCGCGGGCGGTCTGAAGGTCATGCCGGCCAGCGCCGCGTCGAGCGCCGAGAGGAGGCCGCTGTAGGACAACGAATTCGTGCCGTTGCCCGATCCGGTCAGGCCGGCGGTGCTCGACAAAGTCAAAGTCCCGGTCGTGACCGATAACGTCAGACTCCACGTCAGGTCGAACGGTCCGACATCGGGGTCATCCAGCGCGATCGCATCGCCGGACGCGGCCGAGAAGTGGAACGCCTGGCCGGCGGTGAATCGAACGTATTCCGTGGGGACATCGAAGACGCCCTGGCGAATGGCCGAGACTTCCGAGGTGTTGCCATCGGGATCGGTCGCCGTGGCCGTGAGGATCGGCAGCCCGTCGGGCGCCGTGAAGGGGACCGCGAAACTCACCCCGCCCGCCGCGTCGGTCGTCACCTCGATCGAGCCCAGGTCGTCCTGCGCGTCACCCGAGCCCCCCGGACCGAGTGCGGCGCTGGCGAAGAAGTCGATTCGAAAGGTCGTGTCGGACGTGCTCCCGCCCAGCCAGCCTTCGATCTGGCCGTCGGGGGTCAGGAATAAGATCGGGAAGTTCTGGAGGTTGTTCGGGCCCTGTCGCGTAGCGGAGGCGTTGTCCGTCACCCCGTCGTCGCCGAGGTCGATGGCCTGCCCGGTATTGGCGAAGATGCGATTATCCGTGATCGGGTTGCCGGTGGAGAGGTCGCTGGCCGAGGTGCCGACCACGACGCCCGGCCCGCCGTTATTGGCGATCAGGTTACCCGAGACGGCGGTGGTTCCACCGATCGTATTGCCGGTGGATGCCTCCGCGATCACGATCCCGGCGGCTTGGTTGGGCAGGAATAGGGAACCGGTCGCGTCGGTGCCGATGAAATTGCCCGCCACCGCGTTATCGGACGAGCCGCCGATTGCAACCCCCGCGTTATCATTGCCCGAGATGACGTTCCCCTGGCCGGCGTCATCGACGCTGACGCCGTCGGTCCCGATCCGGTTGCCGGAGGCGCCTCCGACGATCATCACTCCGCCGGCACTGCCCGAGCCGGAGTAGTTATAGGAAGGGTAAGATCCCTTGTAAGGGTAGGCTCCGTTGGCCAGGGCGACATCCCCGGTGACCGTCGTACCGATGAGATTGCCCGCGACAATATTGCCATCGGTGCCCTGGCCCTTGATCAGGACGCCGACTGCGGAGTTGCCCGAGATCACGTCCTGCTCGGCCGCGTCGTTGATGCCGTCGCCATTGGTCCCGATGAGGTTGTTGGTGGCCCCCCCGTCGATCTCGACGCCGAACTCGTTCGGTTCGGCCTGGGTGCCGGTGGGATCGGTCCCCAGGAAGTCGCCGTGGATCCAATCGCCCGTGGCGCCGGGGTCCGTGATTTCAATGCCGGCGCCCTGGCCGAAGCTGTCGATGTCCAGGCCGACGACGGTGACGCCCGAGCCGGTGATCATCAGAGCGTCGCCGCCGCCGGCCTGGCTGCCGTTGAGCTCGATCAACGGCGTGCCGGCGTAACCCGGCTGCGACGTGCCGTCGATCAGCACCGCGTTGGAGATCGCGGGCAAGGCCGAGAGCAGGACGATCGTTTGCACGCCCGAGCCCTGGAGAGCGAAGTCGATCGTGTTGGTGGCGCCGGTGGCGCCGTCGGAATCGAGGATCGCCTGGCGGAGCGACCACGGGCCGCTGTCGGCCGTCGTGGTGACCACGAAGGGACCATACGTGACGAACGCCTGAGATTGGACCGGCGCCGCGCCCACGGACGTCGCATCGAGGGTGATCGCGACGTCGAGAGACGTGCCGGGGGGCGGCGTGTAAATCAGGCCGTCGAGCCCCGCGTCGATCGCCGCGATCGAGCCTTGATACGATAACGACCCGGTGCCATCGCCCGAGCCGGTCAGGCCGGCGGTGGTCGCGAGGTTCAGCGTCCCGGCGGGGACCGTCAGCGAGATGTCCCAGATCGCAAGCAATGGCCCGGCACTCGGGTCTTGCAGGGCGATCTCCTGGCCCGATGCGGCCGAGAAGTTCACCGACTGACCAGGAGCGGGACGGATGGAGCTTGCGTCGTTTGCCCAGACGCCCTGGCGTGCGGCCGAGACCTCGGAGGTGTTGCCGGCCGGATCGGTCGCCGTGGCCGAGATGTCCGGCAACCCGGCGGGCGCCGTGAAGGGGACGGCGAAGGTCACCTGTCCGGTCGCGTCCGTGGTCACGTCGAACGAGCCCAGGTCGTCCTGGGCCTCTCCCGACCCGTCGGAGTTGTCGCCGGTGCTGGCGTAGACATCGATGCGAAACGTCGTGTCGGGGGTGCTGCCCCCGAGCCAGCCCTCGAGCTGGCCATCGGCGATGGTCACGATGATCGGGAAGTTCTGGAGGTTGTTCGGGCCCTGGCGCGGAGCGGAGGCGTTGTCCGTCACCCCATCGTCGCCGAGGTCGATGGCCTGTTTGCTATTGGCGAAGATGCGATTGTCCGTGATTTGGTTGCCGATGGAGAGGTCGCTGGCCGAGGTGCCGACCACGACGCCCGGCCCGCCGTTGTTGGTGATCAGGTTGCCCGAGACGGCGGTGGTCCCACCGATCGTATTGCCGGTGGACCCCGCCTCGATCACGATCCCGGCGGCCTGGTTGGGCAGGGAGATCGAACCGGTCGCGTCGGTGCCGATCTCGTTGCCCGCGACCACGTTATCGGACGAGCCGCTGATCGCGACTCCCGCGTTATCATTGCCCGAGATGACGTTCCCCTGGCCGGCGGCATCGACGCCGAGGCCGTCGGTCCCGATCACGTTGCCCGAGGCGCCTCCGACGATCATCACGCCGCCGGCATTGAGCAAGCCGGAGCCGTATCCGTAATAGTAGCCATAAGTTCCGTTGCCCAGCGCGACATCGCCGGTGACCGTCGTGCCGATCCAGTTGCCCGCGACGACATTACCATCGGTGCCCTGGCCCTGGATCAGGACGCCCACTCCGATGTTGCCCGAAATCAGGTTCCGCTCGGCCGAATCGTCGATCCCGTCGCCATTGGTCCCGATCAGGTTGTCGCTGGCCCCGCCATCGATTTCGATACCATACTTCTGGCCACGGCTGGAATTGTTGAACGTGGTGCCGGTGGGATCGGTCCCCAGGAAGTTGCCATAGATCCAATCGCCCGTGGCGCCGGGGCCCGTGAGCTCTATGCCGATGCCTGTGCTGAAATTGCCGATGTTGTCGATGTCCAGTCCGCGGACGGTCACGCCCGAGCCGGTGATCGTGAGGCCGTCGAGATTGCCGGAGCCGAAGTAGGAGCCGTAGAGCTGGGTGCCGTTGATCTCGATCAGAGGCGTGCCGGCGTAACCCGGCTGCGAGGTGGCGTCGATCAGCACCGGGCTGGAGATCGCGGGCAAGGTCGAGAGCGGATAGATTGTCTGCACGCCGGAGCCGCCGATATCGAAATCGATCGTGATGGTCGCTCCGGTGGCATCGTTCGAATCAAGAATGGCCTGGCGGAGCGAGCCGGGGCCGCTGTCGCCGGTGTTGGTCACCAGGAACGTGGAGAGGAGCGTCCGGTCCTCCATCACTTCCAGGCGGGGCCGCCGCCGGAAGAACGTCCGACTGAACGTCGCGGGAGGCCGTCTTCGACGACGTCGAAGGAGCTTGTGAGGCGCAAGGACCGCCTGCTTGGCGGGGCGGAGATAGGTCATCATCGTGGATCATCCGGCGTTGGATTTATCGAGGCAGTCTGATAGGTCTATGCTGAGATGCTGGCCGAGCTCATGATGCCGAAGGGTTCCGTCCAGGACCGATGCTGGAGTTCCCGACGCGAAGGCCCGGGGTCCGGCCCGTCCCCCGGCGGATCGAGCGCAGGGTGGGATCGTTCAGGATCGTGTCGCGGAGGTCCTGGTCGGGGGCATACTTGATCGCCTCATCGAGCAGGTCCTGGGCTCGGCCGCGATATTTGCGATAGAGGGCCAGGGCACGCTCGCCCTGACGCGTGATATCCTGGGCGGCGAACTCGACCGCAAGGGCATAGATCCGGGC
Source organism: uncultured Planctomycetota bacterium (assembly GCA_963777695.1). Classification (GTDB taxonomy): domain Bacteria; phylum Planctomycetota; class Planctomycetia; order Isosphaerales; family Isosphaeraceae; genus CAVZRC01. The sequence continues at coordinate 3,236,632 of CAVZRC010000003.1, forward strand.
GGCGTTGAAGAGGGCCTTGGCCCGATCTTTACGGTCTGCTCCCGTGCGCGGGGCCGCGGCCGTCGCCAGCCGGACCGCGGCCTCGGCGTCGATCACCGCGGGACGCCACTCGCCCATCTTGATGCGAGCCAGCCCTCGGCCGCCCATGGCTTCGCTCTGGTTGGCATCCAGTCGCAACGATTCCTCGAAGTCGTCCCGGGCCAGCTTGGGCGCGTCGGAGAAATAGTAGGCCATGCCGCGCAGGTTCAACAGCCGGGTGCGCTGGGACTTTTCCGCATCCGGCGTCAGCTCGAGCGCCCCGTCGAAGTCGGCGATCGCCTCGGTGAACTTCCGATGTCTCTCCCGGGCCAGGCCGCGGATCTCGAGGATCACGGCCGTGGGCTTGCCCCGCGCGATGTAGGCGTTGGCCGAGGACAGCACCTCGTCGTACCGCTTCAGGTCCATCAGGGCCGAGAGCCGCACGCGATGGGCCTCGGCGTAACCGGGGAGGATCGCCAGGGCCGAATCGCTGGCGGCCAGGGCCTCCTGGGCCTGTCCGGCGGCGAAGAACTGCTTGGCACGGTCAACGTGGTCCTGGACCTTGAGCTTGTTGTCCGGCTCGTGGCGGATTGCTTCCTCGAGGTCCGCGAGTGCCGCCTTGCGCCGGTCCGGGGTGATATCACTCCGGTAGGCATAGAGCAAGGCGCGACTGCGATAGAGCCCGGCCATCACGATCGGTTCCGGATGGCATGCGATCCCCCGAGTGAACGACGCGGCGGCGGCATCCAACCGGCCCTGGCGATGATAGACCTGGGCCAGCGAGGCGTGGGCCATGTACCGGTCCGGCTTGAGCCGGATAGCCGCTTCCAGATCGACGACCGCGTCGTTGAGGCGGTCCGACTGGATCCACATCAGCCCCCGGTTGCTGAACAGGACGTATCGAAGATTGTCGTCGGGCTTCAGGTCGAGGACCTTGCCGTAATCGAATTCCGCGGCCGCGATGGAATCCTTCGCGACTCGCCGGAGCTGGGCGGACTCCGCCTCCTCGGGTTGTGTCCGGGCGATCCTCAGGAAAGCTTCGTTGGCCTCCTGCCCGGACACGTAGGCACGCATCAGGTAGAGGGTCGCCAGGTCGCGATGGCTCCGGATGCAGGTGGTCAGGCTGGTCCTGGCCTGGCTCAACGCCTTCGGTTCCGTGTAGAGGTAGCAGACCGCCAGCAGGAGGTGGGCCGAGGTCTGATCCGGGTCGGCTTGCAAGGCCGAGTTGAGCGGACGGACGGCGTCGGCGAATCGTCGGCGGAGGACCAGTTCGCGACCATTCAGGAAGTAGTCCAGCGGCGTCGCGGGTTCGATTAGGCCGGCTTCTCGATTCTCGCGATCCCTGCCCGCGAGGTCGCCCGCGCGCTCGAGGCACTCGGAGCGGCGGAGGTGATACGCGGCGGTCGTCCTGGGGCGAAGCGCGACGGCCCGGTCGAGGATCCGCAGTCCCTTGGCCGGCTCTTCCACCTGCGATCGGATCAAGAGCAGGTCGTAGCACACATCGGCCACCCGGACCTTCTCGGGCTCCTTCAACTCCTCCGGCAACGCCTCGGCCAGGGTCCACGCGTCGTCGGCCGCCCCCGGATCACGGGCATAAGTGGCCAGTGCGGCATGGGCCGAGGTCCGGAGCTTCTCGAATCGGTCCGCCTCGTCGAGCACGCCGAAGCCCGTCGCGTACAACTGGGCTTCCTGACTCAGCTCCAGGAACTTCTGGTATCGTTCGCGGTCCTGGAGTTTGCGACTCTTGTTCGCCTCTCTCGACCTGAGCTCTTCAAGCTGGTCGTCCACCCATTTCAACTTCCGTTCGATCTCGTCCGAGATCGGCTGAAGTCGAGGCTCGCCCCTGATTTTCTCCCGGTACGCGGTGAGATCGGCCTTCATGTTCTCGAGCTTGACCGGGTTGCCTTCGGCCCCATCGGCCTCCTCGAGCTTCTCCATTCCGAGACGCGTATCCTGGACGACCCTGGTGCTCCGCGATTGCTCGCTGGAATCCAGATATCTCTGATATTGGATGTAGCCGCCGGCCAGGCCGATGAACAACAGGAGGCCGAGGGCGTAGGACATGGCGGCGACCGGATGCCGTTTCGACCACTTGTACCCGCGCTCGAAGTTCCCGGTCGGCCTGGCCTTGATCGGTCGGCCTTCGCGATAACGATCGAGGTCGGCGGCGAATTCCTCGGCCGTCTCGTAACGCTTGTGCGGCTCTTTCTTCAGGCACTTCAGGCAGATGGTCTCGAGATCGCGCGCGATCCGCGGCACCAATCGCGACGGGGGCACCGGATCCGTCTGGATGACCAGGCGGACCGTCTCCATGACCGTCTCGCCCTTGAGGGGAGGGCGACCGGTCAGGACTTCGTAAAGGATCGCCCCCAGCGCGTAGATATCGGCCGCCGGTCCGACGTCCTTGGTGCGGCCCATGGCCTGCTCGGGAGCCATGTAGCTGGGCGTACCCATGATGTCGCCGCTATTGGTCTGGTTATCGTCCGCTTCCAGCCGCTTGGCCAGGCCGAAGTCGGTGATCTTGGGCACTCCATCGGCGGTCAACAGCACGTTGGCCGGCTTCAGGTCGCGGTGGACGATCCGGGCGACATGGGCGGCATGGATGGCCCGGGCAAGCGTCGCCAGCAGCACGGCGGCCTGGGCGCCCGGCTGAGGGGTCCCGTCCAGTCGATCGGCGAGGTCTCCCCCTTCGAGCAGCTCCAGCGACACGTACGGCATGTCGTCCACTTCGCCGATGTCGTAGATCTGCACGATGTTCGGATGGCGGAGCTGGGCGACCGCCTCGGCCTCGATCCGGAAGCGGGCCAGTTGCCTGGCCCCGGCCAGGCTCCCGCCGATGATCATCTTGAGCGCGACCAGGCGATTCAGTCCCGTCTGCCGGGCCTTGTAGACGACGCCCATCCCGCCGCGGCCGAGCGTACCCAGGATCTCGTACCCGGGCACCCGGGGGCCGTCGGTCTCCGATCTCGCCTTGCTCACGGTCGAACGAGCGGCCCGAAGGAGAGCTAGCGTTGACCGTTTGGCCGGCGTCGAGGTTCCCCTGACTGACGGTCCGGTCGGCGTGGATGTCCGTCTGGTCGACGGTCCGGTCGGCGTGGATGTCCGTCTGGTCAACGGTCCGGTCGGCGTCGGTGTTTGTCTGGTCAACGGTCCGGTCGGCGTCGGTGTTTCCTCCATCGCCGGAGACCTGCGCCGTGTTCGCAACGGTCCGACCGTTGATCGCCGACTGGTCGGACTTTCGTGGAATCGCGTCGGCCGTCGCCTCGGAATCGCGATGCGATGGCGCAACGCAGTCGCCGGTCACGCCGGGATCGGTGCTCGATTCGCCATCCTGGGGGGCGACTCCAGGGCGTTCGATGGCGGGCTTGGCCAGGAACTCCTCCGCCTGGGGAAAGGCATCCAGGAGCCGTCCCACCCGACGACGCAACTCGACATCGTCGCCGCAGGCGCGATCCAGATAACCGGCCCTCTCCGCGGCCGTTTTGATCTCCAGCGCGGCAGTAAAGATCGCTTCGACCTCAGACGGGTTGATCATGGCATCGCTCCGGGACGGAATGTCACAAGGAACAATGCGACGAATCCACCTCAAACCCCTCAATTGCCCTGATGATTTTTGTTCCGCCTCGAATCCTCGTCTCCGACCAGACTTACGTGATCGGCAGCGAGCTTGCACTCACGGGTCTCAGTCCTGTCCGATGTCGTTAGGATTCGATCAAGGGGTGTCGAGGGCGGCGACAGGAACGCCCTCCCAGAGCTTCACGGTGCGGTCATCGGTGGCCGATGCGAGCGTTCGGCCGTCGGGGCTGAACGCGAGGCCCTCGACCGAGTCGAGGTGCCCGTCCACAATGCCTCGAGAGGAGAAGCCGTTCCACGCGACGACGCAACTCGGAGTCCTCGCCGCAGGCGCGATCCAGATAAGCGACCCTCTCCGCCGCCTTCTCCTCGCCGAGCGCGACGAAAAAGATCGATTCGACCTGTGGCGGGGTGATCATAGCATTGCTCCGATTTTGAACGACTCCAGGAACAATGCGACGAAACCAGCCCGAACCCCTCGATGTGCCTCAGAGCGGAGCCTTTCTCACAACGAGATATCCCCGAGCCTTCCTGGAATCGCTGTCGATGGTATTCATCGCGCCCCACAAGTCCTTCGTGCTCACCCAGGATGGAGGGTATTTGTAGCGCACCACGTCGTAATCGAGGAACGAATCCGCTCCTTCATGATAGCCCGCGCCATCACGCTGAACCTGCTTCCAGAGGCTCGACCCGGCGACGACTCAATAACTCCCGGTTTTGATCGCGCCTGCTCGCTCGTAATTCACGATAATGATGCCATTGGGGGAGACCGTGCTCTCCGTCACCTTGAACGCCGCCGGAATCGTGCCATCGACAAACAACCGTTTTCCGCTGCCCAACGTCAGCGGATATATCTTGAGCCAGAACTCATCGACCAAATCATGCTTCATCAGCGTCTGAACGAGATTTGCACTCCCGTACACGTGCAAATCCGGCCCTTGCTGCTGCTTGAGTTTGCCGACTTTTTCCGCAATATCTCCGCTTAAAAACACGGAGGGCTGCCATTCGCCAGAAGTCAGGGTGTTCGAGGCGACATACTTGGTCGCCGAGTTGACGCCTGGCCATATGTCCGTATGGTGCGGCCAAAACGGTGCCCAAATTTCAAAGGTCTTGCGCCCTAGCAACAGATCAAACGGCATGTTCATCTGCCTTTTTATGGCGGCTCCGACCACATCGTCGCCATAGGGGACTTCCCACCCGCCATACGCGAAACCACCACTGGTATCTTCCTCCGGCCCGCCTCCGGCTTGTATGACACCATCAAGGGTAATGAATTCGATTACGACCACTTTTCTCATGACTGATTTCCTCTGACATCTGGTGTTATTGATGGGAAAAGGTTCGACGTCGCTCTCGAAACTGTATGGGAGGGGCAGTGGTGAACAGCGACCAAATACTGTGTCACGACTTCTCCTGTAACGATCTGCGGGCGGGCACCGGTTGCCTTGCCTTCATCGCATAGTCGAATGGCCGGACCGGGATTCGACAAATTGCCCAAGAAATTTTCCGGCCGCTGCTGAGTTGAGCCTCGCTTACAGCCTTGCCCGGGCTTTCGGTGTTGCGGCCGCGTGCTTCAAGCACGCGGCTTTTTGTTTTCTCCGAGTGGATGGAAGCACGATGCAATCGTGGTCGGCCTTTCAATCGACCTGCTGGGTCGCCGCATAGGCCAGTTTCTTGAAATCCTCATGTAGCGTCAGATGGTCCGAGGGGAAAAGCTGCGTCATGAGGACGCCGACGAGTTTCTTCTCCGGATCGACCCAGAAGCCAGTGTTGTAGAAACCGCCCCAAGCGTAAGACCCGACCGCAGCCACCTGGTCCTTGCCCTCACCAGCCACAATGCCAAAACCGTAACCGAAGCGGTCGGTTGGCGACATAAACGTGAGGTCGCCAATCTGGTTGCTGGTCATTTCCCGGACGGTTGCCGGCTTGAGAATGCGAGTGCCGTTCCATTGGCCGCCGTTCAAGAGCATTTGGAGGAAGCGAGCGTAATCGGCGGCGCTCGAAGTTAGGCCCGCTCCGCCGGAACAGTAGCCGCGCCGCCCCCGGTAGGGGCTGGTTACGCAGTAAACTAGCTCCCCCTTGTGCACCGGTTCCTCGCCGACCCGGCGGATGCGCTTGTCCGGTCCCGGTTCGTAAACGACGGCGAGACGGCCGGCCTTGTCGGTAGGCAGATCGAAGTAAGTGTCGTTCATGCCGAGCGGCTCGAAGATCCGGCTGCGCATGAATGATTCAAGATCCCGGCCGGAGATCACCTCGACCAGCCTGCCCAGGACGTCGGTGGACAGGCTGTATTGAAAGGCACTCCCCGGCTGATGGAGGAGCGGCAAGGAGGCCAGGTGACTCACGTTCTCGGCCAACGTGAAGGAGGGCCGAGTAAGACCGTCGCAGATGTCGGCCTTGTGATAGAGTTCGGCGAAAGGTCCCTCCGCCATGAAACGATAGGTAAGGCCCGAGGTATGCGTCAGCAAGTCGTTAATGGTCATCTCCCTGCTGGCGGGAACGAGTTTGGAATCGCCTCCGGATCCCAGCATCAACACCTTCGGATTCTTGAACTCGGGAAGATACTTGGACACCGGATCGGTAACCGCCAGGCGACCGTCGTCAACCAGGATCATGACGGCGACGCTGGTCACCGGCTTGCTCATCGAGGCAATGCGGAAGAGTGTGTCGGTAGCCATCTCCTTGCCGGCTTCGACATCCTGAAAGCCCTTTGCCCGGAGGTAACCGAGCTTTCCGTCGCGAGCGAGCAGGGCCACCGCTCCAGCAACTTGTTTGCGCTCGACCGCTTGCTGGAGGAGAACATCGATCTTCTGGAGCGCCGTAGAAGAGAGCCCGGCTTCCCGTGGCGTTACTTTCGCCAGGGACTGGCCGTGGGTAATGGGGGTAAGCAGCGCGGGCAGGCAGAGAACCAGTAGCCAGCGTGTCTTAGGGAGAGTTGGCATGGAAGGCTTCCTTTGAAAAAATGCGAGACAACTTGTCGAGTCGTTTAACCAGCGGGGTCCTGAACTTTTTGTCGCCGGCGTCCAGGGTTGGAATGCCGTGCTGCAGAGAATTCTCGCCGGGGCATCGGAAGACGCAAAGTGTCGCATGCCAAGGCGATATCGTGCTTTCCTACGCTCCCGTTTGGGACTTGCTCAGCAAACTGATTTGCCGAGCGCTCACTCCATGGTCGAACGGGCCAGGACGAAATCGACACTCGGAGCAGGATTTCCCAATAGAATTGCTAAGAAGTCAGTCTCTCGATTCGTGTCGCCAGAGGAATCCGCCTTTGCCTCTGGAAGACTCAAACCGGTCGCCAGTTGCTTCCGCAACCAGAAGCGGGATTTGAATTTGCGAAACAGTCGGGGCGAGAGGTCGGCTATTGAACTTTTGCATGCAGGCGTGCAGGATTGGCCCTTAACCCTGATCCGCCAGTTGCGAAGTCAGAAGTAAAGATTAGAAAAAGAGTTGTGACTTCTTGTGTTCCCTCAAGATTCTTCTTAGGACATCAGTCGCGTAGTGCGAAAACAGCGAAAAGCGTGCAAATTGACCCCGACCTTCAAACTACTTCGGTCGACAATACGGAAGCAGTTACGGAGAGGCGTAGGTCTTGATAGGGGTCGAGGGCTCAAGTGAAAAGATTGGACGCCAATTGATTGATCAATTCATAATCATATCGATATGATAAACTTAGCTCCGAGCGGGGACGGACCGGAAGAGCGTGGCGAGTCCTTCGGCCATTGTCGGGTGGGTCAGGGTCGCGTCCCGCAGGGCCGTGTAGGGAATTTTGGCGGTCATCGCGACCTGGACGATCGTCATCACCGCATCGGCCTCGGGGGCGAACGCGGTGAAGCCGAGGATTCGGTCGCTGTCGGCGGCGACCAGCGTCTTGTAGAAGCCGCGCGGCTCGGAGAGCGTTCGCGACCGGAGGATTGAGGTCACGGGGATCTTCGCGAGCCGGTAGGCGATCCCGCGACTCTTCGCCTCCGACTCATTCAGGCCGACCCGGGCCAATTCAGGGTCGGTGAATAGGCAGAAAGGCACGAGCCGATTGGTCGTCGTATGGTCGATGCCGGCGAGATTGTCACGGACTACGCGGACATCGTCATCGGCGATGTGCGTGAAATGAGGACTTCCTGCGCAATCGCCCACCGCCCACACGCCGGGGGCTGTCGTCCTGCAGCGCTCGTCGACCTTGACGAACCCTCTGTCGTCCTTCTCGATCCCGGCCACCTCAAGGCCGATGCCGTCGGTGTTCGGCGTCCGTCCGCTCGTTACAAGGATGTCCGAGCCCTCGATGACGACCTTCACCCCGTGGCTCGTCGCATGCAGCCTCACGGACTCTCCGGTACGCCCCTCGACACGATCAACGCGCGTGCCGGTGAGGACCTCGATCCCCTCGTCGTCGAAGAGTCCCTTCAAAGCCTCCGAGACGTCTGGGTCCTCGCGGTGGGCCAAGGTGGCGTTCCGCTCGATGACCGTCACGCGGCTGCCGAAGCGTCGCATTGCCTGGGCCAGCTCGAGCCCGATGTATCCGCCCCCGAGAACGACGAGGTGATCCGGGATGCGGTCCAGTTCGAGGGCCTCGATGTGCGTCATCGGTCGCGCCTCGGCGAGTCCGGGGATCGGGTCGATTCGCGAGCGGGAGCCCGTGTTGATCACGACGATGTCGCCGCGAAGCGTCCGAGTCCCGCCGTCGGTCGTCGCGACCTCGATCGTCTTCAGCCCGACGAAACGGCCCTGGCCCATGACGAACTCGGCGCCGTTGTCCCGGTATCTCTGGTAATTCAGCGCGACCATCCCGTCGACTACCTTCCGCTTTCCCTCGCGAACGGCGTGCATGTCGACTTTCCAATCGCCCGAGGCGATCCCGAACTCGGATGCCCTGCGGAAATAACTGGCGACCTTCGCGCCGTGGATCAGGTATTTGCTCGGGAGGCACGCGATGCTCGGGCATGAACCCGTGACATACTGCCGTTCAACGACCACTGTCCGCTTCCCCTGCGATGCCAGCGACCAGGCGAAGAATCTACCCCTCCCGCTGCCGAGAACCACCAGGTCGTATTCTTCCGGATGCGACACGTTCTTCTCCCTATGGTCAATCTCGCCGTGGACTTGAAGCCGGTGGACTACCCGCTGCGCATCGTTGTCTCGGTGCTCGCAGACACCGTTGAAATGCCGCATCCGGGCTAAACCTTGGCGGCGATAATCTCGATCTCGATCAGGAACTCAGGTCGCACAAGCTGGGGGATGACGAGGAGCATCGAGGCGGGTCGCGCATCGCCGAGGAAACGCGAACGCACCTTACCGTAGGCCGGGATGTCTTCGGCACGTGTCAAGTATTGAGTCACCTTGACCACGTCGGCGACCGTCATGCCGGCTCGCTCCAAGAGGCCGATGACATGCTCCCAGGCACATTCGGCCTGGCCGGTGATGTCCTTCGGGATGTCACCGGTCGTGGAAAGGCCCGGCGTACCCGAGGTCATCAGCCACCGTGAGTTCGCACCGACTTCGATGGCGTCGCAATATTTCCCGATCTGGCTGGCGACTCCAATGTCATGGATCGTGTGGGACATACTACTAACTCCGTTAATCGCCATGAAGCGGGCAAGCCACGGCTGGCACAAAGCCAATTGACATTCGGGCGGCGAAACCCATCCGGCTCAGAAGAAGATCTGGCAGCGAATCCAGAAGAGGTCGTTCGATTTCTGAAAGCGATCGGTGTTGTAGATCACGGGGGTGGCGAACATGGCACGCTCCCAGTCGATATAGACCTTGAGATATTTGTTGAGATACCAGTTGAGCCCGATGTCGACCATCTGGACCTGATGGGTCCAGAGATTGGGATCGGCCAGGCCGCCGGTGAAGACCTTTCTGCCGAGATTCAGATCGCTGAAGCGGGCCGTCGCTTCGAGGGCACCCACGCCGAAATGGCCGGGGCGGAGGTCGAAGGGACGCAACGGCTCGATCAGCATCCGATCGCGAATCGTCTCGCCGGTCAGAATGTAGCCGACCTGGGCGAAGTAGCCACCCGTCGGGACGCGTATGGGCGGCGGACCGGAGCTGCCTTTCGCATAATCCTGGAACCCGGTATCCCACGCCCCCAAGACGGACAATCCCTTGTAGTAGTAGGCGAGGTGGAGTTCCCAGAGTGCTCGGTAGCCACGCTCCACCACACCGTTGTTGAACGCCAGGAAAGGGACGGAGGCAGACCCTGGGGTGAGCGGGAGCGGCGTCGCCGGGGCCGAGGTCATCAAGACGGCCGGGGAGAGGGGATTGTTCTCAATCCCCGCATCGAGAGAGCCGCCCACTTGCAGATTCCGCAGGATGGAATCCGAATCCTTCTCGAACGGCTTGAAATTCAGGAAGGCCATGACGTCCAGGTGGCTATTGAAGGCCGTGAACCCATTCCGCTGCCCGTTAAACGTGCCGACGGCATATTCCAGCCGGTTATCGAAAAGGCTCCCCCAGCCGGCGAATCCGATGCGGCGATTCCCGCCGAAGTTCTGGGCAAACGCAGACCGCTCGGGCGCGAGCGTCTGCCAGATGTGCAGCCGGTACCATTCGTAGTCGAAAGGGGTCTTGAATCGGCCGAACCGGAACTGTAGCCCGTCGCTGACGCGGTAGTTGATGTAGCTGTCGAGCAGGTTGGTCGCGATGTAGGTATGCTGTAAGGAGAACTCGTAAGACACGGGCCTCGTAAGGTTGCCTTCGAAATAGAAGCGGGTCCGCGGGTTGAAGGTACCGCTGCTGGTATATTTCTGGTTTGAGTTCGCATAGATGCGTGCGTCGATCTGCTGGAGCGCCCGGAAGCCCAAGGTGACTTCGTCATCCTGGGTGCCCCACCGGAATCCATCATTCTCGAAGTCGTAGGTGCCGCCCAGGAGGGGTAATTTGCCGAGGTGGCTGTTTCCCACCAGTTGGGCACTTCCGGACTTCGTCGGGTCTCCGCCGCCGGACGCCGAGCCGCCGCCGCTGGTCGCCGGGGGAAGGTTCGTCGGCCTTCCCAGGTTGGCCGATCCGCCAACTTGTCCCTTGTAGGGCCGCGTCGTGTCGACCTCCGCGTTCCGGCTCGGATTCAGGCGTTGGAGTTCCTTGACATTCCGCGAGAGCTGATCGTTCTGTTTTGTCACCTGCTCGAGCCGGTCTTCCATCTTCCGAAGCCGGTCGAACAACTCTCGATTTGCCTCAACTGCGGCAGGAATGGCGACCGGCGGAGTGGCGGGCAACGGAGCGACGGAAGGCGTCCCGTCTTGGGCAACGGCGCCCTCCGACCGGCTGGTGAAAATCAAGGCGAGCAGGGCCGCACGGATTAGGCGAAACCCACCGGCCCCAAGATTACGCGTCATAAGGATTGCTCACCCAGGAATTCGCCTCAATTGCCAGCCGAAAATGCGTCATGAGGCGGACGAGCCGCTGCCAACGCTTCTCCGGCCGTGAACAGGGAAACGCCCAGTAGGACGATGTCCTTGAGCAGGAACTGTCCGGGCATGGCGGAAAGTGCCGGGAAGCCGCCCAGGCTCGGCTCCCAAGCAGGCGTGGTGAACAGGAAGGTCAGCGTGGTGAGGAATGTCCCCGCGGCGAGCCCGCTCCCGATGGCCGAACCCAGCGGCCAGACGGGCCGGAGCGCGATGAGCAGCCCGGTGGCGATCTCCACCACACCCAAGAGCGAGGAGAATGCCTGCTCGCTCATGACTTGGTAGGCCCAGCCCATGACCGGGCTGTTCGCCACCAGCGGCCTGATGCCCTGGGCCTCATAGGCGGTAAACTTCATCCCGCCGATCCACAGCAGCACGATCGCCAGGCCGTAGCGGGCGACATGCAGGCCGATCGACTTCAAACGTTCGCTCATCAAATTCTCACTCCTCCGCGCTCGTCGCGGGCCGAGCGATGCCGGGCTTCACTTCGCCGGGTTGGCCTTCGAGAGCGCCGGGTATCCGCGGACGTAGATCCAGTCGTCCTTCCTTGCCGGGATGTGGCACGTCTTGCAGTCGGTCGCGTAATCGGTCGCCACGTTCTTCGCCGGCTCCTTCTCAAGGAACAGGGCCCAGCCCCAGCCGTCGCCCCAAAGATCGTTGTTGGGGAATCGCCCCTTCGCGTCCTTGATCATCACGAACCAGAGCTTGATGTCCGTGGCCCAGTGAGATTGCCCCGTGGTGAGCCTGTCCGAGCCGACCTTGGTGACTTCCTTCACCAGGGTCGCCCCGTCGGGGAACTTGCCATCTCGCCGGTACGCTTTGACGTCCTCGGGCCGCGCGTAGACGACGTGCATCTCGTCGACGGGCTGGCCCGGCTTCGTGGCCACGGCATAGGTGCCCAGGAATTCGAAGGAATCGCGGTAATCGGTCGGCCGCGTGATCCCGCCGTCCTTCGTGACGTAGGGCGAGAACTCGGCGGCCTTGGTGGCGGGAGGTTCGTCCTGGCGTGACGGTTTCGCCGCGCCGAGCGGGATCATCACCGCGACGAGGCCGATCGCGACCAAGTCGGTGGCGATCAGACGGCGTGGAATCTCGGTTTTCATGAGATGCGACTCCTGAATTCGGGAGACCAGGACGCGGCCCGGACGAGCCAGGCCGCGATGCGAATTGATCGACCTCACTTCGATTTCGCGGCCGCCGCGCGCAAGACGGGGTAATATTGACTGAAGACGTAGTCCTTCTTGGCGCTGGCCTGGTGGCATGAGTTGCATACTGCGGCGTTCTGCTTCGTCGCCTCGGCCTTGAGCGGGTAGTGATGGCCGAACGTGAAGAAGGCCCAGTTTCCCGGCTCGTCCTTGAAGCGCTTCGAGTCCTTGATCGACGCCTCCAGGCCAATGAAATCGCCCATGAAGTAACCCTTCCCGCTGGTCGCTTCCTTGGCGCCGATGCCGACAAGTTCCTTGATCATCACGGTGCCGTCGCGAAACTCGCCTGTCTTCTCGTAGTGGGCGAAGCTCTCGGGGTCGATGTACACGGCATGAAAATCGGGGAATGGGGCCTCGCCACCGTTGAGTTCGTTTGGCGTGATCGGCGTGCCGACGTACACCCACCTGCGATAGCCTTCGGGCTTCTTGAGCTTCCCGTCCTGGGCGAACTCGACCAGGGTCGCCTGACCCTGGGCGCAGCGGCCCCGGCGAGCACGAACGAGAGTCCGGCGATCGCGACCAGGGCCGCAACTCCTGCGGTCACGCGCGATCGGCTTGATCCAAGCATGGTGTTACCTCGTCATCTTCAGGGGTTGAATGGTCCTGCCTTCTTCTCGCGCCACGTGACAGCGGCTCCGGATGGGGATGCTAACCTCCTCGCGGGTATCAAGCTGTCATTCCGATGACAGTCCCCGCGACTTCCTTCCGCACCCGCACGAGCTGCCGCTCCCCGCCTACCGTTACTCAGAGTGGCGGGTGGACACCGGAACCGATAAGATCCACGATGACGATCTTGTATCGGAGCCTTTCCATCGTGATCGAGGAACCTACTACCGCCGTTGTCCAGCGTTACCTGGACGCCCTGGCCGGGGATGAACCCGCCGAGCCGATCGTCCGGGAACTGCTGAGTCGGGCCGTTCACCGGCTTGAGGGGCTATGCGCCACGATGCTGCACAGGAGCTACCCGCGCCTGACCAGGCCGCCGTCGAATCTGGAGACGGATGAGATGCTCGGCGGAGTGGTGGTCGGATTGCTCAAGGCCATGGATTCGATTCGTCCCCAGTCTGTCCGCCAGTTCTTCGCGCTGGCCAACCAGCACATGCGCTGGCAACTCAATGACCTGGCACGGCGTCTGGATGAACAACCCATCCATGTGGAATTGCGTGAAGAGTTTCGGGTCGCGCCGGCCAGCAGCGGTTCGGGTATTACCCCGGACGTGCGCCGGATGTTGGCGTCGATCGACAACCTGCCGGAGGACGAGCGTGAGACCTTCGGCCTTGTCCGCCTTCAGGGGTTGACCCACACCGAGGCCGCCGAGATGCTGGGCGTCTCGACCAAGACGGTGCAACGCCGCTTGAATCGCGCTAGCCTATTGCTCGCGGAAGAACTCGACGGCCTGCGACCGCCGAAGTAGCGGCCGGTTAACGACGTGGACGTGAGGGATGGCGCGGCCTCTGTCCTGGGTTGAGATCAATCACTCGCCTCGCAGGCTGGAGACGCCCAATGGACGTTGAACCGCGTGTCCGATTGCTCCTGGAAGAGCTGCTGGACTCGGAGCTTACCCCGGAGGAGGTTTGCCGCGATTGCCCGGAGTTGCTGCCGCAGGTCCGCAGGCGATGGCGGCGAAAACTCGACTGTGATGCCCAGTTGGACGCGATGTTCCCGGCTCCGGGGCCCGGCTCGCCATTCGGCGGCACATCGCCGAAGCCATCCTCGACCGAACTGCCCCAGATCCCAGGGCATGAACTTCGCGGATTGCTAGGCCGCGGCGGCATGGGCGTCGTCTACGAGGCCCGGCACCTGCGCCTCAACCGCATCGTCGCCGTCAAGATGCTGCTCACCGGTGTTTACGCCAGCCCGGAGGCTCGCGAGCGATTCCTGCGGGAAGCGGAGGCGGTGGCCGGGCTTCGGCATCCGAATATCATTCAGGTCCACGACATGGGCGATCAGGCCGGCCAACCCTACTTCACGATGGAATTCGTCGAGGGCGGCAACCTGGCCCAGAAATTGGCGGGCGCTCCCCAGCCACCCCGCGAGGCCGCTTCGCTGCTAGCGACCCTGTCCGAAGCCGTTCAGGAGGCCCACCGGAGCGGCATCGTGCATCGCGACCTGAAGCCGTCCAACGTTCTCCTCACCGCCGACGGCACCCCCAAGATCGGCGATTTCGGGCTGGCCCGGCGGATGGAAGGCGAATCCGGCCTCACATGGACCGGCATCGCGATCGGAACGCCGAGCTATATGGCCCCCGAGCAGGCCGAAGCCAGGCCGCTCACGTGGGGACCCGCCGTCGATATTTATGCTCTGGGGGCCATCCTCTATGAGCTGCTTACGGGTCGGCCTCCGTTCCGGGCGGAGTCGGCGGCGGAAACCCTCCATCAGGTGCTCTCGCAGGACCCGGTACCGCCGTCTCGGCTCAACGGCAAGGTGCCACGCGACATGGAGACCATCTGCCTGAAGTGCCTGAATAAGGAGCCGCATCTCCGCTACGACGGCGCCGCGACGCTGGCGGCGGATCTTCGACGCTTCCTCGCTGGCGAGGCGATCGCGGCACGGCCGGAGGCTCGGCTGGCGCGGCTTGCTCGGCGGGTCCGCCGGCGTCCGGCCCTCTCGGCGGCGGTCACGGCCGTGACGGTCTTGGCGGCATCCTTGCTCGGCGGCGGGATGTGGCTGGTCTCAGAGCGGGCTGCCGCCGCGCGAAAGGCCGAAGTCGAAGGGATTGCCGCAGAGGGGGCTGCGGAGGCGAACCTGCGGGAGATGGCCGACTTATTGCGGAAAGAGTCCTGGTCGGAAGCCAAAATCGCTCTGGAGCGAGCGAAGGCGTGGCTAGGCAATCGCGAGTCAAAGGACCTTCGGAGCCGGCTGCAGCAAGGCACTCGCGATCTGGAGCTGGTCGCCCGGCTTGACGCCATCCGTCTGACCGGCTTCGACCGCGTCGGCCATTCCATTGATTTTTCTCGAACCGAGGAGGAATGCAAGAAGGCCTTTCGAGAGGCGGGGCTCGATGAGACCGACGACCATTTGGAGGCCGTCGCGGCGCGGATCAGGTCCTCGAATATCCGCAACGCGCTGTTGGCGGCGATCGACAACTGGTCTTTCCGCGCAAGACCCGCGTCGAAGGCGATGGGCGATAGAGGTGGCGCGACTGGCCGACGGGAATCTGACGGGCTGGCGTGACCGTGCCCGCGACCCGGGGATCTGGAACGACGACGCCGCCCTCTTCAAGGTCATCGAGACCGCGCCGCCCCCGGAACAGTCAACGGCGTTACTCCTGGAGATCGGGAGGCATTCGGTCGCTCCGGAGAAGCTTCGCATCGCGTTCCTCAAACGTGTCCAGGAACGAAACCCGCGGGACTTCTGGATCAATGCGGAGCTGGGCCACATGCTGATAGGTGCGGGCAAATCCGAGCAGGCGGTCGGCTATTCCCAAGCCGCGCTGGCGATTCGGCCGCGGTCGCCTGTCATCCACAACAATCTCGGTTCGGCGCTCATCCGTACCAACCGGTTGGACGAGGCGATCGGGCATTTTCGGCAGGAGATCTCGCTCGACCCCGAGGCAGGCGCCAGTCATCTGAATCTAGCCGTCACTTTATGGAACCTGCACCGTCGCGACGAGGCCCTTCGAGAACTCCCCGAGGCCCTCCGCCTCAATCCCAGCTCGCCCATACTCCTCACGCTTTCCAGCGAGGCCCTGGATCGTGACGGCAAGCACGGCGAAGCCCTCACCCACATCCGACAGGCCCTGGCGATCGATCCGAACTTCGCGTCGGCGCAAGAAGCTTTGAGCAAACACCTCAGGCGCCAGGGTCGCGATAACGAGGCGTGCGACGCCTGGAAAAAGGCGCTCGACGTGGCCCCGACGGATCACAGCGCGTGGTACGGATTCGCCGAACTTTGCCTGTACCTCGGAAGGGAGGAGGATTATCTCGCCGCTCGCCGGGCCTTGCTGGCGAAGTTCGGTGGGACGAAGTATGTGTATGTCGCGGAAAGGACCAGTCGGGCCTGTCTACTCCGGCCCGCGTCGGGAGAGGAATTGCGTCAGGCCGCCGCCCTCGCGGGGCGCGTTGGGGCCATAAATCGAGCGAATGCTGGGGCGCCCTATCCTTTCTTCCAGTTCGTTCTGGGCCTCTCGGAGTATCGCCAGGGTCACCTCGACCGGGCGATCTCCTTGATGCGAGGGGAAGCAGACGCTATGCCCAGTCCGGCCCCTCGCCTGGTGCTCGCGATGGCCCTGCAACAGAGCGGGCGGGCGGCGGAGGCAAGGAAGACGCTTGCCGAGGCGGTCCTGTCTCACGACTGGAGGGGCACCAAGGTGCGCGACCAGGACGGCTGGATCTGCCATGTCCTACGCCACGAGGCCGAGCGGATGATCCTGCCGTGCCTGCCGGCATTCCTGAAGGGAGAATACCAACCCGGTGACAACGACGAACGGCTCGCGCTGCTGGGGACATGCCAGTTCGCGAACCGACAAGCCACTCTGGCCCGCCTCTATTCCGATGCCTTCGCCTCAGATCCGCAACTGGCGAAGAATTTGGCGGCAGGACATCGCTACCGCGCCGCCCGCGCAGCTGCCCTGGCCGGTGTCGGTCGCGGCAAGGACGCGGGTGATCTCGGCCACGAGGAGCGGACGCGCTGGCGCAAGCAGGCGCTCGACTGGCTGGAACTGGAAGTCGCTGCCTGGGCCGTGAAGGTCAACAGCGGCACTCCGGCGGAGCACCAATTGGTCCGGCAAACCCTGATGGCTTGGCTGGAAGACCCGGATTTGGCGGGACTGCGAGGCCCGGAGTTCGAGATGCTTCCAGCCGGCGAGCGGGGGGAGTGGCTCACCTTTTGGAAAACGGTCAACGCGGTCATCAAACGAGCGACCTAACTCTTGAGACCTTGCCGGACGCCTATCCGCCTCCCCGGTCCCCCGGCGAGAACTTCACCGATCCCGGGCTGATGAGCGTCTCGGTCTCCTTGATCAGGGAGGATATCTTCAGGACGGTCAGGGTGAACTCGGTGAGATCGTCGATCCCGTCGGCGCAGACCCAGGTATAACAGTCCCCGTTCCTGCCGACGTAGCAGGCATCCTTCGGGACGTCGCGCTTTGAGCCGACGTGGAACCACCCGGGCCGGATTTCCGCCAGGTCTTCCTGGATCATCTCGATCTTACGACAGACGTTGGCCGCCAGCGGGGAGCGATCGACCGAGGGGCCGGGCTCGGCGCAGACGGTGGCGTCGTTGGTCGTGAGCACGTGGGCGTCCAGTTCGCGGGCACTGCGGTTGGATCGGCCCTGATACTCGTAGAACAACTCCGATTCATTCCGGAGGTCGGCGTTGGATGCGAACTGGTCCTTCAACTCGTGGGTCAACTCGGCGACGAATTTGGGCGACGGCATGTCGGGGCGCCGTGGGCGCGCCGATAGGCGATCCGCAGCAGGCGCAACTCGGTCGCGTCGATCACCGGCGACATGCCCCACTGGGCAACGGCCGTCCTCGAGCCCAGGAGTTGCGGGAACCATGTGACCGGCGGACCGATATCCAGCGCCGCGCCCCCGGATAGCGAGTCGGTGACCTGAGTGGTCCCCTCCCTCAAATTGACGTGCCATGGGAGGGAGCCTGGACGCGTCGCGAACCGGGCGAGGTTGTCCAGGACCTGCTGGTACTGCAACTCCGGAACGGTACTTCCCTGGTTGATTGTGCGTTGGCGGAGCCGGCCGGTGGTGCATCCGGTCGAGCAGGCCAGGGCAAGAACGATCAAGAACGAAACAACCCGCATAGGCGTCCCTGCCTCTTCACGAACAGGTTATTGAGGATGATATCGGCGGGGTCTGGGCCGGACGTGAGGATTGCGTTGATTTCGGTGATCCCTTCTCTCCGGCATTCAAAGCTCGCCTTATCGCCATTGGCGGCTCCGCAGCTCGGCTCGATCCTTCTCGCGCGGCCGCCCCATCTTGAATAAGAGTGACCCGGTGGACAGCGAACTGCCGCCCGCCGCCGTCATCTTGATGGCCTTGTTGGCGGTGCGGCCCTTCAGGAGCGAAAGCTCGCCGGTATGCCGCCGA
Source organism: uncultured Planctomycetota bacterium (assembly GCA_963777695.1). GTDB lineage: Bacteria > Planctomycetota > Planctomycetia > Isosphaerales > Isosphaeraceae > CAVZRC01. The sequence continues at coordinate 3,254,869 of CAVZRC010000003.1, forward strand.
AAAACCGTCTTCTGGATGACAGAACCGGAAGTTCGAACAATTTCATCCGGCGGCGATGCGCTGGAGGCCCGCGAGGTCGTCCATGCAGAAGTAGCAACGCGTGTACTCGCCCAGCCCTTCGCGCTTAATCCGGATGAGTTCGGTGCTGATGACGGGCCGCGCCGCGCCAACGAGTTCGGAGAGGTCCTGGTGGCTTAGGCGGACATCGATGGAGTGGCCGTGCTTGCAGCGCTGCCCCTCGAAGCAGATCAGGTCCCGGAGCGTTGCCACCTCCTGTCCTTGGTGAGCGCGGCCAATCTAGGAGGGATCTCTACGCTTCGGTCCGCAAAACCGAAGCAGACTTGATCTGATTGTTTACTCGCTTCGGTCGCCCATACCGAACAGCGCTCGAACACGTTCGGCTGGATCAGATTAATTTATTTGGAGCTTTTAGTGTAAGACAGACAACAGGATTTGAACTCGCCAAGCTTCTACTTCATAAAGAGTTGCAGCAATTCGCGTTTGACTTCTTCAAACCACATTCTCGTTATTGAACCCCGCAGACCGACAACAACAGGCGGAAAATAGGATTCTGAGAAAAATAGTCGGGGCGACGGGATTTGAACCGACGACCTCACGGACCAGATCCGAGTGACTTCGACGCTCTCCGCAATTCGAGTCGGTTCACGGTAGACCGAGCGCGACCCTCAGGCACTCATCGATCTGACCCATCGTCGCGGCCGAGAGCGATCCCAAGACACGTAAGATGTCGCTCTGTTGCATCGTGAGCAAGTTTGTTGCGATGAGCGCCGAATCCCTCGTGAGCCCACAGCTTGGATCAGCCGCCAGCTCGATCAGATGTTGTGTGGGTTCGTTTACACGAGCGGTATTGCCGGAGATTTGGGCGACGATCGTGTTCGCAATCCGAGCGTTGTCCCGATCATTTTGAACGACCAGAGCAGGGCGCACCTTGGCACCATCCGTGGTGAACGGGTAATCGACCAGCACGACGTCGCCGCAATTCACCCTCATCGGTGGGGGTTGAGAACGTTATATTCATCCATTTGCGGATCGTCCCAACCGTCCTGCCCGAAGACCTTCATCGCGAGGGGATAGGCAGCCCTCACCTCATCGGCCAAGGCACGGATACGGTCGTAGACGTCGGCCTTGACGATGACGTACTCGGTTTGTGTCTCTGGATCGGCGAGCCGAACCGGCTCCTCGCCTGCCCCCTGGATCTCTTGCCGCTGTTCGGGGGTGAGAGTGGCCATAGGGCGCTCCTTCTGTACTAATAACCCTGAAAATCTTGTACGGCGCAAGACTTCATAAGGACCCAAGAAGCAAGGGGTTGCATCGGCGAAATACATCGAGAAATTCTTCTCTGTGCCCTCTGTGACTCTGTGGTGAATCCCTTCTGATGAGTTGCGGCTCGGGCGCTCTGATACGAGCATTCTAACTGAGGTTAGTCCGGTTGTCCCGGGCTGGCAGACCGGAAACCTGGACGCACACCCGGATCGCCCAGGAGAGCTAGGTATGATGTCCCCGGAACCCCCAATTTCCCCTTGCGCCCCGCGTTGGCCTCGGTCCAGGTCAGGTGTCTGGACGAGGCCCAACCTTGGCCTAGCCGGACCACACCTGCCGTCTGGCGGGAGGCGTCAGTCGGTTGAATCTAGCTGCGTCCCGTCCTCGTTTCCGCGTCCCGTCCTCGTTTCCGCGTCCCGTCCTCGTTTCCGCGTCTCCCAGGAACAATGCGACCGCTCCGTTCTCCATGTCACCATGCGAACGGATCGAGCGGGAAGCCGCGGTCCAGCGTCAATGCCTGGAAGTCGGCGCGGCCGCGGAGCGGGTCAAGGTCTTTGTCTCGATCCATCATGGGAAAGTCGCTCCAGCCCGCTACCAGGGCGCGTCGCAACGTCTCCATAGCCCGATCGGCCAGGGCCGCACGCTCCGAGGAGGTCGCTGGGGGCGCCGCGTACTCGATCAGGAGACCGAGCTGGGCGTAGCCGCAGGCCAGGTTGTATAGGTCATCAGGCTCGGGATCGAGCAGGGCCACCAGCACGTCCCGCTGGTCCCGGATCGAGGCGAGGGCCTCAACCGGCCGTTGGCTGTCTCGGAGGACAATGCCGAGGATCCGGAGGCAAATGCCCAGTCAACTCGCCAGATGGCGATGGTCGGACTCGGCCCGCAGCAAAGGCCGGAGCTGGTCCCGGGCATGCTGGTAGTCGCGGATCGCGTCGTCCAGCCGGCCGCTCTGTAAAGCCTCGGAACCGGACTGCATCAGGCGCCCGGCTTCCTCGAATTCGGCCGCGGCCGAGTTGCCGGGATGAACGACGACGACCTCCGGGACTGACGATGGCCGACCACAGGAGGCGCCGACCGCCGGGGAGGGCCGGTCCCAGGCGAGGCCGACGCCCACCAGTCCGTCGGACAGCGCGGCGATGTCCCAGAGTTCCACGTCGGGATCGGAGCCGACAAGAGCCAGCCGGCGGCTCGAGGCATCGAAGGCCATGTCCCTGAGTTTCCCGTTCCACTCCGGGAAGCTCAGCAGCGGCTCGAAGGACAGGGGGTCGCGCAGCACCACGCGATGGTCCACCCCGCCGGTGGCCAGGAGGCGTCCGTCGGGGCTCAGGGCCAAGCACTCGACGGCCCCCTCGTCGGCGCCCTCGAGCCGGTGGCCGGGCGAGAGGCCGGGGAGTGCGACGTTGCCGATCGCTCCGCTCTGGAACGCCACGACCAGGCGGTTGCGTGCGGAGTCGGCCACGAAGCTGCGGACGCCCCCCGGAAGCGTGACCTGCCGTTCCACGTCGCCGGTGTCAACGTTGCAAAGGAGGACCAAGTCACTGCCGTGGGTGACCAGCCGCCGGCCGCCTTCGAGAAAGGCGATCGACCCGATCCGGCCAACCGTAGCGAACCGGCGGACCGGGCGGCCGGTCGCGAGGTCCCACACGACGGCGTTCCCGCCCGAGTCGCCGCTGGCAATCCGCCCACCGGCCGGGTCGAAGGCCAGCGAGTGGACCATCTGAGGCGTGGCGAACTGGGTCCGGACTTCGCCCGTGTTGACGTCCCGGACCACGATCCGATGCGTCATGGAAGGCGACCAATTCCAACTGCCTGTCGCCAGGAGCGATCCACTCGGGCTGTAGGCCAGTGCGGAGCCAAGCCCGGGCTCGGTCCCGAGCTTGCGTGGGGCGGCTCCCGGGACTGACACGTCCCAGGTGACGATCTTCGCTCCGAGTGCCGCCAACTGCTCCAGGCAAGGGTGCGCCGCCACGTGCAGGATCTCGACGAAGTCGCCCGTGAGCCGCTGCCGGACGTGGTGCCGGCCCGCGACCCGATACAGGAAGACCGTCTGTTTCGAGTCGGTGGTCGCGGCGACATATTCGCCGTCGGGAGACCACTCGACCTGACCCATCCACGCGGACCCGGGGAGCGTGGCCAGTTCCTGCCCGGTCTGGGTGTCCCAGATCCGGGCGGTATAGTCGCCGCTCACGGTGGCGATGGCCCCGCCGTCCGGGCTGAACGCAACGTCGTTCACGACGCCGCGGTGACCGCGGAGGGTGCCGAAGTGCTGGCGCTGCGCCACGCTCCAGAGCGTCGTGGTGCTGTCACCGGATGCGGCCGCGAGCATCGTTGCGTCGGCGCTGAAGGCGAAGGAGCGGATCCGACCCAGGCGGCCGAGCTCGACCCTGGGTCCGCCCGAGCCGAGCGGCTCCAACACGACGATCCCCCGCTCCGTCCGGGCGAGCCAACGACCGTCGGGGCTCAGGGCGAAGGGCGAGTCCTCGAATGTGCCGGCGAGGGCGCCGGTGACCGCGTCGTGGACGGTGATACCGGCGGGCTCGGTCCACCCCACGGCGATCCAGTGCCCGGCGGCGTCGATGTCCAGCTCCTTCGGCCGGCTCGATCCACGGGAGATCGGGCGCGGGTCGTTCGGATGCCGCAAGTATCCGTGAACACGACGCCGTGATCGCGGGTCGCGACGGCCAGACCCCGAGCATCCGGCAGGAACGCGACCTTCGCCTTCTCGGCGACGTCGGTGACCTTGAGGCCGTGGACGGCGGCGAGGTGCCGTTGCCCACGCACGTCCCAGAAGTCCAGGCCCCTCGTCAAACTGGTGGTGATGAGGGTCCGGCCGTCAGGGTTGAAGGTCATTGAGCGAATGTCGTCCGAGGGCAGCCTGATCTGGGTCACGAGGCGGATGTCGAGCGTCCCCAGCGTGGCCACGGCCTCGGTCCGCAGGTCGACCAGGTCGCGACGGGGCGTCGGCATGACGGCGAGTCGAGCGAGACCGTCCAGGGCACGCTCGCGCCAGCCGGGCGGATGGCCGGCCCGCAGTGCCTTCACCTGGCTGAGCACGGCGTGGTAGCTCTCCACCTGGGCCGCCTCGCGGGCCGTCTCCGCGGCCTCAAGGGCCTGGCTGGCCTCCAGGCGCGCCGATCGTTCGGCGGCCGCCGAGAGACCCGCTCGCTCGGCCAGGGTTGCGAAACGGCCCGCGGCCAGGAGCGAGCCGACCGTCACCGCGACCAGCAACGCCATCAGGATCCCGCCGAGGGCCGCGATCCCCGGGTTGTGTCCGGCCCATCTCCGGTATTTTTCCGACGCGCTGATCCGACGCGCACGGATCGGCTCATCGGCGAGGAACCGACCAAGATCCTCGCCCATCGCCTCGGCCGACTGGTACCGCGCCTCGGCGCCTTCTCGATCGCCTTGAGCACGATCGTCTCCAGGTCCCGCGGGATCCGCGCATCGATGATCCGGGGCTTCGGCGGCCCCTCGGTCTTGATCTGCTCGATCAGCTCGAGCCGGTCCGGGGAGTCGAATCCCGGGCGCAGCGTGAGCAACTCGTAGAGCGTCAACCCCAGCGCATAGATGTCGGCGCGAGCGTCTCCGACTCCCCGGAACCGCTCGGGGGCCATGTAGCGGAAGGTCCCCAGGATGTCGCCGGTGTGGGTGAGCCCCTCGTCGTCCCCCTTGGCCAGGCCGAAGTCGGCGATCCAGACGACCCCTGCGTGGTCGAGCAGGAGGTTGCTCGGTTTGATGTCGCGGTGGACGAGGCCGCTGGCATGGGCGTAGGCCAGCCCTTGCGCCGCCTGGCGGCCGATCTGGGCCACGTTCCGGAAGAAGGGAGCCCGGCGACCCGAATGAAGGGCCGTCGAGGCCGGACTCCCGGCCCGCAGGACAGCCGAAGGCCCCGGGGTTGTGGTCGGGCCGAGCCCGGCCGTATCGGGATCCGAGAGGACGAAGCCCGAAGCGTGGCTCGCGTCGAAGGCGAACCGCCTGGTCGCGGCCGGGCCGTTCACGGCGGCCGACAGGGTGCCACCTGGCGGTACGGCCCCGGCGGTCGCGAGCCGAACGCTCAGGAGCGACTTCGCGATCCGTCCGAGCGAGGGCACCCGCCGAACGCCGGTCGCCAGGGCCGTCACGGTCCGCCCCGGGCCCCCTGCCCCGCCCGACGGCCGCTCGATGCCGCCCAGCCGCGCCAGCTCGGCGATGACCCGGTCGAGCCCCTGGCCCTGGATGAACTGCATCGCGAAGTAGGCCACCTCGTCGTCCCGGCCGACCTCGAAGACCGGTACGATGTTGGTGTGGTGCAGCCTCGCCGCGGCGCGAGCCTCGCGGCGAAACCGTTCCAGGACCATCGGGTCGTCGGACACCAGCCGCGGCAGGACCTTGAGCGCCACGCGGCGGCCCAGTGAGATCTGCTCGGCCTCGTACACCACGCCCATGCCGCCCCGGCCGATCTCGCGGAGGATCCGGTAGTCGCCGATCTGTCTCGGCGGTGGATTCGCGGAGCGGCAATCCCGGGCCTCTCGAGTGGCGACACCCATTCGCTCGACGGCGGGCCGGGACAGGAAATCGGCCGCCTGAGGGAAAGCCTCCAGGAGCCGTTCCACCCGACGGCGGAGCTCGGAGTCCTCGCCGCAGGCGCGATCCAGATAACTGGCCCTGTCCGCGGCCGTTTCCTTACCCAGCGCGGCAAAGAAAATCGCTTCGATCTGTACGGGGGTGCTCATGGAATCGCTCCCATTCCGGATGACTCCAGGAACAATGCGACGTATCCACCCCCAACCCCTCAATCGCCCTGCACTTTTCAAGCGTTGGGTGAGATGTCCCGATCCTTCAGCTCGGCGTAGAGCCAGGTGCGAGCATAAGTCCAGTAGCGCTCGACGGTCGCCAGCGAGATCCCCATGACCAGGGCGATCTCGGGCATGGTCAGCCCGGCGAAGAAGCGCAGCTTGACCACCTCGGCCCTGGCCGGGTCTTCCCCCGCCAGCTTGCTGAGCGCTTCGTCCAGGGCGACGATCTCATCGGTGGATTCTTCCGCCAGCGACGCCGCGGCCTCCCAATCGACCCGATTGCGACCCCCGCCGTGCTTGAGACGTTTCTTTCGGCGGGCGCGCTCGACCAGGATTCGCCGCATCGCCTCGGCGGCCGCCGCGAAGAAGTGCCCGCGGCTGTCCCAGTCCGGCTGGGCATCCGAATCGACCAGGCGTAGGTACGCCTCATGGACCAGGTCCGTGGCCTGGAGCGTCTGTCCCGGCGACTCGTGCCTGAGCCGATCGGCCGCCAGTCGGCGCAACTCGTCGTAAACCAGTGGCAGCAATCGATCCGCTGCGCCCGGGTCGCCGACGGCCATCGCGTTCAGGATTTGCGTTACCTCGCGCATGAGCCGTATCCGAAGTGTCCCTGAAAGTCCATGTGCTCGACGCCCCCGGACCGCTCGTCACGCGAGTGAAGGGCCACGTCCGAACCCGAGACCCGGCCGATTCAAGGCCGAATCGCTGCAACTAGTGTCCGGAAAGTCCCGGATCGATCATCTCGTGATGCGAGGCGCTGCATCTACGATCTCGGCTCAACGAAACATCTCAGCCCGTACGACGATCCGTCCCACGGGAAAACCCGTGAGTGTCATTGGAACCGGCGGCTTTGCCCGCCCGAGATATCAGAGTGGTCTGAATGCAGGGTGGTCAGATTCGATCCGAGGAGAACCGGGACCGAGAGCCGGCCGACTCGCACGCACGCACTGGCACGATTGAGGCCGGTTCTCCGCCCCAAAATCTCCTCAGCATCACAACAATTGTGACGCACGCTACGTCTCGATTCAAGTCTCCATCTCAATCCACAGATATGTCGGTCCGAATTCAAGGAGGGTGAGGCCCCGTCGTGACCGATGCCCCGAATGGGCTCGGACAGGGCCCTGCCCCGCGAAAATGGGCCGGTTCCGGCGGCGCGAAGCCCGACTTCAGGCGGGTTCTGCTCACGATGAATCGCTTCGAGGGATTTCCGGGAAGAGCGGAACGTCACGAACCGAAACCGCTCACGCCCGGATCCGAACGGGCACCTGATTGATCTTGGCCGCCAGGATGAAATCATTCTCGGTCAGGCCCTTGACGGCGTGGGTCGTCAGGACGATCGTCGCTTTGCGGTAGCCTTCGAGGTGCAGGTCGGGGTGATGCTCCTCCTCCTCGGCGAGGGCGGCGACGGCGTTGAAGAAGTCGATCCCGGCCATGAAGTCCTTCAACGTCCACGAGCGGGATATTTGCCGGCCCTCCGGGTCGAGCGTCCAGCCTTCGACGTTGCGAATCGTCGCCTCGGCCTCCTCGCGGGAGAGCGGAGCGACACCGCCCTCGCAGGGGACGCACTTCTTCCGAATCAATTCGTCTTGTGTCGGTGCGTTCACGAGAGAATCCTCCGTCCGGGCCGGGGGTCATCTATCGGAAGCTCTCGAGCTCGCCCGGAAACCGCCCCTCGGCGACGTCCGCGACATAGGCCGCGACGGCCGTGCGGATCTGCTGGCCCAGCTCGAGGTAGTGGCGGACGAACCTGGGCCGGAACTGCTCGAACAGGCCCAGCATGTCGTTGACGACGAGCACCTGGCCGTCGCAATGGGGCCCGGCACCGATGCCGATCGTCGGGATGGACACCTGCTCGGTCACCCGGGCGGCGAGACTGCTGGGGATGCACTCGAGGACGACGGCGAAGGCCCCGGCCGCGGCGACGGCCCGGGCATCGGCGAGGATCTGCTCGGCGGAGCGCTGGACCTTGTGACCGCCCAGCCTCCGGATCGCCTGGGGCTGGAGTCCGACATGTCCCATCACGGGAATCCCCACGTCGACCAGGGCGCGGATCGTTGCCGACATGCCGGTGCCGCCCTCCAGCTTCACGGCCTGGCAGTTCGTCTCCTTGAGGAGCCGGCCGGCCGACCGGATGGCCTGCCTGGGCGAGACCTGGTAGCTGAGGAATGGCAGGTCCGCCACGACCAGCGCGCGTCGCGAGGCGCGCGCAACCATCTCCGCGTGATAGACCATCTGGTCGAGGGTGACGCGGAGCGTCGTCTCCCAGCCCTGGACCGCGGTGCCCAGCGAATCGCCGACCAGCAGGCAATCGACGCCGGCCCCATCGAGCAGCCGGGCGGTCGGGAAGTCGTAGGCCGTCAGCATGCTGATCCGGCGCCGTTGCGACTTCCATGCCGCGAAATCCGGGATAGTCACGGGCCGAACATCATCGGGCATGCGGATGCTCCTCGATAACGACCAGGTCGGCGATGATGACCTCGGGGCGATCCACAATGACCTTGTATCGTCGCCGTACCGCGTCGTGCAAGGCCATTCGCCGAGGGTCGCCCGGACGGTCGCCCAGATCGGCGAAATAGCGAGCCCCCCGGCGCCGGTAGCATTCGACCAGCTCGAGCGGGTCCTGGACGTCCCCCTCGACACCCCATTCTCCGGCCGCCCGTCGCACGGAGGAAGGCGTCCACTCCAGCCGGCAGCCGCGTCGGTCGGCCTGGTAGAGCATCGCTTCCGGGGCGACGACCCACGCATCGACGGGCGTCTCGCTCGCGACCGCCCGCGACGCCGCCACCAGTCCATCCCACTCGTCCGGCATCCGCCACGTCAACCTGGCCTGGAGGAGGCAGAGCACGATCAAGACTCCGAAGCAGGCGAATGCGGCGACGCGGCACGAGGCGGCCAGCCGATTCATCGTGTAGCCGATCCCCGCGGCCACCGCCGGCGCCAGGATCAGGAAATAGTATTCATGATGCAGCTTCCGGGCCAGGATCGCCAGCGTGGCCGATGCGGCGAGCGTCCAGATCCACCAGAGTCGGCATCGGCCGTCTCCGGTCGATCGCGATAAGCCCCAGGCGGCCAGGATCATCCCCATCGGCGTGAACGCCCGGAGGAAGAGAAATCGGAAGACCAGCACCCAGGTGCCGCGACTCGGAAGGGCTGAGGGACCGAGCAGGCCCAGCCAGATGGCGCGATTGTCGGCCGAGGCCCGGGAGCCGCTCCCCGACGCGACGAGGTCGTCGGCCCAGGCGTACCACGAGAGCGCCGGCAGGAGCGTCGCGCATGCCAGGAGGATGCCGCTGATGCGACGCCTCCGGAGGATCGCGAGGACCAGTGGCACCAGCAGGAAGGCGGCGCTGATCTTGATCGCGAATCCCAGGGCCAGCAGCGTCCAGCCGGCGACGAGCCAGTGCCGACGTGCACCCGATTCGTAGCGATCCCAGCAGGCCAGTCCCGCCACGGCGGCGCCCAGCATGGCGAGATCGGGCTGGAAGGCGCGGCCATATCGAATCGTGATCGGGAAGACCGCGAACGACGCGACGGCGAAATAGGCCGCGCGTCGGCATCCTCTCCGCCTCATCAGCTCGAAGAGCCCCCAGCTCGCGACCATGGTCGCCAGAGCCGAGAGGGCCCGACCGGACTCGTCCAGGGTCAGGCCCGCGATCCGTCTCAGGCCGACGACCCCGAACTCATACAACGGCGGCTCGACCAGGAAGTAATTGGGGAACGGCGCCGTATCGAGCCGGGGCCTGAGCAGCCCCGAGCCCCGCTCGAGATTGCGCGCCACCATGGCCGTCGGGATCTGCCTGCCGACGTAATTCTCGACGATCGGCTGATCGATGTGGATGAGCCGGATCAGGAGGGTCCCCGCCAGGAGCAGGCCCAGCGGCCATCCCCCGCCCGTCGCGTCCCCCCGCCGAGGGTTGTCTCGGTCGTCGGAATCCATCTCAAGACCTCCGAATCCGTTCGACATGGCCCGCGAGATCCCGGCCCCGAGTTCCGACACCCCTCGCTGAACACCACCCGATGATGCGAGCTTCGAAGCCGTGACCACGGTCGTGAGACCGTGGTTCGGACGGGATGAAGGTCCTCCAACCTCGGGCGTCAGCCCGATCCGGAGCGCGGTGGCGTTAAGCGAGGAGTCTCCGAATTCCTTCGTGATTTTCGGGCGCGATGCGGTCCAAGAGCGAGCCTTGCCGATCTTGCCCGATCGCGAAAAAACCATTTGCAATGGCGAGGGAATCTTGACACGATGGGGCTTCGTATCAATTCCAATCCTCAGGTCGAGAGCACGGTCGGTGGACTCCTGAAGCCCCAGGCTGCGCTCGCTCCATGTCCACCAGGGAGAGCCCTTATGCTGGTCCGGGACGTTCTGGAATCCAAGGGGCGCCGCATGGTCACGATCGATTGCGACGCGACGGTCAGCGAAGCGATTGCGAAGCTCGTTCAAAACAACATCGGTTCCCTCCCTGTCGTCGAAGGCGAGGGGAAATTGATCGGCATCTTCAGCGAACGCGACGTCCTCCGCATCATCCACAACCGGGGCGAGGGCTTCGGCCGCCTTCCGGTCTGCGACGTGATGACGCGCAATCCCGTCACCTGCCAGCTCGACGACGACGTGGACGACGTCATGGGCCAGATGAGCGAGCGGCATATCGCCAAGGTCCCGGTCACGACCGGCTCGCAGCTCGTCGGGATCGTCTCGGTCGGCGACGTCATCAAGGCCCTCCACGACAAGGTCCACACAGAGAACCAGCATCTCATGTCATATATTCATGGGGCGGTCTGATCGGACTCATGTTCCGGTGGAATCCGAGAGATGCTGAGGTTGGAGTTCCGCCTTCAGGCGGTCCGCCGATCGCGACAGGAACCCGCCTGAAGGCGGAACTCCAACGAGTTCGGACGGGATCTCGGGTTGGAGTTCCGCCATCACTTCCACGATGCGTGGGCATGTTCGTTCCCCGGCTCCGCGGGGCGATACCGCGGATCCCATTTCGCGGGGATCTCCCCATTCCATCGCCCGTAGAGGGCCGTCAGGTCCGCCAGTCGGTCCCGGACCTCCTCAGTCAGCTGCTCGTGGAGATAGCGCCAGAGCCAGTTCCCCTCGGCCTTGCCGGGGAAGTTCATTCGGGCTCGGCTATCCAGCCCGAGGATGTCTTGCATGGGAAAAATCACGGTATCCGCGACGGAGGCCGACACGACGCGGATGAGTCCCCAGTGGATCACATCGGGTTTCGTGTCGGCGTATCGGAGGGCGAACGACCGGGCGGCCACCACCTCCGCTCGCGGCTGGGTGGTCGTGGCCCCGACCGAGTGGTACCATCCGTAGGTGGTGTCGTTGTCGTGGGTCCCGGTGTAGGCGAGGCAATGTGGGATATACCGGTGGGGCAGGTGCTTGTCCGAGGCCGGGTCCGCATCGAATCCGAACTGGATGACACGCATCCCCGGCAAGTGGAACTCCTCGCTGAGCGCCTCGACTTCGGGCGTGATCAGGCCCAGGTCCTCGGCGATCAACGGCAGTTCGCCCATCGCTTCGCGGATGGCCTGGAAGAAGTCGCGGCCCGGCCCGGGGACCCAGCGCCCGGTCGCCGCGGTCTCCGACCCGGCGGGGACTTCCCAGTACGCCTCGAATCCGCGGAAGTGATCGATCCGGATGACGTCGACCCGCTTCAGCAAGGATTGCAGCCGTGAAATCCACCAGGCATAGCCGTCACGCGCATGCACGTCCCAACGATAGAGCGGGTTGCCCCAGAGCTGGCCGGTCTCGCTGAAATAGTCCGGCGGTACGCCGGCCATGAACTGGGGCTTACCCTGTTCGTCCAGGTAATACAGGTCGGGATGGGCCCAGACATCGGCACTGTCCTGCGCCACGAAGATCGGCACATCGCCGATGAGCCTGATGTCCTTCGCCCGACAGGCGGCCCGGAGCTCCTGCCACTGGGCCTCGAAGGCATACTGCACGAACTCATGGAAGGCCACGCCGTCGGCCAGCTCCAGGCGCCATCGGTCACAGACTTCCGGGTCGCGTTTGACGAGCCCCGGCTCCCATTCGTACCAAGGCAGGCCGTGGTGGGCGTCTCGCAGTGCCTGGAAGAAGACGTAGTCGTTGAGCCATTCGTGATTCTCGGCACGGAACGTCTCGAACGCGGGATGGATTCCAGCCACCCGGAAACGATCGAAGGCGCGATGGAGCAACGCCATCTTGAGGTCGGCCGCCGCTTCGAAATCGGCGCGGTCGTCGGGCAGGTCTGGGATCCCAGCGAGGTCCCTCGCGTCGAGCCAGCCCCGTTCGACCAGTCCGTCCGGACTGATCAGGAGCGGGTTGCCGGCGAATGAGGACGGGGACTGATAGGGCGAGTTGCCGTAGCCGGTCGGCCCCAAGGGCAACGTTTGCCACCACGTCTGTCCGGTCTCGGCCAGGAAGTCCACGAAGGCGTGGGCCTCGGATCCCAGGTCGCCGCTGCCGAATCGGCCGGGCAACGAGGTCGGATGCAGTAGGATGCCGCTGGCCCGAGGGAGTTTCATGTACGGTTCTCCTGATCCCATCCCGGCCGATCGACGACGAGGCGACCGGTCGGTCCATTCAAGCGTGCGGCCGATTCAAGAATAGCTCGATCTCGCGCCGGAAACCCGATTGATCCTCGACGTGCGGCATGTGTCCGACGCCCGGGAGCACGACCAGTCGAGCCCCGGGGATTCGTTCCGCCAGATCCTCGGCCACCCGCGGCGGGTTGAGCAGGTCCAGCTCGCCGACCAGCACCAGGCTCGGGACGCGGATGTCGGCGACGCGATCCCTGGCGTCGTGCGCGGCGGCGGCCATGGCCTGCCGGGCGAACGCCTCCGGCTCCTGCGGCCAGGGATTCCGCTCGGCGAACTGGATCATCCCCTCGACCTGGCCCGGCTGTCGATAGAACGGAGGCGCGACCAGCCACGGGAGGACGGCCCGCGTGAACCCGCCGGCATCGAGCTGCGTGCGCATCATAACCCACGAATCGATCACCGCCTTGCGCCAGGGATCCCCCCGGCGTGCGTCGATGCGAGGACCAGACTTTTCACCGACCCGGGATGGCGGAGGGCGAGCTCCTGCGCAACCAGCCCACCCAACGACTGGCCGACGATATGCGCCGCGGTCGCACCGATGGAATCGAGCCAGCCGGCGACGTCGTCGGCCATGTCCGCCGTGGTGTACGGACTCACCGATCGATCACTCTGCCCGGCATCGCGCGCGTCGAAGCTCAGCGTGCGAAACTGGCTCGCGAAATGACGTTGCGTCCGGCCGAACGCCCGGTGGTCACCACCCAGCCCGCTCAGGAAGACCAGGGGATCGCCCTGGCTCCCCATTTCCTCATAGTAGAACGAGCGATCTCTCACGGCAATCTTGGGCATGGGTGGACCGGGACCCTTGGCGATGACGGAGTCTTCGGGCGCGGACCACCGGACGGATGATCCTCATCCGCAACAGCGTAAAAAGAAACTGGGCGTTGAGAAGGGCAAAAATCGGACCATCGTGGCTCATCCCCTAGCCTGTAGCCGGTGTGGGTCTCTGGGAACGGGTATTAGTCAAAAGGGATCAAACGCGCCGACCGGCGTGAAGTGCTCCAGCAATTGGGAAAGTTGATCTTTGCGGTGAGTTTGTATATGCCGCACGCATGAGAACAAATGGCATGGGGGATAGCCCGAAATTCTCGCACACCCAATCATGTCGCCCGTCCAGGGCCCATGCATTCGCCATTGACAGAATCGGGGCACGCCAGAGTTGCTACCCTCCGCGAGAGAGAGCAATCCCAGGCTTTTCATGATCGCCGACCCTGTCACAATTCCGTTTCGCTCAAGGAAAGCTTCGTTGGGTTCTTGGTCGGTTTAGAGTCGGCAACTGGAATCAGTGGCATCTCGATTGAACCGAAGACGATCGAGGACGAGGTCGGTGTGCCCGTCGGAGATGCCGTGCCGCGGATAAACTCGGAAATCGAGGGATCGAGTTTCGTGAGGAGACTGCTTGCGACCGCGGGTGGCTCAGGTGCCGAGATGAGGTTTTCGATGGCCGAAGCGACGAGGTCTTTAATTGATTTTATGGCTGTTGAACTTGCAGAGGCCTCTCGGACGGTGACCTGACCTGCGGAGCCCCCACGGCCTGACAACACCGGTGTCGGTAGCCGACGAATGGGTAGGGCATTGGGGCTGTACAAGGCGGACTGGTTGACCTCATCGATGGCCAGAATAATCATATCTGTATTGGACGGCAAGACGATGCTCGAGACCGTTTTCGATGAGTTGATGGAGATGACGTAGCCATAGAGATACCTCGTACCACCGACGTTTCCCGTCGGGGTGTTATATGTGTTCATCGTAGCGGCGATTGACTCGCCCGGGGCCGTCGTTCCCCCAGTGCCGTTGTATCCGTACTGCCAGTCACTGAACGTCTGAGTGATCTGCGTCGGGGATCCGGAGCTATAATTCACCGTGAACGTGCCCGACTGCGGATGCCCACCGACGGCCGTTCCTAGGATCTCGATACTCGTGAAGCTTCCTGGGGGAAGGGTGATCACCTGGCTGTTCGACGCGATCGCGTCGCCGTAGAGGGTAGGGCCCAGGTTGAATGTCTGCGAGTTCCAAGTTGGCGTCGAGGCCGATCCCATGACCGTGGCCAAGTTCGTGGCAGAGTACGACTCGTTCGCACTATTGATGCCGTTGAACCCACCGCTCGGTAAACCGGTAATGCCGTTGAACGAAAGGGCTGAGATCGTAGTAGGAGGATTCACCGAGTTGGCGATGTCCCCGAGGTTTACCTGTGCCGGCTGATCGACCTCGTCGATGGCGATCACGACGATGTGCACATTATTTGGCAGCGTGATGGACGAAACGAGCTGACCGGGACTGACCGGGAGGACATACCCGTAGAGATAGGCGAACCCGCGCATGTTCCCACTCGAGCTCGAATTATATGAGATCATGGTCGCCACCAGCGATTCGTCGGGCGCGGTGGTTCCACCCCCGTCGTATCCGTTCTGCCAATCACTCATCGTCCGGGAAAAGGTCGAACTTCCGCCGCCGACATAGTTTACTTTGAAAGATCCCGGCTGATAGGCGCCACCTGTCGCGGTTCCCAAGAGCATGATGCTGGTATAATAGCCCTGTGTCAGGGCGACCGTCTGTCCCGTCGCCTGCAAGCCGTTATAGGTGCTCGCGGCGCCGATGTTGAAGGTCTGTCCGTTCCAGATCACGCTCGAATCCGTGGGCGTGCCCATGGCAGTTGCGAGCGCATTTGCGGAGTAGCTGTCTCCGTAGCCGTCGAGGCCGTTATTGTTGCGCCCTATTCGGAGTTGACGGTGACCGCGCCGATATTAGGGAACGGTGCCCCCGCATTGGGTGCGTCGCCGGAGAAATTGACTTCCTCGGGCTGATCGACCGTGTCGATCGCTAAGAAGAAAATGTTATTGTCATTGCCCAGCCTCACGTCGGCGACCACTTTGGACGGGTTCGTAGGTAGGACGTAGCCATAGAGATAGGCCGGCCCGCTCTGATTCCCGCTTGCAGTGTTGAACGTGTTCATCTTCAAGGCGATTGATTCCCATGCGGCCGTCGTACCCGCTCCGTCGTATCCCCCTAGAATGTCGCTGACTCCCAACGTGAAAGTATCCGTGGTCCCACCGACATAATCGACGAATACGGTCAGCCCTTGGGCTCCTCGTACGGCGGCTCCAAGCATCTGTATGCTCGTATAATTACCCTCCGGTAGCAAGATCGTCTGGCCGCTCGCCCGGATGACATCATTGGCGTACCCATCCACCGCTGGGCCCATATCGAACGTCTGTCCGTTCCAGTTTAGTGAAGCGGGTAGGCCGGTTGAGTCCGCCGTGTAACTGGCACCCGTTTGATTCAAGCCATCGGTCGGCAAATCCGTGAACGGCTCGATGCTGATGCCCTCGGCATTGAACGCCGGGCTTGCAGAGTTCGCCGCATCCCCTAGATTGACTTGCTCCGGTTGATCGACCACATCGATGGCCAGAATTCTGAAGGCACTCGTCTCGTTTCCCAACCTGATGTCCTGGACGACTTTCGTGGGACTGGTGGGCAGCACGTACCCATAAAGGTAAACAGTCCCATTCACGGATCCGCTTGGTGAGTTGTAGACGCTCATCGGAGTGGTGAACACGGGGGTCTCGCCGCTCTGAGTGGTCCCGGCGCCCATGTAACCGACCTTCCAGTCGCTGATGCCCAGGCTGAAAGTGTCGGTCGAACCTCCAACATAATCTACATATATGTACTCGTTCATCGGATAATGGCCGACGCCAGCCCCGAGTATCTGGATACTGGTGTAGTATCCAAGCGGGAGCAGAATATCATTATTCCCCTTGCTCGCGACGACGTCATCATCATTGACGCTGGCGGGCCCGATGTCGAAAACCTGAGAGTTCCAGGTGATGGTGTTGCCCACGCACTGGCGGAGTACGAATTGCCGTTTCCGTCAATTCCGCCGCCAGTGACACCCGTCAACGGGCTCAGACTGATCCCGTCCACGTTGAAGGCAGGACTCTGCGAATCGGTGGCGTCGCCGAGATTGACCTGTTCCGGTGCGTAAACCTCATCGATCGCCACGATCTTGATGGCATTGTCGTTGGGGATTTGCACGTAATCGACCGTCTTGGCTGGATTGAGAGGGAAGACATAACCATAGAGGTTGACGTTTCGGCTGACCACGCCGGTCGGACCGATGAAACTTCGCATCGTCAAGGCTACCGACTCGTTCGGGGCGGTAGACCCAAGGGTCCCGTTGTAGCCGCTGACCCAGTCGCTGAAACCCTGGGTGAAGGTGTCGTGCGTCCCGTCCGTGTAGTAGACGGAGAAGACTTGCGTCTCGAAATGGCCCGAGATCGAGGTTCCCAGCAGGTCGAGACTCGTGAAGTTGCCTTCTGGCAGATAGAATGAAACGCCGCCGATCTGGACAACGTCGTTGTATCCAGCCGGAGGTACATCGAAGGTCTGCAAGTTCCAGGTGATGGTGGTTCCGAGGCCGTAGGGCTGGGCGGCGGAGGAATATGCGTCTCCACCGTTGTCCAAGCTCGCGAGACCCGCAGTATTCGTCGTGCCGATCCCATCCTGATTATCCGCGACAGGCGCCTGGCCATTACCCGCCCCGAGGTTGACCTGCTCCGGTTGGTCAACCTCGTCGATAGCCAGGATCTTGATCGTCGAGTCGTCGGAAATCTGAAGATATTCAACCGTCTTGGACGGGTTGGTCGGAAACTTGTAGCCATACAGGTAAACGGTCCCCGTTGCCGTTCCGTAGGTGTTCATCTTGTTGACGATGGTCTCGCCCGGGGCGGTCGTGCCCGCCGTCCCGCTGTACCCGTTGATCCAGTCGCTGAAATCCTGGGTGAATGTATCGTAGGTGCCATCTGTGTACCACACCCAGAGGGTGGCGGACTCGTAATGGTTGGATCCGGAGGCCGCGCCGAGGATTTCCAGACTGGTGAAGTTGCCCTCGGGGAGCGATAGAGGGCCGCCGCTCCACACCATGATGTCATTCACGCCCGCGGGTCCGATGTTGAACGTTTGGGTCCCCCATGTGACCGAAGTGCCCAGCCCGGCAGGCGCTGGGCAGCCGAATAAGAGTCCCCTCCGGCCAGGGCGCCGGTCGAACGATCGAGCGCTGTGGTAATCCCGACGGTACCGTCGGGTAGACGGATGGAGTTCGTCCCATATCCCATGTTCACTTGCGGCGGCTGGCTCACGAGGTCTATTGCGAGGATAACGATATTCTGGTCTTTAGGCAGGTCGAAGATCTCGGCCGTCTTGTTCGGGTTGACGGGGATGCTATAGAGGTAGAGATCGTTATTCCCGGACTCAAGCGTGTTGGAGCCGCCGGAATATTGTTCGTAGGAAGTCATCGTCTTGACGGTTGTCTCGCCGGGAGCGTTGGTACCGAAGCCGTTGTAGCCATTGGCCCAGTCGCTGATCCCGAGCGTATCGGAGCTCGAAGTGTTGTCGGAATAGACGACTGCGAAAGAGTCGCCCTCGGCATGACCGAACATGGCTGTCGCCAGGATTACGATGCCCGAATAGTTGCCCGGTGGGAGGTAGATGGTAGCAGTTCACAGGGTGGGATAGGTCGAATCAGGCAACTTTGATCGCCGGCTCCGTCGCCGGCAGAAGTGAGGGGATCGCTTGGCCCTTCCGATCGGCCTCAAAGCACGACGTCAGGTACTCCAGCACGTTGCGGCCCTGCTGCCGGCAGGTCGCCACCACCGTCAGCATCCGCTCTACGAATCGGCTCCCCGACTCGCTGGCCGTGCCCCCGCTGATCCGACGCCAGATCACCGCGTGGCGCAGGGCGCGCTCCGCCGCGTTGTTCGTCGGCTCCACTCCGGGGAACCACACGAAATTCCACAGCCCCTCTTCCACACGAAGGATCTCGGCGCAGGTCCGCGCCGTCGTCGCGCAGCCGCACTCCGTCCCCTCCTCCAAGGCCCGGCGCACCCGGGGCCTCAGCCGCGAGATCGACTCGCGGACGACGCTCGCGCCCAGCGTGCCGTCCCGCCCCTGATGCCATGCCACGAACAGCCGGTCCGACAACTTGAGCAGTCGTTCGCCGATTACCTCCCCGGGGCCACCCCGGTCGATCATCGCCTGGAAATCGCGGCGGAGATGGCTCCAGCAAATCTGTCTCCAGTACGACCACAGCCAGTCGTAGGACTTGAACCGGTCGCTGCTGACGACCTGGTCCTCCTTGTCCCCCAACAGGCCCCGGGCGACCTTGGCGGAGCGATTGCGGGCAATGGTGAAGGCCGTGGCCAGCGCGGTGATCGTCACCCACAGCCAGGCCTTGTGTCGGTCCTCGCGCCACCCCGTCTCATCGATGTTGACCGCCTCGGCCTCGGTGACCGATCGGGCCAACTCGCAGTAGGGTTCGGCCAAGGCCACGGCCGACTGCCCCTCCAGCTTGGAGATCATGCCGGTGGAGATCGTCAAGCCGAACAGATCATCGGCCAGTTGCTGGATCTGCCGCTTGCTGAGGCGGTAAGCGCCCGCCGGCGTCGCCAAGACGGCCTGCGTGTACGGGCTGAAGCTGCCGGTGGGGACACCCGCGGGCAGAGCGCCGCAGGTGGTGACTCCACACTGCGGGCAGGTCAGGCGATGCAACCGGAACTGGTCGACGATCGGCTCGATCTTGGGGAGGTCGGCGACCTGGTGGATCAGCGGGTTGGAGTCATCGCCTTCCAGGGGATGAGCGCAACGCCGGCAGGAAATGGGCCGGCAATCGGTAGAGGAGCGCAACTTCTCCGGGGGCACGAGCAGGCGTTGGGCCTTTGGGTGTCCCGGTTGAGCACCGCGCTTCCGCCCGGTGGACGGGGCCGGTGGCTTGCGTTTCAGGCCGATGGGGTCCGACGAAGGGGGCTTGGAGGAGTTGGTGGAGTTGAGCTGGAGCCGAGCCTCGAGCTGAGCGATCCGATCCTCCAGGGAGTTCACCAAGGCCAGGACGGCGTCCTGGGCCGGCGGCGGTACAGTATCCCAGAGGTGTTGTGAGATCGGAGGCAGAGGCGTCATACAACTATTACGAGATTACTGCACAAATGGTTCGACCCGTGAACGGCTACCATAAGTTTTCCAAGGTTGTGAAGCAGAGGATAGATCGGGCCCTATCGGAAATCAAGCCCTCACCGACCCTTTCTTGCCAAAGTCCGCAATTGGTAGTTGGGTTAGCCATCGCCAGTACCCCTTGAAAGTAAGTGCAAAACCTTCTAGGGCTTCGTGTTACGCAGAATGGTTACTCCATCCGCACCGCCCGCCTGTCCCGCCTCCCACTGACACGCGCGGCCGCTACAATGGCACAAATTAGGCCCCAGCTCAGCATCGTGGCGGGCTCGGGAGCGGAAAGAGGGGGACCGGTAGATACGCCATCTGGAGTCAACAAAATTGTGGGGAAGATAATACCGTTGGGCCCGTCCTCGTTCGCGTGCAGGAGGATGCGCCCTTGATCGTCGATAGCGATTGGGGACAAGCCGAAATAGGGGCTGCCCGTAAGGACCGACAGACTAGATATGTTCGTAAGGCTATTTGTGCTCGCATTATAAAGCAAACTGCCATAGGGTTTTGTGGGATATGATGTCATGAGAAGAGCCTGATCTTGCTTGTTTAGTCCTACGACCGTTATGTAATTGTACGGGCTCTCCACAAGCTCAGGGCCGGTCGTGATCAAGGCCGGCTGGGACGACGAGCCGACCGAGTTCTGTTGGATGGAGTATGCAACGTCGTTCGCTAAATTCGGGTTGCCGACGTCGGTACTGACACCGGAGACCACAGCGAACCC
Organism: uncultured Planctomycetota bacterium; assembly: GCA_963777695.1. Taxonomy (GTDB): domain Bacteria; phylum Planctomycetota; class Planctomycetia; order Isosphaerales; family Isosphaeraceae; genus CAVZRC01. Next base: position 3,275,224 of record CAVZRC010000003.1, read on the forward strand.
GCTCCCGTTCATGAGGCCGCTGTATAGGGTGAGTGGCGCGCTGGAGGTGATACTTGGGAGGGTGCTCTGTGCTACGACGGTATCCGGAGACGTTGAGAAAGCATACGAGCCCTGACCGGCGGAGACGCTCACAAATGGGGTCGTTGCGCTAGCGGTTGTCAGCCCATTACCGGTTGCAAGCGCGACGGTTCCTCCACTCGCAGTTGAGAACGTTATCGTCCCCGTGCCAAGGTCCGTGATCGTGTAGAGCGGGTCTGCCATCGCTGCTTTCCCCGCAAACTCGGAAGCCAACGAGATCATCGTAAGGCAGAAGGCGAAGCGACTCAAGCGGATCGTGCGCCGGACTCATAGACCTCCCTCCTTGGTCTCGGCGATGCCGTGTTCACAAACTCGGTCCAGAAGAAACGGAAATCATGGACGCACGTTTTATAAGACAAGTTAGGGACTGTCAAGGCGAATAACGCTAAGCTAATGCAGGCTCATGGACTCTTTCGCGGTTGGGGCACGACCTCGCCGAGATCCTTTACCTCGCCCGGATTGAGCTTCAGGTCGTTGACGAGGACGCCCCTGAATTGGATACCGGAGCTCTGGAGCAGCATGACATGGAATTGATAGGGCTTGCCTGGCACGAGGCCCTCGACGCGGAACCGGCCGTCCTTGCCGATCTGGGGGTATCCCGAGAGAGGTCGGAAATCGCGGATATCATGGAGGAATCCCTGGCCCAGCGGCTCGCCGTCGGCATCGACGACCCGGCCTGTCAACGTACCCCAGGGTTGCAATGTGACCGTCTGGGGAGTCAACTCATCGCCCTTGAGAACCAGCTCGCCGGCCAAATGACGCTTCACGTCCAGGAAACCCAGGAGGCGATTCTTGCCTGCCTTCAGACCTGAGATCGTGTAAGTCGAGGTTTCCGAAGGGGTCTTCGCCCAGTAAGAGCCCGAATCGTTCAGACCGGCGATCTGGATTCCCGATAGCGGTTGACCTCCCGGATCGAGCACCTTGAGCGTCAAGGATCGCCCGGTTTCGAGCATTAAGTCGCGGGTCAACGCCGCGGTGCCGGCTGCCGGATCGATCTCGGCCAGGGCCTGATAACTCATGGGAGAGATCATGTAGGGCTGAGTGGGGAGGCTTCGATCGTCCCGTTCATGCTTGAACCGGTCGAGCCCGGCTCCCATCACGTAGGAGGACCGGTCCTTTTCGCCGGGAGCCAGATTGGCGGCGAGGACGCCCGGACCGGGGAACGCCACGAGATGAAACGTGCGGTCACTGCCGGTGTGGATGGGGCCGCTCCGGGACCATGTGAAGCCTGGCGACGCTTTGAGGTGAGGATTATCGTTGTAGGCGAAGTAATCGAGCAAGGCGCGAATCGGCTTGCCCGAGGTCGGGTCGAGGACGCGGCCGGTCACCCACACACCTCGCTTCAGGCGGATGTCAACGGTCAATGTCCGATCGGGTCGGGATACCGGGACGGCCACCTGGGCTCGCAGATAGGGCAATTCCTCGGGCCGAGGCATCTTGGAGCCGGCCTTCTTCAGGACCAGGTCGGGAACATCAATCGGGGGAAGTGCCAGCAGCACCCCTTCCTTTCCCCGGGGCAGTCCGACCACTCGATATCGGCCCAGTTCATCGGTAATCGTCTGGACTCGCCACTCGGCCCGGTTGCTCAAGACCCGCTCGCTGTGGACCAGGATCCCGGCCAGCGGACGGCCCGTATCGAGGTCGCGGACCACGCCTTCGATGGCTCGCGTCGGGGCGGCCACGTGTTCGAAGCTCGCCCCGTAGATCGTGACGGCCTCGCCATCCTGCCGGTTCGGCGGTGCCGGGAAGCGGATCGTCCGCGTAGACCTGGTGACTACCTCGATGTGCTTCGTCTCGATCGTCGGACCTTCGACTTGCAAGGTCGCAATCCGTTCGCGGCCGATGCCGGTCAGGAGAAAATTGCCGTCCGCGCCGGTGCTGACCGGCGGGATGCCGGGCGGCCTGGGCTGTTCGTCCATCGCATTGGCCACAACGGGAGCGTTGAAGTTTGGACGATCCTTCCGTTCTTCCATCGCCTTGATCCAGCCATCGAGCGACCCGACGGCCGGCACGCGAACCTCGACGACACTCACCAACACCCCGGCGACGGGACGACCCTCGAGGTCGATGATCCGGCCGGAGATGGGCACGTCGTCCCGCGCGAGTTGCAGGGTCAGCTCCTTCGAGCCCTCGCGATCGTTCGCGACCACGAGCTTGCTGGTGCCGGAGAGACCCGCAGCGACGCCCTCTGCGAGACGGACGTCGTTCACGATTGCAAACGCGTAGTCCTCGGCGTAGGCCAGGATGGTGCTGAACGACCATGGTTCATCGATGTAGACGGTATCGAAATCGGACCGGGAGAGCTGGAAACGGAACCGGCCGTCAGCATCGCTCGTGGCGCGGACGGGGAGCCTGACCGACTCCTTGATGTGGGAATTGACCAGATAGACCCTGGCCCCGCGGAATGGTCAACCGAACGGATCGATCACGCGACCCAGATAATTGAGGGTCTCATGAGGATCGGCTGGTTTCTCCGGAGGTTGTGAGATGGCGGCCGGTGCAGCAGATGAGGGATTCCGCATGCGGTCCGCCTGACCGACCCCCGACTTCTCCTGAGCGGGCATCGCGAGACCCCAGGCAATGCCGCCGAGGGCCGCCATCAAGAGCGTCAAGGCCGCGAACGCCTTGAGCTTGCCCAGGTACATGGTCGTCAAGAGTCTGCGTGCGAGGTCCGCGGCCGTCGTCGAGACCACGTCGCCGATCGCGATCCGCGTCGCGGTCGAGCTCAACGGTCCGGCGGCCCGGACGGTCGCCTCGACCCAGCCTTGGGGGACTTGTGCCAGGGCCGAGCGACCGAGGTTCATGGTAACACCAACGGTCGTCGGCGCGATGCCGCGACGAACCAACCGCGAGCGAAGGAGTTCCCGGGCGCCGGCCAGCCGACGCCGGACGGTCGCCTCGCCCCACTTCAGCTCCGCCGCGGCCTGGGCGTAGGACTTCCCTTCCAGGTCGCAGAGCAACACGGGAAGCCGGTATTTCTCCGAGAGCCGCGCGAGCTCTTCGTGGAGCACTTGCCTCGTGTCGTCGCCCGGTTCGTCCCACGGTCCGTCGCCGTCGCGGAGACCGCCGGCCCGTCGTTCGAGGCTCCGCCGACGCGCGGCCTCGGCCCCGGCCTGGAAGGCGATCCGATGCGCGACCCGATGGAGCCACGTCCCCAGGGCATCGCCGCCCCGGATCGATCGGGCCTTGCAGATCAGGACCAGGAACGTGGCCTGGAACGCGTCCTCGACGTCGTTCGGATCACGGAGAATCGCGCGGCAGGTTCCCAGGACCATCGGCCCGTGGCGACCGACCAGGCCCCGGAACGCCGCCTCGTCACCGCGGGCGACGAAACGCTCCAGGAGCTGGCCGTCGGGGAGACCGGCGATCGTCCCCTCGTCGAACAGGCGACGGATCTGCTGCAACGCGATGCTCATCGGTACGTCGGCCATGACCGTAGTCCTCCCGGCCCTCAATGGTAATCCTTACAGGAGAGGGCCGGGCAGGGCCGAGATGATCAACTTTCCGGAAAGCGGGCGAATCCTGGGCTCCCGACGGTCTCGCCAGGGTTTCCTTTCAATCGCCTGAGACACGGCTAAAAAGTCGCCGGACAGAGCCGGCTCCTACAGGATTTGTAGGAGGGAGTTCCGTCTCCCGATCCGGGTTATAGCCGTGTGTCCGGCCGTTGTTTCCTATTGGCCCCCCCGCGATTTTGGGACGATATCGCCGAGATCCTTGACCTCACCCGCACCGACCTTCACGTCCTTCACGACGAAGTCGCCGATCGCGTTGTCCTTCAGGAGCTGAAGGGTGTAAGCCTTCCCCGGGATGAGGCCCTCGAGACGGAATCGGCCGTCCTTGCCGACCTTGGGATACCCACCCGGGACATTGAACGGATAGAACTGGGCCTCGTCCGTCGAGGGCTCGCCGTCCGCGTCCACGATCCGGCCGGTGAGCACGCCCCAGGGCTGGAGGGTGATCGTTTGAGGCTTCGTCTCATCCCCGCTCAGCACGAGCTCGCCCGTCAATCCCCGCTTGGCGTTGAGGAATGTCAGCACCCGAGGCTTCCCCGGCCTCAAGCTGATGATGGTGTAAGTCGAGTCCTCGGGCGGAGGCGTTTGCCAGTAACCCATGTCCCGCAATCCCGCGACCTGACTGCCGGCGAGTGGTTTGCCGTCGGGGCCGAGCACCGTGACCTTCAAGGATCGGCCCCTCTGGAGCAGCAGGTCGCGAGTCAAGGAAACCGTCCCCGGCGCAGGGTCGATCTCGGCCAGGACGTGCTCGTTCGTCGGGACGGCGTGATAAGGATGAGTCTCGAGGAACCCGTTCTCCGGCTTGTGCTTGAATGCCTCGATTCCCACGGCCTGGATATACTCGTCCTTCGCTCGGGCCGCGAGCACCCCTGGCCCCGGGAATGCGACGAAATGGAAGACGCCATCCCGGCCGGCGAAGTGAGGACCGATCATCGACCATTGAAATGCCGGGAAATCATCGAGGTGGGGATTGTCCACGAAAACGAAATACTCGACCTGGGCACGGACCGGCTTCCTGGTGTCCTCTTCGAGGACTTTACCCGTCACCCAAACTCCCCGTTTCAGGTTGATATCCAGTATGATTGGGCCCGTCCCGGCGGACTTTCCGACCCCGACGCGCGCCCTCAAGTAAGGAAGCTCTTCATCGCGAGGGATCTTGAGGCGCAGCCTTCTCATCAGCCGATAGTGGATAGTCCACCGGAGGGACCGCCAGAACGTGCCCCTCCCGCTCGCGAGGCAATCCGACCAGCCGGTAATGGCCCCGGGCATCGGTGATCGCCCGCACGTACTCGATGACGTTTCCCAGTGACCGCTCGCCACGGACCATGATACCCGTCAGCGGCGCCTTGGTGTCGATGTCGCGCACGACGCCCTCAATGGCGCGGGTCGGCCCGGCCACATGGTCGAATGTCGCGCCATAGATGGTCTGCAACTCGTCGGCGTCCGCGCCCGCATACCCGGGCACGCGGATCGTCGCACCGGGGCGGGTCCGGACCTGAACGTGTACGGTCTCGATCGTCGAACCTTGGATCTCCAGGGTGGCGACGCGCTCGCGGCCTATGCCCGTGATGACGAATCGTCCGTCCGCACCCGTCTTCACGGGAGCGATCATCGGCGGATCCGCGTCGGAGATCGAGAGGCCGGTCGGGAGGAACTCATGCTCGAGGCTGAAGAGCTCTTTCCGAATCTCGATTGCCTTGAGCCAACCATCGAGCGATCCCGTCGTCGGCGTGAGGACCTCAAGGACCGTCACCGCCGCACCGGCGACAGGCTGGCCGTCCAGGTCGATGACGCGGCCGGAGAGCGGCACGTCATCACGGACGAGCTGCAAGGTCATCTCTCCGGCCTGGTGCCGCAGTTTTGACTGGGCAAACGCAAACCCCGTGGCCCTCGCAAGGACGTTCGCGTCGGACCAGGGAGCATCCGAGTGGGAGGTATCGAAATCGGACCTGGAGACGGAGAAGCGGAACCGGCCATCCGGACCGCTCGATGCGCGAATCGGCGGATCGGCCGGTTGCTTGAGATTGCGAGTGACCAACGATAGGGACGCCCCGGCGAAGGGACGTCCCTCGGGATCGAGGACACGCCCTTGATAGGCGATGACGTCATCGGGATTGGCCGGCTTCTCGGTCCCGGACTGGGCCGGGTGAGCCGTGGCCCCGGATCGGGCTCCTTGCATGCGTGGAGCGGCCGGCGAGCCCACCCCGTCCTGGCCGTACGTCCCGACGCCCCAGGCGATCCCGACCATCGCGATCATCAAGGCGGCCAAGGCGACGCCCGCCTTCAACTGGGTCAATAACATGACCCGTAATGACCTACGAGCGAGGTCCCCGGCCGTCCTGGAAACGACCTCGCCCAGTGCGATCCGCGCGGCCGCGGAGCCCATCTGGCCGGCCGCTTTCACGGTGATTTCCGTCAAGCCGGGTGGGACTTTCGCCAGGGCCGATCGGCCGAGGGCCGTTGCGAGTGCCGCGGTGGTCAGTGCGATGCCGCGCCGGGCGAGACGGGATCGCAGCAAGTCGCGGGCGCTGGCCAACCGACGCCGGACGGTCGCCTCGCCGCAATTCAGCTCGGCGGCGGCCTGGGCGTGGGTCTTCCCCTCCAGGTCGCAGAGCAAGATGGGCAGACGGTACTTCTCCGACAGCCGGCCGAGCTCCTCGTGCAGGATCTCGCGCCACTCGTCATCCGGCTCGCCGTGAAAGTCGGCCGCCACGGTCGAACGGACCGACGAGCCGCTCGCGACGGCGTTTCCGGGCCGACTCGGCGCCGGCCTGGATGGCGATCCGATGGGCGACCTGATGGAGCCAGCCGCCGAGGGCGTCGCGCCCCCGGATCGACCGGGCCTTGCAGACCAGGACGAGGAAGGTCGCCTGGAAGGCGTCCTCGGCATCCTCCGGGTCGCGGAGCACGGCCCGGCAGGTGCCCATCACCATCGGCCCGTGCCGCTCGACCAGGGCGGCGAACGCGGCCTCATCGCCCCGCGAAAGGAATCGTTCCAGGAGCTGACCGTCGGGGAGGCCGGCCACAGTCCCCTCGACGAACAAGCGATGGATCTGTCGTAATGCGCCACCCATCGGAGCACCGGCCATGACGATCACCCTCCCGGGAGTTGGATGTTTTCCCTTTCTGAGGGCCGCAGGCAGACCGACGATCAATTTTCTTCGTGATGCGAAGGGTAAGTTTGTCGGAGCGGATGTCCCTCTGATCGGGCCGACGATCACGTCGGCCTCCATTGGACCTTCGACCGTGGCCTGACAGTCCTCGTTCGAGCCGCGATTCACAGACGGCTCAAACCGTCTTGATTGCGATCCCGAGCCGTGTATGATATTACGTAATCGAGTTGCCCCCATCGTCTAGCGGCCTAGGATACTTGGTTCTCAGCCAAGGGACCGGGGTTCGAGTCCCCGTGGGGGTGCTTTGCGAGCAGACGGAAGAACCCGGCGGCCGGTTTCACCGGGCCGCCGGTTCTTTTGCAGCAAATGTCGCTCAAGTAATCCTTCGATGCACTTTTGTTGGCGACCTGAGTAACATGGATGCCTGAGCCAAGCCTTGGCGATACCGATCGAGCCGGTTTCCCAGGGCTCTTGCCGTCTCGCGACGCAGAAGTCCCTCGATGCTCTCGGGCGCGAAAGACTTAGGATTCGCCTGGCAGAAGATCAGCCGATCATTATCGATCGTCGGGAGCCATTGAACCTCAGCCAGATCGCTTCAGAAGTCAACGATTTCCGGGAAAGCCGATCGGCTCTCGGTAAGTGATCGTGCCCGCCCCGTTCTCGCCGATCGGCGCACCTCGCCTGCGTCGAGCGCCCGCGTCACCCCGAATTCCTTTCCGACCTCGCGAATCTCCAGGAGAATGCTCACGGATGCGTCGCCCACTATCCGGTTATTTGGTAGAGGCCCAATGCGTGCGATCTCGCGAGAGGTCATCACGAGGGGCGACGTAAAGCGAGTCACAGGCCGGGCTTCGATCGGGAGGGAATGAGGAGAGAGCGATCTTGACCTCATCGCGTCGGACGGGTCCATATCTTTTTTGGAGAAATTTGTAGACAATCATCCTCGCCGCGCAGTTCCTTTCCTATGGAACCGAACATGACGGGCGGATCGAGCGACTCTGGTGAACTGCGTCGGCGGATCGAGCAGGGTGACGTAACCGCCCTGGTCGAGTTGTTCGGCGCCATCGCGACCGGCTTGAAGCGGATGGTGAAGCTGCGGCTGGACCACCGACTCCAGGGGCGGATCGACCCGTCCGATGTGCTTCAGGACGCTTACATCGACATCGCCCGGCGGCGCGGGAATACATGGCCAACCCCCCGATGCCGGTTTTCCTCTGGCCTGCGCCGGATCACTGGCGAGAAGGCTCCTTGCTTGCATCGGCAGCATCTCGGGACCAAGATGCGCGACGTGGGGTGGAGGTCTCGCTCCATCACGGCGCATTGCCGCAAGCAAGCTCGGTCTCCCTGGCGGCCATGTTGCTGGGCCGGCTGACCTCGCCGACCCGTGCTGCGCAGCGGGCCGAGTTGCAGCTCCGGCTCCAGGATGCCCTCAATGCCATGGACGCCATCGACCGCGAGATCCTCACGCTCCGCCACTTCGAGGAGCTGAACAACAGCGAGACCGCCGAGGTGCTGGGGATCAGCAAGAAGGCGGCGAGCAGCCGCTATATCCGCGCGCTCAAGCGGCTCAAGGACGCGCCTGGCCGGCATGCCGGGTTTCTTCGACCATTGAACCCCTTGGCCTCGCGTTCATTCGCGAGCAGGACCCGAGATTTCCGTGAGCGACCCCAACCTCAGCATCGACCGCGACCTGTGCGAATTGCTCGCCGAGGAATTCGTCGAGCGGCAGCGGTGCGGCGAGCGGCCCTTCGCTCACCGAGTACACGGGCAAGTCACCCCGAGCTGGCCGAGGAGATCCGCGACCTGTTCCCCGCGCTGGTGATGATCGAACGGCTCAAGCCGGCCGCCGAGGAGCCGATTCGCGACGTCGGGGATGAGGGCGCCGCGCCCACTCGACGGATTCCGACTGCCCTTCGGGCGAGTGGGCGATTACCGCATCCTCCGCGAGGTCGGCCGGGGCGGCATGGGGGTCGTCTACGAGGCCGTGCAGGAATCGATGGGCCGCCATGTCGCGCTCAAGATCCTCCCCTTGAACGCCCGGCTCGACCCACCGCAGATCGAGCGGTTCCAGCTCGAGGCCCGGCTCGGCGGGACGATTGCACCACGGCAACATCGTGCCGGTCTACGGCGTGGGCGAGCACGACGGCGTGCACTACTACGCGATGCAGTTCATCCAGGGCCACGGCCTGGACGCGATCCTCGACGACCTCCGCCGGCTCCGCGGCGCCGTCGAAGCTCCGCCGGCAACGTACGCGGAAATCCCGGATTCCCGCGCGGCGGCCAGCCGGCTCGGCTCACGGGCCGCGGCCCACTCGCTCCTGACGGGGGAATTCGGCCACGACGACGATGCGACCGACGACCATCCGGCCCTGGCTGCCGCGTCGGCGGGGGCGCCGACAATCAGCCAGGCGGCCCCCTCACGGCCCCGGTGGCTGCCGAATCGGCAGGCAGGCGACAATGAACCCGGGTGTGGACCCGGCCGACGCTTCGGTATTGTCCCTGGCGACCGGTTCGCAGTTGCACCGCTCCGTGGCGCGGATCGGCCTCCAGGTCGCCGATGCCCTGGCCTACGCCCACCAGCAAGGCGTCTTGCACCGCGACATCAAGCCCTCCAACCTGCTCCTCGACGCCATCGGCAACATCTGGGTCACCGACTTCGGCCTGGCCAAGGTCGAGGGGTCCGACGGACCGACCCGCACCGGCGACATCGTCGGCACCATCCGCTACATGGCCCCCGAGCGGTTCGACGGCTGGTCCGACCGCCGCAGCGACGTCTACAGCCTGGGCTCGACCCTCTACGAGCTGCTGACCTTGTGCCCGCTGTTCGGCGGCATCGCCCATGCCGAGCTGATCGAGAAGGTGCTCCACGACCCGCCCGACTCGCCCGCAAGCTCGACCCCAAGATCCCCCGCGACCTGGAGACGATCGTGCTCAAGGCGATCGCCAAGGAGCCCGGCGACCGCTATGCCTCGGCACAGGCGATGGGCGATGACCTGAGGCGGTTCCTGGAGGACCGGCCGGTGCGCGCGCGGCGGATCACTCCGATCGAACAGTCCTGGCGGTGGTGCCGGCGCAACCGATGGCTGGCCACGGCCAGTCTCGCCTCCACGGCCATCCGATCCTCGCCGTCGTCTCCAGCCTCGCGGCCTGGAGCTATCGCGATCAACGCGACCAGATCGCCGGCCAGCGCGATGAGGTTCGACGAGCCGAGATCGTGGGTCGCAAACGGTTGTTCGACTCGCTCACGGCCCAGGCGCATGCCACGCGGTTGAGCCGACAGAAGGGACAGCGGTTCGACAGCCTGGAGACCCTGGACAAGGCGATGGCGATCGCTCGGGAGCTCCACCTGCCCGCCGAGCGACTCGATCCGCTCCGCGATGAAGCGATCGCCTGCCTGGCCCTCCCCGACCTGAAGGAGCCGGTCCGGTCATCCGCAATCCACCGGGAGCCTGGGGTGCACGTTCGACTCCACCCTGACCCGCTATGCGCTGCGATTCCGGGATGGGACGATCGAGGTCCGACGCATCTCCGACGATCGGGAAGTTGCCCGCTTCCAGGCCAGGGGCGATCGCGACATCTTCGTCTTCGGCTTCAGCCCCGACGGCCGCTACCTGGCGACCACGCATCTTCCAGGCTGGCCCCTGACGGTCTGGGACGTTGAACAGGGCACGGTCGCCCTGAAGACCCCGGTTCCGTCACGGGGTCTTCGGCCAAATTCAGCCCGGACAGCCGGCGGATCGCCGTGGCCCATGTCGATGGGGAGCTCATCGTCCAGGATCTGGCGACCGGTCGGCCCGCCGGCGCTGGCTTGGTCCGGGGTGGCGCAGGACCTGGCGTTCCGACCGGACGGGGCCCAGATCGCCGTCTTCTATGCCGACCGAAGGCAACACCTGCCGGATTATGGAAGTGGAGACGGGCCGGCTCGTCCGATCGATCCCGCTGCCCGCCGACGCCACGGTCGCCTGGAGTCCCGACGGCGCCACGCTGGCGACGGCGTGCGAAGATACCAAGATCTACCTCTGGGACGCCGCTACCGGCATCAGGAGAGTGACGCTCGAGGGCTCCACGAATGGCGGCTTGCAGGCGGCCTTCCACCCCGCCGGCACCCTCCTGGCCAGCAACGGCTGGGAAGGGCGGCTGCGGATCTGGGACACGGTCCTGGGCCGGCCCGTGCTGAGCTGACCGGCTGGTCCTCCGCGGAATTCAGTCAGGACGGCCGGATCGTCGGCGGGTTCGAGGACCAGTTGACCACTTACCAGGTCGATCCCGGCCCTGAATACCGGACATTCGCCCATGCTTCCAGCCCGCCGCAATATATGCACGGCCGTCGATCCGTCGCGACGGCCGGGTGCTGGCCGTGGGCACGAACCTGGGCGTGGTGCTCTGGGACCTGGCCCGCGGCGTGGAGCTCGCCTTCTTGCCGATCGCGGACGCCGGGCATTCGATGTTCGAGGCCTCGGGGGACTTGCTCACCACGGGACCATCGGCGTGCGGCGGTGGCCCGTTCAGGTCGAGCCGGCCCGGGGCGAGTTCCACATCGGCCCGCCGAGCCGACTCCTGTTGCCGAGGGGAGGCTGCGGGATTGACGCGGACCGGCCGGGCCGGATCGTGGCAATGGGAAATTATGATCATGCCTATCGTGGCGACTGGAGAGCGGACTTTCAGCGTGGGGCCGCTGGACGATGCGCGTTTCGTCGCGGTCAGCCCGGACGGGCAATGGTTGGCGACCGGCAGTCATGAGGCCGGCGGCGCTCAGGTCTGGCGGATCGCCGACGCGATGAAGGTGGCCGAGCTGCCCATCGAGGGGGCACCAGGGTCGCCTTCAGCCCCGATGCGAAATGGCTGATGACGCAGCGCCACCGTGCCGGCTCTGGACCGCGGGCACCTGGCGCGAGGCGCGGAAATCGGCGGCTCTGGTCTCTGCTTCTCCCCCGACGGCCGTCTGGTGGCCGTCGATCGGACGCGGCAGGGTCATTCGCCTGGTGAGAGTCCGGAACGGGCCGCACGCTCGCCAGGCTGGAAAGCCCCGACCTCTGCGCCGTGCAGTGCGCGATCTTCAGCCCCGACGGGTCGCGCCTGGTGGTGACCACTCACGATGGCCCGGCCGTGCATGTCTGGGACCTGCGGGCCATCCGCCGGCACCTTGCCAGAATGGGCCTCGACTGGGACGCGCCGGCGTATTCCGACGACGACCCGGCCAGCCCCGCGTTGCTCCCATTTCCCCCACTCAAGGTCGATTACGGCCCGCTCCCGCTGACCGGGGACATTGTGCCCAAGCTTTTCGAGGATCTGATTGCGGACCTTGAGGCCACACTGGCGCGGAAACCCGAGCAACCCGGCGTTCGAGGACCGGTTGGCACTCTTCAGCAATGGCCTGGCCTGGAATCTGGCAACCGGGTCCGGATCGAACCGTGACCCGGAGCGGGCACTGGCCCTGGCCCGAACGCGCCGTCGAACTCGGCCCGAAGGATAGCCTCTACCTCAACACGCTGGGCGTGAGCCTGTATCGCACGGGCCGTTACACCAAGGCCGTCGCGACCCTGGAGCTCAGCCTGGCCGCCGGCCACGGCCAGTTCGACGCCTTCGACCTCTTCTTCCTGTCCATGGCGCACCACAGGCTGGGACATCATACGGAAGCCCTCTCCTGCAAAGACCGTGCTGTCCATTGGTTGGGGGGACAGAAAAACCTCGACGCACACTACATTAAAGAGCTGTCCGCCTTCCGCGTCGAAGCCGAGGCGGTCCTGGCAGAATCCCCTGGCGATCTCCCCGCGAACGTCTTCGCGGAGGAATAGCCGGGGCCGCGACAGCGACGACCGTTCACGGTCTGCGCCCGCACGGACATGGACCACGGACAACCTCTCCGGTTTCTCTCGCCCGGGAGTCCGCCGCGTGGACGCCATGTCCGACGGCGGTGTCCGTCTTTCTCCGAAATCTTTCCCCACGCCGGTGGCCTGCGCCCGTCAACGCGCAGTCTCATTAATAGCGGAAGCAGGGAAAGGCCATCGGGGGCATGCGGCTCGATCCGCCGAGTCGTCGCGGGACGGTTGGCCCGGCACGATCGCCGATTGCGATACCGCACTGCAAATCGACCCCGTGTCATCAATATTGTTTCTCGTGTTCGCCACCGCCCCAACAAGCTATTTAGCGGTGTGAGGAGATGAAGAACTCTCCTCCAAAGCGTGGCCACACCTGAGTTGGCGATCGCGCCTCGGGCGCTTCGTATTTCGCGATTGGCAGCAAGGAGTTGACGATCATGACCGATATCCGAAGAAGTCGGCGTCCACGGCGCGGCGGGCGAACCTCCCTGGCGGCTCGGAGTCCGGTCTGGCGTCGGAGGGCCTTCCTGCCGATGGAGATGCTCGAAGACCGGACTCTGTTGAGCTACGGCCCCGCGGCCGCCGCGCTCACGGCCGAACTGCAGGCGCTCGCCGGCAACCTCGGCACCGACCTGGGCGACTCCGTCCCGCTCATCGGCCAGGCGCTCAAGGGCCTGGCACCGGTCGTGACGGTATTCAACCAGTTCGAGACGGACATTTCGAATCAACTGACGGCCGCCACGGACCCGGACAACCTGCGGTATCTGCTCAATATGTCCCCGGTCCTCCAGCCGCTCCTGAACGGAGGAGTCGCCACGGTCTCACCCTCCCTTTCCGACGACTCGATCCTCGTCACGATCCCCATCCACAAAGTCAACTCGCGGGATACCTCAGCAACGGCCAGGTCGACCTCGGCCTCGGGTCGTTCCTCAAGTTCGATGCAAACACCGGCCTGAACGTTGACGTCACACTCGATTATGTGCTCGGGTTCACAATTCAGGGGAACGAGAGCGCCGCTGGTGGCGGGCCACTCCCTGTCGCTCTCGGTCACCGCAGACCTCTCCGGGTTCAAAGCCACAGGCCACCTGACCGGCCTGCTCTACGCCTCCGCCGGCCAGAACAATCTTGGCCCCACGGGGTTCACCGGCACCTTCACCGCGGACGTGGCCGCCGACGGCGGCGCGACGCTGAGCCTCACCGGGTCGGCCCAGGCCAACCTCCATCTCGACCTCGCGTTCAGCGACGATGACACTGCCCCGTTCAACCCGAAGCTATCGACCGACTTCCATCTGCTCTGGGACTTCAACAACAACGATCCGAGCGGCGCCCGAACTCCTTCGGCAAGCTCGAGGACCTCTCGTTCACGAGCCTCAAGCTCGATGTCGGCCAGCTCTTCCCCGGTTTCATCACGAACATGATCGAGGAAGTGCAGAGATTCACCAAGCCGCTCCAGCCGATCGTCGACTTCTTCAATGCCGAGGTGCCCGAGCTCGACCAGGTGGGCGTCCACATCTCGCTCCGGACCATCATGGACGCGACCGGCGAGGGGAACGGCGAAATCGGGCCGATCCTCGACGCGATCGCCTTCATCAACAACCTTCCCACCAACCCGAGCGGACACGGCCTCCTCAGCCTCGGGGATTTCTCCTTCGACGCCTCGAACCTCGGGGACGTCCTCAGCGGCGACCCGTCGCGGCTCAAGGTCCCGGGCAACATCGTGCCGCCTTCGAACTTGCTGGAGCAGGCCGACGGGATGTCCGACGGTTTCTTCTCGATGGCAGCGTCGATGGGCGGCGGGTCGGGGTTCAGCTTCCCGATCGTGACCGACCCGGTCCATTCCGCCTGGCAGCTTCTCGCGGGCGGGACCCCCGACCTGATCACTTACACCATGCCGGACTTCAGCAAGAGTGCCGGAGCCGAGGTCCAGGCGAACTTCGGTGTGTTCGAGGTCCATCTCAATGCCGACATCACCTTCACAGCCGCCCTCCGCCTCGGCTACGACACCAACGGCCTGCGGGAATTCGTGAATTCGGGCAATCCGACGGACCTGCTCGACGGCCTCTACGTCGACACCCTGCACACCGGGCTCACCCTCACCGGCGATGTTGACGTCGGCGCCGGGCTCCTCGGCGTCACCCTCGACGGCGGGATCACGGCCAACGGCGTCATCACGTTCGCCGGCACCGCGGGCAGCACCAAGGCCGATGCGGGTGCGATCCTGAACGAACCGCTGTCGCATGTCTTCACGGCCAGCGGAGACATTTCCGCGAGCCTCGACCTGAGCTACGGCTTCGACACGCCTCTGGGGCGGATTGATCTCTTCAGCATCAACCTCGCACAAGCGACGCTGCTCGACTTCAACACGGCGGTCAACGAGCGCCCCTCCGATACCGCCTCCCCCCACCGACACGATCGTCATCGACACCCAGAACGGCGCGCAGACGGTCCACGTCTCGACCATCACACAGAGCAGCTACTATGAGACCAACTTCTCCAACCCCGACGACCCGAGGAACTACCGGACCGAGTATTACACCCGCGTTGACTACGGCCAGACCCACACGGATTACGACCTGGGTTACGCCGAGTACGATGGTGACCATTGGCAAGTCACCCCGGTCAACACGTACGACCTGATCGAGACGGCCGGCGGCGGACAATACGCCGGCGACCAAGACATCGTGATCGATCCCGGCACGGTCGGAGGGATCGGCAACGCGGCCTTCAACAACTCGACGCAATTCTACCCCGCCACGTCCCCGCTCAACGCGGTCCTGATCGGAGGGAGCGGCGACGACGACCTCAGAGTATTACGGGAGCGGCCAGGCCTATCTCGTCGGCGGGGGCGGATCGAACATCCTGATCGGCGGCGAGGTCGAGTACGGGAACTATCCCTCCGCCCCGATCGTGTACCCCAGCTTCTCCGACTCGTCCAGCCTCGACCCTCAGCTCGACATCCTCGCCGCGGATCGGGCGGCGCGGGCTACAACACCCTGGTCGGGACGCCGAACGACGACCTGCTCGTCGGCGGCCCCGACGGCAATAGCTTCGACGGTCAGGGCAGCTCCGGCATCGCCGGCGGGGTGGACTCCGAGTACGGCGGCGCGGGCGACGATTCCTTCGTCGTGGGTGGCGACGGGGCCAGTCACGAGCACCTCAAGATCGACGGCGGCCCCTCGGGAAACAAGACGCTCGTCATCAATGATCCGCTCTTCGACCAGGAAGGGGTCCCGACCGATATCACGAACCAGTACACGGTTAGCGCGTACTCGGGGCCCGGGGCGACACCGGGCCTCGAACCGGTCTCCGTGACCGACTCCACCACCGACACGGCGATCACGGCCGATCGCGTGGCCAGCATCAGCATCGTGAACGTGACCGGCGACACCATCGTCGGCGACCTGACCGACACGGCGCTCAACTTCCTCCAGCTCGACCTCGCCCATCCGACCCCCGAGTTCGGCGTCACCACCCCCGCGCCGGACACGGTGAGCGTCAAGGGCGGCCCGACCGTGGACATCCTCACGGTCGAATCCGGCCCGAGCAGTCGGCGAACGGGGCCTATCTGGCCACCACGGTCTACGACTACCGGTTACCCGGCACCTCCCTGAAGACCACCATCATCAACCTGGGCTCGGCCGACACGCTCATCCTCGACGGAGGCGAGGGGGCCGACCAGTACTACCTCAAGCTGAACACCGCGCAGGGCTTCACCACCGAGGTCCGTGACTCGGGGACCGCCATGAACAGCACGGTGACGGTCAACGCCGAGGGATTTGACTTCAAGAAGTCAAACCTGATAACCCCGACCTCCAGCACGATCGACATGAGCCCTGGCGACATCACATTCACCGCGACGGCTTCCTCCCGCTTCGTCGGCTCCATGACCGCGCAGGCCCTCGTGAGCATCCCTCAGACGATCCCCGGCGTGAACGAATATCTCTCAACTCTGGATATTTACGGATCGGATTCCGGCACCACAACCGACGTGGAGGGCCTGACCGCCTATGGCGTTAACACGACCATCCACGGCGGCGATGGCGGGAACACCTTCTATGTCAGCGACCAGACCTTTTCCAGCGGCACCCTCACGCTCGACGGCGGGGCCGGGGCGACACGTTCGATGCGAACGCGTTTGGCGGCAGTCTCACGATCGTCGGGGCGTCCCGGTCCGACGTCGTGAACCTGGGCAACGTGGTGTTCGGCACCCAGTATTTCTTCGGCGACGTCGATCTCAGCCAAAGTACGGGCTTGGTCACGCTCAACGTCGATGATTCTGGCGATACCACGGCAGACGACGCTCACATGGGGACCATTTCCGGCGATCCCGGCCTGGGTTACATCGATGACCTGGCTCCTGCCCTGATCACTTACGAGTACGCACACACTGCCAGCCTGACGATCAACACGAGCGGGGTGGACGGCAGCGTCTTCGGCGTGTGGGAGGACGGCGTCACCACCACCCTGATCGGCCGCGCCATGGCCACGGTCGACGTCGGCGACGGGCTCGTGGGCGTCCAGACCATCATCGGCACCCTCAACATCGAGAACCCGGAGTCCTACACGACCATCAACATCGACGACTCGGCCGACGACGGAGCCCGCACCACCACGATGGGGACGTTCACTCCCCCCGGCGGTTACGACTGGGGCTACATCACCGGCCTGGCCCCGGCCAACATCAATTACAAGTACGAGGACACGACCAGCGTCACGATCAACGGCAGCACGGCCATCGGCAATGTCATCGATGTCCTGGAAGACGGCGTCCCGACCACACTGAATCTCAATGCCGAAGCCACCGTCAACGTCGGGGATGGTTACGGGGGCCTGTCCGCCATTCAGGGCCAATTGACCGTCAATAGCGCGATGGCCGACGACGTCATTCTGAACCTGAATGATCGGGCGAATGCCACCGGCCGGACGGTCACGATGACCAGCGGCAGCGTCATCGGCCTGGCACCGGCGGAAATCGATTACGGCCTCCTGGCCGTGACCAACCTGAACGTTAACGGCGGCTTCGGGACGAATACCTTCAACGTCCTGAGCACGCCGATAACCAAATTCGTTCGATTCGTGGGCATCGTCCACACGAATACAACCATCAACACCTCCGGCTCGGACACCGTCAACGTGGCGATGCCAACGGGGTGCAGGACATCCAGGGCCCCTTGACCGTCAATAGCGCGGTGGCCGACTTCATCAACCTGAACCTGAACGATCAGACGGATGCCACCGGCCGGACGGTCACGATGGCCGACGGCATCGTCATCGGCCTGGCACCGGCGGAAATCGACTACGGCCTGTACGCCCTGGCCAACCTGAACATCAACGGCGGCACGGTGGCCAATGTGTTCAACGTCCTGAGCACGCCGGTTCCCGAATTCGTTCGATTCGTGGGCATCGCCTACACGAATACGACCATCAACAGCTCCGGCCCGGACACCGTTAACGTGGGCGATGCCAATGGTGTGCAAGACATTCAGGGTCCCTTGGCCATTGATAGTGTGGTGCCCAATTTCATCAAATTGAGCCTGAACGATCAGGCGGATGTCACCGGCCGGACGGTGACGATCACCAGTAAGCGTCAGTGGGTTGGCACCGGCGGACATCGACTTCGGGTTGGATCAGGGGAATCTCGATGTCAACGGCGGGTCGGCGGCCAAGACCTTCAACGTCCAGAGCACCGCGGCCGGCGCCTCCGTCACTACCAATACCGGCAGTGGCACCAACGTCGTCAACGTCGGCGACAACTCGAACCGGCTCGATGCCATCCTCGGCGCATCTGTCCGTCGTCGGCGGGGGTGGTAGCACATTGCTCAACGTCAACGACCAGGGAGCCACCGCCGCCCAGAGCTACTACATCGTCTCCACGTTCGTGCAACGCTCCGGAGCGGCGACCATCGGCTGGAACGGCGTCGAGGGCGTGACGGTCAAGCGGCGGCGGCGGCAATACGATCAGCGTCCTGACCACGGGCGTCCCCATGACGCTCAACACGGTCGCCGGCGATGACGACATCACGGTGGGCGGGCGCTCGGCCTGAATATTATCCGCGACGATCTCACCATCGACGGCCAGGCGGGTGCGGACCGGCTCACCATCGACGACCAGGTCAACACGGGCACCTATACGTATGAGGTGACCTCCGACAGCGTCAGCCGGCCGGAGGCCTCGGCCGGCACCATCTTCTACAATGCGATCGAGAGCCTGCTCCTCGAAGCCGCCACCTCGACTTTCTTCGGCGTCGGCGCCATCGACACGATCGACGTGGAGAGCACCGCGGCCGGCACGCCCGTCAACATCAAGGGCAGCACGGACTCTGGTGAAGTGGACGTGCGGTCCAACTCCAGTCCCGTGGACATCGATATCAACGGTGGCCGCGACAACGTCTACGTAGGGTCCGATGGCCTCGTGAGCGGCATCAATGCCCTGGTCAATGTCCATGATTCCCTCGCGACCGGCAGCGCATCACTCTTCGTGCAGGACGGGAGCGATCCCACGCCGAGGGTGGCCACCGTCGAGGACGGTAGTCTCGCGGGACTATCCCCGGGTCTCATCCGGTGGACTCCCGCTCCCAACGCCTCGGTGAACGGCGGCGTCCAGGAGCTCAGGATCGCGGGCGGCAGCGGCGGCAACACGTTCGACATCAACGACACCAGCACGTTCTATGACTATACTTTTCTCGCCGCCGCGCCGGGGCGAATCAGGTCAATCTCCGCGGCACGAACGGGCGAGCTGATCGTACAGAGCGACGAGGGCGGGACCGATTCCGTGATCGCCGGCAGCCTCTCGCCCTCCCTCGGGGGCACCCTGTCGAACATCCACGGACCGGTCTATATTTACGACCAAACCCAGACGGCCTTGACCCTCGACGACAGCGGCGACACGAGCACGCTCGCCAAGACGGTCACATTCGGCTTCGACGGGACCTACAAGACGGTTTCGGGGCTGGCCCCCGCGACGTTCGATTACGTGCCCGCCCCCTCGCCTGGGGCCATCGGCGTGAGCCAACTGAACGTCTTCGGCGGTCGGGGCGATGAAGCATTCGACTGGAACAGCCCGCTGCTTCTGATTCCCGTATTTATCGACGGCGGCGGCGGCACGAATACGCTAACCGTGGACGACCACGCGGAAACGTCCGCGCAGACATACGGCATCAACTCCAATTCGGTCACGCGCACCGGCGCCGCCCCGCTGGGCTACTCGAACTTCGCCGCCCTGACGCTGTACACCGGGAGCGCGGCAACCTGATCGGCGTGGCGAGCACCGCGGCCGGCACCACCACGGACCTCTACGGCGGCGCCGGCGACGACGAGTTCGTCGTGACCGGGAATTCGACGCTCGACGGCATCCTCGGCCCGGTCAACCTCCACGGCGGGGGCGGCCCCAACGATTCCATGGAATTCAGCGACGCCCTCAACCCCGTCGGCCACAGCTACACCTTGACCGCGGACGCGCTGACCCGGTCCGGGATCGCTCCCATCACCTTCGACCCGATGGTGCAGTTGGTCCTCTACACCAGCGCCAGCTCCGGCGCCGACCAGGTCAAGTGCGCAGCGTGGCGGCCGAGATGTTCGAGCCGATCGTCCTCGGCACCGGGAGTACCTTGACCATGGGTAGCCTGGCCCCCCTTCGAAGCGGAGGCAACGTGGCCGAATCCTGGGGACGGTCCGTGCCCAGTCCTATTCGGGCCAGACCCCATCGGTCATCATCGATGATTCCGGCGATGCCGTGTCCCATCCGCAAGCGTCCTTCCAATCCGACACCTACGGTTACGATCTCACGGGACTGGCCCCCGCAGCATCTATTTCCAGCTTGCCCCGGTGTCCTCGGTGAAGATCCTGGGCGGCACCGGCGACGATACTTTCACCGTGGCCGACGTCTTGCCGGCCTCGGGGATTACGGTTGACGGCGGCGGGGGCACGAACACGCTCATCATCGACGACCGCGCCGAAGCGGCCGCGCAGACCTACGACATCACCTCAACTTCCATCACGCCACCGGCGCCGGGCCGCTGGGCTACTCGGATTTCTCCGGCCTGGTCCTCGACATCGGGAGCGCCGCCGACGTGATCGACGTGGGCAGCACCGCGGCCGGCACCGGTACGGACATCTACGGCGGCAGCGGCGACGACGTCTATGCCGTGACGGGGGATTCGACCCTCGACGGCATCATCGGCCCGGTCAACATCCACGGCGGGGCGGGAGCCAACACCCTGGCCGTCGGCGGGAGCGGGGGATGCGCTTTTCGTCGTCAACGACCCCAGCGCCTCGACCCCGGGATCGGGCACAATGACCGCGAGCTATCCCCCGACCGGGCCGACTCGCACGATCACTTACTCCGCCATCGGCAGCATCGTCGGCACGACCTCAGTCCAGCTCGCCTCCTCGGCATCATCCGGCACATCGGCCTTCGGGCAGGCATTGACGATCACGGCCATCGTCGCGCCGGGCGCCCGAGGATTCGGCATTCCCTCGGGGAACGTCGCCTTCTACGACGGCCCGACCATCCTGGGCACGGTCTCGCTGACGGGCGGGAAGGCGAGCCTCTCCGAGTCCGACCCTGGCGATCGGACCGCACACGATCACGGCGGCCTATGCCCCTTCCAACGATTTCCTCGCGAGCACCTCGCCTCCCCTCCAGCAGTCGGTCGTGTCGTGCCTCACCGTCGCCTCAATGCCGGCCGTCTCGCCCAACCCGCGGAACACCTCCGTGTCATCCGTAGGCGTCAGCCTCAGCGAGCAACCTCTCCCAGGAGGGTTCGACGACCAGGCCCTGAGCTTAACCAATAACGGCGGCCCGAACCTGATTACCGGCGCCGTCACCATCACGCCGATCACCGGGACCACCTACCTGATCGGCGGCCTCTCCGGTCTAACCACCGCCCAGGGCAATTACACGCTGACCGTCAACGCCGCCGACATCCAGGATCAGAATGGCAACCCCGGATCGGGCACGCTTTCGACCTCGTGGCTGATGGACACCACACCGCCCACCAGCCACGTCAACGCGCTGCCGGCCCGCGGCACCAGCCTCAGCTTCCCCGTCTCCGTCACCGGCTCGGATCCCAACGCGGCCAATGGCGGCCCCGCCTCGGGCGTCGCCAGTTACGCCATCTACGTCTCGATCAATGGCGGATCCTGGTCGCCATGGACGACCGTCCCGGCGGCCAGTCCCACGGCCACCTACAGCGGCCAGAGCAACACCACCTATTCCTTCTACAGCATCGCCACGGACCTCGCCGGCAACGTCGAGATCAAGGCGCCGCTCATCGAGTCCAGCACCTACCTGCCCGACCTGACCCCGCCGGTCACCGCCGTCAACGCCACGACCGGGACCAACCCGAGCACGGTCAATAGCACGACCGGCACCTTCACGCTCGACCTCACCGGCAATGACCCCGGCGGCGCCTCCCTAAGCTATTTCGAGGTCTTCGTCTCGGTCGACGGAGGCACTTACCAGGAAGTCGGCCCCTATGCCATCCCCGCCGGAGAGGCCGACAGCCAGGGGAACTACCACTCGTCGATCGCCTACCAGGGCCTCACCGATGGCCAGTCGCACAGCTATGCGTTCTACAGCATCGGACTCGACGCCGCCGGCAACCTCCAGGTTGCCCCGAAGAGTCCCAACGTGACATTCGCGAACCAGCTCTTCGCGCCGGCCCAGCCCCAGCAGATGCAGGTCACCAGCTTCACCGTCGAGCACGGCAGCCCGAGCCGGTCGTTCATCCGCTATCTCGACCTCGGCTTCAACGAGTCCGACGCCCAGAGCGGCAGCGAGCTGACGACGATCGTCAATTCGATCGGGACGGCGTCGCCCGACATTACGATCTACAAGTACGACCTCAACGGCGACGCGTCGAGCAAGACGGCGGTCCCGCTGTCGAGCCCGACGATGCTCTCGGTGATCGATCACGCCATCGAGATCGACTTCGGCTCGGGCGGCATCGGCAACAGTCCGACGACGACCACCCCGGACGGCTATTACGAGGTAGACATCAAGCTGCCCGACGGTCTAACGGCCGTACACCACTTCTACCGGCTGTTAGGCGACGTGGCAGGCGACGGGGTCGTCGACCAGAACGACCTGAACGAGATCGCCGCCAGCATCGGCGAGACGTCGGAGCTGGGCTGGGCGCCGTCTGAGCGCCGCCGTGACGGGCGACGGCTCGGTGACGTCGCTGGACCTGCTGCTGGCCACCCGGTCGAAGAACCGGAAGCTGGCATCGGGCCTGTCTCTGGGATGAGAGTCTGTTGCGAAAGCCCCGCAGGGGCGAGCTCTACGATCCCATCTTTTTCATGGGCTCGCATTGGTTCTCTGAACAGACCCTGAGTTGATCCCCACAACGGATTCCGCTCAGAGTTTGTCTCAGAAGCTCCGGTGGCTGTCTCGTAGGGTGCTCTGTGAGCACCAGATTTCGGTAAACCATCCCGGATCGGTGCTCAAAGAGCACCCTACAAAAACCTTCCGAGATAGACTCTCAAGATTCTCTCGATCGATCGCGCCACGGCGATTGAGAGTTTCTATACTCAAAGTTGGCGGTTCGTACCGTGGGCGTTCGGGGTGCGCAAATGGCAAAGGTGGGCGGGCCGGTGGATTGCGGAAGCGAGTACATCACAAACCATGCGGAAAGAACCCATTCTCGGCGCATCGCCATCGCGAAATCGATGGAGCGAACTGCCACGAAAGCTTGGCTGCATCCAGCCTCATGAAAATAGGAATGTGGGGCGAGGCCATTCGACACTTCCCCTGTTCGGCGCCGAAATTTCGGCGCTTTGCTGCATAAAGTGTCTTGAATTGTAGGAGTTTTGGACGATCCGTGGTGAAATCGAACAAACGAAGCCAGAATTCTGATCAAACGACTAGTATTAGGCCTGTCGGCCGCAGCAAAACCGCGTAAACGCACCGCCATCAAGCCTTGGCTGCATCCATTCGCTCAAAAAACAGAGGATCGTAAGTGCGTGGCTGCTTTATCTGCGCTAATTATCAGAGGAACCGATCTGCGGCCCTCCCCAGTCGCGAAATCGATGGAACGCAGTCACAGCCAAGAGTGCTCGTTTGAAGAGAACGGCCGGTGGGCGATGCAGGACAGTCGAAACGAACCTACGCAGGAAAGTGCATGCAACGTGCGTCGATGCGGCAGGCAACGCGGAATTGACGCAACCAGCCCAGAATCCGTCCCAGCGATCCCGCCCGTTCGGCATTGCAGCCGAGCTGGTGCGGACGTTAATGGTAGACGTTGACTCGACGATTTCGCATCTTGCCGGACCTGGAGTTGACGGAGAGCATCGGGTGACGACGCTGAGGATCCGACGGATTGATTGCGTCCGCGACGACGCCGAAAGGGCAATCGCCGCGTTGCGCGCCGAGTTGAGTCCCAGGGGAAACGTGGTCAGTCCCGAGGGGCGGGCACGGACGATCGCGGCCTTCGGAGAGCCGCTCGAGCCTCGACAGGTCGTCGAGCGGATCTGCGACGACGTCGCCGCGCGCGGGCTCGATGCCGTGCTCGACTATGGTCGGCGGCTCGACGGCGCCGAGCTCGACCCGGGCCAGCTCCGCGTTTCGCCCGAGGAGTTGGAAGAGGCCCACCGTCGCGCCGAGCCGGGTTATCTGGAGACGATCGATCGGGTCCGGGCCAACATCCTGGCTTATCAGCGGGCGATCCTCCCACGCGACGTGAGGATCGACCGCGGACCGGGGATCGAGCTGGGGCTGCTCTACCGGCCACTGCGACGGGTGGGCGTCTGCGTCCCCGGCGGGGCCGCCGCCTATCCGTCGAGCCTGCTGATGACCGTCGTGCCGGCCCAGGCGGCCGGGGTCGGCGAGATCGCCGTGATCGTCCCGCCCACCCGATTCGGCGGGTTCAATACGGATATCCTGGCCGCCTGCTACACGCTCGGCGTCTCGGAGGTCTACCGGATCGGAGGTGCACAGGGGGTCGCGGCCCTGGCGTATGGCCTCGCGGGCATCGGGCTCGAGCCGGTCAACAAGATCGTCGGGCCGGGCAACCTCTTCGTCGCCCTGGCCAAGCGGCACGTCTATGGCACCGTCGACATCGATAGCATCGCCGGACCCAGCGAGGTCGTCGTGATTGCCGACGCGTCCGCGATCTCGCGATACCTCGCCGCCGACCTCATCAGCCAGGCCGAGCATTCGCCGGGCGCCAGCATCCTCCTCACGTGGGATCCCTCGCTGCCCGATCGCGTCCTCGCGGCATTGGAAGAGCAACTCGGCCGGCTGAGCCGGGGCAGCCTGGCACGCGATAGCCTCGAACGGTTCGGGGCGATCGTCCTCGTCCGCGACGAGGCCGAGGCCGTCGCGCTGTCCAATCGGATTGCTCCCGAGCACCTCCACGTCTCGACGGCCGATCCCGCTCGATTGCTCCCGAATCTGACCGACGCCGGCGCGATCTTCCTCGGTCATTCCACGCCGGTGGCCGCCGGCGATTACGCGGCGGGGCCGTCGCACGTGCTCCCCACCGGCGGCACGGCGCGTTGGGCGTCGGGACTTTCGGCCATCGACTTCCTCAAGCGGTCCAGCGTGATCGCCCTGTCGCAGGACGGACTCGCCGAGCTGGCGCCCGACATCCGCGTCCTCGCCGACAAGGAGGGCCTCACGGCCCACCGGCTGAGCGTGGATCTCCGGCTCGATGGGAACTCGGAAGGAGGGCCTTCGTCATGAACCAGGCGATGAACGAACGTGCCGAGGATGCCCCGATGCGTTTCGGCCCGATCGAGACGCCCGCGTTCGCGATCCGGCCGGCGCGTGAGTCGGACGCGGAGATCGTGGCGAACCTGGTCCGCGAGCTGGCAGTCTATGAGAAGCTGGAGGATCGTGCCCGGGCGACGCCCGACGACTTGCGCCGGCACCTTTTCGGCCCCCGTCCCGCGGCCGAGGCCGCCGTGGCGGAAGTCAACGGGCAGCCGGTCGGTTTCGCCCTCTGGTTCACCACCTTCTCGACGTTCCGAGGCAAGCCGGGACTGTACCTGGAAGACATCTTCGTCAGGCCGGAATTCCGAGGGCTCGGCATCGGCAAGGCCCTGCTGACCGGACTGGCCCGCCTGGCCATCGAGCGCGGCTGCGACAGCATGAGATGGATCGTGCTCGACTGGAACGAGTCGGCGATCGGCTTCTACCGGAGCCTCGGGGCCAGGCCCGTGGACGAGTGGAACATGTACCTGCTCGACGAGGAGCCGCTCCTCCGACTGGCCTCGGAGGCCCGGGAATTCTGAGTGCCTCTGAAGCCAACACCATTGAATGAGCGTTAACGATGTATCTTGCTGTGACTTGCAGCAACTCGTTCCCACGCTCCGCGTGGGAATGCCGTCCTGGACGCTCCGCGTCCCGACCGATTCTCGGCCGCGATCGGGGCCAACCCGACGCAGAGCGTCGAAGACGGCATTCCCACGCGGAGCGTGGGAACGAGTTCAAAGACTCCAACACGTCAATCGAAGGCTGACCGATTACAAGCTGACGGAGAGGATCCGAACGGGATGAGCCGCTTCTTTCGTCCGAACATCGCGCGGATGGCCGGTTATGTACCGGGCGAGCAGCCGCGCGACGGCGGATTCACCAAGCTGAACACCAACGAGAACCCCTATCCGCCCTCGCCCCGCGTCAAGGCGGCGCTCGTCGATGCGGTGGACGACCGGCTCCGCCTCTACCCGGATCCGATGTCCACCGAGTTCTGCCGGACCGTCGCGGACCTGCACGGGGTCGAGCCCGACATGGTCCTGGCGGGCAACGGGTCGGACGATATCCTCACGATCGTCACGCGTGCCTTCATCGGTCCGGGCGACCCGGCGGCCTTCGCGACGCCGAGCTACCTGCTCTACTCGACCTTGCTCCTGCTCCAGGATGGCCAGGCCGTGGTCGTCCCTTACTCGGACGACTGGAAGCTCGACCGATCCGCCCTGGCGGTCCCCGGACGGAAGCTCGTCTACCTGGCAAACCCCGACAGCCCCTCGGGCACCGCGATGCCCCGCGAGGAGATCGCCGAACTGCTCACCACGCTCGATTGCCCCGTGCTGGTCAACGAGGCCTACGCCGATTTCGCGGACCCGCGATTCCACAGCATGCCCCTGCTGAAGGAGCACCCCAACCTGATCGTCACGCGATCCTTCAGCAAGGGTTACAGCCTGGCCGGCATCCGCCTGGGCTACCTGGTGGCCCGTCGCGAGATGGTGGAGCAGTTCAACAAGGTCAAGGATTCGTACAACTGCGACCGGCTCAGCCAGGTCGCGGGCGTCGCCGCCTTGCGGGACCGCGAGTACCTCGCCGAGACCCGCGGCAAGGTCCTGGCGACGCGCGCCCGGCTCACCGCCGCGCTGCGGGGGATCGGCTATCGTGTCCCCGACAGCCAGGCCAATTTCGTCTGGGCGACCGGCGGCCCGCCGCCTCGCGAGACATTTCAAGCACTCAAGGAGCGCAAGATCCTGGTCCGGCTGATGGCCTATCGCGGCTATCCCGAGGGCCTGAGGATCACCGTCGGCACCGATGAGGAGATCGACCGCTTCCTCGAAACCCTCCATCACGTCATCGCGTGAATCCCGACCCGACCCACCCGGCCGCATCCGCCGGATTTGACGGCGGGAGGGTTCACCGATAAACTAGGATTCACGTGGATTGTCTATCTCGACTCTTCGGCCACCTAGCAAGGCCGCCCTGGACGCGACGTCCGGGGATTGCGGCCGGATTTCAGACGAATTCTCCGGGAGGGTTTCTGAGTGTCACTCGTCGTCAAAGACCTGATCGATGCCGGGGTTCACTACGGTCACCGGGCGAGCCGGTGGAACCCCAAGATGAAGCCGTACATCTACGGCAAGCGCAACCTGATTCATATCATCGACTTGAAAGAAACGGTCCGTGGCCTGCTCCGCGCCATCAAATTCTTCCAGCGCGTGGCGTCCTCGAACGGACTGATCCTGTTCGTCGGCACGAAGCGCCAGGCCGCCGAGACGATCATCGAGCAGTGCGGCCGCTCCGGCATGCCCTACGTGACCGAGCGGTGGCTCGGTGGGACGCTGACCAATTTCCGGACCATCCGCAGCCGCTTGCAGCGCCTCGAAGAGCTGGAATCGATCCTGGACGGCGAGCAGGCGTTGAGCTACTCCAAGAAGATGATCTCGACCTTGAGTCGCGAGCGTCGCAAGATCGAGCGGAACCTCGCCGGCATCCGCCAGATGAACCGGCTGCCCGAGGCGCTGCTGGTCATCGACCCGCGTCGCGAGCACATCGCCGTCGCCGAGGCGCGGAAACTCGGCATCAAGGTCGTCGCGCTGCTGGACACCGACTGCGACCCCGACACGATCGACCTGCCGATCCCGAGCAACGACGACAGCATGCGATCGATCGAGCTCCTGCTGACCCGGCTGACGGAGGCGATCCTCGAAGGCAAGGCCGCCGCCCCGCCGGAGCCCGCGCAGGGCTCCGAAGGCTCGGGACGCGGCGACCGCGACCGTGGTGATCGCGGCGACAGAGGCGGCGACAGAGGCGGCGACCGAGGTCGCGGCCGAGGTGGACCGGGCTCCGGGCCCGCCCAGGGCCGCGGCGACGCACTCCGCGGGCCGATG
This sequence comes from uncultured Planctomycetota bacterium, assembly GCA_963777695.1. Classification (GTDB taxonomy): domain Bacteria; phylum Planctomycetota; class Planctomycetia; order Isosphaerales; family Isosphaeraceae; genus CAVZRC01. The sequence continues at coordinate 3,303,319 of CAVZRC010000003.1, forward strand.
AAAGCACGCGAGTCGGAGCCTCAAGCGGCACCCGCACCGGTCGCCGCCGCACCGCCGCCGCCGGCCGCCGCCGCGCCGCCGGTCGAGCCGGTCGTCCCCGCAGCCGTCGAGCCCGAGCCCGCCGCACCCGCAGCCGTCGAGCCGGCCGCGGCCGTCGAGCCGGCCGCACCCGCGGCCGTCGAGCCCGAGCCCGCCGCCGAGAGCCAGTAAGCACCCGCGCCCGCCCGGTCGGGGCGCTACACCGTCGATCGCGATCGAGCCGGGCCGCGCGCCGTGCATCGCGGCCCGGATCCATCATCGTCGCGAGGCGGCGGGGTTATCGCGGCTCGACCGGCCTCGCGGACTGATCGAACCTTGATCCATTGACGTAGTGTCCAGTCATCCATCCCGATAGGGCGATTTCGATTGGCGATCGTCAGCGTTTGGAACGATCGCCCGACTTCGCATCGCGTACGCTCGAGAACGAGGAGTCATGCCGATGGCCGAGATTACAGCTCAGGCTGTCAACGAGTTCCGCAAGAAGACCGGGCTGGGCTTGATGGAGTGCAAGGCGCTCCTGAAAGAGGCCGACGGGGACCTCGCCAAGGCCGACACCTTGGCCAAGGAGCGCGGCCTCAAGAAGGCCGAGCTCCGCGCCGGACGCGCCGCCTCGGCCGGTCGCATCGAGGTCTACATCCACCACGACGCCAAGTCGGGAGTGATGATCGAGCTCAACTGCGAGACCGACTTCGTCGCCCGCAACGATGAGTTCAAGCAACTGGCCAAGGATCTGGCCCTGCACATCATGGCGGTCAACCCGCTCTACGTGCGCCGCGAGGAAGTGCCCGAGGAGGTCGTCGCCGAGCAGAAGCGGATCTTCATGACTCAGGTGGCCGACAAGCCCCCCCAGATCCAGGAGAAGATCACGGAAGGGAAACTCAACGCCTGGTATGGCGAGTCGGTGCTCATGGACCAGATGTTCGTCAAGGACGACTCCAAGACGGTCCGCGAGGTCATCCTGGCTGTGAACTCGCGCACCGGCGAGAACATCTCCGTGGCCCGCTTCGCCCGCTTCATCGTCGGCGGCGTCCAGTGAGGATCGCTTGAACCGTGGTCGGCGATCCATCAGAATCCGAGCAGCCGGCATGCAACGACGGGCTCCCGCCCGCTGCCGACGCGAGGGCGACCTCGGGTCCGGTCGCGGGCGACGCCTTCCGGGTGCCCGAGAAGCCCCTCCGAACGGCAAGGCCGGGCCGGGTTGCCGTCGCGAGGCCGGGTTTCGCCAAGGCTGGTGGAATCGCCTCGAGAAACGCAGTTGGAAATGGAATCCCGCGACACCCGAGGACCTGAATTCATGGACTCCACCGTCACGGCCTGGGCGCCGGTCTTCCGCCGCGTACTGCTGAAGCTTTCCGGAGAGGGCTTCTGCCGGCCGGGCGAAGGGGGTATCAGCCTGGAGGAAGTCAGCCGGATCGCACGCCAGACGGCGCGCGTGGCGGCGCGGGGCGTCCAACTCTCGATCGTGGTCGGGGGCGGCAACATCCTCCGCGGTGCCCAACTGAGCCGCGGCTCCGATGTGATCAAGGAAGCCACGGCGCACTACATGGGGATGACGGCGACGGTCATCAACGGCCTGGCGCTCCAGGACGCCCTGGAGAAGGAGGGTTGCGAGACCCGGCTCCTGACGACGATCCGCATGGACGAGATCGCCGAACCGTTCATCCGCCGCCGGGCGTTATCCCACCTCGACAAGGGCCGCGTCGTGATCCTGGCGACCGGCACGGGGAGTCCGTTCGTCACGACGGACACCGCGGCGGCCCTTCGCGGCAAGGAGCTGGGCGTCGAGATCTTGCTCAAGGCCACGCGGGTCGACGGGGTCTACTCGGCCGACCCGGAGAAGAACCCGCATGCCGTGCTCTACGAGCACCTCACCTACGATCAAGTCCTGCGGGACCAGCTCAAGGTGATGGACATGACGGCCATCGGGATGTGCATGGAGAACGGTCTGCCGATCCTGGTGTTCAACTTCAAGCGGGAGGGGAACATCGAGCGGGCGATCGCGGGCGAGTCGATCGGCACATGGGTGGCCGCGACCGGCCGACCCAGGCCCGCCCCCTGACGGTCGCGAGGTCGCAAATCCCCCGCGGCGCCGAGGTCGAGGCGCATCGCGATCGACGGCCGCCGTGCTATCATGAAACGTGAGGCCAGACGACATCGATCGGATTCACGGTGTCCGCCAGCGAGAGAGAGAATCCCATGAGTATCGAAGAGATCGCGCTCGAAGCCGAAGAGCGAATGGAGAAGAGCCTGGCGCTGCTGGGCGACCAGTTGCGGGGCATCCGGACGGGCCGTGCGAATGTCGGCCTGGTGGAATCGATCCGGGTCGAGTACTACGGCTCGCCGACGCCGCTGAAGCAGATGGCGAACCTGAGCACGCCCGAGCCGCAACAGATCCTGATCCGCCCGTTCGACCCCACGGTGATCGGCGACATCGTCAAGGCGATCCAGACCAGTGACCTGGGCCTGAGCCCGAACTCCGACGGCAAGGTGGTGCGGCTCAACGTGCCGCCGCTCTCGGTCGAGCAGCGCAAGAAGCTCGTCAACCGCGTCAAGGAGCTCGCCGAAGAGGCCCGGATCTCCATCCGCAACATCCGTCGCGACGCCAACAAGCAGGCGGATACCGAGCAGGCCGACAAGATCCTCACCGAGGACGACCTGGCGACCTGCAAGGAAGAGATCAACTCCCTGACCAAGCAATACGAGTCCAAAGTCAACGACACCGCCGACCGGAAAGCCACCGAGATCCTGGATGTCTGAGGATCGCAAGTCGGCCGGTCCAGGGCCTTTGCATAACCTCCCAATCGAGGCGGACGCGGTCTCGAGCCGCGACCATCTTGACCATCAGGGAGTTGTTACCCTATAACTAATCAGACGAAATCCCTCGGGCGATTAGCTCAGTTGGCTAGAGCGCCTGCTCGACACGCAGGAGGTCAGAGGTTCGAGTCCTCTATCGCCCATTTTTGAATCCTTTCGCTGAAACAAGTTACGGCGATATCCAGGGCATAAGGAATCAATAAATCGGCAGTGAAACCCGCCCAAAATCGCACCTAAGTCCTTAGCACGTAACCCATTTCCGCTGGCAGCAAAACGCCGCTATCACACATCCAGCCCTCAGCGAGTACGTGTGTCGCAAGTCCTTTAATAGAAGGATTTTGCGGCGCACGATAAAATCGATTCGCTTTTTCAGCACACGCGAATCTTGCGCAGTTTAACAGCCGGGTGGCGGTGAAACTCTGCTTCCTCGCTCTGCCAGCCGTCATTTCCAGATCTTATCGGCTTAGCGGCTGGCTCTGAACTTTCGAAATCAAGAGAGCGCAGCACTTGCATCCAACGATGCTTGCGCCACGTTCCGCATTATTCTCAAATTAGTGATGCGGTTATGTCTGAATCCCATCTGGGCGCGAGCCCTCCTTGTCGGTATTTCTATACCGACAGACTTGCCGCTGCATGGATGGCCAGGCATTTTGGCATGCAGCTTGTAGCATTTCATTATGAGAGGGGAAGGTTAGACCTTGAAGAGGACGAAGAAATCCTCAATGCGGCAGCTTCAATTGATCCACCCTGTTATTTCATCCACCGCGACAGCCTGCACCTGCTGTAGCCGAAGGTAGGCGATATGGTGACGAATGTCGGCATCAGGGGATGGCTTGTAGATAGGATGGAGAGAGGCCGATTGAGCGAACTTGCAATTGCTCGACGTTAGACATGATCGCTTGAAACCCACGAAGACGAATATGAAGAAGAAAGTTGCGCCCGCAGCAGATCTGCCGATTTTCTCGTTCGCCACCCCACGCGCCTTCTCCGACTGGCTCGCCGACGCTCATGCCTCCTCACGCGGCATCTGGCTCAGGCTCGCCAAGAAGGCGTCGGGCACGGCGTCGATCACGTACGCCGAGGCGATCGACGTGGCGCTGGCGTGGGGCTGGATCGATGGCCAGAAGCAGCGTGGCGACGAGGCTTCGTGGCTCCAGAAGTTCACGCCGCGGGGCGCGAAAAGCCTGTGGTCCAAGATCAACCGTGAGAAGGCGCTGACGCTGATCGACGCGGGCGCGATGCAGCCGGCAGGGCTCGCGGAGGTCGAGCGCGCGAAACAGGATGGCCGCTGGGACGCGGCCTACGACCCGCCGAGCCGTGCGACGGTGCCGGACGACCTCCAGGCGGCGCTCGCGGAGAATCCACGGGCGGCGGCCTTCTTCCTGACGCTGGAGGCGAGGAACCGGTATGCGGTGCTTTGGCGGGTGCAGACGGCGAAGAAGGTCGAAACGCGCCAGAAGCGAATCGCGGAGCTCGTCGCCATGCTCGCACGGGGGGAGAAAGTGCATCCTTGAGCAGTAGCGGGCGGCCGGCCGAATCGTGCCGCGCCTTCATCCTCATCACCTAGCCGGGATCGCCGCCTAACCGTTATCCATATATAATAGATCACTGCGAAATGCGCCACATCAACCATGCGTGCCAGCACTCGGTAGGACCGCCTCTCCCCAGAAATGGATTAGAGTTCCCGACAAAACCCGTCGGTGTTGACGTAAAGCCCGTTGAGAGAATCGGAATGCGGCGGTCGGAAGATATTTCACGCGACTGGATCGGGCGGATGCGGGAGGGGGACAGCCGTGCAGATCGCCGACCTGAAATGGTTCTATCGCAGCGTTAGAGGGAGTATCGGCGCTGCAGCCATCTTGTTGACCTTTGACGTGGTGCTCTCCGGATCGTTCCTCGTATCGTCGCTCTTCTGTCCGATTTGGATTCTCGTCAGTCTCCTGAAGAGCGCGATCCACCGTCCCGGTTGGGGGCTCGCCCTGGCGAGGATTTTAATTCCAGTCTTGACGTTGTGGCTTGTCAGGGTCAACGACGCCTTTCAACTCCGGGTCGCCGAGGCTAATGGTCAGCGGATCGTGGCGGCTTGCGAGGAATATCACGCCGCCAACGGTCGTTTTCCCGAGAATCTTGATGAACTCGTGCCGAAATATACGAATTCCGTTCCCGTCGTCAAGTATTGCCTCGGTCCGTGGAGCAAGTTCATTTATGTGTCCCGCACATCTGGAGATGCCATGCTCTTTTGGCACATTCTTCCACCGCACTGCCGGAAAATCTACCGCTTCGAAACTCGGAGCTGGAGTTACCTTGATTAGAGGCCCCTGCTCTCCAAAACCCAGTCCAGTCGAATTGGTGGTCTGCCCCGGATTGGGGCCGCGAGAAACCTCATTCTGACGGAAGGACGCTGTCGTTGCCCGCCGTTGCCGGTTGCGGAACTTCCCGGTGGCGAAGAAGAATGGACCGGGAACAGGCGCGGACCGTAGAGGTGTGAGCGGCGACTTCCCGATGGTTTTTTGATCCGTGTCGTCCGAGGTCCAATCTGATCCGTATCCGATCCGCGCGTGACCACCTCCTGTTTGATTGCGGCTTCGCCGCGTTGATAGGCATGGCGTAACAGCGGGGTCATCAGGGCGACGCCGCCGAGGATGATGACCGGGAGGACCGGGGAAAACGCGGCTCGCCCTCTCTCGGTTTCCATTGACATTGACAGGATGCGCCGGTTCGGCATGATTTCCTTGCCGCGGTCCACGGATGGGCAAGGCCGCGCGATGCGGGCTCGATCTCGGGTGCCCGATCCAGCGAAGGGGACGTGCGGTGCTGTTCAATTCCTATGCGTTCGCTCTCTTCTTCGCGACGCTCTTGCCCACGTACTGGCTCCTGGCCCGATGGCCTCGGGTGCAGAACGTCCTCCTGCTGGCCTCGGCGTATTATTTCTACTCGAGATGGGACGCCCGATTCCTCTCGCTGCTGATCCTATCGACCGTGATGGATTATGCATGCGGCCTCTGGGTCGCTCGCGTGGAGGACCCGGGACGTCGCCGCGCGGTGGTCGCGCTGAGCATGGCCTTGAACCTGGGCATGCTCGGATACTTCAAGTATTACAACTTCTTCGCCGATAGCCTCCACGCCGCCCTGGCCGGGGCGGGGTTCTCGGTCCCGATGTGGCACCTCAGGGTCGCGCTGCCGATCGGGATCTCGTTCTACACGTTCCAATCGATGAGCTACGTCATCGATGTCTACCGCCGCGACATCGCGCCGACGCGGAACCTGGTCCAGTTCGCGACGTTCGTCTCGTTCTTCCCCCACCTGGTCGCCGGCCCGATCATGCGGCCCACGACGCTGCTCCCGCAGGTCGCCTCGCCCCGCCGGTTCGACCTCCAGCAGTTCTACGGCGGCGCCTACCTGATCTTCTGGGGATTCCTCAAGAAGGTCGTCGTCGCCGACAACCTGGAGGTGATCGTCAGGGATCTCTTCGGGCGATGGCAGACCCTCGATGGCGGCCTGGCCCTGCTGGCGATCTATGCGTTCGCCTTCCAGATCTACGGCGACTTCTCGGGTTATACCGACATCGCGCGCGGGGTCTCGAAATGCCTGGGATTCGAGCTGACCCTGAACTTCAACCTCCCTTATTTCGCGACCAGTCCCAAGGACTTCTGGAACCGTTGGCACATCAGCCTCTCGAGATGGCTCCGGGATTATGTCTATATCTCGCTGGGCGGCAACCGGGGTGGCACCCTCCGGACCTATCGCAACCTCATGTTGACGATGGTCCTCGGTGGGCTTTGGCACGGGGCGGCATGGACGTTCGTCATCTGGGGCGTCTACCAGGGGCTGCTCCTGGTCGTGCACCGGGTCGCCGAGCCGTGGCTGGGGCGGATCGAGCCCAGCGACCCCATCGAACGTCGATGCTGGACGGGGTTGCGGATCATCGCCACGTTCCACCTGGTGTGTCTCGGCTGGTTGATCTTCCGCGCGAGCTCATTCGAGCAGGCGATGGGCATGCTCTCGGCGATCGCCCATCGGCCCGCGGTCCCGGCGGCGACTTACCTCCTGCCCGCGCTGGTGACGATCATCCCGCTGTTGCTGGTGGAGGTCTTCCAGTACCTCGCCGATGACCTCGACCTGATCGCCCGCACGCCCTGGTATGTTCGAAGCGTTTTCTACACGGCTTGCTTCTATGCGATCGTGCTCGGGGGCAATTTCGCCGGGCAGCAATACATCTACTTCCAGTTCTGATCGCAATCGGCCAGGTGGCAAGATTCGGCCGGGCCCCGAGGGCCGGGCGCGTGCCTCGACGACCCGGTCCGCAAGACCGGGAGATTCCTCGCACCGGCGGGTGGAGGTGGGCCTGGGTCGGTCGATCGAATGTGATGAGAACCAATAGGTTAGACAAAATCCTGCTAAAAGTTTGCCGCGCCCGGAAAAATAACTTGCAATTTGGCCCTGAGCAAAGCATAAATGTGAAGGTCATTGAGCATCGATCAGGCATCGACTGTACGTATCCTCTCCCTCTCCGCACGAAATCAAACAGGACTTAACAACCTTCCAGCGAGAAGGTCGGAGGCCAGGCCCTGCCCGGTCGCCAACCGTTTCGAATCGGCATCGCTATCTGGATTGATTCGTAAAGCGCCTTGCATTGACTCGCGGCTCGCGTTCGAGCGAAGGTCCAACCGGCAGGGCCGGGCGGCGGGCGAGTTGATCCGTGGACCGGGCGGCCCGACACGATTCCTGAATCGCACCCTGCTGACCAACTGGGAGGAGTCTTTCAACCTAGACGACCTACTTCGATTCCCCCGATCAGACCGGGGTCCACGACGACTTTCGTAAGATCACGAGCGCAGATGATGATCCGGCGAGCGTCCCGGGTTTTCTCGCGGCGAGACCGATGGTTCGGTGTTCGAGCCTGCGACGATCGCGGCCGGTCCGCGGATCGAATCTACAGGTTGAACGATCAGGGTGACTTCAAGTCCGATCCTCCGAGCACCGTTCAAGCCGATGAAGGCCGAATTCGCCAGCCCGTCCAAACTCCTACTCACAGGGACGTGATCCGTGACTCTCCTTGCCTGCTGCCCCGTCGAAGAGGCGGTGCACGGCGACATCCAGGCCGGCCGATGTTGGGCCGGTCATGTCCTCTCTCCACGCAGTTAGACTCGTCACGATCGTCCGTTTCCATCCGTCATCCGAGGTGAGTTTCATGAAGCGACAGAATCCGAATCGCGGTTTCACCCTGATCGAGCTCCTGGTCGTCATCGCCATCATCGCGGTGCTGATCGCCCTGTTATTGCCCGCCGTGCAGGCCGCGCGCGAGGCCGCGCGTCGCGCCCAGTGCACCAACAATCTGAAGCAGATCGGCCTGGCCATGCACAACTACGAGAGCTCCAACGGGTGCTTCCCGCCCGGCGAGAAGGGCTGCTGCTGGGGGACGTGGCACGTGTTCGTCCTGCCGTACGTCGAGCAGGCGCCGCTGTACAACGCCTGGAATTCGTACGGCAGCAACGTGCCGAGCGGCGGGGCCGCCGACGGTTACCTTCGCTACCACGGCCCGGCCAACACCACGGTGAGCAATTCGTCGGTCGCCGCCTACGGCTGCCCGAGCGATCCCAACGCCTTCGCCAACTACGGCAACGGCCTGAAGATGCACAATTACGTGGTCAACTACGGCAACGTCAACCAGGCGCAGAACGTGAACAACCCCGTGCCGAGCCCCCAGAACTCGAACGTGCTCTATACTTTCGCCGGGGCACCGTTCACCGACATCGGCTCGCCCGCGATCGACGACACCGGCTACGCAGTCAGCTTTGCTTCTCTGACGGTGACGAAGATCTCGGCGGTCACCGACGGCCTGAGCAACACCATGATGGCCTCGGAGCTCAAGATCGTCATGCCGGGTACCGACCTCCGCGGCTACACGTGGTGGGGGCCATCCGCATCGTTCACCGCCCTGCTCACCCCGAACAGCCCGCTCCAGGACACCATGGGCAACGGCGGTTGCGGGGCACCCCAGATCGTCCCGTGCAACGGCGGGATCACGAGTCCGAGCGGCGTCTCGTTGGTGTATCTCGCGGCCCGCGGTTTCCACCCCGGCGGTGTCACGGTCGGGTTCTGCGACGGTAGCGTCAAGTTCATCAAGAACACGATCAACCCGCTCACCTACATGGCAATCAGCACCACGAAGGGCGGCGAGGTCGTCAGTTCGGACTCCTACTGATCGCCATCTGCTGACCTCGCACGACCCTGCGGGTCATCGGTCAACTCCCCGGGCACTCCCACCAACAGGACGCCCGGGGAGTCACGTTGAACGGGCTCGACCATCCGGTCGTGCCGGCTCATTCTTTCCGATTCCCCTCGGACCATTCGATATGAAACCGCTCCAAATGGGCAGATTCCGCCTCGCGGCCCCGCTCCTTGCACTGGCGGCCGGTGGGTGTTTCTCCGACTCCTCGGGAGTCGAGCCCCTGCCGAGGGTCTCGGTCCAGGGCACCATCACGCTGGACGGGAAGCCAGTGCCCGAAGGTAAGCTCCAGTTCCAGCCGGACGCCTCCAGCTCGGGGATCATGGTCGTCGGCGAGATCACGGACGGCAAATTCGCGATCGATCGGGCCAGCGGACCGATCCCGGGAAAGTACCGGGTCACGGTATCCAGCCGCCCCGTGTTCAAGCTCAAGCCCGGTGCCGACCCGGGAGGGACTCCTCCACCTTCCGGACCCGAGACGATCCCGAAATGGTACACGGGTGTGACGTCCAAGCTCGTCGCCGACGTCAAGTCCGATAGCCCACAAGTCTTCGACTTCACGCTGAGCAGCAAGAACCCGTGACACCTTCACGCGACACCTTCAGAGCCCGCCCTACCTCGCTCCTCGGGGCAATCGTTTCGATATCGGATCCCCCTTTCTCGCACACGTGGGTTTCTGCCTGGGGCCCCGATCCACGCGAGATATCCAGGCGGTGAAGCTTTTCGACATCGCCCCCAGGATCGCCGAGTGATTCCGGACTGACCCTCGGGTCGCCACAATCACGAAGGGCGAACTCGTCCGCATGACCGATCCCCTCGGTCACGTCTCGAGCTACACCTACGATGCACGCGGCAACCTGGCCTCTTATACAGACGCCGATGGCCGGCTGATCACTTTTTCCTCCGACTCCGACAACCGACTCATTACGGAAGATTGGCACGACGCGGAGGGCAACCTCGTCGACGTGCTCCAGTTCACCTACAACTCCCAGGGCCTGCTGGCGACCGCATCCAACGACGCCGGCGAGTACACGTTCTCGTACGACTCCCAGGGGCGGCTCGTCCGCGAGACCGAGCCCTACGGCGACTGGCTCGATTTCAGCTACGACACCACCGGCGACACGACCGTCACCGACTCGACCGGCGGCGTGACCGTCTCGACCTACAACGCCGAGGGCCAGCTCGTCTCGACCCAGCTCTCCGCACCCGGCAGCGCGACGATCGGCGTCAACATCGACTATACCGACGACGGCCAGGTCGCCGACGAGATCCGCACGTCGAACGGCGGGATCGTCGGCTACACGAACAACACTTACGACGCATCGGGAAATCCCACGAACATCGTCGAGCTCGACGCCGACGGCGACCTGATCGACAGCTTCGCCTACACCTACAACTCCGACGGCCAGGTGACCTCCGAGACCGACGACTCCTCCCCCGGCGTCGTATCCACCGCCCCCGCGGACAACATGACCAACGTGGCCCTCGCGCTCTACATCGACAGCGAACCCACGCCCGCCAGCAGCACCACGAACTACGCCTACGATGCCTCAGGCCAGCTCATCGCCGCCGGTTCCACCACGTACTCCTACGACGCCAACGGCAACCGGACCAGCCCCGGCTACAAGATCGGCCCCGACAACCAGGTCCTCTCCGACGGCACCTGGAATTACACGTACGACGCCGACGGCAACCGGATCAGCGAGACCGACCCATCCACCGGCATCACCTGGAACTACACCTACGACGACGCCAACCGCCTCACGAGTGCGACCGAGTTCAACGCCGCCCAGCACCAGATTTACAAGGAAACGTTCGATTACGACGTCTTCGGCAACCAGATCGAGCAAAGCATCTGGTCGGCCGCTACCACCACGCCATCGGTAGAGCGCTATGCGTTCAATGGCACCCAGATCTGGGCTGCGTTCGACGGCAACAACAACCTGACGACCCGCTACCTCAACGGCCAGGACACCGCCGCGCCCCTCGCCCGCGAGTCGGCGGACGGAACCGTCGGCTGGTACCTGACCGACCGCCTCGGATCGGTCCGCGACATCGTTGACAACTCCGGCACGATCCTCGATCATATCGATTACGACGCCTACGGCAACGTCGTCTCGCAAACGAACCCGGCCGAGGGGGATCAGTTCCAGTACGCGGGGATGCAGTTCATCTCGGTGGTCGGCATCTATTACGATCATGCGCGAGACTACGACCCCGGAACTGGAACTTGGACCTCGCAGGATCCGATGGGATTTGACTCCGGAGTAACGAACACATATACGTATGTTGGCAATCGGCCTACACAGACGACGGATCCTTCTGGTGAGATCTGGGGATTGGGCTTCGCTGCACTTGGAGCAGGAATCGGAGTGGCCGTCTATGCGGGTACCACGTTATTGTCGGGTGGAGAGTTCTCGAAAGGCGGATTCGCGGGAGCCGCGACGAGTGGGGCGATCTTCGGGATTGGAGTCGGTGCTTTCACCGGAGACCCAGCTGCCGCCGGTCTCGCCGGAGCGCTGATTGTTGGCTCTGTAGCCGGTGGTGTGTCCGGTGCAGCGGGAAGTGTTGTGCAACAGGGCATTGATAAAGGATTTTCGAATATTGATGGCGTCCAAGTTGCGAATAGTACCGCCGGTGGCATGGTAGGGGGTGCTGTGGGTTTGGGTACACTTGGCAATCCAGCAGCCGCCACCCTGGGTCGGGTCCTTGCCAGTGGGACCATGGGGGGGGCAGCCGGAGGTGCTGTCCAAGGTGGTGCAAACGCTGCTGCCAATGGCCAAAACATTCCTGTCGGTATGGCCACTGGTGGGGCTATTGGAGCAGCTCAGGGCTTTGCTGGAGCCCTTCTTGCCGCCCCAGCTGTGAAAATGATCCCGTCAAAACCTACCCCTCAGCCTCTCCCGCCAAAGCCTGCCCCTCAATTTCCAGACATGACAGTCGTTGGAAATGGTTCCAATTACATCGCCTATTTCCAAGGTGAAAAAGGTGGTGGCGGCGCCGCTTTCAAAGTGAGCGAAGCTGGAGAGGTTTCGATCACTATGGTCGAAACCAGAACTGCACGACCTCCGTTACCACCGCGCTCTGCCGGTCCTGGGACAGCAAATGCACTCAACATGATTGGTACGGATAAACCGCCAATCATTGAAATGCAAAATGTCGTTAACCAAACCACTATTCTTCAGCTTGCAGATAACGTCCCAGTTCAAAATACTCTTTTGGGGCAAACTCTGACGGGGATTGCCGAGAGCCTCGGGGGACATGTCGTGCGCATGGAGGTCGTCTTTGAGGGAGACTCCTTCAACATCCGAGCATACGTGGAGTACTAAAGACCATGGGAATCAATGAGCTACGAAGCAAACTTGGTGAACGTCACGATGGAAGTTGGGAATTGCTTGCGACTGCGGTGGGCGTACCCGCATCTCTCGAAAGAACGCGCGATGCGCTTTCTCTGGAGAAGATCTCGGAGGACACATATTTCTGGGAATTCCTCAAATTTAGAGTTCAAGCTCTTGCAGCTTGGAACCCGCGAGAATTGGTCGAATTAGCCAGGACTTGGCCAGCCCCTCATGGCGACCTCTCGCACAAATGGCTGCTTGCATGGCAGTTCAGCTTGCGTCACCTCTTCGCGCTCAACATGGTGCAACCTGACGATGTCACCGCGCCAGGTCTCGCATTAGAAGCGGATATTATATGGGGAAGTCTGCCGGAAGAATCCATTTCATGGAGCAGCGCTTTGAGTAGGGTCAGGGAGCAACCAATGCTACTTCATGGTCTGACGCGAAAGCTTTCCCGGCTCCCTTTCGTCGGGCCCTATCCCACGCTCCCAGAGTTGCTCGAATGCCCTCCTCCGATGTTGAAACTGTTAAGGGGCCGGACATCATACTTGGATCAGAATGTGCGAGATTTTATCACGTCATCAGGATTTATATGTTTGGATGGAGAACTTAGAAGTATGCCCTATGTGTGGAAGTCTTCAGTTCGAAGACCGGATGGTACATTCGTGGAAGTCACTGATCCTTTGACGTATCCTTACCGTGCGCTGGGGAATACACCCTTGCAAGGAAATCTTACTGATGCACCACCGATCTTGGACTTGTGCGTAGAAATGTCCGCGGAAATTCGAGAGTCCCTCGCCGATAAATTGATCGATGGGATCTCGGAGACTACAGATCCCCGATTAATTGCACCGTCAGCCTATATTATAGCCACTGACTGGCGAATCTAAGTGAGGAAGCCATCTTGGAAGATTGACATTGATTGCTGGGCACACCAGATTTGTAAGCTGACCGATGTAGACGTCACGACCCTAATAATAGCGCCAAATCTCCGAGGCCGGTGGGGACACCAAATAGACTCTAGATTCCCGGGTTTGAATCTTGATCGCGGAGACCGACGTGATGACTCGCCTGGTGATCGCGAAGGTAGTCAATGATCCCTTGGGATTGGGATTGTACCCCTCGCGGTCCCATCTGGGTGGAAGGTGTTGCCTAACTCTATGTACGAAGAACGCTCTGCCGATCGCGTGCTCAGAGACGCGGTCAAACTGGTCGTCTGGGATCTCGATGATACCTTCTGGAAAGGGGTATTGTCCGAGGAAGCTGTCACGCCTGTCACTGAGAACATCGAACTGGTGAAACGTCTCGCGGTGAGGGGAATCGTTTCATCGATCTGCTCGAAAAACGACCGTGAATCTGTTGTCAACGAATTCCAGAACTTGGGAGTATGGGACTATTTCGTCCTTCCCGGCATCAGTTTTCAGCCTAAGGGCATCTCGATCGCCGTGCTCATCGAAGCGCTGAAGCTACGGCCGGCGAATGTTGTCTTTATCGATGACAATCCATCGGAATTGGCTGAGGCTGCCTTCAACTGCCCCGGTCTGGTGTGTCTGGAGAGTCCTCGTCAGCTCGCTGACCAATTGGAATGTGAACATCTGCGAGGTTCAGCGGACCCGGAGCTGACCAGGCTGGCGCAGTATAAATCGCTCGCCGTTCGACATGATAAGTTGCGAACGTCCGGGCTGAGCAATGTGGACTTCTTGCGCCAGAGCGAGATCAGGATGGAAATAGATCATTCGGTCGAGCCGCATATCGATCGAGTCATCGAGCTCGTGAACCGCTCGAACCAACTCAACTATACCAAGATCCGCCTTCGATCGGAGCAAGACAAGCAAACTCTCCTGGCCGATCTGAAGGCGTTCGGATTCAATGCCGGGATCGTCAGGCTATGGGACAAATATGCCGATCACGGCATCGTCGGCTTCTTCATGACCCTGGCGACGCTCAGGGAGTACAGGCTGGTGCACTTCGTCTTCTCCTGCAGGATCATGAATATGGGGGTCGAGCAGTATTTGTATGACTTTTTGAATCGCCCGAGCATCAAAGTAGCTGGCCCCGTCGCCAATCCGATCATGAATTATCCGTCGATCGACTGGATCAGGACCGGGTCTCGGGGAGACACCGTCAATCGACTGAAGGAGTCCAGGCTCGTCCTGATCGGCGGCTGCGACATGCTGCAACTGTCGAGCTATTGCTCGATGGCCTCCGTGGAGTTCACCAACCGGGATGTGCGGGGCCTCATCAAGCGCCTGGATGACCCCTTCTTCATTCTAGACGATCCCGATCGCGTCAGGCAGAGCGACATCAGGCCGATGATCCCCGCTTTCAATGCCGACGAAATGATCGAGTTGCAGTCGGCGGTTCGCGGTGCCGACGCGGTCGTCGTGTCATTCTTTCGGATGATGGAAATCAATTATTTCCGCGGGCGCGATGGCTCGACGAGGACGCCGTGAAGGCCATCCTCGCCTCGGAGCAGGCGCTTTGGTTCGTGCGCAATTTCAATTTTCTGGAATTATCTCATGACCAGAGACAGGATTTGGTTCGGCTGTCTCTGGAGCGTCTGGCCGGCATGGCGAAGCCCGGGGCCAGGATTATCGTTTTGCTGGAGAACGTCAGCAAACTCGAGAACAATCCAAACGAGCTCTTTCTGCGGGGGCTCTACAATGAGCTCATCCGGGATCAATGCGAGAGGATCGATAATCTGACCTATCTCGACGTCAACTCGGCATCCAGCATCGAATGGCTCTGGGATGATGGATTCCACATGCACCGGCAGGGATATTACGAGCTGGCACAATCTGTCATGAGGCTCATCGAGTCGGGTGGGTGAAACCCACCCAATGCCTTGTTACCGAAGGGCCTGTTGGGTTTCACCGTCTCGTAGGGTGCTCTGTGAGAAGCAAATTCGGCAAACTACCCCGGATCGGTGCTCAAAGAGCACCCTACAAGAGCTTTATGATCGCGAGCCCACTCCGAAGGAGGGAGACCTTCGGTCAGGCACTCGGGCGGGGTCAGGAGACCCGCGCCCAACACGCGTTTGCAACCCATTCGCGAGGCACCCTAGATCGCTTCACGATTGAGTTGCGCACGCGCCTCGGCTGATGCGAATACACCCCCCCTGGCCCCCCCTTCGTAAGGGGGGGAAAGGAAACGAGCCCGTCCGCCTCTTTTTCCCCCCCTTACGAAGGGGGGGCCAGGGGGGGGTCTTCCGGCGAGGACCTCGACTGTATGCCAACCAATCGTGAAGCGCTCTAGAAGGGGCGTCGAGCTCAAGGAGCGGAACCACTTACCTTCCATTCGACGCCAGCTCGCCCGCTCCGTGTAGCTTAACTTGAGTCGATCCCTCGATCACGATGCCCGATTTTCGGGATACGCAGAGCAGATTCGCCGAGATGATATCGCCGAAGATGTTCTCCGGATTCCCGAGAAAATTCGTGGGGTTGTAGAGCTTCGGCTTGTGCCGGTAGAGGTCGTAGTCGAGCGACGCGATGGTCCGGATCAAGTCCTCCGACTTCGACTCCCGGTCGTTCTCGACATACAGATAGGGTTTCGTCCGGCGGATGGTCTCCGCGGCGCCGAGGATCACGTCACGCTCCATCCCTTCGACGTCGACCTTGATCAGCCGGCATGTTTCCAACCCCAGGGAGTCCACCGTCGTGACGGCAACTCGGTCTCCGTCCCGTCGGTCGATCAGCGAGAGCCCGCCGAAGTTGTTGAACGCGGACGGATCGAGGAACGGGACGACGATCGTCCCCGGCTCTCGGCCGACGGCGCGCAGGTCGCATCGGACGTTGGTGATGCTGTTCATCGCCATGTTCGCGCAGAGGGTCTGGAAGACCAGCCGTTGCGGCTCGAAGGCGTGGACTTCTCCCGTCGGACCGGCGAGCTGGGCGAGCTGCAAGGTGTGCGCCCCGATGTTCGCCCCGACCTCCACGACGACGTCGCCGGGCCGGACGATCTGCCGGAAGAGGTCCGACTCGCCGAAGCTGTATTCGCCGTAGAGCTCGAGCGACTGGCCGACATAGCGATCGTTGATGTTGTAAAGCATGACGCCGAACCGGCACGCTTTCCAACGGTTGAACCCGGTCGTCATTGGGTTGCGTCCCGTGGACTTGACGGTGGGCCGCGCCGCTAGAGTGTCCCGAGCAGCGACCCGATTCGGTGACGGGCCTCGGTCCGCCGCGCCTCCGCGGCGCGGCCGGTGCGGGCGAGGTCGACGAACCGGGCTCCGTAGTCGCCGGCGCGTTCGCAATCCTGGAGCCCCTCCTCGACCCGGCGAAGGGTCACGTGCGCCGCCCAGAGGTCGGCGGAGAGTGCGGCGAGTTCCTCGGTCTGCGCGACCGTGCGGTCCCGGGCCGCGGTCAGTTCGGCCACGGTGGCGCGGATCGCCCGCAGCCGGGCGGCGTCCTCGGTCCGGCCAGTCTCGA
Organism: uncultured Planctomycetota bacterium; assembly: GCA_963777695.1. Classification (GTDB taxonomy): domain Bacteria; phylum Planctomycetota; class Planctomycetia; order Isosphaerales; family Isosphaeraceae; genus CAVZRC01. The sequence continues at coordinate 3,320,166 of CAVZRC010000003.1, forward strand.
CCTCGACCGCCGTGATCCGGTCGATCAGCTCGTCGGGCGACAGGCCGATCGGGATCGCGCGGGAACGTGCCGACTCGCGGACGAATGCCCCGAGCTCGCGGGCGATCCGTTCGAAGACCGGCTCCCAGACCATGATCCGCTCCTGGCGGAACAGCCGCATGGTGGGATACCACGGCGAATCTTCGCGCTTCGTCAGCCACTGCCAGCCCGGCGTCGCCGACAGGGCCACCCAGACCGGAATCCCGAGCGCCCCGGCGAGGTGGACGACGGCCGTGTCCGAGGTGATGAACAGGTCGAGGTTCTTCATGACCGCGGCGGTGTCCATGAACGGGCCCGACGCCTCGTCCAGGCGGACACCGAGGTCGACGACCGGGAAGCGTCCGTCGAGCTCTTGGAGCTGCGAGTATCCGAAGTTCTTCTGGAGGCTGTAGAGCTTGACGCCCGGCACCCTGGCCAGCGGCTCGAAGTACTTCAACGGGATCGATCGATGGCGGTCGCCGGCGTATTTCGGGTTCCCTTGCCAGTTGATCCCGATCTTGAGCTCGCGGCCACCGGCCAGCTCGCGCTTCCAGTGGTCGAGGAGCTCGGGATCGGGATGCACGTAGGGGACTTCGGCCGGGATCGTTTCGAGCGAGGTCCCCACCAGCCCGGGGATGGTGAGCATCGGGACATGCACGTCGTGATCGGGCAGCGGATCCCCTTGCGGGACGATCTGGTCGATGTCCGGCAGGCGCGAGAGCAGCTTGAGCAGGTGCTTGGGGCACTCGAAGATGACCGTCGCCCCTTGACGCTTGAGGATCTTCGCATACCGGATGAACTGGATCGTATCGCCGAGACCCTGCTCGGTCATCAGGAGGATCCGGCGGCCCGCCAGCGGGAACCCGTTCCAGTAGGGCTGGGTCATCGGCTTGGAGGAGATACTTCGTTTCTTCCACCGCCACTCGTACTCGGCCCACCCCTGGGCGAGATTGCCGTTGCGGAGCCAGGTCAGGGCCCGATTGAGATGGGCGTCGATGTGATTCGGATGGAGCTGGATGCATCGGGTGTACGCGGCGACGGCCTCCTCGAATCGGCCGAGCTCCGCGTAGGTGATGCTGAGATTGTTGTAGGCGTCGAAGTAGTTCGGCTTGATCTTCAGGGCCTTCTCGTAGCAGGTAAGGCTCTCCTCGAACCTGCCGAGGTTGCAGATCGCGTTGATCGGCGGGCTGGTCCCCGGCGCCTCTCCGCATGCATGAGCCCTGGATTCATCGCGGGTCTGCGACCCCGCCGTCGGTGCGACCGAATGTCTCCCGGTCCGGTTTGGGCTGTGCGAGCCTGCACTCGGAGCCTGGAGGGTGCTCGGGACACTTCCGGTCCGGCACTCGGTCGGGGCCGGAGACCCGCGCCCAACTCCATCGACGGTGTTACCCGGGCTGACGACTCATCCCGCATGTGCAAATCATGCGGGATCATCTATATTGTGCGGGCATGTCCGTGATGCTGCTTCGATATTGGGGGGGGAGGAGGTCGGCCCTTTCCTATACCTTCGAATCTTAGTGAGGGCCTCGATCGATGCCAGATATTCACGCGGTGATGCTTTTCGACATCGCCCCCAAGGTCGCGGAGTTGTTCCGGACCGACCCTCAAGTCGCCGAGCTCTCGAATCCGGCGGTCCTCGTCGAGGCCGAGGGCGTCGAGTGCGTTGCCTCTGTCCTCGAGGAATCCGAGCTCTCAGGAATCCTGTCGTCGGCGACGCTCGAAGAAGGGATCTCCGCCGAGGACGCTCCCGAGGGGGATGGGCTGATCTCGGTGCTCGTCGTCGACGGCGACGGCGCGAGCCATTATCGGGTCCCGGATCCGCGGGTGCATCCGAAGCAGTGGCCATGGATGGGTGTTCCGGAATCGTGACCGTCGCGGTTTCGCTTTGCTATCGGACGGATCATGGCCGGGGATTCGCCCCTCGGCGGTCGTTGAACCGGATGCGATCCCCAATCACGGCGACTCCGCCAGGAATCGCGAGAGCGTCGCGAGTAAGACGTCCATCTGGACCGGCTTCACAAGATGGCAGTCGAATCCGGCATCGCGGGTTCGCGCACGGTCGTCCTCGCCGCCATAGCCGGTCACGGCGATGATTCGGGTCGACTGGAAGGCGCTCTCGGCCCGGAGCCGCCGAATCACCTCGTAGCCGTCCAGGACAGGGAGCCCGATGTCGAGGAGGATCACCCTCGGTTTGAACTCCGCCGCCATCTTGAGGGCATCGCCGCCGTCCGATGCGGCCGCCACTTCAAAACCGGACATTCTGAGTAAGCGGGAGAGCGTCTGAACGATATCAGGATGATCGTCAACCAGCAGGATTCGGCCCTTCTGCGTCGCCCCGTCGCTATCCGGGCACGAATCGTCGTGGGTCTCCATGAGGTCCCGTGCTCCTGTCCGGTGGAACGCGATTCTGGCCACGTGCCCAAATCCTCCGGTCGATGACCTTACTGAACACATCCTCGCAAGAATATTATATGCAAAGCGCATTCCGTATTGCCAGCATCCCCATTGCGGAATGATCCACGCCCCGGCCTAGCGAAACCATCGGATGCCCCCCCGGGAATGCCGCTCGGCCAAGGACGAATTCTTTGGCCTCGGTCGTCTCGACCGGCAGGAGAGCGTAGAATCATGGAGGCAGAGCGGACACACCTCGCTGAACACCACCCGGAGCTGCGAGTTTCGAAGCCGTGACCACGGTCGCGAGACCGTGGTCACCCGGCCAGGGTCTGATACGGCATGGCATGGATTCGTGATCGACGGGACGATCGATCGATTCCTGGTGTGTGGCACGTCAAGAATCGATCGGGTATCGAGGGCGCGCGTTCAACATCGAAGATCGCTCGACGAATAACGAATGAAGGGCAAGGGCGTGGGGATCGGTTGCGAGGATCTCCTGGAACAAGGGGGCGGGACGATGGTGGTCGTTCGGGTGCCGCGTCGGTCGGCGTTGGTGTTCTTAAGCCTGGTGGCCTTGCTGGGCATGCCGGGCGTGGTCCGGGCCGGCAAGCTGTCATGGCTTGACGACGTCGTGCACGAGGTGATCGTCGAGGCCAAGGCGGGCGGGAAAGGACTGGCGCGTGAGTTCGGGAATGACGGTGCGCGGGCCGAGGCCCGGCGAGCCGGCCGGCTATTCCCGGCTTACGCGGCCGACGAAGGACTGGAGCACCTGATCCGACAGTCGGATGACCTGTCGCGGGCCGGCCGACGAATCGAACGGCCGGCGGAGGCGTTGCTCGAGGGCCGGTTTTCCCGACTGCTCCGGCGAGACCCGGAGACGCTCCGCATCTTCGGGGCACTCGAGCCGGCCGAGAAACGGCTGGTCGTCGAACTCGGCGAGACGGCGCAGCACCTGGCCCGGCGCTATCCCGCGGAAGCCGAGACCATGGTCCGGAAGCTCGGTCCCGAGGGCCTGACCGCCGTCCGCGTCTTCGGTGACGATGTCGCCGAGGTGCTCGCCAGGGAGGGCTCGGAGAGTCTCGGCGTCCTGCGCAAGACGGGACGCGGCGGCTGGTCGTTCTTCACCCAGCAGGTCCTCCCGCACAAGAAGAAGCTCGCCGCCGCCGGTGTGCTCGCCGCGTTCCTGGCCGACCCGGAGAAGTTCGTGGACTATGCCGGCCGGGCGACGGAGTTCGCCGTCCGCGAGTTCGCCCGGGCCGGCGTCCGACTCGCCTCGTCTGTCGGAGGAGGCGCCTTGCGCGGACTGGAAGATAGCCTTGGAGAGGCACTCGCCTCCCATGGACTCGACCTCCCGTTGGTCCGTTACGTCGGCATGGGTCTTGCCGGGCTGGCCGCGGTGATGTCGCTGCTCGTGATCGTCGGACTGCCGATCCGATGGATGTTCCGACCCTTCGGGTGGGTGATCCGTCCGTTCGGATTGGCTTTCAAGAGATTCGTATGGCGACGGCCGATTGCAGGATCACCCCGCGTGTGAGGGCCGGGATCGATCTCGATCACCGGCCGGTCGATCTTGGAGAAGCATGAACCTCGAGAGCTGGCAGACGGATTGAGTACGGCACGAACGGCGGATTCTCGAAAGAGGCAGTCAGGACCGAGGTCGAGAATGACGAACCGACGGACGAATCGACTCGACGAGCTGGAGGCGCGGCTGAAGCGGCCGATGCGTGTCGCGCTGTTCGGCCATCGGAACGTGGGCAAGACGACACTGCTCGCCGTCTTCTACCGGCAGGCGTCGAACGGGCAGGTCCCTGGCCTGCGGTTGGCGGCGGCCGACGCGCGGACGGCCGAGTATCTGGCCGAGAAGATCGCGCAGATCGAGTCGGGCCAGCCGACGGCCGGATCGCTGGCCGAGACCGAGCTGAATCTGCGGCTCTACCACGGGTCCGCGCGATTCGATCTGATCGTCAAGGATTATCAGGGCGAGCACGTGACGCTCGGCTCGGAAGAGCCGATCCAGGAATTCTTCGCCGATTGCGATGCCGTCTTCCTCTGCCTGGACCCGGACGGGGCGGTCGATGCGGCCGATCGATGGCGGCGTCAGCAAGAGGTGGAGAACCTGCTCGAACGTTACATCGATCGCTCCGAGGACGCGAGCACCGGCCGGCCCGTCGCGTTGCTCTTGACGAAGTTCGACCGCGTGTCGGCGAGCGAATCCGCGACCGGTCCGGAGGGCCCCGCGGGCGAACTTCCCCGGGCGGTCGTCGAGCGATTGGTCGAGGAGCGTTACAGCATGACGCGACACGCCCTGTCGGCGCACGCTCCAGGCGGGGAGATCTTCGTGGTGAGCGCCTTCGGCCCCGGGGCCATCGGGAACCGGCCGCCAGCCGAGCTCCGGCCGATGGGCCTGGAAGGGCCGCTCGCTTGGCTGGCCGAACAGCTCGAGGCCCGCGACCTCGCGGCGATGGACCGGCTGTGGGACCAGGCGCCCGACGACCTGCCCCGTCTCAAGCGGGCCCTCGCGGCCTATGAACATCGCTACCCGCGCTCGGATCGTTCCGAGGGATTCCGGGCCCGACTCGAGGCGATGACGCGAAGGCGCCGGCGGGGTCGATTGATGAGGCTCGCCGCGTCCGCGATGATCGCGACCGGGGTCATGGCCGCCTACGATGCGATAGGCTATCGGCGCGCGGCCGCGTTCGAGCGCGAGCGAGACCGCGCCGCGCCGGCGATCGCGCGGACGTGGTCCGACCTGCTGGAGTGGCATCCCTCGATGGGGCTCTTCTGGCCCGGCCTGGCCCGGCAGGCTCGCGTGAAGCTGTCCGAGTGGCAGGTCAAGGCCGCGGACATCCAGGTCGCCAATGGCACGGCGACGGCCGATCTCACCGACACACTCGTCGGGTTGAAGGACCGGGCCCCGCAACTGGCCCCGGCCATCCGCAAGGTCGAGGAGGCCCGGGAACAGGCACGGCACGACCAGCGATGGAAGGCCGTGCAGGCCGATGCACGCTCCCTGGCCGCCGCCGAGGATCCCGGCACAGCCCTCTCCGCGATCGACGCCTTCCTCCGCGAGTTCCCGGACACGCCCCGACGCGACGAGGCGATGAAGCTGGCCCGGACCCTCAAGGACGAGCGTGATGCCCGGCGCCACGCCCTCGATCGCCAGTTCCTCGACGACCTCGTCCGCTCCGAGTCGATGCCCAACGTCTCGATGGCCGACCAGGTCGAACGAGCCCGCCAGTTCCTCGCCGAGCATGCCGAGAGCCCGTCGCGAGCCGAGGTCGAGCATCGGCTCGAGGTTTACCTGCGCCGGATGGACGAGGACGACATCGAGAAGGCCCGCGACTACTCGCGGCGGTTCCCCTCCCACTTCGCGGCACGGATCGAGCACTACCAGGAGTACGTCAAGGCCCATCATTCCGGCGGTCGGTTCATCAGCGAGGCGATGGAGGCCAAGGACCGGATCCTCCGCGAGTGGGACGTCTCCGCCTACCGACAGGCTTACGACCACCTGGTCGCCCATCCCGATGATGTGGCCGAGGTCGCCCGCCGGCTCCGCGAGTATCTCCGCGACCAGCCGGATGGCCGATACGTCGATGACGCCCGGCATTACCTCGAGTGGTGGGACAAGGTCTCGGTTCCCGGCCAGTACCGCGTCACACTGCGTCGCGGCGAGGTCGAGTCGTCGGTCGGGAAGTACCTGGCCGGCTCCGGCCCGGACCTCGGCGTCGTCATCGAAGTGGCCGGCGCCGTCCATGGCCCGTCTTCGGTCATCAAGGACTCGTACCGACCGATCTGGGATTATACCTATCCCCGGCCGATCACCTGGAAACTGGGCGACCCCGTCACCATCCGTCTGATCGACTACGACTGGTCGAAGACCGAGGTTTACGTCCTCAACAGCCGACCCGGCGACCCCCTGGCCATCCGGCTCCTGACCGGGACCGTCAAGCCGGCCAAGGGAGGAAAGACCTCGCTCGTCTTCGCCTCCGACTTCGCGATGCCCAGGCTGGTGCGCCGCAATGAATGTTGACGTCCGGTACGAACAGGCCGTCTACGGGAGCTTCCCCTTCTGGCGACGCGGCTACGGTGTCCTGGCCCGCTCGCCGGGTTGCCGGCCGGGCTGGATCGCCGAGCTGAAGGCATCCTGCCAGCGCTACGGAGAACGACCGTCGGGGGCCGTCGAGGCCGACGGTTTCTTCGCGATGCGGCCGGTTCGAGGGCCGTGGATGATCGTGGGCGTCTATCCCCAAGGTTGCGACGATCAGGGCCGCCCGGGTGCCCTGGCATTCCATGCACTCTTCGTCGGGCGATGGACCTACGCGAGGGCCGGGGCCGACCCGTTCGCCTTCCGCGATCTGTTGCGTCGCGACTGGACGCTCGACGACCTGGATGCGACCTTGCCCGACGCCCGCGGGACCATCCGTCGGGCTCGTTTCCGAAGGTCGACAGCCCCCCCTGCCCCGTCGACGAGCGGTTCGAGCCGATCGTCAAGGCGATCGGGCAGAGACGTCGGGTCGCCGTGCAGTCGGCCGAGCCGATCGAGGCCCTGGCTCGCGACGTCTGGCGAGCCTTGCCGATGCGCGTCCGGCTCCGGGCCTCGGTCGCCACCTGGGCCTTCGACAACGCCAACGGATTCGACCTGATCGCCCTCCCGAAACTCACGGTTGGCCGCCGGGAGACGACCGACCTGATCCTGGCCGGGGACGCCGCCGATTGTTGATCAGGGCGCGACGACCGGGTTGTGGCCTGTTCAACCGGAGGGTCAACTGGCATGCTGGAGCCTGGACGGGGCTCCGGGAGTGCGCATGTCGTCGCGCTCGCTCGTAATCTCAAGCACGATCAGAGGCTTGCCGGATCGAGTCGGCTCAAACCCACAGGTGACCCCGCCATGATTGCCCCGGTGCGACGAACTCCGGCTCGATGGAGTGCGAGATTCGGCATCCTGGCGATGCTGGTCGCGACCGCCGGATGCGCCGGCGGGCAGCCCGTCACGCCCGAGGCCGTCACCAAGGCGAAGCGGCTCTGGGCGGAGGCGAAGCTCCGGGATTATGACCTGGAATGGAGCGTCGGGGGGCGGAACAATGCCCATTATGCCGTCACGGTCCGCGACGGCGACGTCCGGAAGATCGAATCGATCCAGCCCGACGGCAGCAAGCTCCCGATGCGCCCCGGCGATCCGAAATTCTACAGCGTGGATGGGCTGTTCCTGACGATCGACAATGAACTGGCACTGCTCGAGACCGATCGGCCGTTCGACGAGCCGAAGGGGACCACGGTCGTGATGCGGTTCCTGCCCGACGCCAAGCTCGGCTATCCGCGATGGTACCATCGCGACGTGATGGGTACGCCGCTGAGCATCGCGATCGAGGTCAATGCGCTGACGCCGGTCCCGTCGGCCTCGAAATCGCCGTGATTATCAGAATATGACAACCTCAATGATCAAGTCTTCGGTCGAGTGCGAGCTTCATGATCAGGATCGTCAGTGGAGCCGGCATGCGGAGCGGTACGACGAGGTCTTCCTCGACCCTTACCTTCCGGGCGTCGAGAATCCGCTCTTGCCGGCGCTCGACGCCATTCGTGGTCCCGGCCGGAAGACCGTGGCGGATCTCGGCTGCGGAGCGGGGCCGCTCCTGCCCTACCTGGTCGAGCGATTCGGGCGCGTCATCGCCCTGGACTTCGCCCCCGGAATGCTGGACCGCGCCCGCGAGCGGCTCGGACCCGATACCGCGAGCCGCGTCACATTCCTCCAGCGTCCGATGCACGATCTCGACGACCTGGCCGGCCAGCTCGATGTCGCCGTCGCGGTCAACTCGCTGGTCATGCCGGATGTCCGCGTGATCGACCGGACCTTAGGAGCCATCCGGGCCAGTCTCAAGCCCGGCGGCCAGTTCCTGGGGATCGTTCCCTCGATCGACGCGATCATTTATCACACCATGCTCCTGATGGACAAGGCGCTGGAGCGCGGCCTGTCGCCCAGGGAGGCCGAGCGGCTCGCCGCCCTCCAGGCCGAGCGACGCTACTACGACTTCGCCTTCGGACGCTTTCGTTTCCAGGGCCTCCATCAGAAATTCTGGCAACCCTTCGAAATCGAACATCGGTTCTCCAAGGCCGGATTCGCCTCGATCCGCCTCGGCAAGGTCCTTTATCCCTGGGACGAGAGCCTGGCCGGGAGCAACGACCTCAAAGACTTGCCCCGTAGCTGGGATTGGTTCTTTCAGGCAGCAGGCAGTAGGCGGTAGGCAGCCCGGACATAACCGGGGCATGCTCCTTCACCATCTGTGCCTACTGCCACGATGACCGGTGGCACTCCGCGAGCTAAAATGAAGTGTCCCGGAGCGGTGCGGACACTCGGGGGACATTCCGGGGAATCAGAGAGACCGGCCTCGACTCCCGGGACGATCGAGGCGCGATCGCCGACGTTCGATCGGACGGCCATGAAGGGAAATGGTGTCATGCCCTCCCAGCGGCGCAATATCTCGGAGCAGGAGCACTCAATCAAGCAGCGCTCGCACTGCGCTCTTCGTCGAGCCGGGCCAACCCGTGGATGTCGCCAAGCCGACCAAGCCGTTCCCGGTCTACTTGCGCGAGACGCCCGCCCAGCCCTTTTCGCCCCTCACCAAGGCCGTCTTCCTGGTGCTGGGGGTCATCGTGGCCGCGCTGTTCCTCGCGGCCTTGTGGCGGATTTCTCAATCGAAACGGCCGAAGGTCCAGCCGAGTCAGCCTCCCGAGAAGGCCGCGATGCTCGTCGAATCCGCTCGCGAGCCGTGTGCGACGACCTATAGTTCGTGAAGGAAGCCGACCCGGTCCGATTATGCGACCAGGGCCGGAGGCCGCAAACGAGCGAACAAGCCGCTCAGACCGCCGGAATTGCCCCGCCTCGCGTCCGGCAGTAGAATGGCGGGCGATGCGAGGCGATCCAAGAGGCGGCATGATTCTCGTGCCCCTGTTTTACGTCCGGATCGTTACACCCCAGGATTCCTGCAACGATGATTAACTCTCGGATCGCTCTGATCGGTCTGGCTGCGGGCGCGATCGCTCTCTCTATGCTGGGGAGCGGCGATTGCTCGACAAGGGCTGCCGGATCCACAGGGGACGCCCCAACAAAAGGCATTCGTCCCGAACGCCGCCGCGGCCGGAGAGACCCTCCAGTCGATCAATGACGACTACAATCGCATGCTCCTCCAGATCGAGAAGCAACGGCTGGAGCGACTCGGTCAACTGGCCGCGAGCCAATCGCCCCAGGACGCCGCCGAGACTTACGAGATGCTGTTCCGCCTGGCGATCGCCAATAACCTGTTCGCCGAGGCGGAGCCGGCGGCTCGGCAGATCTTGAAAGGTACGATTCGCCCGTCTCCCACCGTCCACTTCCTGGCCCAGACGATCAAGATCATCGCCGCGGCCGACCGGGGGGCCTATGACGAGTCGCTGGCCGAGCTGCGCAGACACATCGGCCCGGAGGCGCCCCCCAACCAGAAAGCCGAGGCCGCCGCGGCCGTCCTCGACACCTCTTCGATGCTCGCCATCCTCGGCGCCTACTACCAGCGTCTCGTCCAGGGCGGCCGGTTCGACGTCGCCTACAAGGCCTTCCAGCTCATCAATGCCGAAGCGGGCAATCCGGCCCTGAAGGAATACTGCGCCGCCCGCCTCCATCAACTTGGCATGGTCGGCAAGGCCGCGCCGACAATCGAGGGGACCGACCTCGATGGCAAGTCCGTGAACCTGGCCGATCTCAAGGGGAACGTCGTGCTCGTCGTCTTCTGGGCGAGCTGGTGTATCCCCAACGCCGCCGAGATCGCCTGGCTCGATGGCGTCTATGATGCTTACCGCAGCCGGGGATTCCGCATCATCGGCATCAACCTGGACACGCTCCAGAGCGGTGATCCCAAGCTCGAAATGGTCCTGCACAACGTCCGTCACTTCTTGATGGAACACAATGTCCGGTGGCCCAACCTCGTCAATGGTGCGGGCGTGCATGATTACGCCAAGACTTTTGGCGTCACCCAGATCCCCAGCAACGTCTTGATCGGCCCCGATGGGACGGTCATCCACGTTGACCTGTCGCGTAAGAACCTCGCCCAGGTCGTTGCCCGGGCGACCTCGAAGCCGTAGCTCCGATTCGGCCGACTGAGATTGACCCTCCTTCGAAACAAATAAGGTGCACCGGATCAGATGATGGTCCGGTGCCCCGTTTTCGGTCTTGACTGCCGCGGAAATGAGAGCGAGTTGACTTCAGGATGCAGGAGGAGTCGAGGTCCCGGCCGCGGCGGTCGCGGTGGGTGGATTCGCGGCCTGTGCCAGCGAATCGTAGAGCATGAGCAGGAACCCGTGGAAGCTATCGGCGACCCGGGCCGTCTCATGGGTCCGGACATACTTCAACGCGGGTCGGCCGTAATCGAGCAGTTTCTGGCGGGAGTCGGTCACGGTCGCGATCGAGGCGACGCCGTTCTTCTTGACCTCATCCAGCACGGTCTGGGCCGACTGGTCGAAGAGTGTACGCTTCTCCTTCAATGGGTCGGCCATCGGCGAGCCGCCGGGCCACACGAGTTGATTCTGCGCGTTGTAGAAGCTCGCCAGGGGCACGAGCGGCTTGGTGCGAGGCACGGACATGGCCGTCTGCGTCATATTTCGGCCCTGGGCCGACGACGACGAGGGGCTATAACTCGAATAGCTCGGCTCCCGCCGATATGGGCTGTATTGATCGACGAATCCGTTGTCCCGGACGTGGTTGATGTACGAGTTGGGGTTGCCGGCGTAGACGTTGTTCTGCGTCGGTCCCCGGACGTGATTCATCTGCGAGAGTGCGACGGAATTCAGGAACGTGCCGGGCTGCTCGACGGCCCCTCCGAAACCGAAGCCGAACCCTCCGAAGCCGCCGCCCATTCCCCATTGGGCCCGGGCCTGGCTCGCGCCGAAGCCGGACGCCATGACGGCCACGAAGGCCGTCAGCAAGACCTTCCCCCGGGTCGCAGTCGCCCTCATCGCGGGCTCCTCTTCATGGGATGGAAATCAGAGCAGCAAGCCGGCTTCGGCGATCGACCGGAAACCCCGCCGCGTGAATATTCTATTTTAGACCATGTTCGTCCAAGAAACAGTACCCACTCGCAAAAACACGAATCCGTCCCGAGGGTCAGGGCGATTCTCGCCGCCGACTCGCGGGACGGATCCGTTGGGTGGAATTCCTCGGAGGGCCCGCCGCCGCCCGCGTCGGCAGGGCTCACGGGCGGCCCCTCGTCACGTCCCGAACTCGGGGCGTCGCGAGGCGAGCTGCGACTGGAGGCGCTGGATGATCGATGAGTGCATCTGCGAGACCCGCGATTCGCTCAGGTCGAGCGTCGCACCGATCTCCTTCATCGTCAACTCTTCATAATAGTAGAGGATGATAATAAGACGTTCGTTCCGGCTCAACCCCTTGGTGACCATGCGCATCAGGTCCTTGCGCTGGAGCCTCCGGGTGGGATCCTCGCCTTTCTTGTCCTCGAGGATGTCGATCTCGCGGACGTCCTTGTAGCTGTCGGTCTCGTACCATTTCTTATTGAGGCTGATGAGGCCGACGGCGTTGGCGTCATTGGCCATCTTGTCGTATTCTTCCATCGGGATACCGAGTTGCTCGGCGAGCTCGACGTCGGTGGGAGGGCGGCCGTGTCGCGCCTCGAGCTCCTTGCGGGCCTCGTCCATCTTGGTCGCCTTGGAGCGGACCAGCCTGGGGACCCAGTCCATGGTGCGCAGCTCGTCGAGCATGGCGCCGCGGATCCGGGGCACGCAGTAGGTCTCGAATTTCACCCCGCGGGTCAGGTCGAAGGCGTCGATCGCATCCATCAGGCCGAAGACCCCCGCGGAGATCAGGTCGTCGAGATCGACCCCCTCGGGAAGGCGCTGCCAGATCCGCTCGGCGTTGTACTTCACCAGGGGTAAGTACCGCTCGACCAGTTGGTTGCGTAATTCCGTGGTGGGGTGTTCCTTGAACTCCCGCCAGAGTTCGGTTACATCCACATCCACCTTAGTTGACATCCTGACCTCCATGTCGGCTGCGCGAGAGGGCGCACTTCCTGTGCTGAAGGGCGACGACGTCGCTCGCTCTACGGGCGGTCACGAGCGTCGTTTCTCTGATCATCGACCGTTCGGACTCGGCTCGACCCTCAAGAGCTGGACTTGATGGTCGGCCCGCCCGGCCCTTCTCCCCTCGCCGTCCTAGGAACTCCCACCCACACTCATATCGGCCTGACAGCCCATCCGGCTTGACCGATACCATCACGATAATCCGAAAAACACGATCCTGACTCACATGCCGCGTCCGGCGCGGCCCCGAGGTTACGTCGTCGTCGTGCGGGCCTCGACGCCCGCCTTCGAGTGGAGATCCCGCGGGCGCGAGGGCCGCGGGACCGATCGATTGGCCGATGGGACGGACGGGTCTCTCATCGGGCGGTGCGACCCGCCGTTTGGCCCGTCGTCAACTGAGAGGCTGTGAATCGGTTCCTATCCGGTGGCGACGTGGCTGAGGGCCCACCGCGCGGCCAGGGACGCGAAGAAGCCGGCCCGCCGGCTACGATGCTGAGGCTGCCGTTCCCTGACCAGGGTACGGGCCAGTCGTCGGACACATCGAGAAGCGGTCGTATGGGGATACTCGGTCAGGAAAGGTCGTCGGGCACGAACGGCCAGGGGGACGTGCGGATCCGTCCGCACAACGCCCGGCCCCAGGGGCGAGACGACCGCGCCGAGGAACTGCCGGCTCGAGGCGACCAGCCGGTCGAGGACGTCGCACGCCTCCGAGGGCGACTGCGCCTGATTGACCACGATCCTCAGCTTCGGGCGGGCCGCCAGCCGACGCAGTCGGCCGATCGCCGCATGGGCATCGGCGATCGACGTCGGCTCGGGCGTGCTGACGATCACGGCCTGGTCGACCGCGGCGGCCAGCATGGTCGCCCCCGGTCCGAGTCCCGAGCCGGCGTCCACCAGCACGAAGTCGCATTCGGACTCCAACTCCGCCAGCTCCGTCACCAGCCGTGCGGGCCCGCCTTCCAGGATCTCCGCACCGGTCCGGATGGCATGGGCACCCGGCACGATCCGGATCGCGCCGGGACCTTCCATCACCGCATCGCCCAGGAGGCAACGCCCGGCCAATACGTCGCCCAGATCGAACGTCGGCACGATCCCGCAGAGGAGATCCAGGTTCGCCAGGCCCAGGTCGGCATCGACGACCAGGACGCGCTGGTCGAATTCTCCCAGCGCGATCGCCAGGTTCAGAACCAGGTTCGAGGTCCCCACGCCGCCCTTGCCGCTGGTGAATAGCAAGGATCGGGTGGTTCGGGCCGATCCCGGCGCATCCGCGACCGACTCCGGCTCGTCCTCGGCCAGTACTGAGGCCGTCACGGCTCGGCTGGCCCCCACGAGTTGCCTGAGCTTATCTGCCTGGTCGGACATGCGGATCTCCTCACGCGTCGGATCGAGACTTGCCGCTAATTCAGGATCATGGGGCCCAGCCCCACAGTTTCATGAAGCCAGGAGGTCCCGCTCACTTGATCCTCCAAGGACTTCGGCGAAGGATTACGCCAGCCGGTGTTGTGTCGAAGCTTGGGCATTTGCCAGGCGCATCCGTTCGCCGCGAAGGTACCTACCAGCAGGCCACGGATGAGCCACCGGCTCAACTCACGAGTTCGGATCATGACCGGATCTCCCGCGATCGCGATCGTTCACGCCAGATCTTCCTGCTTGAGGATGAGTCGCGCCAGCCGCATCCGATCGGCCGGCTCGATGTCGTCGGGTACGGCTTGCCCGGTGGTCAGGTAGCTGACGGGCCGGTTGGAGAGGCCCAGCACGGCCAGGACCCCGCCCAGGCTATCGGCCTCGTCGAGCTTGGTCACGATCAGGCGATCGACCTGGACCATGGCGAACCGCTCGACGGCGGCCCGGAGGCTCCGCTGGCCGGCGACGGCGCTGAGGACCAGGTGCACCTCGTCCGGGCGGGCCCGGAGGAGGAACTCGGCCAGCTCGCGGATCTTGACCTCGTCGCGAGGGCTGCGCCCCGCCGTGTCGATGAAGACCAGCTCGACGTCGCCCAGGTCGTCGAGGGCGCGGGTCATGTCGCCGGGATCGTTGACCACGCCCAGCGGCAGGTCGATGATCTCGGCATAGGTCTTGAGCTGCTCGACCGCCGCGATCCGGTACGTATCGACCGTGAGCAAGCCCACCCGGACGCCATGGGCCAGCTTGAAATTGGCGGCGAGCTTGGCGACGGTCGTGGTCTTGCCGACTCCGGTAGGCCCCACCAAGGCAACGACGCGGCGAGAACCGACGACCGACTGGATCGGCGGCGCGACCGGGATGCATTGCGCCACCGCCTCGCACAGGGCCCCGCGGATCGACTCGGCCTGGTCGAACTGGTCGGGCTCGAGATTCTCGGCGACGTGGCGCATCAGCCGGCGTGCCAGGACCTCCGGGATGTCGGCCTCGACGAGTTGCGAGTAGATCGGGACCAGCTCGCCGGGGAGCTCGGGCAGCAGGTGATCGATCCGCCCCTGCCGGCTGAGCGTCTCCACCATGGTGTGGAGTCGACTGAGCTGGTCTCCGAACCGAGCCTGCAAGGCCGGCGACAGGCTGGACGGGGGCGTCATCCCGGCGGACGTCGAGCCCGGCGATCCCAGTATCGTGCCGATGCCCGGGGTCGCGACGGCCACCTCCGACGGCATCCGATCGGTGGCCGTGACCTCCACCAGCGCGTGGGCACCCAGGCCGAAGAGCCGTCGGCGCCGGATCTCCCGCGACGACAGGATCACCGCATCGCCACCGAGGTCCCGACGCACCCGCGTCATCGCCTCCTTCATCGTCCTGGCTCGATACGTTTTCGACCCCATCAACCTCGTCCCTTTTTTGCGGTAGGCGGTAGGCACTGGGCAGTAAAGACCCGAACCGATTGAGAAAATGTAGTCCTCTTTTGGCTGCCGACTGCCTACTAAATGGTCGTATAAGTGGTCACCACCTCGGGCTCCTCCTCGACGACGCTGCCGAGGACCTCGACCGGCGTGTCCCTCGGGATCTCGCGTTGGCCCAGGACGACCAGCCTCGGCAGGTCGGCCCGGGTGAGATCCTTGAGGAGGGCCCGCGCGGCGGGCGCGGTGAGGATCACGGGAGGATAGCCGTTGTCCACGAGCGTCCCGACGGCGACGGCCGCGGCGCGGATGATGCTACGGGCCGTATCCTCGCCGAGTGCCTCGGCCGGCCGGGTCTCGGCCTGGCTCCCCGCGGCGGCCAACCGGTCCTCGAGGGCCCGGTCCAGGGTGACGACGCGGAGCCGCCCGTCGGCGCCGCGATAGGTCTCGGTAATCTGTCGAGCGAGGCTCTGTCGCACCAGCTCGGTCAGGACATCGATATCCTTGGTCCGGCCGGCATGGACGGCCAGCGTCTCGAGGATCGTCTCCAGGTTTCGGATGCTCACGCGTTCCCGCAGCAGGTTCTGCAAGACCCGCTGGAGCTCGCCGGCGCGAAGGAGGCCGGGCACGACCTCGCCGACCAGCGTCGGCGCGGTCGATCGGACGCGTTCGAGCAGCCGCTCGACCTGCTCGCGGGTCAGCAGTTCGTCGGCGTGGTCGGCGACGATTTCGCCGAAGTGGCCGGCGACGACGGCCGAGGCTTCCATCACGCGACAGCCGGCGAGCTCGGCGACCTCGCGGCCGTCGGCGTGAATCCAGACAGCCGGCTGGCCGGTGAGCGGATCGACGCCATCCCGGCCGTCGGGCCGGGTGACCATGCCGGCCGGCGGCACGGCCAGCAGCCGCCCGGCGTAGGCGATCCCCTGCCCGACCTGTGTCCCCCGGATCTTCACCCGGTAATCGTTGGCCGCCAGTCCGATCTCATCGTGGATCCGGACTTGAGGCACGATCAGGCCCATCTCGCGAGCGACTCGCTGTCGGACCGTCTTGAGCCGCCCGAGCAGGTCGCCGTTGCGGGTCGGGTCGGCCATGCCGATCAGCCGGAAGCCGATCTCCAGCTCGAGCGGATCGACGTAGAGCAGGTCCTCCATCCGATCGGAGCCCCCTTCGGACGGCTCCCCGTCGGCCCTGGATGCCGTCGCGGGCGCCTTGCCCCGCGCCGGGGGATGGGCGGCCGATCTCGATTCCTCGGGCCGGGATCGCGACGGGATCGGGGCCGCGCCGGCGCCCGCATTCGCGCTCGTGCTCGCCCCGGCATCGCCGCTCGGTTCATCGGCAGGGCCTACGCTGCGTCGCGATCCGATGACGATCGCGGCGGTGCCCAGGCCGCCGCCGAGCGCCAGCAGGGGCACCTTGGGCAATGGGGTCAGCGCCATCAGGCCGACGAAGACCGCGGCCATGCCCAGCACCGCCGGTCGCGTGAAGAGCTGCTCGACCACGTCGCGATTCAGGTCGGTCGAGGACGACGAGCGGGTCACGATCAACCCCGAGGCCAGCGAGATCAGGAACGCCGGGACCTGGCTGACCAGGCCGTCGCCGATCGTCAGCTTGGTGAAGACTTCGACCGCTTCTCCGAAAGGCATGCTGTAATTCATCATCCCCAGGTAGAGCCCGCCCGCGATATTCACCAGCAGGATGATGACGCCGGCCACGGCGTCGCCGCGGACGAACTTGCCAGCCCCGTCCATGGCGCCGAAGAAATCGGCCTGGCGATAGACGTCCTCGCGACGGCGATGCGCCTCGTGCTGGTCGATGAGCCCGGCGTGAAGATCGGCGTCGATCGCCATCTGGCGGCCCGGCAATCCATCGAGCATGAACCGGGCGGCGACCTCGCTGATGCGAGTCGCTCCTCGGGTGATCACCACGAACTGGATCACGACCAGGATCGAGAACAGGATCACGCCGATGATCACCTGGTCGCCGGCGACGAACTCGCCGAACGCCTTGATCACGCCTCCGGCCGCGTTTTCCCGATCCTCGCCGCCCTGAGTCAGGACCAGCCGGGTCGTCGCGACGTTCAGGACCAACCGGGTCAAAGTGGTGGTCAGCAGGATCGTCGGGAACGCGCTGAACTCCTGCGGCGTGCGGATCGAGAGGGTCGTCAGGAGCACGACCACCGCCACCGTCAGGTTGGCCGACAGGAGGACGTCGAGCAACAGCGGGTGGATTGGCACGACGAATACGAGGATCGCGCCGATGATGGTGATCGGCAGGACCAGACCCCGGAGGTAGACCACCCTTCTCCTCCACAACAAGCTCGGACTGCGATCGGCTCGAGTTCGAACGCGACGCACAAGGCGCCCTGCTCCCGGGCTCTCACCCGGGATCGACGATCTCGACCGATCTCTCCGCCCGTTAAGATGATGGTTGTGACGTGTGGGCCGGACGATACCGCCGATCGACGCACCTGTCCAGAGCGAATGCGACCCAGGCTCCTGAGTGGCGGCCGTCAGTTCCGTCTGACTAATATGTCAAGGCCGGGTGTTCCGGGCCATCCGGGTGCGACCACGAACGATCGATAAGGTAGAGGGCCGACCGTGACGATATCCCAGGCCGACGAGCGGGCGATCGTTCACGTAGCCGAACTGCTCGGCCGAGCGCGGCGGCTGCTGTTCATCACCGGCGCCGGACTCTCGGCCGATTCCGGGCTGCCGACCTATCGCGGCCCGACCGGCTGCCGGACGCGGCTCGGTTCTCCGAACCCTTCTTACCATCCGATTGTCAACTGAGCAATCTGGTGCGAGGGCCTGAGTAGGGACAGGAGGGCGATCCGATGGCCAAAGGTGGTCTGCCGGCTGAGTGGGAGGTGTTGTCGCATCCGGCGAGGGTCCGAAAGGCGGTCGAGGTCGGGCGGCATTCGCGATCGGACGCCAAGGCCGCGCGACTGCTCCGCGACTGGAGTGCCGGTGGATTCACGCAGCGCCTGCTGGCGACCTTCGCCTGCCACGGCAGCCGCGACTCCGCCGCGCTCCTCGCCCTGACCATCGACCCGTCCCGCACGGTCGCCCGCGTCGCCCTCTCGGTCATGTGCAGCGTCGGGGACGACGAATCTCTGCTTGCAGCGCTCCGCGCCCTCCCGTCCAGGCGCACCGCCAAGGCGCTCGTTCGGCTCCGCCGCCCGCGGCCGAACGTGGTCGATCGCTTCGTCAGTGAGCGCGTCGGCGAGAGCGACGCGACCGCCTGGCCGCTCGTGCCACTCGGCTCCACGGCCTTCCTCGACCGGGACTTCGCGGTCGCCGCCGAACGAGGCGGGGGCCTATTCTGGCGTCGGCTCGCGGTGATGCACCCGGGTCGCGCAGCGGCCGAGGTCGTCGCCCGGCTCGGCGCGGACGCGAACCCCGACGGCCTCCTCTTCGCTCACGCACGGACCGTGATCGCGGTCCTGTCGGACCACGAGCCGGACACTGCACTCGCGGTCGTGGCGGCGCTCCGGCGGCACGTCCCGCTCGCGACGATCCCCCTCCAAACGCTCGTCATCCGCCGCCCAGCCCAGGCCGCCGATCTCGTGATCGGCTCGGGTGAGCCGGTCGCGGCGCAGTTCCAACGGGTCGCACACAAGCTCGACGCGCCGCGCATCGTCGGGCTCTTCCGCCGCGGCGCGGGCTATCTCGGCCACCCCGGTTCGTGGCTCGCGCGGCTGCCGGCCCCCGACCGCGAGGCGGTCTACCGCGAACTCTCTCCGGCCTGGACCGCCGCCGACGGCGTCGTCTCCGTCGGTGTCCTCCGGCAGCTCCCCGCCAAGACGCGGCAGGGGGAAGCCCGCCGGGTGGCCGCGCTCCCCGTGCTGGCGACCCGCCCACTCCAGCGACTCGCTTTCGTCGGCCTCCTGTCGTGGGACGAGACGCGAGCGGAGACGAAGCCGTGGCTGGCGCACCCGGAGGCGGAGTATCGGGCCGCGGCGCTCGTCGCGCTCTGCGAGGCGGCGCGATTCGACCGTGTGCGACTGGCGGACCTGCTCGAACTGCTTACGGCCCGCAAGCACGACCAGGACCCGGTACGGCAGGCGTTCCTCGGCGCGCTGTCCGCACTTCCACCCGGCCGATGGAAGGCCGGGCACCTGCCCGGGCTCGCGCAGGTGATCCGCGACGCCCTCGACGCCGGCGACCTGTCGTCGGGCAACGTCGACGCGCTCGGCCGGCTTATCTTTTCCTTGCTGCCATTCCATCCCGGATGGAGCGCCGAGCAGTTGGCGGAGGTGACGCGCGAGCGTGGCTACCCGGGCTGGACCGGCCGGGTGCTGACGGCCGAGGAGGTGCGGCGGATCGCCCCCACCCTGACGCCAGTCGTCGGGAAGTGGCTCGACCGCGAGAACGAGGAACGGGTCGTCGTCCTCGCGGCCGCCATCGGCCGACGGCTGCCGGACTGGCCCGAGATGGTCGGCTTCCTCGAGCGGCTCATCCGCACCGGCCGTGACCACACCGCGGCCTCCGCGATGGCCCTCATCGCGCAGCACGTCCGAGCCGATCGGGAGCGAGTCATCACGGCGGCGCTCGAGAAGGACGAGAGTTGGGTGCTCCAGCACCCCGTGATGAATTTTCTGCACTCCCGCCGGCAGGATCTGCTCACGCCGTTCCTCGGACAGCGGTCGTACTCCGGCCGGTTCAGCACCGGGAAGGTGAGGTACGTGCTGCCGCTGGCGTCCGGATTCTCCCGCTGGACCGACTCACAGCAGGAGATCTTCGCCGGGTCGCTCGCGGAGCTGGCGGGGCCGCCCTCCCGGAAGCAGGACGCGCAGGTGACTTGGGACGTATTGTTCGCGGTCCGCCGCCTGCCGGCACTGCCCGCGGTCGGGCCGGAGCGGCTCGTGGGACTGGCCGGTGACGAGCGGCCGGCCGTCCAGGAAACGGCCGTGCGCGGGCTTGGCCGGCTCGACGCCAGGCAGGGCATCCCCGAGCTACTCGACTCGCTCGGCGACGCGCGGGCCCGGTGGGCCGTGTATGCGTTGCGGCAGGCGCTCAACGACCTGCCGCCGGCACGGGTGATCGATGTGATGCGCCGCGTGCCGCTCGCCAAGGTGACGGTGGCGAAGGAGGCGGTCCGGCTGGCCGGAGAGTTCGGCGGGGTCGCGGCGCTCGGTTGGCTCGACGAACTCCACCGCCAGGACCTGCACCGCGACGTGCGCGGCGCACTGTTGCGGGCACTGTGGGACCACCTCGACCGGCCCGAGGCGTGGGCGATCCTCGACGCGTCGGCGACTTCGCCGGATACGGGTGTGGTGATCGGGCTGGCCCGCCTCCAGGCGGACCGGGCGTCGGATGCGGCCCGCGATCGCGTCGCGGACCTCTTCCGACGGTTGCTCGATCACCCGGAGCCGACAGTCCGCGTCGCCGTCCTCGGCCGGCTGGCTTCGCAGCCGATACCGGACCCGAGACGTGGGCTACTCGTCGCCATGCTCGCAAAGCTCGCGTCAACCATCCCCGACGAGCGGACCGCGGGGCTTCCCGCGGCACTGGCCGGGGCTACAGACGCCGACGCTCCGGCGTTTGCGGCGGCCTTCACGCGGCTCCTGCCACAGCGGCGAGAATTGGCCGCGTCGGTGGCCGACTTCGCGGCCGCGACGCGGGCCCTCGGCACGCGGTTGCTGGAGGTCCGGTCGGCGGTGCTGGCCGCCGTCGAAGCAGACCCGGCCGTGGTGAGCCTGCAAGTCCGACTCGCCGCGGCGCGGTTCGCCGCGGAACCATACGCCCGTTGGGTGTTGAAACTGGTCGGTACCGCCCGGTGGCACGCCCCGACGCAGACTGCGGCGTTCGACGCATTATGCGAAAGTGGCCAGCCGGCGGGGGAACTCGAGCTGGCTGAGGCGGTTTGGTCGCCGTCCCCAGACCCGGCGGTGCGCTGGCTGGCACTGCGGAGCCTCGCCCGGGCCGCATCCATGCAGGGGTGGAGCGATAGTCGGCGTGAGCGTCTCCGGTGCTACCGAGAAGACCCGAGCCCGCTTGTTGCCGACGAGGCCGCGCTGACGTTCCCGCCGGAGCCGAAGCTGGCTGTACCCGCGGCGATCTGAGGTTCACGTCCCGAGCTTGACGGCCGACTAGCCCCAGGTCCAGCTCCATTCGCCCTGGTCCGCCGGCAGCGTCATGTTCCAGGCGAGCTGGCCGGTGCGCCCGTCGAATGTCGGCTCCGGTGAAGACGCGGAGGCCTGCCAGGGGCCGAGCACTTTCAGATCCGGACAGGTGAGGACAACCTGCAAGTTCACCGGGTGCGCGAGCTGGGTCCTGAGCTGAAGGTGGTGGACCTTGCCGCCGATCGGCCGCTGGAGCTGATAGGACACTTCACCGCAAGGCAGCGATCGCCTGGTCCCGGTCTGCGGCCATGGGCCGGGGAGGATGGGCGAGAGGCTCAGTCGGCGCGAGACCGCGTCGTAATCGAGGCCGGCCAGGTCGAGCATGGTTTCGATGATCATCGCGTGCAGCCGCCAGGCGGTGCCGCCCGGATTCGAGACGCGGCGGGCCGATTCGGAGCCGCGGCCGGATGCGCGAAGGCTGAGCCCGAGCTGCGAGAGCCGCGCCAGGATCGCCTCGAGCATCGAGACGGCTCGGGTCCAGTGACGGCCTTGTCCGGTCTCTCGTCCCAGTTGGATGAGGAACCGGACCATCCAAAGCGTCGCCAGGCTGGAGGCCTCGTGCTGGCCGTTGGCGGAGCCACCGCGACTGCCCTCGTCGGGCTCGTAGGTCGCACGAGCCAGGACGTTCGGATCGCCCTTCAGCGCATTATTGATGCGGAGGATCGCCTCGGCCGTCTTGACCAGCCGGGGGTCGGAGGCCGGGAGCAGTCCGAAGGGGACGGCCAGGCTCAGCGTGCTGATGTCCAGGGTGGCCGACGGATCGATCAGGAACTCGGGATTGGTCGTCCAGAGTCCGCGAAGCTTGGAGACGCGTCGCGCCTGATAGAAGCGGCCAGACTCGGGGTTGACGAGCCCCGGACTTCCCGGCCGGCTCGCGACGGCATCCTTGAGGATACCTTCCTCCCAGATGCGATCGGCGCAGGCCCCCCATCGACTCGCCGATTCCTCGAAGCCCAGATCGGCCGCCAGTCGCGCGGCGGCCCGCAGCCCGGCCACCACCGAGGCATTCGAGTAGAGGAACGCACCGAACAGTTGATCGCCATAACCGGCGGAACTGATCAGATTGAGGTCGTCGAGCATGCGGAGGCCCGGATGGCCGCTCGGCTGCCCGCAGCAGACCTTGGCCGCCTGTTCCACCATCGGCCAGACGGCCGCGACCAGGTCGCGATCGCCCGTCCTGCGGTAGTAGCGCTCCAGGCCCCACGGGATCATCGCCGTCTGATCGACGGCCGGGGTCTCCCACTCCGGGACACCATCGATGGAATACTTCTGGAACCAGTAGAGGAATGGTCGGTGTCGATGCCGGACCCGATTGAGCCAGTGATAGACACCCCGCTCGATGACGGGATGCCCCAGCCGCCCCAGCGCCCCACCCACCCAGATGGACTCCCTGGGCCAGCAGTAAGCACTCAGGCCGCGATCGAATCCCGACGCGATGGATCCCCATTCGGCGTCGGCATGGAGGGCCGCGGCCAGGGCGGACCGCCTCATGCTCACGGCGTAGGCCGGCTTGGGAAAATGGAGGTCGGGGATCGGCTCGACGTATTCGTCCCACTCGCGCGCCGTCGCCTGCTCCACCTGGTCGAGATCCGCCGAGCGGAACCAGTTCAAGGCCGGCCGCAACCAGTGCTCGTAGGTCCCCTTGTCGCCGCTCCAGCCGGTGAAGGCCCCGCTCACGAGCAGATCGATCGTCACGGTCGTCCGTGCCGGCAATTCGATCGCGCGATAGAGGATGGCTTCGTTCGGGCCCGTCGGCTCGCATTCCACGTCGCCGCGACCGTCCATCGCCAGGGCGAACTCGATGGTCGCATCGCGGGCCATCTTCCGGTTGGAGTGGCCGTGACCGCGGTTGATGGCGAGCAGGGCCTTGTCGATATCGTGCCAGCTCAGTCCGAGGTCGCCGACGCCCCCGTTGATCTCCGCCTGGATGTAGATCCCGAAGACGGCCGACTCCGACTCGTCGCCGTCGTTCTTGATGAAGAACCGCTTGAGATACTGGCCCGGCGATTTCTCCCGGCCCGCATTCAGGGGCAGGCACTCGCCCATGGCGACGAAGTCGGTCATCAAGACCTGGATCGGCCCGTATCGCCAGCTCAGTTTCGTCGTGAGCAGGTTGGTCGCACCCTGGTACTGCTGGAACGAATCCCAGGCGCCGCGTTCGGTGAACCAGTCGAGGCGTCGTCGCAACGCCAGCCCGCCGATGATCGTACGGAAGTGCGAACGGCTTCGAGGATTGTCCCCCTCGCGCGGGCGTACGTACGAATGGAGCCCGACGGTGGGGAAGTAGACATCATAGGTCCCTCCACGCCCGTCAACCCGGCCCGTCATGAGCCGGTTACCCACCAGGCCCTCGGCTTCGGGCACGGAAGCATCCGAGGCCTCGGTCTGGTCCGGCAGGTTGGGGCGGACGATCGTATCCTGGTAGGCACTCTGCGCCCGGTCGCCCCCATCCCGCTCGACGAGGGCGCGATAATGCAGCCTCATGCCGACGGCCTGGGGGGGAATCGGCGCATGCCAGTAGCTGTTGCCGGATTTGTTCTCGATCCAGTAGGCCGGCAAGAGTCCCAGTTGCAGATCCTCGGCCGAGAGTTCCAACCAGGCGCGCTGGTGATCCTGGACCGGGTGCGACCCGATGACGACCGCCGACCACATCCCCGCTCGGACCGGTCCGCCCTGCCGGCCCTTCGCCGCTGTTTCAATCCAGGTTGCCAGCATCAATCAACGGTCCCAAAGCCCCCATGGGCATCATTCGTGCACCGACGAGGCCGACACCCAGCCGCCCATTCCCGCAATCAGGACTCACTTTGCGCGTGAGCCCGGGGCTGTTCCGATTCTGGTGTCCATCGGACATCGGCGCCAAGAGGGGGCCGGAATGCGGGCATTGCGCCCATCATGCGGGTGGCTGAAGACCTGATGCTGATTCCCTGCGCGGAAATGTTGGGATAAACCCTTGAACGGACGTGCTCGACGTCCCGTCGATAGGCGATGAGTGCCTGACCGTTCAAAACAACGCCTTCGGACTGCCGAAGCTCAGATCCGCATCGGCTGTCACGCGGATCGCGATTTGTGACGCGAGACTCTCTCCGACTCGCGCGCCGGATCTTTGCGCGAGCCGGTTTGCCCGAGATCAACGGCTCAAGGCCACCGCCCCGGATTCATCGGATTTCATCGCACGCTGGGGGGCGATTTCTTCTCGGTACACCGGAACGTCTTGAGGGGCTTCGATACCGATCCGGATCTGGTTACGGTCAATCTTGACCACCGTGATCACGATGTTGTCGCCGATCACGATCTTCTCCCCCAGCTTCCTGCTCAGCACCAGCATGGTCATCTCCCGGTTGATCTCGAATGTCGATGGCTCGTTCCCGAATCTTCTCTTTACCCGGCGGATCACAGTTAGTAGCATCTCTTGTGCCACTGCCTTTCCACCGAAAACGTTCGGTGACCCAATACCCTGTGGGCTCCCGTGTTAAATCGAGAGGGCCTTCACTGTAGGCGCATGTGCGCTGGACAAAAGAATGTCAACCTTGTCGCTCCTTCTCCGGTACGAATTGTAAAAAGGGGAAGACAGGTTTCCTTCCGATCCGGGGCGACGCGATCGGCCCCTCTCACGCCCTCACGAGTGGCGGAGTTTGATCCGGATTGGTGGATCACCGCGATCCAGTTATCAAAATCGGACTCTCTCTACGAACCGCCGAGGACGGCCTCCAGCGCGGAGCGCATGACCCCGGCGCGAGGCGTCTGATCCGACCACAGCCTGACCCCGATGACCCCCTGATTCACCAGCATTCCGAGGCCATCGAGGACGGTGCAACCGCGAGATTCCGCATCGGCGATCAATCGTGTCCGAGGCGGATTCGGGATGACATCGCAGACGAGCATCCGCGGACTCAGGGTCGTGATGTCGAGCGGAACACGCGCCGCGACGTCGGGAAAGAGGCCGATCGAGGTGGCGTTGACGACCAGATCGGCGTCTTCCGGAATCGGATACATCCCTTCCCAAATCATCGGAGTCGCCGCGACGCCGGTGCGATCGCGGATGACGCCAGCGAGCTCCTCGGCGCGGGCGAGCGTGCGGTTCACGATGGTCAGGCGGGCGGCGCCGGCGAGGGCTAGCTCGACCGCGATGGCCCTGGCAGCCCCACCCGCGCCGAGGACGACGACCTTGAGCCCCGGGATCGGGCGGACGGCCGATACCGACTCCAGGAAGCCCTTTCCGTCGGTATTATCCCCGATCAACTCGCCATCCCGGTTGATGACGCAATTCACGGCCCCGATGGCCTCCGCGGCGGGGTTGAGTCGGTCGAGATGGGGGATCACGGCGATCTTGTGGGGGATCGTACAGTTGAAACCGCGCCAGTTCATCGCGCGGGCCCCCCGGACCGCGTCCCGCAGGTCTTCGGGTCGGACCTCGACGGTCAGATATCGCCAGTCCAGGCCCATGTCGGCGAACGCCGGCTCCAGCATCGCCTGGGTGGGATTCTCCGCGACCGGGTAGCCGAACACACCCACGAGCCCTTGCAGAAACGATCGCGCGATAGCCACGCTCTCCCCTCCCCGGAATTTGTCGGACCATGCACCATTGAATGGGACTTCGTATCATCCGGGCGATAGCCCGTCAACCCGCAGGGGACGGAATCCGATCGCATCGGCGGCGACGCAATGATAGCGGACGCCCCGCACCTGGCCCTGGACGGCCATCGACCACTGGCCCTGGATGTGGAGATGTCCGTAGACGCAGGCGGTGACTCCGGCGCGTTCAAATCGCTCGACCCAGGGGCCTGGCCGGCCGTTGGAGTCGAACGGCGGGAAGTGCCAGAGGACATAGAGCCGCGACTCCGGATTCTCCCGGATCCGCGCGGCGTGGTCCAGGGCTTGTTCCAGGGCGTCCAGCTCCCGGTCGACGGCGATCCGATCGGCGGCCGAGTCCTGGTCTTGCGGCGGAGAGACACCACGGGTCCCGCAGACGACCACCCCGCCAACGGCCACGGCGTCCCCGCCCACGGCAACCATGGAGCGTCGCAGGAGCCGGCGAACGGCCGCGACATCGTTCCACCACCGATCGTGATTCCCCTGCGAGAGGACTTTCGTGCCGGGCAGCCCGCCCAGCCATTCGAGGTCGGGCTGGAGCTCGCGATGGTTGCGGGCCATCGAGAAGTCCCCGGGTAGCAGGACGAGGTCCTTCGGTCGGACCGCGGCGCGCCAGTTCTCGGCGATCTTGCGGGCGTGATCCTGCCAGCGCGCCGCGAAGCGATCGCGACGTTCGGGCCGCGCGAAGGAAAGGTGCAAGTCGGAGATCGCCCAGACGTTCACGGGTGGCCCCGGCCTCTCCTGAGGATTCACGACATCGATGATGCGAGACCGACGTCCGTGACCACGGCCGTGAGACCGCGGTCGGGACGTGAACCTCCAAACTCGCACGTCGGTGCGATCTTCGCAACAGATCGGGCTGACGCCCGAGGTTGGACGATGATGGTCGGGATATGTCGGCTGGGTGGACCCACCCGATCGGCGAAGCCGGAGGGTCCCGAGTGGTCGGGTCGCACCGATCGTACGGGCCGCTCGTTTTGTGTAGGCCGCATCTCTTGCCTGACCGCGACGACCGGCAGGGCGATCGACCTAAGTGGTTGACAGAAAACATGAAGCGACCTCAAGCCGGACCGTTGTCGGGACGATAATTGGGACTGGCTCGCCAAGGTCAAGCCACGGCGAGGAGACGGGAGCACCTAATACTGGTGGCATCGGGTCGGAAGCGAGAGGCAGCCAGGCCTCGAGTCCCGGGAAGACTAGGCCGACGGACCGATGCCATATACGACCGACATGAAATCAGGGTGGAGCGAGACGGCCGGCCGGAATCGCTACCCTCGATCTATGTTAGCCAAGGAGAGATATCTCCCATGTTGAAGCCCTTGACATTGAGCCTCAGCCTCGCCGTCGCTCTGGGACTGTGCAGCGTGAGCAAGGCGGGCCTCCACGACAGCGGTTGTACGACCTGTGGACTGGCCTCGCCCCAGGGCGTGGTCGCCAGCCCCCAGAGCACCGTCGGGTGCGGCGAAGCCCCTTGCAAGCCCAAGCACCAGTGGGGCAGCGGGCTGAAGAAGATGGGTGGTATGTTCCACCACAGCGTCTCTTACGAGTGGGTCCTGAAGAAGAAGCACAACTTCTCCTTCGGTCACGGCAGCAGCGGTTGCAGCACCTGCGGCACGTCGGCCCCGGTCTACCCGACCGGCCAGGGCGTGGCGCCGACCAGCCAGACCGTCCCGTCGGGCCAGTACTCTGCCCCGTCGGTCTACGGTGCCGGACAGCACACCTTCCTGCCGGCCCGCACCGCGACCACCATCGCCTCGGTCCCTGCCGAGATGACCCCGGCTGCCCCCGGTGGTGAGGAAGTCCCCCCCGCACCCGAAGTCCGGGGCTCTTCGAACAGCCTGCTGCTCAACTCCCCGGGCAACTGAGCTAGGCTAAACACCCATCATCCGCCCGACAATCCGACCTGACAACACCACGCCGTGAGGATGTCCGGCGGCTGATACCGAGATCGATGAACGGCCCTCGAATCGCCATCCGGCGGTCGAGGGCCGTTCTCGTTCGCGCGCGCAGGTCGCAACCTCGAAACGACATCCGCGCGAGACTGACCACCGGATCGCGATCGCTGGCCCACTCAGCCGGTGCGCCGGGAGGGCCGACCCGCCCCTCGACCGCGATTGACTAAATCCGTCCGATTGTGGATAACGCTCCGCGCCGGAGACACGTCGTTGTCGGCGGCAAGATCCCCATGTCCGGAGGGCTTGATGCAGACCCTCGATCGCCTCTCGTTTCACGCACCGCTCTCCTCGGTTCGCACCGGGATGGATCGTCTCTGGCGTGCGATCAAGGCGCGGCACCTGGCGGTCCGCGTGAGCCTGATCCTGGCGCTGATCGTCGGCGTGGTGGTCGCCGGTTACTGCGCCGCGATCGTGCTGGTCCCCTCCGGCACCCGCTATCTCGCCAGCGGCCGCACCTTCTCGTCCGAGGACATCATCAAGATCACCCAGGCCCTCGACGCCAAAGGGATCTTCAATCAAGTCGAGGACCGGAAGATCGAGGTCGCCGCCGAGAAATATGATCAGGCCGCCGCGGTCCTCGCCAAGCTCCACATCGGCCCCATGACCTTCGACGAGATCCGCACGCACACGGACTGGCTCAGCTCCCTGGTCGAGACGACCCAGGACAAGGAGCTTCACGAGCGGACTCGCCTGGAGCAGTGGGTCGAGAAATGCATCGATGATCTGGACGGCATCGTCCGGTCGCAGGTCCGGATCCTCTACCCCAGGCCGACCGCAGCGCACGGAATCGCGGCAAGCCCTCGGCGTGCGTTTACCTCGAGACGGAGCCGAATCGTCAGCTACCCTCGCGGACCGTGCAGGCGATCCTCAGCCTCATGATCAACAACGAGCCGGATCTGACTCGCGGGTCGATCGCGGTGATGGACAAGGATCGCCGCTATCTCGACCCGAGCAACCCCTCACTCGGCGATTCGTCGCGGGACCGGGAGCGGGAAGAGGACGTGCGCCAGGCGATCCAGGAGAAGCTGGCCCATATCAAGGACGTGAAGGTCTGGGTCCGGTTGATCGATCCGCACGAGGAGTCAGTTCCCTCGACCGCGACCGCGACTCCCGGCCCGGAACCGTCGCGGGCCGACCCGCCGCCGGCCATCGACGTCAACGAGCCGATCGCGCTCGACGAGGCCGCCCATCGGACCGCCCCGGAGACCCATCCTTCGGACCTGCCGCGCATCGACCGGGCGGAGCGGGGGCGAGTCCTGATCACCATCCCGCGCAGCTACTATTATAACCACATGATGCCCGACCCCGTCGAGCGCGAGCCGACCCTGGAGGAGCTACGCGGCATGGTCTCCCGGACCCGGGACCTGGTCCTGAAACTGGTGAACATGACCATCCCCGAATCGTGGATCGTGGATGTCGACATGTTCCCCGACGATGTGCCGCTGGGCCGACGGGCCGCCCTCGCCGTCGGGTCCGAGGCGCGGCGGAAGGTGACCGACTGGGGGATCATCGCCGTGGTCGCCGCGACGGTCGCCCTGGTGACGGCGATGGCGTCGTGGTTCCAGGCGGTGCGACGCCCGGCACGATCGCCCGAGCCGGAGCGGCAAGGCCGGCGATACCGCGTCGACTCCGGCGACGAGCCCAACCCTTCGGATCGGGTCCGCGAGCTCGTGCGTCGCGATCCCGAGGCCGCCGCCAGCGTCCTCCAGCGCTGGGCCACGCAAGGAGGACGCGTCTCATGACCACGAACCGGCCGGAATATTATCCCTCGCGCCCGCATGGGCCGGGGGCCGTGGAGCTGGATGTGAGGGCGGCCGAGGGTACGCCGTCGGTGGCAACCGCCCGGTCCTCGGATCGCGACGCCGTCGAGATCTCGCCGTTGCGGAAAGCGGCCATCGTGCTCGTGAGCCTGGAACAGTCGCTGGCCTCGCAGTTGCTGTCGCACCTGGATCGATCGGCCGTCGAGACGGTTACCTGGGAGATCGCCCGGCTGGACCGGATCGACCCGGAGGAACGCGCGGCCGTCCTGGATGAATTCTACGACCTGGGCCTGCGACGGCTCTGCTTCGTCTTCGACGACCTGGTCAAGATGGGCGACGCGGACATCCGCGCCGCCTTTCACGAGGAGGATCGCGAGACCTGGGCGCTGGCCATGGCCGGCGCCTCCGCGTCGGTCCGGGCCAAGGTCCTGGGGGCCCTCTCGTCGGCGTCGGCCGCGGTCCTGGGGCACCACCTGGATCACCTTGGCCCCTTCCGGCTCTCCGACTCGGAGGCGGCGCAGCTCGAAGTCACCGATCGCCTGCGTAGGCTCTACGACCGCGGGCGGATCAGCCTGCCGGAGCCCAATGGGAGCGACGAAGTCCTGGTCTGAGAGGCGCCAACCGAATGTATCCGAGTCTAAGCTCCCACCTACACCCGAGCGTTGTGGATCGTCCCTCCTCGCGATGGCAAGCTCGAGGATGGCTCGCCCCAATGGGTTTGGCCGGGATCATCGCGGCGTCGATCTCTGCCGGCCCGGCGGCGGCGGACGGCGAGGCGACTTCGAATCGACCGCCTGCCGTCGCGACGGTCCCCGACCCGGCCGAGTCGGGGTCGCCCGTATCGGCTTCGGATCCCGCGGAACTCTCGAGAAGGCCCCGCAGTACGAGGACGCCTCGAGTGATGCGTTCCGAGGGCATGTGGCCGGGGATGGCCGGCATCGCCCTGGTCCTGGCGGTCGCCGGAGGCATCGTTGCGGTATCGCGGCGTTTCGTCCCGAGGCCGACGGCCGGCACGGTCCAGGTCGTCGGCAGGTTGAGCCTCTCGCCCAAGCATTCGGTCTATACGCTGCGCGTCGGCCGTCGCCTGCTGCTGCTCGGGACCGGACCGCAGGGCCCGCCCTCGCTGATCGCCGAGCTGGACGATGTCCCGGAGGCCGCGCCCGCCCCTCAACAGGAGGAGGAATCATGATCGACCGATGCACGGAAAGCGGCGACGGGTGGTCGCGGTCGATCCGGGCGATGCCCTGGATCGCGGCGATTCTCGTGCTCCTGGCCGCGAGCACCTCGCGGGCGGATGACGATCCAGGCCCCCGCGTCGCCGTACCAGGTCGCCCCGCGACGGCGACGCCCATCGATCGCCAGCCGACGTCCGATGGCTCGATCCTGGAGCGTTTCGGGGTGCCGCGGAGCCTCCAGACGATCGTCCTCTTCGGCGTGCTCTCGCTGGCGCCGGTCGCCCTGCTGATGGTCACGGCCTTCGTCCGGATCAACATCGTGCTGACGCTGCTTCGCCAGGCTCTCGGCAGCCCACAGATACCGGGCAACCAGGTCCTGACCGCTCTGGCGCTCATGCTGACGGCCTTGGTGATGTGGCCGCTGGGCGAAACGGTCTATCGCAGGGCCGTCCAGCCTTACCAGGCCAAGCAGATCGACGAGGCGGCAGCCTGGTCGGCGGGCTCCGGGGTGATCAAGGGGTTCATGATCGACCAGATCGTCAATTACCGGCACGAACATTACCTCGAGACGCTCTACGAGTATGCGATGCCGCCGAGCCACGGCCAGGCCCGACCCGCGCCGGGCCGCCCGGAGGACTACCCGATTCGCGTCGTGATGCCGGCCTACTTGCTCGGAGAGATCACGACCGCTTTGATGATGGGTTTTTATCTTTACTTGCCGTTCCTGGTGATCGACCTGGTCGTGTCGGCGGTCCTGGCGGCGACGGGGTTATTCATGCTCCCGCCCGCGCTCGTCGCCACGCCGGTGAAGCTGATCCTGTTCGTCCTGGCCGACGGCTGGCTACTGGTCGCGGATATGCTGCTCTCGAGCTTCGCCGCTCGCGGCGGGGGACCTTGAGAGGTTGGGTGGCGATTCATGATCAATTTGCACACACGGGGAACCCCCCGCCCACTTAGGTTGAATGTATTTTTCCCCCCCTTACGAAGGGGGGGCCAGGGGGGGTGCATTTGCATCGGTCGCAGGAGGACCAGGCATGGAGATGACGCATGCGATCGATTGGTCGCGCCAGGCATTGCAGATGTCCCTCCTGCTGGGCGGTCCTTTGCTGGCCGCGGCGCTCGTGGTCGGGCTGGTGATCAACGTCGGCCAGACGCTGACCCAGTTGCACGAGCCCGTGGTCGGGCTGATTCCCCGCCTGGTCGCGGTGGTCGTGGTCCTGCTCATGATCCTACCCTGGATGCTAGCCCGCTGGGTGTCGTTCGCGGTCGACCTGATCGGGTCGATCCCGGACCTGTTGTGAAAGGCGATCCGAGCCGATGGAGTGGGAGCTTCCCCCAGGAATAGACTGGTCCGGGCTCGTCGACACCGCGGGCCGCTATGCGTTGGTGATGGCGCGTGTCCTGGGACTATGCCTGACGGCGCCGGGCCTGGTCGTCCCCGGTCTCGACTGGCGATTTCGGCTGGGATTGGCCGTGATTCTGGGCGCAGTCCTGGCCCCGGTGGTGGGATCGCAGGATGTGCCGTCTCCCGAGTTGCCGGGCATCGTCTGGGCTGGACTTGCGGAGGTCCTGACGGGCGGCCTGATGGGCTTGACCGCCGGGCTGGTCGTGGCGGGAGCGCAATCGGCCGGCGAGCTGGTGTCGGCCCAGGCGGGCCTCTCGACGTCCACGCTCTTCGACCCGGAGACGGGAGAGGAGCTGACCGTCATGGGCCGTCTCTACGGCTGGATCGCCACGGCCGCGTTCCTGGCGATGGACGGACCGCTTGCCCTGGTGCGAGCACTGGCCGAGAGCTACACCGTCATCCCCGCGGGTGACCTGATGCTCTCGAAAGAGTCCGCGAGGCTGGTCTTCGGACAGGTCGGTCATGCGCTGGAACTCGCGCTGCGTGCGGCCGCGCCGCCGGCGATCGCCCTCGTCATGGCCGGCATCATCCTCGGCTGGCTGAGCCGGACGGCCCCCTCGCTGCCCTTCCTCGCGCTGTCGCTGCCCATCCGGGCTGGGATCGGGATCATGCTGGTCCTCCTCGGCCTTGTGGTCTTATCCGCCACATTCTCCACCGCCTGGAACGATCTCCTCCCGGTCCGCTAGAGCGCTTCACCATCGGGTTGCATACACGCCAGAGAGTCATCCGAATTCACCCCCCCTGGCCCCCCCTTCGTAAGGGCGGGAAAGGTGCGCCTGATTTCCCCCCCTTACGAACGGGGGGCCAGGGGGGGTTCTTTGGCAACGGCCCCGCCACGTGCGTAATCCAAGCGTTAGCCGCTCTGCAAGTCTTACCTGTTTGAGGGCTTCTCATGTCCGAGGACCACACGCAGCCTCCGTCGAAGCGTCGCAGGCAGTTGGCGCGAGAGCAGGGCCAGGTGGTACACAGCCCGGAGCTGACGGCCGCCGCGGGCTGGCTCGTGGCCGTGGTGGTCCTCGGCGTATTCGGCGAGGAACTGAAACAGGTGATGGTCGGCCTGGTTCGCGCCTCGATGATCGGCCCGTCGGCGATGGCGACGGATCCGGCCGGGGTGTCGTCTCGGGTTCGTGGCCTGCTGCTGGTCCTGGTCCGACCGCTCGGGTTCGTCATGTTGGGGTTCGCCTCCGCGTCGCTGGCTGTGCATCAGTTGCAGGTGCGCGGCTTGTTCACCGGCCGGCTGATCGCGCCCGACCCGGCGCGGCTCTGGAAGCCAGGTAGTGGTCCGGGGCTCGGGACACGATCTGGGAATGTCGCCTGGGCGACCATCAAGGCGGTGGTCGTGGTGATCGTCTCGGCCTGGATCCTTCGCGCCGGCTGGGGCGAGGCCCAGCGGCTGAGTCTACTCGGAATGCCGGATCTGGTGCAGGCGGCCGGACGATCCGTGCTCCACCTCTCGGCGGTGCTGGCGGGCGTGCTGCTGATCCTGGGCCTGGCGGACTACGGCCTGCGCTACTCCCGGTTCGAGGCGATGTTGCGGACGACCCCCCAGGAGCAGCGCGAGGACCAGCGGACGATGGAGGGGGACGTCGCCGTTCGGGCACAACGTCGGCGAATCGCCCACGCCTGGCGCAGCGACACGCCGGACCTGCTCGCCGGCGCCAGCCTGGTGTTGACCGGACCCGGCGGCCTGACCCTGGTCCTGTCGGGGGGACCTCCGCCGCGTCAAGTCGCCGTCCGGATGTCGGCCAGCGGGCAAGCCGGGAATCGCCTGAGGCGATCCGCCGAGTCCGCGAGGATTCCCCAGGTCGAGGCCGGTCCGCTCGCCCGGTGCATGGCCCGTCAACCCGCCTCGGGGACGCCCATCTCGGCCGATCGCATCGCGGAACTCGCCGCGATCTGGCCATCTCAAACCGCGTACTGAGGGCCTCGGTCGTGCGCTCAGGGGCCATTGCGTGACGATCAAGGTCCCAGGGCCAGGGGCTCGGCCAGGAACGCCTCGTAGCATTCCCGGACGTCGCGTTCCGGCGATTGGGAATGGATCCAGAGCCCCCTGAGGCGTGCCCTCAGCACGACGCCTTTCTCCAGGTCGTGCCCGAAGATCCCGTATCGAGTTCGACAGGGTCGTCGCCGGCCCCGGACGCGGGTCGGCCGGTTCCTGGCGGATGCGTCGGGCGCAATCATTCGGCCGGATCATCTCCACGTAATAGGTCTGACGATCCGAGCCGGGGGGTGTGAAGATCCGCGGCGGGAGTGAGTGCGGTGACGATGGCGGTATCGGCAAGGTGGTCAGGGATCGGAGGATGCCGGGCGACTCCCGGCCATCATAGCTGAGCCGGGCCGAATCGATGTCGCGCGGCTCGACCAGCCAGGCATGCGGTTCGGCGAGCTCGTCGCCCCATTCGCTGCCGATCCCGACCTCGACCCGCTCGACGATTCGGGCCGTGGCCGCGAGGACCTGGACCTCGAGGTCGACACCATCGCCCACGGGCATCGGAGACCAGGACGCGCGAATTTGCAGGCCATCCCATCCGGGTGGGGCATAAGTCGCCTCGACGCGCCCCCGGTGTCGAGCGAGATCGACGAGGCTCGAGCGATCGAAGGCGCGATCATCGCATCGGCCGACCGTTGCGACCGATCGCATCGCCAGGAGTGTGTTGTGTTCGGGTCCGGATCCTTCCGGCCCGTAGAGACCGGGATGGATCTCATCAACCTTGAGCGTCCAGGGCCGGCCTTCCCGGCCCAGGAACCACCCCCGATCGCTCCCGTCCGATTCGAAGTCCGACACGAGATTAACTCAAAAACCCCGCCGACCCGCATTGCTACGGATCGACGGGGCCGGAACAGAGAAGAGGCCGGATATAAACGAGGCAGATACCTCGGTCGGGAGGAATCGCTTCATGAGAAGGTTCGCGGCCGACAAAATATAGGGTACTTTCTGCGCCTAGATTGTCAAGAGATCCTTGTGAATTTCTTCGATCTTTGTGAACGAGAAGGGAGGGGTTCTTACGATGGCGGATACGGCAGGTCAACGGAGCTCCTTGCCAATTCAAGGGTTTCGTAATTCGCTCGCGGATCCGGCTCCAGCATGCTCGCCCGCGGGCAAGCCGAGCCCGTCGTGTGTCGGAATCGGCTCTAGCGTATCAGCGAATTGGAGCGTCGCCGGAATTTGCTCCCGCGTGAATCCGGGAGATGGGACCAGAAGGGATCGTTTAACGTAAAATTAGGAAGGTTTTGTACGTGTCCTGACCAGCTCAGGCCGGTCTCTGCTTCATTCCGCTTGCTTGGCGGGAAGGACTTCGATGCCATCGAACATGGTGCGGATATAGGCTTTCTGGCGAAGCTTGACCACATAAGCGGCTTTTTCATCCTGGAACTTCTTGTCCAGGATAGCGGAGCGGATCTTGTCCTGGACCTCCTCGAACGTGGCGGGGCCTTCCGGACGTCGCCCGTCGACCCGGACGATATGGAAGCTGTTCTCGCCCTCGAGGATTTCGCTGACCTTGCCGATGGGCAGCGAGAGGAGGGCCGTGTTCACGGCCGGGACGGCGTAGGCGCCGGGAGACGTCTGCATCAAGCCCCCCTGATCGCGCGAGCTGGTCGGCCCGTCGCTCTCGGCCCTGGCGAGCTGCTCGAAGTTCGCCCCGCGCGACAACTTCTCGTAGAGGGCATTCGCCTTCTTCCACGCCTCGTCGCGGCTTGGGTACTTCCCCGCCTCGACGACGAGCTCGTGCCAGGTGATCTGCGCCGGCCGGTCGAAATCGTGCTGCTCGAGGTGTTCGCTGTAATACCTGCGGAGGTCGGGTAGGTCGGCCTTCACCCGGTCCTTGAGCTTGGAATGCAGGAAATTATCGGCGATGAATCGTTGCCGGAAGGTCTGGTGCATCGCCTCGAGCGAGATGCCCTGCTCCTTGAGCTTCTCCCGGAGTAACTGTTCGTTGTCAACGGCGTGTTGATACTCCATGGGCGGCATCTCTTCCTCGCGCCAGTACTTGTCGGCCATTTCCATGAACTGATCGAAATGCTTGGTGTCTTTGATGACGCGCTTGGCCTCCTGGACCAGGAGGGTGCGCTCGATCAGATGCTCCAGGATGACCCGGGCCAGCTCTTTGCTGTCCTGAGGGGAGATCTGCTTGGGATCGAGGCGGTTGTTCCGGATGTGCTCGCGGTAGGCGGCGCCCAGGTCCTGCAAGGTGATGACCTCGTTGCCGATCTCGGCGGCGATCTGATCGGCCGATCTGGCGTCGGGTCCAAGGCGGGACGTCGGGGCTTCGGCGATGGGCTTCTGGAGGGAAGCCTTGACGATCTGGGTGTCGCGGCGCGAGGAGTCGCGCCGCGAGGTGGTGATGGTGGCACCACGGGTCGTCGTGGCCGGCCCGGCCGCGAGCGTCGTTTCGGGCGAGCCCGATGCCGGAGTTGACTCCGGCAGGGGCATCTCCGCAACCCGGGTCGGACTGTCGGGCCGATTGTCGGCCGACGGCGGTCCGGGGACGGCGGCCGGTTCTCCCAGATCGGGAGGCGCGGCGGGTTCCAGCGTCGGGGCGGGTTGGGCGGCGGTCGGCGAGGCCGCGGTCGGAGGCGACATGGCCGGTGGCGCCGACCTGGCGGCCGGGGCCTGATCTGGCGGCAGCGGCGGCAGATCGGGCATCAGGTCGGGATTCGGTCCGAGGAGGGGATCACCGCGCATCGGCCTGGGAGCCGTACCCGCTGTGCTCCGCGTCGATGCGGACTGTCCCACCGAAGACGATGGATTGACCGCAGGATCGGCCGGCTCCGAAGCGGGCGAGAATTCCGGAGTGCCGCCGGGGACGACCGAGGGTTGGACACTCGCGACCGGATTCATGGAGTCCGACTGCGTGATGCGACCGGGCATGGGTCCACCCGGCCGAGCCAGAGTCGTCGGCACCGAAAGCGCCGGCGGGGTGCCAGGAGCGCCGACCTGGGTCGGTGAGTAGGCAGCCGGCCCGTCGCCGATCGGTCCTGGCGGCGCCAGGTCCGTCGGGCCTTCGGGGACCGCGCCGGTACCGGGTTGCGTCGACACACCGCGGAGCGAGCTGCCGGCTGTCGCGGTCCCGGCCATCGACGGCGAAACTCCGGACTGCGCCGGCATCGCGAGGTCGTGCGGACCGGGCGTCTCGCCGGCAGGGCCTGGCGGCCCGCCGAGCGAGGCCGGAGGTGCTGGTTGCGATGGACCTTGGGTCAGGCTGGTGCCGCCGGCCGCCCCCAGGCCGGACGGACCGCCGGGGCCCGGGGCCTGGCCGCTCCATCTCGCATCTTCGGGGTCACGCAGCGCGGCCTTTGCCGACGCCTGATCGCCGAGTCCCCGGTTGATCGTTTCCTTGAGCGGCGGGATCGGAGTCATACCGACCGGACCGTTCAAATTGCGCGGGGTCTCTTTGGAAACATCCGAGCGCGAATGGGCACACCCGGCTACCGCCAGCCCTAACATGCCGGCGATCAACGTTCGTTTCATGATTCGTTCGTCTCCATCCTTGGAGATGGCCGACCGCGTCAAGATCCCGGAGCCGCTTCGAAATGCCTCGCGGACGGCAGCCCTCCCGGCCACCTGGGGAATTGAGAAATCGCTCCCCTCTTCGGACTCGGCGATTCGACGCGATCGTCGATCCGGCCGAGAAAACAGCGACCCCGCGGTAAAGAAAGGTGATCGCCCGCCGGGCGTGAATCGCCGCGTCCGAGAATCTTAACCGGAACTTCCGGGAATGCAAGGCGGTTACTCGGGTTCTGTAGGGTGCTCTGCGAGCACCGATCCAATTGATCGGCGAGTGCGTTCGTCCCTCGCAGAGAACCCTACGAAGCAGCTCCGGCACTTCCCAAGATCGGCAGGTGGTACAGCATCCAGTAGATGACCACGCCCGTGACCGCGACATACATCCAGATCGGAAAGGTGACCGTGGCCATTCGCGTGTGTCCCGCCAGATCTCCACGCCAGCCGCGGAGGACCGTGATGATGATGAGGGGGACGGACCCCGTGGCGAGTATCGTGTGCGAGAGCAGGATCGACAGGTAGAGGACCCGCAGGAATCCTCCCTGGGGAAACGGGTAGCTGCCGGCAAAGTAGTGGTAAACCAGGTAACAGACGAGGAACACCGCCGACGTGCAGACCGCCGAGACCATGCACGTGATGTGGGCCTTCACGAGCCGGTGATTCCAGATCGATGCCGCCGGATCGAGGTCGTCGGCCGGATCGAACGGTCTCGCAGTCGCGAGACGATACCGTCGGATCATGATCCAGCCGGCCAGCAGCAAGGCCGCACTCAGGGCATTGAGGCTCGCATTGACGGTCGGCAGCATCCTCACCCAGGCGGGCAGGGCGAGTCGGCGCGCCTTGGCGACGAGGATTTCCACCTCCTTGTGGCCGTTCGAAATCGAAGAACCCCACGACGCGTCCATGCTCCAGCAGGGCCAGGCGATCGCTATGGACGATCGCCTCGATGCCATTCTCGGGATCGGCGGGAGCCCCCTCGGTGAGACTCAGCTTGAGGCGATCCCGGATCAGTTCATGGATCGCCGCCTTGGGACCGGTCAGGAACCACCAGCGATCGGCCACGGCACCGAAACGATTGGCATACTCGGTCAGGACCGTCGGCGTATCGTGCTCGGGATCGACCGAGACGCTCAGCAACAGGACATTCGTTCGGGCCAGCTCGCCTTGAAGGCCCTTCATCACGCTCGAGATCCGGGGACACGACAGGGGGCATCGCGTGAAGATGAACGATGCGATCGCGACGCGATCGGCCAGATCGGCCTCCCTGATGGCCCGACCCGATCGCTCCTGGAGCCGGAATGTGCCCAGCTCCGGGGCCGATGGCCCCAGATCGTGGGCCGCGCGGGGATCGTCGTCGCGGCTCGATTGACCGCGACCAGGCAGAAGACCGACGAGACGAAGAGGGTCGCAAGGACGGTCCGGACACCGATTCGATAGAGTGTGGTCACATTGAGCTCAGGATCACGGGTACTTTCAGCCGATTCCGCGGACCGTTCGATCCGGCGAGGAGGTCGACGAATTCGAGAGCAACGTGGGGCGCGAACGGGCTCGAGGCATCCGCCGGCGCCCGCAGGACGGTCTCTTCCTGGTCGGTATCCACGGGCCTCATGGCCTGGTCGGGGCAGAGCGCCAGCACGAGGATCGCCGCCAGGACGCAAGCCGGGACGATCGCCAGATAGACCCAGTTCCCCTCGAATTTCAGGTGCATGAAGTACCAGCCCACCATCCCGGCCTTGACCAGCGCCATGGTCAGTAAGCCCAGGACGAGGAAGAGGAAGAAGTCCTTGAAGACGAAGGCGTAGAAATATTCCACGGCGGTCAAGATCGCCAGGCCGAACCAGACCAGCAAGTAAGGCGCATGCGCCTCCTGCTGATGTTCCTCGGCGACTTCCGTCGGAGACAGGTGCTCGGCCATCGGCTTGATCCCCATCAGGAGGTACTTCTCCCGGTAACGTGGGTGAAACCCACCGCCTGCTTTCGAATCCCGCGGATCGGTGGGCTTCACCCACCCTACCGGGAGACACTCGATCAAATCAGGTAGACGATCGTGAACAAGATGATCCACACGAGGTCGACGAAGTGCCAGTACAGCCCCGCCATCTCGACGGGTGCATAATGGGTCGACGAGTAGCCGCCGAAGAGCGCCCGAACGAAGATGATCGCGAGCAGGATCACGCCCCCGGTGACGTGTGCCCCGTGAAACCCAGTCATCGTGAAGAAGCAGGAGGCGAAGAGGCTGACGCTCGGCCGGAAATGCGTCGTGGCACTGATGCCCGGCGGGTAATGATGGCCGACCATGAGCTGGTAATATTCGTAGACCTGCACGCTCATGAACATCGATCCGATGACGACGGTCGCTCCCAGGAAGAAGAGGAACTTGCCGCGTTTTCCGCGCTGAATTGCCGAGAGGGCCAGGACCATCGTGACCGAGGAGCAGATCAAGACGAAGGTGTTACCCGCCGTCAGGTTGATGGCCAGGGGGTTGGTCAACTCGTCGTAGGGCAGCGGCCAGTTATAGGACTTGAGCGACTGGATCTCCGCGATCATCCCCGCCTGTTCGAGCCGGGTCTTAAGGGTCTCGGCCTTCGCGGAGGTGAGGTCCGTGAGCAGGGCGTGACCGTGATGGAAGACCTCCTCGGCGATCTCCTTGGCCTCCTCGGGGCTCTTGCCGGCGACGCTGTGGAGGATCCCCTCGATCTGGGACTCGCTCCCCCCCAACGGGGCCCTGATGAGGACGCCCTCGGTCTTCTCCAACCCCTGGAGTGGCGTGTTGGGAGGATACAGATTCGTGTAAGCGCTGTGCGGGCTCCCGGCGCGGAGGACGATGTACGACCCAATTAGTCCGGTGAAGAACATGACCTCGGTCGCGAGGAACAGCCACATGGCGACCTTGCCGGGGGTGATGGGCGCCGTGTGGGTCGGTGGGTGGGCCTTCCCGGCGGGCTTCGGATGCGTCGTGCTGTGGGTAGCGATAGCCATCGTGAGATCGACCCTCCGGAACGTGTCAATGGGGCAAAGGCCGTTGCGCCTGCGCGGCCCGATCAAGACCACATCGGGTTGAGCAGCAGCAGGAGCAGGATCGCGGGCAAGTAGATGAATGAGGTACGGAGGAGCCGGCGAGCCGACAAGTCGCTGGTCTCCATCCAGAACCGAGCGGCGGCGACGAGATAAATCAGTCCGAGCGTCAGGGCGCCGAGGAAGTAGAGCGGCCCGGCCAGTCCGACCGTCGCGGGCAAGAGTCCGGCGGGGATCAGTGCCAGGGCGTATGAGACGGCCTGACAGCCCGTCATCCGCCCGCTGTCGTCTCCGGCCGTGAGCATCTTGAACCCGGCGCGACGGTAATCATCCCGGTAGATCCAGGCGATCGCCAGGAAGTGCGGGAACTGCCAGAGGAACACGATCAGGAACAGCGCCCATGCCTCGATACCCAACCGGCCGGTCGCGGCCCCCCAGCCGATCATCGGAGGCAGGGCACCCGGGATCGCCCCGACCACGGTGTTCAGGGACGACAGGGGCTTGAGCGGCGTGTAGACGAAGACGTAGAGCAGGAACGTGACCAGTGCGACCATGGCGGCCAGCGGGTTCGCACCCAGGGCCAGCAGCGTCGTGCCGAGGATCGCGAGGACGACACCGAAACCGATGGCCTCGGCGATCGAGAGCCGGCCGCTGGGCAACGCGCGGCTCATCGTGCGTCGCATCAGGGCATCGCGGGCACGCTCCATCGCCTGATTGAGCGCGCCGGCACCGCCTGCCACCAGGGCCGTACCCAGCAGCGTCATCGCCAGGGTCGTGGGCTGGGCCCGGCCTCGGGCGCCCAGCAGATAGCCGACGGCCACGGTCACCAGGACCATCAGGACCAGGCGCGGCTTGGTCAGCGAGAGGTAGGCGATCACGCGGCTCCCCAACGCGGGCAGGACGTCGTCCGACTCCGATACGGCCAGGAGGGGTTGTTCGAGCGATGCGAGCGATTTCAAGCGACGGCCTCCCAGTCCAACTCGGCCGCTCCCGGCCGTCCTACCGGATTGTCATCGGCCGAAGTCCCGGCGACGATCGTCGCCCCGGCCAGATGACGATATGTTCGCAGCGTCAGGACGATCGCGGCGGCGAACAGGAGCGCGGCGTTCGTCTGATGGGCCGTCCGGATGATGGCCTCGTAGGTCGTCACCGCCCGCAAATCGCCTCCCATCGGCAAGACGAAGACGAGCGTGGCAAGCCCCAGCCCAACCTGGATCGTCACGGCCAGTCCCAGGATCCGCCCCGGGACGACCAGCGGCGGGACCTGCCCCCGCCGACGTTCGATCCGGTAGGCGAGCAAGACGGTCTGGGCCAGGACACCCGCCGCGAGAATCCCATGCGCCCAGAGGGCCGCAGGCGTCCCGTAGTGCCGCAGCCAGCCCCCGAGTACGATCTGCGCGTAGACCATCGCGAGCACGACCGAGGAT
This sequence comes from uncultured Planctomycetota bacterium, assembly GCA_963777695.1. Lineage (GTDB taxonomy): Bacteria > Planctomycetota > Planctomycetia > Isosphaerales > Isosphaeraceae > CAVZRC01. The sequence goes on from CAVZRC010000003.1 coordinate 3,362,395, forward strand.
CGCCTCCGCAGATGGTCCGGATCGGCCGATCGCGTCACTTCGCGATTCCAGTCGCGCCCCGTCCACACGCAGAGCGCCACCATCAGCCCGAAGAACGCCTGGCCGGTGGAACCGTGGATCGCCGCCAGGAGCGTCTCGCGATGGGTCACCCGGTAGCCGCCGAGCAACCCCTGGAGGATGACCGCGACCAGCGCCAGCACGCCCAGACCCTTCAACCATCGCTTGCGCTCGAACGCCAGCAAGCTCACCGCCAGGACGATCGTGGCCAGGCCGACCGCGGCGCCGTAGAGTCGATGGGCATGCTCGATCTGCACGCCGAACGGAGCATCCCAGAAGTTGTAGAGGAACATATTCTCGTCGAAAGTGGTCGGCCAGTCCGGCACGGCCAGGCCGACCCGATAGGTGGTCACGGAGCCACCCACGTACAGGAGCGGTAGAGTGAACGCGGTCGCCAGGATCGCGACCCAATGCACCCCCCGTTGATAGTCGCTCGTCTTCATTATTTGGTCGTTGAGAGTCGCTCAAGAGTCGTTTCGATTCGCGAGCTTCGATTCGCGAGACATCAAGGGTGACAGGCGGCCGGGAAATAAATTCCCGCCACCCGCCACCCGCCACCAATCAGGCCATCACCGGATCCAGCGGCCCGGCCGAAGCAGGGCGGGGCTGGGTCTGCGGTAGGAAATCTTCCTCCATGCCGTCAACGCTGTACTCGTACGGGGCATGAAAGACGGTGGGAATCCGCTCGTAATTGTAGTGCGGCGGAGGCGAGCTGATCCCCCACTCCAGGGTATTGGCGTGCCAGGGGTTGATCGGGGCCTTCGGGCCGGCAACCAGGCTATACAGGAAGTTGAAGGCGAACAGGATCTGGGTCAGCCCGAGCAGGAAGGCATTGATCGTCATGAACTGATTCATGCCGAGGGTACCGGCCCCGCGCAGGTAGGGATAGATGGTCGGGTCGGCGATCCGACGCGGGTGTCCGTGCATCCCGATGATGTGCATCAGGAAGAACGTGCCGTTGAAGAAGATGAAGGTGAGGATGAAGTGGATGATCCCGATCCGCTCGTTCATCATCCGGCCGAACATCTTGGGGAACCAGTAGTAGATCGCCGCGAAGATCCCGAAGGTGCTGCCGCCGAACAGGACGTAGTGGATGTGGCCGACGATGAAGTACGTGTCGTGAATATGCATGTCGATCGGCGTCGCCGCCATGAAGATGCCCGACAGGCCGCCGATGATGAACATCGCCACGAACGCCATGGCGTTGAGCATCGCCGCAGTGTACTGGATCCGCCCGCCCCACATCGTGCCCAGCCAGTTGAAGACCTTGATCGCCGACGGCAGCGCGATCATCATCGTCGAGAGCATGAACGTCGCGCCGAGGGCGGGGTTCATGCCCGACTGGAACATGTGGTGTCCCCAGACGATGAAGCCGAGCCCGGCGATTCCGGCGATGGCGAAGACCATCGGCTTGTAGCCGAACAGGGGCTTGCGGGAGAAGGTCGAGATGATGTCCGAGACCATACCCATCGCCGGCAGGATCATGACGTAGACCGCCGGGTGCGAATAGAACCAGAACAGGTGCTGGAACAGGATCGGGCCGCCGCCGCCGACCACCGGCGGTGCGTTGGCCACCGTCCAGTTGGCCGGCGAGAAGAAGTTTGTCCCGGCGACGCGGTCCAAAGTCTGCATGATGAGCGCAGACGTGAGCACCGGCAGGGCGAACGCCTGGAGCAGCGCCGTGATGAACATCGCCCAGACGGTCATCGGCATCCGGAACATCTTCATCCCGGGCGCCCGCAGCATGATGATCGTCGTGATGTAGTTGATCGACCCCAGCAGTGAAGAGATCCCGGCGAACAACAGCGCCATCAACCAGAAGGTCTGGCCGTTGAGCGACCCGGGCGTCGCCCACCTGGCGATCGACAGGATCGGGTAGCTCGTCCACCCCGCCTCGGCCGATCCCCCCTCCACGAAGAATGAGAAGCTGATGATGACGAATGCCGGCCACATGAACCAGTACGACAGCATGTTCAGCGTCGGGAACGCCATGTCGCGCGCCCCGATCATCAGCGGGATCAGGAAGTTGCCGAAGGCGCCGGTCAGCAGCGGGATGATCACGAAGAAGATCATGATCGTCGCGTGCATCGTGAACAACTTGTTGTAGAACTCCGGCGGCATCTGGTAGCCCAGCGACGGATCCGACCAGAGCAGGCGGGCCAGGATCGGCATCGGCTTCCACGGCCAGGCGAGTTGCCATCGCACGGCCATCGCCAGCAGGCCGCCGAGCACGAAGAAGATCAGCCCCGAGAACAGGAACTGGATGCCGATGATCTTGTGGTCGGTCGAGAAGACATACTTGGTCAGGAAGAACCGGGGGGCCGGGTGGATGTGGTCATCATGGCCATGGCCGTGATCGTGCCCATGTCCATCACCATGCCCCGCGCCCGGATCGCCGCCGGTCGGCCCATGAGAAGCAACTTCCGCACTCATCCCAATCACCTCCCCTGAGAATCGGTGGCCATCGTGAGTTGACTGCGATTCTGCTCGGCCAGTTTATCGTCAACCCACTGCTGGAAATCCGATTCGGTCTCATGGACCTTGACGTTGCCGCGCATCTTGTAGTGGCCCCATCCGCAAAGCTCGGCGCAGACCAGCTCGAAATCGCCGGCCTGATCCGAGTCGAACCAGACGGGGATCGTCAGGCCGGGGACGGCATCCTGCTTGAGCCGGAGCTGGGGCAAGAAGAACGAATGGAGCACGTCCGACGATTTCAGATAAATCAGCGCCTGCTTGTTCTTGACGAAGTGCAGGTCATTGACGAGGACCAGGTCGTCGCGGGTGTTGAGCTTGGCGTCGGGCCCTGGATACCGCATCACCCACTGGAACTGCCGCGCGGTGATCTCGGCCAGCGGGGGGACCTTGGGGGCCATGCTACGGAATTTGATCTCCGCCCAGGTCCCCATCTGGTACAGCGCGATGAAGACCAGGATCGCCGCCGGGATGATGGTCCAGATCACCTCGAGCCGCTGGCTCCCGTGGAAATAATCCGCCTTGCGTACCGGCCGGCCCGCGGCGTCCTTCTCATCGACGAACTTGTACGCGACGTACACCAGCACGATCTGCGTGCCGATAAACACGACGCCCGTGATGATCAGGATGATCAGGAAGAGGCTGTCGATCTCCTTCCCGAATTTCGAGACCGCGTGGTGAGGGAGGCCCGGCGTGTTATTGGGGAGCCACCAGTCCGGGGAGAAGGGCGCATAGATGAACGCCGCCACGGTGGCGATACCCGCCAGCGCGAAGAGAATGCTCCAGGAACGCACGGGCAAGACTCCTTCAGATTTGGTCGTTAGTCATTGGTCATTGGTCATTTGACCAAGCTATTGAGCGGCGGTCATGGTGGGTGCGCTCGGCGGCGGAGCGGGGGCGTCCCTGAGCAGCTCGGGCTCATATGGCAGGGCCAACACGAAGTTCACCACATCCCACATCTTCTTCTCGTCGAACGGCGAGGGATAGTGGGCCGGCATCTGGGCACCATTGATCCCCTTGGCGATCCGCCAGTAGATGTCGATCGGCCGACGGCCGCCCTTGTAGATCCCGCGGTTCAGGTTGGCGGGGCGGAGCGGATTGCCCCACGAGTCCGGCTTCAGATTCCAGAGGGTCTTGGTCTTCGCGTCGAGGGCATCGATCCGCGCCTGTCGCTCGCTGGGATTGCCGCCGAAGACGACCTCGTTGAAGACCTCTTGCTTCACGAAGCTCTCGCCGTTGCCGAGGGCCAGGCGGCCGTGACAATCCTTGCAGTCCGAGGAGAGGAACAGGTCGCGGCCCCGGAGGATGCTCTCGCGCGTCGGCTCGGTGCGGGCGATCGGCGGGTTCACGACCTCGTTCTGCGCCCGCGTCCACTGGCTGAACACCAGCTTGACGGCATTCGGGATCTCCTCCTTCAGCTCCTCCGGCTTCTTCTCGTCGAGCTGGCTGGCGGCTCCAATCAGCTCATTCTCGGTCTGTCCGCGCATGGTCAGGAACATCACGTAGTCGATGACCTCCTCGATCTGACCGGCGGTGAGGAGGGATTCGAAGGCCGGCATGGACGTCCCGTGAAGGCCATAGGTGATCGTCCGGCGGAGGTCGCTTCGATGCGGCAGGAGCCCGGTGGGGGTCGAGGTGAACTTGAAGATCCCCGCGCGGTAGTCGCGGGGTATGGGATAGAGGAACGGGGAGGTGGGGCCGTCGCCGGCGCCCGAGACCCCGTGGCAATGAAGGCAATTGCGACGATAGACCGCATAGCCTCCGTCCTGGACCTTGGGCGGGTGATTCGGATCGTCCCAGCTCGTACCCTGGTAGATGCGCTTGATCTTCGCCTCGGCCCCCTGTCCCACCGTGAAATAACTGCCCAGGTAGATCCCGCCGTTGGGCAACGGAGCACCCTTGGGCACCCGGATCTCCTGGGGCGATGGGCCATACACCTCGGCGAGGGCATCGCGCACGGCTTTCTGAAGTCCCGGCTTGCCGAAGAGATTGGTCTTGTTGCCCAGGTCCTTCGTCAGCGCGTCGTTGTCGACATATTGAAGAGGGCCGGCATTCAGCGCGTCCGAACAGCCGGCCGTCGTGAGGGCGAGGCACGAGCACGCGACGATCAATGCGAGACGACACCGCGATTCCACGCGTCGATCCTCCCAACAGCGTATAACATTCCGGCGACACCGCGATCCATCGGCCCTCGGCCTCTTCGGCGGACGGCTCGATCGAGCCGCGTCGCGATTCTCCGCACGAGCGCGACGACCCGGCCGAGCAAGCCTACGACCCATACTATCGCGACGAAAAAGCGGAGGGACGACGGCGCCGGGGCGTCGCCATTCTGTAAGGGAACCCCACGCCCGTCAAGGGTTTGGGGGATCCTGATTTAATGGTTATGGTAGCCTTCCCGATGCGGAGCTACAAGGCACCGATCGATTTCGTATCTTTCGGCCGCGACAAAAACGATAACAATAATGAAATTCTCGGGCTTCCGGCGGATTCGCGACCGAAGTGTCGATGTCGCTTGGGGAAAGACGGTATTCTCATGATTCCTCGAGTGTTCCCAAAAACCTCGGCCCGCCCGAGCCGGCTACGACGGCGAGAAGCATCGACGCCGGCTCCCGCTCCCGAGGAGTGGCTCCAGGAGCAACGGCCGTCATCCTACTGGGTGACGACACGCCGTCCATTCCCTTCGCTGCTCTTCGTGGCCCCGCTGGCCATCGCCTACGAGACGGCCGTCTTCTGGCGTTCCGGCCAGGGTGCAATCGGCGGCACGAGGGCCGGCGCCGACGCGTGGATGTGCCAGGTCCTGACCTCAATCGGGCTCTCCCACCCCTGGTTCCTGCCCCTCTTGCTCGCCGTGATCCTCCTGGGCTGGCAAGTCACGAGTTCGCACCGGTGGCGCTTCTCGCCGTCGATCCTCGGCGGCATGATCGTCGAGAGCATGACCTGGGCCATCGCCCTGCTGGGCATGGGCCGGCTCATCGACCTCGGCTTCTCTTACATGGAGCAAGGCCACCTTCCCCTACTGGCCGCGGATCCCTCGGCGCCGAGGCACCTCGACCTCACGGCCGTGATCGGCTACATCGGCGCCGGGGTCTACGAGGAGACCCTCTTTCGCTTGATGCTGATCCCGGCCTTCTTCGGCACCCTCCGACTGCTCCAGATGCCCCAGGTGCTCTCGAGCAGCTGGGCCGTGACGGCGTCAGCCTTGCTCTTCGCCCTGGCCCACCACGCGGGCAGTCCGGGCGAGGTCTTCACCTGGTACGCGTTCATCTTTCGCTGGATGGCCGGCGTGTTCTTCGCCTGGGTCTTCGTGCTTCGCGGTTTCGGCATCGCAGTCGGCACGCATACGGCTTACGATATCCTGGTCGGCTGGATCGGTTGAGTGCCCTTCGCTTTCAGTTCCAGTCCTCGCCGAACGGAATCGAAACCTGATAACCGAAGACGACTCCAAGTGCGCATCGTCCACGTCACAGACATCCATTTCTGGCGGTACGCATTCAATCCGCTTCGGCTGATGAGCAAGCGGATGCTGGGCATGACCTTCCTGATGGCGGGTCGGGCCAGACGGTTCCAACTTGGTGGGGTTTCCCGGCTGGTAGAGTATGTCCGCCAACTGGAGCCCGATCACATCCTCATCACCGGCGACCTGACGACGACGGCGCTTCCGGACGAATTCCGGGCGGCGCGTGCGGCGTTGAAGGGATGGTTAGGCGACCCGACGCGGGTGACGATCATCCCGGGAAACCACGACCGCTACACCTGGTGGGCCCATCGGAGCCGTCGTTTCGAACGTTACTTCGGCGAGTTCGCCCCTCGGATCGCGTATCCGTGGCTGCGATGGCTCGACCCGACGACCGCGATCCTGGGACTGGATCCGACTCGCTCGGGCATCACGGCGAGTGGGAAACTCCCCGCGTCCCAGTTGGTCGAGGCACAGCGGTTGATCGCCGATGCCGGCCGAAGCCTGGAGCGATTGATCGTCGCCTGCCATTACCCCGTGGCGGTCCCGCCCGAGTTCGAGCCTGACCTGGCACGCAAACCCTTGATCGGCGCCGAAACGATGCGGGTCTGGCTCCGGACGATCGGCCCGCACCTCTATTGTTGCGGACACATCCATGCGGCGTGGTCGTACCGGCCTCCGGAAGTTCCCGGCCAGCTTAGCATCAATGCGGGGCCGCCGCTGCTCCCGCGCCACTATGGGCAAAACCACCCCGGTTTCGCCGAGATCCGGCTCGACGGGTCTGCCGTGACGGTCGATCACCACGCCTGGATGGGCGAATCGTGGGAACGTCAGACGCTCTCCACCTATCGCGATTTCTTCGAGATCCGCCCAGACGTAGAGGTCACTCCGTAGCGGGTTCGCGGGAACTGCGGTTCACGCCTTGTGTCGGGCGACCCGAATCATGCCGCGGGCGCGGTCGATGGCCCGTTGCTGATCGGCGAATTCCAGGTCGGTCAGGGCCCGTTGCGACTCGGCGCGCTCCAACTCCTTGGCGGCCGCCGAGCCATCGATCTGCTGGGCCGGGATGGCGCGATGGGTCAGGACCGTGACGACATCGTCGCGGACCTGGGCGAAGCCGCCGTCCACGAAGTAGCGATGATCCGCGCCGCCGACCTTGGTCCGGAGCTCGCCGAAGCCGAGGCGCGCGATCACCGGGGTATGGCCGGGCAGGATACCGAGCTCACCATCGTAGATCGGCAGCACGACCGTGTCCACCAGCTCGTCGAGCCAGGTCTTCTCGGGCGTGACGACCACACATTGTAGCCGCTTCCCGCCGTACTTCGACCCCTTCTCCTCGCCGACCGTTTCGGGATGACTTGTCATCTTTGGTCCCCTGTCCGTTGTCCGTTGTTGAATCGCACCGCGTCTTGACTCGTCGCCTGCGTCCGTTTTGAACTACGCTATCCACGAGAGAGCTTCTCAGCCCGCCGCAGCGGACAACGGACGACGCACAACGGACCAAGGACCACTCGAATCAGGCGCTCATCTTCTTGGCCTGCTCCTCGGCCTGCTCGATCGAGCCGACGTACATGAAGGCACCTTCGGGCAGGTGGTCCCACTTGCCCTCGGTGATCTCCTTGAAGCTGCGGATCGTGTCGGGAAGCTTGGTGTACTGGCCGGGCTTGTTGGTGAACGGCTCGGCGACGAAGAACGGCTGCGACAGGAACCGCTCGATCCGCCGGGCGCGGGCGACGATCAGCTTGTCGTCCTCCGAGAGCTCGTCGACGCCGAGGATCGCGATGATGTCCCGCAATTCCTTGTAGCGCTGGAGGATCGTCTGGACGCGGCGGGCAACGTCGTAATGCTCCTGGCCGACGTACTGGGGGTCGAGGATTCGCGAGCTGGAGCCGAGCGGGTCGACCGCCGGATAGATCCCCTTCTCGGAGATCGATCGCGAGAGGACGATGAAGGCGTCGAGGAAGCCGAAGGTCGTCGCCGGGGCGGGGTCGGTGAGGTCGTCCGCCGGGACGTAAACGGCCTGCACGGACGTGATGGCGCCCTTCTTGGTCGAGGTGATCCGTTCCTGCAAGGCACCCATCTCGGTCGCGAGCGTGGGCTGATAGCCGACGTTCGACGGCATCCGGCCTAGGAGGGCCGAGACCTCGGAGCCGGCCTGGCTGAACCGGAAGATGTTGTCGATGAACAGCAGGGTATCGGCGCCGGTCGCGTCGCGGAACCACTCGGCCATCGTCAGCGCCGAGAGGGCGACGCGCAGCCGTGCGCCGGGGGGCTCGTTCATCTGGCCGAAGCACATGACCGTGCTGTCGATGACCGACTTGCCCGTGCTGCCGACCTTGGCCTCCTGCATTTCGAGCCAGAGGTCGTTCCCCTCGCGGGTCCGCTCGCCCACGCCGGCGAACACGGAGAAGCCGCTATGCACCGTCGCGATGCGGGCGATCAGCTCGGTGAGGATGACCGTCTTGCCCAGCCCGGCGCCGCCGAAGAGGCCGATCTTGCCGCCGCGGACGAACGGCGTCAGCAGGTCGACGACCTTGATCCCCGTCTCGAACTGCTCGGTCTTGGCCGAGAGGCTCTCGAACGACGGCGGATCGCGATGGATCGGCCAGCGCTCCTCCGTGTTGACCGGCCCCCGGCCGTCGATCGGGTCGCCGAGCAGGTTGAAGACCCGACCCAGGGCCTCCTTGCCGACCGGCACGCTGACCGGGCTGCCGGTATCGGTGACCGGCATCCCACGCACCAGGCCCTCGGTCGAACCCAGGGCCACGCACCGCACCCGATTGCCGCCGAGGTGCTGCTGGACCTCGCCGGTCAGGTTGATCTTGACACCCTTGATGTCGCCCACGACCTTCAAGGCATTGTAGATATTCGGCAGGTGCCCTTCCTCGAACTCCGCATCGAAGGTCGAGCCGATCACCTGAGAAATTCGTCCGGTCATCGTCGCGGTGGCCATCATGAGATCCTTGGGATGATCAGGGAACAGGCGGCGATGGGCCCAACTGTCGGTGGGCGATTCCATCGGGCCGAGTCTCGCGCCGGCGTCCCGATGGATTCGTCGCAGCGAAGAGCGTCGTTAACGCACGGCTCGTCGATGCCGTCGCTTCGTCTTGTCGATCCGAGATCGGTTCGGCGCCATCTGCCTGAGGTCGTCGTGGTTCGTCTGCTCGGGATGTCATCGACCCTCGAAGGTTCCGATCGGGGCGTGGACCTCCGTTGCCAGGAAGCATGATACTGACAACGAGGGGCACTGTCAGCCACCCGCCGGTCCGACTCATCGAAAAAAAGCCGCGGCGCTGCTTTCCGGACGAGCAATCCGCCCCGAAAGACGACATCGCGTGACGCGGATCATCGGGGATAGACGAAGCCCGCGTCGTCGCCGACGAATGGGTTGGAGCGTCGTTCGCGGCCGATCGTCGTGACCGGCCCGTGGCCGGGGTAGACCCGAGTCGCTTCCGGGAGGGTGAAGAGTTTGGAATGGATCCCCGATCGGAGGAGGTTGAAGTCGCCGCCGGGAAAGTCCGTCCGGCCGACCGATCCGGCGAACAGCACGTCGCCGCCGAAGACGATGGGCGGGTCGAATTCGTCGCAGATGAAGACGACGGAGCCCGGGCTGTGCCCGGGGACCTCCCGCACGGTCAAGCTGAAGCCGGCGGCTTCGAACGCCTCGCCGTCGTCCACCAGGCGATCGGCATCGGGGCTCCGGAGGTCCATGCCCATGGCCGCGCTCATGTTGGCGGCCGGGTCACGGAGCAGGTGCGCCTCATTGCGGCCGATCACCAGCGGGACGTCCGGGAAGGCCGTTTTCATGGCCTCGTTGCCGGCGATATGGTCCACGTGGCCGTGCGTGTCGAGGATGGCCGCGGGCTTCAGCCCTTCTCGGCCGAGCAGGTCGAGGATCGATTGCGGATCGAAGCCCGGATCGATCACGAGTGCATCCGTCCGTCCCGGCCGCCAGAACACATAGGCGTTCTGTGCGAAAGGCGCCGATTCAACCGCTTCGATCGTGTAGTCCGGCACGGATCTCATACTCCTCTTTTCCCCGAGCAATTCCCCGAAGGAGACCGCCACGCCTCGGTCCCGGTCGGGCACCCCGCCTCCTCGATTTTTTGAAAAGACGACAGGCGATTGTAATCTCGGGACTCCTTCGACCTTCCGGTTATATCAATCCGGGAGAGTTTCTTTCCAGCTACGTCTCAAAAGCGTCGGATCCGGGCATTGGCCCGCGAATTGCGAATTAGGTGGGTCGAGGCGTGAACTCGGCCCTGCCGTGAGCCTCGAACAAGGACGTGTTTCCATCCCGGATAGTCAACGGATTTCGCGCGACCCTGCCGCATCGATTCTCGTCCTTTCGTATGATAAACTGGAGCGAGGGGCTTTACGATTGCCTCGCATGCGATCCGCGCGCCCTCCCAGACCAATTAGCCCGCGAGCTGGAAGCGAATCCCTCATGTCAATCCCAATGACTGGGCTGGTCCACCCGATGAACGTTTCCACGACCCGAGGCAAGAGATGGCTTATACTGGGTCTGCTAGGCGGTATCGCCATGACGTGGGTCATGGGCGTTCGGATCAGGGATTGGGACGCAAGGCCCCTGGCGGGACTGCGAGGCGAGGACCGGCCGAGCCCTGATGCCGACGATGGCGAGGGCCTTGCCGGTATCGTACCTCAGGGCGGAGGGCGTGCGGAATCCGCCGCGGCCTTGAGCCGGGAACTGGCCAAACTGGAATCGACCGAGTCCCATATTGCCCTCAAGCCCGTCGGAGGTGCGCGGATCCTGACCGCAGCCCTCGAGACCCCGATCGAGACGCCCATATCTGGCGCACTCGCGGCCATCGAGCGATGCCAGATTCGCTACCGGAAGATTCGCGACTACACCTGTACGTTTTCCAAGCGGGAGCGTATCCGGGGAGAAATGACACCGCTGCACATCCTCACCATGAAGGTGCGGACCGAACCGAGGAGCATCTACCTCAAGTTCCGCCAGCCTTGCGCCGGGCGCGAAGCCATCTACATCGCCGGTCGCCATGACGGCAAGGTGCTGGCGCACGATGTGGGCCTGAACCGTCTGCTTGCCGGGACCCTGCACCTCGATCCCAAGGGCGGCCGTGCGATGGAGGACAATCGCCATCCCATCTCCGAGGCCGGCATCGGCCCCCTGCTCGATACCCTGGAGACCCGTTGGGCGTCCGAGCTGGATCCTTCGGAATCCGTCGTCCTCTTCCGCGACGACCAGATGGTCGGCCCCCGACGGTGTACGATGATCGAGACCACCCATCCCGAGAAGCTGCCGGAATTCCTCTTCTACCGGGTCCGTCTATTCATCGATAATGAGATGGGTTTGCCCATCCATTTCGAGGCTTATGACTGGCCAGGTTCCCCGAGAAACCGGCGGAGATGCTCAAGGAATACAGCTACACCGACCTGAAGCTCAACGTGGGTCTCGCCGAGATGGATTTCGACGTCTCGAACAAGGATTACGCGTTCGGCCGGTTCTGAACCCTTCCATTTCTGGCCTACGAACGTCTAGATAAGCCTGCATGCGGTCACTACTTCGGACGCCGATGCCCAACCTAGGCGCCTATTGCTTTCTTGGGCTCATTTTCTGGGTGGCGCAATCCTCACGATCGGAGCGACCGGATACCGATACTATCTTCGACGCAGGCGGCGAAGCGAGGAAAGGAAGCCATGCGAGCGTACCCGTCCGGGACGGGTGCTGGTGCCGAAAACGAGTCAAGGCGGGGTTTTTCCCGGCACGAAGGGAGCTTGGCAGGGAGCGGCCACTCGGCTAGAATCCCCTCGCCTCGATAACCCTGACGAGGCCGGTCTTGGACCAACTCCCATCTCGTTCGTTCGGGGCGATCCTCTCAACGACTCCGCGACCGCCGAAGTCGGTGGTTTAATATCGCAAGATCCGAACCGACCGTACTAGGGCGGCATTACGGTCGTCGTACGTTCGTTCTGTTCCATGGAAGGAGGCGCGATGAGCACGGTTCCAACCTCCCCGGCGCAGACCCGCGTGCATATTCGATGGATGATCCGGCGCAACATGCCCGAGGTCCTCGGTATCGAGCACGCGAGTTTCGAGTATCCCTGGTGCGAGGAGGAGTTTCTTCGCGTCCTGCGGCAGCGCAATTGCATCGGAATGGTCGCCGAGCATGGCGAGCGGATCGTCGGCTTCATGATTTATGAGCTGCACAGGAACAAGATCCACGTGCTCGACCTCGCCACGCATTATGACTTCCGTCGCCGTGGCGTCGGCCGGCAGATGATCGCGAAGCTCGTCGGCAAGCTCTCCAACCAGCGGCGAAACCGCATCGGCCTCTATGTTCGCGAGACCAACCTCGCCGGACAACTCTTCTTCCGGGTCTCAGGCTTCCGCGCCAGCGAGGTCGTCCGCGAACACTATCTCGATACGGGTGAAGATGCCTACTTGATGCACTATCACATGGACGAATCGATGGTGGAGGAAGAACGGGTCTCCTCCAATCGGATCGCCAAGCAGTACGGCGCCTGATTTCGTGGCTTGAGTTCGGGTTGCGACGAAAGAAGCCATCCGCGAGAGGGCCACGCCAGACGGGGGTTGACCGTCAGGCGTGGTCCTTCGCTTTTGCCACTTGCCACGGCTCGAGTAGAATTCACAGCGTCGATCGCAAGAAGGTTCGATCTCGGTCTTGTATGCTGGATGAAATCCACCTTTACGAGTCCCACTCGGTAGGTCCCACCCACCCTGGATCGGTCCATTCCGGCTTTACGAGACAGTCCCCTGGCCATCGATCAACAAACCATGTCGGAACCCCCCCCTCGCGTTGGTGTAGCGGAAGTTCGCTCGGCGGGTCACCAAGAGGCCCGCGAGGCATCCAGGGCGTTGGCGACGTTCGGGGCCCGGCTGGGATGGGGCCTGGTCGTCCTGGGTATCCTGCTAGGACTCGGCCACGGGCTGGCGTCGTTCGTGCCTGAGGGGATGTCGCCGACGGGTTGGATCACGGCGACGCTGGAAGCCGCGACCTGGATCCTCGCATTCGGTCTTGCTGGTCGGAGTACGGCCCTGGCCTGTCAACTGGTCGCAGCCCTCATCGTCGCGCGGATTGAGCGGGACGAACTCACCGCCGATCGACTGATCGCCCAGGCCGTTCGAGGTGTCAACCTGCTCGAGCATTTCGTCGAGGCGGGGGGTCCGATGACGGCTCCGATGCCTTCGAGCCATCACGCCGAGGCCCGCCGTGCGTTGTCGCTGGCCGAGATCGAACGATCCCTCGGCTCGGAGCGATGGGCCGAGACCGAGTCGCTGCTCGAAGCATTCCGGTTGGCATTTCCCGAGGATTCGAGCTTCTCCACATTGAGAGATCGACTCGATGCCGCCCGTCGCCAGGCCGTCCAGGATCAGTTGGCCCAGCTCGACGCGGCGCGGCAGGTCAACGATCCGGCCCGGGTGATCGAGTTGTATCAGGCGATCGTCCCCATGCTGGATTCCGATCGGCGCGCCGAGCTGGCGAGCCAGCTCGCGAAGTGGTTCCTCGAACTCATCCATCGCCGGCTTCGTACAGGTAAGATCCAGGCGGATGTCGTGCTCCTGGCCACCCAGGTCGCCGAGACGTTCGGCGCCACGGTGGAAGGTGCCAGCATGCGTGCCGCACTGCCGACCCTGCGTCGGAGCGTCGGCCTCTGTCCGCGGTGTGCTCAGCCCTACAAGGGGACCGCCGACGCGTGCCCGCAGTGCCTGGCGGCCGGGCCGGGCCTCATCACCCGACCCTCGACGGAGCTTGCCCACGGAACCCTCATCAGCAGTCTGATCTCACAGACTTCCGCTCGTCATTCTCCTCGAATGGTCCGGTTGGACCTGCTGGAACGGTCGTGCGCAAGACAACCCCAAGCACCCAGCTTGACGCGGCGACGGACGTCGGCTAGGGATGAATGAGGGGCGATTTCGCATCGCACCGCGCGATTGGCGCCTTCGTCCGGAATCCGAAAGGACGCATCCATGCTTCGCCGACTCTTACCGGTTTGCGCCTTGCTCTCGATGATTGCCTGTCCGTCGGCGCAGGCGCAGATGCCCTTCCCGACGCATCTCATGCCCGGCCGTGCTTCCCTGGAGAGGCTCGGGTTGGAACGCCAATTCTTCGTCGTGGTGCCGCTCGTCGAGACCGAGCGACTCCTGAAAATCAGCCGGACCGAGAGCCTCTTGTTCGCCCAGACGAGCTACGCCAAGCTGCACACGTTCGACGCCGAGACCGGACGTCGCCTCTGGTCGGCCGAGCTGGGCGAACGGTCGGGATTCGCGCGCGGCGTCGCGTCCAATTCCTGGGCGGTGTTCGTGACCAACGCGAACATGCTCTTCGCCCTGGACCGGGGGACGGGTCGGACCCTCTGGAAGACGAACCTGGGCACGATCCCGACCAGCACGCCCGCCTGCGACGAATCCCACGTCTATGTCGGGATGACCGACGGGATCGTCGTGACTTTCCAGCTGAAGAAGACCGATTCCAAAGGCAACGAGTCGATTCGCGACGTGCCGTACCCGCTCTGGAACTGGCATGCCGGCGGGGCGATCTCGACGCGCCCGTTGCCGACCGAGAAGGTCATGGCTTTCGGCGGTGGCGATGGTAAGGCCTACGTCGTGATGACCAACGAGCCGACGGTCGTCTTCCGCGTCGCGACCGGCGGGCCGATCGGCGAGGGCCTCGGCGGATACGGGACGAGGACGCTGCTGATCCCCTCCGCCGACTATGTCCTCTACGCATTCGACATCATCACCGCCGATGCACTCTGGACGTTCCCGTCCGGCGCGCCGATCGTCCAGGAGCCGATGGTGGCCGACCAGGATGTCTACGTCATCAATACCGCGGGCTCGCTGAGCAACGTCAACCCGACCAACGGGGTACCTCGATGGACCATCTCGACTCAGGGGGGACGCCTGGCCTCGGTCAGCGAGAAGAAGATCTATCTCCGATCCTACAACCTCGACCTGTTCGTCGTCGATCGTGCGACCGGCCGGATGGTGATCGACCCCTCGGAGACCCACCTCCGGGCCGGCTTGAATCTCCGCGATTTCGACTACGATATCGTCAATCGCTTCAATGACCGGCTGGCTTTCGCCACCGCCTCGGGATTGGTCGTTTCGCTGCGCGAGACGGCACAAGTGGTCCCGAGGCTCCTGCGCGATCCCAAGCAACCGCCGTTCGGCTACGTGCCGCCGGAGGGGATCAAGCCGACACCGCCGCCGAGCCCGACCATCGAGCCCGGGACCGAACCGGCCCCCGCGGACGCCGGTGATGCCGCGGCGCCGGCCGCGGAGAAACCGAAGGAAGAACCGGCCAACGCGCCCCAGTAGAACGCGGACTCGGCCCTCGCATTCCGGATCCGCCTCGGCGAGACTGTCATTTGCGAGCCGTCGCCCGTCGCGACTGCGAGAAGAAAATCCCTGCGTCATTCCGGGAGGGCGAAGTCCGGTCCGGGGCCTCAAGACTGGCCCCAGGCAGGAGTCTGCCCTCCCCGGATCGTTGATCGGCCGTCTGGCGGAGTGGAAAGATGAGCGAGACCGTGGTCCCGATCCGGCGGGCCCTCCTGAGCGTGTTCGATAAGCGTGGGCTCGTCGAGCTGGCAAGGTTCCTCACGGGACATGGCGTCGAGCTGCTGGCGAGCGGGGGCACTCGATTCGCGCTGGTCGCCGCGGGCCTCGAAGTGACGGAGGTTGCCGACTATACCGGTCAGCCGGAAGTCCTGGGGGGCCGGGTCAAGACGCTCCATCCCAAGATCCACGCGGGCATCCTGGCGCGCCGCGACATCCCGGACGACCTGGCGACCCTGGGACATCTCGGATTCCCGACGATCGACCTGGTCGTGGTGAACCTCTATCCCTTCGCGGCCACCATCGCCAGGCCCGAAGCCACCCTGGACGACGCGATCGAGAACATCGATATCGGTGGCCCGACGCTCATCAGGGCCGCGGCCAAGAACCATGCCCATGTCGTCGTCCTGACCAGTCCCGATCAGTATGAGGCGGCCATCGCCACGATGCAGGAGCGGGGCGGCACGAGCCTGGCGGATCGTCGCGGGCTGGCCCTCGCCGCGTTCCGGATGACCAATGCCTACGACCGGGACGTGGCCGATTATCTCGGCCGGACGTTCGATTCGCCCCGCGATCTCACCCCGGCCGCGTCGTTCCCCGAGACGCTGGAGCTTCGCTTCGCCCTCCGATCGCCCTTGCGATACGGCGAGAACCCGCACCAGAAAGCCGCATTCTACGTCGAACCGGCCGCGCGCGGACCGAACCTCGCGACCGCAACCATCCGGCACGGCAAGGAGCTGTCCTACAACAACCTGCTGGACCTCGACAGCGCGCTCCGCCTGATCCGTCAATTCGCCGAGCCTGCGGCTTGCATCCTCAAACACAACAACCCGTGCGGTGCCGCGACCGCGACGGAGCCGGCCGCGGCCTTCGAGCGTGCCTACGAGGGCGATCCGCTCAGTGCGTTCGGCGGCATCGTCGCGTTGAACCGCCCCGTCGATCGCGCGACGGCCGAGCGAATGTGTCATCCCGGCCGATTCCTGGAGGCGATCCTCGCCCCGGGTTTCGACGACGAGGCCCTGGAGTGGTTGACGACCAAGCCGACATGGCGGAACAGCGTCCGCCTGCTCGATCTCGGAGCAGCCCTCGGCCCCGATTGCCCAGGGCCAGCCGGAAGCGACCTACGCCGGATCGAAGGCGGCCTGCTCGTGCAGGACTGGGACCAGCTCGAGGCCGACCCGGCCTCCGGCAGCATCCCGACCCGACGCTCCCCGACCGAAGCCGAACGGCGCGATCTGGCCTTCGCCTGGTGTGTCTGTGCGGCGGTCAAGTCGAATGCGATTGTGCTGGCGAAGGACGGTCAGATCCTCGGCGTCGGCGCCGGCCAGATGAGCCGGCTGGATTCTGTGCGGATCGCAGTAGAGAAGGCCGGTCCTCGTGCCCAGGGGTCGGTACTGGCCTCCGACGCATTCTTCCCGTTCCGTGACGGCCCCGACCTGGCCGCGGCGGCCGGCGTCACGGCGATCATCCAGCCCGGCGGCTCCCGCCGTGACGATGACACGATCCTCGCCTGCGACGAGCACGACATCGCCATGATTTTGACCGGCCGTCGGCACTTCCGGCACTGACGGGGTAGAAAGGCCACGGGATCGAGGAAACTACCCCCAGGAATGAACGGGGTGGGGGCAAATTCCCTTGCGGTTGCCAGCGTTAGCGGTGGCCGCCTCCACCATGCCCGCCGCCACCACCCATGTGGCCGCCAGCCATACCTCCGCCGTGGAAACCGCCGCCCATGGGCATTCCGCCGCCGAAACCACCGCCCGGGGAGCCGCCTCGGAATCCGCCACCATAGCCGGCCCCGCCACCATAGCCGCCGCCACCATATCCGCCACCGCCATATCCGCTGCCCATCCCTCCCGGACGACCTCCGGTCATGCCGTTCATCATGCCCGGATGACTGGCCATGGCACCACCGCCCATGGCGCCGCCCATTCCGGAACCGGCGCCCATCCGTCCAGCGGTCGCCCCCGAGCTGGGACGGCCCGTCATCGCATTGGACATCCCTCCGCCACGGCCTGCATTCCCTCCGACCGCGAGATTCTGGGCGAATCCCCTGCCGCCGTTCGCCGTCCCGGCCGCTCCCTGGCCTTGCCTGCCCGCAGCCGCCGACGATCCGGATGATGCCGTCCGGCTAGCCGTGGCGGTATGCGAACTCACGCCATTGTAGGACGATCGCCCAACGTTCGAGCCCGAAGAGACTGACGACGCCTGGCGAACCGCTCCTCTGCTCGTCCCGGACCGGCTGGCCGTGCACGTCGAACTGGTGTTGTGAGACATTGGGTTTGCGTAGGCGTGCGAAGCAGCCGGCGATCCCACACCGCGAGAACTACTGACGGAGCGACTGATGCTCGTGGTCCGGGTGACGCTATTCCCATTCCGCGTGACCGTCGTACTGCGCGTGACGCTGACGCTCCGGTTGGCAAACGCATAGCGATTACCCCATCCGCGTCCCCAGAAACCCCGACCATAACCGAAGCCGCCGTATCCGATGGGAAATCCGCCGTATCCGAAGCCGAACCCGAAGCCGAAGAACGGATAGCCGAACCCGAAGCCGAAGAACGGATAGCCGAACCCGAACCCTAATCCGCCGAAGCCGAGTCCACTGAATCCCCCATAGCCGCCGTAACCGAACCCACCGTAACCGCCGAACCCGCCATAGCCCAGTCCGCCATAACCACCGAACCCGCCACAGCCCAGTCCCCCGTAGCCACCGTAATAGGGATAGCCCAACCCCAGCCCGAACCCACCACCCAAGATGCCACCGTAACCGAGCCCGCCATAACCCATTCCGCCGTAACCGCCATAGCCACCTCCGTAACCGCCATAGCCACTTCCGTAGCCGCCGTAACCATACTGTACGGGCTGGGCATAGTAGGGATACCCCTCTGCCCCGTAGTAGGGATAATCGAGATACCCGTAATACCCGTCGAGGTTACCGTAGGAGGCATATCCGTAGTACCGGCCACTCTCGTCATAGTAGACGCCGGGATAGCCGTCGTAGTTCGAGTTGGGTCGTCCGAAGGCTCCGTTGAGCTTGCCGTACATCTCGGGAGGGACCGTCGTGTACGGCTGGTAAATGAGGTTGTCGGCCGACTGTGCCGACTTGTCCACGGCGGCGGGGGCGAAGAGGGTGCCGCGATCTTCCAGCGTGCGATCCCAGTATCCATCCTGGAAGACCCAGCCGTCGGGCTGGCGAATCCATTGCGCCGGGACCCACGACCAGCCAGGACGGGCTTTCGTCCAGAAGCCTTTCTTCCAGACGACGCCATCGCCGTCGGGGTAATACTGACCGGGGATGTAGAAGCACTCGGAGCTGGGCGGCTCACCGGGTTCGTCGTCGGGCCGTTCCTGCGGCGGCCCATCCTTGCGGTAATCCAGCCGGTCGGTCCGCCGCTCGCTCCAGAATCCGGGGACTCGGAACCACCCCTGGTCGTCGCGCTTCCAGTAGCCGTTCACCCAGAACCGTCCCGGAGGCGAGACCCGCCACGTCCCGGTGACCCAGACGTACTCCTTGCGACCGCCGTCCCATTCCCAGTAGCCTTCGATCCACTGGGCCTTGTCATTGGGCGGATCGATGGCGGGCTTCTCGTCGATCGGCGGTGGCGGTGCCTTCGCGACGTGATGAGGTTCCAGGTCCTTCCGCGGCGAGAGGAACGCCTCGTGGAGAGGACCCTCGGACAGGGCCTTCACCTTCGGGTCGGCCCCGGAACCGGCCGCTGCTCCCGGGTTATTCTCCTGGGCCGGCAGAGGCGGGACATCCGGGACGGACGCGCGACCGTTGTCTTGTGCGGCTGCCGGCGGCGCCAGGACGCTGCCGACCACGAGTACGAGGCCAAACCCCATGTGCTGGACGCGGTTCATGGCAAGAACTCCGCCTACGCGGCTGGATGGCAGCGGCGTTAACGACCTCCACGGAAAGAGTACGCTCGCCACGACGCGATGGCACGCGACTCTCGAACGAGACGGGCTCGCTTTCTTCGATACAACCGTCACCGCACCTCTCGGGGCTCGCAGGACCACACGGCCCTCGCGTACCCGAGTCTTCCGATCTCGCAATGGCTGGAGAATTTGGAGCTGTGGAGGGAGTTTCCCGCGGCGACCTTTGGATCAATCATTCGACCCATCACGACCCTATTGTAAATGAGTCGAGGTCCCAATTTCCACGGAGTGGATCCGAATCGTCGAATAACATGCATTCACCGATCCGTCGGGCCTGCTCGAGAGGGAGTAGGCCATCCCCTATCAAATTCGGTCGCAAACGCGGTTTGCCGTCAAGGATCGGAAGCGACGTGGGGGCGGTCCCTCGCGGAACTTGAGCTCTGGGCAGATCGCAACGCGAGTCAAGCGAGTGATCGAAGAGTTTGGAGTTCTGCCTTCATGCTGCATGGACCGGCTGAAGCCGGAACTCCAACCCGACAAACCGTGAGTCACTCGACCCTAAACCCGGCGCAAGAGCGGCAAGGGGGAGAAACCGGCGCCGATGATCGGCACCGGAGGGCAATCGAGCCAGTCGGCGAGGAGCGACGCATAGACCCTGCGGAAATCGGTATGGAACTTGAGGTCGCCGTCGTCCAGGTCGTCGAAGTTCGGATGCGCGCCGATCAGCCCGGCCCTGGCTACCGGTCCTACGAGCAACACCGGCGCCGCCGCACCATGATCGGTGCCCTGCGACGCGTTCTCGGTGACCCGACGCCCGAACTCGCTGAAGGCCATCACGGCGACGCGATCGGCCTGGCCGGCGGCGGTCAGGTCGTCGTGGAACGCGCCGATCGAATCCGATAGCTCGTTCAGGAGCGCGGTGTGTGTCCCGAGTTGATTCGCGTGCGTGTCGAATCCGTCGAGCGACGTGTAGAAGATCCGGGTCCCGAAGTCGGCCTTGATCATCTGGGCGACCAGCTCCAGTCGGCGAGCGAGCCCGTAATTGGGGTATTTCGGCCCGGCACCCGCCTTGGGGGCGAGCTGCTCGAGGCGGCTGCTGGATTCATAGGCCGACAAGGTGGTCCGGCTGATGAATCCCAGCAGCGGGTCATCGTCTCGGCGGTCAACCTGGGCCATCTCGGACAGTGCGGAACGCGTCGCCTTCCGGTCGGGCTCGCCGCCGGCGACCCGGAGCTTGTAGCTCTCCAGGCTCTCCATCGCGGGGACCTCGGTCTTCCGGCTGCGCAGGGCCAGCGGCAGCGACCGGCCGCCGACGTGGAGGGCCGGCGGATCGTCGCCGGGCTTGCGACCTTTGGCATCGAGGGCACGCCCCAGCCAGCCGGTCTCCAGCGACGCGCCGTTCTCCGGATAGGCCGTCTCCCAGATCTCCATCGATCGGAAGTGCGATCGGTCGGGATTGGGATAACCCACCCCCTGCACGATCCCCAACCGCCCCTTTTCCAGCAATTTCGCCATGGCCCCCATCGACGGGTGCAGGCCGATCTCCGGGGTGATCTTGTGGACCTGCGCCGGCGAGAGCCTCAAGGCGCGACGCCCGCGGTTATAGCCGTCGATCCCGTGGGGCACGATCGTATTCAATCCGTCATTCCCGCCCAGGAGCTGGACGACGACGAGGATCCGATCGTTGGACTTCCCACCCCGTGCCGCCTGAGCCGAGCGTCCCAGGAAGCCGGGGACCGTGGTCGCGCCCATCGCGATGAGGGTGCTGGAGGTGATCGACGTCTGGAGGAATTGGCGACGGCTCGAAGGCATGGTGTTCTCCTCTCGATCATCGAGTGGTGCGCCGACCGCACCGGGTCCGATCAAGTCAGTTGATATTCGGGCAAGGTCAAGATCCGGCGAGTGGCATCGCGAAGGGCCGCATCGGGACTCGCGTCCTTGGCGGTCGCGGCCTTGAGGATCGGCTCGTGCACCTTCGCGACGCGCAGATCGGGGACGAGCAGGTCGAGCAGGAACGATCCGGCTTGCTCGGGCCGGTCGAAGCCATGGCGAGCGGCCAGCACGCGGGGATTGCAACGATGGCCGAGGGCCTCGTCGTCCTCGGAGAGGAGGCGGAGGGCGAGGTTGGCGCGAGCCAGCATCGTGGTCGAGCTGATCCAGGACGGGCCGCCTTCCCAGCCGGCGACGCTCGGCGGCGCATAGAGGCTCTGGCCCATCGCGGCACATGCCTCGGCCGCGGCGCCGGCCTCGACGGTCGGCTTGAGGACTTCCAGGGCGCGGATCGTCCCGACGGTGACCTCGACCGGGCTCTTGACCCGTCGCCTTCGCACGATCGGGTCGAAGAACAGCCGAGACCGCAGGATCCGCGACACGGGTACCTTGATCTGATAATTCGACTCGCGAAAGGCCCGGGCCAGCGGCGCAAGCAACGCCTCCGACGGCGAATGCGAATCGCTGATGAATTGTCGGAACAGCTTGCGGCAGATCCATTCGGCGCAGGCCGGCTGCTCCAGCAGGATCCCCGGGATATCGTCGCCCGTCCATTGTCCCGACCGGCCCAGCACGTGCTTGACGGCATCGTCGTGCTGGCGAGGGACCACCTGGAATTCGTCTCGGATCACGAACCAACCGGTGAACGCCCGCGCGGCCTCCTGAACGTCCTTCTCGCTATAGTGGCCCCGGCCGAGGCTGAAGAGTTCCATCACCTCGCGAGCATAGTTCTCGTTGGGGTGCGCCTTGCGGTTGATGGTCGAATCCAGCCAGATCAGCATGGCCGGATCCTTGCCGACGGCCTGGAGCAGACCGCGGAAATCGCCCAGGGCCTGCGAACGCAGCAGGTTGTTCTGGCGTTGCATCAGGGCGGGACTCTCCACCTTGGCGATCGAGGTGGCGAAGTGGCCGTGCCAGAACAGGGTCATCCGCTCGCGCAACGGGTGCGGCGTGAAGATCATCCGGTACATCCAGATCGCCTGGAGACCGGTCAAGTCGGCGGACGGCGCCAGCTTGGTCGCCATCGCCTCGATGAAGGCTTCGAAGTCGGAAGCCGGGCTGCCGTCCAGGGCCTTGGGCTCGCCCTCGATCAGCCGATCGATGCTGGCGACAGGCCCGTCGCGCAGGTCGCGGCGGAGCACCGACCAGTCGGCGGCGAAACCGGCGCGGCGGTGGAGATGCGAGACGCTCGCCAGGTCCCAGGGTTGCGATGCGTCCGGCGCGAAGGGGGCCCAGGCCCCTTCCGGATCGTCCAGCAGGCTGATTGTTGACTTCGGCGACCTCATTCCCGCGGCCTTTCCATGTCAGTGGGCGAGCTCGAGCTTCAACTGGAACCGGGTGGCGTCCGGGTCGTCCACGACGACGAGCCGGCCGTGTCGCAGGTAGCGGAGCACCGAGAGGTTCAGGCCGACGCGATGCACCGCCTTCTCCTTGGTCTCGCCCTCTTTGAGCACGGCCTGCATCACCATCCGCTGCTGGTTCTTCTCCAGGAACCGGGCCAGCTCGGGGCCGTCGGCTTCGAGAGTCAGGGTGGCCTTCGCCTCGGGCCCGACGCCTCCCATGCCCGCGGCCTTCAACTCCTTGATCAGCGCGCGGGCCAGGCCCGTGCCGGTGCTGAGGACGAAGAACTTGCCGACCTGGGCCGCCGCCGGCGTGAAGTTGTATCGCTGGCGGGCCTGCTCGCTGGCCGGCGCCGAGGTGTGCGGGACCAGGTAGTGCGTGGTCGCCATCGAGACCCCTTCGACGACCTCGGAGCCGAGCTCCAGGACCGGCGCCTTGTTCTTCCCCGACTCCACATTGGAGATCGCGACGATCGTCTGGAATGCGATCTTCAGTCGGGACGCGAATTCATCGTCGGCCGAGTCCAGTTCGGCGACCAGGGCGAACGCGGGGATCTTGGGGTCCGGCTCGGGTTTGAGGCTGCGGAAATCCTGATCGGCGACGACCAGCCGCCAGTGGGGACCCAACGCGCCGAGCACGTCCGGGCCGAACTCGCGTCCGCCGACGAATTGCCCCGCGACCGTGTCGAGCTGGGCCAATCCCTGGACCACCTCGGGGGCGAACAGCTCGGCCCGCGATTCCCAGAACGTGGCCATGTCGCGCCAGAGGCTCAACGAGGCGATCGTGCCCGGCGGATGGAGCAACGGTCCATTGCCATGGCCGGGCGCGGGCACGAAGCCCTTGATCATCTCCGGACGACCCTCCTTGGGGAGGGGCAATTCCAGCGACGCACCCAGCTCGGAGGCCGACCAGCGGATACTCCCCTGGATCGCCGGCGCCCGCCGGAGCGCCTCGTACCAGGAGCCGAACAGGAACATGATTCCCGTGTTGCCCCTCGCCGGTAGGGTGAACCGCTGAGGGTCGAGTTGCTTCAGTTTCTCGAGGTTGACGTGACCCCACGCGACGACGTCGGGACCCTGCCGATCGCGCCGCACCTGCCACTCGGGTTGGTCGGTGAGCCGGGTCAGGGCCGGCCTGGACCATTCGTCATGCTCGTCGATCAAACGCTCGAGATTCTTCGACGAATTGGAGATCGCCAGTTTTCCCGCGAGGAACGCATAAGCCGGCCCGCCGTCTCCGCCCAGGGTGTAGACGGCCAGACCATGATGGCTGGTTGTCCTCACCGGATCGGGCTTCCCTTTACCCTTGGCATCCTGGAGCGCCATCCTCATCAGCACTTCATGGGTGCGTTTCAGCAAGGCCGGATCCTTCGGGGTGATCAGCAGCGTGATCCGCGGTTCCTTCCTCGCGTCGGACTGGATCGCCGCGAGGATCCCGCCGCCCGTCAGATCGCGGAGACCGCGTTCCCAGGTCGTCCCGAGTTGTGTCGCGATCATGCTGGCAACGGCCCGAACCTGTTTGAGCTGATCGCCTTCCAGGAATCGTCGGTATTGTGGCAAGACGTCCAGGTAGTTCTGCGTCGAGGGATCGAGCAACCGGTCGATCAGGTTCTCGGGATGGGGGATTTCGACGAAGGCGACCGCATCCTGGCCGATCTGCCTCGCGGCCTCGACGTTCTTGGAATCGGTTTGCGCCGCGCCGATGTCAGGAACAGGAGGAGCGATGACGACAGGATCAGGCCCATCCCCACCAACCGGATGCCGGATCGGTGAACGCGCTTCGGCTCAGTGCCCGGAAACCGGCCCTGAGTGTCTATCCTCGACCATCGAATCCGATGCGCACCCATCGTCGCCCGAGAGGTGATTCGCCCGACCATCGTGGTGTCCCCTGCTGGTGTGATGTTCCCGATCATCAAGGCCCGAGCGGGCGCCGGCGCCCGGCTCGTCCGACCTCCGTCTGGCATCCAATACCCAGGACGGCCCCCCCTCGGTTTCGGGAATCGTCCTCCGGATTCCGGTGATTCTCGCGGAACACTTCGCGAGGGGCAATATTGTGGCCGGTCGGCCACGTCAGGTCTCGAGGACCGGCCGGTACGCCTCGGGGTCGTCGAAGCCGGCCAGCCATGCGGCGGCCTGTCGGCACGTCCGGGACTCCGGCGGCACGCGGAGGAGGAAATCCCGACCCGTCGAGGGGCATCGGCAATGCAGGTAGCGACGATCCTGCAACCTTCCGAGCCGGTCCGTCATCCCGATCCGGACCAGGCGGCGAACGCCTCCGGCATCCAGGTCCGTGTCCAGTAACTCGGCCTTGCTCCGTCGCAGCAGGTCATCGAGGCCGACCCGCTTCAGCATCACGCGGCGGAGCTCGGCGTTCCGCTCGCCGAGGATCCGCTCGGGCGTGAGCGTCTCGGGGCAGAACACCACTTCGGGAGGGACGAGCATCCCCCGCCAGAGCAATCGGACGGACCGGAAGAGCCGATCGGGCAGGTCGGATAATCCCGAACCAGCAACCTCGATCGGACCGCCCAGGTCGAGATCGTCGGGGAGCGAAACCAGCGCCGGGCAGTCCGCCACTCGGAGTGCCGGCGTCATCGGATTCGTCCCGAGCGTCCTGCCGACGCTCAGGCCCGGGGGCAAGCCCTCCAAACCCGCGCAACCGCGAAGGTCGAGCGTGCCCGGGACGTGAAGGTCCCGAGGCAAGTCTCGCATGGATTCGCAGGCGCGGATGATCAGGTCCGTCCCGACGCGCACGCCGGGCGCGATCGCCCGGAACGATGGGCAGCAGACCACTTCGAGGCGACCGGGCACCTCCAACGCCGCGGGCAAGCGGTCGAGATACGCGAGACGATGGAGCTTCATGTCCCGGCCGACTCGCAGGCCCGACGGCAGGCGAAAGATCGGACAACGTCTCACGACCAGGCTACCGCCGACTCGCAGATTCTCGGGCAGCGTGGTGAGCCGAGGGCAACATTCGAGGAGGAGATCGCCGCCGACCCGGAGGTCATCCGGCAACCACTCGACCCCGACGCCGATCAGCCGGAGGCTACCCTCGACCCGGAGCCCCTCCGGCATCGCGGTGAATCTCGGGGCGGCCGAGACCGTGAGGTCGCCTCGGACCTCGAAGCCATCGGGAAGTGATGCCAGGCCCGAGCAGCCTTCCAATCGGATCGAGCGTCCGACCCGGAGATCGGCGGGGAATTCGATCAGTCGCCGGCACTGACGGAGGATCAGATCCCGGCCGACCCGCAGGCCCGACGGTAGCTCGCCGAGCGGACACTGCCCGTCCCGGCTCAGGGACTGGAGGACTCCGGGCCTGATCGCCTCGGCTGCATGCCGCTCCCACCAGGCCGGCTTGAGACACTTGCCACCGATGAGCAAGTCCCCGCGCACTGACAAGCCATCGCCGATGTGCGTCAACCGCTGGCACTGGCGCAGGTCGAGGTCGCCGCCGACGCTCATCCCCTGCGGCAGCGAGCGGATTCGCAGCCTCGCCAGCGTGAGCGTGTGCCCGACTTCCAGGCCCTCCGGCGCACGGCCGGAGAACAGCATGAGCGCCAGTTCGACCCAGGCTCCATAATTCGACGAAACATCGGCCGATACCGCAGTTGACGGGACCTGCTGCGACACCGCCCCCACCTCGCGAGGCTCGGGCACGGGTACGCGATTCCCCTTGAGCCGCTCCAGGAATGTCCGAAAAGAGGTTCCCATCAATCTTCCGCTCTCCTCCGTCAATCGGCCACGAGTCGGGAGCCCAAATCATCGAATTCGCGCTGGCGCCAGACCCGATAGACCCCCCTGGTGAGGACGATCTCGCCGTGCTCGGGATGCGACACCGCGGCCTCATCGGCGACGACTTCCAGGAACAGCCCGCTGGCCCTTGCATTGACTGACTCGAACAACCGTGCGGTCCGCCGGTCCTTGATCTGATGGCGATGCCCCGTGGAATCGCCGGAGGCCAGCACAGCCCGCTTCAGCCGAAGGGCCGAGGGTGGGATCGTCTCGACCCGCTTGATCAGCACGTCGCCCTGTCTCCACATGGTCATTCTCCTTCCATCTTCCGGGTTGTGGCCTCACCAGATTGTGGGCCTGTAGTCTTTGAGGAAACTGCCGAACTCCCGGTCGCCGGCCATGCCCCGGACGATCGGGTCGTAGATCCCGCCGCGCCGTCCTGATCGTCGAGCGGCGGGACGAAACCCTTGGCCCGCATCCGGACCCTGGTGGAGTATGCTCCCTCGTGGGTGATCCAGCCCGCATCGACGCTGTTCATGTAGATGCCGTCGCGGGCGTAGTCGGCGGCCGAGGTGCGGGTGATCATGTTCAATGCCGCCTTGCTTATGTTTACATGCGGATGCCGGTCGGTCTTGAAGCCCCGCCCGAACTGCCCGTCGAGGCCGGCCACGTTCACGATGTACCGGTCGGGGAACGGCGAGCGCAACAGCATCGGCTTGAGCCGTCCGATGAGCAGGAACGGGGCATTGGCATTGATCAGGAGGACCTCCAGCAGTTCGACCGGCTCCACGTCGGCGAGCTGGGCCGTCCAGCTATTCGCCTCGCGATGATCGGCCGGCTCGACTCGGAGTTCGCTCGGGACCGCGATCGTCCCGGAGGTCCCCGCGCGAGCGGACAGCCCGTGCAGCGATCCCGGTAATGCCTCGACACCGAGGATCGGCGCCAGGTTCACCGGGAGCGCGTCGAGGTCCATCCGCTCCAGCGCCTCGGCTTCGGCCGTGTTTTCGGGAGTGCGTCGGACCGTCTGCGCAGCGTTGTTGATGAGGATCTCGAGGGCGGGCTGTTCCGATTGCAGCCGATCGGTAAATGCCAACACCGCCGGGATCGAGCGGAAGTCGAGCCGTTCGATCCGCAATCGGCCCTTCCAGATGTCGAAGTCGGACTCGCCGGCATATCGAAGGGCGGCGTCCCTGGCGAATCGGGTCGTGACCAGGACTTGGGCTCCGTCCCGCAGCAACTTCAGGGCGACCTGGTAACCGATCTTGATCCGCCCGCCAGTGACGACCGCCCGCCGGCCGGACAGGTCGGACCGCTGGTGGCGCTTCTCCTCGTTGAGGCGGGCGCAGGCAGGACAGAGTAGGTGGTAATGCGAGTGCAGCTCACGGTAACGCTCGTTGCAGATGTAGCATCGCCGGGATTTCGACTTCAGCAACGCGCCGCCCGGCGATCCCTCATCCGATTCGACCGGCGGCCGGTCCGGGACTGGGGCGGCCCGCACCCGGCCGGTCCGCTCGACCAGCGCCCGGTCCTCCTGGCGCCTGATATCGGCATCGATCTTGCGACGGCCCCGGCGGGTCTTCCGGTACAACCGGGCGATGAGGCGTTCGAGGCGTTCCCGGTCCGGCGCCGCATCGGGCCGCTGGACAAGGGCCTCGAGGACCTTGAGGCAAGCCGACCACTCGTCCGTTTTGAAAGGCTGGTCGTCAACGCCAAGGGACACGCCACCACCTCCCGGATGTCGGTCATCGAAGTCCCGGCGGGGCCGGTTGGAGTCGAACCAACCTCCGTCCGCATTGGCAATGCGCCTGCTCTACCGCTGAGCTACGGCCCCGACGGGCCGGTCCATTCTCCGGTCTTGCGGGGTCGCAAGCCAGGCCAGTCGAGTCCCGGCGGGGCCGGTCGGAGTTGAACCAACCTCCGCCCGTGTTGCGGGTCCGGCCGCTCTACCGCTGAGCTACGGCCCCGCCAGGCCGGTCTATTCTCCGGCTTCGAGGGATGGTCTGCCAGCCCGTCGGCAGCCCGGTCGCACCTTCAGAACGAGCAACCCGAGGCCAGCTCCTGCGGCGCCCCCGCGGCGTCGATCGGCGGTCCGTCCAGGCCGGTGTGCCGAGCGAGCATGGCGTCCAGTTCGGCCAGCATCCCCTCCGAATAGCCAGGCCACAGTCGTTCGATCGCTCCACCGCGAGCGACGACGGCCACGTAAGCGGAACGTTCAACTCCACACGGACCGATGATGCGGAGGTCCGGATCGGCCAGGACCGGGTATGGGGATCCGTGACGATCGGCCCACGATCGGGCGGCCGCGCGGTCGCCATCGATGACACCGAGGAAGGCGGCACACTCTCCGTACGCCGCGTGGAGGCGATGAAAGAAGGGTTCGGCCGACTCGCTGCACGGGCAACCGTCCTTGATGAAGATCAGCACAGTCGGCCGTTCCGCGGCGACGACCGACGGCGACGTCGTGCGCCCGTCCGAACCCTCGGCCCAGACCTCGGGCAGCCGCACGCCCGACTTCTCGCCCGCGGAACGCAGCATGGCCGGCGTGACGGGGTGGACGATCGAAGCCGGTGCGAACAGCGCCGCCGCCAGGGCCAGGATGCCCGCGATCACGAGAACGGCGGATAAGATCCGATGATTCAAGTGTACCCCCCTGCCCTCAACCGGCCGCGGGTTGAGGCATCTCGCCGGCCCGGCCAAGGTCGTCGTTCGCATCGACGTACTGCACCCGAGTCCGGCCGATCTGGAGGACCATCGCCGCGGTGATCAGGCAGAGGGCTCCCGAGGTGAGGAACGCGCGCTGGTAGTCGCCCATCCAGGACCGGACGGCGCCGGCACCGAATGCCGCCGCCGCGGCCCCGAGCTGATGCGCCGCCACGATCCAGCCGAACAGGATTCCGGCCCGGGCCTTGCCGAAGGCGTCGGCCGTGAGCCGGACCGTCGGCGGCACGGTGGCGATCCAGTCCAGGCCGTAGACCACCGCGAAGATCGGCAAGCCCCACGATGCGACTCCCAGGCCGAACGGCAGGAACACCAGCGCCAGGCCCCGCAAGGCATAATACCAGCAGAGCAGCATCCGATTATCCCGCCGGTCGGAGAGCCAGCCGGATGCGGTCGTCCCGGCCAGGTCGAAGATCCCCATGATCGCCAGCAGTCCGGCCCCCTGGACCTCCGGGATGCCATAATCCAGGCACGCCGGGATCAAATGCGTGCCGATCAGCCCGTTCGTGCTCGCGCCGCAGACGAAGAAACTCCCCGCCAGCAGCCAGAAGTCGCGAGACCGCAGGCCGACCCCCAGCGCCTCGATCGCGGCGGCAAATGGGTTCCCCGACGCCCTCGGCGGCTCCTCGTACGCCTCGCTCGCCCCGTAAGGCCGCAGTCCCACCTGCGACGGTCGGTCCCGCAGGAACGCGGCCACGAGCGGGACGACCGTCATCGCCACGCCCGCGACGATCAGCGCCGCGGGCCGCCAGCCGTACCGATCCACGACCATCGCCAGCATCGGCAGGAACACCAGTTGACCCGTGGCCGTGCTCGCCGTCAGGACGCCGAGCACCACGCCGCGACGCTCGGCGAACCATCGGTTGACCACCGTGGCCCCCAGCACGATCGCCGTCATCCCCGTCCCCGAGCCGACGACCACGCCCCAGAGCAGCACCAGTTGCCAGGGCGCGGTCATCCGCGTCGTCAGCGCGACGCCCGCCGCCACCACGATCAGCGATGCCAGGATCGTCCGGCGTAGACCCAATCGATCCATCAACGCCGCGGCGAACGGCCCGATCAGCCCATAGAGGATCAGGTTCACCGACACCGCGAACGAGATCGTCGCGCGACTCCAGCCGAATTCCCGCTCCAGCGGCACGATCAAGACGCCCGGGGCCGATCGCACCCCGGCCGTCGCCAGCAGCACCAGGAACGTGAGCCCGGCCACCACCCAGGCATAATGCAGGCGCCTCGGACGATCGTTCGATCGGCTCGCCACGGCAATTCTCCATCAGGCCCTTGATCAAACCACCCCACTCGGCCACAATGTTACGGACGGGTCTGTCTCATGTCAAGCACAGGGATTTAGAGGACTTCACGCGATTGCAACGGAGGAGTCATCCGAATGCACCGCCTGGGAGGTGCGCCGTCCGACCAAGAGCGCAGCGCGAGAAGGTACGATCAGAGATCGGCCTCGGAGCTCTTCTATGCGGAGGGTGTCCGCGCCGTGGGGATCGACACCATCGTGTCGCGGTCCGGGGTGGCGAAGATGAGCCTGTACCGCAATTTCGCCTCGAAGGACGACCTGATCGTCGCCTACCTGACCGAGCGGAACCGGCGATTCTTCGAGTGGTGGGATCGGGTGACGGCGCCCGAGGATGGGTCGCCGACAGCCCGCCTACGGGCGTTGGTCCCGGCCACGATCGAGAAGGTCCGACGGCCCGGCTATCGCGGCTGTCCGTTCCTGAACACGTCCGCCGAGTACCCCGACGCAGGCCACCCGGCCCGCGCGGTCATCAAAGACCACAAGCGTGAGGTCCGATCGCGATTGCTGGAGCTGGCCCGAGGCTTCGGAGCGACGAACCCGGAGGCACTGGCTTCCCAGTTGATCGTCCTGATGGACGGCGTCTACGCTTACCCGGCGACGGTCGCCGACCCGATGGCGTCCCGGTCGATCATCGAGGCCGCGGACGCACTGATCGCCTCACAGAGCCGTTGAGTACCTTACAAAGGCATTAGTGAATCTTACGAGCACGACGCGTCCGCTCGTGCATCGATGGCCTCCGCTGGAATGCACGATGCGGACGCGTCGGCCCCGCATCAACGTTCATCAATCTCGGCCCATGAGCCGAAGAATTTTATCTCGGGTAACGCAGTCTACGCGAACTTCCCAGCCTGCGTCGAGATTGAGTGTTGTCCCTATTTCTCCTACTTCTGTCCCGCCTATTTCTGTCCCGTCGAGATTGAGTGATGTCCCTATTTCTGTCTGATGTCCCTATTTCTGTCCTGATGTCCCTATTTCTGTCCCAGCCTGCGTCGAGATTGAGTGATGTCTCTATTTCTGTCAAATAAATTCATATATATTTTTTATGATAATGCGAGTGGCGTCCATTTCAGCGGCAGAACAGGAGGTCCGCAGCCTTTGCCGTTACAAATGAGTCCGATCGAAATCAGGCGGGCATTGGGGCTATAAGAATGATCATAGGAGATCGAGGCCGATTTGCGATCGAATTCCAAGTCAACGAACCCCGTCTCGAACACTGGCTCTTCGGCAAGCTCTGCTATCGAGTCGGTGGCCAAGAAGTCGGTGACTATGACCTTGGTGGCACACTGAACGGAGCGGTCGGTGCCTTCATTCGACTGCTAGAATTCAAGGGGAGCAGGCAAGAACCCACTTTGATGAGTAGTCCGACGGCAGATGTGTTTAATCGAATCGATGGCGCTCTATACATCGATTCAGGTCAGTCGGACCTCCAGGTCAGGACCGATTGGGAAAGCTTCAAACGCTTTCATGCGTGGTCCGTTGGTTTTGACGTCTTTGACGGCTGGAAGTGCTACTTGATCGAAGACGACAAGATCGGCCGTTTCCTGTGGAAAGACTGTCGGCCCGGGGGGGGATCGCTCGTTTCGGAAGCGATTCTATCGGCGGGCGAGTTCGATTCTGTCGTTCTTTCTTTTGTTCAACACATGCAATCGACTTATCCAGAATGTGGTGGGTGAGGAAGTCCGAAGACTTGTCCAGAGCAGTGGTGAGGTTGGAGGGCGTCCCTGACGTCCCTGGCCCCTTGCTCGCCCTGATCGGCTTATCCGGGGCGAGCTTTCGGGTCCAGATGAAGTGCGGGAGGATGGGAAACCCGACGTGGCGTTGTTGGAGCACGTCGGCCCGATCGAGCGGGACAATGTGATCTTGCACGGCCGGTACATCTTGGACCGCGCCCAAGTCCAATGAGCCGGATGAGAAAAGGTGTCGGGAACCGTTAGCAGATTCTCACTGTTTCCCACGTCACCCTTGTATCACATCGCTTGCATCCTCAAACGCTAAATAGCCAGATACATTTGCTTGCCACCCGACCGTTTTTGAATCATGCGGGCAATTTCACCGGCGGGCAGGTTGGCCAGTTCTTTCGGCTCCATCTTGTGAAGGCCGCCACCGTAAACACGGCCCTCCTTGATCAGATGCTCGCCGGTCAGCGACTGAAGGTGAGCGAAGATGATCGGGTACAGGTCGGGCCGGGCGTCCAGGGCGGCTTTCATCTCGCCTTTGGGATAAAGCATCAGGTAGACGTTGGCCGCCGCCGCCTGCGACTTGTTCCAGAAGAACCGGAACGGATTCCCGCTGCTCCTCTGCCTGCCCATATAGGTGCATAGGAATGGGGCGGCTCCTCGCTTCTCCTGCGAATACCAGGGAGTCCGACGGCTGGTCAGGTAGCCGGAGTGGATGCCCTGTGCCTTGCCTTGGTCGAGGTATCGCCAGAAAGCTGGATGCCGCCGCTGAATGGCTTCCTCTGGTAGATCGCAATCGATGATGGCCAGCGGCTTCTTGAGTCGGGGATAGCCGTCCGGATCGGTCTCGATGACGGCGTTCGGCAAGTGCCTGGAGCTGGGCAAGATCGGGCGGAGAAATTCCGGAGGGATGCCCTTTCGGATTGCCTCATCCCGCTCAAGGATGAAGAACGAATTGGCACCGGTCGCCATGCCGCGCTTGATCGAGAAGAAATCCCCCAGCGTGTGCGATTCCTCGGAGGCGGGCGTCGAACCCTTGGACAGCCCGGTCCATTTCTTCGCCGTTCGGAGTGCCACCAATGGGACCAGCTCCGATGATGCCGGGCCAGTGATGGACCCGCCGAAGGAGAAGCGGACTTGATGATGATCCGGTGCCGGGGATTTCTCGAAGACGACGATGGCGGATGTCACAAGGGCATCGCAAAACTGCACGTCAGACGGGCAATATCGATGGATGTGAAGCAATTTGACGTTTTCGGTCAGATAGGCTTTGACGGCGGCTCCGTAATTTACGTCCATGAACTCCGAGGGAATCAGCCAGACGGCGAGACCGCCGGAGGCCATCCAGGCATCGCACAGCAACAGGAAATGGGCGTATAGTCCGGCCAGGCCGCTGATGTCGAGGCCGAAACGGTCAGCGACCAGCGTTTTCAGACGTTCCTTGTCGGAACGTTCTAGATGATGGTGCCTTACATAGGGCGGATTGGTCAGGACCAGGTTATAGAGCCGATCGGGCGAAAGTCGCGTGAAATCACCCGGGATGATGCGAAGGCCGGAGGCTCCCCAAAGGTTATTCGCAGCGTCGGCAAATGGCGGATCGAGCTCGACGCCGCAAGCGTCGGCAACGGCCTGCGTCGGGAAGGTTTGGCGAAGGGCGGAGTAAAAGGAGCCGCTGCCGATGGCCGGATCGAGGAAGGAGGCGGCTTCGGTTCGGGACTGCCACAAGTCGAGGGCGTACCGGGCGATATCCAGGGCGAGATTCGGCGGCGTGGCGAACTGGCCGAGCCGGTTCCGCTCGACGGCGGTCTTGGACGTGTCGATGCGTTCCTGGATGATCTGTCGCTGTGATTCGAGTTCGAGCACGGTCAGATCCCCAGTTGGTCGAAATCGCTGATCCGGTGTTCCCATATCCAGTCTATCCCTTCCGCGGCTTCGTAGCCAAGATAGCCGCCGTCGAAGTATCCGCAAAGGAAGAGGATGAATTCGACATGCTTGCCGTAGCTCTGCTGCAACTGGGCGATCTTAACGGCCTCTTCCTTCCGCCGCTTGTTGGTGTTGGTGAAATCGCCTGCGGATTTGGCTTCGATCAGAATGGGCAGGCCGCTGGGTCTCGGCGTCTTCCGCTGGATCACCACGTCGATCGGGATGTTGACCTTGAGCTGGCTACCGATGACCACGTTCATGCGAAAAGTGAACGTTCGCGGCTCCATCTGATCGAGCGGTGTGCTGGCGGGATGGGCCTTCTGTCGGTAGCCGCGTTGCTGCAAGTATTCGGCGATCATCGCGAGTTGCCGCTTCTCCTGGGCATTGCGGATGATCGGATCGGACACCGCGCCGCAGAGCCGATCGGCGACAATGGTTGACGCCCGATGGCGTTCCTCCTCCGTCGGCTTCGACTTGGTGGCGATCCACGGGAAGATATCCACGTCGAGCATTCGGCTGATTGTATCGGCGATTCTGGCCAGGTTCTCTTGCAGCAATGCGGGTGGCATCCGCAGGGGAATTGCCTTCTTTTCTTCCATGACGCCGACAAGGTTCTTGCTGGCGTAGGCCAAGCCGATCAGCCGGTCGCGTGCCAGCGGCGGGCAGGTTGACATCCGCAAGACCTGTAGGACTCCAGGATGCTGTTTCAGCACGTCCGGGGTCAGTGCCGTCAGGTCCTGGGTGAGCCGAATCCCCTCCTCGACATGGATTGTCGCCGCTGCCCGGCTGTCGCGGTAGGCTTTCGGTGCGAACAGCATGAACCACTGGTTAAAGAGATCCACGGAGGCGCTGACATCGGCTTTCCAGAGATGGGGTTTGTCGGCATTGATAGCCATCCCGACTTAATTCCTTTCCGACTTCGTTTCTCAGAACCGCACCGGCATGCCTTTCAAGTCTTGCATCTCTTGCATCGCATGTCATATCGTCCCCTCTTTGCTTGGCGGAGGTCCACCCGGCCGACAAATTCCTTGCCCCGCCATGCGGAATTTAACAATTATCTCGGCTGGGGGCCTTGAAAGGGTTGGGCATTGATGGCCCCCGTCGGGATTTACGATGTGGACGCGTCGTGCTCACATCAGCGTTCATCAATCTCGGCCCATGAGCCGAAGCATTTTTGTCAGGTAACGCAGTCTACACGAACCTTCCAGTCTGCCTCGAGGTCGAGTGATGTCCCCACTTCGGGGGATAGAATAAGCGCGTGGACATGGCCCGGCACACTCTCGATCGGCGGCGTCGATCAATCGTCGCCGAACCAATCGTCGGGGGGCGGGGATGTCCGGGCCATTTGGAGCAAGGTGGCGCGGTCGGTGGCGGACCGCGAGAGTCGGGCCAACTTGACCAGGTCGTCCTCAAGATTCGCGAAGAAGTCCTTCAAACGATCGCCCAGTTGGCGCAACGCTGTGGCCTCGACGGGCCCGGCTGGCGTCTCGGCCCGGAAGTGATCGCCCGACGTCTCGGAGATCGTGATCGTGATGGGGAAAAGCATTCGTCAGTCCAAATTTCGGGCCGGCCCGGTATGGTTCAATTCTCATCATACGAGCGGCGCGGGACATAACGGGCGAGCCCCACGCCTTCTGGCCAGGCCATTAACGAATACATGAGAACATATGTTCAGAGAGGATGGTGCGGCTCGAACTCGCAACCTTCGGTGGGAGAGGCCAGTCCTCTGACCAATTGGCCCTGTTTGCTGACCAAATGGAGCCGTTTCGCTGATGAGGTGATGGGTGATTGTAACGACTGGCGTTGCTGGGATCAAGAGTCTCTGCTTCGAGGTCGAGTGATGTCCCCATTTCGCGGGTCTTCCTTTGGCTGCGACCCTAGATGCCAGCTAACCGCGGGCCCGCATCACCGGCCCCGGCCCGGGCACCCTGTCCACACTCATGTGTTGGTCTTTGATGGCACACCCGCGGCCGTCAACCGGTTCCGGCCCCGGGCACCGTGTCCATCTCCCCAGACCTGCCCGACCACCCTTGCACCGCCAGCCCGACGCGGCTACGATGATCGCGCACAGGGCACGCCTGATCAGTTACGGTTTTCGGGGGGGAATTCTCCATGCGGCATTACTCGGCGTTTTCCTTGTTGATCACAGCGGGAATCAGCATGCTCGCGAGCGCCCTGGTGAGCGCGGGCGAAGCGCCCGCGTATGAAGCTTACGCAGTCCGTTTCGCCACCCTTCCGGGTTGTCCGCTCGCCAACCTGGTGCAAGGGGCCGACCCGAAACGGACAATCGACCTCGCGATGTCCTTCTGGGTGCTGAAAGACCCCGGCGGTCGGACAGTCCTGGTCGATGCGGGCTTCTATCGGGAGGAGATTCTCAAGAGCTACGGCGTCGAGCCAAAGGCCGACTACACGCGGCCGGATAAGGCCCTCGAGCGCCTGCGAATCAAGCCCGACGAGGTTACGGACGTCATCCTCACGCACATGCACTCGGACCACGTCGATGGTGCCGACTTGTTTCCCAAGGCGCAGATCTGGATCCAGAAAGATGAGTACGCACACTACGCGGAAAAGACAGGGCGCCCCGACGGTGGTCGCCCCGGTTCCGAACGGGAGTACATCAGGGCGCTCGTGAGACTCAATAGCCTTGGCCGCGTTCATCTGGTCGATGGGGACGCCCGGGAGATCATACCGGGAGTGACGGTTTACACCGGCGGCAAGCACACATTCGCATCCCAGTACGTGGGGGTGAAGACGAAGGCGGGGACCGTGGTGATCGCTTCGGATAACGTCTATGCGTACGAGAATCTGGAGAAGCACGTGCCGATCGCCGCGACACTGGACGCGAAGTCAAACCTGGCGGCGCAGGATCGCATGAAGAAGATTGCGTCGAATCCGCGTCTCATCATTCCGAGCCACGATCCAGAGGTATTTGTCCGGTTCCCGAAACCGGGCAACGGCGTGGCCCGGTTGGAGTAGTGCGAACCGATGCGCAAGTTCTGCGTCTGTTAGTGCAACGGACGGGGCCGACGGCGACCCGTCCGTGAGGGGATCAGGAAGTTTCCACTCGCTCGCCGATTCGATCACACAGGAGACGTCAGCCGCTGATGGACGAGGCCCTCCGCACCGACCGGACCGCCCTGCGCCGCCTGCCGGCGCACGGCTCATATGAGGCGGAAGTCGGTGTCACTTCATTTTTTCAACGAAAAATGAAGTGACACCGACTTTCACGTAAACGGGTTTGTACCTCCATCCGGGTTGTCTACTTGCTCCCCTTGCCTGTCATGTAGCCCACGGCTGCCGCCACAATCGCGGTGATGATGCCCATCGCCTTGTCCGGCAGGCCGGTCTTCGGGTCCTTGGCCACCGTGATGTTGACGCTGGCCAAGAAGGCGATACCCACGACCCCCATCACGAAGATGTGGACAATCAGGGTAATTCGACGCTTGCGTGCATCCTCGGCAGCTTGCACGCTGCGGGTGTGCTGGGCTTCCGCCTCTTCTCGCCTCAGCCTGGACGAACGCTCATCGGGCGATTCTGCCGTCCTGACTTCGAACGAGATGTTCTTGTCAACCAAAGCCGCCACGTCAACGGCCTTCATCTCCTTCGAGCGTTCGGTCACTCGGCGACCCTCAGAAACCGACGAGTTCGAGATCGAGCGCATCAGGAGTCCTTGCGACTCCATCATGCTTCCCTTGCTCTTTCGCATCGACCGCCGTCTTGAACATGCCCAACGCCAGCCGGATCACGTCACCTTCTCGGAGTCCCGTCCTGCGGGCCAGATCTGCAAGGAAGTCGCCCGCCGCCGGCGTCATGGAGAGGTTTCTCTCAATTCGAGCCGCCGCAATCGCATCGATGGACTGGTTCCCAGAGGCTGTTGCTTCATGGATTGTATCCATGGATTTGCCTTCGTCGGATGCCTGGGTTATTCTGATGTTGCCTGCGTTGGCCATTCTAGAGCGCATCACGATTGGTTTGCGCACAGCACGCTACGAAGCGGACTCCTACGAGCCCGAAGCGCAAGCGAGTGAATCCCCCGAAATCATGCACTCGCTTGCGCTTCGGGCTTGTATCAAGTGTGCGCAATCCAAACGTAAAGCGCTCTACCAGACCTGACCCTCGGCAACGATGGCTGTTCGGTCGCCGTTAGCGGTCTGTGACGGGAGCGTCGTCGGGGGTGATGGAGGAAGCGAATGATCACAGTACCGTCCATGCTGGTCGA
Organism: uncultured Planctomycetota bacterium; assembly: GCA_963777695.1. Lineage (GTDB taxonomy): Bacteria > Planctomycetota > Planctomycetia > Isosphaerales > Isosphaeraceae > CAVZRC01. Next base: position 3,400,725 of record CAVZRC010000003.1, read on the forward strand.
ACCGGGACGCGTCAACGAACCGCAGGCGGTCGAGGGGTATGCCGAAGTTCTCAGCCAGGTCGTCGCGGCGGGCCGGCCGGTGATCGTGCGCCGCAACGGCGAGGATCTGGCGGCCGTCGTTCCCCTCGAACACCTGGAGCGGGTCCGGGAGATCCTGGCAGGGCAGGAAGTCGAGAGCTTGGCGGCTCAGATCGATTGGGACCGGGCACCGAAGACGCTCCGACCGCCCCAATCGTGGTTTGACGACGACGACAACCCCTTCGAGCCCGAGGAGCATCCGACGTCGTGAGCCCGATCCGCCTGCCGCAACAATGCGTGGAAATGAGTTCAACGGGCGTGGATTCTCACGCGAGGCGTACGCCGAGCTCTTCGAGCTTGCGGTAGAGCGAGGACAGTCCCAGGCCGAGGCGGCGGGCGGTCTCGCGCTTGTCGTCGGCGCAATCGCGGAGCACGCGCTGGATGTGCTGGCGCTCGTAGTCGCGGAGCGCCGAGCGGAGGTTGTCGCCGGATCCGTCCGGGTCGCTGTTGACGATCAGGCCGGGCGGGAAATCGTCGGGGGTCAAGATCGAGCCATCGCAGAGGATCACGGCGCGCTCCAGGGCGTTGTCGAGCTCGCGGACGTTGCCGGTCCAGGTCGCGGCCATCAGCCCGCGGACGGTCGCGTTGTCGACGCCGTCAACGCGCCTGCCCAGGGTCCGGCCGTGCTTGGCCAGCAGGGCCGCGACCAGCTCGGGGATATCCTCGCGGCGGTCGCGCAGGGGGGGCAAGTGGATCGTGACCACATTGAGGCGGTAGTACAGATCGGCGCGGAACCGGTCGGCGGCGACCTCCGTGGGGAGGTCCTTGTTGGTCGCCGTCAGCAGCCGGGCCTGGAATGAGACCGGTCGCGTCGCCCCGACCGGCAGGACCTCCTTGTTCTCGATGGCGCGGAGTAACTTGGCCTGGGTCGACCGCGACAGCTCGCCGATCTCGTCGAGGAACACGGTGCCCCGGCCGGCGGCCACGAACAGCCCGGCGTGGTCCCGGTCGGCACCGGTGTAGGCGCCCCGGACGTGTCCGAAGAGCTGGTTCTCCAGCAGGTCGTGCGAGATCGCCGCGCAATTGATCGCCAGGAACACCTCGCCGGGCGCCGGCCCGACGGCGTGCAGCGCCCGGGCGACGAGCTCCTTGCCGGTCCCCGATTCGCCGCTGATGAGCACGGTGCTCCGCGTCGGTCCGACCTTGCGGATCAGCATCTTGACCGCCTGCATCGGCGGACTCGCGCCGACCAGGGCCTCGACATCCCCCTGGCCGTGGAGCTGGCGACGTAGCGCCTGGTTCTCCAGGAGCAGCCGCCGATAGCCGATCAGGCGGTCGATCTTGGCCAGCAGGTCGTCGAAGAGGACGGGCTTCATCAGGTAATCCTGGGCACCGCGGCGGAAGGCGAGCACGGCGTTCTCGACCGTGGCATAGGCCGTGATCATGATGAACATCGTCTCCGGACGAATCCGGAGCGCCCGGTTCAACACGGCCAGGCCGTCGCCGCCGGGAAGCTGAACGTCGCACAGGACGACGTCCGGCTCGAACGTCTCCACCAGTCCCAGCGCCGAGGTGATCTCCGGGGCCGTCGCCGCCTCGAAGTGCTCGCCCTGGAGGAACTCCTTGAGCGTCTCGGCGATCACGTCCTCGTCGTCAACGATCAGGACCCGCCCTCGCGACGCCGTCGACTCCAGGGCCTTGATGTCCTCGTTCCGTTTCTCCAACGTCACCGACCTCATCAGATGTCCTCTCCGACGCCCGCCGTCGCGGCGAGACTGACCGTGGATGGGCTCGGCCTGTCGCCGTCCCGATCGATCGCCGCCGGATCGACCGCGACCGATGACTCGCGCGGGAGCCTGACGATGAATGTGGAGCCCCGGCCCAGCTCCGAACGATAGGCCAGTTGCCCCGAGAAGTCCTCGAGGATCTGCCGGCTGACGAACAGTCCCAGCCCGGTACCATGCGGCTTGGTGGTGAAGAAGGGCTGGAAGAGGCGGCAACGGTCGGCCAGCGAGATCCCCCGCCCGTCGTCGTCGACACTCAGGACCAGCCAGTGGGCCTCGACGTGGGCTTCGACGTGGATCCGCCCCTGATCCTCGGTCGCGTCGATCGCATTCAGGACGAGGTTGAGCACGACCTGGGTGAGGTGGTCCCGCACGGCCAGGACCGTCGGCAGGTCAACGGCGACGTCCGTGGTGATCGAGCGTTGCTTGGTCCGCTGATAGTACTTGGCGATGCCGAGCGCCTCGTCGACGATCTCGATGACGCGGACGTGGGTCACGGCCGTCGAGGCGGGCCGGGAGAAGTCGACGACCTCTCGGATCGTCCGTTCGATCCGCTGCAACTGCCGTCCGGCCAGGTCGAGCTTCTCGGAGGTATACGGGTCGGGGCCGCGTCGCTTGAGCATCTGGACGAGCGAGCTGAGCGCGGCCAGGGGGTTGCCGACCTCGTGGGCGATGCCCGCAGCCAGCAGTCCGAACGCGGCCATCTTCTCCTGCTGGATCGCGCGGGCCTGAGAGGCGCGGAGGGCGTCGGTCCGCTCGGCCACGCGGCGTTCCAGATCCTCGCGGGTGCGGGCCAGTTCCGCATTCAGCCTGGCGAATTCCTCGCCAGCGGCCCGCAAGGAGCCGGCCAGCGACGAGCTCGCCCAGGTGACCCAAGCCATGATGGTCAGCGTCAGCAGCAGGCTCGATCCGGACTGGGACGACATGCCCAGCACCCACGCCAGGCCGAGCAAGCTGGAGGCGTGGAACGCGAGCGTCCACCAGGCCACGTCCGCACGATTCCGGATCGAGCCGCAGATCAGGGAGAGCAAGTAGTACCACCTGAACGGGCTGTCGAGCCCCGTATCGTGGTAGCAGAGCAGCGCGATGAAGACCGATTCCATCAGCGAGACGAACAGGGGAAAGCCCTTGAGGAAGACCTCGCCCATCCGCCAGAAGGCCAGGTCGAGCGCGGCATAGCCGGCCCCCAAGGCCAGGAAGGCCCGGACCGCCCAGGGGTCGTGGAGCCCGGTCCGCGTCTGGACCAGGATGTAGCCCATCACGATGCCGAACCAGCGTAGCTTCACCACGGTCAACTCGGCGGCCAGCTCCCAGCGCGACCGTTCGATTCCCGCCCCGGTCATCAATCGCGTACTCCCCCGGCCCGATCCCGATCGCCCGTAGTCCCCGTGAGACCGTCTTGGTCGGCACGGAATATTATAGTCGGCGAGCCACCGTTTGAGTGCGAGCGGCTTCCAAGAACTTTACCCGCAACGGCTTATGAGGCCGAACAGGCGATCGGCTGCACGTCGCGATTCGACCCTGGTATAATCGCCCTGGGTAACCCAAAAGGAGATCTCGTGATGTCTACCGCGATGCAGATACTGCTGACTGCCAAGGAGTTTGCCCGGCGACCCGATTCGGGTTATCCCGAGGAACTGGTGAAAGGACGGATCATCCGGATGAGCCCCCCGAAGCCTTATCACGGATACGTTTGCGGGAAAGTTTCCATAGTGGTCGGATCGCACGGGCTCAACAATAACCTTGGCGCGGTCGTGGCCAACGACGCCGGGGTGATCACCGAACGAGAGCCCGATACGGTCCGCGGCGCAGATGTGTCTTATTACAGCTACAAACGCGTCCCAAAGGGTGCGCTTCCCCGAGAGGAGTTCCTGGACGTCGTCCCCGAGGTGATCTTCGAAGTCCTCTCGCCGAACGACCGCTGGACTAAGGTCATGGCCAACGTGGTCGAGTACCTCAACGCGGGCGTGGACGTCGTCTGCGTGCTCGATCCGAGTGAACGAAAGCTTTACCTCTACGAAGGCGACAAGCCGGTCCGAATCTTGTCGGAGAACAACGAGTTCACCTTGCCCGCGATCCTCGGCGATTTTCGCGTGGTCGTGCGAGATTTCTTCGAGTGAAGGAAACCTCTCAATGGCCGGGCCCAAGAAACGGACGACGCGAGCTGATCAACCCCGTGATTCGCGGGCCGTTCGCGAGCTGAAGGAGGATCTCGGGCTCGGCGAGGACGACTGGCAGGCGTTCTTGCGACACGCCCGCGATGGTTTCGCCGACTACGAGGAGGCGAGTTTCAGCGAGTCGGACGAGCCCATCCGTCTGCGCGACGCACCCGACGAGTGGTTCGAGGACCCTACGCGACTCGGATATGTCACGCTTCGGGTGCTCAAGGAGGGGAATCCGGACCTGGCCTCCCGGGTCGCCTGGTACTTCTTGCAGATCTGGGAAGCCGAGCCGGGTGATCACAGCGGTCCGCCGGGGATGGGTCCGTCATGGCTCTACCTGGCGCGAGAAGGCGTGGACGCCCCGGTCAACCCCGTGGGATTGGCCCGCCTGGCGCTGCAAATCCCCGAAGATTTCTTCCAGGGCATCGGCGAGAACGACTTGATCCCCCTGTGCCGGCTCATCGTGGAGAGCAAGAAACCGGTCGATGTCTGGGACTTGCACGCCCTGCTGGCCGCCGTCACCCGGGCTAAGATCCCCGGGCGAGCCGCCTTTCACGTCTTCAGCGACCTGATGGAGTTCGACGGGGTTCGCGCCAGAAGTGAAGCGAGAGTTATCTCGGGGTGTCCTCGAGTGTCCCGCCGAGGTCCAACAGATGATCGAGCGAGGGGAGGCCCTACGGGCTCCCTTACCGACGGGTGACGGGCCGGCGCGAATGCCTCGGATGTATCGGGAGATCGAGATGGGAGGCGCGGGCCGTTGGCATCCGGGCCTGAAACGGCATGCCGTGCGTGCGCTCGTCGAGAATCTCGGAGGACCGCTCGAAGACGTGATCGCGGAGTTCTTCTTGAAGGATCATGGCGACCCGCAGGGTACCGACGCGGTGTCGGAGGGGGTGCTGGACCTCGTCCGGATCCATGCCGAGGAGCTGGGTCCCGAAGTCGTGAAACGGCACCTTTCCAGGGCGATCAAGAAGGGTTCGGCCGCAGTCCGCCAGGCCGCTTACCGCCTCGGCCTGGAGCAATTCGGCCCGGCTTATGCTCGCCCAGCCCTCAAGGATTCGGCCCGGATGGTCCGCGACTGGGCGGCGAAAGCGCTCTCCAAGGCCACGCCAAAACCCGTAGCCAAATCCCGAACTTCCAAGCAGGCCCCCGGCGATTCGCCGGACGAATGATGAGAGCCTCCATGAGCAAGACTCGCCTCCCCGCCGCCATTCAGGAATTCGTCGAGGGACAGTCAACGACGCCCGTCGAGGACATCTGGAAGGTCAACAAGGAGGAACTGACCTCACCCTACGGCAGTTACTACTATCGGGCCATCGCCTGCATGATGCTCTCGGGACGGGTCAGCCCCAAGAGTTTTTCCCACGGTGCCCCGAACATGACGGATGTTAACCGGATCGGCAAGGAAGCGAACTTCAACCAGTTTCTATTCGAGCGGGTGGCCAGGTTCCTCGTCGCGGCGGACGTCATCACGGATCCAACCGAGGGGGTCTATGGTGAGGGTCCGAACCTCGATGCGTTCTGGAAGCACAAGGCCGATCGGCTACCCAAGATGACCCGTCGAGCGATCCTTTTCCTGGTGGATGATCACCCCGGCTACCAGGTCCGGCTCTTCAAGGAAGCCGACAATGCGCACCTCATTGGGCTCCTGACGCTCTTCTTCACATGCTTCCGGGATCGGGCCGTCCGGGAGTCGCAGTTCGCGGACGTGTTGCAAGGTTTTGCCCGACTGCCGAAGGACGACCTGGCTCATCTCACCAAGGGAAAGGGTCTGGCCGCGACGGCCGTCGATCCCTACGGGTGGAGTGGCTGGTTGGAGAGGGAGAAGCATCGAAAGGCCCTGATCGAGGCCCTCTACCTCGCCGAATGGCTCTACTACACCGAAGTGGCGAAGACCGGCTGGGTCTTCGCCAGTCCGGTCGGCCTGGGGATGCTGGGTCTGGCTTCGCCGCCGAAGCTGCCGCAACTCCCCGACACGTTCAAGGCGACTTCGAGCCTCGGCGTCGATGCGGGAGTCGGTCTGCCGCACGAGAAACTGGTGCCGCTGTTCCGCTATTGCAGGATCGAGAAGATCGCCGAAGTCTGCGAGTTCCGGCTGGATCGCAAGAAGATGGACCTGGCGCCGGCGGGGACCTCCCCCGGCGGAGCGTTGCGAGAGGTGCTCAAGGAACTCAAGCCGCTCCCTTCGACGATCACCAGCCTGCTGGGCACGCAATCGAAGATCGGAGGCGAGATCGCGCTCGGCTACTGCAGCGCGATCGTGAAGCCGGAGAACGCCGACGTCCTCGCGGCCATTCGCGCGCATCCGAACTTGAAGGGTTACCTCGACGCTCACGCCCCGCCCGGATACCTGATCATCAAGCCGCGTTCGGACCCTAACAATTTCATCTTGCGGTGTCGAAAGCTCGGTTTCACGGTCAAATCGCTGTAATTCGCCACGATTCGCCTCGCATTCCGCCAACGGCATGCCAATCGCACGTTACAATTGGGATGTCGTCGTCGGGGAGATACGTGAGGATTTCGGAGGTTTCGTTCATGCGTTTGTCCGTGCGAGCTACGCGCCACCTACGAGCTGCCGGCCGAGACGTTCCTGTGCCTGATGGTCGAGCCGCCCCTGGAGGGGCCCTCGTATCGCGTCCGGGAGGAGCGGCTCGTGACCTCGCCGACGAGCTACGCCGAGCTGAGCCGGGACCTCTACGGCAACCCGCGGCGTTATCTCGTGGCCGGGAAAGGGTACTTCAACTTCGAGTTCGCCGCCACGATCGAGGTGGCACCGAACCGTCCCGTGCCCGCGTGGGCCGCTCCGCACCTGCCCCAGCAGATCCCCGTGGACACGATGATCTACACGCTCCCCTCGCGATACTGCCAGTCGGACCTGCTGGCCCGGATGGCTCGCGGCGAGTTCGGGCATCTCCCGCCAGGTGGTGCCACGGTCCTGGGCATCGCCGACTGGGTGCGGCGGCGCGTCGAGTATCGCTACGGGACCACCGACGCCCTCACCTCGGCCTTCGATACGGCGACCGAGCGGAGCGGCGTCTGTCGCGACTTCGCCCACCTCGTCATCGCCTTCTGCCGCGCCCTCGACCTCCCGGCCCGATATGTCTCCGGCTACGCCCTCGGACTCGAGCCGCCCGACTTCCACGGCTTCGCCCAGGTCTATCTGAGCGGGAACTGGCACAACGTCGATGCCACGTCCGATCAGCCCCGCCCCGCGATGGTCCCGATCGCCGTCGGACGCGATGCCGCCGACGTGCCCATGCTCACCTTCTGGGGAACCAGCACGTTCATCGAACAGTCCGTGGAGGTCCGCGAAGTCGCCGACTGACCCCGGCAATGACCTGGCATTCTCCGGATTATTCCCAATCTTCGTGGCCATCCGGCGAATGCCTCTCGATAATCGGACCATGGCGCAAGCCTTTCGCAAGCGTGCATGGCCATTTCAATCGAGATGCAGACCCCTTCGATGAACAGATCCACCAAGGTGATTTCGCTGGTCCTGATGGGTTCGGTCGTGGCCCTGGCCGGCTGCCACAAGCGGACGGATGACGAGGAAGAGAACCGCCGCGTCGGCGGCGGCGGTTATAGCGGTGCCCGCGTGATCGCCCCGGGAGGATTCCGGGGCGGGACCGGGGGCGGGGGCTCCGTCAGTCCGGCACCCTCCGTCCGCGGCGGTTTCGGCGGGACCGGCGGCGTCAGCAGCGCATCGTGAGCCCGCGTTCACGTACGCCGCGACTTTTGCACGGGCCGAACCCTTGCATTCCTCTCATCCGGGACACCTGATGATGCTGCGAATCACGTCGCCGCTCCGCGCCGATTGGACCAAGGTCGTCGAATCGCAGGGCCTGCTCTTCCACTCGGTCGACGGCGAGCCTTACTGGGACGAGACCGCCTACTACCTCTTCGAGGCCAGGGAGGTCAACCTGATCGAGGCCGCCTCTTACCGACTCAACGAGATGTGCCTGGAGGCGGCCGGGCACGTCATCGAGAACGACCGGCTCGGGGAGTTCAATATCCCCGAACCCTTCCATGAATTCGTGGCCCGGAGCTGGGAGCACGACGAGCACACGATCTACGGCCGGTTCGACCTGAGCTTCGACGGGTCCGGGCCGCCAAAGCTGCTCGAATTCAACGCCGATACGCCGACGGCACTACTGGAAGCCGCGGTGATCCAGTGGTTCTGGTATCGCGACATGCTGGCCTCGGCGGGCTTCGCCGAGGCGGATCGAGAACAGGCACCGTTCGACCAGTACAACAGCCTGCACGAACGGCTGATCGAAGCCTGGGGTCGCGTCCGTCGCGAGCTGGGCGGACGCGTGGTCTTCGCGGCGATGCAGGACTCCCTCGAAGATGCCATGACCGTCACCTATCTCCGCGACACGGCCATCCAGGCCGGGCTCAAGACCGAGTCACTCGCCGTCAAGGACATCGGCTGGCATGCCGGCCGCCGCGTCTTCACCGACCTCCGCGAGCGGGCCATCGAGATCCTGTTCAAGCTCTATCCCTGGGAATGGATGCTCCGGGAGCCGTTCAGCCGGTTCTTGCCCTCGGCGCCGACGCGATGGCTCGAGCCCCCCTGGAAGATGGTCCTGAGTAACAAGGCCATCCTCCCGGTACTCTATGAGCTGTTCCCGGAGAGCCCTTACCTGCTCCGCGCCGGGTTCGAGCCCATCGGCGAGAGCTACGTGATCAAGCCATTCTACTCGCGCGAAGGGGCGAACGTCTCGATCGTCCGTGAGGGGCAGACGATCGCCGAGACGGGCGGCGACTACTCGGAAGGCCCCCATATCTATCAGGAGTTCTGCCCGTTGCCGAGTTTCGAAGGTCGTTATCCGGTCGTCGGGAGCTGGATCGTCAATGGATATGCCTGCGGCGTGGGCATCCGCGAGGACGACGGCCTGATCACCCGCAACACCAGCCGGTTCCTGCCGCACCTCTTCCGTAAGTCGGGTTCCGACAAGCCGCCATTGATGAACCCGAAGGAACGACAGGGTCGAGACGAAGTGCCTCGCCCATCGACGGGCATCAACGACCCACTCTGGGACCGCTGGCTCGATCGTTGATCTGGTCATCGGTCATTGGCAAGAGGCTTTGTCGCGATCACTGCGTTCGGTGGCGATGTCACACGGATTCGATCCGGCGGCCATCTCTCTCTGGGGACGACCCTCTTGCCCGAATCGCCTCTCAGGCGTTAAGTTTGGAACTCGATTTGCGGCAAAATCCCGCGGATTGTGAAGAATACCGAGTCGATATCCCGATGGGCCGGAGTGAGATGCTGGCCCGCAAGCAATCGGGCATCTGTGGGGTCTGTGGATCGTGGAGGATGCATCTGTGGCGAATCTTGATGCCCTGTTGGCCCGCGCAAGTCGATCCGAGAGGACATCCTCCGGATGACGACCGAGGCCGGCTCGGGCCATCCCAGCAGCTCGCTGTCGGCGACCGAGGTCGTGACGGCCCTGTATTTCGGCGGGTTCCTGAGGCACGACCCCAAGAATCCCCACTGGCCGGACCGCGATCGGTTCATCCTCTCCAAGGGCCATGCGGCGCCGGTGCTCTACGCGGCGCTGGCGCAGTCCGGCTACTTCCCGCACGACGAGATCATGACCCTCCGCAAGATCGACAGCCCCGTGGAGGGCCACCCGAACATGGCGCGACTCGCGGGCGTCGAGGCCTCGACCGGCTCGCTCGGCCAGGGGCTCTCGATCGGCATCGGCCATGCGCTGGCCGCCCGGGTCGATCAGAAGAGTTATCACACTTATGTGATGACCGGCGACGGCGAGCTCGGCGAGGGCCAGAACTGGGAGGCCGCCGCCTCGGCCGCCAAGTATCAGCTCGATAACCTCACGCTGATCGTCAACCGCAACCATTATCAGCAGACCGGCGCCGCCGAGGAGGTCTTGAACATGGACCCGATCGACGGCAAGTTCACCGCGTTCGGCTGGAAGACCCAGGTCATCAACGGCAACGACATGCGCGAAGTGCTCAAGGCCCTCGATCGCGCCAACGCCGTCAAGGGGATGCCCACCTGCATCGTCTCGCTGACGCACAAGGGCCAGGGGATCCTCAACCTCCTCCGCAAGCTCGGCGATACCAACTTCCACGGCAAGCCACTGCCGGCCAAGTACCTCGACGAGGCCCTGGCCGAAGTCGCCGCAGGCGGCGAATAGGGCCTCGCCTTGCGAATGGCAAGTGGCGAGCAGCCAGTGGCAAGTCAGAACCTGATCAAGAAACATCATCCGAGATTCGTGACGAGTGGCGTCGAGAGTTCGGTCTTCTCTCGCCAATTGCCACCTGTCACTTGCCACTGAAAGAAAGGCAATCACTCATGGCGGGTGCTTCCTCCGCATTGCAATCGAAACGAGAGCTGGGCAAGGCCACGCGCGACGCGTTCGGGCGGGCGCTCGAGGCTAGCGACCATCCGGGTATCGTCGTGGTCAACGCCGACGTGGGCAATTCCACGCGGACCGAGTGGTTCGGCAAGAAATATCCCGACCGCTTCTTCAACATCGGGATCGCCGAGAGCAATCTGGTCGGGATCGCGGCCGGGCTGGCGTCCTCGGGCAAGACCAGCGTGATCGCCAGCTTCGCGGCGTTCATCACTTGCAACGCATACGACCAGCTCCGGATGTCGGTGGCCTATCCGCACCTGAACGTCAAGGTCGTCGGCAGCCATGCGGGGATCTCGATCGGCGAGGACGGCGCGTCGCAGATGGGCATCGAGGACGTCTCGCTGGCCTGCTCGCTGCCCGGCTTCGTCGTCATCGTGCCGTCCGACGAGGCGTCAACCACCGCGGCGACGACCGCGATGCTCGAGTACGTCGGCCCGGTCTACCTCCGCGTCGGGCGTCCCGAGGTCCCGAAGATCTACACCGACGGCTCGACTCCGTTCCAGATCGGCGTGGCCAATCAAGTCCGCGAGGGCACCGACCTGACCATCGTGGCCAACGGCCTGATGGTCGCCCCCGCCCTCGACGCGGCCGAGACGCTGGCCGGCGAGGGGATCAATGCCCGGGTCCTCGATATGCATACCGTCAAGCCGATCGACCGCGCGGCCCTGGAGTCGGCCGCCAAGGAGACCGGCGCGATCGTCGTCGCCGAGGAGCACCTCGCCCACGGCGGGTTGGGCAGCGTGGTCGCCATGACCCTCGCCGAGATCCACCCCGTCCCGATCCGATACGTCAACCTGGGCGACCAGTTCGGCGAGAGCGGCGCACCCGACGCGTTGCTGGTGAAGTACGGCCTCACCGCCGACAAGGTCGTCGAGGCCGCCCGGGCCGCCGTCGCGGCGAAGGGGTGATCGAAGAGCCGTCATTGCCGCTTGAGATGGATCACCGACCGGGAGTCTCCAGCAACCTTTTCATCGGTGCCGGGAAGCGACTCCATGCCTCCTGGTAGGTGGCCTCCAGCGGCGAGGGGATGTAGAACCCTGGCTTGAGGAATATCGGCATGTCGGGCAAGGCATCTCCCACCGCGGCAAACTCGACGTAAGCGACAGGCGGCGGCCCCGCGTCATACGACGCGAGGGTCAATCGCTTGTCAGCGGGCAGCTCGAAGTCTTCTTCCTTGATTTGGTCCCAGATGGCCTTGTGGATACCCTGAGGATCGCGCTTGCTGGGTGGGAACAGGTTGACCACCAGCAGGTGTACTTCCTGCATGATCAAGTCCGAGGTCTTCTCGACGAACGTACGCAGCGCAGCTTGTGCTCGCCTTGTTGCCGGGTGAGACGATCTCGACCACCGCAACGATCTGGCCATGCCGGTGGCGGACCGCGATCCGATTCTTCCTGGGCACATAGACCCGCTCATCCGCGAAACGCACGATGCGCGTTCGAGGTGGGGCCGTCGCCACGGCCAGCCCGACGCCGGCCCCGCCTGGCTCCTCGCCCTCCGTTGACAATTGCAAAGTCAAAATGTCGGGAATCGGGCCATGGATCGGCTGCTCCGGGTAGCGCGAAATAGTCTCGCGGCAAGGCGCCGGCGTTCAGTGCGTCGCACAGATTACCGATCCAATGATAATGGAACGCGTGGAACAACCCCGCGTCGACGCGGGTCCAGTCGTGAATCGGCATGGCCCTTCGCTCCGTCTGAGAGGAGAAATCACCCAGGCCAATTCTACCAGCCCCTCGATAGCGACTTCGAGAGTTCTTCGGGTTGCTTGATGCCCTTCGCCGCATTCCGCAGAGACGGCGAGCGGCGAAGGACATCTCGATAAAATGACTGGGCCTCAAGCGAATCGTCGTCGGATCAAGCCGACGACCGCGAGCCCCAGGCCGAGCAGGCCGATGCCCGGAGGTTCCGGCACGCTGAGGGCGTTGCCGCTGATGCTGAAAGCCCCCTGGGTTTGCGTCGATGGAGAGCTCCATTCATGGCCGTTGTTGCTCTCCAGGGGTCCCATGGCACCGGTCGAATTGAAGAACCAACCGAGTGTTGCGCCTGGGATCGGCGTGCCGAGATAGAGCCAGTACGTCTCATCCGCGAGCAGCGTCACCGGGGTCGCCCCGACCGGGGCGGACGCGACGCCTCCCAGGGCTGGGACGGCGACCGCGGCCGAGAACAGCACGAGGCCGGGTTGGCCGCCGCTGTCCTCGGCCAGATAAACATCCGCCGTGGTCGCCAGATTCCCCTGATTGATGGCCACGTCCAGTCCGGTGAAGGAATAGCTGGCCGTGGTCGTGAACGAGACGGCGACGAACTGGTCGGGACTCCCGGACACATTGGGGATGTCGTAAGAACCAAGCGTGTCGAAGGTCTGTCCCGGCCCGAAGTTGCTGTAAATGATGCCCGCTATCGCCGACGTCCCGCCCAATCCGGCCATGAGGATGCACGTCAGTCCAACGATCAAACGATTCATGTTGCACTTCTTTCTCTTGCAGGTTATTCCCTCGACCGTCACGGTCCCACTGCCTTGCCTGAAGAGAGAGATGCACGAGAACCCAAACCCTAGCGCGCATCTCGAGGATTTCTTGCACCTTGGGCAAGGATCCGGTCGTTGAGGGCGATCCGGGATGTGATCTACTCGCGAGTGGTCGCGGGCCAGATGACGAGATCGGAGCGGCCCTCGGGCGCATCGGAGCAGGTGGCGATCGTGAGGCCATCCGGGGAGAAGCCCACCCGCTGGACCGGCCTCGAATGCCCATCGAGCGGCAGGAGCTCCCTCGCTGTGGCGACGTCCCACAGCCAGACGCGACCGTCCTCGTGGCCGGTGGCCAGGGTGCGTCCGTCGGGCGAGAAGGCGATCGACCTCACGTGGGTCGCGGGTCCCGGTATCTGCACGACGGGACGGACCGACTCGGTATCCCAGAGGATGATCGACCCGCTGTTCGCGCCGGTGGCGAGCCTCGTCCCGTCCGCCGAGAATGCCTGTGCGATGATCGTGGTCCTGTGACCCGATCCGTTCGCGCTCCGGGGATGACCTGAGGCCGTATCCCAGAGCGTCGGTAAGTCCGTCCCCCACCCCCAGGCGGACACGGTATCTCCCCGAGGTGATAGGATCACGCTGGTACCTTCCGGGCCGTCGAGGATCTTCGATGCCCGGCCAGGCCCCGAATCCTGGATGAACACCTCATCCTTGAGAATGGGCGAGGCGATCCATCGTCCATCCGCGGAGACCGTCAGGTCATAATGATTCATCCCGGCCGGGAATGCGTAGTCGGCCAGGCGAGTGCCGGAGGATAGCTCCCACAACGTGAGGCGGCTGGGCCCTTCGGCGATGGTCACCAGCCATCGGCAGTGGTTCGCGACGACGGCGCGTCGGATGCGGCCGTCGGCGACGATTGGCCTCGCCGCGGCGAGTGCGCCCGTCCTGGCATCGCAGGACCAGACGCGGCCTTGGTTGTCGGCCACCGTGATCGCGCCGCCATCCGCCGAGAACTCGAAGGAGGCGATCGAGGCGGTCGGGACGGAGACGGCGATCCGCGACCGGTCGCGCCGGAGGTCCCGGAGCATGACCGTCCCATCCCTGCTGGAGGCGGCCAAGGACTGGCCGTCCGGGGAGTAGGTGACGCACCAGAGCGATCCCTGGCCGCTGGAAATCGATTCCCGGAGACCCGATCGGCGATCGATGAGGTGGATCCGGCCGTGCGATCCCGCCGCGGCCAGTGTCCGATCGTCGGGCGCGAACCGGGCGGCGAAGAGTTCGCCGTCCCCGGTGCGAAAGGTGGCCGTCTGCTTCCAGGTCCGGGTCTCCCAGAGTTCCAGTTCCTCCCCCCTGCCGGACGTGACCAGCGACTGCCCGTCGTGGGAGAATTCCGCCCACCGGGCCTGGCCGGAGCGACGCTCGAGCCTGGCCACTTCCCGGCCCGTCTCCAGGCTCCGGATGATCGTCCCGTGCCCGGCGATGGCGAGGGCCTTGCCATCGGGGGAGATCGCCATCGCCTGGAGATCCGGGTTGTCAACGTCGAATCGGTCGCGCTCGACGAGCGTGTCGGCGTCGCGGATGATGACCTTCCCCTTGCGCCCGCAGGAGATCAAACGGCGGCCGTCGGGCGAGAAGATCGCGGCGACGACCTCGTCGCCATGACCCGAGAGAGTGGCTCGGTCCCGTCCCGTCGCGAGGTCCCAGAGCTTGACGGTCTGATCCTCGCTGGCGGTCGCCGCCGTCCGGCCATCCGGGGCGATCGCGATCCAGTTCACGTCGTGAGCATGGCCAACGAGCGACATTCGTGCCCGGCCGCTCTCGGGGTCCCAAAGCCGGGCGAGTCGATCGCCGCCGGCGGTCGCAAGGATCTTCCCATCCGGAGAGAACGTCGCGAAATAGACCTCCCCTTGATGTGCCCGCAGGGGTGGCGGGCCGCCCCGGCAGAGTCGATGCAGATAATGCCAGGCGAAGCCGCGAGTGTCCTCCTCGCCCGCGGCGGGTCGGTGGCGCTCGAGGAGTTGCCTGGCCCGGTCGAGATGATTGTCTTCCCAGGCTTGGCGGGCCTGCTTGACATCGCGTGCGTATTCCTCCCGCCTCAAGGCCCGCCCGCTCCGGCGAGCTTCCTCCGCCAGCCGTTCGACATCCCGATGCGCCTGCCGGCTAGCCACGATGCCGGCCAGTGTCAACGCGAGAAGCACGATCGCCATCGCGGTCAGCGCCGTGATGCGGCGATCGCGAAGGCAACGGCGCCAGGCGTATTCCGCGCAGCTCATCGGCCGGGCGCGGATCGGACGTCCATCAGCCCGTCGCTCGAGATCCTCGGCCACCTCGGCCGCCGAGGCATACCTTCGCTTCGGATCCTTCTCCAGGCACTTGAGGCAGATCGTCTCCAGATCGCGGTCGATCGTCCGCCGGATCGTGCTGGGAGGCTCGGGGATCTGCTCTCGGACCTGCTCCAGGATCGCCAGCGGCGAGTCGCCCCGGAACGGCGGTCGTCCGGCCAGGATCGCATACAGCACGCCTCCGAGGCCCTGGATATCCGTGGCGGTCGTCACGGCGCCCTTCTGGCCCGATGCCTGCTCGGGCGCCATGTAGGACGGGGTCCCGACCAGGACGCCGGTCTGGGTCAGCTCGACAGTCCCGTCCACCCGGCTGGCCAGGCCGAAGTCGGCCACCAGCGGCTGACCGCGATCATCGATGAGGATATTTGACGGCTTGAGGTCGCGATGGAGGATGCCGCGTTCGTGGGCGTGCTGGACGGCCCGGGCGACGGCCGCCATCGTCCTTGCCGCTTTCCCCGGGTCAACCCCGTACTCCGCGAGCCGTTCGGCCAGGCTCCGGCCCTCGATCAGCTTCATACTGAAGTAGATGCGTCCGCATTCCTCGCCGACCTCGTAGACCGGCACGATGTGGGGATGATCGAGCTGGGCGATGGCCTCGGCTTCGTTGCGGAACCGCGCCGCATCGGCCGCGACCAGCCAGGGCCCGTCCTGGAGCATCTTGACCGCGACGAGTCGGTTGAGGCTCCGCTGTCGGGCCCGATACACGATCCCCATCCCGCCCCGCGCGATCTCCTCCAGCAGCTCGTAGTCGCCGATGCGTCGCCCCGCGCCGCCGGACGGCGCGGCATGGCCGATCGTCTCGTGGACGAACAACGCCCGGGTGGGCTCGGCCAGCTCGTTCATCTCCTCGTGGAGCGCGAAGAACTCGGCGAGGCGGTCGCCGAGGGAGGGGTGACCCTCCATGAGCGCACGGCGATCGGGCGCGCGCCCGCCTCCATCATTTCGAAATAAGTGGCCAGGACTTCCTGGAACCGATCCTCACTCCGGTCGTGGCCGCGATCGCCGTTCATCATCGAACTCTCACAGCGTGCCCCCGATTCGTTGCTTCAAGTCTTTGCTCCCACGGTACAGTAAACCGGTGACCGATGCGACCGTCTTGCCCATCCGCCGGGCGGTTTCCGGGACGGAAAGCCCCTGGAAATGATGGAACTCCAGGGCGCTGCGCTGGTCGTCCGGCAGTTCGCCCAGCGAGTTGGCCAGGAGGATGACCTGCTCGGCCCGCATGACCTGCTGGCTCGGCGTGTTGCCCTGGTGTTCCAGCCAGGATTCCAGCCGCGCCGAGGAGTCCTCGAGACCGCGATCGAACGAGCGGCCCTGTTCCGCAGCGTGCTTGTCGTAGCGACGGGTCGCCTGGCCCAGCGTGCTGCCCAGGATCGAACGGAGCCAGGCCGCCATCTCGGCGTGGGTCGCACCCCGGAACTGGGCGAGCTTCTCATGCGCGATCAGCAACGTCTGCTGGACCACATCCGAAGGATCGAGCTGTCGGCGCAGCCGGGAATCGAGCTGGAGGCGTGCCAGCAGGCGGAGATAGTCGGCGTATTGCTCGAGCGGACGCGGGGAATCCTCGGTCTCGGCGGACATGGGCTCAACCTTCGATTGATGGGCCGAGGTCCCGCCTCGCGGCGGAAGGGACTGGCGGAAGCCGGCACCGTATCCTTTCGTTCCCCGCGAGATCCGGCCTAGTTCCTCCGAGGAACCTGCAAACCCATCTCCTTCATGAGGAGTTGCAAGTCCTCCCATGCATCCTTCTTGGCGGGCGGATTCCGCAGCAAGTAGGACGGATGATAGGTGACCAGGGTCTTGATTCCCCGGTGACTGTGCCACCGCTTGCGTAACGGTCCCATCGTGGTCGTCGGCGGGAGCTCGAGCACGCCAATGGCGGCGGTCTTGCCGAGCAGGCAGAGGAACTCCGGCCGGATGACGGCGATCTGATGGTCGAGGTAGGAGGAGCAGTTGGCCGACTCTTCGGTCGTCGGCGTGCGATTGCCGGGCGGCCGGCACTTGAGGACGTTGGCGATGTAGACCTCCTCGCGCGAGAGTCCCATGCCCTTGGTGATCATGTCGGTGAGCAACTGGCCGGCGACGCCGACGAATGGCTTGCCGGTCCGGTCCTCGTCGGCGCCCGGGGCCTCGCCGATGAACATCAGCCGGGCCGTCGGCGAGCCGGTGCCGAAGACGGTCTGAGTACGGCTTGCGGCCAGGTGCGGGCACCTCCGGCACTCGGCGACTTCGGACGCACATGCGGCGAGGACGGCCGGCCGTTCGCTCGCGGGTATCGGCGGCGACTCGAATTCCGACTCGCCGAAGAGCGACGTCTTCGAAGCCGGCAAGCTCAGGGGTTGGTCCTTCGTCCTCGGTGCTTTGTCCTTGGTCTCCGGTTGAAACCTTGTCGTCGGCCCTTTGTCCTTAGTCTCTTGCAGGATGTGCGGCACCGAAGGAAGGGTGACGGGCTCGGGACGGATCTCGATCGGTGGGATCTCCAGCACGCCCATGTTCGGAGACACAGCCGGCGCGGCGACATTCGGTCGCACCGGAAGGCCGGTCTTCACCGGTTGTTTCGGCTTCGGCCCCGAGCGCACTGGGATGTGGACCAGTCCGGCCCGGCCCAGAGATTCGAGCCGTTGGCGAACCTGTCGGATCAAGGCACGATGCTCGTCCAGTTCGTCATTCGATTCATCGGACACTTCTGTTGGTCCTTCGTCCCTTGTCCTTAGGCCCCATCCCAGTAGGGTGGGTGAAACCCACCGAATGCCTTGTCGCCGAAAGACTCGGTGGGTTTCACCCACCCGACAAGGACTCCTACGGTCATACTCTCAGTCCTCATATTGCACGGAGCCACTGGCAAGCCCCGAGTGCTTCGCTCGTAAACACCAGGCAAGTCGGAACGCGCCAGCGAACCAAGGACCAAGGAAAAGGGACCAAGGACGAAATCATGGCTGCGGCACGCGGCGGGCCGGCCTGGGATTCGGGTTGAACGAGCGGGCGATCCATCGACGCCAGGAATCGACGTCATAGCCGAAATCCTGGCCGGTCAGCTTCTGCAAGGCGGAGAGGACTTCGACGTTACGATAAGTGAAGGTCACGACCTTAGGCTCGGGTCCGCCCTTGAGTGGGGCCCCGATACTCGAAGGCGCCCCGCCGATGCTCAGGCCCCCCATCTGGTAATAGGGGACCGCCACCAGTCCATAGGCGACCGCTCCGTTGCTGACCTGGGGCGGCGTGCTGAAGACGGCCCCGCTGTTGTTGACCGCCCGAGGGACCAGGCCGCCCGCCGACATCTCCGAGATGTTCCCGTTATACGTCTCGCCCGGGGGAACCATGACGATCTGGTCCTCCTTGGTGATGAGCACGCTCACCAGCCTGGGGACGGCCTCGACGGCCTCGAGGTTCCTCAGCGCCCAGGCCGCCCGGTTGATCACGATCACGTTCTCCGATGCTAGGGCGCGGGCGAACTGGCCCGGCACGCCCGGCTCGTCGCGCTTCTTGAGATGCTCGAGGGTCGCCGCACGGATATCAAAATCCGGCTCGTCGAGGACCCTCCGGATCAGCGCCTTGGTGGCCTCGGGGCTACCGATCGAGGCCAGCACCAGGGTCAGCAGCATCCGACGAGGCGGATCATCCTCCCCAAACACGCGGACCAGCGGCGCGACGGCGTCCGTGTCGCGTATCTCCATCAGAGTGGCTTCGGCCTGACGTCGCCGATCGTTCGTGCCATTGAGGATCGACTGCCTGAGCAACCGGATCTGTCGCAGCCAGGATTGCTGCGACGCCGTCGTCTGCTCGACGTTTTCCTTCTTCGCCTTCTCCTCGGCGGTGATCCATCGCCCCTTGTACTTCACCAGGCCCTGGGCCGCGTTCACGTCGTCGCGAGTCAGCCAGGTGCCGTCCTGATACACGTGACCAAGCTTGCGATGCACCGAGTCCAGACTCGGCTCCAGCTTCAGTGCCGTCTCGTAGTGGCCCCTGGCCAGATCGACGAGCTTGTTCTCCTCGCACCAGGAACCCAGCTCGAACTGGGCTGCCCCTGTCGAGGCGACCTTGGCACGCTTCACCACGTAATCGTCCAGCGGGCTCGGCTGGGGGACAATCTTGGCCACTTGCCCCTTCTGGAAGGACAGCGGATTCCGTCCTCGTAGCAGCCAGACCTGGACGCGATCCTTGTTCTGGGGGTCCGGGACGGCCTTCCCCTGGACCTGGCCGCCACCTCGCAGCTCGATCAGGTCGGCACGCCCGGGGGAATCGCCCCAGGCGATCACCGATGTGACGCCGACCAGGAGACTGAACGCCTTCAAGCACGCGCCGTTTCCGCCTCGACCCCGCACGCGCCCATGACGACACCTCCAGGACCCAATCCCTAGGCCGTAATTTTCTTTTATTGTAAGAATACTCTCCATCCAACCGCAATCCGCAGTTACACCCCAATCTGATTTGTGCGTCTGAGCCGGATGGGCTGATTTCGAAGTCTGGGAGATCTTGTATGAGCCAGGCCGTGAGCGAACATCGCGCCGCCGCACCGGTTTCGTTGGTCCTGGCGGTGATGACGGTCTCGGACACTCGGACCCTGGAAACCGACACTTCGGGGGCCTTGATCGTCACGATGGCCGAATCGGTTGGTCATCGGATCGCGGAACGTGTGATCGTGCCCGACGAGCCGGGTCGGATGACCCCCCTTCTCCGTGGATATGCCGGACGCGACGATCTTCATGCCGTCCTGATCACGGGCGGGACGGGGATCAGCCCGCGCGACCAGACGTATGAGACGGTCTCCGCACTGCTGACGAAGCCCCTGCCCGGCTATGGAGAGCTCTTCCGCATGCTGAGCTACGCCGAGATCGGGTCGGCCTGCCTCTTGAGCCGGGCCGTGGGCGGACTGATCGGCGATCGGGTCATCCTCGTCATGCCGGGCTCGCGTGCGGCGGTCGAGCTGGCCATGAGCAAGATCATCCTCCCCGAGTTGCCCCACCTCGTTCGCGAGGCGCAAGGGCACCACGACCCACCCGGCTTGAAATCAGAGCCCCGAGCCGCTATACATTCATCCCGTAGTGGGAAACCGTTTCTCGATCATGGACGCCCGGATAAAACATCGGCGTCTCCCGGATGGATCGTCGGGATGGATGAACGATCCTGCTCACAACGGAGGATGGTACGATGCAGTCGAGATCTGCTCGGATGGGCCTGGCGCTTGTCGTTTTGACATCGGCGGCCCTGCTTGGATCCGCGCGAGGGGCCGACGACAAGCCGGACCCCGACCTCAAGAAGTTCGAAGGCAAGTGGACTTCGCCGTCCGGCGATGGCGATAGCAAGATCACCTACAGTTTCAAGGGGAAGAAGCTGAAGATCGAGGCCCCGAGCCGCACTTACGAGATGACGATCACGATCGACTCGACCGCCAAGCCCGACAAGACGATCGACTTCAAGATCGACGAGGCGCCCGATGATGCCAAGGGCAAGACGTCGAAGGGCATCTACAAGTTCGACGGCGAGAAGCTCGTCCTCTGCTACGCTCCGATGGGCGATCGGCCGACCAAGTACGAGCAAGTCGGCTACGAGCAGATCCACGCGACGCTGACGAAGGTGAAGGAGTGATTGGTGGCCAGTGAGATCACCACGACGTGACCACGGTCGTGAGACCGTGGTTCGGACGGGGGACCTCCAACCTCACACGTGAGTGCGATCTTCGCTCCAGATCGGGCTGACAACCGAGGTTGGAGGACAATCGTATCGTACGAACCAAGCACTCACGTGCGTGGTCACGGTTTAGTGCGACTCGCCACTCAGAAGTGTCGAGACCAGACATAGAGTGCGATGGCCGTGGCGGCCGCGGCGTTGAGCGACTCGACGCCGGGCTGCATGGCGATCCGACGCCGATGACCCTCGCGGAGGTGGGCCGGCAGCCCTGGTCCTTCGACGCCGACGACGAGTCCGAAGCGTTCCGGGAATGGCGATTCGGACAACTCGGGGCCGCTTGTATCGAGCGCGATCAACGGTGCATTCTTCACGTGAAGCTCGGCCAGGCTGGGGCCGAACGCGAGCGGGACATGGAACAGGGCTGGGCCGGCGGCGCGGCTGCTCCGGGGGTGGAACGGGTGGGCAGCTTCGCGGAGCAGGACCACTCGCACGACCCCGAAAGCCGCCGCGGAACGGATCACCGCGCCCACGTTCTCCGGGTCCTGGAACGGCACGAATAGCGTACATCCCTCCGGCCACGGATCGTCGTCCGACCAATCCGGCATCTCGGGTACGCGCACGCGAATGAGCGGCGACCGTGTCCCCGCGACGTCGAGTTCCTGGAAGAGCGGCTCGCTCATGCGTAACCACTCGATGGATGCGGCGGGCGGCGGCGGACCTTTCTCGCCGGTCAACCAGCCGAGGACTTGATCGGGAAAGCGCGCCAGCACCTCGTCGCGGATCCGGGCACCGGCCAGGATCGCCTCGCCGTGTTTGCGGATCCCCTGGCCGCCGAGGATGTCGCGGCATCGCTTGAACGCCGGGTTGGTGGCGCTGGTGATCTCGCGGATCGGGCCGCCGAATGAAATGGCTTCCTCAGCGGGCCTCGCACGGGGATGTCGTGGCGCATCACCGTCGAGACGCTCGTAGACCACGAGCCGGCGCCGGTGGGTCGTGCCGGGGATCGCATAGGGCTGATCGTCGACGACCCGGAAGAGACCGGCATGCGACCCGGCCGCCTCGGCCACCTCGTCCTCGCATTCCGGCCCTTTCATGAAGATCATCCGCCCGCCGGGGCCGAGGCACCCGGCCACCCGGTCGAGCGTCTCGGGGATCGTCGCCACGGCCCGCGTGATCACGCCCGCGACCTGCCCGGGATAATCCGGCCCGACCTTGTGGGCGTAAATCTCGATTTCGGACAGGCCGAGCTGGTCGCACACCTCCCCGAGAAACGCCGCCCGCGCCCCGCGGCTCCGCCAGTATCATCCGGACGTCCGGGCGGGCGATCTTCAGCGGGATCCCCGGCAATCCCGGCCCCGAGCCCATATCCATCAGCGGCGTCGGCAACTCCAGGAAGCGGAGCACCAGCAGGCTGTCAACATAGTGCTTCAACACCATGTTCTCAAAATTGTGGATTCGCGTCAGGTTGAGCCTGGCGTTCGCCGCTCGCAGCATCTGGTGATAGCGCCATAACAGGCCAATCGCCTCACCGCCGAGCACGATGCCGCACTGCTTCAAGATCAGTTCCAGCGCCTTGGGTCCGGGTGTCACCGCCATGGTCCTCGAATCATGATCCCTACCTGAGAGGCTGTGAATCAATCAATTTCAGATGACGGACTGCGAATTGCGAATGAATTTAAAGCCCGAAGTATCCGGGACTTATAAATTCGCAATCTGGAATCCGCGATCTGCAATCCGATTCTTCCACAAGCTCTGAACCCAGGTCGGACATCCTTCCTTGCATTCGTCTGACATTTGTGATAGGTTGCGGAAGTCGTGGCGTATCATCTGATTCTGAAGCCCGAGTGAATCGTTACGGTCCCTCCGCGATCCCGGCGGGCCCGGCTGGACCGACGACGAGGACGTCACACCGACCATGATACCGATCTTCTGGCGGGAGTTGGTGACCGCCTCGCGGCGGGAAGCGGTCCATTCTCAGCGGGGATACTTCGCGGGGCTGTTGCTCGCGGTGGTGCTGGGCACCTTCGCGGCCTGGTATTACTGGGGCGACGGGGATGTTACGAATGTCGTCATGGAACAAGTGGCGCAGAGGGCGTTCCTCCTGGTGATCGGCGTCCACGCCGCGGCGATCATGGGGCCGATCGTGCTCCGGGCCACGACGGCCATCGCCGGCGAGAAAGATCGCCGGACCCTCGAATTCGTGCTGATCACGCGTTTGACCAGCGCAGAGATCATCCTGGAGAAGCTGGCGGCGCGTCTGGTCCTCTTCGTCACGACGATCGCCGCGGGACTGCCGGTCATGCTGCTGCTCCACCTCCTGGGCGGCGTCAACGCGCGGCGTCATCCTCCTCGCTTATGCCGGCATGGCAACGACCGCGTTCTTCCTGACATCGCTGTCGCTCTGGTTCTCGGTCGCGGCGCACGAATGCCCAACGCGCAGCGAGCCTGACTGTCCTCGCCTTCATGAGCTGGTTGATGGGCCCCTTCTTCCTGTCCAGGTCCCTACCACGGTTGGGCTTGCATCTGCCCGACTGGGCCGCCCAGGTGAACGCCTGGCTGATCGCCAGCAGTCCGCTCGGCGTAGGGTTGAAACTCGCGATGGGTATTGGGGCGTCTCTGGGACTGATCGACGCGGTTGCATGGATGGCGGCATTGCAACTCCTCGGTGGTACGATCTTGCTGGCCGGGTGCGTTTGGCGATTGCGCTCGAGCATACCGGGCCAACGTGAGCGACGAGACCCGCGCCGGAGCCTGGCTCGGAAGGGCCCTGTCTGGCGGCTGCGGCCGAGGCCCGCGGTCGGCGACGACCCGATCCTCTGGAGGGAAATGTATACCGCCCGGGACGGTGGCTTTGCCAAGGCTCTCGGCTCGTTGATCAATCTCGCCGTGCTGGCCGCGCTGGTATTCGGGACGTATCACTACGCTCGACCGGCCCTGGCTGAAGTCTGGCGACACGGTTATGGTTCGGGCGTGGCGACCGCGGACCGGCCCGAGATGAACCTATTCGTCGGGGTATTCCGGGGCGGGCTCGGCGACGATCGAAGGCCAGACGCGGCGCGGGCCGAGTTCAACCTGTTCCTGCGATGGATCACCGTCCCGGTGGCCATGATCGTGGTGTTCGTGATCGCGGGGACGGCTTCCGAGGTCTTCACCCGCGAGCGTGCGAAGGAGACCTGGACCAGCCTGCTCGCCACCCCGATGACGGCGCGTCAGATCCTCCGATCGGCGATCCTGGCCGCGGCCTGGCGGCTCCGCGAGATGGTCACGATCGTGCTGATCCTCTGGACGCTCGGCCTGATCGCGGGGTCGATCCATCCCCTCGGCTACCTCGTCAGCGTGACGGTGCTGGCGGCATCGATGTGGCTGCTTGCGGCCTGGGGCGCCCTGGCCGCCGTCCGGCACCAGGACCAGGCCAGGGCTACCATGCAGGGTCTTAACCTGACCATGAGTTTGCTGGTCGTCTCGAGCGCGCTTCCCGTTCCTGCTGCCGGGCCGGCTCAACTCGGTGATCTTCGGCGCCGGCTCGTACCCACTGGTCCTCTCCTTGTCGCTCGCCTCCTACCAGGAGGTTCGCGCGGCCTTCCAGTATGCGGCCTATCCTCCGCTGCAATGGATCGGGATCAACACCGGAGAAGGGCCGCTTGCGGTCGTTCTCACATGCATGCTCGGAATCGTCGGCCCGGCCCTGGGCGGCTGGTGGTGCTGGCGATACACCATCGCGCACTTCGATCGCCTGGTCGGTCAACCGTGGCGGCCCGGGGCGACATCCGAGCCGGCCTCGCGGTCGATTTCCCTGACGACTCCCGAGGCGGGGTCCCTACTGGCGGAACCAGGCGGCGCCGTTTAGGATATGCCGAAACCGCTGGAAGTGCCCGAACGATCCGGGGCGGGGCGATGATCCCCTCGCACCTCGATCCGCCGGTCGAACGATCATGGAGCGTCGCGGCGGCGAGCCCAGCACCCACGGGCTCCCCTCCTCGGCTGCGAGTCTTCATTCAGGCATAGACAACCCGACCATGACGAACGAGACAATCACCCGCCCGGAGTGGAGCACGTTCATCGACCCGGTCCTCCAGAAGGAGCTGGAACAGCACGTCCTGGTGACGACGTGGGACAAGCTCCTGGGGATGGTCGACACGGTATACAACTGGGGCCGGCGATCGGCGCTCTGGCCGCTCGGCTTCGGCCTGGCCTGCTGCGCCATCGAGATGATCTGCACCGCGTCGAGCCGGTTCGACATCGCGCGGTTCGGCGCCGAGGTCTTCCGCGGCTCGCCCCGACAGGCCGACCTCATGATCGTCTCGGGCACCGTGACCAAGACGATGATGCCCATGATCGCCCGGCTCTACGACCAGATGCCCGAGCCGAAGTATGTGATGTCGATGGGCGCCTGTGCCTCCGGCGGCGGCCCGTTCAAGGAGGGGTACAACGTCGTCTCGGGGATCGACAAGTACCTGCCGGTCGACGTCTATATCCCCGGCTGTCCGCCGACCCCCCAGGCCCTGCTCAACGGCCTGATCATGCTCCAGAAGAAGATCGACGGCGAGAAGATCGACATGCCGTGGATCGGCCGCAAGGGAAATACCCCCTGGTATCGCTCCGACGTGGAACGCGACATCCCGATCCCCGTGCTCGGCCCCGACCTGATCGACCTCCGCACGGTCGAGATCGCCGCGGAACGCACGGCGATGGGCCTGCTCGATGCCCACGAGGCCGGCCTGCCCAAGCCGGCCAAGATCCCCGCGCCGCAACCCGAGCCGGCACCCGAGGATTCTACAGCCTCAGCCCCGGCGGAGGCGGTCACCAAGGCCCCCAGCAAGATCGACCTGATCCGCGCCAAGGCGCGCGGCGAGGCGGCGCCGGCCGCCGATAGTTCCCCCACGACCGACGGAGCCGCCCCGGCCGCCGAACCCAAACCCGCCCCGGCCGCCAAGGCCGGCAAGAAGGTCAAGCGGGCCGAGGCCCGGCCGACCCTCGTCTGGCTGGGCGACGCCAAGCTCGGCGAGCTCGCCGGGCGGATCAATTCCGAGTTCGGCGCCGGGACCGTCGCGATCGTCCAGGCCGCCCTCCTGGTCCAGGCGGACAAGCTCGTCGAGGTCGCCTTGTACCTCCGCGACAAGAACCCCATCAAGTACGACTACCTGGCGAGCCTCCAGAGCGTCCACTACGAGGATTGCATCGAGGTCAACTACCAGCTCGACAGCACCGAGCACCCAGGGACCCTGATCGAGCTCCGCGTCCGGACGGCCGAGGCCGAGGGCCAGGGCGAGGTCCCGTCGCTCTATCACGTCTATCGCGGCGCCGACTTCCAGGAGCGCGAAGTCTACGACATGATGGGCATCCGCTTCACCGGCCATCCCGAGCTGAAGCGGATCCTCATGTGGGACGGCTATGCGTACTTCCCCCTCCGCAAGGATTTCCTCGAGCCCTATTACGAGGGGCCCACCAAGGTCTTCGCCAGCCGAGTCGACGAGGGCTTCGGCCAGCACTTCCGAGCCGAGGAGGTCAATCCCTACGGCTCGAACGTCAAGATCCCCAAGGACTTCAAGGACTGGGCCGGGCTCTCCAGCGGAGACGATCCCAAGGGCAAGACGCTGCTGCCCAGCGGCGTCGAGGTCGAGGAGCTCGGCACCGACCAGTTCCTGCTCAGCATGGGCCCGCAGCACCCGAGCACCCATGGCGTGTTCCGGCTCAACCTCCGCATGGACGGCGAGATGATCGTCGGCCTCAAGCCGGTCATGGGCTACATGCACCGCAACCACGAGAAGATCGGCGAGCGCAACACGTTCCTGATGAACTTCCCGTTCACCGACCGGCTCGACTACCTGACGAGCATGGGGAACAACTTCGGCTATGCCCTGGCCATCGAACAGCTCATGGGCGAGGACGCCAAGCCGCCCGAGCGTGCCGAGTACATCCGCGTGATTATGGCCGAGCTGACGCGAATCGCCAGCCACATGTGGTCGATCGGCTTCCTGCTCAACGACCTCGGGGCGTTCTTCACCCCGGCGCTCTACGCGATCGAGGAGCGGGAACTGATCCTCGACCTGTTCGAGTGGGCCGCCGGCAGCCGGATGATGTGCAACTACTTCCGGTTTGGTGGCGTCGCCTTCGACCTGCCCCAAGGCTGGATCGAGCGGTGCCGGGGGATCGTCAACGACCGGCTCGACAAGCGGATCGACGAGCTCGACCGCTACCTTTCAAAGAACGAGATCGTGCTCGATCGCGCCAAGGGAGTCGGCGTCCTGACCCGCGAGCAGGCGATCAACTATTCGGCCGCCGGGCCGGTCCTGCGGGCGTCCGGGGTCGATTATGACATCCGTCGCGCGGCGCCCTACAGCATCTACGACCGATTCAGCTTCGACGTCATCACCGCCAGGAACGGCGACCTCTACGACCGTTATTACGTGCGACTTCTCGAGATGAAGGAGAGCGTCCGGATCCTCAAGCAGGCCGTGCGAGACATCCCCAACGGGCCGATCCTCCCCGGCAAGAAGAGCTATCAGATCAAGGTCCCCGCGGGCGAGGCGTATTCCCGCGTCGAGAACCCCAAGGGCGAGCTAGGTTTCTACGTGGTCGCCGACGGGTCGCCGACGGCGTACCGCTACCATGTCAGAAGCCCGAGCTTCATCAATCTGACCGCGATGGAGGCCATGTGCCTGGGCCATACCATCGCCGACGTCGTCGGCATCCTGGGCAGCCTCGATATCGTGCTGGGTGAGGTCGATCGGTGAGTGAAGCGTGATCGGTTGCCTGAGGGTGGGTCGCATGTCCTACAAGAATTTCAATCTCGATCGTCTCCGCCGAGCGTTCGGCCTGTCTCTGAATGTCGAGCAGGACATGTTCGGCTCGCTCCGCGAGATTGCCGTCAACCCTGCTCTCCGTTTGACGCTCGATGAGAACGTACCCCTGGCCAGGGATGTAGACACGGAGAAAGTCCGCTCGGAATTGATCCTGGCGCCGGTCCTGCTCGAGGTACGCCGCCTCGCTGGCCGACAGATCGGCTTCTTCTCCGGGATCGAGTTCAACGTGGCGGAGGAAAAGGGCCTCACCGGTTATTGTGATTTCATCCTCTCCCGCTCGCCCTTGCAACTCGTCATGAGCGCACCGCCGTGACGATCGTCGAAGCGAAGAATGACAACATCAAAGAGGGTCTCGGCCAGTGCGGGGCCGAGATGGTGGCGGCGCGAATCTTCAATGAACGCGACGGGGAAGGCCTGACAACGATCCATGGCGCGGTCACGACCGGGACGAACTGGCGATTCCTCAAGCTGGATGGCGACGTGCTCTACGTGGACCGGCCCGAATATCCCCTGGAGCCGGTCGGGAAGATACTTGCCATCCTGCTGCATTGTGTCGGCCACAACCCGGCGACCGCGGACGTAGCCGCCTGAGACTGGACAGACCGACATCTGATCATAGGGTGGGCAAGGCTCACCTCGACATGAAGGGGCGAATGATATGGGCGTTGGGACGGGCGTCATCCGGGGTCACCTGATCACACTCCGGCGGTTCTTGCTCACGTTCTGGAAGGATATCCGCGGGGGCCAGGGTTTCTCGCGCCGTGGCGGCGGCACGCAGATCCTCGACTTCTTCCGCTCGCCCCTCCGCGGCAAGGAAAACACAATCACCCAGGATCAGAATACGTCCGGGCTCTTCACCGTCGAATATCCCGACGAGCGGCTGCCGGTCTACGAACGGTTCCGCGTCCTGCCCGTGCTGATCTACGACACCGAGGACGGCAACGTCCGCTGTACGTCATGCAACATCTGCGCAAAAGTCTGCCCGCCGCAGTGCATCTGGATGAGCCAGGCCAAGAGCCCCAAGGGCACCGTCGTCCCGCTGCCCGAGGATTTCTACATCGACATGGACGTCTGCATGAACTGCGGGCTGTGTTCCGAATATTGCCCGTTCGACGCGATCAAGATGGACCACAACTTCGAGCTATCGAACTACGAGCGGCACCAGACCCATATCTTCAACCTCCAGGACCTGCTCGTCTCGAGCGAGTTCTACGCCAAGACCCATCCCGACGCCTGGGCCAGCGCCGACGAAGTGACCGAGCGGAACAAGGTGGCCAAGAAGAAGGACCAGCGGCTCCAGAAGGCCCTGGCCGCGTCCAAGCCCGCGCCGGCCGCCGCAAAGCCCGCGCCGCCGAAGCCGGTCAAGGCATAAAATAGGTCATCGTCCTCGAAGCATCGGTTCGCGATCGCACTCAGTTGGATGTGAAGCGGGAGACGGAGCCCGTGCGGCACCCGGCCGTGTTGCACGCCGTCACGGAGCTCCAAGAGGCCATCGTGAATTGCGTTTCTTCAAGTTCATGGGGGCGTACAGGAGGATCGATGTAGACCTGACCGCACAGGTCAACCAGGTGCGGAGATTCCGCAACTGGGTCGCCCATGGCCGTCGCGACCAACCGGAGAATCACGTGAATCCCGAGAACGCAATCGATCGGCTCCGAAGCTATCTCGAACGGTTGGCCGAGATTGAATCGAACGCGATCATGCCACTCTCGGTGGTTGAGCCAGCCCAGGACACGGCACCCCCAATCCAATCGCGGGAGCAGTGAAATGAGTGCGAGTCGGATACGGTCCGCGCATCTCGGGCTCGCGTTGGTCTTCCTCGTCGCGATGCTCGGGAACTCGTACGGGGCATATGCCGCGCAGGTCTCCACAGCCTTCGCGGGCGAGAAAACGGCCTGGCACGGGTTTGATCGCTACGACTTCTTCATGGACGAAAAAACGCTGACACTCGAGCCGCACAAGGCGGCACCGGACGAGAAAAATGGGATCAAGGGCCAGGTGAAGGGAAAATATCGCTGCATCCTGGTCGTTCCCAAGGAGTCGGCGCCCGGCAAGCCGTGGTCCTGGCGAGGCTGTTACTGGGACCACGAGCCGCAGACCGAGGTCGAGCTGCTCAAGCGAGGTTTTCACGTCGCCTTCATCATGTCCGACCCTGGCAAGTCATGGGATGCCTGGTATGCATTCCTCACCAAGGAGCACGGCTTCTCCAGGAAGCCGGCCTTCGTCGGCATGAGTCGGGGTGGAATCAACGAGTACGATTGGACAACGGCCAATCCGGATCAGGTCTCGTGCATTTACGCCGACAATCCCGCGATCAGGCCCGAAGCGTTCACGAAGCTCGAGCAGCTGGCCAGGAACGATGTCCCCTTGCTCAACATTTGCGGCAGTCTCGATTTCCTGCTCGACAGGCACACGCTGAGAATCGAGGACAGCTATCATCAACTGGGAGGCCGGATCACCGTGATGATCAAGGAAGGCGCCGCCCATCATCCCCACAGTCTCCGCAATCCCAAACCGATAGCGGACTGGATCGTCGAGCACGTCCAGCCGGCCGGCGATTCCCGGCCCAGCTTCGCCGACCAGACGTACGCGAAGTCCTACTATTACGGGTTCGAGAGTACGTACACCTACCTCCAGGAAGAACGGACCTACGCCACCTGCCGCGGACCGGGATTCACGGAATGTTACGAACGATACGACGCGACGACCAGGAGCCCTTGGGGTGTGACGGGC
Source organism: uncultured Planctomycetota bacterium (assembly GCA_963777695.1). Classification (GTDB taxonomy): domain Bacteria; phylum Planctomycetota; class Planctomycetia; order Isosphaerales; family Isosphaeraceae; genus CAVZRC01. The sequence continues at coordinate 3,431,048 of CAVZRC010000003.1, forward strand.
ATGGCGGTGATCGTGCCTAAGAATCCAGCCCCGGGAAAGCCCTGGGTGTTCCGGGCGGATCGCATCGGCCGGGATGCCGGGGCGGTCAACCTCGCCTTGCTCGCCAGGGGTTTTCACATCGTCGCGGCCCCAGTCGTCGCGCAGTCCGGCCCGGTGAAGGAACAGTGGGATGCCGTCTACAAACTCTTGACCGACGGCGGATTCTCCAGGAAACCCGTGCTGGAGGGCGCCGGGACGGCGGCCGGAGAAGCCTATGCCTGGGCCATCGAGAATCCGGACAAGGTCTCCTGCATCTACGGCGAGAATCCCGCACTTCGCAGCCTCATGTCGAAGACACCTACGATCGAGAATCTGGCTCCGCTGGCGAAGGCTGGCGTGCCGCTCATCCACGTTTGCGGCAGCCTCGATCCATGGCTCGATAGCCAGACGCGGGTCGTCGAGAAGCGTTACCGGGACCTCGGCGGCCGGATCAGTGTGATCATCAAGGAAGGCGAGGGGCATTATCCGCTGGCGCCACGCGATACGAGGGCTGTTGCGGACTTGATTTCCAGGACGACCATTCCTTGACCGGGTCCGACATCCGCGGGGCCGCGTAGCGACGCCGCACCGGCGCCGAGGATCCAGAACGATCCGAGTGGGGTCTTGCTCTGGCTGTTAGGCCGCCTTAAGATGGTCGCTCCTAAGCAAAAAAGCCGTGTCATCTATGAGACAAGACCGGGTGCCGCTCGCAATCTGCCGGGCTGGCGACTGCGTGCGGCGACTCGACAGGATACCCCTGCAAATATGATCCCCACACCCCCCAAACCGAAGTATACCCCCGGGACCCGCCTCCGGGTCACTCAGTACATTCGCGTCGGCCATCGCCGCTGGTTGACTCAGGTCGAAGGGGTCGTCCTCAAGGAAGGCCGGCGGCCGGTCGGCGGGATCGAGATGGGCGGCAAGGCGTCCTATTGCCACCAAGAGACCATCCAGCTCGGTCGCACCGATGGCGAGGTCACCGAAGTGGCCATCGACAGCGAGACCCAGGTCGAAGTGATCGCCGACCCGGCGGCGACGGTCCAACCCGTCGCGAGTGCGACGCCCTGAGCCGGTCGGTATCGGCCTTGCCTCCCGCGTGAACGTCGGATCGACGACAGTCTCTCTCCTCACGGAACGGTGACACGGCATGGTCCTCTACAATTACATCTTCATCGGGTTCCTCTTCCTCGGGTCGATCGTCTTCGCCCTGGCCCCGCTCCTGGTCGTGCGGATCATCGCCCCGCGCAAGCGGTCGCTGGCCAAGGGGGACTCCTACGAGTGCGGCGTCCGCACCTACGGCGAGACCTGGGTGCGATTCCGGATCCAGTATTATATCTACGCCTTGATGTTCGTCGTTTTCGACATCGAGACCGTCTTCCTGTTCCCCTGGGCGGCCAGTTATGGCGCCCCGACCCCGCCCGCGGGCGACGGCATCCTGGGTCCGTTCGCGCTGGTCGAGATGGGCATTTTCCTGCTGATCCTCATGGTCGGCCTGGTCTATGCCTGGGCCAAGGGCGTGTTGCGCTGGGTGTGATCGGGCCGGGCGCGATCGCGTGAGACAGGGTAAGTTCGACCGAGTTGAGAGGGGAGACGCACAGCGGTGGATATCGCGATGAGTTGGATGGGATCGCCGATCTTCGCCCAGGATCAGCTCGTCCAGTTGGGATGGGGCACATCCATCCGCTGGTTCCTCTGGCTGGCCGTCGGCTTCTTCGGCATCTTTCCGGGGGTCGTGGCCTACATGGTCTGGCTGGAACGGAAGGTCGCCGCCCGGTTCCAGGACCGGATCGGGCCCAACCGCGTCGGCCCGCTGGGCCTCCTCCAACCGATCGCCGACGCGTTCAAGCTGCTCACCAAGGAGGACATCGTCCCCAAGTCGGCCGACCAATTCGTCCACTTGCTCGCGCCGGTGATGATCATCGTCTCGGCCTTCCTGGTCCTGGCGGTGATGCCGTTCGCCGTCGGCATGGCGCCGGTGAATCTCCCCTCGGGCATGGTCTACCTGATCGCCGTCTCGAGCATCAGCCCGCTCGGGATCTTCCTCGCCGGCTGGTCGAGCCGCAATAAATACTCCTTGCTGGGCGCGATGCGGGCCGTGGCGCAGCTCGTATCGTACGAGGTGCCGCAGGTGCTTTCGACGATCCCGATCGTTCTCTGGGCCGGCAGCCTGAGCCTGGTGACCGTCTTCGATCGTCAGATCGATTTCGGCTGGTTCATCCTGTCGCCGCCCGGGTTGCTGGCGTTCGGCATCCTGCTCATCGCCAGCATCGCCGAGGTGAACCGCACGCCGTTCGACCTCCCCGAGGCCGAGTCGGAGATCATCGCCGGCTATCACACCGAATACTCCAGCATGCGATTCGGGCTGTTCTTCCTGGCGGAATACCTCAGCGTCTTCGCGATCAGTTGCCTGGCGACCGCCCTGTTCCTCGGCGGAGGGACGCCGATCCCCTTCGTCGACTTCCCGACGAACCTCAAGGGCGACACGACCTTCTCGCTCATCCTGGTCAACGCGATCCTGATCGCCGTCTTCATGGGCAAGGTGCTGTTCTTCGTCTTCCTGATGTTCTGGATCCGGGCGACCCTGCCGCGGATGCGGGTCGACCGGCTGATGAATTTCGCGTGGAAGTACCTGGTCCCGCTGGCCATCGTCAACGTGTTCGTGGCCGGCATCTGGTTCGAGCTGGTGGTCCGCCCGGAAGCCGGCCACCTCCCCTACTGGACGTTCGGCCGATGGGCCGTCGGCGTGCTGGTCACGGGGCCGATCATCCTGATCGCCCTGGTGGTCGTCGTGCTCTTGAACCGTCCGTCGGCCACTCGCAACACGCTCGGAGCCGCCTGGCCGACCGTTGGCCGGCTTCGACCGGGCTTCGGGGACCATTCCTCGATCGCTTGAGCTGAGCCAGGTCCTTGTAACGATCCCTCGACGTCTTCCTCGATCCGTGTCCGTCGTGCGTGGTGAAGGTCGAATACCGTGGATCATCGAGCCGAGGGTGAACGACCTCGCGGGAGATTTGGATCGTGATACAGTTCGTCGAGTCCGTGATGCAGGTCGTGTCGCAGTGGGCCATGCCGGTCCTGTTCGTGATCATCGCGGCCCTCGGGCTGGCGGCGGCCCTGGGGACCGTGCTGTCGCGGAACCTGGTCCACGCGGCGCTGTTCCTCGTGGCGTTCTTCTTCGCGGTCGCCTGCCAGTTCGTCCTGCTGGAGGCCGAGTTCCTGGCGGCGCTCCAGGTCCTGGTCTACATCGGCGCGGTCGCGATCCTGCTGATGTTCGGGATCATGCTGACGCGGAATATCCAGGGGGATGACCCCAAGAGCACGCCCTCGGCCTGGCGGCTCCCCGGACTGATCGCGGGCCTTTGCGTCTTCCTGGTGCTGGCCTACGGCATCTACTCCCAGCGCGGGCTGAAGGACCGGGAGAGCTGGTCGCTCGTCGATAAGCGCCCGGATATCAGCCCGGTCCCGGGCGAACCGGCGTCGCCTCGCGCGAAGGCCGTGAACAACATGGCCAAGGTCGCCGGCGACGAATTGCTGACCCGCTACGCCGTCGGATTCGAGGTGGCCGGTTTGCTGCTGACGGCCGCACTGGTCGGGGCGATCGCGGTGGCCCATCGCGAGGAGGAGGATCCGGCCCCGCCGGGCGGCCTGCGCGAGGCGGCTCACGAGCCGGCCGACCCGATACCCTCCAATGGACAGTCCAATGGCGCGCCGATCGAAGTCGCGGCGGCCGCGTCCCATTAGAACGTATGATGAGCTTCCCTTTTCTGTAGCCGGCCTCTGTGAGGCCGAGGAGGATTCCCGGGGTCGCAGACCCCGGCTACAGCCGAAAATGCCGAGAGATGCGGTTGACCCGAAGAGTCCGTATCAAAGCGTCCGCGATCGACCCGACCCGTTCGCACCAAGGCCCCAGATGAGATGAGATGATGCCATGGGTTCCGACATCCCCTTGACCTGGTTCCTCCTGTTCGCCGCCGCCGCATTCTCGATCGGTCTCAGCGGGGTGCTCATGAGGCGTAACGCCATCGCGGTGCTGATGGCGATCGAGATCATGCTCAACGCCGCCAACATCAACCTCGTGGCGTTCTGGCGATACGGTCCCGAGCGGCCGGAGGCCGGGCCGATGAGCGGGGTCATCCTGGCCATCTTCGTCCTGACCGTCGCCGCGGCCGAGGTCGCCGTCGGCATCGGCCTGATCCTCCTCTGCTACCGCCGATGGCACTCCGCCGATGTGGATCGATACGACAGTATGTCGGGCTAGGACTGTGATGAACCTCTCCCTCTTCTGTAGCCGGCCTATGCGAGGCCGGGAATTTGATCTCGGGGTCACAGACCCCCGCTACAGCCGATGAAAGTGGATCCCCGATGCCGACGAACGCCCCGTTGACGGTCGATCTGCGTGATCTCTTCTTCCTCAGCCCTCACCTCGTCCTGACGATCTGGGGGTTGCTCGTGTTGCTGGTGGATCTGGCCCTGGCGAAGAGGGTCACATCCGCCTCACGACAGAAGACAATCGGCTGGCTGTCGCTGGTCGGCGTCGGGCTGGCGCTGGTGGCGGCCGTGGTCGTCGGCCTGCTACCCGTCTACTCGAGCATGTTCCCCGACCTGGCGTCGAGAATCTTCGGCTCCAACCTCGACCACCTGACCGACTCCGACCCTTACCTGTTCTTCGGGACGCTGGCCGGCGATTCCCAGGTCGGATACTTCAACATCCTCTACATCGTCCTGCTGGGGCTGGTCCTCTTCCTCTCGATGGCCTGGTCGTTCACCGAGGAATGGGGCGAGTACTTCGCCCTGATGTTCTGGGCCACCGTCGGCATGATGCTCCTGACCGCATCCGAGGAGTTGATCACGCTCTTCCTGACCCTGGAAACCATGACGATCTGCCTCTACCTGAGCACCTCGCTCGAGAAGACGAAGCGGCGATCGGCCGAGGGCGGGCTGAAGTATTTCGTGTATGGATCGGTCTCCTCGGCGCTGTTCCTCTTCGGGCTGAGCCTGCTCTACGGCCTGACCGGGACCACCCATTTCGAGGCGATCCGCCAGCTCCTGGTCGCCTCCGAGCAGAAGGGCCTGTCGAATAACGTCGCGGGCGCCACGGCGATCATCCTGATGCTGGTCGGCTTCGGCTTCAAGGTCGCGGCGGTGCCGTTCCACCAATGGGCGCCCGACGCCTACGAAGGGGCCCCGGCGCCGGTCACGGCCTGGATCGCCACCGGCTCGAAGCTCGCCAGCTTCGTCGCGCTGATGAAGGTGTTCCTCCACGCCCTGCTCCCCTGGTCCAGCCCGGCGACGAGCGTGATGGGCCCGGGATGGGTCGGCATCGTGGCGATCATCTCGGCCGTGACGATGACCTTCGGCAACTTCGCCGCGCTGGCGCAGCGGAACCTCAAGCGGATGCTGGCCTACTCGTCGATCGCCCATGCCGGCTACATCCTGGTCGGCGTGGCCGCGGTCAGCATCTCGGTCGAGCGGTCGCGGGCCGCCGGGGCGGTCCTCTATTACCTGGTCGTCTACGCCTTCGCCAACGTGGGCGCGTTCGCCGTCGCCGCCTGGCTGGTCCGCGACAAGAAGACCGACGACATCGACGACCTCAACGGCCTGGGATACCAGGAACCGATGCTCGCCACCTGCATCCTCCTGCTCATGCTCTCGCTGATCGGCATCCCGCCGATGGCGGGGTTCTTCGCCAAGCTCTACGTGTTCATGGAAGCGATCGATCAGTCGAATACGGCGCACCCGATCACCCTGATCTGGCTGGTGGCCCTCGGGCTGTTCAACTCGGTCGTCTCGGCGTTCTACTATGTACGCGTCTTGAAGGCGATGTTCCTCCGCGAGCCGGGCGAAAGGCGGCTCTCGCCGTCGACCCCGCCCATCTGGCTGCCGATCGTGCTGGGCACGATGATGGTCGTCGCTTTCGGCATCATGCCCGAGTGGCTGATCGGCCCGATGCAGGCCGCCGCCGTGCCCATGCTGGAAGACCCGGTCGCGGTCAATCCGCTCCAGGCCCCGAAACCGATCGCAGGGTCCAGGCCGCCCGCACCGACCCCCAAGTTCAGCGCCGATTACGGCGCCATGACGAAGAAAGGGGCCATGTCCGGTGGCGGGGGAGCCGGCCCGGCTCCCGGGACCGCGACGACCAAGAAGGCCCAATCCCCGGAGATCAAGAAGGACAGCGGTCCTCCCCCAGCCGAGACCAAGGGCGCAAGTGCTCCGGCGAGTCCGCCGGCGCCCGCCAAGAAAGATGCGAATCCACTCTGAGCGAAATGACGATCCCGGTCGGGTGGGTGAAACCCATCGAATTCGTTGATCGTCGCCGGATCGGTGGGTTCCACCCACCCTACGAATGCAATCGAACTCAACCCGACCAGAAACGCGAGAGACGGGACGCCAAGGCCATGGCCATCATCAACACGTTCCAGAAGTGCCTGGACAGCCCCTACCTTCTCGAGGATAACGAGGCGCCGACGCGGATCGTCGAGCTGCTCGCCAAGGCCGGCGATCGACTCGATGCGGCGGTGAATATCAATTCCACCGGCCAGGGCGATCCGGCGGACGTCGTCTTCCTCAGCTACGAGGCGATGTTCTGTTGCCTCCGCGCGCTGGTCTACGCCAAGGGCTATCGCGAGTACGGCCTGCGCTGCCTGCTGCTGGCCTGCGAGAACCTGTATGTCCGCCCCGGGCAGCTCGACTCCCAGCTCCTGCGCAAGTTCGAGCTGGCACAGCGGCTCAAACTCTCCCCGGCCGAGGCGGTCGAGAGCTGCTCGGCGTTCGTCAAGCGGACCCTCGAATTACTCGGGCAATGAGCACGTTGAGGCGAGTGGCGAGCCCATTCCCTTTTGAGAGCGGAACATGTGACCACGCACGTGAGTGCATGGTTCGGACGGGACGAACGTCCTCCAACCTCGGGCGTGAGCCCGATCCGATGGGAGGATCGCACTCACGTGCGAGGTCGGAGGTTCCGCATCCAAACCACGGTCTCTCGACCGTGGTCACATGACGGGGGTTAACGAGGGAGTCGAAGGAGCAGCCGATTTCTGTCGTTACTTGCCGCTCTCGGGCGTGGACTTCTCGGCCTCATCACCCTGGGGCCGGATCAGCTCGAAGTACTTGCGGATCGTCTGGCGGTGACCCAGGGGGATCGGCTCGGAGTTGAGCGCGGCCTCGGTCATGCGGCGATACTTCTGGTATTGCTCGCGGTAGGTCCGGGCGGCCGTCTGACGTCCTTCGGGCATGTGGGTCGTCTCGGTCTCGGCGTCGCCCTCGCCCATCTGGCCTTGCACCTGCTCGCGCTTGCGGCCCGAGTCGAGCTTGGTCTTGTCGCCGTCCACGTTGCCGCTGACGGTGCGCCCCCAGGTGCTCTTGGGGCTCGTCAACTTGGAGGGCTTCCGGATCTTCGCACCGCCGTTCTTCTGGCAGTTGCTCTTGCACTCGCCCAGGTTCCGATTCTGCATGGTGAGCAGGTCACCGATCCGCTTGCGGCGCCCCTGGGCGCGGGCCAGGTTGCTGAGCTTCTTGAGCGCACCCTGGGCGGCCCCTTCGTCCTCGAGCGCTTCGGCGAGCTGGGTCGTGGCGGAGCTCAGGTCGGCCAAGCCGGCCTCTTCCATCTGCTTGGCGGCCTTGCCGAGCTTCTCTTTGAGGTTCTTCACTTCCTTGCGATCGAACTTGGGATCGGCCTGTTCGAGCTGCTCGGCGGCCCGGTCGTACTTGCCGAGCTGGAGCGACTGCCCGGCGCCGTCGAGCGACTGGGTGGAGGCCAGCGCCTCGCCGAGGGCCTGCATCTGGTTGTCGACCAGCCCGACGTTGAACTCGGCCTGCTGGGCGGCGATCGCCGCCTGCATCTCGGAGAGCTTGGCCAGGGCCTCCTTGGCGTCAACCCCCGGCTGCTTCATCTTCTCGATGGCCTCGGTGAGCTTCTGGACCAGCTCCTTGAGCTTGGGGTCATTCTCCTTCTTGGCGGCCTCCTCGAGGTCGGCGAGGCTCTCCTCGGCCTCCTCGGCGGCGGCCAGGACGTTCTCGAGCGGCTCGGGCGCCTTCGCCTGGACGACTGGGGGCCTCGGCCAGAGGAGCAGTCCGATCGCCAGGATCGAGGCGGCCGCGGCGATCGGCATCGACCTCGGGATGCGGAACGGCACCACCCGGCGCGGGTCGAGGCCCTGGAGGTGCCGCTCGGCGTCGGCCAGTTGGAGCTCGTGCACGGGCGTGGACTGCGACCGACCGACGAATTCGACCGCCGATACGGCGCGGTCTTTCAGGTCATAGTGGGCATCGACCGCCGCGGCGGCCGCGCGGGCCGATCGGCCGCGAGCCAGGCCGACGACCGCACCGAACACGGGTCCGCCCAGCACGAACGCCAGGGCCGCCCAGATCGTCGCGCGATCCGTTCCTGTCCCCTGCCAGCGCAGGACACCCAGCCCGATCCCCACCAGGGAACCGGCCAGGAGTCCCATCGCCGCGAAGCGGAGGACCTCCAGACCCAGTTGACGCCGACGCACCGGCTCGAGCTTCGTCAAGATCCGATCGCCCATCGCAATGGCTCCCTTAAGTCATGTGTCGCGAGCAAAGAGAAGTCTACAAGGACCTCGACTTACTCCCCACTCTCCACACCCCACTCCCCACTCGTAACGACGATTGTACGATCAACTCATCCGAACGGGAAGCGGGATTCGCCGCCTCCGGCCCACTAACGTCAAATCGATGCGTCGCAAGGCGACATCGAGCACGAACAGGAACGCCGACGCGGTGGCCAAGTAGGGCCAGAGCGGCTCGGCCCGCGGTGCGGACCGCTCCGGGACCTCGAAGACCGACTCCGGCCTGGGATCGAACCGCCCCCCCGTCGTGCCGGCGATCGACTTCAACAGCTCGGTGTTCGTCGGTCGGAGCCGAAGCTCGTCCGGGTAGCCTACGGCCAGGCCGCGCGTCTGGCGGCCGACGAGCTGCGAATCCTTGGTCTGGCTGAACATGAGCTGATACGAGCCCTGGCGGGTCGTGTCGATCTCCGTCTGATATCGGCCGGGGGCCACCTGGGCCATCGCGATTTTTCGGGTGCCGAGCCGCGGGTCGACCAGAGTCAACTCGGTCGCGGCGCGATTGAGGAACCGTCCGGAGGGCTGCTCGATGGCGTCGATCGAGACGACGGCCTTGCGCCCCTTCCGCTCGACTTGCACGAGCGAGCCCTTGGTCTCGGACCGTCGCAGCGCGTGGCGGACCACCTGCGCCCAGAACTGGCCGAACTGAGGCCACGTCAGCCACTCCGACGCCCAACGCGCCTTGGCGTCCGACGTGAACGCCACGCTCATGCCCAGCCCGTACCGCCACCAGGCCAGCAGCGGGTCGCCCGACTCGGACGCCAGGATGACCTCGGCGGTCGGCTTGGGACGCGTCACGACATAACCGAGGAGGAACGGCGCCTCATCGATCCGGATCTCGGAGAGCACCTGGGTCGGGCGGACCACGGCGGGCGAGAACGGCTGCTCGTTGATCGCCGACTTGCTGGCCGTGACCGTCTCCTTGGCGAAGATCTGCGGCACCTGGGCAGCATCATCGGCCATGTAGAACCGGCCGTTGCCGACCCGGGCGATCTCCTCGAGCAATGACTGATCGGCGTCGCCGCCGAGTGCGACGGTGGAGACCGTGATCCGGTCGGCGGCCATCGCCTGCGCGATCCCTTCGAAGTCGCCCGGCGCGGAGATGCCGTCGGTCAAGATGATCACGTGCTTGAGCTTAGCCACGGCCGATTGGAGGGTCTCATGCGCCTCTTCCATGGCCGGGGCCATGTTGGTGCCGCCGCCGGCCTCGAGCCCGGCGATCCGGTCGAGGATGAAGCCCTTGTCGGTGCAAGGATGGAGCTCGCTGACCCAGAAGTTCTCCCCCTCGAAGGCGAGCACCCCGACCTTGTCGCTGGGCCCCATCAGCTCGACGGCCGCACGCGCCGCCTCCTTCGCCATCTCGATCTTCTCGCCGCCCATCGAGCCCGATTTGTCGATCACCAGCATCATCGCCAGGCTGGGCTTCTCCTTCTCCTTCTCGAAGTCGCTCCGAACCGGGAGGATCTCCTCGAGCGAGGTCTTGTAATAACCGCCGAGGCCGAAGGATTGATCGCCGCCCAGCATGATCAGGCCGCCGCCAAGATCCCGGACATAGGTCCGGGCCACCTCCATCTGGCGCAGGCTCAGCGACGTGGCCGGCACGTTCGACAGGATCATGAGGTCATAGTTCTGCAGCTCGGCCAGGTTATCCGGCGCCCCCCGGGGCGGCCGGACGTCGACCTGCATGTTCTGCTCTTCGAGGGCCCAGGTCAGGTGCTTGGCCTGGTCGGGGTCGCTCTCGACCAGGAGCACCCTCGGTTTGCCCGCGGCCGAGACCAGCGCGAAGTCGCTGTTATTGTCCAGCAGCGTGTCGCGATAGCCCTTGAGCCGTGCCGTGATCGGGGTCAACCCGCCCAGGTCGATCGTCTGCTTGAGGACGACGCGGTTCTCTCCCGACTTGAGCTTGACCGGCTGGTCGGCGACCTTGATGTCGCCCCGGTAGACCTCGATGCGTCCCTGGTCGTCGTCGTGGTTGCTGTCAACCAGCACCTCGACGTTGAAGGGCTCTCCCTGGAGCACCTGCGCCGGCGCGTTGACGGCCGAGAGCTGGGCCTCGGGCTCGGTCCGGCCCGGCAAGGGGGCGGTCAGCACCTCGACCTTGCCCTTCATGGAGGCGGCGGACTTGAGCGCATCGCCGACCGTGGGGTTGCCGTCGGAGATCAGAACAATCCTCGGGACGTAGAACGGCGGGATCGCCGCCGCCGCCACCTCGAGTGCCGAGGCCAGGTCGGTCCCCTTACGATCGAGCCCCCTGGCATCGGCCGGCTCCTGCGGCGGCCCGGAGGAGGGTGTCTTCGAGGACGGGGCCGGAGCGGCTTTATCGAGTCCCTTCACGGCCTCGGCGCCATCGCGGACGCTCCCCGGCTCGCTCGCGAATGGCAGCACAGCGTACCGATTCGTGCCCGCGTGCGGGGCTGCCCTGGCGAGGAATGCGTCGACCGCCTGCGTCCCCTGCTCGCCCACGCTCTCGCTCCGGTCCACGGCGAAGACGACAAACAGCTCGCGTGTCGGCCGAATGAGGCTCAGGCCCCCCAGGGACAGGATCAGCAAGATCACCAGCGCACCGCGGAGCAACAGCGACAGCAGCCGTTGCCATCGGGCGAAGTCCACCAGGCTGCGATAGAAGTAGTAGACCAGTCCCGGCACGACCGCCAGGCCCAGCAGCCACCAGGGGCGCGTCAGCTCGAGTTGGACCTGGAACGGCAAGGACAGCATGAATCGACCCACCTTCGCGGATTCAGGAACCACTCCTCGTCAGGTAGGGTGCTCTGTGAGCACCGTTTTGGCCTTGACGACAAGGATCAGTGCTCACAGAGCACTCTACAATGTTCCTCTCACATCTTCAATCGATCCACCTTCGCTGATAAAGAAACCACTCCCAGCAGGTCAGGATCCAGGCGGAAGCCAGTAGATAATACCAGATCGGCCGGACGGCCCAGCCGGCGGCCAGGCTGGTCGGCCGCTCGGCGATGCCCTCGACGGGCCGCAGGTCGCTCTCGCGGCGGTCGGCGAGGTTGCAGGGCAATTCCATCACGACCTCGTTGACCTTGCCCTCAGCACCGGGAGCGGATCGACGCACCACGCTCCAGATCCCGGTGCGATCGAGCGGGCCGACGGTGGCCTTGGTCGAGCCTTCCGTCACGGATATCGGCTGTTCGCGGCCGTCGGGACTGCGGAGCACGCGCTCGACCCCCTTGCCTTTCTCCGCCGGCAGCTCGATCTCGGCGACGGCACCGGCCGGATATGACTCGCGCAGCTCGCCCTTGGTCCCGCCGAACCAGCTCAGCAGGTTGGTCATCATGATCGGGAAGACCGTCTGGAGCGGCAGGTCGCTCTTGTCGAGGTCGACCGTGAGGACGGCGATCTTCGCCTTCGCGTCGCCCCCGATCCGGTCGAGCACCGCGTAGAGCGGATCGCCCGAGACCGATTCGGCCAGCACGTGCGACGGGCCCTTCAAGGTCAGCTTCTTCGCCTCGGGCATCAGCACGTTGTCGAGCCGGATGTGAGCCATCAGCGGCGAGTCCTTGTCCTGCTTGGCGACGACCGGGTTGTGCAGCATTTCCCCCAGCTCCCACAACGGACCCGATCGCCCCGGCTCGATAAACAGCACGTTCCCCGGCGGGAGTGAGTCGGGCACCACGCGATGATAGACCACCACCGGCAGCCCGTCCTGCCCGGTGCTCGTGGCTGTTGGAGTGGGGATCGGCTGGCCTTCCTTGGGCTTGAGCACGTCCAGGTCGACCAGGGGAATAGCCTCGAAGACCTTCTCCAGGAAGACATTGCCGGGCGTGATCAGCGTGACCTTGCGGCGCGAGCGCCGGGGCAGGATCGCCCAGGCGGTGTTATCGGCCTCCAAGGCGTCGGACCGATCGATCCGGGCGCGGAGATGGCCCCCGTCGGCGGAGGTCTTCTCGAAGATCTGGACGTTCCGCTCGCCGGGCTGGAGGCCCAGCGGGACGACGTCGATCGGGTCGTCTTCCAGGTCGAGCTCGAGCCGGCACGAGACCGGCTCGTCGGAGGCATTGGCCACCTCCACGAGGATCTCGTAGCCGATCGGGTCGAGCAGGCTGCGCCTCGCCTGGAGCTGGGTGATGCCGACGTTGCCGGTCTTGTGGCCCAGGCCGATCAGCTCGATATCCGGCTGGCGGGCGAGGTCGGCGGCGCCTTCGAAACCGCCGTCGGTCAGGACCACGGCCCGCCGGAGCTTCTCGGTGCCGGAGAGCAACCGACGCGCCAGCGTCACGGCCTCGGCGACCCGCGTCGGCCCGTCTCCCGGCGCGATCGAATCGAGCGCCTCGCGGAGACTGCGCTGATGGTCGGTCAGACCGCAGGCGACGCGGGGTGCCGGCTCGGCGACGATGATCGCCAGCTCGTCGCCCAGCCGCATGCCGTCGATCAGCCGGCGCCCCTCGGCCTTGGCGGCCTCCAGTCGATTCGGCAGCACGTCGGCGGCCCTCATGCTCGCCGAGTTGTCCACGACCAGCACGACCCGATGCGCCCGTGCCTGCTGCCATCGGAAGATCGGATCGCCCAATGCGAAGACCAGCAGCGCCAGGAAGCCCAGTTGCAGCAGCAACGAGAGCCAGTGCCGCATCCGTTGCCACAACGACCGCGGCTTCTTCTCCTCGAAGATCTGCTCCCAGAAGAGCAGAGTCGAGACGGGGACTCGCCGCAGCCGGATCTTCAGGATGTAGAAGACAACGATCGGGATGGCCAGCGCACCCATGAACAGCGCCGCGGGATGGACCAGGTTCATGCCAGCGCTCCCGCCGCGCGCATCATCCGCAGCAGCAGCTCGTCGAAGGGGATCTCGGTCGAGGCGAGCGTGCCGCCGATCCCGTACGTGTTGCAATAATTCCGGACCGACTCCAGGAAATCGGCGAAGATCTTGCGGTATTGCCTGAGGTTCCGCTCGGTGATCGTGACTTTCCGGATCGTGTCGCTCTCGATGTCGAGCAGCTCGACATCCCCCTTGATCGCCGGATCGGCCTCGCGAGGGTCGCAGATTTGCACGACATGCGGCTCATAGCGGTGGTGACGGAGCAGGTCGAGCCCGCCCTGATAGCCTTTCGGGTCGAAGAGGTCGCTGAGCACGATGGCCAGCCCCCGCCGCTGGCCGCGATGGACGAAGTTCTTGACCACCCGCGCCAGGTCGGTCACGCTCCCCTGCGGCGGGAGCCCCTCGAGGAACTTGAGCATGCTCAGGATCCGACCCTTGCCACGGGTGAGCGGGAAATCCGCCACGATGTCGCCCGCGAAGGCGATCACGGCGACGCGGTCCAGGTCCGCCAGCGCGATGTAGCCGAGCGCCGCGGCGACCTGGCGGGCATAGTCGAACTTGGGCGGGTCGCCGAAGGCCATGCTCCGCGAGCAGTCGAGCAATAAGTAGATATGCAGATCTTCCTCTTCCTGGAACCGTTTCAGCAGGAGCTCGCCGTGACGGGCGAACACGTTCCAGTCGAGGTACCGGAAGTCGTCGCCGGGCGTGTACTCGCGGTGGTCGGCGAACTCGATGCCCCCGCCGAGCTGCATCGTCCGCCGCTGGGCCAGCAACTGGCCGCGGAAGACCCTCTTCGACACCAGCGAGAGGTATTCCAGCTTGTTCAAGAAGTCGCTATCAAACAGGGCCATCGTGGATCTCTTGAGGACGAAAAAATCATCTCGCGCAAAGGCGCAAAGCCCGCAAAGTAATACCCCTATCCTTCGGGGCCGACCGACAAAACCCCCGGACGATTGCTGCTGAAAGAATGATTCTTCCTTTGCGATCTTTGCGCCTTGCGCGAGGATGAATTCCGCTCGGATCGTCATGCCGCCATGGCGGGCGTCTCGACGGTCTTGAGCAGGTCGTCGATGATATCGTCGGCCTGGATATTCTCGGCCTGGCCCTCGAAGTTGAGGATGAGGCGATGTCGAAGGGCGGCGTGGGCGCTGGCCCTCAGGTCTTCTCGGGACACGTGATAGCGGTGGTCGAGGATGGCGCGGATCTTGGCGGCGAGGATGATGGCCTGGGCGCCTCGTGGGCTGGATCCGTAGCGGACGAACCGGCGGGTCATGTCGGTGGCGAGGGCGCTCTCGGGGTGGGTGGCCAGCACCAGGGCGACGCCGTATCGGCGTAGCTCGTGGGCGATCGGGATCTGCCTGGCGAGCTGCGACAGCTCGACGATCCGCTGGCCGTCGAAGACCGGCTCGGCTTTCGGGGCGAACGCCTCGGTCGTCCGATCGAGGATCGCCTCCATCTCCTCTGCGGTCGGGAACTTGACCAGGAGCTTGAAGAAGAAACGGTCGAGCTGGGCCTCGGGCAGCGGATAAGTCCCTTCCATCTCGAGCGGATTCTGGGTCGCCAGCACGAAGAACGGCGGCAAGAGTCTATGAGTCGTGCCGGCCACCGTCACCGATTTCTCCTGCATCGACTCGAGCAGGGCCGACTGCGTCTTGGGCGTGGCCCGGTTGATCTCGTCGGCGAGAACGAGATTGGCGAACAACGGCCCGCGCTGGAACTCGAACCGCCGGCCGCCTTCGGGCGACTCGAGCAGGACGTTCGTCCCGATCAGGTCGGCCGGCATCAGGTCGGGGGTGAACTGGATCCGCTGGAATTTCAGGTGTAATGCGTCGGCCAGAGTGCGGACCAGCAACGTCTTGCCCAGCCCCGGCACGCCTTCGAGCAGCACATGACCCCCGGCGATCAGGGCCGTCAGCGTGTCGTCCACGATCTCGCGGAGCCCGACAATGACCTTGCCGACCTCTCGACGCAGCGCCTCGAAGTCCGTGCGGAACTGGTCGAGCTGCTGCTTCACCTCGTCGGGCGTCTGCGATTCGCTCATGCGCGACTCCTCGGATCGAATCCCTGGTCCTCATGCTCGCTCGCGTGTAACATCTCGAGGCAGACCTTGCTCGCGATCTTTCATGGGAGAATCCAGCGTCATTCCCCGCGCGATCGCCCCGACCGGTCACCGCAGATCGTCATTTTCACGGTTCGACTTTTGTAAGATTAACCCGAACGAATTCGGGACGCAACCAAGTACTGTCCGTAAGTGAACGGGATGGATGGAAAATCCTGAATAGAATCGGGGTGGATGAAGGCACGGGATCGACCGGATTACTCACGGAAGCGTCTCACGGGGCGAGGGCCGGGATCCGTCCCTCCCTGGAAGCCGGCGGCCAGCGTCGCCCAAGCCGAGGCGTTTGCCCGCGCTCTGGGAGTGAAGGACATCGACTTCGGCGGGAGCTTGGAGATCGCCGACGCGGTCAATCGAGGACTTTCGCGGGTGGTTCAGGCCGGTCTGTCGATCGTGCCGAAGATCGAGGTCACCGCGGCGCCATATGTGAATGACCCGCGAGCCAGTCTTCGGCTCGCTGGATTTCGGGAGAGTGATCGGGCCCTGATCGTCAATCCGCTGGCCCGCCCTTGGGGCCGACGCGGAATTGCTGCCGAATCGCAATTGATGCGTCGAGCCAAGTATTGGTTGACCGATGATCAAGATCACTTCGTATTTCACGAGATCGGACATTTCCTCGTCTACGACCATCTGGGCGCCCGAGACTACCTCAAACTGGGTGGTTACCAGTGGCACCCGGCCGACTTAACCATCGCTTCCGCAGTCTCTACCCGGGCGACCCTCGATGCATTAGAATTCATCGGGGAAGCCTTTTCGGCCTTGATGGCGAAACGGCCACTCCATCAGGATGCGATCGATCTCTATCTCCGACTGGGGGGCGTCAAGCCATGATCAGCTTGTCCCAGTGCATCTACTGCAAACATATTCGCTTTCCCGACCTGTCCGATCCGAACTCCAGGGCGACCTGCGATGCCTTCCCCGAAGGCATCCCCATGCCGTTCGTCATGGGGGACGAGGACCACACGACGCCCTATCCGGGCGATCACGGCATCCAGTTCGAGCCCATCGAAGAGCCGGCAAAGGCCGCGTCATGATTCAGGCCGCCGGTAGGAGAACTCCACCGATGATCGACCTGTTTCAGTGCGCCTCTTGCAAGCATCTGCGCGGCCCGCGGGACCCGTTTCGGGACAAGACGCAAACCTGTGACGCCTTCCCGGATGGAATTCCCACGGACACTGTCATGAATCGTTTCGACCATACAATCTCCTATCCGGGCGACCGCGGGATCCAGTTCGAGCCCATCCAGGAAGCCATCAAAGCCATGGCCGAATCCATTTCGACGCAACGGCTAGCATGACGGCAATCTTGCACCGCGACACGCCAGCCTCGTAAAATCCTCCGCCCATCCCTCGACTTTCCGACGCATCTCTCATGATAGAGATGCTACGAAACGCCGGGCTCCTTGGCCAAAGTCATCGAGGGCGGAAACATGAACAGGTTTCGTCGATCGGGCGGACAGGTCTGGACTTGTGGGATCATCCTCGCTCTGACGCTCGGGTTCGGCCTTCCGACATGCGCCCAGCAACCCGATCGGGCCGACCCCGCCGCGGCCGAGGAGACGCGCGAGCTCCGCGCCATGCAGCGCTACCTCTCGCTCCTCGAGAAGAACCCGAGGCGCGGCACGGCCCTGGATCGCGTCTATGGATACCACGTCGAGCGCGGGACGCTCGATGCCTTCATCAAGTCTTACCGAGATCGGCTGACGAAGACCTCTAGCGACGGCACAGCCTGGTTAGTCCTCGGCCTGCTCGAATTCCAGCGCGGGCAGGACGCCGCCGCCGTCGCCGCCCTCCGACAGGCCGAGACCCATCGGCCCGACGACGCGCTTCCCGCCTATTACCTCGGCCAGGCCCTGGTCCTGGTCGGCCAGCCCGAGCAGGCCGCCTATGCCTTCGAGCGCGCCTTGCGGCGCAAGCCGCCGCGCAACGACCTCATGGAGATCTTCCAGGCCCTGGGGCGCGTCTACCAGCGCACCCAGAAGACCGACCAGGCCCTGGCCGTCTGGGGCCGCCTCGAGGCCCTGTTCCCCGACGATGCCCGCATCCAGGAGCAGATCGCCTCGGCACTCGCCGAGGAGGACCAGCCCGCCCAGGCCCTGCCCCGCTACGAGGCCCTGGCGAGGAAGGTCACCGACCCGTTCCGCCAGGTCCAACTGTCGATGCAGGCCGCCGAGCTGAAGGTGCGGCTGGGCCGCGGCGAGGAGGCGTTGAAAGACTTCGAAGCCATGCTGGCGAAGCTCCGGCCCGATAGCTGGCTGCACAAGGAAGTTCGACGGAAGATCGAGGAAGTCTTCCTCCGCAATGACGACCAGGCGGGTCTCGTCGCCTACTACGAACGCTGGACGACGAAGGAGCCCGAGGACGTCGAGGCGCTAGTGCGACTGGGCCGAGCGCTGGTCGGGCTGGGCCGAGCGGCCGAGGCAAAGTCCTGGTTCGAGCGGGCGATCAAGCTGGCGCCCAGCCGTCGCGAGCTCCGGCTGGCGCTGATCGCCCAGCTCGCGCAGGACCAGAAGGATGCCGAGGCCGCCGAACAATATGAGGCGCTCGACCGCGCCGATCCCGGCAACCCGGACACGCTCAAGGACTGGGGAGCACTGGTGCTCCGCGACACCTCGCGGCCCCAGGCCGAGCGCAAGGCCGCCGCCGCGGCGATCTGGCGCAAGCTCCTGGATACCAGGCCGAACGACCCGGTGACCATCGCCCAGGTCGCCGACCTCCTCCGGCAGGCGGAGCTGGTCGACGACGCCCTGGCGCTCTATCGACAGTCGAGCGAACGGGCCCCCAACAACCCGCAGTATCACGAGTACATCGGCGAGTATCTCCACAACCTCAAGCGTCCGACCGAAGCCATCGCCGCCTGGGGCAAGCTCGCGGAGGGATCCCATCGGAACGCCAGGAACCTCGGTCGGCTGGGCGAGGTCCTCGCCGGCTTCGGCTATCTGAAGGAGGCGATCGCTCCCCTCAAGGACGCGATCGCCCTCGAGCCGGACGAGTTCAATCTGAGGGTGAAGCTGGCCGACGTCTCGCACCGGCTGGGGCAGTTCGACGAGGCCGAGTCGCAGCTCGAGGCCGCCTCCAGACTGGCCGAGCGGGACGAGCAGCGCGAGGTGGTCCTGCAAGCGCGGGTGAAGAATGATCAGGCTGCCGGCCGGCTGGCGAGCAAGATCGAGGCCATGCGGAAGGAGCTGGAAGGCGGCCCGGACGGGACGTCGGAACGATGGACCATGCTGGCGCGATACCTGGAGGTCGACGGCAAGGTTCCGGAGGCCGTCCGTGCCGCCGACCGGGCGATCCAGGCCAACGGCCGATCGATCCCGACGTGGACCCTGGCCGCCCGGGTCCGCGAGTCGGCCGGCAGCCTGGGCGCCGCCGCCGACGCCCTCCGTCGCCTGGCCGAGATCGACCGCCGCAATCGGGGCGAGTACCTCATCGGGATCGCCAAGCTGGAATCGCGGCTGGGCCGGGTCGACGCGGCGCTCAAGGCCGGCCGCGACCTCATCGCCGCCACATCGGCCCGCCCCGACGAGTGCGAGTTCTTCGCCCAGCTCTGCTTCCAGCTCGGCCGGCCCGAGGAGGGCCTCGACGCCCTCCGCCGCGCCGTGCGGGCCAATCCGCAGGACACCAAGGCCGTCCTCACGCTGGCCGAGACCCTCGCCGGCCAGTACCAGACCGAGGAAGCCATCGAGATGTACTGGCGGGCGTTCGACCGGTCCGACGACCTGGAAAACAAGCTCGACGTCGTCCGCCGCCTGGCCGAGCTCTACCTCCAGCGCAACCAGGTCGACCGACTCCTGACCCGGCTCCAGCACCAGGACCGCGAGGAGCGCCCGGCGCCAACCCGTCGCGCGGCCGCGACGTGGCCCTCTGCGTCGCCCAGGCTTACGCGACGTCTGGCGACATGGGCGCCGCCCGCGCCGAGCTCGAGCGGCTGCTCGCGGCCAACACTCGCGACACCCACCTGCTCCAGCAGCTCTCGAAGCTGGTCGAGGAAGAGGGCGATCTGGAGGGCGCCGCTCGGTATCAGAAGCAGCTCAACGACCTGGCCCCCAGCGAGGACGGCGCGGCCCGGCTCGGCCAGCTCTACGCACGCTCGGGAGACCTGGAGGAAGCCCAGGCCGTCTGGTCGAAGATGGCCGCCGGCCAGGGCGCCAGCTATCACGTCTACCAGGCGATGGACAGCCTGCTGATGAATCGCAAGCCCCAGTCGGTCGTCGAGACGACCGAGGCGATGCTCCGCAAGGACCCTCATGACTGGGAGGCCCTCTATCGCCAGGGGGCGGCGCTGGGGGCACTCCGCAAATTCGAGGACGCCGAGCGGGCCTTCCGCGCCCTGCTCGCGCTGACCATCTCCGACGATGAGAAGAGTGTCTTCTCCAAGGCTCGCGCCGCAATCCGCGGCTCATGGCCCCCAATGCCTACCCGATCTTCGCGCGATATCAGGGGATGTCGCCGCTGGAGGACCGGCTATCGCCGGCGTACTACATCCGCTACTTCTGCGGATCCGACTCGACCATCGCGCAACGATACACCTGGTCGCCCGCGGACTTCGGCCAGGCCCGGCTCGCGGCCCTGGGCTGGCTCTCCACCCTGGCCCAGAAGCAGGGCGGGGCAAAGCTCGAGGCGGTCGTCGCCTCGTTCCGGGAGCGCGCCGAGAAGCGGCCTGTCGACCTCCGCGCATCCTGGGACTGGCTGTACCTTTGTGCGATCCGCCTGGACCATGCGGGCGAGTTCGCGGCTGCCCGGGCTCTGAGCCGCGCCGCCCCGAACGATCCGCTGGCCCTCTGGGCATACCTGCATAGCCTGGGAGGCCGCCAGACGCCCCTTGGCCAGCCCTTCGCCGTCAGCCCGGCCCGTGTGACGGCTCCCGAAGAGAACATCCTTCCACTGGACGGCGACGAGCTGGGGCATGTCCTGGCGTGCTATCGCACCTTGCATGGCCGACGACCCGAGCTGGCGCAGGCCGAGATCCTCCAATGCGTCGGCGACGAGTTGAAGCGGGCCGGGCGGACCGACGAGGAGTCGCGCTTCTACCGGGAGGTTCTCGCCGGTGCCACCCAGATCGGTCAGGTCGCCGGCGCCATGAATATGGCGGCCGCGCGCGGCGACGTCGATGGCCTGATCGACCTGTCCCGGCGCTACGATCGGCTCCAGGCCGGGCGACCGGCACAGACCCTCGCTACCGGCACGTTCCGATTCGTCGGGCCTTACCAGGCGATCGACCAGGGGATGGGCGTCTGCGCCGACCGGAAGGCGTACGCCGAGGTCCTCCGCCTGGCCGACTTCTGCCTGGCCGATATCCGGCAGAAGATGGAGCGACAATCCCGAGGGGCCGCCGCCCGCGCCCTCCGTGCTCGTCGCGTCGCGCTCGGATTGGTGGGCGTCCGCATGAGCACGCGAATCACGATGGGCTCAACGTACCGCTTCGTCCAAATGACCTTCCCCCAGGCCAACGAGTACCTCGACGGGGCGACCATCGTGTCCCTGCGCACGGCCTACGAGCTCTACAAGCGCGACGACCTCCTCAGCGACCTGATCGGCCATTATCGACGGCAGCTCGCCGCGGCCCGGTCGTCGAGCGAAGCGATCTATCCCCGGCTGGCGCTCAGCTCGATCCTCTGGTGGAACGACGAGAAGGACGAGGCGGTCGCCGAGCTGACCAGGGTCGTCGAGGCGTCGCCTCCGGAATCCGACCTCCGCCTCGACCTGGCCGAGCTCCTCGAGCAGCAGCGCGAGCCCGCCGAGGCCCTGGCGCTGGTCGACTCAGTCCAGCCGCTGGACAACTTCAGCCTGAGGCGACGCGAGGAGGTGGCCCTGCGGGTCGCCGTCACGACGGGCAACATCGACCGCGCCCGCCAGGCCGCCGAGCGGCTCTTCGGCCTGCGCCTCGACACCGAGACGCAGATCAGCCTCTCCGGCCAGATGCACCAGCTTGGCCTCCACGAGCTGGCCGAGGCCGTCCTGGGCCGCGCCCGACGCCGGGCCGGGAACAAGGCCACGGCGCTGGTCGGCCTCATGCTCCAGTATCAGCGGCAGCAGAAGCTCGACGAGGCCGTGCAGGTCGCCATGCAGATCCTCCGCTCGACCACCGCGAACCGCCAAGCTGCGTCCGCCTCGATCCTGGCCGAGGATATCGAGGCCGCCCGGGATTCCGCCATCACGGTCCTGGCCCGATCCGGCCGGCTGCCCCAGCTCATCGAGCGCGCCAACGAGCAGCTCAAGCAGACCCCCAACGCCGTCCAGGTCCACCAGGCCCTGGCCGATTACTACACGGCCGCGCGACAGCCTGCGAGGGCGCGGGCCGAGCTGCTCCGGATCGTCGCGCTCCGCCCCGACGACTTCGATTTGCGGCTCCGCGTCGCCGGACAAATGCTGGACGACGGCCAGCCCGACGCCGCGATCGAGCAATACCGGTCCGTGTTCAAGAAAGATCCTTCTCTGCTGGGCCGCACCTCCATCATCCAGCTCCAGAACGCATTCCGCCAGGCCGGCAAGTCCGCCGAACTGCTCCAGTTGCTCGAAGAATCCGACCTCCGCTCGATCGGTGCGCCCCGCACCATCACGCGCATCATCGACGAGGTCCCGGACGATGCCAGGACGAATGAGCGGGTCGTCTCGTTGTTCCGCAAGGCCTGGGCGGACTTCCCGGACGGTCACGCACTCCTGATCACCTCCGTCCGGCGGGATGCCGTCTGGCAGATGAGCGAGAGCTACGATTATGCCCGCGAGGCGATCATTCCCAGATCCCCTTCACCGGCTTCCCTCATGCACTGGTACTCGTTCCTCCCGCCCATATCCGCGACGAACGCGATCGAGAACGGCCCGCCCGCGGCCTTGCGATTGCTCGACCTGGCGGAGCGACGGGATCAACTGGACCAACTGGCCGCCGAGATCGAAGCGGCCCGCAAGACGATGCCCGAGTGGAGGGTCGGCGATGTCCTCCTGGCCCTGGTCCGTTGCCGAGCAGGCCGGTACGACGAGGTCAAGCGGCTCGTCCCACGGGCGCTCGAAAGCCTCAAGAAGGATCCGATCGCATCAAATAACTCATACGCGTGGTACGCCGCCTGGGCGATGGGTATCGAGCTGGAAAACCACGAAGCAACTCGAAACCTGGCGATGGCGGTCTACGAGGAATCGATCATCCAACCGTACTCCTTCATCCAGTTCCGTCTCCATACTGACAAGGCTCCATTTCGGCACCTCGTCCACCTCTACACCAGCGAAGGACGCCGCGAGGACGCGCGGCACGCCCTGCTCGGGATGGCCTCTGGAGAGAGCAAGTTCCCCGACTCCTACGACGACGAGTCCATCAAGGTCTTCCGACTGCTCACGCTCGTCGCCGTCGCCCCCGAGCTGGTCGGCCTCGGATACGCGGGCGACGCCGTGCCCCTGTACGCCGAGGCGATCCAGCTCGTCGATCAAAACACGACGATCTCGCCGGTCTATTTTCCGAACCCCGACCAGTTGCCCGGCCAGCTCCGGGACGGGCTCAAGGCGGCCCTCGATGGCCTGACCGCTGCCGAGCTGGCCCCGATCGCCGCTCGACTGGTCTCGGACGCGATAGACCGTCGGAATCCGGAGACGGCCAAGGATCCGTCGAAGTCTGGCAAGGCGAAGGCACGCGACCAGGCGATCGACCTGGTGACGCTGGTCTACCCGCGCGACCTGGACAAGGCGCGGTTGCGCAGCCTGATGGCCGAGTCGCTGGCCGCCTGCGATGCCAGGCAAGTGGCCGCGCTCGACGAGCCGCTTGAGACGCTCCGCAAGGCGCATCCCGACGATCTCTCGATCGCGACCGCGATCGCACTGAAAGCCCTGGCGTCGGGCGATGCGAAGCAGATCGCCCCGGCGCTCGAGGGCCTCGACCGGCTCGTCGAGCAGACGCCATTGGAGCCGCTGCCTCCAGGCGGCCGGGCCAACGCCCGGCAACGGACCGAGGCCGCGCGGCAGCTCCCACTCTGGCTGGTCGCCCGCGCCTGCGCGACGCAATCCGGCGGCATCGACCTGCGTGCCGCGTCTGGACGACTGGCCGCGCGTGCCATCGAGGCCGCGCGTCGAACAGGCCGACCACCTGGTCCTCCTGGCCATGCTCCGCGAGCAGGGCGAGCTGGCCCTGGCCCACGGCGACCCGAAGGGAGCCGAGGCCGCCTGGGGCCGGATGCTCGAGATGGTCCTCCCCGCCGAGCCGGCGCCGCCGACGGCCCCGGACGCCCGCGGACACCCCAACCCAGTCCCGTCCGGGATCGACGACGCCCCGGACGCCCTCGCGGGCCGGCGCCTTGATGAAGCCCGCATCGCGTTGAGGATCGCTCGTCGATCGGTCGTTGAGGCGCGGAGCTTTCCCGAATCACCTTAGCCGCGAAGGGAGCGGGTACTAAGATGGAATCGCCTTGATGTCCACGAAAGGGAGGAATGAATGGCAAGTGCCTACGAAGTCGCTCGCTTGCTGGTTCGGCTAGGGGCGTTCGAAGAAGAGCCGGATTACCTCACGAATCTGCGCTTGCAGAAGCTCCTCTATCATGCCCAGGCATGGTCACTGGCCATGCGCGACAAGCCGCTCTTCGACGACCGGATCGAGGCCTGGTCGAGCGGGCCGATCGTGCCCAGCGTGTTCGATCGATTTAAAGGACTGTGGCGGCGAGCCATCTTACCCGACGATGTGGAAGAGGAGCGAGTCGTCGAGCTGGAGCCCGAGGATGTGGATTTCGTGGGCTCAGTCTGGCAATCTTACAAAGGGTTCGCTCCTTCCGCCCTCCGGGAGATGACTCGGGAGGAAGATCCCTGGCTCCAGGCCCGTGGGAACCTGGGTCCAATCGAAGGATGCGACAAGGAAATCACACACGAGTCGATGCGCGACTTCTTCTCCGTAGCCGTGAGTTGAACCGCCATGGGCAAGGGGAAGAAGCGACCCAAACCGGACAAGAATCCGCAACCGCCAACCAGGCCGACACATCAGCCAACGCCTGTTTCTCCCAAGGTCACACCCTCGTACGAGCGCTATGCGACCGGCGATCTCTTCTGCCTCTCGAGATGGAACGCGGAACAGATCCAGTCCTTTCTCGAGTGCCTTCGTAAGCTATCCCAGCGTACCTGGGAGCAAGTACTAGCCTCCTCCTCGAAGGACCCCGCGCACAAGACCGGCCTGAATCCCACCCGTTATCAGCCGTCCGACTTGAGCGGCGTCTCTTGGCCCGATTGGCTCGACCACGATGATGAGATCCTCGGCATCAGGGCTTCGGAACGCCGTCGCGTTTTCGTCGCCCGGATCGGGAACAGCTTCTACGTCCTCTGGTTCGACGAGGGTCACCAGATCTGCAAGGTTTGAACCGAGTGCGACACGCCCCAGGTCTGCTCTTTGCGGTGTCGCCCCTAAGATTGTAGAATAAGTGAAGAGCTCACACGAACGCGGGAGGGTGATCCATGGCGAGTGTCCACAAGGTTCCCGATGTCCTCGTCCGCCCCTCCGTCAACGGGGTCGTGCCGGACAACCTCCCCGACTCGATTGAGAGGGTCCTGGCCGAAATCGAGCAGCTTCGTCACCTCGATCCGAACTGGGACGGATACGGAGCCCCGGTGATTGATCCCGCCATCATCGACGCCGCGAAGTCCTTCGTCGCGGGCCTGCCAGCGACATGTCCGATTGCGCCCCGGGTCGTCCCCATGTCCAGCGGAGCCCTCCAACTGGAATGGCACGACGGACCGAAGTCATTGGAGCTGGAATTCGAATCCTCCGAATTCATCCGGTATCTTCAGTGGCATCCGCAGGCCAGTATCGAAGAGGAAGAAAGCTTCTCCATCAAGGACAAGTCAAGAGCCATCGCGCTGATTGAATGGTTCATGTCAAGGGACGTGCGATGAGTTCGGACGATCCCCCGGCGCCCGATCCTCTCGCCGGATCGATGGTCAACGACGAAGCCGACCTCTATCGCGTCATCGGTCCGGAGTGGTGGCTGGCCACCGAAGATCGCGTTTCATCGGCGGCCTTCTCTTTCCCTGTATTCTCGGTGGACATCGCCGCGATCGCTGGCTCGCCCGAGGCGACACTGGCCCGCTTCCGGCCGGGATCCGGAGTTGTCGTCTTCTCCTGTCGGGACGTCAGGCTGCTGGGATGTGACGTTCGTCGCGAGCTCGATCTCACCGACCCCACAAATCATGCTCACGCCCATGTCTACATGCCCCAGAGCGGCAGCAAGAGGAAGGCTGCGGCGAGGAAATTGGTCGAGCGTTGCCGCGTGTTGGTGAGACCCATCCTATCGGGTCAGCCTTGAACTCGACTCGCCTTTCTGTTTGACGAAGCAATTCGGACCGACTATCCTGCGCTGACACTTGGACAGCCGTACGATCCGCACCCCGGATCATCGTCGCGACGCACATCGGCATCCCGAGTCATGAGGACCGCATCATGTCCAGCCTCCTCCGATCGGCCGGTCAACTCTGCCTCCTGGGAATCTCGATCAGCCTGACCTTCGGCAACGGTCAACCGGCGATCGCACAACCGGCCGATCCGGTCGCAGCCGAGGAGGCCCGCGAACAGAAGGCCACCGAGCGCTTCCTCTCGCTGCTCGAAAGAAATCCCAGGCGCGGCACGGCGCTCGATCGCGTCTACGGCTACCATGTCGAACGCGGCACGCTCGACGCCTTCATCAAGTCCTACCGCGACCGACTGGAGAAGGCCCCCGACGACGGAGCGGCCGCCCTCATCCTCGGGCTGCTCGAATTCCAGCGAGGTCAGGACGCCGCCGCCGTCGCCGCCCTCCGACAGGCCGAGACCCACCGCCCTGACGACCCCCTGCCCGCCTACTATCTCGGCCAGGCCCTGGTCCTGGTCGGCCAGCCCGAGCAGGCCGCCGACGCCTTCGAAACGCGCCTTGCGGCGCAAGCCGCCGCGCAACGACCTCCTGGAGATCTTCCAGGCATTGGGGCGAGTCTACCAGCGCACCCAGAAGACCGACCAGGCCCTGGCCGTTTGGGGCCGCCTCGAGGCCCTGTTCCCCGACGATGCCCGCGTCCAGGAGCAGATCGCCTCGGCACTGGCCGAGGAAGATCAGCCCGCCCAGGCCCTGCCCCGCTACGAGGCCCTGGCGAAGAAGGTCACCGACCCGTTCCGCCAGGTCCAACTCGCCATGAAGGCCGCCGAGTTGAAAGTGCGGCTCGGCCGCGGCGAGGAGGCGCTGAAAGACTTCGAAGGGATGCTGGCGAAGCTCCGTCCGGATAGCTGGCTCTACAAGGAAGTGCGGCGGAAGATCGAGGAAGTCTTCCTCCGCAACGACGACCAGGCGGGGCTCGTCGCGTATTACGAGCGATGGACGAGGAAGGAGACCGAGGACATCGACGCGATGGTCCGCCTCGGCCGGACGCTCGCCGGCATGGGACGCGTGGCCGAAGCACAGGTCTGGTATGAGAAAGCGATCAAGTTAGCCCCGGCTCGTCGTGAGCTGCGGCTGGCCCTGATTGCGCAGCTCGCCCAGGACCAGAAATACGCCGACGCGGCGGCCCAGTACGAGGCGATGGACCGCTCCGACCCGAACAATCCCGACACGTTACGAGACTGGGGCGCCCTGGTGCTGCGCGACGCCTCGAAGCCCCAGGCCGATCGCAAGGCCGCCGCCGCGTCGATCTGGCGCAGGCTCCTGGACGCCCGCCCCAACGACCCGGTGACCACCGCCCAGGTCGCCGACCTGCTGCGGCAGGCGGAGCTGGTCGAACGACGCGCTGGCGCTCTATCGCAAGGCCCGCGACCAGGCATCGGGCAACCCCCAGTATGACGAGTATCTCGGCGAATATCTGCACCAGCTCAAGCGACCGGCCGAGGCCCTGGCCGCGTGGGGGAAGATTGCCGAGGGATCGAACCGCAACGCGAAGAACCTGGCCCGACTGGCGGAGGTCCTGGCCGGCTTCGGATATCTCAAGGAAGCCATGTCCCCCCTGACCGAGGCGGCGAAGCTCGATCCGGACGACCTCGGCATGCGGCTGAAGCTGGCCGGTCTCTCGCACAAACTCGAGCGCTACGACGACGCCGAGGCCCAGCTCGCGGCTGCGGAGAAGCTGGCCGCGAAGGATGAGGAAAAGTCGGCGGTCGTCGAGGCCCGGGTGAAGAACGACCAGGCCGCCGGGCGGCTGGCCATGCGCATCGATCAGATCCAGAAGGAGCTCGCCGACGCGAAAGAGGGGACGTCCGGTCGCTGGGGCATCCTGGCACGCTACCTCGAGGCCGACGGCAAGCTGCCCGAGGCCGTCCAGGCCGCTGGCCGAGCCATCGAGGCCGACCCGCGATCGATCGCGGCCTGGTCGCTGGCCGCCCGGCTCCGCGAGTCGGCCGGCAACCTCGGCGATGCCGCCGACGCGCTCCGACGCCTGGCCGAGATCGACCGCCGCAACCGGGCCGAGTACCTCACCGGGATCGCCAGGCTGGAGTCTCGGCTGGGCCGGATCGAGGCCGCGCTCAAGGCCGGCCGCGACCTCATCGCCGCGGCGCCGGGCAACCCCGAGCACTACGAGTTCTTCGCCCAGTTGTGCTTCCAGCTCGGCCGGCCCGAGGAGGGCCTCGACGCACTCCGACGCGCCGCGAGGGTCAACCCGAACGACACCAAGGTCGCGCTCGACCTCGCCGAGACCCTCGCCGGGATGTACCGGACCGACGAGGCGATCGAGATGTACTGGCGGGCCTTCGACAAGGCCGACGACCTCGACGGCAAGCTCGGCGTCGTGAGTAAACTGACCGACCTCTACCTCCAGCGCAACCAGTTCGACCGCCTGCTGACCCGGCTCCAGCACCAGGACCGCGACGCCCGACCGGGCGCCGGCGCCGGCCAGGCCCAGCGGCGCGACGTGGCAATCTGCATGGCTCAGGCCCACGCGGCCTCGGGCGACCTGGGCTCCGCCCGCGCCGAGCTCGAGCCGCTCCTGGCCGCCAATACCCGCGACGTCCAGTTGCTCCAGCAGCTCTCCAAACTGGCCGAGGAGGAGGGCGACATCGAGGGCGCCGCCCGCTATCAAAAACAGCTCAATGAGCTGGCCCCCAGCGACGACGGCCAGAACCGCCTGGCGCAGCTCTATGCACGCTACGGCGACCTGGAAGAGGCCCAGGCCGTCTGGTCGAAGATGGCCGCAGGCAAGGGCGAGGCCCATCGCGTGTTCCAGGCGGTCGACAGCCTGCTGGCCAGCCGGAAATACCCCCCAGCCCTGGAGACCACCGAGGCGTTGATCCGCAAGGACCCGCGCGACTGGGAGGCCCTCTATCGCCAGGGACTGGCACTGGCGTCGTCGCAGAAGCCCGAGGAGGCCGCGCGGTCCTTCCGCGCCCTGCTCGCGCTGACCATCCCCGACGATGAGAAGAGTGCCGCCACCAGGGCCCGCAGTCGCGATCCCAAGCTCAGGTCCACCGGCGCCCGGGCGTCGAACGACAAGCCGGGTCTCCGTGCCGCTGGAGGACCGCTTGAGCGGGATCTTGCAAATCCGAAGGGCGTGCAACCTCGATAACCGCGTGCTCGTTTCGGCCCGCGGAAACCTGGCGGCGATCTGGGCACCGCCGGACTTCGGCCAGGCGCGGATGGCGGCCCTGGGCTGGCTCGTGAGCCTGGCCCAGAAGCAGGGCAAGGCCAACGCCGACGCGGTCGCCGCCGAAGTCCGCCAGGCCGCCGAGAAGACCCCGGCCGATCCCCGCGCCCTCTGGGATTGGTTCTATCTCGGCGCCCTGCAATACGACAACCCCGCCGTCCTGGCCGCCGGACGGGCCTTGAGCCGCGCCACGCCCGCCGATCCTCTGGCCCTTTGGGCTTACCTGTACGCGATCGGCAGCCGCCAGTTGGGTACGGGCCAGCGCTCTTACGTCTCTCAGGGCCAGGAGGCGAACGACACCACCCCTGCCCTGGCCGGGGACGAGCTCGAGCACCTCCTGACCTGCTACCGATCCCTGCGCACGCGACGGCCCGAGCTGGCCCAGGCCCAGGTCCTCCAGACCGTCGCCGCCGAGCTGAAGCGGGCCGGTAGGGTCGATGACGCCGAGGCGTTCTATCGCGAGGCGGTCGGAGGCGCCACGCAACTCGGGCAGATCGCCAGCGTCTTCGGAATGGCGGCGCAGCGCGGCGACGTCGAGGCCCTGATCCAGCTCTCCGATCGCTACGATCGCCTCCAGACCGGCCGCGGCAACGCCTATTATTCGACCGGCACGTTCTACTTCGGCGGCCCGGCCGACGCCATCGGCCAGGCGATGAGCTTCCGCGCCGGCATGAAGGCATACGACGATGTCCTCCGGCTGCTCGACCACGAGCTGGCGGCCGTCCGTCGCAAGCAGGAGCGGCAATCCTCGGGCGCCTCGCGTGCCGCCCGATCGCGGTTCGGCTCCCAGGCCGTCGTCCAGCAGTATCAGATCTGGGTCGGCAAGACATCCCGATACATGCAGATCACCTTCCCGACCCCGAATGAATACTT
Source organism: uncultured Planctomycetota bacterium (assembly GCA_963777695.1). GTDB lineage: Bacteria > Planctomycetota > Planctomycetia > Isosphaerales > Isosphaeraceae > CAVZRC01. The sequence goes on from CAVZRC010000003.1 coordinate 3,460,973, forward strand.
CGACGCCAACGCGATCCAGCTCCTCCGTACGGCCTTCGAGCTCTACAAGCGCGACGACCTGTCGAGCGACCTGGTCGGCCACTTCCGCCGCCAGGCCGAGGCCGCCCGGACGCCGGCCGATGCGGTCTATCCCCGGCTGGCCCTCAGCTCGCTCTACTGGTGGAACGACGAGAAAGACGAGGCGATCGCCGAGTTCACCAAGGTGGCCGAGGCGTCCAAATCCGAATCCGACCTCCGCCTCGACCTGGCCGAGCTGCTCGAGCAGCAAGGCCGACGCGCCGATGCGCTGAGCCTCGCCGACGCCGTGCAGCCGCTCGACAACACGACGATGAAGCGTCGCGAGGAGCTGGCCCTGCGGCTCTCCGTCATGACCGGCGACCTCGATCGCGCCCGCCAGGCCGCAGAGCGGCTCTTCGGCCTGCGGCTGGATACCGACACCCAGGTCCGGCTCTCCGGCCAGATGCACCAGCTCGGACTCCACGAGCTGGCCGAGGCCGTCCTGGGCCGCGCCAGACGCCGGGCCGGCAACAAGGCCACGGCGCTCGTCGGCATGATGCTCCAGTATCAGTCCCAGGGCAAGCTCGACGTCGCCGTCCAGGTGGCCATGCAGATCCTCCACTCGACCACCGCGACCCGCCAGATGAATATTAACGTCGCGTCCGCCGAGGACCCCGACGCCAGCCGCTCGTCGGCCATCGCCGTCCTGGCGCGGTCGGGCCGCCTGCCCCAGCTCATCGACAAGGTCCAGGAGCAGCTCAAGAAGACGCCCAACGCCATCCAGCTCCACCAGGCGCTGGCCGACTACTACAAGGCCGCCGGCCAGCGCGACCAGGCCCGCGCCGAGCTGGCCCGGATGATCGAGCTCCGGCCCGAGGACAACAACCTCCGCCTCCAGGTCGCCCAGCAACTCGTCCAGGACGGGCAGGCCGCCGCGGCGCTGGATCACTACCGGATCATCGTCAAGCGCGATCCGGCGCTGGTCGCCCCGCGGTTTACCGAGATCCTCCGCGCCTTCCAGCAAGCCCGCAAGTTGGACGAGCTGATCGGCTTGCTCGAGGAGATCGACCTCCGCCAGCTCGGCAGGCCCGCCGTCGTCTACAACACGATCAACAACCTGCTGGCCCTGGACAGCAAGCAGCGCGACCGGGTGATGCCGCTGGTCCGCAAGGCGTGGGATGCCTTCCCTGACAATCGGGCGACCTTCCTGACCTATCTGCGACGGGATGAGCTCTGGCAGATGCCCGAGACTTTCGACTACGCCACGGAGTCGATCGTCCCGGGGCCGTCCACGTTCGCGCCGGCGACCCAGTGGACCGCCCTCGGCCGTGTCCTGTCCTACTCCAACGATGGCCGGATGACCACGATCCTCTCGCGACTGCTGGACATGGCCGGCAGCCAGGGACGGCTCGAAGAACTCGGCGCACGAATCGACGCGGCGCGCAAGGCGGTCCCCGGCTGGACCGCCGGGCCGGTCATGCGTGCCCTGATCGATCTCCGCCTCGGGCGCCACGACCAGGCCCGATCCGCGATCCGCCAGTTCCTCGAGACCTCCAAGAACGAGTCCATCCCGACGGTCGTCTTCGGGGTGATCGGCGCGGAGCTCGAGGGCCACACGACGACCCGCGACCTGGCCATCGCCACCTACGAGACCGGCATCAGCCGGGAGGCGGACGACCCCAGTACCATCTCCCGACTCGGTTACGGCCCGGCCAATCGGCTCGTCACGCTCTATACCCGCGAGAATCGCCGGGAAGACGCCCGTCGCATCCTGCTCGGCTCCGGCAAGCCCGGCAACACGAATGGCGTGATCTATCCGGAGGGTTATCTCGAACAGATGCGGATGCAATCGCTCGGCACGGCCGCGGCGCAACTGCTCGAGCTGGGCTTCGCGGCCGACGCCGTGGCCCTCTACAGCGAATCGCTCAACGTCGCCCGCGAGATCACGCCGGATGGCAGCAACTACATCGGCAACCTCAAGATGCTGACGAGGCAGTACCGCGACGGACTGACCAGGGCCATCGAGAAGCTCAAGCCCGACGACCTGGCCGCGACATTGGCCCGCACGCTCCGCGACGAGGCCAAGGGAAACGACCCAAAGAAGCCCGGCGATCGCGTCTCGGCATCGGCCGGCGCCAAGCCTCGCGACCAGGTCCTGGACCTGATGGTCATGGTCCACCCTCGCGAGCTGGACAAGGCGACGCTCCGGAGCCTGATGGCCGACGCGATCGCGCCCGCTTCGACCTCGCCGGGCCAGACGAAGGGGCGCGAGCAACTCGCCGCGGCAATGGAGGACCTGCGCCGGAAGCATCCGGACGACCTCTCGGTGGCGATCGCCGAGGCGCTGCTGGCGATCGGCACCGGCGACGACCCTCGGATCGAGACGGCACTCGATCGGTTGGGCCGGCTGGTCGAGAAGACGCCGCTGGACCCGCTCCCCGACGGTGCGCGGGCCAACGCGCGTCAGCGTGCCGAGGCGTCACGGCAGGTCCCGCTCTGGCTGGTCGCCCGCGCCTGCTGGAAGCGCAAGGACGCCGTCAAAATGGCGGGCATCGCCGACAGGCTCGCCGACCGTGCCCTGGAGGCGGCCCGACGCCTGGCCGAGAACCAGACCCGGCTGGCGATGCTCCGCGAGCGGGGCGAGGTCTTGCTCGCGCAGGGCGATCGCAAGGCGGCCGAGGCCGCCTGGCGCCGGATGCTCGCGATCGTCGTCGAGGCCGACCGCCCGAAGGCCAATCCCGCGAAGCCGAAACCGCCCGCGTCCGTCCCGACCCCGGCGTCCTTGAAACCCCGAGCCACCTCGATGAGGCATCAATCCCTTCCCCCCCTTGAGAAGGGGGGGCCAGGGGGGGTTCCGGGGACTCGCCACGAGGTGACCTTCCGTGCCACGATCCGCCGGGCATCCTTCCAGCCGGAGAAGACCGCTCCGAAAGCCAAGGCCAAGGCGACATCGAAGGCCAAGGCCGCCCCTCCCGCCCAGGACAATCCGCCGCGCACCAAGTCCGCCTCGACCGCTTCGCGGAGGCCGGCCGCATCGCCGCGCACGGGCTTGCCGATCCTGACCCTCGAGCGCTTCGAGCAGGCGATGCAGATCGCGCGGCTCGCGGCCGAGCACGACATGCCCGAGCTCAGCCTGGATGCCGTCCGCGAGTCGTTGCGCGCCGGGCCTCCCGTCGTGCCTGCGACCGCTCCATCGAGTTCCTCGAGGCTGATCGTGCGCCAGGTCCGCGGCCTGGACGACAGCGCCACCGACCCGGTCTCGTCGAGGGTCGTCGCGTCGATGATCGAGTTGGTGCGGCTCTGGAAGAAGCATCACGTCCCGCCCGAATTGATCTACCAGGCACTTCGCGAGGCGGTCTTGCCGCAGGCCCGTCCGACCGAGATCTTCCTGTATGCTCAGGCGGTGGACGTGAATTCCTCGCTACGACCGCAAAGCGTCGGATCCTTGCTGGCCGCCGTGGCGGTGCGAGCGGGCAAGGTCGAGGACTTGAGCAAGGCCCTCGCGACCCGACGGGGCCAGCCCATGGCGGAGCTGCCCGCCGCCATCCTCGCGACCCAGATCGCGATCGCCGCCGGCGACCCGGCCGGGGTCAGTCAATCGCTGCAAGCGATCGCCGCGCGGCTGAAGAACGACTCGTCGCGGGCCAGCGCCGAGCTCGCCTGGCATGCGGCGCTGCCGGCCCTGAATCATCCCTCCGAAGAGGTGTCCGCCTCGGCGACGGACGTACTCGATGGGTGCGTCCCGGGGCTTGAAGCCGCGTCCTCCGCACAGGGCGAACCCCTGGGCACGCTCCTGATCCTGATGGCCCGCCGACGGTTCCGACTGGGGGATGCACCCGGCGGCCGCAAGCGACTCGACGCCTATCTCGAGGTCATGGAAAAGGCCACGACCCGATATTCCGGCGACTATCCGCTCTATCTCCGCAAGCACCAGCTCCAGCGCGTGGCCGGCGAGCTCGCCCGGGCGGGCCTGTGGTCCGACGCGATGGCGCAACTGGCGCGCTACTTCGACGCCCCGGCCTATTCGGGCGGCGATCCGCCGATCGACGATGTCCTGGTGCGGCTGATGCAGCGGATGGCGGCCCTTCCGGCCAGGGAGCGATACGACGCGATGCGGGCCTGGACCATGCCCACCAAGGACCGACGCGCCGTGCGACTCCTCACCTCGATGGCCGGCCTCGACCCGGCCCCGGATGTCTTCGCCCCGGCCGCGCCCCGCCCGCTTTCTCGTCCCCAGCCCGTCGATCGTGCCACTCGACAAGACCCGGTGAGCACCGCGACCGCCCTGATCGACGCGGCCCGCGAGGCCGGCATTCTCGACCAGCTCGCCGAGGAGGCCCGCACCGCCGCGGAGCCATCGGGAGCCCAGGCGGTCGAGAACGCCGAGGTCCTCCACCTCCTCGTCGAGCTGGCACGCGGCCAGGGGTCGAAGGTCGCTCCCCGGATCGAGGCCCGACTGGCGGGGCTGATCAAGGAAAACGAGGCCCATCCCGCCGAGCCCCCGGCCCAGCCGGGCACGGTCGTCCGGACCGCCGTTTCCCAGGCGGAACGCGTCAAATTCCCCTGGACCGACTATCTCCTGGCCCGCGCGGCAGTCCGGGCCGGCGAGCCGATCGGCGGCCTCGGCCTGCGAATGACCCGGGCGCTGGTCGATCGGGCGGCGCGGATCAACGACTATGCCCTATCGGCGATCATGCGCGGCGACCTCGCCGAGGCCCTGGCCCGACGTTCGGGCGCCACGGCGATTCAGAGACCCGGCCTGGCATCCTGGCAGGCGACGGACATGCGGCCGGGCTACTATCTCTCGACCGGAGAGCCGGCCCCCTGGTGGATCGCCCACCAGGGCCATGTCGTCCATCCGGCAGGATCGACGACCGATCTGCTCCTCTTCGACTATCCGCTCGCCGGCTCCTACGAGTTCTCGGCCGACGCTTACACCGACCCCGGGGCGCATTCGCTCGTGGCACACAACGGGATCAGCTTCCTGCCCTCTCGCGTCGAGAACATGGGCGGAGTCGCCGAGCTCCTCACCATCGGCCACACCGAGAATCTCCATATCCCCTGGTCATTATCCCGACCAAAGGGCTTCAATCGGCTGGCCATCCAGGCCACCCCCCAGAAAGTGCCGCGTGCTGGTCAACGGCCACCTCTTCCACGAGGACGACGACCCCAGCCCGACCAGTCCCTGGATCGGCCTGATCACCTTCCGCGAGCGCAACTCGGCCTGGAAAAACCTCGCGATCCGGGGCACGCCGATCATCCCGCGCGAGGTCCGGCTCAGCCACGGCGATCGGCTCGAAGGTTGGGTCTCCAGCTTCTACCCGGAGACCCGGCCTCGGCGTTGGAACGCCACGCTCGACCAGTACGGCAACGAGCTCAACGTCCGTTTGACAGCTTCCTTACCCGGTGGCACCAGCGTGACGACGCGGTCGCAAGCCAGGAATCCCAGGGAGCCCATCAAGCTCGATGATTACGACTGGGCGGCCCGGGACGGAGTGATCCACGGCCGTCGCGTCGTCCCCGGCACCACGCCTCGTCGCGTCGTCGCCAACGATCTCGACAGCCCGGGAACCGAGGCCGACCAGAGCCGCCTCTATTACCATCGGCCGCTCCGCGACGGCGACGCGATCGAGTACGAGTTCCTCTACGAGCCCGGCCAGGTCATGGTACACCCCTCGATCGATCGAATCGCGTTCCTCCTCGAGCCCGAGGGCGTGAAGCTCCACTGGATGACGGCGGCCGGCGGCGATCGTTCCGGCCTTCCCGCCGACAACACCATCGAAGAACCGGCCAACCGCCGCGGCCCGAAGACGATCCCCCTCAAGACGGGCACGTGGAATGCCGTCAAGATCGCACTCGACGGCGACAAGGTCTCCCTCGCTCTGAATGGCCAGTTGATCTACGAGCGCACCATGGAGCCGACCCTGGGCCGCCAGTTCGGCCTCTTCCATTACAAGGACCAGACCGCCGTCCAGGCGCGCAACCTCGTGCTCCGCGGCCGATGGCCCGAGGCCCTGACCTCGGAGCAGTTGGCCAACCTCCTGGCCCCCGATCCGGCCGCGCCGCATTCCGACGCCGACCGGCGCGCACGGCATGCCGTCATCGGCGAGCCGATGTTCGCCCTCCAGGCCGGCGAGATCGTCGAGGAGACGGGCAAGCTCCCGCCCGAGGAGCGATACCGGCGACTCGCCGACTGGGTGCTCCCCTCGCCCGACCATCCGGTCTTCCGGCTCGAAGGCGACTTCTCGCCCTCGTTCCCGGCCGGGGACAAGACCGCCGCGACCGGCATCCGCGCCCAGACCGGCGGCGCGATCCGCGCCCGGCGCTCGCGATGGTCGATACGCGCCAGGGCACTGGGCAAGCTCGATGAGCTGGCGGCACATGTGGAAAAGGCCCAGATCGCCGACGACGATAACCGGACGACCAACGAGCGGGGCAAGCGGTCGCTCCTCGCCCTGATCGCAATCGCCCGCGGCGATGATGCGGCGGCGTCCAGGTCGATCGAGGCCATGAAGCCGATGCTGGAGACAATCTCCCTCGATCAACCCGAGTGGACGCGATGGCCCGAACTGGCCCTGGCCGCTCGGGCCATCGAGCGACCGGCCCTTCGCCGATCGGCGATCGCGCTCTTGAACACCCTTGCCACGCACGCCGGCAAGCCGTCCTCGGATGCGTCCTGGACACACCATGTGAAGCACCAACTCGCCCGAGCGGAGCTTCTGGTCGGCATGGATAACGGCGAGGGGCAAGGCAGCCAGCCGTTCGGGACCGACCCCGACCTACCGTTCTGGGCGCGCGTCACTCCGACTCGGGCCGAGACCCGCGGCGAAGGCCGGCCCGTCGCCCACTGGTCGGCCCGCGACGGACGGCTGACCCACTACCCCGGCCACGACCAGGACCTGATGTACCTGGCCGTCCCGCTCCGCGGCGAGTTCCAGCTCGACTGCGAGCTGACCTCCGCGACCGGCCAACAGATCGGCATCATGTACAACGGCCTGGCGATCGGCCTGAAGTCCGATGGGAAGCACCTGGACCGATCCCAATTCGGCCGTCCCCTGGCCGACCAGACCCTCAATCCGCCCCTTGAGAAGCCGGGCGATTGGTATCCGTTCCGACTCGCGGTGAAGGGCGGCCGCGCATCGATCCTCATCAATCATCGCAAGGTCCACGAGGCGCCCGTGCCGCCCGACGGCGACCCCTGGCTGGCCCTGGTCTGCTCGGCGTTGCAATCCGGAGGCGCGCGGAAGATCGCCATCACGGGCGACCCTCGGATCCCCGACAAGCTCAACCTCTCGATGCTGCCCGATCTCTCCGGTTGGCTGGCGGGCGAATACAACGAGACCGCGACCGGCGACAATCCCGACTGGGACAAGCACGGCGAGGAGATCGTCGGCCGGATGGTCGAGAATCGCCCCAGGAGCAAGCAGGAGAGCGTACTGCGCTACCACCGGCCGATGGTCGAGGACGGCCGGATCACCTATGAATTCTACTACGACCCGGGCAAGGCGATGGTCCACCCGTCGCTCGACCGGCTGGCCTTCCTCCTGGAGCCCGACGGGGTGAAAACCCACCGGCTGACCGACGGCGCCTACGAGCGATCCGGCCTGTCGCCCGACAACCGCCGCGATGAGCCCGAGAACCGCCGCGGTCCCGCATCGATCCCGCTGAAGCCCGGGGCCTGGAATCGACTGGTCCTGAGCGTGACCGGCGACCGCGTGGCACTCCAGCTCAACGATCAGCCCATCTACGAGCGCACCCTCGAGCCGACCAACCAGCGATCCTTCGGCCTGTTCCACTACGCGGACGAGACGCAGGTGCGAGTCCGCAACGTCACCTATGAAGGGAACTGGCCCCGCTCCTTGCCGACGGGCCTTCGAGGTCGCGACAAGTCGAAGTGACAAGTCGAACGGTTTCCCAGCGATTCTCTCGCCAACCCTCGGTTACGGCGGCTATACTGGAGAACCTCAGGAGTATCACGTGATCGCGCTTACACCCGAACAGCGCCAGACTGTCGAACGTCAGTTCAAGACCTTGGCGATCCGGTGGACCGAACTGACCGCTTACCGCTCGAACATGGGTGGGCTGCGCCATCATCCCGTCTATCAAGAAATGATCGCCTTGGGCGAACCGGCTGTTCCCTTGATCCTCCGTGAATTGGAGCGAAAGCCCAGCGTATCGTGGTTCGGCATGCTTGCGGCAATCACGGGCGACAATCCAGTCTCGCCTGAGTTGGCCGGTCACGTCGCGGCGATGGCCGATGCCTGGCTCGGATGGGGCCGCGAGCACGGATACCTGGAAAGGGCACCGCTTTGTGATAGGACCGGTTGATCTGTACCCGAGAGAGGCAGGGCGCACGATGCGACGAAGACGGTGTCGGCCTTTCACCATCCTGGACGGCATGATCCTCATCGGGACGACGGCGGCCGGGTTTGCGCTGGCTCGGACGATGCTCGAGGAAACCGCGAGGATGCGCCTCGGGCTGATGTGGCTCACCGGGATGGTCACCTCGATGTTGCTGGTCTGGACGGTTACGCTCCTCGTGCTCCGACTCCAGCGGCCCCGGCCGACGCTCCACCGTCTGATTTGCCAGCCCGGCATGGCGGCCTGTTTGGCCGCGGTGCTCGTCACGACCATCGACACGATCAACTGGTCGATCCACTGGGTCATGCTCGATCCCAGGAACGCACTGCTCCGGATGCTGCTCCCGCCCGTCTACTGGCCGGGCCATACCCATCACGTCGGCCAGGCGGTAGCCGTCACCTGGCTCGGCCTGCTGTTGAGCCGGCGCTGGCGGCCCAAGCCGGGCTGGATCGATCGGTTCGGGCGCCTCATCGGCGTCTTCTGGCTGATGACGATGCTGATCGACTCGCGGTTGATCGGATGGGCTTTTTGTCACCCTGCGGCACTTGTTGGGAAAGCCATGAGCCACGACGCGCCAGCCATCGCGACAGATCATCCCGCGTTCGGCCCGATCGATGCCATGATCCTCTTGGTTTCGATCGCCCTGGGCATCGGCCTGTCGGCGACCGACCCGAAGGACCTCGAATCTGCCCTCGGCCTTGGCAACAGCCACGCCCGATTCGAGAAGGAGAAGGATTGGACGATGATTCGACGGATCGAGGGTCCGGGGCCGGGCGACTCGGCACGAATCGAACGGGTCTGGGTCCTCGATCGGTTCCGTTGGAAGCGCCGCGTCCTGCTCGGCTTCGGCCAGGTCTTCCTACCCTTGGTCACGCTCGGGGCGGGGCTGGCGACGTTCCGCCACCGAGCCGCGCGGTCGCGACGGTCGATACGACACATCGGAATCCTGACCACCGCCGTTGCATCCATCTTCTGTGCCCTCACGCTGCTCAACGAGTACATGCTCAGGCGGTTCTATGATCCCCGGACGAACCCGGGCCACGGCAGTCTCGACGAGATCTGGTGGGACCTGGGGCAATGCTCCGGCCTGGCGATCGCGGCCCTCTGGGTCGTCCTGGCCCTCGGCCGAAGCTGGCGTGCCGCGCCGGATTGGACCGACCGCCTCGGCCGGCTCATCGGCGCGAGCTGGGTCGTCTCCACGGTCGCCGCCTTGATGTTCATTTATGTGCTCATGTTGCGCCGAGGACCCGGGGCAAGAATAGGATTGGCCATCTATCCGGAATGGGCGCCGAGCTGGATTGGTTTTTCTCCGACTCGCCTTCGCCGGGCCACACCAATCGCGTAGGATGTGATGAGACTTCGCGAGGACCAGAGGGAGGCCGCCGCATGAAAGGCGGCGCGAAAGGGTCGTCCTCGCCCAGCTCGAAACCGGGGGAATTCTATGTCAACGTTGATGACGACGGCGCCGATGGCATTGCCGGCGGACCCGGGATGGGTGCCGTCGTCGCTCTACCGATTGACCGTGGCTCAGTACCAGGCGTTGATCGAGTCCGGTGCGCTCGGCAAGCAGGACCGCGTCCATCTCATCAACGGATTCCTGGTGTCCAAGATGGTCCATAATCCACCTCACGCCACCGCGTGCGACGCGTCCTACGCGATGCTCGACGCCATCCTGCCCGAAGGTTGGTATCTCCGCCCCGACAAGCCGATCGATATCCCGATGGTCAACATGCCCGAGCCGGACCTCTCCGTCGTCCGCGGCCACTATCAGGACTATGCGACGCGACACCCCAGACCGAAGGACGTCGCCCTCGTCGTCGAGGTCGCCAGTTCCAGCCTGATCGACGACCTCGAAATGGCCGCGATCTACGGCCGGGCTCGCATCCCGGTTTACTGGATCATCGACCTGATCGGTCGCAAGGTCGAGGTGTACTCACGACCGGGCAAGAATGGTTACCGGTCTCACAAGAGCTTTGCCTCCGGCGACCAAGTCCCGGTCACGATCGGCGGCCGGAAGCTTCCCCCGATCGCCGTCAACGACCTGCTCCCCCGCAAGGCTACCGAGTTCAAGGACAGACCCAAGGGGAAGAGGGGATAAACGCCAACGCGACAGTCAGGTTGTCCCAAGTCGTCAGGTAGAGAGCCCCCGATACCACTCCGACAGGAACGCTCTGAGAGACCTGTAGACCCGAAAACGAGCGTTTTCGCCGTCGCTCACGACTTGTAGTTGGCTCTGGATGAGAGCCGTCAGCCCGAGGAGGGGAAGCCGCGGGTTCGCCTTGCCGATCGGGGCCATGACCCGCACTTGGTGGCTGTTCTTCAGGAGCAGGGGCGGTGGCGCTTGGGGCGTCCGTGGTCCTGGCTCATGTTGGGTAAGTGGTGGGGCCTGCACTAGGCTCAGGTCGGTCACGATTTTCAGGCCGAGTGCCCGGCTATCGAGCGCAGAGTCGCCCATATGGGGTTCGGGACGAGACCTTTCTCGACCTTGCTGATCGTCGCCCGGTCGAGCCCCGTCCGCTCGTGCATCTCCGTCAAGCTAATGCCGCGCCGTTCCCGTTCGGCCTTCAAGGCGGCGAGCAGGGCGGCCAGTTCAGGGTCCGGCGTCGCGGGGGGAAGTCCTGTCGAGCCAACTCTCGCACCGTCTGCTCCTCGGAGCGGTACTCCGGTGTGCGGTGCCGGGCGCGGATTCGCTCGACCGCGGCCCGTTGCGCTTCCGTGGGATTCTCCGTCCCGGTCCGGCTGCGAATGGCATCCACGATCAATTGCTCCTCTCAGTTTTAATCCGGCGGTGGGACATCGTTCGCCATCTTCAGTCGGATCACGACCACTCCGCTCTCTTCATCAAGTTCGCCGACAACAATGATATAACGGCCGGTTGACGGGGCGACCATCTTGGGCAGGCCTCGCGTCAATCGTAAGATGAGTTGAACGTGGCATGGTGATTATGCTTAAGGCCCGCTCGGACGGCGAGCCCCAGGAATGCCTCCGCGGCGGCTCCGTAAACGACGCCGGCACAGCCAGCTCGTCCCCAGCCACCCGTCCACGCACTCTTCCCGTAGGTTGAGCCGCTCCTCTTCATCGGCTCCACGAATCTTCCCGGATCGCCTCCGAGGTCCGAAGGGGATCCCATGTACAAACCCAAGCCGGAGAAGACCATTGCACAGCTCTTCGAGGAGTTCCTGGCCGATCAGAAGTCCAGGCTCAGTTCGAAGACCTACTCCCGATACGAACAGAGCATCCACCTTTATCGGTCGTACCTCGAGAGTTACTGGCCAAACCACGACCAGAAGGAATACAACGCAATCACCAAGGCCGGGGGTACCTATTGCGAGTCCTTCGGCGCCGAGGACATCACCTCCGGATTCTCCGAGTTCCTCGGCTATTTCATGCCCATGAAGGTCATCGGCAGCGATGAGACGATGAAGGCCGCGGGGACGGTCATCAAGAAGCTGTCCAAGTGGCTGGTCGCGAAAGGCTACATCGAGGACGATGAGGTGACCAGCGAGAGAGTTCGTGAGTCCGCCCGCGACCTGCCCGCCACCCAGAAACTCTTCGACGCCCTGTGCGACTGGATCGATGAGGACGATCCGGTCAACTCCCCGAGGAACGTCGAGGGCCACTTCTTGATCCACCGGATCGGGCCGAAGGAAATCTGGCTGGAGCCGTTCATGACCGGCGACCCGGTACTCGGTCCCATCCCGGTCTCCGCGAAGATCGCCCGAGCTTGCAAGGTCGGCTGGAACATCGGCGGCGCGGTCGCCTCGACGAAGAAGGGCTGGCGGCTGGTCGAGGTCTGGAACGTCTCACCATAGACCGCGTTGCTCGCAACCAGCGTCGTCTCCAACAGCCGATCCCACCTCCTCGAGAATTCAGGAACCGGGCGCGCAAAGCCCTGGCGAGTTTCTATACTTACCGTGTCGGGGCTTCCTGATCGCGTTCGGGGTGCGCAATCAAGTTGCGAAAGGGATACTCTTGAGCCGAATGGTAAGCCACAACGAACGCAACTCCGCGAAACGAACCATCATGAATCCTTGGCTGCACCCAACCTCGAAAAACCTGGCGGATCGTGCGTGCGTGGTCTCTCGTCTCGGCGTTGATTTTCAGAAGAACCCAAGGCCCATCCAGCGGCGGGCCTGACAACCACGACCAGTCTGGCCCTCAAGAATCGAGCAAACGAACCCAAGTATCTGATTGAATGTTCAGGATAAAGTTCCTCGGTATTACCGAAATCGAGCAAAAGAACCCAGGTTTATGATCGAATGTTCAATACAAACTCGTCGATACATCAAATCAAGCAAACGAACTACCACGAAAGCTTGGTTGCACCCGGCCTGTGCCATTGGCGGATAGTGCATGCACGGCCGCATCTGTCCGCATCAGTTCTCCGAGGAACCCAAGCTTCGCACGATTTTCAAATTTTTCAACTTTCGACATAACCTTTGGAACAGACTGTCATGAAAGCTCGGTTGCACCCAACCTCACAAAATACATGGTTCGTGCGTGCATGGCCGCTATTGTCTGATAATTTCAGAGGAACCCACAGACTCTCCCGTGATACATTTTGTCCGCAGCACCTTTTCCCCAGATCGGCACACCAAGAATCCTCTTTTGCATCGACCCGATGAGGAAGCAATTCGTTGCGGCTATCTTGCGCAGGACTCACGACAATCGTAAGATGGTCAACGCGGCGGCTGCAATTGGCAGCCAATCGGCATCTGCAATCTCGAGGGCGGCATCAATGGTCAGGCATCCGGGATCGGCTCGACGGCTCTGGCTCTGGGGGATCATCGTCGGGCTGACGCTCGGCATCGGGCATCCGGCGTCGGCACAGCGGCCGGATCGTCCGGCGTCGGACGATCCGGCCGCCGCCGAGGAGGTGCGCGAACAACGTGCCACGCAGCGGTTCCTGTCGCTCCTCGAGAAGAACCCCAGGCGCGGCACTGCGCTCGACCGCGTCTACGGCTACCATGTCGAACGCGGCACCCTCGATGCCTTCATCAAGTCCGAACGCGACCGGACCGCCAAGGATCCCAAGGACGGCACCGCCTGGCTGATCCTTGGCCTGCTCGAATTCCAGCGAGGTCAGGACGCCGCCGCCGTCGCCGCCCTCCGACAGGCCGAGACCCATCGGCCCCAGGATGCCCTGCCCGCCTACTATCTCGGCCAGGCCCTGGTCCTGGTCGGCCAGCCCGAACAGGCCGCCGACGCCTTCGAGCGCGCCTTGCAACGCAAGCCGCCGCGCAACGACCTGATGGAGATCTTCCAGGCGCTGGGCGCGTCTACCAGCGCACCCAGAAGAACGATCAGGCGCTCAAGGTCTGGAGCCGGCTCGAGGCCCTGTTCCCCGACGATGCCCGCATCCAGGAGCAGATCGCCTCGGCACTCGCCGAGGAGGACCAGCCCGCCCAGGCCCTGCCCCGCTACGAGGCGCTGGCGAAGAAGGTCACCGACCCGTTCCGCCAGGTGCAACTGGCGATGCAGGCCGCCGAGCTGAAAGTGCGGCTGGGCCGCGGCGAGGAGGCGTTGAAGGACTTCGAAGCCATGCTGGCGAAGCTCCGGCCCGATAGCTGGCTTCACAAGGAAGTCCGCCGGAAGATCGAGGAAGTCTTCCTGCGAAACGACGATTCGGCGGGCCTGGTCTCGTACTACGAGAATCGGACCAAGAAGGAGCCCGAGGACGTCGAGGCGCTGGTGCGGCTGGGTCGGACGCTCGCCGGCATGGGACGGATCGCCGAGGCGCAGGGCTGGTACGAGAAGGCCATCAAGCTGGCCCCGAGTCGTCGCGAGTTGCGGCTGGCCTTGATCAGCCAGCTCGCGGCCGACCAGAAATACGCCGACGCGGCGGCCCAGTACGAGGCGCTCGACCGCTCGGATCCGAACAACCCGGACACATTGCGGGACTGGGGTGGGCTCGTACTCCGCGACGTCTCCAGGCCCCAGGCCGAGCGGAGGGCCGCCGCGGCGGCCATCTGGCGCAAGCTGATGGATCAGAAGCCGAATGATCCGGTGACCACCGCCCAGGTCGCCGATTTGCTGCGGTCGGCGGAGCTGGTCGAAGAGGCGCTGGCACTCTATCGCAAGGCCAGCGAGCAGGCACCCGGCAATCCCCAGTATTTCGAGTATCTCGGCGAATACCTGCACCAGCTCAAGCGTCCGGCCGAGGCGATGGCCGCCTGGGGGAAGCTCGCGGACGGTCCCAACCGATCGGCCAGGAACCTGGGCCGGCTCGGCGAGGTCCTGGCCGGTTTCGGCTATCTCAAGGAAGCGGTCGGCCCGCTGGGCGAGGCCGTCAAGCTCGACGCGGAGGATTTCGACCTGAGGCTCAAGCTGGCCGAGCTCTGGCACCGGCTGGAGAACTACGACGAGGCGGACGTCCAGCTCGCCGCGGCGGCGAAGCTGGCCGAGAAGGACGAGCAGAAGACGGCCGTACTGGAGTCGCGGGTCAAGAACGACCTGGCCGCCAACCGGCTGCCGCAGAAGATCGCCGCCCTGCGCAAGGAGCTGGAGGCCGGCCGGGGTGCGACGGCCGCGGGCTGGTCGGCGCTGGCCCGCTATCTCGAGGCCGACGGCAAGTTGCCCGAGGCCGTCCGGGCCGCCGACCGCGCCGTGACGGTCGAACCCCGCTCGATCCCCGCCTGGGCGATGGCCGCCCGGCTCCGCGAGTCGGCCGGCAACCTCGCCGATGCCGCCGATGCCCTCCGCCGCCTCGCCGAGATCGATCGGCGCAACCGGACCGAGTACCTCACCGGGATCGCCAAGCTCGAGTCGCGGCTGGGTCGGGTCAACGCGGCGCTCAAGGCCGGTCGCGACCTGCTCGCCGCCGCACCGGGAAATCCCGAGAGCTACGAGTTCTTCTCACAGCTGTGCTTCCAGCTCGGGCGGTCCGAGGAGGGCCTCGACGCCCTCCGACGCGCCGTCCGGGTCAACCCGAACGACACCAAGATCACCCTCACGCTGGCCGAGACCCTCGCCGGGATGTACCGGACCGATGAGGCGATCGAGATGTACTGGCGGGCCTTCGACAAGGCCGGCGAGCTCGATGAGAAGCTGGGGGTCGTCAGCAAGCTCACCGAGCTGTACCTCCAGCGCAACCAGTTCGACCGACTCCTGACTCGCCTCCAGCACCAGGAGCGCGACGCGAGGGCCGTCGGTGGGGCAGGCGCCGGCCAGACGCAGCAACGCGACGTGGCCATCTGCCGGGCGCAAGCTTATGCGTCCTCGGGCGACCTCGGCGCCGCGCGGGCCGAGATCGAGCCGCTCCTGGCCGCCAACCCCCGCGATACCAAGCTCCTCCACCAGCTCTCCAAACTGGCCGAGGACGAGGGCGACCTCGAAGGCGCCGCGCGGTATCAGAAGCAGTTCAATGACCTCGCCTCGACCGACGAGAGCACGGCGCGGCTCGCCCAGCTTTATGCTCGCTACGGCGAGCTGGAGGAGGCCCAGGCGGTCTGGTCGAAGATGGCCTCGGACAAGAACGAGTCGTCGCATCGCATCCTCCAGGCGATCGACAGCCTGATCGGCCACCGGAAGGTCCAGCCGGTGGTCGAGATCACCGAGACCATGGTCCGCAAGGAGCCCGGCGACTGGGAGGCGCTCTACCGGCAGGGCGAGGCCCTGGCGGAGCTGAGGAAGCCCGAAGCGGCCGAGCGGGCGTTCCGCGCCCTGTTGGCGCTGGGCGTCGCCGACGACGAGAAGAGCGCGATCATCAAGGCGCGCACCCGGGACGCGAAGCTCCAGGGCGAAGGGGCCCGGCAATCGTCGACCATCCGCAAGGCCAGCGTCCCGCTCGAGGATCGCGTCGGCCAGGTCTACGAGATGCGCATGGCCTGCCAGCTCGAGAGCTATTCCTACTACCTCTACACCGGGCAGACTTCGGCCTGGGCGCCGCAGGACTTCGGCCAGGCGCGAATGGCCGCCCTGGGCTGGGTCCTCGGCCTGGCCGAGCGGGTCAGCTCGGCGAAGGGCGATGAGGTCGTCGCGACGTTTCGCAAGGCCGCGGAGAGGACGCCGGTCGACGTCCGCGACCTCTGGGACTGGTTCTACCTCTGCGAGATGCGCTACGACAACGCCGGGGCGTTCGCCGCCGCCCGGGCGCTGACTCGAGCCGCGCCGACCGACCCGCTGGCCCTCTGGGCCTACCTCTACGCGACCGGCGGCCGTCACCTCGGCATGGGCATGCGGAACTACTCCAACGCCAGCCGCGGCTCGATGCAGAAGGACAACACACCGCCCCTCGACAAGGACGAACTGGAGCATGTCCTGGCCTGCTACCGGGGACTGCGCACGCGGCGCCCCGAGCTGGCCCAGGCTCAAATCCTCCAGAACGTCGCCGACGAGCTCAAGCGCGCCAAACGGCCCGAGGAGGAGGAGCGATTCTATCGCGAGGCGATCGCCAGCTCGGCGCAACTCGCCCAGATCGCCGGCGCCTTCACGCTGGCGGCACGACGCGGCGATGTCGACGGGCTGACCCAGCTCCTCGACCGATACGAGCGGCTCCAGGCCGGCCGGACGATGTCCTACTATTACACCGGCTCGTATTACTTCGGCGGCCCTGGACCGTCCATCTCGCAGGGGATGAGCATCTGCGCCGATCGGAAGTCCTATGGCGAAGTTCTCAAGCTCCTCGACTACGACCTGGCCGTGCTCCGGCGTCGCATCGAGCGCCAGTCGCCGGGTGCCGCCGCTCGGGCCAACCGGGCGCGATTCGCATCCCTCGGAACGGGCAATAGTCCCCGGTACCAGGTCTGGGTCGGCAAGACCTATCGGACCGTGTCGATCGACTTCCCGATGCCGAACGAGTACTTCGACGACACGGCGATCCAGCTCCTCCGCACGGCCTTCGAGCTCTACCGACGTGACGACCTCCTCAGCGACCTGGTCGGCCATTTCCGCAGCTTAGCCGACGGGGCGCCGACGCCCGCCGATGCCCTCTATCCGCGCCTCTGCCTGAGCTACCTCCTCTGGTGGGACGACGACAAGGACGCGGCGATCGCCGAGTTCACCAGGGTGGCCGAGGCGTCGCGCGTCGAGTCTGATCTGAGGCTCGAGCTGGCCGAGCTCCTCGAGCAACAGGGCGAGCGGGACGACGCGCTATCGCTGGCCGACGCGGTCCAACCGCTCGACAACGCCACCATGAAGCGTCGCGAGGAGTTGGCCCTGCGCGTCTCGGTCCTCACCGGCAACATGGACCGGGCCCGACAGGCGGCCGAGCGGCTCTTCGGCCTGCGGCTGGACACCGACACCCAGGTCCGTCTCGCCGGCCAGATGCACCAGCTCGGCCTCCATGAGCTGGCCGAGGCCGTCCTGGGCCGCGCCCGTCGAACGCGCCGGCAACAAGGCCGCCGCCCTCGTCGCCATGATGCTCCAGTACCAGCGGCAGGACAAGCTCGACGTCGCCGTCCAGGTGGCCATGCAGATCCTCCACTCGACCACCGCGACCCGACAGTCCAACCCGAACGTCTACAATCCCGACAACCCCGATGCCGCCCGCACCGCCGCCATCGGCGTCCTCTCCCGATCCGGGCGCCTGGCCCAGCTCATCGACAAGGCTAACGAGCAGCTCAAGAAGACCCCCAATGCCATCCAGCTCCACCAGGCGCTGGCCGACTACTACAAGGCCGCCGGGAAGCCGGAAGAATCCCGCGCCGAGCTGGCCAGGATCGTCGCGATCCGCCCCGAGGACGCCAGCCTCCGCTTCCAGATCGCCCAGCAACTCGTGCAGAACGGACAGGCCGAGGCGGCCGTCGAGCACTACAGGTTCATCCTCAAGAACGACCCGTCGTTGCTCTCGCGCTACTTCTACCAGGTCAAGGATGCCTTCCAGCAGGCCAACAAGACCGAAGAACTCCTCGGCCTGGTCGAGCAGCTCGACTTGCGCCAGATCGGCCAGCCGTATTACATCATCCAGCTCGTCGGCAGCGTCCTCGCCGACGAGAAGCTCCATGACCGGGCGATGGTCGTCCTGCACAAGGTCTGGGACGCGTTCCCCGACTATCGCTCCTACCTCTTCTATTACTTGCAAAACGACCAGGTCTGGCAGTATCCCGAGATGTACGAATATGCCCGGGACTCGGTCATCCCCAGGCCCGAGACGTTCTCCGCGCCGATGCAGTGGGAAGCCTTCGACCTGGTCCTCTCCTCGGGCCAGGACGGGCGGGTGACGACGGTGGTCTCGAAGATGCTCGACATGGCCGCCTCGCAGGGCAAGCTCGAGGAGCTCTCGGCCCGGGTCGATGGAATGCGCAAGGCCATACCGACCTGGACCGCCGGAGACGTCCTCCGTGCGCTGATCGATTGCCGACTCGGCCGATTCGATGAGTCCCTGGCGGTCGTCCGACGCTTCCTCGACCAGACGCGGGACGAGCCGCTCTCGACCACGGTCTTCGGGATCATCGGCGGCGAGCTCGAGGACCACGCCGCGACTCGCGACCTGGCCCTGGCCCTCTACGAGGCCAGCATCTACCGCACGGCCACCGATGCCTATTCGCGGCTGGACTTCAGGGCCGGGCCGGCGCAGCGGCTGGTCACGATCTACATGAGCGAGGATCGCCCCGATGACGCCCGTCGCGTCCTGCTCGATTTCATCAAGTATTCCGACGTGTCTTTCTATTATAGCCAGGAATATCAACAGCAGATGAAGCTGAGGGCGCTCGCGGCCGTCGGCGACAAGCTGGCCGAGCTGGGCTTCTCAACCGACGCCGTCTCGGTCTACGGCCAGGCGCTGGCGATCAATCGGGAGATCCCGGCCGACAGCCCGAACTACATCGGGGATCGCGAGTGGCTGGCCCGTCGGTGCCGGGAGGGAGTGACGCGCGTCCTCGACGGCCTGAATCTGGAAAACCTGACCGCCTCCCTCGGCCGGATGATCGCGGCCGAGAAGGGCGGGACTCCGGCGGCGGCGCCGCCCGAGGCCCTCAAGATCGCCGCGATGGATCGGCCGTCGAACAAGACCAGGAGACCGGACCAGGCCATCGACCTGATGGTGCTGGTACACCCGCTCGAGCTGGACAAGGCCCAGGTGCGGAGCCTCCTGGCCGAGGCCATCTCCGGGCCGACCGCGGCGCCGCCGTCGCCCGAACGGCTCAAGGAGCTCGAGTCGCTCATCGCCGGGGCGGAGGGCCTCCGGAAGGAGCACCCCGACGATTTTTCGGTCGGGATCGCCGAGGCCCTGCTGGTGATGGCCACCGGCGACACCAAGCGGATCGAGCCGGCGCTGGACCGGCTCGTCGCGATGGTCGAGAGGATCCCGCTCGAAGCCATGCCCGAAGGCGCACGAGCGAACGCCCGTCAGCGGACCCAGGCGACGCAACAGCTCCCGCTCTGGGTGGTCGCGCGCACGTGCCGGATGCGAGCCGATTCGGGCAAGCTCCGCGTTGCCGCCGACAAGCTGGCCGCCCGTGCGATCGAGGCCGCCCGTCGACAATCCGACAACCAGGCGCTGATGTCGATGCTCCGCGAGCGGGGCGACCTCGCGCGGACGCGCGGCGACCGCCCGGCCGCCGAGGCCGAGTGGGTCCGGATGCTCGAGACCGTCATCGAGCCGCCCGGCCGCAAGGCCAGGAAGGATCAGGCGGCCCCCGCGGCGGCCACCCCGCCCAAGGCCTCCGCGACGGCCCCGCGCGCCACCTCGATGGCCCCGGCAATCCGATCCTTTCCCCCCCTTACGAAGGGGGGGTCGGGGGGGGGTGTGAGAGCTGAACTCCAGCGACCGGCTCGCCGCAGGATCCGCCTGGCATCATTCCAGCCCGAGCCGGCCGCTCCCAAGGCCAAGGCCGCCACTCCGAAGTCGAAGGCCGCATCGAGGACTGCCGGCCTGCCGATCCTGACGCTCGATCGCTTCGAGCAGGCGATGCAGATCGCCAAGCTCGCCGCGGAGCGCGACCTGCCCGAGCTGAACTTCCGCGCCGTCCGCGACGCGCTCCGCGCCGGGCCGCCGGTCTTGCCGACGAATAAGAACGCAGAAAGCCGAGCGGCGGCCCTGGCCCAGCGGGGAATCGAGGAAGGATCGAACGACCCGATCTCGCCCCGCGTGGTCGCCAACCTGGTCGACCTGGAGCGACTCTGGGAGAAGCATCATGCGCCGGCCGACCGGGTCTACGAGGTCCTGCGCGGGGCCGTGATGCCGCCCGGCCGTCCCTCCGAGATCTTCCTCTACGCCCCGCCGCCGAACCCGCGGGCCTTGCTGCGGTCGCGGAGCGCCGGATCGATGCTGGCCGCCTGGGCGGTCCGCGCCGGCAAGGCCGACGACCTGAAGCGGGCCATCGCCGAGCGTCAGGGCCAGCCGATGGCCGAGCTCCCCGCCGCCATCCTGACCGCCCAGTTGGCGCTGGCCTCGGGCGATACCGCCGCGACCGTCGCCGCACTCAAGGCGCTGACTGCCCGGGTCAAGCGAGACACCTTGCGTTCGACGGCCGAGATCGCCTGCCAGGCCGCCCTCCCCGCGCTCGAGCGGCCCCAGCCCGAGCTGGCCGCCGCAGCCCTCGATGTCCTCGACGCGTGCGCCAAGGGGTTCGAGAGCTCCTATGAACCCGAGCCGCTGGCGACCCTGCTGATCCTCCTGGCCCGCCGTCAGTTCCAGCTCGGCGACGCGCCCGGGGGCCGCAAGCGACTCGATGCCTACATCGAGACGATGGAGAAGAATGCGAGTCGATATGGAGGCGGCGACTATCCGGTCCTGCTCCGCAAACAGCAATACCAGCGCGTGGCCTCCGAGTACGCCCGCGCCGGCCTCTGGCCCGACTCGCTGGCCGCGCTGGGCCGGTTCGTCGACGCCCCGGTCTATTCCGGCGGCGATCCCCCGGTCACCGACGCCCTCGTGCGGCTGATCCGCCAGCTCGCCGCCTCCCCCGCCAAGGATCGATACGAGACGCTCCACGCCTGGACCATGCCGACCAAGGATCGGCAGGTCGTGCGGATCCTGGCATCCCAGTCGGCGCGCGACGTCTCCCCGGACATCTTCTCGCGGTCCGAGGCCGTCTCCAGACCGGAGGCCGCCCAGGCCGGCGGACGCATCGACGACAGCGTGATCAGCACGGCCGCGGCGTTGATCGACGCGGCGCGTCATGCCGGGATGCTCGACAAGCTCGCCGAAGAGACCCGCGCGGCGGCCGATCAGAAAGTCGAGAACGCCGAGGCCCTTTACGCCCTCGTCGAGCTGGCTCGAGGCCAGGGCCCGAAGGTGATCCCGCGGATCGAGGCCCGCCTGGCCACCCTGATCAAGGAAAATCGGGAGCGTGCCGATGAGAAGCCCAAGATTGTAACTCCGGCGGTCAACGCCGTCGCGACCAATGCCTCGGATCGGAAGAAGATGATCTTCCCCTGGAGCGACTACCTGGTGGCCCGGGCGTCGCTCCGCGGCGACGACCCTGCGATCGGCGGCCTCGGCCTGCGCCTGAGCCGGGCCCTGCTCGAACGGGCCCAGCAGGTCAACGACTGGGGCGTGCTCGCATGTCTGCGCGGCGATCTGGCCGAGGCCGCCGCCCGACACGTCGGCGACGCGAAAGGCCTGACAGCCTCCATCCCGCCCGGTTGGCACACCGCGGATCTCAGGCCGAACGCGGAGCTCCTGGATACCGGGTCGCCCACCTACTGGGTCGCCCACCAGGGATATGTCGCCCATCCGTCCGGGTCATCGACCGATCTCCTCATGTTCGACTATCCCCTCGCCGGCTCCTACGAGGTCTCAATCGAGGGCTACGCCGGCCCATGGGCCGGCTCGGCGGTCGTCCATGACGGATTGTCGATCCTGCCCTCCCCGGTTCAACGGGAGCGCCAACGTCTCCTCGGTCGGCCAGGGCGAGACGCTTGAGATCCCGTGGCGGCTGTCGCGGACGATCGGCTTCAATCGACTGACGATCCAGGTCACGCCGCGGAAGGTCCGCTACCTGGTCAACGACCATCTCTTCTACGAGGACGCCGACCCGAGCCCGACCAGCCCCTGGCTCGGCCTCCTGACGTCCCGTGAGCGTGACTCGGTCTGGCGACACCCGACGCTCAAGGGCCAGCCGACGATCCCCGCAGAGGTCCACCTCAGCCACGGCGATCGCCTCGAGGGCTGGGTCTCCAGCTTCTACGGGGAGACTCAGCCGCCCCGTCGCACGGACCCGGTGATCGATAGCAACAGCAATGTGCAGTCCTCGGCCGCCGGTCAGCAAGGCGTCAGGCCGAAGGCGACGCGTGCCAGGCGGCCGCGCGGACCGATCAACCTCGACAAGTACGACTGGGCGGCGAAGGACGGCGTGATCCACGGCCGTCGTACCCTGGTGGACACCACGGCGGCCAACTACTACGACGCCGAATCGGCCGGCTCCGCCACCGAGGCCGACCAGAGCCGGCTCTACTATCATCGCCCGCTCCTCGACGGCGACGCCGTGTCCTACGAATTCCTCTACGAACCCGGCCAGGTGCTCGTCCACCCCGCGATCGATCGACTGGCGTTCCTGCTCGAGCCGGAAGGGATCAAGGTCCACTGGATGACCGCCGGCGGCACCGACCTCTCCGGTCTGCCCGCCGACAATGCCGCGGAGGAGCCCGCCAATCGTCGCGGACCCCGGCCGATCCCCCTGAAGCCCGGCGATTGGAACAGCATGAAGCTCGTCCTGGACGCCGATAAGGTCACGATCGACTTGAATGGCCAGACGATCTACCAGCGGCCCCTGGAGCCGACCCTGGGCCGGCAGTTCGGCCTGTTCCATTACAAGGACCAGACCTCCGCGCAGGTGCGCAACATCGTCCTGCGGGGCCGGTGGCCGGCCACGCTTACGGCGGACGCCCTGGCCGGACTGACATGGCAACACACATCGACGGCCGAATCCGAGCCGATCCGCCGCGCGCGGCATGCGATCATCGGCGAGGCGTTCTTCGCACTCCAGGCCGGCGAGGTCGTCGAGAAGGCCCGCTCGCTCAAGCCGGCCGAGCGCTACGAATTCCTGTCCGGCTGGGTCCTCCCGACGGCCGATCATCCGATCTTCCGGGTCGAAGGCGACTTCAGCCCGTCGTTCCCGGCTTTCGCGTCGAATGAGGCGGCCGGACGGGGCGTCCGCGTGCAAACCGGCGGGCTTCTCCGTGCGCCGGCACTCGAACTCGTGGACACCGCGAAGGAGCTGGGCAAGCTCGATGAGCTGGCCGCGAAGCTCGAGGGACTCAAGGATTCGCCCGGTGATGATGTGGCCGCCTCCGGGCGCGGCCGGCTTGCGCTCCCTATCCTGATCCAGATCGCCCGCGGCGACGATGCATCCGCGGCCGAGGGCATCGCGAAGATCCAACCGATCCTTGGTGCGATCCCGCTGGACCAGCCGGAGTGGACGCGATGGCCCGAGCGGGTCGTGGCCGATCGGGCGGTCAGTCGCCCCGCGCTGCGACGGCGAGCCCTGGCCCTCGCGGAAGCCTTGGCCGTCCGTGCCGAGAAGAAGCCCCCGACCGAGGCGGAGAAGCGGGCACCCAGCAAGCTCTGGGAGGATCAGGTCAAGAACCTCCGCGCGCGAGCAGAGCTACTGGCCGAGGCCGAGCGGCCGGGAGCACCTCCCGCACGGCCGTTCGGCACCGACCCGGATGTCCCGCACTGGGCCAGGGTGACCCAGACGCGTGCCCGGACGCGAGGCACCGGCGAGCCGATCCCCGGATGGATCGCCCGCGACGGCCAGTTCGCCCATCAGCCCGGTCACGCCAACGACATGATGTACCTCGCCGTCCCCCTGCGCGGCGACTTCCGGCTCGACTGCGAGCTGACCTCGCCGGCCGGTCGCGAGATCCGCGTCGCCTACGCGGGGCTGGTCCTCGGCATGAAGCCCGACCTGAAGCACCTCGAGCGGTCAAACCTCGGCCGCGCGATGCCGGAGGTGACGCTCAACCCGCCGATCGATAAGCTCGCCGAATGGTACCCATACCGGCTCGAGGTTAAAGGGGGGCGGATGACGGCCTTTGTTAACGGCCGCAAGGTCCACGAGGCCGCCGTGATTCCCGAAGGCGACCCCTGGCTGGCCCTGTTCTGCCAGTCGGCGCAGTCGGGAGGCGCGAGGAAGATCGCGATCACCGGCGACCCGCGCATCCCGGAAAAACTCAACCTCTCCGCGCTCCCCGACCTGACCGGCTGGCTGGGCGACGACTACGGCGACTCGGTCGCCGGAGACAACGCCGACTGGGACAAGCGCGGCGATGAGATCGTCGGCCGGCTCATCGAGGACATCCCGGGAGCCCGGCAAGAGAGCGTCCTGCGCTACCATCGGCCGATGCTCGAGGACGGCCAGATCGGCTATGAATTTTATTATGATCCGAACAAAGTGATGGTCCACCCCGCGCTCGACCGACTGGTCTTCGTGCTCGATCCGGAAGGCGTCAAGATCCACTGGCTGACGGATGCCGCCTACGAGCGGACCGGGCTGGCCCCCGAGAATCTCCGCGATGAGCCCGAGAACCGTCGCGGTCCGGCATCGCTCCCGCTGAAGCCCAAGGCGTGGAACCGCGTGATGCTCGAGCTGACCGGCGACCGGGTCACGCTCAAGCTGAACGATCAGGCGATCTACGAGCGGACGCTCGAGTTCGACCAACCAGCGATCCTTCGGGCTGTTCCACTACGCCGACGCGACCCGGGCACGCATCCGGAACGTCACCTACCGGGGCGAATGGCCCAGGGCGCTGCCGGCGAGCTTACGGGCCCCAAAGTGAACGCTCAGAGTCTGTCTCGGATGCTACAGTGGTCATCTCGTAGGGTGCTCTTTGAGCACCAAATACGGCAAATCACCCCGGATCGGTGCTCACAGAGCACCCTGATATGGTTGGCTTAGTCAGGTCCTGTGCCCGAAGGACTTAAGCGGCAAAGCTTTGCGTAAAAAATCGGTAACTCTTAAGTCCGTAGGGCTCAGGACTTGCTCCAACCCAAAGACTCGATGGTTGGCCCATCCTTATCATGCAGACGAAGCGGGCCAACCATAGGGTCTACAAAGACTCTCCGAGTCAGACCCTTATCGTGATCGCCCCTCTTTTCGATCGAGGTCTCGCATTACGGCCGCGGAGAGGATCCGCGTCCAGCCCGCGCTGTTGCCGGCCTGGACGGTGTGCTCGAGGAGCTTGCGTGCCAGGTCGGCCTTGCCGAGATTCAGGAGGTGCATGCCGACGATGAACTCGGTATTCCCGCGATTGGGCTCGACGATCGTCTGGAGCACCTCGTCGATGGCCTTCATGTCGGGTGCGGGGCTGCTCCCGGCCGCGACCGGTGGGAAGAGCAGCTCGCAGACCCGGGCGCTCTTGGGCATCTCGGCGCCGTGCTTGGAGAGGAGCGTCTTGAGCCATTCGTCGCGCGCTGTCGCGTCGCCGAGCTGGTCGGCCACCAGCAACGGATAGACAGCATGGACGGGTGTGGGTTCCATCTCGTAAGCCCTCCGGAGCGGTGCCATCGCCTTCCCGGGCTCGTCGTTGAGCCAGTAAAAGAACCCGACCGACTGCGGATTCGCCAGGTCGGGCCGGTCGCCGACCGACTGGAGGTACTGCTCGGCGAAGGCGCGGGCGGCGGCGACGTCGCCATGGCCGGTGCGCTTGCAGAAGGCGAACCAGTTGACCCAGGACGTGTTCGGATAGCGCTCGCCCTCGCGCCGCGTCCAGAGCTCGCTCTGCTCGAGTTCGCCCTTGCCCTCGGCGCAACGCGCGGCGCAGCTCATCGCCCAGCCCGCCCCGGTCTGCGCGGCGGCCTCGGCATACGGCAGGGCCTCGTCCCAACTCTTTTGGTCCATGAAGTAATTGGCGATCTCGACGCTCACCCGGGCCTGGTCCAGGCCGGGCTGGTCGGGGACATTGAGGTATCGGTCGAGTGTCGCCTTCCATCGGTCCATGTCGCCGGAGGCCTTGTAGCCCTTGGCGAGCATCTCGAAGGCCCAGTACTCCGGCGCCAGGCGGACGTACCTCTCCAGCAGGCGACGGGCCTCGTCGGGCTGATTCTGCTTGCTCGCACGCTTCGCCAGGGCACCGATTACGGACGAAGAATCGGGGAATTCCTTCTCCCATCCTGCGAGCTGCTCCTTCACGCCCTCGGGATCGCTCTCGATGAGCGTCGCCCGAGCGAAGGCGGAGTGTGGGCTGACCTCCAGGAGCGTCCGGGCGAAGGGCGCGGGATTGATCCGGGTCATGGCGATCCCCGAGTCGCGAAGATAGGTCGACAGGTCCCGCGCGACGTCGTCCATGTGGGTCACGGCCACGTCGAAGGCCGATGGGGCTTGTCTCGCATGCGCGCGCGATAACAATCGCATCATCTCCAACTGGGTCAACTCCACACTCGCGAGGTCGAGCTTGTCGGCGAAGGCGGCGGCCGACCGGCCCGCCTGCGGCGGCGGTAGGACGAGCAGGTCGAGGAATTGTCGATACGGGTGGTCGGCGACGGACGGTCCCGCTTCGGCCCAGAATTCATCAACCGGCACATTCCAGAACTGGACCATGAACAGGAGTCGCGAGAACACATGAACGAATCGCGTCTCGGCGACCAGGTGTCCCATCACCGCCCAGGACGGCTCGCCGTCGTCCACGGAGGGCTCGCCAGCCTTGACCATCGCCGCGGCCAGGGCCGGGCTCCGGCTCACGGGCTGTTCGAGCTGCGCCCGCACGCCCTCGGGGAGTCCGGCCATCGTCTGGAGTCGGCGGGGGAGCGCCTGGTCGAGGACCTGCGGCCCGAACATCGTCGCCTGATGGAGGTTGCCAAGCTGATAGATCCGGCACATCGCGTCGCAGGCACGGTAGCATTCCGGGTCGAGTGCGAGCACGGCTCGCGCGGCGGGGAGCGTGACATTCGGCGATGCCGGGTACTCCAGGAGGGTCAGCCGCAAGAGCGCCGCGAGGGCCGCATGCGGCCCGCCGTGCGCGGCCGCGTCGAGCCGCTGATCGTCGCAACGGGCGCAGGCCTCGATCAGGTCCACCCAGTCGGGGCGCTTCACATTCGGATTCGACCTGACCATCTCTTCGGCCGCCGCCAGGTCGGCCAGGGCGTTGCGATGCAGCCCGACCAGGGCCTCGGCATGGGCCCGATGCCACAAGGCCCGGGGGTCCTTCGGGTCGTAGGCGACGAGTCGCTGCGCGTAGAGCAGCGCCCGCGCCTTGAATGCCTGGTGAGCCGGGTGCCAGTGGAACTCGCTCAGGATGCCGAGCAAGGCGTATCCGCGGACCATCGCCCCGAGCCGTGCGGCCGACTCGCCGTCCTTGCGGATCGCCGCGTGCAGCGCCCGCACGGCGGCGAGCGGCTCGGTGAAGCCGAGACTCGAAAGGCCCTCCTCGATCCCGGCAGGCAGCTCCGCGTCGGACCGCGGCGCATGGGGCTTGCCTTGCACGCCCAGCTTGCGGAGCATCGCCGGGAGTTCGGTCCGCGACATCGCCTCGGCTCGCTCGGCGAGCCCGGCCAGGTCGTCGGGAGGTGCCTTGTCGGCAGAGCCATGGAGACGCTGGGCCACGCACTTTCCCAGATCGTGATCGATCAAGGTCTCGGCATCATCGCCGGTCCTCCGTCGGATCAAGGCCCGATTGGACTCGCCGGCGCGAACACGGGGACGATCTCGATCGCTTGGCCGTCCTCGCCGCCGACCCTCACATCGCCGAGGACCTCGTCGCGGGTGGCCGCGTCGAGCTCGTCGCGCGCGGCGATCAGGACGGCCTGGCGGACCAGCTCCCGTGCGAGCAACCCATTTCGCGACCCCCGGTTGATCCTCGTCGAGCTCGCCGAGGTCGGGGCGTGCAGGGCAACCAGGGCCGACCGCCCACCCGAGATCGTCGTTCCCAGGGAGGATGACCAGCCGCGTCGGGCTCGTGGTCCCGGTCTCTCCGGGCGTTCCGGACGGGGCCGATTGCCCGGCGGCGTCGCCCTCGAGGTGTTTCCTCATGGCCCGGGCCGCCTCGTCCTACTCGCGGAGCGACTTTGCGACCCACATGCCCGCGCCGACGATCGTCGCGAGGGCGATCACCCCCAGCAGCGCGGAACCGGACGGGGTGCCGCGACCACGCGGCGGGACCCGCCGTCGGCGCGGTCAGCCCCGCGACGGGTCGTTCCCGGCCGCACAATGGGCAGGCCGTGGCCCTCGCCCCGGCCGGATCATCCTGCGGGATCGGGGCCTCGCAATGGGGACAGCATTCACCTTGAGGTTCCATCGGACTCTCCTCCCTCCGATTCGAGAGACGGCCGCTCCCGGCTGCATCCGGAAGAGTCTATCCCGCGACGCGCGTCCGGGACAAGCATGTCGGCTTGCCAAAAGCGCGGAGAGGCTTGACCCATGTTGCTCGGAGCCAGCATCACTCGCTGGAATTTGGGGCGGCCGTCCTCGGACGTCCCGCAAGAGAATACTTGCTCACTTCATTCTTTCGCGGTTCTTAACGCCCGTCCGGCCCGATCGCGGGCGGATAAGGCTGACGGCGGAGCCAGGCCAGGACGTCGGCGTGATCCTTGGGATTCATCACCGCCTGGAAGCCGGGCATCCGCCGGCGTCCCTGCCGCATGATCTGGTCGTACTCGCCGGGATGGGCCAAAATCGCCTTGCCGGCCAGGCTGGGTCCCAGGTCGCCCCCCAACGCCGACGGTCCGTGACAGGTGGCACAATTCGCCGTGTAGGCCCGCGCACCGCGCTCGATGTCTCCGGCGACCGGGGTCGCGTCGCGGCCGGGTCCGGGCACCTCGAGCGAGCCGACATCCTTGAGTGCCGCGCGTGCCGGTGCCATAGGGGCCGTCCGGTCGGAATAGCGGCGCGCCAGGTAGTCGACGAGCGACACCTCGGCATCCTTCGGGAGCGGCGAGCCCCAGTTGACCATCTTCTCGATCTCGGCCTTCCACTGCACCGGGGTCAATCGCTGTCCGGCAATCATATCCTCGGTATGACAGATCAAACAGTTTTCCTGGATGCTCTTCCGTGCCATGGCGTCTCGCATCGACGCCTCATCGTCGTCGTCGGGCTGCCCCGGGCGCGGGCCGCCGGCGGCCGGCCAGGCGATCCCGGCCAGCGCCATCAGGAACATCGAGGCAATCACCTGTCGCGATACGATCATCATCGGGCCGCCCTCAACCGATCTCGCAATCGACGGAATCGATGCCGTTCCATAAATATCCGCTCTTGTTCCATGGCGGCGTCTCTGGCTGGATCCGGCCGTCCGAGTCGGTCGCGCGCGCCGCGATGACATGGCGACCCCGCCGCGCCGTCTCCCATTTGAGCCGCCAAGGCCGCCACCGGCCCGGTTCCGGATCGCCGAGCAGCGTTGCCTCGACCCATCGACCGTCGCGATCGATCGAGATCTCGACCTTCGTCACGTGGCCTCGACCGGTCCAGGCAATCCCGCGGATCTCGACCGACCCGGCGGCAACCCCATGGCCGGCCCGCGGCCAGGTGATGAGCGACTTGACGTTCATCCAGGTGACCGGCTCGGGACGGGCAGGTTGCGAGCCGGGAGTCCCGGCGGGCGGGGCGATCCGGTAGGCGGTCTGCATGAAGAACCCCGGCGCCTCATCTCGCGCGACCACGATCTTCTTCACCCACTTCAGCCAGTTATTGCCGGTCCATCCGGGCACGATCAGCCGCAAGGGTCCGCCGTGGACGGCCGGCAAGGGCTCTCCGTTCATCCCGGTGGCGAGGATCGTGGACGGGTCGAACGCCCGGTCGAGGGGGATGCTCCGGACGAAGGCCGGGGTCTTGGGCGAAGGGGGCGCATCGCCGCCGTAGAAGTGTACGTGCCCCGCACCGGCCTGGATGCCGGCACGCTCCAGCAGGCTCGCGAGGCGGACCCCCGCCCATTCCGCCTGGCCGACGGCACCGCGCTCCCACGTCACTCCCGGCACGCGCGGCCGGAACAGGCCCCTGCCATTTCCGGTACACTGGAGCACGGCCGTCCTCGAGGTCGGCTCGAATCGCTCCAGGTCCGCGAGGCTCAATCGGAGCGGCCGGGCCACCATCCCCACGACCTCGACCTGCCAGGGCGCGAGGTTGACCGCCGGGGCCCCGAAATGGCTCCGGACGAAGAACAGGTCGTTCGGCGTCAGCGGATGGTCGAGGGCTCCAATTGGGCTCTCCAGGTTGAGCGGTCGCTGGCTGCGGACGATCATCGCGCGGTCATCCGGCGTATCATCGACACCGGCGGCGGCCGTCCCGCCCGGGACGAGGGCCAGGCGCGAGCCTCCCAGGCCGAGCATCCCCAGCCGTAGCATCGTCCGACGATTGAGGGCCGAACCGGGGAGGGCCTCACCCGAGATTCGAAGATGCTGCCGCGTTGCCGGCGAGCGATTCCCTTCCGAAGGGTCCATCATGGAGGTTCTCTCCTCGGGGCGAGTCGAACTCATCCGCCCCGGACGGATCGGGCTCCGGAGGCGAGCGATATTCCTGCAGGAGAGTATCTCCGATCCCGATCCCGCTGTCCATGATCGGGCCGGGAGGACACCCGGGCGAACCCGCGTCAAGTACGGAGTGTCAACCCACTATCGTCCCCGGACCGCGCGGCGAACCGACGCACTCCCTCCCCATGGGACGGAGCGCGATCGGAAACACGCGTAAACATGGTAACTTAATGAAACCTTGACCGATCATTCCGGGAGGATCCCGCGGGATCCGCGGGCGTCGGACCGGGTCGCCCTCAGAATCGTCGCAATCGCCAAGCTCGCGTCGAAGGCGATCGATTGTCGAGATTCTCGCGGCCGAAATCGTTTGGTACAGCGTTCGCGATCGATTACGATACTAGAGTTGACAGGAGGGCCATGGCGACGCGAGTGGCCCCGCGAACGGAGTGGAATCGACCGTCCTCACATCGTGGGATCAGGGGTGGTTATCGACTTTCCACACAGGTGATCAACCATGCGGAAGGGCAGACGCAATCGGCATCGTGCCTTGTTGACCCGCCTTGAACGTCATCTGGAGATCAGCCTGGACTTCATGAAGCCCAGGCGAATCCGCACGCGATCGGCCCGATACGCCGCGGCGCTCGGCGAGCGATTGGGATTGATCGAACGTCCGAAGGTCTGCTCCTGGTGCCGCAGCCATGCCCGGCTGGAGCGCCATCACTGGGATTACAGCGAGGCGCTCAACGTCACGTTCCTCTGCGACGAGTGCCATGTCCTTGCCAATGCGATGGTCGCACGGGCAGCCAGTGCCTAGCTTTTCAGCAGGCCATTCGCCCGGGGGAGGACCGTCGGTGCGATTTGCGGATCGGGCTCGGATTGTTCCGGTGGTGCGGGTGATGCAAGGGGGAGGTGGACCTGAAAGGTCGTCTCATGTCCCGGGCTCGATGACCAGCGGAGCCGTCCGCCGGCAAGGTCGACGATCTTGGCGGCGCGAGGCAGGCCGAGGCCCAGGCCGCGCCCTGCCTGCCGCCCGCAATAGAACGGGTCGAACAGGTGCCGCGCCTCGCCGGCACCGATCCCCTTGCCGCTGTCGCTGAACGACCAGATCAGCTCGTTATCTTCGGAACCCGATCGGATCTGAATCCGGCCGCCGGATGGGGTCGCCTGGAGCGCGTTGCGCAAGAGGATCTCCGCGAGGTGTCGCAGCGCGTCGGGGTCCGCCCAGGTCGACGGCGAGGTTGGGTCGAGCTCCGCCACGAGCCGGACTCCCCGCGCCGAGCATTCCCGCTCGAAGTCGCGGAGGAGCGCCGCCAGGATCTCGGACGGGCGGATGGACCGGTTCCGGGGCGCCGGCGGTCGCGCGACGAACATCAGGTCGCGGAGGATGCGGTCGGCGCACTGCGCCTGGTTGAGGATGATGCGGAGCGAGCGGGCGACCTCGGGCTCGTCAACCCGCGCGAGCAGCAGTTGCGCCCGGCCGACCACGACGGCCAGCGGGTTGTTCAGCTCGTGGCCGGCGCCGGCGGCGAACTCACCGAGCGCCTCGAGCTTGCCTTGCCTGAGTCGCTCTTCCTCGGTCTCGATCCGATGCCGCAACGAGCCGACGACCGCCTCGAGCCTTCGTTCCATCCGGGTTCGGTCCGCCAGCAGGGCGGCCCACGCTTGCCAGGCGCGTCGGATCGCCGGAGGCGCAAGCCGATCGACCTCGACCGTCGGCTCCGACGCGCACCACAACTCGATCAACGCGCGGGCACGCCCGTCCGACTCGAGCGGGAGTACAATGGTCGGCGGACGACCCATGGCGCCCGGATGCGCCGGCACGGGCTCCGCATCGCGAGACTGGGTCGGGGCGGCTCCGTCGGCCGGGCACTTCGACGAGACCGGACCGGCCTCTGGATCGAGCCAGACGACGCGGGCCGCACTGACTTCCGGCTCGGCACACCACGTCATCGCGGCCCGGTCGGCCCATTCCTCCGGCGATTCGGACGGGGGCGATTCCACCAGGAGCTGGAGCAAGCGGTCTCCCCGTTCCTGTCGCGTTCGCATCGCGGTGATCTGGCGCCGCATCCGAGCATTCTGCCGCGTCATCCGCTCTTCCTGGGGCGTGGCGTCGACATCGACGAACGAGCCGATGCAACGCGCCTGCACTTCGGCCATCAGGATGCGGAGCCTCGGCTCGCTGGGGGCCGGCTCATGGTCGGTCCGGCCGATCGACCAGGGGGTCTGCTCGGCCCATCGGTATGCCTCCTGGACGATCGCCAGTCGGTCCGGACTCGTGGCCGCCGCGTTCAGCGCCCCCCCGTGATCGGCGTGGAGCCAGGCGGCGTCCACGACCAGGGGATCGCAACCCCAACGCTCGGCCAGGCGACGACCCAGTTCGTCCAGGCCCGTGCCCAGGTCGTCATGCTCCTTCTGTCAACGCCGCTTCGGATCCTCCAGGCCCCACCACTCCAGCAGCCATTCGGGTTCCACGGCGGCGACCGCCCAGCAACCCAGCGAGCAGAGCTGCCCGGCCACGGAGACCGCATGGGGATCCGGGTCGCCAGCCTCGCGTGCCAGCTTGAGCGCGGCGATCCCGACCGCGACCGAATGCCGCCACAGCCGGCCCACGATCTCGGCTGCGGCGCCCGTCGCCGAGGTCCGAGGCCACCACGGCCGTCGGGCGATCAGCTCCAGGTGACTGTCCCGCGCGACCTCGGTCGATCGGGCGAGGATCCAGCCGGGGTCGAGCCCGCAGGCCGCTCGTACCATCGGGGTTTCGGTCCGCTCGAAATCGTCATCCGTCGGGTCCTCCGGCAACGCATCGACCAGCAGGCGGACCGTGGCCGGCCGGAGCGGGAGATGCTCGAGCCCCGCGACGCGTCAACGCCATTCCTGCGGAAGCGATTTCCGACGTGGGTGGATACGCACCGAGCTGGGACTCCTTCCCAATCTTCAGTGTTCAGGGTTCCGTGCGGTTTTTTGGAGCGAGTTGCCGTGGCCGGTCGAGACATTGACTGAAAACTGAAAACTCAACCCGCGACCCCGGCCTCCATATCCAACAGTCGGCAAACCCGCCGCATCAGATCATCGATATCGAGCGGCTTGTGGAGAAAATCATCGGCGCCCGACTCGCGGAGCTGCTCGATCTTGTCCTCCTCGACCATGCCGGAGATGCAGATGATCTTGATATCCTCCATCGTCGGATCGCGACGGATCAGCTCGCAGACCGCCTGACCGTTGATGTCCTCAAGCATCACATCGAGGATGATGAGGTCGGGATGATACTCCTTGGCGAGCATCCCGGCGCCGAAGCCGTTGTTGACGACGCGGGTCTCGAACCGCGCATCGCCCGCCAGGACCTCGGAGATCAACTCGACGACGGCCGGATCGTCGTCCACGATCAGGACGCGGCGCTTGCCGCTCTCCAGGGCATCCGTCGGAATGCCGTTCTCCTTCATGAAGCGGTGTAGCGCATCACGAGGGATTCGCCGAAACCTCGAGCCCGGCACTCGGAAGCCCTTGAGCTGGCCCGAGTCGAAGCAGCGAATGATCGTCTGCTGGCTCACCTTACAGATCTTGGCTGCCTCGCCGGTCGTGAAAACGGTCTTCATGGTCGTCAACGTCCCATCTTGCGAGATCAAGGACAACGTCTCTCCTCGCGATCACCTGAGTCCCGAGCCGGAGGAGCAGACAACGCCTGATCGGCCTCCTTGCTTGTTTAGCTCACGACGCGAACTCCACCACGCCACCACCGACCCGCCCAGCCGCGTCGTTCGCACCAACCTCTCGGTAACACGCCATTGTTAAAATCTACGAAACCTTTAGAGATTACCAATATTACCAATCTCACCAATTGTATAAAGCGCCACAGCCTTGTCAATGCGAATGAGTGAATCGTCGGATCTCGACGGCCTCACACGCTTTGCACGGAGGAATTGCGACGCCTTCTCCGGAAGTTTAACAAGCAATCCCGGCGGAAAACAGTCACCGGGAGTCGTCCGGCCGCATTCAAAATGGCGGCTCCCGGTCAAATTGACAAGAGGGAAAGCCGGGTGGCATGGCGTCAATGCCAGGCATTGAGGGCGCCTTCGCAAGTGACAAGGTGTCAGCCGAATGAGAAGGATCGATGAACGGAACAAGCTGGGAGGACAGGGTTTGATAAAAGCGACGATGGAAAAATGAAACCATTCGGAGTCGCGATCTTGCCGGCAGATCGCGCACGACGTCACTCCGGCGCGCCGCCGCGATGTCAGTCTCGCGCTAGGCGCGTTCGGCTGACAATTCCGGGCGATTCCGCTTGAGATGGATTAGGAGGGTGGCGATGTCGGCGGGGCTGATCCCACTGATCCGGCCGGCCTGGCCGAGCGAGAGGGGACGGATGCGTTCGAATTTCTCCCGGGCCTCGGCGCGGAGTTGAACGATCGCCCCGTAGTCGAGCCCGGCGGGGATCGCCTTGTCCTCCAGGCGGCGAAAACGTTCGATCTGGTCGATCTGGCGATCGATGTAACCGTCGTACTTGGCCTCGATTGTGATCTGCGAGACCACGTCGGCGGGGTAGCCTTGGGCGTCCAGGTCGGGGGCGAGCGCCACGAGGTCGTCCCAGGTCGTCGCCGGTCGTCGCAGCGCCTGGTAGAGCGTGGTGCCACCGATGCGGGTATCCGTCAGCACGCCGCGCAACCGCGCGATCTCGTCGCGACGGGCCTGGAACCGCATCCATCGATGATCGTCCACCAGGCCCGCCTGCCGGCCCAGCTCGGTGAGCCGGAGGTCGGCGTTATCGTGGCGGAGCATCAGCCGATACTCGGCACGGCTGGTGAACATGCGATAGGGTTCATCGACGCCACGGGTGACGAGGTCGTCGATCAGGACGCCGAGATAGGCCCGCGATCGGTCGATG
This sequence comes from uncultured Planctomycetota bacterium, assembly GCA_963777695.1. Lineage (GTDB taxonomy): Bacteria > Planctomycetota > Planctomycetia > Isosphaerales > Isosphaeraceae > CAVZRC01. The sequence goes on from CAVZRC010000003.1 coordinate 3,496,489, forward strand.
ATCAGCGGCGGCTCGCCCTTGACCGCGAGTCCGGCATTGATGCCGGCGATCAGACCCTGCGCCGCCGCCTCCTCGTAGCCGGTCGTGCCGTTGATCTGGCCGGCGAAGTATAGGTTGGCGACGGGCTTGGTCTCGAGCGTGGGACGGAGCTGGACCGGCGGCGCATAGTCGTATTCGACGGCGTAGCCGAACCGCATGATCTCGGAGTGCTCCAGGCCGGGGATCATCGCGATGATGGCCTCCTGGACGTCGCGCGGCAGGCTGGTGGAGATCCCGTTGCAATAATACTCGAGCGTATTCCGCCCCTCGGGCTCGAGGAAGATCTGATGCTGTTCGCGATCGGCGAACCGGACCACCTTGTCCTCGATCGACGGGCAATAGCGGGGGCCGGTGCTCTGGATCTGTCCCGAATACATCGGGGCCCGGTGGAGGTTGTCGCGGATGATCGCGTGGACCGCCGGGTTGGTGTACGTGATATGGCAATCGAGCTGGGTCTGGGGGATTGAATCGGTCAGGAACGAGAACGGGACCGGCTCGCGATCGCCCCGTTGGCGCTCCAGCCGGGAGAAATCAATCGTACGTCCGTTGAGCCGGGGCGGCGTGCCGGTCTTGAAGCGTCGCAGCTCAAACCCCAACGAAACAAGGCTTTGCGACATCCCGACGGCGGCCACGTCGCCGGCTCGGCCTCCACTTGTCTTCATCTCCCCCGTGTGCATGAGTGCCTGGAGGAACGTGCCCGTGGTGAGGATCACGGCGCGGGCCTGGTATCGCCCGCCCCCCCGACACTCGACGCCGACGATCCGCCCTCCCTCGACCCGGAGCGATTCGACCATTTCCTGGCGGAGGGAGAGGTCCTCCTGGCGCTCGACGGTGAGCTTGGCGAGGAACTGGTACGCTTTCTTGTCGCACTGGGCGCGGGGGCTGTGCATGGCAGGCCCCTTGCCGCGGTTGAGCAGCCGGAATTGCAACGCCGTCGCGTCGGTGAGTATCCCCATCGCGCCGCCGAGGGCGTCGATCTCGCGAACGATCTGCCCCTTGGCCACGCCGCCGATGGCCGGGTTGCAGCTCATCTGGGCGACCGCATCGCAGTTGATGGTCAAAAGGGCCGTCCGCAACCCCATCCGCGCGGACGCGAGCGCGGCTTCCAAGCCGGCATGGCCGGCGCCTACCACCACCACGTCGAAATCGTAAGGGGCACGGGTCTTTGTCATGAAGGTCAAGGCCGTTGGCGTCGTCTCGATCGCGATTCCGCTCGCGCTCGCTATCAACCATTAGAGCCGAATTCGGCCCGGCTGACACTAGCAGGTTAGCCGCGGCCTGAGGTGCCGCACGGAGCTTCTGGCGATCTGAAACCTCGTTATGCCGTCGAACTAGATACTAGCCTCGCGCCACCGGCCGCTGATACCCTGATTAACTCAAGGCGTCAACCCGTCCGTTGACCCTTTTCGATCCAAGAAGCGAGGAAGTCATGCCAGAGACGCGCAAAGATGAAGTGACGTTCCGGGGCAAGCCCGTGACCCTGGTGGGCCCCAAACTCAAGCCCGGCGACAAGGCGCCCGACTTCACGACTGTGGGGGCCGGCCTGGCGATAGTGACCCTGGCCGACACCGCCGGGAAAGCGCGCCTGTTCAATGTGGTACCGTCGCTGGACACCCCGGTCTGCAACAAGCAAACGAAGCGTTTCGCCGAGGAACTCAAGGCCCTCGGCGACAAGGTCGCCGCCTACACGGTCAGCACCGACCTGCCGTTCGCCATGGCTCGGTTCTGCACCGAAGCCAATATCGAGAACCTCAAGAACCTCTCCGACGTCCATAACCACAGCTTCGGCGAACACTACGGCGTCTTCATCTCCGACCTGCCGGTCCCGCTGCTGGCCCGCGCCGTCGTGGTCGTGGACCCCTCGGACACGGTCCGTTACATCGAGATCGTGCCCGAGATCGCCCAGGAACCCGACTATGAGCCGGCCCTCGCGGCGCTCAAGGAAGCCGCCGGCGCCTGACCTTCGGTGGCTCGACGCTCGGGATTCGCATGGGTTCGTAGGGTGCTCTGTGAGCACCGATCCGCGGGACCAACCCTGTCCGGTGCTCACAGAGCACCCTACGAAGCCAGCCTCCAGCCACTAATCCAGAGGCTTGATCCAGATATTCCGATATTGCACGGCGTTCCCGTGATCCTGGAGCAGGATGGGACCATCCTCGCCGGCCTTGTTGCCCACGCCGCCGGGGGTGGTCCCGGTCTCCGCGTCGTCGATCGTCTTGATGCCGTTGTGGATCACCGTGACTCGCGGCTTTCTTGACGACCTTGCCCTCCTCGACGACCGCCTTCTTAAAGGTGACGTCATAGGTCTGCCACTGGAGGGGCGGCTTGCAAGCATTCACCCGTGGGACGAGTTGCGTGTAGATCGCGCCGCAGTCATTGTTCTTCGGCTTGAGGCCGTAGGAGTCGAGGACCTGGAGTTCATAGATGCCGTCGAGATAAACGCCGCTATTCCCCCGGCCCTGGCCGCGTGCGTCGGGCATGTAGGGCACGTTGAATTCCAGATGCAACTGAAAGTTCCCGAACGGCTTCTCGGTCATGATATCGCCCTTGCCGACGGTGATGATCCCGTCGGCCACGGGCCAGTCCGCGGGGGATTTCCCGTCGCGTTTCACCCAGCCTTTGAGGTCCGTTCCTTTGAACAGCACGACGGCCCCCTCGGGCGGCTTGGCGCCGATCATGGAATCGTCGGGCTTCTCCTGAGCCTGCGACGAGAGATTAAGGCAGGCCGACATCATGAGGACAAGCGGCAAGAACCATCGTGATCGTGGCATCGCGGGAGTCTCCTGGGAGAGGGAATGATCGGGGAGGGTGAACGAGCGACTGGCGGTATCGAAACGGTCGTCGTCGAACACCCAGTGTAATGCCGGTCGGGGCGGAGGCAATATGGAGGAGTCAAGACAGGGTGAGGTCAACCCGACGCCGGAGACCGAGACGGCTGCCATCGAGCCGACGGATCCTTCTTCGGCCGAGGGCCTCATGCCGCCGAGCGATGAGGGACTGGTCCTCGCCGTGACCGAGGCATCGGCCGACGAGGAGGTCGCCGGGACAGAGAGGATCGAGGTCGCCTTGCCGATCAGGCAGGACGATCAGCCCAGGGTATCCGACGCCGACGGCATCGCGACGGTGCGGGACCTCGTCAAGGGGTTCGGCGAGCAGTTGACCCGTCGGCTCGATGCGATCCAGTCGTTAATCGAGCGAGAGCAGCGGGCCGATGCGAGTCGCGAGCGGGTCGTCGACCGGCTGCATGCGGAGCTCCAGGAATACAAGCAGGACTTGTTATTGAAGGTCCAGAGGCCGATCTTCATCGACCTGATCCAGCTCCATGACGATATCGGCAAGATGATCGAGGCTCGCGCCCCCGAGGGCAGCGAGCCCGATCGTACGGCGTCGCTGCGGGGGATCCTCGAGTCGATCCAGACGGCGATCGAGGACATCCTGTACCGCCAGGGGGTCGAGCCATTCGCCGTCGAGGGAGAAACATTCGACCCCCGCAGGCAGCGGGCGGTCTCGACGGTGGCGACCGACGACCCCGGCCGGAACAAGACCATTGCCGTCCGACTGCGGAAAGGGTTCCAGTCCGGCGACAAGCCGATCCGCCCCGAGATCGTCTCGGTCTATACGTTTCGAGCGTAGAACCCGCCATGGGCCGCTGCATGCCGACCAGGCTGTTGGATTCGTGAATGCAAGACTCAGTCGGGTTCGACCCATTCGTGCGCTTGTCCCGCGGTCGCCTCCTGGAAGTTCTCGCAATCGAGTTTTCGGCCCAGCCAGGAGCCGAGCTGTGCGAGATCGGCGTCGAAGATTTCGCTCAGCCGGGCCCTCAAGACCGGAGTTAGCCGGGGGGGCTCGACATGTGCGTGCCACAGGCGCTTCAAGGACTGCGACCAGTGCCCGGGCATGACGCGCCTCCGGATCGTGGTCAGGACCGGGGCCTGGACCAATACCTCGCGGACCGGGCTGGGACGAAGCCGCTCCCCTCCACGATTGAGCGGCTTGAGCCCTTGGTCCCAGGACAGCGTACGTTCATGACCGAGGAACCGACCGATCCGCTCCAGCTCCTCCTGCGAGTAGCCCACCAGCCTCGGGAAGAACACCGGCAGTACGGCCGAAAACCCGTAGGCGTCGAGGAACGGCTGCAACTGCATGCTGTACCGGCTGTAATCGATCAGCTCGGGATGCCGGATCAGGGCCTCGCGCAGGTCCACCGCGATTCGCCCCACGGTCACCTCGTGGACGTACTGCGAGACCAGGCGGTCGATGGGGTGCCGCATCACGTAGATCAGCTTGAGTCGCGGCAGGTCTCGCGTCATCCGATCGAGCGTCCGCGGATAGGTCGGGAGTTTGGAATAGTGCGTGCTCGACTCGCCGCGGAGATCGCCCGCCCCCGCCGGGCGGAACAGTGCGCTGTACCACGGCCAGCCCCGCGCGTACATCGCGTCGTCGCTGAAGAAGTTCGGTTCCTTGGTCCGGCTCATGAAGATGCCGGGCTGACACGCCAGTTGCGCGTGCAGCGTGGTCGTGGCGCTCTTCATCGCCCCGATCACTACGAAGTCCGGTCGATGGATCACCATCCTGATGATTCACCCCGCCTGTTATTCCGATCGCCCGAGGCGCCATACGGCTCGCATCATGGGTATAGCGGCGGCCGGCGGGGTTCCTGCGCCTTTTGCTTCATCTTTACAGTTTTTCACGTTTCGAGGCGATCACGATCGGTTCCGCGTCGTGCGTAACCGGGTTGACAACCGTACGTACGGGAACTCACGAGCGATGACAAGATCAAGAGCCTCGGTGGAAAAGCAACCGGCCGCGGCCATCCCGGGCGTGCTCGCCCCGACGGCCGCGGCCGGTGCCATTCTCTGAGAATCTCACGACATCGCGCTCAGCGTGTCGCCTCCTTCGGCGCCGGATCGATGTGATAGACCGTCCCTGCCAGCTTCACCGTGACCGGCTCGGCCTGACTCAGGTACTGGTTGTACTCGGCCTTCTGGGTGCGGGCGATGCGGAAGTATTCGTCGCTGAACTGCGCGACCTTGACCGCCTTGGCGTCTTCCTCGGGGGTGACCGACGAGTCGATCCAGCGGGCGTTCTTGAAATAGAACGTCTTGGCACCGATCTGCCGGACAGTCGTCTCGGAGGCCGGGGCCTCCTTCAATTCTTCCTCCAGCTCGATCAGCTCCTTGCGAGAAGTCAACTTATTGGCGGATTGCTTCCTCAACTCTGCGATTTCCTCCTGGATTGCCGCGCGGCTCCTCCTGGTATTGCCGAGACGCTGCTTCTTCGACTCTCCCGCCATCCCAGGGCCACCCATCATCCCACCGCCGCCCATTCCACCCATCATGCCGTTCATCCCCCTTTTAGCCTTGGCCTGATTGGGATTGGCTCCGTTCTGACCCTGCTGACCCTGAGGTGGATCGTAATTGTTGGCGAACTGCGGGCTCCTGAGGCTTTGGTCCGCGCCGCCGGAGGCTGCCGCCGCAGACGGTGCTGGTTGAGACGTCCTCCCCGTGGCCTGGCCGAGTCGTCCGGGCGCACCCCGAGATCTGCCGCCGCGGACGGCAGGGGCTCGCATGGCCACCATGTATTGTTGCTTGAGGTCCCGCTGGGAGAAAGCTTCCTGGCCGCTGACCTGGTCGAGGGCCATGAGCGAGGTGCGAGCACGCTGAGCGTTCTCCCGCATAGCATGCAACGGGACGCGTTCATCGGCCAGGAACGACGTGTAGGGCGTGAGCAGGCCGTACTTCATGCTCAGCGACACCAGCTCGTCGACGACTTCCTTGTTCCGGCCGTTCATGTCGATCTGGTCGATGAGGTCGCCGACGCGACGGACAGCCCAGAGCCGTTCGACGAAGTCGTAACTGGTGCCGCGGTAGGGGCTTGCCAGCTCCGTGGGAAACTCGAACTGTCGTCGGTCGTCGCCGACCTTGCCCGTGATCCGGAGCGTCGTCGAGCCCGATTGCCGGTATCGGCCGGCCACGACGACCTGCCCGCCCTCGAACAGGTCGGGGACGTCGCGGGGATAGGTCCGGTTGATGTCGATCCCCGCCAGCTCCAGCCGGATGTCGGTCAGGACCGGGCTAGTCAGCTTCGAATAGAACCGGCCGACGTGTCCCTCGAGATCCTCGTCGGGCTTGACGTACTCGCTGGTGCCCGAGTTGCCGCCGCTGAGCCGGTCCAGCAGGCGGGCGTTGACGTCGAAGCCGACGCCGAAGCAGAACACCCGCGCCCGACGTTCATTGCTCTTGCGGCAATTCTCGGCGATCCGCTGTTCCTGGGTCTCGCCCGCGGTGGGCAAGCCGTCGGTCATGAAGAGCACGTAGCCGGGTCGCGAGTTGTTGCGGAGCATCTCCATCGCCGTCTTGAGCGCCGAGTCGATGTTGGTGCTCCCGCCCTCGCGGATGTTGTCCACGAACCGCTCGGCCTCCTCGCGGCTCCGCGACGAGTAGCGCTGGAGCTCGGGCTTGAAGCTCTCGACGCGATCGTCGTAAACCACGATATTGAAGAGGTCTTCGTCGCGGAGGTTGTTCAACATCGACTTCAAGGCCCGGCGGCCCTGCTCGATCTTCTTGCCGGCCATCGAGCCGGAGCGGTCGAGGACGAAGATCACGGTCTTGGGCAGGGGCCGGCTGTCGGCCGGCTTGACCTGCGGACTGGCCAGGACGAGGAAGAAGCCATCCTCCGACTCGCTGGGCCGGTAGCTCAAGACTGTCCCCGAGAAGGCCCCATCGGCGAGCGTGGTGACGAGCCGGAAGTCCTTGTCCGGCAGGATGTCGTGCCGCTCGAGCCGGACCTCGACCTCGTGATCGTCCTGGCGACGGATTGTGGCATCATCGCTGGGACAGTAGATCGACTTGATCGCCTCCTTGTTCCGGATCGAGAGCTGGACGATCAGTCGCTGGATCGGCTTGGCGGTAAATTTCTGGGTGCCGAGCGGATAGGCGAACTCGATGACGTCGCGATCGCGCTTGCAGAGCTGGGTGTATCGCATCGTGACCTTGCGATCGGCCCCGGGCGGGATAGGGAAGACGCTGGTGCGATAGAGCCCGCGTCCCATGTATTCCAGGAGCGCCGGGTCGCGCTTGGTCCGGACGATTTCCTCGTAAATACGTCGGGCCTCGTCCTTGGGCATGAGCCGGCCGGGCAGCTCCTTGCCATCGACCAGGAGCACGAAGTTCTGCACGGCCCCTTCCTCGGGGAGAGGAAAGAGGAACTCCGATTCGAGCTGGAACGAGCCGGGATTGTGGAACGTCTGCGAGACCTGGACCTCCGCGACCTGGTCCCGCACCCGTCCATCGATGCTGACCTCGCGGATCTCATAGGACCGGGCGACCGGGACCGTCGCCCGTCGGTCAACGATGAACCCTTGCGATCGAGCTGATGGTATGACCGGCCCCATCAAGATGATGGCCGCAACCCATCCGACCCATCTGGCGCAAATCCTCACCATGGTCGTTCCTCCGGTTGGACACTCCTCATTCGGTGCACGCGATGCCCTGCGGACGCGTTCCAACTAGTTAGACGCACGGTGAGGGCTGGCATTAGCGCGGGATGGGATTTTCTCCGAAACAAGCGTATCATCAATGCTGTACGATCCCGAGTCGGACAGGAGGACGAACCGATGGCCCTGCTGACCGTGGAAGGTACTTATAATGACGGAAGAGTCGAATTAGCCGAACGGCCGAACGGCGTCGGTAGAGAGGCTCGAGTCCTGGTGACCTTTCTGGCCGCGACGGACTCCGGCGCGAAACCACCGACTGAAGTCACCGAGGACCGCGAGGCCCTTAGACAAAGGGCGTTCGCGCATATGAAAGAGGGAATCCATCTGGGAGGTCCCCCCTACCCCAAGCGCGAAGAGCTTTACGACCGCTTCGACAAGTAGCCCCGCACAGATCATCATGCGGCCGACAGCGGGGCGACCTCACGGGGACCTGCGGGTTTGAGATTCAACTCGGCCAGGACTTGATTCAATCCGTCGAGTGTGACGAGCGATGGGGAGGGCATTTCGATGCCGATCGGACGCCCATCCTCGGTCCAATCGACGAGATAACCCTGACCGTGCGGCTCGACCCGCGCGCTGCGGTCGCCCTCTCTCCGAGGCAGGTAGAGATAAGCTGCCAGCAGCTTCCCCTCGCGGTATGTGACTTCCAGGTATCGTTGCGACATTTGGGTTGCCCTCGTTTTGTTTCGGTCTCAGGAGTGCTTCAATGGGGCCGCGATGTTGGTGTCGTGCGACGCTTCGGTTGCCCTCATTTTTTCAGTCCATGGGATATGCGGTCACCACGATCAATACTTCATCCACAGGCGATGGCTCGACGATCACGGCCCACCGACGCTCATTGTGAGTCGTCTCCACGACAAAACGCCCTTCCTCATGATTGTCGTAAAAGCCCGTGGCGACTTCCAGCATGATTCTCAGGTCAACCTCGTTGAATCCGCGATCGACCATCCGCTTGAGCAAGTGAGAAGTGAATTCGAGATCCCAGGACCACCAATCCGGCCAGTTCACCATCATCGATGCCGCCCTCCTGTTCCACAGAAACCAAGTCCAGACTAGAACGAGCTTACGGACTTGTCGCCCTTGTCGATCCATGCAGAACCCACTCCTCATCGAAGACAGCGTGGTTGACGACGCTCCGCCGGTCGGACGTGAACACGAGGTGGATGAGGCCGTCGCGGGCCTGGAAGACGGTGGGGTAGCCGAAGTCATTGTTGCCCTCGACGATGTTCCGGCGAATCGGCCAGGTCCGGTCCTGGTCGGACGAGAGGGCCACAGTCAGCGGCGTCCGTCGATTCATGCTGTCGTTGAAGATCAGCAGCAGCCGGCCGCTGCGTAGCTTGATCAGATCCACGGCGGCGTTCGGGTTGGGAAACGGGGAGTCCTTGCCCTCGCTCCAGGTCCGGCCGCCGTCGCTCGACTCGGCGCGGACGATGTGGCCGACGGTCTTCGGGTCGTAGTCGCCGCCGCGGCGGCAGTAGGCGACCAGGCGGCCGTCGTCGAGCTGCGCCGCGGCCGGCTGGATATTCCCTCGGGGCGACCGGATGGCGCCGGCCTTGGTCCACGTGCGTTTCGACGAGCTGAATTTCATGAACAGCGAGGTGCTATCCGGGCCGACCAGCTCCGGGTCGTTGCCGGTCTCGTGATAGATCGGTAGCAGGTAATCGCCGTCCTGGAGCACGATCGGCCGGCCCCGGACCATGTCACCTTCGTCCTGCGAGAGCACCGACGCGTCGGACCACGTCTCGGCCCGGTCGCGCGAGACCTTGAATTGGATCCGCGAGGTAGACCAGGTCTCGCCATACCGGACCACGTAGAAAAGCCAGACGAATCCATCGGGGGCCTCCCAGATCACCCCGTTGCCGACCGATCGGAATGGGTCGTGCGCGATGGCCACCGGAGGCGTCCATTGCGCGGTCCCCTTCTTCAATCGCGAGCCGAACACCGCCGTATCGACGGCGTATTCGCCCTTGCCGCCGTAATACACGAGGTAGAGGTCGCCGTTGGCCAGCTCGGTCATGCACGCCGGATGCTTGTACGGGCCCGTCGGAACCTCGGGGCCGAAGATGCGCTCGATCCGAGGCTCGCCGGCCTCGACTTGGCCGGAGACGGTCATCATCGTGAGGCCGATTGCGAGGACACCGACGGGGCGGGACCACATGGAGTTCAATCCTCGGAGGGGTGGGGCCGGTTCGGTCGAAAGATCGCGGTCATGGCGACCATTCTGGGTCGCGACCGATCGCCAAGCAAGCGGCCCGTCCCCGGATCAGGATTGACTTCGGCCTGGCGACGACCGACCATCGATCGATGGTGAGACCCCCGATCGCATCGGGAAGGGAGGCGTCATGACCGAGCCAAGCAATTCCCCCTCGCGCCCCTGGTGGCGTCACCTAAGGATCAGCCTGCGATGGCTGATGCTGCTGGTCCTGGCGGCCGGTTGCGGGATGTGGTGGATCGTCCGTGAGGCCCGCATCCAGCGGGAGGCCGTGGCTGCGATCCGCGACGCCGGGGGCGGCGTCTGGTATGACTGGCAATGGGACGACAGCAACCCAGCAGCAGCTCGACCGGGGAGCGATCGGCTCGGCGGCGTCTGGTATGACTGGCAATGGGACGAGGGCAATACCCGGTACGACGGCTCGCCGATCTGGCCGAAGTGGCTCATCGATCGCATGGGCATCGATTTCTTCGGCCACGTCGTCGCCGTCATCATGTACAACCCGGCTTCCGATGAGGTCCTGGGGCCGATCGGCCGGCTCGGACGTCTCGAGTACCTCGATCTCAGCCCGCCGAGGGGTTTCGCAGGGAGGACCCGGCTCCGGCCCCCGCGCCCGGCGAGCCCGCCGTCACCGACACGGGCCTCGTCCATCTGGAGGGCTTGCGCCACCTCGAACACCTGTGCCTCACCGCGACTGCCATCACCGACGCGGGGCTGGTCCACCTGAAGCCGTTGACCCGTCTCAAGCGGCTGATCCTCTCGGAGACCGCGATCCACGGCGCCGGGCTCGTTCATTTGAAGGAGATGAGTCGTCTGGAGATCCTCAATCTGAACCGGTCCTTGATCGATGACGCCGCCATGGTCCACCTGGAAAGCCTGACCGATTTGCGCTACCTGAACCTCGGGGACACCCCCCACATCAACGGCGACGGACTAGGCCATCTCAAGGGGCTGACGAAACTCAAGGATCTCGAGATCAACGGCGGCGCTCCCTTCAAGTCCATTGGCCAGCAGCTCCGTCAAGCCCTGCCCGGGGCCAAGGTCGCGATCGGCTATTGCACGTTCGATTGACCTCCCGAGTGGACGACTCCGGCCCCCCGGGGGTTGACATCGCCCACCCTGGGCACGACCATTCGTCTATCACTCTCCGGGCTCCCGAGCCCCATTAAGCAAATATCCAGGAGCGACCCTCGATGGCCACAACGACGGCGAAGGCCCCGACGTCCAAGCCCAAGGTCCAGTTGACCAAGCTGTTCATCAACAACGAGTGGGTGGACCCGACCGATGGCGGCGAGTTCGAGACGTACAACCCGGCGACCGGCGAGGTGATCGCCAAGGTCGCGGCGGCCGGCCCGGGCGACGTGGACAAGGCGGTGAAGGCCGCCCGCAAGGCGCTGGAATCCGGCCCCTGGAGCACGATGGACGCCGCCGATCGCGGCAAGCTCCTCTTCAAGCTGGCCGACCTCGTCGAGCAGAACGCCTCCGAGCTGGCCTCGCTCGAATCGCTCAACTGCGGCAAGACGATCACCGACTCGAAGGGAGACATGGAAGGCGTCTGCAACACGCTGCGGTACTATGCGGGCTGGGCCGACAAGATCGAAGGCCGGACTATCCCCGTGCGCGGCAACTTCCTGTCGTACACCTTGAGGCAGCCCGTGGGCGTGGTCGGCCAGATCATCCCCTGGAACTTCCCCCTTCTGATGATGGCGTGGAAGTGGGGCCCGGCCCTGGCCTGCGGCAACGCGATCGTCCTCAAGCCGGCCGAGCAGACGCCGCTGACGGCCCTCCGCGTCGCCGAGCTGGCCCAGGTGGCCGGCTTCCCGGCCGGCGTGATCAACGTGCTCAACGGCCTGGGCGAGACCACCGGCGCGGCGATCGTCGCCCACCCGGACGTCGACAAGATCGCCTTCACCGGCCACGTCGATACGGCCAAGATCATCCAGAAGGCCGCCGCCGACACGCTCAAGCGGACCACCTTCGAGCTGGGCGGCAAGAGCCCCAACGTCATCTTCGCCGACGCCGACCTCGACGCGGCCGTCGCCGGCGCCTTCCACGCGATCTACTTCCACGGCGGCCAGTGCTGCACCGCCGGCAGCCGGCTGTTCGTCGAGTCCAAGATCAAGGACGAGTTCGTCGAACGGCTCGCCGAGAAGGCCAAGGGCCGCGTCGTCGGCGACCCGCTCAACCCCAAGACCGAGCAGGGCCCCCAGGTCTCGCAGGAGCAGCTCGACAAGATCCTCCACTACGTCGAGCTCGGCGAGAAGCAGGGAGCCAAGCTGCTGACCGGCGGCGAGCGGGTCGGCGACAAGGGCTTCTTCGTCCAGCCTACCATCTTCGACGACGTCAAGGACGACATGGATATCGCCCGCGACGAGATCTTCGGCCCGGTCGTCAGCGTGCTACCGTTCTCGGGCGTTGACGAGGTCATCGAGCGGGCCAACAAGACCCAGTACGGCCTCGCCGCCGCCATCTGGACCAAGGACATCGACAAGGCCCACACCTACGCCAAGAAGGTCAAGGCGGGCACCGTCTGGGTCAACTGCTACCACGTCGTGGATAGCAACACCCCCTTCGGCGGCTTCAAGATGTCCGGCCAGGGCCGCGAGAACGGCGAGGCCGCCATCGAGCACTACACCGAGCTCAAGACCGTCACCGTCAAGCTCGGCTGATCGCGATGATCCGGCGTACGCCCATGGAGTTCCATAGAGTCTCCATGGGCCTGCCGCCTCCGTTCCCCTTCCGGGGATCCGTCCGAATTCCCAAGCCGTCCCGGAGCCGAGACCGACCGCCATGCCGACCACGACCTCCGAGCCGTCTTACCGCGTCGCCGCCGTGCAGATGGAGCCGAAGCTGGGCCGGCTCGGCGAGAACCTCGACCGCATCCTGGGCCGGCTGGACGAGGCCGCCGGGGCCGGGGCTCACCTGGTCGTCTTCCCGGAATGCGCCCTGTCGGGCTACGGGTTTGCCAGCCGTGACGAGGGCATGGCCCATGCCGTCCCGATCGACGGCGAGGAGGTGCGTCGGGTCGTCTCGGCCTGCGAGCGGCACGGGTGCTACTGCGTCTTCGGCCTGCTGGAACGCGACGGCCCGCGACTCTTCAACGCCTGCGTCATGACGGGTCCCGGGGGCGTGGTCGGATCGTATCGGAAGGTGCATCTACCCTACCTGGGCATCGACATGTTCGTCGATCCCGGCGACCGGGACTTCGCCGTCCTCGACGCGGGGGGCATCCGGGTGGGGATGCATATCTGCTACGACGGCGGCTTCCCCGAGTCGGCCCGCGTCCTGGCCCTGCTCGGTGCCGACCTACTCGTGCTGCCCACCAACTGGCCGACGCACTCGGAATGCGCCGCAGAACACATGATCCCGACCCGGGCGATGGAGAACACCGTCTACGTCATGGCGGTGAACCGCGTGGGCGAGGAGAGCGGGTTCCGCTTCATCGGCGCGAGCTCGATCGTCGATCCCGGCGGCAAGGTGCTCGCCCGGGCGGGCGCCGTTGGGGAGCAGATTCTCACGGCCGAGATCGAGCCGGCCCGAGCGCGTCGCAAGCACCTGGTCCGGGTCCCGGGACGGCACGAGATCAACCGGATCGCCGACCGACGGCCGCGATTCTATGAGGTGATCGTGGCGCCGAACGGGCGAGAGTAGGGTGCTCTGCGAGCACCGATCCTCCGCGCCGGCCCAATTCGGTTCTCGCAGAGCACCCTATGGAACTCTGGATTGCCAGATCCGAGGTTCGCGCTTGCCGTGAAAGACGGACACCACAAGGATCTCTGCCTGTTCGATCCGGTAATAGACGGAATAAGGGAACTGCGCCACACGAGCCTTCCGCACGTCCTGGCGAACCGTCGCATACATCTCCGGGGAAGCGGAGATCCGATCGAAGACATGTTGCACGCGGTCCACGAAGTCGAGCCCAAGCCCAGCCTTCTTGCTCTCGTACCAGTCGAATGCCTGGTCGAACTCGGCGCGGGCCTCGGGCATCAAGACCAGGGGGAGGCTCATCGTCGGGCTCGAGCCAGGGCTTCGGCCTTGACGACCTCCCAAGGCACGACATCCCCAGGTGAGGCCGCGTAAGCTGCGAGACGACGATCGATCTCAGCCGCCTGCGATTCGGTGAGTTCCGGATCCGAGTCCTGATCCTCGAGCCGATCCCAGACCTCTTGCACCAGCCGGATCCGATCATCGACCGGCCAGGAGTCAACTTCCTGCAGAACGGCCGTCAGGTCCATGAATCCACCTCTCTCCTTATCTGGGCCGTAAGATGACGGATATGGCCTCCTCTTCCAGTATAGCTGCCACTCTGCCGCGATCACAGGGCTCCTTCGAGTCTCATGCCGCCACATGCTCCAAGCATCTCTCATGGTAACGTCCGGCTGGGCAGCTTCGGGGAAGGTAGCGGCTGGGTGCCCGGGAACGGGGGCAGGCTCGAGTCGTCGGCCGAGGACGTCGAGGCGGTCTTCACTCCGTCATCGACCGATCGAGGGCGGGCCTGGGCCATCAGCGTCTGCTTGCTGGCCTCTGCCAGGCCGCGTTGCTGGCGGTCGAGCTGCACCAGCGCCCGACGGGCCAGGGTCAGGTCCGGCCGCATCGCCAGGGCCTTCTCATATTCGAGCCGCGCCGGCTCGAACTGGCCGGTCGAGGCCAGCAGGTAGCCGAGGTTCGCATGGCCGACGGCGTCGCCCTCCGATCGGCTCAGGAGCGGGAGCGCCTCCTGCGAGCGTCCCGCCGCGGCGAGGGTCAGGCCCAGGTTGGTGCGGACCCTCGCGTCGTCCGGGGCGAGCTTCAAGGCCGTCTTGAGCGCCTTCTCGGCGTCGTCCCAGCGCCCCTGGAGATAATAGCTATAGCCGCGATCGTTCCAGATCCTCGCGTCCCTGGGGCTGAGCTTCAATGCCTTGCCGTAGTGCTCCTCGGCCTGGGAGAATCGCCCGATCCGGTCGAACACGGCGGCCATCCGTCGATGTGCCAGGGCTTGATCGGCCGCCTTGAAGCCGCGATGCTTCTTCGTCTCGGCGGCCGTCAAGGCGTCCTGATACTCCTGGATCGCCCGGTCGAAGTTGCCCTGGTTCTCGAAGACCTTGCCGAAGTCCAGGTGCACCTGGTATCGCTGCCGGTCGCTGGCCGTCGGGTGGAACGCCGTGTCCTCGCCCGAGGTCCGGCTCAGGTCCACCGAGGCGGTCGCCGGGGCGTCCTGGGGGGCCGTCGCGGGCGCCTGAGACTGGGCCGGGACCGGCGTCGCCGTCGGCTGACGGGACGCCGTCGCGCAGCCCGTCGTCAGGCCGGCGAGCATCACCAGGCTCGCCCACATCCGCCGTGCTGGTCTCGCGATCGTCATCTCAGCGCACTCCCATGGATGCCGATTCGATCGGCGGCAGCGGGAATCGCGACGACGCGGCCTCGTTGCGGAGGATCGTATTCGCCGCCTGGGTGACCGCCTCGACGCCCCGGCCTCCCGGGTACGGCGACGGGCCGATGATCACGCGCTCGGGCGTCCCGGGCACGCCCGCCGAGGCCAGGGTCTCGACGACCGCCTGCCGACGCGCCTGGGCCAGTTCCGGCTCATCGGGCGACCACTGCACAAGGATCGGGCCGGACCATTGGGGCAGCCGCTCGAACATCAGGTTGAACCGTGACGCGCCGTTCGGCGAGAACTGGTCCGTGCCGGGCAGGAAGTCGGTGTGGTAGAGCGTGAACCGATGCGGGTCCGCCTTGGCGACCTGCACCCCGAACTGCCGGTTGATGTAATAGCCCAGCGGCGGCTCGACGAAGGCATCGGGATAGCCGACGACGGTGCTCTCCAGGGCGTGGGCCGTATGGTGGAACATCCGGTGCAGCCGGCCTTTCCGGGTGCAGACCGCCGGCGAGGTCGGGCCGCCCGGCGGGGCCGGCGGCTGGGCCGACGCTTCCTGAGCGGCAATCGCCATTACGATCACGGCTAATGAACAAGCCCCAATCCGGTCGCCTCGATTGTTCATGCTGGCCTCCCCTTGCGAACTCGACTCGGTCCCGAATGATCAGTCGGCGTGCCCGTGCGGGCCGACGACCCACTGTTCTTCGCTCTGGAAGTGCTTCATGAGGTTGAGCGGGTCTTGCTCGGCCATGGTGTCGCGGAACTGGCGGCCCAGCTTGCCCTCGATGCGGCCGAGGAAGTAGAACTCGATGTCGTTGGGCTGGAAGACGCGGTCGCCGGGCGCCTCGGTGATCTCCTTCGAATCGAGGGGCGAGACGAGCTGGGGCGTGACCAGGACGATCGTCTCGGTCTCGACCGCCTGCGCCGTGTTGGCGCTGAACCAGGGGCCGACCAGCGGCAGGTCGCCGAGGCCCGGGATGCGGACCGTGGTGTTATTGGTCGTCTGCTGCAACAGGCCGGCGATCGCCAGGGTCTGGCCTTCGCGCAGCTCGACGACCGTACGGGCACTCCGCTCGGTGATCGACGGGACGACGCCGCCGTTGACCGTCGTGGATTGCGCGAAGTTGAGCTCGCTGATTACCGGCTCGACGTCGAGGCGGATCACGTCGTTGGGGAGGATCTGGGGGAGGAACGTGAGGATCGTGCCGAACCGCTGGAACTGGACCGTCACGACCGCGGTGCCGCCGGGGATGGACGAGCTCTGCGGGACCGGGAACGGGAACAGGCCACCGACCAGGAAGCGGGCGGGCTGGCCGTCCAGGGCCATCAGGTTCGGCTCGGCGAGGACCTTGGCCAGGCTGTTCGATCGCAGGGCGTCGATGAACAGCGAGAAATGGCCCGCATCGAAGACGCCGAAGAGCGGCGAGCTGCCCGAAGGCGTGACCGTGCTGGTCCCGCCCGCACTCCCCGCGAGGACGCCCGGGTTCCCCCGCACGCCGAGGGCCTGGCTGATGCTCCCGGTGGCCGTCGTCGCGAAGGTCGCGTTGTTGCCGGCCGCCGAACCGATGAGCGACTTGCCCCGCGAATACAGCCAGCTCACACCGATATCGCGGGTCGCGCTGCGATTGATCTCGGCGATCTTCACGTGGAGCAGGACCTGGCGTGGGCCGGGGACCGTCACTCGATTGACGATGATCATGCCCGACGTACCGCCGGTCATCCCACCACCGCCGCTGCCCACCATCCCGCCACCACCGCCGCCCATCCCGCCGCCACCGCCGCCCATCCCGCCGCCACCGCCGCCCATCCCCCCACCGCCGCCGCCCCCGCCGCCGCCGCCCCGGAAGTAATTACTGCCCGAGACGGCCATCGAGACGACCTGGAGCACGTCCGCCATCGTCTTGGAGTCGGAGACCTGGCCGTCGAGGATGATCTGCGGTCCCACCTGGTGGACCTTCACGTAGGAGCCCGGGAATGACTGGCGGATCCGCGACTCGAGCTCTCTCGTGTCGATCGTGACCCGCACCAGGAACGAGACCGGCCGGTCGGTCTGGTCCCACAGGGTCAAGCTGGTCGTGCCGGACCGCTTCCCCTGGATATTCAGGAGATGCGAGCCGGGCTGGTCGTTGAGCGGCTCGACATCGGCGATCGTCGGGTCGGCGATGAGGACCCTCGTCAGGTCGCGACGGGTCTGGATGGTCCGGAACTGGCCCTCGGCCACGCTGAGCTCGGCCTCGGGCTCGTTGATGACCTGGACCATGTTGGTCAGATCGCGGGCGACATCCTCATTCGACCGCCGGATCGGCGGCCCCGGCGGTCGCTCGGGTGCCAGCCCCGTGGTATCGCGAGGGAACCGGATGAGCCGGGGACGTGCGGCTCGCGCCGAGGAACCCGACGCGCCCGGCGGCGGTCCGACCGGTATCACGCGCGGGATCGGCTCGACCGTGATGGGCGACGGCAACGGCGGGTCCGGTTGAGCCGGCAAGGCGTTGGCGGGCGGCTGGGCTTGCCGGGCCGACGAGGCTCCCGCCCGGACGACGGGTGCCGGAATCCTCGTGACGACGGGGAGCCGATCGAGATCCACCAGGGCTGGCGAGCCCGAGTCCGATCCGACCGCCTGTGCCCCGACCGGCCGGCCCGCTCCCAACGCATAGGCGAGGAGCAGGCCCACGAACACCCTGCTCAGAGTGTGCTCTGGGCGGCCGTAAACCGCCAACGACCCGACGTGATTGATCGCGTTTCGAGTTTTCACGGACGACCTTCCTCGGTCGATTCGGTCGTACCTTCGAGCTGGCACGACGAAGCCGGACGACCGCCCGGACCTGTTCTGAGTCGCAAAGCCGAACGGACCGGCCACGATTTGTAACCACCGACTTCCCATGAGCTTACATCTCGAACCTCTCGCCTCCCGCCCGATCGGGCGGGCGTCGGTTGGCGATGAGCCCGCCAGATCGCCGGATCGTGCGGATTCTTTGGCATAATTCGGCATTCCCGATGAGGTAACTTCATCCGGACTGCGAAACTGGCGTCAGGAGCCCTTGTCGGCCCTGGAGTCACCGAACCAGAATGGTATCGATCCGGTCCGAATGGAGATCTGGTGTCGGACCGTGGCCTATTTACGTGAGAGACGAATGTCGATTGCTCGTCATGCGTTCGGGATGGAAGAACTGGACAGGGCGCTGGGTGGAGGGCTGCTGCCGGGCACGCTCACCGTGGTGGCCGGGGCGACGGGCGTCGGCAAGACCCAGGTCGGACTGCGATGGGCGAACGTCGGCCTGGCCGGAGAAGGCCGTCGGGGGATCCTTTGCGACCTGACCGCCCGCGGCGATTCGCAGAACCACGCCGAGTACGCCTCGCGGCTCTTCAACTGGGACCTGAATGCGTTCCCGCTGACGGCGTCGCCGGACTTCGACCACGCCTGGGATTTCGCGCGACCGATCGGCGATTACTTCCACCCGATCGACCGCGGCGGCCGTCGCGTCACGCGGGGCGACCTCGAGGCCGACCAGTGGCACGAATGGAAGAGCGACCTGGCACGGACCTTCCGATGTGCCGTCGGCTACTTCTACCAGCATTTCGCGAGGGGATGCCGGCGGGTCGTCTTCGACGGGCTGGAGCCGACCGACCGGTTCAGCGAATCGATCCAGTTCGAGTTCTTCGAGTACATCTATCATCACGTCCTCCGCAAGGAGGACGAATGGGCCGCGCGAGAGTGGCTCCGCGAGAAGTACCGGGCGTTCGAGAAAGAGGTGCTGGCCCACCGCTACGACCAGTCGACCATCGGCTGCCTCTACCTCTACACGACGCCCCATGTCATGCTCGAGGATCTGCTGGTCCAGCCGATCAGCCAGGGCGACATCTTCACCAACGCCAACACGATCATCCTCATGGGGCGGACCCGGCATAACGGCAAGCTCGGCCGGCGCTGGCCGTCACCAAGCATCGCGGCAGCGCCTGCGGCGAGGAGATCCTCCCCTACCGGATCACCGAGGATGGATTCGTCTTCGATTAATCGATCGCGCGAAGCGAGGCAGTCCGGTCGAAGGAGCCCGCCCCGATGAGTATTGCCATCGATCTGTCCGGACGCACGGCCCTGGTGACGGGCTCCTCGCAGGGGATCGGTGCCGAGACGGCCCGCGTACTCCACGAGGCCGGCGCGGGTGATCCTCAATCACCCGGATATCTCCGGCGGCAATGTTGCCCGCGATGCCGACGCCCTTCGGGACGAGCTCCTCTCGCGACGCGCCGACAGTGCGCATGGTCCGCGCGGCCGACGTCAGCGACCCGGCCGCCGTCGAGTCGATGATGCAGGAGATCGGCCGCGAGTGGGGCGGTCTGGATATCCTCGTGAACAATGCGGGCATCCTCCGCGACCGATCGATCGGCAAGATGACCGTCGACGAATGGCGGGCCGTCATCGACGTCAACCTGAGCGGCGTGTTCTACTGCTGCAAGTTCGGCCTGGCGATCCTCCGCGACGGGGGCTCGATCGTCTCGGTAGGCAGCCTGGCGGCCAAGATGGGCTTCCACGGCCAGTCGAACTACGCGGCGGCGAAGGCGGGCGTCCAGGCGCTGACGCGCGTGTTGGCACGCGAATGCGCCAAACGATCGATCCGCGTCAATGCGGTCGCGCCGGGGGTCATCGACACGCCCATGGTCGCCCGGGTGTCCGAGGCCGCGCGCGGCCAGCTCGCCGCGTCGATCGCCTTGCAACGGCTGGGACGTCCCCGGGATGTGGCCGAGGCGGTCCTCTTCCTCTGTTCGCCCCTGGCCGGGTACATCACCGGACATGTGCTCGAGGTTGACGGCGGCTTCCTCGGCTGAACAGCGGCCTGGAACGTGTTCGGAATTGTTAGCCCGAATTTCTCGGCATCTTCGCCTGTAGCCGGGGTCTTTGACTCCGGGGACGCCCTCCCGGCCTCACAGAGGCCAACTACAGAAGACGGAGAGTTCATGACACACCCGAGAGTCGATTCGGAGGCCGGCGGACGATACAATCGCACGGCGCAGTGCTCCCCAATTTCGAGGAATGGCGCGATCGGAGGATTCCTATGGCAGAGAACGATCCCAGCGACGGGGCGGGGAAGGATCGCGAGCCGGAGATCGCGGCCGCCGACCTCCTGTTCCGGGACGATCCCGTCAAGAAGCCGTCGAAGCCCGCAGTCGATCCCGCTCACGTCGGCGAAAGCGGCGAGGTGTTCGACCTGGCCCCGCCCCTGACATCCGAGCCCGAGCCGACGGGGTCGGCTCCCGCCCCGATCCCCGCCCGGCCGAAGCCGGCCGATCGACCGCGCGTCGCGGCACCCCGACCGGTCGCCGAGCCGACCCGCGAAGACCCGAGGGACCTCGTCGAGGAGGTCTGGTCCCGCCAGGGCGAATGGGGGCCGACATTGCTCCTGCTCGCCGCCTGGTTGATCGGACTGGCCGTTTTCCTCTTCTTCGCGATCGGGATCTTGCCCTATGGCTTGACCTTCCTGGCCCTGCTCATCGGCGGAGCCGGGGCCTTCCTCATCAGCTATCCGATCCTGATCACGCTGGAACGTCCCATCCGCATGACCCCGGAGCAGGCCGTGCGCGATTACTATGGCGCCTGTCGCATCACCTGCCTCATTACCGAAGGATGTGGTTATTGCTCGGCAAGAGAGGCCGGACCTCGCCCTCCTTCGGCTCGTTCGAGGGGTTCAAGGCCTACTGGACCGAGCGGCTGCGGAAGCTCAAGGGAAGCCAGGCCGGGGCGATGACTCCCCTGGTCTTCGAGGTCGAGAATTATCGCGGCGAGAAGAGCTCTGGCCAGACGCGGGTCGAAGTCCAGTTCACGCTCAAGGTCTCGATCCGCGGCCAGCGGCAGGCCGGGCCGATCGGCACCTTTCCCGCCAAGATCTCCATGGTCCGCGGGCCCGACAACATGTGGTATCTCGATAGCGGCACCCTGCCCGAAACCCCTCGCGAGCGGAAGCCCATCGATTCCTAGCCGAGTCCGCCCGACCGCCACCATCGCCACCGGAAGGCCAGGTAGGTCAAGAAGAACAAGAACAGGCAGATCGGCGGGTAGATGGTCAGGAAGATCGCCCAGACCGGCCATGCGATGCCCGGTGCGATCGGGACCAGGGCCGACTCCTGCGCCGGCACCGGTCCGGTCAGCCAGGCTTCGTTGCGGGTCGCGTGCATCGGGACGCTGAGCGCCGCCGAGAACGGACTGGTAACCGACAGGGCGGCCAGTTGCGATTTCGTGACCGAGGAGATCCCCTGGAGATACCAACTCAGCCCCATCGGCACCACGAACAGGAGCAGCAGGGACAGATAAGTCAGGACCATGGCCACGGAGGTCCTCCGGGCCAGCGACGAGCAGAGCAGGCCGATCGTCGAGGTCGCCAGGCACGTGGTGGCGATGATCAGGAAGTAGACGATCAGCGTCCAGAAGTTCGCGCAGCTCCGGGAGCAGCACGTAGGCCAGCAAGATCTGCTCCGTGAGGAGGAACGTGAGGACCGTGGAGACCCGCAGGGCCGCCATCAGTTTGGCCGCCACGATCCGGCCGGGTGTGAGCAAGGTCGTCAGCAGCAAGCTCAAGGTCTGACGCTCCCGCTCCTGCGTGATGCTCCCGGACGAGAACACGGGCCCGACCAGCAGGTTGAACGTCAGCACGTAGGCGACGTAATAGGCCGCCAG
Organism: uncultured Planctomycetota bacterium; assembly: GCA_963777695.1. Taxonomy (GTDB): domain Bacteria; phylum Planctomycetota; class Planctomycetia; order Isosphaerales; family Isosphaeraceae; genus CAVZRC01. The sequence continues at coordinate 3,518,255 of CAVZRC010000003.1, forward strand.
GTCCGAGCGGAGGAACAGCAAGCCCGCCATCAGGGGGATCGACAGGAGCATGCTCACCTGGATCACCACCCGCAGCATCAACGTGCCCTGGCTGAAGATCTCGCTCCTCAGCTCCTTGTCCAGGACGGGATTGGTCCCGTCGGGCATCAAGTCGTGCCGCTTCGCCGGGGCGAAGAGCTTGTCGGGGAACAGGTCGCGATCGATGACCACCCCGATCGCGTACTTCATCTCCTCCTCCTCGTCGATCACGTCCTTGCCCTCGCTGCCGACGTCGGGCGGCCTGAGGAGGCGCGTATTGATCAGGATCCCCAGCACGGTCCAGGTCGCCATGCACCAGGGCGGCAGCACGGCGATCGAGACGAAATCGCGCGCCATGACATTCTCGGTGCGCGTCAGCACCACGCAGGCGACCGCGAGGGGGAGGATCACCAGGTAACTGACGACCAGCGCCGAGCTCGTGCGGCGGAAGAAGCTCGAGCAGGCGATGCTCAGCAGCCCGAACGTCCCCGCGGCCAGGATCAAGACCAGGTAGCTGCGGGTGATCTCCGAGAGCAGCAGGCCGCCAAGCAGGTAGCAAAGGATCATCAGCGGGAGGCTGGATACGATCAGGATCACCAGGTAGCTCAGCGAGCTGAGCAGCTTGCCGACGAGGATCGTCCCCGGGCGGAGCGGGCTGGCCAGGAGCAGCTCGTAGGTCTTCCGCTCCTTCTCTCCGGTGATGCTCCCGGCGGCGAACGTCGGCGCCATCAGCGCCACCAGGAAAAACTGGCCGAGGAAGAAGATGTCGAAGAGCCGCCTCGCCACGCCCGGGCTGACCTGATGCCCCCCCTGCTCTCCCGTCGGCCAGTAGAAATACACCAGGGCCCCCAGGGCGCAGACGTAGAGCATCTGGAGGATGAACGCGCGCGGCGACCGCAGGGTCACCAGCAGCTCGCGGGTCAGCACGGGATTGTCGCGGAATAACATGATCGGTCTCTCGTCAACGCGTAGGGTGGGTGAAACCCACTGGGAACCGGCGATGCCACTCGGCGGGATTCACCCACCCTACGGATCAGCTCACAATCCCCTTGGTGATCATCATGAACACATCCTCGAGCGAGAGCGGCTCCTCGGCGAACGACTGGACGACGATCCCCGACTGGATGAGTCGATCGAGCACCCGGGCCATGTCCGGGTCCTGCCCTTCGAACTCGGCGCTGAGCGTGTGATCGTAGGTCTCGACCAGTCGGATCGAGGAGTCCTGTCTGAGGAGCTCGGCCGCCTTGTCGGTGGATTCGTCGAGGACCCGGACCTTGAGGACCCGGTGCGATCGGATCTGCTGCTGGATATCGCGGATGCTGCCCGCGGCCAGCATTTTGCCCCGCTCGATGATCCCGATCGATGTGCAGAAGTCGGCCAGCTCAGAGAGGATATGGCTGGAGATCAGGATCGTCTTGCCCATCCGCCGCAGTTCGTTGAGCAGCGCCTTCATCTCGAGTCGGGCGCGGGGATCCAGGCCCGACGCGGGCTCGTCCAGGATCAGCACGGGAGGATCGTGGACCAGCGTCTTGGCCAGGCAGAGCCGCTGCTTCATCCCCTTGGAGAGCCCGTTGACGTAATCGTCCCGCTTGTGGGTCAGGTCGAGCAGGTCGAGCACCTCGCCGATGATCTTCTTGCGGTAGGAACGCGGGATCTCGTAGGCGACGGCGAAGAAGTCGAGGAACTCCCAGACCTTCATGCCGTCGTAGACGCCGAAGTCGTCGGGCATGAAGCCGATGACCCGGCGGACCGCCATGGGATCGGCGGTCACCGAGTGGCCCGCGACCCGACCCTCGCCGTGCGTCGGCCGGAGCAGCGTGGCCAGGAATCGGATCGTGGTGCTCTTGCCAGCACCGTTGGGCCCGATGAAGCCGAAGATCTCACCCTGACCGATGGTGAAGCTCAGGTCGTCCACGGCGATGAAATCGCCGTAATTCTTCGTGAAGTGGATCACCTCGATCATGGCTCGTTCGTCTCCATTTGCGCTTCCTCTCGTCTCGTCGCGGTGCGATCCGTGATCGAGGTGGGAAGCTCGATCATCAGAGCGTGTTATGAACCGTTAGCGCGTATCGCTCGGCATTTTTCGGCTGCGGCCGGGGTCTGTGCCCCCGGGTATGCCCTCACCGGCCTGACAGAGGCCGGCTAGAGAAGCGGGACGTCATAACACGCACTAGTCCGAGTCCTTGGTCCTGGGCGCCGGCGCGACCTTCGTCTTCGTCGGCTGTCGTCGGGACCGACCGGTGAAGTTCGTCGGAGCGACCACCTCGGCATTGCGTCTCGGATCGGCCGCAAATCCCTTCTCGGGTCCCAGCGTCAGGATATTGTAGTTCTTGCCGTCGGGATTGGGCGGGGGCCCGTACCGGACGTGGACGAGCACGGCCGTGAACCCGCGCTGGCGGTCCACCGGCGGATCGATCACCTGCCCGTCCATCGCCTTCGGGACCCAGGCCACCAACCGGATCTCGCCCGAATTCTCGTCGCGACGCTCCCAGGTCGTCCGCAACGCCTGGAGGATCGAGTTCGGATCCGGCCCCGGTCCGGCCTCGACCCGAGACGGAGGCGGCGTCGCGGGCGTCCCGCCGATCTCCACGGACGCTCCGGCGGCGAGATGACCCAGGTAACTCTCCTTCCGTTGCCCCTCGCCGGTGAAGTCGATGAGGATCGCGTCGCGCAGCTCGAGGCCGCTCAGGTTGACGATCCGTCGGCTCGTACCGTCCACGTCCATGCGAATCGAGCCGGCCAGCGTGGCCATCTCCTCGGCGCGGAACAGCGACATGCTCCGAGGTTGCACGGCCAGTCCGATCAGCTCCGGGACCGGCGTCGATTGCCAGTAGGAGGTCGTCACGTCCTCGCCGCGGATCGAGCGGCCGTTGTCCAGCGGGAGAGCCAGCGCCGTGCTATTGTTCGGATAGGAGATCGTGTAGTTCCCGCGGCCGTTGGTGTAGAGCGACGCGAATCGGCTGAGGTGGGCCCGGGGGTACTCGCCGTGGATTTCCAGCACGTCGATCTCGTCGGATGCCGAGTCGAAGCCGACATCGTAGGCGGCGACCCGCTGCACACCGATGGCGAAGCCCAGCGCGACCAACGGGACGACCACCCACGCCCACTCGCGCCGCTTGAGCACGAACCGGCAGATCAGCCAGTTCAAGGGGACGACGGAGATCAGGTAGGCGAGGATCACCTTCAGCACGAAATCCGAGCTGGGGATGGTGATGCCGGAGGCCTCCTCGAGCAGGTCGCGACTGAGGGTCGGGAACCGCGACTGGTCGTTCCAATCGGCCACCCCGATCGTTGGGGGTCCCTGGGCCTCTTCCTCCTCGGTGCCCGGCAGGGGCGGGGGCGCCGCCCTGGGCCTTCTTCACCTCCGGCTGTGGGCGAGCCTTGGGCAACCGGCCCGCGGCATCCTCCTGCGGGCGAGCATCGCGACTGGTGATCCGATACCAGGTGAGATCGGCACCCGCCAGCCGATTGCGCCTCGGGCCTTGATAGCTGCCGTTCTCGAAGCTGGCCGATCCCATGACCGACTCCTCGGGCCGACGGAGGATCACTCGGCGGACGAGGGTGTCGAGGCCCGGCCAGTTCGACAGGATCGACTCGACCGGGTTGAGCGTCAGCATGGTGATCCGCCCTCGGCCGATCCGGCGCTCGACCGCCAGCAGGTGCGGGCTGGCCTCGCCCAGCGGGATGGTCGACGCATCCGGACCCGCGCGGAGGTCCGAGATAAAAAGCGGCTTGTCGCGCGGCGGGATGATCGGTTGAGCGGGCTGGTAGATTCGCCCGAACGCGGCGCCGACCTGCGGGACTTGCTGGTAGTTCTCCGGATCGGTCGAGAGCTGCAATGTGGGCGGCGGGTAGGATTGCGAGAGCGGGCGCAGATCCTCCTCCTTCAAGGCGACGGTCTTCCCGGTCGATTCGGCCGGGAGGTAGGGCCCCAGGAAGCTGTCCTTGTAGAGGGCGTACGACTGTCCCGCGCCACCGGTGAAGATCAACTGGCCGCCCCAGTGCAGCCAGTCCAGCATGGCTTCCTGCTGCGAGACCGAGAGGACGTCCGGCGGAAGGCCGTCCCAGATGACGTGACTGATGGTCGTCCAGGCCAGCGGATGCGAGGAGAGCGCGGCTTGTCCGACTCCATGGGCAGGACCATCCGATAATAACGAAACTTGTCGAGCTCCCTGGTGTTATCCCGCTCCACGCCCATGGGGATCATCGAGGTCATCGAGTTCCACTGGGCGAACCGGTTGGTCGCGTCCTTGCTGAGGACCAGGACCAGCATCTGGTGGGGCTCGAGGATCGACAGGCTCGCCTGCCAGGTCGCGTCCGGTCGCAAGGCGCCGGGGCGGAGCAATTCCAGCGTCCATTCCTTGGGGATGCGGGTCAGCAGCACCTGCTGGGGCAGCCTCTGTCGCTGCTCCTTGAGCAACCTCGCCCCGCGGCGATAGACCATCTGGACGGGCATCCCGGGCAGCATCACGGCGTCGGTCTGCAAGGAGCCCTCATAGTCATCGTCGTTGGCCCGCGTCTCCAGGGAGAGCGTGGCCCAGTGATTGGGCTTCACGAACGGGAGCACGTCGAACGGTGCGACCTGCGACTTGAAGAATTCGAAAGGGGGCCGGTTGCGGTCCTTCTCGAATTTCTTCTTGACCGCCTCGGGATCGGTCAGGATTTGCAATCGCTCTTCTTCGGTCGCGGTGACCTGGGCCCGGGCCGTACCGGCGGAGGCCAGGACCAGGCTCGCGACGAGGCCGACGATCCCTCGCCGGAGCAATCGGATATGCATGGGTTCCACGGCTGGATGACCTCCCCTTCGGACCGACGCCCCGGCCGCGGGGCGAGCCCCTCCGGTCCTTATTTGAATTCGTTCATCGAGTCCCGACGATTGTAACACCCGGCGAATCCGGCCGAAAGGGAGGCGACCGGCACAATCGGCGCGGGCGGCCGACCGCCCGCCGATCATCGGGTCCAGACATAGAACGGGCCTATGCTGACGTCGGGATGGAAGCCGAGCTTGCGCAGGTCCAGGCCGGTCCCCTCGATCCGACTCGCGGCGGTCGTCGCCACGACGGCGTGGACCGACCGCGACCGGAGCGACTGGGCCAGCCATCCCGAGCGATCCTCGGCCAGGTGCAGCGTCTCGAAGACCGGGTAGAGCCAGTCGTCGTAGACCAGCTCGAGCCGCCCGCCCGCCCGGTTCAAACCCGGTCGATCGATGAAGAAGCAGGCCGACGCGGGCCGATCCAGGTGCGCGAAGATCCGCCGCGCGGCCTCGCGCTCGACGCGCCCCTGCATCTCGGTTTCGAAAAGGTGATTATATCCGCAAGCTATCGCCGGCAGGACGACCACGGCCGCCGCCCACGAGATCCGGCCCGAAGGCAAGGCATCCAGGACGCGCGAACTCGCACGGGCGGCGAGCACGGCCGCGAAGACGACGGCCGGGATGGCATAGTTCAACCAGCTCCCCGTGCTGAGGTAGAAGAAGAGGCAAGACGCGGCCAGCTCGGCCGCCAGATAGATCCACAGGTAGAAATCGAAGCGATTGCCCAGGAACGCCGACCTCTCGATCATCGCACAGATCGGCCCGACGACGCCCGCGAGAATGCACGCGGCGAACGCGATGGCAACGCCCAGCTCGACGCTCCCGGAGACGGTATGAAGTCCCAGCAAGACGATGATCGGCACGATCAGGCCGAGGCCCGCGGCGAGGAGGACCTTCCGGCCGACGCCGGGCTGGGAGCCGGCGGCGATCAGACCGACCGCGGGCAGCAGCACGATCAGGCCGATGCCCCGGTCCATGAGCCCGAGCAGACCGATGATGAGATGGGCCGAGCCGCCGGGATGGACGCGTCCTACGGCGCTCGCGGTCACGAACGCCGCCTCCCAGATCCGACCGCCGGTGACCAGCCACTCGACGCCGTACTCGAGCGCCACGATCCCCATGCAGACCGACAGGCCGCGCACGATCGAACCGAGACGAACGGAACCTCCTCGAGTACACGCGAGCAGCAGGATCGTGCTCACGATGGCCCCCACCACCAGGTGTTGCTTCACGCAGGCCGCCAGGCCGAACATCGCGTAACCCCAGACGACCCGCCGGACCGTGCCGTTCCCGCCCCCCATCGCCGAGAGGACCAGCAGCACCCCGGCCGTCTGGAGCGCCACGCCGAGCATGTCCGGCCGCACGGCGAACGGCTGACCGGCCAGCATCGGCGAGCCGGCGATCAACAGCACCGCCCACCACCCCACCCGTCGCGGACCGCCGCCGAGCCGGGCCAGGCGGTAGGCCGCGGCCAGCGTCGCCATCAGGCCGAGGACCGATAGCGACCGCCCCGCGATCCGCGCCGCCGTGACCGGGTGCAGCCCGGCGCGGGCCATCGGCCAGGCGGCCAGCCCCGCCGCGCGATAGTAGAGCGGTGCATGGATCAAGACCAGGGGGTTGCTGCTGCCGAACGGGCCATAAAGCTCGCCCGGGCCAACCACCAACTGGCGGGCGACCGAGAGCATCAGCGGCGATTCGAGCGCCTCCGTATCCGCCTCGCCCATGGCCTTGACCAGCCAGTAGCCGACCGTGGCCGCCGCCGTCACCGCAAGTACCGCCGTGAACCACGCGGGCACGCCGACGCCGATCCGCGGACCGGCCGATTGCGCCTCGCTCATCGGTTTGCTCATCGATTCGATCGCTCCATGGAGGCCCCTCGCAGTAGCCCAATCGACTCGGATCGTCGGGTCCTTTGGGAGGGCACGATCATCGCGTCCAGACGAGGAACGGACCGATCCGCACGGCGGAAAGATAACCGAGCGCGGGCAGGGTCTCGGGGATCCCGTCGAGCCGGGCGGTCTCCGAATCGACCACCACCACCCGCACCGGCCCGCCCGCGAGCATGGGACGGAGCCATCGCGCGCGGGGCTCGGCCAGGCGCAGCGACTCGAAGACCGGATAGAGCCAGTCATCATGGACCAGGTCGAGCCGGCCATGGACGCGATTGAGGCCCGGTCGGTTGACGAAGTAGAAGGCCGATGGCGGCTGTCTCGCATAGTCGAAGATCCGGGCCAGGGCGGCATGATCGGCCCGGCGACGACTGGCGGCCTCCTTGACGTCCATCAGGGCCGAGCCCAGCACGGCCAGCGCGGCCATTGCGGTGGGGATCGTCTGCCGGATGCTCGTTGCGCCGTCGAAGGCACGCGAGAGGGCTCGGGCCGTCAAGACCGCCGCAAAGACGACGGCCTGGATCGCGTAATTGATCCAGGCCCCCGTCGTGACCCGCGAGAGGATGCCGACGACGATCAACTCGGCGACGCAACAGGCGCAAGAACGTAGTCGAGCCGCCTTTCGCCCTGCGATCGCCACGACAGCGACATACCGGCCGGGATCACCAGGACCAGGGCCGCGAGCGAGGCCGCCACGAGGGTCCCGGTCACTTTCGGCCCTGAGTCGGCGAGCTGAGTGATCGCGAGGAAGGCAATCGACACCACGACCAGAATCCCCGACGCGACGATCGATCGGGCGAGCACCGAGCGGACCTGGACGGTGGCCAGGCCGGCCGCGGCCAGCAAGGCGACGAGTCCGGCCTCCTTACCTAGCACCGCCGCGAAGACCGTCCCGACGTGCAGCCAGTCCGCCGAATGGACGCGCCCCACGCCTTGGACGGCCACGAATGCCGCATCCCAGATCCGGCCACCCGTCACGACCCACTCGGAACCGTACTCGAACGCCAGGATGCCCAGGCCCGCCGCCAGTCCTCGCACGATCGCACCGACCGGGACCCGACCCCGCCTCGACGAGACCAGCAGGACGACCGTGCTCACCATGGCCACCAAGAGAAACTGCTGCTTCACGCAGGCCGCCAGTCCGAACAGCCCATAGCACCAGACAACACGCGAACCCGCACGAGGACCGCCCTCCACCGCCGAGAGCACCAGCAGCACTCCGGACGTCTGCAATGCCACGCCGAGCATGTCCGGCCGCACGGCGAACGGCTGGCCGGCGAGCGCCGGCGAGGCGGCGATCAAGAGGACCGACCACCACCCTGTTCGACGCGATAGGCCACCCAGCCTCGCCAGCCGGTAAGCCGCCATGAGCGTGATTGCGAGCCCGAGAGCCGACAAGGACCGCCCTGCGATCCGCGCCGCCGAGACCGGGTGCAGTCCGGCGCCGGCCAATGGCCAGGCTATCAGTGCGGCCAGTCGGTAGTAGAGTGGGGCATGGATCAGGACGAGCGGATTGTTCCCACCGAAGGGTCCGTAGAGTTCGCCGGGACCCACCACGAACTGACGGGACACGGAAAGGATCAATGGCGACTCGTAGAGATCGGTGTCCTCTTCAGCGAGCGCAATCGAGAATCGGAAGCCGAAAAACGCGATGGCCGACACCGCCAGCACGGCCGTGATCAGGGCGGATAGCCAGCCACCACGCCGCGGTGTCGATCGCATCTCGGTCATCTGTATTTGCGAGTCGCCTCAAGCGAGTTCAAATGGACCGGCGAGATGATCGACCGTGCTCACGGCACCCAGTATAGGCAAATCGCCACGATCACCGCCGCGCCGATGAGGCTCATAACGAGGCCGGGCTTGCGCCTGAGCTTCAAGTAGAAGATCAGCGTCAGGCCCGTCAGCGAGATGACCGTCAGGACCACGGCCGAGATGTCGATCACCGCCGACCAGACCGGCCCGGTGTCGCGACCCTTGTGCAGGTCGTTGATCACGGCGATGAATCCGTGAGACGTCTGGGTCAGGTTATAGTGCCCCGACTCGCGGTCGATGGTCGCATCGGCGGCGTAGGCAGCCCCTTTGAAACTCACGACGCACTCACGATCCTCCACGCTGAAGGCGGCCAGGGCCCCGCGGACGCCGTGAGTCTTCCTCATGTGCTCCACGATCTCAAGCTTGGCGACTTGCGACGACGGATCGGGCTCCTTCTCGGGATCGGCGGAGGACGCGTCGGAGTTCAGCCACTTGAGGTCGACCTGACCCTCGGCCTCGACCTGGTGCATAGCCCCGTCGGAGAACCAGCCAGGGTGGTTCAGGGTGATGCCCGTCACGCTGAAGAACAGTACGGCCGCCAGGCCGAACATCGACACGTAGATGTGCAGCCATAGCATGAGCTTGGCGAATCGGATGTTGAGCTTGCGACGCCAGGATCGGTTTGGCCCCGAGGGATGGGACGCGGGGTGGCTACTTTGCCTTAGTCTGAGCCTTCCGACGATAGTCGATCGAGGCGGATCGGATCTCGACATTTCCCTTGAGTTCCTCGGTGAACGGCTTGTCGGAGATGGCCACCTGCTGGCGGATGCTCTGGTAGGTCCCGTGCTCGCGCGCGGCCTCGATCGATACGGTGTACTCGCCGGCAGGGAGCACCTTCCCTCGATCGTCCTTGCCGTCCCAGATGACCTTGTACTTGCCGGGCTGGCGGGTGGGCCGGGCCATGGTGAAGAACAGCTCCTTCTTGTCGCGCTGCTTCCGCTCGCGATCGGCGGCATACCATCGCTTCAGGTCCGGGAGCCACTGGAAAGGCCCCGCGCCGCCCATCGAGACCCAGAGCGCCAGGGTCTTCACCGAGTGGCCGTCCTTGTCCTCGATCCAGACGGCCAGGTAAGGGCGTCGATATCGGCCCGGTTCGGCATCGGGGTGATTGACCTCGAAGTTGACGACCAGCTCGTACTCCTTGTTCCACGCGGGCGCGGCCTTGCCGGCTCCCTCCTTGGCCGCGGGGGATTTCGGGTCGTCGGCCATCGCGAGCAGGGCGGGCGTTGACCGCTCGTATCGGTGCCATCCGTCGCTCCGAACCGTCCGGCCGCCCTTCGCGACGATCAGGCACTCGACGCCCGGCATCGCCCGCGCCATCCGCAGGCTCTCCTCCGGATCGAGGATGTTGCAGACCTTCGCGAAGGCGTCGGCGTCAACCGAGCGCTCGGCGACGACCGTCGCGGCGACGATCCGATCGACCGGCAGGCCCGACCTCGGATCGAAGATGTGCGAGTACCATCGCCCGTCGATCCGGAACCCGCGCTGGGAGTTGCCGCTGGTGGCCACCGAACGATCCTTGACCGCGATCGTGACCATCGGCTCGGAGGACTCCGAATCGGCCCAGGGGGCGGCGATGCCGATCGTGCCGTCGATCTCGCCCCGGACGCGCAAGTCGCCGCCGACGTTGAGCAGCACCCCACGGACCCCTTGCGCCCGATCCATCGCGAGCTCGCAGGCCCGCTCGACGATGTACCCCTTGGCGATCCCGTTGAGGCTGATCGGACAGTCGGTCAATCGCTCGGCCGTGCGGGGCGCCGATTCCAACCGCCACGCGGGCCGATTCATGAGGGCCCTCACCCCGGCCGACTCCTCGGCGGTCGGCAACCGACCCGCCCGCGCACCCGCCGCCCACAATTTCGAGAGCGCCTCGACGCGAGGGTCGAAGGCCCCGCTGCTGCGGGCATGCCACGCGTCGGACTCCCGGAGGACGACGAAGAGCTCGGGAGAGACCAGGGTCGGCGACCCGGGAACGGCCATCCATCGGCTGAACTCGCTGGCCGGATCGTAGCCGCTGAAGATCGCCCCCAGGCGATCGATCTCGTGCAATGCGCGATCCTCGGCCCGACGCGCGGCCGTCTCGTCGTCCGCCCGGACCCGAAGCTCCATCGACGTTCCTAGAACGTTTTCATGATAGAACTCATAATCGTCGGCGAAGGCGGGCCGAGGGCCGAGACCCCAGGCGATCGCTCCGCAGAGACAAACGGCGATCCGGGTGAGCCGAGTCATGGTCGGTTGCGTGCTCCCAGGGGCCTCATCAGCGGGCGGATCGATCGGGACGGGCGGTGGGCCGACCGGGGGAGCCCGGGCGGAAGTCCACGATCTTCCTGGGAGGTATTATGCCGTAAGTTCGCACACGGCGGGAAGACTCCGCCGGCCAGCCGACGATCGCGCCCTGGGTCAGGAAAGCACTCACCGAGCGCAGGCGGACCTCGGCGAGAAAGCTGCCGAGGTCATCGCTGACCTCACCGGTCGATCACGTCACGGGGGCCAGTCTGCCGGCGAAGAGTTTGAGCATGGCCTCATTGAAGGCGGGGAGGTCGTCGGGCTGACGGCTGGTCACCCAGTTCCTGTCCTCGACGACTTCGCGATCGACCCAGTTGCCGCCGGCATTCTTGATGTCGTCCTGGATGGCGGGGTAACTGGTCAATGTCCGGCCGCGGACCAGGCCCGCGGAGATCAGCTCCCAGGGTGCATGGCAGATCGCCGCGATCGGCTTGCCGGCTTCCTCCATCTCGCGGAGGAAGTTCTGGACCGCCGGCACCATACGCATCATATCGGCGTTGAGGGCACCCCCCGGCAGTTGGACCGCGTCGAACTCATCCGCGCTTACCTCGCGAATCGTACAGTCCACCGCCACCTTGATCGTCTTCTCATCGTGTCGGAAACCCTGGATATCACCGGGCTTCAGCGAAATGATCTTCACATCGGCCTCGGCGTGCCGGAGCGCCTTGACGGGCTCGGTCAGCTCGGCCTCCTCGAAACCGTCGGTGACGAGAATCGCGACGCGGAATCCGGAGAGTCGTTCCATGGTGGAGTCTCCTCGATCGTGATCCCATGCGGGCGACGAGGGGCCCCGTCCTACCGCCGCCCGACTGAGTAAGCGTTGGCTCTTCGGAATCCTTAAGATGCAATCCTGGTGCCGAATCGACCGGAGGCGCTTCCACTCCGGATGTTGAGGATTCACCAGGGAAGTCGGAACAATGCGGTCGTCCCGGTACATTACAGAGTAAAGGCACCCCGAGTCCTGGAGGCCGGATCAGTGAGGATCAGGCAGAGCATTGCAGCTATGCGTCAGATCGAGCTCGCCCTCAACGTCGGGACGGTCTCCGGCCTGACGGACCGCCAACTGCTGGAGGAGTTCGCGTCACCGGGGGACCCTTTCGCCGAACTCGCCTTCGCCGCGATCGTTCACCGGCATGGACCGATGGTCCTGCGCGTCTGCCGGAGCATCCTCAAGGACCACCACGACTCCGAGGACGCCTTCCAGGCCACCTTCTTGATCCTGGCTCGGAAGGCTAACACCCTCTGGGTCCAGGATTCGCTGGGCCCCTGGCTCAATGGGGTCGCCTGCCGGGTCGCGGGCACGGCCAGGAAGGCCGCGATCCGACGCCGAGCCCACGAGCATCGGGCGGCGAGCCTGGCGACAACCGCGGAATCGTACGAGACACCGCAAGACATCGGGGGCATCGTGCATGAAGAGATCGCCCGGCTGCCGGAACGATACCGAGCTCCGGTCGTCCTCTGCGACCTCGAGGAGTACACCTACGAGGACGCGGCACGCACGTTGGGTTGGCCAATCGGGACGATCAAGAGCCGACTGGCCCGTGGCCGCCAACGCCTGCGGTCCCGGCTGCTCCGGCGCGGGATCGCCCCATCGGGAGTCCTCCTGGCGTCGGCCGTCACCCCGAAATCCCAAGCGGCGGTTCCATCGGCCTTGATCGATGCGACGGCTCATCTGGCGGCAAGGCTCGGTGCGGGCCGCGCGACGGCCATGGTGACCCCGACCACAGTCCGTGTCCTCATGGAAGGAGTCCTGAAGAAGATGTTCCTCTCGAAGCTGAAAACGGCCACTGCGTTCTTACTCGTCGGATGCGGGATCCTGTCCTCGGCAACCCTCTGGATCGGACCGGCGACGAAGGCAGCCGGGCCGTTCGGAGATCCCATCCAACAGGTCGCGCAACGAAGTACCGGTGTCGAAACCGAGGAGCCGGCCCCGGCCAAGCCTCCAATGCCCGCGGTCTTCGCACCGGCTCGTCCCGGCCGTAGACCATCCAGGCCATGGGAGACCGTGGTCCGGATCAAGGTCATCCAGGATCACGCCACGGGATTCGGCTCGGGGACGATCATCCAGAGCACGTCCGACGCCTCGATCATCCTGACCGCGGCGCATCATTTCCAGGTCCCCAACGTCGGGCCTCCCGGCAAATTCCCCTACAGAATTCAGGTCAACTTGTTTGATGCCAAACTCGAAGGCGATCCGCCGCGGGTCCATCGCCTCGAAACGGTCGCCGGCGAGCTGATGGACTACCGGTTCGATCTCGACATCGCCCTGGTCCGGATCAGGCCCGGTCGTCGATTAGTCACCGCGAGGATCGTCCCACGGCTCTGGCAGCCGCGATGGCGCATGAAGATGCAAACAATCGGCTGTTCGGAGGGACAGGACGCCACCCTCTTGCAGACGACGATCACCAACCCTCGAACGCAAGGGTTCCTCGCAGGTAGCAACTACATAGGGATCGAGTGCCGGACCGCTCCGAAACAAGGGCGATCCGGCGGAGGTCTGTTCACGACCGACGATTACCTCGCGGGTGTATGCAACTACGCGGAGCCCAAGGGAAATCATGGCCTATATGCCACGCCTCGCTCAATCTATACCTTGCTCGATCGGAATAACTTGACTTCGCTTTATACCTCGACGACCGTGCCCGAGGAGCAACTCGATGATTTGATTCACGTCGCGGAGGACCAGTTGGAAAATCACGAGCGCGAGCTACTCGATCGGACGCTCGAACGTCTGCGGGCCCTCATCGAAGAGCGACGAGCAGGGCTGAATGCCGAGCTCGAGACGCTGGATGCGGTCTACTCCCGGCGAATCGATGAGCTCAGTCGCGAGGAGGCCGTGGATGGGGAAAGAAAGACCGGCGTCGCAAGTCCATCCGCCTCAAGTCACGATCGCGAGACCGAACCTCTACCAAGCCCTGTCAAGGCTCCTCCCCGGTCGGGCATGACCGACCATGAGAGACGCCTTGGGGACGTCGAGCAGAAACTCGAAAGGATCCTCAAGATTCTGGAGGAAACCCGCGGAGGGCGTACCCCCGATCGCTGAGCGGAGACCGGAAGCCCGTCTCTCGGATGGAAAAAAGCCGAGTTTCAGAACCGATGGCATCCCTCGCGACATTATGGTGAAAGGATCGTGTCAAGGTCGGCGAGAGAATAATGGCCAGGCGGCTGAGGGGCAGACACCGTGATTGTGAATCGACGGGGCGGGGTCGTCCTCCGGCAGCTCCAGACCCTGTTCAACATCGGGACAATCGGCGAGCTGACCGACGGTCAACTCCTGGAGCGATTCGCGACGGATCCGGACGAGGTGGCCGAGCTGGCCTTCTCGGCGCTGATCGAGCGGCACGGGCGCTGGTCTGGCGCGTCTGCCTGGCCATCCTCCGCGACGAGCACGATGCGGAGGATGCCTTCCAGGCGACCTTCCTCGTCCTGGTCCGCAAGTCGCGGTCGCTCTGGGTCGAGGATTCATTGGGTCCGTGGCTCCACCAGGTCGCCTGCCGGACGGCATCTTGTCTCCGGAGGACCGTCATCCGCCGACGCACGCACGAGCGGCGTCTCGCCGAGAGGGAGCCATTCCGGTCGGTCGAGGTCGGGACCTCGCGCGACCCCGACCAGGATGCTGCGATCCATGAGGAAGTGAACAGGCTCCCGGAGAAGTACCGCGCGCCGGTCGTGCTCTGCGACCTGGAAGGGCGGACGCACCGGGAGGCGGCGCGGTTCCTCGGCTGGCCGATCGGGACCGTCAAGAGCCGGCAGGCGCAGGCCCGCGAACTGCTCCGCGAGCGGTTGGCTCGGCGAGGGCTCGGACCGGACGGGGCCGTAGCCGTCGCCGAGTCGCCCAGGCCATCCATCCAGGCCGTGATCCCGAAAGAGCTATCGCGGAGCACCGCCATGGCCGCCATGCAGCAGGCGGGTCGTCTGATGAAGGGGTTCGCCGTTTCGTCTCAGGTCCTCACACTCACACAAGGAGTCCTTCGAGCCATGTTGTGGATCAGAGTTCGTTTCCTCGCGTTCGCCGCCATCGTGTTGGGGATCGCCTCCAGCGGGGCGAGCGTCTATGTGTGCGGCTCTCAGGAGCCGGCGACGAAGGATGGACAATCCGCCTCGGAGCGGCCAACCGCCTCTCCAGACCCGCGGCTCTCCAGGAAAACGGCCGCGGAGCCCCCCACCGACGCGTCGCGGGCGAGGCTGAAGGCGCAGCGACTGGCCGCGCGAAAGGCCAAGGCCACCTACGAGATCGCCAGGCTGACCCGCGAGCTCGCCGAGATCGCCGTCGAGGAATATCGCGATCTGACGTACCCCAAGGACCTGGCCACCGTCGAGGGCGAGATCAAGCTCGCCGAATCCGACCTGACCCGCGGCGAGGATCGCCTCGAGTGGGCCAGGAGGATGCAAGCGAAAGGGTACGTCTCGCAGGCCCAGAAGGTCTCGGAAGAGCTGAGCCTCAAGAAGGCCCAGTTCGCCCTCGAGCAAGCCCAGAGCAAGCGGAAGATCCTGGTCGATTACACCCGGGGCAAGACACTCAAGGAGCTCCAGAGCGATGTGGAGAAGGCCCATGCCAACGAGCTCTTTGAGAAGCAAGTCTGGGAGACTGAGGAGGCCAGGGCGGCCGAGTTGGAGCGCCAGTTTCTATCGAACACCCGGTGAGTCTCGGACGCTGCGCCGACCCCTCCTGGTCTCGAGCGATACTCGACGAGGTCGGCCAGGTCGGTTGGCCATGGTGCACCCGGTTGATCCAGTTCGCGATCGTACGAACCGGAATCCGGGACTCCCACTTCCCAGAGTACCTCATCTTGCCGGGGAAATCCTGTTCCCTGAGAATGGAGGGAATCCTTTAGAAGGATCTTGGCCAGGAGAGGATAGAGCGAGCACCGACATCTCCAACGCAAGCGACTCGATGTCGTCACGGAAGTGTCTAACCTCTCCGAACCTCCCTCGAGGAGTTAACGTCCGGGAGAAAGCACACGGACTCTTGCGTCGAACCAATTTTGCACATGATATGCGAAGCTTCCGCTGTGATAAGGATAACAGCATGACGGATACTCGAAACGGAAATCGGCTCCAGGTCTTGGACGGAGGGCGTGGAGGACCCTACATCAAGATTACGACGGACCAACTCGGCGAAGCACGGAAGTTGCTCGATCAGCATGCGGTCCCTTACTGGGTCGATTCGGTCGCGATCTCGATCGACGGCAGGCCCGCCGTCACGGTGATCAATCTAGGCCTGAACAACGATGCATCCCGCGTGCAAGCGATCCTCGACGGTGCTGGCTGAAAGGAGGCAGCCCATGCCGATGGCCGATCAGATTCGGGATCTCTCGGATCGTAGCCAGGCCGAACTGCTTACGGCCCACGATTATTATGAGCACACCAAGGCGGTCTGGCGGCTCGCGGAAGAGCTTACCGGCATGGGCCACACCTATGTCATCCAGATCCCCGGGACTGAGGCCGGACTAACATTGGTGGAGTTGGTCGCACAGTCGCAGGATTATATAGCCAGATACCTCGCGGAGTCTGTCTTCCAGCAGTATGTCTCCCTCTTCGAGGATTTCGTCTTCGAACTACTCCGGCTCTGGCTCTCCGCCTATCCCGCCGGTATCCCCAACAAGGACAAGAAACCCGTCAACCTCGCGACGATCATCGACGCCCTCGACAAGGAGGCCATCATCGACCTCGTCATTCAGCGGGAACTGAACGCACTCCGGTACGAGCGACCGACTGCCTGGTTCCGCTACCTCAATGACCGGGTCTAGCTCGGCTGCCCGACCGACGACCAGATCGAGCGTCTGGCCGAGATCAAGGCGTCGCGCGACATCCTGATCCACAATCGTGGGATCGTCAATGAGACTTATGTCCAGAAGTCGGGAGGCCGTGCTCGATATCGAGTCGGACAGCGAATGGAGATCCCCGAACCCTACCTCCGCGAGACCTGGCTCTTGATCGACGAAATCGTCCGGGACATGGCATCGGCGACGATCGCCAAGGCTTGATGGGCAGTGCGCTTCCTACCTTCGGCCGATGGCGGATTCACCCACCTGGCGGCGTCTGCGATTGCGAGCGCCGACCCGCTTCGAAGCTGCCGAATCCGACCGATCGTCCTGCTCTTCCCGGGCGAGTCGTCGCTGGAGTAGGACCAGCACCGCCGATTCTTCGGGGCTCAGCCCGCGGACATCGGCCATCTGCTCGAGGGCACGCCGGCGCAATGAATCCAGCATCGTCCCTTCGAGATAGGCGTCGATGACGCCCGGATGCACGTAGCACTTGCGGCAGACGCTCGGCGTATTGCCCAGCTTGCGAGCCACCGACTCGATGGCGCGTACGATGTTCTTCTTCGCCTGGACCTTCGAGTCGAACGCCTCGAACTCTTGCAGGGCGATCGTGGCCAGGACCGTGCCGGCCCAGGTGCGGAAATCCTTGGCCGTGAAATCCTCTCCCGTGATCGTGCGGAGGTATTCGTTGACGTCGTCCGAGCCGATGTCGCGGACCTGCCCCTCGTCGTCGATGTACTGGAGCAGCTCCTGGCCGGGTAGCTCCTGGCAACGCTTGACGACCTGGGCCAGCCGGCGGTCGTTGATGGCCACCGAGTGATTGATGCCGCTCTTGCCGCGGAACTGGAATCGCACGGTCCCGCCCTCGATCTTCGCATGCCGATCGCGCATCGTCGTCAGGCCGAACGAGTTGTTATCGCGCGCATATTTGTCGTTGCCGACGCGGATCAGAGTGGTCTCCAGCAGGCGGACCACGGCGGCGAGGACCTTGCGCCTCGGCAGGCCGTCGAGCTTCAAGTCGCGGTCCGTGGCCCGACGAATTTTCGCCAGCGACCGGCCGAAGGCCAGCGTCCGCCCATACTTGGATTCGTTGCGCAACGAGTGCCACTTCGCATGATATCGGTATTGTTTACGACCCCGATCATCGCGACCGGTCGCCTGGATATGCCCGTTGGGCCATGGGGAGATCCAGACCTTCGTCCATGCCGGAGGGATCGCTAGGGCCTTGATCCGTGAAAGCGTTGCCGGGTCCCGGACCGGACGTCTGTCGGGGTCGAGATACCGCATCCCTTTCCCGGACCTCTGCCGGCGAATCCCCGGCGACCGGTCGCTCACATAGCGCAGTCCGGCGTCCCGCGCCACCAACATCGGATCGGTCGGAGTAGCCGTTGCCATGGGAGGCGACCTCGGGTGATTGCGTGTTCCATCGAGCATGCGATGACGCGAAGCGGCGGGACTTCATCCCCACCGTGGAAATCACCTGGAGCAAGACTCGTGCCAATATTCTTCTTCGTTTCGCGACGTCAGCGGGGTCCGGCCGCGATGGCCTGACGGTAGACGTCGAGGTACCGGTCGGCGTTGCGACCCATAGCGAAGAATTCCTCGGCGACGGGACGGGTCGCGGCGGCGAGTCGGGCCGCCAGCGCGGGGTCGTTCAGGACCCGGAGGATCGCCCCGGCGATGGCATCGGGTTCGACCGGGGTCAGCAAGCCGGCGCCGGTGTCTCCAAGAAGCGTACGATAATCGCCGAAGTCGGTGGCCACGATCGGCCGGCCCGCGGCGAGGTAGACGGCGATCTTGCTCTGGACCGAGTAGTTCTCGCGGCAGGCCAGCCGCGAGTGGACCAGCACGTCGGCGCGTCGGGTCAGCGCGACGACCTGATCGGGCGTGCGACCGGTCAGGACGATCAGGCGGTCGCCGAAGGGGCCGAGCTGTGCGCGGTAGGTCTCGCCCGCCTCGGCCGGCCCGCCCACCAGTACGCAGCGCGCCTCGGGCGAAGCCGCGAAGATCCGAGGCAGCGCCTCGATCAGGATCGGCACTCCCTGGTTGGGATGGACGATGCTCCCCACATACATGACAACCTTGTGCTCGGGGCCGATCCCGGGTATCGATGCCGCCGGGCCGGGCGTATCGTACTCGCCCAGGTCGATGCCGGGGTAGATCACGCGCACCCGATCGGCGGGTACCCCCTTCTCCTCGATCACCGCCTTCTTGACCGGCTCGCCCAGGGCGATGATGGCCGCCGCGTGTCGGACGACCTGTCTCTCCAGGGCCATGTAGGTTCGGAAGACCATCCCTCGGCCCAGGCGGTCTCGCTCGACCTCGTCGCCGAGCAGCGAGTGGATCTCGTAGACCATCGGCCAACCGTATCGACGGCAGGCCAGGTAGGCGCGCGTCGCGCCGCCATAATGCTGGGCGTGGACCAGGTCGAACGGCCGCTCGCGTGCGATCCGCTTCAAGCCCAGGCCGCTCGCCCAGGCCCAGGCCGGGACCTCGTAGACCGGCGCCCCCTCGAACTCGGTCCGTCGGATCGACGTTTGCCAGGGCGGCCGCGCGCGCAAGTAAGCGACCACCACGTCCACGCCTCGTGGGCGGATGGCCCGCAAGATTTTGATCGGCAACATCGCCGTACCGTCGTATTCGCCGGGGATCGGAAATGAGGTCACGATCAAGACGCGCATCGCTCTGGGCTCCATCCATCGTGGCGGACCGATTCGGGATCGACCCAGGATAGGGTCCACCACGTCCGGCGCGAACCCGAACCGACGGCTTTCCGGTCCGACCCGCGACGCCTCGGCCATCCCTACAGTCCGCCCTCCGATGGCGGGTGGACGACGCGAACGGGCTCGCGGCGATGCCGCTGGCCCTTGGTGATCGCCCCGCCCATCCGGCGGTCGAGGGCCTCGATGGCGGCGTCGAGGATGCCGCGTGCGGTGTCGAGATGTCGGGGTCGAAGGGCATACGGGTCGCGGGGTAACCCGGTGCGGGGGAAACTCAGGGAATCGGGGGTCGCGGAGCGACGGAGCCGGGCGGGGATCTGGTGCGGCTGGATCGGTTCGTAATCGCCGTCGCGGCGCGAGGATCGGTAGTAGGCGCACCGTGCCGAGGGTGGCCCGGGATAGGCCCAGGACGTGCGCAGCATCAAGAGCTCGGCGAATTGCGGCCAGGGTGGCGCATCGGGCTGGAAGGGGCCCGGGAGCACGCCGGGCTCGGCCGTGATGGCGGGCAAGAGCCGCCAGGCTTCGGCCAGCGGCATCGGCCGGCTGGGATCGGCCACCAGGCCGCGCAACTCGTGACGCCCCAACTCCTCGGCGGCCTGATGCACCAGCGCCTCGGCACTCGAGACATAGAGCAGCAGCGCCGACCGGGCCAGCCGGCTGGCCTCGCTGTCCGACCGGGCCACGCGGCTCTGGGTGTGGAAGAACAGCGCATCCTGGTAGAGGCAGTGGAACGGGCTGTAGACCGTCTCGATCACCCAGCCGGGATCGCCGGCCTCGTCGGCCGATTCGACGCGGACGCCGCCGCTCGAACGCGACCGGCCTTCGCCATTGGTGTCGGTCACCTCGCGGCCAGGGCCGGATTTCCTCGCCCCGGACGCAGGCCGCGATGATTGGGAAGTTTCGGCCTTGGACTCGTCATCCGGCATCATGTCCGCCCCGATCCCCTCACCAACGGCCTGAGACGAGGCGCGCGCTGTTGCCTCGATCGAACGGATCATTTCCAGCGGCGATTGTCGGACAGCCTCGGGGCTCGCCGGCCCGCGGCTCGTACGGCGTTCGCGCGATTGATCGTAGCATATTCATCTTCCCTTCAACAGCGACCGGATCCCCAAAGTCTGGTCCCGGTCTGGCATCCGTCCTCCGCAGGCTCCGAGCGGCTCATGTCCCTTGCTTTTTCCGCGCCGCGCTATCCTAAAGAGCGGATCGAGTCGCTCGCGACGGGCGCGGAGATCGCGGCTATGATGGCCCCACCATGCATCTCGTGCAGGGTTGGGGTTTTTTCATGCGCGGCGGAAGTCCCCGCCCCGCGAGCGAGCCAAGGAAGACCCCACGCGGACCACCAGGAACGGCCATGAGCGATCCCGCAGTCCAATCCCAGCGTTCGAGCCAATCCGAGCCCAGATTGCCCCTGGACGCGATCTTCGAGCCGAACGCCGTCGCGGTGATCGGGGCGACCGAGAAGACCGGCAGCGTCGGGCGGTCCGTCCTGTGGAACTTGATCAGCAGTCCGTTCGGCGGGACGGTCTACCCGGTCAATCCCAAACGGCCCAACGTGCTGGGCATCCGCGCCTATCCGACGATCGGGGCGGTCCCCGAGCCGGTCGACCTGGCGGTCGTGGTCACGCCCGCGCCGACCGTTCCCGGCGTGATCGGCGACTGCGTCGAGGCCGGGGTCAAGGCGGCGATCATCATCTCGGCCGGGTTCAAGGAGATCGGTCCCGAGGGCGTCGAGCTCGAACGGGACATCAGCGAGCGGGCGCGTCGCGGGGGGATGCGGCTGATCGGGCCCAACTGCCTGGGCGTCATGCGGCCCGGCCACGGCCTCAATGCCACGTTCGCCACCCAGATCGCCCGGCCGGGTACCGTCGGCCTCCTGAGCCAGAGCGGCGCCCTCTGTACGGCGATCCTCGACTGGAGCATCCAGGGCGACGTCGGCTTCAGCGCGATGGTCTCGACCGGCTCGATGCTCGACGTCGGCTGGGGCGACCTGATCGATTATCTCGGCGATGATCCCGAGACGCGCTGCATCGTGATCTACATGGAATCGATCGGCGATGCGCGGTCGTTCCTGTCCGCTGCGCGCCAGGTGGCCCTGACCAAGCCGATCATCGTGATCAAGGCGGGGCGGACCGCCGCGGCGGCCAAGGCGGCGGCATCGCACACGGGCTCCCTGGCCGGTAGCGATGCCGTCCTCGACGCGGCCCTCCGCCGCGCCGGCGTGCTGCGGGTCGACTCGATCGCCCAGGTCTTCGATATGGCCGACGTCCTGGGCAAGCAACCGCGACCGCGCGGGCCCCGGCTGGCGATCGTCACCAACGCCGGCGGGCCGGGCGTCCTGGCCACCGACGCGCTGATCGAGGAGCGCGGCGAGCTCGCGGCACTCTCCGCCGAATCGATCGCGGCACTCGACGCCTTCCTCCCCGACGCCTGGAGCCACGGCAATCCGATCGACATCCTCGGCGATGCCGACGCCCAGCGCTATGCCCAGGCGCTGGCGGTCGCCGCCCGCGACCCCAACATCGACGGCATGCTGGTGATCCTCACCCCGCAGGCGATGAGCGACCCGACGGCGACCGCTCGCGAGCTCCAGGCCTATGCCAAGGTCGCCGGCAAGCCGGTGCTCGCCAGTTGGATGGGAGGCGCCGCGGTCGCCCTGGGCGAGCAGGTGCTCGATCGAGCCGGCATCCCGACATTCGACTATCCCGATGCCGCCGCGCGGATCTTCACCCTCATGTGGCGATCGTACTATAACCTCCAGGCCCTCTACGAGACGCCCAGCCTGCCGTCGCACGGCGAGACCGACGCCTCGGCCCGCGAATCCGCCGCGGCGATCATCGCTGCGGCACGAGGGGAAGGACGGACCGTCCTGACCGAGGTCGAGTCGAAGCGGATCCTCTCGGCATACGGCATCCCGACCGTGGAGACTCGCGTCGCTGCGACGGAGGACGAGGCGGTCATCGACGCCGAGTCGATCGGATTCCCGGTCGTCCTCAAGCTCCATTCCCGCACGATCACCCACAAGACCGACGTCGGCGGCGTGCAGCTCAACCTCACGAGCGTGGATGCGGTCCGCAACGCCTATCGCGCCATCGAGTCTGAGGTGAACCGACGCGCCGGCCTCGGGCACTTCCAGGGTGTGAGCGTCCAGCCGATGGTTCCGCTCGACGGCTACGAGCTGATCGTCGGCAGCAGCCTCGACCCCCAGTTCGGGCCGGTCCTCTTATTCGGCGCGGGCGGCCAGCTCGTCGAGGTGATCGAGGACCGCTCGCTGGGGCTCCCGCCGCTGAATACCACCCTGGCCCGGCGGATGATCGAGCGGACGAAACTCTCGCGGGCCCTCGGAGGCGTGCGCGGCCGACGCCCGGTGGACATGCTCGCACTGGAGCAACTCCTCGTCCGCTTCAGCCACCTCGTCGTGGAGCAACGCGGGATCAAGGAGATCGACATCAACCCCCTGCTCGCCTCGCCCGACCGGCTCCTCGCCCTGGACGCGCGCGTCATCGTCCACGAGCCGGCCGTCAACGATGCGTCGCTCCCCCGGCTCGCGATCTGCCCCTATCCGTCCCAGTACGTCTCGAACTGGACGGCCGTCGAACGGCAGCCGGCTCGTCCTCCGGCCCATCCGTCCCGAGGACGAACCGTTGCTGGTCGCTTTCCACGGGACGCTCTCCGAGCGGTCCGTCTCGCTCCGCTACTTCCACGCGATGAAGCTGAGCACGCGCGTGGCCCACGATCGCCTCACGCGGATCTGCTTCATCGACTACGACCGCGAGATGGCGCTGGTAGCCGACCGGACGAACGTCAACACGGGCCGCCACGAGATCCTCGGAGTCGGCCGGCTCTGCAAGGTGCGGGGGACCGACGAGGCCGAGTTCTCGCTGATCGTCAGCGACCACTTCCAGCGGCAGGGACTCGGCGGGGCGCTCCTGGGCCGCCTCCTCCAGGTCGGCCGCGACGAGAAGGTCGCCCGGATCTTCGGCAGCATCCTCCCCGAGAACGTCGCGATGAAGCAGCTCTGCGCGAAGCTCGGGTTCCGGCTCGCACACCTGGAGAGCGAGCCGCTGATCATGGCACAGATCGATCTGGAGTAGACGAGGCATCCGCCGAGAATCCGCGGCTTCGCACTTGACGAGGACAGGCCCGCGCGGTAAGTTGATGATTGTTGAGTGCTTATGGTTGGCACTTGGACACATCCGGCTATGGTGGCCCCGCCTTGCGATTCCGCAATGGGTGGGGTTTTTTTACGCCCCGTCCTTTCTCTCGAGCGGGCAGCTCCGATCAGCTCGGCGGATGAGCCCGGCCCCGCGGACATCCCGCAACGAGGGTCTTTCATCAAGAGAGGACAACTCCCATGGAACCGTTCCAGACGATCTTGTTCGCGGCCGACTTCTCGGATGCTTCGGCGGAGGCCTTCCGCGTGGCCTGCTCGCTCGCCGTCGAGGGCCAGACGCGACTCCATGTGCTCCATGTCGTCGAGACCCGGTCGGTCCCGGAAGACACGTCCTTCCTGGGACAGGTGAACATCCAGTATTACGAAGCCTCCTCCGACCGGGACCGGGACGAACGCCTGGAGCAGGAACTGCGCATGGCCTATGTGCCGGGTACCCCCGTGGACGTCGCTTATGGCGTGAGGGAAGGTCATGCCGCGGCCGAGATCCTCTGCACGGCCGGAGAGGTCGGGGCCGACCTGATCGTGGTTGGCACTCACGGCCGGACGGGGCTGAGCAAGCTGCTGACCGGCAGCGTGGCGACCTCCGTCATGCGACGGGCCTCCTGCCCGGTGCTGGCCCTGCACGCTTCGAACGACCCGCGAAAGGCCGAGCAGCCACTCACCATCCTCCTCCCCTCGGATTTCTCGGAGAATTCGGAATTCGCCCTGCGCGTCGCCCGCGAGCTCGCTCGCGACCTCGGGGCACAACTCACCATCCTCCACGTTGCCCCGTTCGATACCTACGTTCAGGACATGGCCGTCCCGGTCAACCTGAGCCTCTATCGCGAGGAGTTGGAGCGGATCCGCCGCCGCGTCGAGGGACCGGACCTCAAGTATCCGGTCGAGACCCGGTTGATCCAGGGCGAACCCGCCGATGAGATCATCCGGACGGCAGCGGAGCTGGGCAACGGACTGATCGTGATGGGCACCCACGGGCGGACCGGACTGGGCCGGCTGCTCTTCGGGAGCGTGACCGAGTTCGTCCTGCCCAGGGTGAACTGCCCCGTGCTCGCCGTCAAGACGCCGTTCCGCACCTGGGCTAGCGAGATCATCGAACCGTCTCCATGCGTCGCATCGAAGGTTTGAACTCCAGGGCGTGGGAGGCGAGGTCGGCTCGGCCGGTACTACGTATCGCGCGATCTTTCAAGAGGTGATTGACATGTTTCCCATCAAGACCATCCTGTTCCCCACCGATTATTCGGAGGGATCCGAGCACGCGCTCTCCCTGGCCTGCGACCTGGCCGTGGCGCACGGGGCCCACCTGGTCGCGCTCCACGTCGTCGAGCCACCCCTGTTCGCACCGATGCCCCCGGCTCACGACATCCGGGATCGTCTGGAACAGTGGATGCGATGGCATCGCGGGCGCGGCACCATGCCATCGCTGGAATGTCGAGACTCCGAGGGGGTAGCCTGGGAACAGATCCCTCGCGTGGCCGAGGATTGCCAGTGCGACCTGATCGTGATGGGGAGCGTGGGCAAGTCGGGCCTCGGACGCGCCGTGCTCGGGAGCGTGGCCGAATCGGTGGCACGACAAGCAACCTGCCCCGTCCTGATCTGCAAACCCATCGAAGGGAAGCCAAAAGAAGCCGGTCAACCGCTCTTCTCGACCATCCTGTTCCCCGCCGACCTGTCGGATCGCGCCCGAGAAGCGTTCTCGGTCGCCACGGCCCTGGCCGGTCCGGGATCGCGCCTGATCGTCCAGCACGTCGTCGCGGCGACCGACGAGGCTCCGCCGCAGCCGAGATCGACGGTCCTCGAGCGGCTCCACGAGATGTATCCCGAGGATGGCGTGACACCCGTGGTCTATCGCCTGACCGGGGGCGACCCGGCCGAGGAGATCCGAAGGGCGGTCGAGGACACGCATTGCGATCTGATCGTGATGAGCAGCCATGGCCGAGAGGGCCTGGACCGGCTCCGGATGGGGAGCGTCGCCGAGTCGATCTTCCGCATGGTCAAGGTGCCGGTGGTGATCGTCCACAGCACCAGGCCCGTTCCCGCGTTCAAGGCGGACGGCGCGAAGCCTGCATTCATCTGACCGGCCCTCGCGGCGTCCAATCAGTCTTCCAAGTCAAGCAGGCCGATGTCTCGGAGCACCTCCGTCGCCCGGACGAGCGTCCGCGATACATCTCCCCCGGTCTCGATCTCATGAACGACCGGGGATGTACGCGAGCCTGGCTCCTCCCAGCGCCTGGCGGCTTCCTGGTGAATCGCCCAGTCGGCATCGGAGACGTCGCCGCGGCGCCGGGCCAGCCGCTCGCGGACCACGTCCGGATCGGCCCGGCAGAGGAGGATGCAGGTGGCGATCCCCCATCGACCTGCGGCATCGAGGAAGACCCGGCGTCGCGCCTCCTCGCGGAAGCTCGCGTCGATGAGCACGCGCCGCCCCTCGGAGACGAGTCCCTCGGCGCGGTGCAAGCATTCCTCGTAGGTCCGTTCGTTCCATTCCTCGGTGTAGAGTCCCTCGCCGAAAATGATAGGCGAAGCGTTCCCGCCGCTCCCATCCGCGAGTTCCTTGCGGACCTCGTCGGAGCGGATGACGACAAATCCGGTCTCTTCGGCCAGCGTACGTCCCAGGGTCGATTTTCCCGAGCCGGGAAGGCCGGCGACGAGGACCAGGCAAGGCTTCCGTGTCGGCTCTTCCAGCTCGGACAGGGCGTAGAGCCAGAGGGCGCGGGCACGCTTCCGGGCCGCATCCCGATCGGCCTGGGAGACTTCGGCCTGGCCCAGCTTCATGCCCTCGACCTTGCCGCGGACCGCGGCGCGATAGGCCCGGTAGAACGGCAACAGCGCGCGACCCTCCTCGTCATCGGCGGCGCGGAGGTATTCCTCGACGAACGCGAAGGCGAGGTCGGCGCGGCCTTCCAGCGACAGCTCCATGGCCAGGAAGGCGATGTCGGCGATGGGGTCGGCGTGGCGGAACCGCTCGTCGAACTCGATGCAGTCGACGGCGATCCAATCGTCGGGGGGATCCCGTTCCGGGAACCAGTAGACGTGGTCGAGCCGCAAATCGCCGTGAGTGTCGCGGGGGATGCCTCGACGGGCTCGATCCTCGATGAGGCCGGCCAGTCGGGCGAGCGCCGACTCGGTCCGTGCCCGGAGTCGATCGAGGACCGATCGACTGATCGTCGCGCCGATTTGGGTCGTCGCCTCGTCGAGGTTGTCCCGGGCGTTCCGGGCGATCGCCTCCAGCGAGGCTCGCGCCGAGACGTCCGGCCCGGAATCGGCCTGAGCATGAAACCTCGCGATCCGTCGGGCCAATTCCTCGAGGTGCCCGACGCCAACACCCCCGCCGGCCAGCCTCGCCCGGAGCGTGGCCTCGTCCGGGAGTCGCCTCATCTTGACCGCCCAGTCGACGACCTCGCCGGCCCCCTCCATCCGGATCGAGCCCGACTCCACCGTCACCGGGACGACCCCGAGATACACGTCCGGCGCCAGCCGACGGTTCAGGCGAACTTCTTCCTCGCAGTAGTGCCGCCTTCGCTCTGTTGTCCCATAGTCGACGAACCCCATCGTGACCGGCTTCTTGATCTTGTAGGCGAGGTCCCCCGCCAGGAAGACGACCGAGATGTGCGTCTGGTGGACCTGGACAGTCTCAATTGGCTGCGGATAGGCGGATGGGTCGGAAAGGGCCTCGATCAGTTCATGGAGCTGCATCGGATTACAGTCTCCTCTAGGAGTCGCCCACGGAAGAGTCCGTCTCGACGAGCACCCTCAACGTGGGTCTTCGTCCCATCGTTTCCACAGGAGGAAAGACGCCAGATACAAACGCGCGTCGTCGGTATTCCTGATCCGCCCCCAGGCCTCGAACGCCTAACGAGCCGTCTGAACGATCGCGAGGGTTTCTTCACGGCGGAACATCCTGGTCAGGTCGTAGTCGGCTTCGTGGCGAACCTGCTGGAGTCTGACGAATGCATTCGCCACGAATTTCAAATCCGGTGGAGTCATGTAACTGCTGCTCGGAGGTTGCAGGCTCTTAGGAAGCTTGCCGCTGGCGATCATCGAGGACGCCTTCTTCATCTCTCCGTGGTTGTGAGTCCGATTAATCCGCGCCGCCAGCTCTGACTGAATGGCGTAAAGTCCCGATGCTTCCGAGGTCAGAAGGTGGAACAGTGCGTAGTAGGAAGCCGACACGGACCGTCGTAGGCTGGCCTGCTTTGGGCGTCGGGGGTCGATCCTCGCGAGCTTCTCCGCCTGTTCCAGCAGATCGCGGTGAAGGCTCATCAGGCCTCCAGGGGTTCGGCTTGTTCCGCAAGCGAGCGGAACGAAAGGTACGGCCATCTGTCGGGAGCAATCTCTCGCGCGATGGGGTCGAGCATGTCGTCTAACTTCCTTGCATACTCCAGAAACCGTTCGTCACTCTCCTCGGCGGCGCCGGTCAGATACGACCAGATCCAGAGTCCCGGATCGCCGGAGTGATCGGGCCCGGTCCTGAAACGAAGTTCGGCGAGCTCGGCCGGACGGTAAGACTCGATCTCGCGTTCAATCTGCTTGCCCAATCGATACGCATCGGCGTCACCATATCGGTCGAATTCCAGCATGGCGATAATGTCACGGAAGAGGGGGATGGCTTGCTCCAGCCGATCGCTGCTGGGCGGGGCGATGGGCTTGACTGCCGAGGCGATCTGCCGGAATTCCGCCACGAGGCGCGTCAACCGTGCGCGGTCGGCATCGGGGAGGAAATCGAAGTCCGCGTCATGGAAGCCCTTCACCGATTGAGGGGCCAGCCAGGACGTCGCGCAACGGAGTGATTGTGCGAACGCCTCGGGGTCGAGTTTTGGCGCCTCGGCGATGAACTGGTCTTCGATGAAGCTGGCCCCTCTCCGAACGTTCATCCAGAAATCGTTCATCGCCATGGGTCACCCTTTCGTCGCTCGCTGGACTTTCGACTTTCCCCTGGCCCGATTCTATCAGAGGATCTCCTTCGCCCGCGATGGACAGGCTCGAGACCGAGGCCCCTCCTAGCTCCGGCCGGGCGGCTCGAGGGCCTCCTCGGCGGTCAGGATGATCTGGGCGATCTCGATCAGCTTGCGATTCTTGTCACTGGCCAGCCGCTGGAGCCGTCGGAACGCGTCCTGCTCGTCCATCCCAGCCTTCTTCATCAAGATCCCCTTGGCCTTCTCGATGATCTTGCGGTCCTCGAGCGCCTGCTTCAGATCGGTGGTCTCCTTGCGGAGCGCCTGGAATTGCTCGAAGCGGTGCATGGCGATGGCGATCGCCGGCTCGAGGTCGGCCTGCTTGATCGGCTTGACGAGGTAGGCCATGATGTGGTCGGCCTCGGCCCGGCGGATGAACTCGGCGTCGTGGTAGGCCGACACCAGGATGACCGGGATCGCCTCCCTGCGGTAGATCTGCGACGCGGCGTCGATGCCATCCATGTCCGGCATCTTGATGTCGGTGATCACGATGTCGGGGTGGGTGCTGGAGCACAGGTCCACGAGCTCGCGGCCGGTCTGGGCCACGGCGATGACCTGGTGGCCGAGGATCGGCAGGATCTTCTGGAAATAGTCGCGCATGTCGAGCTCGTCGTCGGCGACGGCGATCTTGAGCGAACGGATCATGGGCGTCCTCTCGGGAGCGTGATGAGGAAGACCGCGCCGGGGCCCTGGCGCTCGCCGACCGCGATCCGGCCCCCGTGGGCCTCGACGATCCGCTTGGCGATGGCCATGCCCAGGCCGGTCCCCTTGGCCTTGGTGGTGAAGAACGGTTCGAAGACTTTCGCGCGCGACTCCGGGCCGATCCCCGTCCCGTTGTCGCCGACGGCGATGAGCAGCGCGGCCTGGCCGTCGAGCGTGGCGTCCGCGACCCGGATCTCGACCTCGACCGGCGCGGTACCGGCCGCCAGGGCGTTGTCCAGGATGTTGCGGAGCACCTGCTCGAGGCGGAACGCATCCACGGAGCAGGTCAGGTCCGCGCCTTCGACTTCCTCGCGGAGGACCGCCCGCTTCGCGGCGCGGGCCGGTTCGAGATGCGCCCAGGCCTCGCGCCAGATCTGTCGCACGTCGCAAGGTGACTTGTCGGGCTTGATCGGCGCCGCGTAGCCGCGGACATCCTCGTAAAGGGCGTGGAGCCGGTCCTGGGCACTCTGGATCCGGTCGATGAGATCGAGCGCCTCGGGATTGTCGCGCACGGCCAGTGCCAGCATCTCCAGGCAGGCCTGGCTGCGCTGGAGCGCGTTGCGGCTCTCGTGCGCCAGCCCGGCCACCATCTGGCCGATCGCGGCCAGCCGTTCCGCCTGCATCGCCCTCTCCTGGGCCTGCTTGAGGAACGTGATGTCGTGGCCCACCTTGAGGATCGCCGGGCCGCCATCGTAGTCGTCGAGGAATCGTACGTTCCAGGCCATCGAGCGGCGCGAGCCGTCGCGGCAGAGGACCGGGTTCTCGAACGTGAGGCTGGCACTGCCGGCGAACACCCTGCGGAACTCCCCGGCGACGGGCCTGCGCTCGGCCTCGGGCAGGAGCAGCTCCAGGTAGTCGCGGCCGCGGACCTCGGCCTGGGAGTAACCGGTGAGCCGCTCCGCGAATGGGCTGAAGTACAGGATCGTATCGTCGCCCCTGAGGATCACGATCATGCACTCGGCGGCCTCGACCAGGTGGCGGAAGGTGGTCTCGCTCCGCTCCTTGGCCAGGGCGAGCTGTCGACGCTCGGCGATCCGGTCCAGGCTGGTGCGGAGGATGTCGACGTTGAGCGGCTTGAGCAGATAGTCGGTCGCGCCCTGTCGGAGGGCGGCGATGGCGCCCTGGAGGTCGGAATAGCCCGTCACCACGATCACGGCGGCGCCCGGCGCCGTGGCCTTGAGCCGGGGCATGAGCTGCTCGGCCGTCGCGTCGGGCAGGCGGCGGTCGAGGATGACCACCGTAAACCGCGGCAGGTCGTCGCGGGCCATCGCCTCGGCGGCGCTGCCGGCGGTCGCGACTCGGTGGTCGTCGAGCTCGAGGATGTCCCGCAGGTTATCTCGCGCGTCCGCGTCGTCCTCGATCACCAGGATGTCCAGCGGAGGCGCGGCGTCCATGGCATCAGCGCGGGCCGTTGCCCGCTCCCCCCTCGATCGGATCGGCCAGGCGCTCGAGCTTCTGGAGCAAGTCCGGCATGTTGAATGGCTTGTAGCAGACCGCGTCGGCCCCCTCGGTGACCATCTGCTCGATCAGTCGATCCATCTCGGACCGGTAGCCCGTGATCAGGATGGTCCGGGCTCGCGGGTTGGCCTTTCGCACCGCCTGGAACACGGCTCCGCCGTCGCCGTCGGGGATCCGCATGTCGATCATCACGACCTTATACGTCGATTCCTCGAGTTGTTCGGCCGCCTCCCGCGCGTCGTGCGCCAGGCTGACGCGGAAGCCGCGATCGCGGAGCAGGTCCCAGAGATTGGCGCAGAGGTCGTGGTCGTCGTCAACCACGAGGATCAGCGGCTGACCCAGGGCCTCGTCGACGAAGCCCAGGAGCTTGCGGAAATCCACCGGCTTGGAGACGACCTTCCAGGCCCCGGCCGCCAGCGCCTCCGCGGCGGTCTCGGGGCTGGCGAAGGCGGTCACGAGCAGCGAGACCGTCCCGGCGCGGTGCTTCTTGATGGCGCGGTAGAGCGTCAGACCGTCCATACCGGGCATCTTCAAGTCGAGCAGGGCCAGGTCGTATGGGCGACGGCCCACCAGCTCCAGGGCCGAGTGCCCGTCGAAGGCGAAGTCGACCTCGTATCCCAGGTCCGTGAGGATGTCGCTCAGATTGCGGCAGATGTCCTGATCGTCGTCGACGACGAGGATGCGAGGCGTCTCCGGGCTTTTCATCAGGATGCTCCGTCCCGGGGCGCCGCGGCCAGGCGGATCGTGAAGACGCTCCCGCGTCCCGGCTCGCTGGCCACACGCAACGTCCCCTGATTCTTTTCCACGATCGACCTCGTGATTGCAAGCCCCAGCCCCAGCCCGCGCGCCTTGGTCGAATAGAGCGGCTCCATGATCCGCGCCAGGTTATTCGCCTCGATCCCGGTCCCGGTATCGACGACCGACACCTCGACGTGGCCGTCGCCGTCGCGCGCGGCGATCGACAGCCGCCCGCCCTGGGGCATGGCGTCGCGGGCGTTGCGCACCAGGTTGCCCAGGGCGATCCGGAGCTGATCGGCGTCGCCGAGGGCCCGCGGCAGGTCATCGGGGCATTCGACCTCGACCGCGACGCGATCGCCCGGCGGGTTGATCTCCAGCACCCCTTGCACCAGCGGCCCGACATCGATCGGCTTCAATTCGGGCAGCGGGATCTTCGCGAAGTTCGACAGCGCCGTGATGACGTTATCGGCCAGCTCGACGTTTCGCTCGATCCGACGGAGGTGATCGGCCTGCTTCTCGGCCGTGGGATTGCGGGCGTTCAGGAGGTAGTAGACCGACGTCCGGACCACGTTGAGCGGATTCCGCAGCTCGTGCGCCACCCCGCCGGCCACCTGTCCGAGCGTCGCCAGCCGCTCGCTCCGCTGGAGCCGTGCCATGTATTCGGCCTGGTAGGCATCCTCGATGATCGCCAGGTCCAGGTCCAGCAGCTTGTTCAGCGAGCGGACGGTCTCCTTCAACGACTGCGGCTCGCCCGACCAGCTCTCGTGGAGGGCGCGGATCAGTCCGATCCGCAGCCGGGACAGCGCCACGTTCGTATAGACTTGCTCCAGCCCGATCTCGACGTGCCGCCAGCCCACGCGCCACCGCCGGGCGACATAGTCGGCATCGTAATTCCCCGATAAGAGATCGCGGATCCAATGGACGAGAGTCCCCTTGAGTCGTTCGATCTGCGCCGGGCCGCCCGTGATGACCTTGCACGCCTGCGGATGGCGCTCGATCTCCTCATAGAAGTCGTCGATGAGGGCCAGGAGGTAGGGTTCGAGAAGCGGGGCCGCTGCGCCGACTCGTTCCGCGTCGGTCCCCGTCCAACCGACATAAGACTGGAGCTCGCGATATCGGTCGAAGAGTCGTTCCGAGTCCATGTTGCCCCCACCGGTTCGCTCGGCCCCGCGGAAAAAAAAAGCCCACGCACCGCCGAATGGCGATTGCGTGGGCCATCGAGACCCAGCCAGCAGGCCCGTTCGTGAGCCATCCGGCCGACATAGTTTCATCATAGTACGAGAGAGTTATCGATGGGAAGTGGGTCCTCGGCCATCGACCCCTTTCCCTCGCCCCCTCGACATGGCGACTCGGGGGGCCTTCGCCTTCGAGAAATCCGCATTCTTGGGGTTGACCGTTTGACGGCGTTCCGTTACATTACTTATATCCTTGCTCATGAAGGGCAATTGGATGTCGGCTATGGCGGCCCCGTCGTGCGAAACACTGCATGTGCGGGGTTTTTCTTTGCGCCTGCCGCGCTATCGCCCGGCGAGCGGGCACCCGGATCGCATCGTTTCCGGATCGATATCCTGCGGTAATGATTGCCGCGTCTCAGGAGTCGTTGTTGGCAGAGCCAGCACGAGACCCAGGAGATCGCGTCATGAGCCCGCAAGCACATAAACATGCAAATTTGATGGCCTCCAATAGTCGCCACCTCCCGGGTGTCGCTCGCGAGGCCCGGGAGCAACTCGGGAGGAGTGGCTACGGCGGCGCTCCGGGACATCACTTGCATCGCCGTCGAGGACATACTCTATCTCCACGGCTCCCTCCCTTCCTACTACCTCAAGCAGGTCGCACTGGAAGTCGCATCGAGCGCGAATGGTGTATCCCGGGTCATCAATCGAATCATCGTCTCGACGCCGACCCGGCGCGAGCGAGCGGTTCGAGAGACCTTCGCCAAGACCCCAGTCTGAATCGGACTTCGACATCCATGATCGGGGAGGCCGGACTTCCCCGTAGACCTCAGAGACGAGAGGAGATCGCAACCATGTTGGTCCTGAGCCGCAAGCGAGATCAATCGATCATCATCGATGGCAACATCCGGATCACGGTCGTGGGGATCCAGGGCAACCAGGTTCGACTGGGCATCGAGGCCCCGAACTCGGTGAGCATCTTCCGCGAGGAGCTCCGCGACCGGGCGGCGGGCGTGGAGCGTCCGACGGTCGAGTTCGACCGGCCTCGGCCTGATCTCCCGGATGTCCGCCGCGCGACCGGGATCGGCCGCCCGTTGACCCCGGTCCCGTTCGAGGTATGCTCGCCACGGGCTCGACCCGCGGCGGTTCCTCGTGTCTTCTACCATTCAGAGGGCCACGCAATGCTCGGGAGTCTCCTCATCGGGATCGACGGAACTGACGACGGCGGCGCCGCCCTGACGATGGGGATCGAATGGGCGAGGCGGTCGCACGCCTCGGTGACCGGCATCGGGATCGTGGATGAGGTCGGCGTCATCGTTCCGGAACCGAACCTGTTCGCCGAATGCTTCTACGATCAACCTCACGCACCGGCACGCACCGGCAACCGGCACCGCGTCGAGGCGGCCCTCGAGCGGTTCGCTCGATCTTGCGACGAAGCCGGAGTGGCTTGCCGGCCCCTCAGGGCCGGCGGCCTGGCCTTCGAGCAGATCCTCACGGAGGCGCCGAACCATGACCTGATCCTGTTCGGCCAGCGGACCCACTTCTACGACGGATGGGAGGATCGTTGCGACGAGACGCTCCATAAGGTCTTGATCGGCAGCCCCCGCCCGGTCGTTGTCGTGCCGAAGGCGCCCGCCGCGAGCGGGGCGGTGGTGGTCGCCTACGACGGCAGCATTCAGGCGTCGCGTGCCCTCGCGGCCTTCGAGGCGACGGTCCTGGACCGCTCGCACGAGGTCCATGTCGTCAGCGTCGCCATCGATCGGGACGTGGCGAGCCGCCACGCCGAGGCGGCGGTCGAATCGCTCAGGTCTCGCGAGATCGATGCACTCGCCCGCCCGATCGCCACGCTCCGGACGGCTGCCGCCGTGATCCTGGAAGAGGCCCATGCACTGACCGCCGGCCTGCTCGTCATGGGAACTCATGGCCAGCCCGCCCTGCGAGAGTTCCTCATCGGATCGGTGACATCGGCGATCCTGAAGGAGAGCGACGTCCCGATCTTCTGCTTCCATTGAGCGCGTTTCGCGGCTAGTTTCGTCGGATTCCGGCCTCGGACTAAGGGAGATCTCCACGTGCCTGGCAATATCTTGATCGGACTCGATGGGCCCGATCACGGCGCCGTCCTCACGGAACTGGGCCTCCGATGGGCCCGGCGTACGGGCTCCACGCTGTTGGGCGTGGGGATCGTCGATGAGCCCGGCATCCGCTCGATCGAACCGGCCTGGGCCGTGGGCGGGACGCCGGGCAAGGACCCGGTCTATTACATGGGATACGAGAACCGGCTCGCGGACGTCCATCAGCAGGTCGGCCAGCTCCTGGATCGATTCGCGTCGCGGTGCGACGAGGCCCGAGTCGCCCATGCGGAACGTAAGCTTGTCGGCTCGCCCTATGAGCTGCTCGCGGCCGAGTCGCAGTCCAGCGACCTGGTCCTGCTGTCTCGAGCGTTCCACTTCCGATTCACACTCCAGGACAACGAAGGCGAGGAGACGCTGCGAAAGGTCTTGAAGGACAGCCCTCGCCCGATCGTCCTGGTGCCCGAGACACCCTTCCCGGACGGCCCGGTCGCCGTCGCCTATGACGGAAGCCTCCAGGCCGCTCGCGCGTTGTGGGCCTTCCGGGCGACCGGGCTGGGCGAGTCGGGACGGGTCGAGATCATCAGCGCGGGCGCCCATGGCACCCAGGTCACCGCGCACGCGGATCGTGCCCGACAGTACCTCTTCTCCCACGGGATCGACGCGTCCCCTCGCGTCATCGAGTCCTCCGCGTCGCCCGCCCGGGCGATCCTGGAAGAGAGCGAACGCCTGGGAGCCGGCATGCTGGTCATGGGAGCCTACGGACAGCCGACCTTGCGGGAATTCGTGCTCGGCTCGGTGACCCGCACGATCCTCGAGGAAAGCTCGGTGCCCGTGTTCTTGTTCTCTTGAAACACTCGATTGAAGGAACCATGCAAGCCGAACGATCGCCGCTCGACGACATGGCGTTCACCCGGGGACTGGACCGGGCCCAACTGGACCTGGTGGCGGGGCTTGCCACCCCGGTGCATTGGGCCGAAGGGGCGACCGTCTTCCGCGAGGGAGACCTCGACCGAATCCTCTACGTGGTGGAGGAGGGTCGGGTCGCCATCGAGGTGGCGATACCCGGCCGAGGACGGGCGACCATCCTCACGGTCGGGCCGGGGGAAGTGTTCGGCTGGTCGTCGCTCTTCCACGAGCGGCCGAAAACGGCCGCGGCCCGCACGACCGAGCCGACCCGCGCCCTGGCCCTGGACGCCGCCGGCCTCGGCGTCCTGTGCGACGCCGACCCGCGGCTCGGCTACCTGCTGACGCGACGGATCCTCGAGGTGGTCTCCGAGCGATTGAAGGCCACGCGGATGCAATTGCTCGATATGTACAGTCATTCGCCCGCGAGATGAATCGGCGCTCGGCCGCGTGCGGGAACGGAGAGGATCTGGTCGATGCCCACATCCGAGGAGATCGCCCCAGGGGGCCGGACGCTCGTGCTCGACAAGCACGAGCTGGGACGGATCATCGACCGGCTACGGCATGAGGGCTACACAGTCGTCGGTCCGACCCTCGGCGACGGGGCGATCGTCTTCGACGAGCTGACCTCGACCGAGCAATTGCCCATCGGCTGGACCGACGAGCAAGAAGGCGGCACTTATCGACTCCATCGCCGCGACGATGATGCCTATTTCGGCTACGCCGTGGGCCCTCATTCCTGGAAGAAGTACCTGTTCCCCTCCAGGTTGAGCCTGTACTCGATCGAGATGACGGTGGATTCCTTCGCGATCCATCCCGGCACCGAGCCGATCCCCCGCTATGCCTTCCTGGGCGTACGCTCGTGCGACCTGCACGCGATCGCGATCCAGGACCGCGTCTTCCTCGAAGGCCCCCACGTCGACCCGCATTACCGGGCGCGTCGGGAGCCGGCCTTCATCATCGCCGTGAATTGCGCCAGGCGGCGGCCACATGCTTCTGCACCAGCATGAAGACCGGGCCGAGTGTGACGATCGGATTCGACCTGGCGCTGACCGAACTCCCCGAGGTGTTCCTCCTCGAGGTCGCCACGGTCCGAGGCCAGGAGATCCTGACAGGCATCCCATGCCGCGAGGCTACGGCTGGCGAGTTGGATACGGCCGCACGGGTGCTCCGCGACACCGAGGGGCAGATTCATCGCCGCATGGACACATCGGACATGCCGGGCTTGCTATACAACAACCCGGAGCATCCCCGGTGGGACGACGTGGCCGGTCGATGCCTCTCCTGTACGAACTGCACGATGGTCTGCCCGACGTGCTTCTGCCATTCGATCGAAGACGTCCCCGATCTGGCCGGCCAGCGTGCCGAGCGGGTCCGCCATTGGGATTCGTGCTTCAACCTCGAGCACGCCCACACGGCCGGGGGGAACATGCGGCCCGATACGCGATCGCAGTACCGGCAATGGCTGACGCACAAGCTGGCCTCGTGGATCGATCAGTATGGGGTCTCGGGCTGCGTGGGATGCGGGCGATGCATCACCTGGTGCCCGGTGGCCATCGACATCACCGAGGAAGTCGCCGCCATCCGAGGGGGGGAGGAGACCTCATGACCGCGGACGCGACGCCGGACGACCCGATGCGACCGCATCCGGCCATCGTGCGGGCGGTCCGGCCGGAGACTCCGGCCGTGTCGACCTTCTCGATCGAGTTCCAGGACCGGCAGCGGCAGGAGGGCTATCGCATCCGGCCCGGCCAGTTCAACATGATTTACGTGCCGGGTGTCGGCGAGGTGCCGATCTCGGTCTCCGGCGACGCCCGGCGAGGGACCGGGGATCGCCCACACGATCCGATTCGTGGGCCGGGTGACTCAGGTCATCGGCAACCTGGGTCCCGGCGGCATCGTCGGCCTGCGCGGACCTTATGGACGAGGGTGGCCGGTCGAGCAAGCGCGTGGACGCGACGTCGTGCTCGTGGCCGGCGGCCTGGGCCTCGCGCCCTTGCGTCCCGCCGTCAAGGCGCTGCTGGAAGATCGCGACCAGTACGGGCGCCTCACGCTGCTCTACGGCGCCCGCCATCCGTCCGAGCTGCTCTACACCGCGGAATATCCCGATTGGGAGCGACAGGGGATGGAGGTCCTCGTCACGGTCGACCACGCCGACGAGACCTGGCGCGGGCGGGTCGGCGTGGTGCCCGTGCTGTTCAATCGACTCCGGATCGACCCGATGCAAACGGTCGTGTTGACCTGCGGCCCCGAGATCCTGATGCGGTACACCGTGAACGAGGCCCTGGGCCGCCAGGTGGCCAGCCCGGACATCTATTACTCGATGGAGCGGAACATGCAATGCGCGATCGGGATGTGCGGCCACTGCCAGCTCGGGCCGGCGTTCATCTGCAAGGATGGACCTGTCTTTTCACATTCCGATCTGGCACCGTTCTTTTATAAGGACCATTATTGATCCTTTGTCCTTGGTCCTTGGTTGGCTATCTGGAAACCCAAGGCCGCCGGTGAAAAGGTGCAAACCATGACCTATCGATGCAAAGGACAAGGGACCAAGGACAAATGACCAAACCAAGGCTGGGCGTATTCAAGTTCGCCTCGTGCGACGGCTGCCAGCTCTCGCTGCTGGATTGCGAGGATGAGCTGCTGGCGGTGGCCGACCGGGTCGAGATCGCCTACTTCCTCGAGGCCACCCGCCGTCCGCTCGAAGGGGAGTTCGACGTGGCCCTGGTCGAAGGATCCGTCTCGACGCCCGGCCAGGAGGAGGAGATCCGCGACATCCGCCGTCGGAGTCGCTTCCTCATCACCCTGGGCGCGTGCGCCTCGCACGGCGGAATCCAGGGCCTGCGCAACCTCGGCAGCCCGGAAGTCGATCGGGCACTCGCGATCGTCTATCGCCTCGCCCCAGTACGTCGAGACGCTGGCATGTTCCCGGCCATCGAGCGATTACGTCGCCGTCGACCTGGAGCTGCCGGGGTGCCCGATCAACAAGACTCAGCTCCTGGCCGTCCTGGGCCAGATGCTGGTCGGCAGCCGGCCCAGGATCCCGAACCACGCGCTCTGCCTGGACTGCAAGCGCCAGCACCTGGTCTGCATCCTGGTGGCCAGGGGTGCCCCGTGCATGGGGCCGATCACGTCCACCGGCTGCGGGGTGCTCTGTCCGTCTCACGATCGGCCGTGTTATAGCTGCTTCGGGCCGGATGCCCAGCCGAATACGGCGTCGCTGGCCGGTCGGTTCGCGCAACTCGGGCTCGATCGCGAGCAGATCCGTCGGCTCTTCCAGACCTTCTACGCCAACGCCCCCGCCTTCAAGGAGGCCGGTCAACGCCATGGTGAATCCCTCCCTATCATCGGATGACGCTGGCGGGCCCGACGCGACGGCCGGTCCGGACGAGAAGATCATCCGGGTCGCGGCGATGGCGCGTGTCGAGGGCGAAGGCGCCCTGACGATCCGACTCCGCGGCGGTCGGGTGGACGACGTTCAACTGCGGATCTTCGAGGCACCCGGTTCTTCGAGGCATTCCTCCGCGGCCGTGACATCGCGGAAGTGCCCGATATCACGGCCCGGGTCTGCGGCATCTGCCCGGTCGCCTACCAGATGAGCTCCTGTCACGCCCTGGAATCGCTCCTGGGCCTGACGCTGCCGGCGCACGCTGCGAGCCCTCCGCCGACTGCTCTATTGCGGCGAGTGGATCGAGAGCCACGTCTTGCACATCACGTTCCTCCACGCCCCCGACTTCCTCGGCTACGAGAGCGCCATCGCGATGGCCCAGGATCGTCCCGAACACGCGGAGCGAGTGCGCGACGCCCTGAGATTGAAGAAGGCGGGCAATGCCATCGTCGACGTCCTGGGCGGCCGGGCGATCCATCCCGTGAACGTGCGGCTGGGCGGATTCTACCGGCTCCCTCGCCGGCCCGAGATGGCCGCGCTCGCGGAGCAATTGAAGGGCGTGCAAGACCTCGCCAGGGACCTGGTCCGATGGACGGCCCGCCTCGATTTCCCGCCGTTCGAACACGATTACGAATTCGTGGCGATGCGGCACGAGTCGGATTATCCGATGAATGAGGGACGGCTCGTCTCGAGCCGCGGCCTCGACATGGCGCTCGACCAGTTCCCCGATCACTTCGAGGAATATCAGGTGCCGTACTCGAACGCCCTCCAGTGCCGCCGCAAGGGGGGCGGGGCCTACTTCGTCGGCCCGATGGCGCGATGGAACCTCAACGCCGATCGGCTCCCGCCCGAAGTCCGGGACATGGCCCGCGAGGCCGGACTCACCTGGCCCTGCCACAACCCGTCGCTCAGCATCGTCGTCCGCGCCCTCGAGACGTTCTACGCCGTCCAGGAGGCGCTCCGCGTCATCGAGGCGTACGAGCCGTCGGAAGTCCCATCCGTGGCCTACGAGCCCCGGGCCGGCTCGGGCGGCTGGATCACCGAGGCGCCGCGCGGCATCCTCTACCAGCGCTACGAGGCCGACGCGAGCGGCCACGTCACGGCCGCGACGATCGTCCCTCCCACCAGCCAGAACCAGCGGCAGATGGAGGAGGACCTGATCCGGTTCGCACCCTCCGTGATGGGACTGCCCGACGAGCAGGCGGCATGGCGATGCGAGCAGGTCATCCGCAATTACGACCCTTGCATCAGTTGTGCGACCCATTCCCTGAAGCTGAAGGTCGTGGAAGCATGACCGCGATCGTGGTCGGCATCGGAAGCCCGCACGGCGATGACCGCTTGGGATGGCTGGCCATCGACCGCCTGCGAGCGGAATTGCCGGCCGGGATCGAGGCGCGTGCGGTCCGAGGCGGGATCGAATTGCTGGAGTCCCTGGCCGGCCAGGACGTCGGGATCATCATCGATGCCGTGGCTCCGACCGGTCGCCCTGGGACCATCCGGTCGTTCGAATGGCCCTGTCCCGACCTGACCTCCCATAAACCTTCGGGCACGCACGACCTCGGGCTGGTCGAGGCGCTCCAACTGGCCGGAGCCATGGATCAGCTCCCCAAACACCTGGTGATCCACACGATCGAAGCGCGTCAGACGTCTCCCGGCGCCGAGCCCAGCCCGGAGGTCGTTTTGCACCTCGATGACCTCGTGCAGGTCATCCTTGCGATGCTTCGCGAGGAACAAGCGTAGGGTGCTCTGCGAGCACCCTACGCGATGTGTTCAACCCGCCCTCGGCTCGATTCGCCGAGGGCGTGAGGCCGACGAGTCAACCTCAGCGATTCGGCTTGGAGATCCGGACGCTCGGGGTCTTGCTCTTGGCCGCGGCCGTGCGGACCGTGTGATGGACGCTCACGTGTACGGTCGTCTTCGCCGACTTGTGATGGCCCTTGGAACCGAGCTTCCTCCCATGGAACGGGCTGGGCGTATTCACGAGTGACGGCGTGGCCACATCGTTGGTCACGGCGGGCACTACCACGGCAGGCTTCGGCGTGGACA
The DNA here is from genome assembly GCA_963777695.1 of uncultured Planctomycetota bacterium. Lineage (GTDB taxonomy): Bacteria > Planctomycetota > Planctomycetia > Isosphaerales > Isosphaeraceae > CAVZRC01. The sequence continues at coordinate 3,559,160 of CAVZRC010000003.1, forward strand.
CAACCGCCGTGGACGATCCCAAAACGACGGGTGCGACCGGCAAGGACGACTCGTAGGCACCGATGTCGAATTTGTTCGCCGGCCGGGTGGCGCCGGTCTGATCGGTGGTGGGGATGGTGACCCCGGCGATCGTCGCGCTGCCGGCACCGAGGGCGGGGCTGCCGGCGAGCAGAGCGATGGTCTGGGTCGGGCCGCCGTTGTTGGCCAGTCCGGCGGCGAGGCCCGGCTTGGTGACGCCGACCAGGTTGTGGTTGACGCCGTCGGTCAGCCCGCCGGCGCCGATCAGGTTGTACGCGCTGGCCGCGGCGGCCGAGCCGCTGATGTCGTCGGCTATGGTATTCGTGCCGGTGCCGACGGTATTCAGGGCCGCGATGGTGTCGTAGAGGGCGACCGAACCGTCATAGATGTCGATGCCGGCCCCGATGCCGCCCGAGGTCACCGTGTTGTAGGCGATCGTCGCGCCGATGATCGTCGCGTTGCCGACGTTGTCGATCGCACCGCCGTACTGCTGGGCGGAATTGTCCGCCATGGTGCTTTCGACGAGCGTCAGCGTGCCGCCGAAGTTGTTGGAGATGGCACCGCCCTGGAAGGCCGAGTTGTCGGCCATCGTGCTGTCGGTGACCGTCATCGTTCCCGTGCCCGTCCCGGTCCCATCGTTGAAGATGGCCCCGCCCTGGTAGGCCGAGTTCCCCGAGAGGGTCGAGTCGGTGATCGACGCCGTTCCGTTCCGGTTGAAGATGGCCGCGCCCTGGAAGCTGTTGTTGCCCGTGAACGTCGAGCCGTTGACCGTCAGCATGCCGCCCTGGTTATCGATGGCGCCGCCCAGGCCATAGACGGCCGTGTTGTCCACGAAGTTCGAGTCGGAGACGGACGTCGTGCCGCCGTTGTTGTAGATCGCCCCGCCGTAGTAGGCGGAGATATCGTTCGAGAACAAGGTGCCGCTAACCGTGAGCGTCCCCGTATTGACGATGCCCGCGCCGGAGCCGGCCCCGGTCGCGTTGCCCGTCAACACCGAGTTGTTCACCGCGAGGGTCCCCGCGTTGGCGATGGCGCCACCGGATCCGGAGGCCGAGCCGCCGGTGATCGTCAGGTCATCGAAGGTCGCGTTCACGCCGCTGGCGATCGAGAAGACCCCGACCGAGCCCCCGCCGCTGATCGTCACCCCGCTCGTGCCCAGGTAATCGATCGTGATCGGCGCCACGGTCTCGGTCAGGGCCAGCGTCCCTTCCGTCAGCGTGATGGTCTGTGGTCCGCTGAAGGCATCCTTGGTGTCAAAGAGGATAGTGATCGGCTGGGTGCTGGTCGTGACATTGGCCCAGTTGATGGCCGACCGCAGCGTGCCGGGGATGGTCGAGTCGGCGGGCGTGGTGACCACGTACGTCGAGCTGACCTCGAAGGCGCCGATGTCGATCGACGTGATCGGCGCGACATCGCCGAAGCCTCGGACCGCACCGCGCTGGTCGACCGATGGGGTCCCGGGGAGGCTCGAGCTGCCCGCATTGACGGCGGGGCTCGAGGATGTCAGCGGGATAGTCAGGGTCGGGCCGCCGTTGGCGGTCAGGGCAGGCGCGAGGCCGGGGTTCGCGACGTTGACGAGGTTGCCGCCGACCGCGGTCATCCCGCCGGAGCCGCCCGTGCCAAACATGTTGTCCTTGCTGCCGGGATCGATCGTGCCTGCCACGTCGTCGGCGCCGGAGCCATCGGTGTTCTTGGCGACGATCGTGTTGTACAACAGGCTGTCGCCCACGGAGGCATTCAATCCGCCGCCGCTCGCCGAGGCGCCGGAGACGTTGTAGACGATGGTGGTGTTGACCGCCGTCAACGTGCCGGCGTTGAAAATACCACCGCCCTCCGCCGCCGTGTTCTGCGCGACGGTGACATTCGTCGTCGTGAGCCGGCCGATCGACAGGTTGTCGATGGCGCCGCCGTCGCCCGACGCGGTGTTGGCATTGAGCGTGGAGCTGCTCAGGTTCAGGACGCCCGAGTTGGCGATCGCACCGCCGTTGACGCCCGTATTGTCTTCGAGCGTCACGTTGGTGAGCGAGAGCGTGCCGGAGTTATCGATGGCACCGCCGGTGGTGGCGCTGCCTTGGCTGATCGTCAGGCCGGTGAGGGTGGCCGTCGTGCCGCCGCCGACCGCGAGCACGCCGACCGCGTTGCCGCCGCTGAGCGTCAGGCCGTTGGACGCCGAGCCGTCGATGGTCACCGGCGTGGTCGAGTTCGTCACGTCGATGTCGAGCGGGCCGAGGGTCGGCGAGAGGGTGATCGTCTGCGGCGTGGCGAACACGCCCGTGGTCGGGATGACGACCGTGTTCGCCGGGGCGATGCTGTTGTGGGCCGTGGCGAACGCGATGGCCTCCGGATTGTCGTTGACGCTGAGGTCGGCCCACGAGACGCCGGAGCGGAGGGTCCCGATATTGGTCGAGTCGGACGGCGTGGTGATGAGATACGACGAGCTGGCCTCGAAGGCGCCGATGTCGACGTTCGCCCCGGCGTCGAGCCCGGCCGCGCCTCGCAACGCGCCGCGCTGGTCGGTCGTGGGTATGGTCTGGCCGATGAGGGTGTTGGCACCGGCGTCGATCGCCGGGCTGCCCGCCAGCAGTGCGATGGTCTCCGTCGGCCCTCCGTTGAACGCCAGCGCGCCGAGGTACGGCTTGGCGACATTGATCAGGTTGTCGATCGCGGTCAGTCCGCCGGAGCCCCCGTTGCCGAACAGGTTGTTCTCGCTGGTCGGGAGCAGCGAACCCGCGGCGTTGCTCGGCGCGGTGCTCCCGGCCGAGTTGGACGCCACGATCGTGTTGAACAATGTGGCCTTCGCTGACTGGGCATACAGGCCGCCGCCGGATCCGCTGATGGGGACGATGTTATCGGCGATGGTCGCGTTGACGAGCGTCAGGGTGCCCGTGGTGTAGACGCCGCCGCCGTTGGCGCCGTGGTTACCGGCGATGGTCGCGTTGCTCAGACTCGCGGTACCGGCGATTGCGAGGCCGCCGCCGGAGCCGGTGGCCGAGTTCGCACTCACGGTCGAATTGACGAGCGTCAGCTTCCCGCCCACCTCGTCGCCGATGCCGCCGCCGTTCCCCGCGGCCGCATTCGACGCGATCGTCGAGATCGTCACCGACAGCGTGCCGCTGTTGTCGATGCCGCCGCCGCCGACCCCGGCCGTATTCCCTTGCACGGTCGAGTAGGAGATCGTGGCCTTGCCGGTCCCCTCATTGTTGATGCCGCCGCCGGAACCCGTGGCGGCCGAGTTGGTCGTGATCTGGGCATCGGTGAGCGTCGCGGTGCCGGCGTTGTCGATGCCGCCGCCCGTCGTCGCCGTGTTGCCCGCGATGGTGATGGCGCTCGAGCCGGGGATGTTGAGCGTGCCGGTACTCAGGACGCTGATCCCGCCGCCGCTGTTCGTCGCCAGGTTGCCCGTGATCGTCGAACCTTGGGCGAGGGTCACCGTGCCGCCGACGGCGAGGCCGCCGCCGTTCAAGGCGGTGTTGGACGCGATCGTCGCTCCGTTGAGGGTCAGGGTCCCGCCGGCCAGGACGCCGCCCCCCGTCGCGGTGGCCACGTTGCCGGCGATGGTCGTGGCGACGGTCGTGTTGTTGAAGGTCGTGCTGTCCAGGGTCAGGGTGCCCGTGCTGTCGATGCCGCCGCCCGAGGCCGCCGTGTTGCCCGAGACCGTGACGCCGTAGAGGGTCAGGGCGCCGGCGCTGTTGATGCCGCCGCCCGCGGTCGCCGAGCCGCCCGTGATCGTCAGGTTGCTCAGTTGCGCCTTCACCCCCGTCTCGACCTGGAGCACGCCGAGCTTGCCGTTGCCGCTGATCGAGACCGGCTCTGTGCCGGCATTCACGATGGCCTCCGCCGTCCCGGTGTTCGACAGCATGAGGGTGCCCAGGGTCGGCGACAAGGTGATCGTCAGCGGCTGGCTCGAGCTGATCTGGACCGTGTTCGGCGCGGGATTGGCGATATTCGCGGGGTTGTCGTTGGTGCTGAGATCGGCCCAGCCGACCCCCGAACGTAGCGTTCCCGAGAGGGTCGTATCGACCGCACTCGCGGCGGTCACCGCATACGAGGAACTGGCCTCGTACGCACCGATATCGACCGTCGAGCCCGCGTTGATCGCGTTGGTCTGGCCGCCCCGGACGGCACCGCGCTCGTCGGTGGTCGGCACGGATTGTCCGCTGATCGCATTCGTTCCCTTGTCGATGGCGGCGCTGCCGGTCAAGAGCGCGACGGTCTGGGTGGGGCCTCCGTTGTTCGCGAGCGGACCCAGGTCCGGGCTGGCGACATTGACCAGGTTGTTCGAGCTCGCGGCATTCAGGGTGCCGACGAGGTTGGCCCCCCCGGTGTTGGAATCCAGGATCGTATTGAAGAGCGTGGCGCCGTTGCCGGTGGTCACCACCCCACCGCCGGTGCCCGAGGTGCCGACGCTGTTGTAGGCGATGGTGGCGTTGATCGTCGTCAGGGTGCCGGTGTTGTCGATGCCGCCGCCCGTCGAGGCCGAGTTGTCCGCGATCGTGGCATTGGTGAGCGTCGCACCGATTCCGGAGTTGGACAGGCCGCCGCCCGTGGCGGCCGAATTGCCGGAGAGCGTGCTGTCGTCAACCGTGAGCGTGCCGGAATTGGCCAGCCCGCCACCCTGGCCCGAGCCGGTGGCCGTGTTGGAGACGATGGTCGTGCTCGAGACGCCGAGCGTGCCGCTATTGCTCACGCCGCCGCCGGAGGAGGTCGCGGAGTTGCCCACGATCTGGCTGGCCCCGATCGACACCTGTCCGGCGTTGGCGATCGCACCGCCGTTGACGGCCGAATTGTTCCCGAGGATCAATTCGAGCGCGGCCAGGCTCCCGCCGGCGACGTCGATGGCCCCGCCGGACCCCGACTTCGCCTTGTTGCCCGTTAGGGTCACGCCCGTGATCGACACGGCACCCCCATCATCGAAGAGGCCGCCACCCCCGCCCACACCGGCCGTGTTGCCCGTCAGGGCACCGCCGATGATCGACACGGCGCCCGAGCCGACGTACAGGCCGCCGCCGGTTACGGCATCGTTCTCCGTGAAAGTCGTGCCCGTGATCGTCAGATGGCCGCTGCCGCTACTACTACTGCTGCTGCTGCTGCTCGAGTAGGCGAGGCCGCCGCCGTCCCCGGAGGCCGTGTTCGACAAGAAGCTGGCGCCGGTGAGCTTGAGGCTGCCGATGCTATCCACGCCGCCGCCGGTCGTGGCCGAGTTATCCTCGATCGTGCCGCCGGTGATGCTCAGCGTGCCCGTGCTGTACAATCCCCCGCCGCTGCCGGCCTTGTTACCCTTGAGGATCGTGCCGGTGAGCGACAGTGTGCCGCTGTTCTCGATGCCGCCGCCAGAGGCCGCACTGCCGTTGGCGATCGTGATGTTCTCCAGGGTGAGGTTCGCCCCCTGGGGGATATCGATGACCTGGATGAGGCCGCCGCCGCTGAGCGTGACGATCCCGGCGCCGGGGCCGACGATCGCCACCGGCAACGGACCGGGGATCACCAGTGTTCCGAGGGTCAGGGTGATCGTCTTGGCCGAGGAGAAGGCCCCCGTGGTGTCGAAGAATAGGGTATTGGGGGCCGGAGACAGGAGATTCTCCGGGTTATCGTTCGTGCTCAACGAGGCCCAGTCCAGGCCTGAGCGCAGCGTGCCGGCGTTGGCCATCGAATCGGTGGCGGAGGTGATCAAGTAGGAGGAGCTGGCCTCGAACGCGCCGATGTCCACGCTCGGCCCCGCGTTGAGCCCCTTCGGTCCGCGGAGGGCGCCGCGCTGGTCGGTGGTCGGGACGGTCTGGCCGGTGATCGTGTTGGAACCCGCGTCGATCGCTGGGCTGTTGGTCAGCAGCGCGATGGTGAGGGTCGGGCCGCCGTTATTGGCGAGCAGGCCGAGGTCCGGCGTCGTCTCATTCAGGAGGTTTCCGGTCCCGGCGAGGCTGACGACCCCGGTGCCGATCAGGTTGAACGAGCTGGCCGGGGACAGGGTACCGGCGACGTCGGCGCCGCCGGTGTCGCCGTCCACGATCGTGTTATACAGGGTCGTCGTGCCGCCGACGATGTCCAGGCCGCCGCCCGTGCCGCTGTTGTTCTCGGCGATGGTGGCATTGACCGTAGTCAGCTTGCCGGCCGTGTAGATCCCGCCGCCGCCGACCACGCTGGTATTCTCGGCGATGGTCGAGTTGGTCAGCGTGAGCGTGCTGGTGGCGGAATCGAAGATACCGCCGCCGCTCTGCGTCGCCGAGCCCTGCGAGATCGTGCTCGAGGTGACGGTCATCGTCCCCGAGTTCCAGAGGTCGCCGCCGTTGGCGGAGGTGCTCTGCTCGATAGTACTGGAGCTGATCACCACCACGCCCGGGCTCAGATTGCGGATGCTGCCGCCCTCGAGGCCGGCGGAGTTATTCGATAGGGTCGAGCTGTTGACCGTCAGCTTGCCCGTGCTCTCGATGGCACCGCCGTCGCCGCCCGTGGCCGCGTCATCGGTGAGCGTGGCGTCCGAGAGCGTCAGGGTCCCCAGGCTGAAGATCGCCCCGCCGGACGCCGTGGCCGTGTCGTTCTCGAGCTGGGCGAGCCCGAGCGTGAGCGTACCGCTGGCCACGTAGATGCCGGCGCCGGAGACGGCCGAGTTGCCGTCGATGTCGAACTGGGCGGCCGCGCTGCCCGAGATCGTCACCTTGCCGCCGGACATGTAGAAGCCGCCGCCGAGCCCGCTCCCCTGCGCCGCACTCCCCGAGGCCGAGTCCCCGGTGATCGAGCCCACGACGATCGACAGGCTGCCCCGATTGAGCAGCCCGCCGCCGTCTCCGTTCACGGCCAGATCCGAGGTGAGGAAAAGTCCACGCGCGATCGCCTTGGCCGCGAAGTCGTTGTAAAGGCCGCCGCCGTAGATCGCCGTGTCCTGGGAGAGAGTCACGTCGACGATCATCATCGTGGCGTCGTTGTAGATGGCACCGCCTCGACCGTTGCTGGTCGTGCCGCCGTTCTGGACCCCCGTCGCGACGTCGGTCGTGAGCGTGACGTTCGTGAGCGTGAGGGTCCCGGTGGTGTTCTCGATGCCGCCGCCGTCCGTGCCGGCCGTATTTCCCGAGATCTGGCCGCCGCTGATCTTGAGCGTGCCGATGTTCAGGATGCCGCCGCCGCCCTTGCCCGACACGTTGTCGGTGATCGTCGAGTCGGTGATCGTCATCGGGCCGCGGTTGTTGATCCCGCCGCCGCCGACGCCGGCGGTGTTCCCCGCGATGGTCGTGTCGTCGATCGTCAACGTGCCCGAGTTATGGACGCCGTTGTGGACACCTCCGCCGGTCTGGGCGCTGTTGCCCGAGATGGTGTCGTTGCTGATCGTCACGTTGCCGTCATAGACGAAGATGCCGCCGCCCAATTGGGAGGAGTTGCCGTCCACGGTGGCGTCGGAGATGGTGACTGTGCCGCCCTGGATGTCAACGCCGCCGCCGAAACCGATGGTGACCGACGTACCGGTCTGGTTTCCGGTGACCGTGTTGTTATCGATCACATTGCTCGTGCCGGTGATGGTCAACGAACCCTGGGCGTATAGATGCCCCCGCCCCTCGAAGAAGGCCTTGTTCGTCGATACGTTCACATTGCTCAAGTGGACGTCGCCGGCCCGGATGACGGCGCCGGAAGTCGTCGTCTGGTCCTGATTGTCGATGCCGCCGCCGGGGCCGGACGCGGCGCTGTTGTCGATCACGCTGGCGCTGGTGAAGTGGAGACTCCCCAGGTTGTAGATGCCACCCCCTCCGAACTTCCCCGAATTGATGGCGACCACACCGCCGTCGTAATTGAGGTTGCCGAAATTCAAGATGGCACCGCCGTAGCTGGCCTGGTTGCCCGAGAATTCGACGCTGCCGGCGTCAACCGTGGCGCCGGTTGCGATCGCCATGCCGCCGCCGTATTCCGCGATGTCTCGCGAGACGGTGAAACCCGACAGGGTCAGCGCGCCGCTGTTGACATAGAGGCCGCCGGCATCGGCGCCCCCGGACGGGGAGAAACTGTAGCTTACGCCGGAGAAGAAGAAGGCCCACGCGTAATCGCCGTCGATTCCGCCCGAGCCACCCAGGGCCAGGTTGCTGGCGGCCGAGCCCTTGGTCAGGTTGACGGCCCCCCCGGACAGGTAAAGCCCGCCACCGGCGCCGTAACCGCCGCTACCCCCGGCTCCGGGGTTGGTGAGGTAGATGAGTAGGGAGCTGGCGGTCAACGGATTCTTCGTGAGACCCTCGATGCCACCGAATCCGCCGGATCCGCCGCCCGCCCAACCGTCCACGAAGCTGGTCTTGCCCAGGGTGACGGTGCCGCTCTGGACGAAGACGCCGGCGCCGTAGCCTCCGCCGCCATCGCCGCCGGCCCCGCCTTGACCGCCGCCGGCGCCCGCCGCGCCGGTACCTCCCATCGCCCCCGAACCGCCCACGCCACCGATCGCTCCATTCGAGAAGAAGCTATCGTTGCTCCCGCGGAGTGTCCCGCCGGCGACATACCCTGCCCCGCCGGAGCCCGATCCGCCCACACCGCCGGCACCGCCGGTGCCGAACCCCGTACCGCCCCGGCCTCCCGATCCGCCTTGTCCGCCGTAGGCGAAATTCTGGCTCAGGTTCGTGTGATTGAGGATCAGCGTACCGCTCGCCAGATAGAACGCCCCTCCCTTGCCGGCTTTGCCGTCTCCGCCGGACGCCCCCGCCCCACCACCCTTCTTGCCGGCGGCGCCGACCGCGCCTGCGGCCCCCTCGGCGGCATTGTCAGTCAGATCCACATTCGTCAGCGAGACCGTGCCCCCGTCGATCAGGAGGCCGCCGCCCAGCGCGTTCGCTCCGCCCAGGATCCCGCCGTTCGCGGCATAGCCCCCGGAGATGGTCAGGTCGTTGAAGTCGACCGTCACCGTCGCCCCGGTCTTGCTCACGACCTCGAAGATCCGGCTGGCGAATCCCGCGTTGTCGTTCGGCTCGATGATCGTCGCGCCGGGACCCTGGCCGACGATATTGAAGACCTTGCTCGACACGCCGCTCGCCGTGTCCGCGAGGACCAACTGCCCGAGTGCCGCGCTGGTCAGCGTATAGGTCCCGGCCTCCAGGTAGATCGTATTGACCGAGAAGCTGTTACTCTCGGCGGCCGAGATCGCGGCGCGAAGGCTCGCGTCGCTCGTCGCCGGGTAGAACGACCCCGCGTTGGGTGTCGGATTCGAGACGATGCCGAAGGTCGAGGAATGGGCCGTGAAGCCGCCCGTAGTGACCTGGAATTGATAGCCCGAGTCGAACCGGACTCTCGCTCAATCCGTCGAATACCGCCTGGCCATTGACGAACGTGGCCGTGATCGGGTTGAAGGGGATGCCGCCGGGATTCGACGGGAGCGTGAGCGTCGCCGTGCCGTTATAACTCGTATCGATATTGCCGAATTGATCCTCCACGGACACCGTCAGCCCGAAGCTGTCCCCCGAGACCACACTGGCCGGCGGCTCGGTGCTCACGGCGAGCTTGTCGGCGATCCCGTAGGCCGCCAGGGCCGGGACCAGCACGTTGGCCCTGGGAGAACCCAGGCCGGTGATCTCGTCGTAGCCCGGCTTCGCCTGGAAGCCTGGGTCGTTGATGCCGATGAGGAACTCGTCGAATAAGACGTTGTCGTTGGAATTGTTGCCGACGGTGACATCGTTGAAATCCGAGTACGGCAGGCTGTACAGCGCCGGCAGGGTCTGATCGAAACCGGTCAGGGGCGCGCGCCGGCGAGGGCCCGGCCCTGATCGGCGATCGCGATGTAAGCGGCCCAGGTCGGACAGGCCTCGCTCGTGCCGCCGACGTTGAACCAGCCCCCGTCGAAGGCGTCGTAGATGTTCACGCCGGTATTGGGGCTGGCGTTGGAGGCGACGTCGGGGATCGTCCGCTGCCCCGTGTTCTGGACGCCCTGCTGGTACGAAGGCTCCGGCTCGGCAATGCTCGTGCCGCCGCCGCCCGCCCCGCCGACCTCGCCGCCCAGCAACCCCGAGCTCGACCATCCCGTCTCGTAGGACACATTGTCGGACGTATTGGTGTAAAGGCTCGTCCCGCCGACGGACACCACGTCCGGCGAGTAGGCCGGGTAGCCGCCCGGCGTCCCGCTATCCCCCGTCGAGTAGAGGAATGTCACGTTCGGGACCTGGTAGATCGGATCGGTCGCCGTCTCGCCGCCATACTCGCTGCCGCCCCAGCTATTCGAGACCACCGACACGCCGGGTATCGTCGCGGCATACTGGTCGGCCGTAAACAAGCTGGTCAACGCCTCGACGAGCACGATCGCCGCCCCGGGCGCGATCGAGTGGACCGACTCCACGTCGAGGGCCTCCTCTACCGCCCAACCCGGATTCGTGAACGTCGGCGGGGCCCCGCCGGTCTCGCCCACCTTCGTGAAGCTGAACGTCGAGAGGTTCGGGATCCCGTAAATGGAGTCGTAGACACCGAGATCGCTCGTGGCGAAATTGGGCGAATTGCTGTTCACGAGGTCCGGATTGTCATAGGCGTCGACGATCGCGACGGTCTGCCCGGCGCCGTCGCCCACGACGTTGCCGAACATGATGTCGTTAACCCCGTACGCTTGCCGGATCGTCGCGGGACCCAGGCCATAGACAGTGGGTGTCTCATAGCCGTTGTCGTAGGGCAGGATCCCGTAAGGCCCGGGCTTCTCGCCCAGCGGATAGGTCCCCGGCGCGTGATAGACCTCGACGTTGGGCGTGTAGCCGGCGAACGCGCCGGTCGCGGCCTTGGTCCCCGAGCCTGCAATCAGCGAGGTCGTTCCGGTGGAAGAGACCGGATGGGGACCGACCGTCCCCGTCGTCGGGGCGCCGCTGACGGTGATCGGCAGTTGCGAGAGCACCAGCCGCATCTCCAGGTCTTCCAGGATCGGGCGGGTCGAACGCTTGAGCGGCAACCGGGACCGGCGCAAGGACCGCGAGCGGGGGGACATGAGGATTCTCCGTTGTGTATGACTCGTATGACTCTGAGGATCGAACCCGGATCAAACTTGGATCCAAGTCCCGATGCGAATCGTCGTGGATCGGCTCTCTGCATCGAAACCGACCGGGCGTGCGTCGATGCCGCAACCCGCTCGGCGAGGTCCCGATTGTCGTTCGTCCCACCTGCACCCGCCCTGCGATGGGCCGGCGTGCAGAAAAATTCGGCTCTGTCTGGCTAAGCGGTGTAAACGATGAAGATGCCTACCGACATACGGTCGTCCGGATCGAAGGTCACGCGCCGATGCGATGCGCTCGATGCTCCATTATGGCCGCCAACTCGGAACTCGGCGGCCCGATCTCGAATTCTGCCCCTCGTCGCCGCGGCGCGTTACCGCACCACGGCCGACATCATGACGCGAGAGGCGGACGGCTGTCGCGCCTTCCTCCTTCGGAAGGAAGATCAATATGAAAGACGCTTGCGCCCTCGATGGAACACGACCCTCGGGAGTTACACCAGTTTAGGAAGGATGAACAAGATTTTCAGTTTGCCTTCGAGCCTGGGGGATTGCAATGAAATTTCCCCCAATACTTCATAAGAAAAAATCAGACCTCCTGTCTAGCCTGCCCAAAAATTCCTCTCGATACTACTAATAGATTCGGAATCCTCGCGATATCCGTAGAAACCCGCATATCCGGGCTTCCCAAAGGGATCCGGAAGTTCGTCCTGGGACCCGGCGGGCGGCTTGTTTGTGACATGCCTGACCAGGTCGGCCGGCCCGCCAGGGAGTCCCATCCCATCGACTCTCCTGCATGTTGGGGCAGGATCCGCGAGTCAGCCGCGGATATCGAACTCATCGCATCCGTCCGTCAACGGTCCGCAAAGTCCGGGCGAATGGCGGCCCGATTCGGCCACCTGAAGGGACATCGGCGTCCTCTCGATGGGCATCGGCGAACCAGAGAATCCCGGTTGCTCCGACCCGAAGCCGGAATCCACGATCCCGAATCCGTTATCTGCAATCCGCAATCCCGATTAACCATGAACGCGCCGCACACGCCATTCGCACGGCATCGTGCGATGGCGGCGAGCGATCGAACAGAGCTTGTGAAAGACCGGAGATTGCAGATTCCGGAAAGCGAATTGCTGAGTCATAAACTCTTGCTGCATCAAGCCTTTTTCTTATTCGTAATCCGGAATATGCACTCTGAAATCCATTCTTTCACAACCTCTCATTTCGGCTCGGGCGCGGGGGGAAGTGGATCGGGAGCGGCCTCCATCGGGCTATCCCAGACCAGGTCGCGGGCGCGGAGCAGATTACCCACGTACTGGGAGGTCGGGTCGTACTGGGTGTAAAAGCCGATCGCGGCGCGGCGATCCTTACGGGCATCGAGGATCCGGCCCAGATTGGCACTGGCGCCCCATCGGAACATGTTGTAATAAGGCCGGTTCGGGGCCGGCTCCGGGAGCATGGCGAGGGTCATGCGGAACATCTGCTCGGCCTGGTCGAGATTGTTCCGCTCGAGCTGCGCCAGGGCGAGATAATATGTCGCATAGACGTCGAGCGCCGCCTGGTCTTCCTTCGAAATCACCTTCTTCTTATCGATGACCTCGGGGTGTTTCTCCGCGAATCGAAACTTGACGTAATCCTGCACCGCTTCATCCGTCTCGCCGCGGAGTTGCTTGATTCGGGCATAGAGCAACGGGAATTTGGATTGGAAGAAGAACAGCGAGTTCTGGATCGACTGGACGAACTGGGGGTCGCCGAAGAGCCGTCGCTCAACCTCGAGGGGGAGTGCCCATAAGTTCACGGCGCCATTGTGTGGTGCGAGGACCCGGGCGAAGTGATCGCGCTGCTCGGCGGGATCGCGATAGAGGATCGCCCGGTCCTTGCCCGCCAGCTCGTTCTGGAGCAGCCTCATGCGGGGCGCGGTGTAGCCCGGGCTGGAATCGATCAGGACGCCGATCTTGGTCGGGCTGGCCATCAAGGAAGCCCGGCTGGTGAAGTAGGGGGCCTGACCGGGCAGATCCATCCGATCCAGGATGGCCGGGTCGGAGAGGGCGTCGGCGACCGTGGCCACGCCTTGGCCATCGGGCCCGGGGACCGCCATCCCGATGCGGGCGTCGAACAGATACGCGCGATCCTCGATCAGCACGGCGCAGATCCAGATGACGGGCGTCTTCGGCCTCCGCCGCGCGTCGGCCGCGATCACGCTCCGGTCGCCGGCCCCTCCCATCCTCGAGACCATCGGCTCGACGGTATTCCCCTTGGTATAAGAGAGCAGGCCCGAGTCGATGCCGAGCTGGCGGCACAGGGCCATGAACAGCCAGGCCCGCTCGGCCCAGACCCCTTCGGACTCGGTGGCCATGCCCCGCAGCAGCACGTCATAAGGCCGCGCGATGGCCTGTCCCAGCCGGCCGGCCCCCAGCATCCCGGCCGGGACCAACTGGACCTGCTGCACGCACCAGTCGAAGACGCGGCGGACCCGTTCCAGGTCCTCACCGGTCCCGGCCACCCGGGTCGCGATCCCGTAATACATCATGCAGTCTTCGATATGACGCGTATCCCTCTGCGCGTCCCACACCGGGCTCTCGAGATTCCTCAGCATCGTCGGCGGCATCTGCTGGCCCGCGAGGTATTCCCTCGCGGCCGAGTTCAGCAGATACTCGGCCGGCTCGGTCCCCTCGAAATACTGGTTCAGCTTCTGCACCGCCAGCTTGAAGTTGTCGCCGCCGGGTTGCAGCGCCGCCCGCTGGATCAGGTTGATCGAGCTGTCCAGGATCGCCTTCCGCTCCTGGGCCTCCCTGGGTGCGATGCGAGCACCCCTGACCGACGCGACCGCCCTGGCCGATTTCCCGCTCTTGCTCGGCAGGGCCGGCGCCGTGTACCGGCCCCCGGTCCCATCGACCGAGAGCGACGACGAGTAATCGCAGCCCTGGCCGGTCAGGAGCATCAGCCCGAGTACGACCGAGGACAGTCCACACCAAAGACCGGTTCGACGATTCAAGGCCGGGTAGCTCCTGTGCTGATCCGTCGCCGGGGGAGTCGCGGACGATCCGACCGGCCCGCGCCGGATGGTGCGAAGCGGCCCGGGGAGCGGATTCGGCCCGGCGAAGACGGCGATTCTCGTGGAGGTTAGTCGATGTCGATTCGATTCCGAGCGGCAGTCCTGGCCCGTGCCGGCCTTCACCGCCAAAGCATCTGCCTTGCCAACAATGGGATTCAACGGGACAGGAGTCGCGTGGACTCTTTCGATCGTTCCACCGTCATTATTTGACATCTCTCCGCGCGCGGCGAGATCCTGGTCGACGACTCGATCGGTTTCTCACCTTACGACCGAACCATCGGGAAAGTTCGGCAAGGACCAGGCGTATGGCGTCGATGTCCTCCCGGCGACCGAGTGGACCGGTCGCGTCGCGATCAACCCGCGACGGCGGCGCGGATCCGGAGGCAGGTCGCGAGCAGAGCGGGTAAATCATCCAGGCGTAAGGAGTTCGGCCCATCGGAAAGGGCACGGTCCGGGTCCGGATGGACTTCGAGGAACAGGGCGTCGCAGCCGGCCGCGACGGCCGCGCGGGCCAGGGTCGGGATCATCTCGCGCTGGCCGGAAGATGCGGTCCCCCCCGGACCTCCGCCGGGGAGCTGGACGGAATGCGTCGCATCGAACACCACCGGTGCGCCGGTCGATTGCATCTGCGGGATGGCCCGGAAGTCGTTCACCAGCCGGCCGTAGCCGAAGGTCGTCCCACGTTCGGTCAGCAGCACTCCATCGGCCCCGCCATTGGTCAGCTTGATCACGACCTGGTTCATATCCCAGGGGGCCATGAACTGCCCCTTCTTGACGTTCACAGGCCGCCCGGTGCCTGCCACCGCCTCCAGCAGGTCGGTCTGACGCGCCAGGAACGCGGGGACCTGGAGCAGATCGACCACCTCGGCGATCGGGTTGGCCTGGATCGTCTCGTGTACGTCGGTGGTCACCGGCAGGCCGGTCTCCGCTTTGATCGCCGCGAAGATCTTCATCCCCTCCTCGAGCCCCGGGCCGCGAAAGCTCGACCCGGATGTCCGGTTCGCCTTGTCGAACGAGGCCTTGAAAATCAGCGGAATCCCCAACGAGCCGCAGAGGTCGGCCAGATGCCTCGCGATCCGCATCGGCAACCCGTCGGGTTCCATCACGCAAGGGCCGGCGATCAGGGCCAGCGGACAATCCTTGCCGATCCGGACCGTCCCGATCCGCACGGGGTTACGCGTTTGGTCATCAATCATTGGTCATCAGTCCCTTTGTGACCAGAAAAAGACGGAAGGAGCATGTGACCACGGTCGTAAGACCGTGGTTCGGACGGGACGAACGTCCTCCAACCTCGGGCGTGAGCCCGATCCGTCGCGAGCATCGCAGGGACGTGCGAAGTTGGCGATCTCCCGCCCGGACCACGATCTCACGACCGTGTCATCAGACGGTCATCTCCGAGAAGTGTCAAGCAAACAGCTCCGATTCATCGAGCGATTGACCCGACGCTCACGGATAGCTGGCATGTCGCCCGTTGGCGAGGATCTTCAAGGCCGACGGCAGGATCTCGATGTTCCACTCGGATGGGTGGTCATGATCCGGCGGATACTGAAGGTGCCCCGCTTTGGAGAAGCCGTTTTGCTGACCGTTAGTCGACCGGTCCGAGCCGTTCGGCAGTAAGTAGCCCCCGGGGTCGCCATCGAGTTGGACCGGGATCGCTTCATCGGACGTCACGACAACCTTCCGGACCCGGCGATGGAACACGCCGGGATCGTTGAGGTGGATCCCGCAGACGACCTTGCACAGGTAGTAGAAGGCTTGAAATGGCCCGGGGTTGCGGAAGATGATCAGGTCGAGCCACCCGTCATCCTCCCGCGTGAGCGGGACGAACGGCAGCCCCAGTGCGTATCGGGGCAGATTGAAGACGAACACGGTCGTCCCGCGCAAGACCTCCTCCGCGCCGGGATCCTCGATCCGAACCGAGATGGTCGGGAAGCGGTAGGAGAAGCTGGACCGCAGGATCGGCTGGACGTAGGCGATGCGGTTGGTAGGCCGGACGCTGCCCGAGCTCGAGACGCGAGACCGATGATGGCGGGAAACGACCTCGGCGTCGAACCCGAATCCGGCCATGAGGAGGAATCGCCGACCGGCCGCCTGGCCGACGTCAACCGGAATCGCCCGTCCGTCGGCGATCATCCCGGCCAGGGTCCGGGGATCGCGCCCCAGGCCGAAATGGCGGGCGACGAGGTTCTCAGTACCGGCCGGCAGCACGGTGACCGGACCAGGCGGCCGTTCATTCAAGAGCGCCGACACGGTGCCATCGCCACCGACGGCGACCAGGCACCGGCAGTCCCCATCTCCAGACGCCGCCCGGCTGACCAGCGCCGACCGCTCTTCGGGCGTCCAGGCGACGACCGGACGCAGACCGCGGGATCGCAACTGGGCCACCAGCTCCGCGACGAGCCGCCGGCCCCGTCCCATCCCCGAGGCCTGGTTGGCCACGATCCCGATCCAATCCGACGGACCATCACCGGGGTCGTTTGATCTCAACGGAGCCGAACCATCCTCTACGCCGACGTCGGGATGCGACCGGACCTCGGACGTCGGCCTGATCACCACGCTGTCGCCTTCGCCTTCCTGTGATCCATCCGGTCACTATCGCTGTTTGAGCATCTGGATGTTGGACTGATGAGTCGCTTGAAACTGTTCGCGGAGCGACTTGAGCCGATCCATGAGCTGGGTGTTCTCCGCGACGAGATCCTGAACTTCCGTCCTGAGTCCCTGTATGGCCTTCTCTTCCTCCTGGTGATCGGCGTTCCGGCTCGCGAGCGTGGCCTGGCCTTTATTGATGGTATCTTCGACGGTCGTGAGTTCATACTGGAGGGACGCCAGGGTATCCAGGATCTCCGACTTGGACTTCTCCAGATCCGTCTGCTTCGACATCAGGACGGTCCGGTCTCGGTCGATCTGCTCCTGGATCAGGGTCGTCTGGGTGTGGAGATCCTGGAGGTCGTGCTTGGCGGTCTCGAGGCCCGCCTGGACCTTCTTGAGATCGTCGCTCAATTTCTGGAGTGCCTGGTTGCCGTTGCGATTGAGCTGCGCCACGCCGCCGGCCAGGATCATCCAGACCAGGGCGAAGACCATCACGCAAACGACAAGGACCTTACCCGCGGTGGACATCAGACCTCTCCCGCCCGTGGTCGGAGACCTCGCCCTCGGCGCCGCAGGGACTTCGGCGCGAGCCTCTACGATCCACTCGTCGAGCTGGTTATAGACGAGGGGGAATAGACCGAGAACCTGACGCGGCCGTCCCGTCCTGCGCGGGCCGACCCTCGTCATCCTAATATACCCGTCGCATTTGCCCGCTGCCAAGCGGATCGATCGAGTTGCCGGACGCACGCATCAAGTTTGACGGTCCTGCGGACCGGCTCGTACAATCGGAAATCCCTTCCACATTAAGGACTGGGCTCGCCAAGGGATCCGAGTCGAACCGCTAGGCCCCCTTCGGTCCCATTGCCTACTGCTTACTGCCTACTGCCTACTGCGAAAGGAGCCCTGGCCCCCAATGCGTCCGACCTACCCCGTCACCGAGCTTCTGGGCGATGGCATAGGCCCGGAGCTGTCGCGAGCGATCCACCGACTGGCCGAGGCGTTACCGATCCGGCTCGAGTTCATCCCGGTGGATCTCAAGCTCGAGAACCGCCGGGCGCACGGCAAAACGCTCTATGACGAGGCGGTCGAGTCGATCCTATCCACGAGGGTGGCCCTGAAACATCCGACGACCACGGCCGAGGAGAGCCCCAACGCGATCCTCCGCCGACGGCTGGACCTTTCGGTAATCCACCGGCCGGTCTACACGATCCCGGGGGTCCCGACGAACTTCCGCCGCGAGCTCGACCTGGACATCGTCCGGATCGCGACCGGCGGCACCTACGACGATCCCGGCCGGATGATCGGCGAGGACGGCGCCGTCAGCCTGCGGATCGTCGAGCGTCGCCCGGTCAGCGAGGCGGCACGATATGCCTTCAACCTCGCCCGCAAGACCGGGAAGAAGGTCACCAGCTCGTCGAAGTACACGATCCAGAAGGCGACCGACGGCCTGTTCGAGCGGGTGGCGAAGGAAGTCGCCGGCCAGTTCCCCGAGGTCCCCCACTCCGTCGAGCTCTTCGACGCCCTGCTCGGCAAGGTCATCATGGCCCCCGAGAAGTTCCAGATCGTGCTGGTGCTGAACGAGTACGGCGATTTCCTCTCGGACATGGCCTGCGGCCTGGCGGGTTCGCTGGGCATCGGCGCCAGCGCCAACCTGGGCTTCGACCCGGCGGCGGTCGTCCGCGTCGCGCTCTTCGACGCCGCTCACGGCACGGCCCCGGATATCGCCGGCAAGAACCTGGCCAACCCGACCGCTATCTTCCTGGCCCTGTCGCTGCTCCTCTACCAGCTCGGCGAGATCGGCGCCGGCCAGGCGGTCAAGAACGCGACGCTCGACCTGCTGCGTCAGGGTGTCCGCACCCGCGACCTCGGCGGCTCGGAATCGACCGACAGTTTCACCGAGGCGGTCGCCGCCGAAGTCGCCCGACGACTCGAGCCACCACCAAGGGGCCAGCCATGATGTGGGCGAGGCCGTGGTCGTTCATGAGTCGGCGGTATTCGATCACTTCCGTTCCGCACTCGGCGAATTTCTTGGACGAGTCGCTCACTTCGCAGACTGCCATTTTTACAGTCGCCCATTCGCCCCGAAAACCCTCATGTCGTTTTGGCAGAAGGCGGTCAGATTGTCCGCCGCTCCGGCTTCGGGACGATTGCCCCAACTCGCTTTTCTGAAATTGTTTACGGCAAAATCGTCGCAGAAACAAAGCGTATGGCACGGCCCTTGCTTATTGTCGAAAACCATTCGTGTATCGATGACGAGACGGTCGGAGCGAGACTCGGGAGTAACGGATCGCGTTTACAGGATCGCCGATCCTATGCTTTTTGAGGTAGCATTTCCGTTATTAGGTCGGATGCGAGAACTGGGGTTGTCGGCTTGGTTCTTCGGCTCGTCACCGCACACCGTCGAAAAGGAGACACGTCGTGTCAGAGGGCGAAAAGATCATCGGGATCGACTTGGGTACGACCAATAGCGTCGTCGCGGTGATGGAGGGGAACGATGTGACGGTCATCCCCAACCAGGAGGGGAGTCGGCTGACGCCGTCGGTCGTCGCCTTCTCGACCAAGGGCGACATCCTGGTGGGCGAGCCCGCGAAGCGGCAGGCGATCACCAACCCCCGCGGGACGGTCTACTCCATCAAGCGGTTCATGGGGCGCCGGCATGAAGAGGTCAAGACCGAAGAGAAGATGATCCCCTACGAAGTCGTCGGGGGCCCCAACGACTACGTCAAGGTGAAGGTCTCCGGCAAGGAGTACACGCCGTCGGAGATCTCGGCGATGATCCTCCGCAAGCTCAAGGAGGCCGCCGAGAGCTACCTGGGCCACAAGGTCAGCAAGGCGGTGATCACCGTCCCCGCCTATTTCAACGATAGCCAGCGCCAGGCCACCAAGGATGCCGGCCAGATCGCCGGACTCAAGGTCGAGCGGATCATCAACGAGCCGACGGCCGGGGCGTTGGCCTACGGGCTGGACAAGAAAAAGAACGAGAAGATCGCCGTCTTCGACCTCGGCGGCGGCACGTTCGACATCTCGATCCTCGACCTCGCCGACGGCGTCTTCGAGGTCCTTTCCACCAACGGCGACACCCACCTGGGCGGCGACGACTGGGACGAGGCCCTCATCAACCACATCGCCGACGAGTTCAAGAAGGAGCAGTCCATCGACCTCCGCAAGGACCAGATGGCGCTCCAGCGGCTCAAGGAGGCCGCCGAGAAGGCCAAGAAGGACCTGTCGTTCCAGGCCCAGGCGGACATCAACTTGCCGTTCATCACGGCCGATGCCTCCGGGCCCAAGCACCTGGCGATGACCATCAGCCGCGCCCAGTTCGAGAAGCTCACCGATAGCCTCTTCGAACGCTGCCGGCAGCCCGTCCTCACGGCGATGAAGGATGCCAAACTCAAGCCGTCGGACATCGATGAGGTGGTCCTGGTCGGCGGCTCGACGCGGATGCCCCGCGTCCAGCAGATCGTCAAGGACATCTTCGGCAAGGACCCGCACAAGGGTGTCAATCCCGACGAGGTCGTCGCCGTCGGCGCGGCCATCCAGGGCGCGGTGCTCACCGGCGAGGTCAAGGAAGTCCTCCTCCTCGACGTCACCCCGCTCTCGCTGGGCCTGGAGACCAAGGGCGGCGTGATGACCGTCCTGGTGCCCAAGAACACCACGATCCCCACCGAGAAGAAGGAGACCTTCACGACCGCCGACGACAACCAGACGGCCGTGACGATCAAGGTCTTCCAGGGCGAGCGGCCCATGGCGCCCGACAACCGCCTCCTCGGCGAGTTCAACCTCGAGGGCATCCCGCCGGCCCGGATGGGCGTGCCCCAGATCGAGGTGGCGTTCAATATCGACGCCAACGGCATCCTCAACGTCACCGCCCGCGACAAGGGGACCGGCAAGGAGCAGACGATCAAGATCCAGTCCTCGGGCGGGCTGTCCAAGGACGAGATCGAGCGGATGAAGCGCGACGCCGATGCCAACGCCACCGAGGACAAGCGGCGCCGCGACCTGGCCGAGGCCCGCAACACCGCCGAACAGCGCGTCTATCAGCTCGAGAAGCTGATGGAGGAGTCCAAGGACAAGCTCAGCGAGTCCGACCGCGCGGCCGTCCACGCGGCCATCGAGAAGGTCAACGAGGTCAAGAAGGGCGACGATCCCGCCGCCATCAACCGGGCCATCGAGGACCTCCAGCGCGCCAGCCAGGCCATGGCCGAGCACCTGTACGCCGGCGCCCAGGCCGGCGGACCCGGCGCCGGACCTGGTCCCGGCCCGGGAGCCGGACCCGGCGCCTCGCCCAACGGCGGGGCCGGCAAGCCCGAGGATGTCATCGACGTCGAGTTCGAGGAGAAAAAGTAGTGGCTAGTTGCGAGTGGCTAGTGGCTAGTAAGGATCTTCTGTCCTTGCTCGCCGCTGGCCGCTTGTAACGCCAACGAGCCTCGGTATTCGATTTGAGAGCAACGGCCCACGTCTCACGCTCCACATCACGCGGAGCGTTCTTACTAGACACTAGCCACTAGCCACTAGTCACTAGCGAAATGCCTTTCCGATTCGACCAACTCACCCTGAAGAGCCAGGAGGCCGTCCAGCAGGCCCAGTCGCTGGCCCGCGAGCGCGGGCACCAGCGGCTGGAGCCGATGCACTTGCTGGCGGCCCTGTTGCACGCGGACCAGCAGGTCGTCCGCTCGCTGCTGACGCAACTGGGCGTCAACCCGGCCCAGATCCTCAAGGCGGCCGAGGAGGGCCTCAACGCCCTGCCCAAGGTCACCGGCGGCGAGCAGACCATCAGCCCCGAGCTGAACCAGGTCTTCGAAGCCGCGGCCACCGAGGCCGAGCGACTCAAGGACCAGTATGTCTCGGTCGAGCACCTCTTGCTCGCCCTCGTCAAGGTCAAGAGTCGGGTGCAGACCCTGCTCGGGGCCCTGGGGATCACCGAGAAAGAAGTGCTCCAGGGACTCCAGAAAGTCCGAGGCGGCCAGCGGGTGACCGATCAGAACCCCGAGGACAAGTACCAGGCGCTGGAGCGGTACGGGCGAGACCTCGTCGAGCTGGCGCGCAAGGGGAAGATGGACCCGGTCATCGGCCGGGACTCGGAGATCCGCCGCGTCGTCCAGGTGCTCAGCCGCCGGACCAAGAATAACCCTGTCCTGATCGGAGAACCCGGCGTGGGCAAGACGGCGATCGTCGAGGGCCTGGCCCAGCGCATCGTCTCCGGCGACGTGCCCGAGAGCCTGCAACAGCGCCGACTGATCGCGCTGGACATGGGCTCCCTGGTCGCCGGGACCAAGTTCCGCGGCGAGTTCGAGGAGCGGCTCAAGGCGATTCTCAAGGAGGTGACCCAGTCCGAAGGGCGGATCATCCTCTTCATCGACGAGCTACACCTAGTCGTCGGCGCGGGCAAGGCCGAGGGGTCGATGGACGCGGCCAACCTGCTCAAGCCGGCCCTCGCCCGCGGCGAGCTCCGCTGCATCGGCGCCACCACGCTCGACGAATTCCGCGAGAACATCGAGAAGGACCCGGCCCTGGAACGCCGATTCCAGCCGGTCTTCGTCGGCGAGCCCTCCGTCGAGGACACGATCGCCATCCTCCGCGGCCTGAAGGAGCACTACGAGGTCCACCACAAGGTCAAGATCAAGGACTCGGCCTTGATCACCGCCGCCAAGCTGGCGTCGCGGTACATCACCGACCGGTTCCTCCCCGACAAGGCGATCGACCTGGTCAACGAGGCCGCGAGCCGGCTCTCGATGGAACTCCAGTCGGTCCCGACCGAGATCGACGTCCTCCAGCGCCGGCTGTTGCAACTCCAACTGGCCGAGCGGATGCTCCGCGGCGAGGAGGAGGAGCACGCCCGCGAGCGGCTGGCCGAGGTCCAGTTCGAGATCCAGCAGATCGAGAAGCAGCTCCAGGACCTCCGCGGCCAGTGGGAGATGGAGAAGTCCGGCCTGGGCGACATCCAGAAGGTGCGAGAGCGACTCGAGGCGGTGAAGACCGAGTACAGCCGGGCTTGGGACGAGATCCGGCACATGCAGCAGCGCGGCGAGCCGCCCGAGGAGAAGCGGTTCCAGGCCCTCGCCGCGCTCGACGCCGAGCGCAAGGCCCTGGAGAAGCGGATCGCCGAGGCCGAGGCCATGGGCGACGGCCCGGCCAAGGGTAGCGGGCAACGGCTCCTCAAGAAGGAGGTTGACTCCGAGGAGATCGCCGAGGTCGTCAGCCAGTGGACCGGCATCCCCGTCAATCGGATGCTCACCACTGAACGCGAGAAGCTCCTGAAGCTCGAGGACCAGATCCACCTCCGGTTGGTCAACCAGGAAGCGGCCGTCCACGCCGTGGCCGACGCCGTCCGACGCAGCCGAGCCGGCTTGCAGGACCCGAACCGGCCAATCGGCTCTTTCCTTTTCCTCGGCCCGACCGGCGTGGGCAAGACCGAGCTGGCCAAGGCCCTGGCCGAATTCCTCTTCGACAGCGAGACCGCCATGGTCCGCCTGGACATGAGCGAATACGGCGAGCGGCATAACGTCGCCCGCCTCATCGGCGCCCCGCCGGGCTATGTCGGCTACGAGGAAGGCGGCCGGCTCACCGAGGCCGTCCGGCGCCGGCCCTATTCGGTCATCCTCCTCGACGAGATCGAGAAGGCCCATCGCGACGTCTTCAACGTCCTGCTCCAGGTCCTCGACGACGGACGGTTGACCGACGGACAAGGCAGGACGGTCGATTTCCGCAATGCGGTGATCATCATGACTTCCAACCTGGGCAGCCAGATCATCGCCGAGCTGGCCGGGACCGGCGACGAGGCGCGGATCCATCGCGAGGTCCAGAACGTCCTCAAGACGGCCTTCCTCCCCGAGTTCCTCAACCGGGTCAACGACACGATCATCTTCCACCCGCTCGGGATGAAGGAATTGACCAGGATTGTCAACATCCAGCTCCGACGGCTCGAGGCCCAGCTCACCGAGGCCGGCCTGACGCTCCGCATCACCGATGAGGCCAAGGCACGACTCGCCGAGGAGGGCTTCGACCCCGCCTATGGTGCACGTCCCCTGAAGCGCATCATCCAGCAGCGACTGGCCAACCCCCTGGCCACCGCCCTGCTTGAAGAACGAATCGCCGAAGGGGACACCGTCGAGATCGCCTGGGACCCGGCCAGGCAAGACTTCACGCTCACGCCCGTGAAATCGATCCCCGCCCGAACCTGAGGCGGGGTTGCGAATGGTCTGAGTCACCTTCCGCGACTCGAAGACAACCGCCGCGCGAACGCTCCGACGTTCGCGCCGGGGGTTTCCCCTCAGCCGCCCATCGAAGATGACCGGAGGATGGTCCGATACAAAGTACCCAACAACTATCTTTTCACCACATCCGCGTTCTAACGAGCCTTCGGGGTGTAGGCTTTCGCCGCGGTTACCTGATTTTTCCCCGCGGCGAGCGCGCGTGTGGATGGATAGAATGCGACGGGCTTCCCCGACGGGTCGAATCGTCCGTCGGGATCGTTGAGAAACATCGTTTCCGGGGACAACGCCCCATGTCCCCCGCTGAAATGCCCGGTCAGCGGAGGTGGTTGCGGGATCTTACTGTAAGACTTCTTCGGGTTGGTTTTTCTCAGGTAGGATTGCGTCGGAATCTCCGGAGCCTTCCTGAGTGACCTGGTCGTGCCGCTCCGGGTTTGAGCCCTCATGGTCGTTGCGGAGGCAGATTTCGGGCTCCCGGTCTGTGCGCTCGCGGTCGAGCCGGTCAGGCCGCCGATGAGGACCGTTGTGAGGAAGAGTGCGGAGATTCTCATGATCGATCGCCCCGAGGTCTCGAAGAATCCGTCTTTCGACGATCCTCAAATTTTCTCCAATCGACGTCCAAATTCCTTTCTATCATGCGATGAAGCGTCACGATCTTCAAGATGGTGGGCAGAATCGCTCGTCGCGCGGATTGATCCGGATCAACACAGTCACGCGTCGCGTCACAGCAGGAGAGCCCGGTTGGACTTCCGGCTTCGGCCGATCTTTTCCGCCTCGATGCGGGACTCGACCCGGACACTCGCAGGTTGACAGATCACTAGGAGAATCGGCCGATTTCCGCTAACATCCTTCCTGGTTGAGTATTGGGATTCACGACCGGCCGCGTCACCCGAGTATTCAAGGTCGTCCGCCTATTCCGGCGGCGTTCTGGGGGCCTGCCCATCGATGGCTGATATCGTGCTGATCAACCCTCGGTTCGAGATCTCGTACTGGGGAATGGAGCATGCCTTGCCGCTGATCGGCAAGCGAGCCAACCTGCCGGTGGCGTGCCTGCCGCTCCTGGCGGCGTTGACGCCGGGCGAGCACACGGTCACCCTGATCGACGAGAACGTCGAGGCGATCGACTGGGCGCGTTGCCAGCGCCGACATCGTCGGCATCACGGGGATGAGCGTCCAGCGGTTCCGCATGAAGGAGATCCTGACCGAGCTCAAGCGCCGCGGTTGCTTCTGCGTGGCCGGCGGCCCGTGGGTCACCGTTCAGGAGGATTACTTCGGCGACCTGGTCAACGTGATCTTCGTCGGCGAGGCCGAGGACACCTGGCCGCGCTTCCTCGACGAATGGCGCCAGGGCCGCCACGCCAACCGATACGAGCAGGCCGAGAAGACCGACATGTCGAAGGTGCCAACGCCGCGGTTCGACCTGCTCAAGATGAAGCATTATGCCTTCGGCAGCCTCCAGTTTTCGGCGGGTGCCCGTTCCAGTGCGAGTTCTGCGACATCATCGTCACCTTCGGCCGACGCCCTCGCATCAAGACCGGCGCCCAGGTGATCGCCGAGCTCGACGCGATCCATCGATCGAGGATCCCCATCGTCTTCATCGTCAACGACAACCTGATCGGAAACAAGAAAGCGATCAAGGAGGTCCTCCGCGACGTGATCGCCTGGCAGGAGCGGCATAATTATCCGCTGACCTTCTTCACCGAGGCCTCGATCGACCTGGCCGACGACGCCGAGCTGATGGACCTGATGGTCCAGGGCAACTTCATCGCCACGTTCATCGGCATCGAGAGCCCCGACGAGGACTCGCTCCGCGAGGCGAAGAAGTTCCAGAATGTCCGCGCGGGGGGGACAATGCTGGAGAAGGTCCACCGCATCCAGGAGGCCGGCCTGGAGGTCTGGTGCGGCATGATCATGGGCTTCGACCACGACGACGCGGGGATCTTCGACCGCCAGATCCGGTTCATCCAGGACGCCCGGATCGCCTTCTCGATGAGTGGCATGCTCTCGGCGATCCCCAAGACGCCGTTGCACGAGCGGCTGGCCACCGACGGCCGGCTCGACACCGCCGACACCTGCGAATACGGCACCAACGTGATCCCGCTCCTGATCAGCCGCGAGGAGCTGCGCGACGGCTACGTCCGCGTCCTCAACGAGATCTACGAGCCCGAAGCCTATTTCGATCGGACCGAGGCCCTGTTCCTCCAGCCGACGTTCGACATCGGGGTCAACAAGCGTCGCCAATGGCTGACCTCGCCCCGGATGTACCTCGGCGAGCTCCTCTTCTTCTTCCAGGGGATCGGCCTGTTCGCCCGGCTGATGACCGGCATCAGTGAAACGAACCTACGCCGCGAGTACCGCAAGCGGCTGGCGCGATTCCTGAAGGTCCACCGACGGCCCGGCCTCGTCCTGCTCTACATCTTCCACATGGCCATGCACTATCATGCCTACCAGTTGGCCCGCCGGGTGGCCAATCCGGAAATGCAAATGATCAACTCCTATTGATTCTGGTGCGAGTTTGATGGATCGTCCCTTCAATGTGTTCGGCGAGGAACCGGTACCGAACGGCTCCGGCGGGAGCCCGTTCCGGTTCCCGGAGCTGCCCATCATCAACCCGGCCGTCCCGACGCCGCCCCCTGCCCCGCCGCGCAGCCAGCGGGAGAAATACGGTGCGCTCTTCTATCTCGGGATCGCCGGGCTCGTGTTCGTGATCCTGCTGGTCAGCTGGTTCGGCTATGGCGTCTGGAGCAACCGGGACATCTGGATGGACGTCTACGCGGTCCACGACGCGAGCCGTCCGGAAGCCGATCGCATCCAGGCGGCATTCCGTCTCGCGAACAATCACGGATTCGCGGACGTCCAGAAGCTGGACATCAGCCTGAGGAAAGACCCGCCGGACCTGGCCCGCTACCTCCTGGCAGAGTCGGTCTCGACCGAGGCGGTGGCGCGAGACCCTCGCGGCTACACGATGCTCGTGGCCCGCAGCGAGGGCTGGCCGGACTGGCTCCGGCTGGTGCTCTCGCGACGGCTGGCCTACGGCGCGGGCCGCGGATACGACATCCCGCCCGACCCGCTGGACGAACTGAGGCGACGTTCCGACCCGATGATCGGCCTGTGGGCGACCTACGCCCTGGCGGTGCTGCCTCGATCCGGACCCGACCCGACGATCGCCGCCGAGCTGGAGAAGGCCACCAATGCCCTGGACGCCGCCGGCGAGATGGCAGTCCAGTTGCTCGGGGCGCTCCGCGCTCCTGAAGGAGAACGCGAGAAGCGCCTGGACGATGCCACGGTCTGGCTACGTAGCCATCAGCCCGAGGCGGCGAAGCTCTGGCAGGGCTGGGCGATTCGCGATCATCGATTGGTCCGGGAGGGTGGTGAATGAAGACTCGGAGTCTCCCCGGTCCCGACGCTTGCCGGGCATAGTGAAGCCCCTTCATATGGAGGTCGCCATGGATCTTTCACGCTTGCAGGACTTGAAGCGCAAGCTGGTCCACGACAAGGACCTGATGCCGGTCTGGAAATTCTTCCTGGACCATTTCGGGGAGGACCCGGAATTCATCGCGCTGGGAGAAGCGATCCGGCACGAATTCCTCGAAGACGGTCCTCGCCCAGGTTGGCATGCAGATGTTCCCCGGAAAGGCGATCGCCAGCATGACGCGGCTGGTGCAACTGAAGGACCAGCAGTTCATCCATGGCAGCGCCAACCTGGCCGGCCGAATGGGAATGGTCTTCTACTTCGAAGACGAACAGGTGGGAATGGTGGTCGTGTCGGACCCGTCATCATTCGAGAACGCGAAGATGGCCCGGTTCTCGGGCCAGCAGGTGCGAAAGCCAGGGCCGCCATCGAAGAATTGATGAATCTTCAAATCAATACATGTATGCCAAGCCTCGCTCGAATGGCGAAGGGCGGCGTGAGAGCGACATGCGATTCGCGGCCGACTCAGGGAGTTTTTCGACACGTCTCGCCGAATACCACCCGACGCAGCGAACTCGAAGCCTGTGACCACGGTCTCACGACCGTGGTCACAGGTTACGATCTCATGCCTGCGGGTGGTGGCGGACGCGGCACACTACCCCATCATCGCAAGAACCCTCGAAGTTCACCACGATCACCTATCCCCATCATCCCTTCTCAGGTCAGAGGGCGGAGATCGTCTCCATCGGCCGTGGAATCGATCCGGACCTCATCGTCAAGCTTCCGGACGGACGCCATTTCCCCATCCCGCTCACCGGGACCGATTACGCGCTCCCTTCCCAAACTGAACCTTTGACGTTGACCGGCCATCGCCTCGACATTGAGGGATTACGACAAATCCGGCGGCGGCTCGATGAGCTGGCGCCGTCGCCGCGTGATGGCTCTGCCCGTAATCCGACCCTCTGAGCACGGCCGCCGACCCCTCGGTAGCATCACTCCATCGCACCAGGGTTTCACTCGACTCCCAGGAGGAGATGCTTCCATGGCCGTACACGACGGTCCCACCGACTCGTCGGTCTTGCCCGCGCAGGTCTGGCCCGAGTTGTCCTCACAACACCGGGCCCGCGTCATCAACTTCCTGGCCACTTTGGCCGCCGACCTCATCGCTTCATCCCCCGACACCGACGGCACGGAGGTTGCCCATGTCCGCGCCCTGAGTCCCTCCAGGATCCGACCCGACCACACGGACCGCCAAGCCTTGATCTACGTCCGTCAGTCCACCACAATGCAGATGCGGGACCATACCGGCAGTACCCGCCGCCAGTATGATCTCCATCGCTACGCCCTGGATCTGGGATGGGCAAAGGATCATATTGAAATAATCGATCATGATCAAGGGCACACGGGCACATCCGCCGGCGGCCGCGACGGGTTTCACTATATCCTCGGCCAAGTCGGCCTGGGCAAAGCCGGGGCGGTCTTCAGCCTCGAAGCGTCGCGGTTGGCCCGGGCCAACAGCGACTGGTTTCGCCTCATCGAGATCTGCGCCCTGACCGAGACCTTGGTGATCGACGAGGATGGCGTCTACGATCCCAATCAATTCAATGATCGGATCATCCTGGGCTTCAAGGGCAACATGAGCGAGGCCGAGATCCACTACTTGCGGGCTCGGATGGAAGGGGGCAAGTTGGCCAAGGCGAAGTCGGGTGAACTTCGGGTCCCGCTCCCCACCGGCTTGGTGTACGATGCCGCCGGCCGGACCATCTTCGATGCCGACGAAGAGATCCAGGGCGCCATCCGCCTCCTCTTCGAGCTCTTCGAGCGATTGGGCTCAGCCCGCTCGGTGGTCCAATACTTCGCCGCCCACCACCTGAAATTCCCCAGGCGGCTCCGCGACCGCGGCCGATGCGGCGAGCTGGTGTGGGAGCCGTTGCATACCAACCGCGCCTTGTCGGTGCTCCACAATCCGGCGTATGCGGGCATCTATGCCTACGGCCAGACCAAGTCCCGCACCCGTCCCCGAGCGGATGACCTCACGCGACTCGAGACCACCGTCCATCGGGTCCCGTTCGATCGAAGCCTGTCGATCCTCCGCGACCATCATCCCGGTTACATCAGCGACGAGCAGTTCCGGGCGAATCTTCAGCGGCTCGACCAGAATCGCACGGCCCGCGATCGCGACCACGACCGGCGCGGCGCCGTACGGGAGGGGGCCGCATTGCTCCAGGGGATCGCCCGTTGCAGTTCCTGCGGCCGGCGGATGGTCCTGGCGTACAAGAAGGGGGGGACCGGGGTTCGTTATCATGTTTATAAATGTAGTTATAAAAAATCACATCGGGCGCAGCCGCCCTGCCAGGCGATCCGCGGCGACCAGGTTGACGCCGCGGTGGCCCGGACATTCTTGGAAGCGATCGAGCCGGCCCAGATCGCGGTATCGCTGGCGGCCCTGGATCAAGTCGTGGCCGCGGCCCGGCGGATTGATCAGCAATGGCAGCGGTCGGTCGAGCGAGCCCGTTACGAGGCCGATCTGGCGCGGCGACGCTATCTGGCGGTGGATCCGGACAACCGCCTGGTGGCCCGGAACCTGGAACGAGACTGGAACGAGAAGCTGACCGAGGTGGGGCGCCTGGAGCGGGAATCCTCGCTGCGCCCCGGGCTGCCGAACCGGTCGGCGGACCCGCAGGAGCGAGCCAGTATCCTCGCCCTGGCTCGGGACCTTCCCGGTCTCTGGAACGCCGCGACGACGACCAATGCCCAGCGGAAGCAACTGTTGGGATTCCTGATCAAGGATGTGACTTTGGAGCGCGACGGGACAGTGGTCCGGGCGTCGATCCGTTGGCAGACCGAGGCATGCACACTCTTGGATATCCCCTACACGAGATGGGTGCGGGGTTACGACGCGCGGCGGACCGAGGCTGTCGTGGTGGAGCGGGTCCGGGAGTTGGCGGCGACCTTGACGGATCGGCAGATCGCGGAGCGATTGAACCGGGAGGGATCGGGGCGCGGTGCGGGTGAGGCATATACGGGATCGAAGATTTATTGGATTCGTTATAACAATAAGATAGCAACTTTTTGCCCTGAGAGTCCGTCGCACAGCGTGGACGGGACTCGCGAGGACGGCCGATGCTCGGCGGAGAGGGCGGCGGAGCTCCTCCGGGTGTCGATCGCGACGATTGCCAATTGGTGTCGATCGGGGCGCCTGGACGGGATTCAAGCCGTGCCCGGAGGCCCATGGTGGATCAAGCTGACGCCGGCAGGCATCGAGCGCCTGAGAAAACCGAGGCCGTCGGAGAAGCCGCGGAATCCGTGAGATCCCGGACAAATGACGATCGGGAGGAGCACCGACTCCACCCCGGGCTTTTTAAGGCTCTTGTAAGGAGGTGCATTGTGAATGACAGACTGTGTTCCGCGAGAAGTCTCGATTTCTCCCGCCCTGTTTCACCGGCCGGCCTCATCCAGCAGCACCAGCCGCGCCCAGTTGAGTGCCCCCTTGGACGCCAGTAGCTGGATGAAGTTGCGCGGGCGTTCGGGGCCCATGTCGAGCCGGCGGGTCTGGGTGCCTTTCTCGGTCGACAGGCCGAGATACACGAGCCCGACGGGTTTCTCGGGCGTACCGCCGCCGGGCCCAGCGACGCCGGTCGTGCTGATGCCCACGGTCGTCCCGAGCCGCGTACGGACGCCTTCGGCCATGGCCGCGGCCACCTCCGGGCTGACCGCCCCGTGCGCCGCCAGCATCTCGACCGGCACGCCCAAGAGCTCGGTCTTGGCCGCGTTGGCGTAGGTCACGACCCCGCCGATGTACGACGAGCTAATCCCCGGGACCGCCGTGATCAGCCGGGCGATCAGCCCGCCGGTGCACGACTCCGCCGTGGACAGCGTCGAGCCGGTGCGGGCGAGCTGGACAGCCAGCGCCTCGGCGACGTCGACACTCCCCTCGCCCAGGACCAGGTTTCCGAACCGCTCGTAGATCAACTGGGCCGTCGGCTCGATCAGGCGGAGGGCGTCTTCCTCGGTCGCGCCCTCGGCGGCGATTCGGAAGCTGATGGTCGCCTCGGAGGCGGTGATGCCGACTTCCGGGATGCGCCCGCGGGCCGTCAGGTCCATCGCCTGGGCCTCGATCTCGGATTCACCTTTGCCGTACATGTTGATCTTGCGATGGACAATCACTCTGGTGATCAATCCGTGTTGCTTCAGCCTGGGGACGACCTGCTCCTCGAACATCTTCTTCATCTCGGAGGGGACGCCGGGCAGGCACGCGACCGACGCCCGGCCGACCTGCATCCAGATGCCGGGTGCCGTCCCGACCGGGTTCTCCATCGGCTCCGCGCCCTGGGGGAACAGAGCCTGCACCCGGTTCCGCTCGGCCATCACGCGATTGCGACGCGCGAACATCGCCTCGATCGCCGCCAGCGATGCGAGGTCCTCCACCAGCGGGACCCCGGCGCAATCGGCCAGGGCCTCGCGCGTCAGGTCGTCCTGGGTCGGCCCCAGGCCGCCGGTCATGATCACCAGGTCTGCCCGGTCGAACGCCGCCCGGAAGGCGGAGCGGTGGTCCTCCAGGTCGTCGCCCAGGGTCGTGTGGAACGCCACCGGGATCCCCAGCATCCCGAGCTGCTGGCTCAGCCATCGGCTGTTGGTATCCAGGCTCTGACCGCTAACCAACTCGGTGCCGATCGAGAGAATTTCCGCCCGCATCGTCGATTCCTGTCCTCGAAGGATGATGCAATCCGCCCCCGTTTCAGGGCGGCAGAAGCGTCATCCTATCAGGAATTCGCGCGAATCGCGCCACGCCACCGCCTCACGACGACCATGCCGAGGCTCAACGCGAGGAGGCCCCACCATGGGCGGTCGCCGATCCATCGGGTATAAGCGGTCCGATATCTCAAGAGACGCACTCGCGCCGTCGCGGTCCCCTCGGAGAACGGGGGAATCCGGGCAATGGTCTTGCCGAGCGGGTCCACGACCGCACTCAGGCCCGTGTTGGTCGCCCGGATCAGGTAGCGATGATTCTCGATCGCCCGGAACGCGGCGATCAGGTGATGCTGGTGGGGGGCCAGCGTGCGGCCGAACCAGGAGTCGGACGTGACGTTCACCAGCAGCTCGGCCCCCTGCCCCACCGACTCGCGGGCCAGCGACGGGACGGTGTCCTCGTAACAGATCAGCGGCGAGACCTTGAGCGAGTACGCCGAGCCGTCGGGCCGGTGCATCGGGTAGTCGAAGACCACGGCCTGGGTCCCCGCGCTGAAGACCCCGGCCTTGGCATTCAGCTCCTTGAGTGCCGAGAAGTAGGATGCCAGCGGCATGTACTCGCCGAACGGGATGAGGACCCGCTTGAAGTAAGGCATCGGCACCCGGCCGTCCGGATAGACCGCGAACGCGGCATTGAAACGCTCCTCGTTCGGGAGGAACGAATACGAGCCGACGAGGAACGCCGAGCCGTTGCCGATCCAGGGCAATACGGGCGGGTAACCGATCGTCCTCACTGCGGCCGGGATGTAGGCCGGGACCGAGCCCTCGGGCCAGACGACCAGGGTGTCGGGATGGGCCGCGGCAGTGCTCAGGTCGAAGATCCGGACGAGATTCTGCCGGGCCGAGGCGAGGTCGCGCTTCTCGGCCAGCGTCGCGTTGCCCTGGACCAGCACAACCTCTTGCAACTCGCCTCGCGTCGAGCGGAACTGATGCATCATCGCCATTCCGTAAGCCATCGCGAGCCCGAAGATGACCACCGGGAGGAGAAAGACCTTCCGCCGCTCGCGGAACATGACGACCCGGACGATGACCTCCGCAAGCCAGAACATGAGGA
Source organism: uncultured Planctomycetota bacterium (assembly GCA_963777695.1). Classification (GTDB taxonomy): domain Bacteria; phylum Planctomycetota; class Planctomycetia; order Isosphaerales; family Isosphaeraceae; genus CAVZRC01. Next base: position 3,592,160 of record CAVZRC010000003.1, read on the forward strand.
ACGAGACGGCGATCGCGCCGCCAATCCCGGCGATCTGCACGAACGGAGTGAACGTGATCTGAGTATGGCCGAAATGCCACGGGAACAGCCGGGGCATGAGGAGCTCCGCGAGCGCGACCGCGGTCGCGGACCGGAGCGCGAGTGCGTCGAACGCCGGAGTCAGATGATGATGGATCAGGGCGAACAGCAGGAATTGCAGCGCCCCCGTGACGACGAAGATCGCGAAGACCAGCGCCGAGGCCGGAGGCCCGAATCCGCCGAAGACCCGTACCGTCTGGTAGACCCAGTGAAAGCCCACGAGGTGGCCGACGATCCCGGCGCAATAAAGCGGGAGATATGCCCGACGGACACGGATCACATAGACCAGCAACAGCGCGGCAATCCCACCGAGCCAGCCGCTCAAGGCGGTCTCAGGCACGAGCCAGGCCACGGCCAGGACGGTACCGCCGAGGACCGAGGCGACATACGCCGGCCGGGCTCGGGACTTCGCTTCGACCCCCGATGCGTCCTGGATCGATGGACTTGTTCGGACCGGCGGCCGATGTCGCGGGCGGGTTGTGGACGCGGTCCCCATCGGCTCGACAAGGGCCGATTGGCCCGGCTCTGGCAGCATGGACGACCCCCATCCCGAGTAGAACGCGAGACCTCGACGAGATCGGGCGACTCGGCGCCGTCCATTGCGGTGCGGCGGCTCGCCCTGGCAGGCGGTCGAGATCATAGGCCGAAGCCCGCGTCAGGTCAATCTCGAGAAGACGGCGATCCGACCCGTCGACCCGTCACCGACGGACGGGCTGCGACAAGTCCACTCCGATGGCCATGCGATCGTCAACCAGGTCCGTAAACCGGCCGAACCGAGCCGACTTGAGGAGCTTGAATTGCTCATACATGCTATCCGGATTTGGATAGAGGTCCGGACAGGCCCGTGCGATGAGTTGCGACGCGGGCACCCTGGCGATGAGGTTCTGCTCGACCCGCCGCTCGGCCGCGCGAACGCGCTTGCCGATGCGCAGTCCGTGGTACGTGTTGCCCGGGACCGTGAGCGCGAACACCAGGAACAAGCCGGCCTGGAGCCAACGCCCGACCCTCGCGGGGCTGTAGACCTGCCAGGCAACATACAGTGCGATGAGCATCGGCGTCATGAGGGTAATATAGCGAGTGGCCCGGCCGGTACCCGGTCCGAATCCGGAGCGCGAGAGACCCACCGCCGCGGCCACGCCGAGTATCGACAGGATGATCGCGATCAGGCCGGCCGCCCGAGGGCGTTCGCTGGGCGTTCGCACACCCGCGATGACCAGGCGCGAGAGCGTCGCGGCGATGAGGATCGCCACGAGCAGTCCCGCGGGCACCCAGTACGTGCCGATGTTCGGATAAATGACGAGACTGAGGCACTCCACCAATGTGGACGCCATGCCCGACAATGATGGCAGGCCGGGGTGGTGGGGCGGTTTCGCGTAGCCGCTGAAGTAGAGCGCGACGATCGCCGTGCTGGCCATCAGCAGCCCCACAGCGATCGCGCGGGCGACCCCGCCGGGCCCTTTCTCTCCATCCGACCACCAGTTCCAGCAGACGTAACCGATCAGCCATAGCACGAGCGGTGGCATCATCGCGATGCCGCTGCCACCGCTCAGCGGTAGGGCGATCAGGCAAAGCCCGAACCTCAGCGCGAACGACCAACCCGAACACCGGTCGAGCTGCATGACCAGGGCGATCAGCTCGAAGGAGATCCAGGCGGTCAAGACCAGGTTCAGAGCGAACCCGATGGTCACGCTCTCGGTCTGGCCGATGTTGAGAATCGACAGGGGCAGCAGGCAATCCGTGACGCGACTCGAACCGCGAAGCCTCCGCACCAACAGGAGCATCATTGCGGCAGATATGGACAGGACACATGCATTGAAGTACAGCCCCGTCCGGAAGTCGTTCTGGACGAAACGCGTCAGCCCGACTAGCAGCAGCCGCGAAATCATCGGCCTGTGCTCATTGTGCTGCGACCACAACCACTGGAGGTTCACGGGCTGTCTTCCCGTCATCATCCCGACGAGCTCCATGTCATCCATGTACGGCACGTTCCGTGTGTACTGGCGGACATAGAGGATCAGCGCGACGGACATCACCGCCCAGAGGCTCCAGGGCAGGATCGTTCGAGTTCGATCCCTGATCCTCATCCAGGTCGAGCGCCCCGGGCGAAGGAGGTCGTTGCCCATCGAATCGACATCCTTATTCTGAAGTCCAGTCCTTGGCCGTTCGGAGGCCCTCGTTCACTATTCGATCAATCGGCCGGAGACGAGGGTCGATTGAAGCTAATCCAGCCTCGTACGGTCCTCCGAGACATTCCCGATAAGCGGCTCCTGCCGATTCAGGGCGCTCCGAAGGATCCTCGGCGTTTCTCGATCGTGGGATGCCGGGCCGTCCGCGGCCTCCAGGTAAGCTTCTGCCGTCAAAGCAGCGATGCGATGGTATGGGTTCAACTCGCCTGGCCGATCGATTCCCCGTCGGCCAATTCATCCCGGGATCGAGGCCGTCGAAGATCCGCACGACCTGTCCGAGCCGGTCCCTCGAGGTCACCGGTAGGACGCCGAGGTCGTCGGGTTGCGAGTAGAACACGCCCCGAATCCTGTCGAGCAATGGCGAGACCAGGCGGAGGAAGTCGGGGTCATGCGCGGCGTCCTCGCGATACTCGTCGGCATAGCAGAGGTCGATGAACCACGGGATCGATCGATCGGGATTGACGTCGGCAATCAAGCGGTCCGCCCACCACCCGCGCGAATGGATGACGTCGATCCGGTGGAGGCGGATCAGCTCTCCGATGACCTGAGAGCGATGGCTCGAGACCGCCGAAGAGGCCGTTCCATCCGGGCGAGTCTCGCGGTCGCCCACCCAGAACGTCATCCCCAGTGTGCCCTCCAGTAGGGTAACCCGCTCGTCGAGGGTGTCGGCCGTCCGCGGCCCCGTGGTCCATGGGCGAGCATTGCAGAGGAAGACATGGATGTAGCCGGCCAGTCGGTTCGCCAGCCGGATCGCGGCCTCCTGCCCACGTGCCTGTTCGGCACCGGAGAGGACCATCAGCACGCGCAAGTCTAGCGGCGGCCGACGTCGGTCGCGCAATGCGGAGCAGATTCGACCGAGCGAGGGCTCCAGCTTCGGCTGACCGGTCAACGCGGGTCGATCGAGCGCCATCACGGACGTCCGATGGACGTATTCCGCGACCGTGTAGCTCACGCTCCGCGTGATCGCATTCGGCGAGATCGGATACGACTCGAAGATACGTGCCTTTACGTACAACTGTTCCTCGACGAGTTCCGCGGCCCGTTCGAATGCGTGTCGCACGGTCCGATCGTGATGCCGGTGGAAATTGAGCGCGTCGGCGACGAACGAGATGCACCCGCCGCGGATCTGGGTCGCGTAGAACAACCAGTCGCCGGCCAGCCGCATCCGCTCCAGATCGGCCCGGAAATCGACGTCGGACCGCTTGCGAAAGACCACGGCGCTGGCGTTCGGGATCGTATTCCGCTGGCTCAACGCCAGCTCGATCTCCTCGGTCGCCGAGACGCTGTAGGGGCGACGCCAGTGCGTCACCGAGATCTCGTTCGTGAGGGCGAGGTAATCGTCGGCATAGGTCTGGCCTTCCGCCCCGATCATCGCGGATTGGCAGTAGGCCAGGGCCACTTCCGGATCGTAGAACTCGGGCACCAGGCGCTCGAGGAGCTCGGGCCGGCAGGAATCGTCCGATTCCGCGATCCAGACGAGGTCTCCGCGTGCCAGGTCGATCCCCTTGAGCCATTGGCGGAACGTGCTGCCGCTATTCGTCGGGTTGGGGATCAGATGGAAGGGCACCGGCGACTCGGCCGCGAGCCGGCTCGCGATCTCGACGCTCTCGTCACTCGATGCATCGTCGAGGAAGATGATCTCATGCGGCCGATGGGTCTGCTCGAAGATGGAACGGAGTCGTTGCTCCAGGTACCGAGCGTGGTTGTAATTCGGGACGATCACCGAAACCTTCAAGTCGCGAGCCGGATGGTAGTCGTAATGCTCCTCCAGGGCCCGGAGGAATCCGGCAAGAAATCGCGGCCATGCGGCGTCCTGCTTGGCGCCGGATTCGGGCCGGATGAGCCGCACCTTTCCCGGATCGATGCCGAGCCTTTCCGCTTCCCCATCGCAAGTCGTGCCACTCGGCCCGATGGCACATCGACACCATCCCGCGAAGAAATCCTGAGCAGGACCCCCGACCCGCCATGGGCCGGTCGAAGGGGCCGTTCCGGCAAGCCAGGGGATGATCTCGATATCACGGCTTGTCAGTGTCGAGAAGAAAGCGACCTCGGCGGCGGAATGGATCACGGCGACGCGACGATGGGCCGCCTGATGGAACAGGTCGGCGATCATCCCCGGCGACTGAGAACGTGAGACCCCGTATTCGACCATCGCATCCAGTTCGAGGGTCGGGATGATCCGCGCGAAGGCGTCGGAGACTTTGCCTGGCCCGTCCAGGAGGATGCGACAGTCGAGGTCGCCGCATCGCGAGAGTCCCTCGGCAAGTCGCTGCATCACGGCCAGTTCCGACGGATCGTCCAGCGGAGGCGCGATCAGCAAAACCTTGAAATAACCGCGCACGTCCTTGCCGATGTTGGCGGAATCGACGATCCTCCGCCACGGCAATTCGTCCCACCTCGATGGTGGCCGCGGCCCGGCCATCTCCTGGGCGAACTTGGGCGAGGCGTCCACCCGATGCGACCGGCTTCGCATCGCCGCGATCGGGAGCAAGACGGCCTTCCGAACCGTCCTCAGCAGACCCTTGAGGGATTGTGCACCGAACCGCCAGCATCGCCCCCGGATCGTCTCTTCCCGATTCAGCCGCGAGCGGAGCGCTCCTGCCTTCTTGATGAGCGACCATGATCGCTTGCCGAAGATGTCCTCGAGGGCCGACCGCAGTCGGCCGAGCTGTTCCTTTGCGGTGATGTACTCGACGCACAATTGCTGGAGGGCGGCATTCTCGGCGCGCAGGGTCGAGATCTCTCGGAGGAGCGCATCGATCTCGTTCTCCTCGACCGTAGACCCGGCTGGCTGCCTGGTCACGTGGTCAACCACGGTCGCGGGTGACAGGAAGTTCGATTCATCCATGAAGGCTGCTCCTCAATCTTCCGGGCCCCACGATCGCCGATCCCAGGGCCATCCCGCGATTCGGGCGCGGCTTAACCCGCTTCCCGGGTCCGGAGAGAATCGATGACCTTGACGAGACGCCGCCTTCCCCGGAGCGCCGGACCGAGCAAGGGATGGATCTCATATCGATCGAGTCGCACCTGGAGATGATCGCCGCGGGCCTGCTCGGCCTGGAGCTGGTCGTCGCTCAGCCGCAAGAGTTGCCGAGTTGCCTCCAAGCTACCCTGCAATTCTTGCCGGGTCTCATTCCATCTTCGCTGGCTCACCTCGAGGAGGGCCTCCTGTTCCTCGTGGCGCTGATTGGCCTGCATCAATTGGTCATGAGCCCGTTGAAGTTGATCCTGAGCCCGTTGAAGTTGATCCTGAGTCCATTGAAGTTGGTCATGAGCCCGTTGCAATTGCTCCTCAGCATGTTGTCTGGCCTGCTCGACTTCCTGGAGACGTCGATGCTTTTCGGAAAGCTGCTCGCGTGCGCCGTCGAGGGCCGTTCGCGTCTCCACGATCCGATCGCGGTATAAGGCTTCCCGTGAGAACGCATCGGATTCCAGGATCGACAGGTCCGACGGTGGAGAGGTTGACGGTGCTTCCTCGCCGCATAATGCGTCATAGAGCCGCTGCGAGCGATGAGCGATCGCGGCGGGAGTGTGGTGCACGCAGGATCGGTCGAAAATGCGTTCACCCTGCTCCGGGTCCCAGCCCAGACCGCAATGCCGGGCGGCCTCGGCCAGGTCGCTCGCAAAGTGCGCACCGCCGAATCGGGCGCGGGGTACCGAACCTGGCCATTGCGCGACGATCGAGCCGATCCGACCGAGATGGACCGCCGTGACCTCCAGGCATGACTTGTAGCTATGCTCGCCCTTGCTGCGAGAGAATAAGCTCATGGCAATCTCATGAGGCGACCTCAGGAGCACGACGGGAAACACTCCGAGTCCTGGGAACGCGGACAGGACCTCTTGCCAGAACGGCCAGATTAGCACGGTCCTGGGATCCTTGAACCCCGATATCCAACCGGAATCGATCAGGGTCTGGATCAGGGACCGCCCGCGATCGATCAGTTCCCGGGGAATCTCGACCGACTCGTCCCATCGGCCGCTCGTCTCCAGGAATCGGGCCAGGGTCTCCGGAGAATCGGGAAGATCCTCCGGGAACCCGTAAGCCAGCATCTGCACGGCTCGGCTCAATTCGAGGATCGGATGGGCCTCGAAGTGCCCGTGAGGGTTGCCGGAATTGGCGCCGAGCAGCTCGAAGGGGCCGAGCGACATGCCGAGCGCCTGGAGGATCCCGGTCGAGAGGCTCGAGCCGCTCCGGTGCATGCTGAGGACGATCACGAGCGAGCGAGCATTCCGGTCGATCATCAGAAGACTCGCCCATTCATGACCTTGAGCCGCCGATGCATGTCGCACAGCAGCTCGAGCCAGCGGATGTTGTAGTAGATCGGATTGTCGAACTCCGTCCCGCCTTCGAGCTCGTCCCAGATCTCGTCAACGGCCTCGCCGATCGGCCGCTGACACTCGACGGCGAGCGTCTCGCGGAACTTGGAGCCGTTAACCCGATAGCTCCGCGAGGTCCCGACCTGCTGGACCTGGAGGTCGAGCCGAATCCCCTTCTGCTGCTCGAGCACGTGACGGACCTGGTATCCGAGGTCGAGCACTCGGTAATTCTCGCTCAGGACGTTGAAGACCTGGTTGTGTACCTTGTGCCGAGGGGCCTCGACGGCCGAGATGTAGGCATCGACGGCATCATCGATGTGGAGCATCGGTCGCCACATCCGGCCGCCGGCATGGATGACGAGGCGTCGATCGGCGAAGGCATCCTTGGTGAAGGTGTTCACGACCAGGTCGTACCGCATCCGCCGCGACGGGCCGAACACGGTGCCCTTCCGGAGCATGACGGGGCTGAAGTTGTCGTCGGCCAGCGCCATGAGGCCCTTCTCCGCCTCGTGCTTCGACAGCGAATACGGGGCCTTGGGCGAGATCGGGTATTTCTCGTCGCGCAAGGTATCATCGGGATGGAGCGTGTAATAGATCGAGCAGGACGATGCGAAGACGAACCGCTCGATCTTCCGCTGCTTGGCCCGCCTGGCCAGGTCGATCGTCGCCTCCGTGTTGATCTGGAGGTTCGCCGCCGGATTGTATTCGGCCGTCGGATCGTTGCTCAGCCCGGCCAGGTGGACGATCGCATCGACACCCTCGAATGCCGCATCGGGGACGTCGCGGATGTCCGCGGCGAAGAGCCGCAGCCTTTCCTTGACGGGCTCGAGGCCGGCCTCGCCGAAGTAGAGCTTGTCGATGACCGTGACCTTGAAGCCGCGATCGAGGAGGGCCGGGACGAGACGAGAGCCGATATAACCGGCCCCGCCGGTGACCAGAACGTGCATCGTGTCACTCCTTTGAGTGTGCCCTTACCCGCTCCGGGGCCCACCACGACGGCGGCGGCCTTCGTGGATGATCCGACGGACCCGGGGCTCAGGCGATCAAGCGGTCGAAACGGCTCGTGTCCAGCGAGGTGTCGCGCGGGACGCGAAACGCCACGGAGCCGGTGGAGAGCTCCCCGATCTCGCGGTCGGGATCCAGGCTCCTGGCATATTCGTAAACGCTCCGGCGCGGGCCCCCGACGTGGACGACGCCGGTCGCGCCGGTCTCGAGCAAGGCAACGATCTTCTCGGCTACCTCACGCACGCAGACCCGGCTGGTCCACTGGTCGGTGAAGGCCCTGGGGAACGGGAAGACGTTCGGGCCGAACGAGGTCCGGATGATCAGGGCGCCGTCGAGCATCCGGACGGCGCATTCGCCGCCGAGCTTGCTCCATGCGTACTTGTTGACCGGCGACACCGGATCGTCTTCCTTGTATTGCCCACGCTCGCCGTCGAAGACGTAATCCGTCGAGATGTAGGCCAATCTGATGCCCCGCTCGAGGCAGAGGCGGACGAGGTTCGCCGTGCCGACGATATTCACGGCCATCGCCCGGGCGGGGTCCTGATCGCATCGCGGCGGCGACGTGAACGCGGCCGCGTGCAGGATCAGGCCCACTTCCCGCCCATCGAGATAGGCTTTCATCTGCTCATAATTGATGACGTCGAACTCGGCGGACGTCGGGAAAAGGGCGTGCGGCAAGAGTCGTTTGATCTCGCCGCCCAGGAGCCCGCTGCCGCCGGTGAAGAGAATCGATCCGGATTCCATCGCGTAATCCTCCCTCCATGTCATCGATCGCGCCGGCCGAGACCCGATCAGAGGGGGCCGTACAGGAAGTTCTCCGAGCGAGGATCGTCGGCCCAGGCCGCGACGCCCGGGGCCTGCCTGTCCTTGCCGGTGATCCGCTCGGTGGTCGCCGCGATCTGATCGAAGAGGCCCTTGAGGCTCGGGGCGCAGAGCGACCAGTCGATGTCCGGGCTGAGCGGAGAGATCCCCGCCTCGCAGCCCTGGCTGTACTCGCCGGAGCAGAGGTATTCGATCAACGTGTCTTCCGTGAAGAAGTTGCCGTGGGCGAATCCCGGCGGCACCCAGATCCACTCGGCGAACTCGGCGTCGAGGCGACCCGGCATGTCGTGGGCGACGAGCTTGCCGAATGTCGGCGAGCCTTTCCGGATATCCACGACCTGGTCGACCATCCGGCCGCTCAGGGTTCGCACCAGCTTGCCCATGTAGGGATTCCACTGGAAATGCATGCCGCGTATCGTGCCGGGGCGCGAGAAGCTCTCATTCATCTGGGAGAACTTGATCCCGCGCAGACACTCGAGTCCTTCGTGTCCGTCGAAGTCGCTCGTGCGGTAATGCTCCGTGAAGAAACCGCGGTGGTCCCGGAAGCGGGCGAACCGGATCACCTTGATCTCGGGGATAGCCAGGCTGGTCACTTCGACAATCTTCATCGACTCACCTCCTGTTCAGCCCGACGGCGTCTTGTCGTCTCGCGACCGCGGTCTCCATGCCTTGCGAGGGCGATCGAACCGACGATGCTCGGGGATATCCCATGCGAGGGACGCAACCCGCGTCCCGTCGCGACGAACCGTCCGGGAGCATGTACGACAAACCGCAAAAGCTGTCAAGCTGAGGGGACTGAGAAGGACGCTTGCCTGCTCATGTTAAGTCGGCACCAGGACGACGATTCTTGAGGTCTGGGCTTGGCACTCGCAACCATCCCGTCGCTGCCGTCGCCGATCGGTACGCGAGAGGACCGAACCGGTCAGGCCGCGTCCAGCGCGGATGGGCTCGACCGGCCTATCTCCTGCGATCGGATCCCCATCCGGCTCCACGTCCGAGCGGCAGCGGCCTGCCCTCCCTGGAGGAACCAGTCCAGGACAGTGGAGTGGAGCTGGACCATCCGATCCTGATCCAGCAGAAGTTTCTTCCCGTCCGGCACGGTGCCGCGGTGATGCGACGCGATCACCTCGATCATCGATTCCGCCAGGCTGGCGATGAACTGCGGATCCTCGCCGTGGACGAGCCGGCCGATTGAGAATGCGTTCAGGTCGCAGATCGACGCGAACGGCGGGCGGACCAGCCTGCCCGGGCCGTCGGCGAGCAGCTCGCGTGCGCCGCCGACATCGGTGGCGACGATCGGAAGTCCGGCGTAAGCCGCCTCGGTCAGCGCGAGACTCCACCCCTCCCAGTAGGAGGGGAGCACGAACGCGTCGGCCATCCAGTAGAACCGAGCGACGTCTTCCCGCTGACCCGTCAGGATGACCGACCGCTCCAGGCCGGACCGCACGACGGCGAGACGGACCTGGGCCTCGTAGTCGAGGTCGCTAGCCGGGCCGACGATCAGCAGCCGGCTGCGCGGATGTGCCCTCAGGACACGCTCGAAGGCCAGGATCAGCGCCTTCTGCGCCTTGGTGGCGTGGATCGAGGCGACGTTCAAGAACACGTAGTCGTCAGGTTCGAGGCCGAGCTCCTCCCGGAGCTGGCCGAGGGGAGGGACTCGCGCCGCGTCTAGCCGGCGGCCGTCGATGCCATTGGGGATCACGACCATCTTGGAGGGTGACAGGCCCATGGCACATTCGGAATAGCGCGCGACCTGGGCCGAGACGCAGACATAGGCGGTCGTGTGGGGATCGGCCTGTCGGTATCTCGCGACCGCGCGATCGTCGAGCCAGACATAGGTGTTGTGCACGACCTGGACGAAAGGGATCCCGAGTTCGGCCACGATCGCGGCGCCATAGGTGGAATAATGGGCGTTGACCAGCCCGATCCCCCGATCCCGCAGCAGTGCTCGATAGGCATCGTCGCGCCGTTCCTCGGGGAGCGTCATCACGCGAATCCCAGCCTTACGCGCCTGATCCGCGGCGGGCCCCAGTCGGCCGAGGACGAGCAGCGAAACGTCCATCCCGCGCCGCTTCAGGCCGTCGCCCAGCAAGACGATCATATTCTCCATCCCACCCCGATCGAACGTGTTGACCTGCAAGAGGAGACGACCGGCCTCCTCCGATCGGACCGGGTGGGGAAGTCTGCGGCTCCTCAACGATTCCGGGCGGGTCTGCTCGTAGAAGGCGCGGTTGTTGGCATGGATCCGCGCGAGGTCGAGGACGGACGGGCGCGAGCCGACGACAAACGCATCGATGCCGAGCAGATCCAGCCGCTCGGCGACCTCCCACTGATCTGTGATCGCGATGGCGCCGCAACGTGCGGCCTCGGACCATCGCTCGTAGGCGTCGTCGATGCTCTCGAACCAGGCGGCCGCGCGGCGAGTCGGGAGGACCGGCTCGGCCGCGAGGGTCTCGGCCGCGAGGGTCTCGAGGTTCATGCTATCGATGAGATAGAGGATCTTCTCGTGCGGCCGGCCATCGGCAACTCCGGCTAAGGGTGTCTTTTCCGAAGTCTAGGATCCGCGCCGACGCGGAGAGACACCCTGCCAGTTGACACTTCATCGCCGCGTCGAGGATGAGCGTCCAGGGCCGTCGATAGAACTCCTGGCGCCTCCGCTCGTAGTCCATCAACTTGATGCCGCGCTCGGCGATCATCAATTCGGCGGCCCGGCCGCTCAGACTACGCTCGTGGACGCGGTAACTGTAAAGGACCTCGTCGCTGCCGAGGTGTGCGATGACGAATGCGTGATTGACGCGCATCCAGTAGTCGTAATCTTCGAGTCCCAGGTTGGGATCGTATTCGCCGATGGCGCGCCCGACGATGGCACGATAGAGGAAGCAGGGACCGATGAAATTATCCTGTTCGATGTTGATCAGCCTCGGGTCTCGTGGCAGGTGGATCTCGGGGGAGTTGGGATGCCGGCGGTCCTGGGGCCGGAAGGTCGGATCCTCCAGGGGCCCTCCGCGATCGTCGATGGCCCGGTAATCGGCGTACACCATCGACGTCTCACGATGGTTGCGGAGAAAGTCGACCTGTCGCGATAGTTGTTGCGGGTGCATCAAGTTATCGGCCGATGTCCAGGTCCAGAATTCTCCCCTGGCAAACGCGAAGCCGTTGCTCAACGCCTTGGGAAGTTTCTGATGGGGCTGGGTGAGGATCCGGACCTTCGGATGATCGAGGTAACGGGCCAGCACCGGCTCGACCCCGTCGATCGAGCCGTCATCGACGACGATCAGCTCGAGATCGCCGTAGGTCTGATTCAACACGCTCTCGATCGAATCGGCGAGGAGATCGGCCTGGTTGTAGACCGGCAGGACGACGCTCACAAGGCCGGGAACGCCGATGCATTGCACGGGCCCTCCACCCCATCGACGCGACGAAATGCGCCTGGCGGATCGGATTCGCGCGATCGCCCGGATGGCCCGGGAGATCAACGGCCGCGGCGAGAGTCGATGGAGGATCGAGATCCCCAATGCCCGGGGACCCTGTCGGGCCTTCCGCAGCGCCCGGGAGACAAGCGAAGTCGAGCCCAGGTTCGAGCGCGAGGACAGGAAACCGCGTCCTTGCCGATGGAGACGGATCGGATCGGATTCTGCATCTTTGCGGATTCCCTTCCTGCCTCCCCGGGCGCTTCGGCGTCCGCGACTTCCGGGGAGTCACTTGCGACACGTGGGGTCGCCGGTCGCCTGCTCCAGACACGTGCGGCGGACGGCCTAGGACTCTCCAACGATAGACCGAATCGTCCGAGTTCCGTCAAGGCGAACCCACGATCAGGCCATATAGTCAACCCGAAGTCACGAGGTCCATGGCCGTCCCATGTCCGCACCCCATCACGCCCACAATGCTCGATCCGTCTTGACAGGATGGCCCTATCCTTTCAAAGTACGTCGCGTCTTCACGGTTCGCCTACCCACGATCATGGATGATCCGCGATGCCGTCCGATTCTCTCTCAAGTCCGCGATGCTCCGCGCCGAACCCATCCGAGGCCGATGACTCGTCGGCGTTGCAGCCGGGAGATCGCCAGGGGATCCATCGGCTTCGGCGTGAAGCTCGAGCTCAAGGATCGCGAGCTCCAGGAACTACGCGGCCAGCTTCGCGAGATCCATACCAGCGACGCCTGGGCGATGCTCCGGACGATGACCCAGGTGCGTCACGCCCTGGCGCCCACGGTACTCGCCGCGATCGCCTGATGAAACTCGGTGTCCGCGGTCTGCGTCGCTTCAAGAAGGGCGTGGCCTCCCTCGCCCGGACGAGCCGGGCAATATCCCAATCGTCGAGACGCACCGGCTCGGGTCGAATCCGGATCGATGTGCCGACGGCAGGGAACTACGCGGTGATCTGCCTGCCGATGATCGAATGGGCATTTCGATTCCAGCGTCCCCAGCAGATGATGCGACAGTTCGCCGAGGCCGGCCACCCGGTCCTCTACGCTGCCAATCGCTTCCACGGCGGACGCGATGCCCGGCTGTGCCCCCTGGAGACCAACGTGATCGAGTTCGCCTTGCCCGGCGACCCGGCCGCGAATGTCTATCAAACGCTCCCATCGGACACGTGCGTGGAGGCGATGATCGAGGCATTCGATCGGCTCCGCGACGGCATGCCTCTGACGGATGCCGTGGTCGTCGCCCAGCTCCCTTACTGGGCCGCCCTGGCCGAGGCGTTGCGAGACCGTTACGGCTGGCCCATCGTCTACGATTGCATGGACGACCACTCCGGATTCCTGCACAACAGCCCGGAGGTGCTCCGGGTGGAGGAGCGTCTGGTCACCCGGTCGGACCTGGTCGTCGCCAGCTCCGAGCTGCTGCTCGAGGGCGTCCGCGGCCGTGCCCGGGCTTCCATGCTCGTGAGGAACGCCTGCGAATACGAGCATTTTTTCGGGGCCGTCGAGTCCGGCCCTCGCGTCGAGGGCCCGGTCCGGATCGGCTATTACGGGGCGATCGCCGAGTGGTTCGACGGCGGGCTCGTCGCGGAGCTGGCCCGGACCCGTCCCGGCTGGCAATTCGAGCTGATCGGCTCGACCCTGGCCGGAAATGTCCGGTCGCTGGAGGACTTGCCGAACGTCCGGCTGCTCGGCGAGCGGCCCTATGCCGAACTGCCGCGATGGATCCGCGACTGGGATGCATTCATCATCCCGTTCAAGCGCATTCCCCTGACCGAGGCGACGAACCCGGTGAAGGTGTACGAGATGCTCGCCACGGGCAAGCCCGTGGTCGCGGTCCGGCTGCCCGAGCTGGTCTCGATCGCCGAGGCCGGCCTGATCCGGCTGGGCGACACGGCCGATGAATTCGCCATCGCCCTCGATGCGGATCTCCACCGCACGGAGTCGGGCCTGACCGAGCGACGCCGGGCGTTCGCACGTGCCAACACGTGGCAGGCTCGCTACCTCGAGCTGGCCGAAGCGATCGATCGATTTCCCCGCCGATACGCCCCGGACGCGGCCGGTGCGAGACGACCATCGACCGCCATGGCCGCGAAGGTTTGAAGTCTTCCTGCTCGGTGGGGATTCGAAAGGTGATTGCCATGAAACGCGATGGGCTCAAGACGATCCTCTGCACGATCGGGACGCGTCCCGAGGCGATCAAGATGGCCCCGGTGATCCGGGCATTCCGATCGGCGCCCTGGGCGCGGTGCCGGGTGCTGTCCACCGGCCAACATCGCGAGCTGGTCAACACGATGCTGGCATTCTTCGGGATCGAGCCCGACCTCGATCTCGACATCATGCGGCCCGACCAGACCCTGGTCGACCTGACTGCGCGGCTCTTGCCAGCCGTCCACGACGCGATCGCGCGGGAGCGTCCGACGATCGTCCTGGGCCAGGGTGACACGACGACGGTGCTCGCGACGGCGATGGCAAGCTTCTACCACAAGATCCCCTTCGGCCACGTCGAGGCGGGGCTGCGGACCCACCGGCTCTATGCGCCGTTCCCGGAGGAGGCCAACCGGGTCCTCGCGGGTCATCTGAGCGCCCTCCACTTTGCCCCGACCGTTTCCTCGCGCGAAAACTTGCTTCGCGAGGGGATCGATGCCGAGACCATCCTCGTCACCGGCAACACGGTGATCGACGCCTTGTTCATGGCCGCCGATCGCAACATCCCGATCGGCGTCAACCTGGATGTCACGCGACGGATGGTCCTGGTCACGGCACATCGGCGCGATAGCTTCGGGGAGCCGATCCGCCAGATCTGCCGCGCGATCCGAGAGCTTCACGACCGGTTCCCCGACGTCGAGTTCCTCTGGCCCGTCCACCCCAATCCGTCGATCAAGCCGGTGGTCGAGGCGGCCTTCGCCGACCGGCCGAGGGTCCGGCTCTGCGCCGCTCGCCTACGGGCCTTTCGTCTCCGCGATAAAGCGTGCCACGCTGATCCTGACCGACTCGGGCGGCGTGCAGGAAGAAGCGCCGGCCCTGGGGAAGCCGGTGCTGGTCCTCCGCGAGGAGAGCGAGCGCCCCGAGGCCATCGCTTCGGGAGTTGCCCGGCTCGTCGGGCACGACCCGCGCGAGATCGTCTCGATGGCAAGCCGATTGCTCGAGGACGACGATGCCTACCGGTCGATGGCCCGCGGGGTCAGCCCGTACGGGGACGGCAAGGCCGCCGGGCGGATCGTCGACGCCGTCGGTCGATTCCTGGGAATCGCCGATGCCCTGAAGGCCGCCGGCTGACGGCCGAAAACTCAGAGAGCGGCCCGATCCCTCAGGATCTCGACCGCCTTCTTGAGGCGCCGACGACCCCGCAGGGCCGGCCCGAGGACAAAATGGGTCTCGAACTGCTCCAGGCGGGATCGGAGCTCGTGGATCTCGGCACGAGAGCGTTCCAGCAGCTCGCGGCTCTCGGCGCGAGAGCGTTCCAGCAGCTCGAGGGCGTCGGCGCATGAGCGCAGCGATTGATCCTCGGCGTCTCGTAATTGATCGAGAGCACGGGCGAGCTCGTCGCGGGTTTGCTCGGCCTCGAGTGATGCTGCTTCCCGTTGCGCTCGTGTCTGGTGCAACTGATGTTCGATCTCTTCCAGGCGCGCCTGGAGTTGGGAGCTCCGTCTCTGCCCGATCGTCTCCCGGATGCATTCATCCGCGATCAGCCGTGCCTGGTTCGTCGCCGAATCGAACGGGTCGCCAACTAAGCAGGCCAGGGACTGATAAAGTTCCTGGGCTTCATGGGCGACGATCGCGGGGGCATGATGAATACAAGCCTCATCGATGCTGCCCTGAGCCACGGCGGGATTCCATGGCAATCCGCATGATTCAGCGGCTGCGGCCAGGTCCTCCAAGTAGCGGCCGTGACCGAATCGGACCACGGGAACGTTGCCTTCGCAATCCTGGATGATGGCCTGGAGCTGCCGGAGGTGGACCGCGATGAGATCCAGGCACGACCAGTAGCCGTAGGAACCCTCACTGCGAGCGAACAGACTCATGGCGATCTGATGCGGGGAGCGCACCAGAGCGACGGGCACGACGCGCACGTCCGGGAACGCAGCCAGGACGCGCCGCCAGAACGGCCAGGTCAAGATCGTACGCGGATCTTTAAACCCCAAGACTGTCCCCGAATCGATCAGGGCCGCGAGGAGTTCCCGGCCCTCCCCGATCAATTCTTCGGGGATCGCCACGGTCGGGTCGCAAGATCCCCGGTTCTCGAGGAAAGTTTTGAGGCTGTCCTCGGTCGCGGGCATATCATCCTTGAAACCGTGCAAGAGTTCTTGGACCTTCCGGTTCAGCCAGTAGAAGGGCATCGCCTCGAAGTGGCCATGGGGATTACTCGGAGTGGCCCCCATCAGGTCGAATGGCCCCAGGGACATCCCCAGGCGTTGCATGACACGCGCGGTCAGGCTCGAGCCGCTGCGATGCATGGAGAGGAGAATGACGAGAGTTCGTTGCGTGACTCCCATGATCCGTTAGCTCCGGTATCCGCGTCGTCAACCATAGCCATAGAGTCGGGATCCAGCCCGTCGAGCCACGGGGCCATCCGATCGGGATCGGTTCGCCGAGCACCGCCCCCACCTGGCCTCGCGCGAGTTCAGCAGCGGCGAGAAGAAAGGCGGAACGTCATGAATCATACCACCGACACGACACCATGCGAGTTGAATCGCCAGCGAGTTTACGAACCTTAACTCCAAGTGCGGTCAGTTGTTCTTGCGGGCCGTTGAAAGAATTGCTATGGTCCCCGCATCATGCGGACGACCGGATACCTGAACGAGAAGTATATCCAATCCATGAGCGAGTTTGGCCGGCCCGTGCGATTGCCACGCTCGGGTGGATTCCTGTTGGAGCGGAAGATCGCGGGGACGGAGGAATCCGACGCGATCGGACCCTATCCCCTCCTCTGCTGCTCGGACTGGTCCGGATTGCCGGACGATCTGGCCGGGCTCGAGGGTCGGTTGGTCAGCGTCGTGGTCGTGACGGACCCCTTCGGCCCCGAAGACCCGTCCGTCGCGGCGAACGGCTTCAGCCATGGATTGGTGCGATACAAGGACCACTTCGTCATCGATCTGGAGATGCCGATCGAGCAGTCGGCGTGCGCGCACCACCGACGCAACGCGCAGCGCGCACTATCGCGGTTGACCGTCGAGGAAGTCGTCGAGCCTCGCGGCTATCTAGACACCTGGTGCAACCTCTATTCGGAGCTCGTCGAGCGGCATGGGATCACGGGGATGAGCGGTTTCTCGCAGGGGTCGTTCGAGGCCCAACTGGAGGTGCCAGGGCTTGTCGCATTCCGGGCGGCCGACGACCGTGGCGACACGGTCGGTATGGTGCTCTGGTATATCCAGGGCGCGGTGGCCTATTACCATCTGGCCGCGTATTCGCCGACCGGCTACGACGAAAAAGCGTCGTACGCCCTGTTCTGGGCGGGCGCGGAACGGCTCCGAGGCCGGGTACGCTGGTTGAGCCTCGGGGCGGGCGCCGGTGCCACCTGTGACGGTACCGACGGGCTCACTCGTTTCAAGAAGGGATGGACTTCGCTGGTCCGCCCGACCTACCTCGGCCGGCATGTCGCCTCGCCGGGTCGCTACGCCGAATTATGCAGGGATCTCCCGGAGAGCGGCTTCTTCCCGGCCTATCGAGGCTACGCGAGCACGGCCGCTTGACCGTTCGGAGGGACGCCGACCATGCCTACGGCCCGGGATCGTGGCTATCTCGAGCTCGTCGCCCATTACGAGGATTGCCTGGCACACCACGGCGACAACCACCGGGGTGTCAACTGGCCCCGTGCGGAGGATGCCGACCTGCGCTATGAGGTCATGCTCGGCCTGATCCCGCGGGAAGCGCCCCGTCCGATACGACTGCTGGACTTCGGCTGCGGCGCCGGGCACCTGCTGGATTACTGTCGGCGCCGTCTGGTGTCGGGCATCGAATACTATGGACTCGACCTGTCGGATCGGTTCGTGTCGCTCTGCCGGAAGAAATACCCGGAAGTCACGTTCCTCGCCGGCGACATCCTCGACAACGATTTCGCTTTGCCCGAATTCAATTATGTCGTCATGAACGGAGTGTTTACGGAGCGGCGCGGACTTTCGCGCGAGGCGATGTGGGAATATGTCCGGGCGGTGCTGCGGCGGATCTGGCCGGGGACACGAGACGGCCTGGCCTTCAATGTGATGTCCAGGCATGTCGACTGGGAACGCGAGGACCTCTTCCACCTCCCGTGCGACGACCTGATCGACTTCCTCAAGGCCGAGGTCTCGCGGCATTGCGTCATCCGGCACGACTACGGTCTCTACGAATACACGACCTATGTCTATCGGGAGGCGAATCGATGGCACGGGTGATCCTCTTCGGCCTCCAGGACTTCGCCTCGCTCGCCCACTTCTACCTGACGCACGACAGCGAACACGAGGTGGTCGCCTTCACCGTGACCGAACCGTACATGCCCCCCGAGCCAGCCTTCGAGGGGTTGCCCATCGTGCCGTTCGAGGAGCTGGTACGACATCATCCCCCCGGAGAAAACCATCTCTTCGCGCCGATGTCGCCTCGCAAGATGAACCGGGTCCGCGAGCGGATCTACCGGCAGGGCAAGGAACTCGGTTACTCGTTCATCAGCTACATCAGCAGCCGGGCCACCGTATTTGAAGGGACGCCGATCGGCGAGAACTGCTTCATCCTCGAGGATAATACCATCCAGCCGTTCACACGGATCGGCGACAACGTAGTCCTCTGGAGCGGCAACCACATCGGTCATCATAGCGTGATCGAAGATCATGTAATGTTCACCTCGCATGTTGTCTTGAGCGGACGGTGTACCGTTGGGCCCTATTGCTTCCTGGGCGTGAACGCGACGATCCGGGACGGGCTTCGGCTGGGCGAGGGGACGCTGGTCGGCATGGGGGCCTGCATCGGCCGCGACACCGAGCCCTGGAGCGTCTACCAGGGGAACCCCGCACGGAAGCGGGATCTGTCGAGCACGGACGTGGAGCTCTGAGATGGTCCGGTGGGAGAAGCGCGGGCGAATCTTCGTCCCCGACGGCAGCATCTCATGGATGCGGACGCACGCGACCTTGCCGGTCGCCGTCCCGCTCGATGATGTGACCTTGCGGATTCTATTCGCAGGTCGGGACGATTCGAACCGCTCGCGGATCGGCTGGATCGATGTGGACGCACGCGACCCCTCGACGGTCCGGGGCGTCAGCGAGGAGCCGATCTTACCGCTCGGGGATCGTGGCACGTTCGACGACAATGGAATGACACCGAGTTGTGTCGTCCAATCCGGGTCCTTGACGTATCTGTACTACATCGGCTGGAACCCGCAGGTGACCGTGTCGTACCGGCTGTCGATCGGCCTGGCGGTGAGCGAGGATGGCGGCCGGTCCTATCGCCGATTCTCCGACGGGCCTATCCTGGACCGCGATCGATTTCGAACCATTCTTCAATACGGCCCCGTGCGTCATCCGAGACGGGAATCAGTGGCGGATGTGGTACGTATCTTGTACCGGTTGGGAAGAAGTTCATGGCCATCCCGAGCCGATGTACCATGTAAAGTACGCCGACTCGCAGGACGGGATTGGCTGGAGACGGACCGGAATCGTCTGCCAGGACTACGATGCAGTCACGCAGGCCATCGGTCGTCCCTGGGTTGTCCGACTCGGAGACCACTACGGGATGTGGTTCTCTTACCGGCGGCTTGTGGACTACCGGACGGACTCAAGATCCAGTTATCGGATCGGTTACGCGGAATCTCGCGACGGGCTGGACTGGGAGCGCAAGCCGGCCCCGGCCGATATTGAGAGATCCACTGAGGGCTGGGACTCGGTGATGGTGGCCTATACGAATATTGTTCGCATTGGCAATCAGTTTTTCTGCTTCTACAACGGAAACGGATTTGGCGAAAGCGGGATTGGATACGCAATGGCACACGCCGATTGCTTGGAACACAGGAGGTCCATTTCATGAGCCTGATGAGCCTGAACACCTGGAGGAAGGCGCGTTGACGACTGCCGGGAATCCTCCGGCGCCGGCCAACCCTTGAAGTGCACGTACCGATCGCGCCAAAGCCATGGTTCCTCAATGAGCTTCGGTGTATGACCCACTCGCTTCGTCGGTTCGGAGGCGCTTACCGTAATGCGCCGGTGATCGCGACCATTGGGGGAGATGAAGTCGACGAGGGACTGGCGGACCGCATGCCTTGGCTCGCAGCCAACGGCATCGAGTTGCGCTGGGTCCCCGCGGCCGATTTTGCATCCCGAGGTATGTTTGCCACCGGGGCAGCACGGATCAAGCATACCTTTCGTTCCGACATGGTTCTCCTGATCGATGCCGACACGTTGATCCGTCGGCCATTGGATGAACTCATCGATCAGAGCTATCGTGATCGAGTCGTTTGCGGCGTCATCGCCCATCTTGCACCGCTCCTCAATTGCAAGTTGGAACCGCCGGATTGGTCCACCCTCTTCGCGATCTGCGGACTCCCGGAACCTCGACTCGAACATGAACACACATGTTGGGGTTATATGTTCTCCGACCCCCGATATCGCTACTGCCCGGCCTATTTCAATTATGGCGTGGTCGCAGCCCCGGCGGAGTTCATCGCTCAGCTCGGGCTGGTCGCCGATCAGCACCTGCATCGGATTCGCGACGCGGTCGGTACCGGCTATGACGCTCAACTCGCTTTCACGGTGGCGATGGCCCAACTCGGGCTACCGGCGCGAGCGCTGCCGATGAGATACAACATGGCCAACCAGCCCCTTACCGAAGCGATCCATCATAGGGAGATCGATCTGGCCGTCATCCTCCACTTGCTCTTCGAGCAACAGATCCGCCGCGAGGAGACATTCGCATCGCTCTCCAGCCTGGAGTCATTCCTGGCCCGCACCGACTTGCAAGTGACCAATTTGATGGCGCAGGAGGTGATCCGGGCCATCTTCCCCGCAATGGTGGCCGAAGAGCGGAACAATCTGGTAGCGGCATGAGGCCGCACAAGGAGAAGACGGCATGGCTGCCCAACCGACCGACTCGATCCCGATTACACGGCCTCATCTGCCGCCGATCGAGGATTTCCACGAGGTGGTCGCCGACCTGTTCGAGACCCGCATGCTCTCCAATTTCGCCAAGTATACAAGATTACTCGAGGGTCGGGCCGCAGCGGTCCTCGATCATCCCGCACCGCAGAGCGTCTCGAGCTGTGACATCGGCATGGTCCTGGCATGGCGAGCCCTGGGGTGCCAGGCCGGCGAGGTGATCGCGCCGAGCTTCACCTTCTGCTCGACCATCAATGCTCTGAGCTGGAACGGGCTGGAGCCGGTCTTCGCCGATGTTAACCCGGAGACGTATTGCCTCGACCCGGACGACATCCGGCGGCGGATCACTCCCCGGACGGTCGGCATCGCGGCCGTGCATACGTTCGGGCTACCGGCCGATATCGCGGCGATGGAAGACCTGGCGCGAATACGGACTGAAGCTCGTCTTCGACGCGGCCCATGGACTGGGCGGACGCTACCAGGGGCGCGCCTGGGCGCCTTCGGCGATGCCTCCGTCTTCAGCCTCAGCGGGACGAAGTTGTTGACCGGCGGCGAGGGGGGGCTCGCCACGTTCCGCGACCCGGACGACGCCGAACGATTCAGCTTATTGCGAGTCTACGGCTTCAAGGGCGATTATAATTGCCGTTATATCGGCCTCAATGGCAAGCTCTCGGAGTTGAACGCCGCCCTCGGGTGGCTCTCGCTCGACTTGCTCGACCCGGTCCTCGCCCGCCGTAACGCCCAGGTCATGCGCTATCGACGGGCGTTGGAAGACTGTTCGGAGCTGGCCTGGCAGGCGGTCCCCGATGGATGTGTTCACGGCTACAAGGATCTGGCCGTCCGGTTCCGGACGAGAGACCAGCGCGCGTCGGCCGAGGCCGCCCTGTCGGCCGCCGGCATCATGACGAAGCGATACTTCTTCCCCGCACACCACATGGACGCATATCGATCCGATATGCCCCATGCCCTGCCGGTCACGGACCATCTCTATGATCGCCTGCTCTGCATCCCGATTTATCACGACCTCTCGGATGAGACGATCGACTCCATCGCCGCAATCGTGCGGACGAGCCTGAAGCGTACAAGGTCTCGATACTGGGCGGCCTGAACCGACCGGCTCAGAATCTGTCACGTAGACAATATGGTTGGACCAGTCGCTCACGCCATCGTGGGTTACACTGGACGCTCGTCGCGTTCAGCACAGAGCCAACACCGGGAGGACTGGTCCGTGAACCATGTTAACACAACGCGTTCCGTGGGACTCGATGTCTACAAGGAGACGATCGCCCTGGCTGTCGCCGACGGCAACTTGTCGGCCAAGATCCTGTCCACGATCCCCAACGACCTCGCTACGCTCCTCAAGACCCTCCGTCGCCTGGGACCGCCGGAGACGATCATCTGCTGCTACGAGGCCGGCCCGACCGGCTACGGCCTCTACCGAGAGCTCAAGGCCGCCGGATACACCTGTCATGTCGTCGCCCCTTCGATGGTCCCGATCCAGGCCGGGTGCCGGATCAAGACCGATCGACGCGACGCCGCCAAGCTGGCCCATTACCTCCGCTCGGGAGATCTCACCTTCATCTGGGTCCCCGACAAGACCACCGAGGCCATCCGCGACCTGGAGCGGTCGCGCGACGACGCCAAGTGCGCCGAACGTGTCACACGTCATCATCTCTCCAAGTTTCTGCTGCGTCAGGGGAGGATCTATCAAGGCAAGACGACCTTCAACCCCGCCTACATGGCCTGGGTCGCCAAGCAGGACTTCGATGAGCCGGCGCAACGGCAGGTCCTGGCCGACTACCGTGAGGCGGTCGAACTGGCGGGCGACCGAGTCGCCCGCCTCACGCTCCAGATGAGGCTGGCCGCCGCGGCCTGGGAGAAGTCGCCGCTGGTCGTGGCCTTGCAGGCCCTGCGGGGGATCGAGATGGTCAGCGCCGTGACGCTGGTCGCCGAGATCGGCGACTTCCGCCGCTTCGCGACGCCGGGCGAGCTGATGGCGTACGTGGGGCTGGTCCCCTCGGAGCACTCCAGCGGCGGCAGCCGCCGCCAGGGGCGGATCACCCGCACGGGCAACGGCCACGTCCGTCGGATCGTCGTGGAGTCGGCCTGGCATTACCGCCGCCAGCCGCGGATGAGCAAGGCGATCCGCCTGCGAAACGACCCGGTCTCGCCGGGTGTGCGTACCATCGCCTGGAAGGCCCAGAAGCGACTGCACGAACGCCTCAATCGCCTCCTGGGTCGAAACAAGCCGGCGTGCCAGGCGGTCGTCGCCGTGGCCCGGGAGTTGGTCGGGTTCATCTGGGCGATCGCCCATGAGGAGGTTCTCCTGGCCGGCTAGGATCGTGAGGCGTCGGATACCGGCACGGGCCCTGAGAGTCCGGCGGCCGGGGGGATAGTCCCGGGAGAGTGTACGGGAGGGGGGATCCTCGAAGCACCCTTGGGCCGGCATCTCGATGCCGACGCCCGCACGTAGAGAGAGGCAGCCCCTGACGGATCGAGTCATGCGTTAACCAACACGCGAATATCAGAATGATCCACCGTCGTAACGATCTCACCTTGGACTGTCCCCCCGGCCGCCGACAGGAGGAGAGCTAGAGAAGATCGATCCCCGCAGGTGATTTGCTCGGGAGCCACGATCAAGATGCCGACAGCGACCCGTTACGACGCGGCCGCTGCCAGCGTGTCACCATGGACCCAAAGAAAAGAGCCTTGAGGGAAGAAAAATCCGAAAGCAAATCAGCACTGTGCTCTTGACTGGGTCAACCATATCAGGGTGCTCTGTGAGCGCCAGGATTCGGCGAGCCATCCCGGATCGGTGCTCAAAGAGCACCCTACAAGAGCCTTCCGGGACAGACTCTCAGCCAGCTTGCGGGGCCTCGACCTTGGGAAACAGCGGCGCCGGCTTGCCGGCGGTCAGCGGCGCCGTGACGTGCAATCCCGGCTGGAGCAAGGGCCGCAAGGCATCGCGATAGCCGACGCGGTCCCAGGCCGTCGTCTCCTCGAAGTTGAAGGCGCGATAGAACGTCTCGGCGGTCCTCGGGAGGAACGGCTTGATCAAGATCGCGGTCACGCGAACCCAGTCGGCCAGGTTGACGAGGACCGCGCGGCAGCCCTCCAGGTCGGTCTTGGCCAGCTTGAACGGCTGGGTCTCCTGGATGTAACGGTTCGCCAGGTGGACGACTTCTTGCCAGATCCGCTGCAAGGCCACGTTGTACTCGAACGAGCCGACATGGTTGCGCAGGTCGGCGATAAGCCCCTCGAAGTCCAACCCTTGCCGCCACAGGGTCGAATCGACCGGTTGTCCGCCGTCGAGTCGGCCGTCGAGATACTTCGCGCACATCGTGAGGATGCGGCTGTAGTTATTGCCCAGTTGATTGGCAAGCCCACTATCGTAGACCTCGGCGAACCGTTCGAATGAGAACTCTCCATCGCCCCCGAACGGGCACTGGCTCATGAAGTAGTACCGAAAGCCCTCCGACGAGAACTTCTCGATCAGCTCCATCGGCTCGACGACGTTGCCCAGGCTCTTGCTGAGTTTCTGGACCTCGCCGGTCTCCTCATTCTTCCGGTAGACGAAGCCGTGCCCGAAGACCTTGCGGGGCAGCGGAAGCCCGGCCGACATCAGCATCGCCGGCCAGAGCGCGCAGTGGAACCGCGTGATGTCCTTGCCGATGACATGCACGTCCGCCGGCCAGAGCCGTCGAAATCGCTCCTCATCGGTCCCGTAGCCAATCCCGGTGATGTAATTGAGGAGCGCGTCGAACCAGACGTAGATGGTCTGCTCGGGATCGAACGGGACCTCGATCCCCCAGGTGAATCCCTTGCGAGTGATGGCGACGTCCTTCAGCTCGGATTCCACCAGGCTGAGGATCTCGTTGCGACGGCTCTCGGGCTGGATGAAGTCCGGATGGGCCGCGTAATACTCCAGCAGCCGGTCCCGATAGGCCGACAGGCGAAAGTAGTAGTTATCTTCCTCGATGTAGCTCAGCGGCGTATTCGGATGGTTGGGGCACCTCCCACCGCCCTCCGCCACTTCCTTCTCGGTCTTGAAGGACTCGCAGCCGGTACAGTAATGCCCGGCATAAACCCCTTTGATGATATCGCCGGCGTCGTAGACCGCCTGGATGAACTTGCGGCAGCCGACATGATGGCGATCCTCGCTCGTCTGGATGAACTCGTCGAAGGAGATGTCGAGCGCGCGCGAGACGTCCTGGAACTGGCGGGCCATGTCGTCGACGTAGACCTTGGGTTCGACACCGAGTTCGCGGGCACGCTGCGGGACCTTGATGGTATTCTCGTCGTTGCCCATGAGGAACTGGACGGAGGCGCCCTCCATCCTGCGGAACCGGGCCTGCACGTCGGCGCCGATCTTCTCGAACGCGGTGCCGATGTGCGGACGGCTATTGGGATAGTCGATCGCCGTTGTGATATAATATCGCGGTTCTGCGTCCATCATCCCCATCCTCGATGCCCGGGCCGCCGCCCCGTTCGCCGCGATCGACCCTCTGTGGGCCATCGGACACGCTCGGCGACCTCTTCCCAGACGCGCCCGGACCGGGCGCGGTTCGGTCCCCTCACTCGACCGGTTTACTTTACCATAAGTCGGAAAGGGGCGACGAGGGGACACGCGGAGGGGCGATAGCGACCCGATCCGGGCCGCTGGCGCAGCGGATTTCGGATGGGATTCGGACCTTCGACAGGGAATACCAGACGGCCCTTCGCGCCGCGATCGATCAAGGGCTCGATTTCTTCCGGCGACCGTGCCACAGGCTCCAACCGGCCAGCACCAGTGCCACCACGAGGGTGCTCGGCTCGGGAGCGGGCGTCGGCTCGGGGGGCGGATTGATACCCTGCTCCGAGGTGGTCGGGGGCGTCGAGGGTGTTGTCGAAGTCGATGGCGTGGCGGTGGCGGTCGACGTGGGATTGAGCTCCTGGGGAGCGACGGGAGCCGTCGGCGTCGCCTTGAGGATCTTGTCCAGCGCCGGGGCGAGCTTGGGGTGATAATGGGCGAACCGCGTGGGGTCCAGGCTCTGCTTCCAGAGCAGGTACGCGACCATCGGTTCCGTGCCGCCGGGGTCCGTCTTGACCGCCTCCCAGATCGACGATCGAATCGCCGGGCTCACGGGAGGATGGAGCACCCTCAGCCAGACGCTCGGACTCGCCTCCAGATACCGCGACCATTCCTTGAAAACCCTCGCGTCGGACGAGGATACGACTTCATGACGGATCGCCGCCGCGTCCGCCCGGAAGCCCGACAGGAGCATCGCGCCGGCCAGAGCACCCGCAGACCGACGTCGGCTCCAACCTATCATTCGGAACGACCTGAGCGAGATTCCCTTCATTCCGTCACCCACCGCCAGAGGAGCAAAACGCGGGATTGGAACCGCCCGATCCCTCAGAACGGCCCGACAAAACTACATGTTTTATCGGCTACAATCCCCCGTCCGATTGAACGGATTATGCGAAACAGTACGATTCTGTCTACCCCAGCATCATCCAAATGGGGGTTCCCGGGGGTTTGGGAAGTATTTAAGACCAATCCCGTTTCAAACGAGTATCGGCGCTTCAATGAGCGACGGTCCGGGCTCTGGCCGGGTGCGTCGGTTGATGTCGCGGGGTGTTGGCGGTTATCTTGACGACGGGACGACCGACAGAATTGACGGCAGGACCGGGATTTGAGTGTTCGCCCGAGCGAATTCTAACCCATCGGAATCCCGGTCGCCGCCCCACCAGGAGACGACATGATGGCCACGGCGGTTGCGACCGAGTTGACCAAGCAGATGTACATCGACGGGTCGTGGTGCGACTCGATCAACGGAGGCAAATTGGCGGTGATCAATCCGGCCGACGAGTCGGTGGTCGCCGAGGTGGCCTTCGGGGGCAAGGAGGATGCGGAGCGGGCGATTGCGGCGGCCGCTCGGGCGTTCCCGGCGTGGCGCGCCCTCTCGGCCTACGACCGGGCCAAGATCCTCAAGAAGACCGCCGAGCTGATGCGTGATCGGGCCGATGCGATGGCCCGCACCCTGACCATGGAACAGGGTAAGCCAATAGCCGAGGCCAAGATGGAGGTGCTCCATACCGCGGACACCTTCGAATGGTTCGCCGAGGAGGGTAAGCGTGCCTATGGCCGGATCATCCCCCCGACGAACATGGCCAAGCGATATTATGCGATCAAGCACCCTGTCGGCGTGGTCGGCACGATCACGCCCTGGAATTTCCCGGCGGCGCTGCCGAGCCGGAAGATCGCCCCGGCGCTGGCGGTGGGGTGTACAGTTGTTAGTCGACCGGCCGATCAGACGCCGCTCACCCTGATCCACATCTTCGAATGCCTGGCCGAGGCGGGAGTGCCGCCGGGCGTCGCCAACCTGGTCATCGGCGATGCCAAGCCCGTCGCCGACGCCTTCTTCGAACAGCCGGCGGTCCGGAAGATCAGCTTCACGGGCTCCACGGCGGTCGGCAAGGAACTGATCCGACGATCGGCCGATCAGGTGAAGCGGCTCAGTCTGGAACTGGGCGGTCACGCGCCTCTGATCGTCTTCCCCGACGCCGACGTCGAGCAGGTCGCGCAGGCCGCCGTCATCGGCAAGTTCCGCAACAACGGCCAGGTCTGCATCGCTCCGTCGCGGTTCTACATCCACGAGAAGATCGCCGATCAGTTCACCGAGGTGGCCGTCGAGCTGGCGCGCAAGTTGAACGTGGGCAACGGATTGGAAGCCGGTGTCCAGGTCGGCCCGATGATCGAGCCCCGGGCGCTCGATAAGACTTCGGCCCTCGTCGAGGACGCCCGGAGCAAAGGGGGCAAGATCCTCACCGGCGGCGGTCGATCGACGCGATTCGACAAGGGCTACTGGTTCGAGCCGACCGTGATCCGCGAGGTGAACGGCTCGATGAGGATCATGACCGAGGAGCCCTTCGCCCCGGTGATGCCGCTGCTGGACTTCTCCAAGCTCGACGACGTGATCGCCGCGGCGAATAACACGCCTTACGGCCTGGCCGCCTACGTCTTTACGAACGATCTGACCGTCGCCACCCGGATGGCCGAAGGGCTGGAAGCGGGGATCATCGGCATCAACGACCCCGTCCCGGCGACGCCCCAATGCCCGTTCGGCGGCATGAAAGAGTCGGGCATGGGCCGCGAGCTGGGCATCGAGGGCCTCGACGCCTACCTGGAAACCAAGTACGTCTCGGTCGGCCTGCGGCAGAGTTAACGATCCGCCCCGCAGCGTCTTACGAGAGGACCGGCAGCGCCATCTTCTTCTGGCGCTGCTTGTCCTTCTCGACGTAAGAGGCCAGCGGCGCGGTCTCTTCGTCGAACCGCTCGACTTCTTCGAGGAGTGCCTGGACCATCTCCTCTTCCTTGACGTGCCGGATCGGCACGCCTCGCTTGAAGATGATCCCCTTGCCGGAGCCGGCCGCGATGCCGAGGTCGGCCTCCTTGGCCTCGCCGAAGCCGTTGACCAGGCAGCCGAGGATGCTGATCCGCAGGGGGTTCTTGAGGTTCTTCATCTTATCCTCGACCTCGGCGACGATCCGCTCCAGGTCGATGTCGAGCCGGCCGCAGGTCGGGCAGGCGACGACCTCGGGCTTGGTCACGCGACGGTCGCAGGCGCGGAGGATGTCGAACCCGGCGGCGATCTCGGGGACCGGATCGCCCAGCAGCGAGACGCGGATGGTGTCGCCGATGCCCCGGAGCACGATCGCGCCGATGCCCGCGGCGCTCTTGAGCGTGCCGTACTCGCGCGAGCCGGCCTCGGTGATCCCGACATGGGTGGGATAGTCGCTCTGCGCGGCGTACTGGGTATAACATTCCACGGCCGTCGGCACGTGGCTGGCCTTCAGGCTGACGATGATGAGGCGGTAGCCGAGCTGCTCGGACATCTCGATGTAACGCAGGGCGCTTTCGACCATCGCCTCGGGGCACGGGAAGCCGTACTTGTCGATGAGGTCCTTCTCGAGGCTGCCGGAGTTGACGCCGATCCGCATCGGGATCCCCTTGTCCCGGGCCTTGCGGACGATCTCCTTGAACCGCTCCTCGCCGCCGATGTTGCCGGGGTTGATCCGGATCTTGTTGAACGGCCGGTCGGCCCGACGGCGTGACCGCGTCCAGGCAAGCCAGGGCCATCCGGTAGTCGTAGTGGATGTCGGCAATCAGCGGGATCTTAATCCGGTCGCGGATGAGCTTGGCGGCCTCGACGTCTTCCTTCTTAGGGATCGTGACGCGGACGATCTCGCAACCGGCTTCTTCGAGTCGGTGGATCTGTTCGAGCGTCGCCTCGACGTCGAACGTATTGGTGGTCGTCATCGACTGGACCCAGATCGGCTGATCGCCGCCGACGATATGATCACCGACACCCACCTCACGCGTCTTGTGCCGCGGGACCGTCGTCGCATAAGCCATCGTTCGTCGTCCTGGGGTTCCGTGGAGTCAACCAATTGCGCTCGTTCCACTTGCGCCGATCACATGAGATCATCGTAATCAAAGACGGCCCGGGGGTCAAGGTGAGGCGACCTTCCGAGAGGTCATCACAAAGTTCGGTCAAGGTTCGACTCTACCGATCAACCTCTTCATGTGGTATTTTATACACGCGAGCGCGACCCAACAATCCGATCGCGAGGGCCTCCTGGCATGTCGGCTAAGGACCGATACCACGATTGCGTCAAGAACGCCCTGATCAAGGACGGCTGGGTGATCACGCATGACCCTCTCCGTTTGCCATGGGGCAAGAAAGACATGTACGTTGACTTGGGCGCCGAATTGCTCTTGGCGGCCGAGAAGGATCAGCGACACATCGCCGTGGAGATCAAGAGCTTCATCGGCAAATCCGAGCTCGAGGATCTGGAGCGAGCCCTCGGCCAGTTCGCCCTTTACCGATCCGTGCTGGCTCGGAGAGAGCCGCATCGGATTCTCTACCTGGCTGTGCCCGACGACATCCTGCGCGACGTTTTCGACGAGCCACTCGGACAATTGATCGTGAGCGATTACGCGCTCCGGATCATCGGATTCGAACCCCAAGATGAGGTGATTACGCGATGGACACCCTAGAAAATGATCGTACACTCATCGAAACGATCCTGATCAAGTATACGGAGATCCCCTACGCCTACGGCGACTTCCGCAGCGAGGCCCTATTCGATCGAATTCGCGATCGTTATGCGTTGATCAACGTCGGATGGGATGGCCGTGACAGGGTCCACGGTTGCCTGGTTCACGTCGACATCATCGATGGAAAGTTCTGGATCCAGCGCGATGGCATCGAACACGGTATCGCGACGGAACTGCTCGATGCCGGCATCCCCAAGGAACGGATCGTGATGGCATACAGGCCGATCGAACGTCGACGTCACATGGAATTCGCGGTCAGTTGACGAGATGGGACCCGTACCGACCCAAGGTCATCGCGATTCCAGGAGACATCCGGTTCCCGGCTGGCTGAAGCGGCCGCTTGTGCTTTGCTGGAACGCCGCCCATCAGTACGGCTGGATCGCCTACGACTACCTGAACGCCATCGCACATCATCGATTCGAGCGTTGCATCGTGTGCGGACGCTTCCGGCCGATGCTTTATCGCCGCCGCGTGATTCCCCGCCGGCTGGAAGAGCTCTGGGGGCTTTCGCCGCGACTGGCCGAGGCGCTCGCGCGTAAAGAGTCGTGCGACTGCGCCCATTGCGGCGCGAAACTGCGTTGCCGGAGGATCGCCCAAGTCCTGCTCTCACTCTATCCGGTGGGATCCCCCCTGCCCCGGCCCTCTCCATGGCCGATTGGGTCGAGCACGCGGAAATCCGGTCGCTCCGCGTCGCCGAGATCAATCGGATCGACGGCCTCCACGACCAGCTCGGTCGACTGCCGCGGTTAGCCAGCTCCGATTATCAACCTGGCGCGGCTCCCGGCGCCGAGGTCGATGGCATCCCTTCGGAGGATTTGACGAGGCTGACTTATCCGGACGGATCCTTCGACTTGGTGCTGACCTCCGAATCCCTGGAGCACGTGCCCGATCTCGGAGCGGCATTACGCGAGATCCGCCGCGTGCTGGCCCCCGGCGGGCTGCACATCTTCACCGTCCCTCTGCTGCCCGAGACGACCGCGACGTTCCCTCGGGCGATCCTCCGGCCCGATGGGACTGTCGAGGACCGAGCCCCGCGGATCGCCCATCCCGGGGGCGACTGGGGCTATCCGGTCTTCACCGAATTTGGCGCCGATCTCCCGGACTTGCTGAGAGAAGCGGGGTTCGAGGTCGAGGTGTTCTTCGGTCCGACCCGAGAGGATGACCTCGCACAGGTCTACGTCTGCAGGGTGCCGGAGTAAGAGTCTGTCTCGGAAGGCTCTTGTAGGGTGCTCTTTGAGCACCGATCCGGGGTGTTTCGCCGAATCCTGGTGCTCACAGAGCACCCTACGAAACAGCCACCACATTTTCTGTGACAGACTCTAAATCGCCGCCGCACCTCGAATCTCGATCACCGGCCGAGCTCCGGCGCCGCGCGCGACATCCTCGGCGCTCAGCCGATAGACATAGATGGAGTGGCCGATCTTCGCGATCGGGGTGAACTTGCGGAAGTACTTGAAGGCATGCGGTTCGTAGACGTTCCAGTTGAGTTCCCAGGCTTCCGGCGCGATCTTCGGCGAAGCCGAGTCGTAGAGCCGCCACTTCAGGCCGTAGAGCAACGTCGCGCTGATCGCGTAGTAGCCAGGCGTCAGCTTGGGAGCGGGCCCATCCAGCATGATGCGATCCCTGGCCCACGGCAACGGTTCGGTCGTACCCGGTGGCACCGGGGGGAGGAACCATCGGAAGCCCTCGCCGCGCATGTCGAAGATCGACGGGTTGATCTGGCCGAAATAGGCCAGGCCAATCTTCTGGTCCGGGATGTGCTCGCGCCACCACCTCTGGAGCCCCACCAGATCTTGGCCCCAATCGAGATTGCTGTCGATCATCCGCGCCGGGACGCGGTCTGGGCCTCCCGAGGCCCAGTTGAAATAGGCCAGGTAATGCGGAGCAATCCACATCGAGGCCCCGACCGTCATCCCGAGCGACCCGACGATCGCGGATCCCAGCACCCATCGCAAGGCTCCCGATCGATTCAACGCCCAGGGGACGACCTTTCCCGTCGCGATGAAGACGTAAGGCATGATCCCCAGGACATAGCGCAAGCCCAGGTTGATATCGGTCAGGAAGCTGATCGAGAAGAGGATCACCAGCGGGACGGTCGCGAGCGCGATCTCATCGGCCCACTCGGACCGGGATCGCCTCATCGCGACCAGGGACGCCACCGAGAGCGCCACCAGGAGCCAGGTACCCTCCGGCACTTTGTAGACGAGCGAAAGCAAGTAGTAGTTCCACCATCCCGTCTCGCGGAGCGTCCCGTTGAGGTAGACCGTATAGGCGGCCCTCGGCTCGTCGGCGGTCTCCGGGACGCGGCG
The DNA here is from genome assembly GCA_963777695.1 of uncultured Planctomycetota bacterium. GTDB lineage: Bacteria > Planctomycetota > Planctomycetia > Isosphaerales > Isosphaeraceae > CAVZRC01. The sequence goes on from CAVZRC010000003.1 coordinate 3,624,458, forward strand.
TTCTTCGTCGACCCTGTGCTCGCGGATGGCCATATCGAACCGCCTGGGTAGCCCTTCGGTCTCGATCTTCTGCTCGTCGAAGCCGAGGAGATAGTGCTCCGGCAACGGCGCCGGCAAGCTGCCCAGCCAGGTCCCGCGGAATCGGTTGATCCGGAACTGCCAGGCCGCTTCGAACAAGCCGTTCTTGCTATGCGGCCGCGCCATCCCTGGCGGCACCGGACGCGTCAGCGGGCGTGAGCCGAACTCGAACCGACCCAGCGGGATCCCGACCCCCTCAAATAAGTAGCCGGTATCGATCGTGAGGATACTCAGCGCGACGATGGCGATGCCGTGGAGCAATCCCTTTCCGACGACGCGGATCCACTCACTCCTGGGGATGACGAGTCCCGATCGCACCAGCCAGAGGAACGGCCACACCGCATAGAGGATCAGCATGCTGAACTTGGACAACTGGGCGACGCCCAGCGCCACCCCCGAGGCGATCGCCCAGCGCCAGGTCGGCCTGTGGAGATACCGCCAGAAGACATACGTCGCGCCGGCGCCCATCGCGGTGGAACACATATCCGACGTGATCAGCCTCGCATGGGCCAGGACATTGGGGCAGAACACCCAGAGCGTCAGGCTCAACAAGCCTGCCGGGATCCCGTACAGTCGCCGCGACCACGCGAAGACGACCAGGCCGCCGATGATCGAGAACAAGGGCATGGTCAGGCGTGAGAGCTGGAAGAGCTCGAAATATCGAGTGTAGTTGAGGGCGGCAAACCACTCCGCGAACGTGATCTGCGAGGGGTCCTTCGCCTTCCAACACATCATCGAATAAAGTGGCTCGGTCTGGGGATTGGCCAGCACGACCGGCAAGGCGGCGATCAGCTTGAAGAGCGGCGGATTATGGTGATAGAGGCGGAATGTCCCCTTCTGCCAGTAGGTGATCCCCGACGGCATGTGCACCACTTCGTCGACCGTCGGATTCTCCTGGAGCAAGCTTCGGGCCGCCAGGGCATAGTGCAAGGCCAGGAGACCGATCACGGCCAGGCCGGTCCAGAGTCGGATACGGAGCCCAATCGCGGCCGGCTGGGCCCGGGTCCCCTCCGCCGGCGTATCCACCGCCGGCTGGGGTGGGGCACCCGCGGGGATCGACGATCGCGCCGCATCGTCGCGAGCCCGTGGCTTCGACACCCCGGGGGGCCGTTTCGATTTCCGTGCCAAGCGAGAACTCCCCGAGCAGGTTGTAATGATCAAAACTCGTTCACCAGCGTGCTCATCGACTTGAAAGAAGACCGCAGATCGAGGTAGAGCTGTCGATAGACCGCGAAGGCACGGTCATAGTACGACCTGGCCCTGGGGTCAACCGGCGTCGAATCGACGGCGCGGATGGTGGCGTCGCACGCTTCGGGGACCGTCGAGAAGCCGCCGGTACCGACCTGGGCCAGGAGGGCGACGCCGAACGCCGGCCCCTCGGTCGAGTTGAGCGTGTGGACGTCGCATCCGTAGATATCGGCCTGGATCTGTCGCCAGAGCGGGTTCCGGGCACCGCCGCCGGAGACGCGCACCTGCTCGATCGTCACGCCCATCTCGCGGATCAGCTCCAGGCTGTCGCGCATGGCGAAGGTGGCCCCTTCGAGCAGGCTGCGGATCATGTGGGCGCGGCCGTGCCGCACCGTCAACCCGATCCAGCCGCCCTTGGCATCCGGGTCGAAGTGCGGAGTCCGCTCGCCGGTCATGTACGGGAGGAAGAAGAGTCCCTCCGCGCCGGGTCCGGCCAGGGCCGCCTCGGCGGTCAGGAGGTAGTAGGGGTCATCGCCCCTCTCCTTCGCCAGCGCGACCTCGGCCTTGCCGAGCTCGTTGCGGAACCACTGGAAGCTCCCCCCCGCCGACAGCACGACCCCCATCACGTGCCAGGCGCCCGGGACGGCGTGGCAGCCGCGCTGGAGGCGACCGAGCGGGTCGAAGCCGAGCTGGTCGGCATGCGCGAAGACGACGCCCGATGTCCCCATCGTCGCCGAGACCACGCCCTGGCGGACGATCCCGTTGCCGACCGCGCCGGCCGGCTGGTCGCCGCCGCCGCCGACCACCGGCGTGCCGGCCTTGAGTCCGGTCGCCTGCGATCCCAGCTCGCTCACCCTGGCCGAGACCTCGGCACTCTCGTAGCAAGGCGGCAAGAGCTCGGCGTCGATCTGGAGCTTCTCGAGCAAGTCGCGACTCCATCGACGATTGGCGACATCGAGCAAGAGCGTCCCCGAGGCGTCGCTCACCTCGGTCGCGTACGTCCCGGTGAGTCGGTAGCGGACATAATCCTTCGGCAGCAGGACCTGGCGGACCCGATCCCAGTGGTCCGGCTCGTGATTGCGCATCCACAACAACTTCGGCGCGGTGAACCCAGTCAGGGCCGGGTTCGCCACCATCCGGATCAATGCCTCGCGCCCGCCGGCCTTGTCCTCGATCTCGCGGCATTCCGCCACGGTCCGCTGATCGTTCCAGAGCAACGCCGGGCGGATGACGCGACCCACCGCATCGAGGAAGACCGAACCGTGCATCTGTCCGCTCAGGCCGATCCCGGCCACATCCTCGGCGCGGACCTTGCCCAGCACCTGCTGCACGGTCTTCACCGTCGCGTCCCACCAGAGATCCGGATGCTGCTCGGACCAGCCGGGCCTCGGATGCGAGCACGGATACTCGGCCGTCGCCGACGCCAAGATCGTCCCCCGCTCGTCGATCGCCAGGGTCTTGGTCCCGGATGTACCGATGTCGATACCCAGGGTGATGCTCATGGCCCGACCTCCCAGCGCCCCCGCACTCGAGGATCCGGGCCGCTGTCCCACCGGGGAGACGACGTGCCTCGGACGCGAAGACCTCGACGGGGATCGTGTTGAAAGTAAACATATCGTAATGATGGGGCACGACGAATCGCGGCCTGACGCGGACCGCCAGGTCAACGGCCTCGCTCGCCGACATGTTGCCCGGCACCCCACGCGACGGATCGCGGCCGTTGATGGGCAGGAACAGGACGTCGAAGCGATCGGCGCCGAGCCGCTCCGCGAGTCCGTCGTAGGCCAGGCTGTCGCCACTATGATAGAGCCTCAGCCCCTCGGATTCGATCACGAAGCCCAGATAAAGATGACGCCCGCCTTCGTCGGTGTCGAGCCCCTCGTGCGCCGACGGGATCGCCCGAACATGGAAGCCGGCGAACTCGAGGCGTTCCGACGCGTCCAGCCCGACGAGCCGATTGGGCGGCAGTCCCATCTCGATGGCGTGCGAGCGGATGGCCTCGGGGAGACCGACTCTCGCCCGGGGCGAGGACGCCAGCAGGTCCGGCACGGTCCCGTGGTCGAGGTGGTCGGAATGCTTGTGGCTGACCAGCACCAGGTCGACACCGTGAAGGTCCCCGCCACGGAACGGCGCCCTCGTCATCCGCACGTGCGGCCGGTCCGTCGCCTCATACTTCTTCGTAAGGTGTTCCGAGAGATACGGATCGATCGCGAGCAGGCCGGCCCGCGACTTGATCAGGAAGCCACTCTGACCCAGCCACCAGACGCTCAGCGAGCCCGGCGACGGGGTCGTCCCCTCGATCTCCTCGATCAGCTCGGCACCATGTCGGACGGGTTCGATCATCGTTTCAACTCGTCGCGGACTCGCTTCACCCCTTCGACCATCGCGCGTGCCTTGGCGACGGCGATATGCCGGGCGGTCTGCGAGAAGCCGCAGTCGGGCGTGACCGAGACGCGTCCCGCGTCGACGTGTTTCAACACGGTTCGTAGCCTCTCCGCGACCAACTCCGCCGGCTCGATCCAGGTATTCTTGACGTCGACCAGCCCGACGGCGACGTCCATCGACTCGGGCAGTTGTCCGAGCAGTTCGACCTCGGCCATCTCCCGGCTGGCGAACTCGAGCGCGAGCTGCTTCACCGGCGCCCGGCCGATGGCCGGGAACAGCGGCCGGTACGACCGGTGGCCGACCGCCCGGGCGCGGTAGTTCCCGAAGCACATATGCATACTGATATAGGCACGAATTCCATCGACGGTCCGCCCGATGACCTCGAGGAACCGCCCGGACGCGTGCGGATGGCAGGCGAAGCTGGGCTCATCGAGCTGGATGAAGTCGACGCCCTCGTCGGCGAGCGACCGGAGCTCGGCGTTGACGATCGGGATGAGGGCGTCGGCGACCGCATCGCGATCGGCGTACACCGACCCGCCATCGATGCAACCGGCGAGGGTGTACGGGCCGGGGACGGGCATCTTGGCCGGTGCCTCGGTGTACTCGCGGAGCCGTCGATATTCCGCCACGACGCCCAGGCCGCCGGGCGCCGCCAGGGCGCGACGCATCGATAGCGATCGCGCTGATCGTCGCGCCGGCGCTCCCCAACGTCGGGGACTCGGGATCGGCTCCAGGCCGCGGAGATGCTCGTAGAAGCCGAGGTTGAAATCGACGCGCTGCATCTCGCCGTCGCTGATCCGGTCGAGCCCGGCGCGGACCTGGTCGTCGACCGCCAGGCGGACGGCGTCGCGCACCGCCTCCTCGCGATCGGCCGGCCCGTATCGATCCGGTTCCGCCTTCACGTCGGCCACGAACTTCTCGAACCAACCCGGGAACGACCAGCTCCCGATGATCGTGGCCGATATCTGGTGATCCACCATCGCCGTCAACCCTCGCCTCAAGGGAGACTATCTTTTCGAGCGGGAACGATCCGACCGAACCGACGACGTCCGCCCTACGTATTTTGGTACGAACTCGGCACGATGGGAAGACGTCGATCGTCCCGACGATGATCGGGGCCGAACCGGGCCGAAAGAACGAGGGTCGTCCGGATCGTGCAGCATGCCGGATGATTGTGTTATACTAGTAGGAACTCCAGATGGACGGAACTTCATAGGGATGAAGAGAGACGATCGAGGGATCGAATCTCGACGTCCGGCGGCGAGGGTTCGGCGACCGGTTCGGCCGAGTTGTGCCACTCGAGAAGGTGCTGCACCTTGGATCTGCTCCGCAACCTGATCAGGAGCCTGGGATTCCTGTTCCTGGCCCCGCTGATCGTACTGCCCGCGCCGGCGGCCCAAGCTCCCGGACTGTCCGCGCAGCCGGGATCGATCCAACCCCCGAAGCCGTCGTCGCAACCCGGTGCGGAAGCGCGTCGGCCGGTCGATCGCGCCGGGCTCAAGTACTATGTGATCGTCGATTCTCCGGCGGATTACAACGCACTCTTGCAGAAGATCCGCAACCCGGACCTCGAGCTCAGGCAGTTCGATCGACCGATGGCCGATGAAGTCTTCGACGGGCTCCCGGTCAACCTGCTCGAGAAGCCGCGCTGGGTGGTCGAGTCGGTGCGGGTCGGCGGTCGGATCGTCGAGGACTTCGCCCTCCTCAAGGTCCAGTTCGCCATAATCTTGGAGTCGGACGGTCCGACCTTGGTACCGATCCATCTCGACGACCAGAAGCTGGCCGTCGCGCGCGAGGGCGCCCGCGAGCTGGCATTGCGGACGACCGGGCGATCGCGATGGCAAGTCGAGGTGACCGGTCGGGGCCGGCATCTGGTCGAGGTCGATCTCCGGGCCGCGGTCATGGCGAAACCCGCCCGCAAGGCCCTGTCGCTGGCGATCCCGGAAGCCGCCTCGACCTCCCTCGACGTCGCGTTCGCCCGCCATGAGTCGGACCTTCTCATCGGCGCGAATGAGGTCTTCCAGTCGGTCGACCTGCCGGACGGCAAGGGGACACGCCTCACGGCCCAGCTCTCCCCGCGGTCCCGGATCGACCTGAGCTGGGCCAATGACGCCGAGGCCGGCGGCCACGAACCCCCGCTGCTGACGGCCCAGGGCGAGATCGCCATCGATATCGACTCGGATCAGATGTGGATTCGATCGTTGTGGAAGATCCGATGCCTGCGGGGGATCAGCCGGACCCTCGAGATCCGCGTGGACGATCGGGACGAGGTGACCGAGCTGAAGTTCGACGACCAGGAGACGGAGGCTGCAGGCATCGAGCGCCGCCGCGGGGCCGGGCTGCTGACGATCCGTCCGCGTGAGCCGCTCCGCCCGGACGCACCGCCGCGTCGGCTCGTGATGAAGACGCGGCGATCCTACTCCAAGGCCGCCGGCCGCCGGATCGCATTCGAAGGGTTTCCCTTCACCAACGCGCCCGAGCAAAACGGCGCGATCGGCATCACCCATGGCCCGAACCTCTGGATCAGCGCGACCGGGTCGCAGGGGGTACGCCCGATCGAACTGGGCGGGCTGCCGGTCAACCTCCGCGAGCGGCCTTCGACCAGCCTGGCCTTCGAATTCCTGGATCAACCCTTCGCCCTGCACCTGGACATCGAGGACTCGCCCCCGCTGGTCCGCACCCGGACACGGACCCAGTTCCGGATCGGCGTCGAAGACGCGCGGAGCGTGGCCACGATCGAGCTCGAACGCGTGCGCGGCAGGCTCTTCGAGGTCGAGCTGGGGATCGGGCCGGGGCTCCAGGTTGGATCTGTCGGCCCGAATGAGTTGGTCGAGGGATGGAGCCTGGTCAGTAAGCCGTCGCCCCGGAATCCGGCCGGCGCCGAGCCGACCGAACAGACGCTGAGGATCCGACTGAGCTCCCCGGCCCGCGATCAGACCAAGGTTATCCTGCGGCTCGAGGGATACCAGCGGATCGCACGCGACGGCCCGGTGAAGCTCGGACTGTTCGCCCCCGACCCATCGACCTCGGGGGCCGCCTCCTACGAATTGACGGCCGACCGTAGCCTCTCCGTGGAACTCGATGACGAATCGGGCCAGGTCACGAGGGTGACCGACTTGACATCCCAGGTCAAAGTCCCCCCGCCCGCGCGACCGCCGACGCCACTCTCCGGCGCCGCGGGGACATCGCCGCTGATCTGCTCCGGGACGGGCGGGTCACGGTCCTTGCCCATCCGCATCACCAGGCATGCGCGCTCGGTGGTGCAGCAGACAGTCCTCTCGGCCGACATCGCGCGTCGCGCGGTCGTCACGGTCCAGGAGACCACGATCGCGGTCCGCCACGGGGCCTTCGACTCGGTGGAGATCCGCGTCCCCGCGGCCATCGCCGATCGCTGGGAGGTCCTCGATCGGGACATCGTCGATCGGGACGAGCTGGGTCGCGATCCGGATGGGTCGCGCCGATACCGACTCGTCTTCGATCGTCCGGTGCTCGACAGGGCCTCGCTCCGCTTCCGACTGCGGATGCCGATCGCCCCGGCCCTCGGCGCCGCCGAATACCGGACCGTGGCCATCCCCTGGATCTCTCTCGAAGGGGTCGTCGCCGCCGGGCCGGCCCGCCTGGAGGTGTCTACGGCGCCCGGGATCCTCTCCCAGGCGAATGACCCGGCCTGGATCCGGATTACCAACGAGGCCCTGCCGAATCGGGGTGCGGAGTCGGCGACCCAGGCTTTCACCGAGGCCACCGGGAGTCGCGGCGCCCCCTTCACCTTCAAGGCCCTGGCCCTCGACTCGGTCGAGTTGCCGACGCTGGTCGTGCCTCGGCTGCTGATCCGCTCGGTCGAGGGATTCGATGGTGCGATCCGCAGCCGGGCGCGCTACTGGGTCGAGACGCATGGGCCGGTCTTCCCGTTCGCATTGCCCGAGGGCGCCCGCTGGATCGCCGCCCGAGTCGACGGCCAGGTCACCGATCAGGTCGACTTCGACCCGATGCGATCGGGCTACCGCCTACGGTTCCCGCCCGACGTCGGATCTCGCCCCGTGCTGGTCGAGTTGGAATACCAGGACCGCGGCATCGGCGGCGGTTCGACGTGGCAGCCTCCGCAGCTCCTCGATGGCGGGATCGTCCTGGACACGCTCTGGGAGGCGGAATTGCCCTGGGATCGGGCGATCGTCGGCGTGCCCCGCGGCTGGTCGGATGAGAACGAATGGTACTGGACAGGCCGGATCTGGAAGCGGCGCTCGTGGAAGGACGGGGCCAGTCTGGATCAATGGCTCGGCGGGATCGCCTCGGGGCAGGCGACCGAGGAGCTGCGCGAGTCGAGGCTCGACGACTCGCATCACCTCCTGTTCAGCCGGGCGGGTCCTCCGAGCGGCCTGAACATGCTGATCCTCTCTCGCACCTGGATCGTCGTCGCCTGCTCGGGGGTGACGCTGATCCTCGGCTTCTTCGCCATCTTCTCTCGAATCCGATTCCGGACGGCCTGGGCCGTCGCCGCCGGGCTGGCGATCCTCGCCGCGGCGTACCTGCACCCGAGCGTGACGCTGATGGCCCTGCAATCGGCCTTCATCGGGGCATCCCTGACGCTCCTCGCCCTGCTGATCGAACGCCTCCTGGAGCGGAAGAAGCCGCCGGCGCCCCAGGCCCGCGAGCCGGGCTCATCGGCCGGCCAGACTCCCGCGGATTCCTCGCTCGTACGCCCGCCGAGCGTCGGGTCGGACGACTCCACGGCCATCCGCGTCCGCGTCTCCTCGACGATGGATTTCGTCCCGTCGCCGATCAATGGTCCCCTGGTCGAAGAATCGGCGCGCAGCTCGACGCTGGGGCGGGATTGAACCCGGTCTCCTCGTCCGTCGCCATCGGTCCCGGAATCCCGATCGAACCATGAGCCTCCTCACCCCCAATCCATCCGGAAAGCCCCGTCTGCCGGCCCGTCCCGCCGCCGGGTCGCCCTCCTGCTCGCGGCCGCGGCCACACTCGCCCTCGTCGCGGCGGCGGACCCCGACGTCGTCTCCGTGCATGTACCGGCCAAAGACATCTTGAAATGGTTTCCCCCCGAGCTGAGGGTCCTGACTCCAAGAGACTTCGAGACCCTGGTCGAGTCGGCGCGGCGGGCGTCGGCCCGACGTCGGCCGATCGCCGCCCCGCGGCTGATCCGGGCGCGGCACCGCGCCCGATGGTCCTCGAACATGCTGACCGGCCGGACCGAGCTGGTCCTGGGCCCGCAGGCCGCCGGGACCTCGGAATTCGCCCTGGCGCCGTGGACACCGACGATCCTCCCCACGGCGCAGCAGGTCCCGATCCTCGGCGCGCGGGATTCGGGCACGGCGGTCTTACGCGTCGAGGCGTCTCCGCACGAGCAGACCATCGTCCTGGATTGGGAGCTCCATGCGCGGCCGCACTCCCATGGACGAGGGTTCACACTCGGACTGCCCAGCGACGAGACGACCGTCCTGGAACTCGACCTGCCGAAGGGATGGATCGCTTCGAGTCAGCGCGGGATCCGTCGAAGCCCCCTGGCCCAGGACGACCCCGCGCGGGCGATCTGGGAGATCGACGGGGAGTCGGGGCGATTCAACCTCGAGCTCCGCGATCCGGAGGATCAGGGCGAGTTGACGCTACGATCCGGCGCATGGGTCAGCGGCACGACGGAGATCGACCTCCGCCGGACGACCGGTCGTGACGGAGGGCTCGTCAACTGGATCACGGAATGGCGGCTGGAGGTCGATCCCCGTCATCCGAGGCGACTCGAGGCCGAGCTGGACGCCGGGCTTGAGCTGATCGACGTGCAAGGCGCGGCGGTCCGGGGCTATCGGACCGAGCGCCCGGGGCCTTCGACGCGGGTGACGGTCACGCTCGACCCGGACTCGCCGGCCGCCGTGATCCGGTTCCTGGCCCATGGAACGGTCCCCTCCGAAGGGCCCTGGCGGATCCCGGCGATGCGGCCGGTCGACGCGACGTGGACTCGCGGCCGGACGACCGTCATCCTCGACGAGCTCCACGTGGTCCGGGAATGTCGGGAAGACGCGGGCCGTCTCGTGGCCCCCGGACGCGCCGAGGCACCCGGGGTCAATCGGCTGACATTCGAGGCGGAATCGCCGCGATCGGTCGGCGAGGTCGTGTTCCTGGGTCCCCGTGCCGAGCTCTCCTGCGGCGTCCAGGGCCAGCTCTTCATCACCGGCGCACGGACCGGGTTCGAATGTCGGCTGGACTGGGCCCTCCAGCGCGGCTCCACGCCCGAGCTGGAGGTTGACCTGAGTCCCGCCTGGATCCCGGAGCAGGTCCGGATCCAGGGCCTGGACGATCCGGTCTCGTGGCATGCTTCGGCACTCGCATCGGGCACAACGAGACTCCGGGTCATGTTGCCTGCCGCCGTCCTGGCGCGGAAGAAATGGTCGATGACCATCAGGACCAGCTCGACCATCGCCGGGGGTCGCGGCCCGCTGGAGCTCCCTCGCGTCCGCGCCGTGGGCGCCGCGATGACCGATGAGGCCTGGATGGCGTGGGTCGACGACACGACGATGATCCGCCCGACCAGAGCCCGGGGCCTTTCCTGGATCGAGCCGGCAGAGGTCCCCGGCCTACGCCCCCAGGCCGATGCCTCCACGGGCCTCCGGGAGGCCCTGGCCTGGCGGTGGACGGCCGAGCAGGCCGAGGCACGCGTCGAACGGGAACGTACCGGGCAGGGCCCGTCGACCGCGATTCGGGCCCGGGCGCGGATCGACGCGGATGGGCGCTCGCTCTCGATCGAGGGCACGCTCGTGGTGAGCTCGGGCGCCGAGCCGGTGGACTCCTTGTCGCTCTGGATCGATCGAGCGGACGATTCGCTGGCGTCCTGGCGGTTCCGCGACGAGGACGGTGTCGAGCTGGCGACGAAGGCGATCGCTGCCCCGGCGCACGCGCGCCTCGGGCTCCCGCGCGGGATCCTCGCGGGGACTGATCGTCGATCTGGCCGCCCAGTCGGAGAAGACCGTCCACTTCGGGGTCGACCTGCCCTGGGCCGCCCACGGCTCGATTCCCCTGCTGTCGGTACCCGGCGAATGGTTTCGGGGGGGCACGATCCTGGTCGAGACCCCGGCCGGCATGCGTTCGCGGACGGAAACCACGGGGCTCGGCCGCGTCAGCCCCTCGGTCGTCGCCCCGGCGCGCAACGGCCCGGAGGCGGAGGACACGGGCCTCGTCCGCGGCGAACGTTCGCCGTCCCCGTACCGCGACGTCCACGCCTTCAGTTACAACCAGCCGGGCGCCAGGTTGATGCTCTTCACCGAGCCGATGGAGCCGGCGACGGCGACCGGCGTCATCCGCGAGGCCGTCTTGACAACCACGGTTAACCTCCGGGGGCGGTCGCTCAATCGCCTCCGACTACTGGTCCACCTCGAGCCGAACCAGTCGCTGGAGCTGGCCATGCCCGCCGGGTCGTCCCTGGTCCGGGTCCGCAGCGACGGCGTCGAAGTCGCCCCGATCCGCTCGGGGTCTCGCCTCGTCCTGCCCGCACCCGGGCCGGTCCGCGGCGCGCGACCGAGCACGATCCTGGTCGACTATGCCATGGACAGCCTGACCATCGTCAACGGCGGTCGCCTGCGCCCCGATCTCCCCGAGATCGGACTCCCTTGTCTCTCGTTCGTCTGGGAGATCGCCACCCCATCGACCTGGAGGGCGATGGATTGCGGGCCGGGTCTGATCGCCAACGACCGCGACGAGCCCGATGGATGGCCGTGCGGAGCCCTCGGACTCTGGAGACCGGCCTGGGACTTCGTGCGCGGCCCGGTCGATCCCTCGGCCGCTCCCGATCTCCGTGCGCTCGACGTCCAGCTCGAACAAGGTATGCCCGATGAGCTGACATTCGCCGAGTGGTTCACGCGATGGGATGCCGGGCCCTGGCCGATCGTGATCGACCGGCTGGCGCTCAACTCCGCCGGGCTCGGGCCGAAATCGCCGTGCGTCGTCGGCCGGTCCAGGTCGGATCGCCGTGGCATCTCCCTGGCCACCCTCCAGAAGCATGGCCTGACGGTCGTCCCGTTCCCGGATGTCCTCCTGATCACGACCGAGGCCGAGGCGACCGGCTTCGCCCAGACGGGGCGATGGACCGGGGCGATCGGAGAGACCCTGGCCTGGGGCTCCGACCAGACCGATCGCTTCCAGACCCCGGCACGGTGGCGGGGAGAGGCGTCCCCCCGATCGACCTCGACGGCCAGCGATGAGGCCGCGGAACGGGTCAAGTCTCCTCCGGGCTGGGCGACCTGGAGGTTCTCGAGTGCGACCTGGCCGGGTCGCGATTCCTCCGTCCACATGGTCGACACCCGACGGCGGATCCTGGCGGGCTGGATGGTCTTCGCCTCGATGGCGCTCGGCTGGCTGATCGCCGGGAGCCGCCTCCCTCGAGGACGGCTGTTCCTCGCGGCCGTGCTGTCGGCAACTTGCGTGCTCCTGGAAGCGATCCTGCCCTCGCGATTCGCCGGCGTGACGGCGGGCGGATTCGCGGGCGGACTGGCGATCCTGGTCGTCGAGCTGGGCCGTCGGATGAGTCGATCGCCCGGACCGGGCCTCGCGACGACGCGCGCCCCGAGCTCCATAAAGCGCCTCGCGATCCGATCGGCGGTCGGCACATCGCTGGTCCTGCTCGTCATCGGGGCCATCGGCTCGCTCCGCGCCCAGACGACCGAAGGCGAGACGCCGATCGTGGCACTCCTGCCATACGAGGGGACATTCGATCCCTCGCGCCCGCCGGATCGTGTCATCCTCCGCCTCTCGGATTACCGGAAGTTGTCCCGCCTGGCGAACGAGGACGCCCGGATCCCTCGAGCGTCACGGCGATCTCGGCATTCCATCGCGTCGAGAGGGTCTCGGCACAGGCGATCCTCGTGGAGAGCCGGTTCGAACTGGTGGCGAGGGGACGGGCCCCGTTCTCGTGGGAGTTCCCGGTCGCCTTCGCGCGGGACATCGCGGCGACGTTGGACGGGGCGTCTTGCCCGATCGCGATCGAGCCGGGCGGTTCCCGGGCCCGGGTCGCGATCCCGGCCGCCGGGAGCCATGTCCTCGGTCTGCGGCGATCGATCGCGGCCTCGGCCGACGAGTCCGGCTCCGAGGCGATCGCTCTGCCCATCAATCCCATGCCGACGGCCCGCGTCCTTGTCGAGCCGCCTCGCGACGGGATCGCGCAAGGAAGCCTGGTCGCGCGCGGTCGCATCGAGCTCAAGGCCGATCGGACGCTCTCGGGACGGTTGGGGCCGGCCGACCGGATCGTCATCCGATGGCCGAGGCCCGACCCACCGGGAGGGGCCGCCGATATCGGCAGCGTCGAGGGGATGGCCCTCTGGGACGTGAATCCGGCCGGCGACCGGCTCCGCGCGCGGCTCACCTTCCAGATGCCCGGGGAAACCGCGACGGTCCGGCTGTCGCACGACCCCGGGCTGATCCTCCGCTCGGTGCAGGCCCCCGGACGTTCGGAGGTGTTCTTCGAGGACTCCCGGGACGGCCAGTGGATCCTGAGCATCGATCCGCCCCTGCCGCCCGGGGCCACGCTTGCCATCGACTGCTGGCGGCCACTGGATGCGGCGCGTAAGCCCACGGGAGGGTCGCCCTCGACGCCCGGACGCTCCCGGGAGGTGATCCGCGACATCCCTCGGATCCGGCCCGTCGGCGTCGAACGATTCGTGGGGACGCTGGGAATGAGGAGGCCCGGCGATTGGACCGGCCGGCTCGACCCCCTGCCCGATCTCGACCCGATCAACGATGAGTCGTTCGTCAAGTCCTGGGGGAATCTCCCCGACGAGCCGCTGACCCTCAGCGGTACCAGCCGATTCTCGGGCGAGCTCAAGGCGACGCTCCGCACCGGCCTGACGGCGAGCCGCGTCCAGGTCCGGCCCGCGGTGCAGCTCCGCATCGAATCCGGACGGATCGCGATCGCCGTCAACGCCGAACTGATCGAGCTCTCCGGCCATTTCCCGCTCGCCGAGGCGGAACTGCCCGAGGGCATCCGGGTCACGCAGGTGACCGGAGAGGGATTGATGGACTGGACGATCTCCGCCGATCACCGCTTGCATCTCATCTGGCAAAGGCCGGGTTCCGGCCCGCGCCGCCACCTCCGCATCTCCGGCTGGATCCCCTGACCGAAGATCCGCTCAAGGTGGGCTCCCGCACGCATCGTGCGCGCGTCCCCTGGCTCGGGTGGGGAGCCGCGGAGGTCGCCACGGGTTCGCTCGCGATCAACTCATCCGTGAAAGTGGATCTCCTGGGGGCGTCGGGCCTGACCCTCATCCCGCCGGCCCCGGCCCCGATCCCGTCCGTCAACGCGGGCCCCGCGACGAAGTCCTATTCGTCGGAGTATCAGGTGAACGACCCCACTCGGCTCGGCGAGATCCGATGGGATCCGCCTCCCCGCGCGTCGCCGTGACGATCGAGAGCCAGATGACCCTCTACGCCGACTTCGCCGAATGGGTGGCCGTCCTGCGATACGACGTCAGCGGTGGGGCACTCGACGTGATCCATCTCAAGCTGCCGGCGGCCTGGGCGGCACAGGCGACGCTGCATCCCTCGGGCGAGGACTTCCAGCTCACATCCGAGACCCGCGGCCCCTCGTCCGTCTGGTCGATCACGCCGAGGCGCCCTTTCTGGGGCTCCCATCGTTTCGTCGTCCGATCGACCCTGCCCCTGGGAGCGGATCGGGAGATTGTCTATCCCGACCTCGCGGCCCTCGGCAACAACGGCGCTTTCGACGGCTATCTGGGCATCGTCAACGCGACCGGACACCCGCTGATCTCGGAAGGATTGACGGGCCTGGAGATGATCGATTATGCCACCCGCTTCCATGACAAGGAGTTCGCGCGGGATGTCGGGACTCCCGACCGGGCCTTCCGCGTGCGCCGGAACCCTTGGGTCTTGCGGACCCAGTTCGCGCGAGGCGTTCCCAATCCCGTCGGTTCGCAAGACCACGACGCCCGCATCGGGTCGGCCGATCTCGCGATGACCGTGCTGTCCGATCGGTCGATCGTCGGCCGCGCGGTCTACGAGACGGTCGCCGACAACGGCCGTCTCTTAACGATCCAGCTACCCGACGGGAGTTCGATCCTCTGGGCGTCCGTTCAACTCCAATCCGACCATCCCGCTACGATCGGGCCCGGGCGCCTGGTCGATCGTGCGCGATGGTCGTCGCGAGGAACGGATCTGCGTGATCTGGAAGGTTGGCCCGAGCGAGGACCCGGCGCGATCGGGAATCTGGTCGATGGCGCTGCCGAGGGCGGGGCTCGGGCCGTGCCGGTCGCTCCTCGAGGTCTCCACCCCGCCCGGTGTGATCGTCGAGGGCATCCCCGCCGGATTCGAGCCGGCCTCGATGGTCCGGACCGAGCTGGGGCGGGCCGAGGGGATCGCCCAGTCGATCCGTGGTATCCTCGGACAATTCGACCGCAGCTCGGGGCGAGATCACGAAAGGCTGGTGTCGCTCCTGATCAACCACGAGCTGGACCTGCGTAGTGCCGAGCGGGCATCCCGGTGGAGTGAGCCGGGTCGGACCAGGACCGCGGACGACGCGACCCGCGATCGGATCGCGAGAGCACGACGTGCCGTGAGCGATGCCGTGACTTCGGCCGGGCTCCCGGACGACCTGGCATCGGCGCAAGGCTATCTCGGCGATTCGACGGCCCGTGTCCGTCGCCCGCCGGGTGGAATCCCCGAACCGATCGCCCTGGGCCGGATTCGCGCATTCGGCCAGCCAACCGGGATGCTGGGGATCGTCAAGGGGATCGACGACCCGGCACAGCCGGCCGTACTGACCCTCCAGGACTCATCACCGGGAATGTTTCAAGATTCGCCGCCGGACGGCATGTCGCTCATCATGCTCCTGGTCCTGGGGGCGGCCATGACCGGGACACTCGGCTCCAACTCTCGTGCGGCCGTCGCCAGTGCGATGGCGATGGTGCTCGGAGCCGCCGCATTCGCCGGCGGACCGACAGGTCTGGCAGGCGGATTGGGCCTGGCGGGATTCGCCTTGTACAAGAACCTTGCGATCGGGACCGGGAGGATCGCGGGTCCATGATCGGCCATCCGATCTCGCTGGCGTACGAGGGCTCGCACGTCGGGCCTTCGACTCCGAAGATCGTCTTGCCATGGCGGTCCACCACGCCGAGAAACGTGGATTCGAGCCTCGCCATGCAATCATGCTGGTTCTCGTCTTGTTGACAGCCGGAATTCTGGTATAAGATTGAGATATTGGCGGAAACCTGGAGCGATCGTCCGATCGCTTGCCTGTCAGCGGTCCAATACGGATTGGGATCGTCGCAAAGATGAAAGCGGAACTCGTCCCCGAGAATGGTGACCCACCGATCCCGATCGTCCGCGACGTGACGGTCGTGGGACGACGGGAGTACTGTGATGTGGTGATCCCGCATCACAGCCTGTCGAAGCGGCACTGCGTCCTCGTCAAGACGGACGGGCTGCTGGTGATCCGCGATCTGGCGACGACCAACGGCACGAAGGTGAAGGGTCAGAAAGTCCGATGGGCGGCACTGCTGCCCGACGACCGGATCAGTCTGGGTGGGTACAAGGTCCGCGTCTATCTCGGCTCGGATGACATGCCCTCGCCATCGGAGCAAGGCCGAAACCGCGGGCGGTCCGGCAGTCCGGCCGGTCGGGGTGGGAATGGAGTGGGGCATGCCGGCTCGCCGCCGGCCTGGCCGCAGTCGCCATCGCCAATCCTCCAGGTGGCCGGCGTAGGATTCCCCGCGCCCTCAATGAACGAGGTCGTGGCACGCCCCAATTCGGATCATACCCTGGCCGTGACTCCGGGACGTGCCGGCGCGGCATTGCCGGAATTCCAGTTCGAGCTCCTGGATGACGATGACGAGATCATCGACCTGGAGTAGGACCCGCGGCGCGACGGAAAAGCGAGACAACGCCGCCGGTGCGATCACCGTGCGACGTGGTCTCGTCGGGAGCGGGACGTCTTGAAAATGCAACCGGCAAGCCGACCGCCCAAGGCCGGCGCACCTGGTGGGTCTGGTTGGGAGGCTGTGAGCAAATCGATCCCAGTTAACGGATCGCGAATCGCGAATGAATACTTGGCTGAGGCATCAAGGGCTTATGAATTCGCGATCCGGAATGCGCGATCTGTCGTTCGATTCTTCCACAAGCTCCGAGGGGACGCAGGTGAGCACGGCCGGACTCGGGCGCGATCCGCCCGAACGTCTCGGGCGGTGAGGGCGGCGGCCGGGGGATTCTCAGGTGGTTTCGGGGCGAGTTCGGCGCGTGTCCCGGCGAGGCGGCTGGTTGATACGCTCGATCTGTCGGGCGTCTTGCGGTTCCAGTTGACTCGCCTGGCGATTCTCGCGCTGAATGGCTTCGTACACCTCTTGTCGGTGCACGGAGATCTCGATCGGGGCGGCGATCCCCAATCTCACCTTATCACCCCGAATATCCACCACGGTGATGACGATATCATCGCCGATGATGATACTTTCATCGCGGTGTCGGGACAGGACCAGCATCGTATTCGGCTCCTTCCTCCTGCCAGCGAGGCCCGCGACCATCCCTGATCACGCTGCCCACGCCTCGGTGACCACGACGGAGCTGGGATGGCACGTTGCCAATGACGCAAAGATGTTGGGCTACACGGGTCACGCCGTCGCACGCAACGGAGACGGCCCGGGCAGCAGGTTAGGCGCTGAAGCGGACAAGCCCGTGTCGATGGGGAATCGCACGGGGTACCGGCTCGAGGTCAAGACCAGTTGCCGGCCCAGGCGACGGATCGGGTTGAAGACCAGCGGCCCCTGGAGGTTGACGGTCAGGCCCCCCCCATCGCCACGATTCAGGATCACGTAGATCAGAGCGGACCGTTCGTCGTCGAGCTCCAGGGCCGCGCGATCGCCCTGGCGGATCTCGACGCGGTAGTCGCCGACCGCGAACGGCGGCGCCACCAGGCCGAAGGCCAGCTCGGGGGCCGTCAGGCTCTGCAACCAGGACAGGCCCATCACGACCGGATCCCGGAAGGAAGAGATAATGCCGGAATGATCGGAATCCCAGCAATCCTTCCGGAATCGTGATGACATCCGTTTCGCAAGCCTGGATCAGCCCGAAGCGGGTCGTTAGGATGTTCACTTCCTGGTTACCTCCTTGAACGTCGGTCGGGCAAGAGCCTGAGTGAGCAGCGCGTCCCCCGGCACGACTTCGGACGTCCTCATCTAACCCAATCGTTCACGTAGACGTGCCCGGCCGGATTCCCGGCCCCTCGGATGAGGGCTCGAGCGGGCCGGTCGAGCGGCGCCCCGAGGGGACGCCCCACCGCCGGACGATGGGGTCCTTCCGGCCCGTGCCGTAGACCGCCTTCCCCTCCGTCCCTCCGATCCCCTCGTCTCATGTGGGGGTCGCCGTGACGCCCTTTATATCGTCCCCGGATATCGACCCGGCCCACTCCCGGACGGCGGAAATCCCGACGCGATACGCCTCGCGATGGCTGCGCCAGTCGCTCCGTTCGTAGCTTTTGTCCGTGGTCCATGATCCGTGGCCGTTTGTCCTCCGCCGCGAGGACTCGCCCGGAGGGGTGCGGTACGGATCGCGTGATTATCTCCCGAGATCGGCTGACGGACTTACGCATCGTCGGGCGAGATGTTATACCGAATAGGAGGGTTTTCGAGCCGGCACCGCCTCGGTTCCATCGTCAGTCACGGGACATGCAAGACCGCACAGGCGGTCCTCAGGGGTATTTCGCACCATGACGCAGATTGAAATGGCCCGGCAGGGGATCATCTCCGACGAGATGGCGTTCGTCGCCCGCCGCGAGGGCCTCCCCGCGGAAACGATCCGCTCCGAGCTGGCGCGTGGCCGGATGATCATACCGGCCAACACGGTCCATCTCGGGCTCGGCCTCCAACCGATGGGCATCGGGGTCAAGGCGAGCTGCAAGATCAACGCGAACATCGGCAACTCGGCCGTGACCTCCGACGTCAACAACGAGCTCGCCAAGCTGAAGATGGCCGTCGACCTGGGCGCCGACACGGTGATGGACCTCTCTACGGGCGGGAATATCGACGCGATCCGGCGGGCGATCATCGCGGCCAGCCCCGTGCCCGTCGGCACCGTACCGATTTATCAGGCGATCCAGAATGTCAAGAAGGTCGAGGACCTCTCGCCTCGCGACATGCTCGACATGGTCGAGCACCAGGCCCGTCAGGGCGTGGACTACATGACCCTGCACGCGGGGATCCTCCGCGACTACATCCCGCTGACCGCCCATCGGCTCACGGGGATCGTCTCGCGGGGCGGGTCGCTGATGGCCCAGTGGATGATCGGGCACAATCAGGAGAATCCGTTCTACACCCACTTCGACGAGCTCTGCGAGATCATGAGGGCGTACGACGTCTCCTTCAGCCTGGGGGACAGCCTCCGCCCCGGCTGCATCGCCGACGCATCCGATGCGGCGCAGTTCGCCGAGCTCAAGACGCTCGGCGACCTGACCCGACGGGCGTGGGAGCAAGGCTGCCAGGTCATGGTCGAAGGCCCCGGCCACGTGCCGATGGACCAGATCGCCATGAACATGGAGAAGCAGGCGGTCGAGTGCAGCGAGGCCCCGTTCTACGTCCTCGGGCCGCTGGTGACCGACGTGGCCCCCGGCTACGACCACATCACCTCGGCCATCGGCGCGGCCCTGGCCGGCTGGCACGGCGCCAGCATGCTCTGCTACGTGACGCCCAAGGAGCACCTGGGCTTGCCGGAAGTCGAGGACGTGCGTCAGGGCGTGATCGCCTACAAGATTGCGGCCCACGCCGCCGACCTGGCTCGGCATCGCCCCGGCGCCCGCGACCGCGACGATGCCCTCAGCCGTGCTCGGTACTCCTTCAACTGGGAGGAACAATTCCGACTCTCCCTCGACCCGGAGACCGCCCGGAGGATGCACGACGAGACCCTCCCTCAAGAAGCCTTCAAGACCGCGCAGTTTTGCAGCATGTGCGGGCCGAAGTTCTGCTCGATGCGGATCACCGAGGACATCCGCAAGCACGCCCTTGCCACCGCGGCGCTGGTCCAGCTCGAGATGACGGCATAGGAAGGCATGTCATGTGCTCCCCGAGCAAGAACATCCGCGGCCGCCACCGAGCCATCAGGCCGGGTTGGTCTTGCCGGGTTCTGGGGACTCATTGATGGCGGGTCCCTCCTCGACCTCCGGCTGGAACGGGTCGGCGGGGAAGCGCTGGTCCATCAGCAGGGGCTGCAATTCAGGACGTCCGCCGAGGAGACCATCAACCATCGCCGTGTACGTCGGATCTCCGACCCCCATCCGGTCCGCCTCCCGGACCTCCGCGATCGCGCGTTCGGCGTGCTGGCGAAGCCCGGGGGGTTCGGCGGGGCGATCGTCACCGGCGGGTCTGCCCGTCGCGTAGAACAGGGCCTCGATAGCCCCGCGATAGAAATGCTCCTGGTTGGTCAGCGGGGGCTTCAGAACCTGAAAGCCCGCCGCGGCCCGGTCGGCGGCCAGCGACGCTTCGCTCACCCGGCCGGCCCTGACGTCGATATACGCCTCAATCAGCAGACCCAAGATCTTCCAATTCCAGGGATAGCGCAGATCGGGGTGCTCGCGAAGGACAGGTTCCACATGATCGCGGATTCGCCCCACGGTCCGCATTGCCCCCTCCGCGTCGCCGACGATCAACTCGGTCACGGCGAGCGCCGCGAGGTCCATTTCCAGCTCCTCCTGATACGGAAGGTAATCCGGGTGAGCCCGAGCCTCTGCCTCGATCACCGATACACCTCGCTTCATGTGAAGCAACGCCTCGTCAATCCGGCCTCTGGCCAGGTCGTACTCACCAAGGATCCGCTCGCATAAGCTCTCGTGGTAACCGGTCGCCACCTTCTGTTCCGGTGAGAAGGAGCGGATGACCGAAATCGCCTCCAAGGCGTATTTTCTCGCCTTCGCGACATCACGCCTGAGGTAGATGAAACCGATATTCTTCAGGCTGGCGGCCAATTCGATCTTGTACGCGGTCACCGTGGGATTGGCGTCGGCGAGCCGCCGGAAGATGGCCAACGCCCGCTCGCTGGCCTGGATCGCCTCGGAGGGCGGGCGAAGGAAACCGAGTGACCAGCCGGTTTTATGATAGCAGTTCCCGAGCCTCTGTCGGTCGGTGTCGTCGGCGAACCGTCCAGACACCAGCTCTTCCGATACGGCCAGTAGCTCCTCCATGATCCTCAGGACTCCCTCGTGACGCGACTCCCTATGGTAAGACTCTCCGATTCGATTCAGGGCCTTCGCGAGGCCCCGGCGATACTCCGTCGGGCCGTCCGCGGCGGTCGGCAGGGTGTACGGAGGGTTGTCGCCAATCAGGCCCTTGTACAGCGCCCGCGCCCGCTCCAAGGATGACCGCCCCTCGGCGGGCATTCCGGCACCAACGAGCAGCCTGCCATCGAGGGAATCACATTCGGCCTCCAGCCACCGGGCGCCGCCGTCGTCGGTCCGCTCCCGGGCCAGCGGCACGAGCATCCCCCGCGCCCGGGCCAGCTCGGCGCGTGCCTCGTCGACTCGGGACAGGGAATCGAGCAGCTCCGCGAGCGCCAGGTAGGTGCGCCCAGGTCGCGCCGCGCGGCGGGGTCGGCGGGTTGCTCTCTTACCAGCCCGGCGCAACGTCAGCGCCTGGCGGTGCGACTCGATCGCCTTTTGCGGTGCATCCACTTTGGCGTAGAGCGTACCCGCGTCAACCAGCGCCTCGGCCAGGGCCGACCGCGATGCCCGGTCCGTCTCATCCGCCAGCGACGCCGTGAGCCTCTCGTAAAACACCCGGGATTGGCCCAGCAGCTTCTTGCGGAGGCCCTCCAGGGCCTTCTCCTTGAGGATCACGTCCTCGCTGGCGCCGTTGGTGAAGGCGCGCACGGCCTCCATGGCCAGTTCGAACCGCGCCTGGGCCTTGCGATTGGCCGCCTCGGCCATCTTCAGGTTGGCCACCGCCTCTCGCCATTGCCAGATCACGCCCGCCAGGCCGGCCACCAGCGCCAGGAGCAGCCCCGCGGCCAGCGAGGCCACCGCCGGGTTCCGCTTCGTCCACCGCAACGCCTGCTCCGCGGCGCTGACCCGCCGCGCCTGGATCGGCCTGTCATCGAGGAACCGCTGCAAGTCCTCCGCCAGCGCCGCGGCGGTGGGGTATCGCCGCGCCGGGTCGCGGTCGATCGCCTTGTGAATGACCGTCTCCAGGTCGCGGGGCAGGTGCGGAACCAGGGCCCGCAGCCGCTCCGGCTCCTCGCTCATCACCCGACGCATCAGCTCGTGGCGGTCGGCCGCCGAGAAGGCCGGCCGCAGCGCCAGGAGCTCGTAGAGGGTCAGGCCCAGCGCGTAGACGTCCGAACGCGCATCGCACCGGCCTGCGAATCGCTCCGGGGCCATGTATCGCACGGTGCCGACGATGTCACCGGAGTGGGTGATGTCCTCCGCGTCGGCGGCCTTGGCCAGGCCGAAGTCGGCCACCCAGACGTTGCCCCTGGGGTCCAGCAGGAGATTCGACGGCTTGACGTCGCGGTGGAGGACGCCCTGTCGGTTGGCGTATTCCAGTGCCTCGGCGACCTGGAGCCCGATGCGGGCGACGCTGCGGAAGAAGGTGCGGTCGGGGTCGGAGCGGGCCAGCGAGTCGGCCGAGGCGCCCGGCAGGCTGGCCGACGGCGGGTCGGGGTCGGGTGGCGCGCCCGGGGGATGATCTATCGTGACAACGGCGGTGTCCGCGGCCCCGTTCGGGACCGGCTCGGCGATGCCCGGATCCGTGATCGAGAACCGGCCGGTGAGGATCGCCTCGGCCACCGCCACGGCGCTCACGGCTCCCCGCGAAACTGGCCGGTCCAGATGGATGGCGGCTCCCCCGCCCCGACGCAGCCTACGCAGCTCATCCATGACAGCGTCCAGGCCCATGCCGGGGATGAACTGCATCACGTAATAGTGGTGGCCCTCGTCGCGGCCCACGCCGAAGACCGGGACGATGTTGGTGTGGTGCAGCCGCGCCGCGGCGCGGGCCTCGCGCTGGAAGCGGAGGACTTGCTGGGCGTCGGCGAGGGCCGCGTCGGGGAGGACCTTGAGTGCGACGCGACGGCCGAGCGACTCCTGCTCGGCCTCGTAGACGACGCCCATCCCGCCTCGGCCGATCTCGCGGAGGATGCGGTAGTCGCCCAGTCGCTCCAGCCGGGTCGCGGTGTGGACGGCGACGTCGTCGGTAGCGTCGTCGGGTCCGTCGGAGCGCAGGTCCTCCATGCGGATCAGGACGGGGAGGACGTCGCGGATGTCGTCGGCGAGCTCGGGGTGTCGGCGGCAGTAGTCCTCGAGGGTCGGCCGCTCGCCGGCTCGCTTGCGGCGGAGGAAGTCGTCGGCGAGGGCCTCGACGGGGTTGCGATCCTGGCTGGTGCCGGAGGCGGTGCTCATGCGCGGCTCGGTTCGAGTAGGTGGAGATGGGACGATGGGTTGGGATCACCAACCTTCGTTCATGCCGGGGATCGAGGTGAGGATCTCCTTGAGCCGCTTCAAGGCCCGGATGTATCGGTTGCTCGCGGCCTAGTTGGTCAGGCCCAGCACCATCGCGGTTTCCTCGTTCCCGAGCAGCTCGAAGTGACGGAGGGTGAGCACCTCGCGGTCGATCGGGTCCATGCCGTTGAGCGCATCCTGGAGGATCAGCTTGTGCTCGGCGCGGATCGCGGCGCGGCTGGCGCTGGTCATCTTGCCCAGGAGCTGGGCGGCGAGCGAGACCGAGCTGGCCTGGGGGAAGGCGCCGCGGTGGAGCGAGACCTCCATGCCGGCGGCGCGCGCCTGGGTGCCGAGGTGGAACCGGTGCAAGTCGGTCAGCTTCTGGCCGGTGACCAGCCGGAGCCAGAGGTGGAACGGCATCGCCTGCGGATCGCGGGCGTAGTCGGGCAACCGCTTTCGGGCTTCGAGATAGGCGTCCTGGAGGACGTCGTCGGTATCAACCCGGCCCGAGAGGCGGCGGTCCAGCCGGAGTCGGACGAGCCGCCGCAGCCGTTCGCGCTGGGCGTCGAAGAGGGTCACGAAGGCCCGTTCGTCCCCCGCCAGGGCACTGGCCAGCAAGACTTCGGGCTCGGCCGATCCTTCTTCTCAACCGCTGAGATTGCATCCAGGAGGCGAGGCCAACTTTCCACAGGAGCGACGGTTTTTTTCCCAGACTCCGGCGACGAACGCATCGCTCGAGGCGACCTTTCACGCCGGTCGGGACCGATGACGGGGTTGCGTCTCCCGATCGTTGACGGGAATCGTGAAGTTCACAAGACTCCCGCGACTTGGCCGGATCGTTCCTCGACTCGACCGTGGTGTCGCGTCTTACTGGGATGGATTCAGGGCCATCATCAGCGACCGGACGCGGTTTTCGAAGCTCTTGTCGGTCGCCAGCACGCGCTCGAAATCCGCTTGAGTGATCACATAAAGCTCCAGGTCGGTCTTGGCGCGGACGGTCTGCTGGATGGGACGGTGGAAGAAAGAGGAGATGGTGCCGAACCCTTCGCCGAAGTAGAGTTCTTCCTGGTAGGCCCCTCCTTTGTAGGCTTCGGCGACGCCCGAGCCGATCAAGTAATAGCGGTCGCCGGGCTCGCCCTCCTGGACGATCGTCTCGCCTTTATGACGCGTCTCGACGGTCATCACGCCGGCGATCCGGGTCAGGGTGGCCTCGCTGAGCCCCTTGAGGACCTCGCTCTGGGACAGGGCGCGGGTGATCCGGACGGTCATCCGGGTCAGCGAGTTATTGATGATCCGGCCGCCCATCATGTTGACGACGCGGTCGGCGTGGTCGATGACGCGCTGATCGTGGGTGACGATGAGGACCGTCGTCCGATCCATCCCGTCGGCCAGCTTGCGGAGCAGCCCGAGCACGGTCTGGCCCGACTCGGCGTCGAGGGCGGCGGTCGGCTCGTCGGCCAGGACCAGCGCGGGGCGGTTGACCAGGGCGCGGGCGATCGCCACCCGCTGTCGCTGTCCACCGGATAGCTGCGCGGGCAGGTGATTCAACCGGTCGCCCAGCCCGAGCTGCTCGAGTAGTCGTGCGCTCCGCTCGTTCATCTCGCGCACGCTCGCGGGCCGGAGCGCGGTGGCCATCCGCACGTTCTCCAGGGCCGTGAGCGAGCTGAAGAGGTTGTGGCTCTGGAAGATGAAGCCGATGTCCTTGCGGAGCTCGACCGCGCCGTGCTCGTCCAGGGCCGAGAGGTCGCGATTCAGGACGATCAGCCGGCCCTGCTGGAGTCGACGCAGTGCCCCGATCAACGTCAGGAGCGTGGTCTTCCCCGACCCCGATGGGCCGGTCATGATCACCACCTCGCCGCAACCGATCTCGATCGAATTATCGAAGAGGACCTGAGTGCGCGCCTCGCCCTCGCCATACCAGTAGCTGACCCCCTCGGCCTGGATCGCGCAGTTCCTTGCAGGTGGGTCGGGAGACCGCGAGCAGCGAGGTGGACGACATTTCCAGGTCGGGGACGGACGCGGTGCTCATGGCGGATGACTCGATGATGATGGCTCAACGGAAGAGTTCGGCGGGGTCGGCCGACGCGAGCCGACGCGCGGCCAGGCAACCCGACGAGACGCACATGACCAGGGCGAGC
This sequence comes from uncultured Planctomycetota bacterium, assembly GCA_963777695.1. Taxonomy (GTDB): domain Bacteria; phylum Planctomycetota; class Planctomycetia; order Isosphaerales; family Isosphaeraceae; genus CAVZRC01. Next base: position 3,649,658 of record CAVZRC010000003.1, read on the forward strand.
CCGAAGATCGTCGCGGCATCCTGGAGTCGCAAGTCCATCGGCAGGCCGGTCGCCGCATGGACCACGCCGAACAACAATAGGGCGACGCCGAGCCCGGCCAGGTAGCCGAGCACCGCGAGATAGACGGCCTGGGCCACGATGATCGCGAATAATCGCAGGTCGGAATAGCCCATCGCCTTGAGCGTGGCGAACTCGGCCAGCCGCTCGCTGATGTCCGAGAACAGGACCTGGTAACAGATCGCCAGGCCCACGATGAAGCCCATCACGACCCCGATCGAGAAGACCGTGCCGATGGGCGCGACGTGGTCCCAGAAGCCCTGTTCCTTGTCGATCAGGCCGGCCTTGGTGAGCACGCGGACGTCCGTCGGCAGCGCGGCCGCGATCGCCCCGCGCAGCCGATCGACGTCGGTGCCGGGGCGGACGCGCAGCAGTCCGACGTTCACCGGATCATCGGCTGTGCTGAGGCCGCGACGGTCGGGGAAGATATCGGCGAGGGTAGTGTCGCTCATGACGAGGGTGCCGTCGCTCTGGAAATCGGCGCCCAGGTCGAAGGTCCCGACGATGCGGATGGTCTTTCCCGACAGCTCGGAGACCATGCCCGATCGGAGCGGTCCCAACCGCTCGGTCCGCGACCGCGCGTCGGCCATCGCCCGTCCCGGATGGCCCCAATCTCCATGATGCTGGACGAGCGCGGGCAGGTCGAGGGCATCGCCGTCGGGCGGATAGGCGACGACCCGGATCGGCCTCGGCAGGCCACCGGCCGGATTCCGCCAGAACGATCGCCGCGTCTCGATGGCGATCGGCACCGCCGTGGTGACCTCGGCGAACGCCCGGGCCTGCTCGATCCGACGGTTCGGGAACGCATAGGGGACGGACAACGTATAATTCGTCCGGCTGACGAGGAACAACTGGCCGTCGAGATGCCGGACCAGGCCGACCATGCTATCCAGGAGCGCCTGGCGGAAGCCGTTCTCCATGAACATCAAGGTCACGGCGAACGCCGTGCCGGCCACCGAGGCCAGCAAGCGGAGCTTGTTCTCGGTCAAGTTGCGCCAGGCCAGCGGGATGGTGAAACGGGGCTGCATGGGTTGATCGATATCCTGGTGACGATGCTCAGGGCGTTTCGACGATCTGTCGCAAGATCCCCATCACTTTGGTCAAGTTGTCAATATGATACTCCGGCACGTCGATCGTTAATAACGTCCCTTCCAACCGCAAGAATCTCCAGGCAGTCCCCGTACTCACGACTCCATGGACCCTTTCAAGCGGTCGTCCCGAGTTCTGGTTGCACAACTGAGCCCCGTACATGGCGGCGATGCACTGGCCCAGGCCGGTGCGGATCAGGTCGTTCTTGGCCTCCACCACGGCGACAAAGGGGGCACTCATGACGAACTGCGATTCCCCTTTGGTCAGGATGAAATCGCAGTAGCCGTTCAGCCCTCGGCTGGCATCGGCTTCCCACTCCACCCCCGAGAAAAGGAAGAATCGCGGTCCCAACGACCGGCGTAGCTCGAGAAGGACGGGTGCAATGATGAACTCGGACTTGGCCTTCTCCGTGCTGTTAGCCACGGCCAATGTCACGCCGTCGCGGATGAAAGCCGCGAACTCCTCGTGGACGTGAAACGGTGGCGCGGAGGCGAAAAGGTCGGCATCTCGCAGGGTCAAACCGAGATCATGTTGCACCTGGGGGAAGGTGAATTGCTGGAATGACATCGGAACACCCCGACGGATAATGCATTGGACGCTCGAGCATTCTTACCCACTATAACGGAAAGCCGTCCCGGAGAGTGCCCGGAGTCAGAAGAGGTCTGCCGGATTGGCCCTCCAGACCTTCTCGAGCGTGAACACGGCCGACACCATGCCGACCAGGGCCGTCACGAAGAGCGCCAGGCCCAGGATGCCGCCGGTCATCCGCATCGGAATCCCGGCGAGGCCCTCCGTGGCCCGGTAGAGCACGAACCCGAGGACCACGGCGATGATGTAGGCGACTCCCGAATAGATCAGCGCCTGCGTGATCACGACCCGCGACAGGTAGCTATTGGTATGCCCCATCGCCTTGAGCGTCGCATACTCGGGGAGGTGGTCGCGGACGTCGTTGGAGAGGACCTGATAGACCACCACCGAAGCCACGATCGTCGCGATCAGCACGCCGAAGGCGAACAGCTTCCCGGTCGCGGTCTGGCCCACCCAGTGGTCCGACTCGATGCGGAGGATCTCGGCGCGGGGGTACGGCACCACGTCCGGAGGGAGGATCTCGCGGAGCGATCGGCAGGCGCTTTCGACCGTCGCGGGATCGGATCGACGGAGGGTCAGGAAGCCGAACTGGATGGGCTCCATCGAGGGCCGGCCGCAGAGCCGGACGAAATTGTCGTCGCTGCAGATGGCCGCGCCGTCGGCCGCGAATCCTCGCAGCATCGGGAAGCCGCCGACGACCTTCACCTTCACCGGCGGATCGCCCGTCTCCCAGTCGTCGAACCGGCCGACGAGCGGCCAGCCGAAGTCGAGGTTGGACAGCTCGTCCAGCAGCAGGCGGCCGGCTTCCTGGAGTTTCGGCCGCGAGGCTTCGATCGCATCGCGCATGGCCCCGTGAAACGGGTCGTCATCCAGGGCGACGCCCAGCACCAGCAGCTCGCGACGCTTGATCGGCCGGGGGAGTCGGTCGCCGAGGAGCCATCGCCGCAACGGGCCCGGCTCGGGTCGCTCGTCGTCCCAGGCGATGGCGGGGTCGTCCGGCGGGTACGGCGGGCATCGCCAGAGGTTGAACGTCGAATACAGGGGCTTGGCGGCCACGACCAGATCCAGCGATCGGGCCTGCCGCAGCCGCTCCCGGGGGAACGCGCCGGGGGCGTAGAACTGGTCGTAGGTCGGCGCCAGGAGGACGATGTCGAAGTCCAACTGCTCGTAGAGGTTCGTCGCCGTGATCTTGACCGCCCCGTAGAAGCCAAGTTGGAGCAGCACCATCGTGATCGCGAACGCCACGCCCCCGATCGCCACGACGGAGCGACCGCCCCCATGAACCACATTTCGCAGCGCCAGCGGGGGATTGGTCATGTTCTGATGCGGGACCTCAGCGGGCGTCGCGGTTGGCGGTGCTCACCTTGGGGGTCTCGGCGGAGGCCGGCCCCGCGCCGAAGGGCGGATCGTGACCTCGACTTCCATGTTCACATATCGCGACGCCTCGGCCGGTCGATCGAGCTGGATCGTGACCTCGACGACCCGCAGGTCTCGCAGGGCACGCGGGTCGAACGCTCGTCAATCGGTTGCTGCCGACCATCGAGCCGATCCGCGACACCTTTCCCGGGACGCGTGTGCCGAGGATGTCCACCTCCGCGGGATCATTCGGGTGGATCCGAGGCACGTCGGTTTGATAGACCTCGGCGGTCGCGGCCATCGACGAGACGTCTCCCATCTCGAGCAGGGTGCCGGCGCTGAGCTCGCCCGCATGAACCGGGATGCGGAGCACGCGACCCGGTCCGGGCGCGCGGACCTCGGCCTCCTTCAAGGCGGCCTCTGCCAGCGCGACCTGGGCATCGAGGATCTCGGCCGCCGGCCCGCGATCGCCGGCGGATTGGCCTTGTCCGGCGGCCTCGAGCAACTGCAAGTCGAGGTCGGCCTTGAGCGACTGCATCTCGACCTGGTAGAGCGCCAGCTCGGCGTCGTAACGCTCCTTGCCCTTGAGCACCCCGCCGAATTGCTTGTAGAGCGTGTTCGCCTCGCCCAGGCGGGTCTTCGAGGATTCGGCCGCCTTGCGGGCCGCGGCCAGGCGGGCGCGTTGCTGGCGGTCTTCGAGTGTCTTCTTCGCCTTCGCCAGCGCGAGCTGGTGCTGGGCCGCCGCGTGGCCCTCCAGGTGTGCGAGGACCGTCCCCTGCGAGACTTGATCGCCTTCCTTGACCTTGATCTCATCGATCCGGATTCCCGGACGGGCTCCCACGGAGATCAGTCCGTTCGCCGGTACGAGTCGAGCCAGGGCCACGGCCGCGGACCGGGGCGATCGCTCGGTCCCCGCCGGTTTCTCGCTCGACTGGCCCTCCTGTGCTCGCGCGGAAGCGATCGGCCGCACGGCCCGGCTCGCCGCCAGGATCACCGCGACCATGAGCACGGACAACCCGATGGCCTTCGCAGTCCACCGGGACGAGATGCTCGGAATTCCTTGACTCTCCATGCGGCGACCCTCGAGCGGAGATCATCGTGAGGAAATCCGGATCGGGCGCGCCGGAGAAGGCCCGGACCCGCGCCGGTCAACGATGCTCACAGGAATCAGACCTCACGAATATACTCTGCCGGGCGCGGGGCCGCCCAGACGAATCGGGGACGACGCGGGTCCCCCGGGCGGGGGATAAGTCTGAGGTGGCGGGCGGCGGCGAGGATTCGAAGACTCCGCCACCCGCCTGACGCGTTGCATTCCGAGGCGGATCAACCGACCTTGGCGAGGGCCGGCACGCTGCGCGTGTTGGCCGCGGCGGCGACGAAGGCCTCGATCAATTGCATGTCCAGCGAGATGTTCCCCTCGTTCTCGGGGTGCCATTGCACGCCGGTGACCCACCAGGAGTGGTCCTTTCCCTCGAAGGCCTCGATGAGCCCGTCGGGGGCCAGGGCGGCCACGCGGAAGTTCGGCGCGAGCTTGCGGACACCCTGGTGATGGTAGCTGTTGACGCGGATCTCGCCGGGCCCGTAGATCTCCTCGAGCCGGGTACCCGGTTGCATGACGACGGTGTGGCGATGGGCGCGCCCGTGGGGGTCCCAGTGCGGGATCGACTTGGGCATGTCCTCGGGCAGGTGGAGGAACAGGCCGCCACCGGACACGACATTCAATTCCTGCATGCCCAGTCCGATGCCCAGGACGGGCATGCGGCGCTGCTGGACGACTTTGCAGAGCAGGCGATCCGCCAGCTCGCGACGCTCCGGTACGACCGTGACGGCGGGATGAGGCGCCAGCCCCATCTTGCGAGGATCCAGGTCATCTCCGCCGGTCAGCATCACCCCATCCAGCTTCTCCAGGATCGGCATCAGGTCCGATTCCCGGGTGAGCGGCGGGATGATCACCGGCAGGGCATTGGCGGCCAGGAGACACTCGAAATAGCCGCTGTGGATGAAGCTGTGAGGTGTGCGACCCTTGGCCGTGGCGCGGTAGTCCGTGTTGATTCCGATGAGCGGACGGTATTTCATAGCAGCCATCCCTTCCTTGAAATGGTCTCGGCGAAATCCGTTCTGTTGCGGGCACGTTGCAATCGTTTGCTGGCCGTTCGTCGGCGAGCCGAATCTCTCGTTGCGACACATCTCGAAACAATCGTGTCTTGAGAGGTGTCGCTCTTTACGTACCTTCCCTGTGTTCCCCCTCGATCCGCGAGGAGGGTCGTCCCCCGAAAGTCCTCCTGGTTTTTTGCGATGTGGGTCAGGTTGAGAATCGAATCCGACTGATCCTTCAATCGCCTCGTATGTGTCGGCGAGGTAGGGAGAGTCTACCGATCGGACTCCGCGGATTACAAGAAAAATCCGGGGGAAAGCTCGGTTTTTCCGCCGATTTTCTCGATCCGACCGATCGGGAAGCCAGGTGATCGTCATGGAAGGAGTCCGGGCGAGATAGGGAAGCGTTTGCCTCGATCGCGTGCCACACATCGGCATTCCTCGGCGCAAGACGAGCAGTGGCGTGCGCAGTCCGATCGAAGGCGGCCCTTGTCGGCTACGGCGTCTTTTCCGCCGGCGACCTCGCATCGGCTTTGACATAGTCGCCCCTCAGGTAGCGGATCACCATCTGGAGGTCGTTGGGCGAGAGCTGATCCGCGTTGAAGGCGGGCATCTTCTGCTCCTTCTCCAGGAAGCCATACTTATCCGGGGCGTCCGGCTTGCGGATCATGCGAGCGGTCCACTGGGGCGATCCCCAGGCGAAGAGGTTGGGCGCCTCGCGCATGCCGCCCTCGGTGAAGCCGTCGACGATATGGCATTTCCCGCAGTCTTCCTCGAAGGCCTTGTATCCCGGATGCTTGGCGACATCGGGATTGGCGAGCCATTCCTCCGGGGTGGTCTCCGCGTCGATCGCGGCGAACGAGGCGACGAAGTCGGCGACGTCATCGAGTGCCTTCCCTTTCAGCTTCGTTCCTTTCTTCCACTCGGCCATCCCGTCGCACTGGGGGACCTTGCCGAAGTAGGCCGGCGATTGCGGTTCCTCGAGCAAGCCGCGGATCCAGGCTCGGGAGCCGAAGCCGGCGAGGTCCGGGGCCGTCTGGGTGCCGGTCCCCTTGCCATCATGGAAGTGGCAGCCGAGGCATCGTCGCTCCAGGACGGCCTTCCCGTGGGTGAGCGGGTCTCGTCGCAGGAGGTACGCGGCGCCATCCGGAGCGATGCCGGCCTCGGTCGACCCGGCCAGCAGCAGCGCCCGCTCGCGAGCGGCGTCCGCCTTATTGCGGGCTTCCTGGAAGAGCGGGTTCCGCGAATCGTCATAGAGCGCCTGGACGGTCAGGTAGCCGGCTCCCCCCAGGATCGTGAACACGAAGCCGCAGGCCAGGAAATGGGCGAGCTTGCCGGGGAGGACGCGATCGAGGAAGGGCAGGATTGCTAGGACCAGCAGGAGCGTGCTGGGGATCACGATCGTGCCGATCATCTCCCGGCTGCCGGGGAAATACTTGAGCATCTGAAAGAGCGCGAGGTAATACCATTCCGGCCGCGCCGGGTAGTCGGAGCTCGACGGGTCCGCCGGCGCGTCCAGGTTGGCGCCGCCTTCGCGGAGGACCAGGCCGACAACGACGCCGATCACCAGCAACGAAAAGAGCAGGTTCCGGACCATCTGGTCGGGCCAGTACGGCGCGGCGGGCTGGTTCACGGCCGAGGCGGGAGGCGTCAGGTGATGTCAACGCGAGAGTATGACGTGGATCGTCAGGAAGAACACCAGGAACGCCGGCAAGACCGCGACGTGCAGGGCATAGAATCGGGTGAGCGTCTGGTTGCCGAACTCGCTGCCGCCGACCAGGATACTCTGGAGATACGGGCCGACGACCGGGGCCCCACTCACGATGTTGGTCACGACCTTGGTGGACCAGTAGCCCTTCTGGTCCCAGGGGAGCTGGTAGCCCGTGTGGCCGAATCCGATCGTGACCAGCATCAGGGCCAGCCCGAACCACCAGTTGAACTCGCGAGGTCGCCGATAGGCGCCGGCCCAGACGACCTGGAGCAGGTGCATGGCCAGCAGCACGATCATCGCCTGGGCCCCGAAGTGATGGACCCCTCGGATGAACCAGCCGAACCAGACCTCCCGATTGATGTAGAAGACGCTCGCCCAGGCCGTCGAGGACGACGGGCTGTACGACGCCATCAGCAGCATCCCCGTGAATGCCTGGACCAGGAACATCATGGTCAACGCCGAGCCGAAGACGTACCGCCAGCGCGCGCCCCGGCGATCGGTTCGTCGAGGGCGACGCGAGTGAACGTACCGAACCCCGTCCGGTCATCGAGCCAGTCGGACAATTGCTTAAACAAGGGGATCCTCTCCTCGCTCTGGGAGCGGAAACGCTCGAACTTCACGCGGATCTCGGGGTCCTCGTCCTTGGTGATCTCGACGTCGAGTCGATCCATCGGCCGGGGCGGGACCTGGTTCTCGGGCTTGCCTTCGAGGTCGAACGTGCTGGTGTGGCACGGGCACAGGAAGCTCTTGCCGTCGGCGGTCAGGTTGACGGCGCATCCCAGGTGGGGACACTCCGAGGTCATGGCGATCACCTCGGGCGTGCGGCCCTTCGGCTGGCGGATCAGCCAGACCGACCCCACCGGCTCGCGAGGATAGCGGACCCAGGCGTCCTGTCGTTCCTCGACGATCGCGAACGATCGCGGGACGCCGACCTGCAACTGGCTCAGCCGCGACAGGAAATGCAATCCCCGCTCGGGACTTCGCTTCCGCAGGGGAGACAGCACATAGGCCGCGCCCGGCACGGCCAGGACCAGGCCGATCAGTCCGCCGAGGGCGACCGCGACGCCGCCGAGGAAGCCTCGCCTGGGCATCTCCCGATCGCGATCGACCGGAGTTGTCACCCCGGCCGGCTCAATCAACTTCTCGTCCATTCGCGGAACTCCCTGGGTATTCGTCGGCATGGCGAGGGCCCTTTCGATGAAGCCCCATCAATCTCCGGCCTGTCGGGACCCCTCGGATCATTCGCGGCAACCGACGATGATTGACCCTAGAACCAACGCGACGGGCGGCCGACATCGGCGGCTGTTCATTCCCGACCGGACGCTTCGGCTTCTCGAGGCAGCCTGGACGTGATCGGTTATGTCTCTGGGGTGGGAACCTGACGGCGGGTGAATCGCAGTCTCTTGTAACAGTCTATTTGGAGGATGGGTCCGGCTCAAGGGTCTGGAGTAGCCGAGCGATGCTCGGGGCGCCGAATACTGGGGAACGTTGCGCCGGATTGCACTCGCAACGAGTATCTTGCAAGGTCGCCCTCACCGATCTCCGGGGCCGGCAATGGGTTAGCGATGAGACTGCGACGAAGTCGGACCGGCCCGTGCAAGAGGGGCATGGACGCTCCTTTCCCGACTTCAGCCAACCCAGGACCCGACTGGCCCATCGATTTCCCGACCGGTGCGCTGTCACTGGACTCTGGCTCCTGTTGAAATGACGGAACACGATCCCGCTATGATTACTATGCCGCAGCTTTGCAAATTCATTAACGCATCCCTCGCGAATTCTGGGTATTTTGCGCCGAACTCTCTACGGCGACGGCAGATACAAAACCCGCAAATAAAGCGGATTTCCGCGCCGTGGTTGGCTTCCCGAGCTCTTCGGGTATGCTCAGCGGGCGATCCTCCGCTTAATTGCACACCCCGAACGCAATCAGTCGTCCCGTGACCGGCAATCCTGCGCCCTGTACACTCGATTGCCATGTCTGATGTAACCCGTCTCATCGAAGCCGTCCAAAAGGGAGACCGCCAGGTCGGGGCGGACCTGCTCCCGCTCGTTTACGACGAGCTGCGGAAGCTCGCCGCCGCGCGCATGGCCGCGGAAGCCCCCGGCCACACCCTCGACGCGACCGCCCTCGTCCACGAAGCCTACCTGCGGCTGGTCGGGGATCAGCAGTTCGACGGCCGCGGTCACTTCTTCGCGGCCGCCGCCGAGGCCATGCGTCGGATCCTCGTCGACCACGCCCGGGCGAAACGGGCGGAGAAGCGCGGCGACCGCCCGGCGCGAGCCGACCTCAACCCGGATCGCCTGCCGGCCGGCGGCTTCGACCCCGACCGCTGGATCGACCTCGACGAGGCCCTGACCCACTTCGCGGCGATCGACCCGACGGCGGCCGAGCTGGCGAAACTGCGGGTCTTCGGCGGTCTCTCCGTCGAAGAAGCGGGCGAGGCCCTCGGGGTTCCCCGTGCAACCGCTTTCCGCATCTGGACTTACGCCCGGGCCTGGTTGACCTCCCGTCTCGCCGATGGGTCGGGGAAATCATGACTCTTCATGGCTGATCGGGCTGACGCCCGAGGTTGGAGGACGTTCGTCCCGTCCGAACCACGGTCTCACGACCGTGGTCACGCTCCTCGTTCTCGCTCCCTCTGGTCGTGTTCGGCGAGAAGGGTCTGAAATCATCGCGGATTTTGTTGAGACTCGACCGGCGGGAAATCCGCATTGAAGGGTGAACCAGGCGGAGGACTCGCGCCACCGGCGGGAAATCCGCATCGACAAGTGAAACAGGAGCTCAAGTCATGCCCATCGATTCGAATCGCGCCCGCGATCTGTTCCTCTCGGCCCTCGAACTCCCACCCGAACAGCGGCCGGGCTTCCTGGCCGTCGGCTACGGAGGGGATACTGAGCTGCGGGCCGAGGTCGAGCGACTGTTGGCCGCCAACGCCGAACCCGACAGCCTCCTCGAACCCGCTTCTCCCACGCCGGCGAATCCCACTGCGGCATTCGTCCTCGGCCATCTCGCGACCGTCGATCTCCCGGGCGGGACCTCCGCCACCGATGCGCCCGACCCGGACGCGCCCATCCCGACGGCGATCGCGCCGGGGAACCCCGGCCCGAGGGGACGCCGCCGACGCTCGACGGCACCGATCCCGATGCCACCGCTGCACCGGCCTCGGCGTCCTTCACGCCCCGCATCGTGAAGGTCCCGACAGGCGAAAGGATCGGCACGGTCATCGCCGGCCGGTACACGCTCGTCGAGGTGATCGGCGAGGGCGGCATGGGCTCGGTCTATCTGGCCAGCCAGACCGAGCCGGTCAAGCGGCAGGTGGCGCTCAAGCTGATCAAGACGGGGATGGACTCGAAAGCGGTGCTGGCCCGGTTCGACGCCGAGCGGCAGGCCCTCGCGCTGATGGACCACCCGAACATCGCCCGCATCTACGACGGCGGCCTCACACCGGCCGGCCAGCCGTTCTTCGTCATGGAGCTGGTGCGCGGCGTGCCGCTCACCGAGTACTGCGACCGGCAGCGGCTGTCGGTGAAGGCCCGGCTGGAGCTGTTCGTCGCGGTCTGTCAGGCGGTGCAGCACGCCCACCAGAAGGGGATCATCCATCGCGACCTGAAGCCGGGCAACGTCCTGGTCACGGAGGTGGATGGGCGGCCCACGCCCAAGGTCATCGACTTCGGCGTGGCCAAGGCGACCGAGATGAAACTGACCGACATGAGCCTCGCCGACACCGGGGCGATCGTGGGCACCCCGGCCTACATGTCGCCCGAGCAGGCCGACCCGTCCTCGATGGACATCGACACCCGCACGGACGTCTACGCCCTCGGGGTGATGCTCTACGAGCTACTCGCCGGCTCGCCGCCGCTCGACGCCAGGCAGTTCCAGCGGGGTGCGATCCTGGAGATGCTGCGGATGGTGCGCGAAGTCGACCCGCCGCGGCCGAGCACCAGGCTCAGTACGGCCGAGGCCCTGCCCAGCATCGCCGCCAACCGGAGCATCGAGCCGGCGAGGCTGGCGAATCTCCTGCGGGGCGAGCTCGACTGGGTGGTGATGAAGGCCCTGGAGAAGGATCGCACGCGACGCTACGAGACGGCCGACGGCTTCGCCCGCGATCTCCAGCGCTATCTCGCCGATGAGATCGTCGAGGCCCGCCCGCCGAGTGCGGGCTACCGGCTGAAGAAGTTCGTCCGCCGAAACCCGCTCCAGTTGGCGCTGGCGGCGACGGTCGCGTTGCTGGTGCTGGGCGGAGGGGCGGTCGTCTGGTGGCAGGGCGTGCAGGCCGGAGCACGGCGGGAGTCGGACCTCCGGCGACAGCTCGAGGACGACCGGCGCTTGGCCGCCGACAATGCCCGGCTCGGCCGCAATGCCGAGGCCGTGACCGCGCTCCTGGACCAGAGCGAGGAGGCGCTGCGGGCTGGCGACACGGCCAAGGCATCCCTCGCCCTGGGCGCGGCCCGGAAGCGGGCCACCGAGGGCGGGGCGGCAGAGCAGGCGAACCGCCTGGCGCGGCTGGAGGCGGACCTGGCCCTGTCGCGCGACCTGGACGACGTCGACCAGTTCCGCTGGACCCCGGTGGAAAACAAAGTCCCGGGCCCAGCGGCCGTGGCGACGCGGACCCGGCAAGTCCTGGCGCGATTCGAGGCCGACCCCGAGCAGGCGTCGGTTGACGAGGTGGCGGCGCGAGTGACCGCGTCGCGGGTGCGGGAGCGAATCGTGTCGGCCCTGGATCGCCTGCTGTTGCCCATCCGCCTGGTGGACGTGGACAAGTTCCCGGCGGAGGAGCAGAAGGCGTTCACTCCGCAACTGTGGGCCGACGTGGCGTCGCTGATGCCGAAGCGGGCCGGGGTGCGGGCCGTGCTCCGGCGGGTGGATGCCGACCGGTATCGGGATGCGATCCGGGATGCGATCGTCGGCGAGGACCGGGCGAACTTCGTGGAGCTGGCGGGACAGAAGGCCGCCCTGGAGCAACCGCCGGGGTTCGTCGCCTTTCTGGGCGAAACTCCAGCGATCGTGGTGGAGCGGCGGCGGCAGTTGTTGCAGGCAGCGGTGAGTCGGCGGCCGGGGGACCTCGGACTGCTGATGGCGCTGGGCAATACCTACACGGCCGACGACACGAACGGGATGGACGAGCGGTTGCGCTGGTTTCAGGCGGCCGTCGCCGCCGCCCCGGCTAATCCCGCGGCCCACACCAACCTGGGCTATGCGCTGACGCGGAAGGGCCAGTGGGACGAGGCCATCGCCTGCTGCCGCAAGGCCATCGAACTCGACCCGAAGCTCGCTATTGCCCACTGCAACCTGGGCAATGCGCTGACGAATAAGGGCCAGTGGGACGAGGCCATCGCCTGCTGCCGCAAGGCCATCGAACTCGACCCGAAGGACGCCGTGGCCCACTCCAACCTGGGCCGTGCGCTGTATGCCAAGGGCCAGTGGGACGAGGCCATCGCCTGCTGCCGCAAGGCCATCGAACTCGACCCGAAGCTCGCCATGGCCCACAACAACCTGGGCATTGCGCTGTATGCCAAGGGCCAGTGGGACGAGGCCATCGCCTGCTGCCGCAAGGCCATCGAACTCGACCCGAAGGAAGCTATTGCCCACTCCAACCTGGGCATTGCGCTGACGCGGAAGGGCCAGTGGGACGAGGCCATCGCCTGCTGCCGCAAGGCCATCGAACTCGACCCGAAGCTCGCCGCGGCCCACTGCAACCTGGGCAATGCGCTGACGAATAAGGGCCAGTTGGACGAGGCCATCGCCTGCCTCAAGAAGGCCATCGAACTCGACCCGAAGCTCGCCTCGGCCCACCACAACCTGGGCAATGCGCTGACGCAGAATGGCCAGTTGGACGAGGCCATCGCCTGCCTCAAGAAGGCCATCGAACTCGACCCGAAGCTCGCCTCGGCCCACCACAGCCTGGGCATTTCGCTGACGCAGAATGGCCAGTTGGACGAGGCCATCGCCTGCTACCGTAAGGCCATCGCACTCGACCCGAAGCTCGCCGCGGCCCACTCCAACCTGGGCAATGCGCTGACGCAGAATGGCCAGTTGGACGAGGCCATCGAATGCTACAAGAAGACCATCGCACTCGACCTGAAGTACGCGGAGGCCCACTGTAACATGGGATCGGCACTAGCGAGTCAGGGCCGGTTCGCCGAGTCCCTGGAGGCCTACAAGCGGGGCCACGAATTGGGTTCCAAGCAACCCACCTGGCGCTACCCGTCGGCCGAATGGGTCCATGAGGCCGAGGCGAACGCCGCGATGGAGGCGAAGCTGCCCGCGTTTCTCAAGGGCGAGTTCCAACCCGATGACACCAAGGAACGCCTGGTTCTGGCCGGTATCTGCCATGGCAAGAAGCTCTATCAAAAGGCCACCACCCTGTACGCCGCCGCCTTCGCCGCCGACCCCAAGCTGGCCGACGACCTGAAAGCCGCCCACCGCTACGACGCCGCTTGCTACGCAACGCGGGCCGCCGCCGGACAGGGCAACGATGCGGCCGAGCTCGACGACAAGGAGCGAGCCCGCCTGCGGCAGCAGGCCCGCGACTGGCTCCGCGCCGACCTGGCCCTGTGGACCAAGCAACTGGAGGCCGGCAAGACCGCCGACCGCACCGCGGTGCAGCAGATGCTGTCGCACTGGCACAAGGACCCCGACCTGGCCGGCATCCGCGACACGGCGGCCCTGGCCAAGCTGCCCGGGGAGGAGCAGAAAGCGTGCACCCAACTGTGGGCCGACGTGGCGGCGGTGTTGAAGACGGCGAATGCACCACCGAGCTTCGCCTCACTCCTGGAGCAACTGCCCCGGGCCCGCAAGGCACTCCCCAAGGACAGCCCGCAACTGGCCGGCCTGCTCGCGCAGATCGGCGTGGGCCTGCTGGAGCAGAAGAAATGGACCGAGGCCGAGCCGCTGCTCCGCGAGTGCCTGGCCATCCGCGAGAAGGTGCAGCCCGATGCCTGGTCCACCTTCAACACGAACTCGGTGCTCGGCGGGGCGCTGCTGGGCCAGAAGAAATACGCCGAGGCCGAGCCGCTGCTGATCGGCGGCTACGAGGGGATGAAGCGGCGGGAGAACACGATCCCGGAGCCAGCCAAGGCCCGCCTCCCCGAGGCCGTGGAGCGCCTGGTGCAACTCTACGAGGCCATGGACAGGAAGGACGAGGCGGCGAAGTATCGAAAGGAACTGGACGCCATCAAGGCCGCTCAGAAGACGCCGGAGAAGCAACCATGACCGCAAATGCTCTTGCACGAGCCAATGGTTGACATTGGTCTTACCTAGGCAGCCCGCGAATAAGGCGACCCACCCTCGTTCCCACGCTCCGCGTGGGAATGCCGTCCGGGACGCTCTGCGTCCGTCGGCGGGGCCCAGGGCCGCGACGCCGAGCGTCGGAGACGGCATTCCCACGCGGAGCGTGGGAACGAGTAGAGGAGAAACTCGTGAAGAGATACTTGTAATATGTCTCGGAAGCCGCATTGGTCGTCTCGTAGGGTGCTCTGCGAGCACCGAATTCGGCGAATTGCCTGGGAATGGTGCTCACAGAGCACCCTACAAGGACCTTCCGAGACAGACTCTTAGCCTGTTCCCAAGTCGCTTCACGCAATCCCGAGTATTCGACAGGTTTCTTCGTAGCTGGTCTCCAGTGGGAGCATCACGCGGAGGTCGGGGGAGAGCCAGATCGGTAGTGTCGGTAGCGGTTGTCCGACGATCATGGGGTAGAACCACGCGTCGAGCAACGGTCTCCGTCTGGGCGGCTTGCGGGAGCGGAGCGTGACGCCATACAGGTATGGCGGCGTGGTGCTCAGGGCAGGATCGGCGCGATCGAGTAGGTCCAGGAGGTCGGCGTAGAGGTTGGCCTGCCGAACGCTCACCAGATCGACCAGCGAGACGCAGACGCCCTGTTGCAACAGGGACGCCACCTTGACGACGAACAGATCGCGGGTGTTCGGACGGTCTTTATTCGACGGGCTGACGATTTCGATGGCGGCGACCAGTTGTCGCCCCCTCTCCGCGTCGTAGATGCGCACCTCGTACTCGTCCTGTTCCGACAGGTCCGCTTCGACGGTGAGGGTGGGTGACAAGGCGGTCAACGTACCGCTGCCGCCGTCGCCGGGATCCGCGTCCGCGTCCGGATTGCGGGAGTCGAGATCATAGGTGCTGACATCGACCTCGAAGGCTGAGCCGAGGTGGACTCTCGGTGCGGCCCGGAACCCGGCTGGCAGGATGGTGGTCAAGTGTCGGACGATCTCACCGGGCCACTGACCATGGACCTCGTCCCAGGAATGCGTGTCGTTGACCGGCGAACGGAAATGGTCGCGGAGAGGCATGGGTCGTCCTGCTTAACCAGGGGCGGCGGAGAATGATCGTGTAGCGGCATGGGATTCTCCGTTTGCACCAATTGTAGCATGAGCCATCCGACCGGATCAGCGGTCAACCGGCCGGAGTTGCCCACGCCCGCGAACGCGATCGACGCCTCCAGGGTCCAGGCGATAGGCTGTGTCGCCGCCTCGATCGGGCGCTCACCAAATCTTCGCGGGACGCCCCGTTGTTTCTACACGATGGATGGCCATATCGTTTCATCGCGGCCGATCGCATCGGCCTTCCTTCGACGAGCCTAGCAAAGTGAGACGACCGTGATGAGTTCTCATAAGAGGTTATGGACAGGATTTCTCTTCGTCGTGCTTGCTGTAGCCGGCGGTTGCGACGGCCAGGACTCGACGCAGCCTGCCGTGGGCTCGATATCGGTCGGCGCCCGCAAAGACAACGTGGCCCCGAGCGCCCCCGCCGGAAAGACGAAGACATCCCCGGCCCGCAAGTGAGATCCGCCTGCCATCCCGACGGCTCTTGATGCCCTGCCGATACCATCGCTCCCCGCCCCGTAGCGGTGAATGACCGCCGAGTTGGACCGGACTCGCAGGGCCGGCGGCCTATTACGATCGTTCGCGAGATATTCCGCGAATCATTCCGTAACCGACGACGCTCGGCCGGGAACCTGTACTCTTGCCTGATTTCACGCCGGTCGGCTTCCGTCGCGGAAGAGTGCGCCGTCAGCGCGCCCCGTTCACCGGCCAGAACGAACCTGGAGATCATTCGGATGCGAAGACGAGGCTTTACCCTGATCGAGTTGCTGGTGGTGATCGCGATCATCGCCGTGCTGATCGCCCTGCTGCTCCCCGCCGTGCAGGCGGCGCGCGAGGCCGCGCGTCGTGCCCAGTGCACGAACAACCTCAAGCAGCTCGGCCTGGCCTTGGCCAACTACGAGGGCGCCAACAGTTGCTACCCGATGGCGGCCTTCGCCCAGTACCTGCCGAGCGGCAGTGCCGACCAGGCGATGAGCTGCTTCGTGGCGCCCTGGCCTACATGGAGCAGGCGCCGCTCTACGCGGCCTTCAATACCAGCTTCGCCTACCGATGCGACCCGAACGTGACGGTCTCGGGCACCGGCCTGGGTTCCCTCTGGTGCCCCAGCGACACCCAGATCGCGGGGGTCTTCTACACCGAACCGGCCGGGACGCACCGCAAGGGTTTGCCGCAGAATTTCTACTTCACCAGCTACGCCGGCTGCTACGGCGAATGGGCCTCGATCATCTCGAACCCGTCGGCGTCGCTCCAGCAGCAGAACGGGGCGATCGTCTCCAACGGCATCAGCCCGGTCTTCGGATACGGCTCGGGGTTCACCCGCGGTGTGGTCAAGATCGCCTCGATCACCGACGGCACGAGCAATTCCATCGCCTTCAGCGAGCACGCCCACGGCCTGCTCAGCTCGACCGATCCGGAGAACTCCTTCCACAAGTGGAACTGGTGGGTCTCGGGCAACTATGGCGATACGGCCTTCACGGTCTTCTATCCGATCAACGTCCAGAAGCGGACTCAGAACTGGGACGACGGCGCGTCCAGCGGCGGCTACACCGAGGGCGGGGCGTTCCTCAACGCCGCGACGAGCTTCCACCCCGGCGGGGCCAATTTCGCCTTCTGCGACGGCTCGGTCCGGTTCCTCAAGGACTCCATCTCGACCTGGCCCCTCGACAATACCGGGACCCCGCCCGGCGCGGCGATGAACCAGACGACCAAGGTCTGGTCGGTGACCAACACGACGCAATTCCAGCCCGGCGTCTATCAGGCCCTGGGCTCGATCAACGGCGGCGAGGTGGTCAGTTCCGACGCGTATTGATCGGTCCGGCCGGGTCGCGGTCCGGTCGACGGCGGCCGGGCCGGCCCGCTCACGAGCCAGTCCTCCGGCGGTCCGGATGAAGGCGGTTGCGCGGACTGAGAGCCCCTAAATCTTGGGAACGATCGGGAGGCCGAGCCTCCCGGCGATCCGTCTCGGACGGAGCCCCGCCCTCCCAGGATCACGAAACGTCATTCAGGAATCCAGACCGATGGTGTTCGCCGGATAGGCGGAATCCGAGGTCCGGCGCCGCTCCGTGGCGAGCAGCAGGTGGGGTTCGGGAGCCTTCGGGAGGTGATAATGGATTTCATGGAGTCGCCGATAGAGGGCGGAGGAACGCTGGAGCTCTTGATCGGTCCCGACCGCTTCGATCCGACCGCCATTCAAGAGTACGATCCGGTCGGCGACCTGGATCGAAGCCAGGTTGTGCGAGATCAGGAACGTCGTGCGTCCGTGGGCGAATTCCTCGATGGCCTTGCGGATCAACACTTCGTCCTGGATATCCACGGCGCTGGTCGCCTCGTCGAGGATCAGGATGGACGGGTCGCGGAGCATCGCGCGAGCGAGGGCGATCCGCTGCCGCTGGCCGCCCGAGAGCCCATAGCCGCGCTCGCCGACGACCGTGTCGTATCCCTGCGGCAAGGCCATGATGAATTGATGGGCATAGGCGCGCCCGGCCGCCTCGACGATCGCATTACGACTGGCGCTCGGGTCGCCATAAGCGATGTTGTTGGCGATCGTGTCCTGGAAGAGAATCGTTTCCTGGAGGACGATCCCGATCTGGCGGCGGAGGCTGCGGAGCGGGACATCCCTGATGTCGACGCCGTCGATGCGAATGGCCCCCGACGCGACGTCCCAGAACCGCGGGATCAGGTTCATGAGGGTCGTCTTGCCGCATCCGTTGGGCCCGACCAGCGCGATCGTCTCGCCATGGTGGACGGTGAGGCTCACCCCCTTGAGGACGGGCGTCGCACCATCGTAGCTGAAGGCGACCTGCTCGATCTCGACAGCCTGGCGATGCCTCGATAGGCCAGGGCCACGCTTGTGGTTGACGACCTTCGGGGCCCGGTCCATCAAGTCGCAGATCCGATCGGCGGCCGCCGACGTGCGCTGGATCTTCGAATGGACGTTGGCCAGCTTCCGGATCGGGTCCGAGACTCCGGCCAGCATGGCATAGAGCGCGAAGAGGTCCTGCATCTCCATCTGCTGGGCCGCGAGCTGGAGCCGGAAGATCCCGAGATCCAGGTAGATCGTCCGGTTCAGCACGAGGTAGGAGCCGGCCAGCAGTGCGATGGCGACGGTGGCCAGCGTTAGCATCTCGAGGACCGGGTCCGACATCGCGTCGATCATGGCCACGCGGACGCTCTTGCGGTACAGGTTCTTGGTCTCGCGGAAGAAGCGGCGACGCTCCACACGCTCCATCGCGAAGGCCTTGACGATCTTGATCCCCTGGAAGCTCTCCTGGAGGATCTTGTAGATCGTTGACATGCTCTCGAGCGATCGCCGGACGGCGCGTTTCATGATCTTGCCGACGCGATAGGTCGTCGCCGCCGAGATCGGCACCAGGATCAGGGTCAGGAGGGTGAGTCGCCAGTTGAACCAGATGGCCCCGCCCAGGCAGGACGCGATCCGCATCGGCTCGCGGATCAGCTTGGTCATGAGCGTGTTCAGGCCCTGGCCGAACGAGTCCATGTCATTGGTGAATCGCGCCATCAGCTCGGAGGAGCCCTGGTCCGAGAAGCTCGCCAGGTCGAGGTTGACCGTGCGCCGAAAGAAGCGGTTGCGGATCCGCAACAGGGTCAGCTGCATCACGTCAGCGACCAGCACCTCCTGGAGGAACAGGAACACGCCCTTGAAAGCGACGCCCAGCATCACCATCGCGATCAGCAGGAGCAGGCACTTGAAGCTGTCCTTCGGCAAGTAGCGATTGATGGTGGGCTGGACGAACGTGTAGAGCTGGAGCCACCAGTCGTTGCTGCGGATCTCCTGGTCGATGCCGACCAGTCGGCGATCGATCGAAGCCGCATCGTCCCTCCCGAGCAGGGTGCTGCAATGGGCCAGTTCATTCTTGCGCCTCGACCAATCGAAGGCTACGGCGGAGCTTTTCCAGGTGGGCCACCGGCTCCGCGGCGGTCGGATTCGCGAAGGCGGCGTCGCCGAACCTGGCCTTCTCATCCAGGAACCGCGCGTTCCTCGACGTCGCTCTGCTGCTTTAGCTCCAGGAACCTCGACCGAAGACCCTCGATGTCGCGCCGTCCACTCCGCGTGATCGATAGGACATGGTCGGCCTCCGCCTTGCGGGCTTCGAGGACGCGGAGTTCCTCCTCGAGCGAATCCCGCTTCTCGGCGATCCAGCGTTGCGGATTCTGTCGATCGAAGAGGATGTGCAGCAAGGGATAGACGGCGCCGAGCTCCGTGAAGAAGAGCAGCGCCACCATCGCCGCGCAACCGATCGAGAGCCCGAAGCGGACCTTGTAGGGCAGGGCGAATCGAACCAGGCGAGCGAAGTTTTTCATAGTCTGGGATGTCGCAGGCGGATAGACCCAAAGAGCATCCATGCATCGTCGGGACCCGAGAAGGGTCCCCACGCTCGGGCGGTCGTGTCTATATCACGATCGCGTGAAACGGACAATCCGACTTGGATTTGGATCGGCGGGCCGGGCAACATCGGGCCAGTCGGTCTTGGGAAACCGGGGTCCGATGGTTCTGATCCTGCGGACATGAAGGTGATCGCCGCGTCGCGAGCGAGGAGGATGGCCGCCGACCGTCGGGGAGGACGGGATGAATTGACGCCCTTCGGCTGAGTGCGTGTTCAGGGCCGGGTCGACCTGGCGAATCTCTACCGATCTCGACTCGTTCCACTCGAGAAACGACCGCGCCGACCGGGACGCTGGACCCGATCGTGGGACGGAGTTCCGATCAACTCAATTACGAAGCAGCCCTTGGTTTGGCGCGCCAAGTGCCATTCCTCTGCGTACCGGTTCCCGGTTTTCGGGCTCAGTGGCTTACCAGTTTCCGGTCTCTTTGCGGGGTCCTGGCTCTTTCCAGGAATCCCCGCAGTATTGGGCCGCCCGACAGGATAAGGATACGAAATTTATTAATTGTCGCATTTGCCCGGAATGGCACGGTAATTCCATACGGGGAGTTCCTCGTCGAACCGGATTCTCATCGTCTTGGGGTATTCATCGGGGTAGCCCTCCTTCAGCGGATAGTCACCGGCGAGGACATGGACGGTCGTTTTCAGGCCCTGTTTTGTGCTCGCCCGGGCCATCGCCTGGCTGGTCACCTCCGTTGAGGTCAGCAGCAGACCTTGGCACGCACGCGTCACATGCGGGAAGAAGCGGTGTTCGATCGGATTGAACTTGGAGCAATACGGCGGATAGTGAGCCACACGGATCTCCAGGCCGATGTGGCTGGCAAGGCTTTCCAAATGATACTTGAACACGTAACGATTGGAAGCGTTGCTGCCGCCGCCGTCGCACAGCAAGAGCACGCGGTGCGCCCGCGGATAAGCGGGCCGGCCATGCCTTTCCCACCAGACGCCGAGGCTGTCGCAGGCGAATCGACTGGTGTCGTGGCTGAGTCCCAGATTCAGGTGGCCCCGATTGCGCTTGATGTCGTAGAAGCCGTGCGGATAGATCACGCCGAATGCGGCGCTGGGGAAATCGTGGTCCAGAGCCTTCTTGGCCTGTTGCGTGTAGAGCCGGCCCTGGCGGAACAAGAGCCCCAGGAATTCCTTGTGTTTGGTATCCATGCTCACGATCGGGTCGGGGGATTGCAGGAAAGCCGCGCGGTGGTCGGCGATGATCTGAAACTGCCGATCGCGATGAGCGTGGCGCCCCAGGGGCAGCGTCTTGCAAGCCTTGCGACTTCCCAAGCGATGACGATCCAAGAGCTGAGACACCACGGTGACACTCACGCGAAAGCCGCGCCGCAGGAGTTCCTCGACGATCTTGGGGCGCGAGAGGTTGGTCCAAAGGACACCGTCTTGGTCAGGATCACCGGCCGTATGCGGATCGACGATTTGCAAGAAGGCCGCGTCGATCCCTGGAAAGAGCCTCAAACAGCTTTGCCGGCCACCCCTTTTTTTCGCGCTCGATGAGGCGGCAAGAGCGAATCCGGATGACGTAACTCATCCAGTCCGCGCTCAATGGTCCGTCGATGACAATCGAGGAGTTGAGCGATGTAAGCGATGCCGCCATGTCCGAGTTTGAGGGCCTCCGATGCGGCAAACAGACGACGCTGGCGTTCATTCAGAGTGGAAAAGGTATAACGCATCGCCTCCTCCACCGGCCGCGGATACTTCGTAATCATTGCGGAACCCTGCCAAGAGCCGTATATCCTTTCCTGGGTCGCCTAGATTACTAGCCAAATCGCGTGCCAAGAAAGCCAGATGCGACAGTTAATAAATTTCGTATCCTAAGGCGGTAAGCCGAGGGCAAGAGGTGATCCGAATCGGTCCCTGACCCACTTGAGCTCCCGACATGGTCGGCCGTCTCCGGGAGCTCACTGGCCTTGGCCAGGAGCCCGGCGACGTAGAGATCGGCCTGTCGCCGCGCCTGCTCATGCACCTCGCGTTCCACGGCGGCGAAGCTGGCCGGGTCGGCGGTCAGGCGCCCGAGCCACTCGGGCTCACGCTCGGCCAGCAAACGTCCCGTCCGGTCGGCGACCTCGGCCGGTGACGGCGCCATGCGACCTGCGGGACGTCGCCGCTTCCCCGTTGCCTTGTTTCGTGCCATAGTCAACTCGTCCAAGTCCAGGTGCACTTCCATCGCTGGCCCCTTCCAGGTGAGACCTCGGTCCGTGTTGCTCCTCGTGGTTATCTCAAGCTATCTTAGTTCAAGTTTCGCACTTTTGAGGGGCAGCTACTGATCAGAAAGATACGTCGGTTTCCTTGCGGTTTATTGGTTACTTGTCCAGGTTACCCGATCTCGACAAGGCACCAAGGCAAGGAAACCGACCCATGGAACTTACCGCCTCGTTCGTCGATCTGCTACAGCAGTTCGCCCCCGTCTTCACCGCCCCCACCTATCGGACCTTCGTTGCCATCCTTGCCGGATGGGTCCTCTCCCAGCGGCACCGATTCATCACCGAAGTCATCTTCTCCAGCGGCAATGTCGGCAACGGACATTGGTCGCGGTTCCATCGCTTCTTTAGCCATGCCGCCTGGGACATCGATGCCTTCTCCCTGGCCTTGACCAAGCTGGTCCTGACCATCCTCGCCCCCGGCGCCCTCCTGATCTTCACCGTGGATGACACCCTCTGTCGCAAGCGCGGCTTGACCCTCTACGGCGTCGGCATGCATTACGACCCGCTCATCTCGAGTCGCTCCAAGAGATTGGTCAGTTGGGGACACGACTGGGTTGTGCTCTGTGTGATTATTGTTCACCCCTCCTGGCGCCCACCAAGGTCTTCGCCTTACCCATCGCCGCGCGGCTATACATCAACCGCCAGGGACTCACCAAGGGAAAGAAAAGCCGCGAGGAATCCTCCAAGGCCAAGGCCGCTCCCAAGGCCAAGACGAAGGCCGCTCCCAAGGCCAAGACGAAGGCCGCTCCCAAGGCCAAGACGAAGGCCGCTCCCAAGGCCAAGACGAAGGCCGCTCCCAAGGCCAAGACGAAGGCCGCGGCCGCTCCCGAGGCGAAAGCCAAGGCCGCTCCCAAGACGAAGGCCAAGGCCGAGACGAATTCCGATCATCGCACCCGACCGGAATTGGCCCTGGAGTTGATCCATCTGGTGGCCCGCTGGTTCGCCGATCATGAGATCCTCGTCCTCGGCGACAGCGCCTACGGCGGTCAGAGCATCCTCTCGCATCTGCCGACCAACGTCCATCTCATCAGCCGTGTCCATCCCAAGGCCGCGCTCTACCGACCGGCCCCCCCAAGGCCCCGAGGACCAAAGGACGGCCGCGCAAGAAAGGAGATCGCCTGCCGGGCATGACCGAGTGGGCGGACGACTCGAACCGGCCCTGGACGCAACTCGTCTTCGACCAGTTCGGCTTGCATGCCGCCCTGGAGGTCAAGACGATGCAAGCCCTCTACTACAAATCGGGCGGGGACCGACTGCTGACGATCGTCCTGGTGCGCGACACGGAGGGGAAGCGTCCGGATCAGATGTTCTACAGTACGAAACGCGAATGGACGGCGCGTGAGATCCTGTCGGCCTATGCCCACCGTTGGGCGACCGAATGCACATTCGAGTATTGCAAGCAATTCTTGGGATTGGAGGATCCGGCGAATCGCCTCCCCAAGGCCGTCGAGCGGACCGCACCGATGGCGATGTTCATCTACAGCCTCGTGGTGGTTTGGTTCCATCGGACCGGTCATGAATCGGTGCGTTTCCCCGTCCGGCCCTGGTATCCGAAGAAGGCCGAACCGTCGTTCGCGGACATGTTGACGACCCTGAGGCGGCTGAGTTACGAGGAGAAAATCGAGGGATTGCTGACGGACCCGATATCGCTGAAAGCCTGGCTTTCCCAACTCACCGAGCTTCTCAGTCGCACGGGGTGATCCAGCCTTCCGCCGAGAATTCCCGGGCCACGCACGACATCGAGAACGATCAACCGGCGGGAATTTCAACCGCAGGACCGCTCGTGGTACGCTCTCAAATCGCGAAACTTGAACTTAGCCAGGTTCAGTACATTCTGTCGCCGCTTTTTGGGATCGGACCCTTTACTTCCTCATTGCGGCTTCCCGGTGTCAGTACAACTACCCTTCGAAAAAATGACAATGTAGCAAAGATACCGGCAATTCTGTCGGTCGCCCCGAAGGGACAGCCACAAACCAGCACAGGGCATCGCCACGGGATTCAGTGCTCCCTCGCGCGCACCGACGGCCAGACCGGCTCCATCGGGAGACGTCCGGCCGTTTTGCTGCAGACAAGATCAAGACACCGGGAGGCGGCCCAGGTAGGAGGCTCAGCCTCGACGCCGACGCGAGTGCAGCCCCAACCCGGCCAATGCCGCGGTGCCAGCCAGGACCAGCGACGACGGCTCGGGAACGGAGTTGATCGAGGCGCCGACACCGACGTTGAGATCGAAATACAGGGTGACGGGCCCGGCGGCGGTCGAGAACGTCAGGATGTTGCCGAACGACTGCGATCCTGTGTAGCCGGAAAAGACCGTCGGAGTGGGGTCCGTCGCGCTGAATGTGGGTGTCGCCGTGGTGTAAGCCGGGCCGAGTTCGGTGAATTGGGTGTCGCCCGAGTTATTATCGAGCAGAGGGAAGTAAAAGCCGGGGACCACTGTGTTCGTGGCGTCCACCAGTGTGAGTGAGTAGTCGCTCGGGTCGGTCACCGTGTAGGACGTGCCGCCGCCGGTGAGGACGACCGACGTCACCGCATAGGCGACGACCGCTTGCTGGAGGGTGGTCCCCGTCGTGGTATCGAAGTCGGCCTGGACGTTAAAGCTGGTCCCGTTGGCGATCGGCGGGCCAGCGGGCGAGCCCTCGAAATGGACAAAGGTTGCCCCCTGGAAGTCGAGCGCGAGCAGCCCGGCGTTGGCCGGGGTCGCGGCGAGGAGCAAGACCAGGGTGATCGCGGCGAGGCGGAGCAACTGACGCATCGGTCGTGGTCTCCAAGGGGGATGCATCGCGGAATTCCTCGGAAAGGGCCGGCTGATCGTGGTGGCGGAGTGCCGTCGCGTCGCCACGATCGGGTTGACTCCGGGCCTGCCTATTTCTTGATCAGGACGTCGATATGCTTGCCCGTAGCCCCGCCGACGACCGCAGAGAACTGCTCGTCGGTCAATTCTTTCGTGGTTGCCGTGTCGATCCTGGATGTGGCGACGTCCTGGGAATCGCTCAGGATCTTGGCATTCTTCTCGGTCGAGTCCTGGTTCTTCATCGTCGGAACTCCTCGTGCGAGGGCCTGGTGATGGATCGCGACGGGGTGCCATCCACGCCGCCGCCGCTCCTGATACAGCGAACCGGCCCGGACCTTACACGATTGTTTCGGGATTATGGCCCGATGCCCCAAACTCAACGGGATGGATTCTGTTGGATTCCCCGACTCGGGCGCCTTCGTTGCTCGCACGCTATTCCAGCAAGGACAGGTGGTCTACCTGTTTGATGCGGCCGATTTTTCGCGCCAAGGCCTCGGCCAGTGCTTCGCCCGGCCTTGGGGTGCAACTCGTAGCCGATACGAGACCATCTTCGGGGTCTTCCGCGACTGCTGCGCATCACGCCGAGTGATCGACGTCGATACGAAATCCTCTGATGAGCGGGCCTATTCCTTGCCTCGCGGATGTCCCGAGGGCGAGGGATGCGCCGCGCCCAGATCCGGATCGGACGTCCTTGCGCCAGTCGGTCTTGGAAAACCCGGGTCCGATGGTTATGATCCTGCGGACATGAAGGCGATCGCCGCGCCGCGAGCGAGGAGGATGGCCGCCAACCGTCAGGGAGGACGGGATGAAGTTACTCGCCCTGGTTGAGACTCCCGACCACGTCTGCTGCCGCTACCGGATCCGGGCGTTTGCCCCGGCGCTGGAGGAAGCGGGTTGGACCCTCGCCTGCGAAGGGCTCGACAAGGGGACGTTCTCGCGGGCATTCCAGCTCCGCCGCGCCGAGCGGTTCGACGCCGTGGTCCTTCAGCGCAAACTGTTGCCGGCCTGGCAGCTCCACATCTTGCGCCGGGCCGCGCGCCACCTCGTCTTCGATTTCGACGATGCCGTCCTCTATCGCGATTCGAACGATCCGCGCGGGCCCGATAGCCGACGTCGCCTCCGCCGGTTCACGCGGACCGTGCAACTGGCCGACACGGTCGTCGCCGGCAATGACTTCCTCGCCGACTGTGCCCTCCGCGCCGGGGCGAGGGTCGATCGCGTCCACGTGATCCCCACCTGCGTCGACCCGAACCGATACGCGATCGCCGGCCAGGAGCCCGTCGGGGGCGACATTCACCTCGTCTGGATCGGGACGTCGAGTACACTGAGGGGATTGGAGCAAGCCCGGGACGTCTGGGGCGCCCTGGCGTCGGCCTTGCCTCAACTGAAACTGCGAGTGATCTGCGACCGATTCCCCGAGGATTTCCCGATCCCGATCGTGCCGATCGCCTGGGACGAGGTGGGAGAAGCCCGAGAGCTCGCCGCCGGTCAGATCGGCGTGAGCTGGCTGCCGGACGACCTCTGGAGCCGCGGGAAATGCGGCCTGAAGGTCTTGCAGTACCAGGCGGCCGGCTTGCCGGTCCTCGCCAACCCGGTCGGTTGCCAGTGCGAGATGATCCGCCCGGCCGAGAACGGAAGCCTGCCCGCGACCCCCGGCGAGTGGGTCGCCGCCGCGACGCTCCTGGCCGGCGACATCGATTTGCGCCGACGGATGGGAATAGCCGGCCGACATCGGGTGGAGTCGGATTACTCGCTGTCGGCCTGGGCCGAAACCTTCGTCGGCTCGATGACCGGCGGATCGCGCCCCTCCGCCGAATCGGCCTGGAAGATGGAGCGTCCGATCGCGGCCGGCGGACGTCCCGCGTTCGAGCAACACGCCGCCCGGATCCGATACTTTCCGAATCTCAACCCCGTTGGCGAGCGATGAGTATTTCCACTGCCCAGGAACGAACGGCCCTCGCGATCCCGACGGCCAAGACGCCCCGATCCTCCGCGGGGCCCGAGCTCGCCCCGCGCATCTTCAAGCCGCCCGAGTGGGAATGGTCCGGCTTCGGGGAGATCGGGTGGTGGGTTCGTGCCGACTCGGGCTGGCGCGACATCCTCCTGGGTCCGCGTGGTCTGAGGCTCGAGGAGTGGCACGAGGCGGGCCGGGTGACCGCGGTCAAGTCGGGTCCGCATCGGATCGTCTACCGCGTCGCGCTGCCTCAGGGCGTCATCTTCATCAAGCACTTCCTCGTCCCGAACCTGCGGGCGATCCTGCGACAGTGGGTCCGTCGCGGCAAGGGGCGGAACGAGGGGAAGCGCTCCGTGCAATTGGCCGAGCTCGGCTTGCCGACCATCCGGCCGATCGCGCTGGGCGAGCAGCGAAAGCGGAATTGTCTCTTCGAGAACTATCTCGTCACGCCGGAAATCGTCGATTCCATCCCGCTCGACGAGTTCGCGATGAACCAGCTCCCCGACTGGCCCGAGCCGCGACGATCGCACGTCCGCCAGAAGATCGCCGTGGCCCTGGGTATCATGACGGCCAGGCTCCACGACGCCGGATTCCTCCACGAAGACTTCCACCCCGGCAATATCCTGGTCCGGTTCCCGTCCGAGGACGAGCCCGAGCTTGTCATGATCGACCTGGACGCCCTCCGGACGCGGAAGAAGATCCCCTGGAAGGCCGCGTGCCAGAATCTCGCCCTGCTCGACCATTTCTTCTTCCTGAGGAGCAGCCGGACCGACCGCTTTCGCTTCCTGAAGACTTACCTGGAGAACCGTTCCGAAACCTCGCCGGATATTCGTCGCTACGCGCGTCGGATCGAGGAATCGACGCGAGCCTGGGCCGAGCGGCTCTGGCGGCGATGGGGACGTCGGTGTCGGTCCACCAACAAATACTTCGAAGTGTTCGCGGACGATAAGTGCTGGACCGTGGCGTCGCGCGACCTCGACCCCGGCGAGATCCCCCCGCTGATCGCCGATCCGGACGCCCCGTTCCGGAGCCCGAGTGCGTCGATCATCAAGGATTCGCGCACGACGACGGTCGCCGAGACGACCATGATGGTCCGCGGCCGGCCGACCGCGGTGATCTACAAGCGATTCAACCGCAAGAAGCTGCTGGACCCCCTGTTGAACCTCGTCCGTCCCTCGCGTGCCTGGCGATCGTGGCAAGCCGGCCAGGACCTCGTCAGCCGGGGCATCCCGACGCCTCAGAACCTCGCCTTCCTGGCGCACCGACGCCCGTTCCGGAGCGACCCGATATTCTGGTTCCTGCCCCACGAGACGTACCTGATCACCGTCAAGGAAGAGCCGGCGGTCAACCTGGCGACCTATGCGAATAAGATCCTGCCGGCTCTCCCGGTCGACATCCGCCGGGCGCGAATCCGACGGCTCGCCACGTCGCTATCGAACCTGGTCCGCTCGCTCCACGAGCGTTCGCTGTCTCACCGCGACCTGAAGGCGGCCAACATCCTGATCCGTACGGACACGCTCGACCGGGAAGATCGCCTGAGCCTCATCGACCTCGTCGGGGTCCATCAGAGGCATCCGATCCCTCGGGGACGGCGCGCGCAGAACCTGGCGCGGCTGGCGATCAGCCTCGGAGACGTACCGGGCCGGACCCGGACCGACGCCCTCCATTTCCTCCGGCTGTACCTCCCCTGGGGATTGTCGCCGCTCAACGACTGGAAGAGTTTCTGGCGGTCGATCGAGCGTGCCATGAAGACCAAGCGGTCGCGGAACCTGAGACGCGGACGGCCACTTTCCTGAGTACCGAAGACGGAAACCGTGAACCGAGGTTGCGGCGGAGCCGCGTCCGGAGGGGAGCCTTGAGCATCGAGATAGCCGACCCGCCGATTCGATGGCTCCAACGGTCCCCGGGCGCCCTGGTGCTGCCGCTGTTGCTGCTGGGCTGGATCGGCTGTGCGACGCTCGACCGCGGCCAGACCCTGGTCCCGTCGCGACCCCAGGCCCAGGTCGGACAATTCCGGCTGCTGTCGAACACGCCGATGACGAACGATTCCTCGGCGGTCCGATGCCTCCAGGCGCTGGAGCGCGATGTGGAGAAGCACCTGGGCTTCCGGCCCCCGGCGACGAATGATCCGGTCGATATCTACATCCTGGAAGACCGGAGCGCATTCGACCATTTCCTGAAGTTCTACCACCCCGAGTTGCCCCCGCGACGGGCGTTCTTCCTCGCGCAGGGCCAGGAACGTGTGGTCTATACGTACATCAATCCGCGCATCGAGGAAGACCTTCGCCACGAGGGGACCCACGCGATGCTCCACGGAGCCTTCGGCGACATCCCCTTGTGGCTGGATGAGGGACTCGCCGAGTACTTCGAGAACGACCTCACGCTGGCCGATGCCCAGCGCCGCGGCTCGAGCAGATCGCGGCGGACCTCCGCGGCGGGTGGACCCCGAACCTCGATCGGCTCGAGTCGCTGACGGACATCCGCCAGATGACCCCGCGCGACTATCGCGAATCCTGGGCCTGGGTCCACCTCATGCTCAACGGGCCGGAGTCGGGCAAGTCGATCCTGATGGGCTACCTGGGCGAGGCCGAACGGACCGGGGATAACGCCCGCATCGCACCCCGCCTCGCCGTGGTCAAGATCACCGACGAGCGGATGCTGGCCCACCTCAAGACGTTGCAGGCCAGCCCCGTCGCCTCGAAACCCGCTCGCGACCCGAGCTCGGTCCGACTCCAGGACAATCCGATCGAACCATTGCCCCGAGCCATTCCACTCCGCGGGATCTTCGGACGCCTTCGCTCTTGGATCGGGCTTTGAACCGCAAGCCGGATTAGGGTTATCATCGAAGTTTGGAGGGTTGGCGATTACGTCGTCATCCGACTCGTGACAACCTATCCCGTGAGAGCGTGCGAAGACTGACATGGATCCAACGAGACTTTCCAAACGCACCCTCGACGCCTTGGAACAGATGCCGTCGGATAAGCGGCCCCGAATCGAAGCGATCATCGCCAAGACTCAGACGAGCGAGGCTCTTGCCAGAATCGCTTCCGACCTCGAAATCCTCGACCGCGAATATCGCGAGAGCGGCCGGATCGCCGCCATGAGGGAGACGGTCAAGAATCGACCTCCGGCTAGTTCTAGAGGCCGGGATGAACTCGGCCTCCGAGACGATCCGATCGACACGACGGCGGCACCACCTGCCCCAATGCGTGGGCTCTAGAGGCTGGTCCGTGCATGGTTCAGGCTCTGAACGGGGACGAGGGAGGAGTAACTCCGTGCCGCGGCACCCCTCTTCGTTGACCATCCGTCGCTCGATGTGGTCCATCGCGATCCTGGCGATCCTCTTGGCCGCGGCGTGGGAAACACTCCGCCTCTTGAAAAGGCGCCAACACTTCCTCGAGTTGGCCGAGGCCCACGCGTCTCGCGCCTTCGATTACGGCGAAGGAAGAAACAGCATGTGCTTCAAACCCGAGTTTTTCGATGACGGTCATCTCAAGAGCGACTTCCTTCGGCATCTCGATCGATCCAGCGCTCACTGGTCGGCGTTGGAGCGGAAGTATCGCCACGCGGCGTCGCATCCTTGGCTGGAAGTCGAGTCGGATCCGCCCGCGCCATCATACCCGGAGGATCGGAAGACTCCCGGATTGATGGCGTTCCTGATTCCTCCCTCTCGTCGCTGTTGCCTCCGGCTCCAATTCGCTGTGCTTGTTGCAGCCTCAATGTCAACCGCTTCCGAATCCTGTCGGCGAGTATCTCCCCATACTTGACGCTTGTCAGACTTTTCTTTTACAATTGTCCTCGATGGCGATCGGCGCCGACTTATGACGAATCCTTCGCGGCATCACCAACGTCGAGCAATCGGTTTTCCGGGAGACATGGCGTGCGACGAATCCTCTCCTGTTGCCTTGCACTGGCCGTGCTCGCCATCCCCCATCCGTCGGCGGGCCAGTCAACCTCGAACCCGGAAACGCTGATCCGTTTGAGCGTATCCCCGGCGCCGGCTCCCCGGCCGGCACTCCGATACCGGCTCCTGCCGGAGCTCCAGGAGATGAATCCCGGGAACCCGATCCTCAACTACATGAAGTGCATGCTGGAGCAGGAGCGGTTCTTCTTCGACAAGGAGGCTTGTGCGCATCGCGAGAAACTGCTGGCGATGCCCCTCGAGGAACTCCCCACGCACGATCTGGAGAGTTATGGTCGCTTTGCGCTGAGCCAGGCCGATCGGGCGGCCCGCCTCGACGCTCCCGACTGGCAGACCCTCTTGAAGCTGAAGAGCGACGGCTACTACTTGCTGCTCCCCGAGGTCCAGCAGATCCGCGGCGTGGCCAGGGCGCTCGTGGTGCGATTCCGCGCCGAGATCGCCACGCACCGATTCGACGATGCGATCCGTACCGCCAAGACCCTGTTCGCGATCTCGCGCCACCTGGGCGAGCACCCATCCTTCATCGGCAACCTGGTCGGGATCGCGGTCGCGAACATTGCGATCGGCCCACTTGAGGAGATGCTGGGCCAACCGGGCTGCCCCAACCTCTACTGGGCCCTGACGAGCCTGCCCAACCCCATGATCTCCCTGGAGAAGGGCATGGACGGCGAGCGGGCGATGACGGCGTGGGTCTTCCGGGATCTGCCCGACGGCTCCCCGGTCGTCGCGGACCAGCTCAAGAGATTCATCGCCCACGCGGACAAGCTCCTCGAGCTCGAGATGAGCAAGGATCGCAAGCAGGGCATGCGCACCTGGCTGGACGCCCGGATCAAGGACGAGAAGAAGGTCGCCGACGCCCGCCGACGCCTGGTCGAGATCGGCCTTCCCGAGGAGCGACTGCGGAAGTTCCCGCCCGACCAGGTGCTCCTCCTGGACGAGAAGCGGGAGTGCGAGGAACGCTTCGACGACCTGTGGAAGGCCACGGCGCTACCGCTGTGGCAGATCGAAGCGATTGCGGCCCAGATCAAGCCGAAGAAGGCGCCGGCGCTCTTCGCCGACCTCCTGTTGCCGATGCCTTTCGTCGTCCACCGGGCGCACGGCCGGCTGGACCAGAGGATTGCCCTGCTGCGAATCGTGGAGGCGATCCGCCTCTACGCCGCGGGACACGACGGCACGCTCCCCGCGAAGCTCTCCGACATCAGCGTGCCGATCCCCGAAGACCCATTCACCGGCAAGCCGTTCCGCTACGAGGTCAACGGCGGCACGGCCCACCTCCGCGGCAGTCCGCCCTCGGGCGAGGACAAGAATGTCCACTACAACCTCCACTACGAAATCAGCGTTCAGAAATAGCACGCAGAATGATGACGAAATCGATTTGCACGGGCTGAATCCGGAGTAGTCTGCGATGACTCGCGTCCTCCTTGCTGCCGTGATATTGACCGCATTCCCACTTGCCTCCCTCGCCGGGGACGAGACCGTTCATCTCGTCGTACGACCGATGCGGGCGCCGAGGCCGGCGCTCAAGTATCAGCTACTGCCGGAAGTGCGCGAGTTGCTCCCGGGTAACGCGGCCCAGGCTTATGTGAAGTGCTTCATGGAGCAGCATACGTTCTTCTTCACGAAGGAGGCCGCCGCCGATCGGGCCCGCTACCTGAAGATGCCGCTCGCCGCACTGAGACTCGAAGAATCTGCTGCGAGTATGGCGGATCGGCGCTGGGTGGGGCGGATCGGGGCGCGAGGCTGGAAGCGATCGACTGGCAGATCGTCGATCGCATCCAGGGAGGCGGCATGGAGGTGCTGCCGGCCGAGCTGGGACCGATCCAGATCCTCGGGACGGGGCTCCAGGTCCGGTTCCGCGCCGAGGTGGCCGCGCGGCGATTCGACGACGCGATCCACACGGGCAAGACCATGTTCGCGCTGAGCCGTCACCTGGGCGAACACCCCACGGCGATCGCCAACCGCATCGGGCTCTCGGTGGCGCACCTGGGCCTCGATACTCTCGGCGAGATGGTGCAGCAACCGGGTTGCCCCAACCTCTACTGGGCGCTGACCGATCTGCCCTGCCCTTTGGTGGATTTGCGCAAGGGCATTCAGGGAGAATGTACCCTGGTCGCCGCCGAACTGAAGCCGATCCGCGACGACGTCCCCATGGCGGATGACGAGATCGAAGCCGTGGTAAGCCGGCTGTCCGGCGTGATGAGTTTCGCACGCGAACAGTCGGGCCGGGCGCCTCGCAGCCTGAGGAGCCGGTTGCATGCGAGGATCAACGACCCGGAGCGTGTAGCCTCCGCGCGTCAACGGTTGATCGAGGCCGGTTCGCCCGCGGGCCTCGTCGGGAAATTCCCAAGCTCGCAGGTCCTCTTGCTCGACGAGAAGCGCGACTACGAGATCCGCCGAGACGATCGCATCAAGCTGCTGGCCCTGACGCCACTGCAGATCGACGCCCTGATCGATCGAGTCGAGGCGGCAAAGGACGGGGACGGATTGCTCTCGGATTTCCTGCCGCAGGTCGTCGATCTCCGCCGTACTCAAGCCGCGCTGGATCAGCAAATCGCCCTGTTGCGGCATGTCGAGGCAATTCGCCTGTATGCCGCGGAACACGAAGGCAAATTGCCCGCGGCCCTGTCCGAGATCGGCGTGCCACTACCGCGCGACCCCGAGACGGACAAGCCGTTCCTCTACACGGTCGATGGTAAGACGTCGCATCTCCGCGGCCCGACGAGTCGGGAAGACCGGAAAGACTCGGGATGCCAGGTCCATTACGAAGTGACGCTCCAGAAATGATAGTGGACGGGTTCGGGACTGATCCCCGTAGGGCGGGTGAAACCCGCCGAATTCCTGATTCCCGTAGGGCGGGTGAAACCCGCCGAATTCCGCGACTCTCAAGCAATCGGTGGGTTTCACCCACCCTACAAATCATCACCCTGTGATGGCCGCTTGTCAGCCTGACGCTCCTCGAGGTGCAGAATGCCCGTGACGTCCCCGAGCCTGGACCAGATCGACCCACGCGAGGCGTGGCAGCCCTGGCGGCCGTCCGCCGCCGATCCCTGGGGACGCAAGTGGGCCGCGCACCTCTATCGACGCGCCGGCTTCGGTCCGAGCCGGGAGAACCTGCTCGAGGCCGAACGCCTAGGCCCGGAGCGCACGCTCGACCTGCTGCTCCTGGGGAGAAGGCCGCTCTGCGATGAGATCCTCGAGACGCTGATCGATGTCGGCCGCCTGGCCGCCGAGAGCGACGAGAGCGGCGACCAGATCCGCGGTTGGTGGCTGTATCTCATGCTCCAGGGGGCCCATCCCCTGCGCGAGAAGATGACGCTGTTCTGGCACAACCACTTCGCGACGAGCCTCGCCAAGGTCCAGGACCCGATCGCGATGTTTCGCCAGAACTGCCTCCTGAGGACGCACGCCCTGGGTCGATTCGGCCCGTTCCTCCAGGCGATCAGTCGCGACGAGGCCATGCTGGTCTGGCTGGATTCCAACAGCAACGTCAAGGGTAAGCCGAACGAGAATTACGCCCGCGAGCTGATGGAGCTGTTCAGCCTGGGCGTCGGCAACTACACCGAGAAGGACATCCGCGAGGCTGCCCGCGCCTTCACCGGCTGGCATACCGACGGCAAGGGCTTCGCTTTCGACGCCCGCTTGCACGACGACGGACCCAAGACGATCCTCGGCCAGGCCGGCAAGTGGGATGGCGGCGATGTCGTACGTATCGTCCTGGAGCAACCCTCCGCGGCGCGATTCCTGGTCCGCAAGCTCTACCAGTTCCTCGTCAGCGAGAAGACCGTCCCGCCCGACGCCCTGCTCGAGCCCCTCTGTGACACCTTCCGCAAGAGCCGACTACGACATCGCCGACCTGGTTCGGACCATCCTGTGCTCGCGGCTCTTCTACTCCGAGCATGCGTTCCGCCAGCGCATCAAGGGACCGGTCGAGTACGTGCTGGGGGCAGTCCAGGCGATCTATCGACGCTACGGCGAGGACGAACCCGACTACCGCGCACTGCCCCAGCAGGTGCTGGTCGGTCGGATCTCCGCGATGGGACAGGGCCTGTTTGCGCCGCTCAACGTCAAGGGATGGCCGGGCGGCTCAGCCTGGCTGAACACCGCCACCCTGCTCGAGCGCGACAACTTCGCCGAGGCCCTGGCGATGGGCACACTCTGGATGACTCCGTCGGCGAGTCCGGCTCCCGCACGCGCCCCCGAAATCGTGGGGAAACTCCTGCGCCGCCTGTCGAAATCGATGCCGCCCGCCGATATGCCCGAGGAGTCGGCGCCGCCCCGGGCCTTCGACCCGGCCCGGCTCCTGGAAGAAGCCGCCGCGAGCGGCCCCGCGGCGATCATCGACACCTTGCTCGATCTGTACTTGCCCGGCGGCCTCCGCACCGACGCGCGGGCGAAGCTCGCGGCGTTCGTCGCCAGGGGCAACCCGACCGGCCCCGCCCTGGCCCGTCGCGCCCGCGAGGCCGTCCATGCCATCCTGTCGATGGCGGAATACCATCTCGCTTGATCATCGGCCATCAACTACCTGGGAGCACGAAAGATGTTCAACCGTCGGCAGTTCCTGGACCGCACCTTGAAGGGCTCGTCGTTGGTCGCGCTCAACGCGATGGTCCCCCAATTCATCTCCCGGACCGCAATGGCCGCGACCCCCGGCAAGGACAACATCCTGGTCGTGCTCGAGCTGACCGGCGGCAATGACGGCCTCAACACCGTGATCCCCTATGCCGACGACCTCTACCACAAGGCCCGGCCCACCCTGCGACAGACCAAGGACGCTGTGATCCGGCTGGACGACCACGTCGGTCTCCACCCGGGCTTGCAGGGACTGCGGAAGCTCTGGGATCAAGGACAGTTGGCGGTCGTGCAGGGCATTGGCTACCCGAACCCGGAGCGCTCGCACTTCGAGGCGATGGATATCTGGCATTCGGCCGATCCCAGTGCCGCGACCAAGACGGGCTGGCTTAGCCGGGCCGCGGCGGAGACCGACAACCACTCGGGAAGCGTTCCGATGCTGCATATCGGCCAGGGTCGCCTGCCGCTCGCCCTGAGCGGGCTGCCCGGCTCCGGGGCCGTCACCGTGAGCGACCAGAACTCCTTCCGGCTGGAGCTGGGTGGCGGTAAGTTCGAGCAGCATCAGGCGCGACGCCGGCTCCTGGCGGAACTGGCGTCGCCGACGACCAAGGCCGGCGAGGACGACTGGCTCTCGTTCGTGCAAAGGCGACAGGTGCAAACGCTGACCGCGGTCGAACAACTCCGCGAGTTGCTCGAAGGCCCCAACGCCGTAGCCCGGCGGGGAAACGACCTCTCGCAACGGCTCCAACTGATCGCCGGCCTGATCGCCAAGGGCTTCGGCACGCGCATCTTCTACGTCACCCTCGACGGCTTCGACACCCACGCCAATCAGGGCCCCTCGCACGGCACCCTGCTCTCCGACCTGGCCACCTCCGTAGGCGGATTCTTCGAGACCCTGAAGACCAACGGCCACGACCGCCGCGTCCGGCTGATGACGTTCTCCGAGTTCGGCCGGCGGGTGCAGGAGAACGGCAGCCGAGGCACCGACCACGGCGCCGCCTCTTGCTTGTTCGTCGCCGGCCCGTCGATCAAGGGAGGCGTCGTCGGCAAGCACCCCAGCCTGGCGGACCTCGACGCCGACGACCTGAAGTTCCATACCGACTTCCGGCGCATCTATGCCACCCAACTCGACGCTTGGCTGGGATGCGACAGCAAGGCCGTACTCGGTGCGAAGTGGGACCACGTGAAAGAGCTGGAACTCAAGGCATGACCAACCATCCTCGTCCTCTCGGGGATTAGGCTCATCGGCCGGATCGGTAGGCATTGCCGCGATCCTCATACGAGCCCGAAGCGTCCGCTCGTGCATTGATGGGCGCCAGAATGCACGAGCAAACGCTTCGGGCTCGTATCAACGTTCATCGATCTCGGCTTATGACGGGGAATTCTTGGAAGCGCCCGACCCCCTCACATCCGCCAATCGGGGGTTTTTCCACCAGCTCGCTCTTGCGTGCATGGTCGGTCTTGTGGTTCCCTGGACCAGGATCGGGATATTTTGAGACCAGCCCCGTCACAGACGCGACTTTTCTACGTACAATGAAATAAGTCGGCCTGTGCCAACCTCCAATCACTCACAGTTTCGTCCAGCCGTTCTATCATTGCACACAGCCAGCATGAAAAACGGGGACGTCCCCGTGTCGATCGCCTCTCGCTGAGATCAAACGAGCCAGGAAGTACGGCGTCGCATGACGGAAACTTCGCACGCGAGGTGACTATCCGATGGAAAAACTATGGGCATGGTCGGCCCGTGGGAACGCGCGGCTGACGTCGCCGCTCATGGGTATTCTAGGCGTATTCCTGGGGACCGTCCTGGGGATCGTTGGTCCGACGAGCGCCGGCGACAACCCGTCCCCGAAGGCGGATCGGAAGCAAACGGCAACAATTTCCCAGGTGTCGCGCATCGACAGGGGGATCGCCGAAGCCTGGGACAAGGCGGGCGTCAAGCCGGCAAAGCCGGCGTCGGATGAGGAGTTCCTGCGACGCGCCTACCTCGATGTGCTGGGCCGGATTCCGAATGTCCAGGAGGCACGCGCCTTCCTGAGCACTCGTGAGAGCGATAAGCGGGGCAAGCTGGTCGAATACCTGCTCAATCATCCCGATTACGCCAAAAATTTCGCGACCCAGTGGACAATCCTGCTGATCGGTCGCGGCAATCAGGAGCGGATGGTCGATCGCGCCTCGTTGACGAACTGGCTGCGCAAGCAATTCGGGTCGGAACGGCCCTGGAACGAGGTCGTCCACGAGCTGGTCTCCTCGAAGGGCTCCAATAAAGAGAACGGGGCGGTTAATTATGTGTTGGCCCACCTGGAGTTCGGCGCCGTGCCCCTGACGTCGCGGACCACCCGGCTTTTCCTGGGCCAGCAGATCCAGTGCACCCAGTGCCATGACCACCCGTCGAACGACTGGAAGCAGTTGGACTTCTGGGGGATCAACGCGTTCTTCAAGGGGATCCGGACCGAGGAAGTGCGCAAGCCCAATAGCACCGGCCTCGAGGCTTACGACCATACCGAGGTGAGCGACGAGCCGACCGATAGCTACGTCAGCTTCGATCGCCGGAACGGCATGGTGGGCATCGCCTTCCCGCGATTCCTCGACGGCCGCAAGATCAGCCAGGGGACCGACGTGATCCGCCGCGCCGAACTGGGCAAGCTGATCGCCGACCCGAAGAATGAGGCCATGGCCAAGGCGCTCGTGAATCGCATGTGGGCCCACTTCCTCGGCCGAGGCTTCGTCAATCCGGTCGATGATTTCGGCCCGCACAATCCGCCCAGTCATCCCGAGCTGCTCGACCAGCTCGCCAAGGATTTCCAGGAGAGTGGATACAACGTCAAGAAACTTTGCCGATGGATCATGGCCAGTCGGGCCTACCAGCTCAGCAGCATCAAGGCGAAGGGGAGCGAGAAGGACGAGGGGCTCTTCACCGCGATGCAGCTCAAGCCGATGACCCCGGAACAACTCTTCGACTCGCTCCTGTCGGCGACGACGGCCCACAAGGCCGGTTCGGGCGACGAAGGGGGAAAGCGACGTGATGAGTGGATGCGTCAGTTCCTGTTCGCCTTCGCCAACGACGAGGGCGAGGAAGGGACCAGCTTCCAGGGGACGATCCCCCAGGCGCTGATGATGATGAACGGCCCGTTGATGCAGTCGGCACTCTCGGGCAAGGCGGGCAGCTTCCTCGGCGACGTGTGCGAGCAGGCCAGTCACACCCGATCGCCCGAGAACTACATGATCGATTCCCTCTACCTTGCGGCATTGAGCCGGCATCCGTCGGCCAAGGAAATGACGCAGTCGCGGCAGTATCTCGAGTCGTTCCCCGACAGCCTCCAGGTGTTGCAAGACCTGTTCTGGGCCCTGTTGAATTCCAACGAGTTCATCCTCATCCACTAAGACCCGCCCGCCCGGACCATGCCATCGCGTCCGCCTCATCATCGCGTCGAGGCGGACCGTGGGCGGGCCGGATGGCTGGAGGAGCGTTCCCCATGTCCGACTCGGCGTTTCCCTTCGGTCCCATGACGCGGCGCCACATGATGGGCCACCTGGCCGCCACGGCGCTCGGCGTCCCCGCGATCCAGTTCTTCTCGTCGCTCGAGGCCAACGCCCAGCAACTCCGGAAGTCCAACCGGAGCATCATCGTGCTGTGGATGGGCGGAGGCCCCAGCCACATGGACATCTGGGACCTCAAGCCCGATAGCGAGAAGAACGGCGGTCCGTTCAAGCCGATCGACACCTCGGCACCCGGGGTGAAGATCACCGAGCATCTGCCCAAGGTCGCCAAGCAGATGCACCATCTGTCGATCCTCCGCTCGCTGGACTCGAAGGAAGGGAATCACGACCGCGGCCGGTACCTCATGCACACCGGCTACGCCCCCAACCCGACGGTCGTGCATCCCGGCTTCGGCTCCTACTGCGCCCTGGAGCTGGGCGAGCGGCTGTCGAATTTCACCCTGCCGCATTGCATCGCCATCAACAACCCGGGCGTCGGCGCGGGCTTCCTCGGGATGTCTTACGCCCCGTTCGTGGTGCAGAATCCCAACGCCCCGATCGCCAACCTGAAGCCGCCCAAGGAGGTCGATGGCTGGCGGATGGACCGGCGTCTGGCCATGCTCGGGCAGGTCGAGAATCAGTTCGTGGCGACGCGACATGCCCAGGCCGCCGTGGATCACAAGGCGGTCTATGCCAAGACCCTACGCATGATGAACTCGCACTATCAGGACGCCTTCAACCTCGACAAAGAAAAGGCCGAGGTGCGCGACGCCTACGGCCGCGGCTCGTTTGGATCGGGCTGCTTGATGGCCCGTCGGCTGGTGGAGCAGGGTGTCACTTACGTCGAGGTCTCGCTCGACGGCTGGGATACCCACGCCAATAACTTCGATGCCCTGTCCCGCCGGCTCCTCCCCGAACTGGACAAGGGCATGTCCTCGCTGGTGGCCGACCTGGCCGCTCGGCGGCTCCTCGACACCACGACGATCGTCTGGATGGGCGAGTTCGGCGCACGCCCCGGATCAACCAGAACGCCGGTCGCGACCACTGGCCGCGGAGCTGGTCGGTCGTCGTCGGGGGTGGCGGCATGAAGAATGGCCAGGCGATCGGCGCCACCGACAAGGACGGCGTCGATATCGTCGATCATCCGATCGGCGTGATGGACCTCGTCGCCACGCTCACCAAGTCGATGGGCATCAGTCTCGACCAGCAATACACCACTCCCCGAGGTCGCCCGATCAAGATCGTCAACGGCGGCAAGCCGGTCGCTGAGCTGTTCGCCTGAAGCCGATTGCCCCTGACGTGGTCGGCTCGCGGGTCGGCCACGGCGGGGGGCTGCCACTGGATACGAGCCCGAAGCGCGAGCGAGTGCATTTCCGGAAATCATGCACTCGCTTGCGCTTCGGGCTCGTAGGAGTCCGCCAGTGCCTGGCGGGCCGCCTGGAGCACCCGGTCGACGACATCGGCCAGCGGTATCGGTCCCGGGATCGTGGCGCCGGCGGCAGCCCGGTGTCCGCCGCCGCCGAACCGGCCGGCCAGGAGCGAGCAGTCCAGTCCCGTGCGGGCGCGGAACGAGACCTTCACGCCACCGCGCATCTGCTCGATGAAGAGCAGCCCGACCTCGACGCCGCGCACGCTGACCGTGAAGTCGATCAGGTCCTCGGAGTCCTGGGGGATCGCCCCCGTGCGGAGCAGGTCGTCGCGGGAGATCGTGGCGTAGGCGATCCGGCCGTCGAGATCGGTCTTCATGCGGGAGAGCGTCTCGCCCATGAGCTTCAGCCGCCCCAGCGTGTTCCGCTCGAAGAGCAGGCGGTAGATCCCGTCGACCGGGGCGCCGGCCTCGATCAATTCGGCCGCGGCCCGCAGGGTGCTCGGCTTCGTGTTCGAGTGGCGGAACCAGCCCGTGTCCATGGCGATCGCGGTCAGCAGGCCCGTCGAGATCTCCGGCGTGAGCGTGCATCCCAGGGCGTGGATGGCTTGCAGGATCAGGGTCCCGGTCGCCTCCGCCGTCGTATCCTTCAGGAAGATCGCCCCCAGGTCGTCCTGGCTGACGTGGTGGTCGATCACGACCTTCGTCCCGGCGAAGCCGCGGAGGTAGCCGGCCATGTCGCCGAGCTGAGCCCACGACGACAGGTCGAGGATGATCGCGACCTCGCGATCGGTCAAAGCCTCGGGGACCGCCGTCGTGCCGAAGTGCTCGAAGAGCGTGCCGTCCTGGTCGAGGAAATCATACCGTGGAGGGGTCGGACTGGCGTTCACCACCCGCACATCCTTCCCCCTCTGTCGGAGCAGGCCGGCCATGCCGACCTCCGACCCCAGCGCATCGCCGTCGGGCCGCACGTGCGTCGTGATCAGGAATCGGTCGTGCGTCTCGATCACGTCCGCCAGCGGCGTCCAGTCGATGCTCATCTTGGTCCCTGGGTTGTTTGAGTCCTCGGGTGTTCGGATTCTTGTCAGCTTAGCGGGCGGCGATGGGAATTGGCAATTCACGTGGCGTACGCGTCAACCTGGAACCGGTGGAGGTTCTCGCGGACCCAGGCGATCGTCTCGTCGAGCCCGCGTTCCAGCGAATACCGGGGCTCCCAGCCCCAGAGGCGGCTCGCGAGGCCGGTTCCGGCGAGGAGCCGCTCGACCTCGCTGGCGGCCGGACGGATCCGCTGCTCGTCCGACTCGACGCGGATGGGAATCCCGAGCCGTCCGGCGATCATCTCGACCAGCTCTCCGATCGAGATATCCGAACCACGGCCGATGTTGACCGCACGGCCCAGCGCCGCGTCGCAGCCCGCGATCGCGACGAAGCCCTCCACCGTATCCTTGACGTACGTCAGGTCGCGCCGGGGGTCCAGCCGGCCCAGTTTGATCGACGGTCGCGACAGCGCCTGGCTGATGATCGTCGGGATGATCGCGCGGGCGGATTGTCGAGGGCCGAACGTATTGAACGGCCGCAGGATCGTCACCGGGAGATCGAAGGCGCGGTGATAGCTCTCGCCGAGGGCGTCGGCGGCGATCTTCGTCGCCGCGTACGGCGATTGACCCTGGAGCGGATGGTCTTCGTCGATCGGTACCGACCGGGCCGTGCCGTAGACCTCGGACGTCGAGGTCAGCACCAGGCGTTCCAGCGTCGGGCTTTGCCGGCATGCATCGAGCACATGGGCCGTACCCATGACGTTGGTTTGGACCACGTCGTAGGGATTGTGATACGAGTAGGGGATCGCGATCAGGGCGCCCAGATGGAACACCCACTCGCGATCGGCGACGGCCTTGCGCACGGCGCCCGGATCCTTCAGGTCGCCCCGTTCCAGCTCGATCTCGGCCTGTACCTCGGCGGGCAGATCCGCGAGATGCCCGCGATCGTCGCGACCGCTGTAGCGCACGAATCCGCGGACCCGATGCCCCCCTCGAACCAGCCGTTCGGCCAGGTGGCTGCCGATGAACCCCCCTGCCCCAGTCACCAGGACCGTCTTCCCCATCGGAGTCCGACTCCTTCCGCTCCGCAAGGCCGTTCTTCACGCCCACTCCTCGGAATCCCCGATCCTAAGCCTTTCTCGACATCGCGACCACGTCGAATCATCGATCCTCCGGCCGCCCGGGCCCGGGTCGCGCACTTCTTGAAGTGAACGGAAATAGAACCCATTTTGCCAATCGCCCCTAAAGTGCCCATTCCCGCGAACCGATACTCTTCATTGAGTCGTTGGAGAGAATCTCCCGAGACGATCCGCAGGGCGGAGGACATCCCCATGATCTCGCGACGGTTCCTGATTGCCATGTTCGCCGCAATGCTTGGCCTTGCCATCGCGAGGTGGCTGGAAGTCGAGATCGGCTTCAACGCGTTCCGGACGTGGGCCATCGCCCAACTTGCCGAGTGGGACTCATGGCATCCGGTCGAAGACGATCCGACCACAATTGCCGAATTGCCCCAGCTTGCACGCCCCGGCTCAGAGCCCATCGCGAGTCGTCCCGTCGTCATGAGCGACGGACCGCCAACACCTTCGATCGCTTCCGACGACTCGGGACGGACGGATGAGGGATCGAGCGATCGCCGAGGTAGCGCCATGCGACCGCCGATCGACTTCGGATATCCGTCCCAAGGCACCATCGCGCTCGCATGGATTGCAGGGGAGAACGACCCGGCATCGACCATCGAGGTCGATGCCGGTACGCACCCTGCGTCCGTCGAGTCCCGCGAACACGCGTCGAGCGACGATCTCGCCGTGGGGTCCTCGAATCGCTCGATCGAGTCGAGCATGGCCATGGACTATTGCAAGTTCGCCGAGATTTCTGACGTCGATCAAACGCTCCCTGATTTGAAAGCTGTCGATCAGGACGCCACAGAGACGGGCGATCAGTTCGATAGCGTCCTCGATGAAAGACCGGCCGACGATCGAACATTCGAGGATCGGCTCCGGTCCGACGAGGGGCAGCAACGGATCGCGACGGCGCCCCGTCCGGTATTCGAGTCGATCGAACCGTTCGAGGCCCCGGACTCCACCGGCGTCGCGGATGAGTTGAATCGCGCGTCCGAGGGTCTCGGGATTGTGCCTCCGAGAGCGGGGCGGAACGTCCAACCAGAATCGGCGCCCGAGAGGGCGCTTCACGTCGGATTTCATCGATACGCCGACATACTCAACTTGCGGCGCGCCGTGCGTACGACGGTCGTCGCTGCCCGAGTCTGGGCCGCGGCCCGCGCCTGGATGGATGCAGCGGTAGGAGCGACGTCGGACCAGATGGCGCTCCGATGAGCCGATCGAGAGATGGCGGCGAGAAGCGATCAATTGTCGCTGACCGACGAGATGATCACCGACGGTTCCCCCCCCTGGTCATCATCGGGTAAGGGGTCGAACTCGAAGACCGCCCTCCGGTAACCGAGCGAGACGGCCACTTTGATGACCTCGCCATGAGTCGGGAACGTCTTGCCAGAGAGTTCCTTGAAGCGCTGCATGGCGTTCATGAACTCCATCTCGTCGTCGGTGTATTGCTTCTCGAAGGTCGTGGGGTCGATGCGTCGCCGCCGGTCCTTCTTCTGTCGTCGCTCACCGGCCTTCTCGCCATCGGGAGGCGATTGATGGGGCGATGGCGCGGAGGCCGGATCGCGCCGGTCGCGCCGGTCGCGACGCTCGTGGAACAGGCTGTTCTGCGGATACTTGGAAAAATCGAATTGCGGGGGCGTGGGATTCGTCTGTTTGTTGTCGTCGGTCATCGGAGTTGAGATCCCGAGTTGGTGATCCGGATCGGTTACGAGGTTCGGCCCGGATCGTCATCGGCGGGACGGTCGCCCAGGTGGATCGAGGAGGGCGAGTCCTCGGCGACATCATGGTTCCTTCGGCCGGCGATGACTTCGAGTCGCGGTCGCCTGGCCGAGGAATTACCGAGATCGGCTTGAAGAACCATTAGGATACTCGGCCCCTCCTGTCAATGATCGTGTCCATCCGGATTCGGCCGGTGCGGGCCGTCGCGGAGTGCCCGCTTTTGGCCGGCCGTCCAACCGTGTGGCATAATGGAACACGATGAGATGGACCCCATGGCGGTCGACGGGAGCCCGGGGTTACTGCGCACCAGGGACCATGATCCACAGAGAGGGTAACGACCCGAATCCATGGCCGGAGGCCACGAGCCTACGACCCGTTTCGTCGAGGTGGTGTTCGACAGGCCCCGACGGGTGACCCGAGATGGGCTTGTCGTAGAGTGAGCCGTTCCGTAAGTTGATATGAGGGAACATCGAGCGCCGAGCCGGTCCTGGTGCCGGTCACTTCCTTCTCCTGGAGAGTAACAAACATGTCCCTAATCGCGCGATTTTGGAGAGGTGCCGGGTTCCTGATACTGGGTGGCGGCCTGCTGTCCGGTGTCTCGGCGCTCGGTGCCGATGATCCGTCCCTCTCGAAGCAATTGACCGACCTCGGCCAACAGGCGCTCACGCAAGGCGCGAAACCGACGGCCCGGACGTTCTTCCAGAAGGCCCTCCTGCTCGACCCCGAGAACAAGGCCGCCGCTCGCGGCCTCGAGCGGACC
Source organism: uncultured Planctomycetota bacterium (assembly GCA_963777695.1). Lineage (GTDB taxonomy): Bacteria > Planctomycetota > Planctomycetia > Isosphaerales > Isosphaeraceae > CAVZRC01. The sequence continues at coordinate 3,694,225 of CAVZRC010000003.1, forward strand.
AAGCCCGCGACCGACGCCGTCCAGCGCGTCGCCATGCAGGATCCGGCACCGGCCGCGCCGGCCCAGCCCGCATCGCCGGAGCCTGGATCGCCCCAGCCCTCGTCCGGCGAGGCGACCATCGAGCAGACCCAGGCCGCCGAGGCCCTGGCCCGTCAGCAGTTGACCAGCGACGTCGAGCAGCGACTCGACGCCGCACGCCAACTCATGAACTCCGGTCAGCCCGAGATGGCCCTCAACGTCCTCCGCATCACACAGAGCGTCGTCCGATCCAGCTCCAACGTCCCCGACGCCGACCGGCAGAAGCTCGAACGACGCATCCAGGCCCAGATGATCTCCACCGTCCAGGCCGAGGAACGCATCGTCTCCGAGCGCGCCGAGCATCTCCGGCTCGAAGCCGCCGCCGAGCAGCGCACCCGCGCCATCGACGTCTTCCAGCACAACAAGGAGACCATCGGCGCCATGATGGTCCAGTTCGACACGCTGGTCAGCCAGGGGGTCTACAACGTCCTGTATAACGGCGGCATCGGCGACATCAACAAGGCGACCGAGCCGTTCTTCGAGGCCCGGCTGCTGGCCCAGAAGGCGTATGCCTTGCAGCGGGGTGCCCCCCTGCCCTACTCCGACAACGACCCCGCTCCCGCCGCCGGCGAGGCGGTCGGCAACTCCATGCGGTTCCTCGGCTCGGAATTGCAGTTCCGCAAGCTCAAGTTCTATCGGTATCTCGTGACGATGTCCGACGTGACCCGGGCCTCGGTGCCGTTCCCCGACAACCAGTACATCGAGTATCCCGAGGCCGACTGGTGGCGGTACATCTCCGAGAAGCGGATCAAGCGGTGGGGCAAGGCCGTGGACCTGTTCGATCGCGACCCCAAGACCCGGCAGATCCTCGACAAGCTCGACGAGCCGATCTCGATGTCGTTCGCCAACGAGACGCCGCTCGATGACGTCCTCAAGTACATCAAGCAGGCGACGACGACGCCGACGTTCTCGGGGATCCCGATCTACGTGGATCCGCTGGGCCTGCAGGAGGCCGAGCGGTCGTTGAACTCGACGGTGACGATGGACCTGGAGGGCGTGCCGCTGAAGACGACGTTGAAGCTGATGCTCAAGCAGTTGGGCCTGGCGTACACGGTCAAGGACGGATTCCTGATGGTGACGTCGGAGGACTCGGAGGATCAGCAGACGGAGATCCGGGTGTATCCGGTGGCCGACCTGGCGATCATCCCGATCTCGCTGATGATGGGCGGTGGCGGCATGGGCGGCGGCATGGGCGGCGGCATGGGCGGCGGCGGCATGGGCGGCATGGGCGGCGGCATGGGCGGCGGCGGCATGGGCGGCGGCATGGGCGGCGGCATGGGCGGCATGGGCGGCGGCATGATGTCCGTCCCGCCGGTCGATCCCCAGGTCCCCGCCGGGGACGACGTCAACTTTCTGCAAAAAAAAAGCTAGCACTCGACGCGCTCGACGATAATCCGAACCGCAAGGCTTCCCAGAAAGCCAAGGGCCAGTCCGGTACCACACCGGCTGGCCCTTCGTCGTCACTGGGCGGCTCGCGGGATGACGGGCCTATGATCCAGGCCGGGTCATCGGGTTCGGGCCCGGGGATGTCGCCGCTGATCCGGCCTCGGGGGAATCAGGGCCAGGCCCTGATCCCGATCGAAACACGCGCCGCGAGCATGGCGAAGGCGGGAGCGGCAGGTCATACGGATCCCTATGCCTTCTGGATGAAATACTACCGCACCAACGACGAGAAGAAGATCAAGCCCGATCGTCAGGGCCGGCATCCGCTCCGCGAGACGGTCACGCTGTTGAATCTCAGCGGGAAAAGTCGCGATGTCCATGCCGCATTGCTGGCGTACTTGACCCTGCATCCGAGAGAGGCCGAGGCCTGGATGTATGAGGCGCTCGCGATCTCGATCGAGATGAATCATGGCTCGCCGGCCGATCTCAAGACGGCCCTCAATTACGCGGCCGACCTGGCCCAGAAGAGCCATAACCCCAACTTTCTGGTCAGCGTCGCGGACATCATGTACCGCAAGGGGATCTTCGATCGGATCGGCCCGCTCCTGGATGAGGCCGCGGAGAAGGTCCCGCACCGGTCCGAGCCCCTGGCCATGTCGATCAACCTGGCGCAGAAGACCAAGGACCCTCGACGGATGGGCGATTCCATCGACCGGCTGCTTTCGCTCGGCTGGCCCGGCCAGGACGAGTATTTCCGCATCTGGGCCCACGACCAGGCCGAGACCCTGGCCAAGAAGCTCCGGGAGGATGGACGCGGCTCGGAAGCCGACGCGATGCTGGCGCGGGTGACGAACGCGCAGGCGCGCGACCTCTACATCCGCCTGACCTGGGACGGCCAGGCCGATTTCGACCTGAAGGTCGAGGAGCCGCTGGGCGCCACGGCCAGCTATGACATGCCCCGCACCGTCTTCGGCGGTTCCTTGCTCAAGAATGGATACGGGGGCCATCCCGAAGAGGTCTACGTCTGCCCAAGGGGATTCGACGGGGATTATACCGTCCGGATCGACACCATCTGGATCGACCCCGCCAAACCGGTGACCCGCCTGACCCTCAAGACGATCGCCCACGAAGGGACGTCGGTGGAACAGAAGAAGACCTACAATCTCGCCGCCGACAAGCTCGAGAAACCGTTCGTCGTCCATCTCTCGGAGGGCCGGCGGAAGAAAGTTCTCCCCTTCATCGACCCGGCCGCCACGATGGACGAGATCGATGCCCAGCTCACGAAGAACGCCCGGCCTAAGAAGCGCGGCCGAGGATCCCTGGCCCAACCGCCCGTCGGCGATCTCAAGTCGCAGCAATCGTCGAAGGATGCGTCCAAGCCGAAGTTCTAGCGAACCGTCCGGCAATCACTCCCAAGGGGATCGGACACCGGCCGACCGGCTCGCGCAATCGTCCTGATTGCTGCCCAGTTCCATTGCGAGGGTCGGCGGCCAAGGGTAGTATTTTGGGGAGTGGGTTCACGCCGGTATGATCGGCCGGTTCGAGCCTTACGGCAATTCCGTCATGGAAGATACCCGGCAGCCTGTGTTTCCCGCGTTCGAGGCTCTCTAACTACGGATGGTTATGCCGCATGAAACGCCGCATCCTCGCCGTCGATGACCAGGAGTTCAATCGCAACCACCTGCGAATGGTCCTCGAATCGGACGGCTTCGAGGTCGAGACGGTCGCCGACGGTCAGTCCGCCTGGGACGAGCTGCGGGCCAACAAGTATCACCTCGTGATCACCGACCTGAGGATGCCCGAACTGAGCGGGCTGGAACTACTGGGGCGGGTCCGTGCCGAACGGCTACCGGTCGGGATGATCGTCCTGACCGCGTTCGGGGATCCGACCGAGGCCCTCCGGGCGATGAAGGCCGGCGCCGATGACTTCATCACCAAGCCCTACGACCCCGAACAGCTCCGGTTCCTGGTCAAGCGGATCCTCGACCGCCGCGAGCTGATCGACGAGCTCGACCAGCTCCGCAAGCACTCGTGCGACGGCTACCGCTTCCACGCGATGGTTTCTAAGAGCCCGAAGCTCCGCAAGGTTTTCGAATTGATCGAGCAGGTCGGGCCGATCGGCTCGACGGTGCTGATCCAGGGCGAGACGGGGACGGGCAAGGAACTGGTCGCCCGCGCCATCCACGCCGCCGACACGCGCCGGGCCGGGCCGTTCGTCGCGCTCGATTGCGCCGTCCTGAACGACTCGCTGCTCGAGAGCGAACTGTTCGGCCACGAGCGCGGATCGTTCACGGGTGCCGAGCGGCGGAAGACCGGCCGGTTCGAGCTGGCCGACGGCGGGACCCTCCTGCTCGACGAGGCCGGAGACATCCCCCCGACCCTCCAGGTGAAGCTGCTCCGCGTGCTCCAGACGGGCCAGTTCGAGCGCGTCGGTGGGACCGAGTCGGTCAAGGTGGACGTGCGGATCATCGCGGCCAGTCACAAGATCCTGGAGGAGGAGGTCCGCAAGGGCCGGTTCCGAGCCGATCTGTTCTATCGCCTCAATGTCATCCGGATCGACCTGCCCCCCTTGCGGGAGCGGACCGAGGACATCCCCCTGCTGGCGATGCATTTCCTCCAGCAACACCGGTCGCGGACCGGGACGGAGTTGACCGAGATCGGCTCGGACGCGATGCAGGCCCTGCTGCGGCATCCCTGGCCGGGGAACATCCGCGAGTTGGAGAACGCCATCAAGGCGGGAGCGGCCCTGGCCGCCGGTTCCGTGCTGCGGCGCGACGACCTGCCCGAGACGGTCGCCCCTCGGACCGCGGCCTCGCACCGCGGCAGCTCGCTGATCGACATCGAACGCCCGCTGCCCGAGCTGACCTGCGAACTGATCGGCCAGGTCGAGCGCGAGTATTTCGTCCGGCTCCTCAACTTGTACAAGGGCAATGTCGCCCGATGCGCCCGACATAGCGGCCTGTCGCGCCGGAGTGTCACCCAGAAGCTCCAGAAATACGGGCTCGAGCGGACCGAGTTCAAAGGTCCGCTACGGAAGCTCTCGCAAGCGACCGAGGTCAACCCGGCGAGTCAGGTCCGCCCGTAGGTCGAACCTGTCGAGCCGGATCGGAGCGTCGTAGGGCGGGTGGAACCCGCCGAGTGGGCGTCGCTCCGGCGGGTGAAACCCGCCCTACAAGACCGAAATCGACCCCTCCGGATCCGGCTTTCAAGGCAAGGGCACGTCCTTGAACTCGAATTCCAGCGGGATGGTGACCACCTTGCTGGGGGTCTCGTAGACGAGCTGATAATCCGCCGGCTTGCCCGGCGCGTTCGACGAAGAGGTATTCGAATTCGAGCTTGCCGCCGCTGGTGCTGATGTTCGAGAAGCCGCCGTTGTGCTCGAATCGCGAGCCGTCGGCCCGCTGGAGCCAGAGGCGATTGTTGAATAGGCCCTGTCGATAGCTCTCGAAGGCCGCGCCCTCGCCGGGGTAGGCCAGCTCGACGTGGACCTTCCAGACCTGTTCGTCCACCTCGGTATCCTGGAGGGTCACGCTCACGTCGCCCTGCTTCACCGCGACGTTCTGCTGGGAGAGGCTGGGGAAGCGGAAGACCTTGATGCCGGCCGGGATGGTGACCTCCGCCTTGACGGCCAGGGTCTTGAATTTCCCGGCGGCGCGCTCGGGGGCCTGGAGGTTGAGGTTGATCTCGGCCACCGGGTTCTCCGGCCGGACCACGACCTCCTCGGACTCCATCTCGACCTGCGACTTGACCTCCTTGCCGTGCTCGTCGACGATCTTCATCTCGTCGGCCTTGAGCTTCAGGAGCATGGGGCGAAGCCGGGGCTCCCAGGCCGCTTCGAGCTGGACGGTGGCCGTGGACGTGCCGGCGCCGAAGTCGCGGATCTCGCCGATCTGCTTGAGCTCGATCCGGAACGGCCCGCTGTAGACGATCGGCGGCTTGGCCATCGACCCGCCGCCGACGATGCCCACCGACCCGTCGCCGGTGTGGAAGTCGATCCCCACCTCGGCCTGCTTGGCGACCAGGTCCAGCGCCTCCAGGAACGGCTTGTCGCGGATCTCCAGGTCCAGCGCCGGGTTCGTCACCTCGACCCCGAGCTCCTCTCGCTTGTCGGCGATGGCGTTGCCGGTCTGCTTCTGGAGCTGCTGGAGGGCCTCGGTCAGCCGGATTCCCTTACCTTCGAGGGTGACCCGGCTCGCCTCGGGATTGATGTCGTCCGCCGCCTGGCTCAAGGCCGTTCGGAGTTGCTCGAGTCGCTCCTTGCGATGGCCTTCCGGCAGGGTCGCCGGGTCGGGCAGGATCGGCAAGATCTTCGCCCCCAGCTTGGTCAGGCTGGCCATCGCCGCGTCGCGAGCCTCCGCCTTGGGGCGCCGAGGCGCTCGACGAGCTGGAGCACGCGGTCGCGCAGGGCTGCGTCCGTCGATTCGGACTGCCCTCGAGCCGCAAGGGCCGGGAGCCAGAAGAGGCATCCGCAGGCGACCCACCGGAGCCGGACGAGACGAGAGGAACCGCGTTGCCGTCGCATAGGTCGAACCCTCTTTAATTCGAGTGGACAGTGGGCAGTGGACGGTGCGGAGTGCGGAGTTGGCATCATCTGAGAACCCGACTGACCCAGCCCCGGCATTGTCTCCCCACTGCCCACTCTCCACTGAAATTCATCCCACGAGCCATCGCCCATCTTCCATCACGAGTCGATCGTCGGCCCGGATGCGCCTGCGCGTCCGCGTGTTGACAATCAGGTCCCAGTGCAAGGCCGATCCATTGACGCCGCCGGTCTCGGGGTAGCTCTGGCCCAGCGCGAGGTGCACCGTGCCGCCGATCTTCTCATCGAAGAGGATGCTGCCGGTGAATCGATCGATGCCGGTGTTGAGCCCCAACCCCAGCTCGCCGAGCTTCCGTGCGCCCGCGTCGATGTCGAGCATGGCCAGCAAGTAGTCCTCGCCGTCATCCGCCCGCGCGTCGACCACCTCGCCCCGGCGGAACTCCAGGGCGATCCCGACGATCTTGCGGCCGTCGCGACAGACGGGAAACCCGCAGCGCAGGCGGCCGGAAGCCGAGTCCTCGATCGGGCCGGTGAAGATCTCGCCCGAGGGCATGTTGCGCCGACCATCCGAATTGATCCAGGTGCGACCGCCGACGGCTAGGGTCAGGTCGGTCCCGTCGGCCTCGATCCGGATCGATCGGACCTGCGACATGAACTCGACCAACCCCGCCTGGCGCCGCCCCAGCTCCTTCCAGGCCGCCCCGGGGTCGTCCCGGTCGAGGAACAACGCCGAGCGGACGAACGCCTCGTAGTCGGCCAGGGTCATCCCGGCATCCGCGGCATAGGCGGCCGTGGGATACTGGGTCAGCACCCATCGCTTCTGCCGGACGGCGCGGCGGATCGGTTCCCGCGCCCGTTCGTAGGCCGCCTGTTCACGCGGATCCACCCGGCTCATCGAATGGGTGTCGGTCTCCGCGGAGATCCGGATCCGCGCGTCGATCGACTCGGCCTCCGCGATCGCCGACGGCGTCAGATGCGCCATCTGGGCGTCGTCGGCATGCTCGAGGAAGAACTCGTGCAGCCCGGGGATCTCCAGCCGGACCAGCGGGTGGGCCCCGCGCAGGATCACCGCCTTGCTCGCGGCCTCGACCAGCGGCCTCGCCTCGAGTTCCGAGCTGATCGCGATGGTCTCGCCCCGACGGACCTGGAGGCAATAATCGACCAGCAGGTCCGCCCATCGGGCGATCGAGTCGTCATGCAAAGGAATGGCCCCCGGTCGGCAAAAGACAACTGTCGGACTCGCTCCCGATTAGCTTATCGCAACGCAGGTCCTCCTGCAACATGGAGAAGCGGCGCCGCGGCGCTTCGCCGTTACCGACCCCGAGAACAAGGCCGCCGCTCGCGGATTCGAGCAGACCAGGCCCGCGGTCAACGCCGTGACTCGCGTCGCCATGCAGGATCCGGCCAGGGCCTCGCCGGCCCAACCCGGATCGTCCCAACCCCCGCCCGCGGATACGCCCGCCGATACCCAGGCGACCATCGAGCAGGCCCAGGCCGCCGAGGCCCTGGCCCGTCAGCAATTGACCAGCGACGTCGAGCAGCGACTCGACGCCGCACGCCAACTCATGAACTCCGGTCAGCCCGAGATGGCCCTCAACGTCCTCCGCATCACACAGAGCGCCGTCCGCTCCAGCACCAATGTCCCCGACGCCGACCGGCAGAAGCTCGAAGCGCCGCGTCCAGGCCCAGATGATCTCCACCGTCCAGGCCGAGGAACGCATCGTCTCCGAGCGCGCCGAGCATCTCCGGCTCGAGGCCGCCGCCGAGCAGCGCACCCGCGCCATCGACGTCTTCCAGCACAACAAGCTCGACGAGCCGATCTCGATGTCCTTCGCCAACGAGACGCCGCTCGATGACGTCTTGAAGTACATCAAGCAGGCGACGACGACGCCGACGTTCTCGGGGATCCCGATCTACGTGGATCCGCTGGGCCTGCAGGAGGCCGAGCGGTCGCTGAACTCGACGGTGACGATGGACCTGGAGGGGGTGCCGCTGAAGACGACGCTGAAGCTGATGCTCAAGCAGTTGGGCCTGGCGTACACGGTCAAGGACGGATTCCTGATGGTGACGTCGGAGGACTCGGAGGATCAGCAGACGGAGATCCGGGTGTATTCTGTGGCCGACCTGGCGATCATCCCGATCTCGCTGATGATGGGCGGTGGCGGCATGGGCGGCGGTATGGGCGGCATGGGCGGTGGTATGGGTGGCATGGGCGGTGGCATGGGTGGCATGGGCGGCGGCATGATGTCCGTCCCGCCTGCCAGGCCATAGGCGTCCGATCGTCCCGAGTTCGCCGCATAGTCAGGGCCAATCCGGTGCAAGCCGGTTGGCCCTTTTTTCATGGGCCGAGGTTTCCTCACTTGCCGGCGCCATAGCTTGACGGTGCGGCGGTGAGTCCCCAGAATCATGTCAAGGCCATCGGGTCATGCCACCCCCGCGGCCTCGATCGCCGGTGGCGGGCGGGGAAGAGATGGAACCGTCGCCTCGCCGATCTGGTGATGTCTCGTCTCCGCTCTCGAAGTAGCTCGATCGCATCCGCATCATCCGGAAGGAAAGTTCGCATGCGCCTCCGCACTCGTCCGCAGACTCCGAAACCCGAAGGCGGCCCCTTCCCAGCGATCCGGGCGGCGTCCCTGGGCCTGATTCTGGCGAGCGGGGCCTGGGCGTACGAGGACCCGACTTCGTCGAAGTCGGGGACGGCGAGGCCGAATCCGGGTGAGTCGCCCGCCGTGACGAGGCTGAAGGAGGATGTCAGCTTCCTGGCCGATGATGCACGCGAGGGCCGAGCGCCGGGGACCAAGGGCATCGAGATGGCCGCCGACTACATCGCGGGCGTCTTCAAGGCCGCCGGCCTCAAGCCCTCTCCGGGTGCGGACGGCTACTTTCAGAAGTTTTACATCAACAGCCCCAAGCTGGCCGGCAAGCAGGAACTCAAGGTCGAAGGCCCCGATGGCAAGTCGATCGGGGCCGACAGGTCCCACTTCAGTCCGCTGGCCATCGGCGTCGGTGCGACGATCGCGAAAGCTCCGATCGTCTTCGCCGGGTACGGGATCACGGCGCATGACGCGGCCCGCAATCTCGATTACGACGACTATGCGGACATCGACGGCGCGGGAAGGCGGTGCTGATCATCCGTCGCAAGCCGCGCGAGTCGGACGCGGCCAGTCCGTTCGGCGGTGCGCAGGTCACGCGCTACTCAGCCTTCCAGCACAAGGCGACCAACGCCTTCCAGCACGGCGTGGCGGCGGTCCTCCTCGTCAACGATCTCAGCGAGGTGAACGAGGGCAAGGAGGAGATGCTGCAATTCGAACAGGCGGGAGAGCAGCCTTACTCCAACATCCCGGTCGTGATGGTGAGCCGGGAGCTCGCCGGCAAACTCCTCGCCGGTGCGGGACAACCGCCCCTCGACGAGTTGGAGAAGCAGATCGACGCGGGCCTCAAGCCGCGTTCCCGGGAGCTGAAGGGCTGGACCTTATCCGAAGAGATTACCATCGATCGGGACCCGACCATGACGAAGAACGTCATCGGCGTGCTGGAAGGGAGCGGACCGCACGCCGAGGAGACGGTGATCGTCGGCGGCCATTACGACCACCTGGGCCGGGGCGGATTATTCTCCGGCTCGCTCGCCCTGCTCTCGCGCGATATCCATAACGGGGCGGACGACAACGCCTCGGGGACGTCGATGGTCCTGGAGCTGGCGCGTCGGCTGGGCGCCCGACGGGATCCGCTGCCTCGTCGCGTCGTCTTCATGGCGTTCTCGGGGGAGGAGCGTGGATTGCTCGGCTCCAAGTACTATGTCCAGCAGCCGCTCTTCCCGCTCGAGTCGACGGTGATGATGTTCAACTGCGACATGGTCGGCCGGCTCAACGCGAAGGATGAGCTGACGATGATCGGGACGGGCAGCTCGCCGGGCCTCGGCACCCTGGTGGATGTCCTGGGCAAGTCGGCCGGCCTGACCATCAAGCAGGTCAGCGGGATGACCGACGGCTTCGGCGGCAGCGACCATCAGCCGTTCTACCCCAGGGGGATACCCGTCCTGTTCGCCTTCACGGGCGTCCACGGCGATTATCACCGGCCCAGCGACGACTCGGACCGGATCAACTACCGGGGCATGGCCCGGATCGCCGATTACCTGGAGCTGCTCTTGCTCGACGTCACGCGACGGCCCGAGCGACCGGCTTACGTCCGCGTCGCCGCTCCGCCGCCGCCGCACGGCGGCACGGACCCGGCCCGGATGGGCTCTGGCGTCTATGTGGGCACGGTCCCCGACTATGCCTACGAAGGCAAGGATGGCATGCGGATCGACGGCGTCAGCGAGGGGAGTCCGGCCGAGAAGGGCGGCCTCAAAGGAGGCGACCGGATCACGCGATTCGGCGATAAGCCGGTCGGCACGATCTACGACTTCATGGAATGCATGGGTCAACACAAGCCGGGCGACAAGGTCGAGATCGTGGTCAAGCGCGACGGCAAGGACGTCAAGCTTCCGATCACCCTCGGCCGCCGTCCCGCCCGTTGACCTCCTCGCGGCGCGATGCCCATCGCTCGAGGAATCTGGGAATTCGTCGGATGAATCGACTCGCGCCGGCCCTTCTGGTCGCGATGGTGGGAATCGCATCGGTGCCATTGGGTTGCGGCCCGCCTCCATCCGACCGGCTGGTGGTGGCGACGAGCTGGTCGTCGGCCGATCGACTTCGGATCGAGGCCGATTTCGCCCGTTGGAGCGCGGCCGCGGACCCGTCCGGGCGCGGGACGATCCGACTCGACTGGTTGATCCTGTCGCCCGGGGACGATCCGGCCCTCCTCGCATGGCGGCGCAATCCGCCCGAGGTCTTGCTGGGCGGACCTGTCGCGTCGTTCGATCGGGCCGCTCGGTCGCAACGGCTATCCCCGCTGCCGATCGATGGCTCGCCGTCCTGGATGGTGGCACGCCGCTCGTGGATCCGATTGGCCGGTCCCTCGCCAGGCCCGAGCGGAGCGAGCAAGCCTCCGGGACGTGAATTCCCGATCATCGCGATCGATGATCCCCGCGAAGACCCGATCTCGCTCGCATGGGCCAAGGGGCTCCTGGACGGCGACCATTTCCGCGACGGCTATTCTCGACTGGTCCGGTTGGCCGCTCATCGGCGTCGGATCGGCCGTCAAGCCGGCTCGGCGGCAGCCGCCGTCGAGCGCGGCGAGGCCGAACTCGCTCCCCGGGCGGTTATCGAGCAACCCGTCGATGGCACGGCTCGTGGGGATGCCTGGATCGAAGGCGTCGCCATCCTCCGCGGGGCGCCGCATCCCGAGCTAGCCCGGCGATTCGTGCAATTCCTGGCGGAGACCGGACCTTCGGGATCGATCCCCGATAGATCGGGGATGTCGACAGATGCGGAGGCCCTCCTCGCCGACCTGCTTGGCGCGACGCTGGTCGACGCCCAGGATGAGCTCTGGGCGGCCTGGCCGACCCTGGAGCACGCCGATTATCCGGATAACGCCCTTCGATGGATTACCGAGCCGCCCCCATGGCCGCCGGCATCGATCGCCAGGATGAATCCCGGGGCGGGAGAGCACGGCATGTCGATGGTCGAGACCCTCGCCGGCCAGCTCGCGACCGAGCCGCCGACCCGCGCCTGGCTCGTCCGGAGCTGGCTCTCGCCCCATCGCCTTATCGACGAGGCGATGCTCGAAGAACTCGCCCAGGCCGAGGGCGGCCGACTCTGCCATGAGCCACGATTTCGCGACTGGCTACGCGCCGAATGGACCGCCTGGGCACGCCAACGCTACCGACGGGTGGCTCGGCTTGCTCGCTCGCCTCGCGAGCGGTAGGCATTTGAGCATATCATGGACCGGTAGCCCGTATTTCTCGGCATTTTCGGCTGTAGCCGGGGTCTATGACCCCGGGAATGCCCTACCCGGCCTCACAGAGGCCGGCTACAGAAGAGTGAAGTTCATAACACGCTCTAAGCGGTAGGCAGTGGGAGTATGAGTCATTGTTAGGTAATCTGGTGTGCGGGGCAGCGAGGAAACCTTCAGTCCAGCACCTGGGCAGGATCAGAAGACCCTCGCACATCGCAGTCTTCACTGCCCACTGCCCACTGCCCACTGCCCACTGCTTAATATGCTCAGAGTCATCCTGGAAGGTCTGGTCAAGTGTTATGGATCGATCTCGGCGGTCAACGAGGCGTCGCTGGAGCTCCGGCCTGGGGGGATCAACTATGTGCTCGGTCCTTCGGGCGCGGGGAAGACGACCCTGGCGCGGCTGGTGGCCGGGCTGGAGTCCCCAGACGACGGCGAGATCTTCTTCGGCGACCGGATGGTCCAGGCGGTGGCCCCGCATGACCGAGGCGTGGGCATGGTCTTCCAGGACCTGGGCCTCTGGCCCGGCCTGTCCGTCCTGGAGAACGTGGCGTATCCGCTGAAGGCGCGGAAGCTGACGCGTCAGGAGCGGCGCCAACGCATCGCCGAGACGCTGACCGCCTTGCGGATCGACAGCCTGGCCGGGCGTCGTCCCGAGCAGTTGACGCAGCCGCAGCGGATCCGGACGGCGCTGGCGCGCGCGATCGTCACCCAGCCCGAGCTGCTCATCCTCGACGAGCCGCTGGGAGGTTTGACCCCTCGGGCTCGAGAAGAATGCTGGGACGATCTCCGACGGGTGCATGCGGAGACGTCGATCACGACGTTGGTCCTGACGAGCGACGCGGACGAGGCACTCGCCCTGGCGAACCACCTGGCCGTGATGGACCTGGGCCGGATCGTCCAGGTCGGACCGACTCACGAGCTGTACAACCGGCCCGCCGATGTCTTCGTGGCCCGGCTCCTGGGTCCCACGAACCTGCTCCAGGGGCAGGTCGAGAGCCAGGGGGTCGACTTGAGGGGCGAGGTTGTCGTCCGCACGCCCTTGGGCCGGCTCATCGGCCGGAGCGTTCCCGGTACGCCGGGCCAGGGCGCTCCCGTGACGATCTCCGTCCGCCCCGAGACCCTGGCGGTCACGACGACCGTGCCGACCGGCTGGAACCGCTTCCCGGCGACCGTCGAGGGGATCACGTTCCGGGGTGCACTCCGGCAGATCCAGGCGCGCGGGCCGAACGACTGGCCGATCCTGGTCTCCGTGCTCCAGAGCCAGTCGCAGGGCCTGCGGGAAGGCCAGAGCCTCACGCTATCCGTCGCGCCGGAGCATGTCGTGGTGCTCCCCGGGAAATTCGCCCTGGGAGGGGTGTCACGCACGTCCGGCGGAGCCGAGTTCTCCTGAGCAGCACGCCGCGAATCCGAGGATCCGATCCCCGTCGAATGTCGCCGAGGGCGTCGGACGCCAGCCGTGCTCGAGACGGCGATCCAGCAGCTCTCGCGGCGAAGGTTGATGGTCCCAGATGGCGACCGCCATCATTGCGCCCAGTCAGCTCGTCTCGAGCACGGCGAAGACCCGGTCCGAGACCCGGACGATCACGTCATGATGGAATTCGTCCTGGACGATCACGTTGACGAACTCGGCGCGGGGGCTGCGGGCCATCGCCCAGGGTATGACCCCATTCAGGGTTGCGAACTGCCGCAGTTCTTCGAGAAGCGGATCATTGGACATGGGTGGTTCCGTCTTACGATGAAGGTTGCGGGGCAGGTCATCAATTGACGACCTTCGGCGCCGCCGCGATAATTCGCTGATGAGACACCCGAACAAGCATATTGCCGATGCCATCCAGTATGCGGCGTCGCGAGGATGGCGCGTCGAGCTCTCGAAGGGGCATAATTGGGGATTCCTCCTCTGTCCCAGGTATGGGCAAGGTGGAGGGTGCGAGATCGCCGTGTTCTCGACGCCGAAAGTCCCGGAGAACCGCGCCGGGACATCCGAAAAAGAGTCGATCGATGTACCCACGGGCAAGGGGGTTGATATGGACAAAGAATACGAGTTTACCCTGATCCTGGACGGGATTCCTAGCCTCACCCCCGAAATACTCGATGCCTTCTACGAGGCCGGTTGCGACGACGGTCTCTTGTCGCGTTCCGATGGGGTCGTTTCGATCGACTTCGGCCGTACCGCGCCGAGCCGGGAGGATGCGATCCTCTCGGCCATCCACGACATCGAAAAAGCAAATGTTGGCGCACGGGTCAAACATGTCGAGTCCGAAGCAACCGAAGTTGACGCCTCGCAAGACGATTTCGCCACTGCGGTGAACTCTGTGCTCGCGACCAGAGCCGCGCTGACCAGCTTCCCCAAGCTGGCCAGTCTTCTCGTGACCACCAGCGTCTGATGATCTCCAGGGGCTTGAAATGGAAGCCAACCACGATTTCATCCTGGTCTTCGAAGGTGTGCCCGATCTCACCGACGAAGTTGCGGATGCACTCTACGAAGCTGGCTGCGATGATGGAACCTTCATGATGAGAGGGGAATTGATGTATGGGGCCTTCCACCGGGTTGCCCCGCATGACGGACGCGGTGGCCAGTGCGATCCGGGATGTTCGGAAGGCGAATATCGGCGCGAGTTTCGTCGAGGGCCCAGCGCGACATGACGGGCGCGTCGGTCGCCGATGATGACGCCGAAATGACATCGATCAACAGTACGATATCCCAATTCGCGACGTTCAAGGCGTCTTCCGACGTGACCATCTGGACCGCTCTGGCCGAACCTTCCAGGGTCTGACATTCCCGAATCGCATTCGGTCCTTCCGCTGCTCCCTCGTCATCCTTCGCCGAATGGAGACCATAACCCATAGCCTTACATTGTAGCAACTTGCGACGAGCATGGCTAGAAGCTGATCACCACCTTGCCAAAGTGAGCCCCACTCTCGAGGTACTTCATCGCCTCGACGGCCTGATCGAACGGGAAGACGCGGTCAACGACGGGTTGCAACCGGCTCGCCTCGATGGCGCGGAGCATCTCCTCGAAGATGCCGACGCGAGCCGACGAAGATGCCCTGGAGCCGGATGCTCTTCATCAGGATCGAGATCGGGTTGAATTCGCCGCCGCCGCTCAGGACGCCGATCAGGGCGATGGTGCCCCCCAGCCGGGCGGCACGCGACGGATTTCGGCAGCGTCCCCGCACCCCCGACCTCGACGATCAGGTCAACACCCCGGCCTCCCGTGACCTCGCGCACGCGCTTATCCCAGTCGGGGTTCGTCTTGTAGTTGATCCCCTCCGAGACCCCCATCTCGCGGAGGCGAGCGAGTTTCTCGTCGCTGCTGGATGTGGCGATGACCGTCGCCCCGGCCAGCTTCGCGAACTGGAGCGCGAAGAGGGAGACGCCGCCGGTCCCCTGGAGGAGGACGGTATCGCCCGGCTTGATGCCGCCGCTCTCGACCAGCGCATTCCAGGCGGTCACCGCCGCGCAGGGCAAGGTCGCGGCCTCCTCGTAGCTGAGATGGGCGGGGATGGATAAGAGCCCGGCCTCGGGGAACACCACCTCCTCCGCCAGCACGCCGTCGGCGTCGGCCCCGAGGGCGGAGCGGCGCCGGCCTCGGTCATGGGGCCGTCGAGCCACGCGGGGGCGAAGCAGGCGACCACCCGGTCGCCGGGCTTGAACCGCGTCGCGCCGTCGCCGGTCGCGACGACCTCGCCCGCGCCGTCGGACATCGGGATGATCGGCAGTTTCAACCTGGGGTTGTAGATGCCCTTGGCGACCATCAGGTCCCGGAAATTGAGCGAGGCCGCCCGGAGGCGGACCAGGACCTGGCCGGCGCCGGGCTCTGGGCCCGGGAGCTCCTCGCACCTGAGGGCCTCCGGGCCACCGAACTCCTGGAGACGATAAGCCTTCATCACGGCTCCTTTCCCGGTCAAACTCCGGACACCACGAGCTTCCACCACCTCCTCATCCATCATGCCCGCGCCGGAGAGAATCGTCCATGATTCGCCGACGGGGAGCCCCCCTACCCCAGGTCGGAGGCTTCCGGTCGAGCGGCCGAGCATCCCCAATCTTCCGACGCATCCAGGGACGCGAGCATCTCGCCCGGAGGATCAGTACGGATCGCCATCGAGATCCTTTCCATGAGAGCGGAATATGGCTAAGATCGGCGTTGCCTTTTCGACCTCGAATCGATCGCGTCACACCCTCTCCCTGACGTATCGCACTTGAGGATCGTCATGCGATCCTTGCCGTCATTCGAACCATCTGTTCATTCTAGGGAGCCGGATTCCATGCGGCAGACGCAACGATACCCGCTCGAGGCGGGCGTTCACACTGATCGAATTGCTGGTGGTGATCGCGATCATCGCGGTCCTGATCGCCCTGCTGCTTGCCGGCCGTCCAGGCCGCACGCGAGGCCGCACGGCGGGCCCAATGCACCAACAATCTCAAGCAGATCGCCCTTGCGGCCATGAACTACCACGACCAGAACGGGACGTTCCCGGTCGGCTGCATGGTGAAGCCCGACCCGATGTTCCTCTGGTACCAGGTCGAGGATCAGAGCACGTTCGTCTCGATGCTCGGCCAGTTCGACCAGCAACCCCTCTACAACGCCATGAATTTCACGCCGGAGCATCTATTCGGGGGCCAATAGCACGATCTACGCGACAGGGCTCACCACGCTCTGGTGCCCCAGCGATGGTCAGATCATCGGCAAACGGTCGAGTTTCGGGGCGTACGGCGGATACGCGCGGCGGGAATGACAATCCGAATTTGACGGTGGCTTACACGAGTTATAGCGGTTGCGCCGGGCACCTGGCATCCCGAGCCGCTCGACTACGGCGACTGCTTCGTCACGTACCCGGCCCCGCTGACCAGCAGTGCGCACTTCGTGTCGATCGCGAGCAACATGACCGGCATCTACCGTTTCATCAATCCCACATCAATCGCCGCGATCACCGACGGCACCAGCAACACACTCCTGTACGGCGAGAAGGCCAACGGCGTCTTCACGGCGGCGGACTGCGCTCTGCTTCAACTGGTGGGGGGACTGCGTCTCGGGCGACACGATCTTCTCGACCCTCTATCCGATCAATGCGTACAAGAAGATCCCTCGCGTCTCGGAGGAATACGATGACTCCTGGGTCGAAGGGCCTCGAGCTTCCATCCGGGTGGCGCCAACTTCGCGTTCGCGGACGGGTCGGTCCATTTCCTCAAAGAATCGATCAGCTGCTGGCCATTCAATCCGACGACGGGTTTCCCCGTCGGCGTGACCGATAACAGCGGAGTCTTCACCCTGGCGAGCGGGGACGCAGGTCGGCGTCTATCAGATGCTGTCGACCCGCGCCGGCGGAGAGGTCATCAGCTCCGACCAGTATTGAGCGCGACGGCCTCGGCCCGCCCTGCGCGGATCGGTCCCGGGTCGAGGCCCGCCCCGAGTTCGTCTTGACGCCGCCAGCTACAATGGGACGTCTGGCAATCTCAGAAATTACGAAGGACGACTCGAATGAATCCTTTGCTGCTGAGGGTGAACGATAGCGATCCCGGCGCGTCCTCATCGGTCCCCGATCGGTCGACCGCCGAGTCGAAAGAACGCGAGGCGCTCGACGCGTATTCGAGCGTCATCGTCTCGGTCGCCGAGACGCTGGGTCCGGCCGTCGTCAACATCCGCGTCACCGAGGGCGAAGGCGGTCGTCGGGGCGGCGGGTCGGGTTCGGGGTTCCTGTTCACGCCGGACGGCTTCCTGCTGACGAACCATCACGTGGTCAGCCGATCGAGCCGCCTTCGGATCCGACTCAAGGATGGCCGCGAGGTCTCCGGCCGGGTCGTGGGGGCCGATCCCTGGACCGACATCGCGGTGGTGCAGGCGGATGCCTCGGGGTTGCCCCACGCGACGCTCGGGGCGTCGCAGAGCTTGCGGGTCGGCCAGCTCGTCGTGGCGATCGGCAGCCCGTTCGGCTTCGACTCGACGGTGACCGCCGGTGTCATCAGCGCGCTGGGACGCAGCCTGAGGAGCATCACCGGCCATCTCGTTGACAACGTCATCCAGACCGATGCCGCGCTGAACCCGGGTAACAGCGGCGGTCCGCTGCTGGACAGCCAGGGCCGCGTCATCGGCATCAACACGGCGATCATCCCGTCGGCCCAGGGGATCTGTTTCGCCGTGCCGATCGACATCGCCAAGCTGATCGTCCCCCAGCTCATGCAGTCCGGGCGGGTGATCCGCGGCTACCTCGGGATGCACGGCCGCGACGTGCCCATCCCCAGGCAGGTGGCCCGACGGTTCAACTTGAACCAGGAGAGTGGAGTCGAGGTGATGGGCCTGGAGCCGAGCGGGCCGGCCGCCCAGTCCGGCCTCACCGAGGGGGACCTGATCGTCGCCCTCGCCGATCGGCCGATCACCCGCGTCGACGACCTCCAGAAGCGGCTCGCGGAGGTCCCCGTGGGCATCCCGGCCGAGGTCGTCATCCTCCGCGGCGATCGTCGCCTCGAGCGATTCGTCGTCCCGGGCGAGTATCCGAGCCTGGATCTCTGAGAGTCTGCCCCGGACCGGATCGGAGCGTTGTAGGGTGGGTGAAACCCACCGAGAGGGCCTCGCACCGGTGGGTTTCACCCACCCTACAAGAGCGTTTTCGACCCTTCCAGGACAGACTCAGACGCTGTCGGACCGAGACCCTTTTGTGATAGGCTGATGCGGAAATCCAGCCCGAGTCGGGGCGACGAGTCGGCCGAGGGGTCTCAGCGGGATGTTCGTATTGCGATGGCTGCGATCCCTGATGCGGGGGTTCCTGGGATCCCTCGCCGTCGTGCCGGTCGTCGCGTTGATGCTCGCGGTCCTCTTCGACCGGGGGCCGGCCGGCGAGGTCCGGGTCTCGCTCTTCCCCATGGCATTGCAGGCGTGGGACCCGTTCGCCTGGACCTGCGCGCGGAATAGCCTGATCTTCGCCGTCGTGGTGACGGCGGCCTCGCTGGTCGCGGGCGTCGTCCTGGGCTGGCTGCTGGCACGATCGCGATTCTGGGGACGGCCCGTGCTGCGGGCCGCCGTGGCGTCGCTGCTGGCGGCTTCGCCGGTCATCCTGGCGCTCGGCCTCGTGGGCCTCCGGGGGATGCCTCAACCCTGGCCGTGGCCGGTCTCGGACCGGGGGAGCCTCGACGAGGGCGTCGGCCTGGAATCGTGGCGGGGGATTTCCTTGTGGCTAATCTGGATCTGGTCAACGCTGCCCGGCGCGGTCGCCGTGGTCATGCTCTCGATCGCGCCGGCCATCGACCGGATCGAGCCGGCGTGGGAGGATGCCTCGCGACTGGCCGGCGCCGGGCGGTTCCGGACCTGGCGACGCCTGATCTGGCCGATGCTCCGGCCGGCCGGGGCGCGGGCGGCGGGCCTGATCTTTCCCCTCGCGCTGGTCGAGCCGGGTGCGACGCTGATCCTGGGCTTGCGCCGCACGCTCGCCTTCCAGATCGTCGAGGCGGCCAGGCGGCCGGATGCGTTCCCTCGCCTCGCCGTGTGGAGCGTGATGGCCGGGCTCATCGCCCTGGTCGGCCGGCTGCTCCTGCGCCGGTGGGGCGGTCCGCCGATTCTCGGCCTGTTTGTGAAAGGGAACTCCGCCGACCGCGATCGGCCGATCGCGCGCCGGGTCGGTGTGCCGGCGCAACTCGCGAGCCTGATGATCCTGTCGGGATCGGCGTTCGCGGGTTGGTTACCCGTCCTCGGCCTCTTCAGACTGGTCCTTTACCGCCGAGCCGGCGCCGTCGCATCCGATGGCCTGGCGATCCGTTCGTTCGCGGACGTGACCCGAAAGGTCCTCGAGCCGCCGACGCTGCGGCTCGCGGCCAACTCGTTACTCCTGGGCCTGGAGATCGCCACGGCGATGGTCCTGCTCGCCTGGGTGGTACGTCCGACCCTGCGGGGACGATCTACAAGAACCATGGGGTTCGGCCTCGTCCGACCGCTTGCACTGATGCCGCCGCTGCTCCAGGGCGTCGGCATCCTGGCGTTCCCCTGGTTGGCCGGCCTGGCGTCTTTATCGCTCGGGACGATCCCTCAATTCGAAGGCCAGGCCGACCGCCTGGCGAAACTGGCCGGAGAGCTCAGCCCGGGACGGAATCCGTGGATCCTCCTGGCCATCGCCGTGGGCTTGACGATCGGCCTGCGATTCCTGCGATCCTGGCAATCGGCCTGGGAATCGGAATCGGACGAGCGACGCTCGGGCCTGGACGCGGCCGTGCTGGCGGGCGCCTCGCCGATGCGCGGCTTCTGGAAACCCGCCCGCGGGATCGGCCGGTTTCTCCTGGTCGCGTGCATCACGGCGTCGAGCCTCACGCCCGCCTTGCTCTTCACACCCTGGGCGGACGCGCGGACGATCGCCCCGGGCCTCGTGATCCTGGCCGACCGGCCCGACGACGCTCGCCTCCAGGCGGCGGTCCTGGCCCTGACGGCGCTGGCGGCCAACCTGGCGGCCCTCATCGCCGCCCGGCTCACCTCCGCATGGCCTCGCGACTGGGAAGCCGATCGTTTCTGAGGACCTCACGCGGCCGACGCGCTTCCGGGCTCGCCGGCGTCGGCGGCCCCGTGCTTCATCTCGGCCATGACATCCTGGACGGTCTCCACTTTCTCGGCGACCCGCTTGGCGACCTCGGCGTAGGACTCGCTGAAGGCGGCACTGGCGCCGGCGAGCGTCCCGGCGACGAGCGGCCCGAATTTCTCCTTGATCACCGGAAAGGCCGAGCGCGCCGCGGCGCCCACGGCGACCCCGGCCGCGAAGAAGGCCAGCTCGGATCGAGTTATCGGCATGGCAGTCGCCTCCCGCCTCGGCTCGCTTCGGACGAAACGCCAACGGTTTCACTCCCTTCTGGATCGGCCGAATCGACCGGGATCTTGAGTGATCCTCATTCAACCCACGCCGGACACGCTGCTCTCGTTAGCCTGGCCTGGCCCACGACGTCACCGTGGCCGTCAGCGTCTTGTAAGGGCACTTATGTTCGGTTGCGGGCGGGAACCTTTGCCGGTCGGGAGGTTTGACGGCGCCGATGTCGCCACCGCGTCGAGCGATTGAAGATCGGCTTCAGTAAGCCGCGGAGCCACCGACGTGCCCTCGGCACCGAGGGACACCATCCTCATCGCGAGTTCTCGCGACCGATCGGTCTACGAGCACCAAGTGGCGCTCAGCCGCTTCGGCCTTCAATCAGTCTTCCTGGATGGCTCGGAAATGCCTCCGTCGAGCGATCGAGTAACCGACGGCGGACGTCAAGGTCCCGATGATGGCCAGAAGCAGACCGGAAGGCTCCGGGACAGAAAAGGTAAATACGGGCGGGCCGGTGGGGCCGTAGAAGGAGGGGCCGTCGGAGTAATTGTCGTAGATCTGAAAATCGGTGAGCTGTGCCAGGAAACCGTCCGTATAGGCGAGCGTAGCCTGGGTCGTTACGAAGTGCTGCATGACGGTCGTGGTGGGGAGAGAAAGATTCGTCGCGGAATACGCCGACGTGCCCGACGGCACGGTGTTCGTCGGATCGGTTAGCTTCAACGAGAAGGTACCCGTATTCGCAGCCCCCGTATCTCCCGAGATCGTGACACTCGGCCCCGCGGTGCTACTGTAGGACACCTGGGCCTTGAAGGGGCTCGTGGACTCACCCGAATAGGAATCGCTGTACAACCGGTTGGCTTCGGTCTGGTTCGCAACGGTCGTATTGGGCGGATAGATCTGGAAGGAGAATGCGTGAGTGTTACTGGAGCCTGTGAACGTATAAAGCCCGGAATTGCCGGTCTCGGACTGGGCGGTGTTATACGCGACGGTTCCGGTAATCGTATCGCCCGCCGCAACTCCGTTCGGCACGTTCGAGGCGGACTGGAGCGTTCCGGAGAAGACAACCGTGACGATCGCTCCCCGCGCCGTGTCAGAAGGTCCAGCCGCGAGAGCAACGAACAAGGTCAACCCGAGGAAATGAGGTGTGCGCATACTCATATGAGGCTTTTGAAAGGGAGAAATTCGGTCCTGGATATCATTCCCGCCTCGACGCGGGGACGTACGAACTCAACCAATATAACCTGTATAATCGATTCCCGAGGTAGTTACAAGACCGTGATTGTCGTATTGCCTGGAGGAGACAGGAGGACACCCACATTCCTTATTATAGCTTGGAGAGCCATCCGCTGGTTCTAACAAGGAAGACACTCGCGGCGTTTCCAGGTTGACTCCCGTGAAACCCTCGGGGATCGCTCGAAGAATAAAGTGAGACGAATGGATTATGGAGGTCAACTCATGGTAACCTAGGGAGACAGATCCGACGGTTTGCTTTGAGGTCGAGGCAAACGATGATGAGGGGATCGCCATGATAGGTTGCCCGAGCCGGGACCAACTCTCGAGCTTGATCGCCGACCGAACCGGCGAGAAGCCATGGTCCGAGATCGGGGCGCATCTGCAGTCGTGCCCGAAGTGCCGAGAGTTGTTGGGGGCCCTGTCGCGGGGCGGCGGGATGCGAATCGGCCCTCGCCTCCCAAATGATGGCGAAACGATCGAGCAGAGCGCGGCCGACCCGGGGATCCGACCGCCTGACGCCAACGTCAACGGCACCTCTTCCGGCGATGCCGCTACGATCCAGCAGACGGGGGACTTCACCCCCGAAAGCCGGCCTCAATCGCGCCCTCCACGCCCTGCCATCGATCCGCTGATGACGGTGGCGGAACAGGCGGTCAACCCATCGAATGCGACCGGCGATTTCTCCGCGGAGGGGGCTCCCAGGAGTGGATGGACGATCGCCGGATCCTTCACCATCCCGGAGGATGGGCGAAGGGCCGGGCCGACGGACTACCAGCTCCTCGGGGAACTCGGCCGAGGGGGCATGGGGATCGTCTACAAGGCCCTCGACCTCCGCCTCCACCGGCTCGTCGCCTTGAAGATGATCCGAGGCCGGATCGGCGGCGATGCCGATGACATCCAGCTCGCCCGCTTCCGGATCGAAGCGGAAGCGGTCGCCGCGCTCCGCCACCCCAATATCTTGCAGATCTTCGACATCGGCGAATTCGACGGCTCGCCTTATGTGGCGCTCGAGCTCCTCGAAGGGGGGAGCCTTCTCGATCGGATGCGCAACACGCTCCTGCCGCCGAGGCAGGCGGCGGAGTGGCTGGTCCCGCTCGTCATGGCGATGGATGCGGCCCATCGAGCTGGCATCATCCATCGTGACCTCAAGGCCGCCAATATCCTCTTCAGCGCCGACGGCATCCCCAAGATCACCGACTTCGGCCTGGCCAAGAGGCTGGAGATGGACGAGGGGCAGACGCAGACCGGCCAGGTGTTGGGTACGCCGAGCTATATGGCGCCCGAGCAGGCGCGCGGGGATACCAAGGCGGTAGGCCCACCCGCGGATATCTACGCACTGGGTACGATCCTCTACGAGATGCTCACCGGTCGCCCCCCTTTCAAGGGCATCTCGGCGATGGACACCGTCAAGCAGGTCATCGAGGTGGACCCGGTCTCGCCCTCGCGGATCCAGTTTCGCGTCCCGCGCGACCTCGAGACGATCTGCATGAAATGCTTGCAGAAGGAGCCGCGCAAGCGCTACGCGACCGCAAAGGAATTGGCCGACGACCTGAACCGATACCTGGTCGGCGAGCCGATCCTTGCGCGTCGCACTCCCCCGATCGAACGCGGGATCAAGTGGGCGAGACGGCGACCGACGGTCGCCACCCTGTTGGCCTTCGGGATCCTGGGGGTGATCGGCCTGTTGTCCGCCGGCATGTGGTACTGGAACCACCGCAGGGCACTGGAACGAATCGCCGACCGGCACGAGGCCCAGTTGCGGGAAGAGACGGCCTACGACCTCCTCCGTGCCCAAGAGGCCGTCTCGAAGAACGAACTGGATCGGGGCTGGAGCGTGCTGACGGCGCGGAAGCGAATCCTCGAGCGCGAAGAGGGCCGCGGGCCTGCTGGCCTCTACGAGCGGACCGAGCAGACACTCGCCGAGATCGAGAAGGCCCAGGAGTCGGAACGGGCGCGGCTCGCCGAGCATCGGGCGAAGGACGAGGTCCAGGGGCGCTATCGTCTCTTCCTCGGTCGCCGCAAAGAGGCCCTGTTTCGCGACACGCAGTTCACCGGGCTCATGCTCCCCTCGAACCTCGATCTCACCCGCAAATCGGCCGAGGAGGCCCTCGGCGTCTTCGCGCCGGCAGCGGGAGGATGATTGGGCGCTCGTCGATCTTCCCGGGGCGCTCGCCGATGATCAGCGAGTCGAGATCCGGGAAGGCTGCTACGAGCTGCTGCTGGTCCTGGCCGACGCGATCGCGACCCAGGATCCCGGGCAAGTCGATCGTGCCCTCCGGATCCTCGAGAGTGCCGACCGATTGAGGCCCGAACACTCGCGCCTACCACCTGAGGAAAGCGTCCTGCCTGGCGCGGAAGGGCGATCGGGCAGGGGAGGCCCGGGAGCTCGCCGAGGCGGAACGCATTCGCCCGCAGACAGCGTTCGATCTATTCCTCAGCGGGCAACAGCAGTACAAGCGCCATCGGCTCCCCGAGGCGATCCAGGATTTCGAGGCCGCCCTGCGCAAGAAGCCCGACCACTTCTGGGCCAAGTGCCTGCTGGCGATCTGCTATATCCAGACTGGTCGGTTCGAAGGGGCGAAATCCTGCTTGAACGCCTGTCTCCAGACCGACCCCGAATTCGCCTGGCTTTATCTCCTCCGCGGCTTCTCCAGCGGCCAGCTCGGCGTGAAGTACCTCGGCCTGGTCAAGACCAGCCCGGGGCGGGAGGTCCCCTTGAAATCGGCCGCCGCGTTCGAGTTCGAGGAAGCCGAGGCGGACCTGCGCGATGCCATGGAGCGACTCCGTCGCACGCCCGACAATGAGCTCCAGTATGTGCTCCTCGTCAACCGCGGCCTCATCCGGTTCCAGCGCGGCCGTCTCGACGAGGCCGCCGCCGACTACCAGGAGGCCATCCGATTGAAGGCGGACCCGTTCCTGGCCCACGCCGAGATGGCGCATGTCTACCAGGAGCGACACAGGCCCGACGAGGCGATCGGGCAACTCACGCGGGCCATCGCCTTGAAACCGGACTGGTCACCCCTGTATCGCGGTCGGGCCGAGATCCTCCAGGCTCGCGGCGAGGCCAGCCCCGAGGATCGCAAGGCCGCCCTGTCCGATCTGAAGATGGCGATCCTCCACGAGCAACCCGACAATCCGGTCCTGGCGCAGGACCATACCAGTCTCGGCAAACTCCTCTATCACGATGAACGACTGGACGAGGCGCTCGCGGAGAGCGAGCGCGCCCTGGGAGTCCTCGCCGACTATCTGGACGCTCATGTCCTGCGGATCCAGGTCCTGCTGAAGTTGAGGCGTTACGCCGAGGTCATCCGCTCGTGCGAGGTCGCGCTCGCGAAGGGTAAGAAATCCTCGCTACTCCACGATCTCCGGGGCCTGGCCCATGCCGCCCAGGACGACTACCGAGCGGCGATCCGCAACTACAGCCAAGCCCTCGAGATCCGCCCCGATGACGGCCGGTCGTTGGTCCATCGCGGCTGGGCGTACCTGGTCCTCGACTCGCCCCGGCTGGCACTCGGCGACTTCGACGCGGCGATCAAGCTCGATCCGGCGGACAGCGACGCGATCAACGGTCGCGGCACGGCCCACGTGCGACTCGGCGACCACCGTGCGGCCGCGGCCGATGCCCGCGAGGCGCTCCGGCTCGGCAGGACCAGTGCGCGGATCACGTACAATGCCGCGCGGATCTACGCCATGGCGGCCTCGGTCGCGGCCAACGACGCCGGGGAGAACGGCCGCGTGTCCAGGCTCATGACGACCCAGTATCAGGACACCGCCGTGCGATTGGTCCGGGATGCGATCGAACGCGAGGCACCCGAGAAGCGCGCGTCGTTCTGGCGGGATACGATCCAGTCCGACCCGGCCCTGAAGGCGATCCGTCGGCGGCTCAAGTTCGACGAATTGCTCGCGACCCACAAGAAGACGAGCTCGTGAGCGACCAGTCCGCGAAGCCTCAAACAACGGCCTATTGGCTGCGCGAATCCGCGAGCCGGCGACGGGGAACACCACGGAATTGCCTTCAAACCGGAGAGATTAGAACACGAAATACACGAAATACACGAAAGAGGAGAGGGACAAAATGATTACAACAACCAATATGAATATAAGGTATTTCGAATAATTGAATTGATTTTTCGTGTATTTCGTGTTCCATTCTCTTCGATCTCAAGTCCGCGTCGGTCCGGTGCTCGGCGGATTGGTACGTTACTGTGGCCATTATTTGCGGTCTCGTAGTCTAGCTCCTTCGCGGAAGGCCGTTCTCCGAGGAATTCCTTCGATGTTCCCCCGCTGGTCGAACCGAATCTCCCCGCCGATGATCCCGAGACGACGCGAGTCCGTTCGTGGACCCCGCTGCTCCTGGTCCCTGGCTACGATGCGGCTCGAAGAGCGTGTCCTGCTGTCGGGTGGGGGGCTCAATCACGCCGTGTCGATCCCCATCGGTTCCTCATCGGCGGGAGGTCTCGCCCCGGGAGGAGCCGGTTTGTACGAGATCCAGCCGGATGCAAACGGCCTCTTGATCGCTCAGGCCCACGCCGAGACCGATCGCCTCCAGCTCCGGCTATCGTTAATCGACGCCCTGGGCAACCTCCTCGTCCAGAGCGACGGCCAGTCGCTCGGCCAGACGGACCCTCTGATCGATCAGCATGTTGCCGCGGGCACCGACTATCTCGAGGTCCAGAGCCTCTCCGGCTCGGGAAGCTTCGATGTTTCCACCACGTTGACGCCGTCGTCCGACCCCGGTCAAACCCTGGTGCTGCCCCCCGATCTTCAGGAGGGGAATTACGCGCCCATCGCCGTCGGCGACTTCACCAATAACGGCATACTCGACATCGCGGCCCCGGACGGCGTCCACCTGGGTCTCGGCGACGGGACGTTCCAGGCTCCTTCACCGACAGGGGCCTTGGTCAACCCGACGCAGTACAGCGACCCGTCCGCGATCGTTGTCGGCGAGTTCAATGGGGACCAGGACCTCGACGTGGCCGTCGCCCTCGCCGCCACCGATAGCCTATCGATCTCCATGGGCAACGGGGACGGTACGTTCCAGCCCGCGACGACGTTCGGGTTGCCGGTCGGCGGCTCGACTTCCGCGATGGTGGCGGGCGACTTCGGCACGGGTCACGTCGACCTGGCCGTGGCCGATTCGATCCTGGACATGGTCTATATCATCCAGGCTAACGGCGACGGCACCTTTCAACTCACGGATTCGGTCGCGGTCGGGCAATCCCCCGTCGCGATCGCCGAGGGCGACTTCGCGGGCAATGGCCGCACCGATCTGGCCGTCGCCGATCTCCTATCCGGAGACGTCACCGTCCTCATGAATGGCGGGAATGGCTCGTTCAGCGCCCTTCCCCCGATCGCGATGCCGGCGGGGAGCACGCCGACATCGATCGTCGCGGCCAACTTCGGGACGGGCAACGTCAACCTTGCCGTGACCGACTCGAACCTCGGCGAGGTGGATATCCTCGAAGGCGACGGCGACGGCACCTTCCAGCTCGGATCGTCGATCGCGGTCGGAGCAAATCCCTCCGCGATCGTGGCGGGCGATCTCAACGGCGACGGCGACACCGACCTGGCCGTCACCGACGCCAACAACAACGAGGTCGGCATCCTGCTGGGCAACGGCAACGGGACCTTCCAGCCCGCCTTGTCCATGGCGGCGGGGACCTCACCGCTCGCCCTGGTCGCGGGCGATTTCAACGGCGACGGCCGGCTCGACCTGGCCACGGGCAATGCTGGTTCCAACGACATCTCCGTCCTCCTGGGCAAGGGAGACGGGACCTTCGAGGAACCGGTTGCCAACGCCGTGGGGGCCGCCGCGACCGCCCTCGCGACGGGCGACTTCACCGGCAACAACAACCTCGGGCTGGCCGTCCTCAACCAGGGCTCCGACAGCGTGACCATCCTGCCGGGCAACGGCGACGGCACCTTCCAGCAGTCCTCGACCGTGCCTTTGCCGGCGGGGAGCGGCGCGACCTCGGTCGTGGCGGCCGACTTCAACGACGACGGCCGACTCGACCTGGCGGTCACCGACTCGAATCTGGACGTGGTCACCATCCTGCTCGGCAACGGCGACGGCACGTTCGAACCGGCCGTTCAATACGCCTTGCAGGACGTCCCGACGCAGGGCGGGGTGACCGCGGGCGAGCCGTATGCCATCGTGGCGGGGGACTTCACGGGCAACGGCATCATCGACCTGGCCGTGGCCGATCGCGACTGTAGCAACGGCCAGGGGGGCGTCACCATCCTCATGGGCAACGGGGATGGCACCTTCCGTGTCCTGCCGCCGATCCTGTATGGCAATCCGAACGACTCGCCCTCGCCCGATGCGATCGTGGCGGGCCAGTTCACGGGCAGCGACAATCTCGACCTGGCCGTGGCCGATACCGGGACCGATGACGTGACGGTGTTCCTCAACGCCGGCGGCGGCACGTTCCTATCACTGGCGCCGATCCCGCTGGGGAACTCGGCGTTCACGCTGATCCCAAACATGACGCTCGTGGCCGGCCCGTTCACCGATGACGGCCACGACGACCTGGCCGTGGCCACGACCGATTATGTCAACGGCGATTCCGTGGACGTGCTCCTGGGAAATGGCGACGGGACCTTTACGCCGGTCCTGACAAACCAGTCGCTTCCGACGATCTCGCTCGGGAATTCCACCGTGTTGCCCATCGCGATCGTCGTGGGTCATTTCACCAGCAGCGGCAACATCGACCTGGCCACCGCCGATTCGAACGGGACGGAGACGGACGACTATTCCATCTACCTGGGCAACGGCGACGGCACGTTCCAGGCCCCGGTGCCCTATACGCTCGGCGGCGCCGGTGCGTCGACCGCGATCGTGGCCGGCTATTTCACCGGCGACGGTCGGACCGACCTGGCGATCGCCCGGACCGACCCCGACGAGGTCCGCGTGGTGCTCTCCGACGGCGACGGCACCTTCTCCGACCCGTCGGAGGTCAACCTCGCCAGCCGCGACACGCCGATGGTCGCCGATCTGGGCGGCGACGGCGTCCTGGATGTCTCGGTGGTGGATGCGGCGGGCGATATCCTCTACCGCGCGGGGCGGCCGGGCGAGCCCGGCAGCTTCGCCGCGCCCATCACGGTCAACCCGAACGATCCGTCGCGCGATATCGCGTTCGTGGACACCGACCTGGGCCCCCTGATCGCCAGCGTCGATGCCATTGACAACGCGATCTCGTTCTTTGCACTCCGTTCAACGGGGTTCGTCCTGGTCGCCAAGCTCGGGACCGGTCCCGAGCCGGCACAGATCCTGTCGGCGGACCTGGACGATGACGGCGTGACCGACCTGATCGTCCGCAATGCCGGCGACGGGACGATCTCGACCTTCCAGGGTGATGGCGACGGATGGTTCCTGCCCGGGATCGCCATCCCGGTCGGGCTGGGTGCATCCGACATGACCGTCGGCGATCTCGATCAGGACGGCCTGCTCGATCTCATCGTGACCAACAGGCTTTCGGGGCAGGTCGAGGTCCTGCGCAATCTCGGCGGCGGAAACTTCGCCTCTCCCGTACTCTATGACGCCGGACCGGGACCGTATGGCGTCACCGGGACGGCCGACCCCTCCCCGGTCTCGAGCCTGGAGGGGACCACGAGCGTTTCCGTCGGGGCATTCACGACAGGTGGTCTCCCCTCGCTCGTCATGCTGGACCCGGGATCGGACACGCTCGGCTTGCTCTCGGGATTGGGGGATGGCCTCCTCTCGAACGCATCGATATTCCCGACGCCAGGCAACACACTGGTGGTCCGCGCCGTCAACTTCAACGGCGACGGCCTGAGCGGACTCGCCATCCTCACCTCCGAGGGACTCTACATCGAGCGCAGTGATGGCCGGGGAGGTTTCCTCCCGCCGACGGAGATCGACGTCGGTTTCGAGCCGAATGGCCTGACGGTCGCCGATCTCAACGGCGACGGCAAGCCCGACTTGCTCGTCAGCAACCCGCTCGGGGACGTCCTGGTGCTATTCGGGAACGGCAATGGGACGTTCCAGAGCGTTCAGAACCTCGACAAACACGTGGCGCTGGCGGTCGTCGGACCGGCCGGAAACACGCCGGGCGCTTTCATTTTCTCCGATGAAGCGACCGATCAGGTGGTCGTCAAGACCGCCGGGGGTGTCACGACCGTCCTGGGGAGTACGTCAACCGGCCTGGTCGCCCCGGGTGCGGTGAAGCTGGCGGACCTCAACAACGACGGGGTCCTCGATTTGATCGTCGCCGATAGCGGCAGCAACAACGTTCTCGTGTACCCAGGGCTGGGGAATGGGACGTTCGGCCCGTCGCTGAACGGTGGTCACGGCTTCTTCACGGGCACCAACCCGGTGGGCATCACGGTCGCCGACCTGACCGGCGACGGCCGGCCCGATCTGATCATCGCCAATGAGGGTTCCAACGACGTCTCCATCCTGATCAACGTCAAGGTGGGCAACAGCTTTACTTTCGTGCAAGGGCCCCTGCTCCAGGCCGGCGTCGGGCCGGTTGCGACGGCCGTCGAGGACCTCGGCGGTGGCGGCCCGCCCGATCTCTTGATCGCCGACAGCGGCTCGAATGATGTGCGGCTACTCCGAGGGCTCGGCAACGGGTTCTTCGACGACCTCGACCCCACGATCTATCCGGTGGGCACCGACCCGAGTGCGCTCATCGTCGGTCAATTCACGGGTGGTTCGGGCCAGGACCTGGCGACTGTCAACTCGGGCTCCAACTCGGTGACGGTGATCTCCGGAGTCGGGACCGGCGTGGCCACGACCCAATCGATCCCGACCGGCGGCATCGATCCCATCGCCGCCTTCGCCGTGGATTTCGGGGGAAATGGCCTGGATAGCCTGGTGGTCGCGAATGATGGCGACGGGAATATCTCGCTGCTCACCGCCGGCGAGAACGGGCTCACCCTCTCGTCCGTCCTGTCCTCGCCGGGACTCCCCAATCCGTCCGCGCTCGCGCTGGCCAGCTTCAACAGTGACGGCGTGGAATTCTTCGCGAGCACCGAAGGCGAAGAATCCGCCACACTGCTTGGTTTTCAACTCGAAGAGTCGGCCGGAGGGATACCTTCTCTTTCCTCGGCGAGCTCGCCCGGGGGCGCGACGACGGAGGCCCTGGTCACGCTCGTCTCGCTGAACGAGACGTCGCTGAGCCTGGTCGGCACGCTCTTGACGATCACGCTCAACACGCAGGACCAGAGTGAGCTATCGGCCGAGGGCGTGGCCGCCGAGGTCGGGGCGGGCAGCTCGGGCGCCTCGGCCGGGCAGGGCATGAAGCCGGCGATCGACCCACTGGATGAAGTGGACGACGAGATCGATGCGACCCAGGCGCAGGCCGCGCCTCAACAGGCGATCCCGCTGTTCTGGGCCCGATACGTCACCGGAGTGGACCAGGCTCTTCGAGGACCTTCGCAACGAGGCGGATCGACGGCTCCTCGATGAGAAACAACCTCCGGAGGCCGAACAGCCGGACACGACCCGATTCGACGCCGATGATGGTGACGGGCAGGCCGAGGCCAACAGGTCCCTGCGACCCGCTCCATCGGAGGTCGGTCGCCAATCCGGAGCCGAACCGAGTCGATCGATGGCCATCGACGCGGCGATCGGCTCCCTGATGCCGGAAAGGCCGGCCGCGTTGCGGTCGTCCCTCCCCTTCGTCGCCGCCAACACCGTTACGGACATGCCCACTCCATCTCTCCGTCCCGGCGAATCGACGAAGGGCGCGAATTTGTGCCCGTGTCCCGACTACGATCATCCCCGACGCACAGGGATCTCGGCTTCGAGTCTGGCCACCCTGATGGCGATCACCGCCACGGCAAGCAGGGTGCTGGAGGGTCGATCGACGCCAAATCGCGGGCATGGCGGGCTTCTCAAGATCGGCGGCGATCCGATAGAGTGTCCCGAGGGCGATGCCACCACCATCCCGGGGAACGAGTGGCACCGTCGCAGCCGATGACGGCCCGGCCTTCGCCGCCCCGGTCATCGGCGGGCAAGGATGTCACTTCGCGCCCGAGTTGCGCGAGCCCGAGAGTGGTTGAAGCGACCCCTTGATTCGTTGCGCTTGGCATCCCGGTCAATCGCTCAGAAGGGATACGATTTCCGCCGTAGCACTGCGGCCGCCACGGCGAGACTGCGATGCTCGATGCATCGACTGGACAGAGCGTGATTGTGCTTGCGGCTCTTGCGGACCAACTCGTTCGTCTTCCCATCGACGAAGGCCCGTAGGCTCAACCCGCTGGCCGAGCCCAGCGTGCGAAGTTCCGGCGTGGCATCCAGGAAGAGGATCTGCTGGAGTTGGTTCGTCACGGTGTTGACGAACGAGATGTAGCCTCCCGGGAGAACCTGTCGAGGCCTCTGGATATGGCCGCCGAAGCTGTAGAGCACGCCCGAGGTGGCCACGGGGTCGTAATAATGTGGCGTGATGAAGTCGGAGACAGCGATTCCCTGGATGCTGTAGGCATAATCGTTCGCCTCGCACGGGTCGCATGCCTCCACCAGATAGCCGAAGTCGCCGTCGGCGTCCTGGATATCGTTGCCGACGATCGCGATCGCCCGGGAGGTTTGCAGCCGATTCCCGCTCGGATCGACGAGCATCTCGATGGTCTCGTGGCTGGCATCGATCGTCCAGTCGCTGCTGTCCGGCGTCCCGATCACGAGCGAATAAGGCTGGTTCATATCGTCCAGATGGACGCCGCCCTCGCCGGGGGGTAGATTCGCCACCAGGAAAACCGGCCAGACCCCGACGGGAATCATCGAGGAATCTGGCAAGTATCGGACCGTGGCCTGCACGTTCCAGTAGGGAGAAAGATCGCGCATGACCTGGATGTTGAGCGCCGCCGCGGTGGCTTCCACCAGCGACGCATCCAGCTTTCCGGTCGTGTCGACAAGTCCGACTTGAATCACCGACATGGGAGCTCCTTGTTCAGGTTTCGAGGGTCCGAGTTGCAGCTAGCCATGCGAATCGTCCGGGAATTCTCCGCCGATGGATTGAGGATTAGCTTACGGGAATGCGTCGAATCCGTAGCGCAAGTCGATGGGGAGCCGGAGGGTCTTCAAGAACTCGATGACGTCCTGCTGCGAGTCCGCCGGCAGGGCCTTGAAGGCGGCGATGATGGGGGAGGCCTCGCTCCCGGGAGAGTCGTGCAGGATGATTGCTTCCATCAGCGACTGGGCGCGGCCGTCGTGAAGCCACGGGCCGGTGTCGGCTACGCCCCAGAGCGGCCTGGTCAGGAACTCGTCCTCCGCGACCCCGGCAACCCCGGCAGGGTTGGTGGGCGTGGGGATCGCGACGTCGGTCGGTTGCTGGAACTCGGTCCCCTTGGGCTCGCTGAGCAGGGTACCCATCTTGTGTCGCTTGAAGTCTGTGAACAGAGGGACGTCGACCGACCCGTCAGCATTGGCGGGCAATCGAGGGAGGGATGATGACAGAGGGGGGGAGAGTTCGGGGCCATCCTTGCCATCCGGGCCGACGGGTTGGAGGTCAGTCAGGTTGAAGGCGTAACCACCCGGCCCTGTCCGGCTCATTGCATCATTGTCGTAGAGGTATGTAGCCTTCTTGAGAGCATCGAGAGTCGGTTCGTCGCTCGTCCCCTCGGCGGGGATGTCGCCTGGCTTGATGATTTCCAGGAACCGGCGGTAAGTCGGTAGCTGCGTGCTCGACATCCGCTGGGCGGAAAGCCCTATGCCCTTGCCGGAGTAGACGACCGGGCCATGTTGTTTCAGCGATGCGCGGGGATCGCGGACCACGACGACCGAACTGATGATATTCAGAGACGGCGTGTGGCACGAGGAGCATGAATTCGCCTTGGCGACGAGCAATTCCCCGGTGAAGATCCTCCGGCCTCGATCGGCCGACGCTCGCAAGTCGTTGCCCAGGGGAAGGATGACCGTCGGCGGCCGTAGCGTCAGCGTGAAGATCGAGAGGGCCGAGACATCGCCGATCGAGAGTTCGTCACAGTGGCCATCGAGATCGCCGTCGTGGACTTCGTCGGGCATGCCGAAGTTGGGATTCTTCTCGCGCCCCTGGATGCCGAAGTGGAACTGGCAGGCGTCCTTGACGAAATTCCGCTCGTTGGACGCGATGCCTTTCCACTGGAACGGCCGGACGATCAGGTCGTGGCTGACCCCGACGACCTGCGAATAATCGACCACAAAAGGGCCGAAGGACGTCGCTTCGGGCGCATTCGTCATCTGGGCGAGGACCGCCGCGACGTCAACGGGGTCACCGGCCTTGCCGTTGAAGGTCACGGACCAGGTCCCGTACTGGGTCAACTTCGCCTGGAGTGGTTCGGGGATCTTGACCCCGGGTGATTTGATCGCCAGCTTGATCGCCTTGACCTTCTGGGCGAGCAACTCGTTCGACATCTCCTCGGCCAACTCTTGAGCGTAGCCGGTGCCGAAGACATGTGGCGGGTTCCGGACGAACTCGAAGATGTGGTAAGGCAGGTCGGGGTTGATGAAGGCATTCGAGGCCGAGCCGGCCGGGCCGCCGACGGTGCTCTGCTTGCGAGTCAGCGCGTAGGAAACCGTGCCCGGGAGCCTCGCCGAGCCGATCGAGTTGTGACACTCGAAGCAGCTCTGGGAGTCGAGCCCGTTGAGCCGGTAGTAAGGGAACGTAGCCGCTCCAGTAACCGGGCTGAGTCTAGGCAACGAGAAATTCAGAAGTTTATTGAGGTCGTCGTCGGAGATGTTGGAGCCGAGCTTGAGCTTGAGCCTCTTCAAATTGTCCTGGAACGAAGCCTCGCGAGGGCCGGGCTGACGGACCCCGCTGACGATCAGGCCCCCTTCGCCGTAGCCGTCGTCCTTGGTGAACGGGGTCGAGAACAGGTGGCGTCCATTCTCGACGACCACTCGGAGCGGGTACTTCCCTTCGAGTAGCCTATCCTGATCGATTCGTTTGATCTTGTCGAAGATGGGATCCTGCGCCCAGGTCCTCCCACCCCACAACCAGGGAGAGATCAGGGCGATTCCCCAGATCAATCGGCGAACGCCTCTCGGGGGCTTTGTCGTCAAGAACATCGCAAATTCCTCGATTCGATGAAGGCCAGTCGAGCGCGGAGACTCCGCGCGTGCTCATAGCATAGATCTTGATGGTCCTACGACTCCGGCCGATCGCCTCCGAGTTGGGATTTCGCGGCGCGGGGCTTGTTGAGCGACCTTGATGGCCCTGTGATGCTCGGACTCAGGTTCGAAGTGAACGTGACCGCTCCCGATCAGGAAGTCACGACCTGGGGGCGCCAGACTCGAGCCAATCTTGGGCGAGGGCCCTCCGGCGACCGCCAGCATCGCTTTCCGAGATGCATGATAATTCAATGGACTTGTATTCTACATCAGAGCAATCACAAAACATCGATATTCTAAAGTTACAAGGGCACTCTTAATACACGTTTTTTACTCAGGCATCTCGTCGTTGTCAAAGGATTTTTAAAATTTGGCGACGAGGTCGATGACCGGCGCGAGTTCGGCGGGGGCCCAAGAGGTCAAGGCACGCGTCGGGGCTGAGGAGTATTCCCGCACTGACGATCGTCGGTATGATGACGGGGTCAGCCGCGCTCGGGATGTTGTGGCTTACAATCCGATGTTCAAGAGGCCGGTCGAGTTCCCGAGGGTCTGCCATCATGCATCGCGAACGCCTGACCATCGACACGCGCGGGCGCGGGACGCACGAGATCACGCGACAGATCCAGCAGGCCGTGGAGCGTTCGGACGTCGCCGAGGGCCTGTGCCATGTCTTCATCCACCACACGAGCGCCTCGCTGATCGTCTGCGAGAACGCCGACCCGACCGTGCGTCGCGACCTGGAGAGTTACGCGGCCCGCCTGGCGCCCGACGGCGACCCGTCCTATGTCCACGACAGCGAGGGTCCCGACGACATGTCGGCCCATCTCCGATCGATCCTGACGCTGACTTCGCTGATGATCCCCGTCGCCGACCGCAGATGCGACCTCGGCACCTGGCAGGGTGTCTTCCTCTGGGAGCATCGCACCAGTCCCCATCGGCGTCGGATCACGGTCACGATCCTCGGTGATGAATCCTCGGATGCGTGAGTCGGGCACGACCGGAAAGGCGACCACCCCGCCGGCAGTCCGATGCTGCGGGCGGGGTGGAATGGAGTCTTCGATGACCCGATCGGGGCCAACTGCACGTCAGGTGTACCGGCCGGACCGATTACCTCAAGGCTTCGAGCTGGCGCTCCAGCTTGTCCAGGTGATCGCCGAGATGTCCACGGCGCCCGCCTGGGGTCGGGTCGATACCGGGGTGATAACGGCCATCACCGACGGCACCGGAGGGGCTGGGGTGGGCGTGGGCGTGGCATGCGGCTGGGCGGCGGAGATCGCCGATGCGAGCGATCCGCCCTGCCCGGGATCGGTCATGACGAAATCCTGCTCGATATTCACGTCTGCGACCGTGACCGTGCTGCTGCTGAACACCTGGTTGTTCTGGCTGGCGATGAGCTGGTACCGGCCCGGGGCCAGCGGCAGCTCGTAGCCGCCGGAGGACCAGGTCTGAGTGGAGCTGACCGCCCCGGTCGCGAGGTTGACCGCGGTGATCTGGACGTTGGCCACCCCGCTGCCCGAGGTATAAGACCCGATGCTGTTGGGGTCGTTGTAGGCCACGCCGACGACCTGCGACGGTTCTTTGGTCTGGGCGCCGAAATCCTGGGTCACGACCATCGGGCCGACCGAGGAGGGTCCGGTCACGGGGGTGTTGACGATCCCGATGCCGACATCCCGATAGGCATTGTCGGCCGAGACGCCCATCTGCTGGATGTTCATGCGATGTCCGTCATCCGAGACGCCCCAGTCGAGCAGGAATGCTTCCATCGCCTCCTCGACCGAGGTCGAATAGGCATAGACGTTCTCGCCGGTCAACGTCGTGTTGGTGTAACCCGCGGCCTGGATCCGCTGGCCGGGCGAGGAGCCGTCGGAGCCGGTGTGCGATTGGAAATCGTTGGTGGCCATGTCCTGACTATGCGACGTCGCGGACTGCGCGAGCTGTCCGTTCCAGGCCACCGGCGGCTGCGGTGTCGCCGAGGCGATCGAATTCAGCGTGGATTGGAGGTTGACGCCGTAGTAATTCAGCGTCGCCGTGATGTCCGGCGTGATGTTCTTGGAGATCTCCTGGGCGGCCGCGGCCGGATCCGTGCGGGCCTGGTTCAGCAACTGGAGCATCAGTTGTTCGTCGTTGGTGGGCAACTGGCTCGTCGCCGCGGTGGACAGCAACTGACGGGATTCCAGGTTGTCGAACCGCGGCGCTCGACGGAATTTGAACCGAGCCATGGAGACCTCCCTGTCTATCGGTAATCGTCCGGTGACTTCCTACCCCCACCAGCCGTGATGAGGGCCCGCGCCTTTCACCGGGTGAGTCCCCCTCGCCGAATCGGGATGAGGGAGATTGATCGTCCACCGGGAAGGAGACCGTACGTGAGGGTCGTATGAACTTTAATGAAAAATCATCTGCGAATGACAATCACTCTCGTACGAACGCTTCCCCAAAAAGCAAGTCATGTGCCAGTCGAGGAAATGAGTCGTGACAAGAAGCAAGGACGGGCCGTAACTCGCACCAATCACACGATTAAGGGCTGCAAGCCGATGACTCGGCGTGTCAATTCCGAGGGACGTGACCGCCGACGTCTATAACGACTCTTTGCAATGTGTCAAGTCGTCCTTACAAAAGGCACGTTTTTACAACGCTCGGAAGGGCCGGTCGAACGGCGAAACTTTCTTTAAAGTCACGGGTTATGTCGTCCGACGCTCGCCCCAACAGGCGTCTCCTCGGCCTGCGGCGGCCGCCACCTCGACTTGCTCAACCTCGGTCTTGGGGTTAGCCTGATGGGATCGATGCGACAACCACCCTGCTGGCGGGAACCATGGATTCATGATCACACCGGATGAGGCCGTCGATCGTTTGGGTGAGGCGGTATCGGCCGGCCAGCTTTCTCGATCCGCGTCCGCGAATATCCGGCGATGGCTGACGGAACGCCCGTTCGCCCGATACCGTCCCCGACTGCTGGAAGACCTCGAACAGGGTCGCTGGTCAGAGCTCGATGACGCCTTCTACGCCGTGCTCGAGTTCGGCACGGGAGGCCGTCGCGGCAAGATGTACCCGGTGGGCACCAATGTCCTGAACGAGCGGACGATGGCCGAGAGCGCACGCGGCCTGGCCGACTACGTGACGGCGAAGAAAGGCGCGGACGCGCCGAGGACCTGCGTCATCGCCCGCGACACCCGCCACCATTCCGCCGAGTTCGCCGAGCTCTGCGCGCGCGTCCTCGCGGCGGCGGGATTCCGGGTCGTCGTCTTCCAGGATTACCGATCCACCCCCCTGCTCTCGTTCGCCGTCCGGCATCTCCATTGCGACGCCGGGATCATGATCACGGCGTCGCACAATCCGCCCTCGGACAACGGCTTCAAGTGCTATTCGGCCTCGGGCGGCCAGGTCATCCCGCCCGACGATCGCGGGATCATCGCGTGCGTCGAGGCGGCCTCCGATCGCGAGATCCCGGAGAAGCCGCTCGAGGAAGGGCTGGCCGACGGCTCGATCGCCTGGGCCGGGCCCGAGCTGGACGATGCCTACATCGCCGCCGTCCTGAGCGAGTCGGTCGGCCACGCACGCGACCTATCGATCGTCTACACGCCGCTGCATGGCGTGGGCGTGACCTCGGTGGCGGCCGTGCTCGAGACCGCGGGCTTCTCGGACGTCCACGTCCTGGAATCGCAGCGCACTCCCGACGGCGATTTCTCCACGGTGCCCGGCCACGTCGCCAACCCCGAGTACCCCAAGACGCTCGATGCGGCGATTGTCGAGGCGAAGAGACGGGGCGCGGACCTCGTCCTGGCGAGCGACCCGGACGCCGATCGCATCGGTGTGGGGATCCCGGCCACCGGCGATCTCGCGGGCGAGTGGACGACGCTCGATGGCAACCAGATCGGCGTGCTGCTCTCCGCGTTCGTGATGAAGGAGACCGAGTATCACGGTCGGCTCCGCCCCGATCACTACCTGGTCACGACCCTGGTTTCCAGCCCGATGGCGCGGGCCCTGGCCCATCGCCAGGGAGTCCGCGTCGAGGACGACCTGCTCGTCGGGTTCAAGTGGATCGCCAGCCGGATCGACGAGGCGGGCCCCGCCGGCTTCCTATTCGCGTTCGAGGAGTCGCACGGCTACCTCAAGGGGACCGACGTACGCGACAAGGACGCGGGCGTCGCCGCCCTGCTCTTCGCCGAGCTCGCCGCGACCGTCAAGGACCGGAAACAGACGCTCCTCGAGTACCTGGACGACCTTTTCATCGACGTCGGCCATCATGGTGAACGGCTCGTCAACAAGACATTTGAAGGGCGCGAGGGCCTCGATAAGATCAAGGCCTTGATGGAAGCGTTCCGGAATGATCCGCCTCGCGAGATGGGCGGGCTGGCCCTCGCCGAGGTCTGCGACTATTGCGAGCATGAGGTCCGACCCCTCGGTCGATCGGGCGACAAGCGGCCCCTGCCCCGGCCGACGGGCGACCTGCTCATCTTCCACGCCGAGCGTCCGGGATGCCGGTTCGCGGTGCGGCCCTCCGGCACCGAGCCCAAGATCAAGTTCTACCTCTTCGCCCGGACCGAGGTTGACGGCCCCGATCAGCTACCTGCCGCGAAGGAAGAGACACGGGGTCTGCTGGACCTGATGTCGGCCGACCTGGAGAGGTATATCCAGGAGGCGTTGAAATCGGGCTATTCAGCATAACTCTTCGTTGTCCGCAGCTTGGAGCCCGTCTCAATCGCGAGGTGGATGCCAGCCCACGGCAACCCATGCCTGCCGAGCCCTGACCACAGTCGGACGGTTTAGATTGAGCGCAAGTACAGTGGCTCGGCCCGTCGAGGTCGATCCCAGGATCAGTTCACCGTTCTTTGACCAGGTGAAATGCTCGCTCCAGGCCTGATATCGCGGATTGAATAGGCGCACGACCTCACCCGAGGCCGGATCGGTTGCGACCATTCGACACCCCTTTGCATCATTGCATGGAGAGCAGGCGAGCCATAGGTTCTGCTCTTCGGTCGGGCCACCCGATGCTTCGGGAATGAGGTGGTCGATCTCCATCGGCATGCCGACGATGGCTTCCCGAGTCAGGCAGTATCCACATCGATACTTGGCCTGAGAGGCGACACGTTCTCGCAACATCTGGGAGATATAAGCCCGACTCATGCGATATCCAGCAACTCGGAGGGATTATATCCTCTTTGCTTCCAGAGTGCGGCCGCGTGAGCTCGAATGACTATGACTCGCTCGTACTCATGAACCAACCGAGCGAGCGATTCCGTCTCGACTTCCGATAGACCCTCACTTTGTCGCTTCGAGTGCAGCTCTTCGAGTTGGCGAGATTCGTCGAGAGAGAGGCGGCCCCGCGCCATCTGCTTCAGGGTCACATCGTCGGCCTCGTTGAGGCGAGAGAGCTCGTTTTCGAGATCGAGGGGAAGACGGTTCTCGCCCGGCATCGCCGCAGAGAGGACATCCACCATCTCCGCCTCGATGCTCCGGTTCCATCGCTCGGCGCGCTGCTTGAGTTGCGAATAGAGCCCGTCGGGAAGATCGACAGTGATTGTCTGGGCATTCATCGTCTCACCTCTCTTACTGCTTCGCCAGTGATCTCGCAACCGCCGGCTTCAGAGGATCAATACCAGATTATCACGATGGACGACCTCGTCGTAGAGGGCCGCGCCGAGGGCCTCGTGCGCCTGTTGCGTGCGGAGTCCGCGGATGCGTCGGGCGTCGGAGGCGGCGTAATTGGTCAGCCCCCGCGCGAATTCCTGGCCCAGGCCGTCGCGGATGCCGACGACGTCCCCCTTCTCGAACTCGCCGAGCACCTCGACGATGCCGATCGCGAGCAGGCTCTTCGATCCCGATTCGAGCGCCTGGCGTGCGCCGTCATCGACGACGTAATGGCCGCGGGGGCGGGCGGTCAGGCCGATCCATCGCTTTCGCGCGCGGTGGGTCGCGCCATGCGCGAGGAAGAGGGTCCCGGCCGGCTCTCCGGCGAGGATCCGCGTCAAGGGATCGGGACGGGTCCCCGACGCGATGATGACCGAGCCGCCGGCCTGGGTCACCAGCCGGGCCGCGGCCAGCTTGCTCTGCATTCCGCCGGTGCCCAGCGAACTGCGGCTGGAACCGGCCAGGCCCAGGACCAGGTCGTCGATCTGGGGCACCAGCCGGACGACCTCGGGAGGTGTCGCGGCGTTCGGGTCGGTCCGGTAGAGTCCGTCCACCACGCTCAGGATGACCAGCAGCGGCGCCTGGAGCAGGTTCGTGACCATCGCCGCGAGCCGGTCGTTGTCGCCGAACTTGATCTCATCCACGCTGATCGTGTCGTTCTCATTGATCACCGGCACGGCATCGCATTCGAACAGAGCATGGAGCGTATTCCTCATATTGAGGTAGCGCGGCCGGCTGTCGAAATCCTCGTGGGTGAGCAGGAGCTGGGCGGCGTGGCGGCCGTGGCGACGGAATCCCTCGTCGTAGGCACGGATCAGGTAGGACTGGCCGACGGCCGCGGCCGCCTGGAGCTGGGGCAGGTTGTCGGGCCGTCGCTTCCAGCCGAGCTGGCCCATGCCCGCGCCGACGGCCCCCGAGCTGACCAGCGCGACCTTGCATCCCCGGTCCATCACGGCGCAGATCTGCTCGGCCAGATGGCCGATCCGGGCCGGGTCGAGCGTCCCATCGGGGCCCGTCAGGACGCTCGTACCGACCTTGACGACCCATGTCCTCGCCGAGAGCACGACGTCATCGCGGACCAGGTCCCTTCGCGGTTGCGTCGTCACGCCCTCGAGCGAGCCCCGCGAAGGCTCGTCGGGCCCGGTCGGCGTGGGCATCGGCAGATCATCGGGAGAACTCAACTTAAAACCCATTCGGAACGCGAGTTGGGACGCAATGGCCGGCGTCCGTCCGGTCGCCGGGAATCCTCCGGCGAAACCGATGTTCGTCAAGTACCTACTGTGAAGATTGTCGGTATGCCTTCCCGACATTATAATACTTACTCGTGGCTGGCCTAGGGAAAGTCGGCGGACGCCCGGCCGGTCTCCTCTCCACCTCGGTCCCGGAGAAATCCCGGGGCTTGCTCCAGGGGGTAGGCGGAACATATGGGCGAGC
The DNA here is from genome assembly GCA_963777695.1 of uncultured Planctomycetota bacterium. GTDB lineage: Bacteria > Planctomycetota > Planctomycetia > Isosphaerales > Isosphaeraceae > CAVZRC01. The sequence continues at coordinate 3,736,182 of CAVZRC010000003.1, forward strand.
TTTTCCATGAATGTGGCGTGGCGGCCGTTTACCACGCCATGGATCGGCCGGCGTCCTCACTGACCCCGCCTCCGGGCGGGATCGACAGCGTCGCACGATTGATCCCCCGGATGTTGCTCGACATGCAGAACCGAGGTCAACTCGCGGCGGGGATGTCCAGCTATCGCCCGGACCGCAATGCCCTCCTGAAGACGCACAAAGAGGTCGGGACCGTCGCCGAGGCGTTCCGCCTGAATCACCGCGACGAGTTCGAGGCGATCATGAAGGGCGTGGACGGCCCCGCCGCGATCGGCCACGTCCGATACGCCACCTGCGGCGGCAACGACCGCTCCGATGCCCAGCCCTTCGAGCGAGATCACGGCCGCAAGGCCAAGTGGTTCGCCTTCGCGTTCAACGGCCAGCTCGCCAACTACCTCGAGCTCAAGGAAGAACTCCTCTCGAAGGGCGACTATCACCTCAAGCGCGATACGGACACCGAGATCATCATGCACTCGCTGGCCTACGAGCTCCAGGCCGAGGACCAGGAGCCCGACTGGGTGGGCGTGTTCGGCCGGATCGCGGAACGGTTCGACGGCGCCTATAACATCGTCCTGCTCACCGCGCATGGAGAGCTGGTCGTGGTGCGCGACCCGCTGGGATTCCGGCCGCTCTCGATCGCGGAACACGGCCCCCTGTTCGCCGCGGCCAGCGAGAGCGTCCCGCTGGCCAACCTCGGCTTCCGGAAGATCCGGTCGCTCGAGCCGGGGACGCTCGCCGTGGCCAATTCCAAGGGCGTGCGCATCGAGCGGTTCGCCCCGTCGCCGCGGCAGGCGCATTGCTTCTTCGAATGGATCTACTTCGCGAACGTCGCCAGCACGCTGGATGACCGCTCGGTCTATCTCAGCCGCGCCGCCCTCGGCAAGGAGCTGGCGCGACTGGAGGACGTCCCGCGCGATGCCGACACGATCGTCGTCCCGGTCCCCGACACGGCCAAGGCCGCGGCCGACGCCATGGCGTTCGCCCTGGGCGTCCCGTCGGTCGAAGGCTTGATGCGCAATCGATACGTCGGCCGCACCTTCATCGAAGGGACCGCCGACCGCGCCGCCAAGGCCCGGCTCAAGTACACCCCCCTGCCGGAAGTCCTGGCCGGCAAGCGCGTCCTCCTGGTCGAGGACAGCATCGTCCGGTTGACGACGATGCGTGCGCTCGTGCACGAGATCCGCGACCGAGGCGGTGCACGCGAGATCCACCTCCGCGTGGCCTGCCCGCCGATCATCGCCCCGTGCTATTACGGGATCGACATGTCGCGTAAGGACGAGCTGTTTGCCACGTCCTTCATCGACCTGCCCGGCAACGGGGTCTCGGCCGCGGCCCAGCAGGAGATGGCCCGGGTGCTCGGCGCCGACAGCCTCCGGTACCTCCCCGTCGAGGCGATCGCCCGCTCGGTCAGCCTCTCGCCCGAGCGGCTCTGCCGCGCCTGCATCACCGGCCAGTATCCCACCGCAACCGGCCAGTACCTCTACCAGATCGAAGCCCCATCGCCTCGCAACGGCGCCCTGCGACCCTACGAACTGGCCCATGTCTTGCCTTGAGGTAGGTCAGGCTTTCCAGCCTGACGTCGTATGTAGGTCAGACTTTCCAGCCCGATAGCGCCGGCCCCAACGACCGGACGTCAGGCTCAGTACTTCCCGAATGAACGATTTCGGCGTGTCACGTCACAACCGACTGTGGGACATCCCTTTCGGTTGCGACTGTGAGAACCAAACCATATAAGCTTTCGGCCACTTGCTCCAGCCACAGCAGCATCCGCTCCACCCGCAGCCGATCCCAGTTGTACCGCCGGCACCCCCGCCGCGGCGTTGACAGGACCACGTGATGCAGCCACACCCACAGGTTCCGCAGCAGCAGGCCGATCGCCACGTAGAAGAACCGCACGTTGAACTTCTTCGTCGTCGTCCGGACCCGGCACTGATTCATCTGCCGATAACTGGTCTCGATCCCGAACCGCTTGCGGTAAGTCGTCTTGACCCAGTCCACCCGCTTGGGGGTGATCCCCCAGTAGGCGTACACCCAGGTGTGCCATTTCTTTCGTCCGTGCCGATCCGTCGTCCGACCTCGCTTCACGCAGATCGACACCCGGGCGGTGGCCCGGCCCTTCTTCTTGGGGTCGCCCACCATATGGGTGAACCAACCGCTCTTCTTCATCAGCTTGAACACCATCGAGCCGCTGGGGCCCTCGGGATGATCGGCGGAGCGACCGTGGCAGGTCACCGGCATCAGGAACGGCCGGCGTGCCCGCTGCAAGTAGTTGATGATCTTGGCGTTGTAGAAGCCGCGGTCCAGCAGGAGCAGACCGGGCCGCAGCCCGGCCTTGCTCACCAGGAGCAGCAACTCCTGGAGGACATCCTTGAGCAGATCGGAGCGGGTCACCGGGGTGACCGCCAGGGTGAACCGCTGGCCGTGGAGCAGGACATAGGCGGTGGCGTAGGCGAAGAACGAGCGGGTGCCGGCCTTCTTCTCCGAGCGGTAGATCTCGAGATTGTCCAGACGATGTTCGCCATAATAGGGGATGAGGGTGAGGTTGACGCAGATGCGGAGCGGTCGCTTGCGGCGGCGGCGGATGGCCTTGGGCAGGTGGGCGCGGAAGGCGGCATTGACCTTGCGCTTGAGCTCTTCGAGGCAGAAGAGGTTGGCGTACAGCGCGTTGGCGTAGCTGGTCTGGCCGGGGCCGTCGGCCAGGCGGTCGCAGGTCTCGGAGATCGAGGAGATGCGGGCCGCGGCGGCGAAGAGGACGGTCAGGAGGATGGTGGCGGTGACCTTGCCCTTGCCGCGGAGGTCGAGGTGCGGCTGGCAGAAGTCGATGGCGAAGCGATAGACTTGGGCGGGTGTCAGGGTGGTGGTCGACTTGCGCATAGTAGCCTCCGTGATGAAGGGTTTCAGCACAAGTCATTATCGGAGAAGTGTTTGAGTTGGCCATCCCCTGCCACCCCTATAGCCCGCAAATTTGGGAAGTACTGAGGCTGGAAAGCCTGACCTACTTGATGTTGCTCAGCTCATCTGGGTCGAGAACCCATGCTGCTTGCGATGCACAGGGCCGTCGAACATCTTGGACGACTTGAAGAGCTCGAACCGGCCGTCGCCGGCCATGGCCAGGGTCTTGCCTTCGATGGCCGCACGCTCTTCGAGGGTCATCGGCCGGAACTCGCGGACGATCTTGAGGTTCTGGTCGAGTACCTTCTCCGAGTCGATCCCCGAGACGAGCGTCGAGATGGGTAATGACAGGACGTAGCGGAGCGCGTCCTCGACGGCGATCCCCGCCTGGTTCACGATCACGCCCGTCCCTCCCAGGCTCTTCATCGCCAGCACGCCGATGTTGCGCTGGAGCAGGACCGGGAGTACCTGCTTCTGGAAGCTCCGGTAGTGGACGTCCATCACGTTGAGCGGCATCTGGACGGTCGCCCAGTCGAACGGCATGCTCAGCATCTTCAGATGGATGACCGGATCCTTATGCCCGGTGAAGCCCAGGTAACGGACCTTCCCCTCCTTCAACGCTTTGAGGCCGGTCTGGAGGGCGCCGTCGGCGGCGAAGATCCAATCGGGGTCGTTGTCGTAGACGATCTCGTGGAATTGCCAGAGGTCGATGCGATCTGTCTTGAGCCGTCGGAGGCTGTCTTCCAGGTTGGATTGCGCCTCCTTGGCGGTCCGGCCGCAGGCCTTCGTCATGAGGAAGACCTTGTCGCGTCGGCCTCCCTGCGCGAGGGCCTTGCCCATCCAGTCCTCGGCGCCGCCCATGTGGTAGTCCCAGGCGTTATCCATGAAGGTGATCCCCTCATCGACGGCCCGCTGGATCAGCCGGAGGCTCTGGGCCTCGGAGAGTTTCGGGGGGTTGGTGCTGGAGTGGCCGCCCAGGCAGAGGAGGCTGACCATCTCGCCGGTCTTACCCAGCGGTCGCAAGGGGATCCCTCCGGCATTCACCCGCTGCTGGGCCTGCTGGGCCTCGGCCGTCCCGACGATCGAGGAGGCGGCGAGGCCGGCGGCGGTGGTCGTGAGGAATTCACGACGACTGGAACTCGGACGAATCATCGGATGTTTCTCCTCGGTGATCGTGTCACAAACCGCGGTCCTTGCGGGAACGAATTCGATCCTCGGGACCCGGGATCCGGAAGCCGAGGACACCCTGGGACAATACCTCGCGAACATGGTACGCTCAAGGATGCGGGGCCGAATCCTCGACCTCACCTGCATTTGTTGCGCCAGCCCGGACCACTATCGCCACCGCGATGGTCCAACCAATCACGACCGGTAAGCCGCGAGGGAGTCCATGAAACTGACGCTGGATTATGGCCGGACCGGATTGACCGTCGAGCTGCCCTCGGATCGGGTCGTCGGCCCGCTGGCGATCCGCGATGTGCCCGCCTTGGAGGATCCCGAGCGCGACGTCGCCACGGCGCTCCAGCAGCCGATCGGCACCCCTGCCCTGCGACAGATCGCCCAGGGTCGCAAAGATGCCTGCATCCTGATCTGCGACATCACCCGACCGGTCCCCAACCGGACGATCCTCCGGCCGATGCTCAGGGTCCTGGAAGAGGCCGGGATCCCTCGCGAGCGGACCCTGATCCTGGTCGCCACCGGCCTGCACCGGCCGAGTACGCCCGCCGAGAAGGAAGAGATGCTCGGCGCCGAGATCATGGCCGGCTATCCGGTCGAGGATCATTACGGCACCCGGCTCGAGGAGCACACGCTCGTCGGCACGACGTCCCGCGGCATCCCCGGCTGGATCGACACTCGATATGTCAGGGCCGACCTGAAGATCGCCACGGGATTGATCGAGCCACACCTGATGGCCGGCTACTCGGGAGGCCGCAAGCTGATCTGCCCGGGGGTCGCCGCGCTCGAGACGGTCAAACGATGGCACGGTCCCGAGCTGCTGGAACACCCCAACGCCGATTGCGGCATCCTCGACGGCAACCCGGTCCACGAGGAGAACACCGCGATCGCCCGGATGGCCGGCTGCGACTTCATCGTCAATGTCACGCTCGATAGCCGTCGACAGGTCACATCAGTCGTGGCCGGCGACATGGAGCAAGCCTTCCTCGCCGGTGCCCGGTTCATGGACGGCATCTGTCGCGCGCGAGTCGCTCACGAGTTCGATATCGTGGTGACCAGCTCCGCGGGATATCCCCTGGATACGACGTTCTACCAGGCGGTGAAGGGTTTGACCGGTTGCCTGCCGATCGTCAAACAGGGTGGCACGATCATCCTGGCCGCCAGCCTGAGCGAGGGCCTCGGCAGTCCCGAATTCGTGTCCGCCCTGCGCGACCACGACACGCTCGACATCTTCATGGAGCGGATCCTCGGCAAGGATTACTTCGTGATGGACCAGTGGCAGGTCGAGGAGCTCGCGAAGGTCCGGCGCAAGGCACGCGTCAAGATCGTCTCGGACGGAGTGCCCGCCGACGTCCTCGCCTCCTGCTTCGTCGAGCCGGCATCGAGCGTGGAGTCGGCACTGGCCGATTCCCTGGCGGAGTACGGCCCATCGGCGCAGGTCGCGGTCATCCCCAAGGGGCCTTATGTCTTGCCGACCCTGGTGGCGTGAGCTTCGAGAAATCCAACCAACCCGAATCATTCGCGAGCGGGAGCCGAGCTACCCCTGGAGTCGCTGAATGGCCAGCCCATCGTCCCGCCGGACTGTCCGCCTCATCGACGCCCGCGACCCCGATCGAAGGCTCGTTGAGGCGGATGTCTACCGTGACTACCCGTCCGCTATGCTGGAGGACGTCGAATCACAGTGGGCTCGAGCCCGCGATGAGGTGGCAAGCCAGGGATTAGCGAAGGGATTGGCCTCGGTTGAGCATTCACATTGGGATTGGCGAAACAAGATCCATAGTGTAGAAGCAGGACGCCATGCGCTGGTGGCCGTCGAATACGAGGGGGAACTTCAGGGGATCATGGCGTGACTTCAGTCCCCACAACGCTCCTGGCTTTCGGGCGAGCCCCTCGTTTATGTCGACTATCTCGAATCGGCACCGTGGAATCTCAGACTTCCGATGGCTCCGCCTCGATTCGTGGGCATCGGAACCGTCCTGGTTGCAGAGGCCTTACACATCAGCTTGGATGCCGGATACGAAGGTCGAGTCGGGCTGCATTCGCTCCCCCAGGCTGAGGCTTTCTATCGATCTCGATGTCGCATGACAGAGTTAGGTCAAGATCGGCAGTATTTTGACCTTACCTATTTCGAGTTTACCGGTCAGCAAGCGATCGAGTGGCTGGTTGCTATCGGAGAATCCCAATGACCCATACCTCCTCCGAAGACCGCTTCCGTGCCGCCGCGGAAGCAGAGGATGGAATTCCCGTGTCCGCTGGTGTCCGACTCTCACATGTCCGGATGGCTGTTGAAGCAGGCCGCGTTTTCTACGTCGATCTGTCGAGCCTCCCGGAGGACGAGCGACCCGTCGTGGTCGCCGAGATCAAGGATCTGGTCGATCGGGCAGTGGCTCGAGCATCCGCGAAAGCGACGGACACCGCGAGAGAATCCTCGCGGGTGTGAGGTGAAGAGGCGCCAGGCCTGACTATGATATCCAAGCCATCCTATTGGATCCGGAAAGCGCCGTCTCGCGGAGACTTCGAAAAGATGCTGCGGCGGTTATCGTGGGTGGTATTACTGGCCCTCGTGCCGGCACTCACCGCCGCCGAGTTTCCCCAGCCGGTCTCGGCGGATTACAAGATCCGCGACCTCCGATTCGAGTCGGGCGAGTCGCTGCCCGAACTCCGCATCCATTTCCGCACCGTGGGAACTCCGAAGCGCGGCGAGGGCGGGAAGGTCACCAACGCCGTCCTCATCCTGCACGGGACGACCGGCAGCGGGGCCAGCTTCCTCCGGCCCGAGTTCGCGGGCGAGCTCTTCGGCAAGGGACAACCCCTCGACACCTCCCGCTACTACCTGATCCTGCCCGATGGTATCGGCCATGGCGGCTCGGGCAAGCCGAGCGATGGACTGCACGTCCGGTTCCCCCGATATGGCTACCGAGACATGATCGCGGCCCAGTACCGGCTGCTCACCGAGGGACTGAAGGTCAATCACCTGCGCCTGGTGATCGGGACGTCGATGGGTGGCATGCACACCTGGCTCTGGGGCGAGATGCACCCGGAGTTCATGGACGCCCTCATGCCGCTGGCGTCGCTGCCCACGCAGATCTCGGGACGGAACCGCGCCTGGCGGCGGATCATCATCGATGCCATCCGCAACGACCCGGCCTGGGATCAAGGCAGCTATCGCAGCCCGCCTCCGAGCCTCAGGACGGCCGCCGAGATGCTCTTCTTCATGGCGAACAACCCGATCGAGCGACAGAAGGACGCACCCACCCGCGCGGATGCCGACCGAGTCCTCGACGACTACGTGACGCGTGCGATGCGGACGATGGACGCCAATGACGTGCTCTATGCGGTCGAGAGCTCGACGGATTACGACCCCGGTCCGGGCCTCGAGCGGATCAAGGCGCCTCTCCTCGCCATCAACTTCGAGGACGACCTGATCAATCCGCCCGAACTGGGTATACTGGAGAAGGAGATCCGTCGCGTGCCGCGCGGCAAGGCGATCGTTGTCCCGCGCAGCAGCCAGACGCGGGGGCACGGCACGCACACTCTGGCCGCCATCTGGAAGGAGCACCTCACGAGGCTCCTCGCCGAGTCGGCCCCGCGAGAATGAGGGACGGTCAGCGATGCAAGAAGTCCTGGAGCGCAATGCCCTGTCAGCGGCCGGACTCGCGAAGCCCGTCATCTTCTTCGATGACGTGTGCGTCATGTGCAACGGCTTCGTCAATTTCATGTTACGCGTCGATCGACGACAACAGTTCCTGTTCGCCCCACTCCGCGGAGAGACCGCAAGCAAGCTCCTCCCGCCACTCTCCGATGACCCGACGACGTGGTCGATGGTCTATGTCGATGAGTCGGGGATCCACGACCAGTCGGACGCCTCTCTCGAAGTCTACCGACGCCTCGGCGGAGCCTGGTGGTTGTTGAGCCTCGCCCGATTCGTCCCGCGAGCGATCCGGAATCCGGTCTACCGAGTGCTCGCAAGGAATCGCTATCGATGGTTCGGCAAGCGCGAGACCTGTCGCCTCCCTTCGCCCGAAGAGCGAGCACGCTTCCTCGACTGACTCGATCGACCGGCGAGGCGCGATCCTCGTGCCGGGATGGTGTGTCATCTCGAGGGGTGGATGTCGCGACTTGCGGATGTCGCGACTTGCGATTGACCCGGGTAGCCGAGTCATTACAATTCGGCCGGAACTAGCCCGAATTTATGCGTCGTGAAGCAGTAAGGGGAACGATGGCGGACGAGTCGCACGAGAGCCTGGAAGAGGTACGCCTGGAGAAGCTCCGCCGGATCGCGGGGCTCGGCCTCGATCCATGGGGACATCGGTTCGATGGCCACCAGGCGATCGGCGACATCCGCGCGTCGGCACCGCCGAACGAGCCCGGCAACGACCAGCCCGGCCCGATGGTCCGCGTCGCCGGCCGGATCATGCTCCGTCGCGGGCAAGGCAAGGTCATCTTCCTCGAGCTGCGCGACTGGTCCGGGCGGATCCAGATCTTCATCGGCCAGAAGCAGGTCGGTGAGCTGGGCTGGAAGCTCACCGAGTTGCTGGACCTCGCAGACCTGATCGGCGTCGACGGCCGGCTGGGCTACACCAAGACCGGCGAGCTGACCGTCTTCGCCGAGACGCTCACCTTCCTGTCCAAGAGCCTCCTTCCGCCTCCCGAGAAGTGGCACGGGCTGACCGACCTGGAACAGCGCTACCGCCAGCGTTACGTCGACCTGTTCAGCAACCCCGAATCGCTGGCCGTCTTCCTCGGCCGGTCGAAGGTGATCGCCTCGTTCCGGAAGACTATGGCGGAAAAGGGCTTCGTCGAGGTCGAGACGCCCACGATGCAGTCGATCGCCGGTGGCGCCGCGGCGCGGCCGTTCGTCACCCATCACAATGCGCTCGACATCGACCTGTTCCTGCGGATCGCGCCCGAGCTCTACCTGAAGCGGCTGCTGGTCGGCGGCATGGAACGGGTCTTCGAGATCGGGCGGGTCTATCGCAACGAGGGGCTCAGCACGCGCCATAATCCCGAATTCACCATGTTCGAGGCGTATCAGGCCTATGGCGATTACCACGCCATGATGGACCTGACCGAGGCGCTGATCTGCGGCGCGATCGAGACGCTGGGCGGCGGCCACGAGCGTCCTTGGGGCGAGACGACCGTCGATTTCACGCCCCCCTGGCCGCGGCGGACCTACGCCGAACTGCTGGCCGAGCACGCCGGGATCGATCCGGGCGATCCCGCGGCGGTCAAGGCCCGCGCCGAGGCGGCCGGGGTGTCGACCGCCGGGAAGGACCCGGACGTGATCATCAGCGAACTGTTCGAAGCGGTCGTCGAGGATCGACTCACCGGCCCGGTCTTCGTGATTGACTACCCCGCCGCAATCTGTCCGCTGACCAAGCGCAAGGCGTCGAATCCCGCCGTCGCCGAACGGTTCGAGCTCTACATCCAGGGCGTCGAGCTGGCCAACGCCTACACCGAGCTCACGGACCCGCTCCTCCAGGAAGAGCTGTTCCGGAGCCAGCTCGCGGGCCTGCCGGCGGAAGAGTCGATGGCCAAGATGGATGACGACTTCGTCCGGGCCCTCAAGCACGCCATGCCGCCGGCCGGAGGGCTGGGCATCGGCATCGACCGGCTCTGCATGGTCCTGCTGAACCGGACTAGCATCCGTGACGTGATCCTCTTCCCATTGATGCGCCCCGAGGGGCAGAAATCGTAGGGTGCTCTCCGAGCACCGGTACAGTCGGGTCGAACCGGTGCTCGGAGAGCACCCTACACGGAAGGAGCCGTCGACGTGTTCAAATACGTGCTCTGCTGGCGATATCTCAAGACGCGATACATTGCGCTGGCCAGCATCGTCAGCGTGATGCTCGGCGTGGCGACCATGATCGTGGTCAATTCCGTGATGGCTGGCTTCGCCGAGAAGATGCGCGACCGGCTCCACGGGGTCAACGCCGACGTCCTGGTCGAGTCGTACACGCTCAACGGATTCGACAACTGGCAGGAGGTCATGGCGCGGATCAAGGACGTCGCCGGCGTCGAGGTCGAGGCCATGGCCCCGACCATGGAGTGCCCTGGAATCCTCAACTTCCGCTTCGGCGGCGAGACCTGGACCCGACCGGTGCAGATCATCGGCGTCCACCCGAAGGATCGAGCCAAGACCGGCGATTTCGGCGAGTTCCTCGTTGACCGCGAGGGGAAGCCGATCCCGCCCTCCTTCGATGTCCCGGAGAAGTACAAGCGGCGCACCCCGGCCGGCGAGCTGCTGGAGGAGGTCAAGGACGAGCCCAAGGACGAGTTCACCGATATCTTCGAGGCTGAGCTCAAGAAGCAGATGGCCCAGCAGGCGCCCGATTCCGGCACGATCATCGGCTACGCCTTGGCGACCCACCATCAGAAGGGACGCGACGACCAGTTCCTCGTCCCCCCCGGCACGAAGATCGGCCTGCTCTTCCCCCGGTTCGGCGAGACGCGGTCCGAGGCGGGCTTCGATACGTATACCACCGTCGGCTATTTCAAGAGTGGGATGAGCGAGTACGACTCGACCCATGTCTATGTGCCGCTCGAGGCCTTGCAGAAGAGCCGGCTCCTGTTCGATCACTCGCGGGGCATCGGTAACGTCAACCAGATCCAGATCAAGGTCAAGCCGGGCGTGGACATCGACCAGATGTCGGAAGACCTCCAGCTCGCCATGGACAAGATGCGGCCGATGTTCTACCGCGTCTGGACCTGGGAGCAGAAGCAAGGGCCGTTGCTCGGGGCCGTCGCCATCGAGCAGAGCATCCTCAACATCCTGCTGTTCTTCATCATCGCCGTGGCCGGCTTCGGGATCCTGGCGATCTTCTCGATGATCGTCGTGGAAAAGACGCGCGACATCGGGATCATGAAGGCGCTCGGGGCTTCGACCTCCGGTATTCGGAGCATCTTCCTCGGCTACGGATTGCTCCTGGGGGCCGTCGGCAGCGGGGTCGGGATGGCCGGCGGGCTGCTGTTCGTCCGCTATATCAACGAGATCGAAGGGCTCCTGAGTCGGATGACCGGCCACAAGGTGTTCGACGACTCGATCTACTACTTCGACAGGATCCCGACCATCGTCGAGCCGTTCACCGTCGGCTGGATCGTGGCCGGTGCCCTGCTTATCGCCGTCGGGGCCAGCATCTGGCCGGCCGAGCGGGCCGCCCGGCTCCATCCGGTCAAGGCGTTGCGATTCGAATGAAGTAGGATTCCCTCGCGTGTCGGATCGAGTCCTCAGTATCCACGGAAGGTGAAGGTGAAGACGATGATGACGACCGGCCACCTCTCCGCAACCGGCCTGGTGAAGAGCTACTGGAAGGGTCGCAACGAGGTCCCGGTGCTGCGCGGGGTCGATATCGAGGTCGAGCACGGCGAGATGCTCGCGATCGTCGGCGCCAGCGGTTCGGGCAAGAGCACGCTGCTGCACCTCCTCGGGCTGCTCGATGGCCCCGATGCCGGCGAGGTCCGGCTCGAGGGGGAGCGGATCGACGATCGTCCCGACCGGCATCGCGATGCCCTGCGGAATCGCACGTTCGGCTTCATCTTCCAGTTCTACCACCTGCTCCCGGAGCTCTCGGCGCTGGAGAACGTCCAGATGCCGCAGTGGATCGGCCGGGGCGTCTGGTCTTACTGGAAGGAGCGCCGGCAGATGCGTCGCCAGGCGGAGGAGCTACTGGAGCGCGTCGGGCTGGGGCACCGGCTCGACCACCTTCCGTCGGAGCTGTCCGGCGGCGAGATGCAGCGGGCGGCGATCGCGAGGGCGCTGGCCGCCCGGCCGGCGGTGCTCCTGGCCGACGAGCCGACCGGCAACCTCGACGCCGGCAGCGGCCACGGGGTCCTCGAACTGCTGCGAGACTTGAACCGAGAGCGCGGGCTCACTATGATCTTGGTGACGCATGATCCGCACATCGCCTCGCAGGCCGACCGGGTCGTTCGGCTCGCCGAAGGGCGGATCGAGGAATGGTTGACCGCCCTGGCATGAAGGCCGACGGACATCGACAAGGGGCTCGCGTCGGCCTGGCGATCGCCAAATCACAGCCGGAGTATCGGGACGATGGGCCCCAAGGTCTATATCAGTGGCAAGCTGTACGAGAAGTCGGACGCCAAGATCAGCGTCTTCGATCACGGGCTGCTCTACGGCGACGGCGTCTTCGAGGGCATCCGCGCCTACTCGGGCCGCGTCTTCCGACTCCAGCAGCACGTCGACCGGCTCTATGAATCCGCCCAGGGGATCCACCTCCAGATCCCGATGGGCCGCGAGGAGATGGTCAATGCCATCCGCGAGACCCTCGCGTACAACAAGCTGATCGACGCCTACATCCGCGTCGTGGTCACGCGGGGCGCCGGCAGCCTCGGCCTGGACCCTCGCAAGACGACGGATCCCCAGGTCATCATCATCACCGATCATATCAGCCTCTACCCCGAGGAGCTCTACGACCACGGCCTGAAGATCATCACCGCCGGGACGACGCGCAATCATCCGAATGCGGTCAATCCGCGGATCAAGTCGCTGAACTACCTCAACAACATCCTGGCCAAGATCGAGGGCACACAGGCCGGCTGCCTGGAAGCGCTGATGCTCAACCACAAGGGCGAGCTGGCCGAGTGCACCGGCGACAACATCTTCGTGATCCAGCACGGCCAGATCCACACGCCCAGTGTGGATTCGGGCATCCTCGAGGGGATCACTCGCGAGGCGGTCATCGAGCTGGCTCGGGCGGCCGGATACGCGGTGATCGAGCGGACGATGGATCGACTCGACGTCTTCAAGGCCCAGGAGTGCTTCCTGACCGGCACCGCCGCCGAGTTGATCCCGGTGATCGAGTGCGACGGCCGCGTGATCGGCTCGGGCCAACCGGGGCCGATCACCCGAGAGCTGCGTCGGCGCTTCCAGACCCTGGTCCGCGAGGAGCGCTCACCGGGCGACCCGACGTGATCGAGATCCGTACTATCCTGGCCCCGGCCGACTTCAGCGCCCATTCGGAGGAGTCCGTCCGCTATGCGTGCGGGCTCGCCGCGCGGCTGGGCGCGGAGTTGCACCTGGTCCACATCCTCTCCGAGGTTCTCCCCGCCGGGCCCGACCCGCTCCTGATGCCCGTCCTGCCGCCGGAATACTACAAGGAGAGCGAAGACCGGGCCCTCGAGTCGCTCGGCCGCCTGCTCGATCCCGCCTGGGGCACGCCGCGATCGGTCGTCACCCAGGTGCGATGGGGTAGCCCGGTCGAGTCCATGGTCTCGTATGCCGCCGACCACCACATCGACCTGATCGTCATCGCCACCCACGGCCGGACCGGCCTGAGCCATGTCCTGCTGGGCTCGGTCGCCGAGCGGATCCTCCGCGAGGCCCCCTGCCCCGTCCTGACCATCCGCGACCATCATCGTGGGCCGGTGGTCCTCCAAGGCAATCCCGGCGGATAGCGTTCGGCGCGACCCGACGAAAGAAAGGCTCACGCGCATAACCATGGCTGATCCTGAAATGTCTCGCCGCATCATTTTTCGGGGCTTGAAGATCGACCTGGCCTTGCAGCAGGTCGGGCTCCGCGACGGCACGGTCGCCGAGCGGGAAGTCGTGCTCCATCGGGGGGCCGTGGCCCTGGTGCCGATGGTCGACGAGCATCACGTCTGCCTGGTCCGGAATCGACGTTATGCGATCGATCGGACGCTGCTGGAAGTGCCCGCCGGCACGATCGACCCCGACGAATTACCCGACCAGACCGCGGCGCGGGAACTGGTGGAGGAGACGGGATATCACGCCGGGCGAATCCGTCGGATCCGGGACTGGTACGTCAGCCCGGGTGTGATAAATGAGAGGATGTATCTTTATCTGTGCGAGGATCTGAAGGCGGGGCCCGTCGATCATCAGCCCGACGAGGAGCTCCAGCCCGTCGTCGTCCCGTGGGAAGAGGCCATGGCCATGTCGGAAGACGGCCGGATCGAGGATGCCAAGACGCTACTCGCCCTGATGATCTGCGATCGCCTCAGGCGGCGATCGTCATCCGGCGAGTAGCCTTGCCTCACTGGCCGCCGTGGAAGGGCATCTTGGCCGGGACCAGGACGGCGTCTTGCACGTGGACGCCCGGCCTGGGCTGGTGGTTGTTGTTGAGGAAGATGTCGGGGTCGTGGGGCCCGCCGTTGCGGGTGCGGAACCAATGGACGCTGCCGTCGCCGAAGAGCACGTTCTGACCACGGCCCCCGTGGTTCGGGCTGTTGCCGTCCTTGATGGTCGTGAAATTCTCGTGGCTGGGCTGGTCGGCGATCACGGGGATACGCGAGGAATGGATCACCTCGAGCGGCCCGGGCCGGCCCGACGGATGGAGATATCCAACGTTATAGGCATAGTCCCAGCACATCATATGCTGGTACCGCGCCGGGTCGTTCCGACGGATGTGCTCGCTCTGGTCGAAGCTCACCAGCTCGGCGTTGGACCCGTGGAGGTGCTTGCCGTTGCAGGGGCAGTCCAGGAGCGACGCGTTGTCGAGCACGCCCGCCTCGTGGAGGATCGTCGCGAACGACCCCGCCGGGGCATCATCCCGGTTCGACGGGGGATAGGGCAGGATCGGGTGCAACGATTCGTACTGGCCCAGGCTGTTGCCGAGCTGCTGGAGGTTGAAGAGGCATCCGGCCTGGTTCATCCGCTCGCGGAGCGCTGGATCGCCGGCAAGAGGGTGGCGACGCCGGCCAGGAAGATGCTCGCGGCCACGGCGAAATCGGCCCAACGGAACGGCACCCGGACCGGTGCATAGTCCATGATCGACAGGGGCCGACGCCGGTTGCGGGCGACGAACGCCACGGTCCGCTGCGCCAGGTCGGGCGGATGCTCGAAGGGGGTTCCGTCGTCGAGCAGGCGGTTCATGGACTGCCGGAGTCGTTCGATCCGGTCCGACGGCTCGCCGCCGCCACGGAGCGATTGCTCGAGCCGATCGCGGTCGGCGCCGTCCACCTGGCCCAGCACGAAATCGATCATCTCATCGGCTTTCATGGCGTCACTCTTCCCCGATACGCTTGGCCGACCGCGCCATCTGCTGGAGCTTCTCGAGCGCGGCATGCAAGCGTGACTTCACGGTCCCCACCGGGATCTTCAGGATCTCGGCGATCTCGCGATACTTCAAGTCCTGGTGATAGGCCAGGATCAAGGTCTGGCGGAGTGCGTCTGGTAAGCGAGCGATACTCTCGCGGACCCACTGCTGCCGTTCGGCTTCCTGTAGCTCGGCCAGGGGTCCGGTGGATTCGCCCACGAGGAGATCGATCAGGTTCCCGGCATCCGACTCGCGACCGCCGCCGACCCGCTGATCGAGGCTCACCGTGGGATGCCGGCCGACTTTCCGCAGGGAGTCGACGGCCTGGTGGGTCGCGATGGCATACAGCCAGGGTCGGAACGGGCGGCCATCCTCGAACAATCCGCGCTTCAGATGGACCTGGAGGAACGTGTTCTGGAACACGTCTTCCGCCAGGCTGGGATCGCCCAGGTAGCGGGCCAGGTACCGGTACAACTCGCGTTCATACCGATGGACGAGCTCGGTGAAGACATCGGCGTGGCCCTCCTCGCGATAACGGCTCATCAACGTCTCGTCGGAGAGCTGGCCGAGGTCTTCCGCCGAATCAGATCCAATGGCCTTAACCATCATACGTACCGCCACGGCCAAAGGTTCGGGAAATCTGCCGGGGACCGTCGCCGTCGCATGCCTCGACCCGGGACGGGGATCGCACGCCCGGCTGTGGAGAGTCGCCATTCGTAACGTTAAGTCTAAAGCGATCTTCTGGCGAGTCAATCCCCCGCCTCGCCGCGTCTCGCCCGCGCCCGGTCGGTCGATCGTCGGACGCCCAAGTCTTCATCGGATCCATCGCATCCGCTGGAGGTAGGGGATCAAGGGGAAGCGAAAGTCGGCACCGAATCGCCAGTTGGGCCAGACGGGCTTGAGGTGCGGCCAGTAGACGCAGAACGCCTTGCCGATCAGCAAGGTCTCGGGGACCTCCCAACTGGCCCGCCCCGAGGCGTCCCACCCGCGATCCGGGCGGGCGGGATCGATCTGGTCGAGCTGGCCCCAGGCCCTCGCGTCGCTGCTCCAGGGGCTGTTGTCCCCCAGCATCAGGTAATGCCCCGGTGCGATCCGGAAATCCCGAGGGCGCGATGCGACAACATGGCGAATCGTTCGGGATCCGACAACAATTCGAACAACGCCGAGGGCTCGGACCGTGCCGCCTCGCCGAGGTTGGCGAAGTCGGGCTCGGAGGGGTCCAGGGTGTAGTAGATGTCTCGCTTGAGGATCAGGTCGCCGATCGCGATCTCGGCGTTCCGCGAGGCGATCCGGGCGGGCTCGAGGTCGTCCTGCGTCGGCAAGTCGGGTTCGAGGCTGGTCGGATAGGAACGGCCTTCGCCGAACGGGAGGTCGCGATCGACCCAGAGCGTCAACCGGCCATCGACGTTGGCGAGGGTCAAGTCGTAGGTCCCCGGGCCGGCGACCCGAGTCGTCGCGGAGGTCCCCAGCGCGTCGTCCCCGTGGAACAGCCGCGCCTCTCCGGAGACGAGGTCGATCTCGCATCGATTGGACACTCCGCCCTTGATCAATTCCAGTCGCAATCGGCCGGCGGGCTCGCGAACGGTCAGCTTGAGGGAGACCGTCAGGTCGCCGACCCAGTGCGGTTGGAGCCAGGACCGCGAGGACGGCCGCGGGTCCCGATGGTTGGGACCGAGGATCGCCCTGACCGCCTCGATGACTCCAACTTTCTCGGCCTCGGTCAGCTCGTGGGGAGGCCACAGGCCCTTGATCTGATCCCTGAGCTGGTCGATCTTCCTGGCTTTTTCGGTCAGGTGCTTCTCGTCGATGTCGACGATCTTTCTGGCATCGCCGTCGAACATGCGGAAGTGGAGCACGCGATCGACGGCAGCCACGACGATCAGGTACTCATCTTCGGTCGAGATGTCCCTCCCGTCGTGCTTCGAGGACGTCAATCGGACGTCCCACCCGCCCCGGCGATCCCAGGCCGTGAGGTCGGTGTTGTAAGAGAGGTAATCCGTGATCAGCGTCTTCCGGACGGGGCTCTCCGGCTGATGCCCGGGCCGGAACGATCTCCCGTCCTCGGGGCTGGGGACGATGTGCCGGTATCTCACCTCGGACCAGTCGGGCGAGGTAGGATCGGGGACGAAGGTACCCGGCTCGGGTTCCGTCCAGTCGCGCAGCCCCTCGGCGGACCATCGAGCATAGGTTGACTCGCCTCCCAGCGATGCGGCGCGATGTCGATCGTCGTAGACCATCATCTGCATCGCTTGCTGATGCTCCAGGGGGCGTAGCGCCCGCTCGAAATCGGCCGAGTCGTCCTGCGGCTTGACCCAGACGTCTCCCCCCTGGATTCGCAGCACCTCGTCGGGCATGCCCACCAGCCGCTTGATGTAACGGACCTCCGGCTTCTCCGGGAGCTTGAAGACGGCGACGTCCCACCGATCGAGCCGGACCCGGCCGGCCTGGGGCAGGAAGGGGATCGAGACGCCATCCTTCATGACATAGATGCGATCGCCGGAGAAGCTCGGTGCGGCGTTAACGACCGCCTCGAACCGGCAATTCTCGCACGTGGCCCAGTGGATTCGAGGGCCCTCGGCGGGCCCGTTGTCGTCCGAATCGACTTCCCGGTAGGCATTGACCGTATAGACGTACCCGCACTCCGGGCAGGTAATTTCCTTGTGACGCCCCATCAAGGTCGGTGCCATGGAGCCGGTGGGGATTACGAACCCTTCGGCCTCGATGCTCCAGATCAGGAAGGCCAGGAACACGACCACGAACGACTCGATCGATTCGCGGTTGCTCTTCCGGGGGACTTTCCGCGCCGGCGCGACTACCGTCTCGGCCGGTGCCCCCGAAGCGGGTCGAGGTTCTGATTGGGTCCGTCGCGTCGCGTCCCGATCGTTCATCGGCCTACCTTGGATCGTGGATATGCGGTTCATCGCCTCGATCGTCCCAGGATAACACAGCGGTGTCCGGACCTGAACCGGGCAGAGGCCGGCGGATTTCCCGACCGTCAGGCGGTCCACTCCGACCGCGGACCATCGCGCAGGTTTACACTCGTAGGATCAATCTCGCCGGGTCGCCGTCACCGATCTCCAGGGTTGGAAAGGAGTTGGCGACGCGTCCGTTTTCTGATGGGTAACCTATCAATGGCCCTTCTCCGCTTCGTGGGATGCGATCACATACCGCCTTTATTATTTAGAATGCCGCGCCTTTGCAAATTCATTAACGCTACGGCCGCGAAATTCCGGCTGTGCGCGTCCGAACTGCTTATGGAGAAAAACGATAGAAAAAGCCGAGGAATTCAAGATTTCCGCGCGGCGGACCACCACGGAGAGCTCTTTCGTCGCTCGCTGTTAAGTTCGCAGGCATTTGGGTTCTCCCGCACTATGGATATTCACGGTCGCCAACTCTCACAAGAATCCCCATCTTGACGGGATTCTCGGTCGTTTGGGCCCAAAGTCGCACCATCCTCATCGCGCAACGCTTCGATGGCGTCGCCGCCCGACGTGGCGATCCGCATTTGATAGCCGGAAAGCGCCAGGATCATCGCCATCCCTGGGCCGTGTCCAGTTTGTCATCGACCACGAGCACCCGGAGGCGTCCCGGTGCCTCGATGGCGGGGCGTTGAGGCCGAGGGCTTCCAGCGCCAAAGCCGCCTCGGCGGGGAATCGTACGATAAATTCGCAGCCGGTGCCGGGTCCGTCACTGGTGGCGGAGATGGTGCCGCCGTGCATTTCGGTCAGTGTCTTGGCGACCGTCTGGCCGATTCCCGATCCGCCTTCCGAGCGAGCGAGCGGTCGGCCTGGGCAAACAGTTCGAAGAGGCGGGGGAGCATCTCGGGGGCGATGCCGATCCCGTTGTCGCGGACCCGGATGAGCACATGGCCTTCGTCCCCCGGCAGTGATCTGGATGCGTCCGCCGGGTGGAGTGTATTTGGCGGCGTTGGTCAGGATCTTCACGAGGATCTGCTCAATCCGGGTCGGGTCGGCTTGGAGGCGCAATCCCGTCGAGTTGAAGGAGAGGATCAGCTCGTGTTGTCTCTCGCTGACCAGGGGCTCCCTCACGGTGTCGATGATGCTCTCGGCGAATTCGAGAGAGTCCTTGGCCTTGCGGGGTTTACTGCTATTGATTTCGCTTATAAATCTCACAATCGAGACAAATTAGGCATAATAATGCTTAGAAAAACAATCGTGGGGCGTTGGAACGTCCTGGCCGATGCGCATGGGCGGAGAAGGAGCGGAATGGCTGGCCCCATGCAGGCATAGGTCATGCCCATCCGCCCATTTCCCAGCAAATCCGCGACCGCATCGCAATGCTGCGAAACCTCACTTGTTCGTGGAATGAAGGTCAAGATTCCTCGTGGATATGGGCGTGCAAACGCCCTGGGGATTGAGCCCCAGGGCGACTCGGCGTTTAACGGTGGATTTTTCGCAGACAGCCGTTGAATGAGGATGTCACTGCGTTATCGGACCAGCCACATCGTTGTCCAGCGTCGAGGCAAGGTTGCCGGTGATGGATGTGAAGTCGATAACGGCCGTGGCGACCGCGAAGATTCCGCCGCCGGAACCGATACTCAGGGGGTGAGCGGCGCCGTTTGTGCCTTGTGTCGCGACGCCGTTTGCCCCGCCAGGGCTACCCCCTTTGCCGGCGGTCGCAACTCCGCCCGAGCCCGGCGACCCTCCGGTGCCGGCCAGTGCCCGGTTCGATGTAATGAGATCAGTAGCCTTCGACTGCTTCGACCCCTTGTGCGCGTGCAGCCGGGGGTTGATGACCAGATTCGCGGTGTTCGCGTTGTGAATGCCGCCGCCGATCCCGAAGCTGCCGAGACCACCGTCGCCTCCTTCACCACCGGTGGCGTTGCCGCCCGCACCGCCAGCGGTCGCATTGGCGCCAAAGCCGCCGGCCGCGGTCCCTCCGGCGCCTCCGGTGGCCCCATTTCCGATCTCGGCCACGTTTGACGTGAAGTTGACAGTGACGCCGATGAACGATGCCGTGCCGGCATTATCGAGGCCGCCGCCGTCGGCGTCGGCGGCGCCGCCCCCCTGACCGCCGGCGCCGCCGAATGCCGGTCCGCCGGCCCCTCCGGTGGCATTGAGCCCGGCGCCACCATCACCAGCTTGGGCATTCCCGCCACTGTTACCTTCGCCGCCGCTGCCTCCGCGTGCGACGTTTGATGTGAAGGAGCTAAGGGGCGTTGTCCGGGAATGATTCGAAGGCTCGAAGAGTGCGGTGCCACCCGGGGAGTTGAATAGTCCGCCACCGAAACTCTCGCCGCCAAGACCGCCATCGCCGCCATGGCCGCCAAAGGTCGACCCACCGGCTCCGCCGTTTCCGCCGGTGCTTCCGCCGCCGTTTCCGCCCTGGAAACTAATGGCCAGGCCACCCGTGCCACCGCTGCCGCCTGGCTCTCCAAATGCTCCGTTCGATGCAATAGTCAGCCCGGTGGTATTCGTGAGCGTTGCACCGCCATCGTTGTAGACGCCGCCGCCCATCGCCGAGCCTGCCGTCCCGCCGCTCCCTCCGACTCCTCCCGCAGCGGTTCCTCCGGTGGCCCCGGCATCGCTGCCGCTACCGTTGCCGCCACGCGAGCCGATGGCTTCGCCGCCGTTGCCGCCGCCGCCGCCCAGGCCGCCGACGGCGACGTTCGAGGCGATTGTGGATGGGGTGCCCGAGAAGGCTGTCGTACCGAGGTTGTAGAGGCCGCCACCGTCCGCGAATGCGCCATTCCCGCCAAAGCCGGCCTTGCCTCCGAAGGCTGCTCCGCCCAGTCCGGTGCTCCCGCCCGAGTCAACGCCACCATTTCCGCCGCTTGCCAGACCTCCGTTGCCGCCGCGACCGCCATTTCCGCCGGTCGCGGAGTTCGTGGAGATGATGGAACCAACGATTGATAGCTTGGCGCCCAGAGCGTTAAGAAGTCCGCCGCCCAGTCCGATGCCGCCCGCACCGCCGGTGCCGCCGTTGCCACCGGATCCTGTTTGGCCGTTGACGCCGGCTGCGCCGATCGCCCCACTCCCGACGCCGCCGTCCCCGCCGTTTCCGCCATTTCCACCGAGTGCCAGATTTGAGCTGATTGTGCTTTTCACAAGGCTCAACGAGCCGGCGGCATTGAAAATTCCGCCGCCTTCGGCCAGACCCCCGGCTGTACCAGCGGCGCCGTTCCCGCCAGTAGCGCCGCCGTTCGAGCCGTCCGCCCCATTTTCGCCTGCGGCCCCCCGAGCGTCGTTGTTGACGATTCGCACCGAGGAAAGCGTCAGCTGGCCCCCGGAGTTCAAGATGCCTGCGCCCTGGGCCGCCAGTCCGTGCTGGATGGTCAGCTTCGAGATCGTGACCTTACCGCTGAGCACTTGAAAGACGCGGTCGAGGTTGTTGCCATCAACGACGGTGCCGGTTGGACCCTGGCCTTGGATCGTAATATTTCCCTTGAGGTCGAGGTCGCCGCTCGTGCTGGCATCTTCATTGGCGCCCGGAATCGTGAGTGTGAAGGTTCCAGTGGGCACGATGATCCTGCTGGAACCGCCATGGGCGTCGGCCGCCATGATAGCGGACCGCAGTGAGATGTGTCCCGACGCGTCCTTGCCGGTCTTCAGGCTGACCGCCAGCGTATCGAGGGTTGTGTTCACCTTGAAGGTTGAGAGCTGCAGGCGTTGCTCGAGTGCTTCCAGGCTCGGGCAATTCCGAGTGGTCGTACGCTTCTTGGCACCTGTGCGATCGGAGTGAAGAAGTGACATTGTTGAACGCCTTTCCAGGACATTGGTCTGGCCTGTTGGTGAAATGGCACGACGCATAGTCGGCTCGGGGACCATGAGCTTGATCTACTTCGGTTTGGGCTCGTCAGCCCAGTGTTGGTCTCGCCCGATCCCAATGGCTGTCTACTGTGCTTATCAGGATTCGTCGGGATACCGGACATGGATATGCGGAAAAATGAGAAATTGGCCCAGCATCAGGTGCCGATCAGTCGCTCTATTGTGCCGTCTGTGAGCTAGGAATTCAAATATTCGTTCTTGGCAACGATCCAGGTCACAAGAATAGAGATCGGAAGTACGGGCGAGGCCGATCGCGACACACGTCGTAGACATCAGCCGCCATTGATTGAATTGACGTTGCCTGGACTGGATGGGTCGTTGGCCGCATCGATGCTCTCGATCCCGCATCGCAAGGGCACAAACGCAAGAAAGTACCGAGGGTTGTGTAGACGTCGATCGATGTGGACGAAGGACGATCCGCGCCCATTATTTCAAAATACAATTACATTTAAGATTGATGATACTACCGTGTGGCGAATCGGAGGCGGCCCAGGAAGCTGACCACGCCGCTACCACTCGAGGTTTCGATTGATTACAATAAGCCCCTGAGATTGACACAACGCCAGATCATGATCGGGTCATTCTGTCCCGGCGTTAGGCAGGACGTTCAGGAGTGTTAGGCAGGAGATTCTCTGCATAATTCGCGTCGGGCCACAGGTGGGGAGACACCGATGTCGGAGAGTGACTTGGGAGGTAGTAGAAATCGCTGGCCGTATTATTCCGCACACTTCTGGTGCGGCCTGCTCGCCGGCGCGGGCGTCGGTCTGCTACTGGCGGCAGCCCTCGTTGAGTTGGAGGCGTTGGGCATCGGGCACAAGGCGTGGGTCAGCGTGGTCGGCACCCTGCTGTTCGGCGCCGGCAGCTATGTCGGGTGGCGCGGCCAGCCGGGCTACCGAATCGGGACCGAACCAATCGCTGCAGCCGACCGCGACGTGTCATCTTCCCGGGATTCATAGGCCACCCAGACGCTGAGCCGGGGCGTTGGCTAGCACGCTTCGGTCGGATCGACCGAAGCCATTCTTTCCGATGGGCGTTACCTCGAAGCCGGTGCGTTTTCTCGCGGAGAAGGCGCACTCCGTCGCCGGCGCTCAGATCGAGATCCGCTCCACGATGTTCCCGTGACCTTGCGCCGGCGTCGGTCGTAGATCCGTGTGGTCCGAGGGTCGGCATGACCGGCCGGGTACTGCACGTCTTCCAGGGATGGGCGGAGGGGCTCGAACCGCTCGAAGGCCAGGGTGCGTTCGGCCTCCGAGGGGCCGTTGAGGGAAACCTGCGACATCGCCGGAAACGCTCCCCTGGCACCGGGAAGGTGACGGGTTAACCGGCCCGCCGATGGATGAACCGTTGATCGGTCGATCGCGCCAGATCACTTCGACAAGACCGCTCCAATTACCTGGTAAGTTAACAGCCGCTCGCCGCGGTGGCCTCCTCCGGATCACCTAACTGGCTCACATATGCCCGCGGCCGTTGTCGTTGCCCCTGACGGGGTCGCCGGTCCGGCCGTTTCGACGTGCCCGGAGCCGCCTCCAGGTCAGGAGGCCCGCGATCGCGTCGGCATAGAACATCCCGAGAGCGGTCGGTTCGATCGATTTGTCGGTCACGTCCAGGAGCCCCTCGTCTTCAAGGACTTCGAACGCCCTCGGGAAGTCGTTGACGGGATCACCGCCGAAGAACGCCCGGTAATCGAGGCGATCGATGCGCAAGGCGGCGAGGCGGCGGATCAGGTGCAATACCTTCAGGTCGCCCAGCCGGTAGTCGAACGCGCGGTCCCATGACGGCCGACCCCGATCGACGGCCGAGGCGTAGTCGGTCGCGGCCTCCGGGTTGATCACCTTGACCGAGACCGATCCCGAATCCGCGAACGAGATGGCCGAGGGTCCGAAGCCGATCATGTCGAATCGGTCGGGGCGGAAGCTCGACTCCTCGTAGATGAACCGGCGGTCATCGCCACGGAACTCGCAACGCTCGAAGTTGGTCAGCGTCGTCTGGTCGAACCCGGTTTCGAGGAGGAGTCCCCTCAACTCCAGCCAGTTGTCGGCGGCCTCCGCGTTCGTCGGCAGCGAGCGGACGAGCGCCGGGTCCTGCGACCAGGCCGTGCCGAGCCCCTCGAACATCACGAGGTGGTACAGGCCGACGTGATCGAGGCCGATCTCGATCGCGCGGCCGAGGTCGTCCTTCATCGCATCCCGGGACTGTGCCGGCAGGTTGAACAGCAGGTCGCCGGAGACGGTGAAGCCTCGCGCGTGGCCGAGGTCGACGACCTCGCGGAACGTCTGGGCGTCGCCGAACCCGAGTCGCCCCATCTGCCGCAGCCGATCCGGATCGAAGGTCTGGACGCCCATGCTCAGGCGGAAGTGGCGGGCGGGCAGTTCCTCGCGGAGGATATCCACGAGCAAGGGCTTGCGGTCGAGGAACGCGGCCGGGACGCCTTCGAGCGTCACCTCCGCGGCGGAGAGATCGAAGGCGCGGGCCAGGGTGCGACAGAGCTTGCGGAACGGCTCCGGCGGGCTGAGGTTGGCCGTGCCGCCGCCGAAGTAGAGGCCGGCGATCGACCGCCCGGCGAGGTCGGGCCGCGCCCGGATCGTCTGCTCGACCTCGCGCACGACGTGGTCGATCGCCACGGCGGCCTTGCGGGACGTGAACGCCTCGTGCGGGAACGTGCAGAAGCCACATCCGGCGACCGACGGGTTGCAGAATGAATGCGGCAGGACGCCGACGAGCAGCCCCCGCCGCGGGTCGAATCCCGGGAGGATCGTTTCTTGGCGTCGATCCTCGGCAATTCGGGGCATGGCCGCCGCCAAGGGATAGCCATGCAGCAGCCGGTGGCGTTGCGGCCCTCGCATCCGCCGGCGCAGCTCGCTTCGCTCGGCGGAAACGTGGGACATTCGAGGGGTGTCGATCGTGTTGAGCATTGCAGGATTCTCCGTGTGCAACGTGCGGGGAATTCGGGACAACCGGCAACCGGACGACTTCGACGGGGGCTAACTCAAATCGTGCGCCGTTCCATGGGGAACATTCTAATTCCATGCTGTGATTAGATTTCTGGCGAATTGCCGGTCATCGATCGGCATTCGATACTCGAGAAATTAACGTCATTTTCTGTATAGTGAACGGCAAGAAATGACGGTCTGGTAGCGTCGTGATGGTCGAGACTCGGAATCAGGAGGTTCGCATGGGGCTCTTGCCGGATGCCGAATGGAGCGTCGTCGAGGCGATCGCGGGGATCGGCTACGCCAATCCGTTCCTCTCGGGACGTGTCGACCTGGAGCGTCGTGCGTTGGGATCGCGCTACATCGAGGTGGGTCCGATCATCCGATCCCACACCGACGGGGAATCGGGGCGGATCTTCGGGAACGTCCCGGCCCTGATCGAGCGGGCCGAGTCATTCGCGACGGTGATCGGGCACCGCCTGGAGGAAGGTTGGCCGGCGACCCGGGGCGAACTCCTCGTCTACGAGGACCTGGCGCTCTATCTGCTCTACGGCCGATACCTGGCCGCCTTCGACGGCCTCGTCATGCAGTCCTCGCGTGAGGAAGTCGGGCAAGTCTCGTTCTGGAAGGAGTTTTCGGCCGACTTCCATCGCCTCTTCCGGGTGCCCGGGCGCGACCTACCTTCGCACCACGACCCTGCGCTCATCTTCGCGGGCTATTTCCAGCTCCAGCGGGCGTTCGCCCGGATCTACGACGGGATCGTCGGCGGCTCGATGCCGGCGGCGCGGTTGCGGGCGTCGGTCTGGGAGTCGATCTTCACGCGCGACATGCGACGATACATCCGATTGCTGCACCGGACGATGGCAAATGTGCCGACCCTCGTCACTGGCCCGTCGGGCAGCGGCAAGGAGCTCGTCGCCGGTGCCATCGGGCGGTCGTGCTTCATCCCGTTCGACGCGGCCACGCGTCGCTTCCTGGCCGGCGAGGCCCAGACCTATGTCCCGCTCAACCTCTCGGCCCTGGCCCCGACCCTGATCGAGTCGGAGCTGTTCGGGCACGTCAAGGGGGCGTTCACGACCGCGCACAAGGACCGGGCCGGCTGGCTGGAACGGTGCGGGGCCTATGGCGCGGTGTTCCTCGACGAGATCGGCGAGCTCGACGCCGCGATCCAGGTGAAGCTACTCCGCGTGATCGAATCGCGGCGGTTCCAGCGGGTCGGTAGCACCGATACCCTCGCCTTCAAGGGCAAGATCATCGCCGCGACCAACCGCGACCTCGCCGCCGAGATGCACGCCGGCCGATTCCGCCACGACCTGTACTACCGCCTCTGCGCCGACCAGGTCGCGACGCCGACGCTCGCCGAGCAACTGGCCGACCGGCCCGAGGACCTGCCGGAACTGGTCCGCTTCATCGCCCGCGAAGTCCTCGTCGCGCGGACCGACGCGGCGAACGGCCCGGCCCCCGGTCCGGAAGCCGGGGAGGGGCTCGCGGAGGAAATGGAACAACTGACCGCGGAGGTCGTCGGCTGGATCGATCGCGAGCTCGGTCGGGAGTATGCCTGGCCCGGGAATTTCCGGGAACTCGGCCAGTGCGTCCGCAACGTCATGATCCGGGGGAGCTATCGCCCCGCCCTGCCCCATCGAGACCGCGCCGGAGGGCTCGGGCCGGTCGAGGACTTGCTCCGGCAGGTCCGCGGCGTCGAGATCACGGCCGACGAGCTCCTCGGTCGGTACTACGCCCTGGCCTATCATCGATCGGACGAGAGCTATACCGCATCTGGGCGGAAGCTCGGCGTTGACTGGCGTGTGGTCAAGCAACGACTCGACCAGGCGTTTCTCGAAAGGCTCCGGTCCTCGAGAACTTCAGAACGATGATGATCGTTTTCCGCTAGAGAAATGATGCGCGGTTGACAACGCGTCCTTACAGCTCGCGAACTTTCAATTTAGCGTTTGCTGAGTTCAAGTTTCGCAATTTGAGAGCGTACCACGAGCGGTCCTGCGGTTGAAATTCCCGCCGGCTGATCGTTCTCGATGTCGTGCGTGGCCCGGGAATTCTCGGCGGAAGGCTGGATCACCCCGTGCGACTGAGAAGCTCGGTGAGTTGGGAAAGCCAGGCTTTCAGCGATATCGGGTCCGTCAGCAATCCCTCGATTTTCTCCTCGTAACTCAGCCGCCTCAGGGTCGTCAACATGTCCGCGAACGACGGTTCGGCCTTCTTCGGATACCAGGGTCGGATGGGAAAGCGCACGAGTTCGTGACCGGTTCGATGGAACCAAACCACCACGAGGCTGTAGATGAACATCGCCATCGGTGCGGTCCGCTCGACGGCTTTGGGAAGACGATTCGTCGGATCCTCCAATCCCAAGAATTGCTTGCAGTATTCGAATGTGCATTCGGTCGCCCAACGGTTGGCATAGGCGGACAGGATCTCACGCGCCGTCCATTCGAGTTTCGTACTGTAGAACATCTGATCCGGACGCTTCCCTTCCGTGTCGCGCACCAGGACGATCGTCAGCAGTCGGTCCCCGCCCGATTTGTAGTAGAGAGCTCGCATCGTCTTGACCTCCAGGGCGGCATGCAAGCCGAACTGGTCGAAGTCGAGTTGCGCCCACGGCTGATTCGAGTCGTCCGCCCACTCGGTCATACCCGGCAGGCGATCTCCTTTCTTGCGCGGCCGTCCTTTGGTCCTCGGGGCCTTGGGGGGCGCCGGTCGGTAGAGCGCGGCCTTGGGATGAACGCGGCTGATGAGATGGACGTTGGTCGGCAGATGCGAGAGGATGCTCTGACCGCCGTAGGCGCTGTCGCCGAGGACGAGGATCTCATGATCGGCGAACCAGCGGGCCACCAGATGGATCAACTCCAGGGCCAATTCCGGTCGGGTGCGATGATCGGAATTCGTCTCGGCCTTGGCCTTCGTCTTGGGAGCGGCCTTGGCCTTCGTCTTGGGAGCGGCCTTGGCTTTCGCCTCGGGAGCGGCCGCGGCCTTCGTCTTGGCCCTGGGAGCGGCCTTCGTCTTGGCCTTGGGAGCGGCCTTGGCCTTGGAGGATTCCTCGCGGCTTTTCTTTCCCTTGGTGAGTCCCTGGCGGTTGATGTATAGCCGCGCGGCGATGGGTAAGGCGAAGACCTTGGTGGGCGCCCAGGAGGGGTGAACAATAATCACACAGAGCACAACCCAGTCGTGTCCCCAACTGACCAATTTCTTGGAGCTGCTGGAGATGAGCGGATCGTAATGCATGCCGACGCCGTAGAGGGTCAAGCCGCGCTTGCGACAGAGGGTGTCATCCACGGTGAAGATCAGGAGGGCGCCGGGGGCGAGGATCGTCAGGACCAGCTTGGTCAAGGCCAGGGAGAAGGCATCGATGTCCCAGGCGGCATGGCTAAAGAAGCGATGGAACCGCGACCAATGTCCGTTGCCGACATTGCCGCTGGAGAAGATGACTTCGGTGATGAATCGGTGCCGCTGGGAGAGGACCCATCCGGCAAGGATGGCAACGAAGGTCCGATAGGTGGGGGCGGTGAAGACGGGGGCGAACTGCCGTAGCAGATCGACGAACGAGGCGGTAAGTTCCATGGGTCGGTTTCCTTGCCTTGGTGCCTTGTCGAGATCGGGTAACCTGGACAAGTAACCAATAAACCGCAAGGAAACCGACGTATCTTTCTGATCAGTAGCTGCCCCTCAAAAGTGCGAAACTTGAACTGAGAGGTTGTGAAACAAGGTTCATCTGGCTGAAGCGCGCGCTGGGCTTGAAAAACGTGGACATGCCGACTCCACTTGGAGTTGTGTCAAAGCACTCCAAACCGGGAGGTCAGCATGTCCACCAGCCTGTTGTATCACGCATTCGGCATCCGCGGCTACGACTATGTCCGCACCGACTACGAGGGCGGCGAGGTGATCTTCACGATCCGCCAGGACCCCGACGACTGTCGCTGCTCGGCCTGCGGCTCCCGCGAGGTCACCTCCCGCGGTCACGCCGAACGCCAGTTCGTTTCCCTGCCCATCGGCAGCCGGAAGACCTCCGTGATCCTGCCGATCCCGCGCGTCGAATGTCGAGCCTGTGGCCTGGTGCGCCAGGTCGAGGTCCCCTTCGCCGAACCCCGGCGGAGCTACACCAAGTCCTTCGAGAGATACGTCCTGGAGTTGTCGCGGAGCATGACCATCCTTGACGTCGCCCACCATCTCGACGTCGGCTGGGACCTGGTCAAGGATATCCAGAAGCGCGACCTGTCGCGGCGGTATGCCAAGCCCAAGCTCAAGCACCTGCGGGCCATCGCCATCGACGAGATCGCCGTCGCCAAGGGGCACCGCTATCTGACGATCGTCATGGACCTGGAGAGCGGCGCCGTGGTCTTCGTCGGCGACGGAAAGGGCGCCGAGGCGCTCAAGCCGTTCTGGAAGCGGCTACGGCCCAGCGGGGCCAAGATCGAGGCGGTGGCGATGGATATGTCGGCGGCCTATCGCGCCGCGGTCACGACGAACCTGCCCAAGGCGAAGATCGTCTTCGACCACTTCCATGTCGTGAAGCTCTTCAATGAGAAGCTCTCGGACCTCCGCCGGGCCTTGTACCGCGAGGCGACCGACGTGCAGCACAAGGAGGTGCTCAAGGGGACGCGGTGGCTGTTGCTGAAGAACGCCGAGAACCTCGACGAGGAGAAGGATGAGAAGAAGCGATTGAAGGAGGCGTTGGCCCTGAACGAACCGCTGGCTGTGGCCTACTACATGAAGGAGGATCTGCGGCGGTTCTGGCAGCAACCCGGGAAGAGCTTCGCGACGACATTCCTGGACGGGTGGATTCGCCGCGCGGAGGCGTCGGGGATCAAGGCGCTGCAACAGATGGCCAAGACCCTGGCGGGGCACCGAGCGGGTCTGCTGGCATACTACGACGTGATGATCTCGAGCGGCCCGATGGAGGGGACCAACAATAAGATCAAGACGATGAAGCGGCAAGCGTACGGGTTCCGGGACCTGGAATTCTTCAAGTTGAAGATCCTGGCGATCCATGAGACGAAATATGCTCTGGTAGGATGAATCGTCAGAACGTTCCTACACAACACTTTGCGTGCGCGTTGAATTCGCGCGCGCTTCCGCCGGATGAACCGACGTTCTGCCACAGTAGCGTTTCCCCCTGGAATGCCCCCAGAGTGATGTATGAGGTCCAGCGAAGAGCGACCGGCCGACCGGGCCAGAAGGACAGCTCGCCGTCGGTGTCGGCCGAGAGCAGGAAATCGGAGCCGGGGGAGAAGGCCAGGCAAGGGACCCTGACCGTGCGGCCCTTATAGGCCGCTCTCAAGGTCCCAAAGGCGGCATCGAATAAGTAGATGCGCGGATCGTCGTCGGCGACGACGGCGACCGTGTTCAGGTCGTGGGATATGGCAATCCCGATCAACCGGGGGAGGCCGGTCGCGAAGGAATGGACCTCTCGGGCCGTATCGACATCGAGGACGTGGACCGATCCATCGGACACGGCGAATGCGAAGACTCTCGGTCCGATCGGGCCGAAGGCCATCGCTTCCACGTCGTAACGCTTCTCGTGAGTCCCCGTCACCGCCCCCGTGACCACGTCCAGGAATCTCACATGTCCGTCGGGCAACACCGAGGCAAGTGTCCGGCCGTCGGGCGAGAGCATGACCTTCTCGACCGGCTTGGCCAGCGGATGTTCCACGACCTGACGATGTCCGTTGACGTCCCAGGACCGATAGCTCGCATCCTCGCCGACCGAGGAGAGTTTACTTCCATCCGGGGAGAAGGCCAGGTCGAGGACCGCGCCGCGGTGCCCGGTTAGCGCAGCGATCTCGACTCCGAGATTCGTATTCCAGAGGCGGATCATGCCATCCGCTCCCCCGCTTGCCAGCAAGGAGCGTTCGGTGGAAATCGCAAAGGCCGAGCGGCTTGGCAACACCGGTTCGACAGGCCGTCCGCCATCTCCCCGCGTCCGCCTGTGGCGCGTCCGCAGCACGGCCCGGATACGGGCAGCGGGCCAGTCCCAGACGCGGACCACCCCATCGAGCCCGCAGGTGGCGAGCGTCCGTCGGTCGGGCGAGAAGACCGCCCCGGTCACGAACGGCTGGTGCCCCCGGAGCCGGAATAGCGTCCCCCCCAGGTCCCAGAGCTGGACGGCCCCGTCCTCCCCGGTCGTCGCCAGCAACCGGCTGTCCGGAGAGAAGCATAGGGCGGGGACCCCGGCCGCTCGAGCACTCAGCAGGGCGAGGTGCTGGTCGGATGAACGGTCCCAGAGCGGCACCGTGCCATTTGTCCCGGCGGTCGCGACCAGCCGGCCGTCGGGCGACAGCGCGAGGCCCGTGATTCCCTCGTGTTCCCGAAGCGGACCGACCTGCTGACCCGTCGTCGTGTCCCAGACCCCGAACATCTCGCGGCTGGCCAAGGCCACGTTCAGCCCGTCCGGCGACATCGCGGTTGACTTCGCGTCGAAATGCAACTCCGGCCGGCTCTCGGCCAGCGTGGTTTCCACGGACGTCTCCTTCCGCAGGTCGATCCGGGCGACTTTCTTCCAGAAAGGGTCGAGGAAGACGATCGTTTCCGCGGCCGGCCAGGGCGCGATCCGCGGTTCGTGTCCGGGGTGTTTGATCGGCCGGCGTGGGATGAGCCGGTCCGATCGGACTTCGAAGGGGCGGACGGTCCCGTCGAAGGGTTCCACGGCGAGGAGAAGACGCCCGTCGGTTGAGAACATCACCTCGCCGAGGCCCGTCGCCGCATCGAGGGCCTGGACGATCCGCCCGCCGGCGACATCCCATAGCCGGATGATGCCATCATTCCCCGTCGATGCGATCAGGCTGCCATTCGGCGAGAACGCCAGGGAAGATTGGGCGAAATCCTTGTTACCATCGGTCAGTGTGACGGGGGTGCCGGGACGGATCAAGTCCCACAGGCGGATCGGACCGTGGCCCGTGGCGAGCGCCAGGTGGCGCCCGTCGGGCGAGAAGACGAGGCCCGGCCGTCCCGTTGGCTTGGAACCGGTGGGCGCGTAGGCCAGCAGGTGGGCATTCGGGGGGCTGACAACGATCCGTCGCGCCCGCTCCCACTCCTCGGTTCCCGGCCATAGGGAGGGGGCTTCGCCAACTCTCGACCCGATGTATTCGCCCGGTTCCCGACCGAACCCCTCGAAGTTGATGATCGTCGCGGCGGTCAGCTTGGCGGCCATTACGTCCCTGGCCGCACCGTAGATTTCCGCCTGCTTGAGTTTCGCCCGGCAATCGTTGTGCTTCTGAAAATAGCCGATCAGGACGTCTCGCGATTGAGCATAGGCCCTCTCTAACCGAGCGACCAGGGCGCGTACGGCCTCATCGACATGCCCGGACCGCGGGGGCTGGACGGGTCGGTCAAGGCTCTTCTGGATGGCCCTCGGTAGTAGGAGCCGTTCCGGGGACACTCGTAGGAGTCCAGCCATTTCGACCCGGGTCCGTGCCACGTCCGACTCGCGATCTTCGACGAAACGATCGAGTGCCGCCCCGAGCCCCGGGGACGCTTCCGCGAAGATGGCCAGGAGGCCGACGGCAGTCGCCGCCCGATGTCGGGTGTCCTCCCACACCCACTCGTCACCGATCAATCGCGCCAGCGGCTCCATCACCAGGGCGAACTCCGGGACCTTCTCCGGGCCGTTCAGGGCCAGGGAACCGATCGCCTTGACGGCGCGGCGGCGGGTCTCCGGGTCGTCGTCCTCGAGCAAGTACCCGAGGTGGGGGACAGCGCTGCGTGTCAGCGGGGGTTGGCGGTCCGAGGGCTCGCGAGCGATCCAATCCGCCAGGCCGTCACAGGCCGCCTGGCGCAGCGGAGCATACTCCTTTTCAATCAGATAGATCGGGGCGATGAGTCGAGGGTTCACAACCGGCCCGGTGGGGATGAGGATCATGTCCCCTTCCCCATGACCCAGCGCGCCGTATCGGGGCGTCTGCCGGGCATCCTTCACCTCCGCAAGAGTGCTACTGATGTAGTGCCCCAACTCCGACACGAGGAGCTTGCCGTCGGGCAGACCGGTCCGACCCCGGAGTGCTTGGAGGAGCACCGCCGTGAAGGGCGAATGACCCAGGTAATCCTTCTGATCGCGCTTTCGGGCCGCGTACTCCCCGGAGAGTTCGGCCACGTCGCCGACCGGGTCCCGGCTCGCCCCGGCCGTGATCAACTGAAACGCCCTTCGATTGAACATCAGAGCGAGCGGGTCGTTGACGCTGACCCCAAGCGAACGGTCTGGTAGTGTACCGACCTTCGCCTCGACCCCGCTCCTCGGGTCGAGCGCTACCCCTGCGAAGCATGAGTCGAGGATCAAGAGCGTGTGGTGGGCGTCGCTGGCCTTCAGAATCGTTGCGACTTCTGCCAGGTCGATTAAGGAATTGTTTCGGTCCGTTCGCCCTTCCCCGAGCACCAGGTATCCCTTGCTGCCTTGCCTCGCACCATGCCCGGCGTAGAAGAAGAGCAGCGCGTCACGGGGGCCGACCCGACTCGCCATCTCTGCCATCCGAGACCGAACGTAGGCCACGTTGACGACCTTGTCCTCCGCGACAATGATGGGCTTAAGGCCGGGCGCGGGGGCATGCGAGTGGGCTCGTCGAGTAGCAGGGTCACGTCCTCGAACCCGAACCGTTCGACGAGCACCGTGGCGAACTCGGTCGCGTCGTGGCCGGCGCCGGTCAGCCTACGGAAAGGACCACCGACGTATCGATTCAACCCGACGACGAAGGCATGTCGGGATTTGTAGCGCAGGCTTCCGGTGTCGCCGCCATCTGCGCCAACTACCTCAGCAGAGCGGTCGCTGCCTAATGGGCGACTTGAATCGACCGGGTTTCTCTGACAAGAGGAAAAGCAAGCGCCCATGCTGCCTAGCACGAGAATCAGAAGGGCGATCTTAGATTTATGCCTGTCCTTACGCATCATATTGAGAATACTGTCCTAGAATCGTGGGTCAATCCACCTCCGCGGGATCGTCCCAAGATCCGGGGATTGACGGCGTTTCTGCCTTGTCACATGAGGCGCCCATCCATACCAAACTTGAAGCGCCGGCGACACTTCCGGGAGCTCGGCCGGTGCGTCCGCAACGTCATGATTCGGGGGAGCTACCGCCCTGACCTGCCCCATCGAGCCCGCGCCGGGGGGCTCGGACCCGTCTAGGAGTTGTTCCAGAAGATCCGCGGTGTCGAGATCACGGCCGACGAGCTCCTCGGTCGGTACTACGCCCTGGCCTACCATCGATCGGACGAGAGCTACACGGCGGCCGGCCGACGGCTCGGTGTCGACTGGCGTGTCCTCAAGCGACGACTCGACCAGGCGTTTCTCGAAAGGCTCCGGTCCTCGCGGACTTCAGGACGACGATGAGAGTCGTCCGCGGAATATTGGGCCGCTGACAATGCATCTCATCGGGAATGGGTCGTCAGCTCTTCAATCGGGACTGCCGGATTGGGAACGGCGTTTCCAGAGGCAACGTCAGGAGACCATCGCCTCTCTCGCGTGGCGAGCAACTGGTCTGACGGGATCATTTCGCGGCTTTTTTCGACGGCCGCAGTCCTTTCGCGCAGGAGTTGGTCGGCCCAGGTTTTCCACTCCTTGCTCAGGGGCGGGACCGGTTCTTTCTTGTAGTCAGACTCGGTGTCATAACCGCCCCGATCGTATGCCGTGTCGAGGACGACCTGAAGATCGAGAGGGGTCTCTCCGTCCCGGGGACGAAGGGGAATTCCAATCACGGGTAGCCGCTGGGAGAGACGGATGAACCAGAGCACACCCTTAGGACGACGCTCAACGGGCGAGACATGGACAAGATACTCATGATCGGGAATCTTCCCCTCGGGTGTCAGTGAGACCCCCATCCGGAGTAGGTCGATCTCAACCCAGTGGGCTGACGACCTCATGACCTGGTTACGCTTCTCCCGGAAGCTCTCCAATCCAGCGGCACCGTCGATCTTATTGCTAGGGCTGAGCACTTCGATCACGCAGACGACGGATCGATCGGAGGTGTCGAGCACTTCGAGGTAACTCTCGAAAATGTCCTCGTTGACCAGCGTGATGGCGAGGACCGGCTCGGCAACCTCCATCGCCGTGGTGCTCCGAGCGGCCGGCGTCGAGGGCTTTCGTTTCGAGGCGCCGATCAGATAGAGATCAGGGATCCAGGCGCCACGGCCCGGATCTTGTGGCCCCGAAAGATACACCCGCTTTTCGATACGCACCTGGTATCTGGGATGAAGTTGTTTCGTGAGTGTCGCGCGAATCCCCGAGATCAATTCATGGTGTACGTCGGGCCAGAAAGAGGGCTTTTCCAGGTAGGGGTCCATACCAGGAAACGGCGAAGGCATGGGTCAACCTCCCAACTCGGCTCGAACTGGGACAAGGTCTCGACGAACCAGCTCATTATATCGCCTTCGCTGCTTTCCGCCGAGCGACTTTCCCGCGCGGAGCCAAAGCAGCCCGTTGGTCCAGTGGGGAGATCCGATCCGCAGTCATTTCGCGGGCCCCTATCGCCCATTTCTCCCCGATGCTCCCATTTTACTCTGGCCAAGAGATCTTTCACGATTCGTAACTTCGCTCCCTTGTGAATTTCCTTGAGAAGACTTGAATCGTATGTAATAAAGGTATCTGAGAAGATCGGCTTATACGACCAAAGAGAAGTCGAGAGCGGAGGATGTCAATGCCGCATCCACGGCGTAGAGTAGCAGGATTCTGGAACGCTACCACTGCATCTGACGCACGGGACATCATCAGATTTCATACCAAAGAGGAGCCGATCATGGGTAACAAGTTGAATGTCCAGTTCAATGACCGTCAATCCAAGAGCCTGGAGGAGATGGCCGATGAGATGGGAACCACGAAAGCCGGTGTGCTGAAGACGGCCCTGGCCTTGCTCCAGGTCGCCATCCGCGAGCGGAAGGATGGGAACTCTCTCGGCGTCGTCAAGGGGGATAAAGTGGTCAAAGAAATCATCGGAATCGAGTAAGGAATTCATGAAGCTGCTCCGGGTGATCGAATCGCGGCGGTTTCAGAGGCAAGGGAAATCCCCGCTTACGGGGCCGCGATCCTCCGGGCAGAGATCATCCCGCGGACCGACCCTCTTGCCGATCCTCTGACAAATGTCTACGCTAGAAACAAAGCCCTGAGTCTGTATCGATCTCCTTCGAGCCGATCGTCACGGAAGGGGGGATTCGTCATGCGTGTGCCTCGTCGATCCCGGGGGGGACGTGCCTTCACCCTGATCGAGCTGCTGGTGGTGATCGCGATCGTTGGCCTGCTGATCGCGATGATCCTGCCGGCCGTCCAGGCCGCACGGGAGGCGGCGAGGCGGATGCAGTGCGTCAACAACCTCAAGCAGCTCGGACTCGCGGCCTTGAACTACGAGTCGGCCAATGGGGTGCTGCCGCCCGGCTCGCTCGCGGTCCCCTACGAAAACCAGCCCGGTCTGGCCTGGGGCCTGAGCACCTTCGTCCGGGTGTTACCCTTCGTGGACAACGGCCCGGTTTATGATGCGGCGAATTTTTCACTCCCGGCGATCACCACGGCCCATGGGACCCTGGCCTCGATCGGCCTCAGCGTTCTCTGGTGCCCGAGCGATCCGTTCGTCTCCGAGGGCAGTGAGGTCGGCTTCGATTACGGGGCGTTGGCGGGCACCGGCATCAGCCAGCGCCACTCGAGCTACGGCGGGAGCCAGGGGATCTGGAGTCTGGAGATCCTGCCGACTAACCCGACGTATGCCCTGCAAGTGTCGAACATGAACGGCGTGATCTTCAGTTGCTCGTCGGTCCGGCTCGCCGAGATCACCGACGGGACGGGCGCGACGATCCTCTTCGCCGAGACGGCCTATGGGAGGATCCCGAAGCCCACCGATCGCCCATCGTCCCGCTGGTGGAACTCGGGCTTCGTCGCCGACTCCATGGTGGCCGCCTATTACCCGATCAATGGCGACCTCAAGGGAGTGCCCTACCTCAGCAGTACTTACGAACGCTGGATCCAGGCCGTCGGCAGCTTCCACCCCGGCGGCGCCAACGTCGGCTTCTGCGACGGCTCGGTCCGGTTCATCAAGGACACCATCGAGTCCGTCGCCTTCGATCCCGCGACGGGTTCCGTCCCCGCCTTCCCGCAAGACCCGACCACCACGACCTATTCAATCGCGCCCGGGGCCCGGCTCGGCGTCTGGCAGAAGATCGCGACCCGAAACCTCGGCGAAACCGCCGGCGCCGACGAGTTCTGATCCGGTAGTCGGGCGACCAGGGCTCGTGGGCCAAACCTCATACCAAGGTTTTGTCAGAGCCATTCAGGGTCGATAATCCGGGCAAAATGGCCGAGTATATCGATGCGAGTTGGAGTGTCCCGCCCGGCTGATGCTCGGCGAGACGGGCCGAAGTCCCATCGAGCATCGTTCATGGATCGCCCAAAGCCTTATCCCATAATCCGGTAGACGATCACGAAGCATATCAGCCAGAAGCCGAAGCCGAAGCTGAATTGGGCTACGATCTTGAT
Source organism: uncultured Planctomycetota bacterium (assembly GCA_963777695.1). Taxonomy (GTDB): domain Bacteria; phylum Planctomycetota; class Planctomycetia; order Isosphaerales; family Isosphaeraceae; genus CAVZRC01. The sequence continues at coordinate 3,773,442 of CAVZRC010000003.1, forward strand.
GTAGGCCAACACCCGCCGATTGGCACGGTCCCTCGGCTCGCCGCTCTCCATGATCCGGATGAGGTACCAGGCGACCGAAGGGATGAAGACCGCCGCGGTGAAGTAGGCCAGTGCAAGCAGAGCGACCGCGGTCAGGGTCTCCGTCGATACGGCAGAGAGGAACAGGAACGTCACGGCGCCTACGACGGCGATATGAACCAGGAGGGCGTCGTAGCGGAGGCGACGCGCCGCGCCGAACCACAAGGCAGGTAGGAGGACACCAATGGCAAAGAGACCGGCAACGATTGCGGCCGCCCTTGTGTTCCGCAGGAAGGGAAACGTGAGGAGAAGGGAAGCTGCCGCGAAGTTGGTGGCGACGGCGGCCACGGCTAGCATTAAGGTCTTTACGCTGAACTGAGAGAGGCGCAGTCTCATCCGATCGACCTCACGGGCAGCGGATTCGGTCAAGTCTGATCTCGAGCTCATCGTTTCCATATCTCGGCCTCATCCTGCCCCGACCTGAGGTCGAAGCGGCGAGGGCGTAAAACCGCGAAATCATGAACCTGCGTGGAGAGTTTGCATGGGTGAACCTCGTGCCATATGGAGCAGAAAAATCACGCTAAGTCAATCGCTTGAAAAGCGATCGTATAAATGTCGGCAATGCTTCGGAATGGGGACATCGCTGAATCTCGACGCACTTCGGAATGGGGACATCGACTTCGGAATGGGGACACCGCTGACTTCGGAATGGGGACACCGCTGAATCTCGACGCAGACTGTGGACTTCGGAATGGGGACACCGCTGAATCTCGACGCAGACTGTGGAATCTGGACAAAACTCGGTCCCTGTCCCCGAAGAACAAATTGGGTCGCTCGGAAAATACTCTTACTCAGGCTACTCAGACTGAGTCATGGCCTAGGTATCCCCGTTTATCCAACTCGCCTGTTTCTCCCTCGCGACCCATTTGTGCCCTGGCCGGGGGTATCGCCTCGCGATTCGTCGCTTCCCTCCCTTGTGAATAACCTCCAAAAGTTTTGACTTGCGTGTAAGAAGTGCGGATAAGAAGATCGGCTATTCGATGAGCGGACGGCCATTATCATGCGGGAACTGGGTGTGACCGGCAATTGGTGTAGGTGGGCGGCCCCTGCGCTCCGGCAGTTTTTGATAAAATTCCAGCCGCTCGGTGAGATTGGACGCCGGGCACTATCCTTCAACTCCAGAAAAGGGATGCTCATGCTCTGCACCACGATGATCCTCTTGCTCCTGGCGGGTGACTTGCGGATCCAGGCGACCGATCCCTACGAGTCGGCTCTCGCCGCAGCCATCCACCACTTCGCACGCGAGGGGAATTTGGATCACCTCAAGGCGATTCTTGAGAAGCATCCCCGCCTGGTCAACGTCGCGGAACCGTTCCCGCCGGGCCATAAGCCCTATGCGACCGAAGGTTACTCCCCTCTTGACTGGGCCGCCGTCCGTGGTCACACGGCGGTCGCGGATTACTTGATCCGACGCGGTGCCAACGTTAACGCGGTCGACGGCGCGGGTTGGACACCGCTTCATCTGGCGGCACGAGAAGGCCACTTAGAGCTGGTCAAATTGCTGGTCAAGTGCGGGGCCGATGTCGGGGCGAAGACGGAGGCTCTTCCTGAGTCCTCCTCCAATTATGAGCCGGGATCGCCACCGGTCGTCCCCGGAGAGCCGATCCGCCCCCCCGTGAGATATCCCGCCATACCGAGCCGCACCGCGCTGGACTGGGCCGATGCGAAGAGGCACACGAATGTCGTCGAATACCTCAAGTCGTTGAGAAAATGAGTCGGTGATGAGGCCGCACCACCTGTCGTATGACTGCCGTCACAGCCCGTGATTGGTTCTTTCTGAGCCCCCGCGAGGGGCTAACAATGGGGGACAAGCTGAAGGTCCAGTGCAGATCGCTGGGTCAGGCCGGCTCTTGTAGGGACGGTGGCTGCTCGACCCAACTCAGGCCGGGGTCGCGCCCCCCGTGCCGAAGGAAGTACTCCAGCGCCCGCAAGCCTTGGGCTCGCGTGACCGTCCAGGACCGATGGATGTCGTCCTCCTGGCCGTTGCTCAGCAGGAAGCGGATCTTCTGGTCCGACGGGGAACCCTCCGAGTCGCGACAGTACGAGTCCACCCCTCCGAGCTCGGTGAAGTGGGTGACCCAGGCCCTGTCCCCGGTCAGGTGGACCCAGACCGAGCCCGACTCGCCCTCGTCCCGGTCCAGGTAGATCACCAGCCGCTCGTGCTCCGCGAACGGGGCCAGCACCCGGCGCAAGGCTTCGACGGCGGAGACGCGATGGCGGGGGCCGCCCTCGCGCATGGGGGCGAACCAGACGACCTGCACGGAGAACCCCGGCGGTGCGGGCTCGTCCCGGTGTAGGTCGACCTCCTTGTGGCCCTCGATCGCCGCCCATTGCCGGTGTTCCGGCCCGGTGCCGCGAGGCGGACGAGTGATTCCGTTTCGCACCCGCCAGTACCGGACCGTGCTCGGCGACACCCGCACTCGCTCGGCGATCGCCCGGTCGGAGAGGCCCTCCTTAACCCAGGCGACGATCTTCTCCCGATAGCCGTCAAGATACATCGGATCGACCACCGGCCCTCATGCATGAAGCAGCCTGACGGCGAAGATTCGCGGCCCGCGGAGCGGGTCCGTTAGATCGCTTCGTTAGGCGGGCGTCGTCCAGCCGAGGCCGCCACACCGCCGGCAATAGGGCCTGACGCTACCTTCAGGTCGGAGCCAGATCTCCTCGGGCATCTCACGTGTGCCCTTGCAGAGCGAGCAAACCTCACTGTCATGGGGCATTGGCGGCAACGCCTCGACGAGTTCCGGCAGGCCGACCGCCTCGGCCCAACGGACGATGCACGATGCCACGTCCTTCGGATCGTCGAGGATGCGAGGCAACTCGCCCTCGCCGAGATTGCCGACCCACACCCGGCCATCCAGTCCGAGGTAAGCCGCCCTCCCCATGCCGCTCACGAGGCGGACGACCTCGTCTTCGATGAACAACGCGTCAACGACATGTGGCCGGCCGGCGCGCCAATCGGCCAACTGAGTCGCGCGGACGGCGCGGAGATGCTCTCGCTGTGGCTCGGTTAGCGGCAATCGCATCCGTCGCCCTCCTCTGCCTGGCGAAGAAGCATCATGCTCACGTGACTGGCCAGATTCTAACTCCGCTCAACCGGGATCGCCAGCGAGGACATGGCAGATCGACGATACGCGCATTGGATGCCGAACGCGGGGGCGTAGGCTGTTCAGATGGTCCGGGGGCTGGACGATCTCCGTAAACTTGGGCAAGCCTACACGAGACGCGACCATTCCACAGGGATTCCCATGGAAATTCTCGAAGCCTATCTCGCCTCAATTAAAGACCTTCGCGCCGCCTACGACGGCATGACCAGAGACCAACTCCACGCCCATCCCGTCGAGGGGAAGTGGAGCGCGATGGAGGTCCTCTGCCACCTCGTCGATATCGAACTGATGATCGCCATGCGGATCCGCACCGCCCTGCAACGGGACACGCCGAGGCTACCGGCGTCGACCATCGAGGAGTTGACCGCGACCCTGGCCGTGGATGCTCGGGAAGCGGCGGAGGAATTGACCTGCTTCGAGACGATCCGCAACCAGACGGCCCGGATCGTCCGGTCGTTTCCCGAATCCGCCCTCGACAGGGACATTGTGCTTGTCAAGGTCACCGGCGAAGAGGTCACCCGAACCGTGAGGGAGTTCCTGACAGGCATGGTCGGGCACGTGAAGCATCACCTGGGCTTCGTCATCGAGAAACGGAAGGCGATGGGGCTCGCCGCGTGATTCAGGAGACCGAGAGGGAGGCGGGCGGATCGGAATCGCGAGCCTCCCCTGGCGACTCCGACTTATTCGTTGTAGATGCTCTTCACGAAATTCGTCACGTCCTTGATGGGCCAGTCTGGATACTTTGACTTGAACTCGGCCGTAAGCGATCGGCCTGCCTGGTCGGCGTCTACGCCCTGGTGCTTCAGACCGAGGGCGCGGGTCCGCAGATCGACGATGAATGCCTTCTCCTTGGCCACCAGCGACCCGTCGCCCGCGGGGCTGTGGGTCGGCATGACGTGCTCGGCCCCGAGTTTTTCCACCTGGTCGAGCACCGCGATCCAGCTCGAAGGCGTGCCGCCGTCGCCGTAGATGTTCGGCACGACCTTGTTCTGCACGACGTCGCCGGAGATCAGGGTCTTGTCGGGCAAGACGAAGGTCAGCTCATCGCCCTTGGTATGGGCGCCGCCGAACCAGAGGAGCCGCGCCGTCACGCCGCCTCCGAGATCCAGTTCCAGCTCCTTGTCGAAGGTCTTGTCCGGGCGCGAAGCTTGGCGTTAACGAGCCACTCCTTCCACCTGGGGTTCATGCCCGAGAACCGCTGGATCATCTCCTCGCCGTGCTTGTCCATCTCGTCCTGCTGCACCTTGGGGCGGATCAGGATGGTCCCGTCGGGGAAACCGGCCACGCCCCCGGCATGCTCGGGATGGAAGTGCGTTGTCGTCAGGTAGAGCTTGTTGTCGGGCGCGAGTCGTTTCGCCACCCTCGCGACCGTGGCACCATTGCGGGGCCCGAGGCCGGTGTCGACGACCAGCGTCGCTTTCTCTCCCACGACGATCCCGATGTTCGGCCAGCCAACGATCTGCCAGACGTGATCCGACACTTTCTCGGTTTCTTCGCCCAGGGGTTTCTCTCGGTCCGAATCGCTCTGCGCGTGCGCCGTAGCGGTCACGAAGCACAGCAAGCCCAGGGAGAGGATGATCTTCATATTGCCGTTCTCCGATGTGATTGGCCGCCGCCATCGAGAGAGCGGCGATGCTCGCCGGAGCCAGGTCAGTCGCGGCCCAATTCTATGGCGGCTCGACGTGAGCGGTTAAGTGGACGGGTGCTTAGTTACAGCGGAAGGTATTTTGGCACAGCCCGCAGACTCGTTACAATCGAAGGGCAGCTTGACCGACGAACCGGTACGTCATCGATCACGCCGCAGTCAGGAGGTGGACTCCATGACCCGGAGGACGTGCGCCGCGGCCGAGCGGCTGACCAGTTTCACCACCGGTTCGCTCCCCTCTTCGGCAAGGACGGGGCCGAGGACCATGCCTACGTCTATGTGAAGGGGCTGATGATCTGCCCCGAGCGCAAGAGCGTCGAACCCATCGCCCTGCACGTGGGCGATGGCCGGGTCTCGGCCTTGCAGAAGTTCATCAACGCCGCCCCCTGGGATCACGACGACATCCAGGCCGAGATCCAGGAGGTCTTCACCGAGGAGTTGGCCCCCACCGCGACGGCCGATGCCGTGGGCATCGTCGGCGTGGTCAACGAGAGCGGCTTCGCCAAGAAGGGGGATCACAGTGCCGGCGTGGCTCGGCAATACAACGGTCGGCTGGGCAAGGAAGACAACTGCCAGGTCGGGGTCTATCTGGTCGCCATGGCATCCGATGGCTCGGCGCTGGTGGATCATCAATTGTACCTGCCGGAATCGTGGTGCGAGGACAACGAGGCGTGCCGGGAACGCCGGGCCAAGGCGCATATCCCCGAGACGATCGCCTTCCAGACCAAGCCCGAGATCGCCGGGGCGATGATCCGGCGCACGGAGATCGCGGGCCTGGTCGCTCTCGACTGGATCACGGCCGACGAGGAGTACGGCCGCAACGGCGACTTCCTCGACGAGCTGGAGACGTTGGGGAAGCGATACGTGGTCGAGGTCCCGGTCAACACCAGCGTCTGGACGGAGGACCCGGCCGGGTGCATCCCGCCCTACGCGGGCAAGGGCCGGGTGCCGACCAAGCCGAGCCGGGACTCGGTCAAGTCGGTCAAGGAGGTCGTCGCCTCCTGGGAGGAGACGACTTGGCGGCGACTGTATGTGGGCGAGGGAGCCCGTGGTCCGCTCTGGTACGAGTTCGCGGCGGTGCGGGTGTGGGCCGTGCGCCACGGCGAGGCGGGGAGACCGATCTGGCTGTTGGCCCGACGGTCGTTGGACGAGAAGCCCGAGATCAAGTACTACGTCAGCAACGCGGAGGCGACGACCCCGCTGGAAGTCCTGGCCCGAGTGGCTTGCAAGCGGCACAAGGTCGAGGAGTTCTTCGAAGACAGCAAGGGCTATCTGGGGATGGTGCAGTACGAGACGCGGTCGTGGACCGGCTGGCACCATCACATGAGTCTGGTGGCTCTGGCTCACCTGTTCATCACGCTGACCCGGCGGGATCTGCAAAAAAAGACGCCGGAGCTGACGCTGGATCGGGTCGTCCGACTGATGTGGAGTGCGATCGGGAGGCCGACCCTGAGCGTGGAAGCGGCGATTGAGTTGGTGAACTATCATATCAATCGCAACCGGATCGCCAGGAATTCACACATGAAATCGTGGATGCTTAAGCATGGGTATCAGGGCGAAAAATCGTTCCGCTGTAGAATTAGGAAAGACCCTGCTGACGATCGAGAGGATCACCGGCCTGAAGCCGGATCGCTTCATCGATCCCTGAGCCGCCCAAGCCTGCGCGCTGCGCTCACGACGCCTGGCGGTCGTCGTTGTGGACCGGCGTCAGATTCCCAATTCGAGCATTTCGTCGGGTATCGTGACTTTGATGGTCCGCTGGGACCCGCTATCCTGAACGCTCCGCGGAGAATTCCCGGGCATATGGAGCCGCAAGACCATGGGGAAGCCTCTGAAGACCGTGTGCTTCGTCGTTCTCATCGCCGTGATCGAGCCGACAGCAAACCTGGCCCTGTCTCAGGAGCGATCGGAGCCAGGACCGGCCGCCAAGGCGATCTCGGAAGAGGTCCGCGAGGCGATCATCGCCCTGCGGAATACGGACGTCGGCAACTCCAAGAGCTGGGCGAGGGCCGTCCGCAGGCTGACCCAGATCGGGAAAGCGGCCGTGCCTCCTTTGATCGAGGAACTGGACCGCACGACTGAGGATCGCCCGCTCCGCTCGCTCGGATTCACGCTGAGAGCGATCGGAGATCCGAGGGCCGTGCCGGCGTTGATCCGGGCGATCCCGCGAACCCTCATGCCGCCCGGGAGTGATTTCGGACTCAAGATGGACGATCCGGATCTCCTCGCGTTCCTGAGACGACACGACCTCGACGAGACGGATCAGGGGCGACGGCTTCACGTTCGGCAGGGCCTATCGCGAGATCACCGGGCGCATCCATACCCTCACGGGTCGGCGATTCAACGAGGATGAGTTGATCTTCATCAGTCTCCAGGGGACTCCGAAGCAACGCTGGCTCCAGCGTTGGCTCTTCCATGGACTCGCCTCTCGATGGGCGGTCTGGTGGAAGCAGAACTGGCGGAAGTTCACGGACGATCCGACCTATGCAAGGATCAGCCTCCCGACGTTGCCCGGACTGCGCCTCCGGTCGCTTCGATTTCGGCCGTACAACCTTTCCTGACCGGGGATCAAGTCAGGATCGCGAGCGGTTGGGCGAACATAGTCCTCGGGCCGCCGCAGCCCCGGGAGTATTATCGGACATTCAAAGATCTGGATACCGGCAGGGAAATTCCGTGGCCCAAGGACCTGCCCGATCGGTCGGAAGCCAAGGGCGACGAGATCGCGGCCTTCGCGGCCAAGGAGGGTTTCGACCTGATGGGGCATCGAGTACACGCCGCCGGGTTCCGACTCGGTCCTACTATGCTCTCCGGGGGCTTGGCCTTCGCCCTGGCAGGTTGACAATAGCGTCTTCGGTAAGATCGACGGCGATCTGCGTGAAAACAAGCCCCCAGACCTCGACCGGCCCGCCAGCGATCTGTTGATGGACTACGACGCCAGAGACGAAGACGTATCATCCCGAGAACAAGGCGACCTTTCTCTTCGTCACCCGCGAGGGGACGACCGGCATCCTCCAGTTGACCGGCCTCGCGACCGAACTTCGTCGGCCCGAAGACATCGGGAAGCGCCATGTTCCCGACCTTCCGGATCCCCCCGGCCAGGTCACCCCGCTTAAGGCTGTCCGTAGCTTCTCCTTCGGAGTTCAGATCCGGTACAACTTCCTGGTCGAAGGCGAGCAGGAGCCTTAGAACGAGCGGTCTCCCTTACCCGTTTCCGGACTCCCAACCTTCGTTACCTTCGTTTCGTTCTGGTCAAGATTTGTCCTGCCCGATGAAAAGAGCCTTGAAGTCAAAGGGCATCGCGATGGCCGTGCGGCCAAGAGTTCGCCGCTCAAGGCCCGGTCGGAGTCGCCTGGCCGACCGCGCCGCGAAGGAGATCGACCCGGGCTCGGCTAACTTGCCCGGTTCCGTTGACGCCAATCCTGAGCGTGGGCCGCTGCCGCTGGAGGTGATTCAACCCACCGGCGGTCACGCTCGTCGTGTCGGATACGAAGAAGGTCGAGAGGTGGTCCATCTCCGAAACCGGGGCAAGCCCGTTGTCGGTGAACCAGGGCCCGTAGACTTCGAGCGTCTCGAGGTTCGTGAGCGATCTGAGATGAGCCATCCCGGCGTCGCTGCCCGTGTCGCCGCCGAACGAAAGCAGCTCGAGGGATGTCAGGTTTGCGAGCTGGGCGGGGTCTGCGTCGGTCACCTTCGTCATATGGATGAAAAGCATCCGAAGCCCGGTGAGCCGGGAGAGGCTCGGCAAGCCGGCGTCGGTCTCGAGGTCGATGTTCAGACGTATGAGTCGATTGAGGCCGGCCAGGTGGGCCAGGCCGGGGCCTTCAATGCCCGTGGGTCCCACGATCCAGAGCGACTGGAGTCAACCCAAACTGGCGAGGTGAGCTAGGCCGGCGTCGGTCAGCCCTGGGGTCCCTGAGAACGACAGCATGCGCAGCTCCGACAACCCCGCGAGGTGTGCGAGACCGGCGTCGGTGACGCGCGTCGCCCCTGCGGAAATCTGCTTCAGCCGACGCAGACGTCCGACGTGAGCAAGGATGGCGTCCGATTGTGGTTCCTGGATCGATACGTCGGTCACGTTGGCGAAGAAGTCGACGCCGATGAGACCGACCAGCCACTTCGGTCCGGGGAGAGAGCCGTCCGGATGGCTGGGCCCTACGTGAGGCCCTACGAGTTGATAATCGTATCGGACGCTGCCGCCGGCTGCGATGATGGCTTTGACCGCGTCGCGCTGGACGGCCGCTCGGCGGATGAACCAGCCGAGTCCCGCGCCGACGATCAGGACGAGCACCATCATGACCCTGACGCTGAGGCGAAGTCGGCGCCACCATGGTCGTCGAGAAAGGGGCGGCTTCATTCGTAACCCGTTGGATTGGGTAGAGGAAAGCAAACGGTCGCCCGGCGGCGTCGGTCAACTGGGCCGAAACGGTGCCGTGAAATCGTCATCCTGAATCGAGCAGAACAAGCGGGGATGCTCCTTGTACTTCGCCCACACCAGGCCGACCTCATGCTCGTCCATCAAGAAACAGCGACCCAGGTACATGCCGTCCCTCTGATAGGTCGAATACTTGACATAATAGCAGTCCGGCCGCCGTGCCAACTCGCGCAGGACGTCGGCCAGGAGCGACTGGTCCGTGGCGACGAAACAGAGCTTCTTCTGGCAGCCACGCTTCCTCTGATACCACGGCTTCTTCGCGTAACATGCCGGTCCCGTGATCTCCATGAAGTACCCGTTCGCACTCGGGCGGAAGTCGACGTCCATCGAGTGGCCCCACTCGGTTACGGTCGATCGGGAGCCTGATTATCCCTGGCGAGCCGGGCCGCTTGCAAGCGGATTGGTTCGGCGATCGGGCGACGCGGTCCGCCCTTCCAGGGCCGCACTTCGCTCCGGTGGACAGGTGGCGTACCGATCACCGCCACCAGCGTGCGTGCGGATCGCCACGTTACATTCCGCGTGACTTCTCGCGAGGCGGCTCTCCGCTCGGTACGATGGGAACGGAGGTGATCGATGCGCCGCTTCTCGCTCCGCACCCTGATGGCTTTCATCCTCGTGGCTGCCGTCGGCCTGGCCGCACTCCGCACCGCCAACGATCTGTGGGCGGGTAGGATGCTCTTGGCCGCCCTGGCCGCGGTGGGCGTGTCCATCCTCGGAGCGGCACTCATGCGGGGCCGCGAGCGGGCCTGGTGGCTGGGCTTTGCCGTGTTCGGGGGCGGCTATCTGGCCGTTTCCGTCGGCCCCTGGGTTGACGATGCGTTCCGGCAGAAACTCAGCACGACACATTGGATCGGCGACCTTCGCAATCTGATGTTCGATTCGAGCGTGAAGTCCCTTCTGGCCGAGAAGGACCAGATCCGAGAGGAATTGGCGAAGCTGCTTCCAGTCTCCGGGAATGGCGATCCCGTGGTTTCATCGCTACGGAGAAATCTGAAGGCGATCGATGAACAGTTGACGAGAAACAGGAATGTGACACGGCGCTTCGACCACTTCCAGAGCATCGGCCACAGCCTCTTCGTCCTCGTGTCCGGCCTGATGGGCGGCACGGTCGCCGCGTGGTTCTACGCGCGGCGGGGGCGAGAGATGGATGATGAGTGAAGGTTGAACGGCTGCGAGGGGGCATCGGGCTCCATTGCCGGCGATCGATCATCAACCGATCGCGGCGAGCAACTGGGCCGTCGTGAGGATGGCATGCGCGAAGGTCGGCCAGTTGACCTCGACTGCGGCTCGCATCGCCTCCCCGCTGAAGGCGGCGGTGGCATCCTTGACCAGCGTGACATGGTAGCCCAATTCCATCCCGAAGCGGCCGGTGGACTCGATGCAGGTGTTGGCCACCATGCCCACCAGGATGATCATCCGGATGCCGTGCTGCTTGAGCTGGAAGTCGAGGTCCGTGTTGGCGAAGCTGCTCTGCGCCCAGTGCTCGTGCACGACCACGTCGCCTTTCTGGGGGCCGAATTCCGGGTGGAACTCCCCGCCCCAACTGCCGCGCTCGAAAGCCTTGCTCTCCCGCACCATCATCTGGGGCCCTGTCATCTGCCGCCAATGCTCGTAGTCGCCTTCCCGGTAGCTGCGGTGGGGCAGGACGAAAACCTTCAGCCCGGCCGATCTCGCCGCCGGGATCAGCTTTCGAAGGTTGCCGAACAGGTTGACCGAATCGGCGACCTCCTTGATCTGGTCGTAGAGCTTGCCGCCCTCGCTCATGAAATCGTTGTACGGGTCGACGACGAGCAGGGCTGTGTCGGCGGGGTCGTAGGTCTTGTCTCTCATCGAAGCCTCCGGTGGTCGGGTCTCGGTGATCTCGGATTCTGAAGGACGCAACTCGTCGCGTCGTCCCGGGCCGATGCGATGTGCCCGGCGCCGGACCGGTCGCCCGCCGGGAATCCTTCTCATCTCACTGAGAGCAGACGCCCCCATCGACGGGCAACGTATGCCCGGTAACGTACCGGGCCTCGTCGGAGAGCAGCCAGACGACGGGATCGGCGATCTCTTCGGGCTGGCCGATCCGCCCCATCGGGACGAATGCGGCGTAGCTGTGCGGGTCGCCTCCGGTCCCCTTCGCCAGCAGGGGCGTGTCCACCGGGCCGGGGCCGACCGCGTTCACGCGGATGCCTCGCTTGGCGTAGTCGAGGGCCGCTGACTTGGTCATGCCGGTGACCGCATGCTTCGTGGCCGAATACAACGACCAGCCGGGGTAGCCGTTGAGCCCGAAGATCGAGGACGTGTTCACGATGGCCCCGCCGCCAGTCCTGAGCATCTGCTCGATCTCGTATTTCATGCAGTAGAAGACACCCTTGATGTTCACGTCGAACAGGAACGATGCCTTCTCAATGTCCTGCTCGTGGAGGGGCACCTGCTCGCCGTCCATGCCGGCGTTGTTGAAGGCCAGGTCCAGCCGCCCGAATTCCTTGACGGCACGCTCCACGAGAGCCATTGCATCCTCGGGTCTGCTCACGTCTGTCACCTGGAAGACCGCACGACCTCCGGTTTGCTCGATGACCCTGACGACGTCTTCGCCGAGCCTGGCGTTGCGGTTGCCGATGACGAGCGAGGCGCCGGCCTTGGCCATTGCCAGGGCGGTCGCCCTGCCGATGCCTGTACCGCCTCCGGTCACGATGCCGACTTTGTTGGCCAAGGATGCCATGTCACCGCCTCCTCGCCGTCGCCGATGGGTTGTTCCGAGTCATTAACAGCTTGGTCACGACGACCATGTTCCGTCGATGGGTGTCCGTCGTGATCTCGGGGCCAGCCGATCCCAGCAGGTCCGCAATCCTCCTTACGTCGTCGGCGCCCGGCGCGGCCGCCAACGGCTTTCTGGCCTCTTGTGCGCTCCGGAGCGATGAATCGGGTATCCCAGGACGATTCATGGCCCAGGTCGTTCATCACGATCCGGTCGAGCTCCCCGCGAACGAGCCGCGCCAGCCGAGACGGCTCGGTTTGCCGTCGAGCCGAGATCGACTTCCACTGGTCGCGGCCGCGGGCCGCGCCAGGAGATCGCCCGGCGGGGCTTCGGGCAGACTCTTGGGACAGCCTCGAGACATTGTCGAGCCGAGACCCATCAACCTTCGATCGCCTGCCTCTTCTGTTGATGGATCAGCGGGAGTAGAATTAATCGAGCAACGGAGCAAGCCATGCCCCTGCCCTGCGAATCGGGAATCATCCCCATGTCCGACGACTTCGTGAACGATCCGGAGTTCAACGATGCCATCCCGAAGGTGAGCTCGCGGCGAGGTCCCGGGGTCTTCGAGGTCCTCGTGATCCTGGGCATCATCGCGGTCCTGATCGCTCTCCCGTTGCCGAGCACCAGTCATTGCTCGGCGCGTGTCATGAATCAGGCCTCGTGCATGAACAACCTCAAGCAAATCGCGCTGGCCCTACGAACTTACGAGCAAGCGTACAAGGCCTTTCCGCCCGCGTACACCGTGGACGCCGAGGGCCGGCCATTGCATAGCTGGCGCACGCTGATCCTGCCCTTCATCGAGCAGGATTCGCTCTACCGGACGATCGACCTCTCCAAACCCTGGAACGACCCGGCGAACGCCAAGGCGCATCGAGTCCTCACTTTCCGTCTTCCAGTGCCCCGAGGTGCGCAGGGCCCGGAATACGACGACCTACCTGGCGATCGTCGCGCCAGATGGCTTCTTGATGCCCAGGGCGTCTCGACGCCTGGCGGAGGTCACCGACCCTCACGAGTTGACGCTCATGGTGATCGAGGCCGGCGAGGAGGAGGCCGTCCCGTGGATGTCCCCGATGGATGCGGACGAGACCTTGCTGATGGGCCTTGGGCCGACCACAAGGCTCCATCACGCCGGGGGGACCGGCGCGTGCTTCGTCGATAGTCGCGCGAAGTTCCTGAAAATCAGCACTCCTGCCAGCGTACGTCGCGCGTTGATGACGATCTCCGGCCACGACGACCCTTCGTCCGACGAGTAGTGATCGGCGACTGAGCCCGATGGACGATAATCGTACAGTAGCCGTCCATCGCGATCGCCCTTCGCTCGCCTCTTCTGTTGATGGATCGGCCGAAGTAGAATCAATCGAGCGGCGGAGCAAGCCAGGCCCCTGCCCTGCGAATCGGGAATCATCCTCATGTCCGCCGACTTCGCCGACGATCCGGAGTTCAACGACGCCATCGCGAAGCCGAGATCGCGGCGAGGATCCCGGCTCGTCGAGGTCCACGTGGTCCTGGGCATCATCGTGGTCCTGGTCGCATTGCTGATGCCGGCCGTTCGTACTTCGAGGCCCGCGTCGCTGAGATCCTGGTGCACGAACAACCTGAAGCAGATTGCACTCGCTTTACGAGAGTATGAACACGCTTATGATGTCTTCCCGCCCGCGTACACCGTGGACGCCGAGGGCCGGCCGTTGCATAGCTGGCGCACGCTGATCCTGCCCTTCTTGGAGCAGAGTCCGCTCTACGAGACGATCGACCTCTCCAAACCCTGGGACGACCCGGCGAACGCCAGGGCGCTCGAAGCTCCGCCCTCCATCTTCCGTTGCCCGGCGGCACGCGGGTCGAAGAACACAACGACCTACCTGGCGATCGCCGCGCCGGATGGCTTCCTGATGCCGGGGAAGTCTCGACGCCTGTCGGAGATTACCGACGGACACGGGGCGACGATCATGGTGATCGAGGCCGGCGAGGAGCATGCCGTCCCCTGGATGGCCCCGGTGGATGCGGATGAGTTTCTGGTGATGAGCCTCGGACCGACCGTGAAACTCCATCACCCGGGAGGCACCAACGCGTGTTTCGTCGATGGTAGCGTGAGGTTCCTGAAAGCCACCACTCCGGCCAAGGTACGTCGCGCGTTGATGACGATCTCCGGCCACGACGACCCTTCGTCCGACACGTGGTGATCGGCGACTGAGCCCGATGGACGATAAACTTAGAGGAGCCGTCAATCGCGCTCGCCCTTCGCTCGACCGCCTCTTTCGTTGATGGATCGGCCGAGAGTAGAATCAATCGAGCGGCGGAGCAAGCCGGGCACCTACCCCGCGAATCAGGAATCACCTCCATGTCCGCCGACTTCGCCAACGATCCGGAGTTCAACGACGCCATCGCGAAGCCGAGATCGCGGCGAGGATCCCGGCTCGTCGAGGTCCTCTTGGTCCTGGGCATCATCGTGCTCCTGATCGCATTGCTTTTGCCGGCCAATCGAAGCTCAAGGGAAGCGTTGAGGCGGGCCCAGTGTACGAACAACCTGAAGCAGATCGCGCTGGCGTTGCAAAATTATGAACAAGTGTATGGCGCCTTCCCGCCCGCGTACACCGTGGACGCCGGGGGTCGTCCATTGCATAGCTGGCGGACGTTGATCCTGCCCTTCATCGAGCAGGATTCGCTATACGGGACGATCGACCTCTCCAGACCCTGGAACGACCCGGCGAATGCCAGGGCGTCGAAACCCCACCTCCGATCTTCCGTTGCCCGGCGGCACGCGGGTCGAAGAACACGACGACCTACCTGGCGATCGCCACGCCGGATGGCTTGTTCATGCCGGGGAAGTGTCGACGCCTCGCTGAGATTACCGACGGCACCACGTCGACGATCATGGTGATCGAGGCCGGAGAGGAGCATGCCATCCCCTGGATGGCCCCGGTGGATGCGGACGAGTCTCTGGTGATGAGCCTCGGATCGACCGCGAAACTCCATCACCCGGGAGGCACCAACGCGTGTTTCGTCGATGGTAGCGTGCATTTCCTGAAAGCCACCATTCCGGCCAGGGTACTTCGCGCATTGATGACGATCTCTGGCCACGACGACCCTACGTCGGACGCGTGGTGATCGGTGACGGAACCGTTTGATCTCAAGGGCTTTGAACCGATCGGACTCGTGGCCGATCGAGGTTAAACAACCCCGGTCTTCGCCTCGTCCACTCGCGAAGCTCGAATGCCGAGAGCGGCACGAGCCAACTCATCCAGGTCGCCAGGGGATCGAGCCACGGGGTGGCCATCCCCGTGATCGTGGCCGTCCCGCCGATCAGCCGGAGCACGACCGCCGAGCATAACAAGAGGTAGCATCGCCACATCCAGCGACGATGATCGGCAAACCGTCGAGCCATCGCCGACCTCGCGCCGAGCGAGACGCAGGTCGCGGTGGCGATCGTCAGTGCCGCCAACCCGACCGCCGCGATGGGACCGGCCGCGGCGAAGTAGGCCATGCCGAGTCCGCTGGGCGTCACCAGCAACAAGACGCACGCGACCTGGATCCGGCCAAGATATCGGTGCCAAATCGGGAAGCGGGTCCGAAGCCGTTCACCGACCAGGATCGTCCCCAGGATCAGCGAGACGGGGCCGGACAGGATGTGCGCATAGAAGGCCCATTCGTAGGCGCCCGGAAGTAGCCAGCCCGACCGTGCAAGAAGTCGGAGGAGAAATTGGGGGGAAAGTAGTTGTGGTAATTCGAGACCACACTGGCCGTCACCTTGAGGATCAAGGCACCCGCGAGGAAGGTCAGGACGCGCTCGGGCCAGGTCGGATGGTTTTGGCGCATCTCGGGCGGTCCATCCAGGCCCGCATCGAGGACGGTCCGACCCGATACGGGAAAGGTCCATGTTTCACAGTCTCATTGCTATCTTCCCAGTCGAATCCGCTTTTCGCAACTCGGGCGGCCGGATTCGAAAGCAGTGATCTCTCGGAAGCCGCAGAGAATGAATCCAGGTAGGTCGCCAGGACGCATCGATTGCGTGATCAGCGGTCCTCCAGGAGTGCTTCCGACCTCGCTTCAAAGCGAAGAAGTCCAAGACGCCGGCCATGAGGAACGTCTAGGACCTGCCGAAGAAGACGAAAGAGGCGGTCAAGGGGGTTGAGAATGATCCTGGCGCGTCTTAACACGTACGAAACCATCGCCGAGAAGCTATCGGAGGGTCCACGAACCGGGAAATCATTCTTCCCAATGATCAGGCCGCTCTCCACGAATTGAGGAGGGTGGTCGGTCAAGAACCTGGTCGAAGTACTCTTGAACCGGACCCGAAAGGCCGTCGGAGCTCTTTCATGGGTTATCAACGACGACTTTCCGGACTCGCCGCCCTCTGCTACCCGGGTGTCGAACGGACTAAGATGGACAGAAGGAGAGCGCGGTCGCAAGTTTTCGTCCGGAATCGTCCGCAACCGCATCTGCCTGTAAGAAGACAATCTTCCGTCGCGACGAGGCCGGCTTGAAGCAGATCGATCGTAACGGAACCGATCCTCGCGAGTGGCACGACTCACGGTCATGAAAGTAGAGAAATCATGTGCGGCACGAGGAAGCGTAAGTCGCCGTCCGTTGTCATGGTACTTGCCTGCGCCGTCATGCTGGCCGATTCGTCCGCGGCGCAGGTTGAACAACGCGCCCAAGTTGTGGGCCCTCATCGTATCCGTAGCGAAGAACGTCAATGACAGCCGGTTCGACCTCGACTCGCCGGACAACGACGCTGGCGAACTGCGGCGCACCCTACTCGAACGAGGCGTGGAGGTGGCCGAGGAACGAATCCTGACGCTCGCCGAGTCCGAACCGGACAACCGGAAAGCGTCCAGCGTGAACCTGCGGCGTGAGGTGGCGGCGTGGTTGAAGCGGCCGGGCGTGCGCGACCGCGTCCTCGTCTTCTACGCCGGACACGGAGTGCTCGTCGGCGGCAAGACATACCTCGCCACCCGCGATTTCGACGAACAGCACCCCGAGCAGACCGGCGTGCCGATCTCCGAACTCCGCCAGGCGCTCGAAGACTGCCCGGCCCAGTTAAAGTGCCTCGTATTAGACTGCTGCCACGCAGCCAACGTGCGATCCGTCGTTCGCGGGACTCAACCCCCTGAGACGTTGGCCAAATCGCTAGGCGGCGGTGAGAACCTTCCCGGCACCGTCGTGTTGGCGAGTTCCCGCGCCAACCAGCCCAGCTACAACTGGCCGCGCCGTCGGCACGGCATCTTCTCCTACTGGCTGCTGCAGGGGATTGCGGGGGCCGCCGGGGACGAGGAGGGCCGCGTCACCGTCGCGCAGCTCAACCGATACGTCTTCGACCGCACCGACGCGACCGTCTGGACCGAGTACGGCAAGCAGCAACAGCCCGTCCTCGTCGGCGCGATCGAGGGCGACCCGGTGCTGTTGACGCTCAAGCCCGAGTCGCCCGAATCGGTCTGCACCGCATGGCCGATCACATCGACCTGGAGATCCGGCGCAAGAAGCTCAAGCGGGTGGCCGTCGTCGAGTTCACCCAGCCGCGGGCCGATGGCGACGGCCTGAGTTCGGCCAACCTACCGGCTTACTGCGCGTCCCGGGTCCGCGACGCATTGGCGACGTTGCAGGGCGAAGACTACCGGGTCCTGGACGAGGACGGCACGAAACAACGGGTCGCACGCCTCAACGTGTCGTCGCTGGGCAACCAGAGGGCGATGAAAGCCCTGTCGACGGGCGAACCCCCGATCGACACGCTGGTCTGCGGCCTACTCCAACCGAGCGGCCCGGACTTGCAGGTGACCTGCCGGCTCTACACGACCGCCGACGGCCGCTTGCAGGAACCGTTCCGGGGCCGCTTGCCCCTGAGCGAGGATTTGCTGGGCGACCTCGGCAACAGCCTGGACAACACCGGGCGACCGGCCGGCGGCCCTTATGCCAAGGTGGTCGTCATGGCGGCCGAGGAGAAGGCCGCCGAGCCGCACCCGTTGCTCCTCGACCGGTTCCCGTTCCGCATCGAGGTGTGGGCGATCGACCCGAAAAAGGCCGCGCCGGGCGACGCGAACGCCTGGGAGAAGAAGGAGTTCGTGCAGGGGCCGGGCGAGCGGTCCGAGTTGCTGATCGGGGCCGTGCCGGGCGAGATTTACGAGGTGCGGGCCTGGAACCGGACGGGCAACCGCGTGGCCATGCACCTGCTGGTCGACGGCCTGAACACGATCAACCAGACGCGCGACCGGCTCGGCCAGGGGCCGGCATGGGTGCTGGATCCGTCGAAGGACGATCGACCGAGCCTGGCCTGCGAGGGTTGGTATCTGCCGAAGAAGCCGGGAGCGGCGGGTGCCGTCGAGCAGACGACGGTGAAACGGTTCCGGTTCGTGGACGCGGCCGAGTCGGTCGCCGGGCGGATGCGTTTCGGCGAGGCCATGGGCACGATCACGGCCGCGTTCTACGCCGAGCGCGGGCGGGCGCTGGGTACCGGCGAAGGGCCGCAGGAAGTCCGGCCGTTGCAAACCGTGGATTTCAAGGCCGGGCGGATGCTGGCCGTGGTGACGATCCGGTATGTCGATGTCCGGGAACTCAACAAGTGATCCGAATGACAATCTTGTCCCATTTTCATCGGGAGATGATCGAATGAGAAAGATCGACGGTTCGCCGGCCCTGCTGCTCGTCCTCGGCGTGCTGGGCCTCACATCCATGGCCCCGGCCGGCCAACCTCCTGACCCGAAAATCGCCCCCAAGCTCGAGCGGAGCCTCGCCGCGAGCATGGGCATGGATGTCGTGGCAGCCGCCCACCCGACGGCCCAGAAGATCTCCATGCTGGAGTACATCGAGAGCGAGGGCGACGGCCATCTGGTCGCTTCCATCAAGATGATTTATCGCGGCAAGCTCACCAATGCGAAATACACGGCCAGCATCCGCATCACCATCGATCTCGCCGAGCCCCCTCGCGTGTTGGATCTCGTCTACAAGGACGACAACCGGATTGCCGCCAACAAGAAGAACCTGGACGGCGTGCGCCCGGCCCTCGTGAAGAAGCTCAAGGGCGCATCGGACGCGATGCGAGCCGCCGGGGCCCGGCGGATCAACGCGGCGATCGACGCGGACATCGCCGCCGTCGATCGGCTGCTGGGGACCGGGAAAGGCTCCCAGGCACATGTGGAAAAGGTGGCGCGCGAGCGGATCGCAGACTGGAAGCTCGCCGCGGAAAGTGGTTCGCCGGCGGGACAATACCTGTATGGCCGTGCCCTCGAATTGGGAGCGGGCGTGACTAAGGACCAGAAGGAGGCGTTGCGCTGGTATCGCAAGGCCGCCGATGCAGGCTTCCCCATCGCTCAGAGTATGCTCGGTTGGTGCAATCTGGAGGGAGACGGCGTCCCCAAGGACCAGCGGGAAGGCGTGATCTGGTATCGCAAGGCCGCGGACGCGGGACTGGCGGTGGCCCAGTTCAACCTCGGCCTGTGCTACCGAAAAGGGGAGGGAATCGAGAAAAGCGGTCCCGAAGCGGTCAAGTGGTTTCGCAAGGCCGCCGACCAAGGGTATCCCTTCTCCTTCTTCAACCTGGCGGAGATCTACCGATACGGAGAGGGGGTCGAGAAGGATCCGGTTCAGGCCGTCCAGCTCTACCGAAAGGGCGCCGACGCCGGCCACGCCTACTCCTTCTACGAATTGGCGAATTGCTACCTCGAAGGCGTCGGCGTCGCCGAGGACAAGACGGAGGCGGAAGCCTGCTATCGACGCGGGGCCGAGGCCGGGGATTTCGACTGTCAGTATGAGCTCGCCAACTGGAACCTGGACGGTCGGGCCAGTTGACCCGACTTCGGCGAGGCGATGAAATTGCTCAAGAAGGCCGAGGCCCATGCGGCCGACGCGATCTCGAGCGCAAGATCGACCATGGGCTGGTCAAGGCGTACCGAAAGTCCGGCATCGATGAGCTCGATCGCGGAAACAAGGAGCAAGCCGCCGGATTGCTCCGCGATGCATCGAAACTGGCCGAGAAGCTCGACAAGGAATACCCGGGCCGCTTCTATATCGAGGACAGCCTCGGCGGCTGTTACCTCGATCTGGCCCGTTATCACGAAGAAGTCCGCGAGCTGGACAAGGCCGTGGATTTCTACCAGAAGGCCTCCGATCTCGGCACGGTCCCCGCGACGAAGTGCCTGGCCAAGATGTACGAAAAGGGAGAGGGCGTCCCGGCGGACCCGGCGAAGGCTCGGGCACTCCAGGCGAAGGCCGACAGCTTCAAGATGATCGCCGTCACGATCCCATGCGAGGTGACGAGCACGGGGCGGAAAGTCCCCCTTCAGATCTACATCCGGGACGATTTCCGCGGGACTGATCCGCTGGAATCCCAGGAACGCTGGTTCAAGGACGAGGGGATCATCATCCCCGCGAACTATAAAGAAGGGTTCTCGAGGTTCTTGAAGATCGCCAGGGAGAACAAGGTCTCGTTTGTGGATGTATGTAAATATGCCCTCCAGTCCAAGGACTCGGACTCTCCCACTCCGAAGAAGTGATGGCAAACATTGGCCCCCCGGGGAGATTCCCGATGAGATCAATGCCGCGAGGAACGCTCCGCCTGTTGGTCGTGACGAGTCTCTTGCATTTGGGCCTGGCGCAGGCGATGCAAGACCTGGGCCGGGATCAGGCCGTACTCGAGCTGGACGCCCCGGCCGGGGCGACCGTGAAGCTCGACGGCCGCCCCACCCCGGTCTCGACGCCGACCCGATTCGAGGGGCTGGAGGAAGGGCGGAATCGTCGGGTGCAGGTCGCGGTCGAATTCCCGGACGGATCGAGGCTCGATCGGACCGTGCTGCTCCGAGGCGGCTGGCGGGTGCGGATGCCGTTGCGACGGATCCGAACCACCGTCGTGGAGACGGTCCCCCAGTTCGGCCACAACCACCTGGTGAACGCCGTCGCGTCCGGACCGGACGGAAAGTACATCGTATCCGGGGGAATGGATGCGCTGGCGATCCTCTGGGATGCCACGACCGGCCAGAAGCTCCGTTCGTTCCACGGACATTCCTTCCAGGTCCACTCGGTCGCGTTCAGCCCGGACGGCAACCGCATCCTGACGGGCTCCGCCGATCGAACCGCGATCCTCTGGGACATCCGGAGTGGGAACCGCCTCCGCACCTTCAGCGGCCACACCGAGGACGTGACTTCCATCGCGTTCGCCGCGGGCGGGAAGCAGATCTTGACGGGATCGAAAGACAAGACGGCGATCCTCTGGGATGCCTCCACGGGAGAGAAGATCCGCTCCTTCCAGGGACAGGCCGCGGTGACCTGCCTGGCGTGCGGCTCGGACGACAAGCTCCTCGCGATGGGATCGGCGGACAAGCGCGTCCTCGTCTGGGACCTGTCCTCGGGAGAGAGATGTCGATCGATCGACGCCCACCTGTTCGGGATCAACTTCGTGGCCTTCAGTCCGGATGGGACGCGGATCCTCACCGGGGGAGATGACGAGCTGGTGTGCCTGTGGGACGCATCGACCGGGAGAAAACTCCGGAATTTCCGCGGGCACGACGACGCGGTGACCTCGGTCGCCTTCTCCGCGGATGGAACGCATGCCCTCAGCGGGTCCAGGGACAAGACGGCCATCGTGTGGGACATCGCCACGGGACAGAAGACCCGGGTCCTGAAGGGGAACCCCGGAGCCCTGTCTTCCGTCGCGATCGGTGGGGACGGCCGGAACGCACTCGTGGCTTCCGGGAAGAGTGCCACGCTGTGGAGTATCGCCAGGGGGGTGAAGGTGCGATCGTTCGGCGGCCAGGCGGATGGGGTCAACGCGGTGGCTTTCGGGCCCGACGGTCGACAGTTCCGGATCGGGACCATCGAGGGCGCCGGGATCCAGTGGGACGAGGGCACCGGCCTGAAACTCTGGTCCCTCAAGACCGACGAGATGGTCTGGTCCCAGGCGTTCAGCCCGGACGGCAAGCGGATCCTGACCTCGTTCCTGAAGGGAGAGCCTACCTTATGGGAGGCGCCATCGGGCAACAAGCTCCTTTCGTTGACCGGGGCGAGGTTGACGAACGCCCTCGCGTTCCGCGCGGACGGCAAGCAAACCTTGACCGGGGCGGAAAACGGAGCGATCCTGTGGGACGTGAAGACCGGCCAGAAGGTCCGTTCGTTCCTCGACGACGACCAGATGGTCGTGGATTCCGTGGCCTTCAGTCCCGATGGGAAACAGGTCCTCGTCGGGGCGGAGCTCGGCGGGACCATCCTCTGGGATGCGACCACCGGGAAGAAGGTCCGGGTCTTCGACAGCAGTGGACTGGCCCTGTCCGGAGACATCGCGCTCTTCACCCCCAGCGGAAAACACGTGCTGACCAATGCTCCAGATGACGCCGCGATCCTGTGGGACCCCGCCACCGGAGAGAAGGTCGTCACATTTCACGGCGAATCCCCGCTCCAGGCCGCGGCGTTCAGCCCGGACGGATCGCTCCTGGCGACAGGTTCTCGGGAGAACGACGCGACCGTCTGGGATGCCGCGACGGGGCAGGCGATCCACTCGCTGAAGGGGCACACCGACTCGGTGAATGCGTTGGCCTTCAGCCCGGACGGCCGGCGTCTCCTGACCGGGTCGAGGGATGGGACTGCTCGCATGTGGGACATCGCGACCGGGGACGAGCTGGCCCAGGTGCTCTGCATCGACGGTGGTGCCGGCTGGCTCGCCCTCACGCCTCAAGGTCTCTTCGATGGCTCGGGGATCGGCCGCGAACGGGTCTGCTTCCGCCTCGGAGGCGACCTGACCGTCGTGCCGGTCGACGACTTCTTCCAGGACTTCTACTTTCCCGGCCTGCTCACGGCCATATCGAGGCTCGAACGGCCCGTCCCGAAGGCCGACTTCGCCCAGCAGACCGCGCCCTCGGTCCGGATCGTCAGCCCGCCCGCGGACGCTCGGACCGATGAGAGCACGGTCGATGTCGTCGTCGAGGCCGTCGATGAGGGCGGCGGGGTGCAGGGGCCGTACCTCTACCGGAATGGCACCCGGCTGTTCGCGGCCAAGGAGACCCAGCGGGTGGGCAAGGTCACCCGGAGCACCTTCCGCCTGGAATTGGTCGAGGGAGACAACCGCCTGGAGGCCAGGGCCGCGCCCGGCTCCGGCGGGCGAGAACGGACGTTGACCCGGTTGGTCATCACCTATGATCGACCGCTGGTGAAGCCCGACCTGTGGGTGCTGGCCGTCGGCGTCAACGAGTATGCCGACGACCGGATCCGCCTCCGCTTCGCCGGCGCCGACGCCAGGGGCTTCGGCGAGGTCTTCGACCGTCGCGGCAAGAGGATGTATGCGGCCGTCCACGTGACCACGCTCCTCGACGGCAAGGCGACCCGCGCGGGCATCTTCGAGGCACTCGGCGCGATCGCGACAACGGCTCGGTCGCGCGACACATTCATCCTGACGATGTCGGGACACGGCACCACGCTTGGCCAGCGCTACTACTTCCTGCCGCACGAGTTCCGCTCGGACATGTACCCCACGCTCGCGGAGAACGTCCGGAAGCAGGGCATCCCGATCGACGAGCTGGGCGAGCTGCTCGGCAAGGTGCCGGCCGTCCGGAAAGTCTTGATCCTCGACACCTGCGGATCGGGAGGCGCCACCGGGTTGCTTCAGAAGGGCCGCGGCCCGTTCGACTTCCAGGGGGCCGTCGAGCGGATGAATCGCACGCAAGGCATGTTCACGATCGCGGCCTGTGCCGCCGGGGAGGAGGCTCAGGAGCCCGGAGAGCTGGGGCACGGCCTGTTGAGTTACACGCTCCTGGCCGGGCTTGGTTCGGTGGATCGCGGGCCCCTCGAGACACGTGGCATCCGGACGAGTCGCGACGACCAGGTGACCGACGTACTCGAATGGTTCAGCTTCGCGGCCGGCGAGGCGCCGGCCCTCTTCAGTCGCTATTTCGGGCGCGCGCAGGACGTCCACATGGCCACGACCGGGAACACGTTTCCGCTCCTGCCGCTGCGAGACCGCTAAGAGTCTGTCTCGGAAGGTCGTCGTAGGGTGCTCTGTACGACTCACTTTGGAAGTCGTGTTTCCCGAGCGAGATTGTCAAAACGGGCAAGGACCGGAGATTCACCACAGAGCCACAGAGATCACAGAGTAGCACAAGACAAGCTCTGTTCGTCTCCTTCTCTGTGCCCTCTGTGACTCTGTGGTGAATCTCCTCTGATCCATTGCGGTTCGGCCGCGCTGCGAGCACCGATCCGGGTGGTTTGCCGAATTCGATGCTGAGAGAGCACCCTACGCGACTAACACGGACCACAACTCTGAGGTAGCCCATGTCGATCGGATCCTGGAAGGTCAAGGTCTTGACAATCGTCCTGCTGCCGGCGGTCGCGGCCGTTCTGATGGCCTGTGTGAGCGTGTTCCAGGGCTACCTGCACCGCCACGCCGGCTTCGATTCCGAGGGACGACCGCTCGACGCCGAATCCCACAAGTCCGACGCGCCCGGACCGAAGGACGTGGCCCGACGGCCGATCACCACGCCCGCCTTGATCGCCCGGATCCGGGACGACCTGGGGCGCGTCGAGGCCTCCCGCCAAGCCGACTGCCGGTATTTCTCGCTCGCCCATCGGTTCAACAACCCGGCGTGTGACGATGTCGTCCTCGAACGCGAGCGGCAGGCGTTCCGCGAGCTGGTGCGACTGCTGTCGCCGGTTAACACGTCCCCGCAAGTCGCGGCCATCGACGACGTGCAGGTCGTCTTCCGCCTCCGCCTGTCGGAACTGGGATGGACCGACGACCAGTGGAGTGAACTGACCCGGCACTACCCCTATGGGCTGAGTCAAACCCGATCCACTGACGTCGTGCTGAAGGAAGCCGATGCGTTCGTCCGCGGGGCCATCGGGGACGAGATCCCGATCATCCGGGCCGACTGGTTCGTCGCGGCGCTGCTCCGGCCGCCGCTCGGCGGGCCGGGCGGCACCCTCGGCCTCTGGACCAAGACGCCGCCCGCCGATGTCCGCACCGTGGCCGAGTCTTATGCCGGGCAAACCGTCGGGTTGGAGGCGGCCGCCCGGGAACTCGGGGTAGATCCCGGGCGGTTGCGCGACATCATCGCGACCGACGAGGTCGTGGGTGACGCATTCGGGCTCGGCCCGCTGATCGGCGGCCAGAGCGTCACGCGTGAATGGTGGGAGTCCGACAAGAACCTCACTTCGCCGTTCCAGGAGCTGGCCAGGCGACTCGGGGTGGGAAAGCCGGTCGTCTGCCGGTAATCGTCGGGCCGGTCATCGGACCAGCAGCCTGCGCCCGAGTTTGAGTTGCTGGCACACCTGCCCGAATGTGGTGTAGGGCACGTCGCTGAACGCCCAGACGGCGCGAGGGACGGTCTTCCCTTCGGTCAGGGGCTTGAGCCCGAACAGATCGTCGCCCCAGTGCGGGAGCTGGAGGATCGCCTCGTGCACCGCCTGTTCGTCGGCCATCCCGAGTTCGCGGCTGACCGCGGCGAGATCGACCGGCCGGTTGTACAACTCCAGCAAGTCGGCCCACTCCAAACGGAGGCGCGGCGATCTGATTGACTCGTACTTCGATCTCTTCAGGGCTCGCCTTGCTGAGGCCGAGCCAGGCACGGGCGCGTTCCGGGTCGCTGAAGGTTGCGATGAACCAATCGGCGCGGACGTGGGCCGGGAAGTGGCCGTCCACCTCGCCGAGCCGGCGTTCCACGTCCTGAGCGACGTCCCGGAGCGGCTCCGCGGTGGAGTCCGTGGGGAACTGCAACGCATAAGGATTGTGGCGGTGGAGTTCCCGTTTGAACGCCTCATCGGTCCATCCCAACGCACTCGTATCCACCCGCAACACCGTCTTTTCCGCGTCGATCGGCTTCGGCGCCGTCGCCGCGCCCACGCTGAGCGACGTCAACAACTGCGTCAAGGCGTCGCGGTGCCGCTGGAGGACCCGAGGGCTGACGTCCGGGGCGTTCGCCAGGTTGGTCAACGTGAAGTAACGCTGAAACGATCGGTCGCCGCCGCTCACCTGGCCGTCGAGGTCGTCACGAATCAGGGCCATCAAGTCGGCGGACGACACGATTCGGTGCGTGGCCTGTGAGTCGGTATCCGACGCCGGGTTCGTGGGCCGGAGGAACCGCCCGACGCCGACCGTGCCCGCCAGCAGGGCCAGGACCGCGACGACGATCGCGGCCGGTCGCGTCCACCAGTGGGGTTGCGGCAAGCGCACCGGAATTCGATTCCCCTCGCGGTATGAGTCCAATGTCGCGACCACCTCCCGCATCGACTCGAACCGTTCCTTGGGGTCGCGTTGGAGCATCCGCAGGACGATCGATTCCAGCGCAGCGTTGATCTCGGGCCGGGACTTTCGAGGCGACTTCGGCTGGCACTCGTTGATGCGAACGAGCGTCGCGACCCGATTGGTTTGGCCCTGGACCGAGAACGGAGGCCGGCCGGTCAGCATCTCGTAGAGGATCGCGCCGAGCGAAAACTGGTCGCTCGGCGGCGCGACCGGGACGGGGCCGTCCTGCGTCTGCTCGGGCGACATGTAGTTGACCGTGCCGACGATGCGGCCTCGGGTCGTGATCCGATCCTTGTCCGGGTCGAACGGTCGTGCCAGCCCGAAGTCGAGGATCTTGACCCACCCCTGTCGGTCCCGCTTGATGTTCTCCGGCTTCAGGTCGCGATGGACGATCCCCTTCATGTGACAGGCCTGGCAGCCGTCGGCGACGTCGCGGGCGATCCGGACGGCCTCGTCGATCTCCATCGGCCCGCCGGCGTTCAAGATCTCCCGGAGCGTCTCGCCGTTGACGTACGCGAAGACGAGATAAGGTGGGTCGCGGTCCAGGCCGGTGTCGTAGATGGCGCAGATGTTGGCGTGGTTCAACTGGGCCGCCATCACCGCTTCGCGGCTGAAGCGATCAAAGGCGCGCTCAGCGACAACATCCGGACGGAGCATCTTGATGGCCACGGGACGACCGCCCAGCCCCATGTCCCGGCACAGCCAGACGTCCCCGAAGCCTCCCTGGCCGAGCCAGCGGACGGGGACGTAGCGGTCGGGCAACCGCGGCACAGTCGGCATCGCCGGCCCTCGGTCCATCGGCGCGATCTCATCGAGTTCATCGTCGTCCGGCGGGGCATCCTCCGCGGCTTGCTCGTCCAGGGCAAATTCGAGGGCGAACTGTAGTTCGATCTCCTCGCGTAGGCCGGGGAAGCGATCGGCGAAGAACCCCGTGGGCAATACCTCGCCCGCCTCGTGGCGCAGAAGCCGTTCCATCGAGATCAGCTCGAGGATCGCTTCGTCGTCATCGGCGAGGTCCGGGAAGGAGCGTAAATACTCCTCGACGCGCGGCACCGGCCCGATCAGGGTCCGAGCCTGCATGTCCTCGCGCAGGCGGGCCACCCAGTCGGCCATCGGCTCGCCCTCGCGACGGCCGAGGGCGTGGTTGGGGGCATTCGGATCGTCGGCCGCGGGCGGCGTCATGGTCGGCACCTCATCGGTTTCGTTTCGCGAGCGTCGCGTTCGCCAGCCATGGAGTTCCCGACGGTCTGCCCCCGGTACTTCGAATTACCCAAATATTCCATATATGTAGACTTGTTGGTATTACTCGTTCCCACGCTCCGCGTGGGAATGCCTTCCTGGACGCTCCGCGTCCCGGGTGACCACCGTCGGCGATGCGGGCCAGCACGACGCAGAGCGTCGAAGACGGCATTCCCACGCGGAGCGTGGGAACGAGTTCAAGGACGATCGCCCGCACCGCCAGTCCCATTCACGGAAATCGCATCATGGTCCGGCCTCCCGAGAAATGCCCATCGAGTCATCGACACAACTCGCGGCCGTCCAAATTACCGGAAATCGACCACCTTGAGTATCAGTTTCTCCTCCGCCCACTCATTGGTCCCGCAGGGGAAGGAGGGGAAAGCTATTGCCGGACGTGGCCATGTGAACGTCCTGCTCGCGGCCGAAGTAGCGCTTCGAGAGGCCCGGCGCCTGGCCGGCCGCGAAGCTGAACCATTCGAGTACGTCGGCCACCTGGTCGACGTTACTCGGCTGGAGGCCCCGTTCCTCGAGCGGCCCGCCATCCACCGACCGCAGCCCGGCCAGCAGTGCGTAGCTCAACAATCCATGCCCCAGATCCTTGGCCTCCTGGGCTTCCTCCCCGGCGGCGCAGGCGGCGATCGTGAACATGCCCTGCGTGCGGTTCATGCGCTCGATGGCCCCGCGGAAGGCGAAGGGGTTGCGGCCCTTCTGGAGCAGCCCGGTGGCGCCGCCGGAGCCGCAGGTGTCGAGGATCAGGACCTTCCGCAGCGCCGGAACCTTGCTCAGCCGCTCGCCCAGCTCATCGATGGGGATGCCTTGCTTCTTGACGTTCTCCTCGAGCGTGGGGTACGTGTCGGTGCGGAATTCGTGCGGCAGGAAATAGTAGCGCTGACCCAGCGTGGTGCCGTGGCCAGAGACGGTCAGGACCAACGTATCGCGCGGCTGCGCCTGCGCCGCGATGGCGTCCAGGGCGTCGCCGATGCCCGCGCGGGTCGCCTTGGCGTCCAGGAGCGTGGTCACGTGGACGGCCGCGTAGAGGCCCTTGCCGCGGCGGTCGAAGAGATCGCCGAACCCCCTGGCGTCGGCGCCAGCATATCGGAGTCGGATCCGGTCGTCGGCGTATTCGTTGACGCCGACGGCCAACATCCACAGGTCAGGCTTCACCAGCGGCCGGTCGTAAGCGATCACGAGCCGGGCCGGCTCGCTCTCCCATCCGCCGTCGCCCGATGCGGCCTTAGCCTCCAGGCGATTCGTCCCCTCGACGAGTCGGACATGGAAGCTACGCCGGGTGGTCTTGCCCAGCCGTCGGGTGTCCGTGGCCGTGAGCAGGCGGGTGCCATTGTGGTAGAGGTAAGGCCCCTGCACGCCGCCGCCCTCATCGACGGCCTCGACGACGACCTCGGCCGTGTCGTCCTCGGTATGCTTATCGACCTTGGGGGCCTCGAAGCGAACGGTCGGAGCGGCCATGGCGGCGAAGTCGTTCCTGGGCATCGGCCGCTCGCCGCGGTGGATGGCCGCGAGCAGGCCAGGAGAATAGAAGTCCTGGAAGAAGCGGTCGACCGGCACGACGGTCAGCCCACCGCCGACCCGGAAGGCGACTTTTTCTCGACCTCCGAGCGAGCCGTCGAAGAGCCCCTGGGGCGTGACGGCGAGCCACTCCTTGCCGGCGTCGAAGGAGAGCAGCAAGCAGAGTTCCTGGCCGGTCGGGACATTCCATAGGCGGATTGTACCGTCAGCCGACGACGTGACGATCTGTCGACCGTCCGGGCTGTACGCCACCGAATTCACATCATATGTATGTCCTGCGAGAGTGCGGAGCTTCTCACCGCTGGCCGCGTCCCAGACATCAGTCCAGACCCAAAACGAGGTGAGGATGTGTCGACCGTCCGGGCTGTACGCCGCCGAGTTCACAATACCTCTGTTCGCGGCGAGAATGCGGAGCTTCTTTCCGCTGGCCGCGTCCCAGACGACCGCCGTCTCGTCCCGCGACGCAGTCACGATGTGTCGTCCGTCCGGGCTATACGCCGCCGAGTTCACGTAACTTGTGTGCCCGGCGAGAGTGAGGAGCTTCTGACCGCTGGCCGTGTCCCAGATGACCGCCGTCTTGTCCGACGACGCGGTGACGATGTGTCGTCCGTCCGGACTGTACGCCGCTGATCGCACCACATCTGTGTGCCCGGCGAGAGTGAGGAGCTTCTGACCGCTGGCCGTGTCCCAGATGACCGCCGTCTTGTCCGACGACGCGGTGACGATGTGTCGTCCGTCCGGGCTGTACGTCGCAGAGATCACGTAACTTGTGTGCCCGGTGAGCGCGCGGAGCTTCTGACCGCTGGCCGCGTCCCAGACAGCCGCCGTCTTGTCACCCGAAGCGGTGAGGATGTGTCGTCCGTCTGGGCTGTAAGCCGCTGAGGACACTGAAGCTGTATCGGCGAGAGTGAGGAGCTTCTGACCGCTGGTCGCATCCCTGACGACGACCGTAGTGTCCCCCGACGAGGTGACGATGTGTCGACCGTCCGGGCTATATGCCGCCGAGCGCACCGCATCTGTGTGCCCGACGAGAGTGAGGAGCTTCTTACCGCTGGCCGCGTCCCAGACGACCGCCGTCTTGTCATACGACGCAGTGACGATGTGTTGACCGTCCGGGCTGTACGCCGCAGAGTTCACCCCAGATGTGCTCCCGGCGAGAGTGCGGAGCCTCTGACCGCTGGTCGCGTCCCAGACGACGACCGTCTTGTCTAACGATGCGGTGAGGATGTGTTGACCGTCCGGGCTGTACGCCGCCGAGATCATGTAACTTGTGTGCCCGGCGAGAGTGCGGAGCTTCTTACCGCTGGCCGCGTCCCAGACGACCGCGGTCTTGTCATACGACGCAGTGACGATGTGTTGACCGTCCGGGCTGTACGCCGCAGAGTTCACCCCAGATGTGTGCCCGGCGAGAGTGCGGAGCCTTTCACAGCTGGCCGCATCCCAGACGATAGCCGCATTGTCATATTCATACGACGACGTGACAATGTATCGTCCGTCCGGGCTGTACGCCGCCGAGTATTCCATACTGGTGATGTCCCCGGGAAGAGTGCGGAGCTTCTTACCGCTGGCCGCGTCCCAGACGACCACCGTCTTGTCTAACGACGCGGTGAGGATGTGTCGACCGTCCGGGCTATACACCGCCGAGTACACGTAACTTGTGTGACCAGCGAGAGTGCAGAGCCTCTGACCGCTGGCCGCGTCCCACACAGCGGCAATGGCCGCCGCGGTGACGATGTACTTGCCGTCCGGGCTGAAAGCCGCCGAGTGCAGGGATCCTGTGTTCCCGGCGAGGGAGCGCAGCTTCTGCCCGCTGACCGCATCCCAGACAATTGCGGTATTGTCATACGAGGCGGTGACGATATACTTGCCGTCCGGGCTGAAAGCCGCTGAATTCACCCCCGCCGTGTGTCCAGACTGCACTACCAGTTCCGGCTGCGCTCCGGCCGTAGCGTTCGCCACCATGGTGAACACGGCCACGGCCACCCACACCTCTCGAACTCTGAACAGTCGACTTGCTCGCATAATGCACCTCCCCCGAGTTGGGTTCCCGCTCAGTCGAGTCACTTCGCCGACGAATACCGCACACTCACGCTCCCTCGCACCCGGCCGACCTGCCGCTCGACGGGCCGGCTGTTGATCGCCTTCGGATTGCCGAAGCCCGTGCCGTCGTCGCCGACTCCGCGCGAGGTCGGACGTTCGCCCTCGGGGGGAGGCTGCCCCTTCTCCCAGGCGGCCGAGAACGTCGCCGTGATCGTGCCGGTGGCCGACGGGTCGCGACCGAGCTGGGCCACGGCCGTGTTCGGGTAGCCGGTCACCTTGAAGCCCAGCATCTTGGACCGTGAGATCATCCAGCCGGGCACCTCGACGCTCCCGCCCGCCGGCACCAGGAACAGGTCGTACGCCGGCCCGCCCCGACGCGGGTTCGGCTTGCCGTCCGCCAGCGCCTCGGGCTGCTTCTCCTCCATGAAGCTGAAGACGTTCAGCCCGTCGATGTTCAGCCGCACCGCCGCCTCGTTCGGGGAGCGGTTCACGAGCCGGACCGTGTACTCCTGCTCGCGACGCAACGGCGCGTAGGCCAGGCCGTCTCGGTCCTGCGGGGTGACGGCCTGCGCCGTTCGCGATCAACTCCAGGCCGAACGGGCTCTTATCCCCGGACAGGATCGTCGTGCCGTCGAAGTGCGTCGTCGGCTTGAAGAACTCGACGGCGGTGGCCCCGGCCGTCGCGACGCTCCCCGGTCCCTCGGTGCCGTGCGAAGTGCCCAGGATGATCTGCACGGCCTCCTCGTGTTCGATCCGCGCCTCGAAGTCGTCCAGCTCCGTCTCGCGGCTATCGCTGAACACGATGCGGAGGTACACGATCAGACGCTTGCGGTCGCGGTCCCGGCCCTCGGCCACGTCACGCGGCCGGTAGTTGATGGAGATGGCGATGGGCGCGCGGTCCTTGACCTCGAAGTGGCGCTGACGCAGCAGCTCGATCATCACCAGGCGGATGCCCGGCCCCGCCGAGGTCGGGTACGTGCGCGGACCGACGATCTCCGCGATGCAGACGGACTTGTACTTGCGGCCGGCGAGCCACTTCTGGCAGTCGTCGGCCACCGGGGTCAGGGCGGTTCGCATCGGCTCGGACGCCCTCGCGTTGCCGGCCGACAGGGCGATTCCGAGTACCACGTAGATGAGTCGCATCGGTATCATGGACGGATCTCCCAGAGAAAGTACGGGCGGCCGCCGATGGCCGAAAGGCCCACGGCGACTTCGCCTCGAAGACACCGATGCATTTGCGGCGACGGGCGGACACGCCCTCGGCACAGCTCGAATCCGATTCTTCTCGCGGAACACCACCGGGTGACCACAGTCCCACGACCGTGGTCACAGGCTTCGATCTTGCCCCGGCTGGTAGCGTTGAGCGACATGTGTCTAAAATATCACCTCGCCGACACGGCGAGAAGGAGCAGCGGGATGCCAGACTCGGAGTTCGCAGGTTGGATGCGACGGGTCCGGGGCGGGGATCCCGCCGCGGTCGCCGAGTTCGTCGCGCGGTACGGTCCGCAGATCCGACGGGCGATCCGCGTCCGGGGCACGGGCGGACGGTTGCAGCGCGTCCTCGACTCCGAAGACCTGTGCCAGACGGTGATGCGGCGCTTCTTCGAGCACGTCGGCGACGCGAACGCACCGGCCGAGGACCCCGCGTCGCTCCTGAACTGGCTACTCGAGGTGGCCCGCAACCGCTTACGCGAACAGCACCGACGCGATCGGGCCGCGAAACGCGGCGGAGACCGGCAGCGAGAGGTCGGTCCGGCCGCCCTCGACCAGTTGGCCGGCGTGGACTGCAACATCGAGGGGAGAGCGGCCGACAGGGACCTATTGGCGTGGCTGATGAGGCAAATGACACCAGACCAACGCCTCGTTGCCGAACGGAGGGCGGTCGGGGAGGCATGGTCCGACATCGCCCGCGACCTCGAGACGACGGCCGAGGCCTTGCGAAAGCGCTACCGGCGGGGGCTTGACGCGATTGTCAAAGGACTGGAATGAGGGTCCACTCATACGAGCCCGACGCGCAAGCGAGTGAATTCTCGGAAAGCATGCACTCGCTTGCGCGTCGGGCTCGTATGAAAGCTCACCAATCTCGGCCCATGAGCCGAATCGAAAAGAAGCGACCTGTTAAAGAGTAAACTCAAGGCCGGGAATTGCTGTTGGAACGACTCGTTGTCACCACGGACGGACTCATTCCAAGATTTTCCCAACCATAGCGACGTGCGGCCCACGAAAGTTTCTATAATCAAGAACGTGGCGATGCCGGGGGCGTTCGGGGTGCGCAAAAACCAAAGTCGCGATGCCTGGTGAAATACAGAAGCGACTACTGTTCAATACGCAAAACGACCTATCATGCAACCGCACTTGCGCCCAATCCCAAGAAAACGGCGTGCCGTGCATCACTGCATTATTTAGACCTTCTTTTCAGAGGAATCGCCCTTCTCCCGCGCCGAAATTTCGGCGCTTTGTTACACAAAGTGTCGAAGAAGGAGGGGGATTGGCTGGTCAGCGGTCAAAATCGAACAAACGAAGCCAAGAAACCTGGTCGAGCGTCCAGTATCAGGCCTTCTGGCATCGCTAAACCCGAGTAAACGAGCCGTCGCGAAAGCTTGGTTGCAAACATTCCCATGAAATGCAGGATCGCGCGTGCGTGATCGCACTTGTCAGCTCTCATTTTCAGAGGATCTCAATCTCGGCACCGGGTCGAAATCAATGTAAGGAAACCACGACTGGGTGGCCTGGGTAAAATTTAGCGATTCGAGCGAAAAGACAGGAATCCGCTGCAAACCCGATACCGAGCTACAAGCTGTCTTCTCGACATTGGACAGGGCCAATATAATACATGCAATCTGCGGGACGCGCGACGAGTGATCTTGGCGTGGCCGATGAGAGTTTCCCATGGCCTGAGTCGGCCATGACCTGGGGATGATGAGCCTTGGACACGCCTAGATCGGCCACGCGGTATCACCAAGCTTGCCCATCCGTCCGATCCTACCCGGCCCGGCGGGATTCGACGGCTTCGCTCCATCCCAGCCCGATCCCAACCTCCTTCCGATCATTGGCGTACGGAATCCATTCATCGGGCCGTAATGGCCGACCCAAGGGTGCTGGACTCGACCATGGTTCTTGATCCGCGGTTCATCCGGAACTTCTCGATCGTCGCGCACATCGATCACGGCAAGAGCACGCTGGCGGACCAGCTCCTGCTGCAATCGGGCGCGATCACGTCGCGCGAGTTCCGCGAGCAGTTGCTCGACGACATGGACCTGGAGCGCGAGCGCGGGATCACCATCAAGGCCCGCGCCGTCGCGATCAATTACACGCTCGACGGCCAGGTCTACGAGCTGAACCTGATCGATACGCCGGGCCACGTCGACTTCCATTACGAGGTGTCGCGGAGCCTGGCGGCCTGCGAGGGGGCGATCCTGCTGGTGGACGCCACCCAGGGCGTCCAGGCCCAGACCGTCGCCAACGCCTTCCTGGCCGTCGGCAACAACCTGGCGATCGTGCCGGTGCTCAACAAGATCGACATGCAAGCCTCGCGGCCCGACGCGGTCAAGGAAGAGATCATGACCAGCCTCGGGATCGATCCCGCCGAGGTGCTGGCCGTCAGCGCCAAGACCGGCCAGGGCGTCCCCGACGTGTTCCGGGCGATCATCGAGCGGGTGCCGTCCCCCTCCGGCGATCCGAAAGGGCCGCTCCGGGCCCTGATCTTCGACTCCAAGTTCGACGACTACCAGGGAGTGATCACCTATGTCCGGGTCGTCAACGGCACGTTACGGGTCGGGCAGAAGATCCAGCTCATGGCCGATGGAACCGATTTCGAAGTGACCGGCCTCGGCCGGTTCCGGCCCCGCGAGGTCGCCTGCGAGGAGCTGGGCGTCGGCCAGGTCGGTTACGTCGTCGCCAATATCAAGAAGCTGTCCGACGTCCACATCGGCGATACCATCACGCAGGTCTCCGGCCCGGCGCAGGTCGCGTTGCCCGGCTATCAGGAACCCGTGCCCGTCGTGTTCTGCGGGTTGTTCCCCGCCACGAACAATCAATTCGACGACCTGCGGACGGCCTTGCAGAAATTGGCGCTCAATGATTCTAGCTTCAGTTTCGAGCCGGAGACGTCCGACGCCCTCGGCTTCGGCTTCCGATGCGGGTTCCTCGGCATGCTCCACATGGAGATCGTCCAGCAGCGACTCGAGCGCGAGAGCAACCTCTCCCTGGTCCAGACCGCGCCCAACGTGACCTATGAGATCCTGTCGCGCCAGGGCGAGATCCTGCATATTTCCAATCCCACCCGGGTCCCCGACGCGGGCGATATCGAGGAGTTCCGCGAGCCGATCGCCCGGATCAACTTCATCATCCCGACCGAGAACATCGGCGCCATCATGCAGCTCTGCGAGGATCGTCGCGGGGTGTATCTCAAGACGGAATACCTGTCGAAGACGCGGGCGATCCTGAGCTATGAACTGCCGCTAGCGGAAATGATCTACGACCTCTACGACAAGCTGAAGAGTGCCACAAGGGGTTACGGCACCATGGATTACGAGGTGATCGGCTATCGGGCCGGGGACCTGGCCCGGCTGGATATCCTGGTCGCCGGCCAGCGGGTCGATGCCCTGTCCTCGATCGTCCACAAGGCGCACGCCGACCGTCGCGGGCGAAAGCTCGTCCGCAAGCTCCGGGGCGAGATCGACCGGCATCAGTTCGAGGTGGCGATCCAGGCGGCCATCGGCAGCCGGGTGATCGCCCGCGAGACGATCTCCGCCCTGCGGAAGAATGTGACCGCTAAGTGTTATGGCGGCGATATTTCGCGAAAACGGAAGCTCCTCGAGAAGCAAAAGGAGGGGAAGAAGCGTATGAAGCAGGTGGGGAGCGTCGAGATCTCGCAAGACGCGTTCCTCTCCGTGCTCGACGACAGCGACGATTGATCTTTGTAGTAGGCAGTAGGCAGTAGGCAGAAAGCAGCGCCATCCATGAACACGCCGACTCCTCCCGATCGATGCGAACGAGGGCCCGACCGGCCGGGATCGGGATTGGTACGCCAGACGGTCGAATTGCTGGTGTTCCTCAGCCTGTGCGTGATCCTGGCGCGGACGTTCTCGGCGGAAGCGTACGTCGTGCCGACCGGGTCGATGGCGCCGACGCTGCTGGGCTGGCATCGCGAACTGGTGTGTCCCAATTGCGAGTTCGTGTTCCTGGTGGGGATCGACGAAGAGGGCCACACGGGGGCGGCGGTCTGCCCGAACTGCGGTCAGGCCAACATGGATCGGGTGCCGTCGGTCAACTGCGGCGGCGATCGCGTGCTCGTGCAGAAGTTCCTCTATGAGTTTCGGCGGCCCAAGCGTTGGGAGGTCGCGGTCTTCCATTTCCCGGGCGAGCCGTCGCAGGCGTACGTGAAGCGGGTGGTCGGGTTGCCGGGGGAATCCCTCCGGATCATGGACGGTGACATCTTCGTCAACGGCCGGATCGCCCGGAAGTCGCTGGAGGATCAGCGGGCGATGCGGATCCTGGTCCACGATAGCCGGTTCGAGCCGAAAGACTCGAGCCGATTCCCCCGCTGGAGCTTCCGGTCGGGCTGGGGCTACCGATCGACGCAGACCGGATGGGTGCGGGGCGGCGAAGGGTTCGTTCATTCGATGGCGCCCGGGGTCGGGCCGGGCGACTGGATCATCTACCGGCACTGGGATCCGGCCGCGCGGCGATACGGCCCGGTCCGCGACTTCTACGCGTACAACGGCGGTGAGATGCCGGCCGAGAACGAGGTCATCGACCTGGGGCTGGAAGCTCGCCTGTCGGTCGGCAATTCGGTCGAGGCGATCTCGGCGGCCCTCCGGTCGGGGGCGGACCAGTTCGTGGTGAGGATCCCGGTCGAGCTGGGCGGCGAGATCGAGCTGGTCCATAACGGCAAGCGGGTCGCCCTGAGCCACTGCTGGAATCCGTTCCGGGACAAGGCGGGCAGGCCGACCCGCGAGGTGACCCTGGAGGCATCCTGTTTCGACCGCCGCGTGCTGGTGGCCGTTAACGGGCGACTGCTGTTCGATCCCTACGACTACGACAAGCGGCGTCCGGTGCCGCCGACGGGCGAGTTCCCGATCGGGCTGGGGGTGGATGGCGGCGACCTGACCGTCCGCGAGCTGAGGATCTATCGGGACCTCCACTATACGGGCTCGCTGGCGAATACACCCCGCCACGGGCACGGCCTGCGATCGGCCGTGGAGCTGGGCGACGACGACTACTTCGTCCTGGGCGACAATAGCCCCGTGTCGAACGATTCGCGGTTCTGGAGTGGGAGTCCGGTCGTGCCCGGCTCGATGCTCCTGGGAAAGCCGTTCCTCGTCCATCTCCCGGGCGAGGTGGTCCCGCTCCAGGTCTTCGGCCGGTCGTTTTGCTGGGTTCCCGATCCTCGTCGGATCCGTTACATTCGATAGGGGAGACCTCCGCGTTGCGGTCCGGGCATGGATGGACGGGTCCGGTGGCCGGGTGGATCCCATGGAGGAGAGCAGGCGAGTCATCCGAGGCGGGATCCGGTCCGACCCGATCCGACGTCCCCGGCCAGATCGAGGAAAGGGGATACGCGACGATGGGACGGTCCACTGCCACTCAGCCTGTCAAAGCCGGCAGCGTACGGCCATCTTCCCAACCGGTGGAAGCCCGTCCGCGGGAAGGCTATCGCGATACGGTCGAGGCCATCGTCGTGGCCTTCATCCTGGCGCTGGTGGTCCGTGGGTTCGAAGCCCAGGCGTTCGTGATCCCCACCGGATCGATGGCCCCGACCCTCATGGGCCGGCACAAGGAAGTCGCGTGCCCGCAATGCGGGTTCGTCTATGCGCTCAACGCCTCGCAGGAAGTCGAGAGCCAATCGCAGCGCGAGGACGTCAACGCCGGCATCTGCTCCAATTGCCGATATGCCCCGATGCTGGGCGGGATGGGCGGTCGAGAGCTCCGATTATTGCCCTCCTTGAATGGCGTCAACACGATCCCGGCGGAGGGCAAGAGCCTGGTCGTCGTGGGCGACGTGGCGGATGTGCTCCACTTCCGCGTCTTCGATGATGACGGCAAGATGGTCGTGGACACCGATGAGGGCAAGCTGCCGGGCTATGCCAACCAGATCCAGGCCCTCCGAGACCGCCTCAGGTACCTGTGGCCGCCCCACGAGATCACCAAGAGCGAGAAGTCCGAGGTGATCGGTGAGGTGCTGTCGATGGTCGCCCAGACCCGCCTGGATCCGCCGCCCAGCTTCCAGGGCGACCGGATCCTCGTGATGATGTTCCCCTATGACCTGCCGTTCCTGCCCGGCGCCGGCCCGCCGGAGCGATGGGATGTCGTCGTCTTCCGCTATCCCGAGGAGCCCGAGCTCAGCTATATCAAGCGCCTGATCGGACTGCCCGGCGAGACCATCAAGATCGCGCACGGCGACATCTATGTGAGGCCCCTGGCGGGCCTCGACTTCCGCCTGGCCCGGAAGCCGTTGCGTCATCAATCGGCGATGCTCCAGAACGTCTACGATGATCGCTACCACCCCCGCGCCCTGGCCAATCGGCCCGAATGGCGACGCTGGTCGAGCGAATCCGGCTGGAAGCCTCGCGTCGAGGCGACCGGGGTCTATGACGTCGATAGCTCCCCCGGAGATCAATGGAGTGAGCTGCGGTATCGCCACCTGGTGCCCGATCCCGAACAGTGGGAGGCGATCCTGAAAGATCAGCCCTTGCCGCCCTACCGCTCGCCCCGCGCCACCCTGGTGACCGACTTTTATTCCTACAACACGAGCATGCCGCCGGGCGTGGACCTCCTGAATAAACCCTACCAGGTGCGGAGGGTCTGGATGCAGCCCCACTGGGTCGGCGACCTCGCCCTCGAGGCCAACATCGATGTGACCCGCCGGGGACCGGGAGTGCCGTCCGACTCGAGCTGGTCAAGGCGGGCCTTCCCCACCGATGCACCATCGACCTCGAGACGGGGACCGCCGTCTTGACGCGGGGCGAGGACGAGCTGGCCCGATGGGAGACTCCGATCAAAGGTGTCGGACGCCATCATCTGCAATTCGCGAACGTGGATGATCGCATGACCTTGATGGTCGACGGCCGGGCCGTGCAAGCCGACGGGGTCAGCTATGAATTGAGCGATTCGTCGCGGATCCCCACCGCGGCCGACATGACACCGGCGGCGGTCGCCGTGCGGGGCGGCTCGGCGGTCGCGGTGAGCGATCTTGTCTTGAAGCGCGATATCTACTATACCCAGCAGCCGGGCAGTCGCGGGGACAGCGATTACGATCATGTGGTCTGGCAGGACTCGCCGCCGAGGACTCCGACCGAGCTCTTCGACTTCCTCTCGAATCCCGCCCGCTTCTCGGCGCTGGCGAACCTGCGATCGTCCGAATATGAGATCGGGTCCGAGCGGTTCTTCATGATGGGGGATAATAGTCCGAGCAGCAAGGACAGCCGGGCCTGGACCGCTGCGGATCGGGAATGGGGTTCGACCGATCGGGAGACGTGGGAAGTCCCGCGTCAGCTCCTGACCGGCAAGGCGTTCTACGTCTACTGGCCCCACATGGCCCCCTTCGGGCCCGACATCCAGATCCGAGGGTTTCATCTGCTCGTACGGCCTTACTTCGAACGGATGAAGTTAATTCGCTAGGTTGGTCCGTTGTCCGTTGTTCGCTATCGCGTGCGGGGCCGCCCTGTCTGGTCAAGCAAGGCACTCCTGCCCCGGTGGCGATGTACGGATAAAGCTCGGCGTCACACGACAACGGACGACGGACGACGGACAACGGACCAAGAAGATCAAGGAGGATCGAGCGATGGCCCTGCTGGAAGTTTCCGGGCTGGAGAAGTGGTATGGCCGCCGCCAGGTGGTCAACGGCGTCGAGTTCGAGGTCAACAAGGGCGAAGTGGTCGGGCTGCTGGGCCCCAACGGGGCCGGCAAGACCACGAGCTTCCGGATGACGATCGGCCTGATCGACGCGGACGGCGGCAAGGTCATGTTCGACGGTCGCGACGTGACCCGGCTGGCCATGTACCTGCGTGCGCGTGCCGGCATGGGCTACCTGGCCCAGGAGAAGAGCGTCTTCCGGCAGTTGTCCGTCGAGGACAACCTGATGGCGATCCTCGAGACGGTCAAGGGCCTGAGTCGCAAGCAGCGGGTCGAGCGGCAGAACGAGTTGCTCGATCAGTTCGGGCTGACCAAGATCCGCAAGACAAAGGCCAACCGGGTCTCGGGCGGCGAATGCCGACGACTCGAGATCGCCCGATCGCTGATCACCGAGCCCAAGATGATCATGCTCGACGAGCCGTTCGCCGGCATCGATCCCAAGACCGTCGCCGAGATCCAGGACCAGATCCGCGACCTGGCCGAGCGGTACAACATGGGCGTCCTGCTGACCGACCACCAGTTCCGCGAGACACTCAAGGTCACCGACCGCTGCTACCTGATCCGCGAAGGGCGCGTCTTCGCGTACGGGAACCGGGAGGAGATCCTCAATAATGATGATGTCCGTCGCCATTACATCG
Organism: uncultured Planctomycetota bacterium; assembly: GCA_963777695.1. Classification (GTDB taxonomy): domain Bacteria; phylum Planctomycetota; class Planctomycetia; order Isosphaerales; family Isosphaeraceae; genus CAVZRC01. The sequence goes on from CAVZRC010000003.1 coordinate 3,813,953, forward strand.
GCGAGCGGTTCGACGTCGGCCACCTGCTCGACCGTCGCAAGCCGGCCTCGCTCGCGCACAAGCCCCACATCTCCGCCGACGAGCCCGCGACGGTCGCACGCGCTCCGATCCCGTCGCAATCCGGATCGGCGGGGACGACGACCTCGGCATACTTCGGACAGTACGTCAACACGGAGATGATCCTGGGGCATGCCGACGAGGTCTCGATCCAGTCCACCTCGTATCAGGATTCGGACAAGCTGCCGCCCCTCCCGCGGCTGCCCGACGGGCCGGTCCCGGGGGTCTACGAGGAGCCACTTCACTGAGAGGCTAGGTGTTGGCAGTTGTTAGAATTTAGCCATATCCCTACGGCTGCCCGACATCTCGGAATCCGCGACAACGGCTCGGCGTTTGGCCGCGGCTGACACTGACGCGACGGTCGGTTCGGCGTGCCGTTCATCGTCGGGATCGCGCGAACTTCGTTCGAATCTTGCTTGACGCTCTCGGCGGCTCCGCCGGAAAATCGCGACGGGCCTCGAGCCGCAGTCTTCCCCCAGCTCGGGGAGGATCGACAGCCCTGGCGCGGGATTCGCGGCGGATGCGATGAGATGTCGCGGAGAGATGCTCGCCGGCGACGAGCTCGCCCCGGACGATCCGGATACGGTCCGGGCGCACTCCGAACGAAATATCGCGCTAATTTGATGCGAGCCTGCTGACACGGGCACGCCGATCTTCAACAAGGTTGCGTGCCCCTCCATTCCCGGGTTCGACGCGTGACGCCTTGATTGCTGCGTCGAGGGCCAGATGCTCGAACGACCCGGCGTCAACCATCGCGTCCTCTTGGTACGCGTTTTTTGCCTTCTGAATGTACGCATCGCTCAAGAGCATGAAAGAGTCAGCCTGCTCCGGATACGCTCTCGTCAGATGCTCGGCCAGCTTGAGTAAACAATCCGCAAGCCGGTTCGCATCGTCAGGATGTTGGATCCTCCTGAGTTCTCCGAGATTGGCGGAGTAGACTGGCCGCATCGACCAGCAGATCTTGGGAAGCCGGTTATTCTCCAGCCCGAACATCGCTGCGTCGGATCGGATCGCGGAGAGTACCCGATCCGTCCTTGCGCCTGCTGGGAGATCCTGCCTGTTGGACGGGGACAACCCGTCGGACAATAGCAGCCAACCGATTCGTTCTGTTGCGAGTTCGTCCAGATCGAGGATCACACACTCAATCGAGACAGTCACTGGAGCGGACCGGATGGGAGGTCGCGGTAAACTCGATTCGCCCGACCACCGCCCCAACTTGGCACGCGTCAATGCCTCGCATAGGGCGAATGTGGGATATTCGAGTTCAGCCGCTGGTGCGGATCTGAGGAAATCGAGATCGTCCTGGAGCTCTCTCCGAGCTCGATCAGGTTCATTGTGCGACATGAGATAGTCTGCCCGAACGCGATGCCATCCGCTCAACAAATGCCTTCGACCCGCGTGTGCATCCGGACTGGATTTCACGAGTTGCAAAACGGCTCTAGCCCGGGAGTTCCATCGATCATATAAATCGTCGCGTCTCAAATCAATCAGGTTTTTCATAAGTATTATCTGACCGAGCAGCCGTTCCGACGTCGGATAACCGTCGAGAGAGTCCGCGGGATCGAGGTTGACTGCCGCCTCCCAGCATTCGACGGATTTCTCATTGAACGACACCGCTTCATCACCATCGCGAGAGCCAAACACGGCAAGGTCGTTGTAGATGAATGCTAGCCGTTGCAGCCCGCGGCAATCGCGAGGATTTTGCCGCAAGAGCTCGAGCTCATGGGAGAGGGTCGTTCGTAGACTGTTCCGGACTTGGCCAAATCGCGTAGCTTTGTCGATATTATATCTATCATTGAAAAGGATAATTTGATTATTAATGACTTGATCCGTCAACGATTGAGTCGCGATCGCGAAATTGGTCTCCGACTGCGAACGCAGCCGCTCGGATCGTTGCAGGAGCAGTCCCAGCCCCACGATGCTGCCCATGATCGTAACCAGCAACGTCGCCGTGAGTGCCGTGATAACCGGCCGGCGCCGGCACCAGCGTAACCCGCGCACCGGAAATGACGTCGGTCGCGCGCGGATCGGTTCATGGTCGAGGAAACGTCTCAGATCCTCGGCCACTTCCTTCGCAGATTGATAACGCCGGAGAGGTTCTTTCTCCAGGCATTTGAGACAGATGGTTTCGAGGTCGCGCGGGATCTTGGGATTGAGCCGTCGCGGCGGGACCGGGTCAACGTTGCGAACCTGATCGAGCGTCTCGACGGTCAACGGTGCCAAGAAGGGGGCGTTGCCGGTCAGGACATGGTAGAGCACGGCACCAGACCATAAACATCGGTCGTGGGCCCGAGGTTTTCGCGTTTGGCCGTGACCTGCTCGGGGGCCATGTGCGACGGCGAGCCGATCGGACCTCCCAGGCTCGCCGTCCCGACGCTGGCACCGGCCTCACTCCAATGCCGGGCAATACCGAGGTCGCCGACACGGGGCTGTGCCCGCTGGCGCGGCTGCCCGTCCGGCCCATCCAGGAAGATATTCGAAGGCTTGAGGTCGAGATGAAGGAGCCCGGCGGCGTGAATCGCGGCAACCGCTTTCGCAACCGCCTCCACCAGCCGCGCCGCATCACCGGCCGAATACGGCACCTTGAGGGTCTCTTCGACCGTCCCCCCTGGGATGAAATCCAGAACCAGGTACAGCCACCCCTGCCACTCATCGCATTCCAACAGGGTCACCACGTTTTCGTGACGGACCTTCGAAAACGCCTGCGCCTCGCGCAGCCATCGCTCGCGCTCGCGGGAGCCGGCCTCGGGACCGCTCCGGACGATCTTCAATGCCACGAGCCGATCGACCTTCTTCTGCCGGGCCAAATAGACGATCCCCATCCCCCCCTGCCCCAGGAACCGGATGATCTCAAAGCCGCGGATCTCCGGGGGTGCGTCCCGCCCAGGCAGGTCCCCGCCGAGAACCTGCTCGTCATTGAGCCGGATGCGATCCAACCGCTCGCGGCATGAAGCACAGCACTCGACATGGGCTTCGACCGCGGTAAACGTCTCACACTCGCGCGATTCCATGAGGACGCGGGAAAGGGTCGTCGCCGACGGACATTCAGTCATGGAGCGGTTTCCGAATTGGCTCGGGGTACGATGGTGCGACGCACGGACAGAAAGGCAGTCAGTCTTCGGCCTGTCCTCCTTGGATCTCCCAGCCCGAGTGGAGGCGGCCTTGCTTGGTAAGCATGCCCTGGACCCGACGGAACGCCTTGTATGTAGCGAGGTAGCTCATCCCCAAGGACTCCGCCGCGTCGGCGATCTCCACCCCTTCTATCGCGATCAGCCGGAAGGCATCCCAGACGCGCTCCTTGACCTTGGAACGGACCGCCTCCTGAACGGCGTCGGCCGCTTCCAGTAGCATGAGCACGCCTTCCGGGGACACCGATGCGCCTCCGTCGCATCCGTCGAAATCGCTGCCATGAAGCCGGTCGGTCCAGACCGGCGAGAGATCCTGGATCTGCTCGTCCGAGAAATCGACCCGAACCTCGCGTTCCCTCCGGCGCTTCTTCATGTGATCGAGCGCCTGCCGTCGGAAGAAGATCCAGAGCCAGTGGCGGAATTTCTTGCCCGGATCGTACTCGAAGGTCTGCATCTTCTTCCAGAGTCGGTGCCAGGCCTGTCAACGCACTTCCTCGCTCGTATGGGGATCGAGCCGAAGTTGTTTGCCGAATCGCTGGAAGTGCCGATCGCAGAAGGCGTAGAACTCACACCAGGCCGGATGATCGCGCACATCGCGGACCCGATTCAGAATCGCGTACGGTGTCTCAGACCCGGGTACAACGTCGGCCACGCGTCACCTTCCCCTCGTCACTTGCCGCGACAAAATTCCTCGGCCGTGGGAACCGTTGTCGTAATCATGGTATCGGGCAGGTTTTGGTCCGGCTGGCGAAACGCATGATTGCCGCCATCATAGGAGGAAGATCTGAGCCAAGACAATAGAGCGAGACCGAAAACCACCGATTACCGTCGCTGCCGACGTGGTCTCCTCATCCAGAACGGCTCTCGGACGGACCGACCGGCCCCCGCATGCCCAGAGACAGCGCCATCATCGCCTCGCGATCGCTACGACGAACTCGAACCCAGACGGACATCCAGAATGATCATGAGAAAACTCAGTTTCGCCTTGACGGCATTGACAGCCTTGATTGGCTTCTCCAGCATCGGCCACTCGGGGACGATTACCTACGCGATTCAGAACTACCCGGATGATCAGGGTGGCTACAATGTCTCCGGATCCATTACTACCGACGGCACAATCGGCAACTTGACCGCCTCGAACGTTCTCTTCTGGACCTGGACGATCACATCGCCCAACGGATCGGTTGAAACTCACAGCTCCAACGAGCCTTTTGCCTTCCTCCAGTCGCAGGGCGTTGTCGCATCGTCTAGCGAGATCACGATTGGCACTGATCCGGCCATACCCGGAGGCTATAGTAACGGCTTCGAGATGTCTTACTTCCCCCCAGTTGGTGCAAGTGGTTCGTTCACCTTGGCTTACGTACGAGAGGGCGACGACTCCAGCAGCTTCAACCACTACTTTGGGGGTAACTACATTAGCCCCGACTGGCTGAGTAGCAACCCGTCGATGGGCGGGACCGATCCCTGGGTGATCGCGAGTGCAGTCCCCGAGCCGTCATCGATCGCCCTGATGGGATTCGCCGCCGCCTTTGGACTTGTCCTCCGCTCGACTCGCAAGCAGGAGCTTCGGCTCAAATGACGAGCCCGTCCTGTTGTCCATACTCGGCCGGAAACACGCGGCCCTTCCCGAGGACACCTACAGTTTCCCTTCGTGGCGTTCGCGTCCTCGGCTTGTCGATCGGTCGAGTGAATCCGGAAGCCAGGCAGAGGGACGGGAGGGCGAAAAGGGCATATGGGCTATGACGACCTCGCCCTCCGCGGCCGGAAGCTCGATCGCGATGAGCGGATCCTCCTCGAGGTGCTGAAAGGCCGGCCGGGCGACCTCGACGAGGCGGCGCGGCTCTGAGCCGCGGTCCTCGACGACTGTTCAGGCAACAGCGACCCTCTCGCCATGCCCGCACAGACTTCGATGCAACCACGATTGCATCTGAATCAATGAAGGCGTCGCGGCATGAGTGCAGAATTGCATTCCTTGGATCATATTTTCAGAGAAAGCCAGTCTCCACAAGATTGCATCCATGTCATGCTCGGAAAGCGCAACAGGCCGCCCGGCGATCACCACTCGATCGACCGAACGATGTTTAATTTTTGCTTGACGCTCTTTGCCAGCTAGCCGGATAATCGTGTCAGCGAACCGGAGCAGGCATTGTCCTCCCGTACGGAGGGGATATACATCACAGACGCAGGATACGCCGCATCGACGAGGCGATGCCGCGTGTTACCCCGCTCCGGGCGGGATCCGATAAGAGGCGAGCCAATTGATGATCACACCCATCCTACTGGCCGTCCTCGCCTGGTCGGACCCGACGCTCGATTACAGCCGAGACGTCAAGCCGATCCTGGCTGCGCGATGTGCAAGCTGTCATGGCGCGATCCGGCAGAAGGCGGGGTTGCGCCTGGATACGGCCGCACTGATGCGACAAGGGGGCGAAAGCGGTGCAGCGATCGAGCCTGGCCAGAGCAAGGCGAGCCTGCTCATCGAGCGGGTGACCGCCACGGAGGCCTCCGAGCGGATGCCGCCCGAAAGCGAAGGCACGCCGCTAAGTCCGGCCGAGGTCGCTGCCTTGCGGGCCTGGATCGACCGGGGTGCGCACGCCCCGCCCGAACCAACTCCCCCGGATCCGCGCCAGCATTGGGCCTTCCAGCCCCCGGCGCGACCGGCCATCCCCCTCGCGACAAGCTCCGCCCAGGTCCGCAATCCGATCGACGCTTTCCTCGATGCCGCACATCGGGCGCGGGGGCTGAAGCGGGCCCCGCCGGTCAGCAAGGAACTCTGGCTTCGACGCGCCTCCCTCGACCTGATCGGTCTGCCGCCGACCCGCGAGGAACTCCACGCCTTCCGCGACGATCGCACGCCCGACGCGGCGGAAAAGGTCGTCGATCGGCTCCTGAGCAGCCCTCGCCATGGCGAGCGTTGGGCGCGGCACTGGATGGACATCTGGCGGTATAGCGACTGGTACGGACTCGGTCAGGAGCCCCGCTATAGCCATCCTCATCTCTGGCACTGGCGGGACTGGATCATCGCGTCGATCAATGCCGACAAGGGCTACGACCGCATGGTCATGGAGATGCTCGCCGGCGACGAGCTCGCCCCGGACGATCCGGAAACGGTCCGCGCCACCGGCTTCCTGGCGCGCAACTGGGACATCTTCAACCGCAACGTCTGGCTGGCCAGCACCGTCGAGCATACCTCCCGGGCGTTCCTCGGCCTCACGATCCAGTGCGCCCGATGTCACGACCACAAGTTCGACCCGATTTCCCAGGCCGACTATTATCGCCTCCGCGCCTTCTTCGAGCCCTACCACATCCGGATCGACCGCCTTCCAGGCGAGACGGATCGGACCAAGGCGGGCCTGCCGCGTGCCTTCGACGACTTCCTGGATCGACCGACATTCCTGTTCGCCCGCGGCGAAGAAACGCGTCCCGACACGTCGCGACCCCTCCGGCCCGCGACACCCGCCGTCCTGGGCGGAGAGGTCCGGATCGAGCCGATCCCATTGCCCCTCACCGCCTCCTGCCCCGATAAGCGGCCGTTCGTCATCGACGAGGTCATGGCCGAGGCCGATCGGGCCGTCGATCGAGCCCGGGCGGACTCCGTCCTGGCCCGGGGTCGTTTCGTGCAGGCGGAAGAGGCCGTGAAGGCCGCGTGGGATGTCGTCACGAAGGCCGGGGCGACCTTCTCGGCCGCCATCGACAAGCCGGACCAAGTCCAAGCGGCGCGGGCGGCGGCGGTCGTTGCCGTTGAGACTCATGCTCGTGCGCGGCAGGCCGACGAAGACGCCCTCGAAGACCGGGGCGTCGCCGAGGCCGCACTGACCCTCGCCCTCGCGAAGCGGACGGTGCTGCGATCGGTCCTGGCCGCGGAGCCGCTCGAGGATGACGGGGCGAAAGCGAGCGGATCGGCGTCGTGGGTCGAGGCGGCGCGCACGGCCTCGGTCGATCAGCGTGCGCTCGGCCTCGCCGAAGCGAACCACGATGTCCGCCAGGCCCGGCGCGACACCGCCCGCGCCCAGCGGACTCTCGACGGGCTCATCCACGCCGCCAAGGTGCGGGACGACGCGACATCCAAGGAAGCCCGCACGAAGGCCGCGGCGTCGCTGGTCGAGGCACAAGCCCGACTGGTCAGGGCGGACAAGCAACTGGCCTCGGCCCAGTCGCTGGCACAACGCCCGCCATCCACCGAATACACACCGCGTACCCTCGAATACCCGAGGGCCAAGACGACCTACCGCGAGACGCCGAGCAACGCCCCGTATCCGAAGCTGAGCTCCGGCCGACGGTTGGCCCTGGCGCGATGGATCGTCGGACGCCGCAACCCGATGACGGCCCGCGTGGCGGTCAACCACGTCTGGGCCCGGCATTTCGGCGAGCCCCTCGTCGGCTCGATGTCCGACTTCGGGCTCCGGGCCGCCCGCCCCGAGCTCATCGAGCTGCTCGACTGGCTGGCCGTCGAGCTCATGGAGTCGGGCTGGAGCCTGAAGCACCTCCATCGACTGATCGTCACCTCCGAGGCTTATCGGATGCGATCGTCGGACGCCGGGCCGGACGACCCGAATCGCCGGATCGATCCCGACAACCGATATGCCTGGCGGATGAATCCCTCGCGGATGGAAGGCGAGGTGATCCGAGACAGCCTGAACTTCCTGGCCGATCGGCTCGATGCCACCATGGGCGGCCCGGACCTTCCGATCGAATTCGCCGAGTCCGGCCGACGCCGGACGATCTACTACCGCGTGGCACGCGACGAGCGCATCCCGCTCCTGACCGCGTTCGACGCCCCGAATGTCGAGGACTGCTACCGACGCCACGAGACCATCGTGCCCCAGCAGGCGCTGGCGATGATCAACAGCGGGATGGTACTGACCCGAGCCGGTCAGATCGCGACGGCGATCGACCGCGACCTCGGGGAGGGCTCGGCTCGCTCGACGTTCGTGGTCGCCGCTTTCGAGCGTATCCTCGGCCGGGCCCCGAGCGATGCGGAGCGGTCGGAATGCGAGGCGGGCCTGTCGCGGCTCGCCGGGGCGTTCGCGACCGAAGGCGCCGGCCGGATGGCCGAAGACCGAGCCCGGTCGGCGCTCGTGCATGTGCTCCTGAATCATAATGATTTCGTGACGATTCGATAGGAGTCAAGATTCCCTCGCGCAAAGGCGCAGAAGCTCGCAAAGAAGATCTCCAAGGACAACAGGGGATTCCGCCGAACGCAGATATGATTCATGTTCGACGAACTTTCTAATTTTCCAATTTTTCCTTTGCGAGCTTTGCGCTTCGCGCGAGGTACCTCCGTCCTCTCCGCGAGAATTTCGTGACGTTTCGATAGGAGTCCAGATTCCCTCGCGCAAAGGCGGAAAGCTCGCAAAGAAGATCTTCAAGGACAACAGGGACTCCGCCGAACGCAGATATGATTCGTGATTAACCTGTATTCGAAATCTTTGAATTTTCCCTTTGCGATCTTTGCGCCTTTGCGCGAGGTATATCCGTCCTCCCCGCGAGACTTTGCGATGACAATGATAACGAGACGGGCGTTCCTCTCGGACTCGGGGATGGGCTTCGTCGGCCTGGCCCTTGGCGCGATGCTCCACCGCGAAGGGACGGCGCGCGCCGGCGAAATACCCGACGGGCTTCCGAACCCGCCGGCCCGTGCAAAGCGAGTGATCTGGCTGATGATGCGAGGGGGTGTCAGCCACCTGGAGAGCTTCGACCCCAAGCCGGCCCTCGACCGCCACGCCGGCAAGATGATCGGCCAGACGCCTTACCAGACGACCGTCTTCGACTCACCTCACCTCAGGAATGTCCGCGAGCAGGTCGCCAACAACATCATCGACAAGCAGAAGGCGCTCATCTATCCCACGCAGATCGGGTTCAAGAAAGGCGGCCGGAGCGGGATCGAGGTCAGCGACTGGTGGCCGAACCTGCGCGATTGCGTCAACGACATCGCCGTGGTGCGATCGATGTACACGACCGACAACAACCACGGCGCCCAGATGGAGTTCCTCACCGGCCGGCACCTGCTCGACGGCTGCTATCCCACCATCGGCGCCTGGGTCCACTACGGGCTCGGTGCCCTGAGCGACGACCTGCCCCAGTTCATCGCGATGGGCCCGGCGCTGGATTCGCAATGCATGGGCGGCGTAGACGCGAATTACCTCGGCCCGGAGCATGCCGGTGTCCTGCTCAAGGTCAACCCGAACGATCCCCTGCCCTTCGCTCGTCCCGGAGTGCCCGTCGGGCCGTCCGAGGGGGCCATCAAGGCGAACCTCCTGGGTCGTTTGAACGGGCTCGCCGCGCGGGAATATCCCGACGATGCGAAGCTGCGCGCACGGATCAAGTCGTACGAGCTGGCCTTCCACATGCAAACGGCCGTGCCCGAGGTCCTGCGATTCGACGTCGAGGATACCTCGACCCAACGGCTCTACGGACTGGACCACGACGCCACGAGACCGTTCGGCCAGCAACTCCTGGCGGCTCGGCGACTGGCCGAGCGGGGAGTCCGCTTCATCCAGGTGTTCCACGGCGAGGGTGCCGCCGGGGCCTGGGACGCCCACACCGGCCTCCGTGCCAACCACGCGACGCTCTGCACCAGGTCGACCGCCCGATCGCCGGGCTCCTGGTCGATCTCAAGCGGCGCGGTCTGCTCGACGACACGATCGTCGTCTGGGCGACCGAGTTCGGCCGCACGCCGTGCGCCCAGGGACCCGACGGCCGCGACCACCACAACTACGGCTTCTCCGTCTGGCTGGCCGGCGGGGGAATCCAGGGCGGGATCGTCCACGGCGCCACCGACGAGCTGGGCTTCCACGCCGTCGAGCACCGCCACTACGTCACGGACATCCACGCCACGATCCTCCAGTTGCTCGGCCTCGACTCCCGCCGGCTCGAGATCCCCGGGCGCAAGCGACTCGAGGTCGAACATGGCCGGCCGATCCGGCAGATCCTGGCTTGAGGCCGCGATCTGCGGTATTGATGAGGGTATCCCGGGGCCGATATCCGGGCGAATGAACCAATCCCAATCCTCTCCCGGAGATGACCCGAATGTCTCGACGATGGCTCGTCCTGTGCGCCTGCGCCGGCGCGTTGTGGATCGCCCCCGAGGCCCGCGCCGAGATCCAGGCCGGGGCCGCGATGCGGGTGATCACGCCCGAGAAGCTCCTGCCCATCTCCGGCGGGATGGGTATCCCCAAACCTTCCCGAGAGAAGCGTGGGGATCTCACGGCGAGGGCGATGGTGCTCCGCAAGGGCGACACGACCGTGGCCGTGGTGGCGCTGGACCTGCTCGGGTTTCCGTCGGTGCTCGGGGATCGTGTGCGGGCGAAGGTCGGTCGCATCCCGGCCGCGAACATCGTCATCGGCTCCTCTCACACGCATAGCGCCCCCGATTGCTATGCGTTCCCCGATGGCAAGGGTGGACACACCGGCGACCTGAACTACATGGATTTCGTCTGCGACAAGGCGGCGGAGGCCGTCAACGAGGCGATCGACCGACTCCAGCCGGCCTGGATCAAGATCGCCACCGGCGAGGCGAAGGGGAAGATCGCCTACAACTATTACGCGCCCGACCTGTATGACCGGCGGATGAGCGTCATCCAGGCGATCAGCCCCGGCGGCAAGACGATCGCCACGCTCGTCAACTACGCGATCCATCCGGAAGTCCTGGGCAACAGCGTCGGCATCCTCAGCCCGGACCTGATCGGGCCGCTTTGCGAGAAGATCGAAGCTCAGGCCGGGGGTACGGCCCTGTTCATGAACGGCGCCCAGGGGGGAATGGTCACGGCCGACAATCGCAACCTGGATCAGCCGAGGGATTCGCATCGCGCCTACTGGAACGACGCGCGTTCCTGGGACGAATGCCTGCGCATCGGTCATCTCATGGCCGATGAGGCGCATCCGCATCGTCAAGGACGCCCCGGATCAGAAGGACCCGGCGCTGATGTGCGAGGCCATCACCGTCCGGTTCCCGGTCGATTCGGACGCGATGTGGGCCGTCGTGGTCCACTCGCCGCTGAAGTACCCGCACAACGACGACCATTCGATCGGCGCCCGGGTCAACCTCATCAACCTCGGCGACGGCCAGATCTTGACGATCCCCGGCGAGGCCCTGCCGAACATCGGCTTCTATCTCAAGCGGAAGATGCGCGGCAAGCACAACCTCCTGTTCGGCCTGACGAACGACGCCTTCGGCTACATCCTCACCAAGGTCGACTTCCAGAGCTTCCCCCGTTATGAGTACGTCTCGCGGACGTCGCTCGGCGAGATGACCGGCGAGATCCTGATCGAGAAGTCGCTCGAGCTCGTCAAGAAGTCGCCGGCCCCGGATCACTGAGGACGGGATCTGGCGCGGGCTTCGCAAGGGAGATCGTGGCTAAAGGCGCGGCGCCGTCGGCGTCGTGGTCTCGCTCCGCGCGGATCGACTCGCGTCACGAGGTTACGAGGACGACCCATGCCTGCAAAGAACCGGGATCTCCACGGCAGCGCCACCGGACAAGTCCGACGTGGCGATCTTGCTCATCGACGTGATCAACGACCTGGAATTCCCCGAAGGCGAGCAGCTCCTGCGATTCGCCGTGCCGATGGCCGGGCAGATCGCGAAGTTGAAGGAGCAAGCCAGGCGGGCCCGCCTGCCGGTCATCTACGTGAACGACAATTTCGGCAAGTGGCGATCGAACCTCAATGCCCAGGTCGAGCACTGCCTCGACGACGACGTGCGGGGCCGCCCCGTCGTCGAGCTCCTCCAGCCCGACGAGGATGACTATTTCGTGCTCAAGCCGAAGCATTCCGGATTCTTCTCGACGACCCTCGACGTCCTGCTCGAATACCTGGGCGCCAAGACGCTGGTGCTCACCGGCATGGCGGCGAACATCTGCGTCCTGTTCACCGCCAACGACGCCTACATGCGCGATTTCCATCTGGTCGTGCCCGCGGACTGCGTCGCCTCCAACACCGAGGAGGAGAACCGCTACGCGCTCGAGCAAATGCACAAGCTCCTCCAGGCCGACATCCGCCCGATCGAGGAACTCTCCCTGAAAGACCTGGTGCGAGGCCGATCGGCATCCCGATAGCGCGAAATGGCGGGCGCAGGTCGCGGTTTCAGAATGTCGCGACCTTCACCGCCGCGCGGATGAAACCCGGATCGACCGTGATCCCGAACCCGGGGCCCGAGGGCACCCGAACCACGGGCAGTCGGGATCGGTGCCGGTTCCTGGTTTTTCTCTCACGACGACTCGGAAAAGAACCTGGGAGCTTGTTCGCCCTAGCGGCTGCGTATCGCCCGAGCGGCGGCGCGGCTAGAATGGCCGGAGGAGGATGAGCCATGCCCCTTCGCGATCATTTTCGCCCGCCGCTCGATGATTCCAGGTCGTGGGACGAGTTACACGGCGCGTGGCCGACCGTGATTGTGATGGCTTTGAACCGGGCGCTCCCGGCTCGCTACGTGGCCGCGCCCCGCGTCCACCTGGGGACGCACGCCGAGATCGATGTGACCGCCTATGAGACGGACGCACCAGACTCGGCTGGCGCAAGCACGGGGAGCCCCGATGGTGGCGTCGCGACAGCGGTCTGGGCACCGCCCCAGCCGACCCTTGACGTCGCCGCCGAGCTCTCGGACCAGGACGAGTACGAGGTGCGGATCTATGACACCCAGCGGCATCGCCGCCTGGTAGCCGCCGTCGAGATCGTCAGCCCGGCGAACAAGGATCGCCCGGAGCACCGACGGGTGTTCGTCGCGAAGTGTGAGGCCCTGCTGCGGCAACGCGTCTCGGTCGCCATCGTCAACCTGGTCACGACGCGGCACTTCAACCTCTATCGTGACTTGCTGGAACTGATCGGCCAGGCCGACCCCTCCATGATGCATGAGCCGCCGCACCTGTATGCCGCCGAGTGTCGATGGAAGCGGATAAGCAAGTCTAGTCGTTTTCAAACCTGGTCCCATGCGATGGCCGTCGGCCAGCCGCTGCCGACACTGCCGCTCTGGCTCGCCCACGACCTGGCCGTGCCCCTGGAGCTGGAAGCCAGCTATGAGGAGACGTGCCGCATCCTGCGGATTTCCTGACGCAACCCAGAGCGATCAGTATGTCGTGACCTTCACCGCCGCACGGATGAAATCCGGATCGACGGTGATCCCGAAGCCCGGTCCCGACGGCACCTTGACCATGCCGTCCTCCACCTTCAACGACGAGGTCTCGCTGCTGACGGGGATCTCCGCGTCGCCCTTGAACTCCGTGAACGGGACGGGGTTCGGGATGCACGATGCGAAGTGGGCCGCGTCGAGATAGCCCAGGCCCGAGCCCGACATGTGCGGCGTGCAGAGCATCCCGACGGCATGGGCCATCCGGGCAACCCGCATCGATCGGATGAAGCCCCCGTAATAGTGCAGGTCCGGCTGGACGATATCGAGCCCCCGGTTGGCGATCACCCAGCGGAACCGCGACTCGCTGGACTCCTGCTCGCCTCCGGCCACCGGGATGCGCAACGCATCGGCGACCGCCTTCGTATCCTCGAGGTGGTCGAACTCGCAGGGCTCTTCGTAAAAGGCGAAGTCGTATGCTTCCATCAGCCGGCCGATCTCGATCGCTTTCGGCACGTCGTAGGAGCTATTCGAGTCGGCGTAGAGCGTCATCTCCTTGCCGAACGCCTCGCGGACCATCGGGATCAGCTTCTCGGTCCGACCGGGCAGGGAGTCCGCGTTCTTGCTCATGCGGCCCCCGAGGCGGAACTTCAGCGCCCTGGCTCCGGTCTCGGCGACGATCCGCCTCAAGTACTCGACCTCCTCTTCGGGCGTGTTCCCCCGGACTCCGCTGGCCCGGTAGACGGCGATCTCCCGTCGTTTCACTCCGCCGAGCAGCTCGCCGATCGGCTTGCTGGTCAGCTTCCCGAGGAGGTCGAGGATCGCGAACTCGGCCGCCGCCACGCAGACCCACAGGGCCAGGCCCTGATACTTGTAGTTGTCGTCGTGCCGGTAGAGTTCCCAGAGCATCGGCTCGAGCTGGCGAGCGTCCTTGCCCACGAAGAAGGGTGCGACGCGGTTGAGGAAGATCGGGTAAGTATGGACCAGATGCATCGCGTTGGGCACGCCGATCCCCTCGGCGCCGTCGGTCGTCCTCGCCCGGACGAGGAAGTTCCGCCTGTTACGGAGCAGTTCCATCGAGGCGATCTTGACCGGCTTCTCCAGCCCGTCGAGCCGCAGGACCGGTGCCCCCGCGACCTCGTCGAGCCGCCGATAGGTCTCGCGAAGGCCCTCGTCGGCCGACGCTCGCGGCGCCGCCGAAGCCAGGACTCCCGCACCCAATGCCGTCCCGAGGAACGCGCGTCGCGATGACCTCATGATCGAACTCCCATTCTGGTCAGTTCATGCTGGGATCGACCGGCATCTCCCGGATTCCCAGGATGTCGAACAGGCTCCTGGCGTTGACCGCGCCGATCGATGCCTCCCAGAGGTCATCGTCTCCCGTCCAGAAGACATGCTCGGCCCTGGCCGGGAGCGTCTTCCACGAGTCTCGCTCGATTTCACCCTCGAGTTGCCCGGGGCCCCACCCGGAATAATTGGCGACGACGAACGACGGCTGGGGCTTCCCGCTGAGGATGTGCTGGACCTTCGTGGCTTCGAGGGTCAGGAAGACACCGGGGATGACTTCACGATCCGCCAGGTCTTCGATGGTATGGAGGACCGCCAGCGTGCCTTTCACCGGGCCGCCGATGTGGAGCGGCTTGTCCCACTCGAAATCGTCGTCGAAGATCTTGCCCGAGAGATCGGTCATCGTGGCGTCCGTCGGCCGGTTCAAGATCACGCCGATCGCACCGTTCTCGTCATGGTCGATCATCAGCACGACACTCTGCGAGAACATCGGAGCGAGCAGGTCCGGCGTCGCGATCAAGATCTTGCCTTCGAGGGATTGCATGGCGGTTGAATTCAGTGACTCTGGGTGAAGTAGTCTTACGGTAGCACCAACAATCCCATTATACCCGGGCCGGGCAATTGTGCCCTCGGCCGACGATCCGGCCTTCGAGGACGAGGGCCAATCCGATTGGGATCCCGCCCTCGGCGAGACCCTGCCTCGACTCGCCGAGGACCGCCTTCATGAAGGGATCGCGGCTGGCGCCCACCATGGCTTGGGTTCGTGGATGGGATGGTGATATCGGGACTAGCGAATCTCGGCGACCGACTCGCCGGGCTTCAACGGACGGACGCGGATGTTCCGCCAGCGGACCTGATACGGCCCTTCGCCGGCCGGGATGCCGTGGACCTGGAGGCCGATGAAGCCGTGCGCATCCACGTTGTCGGTGAAGTCGCTGGCGGCCTTGCCGTTGATCCAGGACCGATATCGATTGCCCTGGACCACGATCCGATATCGGTTCCAGCCGTCGTCGTTGAAGGCGTCCCTGGCCTCGGGCGTGATCTCGGCGAGCCACTTGCCGCGGCGTCCCTCGTCGTAGAAACGGGCCGCCGTGCCGGTCTCCCGCCGCGCGATCTCGCATTGCGGTCCGTAGACGACCCCCGCCCTGCGGCGATTTTCCGGATCGGCGTCGTTCTTCGGATAGACGTGGCTGCGCACCTGGATACCCGAGTTGAGCCTGGGGTCGCACTTGACCTCCAGCTCGAGGACGAAATCCTCGAGATCCCCCTTGCACAGGAATGTGTTCGGGCTCCCCTTGACCGTGGTGCCGACGATCGTGCCGTCTTCGACCTTGTACTCGGCGACGCCGCCCCTCACGGTCCAGCCTTCGAGCGTCCGGCCATCGAAGAGCGGTTCCCAACCCTTGTCATCGAAGGCGAAGGCGGCCCCAAGCATCGTCGTGAGAGTGGTAAGGCTCGCGAACACGATCAGACTGAGATGAGGGCGCATGAGATCCTCCACGTTCAGATTGCGTACGGGGTATGTCCGGGTGTGACTCGATCCCGTCGCACTCTGCGCGATCTTACCGGAGAATGCATCCGGTCTGGGAGGAGGAACTCGGGAAAAGTGCCCGATCGGATCAGCCGCCGAGCGGGAGGGTGAGCAGCGGACCGGAGGCCCTCTCTTCGGATTCTTGCAGCGCGAACAGGATCTCGAGGATGGCCAGGACCGACCTCGAATTCACGTCGTCCGGGGCCACGTAGAACCAGTATCCCCGGTATGCGACGGCGATCTCCGAGGCGCGGGGCCGATGCTTCTGCGAATGCACGAAGAAGTTGCCGGCCATGATGCTCGTCCAGTCGAAGGGGCGCCCATCCGGACCGGGTGTCATCGGAGCGATCCCCATCCGAACGTGTTCCTCGGGGATGCAGACGCCCTTGGAGAGGAATGTCATGATCTGCAATACAGAGCGCAAATTCATGAAGATCGTGTCGCTCCCGAGCGGATCCGGGGCGGTCTGGTTGACCTCATCGTTCAGCTCGGACTTGATCCGATACTTCTTCTGGCCGGGGATCAGGCCGTAGATCTGCTCCACTTCCCTCATCTCGGGGGAGTCAACGAACGCGGGGCGGATGCGGAGGTATAGCTCCTTCTGCCGCTTGCGCAGGGACATCTGGCCATCCGCTTGGCGCGGT
This sequence comes from uncultured Planctomycetota bacterium, assembly GCA_963777695.1. GTDB lineage: Bacteria > Planctomycetota > Planctomycetia > Isosphaerales > Isosphaeraceae > CAVZRC01. The sequence goes on from CAVZRC010000003.1 coordinate 3,830,657, forward strand.
AGACATAGCCATCTTTGGAAGCGTTCAGGAGGTCTCGGCCCCCGATCGCACCCCTGGGAATCGGGTCGGAGGTGCCATCGGTCTCCTCATGAGTCCCCAGCCCGAGCTCGGTGCCATCGCGATCCCGGACCGACGCCAGCAAGCGGATGGCCCGGAGGAACTTCGCGTTGTCGTCGGGGATTTTCGGCATCAGGTAGGTGGCCCGGGGGGCATTCGGCACGTCGTTCGTGTCGTTGACGGTCATCCACAGGAGTTGCTCCAGGTTCGCCCCGGCATTGACCACGATGAACAGGTCGGACGTGAGCGGGTTCAACAGCGTCTTGGCGATCTCCCGCCCCTCGCGGGGATGATAGCTCAAAGTCGGCGTGTCGCGGAGCGAAAGCTGGCCGAATCCGAGACTCAAGCGGCCAATCACCTGGTCACCATAGCCGCCGAGATAATTGCCGGCTCCGGCCACCTCGAACTGGCTGGTGATGCTGGGCAGGTCGATGATCACCGGCGAGTCGGCGTAGCGGAGCCGGACGATATTCATCAGGAGCTGTTCGTCATTCGTGGCGCGGACCACCTCGTTATAGCGCATCCGGGTATAACGCACCGCCTTGGGACCGAGACACCCGCTGGAACCGGCCCACATGACTACGAGGACGACGAGGCGCCCGACCGACCGGTGCCAGAGTGGTTTCCTCCGACCCGGACCGTCCATGGGAGTCTCCCGAATCCGTCAGACCACGCGGCCCCCCGTGCCTCACGAGCGCGGCATCCACGGAGTTCCACTCGGTTGTTATCGTCAACACAATCCGCAAACTTGACGAGATACGCCGATTCGTCCGATCGATCCGATCCTTCGTGAAGTCTTGGCGAAGGCTGTCCGAACACCTCGGGTCACACCTGGCAGCATGGCTCCGGGTTCGGGTAAGATGGAGAACCATCGAACTCTTGACGCGCCCCGCCAGGGAGCGAGCACCGGGATCCTTCCCGTTCGAGCCGCGAGGTTGCAACCCATGAGTGGATGTGTGCTGCAACGGCCGACTCTCGTGTTGAACCGGCACTGGCAGCCGGTGCACGTCGCACCCGTTGCGCGTGCCTTGATCATGCTGTGGAACCAGGCCGCATGCGTGATCGACCCCGACGATTTCCGGCTGTATACCTGGTCGGATTGGGCCAAGCTCGCCGCGCAACGGGGAGCCTTTTATCCGGACCGTGCGATTCCATCTGCGTGTGCCGGAGGTGCTGGCATTGACCCGGCACGATCGGGCTCGCCACCAGACTGTGACCTTCAGCCGGCGGAACCTGTTCAAGCGGGACCATTCCACCTGCCAGTACTGCGCCTGCCAGCCGGGCACCGAGGAATTGACCATCGACCACGTGCTTCCCCGCTCACAGGGGGGCCAGACCACGTGGGAGAACTGCGTGCTGGCCTGCGTCTCATGCAACGCGAAGAAGGCCAATCGGACGCCCGAGCAGGCGATGATGAAGCTCCGCCGCGCCCCGGTGCGCCCATCGTGGAAACCCCTGTATGACGCGACCGGCGTCCGGATCGCGAGCTGGTCCCGGTTCCTGAGCGACGCCTACTGGAACGTCCCTCTGGACCCCTCGGGCTGATCATCAAATCACAGATGGCTTGCGCACAGCTCGACACGAATGCGGACTCATACGAGCCTGAAGCGCAAGCGAGTGAATCCCCGGAAATCATGCACTCGCTTGCGCTTCGGGCTCATGTCAAGTGCGCGACCCTGGTGTAATCGCCCGATCAAGTCATCTCGACCTTCGGACCATCCGCCGAACGAACGAAGAAACCAGCCAGTCGGAGTGAATCGCATGTCCGCCCTCGCAACGATGCCGACCCAACCGGCGGACCCGATTCGGATCCCCTGGCCGCTCTACCGCATGACGCTGGAGAAATACGAGTCGCTGATCGCCTCCGGCTTCTTCACCAAGCGAGACGACGTCCAACTCATCAACGGCTACGTGGTGACCCGAATGGCCGAATCTCCCCTGCACGGCGCCGTCTGCGAAGCGATCCGGATCGCCATCGGTGCGATCCTCCTGGCCGGCTGGCATACCCGCAGCGAGAAGGGGCTGAGGATCCCCGCGCAGGTCAGCATCCCTCGCCCCGATCTCGCGGTGGTGCGTGGCGACTGGCGGGATTTCTCGGCGCGGTACCCCGAGCCGGCGGATACGGCGCTGGTGGCCGAGGTGTCGATCTCCAGCCTGGATCAAGACCGAGCGATGGCCGAAATCTACGGGAAGGCGGGGATTCCCGCCTACTGGATCGTCAACGCGGACGACGGCCAGGTTGAGGTCTACTCCGACCCGGGTCCATCCGGCTATCGGTCGCACGAGGTGCTGGCGCCCGGCCATGTGTTGTCCGTGGTCATCGACGGCGTCGAGATCGGCGAGATCCCGGTGGCCGACATCTTGCCCAGTGTGAGTTGACCTTGCCCGAACAATTTGCGCTCGACCGCTCGTCCCGGGCCCGAGGGGGCATCGCGACTCCCTGAGCGGGTCCTCCGTATCAGGAGTGCGCCATGCGTCCATTCTCCCAGGTGTTGGCGATCCGTTGCCTGGCCCGCCCGCGAGGACGCAGGACGGCGCCAAGCTCTCCGTCGAGAAGACCCTGATCGAGTATTTCCTCCCGATGCCGATCCGCGGGCGCCTCACATCGGACGTCTGGGCGCCCCGGGTGTCCTCCCTCGCGATCCGCAGGACGGCCTGGTATACCGTCCAGGGCCCGAGCATCTACCCGGGGATCGCCGGCTCGGAGGAGGCCCAGGGACGGGCTATCGGGTGAAATCGCGGGTCGGGGCCATGGCCGCGGCCCTGGGAGGGCGCAACGCGCTTGTCTTCTCCGGCGGCATCGGCGAGAATCCTCCCAAGGTCCGCCGCCTCGCGTGCGAAGGGCTTGAATTCCTGGGCATCGCCCTCGACGACGGGCGAAACCGGTCGTGTGAACCGACGATCTCCACCGACGCGAGCCCGACCAGGGTCCGAGTGATACGGACCGACGGGGAGACTATGATCGCGCGGGAGACGATTCGCCTCGGATTTCTGTACAAATGACTATCAATAACGATCGCATCGACCGCGATCAACACCGATATGGAGCGTACCGATGGAGGCCGCGACAATGATTCAATCAAGCCACGAGGCCGCCAAGTCTTCGGGCGATTCCCCGGGCGTACAAGGACCGCTGTCGACGGACGAGCTCCGCAAGCTCGACGCCTACTGGCGTGCCTCGAATTATCTCTCGGTCGGGCAGATCTACCTGCTTGCCAACCCCCTCCTTCGGGAGCCGCTCAAGCGTGAGCACATCAAGCCGCGCCTGCTCGGGCACTGGGGCACTTCGCCGGGCCTCAACATGCTCTGCACGCACCTCAACCGGGTCATCAAGCGTGATGATCTGGACATGATTTACATCATCGGGCCGGGGCATGGCGGCCCTTCATTGGTCGCCCACGCCTACCTGGAAGGGACCTACAGCGAGATCTACCCGGAGATCGGCCGGGACGCCGATGGGATGCGGAAGCTGTTCAAGCAGTTCAGCTTCCCGGGGGGCATCCCCAGCCATGTCGCGCCCGAGACGCCGGGCAGCATTCACGAGGGGGGCGAGCTCGGGTACGCCCTCAGCCACGCCTATGGGGCGGCGTTCGACAACCCGGACCTGATCGTCGCCTGCGTCGTCGGCGACGGGGAGGCGGAGACCGGACCTCTCGCCACCGGCTGGCACGGCAACAAGTTCCTCAATCCCGCCCGAGACGGGTGCGTACTCCCGATCCTCCACCTGAACGGCTACAAGATCGCCAATCCCTGCTTCCTCGCCCGCATCCCGCACGACGAGCTGCGGAAGTTCTTCGAGGGGATGGGCTACAACCCCTACTTCGTCGAGGGACACGACCCGGCGGCGGTCCAACAGCAGTTGGCCCGAGTGCTCGACACGGTGCTGGCAGAGATCAAGCAGATTTGGGCTGACGCCCGTACCACGGCCGTCGTGAAGCGACCGGCCTGGCCGATGATCGTCTTCCGCACGCCGAAGGGCTGGACCTGTCCGCCGGAGATCGACGGCAAGAAGTGCGAGGACTACTGGCGATCGCATCAGGTGCCGATGGGCGACATGGACAAGCCCGAGCACATTCGCATCCTCGAACAGTGGATGAAGAGCTACCGGCCCGAAGAGCTGTTCGACGCGGAGGGACGGCTCATGCCCGAACTGGCCGATTTGCCGCCGAAGGGCCACCGACGGATGAGCGACAACCCGCACGCCAACGGCGGCCTGCTTCTCCGTGACCTGAAGATGCCGGATTTCCGCGACTATGCCGTCAAAGTGCCCAGCCCCGGGGCGGTCAACGCCGAATCGACCCGCGAGATGGGCAGGTTTCTCCGGGACATCATGAAGCAAAACCTGGACAGCAAGAACCTGCGCCTGTTCAGCCCCGACGAGAACAACTCGAACCGCTGGCAAGACGTGCTCGAGGTGACCGACCGTTGCTACATGGCCGAGATCTACCCGGAAGACGACCACCTGTCGCCGGACGGCCGGGTGATGGAGGTGCTCAGCGAACACCAGTGCCAAGGCTGGCTGGAGGGATACCTGCTGACCGGCCGGCATGGGTTCTTCTCGTGCTACGAAGCGTTCATCCACATCATCGACTCGATGTTCAACCAGCACGCCAAGTGGTTGAAGGTGTGCCACGAGATCCCCTGGCGCCGGCCGATCGCGTCGTTGAATTACCTGCTCAGCTCGCACGTCTGGCGGCAGGATCATAACGGCTTGAGCCACCAGGACCCCGGCTTCATCGACCACGTCGTCAATAAGAAGGCCTCCGTCGTCCGGGTCTATCTGCCCCCGGATGCCAACACGCTCCTGTCGGTCACCGATCACTGCCTGCGCAGTCGGAACTACGTGAACGTCGTCATCGCCGGCAAGCAACCCGCGCCGCAATGGCTGACGATGGACCAGGCCGTGAAGCATTGCACGATGGGTCTCGGGATCTGGGAATGGGCCAGCAACGACAGAGGCGGCGAGCCGGACGTGGTCATGGCCTGCTGCGGCGACGTGCCGACCCTGGAGACGCTGGCGGCAGTCGAGTTGCTGCGCCAGCACCTGCCCGAACTCGCGGTGCGCGTGGTCAACGTCGTGAACCTGATGAAGCTACAGCCGGCGAGCGAGCACCCCCACGGGCTTTCCGACGCCGACTTCGACGCGTTGTTCACGAAGGACAAGCCGATCATCTTCGCCTTCCACGGCTACCCTTGGCTCATCCACCGGTTGACGTACCGGAGGACCAATCACAAGAACCTGCACGTCCGCGGGTACAAGGAGGAGGGTACCACGACGACGCCCTTCGACATGGTGGTCCTCAACGACCTCGATCGGTTCCATCTGGTCGAGGACGTGATCGACCGGCTTCCCCAACTCGGCTCCCGTGCGGCCTACTTCAAGCAGGCGATCCACGAGAAGCTGATCGAGCACAAGGAGTACATCGAACAACACGGCGACGACATGCCGGCGATCAGCGGCTGGAGGTGGGGGTTGGCGGGGGCGGCTGCCAAGGGGTCCACGACCACCGAAGGCGACAACGTCTAGGATGAAGTTCGAGCCCGGGCGCAGACGTCGTCAACTGAAGACATGCAGCAGTTGCCCCATTGTCGTCGCGAATGACACATTCACGCCAAAGTGGAGAGTGATTTATGAAGAAGATTTTCTGGACCCTCGTACTGGTGGGGCTCGTGGGAGTCGGTTCGGCGGCCGCGTGGCGGTGGTGGAAGCTCGCCCAGCCGATCCCCCTGCCGGCCGGCATCGTTTCGGGAAACGGTAGGATCGAGTCCGTCCAGGTCAACGTGGCCGCAAAATACGGCGGACGCATCAAAGAGATCCTCGCGCGTGAGGGAGACATGGTCGAGGAGGGACAGGTCCTCGTCAAGATGGACACAGACGAGATCGAGGCCGAGCTCGAGAGGGACAAGTCGAAGCTCGCCGAGAGCGAACAAGCCGCCGCCGAAGTCAAGACCGAGATCACGAAAGATGAAAGCCAACTGAACCTGGCGGATGTGGAATTCAAGCGCAGCAAGACCTTGTACGAGCGCAAAGTCGCCGCACGGGAGGAGTACGACCGGTACAGGACCCGCCTCGAGACGGCGAAAGCCTCACTCGAAGGGTCCAAGGCCAAGCTGAACACAGCGAACCAGTCCATCAACTCGGCTGCGGCGGAAGTGAAGCGAACGAAGGTGAAGATCGACGATGCCACCCTCAAGTCGCCCGTCAAGGGCCGAGTACTCTACCGGCTCGCCGAGCCGGCCGAGGTCGTTCCGCTCGGCGGCAAGGTCCTGACGCTCGTCAACCTGGGCGACGTGTACATGGAAATGTACCTACCCGCGCAAGAGGCCGCCCGAGTCAAGCTCGGGGCCGACGCCCGCATCGTGCTCGACGCCCGACCCGAATATGCTGCGCAGGCGAAAGTCAGTTACGTCTCGCCCGAGGCCCAGTTCACCCCGAAGCAAGTCGAAACGCGCAGCGAGCGCGACAAGCTCATGTTCCGCATCAAGCTCCAGGTGCCGCCCGAGCTGGTGCTCCTCTACATCGAGCGGATCAAGACCGGAGTTCGGGGCATGGGTTACGTGCGACTCGACGATGCGGCCGCCTGGCCCGAATTCCTGGAACGGCGTTTTCCTACCAAGCCCTGACCGCGGGGAATCCGATGCCAACCCTGACCGAACCCGTCGCGAGTATCACCGGCCTCACACACCGCTACGGGAAGGCGCGCGCGCTCGATTCGATAGCGGCCGAGATCCCGTCCGGATGTATGGTCGGCCTGATCGGCCCCGACGGCGTCGGTAAGTCGACTCTCATGGGGATCATCGCCGGCGCGAAGAAGATCCAGTCCGGAAACGTCCGGGTGCTGGGCGGGGACATCGCGGACCGTCGGCATCGCAACGCCGTTTGCCCGCTCATCGCCTACATGCCTCAAGGGCTCGGCAAGAACCTGTATTTCGAGCTGAGCGTCTTCGAGAACATCGACTTCTTCGCGCAACTGTTCGGGCTCTCCCGCGCGGAGCGTCGCCAGCGGATCGACGGGCTCCTGAAGGCGACCGGGCTAGACCCTTTCCCGAACCGGCCGGCAGGGAAGCTGTCGGGGGGCATGAAGCAGAAGGTCGGCCTCTGCTCGTCGTTGATTCACGACCCCGACCTGCTCATTCTCGACGAACCCACGACGGGCGTCGACCCGCTCTCGCGTCAGCAATTCTGGACGCTCGTCGACAACATCCGCGCCGGCAGGCCGGGGATGAGCGTGCTCGTCTCCACGGCCTACATGGATGAAGCCGATCGCTTCGACTGGCTGATCGCGATGGATGCCGGGCGAATCCTGGCCACGGGCACGCCTCAAGAGCTCAAGCAAAGGACGGGGACCGATAACCTGGAAGAGACCTTCGTGGCCCTCTTGCCCGAGGAGAAACGCGGCTCGGGGCGGCGTTTGACCATCCCTCCTCGCGTCCAGACCGACGCCGGGCCGGCCATCGTGGCCAAGGACCTCACGCGCCGCTTCGGGACGTTCACTGCCGTCAACGCGGTGAATTTCACAATCGATCGCGGCGAGATCTTCGGCTTCCTCGGCTCCAACGGCTGCGGCAAGTCGACGACCATGAAGATGCTGACGGGCCTCCTGCCCGCGACCGACGGCGAGGCGATCCTCTTCGGCGAGCCCGTTGATCCCCAGAACAACGACGCCCGCATGCGCGTCGGCTACATGTCGCAGGCGTTCTCCCTTTATGGCGAGCTGACGGTCGCCCAGAACCTCTGGATCCACGCCCGCCTCTATCATCTGCCTGCCGCATCGAGGCAATCCCGGATCGACGAGCTGGTCCGGCGCTTCGGGCTCGATCAGTACGTCGACGACCTCCCGGAATCGATCCCGCTCGGCGTGCGCCAGCGGCTATCGCTGGCGGTGGCGATCATCCACGACCCGGAGATGCTGATCCTCGACGAGCCGACGTCCGGCGTCGACCCGGTGGCGCGCGACGAGTTCTGGGAGCTGCTGATCGAGCTCTCGCGCGAGAAGCAGGTCACGATCTTCATCTCGACCCACTTCATGAACGAGGCGATGCGCTGTGACCGCATCTCCTTGATGCACGCGGGAGTTGTGCTGGCGTGCGACACCCCGAAAGCCCTGATGGCCGCGCGCGGGACGGAGATCTTGGAGGAGGCATTCATCGGCTACATCGCCGACGCCTCACGCGAGTCGAGCAAGGGCGACCAGAAGGCGGCCGAGCCGGTCCAGGCCGAGACGCTCGCCCCTTCAACCTCGCGGGGTGGGCATCCCGCCGCGCAGTCCTCCTTCAAGATCGGTCGAACTCTTGGCCTACAGCCGGCGCGAGACGCTCGAGATCCTGCGCGACCCGGTGCGGCTCGCGTTCGCATTCGCCGGTTCGCTGGTCCTGATGCTGGCGTTCGGGTTTGGGATCACGACCGACGTCGAGAACATCCGATTGGCGGCCCTGGACCTCGACCAGACCCCGGAGAGCCGGGCATACCTCGCCGAGTTCGAGAGTTCGCCGTCGTTCCTCCCCCAGCGCCCGCTCCGCAGCCAGCGGGAGATGGAAGAGAGGTTGCGCGCGAACGACATCTCGCTGGCGATCGAGATGCCGACGGAGTTCGGTCGCAACTTCAAACGGGGCGCGAGTCCCGAGGTCTCCGCAGTGGTCGACGGTGCAAACCCGTTTCGCGCCGAGACGATCAAGCAATATGTCACCAGCGTGAATCAGCTCTACGCCACCCGGAACCCCGACGACACGCCCGGCGTCGGGTCGTTGCGGCGCCGCGGCTCGATCCAGTCGCGCTACCTCTACAACCCGAGCTTCGAGAGCGTCTACGCGATCGTGCCGAGTATCCCGCCGATCCTCCTGATCCTGATCCCGGCCATCCTCATGGCGGTCAGCGTCGTGCGGGAGAAGGAACTCGGCTCGATCATCAACTTCTACGTGACGCCCACCACGCGGCTCGAGTTCCTGCTCGGCAAGCAACTCCCTTACATCGCGATCGGGATGATCAATTACGTGATCTTGATGCTCATGGCGATCGTCGTCTTCCAGGTACCCCTCAAGGGGAGCGGCCTGACGCTGACGCTCTGCGCATTGCTGTACGTGACGGCGACCACCGGGATCGGCCTGCTCGTCTCGACATTCACGCCCAGCCAGGTCGCCGCGGTCTTCGTGACCGCGATCCTCACCATCCTGCCGACGACCCAATTCTCCGGATTGCTCCAGCCGGTCTCGACCCTCGAAGGGCGGGCGCGCGTCGTGGGCTCGCTCTGGCCGACGACTTACTACATGCACGCGAGCGTCGGTGCCTTCACGAAGGCGCTCGGCCCGGGCCTACTCGCCGGCGACGCGATGGCCCTGGCCCTCTTCATCCCGGTGTTGACCGTGCTGACAACCATCGCCCTCAAAGGCCAGGAGTCCTGAAGATGAAGCGGTTGGCCAATATCTTCTGGCTCGGGACCAAGGAGCTGCGGAGCCTCCAGCGCGATACCGTGCTCGTGATCTTCGTCATCTACGCATTCACGTTCGCGATTTATACCCAGGCGAAAGGGACGTCGTCCGAGGTCCACAATGCGTCGATCGCTTTCGTCGACGAGGACCAGTCCACGCTCTCGAAGCGATTATTCGAATCGTTCTACCCTCCGCGATTCAAGCCCCCGCAAGCGATCAAGGCCGACGAGGCCGATCGGTCGATGGACAACGGTCGCTTCATGTTCGTCGTGGTGGTGCCCCCCCACTTCGAAGCCGACGTCCGCGCGGGCCGCGGGCCCGATCTGCAGGTCAACATCGACGCGACCGCCATGCAGCAGGCGAGCATCGGCGCCGGTTACATCCGGAATATCCTCACGGATCAGGTCCTGAGCTACCTCAGGAGGTCGGAGAACAAGCCGGAGGTCCCCGTCTCGGTCGTCGTCCGCAAGGCCTATAACCCCAACGGGGACACGTCGTGGTTCACCAGCATCGTGGCCATCATCAACCAGGTGACCACGCTCACGATGATCCTGACCGGTGCGGCGCTGATCCGCGAGCGCGAGCACGGGACGATCGAGCACATGCTCGTCATGCCGCTCTCGGCCTTCGAGATCGCGCTCGCGAAGGTGTGGGCGAACGGCCTCGTCGTCCTGGTCGCCGTGACCGCCTCGCTCTTCCTCGTCGTCCGGACGATCCTCGCGGTCCCCATCGCCGGATCGCCCGCACTCTTCCTTGTGGGCGTGGTCCTCTACCTCTTCTTCGGGACCGCGCTGGGTATCTTCCTCGGGACCATCACCAGGTCCATGGCCCAGTTCGCGCTCCTGATCATCCTGTTGATCATCGTACTCCAGTTGTTGTCGGGCGGAAATACGCCGATCGAGAGCCAGCCCCTGTGGATGCAGCGCCTCACGCTGGTCCTCCCTTCACGGCACTTCGTCGCATTCTCGCAGGCCATCATTTACCGCGGTGCCGGCCTGGACACGGTCTGGCCGCAGTTCCTTGCGGTTACCGGAATTGGACTCGCCTTCTTCGTGATGAGCCTGAGGTTGTTCCGCGCGTCGATCGCCGTGAGCCGGTAAGCGATCGAAAGCGCATCCGCTCTCAGAAATCAGAGATTGATCTTAATCGGAGGCCAATACCGATGTCAGGATACGGGCGATGCACGAGTGGCCGGGGGCGAGCATGATGACGCGCAGAGAGAAGATGAGGAACGTGAGTTTATCGGTCGTCGGCGTATTCGTCGTCGTCGGGACCGGCATGGCGTATCGGACCTTCATCGACCGGTGGAAGGGCGATCCGAGGGCCTCCCTGATCGCCGCCACGTTCGCAGGGATTGCTTTCTTCGTCACGACTGTTTTGACCTTGTCTTGGGCGGAGAGACGCGAAGACTTGAAGAGGCGGAAGCCCCCAAATTGACGGCTGCCGATACTTTCGCAGTACGTCCACCAGGACGATCAGTTGACAATCGACCACGAGCCGCAATTTACCAACACGCCCCCGATGGCGAGGTCATTCCTGGAGGTCGTTATGATTCGCAAAGACATCATCGAGCTGTTTCGAGTGCCGGCCGACAAGACGGTGCGGATAAAGGACTTCAACCCGGGCTGGGCTCAATCCGAGGAGATGGAAGAACTCGGGAAGGACGCACTCAAGGAGCGAGCCCGCCAGATCCTCGATCAGAATCTGGTTGACCTGGCCCAGGCCCAGGAACTGCTCTACGCCGATGACCAGTACTCCGTCTTGATTGTCCTCCAGGCGTTGGACGCGGCCGGTAAGGATGGCACGATCAAGCACGTAATGTCCGGTGTGAATCCGCAGGGCTGCCAGGTCTTCAGTTTCAAGAAACCGTCGGCCGAGGAACTGCACCACAACTTCCTTTGGCGTTACATGCGCTGCCTTCCCGAACGGGGGCGTATCGGGATCTTCAATCGGTCGTACTACGAGGACGTCCTCGTCGTGAAGGTCCACCCCGAGTTGCTGGCGGCGCAGCGACTGCCCGGCGACGCGGACGGGAAGAAGCTCTGGCGACGCCGCTATCAGGATATCAACGCGTTTGAAAGGCACCTGGTGCGAAACGGCACGGTCATCCTCAAGTTCTTCCTGAACGTCTCCAGGGAGGAACAGAAGAACCGTTTCCTCAAGCGGCTGGACCGGCCGGACAAGCACTGGAAGTTCTCCTCGGCCGACCTGGCCGAGAGGGCCCACTGGGGCCGTTACATGCAGGCGTACTCCGATTGCCTGTCAGCGACCAGCACCAAGTGGGCCCCGTGGTACGTGGTCCCGGCCGATCATAAGTGGGTCACGCGGGCTGTCGTCGCCGACGTTATCACCACCACGATCCGATCGCTGGACCTGAAGTACCCAGAGGTCACCGGCGAGCAGCGCGAACTGCTGGCTGAAGCGAAACGACAGCTCTCCGCCGAATAGCCCCGACCTCGTCGAGACCGCGACGTGACTCGGTACGGAATGCGGCTCGCTCCATTGTCGCGCCCCAATGGCCGACACGGTGTTCCGGCCGGGGGGCGGGAACTGGTTGGGGGTTCATTACTATGGAAGTCTCGACGAAGCTTCTTGATGGCCGCGGACCACTCGGAGTAATCTGCATCATACTGGATACGCAATTGGTGTTATTAGGCCCATCGTACAAATCCTGCTTCACTTCGAGATATCTGGAATTTAATCATGATCGCCGCGGGCGGCTCCGCCGCACCGCTACGCAAAGCCATCCGTCATGAGTTACGGGCGATTCGAGGCAAATGGATCTGGCTGGTCGCGCTGGGGATTGCCCTGATCGTGCTCGGGACGATCCTCCTCGGATCTCCGGCGATCGCCACCCTCGCGGCCGTGACGGCGCTCGGCGTCTTGATTCTCGCCGGAGGCGGAATGGAGGTCGTTGGCGCATTCTGGTGTCAGGAGTGGAGCGGGTTCTTCCTCGCCCTGCTCTCGGGCATCCTGGGCGTCGTGGCCGGGCTGATGCCGCTGGGCAACCCGACCCAGAGAGGGATCGCGCTGACGATTATGCTGGCAAGCCTCTTCGTGGGCGGCATCTTCAAGGCCATCGCGGCTATCGCTCAGCGGTTCGAGGGCTGGGGGTGGCTGTTGCTCGGCGGTGCGATCGACGTCGTCCTCGGCGTGATGATCTGGCGTGAGCTTCCGATGTCGGGACTAGCGATCATCGGAGTGCTCGTGGGGATCGGCATCATCTTTCGAGGGGTGTCGTGGCTCATGGTCGGCTTTGCACTCAAGTGGCTTCCCCAAATGGCTGCTTGACCTTTCATCGACTGAGGAAGCAAATCCTCTCACCCGTGGATGCATGCCGAGCCGCCCTGTCGTTCCGGAAACGAGATCTTCCGGAGTCACGCAACCGCCGAGGTCCGGAACCATGGCGATGTCCAACACGGTTGGAAGTCAGGTGCAGGTCCTGGCATTCGCCCGACAGGCGGACCCGGGCTGGCTCGATCGGCTCGATGGATGCCAATACGAAACAACCCACTATCATTCGGAGTACGGTCTGTGGTAGCTTCATTGCCGAGAAGAAGCATGTCGGGAGAAATCGCGAGGCGAAGAGGCCGTTGGCGACCCCCTGATTCAGGTCTTTGAGCGATGAGTGTCCGGGTGCGGACTTCGACGTGCCGGAGTCTGCGCGCGACCCTATTTCCGGTCGAGCCAATTGCGGTGATGCTGAAGTTCGAGCGGGTGCTCCTCAGCGGGGTGCTCCGATTCGATCCAGCGATCATCTGCCAATTCCCGGGACTTTGGTCCCGACCGCCAGTGGGTCTCCAACCGGCTTGACGTCCTACAACGGCCCAGCTCAGAGCCATATCCGTGCACGGAGGATTCCCCAGGACACACAGAGTCCGGAGGAGGGTACCGGACGACTCGGCCTACACCCTCAAGACACCTGGAGGCCCTCCGTGCTCTACTTCGTCGCCTGGATGATCGCGCTGGGGTCTTACGAACAGACTGCAGCAGAGGCAACCGACTGGTTGAAACCGCCCAACTGGTGTGGCAATCATTGGGGACCGGCAGCGACCCGCGCTCGCTCGGCCGGGAAACTTCCGCCGCTTCCGTCCTACCCGGAGATGGACCGATGGCATAAATGGGGAGGCGAGGTGCTCCGCCAGGGGGACATCGTCTTCCGGCTCGGCGACGCGCGTGTCGTGCGCGGCATGGTTCCACTCAGCCGGTTCATCGCCCGGGCGACCGGCAGTCCTTTCTCGCACACCGGAGTCGTCGCGATCGAGGACGGATCGCCGGTCGTCTATGACTGCTCGTCCGAGGGAGTCCAGCGCCAGCCGTTCAAGGTCTGGATGCTCGACAGCTTGGGAGCATTGGGGATCAAGCGGCTGAAGCCAGAGCACCGCGAACGCATCGCCGGAGTGATCGATTATTGCCGCTCCGCGTACGAGCGGCAGGTCCCCTTCGATGATGGCTTCCGCATGGAGGATGACACGTTGTACTGTGTGGAGCTCACCGAGAAGGCGTTCCGGTCGCAGGGCCTGGCACTCTCCGAGCCTGTCCGGATTGGGGACTGGGAGTATCTGGCGAGCTTTCCTCTGACCTCCTTGCTGATCCCTACGGTAAGCCGTCTCATACTGGATCGCCCGATTACACTCGAGCAGCCGGTTTACGTCCCAGGGAACGAGCGGCACGGCGTGTGGGCATCTCCGTTGCTCCAAACCGTATTTGGCCCGGCCCCGAAGGTATTCGAGGAAGCAGCCCAGGGCGAGCCTGGCCGCCTGAATCTGAAGGGAGATCTGGATCTCCTTGTCTTCACCTGCTGCGAGATGCGCCATTCCTACGCCCAGCTTCCCGCACGATTCCTCGCCGATCTGGTCCTTCAGACGACAGTCCATGGGACCGTTCAGGCCACCGGTGGGGAGCTACAACGGGCGAGCCTGGAAAATGAAGTCGCTCGCCACAGGTCAACTCCGGCAAGTTCGTTGGTACGCACCGAACGTGTCACGGACTAATGCCGAGACTCTTCTCGACAGCGACATCGAGCGATCGAAGAATTCCCATTGCCGGTCGAGTGTGCAGCCTGAGGCGAGGTCCGCCAGGATGCATCGTGAGTGACCCGCACGAATCAAGTTTCGGAAAAAACGGGCGAGATGGCGAATGCTTCGAATGGCCGGTGCTGGTAAACTGCGTAAACGCTGGTCTTGAAGCCGGCTCCAGCAGTCGCATCGTCCCGCTCTCGCACTGCGCCGCGTCAAACAGAAGAGAAATCGTTCATGGGCCTCATACCGGGAATCATCACGGGAGCTTCGCTGCTCGCGAGTGCCCTGGTTGCCGTCTGGATGGTCGGCGCGATTTACTTCGATTTGTGCGGCGGGGCCAGGTGGGGCCGTTGGATCGCGCTGGCCTGGGCCGCTGGCGTGCTCGCGATGTTGGTGGTCTGGCGACCACTCTGGCAGCCGATCGTTGCCGTGCTCGGGGCCGAGTCCCTATTCCTCGCCTGGTGGTTACGACTGAAACCGAGCAACGACCGCGACTGGGACCCGAGCGCCGCCGTGCTGTCGCGGGCTGTCATCGCCGGGGATGCGGTGACGATCGAAAACGTCCGCAACCTGGAATATCGCTCGGTCGACGATTTCACCCCGCACTGGGAAAAGCGTACATATCACCTCTCGAATCTCAAGGGGGTGGATGTCATCTTCTTCGACTGGGGAGACGGGTTGAGGGGCCACCCTGCCCTGGTCTTCGACTTCGGGCCCGATGGCCGCATCTGCATGTCGATCGAGGCGCGAATCACGAAAGGGCAGCAATACTCGGTCTTTCGCAGCCTGTACCGACAGCAGGAGCTGATCTTCGTCGCCGCCGACGAACGCGACATCATCCTGCGGCGCACGAAATATAGCGAACGCCAATGGGGGTACCTCTACCACCTCAGTTCGAGCGCCGAGGAACTAAGAAGAGTGTTTCTCGATTACGTGAATATGATCAATCAATTGTACGAGACTCCGCGCTGGTACCACGTCCTGTTCACGAATTGCACGACCGCCTTTTACAAGCTCCCCAGCACGCAGGTCCGATGGGACTGGCGCGTCATCGCCAACGCCCGTCTGGATCGGGCGCTCTATCGGGACGGTCGATTGGATCGGACACTCCCCTTCCAGGAACTCCGACGGCTCGCCTACCTCAACGACATCGCGAACACGGCCCCGTCGGCGGGATTCGGGGATCATATCCGCCGCGAACTCGAAAGGCGCCGCCATGAACGGTGAGGTCATTGCGCTCCTGAAGGTGCATGATTATTTTCAGGGAGCGTCGGATGAGACCCTCCAGGAAGTCGCGCGGCTCGGACGGGTCGCGCATTATCCAGCGGGGAGCGTCGTGCACGAGGCGGACGTCGTGCTCACCACGGTGGGCTTCGTCCTGCGCGGGCGGCTCAAGGCCGTTCGGATCGGCCCCCGCGGTGAAGAGTCGCTGTTCCGCATGATCGAGCGCGGCGAACAGTTCGGGCTGATGGTCGGCGCGCTCGGCGAATCGGTGCCGATCCGCGTCGTCGCGCTGGAGCCCACGACGATCCTCGGGCTGGACTACGAAGAGGCGCTCGAACTGACGTTCGCCAGGCCGGACCTGCGCCGACTATGGCTGAAGACCTACGCGGGAAGCCTGCGAAAGTTCTTCTTCGGCGCCGCTCCGAAGCGGACGGCGATGATGCTGGCGCTGATCCACGATTCACCCGCGACGCGCCCGACGGCCGAACGGCTCATCGAGCGCCTGTGCGAGGTCGGTGAGCAACTCGCCGTCTTCAGCGATTCGGACCGGCGGCCGGATTCGCCAAATGTGCGGTTTCGGACGCTCCGAGAGGATGGCCGAGATCTGACATTGGAGGAAATACGGGAGCAGGTCGCGCGCTGGCAGGACGCCAATCGAATCATCTTCGACGTCCACACGTACCTGACGCCGGAACGGGCGGCGCAGCTCATGAAGCTCGTCAACCGCGCCGTCTATTTCATCCCGGCAAATGCCGCCGACGCGGCCATCCGCCGACTGAAGGCGTGCGACGTGACGGCCCAGGGCTGGCGCGACAAGATCCGTGTCGCCTGGTTGATCGAGGGCGACAATCCCGTGGTCCCCGCCGTCCCGGACCTCGCCGATCTCGCCTCCCGCGATTTCAAGATCCACGAGACGCCGCCAGGATTGCCCTCGGGCCGGTCGCTGGCCAATGGGCTGGAGCGGCTGGTCCACGACCTCCGCGGCGTGCGCGTGGGCGTGGCCCTCGGCGGCGGGGCCGCCCGAGGCCTGGCGCACCTCGGCGTCCTCAAGGCCCTCGAGCGTAACGGCATCGTCGTCAACATGATCGCCGGCACCAGCGCCGGCGCCATGACCGGCATCATGTACTCCGCCGGCCTGGATCCCGACTATAACGCGGACGCGTTTGCCGCGGACCTTCGCCCCTCCTGGATTTTCCGCCACCTGCCGCAAGGCACCTACTGGCAACTCCTGTACAAGTATCGCCGCGGGCACTTCGACACGATGCTGCGCAAGTACCTGCACGACTGGAGACTCGAACAACTGGCCGTCCCCTGCCTTTCCGTCACGCTCGACCTGGTGGGCGGCAATTCGGTCGTTCGCGAACGCGGCGATGCCGTGCATGCGATCCTCGAGAGCATCAACTTGCCCGTGCTCTCGGTGCCGATCGTCCGCAACGGCCAGGCGCTGATCGACGGCGGCCTGGTCAATAACATCCCGGCGGACGTGCTGGTGTCGATGGGCTGTAATTTCGTCATCGCCGTCAGCGTGACTTCGAAGCTGGAGACCCGTTTCTGCGAGATCTCACCCGAGAAACCAACCCTGTCCGGGAACAAGCCGGGCATCGTGCCGACGCTCTTACGCAGCCTGCTCGTCCAAAATTACAATCTGAACGCCTTCGGTGTCCAACCGGCGGACGTGGTCATCGAGCCGGACGTGTCGGGCATCGACCCCTCGGAGTTCATGAGGGCGAAGGAATTCGCCGTCATCGGCGAGGCGGCCGCGCTCGAACAGGTCACGAAGATGCATCGGCTCTTGAATCGGCTCGATCCGCAACTATTCAAGCCAACCCCCGACGCAAATGAGCCCGCGCCGACGTGAGCGGCACGACCCGGCCGAACCGAGAGCCGGAAGTACAGACCCGGGAATGACCCTGTCCAAGGTCGTGATCCGTGCCGATGGACGACACGGAAATCGAGCAACCTCGAGTGAAGACCCGCGACAAGAAAGGCAGGAAGACTGACATGCAGCACGACTGGACGAAGCCCGCCGCCAAGGCGATCCCGAAGGAGGGATTCTTCGAGGAGGAACCGGGCCGATACGGCCCGATCTTCCCCAGGACGCCCGCGTGCTATGGCTTCACGATCATCGCGAAGATCAAGCCCGGCACGGAGCAGACCATCCGCGCGTACGGGAAGAAGATCGAGGAGACCATCGCCGGCCTGCCCGAGGCCCTCGAGGTGCTCAAGCTGCACTACCTGCGCTGGGTGCTCTTCGACATCGGTACGGAGACCTACTTCATGTATCAGGGCATCTTCGACACCGACTTCGATAAGTACACCGAGGACGCCGTGGCCCTCTTCTCGAAATACGGCATCAACACGATCTTCGAGAACCTCGAAGGGTTCCCCGAGGATTGGAAATCGAACCCCGTGGCCTTCATCAAATTCGTCCGGGAGCACCAGTGCCCGAGCTTCCTCGAATACGGAGAGTATCCCTATGTGAGCGCCGACGAGATCAAGAAGGCGCTCAAGCTCAAGGCGGCGTTCTCCACGATGCTCGACCAGATGCAGTAATCCACCAGGACGATGCAACATGCTGGAGTTCGACGACATTCAGCACATCTTGCTCACTCGTGCGCCGGCGCTCGCGGCACGCTATGAGTTCCTGTCCTTTCGCAATCCCTCTGCCGCGCAGGCGTGGCTCACGGGTATGGTGCCGACGGTGCAGTCGGCCACCGAGGCTCGCGCCTCGGTGGCCGAAGACAGGCGTTGGGTGACTTTAGGGTTCACCTGGAACGGTCTGCGGGCGCTGGGCGTGGATGCGGCGTCCCTGGACACGTTCCCGGAAGAATTCAAGCAGGGCATGGTCGCCCGGGCGGAGATCCTCGGCGACACGGGTGCGAATCATCCCGACCATTGGCTGGGGGGCCTGGCCAGCCCGGAGCTCCACGCCATCGCCATACTCTTCGCCCGCGATGGTGCGGAGCGCGAGCGCTGCCAGTCAGAGCATCGCGAACTCGTCGCGCGATGCGAGGGAGTGGAAGTGCTCTCGTCGCTCGACCTCGACGCCACCCCACCGTACGACTACGCGCACGACCACTTCGGTTACCGTGACCGGCTCTCGCAGCCGATCATCGAGGGCTCGGGCGACGAGCCGACGCCCGGCTCGGGCGGTCCGTTGAAGGCGGGCGAATTCATCCTCGGCTACCCCGACGAAGACGGCAACGTGACCAGCCAGCCCGACCCGGAAATGCTCCGCCGCAACGGCAGCTACGCCGCGTACCGCCGCCTGGAGGAGCACGTGGGAGCGTTCCGAGACTTCCTGCGCGAGCACGGCCGGACGCCGGAGGAACAGGAACTCATCGCCGCCAAGCTCATGGGCCGCTGGCGAAGCGGCGCCCCGCTCGTGCTGGCGCCGGACGAGGACGATCCTGTCCTCGGGGCCGATCCGCAGCGGAACAACGACTTCAATTACAAGGAATCGGACCCTCACGGGTACGCCGTGCCGCTGGGATCGCACATGCGCCGCATGAACCCGCGGGACACGGCCGCGAACATGAACCGGCGCCGCATGATTCGACGCGGAGCCACCTATGGGCCGCACCTTCCGGAAGACGCGCCGGAGGACGGCCAGGAGCGCGGGATCGCGGCCTTCGTGATCTGCGGGAGCCTGATCCGCCAGTTCGAGTTCGCGCAAAACGTGTGGGCCAATGACAAGAACTTCCACGAACTGGCCAATGAGCGCGACCCGATCATCGGCAACCAGGACGGAACGCTGGAATTCAAGATCCCCAAGCGACCGATCCGGAAGAAAATCACGGGGCTTCCGGCGTTCACGACCGTCCGAGGAGGAGCGTACTTCTTCCTGCCCGGCCTCAACGCGCTCCGATACCTTGCGACGCTGTCCGATGGCCGCCCGAGTCAGCACTGAATAACTAAACAGTGGGAGGACACAGGGATGGAAGCGACTAACCTAACCGGTCGAACTTATAACCAGAACCACCGATCGCGGCCGCACACGCCGGGTAGACGACGTTTCAGCATCTACTGGACGTGGAGCTATCCCTGGGAAGCGAACCGGGACCCGACCGACCTTGACAATCGTTTCTCGACCATGACCGAGGTCCGCCGGGTCGCCTGGCCGGGCTTCGAGGGGTCCGAGTGGGATAAGATGAACTTCCTCCAGGGGATCGCCGGCACCTTGGAGTTATTCCACCGCTCCACACTCGCTTTCCAGCAGTTGGTGGGTGAGGCGACCGATCATCCGGTGGCCGTATACCAGCGCATCGACCAGGCAGGGTACAAGCTCCCGATCGATGAGAGAGTCCTTGCGGACACGGACACGTTGATGGTTTTCGGCCTGGACCACCTCGTCTCCGAGCAGGAAGCCGAGCAGGAGGAGATCGACGCCATCCGCGAGTGGCTCGATCGGCAAGGCACATGCCTGATCCTGGCACCGCATCACGATGTCGGCTTCACCGGCGACATGCAGCAGCGTCAGATAGAGTACAAGCATCACGGCGACGAGCTCGTGCCGCGCCAGCAGCGCTTTGGCCAGTACACTCGCTCGCTGATGAAAGGACTCGGAGTGCCCGTACTCAATCAGTTCGGGCTGCGGCCTGCCGTCGTGCAGGGGACCGATCAGATCGCCCCTCTTTCCATCAACAAGGATCTGGACGAACTAGGTTTGCTGAATGGAGTGACCACGTTCAACTTCCATCTGCATCTGCCGCACTATGCGCTGACCGCAGACGATACGAACTCCATTCATGTTTTGGCGCGACAACCGATCGACCTGTCCCGGCCGCATCCATTCACCGCTGCGGGAAATCGCGAGTTTAATTCATTCATCTGGATGCCGCCAAAAGCTACACGCGGCGGCGATATCCTGCTCGCCGACTCGACGATCTTCACCACTCTCTTCGGAGGCACCGAAAGCCTGGAACACTTTTGGCGGAACATGGCCAAGCTGCGCTGAGGATACTCAAAAGGGTCGGGCCGCGGTAACTCCTCGGCTCGCGTCAGTTGGACCTGGCGATTTGCATGCAAACGTCGCCTGGTGACGGCATCTCTGGGTTCGCGCCCGTTCGTTGGATCGACTGGAGCAAATGGCCGGGTCGCCACCGGAGTGACGCCCGGCCACTTCGATTGCCGCGCGAATGTTCTCACCGGCCGCCGGCCGCGCAGTAACCGGCCGCAGCCTACTCAATCCGGCCGACGCTGTCCCGAGTCAGCCTGTAGGTCCAGGCCGAGGAGCTCGCAGGCTGATCGGGGCGCTTGTGATTTGTCAGCGCCCCGGGCCGAAGCCGCCGACGCCCAGGCCGGGCCGTACCCCCAGCCCAGACGCCGGCCCGCCGATGCCGCCCGGGTTGTAGCCGGGCCGGCCATAGTCGTACCCGTAGCCGGGCTGGCCGTAGCCGGGCTGGCCGTACCCGTACCCACCGGGATAGCCAGTCATTCCGCCGCCAGAGTAACCACCCCCTGTCGTGACGTAGCCTCCCTGGGCAGAAGAGTAGTAGCCCGTGGGGCTTGCTGAGCTGTACCCCGATTGGCAGTAGCTCTGGGTGGGCTGGCAAGCCCGTCGGCGCTTGTGGCACGCCTCCGACGATGTCGTCCATAAAACGATGAGCATCGAGGCGAACAGCAGACTTCCCTTCAAGTTACGCGTCATGATGCGTTCCCCCGCGGGACCGCCTGCGCCTGCGCAGAAAGCACACACTTCCTGTGCAAGGCGACGTCTCATAAGTCCCGCAGGCGCCAGCCTAATCTGCCCCATCCTCAAAGTCTAGGCAGTAGCGCCAAGCATTTACATTCGTGGCATCAATCATGCTGCCGGTTATCGCCTTCCCAGGACTCGCTGCCAGCATAAAGGGCCCCAGGGGACGGGCGTTGCCCCCCGGGGCTCGGCGGCTTGCGCCAGGTTCCGCCTCGGCTCACCACGCTTTCATGAACCAGAAGATCATGCCAATGTCGCCGATTCGCTGAGTGGTCAACGGCGTTGGCAGACCCGCCAGGAAATACCAGTCGCGGCCCAGGTGCGTACGCATGCCGGGGGTCAGCGTCACGCTGGTATGTTGACCGTCGCGAAGGGGGGTGTTCACCACCGTCGAGACGTACCAGGTGAAGTCGCCGAACAGCGGCACGTCATGATCGGTCAAGGTCTGACCGATGGCGAGCTGGCTGATCAGATTGTCGCTTCCACCGCCACCGAGCGGGATGTAGTCACCGATCCCGCCCCGGATCACCCAACGGCCCGCGAAATTGTCCCAGAAGCTGAAGGCCGGGATCAGCGCGGTTTTCCCCGCAAGAGGCTGGTCGCCGGTCGGGACCAGCACCGCGACTTCGCTCGTGAGCGAGAAGTCTTTGGTCTCGTGCAGCAAGACGCGGGGCGTGAACGAGATATCGCCGAATGTCGTGTGGTTCTTCGACGTCGGCATGGTCAGCCCGGACGGGTCGATGGTGGGTAACCCGCTGCCGGCGCTGTTGCGGAGCACGAAGGGGATGTTCGTGATCAGGAGCAGGCGACGGCTGAGCGGCGTGTAGAGGGTGTAGGCACCGAGGTAGGCGTTGCCCTTCGAACCTTGGTTGAACGCCTGGCCGAACGTGAAGAACCAGAGCCGGTACATGTTGCCGTCTGCGGCATTGATCCAGCCTTGTCGGGGCGCGCCGCCCGAACCGTTGGGCGATGGCACCCAGGCCTCGTTCCAACCCTCGCTGAAGAGCGTCGAGCACAGCAACGGTCGCCAGGTGTTCGGATCGGGCTGGCCGCAGATCGACTTCGTGATCGTGTCGAAGAACCCCTGTTCGACCCGGGCGCCGCCGGTGCCACGCCGTAAGACGGGTCGTACGAGGGCCCGTTGGCAGCCATCGGCGCGGGCATGACCTCGGGCGCCGTGATGCTCTCAATCATCTCGTCGAGATTCGCGGCGGGCGTTCCGGCCGGCGGTAACGCTCGCGTCGATGGCCTCGTGCCGCCTGTCGCCGGGTCGGGACTCGCGGCGGGCGTTCCTGCCGGCGGTAACGGCGGTGACGGGACCTGCGCCTGGGCGTGACCCGCAATCGTCAGCAATGAGACGGCGAGCGCGGCCGCGAGCCGGCCGAATGAGAGGCGGAGAGCTTGGCTTCCTGCCATCGGTCTACTCTCAGGGTACGTGGTTTCGAACGCCCCCGTCGTTCAACGAGAGTGCCCGTTAGTCTGTCAAAGCCCCGCACCGCTTCGCTTCGGGATCGGAGCGACCCGACCAGACGAGTCCTCTATTTCTTCGGCCAGAGTATCGTTGCGACTTGGTCCTAACTGGCGCAAAGCGTATCATCACGATTTTCTGCTCTGCTCGACTAGATTCGCGCCTCTGATCGACGCCAGATGGCCGCGTCGTCTGTCTGAAGGGATTCGGGGCACGTTGCCAAGCATGCCGACAGGCCGTTTCGCGTCAGACAGGTTTCGACGTAAAGCACGATCAATCAGCGGGTTGATCGTGCTTTCGACGTCTGCATCGCGCGGGGCCAAAAAGGACCAGAACGATTCGGCCGAAGAAGCCCGTCGGCGCTCCGAACGCAACTTTATCAGCGGATCTTCTGTGGAATGGCGGTAAAGCCAATCGCGACGCCCAGGGCGCCATCAGCGGATCTTCTGTGGAATGGCGGTAAAGCCAATCGCGACGCCCAGGGCGCCGAGCGTGGAGACGAGGCCATAAGCAACCACGGCGGTGACGGCCGGCGTATTCGCGAAGTTGCCCTGGGCGATCACCAGGGCGACGGCGACGTTCCGAGTCGCGGTCGTCAAGGCCAGCGCTTTCCGGGTCGTCACGCCTGGCCCCCCGCAGAGCCAGCCGATGCCGAGGCTGGCCAGTAAGAGCAGGCTCATCCCCATCCAAGCCTTGGTCCTGATCGCCGCCAGAGTTTCGAATTGAGTGGCGATGATCAGTGCGACCAGTGTCAGGAGCATCACGTTTGCGAACCGACTAACCGGTTTGACGATCCGTGCCGTCAATCGTGGCGCCCCGTGGCGAATGCCCAAACCCACCGCTAACGGGAGCAGTTGCGCGATTAGTAATGCCTTGATGATCGCCAGATAATTGATGTGGAACTCGAGCTCGGGCCCGATCGCGGCCAGGAACACACTCAGCAGGCCCGGCGAGAGCAACGCGGACAGCGCAGCCAGGATCAACATCATCCCGATCGCCGAGGGAATATCGCCTCGGGCGATTCCCGTGATGGGTGGACCGATCGGGGCCCCGGGACAAGCGGCGAGGATGAAGAACCCGACGAAGACCATCGGGTCGGCCCGGAAGACGTAAAGCAATCCGATCGTGAACCCAGGCACGATCATGTAGTTGGCGACCAGGCCTAGCACGAGCCGACGAGACGGTCGGGCAGAGGCCACAACCTCCTCGATTTCCACTTGCAGACCCATGGACAACATGATGGCTATGAGGGCCGTCACGTTGAGCACGGGGATCAGACTTGGAGTGTTCATGGCGATGTTGCCACGTCTTGATACGGCGTCTGGATGAAAAGGCGACACGATCTGCCGGGGGCAACTCCTGCGAATTCCGCATCAGGAGACATAGGGATCAGCGGCGGGCCGTTCCCTAGGCGACCGCAGCCCGGCGACTTGCGGCGAATCTCAACCGTAGAGGTTCCTGTTCAGGAACGCATTCCGGAACTTGCCGCGGGGATCGTGCTCCTTGATCAAGCCCTTGAAGTCGGCAAGCCTCGCATAGCGGGATCGCAGCCGGGCCGGTTCCATGGTGAACAGCTTTCCCCAGTGGGGACGGGCCTCGAACGGCTCCAACTCCTTCTCGATGATCGGCAGCAGTTCGCGGACCGAATCCCATTCCGGCTTCCAGGTGAAATGGATCGCCAAGCTGGGCCGCTCGTAACACGGACTCATCCAGAATCGATCCGCATCGATCGTGCGCAATTCCGAGATGAACAGGTGGGAGCTGACCCGATCCGACAATCGCTCGACCGCGAGGATCGCCTCGACGGCGTGCTCGCGGGCGACGAAGTACTCGGCCTGCAACTCATCGCCGCGACTCGGCGTGAACCCCATCCGGAAGTGGGGGAGCCGTTCGAACCAGGGGCCGGGTACGCCCATCTGCTCGGTGCAATTCTCGGCCGACAACTCGACGATTGGGTGGAGGTTCTTGGCCGCGAGCGTTGCGCCATAAAACTCGGACTTGGCGGCCGTTGCGTCCCCCTTGTCCGCGAGGCGCTTCACCCACACCTCATTGATGCGACGCTTCCGCCAGTCCGTGAAGAGGCTCACGCTGTAGCCGCTCGACATGATGCTCTCGAAGTGGTCGATCAGTTGACTCATCGGCAGGTTCTCGTAGACGTCCTGCCTCATCATGAAGGCCGGCTGCATGTCGAGCGTGATCGTAGTCACCACCCCGAGCGCACCAAGGTTCACGACGGCCCCGAGGAATCTGTCGCCATCCTTGTCGCGCGAGAGCGTCAGGACGTCCCCATCGGCCGTGACGAGTTCCAGGGCCGAGACCGCCGTCGGCAGGTTCCCGTTCTTGATGCCGGATCCATGGGTCGCGGTGGCACAGGCACCGACGACGGAGATATGGGGAAGCGAGGCGAGGTTGTGCAGTGCGAAGCCCTTTTCGTGGAGATAGGGGCACAACTGGCCGTAGCTGATGCCGGCTTCGATCGTCACGGTGCGCGCCTTCGCGTCCAGCTCGACTACCCGATCCATCGGCCTGAGCGAGACGAGCGCCCGGGTGCTGTCGGCGATGTCGTTGAAACAGTGGCGCGTGCCGAGCACCTTGAGGGAATCGTGTTCCTTGACGAACTTCCGGACCTGTTCGGCCGAGGAGAGCGTATGGAAGTTGTCCGTGCTGTATCGGTGGTTGCCGGCCCAGTTCGTGAGCGGGCCATTCGAATCGGGGCCATCGTGCGCACCGCCGAAGAGCCGCGACCCGCAGAATCCACCCAGGCCCGCGGCCGATAGTTTGAGAAAAATCCTTTTGGTCATGGTTGAGGAGCCCCCCTCCGCAGATTCGTAGTGTGGGTGAAACCCACTTCATGAGCATCAACAAGATCGGTGGGTTTCACCCACCCTACAGGGACAGGTACTTAAAGCCGACAGATCAGGAGCTCTCGTTCGTAGACCATCTCCGGCGGCAGGCGGTCGTGGAGCTCGATGAAGAGCTCCTCGTGCCCGAGCACTTCGAGTCGCCAGGCGCCTCGGTCGAAGGCTTGCAATTGCTCGAACTTCTCCCTTGAGAACTCGAGACCGGTCCAGTCGATGTCCTCGTAGCGTGGCATCCAGCCGATCGGCGTCTCCTTGCCGTGGCCACGTCCGCGCACGCGGTCGACGATCCACTTCAGCACGCGCATGTTCTCGCGGAAACCCGGCCAGATGAACGCGCCTTCGGCGTCCTTCCGGAACCAGTTCACGTGGAAGATGCGGGGCGCTCCGAGAGAGAGCGTTGCATCCGGATCCAATGCCGGAAGTAATCGCCCATGTGGTAGCCGCAGAACGGGAGCATCGCCATCGGGTCGCGCCGGACCGTGCCGATGACGCCGGCCGCGGCCGCCGTCATCTCCGAGCCGACGGTGGCCCCGATGTACACGCCCGTGCTCCAGTTGAACGCCTGGTGGACCAGCGGCATCGTCGTGGCCCGCCGGCCGCCGAAGATGATCGCGCTGATCGGCACGCCCTCCGGGTCTTCCCAGGCCGGGTCGATCGTCGGGCATTGCGAGGCCGGGGCGGTGAATCGCGAGTTCG
This sequence comes from uncultured Planctomycetota bacterium, assembly GCA_963777695.1. Lineage (GTDB taxonomy): Bacteria > Planctomycetota > Planctomycetia > Isosphaerales > Isosphaeraceae > CAVZRC01. Next base: position 3,857,105 of record CAVZRC010000003.1, read on the forward strand.
GGTGTGCGGCCTTCGCCCCCGTCTCCGCGGCGATCCGAGGCGTCCAGCGATTCCCCTGCCAGTCGAGGCACTCGCCGGGCGGCTCGTCGGTCATGCCCTCCCACCACACGCCGCCCTCGGGCGTGAGCGCGACGTTCGTGAAGATGGTGTTCCGCGACAACGTGGCCATCGCGTTCGGGTTCGTCTTCCACGACGTCCCCGGCGCGACGCCGAAGAAGCCGGTCTCGGGGTTGATCGCCCTCAAGCCGCCCTCGGCGTCGGGCTTGAGCCAGGCGATGTCGTCGCCCACGGTCCAGACCTTCCACCCCTCGAACCCGGTCGGGGGGACCAGCATGGCGAAGTTCGTCTTGCCGCAGGCGGACGGGAACGCGGCCGTGACATAAGTCTTCTCGCCATTCGGGTCCTCGATCCCCAGGATCAGCATGTGCTCGGCCATCCAGCCCTCGTCGCGCGCGATGTTCGAGGCGATCCGAAGCGCGAAGCACTTCTTGCCGAGCAGCGCGTTGCCGCCATAGCCCGAGCCGTACGACCAGATCTCGCGCGTCTCCGGGAAGTGGACGACGTACTTCTCCGGGTTGCACGGCCAGGGGACGTCCGGCCGTCCGGGCAACGAGCAGGGCGCCGACGGTGTGCATGCACGGCACGACGCGCTTGCCGTCCTTGTCGATCTCGGCCAGGACGGGCAGGCCGATGCGGGCCATGATCCGCATGTTGACGACGACGTAGGGCGAGTCGGTGAGCTGGACGCCGATCTGCGACACCGGCGCAGCCGACCGGCCCCATGCTGAACGGCAGCACGAACATCGTCCGCCCGCGCATCGAGCCGTTGAACAGCTCCTTCAGCCGGCGTCGCATCTTGAAGGGATCTTCCCAGTTGTTGGTCGGCCCCGCCGCCTCCCTCGAGAGCGAGCAGATGAAGGTGCGGTCCTCCACCCGGGCGACGTCGCTGGCATCGGAGCGCGCGTAGTAGCAGCCCGGCCATAGATCCTGGTTGAGCCTGATGAGAGTCCCACCCTCGATCATCCCCGCACAGAGCCCGTCGTATTCGTCCTGCGAGCCGTCCACCCAGTGGATGGCCGCGGGTAGCGTGAGCCGGGCCATTTTATCGACCCACTTGAGGAGGTGGTTGTTCTTGCTCAGCGGGATCGCAGGGTCTCGACCATTCCGCGCCGGGACCGGCCTCCTTCGCGGCGGACGCGCCGTTAGACTGAGGGATTCTCATGCGGAGTTCCTTCCCTTCATCAGGTCGATCTCGACAGGGTCTTCGTTGATCGCGCGTGGCCGATCGGGGGGATCGTCAATCATGGCCCACCCGATGGTCAGCATGACGAGCGGCGACGGGAACGTCCAGATCAGCGCGACCCGACGGTCGTCAACCGTGGCGGATCCCGGGCGCCGATCTCGATCATCGTCCGCTCCCTCGAAGCTCGAGCCGCGGTTCGAGACTTGCTTTCCACCCGGGATCGCCTTCTGATAGTCTGAACAGTGGAGGGTCGCACCATGCCGAGGAGGAATCGCGTCACGCCCCATGGTGATATCGTCGCCATGCGGGATCGTGGCACGATGATGGGCAATCGAGGCATCCTGCACGATGCCGAGGGCCGCATCCGCAGGCCCTGGCAGGTGAAGCGTTGGCTCCTGTGCGTCCTCGAGTTCCGGGGACGATATCGGACGGTCATGACCCCGAACCGTTACACCGAGCTCTTCTTCCTCGACGAGGCCACGGGCCTGGCCGCCGGCCATCGCCCTTGCGCCGAATGCCGGCGCCGACGATTTCTGGCCTACCGGGGCGCCTTTGCGGCCGGGAACCGCCAGGTCATCGGACCCGGGCCGCTCCGGGCCGACGCGATCGACGCGCGACTGCACGCCGAACGGGTCGGGCCCGATCGGTCGAAGCGCACCCATCGGGCGAACTTCGACGACCTCCCGGACGGTGTGTTCGTCGACCTCGGCGAGCCGGCCGAGGGCGCCTGCCTGGTCTGGGGCGACTCACTGTTCTACTGGTCGCCGGGCGGCTATCGGGAAGCGCCGGCGCAGGCCGAGCGGAGAGGTCGTGACCGTCCTCACGCCCGGATCGACAGTTGGCGCGATCCGGGCGGGTTACGTGCCCGAGGTCCATCCCTCGGCACGGATACCGTGAGAATTGGCGGCCCGAGCAAGCCGCCCATGATCCGAACAGACTTGGCCGTGTCTAGCAATCTTGAATCACGCATGCTTTCAAGCGAAATCGCCTTGCCTGAGTCGCCCATATTGCGATTGTTCTCGGAAAATCGCCGGTTCCCGGCCGCAAACGCCACCAACCGTATGAGCACTTGAGAATTGCCAGACGGGGCCTGGTGTCACTCGGCCCAGGACGCGAGAGAAGGCCATCCTCGCCGGACCCAGCGAGCCAGGAGCTGCGACCGGCTCTGGACGCCGAAGTGCCGATAGATGGTTTTCGTGTAGTCGTTCACGGTGTAGATGCTCAGGCCCAATTTGGCGGCGATTTGTTTGTCTCCGTCGCCTTCCAGAATGCAGGCCAGCACCCGACGCACCGAGGGCGGGAGGGCCATCGGGGTCGGCTCGGCGACCCGCGCCAGCGGACCTCCGATCATCGGCGTCAATGCGGATTGCACCTCGCGGACGAGCGAGCGGTCCCTCGCCGTGAAGTCGCGTCTGCGGTCTGCCCTCTGCAACTGGAGGGCGCTGAATTATCGCCATTGCCCTCGGGCAACGACCGGTAGCACCAGAGGGCATGATCGACTCCGAGGGGCCGATGGACGAGCTGGAAGCTCGTCGAGGATTCCCACTTCTCATGCTCCAGGCTCTCGCGGGCCGTGACGCAGATGCCGTGGTCTGACCCGAGCCTCTGGAAATAGTGACTCAGGGCATCATAGATGCCCGGGTTGCCCTCAACCCTCGTATAGACCTCAATCTGGGCGGCGCGGTCGAAGCCGTCCTCATACCCGCAGTCGGTGAAGCCGAGGTCTCGCGGCCGCCCGGAGAGGATTCCCCCCGTTTCGCCGCAAAAGCCGAGATCGGCGTCAACCAGGATGGACAATCTCCCGAGGAGATGACGACGCCAAAGGGTCTGCTCATCGCCGAGCTCGCGGCATTCTCCCACCAGCAGGACGATCTCGCGCCAATCCTGCGCCCGAAGACGGATCGACTTCGCCATGAGATCAAATGCTCCTTTTTTCACCAACCCCCTAAAGCGGCGGAGCCGCAAGAAGACGACGCAGAGCGTCGATGACGGCATTCCCACGGAGGACCGTGGGAACGAGTTGACGCCCGAAGATGGATTGACTTCGCTCTGAGATCAAATGCTCCTTTTTTCACCAACCCCCTAATTCTAGGGGATGCGTCCGGATGTATGCAAGTTGAGACTATCCTTCTCGCCACGGCCACTCGCTTGAACTCGTGCTGCGGCGTACCCGTCCGCGCATCCGGCCTTTGTGATGAGGGGGTCGCGCGGGAATGTCTGGCCGCCGAGTCACCTCGCCACGTGGCAGATACGACTCCGGTCATTCGCATGCTAGGTTCAATCTGTTAACCGAGAAGGAGCCAACGACCATGCTCAGCATCCGCTCGCGTCTCATCGTGCCCGCGATCCTCGGCCTCACGCTGGCCATAGCCGGCCCAGCCAAGGCCGACATCCTCTACACCTGGAGCGACGACTCGAACAGCGGCACCACCGGGTCATTCACCGCCAACTCCTCCGTGCTCGCGACCGGCGTGATCATGCCGACGGATGTCCTCTCCTACTCGTTCACTGACCCGTTCCAGACGTTCAGCAACACCGACCCCAACGTCCGTCTCATCGCGCCGATCCCCGGCGATGGTCTGCTCATCTCCCAGACCACCGGCCAGTTCCTCGACGGCGGCGTCGGCGATTTCGGGATGAGCGATTCGTCAACGGGGCTGCAGCTCCACTTCTTCGCGAATGCCGCCTCGAATAACGTCAACGGTGGCGTTTGGATAGATGAGCGAGGTCACGGCAACCTGGGACATTGGGTGGTCCAAATCTCATCTGTGCCCGAGCCGGCGAGTCTTGCGATGCTCGGCTTCGGGTCGGCCGTCGTTGTGGGCTACACCCGCCGTCGCAAGGTGAAGCCGTCGGCGAACGCCGCCTGATCTCGCGTCGCGGCGGACACGGCCGCCTTGGGCGATTTCTAGTACAGCTCGTCGCCATCGAGGGCGGCCGGGCTGATGCAGTTGCCTCGTCGGTATGCCGGCTGGATCGGCTTCCAGACGGCGGGCGAGCAGGAAGCCGTGTGGCCGCTCAGGGCGGTCCTGGTCAACCGGGTGCTGGCCCTTCGCGGAGAAAGAGTGCTCTATCTCCTCGTCGGCGCGACCCCGAGCGAGGAGCATGCGGCAAGAGTCGGCTGGGCGATCAGGCAGACCTGGCAGATGCGGACGGCATCTTCACGGGGTCGGTCCCGCTGGTGATTGCCAAGATCATTGCCGGGATCACTTTTCTTCGGGAACGTCGCCAGGGTGAAGTTTGGCGTGCTGCTGGTAGCTGTCGCCCGGCGAGTCATTCTGCACCAGAGTCGGCTTCTTGCCCGGCTGCGGCGTTTCGCTGGCATCGGGAACGACCGCTTCGCCGTGCTTTTTCTTCTCGTCCTGGACCTTCTTGTCGTGCGCCACGTTTCTCGGGTCTGCCATGATGTCCCTCAAGGAATGTTCCTCGCCCGAATCTCAGATGCTGAGAAAATCCGGGCCAGGCGTTCTCTGGCATGCACGAATCATGCCGGGGACCAGTCCCCGGCGACCTACGGGGCGCAAGGGCCGCGGTCACAACGGCGCTTCGACGGGCGTTCAGTCGCCTTCCAACAAGGGCTTGCCGATCTCCCAGTGGTGCCCGAACGGATCGACGATCCGGCCCAGGCGCCAACCATATCGGTCGTCAACCGGCCAAACCACCGCGGCCCCCGCCGCGACGGCCCGATCGAATGCGGAATCCGGATCGTCCACGATCATCACCATCCTCACGGAACCGCCGCCGAGGGATTCGGGGCTGAAGTTCTGGTGCTCCGGCGACTCGTCGGCGACCCAGAATTCGGCCGCCCCCACCGACAGCCGGGCGACCACCGCGCCGCCCTCGTCATCGAGGCGGAACAGCTCGCCGGCTCCGAATGCCGCCTTGTAGAATGCGACCGCTCGCGCCCCGCCCCGAACCGATAGCACCGGGGCGATCGAGGTCTTCGGATCGCAGAGGCCCTCCGAATCCTGACTCATTGAAAATCTCCTCTCTCGCCGGCTTCGATGGCGGTTCCTTGGCATCCATCATACCTCCACATCGCCGGCTGCTCCAGGCGGCCATCGTCGCCCCGGGGCGCAGGCGAGAAGAGAGGATGTGCATCCCCCCGCGGGCCTAACGCATTCGTACTCGTTCGACGAAAGCGGCGATTCTAGCTGCCTTTGGGGATGATCGCTTGCAATTCTGATCGGAGAGTTCCCTTTTCTTGAAACTGTTTTCCGCCTCGACAGCACTTTCTTCATCGAGATCGTCAATTCGTCTATAGAAGGGACTGGACGACCGCGCTTAATCTGACTCATCTACTTTGACACCGAGCCGGTCACGTCGTCGCGATCATCCTCTCAGGGCCGCGCCGCGGGACCGGCGAATACCTTCCGATCCTGTTGCCCTCCTGCAAACCCCACAACCAGAGTCTACGACTATCGACTTTTTGATCCTCACACCGCTCCAAGAAGAGCGCGACGCGGTCGGTCCTCCGCCGCCTAAGGGACTATCGCAAGGTACCACCGTCCGAGCAAGATATCCGCGTGTACTACCGATCGGACTTGCTCGCGACTTTCTCGGACGGATCGACGACGACCTACAGGGTGGTGACGGCTCCGCTACTCGGAATGGACCGCGTCGAGGCTGCGAACGCCACGGGGGACGCCATCCACCGGTGGCGGCCTCGATTCGTTCTCCTCGTCGGTATCGCTGGCGGGCTAGCCAAGGCAGGGGTCAGCCTTGGAGACGTCTTGGTCTCCGAGCGAAGGGCTCGAAAGACGTTAAGGAATGGCGTGCCTATGCCTGCGATGTTGCCGCCTCATATACAGTCGCACGGCTGCGGAGTGGGCCGGTTTCAGTAAAACCAAGATCGCAGGCGACCGCGACCCTTCGATAGATCCTCTGGCGTGGCGGAGCCGCGAGCGGGTAACTGGAGGTCGCGTACCCTAGGTTCGGTATGATTGGTTTGTAAGCGTCCGGTCCTACCAGTCGCGCCGGCCGCCGGGACGCACGTGGGGCGGCCAGCCACCCGATCGGACTCATGAGCCTTTCCCGACCTCGACGCGGGCGACCCTCACGCCTTCGGCCCGGCGATCGCGCGACGCTCCTTCCGCGCTACTTTCTGTGGGGTCGCCTCCCGACGCGACTCGTCGAGGCGGTACTGCAGCACATCCTCCGGGTGGCTCGCCGCCCAGCGGTCTGGCAGCAACGACTCCAGGTCCGTCTCGCCTTCAGCACCACGTCCCGGGGATAGGCCCACGGCACGGCTCCAGGCTATGCCGCTAGGCACCCGGGGACAAATGAGGACAAGTCAAACGAGGGAAATCGCAATTCAAATTAATTTATTGTCATGAATATACTTTTATTGTATTGTGTTAATAAATATCACTATTTATATTAACATGAGCACATTTTTAAATAAATCGTCTGACTGCGCACTCTGGAGAAGCTCTTCGTACCTGGATTGTCCAGACTGTGTCGAGATTTGGGGATGTCTCCATTCCTCCTCAGCCGTGACTTTCGACTCGACCCCTGTCCACTCTCCCGCGCTTCCGGCACGATCGAGTTGGAGGTGAGCCATGATCGAGCTGAACCCCGAGCAGCGGCAGGCGATGGCGCAGGGCCAGCCTGTGCGGATCGTCGATCCTTCCACGAACGACGCGTAAGAGCCTATCCCGGTAGGGTGGGTGAAACCCACCGAATGCCTTGTCGCCGAAAGACTTGGTGGCTTTCACCCATCCTACAAGGACTCCGACTGGGATAGGCTCTAAGTCGCCGGAGTGAAGAGCATTTCCATCTGGTGGTTTATCCCCGCCGCCGTCCTGATTTCCCAATCAAGCGCCGTGTCTGGGAATCCCTCACCGGCGTCGCTTCCATAAGCACCTCCCAAGCCCGGCCGTCGCGGCGATCCCGGCGAGGACCAGCGAGGACGGCTCCGGGACGGCAGCCGCGCTGGTCGTCACCAGGAGGCCATTTGGGATGGCACCGGACGTGTTGACGTGGAAGTCGAGCGAATAGGACTGGCCGACGGTGGTTGAAAACGTCTGCGAATACGTGTCGTAATAACCCACACTTCCCCCGAAGAACTCCTCTTTCGCGTATTGAAGGAGTGCTTAACCGGAATTTATGACTAACCGTGTGTATACTGCCTCGGATAGCCCCAGGTAGCCCAGCACCTTCTTCACCAACGCCGGCAGGGTCTTGAGATGCCACCGCACTTCGCCACCGCTTTCCACCTGGGTCAGCGTGATCTCGGTCCGACAGATCGCCTCAAGGACTCGCTTCGCCGTCGGACGATCCGTGACGCGCTTCGCCTGGCCGGGATACAGCCCCTTGAGCGGCTCGCCGCTTTCCTTCTGGCCCCGACGCACCAGGACCTCGAACAGCATCAACACCCGCAACGCCAGCGTCACCAGATGGGTCAAGCCCTGGATCTGGTCGTCCCGTCGCACGAAGAACGGCCGAATCCCCAGCGGCTGATCCTTGAAGAGATGGAAGATTCGTTCCACGCACCAGCCGCCTCGGTACGCGAAGAGCGAATCGGCCAACGACAGCCGTTCGGTGGCGGTGTTGGTCACCTGGACCTGCCAGCCCATCCGCGCCTCGCGATGGCGGATCGCCGCGTCGTCGCGCCTCACCGTCGTGATCTGGTAGCGGATGTCCCATTCGGTCGTCTTGGGGCGATTGGGACCGCCGCGGCCCCGACCCACGTACCTGGTCCGGCTGGTCTCTTCACGTCCCCAGCTCACCTCCAGCAGCCCTTCCACCCGATGCTCGGCCAAGACCCCGGCCACCGCCCGCTCCAACTCCCAACCGGTCGTGAATTGGGTCCGGCCCGGCCCCGGCGGTGGCGTCAAGCCGCGCAGGGCCGCCTCGGCCTTGTCCAGCCGACGCTCCAGGGCCGCGGCCTGGCTCTGGGCCAGGGCCTCGGAGCGGATGATCTGCACGCGCTCGGTCCAGGGGCGGACCTCCTGGCCCACGACGGCGGATTGCGACCGCTCGAATTCGTATCCCCGGCCGATGAGCTCGTCCTCGAGGCGGATCTCCACCAAGTTCGCCGCCTTCTCGCCGGTCAGCGCCGCCTCCACCCAGGCCGAGAACTGGGCCAAGACCTCGCCGGTCATCGGCAGTCGGGTCAGGTAGAAATCGCCGGCGGCGGCGATCTCGGCTCGCGTCTCCACGGCCGCCATCTTGCAGTCGCCGGCGTAGAGGAGCCCGGCCTGACCCAGCAGCTCGCGGACCCGGCGATACAGCGGCAAGTAGAGCGGGTCGTCGGCGGCATTGCCCGGATGGACATCGCCGGCGAGGAACAATCCACTCGGCTCGGCCGCGGCGGCCATCAACTTGATCTGGGGCAAGTCGGGGCGGTGGTCTTTGCTATGCCCCAGTTGCATCAGGCCGTCGTCATCGATGGCGTGGTAGCCATAGCTGGTGGTGGCGTCGAGGCGGACCCGCTCGACCGGCGGCAGGGCGTAGACCTCGCATTGGACGTGCCAGAGGTCGGCTTCCAGTTCCCGCCAGACCTCCAGGTCGCTGAGGCGCCTCAGGACCAAGGTGAGGCGATCGTCGGAGAACTCGACGGGGCGAATGGGCTGGCCGATGAGGGTCTCGATGGAGTGCCGGAGGCCCTCGACCCATTGCTGGACGTGCGACTTGCGGTGGTCGGCCTGGGAGAGGATGTAAGCGATCCAGACGGTGATGAGCCAGCCGTTGGAGAGCCCTTGGTGGAGCGGATGGGGCGGGAGATGGCGGTCGATCGTCTCGGGGATGCGGAGTTTGATCAGGAAGCCCAAGAGCAGCGGGACGTCATCGACGCGCTCGTGAGTCAATTCCAGGGTGGGGGCGGCGCCGACGCGGATCTCCGGGGTCGGGGTCGGGGTGAGATCGACGAGACGTTTGCGGGGCGGTCTGCGGGGCGGGTTCTGGGCGGCGGCCATGGTCGCTCTCCAACGACGTTTGAGTGGAAAGCTCCGTTGTACCGTCGCGGAGTGTCGAGGCGGAAGATCCAAGAGCAGGAACGTGAACATGGGAACGATAGAGAGATTGGGTTAAAATATAATTAGATGACTAATGTACGTTTGGTACGCGAAAGGTGAGGAAGAATGCGAGACCTGGGACCGATGTCCCGTCGCCGAAGGTCTCGGAGTCGGAGCCCTGTGCCGCGGGGGTGAAAACCCAGGTGCTCCCGAGCAAGTTCGGGCCCATGTGATCGAGGAACACGCCGATCCGGGTAACTTCAGTGCCTCCGTAGAGTTGGTAGCCCCCGATGGAGATCGACGTGGTTGACTCCGTTGCCACGAACGAGAGGTCATGAGGGACGTCGGCCTGGCCGGGTTCATCGATCAGGTTGAGAAGGACCGTGTCCGCGGATGCCTGCTGCGAGGCCCCGATCATCAACACGGCGACTGCGATCATGGCGCGGCGGATGTTCATTGGAGTAGCTCCTTTGTAAGTGAGACGCGGAAACGGGGACGGACGCGGAAACGGGGACGAGCTAGAATGGGCCACGCATTTCATCCGCATGTCGGCTCCGTCCGCGTCTCCGGTCCGATTGCGCAATGAGGTGGCGGGGCAGGGTGTCTATCAACACAGTCGCTTCCGCGCCCACATCCCGAGCCCGGCCGTCGCGGCGATCCCGGCCAGGACCAGGGAGGACGGCTCCGGAACGGCAGACGCGGTGGTCGTCACCAGGAAGCCATTTGGAGTGCCAAAGCCCTCGGTGAAGAGGAGATCGAGCGAATAGGACTGGCCGACGGTCGTCGAAAACGTCTGAGAATAAGTGTCGTAGTAGCCCACGCTGACCCCGGCGAAATGCAGGGCTGGGACCGATGTCCCGTCGCCGAAGGTCACGGAGTCGGAGCCCTGTGCGGCTGGGGTGAAAACCCAACTGCTCCCGAGGAGGTTCGGGCCCGTGTTATCGAGGAAAACGCCGATATGGGTAAGAAGAGCGTCTCCGGGGACTTGGTAGCCCCCGATGGAGATCGACGTGGAAGATTCCGTAGCCACGAAGGACAGGTCATAAGGAGTGTCTGTCTGAAGCGGTACGTTTATCGCGTTGAGAAGGACGGTGTCCGCGGACGCATGCTGCGCGGCCCCGATCATCAAGACGGCAACGACAGTCGTCATGCGGCGAATGCTCATTGGAGTAGCTCCTCCGTAGGCGTGATTCGGATAAACACAAACATATGACTTCTTCAAAGAGGCCTCTGCATCAAAGCCGTCCGGCCCCTCTTGACTTCCGTCACCTTCGACGACCCCTTTATCGGCGCAGGTCGATCGGACCGGTCTCGCCTCGGGCAACACCCGGCTTTCAAACGATGCGGAGGAGTGACGGACCGAGGGAGCCCGTCGAGGCAAGAAGGCGCCCTGGGTCTCGGATTCCTCCCTGTCGTCCCTGCCTCATGTCTGTAATCTGGAAACGCAGCCGGAGTCGGCCAAAAAAATCGGAAAATTCCGGGTGTGGGTGCAAGCGTCCAGTTTTGCGTGCGAGACATGCTTGAAGTCAGGCGAGATGTTTTGCAGAATTGAAGGCTCGTTGCTGGGTCCGCGGCATGGGCGAGGTGCTGATGGCTGCCGAAACGACGTTCGAGGCGTTGATGGCCGGGGTTCGGGCCGGGGATGATGCGGCCGAAACCCTCGTGTTCCGCCGTTATGCCGGCCGGTTGGCGAGCATGGCGGCGCAGCAGTTCGACGGCCCGATGCGCGACCGGATCGATCTCGATGATGCGGTCAACTCCGCCTGCAAGAGCTTCTTCCTTCGATGCCGTCGCGATGCGATCGAGGTGGCGAACTGGGAGGCGCTCTGGGCCCTCCTGATGGTGATCACGCTGCGCAAGTGCCGCACGCGCTGCGAGTATGTACGTGCGGCCCGTCGCGACGTCGGCCGCGAGCGGAGCGAGTCCGGCGTCGGGGACTTGGCGGGTCTGATCCCGGACCGCAGCCCGACACCCGAGGAGGCGGTGATGGCCTCCGAGATGGTCGAGCGGCTCTTCGGCCTGACCGAGCCGGACGATCGGCCTGTCGTGGAACTGCTCCTGATGGGTTACACCGTCGAGGAGGTCGCCCATCGGTGCGATTGCTCGATGCGGACCGTCGGCCGGGTGCGGCGGCGTGCGAAGCAGTGCCTGGAGCGCTTGCTGGCTTCCTGAGTTCGGCACGTCCTTTGCCCCCTCGGCCGAGACCCGGGAACGATTGGAGGCGATCATAGGGGGTAGCGGGTGGGCCACGGGGATGGCGCGGGCAGGGAACGAACCGATTGGGGATGCCTTCGTCGGGAGATGCCGGAGGGCCGGGCGGGCAAGTTCGTGAGGTGAGCCCTCCTCTCCCACCCGACGGGCCAGGAGTCCAGCACGGGATCCGAGGGGCTGGCGGAGGGCGTACGATGTATCGCGGAGACCCACGTGATACGATGCTGGACGGCGATTCCTGGAGATCGCTCCAGCAGGCCGTGGCTCGGTTCCGGACGGCCCTGACGCGTGGCGATGAGCCGGCGATCGAGGAGTTCTTGCCGCCCGATGGGCGCCATCGTACGACTTATGTGGCCGAGCTGGTCCACGAGGAGCTGGAGCACCGGCTCCGGGCGGGCGAGTCCGTCGCGATCGCATCGTACCTCGGCCGGTTCGAAGAACTGGGCTCGGATTCCCTGATCGTCCGGGAGCTGGAAGATGTCATCTCGCAGTGGAGTCCGGCGCAGTCGGGGGCCGACGTCAAGGGCCAGCCTCGCCTCGTCGGTCGTTACGAGCTGGGGGAGATGATCGGGACGGGGGCCTTCGGTGTCGTCCATCGAGCCTACGACCCGATATTGAAGCGCCCCGTGGCGATCAAGCGGCCCCGTCCCGGGGCGATCGAGACGCCCGAGGCCATCGAGCGGTTCTTCCGCGAGGCCCGAGCCATCGCGGCGTTGCAGCATCCGAACATCGTCGTCGCTCATGACGTCGGGCAGGCGGATGGCGAGGTCTACCTCGTCAGCAATCTCATCGAGGGCCGCAACCTGGCCGACGAGATGGCCGAGGGCCGTCCTGGGTTCCTCCGGTCGGCCGAATGGGTCGCCGCGGTGGCCGACGCGCTGGAGCACGCCCACTCGCGCGGCCTGATCCATCGCGACGTCAAGCCGTCGAACGTGTTGATCGATTCCGCGGGCCATGTCTACTTGACCGACTTCGGTCTCGCCAAGGGCGACGGCGGCGAGGCGACACTGACGGTCGAGGGCCAGGTCATCGGTACGCCGGCCTACATGTCGCCCGAGCAGGCCGAAGGCGGGAAGAAGCCGGTCGACGCGCGGGCCGACGTCTACAGCCTCGGGGCGTTCCTCTACGAGTTGCTGACCGGGTCGCGCCCGTTCGGCGGGGCCGGCGCAATGCTGCTGGGACGGATACGCGAAGAGGAGCCGCGCCCGCCGCGTCGTCTCGACGAGTCGGTCCCGCGCGACCTGGAGACGATCTGCCTCAAGGCGATGGCCAAGGAGCCTCGGCATCGCTATGCGGACGCGGCCGGTTTCGCGGCCGACATCCGCCGCTGGCTCCGCGGCGAGCCGGTCCTGGCCCGATCCGTGGGAAGAATCGGCATGGCCTGGAGGAGATGCCGGCGCAAGCCGATCCTCTCCGGCCTGGTGGGGTCGCTGGTCTTGTCGGTCCTCTTCGGTTGCGTCGGCGTGGCCTGGCAATGGCGGCGGGCCGAATCCCAGCGTCGTCTCGCCGAGGGGAACCTGGACGCGGCCCGCCAGCAACGCCAGCGAGCCGTGCAAGCCTTGAGAGACGGATCCGAGACCCTCTCGGCGCTGGTCCAGATCTACCACGAAGGCACGAAGGTCCCGGCGGATCCCGATCGAGATCGGATCGCCCTGCAACGGGTGATCCTGGGGTATTATCGCAACTCCCTCCGGGACCAGCTCTCCGGCGACCCCGACCTACACCATGCCCTGGTCTCATTGACGATGGAAGTGACCGGGCTCATCCATCATAACGCCCCGCTGGAGGTGGCCCTGAACGCCTGGGAGGAGACGCAAGGCATCGTCGAGGGCCTCCTCCGCGACGATCCGAATAACCTCGTGTATCTCGACGATCTCGCGAGGTGCCTGTGGTACGAGGGTGGCCTGCTGGTGGCGATGGGTCGCGTCGTTGAAGGCGCGGCTCGGCTTCGGCAATCGCTGGAACGATGGCAAGCCTACGGGGCCCTGACGAAGGGACGATCGACGGCCGATCGAGGTCACCGCCTGGCCCTGGAGGCTTGGAGCGGCGCCGAGGTGGGACTGGCATCGGCGGAGATGCTCCTCGGCCGCAAGTCGGAAGCCTTCTCGCATCACAACCGAGCCGTGTCGCTCGTCCGGGAGATCTGCGAGGAGGAGCCCGGCAACTGGATCGCGAGGCGACGCCTGGCGCACGTCTACGCGACGGCCATCGTGTGGGGGCGCGATGAATTGGCCGACGAGGCGATCTCTCGATGCCGACTCGCGTGCGAGATCATCGAACCGATCGCGAGCGAACTCCCATCGGATCGGGGCGTCCAGGAAGAGCGGGCCTTCTACCTCTTTCAACTCGCCAATATGGAGGACCGCGTCGAACCGGAGGGACGAAGCGCTCGGTCATTTCCGTCGCGCCGTCGCGATCTACGAGGATCTCGACCGGTCCGCGCCCCTTGCCAGGGCGCCCCTCGCCTCAATGGCGGTCGGCCATCACATCATGGGCCGCTTGCTGGTCGATATGGGCCGGCCTTCCGAGGCGGTGGGGCCTTTTCGCAGGGCCTGCGAGATCCGCGAACGGATCGCTCGCGCGAGGCCGGACGATCCCCACTTGCAGAGCGACTGCGCCGGGTCGTGGTATCGCCTTGGCGACGCATTGCAGGGCCTGGGGCGGCTCGACGAGGCGGTCGATTCGCTCCAGAAATGCCTGATCCATCAGCGCCGGGCAAATGCTCTCGAGCCGGGAGAGTTGAAGCATCGCCGATTCCTCGACGAGCGGTTGCGGCAAGTCTCCTGGCTCCTCATGGTCCGACGGCGACCGGGCGAGGCCGTCGAGATGATCCGAGAGCGAATGGCACTCCGGCCTGTCGACCATGCAGCAGCTCTGGGATTGGCGGTCGAGCTGGCCGCGGCGGCGATCGCGAGGCGCCCGGTCGAGGCGGTATCGGTGCTGGCGCGGCTCAAGTCCTCTTGCTCTCCACAGTAACAGCCGCGACTTTCGACTCAACCCGTGTCCACTCTCCCGCGCTTTCGGTACGATCGTACTGGAGGTGAGCCATGATCGAGCTGAACCCCGAGCAACGGCAGGCGATGGCGCAGGGCCAGCCTGTGTGGATCGTCGATCCTTCAACGCACGATGCCTATGTCCTACTCCGGGCCGATGATTACGCGCGCCAGGAAGGGGCTTTGCGGCAACCCGTGGAAGAGCCACCTCCGCAGATCGCTCCCAGTATGCTCCGCTCGATGCAGGCGTTCTGGCGGGACTTGCCCGAGTTGCTGAAATACCGTCGGAATCGTGGGAAGTGGGCGGCTTACCATGGGGAAGAGCGCGTGGTCATCGCGCGGTCGGACTTCGACGCGTATCAGGAATGCTTCCGCCGGGGGCTGAAACGCGGGGAATTTTACGTCGGGTGGCTGAAAGAAGATCCCGACGGACTTCCCCCCTGGGGGACGATCGAGTGCGACTGGTCCCTCTACGAAGTCACCGAAGAGACTCCCCCGGACGACGCATGAAGATCCTCCACCGATTGCCGATCACGGAGGAGCGCACGTCGCTACGGTTCGGCGGCCGGTATATCACGGTCCGCAGCAGCCAGGTCCTGGTGTGGATGAGCGTCCACATGGCCGGAGTCCTCGAACCCGAGCCGTCCATTCCGATGTTCCCGGCCCTACTCGACACCGGGAGCAACTTTGGATTCTCGATACAGGATCGTCACCTGCGCGAGTGGGCCGGACTCGACCCCGCCCTCCTGGAATTACTCGGGCACGTCAAGATCAATGGTCAGGTCGTCACGCGTCGGCAGGCGAAGGTCTGGGTTTACCCGAACATCCCTGGCCGGCAGGAAGTCGCATACGGAATGCCACCATTCTGGGTGAAGATCCCCAAAGGAGTCGCAATCTATCCTTCGGACTCAGTCACTCCCGGCCCGCGATTGCCGCTGCTGGGGCTTCCGTCGCTTCTCAACAACGACCTCGATTGGTGGCTCGATCCCGAGCGGCGGCACATCACCGTCCAGACGCGCAACTGGCGTAGGCCGCTCATCCGGCTTCTCTGTTGACTGTGACTGGTGGTCATCCCCGACTCTCAGGGGGCCGGCGTGAGTCGAAGGACCAGGGTCGCGTCAAACTGAGGACCCCCGTGGCATACCTCGCCGCCGTGGAGGACGAGGCCGTCGAGTCCATCATCCCAGGCCAGCGGCGAGCACTGGTGCCGCGGGTGGAGCGGGTCGCACGAAGCCGGCTGCCAGCCGCCGGGCGAGGACTCCAGGACACCTCGGGCATCCGGATGCCGTCGAGCAGCACCAGCCTCCCGGCCGACCGATGGTATGCCAGGCCGTGGTCGTCGCGGACGTCGGTCTTGAAGCCGGCCGGCAACCGCGTCCAGGTCCGATCGCGGAAGAGCCAGGCGTCGCCGAACTGCTGGCGACCGGCGTCGTCGACCGAGCCCCCGTGCAGGACACACCCCTGGAGGCCGGGGTCGTAGGCGAACGCGGCATATCGCCGGGACTGCGGGTGTGGGCCGTCGACTTCCCGCCACGAGCCGCCATCGAAGAGCCAGGTATCGCCCAGCGTGCGGTCGCCTCGACCGACCCCGCCGAAGAGGACAGTCCGCCGCGTCGGCTCGTCGAAGGCCATGGAGTGACCGCACCGGGGCTCCGGACTTCGCCACCACCAGGTCGGCCGCTTTCGCCAGCGACGGCGAGCGTAGATCCATGTGCCGCCGAACATCTCGCCGTTGTCGGCCTGTCCCCCGAAAAGGACCGCGACCCCTCGGTGCGCGTCGAAGACCATCGCCCCTCGGTGACGCCCGGGCGGGTGATTGACGAGCTTTACTTCCGACCAATGGCCGTCCTTCAACTCCCAGGTGTCGGATTGTACCGGCCCTTCGCCGACCCAGATCAGGCCACCGAACAGCACGGTCGCCTCCGCGCCCCGGTCATAGACCAGGCCGTGCCGACTCCTCGGGCCCGGACCGTCGAGGCCGGTCTTGATCGTCTGCCACGTGAAGGTCGGAATCGACGGATCGTCCATCTCTTGTGGTTGCCTCGATTCGAACTCGGATCGCCCGATCACACTCGAAATCGCCCGCTTCGCCCCGGCTTATTTCTTCTTCCCCAAATCCCTCGGGTGGTCGCCAGGATGTTCTATAGTCATGCTGGAATTGTGCGCGCCGATCTCATTCTGATCCAGACCTGGGACGCTCATGAATGTGAGACTCGCCTCTGAAATCAGCGCGAAGGACGCTCGGCCGGGTCGCATGGATGTAGTCCAAGAATGCGGACACACCTCGAAATCGATCAAACGAAGCCAAAAATAGGATGTTTGGGAAAAATGGAGCGGCAATTTGTGGCGAAGTCTGGCGAGAGGGCACCGCACGCAAGAAATCGAGAGAACGAACCCACTGGCAGTTTAGATAAAACGGGCTGCTTGAAACAGTTGCAGGCAAAAGACAGATCAGGCCGATTATTCCATTTCAAGCGGCACTCAGAGCGCATGGTCCGCTCGGACGAAGAAGTTGCGACGATCTCCCACAGCACTCCCTACCGACTACTGTCCACTGCCGACTCGCGGTAATATTCAGCGGGTGTTGAACATCATGAATCCCTCAGCCGGTCCGAGCGGGAAGGAAGGTCTAGCGATGCGCGTGCCGTTGTGCGGCAAGGTGGGAGCCGTGGTCTGGATCAGCGGCCTGGCCATGGCAATGGGGTCGGCGGTTCGGGATGAGCCCAAGGACCAGCCGCGCGAACCGCTGGTCCTCCATGCCCGGGCGCAGGTGCCGGACTCTGGCGGGTACGCCGTCAAGGAGGAGGTCCTGAAATGGGACCCGGCCCGGACGGCGATCGTCATCTGCGACATGTGGGACAAGCACTGGTGCCAGGGGGCGACGCGTCGGGTCGGCGAGCTGGCGCCGGCGATGAACCGGACCGTCGCCGCGGCCCGGGCCAAGGGCGTGCTGATCATCCACTCGCCGAGCAGTTGCATGAACGCCTACAAGGACCACCCCGCCAGAAAGCGGGCGCAGTCGGCCCCGACGGCCGCGAACCTACCCAAGGATATCGCCGGCTGGTGTACCAAGATCCCCGCCGAGGAGAAGGGGGTCTACCCCATCGACCAGTCCGACGGCGGTTGCGACGACGGCCCGCAATGCCCCCAGGGCGGGCCATGGAAGTCGCAGGTCGCCGCCATCGAGATCCGCGACGAGGACGCCATCAGCGATTCGGGCGTCGAGATCTGGAACCTGCTCGAAGCCCGCGGGATCAATCACGTCATGCTGATGGGCGTGCATACGAACATGTGCGTGTTGGGGCGGCCGTTCGGACTCCGCCAGCTCGTCCTCCACAAGAAGAATGCCCTGCTCGTCCGCGACATGACCGACACCATGTATAACTCGCGCAAGTGGCCCTACGTCAGCCACTTCGAGGGGACGAACCGGATCGTCGAGCATATCGAGAAGTTCGTCGCCCCGACCATTAATTCGACCGACCTCACCGGCCAGCCCGCGTTCCGATTCAAGGCCGACGACCGCCCCCGCGCCGTGTTCCTGATCGGCGAGGACGAGTATCAGACGGAGAAGACACTGCCGGCTTTCGCCATCCAGGAGCTGGAGCCGCTGGGCATCCGCTGCACGATGGCGATCGCCGATCCGAAGTCGCCGCACGACTTCCCCGGCGTCGAGGCGCTCGACGATGCCGACCTGCTGGTGTTGAGCGTCCGTCGCCGGGCGCCCAAGGCCGAGGAGATGGAGATCATCCGCCGTTTCATCGAGGCCGGCAAGCCGGTGGTCGGCATCCGCACGGCCTGCCACGCGTTCGATACGCGTGGGAAAGCCCCGGCGGGACACGCCGAGTGGACGACGTTCGACCCGGATGTCCTCGGCGGCTATTACACCGGGCATCACGGCAACGACCTCCAGCCGGTCGTCGACCGTGCCGAGACGAAGAAGCCCCTCGCGATCCTCGCGGGCGTCCCGACGCCATTCAAAGGCCAGGGATCGCTCTACAAGGTCAGCCCGCTGTCATCGACGACCGTTCCGCTCTTGATGGGCCGGATCGCGGGCCATCCGGCCGAGCCGGTCGCGTGGATCAACACCAGGGGGAATGCGCGGATCTTCTATACGTCGCTGGGCCACCCCGGCGACTTCGCCACGCCGTCGTTCCGGACGTTGCTCCGCAACGCGATCCTGTGGGCCCTGGATCGGCCGATCACGCAGGCGAACGCCGCGTCGAGTCCCGCCCCGGCCCCCGCCACCGCGGAGACCCGCGTCCCTTTTGACCGAGGCCAGGGCGCGCTGGCACCCGGCGCGGCCCTGGCCAGCTTCACGGTCCCCGACGACCTCAAGCTCGATCTCGTCCTGGCCGAGCCGATCGTCCGGCAGCCGGTCTCGATCAGCTTCGACGAGCGCGGGCGGCTCTGGGTGGTGCAGTACCTGCAATATCCGTTTCCCGCCGGACTGAGGATGGTCAGCCACGACGGGGTCTGGCGTGCGGTCTACGACAAGGTCCCCCCTGCCCCGCCCCATCATTTCCGCGGCAAGGACAAGATCACCATCCACGAGGATACCGATGGCGACGGCGTCTTCGACCGGCACAAGACGTTCCTGGACGGACTGAACATCGCGACCGCCGTGGCGCGTGGCCGCGGAGGCGTGTGGGTCCTGAATCCGCCGTACCTGCTCTTCTACGCCGACCGCGACCGCGACGACGTGCCCGACGGCGATCCCGAGGTCCACCTCCGCGGTTTCGGACTGGAGGACACGCACTCGGTCGTCAACAGCCTGCGATGGGGACCCGACGGCTGGCTCTACGCCGCGCAGGGCTCGACGGTCACCGGCCACGTCACCCGGCCCGGGCTCGACGACGGCAAGGAGCCCGTCCACTCGATGGGCCAGCTCATCTGGCGATACCACCCCGAGTCGCATCGGTACGAGGTCTTCGCCGAGGGGGGCGGGAACGCCTTCGGCGTCGAGATCGATGCCAAAGGCCGCATTTATTCGGGGCACAATGGCGGCGATACCCGCGGGCTTCCACTACGTCCAGGGAGGATACTACCAGAAGGGTTTCAGCAAGCACGGCCCGCTCTCGAACCCCTACGCGTTCGGCTACTTCCCGGCGATGAAGCACAACCGCGTCCCCCGGTTCACTCACACGTTCGTCTTCTACGAGGACCGCGTGTTCCCCCAGAGGTATCGAGGGCTCCTGTTCGGTGTCGCGCCGCTGCTGAACCACGTCGTGATGAGCGAGGTCCGGGCCGATGGCTCCTCGTTCCAGACGAAGGACCTCGGACTGGCCGTGGCGTCGTCCGACCCGTGGTTCCGCCCGGTGGATATCAACCTGGGGCCCGACGGCGCGCTCTACATCGCCGATTGGTACGATCGACAGGTGAATCACTACCGCAACCACCAAGGGCAGATCGATCCGGGCAACGGGCGGATCTATCGGCTCAGGGCCAGGGACGCCATCACATCGCATAAGCCTTTCGATATGGCCGTCCTGCCGACTCCCGATCTGATCGGGCTGCTGGCCTCCCCGAGCAAGTGGACGCGACAGACGGCGCTCCGATTGATCGGCGACCGCAAGGAGGCATCGCTCGCGCCCGAGCTGCGAAGGATGGTCGAGAGCGAGCGGGGCCAGCTCGCACTGGAGGCGCTCTGGGCCTTGAACCTGGTCGGCGGCCTCGATGTCGCCACCGCGATGAAGACCCTCGAGCACCCCGATCCCCACGTGCGCCTCTGGACGGCGCGCCTCATCTGCGATGACGCGAGGGCGACCCCGTCCTTTGCGGCGGCGATGGCGCGACGCGCCGCGATCGAGCCGGCCGTCGAGGTCCGCAGCCAGCTCGCCTGCTCGGCGAAGCGGCTGCTCGCCCGCGACGCCCTGCCGATCGTCCGGGCCCTCCTGGCTCGTGGCGAGGATGCCGTCGACATCCACATGCCGATGCTGCTCTGGTGGGCCATCGAATCGAAGGCCGGGACGGACCCCGAGGCCGTGCTGGCGATGTTTGAGGACCGGGCCATCTGGAACCTGCCGATCGCCCGGACGACCGTCCTGGAACGGCTGATGCGTCGGTTCGCCGCGGCCGGCACCCGGCCCGATCTGGACCGATGCGCCCGGCTGCTGGCCATGGCCCCCGGCCCCGATCACGTCAATCGGCTGATGA
Source organism: uncultured Planctomycetota bacterium (assembly GCA_963777695.1). Taxonomy (GTDB): domain Bacteria; phylum Planctomycetota; class Planctomycetia; order Isosphaerales; family Isosphaeraceae; genus CAVZRC01. The sequence goes on from CAVZRC010000003.1 coordinate 3,877,663, forward strand.
CCGGCTTCGAGGCGGCCTACGCCGGACGTTCGCTGGTCGGGCTGCCGCCGGATCTCGTCGACGCGATGGCCAGGAACAGCGGACAGTCGCTCACGATCGGCCTGCGTCAGGGCAAGCCCGAGGCAGTGGCCGAGGCCCTGCACCTGCTCGCCGACGCGCGTGCCGATCGTTCCAGGCAGCTACAGCTCCTCCAGGTCCTGGGCGAGGTGCGAAGGCCGGCGTGTCTCCCGGTCGTAATCCGGCTTGCCTGCGACTCCTCGGACAACGCCCTTCGCGCCGCCGCCCTGGCCGCCCTCGCCGGTTACAACGACCCGGCCATACCCGCCGAGGTCCTCAAGGCGTATCCGAACATGTCGGACGACGTCCTCGCCTCGGCCCAGAGCTTGCTGGTGTCCCGTCGCGCCTGGGCCGGCCAGTTCCTTGACGTGATCGAGGCCCGCACCATCGACCCGCAGACCGTGCCGCGCGAGGTCGTCGAGAAGCTCCTGCTCCTGGGCGATGCACGCATCGCCGATCGAGCGACCCGGCTCTTCGGCCCGATCCGGCCCTCGACCTCGAGCGAGCTGCGTGCCGAGATCGATCGGCTTGCGGCCGTGGTCGGTGCCGGGTCGGGGGTCCCCAAGCCGGGCAAGGCGATCTTCGATCGGCATTGTGCCGCGCTGCCATACCCTGTTCGGCAAGGGCGGTAAGCTCGCCCCCGACCTGACCACCTATCGTCGCGACGACCTGGACAACATACTGATGAACATCGTCAACCCGAGCGCCGAGATCCGCGAGGGGTATACCACCGCGATCATCGCCACGACCGAGGGCCGCGTGCTCTCCGGCATCGTGATCGAGCAGGACAAGAACGTCGTGGTCTTGCGCGGCGACGACGGCAAAGACGCGGCGATCGCCCGCGATGAGATCGAGGCCATGAAGATGAGCATGAAATCGATCATGCCCGAGGGTTTGCTCAAGGGCCTCGGCGACCAGGAGGTCCGCGACCTGTTCGCCTACCTCCGCAGCACGCAGCCGCTGATCGATTGATCGACCGAGGGACGATGACTGCCTCACCGCGAAGCGACCCATCCCTGCACCTGCGCCACCACCGCCGCGACCCGCTGGGCGTTCGACGCGGTTCCACGACGTCTCGGAGCCGTCGGGTGCGCGCGAGGGCTCGGGGACCGGGGCCCTGCGGACCACGGCCGAGCCCAGATGAACTTCTCCGACCAGGCTTTGCTCGAGGACCGACTCCAGGCTTTCGAGGTCGAGCCGGCCGCCGGCCATGACGGCGATCCGATCGCCGGCGCGGGCGACCAGGGTCTTCAGCGCCTCGACCCCTTCGAGGGCCGTCGGCCGGCCGCCCGAGGTCAGCACGCGATCGGCGCCGAGCGTCATCAGGGAATCGAGCAGGGCCAGCGGATCGCCGGCCTGGTCGATCGCCTTGTGGAACGTTACGCTCAGGGGCCGGGCCAGCTCCACGAGTGCCGCGACCTGATCGTGCGCGAGGCCGCCATCTCGCGTCAGGACGCCGAGCACGACCCCGGCGGCCCCGAGGGCCTTGGCCGCCTCGATATCGTGCCGCATCACGGCGAGTTCGCGCCCCGAGTAGACGAAGTCGCCGGCGCGGGGCCGGATCAGGACGTGGACCGGGATGCTCAGCCATCGGCAGGTCTCGGCGATCGTCCCGGCGCTCGGGGTCGTCCCGCCGACGGACAAGTTGTCGCACAGCTCGACCCGATCGGCACCGCCGACCTCCGCCGCGATCGCCGATTCGACGTCCCCCACACAGATCTCGATCGTGATTCGACGAGTCAACGTCCTGCCTCCCACGCGCAACCGACATCGACCGGCCCCGTACTCGCGAATTGGGGCGTCCGGCGAGATCGGAGGCAAGAATCATTCCGGATCGGGACCGAAACAGAGGAGCGTGATGTCATCGAACTGCGAGCGCCCCGAGGCGTAGTCGCGGACGGCCGCGAGCAGTGCCTCGCCGACGGCATCGGCGCCCTGGGGAGCCTCGACCAGGGCCCGATCGAATCGATCGTCTCCGAACCGCTCGCCGCTCGGGTCCATGGCGTCGGTGACGCCGTCGGAATAGAGGACGACGACATCGCCGGGCTCGAGCGTGACGGACATCGACGAATAGACCTCCTCCGATCGGACGCCCAGCGGAGTCCGCGATGCCTCGTCGCCGACCTCCTCGATCGTCCCGTCGGCCCGGCGGATCAACGGCAGCCGATGGCCGGCATTGGAGATGGTCAGTCGGTGCGATCGGGGATCGATCTCCGCCAGGACCAGCGTGACGAACTTGCATTCGATCCCGCTGTCGTAGACGCTGCGGTTGACCCGTGCCAGGACGTCCTGGGGAGCGACACCGTCGCGGACCAGGTGGCGGACTTCCGGGGAGATCCCGGCCATCATCAGCGCGGCGGGCATCCCCTTGCCGGCCACGTCGCCGACGGTCACCGCCCACCGCCGATCCGTCCGTTCGACGGCCCCCGTCGGGCCGACCGGGATATAGTCATAGAGGTCTCCACCGACCTCCTCCGCCGGCCGATAACATTGCCAGAAGGTATAGCCCGGGATATCGGGCTGGCGCCGGGGAAGCAACAGTCGCTGGATCTCCCCCGCCGCCGCCCACGACGCCTGCTCGATGAGCAACCGGTGGTTCTCCACGGCGACCCCGACCGGTACGGCCAGCGCCGCGAGCAAATCGAGATCGGCGGTCGTGAAGGCGTTCCGGACGGCGCGGCTGTCGATCTGGACCATGCCGACGGTCCCCCCGTCGTTGTTGCGCAACGGGACCGCCAGGGCCGTGCGAAGGGACATGGACACGCTCGGCAGGTTCTTGTACTCCTCGTCGCTGGACGCGTCCGCGATCAGGACGGCACGGGCATCCCGGAGGACCTGCCGGGCGATCGTCCGGCTCAGCGTCGGGACGCTGCCGTCGCCATTGCGGTGGCGGACCGCCCTCAGCGGGAAGGTCCCGTCGGGCTCCGTGGTCATGATGAAGCCGCGCTCCGCCCGGGGAAAGACCGCCATCAGGCCGTCGAGCACCCGGTCGAGCACCTCGTTCAGATCGGCCCGGCCCCCCAGCGCCCGGTTGACGTCGAGGATCGCCTTGAATGCCTGGGCCGGGTGGGCCACCCGCTGCGCCAGGCGTTGCGAGCTCAGGTCGTCGAGCGAGCCGATCACGGTCGAGTGCTCGTCGTCGCCCTTGCCGAATTGCACCGCCGGGTCGCGGAAGATCAGCTCGATGTCCACGATCTTGATCCGGCACCCGTCGGTCAGCCGGACCGGCTGGAACGGTTCCAGCCTGATCTCATCGAGATAGGTCTTGTTCTGACTGTTGAGGTCGACGAGGTAGCACGACCCGTCGGGGCGACGCTCGACACGGGCGTGATTCCTCGAGACCTTCGTCTCGTGGAACTTCACCTCCGAGCCCGGCGTGCGGCCGATGTGCAGATCGGCCCCGTGGATCTCGAACACGCGCACGATCCGGCCCCCGCGGATCAGCTCGAGCACGGGGACGATGGGCTGAGGATCGCTCATGATCGGGCCTCGAAGACAAATCCCTCATCCGCTCCGACCATCGAGCCGGACCGAGGATCGAAACGCGGGAACATTCCCGTCTCGCCTGGTTCGAGGTTCATGAGTGATATCACTTGACGTGCGAGAGGACCAATGTCAGTCACCGCGACCGGGGCAGAGTAGCCTACCTACACATGATACGGAAGACATCCCACCATCTTACGCGAAATCTATCAGCGTCTTTCCCTTCCCCCGGGGCCCATCTTCGTTCGATTTCGCTCGCGAAACCTGTCCATCACGCCAGCAATCACAGCCCGCGGCTCGTACGAGCCATGACGCGATCGTCTTACGCACCTTGGGAAGGCGCCGACCGGGCCCGGCCGGTTCGGATTTCGGGGACCACGCGAATCACCAATCGACCGGGCGATCATCCCGACCGGTGCGTCGTTCTTACCCTGAAGACGCGGGGGATTGCCCTGGATGTCGCATTATGGTTAAACGGTAGTTTAACAATCGGAAGATACCTCATCTCGACATGCCGAGGGCCAGGCATGGACTCACCTTATTGTCGATCGTCGCGTGATATGCCGTGGCATCCCCGTATTAGCCGCCGGGTCGTGCTCCAGGCCGGCGCGATCGGGTTGCTGGGGCTGGGTATGAATCACCTGGCTCCGCTCCGCGCTCGGGGCCGAGGTGTCCGCCCCGAAGGCAAAGTCCGTCATCTATATCTTCCTGTCGGGGGGCCTGTCGCAGCTGGAGAGCTTCGACCTCAAGCCGGACGCGCCCGAGGGCATCCGCGGGGAATTCCGGCCCATCGCGAGCCGGACGCCCGGCATCGACATCTGCGAGTATCTCCCCCGCCTGGCCGAGCGGAGCCACCTGTGGTCGCTGGTCCGATCGTTGACGCACGGCTCGAACGACCATTCGGCCGGCCACCACATCATGCTGACGGGCCGATCAGACCTGCCGCCGGCCTTCGACGCCAATCGTCCGAGGCCGGAGGACTGGCCGTCGATGGCCGCGATCGCCGGGGCGCTGACCGTCCCGCGCAACAACTTGCCGCCGGCGGTGGTACTGCCCGAGAAGCTCGTCCATAACACGGGGCGGGTCATCCCCGGCCAGTTCGCGGGCGAGCTCGGCCCGCGGCGCGACCCCTGGTTCATCGAGGCGTCCCCGTTCGCGCCGGCGGCCTACGGTGCGTATCCGTCGTTCGAGTTCGACCACCAGGACCGTCCTCGACCTGAAGCGAGTCGACGATTCCAGGCACCCAGCCTGGGACTGCCGGCCGACTTCGCCCGCTCCCGGCTCTCGGATCGCCTCTCGCTGCTACGGTCGCTCGATCAACAACGCACCGCGCTCGATGCCCGGGCCGGTCGCGAGACGTTCGACCAGCACCGTCAGGCCGCGCTCTCCCTGTTGACCGACGCCAAGGTCCGGGCAGCCTTCGATGTCCTCGACGCCGATCCGAAGATCCTCGACCGATACGGCCGACATGCCTTCGGCTGGTCGTTGCTGATGGCCCGTCAACTGGTCGAGGCGGGGGTCAATCTCGTCCAGGTGAACCTCGGCAACAACGAGACGTGGGACACCCACGGCAACATGTTCCCGCACCTGAAAGAGAAGCTATTGCCGCCGACCGATCAAGCCGTCTCGGCCCTGCTCGACGACCTGTGCGCGAGCGGGCTGCTCGAATCGACACTGATCGTGATGGCCGGCGAGTTCGGCCGCACGCCGAGGATCTCGACGCTGCCCCAGGCGTACAAGCTCCCCGGCGCGATCACTGGGGCAAGGTGCAGACCGTGTTCCTCGCCGGCGGGGGCGTGGTCGGCGGCCGGGTCGTGGGATCGTCCGACAAGATCGGCGGGCACCCCCGCTCCGATCCCCAGACTCCCGAGGACCTCGCCGCCACGGTCTATCGGGCGCTCGGGCTGCCGTCAACCGTCGCCTGGCACGACGCGCAGGACCGCCCCCACTACGTTTATCGCGGGGTCCCGATACCCGGACTGTCGTGAGCCCGGGCCTCGAAATGCATGGCAACTCCCCCGCAAAGGGGTTACCATGACATGAGTTTGCAGCCGGGGCCCGTGACCCCGGTCGAGCTCCCGGCCTCGCAGAGGCCAGCAACAGAAGAATGACTGCTGTGGGTCGAGCCGATCGAGGCCCACGGGGACCATCCAGCCCGCCTTCGCTTCCACTTGGAGACCGACTCGTGACCGACCGACCCCTGGCGACGAATCGCACCGACGAGACCCCTGACTCCTCGACGGCCTCCCGAAGAGACTTCTTCAAGGGCACGGCCGCCGCGACGTTGGCGACCGGCCTGGCCGCTCCCCTGGTCCACGCCGCCGGCAGCGATACGATCAAGATCGGGCTCATCGGCTGCGGCGGCCGGGGCAGCGGCGCGGCCGAGCAGGCGCTGACCGCCGACTCCAACGCCAGGCTCGTCGCCATGGCCGACGCCTTCCAGGATCGGCTCGACGATAGCCTCTCGAGTCTCAAAGGCTCCTCGTTCGGCGCGCGCGTCAACGTCCCCAAGGACCGGCAGTACACCGGCTTCGACGGCTACAAGCACGTCATCGACCAGGTCGACCTCGTCCTCCTGACGACGCCGCCGCAATTCCGGCCCATCCACCTTACCTACGCCGTCGAGAAGGGCGTCCACGCCTTCGTCGAGAAGCCGATGGCCGTCGACGGGCCCGGCCTGCGCAAGTTCCTCGACGCCTGCAAAGTCGCCAGGCAGAAGAACCTCTCCCTGGTCAACGGCTTCTGCTGGCGGTACGACGGACCGCGTCGCGAGGTGATGAAACACGTCTTCGACGGCAAGATCGGCGACATCGTCGCCATCGAGACGACCTACAATTCGCAAGGGGTGTGGGAGCCGAGGAAGACGCGCGAAGAATGCGCCTCCGACATGGAATACCAGATGCGCAACTGGTACTACTACTGCTGGCTCTCCGGCGATCACATCGTCGAGCAGGCCGTCCACGGCATCGACACCATGGGCTGGGTGACCGGCGACAAGCCGCCGATCCGCTGCTGGGGCGTCGGCGGCCGTCAGTCTCGGACGGATGCGAAGTACGGCAACATCTGGGACCATTTCTCGGTCGTTTATGAGTACCCGAACAACGTCAGGGGCTACCACCACTGCCGCCACTGGGTCAACACGCCCACCCAGACCAAGGACTACATCCTCGGCTCCAAGGGCATGGCCGACGTCTTCGGCAACCCGACGGGAAATCCGTCGATCACCGGCGAGAATAAGTGGCGATATCGGGGCTCGAAGAAGGCCGACATGTACCAGGTCGAGCACGACGAGATGTTCGCCGCAATCCGCGCCGGCAAGCCGATCAACAACGGCGAGCACGCAGCCAACAGCACCCTGCTCGCATTGATGGGGCGCACCGCCGCTTACACGGGGCTCGTCGTCACGCCGGAGATGGTCCTCAACTCCAAGGAAGACCTGAGCCCCCCCAAGTACGAGTTCGGCCCGCTGATCGCGCCGGCCGTGCCCGTCCCGGGCTATACCAAATTCGCTTGAGTATGCTGATGAGGTCGCCTTCCCCCTGGTGGGGGAAGGCGATCCGATAGGCCGGATGGGTGGAGACCCTCCAACGCGCACACCGGTGTTAAAATTGTCAATGAGAAGGAGCGGGCCGAGCCGTAGGACGGCGCGGGCATCGCCGTAAACTCATCGCGGCAGGATGGGCGGTAGCCGGGGGGCGGCGGTGCTGCCGGCGAGCGGCGGCCCGCGATCAGGCGGCCCGCTCGCGACGACGCCAGGCGTAGGCCGAGCCGATCAGCCCAGCGATCACGCACATCGCCAGCGACGACGGCTCGGGGACGGCGGTCAGGGTGAAGGAACTGGGGCTTCCGCCTTGATTGGCAGAGTCTGCATAAACATAACCACTCGAACCGATGCCATACATATTAACACTATAACCATTACCGGTACCTAAGAGGATTCCGTCGTCATCGAGCAGCATGGTGGGCTGGCTCGGGAAAAGCTGGTCGTCATAGATGGCGCCCGACGGGTCGTTAGCCGCCGCAGGTGCGATCGGATTCGGGATCAAGGGGAGGTCGTTATCCGCGGCGACGCTGCTGTAAATGATGCCGCTGACGGCCGTGTACGAGCCGTCGCCATTGGGCGTCGCCTCGAGCGTGCCGTGGCCGCTGGCGAAAGGCCCGGAGAACGTGAAATCGAAGGTGACCGACCCTGCCCGTGCCGAAGCCCCGGCGAGGGATACGAGAAGGACGACTGCCGTGACGCTTAGCAACCGACGCATGGCGAATTCTCCGAAGTGCCGAGATGTCTCGTAAGGGGCGTCACGCACGAGCCATTACATTTGACCTCTCTCTGGAACCGCCGACCGACGCCAGTCCAGGTCGGGTCGTCGGAGGCGAGTGATCGCGACTCGCCGATCCTTGGGCCTCGAGACCGCTGCATCGTCCATGGATGGCGTCTTCGCCGAGCGAGGAGGCTCCCGGGCGAGCGAGGGTCCGGGTCCGGATGATCCACGCAACGGCTCGCGTGTAAGAGTGTCGGGTTATCGCCAGGACGGGGTGAGTTACAGCCTCGGGACGAATTCGGCCACCGCTCAGGATCCCCAACCGGTCGTGCGACCGATCGGGGAGCTTCGAGTCGTGCGCACATGGTCGAGGCAACTGGAACGATTGCAGGCCCGGCCTCGGGACGGGGGCATGTCGTCGCCGTCGGGTCGGGTCTGGCGAGTAAACTGGAGAGCCATCGATGAAGAGCATCCTGAAGACCTTCGAGAAGTCCGGTCTGTTGGCGGGGCATGGTCCGCGTCGCCGACCGAGGAATCCGCGGCGGAACGCCACGCCGAATGCCGAGTCGCTCGAGTCCAGGCAATTGCTGACCGGCGTCGTCGTGGGCCCGAGCAACATCCCCGCGCCGATCTGGACGCCGACGGACACCAACCTGTTCGACGCGCAGAACGGGCCCATGGCCAACCTCGGGACCACCCTGGTCTCGATGTATCAATCCTACGCCACCACGCCGCCCGTCGCCGGCCCGCAGTCGCCCGCATCCGCCGCCCTCGCCTCGTCCCGGCTCGCGTCCCAGTTCCCCATGGTGGAGCTCCACGACGGCCTGGTCGGGATGGACATCAACAGCCTCGGGGGCAATTTCAACCAGTTCGTTAGCGAGCTCTCGAGCCTGGGCATGCAGGTCACGGACTCGAGCGCGACCTACGGGATCGTCGAGGGCTGGGTGCCCATCGCCGAGCTGCCGACGATCGCGCGATTGCCGCAGACGATGAGCGGCTCGCCCATACTCACCCCGGTCACGCACGCCTTCGAGGGCTTCCAGGGGATTGCCTACGACGAGCCCGAGACGGCGCTGGGGGCCGATGCCGCACGCTCGCAGTTCGGATTGACCGGCGCGGGCGTGACGGTGGGCGTCCTTTCGGACAGCGTCAGCAGCGTTGGCGGGGGACTCCAAGACTCGTACAACACGGGCGACCTCAACCCGGCCAATCCCGTCAAGGTGCTCGCTGACAGTACCGGCGAAGACGAGGGCCGTGCCATGCTCGAGGGCATCCACGACATCGCGCCGGGGGCGAATCTCCAATTCGCCGACGCCGGCCCCGGCGATCTCGGCTTCGGGCAGAACATCGAAGCCCTGGCCAACGCGGGATCCAAGCTCATCGTCAACGACATCAGCTACCAGGATGAGCCGTTCTTCCAGGATGGCCTAATCTCGCAGGGGATCGACTACGCCACGTCTCGCGGCGCGATCTACTTCAGCGCCGCCGCCAATTCCGGGAGCCAACAGGGCTACCTCTCGGCGTTCCGTCCGGTCACCGCCACGGTGCACGGGGTCTCGGGCACCTGGCAGAACTCCAACGGAGGCACCGGCGCGGCCAGCGAGCTCTTGCCGGTCACCACCGGGGTGGACAGCGCCTTCATCAATTTCCAGTACGACCAGCCATTCAAGACCCAGGAGCCGGCCGGGGCGACGGCGAGCGTCACCTCGGATATGTCGTTCTACGTCTACAATTCCACCGGCACCATCGTCGCCTCGGGCACGGACGACAATGTCGCGACTCAGCAGCCCTACCAGGCCGTGACGGTCCCCAACCCGGGCACTTACTATGTGGCGATCAAATTGGTGTCGGGGACGGCACCGGGTCACGTCGAATTCGTGGGGACTCAGGACGCCGGTGCCCTCACGGTGAGCCTGCAGTACGGCTCCGCCGGCGCGACGTACTATCCGTCGAGCGAGGGTCACGAGACCGCGGCCGCGACGATCGGCGTGGGCGCGACGCCCTGGTGGGCACCATCACCGTTCGTGGGCCAGACCCCGCTGGCCAACGAGGGGTCCAGCTCGACCGGCCCGGGCCTCATCGACCTCAGTCCCAAGGGCACGCCGATCGCCTCGCTACTCGTCCAAAATCCGGCGGTCACCGGGCCGGACGGCGGCACGACCTCGTTCTTCGGGCAGAGCGGTATCGACACGACTTTGTACGCCCCGAACTCCTCTTACAACTACGTGCCGCAGAATCAACAGAATCTCAAGAGCTTCTTCGGCACCTCCCAGGCCGCACCAAACGTGGCGGCCGTGGTGGCCTTGATGCTGCAAGAGGTCCCCACGCTCAGCCGCGTGCAGATCCTGTCGGCCTTGGAAACGACGGCGACTCCGATGAACGGCACGCCGGCGGGGAGCTGGAACGTGCAATCGGGCTACGGACTGGTCAACGCCGTCGCCTCGATCAAGTCCATCGCGCCGCCCAACCTCGCTGCCACGACCGTCGCGGCGAGTTCGTCGGTCGGCATGCCGACCGTCAACCAGCCCTTTAGCTTGACGGCCGCGGTGTCGGGCTCCAAGGGCACGCCGGGCGGCTCGGTGGATTTCTACGACATCTCGTACAACACCGACCTGGGCTCGGTCCCCCTCTCGGGCGGACAAGCCACCTTGACGACCACCCCCACGACGACTGGGGCTCATGTCTACCTGCTCACCTACAGCGGCAACGGCACGTACGCCAAGAACACCGCCTACCTGGTGCTCAATGTCGTATCGTTCTCGCCCTCGGTCATCCACCACGGAACGGGCCCGGTCAGCGGGGAATTCGGCACCTCCGGCGATTCCGAGGTGATCGATGACGTGGCTGTCAGCATCGCGTCGCTCGCCCTCAGCGAGGGCAACTCCGTCGTGAAGAAGCATACGAGCTGAGGATCGTCGCCTCGATCCGACGTCCCCCGGGCGCCCCGGTTCACTCCATGTGAGCCGGTTCGTCCCGGGGGAATGCTCTACCCGGCTCCCTATGATCTCGATCAACTGATCGGCCTCGAGGATGAGGTCGAGGATCGTGAGGACATTGGCGACTTGTGAGGCAGGCGCCTCCCCCGGGAGGGGTCTGAAACGGGGACGAGCTACATTTGCATTCTAGAACCTGGTCACCGCGCTCTTCCGACGGAGCTGCAAGACCTTGGCGTCGGGGTCGGCGATGATCCGGTCGGGCTCGAAGTCGCATGACAGATTCGGGTTGCCCGTCTCACCCTTGCCGAGAGTGATCGTCGTGCGGGCCTCTCGGTAGTCGGGCGAGGGAGACCCGTCCTTGGCGAACCGATCGCCTCGCGTGGCGGCCACCTCGACGGGCATCGTGCCGGAGCCGACATTCTGGATCCGGACGCTCACGTCCCAGGCCGATCCCCTGGCGGTCTTCCGCGGCTCCGTGAGCTGGTATTCGGGCAAGACGACTTCGAAGAACCACTGGCGGGCGAAGGCGTCGTAAGCCGACGGGTCCGGGGCGAACGGGCGCATCGCGGCCACGTAGTCCTGGAGCACCGGGTGGTCGGGGTTGCCGTGATAGGTCTTCATGAACGACTGGATGCCGGCCAGGGCGCGGTCGCGGCCCATGTAGTTCAACAGCATCCAGAAGACCCAGCCCCCCTTGTCGTAGGTGACCGTCCCGTCACCGGGCCGCGTGCCGTCAATCTTGACCAGGGGCCGCTCGGAATCGACCTGCCGCGCCCGCCCGTAGTCCGCCTCGATCCGCTTGCAGAAGTCGATCCGGGCGTTGAGGCCCTTGACCTGCTCGATCAGCAGGATCGTCGAGAAGTGCGAGGTACCTTCCGACACAATATTGGCGCCTGGCCCCTTCCCCGGCGTCACGATGCTGCCCCACCACTGGTGAGCCGCCTCATGCGCGGTGATCTCGAAGGCCGTGTGGATCCCTGGCGTACTATAGGCGAGGAAGCCGATCCCTTCCGAGAACGTGATATTCGTGGGAAAGCCCTGCGCGTAGGACGCCAGGTTGGCGAACTCGCTCAGCTTCAATTCGCGCCAGGGATAGGGATAGAACCACTGCGAGTAATGGCGTCGGGCCGCGTCGAGCGCCTCGCGCATGTCGGCGATGTTGTACCGATGGCCGGGATGGTAGTACACGGCCGTCCCCTCGCCGCGCTCGACGGCCCAACGGCCCGCGATCACGTTGAAGAAGCTCACCGGATGGTCGCTCTCCCAGACCGCGGTCCGTCGGCCGTCCTTCACCGAGTCCTCGGTCTGGATGCCCACGGAATTGAGGGTGAAATCGGACGGCCCGGTGATCGTGATCCGCGTCGTGAAGGGTGCGCGGCTGCCGAATCCGGTGTCCGTACGGCCCTCGAAGAAGTCGTCGGGATATTCGCGAGAATCGTGCCGGTTGTCCTCGTCGATGCCGATCGTTTCATGGAACCCGAGCAAGGGGACGACGGTGGGGCGGAAGCTGGTCAGGACGACGCCCGACGGGAGGATGAACTCCGGCGATCCGCCCCCCTTCCTGCTGATACCTCGGGGATAGGTACCCTCATGTTCGAATCCGATCCGCATGCACTGTCCCCGCGCGAGCGACCCTCCCGGCGGCGTGAAGACGAAGAGGTTCGCGCGGTCGTTGGGCTTGTGCGGCCGGTCGTCGAGGGTCCAGGCCAGTTTCTCCCAGTGCGGCCCCCCGGTCAGCAGGACCTCGCGGAGTGGCCTGTCCTCCGTGTTGACGAGATCGAAGGTCCCCGAGGCGTGGTAGCGCCCCCGGTCGGGGAACAGGTCGAGATGGAGCGTGACGTGACTCAGGTCGGGGACCCTCGCATCGAGATAGGTCGCCAGGTTCTTCCGCCAGTAATCCTTCTCGCGTTTCTTGGCGGCGCCGCCCTGGTGTCCCCAGCTCACCTCGAGGGCCAGCCAGATCAAGGCGATCAGCGGGACGAGTGCCCAAGGCGCCAGCCGGACCGCCGTGCGAGACAACGGCCGCGGGCTCAGCCGATGGAGAATCCGCGTGGCGTCCGGCTCGCGTCGACGGTAGAAGCGAATGGTCAGGACGGCGAAGAAGACCAAGAGGCCCAAGGCCGCGACGCGGCTCAGGATGAAGGCCCGGCGATCGAGCTCCATCACGCTGATGTCGCTGGCCTGGACCGCCCCCCACATCGGCCAGTTGCCGACCCAGTTGATCTGATCGGTCAAGTAGCGGTATCCCGTGAACATGAGCACGCCAAGTGCCACTGCGTAAGTCGCGTAGCGGTTCTGCGTGAGCGCATGGACGACCATGACGAACGCGATCCACACCAGGGTCGTCGGCACGATCAGCGCGCCCCAGTACACCAGGAACGGGCGCATGTCGAGAGGGACCTCGCCCTGGATCAAGATCGCGATGACACCGGACATCGCGATGGTCATGAAGGTCACCAGGGCGACGGCCCCCATGGCGACCAGCTTGCCGAGCAGGATCGATCCCGTCCGGATCGGGGTGGCGAGGGCGATGGCCGCCAGCCGGGTCGATCGCTCCCGCTCGAGCGACTCGACCGTGTAGAACAGCAGGAGAAAGCAGAGCGTCGTGACGAGCGTCCTCATCGATCGGACGGCATATCCCGAGGGCGTGACGAGGAGAAACGTCTCGAAGGGACCGACCTCGATCAGCGCCGGCCCCAGGGCCAGGAGCAACAGCAACGGGATGAACAGGTACAGCCCGGGGCTGGAGCGCAGCTCGGCCAGCTCGCTCCGGGCCACATGCCAGGCCCCGCGGAGCAGACCCGGGCGGCCCATCGTCATGCCCAGCGAGGCCAGTGGGCCCGGGATGGCGACCGACGCCCGGGACCGTTCTGGTGCGGATGCCGCCTTGCCGGCCTCGAGCTCGCTCCGCATGAGCTCCGCCGCCCGCCTCGCTGTGCGAGACACTTCGCCGCGTACGGTCGCGGCGAAGTGTCGGCCGGCGAGCGCCACCGAGCCGAGGCCGATCAAGACCATCGCCACGCGGCTGGCCACGAATCCCGCATCCAGGGGAATCGTCGAGGTATTGTAGAACGCGACCCCGCGATCGACCTTGAGCCACGTCTCGTTCAGCCATCGCCATCCCGACGGATCGATCAGCATGAGCGCCCGATCGATCCGGGGATCGAGCCAGCTCGGCGACCACTCCCAGAGGAAGAACCCGACGAAGATCAGGATCGCGACCGGCAGGAGGAACACCAGCACCGGCCTTCGCATCCACTCGCCGACGAGGAACGAGACGCCGGCGCAAGACAGGAGCATCGGCAGGGAGAACACCAGCGCCGGCTTGAAGTAGTTCAGGACCTGGAACGGACCGCGGACCTCGCTGGAATTGGCGTTGGGGATCAGATGCTGGCAGGCCATCATGGCGGTCAGGTGGAGGACCAGGATGATGAGACAGCCGACGATGACGGCCGCAAACTTGGCCCAGATGTATTCGTGGGGGCGAAGGGGGGTCGCATGGATCAGCTCGCCCAGTCGCCATTCATCGTCCTGGATGATCGGCATCCCCGCCGCGACGGCCAGGAAGAATGTATAGAAGAGCAGCGTCAGGATCGCGAGCTGTTGCGCGGCCGCGAACTCGGACGTGACGTGGGCCTTGGTCCCCCCGACGGTCGCGTCGCCCGACTGGATCATCAGGATCCCGCTCGAGAGCCCCCAGGCGATCAGGATCAGGATCAATCCCCAGATGATGAACAGCGGACGACGTGCGTTGTGGGCGAGGTCGCGGAACAGCACCGTGCCGAACCGTCGCAGGCCGGAACCCATCGAGTGGATCATCGGAGGCCCCCCTCGGCGGACGTCGCCCCGGTCATGATGCCATCGTTCGAGAGGGACGACGCGACTACCTCGCCGAGAACAGGCACTTCGATCCCGAGGAGGCCGCCGGTCTTGATCAGGACCAGGTAGGCGTCCTCGAGCGTCGGAGCGACCGGCACGAATCCGGGGGGCGGGTCTCCTTCGGGCTGATAGACCCTCACGCGATTGCGGCCTTCGACGAGATAGGCTTGCGCCACACATCGCTCGGAGTCGGCGAGCAGCCGGTCGTATTCCTCGGCCGAGATCGTGCCCTCGTAGATCGCCCCGTCGATCGCGCTTCGGGCCAGGCCGGGCGTCGTGTCGGCGATCAATCGGCCGTGCCGGATCACGGCGAACCGGGGGCAAAGCATGGCCACGTCCTCGACGATATGCGTGGACAGGACCACGATACGATCGGCGGCGAGCTCCGAGAGCAGCCGATAGAACCGCAGCCGTTCCTCGGGATCGAGCCCGGCCGTCGGCTCGTCGACGATGACGAGCCGCGGGTCGCCGGCGATGGCCTGCGCGATCCCCAATCGCTGTCGCATGCCTCCCGAGTACGTCTTCACCTTCCGCTTCGCCGCGAACGAGAGGGCGACGCGGTCGAGCAGCTCGCCGCAAAGGGCCTTCTCGCCCCTCGGCGACTTGATCCCCTTGAGGCGGAGCAAGTAACGGAGCATCCGCTCGCCCGTGAGGTGGGGGAAGAAACCGAACTCCTGTGGGAGATACCCCAGCCGCTCGCGGATCGGCTCGGGCCGGTCGAGCATCGATTCGCCGTCGAGCGTCGCCGTCCCCGAGGTCGGCTCGAGCATCCCGGCGAGGATGCGCATCAGGGTCGTCTTGCCGGCACCATTCGGGCCCAGCAGGCCGAACATCCCGTTGCGTACGTCCAGGTCGACCCCGACCAGCGCCGCGACCGGGCCTGGATAGATCTTCACGAGGTCGCGTATGGAGAGCATCCGGTTCCTTTCTCGTCGGATCCTGTCGGGCGACCGATCGGCCCGACGAGGAGCGATCATGGCAACGGAGGCGCATCAGCCCGGCGATCACTAAACCATTCGTCGTCAATCGCCCAACATTCAGGGACGCCGACGAAAAACACCCGCCGATAAGCGAGACGGGTTGCACAGCCCCCTCGAGGAGGCCGTGCAACCCGTCTTGTTGTCTCATGATTTCGACGGAGCTTCGACTCTCAGGAGCATCCCATGCTATTGCCGCAGTTGAAGCATCGATAGCAGGTGCCGCAGCGGACGGTCAGGGCGCCGCAGTTGTCGCAGGCCGGTGCGTCGCTCTGGAAGTGGGCGAACTGGCGATCCTGCTCGCCGAGGCCCTCGTCGACGCTCAGGGCGTGGCTGGAGAGGGCGGCCTCGGTCGGATGCGGCTGATGCGTGCCCATCACGGCCTCGGCATGCTCGAGGTCGGCGATGGTCGCGGTCCGATGGCCGTTGACCTTGAGCATCGGCATCTTCGGAGTCGAATCGGAGGTGTCGGCTTCCGGCGTCCCCCGATTCGGCGCGTTCGCTTCGCGATATCCGGCGATGAACTCCATGCCCAGCCACCGGAAGATGTAGTCGGCGATGCTCTTGGCGATCGGGATATCCGGGTTCTTGGTGAACCCGGCCGGCTCGAAACGGCTGTGGGCGAACTTGTTGACGAAGACCTCGAGCGGCACACCGTACTGGAGCCCGATCGAGATCGACGTGCCCAGGACGTCCATCAAGCCGCCGATCGTCGAGCCTTCCTTGGCCATGGTGATGAACAACTCGCCGGGCCGGCCGTCGGGGTAGAAGCCGACGTTGATGTAACCCTCGTGGCCCTGGATGTCGAACTTGTGGGTGAGGCTTCGCCGGGTGTGCGGCAGCCGCTCTCGGCGCGGTTGATTCGACGGGGACGCGGCAGGAGCTGGAGCAGGAGCCGGACGTGGCTCGGGGTGGCTCGATGCCGGTGCGTGGGCCTTCGTCGAAGGCTCCGGTGATGCCGCGGTCGTGGCGATCAGCGCGGCCGCGGTCGCCTCGGCCTCCTTCGACGTCTCCGACTTGGTACTCACGGGCTGACTCCCCTTGGACCCGTCTCGGTAGATCGCCAGCGCCTTGAGCCCCAGCTTCCAGCCCTCGAGGTAGGCCCCGAGGACGTCCTCGACCGTCGCCTCGGCCGGCACGTTGCACGTCTTTGAGATCGCACCCGAGATGAACGGCTGCACGGAAGACATCATCCGCAAGTGGCCGCGGAAGTGGATGCTCCGACCCCCTTGCGGCGGCCCGAACGCGCAATCGAAGACCGGCAGGTGCTCGTCCTTCAATCCCGGCGCACCTTCGATGGTATCGTGTGCGTCGACGAAGTCGAGGATCCCCCGGATCTCCGGCTCGTCATAACCCAGCTTGCTCAGCGCCATCGGCACCGTCCGGTTGACGATCTTCAACATCCCGCCGCCGGCCAGTTGCTTGTACTTCACCAAGGCGATATCCGGCTCGATGCCCGTCGTGTCGCAGTCCATCATGAATGCAATCGTGCCGGTGGGAGCCAGGACCGTGACCTGGCTATTGCGATAGCCGTGCTCGCGGCCCATGTCGAGGCACTCGGCCCAGACGGATCGCGCCGCGTCGAGCAGCTCGGCCGGTGCCGACGGATCGATCGCCTCGGCTGCATCGCGGTGCATCTCCATGACGTGGAGCATCGGCTCGCGGTTGAGCGCGAAGCCATCGAAGGCCCCCAGGTTGGCCGCGTGCTCGGCACTGGTCAGGTACGCCTGGCCGTGCATGATCGCCGTGATCGCCGCGGCCTGCGCCCGGCCTTGCTGCGAGTCGTAAGGCAGCCCGGAGGCCATCAGCAGGCTGCCGAGGTTGGCATACCCCAGCCCGAGCGGCCGGAACTTGTGGCTGTTCGCGGCGATCAGGTCCGTCGGGTAGCTCGCGTGGTCAACCAGGATCTCCTGCGCCGTGATGAAGATCCGAGCCGCCGCCCGGAATCCTTCGACGTCGAAGCCCCCGTCGGGACGGAGGAATTTCATCAGGTTGATCGATGCCAGATTACAGGCACTGTCATCGATGAACATGTATTCCGAGCAAGGATTGGATGAATTGATGGGTGCCGTGTTCGGGCAGGTGTGCCAGCGCTGGATGGTGTCCTCGTACTGCATGCCGGGGTCGCCGCAGAGCCAGGTGCCCTCGGCGATCTTGTCGAGGAGCATCTTGGCCTTGTAGGTCTGCATGGGCCGGCCGGTGGTGACGGCGCGGGTGGTCCAGTCCTGGTCGGCCTCGGCGGCGCGGAGGAACGCGTCGGTGCATCGGACCGAGAGGTTGGCGTTCTGGAACATCACCGAGCTGTAGGCGGCGCCGTTGAAATTGGCCTCGTAGCCGGCGCCGATGCAGCGCCTGGGCCTTCTTCTCCTCGTTGATCTTGCACTCGATGAACTCGAGGATGTCGGGGTGCCAGCACTTGAGGGTCTGCATCTTGGCAGCCCTCCGCGTCTTACCCCCCGACTTCACCACGGAGGCGATCGCATCATAGACCCGCATGAAGCTGACGGGACCCGACGGCTTGCCGCCGCCGGAGAGCTTCTCCTGGCTGGAGCGGAGGGTCGACAGGTCGGTGCCGGTCCCGGAGCCGAACTTGAAGAGCATGGCCTCGCTCTTGGCGAGCCGCATGATCCCTTCCATATCGTCGCTGACGCTCTGGATGAAGCAGGCCGAGGCTTGGGGGAACTGGTAGGCACTCTCCGCCCTGGTAATCGAGCGGGTCTCCTCGTCCCACCGATAATTGTTGGCCGGGCCGCCGATCCCGTAGACGTGGAACAGGCCAACATTGAACCAGACCGGCGAGTTGAACGACCCGTATTGATTCAAGCAGAGGGCCGTCAGCTCGTCATAGAACCGTTCGGCGTCCTCGGCGGTGGCAAAGTAGCCGTCTTCCTTGCCCCAGTCGGCGATCGTTCGCGTGACGCGGTCGACCAGTTGGCGGACCGAATACTCGCGCTTCCCATCTGCGGGGCTGCCGTTGCCGCTGGTCACGTCGCCGTAGAAGTACTTGCTCGAGACGACATTGGTCGCGAGTTGGCTCCAGGCCCGCGGGATCTCGCAGTCAACCTGCTCGAAGATCACCCGCCCGCGCTCGTCCTTGATCGCCGCCGTCCGCAAGTCCCACTCGACCTGGTCATACGGGCTCGATCCTTCCGTACTGAACACGCGCGGGACATGCATCCCGGCCCGACCGCGCGAACGCTCCCGGCTCGCCTTCCTCGTGGCCTGAAGACCCTCGGAACCCGACACGCTCATCACCCGTTCGCCGACCGTCGCCATTGCCGCCTCCACGTCTCGTCTCGGCCTAATCTCGGTCTAGCCCCCGGATTCCCATCAGCATCCGGGTTCTATCCGATTTGTATTCAGAAGTCCATAGGTGTACTGCCGTCCAGAAAATTTTGCGCCTCACACCGGTTATCGGCGCCACGGTCAGAGATCTTGCGAGTCCGGGAGGAATCCGCAATCCCGGTCGGGATCGCTCGGAGATTCTTGCCAGAATTGGCCAAGGTCGCTGCCGTGCCTTGCTGTGTCGTCAATACATAGGTCCAGTCTAACGCACGGCCGGGAGCCCCCGAGCGGCGGGGACGGATTTTCGCCGATCAAGTCGCGCGAATATGAAGGTTTCGCAGGGGAAGCCGTATAGCCGCCCGGAGCATGCTGGGTGGAATCCCTAGCGACCGGCCGCGTCTGATGGTGGCTCCATTTCGTCAGCCCATCTTACCAAGTAATAAAATAGAAAAACCGCACCAATGCCGAAAATCTCGGCAAGATGGTACGGTTCAGATAAATCGGGTAGTTTCAAGCTCGGACGCCAACTAGCTCATTGAGGCAGACCGACGGTGGTGATCTGAACCATCGTGTAAGGCTGCCGGTGGCCGTTGCGACGGCGCATGTTCTTCCGGCGGCGAAACTTCTGGATGATGATCTTCTTGGCCTTGAACTGATTGATGATCTTGGCGACCACCTGGGCGCCTTCGATCACGGGCGCACCGATGGTTGCATCGCCATCGCCGCCTGCGATCAGGAGCACCTTGGCGAAGACCAGCTCGTCACCGGCCTTCCCATCACGCCGATCGACCCGGATGCGATCGCCCTCGCTCACCCGGAACTGATGGCTTCCGTCTTCGATAATGGCATACATCCTTCGAATCACTCCCTGGGAGAGCCAGACGCGGCGACCTCGACGCAATCGGTCGCGGCCGAATCACCGGGGTCTGTCCTGCAACTTCAAACTGCGCTTCAACTTGAGGCGTGACAACGGTCTTCTCGTGGCAACGAGAAAAATCCTATTCTACTGTGATTCAAATGAAAAGAAAAGGCCGTAGACCTTGACGGCGAAGGCGATACGAGATATCTAGCGACAACATTTCCTCGATCGGGAGCCGTGGGACCGGCTCGATTCTCGGGAAGGCTCAATTCGGGCGGACAATCAGGCCCTGGGCGACGTGCGCCGGCATGATCCAGGATGGAGAATGTGTCGAGCATGGTCGCGATCGTCCTGCGACTCATCGTCCTCACGGGGATCGGGCTGGCGGAACCGGGCCAGGCGGACCCCGCACATCCTTCTCCTTCCTCGGCGGCGATGACCGTGACGGCCGAGTCTCTCGAGGTCTTCGACCGGGCGGATGAGCGGGCCTATCTGATGGACGCGCTGAAACCGGGCGATCGAGTGCGCGTGCGGGAGACACTCTCGGGGGGATGGACCGCCATCGACCCGCCGCCGATGGCGATCGGATGGGTGCCGCGAACCGCCCTCAACCTCGGCGATCAGCCCGGCGCGGCCGACCTCATGCGCGGACCGTCCGCGTCAGGAGCCGGCTTGCCCGCGGTCGCCCGTGTCGTCGGGGCCCAGGTCGTGGTCCGTTCGGGCCGACTCCAGGCCAGACTCCCGGGGCCGCCGTGGTATCGACTCCCGAGCGGGGCGGTGGTCCGGCTGGTCAACCGCCCGCCATTGTCGGTCGGGCGAGGCGACAAGGCCACGCTCTGGTTGGCGATCGTGCCCCCCGAAGGATCGCGCTGCTACGTCCGCACCGACGGGATCAGGGCGGCGAGCCCGCCGGTCCCCCCGGCTGCCGAGCAATTGACGGCCTACCTCGTCGCCCAGGACGACCGCGCGCGCGTCGACCAGGATTTATCGAACGGCGTACCGGCCGACGTCGCGGCCGAGATCCGTCGCATCGACGCGATGCACCGCGCGATCCTCGCCGGCCAGCCGATCGACCAGTGGCGATTCGATAACGTCCGAGCGGGCTACCAATCCATCCTGAAGCGTGCTGGCGAGAACCGGGCCGTGGAAGAGGCCCTCCGCGACCGCCTGGCGAGGATTACTCGGCACGAGCAGGCCGCGAAGGCCGCTCGAACGATCCAGAAGACCCTGGCCGAAAGCCGTCGGCGCAACGTCCAGGTCGCCGGGATCCAGAAGCGGCTGGCCGCGATCGACGGATCGCCTACCCACACTTACAACGCGATCGGCTTCATCCAGCCGTCATCGCGCGTCGTCGAGGGCCGGAAGCTCCACGCCCTGATCGGCTCGAACGGCTCGACGCTCGCCTACCTCGACATCCCGCCCGGCATCGACGTCGATTCGCTCGAAACCCGCAGGGTTGGCATCCTCGGGGTCACCCACTACAACCAGGACCTCGGCACTCGATTGATCACCGTCCGGGATGTGGAGACGCTCGAATCGATGCAATGAGTCGTCCCGCATCGAATCGTCGTCGCACGAGCCCCGGTGAGGATCGAAGTTTCCGAGTCGTCGCGAGAAACGCGAAACCTGGCCTGCGAGCGAATCCAGCCCGATGGGAAGGCTTCCCTCGAGAGGCTCGGCCGTGGCAAAATCCAGGGCGCTGGCGATGTCCCGGGCGGGGCCGCCGAGCGTCGAGCCCGGATGCCTCTGTTGCCCACATCGCGCGGGATCTTCCAGATTGCCCTTTTTCCAGAGGAGTGTTGACATGAACGTGACGAATGCAGTTTTGCTCCTGGCGTCGATCGGGTTCCTCGGAGTCGACGATACGAAGAAGGACGACGCCGAGGCCCTCAAGGGGAAGTGGGTGGCCGTCTCGCTTAAGCAAGGCGGGATTTCCGCGCCGGATGAATTGACCGAGACGTTCAAGTTCGATTTCAATGGCAAGGAGTACAAGAACACCGCCGTAGGGCAATCCGAGGAGGGTGGCTACAAGCTCGACAGCTCCAAGACGCCCAAGACGATCGATTTCGACATCAAGACGGGGAACGACAAGGGCAAGAAGCAGTTGGGTGTTTACAAACTCGACGGCGACAAGCTGACCATCGTCGCTTCGATGGCCGGCGAGACCGAACGACCCAAGTCGCTCGAGCCCGAAGCAGATGCCCCGGTGATGGTGATCGTCCTCAAGCGGGAGAAGCCCTGAGTGACCGGGCGGGCGGTGCCGGGACCACATGCGGGTACATGTCGGGATGAGCGCCTGGAGCGAACGAAAGGAAACGAGAGGGAACGAGACTGGGACGCAGATGGTCATGTCGGTCTCTCATGGGCCGGCGTGAGTCGAAGGAGCAGGGTCGCGTCGAATTGAGGACCCCCGTGGCAAACCTCGCCGCCGTGGAGGACGAGGCCGTCAAGGTCCTCATCCCAGGCTGGCGGCGAGCACTGGTGCCGCGCGTAGTGCGGCTCGCACCAAGCCGGCTGTTGGAAATCCGGTGTCACCCGTCATGCGGCCATTCTGGCGGCACCCGAACCCATGAAAATGCTCCAGGTCGCACTTAGACGAACGCTTTGCTTCTATTTTCTGAGCAGCCGTCATGCCGCCATCCAGGCGGCATGACGGCTGACACCGGCTTTCCAGGGGCGACCCGGCCCTTTCCGCCCCTTCCCCTTTTCCTGCCCCGTCAGTTCAGTTCACCGTCGAAAGACGGAACCGACTCCACTTCTTGCGTCTGCGGCTCAGGCGTACCCGACAGTGCCACCATGCGCCCGCACTGGCCATTGATAATAATGCGAGGGATAACGTCGGGGGTTCGGGTACACTGTTTGCGCCGCGGATGGACCAGTGACCGGCGCCTACGAGTGTATCCGCGGCATTATGGCCCACGAAGCTAGCCTCGCCATTGGGTACAAACCATTGGGCGTCCACCGTGAACACCAAAGCGACAGGGATGGAGTTGTCAGCGGCACCGAAGCGCTGCGGGCCTGGCGGCGGGGCGGTGAAACCGGCGTCCAACGGACTGATAGGGAGGTTGTAATCGAATTCCGAGGGTACAAACTCGGAGAGCGAGAAGGAGCCGTAGGGAGTATTGAATGCAAATCCAATAAAATCACTCAATGTGATCATTCCGGCCGCTTGAGCCGACTGCCTGACCGTCATGTAGCCGGTGATCGCGAGCGCGTCATCCTCGTGCCATGTGTAAACGATGTCCGCCCTTGCAGGGGTAGGCGTAGCCGTGCTCGTCGCGAACAACGCGAGTGCGGCCAGAACCGAAGAAAACACTCTCATGAAATTGTCTTTCTCGGCAGTTGCCGAACGCGAGTGGAACTTTACGAGTGGGAGCAGAAACGAGGACGAGCAGAAACGGGGACGCGGCTAGATCGGTAATCTAGCTACGTCCTCTTTTCTCATCTTCTGCGAGGTAGTAGGCCCACGCCTCCCCTCACCTACAGTTTCAGATTTTCGTTCAGGCCCCACTTCTTCAGCTTTTCCCGTCCCCGCCATCCGGCATGCACGGCGAGCCCGGCTAGGCCTAGGGCCATCAAGGTCGTACTGCTTGGCTCGGGAACCGACGTCAGTGTGAAATCATCGAGGAGGACGGAACCGAATGCCGCGAAATGACCGTTGTTGGAATCGATCCGCACGCTCCTGATGTTCGGACCATCGAGTGTGAACGTCTCGGCGGGAATGTCGGAGTAGATGCCAAAAGCACTCTCTCCGACCGTTCCCAAGAGGTTCCCCGAGGCGTCATAGGCATAGGCATGCCACTCGGGAAGGGCTAAGCCCGTGATCGGATGAAGGCCAACCCGGGTCATCGAGAAGTGATCCTGCGAGAGCGCGAAATTCAGAGTATAAGAGATGGGGTCGTCCGAGCCAGCCTGCGCGATGAAGTTGAAGGGCGAGGGAGGAATTACAACGCCGCCAACGTCTCGGGAGTCATAGACTGTGAGCGCCGTACCCGGGGTGACATCGGACAGGGTGATCCCGAAAGTCGCGAGGTAATTCGTGACCGGCGCACCGGACAGGCCGCTGGGCAGGCCCGCGGCCGGGAGGGAATCGAAATTCGCCACGAAGTCGGCTCGGGCCAACCCCGCAGTCGTGAAGCACAAAAGGAAGACAGCCGCATGGACCGATTTCCGATGTGCCGGTGTGCTCCAAGACTTCGTGTTCTTGAGCATGGACTTTGGCTCCTGGTGCGAGGGACAAATGAATGAGCTCAGCGGGACGTCCCACCAAGGGAATTGTTCGATCGTTCGGGTACTGCTGTAGCGTCGCGTACACTGCGACTCGAGACTACTCCGTGGAGCTAGGTCTGTAAGTCGCCTCCATGGAAATATTCACGCGTACGTCCCGAGATCGGACAGAAATCGGAGGGTTTCTCGATCGATACCTCATATGCCCAAATGAGTTCTCAGACTCTCGGATCCCCAGTAGCGAGAAAACTTGCTGGGCATTGGAGTTCTTGAGGAATGTCGGCGGGCCGTCGCAGGAGTCGAAGTTCGCCAGGTCGATGAGCCAGGAGCCGAAACCAACAATGCTCGGAGGCCCATCAAGTCATGAGGCCGGACTTGCCACCCCGAAATAAGACAACTATCAGTCTCATTTGTCACACGTCTGGCGGGAATTTTTGATATGGATGATACGTTGGGTTGCCCGAGGCGAGAATAGCATACGATCGCGGTGATTGCGTTTTCGGTGTGGGTGAGGTTCACCAGCCGAGATCGACCTCCGCCAGGCGTCTTCGGACCTCATCCAGTTCGCAAATCGAGACGCTGCCTTCGTTGTTTCCCCAGATCAACTGTCGGCCGTCTGGGCTGAATGGCGTCGGTAAGGAATTCGAATAGGAATTGACGGCGATCTGGAGAATGGGAGATTTTCGTTTCCGGTCATGAATGCTATAGATATGGGTTTGATCCGTCTTGCCTATTGTGTCTTCCAACCAGATCGCCGCACCAGGACCTAGGCTTCTGGGGCACGCATCGAGGCTGCCAATTTCCGCGCGGGTTGGCATCTCCAGCAAAATTGAGTGGTCATGGTCGTGATCATTGAGGCTGAGTACTTTTCCTGTCGGGTCGAACACGAACCATGCCCCGATGTTGGGAGGCTTCCGCAACGGGAAGGACCACAGCTTCGCCCCGGTGGTGGCATCGTAGGTATTAGCCGAGCGCGTACTGCCATCGGGACCGCTGGCCCCATCGACCACGAAGTATTTCCCATCAGGGCTGGCCGCCGCGTCATGAACGCGCCAGTTGAAATCCGTGATCACTTGGATTGGCTCTGTCGGCCTGTCTCCCAACAGCATGCGCAGCCGAAGGACGCGAGGAAACTCTTTGGGATCGTGTTGACTATCCGGGACAGCCCTCTCATCTTGGGTCTCCACGCGCAGGAGAAATAGCCGATTCGCCCCGGGAAAGGCGATCGAATCCACCAGGCCCTCAGGAAGCGTCCAGGCACCCAACTCCTGACGCGTCTCGAGGTCCCACAGCTTCGCCTGATGGCCGGCCGAGAAGGCGAAGCGCCGCCCGTCGGGGCTGAAGGCCAGGCCGGAGTTGTCGGCGGACTGGCCCTGGGGCACGTCCAGGGTGATGCGAAGTTGGCCGGAGGCCCGATCCCAAATCGCAACTTCCCAATCTTGTGAGAGGCCCGCGATGAGCCGGCCGTCGGGAGAGAAGATCGTCTTAGGGACCGGCCCGCGCAGCCCGCGGACGGTCCGAATGCCACGTGTTGCTTCCAGATCGTAGATGTCAACCATTCCTGCGTGGCCGTGGGCGTCCTGACTGCCGACGGCCAGCCTCGTTCCGTTCGGAGAGAACGCCAGGGCGGCCATGGTGTTCCTGCTTTTCAGGCTGAGCAGCAAGTGCCCGGTGGCGACATCCCAGAGCCTTGCGTGATACCGACCGGCCGAGGCCAGAGTCGTCCCGTCGGGGCTGAAAGCCACTGCGTATATCTCATACAGGGAGCCACGGTAGAAATTCATCGGGACCTGATTTTTGAGGTCCCAAACGGTCACCGTGCCACCAGCGTCCCCGGCGGCCAACAACCAGCGTTCCGCCGCCGTTTCCGGGGCTGCAAGGCCGCGAGCAAGGCCGAAAGCGGTGCTCCGGATGGGAGTGACGCCCGATTGGAGAATGGCCACCGGGGCGGTCTCAGGCAGCGACCAGAGACCGATCTTCCCGGCTTCGTCCCAGGCGGCGACGAGGCTCGCGTCGGGCGAGAAGGCCAGGCCCGCAGCCTGAATCCTGATCCTGGGAAGCAAACGGCCCGTCGCCGTCTCCCAGACCAGGAGGGATCGCTCATCCTTGGCCGACTCGATCACCGCGCCGATGAATCTTCCGTCGAGCGAGATGGCATGAGCAACGATATTCGCTGCACTATCGGGTAAGGTGATAAGCTTGGCCGACTGCCTGGCGGCATCCCAGAGCTGGAGGGAGGTCAGGCCCCTTTTCGCGTCCCTGGTCATCCCCAGTTGCAGCGGGGTCCCGTCGGCGCGAAAGGCGATTGGACCCTCCAACGCGGGCCCCCGAGTTTCAGTACCTTGATCGTGAGAGTCCCAAAATCTCAGTTCCTGCCCCAACCCGCCCATCCACAACCGCTGGCCTGTGGGATCGAAGGACAATGAGGTCGCTGGGGCCGCGAAATCCTTGACCAAATGGGCATCCAAGTCCATTAGAGTGGCAGCGGCTTGAGCCTGGAATGGACCGCGATCGTGGGGATGAAGTTTCGCGGCTTCGCGGATGAGATCCCAAGCATCGTCTGACCACCCGCTGGAGTGGGATGTCAGTCGGAGGCGGAGGATTTGCTGCAAGAACGATTCGTATTGGCTCGAACGTGCGTGTTCTTCGGCCCGAGCCTCGGCTGAAACGGCCAGAGCTTCGGCTCCGACCGCACGTTTTTCGGCTCGCGCAATCGAGACGACACCAACGGACAGTCCAACCACCGCTGTTAGCAGGAGCGCGATCGCTGTCGCGACGGCGTTGCGATGTTGGCGCGCCCATCGCGATGCTAGATCCAGGGGGCTGGGTCTTTGAGCCCGGATCGGTCTGCGCTCCAGAAAACGCCGCAAGTCATCGGCCAATTCCTGTGCGGTGTCGTAGCGATCGTCACGCTCCTTGGCCATCGACTTCAAGACGATCGTTTCTAGGTCGCGCGGGATGTTCAGGTTAATCCGTCGCGGGGCCTTTGGTTCTTCCTGAATGACCTGGCGCATCACGTCTTGCGGACTGTCGCCCTCGAAGGCGGGCCGTAATGTCAGCAGCTCATAGAGAGTCGCGCCCAAAGAGTAAATATCAGTCCGATGATCCACGACCAGCCGCCTGGCCTGGACCTGCTCGGGGCTCATGTAACGGGGGGTTCCCGTCAGGTCTCCGGTCGTCGTCAGGTGGGCCGCACCCTGGATTTGAGCCAGGCCAAAATCGGTGATCCACACGTTGCTCCGGTTGTCGAGCAGCAGGTTCGAGGGCTTGATATCGCGATGCACCACTCCTTGGCCATGAGAGTAGTCCAGGGCCTCGGCCGCTTGAAGACTCCATCTCGCCACCGTCCGGAACAAATCCGATGCGTCCGTTGTTGAACGAACGACGAGACGAAACCTCGGTGTCACCCTGAGCAACGTCCGACCTGACCGAAGCCTCCACGCAATCAAAACAAGGGAGGACCTTGATCCGTTGCGCCAGGTTCTGGCCGTCGATGAACTGCATCGCATAGTAATAGACGCCACGCTCACAGCCGACGTCGATGATCGGCACGATGTGGGGATGACGTAGGAGTTTGGCCGCGGGGATCTCGACCTGGAGGAATCGCTTGAGTTGTTGAGGGTCCAGGGCCGCGGCCGCCATCAAGACCTTGATGGCGACGCGCCGGCCTTGCGAGATCTGGTCGGCCTCGTAGATGATTCCCATGCCGCCTCGGGCAATCTCGCGGACGACTCGATAGTCCGTAAAGTCGGGGATGAGGTCACCCGCGACAGCGGCAATCCCGTTGTTGACCGCGATGAGGGTCCTCAGTCGATCGGCGAGCGCCGGGTGAGCGGCCAGTAATGGCTTCGGGTCGGGGGGATGGCCCGCCTGGACGCTGGCCAGATAGGCGTCGTAAACGAGTGTCGCCTCAATGTCTTGCGGGTCCAGGGACTCGTCGACTTCGCGATTCGGGCCATCATCGCGATTCATGATCGTTCCCGTAGCCTTTCCTCGAGTGCTCTCGCGGCGCGCATCAGCAGCATCCGAGATGCCTGTTCGGAGCGGCTCATCAATCTGCCGATCTCCTCGTGAGGGACATTATCCAGGTAACGCAAGACCAGGACTTGCTTGTAATCCGGCGGCAGCGACTCCAGGGCGTTGGCCACCAGCACTGCCTGCTCCCGTCGCGAGGCCTGGGTGCTGGGGCTGGACCCGGGTGCCGCTAGGGCTTTGTGCACGGCTTCACTGGCCCGTTCGAGTAATGCCTCCAGAGACTCCGGGCGATGGACCAAGGCTCCCCGCTTCTTGCGAAGATTCAACACCAGGTTCACCAGGATCCTCCGCAGCCAGGCGACGAGTTGCGGCTCATCGCTCCCATCAAACTCGGGAAAGCCTCGGCAGGCCTTCAGGTTCGTCTCCTGAATGACGTCGGAGATGTCCACCGATGCACGAGCGGCCGTGCGGAGCAAGGAACCGGCGATCAGCCTCAAATAGGCTCGGTAGGATTCGAGCAGGCGGCCCAAGGCGACGGTGTCGCCGGCCTTCGCTCGTCGCAGAAGGATGTCGAAGGACGGGTCGACTTGCGCCAACATCGGCGGTCCCTCCGATCTCTGGGTGGATGCATTTGGTATAGTGGCCGGTGAGTCTCCTGTGAAACCCGGTCGCTTTCATTTAGCAAAGACATCACAGCCACGCAAATGTCACGTACGATTTTTGGAACGAATTCGCCGACGATCGAAAAGATTGAGAAAAAGATGACAAGGGGGAAAAAGTGATGGGGAAATGGCCAAAGCATTTTCTGGACGCAAGTCTGCAACCTTGGTGATCACTGCATCCTTGCAGGCGAGAGCGGCAATGGCTTGACATAACCTCCCCGAATCTGCGCGAATGTCGGAGAGATGTTTGACAGAACTCCGAGGGACGGAATGATGCATGCCAGGAAAGACTCGGGTGGCGGGAAGCCGGGCAGGCCTGATCGATCGGCACTCTGGTTTCGCGCGACCTTGAACACAGCCGGCTTCTTCGCGATGGTCATCCTGACACCGGTGGCATCATGGGCCGGTGAAGGGAAGTCCGACCCGGACGGTGCCGACTTCTTCGAGTCCAAGGTGCGGCCCGTCCTGGTCGAGCATTGTTACAAGTGCCACTCCGCCCAGTCGAAGCCGATCAAGGGTGGCCTTCGGCTCGACAGCCTGGATGCGATGCGGAAGGGCGGGGACATGGGTCCGGCGGTCGTCCCCGGCGATGTGGACGCAAGCCTGCTCGTCCAGGCTGTCCGATACCAGGATGAAGCCCTGCGCATGCCCCCCAAGGGGAAGCTCCCCGACGCGACGGTCGCCTCGATCGAGCATTGGGTGAAGGGTGGCGCCGCCGTGCCTCAATCGGCGGAGGTCCCGGTCGCGAGCACCGTCTCCAGGAGACCAGGGGGAATCGACTTCGAGGCGGCCGCGAAGCATTGGGCCTATCATCCGATCCGAAAACCGCCGGTGCCCGAAGTCCATCGTCGCGATTGGCCGATCTCCCCGATCGATTCGTTCGTCCTGGCGAGGCTCGAGGCGAGCGGGCTCACACCGTCGCCTCCGGTGGACCGCCGCGTGCTCCTCCGCCGGGTCGCCTACGACCTGATCGGCCTGCCGCCGACCGCCGAGGAGATCGCGGCGTTCGAATTGGACCAGTCGCCGGATGCGTACGCCCGGGTTGTCGATCGTCTGCTGGCCTCGCCGCATTACGGCGAGCGGTGGGGACGGCACTGGCTCGACGTCGCCCGGTACGCCGATACCAAGGACGGCGTGCTCATGTTCGGCGACGACCGGGTCCGCCCGTTCGCTTACACCTATCGCGATTACGTCGTCCGAGCGTTCAACGAGGACGTCGGCTTCGATCGGTTCGTCCAGGAGCAGCTCGCGGCCGACGCGGTCGCGCCCAAGGACCAGCCCTGGCGGCTGGCCGCGATGGGGTTCTTGACCCTCGGAAAAGCGTTCGACAACAACATCCACGACCAGATCGACGACCGGATCGACACGGTCACGCGGGGGTTCCTGGGCCTGACCGTCGCCTGCGCGCGGTGCCACGACCACAAGTACGACGCCATCCCCACGGCCGACTATTATTCGCTCTACGGCGTCTTCGCCAGCAGCGAGCCGCCGCTCGAACTCCCGCTGGTCGACCGCCCGGGCGCACACCCCGCGCCGAATGCCTTCGAGAAGCAGGCGGAGGCGAAGCGGCGCGAGCTGACGCAGTTCCGCGAAGGCCAGTACAAGCTCCTGTCCGAGTCCGCGCGGCAGCGGACTCCCGACTACCTGGTCAAGGCCGCCACCACGCCCCCCGACCCGCTGGAGACCGCCATCTTCTTCCTCTCACTGGCACCCGAGGATCTCCGACCGCAAATCCTCGCGCGATGGCGGCGCTATCTCAAGGATCGATCGCGCCGGACGACCCCGTCTTCGGGCCGTGGCACGACCTGATGGCCCTGCCCGATGCGACGTTCGCGTCCGAAGCCCGCGCCGTCCTGGCCCGTCGCGCTTCCCGGCCCGAGGGGACCAGGCCGGGACAGTGGAATCCCCTGGTCTCCGAAGCCCTGGCCAGCGCCACCCTCAAGACCAAGGCGGACGTCGCCCGGACCTACGGCGAGCTGATCCGTCGCATCGACGAGGAAGCGCGGAAGTCCGCCCCGAAGATCTCGGCGGCGCCGGTCGATGAGGCCATCGCACAGATTCGCGCGATCCTCGCCGACCGCGAAGGCCCGGCCTACTTCCCCGAGAGCCAGACCTATTACTACATGTCGCGCGGCGAGAAGGACGGATTCGGCGGCAAGCTGGTCGAGCTCGACCGGATGACCGTGAAGGCCGCCGACGCCTGGCCCCGCGCCATGGTGCTCTTCGACGCGGGCGAGCTCTACGAGCCGCGGATCTTCGTGAGGGGCAACGCGTCGCAGCCGGGCGATCGCGTACCGCGCCAGTTCCTCAGGATCGTCGCCGGCGCCGATCGTCGGCCGTTCGCCCACGGCAGCGGGCGGCTCGACCTGGCGCGCGCCATCACGGCGCCGGAGAACCCGCTCACCGCCCGAGTCATCGTCAACCGAGTCTGGATGCACCACTTCGGCGAGCCCCTGGTCGCGACCCCCAGCGACTTCGGCACGCGGAGCACACCACCGACCCATCCCGAGCTACTCGACTACCTCTCGGCCCGGCTCCAGGAGGAAGGCTGGTCGCTCAAGACCCTGCACCGGCTGATCGTGCTGTCGCGCACCTATCAGCAATCGAGCACCGACCGGCCCGAGTGCCGGCGGGACGACCCCGAGAACCGGCTCCTCTGGCGGTTTCCACGCCGACGGCTCGATCTCGAGTCGATGCGCGACACGCTCCTGTTCGTCTCGGGCCGGCTGGATTCGAAGATGGGAGGCCGGCCGGTGGATGTCGCGGGCGACCCGAGTAACCGGAGGCGCACCGTCTACGGCATGGTGGACCGCCAGAGCCTCCCCGCGATGTTCCGCGCCTTCGACTTCGCCAGCCCCGACCAGTCTGCCGAGCGTCGTCCGCGGACCACCGTGCCGCAGCAAGCCCTGTTCAGCATGAATGCCCCCTTCGTCGTCGAGCAGGCCCGGGCGCTGGCCGCACTGCCCGAGGTCGCGGGCGCCCCGACGACCGAAGGTCGAGTCGCCGCACTCTTCCGCGCGGTCCTCGGCCGCCCCCCTGCCCCGGCCGAGAGCCAGGCCGCGGCCCGATTCGTGGCCGAACCCGGAGACTCCCGTCAATCGCAATTGTCGCGATGGGAGCAGCTCGCCCAGGTTCTGCTGATGTCGAACGAATTACTGTTCGTGGATTGAGTGGGGAGTGGGCGGTAGTAACCGATCCGGGATAACTTGCCGATCTGTAGAACGGAATTCATTCCGTTGACCTGGGAAGCGGCTGATCTTTGAATCGGTATGGCGGATTGTTACCGAGGGAAACGGAATGAATTCCGTTCTACACCACAGAAGGAGGCGATCATGAACCAGGACCCGCTCAACAGGACGACCCGGCGTGAGGCCCTCTGTCAGGTGGGCACGGGTATGGGCATGCTCGGCCTCTTCGGCCTGCTCGGTGATACGGGCTATCTCGGGAAGGCGGAGGGCGCCGACGTCGTCGGTGGCCGCCCGCCTGTGGGGAATCCGCTGGCGTCGAAGGCGCCGCACTTCCCCGCCAGGGCCAAGCACGTCATCCACATCTATCTCAACGGCGGGCCGTCGCAGGTCGATACGTTCGATCCCAAACCGCTGCTCAAGAAGTATGAAGGCAAGACGCTGCCTCTGGGGAACCTGACGACCGAGCGCAAGACCGGGGCCGCGCTGGGCTCTCCGTTCCGGTTCAAGAAGTACGGCCAGAGTGGGATCGAGGTCAGCGAGATCTTCGCCCGCACCGCCGAGCATATCGACGACCTGTGCGTGATCCGCTCGATGAGGGCCAACACGCCCAACCACGAGCAGTCGATGCGGCTGATGAACTGCGGCGACGAGCGCCTGTCTCGCCCCAGCCTGGGTGCCTGGCTGACCTACGGACTCGGCACCGAGAACGAGAACCTGCCCGGCTTCATCGCGATGTGCCCCGGCCTGCCGGTCGCCGACGTCTCCAACTGGAAATCCGCCTTCCTGCCCGGCGTCTTCCAGGGGACGTACATCGACACCCGTCGCAGCAAGGTCGAAGAGTTGATCGAGAACATCCGCAACACGACGGTCACCCAGCCCGACCAGCGCCGGCAGCTCGACCTGCTGACGGACCTGAACCGGATGCATCAGCGGCCCCGTGCCGAGGACGATGCGCTGGAGGCGCGGATCGCCAGCTTCGAGCTGGCCTATCGAATGCAGATGGTGGCGACCGACGCCTTCGACGTCAGCCAGGAGCCGCAGTATATCCAGGACGCCTATGGCCCGGGCATCCAGGCGCGTCAGCTCCTGATCGCACGTCGCTTGATCGAGCGGGGCGTCCGGTTCGTCCAGCTCTACCACGGCGACGTCCAGCCCTGGGACGCCCACGACCACATCGCGGATAACCACCGAGCACTCGCCGGCCAGTGCGACCGGGCGATCGCGGCGCTCCTGACCGACCTCAAGCAGCGCGGGCTCTTCGAGGAGACGCTCGTGCTCTGCGGCGGCGAGTTCGGCCGCACGCCGGCCGTCGAGATGGTCAACGGCAAGCCCGGCCTCGGCCGCGACCACAACCACTGGGGATTCTCCGTCTGGCTGGCCGGCGGCGGCGTGAAAGGCGGCACGGTCCACGGCGCCACGGATGAGTTCGGCTACCAGGCCGTCGAGAAGCCCGTGCACGTCCACGACCTGCACGCGACGATCCTCCATCTGCTCGGCTTCGACCACACCCGGCTGACATACCGATACGCCGGGCGGGACTTCCGCCTAACTGATGTACATGGCGAAGTTGTGCGCGACATCCTGGCTTGAGCGGCCGAAGCGGGCCTCGGATACCCCCACGATGCAGACGGCAGGGCTTTTCGAGCTTGTGGCGACGAACCCGGGACGACTCGCCGCGGATGACCGGCGCGGAGGCATTCCTGGGGGCTCCGCGGGCAGGGCCGGATCCGACCTCAGCCACCCACCCTTGGGACGCCGGTCTGGCCTCGGGTGGCTGGGGTCGAGCCCGTAGGGCGAAGCCCCCAGGAGTGTCGGCGGAACATCAGGATCTGAAACGGAACGCAGCTAGTTTTTCCTCCTCGTGAATTCTAACTGCGCCCCTGTTTCCCTCTCCCTTGCAAATGCATATGGGCCCCCCGAAGTTCATATTCCAACCGCCCGGGGGATTAGTCATTCTCAACGTGAGGTGTCTTTAGACTGTCAGGTGATTGTCAGGTCTCTAGTCGGGACATCTGGTGCTGCTCGGCGGAGGCCAAGCTCGGACCCGAGGCCAGTGATGCGTGCTTGGACGAAATTGCGCTTCTCCTTACTAGCCCTGACCGTCCTGACCCTGGTGTCTTGCGGCAGGGTCGGCCATCTATCGATCGCCCGGGGACAGGATACGAAGGTCACTGAATTCCCGGCAGGTTTCGTTGAGAGCACTTACTACGAAAATATGGTCTTCGCCCCCGGCGGAAGGACTCTCGCCTTGGTGAAGCCCGAGGGCGTGGTCATGCTTTGCGACCTGAGAATGGGGAAATCGGAAATGTTGCCCAAGCCCTTCCCAGGAAGGCACTGGAGTAGCCAGGTCGCGTTCTCGAAGGATGGGCACCTCCTTGCCATCGGATACGGAACTCACGGGATCGTAATCTGGGACATCGACGCGAAAAAAGAGCGGGCACGCATACCACTGAGGCGCACGGAAGTGATCGATATGGTGTTCACAGATCGCGACCGAACCCTCCTTGCCTTGTGCTGGACGACCAAGCTGAACATCATCGCTGCTCACTGGGAGGTTCCCTCCGGCGCCCCGGGCGAACTCAAGATTTCGGGAATAATCTCTCCGCGATGGCCTTGTCACCCGACGGCCGGTTCGCCGTACTCGGATCCGTGCTTGCTGGCGATGCGGTCTTCGACCTGAGCAATGGCATGAAGGTGTTCGATCTGAAAGGCAGCAGCGGTTGGGTCTTCTCTCAGGACGGCTCGTCTCTCATCTCTTGTGAACAGAATTGGCTTCCCCTACGGGAAGTGCCCTCTCGAAAGGAGTTGAGGCGTTTCCACGTCGCTACCAAGTTCGGTCTCTCGTTCGACCCACGCCCGTCCTTGTCCTTCGATGGTAAACTGCTTGCAGTGCAAGCTTACCCGGCGGACCGACTGGCCGGCCTGTTCAGTTTGGAGACAGGGGAGCTCTTGGCTCAGGTTGAATGTGGGACGCCTTTGAGTCTGTGTGCTGCTGTCTGGCTCTCACCAGACGGGCGGACAATGGTTACTCAGACGAGCGGGGTGAATGCATGGGACCGGCCCGAGAAGCCAATAATGACACTCTGGAAGCTTCCCGCCTCGTGGTGATCATCGGGGACACGGGGTCCCCTTTGGGGTCAAACTTGTGACAAGGAAAATGGGACATGACGCAGGAAGAGGCGGAGCCGAGTTTGTTAAATGTTAAATGGGGAACGAAACAGGGACGCACCTAGTTCTTAATCTAGCTTCGTCCCCGTTTCGGGGGAACGAAACAGGGACGCACCTAGTTCTTAATCTAGCTTCGTCCCCGTTTCGGGTCAGCTTCGTCCCCGTTTCGGGTCCAATATTAGGAACGGGGGAACGAAACAGGGACGCACCTAGTTCTTAATCTAGCTTCGTCCCCGTTTCGGGTCAGCTTCGTCCCCGTTTCGGGTCCAATATTAGGAACGAAACAGGGACGCACCTAGTTCTTAATCTAGCTTCGTCCCCGTTTCGGGGGAACGAAACAGGGACGCACCTAGTTCTTAATCTAGCTTCGTCCCCGTTTCGGGTCAGCTTCGTCCCCGTTTCGGGTCCAATATTATATTTTTTGAATTAAACGGGAACGAAACAGGGACGCACCTAGTTCTTAATCTAGCTTCGTCCCCGTTTCGGGGGAACGAAACAGGGACGCACCTAGTTCTTAATCTAGCTTCGTCCCCGTTTCGGGTCAGCTTCGTCCCCGTTTCGGGTCCAATATTAGGAACGAAACAGGGACGCACCTAGTTCTTAATCTAGCTTCGTCCCCGTTTCGGGGGAACGAAACAGGGACGCACCTAGTTCTTAATCTAGCTTCGTCCCCGTTTCGGGTCAGCTTCGTCCCCGTTTCGGGTCCAATATTATATTTTTTGAATTAAACGAAGCATGTTTTTTTATTACAATTGACTCTTTGCCACAGGTGATAGATGATGAAATTATTTTCCGATAGAGTGCGTGGTTCGACAGGCAAAACCCGGTTGCTTCTCTTTCTTGTCGTTGCTTGCGGCGGCTTGTGCCTTCTCTTCTTCAGCGGGCACTCGGGTCCTCGGGTCACGGAGGTCACCGGGGTTATCGGGGCTCGGTATCACGCCGGAGCCATCAGTTTCTCTCCGGACGGGAAGCTCTTGGCTCTTCCAAGTGTGCAAGATGGACGGCTTGATCTCTGGAGGATCAATTCGAACGAAGTGCAAACTCTCGTCGGTTCATTGAGCAAGGACAACGCAACCGCCACACATGTAGCATTTTCTAATGATAGTTCTTACGTTGCCGTTTTTTATCGGTTCAAAGGAGTCGCGATTTGGGACCTTTCAACTGAAAGGGAAGTAACTCGTGTCCAGATTTCTTTGCCCAGCCAGTTAAGTGATCTGGCATTCGTGCAAGGTCGCCAGACTCTCGTCACCATAATGTCTCGCAGCACAGAGCAGGATCATTCAGCCGACCGTCAGAACTACTCGGCGGTGTTCTGGGAGGTCTCGACGGGAACGATTGCGAAATCCGAAGTTTTTGACCCAATGCTCTTGTTCAGGGCACTCTCGCCTGACGGCCGATTTGCGATCCTGGAGGAGCGGGGAGTCCCGATCGTGTTCGACCTCGCGACCGGGAAAAAGGCATTCGATATCGCGCCCAACGGCGGCTTCTGCTTCTCACGAGATGGCTCGGCCGTGGTCTCATACACCGGGGACGAAGTCTCACTCTGGGAAACCTCCACCAAGAGGGAATCGAAGCATTTCAAATATAGGCCGGGTTTCAGTCTCCGTTCCTACGATAGTATAGAGCAACTGCTCTCTCTCCCGACAAGAACACGCTGGCCATCGGCCGTTTCAAAAAAACCAATATGATCGGCCTGATCAGTCTGGTGTCAGGGAAAGTCCTCGATTCGTTTGAGTGTTGCCCATCCACGATGTTTTGTCACGTTCTCTGCTTCTCGCCCGATGGGCGAATTCTGGTCACCAATACTGAGAGGTCAGATATGCTCGATCGCAAAGTCCATCCGCCTTTAAGGTTCTGGAAGATTCCCGAGTCGTGGTGAGATCTGACCCGTGCCACTCGTATACGGCTCGATTACCATGAGTATCCACCGCGTCAAAAGGGGAAAAGGGGACATAGCGTCAGGTAAGCTCGAGAAAGGGGGAAGAGCCTCGAACTTGGAAACCTTTCATTCAACCCTGCGGGTTAACGAATCCCGCCCGGCAGAGCTTGGCCAGCAGCCGGAAGCGAGTCTTGCGTGGCGGAGGGGCGACCCTCCCTGCGAAGCGTAGACAGTGAGTCCTGATGCCGTGTGATCGAGCCCCGAAATCTTCTCTCGCGGGAGCCACCGTCGTTGTCCCACGCGGGGGCCGCGCCGACGCGCCGCAACGGCCTAGCGTGCTTCGCGAGGCGAATGGGGACATCCCTCAATCTCGACGCAGACTGCGGTATCCAGGCAACTTCGATTCAGCTCGCATCTGGTCCCCTCCGACAGAAATGGGCATTCATGAGGATGCACCGCGTCGCCCTGATCTTCGACGTTCAACTTCCGGAGAAGAAAGGGGTCAGTGGAAAAGAAAGTCGTGCGATCCGCAAACCTCCTTTGTCATTGATTGGAGTTCCCTCACGTGAACGATCTTCCTCCCGATCAACATTCCACGACAGTTTACATCTACGATTACAGGGACCGCCTGACTGAAGTCAGGGAGTATATCGCTCCCTTCCCAACGTCTGATGAACTCGCGGACCAGGGAAGCTTGCAGTCGCCTCCTTTCTCATTCGAACACGACACTCAGAAGGGCGTTTTCCGCCTGACCTGGGCCGACGGTCATTTTGAAGTGTTTCGGGATAAGCCCGACCGACTGCTCGTCGTCGAGCCGGATCCCGAGACGGGAAAGTTGAAGCCGGTCGTCAAGCGCGGAAAGCCGACGTATTTGTATCTCTGCCGCCAGGAACATGAGGTCCGGTGATCCGGCTTCCGGGGAGCCCTGGGCGTTCCTGGCGGCTCCTGGATGCCGCCTTCGCTCCGGTGTCTTTTCTCTTGACCATGAGTCAATCGTCAACAGGGCGGGTGATCCATGAGTATTCAGCGTGTGGCACTGATCTTCGACGATCGACTTCGGCCGGACACGACCGGTGTCTACGTCCTCGCGGCGCTGGCCGAACTGGTGGATGTGTCCCATTTCCGACCCGACCAGGCCGACGCCATCCCGACGTCGGGCTTCGACCTTTATCTCAGCATCGACGACGACACCGAGCACCGCCTGCCGGTGTCGTCGAGTCCCCGGGCATACTGGACGATCGACACCCATCGCAATTTCGCCGCTCGGTTCGAGCGGTCGGCCGCCTGTGATCTTGTCTTCGCGGCGCAGCGCGACGGCGCCGAACGGCTCCGCGCCGCCGGGATCGACTCGGCGACCTGGCTCCCCCTGGCCTGCGACCCCGACGTCCATCGCAAGCAGGATGTTGCCAAGCGGTATGATGTGGCGTTCGTCGGCCACCGCGGTCCCGGTCCGAGGCATGATCTCCTGGAGCTGATCCGTCAGCAATTCGCGGATCACTTCATCGGCCGGGCTTTCTTCGAGGACATGGCCCGAACGTATTCGTCCAGCCGGATCGTCTTCAACCGCAGCATCGGCAACGACGTCAACATGCGCGTCTTCGAGGCGGCGGCCTGCGGATCGTTGCTGGTCACCAATGACCTGTCGGAGAACGGCCAGGCCGAGCTCTTCCAGGACGGCGTCCACCTGGTCACCTACCGCGAGCCCGGCGAGATGCTGGAGAAGATGCGCTATTATCTCAGGCATGCCGATCCCAGAGAGGCGATCGCGATCGCGGCCGCGGGCCGCGCCGAGGCGCTCGCCCACCATACGTATCGCCATCGGATGGAGCGACTCCTGATCGAGGCCGAGACACGCCTCGGGCGGAGGTCAGCCAGCGTCGCCTGGGAGGATGCGGACCGGCGACCGGCCCAACCCGCGCTCGCCTCGGAGGAAAACGGAGGTGCCCCACGGACGGCCATCGGCCAGCCCCCCTCACCCCAACCCTCTCCCCGTCGGGGCGAGGACGACGGCCCGGCCCCTCCGCGACAGGGTCCGCGCTCGTGTGAGGTAGACCCCTTGACCTCTCCCCTCCTCGTAGAGCGGTCAGCCGGGCGCCTGATGAGGGGGCTCACGTCGATCATCGTGCCCTGCTGGAACCAGCTCGAATTCACCCGACACTGCCTGCGAGCGCTCTTCCAGCATACGACGCCGGCCTGGGAGTTGATCGTCGTCGACAACGGGTCAACCGACGGGACCGGCGATTTCCTGGCGGGCGTCCAGGTCGGCGGTCGCGTGCCGGTGACGACCATCCACAATACGCGCAATCGCGGATTCCCCGCGGCGATCAACCAGGGCCTGCGGGCCGCACGCGGTGAGTACCTCGTCCTGCTGAATAACGACGCGGTCGTCACCGACGGCTGGCTCAAGCACCTCATCGCCTTGACCTCCGCGCCGGTGGGA
Source organism: uncultured Planctomycetota bacterium (assembly GCA_963777695.1). GTDB lineage: Bacteria > Planctomycetota > Planctomycetia > Isosphaerales > Isosphaeraceae > CAVZRC01. The sequence goes on from CAVZRC010000003.1 coordinate 3,916,940, forward strand.
ATGGTCGCGGAGCACGCGGAGACGGGGGCCGAGCGAGAAAGCCTCGGGAACGGCCGCGATGCGGGCGATCGGCAGGCGCGCGAATGAGGGAAGTCGCCCGAAGCGCGGTGGGCCTGGTCGGACCTATGTCGAACTATGCCTCGCCGCCGCAACTGGTCGAGGGCGTACCCTACGGCGAGCTGGATCAGATGCATGCCTTCGCCGGCCATTGGGCCGAGGAGCACCAGGGGAAATGGTTCACCGTCCCCAAGCTTTCGGGTTTCTGCCTGCTGATGACCCGCGCCGTCCTCGACGCCGTCGGCGGGCTCGACGAGCGATTCGGGCTGGGATTCTTCGACGACGATGACCTGGCCGAGCGGGCGCGTCGGGCCGGCTTCGATCTGGCCGTCGCGCTCGATGTCTTCGTCCACCACTTCGGCAGCCGGACGATCGTCGGCAACGGGGTCGACGCCGAGGGCCTCCTGCGAGAGAACGAGCGGCGGTTCGCCGATAAGTGGGGCCACGAGAGGCCCCGCGGTCGTCGGGTCGCCCTGCGGCCCTGGAATGGAGCTACAGGGCGCAGGCCCGGGTCTGCGCGGAGTCCGCCAATCCTACGCCGCGTTTCCGCGAGGCAGGAGTTCATAAGGTTCGGGTTTCCCTCACGATGATCGTGAGAGACGAGGAGAAGAACCTTTCCAATTGCCTCGAATCGGTGCGCGGGATCTTCGACGAGATCGTCGTCGTCAACACCGGGAGCGTCAACCGGACGGCGGAGATCGCCCGCGAGTTCGGCGCGCGCGTCTTCGACTTCGTCTGGGTCAACGACTTCGCCGCGGCGCGGAATGCGGCCCTGGCGCGGGCCCGGGGCGATTATGCCTTCTGGCTCGATGCCGACGATGTCGTCGAGCCTCCCCAGCGGGAGAAACTGAGGGCATTGCTCGATGACCTCCGCCCGGGGGAGGAGACCGCCTTCGTCGTCCGCTGTGCCTGCGACCCGGGCGAGGACGGCAGCGGCGGCGAGACCGTCGTCGACCATATCCGCCTCTTCCCGGTCCGCGAGGACGTCCGATGGATGTACCGCGTCCACGAGCAGATCCTGCCCGGGTTGCGCCGGGCCGGCATCCCCGTGCGATGGACGGACCTCACCGTGCGTCATACCGGATATGTCGACCGGGCGCTCCGGCTCCGGAAGCTCCTGCGCAATTCCCGGATCCTCCGCGAAGAGCTGGCCGAGCGCCCCAACGATCCCTTCGTGTTGTTCAATCTCGGGGCGATCGCCATCGAGCGGCAGGAGTGGCGCGAGGCGTTGGGGATGCTCCATCACAGCCTGGCCAGCTCGGCGCCCAGCGACTCGATCACGCGGAAGCTCTACGCCCTGATCGCCCGGGCGCACCAGATGCTCCGCGAGCCGGAGCCGGCCCTGGCCGCCTGCGCCGCCGGCCTGGTCCTGGACCCGGACGACGCCGAGCTCCTCTTTCGCGAGGCCGTCGTCCGTCGGCAAATCGGCGATGCACCGGGGGCCGAACGGTGCTGGCGACGGATCCTCACACTCCGGCGCCCGAGCAATTCGCCAGCGTGGACCAGGGGATCTACGGCCACCTCACGCGACGCAATCTCGCCGCCCTGGCCCGCGAGCGTGGCGACGACGACGAGGCCGCCCGCCTCTGGGCCGAGGTGCTCATCGAATGCCCCGAAGATCCCGAGGCCATGGCCACGCTCCGCCGCGGTCCATCGCCATTGAGCGGGGTCGCCCGATGAGCCGTCCCCGTCTGCTATTCGCCTCGATCCACGCCTATCTCGACCCGTCCGGCGGCGCCGCCCTCTGTCGAAGGGATCGGTGAAAGCGATCGAGCTGATCCACAAGTCACTCGCACAGGAGATCGAGCGGGTCCTGAAGTAGGACGATCGATATCCTCTCGATGGTCGGTTGGCAGATCCCCGACTTGGGCGCACCTTTTGCGGAGAAATATCTCGATTTCGTCCACGGCGCCCGCACACCCCGATTTAGCGGGGTTTTCCATCTTGACAAGCCTCCGGACGATCGATCGAAAAGTCGAAAGCCGGATGCTAGGCGAGCCGCTCGGGGGGAGACTATAATCCGCGCTGCGCCGAGTATCTCCCGGCATCGACGTCGGGAGCGCATTGGAACGATCGAGACTCAACCGATTAAGGAGGACACCACGATGAGTAGCAGTCGAGGATTCTGTGCCGTCATGGCGGTGGTCGGATTGATCGGGACCGCTCAAACGGCGTACGGGCAGGCGGGCACGACCGGGCGTGCCGCTTCGACCGCGGCGACGGTCGAGAATGCCGTCCAGGGCAACACCAGGGCCGGAACTGCGGCGAACATGCCGCCCGCGCAGGTCCCGGTCTCCGGCGAGCTCAACACGACGTCGCCGGGCTCGCTGGTGACATCCCCGAACAATCTCGAGCAGGAAGCCAATCAGCGGGCCTTGAACAATCCGGCCACGGGCGTGACGGGCGCCGCGACCACCAATCAGCCGGCCGGTGCCACCATCTATCCCAGTACCGCGACCCCGGCGGCTGTCAACAACCCGGCTGCCCTGACCAACCGGACCTATTCCTCGTACTACGTGCCCGGCACCCAGGGGACGACGCCCGGCGCGGGGGCCATCGGCGTGCCCGGGATGGGGTACAATACCGTCAACCCGATGGGTACGACCATGGCGCCCGGGACTTACTATTCGGGTGCAGGCTATACTCCCTATGGCGTACCGACCACGACGTATTCGTCGATGTACGTCACCCCCGGATTCACCACGCCGATCCAGACCTACTCGACCGTTCCGCGTCGTGGCCTCTTCGGTGGGATGTTCCGTCGCAATCGTCAGGTCTATACGACGGCGCCTTACACCTACACCTATGGCACAGCCCCGAGCACCTATACCTACAGCTACGGCACGGTCCCGGGTACGTACACCTACACGCAGGCCCCCTACTGATCGTTGTAAACTGCGGTCTCGCTCATCGGTTTCCCAGGGGGACCGACGACGATGACCCGGATCGATCCTCATCGAGCGATCCCCGGCCGTTACCGGCGGCTGGGGTCGCTTCGAGGTCCCGGGCGTGGGTTCTCATGCGAAGGCTCTGCTTGGGCCGTAGTGTGATCGACGGCAACAACTCAAGCGTCTGGCCCGGCTCCACACTCAGGCGATACCGCTGCGCGATGGTGGCCAGGATCAGGACGGCTTCCATCATGGCGAAGTGGTTGCCGATGCAGATCCGCGGGCCGTCGCCGAATGGGAAATAGGCGCATCGGGGCAGCCGCTTGATCAGGTCGTTGTCCCACCGCTCGGGGCAAAAGGCCTCCGGGTCGTCGAACCAACGCGCGTCGTGATGGACCAGCCATTGGGTCATGAAGACCTGCGTCCCCTTGGGGACGTGGTAGCCGCCGATCTCGCAGTCCTCCAGCGCCTCGCGAGCGATACCCCAGGCCGGCGGATAGAGCCGCATCGCCTCCCGGACCACCCATTCCGCGTACTTCAGATTCGGCACGTCCGCCGCCGTGGGGGGCCTGCCCGCGAGGACCGTGCGCAGCTCCTCGGCCAGCCGTCCCTCGACGTCCGGCGATCCGGACATCAGGTAGAAGACATAGAACAAGACCAGCGCCGTCGTCTCATGGCCGGCGAGGACCAGCGTCACGACCTCGTCGCGGAGTTGGCGATCGGTCATCCCGCCGCCGTCCTCGTCGCGCACGGCCAGGAGTCGCGAGAGTAGGTCGCCCCGGTCCCGGCCCTCGTCGCGATGCGACCGGATGATCTTGTAGATGATCTCATCGAGCCGGCCGATCGCCCGCCAGTAGCGTCGGCTCGAGGGGAGCGGCAGGTAATCCAGGAACCGGAACCACCGCATCGGGCTCATGAAATGGTTCATGACGACCTCGAGCGAGTGGCCCACCGTCTCGGCGTCCTCGGACAGCTCGGCATCGAAGAGCGTCCTGGCGACGATCCCGAGCGTCAGGCGCATCATGTCCTCGTGCGGGTCGCGGACTTCGCCGTCGCGCCAGGTCGCGAGCATCCGCCCGGTGAGCTCGACCATGATCGCGGCATAGCGCTCGATCTGCTGGTGTTGGAAAGCCGGCTGGGCCAGCCGACGCTGCCGACGCCAGAATGTCCCCTCGCTCGTCAGCAGGCCCTCGCCCACCAGCGGGATCAGCCAACGCGTCAGCTTATCCTTCATGAAGTTGTCGGCGTGTGTGCGTAGGACGTACTCGATGTGCTCGGGGTGGCTCACCAGGTAAGTCCGCAGGTTGCCGAGCCTCAGCCAGACGACATCGCCGTGATCCCGCTTCGCCCGTGCCACGAACCCCATCGGATCGCGGAGGTACGCGAAGGTACTGCCCAGGAAAAAGCTCCCCTTCGGCCCCGGCGGAGATCTCAACCCTCCCCGAGGTCCGGCCCGATCCGTCATCGCCTCGACTCCCATCGCGGTCATCCTCCGAGTCGCGACGCCGACTCTGTCCACGTCGGCATCTCGTCAATCGGTCAGCGGGACGTAGATCTCGGGGGTGCGGCTCTCCAGGATCAGAAACAGTCCCCCCTTGGCATACTGCTCGAAATGCGTCGCGGCGCGATGGGCGTCGAGCGCGGCCTGGTCGTCGTACTGTTCGTACAGGAAGAACCGGCGCGGGTCGGTCGTTAACCGATGCGCCAGGTACATCCGGCAGCCCGGCTCGGCCCGGGTGTGCTCGGTCAGCCTGGCGAGGAGTGCCTCGGCCTCGTCTTCGTGTCCCGGCTGGATGATGTAGGTGACGGCGACGCAGATCATGATCGCTCTCCGATGATCTCGATTCCCGCGCGGATCGCGGTTACCATGCCAGGGACCATCCTCGCTCAGTCGGCACGATGATGCCAGGTCGAGCCGAGGGAAGTCGGAGAAATCCAAGTGAGTCGCGCCGAACCATCCCCGAGGATGCCCTCATGACGCAGGCCAACGAACACCGTCCGGGGCCTTCGGTCGCGTCGACCGCGAAGATCCGCACGGATTTCCCCGCATCGAGCGGACCCACCGGGGTCATCGCGTGGCCTATCTCGACGGCCCCGGCGGGACCCAGGTGCCCCGAGCCGTGGCGGATGCCGTGACCGATTACCTCTTCCATCACAACGCCAATACCCACTGGAGTTTCCCCTCGAGCGTCGAGACCGATGCCGCCCTGGCGTCGGCGCGGCGGACCTTCGCCGACTTCCTCAACGCCGATCCCGCGGAGATCGCCTTCGGTGCCAATATGACCACCCTCACGTTCCACCTGGCCCGGGCGCTGGGTCGATCGCTGGGGCATGGCGACGCGATCGTGGTCACCGAGCTCGATCATCACGCCAACATCGATCCCTGGCGCGCCCTCGAACGCGAGAGGGGCGTCACCATCCTCCCGGTCAAGATGGTCCCGGAGACCGGCCAACTCGACTGGGACGACCTGGTTTCTTGCCTGAACGATCATCGATGCCGGCTGCTGGCGATCGGCGCCGCGTCCAACGCGCTGGGCACGATCAACGACATCCCGAGGGCCGTCGCCATGGCCCACGAGGCGGAGGCCCTGACGTTCGTCGACGCCGTGCATTTCGCGCCCCACCGGGTCGTGGATGTCCGGTCATGGGGATGCGACTTCCTGGCCTGCTCGGCCTACAAGTTCTATGGGCCCCACGTCGGCATCCTCTACGGCAAACGCGATCGGCTCGCGGCGTTGGAAGTCCCCAAGCTCCAGCCCGCCCCCGATGATGTGCCCGACCGACTCGAGACGGGTACGCAGAATCACGAAGGGATCGTCGGTGCCGCGGCCGCGGTCGACTATCTCGCCTCGCTCGCGAGCGAGCCGGCGGGCGAGGGGACGCTCTCACGCCGTGCGCGTCTCCTGGCCACGCTCGAGGCGCTCCATGAGCGTGGCTCGGCGCTGCTGGAACGTCTCTGGGAGGGGCTGGAAGGCGTTCCCGGCGTCCGGCTGTTCGGACCACCTCCCGATGCGGCCCGGACGCCCACGCTCGCCTTCACGATGGCGAGTTGCCCCGCGGACGAGGTCAGCCGACGACTCGCCGATCGGGGCATCTTCGCCTCGCACGGCAATTTCTACGCCGCGACCGTGGCCCGACGGCTGGGCGTCGATCCGGACGGATTGGTCCGGATCGGTTGCGCTTGCTACTCGACCGAAGAAGAAGTTGATCGGGTCATCGACTGTGTTCGGTCGATCGCCGAGGGCCGCTGAGAGCCGAGAGGCCCGCGTGAAAATCTACTTGCCCGCTTCGAACTTCGTCAGCTCCATCTTGAGTGTCGCCCCCGGGATGGTCGTCGATTCTCGGATGATCCCGACCTCCGGGGCGAACCAGTAGGTCGTGAGGACTTCGTTCCCCTTCACCTTCGTCTTGATCTTGACGGAGACCGCCTGATACTTACCCGCGGGGACCTGGACCTCTTCCGCGGCTCCCGCTTCGGCCTTGATGGTGATTTGCTGGGTGGCGGTCTTCGTCTCGGTCTCCCAGGTGGAACCCGCCTTGATCGGGAATTTCAGCAGGCACACCGGCGGCGAGAGCTCGACGCCATTGTATCGATACTTGTAGACACCGCCGGCATCGACGCCGACGTATTCCGTGCCCCGGACCTCGCCGTTGATCAGTTGTTCCACCACGGCCTGGGGCTTGCCGTTGATGTCCTCGATCTTGGCGATCTGGTGGACGACCGTGGCCTTCTGTCCGTTGCCGAAATCGACCTGGTAGTTCCACTTCGAGCCCGCCTTGAGCGGGTAATAATCGGTTGCCTTCTGGGCAGCTTCTTGTGCCATGCCGGGAAGTGTCGCCACCAGCAAGACGAGCACACCGTTGATCACTTTCATGTGGTTCCTCCCGGAAGCCGGCCTCAAGCCGACCGCCCGATACGCCAAGGAATTCGGGCCAGGCGGCGCCGTACCATGGCCTGGCATCCGCGATGCTTTCTTGCATTGTACGGGTCATCATCGAGGTTGACCATGTAAATCGGGACTCGAGGACGGGCTTCGCAGGCGCCACGATTCCCTTTTTGTTAAGATCGCTGTCCGCCCGACGTTGGCGACGGTCGAAGGGCCATCCCAGACTCGAATCCCGAAGTCGGCCCCGGATTCCGCGATGGGAACGGTCGGGCTCACGGAGTGACTCACCATGTTCGATCTCAGTGCGGTCCAGAAGAGCCTTTCCGGATTCGGCCTCGACGGCTGGCTGCTCTACGATTTCCGGGGTAGCAACCTGCTGGCCCGACGGGTCCTGGGCCTGCCCGAGAAGACGGGCACGCGGCGATTCTTCTACTTCATCCCGGTCAAAGGAGAGCCCCGCAAGCTGGTCCACCGCATCGAGACCGGCGCGCTCGACGAGCTGCCGGGCGACAAGACGGTGTACCTCCACTGGCAGGAGCTGGAGGCCGGCGTGGCCGACCTGGTCAAGGGTTGCCGCCGCCTCGCCATGGAGTACTCGCCGCGCGTCTCCAACCCGTACGTCTCGCGCGTGGACGCCGGGGTGATCGAGCTGGTCCGCGACCTCGGCGTCGAGGTCGTCTCCTCGGGCGACCTGATCCAGCAGTTCGAGGCGACCTGGGATGACGAGCAATGGCAGATGCACCGCGATGCCGAGAAGGTAACCTGCTCGGCATTCGACGTGGCCTTCGGGCTGATCGCCGATCGCGTCCGCGCCGGGGGGACCCTCCGCGAGACCGAGGTCCAGTCGGCGATCATGGACCATTTCCACCGCCACGGCCTGACGACCTACAGCCCCCCGATCGTCGGCGTCGGCCCCCACAGCGGCGACCCGCATTACGAGCCGGTCGTGGGCAAGGATGGCCTCATCGGCAAGGGCGATTTCGTGCTGATCGACCTCTGGGCCAAGCTCGACCGTCCCCGATCGGTCTACAGCGACCTGACGCGCGTCGGCTTCGTCGGCGAGACGGTCCCGCAGCGCTATGAGGACATCTTCGCCATCGTGGCCCGGGCCCGAGACGCGGCCATCGCCTGCGTCCGCAACGCATACGCCGCCGGCCGGCCCCTCCAGGGGTGGGAGGTCGATGCGTCGTGTCGCAAGGTGATCGACGACGCCGGCTACGGCCGGTATTTCATCCACCGGACCGGCCACAACATCGGCCAGGAAGTCCACGGCAACGGCGCGCACATGGACAACCTCGAGACCCACGAAGAACGGCTCGTCTTGCCCCGGACGTGCTTCTCCGTCGAGCCCGGCATCTACTTCGAGGAGTTCGGCGTGCGGAGCGAGATCAACGTCTTCGTCGACGGTGCAGGGACCGTGCACGTCACCGGCGGACTCCAGACCGAGGTCTTGCCGATCCTCCAGTCATGATGAGCTACCCGGCCAGGATTCGAACCTGGAAAAACAGGACCAAAACCTGTTGTGATACCGTTTCACCACCGGGTAGTAGAAAACTCATCTTATCAATTGGGCGGGCGAGGGGGAAGGCGAGTCGTCGGCCACCGAGGGTGCATGTCAGCTTCCAGCTTCTCATCGTTCTACCGGTCGATTGACCAAGAGGGACAGGGACGAATGGGCCAAGTTCAAAATTGCCCTTTCCGTTGAATCACGGATCAAGCCTGTCGGCCCAATCCCATCGCCGATTGGGTCAACCGGCGGTTCCAGGCCGGTTCGGTTTCCGTGTCGGCCTCGTTCAGCCAAGGAAGGACATCGTCCGGCTTGATGGGCAGGAACCGGCTTTCCTGGATTGAGGTATAGGATCCGTCCGCCTGGAGTTGCTCGATGACGAGGCTTTGCCCCCTCAACAGCCGCCAGACCTCGAAGACACCCAGGTCCCTGTAGATCGTCAGGCGATCGACCTGGGGGTAAGAGACGTCGATCTCGATCGCCATGTCCGGCCGCGGATAGTCGGCCGGGTCCAACGACCGCCGGGCCAGGGCTTCCCGGGCCACTCGGATCTTCTCGCGGTCGAAGTAGTAGGAAAGATCGGCCTCGATGCCGCGGAGCTGTGTCTTCCACGTGGTCTGCCCACAGCTCACATAATCGATGTCCAGCCATGTGCAGATTGCACTCAAGATCTTGTTGAGCAATTCCTTGTAATGTTCGTGGACGTTGCTGGTGACCATGATCTCCAGGTCCTTCCCATCATACGCCAGGCGGACATGCTGGCCCTCGGCGGTCGCCTCGGACAGGGCACGATAAGTGTGCCAATCCACTCCACGATAGACGATCCGCGAGACGCCCGGGATCGGCCTGGATTCCGGGGTTGATTCCGGGATCGTTGGACCCTCATAGGGTTTCGTCGGTGCGATCGTGGACATGGTCGGTTCTCTCCTGCTTCGTCTGCGCCCGGCCATGATCCGAGTTCGCCAGGGACCATCGCGGGATGAGGATCGCCCCTATTTCTTCGGCTCGGCCGGCTTCTCGCCCGAGAGCGTGGCCTTGATGGCGTCGCGGAGCAGGTCGTCGAAGTGGGGGCTGCCGCCGATGTAGAGCCGCGCGATGTTGCCGTCGCGGCCGATGATGACCGTCTGGGGGATCGCGTGGGCCTGGTACTTCTCGGCGATCGCGCCGTCCTTGTCCAGCACGACGCGGGGGATGTGGAGCTGATGCCGCTCGAGCATGGCCTTGATCTGCGGCGGCGTCTCCTGGAGGTTGACGGCGACGAGGATCACGTCCTTCTCGGGGAACTCGCTGGTGGCCTTCTCGACCATGGGCATGGCCTGGATGCAGGGGCCGCACCAGGTGGCCCAGAAGTCGAGGACGACCACCTTGCCCTTGGCGTCGGCCAGGCGGAACTTCTTGCCGTCGAGGAGCTCCAGGTCGAAGTCGGGGGCCGGCTTGCCGACCAGGGGCGATTCGGTACCCGACGATTCGCCGCCGGAGGAGCCGCCGTCAGTCGGCAAGGTCGGCTCGGCAGCGTTCTGGAGCTTCCATTGGCCATAAGTCAGCAGGGCCGCGGCCTCCTCGATGCCGTCGCCGAAGAGGAGCTGGTCCACCTCGGCGACGCGGACCCGGCAGGCGCCGAGGATCTCGCTCTTGCCGATCACGGTGCTGTCGGCGACCTGGTCGGGCGTGAATGTGATGCGGATGCCATCGTTGCGGACGGCCTGGACGCGCGTCGCTTGTGAGGTGGGCTTGGGCTTCTTCGACGGGTCGAGCTCGTCGGCGTGGAACCAGATGATCCGCGAGATCCGGTCGCGCGGCAGATCCTTATTCTCCAGGTGGGACTCGACCGTGAGTCGAGCGCCGTCCATCAGCACGACCCGCCCGCGGAGGTAGTCGCCGTTCTTGGAGCGGATCAGGTGGGTGGGCGGGCTGGCCTTCTGCATCCGGGGCAGTGTGAGTAATCGCTCGCGCTTGGTCTTGCTGAGCCGGACCGTGAGGTTGTTCGACTCGGTGCGCAGCTCTACGGCCTTGACCTTGTCGTGCGATACGAACGTGCTGCTGGACATCGACGAGCGGAAGGTGACGCCTTGCTCGTTGATGCCGGTGATCTCGGAGGGGATGACGTCGCCGCTGCGGAGGAAGAGCGACCTGCGTTCGCCGGCGGAATCGGCCGCCGGGGTGTCGGCCAGCGCCTGGGCGAACCGGACGGCGAACGCGCCGGCGCCGGCCGGCTTGGCGACGCCGCGAGCCTGGACGTTCGCCGGCTGTCGCGGCGCGGGCGGGGAGGATCCCGATAGACGATCTTGCCGGATGCCCCGGGGCGCAATGGACTGGCCGTCTCGCTCCCGGACGGCTGCCATGCCAGGCAGCTCGCGTCGGGCCCCTCGAGGCCGTCGACCAGCTTGCCGGGCAGGCGGAGGCCGGGCAACTCGATGCGGGCCGCCGCGGCGGAACCGGACTCGGCCTGATCGTGGTGGAGGACGACCAGGGCCCGGAAGCCCGCCATCGGCAATTGCAGGGCCTCCTTGATCCCGGGCACTGTCATCGCCAGGGTCCCCTCCTCCACCCTGGTGAGCTCGCCGCTGACCCGCGATCCATCCTGATACACGGCGCGGACCATTCGGAGGGGCTCGTCCTTCGGGGGCGACAGGAAGACGCCGGCGACCTGGTCCTCGGGGATCTTCGACTCGCCCTTCTCGGTCTTGACGATCAATTCCTTCGAGGCGCCCTGGTACCCAACAACCTGTCCATAGACGATCGATCCGTCGGCGCGGTGGATGCGGGCCTGATCGAGGTGCGCCTCGCGGGGGATCTCGCCGTTCCATCGGCCGATCCGGAGCCATTCGAGCCGGACGTCGCCGCGGATGTTCGCCAGGTAGACGCCGGGCAAGGCGGACGGCTTGGCGCTGGCGACCTTCAGGTCGGCCAACTGTTTACCGCCCGGCGAGAAGACCAGGATCCGCCCCTTGGTCTGATCGAGATACGCCTGGAGGTGCGTGCGGCCGGCCCCCGGCGCGACCTCCTGCACCACGGCCAGGTCGGCTTCCTGCTCGAGTTCGCGCTGGACGACCAGGTCGCCGCCCCAGGCTTCGAAGCGGAACGCACGCTTGACGGTGTTCTCCTTGTCGTCGACACCCAGGGCGAAGACGAAATCGGGCTTGGACTTCCACGAGATCTCGAATTCGATGCTGGCGCGATCGGGGAGGCCGAAATCGCCGCGGATCGAGGCGCCCTCCTTGTCGGTGACGGGCTGTCCCGATTCCTCGCGCCAGTTGGTCTGGCCGGCGGGTTCGCGCCAGCCGAGCAGGCCATTGGGCCCCAGATAGATCAAGTCGGCGCCATCGCGCCACCGGTAGATGCGATGGATGTTCGACCGCTGGATGTGCAGGCGGCCCAGCCGCGGGAAGTCGATTTCCGCGTCCTTCTCATTCAGGGAGATCAACGATCCGAAGAGCACATCGCCGGCGGCCAGCTCGAAGCAGAAATCGCCGATCGGCTTGGGCTGAGTCGCCGGGGGGGGCGACTGGATGCCCAGGACGTGGTTCACGGCGAAGTCGAACGGGGACACGAACGAATCGGCCTGCCATCGCAGGATCCCGGGCTTGGACGAAGGGCGGATCTCGCCGGCGGCGAACCCGCCGTTGGCCAGGTGCAAGACCGACTTCGTCGGCGATGCCGACGGCGGGTCATCGGCCAGGACGGACGGGGCCAGCAGCCCGACCACCATCAGTGGGAAGAGCCGACGGAACGGAGGGACCCACGTCCCCATTGATGATTGCCGACGATGGTTGCACATCCGGGTGGCACCTCTCGTTGATCGATCGGTCAGGAACTGTCGAGGATGATCGGGTCCGGTCCGCGCGATTTCGAGTCATTATTGTAAACGCACGGCACTCATCCGGCCAGGCGGGAACGCTTGACAAGTGTCCGAAGGGCGCACAACCTATGCTTTGCAGCGGAAAGCCTGTTCGCGTAGAATGAATGTCGGAATTGTCCAACCCGCCAAGTCACGACTGGGAAGAGCAGTTAGGGATGGTTCACACAACCGATCCGGCCGCGATCCAGCAGCGGGCCGGTCGGTTCCAGGCGTTCCGGGGTTACCCGTGATGGAGAAGTTCGCTGCGGACGTGGCTCAATCACCGGACCTGGCGGTGGTGGAGATGGATGGGGATCGGCTCCAGATCCGTAGAGAGCCGCAGAGCAACCCTGGCGATCGCGGAGGTGGCCGGCCCAGTCGAGAAAGCGGGTTTGGCGACGGAGGTGTCGCCGGGCCAGGCGGTGGCCGAGCACAATCCGCCCGCGACAGTGGGCAGTGAAGAAGTCGAGGAGACTCGGGACGTGTTCACGGGACTGGTCGAACGACTGGGGTGGATCGAGCGGACGGTCGAGGAGGGCTCGGGCCGACGCCTGACGATCCTATGGCCGGACTTGCCGGCCAGCGAGCCCCTGGAGCTGGGCGAGAGCGTGGCGGTCAACGGCTGCTGCCTGACGGTGATCTCGGCCGATGGCGGACGATTCGAAGCCCAGGCGGGGCCCGAGACGCTGGCGCGCACCAATCTCGGCGGCAAACGGCCGGACGACCGCGTCAACCTCGAGAGGGCACTCCGGGTCGGCGACCGCCTCGGCGGCCACTTCGTCCAGGGGCATGTCGACACGATTGCCGTCCTCCGCGAGCGGCGCACGGAGGGGGAATGGGAGTTCCTCGGCTTCACGATCGATCCCGAATGGACGCCGCTCCTGGTCCCCAAGGGATCGATCGCCGTCGATGGAGTCAGCCTCACGCTGGTCAACGTAGGGGATGATGGGTTCTCGGTCATGCTCATCCCCCACACGCTGGCCGTGACCACGCTCGGCTTCCTCCGACCCGGCGATAGGGTCAATATCGAGACCGATATGCTCGCCAAGCATGTCCAGAAACTGATTCGGGGGGGAATTTGAAGAGATCCTCGCGCAAAGGCGCAAAGCTCGCGAAAGAAGACGCAAACAAGAAAAAACTGATTCGCGGGGAGTTCGAAGCGATCCTCGCGTAGAGGTGCTAAGCTCGCAAAGGAGGACGCAAACAAGGGAACTTCCGAGAGGTCGGATGCACGAGAATGAAATCGCCCGGGAGATCGTCGATTCGGCTTACAAGATTCGCTGCGCGCTCGGGCCGGGGTTGCTCGAATCGGTCTATTCGAAGACCATAACCTTCGAGCTTCGGAATCGAGGGTTGTTCGTGGTCTGTGAGCCGCGGATTCCGATTATTTATGAATCAGTTTGCATCGACGATGGCTTCCGCGCCGACCTCATCGTGGAAGAGAAGGTCATCGTCGAGCTGAAGTCGATCGAAAAATCGCCCCCGTCCATCGGAAGCAGTTACTGACCTACCTCCGCCTGAGCGGGCTCCACCTCGGGCTCCTGATCGATTTCAACGTCGAGCTGATCAAGCACGGCATCGACCGAATCGTCAACAATCTGCAAGAATGAGCTCTCCCGGCCCCGTGCCTTTGCCTCTTGAATTCCTTTGCGAGCTTTGCGCCTTCGCGCGAGGACCGTTTTTTCTCACATTCTCTTCGCCATGGCCATCCGACAGACCCAATCGTACCTCCGGAGCCTGTTCGCCCGCCGCGGGATCTCGCCGCAACGGCGGCTGGGACAGAATTTCCTGATCGACTTGAATATCCACGATGTGATCGTCGAAGCGGCCGAGGTCGGGCCGGGCGACGTGATCCTCGAGGTGGGGCCGGGTACCGGGGCGTTAACGTCTCTCATGGCGAGCCGGGGCGCAGCGGCGATCGTGGCCGTGGACCTCGATCCGGCGATGGCGATGCTGGCCACCGAGGCGGTCGCCGGACTGCCGAACGTCCGGGTGCTGCATCAGGACGCGTTGAAGAACAAGAACACGCTGAGCCCCGAGCTGCTGGACGCCGTTCGAGCCGGACTTGCCGGGGGGCCGGAACGTCGGTTCAAGCTGGTCGCGAATTTGCCGTATAGCGTCGCGACTCCCGTGATCTCCAACCTGCTCGTTCATCCCGAGTTCTGCCCGGCCCTGATGGTGGTGACGATCCAGCGCGAGCTGGCCGACCGGATGTGCGCCGAGCCCTCGAGCCCGGCTTACGGGGCGCTCTCGGTGCTGGTCCAGGCGCTGGCGGAAGTGTCGATCGTGCGAGTCCTGCCGCCGTCGGTGTTCTGGCCGCGCCCAAGGTCGAGTCGGCCGTGATCGCGATCCGGCCCGACGCCGACAGGCGCGCCCGGGTGGGCGATGTCGCCTGGTTCCACACCCTGGTGCGACAGGTGTTCCTCCATCGCCGCAAGTACATCCGCCACGTCCTGGTCGGGCTCGGCCGCGACGAGTGGACCAAGTCCGACGTGGACACCTGGCTCGAATCGCGAGGGCTCAGCGGCCAACTCCGGGCCGAGTCGCTCAACGTCGAGGAATTCATCGGCCTGGCCGATGCGGCTCCGCGACATTCGCCGGTAACTCTTGGTATTTCCTATCCCGTAGGGTGCTCTGTGAGCACCGATTCAATGCGACACGAGTGATCGGTGCTCACAGAGTACCCTACAGTCCCCGCACAACCCATAAGTTGAGCGCGCCAGGCTTCCTTCCGGTCGAATTGCCAGGCTCGGGGAAGGAAGAGATCCCGCGACCATTGGCGGAGCCCCAGGCCGCGGGTCCTCAGCGCGTGGTGGAGCGTCTGGAGCGCCTTGGAGGACCGGTCGAAGCTCGAATAGCTCAGCCAGCCGGAGAACCGATCGTCCTCGACGCTCGATCGCGAGTTCACCACGGGCGTGCTGATGATCATCGTATCGAAGATCTCTGTCAGGGAAGCCAGGATCGCCGTGCGTTCCGGGATCGGATCGGCGTGATACGACCGCGTTTCGTCCGGCCAACTGAGATTGAGGCTACAGCTCAGGAATCGCTGATCGTCGGGTACCGACTGGCCGAGCCAGACGTAACTGGCGTGATCCCAGAGGTATCGGACGCAGAGATGCTCGACCGCGACGAGATGGGCAGGGTCGACATCTTTATCGTGGAGACCCGCGTGGATGGTCTCGGTGTCGGGCTCGCGACGGGGTTGACTCGGGCCCGGGGCCGGACGGGCCGTCGGCCGAGGGGATTCGGAATGGGCGGCACGGACGACCCGGGCCGCGCTGAGCAACTCGTAAGCCTGGCTGAGGATGCGGAAAACCCACTCCTCGCCGCCTGCATCCGGGTGATAGCGCTTGGCCTTCTGGCGGTACGCATCGCGGATCTGCTCGAGCGACGCGTCGGCCGTCACCCCGAGGACTCTGAGCGGGTCGATCTCGAAGCTGATCAGGGACACGTCGCCTCCATCCGGCCGGGGAACTTCGACACCTTGGTAAGGATCCGAGTACGGCGTCTGACTCTTGTCGGATCGGCGAGACCGATCGGCAAGGAGCCGGCTCGAGGCGGGTTTCAGCCACCTCGGCCAGATCTCGGACAGACGCTCAATGACGCGGTGCTTGACGACCATTCGACAGCCGACTTCGCAAGTAGGTTGCCCGGGCCACGTTACGCTCCTCGACACCCAGCTCCGACCCGCGGAGCTTCTGGAGGAAGGCCGGTTGGGTCTGGATGAAGAGCTCGTTGACCGTGGCGATCGACAGGTCGTCGATCAATCCTAGGTTAATTCCCATCCGGACGCTGGAGAGCAAGAGCATCGTCTCTTCGCTGGAGATCGTCTGGGCCGTCTTGAGGACGCCGTAGGCCCGGCTGACCTGGTCGTGGAGGTGCTGCCTCCGCTCGGTGAGCAGGGTCTGGCGTGCGGCCCGCTCGTAGACGAGGACCTGCGGCACGACGTCGGTGAGGATCTTGATCAGCTCGGTCTCGCTCTTACCGAGGGTCTGCTGGTTGGAGATCTGGTAGAAGTCGCCGGAGGCCTGGCTCCCCTCGCCGTAGAGGCCGCGGACGGCCAGGTTGATCTTCTGGAGGGCGCGGAAGACCTTGTCGATCTGCTTGGTCTGGACCAACCCAGGCAGGTGGAGCATCACGCCGACGCGGATCCCGGTGCCGACGTTGGTCGGGCAGGCGGTCAGATATCCGAGCTGGGGGCTGAAGGCGTAGGCGAGCTGTTCTTCGAGGCGGTCGTCGAGCTGATTGACGGCGTCCCAGACCTCGGGCAGGCGGAAGCCGGAGAACATGAACTGGACGCGAAGATGGTCCTCCTCGTTGACCATGATCGCGACATTCTCCAGCGTGCTGATCGCCACCCCGCGCGGGCCGTCGCCGTTGGCGAGCTCTCGGGAGATGATCTGGCGTTCGACGAGGAACTGTCGGTCGAGGATCCCCAGTCCGTTGACGTCGAGGTAGCTCAGCTCGAGCTTGGTGTGCGTCAGCGCGGCGCGGAAATGCGCCTCGATCTCGGTCTTCTCGCTGCGGCTGGCCCGGTTGGTGAAGGGGAAGTCGGCCAGGTTCCGCGCCAGGCGGATCCGGGAGCACATGACGATGTCGCTCTCGGGGCCGGTGCCCCGCAGCCACTCGCCGGACGATTTCGTGAGGTCATCGAGAGTCATGCCTGGGATCCTCGAGGCGGAGCTGGTCTCGCAACCGGGCGGCTTGCTCGTAATCTTCGCGGGCGATCGCCTCGCGCAACTGGGTGCGGAGCCGCAGGCGATGGCCGGCATTCTCGCGACGACGGGCCACCTTGCCCACGTGCCGGCTGGCGCCGTGATACCGCTGGACCAGGGGCGAGAGTCCTGCCGAAAACACCCGGTAGTCTTGGGGGCAGCCGAGCCGGCCGCCGGCCCGGAATTCCATGAACTTGATGCCGCAATCGGGGCATGTCAACTCCGCCAGCTCGCCGACGAGCTCGCCCACGTTGGCCACGATCAGGCTCTGGACCACCGCGTCCAGGGCCAGGTTCGGCGGCGATTCGGGCAAGGACAGACCCGCCTTTCGGGCACACGATTGGCAAAGATGGAGCTCGCGACGTTGGCCGTTGATCGGCTCGGTCAGATGGACCGACGCTTCCTTCTGGCACCGTTGACACCTCATGTGGCCGACCACCTGGATGGGAGTGACCGACCCCTCGGCCGGCGGGGATGCGCCAAGACCCGGGCTGCGGCCCTCATCGCCCTTGCTCTTGCTCGATGACCCTGATCTGGTCCCGCAACCGCGCCGCCGCCTCGTAGTCTTCCGCCGCGACGGCCCGCTTCAACTCGTTCCGGAGCTGGATCAAGGTCGTCTGCTGCTGCGTGTTCCGCGGCGCCCGCCGCGGCACCTTGCCCGAATGCCGCGTCTCACCGTGGATGTTCTCGAGCAAGGGCATGAGCTCGTCGCGGAACACCTCATAATCGTAGGGGCAGCCCAGACGTCCCGAGTTCCGGAATTCCAGGAACGTGATCTGACAGACCGGGCAGACCTGCTTGTCCGCCGGCGACGGCTCGCGGAGCGCGCCGGGGGCGACGATCAGTTTCTTGGCGATTTCACTCATCGTCGGCGTCTCCAGAGCCTCCTCGGGAGGGGCCAGGTGCTGCCGGGCATGCTCGTCGCAGAAGTGGAACTCACGGTGCTTCCCCTTCTCGACGATGTCGGTGATGTGAAATGTGGCGGGTTTCGCACATTTCTCGCATTTCATGGGCAACTCCGCCGTTCCGATCCCGATCCGCGCTGACGTCGACGTAATCGTCATGCGCCCCCGATCACCCCGGGCGACGAACGGCCGGGCTCGTCGCCGGGAGTGTTGCCACGGTCTGGCCATGGAGCGTAATCTTATTCGTATTCTAATTCTCCCTCCAGGGGTGTCAAGCAACCGCGACGGCTCGGCCATGCGGCGGCGCCTCCGAAGGTGCCGACCTTAACGCAAACCATCCGTGAGATTTCCGGCGGACTCGCCGGTTCGGAGCCCTCCAGCACGTCCCGCGCACCAGGACTTGTCGCCCCTGGCCCCGGGTGTTAACGTACATGCATTGTAGTCCCGCGCGAATCCCGCGGGGCAGGATCCGTCGAGGAGCCGTCTTCGCCGCGATCAGGGAGGATTCGCAACGGACCACGGACAAAGGACAACGGACAAGAGGTCGATGAGTCGCTATCGCCCCGCTTACGAAGAGTTTGCCCGTTGCCTGGACTCCCCGGCGTCCTGCGTGCCCGTCTACCGCCAGTTAACCGGCGACGGGCTGACTCCCGTCTCGGCCTTCTGCCGGATCGAGCGATCGGCCCCCTCGTTCCTGTTCGAGAGCGTCATCGGCGGCGAGAAGGTCGGCCGCTTCAGCTTCCTGGGCACCGAGCCGTTCCTCACGTTCGAGGCCCGCGGCTCGGCGGTGAGCGTCACGGAGACCTCCGGCGGAGGGGCCGTCCGACGATTCGACTCGAACGATCCGATGCGCGATCTCCAGGAACTCGTCGAGAAATACCGCGCCTTCGCCCTGCCGGGGCTCCCCCGATTCGCCGGCGGGGCGGTCGGCTTCGCGTCCTATGATGCGGTCCGATACACCGAGGACCTGCCCAACGTCCCCCACGACGACCGCGGACTGCCCGATCTCTCGTTCGCCTTCTACGACCGCATGGTCATCTTCGACCACATCCGCAAGACGATCCTGGTCGTGGCGCAGGCCCACGTCGGCGGGTCGACGGACCCGAAGGCGTCCTACCAGTCGGCCTGCGATCGCGTTGACGAGCTGGTCGACCGCCTCGCCGTCAGCGGGCCGGACCTGGGCGTGCGCGACATCGACACCGAATCCCAGGTCTCGCTGGAAGTCCGATCGAATTTCACCCGCGGCCAGTACGAGTCGGTCGTCCGCCATTGCCAGGAGTACATCAAGGCGGGCGACATCTTCCAGGTCGTGCCGAGCCAGCGGTTCGAGGTGGAGACCCGCGCCCGGCCTTTCGATATCTATCGCGTGCTCCGCGTGGTCAATCCCAGCCCGTTCCTGTTCTATCTGCCGTTCGGCGATTTCGCACTGATCGGTAGCTCGCCCGAGATCCTGGTTCGGGTCGAGGACGGGCTGGTGACGATCCGCCCGCTGGCCGGCACCCGTCGGCGGGGCCGCACCGAGGCCGAGGACCGCGCGCTGGCCGAGGAGCTACTCGCGGATCCCAAGGAGCGGGCCGAGCATATCATGCTGGTGGACCTGGGTCGCAACGACGTAGGCCGGGTGGCCGATTACGGCACGGTCCAGCTCACGGACGTGATGAAAGTCGAGCGGTATTCGCACGTCATGCACATCACCTCCAACGTGACGGGCCGGCTCGGGGCCGATCGGACGGCGTTCGACGCGCTCTGCGCCGGGCTGCCCGCCGGTACGGTCTCGGCGTGCGCCGAAGGTCCGGGCCATGCAGATCATCGACGAGGTCGAGCCGACCAAGCGCGGCCCGTATGGCGGGGCCGTCGGCTACATCGACTTCACGGGGAACATGGACACTTGCATCGCGCTGCGTACCCTGGTCGTCAAGGGGAACACGGCTTACATCCAGGCGGGCGGCGGCGTCGTCTTCGACAGCGTGCCGGGCGACGAGTACGAGGAAACCGTGAACAAGGCCAGGGCCATCCTCAAGGCCATCGAGATCGCGGAATCCCAGCTCCGCGGTTAGAGGAGTTCGGCCCGATGGAGCTTCGTCCCCAGACCGATGAACCGCGGCCGTCCCCGGCCCAGGACCCGACGCGCGGGGCCGCCTCTCCCGAGGGCTCGGCACCCGCGGTCGCGGGGCGGCCCGTCGATTTGGGGAACCTCCTGGCCCGTACCTGGTCCGTCTTCAAGCGCAATGGTCGACCTGCATGACGGTCTACTGGGGGGCGGGCGCCGCCAACCTGATGATCGTCCTGACCCTGGACCTGCTCCTCTCCGGCATCAACGAGATGGTGCGCGACCCGACTTTCTTCGATTTCCTCCGATTCATCCACTTCCTGGCGGTATGGGTCGTACCCGCCTGGCTCTGGATCGGGCAGAGTCTCGCCCTGCTCAAGCTGGCCCGCGGCGAACCGGTCACCCTGGAGGACCTGTTCCGCGGGCGGACTTACGTACTGACCACGATCCTCGCGACGATCGTCCTCCTGTTTGCCGCCGGCGTGCCGTTGCTGGTGGTGCAGGTCTTGACCTCGCTCGCCTTGATCCTGTTCCGTGAACTCCAGATCGAACCGCTGGTCATCCGCCTGGGAGAATCCTTCCTCGACGGAGGGCCTGTCTTCGCCGACTTGGTCGCGTTCGGGCAAGCCTGGCTGACCTGGCTTGCGATCGGCCTGGTCGGGATGGGCCTCAGCCTGGTCGCGACCTTCCCCGTCCTGGTCCGGCTGGGGCAATTCTCGTATACGATCATCGACCTGGGCTTCGGGGTCTTCCGATCACACCTGGCCTCCTGGCGGATGACGCGCGGCCATGTCGCGACCGTTTTCCTCGTGTATCTCGCCTACCTGACGATCAACCTGGCGGGGTTCCTCGCGTTCTGCGGCGGACTCTTCCTCACCCTGCCATGGACCAATCTGCTCCTGGCCGTGACCTATCATGCGCTGAGCGAAGCCTCGGGAGCGGACATGGCCCCACCGGACGGCGAGGAAGCCAGCGCCGGTTGATCGGAATCGCGGAGGATCACGCCGCCTCCGCCGGGATCAGTGGCCCGATGGGACGGACGCGGTCTTGGCGACCTTCTCGAGGAAGGCCACGACCTGGTCCGTGTCCCAGTTCTCCGAGCCGACGCGGGCCGCGGCGATCTTGCCGTCGGGCGTGATGACGAAGGTCGCCGGGATGCCGTCGGTGGAAAAGACTCCGGGCAGCTTCTCAGCCCGGAGGAAGGTCATGCTCCAGGACCGTCCTTCGAGGAAGCGCCGGACCTGATCGGACGCATCGTTAACCGAAAGGCAGACGAACTCGATGCCCTTGCCGGAGAGCCTGGGATTCCTGGCCAGTCGGGCGATGGAGGGCATCTCCTGGACACAAGGCCCGCACCAGGTGGCCCAGATGTTCAAGAAGACCGTCTTCCCCTTGAATCGAGAGAAAGCGACTGGCTCATCCTTCAGATCGAGCACCGCCCAGTCGTACGGGGCCGCCTGGTGCATCTCCGAGTTCTCGAGGGAATCGACCGTGATCCCCGGACCGAACAGGGCCAGGTAGCCAATCCAGAAGACGATGAATGCCAGCGCGAGTACCAGCCAGATCCGTTCGGGCTTTCCTCGCGCTTCGGTCATGGGTTGTTGTTGATTGCTCATTCGTCATCGTCACCGCGGGTCTCTGCGACGGGGGCCAGGAGGTTCTCGACCGGGGCGTAGTCATCGGTCAGGATGATATTCCGCGACCGGTTATTGACGACGGTATTCTCGTCCTCGGTGCTATACGTCTTCGGTTTGGTCTGACGTCCGTTGGGCGTGTAGAACCGCGGGTCGTTCTTGCGGAGCCCGAGGTCTTTGAGGTCGAGCTCTTTCATCGACGCGACGACGACGAAGGTCTCGCGGCGTCCATGGCCCGGGTCGTCGGTGCCGAAGATATAGACGTGATCGAACGTCTCCTTGGCGGTCTTGGTCCAGGCACCGAGGAATCCGCCGTAGCGATGGGCCTTGGCGAGATACTTCCTGCGGATTCGCTCCTTCTTGACCTCGTTGGTCTCGTCGAGCTTCTCGATCTCGTTCTCGGCCTTCTTCAGCGCCTCCTCGTCGGACTCGTAGACGTCGATGATATTGATCATGTAGACGCCGTTCGGGCTGAGCATCTTCTTGAGCTTCTGGTTGAACTCGCGGGTCGTGAGGTGCCAGGGGACGGAGAAGTCGTTGAACGCGTCGCCGAAGATGAGGTCATACTGCTTGGAATTCTCGTGGAGCTCGACGAACTGCCGGGCATCGCCCCAGTAGGTCTGGATCTTGGTGTCCTTCGGCAGGCCGGTGGCCATGAGGTTCGCCCGCGTCACGGCCGGGTCGATCTCGGCGACGTCAACCCCCGTCCCGGGATAGGCGAACTGCATGTGGCGCTGGAAGCAATACGCACCGCCGCCGAGGAACAACGAGGTCATCGTCGAGGACTCGACCGGCGGGAGATACGGCTTGGGCTTGTCATCACGGAAGGACATGGCTTTCAGCTTCGCGATGTCGTCCTGGATCGCCTTGTCGCGATCCTTCTTGGCCGGGACGTCGTCCTCGTCCTTCTTGCCCGCGTCCGGATCGGCCTTCTCCGGCTGGGCGACGGTGGTCTTGGCCGGCGCGACCGGCGGGGGCGTTTTCGGCTCCGGCTGGGCGACAGTGGTCTTGGCCGGCACGGGCGTCTTGGTCTCCGGCTGGGTGACCTTGGTCTTGGCCGTCGAGGAGGAGCCCTTGTCGTCCTGGTTCGTCGGCTCCACGCTCATCAAGCCGGGCGGTGTCTTGGGCGCGGCGGTCCCGTCAGTCCCTTTCGGCTGGGGTAAGTCGGCGGGCGCCGGCTTCTCCTTCGATGCAGGCAATTTCGGGGCTGCGGAGCCGGCACCTTTCTCGGGAGAGGCGGGCGTCGCGGGGCGAGTATCCTCGGGCTTACTGGCCGGCGGTTCGGCGGACGCCTCCTCCTTGACCTCGGCCTCGGGCTTGAAGACGACCTTGCCGCCGGCCTGCGCGGCGCGGTACGCGACCAGGGCGTAGATGTGCTCGTAGTCGTAATCCAGCCGTTCGGGGTGGTCGAGGATGAAGTAGCCGTGGATCAGGTTATCCAGCACGAGGGTCCGGCGCTGGAGCTCACCGTCCTCCTCGGGCTCGTTCTCGACCTTGATGTAGTAGTAGCTGCTCTCGTCGACCCAGGCATAGCCCCGGCCTTTCTCCTCGGGATTGCCCATCTGTTCGCGGATGCCCCAGTCGAGGCCGATCTTCTCGAAATACTCCGCCTTCGGTGCCCAGGGGATGAAGCGATGGACCATGTCGGCCCACGCGGGCGGCGTGAACGCCAGGACGCAGAGGCCCAGCGGGATGCCGGCCCACATGGCATGCCAGAGCGAGCCGAGCATGGTCGCGCCGAAGGCCAGGACGGTCCCCAGGATCAGGAGGACGCCCTTGGTGCCCAGGATGTCGATGAGGTAGAAACCCGTCAGGAACGTGCCGAGGATGCTGCCGACCATCCCCCAGGCATAGACCTCGCCGATCGCGGTCCCGGTCCGCTTGAACTTCTTCAGCCGGTCGACGGCCAGCTTGGCGACGACCGGGCTGACGGTCCCCATCGACAGCGAGGGGATGAAGAAGACCATCGTGACGACGAACAGGATGCGATAGGGCCAGGTGAGCGTCAGCGAAGCCCCCCCGGGCAGCGGCACCGAGGTGAGCGAGATCGCCATGCTGAGCACGGACCTCGTCTTCTGGCCGTCGAACCAACGGTCCTGGACCCACTTCCACTCGGGCGGGCTCTCCAGCACGATGATCGTGAGCGTCAGCATGGAGGCGAACAGGAAGAGCCAGCTCGCGTGCTTCTCGTTCTTGATGAAGTCGGCCAGCTTGCCGCCGAGGAAGTTGCCCAGGCTCAGGCCGGCGAGCAGGACGGCGATGACGCTGGTCCACCCGTAGATGCTCGAGCCCAGGTGCTTCGTGACGAGCCGGCCGGCGACCATCTCCATGGCCATGAAGGCCAGGCTGGCGAGGAAGGCCAGCGCGGCCAGGTCTTTCAGGCCGGGGCGCGGCCGGTCGTCTTCGGGCTCCTCGGCCAGGGCGCCGTCGGCCGGCTTCCCTCCTCGTCCGGCACGCGGGAGCCGACCAGCCCGATCACGCCGATGATGCCCAGGGCGCACGCCAGGGCGTTGCCCGCCACCGCGAGATAGTTGAGCGTGTAAGAGCCGAGGTCGAACGCCGCCGACGCCCAGCGTGGTCACCAGCGGCTGGATCGAGCCGAGGATCAGCAGCAGGGCCGTCAACAAGCCCACGATCAAGGCGACCGGCCGGGCGATCAATGAGGAACCGACCAGGGCCAGGGCCGCGGCGACCAGCAGGACGATGGTCAACGTCGGCGCCAGGTACATCAGCACGAAGCCGGCGATGAAGGTCCCGGCGATGGAGCCGATGGCGCCCCAGAAGTACACGTCGCCGATGGCGCTGCCGGCCTTCACCGCCGACTCGACGGCCATCTTGGCGACGACCGGCCCGACCATGCCCAGCACGGTCGCCGGGATCAGGAAGTCGAGCGTGACCACCAGGACCGTCCGCAGCTCCCAGTTCATCTGATCGGGGCGCGGGAGGAGGTTGCCGACGTAGCCGTTCATCCAGAGCGAGCCGAGGGTCAGCAACGCCCCGAGGACGAACAGCGGACCGATCGCCCGACGCGGCTCGACCCGGTCGGCCAATCGGCCCCCCAGGACGTTCCCCAGGCAGATGCCGCCGAGAATGATCCCGATCACGCTGGTCCAGACCGTCAACGACGAGCCGACATGCCGCGCGACCAGCCGGCTCGACACCAACTCCAGGATCATGATGCACAGGCTGCTGGTGAAGGCCAGTGCATAGGGTAGTAATCGGCCAAGACCTTGCATAAACAGGACACTCCCCCTCGGCGGCCCCGGTCGGCAATCGGCCGAACCGCTTCGTCAGAAATCGACCGAAGAAAAACCGGGTACACCATATCCGACGCGAGTGCCTCCCACAACGGGGCTGTCTGGCGATCCGTTCTCCCCGGCGAGCGGATCGATAGTTACAATGGATGCGAGACGGGACCGCAACGTCAACGACCGGGAGAACCCGACCATGAGCACGGCCGTCGCGACGAAGACCGAGTACACGCCCGAAGACCTGCTGGCCATGCCCGACAGCAAGAGCTATGAGCTCGTCAACGGCCAGCTCGTGGAGCGCATGATGGGAGCGGAATCCAGTGGGGTGGGAGGTGAGTTGTACGCCCGTCTCCGCCAATATGGCCAGGAGCACAAGCTCGGATGGGCCCTGCCGGCCGACACCGGTTACCAATGTTTCCCCCATGCTCCCGGCCTCGTCCGCAAGCCCGATGTCTCATTCGTCCGATACGGCCGCCTCCCCGGCGGGGTACTCCCCCAGGGATGGATCAAGATCCGTCCCGACCTGGCCGTCGAGGTCGTCTCGCCCAACGACACCGTCGAAAAGTTGAACGCGAAGCTGGAGGACTATGAGATCGCGGGGATCCCGCTGGTGTGGGTCATCGACCCGGGTTCGCGCTCGGTCATGATTTATGGCGGCGACGGCTCGATTCACCGCGCGCATGAAGCCGACGAACTTTCTGGCGAGGATGTCATCCCCGGCTTCCGTTGCTCGGTCCAGGAGATTATGCCCCGGCGCGAGCCATCCCCGACGGTCCCCACCAACGCGAACGGGGCGAGCGAGACCGCTCAGCCCGAGGTCTGAACCGGCTTTCCCGGGATTCGCCCGATCGACAGACCAGAGTGGTGCCAGTCGCCATGATCTTGTGCGTCACCTTGAATCCGTGCCTCGACAAGACCCTGACGGTCCCGCGCTGGAGTCCGGGCGACCTGGTGCGAGGGACGGCCATCCGCGAGGTCGTCGGCGGGAAGGGGAACAACGTGGCCCGGGCGCTGCGGCGGCTGGGTCGGGATCCGGTGCCGGTTACCTTCCTGGGCGGGGCGACCGGCGACCTCTGCGAACTCCTGCTCCGCACCGACGACGGGCTGGATCCATTGATTGTCCCCACCGAGGCCCCGACCCGGGTGATCCTGACGGTCCGCACCGAGGCGACCGACGATCAGACGGCGTTCTTCGACCCCGATCCCGCCGTCATGCCGGCCGAGGCCGACGCGATGCTCCATCGGGTCGAGGAGGCCCTCCGCGTCGGCGTCAACGCGATGACGCTCTCCGGCTCAAGTCCCTCCCCGGCCACGCACGGGCTCTTCAGCGAGCTCATCGCGCTGGCCCTCGCGCGAAACATCCCGGTGTTCCTGGATACCTATGGGCCGGCGCTCGACGCCATCTGGGGGTTCTGGCCGACGGCCATCCAGCTCAATCGCCGCGAGGCCGCCGCCCACCTCCGCAAGCCGTCCCTCTCCGACGCCGATGCCGACGACCTGCTCCGGAAATGGGCCCGGCGCGGGGTCGCCTGCGGGATCATCACCGACGGACCGAATCCGGTCGCGATCCAGTTGCGGGGGATGCGTTATCGCGCCATCCCGCCCGCGATCCAGGCCGTCAACCCGATCGGCTCGGGCGACTCGCTGCTGGCCGGCCTGGCCGACGGCTGGCTCAAGCGCCTCGACCCCGAGCCGATGATCCGCCATGCCGTGGCCTGCGCCGTCGCCAACGCCCTCGTCTGGGACGCCGGGGCCATCGACCCGGCTGAGGTGGAGCAATGGTCCGAACAGATTCGGGTCGAGGCCCTACCAGGGTAGGTCAAGCAGAGACTTCTCGCCGAACACCCCGACGTGACCACGGTCGTGAGACCGTGGTTCAGACGGGGACCTCCAACCTCGCACGTGAGTGCGATCTTCGCTCCGGATCGGGCTGACGCCCGAGGTTCGAGGACATTCGTCCCGTCCGAACCACGGTCTCACGACCGTGGTCACGGGCGACGATCTCGCCCCGTCCGGTGGTGTTCGGCGAGGCGTGTCCAATCAACCGCGCCGGCTCGACCTACCTTCGGGCAGATCGATCGGCGCGACGCCAGGCGGACTTCTTCAACGGCGCCTCCCTGGCTTGCCGCTCGGCCTTCAACTGCTCGACGAGCTCGCGCATCTCCTTGAGAAGCTGCTCCACCTGATCCGGCTTGGGCTTCGTTTCGTTATGGCCGACACCGCCTCTCCCACCACCCCCGCCAGCCCCGCGCGGGGGCCCACTCCCACCAGCCCCGCCAGTATCTGCATGAGTGGCGGGCGCGGTGAATGTCGCTTCCTCCGAAGCGTCTAAACCTTGTTTCATTTTCGAGAGGGTCTCGCGGGCCTTCAGATACTTGATCAGCTCCTCGATGTCCGTCAGGCTCAGATCGCCGCGTTCGGCCTTTCCCATCCTCTCCATGAGCGGCGATGGACTTCGCATCGATGGTGGTAGCGGCTGCTTTGCCAAGTCTTCCGAGGTGACGACGAGGATCCCATCCTCCACGAAGTAGGCCAGTCCGAGCTGAGTCAGCACGAGCTGAAGCGTCCGGCGCAGGGGGATGCCCTCGAGGTCGAGGGTCACCGTCGAGTTCATCGATCGTTCCGCCTCCTGGAGTCCGAGGGGATCGACGTAGATGGGGATGCCCGAGTAGGTCGGGCTTGTGGTCGCCTGCTTGATGTACTTGAGGACGTCGTCGAGTGGGGTCTCGGTGGCGAAGGACATCGAGATCGGCTCTTCGAGTTTCTCGAGGATCTTGCGCGACAGAGCATCCTTGGCCCGACCCTCTTCCTCGACTCCCATCGCTCCTCCGCCTTCCGGCGGGATTCGGTTAGGTCGCCGTGGACGGGGTCGGGTCTTCACTTCCTCGGTGGCGGCGGGAGCCTGAAGTGGATCCACGCCCGCCGCCTTCCCATCGTACCCTTTGGTGGCGGTGGCATACGGAGGAGTCGAATCTGACTTCTTGACCTCCTGCCGAGCCATCACCACGGCCGACGTGAATGCGACACCGGTCAACAGGGCGGCCAGGGCGGCCCACTTGAGTTTGCTGAGGATCATGGCGGACAAGACTCCTTCAACGAGCGAGGTGATCGAAACAGAAACGACTTGATTGACCGACTGACCCGCGGCGAGCTTCAGGGACGAGTTGACGGTTCGCTCGATCAGCGGGCTCTCGAGGGCTGACATCGACGGTGGGGCCAGGCACGACGCGAGGGCACCTTCCGTCGGGGCCAGTCCGCGTCGGGTGAGCCGAGACCGCAGCAGGTCTCGCGCCCGGGCGAGCCGACCCTTGACCGTCCCGACAGGCCAGTCGAGCTCCCGGGCCGCCTCCTCATGCGTCCGGCCCTCCAGATAGCAAAGGACCAGCGGATCGCGATACTTGGAAGGGAGCCGACTCAACTCCTGGTCCAGGACCTCGAGCATCTCCGCATCCACTCGCGGGTCGAGGGGGGCGAGAACCGGAAACTCGATGGCGATCGGCTCGTGACGTCGATGGCGGGCCGCCTGGGAACGGGCTCGCAAGGCCACCCGCGCCGCCACCCCGTACAACCACGGGCCGATCGCATCGCGCGGCCCGAGCTGGCGAGCCCGCCGCACCAGCACCAGGAATGTCGCCTGGAACGCGTCGTCGGCGTCCGCCGAATCGCCCAGCATCCGCCGGCAGACCCCGAGCACCATCGGCCCGTGTCGCACGACCAGCGCCTTCGAACGCCACCTCGTCACGCTGTTCCAGGTAGCGTTCGAGTAATTGCCACTCCGAGAGTCCGGATACCGTCTCTCCCCGGAAGATCCGGCCCAGGTCCGGACTGGCGAGCCCCTGCAACCTCATGGGAGACCCTCCGCAATAATTAGGATCTCCTTATGATGCAGTTGGCCACGCGTTTAGATACAACTTTTTTCGGAATCCCGGCCAATTTGCTGAAGATGCACCGTTGGGCGCGGGTCACCGGCCCCGAGTGAACGTCTCCCTCGCTCGTCGTAGGTCCTGTCTTCAAAGGCATTTGTGCTTCGATCGGGGCGGCGTTAGCCGGACTTCTTCTTCATCGGCGCCTCCCTGGCTTGCCTCTCGGCCTTCAAGAGTTCGATCAGTTCTCGCACTTCTTTGAGCAGCGGCTCCATTGCATCGCGCTTGGCCTTCGCCTGGGCATCACCGGAGGGAGTCTCGCCGAATGTGATTCCCAGGCAGCCATTCAAGGACTCGTATGTCCTCAAGGTCTCACGGGTCCTCAAGTACTTGATCAGGTCCTCCATTTCCTTAAGGGGGAGCTCTCCCCGGTCGCCTTTCTCCATCTTTTCCTTTAATAACGTGGGACGGACCTTCAAGGCTGGCAGGTGGTAGTCCACCGAATCCTCGGAAGTGACGACGAGGACACCATCCTCGACGAAGTAGCCCAGCCCGATCGGCCTCAGAACGAGCTGCAAGGTCCGGCGCAGGGGGACGCCTTCCAGGTCAATCGTCACCGTCGAGTTGATGGATCGTTCCGCTTCCTGGAGTCCGAGGGGATCCACATAGATCGGGATGCCCGAGTAGGTGGGGGTTGTGGTTGCCCGTTTGACGTACTTGAGGACGTCATCGATTGACGTCTCCTTCGCGAACGACATGGAGATCGGCTCCTCGAGCTTCTCGATGATCTTGATCGTCCGACGATCGAGGATCCGAGCCTCTTCCTTCCCCTCGACCGCTTGCAGGTCCGTCGGGACGACTCCGGTGATCGCAGTCGATCGGCCGGATTTGGTCGTGGTAGCCCCTTCCCCAGATGGCAGTGAATCGACCGTGACCGTTCCCGCGGACTCGGTCGTGAGGGCCTTGCCGACCGTCTCAGGGGAGGGAGCAGGTTCGGCCTTCGGCTTGGGATCCTGCCGGGCTATCACCACGGCCGACGTGAACGCGATACCGGTCATGAAGATTGCCAGGACGGTCCACTTGAGCTTGCTGGGGATCATGGTGGCGAGGACTCCTGCAACGCGCGATGTGATCGAAACCGAAACGACTGGATTCACCAATCAACTTGCTACGACCTTCCACGACAACCGGACGGGAGCGTGCTTGTGCAACCTCATCGATTCCCCCGTCCGCAAGAATTAGGATCTCTTCATAATGCAGCTTCTCACGCAAAATTCGTTAACGACTTTGTCTTGGAATCCCGAGCGACTTCTCGTCTCGGATTTGTAAGGTGCGGGTCTCCGGCGTCACCCTGAACTGGAAAGAGGTCTCCCAGGGTCCTCAATCGTCTGGTAGCCAAAGATGAGCCAAGGGCCCTTGTCCAGATCGCGAAGACCAACTCCATTTCATCTCGATGTCCTCGGTTGGGATCGCATTGCTCCAATGGCCGCAATCTGTTAGCTTCGCCCTGTTTGAGACCCCGGCTCTGACGCAAGGATGCGCGCTCTCGGTCGGATCACGAGAGCAGGGAGGCTTGGCGAGCGATGGACGCATCCCGAAGCCCCATCTGGTTTATCGGTGATCTGGGCGACCCCTGGATCGCCTCGATCGCCGACGCAATTGCGCAGTCCAGAGCATCCGACGCCTGGATTGCCCCGGCTCGCTGCCCTTGGATCCCATCGACCGCGCATCCCCCGCGATTGCTCGTCATTCACCGAAATTATCTCAGCCTGGACGACATCGAGCGATTGGCGGACTGGCGTGCGATTCAAGGTACGACCGACCCTCCGGCCGTGTTCCTGTGCGTGAGCCCTTATGTGCGTTACGTCGAGCTCGAGCGGGTCTCCCGCCTGGTCGATCTGGTCGTCACGGAGGCGACAGCGGCGGAGGTCTTGCCTCGGCACGTCGTCCGCCTGATCGAGGGGACCGCACGCCGGGTTCCCCGGCCCGCGCCGCTGGCCTTCCGGATCGAGGTGGCCTGTGGGACCGATCCGCTCGGCCGGGCCTTGCTCGAAGCCTGCGACGCGGCCGGCTACCGTGCGGAGGCCATCGACGATCAGGAGATCGGCGGGATCATCCGGATGCGGAATCGCCCCGGACCGGCCACCGAACGCGTCCTGACCATCTGGGAGATCCCGGTGCTCGAGCCGGGTTGGGCCGAGCGCCTCCAATGGCGAGCCCTCCGGACCGGGCCGGTCATCGCCCTCGCAGGATTCGCCGACCGGGAGATCGTGGCGCGGGCCCGCGCCGCCGGCGCCGTGGCCTGCCTCGAACTCCCTTGCGACCTGGACGACCTGCTCGACGCGGTCGATCGCGCGGTCCGGTCAACCGCCCCGGAATCGTGGCCGGTGCCGCCCCGGGCCGAGCCACCCCACGAGTTACCGCCCCGTTCCCATCGACACGCCCCTCGCCGCGGCAATCCGGCGGCCTCCGCGCCATGGTCAGATCGCGGGCCGCTGCCTAGAATTCCCTGATCGCCGTCGGCGCGTGGCCGGGCACCAGCAACGAGCGAAGTCAGTAGGGTGCTCTGCGAGCACCATGGGTTCGATAGGAAGGCCAAGATCGGTGCTCATAGAGCACCCTACAAAGACCTATTGGCACCGGCAACGAGCAAAGGATGCCCCAAGGTACGACGCAGTCCGCACTCGGTTCGCAGGCCCGTGGATTGAAGGATCTCACGCGGCTGATCCAGCGCGCGCAGGGATTCCCCGAACTCCTGGCCGCGTTGAAGAACGGCCGCAGCGCCACGATCGACGGCGCCTGGGGCTCGGCAGCGGCCCTCTCCTCGGCCGCCCTCGGGCTGCATGCTCCCACAACCCTGGTGATCGTCCTGGCGCACGTCGGCGACGTGGACGACTTCCGCGACGATGTGGCGACCTTCGCCGGGATCGCGCCAGAGGTCTTCCCCGCCTGGGAGAAGCTCCCCCGCGAGTTGAACGCCTCCGACGAGGTCTTCGGCCGGCGCCTGCGCGTGCTCAAGCACCTGAGGAGGCCCGAGCCGCCCCGACTGATCGTCGCGCCGTTCCAGGCGATGCTCCAGCCGGTGCCGAAGCCCGAGGCGATGGCCCGGATGTCCCGGGTTATCTCCGTGGGCGACAGCGTGCCCGTGGAGGAGTTGACCGCCTGGCTGCTGGGCCGAGGGATGACGCGGGCCGAGGTCGTCGAGGTCGCCGGCGAGTTCAGCGTCCGCGGCGGCATCCTCGACGTCTTCCCCGCCGATTCCTCCGACCCGGTCCGCATCGAGTTCTTCGGCGACGAGGTCGAGTCG
The DNA here is from genome assembly GCA_963777695.1 of uncultured Planctomycetota bacterium. Taxonomy (GTDB): domain Bacteria; phylum Planctomycetota; class Planctomycetia; order Isosphaerales; family Isosphaeraceae; genus CAVZRC01. The sequence continues at coordinate 3,948,842 of CAVZRC010000003.1, forward strand.
ATCCGGCCGTTCGACGCGGAATCCCAGCGCTCGCTCGACCGATGGAACTCGGTCACCCTGACCGCCTCGCTCGGCCTCGACGACGCCGATCCGGCAAGTTTCGGCCATCCGGCCGATTTCTTCCCCAACGGGACCTGGGTTGCGTTGCTGGAGCCCAACGACCTCCGCGCCGAGGGACGCCAGTATTTCAGCCGGATCGAGGATCCTCGCGGTCTCTTCGGCGTCGACGCCACCTTCGAGCGATTGATCCGGTTCCCGACGATCGCCATCTCGACGCTGGCCGCCGATTCGCTCGAGACGACGTGCCACCTTCGCATCGAGAGCGTCGAGCGGTTCTCGGGCGACCTGGCGAAGGTCAAGGCCGAGCTGGACAGTGCCGCGGCCGGCGACCGCGTCCTGATCGCCTGCCACAACGCGGCCGAGGTCGAGCGGCTGGGCGAGGTGTTCTCCGACACCGAGCTGGCCCGATCCGACCGGCTGCACCTGACCGTCGGGCGCATCCGCTCGGGCTTCCACATGATCGACGCCCGGACGCTCGTCATCGGCGATCACGAGCTGTTCGCCCGCGCCGAGGTGCGGCGGACCGTCACCCGTTGACGCTACGAGAGCCGGGCGATCGACAGCTTCCTGGACCTCAATGAAGGCGACCTGGTCGTCCACGTCAACCACGGCATCGCCAGATATCGCGGGCTGCACATCCTCAAGAAGTCGGACGAGCATGACGAGGAGACGCTCTACCTGGAATTCGCCGAGGGGACCAAGCTCTACGTCCCGATCGCCAAGATCGACCTGGTCCAGAAGTATGTCGGCGGTGGCAAGGCGGAGCCGACCCTCTCCAAGATCGGCTCGTCATCCTGGGAGAAGCGGAAGAATCGCGTGGCCGAGGCGGTCATCGACCTGGCCCAGGATCTGATCGACATCCAGGCCGACCGCGCCAGCCGGCCGGGGTTCGCCTACCCGGCCGAGGACAGCCACTGGATGGCCGAGTTCGAGGCCGCCTTCCCCTACGAGGAGACGCCCGACCAGCTCTCGGCCATCGAGGCCGTCAAGCGCGACATGGCCCAGGGCAAGCCGATGGACCGGCTGATCTGCGGCGACGTCGGCTACGGCAAGACCGAGATCGCCATCCGCGCCGCGTTCAAGGCCGTCGACGCCGGCAAGCAGGTCGCCGTCCTGGTCCCGACGACCATCCTGGCCGAGCAGCACCATCGCAGCTTCTCCGCCCGCATGGCCGAGTTCCCCTTCACCATCGAGGCCGTCAACCGCTTCCGCCCCAAGGCCGAGATCCGCGACGCCCTCAAGCGGTCCAAGGCCGGGGCCGTCGACATCCTGATCGGCACCCACCGCATCCTCCAGAAGGACGTGGCATTCAAGGACCTGGGGCTGGTCATCATCGACGAGGAGCAGCGGTTCGGCGTCGAGGATAAGGAATGGCTCAAGACCTTGCGCTCGACCGTCGACGTCCTGACGCTCTCCGCCACGCCGATCCCGCGCACCTTGCACATGAGCCTGCTGGGCATCCGCGACATCTCCAACCTCGAGACGCCCCCGCCCGACCGCAAGGCCATCGAGACCCGCGTCACCCGCTTCGACGCCGAGACGATCAAGCGCGCCATCCACCGCGAGCTCAACCGCGACGGCCAGATCTTCTTCGTCCACAACCGGATCTACGACATCGAGAGCATCGCCGACAAGATCCAGTCGATCGTCCCGGAGGCCCGGATCTGCATCGGCCACGGCCAGATGACCGGCGAGCAGCTCGAACGGACGATGATCGCCTTCATCAAGAAGCAGTACGACATCCTGGTCGCCACCACGATCATCGAGAGCGGCCTGGACATCCCCAACGTCAACACGATCTTCATCAACGAGGCGGACAACTACGGCCTGGCCGACTTGCACCAGCTCCGCGGCCGGGTCGGCCGATACAAGCACCGAGCTTACGCATATTTACTGCTGGAATCCAACAAGTCGGTCTCGCCCAACGCGGTGAAGCGGCTCAAGGCGATCGAGGAGTTCACGACGCTGGGCGCCGGCTTCAAGATCGCGCTGCGCGACCTGGAGATCCGCGGCGCCGGCAACATCCTGGGCGCCGAGCAGTCCGGGCACATCGAGAGCGTCGGCTACGAGCTGTACTGCTCGCTGCTGGAATCGGCCGCGCGGCAGCTCACGAACCAGCCGGAGAAGCCGCTGTTCGACTGCTCGGTGGAGCTGGGCTGGCGGGCCTATTTCCCGCGCGATTATGTCCCCGCGGCGAAGGTGAAGCTGGAACTCTACCGGCGCCTGGGCCGGCTCCGGTCGCTGAACCACCTGGCCGACTTCCGCAAGGAGCTGATCGACCGCTTCGGCCCCCTGCCCCGCCAGGCCGAGAACCTGCTGATCGAGGCCGAGATCCGCATCCAGGGCGGCGCCTGGAAGCTCGAGCGGATCCACGTCGAGACCGGGCAGTACGTCGTCCTGACCTATCGGGATTCGTCGCGAATCGAGGCCCTGGCCCGCCGTCATCCCAAGCAAGTCCGGGTCGTCGACGCGAAGAAGGCGTATGTTCCGCTCGGCGACGATCCGGTCAAGACGCCGGCGATCGCCGAGCTCATCCGCTCGCTGCTTCGGACGTCCGCCTGAACGAGATCGAAAAAGGTTTCTCGGCGCGGGCGATGATCGTCCGGGTCATGCTGCGAGGATACTTCACATTTTCCCAACTTCGCTATACCATAACGATTGGCCGATCTTACGTGCATTCCATTCACGCTTACGAGGAAGGATGGAACCGTGGCCAGCAAAGTGACGGCTGGAGAATTCGCGGGCAAGAAGCCCAGGTCTAAGAAGACCGCGGACCTGGAAACACCGACTTGCTGCGAGGCCGACAGAACGCCGTCATTCAATCAAACGACGATCGAGGCGTTGGAAGACGCCAAGGCTGATCGGAATTTGACGCGTTACGCCGACGAAGACGAGCTTTTCCGGAAACTGGGTATCCAGGTTGGCAAAGAGAAGACCTAAACCCGAGCTTCCTCCTGCGCCTCTACCTCCCTTGGTCGTAGCGGTGACGACTCGATTCGAGCGGGACGTGAAACGGCTGGAGGAGCGGGGCAAAGACATGAGCAAGCTCCACGCGATTGTCGGGGCCTTGCGTATTCGCCAATCCCTCCCGCGTAGAAACCGGGTTCATGCGCTAACCGGCAGTTGGAAAGGTTTCCGGGACTGTCATATCGAGCCCGATTGGGTGCTGATCTACGAACGGAGTCTCGACCAAATGAAACCCGTCCGCACCGGCAGTCATTCCGATCTGGAACTTGGCTGGATCGATTCCTGCTTCTGGGGAAAGCCGGACATCGTTGATTCTCGAAGCAAATTGGGTAATCTGAGAAAGTCGCCATTCCGTGTAGCTTGCCGCGTTGACTCGCGATGATCTTTTTCGAGCCGATCAGTTGGGCTCGCAGTCCGAGTCGATAACGTCGCCGATGGCCTTGATGACGTTTCTCAATCGCGCAGCATCGAGCCGCCCAATATCAGTAGGGATTCTCCGTCATCAAAGAAATCGCTGCGCACGGCCGAGTTCCGATCAGGCCGACCTCTCTCGGATCTCATCGAGCGTCTCCTGGAGGACCGACTCCGTGCTTTCATGCTGAGTTGCCAGAACGACGACGACGTCCCCACCGAGCTCTGGAACAGGTACGCGGACGGGGTATCCTTGCTTCAAGACACTGGCTTGTTCGTCAGCCAACTCGAGCATGGTCACGTCCCTCAACTCAGGACAAGATTTGCAGCTACGCCAGCGGTGAATCGGGGTCATCGCTTGACGGGGAGTTGTTGAACATAAGTCGCTGGATGGCGCGAGTCCGAGCAAGCTCGAGAAACTCGCGTAGGGTGTAGATGTGGCGATCGCTGAGGAAGCGTGGGACCGGATCGACTGGGATGACGGTATCGGCCTGGCCATCGAGGGCCTTCAGCCATACCGCCGATACGTTGATGCCGGGGATTTCTAGGAAACGTGGTTGGAAGTTCCGGCTCCGGAGCGGTTCCGCGTCTTCGGCGTCAGTCAGGGCCTGGCCGGAGGAGGCAACTTGAGGGCCCTGGGTGTAGCTCAGGAATCGCGCCCCGCCTCTCCCGCCGGTTGGGGTTGCCACATCGGCGACACCCGTCGGCTCGTCGTGGACGTCCATCACGAACACACGCCAGCTCTCGGGCTCGGCGGCGTCCAGGCCGGCGTCCCAAGGGCCGGCGACACGGGCCAGGACGTCGAGCCGAAGCGAATAGACCGGCAGCGGAGTGTTGCTCACGATGGCCTTGGCCAGCGGCGAACGCCCCCCCCGCGAGTCCGGCACGACGGCGAGATCGCCAAGCGTGCTGATGGCCACGTCGACGACCCCGGCGGGCACGTTCTGATCGAAAATCAGCGCCATGGTCGGCAAGCCTCCCGTCAGGGCTGGGTCCAGTACGAGTGAGTCCAGGTCCCGGTCGTCGTGCCCGTGGCCGGATAGCGATGGACACAATCATTATACGGTACGATGCGCTTGCCGTAATAGGGATCGGCGACGGCAACGAATTCCGTGCCCGAAGCGGTCTTCTCCCACTGGTGAAAGACCACGAAGTGCCCCCCACCCCCGACCCACTCGACGCGAGCCGCCGGCGGATGGCCGCCATCCAGCAGGGCCGTTAGCATGGAGAAACCGACGGCCCCGGCACGGACATCGAGGAGGTTGGATGTCGCGGTCAGGGCCTTGTCGAGATACCACTCGACGTCGCATTCGGCGTCCGATCCGGAGGTGCAACAGTCCACTCCGCTGGGGCGAGTGAGGATGTTGTTGGCCAACTGACATTGGGTCCAGCCGCTGGAGGGATCGTAATGAAGCGAGATGCTCGTCGCGACAGCCGCCCAGCACCAGTTGTCCTGGGTCTGTGTCTGCATCGTAAAGGGTAGCCGCCCTTGCCGGGAGCGACCGCGGCAGCGCCCCCGGCGGGCGCCATCGCTGATGTCGTCGGGGCGAGTCCCCCGGCTGGTATCACTGGCTTCCCGGCAATCAACGCCCTGGGTAATGGCATCGTCGCACGTCTCAACTCGAAATCCAGATTCTGACCTCGATCCCGGTTCCAATTAAACATGAAGGCGGGTAATCGCGTCAACGACTTCACCGTACATCCGCAGGCTGGTAGGTTGACTCGGTGAAGATCCGGCCAAAGCGGTCATCCGAGAGTTCGAGATACACAGGAAATCCTCCAAGTCCGATCATTCACGCGCCGCGAAATCGCGACCGACCTCGTCTGAAAGGGAGTGCATCGATGACATCGCCGATCGCCGGGTGGCTCTGCTTCCTCATCGTCGCGACGACGTCCGCCCGGGAGGGCGACCTTCCCGACTTCAAGACGGGCCAGTACGACATCACGTTCAACGAATCCTCGCCCGACGCCGCGCCGGAGGAGGTGGTCCGCCGCCTTTTCGTGGACCGGGAACCCCCGGCCTACGATGTCGCGACGGAGAAGTTCCGCGTCTGGGTGCCGAAATCGTATGCGCACGACCGCGAGTGGGGCCTGTTCGTCTGGGTCGATGCGGGGGACACGCCCCACATCCCCCAGGACTGGGAGAAGATCCTGGCCGAGCACAAGCTGCTGGCGATCGCGGCCTATCGCTCGGGAAATCCGAGGCATCCCGCCTTGCGGCTCCGCCTGGCCGTCGATGCCGCGTTCAATATGCAGCATCGGTTCAACATCACCCCGCGGAGGGTCTACATCTCGGGTGTCTCGGGGGGCGGCCGGGTCGCCAGCATGATCGGCATCGCCTACGCCGATGCCTTCTCCGGCACCTTCCCGATCGTCGGCGCCAGTTTCTACAAGCCGATGCCGGCCCCGGGCGGGCGCGTTTATCCGCCTTCGTTCGCCCCAGACGACCGCATCCTCGCCCGGGCCAAGCCGCGGAACCGCTTCGTCCTCATGACCGGATCGAAGGACTTCAACCGCGATAATACCAAGGACATCTACCGACGCGGATTCAAGGCCGAAGGATTTCGACGCGTCCTCTATCTCGAGGTCCCCGACCTGGGGCACGCCCTGCCGTCGGGCGAGTGGTTCGCCAAGGGGCTGGACTTTCTCGACCAGGACGCCCCGCCGCCTCAGGCCAAAGCCAAGCTGAAGACTCGTCGTTAGAATCCTAGGCCGTAGGATCCCTCCGCCGTGCGCGCATCCCTGGGCGGAAAGTGTACGCATACACGTCCTCTTTTCCCCCTCTTACGAGACACTGTTGAAGAAGTCCGATCTTGGTTGGCGCCGGGCAATCTGGGAGGATTTTGCGGATCGAAAACAAGGTCTTACATCAACGCCAAGGACTTCTTCAGCGGTGTCTCGTAAGGGGGGGGCGAAGACGGCCTGTCGCTCAACGTTGCGGATCCGCCGCGTCAGGATCAAGAAGTCAGTCCCCGCGTGTTCCTGATTCGTCACGCAAGGGGATTTTTATGCAACCGGCAGGGCCTTCCGGCGGATCATCTCAGATAGAGGATCCGTCGTCCCTGCGACGTCGCGGGGGCCGTCATTGACCAGGCCGCGGCCACGCCCCACACGCCGCGGTCGCACCGAGGCCGAGGCCACCATGAACGCGACCTCGACGAAACGCGCCGAAGCCAACCGTCGCAATGCCCGCAAGAGCACCGGGCCCAACACTCCCGAGGGCAAGGATCGCTCGAAATTCAACGCGGTCAAGCACGGCCTCGACGCCAAGACGATCGTCCTGCCCGGCGAGGATGCCGGGGCGTTCCAAACCCGGCTCGACGCCTTCGCGTCCGACCTCCGACCCCGCAATGACGTCGAGCAGGTCCTGGTCGAGCGGTCGGCCACCCTCTCCTGGCAGCTCCAGCGAGCCGATCGCGCCGATGCGGCCCGACTGGCCTCCATCATCAGCACCGCGCCGGCCGAGGAGGCGCTCCGCCAGGCCGATGAGGCCGCCGCGCTGGGTCAGCGGCTGTTCCATGACCCTCGCGGGCCCCTGCCGCTCTATCCGCACACCCTCTACGGCTTGAACGGCCAGCCCCGGGTCTCCGACTCCGGGCTCGCCGACGACCCCGACGATCCGGCTCGACTGCTCCTCCGCCTCGAATCGACCGCCGCCGGCTGCCGATGGCTCCTCGGCCGCTGGGTCGAGCTCGGCAACCTGCTCGACCGGGGCCTGAGCTGGCAGTCGCCGGACAAGCTCAAGGCGATCCGCCTGCTGGGCCGGCAGCCGCTCGATGCGGCCGATTCGGACGTCGTCGCCCTCATCTTCCAGGCGTGCCACGTGCTCGACCCCCAATTCCGTCACGCCTCGGGCGATGGTCCGGGCCAGGAGCCGTCCCTGGCGGACGCGGCCCGCGTGCTCGACGCCATGGGCCAGGGCGCCTTCTCCACGACCCGCGACGAGCGGGAGACGATCGCGCACGATCCCGAGGCGGACGAGGATCTCGCCGCGCCGGACGGCCCGGGCGAGTCGAACGGCCACGAGGAATTCGGCGAGTCGGACGGCCCCGATGACCTGGAGGACATGGAAGAGTGTGTAGCCCGGGTCAACTGGCAGCGGTGCGGGGCCGCCTTCGCCGAGCTCCAGGGCGAGCTGAGCGAAGACGAGGCCCGCGCGTACCGCAGGCGGCTGGAGGGCCGTCGGGTGGACGAACTGCGGCCGCGCGACCCGGCCGAGGCGCGGGCGAAGTTGCAGGCGATCGTTGACCAGGCGGCGGCGCGACTGGAGGCCAGGCGCGAGGTGCACGAGCAATGGGAGTCCGCCGCGTCGACCGACCGAGCGGACCGGCTGGCCTTCGACACCAGCCGGGAGGCGGAGCGATTGCGGCGATTCCAGCTCGCCGGTAACCGCGCCTTGCTGCGGACGCTCGACACCCTCGACAAGTTGCGCCGGGACGGCGATGACCCGCTCACCGACCCCGCCGCGACCGATGGTCTTCCTTCGTCCCGGCAGGACACGTCCTCGGGCGAGCCTTCGCATCCGGATCCGGTCTCCGGCCCCGCCCGGACGGCCGACGCGACATGTCCCGACGCCGCCGGGACGGAGCCTGGCGCCCTCGAGCCCACCCTCAACCCTGCCCGATCTCACGAGGATGGACCTGCCGCCGAGCCGTCGATCCTCCCCGTCATCGCTCCGAGTCGGGCGGCGCCCATCGATCGCCCGATCTCACGAAACGAACCCACAACGGCCCCCGGTCGCGACACCCCCACCCACTCCGAACCGGCCGACGATCGCCAGGACGCGCGAAACGAACCCATGGCTCCGGCCGACGACCGCGAAGATCCGCGAGACCGATGGTCGGCCATGTTGGATCATCGCCCAGGCGTACGGAACGAACCCAACGACGAGGTGACGACGAACCTTGCGGCTCTCCCCCCAGGTCGAGGCAAATGCACACAAGGCGAACCCACGACAATGAAGACTGGGCCGATTGCGTGGATTGTCCTGGCGTCACTTCGAGCGGCGATTGTCATCGAATCGAGCAAACGAACCCACCACAACAGGAATTGAATCCGTGGTAGACCTCGGTCTGCTCACACCAAACCTTGGCCCGAAAACCGACGTATGCCTCCAGTTCTCTAGAATCCTCCCGAAGGATCCCTGGGCCGCGCGCGCCGTGCGTGCATCGATCCCGCATCGGAGAGAACAAGTCTTGAACAGAAGAAAACGAAGGGAACGAAGCGTGAGCGTTCGCCGCCTCACGGACTGTCCTCGAGGTCAAGCGAATCGCGACCCTCCTTGCCTTGCAAGTTCTTTGTTTCCTTCGTTACCTTCTGTTCGAGTTTTCGTTGCATCGCACAGGAAGAGTGTTCAACAGAATGAGACCTCGCTCGACGTTGCGGCTTCGCCGCGTCAGGTATGGGAATCGTGCGCGGCCAATTTCGACCGGGATGGAGGGGGCATGGAGCCTTCCGGATGAACCTCGTTAGCAGCCTTGGTGTCGAACTCGACGGCAAGCGGATGCGGGGAATTGGCCGCGTCGTAATCCTGAAGGAAGCCCGAGTCTTGGAGTTCGTAGGAGCGAGGCGGATGTTGCTGACCATCACGATGACGCACCGGCCGGCCGACGACCTCGGCTACCTCCTCCACAAGCACCCGGGCCGCGTCCAGGGCTATGATCTCAGCTTCGGCCGGGCGCACGTCTTCTACCCCGAGTTGACCGAAGGACGTTGCACCGCCTGCCTGCTGCTCGACGTGGATCCGGTCGGGATCGTCCGGGGCCGGGGATCGGCCGAGGGGTTGCTCTCGCAATACGTCAACGACCGGCCCTATGCGGCCTCGTCGTTCCTCAGCGTGGCGATCGCGCAGGTCCTCGGCTCGGCGCTCCAGGGGCGTTGCAAGGATCGGCCCGAGTTGACCACGCTACCGATGCCGCTCTCGGCCCGGATCGACGTCCTGCCCGCCCGGGGCGGAGAGGGATTCCTTCGCGCCGTTTTCGAGCCGCTGGGCTATGCCGTCGAGGCCGAGCGGCACCCGCTCGACGAGCGATTCCCCGAGTGGGGCGAGGGCCCTTACTTCTCCGTGACCGTGTCGAAGACTGGGACGCTCTCCGAACTCTTGACGCACCTCTATGTCCTGATCCCGGTCTTCGACAATCGCAAGCATTACTTCGTCGGCCCGGACGAGATGGAGAAACTCCTGGCGAAGGGGAGCGGCTGGCTGGCCGGGCATCCGGAGAAGGAAGAGATCACCCGTCGCTATCTGAAATTCCAGTCGAGCCTGTACCGCGAGGCCCTCGCCCGACTCGTGGCCGACGAACAGCCCCTCGAGGCCGAGGGCGACGATCGACCGGCCGACAAGGCCGAGGACACGCTCGAGCGGCCCATCAGCCTGCACGAGCAACGGCTCGGCGTAGTCCTGGCGGCGATCCGGGCCAGCGGCGCCCGTCGCGTGCTGGACCTCGGCTGCGGCGAGGGGAAGCTGTTACGCGAGCTGCTCAAGGACCCGCAATTCGAGGAAATCGTCGGCCTGGATGTGTCGATCCGATCGCTCAAGACGGCCAGTGAACGGCTCAAGCTGGACCGGATGCCCGAGCGGCAGGCGGCGCGGATCCAGCTCCTCCACGGATCGCTCACCTACCGGGACAGGCGGCTGGAGGGCTTCGACGCCGCGGCCGTCGTCGAGGTGGTCGAGCACCTCGATCCGCCCCGGCTCTCGTCGTTCGAGCGCGTGCTGTTCGAGTGCGCCCGCCCGCACACAATTGTCCTCACGACGCCGAATCGGGAGTATAACGTGACCTGGGAGGCGGTCGGGCTCGATCGGCTGCGCCATCCCGATCATCGGTTTGAATGGACGCGCCGGAGTTTCAGGGCTGGGCACAGGGTGTCGCCGGTCGATTCGGCTATTCGGTTCGATTCCTCCCCGTCGGGCCGGAAGATGCGGTCGTCGGGCCGCCGACGCAGATGGGAGTCTTCCACCGTGACTGATTCGACATCGTTTCCGGAACGGCTTCATGCCCAGGATGACCCGCGATCAGTCAACGAATTGATCTCAGCGGCCCTGAGCGAGCCGGATGAGCTTCCCGCCTGGGATGCGGTCTCAGCACTGCATTGGCGAGGTTCGCGAGAGGTCTTCGATGAGGCAGCCAGGTTATGCCGGAGCTTCTGCGTCGTGGAGCGCGGCATGGGCGCGGATATCCTCGGCCAACTCGGAGTCCCCGATCGAACGTTCCCCGAGGATTGTGTCCAACTCTTACTCGACATGCTGGCCGTCGAGCAAAGCCCCGAAGTCCTGCGATCGATCCTCATCGCTCTTAGCCACCTCCGGAGGCCCGAAGCGATCGGACCGGCATCGCGGTTCCGCGGCCATGAGGATGCTGGAGTGCGTTATGCTACCGTGTTCGCGCTGCATTGGTCCGATGATCCGCGCGCGATCGATGCCCTCATCGACCTGTCGAAGGATGATGATATCCCGGTGAGGGACTGGGCGACCTCTGGGTTGGGGACGCAAGTCGAGGTAGACACGCCCGAGCTTCGCGACGCCCTCGTCGCGCGGCTGTCCGATCCCGACGAGGATACCCGGGCCGAGGCCATCGTCGGCCTGGCCCGTCGGGGAGACCGGCGAATGCTTGCGGCACTCCGCCAGGCGCTGGATGCCTATTCCGAATCGACCCTGGTGATCGAAGCGGCATCCCTGATCCGCGAGCCGGACTTGCATGCGCAACTGGTCGCCTTGCAGCGACGGTGGGGCACGGAGAATGATTTGCTGGAAGAGGCGATTCGGGCTTGTGCACCCCGTCCGGCATGTTTTGCATGAGATTTCGTTAATGCATATCAAGATCCCCGACCTCAGCCTCGTCGTCCTGATCGGCCCCAGCGGCTCGGGCAAGAGCACGTTCGCACGCAAGCACTTCCGGCCGACCGAGGTCCTCTCGTCGGACCGATGCCGCGCGATGGTGAGCGACGACGAGAACGACCAGGCCGTCACCGCGGACGCCTTCGCCGTGCTCCAGTTCATCGCCGCCAAGCGGCTAGCCCTGGGGCGGCTGACGGTCGTCAACGCCACCAACGTCCAGGCCGAGGCACGCAAACCTTACGTCGAGCTGGCCCGGCAATACCATTGCCTGCCGGTGGCGATCGTGCTCGACCTGCCCGAGGCCGTCTGCCTGGAGCGGAACCGGCAACGAGCCGATCGAACCTTCGGACCACACGCCGTCCGCAACCAGAAGTCGCAATTGCGGAGATCGCTGGGCGTCCTCCGCAAGGAAGGCTTCCGCCACATCTTCGTGATCGAGACGCCCGAGAAGGTCGAGGCCGCCACGGTCGAGCGCGTGCCCCTCTGGACCGACAGGCGGACTGAACGCGGGCCGTTCGACATCATCGGCGACGTCCACGGCTGCGCCGATGAGCTGGAGAAACTGTTGCAGCGGCTGGGATATGAAATCGCGGGCGCGCCATCCTTGGACGGCGGCCTTCTCTATACGCATCCCCTGGGACGGAACGCCATCTTCCTCGGCGACCTGGTGGACCGCGGGCCTCGAATCCTCGACACCGTCCGGCTGGTGCGGAACATGGTCCGCGCGGATCGGCGCTGTGCGTCCCCGGCAATCACGACATGAAGCTCGTCCGGAAGCTCCGGGGCAAGAACGTCCAGATCACGCACGGGCTGGCCGAGACCATGGCCGAGATCGATGCCCTGCCCGAAGACGTCCGGGGCCCGTTTTGCAAGGACCTGGCCGACTTCCTCGACGACCTGGTGAGCCATTACGTGCTCGACGAGGGCCGACTCGTCGTCGCCCATGCCGGGATGAAGCAGGAGATGCAGGGGCGCGGATCGGGCCGGGTTCGCGAGTTCGCCCTCTACGGCGAGACCACCGGCGAGACCGACGAGTTCGGCCTGCCCATTCGCTTCAACTGGGCGGCCGAGTATCGCGGGCCGGCGACGGTCGTCTATGGCCACACGCCGGTCCCCGAACCGGACTGGCTCAACCGGACGGTCAACGTCGACACGGGCTGCGTCTTCGGCGGCAAGCTCACGGCGTTGCGCTACCCCGAGCGGGAGTTCGTCTCGGTCCCGGCCGAGCGGACGTATTGCCAGCCGTCGCGGCCGTTCCTCCCCGAGGATCGCCAGGCCCCTGCCCTCTCGGCGCAGCAGGCCCACGACGCGCTGCTCGACGCCGAGGACGTGCTGGGCAAGCGGATCATCCCGACCCGGTTGCGAGGCAGCGTCACCATCCGCGAGGAGAACGCGGCGGCGGCCCTGGAGGTCATGAGCCGGTTCGCGGCCGACCCCCGATGGCTGATCTATCTGCCGCCGACGATGTCGCCGTGCGAGACCTCCGGCGAGCCGGGTCTGCTCGAGCACCCGGCCGAGGCGTTCGCCTACTACCGCAATCAGGGTGCCCCTCGGGTCGTCTGCGAGGAGAAGCACATGGGGTCCCGCGCCGTCGTGATCGCGTGCCGGGACGAGGCCGCGGCGCGAGATCGGTTCGGCGTCGAGTCGGGCGAGGCCGGCATCGTCTACACCCGCACCGGGCGTCGGTTCTTCAACGACCTCGAGCTCGAAGCGCGGCTTCCTCGACAGGGTCCGCGCGGCGATCGCCGCGGCCGACCTCTGGAGCCGACTGGAGACGTCCTGGGCCTGCCTCGATTGCGAGCTGATGCCGTGGTCGGCCAAGGCCCAGGATCTCCTGAAGACCCAGTACGCGGCGGTCGGGTCTGCCGGGCTGGCCGCGCTGCCCCGGGCCGTCCTGGCTCTCGGCGAGGCCGCCGGCCGGCTCGAAGGAGCCGAGAAGGAGCAGCTCATCCAGCTCGGGGACGATTACCGTCGTCGCGAGCAGGACGTCGGCCGGTTCGTCGCCGCGTATCGTCAATACTGCTGGCCGGTGACGTCGATGACGGACTTGAAGCTGGCCCCGTTCCACCTGCTGGCGACCGAGGGAAGCGTCCACGTGGACAAGGATCATCCCTGGCACATGGAGATCCTGGCCGAGGTCTGCCGGGCCGATCCCGAGATCCTCCGCGCGACGCCGTACAAGGTCGTGGACGTGACCGATCCGGAGAGCCAGGCGGAGGGGATCGCGTGGTGGGTGGAACTGACCGGGCGAGGCGGTGAGGGGATGGTGGTCAAGCCGCTCGATTTCCTGCACAAGGGCAGTCGGGGATTGTCCCAGCCGGCCGTGAAGTGCCGCGGCCGGGAGTACCTGCGGATCATCTACGGTCCCGAGTACACGACCGCTGCAAACCTCGATCGGCTCCGATCTCGGGGACTGGGCCGAAAGAGGTCGCTGGCACTCGGCGAATTCGCGCTCGGGATCGAGGGCCTCGAGCGGTTCGTCCGCAAGGAGCCGCTCCGCCGGGTCCACGAGTGCGTCTTCGGCGTCCTGGCCCTCGAGAGCGAGCCGGTGGACCCGAGGCTTTGAGGTGATGATCCTGGAGCCGGAATGGAGCGAAAGATATGGCCGTGATCCACTTCTACAGCGTGAGCGGCGAATTTGGATGCTTCTCGAACTTCTCCCCGCATTCGATCCGGTTGAAAGGCAAAATCTGGCCGACGAGTGAGCACTACTTCCAGGCCCAGAAGTTCGTCGGGACGCCCGATGAGGAGGAAGTCCGTGCGGCCAAGTCGCCGATGATCGCCGCCCGGATGGGCCGGAGTCGCAATAGGCCCCTCCGTAGGGATTGGGAGTCGGTCAAGGACGGGATCATGCACGATGCGGTACTGGCCAAGTTCACCCAGCACGACGATCTGCGGGAGATCCTCGATTCGACCGGGGAGTCGGAGATCGTCGAGCATACGGTGAACGACCGTTACTGGGGAGATGGCGGCGACGGTCGCGGGAAGAACATGCTGGGCAAGATACTGATGAGGGTGCGTGAGGAGCTGCGCACTCCGAATCGAAATTCATGAACTCCGAGAGGCTGCCCCGGAAGGTCTTCTTAGGGTGCTCTTTGAGCACCGATTCGGGGCCTTGCGAAATATGGTGCTCAAAGAGCACCCTACGAGACAGACCCAGATTAACCGGCGGACGTCACCGGCCTGCGGTGACGTCCGCCCAGTACGGCCTCAATCGATGACCTCGGTCACGACCCCGGAACCGACCGTCTTGCCCCCCTCGCGGATGGCGAAGCGGCTGCCCGTCTCCAACGCGATCGGTTTGTCGAGGTTGACTTCCAGCCGGGTGTGGTCGCCCGGCATGACCATCTCGATGTCCTGTGGCAGCGTCAGCTCGCCCGTGACGCTGGTCGTGCGGAAGAAGAACTGCGGCTTGTAGCCGCTGAAGAACGGCGTATGACGACCCCCTTCATCCTTGCTCAGCACGTAGACCTCGCCCCGGAAGCTCGTCCGAGGCCGCAGCGAACGGGGCGCCGCGATCACCTGACCGCGCTGGATCTGGTCCGTCTTGACACCCCGGAGCAACAGCCCGACGTTCTGGCCGGCGACACCCTGCTCGAGCGGCCGGTTGAACTGCTCGACGCTGGTGGCGACCGTCTCCAGCACGTCGCCCAGTCCGAGGATCTCCACCCGGCTACCCGGCTTGATGACACCCTGCTCGATCCGGCCGGTGGCCACGGTCCCCCGCCCCTCGATCGTGTGTACGCCCTCGATCGGCATGAGGAACGGCCGGTCGATCGCACGCGACGGGTCGGGGATATGGACGTCCAGCGCGTCCATCAGTTCGTCGATACAACGGCCAGCCTCGGGGTCGCCGGGCTGCTCCAGGGCCTTGCGGGCCACGCCGCGGACGAACGGTGTTCGTGCCCCGTCGTAGCCATACTTGGTCAGCAGGTCGCGGGCTTCCATCTCGACCAGCTCGATCAACTCGGGGTCGTCCACCAGGTCAACCTTGTTGACGAAGACGACGAGATCGGGCACACCGACCTCCCTCGCCAGCAGGATGTGCTCCCGGGTCTGTGGCATCGGTCCGTCGGACGCCGAGATCAACAGCACCGCGCCGTCCATCTGCGCCGCCCCGGTGATCATGTTCTTGACATAATCGGCGTGGCCGGGGCAGTCGATGTGGGCGTAGTGCCGCCGCTCGGTCTCGTACTCGACGTGGCTGGTGATGATCGTGACCGTCTTGCTGGCGTCGCGGACGTTGCCGCCCCGGCTGATGTCCTGGTAGGACTTCGGCCTCGCCAGGCCCTTCCGCGCCTGGACTGCCAGAATGGCGGCCGTCAGGGTCGTCTTGCCATGGTCGATGTGGCCGATCGTGCCGACGTTGATGTGGGTCTTCTCCACGGGTCAGTCTCCCGGTCGCCGGATGGCGACCGTGCGGGTTTTGACCCCCTCCTCCCGATCGTGCGATCTTTTTATCACCACAAGTGAAACCAGGGATTTGGGAGCCCCAGCGCCCAGGGTGGGATTCGAACCACACGTCCGCCATCTCCCCGAGATGGCCGCTTTGCCGGGTCTGCGTACCTGGGCCGGAAGTGCTACTTACCACAAGGATTTGGATCTCGATCGATGCGGAGACACCTCGGCGCGAAGCCGGGCGACCCTCCAGCCCGATCGTCGTCCGATCCTCAACGCGGCAGACACCGACACGCGTCGACGGGTTCAGCCCGCCTGGAATCCGAACCGAGCAAGATCACAAGACGGAAAGTGGCCCGTAGTAGCATCCGAGCTTGCAATCTCACCCCTCGAATCGACGTCGAGGTGTTCAAAGGGTCCGGCAAGCTCGGGCAAATGGCCCTCGATCGGATTTTCGGGGAGATCCAGGTTGTATGAGAACTCCTGGCCCCAAGTTTCTCATAAACGACATAATCGCGACCATGAAATGGCATCGGCCTTCTTTTTGCATTGAATTCCCGGAAAAAAGGCGTAAACCTTTCCATTGAGAAGTTTGGCAGGGATTTCCCATCCTGCCTGAGCTGGCCTGGAAAGGTGTGACGCGAGACCGCTGGCGGAGAAACCGGCGGCGGGTCGCCTCGTTGCGACGGGCCCGAATTCGAAGACTATCTTTTTTCCGGGAACCTGTTTTGCGTGCAGGGCGTCGAACTCACTGGATTTCTGTGAACCAAGCACCGCGTCCCGCCGTATTCTCCAGATGAAACAACCCCTACAGCCCCAAATTCGGAGCACGAGGATATCATGAATCTGTTCACAAAACCCTACGTTCATCTCTCGATCGACGCCGTGGATACGGTGGTCTTCGACCCCGAAGGTCTCCTCGACTCCGATCAATACGATCACTATCCCACCTTCGCCGAGGCCCGCGACGCGGCCCTCTCGAGCATCGAGGTCATGCTCGACGAGGAGGACTACGACGGCGAGGATCATCGCGAGGAGCTCGAACGGATGCTCGGCCTGCTCGAATCCTCGGCAACCTACGAGGAGCTCGAGGTCCAGCCGCATCATCGTTGGGTGCTCGACCGTCGCGATTCGGCGCAGCCCGCCGCGGCCTGAAGGGAAGCGGCCGATCGGTCTCAGGGCCGACCTCATCCCAGGATGATCTGATCCACCTCGACCAGCTTGCGAGAACCCGGTTCCGGCTCGCCGACCGCATGGAACACGACCGCGTCGGCGGACGAGAGCTCCAGACGAGTCTGATTCAGGTAGAGGCTGCCCAGTGAGCCGTGTCCGAGCACGGCTTTCAGCAGTCCCCAGATGCATCCTCTCGTCCAGACGAGCCGAAGTGGCAGATTCGCCGACCGATCGACCAGATCGCGTCTCCGATACGACTTCGGACCGATCTCGATGGCCACGATGTCCCCCGTGACGACCTTCGTGCCATGGAGGTGGAGGAGGTCCCAGGTCGCGGTCTGCGCGAGGAGCTCGACAATCCGCCGGTACCGATCGGGCGGGATCACCTGGGCGACGGATCCCGAGGCCGTCGCTCCGGGCTGCGATTCCCGGTCGCGGCACAGTTCGATCAGCGAGGAAAAGACCTGCTCGGCGCGACTGCGTGTGCGCTGCCTCCCGAGATAATCGTCCAGCTCGCGTCGCGAGATCACGTCGGGGCGGTCCTCGATCTCCCGTTCGAGTTCCAGCCTGGGGTTCATGAAGATGATCTTCGGGACGATGTGATCGCGGACGAACGGCTCGCCGAGGGGTACGCCATGGTCGTGGAGGTACTCGACCACGGCGTCTCGCCTCTGCCGATTGGTCTCGAACATGTCCGCGTGCTCGACGATCTGGCCACTGCGGCGGGTCTGGCACCACACGCCATGCCGGACGTCCAGCCGGCCCGACCAGTTCTTGATCTCGATCAGGTGGATCATCTTCGGCGTGCAGACGATCAGATCGATCTCGCGGCGACGCCCCTGCCGTTTCGACGGGATGCGACGCCCGGCGAACACACTGGCCCCCTGGAACTCGAAGGACGAGCCGACCAGCTCCTTCAGCAAGAGTTCGGCGTCACGTCCGCCCGCGATGTCCGGCGATTCCTCGACGGGCGCACTCGCTGGATGGCGGACCATAATCTGAGCCGGTCGATCAGTCGCATCGCGTCCCTGATGATCGTTGAAGGAGGAGCCATGATCCGGGATCCACATTACGAAAGCCCCCGATCGTCGGGCAATGCCTGTATCGCGAGAGCCGGGAAATCGGGTGTGGTCGCGGAGGGCTTGCAGTCCTGTTATCATCACGGGTCGGCATTCCGCCGGCCTCGAAGGGGCGGAAATCCTTCGGTGTTGTGAAGCTCTTCCTGGTCTGTCTTGTGGGTCGGCGTTCGAGCCGAGTGGATCATGATGATGGTAATGGGGAAGCCCCGGACACGATCCTCGCGCGACCGTACGAACTCCGGTCGCTCGTTCCGCGAGTTCGGCCGGTTCCTGGTGATCGTCCTCGGGGCGATATTCTTCGATCGTCCGGCGTGGGCGCAAGCCCAGACGCCGTTCCCCGAATTCGATGGGAGGCGCGTCTATGTGGCCGGAGTGCCCGATCGATACCAAGGGCTCGCCGGTCAGATCGCGGACCTGGAGAAGTCCTCGAAGCAGACGTATTACGTCGCGGTGGTCGAATCGTCCGGGCCGGGTGAGCGTGCGACGCTGAAGTACGTCGAGGCACTCGTCGATCGTTGGCGGGGCCAGGCCGCGGCCCATCACCTGGCCTTCGATCCGGACCGATCGGTCGTCCTGGTCGTCTCGCTCGCGAACCGTCAGGTCGCACTCGAGGTCGGGACGGCGCTTCGAAGTCTCGGGCTGGACGGATCCACGCTCCATCGCGAGCTGGTGCATCGGGATTCGACATTTGCGAAGCTGGCCAGGGCCGAACACTACCCGGAAGCAATCGCCGCACTGTTGACTGAAGCCGATCGATCGATCCGTGCGAGAGAGATCACCGCCACGAAGGTCGTCGAGTCCCGCGCGCCTTCGACAACACCGGTCACGTCGGCCATGCCGCAGCCCCTGCCGCAAGGCAAGATCGCGGTGACCCCGGATGGCCCGCGACAGCCCTCCGGGCAAATCGTGGCGATCGGGGTCGGCGTGGCGATCGTCACGACGCTCCTGGGTTTCGGCCTGCTGTTCTGGCTCGTGCATCAGAAAGCCCGGAACCGGGTCGCCCAGAAGATCAAGGGAGTCCGGTCGAAGGCAACCGACCTTATGGATCGCCTCGACGCCCTCAAGGAGCGGCTCAAGCTCCTGCCTGCGACCGATCCCGATTTCCGGCGCCGATGGATGGGGAGACCCTGGCGTTCTTCAACGCGGTGCAGGCCAGGGTGGGCAAACTCTGGGATCGATGGCTCCAGGTCATGGACGCGCTCGACAAGGCCCAGAAGCTGTCGAGCGCCACCGCCTCGCCGTTCCAGCGGAAGAAGCTCCTCGACGCCGAGGCCCTCCTTGATCAGAAGGGCATCTTCGAGGAGGTCGAAGCAGAATCCCAGGTTTGCGTCTCGGACATGGATCGGCTCAATCGGCGCATGAGTCGGCGCGGGAATTGATCCTGGCGATCGACGAGGCGAAAACCCGGCTCGACGTGCCGCTCGCGGCCGTCGAGAAGCTGGGCCTGCCGACGGCTCCCTACAAGGACGAATTGACGGCCATCGGAGCCGGGACGACCGAGGCCGGGACGCGATTGGCGGCCGACCCGATCGGAGCCGGCTCGGTCCTGGCGGAGATCCGCTCGCGCCGAGGGGCTCCTCGCCCGGCTCGATCGCGTCGTGTCGCTCTTCCAGGACGCGCAGAAAGCGGGCACGTCGCTCGACGGGATCAAGAGGCAGGTGGCCAACCACCGGGCGCAGGGGCTCAAGCTGGTCGAGGAAGGGGGAAATCCGGATCATTTCCTCGAGCAAGCGGCGCAAGCCCATTCGCAGGTCCTGATGGCCCTGAAGGCCGGGAATCCCGACGATGCGGCCGGGGGACTGGAGACCGCACGATCGATGGTCGAGCAGAGCCAGGCCGTGATCGAGCGCGTCCGGAAGGCCAAGGCGTTCTGCGAGCGGGACCAGCCAGCCCGGGTGCGGGAGACCGAACGCCTCCGCGCCGCGATGCCGCAGGCGGAGTCCTATTTCCGCGACCTGGAACAAGGCTTCGCACCCGGCTCCTGGCAGGCCGTGGCGCGGAACATCGACCAGGCTCGCGCGTTGCTCTCGACATTCGACCGCATGGCGGCGGACGCCGCCGAATCGGCATCGGCCGGCGTCCAGAAGTATCTGGCCGGGGCCAGTCAACTCGAGCAACTCGCCCAGCAACAGCAGATCGCGTTGCGGCTGATGTCCGGACTCGGCGAGCAATTAAACGCCCTGTCGAGGCTCCGCGCCGATTGCCAGAAGCGGCGCGGTGAGCTGGAATCGGCCGGGCGTCGCGTCGAGGGATACTTTCGCCAGCACGGCCAGGCCATCGGCGAGATCGCGGTGGGCAGCCTGGATTCGGCAATCCGAGGCCGCGATGAGGTCCTGGCCGGCTTCGAGGGGGGCCGTCCCGACTGGCCGTCGGTGGGTCAGACCCTGGCGCGAGCCCTCGAGGAATTCGCGATCGCGCGGTCGCAGGCCGAGGCCGATGTGCGGGCCTTCGAGCAGTTGCGCGACGAGTATGACCGGGCGCGGCAGGAGCTCGACCGGGTCGCGCGCCTGCTCTCCAGCCGCCGGGAGGACCGGGTCGCCGCCAACCAGCACTTCCGTGCCGCCGCCGAGGTGCTCGATCAGATCGGGCTCGACCTGTCGTCGTCGTCGCGCGGGGAGTGGACCCGGCTGATCGAGCAAATCCGCGGCGCCGTCGAGGACCTGGAACAGGCCGATCGCCTGGCCCGGGAGGATATCCGGCTCGCCGGCCAGGCCGAGGCCGTGCTTGCCGACGCCGCTCGAACGATCCGGCAGACGGGCGGATCGTTCGCGACGGGCGTCGCGGTCGACACCTCGGCCGCGGAGGCCGCCCTCGATCGCGCGGGGCAACTCCTCCAGGCCCAGGAATATGAGCAAGCGATCCAGTGTGCCGGCGGCGCGATCCAGCAGGCTCGGCAGGCCCACCAGGCGGCGGCGCAGCAGGCATCGTGGCGCGAGATGCAGGCCGATGCCGATCGTCGACGCTCGCAGGCCGGCCACAACGGCTCGCCGATGGACGCGATGATCAGCGCCGGGGCGACCGCGGCGGCCGTCGCCGCCGGCGTCATCCTCGAGCGGGCCCTTCAGTCCGCGACGGAATCCCCCCCTGCCCCGCCCGAGCCCCCCGCCATGGCCCAGCCGGAACCGGAAGCCGGGGGCGGGACCTGGTCGGATAACGCGGCCCAGGGGAGTTGGTAGTTTTCTCCGCGTACTCGCTGTGGAAAAGCCGCTTCACCTTCGGCTAGGATAGGCTCCTCACCCATCGAACGGGATTTCCGCCGGACTATCTGACGAGGCCAACCATGATCCTGGGAAAGCTCTGGCAAGCCATCCAGGCACAATTCAATAAGCTGGCCAATTCGATCCGGGGCTATGACCCGATCGCCGAGATGCAACTGGAGTACGACCGCTCCATCGACCAGATCCGCGAGGGGCGCGAGGGCCTGGCCCAGTATCGCGCGCTGGTCGAGCGGGTGCTCCGCCAGGTCGAGGGCCAGCGCAAGGTGGTCGCGGTGACCGAGGCCAAGGTCAAGGCCTACCTCAATGCGGGCGATCGCGACACGGCGGCCCGATACGCCCTGGACCTGAAGCGGGCCAAGGACGACCTCGCGGAGAACGAGAAGCAACTGGCCTTGCACGAGCAGGCTTATCAGAACAACCTGCTGAAGATCCAGCACGCAATCAAGAAGCTCGACGAGGTCAAGCATCGGATCGGCAAGTACGACGCCGACCTGAAGATGAGCCGGGCGGAGGCGGAGATCTCCCAGCTCGCGACCCAGTTCCACTTCGACGTCACGACCGACTTCGGCCAGGCCGAGCAGGTCCTCCAGGACCAGATCGACCGCAACCGGGCGAGGGTCCGGGTGGCGGCCGATATGTCGGGCGAGGGCGTCGAGGAGATCCAGCGGGACATCGCCATCGAGAAGACCATGGGCGAGGACGCGCTGCGCGACTTCGAGAAGCAAGAGGGCCTCATCACGCCCGAGACGGTCAAGGCGTCGAAATCCGCCAAGGAGCTGGGGCCGACGACCCGGGTGCTCGATCCGGTCCCGGAGGTCTGAGACGGGTAGTGGGTGGCGGGTGGCGGGTGACGGGAAAAGCCCGACAGGACCCGTACCCGATCGCCCCGAAAAGGAGCCGAGCTCGTGGCGACGTCTCGCAAGCCGACCGAGCCTGCCCCGGCGAATCCGCCGGCGACGACGCTGCCGGGTCAGCCGGCACGCGTCGTCCCCGACTGGTTCCCGACCTGGGCACGCCAATTCACCGAGCTCTATTTCGCCGGCACGACCTGCGTGTTCGTGATCCACGGGAACGTCCACGACCTGGTCCCGCGGGGGGAGGCGGATGGCCCGGGTTATGGAGACTTGCCCGAGTTCCTGGCGACCCAGCTCTTCGGCTCGTGGGATGTCGTGTTGCGGTATGACCTGAGCCAGGGTCTCCGAGTCTATGCGGGGTCGGATGCCGACCGCCTCCGCCGGATGACCGCCAAGGCGAGTGAACGGATCGGCGAGCCGAAGTCCTGGCCGCGAGACCCCGACGCCGTCCTCGCCCTGCTCGACCTGCTCGTCCGCCAGATCCTCATGGAGGAGGACCCGGCCAAGCAGATCCGCATCGGGGTGATCTTCGAGTATGCCCAGTACCTCGTCCCCTCCGCGGAACTCGGCCAGATGGCCGGGACGCAGGGCACCCGGCTGGTCCGGCTGCTGTCGTGGGCCCAGAACCCCTACATCAAACAGCATAACATCGCCTTCTGCCTGCTCTGCGACCAGCTCGCGGAGATCAACGAACGGCTGATCGGCAGCGCGCACGTGGCGAGCCTCGAGGTCCCGATGCCGGACGCCGCGGCTCGAGAGCGGTTCGTCGCCCGCTACGACGAACGCGATGGGACGAAGGGGAACCTCGCCGACTTCACGCCGGCCCAACTGGCCGAGCTGACGAGCGGGCTGAACCTGACGAACCTCGAGCGATTGCTGGCCGCCGCGGCCCAGTCGGGACGGAAGCTCGACGCGACCGGGCTCAAGCAGCTCAAGAAAGGGCTGATCGAGCGCCAGGCGCGCGGGCTTGTCGAGTTCGTCGAGCCGTCGCAGACCCTCGCCGACTTCGTCGGCAACGACGCGGTCAAGCGACGGATGACCGAGGATGCCGCGCTGCTGGCCAAGGGACGGCTCGACGCGGCTCCCATGGGATACCTCATCTGCGGGCCGGTGGGCACCGGCAAGACGTACCTGGCCGAATGCTTCGCCGGCTCCGTCGGCATTCCGTGCGTCAAGCTCCGGAACTTCCGGTCGAAGTACGTCGGCGAGACGGAGGGGAACCTCGAGCAGATCCTCAACGTGCTCCGGGCGATGGGACCGGTCGTGATCGTGATCGACGAGGCCGACGCGGCGCTGGGCAACCGCGAGGGCGGGGGCGACTCCGGCACGTCCAGCCGGGTCTTCTCGATGATCGCCGGCCAGATGGGAGATACCCGCTATCGCGGCAAGCTGATCTGGATGCTCCTGACCAGCCGGCCCGACCTGCTGCCGATCGACCTGAAACGCCAGGGTCGCGCCGAGATCCACTTGCCCCTGTTCAGCCCCCAGGGCGAGGATGAAGTCCGATTCATGATCAAGGCGATGGCCAGGAAGAACAAGGCCACCCTGGCGACGGACGCCATGCCCGAGAACCTGTCGGGCCGCGGGCTGAGCGGCTCCGACATCGAGAGCATCGTGCTGGCCGCCAAGCGGCACGCCCTGACCGAGGGTCGCGAAGCGATCACGCGCGAGGATCTCGCCGGCGCCCTCGTCGATTTCATCCCGTCGGCGCAGGGGCTCGAGAAGGAGAAGCAGGAGCTGGCGGCGGTGCTGGAATGCACCTCGATGTCGTTCCTGCCCCCGGAGTGGCGGGCGCATGTCGCCGAGCCCGACGGCAGGGCCAGGCTCCAGGAGCGGATGGCCGCGATCCGTCGTCTGATCGAGGAATGAACGTCGAGGAATGCCAAGATCAACCCGAGGCGAGGCGGAAACCATGGGCAAGAAGAAGCAGGCCGCGGAGAAGGCTCGGACCGAATGGCTCGATGCGAAGACCGACTCGCCGCTCATCGGCCAGTACGCGGAACGGCTCGGGACGTTCCTCGAGGCCATGGCCGACGGCCGGATCGACGATCAAGAGCTGAAGGACCAGGAGGCGCGCGTCGTCGCGCTGATGAAGGCCATCGAACCCCATCTCGACGACGATCTCCACGAGCAGATGACCCACCTGTTATGCGAGCTCTCGGCTTATAATATTATGCACACGATGCACCAGTTGATGGAAGCGACGCCCAGGACGAAGTTCCGGGGCTGAGGGGTCGAGTCGAGGAGGCGGCGCGTCCAAATTCATGGCAGGGATCGAGCGAGGGGGGAGACCTGCACCGATGCAGGGTGTAGAATTGAGTTTGCCAGGAGGCGGGCGATCGGCTCTCTCACGTAGGGATCCTCCCGGATCGTTGGACATCTCCGACTATGTCCGTCACCGTTCCTCTGCTCAATGCGGAAAACTCGACAGGAGGGGGCCATGGCCAGGGTGGTGATCTGCCCGTCATGCCAGTCGAAAGGGGCTGTACCGGATGACGCGAAGGTCGCGCGGATCCGATGCCCCAAATGTGGCGTGGTCTTCGATGTCGGCGCCGATGCCGGACGATCGGGGCCCGTGCCGGCCGCCGTGGCGCGAAAGCCGGCATCGAAGCCGGCCGCGCCGAATGCGGCCTTCGATGACCTGGAGCACGTCGAATCCGAGGCGGAGGCCGCCGTGCCGGCCGGACGCGGATCGGGCGCACGCCGATCATCGGCCAATGAATCGGGAAAGCCCGTCCTCCTCTACGCCCTCCTGGGCGTCAGCGGGCTGGCGGTCGTCCTGCTGGGCCTGATCGTGGTCATCCTGTTGACGCGAGGAGGTGCGCCCCAGCCCGGGGCACCGGTCGTCGTCGCGCCCGGGATCCAGCCCGAAGGGGCCGACGCGACGGCGAGAGGATCCGCGATCACCCCGACGAATCTCGCCGTGACCTCCGGCGAGACGGAGGAGACCGGGCCGGCCGGGACCGTCGAGGTCGCTGCGCCGATACCTTCGCCGGCCGCCTCGATCCCCCCGACGGAGCCGACCCTCAATCCCCAGGAGATCGTCCGCCGCCTCAAGGACGCCACGGTCTATCTCAAGAACCGGCTGGGCGGGCGGACGATCTCTTCAGGCAGCGGGTTCGTGATCGAGGTGGAAGGCGATCGGGTGATCGTGGCGACCAACCGCCACGTGGCCGTCCCGGATCTCTCGGAACTGCCCACCGGCCTCGTCTCACCTGGGGTCCATCCGACGATCGAGGCCGTCTTCCGCAGCGGCCAGGGGAAGGACGAACAGGACCTCCCGGCCCAGATCATCGCGGCGGATCTCTCGCTCGAGAACCAGTACGACCTGGCGTTCCTGGTCGTCAAGGGGGTGAAACAGCCTCCCAAGCCGATCGACCCGATGGTCCGCATCAACCCGACGGAAGGGATGACCTATATCGGGGCGGGATTCCCGCTCGGCGGCATGCTGAGCAAGGTGACCGAGGGCAACGGCAATCCTTCGGTCACGATCACCGGCGGACGGGTCTCGGCATTGCGGCGGGACGCCTACGGGCAACTGGCGTTATTGCAGGTGGACGGGTCGCTCCAGCCCGGCAACAGCGGCGGCCCGATCATCGACGAGAAGACCGGGAAACTCCTCGGAGTGGCCGTAGCCAAGGTCAATGCGGTCGATACCATCGGCTTCGTCGTGTTGGCCGAGGAGGTGCGCCGGGCCCTTGCCGGCCGATTCGGCTCATTTGATCTGACCCTGGAGTCGCTCAGCCAGCAAGGGGTGGCGAACCTCCAGGTCAAAGCCCTGCTGATGGACCCGCACTTTCAAGTCGGCAGCGTGGTCGTCCACGCCGCGCCGGCGCTGGCGGTCGGCAAATTTACCCCGAATAGCGACGGTATCTGGTCACCGTTGCCGAACACGAAGCCGTACGAACTCCGGCGCGACCCGAGGACGTCGGTCGCCTCCGGAAATGTCCAGGTCGCGCTCAACGGCAGCGGGGTCAACGCGCGTCGCATCCTGATCCAGGCGGCGCATCGCGACATGCGCGGCCGACTCTTCTACTGCAAGCCCCAGGAGGTCCACCTTCCCGATCAGCCCGGCCCGCTCCGAGAGTCGGGGGATCTGGCCAAGCTCGTCAAGGCGTACCGGCCCAAGAGCATGAGCCTGCTCGGCCCCCTGGCCGACCCGTCCAAGGACTGCCGGCTCGACAAGGATGACCAGAGCTTCCGGCTCAAGATCGACATCCCGGGCAAGCTGCACACCCTGTCGCCGGAGCTGCTCAACCGCACGAATCAGCCCCTGCATAATTCGCCGATGACCCTGACCGAAGTCGAAGGCGATTTCGCGGCGATCGTCGAGGTCACGGGGGACATCACGCCCGGTTCGGAGCCGCCCAAGGATCGTCAGGTCCGCAATTTCCACTTCACGGTCCAGAGCGCGGGCCTGATCCTCTACCAGGACAAGAACAACTTCTTCCGGCTGGAGCGGGCGGGGAGTGTCTTCAGTGACACGCTCAAGCCGGTACATCGCCTGATCATCGAGGCGGTGAAGAATGGGAAACAAGCGATGACCCCCATCTACCTGGACGTCCCCGAGGGCGATACCCTCCTGATCATCGAACGGCGGAAAGGGCGGGTGCGTTGCATGTTCAGCCCGAATCAAGGGCGGCAGATCATGGCGTTCCGGGCCTTCCAGCTCGATCTGCCTCCCAAGGTCAAGGTCGGGCTGAGCGCATCGAACATCTCCGCCCAGCCGTTCTCGGCGATGTTCGACAGCTTCACGTTGATCAGCGACGTCACCAAGATGGACCAGGCGCTGGGGGAGAATTGAGAGTCTGTCGCGGAAGGGTCGAAAACGGTCTTGGCGGGTGGGTGAAACTCACCGATGCGAGGCCCTCTCGGTGTCTTTCACCCACCCTACTCAGGACGATTTCACCCGGAAGACCTTCAACTCGCCGGCATCCGGCTGCGGGTAGTGGAGGGCCTCGCCGCGGTGCTGGGCGAACTGGACGAGCCCCTGCATGAAGGCGACGCCCTCGCAGAGCCGATCGTCCTCGTAGACCTGCATGGGAGGCTCGATCAGCGGCCGGGGCAGGAAGACGATCGTCTTCGTCCGCGCCCGGGTGATCGACACATTCAGCCGGTTGAGGCTGTAGATGAACTCCTTCTCGTTCATCGCGTGCTCGACGTCCGAGACGCCGTAGCTGACGATGACGACCTCGCATTCCTGCCCCTGCATCCGGTCGACGGTCTCGACGAACGGGGCCCCGTGCCAGGCGCGGGCGGTCATCAGGGCGCGGCGGATCGCCTTGATCTGGATGTGGTGCGGACTGACTACGAAGAGGCCGTCCTTCCAGAAGGCGGCATCCCCCTCGAGGGTGTCGGGGTATGGGCGACGCGGGCCGATCTGGAGCCGCTGGCGTAGCTGGACGGCGGCGCGCGCCACCAGGTCCGCCTCGATCCGGTTCTCGACCGTCGCGCGAATTCCATCGAGGACGGCGATCACCAGCGGGTAGTCCGGGTCGAGCAGCTCATCGGCCATCGCGTTAACGGCCGAGGGCTTGGCGAGGCTCAGCCGACGCGCGGCGATGTCCTCGCCGGCGCTCCGGTAATCGGACGTGTAGATCTGCTCGGCCGGGTAGAGGCAGAGCGTCCGGCTCATCCGCCAGTTCTCCAGGAGCGTCGACGTGTACCGGCGATCCGGATCCTGCGCCTTGAGGCATTCGAAGATCGAGCGGTGCAGGATCGGCTCGCCCGCCTCCGGGTCCGGGTATGCCGCCTGGACGATCGGCGGCAACTGCTTGTCGTCGCCGGCGATCAGCAGCCGCGTCGCGGCCCCGAGCCGCCCGAGCACGATCGCGGCCTCGGGGACGCGCAACTGCGAGCCCTCGTCCACGACGATCAGATCGGCGCGCCGGCCGCCCTCGCCCTTGAAGATCGACCAGACCGTACCCCCGCACAGGCCGACCGCATCATCCGCCGACCAGACCCAGCCGGCCTTGCCCTTCTTCGAGGGGAGATCCCGGACGTCCTCCATGCCCGCTAGTCTCGACTTGGACTTGTCCAGTTTGTGGATCGGGAATTCGCCCCGGACGATGCGGAGTCGGCCCTGGAGCTCGGCCGCCTTCCGCAGGGCGTTGTCGATCGCCGAATGGGTGAAGGCCGTCAGGAGCGTGCGGAACGGTTGCCCCGCCGCGCGGTGGGCCTCGGCCAGGCACAGGATGGACAGGGCGAGGAAATGCGTCTTGCCGGTGCCGGGCGGCCCCCAGACCAGTCGGAGACCGTGGTCGAGGATCCCCTCGAACGCCGAGAGCTGGCTCGCCGTCATGCCGTGCAACCGGGCGAGGTCGAGGGCCCGGTCGCGAATCGTCGCCGGGACGACCAGCGGGCGGGCGGCTTCGTGCGGCCGTTCGATCAGGCCGACGAACCGGTCATCGCTCTGCCGGTCGAGCTCGGCCAGATGGTTGAGGACTTTATCGACCTGGAAGTCCGTGAACCGCTGCTCCAGCAAGTACCGCGCCCCCGGCCGCGGCGCCGGGAAGAGCCGGCCGCGATTCAGCTCCAGGCGGATCACGAGACCGGGGGAATCCTCCGAAGGCCCGACGGATTCGATGCCGGCCAGCGCAATCGGCAGATGGTTCGGCGCGTAGACCTTATCCTTGCCGACGTAGTCGTCGTAACTGAGCCGGGCGATATTGCCGGCCTCGGTCTCCTCGGTCAGGATGTAGTTGGGGAACGTGTCCTCCTCGACCCTCGCGTCTTGCTGGGAGGGATCGAGGCGGAAGCGGTCATCGCCGAGATAGGTGAGGCGGAGGGTCTCGCCGTCCTGCAAGCGTTCGGCGAGCGGGGCCATCCGACGCTCGCGCACGCCGAGGTAGCCCAGGATCGACTCGTGGCGGGCGACGAACGCCAGTCGCGAGAGCGACGGGTGGCGGTAATCGAAGGCCGAGGGGAGCTTGAACTTCGAGGGCCAGGCGAACAGCGAATTGCCGGCCTCCGATAGACGCTCGCGGATGCCGTTGATCAGACTGTTCGCGCCCGCGAGCCGGTAGCGGATCTCTCGCTCGATGCGCTCGACGTACTCGTCCTTGCCCTGATGCCAGACGCCGAAGATCGCATCGGACCGCATCTGGTTGGAGAGCGCGAACGAGAAAAAGTCGTTCTCCTGGTAGGGGAAGCCGAACTGCTTGGGCATGAGCAGCCGGACGGCGTCCGGGAACCGGTAGGTGATGTCCAGCGGCAGGGCGAGGCGGTCGCGGAGGACGTTGACCAGGACGACGACCGGGAAGATGACCTCCTCCGTGGGTTGATTCTGCGTCTGGATCAGCTCGGGTCGCTGGAAGTGGAAGAAGACCTGGAGGGCCTCCTCGGCGACCTCGGGGTCGGCCACGCGTCGGAGCAAGACCTCGCTCAATCGATCGCGCTCGTAGGTATCATACGTGAACGCCTGGAGGGACTTCTGGAGCTTCCATTCGCCGTTGCGGACGTTGAAGTCGTGGACCGGCTTGAGCAGGCCGTACAGGGCGCGGACGAGCGCGCGCTCGAGCTCGGCGGAGCACTCGGGGTGCGGCGATCGCGCCACGTTGATCATCGGTTTCGGGTTCTCGCCCTGGATTTCCCGGAGGCCCTGCACCTGGATCCCATAGGCATAGACCTGGCCCGAGACCGGCTCGGACTGCACGGTGACGACCAGCCGGACGTTCTCGCCGCGAGGCATGGCGAGCGTCGCCCCGTCATGGACCCGGGCTCGACCGTCCCGCATGGCGTCAGCCTGGAGCCGGAGGCGGTCCGCCCGACCGCGGAGTGAGGCGCAATTGTTCAGGACCGGCAGGCGCCCGGGATCGTCGAGGACCTTCTCGAACTCGCCCAGGGTCCGAACCGGCGGCTCCAGCGAGCCCAGGAATTGCTTGGCGTAGGTTGAGAGGTAGGGCAGGCGCGAGATGTCATCCTTGCGGGCCATCTCGGCACGGCAGTGTTCGAAGAAAGGACACCACTCGCATCGGTAGTAGACGTGCCAAGGGGCCTGGTCGGCGGGCCGCTCAAGGAGCGGCTGCACCTCGCGCTCGAGGAAGCTCTCCAGCGGCGGCCGGATCGATCGCGTGTCGAACCGCTCGGACTCATCGGCCTCCGCCAGCCAGATCCCGGCCGAATCATCGACCCAGACCCGCACCTTGCCCCAGTCTTCCATGACGTGGCGGAGGATCAGCGTGT
Organism: uncultured Planctomycetota bacterium; assembly: GCA_963777695.1. Taxonomy (GTDB): domain Bacteria; phylum Planctomycetota; class Planctomycetia; order Isosphaerales; family Isosphaeraceae; genus CAVZRC01. The sequence continues at coordinate 3,979,023 of CAVZRC010000003.1, forward strand.
AAAGCGCCGCCTGGATGCGATGCGACAGCTTCAGCCCGGGACTGGCCTTGATGTTGACGATCCGCAGGACCGGGCCGTCCTCCGAGTCCTCGCAGACGATCAGGTCGGGACGGCAGTCGGTCATCTCGACGACGGCGTTGTCGATCCCATACCGCGCGTAGAAGGACGGCGGCGTGATCAAGGTCGGCTGATAGATCGACTCGCCTGGCTTGAGGTTCGTCAGGATGCGTCGCGTCTCCGAGGCGCCCCAGACGCGGTCCTTCAACCGCGTATCGGGCTTCGCGTCGGCGATGAAGACACAGCCTTTGAGGCGGTTGGCGACGACCTCCTCTTCCCAGGTATATCCGCCTTCCAGGATTGCCGTGGTGACCGGGCTGTGGTCGAAGGGCGGCTCGGGCACGCCCTCGACCTCCCAGAGCTCCTTCGGCGTGCTGGTGTATCGGAGATACCGCGGGCACTCCTGGAAGAAGTATCGCGCGATCCGCGAGGGGCTGATCAACTTGGGAGGCGTCGTGGAGGCGGCCGGAGCCGGCTTTGCGACAGTCTTCCGGCCCTTTCGCGGGGCATGACCGATCGTGCTCAGCGGCTTCTCGGCGGCCGGTGAGGGCGGAGATTTCTTGGCCCGAGGCATCGGTTTTCCTTCCTGGAGCCGGGAATGCATGGTGAGCGAGGCGGACAGAGCCACCCCAACTCACCAGCATATTGGCATTTCGGGCGAGAGCAAGTGGCTTGCGCTTTCACTTGCCGCCGACGACCGTGAACTCGGCGATCGACCCGACGGGCTTGTCGACTTCGATCTTGACCTGATGAGACGGGCAGTCGGCTATCTCGACGCGGACGGTCACCGTGTGGCGGCCGGGCGTGAGGGACGGGATGAACTCCCGGGTCCCGATCGGCGCGGGGACGTCATCGACCCAGAAGCGGATCCCGCCCGGAGAATCCGTCCGGACCCGGACCCTGCCCCCGGTCGAGACGCTCAGCTCGCCCCGGAGGTAGAGGACCTTGCTGCCCTTGTCCACCTCCAGGTCGTCCAGGGGGAGCGAGCCATCGACCTTCGCATACGCCGTGGTCCATCGGTCCGACGGGGCGTCGAGCACCTGCGCGGTCAGCACCTCCCGCGTCGGCATCTCCTCGACGAGCGCCTGGGGGACCGACTTGAGGGCGCGCCAACGCTGGATGCTCGGCGTCGTCCGGATCGCATACGGCCCGGGCCGGCCCAGCTCGGAGAGGAACCGGACCAGGTCGACGAACTCGGGGCGCGTCATCAGGCTGACCAGCCCCTTCGGCATCAGCGAGCCTCCCGTCTTCTGCTCCTCGATCGACGAGACGGGCACGACGCGGAGGGCACCGGTGGCCTCCTTGAGCACCACCCGCTGGTTATCCTTGTCGGTGACGATCCCCTGATAGACCTGGCCGTCGGTGGTCAGCATGACGAGGGTGTGATACTGCTCCTTGATCGACTGATCGGGGACGAGGATCGAGAGGATGATATAGTCGGGCGGCGAGCTCTGGCCGATCGAGCTCAGGTCCGGCCCCACGTCGCCGCCGGCCTTGCTGACCGCGTGGCAACTCATGCAGTTCAGGTCCTTGCGACGGAAGACCGCTTCGCCACGCGACGGATCGCCCTTGGCGGCGACCTCGGCGACCAGGGCGGCGACCTCCTCGGGCGTCGGCGGCTTGACCTCGGTCGTGATGCCCGCCGCGCGGCCCAGCACCGCCACGAGTGCCGGATCGGCGAGGCTCTGGGAATAGATGGCGCGGAGGCAAAGCTTGGCCGCATCGGCGGTGATCGTGTGCCGTTCGATCGCGGAGGCCAGGATCGCGCCGGCACCCTGGCGGTTGAGGAATGCGACCATGAGCGGCTTGAGGTCAACGCGGTCGGCGGCGGCTTTCGGGATCAGATCCGCCGCACGGGCGGCGGCGGCATCCACATCCAGCCTCGCCATCGCCGAGACGGCCATGACTCGCACGCCCGTCGGCGCGCCGGCGCGCCCAGCTCCTCGAGCCGGGACTGTCCCGCACGCCCGCCGATGGCCGCCAGGGCCTCGATCGCCGAGGCCCGCAACCCTTCGTCGGTCGACGTCGCCAGGGCCATCGTCCGCAGCATGTCGGCCGCCGCTTCCAGCTTCCAGAGGCCCGCGAGCCGGACCGTCGCCGTCTCCAGCGCGGCATCCTTCCGATTCTCGGCACCCTGGAGCAGCCCGATCAGCTTCTCGCGATCACGGGCCGGCTTCAAGTCGCGGGTGAGCGCGGCCTCGGCCAGCGCATCCAGGGACTTGATCCGATAGGCGGGGGCGAACCGGCCCGCCATCGCTTGCTCATAGATGTAGCCCAGCTCGCCGACGGTCCCTCGCTTGCCGATCATCTCGAGGATCGTTCCCAGGCGGGCCTCGGGAACGCGGCCGCTCTTGAGCAATTTCATCAGCGGGCCGTCGGGCGGCGCAGGATCCTCGGCCCCCCGCGCCATCGGGACACGGGACATCCCGGCGGCAAAGAGGACGATCCAGAAGACGTGTCTCCAGGTGCTCAACGCAATCATCCTCATAAAATCATCCATTAAACTACTTGTTCTTGGACTGATTCTTGATCCGCTGGTCGAGGGTCTTGGTGGTCTCGTTGAGGGTGTATTCGAGGTAGTCGTCCTGGGGGAGGACGAGCGATTCCAGCGCGATCTCCTGGGCCTTGGCGGCCTGGTCGCCGTCGAAGAAGCTCAGGGCGCGGACGGCCTCGAGTCGGACGCGGGGATGCTCGTCGTTGACCTGCTTCTGGAGCAGCCCGAGCGGGTCCTCGACGCGGTCCCGCCAGTAGCAGAGGACGCGCGTCGCGGCGGCGCGGGCCTTGGGCTCGGGGCAGGTCAGCATCCGCTTGAGCAGCGCGACATCGACATCGTCGAGGCTCTGGTGCAGCCATAGGGCCTCGAGCATGAGCCGCCAGTAATCGGCATCGCTCGTGTCGAGTCCGGCGGTCCACTTCGTCAGCTCCGAGAGGACCTCACCATCGCGATGCTCGCGGAGCTCGCGGCGGGCGCGATAGCGGGTCCGGTCCTCGTAGGTCCTGAGCAGCTCGAGCAGCGCGGGGACGGTCGTGCCGGCGATCTTGGGCCGCTCGACGAGCGGCCGGCGCGGGTAGGTGATCCGCCAGATCCGGCCGTGGCTGTGGTCGCGGTTCGGGTCCCGGAGCGAGTGCTGCATGTGGCCGATCAGCGGATTGAACCAGTCGACCACGTAGAGGGCGCCGTCCGGACCGAACTGGAGCGCGACCGGGCGGAAGTTCGGATCGGACGACCGCAAGAGCGGCTCGATGGCGGCGCCCGAGAATCCCGAGCCGTCCTCCTTCACGCGATAACGGAGGATCCCCTGGAACCCGATGTCGTTGTTCAAGAGATAGTCCCCCTGGGTCTCGTGGGGGAAATGCCGGCTGTAGACGAGCTCGCAGCCGCACGTGGGCCGCCATTGCATCGGGAAGAACTGCTTCATGCCGCCGTGCTTCTGGGGATAGACGACCTGGCCCGAGAACGCCGTCCCATAGTAGTTGGCGCCGCCGGAGGCGTCGGCGACGAAGTTCTGACCCCAGGCGTCGATATAGTGGCCCCAAGGGTTGGCGAAGCCATACGACACGAAGACGTCGAATTTCTGGGTCCGCGGCTCCCAGCGGAAGATGCCCGCGTAGTTGCACCGTCGCGGTCCATAAGGCGACTCGACCTGCGAGTAGTGGAACGTGCCTTCCTGCCAGTGCAACGCCCCGCCCGGGTCCCAGGTGAAGGCGTGCATCGCGTGGTGGCTATCGGCTGTGTCGAATCCGTGCATGATCAGCTCGCGCGAGTCGGCACGGTCGTCGCCGTCGGTATCTTTGAGGAACATCAAATTCGGCTGCTGGGAGAGGTAGACACCGCCGTCGCCGAGCTCGATGCCGATGGGCAGGTGCAATCCGTCGGCGAAGACCTTGCAGGAGTCGGCCTTGCCGTCCCCGTTGGCGTCGTCGAAGATCAGCACCTTATCGTTCGGCTTCACGCCGGGGGTGTACATCGGATAGGACGGCATCGCCGTGACCCACATCCGCCCCTTGGCGTCGAAGGTCATCGAGACCGGGTCCTCGAGCGCGGGGAACTCGACCTCCGAGGCATAGAGGTTGATCGCGTAACCCTCGGGGAGTTTGAAGCTCTTCAGCTCCTCTTCGGGCGTCGTGATGTGGATCCGGCCGCCGAAGTTGGTCTTGACCTTGACGAACTCGCCCGTGTTGGTGTCGTCGATCGTGGCGGGGACAGGCTTGCCCTGGGCGATGTCCCAGATCCGACGCTCGCGGTTCTGGATCATCTTGCGGAGCTTGGCGAACTCGGCCGGGAAGTTGATGATCCCGAAGGGGGCCTTGCGTCCGCCGTAGATGTAACATCCGTTCGTCGCGCGATAGTCGTAGAAAGACTGGAGGTTCTTCTCCTGCACCGCTTCATAAAGCGCCTTCATGTCGGCATTACTCGAGGCCGGCTTGGGGCCGAATAGAGCCGCGTCGAGCACCGGGGCGAGCTGCTTGTAGCCCCCATCACTCAGGTGGATCCCGTTGATCGTCAGCGGACGTTGGGCCGACTGGTAGAGCTGCTGTGTCGGCGTGAACAGGTCGACGAAGACCACGCCGTGCTTCTTCGCCAGCTCGGCCATGGCGCCGGAATAGAGCTTGATGTTCTCGTTGTTCTTCTTGCCGTCGTTGAGGTGCGGGTCCTTGAGGTCTTCCTGGGCGATCGGCGAGACCAGGACCAGCTTCGGCGCGGCCTTGCCGTTGTACTTCGTGGTCGTCAACTCGCCGATGAACTTCTCGAGGTCGCTCCGGAAACCGGCCAATCCTTTCGGGCCGGAGAATGACTCGTTGAAGCCGAAGACGGCGATCAGGACGTCGGGCTTCTCGTCCTGGAGGGTATGGCCGTGGTCGTCGAAATTGGCCTGGCGCGGCCGCAACGTGAGCTCGTCGGCCGAGTATCCCAGGTTGTGGACGACCAGCTCGAGCTCGGGGAATCGGCCGTGCAAGAGGGTCTCGAAGTGGCTGTAGTACTGCATCCGCTCGGCCAGGGTGTTGCCGATGATGATGATCCGATCGCCCTTGTGGAGCTCCAGGCGGGCCGACTCGGCCGCGATCGCCGGGGCCATCGCGGCTGCCCAGAGGACCATCATTGCACCGGTCATGACCAACAAGGCCCCGAATCGCCGTCTCGCTCGACTGATCATCGCCATTTATGCCTCGGGGACGGGGAGTCTCATCAAGGTCGTCGCCAGGTCTCGCATGAGTCGGCCTGCCTCGGAGCGGAGGACTCGTCTCGCCTCGGGATGCTCAAGCATTCAAGCCGGTCGGATCAGGCGGGATCGAGCGGGACGGTTCAAGACCTTGCAACCGCACCTTATCAGGTTTACCGCAGCGATGGCGCGCTGTCAAAGGGGGCGTCTGCCGAGTCTTGAACTCCAGGTCTCGCATCAGGAAGCATACTCGATCGCCCGATCCTGATACCGGCATGACGGTTGCTCCGTCTGGTGATGGCGTGCCGTCAACCAAGCCCACCCTCCCGGCGCTGATATGGAGGATCGACCGGTGAACAATCAGGCCATACGGGATCGAAAATCGCTATTTTGTGCCATAATAATGCCAAGCCCAGGTGACAAACGACAGGATGCCTTTTAAATAAACCCGGTACGTCCGTTCTGGCTTGTGGGTGCCCATTGCTTCCAATAAAATCTCGCTGGATTGATGAATGCCAACCCGAGGAGACCTAATCCATGAGCATCGAAGGCAAATTCGTCGGCAAGCGACTCTCGACTGATGAAGCCGTCGTTTTGCTGGTGGACCACCAAGCCGGCCTTCTCTCTCTGGTCCAGGACTATAGCCCGGAGGAGTTCCGCAACAATGTCCTCGCCTTGGCTGATATCGCCAAGCTCTTCAATCTCCCGACCATCCTGACTACCAGCTTCGAGGCCGGGCCCAACGGGGTGATCATGCCCGAGCTGAAGGCGATGTTCCCCGACGCTCCGTTCATCCCTCGCCCTGGCCAGATCAACGCTTGGGACAATGAAGACTTCGTGGCGGCGATCAAGGCCACGGGTCGGAAGCAGCTCATCATCGCCGGGGTCGTCACCGACGTCTGCGTGTCCTTCCCGACACTATCGGCGCTCGCCGAGGGCTACCAGGTCTTCGTTGTCGTGGATGCTTCGGGGACCTTCAACAAATCGGTCCGCGACGCAGCCTTGATGCGGATGGCACACGCCGGGGCCGAGATGACCAACTGGTTCGCCGTCGCCTGCGAGCTTCAGCGCGATTGGCGGAATAACATGGAAGGCCTGGGGAGTCTGCTGGCGAACCATCTTCCGGCGTACAAGAACCTGATGACCAGCTTCAACGCGAAGGCGACGCGCTAGATTGGTGCGGACCCCGCCGCCGGCGGCTGGCGGAGTCGGTGCCGAAGTACAGCATCGGAGCATCGCAACCCGTCATGAGCCAGGATCGCTTTCGGGCCCTCTTCGATGAGCCAGGATCGCTTTCGGGCCCTCTTCGAACACTCATCGGACCCGCACATCATCCCACTCGAATCGAGTGTCAACCGGATTCAGGACGAGGTCGAGGCGTGGTGTGGAGTGGCCGGACCTGGGGATGACCTGTCGATCCTGGCATTGGAGATCGGCAACTTGGCTTAGTCCGTCGGCGCCATGTTGCCGTCCGATTCGACCTCTCGCCGGCCTCGCGGCATAAGGCGATGAGCTACGGCTACATGGAGGCTTAGTCCGTCGGCGCCATGTTGCCGTCCGATTCGACCTCTCGCCGGCCTCGCGGCATAAGGCGATGAGCTACGGCTACATGGAGGCTTAGTCCGTCGGCGCCATGTTGCCGTCCGATTCGACCTCGCGCCGACTTCCGACGTTGTCCGATTCCACGTTCACTGATGGATCTCCTCGCGGATTCGGGGGCCTGCCGCCCCGCTGCTCCGGACCGCATCACTGGCCGGTCTTCCGGCGATCGCGGTGGGCCGCCTGCTTCGCCCGGTTCCCGCAGATCGCCATGCTGCACCATCGCCGGGCACGCCCGCGCGTGCGATCCACGAACAGGAGCGTGCAGGTCGATCCCTCGCACGCCTTCACGTATTCAAGATCTCCGCTGCACAGGAATCTGGCGATCTCCTCGCCGATCGGCAGCAGCAGGGACTCCGGAGTGGGCCAGCGTCGCAGAGCCTTCAACTCCAGGTCCGGCGCCCTTTCCGTGGACTCGGCCACGATCTGGGCGAATTGTTCGTCGCGGGCGAGCAGACGGTTGAGCGGCTCGAGTTCGCTCAAGTCGTCGGCGCCGAGCCTCTTGCCGCTCCTCACCCTGACAAATCCCCGGAACCATTCGCGCAGGCTCCGAGCCTTGGCGGCGACGGCGTCGAACTCGCCCGGCATCCCCCGGGCCTTCAGGGCCTCCGCCGGTACCAGCTTCGCCTGTTCCAGCCAGGAAAGCAGCCCCTCGCCGTCGTCGATCCAGTCGACCTGGGTGTCTACTGGCGTCGCCAGAGTATTGAGGAAGTCGAGCCCGAGATAGCCGGATATGAATATCGCCGGCGGCCTATGAATGCTCACGGGATGCGATACCACTATGGTTTCGATAACCAGACTGAACCTACTTGACAGGTTACTATGCCAGGCGTAACCTGTCAAATGTAAGCGAAGCGGTTGGGGTGTTCCGCGATGACTGTCCGGATCATCGAGGGCCTCTGCGGTGACCACGGGCGTGAGCCCGTGGTTCGGACGGGACCGAAAGTCCTCCAACCTCGGGCGTGAGCCCGACCCGACGCGCGAAGACCGGGAAGCGGCCCTTAACCGTTTCGGCGTTTCCGATAAGGTTATCACAAAGCAAGGAGAATCCGAGATGACGACGGTTCGATACTGCACCATTGACGTTGGAGGGCTCGACGTCTTCTATCGCGAAGCCGGGAATGCCGAGGCGCCCAAGCTACTGCTGCTGCACGGCTTTCCCACCTCGAGCCACATGTTCCGCGACCTCATCCCTCGTCTGGCCGATGCCTTCCACGTCGTCGCGCCGGACCTCCCGGGCTTCGGCCGCACGGCGATGCCGGCCCGAGACGCGTTCGAATACACGTTCGACAACCTCGCTCGGGTCGTGGAGCGCTTCACCGAGCTCGTCGGGCTCGAGCGATTCGCCCTCTACGTCTTCGACTACGGTGCGCCAACGGGCTTCCGACTCGCGATGCGACATCCGGAACGGATCGCCGCGATCATCTCCCAGAACGGCAACGCCTACGAGGATGGGCTGAGCGACGGTTGGGATCCCATCCGTGCCTACTGGCGAGATGCGACGCCGGCCAACCGGGAGGCGCTCCGCGCCTTCCTGACCCCGGAGGCGACGCTCTGGCAGTACACCCACGGCGTGCCCGATGCGACCTCTGTCTCCCCGGACGGCTATTCGCTCGACGACTTCTACCTGGCGCGCCCGGGAGCCGACGAGATCCAGCTCGACCTGTTCCGCGACTACGCGAGTAACGTGGCCCTGTATCCGGCCTTCCAGGACTACTTTCGCAAGCACCGACCGCGGTTCCTGGCGGTCTGGGGCCAGAATGACCCCTTCTTCCTGCCGGCCGGCGCGGAAGCGTTCCGGCGCGACATCCCGGAGGCGGACATCCGCTTCTTCGAGACCGGGCACTTCGCGCTCGAGACGCACGCCGAGCCGATCGCCGCGGCGATCCGAGAGTTCCTTTCCGAGTGAATCTACGGGACGGTCCGCGCGTCGCGTCCCGTCGAGAGCGTGTTTCATCAACTGGGATCGGAGGTCCGATATGCGTGCCATCGTCCTCGAGAAGTTCGGAGGGCTCGACAGCCTCGTCTACACGGATATCCCCAAGCCGGAGCCGAAGGCCGGCCACGTCGTCATCCAGATCAAGGCGTTCGGGATCAATCACGCCGAGATGCACATGCGTCGGGGCGAGTGGGCCGAGGCCGCCCCGGTCAGCGGGATCGAGTGCGTCGGCCTCGTGAAGTCCTGCCCGGGCGGCGAGTTCCCAGTCGGGGCCAAGGTGGCCGCGCTGATGGGGGGCCTCGGCCGGACCATCAACGGGAGCTACGCCGAATACACCCGCGCCCCGCGTCGAACGTCGCCCTCATCGAGGCCGACCTCTCCTGGGCCGAACTCGCCACGCTCCCCGAGACCTATGCGACCGCCTGGACCTGCCTGTTCCGCAACCTCGAGATCACTCCGGGCCAGACCCTGGTAATCCGCGGCGCAACCTCTTCCTTCGGCCAGGCGGCCGTGAAGCTGGCCGTCAACGCGGGGCTGAAGGTCATCGCCACCACCCGCAGCCGCGAGCGGTTCGCCATGCTCGAGAAGCTCGGGATCGATCGCGTCGAGCTGGAAGGGCCGGATCTCTCCAAGCGGATCGCCGAGGCAAAGAAGCTCGACGCGGTGCTCGACCTGGTCGGCAACAGCACCATCCTCGATTCGCTCGCCATGCTGCGCCGGGGCGGACGCGCCTGCCTCGCCGGCTGGCTGGGCGGCCTCGCGCCGATCGCCGACTTCAACCCGCTCCTCCAGATGGCGAGCGGCGTCTACCTGACCTTCTTCGGCAGCTTCGTCTTCGGCACGCCGGGCTTCCCGCTCTCCGACGTCCCGCTCCAGAAGATCGCTGAGGACGTGGCGGCGGGCTGCCTCGAAGTGAAGCCGTTGCGCGTCTTCCGCTTCGAGGAGATCCGCGAGGCGCATCGCATCATGGAGGCGAACGAGGCCGGCGGAAAGCTGGTGGTCGTCCACGATTGACCAGCGAGGAAGGAGAGACGGCATGCTCCTCCGCAGCGAAAGTGCTGGAGAACCTGATTCGACGTCCGGATCCCCTGCCCGCGTTTTATGACCAAGTGTGCGGAGAGTGGATCGGCAGGCGCCGGAAGACGACCGCTCGATCAGCCGCGGACGGCGACCTCGAGCGGTCTGCCGAATCCAGCCCGACCTTCCACGGCCACAGAATCGAGCCCCAGCCACCCCGCCATCGCTCGCAGTTCCACGGCTAGGGCCACGGCGACGGCATCCCCATCCACACGCGGCTCGAGATACGCCGCCAGCACCAGCAGGCGTCGTCGCGGGCGATCGGCCTTGAGGTCCACGCGGGCCACCAGCCGGTCGCCGAGCAGGAACGGCAGCACATAGTAACCCCATCGCCGCTTCTCCCGCGGCACGAAGATCTCGATGCGGTAGTCGAAGCCGAATAGCCGCGCCGTCCTCGGCCGGAACCAGACCACGGGGTCGAACGGCGAGAACAGGGCAGCCGCGTCGATACGCGACGGCAGCCGTGCCGCGGCATGGAAGTACGCGGACTCACGCCAGCCCTCGACCCGCACCGCGCGCAGCGTACCCCCTTCCACCAGCTCGGCAAGGCGGGGGCGTGCCTCACGGATCGGCATGCGGTAGTAGTCGGCCAGGTCGGCGGCGGTACCGACGCCGTGCGCGCGTGCGGCCAGGAGGAGCAACTCCCGCTGTGCCTCGGCGCGGCCCACCACGCGGGCGTGATGCTCCGGAGGAATCCGCCGCTCCGCGAGGTCGTAAACGCGCGAGAAATCGGGCCGACGATCGGTCACGGCCAGCAGGCCCCGGCCGAAGTGCGCCTCCAGCACCGCCCGCCGCACCGAACTGTGCCATGCCCCCTCGATGCGGCGCGGGGCCCCCTCCACCTCGGGCAGGTCTTCGACCGTCAGAGGACCCTCGAGGCGGACCTGCTCCAGTACCGCGTCCACGTAGGCCGGGTACTCTGCCATGACGCGCTCGAATCCATAGGGACGCACCCGGTGCATCTCCATCCGGTGGCGCAGGAGCGGCCAACTCTCCACCGGCAGGATCGAAGCCTCGTGGGCCCAATGCTCCGTAAACTCGCCGCTGCGGTAGACGAGGTCATCGAACCGCGACCGTTCGTAAGGACCCAGCCGCGAGAACGGGACCTGGTAGTGCGCCGGCAACAGGACGTTGACGAAGTCGAGCTGGACCAGGCCAAGCTGGCGGATGATCCGGCGGAGATGCGTCGGGCCCACACGACCGGCAGGTCTCGGACGGTCGAAGCCCTGAGCGGCCAGGGCGATCCGGCGGGCCTCGGTCAATGAAAGCTCGTCTTGAGGCATGAAGTCTCCTGCGATGAGCCCAAAGAGCTTAGAGTCTGTCTCGGAAGATGCGGTGGCCGTCTCGTAGGGTGCTCTGTGAGCACCGAATTCGACATGTCACCCTGGATCGGTGCTCACAGAGCACCCTACGAAGAACTTCCGGCAGCCGCCCAGTGCAGGCTCGCTCGGCCCAGACGCCGACGGCGGGGTCGGAGACCCGCGCCGAACCCACGGCTCCCCGAGCGCCGTCTGCCGAGGAGCCTTCGCGAGGACCGAAACCTTGGCATGGACCGTATCACTTCTCTCAACGGCCCGCGTTCGTGCGAGCCGACGGGAGTGTCCGGACATAGCGGAATCCGTAGGTCTCGAGGGGGTCCGACGGCGAGCTACGCTCGCGGTACGCCGAGCGGAGCGAGGTTGCCGGGCTGCTGAATGAGCCTCCCCGGAGGACCACGACCTCCTGTGAAGGAGTGGCAAGGTCCGCGCCGGCGGGGGCCGGTCCCGTTCTGCCGAGGGTGAGGTCGCGGGTGTAACGGTCCTCGGTCCATTCGAAGGCATTGCCCAGCATGTCGAAGAGGCCCAGGTCGTTCGGCCGCTTGAGACCGACGGGCTGGGCACGCTTGGTGGCGAACCAGGCGTAATCGGCGAGGAACGCCTCCGATGCGCCGTGCGGCCGAGACGCGAGCGAACCGGCGCGGCATGCGTACTCCCATTCGCGCTCCGAGGGAAGCCGGTAACCCGGGCCCTCCGGATCGGGGACGGAGAGTCGCATGCCCCGGATCGCGTAATACGTCGGGAGGACCTCGCGTCGGCTGAGCCAGTTGCAGTAGGCGGCCGCCGTCAGCCAGTTGACGCCGATGACCGGACAATCGGCGAGAGAGGACGGCGCGTTACCGAGGCCGGATCGGCGTGTACCCGGGTCGGACCGGAGGAATCGGTCGAACTGGGCCGAGGTGACCTCGCGCGTCGCGATGGCGAACGAACGGTCCAGCCGGGTTGCGTGGATCCGCTCGTCGTCTTCGTGGCCGTCCTCGTCATTCGGCGAGCCACTGCGGAACTCGAGCGGTCCCGCGACCCGGACGACGGTCATCGTCACACCTTCGGTATTGACGAACCAGTTACGGTCGGTCGGCACGCCTGCCCCCTTCCGGGGCTGGTCCATCGCATCGAGCTGACTGCCCAGGCCCCAGCTCGTGCGGAAGAGCCAGTCGATCGCCGAGTGGACCCCCGGGTCCGGGTCGCCGGCATAAAGGTCTCTCAGTCGGTCCGCCAGCGGGCGGCGGAGATCTTCGGGCAGGCTCGCGGCGGGATACTCTCCCAGCGCCAGGATCAGGGCGCGACGCGCCCTGACGTCGGTCTCGACCAGGAGGCGGGCGGCCACGTCGCGCGCGGCGACGCCGTAGGCCGCCAGGTCGTGGATCAATTCGGTCCGGGCTCCCGGGTCGTCCTGTACGCCGCCCAGCAAGGGCCACGCGCGATCGGCCGATCCGAGCGCGATCAGGCAGGCGGCGATCCGCCCGCGTCGTCGCGCACGCGCTTCATCTGACGGTCCGCGATCGTCGAGCCGGGCGATCAAGACCGGGACGGCCTTCGCGGGATCCTCCAGGGCGCGTCGGATCGCCTGGAACTGCGAGGGGGTGGCATCCCCGATCAATTCCGCCAGGTCACGATCGCGGGCGGAGTTGCCCGGATGGACCGAGAAATCGAGCAAGAGGCTGAAAGCCAGATCCCGCGCGCCCGGTTGACCGACGTCGCCGAAGATCGCGCGGAGGGGGCCTACGAGTTTCCGATGTAAAGGCTGGAACACATCTCGCCAGTCGCCGATCGATGACGGAGTCCTCTGGACGAGCTCGGATGCGATCGGCCCGGTGAGCTCGTCCCATCTCGGGTCCTCGGGACTGAGAAGCGCCAGGCCACCGGCGGCGCCCAGGTTCGGCGGGCTCGATCCGATGCGCTCTCCCAGCAGCCTCCAGAGGCGCGGGGCCAGCGGGTCCGGCCCGACGTGCTCGGAGAATGCCTGGCGGATCACGCTGATCTCGTGCGGGTGGACGTCCTCGTGCACGATCCGCTCGACCAGGTAATCCGCCTGAGCGGGGTCGTCGGGGAGCAGGGCCAGCGCGAGGTTCCGGCGCGCGTTGGGCGGTTGCCACGCACCCGGACGGACCATGGACCTGAGCTCGTCGAGGACCAGCCGCCGTTGATGGCCGAGCCGGCGCACGATCTCGGGGACCTCCTTGACCTCGGCCGTCTTCAAGGCGTAGAGCAGCCCCCTGGCCTCGCCCTGTCGCGCCACGCGTTGGAGATGATCGTCGTAGAGCCAATAACCCAGCGCGATGGCGGCGACGGCCAGCCCGGCGGCGACCGCGGCGACCGGCGTGCGATTCCGATTGACCCATCGCCGCGCCCGGACGAGCTGAGGCTCTTTCCAGGCCGAAACCGGCTCATCGGCCAACCAATGCTCGATCTCGTCCGCCAGGGCACGCGGCGAGGGATAGCGATCGTCCGGATCGAAGCTCATCGCCATCCGGCAGACGGCTTCCAGCGCCTTCGGGGCTCTCGGGTTGACCTGCCGCGCCGGCGCCGAGTCCCCGCTCCGGCGCGAGCGATCATGGCCTGAAGGTCGTCCTTCTCGATCGGCGGCCGGCCGGTGATGATGTGATAGAGCGTCGCCCCCAGGCTGAAGACGTCGCCGGCCTTCGTCGGCGCCTCGCCCGTGGCTTGCTCGGGGCTCATGTAGGCGATCGTTCCCAGGATACTCCCCTGCTGGGTCTGGTCCGATGCCTCTTCCCCCTCCGGTCCGGGCGTCGGCGCCCGGATCTCGGTCGAGGTCGGACGATCGCCGAGCAGCTTCGCCATCCCCCAATCGACGACCAGCGTCTCGCCGTAGGGCCCGAGCATGATGTTGGCCGGCTTGAGGTCGCGGTGGAGCACGTCGCGGCTATGGGCGTAGGCGATGACGTTGCAGACGTCGATGAATCGGCGGAGGAGGTGCCGCAAGGCCATCGCCCGCTCTCCGGACTGGCGGCCGGGGACGGCGTCGGCGGCGTGGAAGGACTTGATGGCGCGATCGAGGTCCTCCCCCTCGATGAATCGCATCGCATAGAACGGCCGGCCCCGGCCGTCGCGACCGAGGCTGTAGACCGGGACGACCCCCGGGTGCTGTAACCGACCGGTGACCTGCACCTCCAGCAGGAACCGGCGGCGGATGTTCGGGTCATCGGCATAACGGTCCTGGAGCTCCTTCACGGCCACCTGGCGCTGGAGCTCGCGGTCGAGCGCGACACTGACCCGCCCGATCCCGCCATCGGCGTGGTGGTGCAGCACGCGGAACCGCCCATCATGGGGAGTCGCCCGGGTCGGAGACCCGACCGCCTCCAGGCCGACGGCAGCGTCATCGACCGTCAACGATGAACCGCCGGCATAGAGCTCGGTCGCGGAATCGGACGCCGGGATCGCGAGGTTCCGATCGATGACCTCGGCCAGGTCGGGGAAACGGTGGCGATACTCGTCCGGTCTCGGGACGTCGCCTTCCCGGCATCGGAGTTCCCGCTCGACCTTCACCAGCTCCTCGAAGAGCCGCGGACGGCCCCTGGCGCAGGCGACGGCCAGATAATCCTCGATCCGGGGCGCCAGCCCGGCTTTCCATTCGAGCTCGAATCGGTCGGCCGCCAGGTCGATGGCGCTCGCGTCTTCGTCGTCCGTTTCGGTACTCATGCCGGCTCCCGAGGAAAGTGCCCGCCGATCCCCAAGACGCTCATCCTCGCGGTGGCCCGATCGGGCTCGCGTTCAATCGTCCCCCTCGTCGCACCGGGCCCATCTGGTCCGGATGCGCGCCAGCTTGCGCTCGATCGTGCGCTCGGTGCAGTCATCCAGCTCGAGGGCGATCTCCCTGTTCGTATAGCCTTCGAGCTTGCGCAGGGCGATCCGCCGCAGCACGGGATCACCCAGGGCGCGGAGCCGCCGTTCGACTTCCTCATTGAAGGAGGCCGCGTCGTCGGGCGTGGGTTCCGAGGCGTCGATCAACTCCATGGGCCAATCGCCCCGGGTCGCATCCCCGCCGTCCGGGCCGTTCTCGCGGCGGTAGTCCCGCGCCTGGCGGCGGTGATTCCTGGCCGCGTTGCGGGCCTTGCGCAGGGTCACGGTCACCAGCAGCTTCCAGAGTTCGTCGCGACCGGACATCTGAAAAGCCCCGCGCCGCTGCCGGAGGCAGATGCTCGCGTACATGCTCTGGAGCACGTCCTCCTCATCCTGCCGGTGCCGGAGCTTGTGGTCGAGGTGATGGCGAGCGAGTTCGAGGAGGGCGGGCATGTAGCGTTCCCAGAGCCCGCGGGCCGCGTCGTCGCGCACGGTCGGGTCATCGGAGCGCAATTGCTCGATCAGTTGCGTGACGGATCCCGGCGAGTCCATCGGGGGGTCCTCCTCATCGATCGCGGTTGGTTCCGACGACGATCGTCACTGGTTGATCACCGTCGCGACCGACTTCCCGACATCTTTCTCCGCGAATCGGCACGATCGTCACTCCCCGCGCAGATGCGAGCCGCGCATCGATGGCCGAATGGGGCGATAAACCGCGTGAATGATACCACGTCACGAGAGCACCCAAAAGACCTGTCGGCTTCTCGTCGGCGACGGTGATGACAGTACGACGGCCCGGGACGGTTGCCGATCGACTCACCTTCGCACGAATCGAGGGACCATTGCTCACGATCCAGGGCGACAGACCGAAGACGATCGAGGGATCCTCGCGGGGTCTCCGCACTCGGAAGCTCACGCTGACGCAACTCGTCGCGGCGACCTACCTGATGGTCGCGGGCGGCCCGTATGGGCTGGAGGAGATCGTCGGCCGGGCCGGCTACGCCGGGGCGATCCTGATCCTGCTGATCACGCCGCTGCTCTGGAGCGTGCCCACGGCCCTGATGGTCAGCGAGCTCTCGAGCGCCTTGCCCGAGGCCGGCGGGTATTATGCGTGGGTGAGGCGGGCCCTCGGACCGTTCTGGGGCTTCCAGGAGGCGTGGCTATCCCTGACCGCCAGCATCTTCGACATGGCGATCTATCCGACGCTCTTCACCTACTATTTGGCGCGGCTCTATCCGGCCGTCGGCCAGGGGGCCAACCCGACGATCGTCGGCGGTCTCGTGCTCGCCGTCTGCACCGCCTTGAATGTCCGAGGAGCTAGGACGGTGGGAATGTCTTCCTTCGCCTTCTCGCTCGCGCTCCTGAGCCCGTTCGTCCTCGTGTGCCTGGGCGCCTCGATCCTGCCCGCAGTCCCGGCGAGGGACGCGGCCATCGGCAGCCTCGACCTCCTCGGCGGCGTCCTCGTCGCGATGTGGAACTACATGGGCTGGGATAACGCCTCGACGCTCGCCGGGGAAGTGGAACGGCCCGAACGGACTTATCCCCTGGCGATGATGGCCGCGATGGGACTGGTCGCGCTCACCTATGTTCTCCCGATTGTCGCCGTCGGCCATCTCGGCATCGCGGCATCGGAGTGGACGACGGGCTCCTGGGCCGGCGTGGCCCGCGCGGTCGGGGGACCGTGGCTGGAGATCGCCATGATCGCCGGGGGTATGCTCATCGCCCTGGCCATGCTCAACGCCCTGATCCTGTCCTACACGAGGATCCCGCCGGCCCTGGCCGAGGACGGATATCTGCCGGCGATCCTGGCCTGGAAGGACCCCAGGACCGGGTCACCGACGGTCTCGATCCTCATCTGCTCGGTCGCGTGGGGACTGTCGCTCAACCTGGGCTTCCAGCGGCTCCTCCAACTCGACCTGATCCTGTACGGTCTCAGCCTCATCCTGGAATTCGTGTCGCTCCTGGTCCTGCGACTCCGGGAGCCCCGCCTGCCGAGGCCCTACCGCGTCCCGGGCGGGATCGCGGGCGTGGCCTTGGTGGGCGTCCCGCCGACGACCTTGATCGTGCTCGCCCTGGTCCGGAGCGGCAACGAACGCGTCGGGCCCATGAGCGCCCTCGCCCTCGGCCTGGTCCTGGTCGGAGTCGGGTGTCTCGTCTTCGCGGTGTCACGGATGGCGGGTCGGCCCCGTTAGTCGACGGCGAGTCCGGCACGATACTTGCCGGCCATGGAGGTCGAGGGTTAGTATCGGTAGGAGCAAGGATCTGGCGATCTTCCATTTCAAGTCATCCTTGATTGCGGGCATCGTCCCATGAATAGAATCCGGCAATGGATCGGTGGGCTGGGTCTCGGCGCGCCTTGCATGATCTTCGCGTTGGCGATGAGTCCCGGGATAGACCGCGTGTCCAGCAGCGGCCCGGTACAGGGACGGGTCACCTTTAATGGACGCCCCCTGGATGGGGGTTACATCGTATTCGTACCCATCGAAGGGAATCACGATGGGTGGGCCTCCGCATCCATCGATCAGGACGGCCATTACTCGCTCGATCCGCAATGGCATAGGGGGAGCTGCGGGAGGGGACAGTTCCGGATCGGTGTCATTCCCAGCAATCGGACACTCATGGCCCACAGCTCGGAGGTTGCGGGCTCCCGCCAATCCGCCGGGGCGTTACATCAATTTCCCGGGCGTTACATCAATTGGCGGACCTCAGGGCTCCAGGTCACCCTGGGATGCGAATCCGCTCGGGTCGAGATCGAACTGAAGGATTAGATCGGCGAACGTGATCCGGATCGAACGGATCGGGTGCCGTGGGCCCCGCGAGGTCGAATCCGCCTCCTGGGCATGGCGCACCCCTTGCCCGCAATGGGGTTCGACGTTAGCATCGCCGTGTGCGAGGATTCTCAACAATCTCAATTCAATTCACCCTTGATCGCGGGCATCGTCCCATGAACCGAAACCAGACGTGGATCGGCGTGCTGGGCGTCGGCGCGCCTTGCGTGATCTTCACGCTAGCCATGACTGCCGGACAGGAGCACACATCGAGCGGCCAGATCCATGGAAGGGTCACTTATAATGGATATCCCCTGGAAGGGGGTTATGTCGTATTCGATTCCGATGACGGGAATCCCGACGATTGGGCCGCCGGGCCGATCGAGAAGGATGGCCGTTATCGCGTCGATCCGAAATGGCAAAGGGCGGCCCACGGGAGGCAAAGGTTCCGGATCAGCGTCCGCCCCAGAGGCTGGACGCTCACAACCCCCATTCCATCGATGAGCGAGGGCGTCGAGGTCGACGGCGTTGCGATGTCGGTCCGCTCCGACGAGACGGGTGCCCACCATTCCAGATCGGTTGAACATTCGTTTCCGGAGCGGTTCACGAATTCCCGGACCTCGGGGCTTCATGTCACCCTCGGACATGGGCCCGCTCACGTCGAGATCGAACTGAAGGATTAGAGTCTGTCCCGGAAGGCCATTTCCGAGCCCCCGAACGGGGGGCAAAAGCACGTAGCCAGGGCGTCAGCCCCTGGAGTATGAGCAAATCAGAAAACGTCCTCGTGTTCCACCGCAACGCCCGGGGTTGCGGCGAAACACGGGGAGATGCGGAGGGAAGGTGTGGCCCTCGCCCGGCCCGGGGACTGACGCCCCTGGCTGCCTGCTTTGGCCGCCGCTGGGCTTTCGGGACCGACTCCAATCAGAAAGGCCAGGGATCGACCCATACTAGTTTCCTCGGAATTCCTGTCTCCATGACCGATTTTGATACGTTCTCCAGGGTGGTCTCGGATCACATCACTGTGGAGGTTAACGATGAGGACCACGATCTGGCTTACATGGATCGGTCTGCTCGCGGGCGCCGGGGCTTCGGCCCAGGAGACGCCATCGCCGGCGCTGCTCGTCTTGCACAAGGGCGAGAACGCGATGGCCATCATCGACCCTTCGAACGGCCGGGTCGTGGGACACGTCCCGACCGGTCAGGATCCGCATGAACTGGCCGTGTTCAACCGACGGAAAACTCGCGTTCGCGAGCAATTACGGGGGCTTCGGCCCGCAAGGCGGCAACTCGCTCTCCGTCATCGATATCGCGGCCCGGAAGGAGCTGCACCGAGTGGACCTGTCCCCGCTCAGCCGTCCGCACGGGTTGTGGTTCGCGGATGGAAAGCTTTACTTCACCGTCGAGGCCAACATGGCGATCGGCCGCTACGACCCGGCCAGCAACAAGGTCGATTGGATCCTCGGCACGGGTCAGGAGCGGACCCACATGATCGCCCTCAGCAAGGACCAGAAGACGATCTTCACCTCGAACGTGAGTTCCAACACGATCAGTATCATCGAACGCGGGAACATGCGCCAGGGTCCGCCGGGAGCGGGCGGACCACCCCCGGGACCGGGTGGACCACCGCCGGGTGGGCCGCCTCCAGACGGACAAGGTGCTCCACCGCCGGGTGGCCCGCCGCCGGGTGGACCACCGCCGGATGGTCCGGGTGGCCCGCCGCCGGGTCAGGGTGGGCCACAACGAGGTGGTCCGGGCGGCCCCGGTGGGCCAGGAGGCTCCGGTTGGAGGCAGACGATCGTTGCCGTTGGTCGAGGCCCCGAGGGTTTCGACGTTTCTCCGGACGGTAAAGAGTTATGGACGGCCCACATGGGAGACGGCCGTGTCTCGGTCATTGACATCGCCGCCAAGAAGGTCTCTCGGACGCTCGATGTCGGTGCGCGGAGCCCGAATCGCTTGAAGTTCACGCCCGATGGAAAGCGCGTGCTCATCTCGGAGATCTTCGGCGGAGGTTTGATCGTGCTGGACGCGAGTACCGGATCCGAGATCAAGCGGTTGCCGCTCGGTCGAGGCGCAAGCGGGATCCTCATCCCGCCGGACGGCTCGCGCGCCTACGTGGCCATGACCGGCGAGAATGCCGTGGCGGTCATCGACCTCGAAACACTGACGGAGTCGGGCCGCCTGAAGACCGGTTCCGGTCCAGACGGGATGGCCTGGCTGGGATCGAAGCCCTGAACTCATGATCCGGGAGATCAATCCGCATGTGGCGGCCGGGATGTCGCCACCCCGGCGGCCGTTGACGATGGAAACCCAGCAAGAATCGGGTAGACTGACCCCGATCGAATGCTCGGAGTACCGGACGACGGCCGCGTCGCGTTTTTCTCGAGGGCGCGGATTCGAGGAGGACCTTGATCATGGCCACGGAGGGGAAGACAAAAGAGCCTCGCCCGCATGTTCATCCGGGCTTCTTCCTGGTCCTGGATGGGCCAGACGGGGGTGGGAAGACGACTCAGGCCGCCCGGCTGGCCGATTGGCTACGCGACCAGGAGCTGGATGTCGTCACCTGCCGCGACCCGGGCGGCACGGCCCTCGGCGAACGGCTCCGCAGCATCCTGCTCGACCGCGAGACGGTCGCGATCTCGCTCCGATCCGAGATGTTGCTGTACATGGCCAGTCGGTCGCAGATGGTCGAGGAGATCATCCGGCCGGCGTTGGAGGCGGGCCGGGTCGTGGTCTGCGACCGGTTCCTCTTGGCGAATCTCATCTATCAAGGCTATGCGGGGGGATTGCCGGTCGAGCAGATCGCGGTGGTCGGCGACGTGGCGACCGGACGACTCCGCCCTGACCTGACGCTGATCCTCGACGTGGATCTGGACGTCGCCCGGACTCGGGTCGGCGCCGCGAGGGACCGGATCGAGGACCGGCCGGGCGATTATCAAGAACGCGTCATCCAGGGTTATCGCGAGGCCGCGGTCGGGACGGGTCGGCGCTCGGCGCTGTCGTTGTGTTATCGCGCGCCGATCGTCCTGATCGACGCGTCGGCGGATCGGGAAATCGTCTTCGAGCGTATCAAGAGCGAGGTGGGCCGTGTCCTGGCACTCGATCCGCGGCCATGACCGGGTCGTGGCGGAACTGCGTCGAAGCCTCGAGCAGGGGCGATTCCCGCACGCGCTGCTGTTCGTCGGCCCCGAGGGGATCGGCAAGCGGACCTTCGCGAAGAAGCTGGCGAAGAGCCTGCTCTGCGAAACCCGGGCCGCCACCGACCTCGACCCGTGCGAAGTCTGCCCCGGCTGCGTCCAGGTCGAGGCCGGGACCCACCCCGATTTCATCGAGGTCGCGCGCCCCGAGGACAAGCACGAGCTGCCGATCCGCGTGATCCGCGACCTCTGCGACCAGTTCGCGCTCAAGCCGGGCCGCGGCCTGCGCAAGATCGCGATCCTCGACGACGCCGACGACTTGAACGACGAGGCGGCCAATGCCTTCCTCAAGACGCTCGAGGAGCCGCCACCGGGAGCCGTCCTGATCCTGATCGGCACCTCGGCCGAGGTCCAGCTCCAGACGATCGTCTCGCGATGCCAGGTCGTGCGGTTCGACTCCCTCTCCGAAGGCGACATCGCCGCGCTGCTCCTGGAACAGGGCGTGGCCGAGGACGCCGACACGGCCGCGAAGCTGGCATCGCTCGGCGACGGCAGCATCCGGCGCGCCATCGGACTGGCCGACGCCGAGCTCGAGCGATTCCGTCGCCTCCTGATCGACGAGCTGGTGGCCGATCATGGATTCGATCCACCCGCCCTGGCCCATCGCGTGCTCGAACACGTCAAGCAATCGGGGAAGGAATCGGTGGACCAGCGGCGTCGGGCCAGCCTATTGGTCGGCGAGCTGTCGCGGTTCTTCCGCGGCGTCCTCTGGCAGACCGCCGGGCTGGCCCCCCCCTGCCCCGACGCCGCCGATCGCCACGCCGCGGCGGCCCTGGCCGGCCGACTCGAGCCCGAAGATGTCCTGGTCCTGGCCGACCGGTGCCTCGAGGCCGATTATCACATCCAGCGACGGCTCGCCATGAATCTGATCCTCGAATCGTTCGCCCACGACCTCGGCAAGATGATCAATATCCGAACTTGAGGGAAAGGCTCCGCTGATCCAAGGAAATGCGATCGAGGATCTGTCCCTATGATAGGGCGAAGGGCTGGCGGATAGAGATGGAGACCGTACAATGAGAACAGGCACTCTCGATCGATGCCATGGATCGAAGCAAGGCGACCTGTCAGCTCCGCGAGTCGCACGGAAGCGGGTTCCCCGCGGGGAATTGAGTAATTCTTGGATATAAAATGATTGAACGAATTTATGTTCATAACTTCCGCTGTTTCGAGAATTTCACGCTCGATCTCGCCGGTCGCTCGTCGGCGTTGCTGATCGGTAAGAACGGGGTCGGGAAGTCCACGGTATTGCACAGCCTCAAGCTGTTTCAGAGGATCTGCCGCGGCTCGAACCGGGTCCGTGATCTCATCTCCTCGGGCGATTTTGCGCAGCATCGCACGGATAGTCCGATGCGCTTCGAAATCGACCTGACGCTGTCGGGCAAGCGGTTCAAGTACGAGATTTCCTTCGAATGGCCGGCGAACTTCCGCGAGGCGCGCATCCTAGACGAAGGGCTGTCGCTCGATGGGATTCCCGTATTTACACGCCATAATTCCCAGATTCAAGTCTCGGGCGGCCAAGCCTTCGGGCTCGACTGGCACACCGTGGCGCTACCCGTGATCAACGAGCGGCCTGGCGAACGAGCGATCCAGGATCTCAAGGCTTTCTTCGCCACCATGATCTTAATCGCGCCGGTCCCGGCGGAGATGACGGGCTTTTCGGAAGAACCTTCGATGGAGTTGGAGGACGACGCAGCGAACCTCGCTTCCTGCCTGAGGGCGTTGCTCGGGCAGAAACCTGCGAGCTACAACGTGTTCGCCTCCTACGTCGAGGCAGTCATCCCAGATTTCTCCTCAATCGAGAACGTCGAACGTGGCGAGAGTGGTACACAGCTCGTCGTCAAATTCGAGCAGCCCGGACCGGGACGCAGCCTCTCGGTCGAGTTCAAGCGACTCTCCGACGGCGAGAAGTGCTTCTTCCTCAGCGCGTACATCATCGCCTGCAACGCGGCGGGAACGCCCGTCTTCTGCATGTGGGACGAACCCGACAACCACCTGTCTCTCTCGGAAGTCGGCCAGTTCATCACCGGCTTGCGGAAGATGGCTAATCGGGGGGGGCAATTCCTTTCGGCGACCCATCACCCGGAGACGGTCCGCAGATTCTCGGACGAAACCACCTTCGTGCTCACACGCAGGTCTCACCCGGAACCTACAGTCCTGAGACCTCTCGCCGATTTCCCCTACAGCGGCGACCTGATCAACGCTTTGATTCGAGAAGAAATCATCGGCTGATCATGAATAAGTACAGAAAACATGTATACCTAGTCCCGGAAGACGATGCGGACCGGCAAATCGCCGACGGGTTCATCCTTCATCATAGAGTCAATGAGACACGAATAAAGGTCGTGCCGCCCGCGGGAGGCTGGTCGAATGTCCTCAAGACGTCCCGGGATGAGTACATCCCGACACTGCGGAAATACGATCTAGCCCACGTCGTCATGCTCATCGATTTCGATGGTAACGTCGATGCACGCAGGGTCGAATTCGAACAAGCGATACCCGACGAACTCAAGGGCCGCGTCTTCTTGGTCGGCTCGAGGGACAATCCCGAGATACTCAAGAAGGAGCTGAAGATGAATCTCGGTGAAATCGGGGAATCTCTCGCCCGGGACTGCGATGCCGGGACTACAGAGTATTGGGATTGCGAGCAGCTTCAGCACAATGATGCAGAGCTTCAGCGTCTGGTTCGGTCGGTGAAGCCGTTCCTACTCAGCGCAGGGAGCGATGAACGTGGCATCGCCTATTTTCGACGATCCTCGCCGGACGCCACCTGATTTCGAGAGTTCGAAGCCGGTGACTACGGGCTCACGCCCGTGGTCACAACAGGTCACTTCCGATCACAGAGCGAGCGATCCGATCCGTCCGGTCACTCGGAGCTATTATCCGCCCTGACAAGTGCTCAGTGGCCGGGATCAACCCTGGCGATCTCCAGCGGGATCTTGTGGAGGAACGCATAGGCGAGCCCGAATCGCAAGCCCGTGCCGCAGGCCGTGATCGCCTCGACACCCAGGGCATCCATGACGGCCAGCAATGCGGCCAGGCCGAGCTGATGGCCCAGCATATCCTTGATCCCGTGCGACAGGGAGGTCGGCGGCGGCTCGCGCAGGCCGCTCATCTTCAGGAGCTCGTCGCGCAACCTCTGGAGATTGGGGCGCGATGCCGAGAGGCCGTTGACATCCTTCGACTTGTACCGATTGAGCGACTTCCCGTTCAGGACCCAGGCGGAGTCGGTCACCGTCGAGCCGAGCCCGGCGACCAGCAGCCGGGTCGGGCTGGGCGACCCCGCCCCGCTCGGGCCCCGGAACGCGGCGAAGTCCTCCGCATGGCTGGCGATCTCGGCCGCAATATATTGGCGAAGGACCTGTTCCGGCTCGCCCGATCGTGCGCCCCGCAACCAGGTCTCGCGCAGCGACAACGTCCCGATCGCACCCATCGAGACGCTCGCCAGCGGCAGGGGCGGAGTGGCCTGGAGGCCGCCGACCAGTTCCAGGCTGCCGCCTCCCAGGTCGATCACGACGAGCTGGCCGAGTCCCGGCCGGATGCTGCGGAGTCCCCAGCACGCGGCCAGGAAAGAGCCGACGGCTTCTTCCTCCGGCTTCAAGATCCACAAGGACAGCGGCTTCGGCAATTGCTCACGAAACTCATCGACATTCGTGGCGCGGCGGAAGACCTCCGTACCCACGAGCTCGATCCGGTCGGGCTCCCGATCCTGGGCCATCCTGAGGTATCGCCTCACGTAATCCAGGCTGAGCTCGATGTTCTCCGGCTTCATACGGCCGCCGTTCTGATCCAGGCCCTCCCCGAGATTGCCCAGTTCACCCCGGCTTTCCAGGACTTCCATCCCCTGGGGAGGCTTTCGGCGCTGAACGACCAGGAGACGAATCCCCTTGGTACCGACCTCGATCACGGCGATCCGCTCGAACTCGCTCATACCGCGACAACCTCCGATTCGGGTTCCGGGGACACGGACCGGACAGCTCACCCGCCGATCCACTCGGGAGCCCCAGGGTCTGAAGAAACGAAGACCGAAATGCTCTTCCCTCGAGAAACGTCCCGAGCTATCATCCCGCGCCATGTACCCAGAACAAAATCCATTCCGTAAAACGGTCCCATCCCAGTCCGACGCACACGGTACGGCCCAGGCCGGCGCCAGCCCGGTGATGGAGCGACGTCCGGAGCCCCAAATCGTCGTGCGTCATCCTGCCTCGCATCCGTCCTCCCACCCGACCGTCCAGAATGTATCGCAACCATCGAGACGCGTTGACGACCAGTATCGCCGCTGGATTGCTGAGAACCTGATGGTCGGTGCGACGCCGCAAAGCATCCTGGATACCATGAAGGCGGGTGGCTTCTCGTCCCAGGAGGCCGTCCAGGAGATCAGCCTGGCCCTCCAGAGCCCCTATTACCTCGCCTCCGAGCGACTGACCAACCGGCTCCGCAAACGCGACTGGATGCTCGCGAATTACCGGAAGCTGAGCCGCCTGGACCCGAGATCCTCACAGGTCGAGCGACGCGAAAGGCCCTCGCGCGACGAGTTCCTCCTGGAGTATTACAGCACCAATCGGCCGGTCATCATCACCGGGATGATGGACGACTGGCCGGCCATGAGCAAGTGGAACCTGGATTACTTTTCAAGTCGTTTCGGGGATCGCGAGGTCGAGGTGCAGACGGGCCGGAATTCCAGCCCCGAGTACGAGATCCAGTCGAACAAATTCGTCGGTCGGATGCGCTTCGGTGATTTCGTCGAGCGGGCCCGATCCGCCGGCGAGACCAACGACTTCTATCTGACGGCCAACAACGACTCCCACAACCGGAGGGCCCTGTCTGAGTTGTGGGAGGATATCGTACAGATCCCCGAGTACCTCCGAGAAGACCAGCCTGGCGGCTTCTTCTGGATGGGGCCCGCCGGCACCGTGACGCCGTTCCATCACGACCTCACCAATAATTTCATGGCGCAGGTCCTCGGCCGCAAGCGCGTCAAGATCGCGCCGTCGTGGGATCTCCCCCTGATGGGGAACCTCCACCATTGCTTCTCGCAAGTCGATGGGCGCGAACTCCCCGCCACGCCGAACCCCGCCCTGTCGCAGGCCCAGATCCTGGACTGCACCCTCAACCCTGGCGAGATCCTCTTCCTGCCCATCGGCTGCCTGCACTTCGTCCATGGTCTCGATATCACCGTGACCGTCTCGTTCACGAACTTCGTGTTCGACAACGACTTCCACAGCTATTACACGACCTACGGCCCGGTCTAGGGCGGAGCACACGCGAGGACCTGATCCCGCCTCTCACCTCCAAATCGCATACAATGAGAAGGGTGGGGTTGGGCGTTTGGGGCCGTCCCCTCGTAACCGATGAGGGAGGCTGATACTGTCGACGCTCTTCGTCTACGGGACCCTGATGCCTCGCGATCCGGAGTCGGCGGCCCGAGATGGCTGGGAGCCCGACGCGGTGCGCGGATCGCTCTTCGACCTCGGACCATTCCCGGCGCTGGTCGGGCTGGACGATCCCGGTGGCGGCTGGGTCGAGGGTTACGTCCGTCGCGGGCTGTCGGCGGAGCTGATCGACCGGCTGGACGCCTATGAGGGGACAGACGAAGGTCTCTACCGCCGCGTTGAGACGATCACACGAAGCCAACAGCGGGTCTGGGTTTACGTCTATGACCGGCCGCTGCCTCGCGATGCGAGGGGGCCGCTGACCCGCTGGGAGGGTTCGACCCGGGTCCGTTTATCCTCACTCCTCGCTTCCCATCAAGGAGACTCATGATGTCGAGCAATTCCGGCCCCGGGGTGACTTCGAGACGGCGCCGCGACGTTGACCCGGGACGGCTCGGCCCCGGCGGCGCCGGCCGTCGCGACGATCGGCCAGTACCTCGTTGACCGGC
The DNA here is from genome assembly GCA_963777695.1 of uncultured Planctomycetota bacterium. Taxonomy (GTDB): domain Bacteria; phylum Planctomycetota; class Planctomycetia; order Isosphaerales; family Isosphaeraceae; genus CAVZRC01. The sequence continues at coordinate 4,005,814 of CAVZRC010000003.1, forward strand.
TCGGAGCCCTGGGCGTGGAGCATGTGTTCGGCATCCCCGGCGATTATGTGCTGGGTCTCTACAAGCTGATCGAGGAGAGCCCGATCAAGCTGGTCGGGACCACGCGGGAAGACAACGCGGGGTTCGCGGCCGACGCCTATGCGCGGATCCACGGGCTCGGCTGCATCTGCGTGACGTACTGCGTCGGCGGCCTCAGCACGTGCAACAGCATCGCCGGGGCCTACGCGGAGAAGTCGCCGGTCATCGTCCTGGGCGGCTCGCCCGGGCTGTCGGAGCGGCGCACAACCCGTTGCTCCATCATAAGGTGAAGGGCTTCGAGACCCAGTTCGAGGTCTTCGAGAAGATCACGGTTGCCTCGGCGGTGCTGGACAAGCCCGAGACGGCCCTGGAGGAGATCGACCGGGTCCTCGAGGCCGCCGTCCGGTACAAGCGCCCTGTCTATCTCGAGCTGCCGAGGGACCAGGTCCATGCCCGCCAGGTCAAGCCGCATCGGCCGCCCGAGGGCCTGCCCCCGAGCGATCCCGACGCGCTCCGCGAGGCGGTGGACGAAGCCGCCGCACTGCTGACGGCCGCCCGCCGGCCGATGATCCTGGCCGACGTCGAGATCCACCGCTTCGGCCTCCAGGGCGAGCTCCTGGTGCTCGCCGAATCGACGGGCATGCCGATCGCGACGACCATCCTCGGCAAGAGCGTGATCTCCGAGGCCCACCCGCTGTTCGCGGGGGTCTATGAGGGGGCCATGGGCCGTCCCGAGGTCACCGAGCTCGTCGAGTCGGCCGACTGCCTGCTCATGCTCGGCTGCTTCCTCACGGACATCAACCTGGGGATCTTCACGGCGAAGCTCGATCCGTCGCGGTGCATCGACGCCACCAGCGAGGACCTGCGGATCCGCCATCATCACTACCGCGAAGTGCGACTAGACGACTTCATCCGCGGCCTGATCGCACGCCGGCCGGATGTCGTCCGCACGCCCGTGCCGAAGCGATCCAACCCGTTCGAGGGCACGGCGGACGCGGCGCCGGACTTGAAGCTCACTTCGCGGCTCCTCTTCGGCCGACTCAACCGGATGCTCGCCGAGGCCACCGACATGACGGTCATCGCCGACATCGGCGATTCGCTCTTCGGTGCGGCGGACCTCGAGATGCACCGCCACACCGAATTCCTCAGCCCGGCCTACTATACGTCGATGGGCTTCGGGCTGCCGGCCGCACTCGGGGCGAGCATGGCCAACCCGAAGCCTCGCATCCTCGTGATCGTGGGCGATGGGGCCTTCCAGATGACCGGCATGGAACTCTCGAACATCGCCGAGCACGGCCTGAACCCGATCGTGGTGGTCCTGAACAACCACGGCTACACGACCGAGCGTTTCCTCCTGGAAGGCCACTTCAACGACATCCGCGACTGGGCCTATCACAAGATCCCCGAGGTCCTCGGCGGCGGAGTCGGGATCGAGGTGCGGACCGTCGGAGAGCTGGAGTCCGCCTTGCAGGCCGCCATGGCCAACACAGTCGGATATAGCCTCCTCAACGTCCACCTCGATCCCTACGACCGCAGCCCGGCCCTCGAGCGGCTCGCTAGCCGCCTCTCCCAGATCGTGAGGTCGGGCTCCGAGCCGAAATAACCGATCGAGGCCACCGGCGGTTCACGGCCGGAAGTCCCGAGTCTCACGCGACTTGCGGCGCGGAGTCCGACGGACTACCGACCGTCTCCGGATCAATACGTCTGCTTCTGCTTCGCGCCGATGTCCCGATACGAGTCCTGGTAATTCGGACCCGGAGTCTCGGAGACGTTCTGGGTCGTCAACTGGGTCGGGACCACTCCGGTGAACACGCTTCCGTTCTTCGGTGCCTTGTGGGTGTACTCGTAGGTCTTCCCGACGTGGAATCGGCTGCGGTTGTAGACCCTCGAGGGGATCTCGTTGTGCGCCGCCTTGGCCCCGTAGATGCCGGTGGCGGCGGGCCCTCGAATCGTGGTGTAGTTCGCCAGATGTTTGCCCCTGTGGTTGAACGCATAGCTCCGTTCGGCAAACCCGAGCGTGGGCTGATACTGCTGGAGTGCCACGTTGAGCGGGATCGGCGCGTAATCGAGGGCCGAGAGCGCGGCCACCGTGGGCGTGTATTGATTGGCGCCGAAGGGCGAGTTATAAGTCGTCTCGAGCGTGGGGCCCTTCGGTAATCCCGCGGTCTTCGTCGGTGTGGGCGTGGGCGTGGGCGTGGGCGTCGGGGTCGGCGTCGGAGTCGGGGTCGGTGTGGGCGTGGGGGTCGGCACCGAGATCAGGCCGCCCTGGATGATGAGCCCACCGCCTGCCAGGCTGCGTGCGGCGTTCTGGGTCACGTCATATCCGGAGGCGCCGATGATGAAGTCACCCTTCGAGTCTCCATCGGCCGTGAAGGACGAGGTTTGCAGCCGGCCCGAGACCGAGGACCCGAAGAAGGTCGGGCTGGTGGTCGGCGAGCCGGGCGTGGTGAGCACGAACTGGAGGCTGTTGAGGGCCGCGGTCTGGTTGAGGGTGAAGGCTCCCGTGAGTCCGGACGTGCCGGGGACCAGGTAGGCCGTGCCGGCGTCGGAGTTGTATCCGGGGGCGCCGATGAGGATCTCATTGGGCTGTCCGCTGTTGATCACGCCGACGAGCGAGAGCGAATAGCCGGCCATGTCCCCGGAATCGGCCCCGAGGAGCGTCACCGGAGTGATCGCCGATGGCGGAGAGGTCAGGTCGATCGTGCCGGTGAGATAGGCGGTCGAGCTGCTGGACGCACCGTAGACGAGCGTGGCCAGGCCCTGATCGGTCAGTGTCGTGCTGCCGCTGAACTTGGGCGAGCCGATCAGGATGTCGCCGAATCCGTCGCTGTTGAAATCGCCGGCCGATGCGACCGAGTAGCCGGTCGAGCTGTCCGTGTAGCCGGTGAGGATCGCCCCCGGCACGATCGTGCCGGTCGTCGCGCCGACGTTGGAGAGCTGGACGTACTTGATGGTCGCGCCCGTCGAGAGCGTGAAGGTCGTGGCGAGGCTGGTCAGGTTGTTGTTGCCGTAGACCAGATAGGCCTCGCCGGCGTCCGACGCCGCACCGGGGGCACCGATCAGCAGGTCGTGGATGCTGCCGGAGGCCCCATTGACGTCGCCGCCGTCGGCGACGGAGAAACCGGTGAGGTCGCCGGATACCGCACCGCCGAAGATCACGCTATTGCTCCCGCTCTGCCCGAACGTATTCACCAGGATCGGATTGGCCTGGGTCGCCGACGGCAACGCGGACGTGGAGAGCATATAGACCGCACCCGCCTGAGTCGGCGAGGACGGCGTGGAGTTCGAGGCCAGGGTCGCGAACGGCGCACCCATGATGATGTCGCCGAGGCTATCGCCCATGATGTTCGAGCCGCCCGCGACCGATTCGCCCAGCTCGCCCCCGCTGGAAGTCCCCACATAGGTGACGATCGACAGGTTCGTGTAAGTGGAAGGCGAGTCGAGGTTGATCGTATCGCCGATGTAGTCGGCGAAGTTGCCCGAGATCACGTAGACGCGGCCGGTCGTCGTGCTCGAGCCGGTGGCGCCATACCCGTTCGGCGCGCCGATGATCAGCGCGTAGTTGCCGCTGGGGAGTATCACCGACGAGACCGAGGTGCCGAGCCCCGACGAGGGATTCGACAGCGTCTCGAAGGTGATGCCCGAGAACGGGAAGTTGAGCGTCGTGCCCGTGATCGGGTTCGTCTGCGTCGTGGCGCCGAGCTGGCCCAGGTCGCCGACGCGGTCGTTCGCCGTCAAGTAATAGTTGCCCGTCGAGGCATTGATCTGGATCCAGTCCTGGAGCGCCGTGCCCGAGGAGGTGACGTACTGCGAGCCGAAGGCGACGTAGACGGCGCTGGGCGGCGCTCCCGGTGCCCGGGGCGCCGATCGCGAAATCCTCGTAACCATTGTTGGTCAGCGAGCCGATGTCCGAGACGCTGTAACCCGCCTCCTGGTTGGCCGTGGCCCCGCCGAGATCGATGCCGTAGGGGGCATTGGCGATCTGCGGATCGGCCGGCGGAGTCGTCGCCCCCAGGTCGATCGACAGGAGGATCATGGATTCCAATCGTTCGCCCCGCGGGCGATAGGCGTCCTGCTTGAGACGCCGTCCTTCCAACGTTCGAGGTCGGCGATTCCCGAAGAGCATTGGAGACTCCCTCCTCCCGAGCCAAAATAAATGCGCGACCGCCCGGTGGGAGATGGATGCTTCGATCCATCGCCCGCTCGGCGAGCCTCCCCCGGTCGACCGATCCCCCATGGGGGGGTCAGGGCGGGACTCGCCGGAATGGGTCCGGGCAAGCCCGCCGCCAAGGGCGTGCTCTCACCTCAGCAATTTCGGTCGGCGATGACCGTTGACTCCACCCAATTCGAGACTTCGGCAATCGCGACCAATAGGAACGACCTGCGCTTTGAGTTCAACTCGTCCAAGTCGCAGACCCGATATAGTTCGCTGAACCCTACCTACGGGTCACCGCGAAGTCGGGGCCAGGCCCTCCGCCGAGCCCGCTAGAGCGCCTTACGGTTGGTCTGCGGACACCGCGATAGGAAGCGGACTCTTACGAGCCCAAAGCGCCAGCGAGTGAATCCCCGGAGATCATGCACTCGCTACCGCCTCGGGCTCGTATCCAGCGTCCGCGACCCAAGCATGAAGCGCTCTGGAGCGCTTTACGATTGGGTGAAGATCGCCGGACGGAACCGGCTCCTACGAGAGACCGGCCGGGGACGTCCTGGTAGGCGGGGGCTCTGTCCCCCGACCGTATGCAGACCAATCGTGAATCGATCTAGCACGGCCGGGGCCATACGCGGGCCGGGATAGTCGAAGCAACTACCATTCGTCGGTCGCGGCGTCCCGTCGGGGCGATGCGGCCGGCAAGACCATAAGGTGTCGAGGCGAGATCCATGCGAACACGGAGGAGTCCGAGATCCAGCGGCACCGTGGTCCGATTCGGGAAGGTGGCGCTGCTCGCCGCCTGCACCGTAGGGGGCCTCGGTGGCTGCACCCGCGAGTTCTTCCGGGAGTGGGCCAACCAGGACGTCTCGGAAGCGATCTTCGAGAAGAGTCGCGACCCGCGATGGCGACTGGACATGTTCTCCGTCGAGCCGCCGGCCCTGTCGCGATTCGCCGATCCCTACGACCCGGACGCCCCGCCGGCCCCGCCCGACGACATCCCGGCCGAGGCGCTCTCGCCCGTGCCGCAATGGCCCAGCAATCGGCTGATCCTGCCCGCGGAGGGGACCGGTTACCTGGATCTCTTCGAATACTGGCAGCGGAACGACTATCCCCCGCTCGAGAGGCCCCGGGAGCCGGCCAAGCCCAATCCCTACATGGCCGGGATACCCTCTAACATGGGCGTGGGCGGCGTACCGCCGTCGCTCAGCTCCGACCCGGCCGCTCGTCCCGGCATCGCGTTCACGCCCTACGCCGGGATGGCCAATCCCTTCGCCCCCGGTACCGTCATCACGAACGCGGATCAGCCGGAGGAGGAGACCGGACAGAGACTTTACGAGGAGATGCCGGACTACACGGGTCGGCCGGGTACGGGGCCCAATCGGGGCAGCACGGGCGGATCTCCCCCGAACACACCGAGACGCCCCGGGGCCGGTGCGTCAACCGGCACGGCGCCACGAGTGAGCCCCGGTACCCCCTCCAACGCCATCGGAACGTCGCCGCGACTGAGCCCGGGTAGCCCATCCAATGCCACCGGCACGGCCCCGCGAGTCAGTCCCGGTACCCCCTCCAACGCCCCGGGGGGAGCGAACCCGGGGGGGCCGGGCGCGGGCGCCAGCATCCGCCGGCCCCGTCCCGCCGACCCCGCCAAGCCCGTCGTGGAGATCGTCCGTCTCCAGAACGATCAGGATGAGGCCGGCGTCGCGCCCGCACCCCGGAAGATGACAATCCCTCCGCCTCGCCGCTCGAATTCCGGGACGAAGTCGGGCGGTTCGACGCCCATATCTGTATCGAAGCGGATCTCCGAGGGGGCGAGGCCGATCATCCCGCCGCCGAGGCGCCTTTCCAGCCTGATCGCCGCTCAAACCGTCGGGGCCCGTGGTGTGAACGATCGTTCGGTGGCACGAGTGGCCTTGCAGGAGCCCACCGGGAGGCCCGCCCCGACGCAGCCGTCCGGCACCCCCCCGCGACCAATCAACCACCGGGCGGTTTCGGCACCGGGACCCAGCCGCCGGATACCGCCCCGCCGCCTCCCCCCCCGGCCCGGCCCGGCGGCCTCGATCCCGATATCCAGGCCCTCCCGGGCCAGACCGGGCAGCCGGGCGAGACGCCGATCGATCGCCAACTCATCGACCAGGCCGGCAAGATGAAGCCGAGCGAGGCGATCGGTCTGGCCGGCATCCTCGTGCCGACAGTCCCGGCAATGAACGAGTCCGAGGCCGCCGGACTCCCCAAGGACTTCAAGGCGTATAAGATCGACATGCAGCAGGCTTGGCTGCTCGCATTGATCAATGGACGCTACTATCAGTATCAGCTCGAACAACTCTACCTGGCTGCCCTGCCGGTGACGCTCCAGCGGTTCGCGTTCGAGCCGCAGTTCTACGCGGGCATGTCTCCGCTGACCGGCGTCCCCCAGACCGGCGGTGCCGGCGGCGGCGGCACATCGATCAGTGGCGGCAGCTTCGCCGGTGGCGTCAACTATCCGAATTCGTTTAATTACGCCACGCGATTCTCGCCGACCGGCCAGGTCTCGACCCTGAACCTGGGGACGGTCGCCGGCGTCGGCAAGCTGTTCAACACCGGCGGCCAACTCCTGGCGGGGTTCGCCAGCGAGCTGGTATTCAACTTCGCCGGCAAGAATCCGCAACAACCGACGGTGCTCTCGGCGATCCCGATCAGCTTCGTCCAGCCCCTGTTGCGTGGCGGCGGTCGTGCCGTGACCCTCGAGCCCCTGACCATCCAGGAACGAGACCTCCTCTACGCCGTCCGCGCCTTCACCCAGTTCCGCCAGCAGTTCTTCGTCGTCACCCTGACCGGCGGCTCGATCCAGAACTATGGCCAGGGCTACAACCTGGCCGGGTTCTCCGGTGCGGGCAACACCGACCCGACGACCGGGTTCATCCCGACCGCTTTCAATGTCGTGCAGGTCGAGATCGATCGGAGGAATGTAGCCTTTTACGAGAATCTGGTTAGACTGTATCAGGAGTTGATCCAGGGCGAGGCGTCGGGGTTGTCCCAGCTCCAGGTCGACCAGGTGCAGTCGCAGTTGATCGGTGCCCGGTCAACCCTCTTCTCGGACAAGGTGACTTACCGGTTAACGCTCGATCAGTTCAAGATGCAGATGGGCCTGCCCCCGGACCTGCCGATGGTCATGGATCAGAGTTTCCTCGGCTCGCCCTTCTACAAGGTCTTCGACAATGTCAACGCCTGGCAGAAGAATCCCGATCGGAAACTCTCGGAGCTCCCCGCCATCATCAGCAAGATCCCGGCGCTCCAGGACATCAACCTCGATGGCCGCTCGGTCCTGGGACTCTACCGCAACTACCGCGCGTCGGCGAAGCAATTCATCCCGGAGGATGAGGATGGCCTCGAAGATTTGCTCTCGACAGCGATCCGCATCGCCCTGGAATACCGGCTCGACCTGATGAACGCCCGGGCCACACTCTACGATTCCTGGCGGCAGATCCGGGTCGTGGCGAATACCCTCGAAGGTGTCCTCAATGTCGCGGTCACGAACAATGTCTACACCGGCCCCTACTCGACCAACCCGTTCGCCTTCCTCAGCCAGGCCAAGAACTTCAGCCTGGTCCTCAATGCCGAACTCCCCCTGGTCCGGATGAATGAACGGAATAACTTCCGGACCGCACTGATCAACTACCAGCGAGCACGCCGTACCCTCATGAACGTGGAAGACAACTTGAAGATCCAGTTGAGGGTGGACGTCCGTGCCGTGCATTCGGCCTATATCCAGTACGAGATCAACAAGCGCAACTACGAGCTGAACGTCCGGCTCAAGGACCAGTCGTTCGAGCAGATCGTCGCCCCGCCCGCCGGGGGCAGCCAGAGCCTGGCCCAGTCGGCCAACGCGGCGACCCAGACGACGAACCTGCTCAGCTTCCAGGGTGCTTCTTACCGCTCGCAGTCCGCCTTGATCCTGCAATATGAGACTTACCAGACCAACCGCCTGATCTTCTATCGTGACATCGGCATCTTGCCTTATGACGAATGGGAGGCCTTCAGTGAACTTTTCCCTTCAGAATACCACGGCCCCATCTTCGGCCAACCCGACAGCCGCCCGGGATCTGCCACCGGTCCAGAAACCACGGCGTCGCCGGTTCTCGGCCGGTAAGGTGATCGCGCTGACCATGGCCGCCCTGGTCGTGGTCGGCGCCGTCGCCGTCTTCAGCGTGCCCGGGATGAGCAAGCCGATCAAGAGCTTCTTCGCCACCGGCACCAGCGACGTCATCACCTACCCGGTGCGGCTCGGGCCGCTCGGGATCACCGTGGTCGAGCGCGGCAGCCTGGAGAGCTCGAGCAATCTGGACGTCTACTGCAACGTCGAGGGCTCGGTGACAATCATCAAGATCGCCGCCGAGGGGACCAAGGTCAAGAAGGGCGACATCGTCTGCGAGCTCGACTCGGCCGCCCTTCGCGACTCGCTGGTCAACCAGCGGATCACCACCGAGAGCGCCAAGGCCAACTACCAGAACGCCAAGCTCACCCGCGAGGTCGCCGAGATCGCCGTGGTCGAATACAAGGAAGGCATCTACGTCCAGGACCTCGCCACCGTCGAGGGCGAGATCAAGCTGGCCGAGTCCGACCTGATCCGATCCGAGGATCGGCTCGAGTGGGCCCGGCGGATGTTCGACAAGGGCTATGTCTCGATGGCCCAGAAGGTCTCGGAAGAACTCACGTTCAAGAAGGCCCAGTTCACCCTCGAGCAGGCCCAGAGCAAGCGGAAGGTGCTGGTCAACTACACCAAGGGCAAGACCATCAAGGAGCTCGAGAGCGAGGTCGAGAAATCCCGCTCCGACGAGCTGGCCAAGCAGGCGACCTGGGACCTCGAAAAGACCAAGGAAGCGAAGCTGGAACGGCAGATCAAGGCCTGCACCCTCGTCGCCCCGATCGACGGGCTGGTCGTCTACGCCAACGACCCCGGCCGCGGCTTCGGCAGCACCCAGCCGCAGATCGAGGAAGGCGCCTCGGTCCGAGAGCGCCAGAAGATCATCAGCATCCCGGACATCACCCGGATGCAGGTCAATGCCAAGGTCCACGAGTCGCAGATCGACAAGATCACCCCGAACATGAAGGCCATGATCCGCGTCGATGCGTTCGCCGACCAGATGCTCAACGGTACGGTCAACGATGTCGCCCCTCTGCCCGACCCGGGCAACTTCTTCAGCTCCGACATCAAGGTCTACACGACCCACATCCGGATCGACGACCCGCTCTCCGGCCTCCGGCCGGGCATGACCGCCCAGGTCGAGATTCTGGTCAATCGCCTCGAAGAATATCCTGAGCGTTCCCGTCCAGGCAGTCCTCCAGTACAATGGCAAGGACCACGTAACCAAGAAGGTGGGCGATCGGTTCGAGAGCACCGAGGTGCAGGTCGGCCTGTCCAACGAGAAATTCGTCCAGATCATCAAGGGACTCGCCGACGGCGACCTCGTGGTCCTCAACCCGATGTCGCTCATGACCGAGGACGAGAAGCGTGAGGCGTTCCGGAGCGCATCGAAGGAATCCAAGAAGGAATGGGGCCCCGGCGGTCCGACCGAGGAAGACGCGGCCAAGGGCAAGGCGGGCGAAGTCGGCAAGGACGGAGCACCCGGCAAGGGTGGCGATCCGGCCAAGGCCAAGGCCAAGGCGAAGGGCAAGGGAGCAGGTCGTGGCGGCGCCATGGGAGGCATCTTCCAGAAGTTCCAGAAACTCAGTTCCGAAGAACGCGCCCAGCTGAAATCCCAGGACACCAGTGACGAGACCAAGTCGGAATTGTACAAGAAAGCTGGCATCACCGACGCCGAGGTCCAGCAGCTACAGGAGATGCAGAAGAACTTCGGTGGCGGCGGTGGTGGTGGGTTTGGCGGCGGTGGTGGCGGTCGCGGCCGCGGCGGCAATGGCGGCGGGGGAGGATCTGATCAGTGAATCCGCATGAAGACTCGACCAGGTCGTCCGGAAAGCCGATCGTCAAACTGGTCAACGTGGTCAAGACTTACGTCATGGGTCATGCTGGCGGCGGCGGCGGATTACTCCGCCGCCGCGGGTCCAACAATAACGCGACCGTGACCGTCCACGCCCTCCGCGGCGTCTCCGTCAACTTCTTCCCGGGCGAATACATCGCCATCATGGGTGCCTCCGGCTCCGGCAAGAGCACCATGCTCAATCTGCTCGGATGCCTCGACCGACCCACCAGCGGCTCCTATTTCCTCGGCGGTCGCGACATCGCCGGCCTCGAGGATGATGAGCTCTCCGAGATCCGCAGCCGCTATCTCGGATTCGTCTTCCAGTCCTATAACCTGATCCAGCAATACACGGTTCTGGAGAACATCCAGCTCCCCCTCACCTACCAGGGGACCGGCGAGATCAGCCCCGAGGCCGAGGAGCGATCGGTCGAAGTGGCCGGGCTCGTCGGCCTGGGCGACCGGCTTGATCACCGGCCGTCGCAGCTCTCCGGCGGCCAGCAGCAACGCGTCGCCATCGCCCGATCGCTGATCAATGACCCTTACATCATCCTGGCCGACGAGGCGACCGGCAACCTCGACACCAAGACCAGCCATGAGATCATGGAGATGCTGGGCAAGCTGAATGACGCGGGAAAGACCATCATCATGGTCACCCACGAGGATGACATCGCCGAGCACGCCAAACGGATCATCCGGATGCGGGACGGCGTGATCATCGATGACAGCCCCAGCCCCCGCATGAAGGCCGCTGCCGCGGCGCTCGTCGGTACGGCCCACCTCGAGGCGAACGGCGATCAATGGGAGCCCGAAGAGAAACTCGCCGGACCGGCCGAACTGGGACAATGGAACGAAGAATTGACACACTGAGTCTTGTCCTTGGTCCTCGGTTGGAGCGCTTCACGCTCGGTTTGCGCACAGTTCGACACGAAGCGGACTCCTACGAGCCCAAAGCGCAAGCGAGTGAATCCCCCGGAGATCATGCACTCGCTTGCGCTTCGGGCTCGTATCAAGTGTGCGCAAACCAAGAGTGAAGCAATCTAGGGATGAAGGACCAGCGACAAAGGACCGAAGACAAAGGACAAACGACCCATGGGACGCATCTGGCGGGCGCTGAAGCTGGGCATGAAGAGCTTGTTGCTCCACAAGCTGCGATCGGGCTTGACGGTGCTGGGCATCGTCTTCGGCGTCGCGGCCGTGATCTCGATGCTGTCGATCGCCGAGGGGACCAGCCGGGAGGCGCAGGAGCAGATCCGTGCCCTGGGTGCGACCAATATCATCGTCCGCTCGGTGAAACCCAGCGATGAGGCCCAGGCCACCGGAGGTCGACCCGCCCGCCTCCTCAACTATGGCCTGAAATATCTCGACTTCGACCGCATGGTCGAGACGATCCCCACCATCCACAAGATCCTCCCGATCCGGGAAATCCGCAAGCAGGTCCGCCGCGGCTCGCTGTTCATGGACGGTCGCGTGGTCGGCACCACGCACGAGTATGCCGATTTCAATCTGCTCCAGATCCAGAAGGGCCGATTCCTGACGGCCTCGGATAATGAGAAATATCAGAACTACGCCGTGCTCGCCGCCGAGACGGCCAAGCGCCTGTTCCCGTACGAGAACCCGCTCAACCAGTCGGTCAAGCTCGGCACCGACTACTACACGGTCGTCGGCGTGACGGCCGAGCGTGCGAGTTCGGCGGGGATCGGCGGCAGCCTCGCGGCCCAGGACTTCAACAAGGATGTGTACATCCCGCTCAATACCTGCAAGCTGCGCTTCGGCGAGAAGATCGTGGACAACCGGTCGGGCTCCTCGCAGGCCGAGGAGACACAGCTCACCCAGATCACCCTCCAGGTCAAAGCGATCAACGAGGTTATCCCGACCGTCCCGCTGATCAAGGCGTGTTACGAGAAGTACCACCCGAAGAAAGACGTCGAGATGACCGTGCCGTATGACCTGCTCCTCTCGGCGCAGCGGCAGGCCCGCCAGTTCAGCATCATCCTGGGTACGATCGCGGCCATCTCCTTGCTGGTCGGCGGCATTGGGATCATGAACATCATGCTCGCCACGGTGACCGAGCGGACCCGCGAGATCGGCATCCGGCGGGCCCTGGGGGCCAAGCGGAAAGACATCACCCAGCAGTTCCTGATCGAGACCGTGGTGCTCTCGGGGGTCGGCGGGCTGCTCGGCGTCCTGGTGGGCATCGCCATCCCGCAGTTGATCATCTATTTCATCCCCGACCAGAAGGCCATCGTCACCGGCATCTCGGTGATGCTGGCGTTCGGGATCTCGGTGGCCATCGGCATCCTCTTCGGGATCTATCCCGCGCGAAGGGCCGCAATGATGGATCCGATCGAGGCGCTCAGGCACGAATAGAGTGTCGTTGCTGGTGGATCGGGAAGACCGCATCGGCCGGAGCGAGGCGACCCCGAACCGACAGCCTCTCGCCCGCGACGAATCTCACGGTCCGCCCGTGGGTTCCTCAAGACAGTCGGCCCAAGTCGCGTCTTTTCTAGCCACTAGCCACTAGCTACTAGCCACTTGGACTTGCATCGCGGTTCCGAGGAGGCTAGGCTGAGGTTCACGCAAGAGACGGATGACCGCGGCCCCGGGGATCCCGAGGCCGCGGTTTTTCTTATTCAATCCGAATGGGCCGGGTGCATCCTGTGGAAAGCCGCTTGTGTGAATACCGCCCGGCGATGAAGACTTCTCGAGACCGACCCCGCGGGCGTTCGCGAATCATGGTCGATTCCGCGTGCGGTTCGACGACGGTTCCTCACCCCGACGTGTTCCGGTGAGCAAGCCGAATCGAGCCGACGCGACGAGGGTGAGCCCGGCCGCGGCCCGTCGAGTCCATCCGGATTCCCCGGTGCCCGGCCTCACGTCGACGGTGGTCGAAGGTCAGTAAGAGGGAGTAAACCCGCATGTCCAGCGACCGAATCCCCATGTCGAAGGAAGGCTACGAGAAGCTCAAGGCCAAGCTCGACCAGTACAAGAACGAGGACATGCCCCGGATCGCCGAGCAAATCGCCCAGGCCCGGGGATACGGCGACCTGTCCGAGAACGCCGAGTTCGACGCGGCCGTCGAGGCCCAGGGCATGCTCCAGGCCCGGATCAACGAACTCCAGAACAAGCTCAGCCAGGCCTTCCTGGTCGACACGTCCAATCTGTTCAACCGACCGCGCCGCCTACGGACTCAAGATCACCGTCCTCGACCTCGACTTCAACGAGGAGGAAGACTATATCCTCGTCGGCCCCGGCGAGGAAGATCCTGACCAGGACAAGATCCCGATCACGGGACCGGTCGGCCAGAGCCTCGTTGGCAAGCAGGTCGGGGATCAGGTCGAGGTCCAGGTCCCTCGCGGCGTCCGCAAGCTGAAGATCGTCAAGATCAGCCTGGCGCCCGATTCCGGGGGCTGACAGTCGAAGACGACCGGCCGGCATGGCTCCTCTCCGCGCCTCTCTCATCCGACATCCGCCGGGACTCCGTAGGAGTGCCATTCGGGTGGGATCGGTGCGACCAGGATCATCGGCGTCTGGAGGATGGGATGCCTCACATGCAGCGACCGGGCATGGAGCGCGATGGTGTGCGGGGCACCGAAGGCCGAGGCCGACCCATACTCGACATCGCCCAGGATCGGCATGCCGCGCGCGGCCGCCTGGGTCCGGAGCTGGTGGGTCCGTCCGGTCTTCGGCCAGAGCCGAAGCCAGATGCAGCCGGTTGAACCGATCGGCGGCGATCGTGCGTCGCACGACGGTGACCGCCTCACGCGATCGGGCCGTTCCTGGAGCGACCACGCGCCAGCCCGGTCTCGCTCGGATGGGTCAACCAGTCGCACCACGTCTCCTCGCCTTCTTCGTCGTCGCGGACGGCGACCGGCCCAGGCTCGTCGCGAATCCCGTCTCGCGACGGCTCCGGCGCGACGAGGGCCCAGTATTCCTTGACGACCTGTCGCTTTTCGAACTGGGTCGATAGCCGACGCGCCGCCTTGGTCGTCTTCGCCCAGAGCAACACGCCGGACGTCGGCCGGTCGAGCCGGTGAACGATCCCGAGGTAGACCGATTCGGGATCGATCGGATTGAGATGGTGGCGGACGTCGGTCTCCAGGGTCGTCTCGCCCGGCGGCGCCCATGTGCCCTGCGTGAACTGCCCGGCCGGCTTGACGACCGCCAGGCAGTCGGAATCCTCATGAAGGATCGCCAGGGACGGGTTCAACTCAGACCCCTATGTCTTCCGTCCCGCGGATCGTCACCGGCCCGAGCCGGCACTTCCGTAGGGGGACGCAGTCGCCGTGCCGACCGGACCACCATACGCTCCGGCCGTGGGCGCCACACCTGAGAAAGCAGCATTGGGAGCCGGGGTGCCGAACTGCGGCTGCGGCGAGGCCATTCCCGAGGCGGACCCGTCCATGCCCGTGGTCGAGGGCGAACCTCCCTGGCCCGGCATGCCCGACATGGCCGGCGCACCGGGCACCATGCTATTGCTGTACGGCATACCGGCGACCCCGTTGTTCGGATGCGGGTCGGAGTTGAAGCTCAGCGGGTCCGTCGTCCCGCCCGAGGTCGGATACTGCTTGCCGGGCGGCACTTTCTCCGAGGTGTGGCATCCCGGGGCCGCGATGAGGATTCCCAGCGCCACGACCAGAGTCCCGCCGTTCAGGACGCGATTGAGTCGATCCATCGACATGATCTCCACATTCCCTGGAGCCCGACACCCACCGGCGCCGTGGCAAGAGTCAAAATTCCGGCTCGGCCAATTGAATATTGAGTGCGGCGGCCATGAATCGCCAACGAGGGCGCACTTCGAGAACCGAAGGCGTCGAATTCCCATCGAACGAGTTGATGTCACCGAGGAGTGGACGGGGAGAAAAGCCCCTCGGGAGGATGCGAACTCCTCCCGAGGCGAGCGGATCATACGAAATACCCCGCCTCGGTCAAGCGGAATCGCCGGACGAGCGGCTATTTGCCGCCCGCCTTCGCGGCATCGTAGCGGCGGCCGATCTCCTCCCAATCGAGCGTATTCCACCAGGCGCCGATGTAATCGGGCCGGCGGTTCTGGTATTTCAAGTAGTAGGCGTGCTCCCAGACGTCGAGGCCCATGATGGGCTTCAGGCCCTCCATGAGCGGACTATCCTGGTTGGGCGTCGAGTTGACGGTCAGCTTGCCGTCCTTGCCGAGGATCAGCCAGGCCCATCCCGAGCCGAAGCGGGTGGTCGCGGCCTTGGCCAGGGCCTCCTTGAACGCGGCGAATCCGCCCAGCTCGGCGGTGATCGCCTCGGCGAGCGCGCCGGTGGGCTCGCCGCCGCCGCCGGCCTTCATGATCTGCCAGAACATCGAGTGGTTGGCGTGTCCGCCGCCGTTGTTCCGCACGGCCGTCCGGATCGATTCCGGCACCGCGTCGAGATTCCCGATCAGCTCCTCGAGCGTCTTGGACTGTAGGTCCGGATGATCCTTGAGCGCATTGTTCAGGTTGGTCACATAAGCCTGATGATGCTTGCCGTGGTGGATCTCCATGGTCTTGGCATCGATGTACGGCTCGAGGGCGCCATAATCATAGGGCAATGGAGGCAAGGTGTGTTCCGCCATGGTATCGTCCTCTCCAGGTGGTCGAATCGTCAGATCGCCGCATCTCGTGGCTGGTCTCGCGCCGCATCTCCGGCTCGCTCGGGTCGCCGGATCCGCGACCGCCGCATCAGAATGGCCCGGCCGCCTCGGGAGCTGAGGATCCCGTTCCGGCGCTGAGGATGGATGCAGGCGATGCCGCTATCATTGTGATGGCACGACGGAGACCACGCCCGCTCCGCACAAGCTACCACAAAGCGAACCCACGCTTCAAATGGGGTGCCAAACCCGCGGCTCGGGTTCGGAAAGACACTCCAGCAGGCTTTACTCACCACTCGACACTCCCAGAGGATCCGGATGAGAACACCCCCCCCAGGAACTGCGTCGTCCGACTACGCGGCGTTCATCCGGCTCCTGTCGCGCGGAGGGCCTGGTCGGCCCGAACGCGCGCCGGCGACCCTCGACGGATGGACTCGCAGGCTGGCCTCGGTGCGCGACGAGTTATCGCGATCGTTCGGTCGGATGCCCGTTGTGCCGTGTCCCCTGGACCCGGAGCGGCTCGGCGTCATCAATCGGGACGGCTATGCGATCGAGCGGCTGACGTTCCAGAGCCGACCCGGAGTCCGGGTCACGGGGAATCTCTACCGACCCGACCCCATCCGAGGGCCCTACCCGGCCGTCCTCTCGGTCCACGGACACTGGAGCTGGGCCCGGATCGATCCCCACGTCCAGCCCCGTTGCATCGGCCTGGCCAAACTGGGCTATGTCGTCCTCTGCATCGACGCCTTCGGGGCGGGGGAGCGGGCCATCGAGCCGGGCCCCGGCACTTACCACGGCGCCCTGGTCGGGCGCCTCGCTCTGGCCGGTCGGGACGCCGCTGATCGGCTTGCAGGTCTACGATAACCGCCGTGCCGTCGATTACCTGGTCTCGCGCCCGGACGTCGACCCGGCCAGGCTGGCGATCACCGGGGCCTCCGGAGGCGGCAACCAGTCATTTTATGCCGGCGCGACCGACGAACGCCTCTTGGCCGTGATCCCGGTCTGCGGC
Source organism: uncultured Planctomycetota bacterium (assembly GCA_963777695.1). GTDB lineage: Bacteria > Planctomycetota > Planctomycetia > Isosphaerales > Isosphaeraceae > CAVZRC01. The sequence continues at coordinate 4,022,540 of CAVZRC010000003.1, forward strand.
ATCGGCACCTACGACGCCTATCTCACGACCGCGTGCTGCGTCTGCGAGGTCAATCCCGGCGGCGCCTCGTACGCCACGACCGGCGACCTGCTGGCCATGATCGCCCCTCGCGCCCTGATGGTCATCAGCGCGACCCGCGACGCATTCCAGTTCAGCGTCGGCGAGGCCGCCAGGAGCATCGCCTATGCCCGCGAGCGGTTCCGACTCCTCGGCCATGACGAGAAGATCCGGCACGTCGCCGTAGAATCCGGCCACGACTACAACAAGCCCATGCGTGAGTCGATGTACGGCTGGGTGGAGAAATGGCTGCGGGGCCGAGGTGACGGACAACCGATCCCCGAGCCGCCCTTCGAGGTCGAGGATGTGGAATTGCTCCGATGCTATCCCCGGGGGACTGGCCGGCCCCGGACGGTGGTCACGATCCCCGAATTCGCCCGCAACGAGGGGAGGGAGCGGCTCGCGGCCCTGCCTCCAGCTCCCGATCACCGCGAGCGGTGGGCGGCCGACTCCGAACGGATGCGAGCCCAGCTCCGCGACCGGATCCTCGGAGGATTTCCCCCGAAGACTCCCCTGGAATACCGGGCGCTCGTCGGCTCGAAGGGGTTGGAGCTCACGATCACGACCGAGCGCGGTATCCGCTGCGGGGCCCTTGCCGTCGTCGGCAAGGCAAGGAATGGGACTTTGGTCGTGGTCTCGCCCGGCCCGCGACCGGACGCCGATCCGGATGCGCGGAGCGCGACGCGCTCGGCAAGATCTTGTCGCGTTTGGATTGGACCGGGTTCGACACGCTGGAACTGAACGATTTCCGAGGGACGGGCCGATGGCTGGCGGGAGCGGGCCCGGTGGCCGGCGTCGCCGACCACACGGCCGCCGAATGGGGCCTCTGGGTCGGTCGGCCGCTCCTGGGCCAATGGGTCTGGGACATCATCCGCTGGATCGACCTCCTGGATGAGCTGCAACAAAATCCGATCAAGGCCCCGAACCAGTTCGGGGTACCTCGTCGCCCCTATGTTTTGAACGCGATCGGCGCGACGAGCGTGCCGTCGATCCTCGCGGCGGCGCTCGACACCCGGATCGCGGGTGTCGTGTGTTCGGACTGCCTGGTCAGCTACGTCTCGCGAGGAGTCGAGCCGTGGTCAGGGATCCCGATGGGCCTTCTCGCCCCCAACATCCTGGAGGTGGGCGATGTCGGCCATCTGGCCGCCCTGGTCGCACCCCGGCCCCTGGTCATCCGGAGCGGCGTCGAGCCGGAAGGGGGCCAGGCCGCGCCGGATCGTCTCTCCGAAGCATTCGATTTCACGCGAACGATCTATCGCCTGTTGCAAGCTCCGGCGAATCTCACCCTTGAGGGAGTACAATGACCGAAGTCCTTGAGACCAAGTGAATTCAGCACACGCCCTGTCCTCGAAGAACCCGGCCGTCAACGATCCGCGCTGGCGCACGGCCGAGTTTCCCGATTGCCCGCCTGGGAGTTTCTTTCTGGGTCCGGATGCGGTGCATTTGACGCTGTATATCTCTGTAAAGCGATTGCGCGGCGCCGGGGAATTCCGCGAAGTTTTTCGACGAATTGACCCACCAAGGCTTTCGCCGATAATAGGTTAGTCAGCGGATTGGCAGGGCGGCCATCGCGGTGGGCTGCGTCGGGTTTCCGCAAGACCCGGATTCTCTGCATTCCTGGATCAATCTCCGATCGCTGCGGCCGAATCCCGCCGGGTCGGATCACGACGTACGAGCCTGAGGTCCCTCATGCTTCCTGATGCCGATAATGCCGGCTTTGCCCCGATCGAAATCCCGAAGGTAGCCACATCGCCTTGGGTTTACGTGAGGATCTTCGCGGCGCTCGCCATGGTGGGCGGGCTCTGCGGCGCCTGGTTGGCCGGCTATCGGCCACCGGCCCTCTTCGCCGCGACCAAATCGAGCCTCGAATTCGTGGAGATCGGCCGGGGCGACGTGGATGTTTACGTCGTCGAGACCGGATCGATCGAGAGCGCGAACAATACTACGGTCCGCTGCCAGGTCGAGGCGCTGCTGGGCACCGTCGGCGGCACCCAGGGGACGACGGCGGGCAAGAGCAGCACAAGCAATTCGGCCTCGGGACAGGGCGGGGGCGCCTCGGGCACCTCCGGTGGCCAGAGTGGTTCGGGCGGAAGCGGGGCCAGTGGCGGGGCCTCCAGCAGCAAGAGTAAGAGCAAGACCTCGAAGACGAAAGCCGGATCGAGCTCCGGATCGTCAAGCAGCGGCAACAGCTCGTCCAGTTCATCGGGCAGCTCGGGGTCATCGGGCAGCTCGGGGTCGTCAGGGTCATCGGGCGGCTCGGGGTCATCCAGCTCCGGTTCCGGAGGTGGCTCCGCCGGCTCATCGTCGTCGTCCGGCAGCACGACCACCTCGTCGAAGCCGGTCCTGAGGAGCTTCACACTCACCGTCCAGCCCCACATGCCTTTACGTCCGACCACGTCGAAATCGGCCGACACCACCAAGAAGGCGGACCAGCAGCAGCAGAAAGGCGGCGGCGGCGGTGGTCGCGGGGGTGGCGGTGGCGGTGGTGGTCGAGGTGGTCGAGGTGGCGGCGGCGGTGGCGGCGGGATGGAGGAGGCCGCGGGCTCGACGCGGATCGTCACGATCCTCCCGGAAGGTTCCCGTGTCAAGGCCAACGAAGTTGTCGTCGAGCTGGATAAATCCGCTTTCGAAGATGAGGAGAGGAACCAGCAAGTACGCTACCTCGCCGCCAAGGCTTACGTCGAACAGGCCAAGTCGATCCTCGAAGTCGCCGAGATCTCCCTGAGAGAATATCGGGATGGCGTCTATCCCCAGGACCTCCAACTGATCCAGTACTACATCCAATCCTGCGAGATCGAGCAGAATCGAGCCGAGCGGAATCTGAAGTGGTCGCGCGACATGAAAGCGCTGGGCTACCGGACTCCGTTCCAGGTCGCCAGCGATGAGGCGGCCCTGGAACAAACGACGATCGCCCTGAAGGAAGCCAGGGGCATGCTCGAGCGACTCACGAAATATACAGGCCCCAAGTTGATCAAGGGACTCGAGGCCAAGGTGGCGGCGATCCAGGCCGACAAGCTGACCCAGGAGGCGGCCTTGAGTCTCGAGGAGCAGCGGCTGGCTCGTCTGCGGAAGAACATCGAGAACTGCACGGTCCGCGCCCCGGGTGATGGCATCGTCGTCTACGCCAACATGCCGCAGCAACGCGATCGGCAGGCGATCGTCATCGATCAGGGCGTCACGCTCCGGCAGAACCAGGCGATCTTCAATCTGCCCGACCCGCAGCACATGCGCGTGAAGGCCAAGATCAACGAGTCCAAGGTCTCCCTGGTCCATATGGGTCAACCCGCGATCATCACCGTCGATGCATTCCGCGAGCGCCCGCTCAAGGGAGTCGTCCGAGAAGTCACGCCGATCTCGGTCGCGGTCCAGCAGACCGACGTGCGGATCTATTCCGCGAACGTCGAGATCACCCAGGGCTTCGACGCGTTACGCCCCGGCCTGAGTGCCGAGATCATGGTCGAGATCGAGTCCCGGAAGGACGTCACCCGCGTCCCGATCGAGTCGATCCGATGGGTCGGCGGGAAGGGTTACGTCGCACTGGACGACCCTTCTCGCGGCCAGACCGGCGAGAACTCCTGGCGATGGCAGCCGATCGAGATCGGCCTCAGCGATCCGGATTACGCCGAGGTGCTCAACGGCCTGAAGGTTGGCGACCGGATCGTCGCCCGTCCCGGCAATCTCCTCCCCCCTCCCGCCCCGGAAAGCCTCAAGAAGTCGCCCGCCCAGGTCGCCGATCGGTCCTGAGGACGAACCGCGGCCGCGACCCGAGATCAATGATCGGATCCAACCACGGATCGAACGGATTAGGACCCAAGAATCTTGGATTCTTATCCGTGTGATCCGTGGTTGAGTTTTCCTGTAAGGGTGGGTGGAACCCAATGGCACTAAGCTGCGACCTCGGTCTCAGCCCGTTTGCTCGGAAGTTGCCACTTCCCTTTACCCTTATTATTGACCTTGGTGTCATTGGGACGCGGATCATGTTCGACCGGGTCGCAACGGCACGATGTGGCTCGCCATCCGGCCCAACAGCCGTGGCATCGACTCCTCCGCGGCTCGTCGCGGGCCGGCCAGGACCAGTCCCGGCAGCAGGTCGATCAACTCGGCCGGGGCCCGGCTGGAGCTCAGGCGCAGCGGGTCCTCCCCCGCCCCGATGGCCGCTTCCACCATCAGTCACCGCACCAGCAGGTACAGCAGCACTTGTCCGGCCACCTCGAATCGAATCGTCTCCGGCGTCCGGCCTGCGCAGGCTCTGTTCCAGGCCTCGGACTTCCGTCGATTCGAAGTAGCTGGTCTCGATCTCCCACCGGCGATGGTACAGGCCGGCCCCGCGCAGGACCCGCCCCGTGTCGTCTTAGGGTCAGGAACGTCCCTCCGATGTCAAGCTATGCTTAGTTCCATTGCGTTTCACCCACCCTACAACGATCCAAATCCGGTTTCCGGGACAGATTCGGAGATGTTGAACGATCTCCCTGACGTCAGGTCGGATTGTCGAGGAACAGGCCGTTGAGGACGGCATTGGGCCCGGCCGTGGCGGTGATCGTGATCACCACGTTACCCGAGACCTCCCAGTCCAGATACTTGCCGCCGACGAACGACGAGATGGCTTCGGTGGACAGGACGACCCCCGCGGCGGTGCTGATCTGCACCGTCTCGGCGCGACCCTTGTTGTCCCAGTCGTCGAAGTACAGCTCCAGGTCGTGCGCCTGGCCGTCGCCCAGGTTGACGTTGACACTGAAGCTGGTGGCGGCATACCAGACGGACGCCACGCGGTCGCTCGAGCCGGGCACCTGCAGGGCGCGCGTGTCGTTCGAGGTAGTCGTCCAGGTATAGGTGGACTGCCCGGACGGCCTGACGGTGGCGTAGGAGGGCAGGCTGACGGGCCCGCCCACGATCTCCGAGCCCTGGCCGCCGTAGCTGCCCTCCCAGGTCCCTCGCGTGGTCGTGTCCGGCGCGAGGAAGCTGGCCGTGCCGGTTGGGCTCGTCGCCGCGTCGAGGAACAGGCCGTTGAGGACGGCATCGGGCCCGGCCGTGGCCGTGATCGTGATCACCACACTACCCGAGACCTCCCAGTCCAGATACTTGCCGCCGACGAACGACGAGATGGTCTCGGTGGACAGGACGACCCCCGCGGCCGTGCTGATCTGCACCGTCTCGGCGCGACCCTTGCTGTCCCAGTCGTCGAAGTACAGTTCCAGGTCGTGCGCCTGGCCGTCGCCCAGGTTGACGACGACGCTGAAGCTGGTGGCGGCATACCAGACGGACGCCACGCGGTCGCTCGAGCCGGGCATCTGCAAGGCGCGAGGGTCATTCGAGTTGGTCGTCCAGATATAGGTGGACTGCCCGGACGGCCTGACGGTGGCGTAGGAGGGCAGGCTGGAGGGCCCGCTCACGATGTCCGAGCCCTGGCCGCCGTAGCTGCCTTCCCAGGTCCCTCGCGTGGTCGTGTCCGGCGCGAGGAAGCTGGCCGTGCCGGTCTGGCTCGCCGCGTCGAGGAACAGGCCGTTGAGGACGGCATTGGGCCCGGCCGTGGCGGTGATCGTGATCACCACACTACCCGAGACCTCCCAGTCCAGATACTTGCCGCCGACGAACGAAGAGACGGCCTCGGTGGACAGGACGACCCCCGCGGCCGTGCTGATCTGCACCGTCTCGGCGCGACCCTTGCTGTCCCAGTCGTCGAAGTAGAGCTCCAGGTCGTGCGCCTGGCCGTCGCCCAGGTTGACATCCACACTGAAGCTGGTGGCGGAGTACCAGACGGCGGCGACGCGATCGCTCGAGCCGGGCACCTGCAAGGCGCGGGTGTCGGTCGAGGTGGTCGTCCAGGTATAGAGCGACGCGCCCAACGGCTTTATGGTGGCGTAGGAGGGCAGGCTGATGGGCTCGCTCACGATGTCCGAGCCCTCGCCGCCGTAGCTACCCTCCCAGGTCCCTCGCGTCGTCGTGTCCGACGTGACGAAGCTGGCCGTGCCGGTCGGGCTCGTCGCCGCGTCGAGGAACAGGCCGTTGAGGACGGCATCGGGCCCGGCCGTGGCGGTGATCGTGATCACCACGTGACCCGAGACCTCCCAGTCCAGGTACTCGCCGCCGACGAACGACGAGATGATCCCGGTGTCCAGGACGGTCCCCCCGGCGGTGCTGACCTGCACCGTCTCGGCGCGACCCTTGTTGTCCCAGTCGTCGAAGTAGAGCTCCAGGCCGTGTTCCTGGCCGTCGCTCAGGTCCAGGTTGACCGTGAAGGTCGTGACGGAAAACCAGGCGGCAGCGACGCGGTCGCTCGAGCCGGGCACCGCCAGGGTGCGCGGGTCCGTCGAGGTGGTCGTCCAGGTATAGAGCGACGCGCCCGACGGCGTGACGGTTGCGTAGGGGGGCAGGCCGGAGGGCCCGCCCACGATCTCGTAGCCCTGGGCGCCGTAGACGCCCTCCCAGCTCCCCTGCGTCGTCGTGTCCGCGTCGTAGTTGAAGGTGCCGACATCGCCATTCGCCGCTGAGTTATCGGCCAGGTCCGTGACGGCCGTCCCGGCCAACATCACGGTATATGTTCCCGATGTGGCCGTGCTCCAGGCCCCGCCCGGGGGAGTGATCTGATAGGTGGCGGTGAGTGTGGAAGCATCTCCCAGCGCATTGGTGGTGCCCGACCCTGTCTCGCCGACGAGAGTGGCGACGATCGGCGCACCGATGGGCGGCTCCACCTGCACGGAGCTGCCCGTCAGGCTACTTTCATCGACCAGATTGTCGTCATTAAAGACAATCGTGAATCGATAAGGTGCATCCGAGAGCGCGTTGGCGCCGGTGACGGCGGGTGCGACGAGGGTCTCTGACGGGGGTTGGGTTTGCGACCCGGAGGGTGCGGTCTCCGAACCGGAGACGTCGGGATCAGTGCCATCGCCGGTTGGGGCACCCGCACCGCCGACCGCGGAACCCTGGTAGGTGGTGCTACCTGATACCACGACAGCACCCGATTGAATGTAGACACAGCCCCCGGTTGCATTGCCGCCAGTGCCATTGGAACCCGACCCACCTGGGATGCCGCCATAGCCGTAACTGCCGCTGGAGCCGGTATATCCATTGCTCCCCGAATTGCCCGTGACACCATTCGTCGCTCCACCATGGCCACCGGGGCCAGCCGCTCCACCCATGCCTCCAGAACCACCCGGTCCACCCGGTCCACTTGAACCTCCAGATCCTCCCAGACCTCCATAGCCGGCGCTACCACCGCTCGCAGTGCAGGTCGTCAAGGAGCTTCCGGTAATCAGGAGGGAACCGGATTGCACATAGATGCCTCCTCCGGATGCGTTGCCGCCATTGCCGCCATTGCCGCCGTTGCCGCCGGTACCGCCGTTGCCGCCATTGCCTCCCCTGCCGCCGTTGCCGCCGTTGCCGCCGTTCCCGCCATCGCCCCCGGTACCACCATAGCTTGTGGTGATAAAGACACCGGATGTCGTATAGCCTAGGGGAGTCGAGCTGCTACCATAGCTTGTGGTGATAAAGACACCGGATGCCGTATAGCCTAGGGGATACGAGCTGCTGTTGCCCGTGGCGCCATTGCCGCCGTTTCCGCCATTGCCGCCTCTGCCGCCAGTGCCTCCTTTCCCGCCCGGGCCCCCGTAACCTCCCGACCCTCCGGTCCCTCCGAACGCCTGATCGTTGACGAACTGTGTGGCCTTGATGACAACGACTCCGCTGGCGACATAAAGCCCGCCGCCGCTGCCGTTACCGCCATTGCCGCCGTTCTGGCCGTTGCCACCATTGGAGCCCGTGCCACCAGTACCGCCGGTGCCGCCGGGCGAGCCGGATTCACTCGTCCCGCCGTTCGCACCAGTGGACCCTTGCCTCCCCGGAGCACCGGTCCCGCCCGTCAGCCCGGACAGGCCCGAACCGCCGGCGCCACCGACGGCCGCATCATCACTGATCGTCGAGTCCTTGATGATCAGGGTGCCCGCGGCGAGGTAGATGCCGCCGCCCGAGGCATCTGCCCCATTCGCACCCGGGCCGCCATCGGCTCCGTCCGCCCGGTCATTGGTGACGTTGACCTTGCTGAGGGCCACCTGGCCGCCGTCGATGAGCAGGCCACCGCCCAGGGCCGCGGTGCCGCCGATCGAACCCCCCTTCGTCGCAATACCACCCGTGATGGTGAGATCCTGGAAACCCACGTGCGCGTCGATCTCGAAGACGCGATCGTAACCGTCGGATTGAATCGTGACACCGGGAGCGGCGCCGACGATGAGCAGAGGCCGGGTCGAAGCGTCTTGGATCACCTGCCCGGTGTCCGGGTAGGTCCCGGCACTCATGATGATGGTGTTGCTCGGATCTTTGTCGGCGAGCGCCTGAGAGATGGTGGCACTCAGGCTGTCGCTCGGATTGATATTGAATATGGCCAGGAGGCATCGAGACTCCAATGGCTCGAGGAGCAACCGGCGAGGACGCCGCGGGCGCAAACGTTTCGTGGACAATTGATGTCTCCTGGATGTGCAAAGTTATGAATCTGGAAATTGTCTCGACGTGTTCCTTCATCGGATGAAGGTTGAATCTTCCTGTTCGAGAGCCGAAACCCGTTGACAAGCGGATTCGCTCACCCTGATCGACGGGAGCGGCCGGATGGGGCCATGCTGGCTTGGCGCGATTCGTCGCCATGCGGCCGCCGGCATGCCCGTGCCGAAGACCTTCGAAATCACCGTCGTGGTGAACCGACCGGCCGGCCGCGATCCGGCCCGGACGGAACGCCTGGAAGATCACGATCGCCGGCAATCCCTCGCCGGCCGTGCTCGAGTTCGTCCTCCACTTCTTGCGAGTCTCTGCAAGTCTTCGGATGCGCTGCTTCGTCTCACCGCCATCGACGCCGAGTGGGGTCGAGTAGGGGCACAACAAGACGCCATCACAGGGTCGGTCGATCCATCTCGGGAACGAGCCGCTTTGGGGATGTTGTCCGAAGCTAACGATACTGTGCGGAAAAGGCAATTGACAGGTGGTCGAACCAAAAACATTCGCCGGGCGGGTCATGTCGTTGAGATCGTCCCATAGGGGCAGGGCTCGAATGGACTCTGGCCGCGCCGTAGCGAGGATCACGGCCCCGGTCGCCCGACGCTGCCGGATCGGCGAACCGTAGGCACAGGACCGCCAAGAATAGCCTCCGAGACATACCTTTTCTCTGCCTTCCGCATCGCCGCAAGTTCATGGGACATGAACCAACGGAATAGCCGTTTCGATCGAGATCGTGGACTCATGAATCGTCGCTAGCCGGCGAGACGCGATGTCCGGTTTCCCACGGGACTGTTCTGTTCCCGCTAAATATTGCCCGAAAACAACGCGAGCGATGTCCGATGCTGGTTAGTGTGGTTAGAACACCGGCCACTTGCTCTTGCCGGAATCCGGCCGATCGCTAAGATTGCGTGTCCTATCTCAGGCCCCTGCGATCGGGTAGGCCCGTTCGCCGTCATCCATTCGTGCCGAGGGCCAACCATGAACCCGCATCTTCTGGCTCGGCGTTCGACTTGGTTGGCGGACGCGCGGACTGTTGCTGCTGGCGGCGGCCGGATTGGCGGGGCTCCTGGGACTGGCGAGGACGTTGGTGCCGGACCCTCGGGGTTTCGGGACTCATCTTCAACTCGGGCTTCAGCCTTGTACGTTCGTCACCGTGACGGGCCGACTCTGCCCGACGTGCGGCATGACCACGGCGTTCGCCTGGTGTACGCGCGGGCGGGTTGACCGATCGTGGCGAGCAAACCCGGCGGGGTGCGTGTTCGCCCTGCTGGCGGTCCCGTTGATGGCCTGGTTCATCGCGAGTGCGGTCCGGAGCGAACCCGTCGGATTCCGGTCCTTGTCGGGGCCCATGATGGGCCTGGCGACGGCCGGCGTGGTCTTCTGCCTCGCGTCCTGGTTGGTTCGGTTGATCGTTTCGCCAGCCGTCCTGGCCGTCCCGGGGCCGGGCCCCGGGGGAGTGGCCAGGTCGATCGGCTTGTGAATTATCCAAGGAAGGAGGGGGTACAGGATGACCCCTCGATTACTCGCCAATGCTAAGGTGCGGCTTGCCATGGTCGCCGTCCTGGCCGGGGGTAGCCTGATCGCGACCAGCGGTTGCGATCCGAGGACCCTGGCCTATTTCCTCCAGCCGTTCGAACCGATGGTCCCACCCAAGTGCGAGACCTCGTTCGAAGGCAAGAAAGTCGTCGTCCTCTGCCATGTGGCCTCCAACTCAATGGTGGAGTACTCGTCGCTCGATCGCGACCTGACCCGCGAGTTCACCGCGATCCTGCGCAAGAAAGTAAAGAAGGTCGTGCTCGTCGACCCCGACAAGGTCGCGACCTGGGTCGAGGCCCACCCCAAGTGGAGCGCCCCGTCCGAGATCGCCAACGACTTCAACGCCGACATCGTCGTCTTCCTCGAAGTCGAGCAGTTCCAGATCCAGTCGCCGGGCGACCTGAACATGCTCCATGGCGAGTCCAAGGTGCATATCCAGGCTTTCGAGATGCAATACCCCAAGAACAGCAAGGATAAGCCGATCAAGGATCAGCCCAAGGAACCCGTCTCGATCTACGACGATTATGGCGAGACCATGTTCCCCGAACGCGGGCCGATCCCCGTCGAAACCGGCGCCAGCCGGTCGAAATTCCGGATCAAGTTCGTCAAGATCGTCGCCAAGGAAGTCTCCTGGCACTTCATCGAACACGCCGAGGACGACTCGATCCAGGATTCGCGGATCGAACGCTGAGCCATGCTCCTGAATAACCCGGGGGCGGGATCCGGCGCATCGGCGGCCGGATCCCGCCCCCGACCCACTTCTCCAGACCATTTCTCCAGACCGCCCTACGGGCGAATGGAGGGACAGTTGACTCACGGATGTCGCTTCTTATAATCAGCCTGAACTCTGCGTCGAACGGCTCGTCTGTCGGACCTGCCATGGAATCAGCCGACGGAGGCGCAGATCCGCGATCAACCCGATACTCCCGCATGATGGCGGGAGCGGACCAATGCGACTGGTTGATTGGATGGGAGGGCATGTGATCCCTCCGATCGGTTTCGAGTCTCAACGGGAGCAAGCATCGATGCGCAAGGTTCTTCTCAGCCTCGTGGCCATCTCCGCGATCGCCATCCCCGCCCTGGCCGGCAAGTTCAACAAGGTCGTCAGCGTTGGCGACAAGGCCCCCACGTTCTCGGGGCTTCCCGCGATCTACAATGGCGAAGAGACCAGCGTCAGCCTGCCTGACCTGAAGGAAGATGTCGTCGTCCTCGTGTTCGTGGCCAAGCACTGCCCGGTGGTCGTCGGCTATGAAGATCGCCTGGTCGACTTCACCAACGAGTTCAAGGACAAGAGCGTCCGCGTGGTCGGGCTCTGCGTCTCCACCGCAGCGGGGGACAAGCTGCCGGGCATCAAGGAGTACATGAAGGACCACAAGTCGAATTACATCTACGGCTATGACGAGAGCCAGGCCGTCGGCAGGGCCTACGGTGCGACCAACACCCCGCAGTTTTTCGTTCTCGACAAGGAACGGAAGATCCGCTACACCGGCGCAATGGATGATAGTCCTCGTTCCGAGGAGAAGGTCACCAAGACCTACCTCAAGGACGCGGTCAACGCCCTGCTGAAGAACGAGAGCCCCCCGGTCGATGAGACCAAGGCCGTTGGCTGCGGCGTTACCTACAGCCGCGCCAGCAAGTGAGCGAACGCGATTCGTTGGAACCGGCCATCGTCCTCTGCTCAGACATCGAGGACGTAGGCCAAAAGATCCCTTGAAAGCCAGCCGTGCCCGCGAGGGTGCGGCCGGCTTTTTCTTCCCTCCTCTCCGCGGTCAATACGCGAGGGCGAGGCCCCGTCCGTTGCCGAAGACGACGCGATCCATCGAGCCCGGATGAAGCCGCTCCCTCACGATGCCCCCCGGCCCCAGGCAAGACTCGAGACCCCAGTTCCCTCACGAGGGGCTTCCGCCATGAGATTCTTCGTAGCCCGCACGCTGACGATCTTCACGATGCTCGCCATCACGATCCTGCTCACGGGGAAAGACGCTTTCCCCGACGATCAAGAATCCCCGAAAGTCGTGAAACTGGAAAAGCTGAAGTGGGGCCAGTTTCAGAAACGTCTGGCCAACACAAAGGTCAAGTACACCGTCGTTGACGCCTGGTCGACGACGTGCGGCCCGTGCAAGGAAAACTTCCCCCACGTCATCGAGATGCACCGGAAGTACGGCACGAAGGGGCTGGCAATCATCTCGCTATCCCTCGACGACCCGACCGACACGGCCGCCGTGGCCGAGGCCGAGCGCTTCCTCAAGGAGAAGAAAGCCGTCTTCTCGAACGTCCTGCTCGACGAGAATTTCGGCGATGGATTCGACAAGTTGAACATCAACGGAATCCCAGCCGTATTCATCTTCGGTCCCGATGGCAAAGAAGTGAAACGGTTCACCATGGACGACCCCAACAACCAATTCACCTACGACGAGGTAGAAAAGGCCGTTGCCGCATTGCTGGATGCAAAAGCCTGAGTATCATGGAAGAGTTGTTTTGCATGATTTCTCTCCCAGGGCGTCGTCCCTGGGCTCATTTGTTGCCGCCCCTCGGGGCAAAATGGAATCGCGATAGAACCATGAAAGACGGCATTCACCCGAAGTATCAAGACAGCGTGGTTGTGTGCGGGTGTGGGAATACCTTCACCACGCGGAGCACGAAGCCCAAGATCATGGTCGAAGTCTGCTCCAAGTGCCATCCGTACTTCACCGGCTCGGTGAAGTTCGTCGATGCCGCAGGCCGTGTTAACAAATTCAACAAGAAGTTCCAGGGGACCTACGGCAAGGCCAAGAAGGCCGCCGTCGCCGCGGCTGCCACGGCCCCGACCGAGAACGCTTAGTCAGGATCGACGAGACCAAGAGGACGGCCTGCTGGCGGACGACTCTATCAAGAGAAGAGTCCGCCACCGGGCCGTCCTCTTTTTTGTCCTTGGTCCCTCGTCCTTGGTCCTCGGTTCGCTTCGCGGTCCCTGGGACTTGGGCTGGGATTGTCAGGGCCCTCTGGGAGTCTGTTCCGACAGGCTCTTTGAGTTCCACGGTGCTTCCAAACCAGATTGTGAGTTCTGCGGATAGGCTGGCGCAGAATTACTTGTCTAACCAAGGACAAGGGACCAAGGACCAGACCGTGTTCGAGAAGCTTCAGACGGACTATCAGCGATTCCTGGAGATCGAGCGGTTGTTGCTCGATCCCGAGGTCACTGCCGACATCGCTCGGGTCACGGCGTTGTCGAAGGAACGGGGCACGCTCGCCAAGATCGCGCTGCCTTACGGGCGCTGACCTCGAGCTGAGCCGTCAGATCACCGAGGCCGAGCAACTCAGTGCCGCCGAATCGGACCCCGAGATGCGATCGTATGCCGAGGCGGAGCTCGAGGACTTGCGGGCCCGCCATCAGCAAGAGGGGGAGAATCTCCGGGACATGCTCTACGACAGCCGCGCCGGCACCGCCCACGCGGCGATGATCGTCGAGATCCGCGCGGGGACCGGCGGCGACGAGGCGGCACTGTTCGCGCGCGACCTCTTCGAGATGTACCGCCGGTTCGCCGAGCAGATGAACTGGAAGTTCGAGACGCTCGATATCGAGCCGACCGAGCTGGCGGGCTTCCGCGAGGTCTCGTTCAGCGTCGCCGGCCCGGCGGCTTATCGCCATCTCCAGTTCGAAAGCGGATGCCACCGCGTCCAGCGCGTCCCCCAGACCGAGGCCCAGGGCCGGATTCACACCTCCACGGCCACCGTCGCCATCCTGCCGGAACCGGAGGAAGTGGACATCGTGATCCGGACCGAAGACCTGCTCATCGACGTCATGCGGTCGGGAGGGCCGGGCGGCCAGCATCAGAACAAGACCGAGAGCGGCGTGCGGATCACCCACCTGCCGACCGGCGTCGTGGTCAATTGCCGGGATGAACGCAGCCAGCACAAGAACAAGGCGAAGGCTATGCGGATACTCCGTAGTCGGTTATTCGAACAGCAGAAGGAGAGCGCCCGTTCCGAGCGCGATCAGACCCGCCGCGACATGATCGGATCCGGGGACCGGTCGCAGAAGATGCGGACCTACAATTTCCCGCAGAACCGCGTCTCCGACCATCGGATCGGCCTGACGCTCTACAACCTCGACCAGGTGATCCAGGGCAACCTGCTCCCCTTGACCAAGGCCCTGATCGACCACGACCGCCGGGAACAGCTCGGCGATCTCGTCTGATCGGATGCGTCGGCGCGTCGATGATCGCTCGTAGGGTGGGTGAAACCCACCAAGAATCGAAGCCCCAGATCGGTGGGTCTCACCCACCCGAGCCGATGATGGATACCTCTCACTTGCCGACCTCCGAACCGAATCCCGAAGGCCGCTCTGAAGACGCATGGACCGTCGGTCGGCTCCTGACCTGGACGGCCGATTATCTCAAGAAGCGCGGTTCGGAGAGCCCTCGTCTGGACGCCGAGGTGATGCTGGCCCACGTCCTCCATTGGCCGCGGGTCCAGCTTTACACCCACTTCTTGGACGAGGTGGCTGAAGCCCCGCGCGGGAAGTTTCGCGACCTGGTCCGACGCCGAGTCGAGGGGTCCCCCGTGGCCTATCTGGTCGGCCGCAAGGAGTTCTACTCGCTGGCATTCGAAGTCTCGCCGGCCGTGCTGATCCCGCGTCCCGAGTCGGAATTCGTCGTCGTCGAGTTCCTCGCCCTCGCCAAGACCCTCGAATCGCCCCGCGCCGTCAACGTCGGTACCGGCTCCGGCTGCCTCGCGGTCGCCTCGGCGTTCCGCCACCCCGGGGCACACTTCATCGCCATCGACATCAGCGAGGCGGCCCTGGCGGTCGCCCGGAAGAATGCCGATCAGCACAAGGTCGCCGACCGGATCGATTTCCGGATGGGCGATCGCCTCGGACCGGTCGCCAACGAAGGCCCGTTCGACGCGATCCTCTCGAATCCCCCGTATATCCCCACGGGCGCGATCGAGCACCTCGAGGTCGGAGTCCGCGACTTCGAGCCCCGGACGGCGCTCGACGGCGGTCCCGGCGGGCTCGATATGGTCGCGCGATTGATCGAGGAATCCGTACCGCTCCTCAAGCCGGGAGGCCACCTGATCCTGGAGATCGGCACCGATCAGGAGGGGCCCGTACTGCGCATTGATCGAGGCCCAGAAAGTCCTCCGCCTGGCCCCTACCATCCACGACCACGCCCAGCATCCGCGCGTCATTCGCGCCATGCGCGAGATGGCCGATTGAGATAGGCACTTTCCGGATCCGCGCGAATCGTCAGACCCGCTGCCGCTTGGCCGGCACGCTCCGCAAGGCGTCGGGGAGGCTGCTCATCGTCGGCCAGCGCTGGTCCTTGCGCCGGGCGGTCAGCTTCCGGAGGATCTGACAGATCTCGTCCGAGAGCTTCGGCTTGACGACGGCCGGATCGAGCGGCTCGGAGTTGATGCGCTGGAGCATCATCGTGGTGTTGTTGTTGGCGTCGTATGGCAGGCGATCCGTCAAGAACTCGAAGGCGAGGACCCCGAAGGCGAAGATGTCGATCCGCTCGTCGATCGGCTCGCGGCGGAGGAGCTCCGGGGCCATGTACTGGATCGTGCCGGTCCGATTGCCCGGCCGGCGGAAGGCCGGCGTGTTGGGGACCGACAGGCCGAAATCGATCAGCTTGGCATGCTGCTCGCGATCGACGAGGATATTCCGGGCATTGATATCGTGATGGATGAAGCCCGCCGCATGGACCGCCGCCAGGCCCTCCGCCGCCTGGGCGAGCAGTTCCACGCGCTGGGCAGTACGGGCCGCCCGCGTCTCGCGGACGTACTGGAAGCTCACCCCATCGATGAATTCCATCATGAGGTAGTGCTCGCCCTGGGTGGAGTCGCCGTACTCGAACGTGCGAACGACGTGCGGATGAACGATTTGGATGGCGATCTCGCCCTCGGTCGGGCGCACCTGCTCGGCGGAGGCGCGCGCCGAGGCCGCTCGGTTCTTCTCGGGGAGCTGGATCTTGAGACAGACGGTCCGTCCCGTCTCGTTATCGATCGCCCGATGGACCCGGGACATGCTGCCGCGCGACATCTCGGAGACGAGCGCGAACCGTCGCTGAAGGTTGACGCGTCCGCGATAACCTTTCGGGCCGCTCGTCGGAGCCGGGCCGAACATTTCTTTCAGCTTGCTGAGCATCGAGATGCTCTCCTCGTGCTCAAGATTCGATCGAGTGTTGCACGTCTACGGCATCGGGGTATGCGAGACGGCCTCTTCCCTACCCGAGAATCCATTCCGAATCACGGAGGAATCCTCCGGATAGATAATCAGCTATGAGCAGTTCGACCCGAACGTTCAATTCTTCACGAGATTGCCAGATTATCCCCTACACCGCAAATTCACAGGTCGGGCGGACGGATCGGACCTCTCGATTCCAAGAGGGCGACTCGTAGGGTGGGTGAAACCCACCAGATTCCTTGCGAACTCATAGGTTCGGTGGGTTTCACCCACCCTACTGGGCTCAACTCTAATCTAGACTATACGACGCTTGTGAGACATCGTGACACAGGACGTACGAAACGCCCCCACAACGAAGCACGCAATCGCGAGTGCATCGACGACATCCACAAGGCCACGGTTACGGACTATATTTCAGGGTCGTCAGGCCGGGGACGGGCAGGAAACCGGCGGTCCGTGCCAGGATGCGTTCGGCTCCCGACTGGTCATGGAACCGGGCGACTACGGAGATGGGAGGCGCGTGATCGGGCCAGTTTTCGTACTCCGGGGTTTGGAGGAGGATGTACCGGCTTTCGGTTCCGGGGAGATAGTTGAGGAATCGTGGGCTTCGCAATTGCCGGACGGGCCGGCCGATGAAGAAGGAGAGGTCGTCGGGCCAATCGTGGAGGATGTAGAGCGACCACTTCCGCGGGATCCACTGGCCGATGGCGCGCGCCCAGGGCCCCTGGCTGTATCGATAGTTCCACTCGGGGACGTAGTAGCCCCAGTGGGCCAGTTTCAGTCCGATCGCCAGCACCATGAGGGTGACGACGGCCCGTCGTGGATTGCCGGCGCCGAGGGCCGACCATCCCAGGGCGATGACCATCGGGATCAAGAGGCCCATGGCGATGCCGAGGGTACGGTAGTAGGGCATCGTGAGGATCCAGACGAAGCAACCGTAGATCATCACGACGAGCCAGAGGGCCAGGACGACGGAATAGAGCGAGAAGAAGACACGCCTGGCGGCGGGCCCGAGCGCATTCCGCCAGACCGATTCGAGGCAGGCCGAGGCGGCGATGAGCAGGCCGGCCAGGGCGAGGATTCGCGCCGACGGGGCGAGGCCCGGCACCAGGGATCCGGCGATCAGGCTGGCGATCGCCGCCTGGACCCAGCCGATGACCCACGCCCGGCCCTGCTCCGGCCAGGCCTGCGCGAATCGATCGGCTCGATGCCAGGACCGAGAACGGGCTCCACGGCATTCCCAGGAAGAATAGGACGCCCGGAGCGAGCCCCCACTCCGGTCGCCGGGTCAGGGGGAGGGTGAGCGCCCCGGCCCAGAACTCGACGGAGGTCATGGCAATGGTCGTGACGGACCAGGCGATCGCCGTGACCAGCGGCGGCAGCAGGAGTTGGGGCGAGAAGCTCGAGCCGCGACGGCCGATGAGGAGGACGACCAGCGCGATCAGGGCCAGGGGCGGCCAGCCTCCCGCCAGGAACGCAAGGGACGCCCAGAGCCCGGCGATCCAGTCCGAGCCTCGGTGCAAGATCCGGTCGATCGCCCCCAGGATGGCCAACCCTAGGATCGGGTCGATCCCCGTGCCTGCCGATCGGTCGATGACGGCCAGGCTGCCGAACCAGCAGAAGCCGAAGACGATCGAGGCGCGGTTGCCCGAGGCCCGGTACATCCCCAGGACCAGGATCCAGCCGGCGCCGATCGCCGCCAGCGCCGCCGGCCACCGGACGATGCCGGTCGTCGGCCGCCCCGACGGAGTCAGCCGTGTCACGGCGAGGCTCGGCAAGACCTGAGCGGGCCAGAGGTCGGGGGCCCAGTAGCCGAGGACCTGCCCCATGGGCCCGGCGCGCTCGCCGGCGGCCAGGCCGACCCGCGCCTCCTGCGGCCCCAGATCCAGCCCGCTCGCGCCCGCGACGACGAAGATCAGGGCCATCGCGGCCACGGCCAGCATCGCCCACACCATGCCGGCGACGCCCGGCAAGGCGCACGCGGCGGAGTCCATCCGGATCGCACGGCTCGGTTGTGGTCGAACCCGCGTGATCGAGGCGATCTCAAGGTCCATGCACCGCCTCCTTGCGGGGCTCGTCCGGCACGCGGTTGCGGTCGACCACCATGTCGGCCCGGAGCAGCGACGACAGGGGCTTGGTCTTCACCATCGCATAGATGTAACCGGGTACCAGGCCATAATGATAGGTCTGACGCTCCAGCTCGTTCGCGACATCCTCGGGGGTCCACCCATCGCGCTCGAACCGATAATAGGCGACGGCCGCCCCGGTCCGACAGGTACCGCGGGCGCAATGCACCAGCGCGGGGCGGCGATCGGGGTCGTCGAGGATCTTGAGGATCTCGCGGAATTGCGATTCCTCGCCCAGGCCGTCTCCGGGCATCGGCAGGTTCACGAAGTCCACTCCGAGCCGGTGGCTCAATGCTCGCTCCTGCTTCATCTCCTCGCCGGGCCACTGCAGGTTGACGACCGTGCGGATCTGATAGCGCTTGACCGCCTCCCGGAGCTGGTCGCCCGAGAGCTGGCCGCTGCGATAGAGGATGCCGCGCTTGACCTCGTCCCAATGGTCCCAGACCAGTTGGCCTTCCCGATCCATCGCGATCAGCCAGCCGGCCGCCATGATGGCGGTCAGCGGAACCAGTCCGGAGAGCACTTTACGCATTAACAGGGTCCTACGCGCGGCAACCGAATGCCGATCAGCCCGATTTCAATACGGAGGAATGGGGGCGGATACAACAGCAGTGGAGTCGTAGTGCCCGGTTGCGGATACCCCGATCACGGCGGCGAATGGTAGGATAGATCGCGTTCCGGGTCAATCCGAACCGCACGAACCCGTGCCGGTGACTTGATCGGTGTTGTCGGCCCAGGTACCTCTGCTAAGATATTTCGGGAATCCTGTCGTTGCGGAGTCTCGAGATGAGCACCAGTACAACTTGGCCGGCTCCCCCGCGGCGGGCCACCCTGGACGACCTCCTCAAGGTCGAGGGGAAGGCTGAACTCATCGGCGGGAGGATCGTCCGCTACATGCCCACCGGTCACAGGCCGAATCGAGTTGCCGGTCGGATCTACCGCAGCCTGGACGACCATGCCGACGCGACAGGTCGGGGCGTTGTGTACACCGACAGCATGGGGTTTGCCGTTCCCAAGCTCCGATCCGGCCGCGAGTCCTTCTCGCCCGATGCGTCCTACTACGAGGGTGCACTCCCGGCCAATCCGATGCGGTTCGTCGAGGGTCCGCCCACCTTCGCCGCCGAAGTCCGGAGCGAAAACGACTACAGCAAGTCGGCCGAGGAGGAGATGGCCGCCAAGCGAGCGGACTACTTCCAGGCCGGTACGCGGGTGGTCTGGGATGTTGACCCGATGGCCGAAAGCGTCCGGAAGTATCTGGCGAGTGCGCCCGATCAGCCGGTCTTATTCCACCGCGGCGATCAAGCCGATGCCGAACCGGCCGTGCCCGGCTGGCGTATACTCGTGGATCGGATCTTCTCCTGACTTGTCTTCGAGGCCATCAATCATGCATCGAGCTCATGCTGGCCGACGGGCCGCGACGTGTCGTCCGATCGTCCTGGCAATCCTGGCCGGGCTCTGGCTCGTGCCGGCCTCGTTCGGCGATCCGCCCCAGCCGAAGAAGAAGGATACGAATGCTCGGCTCAAGTCGCGCAACGTGGAGATCACGACGTCGGTCGAGCCGTCCCGGGCGAAGCCGGGCGAGACCGTGACCTTTAAGGTGACGGCCAAGCTCGACGAGGGCTATCACATCTACAAGGAGATCGACAAGCCGAGGGCGCCGGGAGCCGGTCCGGTTTACACGACGTTCGACTTCTTCGACCCGGCCGGACTCAAGGTTGATGGGAATTGGAAGGCTTCCAAGGAAGCGATCAAGCACAAGGAACCGGTCTGGCCCGACCTGCCGTTCGTCGAGTATTACGAAGACGAGGTGAGTTGGACCATCAAGCTGAAGGTCCCCGAGGGCACCGAGCCGGGCAAGAAGAAGCTCCGTTGCCAGATGGGATTCATGATCTGCGACGAGAAGAGTTGCAGCCCGCCCGGTCAGTGGACGGCACCCGACGCCGAACTGACGGTCCTCCCCGCCGCGGGCGACACCACCAAGCCGGCCGAGGCCGGCCCGAAGCCAGCCGCGGCCGCGCCGGCGCCGACCGCGTCGGCCGATCCGCCCAAAGCCTCACCCCTCGCGGATTCCAAGGATCCCCGCTCGACAGGGACCTCCGCCACGGCCTCGGCTCCCCCGATCCCTGGATCCCCGACGGATTCGGCGGGCTCGGGCTCCACGCCAGTCCCCAGGAGCGAGATCGCGCAGAAGGCCCAGCAGGGCTTGATCCCGTTCATGCTCGCCTCGGCGGTCGGCGGCCTGTTCGCCTTGGTGATGCCCTGCGTCTGGCCGATGGTCCCAATCACGGTCAATTTCTTCGTGAAGCAAGGGCACGGCAAAGCCGGACGGGTCAAGACGACGGGCCTGGCCATCACCTACTGTTTGTCGATCATAGGCGTATTCACGACGGTCGGCGTCCTGTTCTCGTTCTTCTTCTCGGCCTCGGCGCTACAGAATCTGGCGAACAACTTCTGGATCAACCTGTTCGTCGCCACGCTCTTCGTGGTGTTCGGTCTCAGCTTGCTGGGACTATTCGAGATCCGCCTGCCGAGCTTCCTCCTGAACGCTTCGGCCCAGGGTGAAGGACGCGGAGGCCTGATCGGGGTCGTCTTCATGGCCTTGACCCTGACGATCACGTCGTTCACCTGCACGTTCCCGGTCGTCGGCGGGTTGCTGGTGATGGCTGCGAGCGGCAACTTCTTCTACCCGATCATCGGACTGGCGACCTTCGCCACCGTCCTGGCGTTACCGTTCCTGGTCCTCGCCCTCTCACCGGGCCTGATCTCCCAGATGCCCCGCAGCGGCGACTGGATGAATTCGATCAAGGTTGTTGGCGGCCTGATCGAGATCGGGGCCGCGCTGAAATTCGCCAACACGGCCGAGCTGGCGTTCGTCACACCCGAGAATGCCTGGTTCAATGCCCATGTGGTCCTGACGAGCTGGATCGCCCTTTCGTTGGTGTGTGGGCTCTACCTTCTGGGCATATTCCGGACGGATCACGACCACGATGAAGTCAAGGTCGGTCCCGGTCGTCTCATCTTCGGCGCGGCCTTCCTGGGACTGGCCCTGTTCCTGGCCCCGGCCCTCTTCGGCCACGTGCCGAAGAGCAAGGTCTGGGATGAATTCATCGTCGGCCTGCTCCCGCCCGATTCCACGGCATTCACGGCACCCGCGCCGATCGTCGGCGAAGGGAGTGGTGCGCCCATCGGTGAAGTGAAGGCTACCTCCAAGGATCCGGCGCAGGCGGAGCGCGAGGAGAAGAAGCTCCACGGCGTGCTCTGGGGCTTGAGCCTGGATCAGGCCCGCGAGGAGGCCGCCGCGCAAAATCGGCCGATCCTCATCGACTTCACCGGCGTCAACTGTGCGAACTGTCGGAAGATGGAGCGCGTCGTCTTCCCACGTCCCGACGTCGCCCAACTCCTCGGCAAATTCGTGACCGTCCAGCTGTACACGGACCGCGTCAACATCAGCTCGCTCACCGCCGATCAGCGCCAAGAGCGAGCCGAGGCGAATCAAGTCCTTCTCCTCGGCATGGCCCAGGAAGTCACCAATCCCTTCTACGTCGTGCTTTCGCCGAGCGGCGACGTGATCGATAAGATCGGGGGCTATAACGAGCCGAGGGTCTTCACCGAGTTCCTGAACAAAGCCCTGGATAAGTTCACCGTCGCAGGGAATAACGAAGCGACTTCCAAGGGCAAGATCAAGGCCACGTCCACATCCAATTCCACCCGCCCGGATGAGGCGGTGCGCGCCCAGTCGAACGTCCATGGGGTCTCCTGGGGCCTGAGCTTCGATCAGGCCCGCGAACGCGCCGCCGCGGGGAATAAGCCCATCCTGATCGATTTCACCGGCGTCAACTCGGCGAATTGTCGGCAGATGGAAGTGAGCGTCTTCCCGCGCCCCGACATCGTCCCGCTCCTCCGCAAGTTCGTCGCGGTACAGCTTTTTATCGACCGTGTGCCGGTCCGAACGCTGACCTCGCAGCAGAACGAGGAATTGGCAGAGCGGAATATGGACCTCCTGCTAAACCTCACCCAGTCCGCAACGACGCCGCTCTATGCCGTGCTCTCGCCAGACGGAGGCCTCATCGACCAACTCGGCGGCGTGAAGGAGCCCCAGGTGTTCAAGGAGTTCTTGACCAGGGCTCTGGAGAAGCTACCCAAGCACGCCGAGGTTGTCCAAACCGGCTCCCATCCAACTATCCCCGGGCGTAGTCGGCTCCGGAATTGGGGAGACGATCGAAGAAAATCACGCGGCGGTCGAATATACTGCTGCAGAACGCCCTATCGGATTGACGCAGATCACGCGGTCGGAGTCGGCGCCACACGATCCTGGGCTGCAAAGGGATCGCAACCCAGTCGAGCGCGACCGGGATAGAGATTCAAATGAGCGCGTCCTCATGACACTTGAGGAACTTGAGCTCCTGGTCCGGGACACGCCAGACCCGGCCGCATTGTTCGGCGATGATCGAGCGGCGTCGTTGAAGCGGTTCCGGATCGTCTGCCATCCCGACCGGTTTCCAGGCGAGCCCGATCGGGCGGCCCGTGCCACCGATCTGATGCGCCGGATCGAGCAACTCTATCGGGACCTCGTGAAGCCGACCGTGATCCGGTCGCCGAGGCGAGCGTACGAGATAGCAAGCCTGCTGGCGAGCGGCGATGTGGCGGACGTCTACCGTGCGACATCGGAAGGCAAGGCGTATCTCCTCAAGTGCTCCCGGGTGCGAGAGGGGGCCGGGATGTTGGCCCATGAGGCCGACGTCCTGACCGAGATCCTCCAGCATGCTGCGACGACATCCTACGGCTATTTCTTCCCGACGCTCTGCGAATCCTTCCCGGTCCGGGACGGGCTCCAGAAGCGGATCAATGTCTTCACGGCGGACCCCGGGTTCTACACGCTGGAGCAAGTCCACGAGCGATATCCGGCGCTGGAAGGCCGACACCTGGCCTGGATCTTCAAGCGGCTCCTCTCGACCCTGGGGTTCGCCCATCGGTTCGGGTTCGTCCACGGCGCCGTACTGCCTTGCCACGTCCTCGTCCACGCCGAGGGGCACGGCCTCCAGTTGGTCGGCTGGGGTCAATCGGTCCGGGATGGCGAGGTCATCCGCTACGGCTCGGCCGAACACCACCACTGGTATCCGATGGAAGTGACGCGAAAAGACCTGGCGTCTTCGTCAACCGACATCTTCATGGCCGCGAAGTGTATGGTCTACCTTGCGGGCGGCGATCTCGCCTCGGGCCAATTTCCCGCCGCCGTCCCGCCCGAACTCGCCAGGATCTTCCGTGTCTGCTTGTTGGAAGGACCCAGGATGCGGCCCGGCGACGCATGGGAGCTCCACGACGAGTTCGACGAAGTCCTCAAGGCCCTCTACGGGCCGCCGAAATACGTGGAGCTGTTGATGTAGTCCTTCGTCTTCAACTCGAGGAGCATCCGATGGGTTCGACCAACTGGTCATCCGGTCTCTACGACGATCGCAAGCGCTCCGGGCCAAGAAGGATCTCCCGACGTTCGGCTGGGATCACGACGTCAAGGCCCACAAGGTCGCGGCCTCGGCCCACAAGACGCTCGACCCCAAAGGCGTCGTGTTCCGCGAGTCGCGAGACAGCGACGTCCACCCCGAGGCCATCCCGATCGCGGTCCTGATGGACGTGACCGGCTCGATGCAGCAGGTGCCCAGGATCATCCAGGCCAACCTGCCCAAACTGATGGGACTCCTGATCCGCAAGGGCTACGTCGAGCACCCGGCGATCTTCGTCGGCGCCATCGGGGACGCGACGTGCGATACGGTTCCGCTCCAGGTCGGCCAGTTCGAGTCCGGGATCGAGATCGAGGATTGCCTGACCAATCTCTACCTCGAGGGCGGTGGTGGCGGCCACATCACCGAGTCCTACGAGCTGGGGCTCTATTTCATGATGCGCCACACCGTGACGGATCACTGGGAGAAGCGCGGTCAGAAGGGCTACCTCTTCGTCATCGGCGATGAGATCCCTTATCCCAAGGTCAAGCGGGACGAGGTCCTGGGCGTGATCGGGGACCGGCTCGATCAGGACATCCCGACGCCCGAGGTCATCCGGGATCTCCAGGAGCGGTGGGAGACGTTCTTCATCCTGCCCCAGATGACGAGCCACTGGGGCGACCGTGCGGTCATCGATCCCTGGAAGAAGCTCCTGCCCCAGCGGTTGATCCTGCTGGAGGATCCCGCGACGATCTGCGAGTGCATCGCCGGCCAGATCGGGCTCTTCGAGTCCAAGGCCGATGCCGGCACCCTCGCCGACGACCTGGTGGACGCGGGGACCGATCGCAAGGCGGCCGTGTCGGTCAGCCGAGCCCTGGTGCCTGCCGGGTCGGCAAGAGGTCGGGGCTCGATACAGGAAGTCCCGTCATCCGGGAAATCGAGCGGGCTGGAGAAGTTCTGACTCTTGGTCATTATAGTCTGTCTCGGAATGTCTTCGTAGGGTGATCTGCGAGCACCGATCCAGGGTGCTGTGTCGAATTCGGTCATCAGAGAGCACCCTACGAGACGGCCACCGCAACATCCGAGACAGGCTCTCTTGGTCATTGGTCATTGGTCATTGGCGAAGAGGGGCTCCCCGACCAATGACCGATGAGAAGAAGCAACGATGAAGCGTGCGATCATCGTGGTCGGGATGCAGTGGGGCGATGAGTCCAAGGGCGCGACGGTGGATTTCCTCTGCCGCCGGCTCGGGCCCGACGTCGTGGTGCGGTATAGCGGCGGCTCGCAGTGCGGACACAACGTGGAGCTGGCCGACGGCCGGCGTCACACGTTCTCCCAATTCGGGTCCGGGACTCTTGCGGGCGTCCCGACCTACCTGGGCCCGAATGTCATCATCAACCCGGCCGCGATGATCCGGGAGGCCGAGCACCTGAAACAGCTCGGGATCGGCGATCCCTGGCCGATGATCCACGTCCACCCCGATTGCTTGCTCACGACCGTCTACCACCAGTGGGCGAACCAGGTCGAGGAGCTCAATCGCGGCGAAGCCCGGCATGGCTCATGCGGCCACGGGATCGGCGAGACCCGCGGTTACTGGCTCGATCACGGCGAGGACGCGATCTGTTGCCGGGACCTGCTGGGAGGGGATCGGCTGCGGGCGAAACTGGAATTGCTCCGCCAGAGATTGCTCCCGAGGATTCATCGCGCGGCGGATGAACCCCGGTGCCACGAGTTGATCGAGCGGTTCCTGGCGGTCGATCCCGGGACGGTCGCCCGCGACTTGATCGGATTCCGTTCCGTCATCCGGACGCAATTGCGGCAATGGCCCGATGTCCGCGAGACGCTGGCGATATTCGAGGGCGCCGAGGGAGTCCTCCTGGACGAACACTACGGGTTTCCGCCCCATTGCACCTGGTCCACCGTGACGGATCGACACGCGCTGGAGCTGCTGGCGGAACGCGACTGTCGCGACGTCAAGACGTTGGGTGTCGTCCGGGCCTTCACGACCCGGCACGGGGCCGGTCCCTTGCCGACCGCCGACCCCGCCACGACGAACGAGCTGGCCGACCCGGGGAATCCTGAGAACCCCTGGCAAGGGAGCCTCCGTACGGGCTGGTTCGACTTCACCCTGTTCCGCTATGCTGCCAAGGTCCAGCCGATCGATGGCGTCGCGATCAGTTGGTTGGATCGATTCCCCGAGCGCGACGGGCTCGTTTCCCATGCCTACGCCGACGGTCAGGATCTCCGCTTCGATTCGTACCCGGACCCGGACGCCCAGCACCGGACGGGTCGTCGCCTGGAGGACGCCGAACCGCGATACGAGCGAATCTCACGGGACGACTTCCTGAGACGGTTCCCGGCGCCGATCGTCATTCGCGGGTTCGGCCCCAGGGCCGAGGACCGAATCGCCGACCTGGATCTGTGATCGCGACGATCGACGTTCACATGTTATCATCGTCCCGAACCCAACGGAAGAAGGCGATCCGGCGGGTAGAAAGCCGCGGCGGCGGGCCCGACGACCTCGCCGCGCCCGCGCCGAAACCTCCTCACGAGGGTCTCTCAAGGAGTGCTCCGGCTGCGCCGAGATTCGAGCATCAGACGACCGAGAGCCGGACGTCGAGGTTGTTGCGGGTCGCATTGGAATACGGGCAGATCTGGTGGGCCGCCTCGACCAGCCGCTCGGCGTCGGGGCGCTCGAGGCCGGGAAGCTGCACGCGCAACTCGACGTCGAGGCCGAATCCGCCCTCGGAACGAGGGCCGATGCCGACCGTCGCGGTGACGGCGGCCTCCGGCGGGACCCGGAGCTTCAGGCCCCCCGCGGCCACCTTCATCGCGCCGATGAAGCAGGCGGCGTAGCCGGCGGCGAACAACTGCTCGGGATTGTTCCCCTCCCCGCCGGCTCCCCCGAGCTCCTTGGGCGTGGCCAGCTTTACCTCGAAGGTGCCGTCCTCCGTTCCGCGGTGCCGTCGCGGCCTCCTCGGGCAGTCGCCGTGGTCCGGTACTTCACGTCTACGCTCATGTTCTCCTCCCGTCCTGCGAGTCGGATTCGAAGGTCATTTGCCGGATGATCGTGCGAGGTCGAAGCGATCGAGGTCCCATTATAGCCGGGCAACGAGGGCATGAGACGATCGTGAAGGAGTCCGCCCTCCCTTCTTTGGGCTGGAAACGGGCTCGATCAGGGCGAAGTACCCGCAAATGAGTCGCATAGGAACTGCACGAACGCGGCCTCCTTGCTGCTCACGAGCCGTCCTGGTGTATGTAGGATCCACAATTCGACGTCTTGGCCCAAAGCCTCGCCCCAGCAGGATAGTCGCCCGCTCGCCAGATCGTCCGCGATCACGGAACGAGGCAGCAACGCCGCGCCAGCGCCCGCGCGGACGGCGTCTCGAATCATGAGCTTCGACGAGAGGCGCAACACCGGATCGGGCCTGATGCTCAACTCATGCTGACCGTCCGCGATTCGCCATCGAGTCGAGGTGGTTGGCGAGGGCCCCGGGGAGCTGACCCGGAAGTCGATCTCGTGTGGACCACCGGGACCCAGGGTGGTGAGCCGTCGATCGCGCCGGTCCGACGCCTCGACGCCACCGAGGCCTACCTGGCGGCGCAAGCCACGGTCCTCAACTCCTGTTCAATTCACCGCTTGCGCCCAACCGCCGTTAATCGAGCCGTGATTGATCCGGCGCCGACGCCGTCACAGCCCCGCCGGCTTCGCGTCGCCGCTCGGGGATCGTCCAGGACCGTGAAGGTATTGCCTTGCAGGTCGAAGCCCAGCCGAATCGTGAGAAGGGATCTCGGGATCAGTAAACTTTACGATAGTTCATCCCATGAGGTCGAATCCAAGGGTTCTCCGCCGATTGTTCGAGCAGGTCAACCCATCGACTCGCGATAGAGCGGCTCCTTGCCCAACTGCTGCCGGACGTGTTCGACCTCGACCGGATCGTTGACCGGGTAGGTGGGCACGACGCCGCGGAGGACGCTGAGGACTTCCTCGGCGATCGTGATGGCCATGGTGCGGAGTGCCTCGGCGGTCTGTGCGGCGCTATGAGGGGTCAGGAGAACGTCGGGGCGTCCGATCAGCGGATGGCCAGGCGGGGGCGGTTCGACGGTGTAGACGTCGGCTCCGTATCCCCAGAGCTTCCCGGCATCGAGGGCCTCGGCGACCGCCGGCTCGTCCACGACCGGGCCTCGGCTGGTGTTGATCAGGATCGCGTCGGGGCGCATCATTGCCAGCGTCTGGCGATTGATCAGTCCGCGCGTGCCGGAGTCGAGCGGGACGTGGAGCGTCACGTAATCGGAGACCTCGAGCAGCTCGCGGAGCCCCATCCGTCGTGCGGCACTGCGCCGCTCGACGTCCTCCGGCGCGGCGACGATGTCGTTGTACAGGACGGTCATCCCGAACCCCTGGTGGGCGATCTCGCCGACGCGGCGGCCGATCCGACCAAACCCGACGATCCCGAGGGTCTTGCCGGCGATCTGTCTTCCGGTCATGCTGGTCCGTGAGTTGTAGTTGCCTGCGATCAATGCCGCCGTCATCTTCGTGAAGTGCTTCGACAGGCCGATCATCAGCGCGAAGACATGCTCGGCGACACTTTGCGTGTTGGCACCGGGTGTATAAACGACCTGTACGCCTCGGGCGGTCGCCGCATCGACGTCGATCTGGTCATAGCCGACGCCGTGGCGCCCGACGACCTTGAGGTCCTTGCCATGGTCGAGCAGCGCGGCGTCGATCACGCCCGCCGTGCGGATGATCAGCGCGTCGGCGCCCACGACCTCGCGATGGAGCGTCGCCGGCTCCAGGGAACTGGCGCGGCGCAGGTCTCCCGCATCCCGGAGGAGTTGCAGGCCCTCTTCATGCATGCCCGTCAAAGAGATGATATTCGGACGACGTTCCATGGAGTTTCTCTCAGGCTGTCCTTGTCGGATCGATCCAGTCGGATGATTATACCCAGGCAGCTCCTCTTCACACACCGCACACCGAATGATGTTCCAACGCCTCGTCAGTCAACCTCTCTGGGCGATCATCCTGCTGGCGCTGGCGTTGCGGGCGGCGGTGATGCTCCGAGGCTCCGGGGCCTTCGACGACCCGGACAATTACCTGCCGATGGCCCGATCTCTGGCGTCTGGCGAAGGGTTTGCCTTCAAGCGACGCCCGACTGCCTATCGTCCGCCCCTCTATCCGCTGGTCCTGGCGCCGCTAGTCGTCGGCGGAGACGATTGGACGCGATGGGGGATCGCGCTGTTGCACCTGGGACTGGCGGTTGGCACGGTCTGGATGACCGCGGTGGCGGCGGAGCGGTTCGGCCTGTCTCGATCCCGGACGATGGCGGCCGCCTTCGTGGTGGCGTGTGATCCGGTGTTGATCGGTCAGGGCCGTTCGGTGATGACCGAGACCCCCGCCGCCTTCTTAGTCGCCGCGACCCTGGCCGCACTCGCCCAGGGAGGCGTGCGCGGGGCCGTATGGGGTGGACTGTGGTTCGGCCTCGCGGCGTTATGCCGGCCCAGCATCCTCGCGGCGACCGTGCTGACGATCCTGGCCGGCATGATCGTCAACCCGGGCCATTGGAAGGATCGCCTGATCCGGAGCGGCTCGCTGGCCCTGACGGTCGGCGTCGTGCTCCTGCCCTGGATGATCCGGAACCTCCTCGTCCTGGGAGAGCCGATCTGGACGACCACCCATGGCGGCTACACCCTGGCGCTGGCAAATAACCCCGTCTATTACCGGGACGTCCTCGATGGGCCTCCGGGCCGCGTCTGGACCGGTCAAGATCAGTGGCTCTGGTGGGACTCGGTCACCCGCGCGACGAAAGGCATGACCGAGCCCGAGGCCGACCGATACATGCAGGCGATGGCCTGGAAACTGGCGCGAGAACGACCGCGGGATTTCGCCCGGGCCTCGCTGGTGCGGCTCGGCCGCTTCTTCGGCGTCGCGCCCGCCTCCTCGGTCTACGGGCCGATCATCCGATGGGCGTCATTCGCCTGGACCGTCCCCCTTTGGTTCGCCCTGGCTCTGGGATTATCCCGGAGATCGCTTTGGGATTGGCCGGGGATCGCGGCGCCGATGATGGTGATCGGACTGACGCTCGTCCATGCCGTTTTCTGGACCGACCTGCGAATGCGAGCCCCCATCGTCCCGGCGATCGCCTTGATCGCGGCCGGGGCCGTATGGCCTGGGATCAGATCGCGCAGCGTCAGAGCTTTGAAAGAACCGGATTACCGATCGCGGATTCCGGTTTGCGAATCCATAAACCCTTGATAATTCGGGTTTAAAATCTACTCGCAATTCGCAATCCGTCATCTCCAATGAATTTGTTCCCAGCCTCTCAGACCACCGTCAACGGATGGCCGATATGAGGCGAGGATGCCGGATGCGCGGTCGGTTTCTGGGGATAACGGCGACCGAAGACGATCCACCGCGACATCGAGTAGCTGATCCCCGTCGCCGCGACGATGCCGACCACGGCCGCGGCCAGCCGGTGGCGTGCGAAGAACTCGTGCTGGGTCGGAAGATACAGGCGGAGCGAGAAGTTCAGTGCGATGGCCAGCGCGTTGCTCAGGGCATAGGTCAGGAACTGGGGAAGCCATGGCCCCTTCATCGCGTCATTGAAAGTCAGGCGTCGATTCAGGGTGAAGTTCCAGAGCAAGGCGATCCCGATCGACAGGGCCGCGGCGATTGCCAGATGCCAGGAGAATGCGAGTTCCGATTTGCGGGAGACCAGCGAGGTGAACGAGAGCAGCCACTGGAACATCGCGTAGAACGTCAGGTCAACCACCATCCCCGAGGCGCCCGCGGCGCAGAACTGGATCAGCCGCGAGAGATTGCCATAACGGCCATCGAGCACATGCTTCAAAGGGCGCAAGTCTCTCAGCCCAAGGCGCGGCGATCGGAACCGCGGGTCAACCGGGACGGGCACGTCAACGGCCCGGGCCGGCCGCCGCAAGAGCAACTCGAGGACCAGGCTGGAACCGCTCGCCGAGATGGTCCGGCCTCCTCGTTCCCAGAGCGATCGGCGGATCGCGAACAGCCCCGAGAAGACATCGGAGGAGCCGAGCAAGACCCGGCTGAGCATGCCGAGCCCGGACCGCGGCTGCAACCAACTCCCTACGCCCTTGCCGGCGTCCGTCGGCACGGCAACCGCCAGGTCGCAGTCGCCCACCCAGAGAGAATTGGCCACCCCGAGGAGCGAATCCGGTGAATACGCCCGGTCAACATCGAGGACGACGAAATGATCGCCGGTCGCCGCATTGAGCCCGGCCCGCGCCGAGACACTCCAGTCGCTACCGTCCGTCTCGACATGCGTCGAGACGCCAGCAGACTGGCCGTCCGGCCGACCAAAGTCGTGGATCACGTCACTCGTGCCGGCGGTGACGACCTCGATCGATCCGAAAGCTTCGCCGCTTTCGAAGATCCGCCGGTATTCGGCGATCGCCTGTTCGCTGATGGTCCTTCCCCGATTCAACGGCAGGATGAGACTGAGTCTCCTCGCGACGGCTGGGGACTCGGAACGCTCGCTGATCCGCATCTTGGGACGAATCTCCTTCGACACACCACCCGACCGATCAGGGATCGCCGGTCGAGACTTACGGGACGTCGATCAAGGAAGGTGCTTCTGATGACATCCGTGTCGGTGCCATTCTAGCCTGAGGGGATCGACCATAGGACGGTGGTCACAGGAGGGCGAAGCCGGACCCCGTCAATCACGTTGGCCCATTCCCACCGCCTCGCGGCATCGTATCCGTGCGAGACGGCGTCGGACCCCGCATGATCGATTACGTCATGAGTATGTTAGTTCCAATAGCCCGGACCTGCAAGGTGGGTTGAACTCGATGGCCCGATGACCGATCCGCTCCGATGTCGGAGGGCGATGGTCGGACGCATGGATGCCCGTCCAGGCGATCCGCCCGAGATTGCCAAGAAACCGGCCGGGGATGTATGGTGGGTGCGGTCACGGTCGCCGTGATCCCCCCCAGGACATCGACCTCACGCTTTGGATGAAATGTCAGGAGAACGCACCTTGAGAACGGTCATCACCGGTGGCGCGGGATTCATCGGGTCGCACCTCTGCGAGCGTTTCCTCAGCGATGGCCACGACGTGATCTGCGTCAACAACCTCCTGACCGGGAGCCCCAAGAACATCGAGCACCTGTCCGACGATCCCAGGTTCCAGTTCGTCGATCACAATGTCTCCGAGCCCATCGAGATCGACGGACCTGTGGATCATGTCCTGCACTTCGCCAGCCCGGCCAGTCCCGTGGACTACCTGGCCCATCCGATCCCCACCCTCAAGGTCGGCTCGTTGGGCACCCATAACGCCCTGGGCCTGGCCAAGGCCAAGGATGCTCGGTTCCTGCTGGCCAGCACGTCGGAGGTCTACGGCGACCCCGAGATCCACCCCCAACGCGAGGATTACTGGGGCCACGTCAATCCGATCGGCCCTCGGGGCTGCTACGACGAGGCCAAGCGATTCTCCGAGGCCATCACCATGGCCTATCATCGCTATCACGGGGTGAAGACCCGGATCGTCCGGATCTTCAACACCTACGGGCCGCGGATGCGGCTCAACGACGGGCGGGTGCTCCCCAACTTCATGGGCCAAGCCCTGCGCGGCGAGTCGATCACCGTCTACGGCCAGGGCCAGCAGACTCGCAGCTTCTGCTACGTGACCGACCTCGTCGAGGGGATCGTCCGGCTGCTCTACACCGACTTCAATGAGCCGGTGAACCTCGGCAACCCGGCCGAGATCACCGTCTTGCAACTCGCCCAGGAGATCATCGCGCTGGTCGAGGGGACCAAGAGCACGATCATCTACGAAGATCTTCCCCAGGACGACCCGAAACGGCGTAAGCCCGACATCACCCGCGCCCAGAAGCTGCTGGGATGGGAGCCGAAGGTCAACCGTTCCGAAGGCCTGAAGAAGTCGCTCGAGTACTTCCGGCTGGTCGTCTGATCGGAGAGACTGCTTCAACGCGCGTCTCCCCGGCATACTCCACACTTCCCCAACCGGCAACCCCGGCTGGGGTCCTTGTTGCGCTCGAATGAGATCTAACTAATATAAGAAATATAGCAACCGTGAAACTCGCTGTTGGACCGGGTCGGAGGGTCGAATAACTCGCCCGATCGCACGAACGACCCATGAAAGAGAACGGAGGTAGTCACTACCACTTCGAGCGAAGGACCTTCGATGGCAATCGGGCAGGCCGACCAAACCCATCCAACCCCACTCGCCGCCGACCGACGGGCGCTCTGGGGTCGTCGCCTCGCGGTCGGGACGGCGATCGTGTTCTGCATCTCCGCAGTGTTCCCCGCGGCGGCGGGCTTCGTGAGGGACACGGAGTCGTGGCCCAAATGGTGGGGCGTGCTGGATGTGAGCGTCGCCTTTCTCCTCGCGATCCTGACGTTCGCCGTCCTCGGGATCGCCAACGATGGGGTGAACAAGCAAGCCGAGGAGGCGAGCTACCGCGCCTATCGGATCCTGGCCCATGGGATCCTTGCCGGGCTCGTGTCGTTCTTCGTTCTCGGAGATCGGATCATTTGGAGCCAATGTCTGACGGGCTTCGCGTGGAGGACTTGGCTCCTCTTGTATAGCCTGCCCGCATGGATTACAGCGTTCAGCGGAAGACTAGACGCCCGGGGGAACAGCGACGGGAACGCAGCTCGCATTGCTGGCTACTGAATCGAAGACGAGTCGCTTCCCGGTCCTGATTCCTACGAAACCCCCAGGATCTCCATCGCGGCGTTACGCCCATTGATCGCGATGACGCTCCCGCCGGGATGGGTGCAAGCCCCGCAGAGGAAGACTCCGGGCATCGGCGTCCTGGGAGTGAGCCGTCGGTCCCACATGTAGGGCGGGAGGCACTCTCCCTGGAAGATGTGGCCGCCGACGAGCCCGACTTCGCGTTCGATGTCGGGCGGGCCGAGGACCTGCACGTCGATGACAGCCCCGGGTATGTTGTCGCAGAAGCGACCGATCGATCGCAGGGCGAGCTCCTTGACGTCCGCGCGACGGCTGTCCCAATCCCCGCTCGCGAACGTGTACGGCACGTACTGGGCGAACACGCTCATGGTGTGGATTCCCTCGGGCGCGACGGTCGCGTCGTGGGCCGTCTGGAAATAGAGCTCGGTCCAGAGCCGGTCCGGGAGCTCGCCGGCCCGGGCCGCCTGATACGCCGACCGCCATTGGTCCTTGGTCATCGGCGTATTGATCTGGCCCTCATGGTGGGTCATGCGGGTGCCGGGCCGCGCGGTGAAACTGGGTAGTTCGCTCAGCGCCACGTTCAGCTTGACCGTGCAACCGACTTGCGGGATCTCCTCGACGCGGTGCTGCCAGGCGGGGTCGGCCGCGTCGCCGAGCAGGCGGAGCGTCGTCCTCGGATCGGCGTTCGAGATGACGCACGGCGACTCGATCCGCTCGCCTCCCTCCAGCTCGACGCCCATCCCCGGCACGATCCGCGCCACTGGCGTCCCGGTGACCACAACGGCGCCGGCGTCGCGTGCGATGTCGCAGAGGATGAACGAGACCATCCCCATCCCGCCGTCGACATACCCCCACATCCCGGGCGTTCCTCCCAGCCGGCCCGACTGGTGGTGGAAGTGGATGGATGCGGTCCCCGGGTCGTGCGGGCTGGCGAAGGTTCCGATCACCCCCTGGCCGAGATAGGCCGATTGCAGCCGTTCGTCATCGAAGTAATGCTCGACGAACTCGACCATCGACCAGTCGAACAGGAGCTGGCGGGCCTCGTCGTCACCCCCCAGGCGACGCTCGATCTCGTCGCGCGAGGGAGCCGGTCCGATCCAGAGGTCTCCATCACCCGGGGGGCGCAACGCGTCGCGTAGTCGGCCCTTCACGTCGCAGAAGGCCAGCCAGCCCTTCAGGCTCCCCGGGGCCAGTCGACGCACTTCCTCCTCGCAAAGCGCATCGTCATCCCACAACTGGACGCTCGTGCCATCCTCGAACGGGACGAAAAGCCCGGCGCACGCCGGCGTCCATCGGAACCCGTAGTCGGCCATCGCCAGCTCGTCGATCACGGTCGGATGGAGGAGTCCGACCAGGTACGCACACGGCGAGATCCGGTGTCCCGGCCAGACCTCGCGGAGCGTGCAGGCGCCTCCCACCTGATCCCTCGCCTCGAGGACCAGCACGCGACGGCCCGCCCGTGCCAGGTAGGCCGCGCAGGTCAGCCCGTTGTGACCCGCCCCCACCACGATCGCGTCCCAGCGAGTCGCCGACAGCTCCCGTAACGGTGCCGGTGCATCCAGGTATCCCAGTGTCGCGGTGGCCGATCGATGGCCTCCCCTGGTCGTTGCCATCGGAATAATCCTCCCGGCTGAACGCCGAAACTGATCTTAAGTACAGTATAGGTTCAAGAAAATGGACTCGACACCCGGATACCACTTGTATGGAACAAAGGACCATGGTATTCCAATGAGCATCTAGGCGATAGGTCCAAGGCACCCCCGCGCCCTCGGGCGATGAGCGTGTTGTAAACTGGAAGGGATCGATCGAGCAACGGCCGGGTGGTCGCGCGAGCGCGGGAAAGGCGGCGGGAGATGGCAAGGAACGGGTTGGTGGTCACCAAGCTCTCGGATCTGGTGGACGGCCAGGAAGCGACATGTTTCGCGGCGCTGGTCAAGAAGTCGCGGGCCTTCACCCGCGCGAACCAGCCCTATACCAAATGCCTCTTCCGCGACAAGCGGGTCAAGCTCGAGGCGATGCTCTGGTCCGATCATACGCTCCAGGCGGAATCGGAGAACTGGATCGAGGGTGCCGCGTACCGTGTCTCGGTGCGGGGCAAGTACGATATCCGCTATGGGATGCAGATCGATCTGCTGGGGATCCGACCGGCGACCGATGATGATGCGCGCGACGGCTACGACTTCTACGACCTGGTCGAAAATAGCCAGATCCCTCCGGACGACCTGCTCCGGAAGTTGAACAATCTGATCGAGCAGCACATCGACCATCCCGCGCTGAGGCGGCTGGTGGAGATGCTCCTGAACGACCACCTCGACGCGTTCAAGAGGATGCCGGCCGCGCAGAGCTTCCATCATGCGTACACCTCGGGCCTGCTCGAACACGTCTGGAGCATGACCCGGATCGCCTGCTTCCTCGCCGATCACTACAGCAAGTATTATGAAAAGCTCGACCCGCCCCTGAGCCGCGGGATCGTGATCGCGGCCACGATCCTCCACGACATCGGCAAGCTGCGGGAACTGGAATACCACCCGGTCGAGGCCCGGTACACGAAGGAGGGGCGGCTGATCGGCCACATCTTGATCGGCAGGGACATGGTCCGCGACGCGGCAGGCCGGATCGAGGGCTTTCCCGAGGATATGCTCCTCCGGCTGGAACATGCGATCCTATCCCATCACGGCAAGCGCGAATTCGGCGCACCGATCTTGCCCCAGACCATCGAGGCGCTGCTGGTGTCGCACATCGACGACCTCGATGCGAAGATGAATATTGCGGCCCGCGAGCTGCTGCGTTCCGAGTCATCCGACGGTTTCACCGACAAGATTTACGCGCTCGACAACCGCCAACTCTACCGGGGCCTGCCGGAAGAGTCCTGGCCGGCTTCCTGATCCCATCGTCCCCCGGATCGGACCTCGCGTCCGCCGAGCGAGCCACCGCTGCCTTGGCGTCCTAACATCGTCGGGGTTAGAATTGCGTTTTCGATCATCCTCGGCGCACCCCGTGGGCGCCGTTGCGACGATCGCCGATTGACGACACCCGACCTGAGAGACAACCCATGAACTTGATCCGTCGATCCGCCTGGATGGCCTTGATGCTCGGCGCCTCGGCCGGTTGCCTTGGCATGGAAGAACCGGTTTCCAAGCCGCCCGAAGCGAGCACTCCCGCCGCGCCGCCGAAGGGAAGCGAACCACTCAAGACGACCTCTTCGAAGGAGATGACCCCGCCCCCCGCCAAGGACGACGCGAAGGCCACCAAGCCCGAGGATGCCAAGAAGCCGGTCGAACTCGCCGAAGCTCGAGGGCCCGAGCCAGGGCAGCAACTCGGAGTCCGCGCCCGCGAAATTGACCGACAAGGAGCTGGCCGCGATCAAGGAGCTCCCGGCCGCCGAACAGGCCGTGGCGATCAAGCAGGCCGTCTGCCCGGTGAGCAGCCATCATCTCGGCTCGATGGAGAAACCGGTCAAGGTCAGCGCGGAAGGTCGGACCTTCTATATCTGCTGCGAAGGCTGCGAGGAGGAAGTGAAGACCGATCCCAAGGCGGTCATCGCCAAGCTGGACAAGAAGTAAGCATCGGAAGGACTTCGTAGGTTGCTCTACGAGCACTGATCTTGGCCGAGCGACACGATCGGTACTCGCAGAGCACCCTACACGACCGGCAACGCCCTGTCATGACATCCGCCCCCACGATCCCCTGGGGTCTGGCAGCGATCCGCAGGCGCCGCTATAATTTCCCCTCAAGTGAGTCCACGACGTCGAGACCGCGCGCGGACGCGTGGGCGGTCTTTCGTCGGCGAATTCCGGATCGGCGTCTCTCCCGCGCTGATGCGATGCGAACGGATCGAGCCCGCCCGCTGTCAAGGTGAGTGAACGGCCCATCGCCCGGGACGAACCACGAACAATTGATCGGTCAGGCGGTGCCAGTTCCACTTGCAGGCCATGTCCCCCCGACTTCGACACCACCGAGTCCCCGCGCCGCGCCGCCTCTCCCACGAGCAGCGATCGGGGCGATTACTGTATTCTGATCCGACTGATGGAGGAATGTGATGCAAGAGACCCGGGCCCGTGAAGCCGCCATGAAAGCGATCACGTCGTGGCCGACGACCGGCCGGCGTGCGCCCCGACAGACCACGCCGATCCGCCAGCTCTTCGGGATGAATGTCTTCTCCGACGAAGTCATGAAGGCGCGACTGCCGGAGAACATCTATAAGGCCCTGCGGAACACGATCAAGAAGGGCGCCCCGCTCGACGAGTCGATCGCCGACGTCGTCGCCGCGGCGATGCGAGAGTGGGCCATGGAGCACGGGGCGACCCATTACACCCACTGGTTCCAGCCGATGACCGGCCTCACGGCCGAGAAGCACGACTCGTTCCTGATGCCCACGGAGACCGGCGGCGCCGTCGCCGAGTTCAGCGGCAAGGAGCTGGTCCGCGGCGAGCCCGACGCCTCGAGCTTCCCCTCCGGCGGCATCCGGACGACCTTCGAGGCCCGGGGCTATACCGCCTGGGACCCGACCAGCCCCGCGTTCATCCTCGAGAACCCCAACGGCACGACCCTCTGCATCCCTACCGCCTTCTGCTCCTGGACCGGCGAGGCCCTCGACAAGAAGACCCCCCTGCTCCGCTCGATGGAGGCCCTCTCGAAGCAGGCCCTGCGGATCCTCAAGCTGTTCGGCTCCGACGCCACGCGGGTCTACTGCACGGCGGGGCCCGAGCAGGAATACTTCCTCATCGACAAGTATTTCTACTTCGCCCGCCCCGACCTGATCAACGCCGGCCGCACGCTCTTCGGCGCCAAGCCGCCCAAGGGCCAGGAGATGGAGGACCATTACTTCGGCGCCATCCCGGAGCGCGTCCTGGCCTTCATGCTCGAGAGCGAGACCGAGCTCTACAAGCTCGGCGTCCCGGTCAAGACCCGCCACAACGAGGTCTCGCCGGCGCAGTACGAGATCGCGATCACGTTCAACAACGCCAACGTGGCCACCGACCACAACATGCTGGTGATGGAGACCATGAAGCGGGTGGCGGACCGGTATGGCCTCCAGCTCCTGCTGCACGAGAAGCCGTTCGCGGGCGTGAACGGCTCGGGCAAGCACCTGAACTGGTCGCTGGCCGACGACGCCGGCAACAACCTGCTCAAGCCGGGCGAAACGCCCCACGAGAACGCCCAGTTCCTGCTCTTCCTGGTCGCCGTCATCCGGGCGGTCGCCCGCCACGGTGACATCCTCCGCGCCACGGTCGCCAACGCCCACAACGACCATCGACTTGGCGCCAATGAGGCCCCGCCGGCGATCATCTCGGTCTTCCTCGGCGACATGCTCCAGGACATCGTCGAGCAGATCGAGAAGGGTGGCGCGAAGTCGGTCAAGAGCGGGGGCGAATTGAGGATCGGCGCCTCGGTCCTGCCGACCTTGCCGCGCGACGCGGGCGACCGCAACCGGACCAGCCCGTTCGCCTTCACCGGCAACAAGTTCGAGTTCCGCGCCGTGGGCTCGAGCCAGTCGATCTCGGGCTCGATCGTCGCGCTCAACACAATCGTCGCCGAGAGCCTCGACGATATCGCCACCCAGCTCGAACAGGCCGTCGCCTCCAAGAAGGACCTGAACGCCGAGATCCAGACCTTGCTCCAGAGCGTGGTCAAGGAGAGCAAGCACGTCATCTTCAACGGCGACAATTACAGCGAGGCATGGCACGCCGAGGCCGAGCGTCGCGGGCTGCCGAACCGCCGTAGCACGGTAGACAGCCTTCCCGACCTGATCTCGCCCAAATCGCTCAAGTTGTTCATGAAGTACGGCATCTTCAACGAGCGCGAGCTCCACTCGCGTTACGAGATCTTCCTCGAGAGCTACAAGAAGACGATCAACATCGAGTCGCAATTGACCAGCCAGATCGCCGCGCGGATGATCCTCCCCGCGGCGCTGCGATACCAGTCGCTGGTCGCGAAGGCGGTGTCCGACCTCAAGGCCACCGGCGCGACGGTCCCCAAGGCCCAGGTGGCCCTGCTCACCGAGCTGGTCGAGGCCATCGACGAGCTCCAGGGGGCGACTGACAGGTTGAATGCCGTGACCGAAGAACACTCCGAGGGCGATTCGCTGGCCCACGCCAAGCATTCCCGCGACGCGATCATCCCGGCGATGAACGCCGTTCGCGCCGCCGGCGACAAGCTCGAAGGGCTCGTCGCCGACGACCTCTGGCCCTTGCCGACTTATCAGGACATGCTCTTCCTGAAATGAGATACGGTTAAGGGTTTCTGTTTACTCATGACGCCGACCATCGGGCATGCTCTCCCGGTGGTCGGCCTTACATCTTTCCGCTTCGTAATCACCACTCGTAACGACACTCGAGTCAGCACGGTACATCTCCAGGGCTTCTTCGAGCGCAGCTCGTAGGTTCTCCAAAAGCTCCTCACGCGTATGGCCCTGGGAGTTCACACCCGGAATCTCTTCGACCCATCCAATCCACCATT
Organism: uncultured Planctomycetota bacterium; assembly: GCA_963777695.1. Lineage (GTDB taxonomy): Bacteria > Planctomycetota > Planctomycetia > Isosphaerales > Isosphaeraceae > CAVZRC01. Next base: position 4,062,489 of record CAVZRC010000003.1, read on the forward strand.
CGCCGTCCTGCTGGATGATCTCGGTATAGATCGCTGACATGGGACTTCTCCCGGGGCCAACCGAAGTTTCAGGGACCGTAATCCACGGGACCTTCCACGTACTCCCCTTGAGCTCGCAGTAACTCGGCCGCAGCCCGCGCCCGGTCGAACATCAGGGAACTCGAATGTCAGACAGACGCCCCCGGAGAAGCCCTCGGTCGGGGCTTCGCGATAATCGAGGCGACCTCCGAGGCGCGAGACGCGCTCGGCGAGCACCGCCTCCTTCGTGGGATCCTCCGGCGGTCGGTAGTAAACTTCGAACATGTAAGACATAGTGACCTCGATGCGTCAGGCGCCCGGATCGGGGCTCTCCGGCGGGAAGAAGATATGGCCCCAACTGCCACCCCGGCCCTTCTTGCCCCGGGTCCAGTCGGCGTACTTGACATGAGGCAGGTCGTTCCCGACACCGGGCTCTGCGGGATGGACCTGGAACCACTCCCGGACGCCCGAGGTCGGTCCGGCGTAGGGCTGGCCAGCGACAGCGCGGGGCAATTCCACGGCATCAGGCAGCGCCGTACGGACGAGACGCCGTGCCTCATCCTCGGACGCAGCCGTCTCGTCGAACCGTCCAGGCTGCTGGATGCCGTCGATGATGTCGTCGTCGGTCGGCATTTTATCATCTCAGCAAACCGAAACCTCCGCAAGCGGATTCATCATCATCGGCCTACCACCCTACTACGACGACGCGGCCCCGCCTATACCAGAGCCATGCGGACATCCGGTATGATGCCGGAGGAGGTCATCATGCCCGAGGAACGAATCACCGTCCATCCCAGGAACGCCCCCGGCCCGTTCTATGTCGAGAATCGGCAATGCATTGCTTGCGACGCACCCTACCACGAAGCCCCGGACCTCATGGGCTATGAGACCGAAGAAGGCTATCACTGCCATTTCAAGAAGCAGCCATCAACCTCGGATGAGGTCGATCGGGCGATCCAGGCTTGCCGGGTCTCTTGCGTCCGCGCGGTCCGCTATGCCGGCAACGATCCGGCGATCCTCGAACGGTTCCAGGAGCTTCGAGCCGCGCACGCCTGTGACGTGCTCGGATCGAGCAACCGCTTTCTCGGGTTGTTGAAATCCTCGGAAACGCGACCGATCCTCGTCGCCCATCGGGGCGATTCGTTCCATGCCCCCGAGAATACCCTCGAGGCCGCTCGGCTGGCCTGGGAGCTCGGCGCCGAGGCTTGGGAGCTCGACGTCCAGTTGACCCGCGACGGCGTCCCGGTCGTCCTCCACGATGAATCGCTGCTGCGGACCACCGACGTCGCCGCGCGTTTTGCCGGAGATCCTCGCGCAAAGGACGGCTTTCGCGTCATCGACTTCGACTTCGAGGAGGTCCGATCCCTCGACGCCGGCTCCTGGTTCGTCGCCGCCGACGGCGGGCCACGCTCGGCCCGAGACTTCAACACGCTGGATCAACTCGATGCCGCTCGGATCGAGCACTATCGCTCCGGCCGGGTCGTGATCCCCACGTTGGCCGAGGCGTTGACCCTCACGCGGGAGCTGGATTGGCTCGTCAACGTCGAGATCAAGTCCTTCCCCGAACAGCCGCCCGCCCTGATCGATCGCGTGCTGGACGTCATCGCGGCGACCGACACCGCCGAACGCACCTTGATCTCCTCGTTCGATCACAACGATATCTTCGCGGACCGACACCCCGGACGACGCTATGCGCTGGGAATCCTCACGGTGACGCCGCTCTATCGTATCGGCGACTATGCGACCAGGATGGTCGGCGCCGATACGGTCCATGTCTCCACCGAGATCCTCGGGGCCGATGCGGTCTCCTATCGTCGACAACGCTCGGCGCGCGCCCTGCGGTATGACCTCGTCGCCGAGTTGAAACACGCCGGCATCCCTCTCCTCGCCTACACCGTCAACCATCAGGCGGACGGCGACCTCGCCCGCCACCTCGCCGAGATCGGCGTCGACGGCCTGTTCACCGACGATCCCTCGGGCGTGAGGCAACGTCTCGCACGCTGAGCTCAAGGTTCGGTCGCGGGCTCGCTCAACCGGGTCACTTCCTGAGATGGCCCCTGGAAACCGGGGACCTTCAGGGTTGAGGTGCCGCGGGTGATGCGGCCATCGGGCCGGGCGCGACCGATCAATTGCCGGTTCACCGCCTCGATCTCGCGGAGCAACGTCGCCCATTGGGAGGGCGGCTCCTTCGCGATCGCACGCTGGCGGAGTTGGAGGAGATCCAGCCGCATGCGGCCGACCTGACCTTCGAATGCCGATCCTTCCTCGGTCTGCCTCAGGCCGGCACCGGCCAGCGACAGGAACTCGTCGAGGGCGGCGACCGCGCGATCGACCTGGGCCACCAGCTTCCGATCGACGCCGCGGGCCGGCCCGGTGGTCGGGACGAGGGAGATGGCGCGGGGGAAGCCGAACAGGTCCGAGAGGGCATCGATACGCTGCCGGGCCTGTCGCCATCGGCCGCGGACGGCCGGTGCGCCGTCGGTCCGGACGATGCGGGCCTCGACGGTCCACATCCGGCGCCGCACCAATCTCAGAGAGTCCTCGAGGTCCTTGATCGAAGGATTGGCGGCCAGCGTCCGGTCGAAGCCTTGCACGAGTTCGAGCAGGCCGTTTACGTCTTCGATCAGGGCGTCGCGGCCGGGTGGGGCAGGGATCGCTTTGTTGCAGGCCGCGACCAGGCCGCGGAGATCGTCGGCCAGGCGACGCGATCGGTCCCGGAGCGCCGCGAGGGCCGCCGCGCGGTCGATGGGGACGGCGACGGGCCGGGCGGCCTCGGCATCCATCGCCTCGAACGCCGCGTTCATCACCGGGAGCAGCCGCGCGATATCTTGCAAGTGGAGCGCGGCCTGGGGCGACGTCCCGGCGAGCTGGCCGAGCGTCGCGTCAACTTGTCGGAACGCGGCATTGACGTCGGCCAGCATCGCCCGCGAGCGATTCAGGCCGGCGAGGTCCGGCGGCGGATAATTGGCGCCGATCGAGAAGACCTCGGCCGAGTCCCACAACTGGCTCATCTCGCCCTCGAGCCGGGCGCCGAGGCTCGTCTCGCGGAGATCCGATCGCAGATTCTGATACATCGCGATCGACTCGAGGACCGTCAACCGCGCCAGCCTCGGCAGGTCACCGGGCTCGTACTGACGGGTTGACGCCAGCCGGTCCAGGATCTCCCATTCGAGCGAGCCGGCCGGGGCGATCTCGAATTCGCTGATGAAGTCATTCGCGACGTTCTGGGCCCGCGCCGCCTCGGGAGCGGCAGCCAGCCAAACCATCACGATGAGCACCATGGCAGGGGTTCGAGCGATCCGAACGGGATCTATCCGCTTCATCTCAGACCTCCCGTCAGGGCTTGCGCTATTGCGATTGCAGCGGGTCGCGATCCTCCAGCGACCACGCTAGCCGTTTGCCGATCGCGCGGGCGTATCGAGCGAGCGTGCTGGGACGGGGGTCGATTACCTTGCCGTTCTCCAACCGGCTGAGTTGGTCCTCGTCGATGCCCGAACCGGACGCGACTTCCCGGAGGCTCAAACCCGCCGACTCGCGCGCCCGGCGGAGCGATTGCAGGAGCTCTTGGAAGGCTTCGACATCGACTCCCGCGACCGGTGTGGTCGCGATTGTCCCGGTCGCACGATACTCGCGATCCAGCGCCTCGCGGTCCTGTCGTTCCTTCTCCCGGTACTCGGGCGACTGAATGCGAGTCAGCGCGGCCTCCGCTCGCGCCCGCTTCTCAGGCGGGAGAGCCGCCAGGGCCTGACGCGTCCGCTCAGCCAGTCGGTTCGTTTCCATCGGGATTAGCCTCCATATTCCGGGACGGGGTAAGCCGTCACGGGACGGATGATGACTAGGTCGGCGTCCGACTCGTCGGTGTAGACGACCGCGATCCGCTTGCCGGTGGACGTCGTGCCGAAGATGATTGGGTTGCCGCTCGCGTCGGAGTACGCGTCGGGTTGGTGACCCGGATGGCCGGCAAGCAACTCCTCCACTTCATCGGCCGTCACCTCGCCGGCTCCGACGATGTGCTGGTAATTCCCGCCTGGGTCGTCCTCGGCATCCCAGGTGATCAAGTCGATGTACATCGTCCCTGCCCACTATCATAGAATCCTACAACTCCGGTACGTCCCCGATCAAGGCGGGGGGGATCACAGAGTGCCTGGAGGACGGGACGCGATGGAGCGACGCCGGTCCTAAACGAACGGCCGGAGATGGTTGCCAAAGCCGAGCGGCTTGGGCAGATCCGACGTGCCCATGAGAAACTCATCGATCGAATAAGCGGCGTGCCGGCCCTCGGCGATGGCCCAGACGATGAGACTCTGGCCGCGGGCCATGTCGCCGGCCGTGAAGACCTTGGCGACGCTCGTCCGCTTATCGGCGTCGGCCTTGACGTTGCCCATCGCGTCGAGCTCGACGCCGAACTGCTCGAGCATCCCCTTGCGCTCGGGGCCGACGAAGCCCATGGCCAGCAGGACGAGCTGGGCCGGATAGACCTTCTCCGTCCCGGGAACCTCGACGAACTTCATCCGCCCGTTATCCGCCTTCATCTCGACCTGGACCGTCTCCAGCGCCCGGACGCGGCCGCGGTCATCGCCGAGGAACCGGCGGGTGTTGATCGAATACTGCCGGAAGCCCCCCTCCTCGTGCGCCGAGGAGACTCGGAAGACGTTGGACCACTGCGGCCAGGGGTTGGTCGGCTCGCGACCGTCCGGGGGCCGGGGGACGATCTCAAACTGATGGACGCTCCGGCATCGCTGGCGATGGACGGTGCCCAGGCAGTCGGCGCCGGTGTCGCCGCCGCCGATGATGATCACGTCGAGGTCGTGGGCCGAGATGAATTCTCGTTCCTCGACCCGATCGCCGGCGACCCGACGGTTCTGCATCGGCAGGAAGTCCATGGCGAAGTGGATGCCGTCGAGCGGCCGGCCTTCGATCGGCAGGTCGCGGGCCTGTGTCGCGCCGCCACAGAGGCAGATCGCGTCGAACCGGTCGAGGAGCTCACCGGCGGTGACGTCGACACCCACATTCGTGCCCGGGCGGAACTGGACCCCCTCGGCTTCCATCTGCTCGAGCCGGCGGTCGAGGTGGCGCTTCTCCATCTTGAAGTCGGGGATGCCGTAGCGGAGCAGGCCGCCGATGCGGTCGGCGCGCTCGAAGACCGTGACGGCGTGTCCGGCCCGTGCAAGCTGCTGGGCACAGGCCAGACCGGCCGGGCCGGAGCCGACGACCGCCACGGACTTGCCCGTCGTGACCTTGGGCGGCTGCGGGACGACCCAACCCTCGTCCCACGCCCGGTCGATGATGCTCGCCTCGATCTGCTTGATCGTGACCGGATCGCTGTTGATCCCCAGGACGCACGATGCCTCGCACGGCGCCGGGCAGAGCTTGCCCGTGAACTCGGGGAAGTTGTTGGTCGCGTGGAGCCGGTCTAGCGCCGTCCGCCACTGGTCCTTGTAGACCAGGTCATTCCAGTCGGGGATCAGGTTCCCCAGCGGACAGCCTTGATGGCAGAACGGGATGCCGCAGTCCATGCACCGCGCCCCTGGGCACGCAGCTTCTCCTCGGGGAACGGATTGTAAACCTCGAGGAAGTCCGTGAGCCGCTGGGAGACCGGCCGGCGGGACGGCAACTCGCGCGGGAACTCGATGAATCCGGTCAACTTACCCACGGTTGACCTCCACCTCTTCGAACCGATCGTGGGATGAACTGAGACTCGCGGCCGATCGTTGTTCATTCATGACGCGTCGATAGTCTGTCGGCATGACCTTGACGAACTGGCCGGCCGCCCATTCCCAGTCGTTGAGCAGCCGCGCGGCAACTTGACTCCCGGTGAATGCGGCGTGATCGATCAGCAAGTCACGGACCAGCTCAATATCGTCGAGATCGCTCATCGGCTCCAATTCGACCATCTCCGGGTTGCAGCGTGGGGGGAATTCCTGGTTTTCGTCGAAGACGAAGGCCATGCCGCCGCTCATGCCGGCGGCGAAGTTGCGTCCGGTCGGACCGATGACGACGGCGACGCCGCCGGTCATGTATTCGCAGCCGTGGTCGCCGGTCCCCTCGACGACGGCATGCGCCCCGCTGTTGCGGACGCAGAAGCGTTCGCCCGCCCGACCTCGGAAGAAGGCCTGGCCCGCGGTGGCGCCATAGAGTGCGACGTTGCCGATCAGGACATTCTCCTCGGGGACGAACCGCGAGACCTTGGGCGGGAAGATGATGATCCTGCCGCCGGAGAGCCCCTTGCCGACGTAGTCGTTCGAGTCGCCCTCGATGGTCATCGTGATCCCGCGCGGAGGAACGCGCCGAAGCTCTGGCCGGCCGATCCGTGGAACTTGAGCTGGATCGTGCCATCGGGGAGGCCCTTGCTCCCGTGGCGACGGGTCAGCTCGCTCCCGAGGATCGTGCCCACCGTGCGGTGGATGTTGCGGATCGGCAACTCGAGAACGACCGGCTCGCACCGCTCCAGGGCCGGCTCGCACGCCGGGACCAGCGTCGTGCAGTCGAGCGAAGACTCGAGGCCGTGATCCTGGTCGCGCACCTTGCGGACGGCGACGTCCGGGCCCACCTCGGTCCGGTAGAAAATCTTGCTGAAATCGAGGCCCTTCGCCTTGTAGTGATCGATGGCTTTCCGCATGTCCAGGAGGTCGCTGCGGCCGACCATCTCCTCGATCGTGCGGAAGCCGAGCTGGGCCATCAGCTCGCGGATTTCCTGGGCGATGAAGCGGAAGAAGTTGATGACGTGCTCGGCGCGGCCGCGGAACTTCTCGCGGAGCCGGGGATTCTGGGTGGCGATCCCGACCGGGCAGGTATCGAGGTGACACACCCGCATCATGATGCAGCCCATGACCACCAGCGGGGCCGTCGCGAACCCGTATTCCTCGGCCCCGAGCAGCGCGGCGATCACGACGTCGCGGCCGGTCTTGAGCTGGCCGTCGGTCTGTACGACGATCCGGTCGCGGAGCTTGTTCAGGACGAGCGTCTGCTGGGTCTCGGCCAGGCCCAGCTCCCACGGGATGCCGGCGTGCTTGAGCGAGGTCAGCGGGCTGGCGCCGGTGCCGCCGTCGTGGCCGCTGATCAGCACGACGTCGCTGTGGGCCTTGGCCACGCCCGCCGCGACGGTGCCCACGCCCATCTCGGCCACCAGCTTGACGCTGATCCGCGCCCGGGGGTTGCTGTTCTTCAGGTCGTAGATCAACTGGGCCAGGTCTTCGATCGAATAGATATCGTGGTGTGGCGGCGGGCTGATGAGGCCGACGCCCGGCGTGGAATACCGCACCTTGGCGATCCAGGGCCAGACCTTGTGGCCGGGGAGCTGCCCGCCCTCGCCCGGCTTGGCACCCTGCGCCATCTTGATTTGCAGCTCGTCGGCGTTGACCAGGTACTCGCTGGTGACGCCGAACCGGCCCGAGGCCACCTGCTTGATCGCACTGCGGCGGCTGTCGCCGTTGGGCAGCGGCCGGAACCGATCGGGATCCTCGCCCCCCTCACCGGTGTTCGACTTCGCCCCCAGCCGGTTCATGGCGATGGCCAGCGTCTCGTGCGCCTCGGCCGAGATCGAGCCGTAGCTCATGGCGCCGGTGGCGAACCGCCGGACGATCGACGCGACCGGCTCGACCTCCTCGATCGGCACCGGGGTACACTTGTCGAAACGGAAGTCGAACAGGCCGCGGAGCGTGCAGAGCCGCTCGGTCTGCTCGTCAACCATGCGTGTATACTTCTTGAAGATCTCATATCGGCCGGACTGGGTGGCATGCTGGAGACGGAAGACCGTCTCCGGGTTGAACAGGTGGAATTCGCCGTCGCGGCGCCACTGGTACTGGCCGCCCTCGAGGAGCTGGGTCGTCCAGAAGTCGCGGGTGCTGTAGGCCCGCCGATGGTGATAGAGCGCCTCGGCGGCGACCTCCTCCAGGCCGATGCCGCCGACTCGCGATGCCGTCTTGTCGAAGTATCGGCCGACGAACTCCTCGTTCAGGCCGATCGCCTCGAAGATCTGGGCGCCTCGATAGCTCTGGATGGTGCTGATGCCCATCTTGGACATCACCTTGACGACGCCCTTCTTGAGGGCCTTGCGATATCGGTAGATCGCCTGATCGTGGTCGATGCCCGTGATGATCCCCTGGCGGATCAGGTCGTCGAGCGTCTCGAAGGCCACGTAGGGGTTGACCGTGCCCGCTCCATATCCGAGCAGGAGGGCGATGTGGTGGACTTCCCGGGCGTCGCCGCACTCGATCACGAGCCCGGCGCGGGAGCGGAGGCCGCGGCGGACCATGTCGTGATGGAGGCCCGAGCAGGCCAGCAGAGAGGGGATCGGGGCCATCTCGGCGCTGACGCCCCGGTCGGAGAGGATGATGAGGTTCGCGCCGCCCTCGATCGCCGCGCAGGCGCGGTCGAAGAGCGAGCGGAGGGCGTCCTCCAGGCCCTTGGCCCCCTCCGCGGCGACGAACAGCATGGGGAGCGTCTCCGACTTGAAACCCCTCCAGCCGTCGAGCAGCTTGAGGCGGGCCAGCTCGTGATTGGCCAAGATCGGCTGGTCCAGCGCGATCTGCCGGCACGATTCGGGCTTCGGGTCCAGGAGGTTCCCTTCGCCGCCGGCGCCGGTGAAGACCGAGGTGACCAGCTCCTCGCGGATCGCATCCAGCGGCGGGTTCGTCACCTGGGCGAAGAGTTGCTTGAAATAATTAAAAAGCGGCTGGGCCCGGTCGGACAGGACGGCCAGCGGGGTATCCGTGCCCATCGACCCGATCATTTCCTCTCCGGCGGAACCCATCGGGCCGACGATGTACTTGAGGTCCTCGAGGGTATAGCCGAAGGCGACCTGGCGGTGGAGCAGCGTATCCGGATCGGGGCCGGGGACATCCGGCGCCCAGGGCAAGTCGGCCAGCGTCACCATGTACTGGTCCAGCCACTTGCCGTAGGGCTTGGCCGAGGCGATGCCATGCTTCAGCTCCTCGTCGTCGACGATCCGCCCCAACCGGAGGTCGACCAGGAACATCTTGCCGGGCTCGAGCCGGCCCTTCCTGACGACCCGCTCCGGGTCGATCTCCAGGGCGCCGACCTCGGAGGCCATGATCACCCGGTCGTCGTCGGTCACGACGTATCGGCTGGGCCTCAGCCCGTTGCGGTCGAGCACGGCGCCGATGACGTTCCCGTCGGTGAACGAGACCGCCGCGGGGCCGTCCCAGGGTTCCATCAGGCAGCTATGATATTTATAGAAGTCCTTCTTGACCTGCGACATCGACTCGTGATTCTCCCACGCCTCGGGGATGAGCATCATCATGGCATGTGGGAGCGAATAGCCCGAGCGGACCAGCAGCTCGACGGCGTTGTCGAGGCAGGCGGTGTCGCTGAGCCCCTCGCGGACGATCGGCAGCAGCTTCGCGACGTCGCCCGGCTCGTACAGGTCCGAGGCGAACAGGGCCTCTCGCGCCCGCATCCAGTTGATATTACCGCGCAAGGTATTGATCTCCCCGTTGTGGGAGATCATGCGATAGGGGTGGGCCAGCTCCCAGCTCGGGAAGGTGTTGGTGCTGAACCGCGAGTGGAAGAGGCAGAGCGCGCTGGTCAGCAGGGGGTCGCCGAGGTCGTCGTCGAAGTAGAGGCCGACCTGCTCGGTGGTGAGCATCCCCTTGTAGACCAGGGTGCGGCACGACAGGCTGGCGAAATAGAAGAACTTGCGATCGTCGAGGTTCCGCGTCTCGTTCTCGAACCGCTTGCGGATGACATAGAGCTTCCGCTCGAACTGATCGGCGTCGAGGCCCTCGGATCGGCCGATCAGGGCATGCCACATGACCGGCTCGACCACCCTCGCCCCCTCGCCGAGCGACGACGGGTCGGTCTTGATCGGCCTCCAGCCCAGGAACGCCTGCCCCTCCTCGCCGACGATCCGTTCGAACTCCGACATCCCGAACCGCTGCGGATCCCGTCCGGCGACGTGAAGAACGCGCCGACGCCATAGTGCTCGGGCTCGGGCAATGCGATCCCCAGGTCTCGGCATCGGCTCGCGAGGAACGCGTGCGGGATCTGGATCAGGATGCCGGCGCCGTCGCCCGTGTTATTTTCGCATCCACACGCGCCTCGATGATTGAGATTCATCAGCGCCGTGAGCCCATCGCGCACCAACTGATGAGATCGCCGCCCCTTCAGATCGACGACGAAGCCGACCCCGCAGCTATCATGCTCGGATCGGGGGTCATAGAGTCCTTGGGCGATCGGGAGGGTGGGAGGCGTCATGAGTAATCCTTCGTCGGCTCGCTGCGGGCTCATGTCCTGGCGGCTCGGAGGCCGTCGGTCGTTCGCCGTGCGAACGGCCCGGGCACGATGATTCGTTCAAGGAGTGAGGTCGGGATCGGGAGGGAGGCTCGACCGCCACGCCGGAGGCGTCCCGGACATTCGACAGGCCGGATCCCCTCGAGGTTCGTTTCAGGGGGAGGCCGTCGCCGGGACCAGCCTCCCGGGGCCGGCCGGGCCCATGGCACCGGCCGTCACGTCGTTACGGAGCAATAATTCCAGGAATTTGGATGCCGCCACATCGAGCTTGGCCTGACGGCGGTGGATGATCGCGAGGGGGCGGGTGAGGTGGTCGAGAGGATCGTGGCCTTCGATCCGGACAGCGACGAGGGTCCCCGCCTTGACCTCCTGGGCCAGCGACGGCTCGGGGAGTATGGAAATCCCCGACGGGATCTCTACGGCCCTCTTGATATTCTCCACATTATCGAACTCGAGGATCACTTCGACCTGGATGGAGTGATGGCGGAGGTATCGATCGATCGAACGGCGGATCGACAGGTCCTGGTCGAAGGCGATGAACGGCTCGCCCTCGAGCTCCGCGATGGGGACGGACTGGAGACGAGCGAAGCGGTGGGACGGGTGGACCGCCAGGACCATCGGCTCCTCGCGCCAGGCGATCACGTTCAAGTCGGGCCATTTGCGCGGGCATGAGACCAGGCCCAGCTCGGCCTCGCCGCTCGTCACTTTCTCGACCACGCGCCTCGGGTGCAGGTACTCGAGCCGGACGCTCGCCCGGGGATGGTCCTGCTCGAAGATCTTCACGTATCGACTCATGTGGTGCAAGCCCACCGAGTAGATCGCCGCGACGCCGACCGTCCCCGTCACGGTCGCCTCATCCCCCAGGGCCTTGACCCGGTTCTCCAGGTCGAGGTAGCGCTCGACCAGGTCCCGGCAGCCGTCGTAGTACATCTTCCCTTGCGGCGTCGGCACCAGCGGACGCTTCGAACGGTCGATCAGCTTCACCCCCAGCCGGGCCTCCAACTGATGCACCGCCTGGCTGGCCGTCGACTGCGAGATGCCGTTCTCCTCGGCGCCTCGAGAGAAGCTCGACCATCTCACCACGTCGCAGAAGATCTTCAAAGTCTCGAGCTGCATCCGGACTTCTGCCTCGCCAACACACAGGATCTATCGGAAACAGAATACTACGAAGCGGCCGCTATCGGAATCCATAATAGTAATCGCACGCCGCGGCCGGTTGTCAAGAGAAAAATCGACGATCCTTGCCGGATTCCTCGGCATGGCTGCCCGCTTCCAAGACCGACTCCACGTACCGGCTCGCCAACCCATCAATGCAGGCGCCAGGCGCGATGGACCGTCGATTGGAGCGGGGACAGAACTCGGAACATACGGACATTCCGCCCGCCTTCGTCGATGCTCGCCGAGCGACTCCGGATGCGATTTGCACGGACGGTCATGCGTTCCGCAATGCTCGCCGGAGCGGGACGCGAGCCATCCTGACAACGCGATTCGGCGCAAAGCGTTCTCGCACGAACACATCCGTCATTCGCACAGTTCCCGGCATGGCGGATGCATTTCTACGGGCCCTGTCCGCAGATGGACGCCGCCGGCCCGGACGCGGCCACGCCGACGAATCCCGGGTCGGACCGGAAAGGAGCGATTACACATGTTCAAGCGATTGGTTCTTATCATGGCCGTGGCGACGTCGTCCTCGACGCTGGCGGGATGCGGCAACCCCGCGGGACTGTTCCCGGTGTCGGGCAAGGTGCTGTACCGGGGCGAGCCGGCGGCGGGGGCGGTCGTCTACTTCCACCGGAAGATCGAGCCCAACTCGTCGAACGGGCCGATCCCCTACGGCGTCGTGGAGGACGACGGCAGTTTCCAGCTCACGTCCGACGACCTCGGTAATGGGGCGAAGCCCGGATCCTACATCGTCCTGGTCGAGTGGCGGGACAACTCCGGCGACCGCGTGGAAGTGACGACGAGCAAGGGCAAGGTCAAGCAGGTCAAGCGGAGCCGCCTCCGATCGGGCTCGGATCGGCTCAAGGGCCGCTATTTCGACATCAACAAGCCCCTGCTCCACGCCGAGGTCAAGGCGGCAGCGAACTCGCTAGCCCCGTTCGAGATGACCGACTGAAGTGCGAAGCGAATGTCAGATCTTGTTGTCGCCTCGCAGACTCCCCTGAAGTGGCAAAGATTCCTGGTCCTTAGCTTGGAGACACTCCCATGAAACGAGTCCGCAACCTGACGGGCCGCAGGCCCGGCTTCACGCTGATCGAGCTCCTGGTGGTCATCGCGATCATCTCGGTACTGATCGCCCTGCTCTTGCCCGCCGTGCAGGCGGCGCGGGAGGCGGCCCGGCGCGCAGTGCATCAACAACCTCAAGCAGATCGGCCTGGCGACCCTCAACTTCGAGAGCACCTACACCTACCTGCCGCCGAAGGGGATGCCGGTCAACCAGACCAACCTGAACGCGACCGACCCGAACGCCGACGCGCAGGCCGCGATCCCGGGTATCTCCGCGTCGTACCTGACGATGCTCCTGCCCTATCTGGAGCAGACGGTGATCTACAACCAGATCAACCTCAACCTGGCGGCGTCCGACACGGCGAACATCCCGCCGACCACCGGCCCGGGTGCGATCCATTCGGGCTACAACTCGGTGTACTCGACGGCGATCAACGCCTTCATCTGCCCGTCGTCGGCCGGGCCGCCGACGATCAACTACTTCAACACCTTCTGGGGTCCCTACGGCGACGGCGGCGGCGACACCTGCACGCCGGGCGCCGCGTCCCCGATCGGCGGCGTATCGAACCTCAACCCGCCCCCGACTCAGATCTGGGGCCGGACCGACTACTTCCCGATCCCGGGATTGCACAACACGGCCCTCCAAGCGGCGGGGATGAGCTCGGGCTACATCGCCACCGTCGGCGAGGGGAAGGACTCGGGCACGATCACCGGCTGGCCGATCACGGGCAAGATCCGTCTCGCCTCGATCACCGACGGCACCTCGAACACGATGATGATCTCGGAATGCGGGGCCAAGCCGATCGGCTATAACGGATTCCGCCAGATCTATCTGTCCGAGGTTGACGGCCTGCCGGTGGACGGCGTCATCGAGCCGGTCAGCAGCGCCGGCGGAGCGTGGGCCGACAACTTCACGTACTCCAGCCTGGCCGGCGCAAGGCCGGCAGAACGGCATCCGCGGCGGCACCTGCATGGTCAACTGCACGAGCAACAACGAGATCTACTCGTTCCACCCCGGCGGGTCCAACGCGCTGTTCGTGGACGGCTCGGTGCACTTCCTCAAGGACGTCTCCTCGGTGCAGGTTATCGCCGCGCTGGTCACCCGTGCCGGCGGCGAGATCATCAGCTCCGACCAGTACTGAGTTACTGGATCTTACATCCGATCGTGACCACGGTCGTAAGACCGTGGTTCGGACGGGACGAAAGTCCTCCAACCTCGGGCGTGAGCCCGATCCGCCGGGCTCGCCCATCGCACTCACGTGCGAGGTTGGAGGGCTTCTCCCCGTCCGAACCACGCACTCACGTGCGTGGTCACGAACTGACTCTCACTCGACAAGGTGCTGCTCGAGGAACAGTCCCGTCCGGCCTGCCGTATCATCAATTCTTATGAATTTCACATTTCTAAAAATGGTATATGTGAATCTCTTCATGGCGTTCGCGATCGGCTGCGATCGCGTCGAACCCGCCCCGGCACCCACCGGCCCCGGCCCGGTCCCCGATGCGATCGCGGCCTTCGATGACCTGCCGCCTCCGCCCACGCCGTTGTATTCCCGAGACGTCGCGCCACTCATCGAGCAATACTGTCTGAACTGTCACGGCAGCGCCGGTGCCGAGGGGGGCGTCGTCCTCGATCTCATCGGAGACGCGACTCTCGACAAGCCGCTGTTGCTGCGCATCGCCGACGCCCTGCGTGCCGGGAGCATGCCGCCGGAGGGCGAACCGCGGCCCGGTCCCGAGGAGCTTCAGACGCTCGACGCCTGGCTCGACGCCGCGATCGGTCCGGACGATCACGCCCGGGTGCGCGTCACGCTCCGGCGGCTCAACCGCGCCGAGTACAACAACACGATTCGCGACCTGATCGGCCTCGACCTCCGCCCGGCCGGCGATTTTCCGGCCGACGACATCGGATATGGATTCGACAACATCGGCGACGTGCTCGCCACCTCGCCGATCCTGGTCGAGATGTACATTGCCGCCGCCGAGACGGTGATCGGTGCGGCGTTCCGGTCGCCCCAGGCCCGCGATCGGATCATGAACCCGCCCGCCGACACGGTCCCTCTCGCGTTCCGCAAGTACACGCCGCCGGTCCGCACGCCGCGCGGGGATAAGGGCCTCCGCATCCCCAAGGCCGACGAAGACCCGGAGTTGAAGCGACAGCAGCGGATCTACGACATCCTCCGCGACCTCGGCGACCGGGCGTTTCGCCGACCCGTCACCCACGGCGAGGTCACGCGCCTGCTCGACCTCGTGCTCTCGGCGGAGAAGGATGGAGAAAGCCCGGAGTCGGCCCTCCAGCGGGGACTCCAGGCCGTGCTCTCCTCGCCTCACTTCCTCCTCCGGGTCGAGCAGGCTTACGGCCGGGACGGGGCGACGGCGTGGTTCCCGGACAACGATTACGCCCTCGCCGCGCGGCTCTCCTATTTCTTGTGGAGCAGCATGCCCGACGAGGAGCTGTTTCGGTTGGCGAGCCAGGGTACGCTCCGGCGACGGGAAAACCTCGAGGCCCAGGTCGCGCGGATGCTCCGCGATCCTCGCGGTCGCGCCCTCTCCGAGAACTTCTCCGCGCAGTGGCTCCAGACGCGCAAGCTCGAGTCGTTCGTGCCCGACCCGGTCCTCTTCCCCGAATTCGATGAATCGCTGAGATCGGCGATGCTCGAGGAGACGCGACTCTTCTGCGCATCGATCCAGGATGAGGACCGCAGCGTGCTGGATTTCCTCGACGCGGGTGACACGTTCGTCAACGAGAGACTGGCCCGCCATTACGGCATCCCCGGCGTCGTCGGCGACGCGTTCCGACGCGTCTCGATCGCCGGCACGCCGAGGGGCGGTGTCCTGACCCAGGCGAGCATCCTGACCGCGACATCTAACCCGACGCGCACCTCGCCGGTGAAGCGCGGCAAGTGGATCCTGGAGAACATCCTGGGCACGCCGCCGTCGCCTCCGCCGTCGGGCGTGGAAGCACTCCAGGACACGGCGAGCATGGGCACAGCAGCCACGCTCCGCGAGCGGATGGAGCGGCACCGGACGGATCCTTCCTGCGCCTCGTGCCACCGACGGATGGACCCGCTCGGTTTCGCCCTCGAGAACTTCGATGCCGTGGGGTTCTGGCGGTCGCACGACGGCGAGCATCCCGTCGATGCGACCGCCAGCCTCCCCGGTGGTGGCGAATTCCGGGGACCCGCCGGGTTGCGAGCCGCATTGCGGTCTCGGCGGGATGCGTTCGCGCGATGCCTCGCCGAGAAGATGCTCACCTATGCCCTGGGCCGCGGCCTGGATCGGGGCGACCGCCGGACCGTCGACCGGATCATAGCCCGGCTGGCACGCGACGGATACCGGTTCTCGGCGTTGGTCCTGGCCATCGTCGAGAGCCCAACGATCCAGAATCCCGAGTTGACCGGAGGAAGGCCATGAGAAAGCCCTCGAGGATGTCGAGGCGGACGGCCCTCCGGGGCCTGGGTGTGTCCCTGGCCCTACCGTTGCTCGAGGCCATGGATTGCCGACCCTCGCGAGCGGGATCGGTCAACGGGGAGAGTCCTCCCTTGCGACTGGCGTTCGTCTACGTCCCCAACGGAGTCCATACGCCCGACTGGACCCCGCGTTCGCTCGGCGAGGGCTTCGCGCTCTCACCGATCCTCGAGCCACTGCGCGCGGTCAAGGACGAGATCCTGGTCCTGAGCGGGTTGACCCTGAACCCGGCGCGGGCGCTCGGAGACGGCGGGGGCGACCACGCCCGGGCCATGGCCAGCTTCCTGACCGGCCGCCATCCCCGCAAGACCGATGGTGCCGACCTCGTCGCCGGAGTCTCGGTCAACCAGTTGGCCGCCCGGGTCGTGGGAAAGGCCACGCGGTTCCCCTCGCTGGAAATCGGCTGCGAAGGGGGCCGGAACGCCGGCGAATGCGACCACGGGTATAGCTGCGCCTACCAGTCCAACCTCTCGTGGCAGGGCGAGTTGACGCCCGTCGCCAAGCAGATCAATCCCCGGCTCGTCTTCGAACGGCTCTTCGGCAACCCGGCCGTCGGCGACGTCGCGCGGGGCGATCGGCGTCGCAAGAGCGTCCTGGATTTCGTCGGCGAAGACGCTCGACAGCTCCAGGGCGTGCTCGGCGCCGCCGACCGTCGCAAGGTGGACGAGTACCTGAACGGCGTGCGCGAGATCGAGCAGCGGATACAGGGTGCCCGGCCCGCGGTCGATCTGAGTGGCCTGAAATATCCGCGCCCGCTCGGCATACCGGCCGATTACCAGGAACACTTGCGTGTCATGGCCGACCTGCTCGCGCTGGCGTTCCAGACCGACCAGACGCGGATCGCGACCTTCGTCTTCGCCAACGACGGCAGCAACCGCAGCTATCGATCGATCGGCGTGCCCGACGGCCACCACGACCTCTCACACCATGGCGGCGACGCGGCCAAGCAGCAGCGAATCCGCAAGATCAACGAGTTTCATATCATTCAGTTGGCCTATTTGCTATCGAAGCTGAGATCGATCCCCGAGGGGTCCGGCACCCTCCTGGACCATTGCCTGCTTCTCTATGGCAGCGGGATCAGCGACGGGAATTCGCACGCGCACGACGACTTGCCGATCCTTCTGGCAGGCCGGGGCAATGGCGCCATCAAGCCCGGTCGACACATCCGATTCCCGAAGGAGACGCCCTTGACCAATCTCCACGTCACGATGCTCGACGCTATCGGAGTGAAGGTCGACCGATTCGGCGACAGTACCGGCCGGCTCGTCGGGCTCGGAGGATAACATCAGATCGGAGGATCGGGCTACAGCAAGGACGGCCTATGCCTCGTCCTCCAGGTGTCGCCGGATCGCCTCGGCCAGCGATTCGGTCATCGGCAACTTTCCTTCGGGATCGTCCGCCCGCAGAGCGTCGAGCCGGCCATCCAGGAATTCGATCAGATCGCGGACGACTTCGACATGTCCCAGCCGCAATTGATAGAGCGCGAAGGATTCGGCGCAATTGCCCCGACGGCCCGTACCGCAGGATTTCCCGTAGAGGAGCTGCCCTTTGCGGGCGAGCAGGCCCCGGCGTTCCGCCGATAGCTTGGGTCCCGCCTGACTCATGGTTCGCCCGAGGGCGGGCCGATCACGTCGCCGAAGAACTCCTCGTCGCTTGCGCCGTCCTCGGCGTCGACTTTCTCCATCATGGCCTGGATCTCCTCGGGGGTGGTGATCCCCTTCGAGGTCATCAGCCGATAAATCGTCGCGATATGGAGCCTCAGGTTGTAGAGCTGGCGCTCGAGGTCGTCCATCTCGTCTTCGTCGGCCATCTTCGATTCTCCTGGTTTCGTGGAAGGTCCGGGTGATCGCCGCCAACGCCGGGTCAAGCGGCGTCCCTCGACCTGTCCGAGGAGCGCCGCGGCGCGTTCGGCATCGGCCGCGGGCACCTGGAGCTTGAACCAATTCAGGGCATTGCCGAGTAACCAGTCCATGTCGAGCGTCTCGACATCGGCCAGGAACGCCGGTATGCCCTCCGCGTCGAGGCCCAGTCGGGCGGCCTCCGCGGCGGTGCGGAAGGGATAATGCGCGATGGTGACTGGCTCATCCTCGGTCATGAGAATCCCCTCCGTCCCCGGCTCGAGCGACCCGGCTCGGCGATGTGGATTACGGGTCCGCAGCAAAGATGATACCAAATCCGCCGAGGAAAGGCGTACCTCTCCGAACGCCCGGATGCGAGCCGGTAACGACTATTCCTCGATCATCCGGATCGAGAGGGCATTCGGCTCGACCATATCGCCCGGCGTGATGCACATGATCGTGAATCCACAACGATCGGCGCTCACCGAGGTCCAGTTCGCCCCGATGCCGACGGCCCACTGGCTGCTGGTGTACTTCAACAACTGCCGCAACTCCGACTCGACGAGCGGCCGCTTCGACCGATATTCGGTCGTCGCGGTCAGCCATTCGTCGCCCTCCTGATAACGGAACCGCAGGCTGCCGCCGCTCTCCAGCGCCCTCAGCAGGACCTTCTGGGAATCCGAGACGCCGAGAAAGTCGGTGAAGGTCTCCTCGTCGTAGACCAGGCCGTCGAGGGACCTGAGCACCGCAGGGTCGGTCACCGGCTCATCATCATGAAAGACAGCGGCCCAACCGCGGACGAGGATGCGTGCCATGTGCCCTCCATCGCCGACCGCACGAGTCCGGCGAACAGGCCGGTCGACCATCCGGGCAGCCGATCGGGATACGCCCCGTGGCCCGGCCCGCCGAGCTACGTGAATCATAACACGGCATCTTTCAAGACGAGCGTAGCTGGCCGGACCCCGCATCGGCGCGGCGATCGGGCGGCTCGTCGCGATCGTTGTCGCATCACCGCCCCCCTTTCTTCGGACGTCCCTCGGTGGCGTCGGAGGTGGCGCTGGCTCCCCTGCCCTCCCACGGCAGCCGAGGGAGTCGCTTCAGCCTCGCGACGTAGCGGGCCTCGTCGTAGAGTTCATTTCGCTTGAGGATGTCGAAGATTTCCGAACAAACGACACTGGCGATGAGTTCCATGGCCTTCTCGCGGGGATAGCCCTTGGCGAGGAGTCGGGCCAGCGTCCGGGAGGTCTCGGGGGGCGTGTCGTCGCGCAACTGGTTATCGACCACCTCCATCAGGGCGCGATGCAGCCGAGGATTGTAGGTCTGGCCCATGGAGTTTCCCCCGATCGTTGCACCGACTGAACATCCATCCCAGGATACCGGTCCGAAGCACGCCTACGATCATTATAGGCGCCGCGGGGTGCAGGGCGAGACTTTCCACAGGAAGGCGGGGGTCCGCCTGTCAGGGTTATCTCGGCGACGAGGACGATCGGTAAACTGATGATGGTCGGCGGCCGAGGGCCCGACCTTCGATCCCGGCGGGGCCGGGTCGGCGCAGGGTCAGGCAGGCCCGGTCTTCGAGGCGGGTACGGCCGGCTTCTTGAGCCAAGGGACCGGCTTCAACTCCACCTTCTTGATCGACTGGAGGTAAGCGAGCACGTGCTCGGACCGCTTGTCGCCGACCTGAGCATGGAAGTGGAGGCTGAACCCGTGCGGGCCCTTGGCGTCGATCAGCTTCGGCTGGAGGGTGAGGAACGCTTTGATCGCGTCGAGCTGGCCCATCATGGCGGCGCAGAAGATGTCGATCCGGGCCCCTCGATCCAACAGGAACTCGACGATATCGTGCCGGCCCATGTGCGACGCCCCGCCGAGGCCGGTCTCCCAGTCGCCGTTGCCCCAGTCCATCGTGGCGTTGAGCAGCGCCGGCTCCCTGGCCACAAGCTTCTTGACCATTTCGAGCTCGGAGTGGGCGTAGATGACGAAATCCTGCACGAGCACGCGGTTGATTTGCGGCTTCTTCCACGACGGCTTGAAGCTCGGCGGCGCATAGTCGCGTTCGAAGGGGGCCTCGATCGGCTGACGCGTCGCCTCCGGGACGCTCGCCTTCGGCTTGTCGTCGGCCGCGGCGAGGTCGGTCGCGGCGCCGAGCACGACGCCCGCGGCCAGGGAGCTGAACGAGCGTCGGGAAATCGGGTCGATCATGGTCAGTCCCCCCGGTCGAGAGTACGTCGTGTCGGCCGATTGCGATCCGGAGCGTCCGGTCGCATCGGCGGATCGCCGACTTACTGGCTTTTACCCGGTCGAAGCACCGATGTCCAGTCACCGGGGCTGGTCGTCGCCAGATCCGGAGGTCTCGCCGGAAAATTCCGGTCGAGGCCGATCGGCCAGTTCCAGCTCGCGACGATTCCGCAGGAACCAGATCGTCGCCAGCTCGGCGAGGATACAGAAGACGAGCACAACCGAGGCCCCGATCAGCCCCCGCCGTGGCGTCGTGAGCGCCGAGACCCGGATGAACGTGATGACCATGAGCCCGCACAGACCGAGGAGGACGATGGTGATGACGCCCGCGATCCTGCGGTATCGGAGCCGCGACTTGCAGTGAGGGCAGCGAATCCGGTTCGGTAACGTTGCCGAGAAGATGGGCCAGGCGCCGATATCCTTGCCGCAGCCCGGACAGTGCTTGCCGTCGCCCATGGACGTCCCCCTTCGCCGCCCGATCCCATACGACGAACCGGCCCGCCGTGCCTCCCCGATGTTATCAGAAAGTCGGCTCGATCGCCTGGCGACGGAGACTCCAGGGCCTGACTTTCCCGAACATGCGTTCGGAGGAACCCGGTGGCCTGACGACAACGCGGCCTCCGATGCTATAATCTCCGGAGTCGATTAACCGGCCGGAACTCCCGGACACCCACGCCGCATCCTACCTCCGCAGGATCGGTGCGAACGTCGCGAACATTGCGATCCCCGATGACAGAGCCCAAATTCGGGTGCTCCCGAGAGTTGGTCATCCGAAATCCGGAATTCCCTCGGTTGCGGCCGCGGGCCGCTTCAGGAACCAGCACATGCATTCTGGCCCGACACACACGGGATGGTCCGTCCTGGTGATCATGGCCGTCGGCGTCGCATGCTCGACTCCCGCGACGTGGTCGGGACCGGTGACTCCGGGGCAACCGCTGAGCAAGGCGACTGTGCCGGCGAGCGACGAGCTCGAACCGGCCTTGAAGAAGATCCGCGAGGGGCGGAACGACGAGGCGCTCGCCCTGATCCGGGAGCTGGCTGCCAAGCACCCGGATTGGCCGCCGGCCGCATTGATCCTGGCGAGGATGATGATGGGCGCCGGCCAGGCGCACTCGGTCGTCGCGCCGATGGAACGCGCCGTCATCGAGTCGCCGAAGCACCCCGATGTCTATCTCGCGCTCGGCACGGTGGCCCTGGGCGATGGCCGCCTGAGCGACGCCCAGCTCAACTTCGAGAAGGCGCGGGGACTCATCGGCGCCGGCCAGTGGACCGCCGAGCAAACGAAGAATTACGAGCGCGAGTCGCTCGCCGGACTGGCCGCCGTCGCCGAGGGCCGCGAGGGATGGAAGACCGCCCGGGAGCTCCTCGAGGCCTGGCTCGCGACGGACCCCAAGAACGGCCCGGCGCGACAGCGGCTCGGCGGCGTGCTCTTCCGGCTCGACAAGACCGATGACGCCTTCACCGCGCTGAAGCAGGCGGCGCAGGACGCACCGACGCTGGAGCCGCCCGCCGTCACCATGGCCCGGTTGTTCTCCCAGAAGGGGGACGCGAAGAAGGCCGAGGAGTGGTTCGACTATGCGCAAAAGCTCGAGCCGACCAGCGCCCGGGTCCGCATCGCCTACGGCGGATGGCTCCTGGACATGGGGCGAGCCCCGCTCGCCCGCCCGGAGGCCGACGAGGCCGTGAAGCTCGACCCCAAGTCGCCGGAGGCCCGGCGGCTCAAAGGATTCATCGCCTGGCACCTCCGCGACCTCGCCGGCGCCGAGGCCATTTTCGAGGCGCTGCACCGCGACATGCCCGGCGACAGCGGGGTGGCCAACCTGCTGGCCCTCAGCCTGGTCGAGCAGGACGACCCGGTGAAGCGCGCCCGCGGCCTGCAACTCGCCGAGGCCAACGCCCGGCAGAATCCCCGCGCCAATGACATCGTGACCACGCTCGGCTGGGCGCATTACCGCTCGGGCCACCTCGAACAGGCCGACCAGGTCCTCCGGGCCGTCCTCCAGGGCCAGGGTGGTCGGACCACGCCCGAGTTCGCCTACTACCTGGCCCGAGTCCTGTCCGACAAGGGGAACACCGACGACGCCCGCAAGCTCCTGCAATCCGCCATCGGCATGCCCGGCTCCTTCGCCCATCGCGAGGATGCCGGCGCGTTCCTCAAGACCCTGGGCAAGTGAACCTGGAGGGATCGCCCCTCGGCGGCGTCCCATCGACACGATGCTCGATGGTCATCGCGTCGGGACGATCCGTAAGAGCCGATCGGCACCTCAACGCTTCGGGTCCTGCTCCGCTGACGGATCGACGGTCGCCCGATATCGAGCCAGCGCCTGGTCAGCCAGAGCTTGGCTCTGCACCGCGCGGGCCAGGGCCGCCGCAGCCCGAGCCTCGTACTGTGCCGCCTGGGCCCGGTAGAGTTCCTCCCTCACGGCCGCTCTCTGTAGGAGCACGGCCTGCCTGAGCACCGTCAGGATGAGGGCCAGGAAGGCGATGACGACCATCAGGGTCCGCAGCCGGGAGTGGGGACGTCGCATGGGTTGGGCCTCACGATCTCGGATGTCAACACGAGGAAGATCGAGACGCGCACCGTGGACCGCAATCGGGGCAAGGCATCGCCGGGAGTCCCAGGGCTCGCGCTTCGAATGTCGTCTCCGGATGGTGCTGTCAACCTAACGACATCGTCCCACGCCCGACGTCCCGCGCCAACCAGGATTCACCCTCTTTGACCTCTCGGAGCGGTTGGAGTGATGAATCCCGGGCATGGGTCACTCCGCCGTCAGTTTCACTTCATGCCGACGAGTCCAATGGGCACACCACCAGGGCGTTTGCAGAGCTCACGGAGGTAGAATCCAAGAAAAGTGGGATCCGTCAGCCGCTGTCGCGACACTACCGGTCGAAACTCGAACCGTCGCGGAGATCGGAACAGTGCTGAGGAATCGATACAAAACCGTCCTTCGGGATGTCCAGGTGCTCTTCGACTCGGGCAGCATCGGCGGCTTGACCGACGCCGAACTCCTGGGCCGGTTCGCTGAAGGCCCCGAGGAGGTCGCCGAACGGGCGTTCGCCGTCCTGATCGAGCGGCACGGGCCGATGGTCCTCCGCGTCTGCCACTCGGTCCTGCGCGACGATCACGACGCCCAGGACGCCTTCCAGGCCACGTTCCTGATCCTCGTCCGCCGCGCCGCCGCCGTCCGCAACCGGGGATCGGTCGGGAGCTGGCTCTACGGCGTCGCGCTGCGCGTCTCGGCCCGCGCCCGCGCGTCCATGGCCCGTCGTCGGAGGCATGAGGCCCGCGTGGCGGCGATGGCGGCGGTTCGTTTTTCCGAGGAGCAGAGTCCGCTCGACCTCTCCGCGGTCCTGCACGAGGAGCTGGGCCGGTTACCAGAGCGCTACCGGGCGGCGGTTGTCGCCTGCTACCTGGAGGGCCAGACCTGCGAGGCGGCCGCACGCCAACTGGGCTGGCCGGTCGGGACAGTCAAGAGCCGGCTGGCGCGAGGCCGGAAGCGCCTGCTCGTCCGGCTGATCCGCCGCGGCCTCGGCCCCGACGACTCGCCGGGCCGGAGCCCGGCACCGTCGGTGATGTCGTCGGCGATCGTGAATAATACGGCCCGGGCGATGCTCCGGCTCGCCACCGGTCGATCGACCGACGGCCTTGTCTCGGACACGGCACTTTCCTGGGCCCTCACCACTTCGAGAACCATTCAGATGACACGAATCATCATGATCTCGGCCCTGTTGATCGCCGGCGTTGCCACGACTGGTGCGGGCCTGCTGGTCACCCAGGAACCGAAATCGGCCGGGCCGGAAGTTCCGGCGAAGAAAGGCGCAGGACCAAACACCGGCCAAGCCCGCGGTACCTCCGAATCAGATCGAACGGATTACCGTGCGTGTCGTCGATGCCCAGGGCCGGGACGTGCCGAACGTCGAGATCGAGGTCGTCGATCGAGACTCCACTGCCGAAGTCCGTCGGTTCCGGACGGGTGTGGACGGCCGGTGCAGGATCCCCGTCGATCCGCGCTACAACCGGATCGAGTTCCAGGTGCGCCCCGACGATCGCACACTCGGCTGGGCCAGTTACAGCAAGGGAAACCTGTGGCCGGCGACGGAAGAGCATCCGGTCACCATGATGTTGCTCCCCCTGAATCACCGGGTCGAGGGATCGGTCGTGGACTCCCGCGGCAAGCCAATCCGCGATGTCCGGATCCGCGCGCATCAAATCGAACACCAGAAGATGAACGGATATCGGACGGTCCCGACGATCGACCCGGTCGTCACCGACGAGTCCGGCCGGTTCGCCATCACCCTGCCCGCGGACACGCGCGGCAGCCTTCTCGACGCCTATCATCCCCGGTACGTCGGTCCATGGTTCCATTGCGGTGCCGAGGACCACACCATCGCACCGGTCACGCTCTTCGATGCCGGCGGCATCGAGGGGACCGTGATCGACTCGACCACGGGAAGACAGGTGGAAGGCGTGCAGGTCATGGCCGGTACCCTCGAGCATGGCGCCGGCGAGGTGCCCCTCGGCGGCGGAGGGGGCGAAGCGACCTCCGACGCGCACGGCCATTTCCAGATCGGCGGCCGTGCGCCCGGCGTGTACGACCTGCATCTCAAGACCTTTCCCGCAAATCGGCGTCTCACAGCCCGGGCTGTGGAAGGCGTACGCGTCAAGGCCGGCGAGGACGCCAGGGCCGAGCTGGTGCTGATCGAGGGCCGCCGTCTTCACGGGACCGCGATCTATCTGTACGACAACACGCCGATGATCGGAATCCCTGTCCAATGCCACAGTCCGCCTCATCTCCGACTTGGCCCGGTGAATCAGATGACCTACACGGATGACCAGGGCCGCTTTGAATTCTTCGTCCCTCCAGGGCCGGCGACGGTCTTGATCCCGTCCGACGAGAAGATCTTGATCATCCCCGCCGACCATGACCCAGAGCCCGTCCGACTCGAGAACAACCCCAATGCGAAGCCCCGGCCCTCTCCGAGGCCCATCAAGGTGTTCGAATGTCCGGTCCGGGTCCGCGTGAAGGCCCGCGCGGGCAACGCCCTGCGCGGGAGGAAGTCCGGACGCTGAGCGGAAGGATCTTCGACCCGGAGGGCTTGCCCATCCCCGGCTTCAGGGTCTATTGCAACGCCCCCCTGCCCCAGAAGTTCGTGGGATTCGCCGTCACGGATCGCCTGGGCCTGTTCCGACTGAAGGGCCTGCCGAAGGGCCAGTTCCGACTCTCGATGGACAAGGATGGCTACGGTTCCGGGTCGGCGATGATCCCCGACGAAGCCTGGGAGGTCGATCTCACGCTCCCAGGTCGCCCCGACGCGCCGGAATGAATCGACCCCGGCCGGTCGCCCCCCTCCACCTCCGAGGACGTAAGACATCGCCTCCTACGAAAGGTCTCGTTGACAAGTACGAGGCCTTTCGTATGATGGGCGTTGACACGGACGGAAACGGAGGGATCCTCATCATGGCGAAGCGAGATCGGTCGCGTCCGACGGACGCCGAGCTGGCGATCCTGGGCGTGCTCTGGCGACAAGGCCCGAGCACGGTCCGGCAGGTGCAGGAGGCGCTGGAGCGTTCGCAGCCGACGGGTTACACGACGGCCTTGAAGCTGCTCCAGATCATGGCGGCGAAGGGACTCGTTGACCGGGACGAGTCGCAGCGGTCGCACGTCTATCATGCCCGGTTCCGGGAGGACGAGACACAGCGCCAGCTCGTGGACGACCTGATGGAACGGGCCTTCGGCGGCTCGGCGCAGAGATTGGTGATGCAGGCGCTGGCCTCGAAGCGGGCCACGCCCGAGGAGCTCGACGCCATCCGACGGTTGATCGATGACCTGGGAGCGGAAGGGGGTGGATCGTGATCGGGATCGCCTCCGCATCATCTTCGCCCTGGGTCGACGCGATCGGCTGGATGCTCCTTCACTCGCTCTGGCAGGGGGCGGCCGTCGCCATGGACTTGTGCCTGGTGTTGCGACTCCGCCGGGCTCCGGCACAGGCGCGGTACCTTGCCGCCTGCGTCGCGATGGCGATGCTAGTCGGCCTACCGGCGGCGTCCCTCCGATGGCCGGAGACGAGCCCCTCGATGGGTCCCGACGCCCTCGCCGTGGCCCCTGCCCCGACTGCGGCAACTAGACCCACCTTTGCCAGGCGCGACAGCGCGTTGACAACGCACCCGATCGCGATCCGGTTCGTTCAACCGGTTGCGGCCGATCTTCCCGGCGGTCGTCGGGCTGTGGATGGCCGGCGCCGGAATCCTCTCGCTGAGGCTGCTGGGCGGCTGGTTTCAGGTCCGACGATGGATCCGACGCGGCACCCGACCGCTCTCCGGCCCCTGGATCGATCGACTCGATCGGATCAAGGAGCGTATGAGATTGCGTCGTGCCGTGATCTTGCTCGAATCGGCGCGGATCGAGGTTCCCATGGTGATCGGCTGGATCCGGCCCGCGATCCTCGTGCCGGTGGCCGCCCTCTCCGGGCTCACCGCGCCCGAGATGGAGGCGATCCTGGCCCACGAGCTGGCCCACATCCGCCGGCACGATTACCTGGTGAACGTCCTCCAGTGCCTCGTCGAGACCCTGGTCTTCTACCACCCGGCGACATGGTGGATCTCGCAGGTGATCCGCCGCGAGCGCGAGCACTGCTGCGACGACATCGCCGTGGCCGCCTGTTGCGATCGCATCGCCTACGCCCGTGCCCTCGCGACGATGGAGGGCCTGCGAGCCCCCGCGTTTTCCCTGTCCCCGGCGGCCAACGGCGGCATCCTGCTCGCCCGAGTCCGCCGCATCCTCGAACCTCAGGAGGAGTCGATGAGTCCCATCTCCATCCCCGTGCGACTGGCCGCGATCCTGGCCGTCGCCCCGACCTGGCTGCTGGCCCTCGGTCTCGGTGGCCACACCACCAAGGCCGATCCCGGATCGGTGTTTCCGTCGATACCCCCTCTCGTGGCTTTCCCCGTCATATCGACAATGTCGGCGGGTCCTGACTTCAAGGAGCGTACCGAGCCTTTCCCCAACGTAACCTTCGAAGAGCTTATCGCATCGGCCAAAGAGTCGCCGAGCGTCGGGTTCATCGTAGGGACTGGGGCACCGCCCGCCCCGACCACGAAGGATGGTGGATCGGCCAAGCAACCGACGTCGGAGACGTCACAGGCCATCGATCAGGTGCGCCGGGTGATGAAGACATTTCCGGATGCCCAGGCTGGATCCGCTCGCGCGGACGGCCCGACCAAACCCTTGGCGCACGCCCAGCCCGTGGTCATTCCCGACGGCAACGTACCGGTAATATCCGACACCACCGGTTCGACAGACAACCCGCCAAGTGAGGTCGAGGTCTGGGCGAAGGTACCCAAGGGCTCCCAGGGCAATCCTCCGATCCATGAGGTCCAGAGGAACAATATCCGGATCGTGATGGAGAAGATCCTCGACAAGGCCGAGCCGGTGAAAGTCTACCCGCTGGCAGGCCCTTGCCAGCTCGTCCACAAGCATTACAAGTGCACGGTCTACTTCGACGAGGTCTACACTTCGGACTACCCGATCCCATTCAATCACGTCGCCCACAAGGTCGAAGTCGTCTACATCGACAAGGATTTCCTCCGTCGCGGTCCCAATCCGAGTCAACCCGCGAAGGGACCGGAAGACCCACTCGACCGGATCTTTCGCGAGATCGAGGAATTGAAGCGTAAGCGAACAAGCGACCGTCAGGAACAACGGCGCATCATCGACCGGCTGATCAAGGAGCTGGAGGTCCTGAAGAAGAACACCCTCGACGCGATCCATGATGGAGAAGCGGAGAAGATCTTCCATTCGGGCATGTACTACAACCGCGCCAGCAAGACCGCCTCGGCCGATTTCTATTTCGACAAGATCCTCGAACGATGGCCCGACAGCCCTTGGGCCATCAAGGTCAGGGAGCAACGAGTCCAAGCCGAGCCGAAACCGGCCGATCGCTCGGCTCCGTCAACCCGCTACTTCAATTTCCTGGTGAGTGGGTTTTATTGAGAGTCTCTCCCGGAATCTCTCCTCGCCCCGATCGGGCGGAATCGTAAAGCTCGGGGCGTCAGCCCCGAGTCGGGAGCCGAACTCCCCTGCAACCGCATATTCCTCCCTGCCAGATCTCATCTCGGGGCTGACGCCCCGAGCTATACGATTCCGCCCCTCCAGGGCTTTCGGGACCGACGCTGAGAACAAGATGTCAGGTACTTGTACCGGACTATCCATGGCTTGAGGGCTCGACGCCAACCGGGCTGCGTTGACGACGCGAGCCCCTCGCCTATGGTATATTCGTGGGCTCTTGGGCCCGAGCGTCGGACGATCCACCCGGAGATGCAAGCTCGGGCGAACAGTCAAGACGAAGGGAGTTCTCACCATGGCGAGTACACAGACCTTTTCCACGCGGATCGACTTGCCCGCCCCGGTACGCGAGAAGATGATCGGCCTGCTCAACCAGCAACTGGCCGACTCTTTCGACCTGTTCAGTCAGATCAAGCAGGCGCACTGGAACGTCAAGGGGCCGCAGTTCATCGCGTTGCACGAGCTGTTCGACAAGCTGGCCGAGGACGTGGAAGACTCGGTGGACACGATCGCCGAGCGGGCGACGGCCCTGGGCGGGACGGCCCTCGGCACGGCGCGGATGTCGGCGTCGGCCTCGCGGCTGCCCGAGTACCCGGCCGACGCGTTCCCCGGCCCCAAGGCCATCACTGCGCTCGCCGAGCGTTTCGCCGCCCTGGCCAAGTCGACCCGGGCCGGGATCGACCTGGCCACCACCGCCGGAGATGCCGACACCGCCGACGTGTTCACCGAGGTCTCGCGCAGCCTCGACAAGAACCTCTGGTTCCTCGAGGCCCACCTCCAGGTGTGATCCGGTTCGCAGAACGTATCGGGATTTTCCCCCCTGACGAGGCAAGGCTCCGCCCGGGCCCATGGTGGCGCCCCGACGGAGCCTCGTTCGTCTTCGCGGAATACGATGGCATCGGTTGTCGAGGGGCGGTCAGCGTCCTTCGAGCGCCACGCCGGCCGCCGGCTTCTGATCGGCCAGGAGCTTCTCGAGCTGGCCGTTGACCTCGCTGGAGGTCCGGAGGTTGCGGCTGACCACCTTGCCCTGGCCGTCGATCAGGAACATCGTCGGCACCGAGGTGATCCCGTACTCGATCGCCAGGCGCGTTTCCATGCCGCCCCCCTCGAAGATCTGGGGCCAGGCGAGCGGATTGGCCTTGAGGAAGGCATCGACATCCTCCCGCTCGTTGTCGAGATTCACGCCGATGATCTCGAGGCCGCGGTCCTGATACTTCTGCTGTGCCTTGATCAGTCCGGGCAGGGTCTCCTTGACCGGCGTGGCCCAACTGGCCCAGAAGACGACCAGGATCGTCTTGCCCTGATACTTTGCCGTATCGATCGGCTCGCCCTGGAGGCCCGTGCCCTTGATGATGCACGACTTGCCGACGATGTCGAGGCGGCGGAGCGAGCCGGCGGCCTTCTTGGCCGCGTCGGTGCCCGCGTAGGAGTTGACCACCTTGGCGTATTGCTTGCGGGCCTGCTCCTCCTCGGCGTTGAACTCGTTGGCGTTGGCGAGCTGGAGCAGGACCTCCGGAGCTTCATCCGCCTGGGGGAACTTTTCGAGGAAATCCTCGAGGTCCTTCATCCACGCCTTCTGGCTGGCCAGGACGTTGGCGCCGGGCTG
Source organism: uncultured Planctomycetota bacterium (assembly GCA_963777695.1). Classification (GTDB taxonomy): domain Bacteria; phylum Planctomycetota; class Planctomycetia; order Isosphaerales; family Isosphaeraceae; genus CAVZRC01. Next base: position 4,092,191 of record CAVZRC010000003.1, read on the forward strand.
GCCGTTCTTGAGGGCGAACTCGGCGCCGATGAGGCTATAGGCCGCGTAGGAGCCGAGCTTGCCGCCGGCGCCGACGAGCTTCTCCAGCGTCGTCCGGCCGTCGGGGTAGTGCTCGGTGCGGTAGGCCGCGACCAGGCTATCGACGACCTGCTTGTTATAGCTGAGCTGCTCGTCGGCGGTCTTGGCCGCCTTGACCACGGCCCGCAGTCGGGGGATCCGGCCCACGTGGTACTTCGCGACATCGGCCTTGCTGCCCTGGAGCAAGGGCGCGTTCTTGGTGTCGTAGTCGACCAGGGCCTTGAGGGCCGCGTCCATCGCCTCGTCACGCGGCGGGACGTTATTCCCCCGGTCGAACAGCATTGCACGGACCCCGCTCACCGCCGCCACGACCGGCTTGTCCGGGTCGATGGCGCCCGGCAGGTCGATGAACTTCCAGGTCGCGCCCAGCTTGATCATGTCGGGGATCTGGAGGAAGGCGAGCCGGGGCGGGGCGGCGCTGGCATTACCCTGGCCGCCTGCCAGGCCGGGAAAGATCATGGCGTTCTCGTAGAGCGTCACGTCCTTCTCCAGGCCACTGCTCGGGTCGGCGGGGATCGCGTGGGGGAACGTCCCGTCGAACCGGCTCCAGACGGTCTGGGCATTCCAGCCGACCAGCCCCTTCATGAGGACATCGACCTTCTCGGCGCGGGACGCCGCCGCCGCGGCTACCCGATCGGTGACGTCCTTGGGCAGCCCCGCGGCCTGCAACTCGACCGGGGTCGCCATGACTGACTCGAGCAGCGTGAGGTCGCCGTTGGCCTGGGCCTGGACCAGCCCCTGGACGAAGACCTTCGAGGCCTCCTCCGCCGAGATCTGCTTCCAGCCCGTGATCTTGCCCTTCGACACCGTCGCGATCCTCGTGCCCCCGGCGTTGAGCCAGCGCGCCTCATCCACACTCCGGTCGCCGTCCAGATCTCGATCCCGATAGACCTCGAATCCGTCCTGATAGTAGCTCCACTGGTCCATCTTGCCGCCGTCGGTGTCGACAAACCGGCGCAGCATCTTCCCCTGACCGTCGCGCAGCACATAGCCCACGCTCTTGTCCTTCACGACGGCCAGCTCCACTTTGCAGGCGTCGATAGCCTTCTGGTCGGGCGGTATGTCGTATTCGACACCCGGGAGCGTCGGGCGGTAGGCGAGCAACTGAGTGGGGGCCGGCAAGGCATTCGACTGGGCCTGGGCCGCCGCCGGCGCCAGGACCATCAGTCCGCAGAAAACGGGCACGTAGCACCGAAGACTCCGCATGGGTGTCTCCTTTCGCACCTTATCGGATTCCAGATGTCCGATTCCGGATCCCAGATCGCAGGTCCCGGATTCCAGGTCACTTCGACCGAATTCCCTTCGGCCGGCTGGAATCCCCTTGTAATTCTTACCAGGAAGCACCGCAGGACGTTGTCAATTCGCCAAAGTCTGCGCCAGGCCAAACGACAAGAACAATGACCTCGACCGTCTTCATCGGCACTTCCGATCGTCCGGCTCAAATCGTTGACGACGGAACTCGACCGCGCCCCATCGCTAACCGCGGAAGTAGACCTCGGGCCTGGCCAGGCCCGGTTCCTTGTGCAAAGAATGGACCAATCACCGACTCAAGCCCGATCCGCCGCGAAGATCGCACCCACGTGCGAGAGAGGATCCATCCCGATGATCGTGACCCTGGTATTTGCGATCGGATGGGCGACGTTGGCCGGCCAGGAACTCGGCCGATCCGGACCGGCCCGCGCCCCAACCTACCCGGACCACACGCGGCTGATGGTGGTCCGCGACGGCGACGGCCGCGAGTCGCCGATCGGTAGCCGAGGAGACTGGGACGTCCGGCGAGCCCACATCCTGGCCCATTTTCAGGAAGTCGCCGGCCCCCTGCCCGACGGCGAGCGCCGGGTCCCGCTGGCGATGGAGGTCATGTCAACGCATCAGGATCGCGGATTCGTCCGCAAGAAGATCACGTTCGCCACCGAGCCGGGTGACCGCGTCCCGGCCTGGCTGTTGATCCCCGACGGACCAGAAGCGGCGGAGTCGAGCCGCCCGGCCGTGCTCTGCCTCCACCAGACGGTCGCGATCGGCAAGGACGAGCCCGTGGGCCTCGGCGGCAATCCCGACCTGCGGTACGCCCAGGAGCTGGCCCGCCGCGGCTACGTCGCGATCGCCCCGGATTACCCCAACTTCGGCGAGTACAAGATCGACGTCTACAGGCTTGGATATGCCAGCGCCACGATGAAAGCCATCTGGAACAACCTCCGCGCCGTGGATGTTCTCGCGGGCCTGAAGGAGGTCAACCCGGGACGGATCGGCGCGATCGGCCACTCCCTCGGCGGGCACAATGCCATCTTCACGGCGCTCTTCGAAACCGCGGATCAGGGCCGTGGTATCCTCATGTGGCTTCAATGCGTTCCCGTCGTATTACAAAGGGAACATCGCCGGCTGGTCGCACGGGGGATACATGCCCCGGCTGAAGGAGGCCTATCAGCTCGACCTGCACCGGGTCCCCTTCGACTTCCCCGAGCTGATCGCCGCCCTGGCCCCGCGGGCGTTCTTCACCAACTCGCCGCTCCACGACGCCAACTTCGAGGTCGAAGGCGTCCGGGCCTGCATCGCCGCCGCGAAGCCCGTATATGAATTGTTCGGCGTTCCCGACCGACTGATCGCGGGCTACCCCGACGCCCAGCACGCTTTCCCGGCCGCCATCCGCATTCAAGCCTACGAGTTCCTCGAGGTCCAGCTCCGAAACGGACGGTGATGCGGCCGTGGGCCTCTGGGGGTTTTCCTCTCGCGAACACTCGGTATAATCGGGCTCAAGGAGGTAAAGACCATGCTGACCATCACTCACGAACAACGCCAGGCCGTCGAAGAGGCTTGCGGACAGCCTGTCCGACTCGAAGATCCCGAGAATAACCGCGCTTATGTCTTACTCGAGGAGGGCGCGTATAGCCGATTGCGGTCGCCTTCTCAAGAAAGCCACATTCCGTTGTTTGACGTCCCGGACGGAATCCGGCGCGCCCATTCCGCCTTCCTGCGAGATCTTCCCGAGCTGCTCAAAGACGAGACGTTACGAGGTCAATGGGTCATGTATGAGGGCGACGAACGAGTCGGAATCGCGCCCAGCGAGGAACTCCTGATCCAGGAGTCCGTGAGAATCGGGCTAACGAGGGATCAGTACGATACATTCCTCATCGTTGAAGCTGAGGAGGTGGATTTCCCGTCCGCTTGGTTGTCATGAAAGTGATCGACCGGCTGCCGATCTCGGAACAGGTCTGGAAGGTCTCCACACCGGACGGCGAGGATGTGGTCAAGCCCTATCAGATCATCGTCTTCGTCAGCATCACGGCCAAGAACATCCGCGAGCTGCCCCATGATTCGCCTCGGCTTCCCGTGGTGTTGGATACCGGACATAATTACAACTTCGCGATCCGGCGAGCACAGTTGGAGCGATGGTCATCGCTCGCACTGCCGAGGACGGGACAGATCGAGGTCGGTGGTTCCATCATACCGCTCCTTGCCGCAAACCTTTGGATTCATCCGAATCGAGAGGGGACAATCGAGCCGAATGTCGCCCCCGCATTTCTGCTCGAGGTCAAGGAAGGCATCGCCGCCTATCCACCGATCGTGGCCAATCCCGCCAGGCTCCCAATCCTGGGATTACGCGGGATCATCCGAAACGGCCTCAAGCTCACGCTCGAAGGCGCCGCCCGAGACCTGAGCCTGGAATCCTCCTCTCTTGGATAGCCCTCCCATCTTCGCATCTCGGACAACGGTCACCCGAGATTCCCGAAATGAGCCTGCTTGACAATCCGGTGAAGGATCGTAGGCTACGACCAAGGGTCTGAACTCGGCTCGCGGAGCAATCGACACTCGTAGGCATTGGCCGACCGACCGAAGACCGAGCACCAGGATACCGGCCACCTACCCCAACATGGATGAGGGCGCCATGGATCGACGCATCCTCGTGGTGGACGACAGCCAACTCGTTTGCCAGCAACTCTCGCAATTCCTGGCCTCGCCCGACCGGCAGATCAAGGTAGCCCCGGATGGCACGGCGGCCCTGGAATGGCTGGTCGATAATCCCTGTTCGCTGGTCTTGACCGACTTGCGCCTGCCCGGCATCAGCGGGCTCGAGCTGATCCGGGAGATCCGCGAGCGGGAGATGCCGGTGACCGTCATCGTGATGACCGGGTATGCCACGGTCGAAGCGGCGGTCGAGGCGATGAAGCTCGGCGCCTATGACATGATCCTCAAGCCGATCGATACGATCCGGCTGGAAGTCGTGGTCAACCAGGCGCTCGAGGATCGCCGGCTGATCGACGAAGTGGCCGACCTGCGGGGCCGGCTGCGGAAGAAGTACGCATATCATAACTTGCTAGGGCGAAGTCCGCGGATGGCGGAGGTCTTCGACCGGGTGGCGCGGGTCGCGTCGTCGCCGTGCAATGTGCTCGTTACCGGCGAGACGGGCACGGGGAAGGAGCTGGTGGCCCAGGCGATCCACTTCAGCGACGTGACCCGACGGGGTCCGCTTGTGACCGTGACCTGTGCCGCCCTGCCCGAGCACCTGCTGGAGACCGAGCTCTTCGGCCACGAGCGCGGCGCCTTCACCGGCGCCGACCGCCAGAGGAAGGGGCGGTTCGAGCTGGCCAAGGGGGGGACCCTCTTCCTCGACGAGATCGGCGAGCTGCCGCTGGGCATGCAGGCCAAGCTCCTCCGCGTCCTGCAGGAGGGGCGATTCGAGCGCGTCGGCGGGACCGAATCGGTCGAGACCGATTGCCGCGTCCTCGCCGCGACGAATCTCAACCTCGCCGAGGCCGTCGCCGCCGGCCGGTTCCGCGAGGACCTCTACTATCGGCTCAACGTCTTCTCGGTCGAGCTCCCCCCGCTGCGCGAGCGCCTCGAGGACGTCCCGCTGCTGGTCGACCATTTCCTCGAGAAGCTCCGAGAGCGCGGGCTGCCGTCCCGGACCGTCTCGCGGCTGGCCATCTCGCGGCTGCTCTCCTACGACTGGCCCGGCAACGTCCGCGAGCTCGAGCACGTCATCGAGCAGGCGATGGTCACCACCCCCGGGCCCGTGATCGAGCCCGACAACCTGCCCCCTCAGATCGTGGCGCGGCACGACGAGCCGTTCACGCTCGACTTCGACCACCAACGCCCGCTGCCGGAGATCACCGCCGAGTTCACCCGTCGGATCGAGTACGCCTACCTCCAGCGCGTCCTCGAGACCTATCGGGGCCGAATCGAGCTCTGCGCCAAGCACTGCGGGCTCTCCCGCCGCAGCATCAGCGAGAAGCTCCGCCGCTACCAGATCGATAAACGTGCCTACAAGCCCCATACTTCCCGGCGCAAGCAATATGCGCTGGCCGTGGAATGACCGGCGGCGCGTCGGGTACCCTCAGAAGCGGTTCGGCCCCGGGTTTGTCAAGGGACTCCGGATGAACCCCGAATCGGCCGGCGCCCGGTAGTCGATCGCGGCCAGCTCGGGTGTCTCGATCCGTACGTGACCCCGGAAGCGGCTCTCGTGGACGACGTCGAGGATCCCGCCGGTGAGCTGGGTCCGCTCGACCGGATAGGGGGACTTCCTGGTGTGGAAGAAATCCTCGATCCTCAGGACCAGCGGGTTGAAGAAGCTGGCGCCGGGCGGCGCGGGCAGATACATCAGCGTTGAGACGATGGACTCGCCCCCTGCCCCGTCGTCGATCCGAGCCGCGATGGTGGTGTCGTTGACATGGCCGTTGAGGGTCAGTACGGTCGCTCGCAGGCCGTTGACGTACTCGACGATGAACGCGATGGGGTGGGCGAACTTGGTCGGGAGGTCCCCCTTCGGCGGGGCCGGCGGGCGGTAGTCGCGGGTGTTCTGCCGGATGTCGCCCACGTTGACGGTGTGGCTCCGTCCCAGGGCGTGCTCGAGGAGCTTCCAGGACCAGACCCCCTTGTCGCCGGCCTCCCAGACGGCGTCGCCCTCCAGGCAAGTCACGGCCGCGACCCCCTGCGGCTTGCCCGCCCGATCGCGACGCTCGACCAGGCACTGGAGCGTCTCCAGCGAGTGGAAGCCGAAGATCTCCAGGTCGCCCCGCGAGGCCACGACCACCTCGTGGAACTTCCGGCCCAACGGGACCTCCAGCGCGGGCAGTCGCCAGGTCACCGGGAGGCTCGACCCGGCCATCAGGGGCACGCCTTGGGCCGACGCGGCCTTGACCATCTCGGCCGCCTCGACCCGGCTATACGAGAGGTGCTTGTCGATGAACACGGGCACCGCGCCCCCCGAGGCCCGGAAGACATCGAGCACCTCGCGGAAGTACTTCCCCCTCGGGTAGAGCTTCTGGAGCCGCTCGTTATAGGGATACTCGCCGTGTTCGGCGATCAGCAGGACGGCGTCGACGGCCAGCTTGCCCGTGCCGAGCGTCAGCGCGTCGGCGATGGTCGGGCTGAGGCGGACCCCGTGTTGCTTCGCCTTGGGACGACCCAGGTCGGTCTCGGGCGGGGCCTGCTCGATGTACAGGCTGGCGATCTCGAACGGCGGCCGGTGGAGGGCCTCGGGCCGACCGTCATAGACCGGGAAGCCGTCGAGGAACCGCCCGACGATGTGATAGCCATGCGACAGGTAGTAATAGACCGAGGCCAGCGCCGCGACCCTCGGCCGAGCACCTGGGGCCAGCTGCGTCGCACTCTCGTCGCCCAAGTCGGATGCCGCCCCGCCACCCAGTCCCGCCATCCCGACCGCCGCACCGGTCATCTCCAGAAAATGACGCCGCGTCGTACCTGAGGTCATCCCGCGTACTCCCCACTCGGAAACCGGTCGAAAGGCCCGTCGGACCATCGTCGCGGACGCATGCGTCGCGATTCATCGCCGAGCCTGGTATACCACAAAGGCAACCGGCCTTCCAACCGCCTCGACCTTCGACCTCGGGTGAGGACGAGCGGTTGTGAAGGTCAGTCGGAGCGGCCGACCATGCGACGTGTTTTCGGAACGACGAGATTTCTCCTCCATATCCCTCGCTCCAGTCGGAAATGGAGAGCCGCCCAGCCTTGTGGCCCATCTCGACTTATGAGAAAATGACCTGGGCGTGAATTTGCTCGCACTGATCTCGAACGATCCGCCATCCCGCCAGGCCCGAGGGCGATTCCATGGACAACGACCGATTCCTCGAAGAACACTTGCGGCTGACGCGGCGATTCTTCCTCCAAGCTGGCGTGCTGAGTCTCGTCCCGATGGCGGCCGCGCGCGGGCAGGAGCCGCGGCCAGTCGCGCCCGAGAAGGCCAGGCGATCCAAGCCGCCGAAAGCCGGAGTCCAACCGGATCCGTATTTCACATCGCAGGAGGATTTCTTCGACGTCTCTCGCGGCACGCCCCTGCCTCATCGCTTGCCCGACGCGAAGAAACGCGCGGTGGGCCTGACCCGCGAGACGTGGCGGCTAGAAGTCTTCTCGGATCCCGACAACCCCGCACGGCTTCGCAAGCCGCTGACGAAGGCCGACGGCACCGCGCTCGATTTCGCCGGACTGCTCGAGCTGGGCAAGACCCACGCGGTGAGCTTCCCCAAGTTGATGACATGCCTCAACCTGGGCTGTCCGCTGGGCATGGGCCTCTGGGAAGGCGTGCCGCTACGCGAGCTCGTCTGGCTCGCCCAGCCCCGCGACAACCTCCGTCGAGTCTTCTACTACGGCTATCACAACGACGACCCGAAGCAGATGTTCCGCAGCTCGCTGCCGATCGGCCGGGTGCTCGAAGATCCGTTCGATCTCCCGCCGGTGATCGTCTGCTACAAGCTCAACGGCCAATGGCTGGACGCCGAACGCGGCGGCCCCGTGCGGATCGTCGTGCCCGAGGCTTACGGGTTCAAGTCGATCAAATGGCTCACGCATGTCGTCCTGACAAACCTGGCGCATGCAAACGATACGTATGCCGAGCAGAATAACGACGTTGACAGCCCGATGAAAACATTCGCGGCCCCGCTCACAGTCCCTCGCGAGGTGCAGGCCGGCAAGCCGATTCCCGTATCCGGGTATGCTCAGGTTGGCATCTCCGGACTGACGAAGGTGCAGGTCTCGATCGAGTCGAACGCGTCGCCGAGGCCGGCGGGGGATCCGTACTTCGCCAAGGCTCCCTGGAGAGACGCGGAGCTACTGGGAATCCCCCGGCGATGGGAGGCAATCGGCGAGGGCAGGATTCTCCCCGGGACTCACAACTTCGACGCGGCGGGCGTACCGAGGGCATGGCCGATGCGCCTGACGAAGGCCCACTGGGCAGCCGTCTTGCCCGGACTGCCCCCCGGGGAGTATACGTTCCGCAGTCGCACGATCGACGAGAAAGGGCACGCCCAACCTTTGCCCCGGCCGTTCCGCAAGTCGGGCTTCGCCGACATCGAATCAATTATTGTGAAAATTCAATAATGGCAATGACCGGAGCCAACCCGTGTCCATTACCGTGACGTGCGATTGCGGGCGAAGCTTCGAGACCCCGGAGTCGAACGCGGGCCGGCTCGGATGGTGCCCGGACTGCGGTCGCGAGTTCATCGTGCCCGGGCCATCGCCGCGCCCGAAGGCGGACGTCATCCCGTGGGAGGCGGAACCGTCGGTCACCAGCGGCAAGGCAGTCGCGAGCCTCGTGCTGGGCGCACTCTTCTTCTTCGTGTGCTTCAGCGCGGTGCCCGCGATCATCCTCGGGTGGACGGCCCTGAACGACATCCGCATGAGCAAGGGCCGGTTGAAGGGTAGGCTGTTGGCGATCGGCGGGATCACCTTCGGGATGATTGGTTCCCTCTTAACGGTCGCGCTCATCATACCGGCCCGCGAGGCCCGCGAGGCCCCACGCCGGGCCCAGTGCCTCAGCAACCTCAAGCAGATCGGCCTCGCCTTCTACAACTACTCTGACGCGAATAGCAGGATGCTCCCGGCTGCGATCACCAACAAGGGCGGCCGACCGCTCCTGAGTTGGCGGGTCGCCATCCTGCCGTACCTGGAATCGGGCTCCCTCTATGCGAGATTCCATCTCGACGAGCCCTGGGACAGCCCCCATAACCTCTCCCTGCTCGGCGAGATGCCGGGCATCTACTCCTGCCCCAGCGACTTCTCCCTGAAGCCGGGCATGACCGGCTACCAGGTCGTGATCGGTGACGACACGGCCTTCACCCCGGACTTCAAGCCCGTGCCGATCCTCGACTTCATCGATGGGCTCAACAATACCATCCTGGTGGGCGAGTCCCGCCACAGCGTCCCCTGGACCAAGCCCGAGGACCTCTCACTGGACATGAGCGTCCCCCTCACCGGGCTCGGCAGCCACCACGATCATCAGAAGGACGGCTTCAACGTCCTGTTCGGCGACGGCTCTGTCCGGTTCCTGGAGAACTCGATCGCTCCGACTCAACTCAAGTCATTGCTCATCCGCAACACGGCCCAGATGAACGAGCCGGACAGTTTCTAGAAGTCAGGCAGGGCGGCCCGGTGTCGGACTTCGCAGACTCACCTCGGCCCTGTCGAGTTCGAGAAGCCGGAGGCCCTTGGTCCGGCTCCCGGGCGGGATCAGGAGACCCTCGCCCGGCGCCGATGGCGACTCACCGATCCGGTTACACTCTATCTTTCCTCCGTTTGTTCCAGCGGACGAGCGAGCCGATGACGACGGCAACCGACGCCATGAAGAGGGTGCTGGGCTCGGGGACGGGATCGATGGTCGCGCTGAAAGTGCCGGCGTTCTGAGCGATGAAGCCGGCGAGGCTGCCGTCGCCAGCGATGGACAATGCGGGGGAGACGTTCGAGAAGCCGACGCTCATCCCAGTGGCGGGCAGCAAGCCGGCATACTGGGATGTCATAGTCAGCGAATCAGGGGGTTGTGCCGCGTTCAGATACGCCGCGGCGCCTCCGGGAGGTCCGCCGAGAATCGGAGAGAGGGTTAACGCCGAGAACGCGGCCGTCAGATAATTGTTCCCTCCACCGTTCACCAAGGAGGTGAACTCGATCGTCCCCGAAAACTTCTGCTCGACGGCGCCGGAAAACGGATCGGTCCCCGCTGCACCGACGCTCGTCACGCCGACGAATGTCTCATACGCATACAAGTTAGTTTCGGTCGTGCCCAGGAAGTTCGTAATCTGGACGTAAATGGACTCCCCGAGGCCGCCGTTGGACGTGCCGGTGGTCGCGAGCGTTGTCGTGCCCGAACCATTGTCGGTCGCCGTGACGGTATCGGAGGAAGAGACCTGGGCGAATTGCAGGACGGTGCTGCCGGCATCTGCGGGAGATCCCGGCAGGAGTAAAACGACGCATGCAAACGCGAAGGAGCGTCGCAAGAAGCGGGCTAGGAAGGCGAGTTGGCAACCCGGTGTGCTCATCAGATTATTCCTTGGTGTTCTTCGAAAATCGAGGCTCCTCGTACGAACCTGGAGCGAGGACGAGTGCCTCACGGACAACCGGCCGGAGCCGAGCGACGTTCCCACGAGCGCGGAAAGGAGTCGAAGCGAGCGCGGAATCCGGCGAGTTCTCTCGGTTGTTGAGAGCGTGGCGAGGAAATCGGGCTGATTGACGAGGGATCGTCCTGGCACTCGAGGCGTTCGGGGGCCGCTGGCGGAGCCGGGTTCGACTCAGCCCTCAACTTCGGGCCTCGATGTCTTCGGGCGGCAGGGGTCGGCGCCCGGAGATCGCCCCCCTAAATCAGATTTCACGATCCCGGGAGGGCGAACCTCGTGGCGAGCCGCCCCGCTCGGACGGAGCCTCGCCCTCCCAGGATCATGAAAGGTCATCCAGGAATGCCGGTGGAGGCGTGCTCGGACCCGGACGAACCACCCGATTTCATCGCAACAGTCTCACACAGGTGGGTGATTGCCAGATCGAGTATCCGCACAACCGAAAGTTCGCTGTTCTGGGACGAAAGGAGGACACCTCTCGCCGAGTGACACCACGCAGACCACCCCACCGATCCCTCTTCTCGCCGGTTGCCAGACTCCGCATGGATCGCGGGTGGCGATTGGCCCGTGGCGGATCGTGATCGACCGCCTCCTCGGTCTTCGCAATCCACGTGTCGCGCACCACCCCAAACCCCGATAGGTCCCCGGATGCTGGCGATTCGGGCGATTCGACCTCAGCGTCACCATTCGACCTGCAAAGCAATGATGTATTTCGAACCCGAGGAAAGCTCCGATCTGTCCGCGATGATGGTATACTTCTCGCAGTCCGCGCGAGCCATCCGCCCGCGTTCGGAGTGGAAACATGCGGACAATCCGCTTATCCTGAGTTGGATTGCATTGCTGCAATAAAACCAGGCTGCCTTTATTTGGATATCCGCGACATGCAAGACGTTCTGACGACGGCCATCGAGATGCATCAGGCGGGCCGTCTGCCCCAGGCCGCCGCGTTATATCAGAAGATCTTGGCGCAGGAGAAAGACAACGCGGTGGCGATGCACCTGCTGGGTGTGCTCCACCATCAGCAGGGGGATCAAGCCAAGGCGATCGAGCTGATCGGCCGGGCGGTGGCGATCCGGCCGAACGTGCCGGCCTTCCACGCCAACCTGGCCGAGGCGTATCGCGCGACCGGCCAGTTGGAGCGCGCGGCCGGGTGTTGCCGCGCGGCCCTGGGACTCTGGCCGGACTACCCCGAGGCCCTGTGCAACCTCGGCCTGGCGCTGCAAGGGCTGGGGAAGAAAGAGGAGTCGGTCGAGAAGTTCCGCCGGGCCCTGGAGTTGCGGCCGGATTTCGCCACGGCGCATAATAACCTGGGCATCGTGCTGCGGGAGCTCGGGCAGTTCGACGAGGCGCTGGAGCATTTCCGCACGGCCGTCGAGCTCGACCCGAATTTCGCGCCGGCCCGGACCAACCTCGGCCAGATGCTCCTGGACCGCGGCAAGCCCGAGGAGGCGCTGCCGCACTGCGAGGAAGCCGTCCGGCTCCAGCCGGACATGGCGGCCCTGCATCACAACCTCGGCAATGCCCTTCGTGCGATGGAGCGGTACGTCGAGGCCAGGTCATCGTACCTGGAGGCGCTGCGGCTCGAGCCCGACCTGGCCCAGGCACAGGCGCACCTCGGCCTGACCCTGGTCCGCGACGGCCAGCTCAACGACGCCTTGCCCTGGCTGAAGCGGGCCATCGAGCTCGACCCGGCCAACGCGACCTTCGAGGAATTCCTGGCCGAGCTCTATGTGGAGCGCGAGGATCCGGCCGAGGCCATCCCCCACTTCGAACGCGCCTTGATCCTGTCGGAGGAGGAGCGGCCGGGGGTCCACCTCTCGCTGGGGTGGGCGCTCCAGGACGAGGGCCGGCACGCCGAGGCCCGCGAGCATTACGATACGGCGCTGCGGATCCAGCCGGATTCGGCCGCGGCCCATCTGAACATCGGCGGGATCAGCGAGGAGCAGGGCCAGATGGACAAGGCCGAGGAGGCCTTCCGCTCGGCCCTGCAATTGCAGCCGAATTTCCCGATCCCGCACGCCCGGCTGGCGACCCTGCTCCGCGGCAAGCTGCCGGACGACGACCTGGCCGCACTCGAGCGACGGCTGGCCGACCCCGACCTGGCCCAGGCCCCGCGCCCGGCTCCTGTTCGGACTCAGCCACGTCCTGGACGCGCGCGGCGATCACGCCCGCGCCGGCGAGTGCCTCCGCGAGGCCAACGCCATCACCAGGTCGCTGGCCAAGGGGCACCGCGACTACCAGCCGGCCGACCACGACCGGTTCGTGACCGGGCTGTTGAAGACGTTCGACGCCGCGTTCTTCGAGCGGGCCGCCGGCGCGGGCCACGACTCGCGACGGCCGGTCTTCGTCTTCGGCCTGCCGCGATCGGGCACGACGCTCATCGAGCAGATCCTCGCCAGCCACTCGCGGCTCCATGGCGCCGGCGAGCTGCGGGTGGCCCGCCAGACGTTCGAGGCGATCCCGGCCGCGGTCGGCCTGACCGGGCCGCCGATGGAATGCATCCCGCACCTCGACCGGCCGGCCTACCGACGCCTGGCCGAGCAGCACCTCGATCGGCTCCGCGCCCTGGCCGGCGACCGGCCCGACCGCGTCGCCGACAAGATGCCCGACAATTACATGTACCTCGGCCTGATGTCGGCCGTCTTCCCCCGCGCCACGTTCATCCACTGTCGCCGCGATCTCCGCGACATCTCCGTCTCCTGCTGGATGACCGACTTCCGCAGCATCCGATGGGCCAACGACCCCGAGCACATCGCCTCGCGGTTCCAGCAGTACCGGCGGTTGATGGAGCACTGGCAGGCCGTCCTGCCCTCGACGATCCACCACGTCGACTACGAGGAGACGGTGGCCGACACCGAGGCGGTGGCGCGTCGCCTGATCGCGGCCTGCGGGCTGGAGTGGGAACCCGCCTGCCTGGAGTTCCACCGCAACGAGCGGCCGATCCGCACCGCCAGCGTCACCCAGGTCCGCCAGCCGGTTTATACGCGATCCGTCGCCCGCTGGAAGAATTACGAGGCCAGCCTCGGCGAGCTGTTCGCGACCCTCCCGGTCGGCTAGGTCGCCTCACGATTGGGCTGCAAACGGTCGGGGGACAGAGCCCCCTCATACAAGGATGTCCCTGGCCGGTCTCTTGTAGGAGCCGGCTCCGTCCGGCGATCCTCACCCAATCGCAGAGCGCTCCAGGTCGTATGCAGGCGCCAGCCGAAGGGCGATTCGTAGCGGATCGCGACCAGCCGAGCCGAAGACCCCGATAGGCAGAGGGGGATCGCCCGGTTAGACTTAGATCTGAACCATTCGCCCGGAGAGGGTGTCTTGACCGGCGGGTGGTCTGTCCTGGTCCCGAGTCCCAGGAGGTGCAGTCCAGGGTTCGATCCCGCGATCGACCCCGACTGAGCGGAAGAGTGGAATGGTAGAACCAAACACGACGAACAGCGTACCCAACACCGAATCCATCACCGATCGCCGCGCGAGGTCCTTGCGGACCCGCGGGACGCATTCCAGTCAGGACGATGTCCCCCATCACGCGACCGACCGCCGCGAGCCGAGCCGGGCCGGCGTGGCCCTCGAACATGCTCGCATCTGCGCCCGGATCGCCGACGACAATCGCGGCAAGGATATCCTCCTGCTCGATTTGCGGAAGGCCACCGCGATCGTCAACTTCTTCGTGATCGTCACGGCCGTCTCGCGGCGGTTGAGCCACTCCATCGCCAGCGAGATCGACCACGAGATGAAGAAGCTCGGCGAGGCCAAGCTCGGGCTCGAAGAGTCCGAGGAAGGCCGATGGACCTTGATCGACTACGGCGACTTCGTCGTCCACATCTTCTCGGCCGATGACCGGTCATACTACGCGCTCGAAGAGATCTGGGGCGATGCCCCCCAACTCGACTGGCAAGCGGCGGGTTCCGAAGCGCCTTCGAGATCCGTCCGGGAAATCCCCGGCGAGAATTCGGGTGAGCCCGACCGATGAACGTACTCAATCGCTTGAGGACGATCTTCGGCTCGGCATTGCCGGAGGGCGCCGATCGGGCGGCCTTCGAGAAGGCGGTCCGTCCGGCGACCGATCCCAAGTTCGGCGATTATCAGGCCAACGGCTGCATGACGCTCGCCAAGGCGATGGGTCGCAAGCCTCGCGACCTCGCCCAGGAGCTGGCAAGCACCTTGGATCTGATGCCGATGGCAGGCCCGCCCGAAATCGCCGGACCCGGCTTCCTCAATATCCGCCTGAACGAGGAATGGGTCGCCGCATGCCTGGGCGACCTCCTCGTCGACGAGCATCTCGGCCTGAACCCGCCGGATCGGGTCAAGACGGTGGTGATCGACTTCTCGTCGCCCAACGTCGCCAAGCCGATGCACGTCGGACACCTCCGCTCGACGGTCATCGGCGACAGCCTGGCGCGGATCATCGCGGCTAACGGGCACCAGGTCGTCCGGGACAACCACCTCGGCGACTGGGGCTCGCAGTTCGGCATGATCCTCTGGGGCTGGAAGAACGCCCGCGACGAGGACCGATACGCGATCGATCCCGTCGGCGAGCTGGCCCGGCTCTATCGACTGGTTCAGGACCGGATCAAGGCCCGCGATTCATCGGTCGAGGATGCCGCGCGTGGCGAAACGGCCAAGCTCCATGCCGGCGACGCGGAGAACCGCGCCCTCTGGGACCAGTTCATGCCCCACTGCCTCGGGGCGATCCAGGCGATGTACGACCGGCTCGGCATCCGATTCGACGTCCAGCTCGGTGAGAGCTTCTACGACCCGCAGCTCGCGTCGGTCGTCGCGGATCTCCGGGAGAAGGGACTCGCCGTCGAGAGCGATGGGGCGATCGTCGTCCACGTCGAGCAGACCGAAGCCCCGTTCATCGTCCGCAAGACGGACGGGGCCTTCACTTATGCGACCACCGACCTGGCCACGATCCAGTACCGCGTACAGACCTGGCACCCGGACCAGGTCCTTTACGTGGTCGACCACCGTCAGGGCGACCATTTCAAGCAGCTCTTCGAGGTCGCCCGAAAGTGGGGGTACGACGCGATCGACCTGGAGCACGTGGCCTTCGGTACCATACTTGGCCAGGATCGCCGCCCCTTCAAGACGCGCGAAGGCGATGTCGTCGGCCTGGAGTCGCTCCTGGACGAGGCGATCGCCGAGGCGCTCAAGGTCGTCAATGAGAATAGCCCCGAGCTGGATCCCGTGGAGCGCGAGCAGGTGGCTGTCGTCGTGGGAATGGGAGCCATCAAGTACGCCGATCTGTCGCAGAACCGGATCAGCGACTACGTCTTCGACTGGCAGAAGATGATGGCAATGAACGGGAACACGGGGACGTATCTGCAATACGCCTACGCGCGCATCCAGAGCATTTTCCGCAAGGGAGAGACCGCGCCCGAGAGGATCCGGCAACAACGCCCGACAATCGCACTGAGTCATCCCGCCGAGAGGGCATTGGGCGTGCGGCTGCTCCGCCTTCCCGAGGTCTTGGAGCTGGCCTATTCGGAGTTGAAGCCGAACATCCTGACGGATTACCTCTTCGATCTGGCCAACGCCTTCAGCACGTTCTACCAGGAATGCCCGGTGCTCAAGGCGGAGTCGGCCGATCGCCGCGACAGTCGGCTCGCATTGTGCGACCTGACCGCCAGGATCTTGAAATTTGGCCTCAACCTGCTTGGAATCGATGTGGTAGACCGGATGTGATTCCCGCCGCGCCGGCCGACGGAGCCGGCGCAGATCCGCCCCCGAGTCCTCCGAGCGACTCGCCGACCGCCTGGAGCGCCCTCCCATGATTGACAGACGATTGCCGTCTCGGGTGGTCATCACCCTGGGGATCATTCTCGGCTCGACCCTGGCGGCCCTCGCGCCCTGGACGCTGGTCCGGGGCGGAGATACGCCGGACCCGGGCCCCTCGCCGAAGGCCCCGGCGCCCGACGAGCCGCATCGCTCGCCGATCGCGCTGGCCCTGTCGAACGACGGCACCCGGCTCCTGACCGCCAACCAGACCGCCGATACCGTCTCGCTGGTCGACACCAAGTCCGGGCGTGTGCTCCGCGAGATCAGGACGGGCGAGAAGCCGGCGGGCGTGGCCCTGTCGCGAGACGGCCGTCGAGGCGTCGTGACCCACTGGTACGGCTACGACGTCGCCATCCTCGATCTGAAGGACGACACGATCACCGTGGCCGGCCGCATCGAGGTCGGGCCCGAGCCGCGGGGCGTCGCGATCACGGCCGACGGCTCGACGGCCTTCGTGGCCCTGGGGGCCGCGAACGAGGTCGTCCGCCTGGACCTGAATGGCCGGAAGGTCAGTGGCCGATTGACCGTCGGCCGCGAGCCGCGCGGGATCGCACTATCTCCCGACGGGTCGCGGCTCCTCGTCGGCAATGCCCGGTCCCAGGACGTCTCGATCATCGACACGAAGACCTGGAAGGTGCTCCAGAACCTCCCGATCGACGGCGACAACCTCCGGCAGGTCACGATCAGCTCGGATGGCAAGTCGGGCTACCTCGCCAACATGAGGAATCGCAAGTTTCCCACGACCAAGAATAACATCGACCTGGGCTGGGTCCTCGGCCAGCGTCTGACCCGGATCGACCTGGCCGGCAAGGCGCCCTCATACTTCACGCTCTCGCTCGACCCGCAGGGCAAGGCCGCCGGCGACGCCCACGGGGTGGCGATCACTCCGGACCAGAAGCTCCTGGCCGTCAGTTGCGGCGGGACACACGAGGTCATGATCTTCCGGACCGACCGCAAGCGGCTCCCCTGGCAGGAGGGTCGTTCCCGCGACCTGATCCCGGCCGAGTTGCTCAAGAACGACGGCCGATACCGTCGCGTGGAACTCGGCGGCCGGCCCACCGAGCTGGCCTTCGCCCCCGACAACAAGACCCTCTATGTGGCCAATTACCTCGAAGACGCCGTCCAGATCGTGGACGCGGAATCGGCGAAGCTGATCCGGACCATCCCCCTGGGCGGCCCCAGGACGCTCTCGCTGGCCCGTCGCGGCGAGATCGTGTTCCACGACGCCCGCCGCTCTTTCAATCAGTGGTACAGTTGCAACACGTGCCACAGCGACGGCCACACCAACGGCCTGGATTTCGACACGCTCAACGACGGACGGCAGGACAATAGCACCTTCCACCTCCGGAGCCGGAAGAAAGTCCCCACCCTGAGACGCGTCACCCAGACCCGGCCCTGGACCTGGCACGGCTGGCAGACCAGCCTCGACGACGCGATGGTCGAGTCCTTCACCAAGAGCATGCAAGGCCCGAAGCCCTCTGCCGGCGACGTCAAGTCGCTGGTGGCGTTCCTCGACACGCTCGACTATCCCAGGAATCCCTTCCGGCAGGCCGACGGCACGCTCACCCCGGCCGCGCGCCGCGGCGAGGCGGTCTTCCGTTCCCAGAAGGCCGGGTGTGCCGACTGCCACGGCGGCCCCGAGTTCACCGACGGCAAGATCCACATCGTCGGACTCGAAGAGAGCGATGATGCCTATCGCGGATACAACCCGCCCTCGCTCCGCGGCACCTATGATAAGGACCCGTACCTCCACGACGGCCGCTCCAAGGCCCTCCGAGACGCCCTCGAGGAAGCCCACAGCGCCGAGAGCGTGACCGGGCATGGCGAGCTGTCCGAGAAGGAGCTCGACGACCTGGTCGCTTACTTGAAAAGCCTGTAATTCAGGCCGAGCCGAGCGGACAGACCAGGCATTACGACACGTCTCGCACAACGCCACCAGACAGGGTGAGATCGAAGCCCGTGACCACGCACGTGAGTGCGTGGTCACCCCGTGGTCTTCGGCGAGAAGCCTCGACATGACCGTCCCCAGAGCACTGCCGCGACGTGAGTCCAGGCGGCTGCGTTCGCGACGCGTGCAACCCGTTCCTCGTCATCGGTGGAACCCGTGGAGCGTAGGATTTCCCGCCGCCCTCCGACTGGCGTCGAGCTCCACGGGCAGATTCGCAAGCTGGACGAGCAAGTGAAGCCAGAAGAGCCCGATCGCGAGCACGATTAATCGCATCATGCCCAGCCAGAATCCCGCCGCCAGCAGGATCCAGCAGATCTGACAGCCGAGGACGGTCCAGGGAACGACCGCATTGCGGACGATCAGGCCGGGATAGCCCTTCGCGTGCTGGATCGCATGTCCGGCCTCGTGAGCCGCCACCGCCACGGCCGTCGATGATCGACCTTCGAAGATCTTCGGGGACAATCTCAATGTACGACGGGCCGCATCATAGTAGTTACCCAGCTCGCCCGAGACCGGCACGATCGCCACATCGTCCACGTTGCCGGCTTCCATGATAATCGCGGCCGTCTCGGCACCGGAAAGCCCCGACGCGGACGCGATTCCCGTTCCCGCGGTAAAGGCCCGAGCGATTCGGAGGTGGGCCCAGATCGTCACCAGGAATCCCGGGAATACGATCATCAGGTAGTCGATCCACAGCAAGTGCATCCTCACCTCGACGTCGCGCCATCGATCAGGACGTGTCCATCATAACGTCGCCCGCGAGGAATCCGAGGCGCTCGTGCCAGGTTCGCTCGACTTGATTCAATCGTTCGAGGCAGGCCGACGTGTCACTCCCCGTGGCGAACACCGTCATCACGGGCTCGCCGGGCTCGATGCGAGTCCCGGCGGCCGGCACGTCGGCGATCGAAGGCACCGTGAAGGGATCGCTCGTGAGCTCGGCCGCGCCGACCTCCGGCATGACCTGTCCTCGCGCCGCGTAGAGGATTCGCTTGGCAATCACCCGAATCCAGCCGGGACCGACGCCTACGAGACCAGGTCCCTGATTCGAGGTCCCCTCGCAGGCCCTCCGATGCTCATTCATCAAACTTCGATCCGTGGCCAGCTCGTGGATCTCGATCGAGGCCGTGAATCGCGGATTGATCTCGACAGGCCAAGGGACCCCGTCGCACAGGACATAGTCGACCCCGAACCAGCCGACGAGGTCGAACCCGGATGCCAGCCGGTTTCCCAGAGACTTCAGCGATCCGTCCAGCTCCGCGGCGATCGGACACGGGCCGATACTCCCCCGATAGGCGAACGGCGAACCCGCGATACCGACCCACTGCCGGGTGATCCCGATCAAGCGAGCCTCGCCAGACTGTGCGATGAACGCGGCCGAGAAGCTCGGTCCGTCCACGAACCGCTGGAAATAGCACGGCGACGACCTCGGAATCGATCGATCCGTGAGGCGTTCGATGCCGCGTCCGCCCCCGGAGGCGATCGGCTTGACGAGCCAGCTCCCATCAGTGGGGAGGCCCGTCGGATCCCGCCGCACCTCGGGCGAGGGTATTCCCACCTGGTTCAAGATCCGCCCGACCGCGATAGGGTCGCGGACCGCTCGCAAGACCTCGGCCCCGACGCCCCAGAGATGATGCCGTCGGGAGATCCGTTCGACGAGGTCGGAGTCGTTCTCAAGTCCGCCCGTGTAGAACCACGGAGAAGGCGGGAGCGATTCGGACGCGGCGAGGAAACCCGGAGCGGCACCCTTCCAATCAACCCGTTCGACCGGGCAGACCGCGGCCAGATCGCGATCGGCGAACGCGTTGACGCAACGTGGGCGGAGCCCGCACCGCATCGCGGAAAACGCGGCGGCGCGAGTGCTCACGCCCAGGATCAGGACATCGTAGCTGTCGTTGACCCGAAGAGCTTCGATCAGCTCTCGTCCTTCTCGATCTTCTCGGCGGTGAAGATGAGCTTGCCATCCTCTTCCTTGAAGGTGCCGGTGATCTTCACCTTGGCCGGCTTGTCCTTGCTGGCGCCGCAGAAGCCAATCTTCGAGTGGGCATCCTTGGCAATCTTGTCGTGGACGATGTAGTACGTCTTCTTCTTCCCATCCGTCGTCACGATGACGACGTTCTGACACTCGTCCTTCTCGGCGAGGGCGCACTTGGCGCACATACCTTCACCCTTGAACGTCTTCTTCTCGTCCTTCTTGGCGTCGTCGGCCCTCGAAACGCCCACGCACGAGAAGATCAAGCCAACCGCCGCAAGCTGCAACAATGTTCGCATCGTCGGTCTCCAGGAAAAACCAATCAGGACATCAATCAAGCACTCGGCCCATAGGGTCGAGATCACGAACGTACCTACCGGTCTGTTGAAAGGATATTGAACCACCTCGGTCGGATGAAGACAACCGAGATTTATCGGAGAGCCCTCCGCCGAGATCAAGCTCGAGGAGCGTGGGGTTGCCCGGACCCACTGGAAAGTCGTATGATTCGGGTCCAAAACGCGAATAAAAGATCGCGGCGCCGCGGCTGGCGAATGCCCAGCTTCGGGTCAACAGCGTCCGGGATATGCCCCCACCAGATCGCCCCAACCACGGAGAAACCGCAATGGCCAGCAGCATCCTCATGAATATCGGCGAGGCCCTCGTCGGCGAGGGCAACGAGATCGCCCACATCGACCTGCTCATCGGCGACAAGACGGGGCCGGTCGGGACCGCCTTCGCCACCGCGCTGGTCAATCAGTCGCACGGCCACACCAACCTGCTGGCCGTGCTCACGCCCAACCTGATCGCCAAGCCGGCCACGGTCATGATCACGAAAGTGACGATCAAGGGCATGAAGCAGGCCGTGCAGATGTTCGGCCCGGCGCAGTATGCGGTCGCCAAGGCCGTCGCCGATTGCGTCGCGGACGGCACAATCCCCGCCGATCAGGCCGACGACCTGGTGATCGTCTGCGGCGTCTTCATCCATCCCGAGGCCGAGGACAACGCCAAGATCCTCAAGTTCAACTACGAGGCCACCAAGCTCTCGATCCAGCGCGCCATGAAGAGCAGTCCCACCGCGGCCGAGATCACCGCTCAGAAGGACACGGTCAAGCACCCCTTCGCGGGCTGAGGTCCGCGAATCAACCGATTCCAGATTACGTATTCCAGATTGCGAATCAGAAAAACAGCCTCATACGTCAGGGGCTCATGACTCCGCAATTCGGGATTCGAGATCTGCAATCCGCTCGGATGAGAGGCGGATGGCCACGATGGGCACCATGAAGTCGAACATCCTGATCCAGCTCGATAGCGACTTGCAGCCGAGCGTATTCGACGCCGTGGTGGCCGTCAACGCGGGCGCCGACCACCTGTTCCGACACGGCGGCGTCACGCCGGCGAACGTCCGGGACCTGGTCTACGGCGCCCTCTTCACCCGAGGTCCGGCCGACCTCCACGCGACGGCGATCTTCATCGGCGGGTCGAACGTGTCGGCGGGCGAGGCGATCCTCGACACGGTGAAGAAGACCTTCTTCGGGCCGTTCCGGGTCTCCGTACTGTTCGACGCCAACGGCGCCAACACGACGGCGGCCGCGGCCGTCCTGGCCGCCTTGAAGGGTGTAGGGGGCTCGCTCGCGGGGGTGTCCGTGGCCGTCCTGGCCGCGACCGGGCCGGTCGGCCATCGCGCCGCCCGGCTCCTGGCCCGCCTCGGCGCCAAGGTCTCCGTCGGATCGCGCAGCCTCGACCGTGCCGGGGAGCTAGCCCAAACCCTCCTCCAGGCCACCGGTCGAGAGGTGACCCCTTTCGCGACGGGGGATTCCGCCGACCTGGCCCGATCGCTCCGGGGCCAGTCGGTCGTCATCAGCGCGGGGGCCGCTGGGGTCACGATCCTGCCCGCCGCGGTCTGGAAGACACTCCCGGAGCTCAAGGTCTTGATCGACCTGAACGCCGTGCCGCCCCTCGGCATCGAGGGCGTCGAGGCCGGCGACAAGGACGCCGAGCGCGGGACCGCCCGCGCCTGGGGTGCCCTGGGTGTCGGCGGCACCAAGATGAAGATCCACAAGAAAGCGATCCAGGCCCTGTTCACGTCCAACGACAAGGTCTTCGACGCCGAGGAAGTCCTGGAGCTGGGACGTACCCTGGGCTGACCGCCGGACACGTTCCTCAAGAGATCGTTAACCAGTCACGGGCGTCGATACCAGGAAAACGAGTGAAGTGCCGGACATTGTTCGTGGCGATGGTGACGGTATCGCCAGGCTGGCCCGCGGTGTCTGCCATTCCGGCGAGTATGGCATCCCCGTCGAGCTCCGATTTGCCGGCCGTCGGAAGACCGGCTTTACGGACCAACGCCCAGTATTCCGCCGCTCGGTCCCACACGGCTTGGTTCACGTCGATGTAGTTGAACCGTGTGCGTAAGACATCGAGATTGTGGATCTTCGTGATGGCTCGCACGCGGATGAGCTCACGCCGCACCTCGTAATCGCAAATCGAGGGGATGAGTATCTCCGCTCCGGCCGTTTCGAGCGCCCGGAACCAATCGCGGCACTGGTCGACCAGAGGAATGCCCCGGCGCGAACAAGCCAACCCGAGTGGTCCCGAATCGAGCAAGACCAGTCGGGCCATCAATAGAGGCCCAATCCTTCGAAGATCTTCCGACCTTCAG
Source organism: uncultured Planctomycetota bacterium (assembly GCA_963777695.1). Taxonomy (GTDB): domain Bacteria; phylum Planctomycetota; class Planctomycetia; order Isosphaerales; family Isosphaeraceae; genus CAVZRC01. Next base: position 4,114,954 of record CAVZRC010000003.1, read on the forward strand.
GGCGGTTCTCATCAATCCCGCGCATGAACTCGGCTTCGATCCCGATCGGGTCGTCATCGGGCAGCTTCTCAATCGCCCTAAGCGCCGGATCGCGGCCTCGGATCGCGACTTTCCGCTCCTCGGCCGAGAGCGGGATCAATCGGCCGTGCGCATCCAACTGACGCGGAGGAAAGCACGGGATCGGGCCGAGTTCATCAATCAGTCCGTCGTGGGTCGAGTCTTCGCCGTGTTGGACATTAGGCGTTGCCATGAATCGCTCCTGACTCTGAAAAGGTTCGGAGCCCCGGGAATCGACGCGAGTCCTGACGAGGAGGCTTCTCCAGGCCCGCTCCTAATCCTCCGTAATATTATACTCGCCCGTCCTCCGTCGATCGCGGCTCGCCAGCGAACTGGCTCGTCTCGACGAGAGCGTACATTTCCGGCACATTCATTTCTTGCCCTGAACGAACTTGTTAGGCGTTCCCTCAAGGGGCCCTCCCGGCTCGGGCCGCCAGAGTACGACTTCCTCGATCTTGCGCGCCATCGCGAAATCCTTGTCGGTGATCCCTCCCGCGGAGTGCGTCTTCAGCTTGACCCAGACCTTGCCCCAGGTGACCGAGAGGTCGGCGTGGTGCCAGGCCGCCTCGCAGAGGTAGCCGATGGCGTTGACGAGCATCAGAGTCGTAGGCCAGCCATCGGTGTTGTACTTGCGACGCAGCCAGCCGTCTTCGAGATACCACGCGTCGAGGCCCTCGGCCTGGATCCTGTCCGGGATCTCATCGTCGCTGTAGACCTTCGGTTGTTCCGCGGCCATGATCGGAGTTCCTCACGGGGTTCGGGGTCGACAGCCGATAACTCAGAGCTTGTGAAGGAGTCTGATAACAGATCGCGGATTCCGGATTGCGCATTCGAAGCCCTCGATTATTCGGGCTTCAAATTCATGGGTAATTCGCAATCCGGTATCTGGAATTGATTGATTCACAGCCTCTCAGAAGCCGAGTCCCTTGGTCGTGAGGCGAACCCGGCCGATGTACATGTCGGCCGTGATATACAGGACGGAGCCATCCTCGCCCCAGCCGCAGTTGGCGGTCGCCTCGCCGGTGGCGAAAGTTCCGAGATGGGTGCCGTCGGGTGCAAAGACCAGCACGCCGCCGGGCCCCGTCGCGAACAGATTGCCCGACGCGTCGACCTTCATGCCGTCCGGCAGTCCCTTCTTCCTCGCGGATACCGAGCTGGTCGCGTCGGCGAAGACGCGGCCGGGGCCGATCGTGCCGTCATCTTTGACCGGGAATGCCATCCAGATCGCCTTGGCGGGGTCGGAGTTGGCCACGTATAGCGTCTTCTCGTCGGGCGAGAGCGCGATACCGTTGGGAAAGGTCATCGCCTTCGTCAACAGCGTGACCGAGCCGTCTACCGCCGAGATCCGGTAGACGCCGTTGAAGTCCAGCTCCTTGGACGGGTCCTTGTTCAGCCCCAGCAGGCCGTAGGGCGGGTCGGTGAAGTAGAGGTCGCCATTCGACTTGAACACGCCGTCATTGGGGCTGTTGAATCGCTTCCCCATGTACCTGTCGGCGATGGTGGTGAACGCGTCGGATTCCAGACGCGCGACGCGACGATCGCCGTGCTGGCAGAGGACCAGCCGGCCCTTCCCGTCCATCACCAGGCCATTCGAGCCCGGCTCGCCGCCGCGCGGGGTCGAGCCAGTATAGCCGCTCGGCTTGAGGAAGACGCTCACACCCTTGCCGTCCTGCCACTGGAAGACGGTGTTCATCGGCACGTCCGAGAACAGCAGGCGTCCGTGGCCCTTGTCCCAGACCGGGCCCTCGGACCAGTCGAAGCCCTCGGCGATCCGCTCGACCCGCGTGCCGGCCGGTACGAGTCGATCGAACCGAGGATCCAGCCGCTCGATCGTGCCGAGCGTCGGCCGTTCGGTCTTTTCCTGGGCTTGCGCTCGGCGATAGCCCAAGGCCGATGCAGGTACACACCGCGGCCGTGGCAGCGGACACGATCAAGCTCCGATGCAATCTCATTGGTGGCATCACCCCGAGAAAGTAGATAAGTCGATCAGGCTGCAAAGCCGGACCTCCGCGCGGATCATCTCCCATGAAGGTATCTCGCGCCGCGCGGCAGGGCAACTCTCTGGCCGGTTTGTCGTCACGCGCTTCGGCTGAGCACCGAATCGTAAGCGGATGGGTGCTCAAGGCCGTCGAAGCAATCGAGCAGGGCGCTCGCGGATGCATCCCAGGTGAATCGCGCGGATCGTTCGCGTGCCAGACGGGCCAGACTCTCGCGGAGACCGGGTTCGGCGAGAAGCCCATCGATGGCCTCGGCGATGGAGGCGACGTCGGTCGGATCGAAATACACACCGGCCTCGCCGACGACCTCCGGCAGAGACCCCGTCCGGCTGGAGATCACCGGCGTACCGCAAGCCATCGCCTCCACGGCGGGGAGCCCGAAACCTTCCAGGAGCGATGGCTGGATCAGTGCGTAGGCGTGACCGTACAGGTAGACGAGATCCTCATCGGGCACGAATCCCGTCAAGTGGACGCGATCCTCCAGCTCGTGCCGCGCGATCGCCGCGCGGATCTCGGGGACATGCGTGTGGAAGACGTCATGGACATCGCCCGTCAGGACAAGGCGGGCGTCGGCCCGGGACGATCGGGCGAACGCCTCGATCAGCCGGAGCAGATTCTTGTGGGGACTCAGCCCGCCGACATAGAGCAGGAAAGCGCCCGCCGGGCTCGAGCCCGTGGCGGCGGAGGATCGAGTCGGCTTCGGTTCCGTCGGCCCGGGGGCCGAAGATCGGGTCGGCGCCCTCGGTGATGACGTGGATCCTGGGGTCGGGCCTGCCCAGCCAGCCTTCGATCGCCCGGCGCGAGGCGTGGGAGACGGTCACGATCCGGTCGGCCCATCGGACCGCGACGGCCTCCTTGAGCCGCCAGGCGATCCGGCCACTCAGCCGGGAGAAGACCAGCTCGGGATGGGAGAGCGGCAGCGTGTCGTGCATGGTCACGACCAGCTTGCTCACGCCCCAGACCGGGAAGAAGCTGTAGGTGGCGGGAAAGTACATCAGATCGACGCCCGAACGTGCCACTGCCCGGCCCATGGCCAGCATATCGCGCAACCGACGCCGTCCCTGGGCCGATGCCGCACGGCTGGGCGCCTGGCCCACCTCGACCACGACCCGATCGAACCCCGAGGGCACCTCGACTGTCGTTGCCGACGGTCGGTCGACGAAGACGACGAATTGATGCCCAGTATCCTGGTGCGCCAGCGCCTCGACGAGCCGCCGGGCGAACCGGCCGAATCCCCGGCGATTGGACAGGCAACTCCCGTCAATTCCAATTCTCATCGTCACCCTCGCGTCATCGCGCCATGTCGAGTGCGAGCCCGTTCCAAAGAAGACCCCACCGGGGGGGCCGAGAGACTTTACGTCTGCCGCCCTTTCTTCGATCGAGGTCCGCGCTTCCATAGCCGGCGCAATTCGTCTGTGCTGGCTGCCGTCACGATCGCATCAAGAATCTTACGGAGCAATTCGTGGTCTTGAATCTTGCGGACTTCCGGCATCAGATCCAGGCCCTCGACGCCGAACTTCAGCTTCAAGCATGCCTCGATGCCTCTCCGGATGCCTTCGAGCAACCCCAGCTCCTTGCCCTCCTCAAGGCCCTCCTCAAGGCCCTCCTTCCGGCCTTCCTCCCGGCCCTCCTCCCGGCCCTCCTTCCGGCCCTCCTTCCGGCCCTCCTCCCTGCCGACACGCTCTGCAATCGTGATAAACGGCATGAGCTTCTCCTGCTGGTGCGCTTTGATCTCTTGCCAGAATCGCCGCTCTTGTCCCGGCGGCAAATCCATGATCCAGTCGATGAACCGGAACAACTCTCTTAAATCTTCCGGATCCATCCCTCGCTCGTAAAGTCCCTTGACCAGCCGGATCTTCCAGGCATACCGGTTGGCCGGCGACCGACGCGTCTCCAGGGTCTTCAGGTGGGCGAGTACCACCATGGCGAACGGATTCGGATCGGCCTCCAGCGAAGGATCATGCCTCTCATAGTCCAGTAGCTTGACGATCGGAAACTCCGTACGGGCGTGGAAGCCCCACCGGGAATACCCGTACTGGCTCGGTCGCCAATCGGGGTCGTCGTCGGCCAGGATCGCCAAGCTGATCACCTCGCGATCGTATCGGTCGAAGATGCGGTGATTGTAGACGTGCATCCGCTTGGGGAAGTCGTCTTCTTTCCAGGTCTGCACTTCCACATGGATCAGGAGCCACTTCTCTTCCCCGCTCCTGAGCCACACCTTGACCAGCTTGTCCACGTAGCGCCGACCCTGCTTCGATTGGCGCACGATCGGTTGCAGTTCCTTGTCCAGCATCTCATAACCGCGGCCCCAGTCGATCTCGGCGTGAGCTTGCGGGAAGAAGAAGGCCATGCAGCGCTCGAAATATCGATCCAGCGCCTCTTTCCAAGGACCATCATAATCGGTCCTTCGAACCTTCGAGGCCCCGCTCCGACCGGCCATTCCTCGCCTAGGTTTGCGTTTCGACATAGCCACTGCCAGACCCAGGGCGCCAGGCAAAGCGCCGGCTTACGGATATCGTGTCACTTCCCCTTCGCTCGATCCATCTCGGCGTCATTCGCGTTCCTCTTCGCCTGTCCCCGCGAAACCCTTGTCTTCGCCGACAAATGGGGAACGGGTACGGCGGTACTATCCGGTCGCCCCGTCGCCATCCGGGGGCCCCTCAACTGCCAGTGAACCGTCGCGATCACGACCGAGATCCCGCAACAGCAGTAATACACCAGGTGGAGTGGCAGTGCCGCCAGTGCGAAGCCCAGCCCCCGACGACGGGCGAAGAAGGCGAATAACGGCCGGTTCAAGGCGATGATCGCCGCCAGGCCCATCCCCACGACCGGCGCCAGCCAGAGCCGGAAGAGGCTCAACACGGCGGCGATCAGCGTGAGCCCGGTCAGGGCGACGCTCGCCTTCTGATTGCCCTTGACGTTCAGGTCGGTCTCGACCGTCCCGGTCCGCTTGATCAGGAGCATCCAGGGGACGCCGCGGCGGAAGATATCGGTCCGGACCATCTCGAAGAGCGTCCAGCGCCTTCAGGTGCGTCGCCTGGACGTCGCGGGCCAGCACGATGCGGTGGCCGGCGCGGGTCAGTCGATAACCGAGCTCGATATCCTCGATCGCCGGCCGCGGATAGAGCCGGGGATCGAACCCGCCGAATTCGAGGAACAGCTCGCGGCGAATCAGTCCGCATCCCGTCCAGAAGGTATGGGCAGGCCGGACGTGGTCCACGAACGGGCCGTTCTGGTGGACGAAATGGTGGAGCAGGTTCCGGTACTGGCTGACGATCCCCGGAGAGGCCGGATCGTCATCGTAGGAGCCGAAGAGGGCCGCGAGGCCCGGGTCGGTCTCGAATCGTGCCATGGCCCGGGCGAGGGTCTGGGGATGGACGGCGACATCGGCGTCGAGGAAGAAGATCAGGGGAGCGGTCGCGGACCGGGCGCCGAGGTTCCTGGCGGCGGCCGGGCCCTGGGGCGTCGGGATCGCGACCACGACCGCACCGGCACGTCGGGCGATGGCGGCCGAATCATCGGTCGAGCCGTCATCGACGACGATCAGCTCGAAGTCGGTCAGGATCGAGTCGCGAAGCCGACGGAGACAGCACTCGAAGTCGCGGCCACCGTTGCGAACGGGGACCACCACCGAGAGCGACGGCCTCCGCGGCCCCGGGCTCGTCGGACCGGCGGGGACATCGTCCATGATCTTCCCTCGCCCGTCAGGACTGGAGGACTGCCGGAATGCGTCACCATCCTTGGGATCGCCCGAACAGCTCCAATCGGTCCACTCTTCTCAGTCCGTTCCCCGCCCGAAGGCCGGGAGAAGCGCACCGCCGGGACGCAGTCGCGACGTGCCGCGGGACTGTAGCCGGAACCCCATCGGCTGTCAACGCAGCCCGTCCGCGCCGCGCAATTGCGCCAATTCGACCCTGCGGCCGTCGATCCGAATGCGACGCGACACTAGCCTCGACGCTTCAGGTAAGGCCGGCAGTATCCCAGGAGATCGAGGTCGGCCAGCTCTTCCTCCAGGGCTTCCGGCCTCGGGTCGTCCAGGCTGACTGCGACCTCGGCGATGAGGTGATCGGCGTAGACCTGTCGCGCACGCTTCAAGGTCTGCCGGAATGCTCCCGGAGTGATCGGGCGCCCCAGCGCCTTGGCGAGTCGATCCGCCCATCCGCTCGAGTTCAGATCGGGATGGTCAACGCGGATGCGAAGGGCCGTGTAGTAAGGCTGACCCTTCGTCCCCTCCAGCTCCTTGATAGCCTCCCAGGAGCGTTCGAGCAGATCGTTCCGCCAGCTCTGGAGGAACTGGCGATCGAACTGGGCCAGCCCTTCATCCTCCACGCCCAGTTCCATCATGCTCGAGTCCAGCGAGGCGACCGGTCGTTTCCGTCGGTAGTAATCCTTCATCAGGTTCTGGACGGCCCGCTTCACGTAGTCCCGGAACCGGCCGCGGCTCGGGTCGCCATGGCGGAAGTCACCCCGGAGGAACCGCAACGCGAACTCCTGATCCAGCTCTTGCGCAGCGTCCGGGTCTCTCAGGGCCTTCAACAGGTAGCGATGGACCGCGCCGGAATATCGGTTCATCAGTTGGGCCGCGGCGCGATTGGCCTCTTCCGGCGAACCGTCCTTGATCCGGAAGACCAGGGTCCACTGGGTCGACATATCCATCAGTCTCGGTTCGGCGTCAACCTTCTCCACGATACCCCCTCCCCCCGGCGAAACTCCCATCAGCATCGTTGATTGCGCCGTCGATTCAAGAGGTCAGCCCGAGTCGTCCATCCTACCCGATTCCGCCCCGGGTGGAAAAACCGTCTGGAAAATTCCGACGGCGCGTGACAGCCGACGACATCGGCCGTATGTGCTGGTGAGACCGGCAAGCGACGCGGGCCAACACAGGCCATAACTCACCCCGTGCCGGTCGCTTACGGCGGGCCTCGATCATCGCGAGGGCCGACGGTCATCCACAACGGTTCCGAATCGATCCGGCGGACGCAGGCCGTGCGCGCTCCGCTTGGCCGCATGGTCACGGCCCTTACTTCACTCATACGATCGAGGTACTCATCCATGTTGACCCAGAATGCTCTGAACACCGATGGCGCTCGACGCTGGTTCCTGGATGAACCCGAGGCCAATGTCTTGAGCGCGGCGAAGGAGCGTGAGCTGCTCCTGGAACTGACCGATTGCAAGGAGCGAATCCTCAGGGCCACGCGGCGACCCGACGGGTCGGAATGGGGCGTCTCCATCCCCGACGCCGATTTCCAGCGCCTCGTTCGCAACCTTGCCAACACGTTCACGGCGATGGCGCCGGGCGCCGCCGCGGTGGGAGCCCTGGCTCGTCGATACGAAGAGATCCGCAACATCGTGGCCATGGCCAACTCACGCCTGGTGGCCCACATCGCCAAGCGCTACCTCAATCGGGGGATCAGCGGCTCCGACTTGATCCAGGAAGGGTTCTGCGGCCTGCTGTCGGCCATCGACCGATTCGATACGGCCAACACGACACGCCTGGGCACCTATGCGGGATTCTGGATCAGCCAGGCGATGCAACGCGCCATCGCCGGGGGTGCCTATCCTGTCCGACTGAACCCGAAACAGCTCCAGAAGTTGATCCAGTCCATGCCGCAAGTCCCCGGTCTCTCAATGGATCCTACGACGGAGCCCGATGCCTGGAGTACGGATCGCCCCGAACTCATCCGGCGGGATTTCGCGGCCATTCGTCCCAGGGTCTCGCTCGATTCGCCCTGCCGAGCCGACGAGGCCACGCCCCTGGCCAGCTTCCTCGCTTCCGTGAGCGAGCCCGACCCCGACGAAGGCGAGTTGATCGAGTTCCTGGACAAGGTGTTCGAGAGCTTGAATCCCAGGGAACATCTGGTCTTGAAGCTCCGGTTCGGCCTCGACGGCGAGTCGCGACAATCGCTCAGCGAGATCAGCAAGGTCCTCAAGGTCTCGAAGGAGCGCGTCCGGCAGATCGAGGAGCGGGCGCTGGACAAGATGCGGGCCGCCGCGGACGGGTCGGACTTCCTCGACTCCGGCCGCACTCGCCGATCGCTCGGCAACCGGCTCGATTATTCGACCGACCGCGCCCGATCGCTCGATCTCGCGCGAGGACTTCGTGAAATCATCGCCTCGGCATACCCGCTGTCGATCCGGAGAAGCCCGCACGAGACTTCCCGGATCGAATCCCCGATCGTTATCATAAGACAATGCCCCGCTCGACGCGCTCCGTGCAAGTAGAGTCACGGCGCCCGGAACTCCGTCGCGAGGCGGCCCCTGGTCTTGCCCCTGATGGCTGAACTGAGTAGTCGAGTCCCCGAGAATGTCCCAGGCCGATTCTACGTCAACGCCACCTGCATCGACTGCGACCTCTGCCGAGAGACCGCACCTCGCAACTTCCATCGCAACGACGACGGTCGCCGCAGCTACGTGCTCCATCAGCCGACCGGCGCGGAAGAGGAGGCCGCCTGCCTGGCCGCCCTCGAGGAATGCCCGGTCGAGGCGATCGGCCAGGATGGATGAACGACCAACCGAGCCGCGACGACCACTCTGCTAATCGGGGCAGTTGGACATCGACGTCCGCTCCATCTCCAGGATGAGCCGGTCGAATTGGGGCAGCAAGTCCTCGCGATGGGAATAGGGTCCCGGTCGGTACGCCCGCGACCCCAGGCCGAGTTGCATCTGCTCGCTGACGTGCCAGTCCTGACGGTTGGTCAGGTCCCAGAACGCGACGACGTCTTCCGGATCGAAATCGGCGGCCGCCATCGTGTCGGGGTGGAACAACAACTCGCAAACGATCTCCGTGCGACCGACCCCGCGCGGCCAGAGCGCATGGGTCAGCACGTAATCCGGATGCGGGCTCAGCAGCATGTTCGGCAGCACCGCATAGAAATAAGCGTATCGGCATTCCTCGGCAGGCAGATCGGGCAGATTCGCGCGTCGCCGTTGTCCATCCATCGAGAGGGTGGCGATCCCTTCTCGCAAGACCATCCGGCCACCCAGGTAGCCATCTTCCGCCGGCTCGTTCACGCTGTTGAGGTAATGCGAGAGCTTCTGCAACGCCGGGTGGACTCCCGGGCAATGCAGGCACTCGGAATAGTTGTGGATGATCAGCTTCCAGTTCGCCGCGACGTCGTAGACAATCCGTTTTCCCAGCTTGAGCTGCTCCATTCCCCAGGGTCGGAACCGCTCGTCGAGGCCGTCGAGTTGCTCCTTGAGCGGGGCCGGATTCGTCGCAAAGTTGATGAAGATATGCCCGTCCCAGACGTCCACCGCGACCCGCTGGAGCGGGTAATCCGCCTCGACGAAATCCGCCACCCGGTCCATGTTCGGCGTGCCGACCAATCGGCCATCGAGGTCATAAGTCCAGGCATGATAGGGGCACTGGATCGTGGATGCGAACGACCCCGCGGCACGTTCGCATAAACGAGTGCCGCGGTGGCGGCAGACGTTGTAATACGCGGAGAGCTCCCCTCGCTCGCCCCGAACCAGGATCACACTCTCGCCGCCGATCTCGCGGACGACGAAGTCACCGCGTTTCGAAACCTCTTCTGTCCGCCCGGCGTAGATCCACCTCCTGAAGAAGAAGCCTTCCAGCTCCGATCGGTAGTGGTCCGGATCGATATAATAGCGCGCCGGCAGGCTCATCGCTGACATTTTCTGGATCATGATGACGTCCATTCGCTGGAGCGATCCCCTGCAATATCATGGTCGGCCGGTGCTCGACTCCTCGGCGAAGACTCAGGGGAAAATGTCATCGAGCGCTAACCGCCAGCCGGGGAGGACCGGCTCGGCATCCGCCAGTTGTCCCTTGCGGAACGTCGTCGGCCGGTCTGGCGCGGCCGGTCGATACACGTGGATGCATTGCGAACGAGGATCGACGTCCCAGACGACCTGCGTACCGGCCAAGAAGTAATCGGCTCGCTTGTCAGCCATCGCCGCCTCGGCCGCAGGGCCGTAATCGCCCTTGCTACGCACCTCGGCCGCGAAGGTGGGCGGCCCTTCGATGAAATCCATGTCGTCGGCCGGGAACGAGCCGACGTAGTACGAAGCATCAGGCGAGAAGGACTCGCGGCCGGAGGGCAGTTCGGGGACTGCAAACCCCATGCTATCCGTATAAGCCTCGCCTCGACCGATCGCTCGGGCATGATTGTCGAGGCTGACGAAAATCCTTCCGGCGATCCGATTCGGTTGAACGTCCAGTCGCCATGGATTCGACAATCCTCCCGCCGATCAACTCCGCCTTGCCCGGGGTCCTCGCCAGATCCTCTAAAGTCGCCCGTTTCATGACCATCGATGGCGTGGTGCTCACGATTGGAACCTCCCGCTTCGATCCGGATTTCCACAGTCTTGATCCTACCTCAGATCAACCACTTCCCACAAGAAAACACAATTTGTTGACGACGGCGCCGCCAGGTTGGGACCTTTGGGTAAAAAGCGGCGGTTGGCACAAGTGGTGTGTCCAGGCGGTCGGGCAAGACTGAGCGCCACGGGTAATCTTGACGATAGCTAGAGTACGACGCCGCCATGGGCGAGTCCGGGCGGCATTGAGGAAGGCGAAGTTTCGCGGGAGGCGACGATGATTCGGTCGGTGTATTGCGGGATTCTGGCGAGCTGGCTGCTCCTCGGGGCAGGCTCGGGTTTGTTGCACGCCGGTTCATGGACGGACACGCTCTTCGCCGAGAACCGGCACGATTTCGGCCCGGTGCCGCGAGGGGCGAAGGTCAAGCACGACTTCCTGATGGTCAACCGGCTGGGCGAGCCGATCACGATCCTCAACCTCCGGCCGTCCTGCGGATGCACGAGCGGTCGGTCCAATGTGTCGGTCGTGGAGCCGGGCCAGACGGCCGTGATCGAGGCCCAGATGGACACGCGCAATTTCGTCGGCCTGAAGTTCGACGATCTTGTACGTAAGCCTGATCACCGCCAGCGGTCGCGAGGCGGAGATCGGCCTGGGGGTCAGCTCCCAGATCCTGAGCGACTGCGTGCTCAACCCGGGATCGATCGACTTCGGCACGGTCCTCCGCGGGCAATCGCCGAGCCAGGTCCTGACCATCGACCGGATCAACGCCGAGGGCTGGCGCTTCGTGCGGATGGTCTCCGGGTCGCGCGCCATCAATGCCCAACTCGTCGAGACGGGCCGGAATGCCGGCTCGGTGAGCTACAGCCTGACCGTGAGCCTGAAGCCCGACGCCCCGGCCGGAGTGATCCGGGACGAGATCCGGATGATCAGCAACGACCCCGAGACGCCGAGCATCCCCGTGATGGTGACGGCCTGGATTCGCGGCGAGTTGACCGCCGCGCCGTCGATCCTGGCGTTCGGAGAGGTCAATTCGTCGGCGGGCGTACAGGGCCGATTCATCATCCGCGGCTCGCGACCCTTCACCATCCAATCCATCGAGGGCGTCGGCGACGGTTTCGTCACCTCGGAATCCAAGACCTCCCCCCAATCCGTCCATGTCGTGACCGTCGCCTACAAACCCGAGGAAGGCACGACGCGCGGCGACATCCGGCGCATCTTCCGGGTCCATACCGACCTACCGGGCGAGCCGCCCCTCGACCTGACCGCAACCTTGCATATCGCGCCTTGAGCGGATGCGACGCGGTACGCTAGATTGGATCTCGTAATCGGAATATGGGGCAGCCGCCCCGGCTGCCCCAGGCTAGCCGGAGCGGCTAGTCCGCATTTTCCCCGGGAGGAGTGATCCTGGCAAATCGTGCCGCTCGCGGATATCAATCGACCGCCGAGTGCGTACGAGGGATCCGGCTCGCGGTCCAGGAGATCAGCCATGCATCGTGATATGCTCCACGCCGCCTTGATCTCGATCCTGCTGTTGCAACTCCTCTCGTCCGCGGCCCTTGGCGACGATCGCTACGTGCGTGACGTCGAGCGATGGCGTCGCGATCGCGAGGCCGCCCTGAAGGCCGACGATGGCTGGCTGACGGTCAGCGGACTCTTCTGGCTCCGGCCGGGCGAGGCGCGGGTCGGCAGCGATCAAAGCAACGACATCCTCCTCCCGGCACACGCGCCGACGGCCGTCGGGACGGTGACGCTCCAGGAGGGACGCGTCCGGTTCCAGGCCGCGCCGGGCGTCGCGGTCATGCGCGGTGGCGAGACATTCGAGGCCGGCGAGATCCATTCCGATGCCGACGAACACCCCGACACGCTGGTCGTGGGCGACGTCAAGCTGATCCTGATCAAGCGCGGACAGCGGCTAGCACTTCGGCTCAAGGACAATCGCAGTCCGCTCCGCAACGACTTCGCGGGCCTGCAATGGTATCCCGTACGCGAGGAATGGAGGATTCCGGCCCGGTTCGTCGCCTACCCGACGCCAACCAAGCTGACGATGGACACGATCGTTGGCGAGACCGAGGTCGAGGAGAGTCCGGGCTACGTGACCTTCGAACGCGAAGGCAAGGAATATCGACTCCAGGCGGCCCGGCTGAAGAATGGCAACCTGTGGTTCGTCTTCCGCGACAAGACGAGCGGGCGGACCACTCACGGGGGTGCTCGACAGCTCACCGCCGATGCCCCTCGAGGCGACGTCGTCGTGCTGGACTTCAACGAGGCGATCAACCTGCCTTGCGCCTTCATCCCGTACGCAACCTGCCCGCTGGCGCCGCCGCAGAACCGCCTCAACCTGGCGGTCGAAGCCGGCGAGCTCAAGTACGAACCCTCCCGGCCGGTTAGCAACGCCGGGCGATGAATTCGCGGTCGAGATGCCAACGGCCTCGGTCGATGGTATATCGATACGTTGCGAGTCCTGCGGTTACAATCGTTGCTGGTGCGAGCGCCGCCACCATCGGCGCATCTCGTTCAACTCGACGGTCGTAATACTACGTACTGGGCGTCGGCATCGATACGGCAGGCCACTTCTTCAGGAGGCCCCGATGTTTGCCCTCCGTTGCACCTTGGTCGCGTTCTTCACTGTCTCGGGGACGCTGACGGCAGTCGCTCAAGACAATGCGCCGAAATCGTCGCCGGAACAGCGACTGATGTTCGCCAGGAAGGCCGCCTCGGGGTATCGCTTGAGCGTCGTGGAACGCGACCGTCCAGAAGTCACGTTACATGCCGAGCCACTCCTGCGTTGGATTAACAAGGTGGTCCGCGAAGATGACGGGATGCTCTTTCTCTGGACCGAAGGGAACAAGGGACGACCGGTCGCCGCGGCGCAATTCTTCCTGGTGCAAACCGAGTGGCACCATGAATTCCAGTCCTTGAGCGTTAACCGCTTCATTGCGCGCTCGGAAGGCGAGGACGCTCGCGACTGGATCTGGGAGCCCAGTCGGCCTGGGTTGACGTTCCTGCGGGCCGACCGCATCGGTCCGCCCGCCGACTCCGCCAATGCGCGATTGCGGCAGATGAAGGCGATCGCCGAACGCTTCACGGCCGCGGTCAACCCGGACGGCGCGTTCGCGAATCCGGAACAGTTGCGGCTGTTGACCACGCCGATCTATCGCTATTCGGCGAACGCGCAGGGCATCATCGACGGGGCGGTGTTCGCCTTCGCGCAGGGGACCAACCCCGAGGTGCTGATCCTGATCGAAGCCGACGCGACCGCGCCCGCGACCAAGGTCTGGCGCTATGGCTTCGCACGCATGTCTTGCTTCTTCTTGCGCGTGCACGAAGGGGGCCAGTTGGCCTGGAGTGTAGATCGAGAACCGGTTCCAACACCGGACCGAAGCTCGCCCTATTTCTTCCGGCTGTCGGCCCAACTCGACCGCTCGGCCGAGCTGGATGCCTCTCCACCGCGTGACAAGGGTCATTGATGACGCATGGTGCGGCCGCTCGAGTTGATCGCGATCGAGGGAATGCAGCCGGGGTCAACCCACCTCTACCGCGCCGAGAAGGATTCTTCGAGATCCTGCCCGTCGATCTTCACGCGGATTTTCCCTTCGAGACCACCGGGAAAGCTGCTCGCCGCCGAGACGAAGCGGTTGGGAGTGGTCGGGTCGGCTTCGAGGGTCACGGTCTTGAGGTCGGCGGTCTTCGAGCGGAGACTTTCGAGCTCGAAAACCACCTCGGTCGGCGGCGGAGTCATGGGTGTGGAACCGTCGTTCTCGAAAAAGACGGCGACGATCTTCGTTGCCCGCAGCTTCGATTTCACGGCACGGGAGGGATCCGCCGTTTCCGTCTTGATCGCAACCAGGCCCGCGTCGTTCGGTAGGCGAACCATCGCGCCACCGACCGGAGACGGTTTAACCGACGCCACGTGAGTGCCCGGCTCGGCACCGCATCCGATGATCGAGCCGAGGGAAAACAGGACAAGCCAGGGACGAATTGAACGCATTTCCATTCGAAGCTCCACAAGAAGCCGGAAGATGACGAGCGTAAGCGGCGCCCAAGCACACCTGAAAGGCGAGGGCAGGATTTGCACCTCGAGCGAGACGAAGAGATGCTCGGAGAAGGACCGATCGACGGGTCCCTGATGACCGAAGCCCGGGGCTTGCGGCCCCGGGCGATCGGGATGGCTTACGCTCGCAATTGGATCATGGTGATCAATCAATAAGCATCAGAGCTGATGACTTCTCCTCCGGCCCTGGTCCCGAGGCTCCACCAGACGTTGCGGGCGATCGAATCCTTGACGAACCGGACGCTGCCGTCGGCGAACAGGGTGCAGACGCCGCCGGGGTGGAAGCTGGTGGCGGGGAGGGAATTGCTGCCGTTCTCGCTCTGGCTCGGGTTACCCTGTCCTCGGCAGACGTTCACGGGATACTGATGGTCGTTCGGGGTCTGGGCGACGTTGAAGGCGGAACCTTCGGAGAACGATGCCCAGCGCCATCCGCGGTGGCTGGTGATGAGCACCGAGCTCGGGTTCGCGAACTCCGTGGCGCAGAGCTGGAGGGCCGTATAGGTGTTCGCCAGGTTCGAGGCGCTCGACGTGAAGTCGTCATACTGATAAGGCAGCGCGGCGTTGACCACGACGCCGTTGCCGCGGTAGTGGCTGCCGGGCATCGAGCTGCCGACGCCACGGCCGTGGGCGCTCTCGTTGCCCTGATTGTCACCCACGAGCGCTTCGGCGAAGAGCAGGGTGTTCGAGGTTCCATCCGTCGCGCTGGCGATCCCGTAGCTCAACCACACGGCGAACATCCCCGTGCTGCCGTTGCCGTCGGCGTTCTGCATGCTGGTGTATGACGAGGTATCGAGCCCGCTCGGCCAGTCGGTCGTGGTACCATAGCAGGCATGGTAGTTGTTGAGCCCGGTCTGCCCGACATACGGGTCGGACGGGCACATGTATTGTTTCACGATCGTGAGGACAACAGTCGAATTCTGGGCGCCGGGGTGTTGTCGTGAATCTCTTCCGCCATATTGAAGTTGATGGCGTTGTAGAGGGGCGATTGTTCCGTGAATGGGAGCGAGGTCGCAAGTGTGCTCCAACCGCGCCAGTCGGCATAGCCAGGGCATGACGATGCCGGATCGGAGTTGCAATTCTTGGATGCGGCCATCGGGAACACGCCATTGGCACTGTGATAGTTGTGCATGGCCAACCCGATTTGCTTGAGGTTGTTGGTACACTGGATGCGACGGGCGGCTTCGCGCGGCTTGCACGGCGGGCAAGAGTAGCGCGATCAGCACGGCGATGATCGCGATGACGACCAACAGCTCGATCAAGGTGAAGCCCGAAGACGTACGACGAACGGGACGATCCATTGCGTTAATTCTCAGGGTGATGCGCCCCCGACCAGGGCCGGGGCACAGATGGGTCTATCGATCACAAGAGACGTGTTATAGCACAAGCTCAATTTTCAATAAAGTAAATGTTAAGTTAAGAAGTCAAGATAGACCCGAGTATCTCAACGAGTGCGATGAAGCGTGCATTTCCCAAGTCCCAGGGACACAATCGCGCTCTCGCCGGCGGGATTTCCAGGGCGCATCAGCGCCGCGCCCCGAGGGTCGCCCACTCGGTAGGCGATCGCCCGTCGGACGGCCGGAGGTAGCGGCGCATCCGGCCCCTTGATCGCCCGCCACAGGATCTCGTTGAGCTCGAAGTCGTCGATCTTGTCGTACTCGTCGAAGTTCATGCGGGCGGACCGGTCGGCACCATACGCCGTCGCCGCATTGAGCTCGTTCAGGTCGATCCGAGCCGGCTCGTGAGAGTACGTCGCGAGATCGGCCTTGTCGGTGAAAGCCTCGAACAACGGCCTCGCCGCGGCGTCGTACTGCGAGAGAGGGGGTAGTCCCAGGATCAACTCCATCGTGCGGATCATCGCGACCGTGCTGTACTGGGTGCTATCGAGATACCTGCGCCGGGTGTAAGGGCTGATGACCAGGCCGACGGTCCGGTGGGCGTCGACGTGGTCCGGACCGTTCTGGGCGTCATCCTCGATGACGAAGATCGCGACCTCGGGCCAGTACTTGCTCCTGGTCACGGCCTCAACGATCCGCCCGAGGGCCAGATCGTTGCTGGCCACGCAGGTGCGCGGGGTATAGGTACCCGGGCGGGTGCCCGTCGTGTGATCCTCTCCCAGGCTCATGATCATCAGCCGGGGAAGATCGCCATTCTTCTCGTACTCGCGAAATTCGCGGAGGAATGTCTCGGCGTTGTCGGTATCGCGCACGCGACGGTCCCGCGCCCTGGAAATCCCGTAATCGGGGCACATATGGCCGACGAGACCCGGCACGGAGCCCTCCATCTTGAACGATCCATCCGGCTGGCTGACCCGGCGGCCGAACTCGCCGTAATTGCGATAGCTCTGCCCCGCGCGTGCGCAGGCGTCCCAGAGGTAGCCCGAGGGGGCGTTGGTCAGGTCACCCTCGTCATCGTCATCGATCCCGGACCGGCTCGAGTAGGTCAACGCCCAGTTGTGCGCCACGTAGTCGGTATGGTACGCCATGGTTGACCAGGGATGGCCGTCGGCCGAGACATGCCCGTTGCAATACAGGTTGTCCATGAGCACGAACTCCTCGGCCAGCTTATGATGGTTGGGGGTCACCTGACGCCCGAACATCACCAGCGACGGATCGCCGTTGCCCCGGGGCATGTCGCCGAAGACCTGGTCGTAGGTCCGGTTCTCCTTGAGGATGTAGAGCACGTGCTTGATCGGCGACGGGTCGCCGACCCTGGTCGGAATGGCCGTCTTCCTCGGGTAAGGGGCGTCCGTGAGCATCGTGTCCGAGTAGGGGCAATTCTTGTAGACCGTCTCGGTATATCCCGCCAGCGTCCTGTCGTCGGGGATCGGGACGATCGACAGCGATCCCGAGAGCGTCGCACCGACGTGGGGGTGCCTCGGATCGCGGTCCGTCTGATTCTTGGTCATCTCCGCCCGGGCCTTCGCCTCGGACGCGGCCCTCGCGTCGCCCAGGAGGGCTGCGGGGATCGGGTTGGCCCGGCTCTGGAGCCCTTTGCCGACGCCGATCAAGAGCTGCTTGCCGTCCGGGCTGACCGCGACGGCCGTCGGATACCAGCCGGTCGGGATGAATCCCTTGACCTGGCTCCGCCCGGACGTGGCGACGTCGATGACCGCGACGTCGTTATTGTCGGCATTCGCCACGAACAAAGTCTTGCCGTCCGGAGCGATCGCCAGCGCGTCCGGCGTGCTCCCCTCGGGGGCACGCGGGAACAGGGCCGTGTGGATCGTCTCGGTGACAATCCCGCGCCGGGTGTCGATGACCGAGACGCAATCGCTCGAGGCACACGCGACGAAGATCCGATCGTCCCTGGGATGGACGGCAATCTGGTTGGGATGCTCGCCGACGGCGATCCTGGAGACGGTCTGGAGGTCGCTCGGCCGGAGCACTCGCACGATCCGGCCGGCCCAATCCGATACGAATAACTGCTCCCCGTTGCGTGACAGCGCCACGTCGTAAGGCCGCGTGCCGGCCGAGGCGGACTTCAGCTCCTTCCGATCGGCCAAGTCGACGGCCGAGATCCGGCCGGCGTCGACGTCGAGCGAATAGAGCACCTTACGCGACGGGTCGAGCGCGAGGCCACCGCCGAAGTGTGATCGTGCCGTCCCGGCAGCGTCCCTGGAAGCGGCCGCGAGGTTCGTCTCCTTCTCAGCGCCCAGCCGAGCATCCGCGAGGCGGAACGCGTGCAGGGCATTCCCACCGCCCCCCGACCACCAGATCCTGTCGCCTTCGGGCGATAGCGCCAGCCCGAACCAACTCTGCCGGACCTCCTGGCGATCGATCACCTTCTTCAGGTCCAGGTCGATGAGCGACAGTTCATGGGCGTTGTAACCGCCGGTGGCGACGAGGACGTGTCGATTGTCCGCCAGGGGGATGATGTTCAACGGCAGGTCGTTCTGCGGAACATGCTGACCGGCGGGTGTCAACGTCCACCCGTTCGGCAGGAGAAATCCGCGGTCCGTCGGCCCGGCATACCGCGGGGCTTCCTGACCTCGAAGCCGGGGCACGACCGCGAAGGTCAACATCGAGGCCGCCGCGCACACCGACAAGACGGAATGCGGAATCCATCGTCTGCTCATGGGACTGATCGCTCCACGCGGGCAAGTCGCTTCGAGACGCAACAATCAGGAGACATGTTGACCGGGCGCGGACCGCTCGTCCAATGAGGTTTTGATGGAGATTCGGTTTAGCTTCGACGAGGGTTGGACGGCCCGAGAATTCCGCGGTCCGAGGACGAGCAGCACGTTCGATTTCGATTCGCAACATCGAGAGCGTTTCACGATTGGTTTGCATCCAGTCGAAGTCCTCGACGGAAGAACCACCCCTGGCCCCCCTTCGTAAGGGGGGAAAATGAGGGGGACTGGCTCGTTTCCTTTCCCCCCTACGAAGGGGGCCAGGGGGGGGTGTATTCGCATCAGCCAGGGCGCGTGCGCAACTCAATCGTGAAGCGCCCTCGCTCTATGGCCCATGAGTCATCCGGGCGTCAGATCCCGACAGGGCTCGGCGCCGGGCGGGAGATCGAAAGTCTGCAGGTCACCGATCGGGCGTGAACCGCATTGGATGTCTGGCCACCGCAGGCCATGAAGATGCTGTTGGGCTCTCAACGCCGCTCGCGCCAAAAGGAATCTCGGCCTGTGCCGAGCCAACCGCCACCTGCTAAGATGGCCAGTCGGTGCGAAGGATCGAGACGCCCGGTCGATCGACGAGGAAAGCAGGCCATGCCGACCGACGTCCACTACGAGTCCATGATCAAGCAGTTCAACCCCAGGTAAGAGTTGAGGGCTTCCTGGCGAAAGATCCAGAAGGAGACAGGCGCGGCCGGGGTGTGGGAAAGACTCTCGAATACTTGGTGCTTCAGGCGTACCACCTGGACGACGGTGTTTTCCGATGGCCGTACGCTGTCGAGATAGAGAGAGAGGTATTCGAGCAGATCGACAGCTTTGTCCACGTAGGGCGGTTTTCCTGCGTCGTCGAGAGCAAGCACACGGAGTAGGCAGTAGCGATCGCGCCTCTCGCCAGGATGCGGAACCAGTCGTTGCGCCGCCACTCCGGAGCCATAGGTATACTCTTTAGCATCTCCGGTCTCACCAACGCTGCGGTAATCGTGGCCCGGCACCTCGCCCCCCAAGCCATCCTTAGGAAAGCCGTCGAATAGTCAAAGCGCTCTGCTGCCTCGAGGGTTCTAATGACACCACCCAACGACCCAACCACGGAGAACGCGCGCCACCCCAGTACCGGAGTATAAGGCGCCCAGGACGATGGAGCAGAAACGGGGACGCGTTGTTGCAACTCTCTGCGTCCCCGTTTCCTCGTTCCCGCGCGAGGTATGTGCCGATCGATGAAGACCCACGCGATCCTGCGTCTATTGAATCAACGAACAGGTAATTCCTATTATCACTGGACGAGGAGATGGGGAGCAGTCCAAGACGCGGACGAATCGATCCTGTGCGTCCCCATTTCTCCGTCTCCGCCTGTTGTTCGCAGCTTCCCCGTATGATGACCGGGAGGTGATGATGGCCGAGGCTTACAAGGTGCTCTTCCTCGCGGCAAATCCGTCGGACACGACCCGGCTGAGGGTCGAGGAGGAATATCGCCAAATCGAACAGGCCGTATCGGAATCGCAGTATCGCGATTATCTGCAAGTCAAATTCATCTGGGAAGTCAGGACTGGGGATCTGATTCAACTGCTCCTCCGCGAGCAGCCCCACATCGTTCATTTCAGCGGCCACGGTAGCCCAGAGGATCAACTGGTCTTCCTGGGAGACGACAACCGGCCCCAGGTCGTCGGTGCCGACGTGATCGCGGACCTGTTCGGAGCCTTGAAAGATAACATCAAAATAATCATACTAAATGCATGCTATACTGATAATCAGGCCAGGATGATCACTCGCTACATCGATTTTGCCATCGGCATGTATGCGGGCATTCGGGACGACGCCGCCCTCAAGTTCGCCGCCGGGTTCTACCTCGCGCTGGGCTATGGTCGGACGGTCCAGGAGGCGTTCAATCTGGGCGTTTTATCCATACGCCTCGCCGGGCTCCCCGGTGATAAGACTCCCGTGCTGATGCCCGGGCCAGACGCGGACCCCAATCGGTTCCGATTCACGGGCCCGCATATCGGCCTTGGCCCGGAAGCCAGGCTGGCTCTCGAGGAGTTGAACAAGCTTATCACGAGCATCCGCCAGGAGTCGTCGCGGTTCCTCCACGACTATCACCAGCAGTACCTGACTCGGGTCGAGCAGGGGCAGGACGAGGAGACGATCAAGGCCGAGTTATTCCGAGCGAGCTGGGACCGCATCGACAAGGAGAGCGACTGCTCAAAGATGATTTTGGATATCAACATCGGGTTGAAAGACCGCACGCCCGGGGAGTGGGCGACGTTCTTCCGCAACCAGCAGGCGCTGTTCAAGAGGTTCCAGGAGGCGGTCCACGAGGCCGCCTCCGCCAGGAGAAAGTTGCTGGACGATTTGAAGCGAGTCCGCGATGAGTATACGACGAAGTTGACGATTTGAAGCGAGTCCGCGATGAGCGTACGACGAAGTTGAGGGACGTGCCTCACCCGAGAGGGGCGGCTGGCCTCGCACCCGCCGGGTCACCGGAAGCTATCGAGGAGGGCCTTGGCGTCAACGACGCCGTAGCCGACCGACGGGTTGGCGCGGCCGGTGAAGTCTCGGGTCGTCTGACAGAGCGCGGCCCGTATCTGCGCTGCGTTGAGCTGGCGGGTCTGCCCGGTAGGATCGTTCGCTCGCTGCTTTTCGCGGTGGGACAAGAGCAAGGCGATGGTCCCGGCGACGTGCGGGGCGGCCATGCTCGTGCCTGACATCGGGACGACGCCGTTGGCCGTGCCCGACCGCGCCGCCTTGACGTTCTCGCCCGGGGCCGCCACATCGGGCTTGTTGCGCATGTCGCGGGTCGGGCCGTATGACGAATAGTCCGCGACCCGGACCGGATCGGAGGCGTCAACCGATCCGACGGCGATCACCGTCCGAGCGGTGCCGGGGATGCTGAGCGTCACCTCCTCGTTGGGGTGGTTCGTCAGCTTGATCGGCCGTGTGTTGTCCCTCTCCAGCCAGGCGTGCACCGTCCCGTCGGACCGGACGTCCGCGGCCTGGAGGACGAGAGCCCACCGGGACTTCGGGGGGTCTGCTTCGATGTAGGGGGCCCCGCCCCGGCTGACCGTCACGAGGACGCGGCTGTCGCCGTTGTCCCAGTGGTACTTCTCATAAGAGATCTGATATTTGACCCCGGAGGCGAGGGTCCCGATGTTGGACTGTCCCCCCCCGACCCAAGTCGAAGTCTCGCCGGACGGGGCCTCGAACCGAATCTTCACGTCGTCGGCGGAGCTGAACCAGAGCTCGAGGACGTCCGGTCCCTTGTGGGGGATGAGGCTCCCCCATGCGAACAGGTCGGAACCGCCCTTGGCCAGGACGAGCTTGGCGTGGCCAGCGTGGACGCGCTCATTGCCGGCCGATTTGACCACGACACGCCCGGGCCGACGACCGCCGCCGGAGAAATTGTCGAAACCTGCTTCGACGCCCGAGGAGCCGTCGTGAGCCCCGGCGTTCATCCCCTGACTCACGTTGACGACGATCGGGCGATTCCGCTCGGTGGCCGCCTCGTCGATGAAGGCGAGAGCGTCGAGGTGGCTATTCGAGTATCCCACGCTCCGCGGGTCGAACGGGTCGATCCGAAGGGAGGGGATAACGACAACGATTTCGGCCTCTGGCGCCACCCCGCCGAAGAACGATTTGCACTTCCGCCCGGCGGCGATACTCGCGACGTGAGTACCATGCCCCTCGGTGTCGCGCGTCAAGCCGGGCGGGATCGCCTTCTTCGCGACGTAGTCGTTGATCTTGGCTTGGTCGTGCAGAGTCCCATAGGCCGGCTTGCCCTGGAGATTGGGCGGCGGGCCGGCCGGGTCGGTCTGGTCCCAGACAGCATAGATCCGGGTCCTACCGTTGCCGTCGAGGAACGCCTCGTGCAACACGTCGATTCCGCCGTCGATGATGCCCACCATCGCCCGGTCCCCATTCTCCATCAGCCCCGGATCGGTGTGCACCTCATCCGCGTGAATGAAGGGGATCGAGCGGTCGCAGTCGAGGCCGGAGCTCGGCCGACTGGCCTCGACCGAGATCACTCGCGGGTCCCTGCCGAGCGCCTCGACCGTCTGCCAGGTTCCCCGGCAGACGACGATGTCGCCCAGCTGCGACGAGACCTGGCAGCCGGGCACGTCGGTGATCTGACCGGCCTGATCGGGCTGACTGACCCGTACCAGGATCGGCAGGGTCGGCTCGGGCGCCACGTTCTCGAACCCCACACGCTCTGCGGGGGCTTGCTCTTCGCCGGCCGCGTCGAAGGCGTGCTCCAGATAGCGATCGATCCAGCCCATCGCCACACCCCCTTGCCCTAGTTGAGTTCCTCGGCCGTCTGTGGCCCTCGGCCCAGAAGAACTGATCCCAAGCGAAGCAGGCCGCTTTCCCAGCACGCTCGACCACCACCGAGAAGAACACTACTCGGCCACTTGACGACTCATAAGCTACTCGACTACGTTCCGACCAGGTCATTTCCATTCAGCGATGCTGTCTCACACCGCTTCTTACTCATTCACCCCTTGCGTCAGCCCCTTGACCTGCATTTCGGCACTTTGCTTCTCGACTATCATCTCCCTCGCCTTCAGCGTCGGTGCGGCAACGGCTTCCAGTTCGGCGATGCGGCGACTCGCCCGGTCAAGCTGGACGACCAAGGCTGTCGCCAGGGCGGCGATGACGACGAGCAATATCAGCGTGCCCAGTCGCGATCATCTCATGGTCCCTCTCGACAGATTGCATGCGCCCTTTTAAATTTGACAGCTGTCCGAGTCTATCTCAACTCTCGGAGGAATTAAAGGGCGTCACGTGATATGGTTGGGATCTAACCTTTTTGTGTCCTGCGACGCTTTTGTGACTTTATCAGACCAACATACCACCCGAGACCTCGATACGCTGGGCGTTGCCCCAGCGATTCTCTTCGGAGAGCAATGAGGCGATCATCGGTCCGATGTCCTCGGGCTGACCGACCCGGCCAAGGGCCGTGACACTCGCAACCATCTTGTTCACCTCGGGATTGTCGCGGACAATACCGCCGCTGAAGTCCGTGGCGATGGCTCCGGGGGCCACCGTGTTGGCCGTGATCCCTCGCTCCCCGAGCTCCTTGGCCAGATAGCGGGTCAAGACCTCGACCGCCCCTTTCATGGCCGCATACGCCGATCTCGCCGGCATGCAGAAGCGGGTCAGGCCCGACGAGATGTTGATAATCCGTCCACCGTCGTTGAGCATCGGCAGGAGCTTCTGCGTCCGGAAGAACACGCCCTTGAAATGGACATCGTAGAGCCGGTCCAGCTCGGCTTCGGTCGTCTGGGCGAAATCCTTGTGGAGCGACGTCCCGGCCTTGTTGACGAGGTAATCGAAACGCCCGGCTCCGAGCGTGGCCAGGGCGTCCCCGACCCGACGGACGAACGGGTCGAACTGATCGACCTTGCCCGTGTCGAGTTGCAAGGCAATCGCCGTGCGACCCGACCCGGCGACCATCTCCACTACCTTGTCGGCTTCTGCCCGATTCGAGTGGTAGGTGAAGATGGAATCGATGCCGCGTTTGGCCAGGTTCCGGACGGTGTCGCGTCCGAGGCCACGGCTCCCGCCGGTGACGATGGCAATCTTGGTGGCTGGATTTTGCTGCTTTTCGGTGGGCATCCGGCTCGCTCCTGGTTGATTGATTCCGTCGCAAGATACGCCGACTCGGACCAAGGTACGCCGATCGGATCAGGGCTTGAATAGAGAAACTCGCCTCCTTCTTGCCTATTACTGGTGAACGTTCTAAAGTTAAAGGCATCATTTAGCATGGGTTATCATGAAAGATGGCCAATTCCTTGATCGAAGCGGTCCGGCGTTTCACGGAAATCCAAACCGGCGAGAGCCGGTTCGTCACGCCCATCGAAGGACTCACCATACTCCGATCGAATCGCGAGAAGCCGCCCAATCACGTGATCTTCAAGCCTGCCCTCTGCATCGTCGTCCAGGGGGCGAAGTGGGTGATGTTCGGCGACCGGCGGTTCGACTACCGGGCAGGCCAGGCGGCGGTGGTCAGCGTCGAGATGCCGCTGTTCGGCCGGGTCGCGGAAGCCAGCCCGAGCGAGCCCTACCTGGGCGTCAGCATCGAGTTCGATCTGGCGATGATGCGAGAGGTGCTGGGAGGACTGGGTTCTCCCTTCCATCCACAACTCGACTCGCCGGACGATCCCTGGGATAAACTCCGGACGGGCGTATCCCAATGGGTCAGCTCAATTCGCCGAGTTTGGCCGTTGTGTATCGGCCACAAGCGCACCAATTCGAAGCCACCAGCCGGGCCGGCCGGGAATTCATAACGATTATTTTTTATACTTATGATATATGCATATCATATCTGCATCCCTGCGCGACTGTCCGATCGCTCGCCACGAGCCGCAGCTTGATGGCCAGTCCGTCCCAACGATTGGTAATGCCGCGTTACCAACCGAAATCATCGGCCAACGGCCACTCTCGAGTCGATGCCCGGTTTGAGCGGCGGACCATCATTTCTTCGCGGGTTTTTCCACTGCCGGTGATGGCGGCGGGAGCTCGACGTTCCGATCCGCCGGAGCGGTGTAGACTCCCGGCTTGCCATCGATCGTGTAGACGATGATCAATGTCTTCTTGACCCCGAAGGCAGCGTCGGGCTGGAAGTCCTATTCGGGGGATGCGATCTTCAGTCGGTTCTCACGAACGAGCCTCCGAGCTGGTATTGTGACGTCGTTCCATCGGTCGTCCACGCCGATCTCTGCGCGGATGATGCGAAATCCCCGAGGGTCGCTGGCCTCGGAGTCGCCGAGATTGGCGCGGTCGGCCTCCGCGACGATCTGCTGGCGATTGGCGGCGTTCTTCTTCGAGATCGCCTTGCTCGCCCGGTCGAGGTCCCACAGATACTTGCGCCGAGCGGCCTTGACGTCGATGTCGTACCGCTCGTTCAGCTTTTCGAGCGAACTCTGGAAAGTGGCCTGCGCCGTCTGCAAGGCGGGGGTGTGCGGCGGTTCGGCCGTCTCGAGTGGTTCGATCCGGACTCTCACGAGGATCGGCCACGGCTGATCGGACTTGGAATCAAGCCATACGACATATTCTTTCCCGGCCTGGAGCTTCCGACCATAGAGGCGATAATGCGTCCATAGATTCGGCTGCGGAAGGTTCAGGCCGGGGAGCGTGATGTTCTTCTTGCCTTCTGGGTAGGTAAACATCAGCTCCTCGCCGTCGACTCCAACGATACCGAGTGCTCTGATCGGTTGATCCTCGGCGCTTTCTCCCGGAACAATGAACGACCAGAACAGTTGATACGTTCGACCCGCCGAGGGCACGCGGAAACGGAACGCGCCGAAGCCGCTGCCACGGGGGTTCATGGTCAGTTTCGAGTACCGTGCCTTGTCGCCGACCTCGGCCGGGACCTTGGGGTACGCGTCGCGATACTTTGAGACGAGCTTCTTGAACTCCTGTTCCGCCGCGTCTCTCGCGGACCGGTCCTCAAGGTTGCTGATCCGCGCGCGGAGTTCATGGGCTTTCGCGAGGGCCTCACGCACTTCGCCAGGGCCGATATCGTCATTCTGAGCCGGTATCTGGCCCGGCACAATCGGGGCGATCACCAGCAATGCCGTCGTCGCCAGGGCGAGCGTCTTGCGCGTCATCGACATGTCTTCTCCCCTTTCAAGGTTTGTAAGAACCGACGGGGGGAATCCGGTCCAGCATCGGGGCCGTGGGAGGCAACTCGACCCTCTGCTTCTCCGTGGTGATCGAAACGCCCGTGTTGCCATCGAGCGAATAGACGATGATCAATCGCTTGAGGACGCCATAAGCGGGGTCGTCCTTGAAGTTGACGTCAGTATTCAGGCCAAACCTCAAGACATTGCCCCGGATCAGCGGCGTGAGTTGGTCGGTGACGTCAACCCATCGCTCATCGATACCGAAACCGCGCTGATAACCCGAAATCCGCGGCGGTCGGCGAGCTCGGGGTCGCCGCGAACGATCTCATCGGCCTCGGCGACGATCCGATCGGCCTCGGATATGTCCTTCCGCTGGGCAGCCGCCTTTCCCGCCTTGTCGAGTTCGGCGAGGTAGGCCCAGCGCAAGCCCTTCATTTCGACGTCGTACTTCTGGTTGAGCGACCTCAGCGAGGTCTGGAACGTACCTCGTGCTTTCTGGACCGCCGCCATCCGCGGCAAAGTCGTCTCTCCCGTGGTCGTCAGCCCGACCTTGACGAAGGACGGGGTGACCTGATCATTCCTGAGGTCGATCCAGACGATGTATTCCGAGCCCGGCCGGAGCTCCCCATTCACATACGAGGTGATGCAGTAGTTCTCCGCGGGGAAGCCGCTGCCAGGGAGATCGAAACTGTCGCGTCGGCTGTAGTTGGCTATGACGGGTGCAGGGCCGTCGGCGCCCACGATACCCCAACTCCTCAGGTTCCTGGTCTGATCGTTCCCCGGGACGAGGATTTCCAGGCATAGGGTGAACGCCTCGCCGGTGGCCGGAGTCCGGAATCGGACCGCGTCGAACCCCGCTCCGGTCGCGTTGAGGACTACCCGGACAAAGCGGACCTGATCCCCACGGCCCGTGGGGATTTCCTGTAGCCCCAATCGCGCCGCGACGAGGATCGGCCGCAAGGCCGCATTCAAGGTTTCTTTGGCCGTCTCATCCTTGGTTTCCCACCATTTATCACGATTTTCGTGTCCCTGCGCGAAGATTTTACGCATTTGATCCCGATCCGGTGCGACCTTTTGCTCTTGATTTGAATAGGTCACGCCGGACGTCAGGACAAAGAATAACGTTGTCATCGCGAGGGCCCAAGACCTGGCGTTGACCTTCATGGAGCCGCCTCTCTGGTTGGGTCTTGCTCGGGTTCGTCTCTCGAGGTTCGATCGCTCAAGTCCTGAACTTCTCTTAGGATAGCAAAAGCGGCGACAGGTCTCAAATCATGCCCATCTGTCTCACCTATTGTGGAACGAGGTCGGCGACCCGTCGGCCCCAACCTAGGTCTTCGGAATCGCGCTCCACGCCGTTCGCCAGATCAACAACCCGGATTCGGCCGGAGCAGTCCGGCGGCTCGCCGCCTCTCGCGACCGACATCGACCCCGGTTCTATCCACCGTGTAGCCATCTTCGAGGCCGAATTGGCCCTGCAAACTCGCGGCAACTGGACGATGGCGGAAAGACTCCCGGCAATAGCTTCCACTCCAGCTACTTGAGGCAAGAATGGGACCAAATATCTCGGTCAGAACCACCGCCAGCTTGACCGGACCACCTTGGCCTGCTGTGATTTGATACAGTTAATCAGGCATCCGACCAAATCACTCGGTTTGGTCGTTTTCCTGGATATGTCGGATTGATCATACAGGAAACCGACGGGAGGGATCGGCCGCCCGGCCCCGGTCCGGCCGGCCCGTCTCGTAGGATCGAGTTCGATGTTCCCAACTCACCCCGCCACATCAGGCTTGCTCCTGGTCCTCGCCTGCGGCACGGCATGCTTCTCGCAAGATGAGGACAAGGACAAAGCGAAGGTCAACCTGAAGGCTGAGAGGGCCGGCGCCTCGGCCGTGGCGTTTTCCCCGGACGGCAAGCGGCTCGTGTCCGGCGGCTCGTACCAGGACAACTCCTACCTCTGGGACCTCCGCGGGGAGAAGCCAATCGCCAAGCTCGACGCCGGTGAACTGGTCCACTCGGCGTACTTCTCCGCCGACGGAAGTCTCCTCGTTACGGTTGCGCTCGATGTTTCCAACCGGCCGACGACGCGGATCTGGCTCTGGAATGGCGTGACGGGCCAGAGGATTGGCGAGATCCCGGTCAACCTGGGCACGCCCGCCGCCATCTCGCCGGACGGCAAGGTCCTCGTCACGATCAACGCGCGGCGGATGGGAGTGCAATACTACCGGCTACCAGACGGCCAGAAAATCGGAGAATTCCTTCATCCGCCGGTCCATGGCAACCACAAGGCCGTCCAGGTCTCGCCCGACAACCTGTTGATCGCGGCCTGCTACGACAAGGGGATCTGGGTCGGCGATTCCGCGACCGGGGAGACTCGGTTTGCATTCGAAGCAGTCTCTGACGTCAAGGCGATGGCGTTCTCGCCAGACTCCCGGCTCCTGGTCACTGCGGGAGAAGACGGAACGGTCCAGTGCTGGAACCTGGCGCAAGGGAAGCTCGCGTGGAGCCAGACGAAGCACACGAAGGACGTCAACGCTCTGTCGGTCGCCCGCACCGGGACCGCCGTCGCCTCGTCCAGCGGCGACAACTCGGCCCGGATCTGGAACCTCATGACCGGCGAGGAGATCCGCGTGATCGATAGCGCGACGTCGGGCGCCATGTCCGTCGCGTTCTCCCCGGACAGCAAGATGCTCGCGATCGGGAACGGCGGAGGAGTCTCCCTATGGGAGGTCCAGCTTCCCACACCCTCCAAGACGGCCACCCCGCCGAAGCGAACAACTCGGAAGCGAAGCAGGTAGTCCGCATCTGCCTCCAACTCGATCGTCGAAGGAGGGAGCGTCGCGATTCCTTCCGAAGGTCGGTCGGTCCGAGCACCTGCTCGACGTCGGACCGGTGGATCGACGCGATTCATGCGTCGCGGGACTGGGTCGCCGAACCAGTTCGAATCGAGGAGCTGGCGGGAATCGCTAGGATGAGCTGGGCGACGTTCCACTGCCAATTCTACTTCCCACGGGCCGACTTGAAACGTTTCCACGCGTCAAGGATAAGGGTGTCGTCCCACGAGACTGAGCGGCATCCTGACCCCCCGGCTGCGACGCCGGTAGGCATGACCGAGAACGCCCAATCCGCCGAGGCTGATGAGCGTCAGGCCACCTGGCTCGGGCACTGTTTGGGTGATTGTTACCGTGCCGGTCTGGCTGTCGTAGGGTGCAAACGTACCGACGGCGCTGAATCCCGTATTGCCGTCGAGCCCAATCGGTGATACGTCCGCCGACGGAACCAGGCTGATCGTGAATACATCGCCTGCGAGCGCCGTGACGGCAGTCACCGGCAGATCGACGAGGAGCATCGCTGACGTTTCCACGATAATGACTCGGGTCCCGTCCGCGGTGAAGTCGCCACCGATGAACGTGTCGTTGGGCTCACCCGTGCTGCTCGCGAAGCCTGACCCGCTCATGACCGACTGGTTGGCACTGTCGCCGAAAAACACATACGTAGGATCCGAGAAGGTCGGGTCGGGAAATGGCGAATCCTGAAATTCCAGGAGTCGGCCACTGGTCGTGGTGATCTGGAATTGATAGCCGACGAAGTCCAGTGATTCAGGACCCGATGTGCTCTGGATCAAGACGGGCACGAACCCGCTGCCTCCCTGATCCAACGTGATGCTGCCGGTGGTGATCAAGAAGCCGGCCTGCCCTTGGCCGGCGAGCAGCAAGCAGATTACCCCGGCCCCGCACGCCATCCACAATTGACGCGACATCTGCATGATTCCTCTCGAAAAAAGAGACCAGTTCGACGAATTTGTCGGAGGCGTTAAACGCGCATGGGTCGGGCTCAACCGCCATGCAGGACATAGAATCCGGCCCCTGAGATTGGCCGCATGGAGAGCGCCGGCAGGCGGCAGTCAAATGCTGTGTCCGAAACGCCGCCGGAACTGGGCGTAATCGGTCGTCAGATCGATGACACCATCGTCATTGAAGTCCATGTACGAGAGATAGCCCGAATCTCCGATATGCTTTCCATTGGTACTCTGGAAGATGATCAGGTCGCTGTTGTCCACCTTGCCATCGCCGTTCGCATCGCCGAATAGGCGGAAGAATTGATCCAACCGGTCCGAGCCGGCGGCGCCGGTGGAGGCACCGTCCAGCTTGAGCCCGCCGGGACCGATGATCTGGCTGCCCACGACCGTCAACGTGTACCGCCCGTCCGCCAGCGACGTGGCGATGATGTCGGCGCCGGTGAAGTCGAGCGTGGCCACGGTGTTGCGGTTCACCACCCGCGAGCTCACGACCAGGTTCTCCGTGGTGTGAGTCGTGTTGTTGGTCAGCGAGAATGACTGGCTACCGTTGAGCGTGACGACCCCGCTGAAGGTGACCGTCAGCGACCGGATCATCGAGCGCTGGGCCGAGCCGTCATCGATCTGAACGCCCTGGACGGTGGCCAGCACGTTCGCGGAACTGTTGATGGTGGCTCCGGGAGCTGTCGAGCTGGTCACGACGATGGTCACGGCGAAGACCCCGGGTGCGGCATACGTATGCGTGCCGAGGACGTTGAAGGCATTGGCCGCACCGCCGGCCTGGATGGTCGCGTGGGTATCGACGCCCGAGCCATCTCCCCAGTCGATCGTGG
The DNA here is from genome assembly GCA_963777695.1 of uncultured Planctomycetota bacterium. GTDB lineage: Bacteria > Planctomycetota > Planctomycetia > Isosphaerales > Isosphaeraceae > CAVZRC01. Next base: position 4,145,702 of record CAVZRC010000003.1, read on the forward strand.
CCGAGTAGTCCGAGGGCGAGTGGGCGCCATTGGGATCGATGAAACCGCCGACGACGCCGGAGAATGACCGGCCATTGTTGACAACAATGGTCGAGGGAGAGCCGCTCAAGGCGTAGGCGACGAACGTCGTGGCCTGGGCTGCGGTCGGGATCGCCTGGACATTGCCGACGTTGTCGGTGGCGACGCTGTAGAAACCGTAGGTGTGGCCGATCTGGCCGGTGAAGGTGGCCGAGGTCTGGGTGGTGGCGTTCTGGAACAGGACGAACGGGCCACCGTTATCGGAGTCGTAGACCTGATACGACGCGATGCCGGAGCCGCCGGTGTCGTCGGAACCGGACCATGCCACGAGGAAGCTGGTTGACGCCGTCGCCGTGGGTAGTGGTGAGACGGTACTGGTGGGAGCGACGGTGTCAACCTTGGTGCTCGCCTGCGGAGTGGAGGGAGCCTGTTCCTGATTGCCGACGGCATCAATGGCGATGCTGTAGAAACCGTAGGTATGGCCGTTCACTCCGGTGTAGGCGGCCGATGTCTGCGACGTACCGATCAACCAGGGCGTGAAGTCTCCTCCGTTGTCGGACACATACACACTGTAGCTCGTAAGGCCCGATCCGCTGCCGTCGCTGCCCGACCATTCGACATGGAACGTCGCGGTACTGAACTCCGGCAATGTCGAGACGCTGCTCGTCGGTGGCGCGGCATCGACGGTCGTGGTGGCTTGCACGTCCATCGGTATGGGCTGGGCGTTGCCGGCGTTATCGAAGGCGGCGCTGTAGAAGCCATAGGTATGGCCGTCAACCCCCGTGAAGGTGGCCGAAGTTGCGGACGTGTCATATTGCCAGAGCGAGAACTCACCGCCATCGTCGGAGACGTAGATATCGTAAGAATCGATGCCCGACCCGCCCGGATCGTCCTGCCCGGACCAGTTCACGGCGACACTGGCCGGGCTGAACGCCGGCAGCGTGCTGACGCTACTCGTCGGGGCTACGGAATCGACGGTGTTCAGATCTTGCTTGGACGGGTCCACTCCCTGGCTCGGGTCGTTCTCGTTGACCTGGTCGGTCGTGATCGGCGGGTTGACGTCGAACCGGACCGTGGCGACATTATGGATCTCTGTCCCGGTCGGCAAACCAGCGTTTGGCATCGCGGTATAGCTGAAATAGCCGAGTCCGCGTCCGGTGCCATCTTCCGGCGGCAGGAAGCCGATGAGTAACGATGGCGGCAGATTGTCGATCGGGTCGATGGACTGGAAGGTAGCGGTGATCACGCCCGTGCTCAGGTTGAGTCCGAGCTCAATCAGCACGTCGAAGGTCAATCCGCCGTAGGTCATCGACACCGTCGTCTGGAAATGCTGGCTGCCGGCCGGGATGGCGATCATGTTGCTCCCGAAGCCGACTTCGGTGAATTGCAGAGTGCTCCAGTCGATGTTCGGATCGAGCGGATCGGTGACCACCACGCTCTGGGCTGGGGCCGTGGCCGTCGGGGCGTTCTCAAAATCGATCCGGTAAGGCAGCACCGAACTGTCGGTAATGAACCCCTGGGGACCGTAGCCGACTGGGCCAGCCGCGTCGTTGGGATCGTGGGAACTCGGGGGTGGGGAGCAAGACAGACTCACGGTACCCGGGTCGTGCTTATAGTCGTTGACGGGGCACTTTTGCGCGGGTGGTGACGGACCAGGAGGCGGTGGCGGCGCTGGCGATCCTGGGGAATTTGGTTGGCCTGGCCGACGGGACCTGGTGCGGAACCCGACGCCGGGCCGCCGCCGCACGGCGGGAAGTTGGCTTGAGCAAAACTTACGGCTGACTTTGCTCCTGCGGAAGGCGCTCCGAGGACTGCGGCGACAGGGATCAGTTTCAGTATTGCCGGCTAACGTTGCTAAATAAACCTACGAAATCGCCGAATTCCTTTCCTGCATTGGCGACTCCCGTATCGTAGCACAAAGTGAGGCCTGATGGGTCGAGTATGCCTGCGGGTTCTGAGCGGCATAAGTATAGAGATTGGCTTCGCCTCCGGCAAGCCCAAGCGGATCTTTGCTGAGAAAATGCCCCTCCGTCGGCAGGTAGGCTCGTGCCCTCATGACATCTATTCCGTTCGTCTGCGACAAAACTCCCAACTGACCGACGAACTGGAATGGGTTCGAGATCGTCTCGGCCGAAGTCAACGATTCGCCGAACGGTAGATAACGGTAGAGATTCTGATAGTTACCCGCAGCTCCCGGAGATGCCGGCTGTGAACCCGACGGCGTCAAAATCGTAGTAAGAAGCCTGGCTGTTCGTCGGGACGACCGCCGTCAGCCCGAGTCCATAGGTGTAATTGGCGATGGCACTTCCAGACCCGTCGTACGCGGCGACGATATTCCCCAAGCCAGTCGGATCAACGACGTACTGGGTGGTCTGGCCGAACTGCGTGACGGAAGCCAGATTGCCGAGGGATCGTACTGATACGTCGTGTTACCCGTCGGCGACGAGAACACCGACCAAACGATTCAGTTCATCAAATGCGTAACTGGTGGTTCCCGTGCTGTCGGTTTGCGCGGTCAGGTTCCCGTCGGCGTCATAGGTCAAGTTGGTCGCGCCAATCTGGGTGTATTGGTTCATGTTGTTGGTGACGTACGTAGTCGTCACGCCGTTGATGATCGTCTCGGTCCGGTTGCCGGCGAGGTCGTAGACGTACTGGAGATCCTGGTTCGGCACCACGCTCGGGTTATTCGACGCGAAGACGCGTGCGTCAACTGGCCGGCCGGGTCGTACTGGTAGGTCCAGACGCCGTCGAGCGTGGTCATCGTCGTTCGATTACCCAGGCTGTCGTAGGTGTAATCAAAGCGCGAGTTGACCGAGCCGTCCGGGGCGATAATTGACCAGGTGCGAGAACATTGCCGGCCAGGTCGTAGGCATAGGTCGTGTAGGTGCCGTTGCCCTTGTCCTTGCGAATCAGGCGGCCCGCTGCCGTCGTAGGTGTAGGTGACGATCGGGTTCCCGTTGCCGTCGGTGAGTCCGGCAAGCAGTCCGGCCGCGTTATAGAGGTAGTTGACTGTGAAGCCGTCCTGATCGACGCTCTGCGATCTGCCGATCCGTCGGAGTCGTAGGTGAACTTCAGGAAGCGACCGCCTGGATAGTTGACCTGGAGAAGGTCCTCGGTGACCGGGTCGTACTGGAAAGTGGTGCGTGTTCGTGCCGTCGGTCGCGGAGATCATGTTGCCATGGGCATCATAGGCATACGCGAGGTAAGTGCCGTCGGCAAAGGTTTGCCGGGTGAGCTCTCCCATGCTGTTGTAGGTGTCCTGGATGGCCTGGCCGCGGGCGTTGATGTCTCTGTCAGGTTGCCCAGCGGATCGTAGCTGAACTGATCCTGGGTCTCGTTGGCATAGGTGATCGCCAGCAGGTTGCCCTTGCTGTCGTAGCCGTAATTGGTGGTGTTGCCGTTAGGATCCGTGTACGAAGTCAGGCGGTTGAACGGGCCCGAATAGGTGTAAGTGACACGTCTCGCCATCCGGGCCCGTGGTCTTGATCAGGTTCCGATTCTGGTCGTAGCTGTAGTTGGTGATCTGCCCGGCCGGATCGATCACCTGCGTCAGGTTGAAGTTGCTGTCGTAGATGTAGTGGGTGGCATTACCGAGGGGATCGACCACCTTGACGAGCAACCCGCGCGCATCGAAGAAGTACTGGTCGTGGCGCCGTTGGCGTCGGTGGCCGAGACCTCCCCGGCAGGGCCGTAGGCTGTAGGTTGACTCTGGTCGTGCAGCTGCCGTTGCGGTTCGGTCTCCACCAACGGCCCCTGGGTGTCGTAGACGAAGTGGTCCGTGGCATCGTTGGGGTGGTGGATCGCACGAAGAGGGCGTGCTGCGGTCGCCGGCGCGCCGCTGGTGTCGTAGGTGTAGTGGTGTCATCGCCGCGCGAAATCGGTCACCGACAGCAGATACTGGTTGGTCGAGTCGTAGGTGTAGGTCGTCGTCCGGCCGGTGGAATCGGTGATCGACGTGATCCGGCCGGCGCTGTTGTAGGTGAACGTGAGGCTCTGTCCGGTGGAGGCGGTCAGGCTGGTAGGAATCCGCCTGTGTAGACTGCGGTTACCTTGTTGCCGTTGGTGTCCTCGACGTAGGCGACTGTCCCGTCCGCACCGAAACCGGTGATCGAGCCATCCGCTTCCTGGAGCGTGAAACCGCCGCCGCGACAGCCGTCAGTATTGCCATGATCGCCCGGTTCGTCGAAGTAGCCGCCCCGGCTGCGGGCTGAAAGAGCCGCTGGCTGCCGTCCGGGTTGGTGATGGTCACCGTGCCCGTTGACCACCGTCAGGACACGTTGCCAGCCGTCGGTCCATTCCCAGCCCCAGCCGAACGGGCCCGATCTGGTTGCGGGCCTGAATGGAGTTGGGGAAGATGCGGTCGACGGTCAGTGCCGGCCCGAGGGTGGCGACCTGAGCGTCGACGTCGCGAGGAGAGCGTGCTGGACCGGGCTGAACCCGTTGGCCTGCTGGACCTCGAAGCTCCAGAGTTGGCTGAGGTCGGTGACGTTCTCGCCGAGATGACCCAGGTATGTAGCGTCGTTGTCCAGGCGCTGCGACGAATCCGCCCCAGGTATTGCCGACCTGCGCTTCCAGGTTGGGGAACATCGCGTTCCAGGCGGCGGTGCTGATGTTCGGCGGCTGGAAGTTCGCCTGAGAGTGGACCAGGGGATGGGCGTCGTGTCCGTGGTGTCCTCGTACGCCACCTCCGGATCGAAGTTCGGGTAGGCCGGGATGTCCCAGGGCTGCTGCCAGCCGGCGTAATAGATCGGGATCTGGATCGATTCGCCCGGCTCCAGCACGCCCGGTGTGGCTCCGCTGGCCAGGATCTGGATCGTGTTGCTGAAGCCGGCAGGGACCGTGGTAGTCCAGAGCCCCTGCGTGGCAATCGAGGCGTCCAGGGTCAGCAGGGCCTTCTGATCGGTTGTCCCATTCGCGTGAGTCTGGAAGACCGTCACCTGTGAGGATCGGCGCCGGCATCGCCAGGTCGCCGGTGTTGCTGTAATCCAGGTAGAGCGTGGAGGCGATGTGGTAGCCCAGGGTGCTCGGCGTCACCAGATTGGCCTGGAAATTAAACGCTCCGCCCTGATCCATGGTGAATGCGTTGCCTAGCGTGGCCGAGGTCCCGTCGGCCCGCGTCACCACGACGGAGTAGACGCCGGCGGGAACCGTGCCGGCCGTGAAGGTGGCGGTGAGCTGGGTGGGGAGGTCGAGCTGCACCTGGTTGGCCTGGTAGGTCGTCCCACCGGCCGGCCACCAGGCTGACGGTCGTCGTGGCATCGAATCCCGCCCCGGTCAAGGTCAGGACGGCGTCGGTCGAGATTGCCGAGGCGAGCGGGAGACACCGCCGTGAGAGTCGACCGGCGAACCGGGGCCGTGAGGGTGAATGGCTCGGGAGGCAGTCTGCGACGTTTGCGGCGTAGACCAGGATGTACCACGTCCCCGGCGCGGCCGTCGGGACGACAATGGTCTGCGCGATCGGACTGCGGCGTCAGCGGACTCGTACTGGTAGTCGGCCCGCGTCGGCGGGGAGCCAAACTTGGCGTAGACCTCGATCTGGTCGGCGGAGTTGGTATTCTTCAGGGCGATCAGCAGTTCCTTGTCCTGCGGCGTGCTGATCGTGAAGAGCTGCGGCTGGCCGCTTCCGGCGAACACACTTGTGAAGGCCACGCCAGAAGTCAGCGGGGTGACGCTCGTTTGCTGCATCTCGAAGCTGTAGGCGCCCTACGGTCGGTTGCGTGGCGTGGACGGTCAGCGTATAGGTCCCGGAGGCGGGCAGGTTGATCAAGGGCCGAGCTGGTGGTCGACCCGCTGAACGCGGTGTACCCGTTCGGCCCGGTCAGGTCGAACAGAAAGCCCGGCAAGGCCGTGCTGAGCAGGTTCGAAGCGGACTTGCTGGTTGGCCGAGGCGGCGAACGTCCATTTGTCCACCTCGTACGGGGAGGCCAGCTGGCCGACGGTGGTCTGGTTGAGGTTCAGGGCGGAGGTATGGACCGTGGCGTCCCAGAGGGTGAGTAGGTAATTTCCCGTGTTCGTCGTGTGGCCGGGGCCCGCCTGGATGCGGATGTGGTAGGTGCCGTCGGCCGGCAGGGTCACGTCTTGCAACGTGGCGTCCGTGCCGCTGCTGGAATTCGACGCCGTTGACACGATCGAAGCATTGGGCGCGACGAGCTGGACCTGGGCGAAATTCAGGGTCGGCGACACGGGGGTGAAAAGGCTGCCACTGCCGGTGCCCACGAACGCCTGGATGGTCTGACCGGCCCGGCCGAAAAACGTCCAGTCGTCCACTGTGCCTGACTGCGCAATGTCGCCGTGCGTTGGTGTCGCGTACGGCACCGGCCCGCCATCGGGCACCAAGGTTACGGATCCATTCAGCACGCTCCCGCCGATCTGCGCGGTACGGGCATAGAGGTGCAATCCGTTCAGATTCAGCGAGGTTCCCGACGGTACGACCAGCGCATCGGCGTAGACCGCTTCCGCGCTTGTGCCGGCCGAGTTATGCGCATTGTCCACCAGGCGGACGTAAGTATTGTTACCGAGCGCCAGGGTGTCGAAGGCAAAGTTTGCCTGGAATCCAGCGGCGACGGCGCCGAGGTCGTTGCTCATCGCTTCCAGGAGTTGGGGCGCCGCGGCGGTGCCGGAACCCGCCAGGGTGACAGTCCCTTTAGGGGCGAATAATGCCGCGTCCGTGGTGTTGCCGACCAGGTTGCCCTGCGCGGTGATCGTCGCCCCGATGGCTTCGTGAAGGATGCCGGATTGATCGATGGAGACCGAACTCGCCAGGGTCACGCTACTCCCGGCGCCGGCCTGGATGGTGCCGTGGTTGACCCAGTTGGTGGCGGTGATGGAGAGCGGATGGCCGTTGCCCGGTGGATCGCCGTTGATCGTCCCCAGGTTATCGAGGTTGGCTGTCCCCACGTTGATGACGGCGCTGTTGCCGCCGTGGACAGTCACGTCGGCGCCGATGGTCAGGACGTTGCCCGCGCCCGCGTCGGTGATTCCGCCATTGCCGGTGATGCTCACCGTGCCGGTGCCCTCCAGCGTCTGGGTGCCGGTGAAGGCCAGGTCGTCGGCGTTGCCGCTCAGGATCACGGTACCCCCCGCCAGCGTCAAGCCGGCGCCGGCGATCGCGACGGTTGCGACGAGCCCCCCGCCGGCGGCCGGTAGGGTCAGCGTGCCGGCCAGTGTCACGTCCTGCACCGTGCTGATCGTCTTGGCGGCCAGGAGGTTGTCGGTCACCGTGCCCCCAACAATCGTGCCTCCGTCAAGCGTCCAGGGGCCGGTGCTGGCATCCAGCGTCCCGCCGGTGAGCTCCAGCGTCCCGGTCAGGTTGATGATGCCGCCGGTCGTCGGCGTGCGGTTGACTATGCCGAGCGACCCCAGGGTCAGGGTGCCGCCGAGATCGACCGTGCCACCGTTGCTCAAGCCGATGGTGCCGGAGTTCGACCAGTTGCCGGTCAGGTTGACCGTGCCGACGTTGGCGAGGATCTGGCCATCGGTGGCGTTGGTCCACGAGCCCGCCAGTGTGACGCCGGTGAGACCGAGTCCCTGGATGATGCCGTGGTTGACCCAGTTTGTGCCCGAGACGGTGGCCGTTGCGACGTTGGCCGGCGCGTTGCCGTTGATCGTCCCGAAGTTGTCCAGGCTGGCGGTGCCCACATTGATGAATCCGGCGGCGCCGAGCTGAACCGTCACGCCGGAGGCGATGGTCAGGACGTTGCCCGCGCCCGCGTCGGTGATCCCGCCCTGGGGACCGATCGTCACCGTGCCGGTGCCGGCGAGGGTCTGGGTGCCACCGAAAGCCAGGTTGTCCGACGTGCCGCCCAGGATCACAGTCCCCCCCGCCAGCGTCAACCCGGCGCCGGCGATCGCGACGATCGCGTCGCCCCCATTGCCGGCGGCCTGAAGGCTTAGCGTGCCCGCCAGCGTCACATCCTTGAGCGTGCCCTGGGGCGTGCCCGCCGGCTGCCGCCTGGTGGCCAGGAGGTTGTCGGTGACCGTGCCCCCAACAATCGTGCCTCCCTTGAGCGACCAGGGGCCGGTGCTGGCATCCAGCGTCCCGCCGGTGAGCTCCAACGTGCCGGTCAGGTTGATGGTGCCGCCGGTCGTCGGCGTTCGATTGAGGGTCCCAAGTGACGCCAGAGTGAAGGTGTCGCCAAGATTGACGATCCCGCTGTTGCTCAAATCGATGACGCCGTTGTTGGTCCAGATGCCGGTCAGGCTGACCGCGCCACCGTTGGCGAGGATCTGGCCGTCGGTGGCGTTGGTCCACGAGCCCGCCAGTGTGACGCCGGTGAGGCCGAGTCCCTGGATCGTGCCGTGGTTGACCCAGTTGGTGGCGTTGATGGTTGCCGTAACGAGGTTGGCCGCCGCGTTGCCGTTGATCGTCCCGAAGTTGTCCAGGCTCGCGGTGCCCACATCGATGAATCCGGCGGCGCCGAGTTGAACCGTCACGCCGGAGGCGATGGTCAGGACGTTGCCCGCGCCCGCGTCGGTGATCCCGCCCTGGGGACCGATCGTCACCGTGCCGGTGCCGGCGAGCGTCTGGGTGCCACCGAAAGCCAGGTTGTCCAACGTGCCGGCCAGGATCACAGTCCCCCCCGCCAGCGTCAACCCGGCGCCGGCGATCGCGACGATCGCGTCGCCCCCATTGCCGGCGGCCTGCAGGCTTAGCGTGCCCGCCAGCGTCACATCCTTGAGCGTGCCCTGGGGCGTGCCCTGCGGCTGCCGCCTGGCCGCCTGAAGGGTCGTTCCCGCCGAGATGGTCGCGTTGATCAGCGTACCACCCTGTAGCGCGATGGTGCTGGAGTCGCTGATCGTCCCAGCGACATTGATGCTGCCCTTGAGTGTGATGGGGGCGCTGGCCGTGATACTTTTTGCGAAGTCCGCCGGGCCGCCGATGTTCACGGCGGCGCCGGAGTTGAGCGCTCCGATGATCACATCATCGCTCGGGCCAGGGACCGCGTCCGTACTCCAGTTGCCGGCCGATTCCCAGTTGCCCCCCGCGGGATTGATCCAGGTGACCGAGAGCATCGTCCGGTCTTCGAGCTGTTCCAGCAGGAGCCGATGGCGGTTGCGTGCGACGGGAGAAATCGCTTGTCGCCGACCCTTACCCGATGCCCTACGCGGAGAGCCGGAGATTCCCAGAGTCCGCAGCCAACACGGCATGTCCATCGTATCGTCTCCTCGGGGTGAGTCGGCAAGTGTTGCTGGCGAATCGTCCGCATCGCCGGGCGCACGGCGAGCGCCCGGCCGTGATTCGGCCGGAGATCGACCTTCTCAAGTGCGGCACCGCACCGTTGGGCTGTCGCGGCGAAGCATCCTCGGTCATCGGCCCATGAAATAACTCCCCCGGTGGATCGCGCAGCGATCCGTCGCGACGCTTGCGTCAACCCGGGTCGGTCCGTGTGATGGGTCTGTTATTAAGATTGCGCCCGGCGTGACAGCAAATGAAAGTGACCGGAATTGCGCCGGGAGCGATCGTCAATTGATCAATTCGCCCAATTCTTCCTTGATGCGACGGAGCACCCGCGATTTGGCTTTGCGAATGGCAGCGGCACTCATGGCGAGCTCCCGAACCAGGGCAGACGTCGGCCGGCCCTCGATTGCGGATAGCCAGAAGGCTTGCCAGGTTGGTTCCTGGAACTCACGGCGCACCTGCTCGAGCGCCTGGAGGTAAAGGCGGCTCATCTCGATGTCCTCACCCTCGGCGGGGTCGCCGGTCAGCTCTGGAACCTCTTGCAGGCGCCGGTAGGCGTCCGAGCCGCCCTCGGCGAAGGCTCGCCCCTGGTTGCGGCGAAAATGCATGAGGACCTGATTGCGTGTGACGCCCCTGAGCCAGCCCCGGAAGGTGTCGCCCGGTCGGTCGCGGCGGAATCGCGGGATGTCGCGCGCGACGGCGGCGAAGACCTCTTGGATTACGTCATCGAGCTCAGGGATGGCGATCCCCGCCCGGCCACACCAGAAGCGCACCAGGGGCTGGTAGAGCGCCACCAGCCGGTTCCAGGCGTCTTCGTCCCGGACCGGCGCCTGCGCGCGCTCCAGCAAGCTCAGCGGGGTCTTTCTCTTGGCGTCGGCGGATTCGCCGGGTTGGTCTTCGATCACGGGCCTGGTCATCAATAAGTGCCGCGGATCATTCAGATAGAGCATGCAACCTCTCGACATCGAGGTTATCACGATTTCCAGTGAGTGTCACTGACTGATGGGTCTATGAGTCTCGGAGCCGGGCTGACGACACGAGGTAGCCCGCGACGACCTGACGACCCGACCGCGCCCTGAACGATCTGACGTAGGTCCATTGACAATGTCGACGGCCGAGCGCCAACTTGTTGTCATCCAATCGACGCCGACCGGAGCCCGAATCATGCCGCCGATCCCGTGCCTTCGTGCCGAGGAAATACGCGCCTACCTGTTGGGGGAAATGGCCGAGGCTCACGCGACCGCGGTCGAAGAACACCTGGAACGTTGTGCCGAGTGCGAGGACGCGGCCGCGCGCCTCGAGCGAATCTCCGATCCGATGCTTGGCCGTTTGCGCCGGGTGTTGCATCTGGGTCCGCGAGAGGGCGAACGGCTCGACGAGACCGTTGTCCACGAGCTATCACGATCGGAGTTCCTCTCGTACGCCGACGTTCGCAATGCGACTCGGATCGGATCCAACTACGAGATCCTCGGCGAACTCGGCCGGGGCGGCATGAGTGTGGTCTACAAGGCCCGACAGCACCTGCCGGAGAGGATCGTCGCCCTCAAGATGATCCTCGCCGGAGCAAACGCCGGCCCGGAGCACCGGGCGCGGTTCCTCGCCGAGGCCAACGCCATCGCACAGCTTCAGCATCCGGGTATCGTGTCCGTATTCGAGGTTAGCATCGTCAACGAGGCGCTCTTTTTCTCGATGGAACTGATGGAAGCGGGGAGCCTCGACGACAAGATCAACGCCACGCCCCAACCGCCTGCCGATGCCGCCAACCTTGTCGCCGTGATCGCTCGGGCGGTCCGATTCGCCCACGAGCACGGCATCGTCCACCGAGACCTCAAGCCGGCTAACATCCTCCTGACCCGGGAGGGTGCGCCCAAGATCGCCGACTTCGGCCTGGCGCGGCTCGAAGAGCATCCCCTCATCGAGGATCGTCCTTTCGATCAACCGGTACCACCGTCACCGCGTCGCGGGCTGACTGTCACCGGGGCCATCCTGGGAACGCCCAGTTATATGTCTCCGGAACAGGCCGATGGCCGCAGGGACGCGATCGGCCCATGCACGGATATCTACGCTCTCGGTGCCGTCCTGTACGAGATGCTGACCGGGCGACCGCCATTTCGCGGCGCCGGCGTACAGGAGACCCTGGAAATGGTCCGCACGGCGGACCCGGTGCCACCTCTCCGCCTGCAACCGCGGATCCCGCGCGATCTCGAGACGATTTGCTTGAAGTGTCTCGCCAAGGAGCCAGGCCGGAGATATGCCTCCGCGGGCGATCTGGCGGATGACCTGGACCGTTTCCGGAACGGGCAGCCGATCCGTGCGCGTCCCGTCCCGGCCTGGGAGAAAGTCCTGAAGGCCGCACGTCGTCACCCGACCGCGTCGGTGTCGACACTGCTGGCGGTCGTCGCCGCGGTGGGCCTCCTCGCGACTTGGGCCATGTTTACCTTACGCTTGCGGGCCGCTCTCGATCAGTCCCACCGGAACGCGGTTGAGGCCGACAACCAGCGGGTCAGGGCCGAACGCAACCAGGACCGAGCGTTCGAAGGGATCGACCGCTTCTTGACTCGTATCGCCGACAAAGATCTCTCCTCCATACCAGGCATGGAAGTCGTTCGAGTTGACCTGCTCAACCAGGCCCTCGAAGTCTCTGAGGGATTTCTCGGCGGCGATGAGGGGGACTCCGCGCGAGTTCGCCTCGAAGTCGCCCGAGCACATGAGCGATGCGCGAAGATCTATGATTCCTTGACGAATGGTTCGAAACAGCTCGAACACTCTCGTCAGGCTGTGAGGCTCCAGCGAGGACTGGTCAACGATTACCCCGACGAGCCATCCTACCGATTTGAGCTGGCAAGACACCTGAAAAACTTGGCCAAAACGCTCTACAAGAGCCGCTCGAGCGGCTACGTGCAAGAAAGTGACGCAATCCAGGCGGAATCACTGGAGCTATGCCGACAATTGGTCCGTCGCGACCCGGACAATGCGGAATACCGCCGGGCCTTGGCATCCAGTCACTTCTCATTAGGCGGGTTGCGCAGGATGCAACCCGGAAGGATCGGTGACGCCGAGCTGGCCTACAAGAATGCACTGGCCATCGTCGAGAGCCTGCAAGTCGGGCACGAGGGAACCAACAAAGATCGGCATCAACTGGCTCAGATTCGCATCGGTTGGGGCGCACTCCACCATTCGCAGGGGCGGCGGGAACAGGCAAAACAGCAATGGGAACGCGCGCGGGTGATCTATCAGGAAATCTCGAACGGACATCCAGACGACGTCGATGCCCAGATCGGATTGGCCGTAACCTCCAACAACCTGGGCGTCATTTACCTCGCACTGAACGAATCCACGCCGGCCCTCAGTGCCGCTCACGACGCGGTGCGAGCCAATGAGCAACTGGTCCGAATCCATCGCAGCATTCCGGCCTTTCGTGGCGGCCTGGCCGGTGCGCATAACAATCTGGCCAGAGTGTACGAGCGTTACGGCCCGGCCAGGTTAGCGGAGGAGCATTTCCGTATGGCTTGCGCGATTTCTCGCGACGTCATGCGCGATCACTCCAAGATCGTCGCGTTCCGGCACGCCCTGGGGAAGCACCTCACCAACCTCGCCAGTTACCTCCCGACCCGGGACAAACATGCGGAGGCGCGTGCTGTGGGTCAGGAAGCCGTTGAGACGCTTGAGCCCATAGCCCGCGAGAATCCGAACGATCCGGCGATTGCCGTGAGCCTGGCGCAAGCCCGCCTCTTGATGGCGCGTCTCCAGTTATCGGTAACCGGTCTGAATAAGGACGTCTTTCTCCTCCACGACGGCGCCATCGCAGGCCTTGAGGCCGTGCTCGGCCATACTCCCAATCACGAAGAGGCTCGGGAAACTCTGCGAAGTGCGCGCTCGTTCAAGGCAAGTGCGTTGTTCCTGGCCGGTTCTTACCGCGAGGTTCTGTCCATCCTGGAGAATCCCAGAGCCGCGGAGTGGGCTTCAGTGACGTTGATGAAACAATTGCAGGCACTGTCGCTGGCCGCGACGGGCGACTGGCGCCGGGCCACGGTTGCGGTTCGGAAGGCCGACCTCACGGACGCCGCGAAGGATAGCCATGTCGAAATGTTCCGGCTGGCATGTATTGAAGTGCGATGCGCGGAGGCCATCAGTGTCGACAAGCATCTGTCCGTGTACGACATCGGTGTACGACAGCGCGAGTGCGAGGAAAAGGCGGTTGAACTCGTCAAAGGTTTTGCCTTGAGGGGTGAGGTCTTGCCTGTCGAGTTCGAGAACTGGCCTTCGGTCCATCGCCAGGACGTCGATTGGCAGTTGTTCCGGACGATCGTCGAGACTCCCCGGTTCGCCTTCATCTTGGCGTCGGGGTATGCTCGGGCTGCAAATGCGAGCAAAGAGAAAGCCGGCGCGCTGGACCGAGCAGCCCTGGAATCGCTCCGGCAAGCCCAGGCTCGTGGATACTTCCGAGAGCCTGAACGATTGCAACGACTGGCGACGGCAGCAGAGTTCGACCGATTGCGCCGCGTTCCCGCTTTCAACGAGTTATTAGCGCAGGCGGAGAAGGCCTCGGTTCCGAAGGCGGAAAAAATAGAGTCAAGGTAGGTGTGGCCCCTCCCGAGCACGCTGCCTACTTGGCGAGGGCGCCCGGAAGGCGGACAACACGCGTGCCGAGCTCGCCCCGGAACATGTCCCCATTGCCCGTGCCATCGAGCTTACCCATCTCCTCATTGTACGCGGCGCCCCTCCATGCACTTGACAGAGGAAGGCGTCTGGCTAAATTAAGACTATTCGGTTCCACGCTGGAACGATATTGGAGGTCAGGGAATGGGAGGCCGAAAATGTGGGTGTCAAGAACCATCGATGACAGGATGCATGGAGCTTGAACTAAGTTGGATGGCAAGCTAAGTCCTCACGCGAACCGGAGGAGCTGGAACGAATCCTGGGGCTACGCCCTCCGCGAATTGGGCATTCCTTCAGTCCTTCCATAGATTCTCCTTAATATCAGGGTAAGCCGATCTCAGGAAATTCCTGATCTGCGTTCATGAATTCGATAACCTATGGCATGCTATATATAGTAAAGTCCGTCTTTCGCGAACGCATGTCGGCTGCCATAAGATCGTCGATGCAATCGGGCAAAACACCAAGCTCGGATGTGTTCAACATAGATCGAAGAGCGAGTCAAGCAATTGGGCAAATGTGTGCTTGCCGCCAACCATTCACGTGCTCGCGTGTGTGCCTTCCTTCCTCTCTTGGTTGTCATGTAAAACCGGTCGAACGAAGCCACGATTATGCGGGATGTATCGATTGCATGGGCCACGACTGAGCGGACTATAATGCCACGATTTCGAAATCGATGAAACGAACTGTCATGAGACCTTGGTCGCACCCAACCCAATGAAAATGGCGGCCCGTACTTGCGTGATTGCTTCTGGCCTGCCTTGTTTTCAGAGGAAACCACGAGAATAGGTGCATCAAGCGATCAGCCGGAGGCAGAGTAAGAGTAGCCAGGAGTCCGAGCACGTCTTGGGGACGGCTTCAACCGCGGCGTCGATCCTCGCAGTCGTGATGCTCGCGATACACGTACCCGTCACCTCGTCACCTGCCAGAGGGTACAACCGCGCCGCTTGCGGGTATAATCCAACCGCGTAGGATGCAAGAAGCCTTTGGAGCCGGGCCGGATTCCATCGGACAGCCTCCCGGCGGGACTCCCGTACCTCTCTCAGATCGGGCTTCGGCCCGGACTCGCGCATCCGCGGGAGTCCGAGGATCGGGAAGGAGAATTCGATGAAAGAGCACCAAGGCCGAGAGGGACAGGCCGCCGCGGCGAGTCCCGGCGGTTCCACCCGGTCCGGGGGCGTGGTCGAGGAGGTCGAGGTCCGAGGCCATATCGTCAACTCGTTGCTGTTGCCCAAGATCCTCGATCGCATCCTCCTGATGGGCGGTTCGTTCGAGATCCGCGAGTGCAAGATCGGTGTGCGGCGATCGGATCCGAGTTATGCCCGGATCGCGATCCAGGCCGACGATCACGAGACGCTCGGCGCGATCCTGGGCGACGTGGTCGAGCACGGCGCCTCCGCCGTGCATGCGGAAGACGCCCGGGTGGTCCCGGCCGACATCGCCGGTGCATTTCCGGAGGAGTTCTACAGCACGACGAGCCAGCCCACGCAGGTCCGGATGAAGGGGCGATGGGTCGACGTCGAGGATCAGGAGATGGATTGCGCCATCGTCGTCGATCGCGAGACCGGCCGGCTGCGATGCATCCCGATGTCCCACGTCGAACTCGGGATGCCGATCGTCGTCGGCCACGCGGGCGTGCGCGTGCTGCCGATCGAGCGGTCCCGCGAGGTCAGCCTGTTCAGTTTCATGAACTCGACCGTCTCGAGCGAGAAGCCGAAGGCGGTCAGCATTAAAGGGGTGGTGGACGCCATCCGGGCGACCCGGGCCGCAGGAAAGAAGGTCTTGATGGTGGGCGGGCCGGCCATCGTCCACACGGGATCGGCCAGTCACGTCGCGCAACTGATCCGCGATGGCTGGATCCAGGTGCTCTTCGCCGGCAACGCCCTGGCGACCCACGATATCGAGCAGTCCCTCTACGGCACCAGCCTGGGCGTCTCGGTGTCGCGCGGCGAGGCGATCGAGCACGGCCACGAGCATCACCTTCGTGCGATCAACGCGATCAGGCGCCTCGGGGGCATCGCCCGTGCGGTCGAGGGCGGCGTCCTCACCTCCGGGATCATGTTCGAGTCGGTCAAGGCCGGCATCGACGTGGTCCTCGGCGGTTCGATCCGCGACGACGGCCCGCTCCCCGAGGTGATCACGGACACGCTCGTGGCCCAGGATCGGATGCGCGAGGCGATCCGAGGCGTCGGCTTCGCGCTGCTGATCGCGACGGCGTTGCACTCGATCGCCACGGGCAACCTCTTGCCGGCGAGCGTCAAGGTCGTCTGCGTGGACATCAACCCGGCGACCGTCACCAAGCTCAACGACCGCGGCACGTTCCAGACCATCGGACTGGTGACCGACGTCGAGCCTTTCCTGCGATCGCTGGTCGCGGGGCTGACCTCGGCCGGGGAGTGAATCCGGGTGGCATCGCCCATCCGATCGATACGCCATGGAAACCCCGACAGCACCCCGGATCCTGATGTGCCCTCCGGATCACTTCGGGATCGAGTACGAGATCAACCCCTGGATGAATGTCCGCGTCGGCAGCGACTCCGCGCTGGCGATCCGGCAGTGGAATGCGCTCCGTGAGACCCTCCAGGATCTGGGAGTGGACGTGGACCTGATCGATCCGATCCCGGGCCTGCCCGACCTGGTCTTCACGGCCAATGCCGGGATCGTCTACCACAACCTCTTCATCGGCTCACGGTTCCGCTTCGGAGTCCGGCAGGGCGAATCGCCCCACTTCGAGGGCTGGGCGCGTCGACGCGGGTTCGAGGTCATCGAGCTCCCCGAGGGCTGGCTCTTCGAGGGGGCCGGCGATGCGCTTTTCTGCGGCGACACCCTCTTCGCCGGCTATCGATTCCGGAGCGACGTGCGCAGTCACCAGTGGGTCGGCGAGCGCCTGGGAGTCCCGGTCCTGCCGATGGAGCTGGTCGACCCGAGGTTCTACCATCTCGATACGTGCTTCTGCCCCCTGGCGCCGGACTGGGCGCTGTACTACCCGGGAGCCTTCGACGAGTATGGGCGCTCGGTGCTCCGCGACCGGATCCCGAACCTGATCGAGGTCGCGGCCGAGGAGGCCGCGTCGTTCAGTTGCAATGCCGTGGTGGTCGGCAAGACGGTCGTGCTCAACGAGGGGGCCCCCAAACTGGCCGCCACCTTGGAGGAAGCCGGCTTCGCGGTCCGCCCGCTGGGGTTCTCCGAGTTCATCAAGTCCGGCGGCAGCGCCAAGTGCCTGACCCTCCGCGTCGACGGCGAGGAGGCGGCGAGCTGGAAGCGCGGCGGATAGGCGTCCCGGAGCGACCCTGAATTTCGTCATAGATTCGAGGCAAAGTTGAAAGCGCTGTACATCCTGAGACACGGCATCGCCATCGAGCCGGGGACACCGGGCATCCCGGACGACGAGCGGCCCTTGACCCCGAAGGGCGAGAAGCGGATGCGAGAGATCGCCCGCGGCCTGCGCCGATTGGATCTGAAGCCCGACCTCATCGTGACGAGCCCGTTGCCGCGCGCCGCTCGACGGCCGAGATCGTCGCCGACGCGATCCACGCGGCCGACCAGGTGGAGACCGCCGACATCCTCCGGGCCGGCTCCGACGCCAAGGCGATCTGGAGCTGGCTCGATGAACGCCGCGAGGAACGACTCATGATCGTCGGGCACAACCCGTCCCTGTCCGAGCTGATCACACTAATGGTTCTTGGACCCTCGCATTCGGGGCCGCAGGTCTGTGAACTGAGGAAAGGCGGGATCGCCGCCCTCGCGCCTTCGGGGTCGTCCCCCGATCGCCATGACCTCCTCTGGATCGCGACGCCGGGGCTGATCCGACGCCTGTCGAGCGGGGACGATCACTAACGCAGGTTCTCCGAATGTCAACGCTTCGAGGGCCTCTCACGCCCCCGCCGTCGCGGCCAGGGCGGTCGCCGGGTGGCTGATCGGGCTGGTCTCGCACAGCTCGATGGCCATGTTCTGGAACTCGACCTGGCAGCGGATGACCGGATCGTTCGGGCCGGGCGGGCGGACGCGGCGATATGTCCCGTCG
Source organism: uncultured Planctomycetota bacterium (assembly GCA_963777695.1). Lineage (GTDB taxonomy): Bacteria > Planctomycetota > Planctomycetia > Isosphaerales > Isosphaeraceae > CAVZRC01. The sequence continues at coordinate 4,163,578 of CAVZRC010000003.1, forward strand.
GTCTGGAGTTCGCGCGCCTTGACGTTGTCGGCCAGTAGCACCCCCAGGATGCCGTCGACTAGCCGCCGTCTGAGCTGATGATTCTCGATCGGGAACATGATCTCGACGCGCCGGCGAAAGTTCCTCGGCATCCAGTCGGCCGATGAGAGGAAGACCTCGGGATCATCGCCGTTCTGGAAATAGGAGATCCGCGAGTGCTCCAGGTATTTGTCGATGATGCTGATGACGCGAATCTTGTCGGAGACGCCCGGGATGCCGGGCGCAGGCAGCAGATCCCGCGGACGATCAGGTCGATCCGCACGCCGGCCTGAGCGGCCTTGAGGAGCATCTCGATGATCGTGGGATCGACCAGCGAATTCATCTTGGCGATGATCCGCGCGGGGAGGCCGGCTTCGGCGTTGGTCCGCTCGCGGTCGATCAGCGCCCCGAGCCGGTTGGCCATGTGCTTGGGCGCCACGATCAGCCGGTTCCACTTGTTCCCCTGCGAGTAGCCGGTCAGTAGGTTGAAGAGCGAGCTGGCGTCCTCGCCGAATTCGGCACGGCAAGTGAAGAGGCTCAGGTCGGTATATTGTCGGCCGGTCGTCGGGTTGTAGTTCCCCGTGCCAAGGTGTACGTACCGCTGGATCCCGTCGTGCTCGCGGCGGACGACCAGCGCCGCCTTGCAGTGGGTCTTGAGGCCGACGATCCCGTAGACCACATGCACGCCCGCCTTCTGGAGCATGCGGGCCTTATCGATGTTGTTCTCCTCGTCGAGCCGCGCCTGGAGCTCGACCAGGGCGGTCACCTGCTTGCCGTTCTCGGCGGCGCGGGCCAGGGCCGTGATGATGGGGTTGGCATCGGCGGTCCGATAGAGCGTCATCTTGATCGCCAGCACCTGGGGATCTTCCGACGCCTGCTCGATGAACTGGACGACCGATCCGAACGACTCGTACGGGTGGTGGACCAGAATATCCTGGTCCCGGATGGCCGCGAAGATGTTCTTGCGATTGGCGAGCACGGCCGGCAACTGCGGCTCGAACGGGGGCTCCCTGAGGTCGCGGAACCCCTCGAGCTTCCACAAGGCCGTGAGCACCGTCAGGTCGACCGGGCCGGGGACCTTGTAGACGTCGCGCTCCTCCAGCTCGAGGGCCGAGGCCGAGAGCAACTGCGCGAGCAAGGTCTCGTCGGCCCGGTCGGAGATCTCCAGCCGGACCGCGGCGCCCCACTTCCGCTGGCGAAGCGTCTCCTCGATCGTCGACAGCAGGCTGCTCCGGACCTCGTTCTCCAGGATCGTCAGGTCGCTGTTCCGCGTCACGCGGAACGCCGCTCGTTCGGTCGTGCGATAGCCGCCGAAGAGCGCATCGAGCCGCGGCCCGATGACGTCCTCCAGGAGCACGAACCGACGCTGGCCGTCGGCCTCCTCGGGCAGCGGCACGAGCCGGTTGAACACCGACGGGACCTGGAGCACGGCGTAGCGCGGGCGGGCGTGCGGCTTCTCCGACTCGATCCGCAGGAGCAGGTTCAGACTCTTGTTGTGGACGTGCGGGAACGGGTGGGCCGGGTCGATCGCCAGCGGCGTCAAGACCGGGTAAACCTGGGTGGCGAAATACGAATCCAGATAGGTGGTCTGCGCCTCATTCAGGTCGTTGGGCGAGCAGAGCCGGATCCCGTGCTTGAGCAACTGCGGTCGGACTTCGGTGTACCAGACTTCGTACATCCGGCCGACGAAGTCGTGAGCCCGCCGGGAGATCTCGATGAGCTGCGCCAGTTGCCCCAGGCCGTCGGGCGGGGGATCCTGTGGCTCGAGGTTCTCGTAGAGCTGCGCCTGGAGGCCGGCGACCCGTACTTCGAAGAACTCGTCGAGGTTCGAGGCGCAGATCGCCAGGAAGCGGAGCCGTTCCAGCAGCGGATTCGAAGGGTCGCGCGCCTCTTCCAGCACCCGCTCGTTGAAGTCCAGCCAGCTCAGCTCGCGGTTGATGAACCAGCCCGGATCGAGCGCCCCCGCCGCCGGCGCGACCGGCGCCACGACCTGTCCGTTCAGTTGAGAATTTGACATGACCCACAACCTCACCACGGCCCCGCGCATCGTCGATCGCCGGCGAGTCGCGCACGCGACGGGTGGTACCCATCACCGTTCAAGATCGCCCGATGATCCGCGAGGCACGCGCGGGACGGACGAGCTGCCGGAGGATCCGCGCATTGCGGACATCGAGATCCTCCCCATCTTCGGTCCCCTTGGGCGTCTCCAGGATCATCGGCAAATCGCGGAACCGCGGATCGTTCACCAGGTGTCGAAACGGTTCCAATCCCATGCGACCGGCCCCGATCCCCGCATGGCGATCGACGCGGCTACCGCGACCTCGACAACTGTCATTCAGGTGCCAGACGCGGACTCGACCGAGGCCCACGGACCGGTCCAGCCGGTCGATCGTCTCATCGTACTCCGCTGGCGTGTCCAAGGGATAGCCCGCGGCGAAAATATGGCAAGTGTCCACGCACACGCCCAATCGCTCCGGCCGCTCGACGCGGTCGCAGATCGCCCCGAGATGCTCGAAGCGATGCCCCAGGCAGGTCCCTTGCCCGGCGGTCGCCTCCAGGTCGATCACGACGTCCGACCCGCCGGTCCGGCGGTGGATCTCGTCGAGTGCCCGGGCGGCCCTCGCCAGGCCGGCTTCCTCTCCTGCTCCCATGTGGGCACCCGGATGGAGCACCAGGTCGCGAATTCCCAGCGACTGGCAACGCTCCACCTCGATGGTCATGGCGTCGACCGATTTCTTCCAGAGCCCATCGTCGGGGCTCGCCAGGTTGATCAGGTAGGATGTATGGGCCACCGGGCCGACGATCCCGGTCTGGAGCAGCGCCGCGCGGAACGCCTCGACGTGCTCGTCCGACAGAGGGGGCGCATCCCACCGATTATTGTTCTTGGTAAAGAGTTGGACGGTTTGGAAGGGGACCGCGTGGGCCGCCCGGATCGCGCGGTCGCAGCCGCCCGCTATGGACATGTGTGCGCCGAATTTCCGCGAGGCTGCCGTCCGGCTCCGCCGGTTCCGCACGGAGGAATCCATTAATGTCTACGCTCCCTCGCGAATGAATTTCTGAAGAAAGCCGTCACTTGCGGAAGGCGACGATTCGATCCTACAATGAAACCACGCACGCCATTCCAAGGAAGAGGCCGGGGATTCGATCATGGGACCACCGATCTGGGCCGGCATCCTGTCCGTCTGCATACTCCTGGCCTGGGCGATCCTGCGACGTCCCCTTCGTCAGATCGTCGAGGACGTGCACGTCGACCACGCCCGCGAGTTATTCCACCAGCAGCGCGAATGGCTGGAGGCCCGATTCATCTCGGCGCTGAGCCGCTCCGATCCTTCCCAGCGGCCGAAGTGGGAATCGGCACACTGGCATGACGAGGTGCTCTGGGCCCGCGACCGCCAGACGCGTCACCTGCTCGCCCTGGTCTGCGTCCACTTCGAACCGGCTCCTTTCGACCTGCTCCAGATGTCGAGACATGCTACGGCTTTGTTCGAATTCCGGAAGGGACGCTGGCACGTCGAAGGGAAACGCCTCGACGAAGTCCGCCCCGACGAGGCTGTTGGCCGCAACCAGCGCTACGAGGCGGTCGCCGTCACTCCTCCCCATCCCCGCCGCGTCAGTTGACGAGGCGGGATGGTTGGCTGCCATGCTTTCCCACCCGGGAAGAAGGGTCGTCACTCCAGGATCTGGGCATGCGCGACGTTCCGTAGCTTGATGTATTCCTCCAGATCGAATTCGTCCGAGGTGCAATACTCCAGCAACGGCTTTTCTCGCCGCTCGACTTCCAGGCACGCCGCGGCCAGGCGATGCGCGACCTCGTGCGGGATGATGCAAACGCCATGCTTGTCCGCATGAATCAGGTCACCACAATGGATCTCGACCCCGCCGATGACGACCGGCGTATCGAATTCGACGAGCCGGACGTAGGCGTGGCTGACGCAGGGATTCAGGCCGAAGAGCTGAAATCCCAGGGCGTGGACCTCGTCGAGGTCGCGCGGGCATCCGCTGGTGATATGGCCGACGCAGCCGAGTTTCTGATGGATGGTCGCGGTGACCTCGCCGAACTGGGCTCCCAGTCCCGGCGGGTCGTCGAGGTCCTGGCCGACGGCGATCTTCGCCCCGGGATAGTTGGCCACGTAACGGAAATAGTCGCCGAGCAGATCCTCATGCGGCTCGCCCGGCTCCGGCGGGGCCGCCTTCGTCTTCGAGGTCACCGCGTAGCCGACCATCGCCCCCAGATCGGGCAATAGGCATCGGATCGTGTGGGGCAAGAAGCCCGTGTGACGCGGCCGGACGTTGAACAGTTCGATGGCGTTCGAGATCGTCGGCGTGTTGAACCGCCTCAGCGTCCTCAGCTCCGACGGACTCAAGATCGATTCCGCTTCCGACATGCTCTTGGCTCCCCTTCGTTCGGAGTTTCAAAGCCGAGATGGTCCTGATGAAGCGTATAATAACATGGCTTCAGCGAAAACCGAATTCCAACGGATAGAAGGACTCTGAATCTTGTCGGGCGAAAGCCCCGCTTGGCCCGGCCGCGCGGAGACGGTAATCTGGTGGCCCAAACAATTCCGTTTCCCGGCTTGACCACTCCCGGCGACGAAGGATTCTATGATACGCTCGCGAGTTGTGGAGCGGGAATTTCCGGACACGCTGAATCGATATGCGTCTCGCGGCAATCGACATCCCGAGGCGGAAACCAGATCGCAACGAAGATCGAATTGGTAGGAAGTGATCTCATGGCCGACTCGAACGATAATCCGCCCCTCAAGTCCCCCTCGACCGCCCCGGCTGCCAGGGCCGACTCCGGTGTACCCCATTCGGACTCGGACGCGGCGATCAACACCGCCCTGGACCGGGAGACCCGCCGGACGGCCGGCGAGCCCTCGACGGCGGAGCTCCCGTTGAAGCGGCAATGGGACTCCGAGCTGGAGTCGGAGCTCGAATCGATGTTGAGCGGCTTCGATCCGAAGACCTTCGATGTGGCAACGCCTCGCGCCCCGCGTCCGCCGAAGGGTCAGGCTCCTCGGTCCGAACGCGGACAGGAAGGGAGTCCCGGCGCCCGGACCGGCAAGGTCATCAGCATCCGCGGCAAGACGATCTTCGTCGACATGGGGGGTAAGAGCGAGGGGGTCATCTCGACCGACCAGTTCGAGGGTCAGGAAGTCCCCCAGCCCGGATCGTCCATCGAAGTCGTCATCGAGCGCTTCGACCCGTCGGAAGGGGTCTTGCTCCTCCACCTCAAGGGGGCGGCCGTCGACGCCGACTGGACCAACCTCAAGAAGGGGATCGTCGTCGAGGCCCGCGTGACCAAGGTCATCAAGGGCGGCGTCGAGGTCAACGTCAACGGCATCCGCGGCTTCATGCCGATCAGCCAGATCGACCTGGCGCGGGTCGAGGACGCGGCGACCTACATCAACCAGAAGTTCAAGGCGATCGTCACCGAGGCCAATCAACGCGAGAAGAACCTCGTCGTCTCCCGCCGCGAACTGCTCGAGCAGGAGCGCGCCGAGATGCGCGAGAAGACCTGGGCCTCGCTCGAGGAGGGCCAGGTCCGCGAGGGGGTCGTCCGATCGGTCAAGGACTTCGGCGCCTTCGTCGACCTGGGCGGCGTCGACGGACTGCTCCCCATCGGCGAGATGAGCTGGTCGCGGATCGCCAAGGTCAACGAGCTGGTCAAGATCGGCGACAAGGTCACCGTCAAGGTGCTCAAGATCGACCAGGTCTCGCGCAAGCTCTCCCTCGGCCTGAAGCAGCTCACACCCAGCCCGTGGGAGAGCGTCACCGACAAGTACCCCCGCGGCACGATGGTCAAGGGGAAAGTCACCCGGCTCATGGACTTCGGCGCGTTCGTCGAGCTCGAGCCGGGCATCGAGGGACTCATCCACATCTCGGAGCTGTCGCCGACCCGGGTGCGCCGCGTCGCCGACCTCGTCAAGCCCGAGCAGGAGGTCGAGGTCCGGATCCTCAAGGTCGAGCCGGAGGTCAGGAAGATCGCGCTGTCGCTCCTGCCCGACCCCCGGAAAGCCCAGGCCGCGCTCGACGCCGCGGAAGCCGAGGCCGAGGCCAACGAACCCCCGCCGGCCCCGAAGCCCAAGCGCAAGGTCCCCCTCAAGGGCGGCCTGGGAGATCGCGATCGGAAGAACTGACGCCGGCGGTGTGATTGGCGCGAAAACAGGTGGGGATCAAGAGAAGATGCGGCTATATTCGATTACGAGCGGTGCCAACAAGAACGCCACGACCGAGTACGCACCCAGCACGATCCCCGCCCGATCGAACCACTCCCCCTTCGGTCTCCATTGGCCTGTCAACATTAAGGTCAACCAGGCGATCAGGATCCAGTCGGCAGTCCGGTCTGCCAGGTTGACCGCCGGCTTGGGCCATATCCATCCGACGGTACCGTACGTCAAGGCGACTGCCAGCGTGTACCGGGTGGCGAACTTGTAGCGTTGGCCGGCTGGAATGAAGAAGCAAGCCATCGTATGAATACAAAATAATATAACACTGATGAACGTGATGAAACAGGACAGTATCTCGGGTTGAATGGGTTTGGAGAAGGTCGCTGAAACGCCGGGACCGAGGCACGAGCTGGCTGATGACCACCGGGTTCTCATGGAGGCCCAAGGCGATGAGCGACGTCACCCGCATTCTCTCGGCCATCGAGCGCGGCGACCCTTTGGCGGCCGAGCAGCTCCTCCCCTTGGTTTATGACGAACTCCGCGCCTTGGCCGCACAGAAGCTCGCGGGGGAGAAGGCCGGCCATACGCTCCAAGCGACCGCCCTGGTCCACGAGGCCTACATGCGGCTAGTCGGAGCCCAGGACCCGGGCTGGAACGGCCGGGGGCACTTCCTCGCCGCCGCGGCCGAGGCGATGCGGCGAGTCCTGATCAATCGGGCGCGGGACCGGGGGAGGCTGAAGCGAGGCGGAGATCGCAGCCGGGTCGACCTGGAGAACCTCTGCGACCCGTTCGAAGCCCCCGACGAAGACCTGTACGACCTGGACGAGGCGCTCGATCGACTGGCCAGGGCCTACCCCCGCCCCGCCGAGCTGGTGAAACTACGGTTCTTCACCGGGCTGAGCTTGGCCGAGGCGGCGGCGGCGCTCGATATCTCGACCCGGACTGCCGACCGAGAATGGATGTTCGCGCGGGCCTGGCTCCGCGACGCACTCGGTCCGGCGTAACTTGGACCCGTGGATCCGAAAAAAGTGTGGCGTACTCCCACCCCAGACGGGGCACGGTAGTCAGGGGACATTCCACCCCAGGCAGGATGGGCTCCACTGTGAACGACTCCGATCGCCACCTCTTGACCATCTTCTCGGCCGCGCTGGAGCGTGACCTGACCGGAGAAAGGGCCGCGTACCTCGACGAGGCCTGCGCCGGAGCCCCCGACCTCCGTGACCGGGTCGAGGCCCTGCTGCGGGCCCACGGACAGCCGGGTCGGTTCCTGGAGCCCGAGGAGGCGGCCGGTGGCGTCACCGCCGGACGCCTCCTCGCATTTGAGGTGGACGCCACCCTCTCGTACGACACCCCGTCTGAGGGCCTCGGCGCGAGGATCGGCCCCTATCGGCTCCTCCAGGTCATCGGCGAAGGCGGCATGGGCACCGTCTACATGGCCGAGCAGACGGCACCTTTGAAGCGGGTCGTCGCTCTGAAGATCATCAAGCCCGGGATGGACACCGGGCAAGTCGTGGCCCGGTTCGAGGCCGAGCGTCAGGCGCTGGCGATGATGGACCACCCCTCCATCGCCAAGGTCTTCGATGCCGGGACCACCGAGGCCGGCCGGCCGTTCTTCGTGATGGAGCTGGTCAAGGGCGTCCCCATCACCGAGTACTGCGACACCATCCACCTCACGCCGAAGGAACGTCTCGAACTCTTCATCCCGGTCTGCGCGGCGGTCCAGCACGCGCACCAGAAGGGGATCATCCACCGCGACCTCAAGCCCTCCAATGTGCTGGTGGCGATGCTCGACGGCAAGCCCGTGCCGAAGGTGATCGACTTCGGGATCGCCAAGGCGACCGCCCAGAGGCTGACGGAACGGTCGCTGTTCACGCAGCACGGCGCGATCGTGGGGACGCTCGAATACATGAGCCCCGAGCAGGCCGAGATGTCGGCGATGGATGTCGACACGCGGACCGACGTGTACGCGCTGGGCGTGATGCTCTACGAGCTCTTGACCGGCACGACACCGCTGGAGCGTGCCCGGCTACGAGAATCGGGTTACGCCGAGATCCTCAAGCGGATCAAGGAGGAAGAGCCGCCGAAGCCGAGCCTGCGGCTCAGCGAGTCCCGCGAGGCCCTGCCGTCGGTCGCGGCCCGGCGGAGGACGGAACCGGCCCGGCTGACGAAGCTCGTGCGCGGCGACCTCGACTGGATCGTGATGAAGTCGATCGAGAAGGACCGGGTGCGGCGCTACGAGACGACCAACGGCCTGGCACGGGACATCCAGCGATATCTGGATGGCGACGCCGTGGAGGCGTGCCCGCCATCGGCGTCGTACAAGCTGTCGAAGTTCGCCCGCAAGCACCGGGCGGCGCTGGTGACGACCGGGGCGTTCGCGTTCCTGCTGGTGACCGCGACGGTGATCAGCGTCGGGCTGGCCTTATGGGCGGATCGCGAGCGGGTCCGGGCGACGCGTGCCGAAGCCGAGGCGAAGGTCCAGGAAGGCCGCGCCCAGGACCGGGAGCGGATGGCGATCGACGCCGTGAAGCGGTTCCGCGACGCCGTCGCCAACGAGGCCGAGTTGAGAAATGCGCCGGCGCTGGATGGATTGCGCAAGCGGCTCTTGAAGGAGCCCCTGAGCTTCTTCCGGACCCTGCGCGACCGACTCCAGGCCGACCGCGATTCTCGGCCGGAATCCCTGGAGCGAATGGCCCAGGCCGGCTTCGAGCTGGGAGGGATGTCCGGCGAGATCGGCGACAAGGAAGACGCTCTCGCCGCGTACCGGGAAGCCCTGGCGATCCGGCAGAGGCTGGTCGATGCCGACCCGACCGTCACCGCGTATCGGGCCGAACTGCCGCGTTGCTACAACAGGATCGCCCACTCGCTGCACGAGACCGGGAAACCTGCCGAGGCCGTCGGGGCCTACGAGACGGCCCTGTCTATCCTGGAAAAGTTGGCCGAAGCCGACCCCTCGGTAACCGGGTATCAGTCCCAACTGGCGGCGAACCACAGCAACCTCGCCGTCGTCCTTGGAATGACCGGTGAGCGAGTCGAGGCCCTGAAGGCCGACAAGACGGCGCTCGCGATCCGCACGAAGCTCGCCGCCGACAATCCCGGCTTCGCGCAGTTTCAACACGAGCTGGCGAGCAGTCACAACAATATCGGCGTCACGCTCGCGAAGGATGGCGATCCGATCCTGGCGTTGCGGTCCTACAAGGCGGCATTGCTGATCTTCGAGAAGCTGGTCGAATCGAACCCTTCGTCCACCCGTTATCGTTCCGACCTCGCACGCGCCCACGGCAACATCGGCGCTATCCAGTCCGGATTGAGACAATTCGATGAGGCCCGGGCGTCGATCGAGTCGTCGATCAAGATTCGCCAGGAGCTGGTCGCCGGCAGCCCCGCCGCCACTCAGTTCAATGACGAGTTGGCGGACAGCTTATTTGAGATATGCAAGCTTCTGACGGCCACCCGGAAGCCGATCGAGGCGCTGAGGGCGAGCGAGGCGGCGCGCGCGATCTTTCGGAAGCTGGCCGATGCCAATCCCGCCGTAATCGGGTTCCGCTTCGGCCTCGCGGGCTGCGACAACGCGACCGGCAACGCCCTACGCATCGCGGGAAAGACGGACGAGGCGATGAAGTCTTACGAGTCGGCCCTGGCGATCTATCAGGAACTGGCTGCCACCAATCCCTCGATCACGAGTATCGCAGCCGCCCTCGCGGGTACCTACTTCAACATCGGTCGCATGCTGTCGGATACGAATCACCCGACCGAGTCGCTCAAAGCGTACAGGTCCGCACTTGCGATCCAGAAGGGACTGGCTTCCACCAACCCCACCGTCGTTGAATTTCGGGCGGAAGTGGCGAGTATCGAGGGCAACATCGGCCAATTGCTGTGCAATACCGGGCAAATGGAGGACGCGCTCGAGCTCTTCCAGTCGGCATTGTCGATCCAGCAGAAGCTGGCGATCGACCACCCCCATGTACTCGATCATCGACGATTCTCGGCGAACACCTATGACGGAATCTCCACGGTGATGGCCGCGAAAGGGAAGCTGGCCGAAGCCCAGGAGGCCCAAGAGGCGGCGTTGGCGATCCGTCGGGATCTAGCCCTCGAACATCCTCAATCGCCCGAAATCCTGAGCGAGCTCGCCAATAGTTTGAACAATCTGGCGGCCAATTACTCCGATCTGAAACAGCTCCGCGAGTCCAGGGAGAGCCTGCGCCAGGCCATCGCCTCGCAACGGAAGGCCATGGAACTCGACCCCGCAAGTCCGCTCTTTCGTCAATTCTTGATCGACGAGTTGAATGACCTGATGACGTTGTCCCGAGCCCTGGGCGACGCCGAAGGAGCGGCCGAAGCCAATCGAGAGTTGCGGATGGTCCGCGATTCGTCGCCTGCCGCGGTGGCCCTCGACGCAAGGCTGGCTGCAATCATCAAAGGGGACCAACGGCCCAAGGACGAGGCAGATCGACTCCGACTTGCGCAACGGGCCTACGACAAGGCGCTCTACGCGACGGCCGCCCGGCTCTGGGGCGAGGCGCTCGCGGCCGTACCCAAGATCGGAGACGACCGCCAGGCGCAACATCGCTACAACGCCGCCTGCTCCGCCGCGCTGGCGGCGATCGCTCGGAGTAAGGAGGAAGCCGCGACGGATGGGGCGGCCAGCGCCAAGTTTCGCAGGCAGGCCCTCGATTGGCTCAAGGCCGAATTGTCGGCCTGGGAGCGGGTCGTGATGGCCGGGGGGCCCGACGCCAGGGAAGCGGTCGCCAGGACGTTGGCGCACTGGAAGGCCGACGCCGACCTCGCCAGCATCCGCGATGCCCGGGAACTGGCCAAGCTCCCGATCGGAGAACGCGCCGCACTCGGGCAACACTGGAGCGACGTCGATCGGCTCCTGACCGACGTGAAGGGCCGCAAGTAGCTCGTCGCCTCGGACGTCCGAGTCGGTGACGTCGGGCGAAGCCGCCTTCCGCGAGACGGCTGCGTTGTTCGGCCGCGCGCGGGGCATCGCCGGAGAACCGGGGCGGTCATCCGCGTGTTGACTCGGGCCAGGTGTGGTCCGCAGGACACTCGCGAGAAATCGTGGCGTGCTGCCGCTTCGGACGGGGCACGTTGAGTAGAAGCAGCAACTCGGGCAGGATGGTTCCCGCATGAACGACGCCGTTGACGATCTTGTCGGCCGCAAGCGAGCGCGAGCCGGCCGGATACACGGTCGGAGGCCCGTTCGAGCCCGATCTCCAACAATCGATGGAAAGGAACGGCCGATGAAGCGACGACCCACCATTCGGATGACCGCTTTCCTGTGCATCGCGGCGGCCCTGCCCGCGACGATGGCGCGAGCCGACTACCGTTTCACGACCATCGCCCCCCCCGGTGCCGACGGGGGTGCCCTCGGGCTGGGGATCAACAACGCCGGCCAGGTCGTCGGGACGGCGTTCGACGCCGACTACAACGGGGCCGGCTTCCTGTACTCCGGCGGCAGCTTCACGTTCCCGTCCGTCCCGGGGGCCCTCGGCTCGGACGCCAACGGGATCAACAACAACGGCGACATCGCGGGCGACTACTTCGACGCGAACTCCACCGTCCAGGGCTTCGTGCTGAAGGGCGGGGCCTTCAACCCCTTTGCCCCCCCTGGGGCGACGAAAGACGCGGTCGCGAACGGCGTGAACGACCTTGGTACGGTGGTCGGCTACGGGTTCGGCACCACGGGACACCCGACGGGGTACTTGCTATCCAATGGGGTCTACACCCCGATCGCCGTCGCCGGGGCCCTCGACACCTACGCCTTCGGGATCAACAATCGGGGGGACGTCGTCGGAGCCTCCGACATCCCGGGAATGTCGAGCGGCTTCCTGCTCCGCGACGGCGTATTGACCGCGATCCAGGCCCCGGGTGTCCACTTCACTTACGCCAACGCGATCAACAACGCGGGGACGATCGTCGGATCCTACTACGACGGCACGTATTCGTCGGGCTTCGTGCTGAGCGGCGGCGTCTTCACGACGATCCGGGTCCCCGGTGCCCTGGATACGGTCGTCCAAGGGATCAACGACGCTGGAACGATCGTCGGTTATTATGACGGTGCCGACGGGAGCACTCACACATTCGTCGCCACGGCCGTCCCAGAGCCGTCGTCCGCCCTGTTGGCCGTGGTGGCCTTCCCCTTGATCGTGGTATGGGCGAGACGGAGTCGGGCTGTCCAAGATGCCTGACCCCACGCTGTCGCGGCCCTCGGACCGCCGTCCCGGACGGTCCCTGGCGTCCTCCCTCCCACCGGCCTCAACTACCGATGCAATGCGGGTTTTCAGTCGCATCTCGTTCATACCCGCGATTGAAACGCGGGCATTCCCTCCGATACCCGCAAGAACGGAATGCAACGATGAGGCGACTGATCCTGCCCCGTCTCTGTTCCGCCGCATGGCTCGGCGCGGTACTCGTCCTGACGATCGACACTCTCCCGTTGCTCGACGTGAAGGGGAACGACAACCAACAACTGCCTCCGAGTGAGAAGCCCACCGTCCCGGACACTTGGGACGAGTCGCGATTGGAAGTCCATCAAGTCCCCCTGGCCCACGCTCGCGCCTCGGCCAAACACGTCTCCAAGGAGTACTACACGAGCCTCCCCGTTCGCCACATCTACAAGAGCTACGACGTGTATCGCCCCGACCTGGAGCCGAAGGGGTATCTCGAACGGCTCCAAAGTCTCGACCCCGAGGTGGTCTGGGACGCGAAGACGGCACCCCCGCTGGATTCGGAGGCGGACTGGATCAACACCGGCGAACTGGTCTTCGATTCGTCCCTCGGCTGGGGGAACGGTTCCATCATGGGTCCCTACGAAGGGATGCAGGTGCGCGACCCGGCGTGGTATACGTACATCGAAGGCCCGCGTGATCAAGGTCATCAGGGGGGGCGTCGAGGTCAACGTCAACGGCATCCGCGGCTTCATGCCGATCAGCCAGATCGACCTGGCGCGGGTCGAGGACGCGGCGACCTACATCAACCAGAAGTTCAAGGCGATCGTCACCGAGGCCAATCAACGCGAGAAGAACCTCGTCGTCTCCCGTCGCGAACTGCTCGAGCAGGAGCGCGCCGAGATGCGCGAGAAGACCTGGGCCTCGCTCGAGGAGGGCCAGGTCCGCGAGGGGGTCGTCCGATCGGTCAAGGATTTCGGCGCCTTCGTCGACCTGGGCGGCGTCGACGGACTACTCCCCATCGGCGAGATGAGCTGGTCGCGGATCGCCAAGGTCGACGAGCTGGTCAAGATCGGCGACAAGGTCACCGTCAAGGTCCTCAAGATCGACCAGACCACGCGCAAGCTCTCTCTGGGCTTGAAACAGCTCACACCCAGCCCGTGGGAGAGCGTCACCGACAAGTACCCCCGCGGCACGATGGTCAAGGGGAAAGTGGCCCGGCTCATGGACTTCGGCGCGTTCGTCGAGCTCGAGCCGGGCATCGAGGGACTCATCCACATCTCGGAGCTGTCGCCGACCCGGGTGCGCCGCGTCGCCGACCTCGTCAAGCCCGAGCAGGAGGTCGAGGTCCGGATCCTCAAGGTCGAGCCGGAGGTCAGGAAGATCGCGCTGTCGCTCCTGCCCGACCCCCGGAAAGCCCAGGCCGCGCTCGACGCCGCGGAAGCCGAGGCCGAGGCCAACGAGCCCCCGCCGGCCCCGAAGCCCGAGCGCAAGGTCCCCCTCAAGGGCGGCCTGGGAGATCGCGATCGGAAGAACTGACTTCGCCGGGGGTGATCGAGGCTCGGTCGGCCGGGATCTAAAGAACTGGAGGACGCACTTGGTTACGACGGGGATGATCCAGAACCACACGAGCATGTAGATTGCCAACGCGATCCCGGCGCGATCGAACCACTCAGCCTGAGGCCGCCACTGACCCGGGACGGACAGGCGGACGCCGATTCGACAGGCTCTCGGGCGAGGCCGGCGACCGAACGGAAGGGCAATTGCCGTCCTCGGAGAATGCCGATGCGTCGAAGTGCCGCACTATGCTACGATGTAGCCAATGGGTAAGATCACACGGTGGGCGACTCTTAATCAGTAGCACCCCATACAGAGAAATGGGCGAAGCCATGTCCCGCGTACTGGATGAGGGGACCGTCGAGATACTTGAGACGGAGAAGCCGCGGGCTCAAGAGGTTTGGGTCAGCGGAACATTCCTCAGCCGGGTCTGGGCAACTCTTGTCGAGACGATCTTGCACCCATTCACCCCTTCCGTCCTGAGATTCAGCAGACCCGCTCGTCCGGATGATGTTGGCTCCGGGCCTTCCGAGTAATCCGAGTCAGGGGATATCGATGGCAAGAAGGTTACCGGCGGAGAAGCCGGCATCCGAGGGCAAGGCGTCGCCCGTCGCGCCGAAGAAGATCCCCGACAAGGTCGGCCTATCCCTTCAGTTCAAGATGACTTTCTGGGCGATTCTCGGCCTGACCATTTTGTCTCTGGCGGCCAGTTTCGCCATGATTTGGCTGCGGGTGGACACCCCGGAAGCCAAAAGCTTCGTCGAGACCTGTAACTCTACGTGGAAGATGGGCGTCGGCGCCATCATCGGGATGCTCGCCGGCAGAAACCTGAAATAAGATCCCACGCGCCTCCTGCTTAATTCCCCGCGAGACACCCACTACCTCGTCGATCGGCGCGGGGTTTCAGAATAGCGCAATCTCTTCGGGACAGCCCAGCATCAAGTTGAGGTTCTGGACCGCAACGCCCGCCGCTCCCTTGATGAGGTTATCGAGGCAGGCCAGGATCAGGATCCGGCCCTTCACCACGCGAATGGTGATGTCGCAGAAGTTCGTGAAGGCCGAGTCCTTCGTCGCGGGCAGGTGGCCGACGACGCGGATGAAGGGACTGCTCGCGTAGAACGACCGATAGAGCTCGAGGAGGTCGTGCTCGACGGCCGGGCCCTTCGGCCTGGCATAGATGGTCGCGAAGATCCCGCGATCCATCGGCACCAGGTGGGGCGTGAAGATCACCTCGACCGGCTCGCCCCGGCCGCCGACGTCGGTCAGCACCTGGTCGATCTCGGGCGTGTGGCGATGCCGGCCCACGCTGTAGGCCGAGAGGCTCTCATTGCACTCGGGGAAGTGGTAATTGAGCTTCGGCGACCGCCCGGCCCCCGAGACCCCGCTCTTGGCGTCGATGATGATTTCGTTGCGATCGATCAGGTCCTCGGCGATCAGCGGCGCCAGGGCCAGGATGCTCGTCGAGGTGTAGCAACCGGGGTTGGCGATCAATCCGCACGGCGGGATCTTCTCGCGGAACAATTCCGGTAGGCCGTACACGGCCGAGCCGAGTCCCTCGACATCCGTATGCGGGTGGCCGTACCAGTCCTCATAGACCTGGGCGTCTTTCAGGCGGTAGTCGGCGCTCAGGTCGATGATCTTGACGCCATGCCGTCGCAGCTCGGGGACCACCGCCATGCTCGCGGTGTGCGGTAGCGCCAGGAACGCATACGACGCCTTCTCGGCAATCCGGCCTGCATCGAACGGCTCGCAATTCAGGTCGATGCGACGCGACAGGCTGGGGTGGAGCGCCTCCAGCCGCGGAGCCTCGTCCTGCCGCGACGTCGCCGCGGTGATCCGGACTCGCGGATGATTCAGGAGGATCCGGATCAACTCCCGCGCCGCATATCCCGACGCACCCACGATCGCCACACCCGTCGTCGTCATCGCATCAGCTCTCCGCCTCGTCACGCCTCGACCGGAATCGCCGGGCCGCCGCCCTCAGCCCCATGGAGAACGCGCAGACCAACCACGACGACCAGGCGATCGTCGCGATCGCCGCGCCTTCCATGACGTCGCGCGGTTCGTATTCTAGCCGGAGGATCCAACGGCCCTCTCCCGGGATCTCGACACGCTGCCATCCTCCGGGTTCGCGGAACTTCGAGAACGCCGACTTGACCTCCGCCTCGAATTCGAGCTCTCGGTCCTGTTCGATCCAGAGCGCCCTCCACTGGGGGTCGTGGAGTTGCGATACAATCACCCAGCCCGGCTCGCTCGCCCAGATCGGGATCGTCCATGACTCGGGACTGGAGGACTCGGCGGGCAAGGACACGGCCCGATCGAACAGGGGCAGGATCTGTCGAGGGTCGCCCGACCAGTCCTCGAGCACCGACTCATCCTCGATCTCGCTCGACGGCAGGAACCAGGCCAAGACCGGTTGGGTCTCCGATCGCCAGATCGAGAATGTCCGCGCCCAGGGCCCCAGGTCGGCCGTCCAATCGCTGCCGTAAATCCAATCGGCCAGTGCCGGATCCTCGATCCGCTCTCCGGCCTGTTCGGTCCGCCCCACGAAATGATTGATCCGATTCTCCACGGGCGAGAACACTCTCAAACTGGTCCCGGTCGCCCTCAGCGCCGATCGGACCAGCGGATCGAAGACCGGTCCGCTCATCGGCCCCATCGCAACGCCGGTCAACCCGTCCACGGCCGGCACGTTCAGGGTCCGATAGTAGGAGACCGGCGCGAGCCCCACCCGCATCGGCATATTCCTCAGCGGATCCACGATCCGGGTCCCGCGCGGTTCCTTCGCCAGCCGCGCCAGCAAGGGACTCTGCCGGTCGAGCGGTTGGAGGGGGGCCACATCGATCAGTCGATGACGTCCCAGCACCCACAGGTCGAGGAAAGCGATCAGGACGAGCAAGGCACGTGCGGTCCGCGTGCGTCCCTTCAGGGCAAGGACCGACAGTACCCACAGCAAGACCAAGAGGACGACCGTCTCCCACAACTCCTTGAGATAAATCGACCACCGCCGATTGGCGAAGATCTTGTCATCCACCGGCTTCTGCAATACGGCGGCGAGATTCAAGTCGGAGGGGATATGGGCGTCGACGGGACGACGCGCGCCGGCCATCACGCGTTCGAAGCCGGGATCCTTCGTCTCGAAGCTCGGATCATCCTTCCAGGGCATCGCCGAGAACGCACGATCGAACCATGCGACCACGCCCGGCCATCGCATCTTCACCAGTGCCGGGACCTTCGGACCGCTGACCGGTCGGTCGGTGCTGAGTACGGCCAGCTCGACCAGTCCGAGCACCGCGACGATCCAGACAATCGCCGTCCCGATGAACCACCGGAGCGATCGACCGGGCCGAGGCCACTCCGGCCATCGGTCGAAGCCCTTGCCGGCGAGCATCGCCAGCGCAAGCGCCGTGGCCAGGCTCCAGCGTGCGGGCGCCCGGAAGAACGAGAAGCCCGGCAGTTCGATCAAGGCCCGGAATCCCGGCGCGTAGGGGCCCAGGCCCAGGATCACGGTGATCACCACCAGGAACGTCAGCAGCCGCACGCCTGGATCGCGCCGGACCTCGCGCATCACGGTCATGAGGGCCAGGAACAGCGGCACGAGCCCGACGTACGTGAGGCTCTCCTCGGGCATGGCGTGCAGCGGGTCCCAGACCAGCGGCCTCCACGTGGGGGAGCGATGGAACAGCCCCGGCGCGACGTAATTGACCAGATGCAACGGCGTCGCGGCGAAGCCGGAGAGGTATTCGAACCCGCGATGATCGCCCGCCATCTCGGCGAGGCGGGCCGTCGGCCAGAGTTGCATCGCCGCCAGGGGGAAGCTCGCCGCCACGGCCAGCACGACAGCCAGGCCCTTGAGCAGGGCCGGGCCGGCCCCCGGTCCTGGAGTGGTCCCCCGCCTCCGTCCGGCCCGTGCCGCCCCCAAATGCTCGATGAACGTCCACACGACCATGAGGCCGAGCACGACCTGCGTCTCGAACGCGAGCTGGAAGTGGCCCGGCAGGAGCTGGAGCACAAGGACCAAGCTCAGCACCATCGGTGCCGCGCGGACAGTCTTCGGCGCGTCGGGCGAAAGGATCGACCAGGCCAGACCGAACGCCCAGGGCATCCAGCAGCCCGTCGTATAGCCCCAGGGATGGGCCAGGTGGATCATGAAGAACCCGCACGCCGACCAGGAGAACGCGGCCAGGGCCGACCCGACCCCAGAGATACCCATCCGTCGCGAGGCCCAGAACGTGCCCAGGGCTCCCCAGAGCGTATGCAGAACCAGGCTGACGACGTACGCCGTCTCCGTATTCAGATATTGATAAAGCAAGGCGTGCGGCGGATAGTACACGCCCATCTGGCTCTCGGCCAGTCCGGGAAATCCGTAGCCCCATAGGTCATTCCAGATCGGGATCTGCCCTTCCTTGAGGGACTCGCTCAGGAAACCCATCAGTCCGAGAAAGAACTGCGTCACGTCCCCACCGACCGGCATTTTCCCTCCAATCCCGATCGGCCAGAGCCATGCCAGCATGGCCGCCAGCACGGCGAGCGCCGCGACCAGTCGGACGCGGAAGCTGCCACCGATCGGAATCGAGGAATGTTCCGGCATGTTCCTCTCCCGCCTGACCTGAACTCTCCAGCTCTCCAGACACCGACGCCGATTCTACTCTCCCCGAGATCATCCGTCGCGCCTTCGGACGTGACCTTTAGGAAATTTTTTCAAAGGCAGATTCGATTTTACAGGAAGGGAGGGCGGATCGACAGCCTCTCAGACCGTCGCCGACGGCTCAAATATTTCTGGGAACTGGACTTCGGCGATCACGCGATGAACTCGAAATGAAATTGGCACGGAAGGTGCCGTAAGTCGGTCGATGACGCGAGGAACTTGAGCGGGATCTCGATGATCCGGGATCCTCGATCTCTGGAAACCACTCAAGGAGGAGTGAACCATGTTAGTCCTGAGCAGGAAGCTCGGCCAGAGTTTTCATGTGGGCTCGGATGTCCGGATCACGATCGTGAAGATCGACCGGAACTCGGTGCGGATCGGCATCCAGGCGCCCGACGACGTCTCGATCCAGCGTGAGGAGATCGCTTTCGAAATGCCGGAGCCCCAGGCCCGTTCCTATGAGGCCGGCGCCGCCTGATCGCGATCCCCGCGAGCGGGCCGCGCGTGACTGTTGGACGGACACCATCGGATCGATTATGCTCGCATGAGCGTGAACAAGGCGCGGGATGCTCGCCGAGCGACGACCTGGCTCGATGGCTCGGCGGGCCGGATTCTGGCCCCGGTCTCCGGGTTGGCTCGGCATCGATGCGGGTGGTGATCGCCCCGGATAAGTTCAAGGGGAGCTTGACCGCGACAGAGGCCGCGCAGGCCATCGCGCACGGCGTGGCTCGGGTGGCGCCCGACGCCGCGATCGATCAGGTTCCCATGGCCGACGGCGGCGAGGGGACAGTCAACGCACTGGTCGCCGCGACCGGCGGTTCGTACCGTGAGGCGGTCGTGACCGGTCCGCTGGGCGAGCCGATCCTCGCCCGGTTCGGGGTCCTCGGCGACGGTCAGACCGCCGCGCTCGAGATGGCATCAGCTTCCGGGCTGGTGCTCGTGCCATCCGATCGGCGCAATCCGTTGATCGCGACCACCCGCGGCACCGGCGAACTCCTCCTGGCGGCCATCGGCGCCGGGGCGCGTCGCGTCATCGTGGGCATCGGCGGCAGCGCGACGAACGACGGCGGTGCCGGCCTGGGCCAGGCCCTGGGCTACCGTCTCCTCGACAACGATGGGCGCGATCTCGGACCCGGTGGCGGGGACCTGGGTCGGCTGGCACGGATCGATCCCTCGGGACTTCTCCCCGATCTCGATGAGATCGAGATCCTGGTCGCCTGCGACGTGACCAATCCCCTTTGCGGCCCCAGGGCGCCTCGGCCGTCTACGGCCCCCAGAAGGGGGCGACCCCCGCGATGATCGAGGTGCTCGACGCCAACATCGCCCACTTCGCCGCGATCGTCGAGCGCAACCTCGGCGTCTCCATCGCCGACATCCCCGGCTCGGGCGCCGCGGGCGGCCTGGGAGGCGGACTCGTCGCCTTCGCCGCCGGACGGCTCAAGAAGGGCATCGACCTGATCATTGGCGCGGTCGGCCTCGCGGGACGCCTCGCCGGCGCCGACCTCTGCCTGACCGGCGAAGGATCCCTCGACGCGCAGAGCGCCTTCGGCAAGACGGCCGTCGGCGTCAGCCGGCTGGCGCGTTCGCTCGGATGCCCGACGCTCGCCCTGGCCGGCACGATCGGCCCGGGAGCCGAGGCCGTCCTCGAAGAGGGCATCGATGCCTACTTCTCGATCTGCCCCGGCCCGATCGGCCTCGACCAGGCGATCGCTCGCGCCAGCGAGCTACTGGAAGAGGCGACGGCGCAGGTTGTCAGGGCGTTCCTGACGGGACGACGTCCGGCTCCTTGATGGTCGGTTTCGACCCGACGGATGATTCGGAGCCGGGAAGACCGGAGAGAACGATGGCATGGTGAACCCGCATCCCGTCGGCGAATTCGCCCTGATCGACTGGATCCGCCAGAGGCAGGACGCACATCCCGAGGGCTCCTGGACGCGACTCGGCATCGGCGACGACTGCGCGATCCTCGGCGTCGGCGCGCCTTCCGACCTGCTCGTTACCACCGACATGCTGATGGACGGCCGTCATTTCCGCCTCGAACTCGATGGTCCCGAAGCGGTCGGCTACAAGGCGATGGGCGTGAACCTCTCCGACATCGCGGCAATGGCCGGGATTCCCCGCGCCGCGGTCGTTGCTGTCGCACTGCCGCGAGGTATCGCGGTCGAGGTGGCGAAGGGACTGCACTCCGGGATGCGGGCGCTGGCCGATCGCTTCGGCGTCGAGTTGGTCGGCGGCGATACCAACGCCTGGGACGGTCCCTTGGTGATCTCGGTCACCGTGCTCGGCGAGGCGACCCCTCGAGGCGCCGTCCGTCGTTCAGGGGCCAGGTCGGGTGACGCGATCCTCGTCACCGGCCCACTCGGCGGCAGCTTATTTGCCGGCCGCCATCTCCGACCCGAGCCAAGGATCGCCGAGGCCCTGGCGCTCCACGAGTCGGCGCCGATCCACGCCATGATCGACCTCTCCGACGGCCTCTCCTCCGACCTCGGCCACATCCTCGACGAGAGCGGCGGACTGGGAGCGATCCTGGACAGCGGGGCGATCCCGATCCATGGCGATGCGATCGAGATGAGTCTTCGCGACGGCATCCCCGCGCTGGATCACGCCCTCCACGACGGCGAGGACTTTGAGCTCTGCCTCACGCTCTGCCCCGAAGACGCCGCTCGGCTACTAGCCGCCCCCCCCTCCCCTGTCCGGCTCTATCGGGTCGGAGAGGTCATCGATCGACCCGGCTTGTGGCTCCGTTCCGACGAAGGAGTCCAGCCGATCGAGCCGCGTGGATTCGACCACCTTCGGCCCGGTTGACCGGGGGAATCCCATGCAAATGACCCGATTGGCGGACGCCTTGACCATCGAGATCGCGTCGGAGGATGACACCACTCGGCTGGGACAGGCCCTCGCCGACCTGGTCGAGCCGGGCGTCGTGATCGGACTGGTCGGCCCGCTGGGCGCCGGCAAGACCCGGCTCGTGCGGGCGATCGCCGAGGCCCTCGGGGTCGATCCGGATGCGATCTCCAGCCCCACGTTCGTCCTGATCCAGGAGTACGTCGGCCGGATTCCGGTCTATCATCTCGACACTTATCGGCTACCCGATCCCGCCGCCTTCGAAGACCTGGGCGTTGCCGACTACTGGGACGCCGGCGTTTCCCTGGTCGAATGGGCCGACCGGGTCCAGGGCCTCCTGCCCATGGATCGCTGGATGATCACGCTCGATCCCACCGGTCCGACTGCGCGCTCGGCCCGGATCGAGCTACCCCCTTCTGCCCGATCGGTCCTCGGCCGGCTCGCGGAACGCTTGACTTGATCGATCCAGGACAGGCCGCGTCGAGTCAATCCGACCTTCTCGTTCATGCCGGAGGATTCCATCCGAGCCGCGCCATCTCGTCCAGGAACGGTGCCATCTGGCGCTCGTCGTTGCGCCATTTTGCGACCGAGGTCCGGTAAATCGGCTCGCGGACCTGGGACAGGCTTGCCGTGCGGACTTGTTGACGGGTCTCGTGGAACCTCAGGCAATTCGGTTCCCATTCCAGGCCCACGTATTCGATCAGCCTACGAGCGTATCCCTCCGGATCCTCGATGACAGACTCGTAGGGGAAATCCAGCCTATCGATCCGCTCGAGGCCCTCCCAGTGGTCCACCACGCGGAGGTAGTCGACGAATCGCCGGGCGATTTGCCCCCAATCGTTGGCCCAGCGGATCGAGCCGAAGCAGGTCTGCCAGCAGGATAATGCGACATCTCGGAGATCGCGTTGACAGTGGATCACCCTGGCGTTCGGGAAGAGCAAGTGGATCCAACCGAGCATATTCACGTTATCCGGCATCTTATCGACGACGTATGGAGCCGCGCTGTTCCTGGAGGCGATCTCGGCCAGATAGGATTCGGCACAGGCCCTCAGGCCGAAGGGATCGACGGATTGGAGCGCCGAGAATGGCTCCGAGCCCCCGCGGCCCTGCAGACAGGGCAAGTCCTGAAACGTCTTATTCAGGAACGTCAGCTCGCCGGCGCCATGGATGGCCGAGTGGGAGGCCAGGATCTGCTCGGTCAGAGTGGTCCCCGAGCGTGGCAGCCCGACGACGAAGATCGGCCGACGGCTGGCGTGGCCCGTGCCTCCGAGCCTTGCGAGTAAGTTGGCCGAGAAGCCCGCAATGACCTTGTCGATCCAATCCGTGAAATGGCCCGGTTCATAGGTTTCGTTGCGCTTCAATTGCGCCGCGGACTGCGAATCGTTGGCGACCTGGAAACAGCGTCCCGACAACTCATAATTCGAGCGATGGTCATGGACGGCGCCCAGGGCGAAATTCAGTTGCGACCGCGCCCCATCGCCCATGTGTTTCTCGCCGAGCAAGGCCGTCATGATCTCCAGCTCATGGTCCGACACCTTACCCTTGCGATGCGTGGCATATTGATAATAAACTTCGATGAGCTTCGGGTGCGAACTCAATGCGATCTCGGCTTCGGCCTCGGCTTTCTCGAAATCGCCCAGCTCGGAGAAGAGATTCGACAGACCGAGCCGCGGCGCCGTCAATTCCGGATCGATCGCGAGCGCCTTCCGGAACATCGCCTCGGCCTCCGCCGCCCTCTCGAGCGCAAGTAGACTTGACCCAGGCCGCAATAGCTCTCGGCGTGGCCCGGATCGAGGGCCAATGCGTGGCGGTATCGGCCCAGCGCGGCTTCGTGGCAATCTTGATCGTGGAACAGGCTCGCATAATTCGCGTGGAACCTGGGGACGTTCGGTTCCAGGGCCAGGGCACTCATATAATACTCGGCGGCCTCGGCATACCGGGCCCGGCCTTGCATGGCTTGCCCCATGTTATTGAGCGGCATGGCCAGACCCGGTGCGATGGCCATGGCTTTCTGGTAGCAATCGAGGGCCTCCTCATAACGACCCATGGCTCGATACACATTGCCGAGATTATTGATGGGATGGGGCCGATCCGGCGTCATCTGGATCGCCCTCAGACAGCAGCGCTCCGCCTCGTCGAGGTCGTCGATCCGGCCGAGCTCCAGCAAGATCTGGCCGAGGTTCGAAATGGCCCATCGGATTGTCCGGATCGAGGGACAACGCCCGTCGGAACAGTTCGGCGGCCTCCTTCAGTCGCCGTCGTTCCTGGAGGGCCATACCCAGGTTGATCATGGCCATCGGGAACTCGGGGCGCAATCGAAGGGCCCACCGGAACGCTTCCTCGGCCGGTTCCAGCCGCCGCTGCGCATGATGGATCAGGCCCAGGCTGTTGAAGGCATCCGGCTGGTCGGGGTCCAGCGCGATGCCGAGTTTCAACTGGGTCAGGGCCTCATCGAGTCGCCCGCACTCGCGGAGGCATTCGCCGAGGTTGCAGTGATTGGCGGCGTCGCCCGGCCGAAGGGCGAGGAGCCTGGAGAAATGAACCACAGCCTCCCGATGGTCACCTCTCTGATAGGCAATCACGGCCAGTCCCGCCACCGCTTCGGGATATTGTGGGGCGCCGGCGGGAATCGAACGAAAGAAACTCTCGGCCCGGTCCAATTGCCCCAGGCCATGCGAACGCGATGCAAACTCGAGAGCGAACTGACTCATGCTCGTATTCCCTCACCTGAACAGGTTGAAATCATGCGATCAGTTCTTGACCGATAGGGCTCCGCGCGTCGTCGGCATGTTCCTCCGACCGAACGACACTTCCTGACGGCGGGCCGCCCAGGTGGGACGCCGGACGTCTTCCTCGGCCCGCGCATCGAGCCGTACCGAGGGCTCCGTCTTCGAGCGGACGATCGCCCCGGTCTGCCCGTTGAACACCTTCACCGTCCCCGGATGCGAGACGCTCCTGATCTGGATGTCGGCTTCCAGACTTCGACCGGGGACCTCGGATCCGACGAGGTTGACGGTCATCCCTCCGCTGATGGTACTCTTGGACGTCCACGAGACATCTTTCGCATCCAGATCAGCCACGGAGATCTTTCCCGAGCGATCATTGCTCGGCGCCAGGATCAACGTCTCGTCCGCTCCTCCGGCGACATCCGCCCCCTCGATAAACAGGCCCTTTCGCAGCCCGGCGGCGACCGATCCCCGAATCTTCCTCACGGCGCCCGTTCGCCCATCGACGAAGAAGACTCGGGGCGTCCCCTTCCTGGTCAAGAGGACATAGTCCGTGGTATGGTCACCGTTGAAGTCGAACCGTGTCACGTCGAACCCACCCTTGTAACTCTTCGGCATGAGCTGATCTCGCCACAACAGCGTACCGCTATCTCTCCGGTTCACGGCCAGCGTACTCGCGGCGGCACGGAAGGAGGTCGGAACGGGCCTCAGCTCGAAGTCGAGTTCATTAACAGGCACACCCTCGATGAACTGTACGACAGCGGATCTCATCGAGCGGGGATCGATCGTCGAGCCGAGCCCATTGGCGATCTCGGTACCCATGGGGACGACATCGAACGTCGGGATGGGCACTAACTCGATATATCCCATGCCCGAAAAACTCGTCTGAAATCGGAATGCCCCGCCGATGCCCGTCGTCGCGGTCGCGATCATGGAACCGTTCGCCGAATACAGTTCGACCGTCACACCCAACAATGGGTTCAACAGGGCTCCACTCGCGGCGATGGTCGCCGACGACGCGTTGAGTGTCCCCGATGTCATGTAAAGCCCCCCCGATACCGCCAGCGCCGCAGACGTGGAGCCCTCGCTGAATGCAGTGCCTCCACCCGCATGAGAGTATTGCGCCATCGCCGCGCCGGCCTTGCCGGGCTGGCCAGCAACGCCGCCCGACGCGTTACAGTGGCACAGAGGGCCGCTCGAGCTGGCGCCGTTCCCTCCGGCGCCCTCCGCTCCTCCCGCGCCCGGATCGGCCGCATTACCGGAGATATTATCCACACCCGACGGACTGTTTAATGTGCCGCCCGCCTGATAAATGCCCCCTCCGAGAGCATTCCCGCCCTGGCCGCCATCACCGCCGGCGCCGCCGTTCTTGTTGTCGCAAGTTAACTTCGCCTCGTTCACATTATAATGCGTACTCGACGAGCCCTGCCCGCCCTTCTCGCCGGCGCCGCCCGCCTGCCCGCGGACGGTGTTGCCGCTGATGGACGTGTTCGAGAGGAGATTTAGAGTGCCACCGCCCAGATAAATCCCACCGCCATAGCCGGACGCACCGTTGCCGCCGCTGGCCCCGGGGTTATTCCAGGTGGCCGTCTGTCCCTGGTACGACGGCGAGGCGACACCCGTCGGCCCGGCGATGTTCCCCGTGACCGTGTCGCCGTTGAGCGTGAGCGTGCCCGAGTCCTGATAGATGCCTCCGCCGGACGTGAGCGAGTATCCGCCGGTGATGTCCAGATCCTGGAGGACGAGCGACCCCGAACCCTCGACATAGAACGTCCGGGCCCAGAAGCCCTGGACCGTCGCCAGGCCGTTCGTGCCGATGATCGTGATCGTATCGCCCGACGCGACCGATGTCGTGATCGGCTGATACGTGCCCGTCGAACTGTCGACCAGGTCCAGCAGATAGCTGCCGGATGTGGTGGGCAACATGATCGCCATCGAATTATTATTGGGATAATTCGATGTCATGTACGTTTGACAATAATTGACGGCACTCCGGAGCGACCCTGCCCCGCTCGTGAAATAGTTGATGCCCGGCGGGCCATTCTCGCTCACCTCGCCGTCGCCCGTATTGGAGACGGTGAAGGCGTAATCGTCGCCGCCTGCGCTGGCGCTATTCCCATTGGCCGTCAGCGAATAGTTGACCGTATACGACGTATTCGCGAAGAACGCGATCGCCCCGCCGACTCCGTTTGCGGTGCTCGAAATCACGTTATTCGTGAGAGAAATGACGCTTTCAACGGCCAAGCTTGCGCCCGAGTCCAGGCAGATGCCGGCGCCATAGGCAGTCCCGGCGCCATCCCCGGTGAGGGCATTGCCCGATATCGTCGTGGGCGCCGCCGTCCCACCGTTGAACGTGATCGTCGTCGCGCTGGCATAGATGCCGCCGCCTTGAATCGTCTGGTCGTCCGCGGCCAGGATCTTGTTATCGAGGACCGTGAGTCCGTTCGTCTTGAGTGTGCCGCCGTAGATGAAGAGGCCACCGCCGTTGGCAACGCCGGCGGCATTGATTTGATTGCTCGAAACCTTGCCATTCGTGAAGTTGAACGTCTGAGTGTTCGCGAGCGAACAAACGCCCCCGCCGGCCTCGGTGGCAGTATTTCCGCAGATCGTCGCGTCGTCGGATTGGAACGAGCTGGAATCACACAGGATCCCGCCGCCGAATGAGGCGGAGTTGTTCTTCACGACCGTCCCGGCCAGGAGATGAAGTGCTCCGCCGCTATTCTGGTAGAGGCCACCGCCGTAGCCGACCGACGAAGGACTATCGGAGACCTTGTTGCTTGCGACGCTGACATCGCTCAGTTCGAGCGTGTCATCCCACGAGAGCAATCCGCCCCCGTTGACGGTGGCCGAGTTGTCCTTGACGAGGGTATGGGCCACGACGGGTGTGAAATCCGAAAACCAGGCGCCTCCCCCCTGGTACGATTCATTGCTGATGAGTTGCGAGTCATCGAGCTTCAGGGTACCTCCGGACTGGTAGATACCACCGCCTTGGGCCGTCGACGCGGGGGCCGCATTGGAGTTAATGGTGGCGTCGTTCACGGAGACGGCGGGATTGCTGATCGCATAGAGACCACCGCCCGAGCCGCCTGTGGAAGTATTGGCGCTGAGATGGCCGCCCGAGATGACGAGCGACGACGAGGAATACAGGGCGATGCCACCCCCGCTGTCTGCCGCCGTGTTGTGTCTGAGCTGTGTGTTGTTGAGATGAATCGTCCCGACGGTAGCGTATAATCCGCCCCCGACACTTCCATTCGACACCGTCGCAGAGTTTCCGGACAATGTCGCGGAATTGAACGTGGCCCTGGCATTGCTGACGAAGACTCCGCCGCCATAGGCACCCGTCGTCACGTCGAGATCGATCGATCCGCCGTTAACAGTGAGCGTCGTGCCGCCGCCGAGCCAGACTCCGCCGCCACTCCCGGCTGCCGTGTTACTTGTGATCTCGTCGCTCTTCAAGACGAGCGTCCCGCCACTCTGATAGATCCCGCCGCCGACACCGTTGCTCGCGGTGGTATTCTTGTACACGCTCGCATTGGAAATGGTCACGGTCGAGTTGACGCTGCTGATACCGCCGCCGTTGCCGCTCGACGAGCCGCCTTCGATCGTCAGGTTGTCGAGGATGACATGGGCGTCGCTGAAGGAAAAGACGCCCGTGCTCAGTCCGGATGCGTCGATGACGGTCGAGCCCGCGTCACCACCGTCAATCGTCAACGTTCCGCTTCCCGTGTTCGAAACCGTCAGGCCGCCCGTGATGGCCGGCGGTAATTCCGATCCGATCTGGATGTTGTCGAGGAAGACGGTCTGATCGACGGCGGGATTCGAGGGATCCACGCCGGTGAAAGCGAGGACATGGGGGCCCGGTCCGGGAGAGAAGCTGTTCGTCGTGTAGACTTGATAGGAAGTTCCCGACGGAGTGAAGGTCCCGATCGAAACGCCGTCCATGGTGACGTTGATGGTCTGATTGGGGTAACCGCCTCGCTGTGCGGCCTCGAAGGAGATGGTATAGGCGACGTCCGAGGCGAAGCCGGTGAGTGTTTGAGAGATACTCCCCGTCATCTGGAGGAATGCGACCTGGGATCCTTGAGGTGCCGATGGGTTGTCATTGGTGAACTCGCTTTCATTGTTCGAGATGCCGGAGTTGCCCGTAAACGCCCAGTCATCCTGGGTCAAACCGCCGTAATAATCGAAACTCCCGTATGCGAGCGACGGCGATTCGAATCCGGAGTCGACCACGCCCCAGAGGTCCAGGGTGATCGGCATGCCGGTGGCCACCAACGGATTGACCGCGGCGACGGCCGTCCGGAGATTCCAAGGCCCATCGGGAGACGTCGAACCGGTGTCGGTCGCCGTGGTGACTTGCGGGAAGCTCAAGCCCGACGTGGTCGTGGTCGTTCTCGGAGTGTATATCGTCGTGGAATCGCTGGACGTTGACGTGTAGCCTGTGTAGGACGTCTGGGTATTGCTACTAAACTGAAGAATCCCGCCGGAAATGGCCGCATTCGTCGCCGAGACC
This sequence comes from uncultured Planctomycetota bacterium, assembly GCA_963777695.1. Taxonomy (GTDB): domain Bacteria; phylum Planctomycetota; class Planctomycetia; order Isosphaerales; family Isosphaeraceae; genus CAVZRC01. The sequence continues at coordinate 4,192,230 of CAVZRC010000003.1, forward strand.
TGCCCGGGCTCCAAATAGGCCCCGGCTCCGATCGCCGCACCTCCGGCACCAAGATTCGGAGTCGTGCTGGTATAGTATCCCTTGCCGCCCCAGATCTGGTTGCCAGTAAACACGATGGGACTGGATCCGCCGCCAATGATGTTGAGCTGGCCGGAACCGACGTAAAGACCGCCTCCCGAGGCGGTCCCCCCGGCCCCGCCCGTATCGGATCCCGATCCCCCGGTGCCGCCTTTAAGAATCAACTTGCCTTGGGTGGTCGAGGAGGCATTGATCAGATTATCCACAAAGGATGACTGTGAACCGGATTGGGCGGAAATACTGAGCGTAGTGGCGAGCGATGTCTGCGACGTCGGTCCGGCGACGGGTGCGTTGACGGCGAGTCCGGCTCCATAGACGTCGCCGCCCTGTTCACCGTCGGCCCCTGTGGTATTGCCTTTGCCAGCGAAGGCGTAATTCTTGGAGAATGTCGTCACGCCCGCAAGATTGATGACGCTTCCCGCCGGCCCGTAAACACCGCCTCCCGCGGCATTGAAACCGGCCATACCGGCGTGGCCTTCAGAACCCAAGGCCGTGTTGGACTGGATCGCGCAGTTCGTCAAGTCCAGCGTGCCGCCAGGATTGACCAGCACACCGCCACCCAGGGCATCGGTGCCCTCGGTTCCGGTCCCGTTATCCTCGGCCTGACCCCCCTGAATCGTGAGACCTTGGAGTTCCAGGCTACCACCGATCACGTGAAAGATCCGATCCAGAGGAGCCACCGCGACCGACGGGTTGCCGACCTGAATACAGGTTATGACCGTACCCGGACCACCCCCAATGATCAGCGGGGCCGTGGTGTTGATCGGGTCGATATCGAGTGCGCCGTACTCATTGTTGTTGTACAGTCTGCCTCCCCAGACACTCGACGCGTTGTCCGTATCGCTGAGCGTGTAGGTCGTGTTCGATTGGAGCTCGATCTCGAATGGCGATGTCCCATTGTAGGTCTCGTTATAATATTCCACCAGCGCCCTGATCGTGTAAGGCGTGGTGCCGGCTGGACCACCGGGCGGAACGGAGTTGACCATCCCGCCGGATCCGGCCGGCACCTCTGCGGATGTCAGGTAGGCATCCGACTGGGACACATAACTCCAGGTCACGCCGGAACCTGTCAGCATCCTGCGATTCTTGAGCGATTCGACCGTACCGTACAATGTTGCAACTCTCTTGGCTCGCCGGTTCCTGGACATGATGCTGATCCTGTTCCTGTGGTCGATTGCATTGAGAACGACGCGTTTGCTTCATGCGGACGTTGTCGAAAGGGCCAGTAGTGTCGCTCTCCGCTGCTGCAACCGGAATTCGCTGCCATTGATGAGTTGCAGGGCGATCGTACGATCCTGGAGCTGGGACGACGGATCGGTTGCGAGGACCTCGTGGACTTCTCCCGCACTCGCCTCACGCCCGAGATATTCACGATAGAGGCGTTGGACCTGCCCGGTTCGTCCCGCAGCCGACGAGCTGACCGTGCGGACGAACTGGTTTGCCGAGAGTCCGCGGTCGAGTCGAGTCGTCCAGGAGAGTGCCGTGTTCAGCGGAGGAACGGCGCCCGTGAGGACCTGGAACACGGAATTGACGTACGACGTGGTGCTAGCGAACTGCGAACGGTATTCCGAGCCCGAGAGGATTTGAATCTGGAGGGCCTGCGACTGGTTGGCCGGGGGAAGCGTCGCCGCGAGTGTCGTCAGCTCGGTATTCGTGGCAGTCTGGTGGAGGAGGTTCTGGTACTGCGCCTGAATTCGGCGTTCAGTGGCGTCCTGGCTGTTGTAGACGTCTTTGGCAACACTCCGCCAAGATTGTCCGTCGTACAGAGCGGATTCAATTTCATCGAGCTCCGAGCGGCTGGCGTCGGATCCGACGATCCCGAACGCCAGATGATCCAGGCGGTTGTACTGAGGGCTAATCGGTGCCGCCGAGGGTTGAATATTGGGGACGTCGCGCCAGCTCCATCCGTTCGCATACGCCTGAGATGCGAGGATGCGACTGGTCAGTGAGTCGGTATTCAACTTTCCCTTGGACAAGGCCATCGCCCATTGTGACAAAACCTTCTCATTGGAAGGCCCGCCCAGGTATTCTTCCGAGAGTTGCCTCGCCTTGGCCATCGTGGCGGTATGGCTCCGGCTGATCCAGTTCACCAGCCTGGCCCTCGATTCGCCCTTCCGCAACCAGGATACTTCCCGCCGTGTCATCGCGCGGGTGTTCTGCTTGAAGATCAAGACCTCGTTGACGGCGTCCACATACTCCGTATCGCTCGGGTGCAGGTCGATGAAAGCGGGCGATACCAGTAGCTGTTTCGTCAGGACGTCGGAATTACCGCCGGACTGGAACATCGTCATCGCCTTCGAGTATTCCGAAGGCGTCGGTTCGGCCGAGAGGACGTCCAGGTAAACCTCGTCGATCAGGATGCCATAGCGTTCGTCCGAGTGGGCGATCGTCGAGACAAAACTCAAGAGCGAGGTGCCCGATCGCAACTTCGCAATCCACCCGGAAAGCTCTTCGGCGGTCGGAAGCCGCGACAGCAGGGCCCCGAAGACATCCCGGATGTAGGCGGTCAACGGCGATAGATTGCTGACCTGGATCTGGAAATCATTCGACTGAGTCTCCAGCGCACCGGGGCTGGATAGGTTCAGGATCCGGACGGAGACCTCGACCGAGGAGCCCGCGTACATGTCCGGGGCCGCCCAGAGGATTTCGCCCGTGAACGGATCGATCGTCATCCCGCTCGGGACCGTGCCGGCCAGTTCGAACTTCGGTCGGAATCCCAGCGATTCGCGGAATGAGAGCGGGGCCAGCTCGATCGCGATCGGCGTGAGCGGATCGATCGTCGAGACGGACTGCGGGATCGACCAGAGCTCGGTCACGTCGATGTACCGATCGATGATCCCCGACCGGATCATCGCCGGGGTCTGCACGACCAGTTCGGACGCCGAATACGAACTCGACAGGTCGGCGATGGCGATGTCGTAAACCTTACCAGGAGCCAGTCCGGTGAAGGCGTAGTAGCCTTCGGCGTTGGTAGTTGTCGATGGGTCGACCGCCGGGTCGAACTGCCCGCTCTGGTTGTCATCGATAAAGAGCGTCGCGCCACCGAGTCCGGCCTCTCCGGCGTTGTAGCGAGAGCTCATATTCTGATCGATGTAGACGCGACCCGCGATGGTGATCCCGCCGGAGGTGGCTGTCGAGTCCGAGGCAGTCTGCCGCTCCCCTGGGGCCGGCCGATGACGCCGCAACCGCATCCTCGGGGCTGCTGTCGAAGAGGAAGTCGGAGAAGTCCTGTCCCGTGAGGACTTCACCATTCGTCGGCGTGTAGGAGATGGCTCCGGTGTTGATGGTCCCGTTCAGGATCAAGACCGGGGCGGTTTGCGTGGCGGAGTCATCCCCGCCCGGTACGACCAGGTCGGGGTAGCCATCCATGCCGAAATCGGCCACGGCGAACTCCGGCAAGGCCCCGCCGGACAACTCGAGCATCGCCTCGGTCGCGGACGTGGTCAACGGGGCGGCGGATGTGGTGAGGAGCATAATCTGGCCGACGTTGGGATCGACCGCGGCGATGTCATCGAAACCGTCGCCGTTCAGGTCGATGCCAGCAATCTGGGCGGCGATGAGCGAGCTTCCCGGGAGGGCGACGTTATCTCCGAACGTATTGTTGACATTGAAACTCTTCCCATTCGGGAACAGGAATGTGCCGGCGTTCGTGAATGAGCCGTCGTTCTGGACGAGGGCGATCACGGCCGGCTGGAGATTATCGGTGTATCCATTCAGGACCAGGTCCGGTATCCCGTCGCCGTTGAGATCTGGGGCGTTCAGGCCGAAAGGCAGGGGAAAGGTCGGGCTCGAATCCGTCGAGGAGAAGTACTGGTCGATGTCCGGCTCGGAGTAGAGCTGGAACGTCAGTTGGTCCTGCGTCGTATAGTCGACCCCGTTGCCCGTCCCGTCGGCGAGTTGAATCGTCGTCGCCACCGTCATGTCGGACCACGAGTCGGTCGTCCCGGATCGGGTTGATGAGGTGACCGGGATATACTGCACGCCCACGGTCGCCAGGTCCAGGTACCCATCGTCGTTGAAATCCGCCAGGACCACCCCGGCGTCATAGGCCGTGCCGTCGGTATTGCCGGGCGCGCCGTCGGCATAGAGCAGGCTCGGGGTCCCGAACGGATAGGCCAGGGTCGTCGGATCGACCGTCCAGGTCGTCCCGGACTGGAGATTCTGCAACGACACGATCGTATAGACACCCCCGTAGGTGGAGACCGCGAGATCGTCGTATCCATCGTTGTTCAGGTCGCCGACTGCGATGTTATTGATCGTCCCGTAATTCCCGGGCGCCACGATCTCGGACGAGGTCGGTACGACCTGGGATGACTCGATCTCGAACAGGTCAAGCACCGTGTTCGTCAGGATGTCATAGATGACGACGACGTTGCCGCCGGTGGCCATCGTCGCGACGTAGGCGATCTCATCGCGAGATTGATCGTCGAAGTTCCCGGCCGCGAGCTGGGCGTTGAAGGCCGCCGATCCATCGCCGGGAGTCGCCAGCGCCGGCGCGCCGGCGGGCACCGGGATCGTCACGAGCACGGGCGCGTCGAACCCGCCGTTACCGTTTCCATAGGCGTAGGCGATCTCATAGGGACTCCCGCTCGAAAGCGAGATGGCATAGGCCACATCGGGGATGCCATCGCCGTTGAAATCGCCGGTGGCGACACTCGAGGCCACCGCCCCGAGGGAGGCGAGGCTGAGCTGGCTGTAGACCCCCTGGGTGCTGAACGGCGACGCCTGGATGGAGCCGGCCGGGACGACCTGGCTGACGGTATAAGTCGTCTTCGGCATGAGGCCCGAGAAGCTGTAGGTGCCCTGGGAATTCGTCGTGGTCCACTGGGTGTTCAGTGCACTCAGGGTCCAGCTCGTGATCGACGCGCCCAGTCCGGTCCCCGCCGTCCCCGCGGTGAATCCGACCACGGCGCTGTTCGAAGAATCCAGATCCAGCAGCGACGCGAGATCGATGGAGGCCGTGGCGACCGGCGTGAGCCCGCCGGAGCTGTCGCCGCTCAGGTAGATGTCGAGTATCCCACTCCCACTCGCGCCCGTCGGCAGATAGGTGATGCGGGTCGTGTAGACCGTCCCGCTGGCGAGGGTGAAACCGAGTTCCTGGCTGGTCAAGATGGCGAGAGCGTTCGATGTCGACGTGTTCCCTCCGGATTCGACGAGGATCTCGTTGGCGACCGCGTCGAAGATCACGGCAACGCTGGGGGTGATGCCGCCGTAACCATAGGCCGTCGATCCCGTCGCCGACGTCCCGCTACCCTGGATGACGAAGGCGAATCCTCCCGATGTCGCGCCCGATGACGTCATGGACCATTGATAACTGGTCTCGATGCCGCCGGAGACCGGGACGCGGGTTGTATACCAGGCGGACGTCGCCGCGTCGGATTGACTCGACCCGAGTAGCGTCAGGCCCCCGGATGAGGACGCGGACGAGCCGATCAGCTTCAGGCCGCTGGTCGAGCTGAAGTTGGTATAATCGGGCACGCTCGCGGACAGATTGGGCGTTGTGATATCGACGCTGGTTCCTTGGCCTGGTGTCGACGTGGATGACCCGGAACCCTCCGTTGTCAAAGTCCCGCTGATCGTCGCCAGGCTGATGACACCGAAGGTGTAATCCGTGAGCTGCTGCGCGTCGCTGGTGATCGAGATCGAATAGGACCCCGATGCCGGTTCCGTGACGACATAGCTCTGGGTGGTTGTATCGTCGGCTGTCGTGGATGTAATAATCCCGACGTTGTAAGTGGTCGGGGTGAGCTCGTAGAAGGCGTAGGTCCCGGAGGGCCCGGTGATGCACGTCGGATCGCCCGCTACGTAGGACCCGGAGCCACTCGTATCGAGATAGACCGTGGCCCCGCCGAGCGCGGGATCGGACGAGACGTAGACCCCGTCCTGGACCAGATCGCTGTAGAGCGAGCCGCTGATCGAGGCGAGACGATTGATGGTGAAGTCCGCCGTGAGCGATAGGGTCGTCTCGCCCGGCGTCGAGGTGATATCGTCCGAGACCGTATCGATGTCGTCCGCCGGAGTCGTGGGCGTGAATGAAGGCGATGGCATGACGGCCATCACGCGGAACGTCGGATAGCCGACATCGGTTGAACTCGTAGGCCGCCAGGTCATTGAAGTAATAATCGCCGTCGAGATTTGTCGTGACGCTGGGATCGCCGGCCTCCGTGAGCGTGCCGGCGGCGGAATAGACCGGCGCGTCGTAGTTCTGGTCGTCGTTCAGGTCGAGGAAGATCCGCATGCCGGCGATCGGATTGCCGAACTGGTCGACGACCTTCCCCACCAGGTTCGGGACCGGGATGATGGCCGATGAGTACGCGGAATAGACAGCCGTATTCGTACCATCGTTGATGATCGCGTAGATGTAAATCGGGACGCCGGGCGCGTAGCTGGAGAGATTGATGGTCGGGACGCCCTGGAGATCTCCGCTGGAATTGACCGAGTATCCGAACGAGCCGACCTCCTTGCCTTGATAGCCCGAGCTGCTGGAGGACGCGTAGAGGGTGATCGTTGTGTTCGCGGCCAGGGCCCCGGCGGCGAAGCCGGTCATCGACGGGACGAACGCCAGCGCAGACGTCGGGACCGAAGTGATGGCGACGGTGGGGGCCTCGTAGTAGAGTTGATTCGTGAACGTGACGTCGCTCGTGCTGGAGAATTCGTACGTGCTCTGCACCTCGAAGGTATAGGTACCGGCCGGGAGCGGCACGGTCGTGCTGGTCGAGGAGCCGGTCGTGAGCACGGATTGCGACGTCGAGGTCGTGTAGGACGTCAGGAAGTCATCATCGGATGGCACGCCCGAGGACGACACCGAGTAGAAGGTGTCATCATCGGACGGGCCGCTGATCAGCAGGGTCTGTGTCCCCAAATTGGCGGGCCAGGACGCCTGGACCGAGAGGCCATTCTCGCCGCTGCTCGCGGCCACGGTCACGGAATAGGTATAGACGTAGATCGGAGGCGTGTTCGCGTCGCTCGACGAGATGCTATTGAAGCTATTCTCGATGGAATTGACGCCGCCCGCACCGATCAGCGAGAACGAGCCGGCTGAATTGCTATTGAAACTGTACTCGAAACCGGTCGTGATCGTCGCGAAAAAACAATTGACGTTGATCCACGCCGCGACCGTACCGCTGTCGCTCGAGGCCGAGAAGATGAACGCGAAGCTCATCGACCCGAGCACCGTCCCGCCGACGAAGGGGACGCTGTCGGGGATCTCGACTTTCGCGGTCGCGATGATGCCGAGATCGCCCGAATCATCGAACGCGAGGCTGGCGCTGATGACGAAGATCCCCTCATAGAGGCTCTCGCTCACGCTCGCGGTGTAGACGCCGGCGGCCCAATCGAGGTCGACGCTCGCGGTCCCCGACCCGAGGATGCCATTCCAGTTGCCATCGACTTCATAGGCGCCTTCATAATAGCCGCCGTCGATCTCGAGCTCCTGCGAGTCGGCCGTGAATGAACCGGTCGCGGCGAAGATGGCGCAGCTCGTCCCGGCGATGCTGATCTGTTTGCCGAATACGGCCTGGATGGAGCCCGAGGCGATGATGTTCACGGGCTCGTCCAGATTCTCGAGGCTCCCGGACATCTCCGTGATGAACATGCCGGTATCCGGGATGGCGATGCCCGTCGACGTCCCTGCGTTGTACGAGAGGCTGATGTCATCCAGGGCGCCGTTCACGAACGTCATGCTCGCGGCGATCGCCCAGCCCGTCGGGAAGGTCACCGATGCGGCGCCCGACCAGATATCGCCGGCCGAGGCGTAGCTGATGTTGACGTAATTGAGCGTGAACGCACCGATCGGCACGTTGTCAAGGCTGAAGGCGAAATTGTCGAGCTCGAAGACACCATTGATGATGGTAATTCCGGGGTTCGACGAGCCGGTCCCGAGCTGGACCGAGGCCGTGAAGACATCGGTGAGGGTGAAGGTGCCGAAGATCAGGTATTCGTCCGCGGTCGCCGTATAGTCGAGCCCGGCGTCCTGGATCGCGAATCCGAAACCCGAGACCTGGAATGACCCGCTGATCGCCATATTGATCTGCGTCACGTCGCCGTTCTGTATGATCAAACCCGGGTTGTCGGCGTTCCCCATCGTCGCGGTCATCGTATTGCCGCTGACGCTGATCGTGAGCCCTCCGAAGAGGATGTAGTCCGTATTTCCTTGCACGGTCTCGTACTGGAACGTGAGGTCCTGGACATTGCACTGCAAGTCGAAGAGGGTGAAGTTGGCCGTCACGCCCAGGTTCAACTCGGTGAGCTGCCCATTGACGATCGTCAGCCCGGGTTCGGATTCCGTGCCAAGATCGCCGACCAGCGTCACTCCCGCGATCGAGGTCGTGACGCTGCCATAGAGCGTGAAGCTCTGCGGCGAGGCGTCGTAATTGAAGGCGAGATTGTCGGCCGAGAGCGAGAGGCTCCCGAACGTCACCGTGCTGTTGATCGTGATTGCCAGGCTTTCCAGGGTATTGTCGTCGATGACGAGGCCGTAGCCGGGCGGCGAAGCGGAGGGCGTCCCGATGGTACCCGTGAACTGGACATTGGAGGTGTCGACCGTGACCGTGCCGTACATCGCGTATTCGTTCGTGCCGCTATAGCTCATCGCCATGTCGTTGACCGTGACGACCAGCCCTGCGACGGTGAAGGTCGATGTGAGTGCGGCGTTGAACTCCGTCAGGGCGCCGTTGACGATCACCAGGCCGGGCAGCTCGGTTGACGGATCGGACGGGTCGGGTAGGCCGAACGTGGCGCTGAAGGTGAAGCCCTCGGACGTGTCGAAGCTCAAGGACCCCGTATCGATCTCGTACTGGTTCCCGGCGGAATTGTAATAGAAGTCGAGGTCGTTGACGGTGAGGGTCAAGCCGCCCGCGGTCAACTGGCTGGTGACCGTCAGATTGAGCTCGCTCAAGACGCCGGCCGAGACGACCAGCCCGGGTACGGTCGTGTCGTTCGACAGGGTGCTCCCGAATGTCCCGGTGAAATTGAAATCGCCGGCGGTGTCGACGACCGAGACGGAGCCGGTCGGGATCTGGAATGTATCGTCGGAGGTCTCATACTCGAAGGTCAAATTCGAGGTGCTCAACGTCAATGAACCGCCCAGGCTGATGTTCGACGTCACACCGATATAGAATGACACGAGCACGCCATCGGAGATGGATAGCCCGGGCAAGGTCTCGTCCCCCTGGGTGGACCCGAAAGTCCCCGTGAAATCCAGGGTGTTGTCGGCCGGCCCCGTCGAGAGGCTGACGGACCCTCCCGCGGCGATCTCGAAGTCCCCGTCGGTCTGGCCCTCGACTGCGTTGTAGACGAACTCCAGTTGATCGATGCTCAAGGTCATGCCGTTGACGGTCATGCTCGTGCTGATCGCGATGTCGAGGCCGGTCAGGACGCCGTCCTGGATCGACAGGCCGGGCGTGCCCGAATCACCGAAGCTGGCGCTGGCGAATTGGAGCGAGCCGCTCGAGATGGAGACGCTCCCCGTCGCGATCTCGAACGCATCGCTCGAGCCTTCGTACTGGAAGACGAGGCCCGAGGCGTTCACCGTGAGGCCCTGGACGTCGATCGTCGCGGAGACCGTCGCGTACAGGTTCGAGAGCGAACCTTCGTCGATCACGAGGCCCGGATTCGTTGTCGAGCCGATCGTGGACCCGAACGTCGCCGCGAAGGAGGTATCATCGGCGGCTCGTGGAGATCGTGACACTGCCCTGCTCGATCAGGAAGTCGCCGTCGTAGATCGGATTCGCGTCGTCTACCTCGTAGACGAGCTGCAAGTCGTTCGACCGATGCGGAAATCCCCAGTCCCTGCACGGTCATATTGCTGGAGATCGTCACGGAAAGCTCGGTGACGTCCCCGCTGTCATCGATCACCAGGCCCGGGGTGCTCGGCGTCCCCAGCGAGCCGGACGCCGAGAAATCGCCGGCGGTCGTGGAGGCGAGGGCCACCGAACCGCTGATCTGGAAATCGCCGGAGCCGGTCGAATAGCCGACGGCCAGCGAAACGGGATCGGCCGAGGACCCGGGCGTCAGATCGATTCCGAAGGCGTCGAATTCCGTCGAGGTGGCCGCCGCGACCAGCGTCAAGCCCGGAGCGCCGGCCATCGGGACTGATCTGTACATTGTTCGTGCCCGAGACGGGGACCGAGAGGCCCGGCAACTCCGAGAAGCCCAATGATCCCTGGAGGCTCACGTAGGAGTCCGTGGTGTCTCCCCCATTCGGATCGATCAGTGCGATCGAGTTCGGGATCAGGGTCGCTCCGAGCACGCCGATCGAGCTACCGCCGCCGATGCCGACGCCCGTGCTCGTCAAGTCGGCCACGGAAAAGGTCTCGGTGCTCGCGATGTCGGCGATCGCGATCCGCGGCCGAGGACTGCTCGAGCCCGGCGATCGTCCCACTGAAACTGAATGAGCTGCCGCCCGACGTGAAGCTCAGATCGCCCGTCCAGACCGTGAGCGGTGTATACGATTCGCCAGAGAATCCGATCTCGACCGCCGCATCGGTGGCGTTGTAGGTGCTCCCGCTCTCCACCAATGGTCCGTCGAGTAACAGGCTGCCCAGCGCGACCTGTGTCAGCAGTTCCGCGATTCCAGTCGTTCGGGATCGAGAAGCCGTCGGGCTCTTCTCGTCGGCGATCGCCGATCACTCGTCGAGAGGGTCCTCGGCTTCGCGACGACGCTTCGAGAGGAACGAGGGGTGTTGAGCATCGTCGGTTCCATGGATCGATCGATCGATTCATCATATTTCGGTGATCGAGACCGAGGCGCAATCGAGGCAACGAGGGTTGACGTGCCGCCGGATCCATACTCAGACCCCCGCAACTCGACGCTTGCCCCTGCTTAGCTGGAGGTATACCTCGTGACGTACGGTCTCCCTCCGAATGACAAGGCACTATGTCCAAGCTAGAACACGGTTCACCGAACGAGTACACGACCACCGAGACGAAAGTCCGGCCTGCGCGTAACGCCAGCAGGTTGGTCGCCCAAAACCGATGAGGCATATCGACTTGTTGGCGGCAAGCCTCCGATCATCCGAGCCGACCGAATCAAACTCGGCCGCTTCGCGAGATATCACGCCATCAATCGAGATACTGGTCCCCGATCGCGACGCACCGCTTTGACGGTCCGAGACTGTCGACCTAGAAGTTCGCGGAAAAGCCGTACCTCATCGGAGGTCGGGAGCCAGAGGACCTTACCGCATCGGAGAACTCTCGAATGGGCATCTCAGCCCCTTCCGTGCTGGGCAACATGCCGGTTGACGCCGGGGCGAATGGCAAGAAGCCATTTGTCCCCAGGGCCGTGACGAACTTCGAGGAGACCGGCCTCAGTCCCGCGATGATCGAGAGCCTGGTCCTGAAGTTCCTGGCCAATATCGGGAGCTCGTCGGGGCGTCGGATCGCCACCGAGCTGGGGCTGCCATTCGGCCCGTTCCCCGATTTCCTCCGGCAGCTCAAGAACCAGCAGATCGTGGCCTATACCAACTCGGCGACGGCCAACGATTACATCTATTCGCTGACCGACGCCGGGCGGATGCGCGAAACTCTACTTCGAGGAATGCGCCTATGTCGGCACGGCACCGGTGCCTTTCGACGACTATCTTGCTTCGGTCTCTGCCCAGACGATCACGACCGAGCATCCCAAGGAAGCCGACCTGCGCCGGGCGTTCTCCGACCTGCTGGTCTCCGACGCGATCTTCGCGATGCTCGGGCCGGCGATCAATTCCGGCCGCGGGATGTTCCTCTACGGATATCCCGGCAACGGCAAGACCAGCATCGCCGAGCGCATCACCCGATGCTTCGGCTCGACCGTCTGGATCCCCAGGGTCTTGTTCGTGGAAGGCCAGATCATCAAGCTCTTCGACATGGCCAACCACGAGCCGATCGAGATCGAGAGCACCGGCGGATTGCTCGACGAGTTCGAGGCCGACCGCCGCTGGGTCCGCATCAGCGCCCGACGATCGTCGCCGGAGGCGAGTTGCGGATGGAGGATCTCGAGATCCACTACGACCATTCGACGAAGTTCAGCGAGGCCCCGCTCCAGCTCAAGAGCAACCTCGGCACCTTCTTGATCGACGACTTCGGCCGCCAGCGGATGCAGCCGCTCGAACTGCTGAATCGCTGGATCGTCCCGCTGGAGAAGCGGTACGATTTCCTCAGCCTGGCCAACGGCAAGAAGATCCGCGTGCCGTTCGACCAACTGATCCTCTTCTCGACGAACCTCGAGCCCAAGAACCTCGTCGACGAGGCGTTCCTCCGCCGGATCCCCTACAAGATCAACGCGGCGGACCCGACCGAGCCGATGTTCCGCAAGATGATCGACATCTTCGCGCCCAAGCTGGGCTTCAAGGAGGTGGATGGCGCGGCGGTGGACTACCTGGTCCAGCACCACTACCAGCGGGTCGGGCGGCCGTTCCGCTGCTGCCAGCCTCGCGACCTCCTCCTCCAGGTCCGCAACTACTGCATCTACAACGAACTGCCTCTCGAGCTGAAGCCCGAATACTTCGACTTCGCCGCGATGAATTACTTCACGGTCACGTAAGGCGGTGACTGGTGGCGAGTGAAGACGATTCATTGTTATTCTCTAGCTTGGAGCCACTTGCCACCTGCCAATGCTGAAGTGAAATCCGTGGTGGAATTGACCGACTTCGATTATGACGTGGCCATCCTGGGCGCGGGGGCCGCGGGATTGATCGCCGCCACACGCGCCGCGGAATGCGGGCGCGGGTCGTCTTGCTGGAGAAGAACCGTCGGGCCGGCGTGAAGATCCTGATCTCCGGCGGCACCCGTTGCAATCTGACCAACGCCCGGGGCCTACGCCGGCTCGACGTCGTCTCCGGCCTGATCGACGCGGCCTACGATCCCGCGCAGAATCGCGGAATCCGGTCCATCCAGCAGGGATTCGGCGCGAACGGTGCCTTCCTCGGCCCAGCGCTGAAGCGGTTCGACGTCGATGCGACCGTCCGCATGTTCGAGGAGGCGGGCGTCGCGACGAAAGTCGAGGGGAACGGCAAGATCTTCCCGGCCTCGGATCGCGCGACCGATGTCCTGGAGGCACTCCTGCGTCGGCTCGAGCACTCGGGCGCGACGCTCCGCTGCCTGAGCCCCGTCCGTGAGCTCGAGCGAATCGAGGAAGGCTCCGGCGCGGACCGGGGTTCGCGGTGCGTCTGCAGGACGCGGTCATCACCGCGCGCAGAGCGATCGTCGCGGTCGGGGGCCGGTCTTATCCGGGCTGCGGGACGACCGGCGACGGCTACGAGATCGCGCGGCGGTTCGGCCACACGATCGTCGATCCCCGGCCGGCACTGGTCCCGCTCCGCGTCGGCGCCGACTGGGTTTCCGACATGAAGGGAATCAGCCTGGTCAACGTCGTCGCCTCGATCCACTCCGCAGATGACGCCATGCTCCAGGAACGTCGGGAGGCGGTGCTGTTCGCCCACTTCGGGCTCACCGGCCCGGCTATCCTCGACGTCAGCCGCGCCGTGGCGCGGTCGGACGAAGTCGATCGACTCGCGCTCCACCTGGACCTGGTCCCTGGGGTCGCCCGCGACGAGCTGGAGCGGGATCTCCAGGTATCGAGCCGGCAGGGGCGCCGATCGGTGGTCTCTCTCTTGCCCGTCGTCTTCCCGCGCCGACTGGCCGAATCGGTGGTCAGCGTCGCCGGGATCCCACCGGACCGGATCGGGCCGGACCTGTCGCGCGACGAGCGCCGGCGCCTCGTCGCGGCAATCAAGGGGCTTTCGCTGCCGATTCGGGGGACCCTCGGCTTCGAGAAGGCCGAGGTCACCAGCGGAGGCGTCTGCCTCGATGAGGTCGATCCCCGGACGCTCGAAAGCCGGATCGTCCCCGGACTGCACATCGCCGGCGAGGTCCTGGACCTCGACGGCCTGATCGGCGGCTACAATTTCCAGGCGGCCTGGAGCACCGGCTGGCTCGCGGGAGAGACGGCCGCCGCGCTGGCAATAACGTGAATCGGACAGGCGTGTCTCGGGCTACGCCGTCTCGATCCGCGCCGCTTCGGAGAGCCCCAGGTCGCCGATCGCATGTTCCTTCAGGACGTGTTTGCGGATCTTTCCGGTCACGGTCCGCGGGAGGCTCTCGACGATCATGAGGTATTGCGGGACCTTGAAATAAGCGATCTGGCCGTGGCAGTATTGCTTCAGCTCGTCGGGGGTCACGGTCTCGCCCCGCTTGGCGACGACCCAGGCCGCGACGACCTCGCCGTATTTGGCGTCGGGGAGGCCGGCCACGGCGACCTCGGCCACCGCGGGGTGATGATGGAGGAACTCCTCGACCTCGGGCGGATAGATGTTCTCGCCGCCTCGGATGATCAGCTCCTTGCTCCGGCCGACGATCCGGAAATTGCCGTCGGTGCGGCAACGTGCCAGGTCGCCGGTATGGAGCCAGCCGTCGAGATCGACGGCCCGCGCCGTGGCCTCGGGATTGTTGTAATAGCCGGCCATCACGCAATGGCCCCGCACGCAGAGCTCGCCCGCCTCGTCGGTGCCCCGCTCGCGGCCAGTCGCCGGGTCGACCAGCTTGACCTCGAGGCCCGGGATCGGATGGCCCACCGTCCCGACCCGGACCTCGATCGGGTCGTCGGCCGAGGTGAACGTGATGATCGGAGAGGCCTCGGTCTGACCGTAGCCGATGCAGACCTCCCGGATCCCCATCGAGGTGACGACCTTCTCCATCAACGGTAACGGGCACGGGGCACCCGACATGATGCCGGTACGCAGGCTCTTCAGGTCGAAGCGGTCGAACTCGGGATGGCCGAGCTGGGCCACGTACATCGTCGGCACGCCGTAGACCGACGTGCAACGCTCGGCCTCGATGGCCGTCAGCGTGGCCCCCGCGTCGAACGTCGGCGCCGGGACCACCAACGTCGCCCCATCAGACGGCGCAGACCAGGGTGCCCAGTACGCACCCGAAACAATGATAGAACGGCACCGGAACGCAGACGCGATCCTGAGCCGAATATCGCAGTCGACCACCGGTATAATAGGCGTTCAACAGGACGTTCCGGTGCGTGAGCATCGCGCCCTTGGGCAGGCCGGTCGTCCCCGAGGTGAATTGCATGTTGTAGACGTCGCCGGCCCGTGCCGAGCCGGCGCGATCCGCCAGCTCGGCCCGCGACGACTCATCTCCCCCTCGAGCTCGGACCAGGTCCACCAGGCGGGGCCGGGCGATTCGCCCAGGGCGATCAGTCGCTCGAGCCGGGGGAATTGTTCGGAAGACCAGTCGCGAGACGTCGCCCCGGCCACCTCGGGGCAGAGGGACTCGACCATCACCACGAAATTCGAGCCCTTGAACGGCGCGCCGACGACGAGCGTCGCCACATCGGCCATCGCCAGGGTGTCATGCAGCTCGTGGACCCGATAGGCCGGGTTCACGTTCACGAGCACGGCGCCGATCCGGCCGGCGGCGAATTGCACGACCACCCATTCCGGCACGTTCATCGACCAGATGCCGATGTGCTCGCCCCGCTCGACGCCCATCGCGATCAGCGACTCGGCGATCCGGTCCACTCGCTCGTCCAGCTCGCGCCAGGACCATCGGAGGCCGAGGCCGGGAAAGACCAGGGCGTCACGATCGGGATGGAGCGCGGCCGTGCGCCCCAGCACGCTCCCGACCGTCTCATCGGCCACCCAGGGGAGCGGCGTTTCAGGATCCTGGGCCATGCGTGAGCCCCCTTTCCAGACTTGCGGATTACGGATTGCAG
Organism: uncultured Planctomycetota bacterium; assembly: GCA_963777695.1. Lineage (GTDB taxonomy): Bacteria > Planctomycetota > Planctomycetia > Isosphaerales > Isosphaeraceae > CAVZRC01. Next base: position 4,208,008 of record CAVZRC010000003.1, read on the forward strand.
ATTACGGATCACAGATTACCGGATGCCGACGGTATACAACTCGGCATGGCTGTGCGTTCGCCAGTTTGTTTCGAACGCCGAAGCTGTGGCTTCGGCCGATCATCATTGCGAGCGAGGCGACGGGGCGGCCCAGCGCGGCGGTCGCTTCTCGACGAAGGCGAGGATCCCTTCGTGGGCCTCCTCGGAGGCCCGGATGACGGCGCTGATGGCCGCGGCGCCCCGGAGGTTCTGGGGGCGGCCTTCGGACTCGTCGAGGAGGCGCTTGGTCGTGGCCATGGCGATCGGGGCGCATTCGACCAGGCCCTGCGCGATCAGGATGGCCTCCTCCAGGCATCGGTCCGGCGCCGTGACGGCATTGACGAGCCCCCAGTCGAGCGCCTGCTTGCTGGGGATGAGGTCGCCGGACAGGAGGAGCTGCCGAGCACGACGGTCGCCGACCTGTCGGGACAGGTCGTGCATGACGATGGCGGCGACCAGGCCGCGGCGGACCTCGGGGTAGCCGATGCGTGCGGACTCGGAGGCGACCGCCAGGTCGCAGGCCGCCATCAACCCGGCGCCGCCGGCGAGCGCGTCGCCGTTGACCGCGGCGATCACCGGTTTGGGTAAGGTGTGGATGCAATGGACCAGGTCGGCGAATTCCTTGAGCACGGCGACCATCGCGTGCTCGCCGTCGGCCGCCGCGTGCATGTCGGCGGCCTCCTTGAGGTCCATGCCGGTCGAGAAGGCGACGCCGGCCCCCGTCAGCACGACCGCGCGGGCTCCCAGGTCGAACTCCCAGCTCGTCAACGGCATCGCGGAGCTGGGCCAGCAATGCCCGCGACAGCGCGTTGCGACGTTCCGGGCGATTCAAGGTCAGGATCGCGACCGGACCGCGATCCTCGCGCGTGAGGAGACGTGTGCTCATGGGTTCGAGACCTCCGGGACGGGGATGGGTCGATCGTCGGGGATGGGCACTTGCAGTTCCAGCAGCACGACGCCCAGCGCCTTGCCTTGCGTGTCCAGACGGAGCGAGCGGCTGGCGCCGCCGGCCAGGGCACGCTCGATCACGAAATTGAACGCGTGGAGCCGGGGCAATTCGTATCGCAGGACGGAGCCGATCCCCATCGGGCGCAAGAAATCGGCGACGACCGCCTCGGTCAGGTGGCACTCGAGACAGGCGTAGGCCGTGGCATCGAACGCCACCACGCCGATGTTGGATCGATTCCCCTTGTCGCCGCTGCGAGTGTGCGCCAGGTCGCCCAGTCGTATCGTTCGAATGTCTTGGGCCATTGTCGATGCTTACCCACCTGGTCATCAAGGACGTGTTGCCGACGGGAGTCATGCGGAGGACATCCCGGCCCATTCTACGGCGGTCTGGACTTCGACGGCGATCCGCATCTCGGCCAGCGAACGAGGCACGAGGGCCGGCCAGTAGCCGAAGGCAGGGCGGGGCGTGGGCCGTCCGGCCGTGTATCCGACGATCCCGGGCGGGCCGGCCGTGACCAGGGGAGCCAGCTCGCGACAGAACCGCTCGACCGCCGCGCGAACGGGGTCGCGGACGGTCACCCTCAGCACGACCTCGAACGGGGGCGTCGTCGGGCGGACCACTCCGGGCGCCACGTCGCCGGCGCCGAAGCATTCGACCAGCGTGTCGTCCAGTTGGTATCCCGCCCGTCGGACCCGCTCCAGGATCAATTCACCGGCGGAACGAGCCTTGGCCTCGGCATCGCGGCCCACGACGGCGAGCATGCCGCTGGCCGTCCAGCCGTCGCGGTAGACCGCGACCAGCTTGAGCCGATCCGACGGCGGATTCCCGACGGCCCCGCTCAAGGCGACGCGATCGGTCCCCCGCGCCGCCATCGTCAATTGCGTGAAATCCACGTCGACATCGGGCGTACGATACCGCGCGGGGTCGTCGATCTCGTAGAGGAGCTGTTCGGCGACGGTCGCGACGCTGACCCGTCCGCCGGTGCCCGCCGGCTTGGTGATCGCGACGGAGCCATCCTCCTGAATTTCCGCGATCGGATAGCCGATACCGGCGAGGTCCGGGATCTCGCGCCAGGCGTTCCAGAGCCCACCGGTCGCCTGGGCGCCGCACTCGATCAGGTGACCGGCCGTCGATGCCGCGGACAAACGGTGCCAGTCATCCCAGCGCCAGCCGAAATGGGCCGCCGCCGGGCCGACGGTCAACGAGGCGTCGGCGACCCGGCCGGTCAGGATGAGCCGAGAGCCCCTCTCCCACGCCTCGGCGATCGGCCGCGCGCCGAGGTAGACGTTGGCCGCCACCAGCCGCCCGGCGACCCCGGCGATCGGCTCGCCGGTCTCCAGGTGGGCCAGGTCGACCCCCTGCTCGATCCAGGCGGGGATCCGGTCCAGGACATCGTCGCCCGTAACCACCCCGACGGGCGTCTCCCCGAGTCCGGCACGTGCCAGGATCTCGCCGCAACGCGCCGCGCACGAGCGTGGGTTCAACCCCCCGGCGTTGGTGACGATCCGCAAGCCCGGCTGCTCGATCAGGATCGGGGCCAGCCGTTGGACGAGCTCGGGGAAGTCGGTCACGTAGCCCGCGCCGGGGTCCTTGCTCCGAAGATGGCTCAGGATCGCCATCGTCAGCTCGGCGAGGTATTCGAGCGTGAGCACGTCGAGCTGCCCGTCGCGCGCCAGCAGGTACGGTGCGTCGAGGTTGTCGCCCCAGAAGCCCGCGCCATTGCCCACGCGCAGGACTCCGTTCGCTCGATCGGGCGGCGTGATGCTCATCGCGAGAATCTCCAAGCCGTGTCGTGAGGCACCACGAATTCAGCGAGCGACGGCCAGCAAGATGCCCAGGATCTTGCCGAGCTGGTACAGATAATACTCCGGGAGATCGATGAAGGCGCAGTCACCTTCAAGCTTAAGAAACCGCCAGATGCTGCCCGTAGTCACGGCGCCATGGATCACCGGCGTCGAAAGTCCTTCTCGCTCGTTGAAAGTCCGTGCACCGACCATCGCCGCGATGCATTGACCCAGGCCGTTGTTGATGTCCTCGCGCTTGGCTTCGACGACAGCGACCACAGGATGGCTGAGAAAGAAACGCTCGGGGGAGAGGGCCAGCAAGTAGTCGCAAACACCGCTGAGGCCCCGGTCCTTATCCACATCGAGAGAGAGACCCGAGAAGAGGTTGAAGCGGTGGTCCGAGGCCTCGACTGCCTCCATTAGGATCGGAGCGATGATCATCTCAGACCTGGCCTTTTCGGTATTCATCGCCAATGCCGCGAGGCTCCATTTATCGAGGAACCCACGGAGCCAAGGGCTTACCTCGACCTCGGCGGTTGCACCGTGGAGATTGGTGTCCTCACGCATTGTCAGGCCGAACCTTTCCCGGACCGTTTTCAGGTTGAAATCGCTGTATGCCATTAATCTTGATCCGAAGGGTTCTCTGGACTGGAACAGCCCATCCGGTAAGTCTCTTGGGATTACACCTGGAACACGCCCGTGCCCAGCGGCACGGCCTCGCGGTTCCGCACGGCGACGTCGAGCGCCTGGATCAGCACGTCGCGGGTCTTCGCCGGGTCGATGATCGCGTCGACCCAGAGCCGCGCGGCGGCGTACCGGATATCGGTCTCGCGATCGTAGCGCCGCGCAGCTCCTCGGCCATGGCGGCGAGCTTGGTGTCGTCGACCCGCTCCCCCTGTCGCTTGAGCGTCGCGACGTTGACGTCGAGCATGGTGCGGGCCGCCTGCGCGGCGCCCATCACGGCGTATCGCGCCGAAGGCCAGGCGAAGAGGAATCGCGGGTCGAAGGCCCGGCCGCAGAGCGCGTAGTGTCCCGCGCCGAAGGAGTGGCCCACGATCAGCGTGAGCTTCGGCACCGTGCTGTTGCTCACGGCGCTGACCAGCTTGGCGCCGCGACGGATGATCCCGCTCCGCTCGGCGTCGCGGCCGACGTCGAATCCGTTGACATCCTGGATGAACAGGATCGGCAGCCGGGCCTGGTTGCAGTCGAGCACGAACCGCGCGGCCTTGTCGGCGCTGTCGCCGTAGATCACCCCGCCGAACTGGAACGGGCCGCCCCCTTCGGGACGGAACCGTAGCCGCTGCGTCGCCACGATGCCCATCGCGATCCCGCCCATTCGGCCGAACCCGCAGGCGAGCGTCCGGCCGAACTCGGCGCGGTACTCGTCGAACCGGCCGCCATCCAGGAGTGCCTGGAGCAGGTCGCGCACGTCGTACTGCGCCGACGGGTCCGAATGGACCACGGTATACAGGTCATCGGCGGGACGCGAGGGCGGCTCGATCGCTTCCCGGCTGATCTTCACCTCCGGATCGGGGGGCAAGAGCGCGATGAGCCGTCGCAATTGCGCCAGGCAGGCGTCGTCGTCGGGCTCGCGATAATCGATGGTCCCGCTGATCGCCGCATGGACGCGGGCGCCGCCGAGGTCCTCGTGCGAGATCTCCTGGCCGATCGCCGCCTTCACCAGCGCCGGGCCGGCGAGGTAGAGCCCCGAACCCTCGGTCATCAGCACCGTGTCGCAGAGGACCGGCAGGTAGGCGCCGCCCGCGACGCAGTTGCCCATGATCGCGGCGAGCTGCGGGATACCCCTAGCCGAGAGCACCGCGTTGTTGCGGAAGATCCGGCCGAAATCGTCCTCGTCCGGGAAGACCTCGTCCTGCATGGGCAGGAACACGCCCGAGGAGTCGACCAGGTAGACCAGCGGCAACCGATTCTGGCCGGCGATCGTCTGCGCACGCAGGATCTTCTTGATCGACATCGGGAAGCAGGCGCCGGCCTTCACGGTGGCGTCGTTGGCCACCACCATCACGCGACGACCGTGGACCGAGCCGATGACCGTGACCACCCCCGCGCCAGGCGCCCCGCCCCATTCCTCATACATCTGGTGGGCGGCCCACAACCCTAGCTCGAGGACCGGCGCCCCGCGATCGAGCAGGGCGTCGATCCGCTCGCGCGCCGTCTTCCGCCCCTTGGCATGCTGACGCTCGATGGCCTCCGGGCCGCCCCCCAGTCGGAGCCGATCCTCGGCTTCCCTCAGCTCGGCGGCCAGGGCACGGAGGTCGCGGTCGGTCGATTTCTGGGCTCGGCCATCGGCAAGTCCTGCGGTCATACGACTCCTCGGTGGGTTCCGAACGTCGGCCTGGTCCGTTCAACCCAGATCTGTAGCTGGGGTCTATGACCCCGGCTCATCCACATCCACCGGCCTCACAGAGGCCGGCTACAGTACCGGTATCGGTTCGTGATCCGGCTCTAATGGAGCCGCGGGTCGGTCGCGGCGATGATCGAGCTGACGGCCTGCTGGTTGAATCCCTTGTAGCCCTCGCGACGCTCCAGGTTCTCGAGGTGGCTGCCGATCGTCCCGTCCCGGAGGAATTTCTCATGCTGGTCGGCGTTGATCCAGCCCAGCCCGAGTGCGCGATCGGCGCGGTGCCGGGCGACGGGCCAGCGCTCGCCGGCCGTGAAGGCTTGCCTCAGGAACGGGAAGTTCGAGAACGGCGCCATGGTCTCGATGCCGGCCTCGGCCTTGAGGCCGTCGCGCAGATAGTCGAAGTCGAACTGGGCCTCCAGGTGATGCATGCCGGCCTCGAGGATCGATTCGCCGTGGAGCGCGACCCAGAGTCCGACGGTGCCGGGCCTCGGCAGCTCGGCGAGGGCCTTGTGTGCGAAGTCCTCGGTGGCCTCCTCCGACGCCAGGTCGAGGTCGGCGAAGATGACGATGCCCGTGACCGGGTGCTCCAGGACCTGGGCACCCCAGCCCGCGTGGGCGCCGGCGTGGAACCGCTCGCGGAGCCGGAAGCCCAGCCTGGTGAACATCGTCATGACCCGCGGGAAGAACCGGCGAGAGCATCGGAACGTATGATGGTCGTGGTTGGCCCAGCCAAGGCCGAGCCGGTCCTGGCGGGCCTTCTGCACCCTCGCGGCCGTGTTGCGAGCCTGCCAGTATTCGCGCTCGGCTTCGAAGACCAGATGGCAGGCCAGGTCAGTCGAGCCCGATAGCTCGATGACGCGCTCCAGGGTCACTTCGGTGACCGACATGCCCTCGGCATCGTCGTCGAACCGACGTCGGCGCGCCCGCCAGACGTCGAGCGCCGCGAGGGCATCGCGGGCGGCGTGCGGATTCATCCGGCCCGCGCGCGCCAGGTCGCCGGGGAACGGTTCGAAACCCAGGTACCCGCGCCGCTCGACCGCGGCCAGCGTGGTCCTCGTTCCGCGGACGCGACCGATCCGGTAGGGGCCCATCGGGTATCCCCGGATCTCCATCCCCAGGTCGTGGGCGCGGGAGAACGCCGCGACCGAATCGACCTTGATCGCGACTTCGAGCACACCGTCCAACGCTCCGCCGGCGATCGCGATCCGCGGGAAGATGCCGCCCGGATGACCGAAGACCGGAACGCCGACCGCGTACGTCATCGAGTCGCGCTCGAAACCGAGCTGCATGAGCCGGTCGGACAGGCCGGGGCCGTCGGCGACCACCAGGTGATCGACCCACGCCGAGAACCGCGTGCCCGTCTCGGGAGGCATCCGTTCGGCCAGCTCGCGAGCCAGGGCATTGCCTTCGAGGGCCGTCGCGATCAGCTCGTCGACGAACGCTTCGGTCTCCGGCCATCGTTTCCAGTCGAACGTCGAGGCCGCGACCTCTTCCATCATGAGCCCCATGGCGATTCATCCTTTCTCCGCGTTCGAAACCGATGGTCGGTCATGTTCCTTCCGGCGCGACCTCCTGGAGTTCGGGGATGTCGAGTTTGCTCCGCGTCTCGCTCTCCCTCAGCTCGTCGGCCATCCGGTTCATCTCCTTGACGGCCGCCGACATCGCCGCGTCGAGCAAGTTGAGTCCGAGTTCCACCTGTCGCCGGGTCAGGCACAGGGGTGGGCAGAATCGGAGGGTGCTCGGCCCGCAGGGGAGCAGGAGCAGACCGCGATGGAAACACAGGTCGATGATCCAGTCGCGTAGGCGAGGGTTGGGCTCGCCATGGCCCTCGAAGTCCTGGATCTCGGCGCCGATCATCAACCCCTTGCCCCGGACCTCGCGGATGAAGGGGTAGCGATGGGCCAGGGCCTCGAGTCCTTCACGCAGCTCTCGGCCGCGTCGGACGGCATTGGCGCGGTATCGGCGGGTGACCAGTCGCAGGGTCGCCAGCGCCGCGGCGCAGGCGACCGGGTTGCCGCCGAACGTCGAGGCGTGGCTGCCGCTGGGCCAGTCCATCACCGACGCCCTTGCGACGATTGCACCCAATGGCAGCCCATTGGCAATCCCCTTGGCCAGGCAGACGATGTCACCGGCCACGCCCCAGTGCTCCGAGGCGAACATCTTGCCGGTCCGCCCGATGCCGCTCTGGATCTCATCGAAGACCAGGAGGACCCGGTGCTCGTCGCAGAGCTTGCGCAGGCCCGGCAGGAAGTCGTCGGGCGGGACGATATACCCCCCCTCCCCCTGGATCGGCTCGACGAAGATCGCCGCCAGCTCCTCCGGCGGGCAGATGGTGCGCAGGATGGCCCGGACGCTGTCGAGGTCGCCGTAACGCGCGTGGTGGATGTCGGGGACCATCGGCGAGAAACCGCGGCGTTGCAGCGGCTTCGAGGCGCTCAGCGACAGGGCGCCATAGGTCCGCCCGTGGAAGGCGTTCATGAACGCCAGCACGCGGTTGCGACCGGTATGATGCCGGGACAGCTTCAAGGCGGCCTCGATCGACTCGGCCCCGCTGTTCGTGAAGAAGACCCGCTTCGGCTCCGGGCCCGGGGCCAGTGCCGCCAGCCGCTCGGCCAGGCGGATCTGCGGCGTGTAGTAGAAGTCGGTCCCCGACATGTGGATCAGCCGCCGCGATTGCTTCTTGATCGCCGCGACTACCTTCGGATGCGAGTGTCCCACGTTCGTCACGGCGATCCCGGCCGTGAAGTCGAGGAACCGATTGCCATCCATGTCCTCGACCATCGCACCCAGCGCCCGACGCACCACCAGGGGATACGTCCGGGTGTACGACGGCGACATCACCCGATGGTCGCGCTCCAGCCACGCGGTCGCCCGAGGGCCCGGCAGCGGCCCGATAATCCGCGGTTCATCACGGCCCAGAGGAATCATTACCGCCCCCCTTCCTGAGTCATACGGCGATCCGAATCCATCCTGCCGCATCGCCCCGCGAAAATCAAATCGACATGAATCGATTTGCTGCATCTGATGAAGTCCGGGCCCCGGATCCGTCCTTGCGAGTGGCCAGAGTATTATCAGGGATTCCGATATCCCGGTCAAATCGATCCGGCGTCGAGAGACGGAACGCATGACCACGGCCTCACGACCTCGATCAAGAAACAGCTATGATGTTTGCTCGAGGCAGGAGCATCGCGACAACTCGCACCTGGACCTTGCAGGAGATCCGGCATGATTCCCACCGTCGTCGTCGGCCACGGGCTGGCGGGCCGATCGTTCCACTGTCCGCTGGTCCGCCGCCAGTCGGGATTGACGCTGCACGGGATCGTCGCCCGCGACCCGAAGGTCCGCGACGAGGCCGTGGCGATCTGGGGCGAGGGTGTCCGGGGCTATGCCGATCTGGACGAGGCCCTGGCCGACCCCGCGGTCGCACTCGTGGTGATCGCCACGCCGCACGACTCGCACGCGGACCTCGCCGTGCGGACGCTCGAGGCGTCGCGACACTGCGTGGTCGACAAGGTGATGGCCCTGACGACTGCCGAGGCCGACCGGATGATCGCCGCCCGCGACCGCTCGGGATGCATGCTGTCGGTCTTCCACAACCGGCGATGGGACTGGGACTTCGCGACCGTCAAGGAGGTGCTCGCTCGACGTTGGATCGGTCGACCGCTGCTCTTCGAGAGCTCGGTCTGCCGATCGGCCGCACCGCGAGGATGGCGCGGCAGCGCCGCGGCCGCAGGCACGATCCTGTTCGACTGGGGCGCCCACCTCGTCGACCAGGCGCTCCAGCTCGGCCTCGGACCGTGTCGGCGTCTCTTCGCCTGGCTGACCCCGGGACCGTGGGAGGGCGTCGACAGCGGCGGACACGGCCGGATCGTCATGGAGTTCGACGACGCACTCTTCCAGGTCGAGACCAGCCGGATCTGCCGGCTCGACCGGCCCCGATGGTGGATCGTGGGCAGCGACGGCGGATTCGTCAAGTATGGGGTGGATCCGCAGGAAGAGGCGCTCCGCGCCGGCGACATCGACCGCGCGGCCGAACCGCCCCAGCATGAGGGCATACTGCGTCGCGCCGGCGAGGCGGGAGAGACCGTCGAGAGCCGGGTGGCGACGGTCCACGCCCACTGGGACGGCTACTATCGCAATATCGCCGATCATCTGAACGACGGCGCACCCCTGGCCGTCACCGCCGAGGAGGCCCGCGAGGTCGTCGGCGTGCTCGAGGCCGCCGGTCGATCGTCTCGCGAGCACGCGCTCATCCAAGGCCCTTGGGGCAACGCATGAGGCGGGGGACGCGCATGATTCCAGATCGGCGATCACCTCAAGCTTCGAGTTCCTTCAGAATACCGACGATCAGTGCCGGGTCGCGTTTCTCGAGGAGATGGACGATCCGGGACTCGGGGAATTCCAGCTTGCGGAGGTTCTCGGCGACCTGCTTCCAGAGGCGATCTCGCTTCTTGCCCTCGGCCAAATAGAGCTCGGTGGCCAGCTCGGAGAGTCGCTGGGACTTGATCGCGTCGAAATTCCGATAATAGCGCTTGACGATCTTCTGCTGATAGGGCGAAAAATCCGCCATGTGTCGCCTCCCCACGGCGCGGTCAGTCGCGATGCATGTCTCGATCGAGCGCATCGACGCTCGACCCCGGCATTGCTGATGAGAACCGGTCGCACCGGGACCGGTCAAGTCGGATTCGCCAACTCCGGACGGGCTGGCTAGCCCGAACACATTTCCGTCCATAGCGATGGAGCGCCCTCGGTCCTCCTGGCGCAGGCATCTCGCCCGAGCCACGAGGACCGCGTGTTGTCCAGGCCGGTCGGTCCTTCGGAAGGGCCGGCTCAGGCGGCGGAGCCGGCGGAATCCAGACGGTCGAGGTGCTCACTGAGGCTGTGTCGGAGCATCGTCGGGAGCTTCTTCGAAGCGTCCTCGGAGGAGCCGTCGGCACGTTTGATCGAGATCACCTGGCGGGGGGCCTCCACACGCGCCTTGGCGGAGGATTTCGCCGGGCTCGCCGTCAGCACGGGAGCGTAGCTGACCTTGAGCTTGGCCACCCCGCTGGCGTTCGGGTTCCTCGACACGCTCACCGCCGCCGCGCTACTGGACGGGATCGCCACCGTCCCGGGGTGCTTGGCCTCGATCTTCTTCAGAGAATTGTAGATCGTACCGCCGCCCATGTAGCCATGCAATCGCCCGAACACCTTGGATCCCGAATTGGGGATGTTCAGGACGGCGGTCGTCGAGGTGAATTTCGTCACCCCGTTTTGCAGGGTTCCCGAGAGCGTCACGTTGTCCAGGCCAGGGGGCAGGTCCAACTGGTTGGCGACGAAGACATAGGTGGCGAAGGGGAACTCGTCCCTCCGCGTCTTCCGCGTGATGTGCGCGATGGCAGGTGTGCCGTCGAGCGTAACGGTGGAGGGGTTGATGTCCTTGACGTTGAAGCCCGATGTACCCTCGATCGTCACACGGATGAGGTCGCGATGCAGCGTATCGATGATACGATGCTCGTGCGGGTTGACATAGATGACCGGGGACTGCGGCGGGCACGGGGTCGGCGTCGGCGTCGGTGTCGGTAGTGTCGCGGCACCGATGTTCAGGGGCTGTTCGAGGATGCTGGTGTCGCTGATGAAGTCGGGGGCGGCCGAGCCGCCCTGGGCGCCGATGTAGACCACGCTGCTGGAGGTCAGCGTCTGGCCGGTCTCCTGCTTGTAGAGCTGGGAGAAATTGGTGATCGAGAATTCGAGGTTTGGCGTGGTGGGGGAGTTCTGCAGGAACACGCCCCCCGTGAATTGCGGCAAGGACGTGCCGAAGACGGGCAGAGATAAAGGATCTGCGACGGCGACCTCATAGGGTTTGGGGGTGAGGTTGGGCGCGGGATTCGTGGGAGTATTACCGATCGGACTCACTTCGGAGAAGCCGGCGACGACCTCGGGATTGTTCGCCCCGTTGAAGCCGAGGAAGACCCCCATGTACTTCGAGCCGGTCATGTCGGGATCATCGGTGAAGTTGGGATCGATCGCGAGCACGGCGGGGTTGACAGTTGCGGAGTTTCCGTTATCGTCCTGGTCTCCGGCGATGACGTCGCCCTGGCCCGCGAGTTGGCTGTCCGGCTGGTTAAGGCCGAAATACAGCGTATCTTTGGTCGAGTCGTAGGTGACGCGGATATCCGAGATGTTGAACCCCGACACGGGAATGAGGGGTTGAAGACTCGGTGGGGGCGTGGCCTCGAAGCTCCCGGAAGGGGGCTGGAGGACCACGACGCCTGGGGACTGGGTAGCGGGGAAATCGGTCGTGACGTTTCCGGTGAAGTTAACGCTCAGGAGTTGCCGATGATCCAGTTGTTCGACTCTGACGTCGGTACGCCGGGCGGGCTGTCGGTCCCGGCGGAGACGCCACGATCGAACAGCTTGGAAGAGCGTGGAGAACAGGGACATCGCGTATCGTCCTTTCTTTCGCGGCCCTTCCGCCTGGAAGGTGTCCGGCCTGATGCTTCGTTCGAACCGGTGGAGGAGCCATCCTGGTTCGGGACGATCCGGGGAGCGACTCAATCCGCGATCCGGATCACAAACGTGGAGGAGCAAGCGACATCCATCGCTTGCCCGAGAGGCTGTGAAGAAATCGATTCCGGATCACACATTGCGAATTGCAAATGGACATAAAGCTCGACTTTAAAGTCATTTATCAATTTGTCATTCGCAATTTGAAATCCGCCACTCGATTCTTTCACAAGCTCTGAGCGTTGATTCGAGAGCCAGATCGTCCCTCCTGGCGTCCGGAACACCATCCGCTTGCGATCCGGTCCGGGACGAGATCAACCATAATGTGGAAGGAGCCCCAACATGGTACGTATCCGAGGTGTCGCCTGGATCCTGGCGGCCGTCGTCACAGTGGCCGCTCATCGTCCCGCCTTTGCCGGCCCGCTCACGCTCGCCCTCACGGGCAACGCCGCCAACGACTTCACGACGGGCAACGGCAGCACCATGGTCCCGGTCAACCTGGGCCCGGGGATGATCACCGGGCCCACCGGCAGCACGGCGAACCAACTGGTCGCCGGCGTCAACATCCAGAACATCTGGTTCAATTACAACGCGACCTCCGACACGATGTCTGTCGGGATCCAGGGCTACAAGAATGTCGCAGGCAAGGAGGAGATCTTCGGTGACGACTCGGGGAACACCAATCCCGCCCTCGATCCGAATCCCAATTTCGGCGGGCTGAAGTCGGTCGCCATCGCATTCGCCCCGGTCTCGCAGAATGCCGCCGGTAAGGAAGTGGCGGGCACGCCCTCGATCATCGCCGGCATCCCCCAGGACAAGTCGCAGGGGGGCAGCGGCACGATCGACGGCTTCACGGTGTCGAAGTACAGCGCCAACGCCTCGGGCCTCCCGTTCAGCTTCGGACAGTCGATTCCCAACTCGGGGAACCTCGCCTACAATCCGTCGGCAGCCCAGCCCGACCTGGAATTCACGATCAAGAATTTCAGCAAGCTCTCCGGAGTGAATCCGGCGAGCGGTTTCTACCTGGAGGCGTACTCCGGCACTCCCGGGAATACCGAGGGGAAACTCCAGACGTCGTATATTTACGTCCCGCCGGTCGAGGAGCAGCGGCTGCCCGAGCCGACCACCTGGCTGGTCTGGGCCGCGCTGGCGGGAGGGGCCGCCTATCGATTCCGCAGGTCGCGGCGGAATCTCCCCTGATGTTCGTTCCATCGAATTCATCGGCATAATGACATCCCTGCGACGGACGGCGGCCATTCCTCGGGGTCGCCGTATGGTTCATCGGCCCGAACCGGAGACGAAGTCCGGCCGAATCGTCCCGGCCCTCTCCCACTTCCCCTCCCCGTCCGGATGCCCCGACCATCCCCCGCCAACCTTCCGACCCTCATCCCCGCCTGGGTAGGCAGGACCGAATGGCGCAGCGAACCCGTTCGCTCCGCGTCTGCCGAGGCTCGCGGCTCATCGCGATCCGCCGATAGGAACGATCGAGGGCGAGCCGGCCGCTTGCGGGACCGATGACGGTCCGCTAATCTCTGATCGTTGTTCCCGGCGGATCGACATCGCCGGGACCCGGCATCGAGGGCGAGCCGGCCGCTTGCGGAACCGATGACGGTCCGCTAATCTGCGCTTATCGTTCCCGGCGGACCGGCACCGGCGGGGACCCGGCTCCGACACCACATCTATCCAGGTATTTGGCATGCGTATGCGCAAGCGGCGGGCGATCGCGTTCGTGGGCGGGGCATGGCTCGGGCTGGGCCTGTTCCCCGGACTCTCGGCCGGACACTTCGGTGTGGCCTTCGGCCAGGACAAGCCACCGTCCGAAACGCGGAGGCCCGCGAGCAAGCCGTTGCTCCGCATGTCCGAGGCGATCGTCTGCGACACGATCAAGGGCTATGAGGACTTCGAGCCCCTGCCCGGCGCGGCCCTGACCAGCGACGAGAAGCTACTGATCTACTACCGCCCGTCCAACTATCGCTCCACCCTCGAGAAGGGCTCGTACCAGGCGCATCTCACCCAGGATGCCCAGGTCCGGAAGCGTGGCTCGAAGAAGATCATCTGGCAGAAGCTCAAGATGCTGGATTACACCACGCCCAAGCAGGATCTGCCCCCCACGAACATCTACCTGAGGAACACGATCTCCCTCAAGGGGCTCGAGCCGGGCGACTACGACCTGATCATCATCCTCCACGATGAGATCAATGAAGGGCGCACGGCGACCCAGGTCGTGAAGTTCCGCGTGATCCCCGCCGATGATCCGCGGGCGAAGGAAAAGGAAAAGGCGAAGGAGGCCCCGCCCGAGAAGGGGACCTCTTCGCCCGATTGATCGACGCGAGCATGTTATGCCCCGGCGTTCAGGCCGCCGGCTTGACGATCCCCTTCTCGGCGGCCTTCTCCTCGAAAGGGAGCTGGCTCTCGGTGCCGCCGATCTCGAGGTGGCTATCCTTGTTCAATTCGGTCGCCTTGAGATAGACATCCATCTGCTGGCCGACGTAGACGTCCATGGGACGATCCTCGGGCAGCTCGTAGATGACCTGGAGGACGCGGGTGTCGACGCGCTCGGAGTTGTACCCGGTCAGGCTCTGCTTGGGGATGACGTAGGGCTCGACATAGACGAACTTGAGCGCGAATCGGACCTGGGGACGGCCCTTGAGCGTGGCGACGGCGTCGGACCCCTTGGAGAAATAGGGCAGGTCGTTCTCGTCGATGTCGACGCGGACGTGCAGCCGGTGGATGTCGCCCAGCATGATCATCGGCTCCTTCCAGTTCAGGGCCGCGAACTGGCCGAGCCGGATGTTGAGCTGGAGGATCTCGCCATCCATCGGGGCGCGGATGATCAATCGCTCGAGGTTGATCTTGATCGATTCGACCTGGCTGCGGGCGAGCCGGACGGCGGCGCGTGCGACGTCGATGTCTTCCTTCCAGGTGCCGGCCAGGATGCGCTCGAAGTCGGCCTTGGACCGGGCGTAGGACGCTTTGGCGGCTAGGAACGCGTAGCGATCCTTGTCGTAGTCGCTGGCGGCGATCATGCTCCGCTGGAAGAGCCGCTCGGTGTGCGCCATGGCGGCCTCGGCGTCGTCCATTTTCGCCCTGGCCTCCTCGGCGGCGGCGCGGGCCGGGGGGATGTCCTCCGGCCGAGGTGCATTGAGCAGCTTGTGGAGCTGGGCCTCGGCCGAGGACAGCTCGGCCAGGCGCACCTCCAGCATGGCCTTGTACTCGCGGTCGTCGGTCCGGAACAGCGGGGCGCCGGATTTGACCTTCTCCCCCTTCTTCACGAAGATCTCCGTGACCACGCCCGGGACATTCACGCCGATCGGGATGTTCTCTCGACGCGCCTCCACCAGGCCGGATCCGGCGATCATCGCGATCCGATCGGGCCGCGTCGGCGGCTCGACGATCGGCTTGGCCGGCGGGGGCACCTGCTGCGCCTGGATCACCGTGTAGACCGAGAAGACCAATCCGGCCACCGCCAGGATCGGCAACACGTACTTCGTGAACATGACGGATCGACCTCCGAGGAATTTGCCGAATCCCAACGCGATGGATTTCTCTCGAGGAGAGATAGAACACGAAATACACGAAAAATTCAGAACAATTAAATCTAATAATGAAAAAATTCGTTAATTGGACCACCCTGATTCTCGATGATCATCGTCGGTCTTTTTTCGTGTATTTCGTGTATTTCGTGTTCTATCACTCTTCCTCGGGTTCATGACCGTGGTCGCGGTCCTGGCGGTTTCGTGGTCTAGCCGGCCGCGACGGGACGCCCCTCGATGGCGACGATCTGGCCGTCGTCCATGCGGGCGATCCGCTCTCCGAATTCGAAGACGCGGTTGTCGTGCGTGACGACGACGACGGCGCGATCGGGCCGGACGGCCGCCTCGCGGAGCAATTCCATGACGGTGATGCCGGTCTCGTGGTCGAGCGCGGCGGTGGGCTCGTCGCAGACCAGGAGCCTCGGTTCGTGGACCAGGGCCCTCGCGATGGCGACACGCTGCATCTGGCCGCCCGAGAGCTGGCCGGGGAGGCTGCCGAGCTTCTTGCCCATGCCGATCGCGGCAAGCACCTCGCCGGCGCGGCGGACCGCGCGGGGACGCGACCAACCGGCGATCACCAGGGGGATCGCCGCGTTCTCGGCGGCGGTCAGGGCCGGCAGCAGGTTATATTGCTGGAACACGAACCCGATATTCTTGGCCCGGAAGCTCGTCCGCGCCCGGTCGGACATCGAGGTCAGCGATTGGCCGAAGATGTCGACCTCGCCCTCGTCGCCGTTGAGGATGCCGGCAATGACCGAGAGGAGCGTCGTCTTCCCGCAGCCCGACGGGCCGACGATCAGCGTCATCTGGCCGGTGTAGACGTCCCAGTCAACGCCCCGCAACGCCTGGACTCGCTGCTCGCCGCTGCCGAAGTGCTTGGCCAGCCCGCGGATCCGCACCGCGACCGCAGGGCCCTTGGCGGGACCGGCCTCCGGCATCATGGCCTCGAGAGTCGCCGACGAACTGGCGGTCATCATCGCGATACACCTCGGAACAGAACGGGAAGTCCTTCAGATCGCCGGCCCACCCCGACCCGTCTCAACGAAAGACGATCGCGGGCTCGAGCCGGATGACCCGCTGCACGCTGAGCAGGCTGGACAGGACGCAGATCAGGACGATGGCGCCGCCGGTGATCGGCAACAATTGCCAGGGCGTGAAGAAAGCCAGCTCACTCCCGCCGACAGCCCGGCCGAAGAGGGCCGCCAGGCCGACGCCTAGCCCGTAGCCCAGCAGGCCGACGACCAGGGCTTGCAGCAGGATCATGCCGACGATCCGGATGTTCGTCGCCCCCATCGCCTTCAGGGCGCCGAACTGCTTGATGTTCTCGAGCGTGAAGTTGTAGAAGGTCTGGCCGGCGATCGCGGTCCCGACGAGGAAGCCCAGCATCGCCGTGATCCCGAAATTGAACGGGATGCCCGTGTATCGGAGGTAATAGTCGATCGTCATCCAGGCGAATTCGGAGCTGGTCCTGGCCTTCAGGCCGGTCGCCGCCGTGATCCGGGCGGAGACGTCCTTGGCGCTCAGTCCCGGCTCGGTCTTCGCCAGGATATAGGAGAGGATCTTCCGCTCCTGGGGGGCGAAGTTCTTGGCGCGGGTGTACGTCGTGTAGACGACGGGGTTGGTCTGGAAGGTCTTGGTGGCCTCGCAGACGCCGACAATGACGGCGCGGTGATCGTTCATCTCGAGCTGTCGGCGGAGGAATCGCCGGTAGAAATCCTTGCCGAGCTTCTTGAGCGCTCCCCAGTCCTCGTCGGGATAGAGCTTTGGCAGCCGATCGCCGTCGACGATGATTGCGTCGGGGATGCGCAAGTCCCGCAGGTTGCCGGCCAGCATCTTGTAGAGAGGCGGGGCCCCCACCATCGATGCGTCATCGAGCCCCAGCAGGATGACCTGCTCGATCACGGTCGCCTGATTGCCCCGGGATCGCGAGGGGTTCACCTTGACCCGCGCGTTGCCCTTGTAGAGCGGGACGGCCCAGAGCACGCCCTCGACGCCCCGCACCCGGTAGAGGCTGTTCTCCAGCATCGGCTTGACGTCGTCGATATAACGGACCGAGGGGTCCATGACCCACAGATCGGCGCCGGTGATGTCGGTGACCTGCCCGCAGGTCCGGAGCATCAGCCCGCAGAAGATCGACCCCTGCTGGGTGATCAGCAACGCCGAGAAGGTCAGACCCAGGACGATCCCGAAGAATTTCGCCTTGTCACCGACCAGCATCTTCAGAGCGATCCACCCCATTGTCTCCCCCCTTCAACGAGGGCGCGGCCTTCGCCCCATCGAAACCCGTCACCCCCGCCTCGTCCAGGGGGGGTAGTTTGCCCAGCGCCGCCAGGCAGAACGTCGTGATATGCTCGGTCAGGTAATCCAGGTCGATCGCCCGGAAGGGCTCGACCCCGATCAAGCGTTCGTTGATCGCCCGGGCCATCTTGTAATGCAAGCATTGCCCGATCACGCTGAAAACCAGCGCCTGGAGTTTCCGGGTGTCCGCCGCCGGGCAGAATGCCCGGAGGATCCCCGACAATCGCTCGAACCGAGGCCGGATCATCTCGCGGATGACGACATCCGAGGCGGACGTCGGGTGGAGCATCTCCCGGAGCAAGAGCCGGTGCCGCCAGTCATCGGGGTCATCGACGGCCAGCACGCGACAGAGGAAGTGACGGATGAAGTCCCGGAGCTGCTCGGACGGATTGCCCGTCTCGCCTTCTCCGCAGGTTTCCGCCTCGGCCCCGCATCGATGCGCGTAGAGCACGGCCTGGACGTAGAGCTCCTCCTTGTCGCCGAAGTGATAGTTCACCGCGGCCACGTTCGCCCCGGCGCGCTCGCAGATCGTGCGAATCCGGGCCGCATCGAATCCCTTCTCCGCAAACTCCTCGCCCGCCGCCTCCAGCAATCGAACTCGCGTCGGATCTTGTACTTCCATCGCTTCCCCTGCTCCAAACACCTGTTTCAAACAGATGTTTCAATTAACATTACGCATTTTCGGCCTCGCGTCAAGCGTGGGTTGAGGATTTCTCGTTCGCCTCACCGTTTTCGGACGGGATGGAGTCTCATGAGACGGGGACCTGCGAGGGGAATGCGGGTGGATTCCGAAACGGTAACCTTCAGGCTAGGCGAGCAGGGTGCCGTCCGAGGCACGGAACGGTATTATGGACCTCTGAAAGCGGAGCTACCATCGAGAAGATCCGTCTGGTCGCCGCCCACGAATTCCTCCAGACGACCAAACTCGTCGATCGCGTCCTCAACCCAACATCGTTCGATTCACTCGATTACATCATTATCTGAAAGCCGAGCACGGTGAGTCTTCGAGTGCTTCTACCGGGTCCTGGCGAGACAGGCTAAATTAGCCCGACCCATCGATTGATCCGACCGGGTTAACTTGTCGAGAGACCAGAATTGGCATGAAACGTGCGGCATTCGCACGAGCAGCCCGCTCAACCCGCGTGGATGACGGAGATCGCAATGCGAGAAGAGACGGTGCGGTCGTCGCCGGAGCAAGCCCTGTTCGAGAGCGAGGCCCGCACGCGCGCGATCCTCGATGCGGCCGTCGATGCCATCCTCACCATCGATGAAGTCGGCCGCGTCGAGTCGATGAATCCGGCGGCGGAGCGGCTCTTCGGCTACCCCTCCAACGAGGTCGTCGGCCGGAACGTCCGCATGCTCATGCCCCAGCCGTACCGTGCCGAGCACGACGGCTACCTGAGCAATTACCTGAACACCGGCCAGAAGAAGATCATCGGCATCGGCCGCGAGGTCGTCGGCCTGCGCAAGGACGGCTCCACCTTCCCCATGCACCTGGCCGTCAGCGAGCTGCACCTCGGCGACCGCCGCATGTTCACGGGCATCGCACGCGACATCACGGACATCAGGAAGGCCATCCAGGAACTGGAACATAGCGAGGCCCGCACGCGCGCGATCCTCGATGCGGCCGTCAACGCCATCCTCACCATCGATCCGAGCGGCCTAGTCGAGTCGATGAACCCGGCGGCGGAGCGGCTCTTCGGCTACCCTTCCAACGAGGTCGTCGGCCAGAACGTCAGGATGCTCATGCCCCAGCCGTACCGTGCCGAGCACGACGGCTACCTGAGCAATTACCTCAACACCGGCCAGAAGAAGATCATCGGCATCGGCCGCGAGGTCGTCGGCCTGCGCAAGGACGGTTCCACCTTCCCGATGCATCTGGCCGTCAGCGAGTTGCACCTCGGCGACCGCCGCATGTTCACGGGCATCGCACGCGACATCACGGACCTCCGCCACGCCATCAGCCAACTCGAGGACAGCGAGGCGCGGACGAGGACGATCCTCGAAACCGCCGTGGACGCGATCATCACCATCGACGAGAGCGGCCTCATCGAGTCGATCAACCCGGCGGCGGAGCGGCTCTTCGGCTACCCCTCCAGCGAGGTCGTCGGCCAGAACGTCAGGATGCTCATGCCCCAGCCCTACCGTGCCGAGCATGACAGCTACTTGAACAATTACCTGACCACCGGTCAGAAGAAGATCATCGGCATCGGCCGCGAGGTCGTCGGCCTGCGCAAGGACGGCTCCACCTTCCCCATGGACCTCGCCGTCAGCGAGGTGCAGCTCGGATCGCGACAACTCTTCACGGGGATCGTCCGGGACATCTCCGAGCGCAATAAAGCGGAGGAGCAGCTCCGGTTCTACGCCGGGGAACTCCAGGGCCGGAATGCCGAATTGCTGCGCAGCAACCAGGAACTGGACGAATTCGCCTACATCGCATCGCACGACTTGAAGGAACCGTTGCGGGGCATCCACAACTACGCGACGTTCCTGCTCGAGGACTACAAGGAGAAGCTCGATTCGGAGGGCGTGGACAAGCTCGACACGCTCAAGCGATTGACGCAGCGCATGGACGTGCTCCTCGATTCGCTGCTCGAATTCTCGCGCGTCGGCCGCCTCGACTTCGCCATCCGAACGACCGACCTCAACGAGGTCCTGGAAGAGGTCCTGGATTCGTTGCGCATCAACCTGAAGGAACGCGGCGTGGACATCCGCATCCCCCGGACGTTACCCGTCATCCAGGGGGACCGCGTACGCGTCGGCGAAGTGCTCCGCAATTTGATCACCAACTCGATGAAGTACAACGACAAGGCGGAGAAGTGGATCGAGATCGGCTACGGCGAGGACCTGGGCCTCGACGCGAGAAAGCCCAAGGAAGACGAGGCCTTCATCGGCCATCACACGGTATTCTACGTCCGTGACAACGGCATCGGCATACCCGAGAAGCACTACGAGGCGATCTTCCGGATCTTCAAGCGCCTGCACTCTCGCGACGAATTCGGGGGCGGCACCGGGGTGGGGCTCACGATCGTCAAGAAGATCATCGAGCGCCACGGTGGGCAGATCTGGATCGATTCGTCGCGCGACGAAGGGACCTGCTTCTATTTCACCCTCTCCCCGACCGAGTGACCATGGTGATCCAACACCCGATGCTGCTCATCGAGGACAGCCCCGAAGATCGCGAGGCCACGGTCCGCGCCCTGAAGAGGGCGGGCATCACCAGCCCGGTCCATTGGTGCGCGAGCGGCGACGACGCCCTCGACTACCTCCACCGGCGCGGCAGGTATGTCAACGCCAGTCTGTCGCCCCGTCCCAACCTCATCCTGCTGGACCTCAACATGCCCGGCACGGACGGCCGGGAGGTCCTGAGCGAGGTCAAGCAGACGGAAGAATTGAAGTCCATCCCCGTGATCATCCTCACGACATCGACCGACTCGCGAGATGTCGAGAGCTGCTACCAGATGGGGGCGAACAGTTACGTCAAGAAGCCGGTCGATCTGGAGGGGTTCATGCTCTCCATCCAGCGTCTCAAGGATTACTGGTTCGAAGTCGTGGTCCTTCCCAAGGCGGAGTGACCCGACCATGAGCGAAAGGCCCTACCGAATCCTCATCATCGAAGATAGCCCAGAGGATCGGGAATCCTACCGGCGGAGCATCGCCCGGAGGCGGGATCAGGACTATCAATTCTGGGAAACCGACTCGGTCGAAGAAGGCTTACGCCTCTGCCAGGAATTGAATCCCGATTGCATCCTGCTCGATTATCAGCTCCCCGACGCGGACGGCCTGGAGTTCCTCGATCGCTTCCAGGGAGCCGCCGGAGGCGCGCCGATCCCCATCGTCATGCTCACGGGACATGGCAACGAAGCGGTGGCGGTCCAGGCCATGAAGAAGGGCGTCCATGACTACCTGGTCAAGGGCTTCAACACCGATGGGCTCCCCCTGGTCGTGCGAGCGGCGATCGATCACGGTGCCTTGCGGCGCCGCATCGACGCGCAACGATTGGAGGTCGAGCGATTGTCGGCGGAACGCCTCTCGCTCATCGCCGAACTGGAGCGGCACGCGGCAGCCCTCGCGGCGACCAACCGGAGCAAGGACGAATTCCTCGCCATGCTGGCCCATGAGCTGCGCAATCCGCTCGCCGCCATCCGCAATGCCCTGGACCTCGCCGATCGCTCGAGGGAGGAGGAAGACCTCGCCTGGAGCCACCAGGTCATCAATCGGCAGGTCCTCAATCTCGGCGTCCTCATCGATGACCTGCTCGATGTCGCCCGCATCACGCAGGGCAAGATCCAACTCCGCAGGGAACGGCTGGACGCCGCTCGCATCATCCACAATGCCGTCGAGACGGTCAGGCCGCTGCTCGTCAAGAAGAATCACGAATTCGCCTGCTCGTTCACGTCTTCGGGCCTGCACCTGGACGCCGACCGGACGAGGCTCGAGCAAATCCTCGTGAATTTGCTATCCAATGCCGTCAAATACACCCCGCCCGGCGGCCACATCCAGCTCACGGCCGGGGCCGAGGGCGGCGAGGTGATCATCCGGGTCCGCGACGATGGGATCGGCATTTCGCCCGCGATGCTGCCTCACCTCTTCGACTTGTTCGCCCAGGTGGACCGCTCGCTGGACCGCTCGGAGGGGGGACTGGGGATCGGCCTGACGATCGCGAAGTCCCTGGCCCAATTGCACGGCGGCACCATCACCGCCACGAGCGATGGTCCCGGTTCCGGCAGTGAATTCGTCGTGCGGCTCCCCGCCATGGAAGCCCCGGTGGAACCAAGCCCGCTGCCCAACGCCCCCGCGATCGCGCAAGCCAAGTGCCTCCAGGTGCTGGTTGTCGATGATAACGTGGACACGGCCGAGGGGATGGCCAGGCTCCTGACACTTTCCGGCCATTCGGTGGGGATCGCCACGTCCGGCCCCGACGCCATCGAGGCGGCCCGCCGCGTATGCCCTTACGCGGTGCTCCTCGACATCGGGCTTCCCGGCATGGACGGCTACGAGGTCGCCAAAGTCCTCCGCCAACTCCTCGGCCCGGATGACCTGATCATCGCCGTCTCCGGCTATGGAGATCAAGAGTCCCGTCGCCGTACCAAGGAAGCGGGTTTCGATCACCACTTCGTCAAGCCCGTCGATTACGATACCCTGCTCTCGCTCCTGGGCCGGCCGAGGGCCTCGAGGAGCCTATCCCAGTCGGGAGGGTGAAACCCACTGAATCGCTCGTCGCTTCCGCATTCGGTGGTTTCACGCACGAAACGGACGGCAATCCGCGGCTTCGGCCTCGCGTCGAGCACGGGTTGAGGATTTATTCTGAATGCGGGATTCGTTTCGCGATCGATCCAGAGGGCCGGCCATGCACGCATTGGACTGGATGAAGGAGTCGGGAGGTCAGTCGATCCGCCCCGTCTATACCGTCTTCGGGACCGACGTGTACTTGATCCGGGAGTCGATCAATGGGGTGGTGCGTGCGGTCTTCCCCGAGCCGGACGGCGAGGCGGCGGTCGGCCGATTCCCGGGGCCGCAGACCGAGCTGGCCGACGTCCTGGATGAACTGTTCACGCTCCCCTTCTTCAGCAAGCGCCGACTGGTCATCGTCGAGGATGCGGACACGTTCGTCACCAAGCATCGTAGGGAGCTGGAAGCCTACGTCGAGAAGCCGAGTACCTCGGGGACCTTGCTGCTCCAGGTGAAGCAATGGACGTCGTCAACGAAGCTGGCGAAGCTCGTGGACAAGGCGGGCCTGGCCATCGACTGCGCGGCCTTGAAGGACAAGGACGCGGCGCGGATCGTCGCGTGGCTGATCCAGTACGCGAAGGCACATTGCGACGCCCGGCTCGATAGCGGGGCGGCGAATCTGCTGGTGGAGCTGGCTGGCGTCGAGGTCGGTATCCTCGTGGCCGAGGTCGAAAAGCTGGCCGTGTATGCCGGCACCAGCAAGCGGATCGAGCGCGGCGATGTCGCCAAGATGGTGGGCGCCGGCCGCGTCGAGACGATCTGGAAGGCGCTCGACGCGGCCACGACCGGGGAAGCCGGCGAGTCGCTGGTGCTCCTGGACAACCTCCTTGCGGCCGGCGAGCACCCGACGCCGTTGCTCGCGGCGATGAGCGCCTCGCTGCTCAAGGTCCATTACGCGGGCCGGCTCCGCGCCGCTCGATTGCCGCTGGACGAGGCCTGCCGGATCGCGGGCATCCCCCCCTTCGCCGTCGAGAAGACGCGGAAACAGCACGCGCATCTCGGCCCCCGACGAGTTCGACCGCCTGCCGGCGACGCTCCTGCGAGCCGACCTCGACCTCAAGGGCGGTACCACCCTCGACCCTCGCGTCGTCCTGGAACAGCTCTTCATCACGCTCGCCCTGCCGCGAACCGACTGATCGGCACTAGTTTTGCTGCATTCTCTAAACTCACACTTCGAGAACGAACCGAGCCAGTGTCCACGCCGGCGGTCCGATCCCGAGCGTCCTGATCTCTCCGCGTAATCACGCATTATTTTACGAATAGTCCGATGAATCGCTTGCGTTTTCCCGGAGAGCGATTAGGATAAACCGACAGATATGACCTATACTCTAGCGAATCGACCCTGGTTCAGCCTAATTACGCCCCACCCCAGAGTGACATCATGGCTTTAGATGTGCCTGCCACGGGCCCGAGTCTGGTCGAACGGATCGAAGCGTCGGTTCGCCAGCTCACTCACGGACGGATTCGCAATCTGGTCGTCCAGGAGATACAAGGACAGGTGGTCGTAAGCGGTCAAGCGCCGTCGCGACATGCGAAGCAGCTCGCGCTCCATGGAGCGCTTGAGTTTCTTCCGGGCGATCGCTTCTCGGAAAAGATCACCATCGGTTGAATGGTCTCGCAACGGTCATCCACGCTCTTCGACGGTTGCTCACCCGTAGGTCAGGTTTTCCAGCCTGACATTGCCCTTTGCAACGGTCAGGTGTGTGAATCGGGTCGAAGATTGCGCGGCGCGCATTACGAGATCAAGTTCGGACCTGGTGCTCGATTCGGCATCCGTAATCCTCCATCCGGAATCGTTTCCTCCGGTGCGGCCGATCGGTCATCGTCCTCGGACGTCGTCGGTTGGGGCGGGACGGGCGGGACGATCGGCAGCCGGACCTCGAATTCGCTGCCGAGCCCGTGGCCGGCACTGCGGGCCTCGACCGAGCCGCCGTGCAACCCGATCAGCCGACGCACCAGCGACAGGCCGATCCCCAGGCCGCCCTGCGCAGCGTTCCAGCGACCGATCGACCTGCGTGAACATGTTGAAGATGGAGGGCAGCATCTCGGCCGGGATGCCGACGCCGTTGTCGCGTACGACCACGACCGCATCGCTGCCCTGCCGCTCGACGGTCATCGCGATCTCGCCGCCGCGCTCGGTGTATTTGACGGCGTTGTTCAGCAGGTTGGCGAACACCTGCGACAGCCGGGTCGCGTCCGCTTCCAGGTAGATTGGGCGATCGGGGAGGGTCAGGGCCAGATCGTGGCCGGCCGCTTCCACCATCGTCCGGCTGGTGTCCACGGCATTCCGCACGATCGCCGCCAGCTCGACGCGCTCCCGGCGCAGCTCCAGCTTGTCGCGGCCGATCCGAGAGACATCCATCAGGTCGTCGATGAGGCGGCACATGTGCAATACCTGGCGATCGATGAGCGCGCGGGCCTCGTCAACGGTCGCCCGATCGCCGGCGGCGATCTTCATGATCTGGAGGCCATTGCGGATCGGGGCCAGGGGGTTGCGCAATTCGTGGGCGAGCGTCGCCAGGAACTCGTCCTTGCGGCGGTCGGCCTCGATCAGTGCCTGTTCGGCACGCCGTCGTTCGGTGATGTCGCGGCAGATCAGGACGGCCCCGACGACCCCCCCGGTCGCCTCCCGGATCGGGGCGACGCTGTCGTCGATCGGCCGCTCCGTCCCGTCCCTGGCGATCAGGATGGTGTGGTCGGCGAGGTCGAAGCCCTCGCCTTGCCGGAGCGCCCGCAAGGCCGGGTCTTCCACGGGCCTGCCGCTGACTCCATTGACGATCCGGAAGACCGCGGCCAGCGGCTGCCCGGCCGCCTCGGCCGACGACCATCCCGTGAGCGCCTCGGCGGCCGGGTTGAGCGAGACGACCCGGCCCTCGGCGTCGGTGACGAGGACGGCATCGCCGACGCATTCCAGCGTGATCCGAGACTGCTCGCGCCGCCGGACGGCCTCTTCGGCCTCGGCCTCGGCGACCTGACGCGCACCTCGCAACGCACCGCCGAGGAGGGCGATCCCCACGCCGACGGTGAGGAAAAGGACCATCCCGAACAGGTTCTCGACCCCCTCGATCCACAGGGTCGGTCGGGGCGTCATCAGGAGGTAGATCGAGGAGGCGGCCCCCAGGCCGGTCGCCACCAGCGCCGGGGCCAGGCCGGCGTAGCACGCGATGACGAGGATTGCCAGGAAATGGGTGGCGAACGGGAAGCGGTTGCCGAGGAATGGGTCCAGGGCCAACCGAGCGATATTCGATACCACCACCGCCACGATCGCACTGCCGTAACGGAGCACGGCCGAACGAGTCACGTTCCGCATGACGAGTACCTACGCGATGAATCGGCCTGGGACGGGCCGCGAAGGACCACCCTCGCAGGGCCCCGGTTCCCGAATTCGCCGATCGACTTCAATCGGCCTGTTGATGCGTCCCGACTCTTCGATTCTAGAGCAAACTCCGTTCCATTCGACCGCAGCTCGCGGCCGTCTGGACCCCGGCCCATGGGCGAGACGGCCTCGCGACCCGCCAAATGAACTTGAGGGCCCGGCCGCTTTCGACCATAGTGTGAATGAGACCGAGTCGGCCGACGTCTGCCCTTCGTGGGCGACGGGCCGCCTCGCGAGGCGGCCGGAAGGTGCGGGCCCCGGCCCCTACGGAGCCGGCTGCTACGATCCGTCAATGATCGCGACGGCAACCATCCTCGATCGCCCGGCAAAATACGCGGAAACCACCGGTCTGGAAAGGGCCTCCCCATGACTCGGAGACATCCCCGATCGAATCGCGCACGGTCATTGTCCCTGCTGGCGGTCCTGGCGATCGTGGGACTCCCGGGCGCCTGGGTGCATGCCCAGGAGTCCTGGGACGCCATCTACCTCGGTGGCTCCAAGATCGGATACACACATGTATTCGTGGAGGCCGTCCAGGATCGAGGTCATGATTATTACAGGGTCCGGATCGACACCGAGCTACGCCTGGCGCGCGGCGATGATGTCGCGGTCACCAAATTGATGTATGGGACCATCGAGACCGTCGACGGCCAGGTCCTCAAGCTGGATACGCGCACCCAGGCCGGCAGCCAGCAGGATATCAGGGCCCATGGCAACGCGGTTGACGGCGAGATGAAGCTCATCATCGACGGCGGCGGCCAGGAGCAGTCCAAGACCATCCCCTGGGGACCCGATGTCCGCGGCCCTTATGCCCCGGAGCAGAGCATGGCGCGCCAGCCCTTGAAGGAGAACGAGGTCCGAGCCCTGAAGGTGTATATCCCGGAGCTGAACAAGGTCTGCGACATGCAGCTCCGCGCGCGGACCGTCCAGCCGGTCCTGCTCGGCGACGGCTCCAAGCGGGCCCTGCTCCGCGTCGATCAGGTCACCTACGTCGATGGCAAGCCCCGGCCGGAATATGACGCCCGGATCTACGTCGATGCCGGCGGCCAGGTGCTCAAGTCGGAGCAGGATGTCATGGGCGGCATCGTCATCTACCGGACGACCCAGGAGAAGGCGAAGGCCCCGGGCGGCCCCATCCAGTTCAACCTGATCTTCGACGCGGTCGTCAAGGTCCCCCGGAGGATCCCCGATCCCGATCAGACGCGGCACGTGAAGTACCGGATCACGCTCGAGGGCGTCGACCCCGCGGAGGCCATCCCGAGCGATTTCCGACAGACCCTGATCTCGGATGCCTCCAGGACGGCGCCCACCCTCGAGGTCAAGAGCACCGGCCCGCTCGATGGCGCGGCCCTCTCGGATGAAGTCGACGACCAGTACCGCAGACCCAACGCGCTGATCACGAGCGAAGATAGCCGCGTACGCAGCCTGGCGCAGCGGGCGACCAAGGGCGTCGTCTCCCCTTGGGACAAGGCCATGCGCATCAACCACTGGGTCCACCTGAATATCACGACCAAGAACTTCAAGGTCGCCTTCGCCGCGGCGAACGACGTCGCCAAGAACCTCACCGGCGACTGCACCGAGCACGCGGTGCTGGCCGCGGCCATGCAGCGGGCCGCCGGCATCCCGTCGCGCGTCGTGGTCGGCCTGGTCTACGTCGACAAGCTGGAGGGCTTCGGCTTCCACATGTGGAATGAGGTCTTCGTCAACCACCGATGGGTCGCGCTCGACCCCGCGTTCGACCAGACGACCGTGGACGCCGTGCACATCAAGTTATCCGACACCAGCCTGGATGGCGTCGCCCCTTTCGAGGCGTTCCTGCCCCTGGTCCGCGTGATGGGGCGGCTGGGCATCGATCCGATCGAGCTGCGATGATCGTCGCGCCTTCGATGGCGGCGATGCGACCGGGCCCGCTCGGCTCCGAAGAAATTCGGCCATGCGTGGTGCGGAGCACTCTTGTCGGCCCGGCGGCCCCTCCGTAGACTGCGCAATAGGGGATGGGCGCCGGTGTTTCGCGCCGGTCCCCGGTCGCCAGGAGGGGACGAAGATGAGCGGGCAGCGATGGGTTTTGCGGTCGTCATTCGGCGCGCTGGCCATCCTGGCCGGCGGCACGTCAATCAGCTCGGGTCAGGAAGCACCCGGTCAATCGCCACGGCCCCGGCAAGCCGTGGTCCTCGAACGGCCCGAAGTCACCGTTCGGAATGCCCTGCGAGCCAACCCCCTGACCGCGCCTTATCCGATCGCGTCGACCTGGCGCAATGGCGTCGTGGTCCTGTCGGGGCGCGTCGGGACCAAGGTGGTCCACGACGCGGCGGTCCAGACGGCGATCGCCCTGGGATTCCCGTTCCGCGACGACCTGGTCATCGACACGGCCGAGACGTTCCGGGTCGCGATGAGCTCGACCCCGTCGATGAGCGGCTACGCGGCGCTGACGCCCAACCTGTCCGCGTCCTATTACGTCTACCCCCAGCCCCTGTTCGGCCGCCTCGATGATCCCTTCTTCGGCATGGTGCCCCCGCTGGTCAGTTTCGCCCCCTGGACACGCCGGCCGATGGAAGGACCGATGCCCGGTCCCAACGGCGTCGGGCCGGCGGCTCCGAATCCGATGGCCGCTCCCAACGGCGTCGGGCCGGGGGCAGCCAATCCGGGCGTCATGCCCGGCCCCGGGCCCTCGGCGGCGAACGATGCCTCCGAAGGCGTCGCGAATCCGCGGAATGCTCCCGAAGGCGGATGGGACCCCGCCAACCCGCCCCCCGCCAAGGGTGACGTCGAGATCACGGTCGACTCGGCCGGCCAGGTCTTCCTCCGCGGCGTCGTCGCCAGCGAGGAGATCGGCCGCGAGATCGAGCAGACCGCGAGGAGCGTCCCGGGCGTCACGCGGGTCATCACCCAGTTCTCCGTCAAGCCGAGACCCGCCGACACCGCCGGTCGCGACGAGCCGCCCCCCCTGCCCCAGCCCGCCACACCCGGACCGGGCGGCAACACGCTCCAGGTCAAGCCGAGGCGCGTCGATGGGCCCGAGCCGGACTCGCCCCCCCTGCCCCAGCCCGAGGCGGCGCCAGCGCCCGCGCCCGCACCGGCCCGCCCCGCGACGGTCAGGACGCCGGCTCCTCCCCGGCCGGGCGTCGTCCCGGCCCATCCCGAGCCCGCCGCCCGGGGCGGCGTGGGCGCCCTCGACGGCCTTAAGCTGACCCATCGGGTCGTCGACTCCCTCCGCAAGCGTCCCACCGTCACCGACCTGGCGATCAGCGTCCGATCGAGCGGCGACGCCGTCATGCTGACAGGCCGGGTCCCATCGGCATACGAGGACATGATCGCCTATCGATCGGCCCAGCAGACGCCGGGCGTCCGCGACGTCGTCGATCGCCTCGAATTCCTCGTGCCGGATGAGGACCACCCGAACCCGCTCGTGCAGAAGGGCCGCCCCGAGGACCTCGAGCCCTACCTGAACGCCCAGATGGCCCGCCATGTCGGCGACCTCGCGCACATCGACAGCGTCAAGGCCCATGGCAACCAGATCGAGATCCGGGGCACCCTCCAGAACGCCGCCGATCGCGATCGGGTCCTGGCCATACTCCGGTCGATCCCCGTGCTCCACGGCTTCCGACTGGAACCAAATCTCACCGCGGATTGACTCGCGCCCGAGGCCCAACCGGACATCCAAGACGACTGCCAGCACGGATCGCCGGGATATTCAGAGTTCAAGGACGAGAATATTTGATTGTGATCCGTCTTGTCTGTGCGATCCCTGGCGGCATTCGTTACGCAGACATGACAGAGCACCCGAGTTTCTCACTTTCCGTCGATCCCGCAAGAGCCGCCACCGTTCGGGGCGGCGAGATTTGCGCAAGCGCCCTACGCCCAAATTCCCCCTAGATCCAAGTATCCTGCCCCTCGCAGCATGACCTTCGCCGACATCTCCCACGGACGCAATCATCGCGATCCTCCGCTCGTCGGCGGGCTTTCGCACGTTGCCCGCAAAATAGGCAGATTTTGACGGCATCTGTTCATGCCACGACGCTAAATCGTCACAAAATCGTGGAGGAGTTTGATCTTGATCGAATCCGCGGAACGCACGTAGGATGTGCACCGCTCGTGGCAATCGCCCGGGCGTTTCGACGTGCCACGCCCCGTTTCTGTCGTCGCGGGGCCTTATTTCAGGAAATCCCGAATGAGGGAGAGGGCCGGGAACCCAATGATCGCCAACACGGACGGAGGCGTATCCCCGCAGTCCTGGAACCGGACGCCCGCGCGTCGCCCATCACGCTGGTTTCCCTCGTCCTCGGACACCCTGGGATCGGCGCTCGAACGGTCGCGGGACTGGCTCCTCGGCCGCCAGGACGAGGAGGGTTACTGGGTCGCGGAGCTCGAGGGCGATACAATCCTCGAATCCGAATATATCCTGTTGATGACGTTCCTGGGACGAGAGTCGCGATGATGTCTGCATGCGATGCGCCCGATACATCCGCGACCATCAGCTCCCGGGCGGGGGATGGGCGATCTATCCGGGCGGGCCGACCGACGTCAGCGCCTCGGTGAAGGCGTACTTCGCGCTCAAGCTGACCGGCCGATCGCCGGACGAGCCGGACATGGTCATGGCGAGGCGGGCCATCCTCGAGGCCGGCGGTGCCCACGAGTGCAACAGCTTCACGCGGTTCTACCTGGCGCTCCTGGGCCAGATCGGCTACGACGAATGCCCCTGCGTCCCGCCGGAGCTGCTGGCGATCCCGTCGCGGTGGAAATTCAGCCTGAGCGCCATGTCGGCCTGGACGCGGACGATCGTGGTGCCGCTGTCGATCATGTCGTATTTCAAGCCGGTCCGCGCCCTGGGCCCCGAGCTGGGCATCGCGGAGTTGTTCCGCGAGGGCGGCAGCCGTCCGTCGCGCCGGACGGCCCGGCTGTTCTCCTGGACGAACTTCTTCCTCGGGCTGGACGCGGTCCTGAAGTGGCTCGACCGGCGGATCCCCGCGGCCTGGCGACGGCCGGGGATCCGGGCGGCGCATCGCTGGATGACCGAGCATTGCGAGGAGACCGATGGCCTCGGCGCCATCTTCCCGCCGATGGTCTACTCGATCATCGCGCTGCGAAGCCTGGGCTACGAGACGGATTCGCCCGAGGTGCGATGGGCGATGGAGCAGCTCGACGGCCTGAAGATCGCCGAGGGGGACCGGATGCGATTGCAGCCGTGCCTCTCGCCGGTCTGGGACACGGCGATCGCCACGATTGCGCTGGCGGATGGGGCGCTGCCCGCCGATCACCCCGCCTGGGATCGGGCCGTGCAATGGCTGCTCGGCAAGGAGATCCGCGGCCGCGGCGACTGGTCGATCAACGGGCCTCGCGTCGAGCCCACCGGCTGGCACTTCCAGTTCCGAAACCAGTTCTACCCGGACCTGGACGACAGCGCCATGGTGATCCTCGCCCTGCAACGATCGCCGATGGCCGAGGACCCGGCCGTCGAGGCGGCGACCCGTCGCGGGGTCGACTGGCTGCTGGCCATGCAGAATCGCGACGGCGGCTGGGCGGCGTACGATGTCGACATCGACAACCAGGTCCTGACCAAGCTCCCCTTCGCCGACCACAACGCCATGCTCGACCCGAGCTGTGCCGACATCACGGCCCGCGTCCTGGAATTGCTCGGCACCCTGGGATATGGCGTCGAGCACCCGTCCGTCCGACGCGCCCTGGACTACCTCTGGGAGACCCAGGAGCCCGAAGGCTGCTGGTATGGCCGCTGGGGGGTCAATTACATCTACGGGACCTGGCAGGTCTTGCAGGGACTGGCCACGCTGGAATTCCCGATGCATCACCCGAGGATACAGAAGGCGGTAGCCTGGCTCGAGTTCGACCCAGCAACCCTCGGGCGCCTGGGGAGAGACCTGCCAGAGCTACGACGACCCCTCGCTGAAGGGGACCGGCGAGCCGACCCCGTCGCAAACCGCCTGGGCGACGCTCGGCCTGATCGCCGCCGGCCAGGCCCGAGGGGCCGCCGCGCGCCGCGGGATCGATTACCTGATCGAGGCCCAGCTCCCCGACGGCTCCTGGGACGAGGCGCCGTTCACGGGCACCGGATTCCCCCGCGTGTTCTATCTCCGATACCATTACTATCGCGTCTATTTCCCGATGATGGCCATCGCTCGCTACCGGGCCGCCATCGGTCGCGACCGCGGCCGGACATCCCCGGCGCTGGCTTCGCGAATCCCGGCACAGCCGTTGCCATTTGACTTTCCCTGACAGCCCAGGTCGAGGCGCCAAGGAAGACAGAACGCCTGCCAAGGAGGTCGAGCCCGATGCTTTTCCCGCTGCCCATGACGACTCGGATCGCCGGCTACGTCGCCCGCAAGCGAATGGCCCGCGCCGAGAAGTTCCCGATGGTCCTGATGCTCGAGCCGCTGCACGCCTGCAACCTGACCTGCACCGGCTGCGGTCGCATCCGCGAATATGAATCGACGATCAAGCAGAAGCTCACCATCGACGAGTGCCTCGCGGCGGTCGACGAATGCGGTGCGCCGGTCGTCTCGATCTGCGGGGGCGAGCCGACGATCTACCCGGGGATCGGCGAGCTCGTCGCCAAGATCCAGGAGCGGAAGAAGGTCGTCATCCTCTGCACGCACGGGATGTTCATCCGAAAGAAGCTCGAGGGGTTCAAGCCGAGCCGGACCTTCTTCTTCAACGTCCACCTCGACGGGTTGCAGAAGAACCACGACCTGGCCGTCGAGCGCGAGGGCGTGTTCGAAGCGGCGATCGACGGCATCAAGGCGGCCAAGGAGGGCGGTTTCCTCGTCTGCACCAACACGACGGTGTACAAGGAGACCGAGATGGCCGAGATCGACGCGCTCTTCGCCTACCTGACCGGGCTGGATGTCAACGGCTTCATCATCTCGCCGGCATATAGTTACGCGGCCGTCGATACGAAAGACATCTTCATGACCCGCGAGGACATCCGGGCGAAGTTCCTCGCCGCCGAGGCGATGTTCAAGAAGTACCGCTTCCACACCTCGCCGATCTACCAGGAGTTCCTCCAGGGCAAGCGCGAGATGAAGTGCACCGCCTGGGCCAGCCCGACCCGGAACATCAAGGGATGGAAGGGCCCCTGCTACCTGATCACGGACACGCACCACGATACGTTCTCGGACCTCTTGAACAAGACCAACTGGGACGACTATGGTTACGGGAAGGACCCCAGGTGCGAGAACTGCATGGTGCACGTCGGCTACGAGACCGGCGCCGCCGTGGGCGTGAACAGCCGTCTGGGCGATACCTTGAAGATGATCAAGTGGCAAATGGGTTGATCGGCCGGTCGGCAAGATGGCTCCAGGTTCATCCGGACAGGATCATTCGGCTAGACAGGAGGCGCGCCTCGTCGCGCCGGCGCCGGTCCCGGCGGATGTCGGGATCGTCGCGGCCCTGTCGATGGAAGTCGGCGTCCTGACCGACGGCCTGGAGCGGGTCCGCAAGTATCAAGCGGCGACGATGCCGATCGTCGAGGGCGAACACAACGGCAAGATCGTCGCGGTCGCGATCGGCGGACCCGGCCGCGCCGCCGCGCATCGCGCCACCGAGCTCCTGATCGCCGGCCACCGGCCTTCCTGGATCATCTCCGCCGGCTTCGCCGGTGCCCTCAATCCCACGCTGAACCGCAACGACCTGGCATTGCCGGACGACATCATCGATCTGGAGGGTGGTCAATTCCCGGTCATCCGCCCGGAATCGATCGGAGCCGGCATCAGGCACGTCACCGGCCGACTGCTCACAGTTGACCGGCTGATCCTCGACTCGGCCGAGAAGGCCGGACTACATCAAAGTGCCAGGGCCGACATGGTCGACATGGAGTCCTCGGCGGTGGCATCGGTCTGCGGCACGAAGCTGATCCGGTTCCTCTCCGTGCGTGTGATCAGCGACGACGCGCGGACCGATCTCCCGCCCGAGGTCTCCGCGTTGCTAGTCCGCTCGGGGAGTTACCGCGTCGGCGCCGCGGTCCGGGCCATCTGGAATCGGCCCTCCAGCCTCAAGGACTTCTGGACCCTCCACGAGCGGGCCCTGGAAGCGGCCGACCGGCTGGCCAGGTTCGTTATGCGATGCATCGAGGATCTGCCGAGCTGAGCATTGATCGCTCCGTACACTGCCTCGGCGGGTGACCTCCAGGGTCAACGTCACCGCAAGAACTGGCGTCGAGGCGATGGTGTGGTCAGCTTCCTCTTCCCGATCATAATGCGTGCGGCTCGTCTTCCTCTTGCTCGTCGGCATCCGAATCCGAGCGGAATTCCTCTGCCAGGATGCCAGCGATGTCGCGTGCCCCGTGCATCACGCGCAGAACCTCGATTCCGCCGGGGACGGGCCGGTAGAAGATCATATACTTGCGGAAGCGGGAGACGGGAAAGTAACGCAATTCGGCGTAGAGCGATTCATCCGGCTCGTAGCGGGTGCCGATCCCGGGCATGCTCGCCAGCCGGGAGAAGGTTGCCTCCGCCTGGGCGAAGAACCGATCGGCCACCCGCAATCCGGCCTGGCGTGCGAGGTAGCGGAAGATCTCCAAGAGGTCGCGATTTGCCGACGGTCGGCGGATGATTCGACTCACGGGCGGATCGTCTCTCCTGCAAGTCCCTCGATCGCCTCGGCTCGCAAGGCGACCCAATCCTCCCGTGTCATCGGAGTGGCGGGGCCGCTCTCCAATGCCTCGCGAAATTTGGCTTCCAATTCACGTTTCGCCCTTCGCTTCTGGGCGTCGCGGATCAAAGCGCGGAGATACTCGCTGGCCGAGGCGTAGCCTTCCTGGGCCATCTCGGCTTCAACGAAGATCCTCATCTCGTCGGGAAGCGATATATTCATGGTCGTCATCAGTCTGCCCTCCTGAAGACCACTCTATGCTAGATGCGATTTTTTGCCAAGGAATCCCTACTGTTCTGCCCATCACCGGCCATTGACCCCTTCTGAAGGGCCTCTGGATGCTCCACGAACGGGCCCTGGCCGGTGGAGAACTCCTGGACTCATTCGCCCCGTATCAATCGGACCAACGCTCGCGTAATTCCTTCTGGAGTTCGACGTCGGTGGACGCCTGGGTCACTTCGTTCTCGGAATCGACCGGCCGCCAGCCGACCACGAAGGAGGCCGAGCTCGATTGGACCTCGGGTTCGACCGTCGTCTCCTGGCCCTCGGCGTAGATGTGATGCTGGCGGGCGAGGTCCCAGAAGCTGGGGAGACCCTCCGGATCGGACGACTCCGCGGCGTTGATCACCATCTCCACCCCGGCCGCCTCGCCCGCCTCGACGGCCACCGAGATCCGAGGGATACCTTGGTGATGCACCTCGATGCGACCGGGATCGAATCCCGCCTGGATCAGCCACCGTTGCGCCCGATCGAGGGTCTCAGGATGAGCGAATTCATGAGTAATGTATCGCACGAACAAGTCTCCCTTCATGGACTGGATCAGTTTGGGCGAACCGCACCGAACTCGACCGAAACGGATTTCCGATTCCACATCTCGGATTCCGAGAACGGAAGGACCATCAGCACTCCGAATCTGGAATGAGGACTTCGCGATCGGGTGCCCGCAGTTGGAAATCCGATCGCGGCGCGGCCGCGTGAGCCTCTCGCATGCATCATACGCGCCGCCGATCGGGAAAGTCATCGTCCTCCGAATTCCGCGGCTCATTGCGGGAAATCACGGGGACTTCGTGTTCGGGGCGCCGCCACCCGTCGGCGAGACCGATTGCCGGACCGGTTGGCTCGACTGGATCGTCCGGGCCGTCTGCGGAGTCGGAGCCGCCTTGGACATCAGGCTCTCCACCCCCATCGTCGCCAGGCCGGTGACGAGCAGCATCGTCGCCAGCCCGATGCCCAGGGCATGCCAGGGGTGGAACTGGAAGATCAGGGTGAAGACCCCGAACCAGACCAGGCCCTGGAGCACGGTCCAGATGATGTTGTCGGTGAACATCGACGCGTAGGAAGCCGGCACGCCATAGTGTCTCAAGGTCGTCAGGAGGATGGCGATCAACAACGAGCCGCCGAACACCTTGAAGCCGGCGTGCGGCGTGATCTCGTCGTAGAGCTGATCGTGGCCGACCTCGACCACGACGAAGCACGCCACGAAGAAGACCAGCCAGTAGATCAGGAGGACCCAGATGAATGTCGCCATCGCTGATTAACCGGTAAACGTGAAGGACGGGCGCCGATAGATCCCGATCGACCTACTGGTATCCTACTCTCCTCGGTGTCGACAAGCCACCAGTGCCTGGCGGTTTTCCGCCGATCTGATAAGATAGCTAACGATTTTGAGCCCCGATTCGCGATCCGGCTCCAGGGAAGCGATCGATGATTCGCATCAGTGCCTTCGCCGACGAGATCTCGCAAGACCCCCACGAACAGCTCGATGTCCTGTCCCGACACGGCATCAAGTTCATCGAGTTTCGCGCCATCCACGGCACGAACGTCCTGGACCTGTCCGACGCCCAGCACGACGAATTCCGGGGATTGCTCTCCGGCGCGGATTCGGGCTCAGCGCGATCGGCTCGCCGATCGGCAAGATCCGGATCACGGAGCCGTTCGACGAGCATCTCCAGCGGTTCGAGCGTGCGATGGACCTGGCGGATTTGTACCAGGCCCCGCGGATTCGGATCTTCAGCTTCTACATGCCGCCCGGCGACGACCCGGCTTCGCATCGCGAGGCCGTGATCGGCCGGATGGCCGAGCTGGCCCGACGCGCGTCGGATCGCGGGATCGTCCTGTTCCTCGAGAATGAGAAGGGGATCTACGGCGATACGGCGGCCCGCGTCGCCGACATCCTGGAGACCGTGAATTCTCCGTCGCTCCGGCACGCCTTCGACCCGGCGAATTACGTGGAAGTCCGGCAGCCGATCGATGAGGCCTGGGCCAGGCTGCGCTACCTCGTCGCACACTTCCACGTGAAGGATTATGACGCGAAGACCGAACGCAACGTGCCGGCCGGTGCCGGCGACGGACTGATCCCTCGACTGATCCAGGAAGCTGTGGACGGCGGCTACGAGGGCTTCTGCGTCCTCGAGCCGCACCTCGTCATCGCCGAGTTGTCCCATGGCTTCACCGGCACGGAACGCTTCGCCGACGCCGTGGTCGCCCTCAAGGGCATCCTCGACGAGCGGAAGATCGCCTACGAGTAAGATTCGCATCCCGTCCGAATGACCATGGAGACGACATCGATGAGTAGTTCGCAGTTCAATCGTCGGGTGTTCCTGGAAGGCGCGGTCGCCGGTGGGGCCATCCTGGGCCTCGGCACCCATGCAGCCCTGGCCGCCGTGCCGAAGGGCAAGCCCGCGGCGGGGAAGATCGGCGACTTCAAGATCTCGCTGGCCGAGTGGTCGCTGCACAAGGCGCTGAGGGCTCACGAGATCGATAACCTCGACTTTCCCAAGATCGCCCGCGAGCGGTACGGCATCGAGGGCGTCGAGTTCGTCAACCAGTTCTTCAAGACCAAGGCCCACGACTCGGAGTACCTCAAGGACTTGAAGACGCGGGCCAAGGACTTCGGTGTCACGTGCGTCCTGATCATGATCGACGACGAGGGCGACCTGAGCGCCATTGACCGGAAGAAGCGGGACGAAGCGGTGGACAAGCACAAGAAGTGGGTTGACGCCGCCGCGGCGCTCGGATGTCACGCGATCCGGGTCAATACCGGGAATCATTACAGCCCCACCGACGTCGAGGGCGTGGCCGAAGCTTGCGGCAAGCTGACCGAGTACGGCGAGAAGCATAACATCGAGATCATCTGCGAGAACCACGGCGGCCCGTCGAGCAACCCGGACGCCCTGCTGGCCCTCATGAAGGCCGTGAACAAGCCGACCTTCGGCACGCTGCCCGACTTCGGCAACTTCCCGAAGAACGGCGGGAAATACGCGATCGACGTCTATGACGCCATCGCCCGGATGATGCCCTATGCCAAGGGTGTCTCCGCCAAGAGCTACGATTTCGACGCGACGGGCAAGGAGACCAATCTCGACTACGCACGGATCATGAAGATCGTCACCGACGCCGACTATCACGGCTTCGTCGGGATCGAATACGAAGGGGGACGGCTCAGCGAGCACGACGGCATCCTTGCCACCAAGAAGCTGCTGGAATCCTTGCGGGGCAGCACCTATCAGCCCGGCGCCTGAGTCATCGCGGATCCGCGGGGGCGTGGCGCTCTCCGACGACCACGACCCCCTCGATCCATCCGAAAAGCCCATCCTTGCCTCGTGACGATCGGCCTGCGGCGGGGTTGACCGCAATCGCGGTGCACCGTATGGTATGCACCGAATCAGGACCGACCATCCCGCCCCGGGCGGGATGGGGACTCGTCTTTCCCAAGTCAAGCGCGGACAGGATGTTCGACCCAGGCGCGAGGGATGGAGCCCTTGACGATCGACCGGACTCACATACTCGTCCTCAATTTCAACGGCCGAGGCTGGATCGAGGAATGTCTGCCGTCGATCCGGGAAGCGGCCGGGCGATCGAGCGTCCCTTGCGCCGTGTCGGTCGTGGACAACGGCTCGACCGATGGCTCGAGTGAATGG
Organism: uncultured Planctomycetota bacterium; assembly: GCA_963777695.1. GTDB lineage: Bacteria > Planctomycetota > Planctomycetia > Isosphaerales > Isosphaeraceae > CAVZRC01. The sequence goes on from CAVZRC010000003.1 coordinate 4,246,570, forward strand.
CTCCTTGACCGATGGCCGGGAGTCGGCTTGATTCGCGAGGAGAACCTCGGGCTCGCCTCGTTCAACCGCGTGCTCACGCGGCTGGACGAGCCGGTCGTACTGCTCTTGAACAGCGACATCAAGCTCGATCGCGATTCCGTAGCCCCCCTGCTCCGGGCTTTCGAGGAGCACGATGACGCCCTGTTCTCCGCCCCGCTGTGCTGGACCTTCGACGGCCGCACGTATGAAGGGATGCGGACGCGGGTCCGCATGCGATATGGGCTCGTGCAGGGGATGTGTCGCGTCCCCGGATTCGAAGCGGCCGTGAACCGGGCCGACCAGACGGCCGCGGCGGGCCCGGTGCTGGCCGTCGATCGCCGTCGGTTCCTGGAGCTCGGCGGCTACGACCCGATCTACTTCCCCGGCCGGATCGAGGACCTCGACCTGGGATTCCGCGGCTGGATGGCCGGCTATCGCGGATATTACGTCCCCGAGTCGATCGCCTATCACTGGGGCTTCGGCACGTTCGCCTCCGAGGTCGGCATGGCGCAATCGCAACGGCTGGCCAGCCGCAATACCCTGATCTTCATGTGGAAGAACACGTCGGGAACCCGGTTGCTCGCCCATCTACTCTGGCTGCCGATTCGCCTCGGCGGCGCGATGTTGCGCGGCCGCCCGGGCTTTGTTCGAGCTTTCTTGGCGGCGGCGCAGCAGCTACGACCAATCCTGGCGATGCGCCGCAATCTGGCCGTGGGCCGCAGCGATTGGACCCGAAGGCAGGAGGCCTTCTACCGGCGGTTTTCTTGGTAGGAGTTGTCAGTATTCAGATTTCGGCTTTCAGACTTCGGTGAATCACTAGATCCACTGCACTCACCTCTGTGTTCCAAACTGAAAACTGAAAACCGAAAACTCATGAGCATGGAGGCGTTGGATGTCTTTGAGGCCGATGCACCTGGCGATTGATGCGCGACCGCGCGGGCCCCGCGGCCTGATTGCGGCCGAGGTGGTGCTCGGCCGTAGCATGCTCGGCCATGTGCTCGAACTGGCGACGGAGCTTGCATCCGAGGGCAATCCGGTGCAAGTTCATGCCAGACCCGAGGACCAGCGCGAGCTCCGCGAGCTGGCCGGCGATCGGTTCGGATCGGGCGTGGTCTTCTTCGAGCGGCTCGCCGCGGGCGGACGCGGTGGTCCTGCGGACCGACCGCTTCTACGATGAGGGACGCCTGGGCCGTCGGCTGCGTCGCGGCCGTTCGCCGGAATCGGCCGTGCTGTGGCGGCTCGACCGGCCCGAGGCGCTCTTCACCGCCGACGAGGAGCTGACCCGTCGCCTGACCTATCAGCCGATCGGGAAGTACTGGGCATTCCCGATGGCCGAGCGGCTCGCGGAATTCCTCCGCCCGAGCCCGATCCGCCCCAATGCCGTGACCTTGACCGCGGCCGTGCTGATGCTCGCCGCGGCCGGCCTGACCGCCGCCGGACTCTCAGGCTGGGCCGGTCGCACGGCCGTCGCGACGGCGATGGCCCTGGCCCTGGTCCTGGACACCGCCGACGGACGGCTCGCCCGATTGCAGGGGACCCGCTCCGCGTTCGGCCGATGGCTCGACCAGTTCCTCGACGAGCTGGCCGACCTGGCCTTGCATGCCGCGATCGCCTGGTCGGCGTTCGCCCGCGACGGCCGGCCCGCCTGGCTGCTCCTCGGGATCATCTATGCCTCGGGGAAGTACCTCTTCCTCGTCCAGTCCACGCTCGGCGACGAGCTCGAGCGGGCATCGAGCCTCCGAGGCCCCGACGATTCGGGCCGTCGCGTGCCCCGTCGCGCGCACGGGATCGCGGTCCTGATCCACCTGATCGGGCACGCCGACGTCCGCTGGCATCTCTGGATCCTCCTGGCCGCCGTCGGCAGGCTGGATGTCGCGCTCGTCGCATACGCGGTCTATTTCCCGGTCCGGACCCTGGCCGGTGCGGTGAGGAAGGGGGTCCGCTATGCATGAGCGCCGACTCTCGGTCCTGGTCGTCGCCAAGGATGAGGAGCAGAACCTCGCCGATTGCCTCGCGGCCGCGCGTTGGGCCGACGAGCGGGTCGTGGTGGTGGACGCGAGCAGTTGCGACGCGACCCTCGCGATCGCCCGGCGCAATGCCGATGTCGTCCTGGTCCGCGAGTTCGACGATTTCGCCAGCCAGCGGAACGCGGGCCTCGCGGCGGCCTCGGGCGACTGGCTGCTGTCCGTCGACGCCGATGAGCGCGTGACGCCCGAGCTGGCGACCGAGGTCCGTCGCGTCATCGACGACACGGCCGCACCCTATCGCGGCTACCGCGTGCCGATCCGCAGCGAGGTCCTGGGCCGCCGCTTCGGCTTTTCCGGGACCCAGCACGATCTCCCGGTCCGCCTCTTCCGCCGCGATTCGGGGCGATGGATCGGCCTGGTACACGAAACGGTTGACCTCCGCGGCGTCGTCGGAACGCTGAGCGGACCGCTATCGCATCGGACGATCCCCACCATGAAGGTCTTCCTCGAGAAGATCAACAAGTACACGGCCCTCGAGGCCGAGGAGCTGGCCCGATCGGGGCGGGCCTATCGCACGACCGACCTGACGCTACGCCCGGCCTGGACCTTCCTCAAGCTTTACCTCTTCAAGCGAGGTTTCCGCGATGGCGACGAAGGGTTCATGTTCTGCCTGTTCTCGGGCGTGTCGGCGGCGGTGCGGGCCTGGAAACACCGCGAGTTGACCATGGCGCGGGACAACTGCGACCCGATTCGTTATCCGTCTGGAGCGGGCTCGATCCTCGGGCCGTGCGCCGCGAGGGCGAATGCGACACTGGCCGGGAGGGCCTCATGATCGCCAGTTATGAAGCCGCCGTCGCGGCCCGCTTCGACGACCTGCATGGGCGGTTCAAGAGCGAGCTGCCCGCGGACGACCCGCGGTTGCTCGGTATCGCCGACAGCCTTCATCCGATCGACGGCCGTCGCGTCCTGGACCTGGGTTGCGGCAAGGGGCGGTTTGCCCGCGCGCTGGTCGATCGCGGGGCGCGCGTAGTCGGACTCGACGTCTCCCAGGCGATGCTCGCCGGGGCGGACGGATCCGCGATGGATCGCGTCCGCGGCTCGGCCCGCCGGCTGCCCTTCCGGCCGTCCAGCTTCGACGGCGTGATCGCCGTGGAGATCTTCGAACACCTGGCCCCGCGGGCCGTGGACGATGTCTGTGCCGAGGTGCGGCGCGTGCTCCGTCCGGGCGGGACGTTCGTCGTGGTCAACAAGAACCTCTACTCGTTGAATGCGCAGCGTCCCTGGCTGCCGAGCGTGGCCGTGAAGTGGATCGACGAGCGGCGCGGCCGCTGGATGTATCCTCACGGGGGGCCGGTCCGCGAGCGATGGTTCCGGCCGGCCGGGCTGCGACATCGGCTGAGGCGATGGTTCGCCGAGGTCCGGATCGTCCACGTGCTCTCGCGACGCGAGGCCGGTCGATTTCCCTTCGAGCAGATCCCCGCGGCGCGACTGCTGGTCTTGTGGGCGGCCCGCGTACCAGGAGCGATCGCATGAAACACTACGCAACGACCCCGGCATCGCTGCCGCTCCTGTTGTGGGAGACGCCCCCCGGCCTCGAGCTCATCCTCGCGCAGGAGGGCGTGCCGTTCGAGAGGGTCCGGGATGCCCGCCCGCTCGCATTCCGCGGCGGCCGGTTCGTCCTCTTCGACAGCCGCGCCACCGCCCGGGAATCGCTCATCGCGCTCCTGACTCCGGAACAGGTCGCGATCGACGTCGACGTCCTGCGCCAGGGCGAGCCGTGCGATCCCTTCGCCGCGCTGGTGGACCGCCGCGCCGCGAGGGGCTCGTGGGACGTGGGCCCCTATCAATTGAGCGAGCGGGTCGGCCGCCATCCCAAGGCGTGGATTCGACGCCGCATCGTCTCGCGGCTGCGCGAGGCCGTCACGCGGGCGGGCGGTGTCTGGATCCGCCTGGCGTCGTTCCCGTATCCCTACCGTTCCGCCTTCAGCTTCCGGGCCGACCTCGATGAGCCCGTGCCCGAGGATTACCACCGCTTCGCCGCCGCCCGGAGGCCCCTGGTCGACTGCTGCACGCATTTCGTCAGCACCCACGCCTACGCCCATCATCCCTCGGTCCTGAAGGATCTGAGGGACCACGACACCCAGTCGCACGGGCACTTCCACCACGTCTACCGCGAGCCGGAGGCCAACCGACGTAACCTGGAGCGCGCGCACCGCATCCTGCGGAGCTTCGGCTTCGAGCCGGGCGGCTTCGCCGGGCCGCATGGCCGATGGAGCCCCGACCTCGACGATGCCCTCGAGGATCTCGGCTACCTCTTCTCTTCCGACTTCCAGGTCGGCTACGACGACCTGCCGTTCTATCCGTGGAAAGGGGACCGGTTCTCGCGGATCTTGCAGATCCCGGTCCACCCGGTCTGCGAGGGGCTGTTCCTCGAGGCCGGTGCCGACGATCCCCGGATCATCGGCGAATACCTCGGTCGGGTCGTCGCCGCGCGGCTCGACGCGGGCGAGCTGGCGATCGCCTACGGTCATCCCGAACGACGGCTCGGCCGGATGCCCGAAGTCTTGAAGATCCTGTCCCGGGTGGTCGCCGACAGGCCGCTGGCCTGGCGGGCGACGTTCTCGGACCTGGCGCGATGGTGGCGATGGCGCGGCGAACAGAAATGGATGGTGATCCCACGCCAGGATCAACGGCTCGACATCCACTTCGATGATTGGGACCGCGAATACGAGTTCGCCCTGGAGATCCACCGCGGGGACTTCTACTGCGCCCTGCCGGTGACCGGCCCGCGGATGTCGCTGAGCCTCAACGGGCTCGCCTACCAGAGGCGCGTCGAGCTCGATCAGATGTCCGATCCTCCGGAGATCGACCGCGGGTCGATCAGCCTGAAGCGCGCCGTCCAGGACGCGATCGACTGGGAGATGGTAACGCCCCTGGCGGAGATCCCCCGCTCGTCGCTGCCGAACCGCGTCAAGCGAGGCCTGCGATGGTGGAAGCTCAGGCGAGCGGGGGTGGCCCGATGACGCGAATCCCGACCATCCCCCGGTCGACGCCGGCGACCATCGAGTCGTGGCTGGCGTCGCGGAGCCGGTCCGAATGCCCTGCGGGCGCGGTCTTCCTGCACGCGCCCGCGACGGCCTTCCAGGCGCCCGGCGGCGGCGAGAATCAACTGGTGCAGACCGCACGCCACCTCGAGTCGCCCGACCTGTGCGTGCGGCTGTTCTCGACGTGGACGGATCGTCTCGAATCGGCCCGGCTGCTCCACCTCTTCGGCATGTCCCGCGAAGGGCTCGAGCTGGCCCGGATGGCCCGCAATCGCGGCGTCCCGGTCGTCCTCTCGCCGATCTGCTGGTATGAGCCCCGCGCGCTCCTTGCCCTCGAGACGCGGGCCCTGCGGAAGGCCGCGGCCCTCTCGGCCTGGTGCCTGCGGCGGATCACGCACCGGGTCCCCTCGTGGCGACGCGAGCTCCTCAACCTGGCCGATGCGGTCCTGCCCAACTCGACCGCCGAGGCCAACCAGTTGGTCCGGCTCTTCGGAGTCGCCCGCGAGCGGCTCCACGTCGTGCCCAACGGGGTCCTGCCGGCGTTCGGCACGGCCTCCCCCGAGCCCTTCCGCGAGCGTTGGGGATCGGATCCCTTCGTGCTCTCGGTGGGGCGGATCGAACCGAGGAAGAATACCTTGGGCCTGGTCCGCGCCATCCGACGGCTGGGCTTGCCCCTGGTGGTCATCGGCGAGCCGGCGCCCGGCTACCGCGGCTATGCCCAAGAGTGCCGTCGGGTCGGCGAGGGGCTCGTCGCCTGGCTGGGCCAGATCGACCACCACGATCCGGTGCTGGCCTCGGCCTACGCCGCGGCGCGGGTCTTCGCGCTGCCGAGCTGGTTCGAGACGCCGGGCCTGGCCGCCCTCGAGGCGGCCCTGGCCGGCTGCTCCGTCGCGATCACCCCTTACGGATCCACCAAGGACTACTTCGGCGGCCTGGTGGCCTACGCCCGCCCGGATCGACCCGACGAGATCCGCCGCGCGCTCAGGACCTGCTGGGATGACGGCCCCGACCCCCGGCTGGCGCCCTGGGTCGCGACCCACTATCTCTGGCCGAATGTGGCCCAGATCACGGCGGAGGTCTATGACCAAGTCGCGCGCTAAGCCCAGGCCCGTGCAGGTCGGGAGATACCGCTACAGCAAGCTCCGCTGGCGGCTCCTGGTCCGCGCGCTCGATGCGATCGGCACGATCGCCATGGCGATCTACCGGCGGTTCCGGCCGGCCCGGCCGGTCACCTCGCCGCGGCGGATCCTGGTCGTCCAACTGGACCACCTCGGCGACGCGGTGCTCAGCACGCCGCTGATCGCCGAGCTGCGGCTCGCCTATCCCGAGGCCGCGATCGACGTGCTCGCCTCGCCGAGCAACCACGAGGTCTTCGAGGCCGATCCGAACGTCAACCGCGTCTGGGTCGCCGAACGGACCTGGTTCGAACGTCGGCCGGATCGATGGGCGCTGGTCACGGCGGTCTGGAGCCTCGGCCGATCGCTCCGACGGATGGGGTACGACCTGGGCATCGACGTGCGGGGCGACGTCCTCACGGTGGTGGTGCTCGCCCTGGCGAGGGTCACGCGCCGCGTGGGCTGGGCCATGGGCGGCGGGGCCTTCCTGCTGACCGACGTCGCCGACTGGATCCCCGGCCGTCACGAGGTCCGATCGCGACTGGCCCTGCTGTCCCGGCTGGGGATCGCCCCGGACGAGTCGGCACGGGTCAACGTCCACGTGACCGATGAGGACCGGGTCGCCGTCGCGAGGCGACTGGCGGAAGCCTGGCCGCGGCGGATCCCCGGCGCACGGCGAGCGGAGGTGCAGGTCCGTGCCCGGTCGTGGCGCCGTCGATCCTCCGAGGACCGGGACGTCCGCCCCGTCTCACCATCCCCCGATCGTATCGCCGACGAGGCGGACTGGCTGCACGCCGATCGATTCGCGCCGATGCCCCCGCTGCTGGCCGTCCACCTCGGGGCCGGCAACGCGGCCAAGCGATGGCCGCCCCTGTCCTGGAAGGCCCTGGTCGAGCGGTTCCTCGATTCCGGATGGCGGGTCGTGGTCGTCGGCGGGGCCGACGACCTGCCGCTCTCCTCCGTGCTCGTGCCCCACGACCGGCTCCGCGACTGGGCCGGGACGCTCACGGTCACCGAGACCACGGCGCTGCTCGAGCGGGCCGACCTCTTCATCGGCGCCGATTCCGGACCGGCCCACCTGGCAGCCTCCGCGGGCACGCTCTCGGTCATCCTCTTCAGCGGGACCAACCAGCCGAGGCAATGGCGACCCTGGTCGCGGCACTCGCTGACGATCCGCCACCGCGTCCCCTGCCAGCCGTGCCACCAGAAGGTCTGCCCGCTCGCCGGTCACCCGTGCATGGCCGGCCTGGACCCCGACCGCGTCTATCGAGGCGCCCTACGATGGTGGTCCCGCACGCACCGCGCCGAGTCGCCCCACGCGCCGATGTGATCGGGGATCATGCCGGGTGTGGGGCGGCGATCTAGCTCCGTGGTCCTCGAGGGGGCGAATCGATGCCGGAAAGACCCGTTCCTCGGCCCTCCCGGCGAATTCGTGCCGACTGGCGCGGTTGGATCGCGCTCGCATGGGTGATCGGCTGGGGCTGGGCCTATGCCCTCATGGCGATCCAGGCCAGGGCTCCCCAGGTGCTCGCGTGGATCAGGTCATGCGGGCCCAGGTAGAGAGGCCGCTCGAGAAGGACTCGGGGCAGCCCCAGCTCCGGGGCTATTTGCGGGCCCCCTTGCCGGCCTTCTTCTCTTTATCCATGAAATCTTGCATATCCTTGTTTCGCTTCCCCGCATTCGGAGCGGTATTGGTAGGGGTACCCGTCGAGGACGAGCCCCCTTCGCAGCCGATCATCATGCCGGCGATAATCATCGAGGCGAGGTGGATGCGATGACGATGGAGCGCGTCCCGGAGTCTGATCATGATGCGTCTATCCTGATGAGGAGGGATCGGGGGGCAGCAAGGGCGACGGGCGGGGCCGGACCGCGACCCCGCGTGTGATCGACCGACGGATGGTGATTCGGCACTCGAAGGCCGGGCTGTGGCCAGGTCGGGCGGATCGACCTCAATAGCTGTCGGAGCTGACCGTCTCTCCATAGTCCTTCGTGCCCAGGGCCCACCAGGTCGGCATGCTGATCGAGTTCTTGACGAAGTGGACGCTCCCGTCCGCGAACAGGACATTCGCGCCGCCGGGATGGTAGCTGCTGGCGGGCAGATAGTGCGCGGCCTGGGCCTGGTCGCAGCAGTCAACCCGGCAAGTATTCCAGGTGTACTGCCCCCCCCCGTTGGGCGGGACGACGGTGTTGAAGAGCGAGTACCCCATCATGCCGGCCCCCCAGCGATATCCGCGGTCGTCGGCCCCGTAGATCGTCTTGAACGCGTTGCTGCACGCCGCGAGGTCCGTCATCACGGCGGCGTACATGCCGCTGATATCGAGCTGGTTGGCCGCGAGGCCGGAACCGCCAGGGCCGGTCCCGTTGCCCCGGCTCGGCCCGCCAATATTCGAGTTGCCGACGATCGCCTCGCCATAAGCGATGGTATTCGACGTGCCGTCGGTGATCGCCGCAAGCTCCCAGCACATCTGCATGGCAAACACGCCCGAGCTGGTCCCCGGCGGCCCCTGGCCGACGTTGAATGTCGATGTGCCCACGCTCGCGTGATAGTTGTTATTGTTGATCTGACCGGCGTTGGGATCGGACGGGCAGAGGAACACGCCGATCTTGGTGTTGTACGCCGTCGAGTTGATAAAGCCGCCCAGCGAAGCGTAGCCCAGGTCCTGCGTCGTCGGCTCGGCGTACGGCTCGGGCGACCAACCGAAGTTGATCGACGCATAGACCGGCGACTGCTCGAGATAGGGGAGCATCAACGCATTCGCGCCCAGCAACTCCAGTTGTACGTCGTGCCGGGGTTATTGGGGGCGAGCGAGGCCCCCAGGGGGAACGTATTGGTCGACGTCAGATAGTTGTGCAACGCCACGCCGATCTGCTTGAGATTGTTGGTGCACTGCGAGCGTCGGGCCGCCTCGCGCACCGCCTGCACCGCCGGAAGCAGCAGGGCGATCAGGACGGCGATGATCGCGATGACGACCAGGAGCTCAATGAGGGTGAAACCGCCACGACTTCGACGACTCATCGGAAGTGACCTCCTACCGGGGAAGAATGGATGAGGAAGGTTCACGAACGGGCTACCCGACGATTCGGGGCCGCTCCGGCACCTGCTGGAGACCGGCCGTGCCCGGCCTACCACGGTTGTCTGACCCGGAGGCGCCACGCCCTCGACCTGCGGTCGGGACGTTATCGAACGGACTCAACTCTCGGTCCTGGAGACCGAGCACGCGTATGACGACTGCGGGAAGCCGACGCGTAAGAGCGTATGGAAGCGTGTGCTGCCTCCTACATGCCATATCATCGATGCGGACGCACAAGGTTATCAATCCGGGCGCATTGCGCGATCGGCGTCTCGAAATCTCGACGAAGCCGATCCACTCTCGCGGCCGAATGACTCCACCACGCGAACAGGAACCGTGCGCATGAAACGACAGAACAGGCCCATCGATCGCATTCTTAAAAGTAACTTTAGCTTACGATAGCCCGTACCCCTGACCATATCCGCGCCACAAAGGGCTGTCAAGTGAGTAGCCTCGTGCCGATTCCAATCACTCTGTACCCCTACCATCGTGCGGGAACCGCCCCGGGAGGGTGGCAATCCGTGGCGCTCCGCCGCCTCGCCGCGGCCGGATCATCGGTCAGGATGAGGAGTGTTCGTCACTTTGCGGTTCCAGACCGACATGGTGCCTGTGGTGGATCGGTTCGCGGGGAGAGCAGCTACGCCTTCCTCCTCGTCTCGTCCGCCAATTCGGCACCGACGCTGATCTCTTTCCGATCGGAGCTTCCGTCGTTAGTCCTAGCGAGATCGTCGCCGAGCAGGTCGGTCACGCATCGACGCCAGTGGTCGAGCAAGGACTCAGCATCCTGCATCCCGTGATCGCGAGCATCCTTATCGAGCGCGGCGAGGATTCGTTCGGCTTCTTTAGCCTCCGAGCGATAATCGGGTCGTCCCTTGAATTCTTCGATGAGCCTCGCCGTCTCGATGGATGCCGTGGGATCCGGCTCAACGCCCCCGACAAAGAAATCCACATCATCCGGTTCGGATAATCTACTCATCGCTCGGACTCCCGCCATACTTCACGATCAGCCTCGCAGCAGCGATGGTGCTCAGGATCATCCGCTGGCTACGCCCGATCCTCTCGAAACCGTAGGTGAGTCGATAGTGTTCCAATAATTCGTTCTTCTCATCGATGGCAATGAAGCCATCTCCGCCGAGTTCAAAAGAAAGCCGCGCCGCGAACGCGAACAAACTCCCGGCTATACCCCCGAATCTCTTGGTTCGTCCGACATCTTGCGGGCTCGACTCGAGGAGAGTTACCTCGACATAGTTCTCGCGACGCCTCAACGCGAGCAGGCCCAGGATCGCATCTGGAGCCGTCGGATCGATCAGTTTGAACACCTCATCACGCACGACCGCGGCTGGCCAATCGAACCTCCAGCCCGACCCCAAGCCTCGGATGTCATGCGGTTCGACCGGCAAGACTTCTGCCGTAATGAGACGGCCTGTCTCGACGTCCTCGATCATGTGGATGACGGCCCTCGAAGACCAAGCTTATTCTACCATGATGGGGCCTGGTTGTGCACGCGGGCAGACACACGGCGGGAGTCGCGCGCTCGATCCGGGATCGGGCTTACCTACTCATGGCGATCCGGGCCGAGGTGCCCCAGCCGCTCGCGTAGCATCGGTCGCCGACCGTCGGCCACTCGCGATTGTCAGCCCTCTCCGGCCCGCTCCGCGCGACTTCTCGATCTCGAACTCATCGATGATCCGGCCGTCCTCGGTCCAGGCGCGATAGCTGAGCCGGTTGGATCCGGGGTCGATCTCGATCGTCTGATAGGTGGAGATGCCGGTCCGGCCGACTTCGATGTAATCGCGGCGGGCCTGGTCAACATACTTGTCGCCCGAGACCGCGATGACGTAGACCGTCCCCTCGCTCGATCTCTCGACGCGACGGTGTCCGCGGAGTGGATACGTCCTCAGATAGGAGTGGTCGTGGCCTTGCAGGACCAGGTGAACATGGTGCTTGTCGAAGACCGGTACCCAGTGCTCGCGCAACGCGGGGCTGTCCCTCCAGGGATGCGAGGGATAGGCCGGGTGGTGGAACATCGCGACCTTCCAGATGGCACCGGTCCGCCCGAACGTCGCATCGAGCCACTCGGCCTGTCAACGCGCCGCGGCCGGATCCGAGACGGCCGGGGTACTATCGAGGACCGCGAAGCACGCGTCCCCGATCTCGAAGGAGTAGACCAGGTCCGGCTCGATGCCATGCGGCCCGTTGTGCGGCAGTTCGAAGAACGCCCGATACAGACGCGGACCGACGTCGAGGTATTCATGATTCCCGGCGCAGGGCATCACGGGCAAGCGGTCGAACACCGGCACCGCCCTCAGGAAGAGATGGTCCCAGTTGGTCCGCTCGTTCCCGCGATCGACCAGGTCGCCCGCCAGCATGACGAAGTCGAGGTCGCCATGCCGCCGAGCCGCGGTTTCCAGGAGATGCCCCCATCGTTCGAGCCCCGTCTGCGCATCGCCCAGGTACAGGAAACGGACCGGTCGCGACCGGCCGGGGGCGGTCTTGACCGGCTTCCAGGGTTCCCAGCCGTCTGGGGTGCCGTCGCCGAGACCGTACCAGTAGGTCGTATCGGGCTCGAGATCCGTCAGGGAGACCCGATGACGCCGGACCACCGGGTCATTCAATAGGCCGGGGACCTCGATCAACGAGGAGTCGCCAGCGACGATCCGGATGCCGCTCTCCGGCCGATCATGACCGGGAGGCCGCATCGGGCCGGTGCCCGTCGGAGCCCGGACGATCCGCAGGGCGGTGGCCTCGACGTCGGTCGAAGTCCTCCAGGTCCAGACCAGCTCACGCGAGGGATCAGCGCCGAAGGCGATGGCGACCTGATCGGGCTGGCGGCCCGAGACGACGTGGGTCTTCCAGACCCGGCCCGGGGCCAGCAGTGTGGAATGACGCCGGTCGTGGGACGCCTGGAGCATCAGGGACCCTGCCAGTTCCTCGGGCAGGCGATCGAACGGCTTGCTCGCGTCGAATGCCGCGCTGACCCCGTCGCGTGCGACGACCAGGCGCCAGCATGCCTCCTGACCATCCGCCAGCGTGACGATCCGACGCTGCTCGCTCGACCCGGTCTCCACGGTCGGCCTGATGAACACGACATAGTGCGCCACGGGCGTCCGATCGAGACCGTTGACCCCCATTTCGATCGACCCGGGATTGAGGGTGCATCGATACAACCGCCAGGTTGCGTCGGAATTGACCAGCGTCCGGTCGGTCTCGCGGAATCCGCAATCGGTCAGCCAGAACGGGACCGGACCGGCCGGGACGGCCACGTCGACGATGGCCGGACGCTCCAACTGAAATCGGAGGTAGCCGCGCCCCAGGGCTGCACGCTCGGCAGGCTGGAGCCGATCCAGGATCGCCGCGGCTCGGGTTGCCATCGCAGTCAAGTCGCGCTCCGAGCAAGAATCGCTCAGACGACGCCCGATCGCTCGTAGCGTCGCGTTGGTTGACGGCGACGTGCCTAGCAACGGGTCGGCCCCCCGCCCCACCGTGGCGACGAGGACCAGGATCAATCCGATCCGATTCCACCCTTTCGCAGCATCCATGACCGCGAACCGCGCCTCCTGCATGCCCCTCACTAATCTTTCATAGGTCAGGCTTTCCAGCCTGACCTACCGAAGACGTCAGGCTGGAAAGCCTGACCTACCGCCAGCGAAAAACAAAAACCATGGCCTCGGCCCCCATCCTAGGGAGAGGCCATGGTTGTAGGCGATTCGCAGGTCGTTCCGAGATCGCGGTCAATTCGCTTCGACAGGTCGCTGGAACGTGGCGATCCGATTGACCAGGTCCGCGGCGTCCGTGGCACGCCGCAGGTCCGAGTACTTCGCCAGTGGCGCCGAGCACGTCTCATCCGCGTAGACCCCGACGACGGTGAATAACCCATTCATCTCGCCGGTAGCGGCCTTCGAAAAGAGACCCGATCGGATCAGCGATGCCAGATTTTGCTGCCAGAGCTGGGTCTCTGCCAATTTTGCCGTCATGGTGCGCCCCTTCAGAAGGAGAAAAAAGAGGCCATCCGTAAGTTATTCGAGGTACGCTTGGCAATCTTGTCCGAACCATCCGCAAACCGTCGAGCCTCGAGTCAGGCAATCCGCATGTCGTCTGTCCTGAAATGAAACCGGGGTCCCGGATTATCGTCGATCGGACTCTATTCGTATAGACGGAATTGGAATCCCTTTGGTTCACAGGCCGGGATTGCATCCAACCTATGTTGAACGGGATTCCCGATACTGACTCCCGATCGAGCGATCTTGCTTAATCCTTGTGCTGGAGAGCCGCCATTTACAGGCTTCCTGCTCGATTATGAGCAAAAAGAACGCCGACCGGACGATTCAAGAAAATTTTTTGAAATTTCCATGTCCTCCCCTCTCGCAGCCAGGCTATCAAGATTGGCCGGATCGGCTCAGACCCTATCCACATTATTGTACATTGTTTCCAAACGACGATAGGTCTTACCCGGTATTCTCTGAAGAAAGGAGCGCCGACCACCTGGAAAGACCTCGCAGAGTCTCCACATCCCTTTCTTAAATAAAGGCTTAGAAATCATGCCCTGGACTCCACCCGCGAGATGGCTCCGGACAATTGCTGCCATCTAATCAATTATGTATGCTTGGCTTCAGGCTTGTCAAGGTTCATCGTGTAGGAGTCATGAAGACGTCCCGGACGAAGCTGCGTACGAGTTGCCCGATCGCAACGAGCGATGCATGATCTCAACGCCTCCGTTCGGCGACGGCATCTCTTGCGAGGGCCAGGGCTCCATGGACGACCACGGCCTCGCCGAGGGCGGCCGGGACGATATCAAATCCGCCTCGGAATGGGGCGAACACATCCTGGTCAACCCGTCGGCGGATCGGCTCGAACCATCCCTCCTCGCCGATCAGGGAGACGCCGCCGCCGATAACGATCCGTCTCGGCGCGACCAGCGTGATGGCTTGCACCAGCGCGAACGCGACCGCCGCGTGAGCCCTCGCCAGGATCGAAGACGAGGCCACATCGCCCGCCTGGGCGGCCTCGGCGACGAGTACGGTCGTGATCCGGCGTGGATCGCCGGCCGCTCGATCCAGGACGATCCAGTTCTCTCCCCGTTCGAGGACCGTGCGTGCATGATCCTGGGCGGCCCGGCCGATCGCCCAGCCGGAGGCGACCTGCTCGAGTTCGTCGACCCTGGGATCCGGTCGGTCGGCGTCGACCACGCGGAGGTGGCCGATCTCCCCGGCGCCCTTGCCGAAGCCGCGATAGATCCGATCGCCGATGATCAGTGCGCCACCGATGCCGCTGCCGACGGTCATGTAAAGCAAGGGGGAGAACCCGAGCCCCGCGCCGAAGCGGGCCTCGCCCAGGCCGGCGGTATCCGCATCGTTCTGGACGACGACGGTGGGGACATCCAGATTTTCCACACCCCAGGCACCGAGCGGGAAGTCATCCCAGCCCGCGACCTGATACGACGTCTGGATCACCCCCCGGTCGGCGTCGACGGGACCGCCGAAGCCGATGCCGACCGCCTGGACTTGCACGCGGTCAACGTCGGCCTTGCGGAGTAGGGTCGGGAAGACCGTGAGGATCTGGTCGAGGATGCCGGCCGCGTGTCGGGAAGGATCGACATGGAGTCGTTCCAGGGCCGCGATTTCACCGCGGCCCCGACCGATCCCAAGCTGAAGCTTGGTCCCGCCGATCTCGATGCCCACCACCCAGGCGTCGTCGGTCATACGATCAGTTCGCCCCGGCGCCGGCGTGGGCGAGTTCCTTGGCGGAGAACCGACGGTAAAGGTCGTCGATGATCCAGTGGAAGACGACCTGGTGCAACGATTCGACGATGCCCATATCGTCGATTGCTGCATGCACGTTGTGATGGGCCAGATCCTTGAGCTTTCCGCCCGAGAACCCTGTGAAGCCCACGGTCGTCAGGCCATTCTCGTTCGCCCAGTCAACGGCCTTGATGATGTTCGGGCTGTTCCCCGACCCCGAGATGGCCAGCACCAGGTCGCCGGGCGACGCCAGGTTCTTGAGCTGCTCGAGGAAGATCCGATCGTAATTCAGGTCGTTGGCGACGGCCATGATCCAGGCCGTATTGTCCGTCAGGCTCAGGACTTTCAGCCGTTTCTGCGACTCGAAATCGCAGAGCGTGCACTTCGCCAGATCCTCGCAGAGGTGCGAGGAGTTGGAACCCGAACCGCCGTTGCCGATGATGAAGACGAATCGGCCTTCATCGTAAGCGTTTTCAATCAACTCGCTGACGTTCTCGACCTGGGATGGATCAAGTTTCTGGATTTCCTGACAGACGCGCGTGAGATAATCAGAGACCCCCAGTTTCGCACCAAGCATCGATGTCATGCCTCGGAAGGTAATAGGATCGATCAGTTGTTCCGGACGTCGGGCTCGCGTGGCTCTTCATCGAGCCTATCGAACGAACGCGTTGAGAGCTACCCGATGTTGATTTGAGGCAACATTCCGGCGATGGATGACGCCCTCGATCCGCCCGACGGGAATTATCCTACCCGACGATGAGTCCGAGCGTAAAGCCGTACGGCTTCGAGAAGGGGATGCAACTCCCGACCGCGAAACCTGAGACGGTTCGCTACCTGGAGAGCCCCTGCCCCAAGTCTACGCCCCATTCCCGTTCGACGAGTTCGGCGATGATGCCGAGGGTCGCCCGTCGATCGGCCCATCGGATCGTCTCCGGCTTCCGGGCCGCATCGGTGCAGAGATGGCGCGGATCCGGGGTCATCCCCACTCGCCCGAGGTCCAACCGATCGGCGTCCCAGCAGGTCTGGATCGTGATGTCGGGATGGGTCCGCTCATGGGTGTGCCCGGCGCAGGCCCGATGAAGGAGGTGGAAATCGGCCTCGGACAGGTCGAACAGACGACCTTGCATCGTCCGCGCGGATGCGGCGGCACGCGGACCGTGCTCGGGATCGGTGTCCTCGTTCAACCGGCGGGAGTCGTGGAGTACGGCGAAGAGCTCGACCACTTCGATGATGGCACCCGTCTCGGCGGCGAGACGGCGGCCGTTCTCCAGCACCCGAGCCCAGTGCGCGATACCATGATCGCCCTCCAGGGGAAGGGCATAGGTTTCCAGCACAGTTCGGACGATCCGAGCGAGGTCTGATGCCATCGGTGGGGCCTCGAGCTCGATTGAGATCCGGTCGCGACCGGGATATTTCGACGCGCCCGGCGAATAGCCTGCCAGAAACAATGTATCGAAAAGATCTCAATCCGAGGAAGCCCGATGCCACATGAAACCCCGAGTCCCGAGACCCCGGTCGATTGGCGGAGGATGCACGCGCTGGGACTGCCGTCGGGCAGTATCCGGGCTCTGCTGGCCATCCTGGTCTTTGCGACGGTCTGGGCGCTGCTCCTGATCCGGCCGAGCGAGCAGATCCCGAACTATCTCGGCGATCTGCTCTTCATCATCATGGGTCACTACTTCGCGGCCCGACGCCGCGTCCTGGACGAACCCGACCCGGGCCCGCCACCGCTGTTCCTGCCCCGGGGGAGCGTGCGCTTTCTCCTGATCGCCGGGTCGATCGCAGTGGCCGTACTCCTCTTCCGGCGCGGAGAACTGACGTCGCTCGACCGGAATCCGGGAGTCGTCGCGCTCCTGCTCATCGGCGGCTTCCTGCTGGGAGTGGCGATGAACAGCGTGATGACCTGGTGGCGGGAGCGCGGACACCGGCCGCCTCGATTCGTCGAAGACCTTCGCGCCGTCATCTCCCTGGCGGCCGGCGGCCTGCTCGCCTTCCTCGTCCTGAACCATGTGCTCCTGATCGTTCCACCGGAGAATATCGACAGCCAGGTATCCGCTTGGGCACACCTCGGACAGATCCGGCCGGAACAGGTCCTCGCGGCGGTCGTCGGCTTCTACTTCGGGTCGCGGTCATGAGAGGACCGCTGTCGGTGGACGACACCATCGTAGCCACCCATGTATTCCTCTCGATCGGAGGATTCCGACTCCTGATTGCCCCCGTCGCTCCGTTCGAGAATCCCTTCATCCTGACTTCGCGCACCCGGGAGAGGCATCTGGTACATTACTACCTTCTCGTTTCCAGACGGACCCGGGAGCAAGACACGATGTTTCGGAAGAGCACCTTGAGACCCTGGATGACGGCAGTGTGTCTCAGCCTGGTCGCCGTCGCCGCGGCGCGGGCCGACGACGCGACCGCGACGAAAAGCCTGACCATCCAACCCGCGGGCGTGCGCGGCGGCAAGCCCGGCGAGACCTACTTGAACGTCGAGGGCCGGCATAACGGCGAGGCGGGTAAGTACGCTAGCTTCGGCGTGCTCGAGTTCCCCGCTCCCAAGACCGTCGGCGACGGCGATAAGAGCACAACCCTGACCCTGACGCTCGTCCAGAGCATCGCGCGGTTCTCGAAGCCCGGTAAGCTCAAATTCTACGTCGCGACCGGGGAGTTCGAGACCAAGGGCGCCAAGTTCGACATGACCATCGCCGATGGAGTAGGCGCCCTCGTCAAGGAGAAGAGTCTGGTCGGCTCCGGCGAGTTCAAGCCGGGAGAGACCGGGCACTCCGATACGTTCACCTTGACCCTCGACGAGGCCGCCACCGGCTACCTGAGAGCCCGGTCCGCGAAGGGCGAGGCCATCCGCCTGGTCCTCGTCCCTGACGACGAGGACGTGGCGGCGACTTATTTCGGTTCGGGTGCCGATGACTCGGCGCGGCGACCTCGGCTGAAGCTCGCAGCTCGCCCCTGAATCGGCCCGGAGCCCGTCGGTTGGCTCGATGCCAGGTTCCTCGGGTAAAATCCTGGTGTTACCCTGGATCGGCCCGAATCCAACATCGGGGTCTGGCTCAGGGAGATGGGGATCATTACACCATTGGAGAACACGCCATGCACGTATTCAAGCGGTGGGGGTTCGCGGGTCTGGCGATGGTCCTGGCGGCCGGATGGACCTTCCGCGAAGTGGCATTCGCCTTCGACGACAGCCGCAAGGCCACGTCCGTCACGATCAACCTCGACCAGGTCGAGATGATGAGCTTCTCCGACAAGGGAGAACCGGTGGGGAAGAACGGCGTCTATCTCGCGGGCGACACGCCGGCCTCGACCAAGTTCGTGACGGGCCGGTTCGTGCTGGACGCCGGCAAGTCGCCGCATGCCCCGCACACCCATGCCGAGGAAGAGGTCATGATCATCGAGAGCGGGCACGGCGAGATCATCTGCGACGGCAAGACCACCAAGATCGGCCCCGGCTCGGTGATGTACACAACCCCGAACGTCTCGCACGGCATCACCAACACCGGCAGCGAGCCGATCGTCTTCTATTATGTGAAGTGGGAAAGCCGGAAGTAACCGAGGAGCCTCGTGGTCGTCGCTTCCAACTGGACAGAGCCGCTCGTCGGGGCGGCAGCCAATGCGTTTCTGGCGGTGGGTTCGTATGGAATCGCCGGCCATGGGCTCGGGCAGCCGCACGGATTGCCCCGGTGGCTCGCCGCTAGCGTGGTCTTCTGGACTGCCACCACGGTCGCCCTCGAAGGGCTCGGCGCCTTCGGAGCGATCGGCCTCAATTCCATGTTGGCCTGGGCGGGGATGATCGGCGCCGTCGGCGTGCTGTTATGGTGGCGCAAACCCCGCGACCTCCGCGAGGTGGGCGCGATCCGAACGAGGAGGCACCGCTCGGCTGGGACGCCCTGCTCTGCCTGGCGCTCGTGCTCACCGCGGGGCTCCTGTACGCGATCCCCTCGTTGTTCCTGGCCGTGAAGGTGGTCAGCGACGGGCCGATCTATCATCTCTATTTTGCGGCGCGATGGTGGAAGGCGGGCCGGCTGATCCTGGTGGCGGCACCGTTCGGAGAGAATGCGGCGACCTACTTCCCCGCCAACGGCGATCTGTGGTTCACCTGGTTGATCGCGTCCTGGGGAGGCGAGACCCTGGCCAAGGTCGGCCAGGCGCCCTTCTTGCTCGTCGCCGGTGCGTCGGCATATGGTTGTGCCCGATCGGTCGGGATCGGGCGGTCGGCGAGCCTGATCGCGACATCCTGGTTCGTCTGCTCGATCCCCCTCTTCATCTACTCGTTCGAGCCGAACGTCAACACGATCTTCATCGCCGGTTACCTCCTCGCGGCTTACTTCTTCCTCCGGTCCGCGAGGGGACACGGGGGTACGTCGGCATTGGTCCTCGGCTCGCTGGCAGCGGGCGAGTCGATCGGGACCAAGGCCATCGGCGTCGTGTTCCTCCCTCCGCTCATCTTCCTGATGCTCGCCGTCATCTGGCTCCGGCCTGCATCGCGTCGGATCAAGGTCGTCCGGACGCTGGTCGTGGTCCTCGTCCCTTTCGTCACCGGAGGATACTGGTTCGTCCGCAACCTGATCCTCACCGGCAACCCGCTCTATCCGCTGGAGGTCCGATGGATGGGCCAGACCCTACTTTCCGGGTGGTACGCGCCGGACGCCATGCGGACAAGTCCGTACTACCTGCCCATCGGCGACTGGCGGGCGCTGGGCGACATCTTGATGGCGGTGCTCGACCCCAGGCTCGCCCCGATCTGGCTGGCGTCGGTGGCCGGGGCCTGGGCCGTCAAGAACTCGAGCGTGCGTGAATCCGGGCGATGGATCGTCGTCTTTTCGATCCTGGCCGTGCTCAACGTCCTGCTCTACTGGCTGGTGATCCCCTATCGGACACAACAGCGATTCATGCTCCAGGCGCCGGGCTTGGCCGTCGTCCCGCTGGCGGCGACCCTCGATCGGGCACGATGGCTCCGATATGCTGGGGCCATCCTCCTGGCGATTCATGTCCTGACGCCCGAGTCCTGGCCGTTCTCCTCGCGCGAGGACGCGATCCCGTGGGACCTGACCCCGGCCATCCCGAACGCCATGGGTGCACTGGTATCTTTGGTTCCCGCCTGGGAGCCTGGTGCGCGGGCGGGAGTCGGAACGATGCCCGTCATCCGGATGACGAGAATCGGACTGATCCTCCTGGCCGCAATCATGGTCTGGGCTTGGAGCCGGCGTGGTGCGTCGATACTCCGCCGATGGCCCCGGCGGAGATGGGCCCTGGCGGCTGTGGCGACCCTCGGATTCCTCCTGCTCGGCTTCCTGGATGTCGGGACGGGGGCTCTAGAGCCTCGCATCCGTTTCTACGACCCCAGGTTCCGCGATTTCTATGTCGGCTGGCTCAATTTCGAGACGCGATGTGGAGCCGTCGGAACTCGCGTGGCCTACGCCGGGACCGATCTGCCTTACTACTTCCTGGGACAAGGTTTACGCAACGAGGTCCGCTACGTCAACGTCGATCGGCACCGCGACTGGCTGCTTCACGATTACCATCGCGAGGCCATTGGCCAAGGCCAGGGGACCTGGCCGAACTCCCGGCCGGGCTGGGACCGGATCCAGCCCGATTATGAGGCATGGCTTGGCAACCTCGATGCCGAGGGTATCCAGCTCCTGGTCGTCACCCGCGCCAATCCGGACGAGGGCCGCCACAACATCGCCGACGCCGAGAATTTCCCGATAGAGAAGGTTTGGGCGGACTCACACCCCGAGCGATTCCAGCCCCGGTACGGTCGGCAGGAGCGCGACCCCTGGTTCCGGATCTATGTGATCCGCAGGCCATGAGGAGATTGCGAGATCCGGGTTGACGCCGGGCATTCGACTTTTTTTGCATTCTCGCACGGATTGGGTCGCGAGATCGCACTAATAAGAGATAGACGACGGGCGCCCTCCCGGCCGATCCGCGGTGAGGCGATCCGATCGATACCGACTTCGTTCTGCACCTATGAGGGACTCGGGATGCGCCTCACTCTCAGGACACTCCTGGCCTGGCTCGACGACACTCTGGAACCCAGCCAGGTCAAGGACATCGGCAAGCAGGTCGCGGAGAGTCCCTTCGCGCTGGAACTCTCCGACCGGATCCATCGGGTGACACGCCAGCGACGGCTATCCGTCCCGAGCCAATCGGGCCCCGAAGCGACCGACCCGAATATCGTCGCCGGCTATCTCGATAACGACCTGGACCCCGAATCCGTGGCGGAATTCGAGAAGAAATGCCTGACGTCCGACGTCAACCTCGCCGAGGTGGCCAGCGTCCACCAGATCCTCAGCCTGCTCGGTCAGAAGGTGCAGGTGCCGCCCGAGGCGCGGAACCGGATGTACCAACTGGTCAAGGGCCGGGAGACAGTCGCGACCAAGCCTCCTGCCACTCGTCGCGCACCGGCGCCCGAGCCGGTGACGAAGCCGATCCAGCCCTGGGTGGCGCCGGAACCGCCGAAACGCCCGTGGATCGAGCGCTTCGGTCCCGCGCTGGCCTGCATCGCCCTGATCGCGGTCTGCATCGCGACGGCCTGGCGGAGCCTGTCCGCACCGCCGACTACCCAGGTCGTCAACCCGCCCGTTCTGGCGGCCAACGCCGGGCCGGTCGCTCCGCCAGGAGCGGAGAAGCCGGACGAGCCGACCGGCGAGACCGCGAAGAATTCACCCGATGTGGCCGGCGAGACCACAGGTCCGCCGCCGGACCGCGCAGCCGAAGCCGGCGGCACGGTGAAGACGAGTCCGACCGCCGAGACCGAGACGGCCAAGGTCGCCGCGGCGTCAACGGAGGACAGGTCGAAGGACACGGCCGTGCCCTCGATCCCCTCGGGTTCTTCCGCCCTTGCAGAAAAGACCGGCGCCATCCTGTTGCGTTACAACGCCGAGAATCGGGAATGGGACCGACTCACCTCGGCCACGCCGCTGAACCGCAACGACCGCGTGCTCTGCCTGACTCCATTCCGCGCGGCGATCACGATGGCCAAGGTGCGGATCATCCTGGTGGCGGAGACCGAGGTCCGCATCCTCTCCGCGTCGTCCGACCCGGTGCCGTCGCTGGAACTCGTGCAGGGCCGCCTCATCATCCGACAACCGGCCTCCAGCACGCTCAAGGTCGTCTTCTCAAACCGGACCGTCACCCTCGGGATGACGCCGGAGAGCACGGTCGCCCTGGAACGGATCGAGCCGAGGACCTACGGGCAGCCAATCCTGAGGACTCAACCGCTGGCGATCTGCTGCATCCAGGGTGGGGTGTCGCTCACCATCGATGGCAAGCAGGAGGAACTCAAGGAGTCGAATCTCGCCATCATCGACTCCGGACAGGTCCGGATCGCGACGCCCGACCGATTCCCCCCATGGTCCACGCAGCCCGAGCCCACCCCCTACGAACAGGAAGTGGGGGACCGATTCCTCAAGCTGTTCCATCCCGGCCGGCCCATCCTCGCGGAGCTGGTCGCGGCCATCGAGGATGAGCATAAAGAGATCAAGGACCTGGCCGTCAGGGCGATGAAGGCCCGTGGCGACCTGTCGCTGCTCATGCCCATGCTCTCGCGAGAGGGCGATCCGATCGCACGCCGGCTCACCATCGATGCGATCCGATCCTACATGTCCCTCGGCCCCGATGCCGCGAACCGAGTCCGCGCGCAGCTCGACGAGGAGTTCGGCGAGAACGTCGGCGCCATCGCGCAGCACATGCTCGTCGGCTACTCGCCCGACGAGATTGCCAAAGGCGACATCTATCCTCGGATCGTCGGCCTGCTCTCGCCGGACCAGCCGTCCGTCGGCATCCGCGAGCTGGCCCTCGATACGCTGCGACGCCTCACCGGGCGCGACGACCTGGGCTACGATCCCGACCATCCCCAGGGTAAGGGGCTCGACGCCTGGAACGACCTCCTGCGCCGCAATGAGCTGAGGCCCCTGCGCCCGCAAAGGCGCAGTAAAGCTGGCTCCGATCCTCATCCCTCGCGGGCGGCGGGAGCGTTCCCCGCCGTCCGTCTCAACGTGTCGCATGCCCCGGCTGAGCTTCGCGCCGGGCGATCCGCTCGGCTCGATCGAATGCGAACGGGAACGCAACGCGTTGCCTGGCGCATCGATATATCTTGATCCGACGGACCGGCTTGCCGCTCCGCTCGACCCAGAACTCCGCCTTGGGCTCGACGCCGTTGAACCATCGCGTGAAGTATTGCGCCACGACCAACGGCTCGTCGCCCACGAGGACGAGGACGCCGTCGCGGCCGACCCAGTCCTCGGGACGGCTCCAGAAGGCGAACCCACGGGGATCCTCGGAGTTGTAGCAGAGGACCGGCCTCTCGCCGCCCATCGCGTAGGCGAGCTGGGCGCTCTGATACCAGTATCGCGTGAACACGAAGCTCCTCGCGTCGTCGACCAGCCCGAGCTGTCGGATCCGGTCGGCGACCTGGTCCCATCCGTAGAGGTCAACGGTGGGATCGCTCCGGGCCTCGAGCAGTCCGATGGGGTTTCCCGGGCCGCGCTGGAACCAGCCGGTGCGGAACTCGACGAGGGCCAGCACGATCAGGGTGGCCCAGAGGCACGCATAGGCCGCGAGTCGCCGCCGGGTCACCCCGGGCATCGAGACCTCGACTCGCCCGGCCCAGTTCCGACCGAGGATCGGGAACAGCGACACCATGCCGATCAGTCCCCAGTGGGGCAAGACCGGGCGGAAGCACGCCACCGCCGTGAACACGCCGAGCGGGATCGCGGCCAGGCAGAGCCAGAGTCGTTCCGGGCCCATCGCGACCGTCAACCATCGCCGCCAGCCTTGAACCAGCACCAAGATCAGCGGCAACCAGATCCACGGAAGCAGGTATCCCGCCTGCGCCAGGATCGCCACGAGTAGGAGATCCGGGCGCGGCATCCAGCCCCCGACCGCGCGTCCGCCCTGGAAATAGAACGACACCCACCCATGACTGGCATTCCAGATCAGGACCGGGCTGAAGAGCATCAACCCGACCGCCAGTGCGATATAGGGACCCGGCCGGAAGATCCATCGTCGCCGCATCGTGCCGTCGAGCAGGAGATAGAGCGTCGCGCCCATCGGGATGAAGACGGCGTGATACTTGCTCAGCATAGCCCCGCCCCAGGCCAGGCCCACCGCGACCCACGGCAGCAACCGACGAGGATCGGGCTCGTCCAGGGCCACGCTCAACCGGTCGATGGTCAACAGCCAGAAGAACAGGAGCGGACCGTCGGGCAGTGCGAACATCGAGGCCGCCAGCCCGTAATAGCCGGTGACATTGAGGGCGAACGCGGCCAGGAATCCTGCCTTGGCCCCGTAGTATCGACTCGTCATCCGCGCCAGGATCACGGTTGACCCGGCGAACAGGAGGATAAAGCCGATCCGCAACGCCCATGTCGAGGTCCCCGCCCCCGGCAGGGCCAGGCCCGCCATCTCGATCCACGACATCATCGGCGGGTGGTCGAAATAACTGAGCGCCGGGTGGGCCGCATACAGGAAGTGGTACGCCTCATCGTTCCCCAAACCCAGGCAGACCGCACAGATCAGCCGGATCATTGCCGAGCCGACGATCAGGATTCCGAGCGCATGCTTCGGGTTCATGGGGCGAGCATCCTTGCTCGTGCGAGGCGAGTCCGGGTTCCTGGCGTCGAGACAACGGCTCATTCCTATCCCAGATCGACGCCGAAATCGAGAGCAATCCGGAAGGAATCCATCCCGGCGCGTGTCGATCCGAGATCGAAGAGTCCGTCCGACCCGCGATTGCCAACGCTGGGGATTTGGGCAACAATCGTACAGAAGTTCGACGAATCCGAGGAGATGACCGATGCCCTCGCCATTCCCCGGGATGGATCCCTTTCTCGAGAGCCCCGAGTGGTTTCCCGACCTCCACGACGGGCTAATTTTCCTGATCAAGGAGTCGCTCCAGACCCGCTTGCCCAGCCCATACTATGCCCGGACCCGCCAGCGTGTCTGGCTCGACCTGACCTACCGCCCGCCCGTCGAGCCGGATGTAGATATCCTCCGAGCCACGAGCAAGAAACGACGAAGACGGCCCGCTGGGAGGGACGATGGCGGCGTTGCCGTCGCCGAACCCATCACCTCGAAACCGGTCGTCGTCCATGTCCGGCCGATCATGGGGGAGCCGATCGAGGAATCTTATCTGGTCATCCATCGCCGTCAGGGCACGGATGACACCGTTGTGGCGGTCATCGAGATCTTGAGTCCGTCCAACAAGACGCCCGGCGAGAAGGGCCGCGCCCTCTATGTCGCCAAACAGCAGGAGACGATCCAGACGACCGTCCACCTCATCGAGATCGATCTCCTCCGAGCCGGCGCCCATGCGACGGCCGTCCCGCTCGACCTGGCCATCGCCGGGGCCGGTTCGTTCGATTATCATGTTTGCGTCCACCGCTCCGATCATCCCACGGACTTCTTCGTCTATCCGGTCAAGCTCCAGGGAAGGCTGCCGGTGATCGCCATCCCCCTCATGGTCGGGGACCCTGATGTCACGCTCGATCTTCAGACCGTCTTCGACCGTGCTTATGACGCCGGCGGCTACGACCGGGCCGTCCGCTACGATCTGGCCACCGTCGATCCGCCCCTCCGTCCGGCGCAGGCCAGGTGGGTCAAGGCCGCGCCTCTCGGCCCGATCGGCGGGGCCCTGATCGAATCCGGCGGAAACGAAGCGGCAAGCCGGTCGCTCCCTTGCCGACAGCCCGACCCATGGAGCACAATAGCAATGCGTCGGAGCCGGTCACGGGCTGCGTCCGTCGTCTCGATCGGAGACTCGGCCCTAACCACTTATGGGATTGATGGATGAGCGTTTCGAGTCCCGTCGAGCCGGGCGTCGCGGGGGGATCGACGGCGATCGACAAGTCCGACCGTCGCGTCCGGAAGATGTTCGCCTCGATCGCGCGTCGGTATGACTTGCTCAACCACCTCTTGAGCCTGAATATCGATCGTTCCTGGCGGAAGTTCACGACCCGAATGGTGCCGCCGGAGCCGGGGATCCCCGTGCTCGACTGCTGCACCGGGACGGCCGATCTGGCCCTGGCTTACGATCGGGCCGGTCGGGGGCGATCGCCGGTCGTCGGGGCCGACTTCTGCCGCGAGATGCTCGAGGTGGGCCGCGAGAAGGTCCACAAGTCCGGCGCGGATGGCCGAGTCACGCTGGTCGAAGGGGACGCCCAGCGCCTGCCCGTGCCGAGCGATACCTTCGGCGTGGTCAGCGTCGCGTTCGGGTTGCGGAATGTCCGCGACACGGTCCGCGGAATCGACGAGCTGATCCGCGTCGCGAGGCCGGGGGGCAAGGTGGCCATCCTGGAGTTCTCTCGCCCTCGCGGGCGACTGCTGGGCCGGCTCTACCTGACGTTCTTCCGCCACCTGCTGCCGAGGATCGGCCAGGCCCTGGCACCCAACGACGACCGTGCCTACGACTATCTGCCACGCAGCGTCCTGGAGTTCCCCGACGGCCAAGCCATGCTCGACCTCCTGGCCTCGCGCGGGTTGACCTCGCTGAAGCTCTATCCGTTGACCGGCGGGATCGCCACGCTGTATCACGGGACCAAGGCGGCGCCGACCAGCCCGCCGGGGCCGATCCCATGATCGGGACCGGCCCTTCGACCCACGATGATCTGGTCGTGGCCATGACCGGCGCCAGTGGGGCGGCCTATGCCGTCCGGCTGCTCCAGACGCTCCGCCGACTGGGGCGGACGGTCCATCTCACGATGAGCCCCAGCGCCGCGCAGGTCCTCCGCGAGGAACTCGGCCTGGCGCTAAACCTCGACGCATTCGACACTTCGTCCCTGGGCGGCGAAGGACCCGGCCGGCTCGTTTATCACCACTATCAGAACTTCGGCGCGGGGATCGCCAGCGGCTCGTTCCCGACGGGCGGCATGGTCATCATCCCGTGCAGCATGAGCACACTGGGGGCGATCGCCGGCGGGATCACGACCAACCTGATCACCCGGGCGGCCGACGTCCACCTCAAGGAACGCCGCAAGCTGGTGCTGGTCCCTCGCGAGACGCCGCTGAGCCTCATCCATCTGGAGAACATGGTCACGGTGACACGCGCCGGGGCCGTCGTCCTGCCGGCCATGCCCGGCTGGTATCACCACCCGCGACGCCTGGAAGACCTGGTCAACTTCGTGGTCGGCCGCATCTGCGATCAGTTCGGAGTCCATAACGCCCTCTCGCCCCGATGGGGGACCCTCAACTCGCCCGACGGGCTCGACGAGACGCGGCTGGATGCCAGCATCGACCTGGACGAGACGCATCCGGAATTCTTCGAGGAACGGTGAGGCCATGGCCGGAGATGCGTCGGCGACGGCGAGACGTCCGGTCATCGTGATCACCGGCGCCTCGGCCGGGATCGGCGAGGCCCTCGCGCGAGAACTCGTCCGGCGTCGGAAGGCCGGGTCGCTGGTCCTGACCGCCCGCCGGGGAGACCGCCTGGACCGACTCGCCGACGAACTTCGCGTCGATCAGCCCGATCTCGCGGTCGTCACGATCGCCGCCGACCTGGCCGACCCGACGACGCCGGGCCGTCTGATCGCCGAGACGACCCGACGGTTCGGGGGACTCGACGTGCTGATCAACAACGCCGGCCTCGGGCTGCCGACGCAGTTCGCCGATTCGGATCCCGCGCATCTGGCCCGCCAGATCGCCGTCAACTTCACCGCCCCCTTGATGCTGACCCGCCTCGGCCTGCCGTCCTTGACCGATCGCCGTGGGATGATCATCAACATCGGATCGGCGATCACCTGCGTCGCCAACTCGGCCCTTGGCGGCTATGGGGCCACGAAGGCGGGCCTGGCCTACTGGAACGATGCCCTCCGCCGCGAGCTGTGGTCAACCGGCGTGCGCGTCTGCCTCGTCGAGCCGGGCCCGATCCGAACCGAGTTCATGCGCGCCCTCGACGTGCTGGTGCCCGCCGGAGAGCAGCCCGATCCGATCCTGGACAACGCCGCACCCTGGATGACCGCCGACGTGCGTGAAGTCGCCCGTCGCATCGCCGGGCTGATCGACCGACCTCGGCGGAGGCTCTCAGTCCTGCGGCGATTCGTCTGGACCTTCCGAATCCTCGGCGCGTTCGCCACGATCTTCCCGCCGATCGGCGACTGGTTCGTGGTCGATCTCTCGAAAGGCGGTCGAGATCGCGATAAGCCCGAGACGCCGACGCCCAATCCGAGCGGAGGGAATCCCTGATCGCAAGCGCCCTCAGGCTCATCGCCCGCGGAAGAATCGGATTACAGATCGCGGATTCCGGATTGCGAATTCATCAGTCCTCGATCCTTCCCGGATTTCAATTCATTTGTAATTCGCAATCCGTCATCTGGAATTGATTTGCTGACAGCCTCTCAGACGAGGGCCAGGCCATTCCGATGGGAGGCCCGCTTCCGCCAGGCATCCCAACGCGCCAGGACGCCGCGGATGCTCTGGGCCAGGGCCCGTCCCGAGAGATCCCGCTTGTCGAGATAATCATCGGCACCGCACTCGACCAGCTCCTGGGCGATCTCGGACGAGGCCGTGCCGGAGATCGCGATCACCGGGACGTGGGGATCGCGGCGCCTCAGCTCCTTCAGGCAATGGAGCCCGTCGCCCTGGCCGAGGCGATAATCCAGGACGATGAGGTCGGCCCCCCGCTCGTCGAAGAGTTCGAGGCCCGTGCATTCGGTCTCGGCGGTTGTGATTTCGAAGCGACACTCGGCGATCTCCCCGAGGAAATGGGCGAGGAGCCGATGCTGGAAGCGATCGTCCTCGATGTGCAGGATACGAACTATTCGTTGGCTCATGGCACGGACCTCGAGGAGTTAGAGTCTGTCACAGAAGCTGCGGTGGCTGTCTCGTAGGGTGCTCTGTGAGCACCAGGATTCGGCGAACCACCCCGGATCGGTGCTCAAAGAGCACCCTACAAAAGCCTTCCGAGACAGTCTCTCAGGCAAAAGCGTGGGCGCCGCCGAGGACCACCGAGCTGTCTCGAGACCGACTGTCGACGGAAGCCTCCCCGGGGAGGAGTCGCCGGGCCAGGGCGTCGATCTCCGCCAGTGCGGCGCAACGCGGAGAGATCGATCGCAGCGTGCATCCGCGATCGCCGGCATCGCGGAATGCCGACTCGTCCCTCGCGATCGTGTGCAGCCTCGGCACGCCCAGGATCTGGACCAGCAGTCGGCTCGATAAGCTCCCCGCGACATTGCTGAAGCGATTGATGACCAGGTGATCGCTCCGCGCGGAATCCACCCGTCCGACCAGGTCGTGGACGAGCTTCAAGGCGCGGATCGAAGGGACCTTCTGCTCGCCGACCAGCACGATGTGGTCGGCCCCGGCGAGCATCTCGAAGTAGAAATCATCATAGGTACAGGAAAGGTCGAGCAGGATCAGGTCGCACGAAGGCTTGAGATGCTCCAGGACGCCCCGGACGTCCGCTGCGGACGCCTCCTGCCCAACCACCACGCGATCGGGACCGGCCAGGAGCCGATAGTCGTCGCCGATGCGGACCAGGGCCTTGCAGACGCGCGACTCATCGAGACTCCGGACGTCCGACAGCAGGTCCTGGATCGTGTCCGCCGGCTCGATGTTGAGATGAGACGCGACGGCGCCCAGCTTCAACGACAGGTTAACCAGGATGCAGCGCTTGTGCCAAAGGTGGGCCAGCTCCTGTCCGAGGTTGATCGCCAGCGAGGTCGCCCCGCAACCGCCCGTGACGCCGGCGACGGCGATGACCTTGGGATTCCCGAGCGACTCGCGTACGAACTGCGTGCGGATGCGATCCAGGGCCGTCTGGAATTCCCGCGGATGGAACGGCAGTCCCACGATCTGAGAGACGCCCATCCGCAGGGCAGCGAGCGATGCGGCGTTGAGCCGGCTCCGATCATCGCCGGGGGAATCGAGCAGCACCACGACCGGCCAGTTGGGGAAGAACCGACGAAGCTGCCGCAACGGCTCGAATTCATCGGGCTTCAACTGGACGATCAACAAGCGCTTCCCGGAGTCGGCCGGTCGAAATCGCGTCAGCGTGTCGCCGACATCGAAAAACTCGGCCTCGATGACCTGAGCATGGTTGATGAGCTCGCGGCGGACTTGTGGGACGACGTCCTCGTCGCAACCGATCAAGATCACATCCAATGGATACACGACATGGGCCCTCGGAGCGGAGAACAGGTCACCCGGCGAGCCGGTCGAGGCCCCGGGCGCGGATCTCATCGACTGGTCATCAACGCGGCTTCCCCGATGTCCAACGCGGGACGGTGCCAATCGTCTTCGAATAGAAGGGATCTCGAGACGTGCGGTCCGGTCTCTCGGATCGCCTGAAAGAACTCTAGATCGCGAAATGCAGAGTTGGGATGAAATCCCGGGCAGGACCGTTCCCTTTGCCGCCTCGACTGGATAAAAGAGCAGGATCGAATCGATCCACTTGTCCTCCGGATTTCCCATGAGCCTTGCACGAGTACGCGACTACTTCGAACTGGTGAAGTTCAGTCATACGCTGTTCGCCCTACCCTTCGCGCTGCTGGGAGCGACCCTGGCCGCCAGCGCCTCGGACAGCCGACCGGTGCGGCTCCAGGACTGGCTCGGCATCCTCCTCTGCATGGCGACGGCGCGATCGGCGGCCATGGCGTTCAACCGGCTGGCCGACCGGTCCTTCGACGCGATGAACCCTCGGACGGCCGGTCAACACCTCCCTGCTGGCCTGCTCAGCGTCCCGTCGGTGGCCGCCTTCACCGCCGCATCCTCGGCCGCCTTCATCGCCTCCACGGTCCTGTTCCTGCCGAATCGATGGCCGATCCTGCTGTCGGTCCCCGTGCTCCTCTGGCTCCTCGGCTACTCGTACGCCAAGCGATTCACTAGCCTCGCGCATTTCTGGCTCGGACTCTCGCTCAGCATGGCGCCGGTCGCCGCCTGGATCGCGCTCCGAGGCGACCTGAGATGGCCCCCGGTGTTGCTGGCGACGGCCGTACTCCTATGGGTCGCCGGCTTCGATATCATCTACGCCTGCCAGGACGTGGAATTCGACCGCCGGATCGGCCTGCGCAGCGTCCCGGGGACACTCGGCGTCCGAGGCGCCCTCCGGCTCGCCGCGGCGTGCCATGCCCTGATGATCGCGCCGCTCGTGGCCCTCGGCCTTGTCTACCCGCTGGGAGTCATCTACTTCATCGGAGTCGCCGCCGTCGCCGCGCTCCTGGTCTACGAACACGCCCTGGTCCGACCCGACGACCTGACCCGCGTCAACATCGCCTTCTTCCAGGTGAACATCGCGATCAGCCTGGGCCTCCTGGCCGTCACCCTGCTGGACCTGCTGGTCTGAAGCCTGTTGCGGGGCACCTCGCTGCGATAGCCCCTCTCCTCGCCGAGAATCCTTCAGATCAGCCGCAACGTGCTCCCGGTCGCGGCGGAGCGGCGGGCGGCGTCGAGGATCTCGGTGACCACAAGGTTATTCTTGAGCGACGACGGATCCGAAGGTTTGATCTCACCTCGCGCCCCCTGGGACGTGGCGTTGCTCATCGATCACGCAGTCTCTGAGGGCTTCGCTCGGTTCGGTTGACGACGGCCCCTGCCGGACGAATAACTTTCCAGATAAATCATGGCGACTTTGAAAAATCTTTCGGCCTCGTCGGGATTCCTTTCATAGAGCCGATGGAAGGACCTCAGGCAGTTCGCGTGACGGAAACCGGTCGAAGTCAAGCGGGCGATCGTCCGGTTCGCGTCGTGGACGTCGTTCGGGGATTCGCCACGATCCCGCTGCTTCAGAGCCAACCAGAGCTTCTCAACCCATTCTAGGCGATCGTAGAGCAGGGACTTTCGGCTCCTCCAGTTGTCGAGCTGAAAGATCTCGATGGTAACCAAAGCCCGGAGTCGATCGAGGCCGTTTGCGGCTTTCGCCCGAGGCGAGATCCCCTGGAATTCGATCAAGTCCTCCGGATCGGTGTCAACGTGGTCGAGCGGGTAAATCAGGTGGGCGCCCTCCGAGTTCAGCGTCGCGGGGTCTTTCGCGTTGCTGATACGCTTCCCCGTGATCGGGAAGAGGTTTCTCTTGAGGGCCGAGTTACACTGCTTGCAGGCGACGGCGTAGTTGAGTAGGTGGTATGCCAGGAGTCGATAGCCGGGCTCGCTCCCCGCGGCCGGTTGATTGACCTGGACTCCTGCGGCGTAGAACTCGCGGAGCAAATGTTCGGGGACCTTCCACCGCGAAACCTTGGTCTTGGGACGGAAGTGCTCGACATCGTGCTCGATCCGGGCCGCCTCGATCCATTTCTCGCAGTAGGCACACTTGCTGCCACGATCTCCACCTTGGAGCCGGATATAAACATCCTTGATCTCACTCCAAAGGCTCGGGAATTCGGTAGCGGGGATGGCAGCCTCGAGGGCTTTCGTCTGCTCGCGGGCCCTCTTCAGCCAGGTCGGGTCGTGGGCCCGGACGAGCCGCCTCAAGTTCGCGGAGCCGACTTCGATCCGGGTCATTCCGCGTCCTCCATGCCCTTGGCCAACTCCGCGATCAAATATCGAGCGGCATCGTCATCTCCTCCACGGGCCTTCAAGGTAAGGCGGTCCAGTTTGTTAGCCTTCTCGGCCGCTCGCGTCGTCGAGAGCCCGAAGAAGTCCGAGAGTAGGACCTGGTCGGCATCAAGGCCATGGATGCTCTCCTTGGGCTGGCTGGCCCTGGTCGCGTTCGACTTGCCGAGCTTGAGCGTGATGATGTTCATCCATTCCAGGCTACCGGCCACCAACGGGCTATGGGACGTGAAGATGAACTGCATCCGAGGGAAGGTGCGGGCGAGTGTCGAGATCACTTTCATCTGCCAGCGCGGGTGTAGGTGGAGATCGATCTCGTCAACCATCACAATGCCGCACAGATCCACCAGTTTCGTTTTCTCCGAGGTCGCGTAGTAAGCGTGGAAGAGCATGTCGGCTGCCCAGCCGATGAACGCCCGATAGCCGTCGGAGAGATTACGGAACTCGATCAGGACTTCGTTCTTCTCGAATAGCGAGTCGCCCTCGCGGACTGCCTTGCCCGTGTAAATACAACGAGTCGGCTTCAACAACCGGTTCAAGAGCAGCGCGATCTCTTCGCGGTCTACTTCTCTCATTGCCTTGTGACCCAGAAACCAGGTGCTCAACGGGATGGGCGCGTACGATTCCTGGAATAGACCCTGGAGTCGCTGTGCCCGGAGGAACGTCAACTTGGATCGGGCGACCAGGTTGATGTCCTCCCGCGCCTCGACACGCCGCGTGGCCCCATATCCGACCGCGAAGAAGGCCGGATTCCTCGATTCAAAGACGGGCTTCCAGAGCGGATCCTCTGCATTCGTGTGGGTCGCTCGCTCTAGCGAGTCGTCCGCCTCGAGGGCAAACCTGGCTCGCTCTAGCTCGCCGCGCCGGGTGAGGCTGAAACCGCTGCGAAGCGACTTCCCGGGTGCGTGTTCCTGGTCGTGCAGGAGGAAATCGGCTTCGATCTGGGCACCCTCAACCTGGGTGTTCCAATACATCTCACCCGGTGCCCGTCGGACCATCTCTGACGTCGGGAGCTTCGTATCCTCGAACGAGGGCCCGAGCGCCGCCATCGCGATCGACCGGAGCACGGTGCTCTTGCCCGACCCATTATCGCCCAGGAGCAGGTTCACGTTAGGGAGACGGGGTCTCGGAATCCCCAGCGAGCCGTGCTCGGTGGCCTTTTTCCGCGGCCCGAAGGTTCGATCCGGGTGGATGAACTCCATCGTCTCATCGACGAAGGTCCTGACGTTTTTCATCCTTAGTCGTTCGATGAACATGACTGCGTCCCATCACCGAAACCGCGATAGGGCCGATTCGGTCGTCCACCTTGGCGTTGCGGTCGTTTCGCTTTCCGAGCCCGTCGCCGCGCCGTCCGAAATGGCTACCAGGCTCGCACCTACTCGACATTATACACAATCGCCCGGGCCTCGTCGCGCTCGAATTCGCGGTCATGTTCGCCCATCTTGAGGTCGTATTCCAGGGCGGGCGCGTTGTGCCAGGGCAACAGCCAGGGACGGGCCGATCGAGGCCAGCCAGGAGCGAGACGGGGGTTTCTTTCATCTTCTGGATCGGTTCGCGTGTTTTTCAGGTGACTACGAGTTGCAAGACTCCACGGAAATACTGCGGGCTCTCGTCGGGGAATCGAATCACATGAGTCGCCGAGTCGAATGGGACCGTGGGCTGGAGGGGCTTGAGATGACCGAGTCGCCAGTGGTGAACGAGTGGATCAGCCAGGGTGAGGCCAAGGGTATGCTGATTGAGCGTCGGCAGAGCTTGCTGGAATTGCTCGAAGGCCGGTTCCCCGGTGCCGTCCCGGCCGA
Source organism: uncultured Planctomycetota bacterium (assembly GCA_963777695.1). GTDB lineage: Bacteria > Planctomycetota > Planctomycetia > Isosphaerales > Isosphaeraceae > CAVZRC01. Next base: position 4,280,815 of record CAVZRC010000003.1, read on the forward strand.
TGTGGTGCAATCGATCCAGCAGCAGGAGAGTCCGGAACTGCTGCAGGACTGGTTCAGGGCGGCCGTGCGGGCGTATTCGTTCGACCAGTTCATGGCCGTGTTGAAGAAATAGGTCCATCAGGTCTGGGGAGATCGCGCTTTCAGGCGAACGGAAGGTGAACGAGAAATCGGGCCGGGTCGCCTTGAAGTGGAGGCGAGGACGATCAATCGGTGGTCCTGGCAGAACACTTCCGTCTTCGAACGCGGTCTTCCCCCCGGGGAATCGGGGTGTCGTCCCGCTCGGCCAGTCCCCAGGCGATCCGCAGCCCGATCGCCTCGACGTAGCGCATCACGGTGTTCACCGTCGGGTTCGGCTGCTTGCCGGATTCCAGGCGAGAGATCGCCGCATGGTCGCATCCCATCCGCGCCGCGACCTCGGAAAGCGTCAAGCCCCGGGCCTCCCGCGCCTTTCGGGCCGACGCGAGGAACGCGGCGAAGTCCAGGTGATCGCCCAGGGCCGATGGGTCGGAAGGCGTGGCCAGCTCGGTGGCGGCCTCTGTCGGGGAGGGGCGACGGGCCGGTTCATCTGTCACGGCGCGGCCTCCTCGGCGGGTTCGAGTCGAAGGCGGTCACCGGTTTGACGATCAGCGGGTCATCCTCGGCCCGTTCCCAGGCCACGCAGATGAACCGGCCCCGCTCGGTCTCGCCACAGGTTCGCATCCGGCCGGGATGATTGCTCGGGCCGGTCCGGTTTCGGGGGTTGTAGAGCACGTCCTCCACCTCGTCGATCGAGATGTCATGCTCGGCGATGTGGGCGACGTTGCCGACGGGGTCGTCATCCTCATCCTAAATTACACCCTTGATGTGCATTAAACATCTTCTAGATCGTCATCTCGTCGCATACCTCTCTGTGACGAATAATACACAAAGTGGATCGGAAGTCAAGCGGCTCGGTCGGTTCCGGTCTTGATCTCGTGGGCACTCCGGTGACCCCGTGTTTCTGGCACCCGGTCCCCTTGCTAAAGTCTTTATTATGTCAGGATGAGGTTCCATCGACATCCCCGACGGGCTTCGTCGGCATGCGGTGATACCTCGGACGCCGACGAATCGGAATTCCAGGCCATCTGCTTCGATCGGCTCTCGTGGTTCCGTCGTCTACACGGGCTCGACCCCCCACCCTACCAGAAAGCGCACTCACGTCGATCGAGGCGCGACCCGCGACGACGGACGATCCCATTCCGTCCCCTTTCGCCGTCTGTTGAAAAAAACCAACACGTATCGAAAATGCAATTTTTTTGGTTGTAATCGCGTCCCGGTGCATTCTACTATGCGCGACCGGCCCATCGATCGGTTCGCTGCAGAGGAATCATCCCATACGAGGGTCGATGATCGTCGAAGAGGCCCCGACAGGACGGGGGACAGGCGCCTCGATGGCGCGAAGCCTGTTCGCGTTCGTCAGGGTTGCTCATGCATCGGGTCCGCAAACACATTAATTCCGGATCGTGGCAAGAACGCGTTCCATCAGTGGACCGCGGCCTGGATCGTCGTGGTCGCCGACAGCCAGCGACCGAGGAGATTGACGCAATGAGGCGACTCTGGTTCTGCGTGCTGCTGCTGGTCCCCGCGGGCGAGCTGCGGGCCGGCGGCATAACCTTCTCCAACGGCAAGTCGTCGATGACGTTCGCGGAGCTCATGGCGGCCGCCCCCGTCTCGGTGGGCCTCGTCGAATTCACGAACTTCACATCGAACTTCCCGGCTCCGATCACCGTGGACAACGTCATCGCGACGGCCGTCTTCAATAGCACAGGGTTCGGAATCCAGTTCACCTTCAACCCGGCGCTCAACTCCCCGGCGGTCGGGAACAACAACTTGTCGATCGGATACGACGCGTCGGCGAGCAGCCTGGTCACCGCGTCCGCCAGCTTCGATGGGATGCGGATGGGCATCGGCTCGGAGGCCTCGCTCGGCGAGACCGCGGGGCAGGTAAACCTGAGCCTCAGCGCCGCCAATGGGCCGATGATGGAGACCAAATCCTTCGCTCCCGGCACCAAGATGGTCTCCGTGACGGACTCGGCGAGTGCATCCTTACTCATGAACAATGGCGCGTCGGCCTCGATCTCGATGTTCGTGAATACGTTCAGCGTGCCCGAGCCGTCATCGTGGATCATGCTCGCCTCGGCCGTGGTGACATTCGTCGGCTGGCGGGCGAAGGTCTCGATCCGCGGTTGAGGTCCGCGGTCGTGGAGGAACAAAGGTGGAGAGCGCGGCCTGCCCGGCCGGACGAGCCGGCTGGGGTCCGAGCGATCGTCGGGACAGGCACGTCGAATCGGAGACGTGCCATGGCCTCGTCCCAAAGCCAATAATTTGAACGTCCAGGAGATGATGGACGATCCTTGTCTTGCTCGACGGATCGATCTCGATCCGGTCAAAGGTTACGAGTTGAAGGCTCGTTCCTTCCTGCTTGGGCTCTGTTGAAGAAATAGGTCCATCAGGTGTGGGGACATCAATCGGTGGCCCTGGCAGAACGCTTCCGTCTTCGAACGCGGTCTTCCCCCCGGGGAATCGGGGTGTCATCCCGCTCGGCCAGTCCCCAGGCGATCCGCAGCCCGATCGCCTCGACATAGCGCATCACGGTGTTGACTGTCGGGTTCGGCTGCTTGCCCGATTCCAGGCGCGAGACGGCCGCATGGTCGCATCCCATCCGCGCCGCGACCTCGGAAAGCGTCAAGCCCCGGGCCTCCCGCGCCTTTCGGGCCGACGCGAGGAACGCGGCGAAGTCCAGGTGATCGCCCAGGGCCGATGGGTCGGAAGGCGTGGCCAGCTCGGTGGCGGCCTCTGTCGGGGAGGGGCGACGGGCCGGTTCATCTGTCACGGCGCGGCCTCCTCGGCGGGTTCGAGTCGAAGGCGGTCACCGGTTTGACGATCAGCGGGTCATCCTCGGCCCGTTCCCAGGCCACGCAGATGAACCGGCCCCTCACGGTCGCGCCACAGGTTCGCATCCGACCGGGATGGTTGCTCGGGCCGGTCCGGTTTCGGGGGTTGTAGAGCACGTCCTCCACCTCGTCGATCGAGATGTCATGCTCGGCGATGTGGGCGACGTTGCCGACGGGGTCGTCATCCTCATCCCAGATCACACCCTTGATGTGCATTCGACGTCTTCTAGGTCGTCATCTCGTCGCATACCTCTCTGTGACGAATAATACACAAAGCGGATCCGAAGTCAAGCGGCCCGATCGGCTCCGCTCTGGCCACCATGGCCTGCTCCACGTTTCCGAATCCAAGACAATCCCCTGCCCGCTGGTTCTACCTCGACGAGAGCAGTCTTGAGGCCCTGAATTCTGCTGAGGATGCCTATTTTGTCTTTGACTTTTCCTGGCAACTCAGACTAACTTTGCTTTCAGTGCTTGGCTTCCGTTGAGGCGTTGCGCGATCGAGGCCGCGGGACATCGTCATCTCTATCGAGGTGCGGCCGGAATACTGTGGGCGGACGGTCGGACGCCCTTCGAAGGTTGACCACGTCGAGCGTCGAGTGCGGGGCCCCCGTAGGAACCGCTTTGCGTTCCATTTGGGATCGTTTGCACACGCTCGAATGCTCGGACCACTCGGTCCGTCGTGCCGTTTTCAACGCGCCGGCCTGTGAGAACGACATCAACAACGTCGCCGGTTTACTGCCGTGGAGCGGACCGACCATGATGACGCGCCGACAGCTCGTTCAGAATGCGTCCGGGGTTGGACTTGCAGCCGTCCTCGGGGGTGGGGCCGTCGGGACGAACCCAGGGCACGTCCTCGGATCATCGGTCACCGCGAACGAGACGGTCGATATCGCCGTCGTTGGCGGCGGCGTCTCGGGGTGCTATACCGCCTGGCGGCTCAAGAACCAGTTCCCGGACCGCTCCGTCGTCGTCCTCGAGGCGAGCCCCCGCATCGGTGGTCGACTCCTCTCGGTCCGGCCGCCCGGCATCCCGAACATGGTCGCGGAGCTGGGCGGGATGCGCATCCTCCCGGCCGTCCAGCCGCGGATCAAGCGACTCCTGGAGGTCCTCAACGGGACCCTGCCCCGCGACGAGTGGATCGACCTCTATGACTTCCCCGTTGACGAGTCGCAGAACCTCGCCTACCTCCGGGGAGTCCACCTCCGGCTCTCGGACTTCACCCGGCATCCGGAAAAGGTCCCGTACTCGCTGACCTTCCTCGAGCGCGGGATGCCGCCCGGCGCCATCCTGCTCAACGCCATCGAGCAGATCGTACCGGGGATCACTCGGCCGGGCCTGACCGAGGAGGCTCGCCGGAGCATGGCGCAGAAGGCCGAGTTCGGCAAGATACCCCTGTATCAGCAAGGGTTCTGGAACGTGTTGATGCGTGTCATCAGCGGCGAGGCCTACCAGCTCGGGGTCGACGCGGGCGGCTACAGTACGACTCTGGCCAACTGGAACGCCGCGGACGCAATCCCCTGGTACCTCTCCGACTTCGGCATCACCCCGAAGTACAAGGGGTTCCGCAAGGGCTTCCAGGCGGTGCCGAAGTCGATGGCTCGGCTCTTCGAGAAGGCCGGTGGCCGGGTCCGCCTCGGGACGCCGGTCGAGAGCTTTCGCGAGGCCGAGGGCGGGTTCCAGCTCAAGGCGGGCGGCGAGACGATCGCCGCGAAGTCGTTGATCCTCGCCATGCCGCGCCGGTCGCTCGAGCTGCTCATGAACTCGAGCCCGCTGCTCGAGAAGATCCGCGACAAGATCGAGAGCGTCACACCTCGGCCGCTCTTCAAGCTGTTCACGACGTATAAAGACCCCTGGTGGCGGGCTGCCGGATTCATCGACGACAAGGGGAATCCGGTCGTGGTCGAGGCGGGGCGGTCGGTCACGGATTTGCCGATCCGGCAGACCTACTACTGGCCGCTCGACGACGGCAACCCGGCGCGAGGGGCGGGCGATGCTCATGGCGAGCTACGACGACGGGACCAACATCGGCTTCTGGGACGGCCTCCGGCCCCGTCGCCGGGACAAGCCCGATACCCAGGAGGTCATGCGTCCTGAGCATCCGTTCACAGGCAGCCAGATCGCTCGGCCCGACCCGGACTGGGACGTCTTCAAGGCGCCGGAGCCGATGGTCGCCGAAGTGGCCCGCCAACTCGGCGCCATGCATGGCCTGGCCTATACACCGGACGTCCAGGACGCCGCCTTCCGCGACTGGGGCGAAGACCCCTTCGGCGGCGGCTGGAATAGCTGGAACATCGGCGTGCAGAGCTGGGTCGTCAAGGCGCAGATCGTCAAGCCGTTCAAGGACCTCTGCCTCCTCGTCTGCGGTGAAGCCTACTCGGACGCTCAGGGCTGGGTTGAAGGCGCCCTGCAGACCGCCGACATGGTGCTGGACAAATTCGGCGTCAAGCCGCTCTGAAGCGGCGATCGGAAATCTCTGAGACTACGATCGGCGATTCCCCGAATACCGGCAAGCCAGATCTGCCGCCGGTATTCAGGGGTTATCGGCCTCGACGCCCACCGATCGGTTCGGGACCGCGGCAATGGCCGTGACAGGTACGTCGGTTCAACTCAAGAGGCGATCGACCTCGGGGAGCATCGCGGCGAAGTCGATCTTGTGATGGCACGCCTCACGGGCAGCGGCGAGGTCGGCATCCTTCCAGTTGCGTGCCTCATCGGATAGCTCGGCGTAGGACTCGCGGGCCAGGCCCGGCATCCCGTGCGATTCGTGGTAGGTGTAGACCCGGGCGAGGTCGCCCAGCTTGGCCTTGGTCCCGCCGGCGAGCGCGCATCGGCCGTCGCAGCCCGGGCACATCGTCGGGTTGGACGCCAGGACGGCATCGCGAAGCTCGTCGATCTCCGCCTGCTTGAGCGGCTCGAACCGCCGGACCGCGTCGGCATTCTCGCGGATCTGCTCGGTGTTCCGCAGGGTCACGCACGAGGCGGAGAACCGCTCGTCGGTCCAGATCGCCTGGAGCAGGCCCTGGGCGGGCGTCAGCCCCTTGGCCTTGATCGAAGGGACGTGGGCCGCCGTGAACCGCGTCTGGCCGGCGAGCTGCTTCATCGAGACCAGGCCGATGCCCCTGGCATGGCAGGCGTCGAGGGCCTTGTTGAGCGCCGACGTCTTGTCGAGCCACGGGGTGTACTTGAGCATGATCACGTCGACGAACCCGCCTTCCGCGGCGTTCTGGATCTGCTGGGCGATCATCTCGTCATGGGTCGAGAAGCCGACGAACTTGACCTTGCCGGTCTTCTTGAGGGCCTCGGCCGCTTCCTTGAGCTCCTTGCTCTTGGGCCAGTCGGTCTGGTTGGTGCTGAGTCCGTGGAAGAAGAGGAGGTCGATGTAGTCGGTCTTGAGCGCGGCGAGCCGCTGGTCGAGCTTCTGCCCACGTGACTCTTTGTCTGACCTCTGATCCCGGGGATTCTACCAGTCTAGGGGATCGGGAACCGAATGGAGCTTCTTGGAATCCAAAGGCAAAGGATCATGACTTGGCTGGCTCCGTCCGAACAGGATGGAAATGATTAAGAGTAAGAAGAACCCCAGAAGCAAGGTCCTCCCGACTTCCGCCGCTGAACTTGCCAGACTTGAGAATCCACATGCCCCAGCGAGTCCGGCAATGATGAGGAACAGGATGGACAATCTCAGCATCGCATGTTTCCTTTTGAGTAATTTGACGTGTTCCTCGTACACGCGATTTCAGTCTACCGGCTCAGGTCGTGATTGAAAATGCTTCATTTCGACGCTCTCCCCACGAGCGTACGGAGTCTCCAGACGACCTTCCGCTTCATACCCGGCTTACCCCAGGCTTCAGCCAGATCCTCTCGGATCATTTCCAAGGGATCACGTCCGGTCTCCGTGTAGAAGCATTGCGAGGCAGACCATGTTCTCAAATAGCCGAGAACGTGGTTGAGGTCCCATTGCCGTTCGAGCTCGAAAACTGGCGTCTCGATCCTTTCGAAGGGAAACATCAAGTCTTCGTAGCCGTTCTCGACATGTTTGTTCTCGGGCAACCAGTAAGGCCCGAGGATATCGGCGTAGAGTCGTTGCACGATCGCATCGACCTCGGGGCTGACCGTCTGAAGGTGATAAGTCCAACAGGCGACGACCCCACCGGGTCGGATGACGCGATGGACCTCGGCGTAGAATTGATCGTGGTGGAACCAGTGGAGCGCCAAGGCTACAGTCACGAGGTCAACCGATGCATCCGGTAATGGGGACTGCTCCGCTGGGGCAATGATGTAGGCGATTTTCTCATGGTGGAGGGCTCCTGCCACCTGTTGAGGACTCGCATCCGTGGCGAAGACTATTCGGAAGTGGCCGGTCAAGCCGAGGGCCGCTTGGCCATTGCCGGTGGCGCAGTCCCAGGCGACGTCATGGGAGGAAACCAGAGAGGCAAGATATTTGAACAGAGAAACTGGGTAGCGCGGCCGAAACTTGTGGTAAAGGCCGGCGAACTCCGGTTCCTTATAAATGTCAGCATGATTCCAGGAACTCATGAGTAATCTCTCTCGTCGAGAAGGATGATGGCCGAGGAAGAAAGAGTCACTTCTCGAGCTTGATGACTTTGCCACCTTTCATGACGAACTTCACTCGCTCCAGCTCGGCTATGTCCCTGAGCGGATCGCCATCGACGGCAACAATGTCGGCGTACTTCCCCGGCTCGATCGCTCCCAGGTCATTCCGGGCTTGGAGCAATTCGGCGGCGACGATCGTGGCCGACCGGAGCGCATCCATCGGCGTCATCCCGTACCGGACCATGTAGGAGAACTCCTTGGACTGATTCTCGGTCCAGGGATAGCCTCCGATGTCCGTTCCGTAGACCACCTTGACGCCCTTTCTGACGCCAGGCCGAACACCTTCTGCTGCCGTTTCACCATGGACTTCATGTCCGATGAAGCATCAGCGTGCAACCGCTCGGAGATGTATGCATGGGCGAAGATCGTGGGGCACCAGTAGACGCCCTTCTGGACCATCAGGTTGATTGCCACATCGTCGAGCCCGTGGCCATGCTCGATCGAGTCTGCACCGGCCTGGAGTGCGGCTATGATTCCATCGATCCCCATGGCGTGGGCAGCTACGCGGCGGTCGAGCCGGTGGGCTTCACCGACCAAGGCTCTCATCTCGTCGTCGGTGAAATTTACCTTGCTACGGACCTTGTCGCCTACGCTCTTCTCGTCTCGATCGGCGTAGAACTTGATCCAGTCGGCTCCGTGTTTCACCTGCTCCCGGACCGCCTTTCGAATCTCGTCAGGGCCGTCAACAACCTGTACGCCATCGGGGACCTTTAACTCCCAGGAATAGCCGAGCAACGAGTACGTCCCGGTGGCCGACAGCGCCCTGGTCGAGACGAACATACGTGGGCCTGGGATGATGCCTCGCTGGATCGCCTTCTTGACATCCACGTCAGCGTACATGGCTCCCTCCGTCTCCATGTCCCGCATGGTGGTGAAGCCGTTCTCCAAGGCCCTCCTCGCGGCGACCGTGGCCCGAATGGTGCGGTAGGGGATAGATTCCTTGAGGAGTTGTTCGTCGTAGACCGCTTCGGGCAGGAAACCTTGTAATAGGATGTGTGTGTGGCAGTCGATCAGGCCGGGCAGGACCGTGGAGCTTGACAGGTCGATGACGAAGGCGTCCTTCGGGGCCGACTTGACAATTTCGCCCATCCCACCGACCGCATCGATCCGCTCCCCCACGACGAGGATCGCCCGGTCGGTTAGTGCCTGACCGGTACGAACATCGATCAGGCGACCGGCCTTGATGACCGTTGACTCGGCCGATCCGATGCCCTGTGCAAAGACGCCTGCGTGAAGAAACGCATGAATCAGGAGAAAGAAAGTGGCGCGGCACATGAGGATCTCCTGATGAAAACCCGGCTTGCCAATGTTCGACTTCGGCGAAAAAAGAATTGTTATGTGCCTAGCACCCTGATGGCAATTTGCTCGGACTACGCCAGACAACAAAATGCTCGGTCGCAAGTTAATTTAGCACTTTTATAGATAATGCGTCACATATTGCCTTGGCGATAGTGAAAACCGCATAGTTTGCACCTAACATTCCAGTAAGCCAAAGAGTCATCACAGTAGACATGATTACAAGTTCAACTAGGAAATTGTTGGTTCTCTCTAGCCAGTATGTCATGAGACTGATGACGGTGAGGCTCGGGGCCATCAAAATTATTGTTCCCACTGGAAGTAAGAATATGATTATAAATAAATAATATCCAGTGAGATGAACGAGTGTAAAGCCAATGACCAGGAGTACGATGGCCAAGAGTAGCATTGTCAAGGCCGAGCCCGTCATCCTTACAACATCCTCCCAGGAAACTTTTCTTGAGTCGCTTTGAAGAGGGGCGATCTTGTCTTGGGCCTTCATTTCGAGCGTTTGAGTGACGTCGTCATTCAATCGGCCGCAGCACGGGCATTCGCCGTCAAACCCGTCAAGAAGGATTTCTCCACAATCCAGGCATCGATTTGGATCGCTCATGTCAATTTCTGTTATGTGTATTGATGAATATATAAATTTGTAATTGTAAAGCTATGGACGCTTGGATGACACCGGCTTCCATTCCTACGTTCCAATCTATCAGGGAGTCTCGCCCCTCAGGAGAGCCTGGGCGATTTCCTTGATGGTCCTTCCACCACGCCGCCACGCATTGCGGGCGAGTTCACATTCCCTGCCTCGAAGCGGACGTTTCATCTCCTGTTGAAAAATGGCGCAAAAAAAGTCTTCGAAGGACCCGATGGTCTTGTTCTCGCGGGCGTCGTCGTCGTCTACGACGAATGCCTTGAGTAGGACGAGGACCGCAGCGCCTGAGATTCGGAAGGAGTCCGGGAGTCTCGGGTCGATGGAGTTGCGGCCAACATGCCGACCATCCGGGGGGCCGTCATCGGACTTGAGCTTACTATCACCTGGAGGGGGCGGGCCATTCCTGCCTCCATCGGCCTTGGTCTTGGGGGGGGGAGTCTTCCTTCATCGCCTCGATGACCTGACGCAAGGCCTCCGCCAAGTCATGATCTCCAGTCCACCGCTCGAAACACGACACCCCCGCCGAGAGTCGGTGGCCGTTCAAGGGGGCCGTTGTATCGATATTCACTCTCCGAGAATAGGCCAGAACCTCGCTGAGCATGCCCAAGACCGAGATCGCCTCGTTCTGGGCCCTCTCCAGAAGACAGTAGTCGTCGATGTCCCTCGTTGCAGAGGCTACCTGTACGGGATCATTCTTGCGAATCCCGTCTGCTATCCGTATCAGCGATTGGCCGACTTCGTTGACGAACCGAATGCGACCAGAAGTGTTCTCTCCCATCTGAGCCAGGATAGCCTTACACGGACCGCCTCCCTTCACTTGATTGAAGTTGAAGATTGCGACTCCGATGAACATCCTTAACCGAGTCTGAGGGTCTTCCTTCAGTTTTCGGTAGGGAGGGTCGATGGCCTTCGCTAGTGTGGCCAGACCGATGCTGGAGAGAATCAGTGTGGTTACCATCCATGAACGTCGCGTTTTCATGAGGTTCCCTTCTACTGGATTGGGTCGTTTGGTGATGGAACGAGATATGCCCTTTGGTATCACCGGATCACCTTCCTCTGGCCCTCAAGGTCCCTGGTCTTCCTCGCCTCGTTCGCTTATCGGAGTCGCTAAGTGTTGCTCCTTCCGGAGACGGAATTCCCAGAAAAGATGGACACATCTCGCCGAACACCAACAGGAGAATCAACCGGGATCAGCGATAAGCCGCATTGACTTGAAAGTTAGGGCTTGCGTCCCCGTGAATGAGGATTGGACACCCCTCACCACCAAAGGACTGTTGGATTCGATCTTGGATTCTGTGAAGTCCTCGTCAGGGCCATAAAGACTTATCAGGACCGTAGTCTCTTGCTGTCGATGGCATCCTCAATTCCTCGACGATCTCCTCGATGCTTTCGCCGCCGAGCCACTTCTCCCATGCCGAACGTTCCTGGAACGATATGAGCGGATGTTCCACAAGCCTCTGCAGTTCGGAGTAGAAGAGAGTTCGGCGGAATGCACCCTCGGCGATCACATTCGTGATTTCACCGATCCTCGGCTTCCCAAGGTCTCGATGGCTCGACTCACGCAGCATGGCAACCAATGAGAGACCGAAGAGGCGCCAAGTGTCATCCAGCGTCGAGCCTTTGGCTCCTCGGTTCGGCGAATGAGTGACCAATTTATCGTCGTTCGTTCGATTGCCGGGCGCTATCTGATCTGGATGTGCGAGTATTGGCGTGAAATTCGTATTTGGCTGCGATTGTGCTCTTGTGGCAGCCTCATGCTCCATCGCGGTGACGAGATTTTTCAATTCATTCGTCAGTCGATCGTCGCCGATACTCAGGCTGACCAGATTGACGCCCTCACGTACGACCACCATGTTCGGCGGCTCCTTCGCCGAAACCGACCGACCCTGGGCCCAGGCATTCAGCTCCGACAATGCGATGACCGCAACCACAAGTCGCCGCTCCTCTTCAAATAGGATTCCCTCCGACAAGCTTAATCCCCGACCATGTTGAGCTAAGACAGATGGGTCGTTGTCAACCATTCCCACCCTCATCCAATCGAGGCGACAGCCTAGATCGTTTACACCGTCGAGCTTTTTAAGGCTGTTCGAGCCGAGTTGCCCAAGAATTGAGGGACCAGAACCAGTCGCGGACGTGCTCTCCGCACTGTCGATCAGGACTCTTACCAATGTCCAAAGGGCCTCCCGAAGTGCTTTCTGACGCTCGGTAATCTGGGGTGACACATTGGCAGGGGCAACGCTCGGTTGGGAAAATCTCCGCAACGTTTGCTTCGACGTGAGGCTCAGTGCCATGCCCGTCAGAGCCATACCCAGAGCTGTACCGACGATGGCAACCGCCGCGATTCTCCTCATGGTCATCCTAGTCGAACTCTCGGCGATCAAGGCCGCAACGGAAGCCGGTAGCACGGCACTTGGTGCCCCGCCGCCCGCGATTTCACAGGCGAGGCGGACCGTCGCAGCCGAGAGCGACTTCGGAACGAGAGCTTTTACTGCGAAGGGTACTAGGGCCGATGACAATGTCTGATCTGGGGCCGTTACGCCTTGGCGGGTCAGTCGTTCCCTCAACTTCTTCCTCGCCCGCGCAAGCCGGCTGTTAACCGTGGCGACCGGGATTCCGAGTTGATCGGCTACTTCTTGATGCGACATACTTTCGAAGTAGTGTAAGATCACTACTATGCGATATCTCGAAGCGAGCCGAGAGACCTCTCCATCGATCCACGTCCCAATGTCTCTGTCCTTTTCCCGCTTTCCCGGAATGGATTCCGAGTCAAGTTGGGCGCCTTCCCTTATGCGACGGCGAACCGATTCGTTACGGGCTTTCTTGGCCGTTCGGTACGCAACATCGTGGAGCCAGCCACCTAACGTCTTCCCCCGGACGATTGATCTCTGTCTGTGAAGTTGCAAGAACGTGGCCTGAAATGCGTCTTCAATGTCGTACGCATCGCCCAAGATGCGTCGACAAACGCGGAGAACCATGGGACCATGTCGTGCAACGATCGCCTCGAACGCGGGTCCGTGGTAATGCTCGGCGGATTTGTCGACGATCCGTTGCACCAACTCTTCATCCGAGAAACCCGAAACGCTTCCAACTTGATAGAGCGTGACGAGCGGGTTGTAAGAAGTAGTCGAACGTGATCTGGCCATGATGATTTCCCCACGAGATCGTCGCCCATTCCTATATGTGTGGCAAGTTCGTTATCTCTATTCAAGAAAAATCCACAGGACGGCTTCTTCGCGATTCTCATCGAGAGCCTGCGAATCGTATCTTGTTTCTGTTTCATGGCTTACTCACCCGATTGCTCCAAATCGATGACGGGGGCATTTTCCGGGATTACGGACGAGGAGACGGGAGCAGGCCACCGCTTCGTTTCCGAATCCAAGACAATCTTCCTCCCTGTTCGGAGTGCTTTGACACAATTCCAAGTGGCGCCGGCATGTCAACTTCTCCTGAAGCCCGGCGCGTGCTTTCCCCGGATGAACCAGAAGCATCTATCACTTGAGGAATTCATTTCGCGGGGGAAGTGAAGAAACCGTCGGTCCATGAACTCAGCGGCACTGCGCGATCTGAGATCCACTGAATACCGACAAGCCTCACGTGCCGCCGGTATTCAGGCGTGATCGGCCTCGACGCCCATCGATAGGCACGTCGGATCAACCGAGCAGGCGATCGACCTCGGGCAGCAGCGCGGAGAAGTCGATCTTGTGATGGCACGCCTCGCGGGCGGCTTCGAGATCGGCGCCCTTCCAGTCGCGGTCCTCGGCGGCCAGCTCGGCGTAGGACTCGCGGGCCAGGCCCGGCATCCCGTGCGATTCGTGGTAGGTGTAGAACCGGGCGAGGTCGCCCAGCTTCGCCTTGGTGCCGCCGGCGAGCGCGCAGCGGCCGTCGCAGCCCGGGCACATCGTCGGGTTGGATGCCAGGACGGCGTCGCGCAGCTCGTCGATCTCCGCCTGCTTGAGCGGCTCGAAGCGGCGGACCGCGTCGGCATTCTCGCGGATCTGCTCCGTGTTCCGCAGGGTCACGCACGAGGCCGAGAACCGCTCGTCGGTCCAGATCGCCTGGAGCAAGCCCTGCGCGGGGGTCAGCCCCTTGGCCTTGATCGAAGGGACATGCGCCGCCGTGAACCGGGTCTGGCCGGCGAGCTGCTTCATCGAGACCAGGCCGATGCCCCTGGCATGGCAGGCGTCGAGGGCCTTGTTGAGCGCGGACTTCTTGTCGAGCCAGGGGGTGTACTTGAGCATGATGACGTTGACGAACCCACCCTCCGCGGCGTTCTGGATCTGCTGGGCGATCATCTGGTCGTGGGTCGAGAAGCCGACGAACTTGACCTTGCCGGTCTTCTTGAGGGCCTCTGCCGCATGCTTGAACTCATTGCTCTTGGGCCAGTCGGTCTGGTCGGAGCTGAGGCCGTGGAAGAAGAGGAGGTCGACGTAGTCGGTCTTGAGCGCGGCGAGCCGCTGATCGAGCTTCTTGAGCATGTCCGACGGCCGGCCCACATGGCTCTTGGTCGCCAGGAAGATCGACTTGCGGACCTCCGGCATGGCCGTCAGCCACTCGCCGATGACCTTCTCGGAATTCTTGTAGCCTTCGGCGGTGTCGAAGTAGCGGACGCCCTCGAGGTAGGCGGCGCGGAGCAGTCGGTTCAATCCGGCGGGTTCGCCGACGGTCCCGTGGTTGAGCAGGGTCACCTCGACGCCCGTCCTGCCCAGCTTCCGCGTCGGCAGGACCGGCTTGTTGGTGTTTCCTGCTTTCGGCTCCTGAGCCGATGCGTTGCCGGCGACCAGGCCGGTGGTGGCCGCCGTCGCCATCGCGCCCGCCTGGAGGAAGACCCGGCGATCCACGGGACTGGAATGCGATTCGTTCATCTCTCGATTCTCCTCGACTCGGGAACGGAAACGGGAAGCAGCCTGTACCCATCCGGAGGGATAGGGAAGCTGCAATCTTAAACGATGAGAGTGGGCATTTCACCTGTGCCCTGCTCTGATTCGTCCGAACGATCATCCGCGCCTGAGCCGTGATCACGCACGTGAGTGCGCGGTTCGGACGGGACGAACGCCCTCCGACCTCGGGCGTGAGCCCGATCTGACGGGCACGCCCATCGCACTCCCCGGCACGGGCATCCCCGCGAAGTAACCGCCCCTGCTGCTGGCAACGGGCCGGCTGGTCGAATATCCTGTCCAGGCGGCCTTCGTTCCATCACCGCAACCTGGACCGACCGGGATTCCTGGGCACTCCGCCCAGTCCCTGGTCCCGGTCTCCATCCTGCCGGGGAGTTGTCGGATGAGAAAAGCGATCATCACTGCCGTATGTTTCGGAACTCTCGGGATGGCGGTCATGGCCCTCGCGCAGACGAAGGGGCAGACCCCCCGCGGGCCGAATCCGGATTCGCAGTACCGGCTGGGGCCCGACTCGCTGCCTCAGGAGGGCGTCCCGAAGGGCGAGATCCGCGGGCCGTACACGCTCCCCAGCCAGGTCTACCCCGGCACCCAGCATACGTACTGGGTCTATGTCCCGGCCCAGTACGACCCGGCCGTCCCGGCGGCCCTGATGGTCTACCAGGACGGGCAGGCGTTCAAGGACGAGAAGGGGGACATCCGGGCCCAAAACGTCATGGACAACCTGATCTATCGGCGCGAGATCCCCGTCATGATCGGAGTTTTCATCAACCCCGGCCGGCGGCCGGACCAGCCCGAGCCGTCCCCGCGGAACTGGGGCGACCGCGACACCAACCGGCCGACCGAATACAACTCGCTCGACGACAAGTACGCGCGGGTGATCACCGAGGAGCTGATGCCGGCCTTGCGGAAGGACTTCAACATCTCGAAGGACCCGGAGATGCACGGGATCGGCGGTTCGAGCTCGGGCGCAATCGCGGCATTCACGGTCGCGTGGGAGCGGCCGAACGACTTCCGGAAAGTGCTCAGCAACGTCGGCAGCTTCGTGAACCTGCGAGGCGGCCACGTCTATCCGGAGAAGGTGCTGGCGAGCGAGAAGAAGCCGATCCGGGTGTACCTCTGCGACGGGCGGAACGATAACCGCGGCCTCCGCAAGGGCAATTACGACGAGACGCGGGATTGGTTCTACCAGAACGTGCGGCTGATGAAGGCCCTCACGCAGAAGGGGTACGACGTCAACTACTCGTGGGGCATGAACAATCACGGGCAGAAGTACGGCGGGGCGATCATGCCCGAGATGATGCGCGTGGCTCTGGCGAGATGGCCCGGTCTCCACCGATCCGAACGACTCGGTGGAACGTGCGTTCCGCCAACCGACCACTCATCAGAAGTAAGGTTTCCGATGAATTCACTCGACCGTTCGCGCCGATCGTTCCTGAAGACCTCGCTCGCAATGGCGGGGACGACCTCGCTCGTCGCCGGTTCGCTCCAGGCGCGATCGGTCGAGGCCGATGGGCCGCTCATGGCCTACGTGGGGACGTTCAGCTCCCCGCTCCGCGATATGTTGCCCACGCAGGTGGATCTGCCGCCGGGCAACGGTCGCGGCATCCACCTCTTCCGGGTGGATCGCGACACCGGGGCGATGGCGCCCGCCGGCATTGTCGAGATGGGAACCAGTCCGAGCTGCCTGGCCTTGAATGCGGCCGGGACCCGACTGTATTCCGCTAACGAGACCGATCGAGTGGGTGCGGACAAGGGAGGCACCGTCGGCGCCTTCGCCATCGATCGGGCCGACGGACACTTGACGTTGCTCAACACCGTCCGCTCCGGCGGTGCCGGGCCGACTTATGTGAGCGTCCATCCGTCGGGCCGGTTCGTGCTGGTGGCCAACTATTTCGGCGGCTCGGTTGCGGTCCTGCCGATCCTGCCCGACGGTCGGCTGGGCGAGGCTGCGGACATCAAGACGGATGCCGGGACGCTCGGCCCCACCCGAGCGACCGGCGGCCCGCCGGGCAGCTTTGCCAGGAGCGGTCACGATCGGACTCACGCGCACATGATCCAGGCCGATCCCTCGGGGCGATTCGTGCTGCATGTCGACCTGGGGCTGGATCGGATCTTCGTCTGGAAGTTCGACGAGCAGACGGGCAAGCTGACTCCGAATGAACCGCACTCGGTTTCGCTGCCGGCCGGGGACGGCCCTCGACATTTCCATTTCCACCCCAATGGACGATGGTTCTACTCCATCCAGGAGGAAGCCTCGACCGTCGTCCTGTTCGACTACGATGCCGCAAGGGGTCGATTGGCCCCCAGGCAGACGATCTCCACCCTGCCGCCCGGTTTCGTCGGTACGAACTTCTGCTCGGAAATCCTGGTCTCGGCCGATGGGCGATTCGTGTATGCCGGCAACCGACTCCATGATAGCATCGCGATCTTTTCCATCGGCCCAGACGGCGTCCTGACGTTCCTCGGTGAAGAATGGACCAGAGGGGATTATCCGCGGAGTTTCAACTTCGACCCAACCGGCCAGTTTCTCGGTTGCTGCAATCAGCGAGGCGACCACATCGCGGTCTTCCGGGTGGATCGGAAGTCCGGCAGCCTCGCGTTTACCGGCCATTACACGCCCGTCGGGAATCCTTCGATTATCGTCTTCCTCGATCTGGCCAGGGTGGGAGAAGTCTCATAAGAACAGCGAGAGGATCGGCGTCGCGTCGGGATCTTGCCTGTCGCGACCGACCCCGGTGAGCGCCGTCCCACCGCGTTGACGCACCCGCCAGTAAGGAGATCGGAACAGGAACTTACAGGAGCATGGCGGTTGGTTCTTCGAGCAGCCCCTTCAAGGTCCGGAGGAACTCGGCGGCCATGGCGCCGTTCGACGGCGCGGTGGTCGGCGGTGAGGGTGACGGTCATCACAGTACCGACGACCAGGCGATCGCCCTCGACGACCGGGCGCTTCTCGGCGGCTCCGACGGCCAGGATGCCGACTTCGGGCATGTTGAGGATGGCGTCGAACTCGCGGACCCCGTACATGCCGAGGTTGGAGATCGTGAAGGTGCTGCCCGTGAGCTGCTCGCCGGTCAGGCTATTGGCCCGCGCGGCGGCGGCCAGCGCCTCACTCTGCTGGCGGATCTCGCGCAGGCCCAGGGTATCGGCGCGTTGCAGGACCGGGACGATCAGGCCCTCCGGAAGAGCGACGGCGATCCCGATGTTGACCTCGCCATGGCGGACGATCGCATCCGGTTCGTAGCTGGCATTGACGCCGGGATGGGCCCTCAAGGACAGCGCCACGGCCTTGGTGACGAAGTCGCCCAGGGAGAGCTTGATCCCCTCGCGGGCCAGCCGCTTGTTCAGCTCTTCGCGGGCGGCGACCAGGCGGTCGGCGCGGATGTTGACCGTGACATGGATCTCGGGGGCGGTCTGCTTGGCCTGTAGCATCCGCTGCGCGATGGTCTTGCGCATCCGGGTGTGGGGGATGCGCTGGGCGGCCAGCGGGGCTGCGGCCGGTCGAGGCTGCGGCACCTCCTTGGGCTGTGCGGGGGCGCTCCGGTCGAGGGTGCCCGTCCGGCCTCGGCTACCGCCGTGCCGACCTGCGGCTTGCTGAGGAACGCCTCGATATCGCGGCGGATGATCCGGCCGCCGGGTCCCGAGCCGGTGACCTGGGCCAGGTTGACATGTGACGCCTCGGCGAGCTTCCGGGCCAGCGGGCTGGACTTGAGCCGCCTGGTGCCCGTGCCGTGCCCCGCCTCTCCCGTGTCGACGGCATGCTGGCCGTTGCCATTCTCGGGGACCTGCTGGCCGTTACCGCCGGTTGACGATTCGGACGCGGACGGCTTCGAGGCAACCGCGGCCTTCTCCCCGCCGCCGAGGCTCGCCGCGACTTGCTTCGGATCCTCCCCCTTCTTCGCCAGCACCAAGACCCGCTGGCCGAGCGCGACCTCGTCGCCGGCGGCATGGTCGATATGCACGATCGTGCCGTCGTCGTACGACTTCATCGCCATCGTGGCCTTGTCCGTCTCGATCTCGGCCAGCGAATCTCCTTCCTTGATCTGGTCGCCGACCTTGACCAGCCACTGCGCGATCACGCCGGTCTCCATCGTGGGGCTGAGCTTCGGCATCGTCACTTCGATCGGCACGTCTGTTCTCCCGGGATCGAAGTCCCGCGAATGGATGAATTGATCCGGAATGATGGAACACGAAATACACGAGATACACGAAAGAAAACCTTCTTATTTCCCTCCTTCTTTTTCGTGTATTTCGTGTATTTCGTGTTCCTTCCTCGTATTTAGATGTAGAGTACGTCGTGGACTGCGGCGATCACCCGATCGACCGAGGGGAGCATCGACTGCTCCAGCGCTTTATTATAGGGTATCGGCGCGTCTTTGGAGGCCACGCGGAGGATCGGCGCGTCGAGCTCGTCGAATGCCGCGCGAGTGATCCGGTCGGAGATCCCGGCGCCGAGGCCGCAGTAGGGCCAATCCTCCTCGACGATCACGGCGCGATGGGTCTTGCGGACCGAGGTCAGCAGCGCCTCGAAGTCGAGCGGGCGGATGGTGCGGAGGTCGATCACCTCGGCGTCGATCTTCTCCTCGTCGGCGAGCTTCTCGGCGGCGGCGAGGGTGGCCTTGAGCGACCGCGAGTAGGTGATCAGCGTGACGTCGGAGCCGGGCCGCTTGATGTCGGCCTTGCCGATCGGGACGATGTGCTCGCCCTCGGGGACCTCGCCGCGCTCGTGGTAGAGGACCTCGTGCTCGATGAACACCACCGGGTCGTCGGAGCGGATGGCGCTCTTGAGGAGCCCCTTGGCGTCGGCCGGGGTGGCCGGGAGCACGACGGTCAGGCCGGGGATCTGGGCGTACCAGGCCTCGAGCCGGTGCGAGTGGGTCGCCGCCAGGCAGCCGGCCATGCCCGAGCTGCCGCGGAACACGATCGGCACGGCGAACTGGCCGCCGCTCATGTACCGCATGTTCGCCGCGTTGTTGACGATCTGGTCGATGGCCACGATGCTGAAGCTGAACGTCATGAACTCGATGATCGGCCTCAGCCCGGTCATCGCGGCGCCGATGCCGATGCCCGCGAACCCCTCCTCGGAGATCGGCGTGTCGATCACCCGGCGGGGGCCGAAGTGCTTGAGCATCCCCTGGCTGACCTTGTAGGCCCCGTCGTACTCGGCGACCTCCTCGCCCATGAGGAAGACGTTCTCGTCGCGCTCCATCTCCTCGGTCATGGCCTGGTTCAAGGCCTCTCGGAACGTTAACACCGACATGATCACTCCTGTGGGATAAACGGGGCCACCGTGATATCTTCGTAGAGGGCGTCCATCGGCGTCGGCTCGCTCTGCTCGGCGAACTCGATGCTCTCCTCGATCTCCTGCTTGACGCCCTCCTGCATGCGATCGATCGTCTCCTGGTCGATCCAGCCGCGCTCGATGAGGATCTTCTGGTAGACGACGATCGGGTCGTTGCTGATGGCCTCCTCGAGCTCCTCGCGACGGCGGTACTTGCCGGGGTCGCTGATCGAGTGCCCCTTGTACCGGTAGGTCTGGGCATCGATGAAGGTCGGGCCCTCGCCGGCGTGCGCGGTTGGCCGCCTCGCGGGTGGTCTTGGCCATGAGCTCGATGTCGTTGCCGTTGATCGAGAAGCCGGGGATGCCGTAGGGGACGGCGCATCGGACGGTCAGGTCGAGCGTGGCCGAGGACCGCTGGAGCGAGGTGCCCATCGCGTAGAGGTTGTTCTCGACGACGTAGATCACCGGCAGCTTCCAGAGGGCGGCCATGTTGAGGGCCTCGTGGACGCCCCCCTGGTTGATGGCGCCGTCGCCCAGGTAGCAGATGCAGACCCGGTCCTCATTGCGGTACTTGGCCGCGAAGGCGACGCCGGCCGCGAGGGGGATATGGCTGCCGACGATCGCATGGCCGCCCAGGAAGCCCTTCTCGCGGTCGAAGAAGTGCATCGAGCCGCCCTTTCCCCGCGAACAGCCGGTCGCCTTGCCGAGCAACTCGGCCATGCCGGCCTTGGCGTCCATGCCCCGCGCCAGGGCGTGGCCGTGGTCGCGATAGGCGGTGATCACGTAGTCATCTTCCCGGAGGACTCCGATCGAGCCGACCGCCACCGGCTCCTGGCCGCTGTACTGGTGGAAGAATCCCCCGATCTTGTTCCCCTTCTGGTAGAGCATCTCCGCCCGCTCCTCGAAGCGGCGGATCAGCATCATCTGGCGGAGCCAGACCAGTGCCTGGGTCCGGTTGACGATCGGTTTGGGCTCGGTCTGCACTTGCGCCATGATCATCACGACTCCTGAGTTCGTGCGGAAAACGGTCGGAGGGGGTTGGGCGGTAGCGGAGCGACGTCGAGGACCGCGGAAAGATCGGCTCGCGGTGTCTTCGGCTCAGGTCCTCGACGCGGGAGTCCCGGGAGAGAGGACTCGGTCCATTCTGAGCAGTTTGCATTCCCGTAGGGTGGGTGAAACCCACCGATGGAAATGGTGGGTTTCACCCACCCTACGGGGATTGGCTCTCATACGGAACCCCCCCGTGCCTCGCCGTGGAGCAGTTGCCGGAGGACATAGGGGAGGATCCCACCATGCTCATAGTACCGAATCTCCTGTGGAGTGTCGATCCGCACACCCACCGAGAACTGGATCGGCGGCCGGCCATCGCCCCGGGCCGTGACGGTTAGCTCGCGGCCGGCGGCGAACCGGCTCGCGATCGCTTCGGGCAACCCGTCGATCGAGTAGATCTCCTCGCCGGTCAGGCCGAGGCTCTCGGCGGTGTCGCCGGGGTGGAACTGGAGCGGCAGGATCCCCATGCCGACCAGGTTGGACCGGTGGATCCGCTCGTAGCTCTCGGCGATCACGGCGCGGATGCCGAGCAATCGCGGCCCCTTGGCGGCCCAATCCCGCGACGAGCCCGAGCCATATTCCTTGCCTGCCAATACCACGAGGGGCACGCCCTCGGCGATGTAGCGCCGGGAGGCGTCGAAAATGGACATCTGTTCGCCGTCGGGCAGGTGGCGCGTCCATCCCCCCTCGGTCCCGGGGGCCAGCTTGTTGCGGAGCCGGATGTTGGCGAAGGTGCCCCGGACCATCACCTCGTCGTGCCCGCGACGGGCGCCGTAGGAGTTGAAATCGGCCACGCCCACGCCCCGCTCGATCAGGTAGCGGCCCGCGGGGCTGTCCGGCTTGATCGAGCCGGCCGGCGAGATGTGGTCGGTGGTGATGCTGTCGCCGAGCATCAGCAGGACCCGCGCATCACGGATCGGCGTGACCGGTGCCGGCTCCACTCCCATATCGGTGAAATAGGGCGGGTTCTTGACGTAGGTCGAAGCCTCATCCCAGGCGTAGAGGTCCCCTTCCGGCACCGGCAGCGTGCTCCATCGCTCGTCACCCTTGAAGACCTCGGCGTACTTGGACTGGAACATCTCCGAGCGGACCGACTTCTGGACGGCGGCCTGGATGTCGTGCTGGGTGGGCCAGATGTCCTTGAGGTAGACCGGCTTGTGCTGCGCGTCCGAGCCGATCGGGTCGTTCTGGAGGTCGATGTCCATGGTACCGGCCAGGGCGTAGGCGACGACCAGCGGCGGCGACGCCAGGTAATTGGCGCGGACGTCGGGGTTGATCCGGCCCTCGAAATTGCGATTGCCCGACAGGACGGCGACGGCCACCAGGTCATCCCGATCGATGGCCTCGGAGATCGCCGCGGGCAGAGGGCCTGAATTGCCGATGCAGGTGGTGCAGCCGTAGCCGACCAGGTTGAACCGGAGCCTGTCGAGATAGGTGTCGAGCCCGGCGTCGTGGAGGTAGTCGGTGACGACCTTCGACCCGGCGCCAGGCTGGCCTTGACCCAGGGCTTGGTCGTCAGCCCGCGCTCGACGGCCTTCTTCGCCAGGATGCCGGCGGCGATCATGACCGACGGGTTTGAGGTATTGGTGCAACTCGTGATCGCCGCGATCACCACCGAGCCGTTGGTGAGTGGCGGCGGCGCCTCGGTCGTGTGGGGTGCGTGATCGGTCGCGTCGATGGCTGTCTGTCCCCCCTCATTGGCGAACCGTTCTACGACCGGCAACGACGCGGCAGCCTTCTTCTTGGCGGGCTTGGCGGCCTGCAACTCCTTGAGCGCCACGGCGAACGACGCCTTGGCATCGTGGAGCGGCACCCGGTCCTGGGGCCGCCTGGGGCCGGCCAGGCTGGGCTCGACCGTGGAGAGGTCGAGCTCCAGAGTATCGGAGTATTCGGCCTCGGGGGCCCCGACGGAGTGGAATATCCCCTGGGCCTTCGCATAAGCCTCGACGAGCTTGATCTGCTCGGCAGGCCGGCCCGACAGCTCAAGATACCGGATCGTCTCGGCGTCGATCGGGAAGAGCCCGCAGGTCGCACCATACTCGGGGGCCATGTTGGCGATCGTGGCGCGGTCGGCCAGTGGTAGGCTCGCGAGGCCGTCTCCATAGTATTCGACGAACTTGCCGACGACGCCCTTTTTTCGCAACATCTGCGTGACGGTGAGCACCAGGTCGGTGGCGGTCGCCCCTTCGCGGAGGCTGCCGGTGAGCTTGAAGCCCACGACCTGGGGAACCAGCATCGAGATGGCCTGGCCGAGCATGGCGGCCTCGGCCTCGATGCCGCCGACGCCCCAGCCCAGCACGCCCAGCCCGTTGATCATTGTCGTGTGCGAGTCGGTGCCGACCAGCGTGTCGGGATACGCCAGGTGTGTCCCGCCTTGCTCGACGTCGAAGACCACGCGGGCCAGGTATTCGAGGTTCACCTGGTGGACGATCCCCGTATCGGGCGGGACGACTCGGAAGTTGTCGAAGCCGTTCTGCCCCCAGCGGAGGAAGGCGTATCGCTCGCGGTTGCGCTGGAATTCGAGTTCGGCGTTGGCGGCGAAGGCGTGCTCGGTCCCGGCTTCGTCAACCTGCACCGAGTGATCGATGACCAGCTCGACCGGCTGGAGGGGATTGATCTTCTTCGGGTCGCCGCCGAGCCGCTTCATGGCGTCGCGCATCGCGGCCAGGTCGACGATCGCCGGCACGCCGGTGAAGTCCTGGAGGAGGACCCGGCCGGGCCGGAAGGCGATCTCTCGATCGGGGACCGCCTTGGGATCCCAAGACGCAAGCCCCTTGATGTCGTCGGCCGTGACGGTGATGCCGTCCTCGTGACGCAAGAGGTTTTCGAGCAGGATCTTGAGGGAAAAAGGCAGGCGCGTGACATCGAGTCCGGAACCGCTCAGGGCGTCGAGCCGTTCGTACTGGAACGTCCGGCCGTCCACCGCAAACGTGGATCGGGTGTTGAAGGAATTCGGCATGACTCGTCCTTTGTCAGTCGGGCAGGCGGAATCATCCGACAAATTGTACGTCAACAGGCCCCGCGACTAAACCCGCTTGTGCGGCGCGGGCCAAAAGCGTGCGGACGGCCTCGCGGCCCCTCGGGCCATAATCGATCGTCCAGTCGTTGACGTACATCCCGACGAATCGATCGGCCAAGGCGGGCTCGAGGTCGCGGGCGTAGCGGAGCGCGTATTCCAGGGCCTCGCCGCGATGGTCGAGGGCATACTGGATGCTCTCCTTGATGAGCCGGGCGACCTGCGTGACCCTCGCCTCGCCCAGGTCCCTGCGGACCACGTTGCCGCCCAGCGGCAGGGGGAGCCCCGTCTCCGCGTGCCACCACTCGCCCAGGTCGACGACCTTGTGCAGCCCGCGCTCACCATAGTAGAGCTGCCCCTCGTGGATCAACAGCCCCACGTCGACGCGTCCCTCGGCCACCGCCGGCAAGATCTGGTCGAACGGCATGACCACGACCGGCGTGTCCTTACCCAGGCAGAGTTGCATGGTCAGATAGGCCGTGGTGAGCCTGCCCGGGATCGCGATCGTCCGCCCGCGGAGATCGTCGATCGTCAGCGGCTCTCGCGCGACCAGCATCGGGCCGTACCGATCCCCCATGCTCGATCCCGACGCCATCAGCGCATATCGGTCCGCCAGGTAGGCGAACGCGTGGATGCTCACCGCCGATACCTCCAGCTCGCCCTTCAAAGCACGCTGGTTCAAGGTCTCGATATCCTCGAGCTGGTGAACGAATCGGAGCCCTCCCGTGTCGATCTTATCGTGAGTCAGGGCATAGAACATGAAGGCATCGTCCGAATCCGGACTATGGCCGACCCGGATCGTCGCCTGAGTGGTATCACTCATCTGCCGAGGCTCCTCGCGAGGGCTTTGTGTACAGCCGGATAGATTTCTTGGGTTCGTTCGCGCAATTTTTGGGGTGCGGTGGTCGAAGTATTGGGTTCGTTCGCGCAATTTCGGTGCTGGTCCGACTCGATCACTTAATACCGCGGCCTCACTGATGGATGAATGGCTTGTTCGGTACTCGCTACACCCGCTATGATCGGCTATCCATATGATCTGCGGGCGAGTCCATCGAGTTGCATAAATCTTTGTGGATTTTTGATTGGACGCGGATCGGCCCCTGTTTGGAGGCATGGTTGGGCGGGTTCAGATTGTAGGGACATCCGTGCCGTCACGCGCACCATCGTGGGACGACCATAAGGATAAGGTATTCATTCGGGGGCGTGAAGGCTACGGGCGTGCAGGATCGCGCGGCTTCGGTGAAATGTCGTTGCAGGATCTACGGACGAGCCGTACAGGCCCTTGTCAGCCGGTCGTCGGCTCGATGAGTCCTTTGAGTAGGGCCGGGTACGTCTCCCAGGCCCTCATGTAGGTCGACTCCAGGGGAGCCGGGATGTATCGGGTCTCCGAGAGGAAGATCGGCGACGCCGGGAGCGGGTCGCCGACGCCGATCGAGTCCACGTAGGCCATCGGAAAGTCGCCGCCGAGATACGACGCGACGGTCAGAAGCTTGCCCGGCGGGGCCTCGAACGGCTCGTCACCGAACTGGTCCCAGATCGCCTTGTGAATCCCCTGGGGGTCGCGCGGCGTCGGCGGGAAGAGGTCGACGACGAGCAAATTCACCCCCTGGTTCAGGATGTCGGCCGCCTTCTCGACGAACGTCCGAATCGCGTTCCGACTGTCCTTGTTCCCCGGCGACATGATCTCAATGATGGCGACGACCTTACCGCGTCCGTGGCGGATCACGACCCGGTCGGCCCGCTTGGTGTAGTCTTCCTTCAGGCTAACTGTCTGGAGACTCACGGCATCCGGCATCGGTCGTCCGTTGACTTGCTCCAGCATGGCCATGTACTCGGGTGGCAACAGACCGCCGTTCAGGTCATTTGTCAGATTCACCACCCAGCATTGGTGGAAGTCGTGAAAGTCACCTGGTTCGAGTCGGGTCCAGTCGTGGATCGGCATGAGGGACGTCCGTGATTCACAGGCATTTTACCGGCGCCCGGGACGACGAGGCAACTTTGAACTCGTCCCCACGCTCCGCGTGGGAATGCCGTCCTCGACGCTCCGCGTTGAACGTGAAACTCGTTCCCACGCTCCCGCGTGGGAATGCCGTCCTCGACGCTCCGCGTCGTCCCCGATCGCTGACTCACCAGTCCGTCGTGACGGCGACCACTGACTCGATCCCCGCGTAGTTCCTGGCGATCGAGACTCGCCAATGTGTCGGATCGCCGACGTAGCCTCGCTTCACCGGGTTGTTGTGGATGTACTCCAGCTTCTGTCGCAGCATCGCCTCGGTCTCGATCACTTTCGGCTGGCTCCCTTCCTGCCAGAGTTGAAAGGAACGGTCGGTCTTGTGCCGGACCTTATGATACTCCAGGCCATCGAGCAGGGTCTGCAAGCGGCGTTGGCTGAGGTAGTCGATGATCCGTCGCGCCGTGTAGGATTTGAAATCGCCGACCTATTTCGCCAGGTCCTCGGCCGCGGCGATGAAGTGAATGTGGTTCTCGAGGACGACGTATCCGAGGAGCACCAGACGGTCCTGATCCTGGAGGAACTGCCAGGAATCGAGCACGATTTGAACGGTCTCGGGTCGGGTGAACACGGGTAGCCAGCCGACGACCGTGCAGGTCAGGAAGCGGGGGAAACCGGCTTCTCCGAACCGATACCTGCTACGTCCCATGTGTCGTGGTCCCTGGCTCGAAGAAGACGACATTCCCACGCGGAGCGTGGGAACGAGTGAAATGTAAAGAACTTCAGGGATAAGTCCTGGAGGGTCGAAAACCGCCGTCCGTGCTACGGAACGACGGGGCGTTCCTGTCATGGTCCGCCGAGCGGACGAACGCCGGCCGATAGCTGAACGTCCCGCCCCGGAGGAGACGATGGCGTTTATCAGTTATATATGAAAATGTGTTTAAGATATCATTTAGCGAGCCGTGGCGGCCTGGCCGCATCACGCCGTACTCGTCATGCACCCACTCGAACTCGTTCCCGAGCATGTCGAATAACCCCAGGTCGTTCGGCAAGAGACTCCCACACGCCCAGGCGTGCTCGCGGCTGTTGCCCGAGTAGTAGGCGTAAAGCGAGAGGAGCTCCGTCGAGGCGCCGTAATAGCGGCTGGTGATCGTACCCGATCGGCAGGCGTATTCCCACTCCGCCGCGGTCGGCAGCCGGTAGCCCGTTCGCCGCAACACGTCGGCGGGGACCGTCATCCCGTCGGTGTAGCCCCCTTCCTCGGCGGGGACGTAGCACCACTGGTCCTTCGGGATGCCCTCCTGCTCGCTCAGCCAGTTGCAGTAGTGGGCCGCCGTGTACCAGTCAGGCCCGATCCAGGGGCCGTCCGGGTCCGGGGAGTACTTGACGAGGAAGCTCGCCGCGAGGTTGTAACGCGGGCTGGTGTTGGTCTTGAGGAACTCCTGGAACTGGGGGATGGTGACCTCGGTCGCGGCGATCGCGTACCGGCGGGGGATGGTCATCCGCCGGGGAGTTTGGTCGTTGCCGCCGGTGCGGTCCGGCTCATCGGCCGGCGCGCCCATGCGGAACTCGACCGGGCCGTCGATCACGACGAACGTCTGGCCCTGGCCGTTGACGTACCAGCGTCGGCCGCCGGGGCCCTTGAGCTTTCCCAACTCGGCGTCGAGGGCGGCGAGTTTGTCCTTCAGGCCCCACTGGCGCAAGGTCCAGGCGACTGCGCCGTGGACGCCCGCGTCGGGATCGTCGCGGTAGACGGCCAGCAGCTTGGTAGCCATTGGGTCGCGTTCGCCGGTGGAGAGGCCCTGGATGCCGTAGGTCCCCATCGCCAGGATCAAGGCCCGCCGCTGCGAGGTCTCGGGGTGGAAGAGGATGGCGTCCATCTTCTGGGTGGAGGGTGGCGTGTGGAGGGTGGCGGGAGAATTCCATCGGTCCAGCTCGGCGGCGACCGCGTGCGGGTCGGCGCCCAGCGGGTTGAGCCAGTTGACGATGAAGCTGCGGAGCCGCGGGTCGGGGCTGTGCCGCAGCAGGGGCCAGACCGACTCCGCCCGACCCAGGCGCACCAGGGCCACCGCGGCCCGCGCCTGGCGCTCGGCCAGCCGGTCCTTGGCCTCGGACGCGACCAGCGGCCGGTGCCAGACCGAGGCCGACAGCGGCGGGCCCTCGGCCAAGGTGCGGGCGACCGACCAGGCGACGGGGCGATAGCCCTGCGAGGCCAGCTCCCGGCCGCGCTTCAGGTGCTCGGCCGGGTCGAGGGCTTCGAGGGTCGCCGCCTCGAACCGCGCCTCGGTTGACCAGACGCCGGCGAAGCGCCGTTCGGGGTGTCCGGCGTCGAGGAGCCTGCCGAATGCCGGATCATCCCGGAGCGGGTCGAAGTACCAGGCGTCGTCGAGCAGGGCGAAGCTCAGGTTGTTGTCGCGGACTGCTTCCTGGAGCAAGGCCAGCGCCCGCCCGGCCAGGACGCTGCGCCCTGGCGCGGTCGGAACGGTCGGTGGCCTTGGAGGCGACCGCGAAGGCGCGGGCGGCGTCGTAACGCAGGTCGGCGTCACCCGGCCCCTTACGAAGCGCGGCGTCCAGGGCTTCGAGCGCCGCGTCGGTCCCGTCGCCGAGTTCGGCCGCGACGACGGCGGCCAGGTAGAGCCGGTCCCGTTCCGGCGCGTCCTTCGGATAACGGGCCAGGTCGGCGCGGGCGGGGTCCTTCTTGCCCAGCCTCGCCTGCGCGATCGCCCGGAGTTCGAGGGCGCCGAGGTCGTCCTTGCTCTTCGCGAGGATGGCATTGAGGTCATCGAGGGCCTTGTCGTTCTCCCCGAGCCGAAGCCGAGCCCGGGCGCGGGCGTTGAGGGCGCCGAGGTCGTCGGGCCTGGCCTTGAGCGTCTTCTCCGCCCGTTCGATCGCCGCCCTGGCCCGCTCGAGGACCGAGAGCCGCTTGTCGGCCTCGGCGACCGCGACGTTGACGAGCACCCGATCGCTGAACAAGGCCTGGTCCTCGGCGTAGTCCCAGGCGAACAGGTCGCGGTAACCCTGGGTGGTGACGACGGGCGACGGGGGCTTGCCCCAGACGCCGGAGTATCGCACGCGGCCGTCGGGCGCGCGAAAGGCGTGGAGTGTCCGGGGGATCAGCTTGGCGTCGGCCAGGGGCTTCTGTGCGTCGGACAGGTCGTCATCGGTCGCGGCGAGGTAGAGCCGGGCGTCGTCGCCGCGGCTGTCGGCCCAGAGGACGGCGTAGCGCTCGGCGGCCTGACCGTTGACGATCGTCACGTAACCGGCGACGTCGACCGGGAGGAATTTCTCCGTCCGGTTCTTCTCGTCCTGCTTGCGGACCTCATCGGGTGTCTGCCCCGCAGCGAGCCGCCAGTTCCGACCGTCGCGGGTCCAGACGGCCGCGACGCGGTTGCCCGTGCCGTCGGCATACGGGCGGAACCGCACGGGGCGGTATCCGGACTTGCGGAGGGCCTCGGCGGCCGCGACGAACTCGTCCAGCGGCATCGCCTGGCAGGACGCGAACCGATCGGCGAGGATCCCCTGCGCCGACTCGATCCGGCTCGCGAGAGTGGCATCCGGCACGACCCACGAGGGATCGAGCGGCGGATCGTCCCAGGTGTAGGTGGCTTTCCTGGCGAGCTCGGACTCGAGGATCGGCGAGACCTGTTCCGCCCGCTTCTCGGCGACCGGGAAGAGGCTCAGGTATGCCTTCGGGTCGGCGACCATGAGCAGCTCGGCGAGCCGGTCGGGGTCGTCGCTGGCGTAGTTGGCGAGGATGTTAGTCGCCAGCTTCCGTTCCGACTCGAAGCGATCCTTGTCCTGGAAGATCGCGGCGAGGGGACCCGATAGCTTGCTCCGAACCGGACGCAGGGCTTCAATCCAGGAGCCGAGGAGGGTGGCATCGGCCGACACCAACGCCAGGGCCACCTTGCCGCCCACGGCCTCCCACCGGGTGTCATCCGGCGCGTAGCTCGCCAGGGCGCCGGCGGATGGAAGTAAACCGGCATCGACCGGCTTCGCCGACTCCAGGACGACCCAAAGCTTCGGGGTCAGGGTCGAACGGTGGGGGTACAGGGCATCGCGCAGCACGGGAACTTCGCCGGGCGTGGATTTGAGAAGTCGGTTGAAGAGGTAGTCGGCCTGAGTGGGATCGACAGGCAAGAGCGCGAGGCTGGCGTGAAGATGTTCCCGATCCTCGTGACTCTGGACCGAACGCACTAAGCGAGGATCCGCCCAGCGGCGGTAGCCCGAGAGTTGCTGGACGACGGCGGGAGCGTCCGGCGTGCTCACCTTCCGGAGTGATTCCACCAGGGCCGAGGCCCGTAGTGTGCCATAGCCCTCGATCCCTCCCCAGGTGACCAGGGCGACCAGGACGATCAATCCCAACGCCCTCGAGCCATGCACCCTGGCCTGCGCGCTTCATCATCCGGCGCTGGGGCTCGGTCCAGTCCCGCTTCCGGGTCAGCATCCGGATGTTCGCCCACTCCGCGGGAGACGGCAAGTGACGGTTCTCGGGCCTGGCATTCCACTGGGACGAACGTTCCGCCGCTCGCAGTTCGGCCCGCCCGCGCCGCGTCTCGCGCTGTTTGCGAGTCAGCCAGTCCCGCAGGGAGTGGACCAGGTAATCGTGTGCGAGCTGGTAGTAACGGGCGGCGGGTGACGGGTGGTGGGTGGCGGGATATCCGGGTCCATCGGCGATCGTCGCGTCATGTGCGGTCTTTTCTCCCGACACCCGCCACTCGTCACCCGCCACCCCTTCCGGGTCGGTCGGGGTGATCAGGCGAAGCTCCGGGTCGAGGATGCGTATCAGGTCGTCGAAGTCCCTAGGGCGATTCTCATACCCCGAAGCTTCGAGCAACTCCTGGCGGGACCTCATCTGCCCCTTGATGTCGGTGCCGCTCTCGGGAAGCAAGGCTTTCAACACCGCCTGGGCGGCTTTCTGATGGAGGCGATGCTCGGCAGGGGCGGTCGAGGCGCTGAAGGTCTCTTCGAGGAACGTCAGACCGATGCCCTCCGTGCCGCCCACCTCTTTGAGCGTGGCCGGGGTCCAGGGCTTCCCTTTCACCATCTCGGCGAAGAGGGCCAGTCGGACCGAGATGATCTTCCCGTCCTGGGCCAGCCCGGCAATCGATCGATCCAGGAAGGAATCGCGATCGCCGCCGAGATCGTCGTGGTTTTCGGGCAAGGCCCCGTAAGCCCGCCCGAAGGCCATCAGCACCTTCCTGGCATGACGCGGATCGAACAAGTCCACCAGGGCGCTGTTATCCCCCTCGAGCAATCGGATCTCCAGGTCTCGCATGAACCGGCTGGCGGCGAGCCAGAAATCGTCCCGCACCAGCACGACGGCCTGGAGATGCTCGCCGTCGCAGTGCCGCAGGGCGGCGACCAGCTCCGTGTCCTCCTCGCCCCGGCGGGCGTGGAGCCACTGCTCGAACTGATCCAGGACCAGCAGCACCTTATGCTCCGGCGGCAGGACGCGGCCCCTCCGCACGTTCGCCAGCGAATCGACCAGACCCAGGCCTCGTGGCAGTTCGGGACAGACCTTGTGGAGGCCCTTGAGCAACCGGGCTTCGGTCTCATCCAGAGTCGCCTCGATGTAGACCGGCAGGACCTGCTTGCCCAGCCGGGGCAAGAGGCCGGCCTTGACCAGCGACGACTTGCCGCAACCCGACGGGCCGTAGATCAGTCCGACCTTGAAGGTCAGGTCGGGGTCGATCCGCTCGATCTTCCGCTTCCAGAACTGGATGCTATCCGGCAGGCCATCCCGGTCTCGAGGTCCGGGAAGCAGTTCCAGGAAGAAGTCGGCATCATGGGCGTCGAACGATCGTAGCCCTCTCGGGACGATCGGGATCGGTCGGTGGTCGGAGTCGGATTGGCGGGATGTGACCGGGATCGGGGCCGATTCCAGGGTCGATCCCGGCGGAGGGATTGTCGGGAGCGCGGGGGCGCCCGGCGAGAGGACGCCACCTGCCTCGCGGAGGAACATCCGGAGATCCTCCGCCATGTCGCGGGCCGTCGTGTAGCGATCGAAGCGCGCTTCGCCAGCGCCTTGAGGCAGATCCGTTCCAGTTCCCTGGGGATGGTGTCATCGATCTGGCGGGGCGGCCGAGGCTCGGTGGTCTTGATCGACTCGAGGATATCAAGGAGCGAATCACCCCGGAAGGGCCGCTTGGCCGTCAACAACTCGTAGAAGACGACGCCCAGGCTGAAGATGTCGGATCGCCCGTCGACCCGGTGGCCCTCGCCCCTGGCCTGCTCGGGGCTCATGTAGGCGGGCGTGCCCGCCAGGCCGCCGCCCTTGCCGAAGTCTTGATCCTTGAGGGCGAGGCCGAAGTCGGTCAAGCAGGGCTTGCCCGACGCGTCGATCAAGATGTTGGCGGGCTTGACGTCCCGGTGGACCAGGCCGCGGGTGTGGGCGTAATGCAAGGCGTCGGCGAGGGCGGCCACCAGCTCCGCCGAATCCCGGAACGGCAGGCGAGCCTGACCCATCCTGACGGCCAGGTCGCTGCCTTCGATGAGCTTAGACACGACGAAGCAGAGACCATCCTCCGTGTGGCCCACGTCGAAGACGGGCACGATGTGAGGATGATCCAGCTTGGCGAGGATGCGGGCCTCGACGAGGAACGCCTCGACATCCTCGGGCGCGCGATCCGATCCGCGTTCGGTACCTTGACAGCCACCGGGCGATCCAGATCATCGTCGTGTGCCAGGTAGACCGTGCCGAACCCGCCCTGACCGAGCCGATGGATGATCCGATAGCGCCCGACCCTGGGAGGATCCCCGATCGGGGAGCCGCTCGAAGTCTCGATGGGCAGTCGGGAGCCGGCCGTTCCCGAATGGCTCCCGGTCTCATCCGAGGGGCGGGTTGTCGCTTCGAGGGGCGATCGAGGGACGTCCGTCTCGGACAGATTCTTCGTCTCATCCATTGTTCGATCCTTGACATCGATCGATTGCTCTCATGACTCGCGGGCGGGGAGATTATCCCATCCCGACCCGGGATAGAGAAGTGGGGAAGGCCGATCGACACTTTGGGTGGCATGACCCTCGATCCGGCGGAACAGGCCCCAACGCCGGCACGTTGCGATGGGCTGTCGTCGACGATGGTGAGGTTGCGAGGACGGTATCGGGCGAACCGGACGATGGTCGCCGATGGTTCCACGAATACCGGACTCCTGACATCCCCCGCGACCGCGGATAGAATCACTCGAAACAGCATCCTGAATGGCCCGGATCGTCGTTGGTCGATGCGGGAGCTGAGAATCCTTCCGGGAGGAGATCCGATGCAACGTCCGACCATCGACTTGCGATCCGACACCGTCACCAAGCCGACGCCCGCGATGCGGAGGGCGATGGCCGAGGCGGAGGTCGGCGACGACGTCTATGGCGACGACCCGACGGTCAAGGCTTTGGAGGAACGGACCGCCCAGCTCCTGGGCAAGGAGGCGGCGGTCTTCGTCCCCTCGGGCACGATGGCCAACCAGATGGCGGTCGGCGTCCATACCCAGCCCGGCGACGAGCTCCTGTGCAGCACGACGTCGCACGTCTACGTCTGGGAGGCCGGCGGGGTCGCCCGGCTCTCGGGCGTGACGGCACGGACGTTCGAGGGCGACGGCGGCCTGTTATCTCTGGACGACATTCGCGACTTCATCCGTCCCGACGACCCGCATTACGTCCGGACGCGCCTCGTTTGCCTGGAGAATACGCACAACCGGGGAGGCGGCCGGGTCCACCCAATCGAGCGCATCGCCGAGATCAGCCGATGGGCCCGCGAGCACAACCTCGCCATGCATCTGGACGGTGCCCGGCTCATGAACGCGGTCGTGGCCTCGGGCCGGCCGGCTCGCGATTGGGGGCATTATTTCGACACGGTGTCGATCTGCTTCTCGAAGGGACTGGGTGCGCCGGTCGGCTCGGCGCTGGCCGGCTCGGGCGAGGCCATCCGCAAGGCCCGCCGGCTGCGGAAGCTCTTCGGGGGCGGGATGCGACAGGCGGGGATCATCGCCGCCGCAGCCCTCCATGCCCTCGATCACCACGTTAACCGCCTGGAGGAGGACCATGCCCACGCCAGGATCCTGGCCGATGCCTTCGCCGGCACCGAGGGCTTCGCGATGGAGTCGGGGCCCGTCGAGACCAACCTGGTCTGGATCGCCGTCGATCGCAGCCTGGCGACCGCCGCCGAGGTGTCCGCCTATCTGCGATCGCGAGGGATCCTGGTCAGCGTGCTCGGGTCGCAGGTCTTGCGCGCCTGCACCCACCTCGACGTCAGTCGCGAGCAGGCCGAACAGGCCGCCGCCGTGATCCGCGAGATCGAGCCGGCGATGATCTCCGCCTTGACGCTCGTGTACTGACGCAATCCGCACGGGAGAGGCCGAGTCGCAGACCGGAGGGCCGATGGTCGTGTCGCGTGATCCGGCGCTGCATTCGTGGGACCTCGACACCGCCGAGGCGCGGCGCGCTCCAACTCCAGCTCGGCTCGCGCGTCGATTCGAAGCGTCCGCTCGGTCCTTACCGGACCGTGGGGGGCGCCGACGTCTCGTACAACAAGTACAGTCCGACCCTCTTCGCGGCGGTGGTCGTGCTCCGCGCCGACACCCAGGAGGTGATCGAGCGGTCGGGCGTGGTGGCCGAGGCCGGGTTCCCCTACGTGCCGGGCCTCCTGAGCTTCCGCGAGGCGCCCGCGGTGATCGAGGCGTTCGGGAAGCTCTCGGTCCGTCCGGACGTGCTGATCTGCGACGGACAGGGGATCGCCCACCCGCGCCGGCTCGGGCTGGCGAGCCATCTGGGATTGTGGCTGGGGATCCCCACGATTGGCTGTGCCAAGTCCCACTTCTTCGGCAAGTACGAGGAGCCTGGCCCGGATCGCGGCGACTGGTCGCCGATGACCGACGGCGATGAGGTCATCGGCGCGGTCTTGAGGACGAGGACGAAGGTGAAGCCGTTGTTCGTCTCGCCCGGACACCTCTGCGATCTCGAAGGGGCGATCGCGACCATTCTGGCCCTGTCGCCGAAGTATCGCCAACCGATCACCACCCGGCTGGCCCACAATTATGTCAACGAATTGAGGCTGAAGGGCGGCGTTTGATTGGTCTCGGGAGATGGCTCGGAAGTTATTATAGAGATGGGATTTGAGAAAAACTTGGAAGGATCGCCTCCGCCGGATGCATAGTAGGAATAGCCCGGTTGATACAAGGAGGCGCAAGCGTGGTGACGAACAAGGCGTTGGCTTCCGTCGGCGATGACCTGGCGATGCTCTTCGAAATCGGTGCGATCGGTCGGCTGACCGATGCGGAGCTGCTCGCGCGGTTTATCGACGGGCGGGGTGATTCCGCATCCGAAGCGGCCTTCGCCACGATCGTCGAGCGGCACGGCCCGATGGTGCTCGGCGTCTGCCGACGGGTGATTCGCGACGAGCATGCGGCGGCCGATGCCTTCCAGGCCACGTTCCTCATCCTGGCTCGCAAGGCCCGGGACGTCCGCGTCGAGGACTCGCTGGGACGCTGGCTGTACGGGGTCAGCATCCGGGTGGCGCGGCGGGCGAAGTCGATCATGCTGACGGAACGCGGTCGGGCTCATCGCCTCGATGATCACGATCCGCCCGACGTGTCCGCCTCGCAGGATCCCTGCGAGCTGGCGGAGCTCCGGGCGGCGATCGACGAGGAGGTGGTCCGGCTACCGAGCCGTTACCGAACCGCCGTCGTGTTGTGCTGCCTGGAGGGGTTGACGCAGGAGCAGGCGGCCCGTCGCCTGCGCTGCCCGGTCGGGACGGTCCAGAGTCGCCTCCACCGAGCCAAGGAGCGGCTTCGATCCCGGTTGACCCGGCGAGGGCTGGCGCCCGCGATCGACGGGCTGGAGATGCTGGCCGTCCCGACGTCCCGGGCGGAGATCCCTCCGGGTTTATTCGAGACGACGATCGCGGCGGCCGCCCGCCTCGCGGCGGGCCGGACCCTGGCCGCGACGGTCTCGGCGGTCGTTGCGACACTCATGAATACACCGATAAGGAGCATGATGTTGAGAACGTCATTGTGGACGGGGTTGGTCCTGGCCGGCGTGGGTCTGTCCGCGACCGGATTCAAGCTTCTGGCCCGGGGGGAGGACGAGAAGCCGCAGGTTGCGGCCCCGCAATCTGCCCCGCAAGTGCCCAAGGCGCCGGCGAACGGTCCCGCGCCGCCGCTCGCCGAGCAACTGGCACGGATCCTCGCCGAGTACCAAGCCTTGCAGGCCCGGGCCACGGAGGAAATCAGCAAGACCAAGACCGAATTCGAGGGCTGGAAGCTCTACTGGAAGGTTGCTCCGGACGAGCAAGATTTCGCCCGGCGAATGGTCGAGCTCGCCGCGACGTCGCCCGGCGAGCCGGCGGCCCGGGAGGCCCTGCTCTGGGTCATCAACAAGCCTGGCAGCGGTAACGATGCGGGACCGGATGGCGAATACTTCGCTCGAGCCGCGGGACTGCTCTTGAGCCATCACGCCGATGACCCGGAAGTCGCCCGCACCGGCCTGGTCCTGAACAATGTCTTTTCTCGCCGCCGCGATGCCTTCCTCGAGGGGATCTATGCTCGGGCAAAGAGCCGCGAGACGAAGGGAATGGCCCGCCTGGCCCTCGCAGAGTATCTCGAAGAAAAGGTCAAGATGGTCAGGTCCGAGAGGATCCGCAAGGGCCTTGGCACGCCCAAGAAAGTGAGCATGCAGACCTACGATGACAGTGGCAAACTGGTCGAGAAAGAGATCGTATTTTCCGACGAGGATCGTGCGTACGACGTCCACCTCCGCCTCTGCGATCCCGATGCCATGCGGAAAGAGGCCGAAGAGTTGTATGAGGAGGTGATCCGCGACTACGGAGACGTCCCCTACATCACCCGTAAATTTCGCGAGCTGGAAGCCCTGATGCGCGAGCCGGAGCCGAAGTGGGGCGGCAAGCCGCTGACCGCGGAAGAACGCAAGGAGGTCGAGCGACTGCTCGCCCGGAAGCAGACTCTCGCGGAGATCGCCGAGGCCCGCCTCGACGCGATCCACAACCTGGTGATCGGCAAGCCCGCCCCCGAGATCAACGGTGTGGACTTCCATGGCAGGCCGCTGAAGCTCTCCGACTACCGAGGCAAGGTCGTCGCCCTCGTCTTCTGGGGCTCGTGGTGCGGACCCTGCATGAGAGAGGTCCCCCACGAGCGCGAGCTGGCCGAACGATTCAAGGACAGGCCCTTCGCCTTGCTGGGCGTCAATTGCGACGGGGACAAACGGGCCGCGGTCAAGGCGATCGCGGACGAGCGGATCACCTGGCCCAACTGGCATGATGGCGAGCCCGGGGAAGGTCCCATCGTGAAGCGTTATCATATCCGCGCCTATCCGACGATCATGCTCCTCGATGGTAAAGGAATCATCCGGAGCCCGAGGATCTTGGGGCCATGGCTGGACAAGGAAGTCGAGGACCTTCTGAAGGAGCAGGAAGGGACGATGTCCGCGAAGTAGCGCCTCGGCGCGATGAAATCAGGCTTCGGCCCGGCCTGGCGTCTCCGCTCGGTATCGCGCGGAAGTGCCGGGCTTTTGTCACGCGCCCACCTCAATTCTCCAGCTTGCCGGGTCGAGATTGGGATTGCCGCTGCCATCGGCTTCGACTAAAGTTCGGCCGGATTCCGGACGTGGGGGGCCCGGCGCATGGAGCGCGCGGATGCCGGACCCAGGTCCCGACGTGCCAGGGAAGGGGCGTCGTGAGGATTGGCCGCCGGTTAGTCGTCCATGGGCTGGTGATCGTTGCGGGTGTGTCTTGCTGCGGCTGCGGCATGATCTCGCGCAACTTCCCGAAGATGCAAAATCCCGAGCCCGTGGTCCGCGCCCGATCGATCGCACGGGGCGATCGTCGGCCGAGTTCGAGGGACTTGGCGACGCTCGTCGGCCGCCTGGAGGATCCCGATCCGGTCGTCCGGCTGACCGCGCACGAGGACTTGCGGCGGCGGACGGGCCGCGACTTCGGTTTCGTCCCCTGGGGGAGCCCCGAGGAACGCGCGGCTGCCATCGGCCGTTGGCGGTCCTGGCTGGCAGGGTCGCCCAGGCCCGCCGAGCCCGGACGCACGACCAATCCCTCGCCCTCGCCGATGGCGACCCCCCGAGGCACGATCACGGAGGATCCCTGACATGAGTACGGCCTCGAATACCCTGCAATCTCCGGGCTGGCTCGCCCCCGTGGCCTGGGTCGGCCGGTCGGTCATCGCGGGCATGTCCTATGTCGGAGGAGTCGTCCTGCTGACCGGCTCGGCCGCCGCGGCGCTCTGGCGATCGGATCGGGATGGGACTCCGGTCTCGGCCGCCTTCGGCCGGACCCTGCTCCGCCAGCTCTCCTGGATGATGTCGTTCGGCATCCCGCTGGTCGGACTGGTCCACATCGCCATGGGCTCTTTCCTGTCGCTCCAGGCGTATTACGGCAGCACGTTCGTCGACGGCACCGGCGCGGTCGTCGGCGTGGGGCTGCTGCGGAACCTGGGCGGGCTGATGACTGGCATGATCCTCTCGGGACTCCTGGCCGCCCGCATGATCCCGGAGTTGAGCTATTTGGCGCGGACGCTCGGCGTCGGGGAATTCGGCGGGACGTTGGAGCAGAAGCCGCCGGTCCTGGCGAGCCGCCTGGCTGCGCCTCGGATCCTCGCGGCCGCGATCGCCTGCGTGTTCCTGTCGCAATGGGGGATTGTCGTGGGCACCTTCGTGGGTTGGAGGGCGTCCGAGTCAATGATGGGGCTGCCGACCGAGACATTCTTCCTGATGATGGTTCGCATGGTCTGGCTCCGCGACGTCGTGGGCCTGATCGTCAAGGGACTGCTATTCGGCATGCTGCCGGCGGCCATCTGCTGCTTCGAAGCCTTCCGCGAGGGTGCGCGGGAGCCGGAGCGGGCCTCCGACTCCGCACTGCTGCTCGCCGACGCGGGGGCGCCGCTGGCGACTACCGCCTTGCGGGCCACCTGCTTCGGGATCGTGGCCATCCTGATCGTGAACGCGAGCTACTTCATCTTGGTTTATCACGCGGTCCCGTTCTACGGGCCGACGCTGCTGAAGCCGCCGGGCCTGTGATGGGCCGGGCGGCAACGTCCAAGCATGGGGATGGTCCCCGGGAGGAATCGAGATGAGTGCCCGCTCCAAGGTCC
Organism: uncultured Planctomycetota bacterium; assembly: GCA_963777695.1. Lineage (GTDB taxonomy): Bacteria > Planctomycetota > Planctomycetia > Isosphaerales > Isosphaeraceae > CAVZRC01. The sequence continues at coordinate 4,319,582 of CAVZRC010000003.1, forward strand.
GCGAGATCTGGGTCGGTCTGATCGTGATCGTGGCCGTGGCCGGCCTGATCGGCCTCGTCGGCCTGGCGAGCGACGGGCCCGGGTTCCTCGCGCCGCAACGGACGATCGACGTGGTCTTCCGCGATGGTCAGGGGATCCGCGTCGGCAGTCCGGTGCGCGTGGCCGGCCTGGATACCGGCAACGTGATCGACCTGGACCTGGTCGAAGTCGAGGGGACGCTCCGCGCCGCGCGTGCGCATCTCCTTGCCCGCGAACCTCGTCAAGAAGCTCAAGCAGGACGTGAAGGTCACCATCCAGCCGGCGCTGACCGGCATGAGCCACGTCAACATCGTCTCGACCGGCCGGTCGAGCGTCCCCCTGGTCCCCGGCCAGGAGCCGATCACCGGCGTGGAGACCTCGTTCTTCGACCCGATCATCGAGCAGGTCGGGTTGGGGCCCGTCGAACGCAACGATATCCGGCACATGATCGGCGAGCGCGTCAAACGATCGATTCGGTCGCGCCGCGCGTGCGGCAGGCCCTCGCGTCGATCCAGGAGGTGTCGGCGAACTTCCGCGAGATGAGCGACGGCATCCGGCCGGCCGTCGAGTTGACCGTCGGCCAGGTCGAGGACCTCACCCGCCGGATCACCCTCAACGCGCCGAAGATCGAGTTGACCATCGTCCGACTCGAGAACGTGATGGAGCAGGTGCAGGGCATCGTGGCGGATAATCGCGATAACGTCCGGCAGAGCGTCTCCTCGACCCGCGACTTGACCGCTTCGCTCAGCGACGTGGTGAGCAAGGATCGACTCAAGGTCGAGCGGTTGCTCGACGGCATGGATACGATGTGCGCTCGCTCCGAGCGCGTGCTCTATCAGGCCGACCAGATCTCCGGCCAGGTTGCAAACATCCTGCGCGCAGTCGGACCGAGATCGAGCGATCGGTCACCAATGTCCGCGACGCGACCGACTGGGCGGACAAGCTGGTCCAGAAGATCTACACGAATCCGTTCGTGCTGAGCCCCTTCTACAAGCCGAACCACGAGGACCTGAGGATCGGGGCCGTCTACGATGCGGCGCTGATCTTCACCCACGGTGCCCAGGAGCTCCGCGACGCGACCAAGACCCTGGAAGCGATGATGGCGCGGCCGTCGAATCCGCAACAGCAGAAGGAGATCCATCAGCTCCAGGAGACGATCCGCCAGTTGTCGAGCCAGCTCAGTGAGTCGTCGCAACGGCTGGCCGAGACGCTCAAGCCGCCGCCGGGACGCGAAAGGTTGCGTCGATGATGCCGGGGGCGAAGACCTGGGGGCCTCATCTTCGGGTCTTTGATTAAACTCGCTCCAGCTTCCGGCCGATATTCCTAGTGTAGACGCCCAAAACGGGCATCACGGCGTGGTCGGAGGCCGGATCGTGGACGAGTTCCGCTGGAAGACAGGGGAACCGAACTCAACCGGGCTTCCGTGGGTACCGAGTCTAACATCACGTGGTTCTGCCGATGGCGGAGCTGTCGGCCCAAGCACCCGATTGGGAGGCGCACATGGAAATTATCGGCGCTGGGGGTACTCAAGGCCCTCAACCCATTTACCCTCGACTGGCTGCATTGAGTGTGGAAGCCGGTCAAACAGTGCACGCCGGTGCACCGCGCGACCATGTCGAGATCTCCCCGCTGGGACAGATGCTCGACGGGATCAGTCAATTGCCCGAGATCCGGTATGAGCGGGTCGAAGAGATCCGCCAGCAGATCGCGGCCGGGGCCTATGAGACGCCCGAGAAGCTCGAGCTGGCCCTCGACCGCCTGCTCGACGAGTTCCGGGCCTGGTAGTGTCCCTACGACTCGATCGCCTCGCGTGATTCGGGGAGTTTGAGGCTGCGTCCGGACCGTCAAGATCCTCGGCGCGGATGGAGCCTCTCCCTCCCGGAGACGTGACCAGACTCGCGGACGGGTCCCCTGACCCTCCGGATCACGTGGCCCGATCGAGCGGCACGAAGATTATCGTCGCGAACCGGCCGGCCTGGGGAATCCTTCGGGGATTCTTCATGCCGGCCGCTCGTCTTTGGTCGCGGGAAAAACCGGGTCGGCGGCGAAAAATATCTTGGCAACTGATGGGGATTTACGGAACAATACGCGGAGCTTCGGCCGGAGACCGCCCTTTCTGGGATGAAGTCCGTCAATCCACCGCTTTAATGATTGGTTTTCGGTTCGCCGGATGGGAACCCGCCGCCGGGTCGCATCCCGAGGAGACCTGAATCGTGGATACTTCGCCTGCCCCGTCTTTTCCCCCGCCGGGAGGCCCGAGCCCTGGCGGCGTCGCGGCCGCCGTGGAGGCCATGTTCCAAGGTTTCTCCCCGGCCGAGGAGGCCTTGATCACCGTCCTGTTGAAGAAGGGCCTGCTCTCCACCGAGCAGGTGCGGGCCGCCCAGGTCTACGGCCAGGAGCGCAATCGCGACTTGCGGCAGTCGATCCTCGAGCTCAACCTGATCTCCCCGGACTTGCTCAACCAACTGGCGTTCGAGCGGCTCAGCACGCTGCTCGGCGACAACGGCCAGGCCGCGGCGACGCCGGCCGTGGTGCCGGTCGCCGCCGGGCCCCTCTCGCCCAACCGCACCCAGCATCATCGCGACATCCGCAAAGACCTCCAGGAAAAGGCCGTCACCGCGACGTTGTCCGACCTGGTCAACGACATCCTGATCCGGGCGTGCGACTGCCAGGCGACGGACATCCATTTCGATCCGCAGGAGAACGGCCTGCGCGTCCGATACCGGATCGACGGCCAGCTCCAGGACATCCTCTTCGTGGATCCGGCGATGGCCACTCCGGTGATCAGCCGGCTCAAGATCATCTCGAATCTCAACATCGTCGAGCGCCGGCATTCGCAGGATGGACGCATCACGATCGTGCATCACAACCGGCCGCGCGACCTCCGCGTGGCGACCTTCCCGACGTCGTTCGGCGAGAAGATCGTCATCCGGATACACGAGGTCCTCACCGACGTCAAGGGGTTCTCCCACCTGGGTATGAATGCCGAGCAGGCCGAGACGCTCGACCGGCTGATCGCGCAGCCGTACGGTGCGGTCCTGGTCGCCGGCCCCGTGGGTGCCGGCAAGACCTCGACGCTGTATAACTGCCTGGAGCGGATCAATTCGCCGCTCAAGAACGTGATGACGATCGAGGATCCGATCGAGCATCGCCTCCCCGGCGTCAACCAATCGCAGGTCTCGCCGGAGATGGGATTCAGCGAGGGCCTGCGCGATGCTCCGCCAGGACCCCGACATCATCATGATCGGCGAGATCCGCGACGACGAGACGGCGCGGATCGGCATCCGGGCCGCGCTCACCGGCGTCCTGGTCTTCAGCACGCTGCACGGCTCCGACGCGCCGAGCACGATCAGCAACCTGTACAACTTCGGCATCCCGGGCTACCAGCTCTTCGAGCAGCCTGCTGGCGATCGTCTCGCAGCGGCTGATCCGTCGGATCTGCCCCTATTGCCGGGTGACGTACACGGCCAGCGAGAAAGAGGTGATGGCCCTGGAGCTCGACCCGGCCGAGCACCACGACCTGCGTCTGCATCGAGGGCTGGGCTGCCCGGCCTGCTTCCAGACCGGCTACCTGGGCCGGACCGGCATCTTCGAGATCATGGTCATGGGCGAGGAGCTGCGCGACCTGGTCTTCCAGCAGATCCCTCGCGACGTCCTCCGCCGGGTCGCCGTCGACCTGGGCATGAAGACCTTGAAGCATACCGCGGTCGACAAGATCATGGAGGGAACGACGACGCTGGAGGAAGCCTATCGCGTCGTGTCGTTCTGAGGGTCTGTCCCGAAAGCTCTCCTAGCCCCATAGGGGCGGAAAACCGAATCGTCCTCATTGCCATCACTCTCGATGGTCGCGTCCCACCGCTTCCTTCGCGCTAACGCACAATCATTCATTGGCGCCAAATGTCTGCGATGTCCACAGGATCCTCCTATCGCGGCCCGGAATGCTTTAGGATAGTCCGAGTCCCGTGGTGGCCTCACCCTTGAAGCAGGTTGATCGGGAGCTTCGTGCCGCTCCGATGCGAATGCCGCCGCGGGAGGGAGGCGATACATGGCTAGCCCTCTGAATCCATCGCGCGACCTCACATTCGGGCTCCTCGCCTTGCAGGCGGGACTGATCCGGAGCGACCAACTCGTAGCGGCCTTCCGCGCCTGGTCCTCGAATAAGGCCCTCACGATGGCCGAGATCTTGGTCCGGATTCGGGCGCTTGACGTCAAGGCGGCGGCGGATCTGGACAGGAGGGTGGCGGAACAGATCGGCCAGGATGACGGAGCTCCCGAGTTCTCACCCGACGCGGGAGAGCAGGACAGGGAGCCGTACCTCAGCCCGAACCGGATCGAGTATCCCGAGATGTCGCAGACCAGGACGGTCGTCCGCGCGGATCACCCAGGCGAGGCCGCGGTCCCATGGGCGTCCGGCGGAGAGCGATTCCTCGTGCTCAAACCGCATGCCAAGGGGGGACTTGGCGAGGTCTTCGTCGCCCTCGACTCGGAGCTGAACCGCGAAGTCGCTCTGAAGCAGATCCTCCCGTCAAACGCCGGTGACCCGATGAGCCGCGCCCGGTTCCATCGCGAGGCCGTGATCACGGGCGGCCTGGAGCATCCGGGGATCGTACCGATCTACGGCCTGGGCACCGATGCCGGAGGCCGCCTCTACTACGCCATGCGATTGATCCACGGCGACACCCTCAAGGACACCATCGACCGGTTCCATGACGAAGGTCTGAATTCCGATCCCGCCCGGCGGTCGCTCGAGCTGCGCAAGCTGTTGCGGTGCTACCTCGATGTCTGCAACGCCATCGAGTTCGCCCACAGCCGCGGCGTCCTGCACCGGGACATCAAGCCGAATAACATCATCGTCGGCAAGCATGGCGAGACGCTCGTGGTCGACTGGGGACTGGCCAAGGCGAAAGGCCGAACCGACGCGGCCCTGACGGATGACCCCTGGCCGCTGGCGGTTGACTCGGCTATCGGGTCGGATCAGACCCTGCCCGGCAGGGCGTTGGGGACGCCGCGGTACATGAGCCCCGAGCAGGCTCGAGGCGACCTCGAGAATCTCTCCCCATGCTCCGATGTCTACAGTCTGGGAGCCACCCTGCACTGCCTCCTCACCGGACGGCCGCCTGTCGAGGGAGGAGCCATGCAAGTGCCGCGTCGCGGGTTCGCCCGGTCAAATTCCGACATCGACGGGGCACTGGAAGCGATCTGTCTCAAGGCGATGAGCGCGGAGCACCGAGATCGCTACGTCTCGGCCCGGGCCCTGGCCGACGACGTGGAGCGTTGGATCGCGGGCGAGCCGGTGGATGCCTGGAGCGAGCCGCTTTCTCGACGTGCGTTGCGTTGGATGCGGAGGCATCGGACATTCGTCATGACGGCGACGGCAGCGGCCCTCGTCGCGTTCGCCGGCCTCGGGATTATCCTTGCGATGCGAGGGCGGGCGATCGCCGAGCTCCGGGCCGCCAACGCCGTAACTCAAGCCCGATTCGCGCTGGCGATCAATGCCGTCAAGACGTTCCACACCGGCGTCAGCGAGGACCTGCTCCTCAAGCAGTCGGAGTTCAACGCCGATTTCCACGGCCGGGAAAATAATCAATCTCTGCGGGCAAAGGGCCCCTGATTTCTCGGGGTTTTTCCGCTCTGGGCCATCACACTGTTGATTGTTTTTTCGGCCAGAATCGGCTAGGTCGGCTAGGTATCAACATTCTCAGTCTCGCGACTCTTCCGATGGGTTTCCTGCATTTCTCCCCGGTTTTCGAGGACCGTGCCATACCGAGGGCCGCTTCGACCCTTTCTCGACCTCAATGAGCGACGTAGCCATATCGACGACTTCAACACCGACGAGGTCCTCGGCTTGTTCGCCGGCCTCAACGTCCTGCCCAAGAAATCGTTCGCCACCGCCTACTCTTACCGGATCATCCGCGACCAGCAACGGGGACTGTTGCAGGGATGGGTCAAGGCTCTCGCCCCGGTGATCTTTCCCGAACCCGATGGATTCTCGCTCGATTTCCACCCGATCCCATTCCGCGGCGACCCCGAAGCCCTCGGCCGCCATGACCTCCCGCTCCAAGGCAAAGCCGGGCCGAGTGTGCTGACGTCCTTCGCGCTCGAACAGGACAGCCGCTGCTTGTGTTACTCCAACGCCGACCTGACCCGCAACGATCAGCACGGCGAACTGATGCGGTTCGTCGAGTTCTGGCACGAGGAGACCGGCACGGACCCCAAGTGGCTCTACTTCGACAGCAAGGTCGTCAACTACGCCGAACTCTCGCGCGTCAATCGACGCGAGATCCATTTCGTCACCATCCGCCGACGGGGAGCCGCCATCCTCCGTCGCCTGCAGAAGCGACCCGCTTCCGACTGGAAAGGGGCCGTGATCGATGTCCCCAAACGCCGTCATACGCAGATTCGCTACCTCGTGGGACTTGTGCGATTGCGCGGCTACGAAGGCACGATCCGCCAGATCGCCGTGACCGGCCTGGGCCGAGATCGCCCTACGCTCTTTCTCTCCAACGACTTCGAGGAGAGCCCGCGCGAGTTGATCATCCGCTACGCCGGCCGCAATCGGATCGAGGGGGGACTGGGCGTCCGCGTGAACTTCTTCCACCTCAATTGCCTGGCCAGCGAGGTGCGGCTCAAGGTCAACCTCGACGCCACCCTGACCGTGATCGCCAACGGATGTTACCGCTGGCTGGCATCGCGATTGAAAGGGTTCGAGAGAGCCGACCCGAAACAACTCTTCCGGCGGTTCATCCAGACCGCCGGCACCGTGACGATCGAACACGACCGACTCGTCGTCGTCTTCGACCGTCGCAGTCATAACCCGATCCTCCGCGAGGCCGCTCTCGGTAACGAATCGCCCCCCATCCCCTGGCTCGGTCACCGAGCGATCGAATACACCTACCATTGACTATGACAATCGTCCGAAGATTGATTGTTTTTCCGGCCGTGGAAATCGGCGGCAAAGCGTCGCAGGTCTCGTTCCCAAAGGAGCACCACGATGGTTGAGTCAAGACGCATGTGGCCTGCGCGATCGGCCAGGAGTTGATCCGATCCGGAAGGAAGGTGACGTTCGCGACCTGCGGCCTGATGGTTCAGGATCTGTTCGGGGCCAAGAGGGACCTGAAGCTGCGGGGATTTCTCAAGAAGATTTCCCGATATGAGGTGCTGATCCTTGACGATATCGGATACGTCCAGTACAGCCGGGAAGAGATGGAGGTACTCTTCACCCTGCTGGCGGAGCGGTACGAGCGCGGGAGTGTGATCCTGACGAGCAACCAGCCGTTCTCGGGCTGGGAGTCGATCTTCAAGGACCCGATGACGACGGCCGCGGCGATCGACCGCCTGGTGCATCACAGCGTGATCCTGGAACTGAATATTCCCAGCTACCGGGCGGAGCAGGCCAAGAAGTCGCGTCAGTCACCGACGGAACCCACGAATCCAAGCAAGGAGGGATGAGCGAGGGCAAGGACGTCGGACCGTCGAGGGCGAACGGATAGCAGAGGTAAGCCGAGGGGACTTGTACACTATCACTAAAAGAGGGCTTGTACACTATCTCCGAAGACGAAAATTCTAATTGTCGTCAGCAGGGAATCCTAATTGTCGCTACTTCTACAGCGGAAGGTATTTTGGCACAGCCCGCAGACTCGTTACAATCGAAAGGGTAGCGCTTGACCGACGAACCGGTACGTCATCCGATCACGCCGCAGTCAGGAGGTGGACTCCATGACCCCGGAGGACGTGCGCCGCGGCCGAGCGGCTGACCCAGTTTCACCACCGGTTCGCTCCCCTCTTCGGCAAGGACGGGGCCCAGGACCATGCCTACGTCTATGTGAAGGGGCTGATGATCTGCCCCGAGCGCAAGAGCGTCGAACCCATCGCCCTGCACGTGGGCGATGGCCGGGTCTCGGCCTTGCAGAAGTTCATCAACGCCGCCCCCTGGGATCACGACGACATCCAGGCCGAGATCCAGGAGGTCTTCACCGAGGAGTTGGCCCCCACCGCGACGGCCGATGCCGTGGGCATCGTCGGCGTGGTCAACGAGAGCGGCTTCGCCAAGAAGGGGGATCACAGTGCCGGCGTGGCTCGGCAATACAACGGTCGGCTGGGCAAGGAAGACAACTGCCAGGTCGGGGTCTATCTGGTCGCCGTGGCATCCGATGGCTCGGCGCTGGTGGATCATCAATTGTACCTGCCGGAATCGTGGTGCGAGGACAACGAGGCGTGCCGGGAACGCCGGGCCAAGGCGCATATCCCCGAGACGATCGCCTTCCAGACCAAGCCCGAGATCGCCGGGGCGATGATCCGGCGCACGGAGATCGCGGGCCTGGTCGCTCTCGACTGGATCACGGCCGACGAGGAGTACGGCCGCAACGGCGACTTCCTCGACGAGCTGGAGACGTTGGGGAAGCGATACGTGGTCGAGGTCCCGGTCAACACCAGCGTCTGGACGGAGGACCCGGCCGGGTGCATCCCGCCCTACGCGGGCAAGGGCCGGGTGCCGACCAAGCCGAGCCGGGACTCGGTCAAGTCGGTCAAGGAGGTCGTCGCCTCCTGGGAGGAGACGACTTGGCGGCGACTGTATGTGGGCGAGGGAGCCCGTGGTCCGCTCTGGTACGAGTTCGCGGCGGTGCGGGTGTGGGCCGTGCGCCACGGCGAGGCGGGGAGACCGATCTGGCTGTTGGCCCGACGGTCGTTGGACGAGAAGCCCGAGATCAAGTACTACGTCAGCAACGCGGAGGCGACGACCCCGCTGGAAGTCCTGGCCCGAGTGGCTTGCAAGCGGCACAAGGTCGAGGAGTTCTTCGAAGACAGCAAGGGCTATCTGGGGATGGCGCAGTCCGAGACGCGGTCGTGGACCGGCTGGCACCATCACATGAGTCTGGTGGCTCTGGCTCACCTGTTCATCACGCTGACCCGGCGGGATCTGCAAAAAAAGACGCCGGAGCTGACGCTGGATCGGGTCGTCCGACTGATGTGGAGTGCGATCGGGAGGCCGACCCTGAGCGTGGAAGCGGCGATTGAGTTGGTGAACTATCATATCAATCGCAACCGGATCGCCAGGAATTCACACATGAAATCGTGGATGCTTAAGCATGGGTATCAGGGCGAAAAATTCGTTCCGCTGTAGAACTAATCAGGAGGTAATGAAAATATCGATGGCCTCGATCAATTGGAGGTGCTTTCGAAGTCTGCCCGCGCCCGCGATCTGCTCGTCCTGAAAATCTCTTGGCCCACTAACCTCGACGCTGATCAAGGGGTGGCGAGGGCCCTTGCGTCAATCTCTTCCGGGCGACTTGAAAGTCTGTCTCTTGACGCGGCCCCTGAGCAAGCTCCCTGCTCGGCATCCGAAACCATCACATCCATGGCGCGAAGCACGGGGCTCCATCGCCTCAAGGATCTGAGGATACACGGGCTCTCGCTTGAGGATGATGAAGCGAGATACTTGTCGGAAGCCCGTTTCCGCCTCCGCAGCCTCTCGCTCTGGCCTACTGAGATCAGCCGCAGAGGGGCTGTAATGCTCGCCAATGCCGACGCCCTTTCCGAGCTTGAGGCGCTCATCATCCAGATTGAAGCTGATGGGTGCGATGCGGTATCAAAGTATAATATTATTAACAAGATAACACATTTAATTGTATTCAGGCCGGGCCTGGATTGTCAAGAATATGATGCCGCCGCCGCGGCGCTGGCCACGAACGCAAATAAGCTCATCGAGCTCAACATGCGCGTCCCTCTGACTCCGAAAGGAGTTGAGACTCTCGTCAAGGCTCGATCGCTTTCAACCGTCCGCGAGCTGCAGCTACCCATGCGATTCGAAGAATCGGCCGAGTCTCTGGGGCGCTCGATTTTCCTGAACTTGGAACGCCTATCAGTTGAAGTCCCGGTGGCTAATTTCTTCCCGATTGTGGCCTCCTCGCCATGCTTTGCGAATTTGCGAGAAATCAATGGACCAATCCATTCCTTGAGTTCAGACGAGATCGCCAAGACACTCGCGAGTTCGCCACACCTCGCCGGACTCGTCGGGCTCGATTTTCGCGGAATTTGTGTGTCCGAGAACGACGTGTGTGATGAAGGATTGAGCTTTGAGGGTGCTGATGCATTGGAAGGAGCGGCCTTTCTAAGCCGGCTTGACACACTGAGGGCTACGTTCACTCCAGAGGTCAAAGAACGGCTGGCGGTCTCGCCAAGGTTAAGACATGAGGCTCGTTACAGCCTTTAGTAGCATGAGAGGACGGGGGTCGGGTAAGGGGGCGGCGTTACCGCCGCCCCCTCCCATAAGAAATGTACATACAAATTTACATTCATGCAACTCAAGACAGGAGAATGTGGATCACTGAATCTCGACGCAGACAGGAGAATGGGGATATTAACAGTCTGGTCAATTTGGTTAGCTTGAGAAAGCTAGACAACGACGGCAAAAACAGGGGCATCGCTGAATCTCGACGCAGCCTGAGCAATTAGTCAAATTGCGAAGGCTAGACAACGACGCCCTATCGAGGTTCACCAGACCATGCGAAACTCACGAGCTTGCTCGCGAACCTCAATCGGGGGCCTTCCCGTCGGATGTGATCGTGCCTTTGCCCGGGGTCGCCCGCAGGGCCGAAGACTGGATTCCAGCCCCAAGTCTCGGGCGGTCACCTTCGTCCAATCCGCCGACCCGAACGGCCGGTCGCGTCGGACGCACTCACGGACCCGATCGAGCTCGGCCTCCGTCATCGCCGCGTTGACGCCCTCGACCCACTCCCTGCCGCGCGGGCCGGACCCGCCTCCAGCCGCACCGGGGCCTGTTCGGGGATCGCCAGCCACCGCAGGCTCGACCACGACCACGCCTCGGCTCGGTCGACCAACCCGGCTCGCAAGGGGTTGCGCTCGATGTACCGCAGGACCTTCACCAGATGCTCGTCCTCCTCGATCGGGAACGCCTCGAACCGGCCCTGCCAGATATGTCCGCTCGAGTGAATAGTCGGCGCGAGTAGCGGCGCACCTGAGTGGTCATGAGCCGATGCATCCAGCGGCTGACGTCGCCGTCCTCGCGGGGCCAGAGTGTCAGGTGAACGTGGCTGGGCATCAGGCAACAGGCGAGGATTCGCATGCAAGTGCGAAGGGAAGCCTCGGCCATGATCTCGACGAACGCGACGTAGTCAGCCGGTTTGTGAAATACTGTGGCGCGAGCGTTGCCGCGGTTGAGGACGTGATAGGCGTAGCCAGCCGAGCAGGCGCGTGCGGTACGAGGCATGCAGCCGCCAGACAGGAGGATGGATCAAGGAGGTATGAAGTGTCCCAGATTATCCATCCTTCCGGGAGGATCAGGAATGTCTCCTTTGGGTTCCCAGTCCATCGCAAGCGGCGAAGATCGACGACAGGACGCCAGCCCGGGTCCATCAGGAGGCCGGGAGAAGCTCAAGATAAGCCGAGGAAGGCCGGGACAGTAACTAAGAAATCGGGTTCATTGATCTAGACTTTGGGGTCCACTTCACCTCTTTGTCGCCCAGATAATTCCAGGGTGGCGAGGAACTCGACAAAAGCGTAAGGTCGCGGCCACTTACGTGGGAAGGATCGATCAATCACTCTCGTCGAGGAGCCATTCATGACCAGGGACCGATCCAACAAGGGCTTTTTCGCCCCCGCCTCCATCGCCTTCATGGCCATGGCCTGGGTGAATAGTGGCTCCATCCATGCGGAAGACTTCAAGGCGCTCAAAGGACATTCCGAGACCAAGAGATCCTCTCCCGGAGGGGCCTACAACTTCATGGAGAGCGTCGACGGTGACGCGAGGGTCATGATCCGGAACGCCGCGAAGGTCGATTTCTATACGGCTCCCAACCGGACGTTCGATGAGGGCTCCAAGATCGATGGCGACGCGAAGGTCCTCCTGGAGGCCCAGGACCTGACATTCAACGGCAAGATCGACGGTCACGCCCTCGTCCTCATCATCATCCCGAGGGGCGGGAAGGTCGTCTTCAAGCAGAAGATCGACGGCCGCGCGAGGATCTTCTGGTGCTCGGCCGCCGCCGATGATCCCAGGCCGGACCCCAAGACCAGCGCAGTGAATGGGACGGCCACCTTCGAGGAGGTCACCCGCGCCCAGATGGAAAGCATGATTAAAGAACACATGATAAAAGATTGACCACGCTAGGCCGAATTCGCTCGGATTCCTGCTGGCCGGGTGACCTGGGACGCGCCAGGGGCTTCAACCGACGCATTCCTGGCTGTAGCAGGTGTCTGTGACCCCGGATCGCCCTCCCCGGCCTCGCAGAGGCCGGCGACAGAAGACCGGAGTTCATAACACGTCCAGCCGGAGAAAATAAGCAACCTGCCGGCTATCCTGGGCTGTCGGTCGCCCACGAAACTCCCGAGCCGGAGTGAGGGGAATCGCGCGAATCCGATCCCTCGATCCGATGCGGGCGACAGGGATGGACTCGGTGTCCGAGGTCCGGTCTCGTGTATGGGCCTTGAGTCGAAGCTGCCCGGGGAGGAATTTTCAGGAACCGACCGGATTTCCCATCATCGAACCCTGCTCGACACGATTCGGGCCCATGAATGAATGACGGTAGCATTAGCTCGACATCTGCCCTGGGGCGATCGAGCCGACGTTTCATCACGATGCCGGATTTTTCAGCTACGCCACCCTGATGGGGTGGGAGCGCACCCCGAGACGACTCAAGCATAGACGGGAGATCAGATGAGCGTTAACGATCGACGAGCCGAAGTTGCCAGGCCGAGGGCGGCAGCCTTGAAGGGTTTCCTGTCGAGGACCCGATGGGCTCTCGGCGGGATGATGCTGGGCGTGCTCGCGGGGGTATGGGCAGGCGGTGGGACCGACCGCTACGGCGAGGACGAGGGCGTCCTCGGCGGCATGCGGGGTGCCCGAGGGACGTTCGTTCGCAGCTACCGCTACACGGTGGCCACGATCAAGGAATGCTTGACGAACGACCACTCCTCGGTCCGCAATCTCGGCCTCGGGCGACAGGTCGAGAATCGCCTATGGCAGGACAAGCGGCTGGCCGCCGAGGCGATCGTCGTCGAGGTCGAGGAAGGCGGAAGGGTCGTGTTGACGGGGCAAGTGCCCACCGCGTCCGATAAGGAAAAGGCGGTGACGCTCGCTCGTGATACGCGGGGAGTGGAGACGGTCGTCGATCAACTCGCGGTGGCCACCGCCTCCCGGACGATCGATGCCCCCTCCTCACCGGCAGTCCCGACCGGCGTAGCCTCGGGTGTTCGCGTCTTGAGATGAGATGGTGATCAGAGGCGACGATTTGGACGACCAGAATCGATTTTTGATCTGATCCGCCAATCCCTTAACTCAGTGACGTCCGAGCAGGCCGGGATTTACATCCCGGTCTTCTCATTTGAATAAAGCGGGGCATGCGAGCTTTCCGGCCAACCCTGGCCAATGGCTCACCCCTTATCCCGCGTCAACACCCGGGAAATGGATCGAACGTCGTGTCGAGGCCGTCGGAATCGCCTTTCCGGATTTGATGATCCATGGATCGCCCGCGAATAACCGGCGTCTATGCAACGCTCAGAAATCGCCGTATGCTCGATGCCGATGGCCGGTATCCTCCAAGCTCGGCATCCCGAGCTGGGGCCGTGGGGTCACGGGGCGGGCCACGATCCGCCCGTTCCTGGCCTGATTCGAGGGAGCAGGCCGGCCGGCGAATTCCCGCGAACGTGTCGCGCCGGGACTTGCCTCATAAGCGGCACATTCCCGGCACAGGCAACGAGAATTCCCCGAAGAACTTGCAAGACCGCGCGGAAAAATCACATTTTTTCTATTTCCCCATCTATCAGTGCCGCGTAGACTTCGGGCGACAATCCGCGTAAATCCGTCCGAGGTGCGTTAACGTTTTTGCAAAGCTGTGGCATTCTATTATATAGGGGACGCGATTGCACGCGGCGACTCCCCACCGTCGCCCGTCCGAAACCCGAGCCGGATGGCGGTATTGACCGAGGCGAAAGGCCGTTCATGAGTGGACCTATCTCTTTCAAGACCGGCGCCGAACTCGTTTCCCGCCCCGGTGATCGGTGATGAGGACACGAGCAACTTGTGCATGATGGCGCAGATGAGCGCAATCGTACGCGACAGGCGATCCATTATCCTCGCAGCTCGTCCTTCGTGAATCAATGACAGCTCTCGGACTCGTCGCCCCATCACAAACCATGGAATCCCGCCGAAACGACAACTTCACCGGCGCATCGGATCGATCTCCGAAAGACGTCCGTGATCCTGTGGCCCCACCCAATCACGCAAACCGGGGTGGCGAATCCCTTGACATGAGTCTGAGGATCGTGGGACAATATCCGTACTGATTCGGACTCCAGGCCCTTCGACTGCTCTGGATCGAATACACGCCAGGGCGATGTCATGAGCGCCCAGAACGAGCGAATCCTCCCGGGGGCTTCGCCTGCGTCGAACCAACACTTTGGATGAGCGTATCCAGAAGGTAAAGCTCTGTTAAGAGCCCGATCGTCGCGGGCACAAACTTGATTTTATAGCAACTGGGCACAGCGGCAAGAGTGGTTCTGTATCCTTGGTGGATTGGCGAGAGTGGACATCATTCTATGATGGACAACAGGCGGACCTCACAATCGCGGCGCGGCCGGGATCGTCGGAAGTCGGCCCACTTGCGCTGCGAGATCATGGAGCGCCGACAGCTCCTTTCGACACTCTGGGTGACCAACACCAACGACGATACCAATCCGAACTCGCTCCGGTGGGCCATCCTCCAGGCGAACGCCGACGCGACAACCGACACGATCGACTTCAGGATTCCGGCTTCGGGCCCCGCGACGATCTCCTTGAGCTCCCCCTGCCGGCGCTGACCAACTCGGTGATGATCGACGGCACGACGGAGCCGGGATACCAGGGCGCCCCCGTCGTCGAGCTCGATGGCTCGGGCCTGTCGGGGACGGGGAATACCGGGCTGATCCTCGCGGGGGGCGGCAGCACGATCCAGGGCCTGGCGATCGTCGGCTTCTCGAATGCGGCCATCGAGCTGGATTTCGGGAGCGGCAACGTCGTCAACGGCAACTACCTCGGCGTGACCCCGGGCGGCACCGAGTCGCTCCCCAACGGCCAGGGGCTCGCCATCCTCGGCTCGTCGCTCAATACGATCGGTTCCGGCTCGGGAGGGGCCGGCAACGTGATCTCGGGCAACTCGGGCAATGGCATCCTGATCGAGGCCCAGGGGGCCGGTTCGTCGGCCAACATGATCGTCGGCAACCGGATCGGGACCACGGCCGACGGCACCCGTCCGCTGGGGAACACGCTCAGCGGGATCGCGATCGAGGGCTCTTCGAACAACCTGGTCGGCGTGCCGGGGCAAGGCTTCGGCAACGTGATCTCGGGAAACCTTGGCGCGGGCATCATCATCACGGCCCAGTCGACCGGCACGCAGATCCAGAATAATACGATCGGCCTGGCCGAGGACGGCAAGACTCCCCTCGGCAACGCCGGCGATGGCATCCAGCTCGAGGATGCCCCCGGCACGGTGATCGGCGGCGCCGAGTTCGGCGATGCCGACGTCATCGCGTCCAACCTCGGCAACGGAATCCGGACGTCCGGCCAGACCACGGGGCTCCGTGTGTCCGGGGACGACATCGGGACCGACTCGACCGGACAGCTCGACCTGGGCAATCTGATGAATGGGATCAGCCTGGGGTCGTCCTCGAACACGATCGGGGGGAGTGCCGTTGGCGCGGGGAACGTCATCGAGTTCAACGGGACCGGCAATGTCGGGGCCGGGGTCGAGCTGGTGGGGGACGTCAACCGCGACCTGATCCTGTCGAACTCGATCTACGCCAACGCCGGATTGGGGATCAACCTGGGCAGCGGACCGACGCCCAACCACGCACCCGGCACCGTCGGGCCGAATGACTATCAGAATTACCCGACGCTCGCGATCGCCCAGAGCGACGCGACCGAGACGACGATCGATGGGTCTCTCTATGAGAGCCCGAACAATTCCTATCTCGTCCAGTTCTTCTCCAGCCCGACCGAGGACCCTTCCGGCCACGGCCAGGGGAAGGTGATGATCGGGGCGACGACGGTCACGACCGACGCGAACGGCAACGGCACCTTCGAAGAGAAGTTGCCCAAGGGCACGGTGGCGGGCTCCTACATCTCCGCCACGGCCACCAGCGGCGCCAACGACACCTCGGAGTTCTCGACCGACGTCTCGGTGCTGGGCCAGATCAACCTCACGGTGACGGGCTCCGCCACGCCCGACCCGGTGCAGTCCGGCGGCCTCGTGACGTATGCGCTGACCGTCGCCAACCTGGGATACCTCGACGCCCACAACGTGGTCCTGACCGATCAGTTGCCCGCCGGCGTCGTCGTGACCTCGATCACGACCAGCCAGGGGATCGTGTCACCGCAATCCGCCGGCGGCACGATCTCGATCGACCTGGGGAAGATCGCCGCGGGGGCCTCCGCCAGCGTGACGATCGTGGTCCAGACCGGCGCCGGGTCGGTCGGCACAATGGTCGACACCGCGACCGTGACCAGCCAGGAGTCGGACCCGGACTCGTCGTCCGAATCCGCGACGATCACCACGACCGTCCTGCCCGCGGCCGACCTGTCCGTCGCGATCGCCGAGGGCCCGGCCCCCGCCCTGGCGGGCGGAGACCTGACCTATACGATCACGGTGGACAACCTGGGACCCAATCCTGCGCAGGCCGTGGTCGTCACCCTGCCGGTAGCATCGGGTGCGTCGTTCGTCTCGGCGAGCGACGGGGCCGGGCCGCTGTTGGATTCGGACGGCCAGGTCGTCGCCGACCTGGGCAATCTGCCCGTGAACTCCCCGGTGACGGTGACCGTGGTCCTCCAGTCCCTCGTCGTCGGCAACCTGACGGAGACGGCGACGATCTCCGGAAATGTCATCGATCCGGATCCCTCGGACAACACCGCGAGCGTGACGACCGAGATCGATGCGGCGACCGATCTCGCAGTCCAGATCGCATCTTCGGTGGATGTCGCCGGGATCGGCCAGGACTTCCAGTATGTCGTGACGGCGACGAACAATGGCCCGATGGCCGCGACCAACGTCGCCCTACTCGACACCCTGCCCGCCGGGGCGAGCTTCGTCTCCGCCTCGGCCGACCAGGATGCGATCGTCACCCAGTCCGATGGCGTCGTCAGCGTGACGTTCGGCACGCTGGGTGTCGGGGATTCGGCCAATCTCACGATCGTCGTGGATCCGACCGCGTCCCCGGGTACGACCCTGACCGACTCGGCTTCGGTCTCCGGTGATCAGCCCGATCCGGACCCATCCAACAACGTCGCGACGCTGAATGTCGAGGTCCAGAGCGTGAGCGACCTGGCGGTCGTCGCGACGGCGCAGGCCACGGGCGGTACACCCTATGTCGGCCTGCCGATCACTTATACGATCACCTTGAGCAATCTGGGCCCGGCCGACGAGCCCGACGCAGTCCTATCGGGCGCACTGCCTCCGGGGATGGCCGTCGTGTCGGAGACCTCGACGCTAGGCGCCGACCCGACCGTCAATCAGGGACTGCTGACGGACGACCTGGGGCTGCTCCCCGCGAACGCGACGGCGACGATCACCGTGGTGGCCACCCCGGGAGCGACCGACACCGGCCCGTTGACGGCCGGCTTCGCGGTCCAGGGCGAGAACATCGATCCCGACCCGTCGAACAACGCGGCCCAGGTGACGATGGACGTCGCGCCGGCGACCAATCTGACGGTCGCCATCACGCCCGGATCCGGACCGGCCGTCGCCCAGACCGACTGGACGTACACCCTCGTCGTCACGAACCCGGGCCCCTCGGGTGCCACGGGCGTGACCGCGACGTCCACTTTGCCGCCGGACGTGGAGTTCGTATCGGCGTCGTCGAGCCTTGGCGTCCCCCCGACCGAGCCGGACGGCACCATCACCGCGGACCTGGGCTCGCTGGCCGCGGGGGGTTCGGCGACGATCACCATCGTCGTCCGGCCGACTCCCGCCGCGGCCGCCGACGGTTCGATGGCGCTCTCGGCGACGGTCGCGGGCAATCAGGCCGACCCCGACTCCGGCCAGGCCCAGGCATCCTTGACCGTACCGGTCTTCCCGTCGGTCATGCTCGCGGTGACCCTCACCGCGACCCCCGGAACGATCCAGAGCGGCCAGATGTTCACCTTCACGGCGACGGTGAGCAACCTCGGTACGACCCCGGCGACCGACGTTTCCCTCATGCTCCCGGTCGTGAATGGCCTCGTTTACGGCCCTTCGACGCTCAGCCAGGGGACCGCCACCCTGGTCGCGGGCCAGTCCATGGCCCGGATCGGTTCCATGAATCCCGGTGCCGTCGCGACTTTCCTGGAGTTCGCGATGGCGACGGCGGCGGGGGAGTTCACCCAGTCGGCCTCGCTCTCCGACGCGCAGTACAACCTCGATGCGCAAGGTGCCTCCGCCAGCGCGACCGCCGTGGTGCAGGAATCCGCCGGCACGGTCCAGTTCGGCGCCGCGAACGTCTCGGTCAGCAATGTCGCCGGCGTCGCCGAGATCCCGGTCGTTCGACTCTATGGGACGAAGGGCTCGATCACGATCCATTACAATACGGTCGCCGTCGATGCGACGCCCGGCGTCAACTATGTCCAGACGTCCGGGACGATCACCCTTGGTCCCGGCCAATCGTCGGCCTCGATCCCCATCTCCGTGCTCAATAATATCTACGAGAACCACAACGATCTGGTGAACGTCGTGCTCGTCGGCCCGACGGGAGGGGCCGTCCTGGGCGGTCTGACGACATCGACCTTGCAGATCATCGACTCCGACCCCGACGTGACCCCGCCGCAAGTCACCGGCCTCACGTGGGCCGGCACGTCGCGAGCGATCTCGGACGTGACGCTGACCTTTTCGGCCCCGCTCGACCCGACCTATGCCACCGACCCGGCCAGCTACCACCTCGTGAACCTTGCCACCGGCACGGCCGTCGCGATCGCCTCGATCCGCTATAATCCGTCGTCGTTCGCGGTCACGGTGGTGCCGGCGTCCCCCCTGCCCTCCGGCGTGTACGACCGGATCCAGATCGACGGGACCGGCGCATCGGCGATCCGCGACCTTGCCGGCAATCTCCTCAGCGGCAACGGCTCCGGAGCACCCGGCTCGAACTATGTCGCCTCGTTCGCCCAGGGCACCCGGCTGCAATACGTGGATAACTCGGGGAACCTGGTCACCTTGCGCCTCAAGGGAGCGGGCTACCTCGAGCAGATTCGCGACGCGTCCGGCGAGGGAGTCCTCCTCGATATCGTCGGCATGGTCCCGCACCACACGACCCTCACCGGCTCGATCAAGGTCCGCAAGAAGAGCAGCGGACAGACGGACCTCGGGACGATTTCGGGCCTCGGCCAGTTCGGCGACGTCCGCGTCCGCCTCAAATCGCCGCCATTCCGGGTGAAGCAGCTCCCGTTCCAGCGTCGTGGGGTCGGCGTCCTGTAGGCGAAGTGTCGGGGCGTCCGGGCGGCTAGCGGGCTTGACGATCCGTCCAAACCAGGGCTATATTTCCTAAAGTCTTACGATTGAAGAACGTTCTCCCGAGCGGTCGCGGCCCTCGGGCATCAATCACGGCGGCCGATGAGGCTCTGAACGATGAAATGGACCACAACGAGCCGGCTACTGGGTATCGCCCTCGTCGTCCTTGCGATGATTCACGGCCCGAATCGGGCGTTGGCCTGCCCGAATTGCAAGGAAGCGGTCAGCCTCCAGTCGGGTGATGCCGAGAACCTTTCGAGTGGCTACAACTGGAGCGTCATGTTCATGCTGGCCGTCCCCTTCTCGATGTTCGGGACGGGGGCCTTCCTGGTCCACCGCGCCGTGAAACGGGGAAGCCTGCCCGAATTCTGAGGGAAGCGGTCGCGAGACCGCCGCATCTCGCCTCCCGAGGCCGCCGCGAGCGACGTCTCAACTCGGCACGGTCGAGGCCTCGCGGAGCTTTCCGGCGTTGGTATTCGCGGCTAGGTCGTCGATCATTTCGCGGACGGCCTGCTCGATGGCCGATTGCCATCGGTCGGCGAACCGTGCACGATAGGCGGGCCGCTCGAAGGCGTGGGTGATCCCCCTCGAATTATTGATCAACGCCCCCAGTCCGTCCTCATCGAACGCCGAGGCGACATCGCGCGACGTGCCTCCCTGGGTGCCGTACCCCGGGATGAGCATCGGGATTCCCGCCAGGGTGCCGCGCAACTCGGCGAGCTGGCCCGGGTAGGTCGCCCCGACGACCGCCCCGACGAGGCTATAGCCGGATTCGCCCACATACGAAGCCGCCCACTGGACGAGTCGATCGGCCACATGTTGATAGAGGGGTCGCCCCTGGGAGACCAGGTCCTGGAACTCCCCGGCCGAGGCATTGCTGGTACGGACCAGGACGAACACCCCCTTCTGCTCCCGGGCGGCGACCTTGACGAAGGGCAGCACACCATCGGAGCCGAGATAGGGGTTCACGGTCAGTGCATCCGCGGCTCCAGGAGCGTTCGTAGCGGCCGGCGACCGGGACCTTGCCGAGATAGCCGCGCGCGTAAGCCTCGGCCGTCGAGCCGATGTCGTTGCGCTTGCCGTTGACGATCACGATCAGCCCCTTGGCGTGGGCGGATTCGGCGCTCGCGTGCAGGGCAGCGACTCCGGGCGGTCCATAGGCCTCGTAGAAGGCCGACTGGAACTTGACGGCGGGAACCAGCGGCGCCACGACGTCGAGCACCTCCTCGCCGAAACGCTGGAGCGCCTTGGCGAGGCCCTCGCGATCCTCCGGGAACTGTTCGAGAAACCCGGGCGGCAACTCCTCGGGCCTCGGGTCGATCCCGACGACGACCGGGTTGCCGACTCGGCGCACGGCGGCGAACAGGCGGTCTGCGAAATGCACGGCTCTTTTCCCCATAACCTTTGGATTGACAGATTTCGGCCGGATTTTACAATCTTCGAGCGACCAGGCATAGACGGCGTCGCATCGTCCGGGTTATCCTGGCAAGTGTTCGGGGCGTAGCGCAGTTTGGATTAGCGCGCTAGCTTGGGGTGCTAGAGGTCACCGGTTCAAATCCGGTCGCCCCGACTTAATCCAAGTCACGTCAAGGTCAAGAGTTATAACCCATCTCCTTTACTCCTCTGCCTTGCGGATCCGACCCATCGGAACCGCTCGGTTACACAACCGACTCGACCGCAGTCCCCGGATGCCGGTCCCCGATTCCGCTAGGGATTTCTCCTTTGACGGACCTCCGCCAATCTAAACTATAGTACGTCAGGATCGACAAAGCGACGAAGGGAGTCGCAGGGTTCCGGATTCCTGGCCGACGAAATCAGACCTGTCTGCTGGTCAATCGAGACGACCACGATGAGACACGATACTTCGGGTGTTATCCTCGAATCGGGTCGGTGGTTGGTCGGCCCATCGACAGGTTCCACTAAGAAAGTATAGTATATTTGATCGCCGATCTTAGGCGGAGCTTCCGACTCATCGGATGACGGATTGCAGCCTGAGATTGCGGGCCATACGATCGAAGACACCGGCCCAATCGCCGGCCGTCGTTTGCCGGAAGAGGGTCATGGATGGGTACCAAGGGGAATCGTCCCGATCGATCAGCCAGCGCCAGTCGGCCACGGCCGCCAGGGCCGTCCAGACCTCGACTCCCAGGCTACCCGCGAGGTGGGCGATGGCCGACTCCGGCGTGACGACGAGGTCCAGGTGGTGGATGATCGCCGCCGTATCGAGGAAGTCGCGCCGGTCCTGGCCGTCACCTGTCGAGGGAACGTGGAGCTCCGAGACGGTGAACCGGCCCTGCAACTCGGCGAGTTGCTCGGTCCCTTCGCTCTTCTGGAGGCTGATCAGTCGGACGCCCGGCACCTCGGCAAGCGGAGCGAGGCTGCGAAGCGGGAAGGAACGCCAGCGATCGGCGCGGTTGCGCGAGTTCCCTTGCCAGGCGATCCCGACCTTGATAATGCGATCCGGCGCGGTCTCGGCGTTGGTTTCTGCTCGATTGTCGCGGGCGAGGCAGCGCTCGACGAGGGGCCGCCAGCGTTCGATGGTCCCGGCGTCGGCGGAGAGGTACGGGACGACATCCGGCAGCGTATCCAGGCGCGTCCCGAGGATCGCCGGCAGGCTCATCAAGGGCGCATGGAGCTGGAAATCGGGGATCGGAGAATTCGCGTCCAGGACCCGGTCAACTCCCGGACATCGGGCGACGAGGCGGATCAACGGGTTGGGACACCAGATCAGGACGCGGCCGCCCCGTTCCTTGACCAGAGGGGCAAACCGGATGAATTGCAGCGTATCGCCGAACCCCTGCTCGGCATGCAGGAGGATCGCACGACCCGCGAGGTCCTCGCCATTCCATCGCGGACGGTTCGCCGTCAGCCCCCGATGATTCCGGCACCTCAGTCGCCATTCGTATTCGGGCCAACCCCGTGCATAATCGCCGCGCGCCAGCCAGGCGTAGGCGCGATTCCGCCGGGACTCGGGAAAATCCGGATGGAGCCGGAGCGCCTCCTCGTAGCAGAGCATCGCCTCATCCCATCTCCCCTGTCGAGCGAGCGTCACGCCGAGGTTGTCGATGGCCTCGGCCGAATCCGGCCGATCCCGGAGTGAGGCGCCGATCCAGGCCAGGGCCTCCTCGAACTCGCCGACATCGGAGAGCGCCACCCCCAGGTTCATCCGGGTTTCCGGCGAGTCCGGGCAGACTTCCAGGGCCTGCCGATAATACGGCAGGGCCTCGGCGGGCTTTCCCTGCTCCCAGAGGGCATTTCCGAGGTTGTTCAGGATGCCGAAATCGTCGGAATCCAGCGCCAACCCGCGTCGATAGCAGACCTCGGCCTCCTCCACCCGGCCCTGATGCCAGGCCGTCGTACCGAGGTTGTTCCATGCCCCGGCGTGCTCGGGCCAGAGGCGCACGACCTCGCGGAGGTACTTCTCCGAGTCGGCATAGGCGCCTCTCGTCAACAATGCCGTCGCTTGCTTGTAGTAAGTCTCTGCGATATAACGCTTTGAATCCCGCGATCCGTGCCGCTGGGATTCCCTGCACGTGCCTTGTTCCGAGATCGCGGCCATGGGATTCCTCTCTCTCCTTGGAGGTTCGAGCCCTGAGTAAAACCACTAGGTCCAACCCTTCCAAGGCCAGTTTTCCCCTTGCCGGTCGATTGGGATCTCATCGAAGGAGGGTCTTGTCGATCGATCCTCGTGAAGCTTACGCTAACCAAAGGAATTTCGGAGCTAGCCGAGGGGCTGCTCACTCGTCGTGCGTCGGAGGAGTTTGCTTCCATGAGGTTCCGCTCGGCCCCTGGTTTCTCCCTCATCTTGTGGTCCCTGGCGAGTCTCGCGATGTCCCCATCGGTGCTGGCAGACGAAGGAATGTGGGTGTTCAACAACTTGCCGCTAGCCCACCTCAAGGCCCATTACGGCTTCGAGCCGCCGGCCGGCTGGGCGGAGCACCTGCGATCGTCGGCGGTCCGATTCAACAACGGGGGCTCGGGATCGTTCGTCTCGGCCGACGGACTGATCATGACGAACCACCACGTCGGCGCGGACACCCTCTCCAAGCTGAGCACACCGACGAAGGACTATCATCGCGATGGATTCTTCGCGAAGAGCCAAGACGAGGAGGTCAAGGCCCCGGATCTCGAGCTCAACGTCCTGACGGGCATCGAGGACGTGACGGCTCGCGTCAACCAGGAAGTGCCACCCGGCATGGACGATGCCCGCGCCGGCGAGGCCCGTCGCCGCGCGATGGCCCAGATCGAGAAGGAAGCCACCGAGAAGAACGGGCTGCGCAACGATGTGGTCACCCTCTATCAGGGGGGGCAATACCACCTCTACACCTACAAGAAGTACACCGACGTCCGGCTGGTCTTCGCGCCGGAGTTCGACATCGCCTTCTTCGGCGGCGATCCGGACAACTTCGAATACCCGCGGTATGACCTCGACATGTGCTTCTTCCGGGCCTATGAGGACGGCAAGCCGGCGAAGATCGAGCATTTCTTGAAATGGAGTCCCGACGGTTCCAAGGACGGCGAGCTGGTCTTCGTGGCCGGCCATCCCGGGCGAACCGACCGGCTCAATACCGTCGCCAGCCTCGAGTTTCTGCGCGATACGTCCTTCCCGTTCTTACTGGATCACCTCAAGCACAAGGAAGCCTTCCTGCTGGCTTTCAGCCACAATGGCGAGGAGTCGGCCCGCCAGGCCAAGGAGGATCTCTTCAGCGTCCAGAACAGCCGAAAGGCGCGCGTCGGCGGCCTGGAGGGCCTGCGCGACGCCGCGTTCATGGGGCGGAAGGCGCGCGACGAGTCCGAGTTGCGGTCCCGCATCAAGTCGGCGGCCAAGCCCGGCGAGCCGGGCGACGCGGCCTGGGATCGGATCGCCGAAGCCCAGAAGACGGCCGCGCGGATCCTCAAGCCATACAGCTACCTGGAACGCGGCTGGGCGTTCGACTCCATGCTTTTCGATATCGCCCGCACGCTCGTCCGCCTGGCCGAGGAGCGCGGCAAGCCGAACTCCGATCGGCTGAAAGAATACCGGGAATCGAGCCTGAAGTCGCTCGAGCTGGAGTTGTTCTCGCCCGCCCCGATCTACCCCGAGTTCGAGCAGGCCAAACTCGCCCACTCATTGGCCGAGTGGAGACGGGCGATGCCCGAAGATCCCCTGGTGGAACGGGTCCTCCATGGCCGCTCTCCGGGAGAGGCCGCCCGGCAGTCGTCACGGAGACCAAGCTGGCCGACGTGGACGTCCGGCGCCGGCTGGCGGAGGGCGGCAAGGAGGCGATCCTGGCCTCGCACGACCCGATGATCAAGCTCGCCCTGGCGGTCAACGCGGAGGCCCGCGCAGTCCGCAAGATCGCGGGAGGATCAGCTCGAGGGCGTCGAGACTGCCAATTACGCCACCATCGCCAGGGCGATCTTCGATGTCAAAGGCGATGCCGTCTATCCCGACGCCACGTTCACCTTACGGCTCGCCTTCGGCGTCGTGAAAGGGTACGAGTTCGACGGCAAGCCGATCCCGCCGTTCACGACGATCGGCGGTGCCTTCCAGCATGCCAAGGACCACGGGAACACCCCTCCCTACGAGCTGCCGCCGAGCTGGATCAAGGCCCGCGATGGCGGAAAACTGCGCCTCGATACGCCCCTGAATTTCATCTCGACGGCCGACATTATCGGCGGAAATTCGGGCAGCCCGGTCGTCAATCGCGACAACCAAGTCGTCGGCCTCATCTTCGACGGCAACATCCAGTCCCTGGTCCTCGACTTCGGCTACGACGACCGGCAGGCCCGTGCGGTCTCGGTTGACTCGCGGGGGATGCTCGAGTCCCTGCGCTCCATCTATCACGCCGATCGGTTGGTCCAGGAACTGACGGGTCGGAAATCCGATTGAGATTTCCGGTATCTCACGATCTCCCGGACGGTTCCAGATGCTTTCTGACGAGCGATTGGGTGACGTGGGATACCTTCGGCATCGCATGATGGGCGATATCGTGGACCGTGTGCCGATGCTTGCTCGTCGAGGTGCCGGCAGCCGATGTCGCGAGGACCGGTGTCGTGATCGGTGCCGATCCCGTAGTGGAGGTCGTCGTGCTGGTCAACCCGGTCGGACCGGTGGTCGGCGACGAGGAGGCGGTCTTGGTGATCTGGA
The DNA here is from genome assembly GCA_963777695.1 of uncultured Planctomycetota bacterium. Lineage (GTDB taxonomy): Bacteria > Planctomycetota > Planctomycetia > Isosphaerales > Isosphaeraceae > CAVZRC01. Next base: position 4,345,193 of record CAVZRC010000003.1, read on the forward strand.
ACGTCGTCGAGAGGTTCGGATTCAACTGGTCGAGGACCACGAACTTCCCCATCGGTGACGTACCGGCCGAGGAGCCGACGTTCGAGATGCCGTTCCAGGTCCCGTCGAGGGTCAGCGATTGCCCCGGCTGCAACGTGTCCGCCTCGATGAACATCGGATTGATGCCCGCGTTCGAGCGCCACACGGTCGAACCATTCTGCTCGACGATGAAGCCGTCGGTGCCGGGGCCTTCGTCGACGGTCAACGGTTTACTCGATGCGTTCGTCACGGTATAGGTGAACTGCACCGGCTGACCCACTTGATACGACGACGCGTTCGTTGCCAGATTGGCCGAGAGCCCCGAGAGGAGAGCCCGGCCCTCGAGCGATTCGACATTCATACGAGTGCGGCGGACCATGGGCACGTTCCTTCCGGGCTGATCGTGAGACTTCCTGGCAATAGGTTGATCCGTCCCGCTCCGGCGATCCCGAAGCCCATTTTGGATCATTTCCGTCCGAGTACCCGGCCTATGCGGGCCTGAGCATAACCTATTGCAATCTCCGAGCCAATCGCAGCTCTGGCAGGGATCACGCACTCATCCTAGACATCGGCGATGAGGATATCGATCCCTTCGGACTGGCGTTCGAGGCGATCGAGGATGGACTTGCCCCAGAGTCGCTTGTACCAGGGCTGTCGGCTCTTGCCGACGACGATGATCTTGATCGCATACTCGCGGGCGAACGCCAGAATGGTGTTGGCGACATCGGGGCCCCGGAAGGTCATCGGTACGCCGCCGAGCTGCTGGGCGAGTTCGAGGTGCTTGCTGATGAGCCGCTGGGTGGCCGCATCGATCCGCGTGACGTCCTCGGCCGGGATCTGGATGTAGACCGCATACCAGGGGGCATTGAGGCGGTCGGCGATCCGCGCCGTCTTGCGGAGCAGCGCCGGCGCGGCGGGGCTCCGGCTCGAGAGCCCGACCATGACGCGGTCGGTCGCCGAGAGCGGGTACTGATCGGCCTCGGCGCGTCGGTTGCGGCGATCGATCAGGTGCGCGATCTCGGTGAGGGTGATCTCGCGGAGCCGGGTCAGGTTCGACGGCGTGAAGAAGTTTTCCAGCGCCGTATTGATCCGCTCGGCGGGGTAGATCTTACCCGTGTTGAGCCGCTCGATGAGGTCCTCGACCGAGACGTCGACATTGACGATCTGGTCGGCCTCGGCCAGCACCCGGTCGGGGAATCGCTCCTTCACGCGTACGTTCGTCGCTCGCTCGATCTCGTCATAGAGGCTCTCGAGATGCTGGACGTTGACCGTCGTGATCACGTGAATCCCCGCGTGGAGCAGGTCTTCAATATCCTGATATCGCTTGGGATGGCGACTGCCGGGCGCGTTGGTGTGGGCCAGCTCATCGACGAGGCAGACCATCGGACGACGCGCCAGGACGGCGTCGAGGTCCATCTCGCGGAGGGTGACGCCGCGGTACTCGACGACATGGGGCGGGATGATCGGGAGGTCGTCAACCTGCTGCTGTGTCTCCAGACGTCCGTGCGTCTCGACCAGGCCGATGACGACGTCCACACCCTGGGCCTTGAGGCGATGCCCCTCGCGGAGCATGGCATACGTCTTGCCGACCCCGGCCGCCGAGCCGAGGTAGACCTTGAGCCGGCCCCGCGTCTGTCGGCGGATCAGGTTGAGGAACTGCTCCGGGGTGGGACGATGCAGTTCGGTCGGTGCCATGATGATACCCTCTCGACCTCACGCCGGCGATCCGACGGGATCAGCGGCCGGCCCCCGGCTCCTTGTCGAGCACCAGGTTGAGCACCAGTACATTGACACGTGGCGGTGCGCCCAGGATCGCCCCGGATCGGTTGGTGAATCGGGCGATCAGGTCCCGCACCCGTTCGATCGTCATGCCTCGGGCCGTCGCGACCCGCGATGCCTGATAGGCAGCGGCCTCCGGGCTGATGTCCGGATCGAGGCCCGATCCGGACGCCGTGACCAGGTCCACCGGGACGGGCTGCTCGGGGGTCGCCTTCAACGACTCGACCCGGCCGGAGATCGCCTTCCGCAGATCGGGATTGTTCGTCCCCAGGTTGGAGCCCCCCGCCGCATCCGCCTTGTAATCGACGGCCGAAGGGCGCGGGTGGAAATAACGGTCCGACTCGAACTTCTGCGCGATCAGCTCCGAGCCGATCACGGTCCGGTCGTCGGTGTAGACCAGGCTCCCCTCGGCTTGTGCAGGGAAGAGGAGCAGGCCAAATCCCCAGACGACCGCCGGATACATCACCGCGCAAAGAATGAAGGTCACCACGCAGGCCCTGATGGCAAAACCCAGCTCGCGTAACATGTTCAACTCCCCGGTATTCATAGAGTGCTCTGCGAGCACCGATCCCCCCCGGCCGCACCGATCCGGTGCTCGGAGAGCACCCTACGGCAGCGGTCCTCCCGTTGCCATCAGCCCGCGTTCACCAGCCAGAGCAGCGGGTCGATGGCGAGGTCGATGAGCTTGATCCCGATGAACGGAGCGATGACGCCGCCCAGGCCGTAGAAAAGCAAGTTGCGACGCAGCAACGCGCTCGCCCCGACCGGCCGATAGGTGACGCCCTTCAGCGCGATCGGGATGAGCAACGGGATGATGATCGCGTTGAAAATCACCGCGGAGAGGATCGCCGATTGGGGTCCTCCCCTGGTGGCAAGGCCCATCAGGTCGATGGCGCCGAGCATGTCCAGCGACTTGTAGCCGACGAACATCGCCGGGATGACGGCGAAATACTTGGCCAGGTCGTTGGCGATCGAGAAGGTCGTCAGGGCGCCCCGGGTCATGAGGAGCTGCTTGCCGATCTCGACGACCTCGATGAGCTTGGTCGGGTCGCTGTCGAGGTCGACCATGTTGCCGGCCTCCTTGGCGGCCTGGGTGCCCGAGTTCATCGCCACGCCGATATCCGCCTGGGCCAGGGCCGGCGCGTCGTTGGTCCCGTCGCCCATCATGGCGACCAGCTTGCCGCCGGTCTGCTCCTTGCGGATATACGCCAGCTTGGCCTCGGGGGTGGCCTGCGCGATGAAGTCGTCGACGCCGGCTTCCTCGGCGATCGACTTGGCCGTCAGCGGGTTATCGCCGGTGACCATCACGACCCGGAGTCCCATCTGGCGGAGCCGGGCGAACCGCTCGCGGATGCCCGGCTTGAGGATGTCCTCGAGCTTGATCAGGCCGACGATGTCGTCGCCCGAGGTCACGGCCAGCGGGGTCGCACCCTTCGAGGCGATCGAATCGACCATGTCCTGGTATCCCTCGGGGACCAGGCCCCCTTTCTCGCGGGTCACCCTGGCGATGGTATCCGGGGCACCCTTGCGTATCCGAGAGCCGTCGGGCAGATCGATGCCGCTCATGCGGGTCTGGGCGGTGAACTCGACGAACCGGCTGCCGTTCGGCGCCTCGAGTTCCAGGGCGTACTCGCGGCGGGCCAGCTCGACGATGCTCTTGCCCTCGGGCGTCGTGTCGGCCAGCGAGGCGATCGAGGCCATCCGCGCCAGGTCGCGGTCGGATGTCCCTTGCATGGGCACGAACAGCGTGGCGCGGCGGTTCCCCAGCGTGATCGTCCCCGTCTTGTCCAGGAGCAGCGTATCGATATCGCCGGCGACTTCCACCGCCTTGCCGCTCTTGGCGATCAGGTTGGCGGCGAGGGCGCGGTCCATCCCCGCGATGCCGATCGCCGCCAGCAGGGCGCCGATGGTCGTCGGGATCAGGCACACCAGCAACGCGATCAGGGTCGGGATGTCGAGCGTCACGTCGTAATAGAGGGCCATCGGATAGAGGGTCGCCGTCACGATCAGGAAGATGATCGAGAACGCGGCGAGGATGATGGTCAGCGCGATCTCGTTGGGCGTCTTCTGCCGCGAGGCGCCTTCGACCAGGGCGATCATCCGGTCGAGGAAGCTCTCGCCGGCGCCGGCGGTCACCTCGACGACGATCCGGTCGGACAGGACCCTCGTCCCGCCCGTCACGCCCGAGTGGTCGCCTCCCGCCTCTCGGATCACCGGTGCGCTCTCGCCGGTGATCGCCGACTCGTCGACCGACGCCACGCCCTCGACGATCTCGCCGTCGGTCGGGATGACCTGGCCGGCCTCGACGACCACGCGGTCTCCCGTCTTGAGCAGCGTCGAGGAGACCTCGACCGTCTCCCCCGAAGGCTCCAGACGATAGGCGCTCGTGTCCTGTCGCGTGGCCCGGAGGCTCTGCGCCTGCGCCTTGCCGCGCGCCTCGGCCAGGGCCTCGGCGAAGTTGGCGAAGAGGACCGTCAAGAGTAACAGGAACGCCAGCGCCGACTGGTAGACGATCAGGCCGAGATCGGCGCCCCGGACGATCGAATCGATCGCGATGATCGTCGTCAGCACCCAGCCGGCCTCGACCAGGAACATGACCGGGTTGCGGGCCATGTTCCGCGGGTCGAGCATCGCGAACGACTGGATCGAGGCCATCCGGACCAGCGCCGGCTCGAAGAGCTTCAGGCGGCGCGTCTGGCGCCGTTGCAACTTCATCGCCTGGACGTCGGGTAACGTCCGCTCGGAGACCTGATTCTCGGTCGGGGTGGCAAGGCTCATCGTATCCTCTAGTTTTCAGCGTTCCATTGCCAGTGTTCGGTTACGGCTGACGCTTCGCCCCGAGCGGGTTCAGGGGACCGCCGGGGCCGTCGACAGGTGATCGGCGATGGGGCCCAGCACGACGGCCGGCATGAATGACAGGGCCCCGACCAGGAGCACCGTACCCAGCAGCATCACGCCGAAGGTCAGATTGTTGGTCAGGAGCGTGCCCGACGACGGCGGCACCCGCTTCTTCTGCGAGAGGAATCCGGCGATCGCGATCGGCAGCACCAGCGCGGGGAACCGGCCGAGCAGCAGGATGATCCCCGTGATGATGTTCCACGGCGGGTTGTTATCCGAGAGCCCTTCGAAACCAGACCCGTTGTTCGCCGAGGCCGAGGTGACCTCGTAGAGGATCTCGCTGAATCCGTGCGGGCCGGGATTCAGGACCGTCGTGCGGCCCCAGTCCGTCGCCGCGAACACCGCCGCTCCGCAGCAGATCAGCAGCGGATGGATCAGCATGGCGACCATGGCCAGCTTGACCTCCCGCGCCTCGACCTTCTTGCCGAGATACTCGGGCGTCCGCCCGACCATCAGGCCGGCGAGGAACACGGCCACGATGATATACATCAGCATATTCAGGAATCCTGCGCCGATCCCGCTGAAGTCGACGTTCAGCATCATGAGGGCCATCGGCACGAGGCCGCCCATCGGCCGGAAGCTGTCGTGCATCGCGTTGACCGATCCATTCGAGGTCGCCGTCGTGATCGCGGCCCAGGTCGCCGAGGCGACCGCCCCGTGGCGGACTTCCTTCCCCTCCAGGTTGTCCCCGCGGGCGACCGGCAGGCCGGCGGTCGCGGCGCTCGGCTGGACCTCCGACCCGATCGCCAGGACGAGCCCGACCACGAGCAGCAGCAGCATGACCCCGAAGACGACCGCGGCGTGGGCGCGATCCTTGATCATCCGGCCGAACATGACGATCGACGCCATCGGGATGATGATGATCGAGACCACCTCGAGCAGGTTGCTCCAGGGCCCCGGATTCTCGAACGGGTGGGCCGAGTTCGGGCCGAAGAAGCCGCCGCCGTTGGTGCCGAGCTGCTTGATCGCGACCTCGGCCGCCACGGGCCCTCGGGCGATGACCTGCGAGCCGGGCTCGAGCGTGCTGGCCTTGGCCGCGCCATCGAACGTCATCGGGACGCCGGTGGCCACGAGCGATACGGCGACCACCGCCGAGAGCGGGACCAGCACCAGCACCAAGCTCCGCGTCGTATCGAGGTAGAAATCGCCGAGGTGCCCGTCGCCCCGCAGGCCGCGGATCACCGCCAGCATGACCGCCAGCCCGCAGGCCGGCGTGACGAACTGGAGCCAGACGATCCCGCCGAGCTGGCTGAAGTACGATAGGTGTTGTTCGCCCGAATAATGCTGCAAATTCGTGTTGGTCACGAACGAGCAGACCGTGTTGAAGATCACGGCCGTGTCGGCCCCGGGATGGTCGACGCCGGCGGCGTCCTTGTAGCCGAGTGCCGTCAGCGGCCCCTTCCCATCCGGATTCAGCGGCAGCAGGCTCTGCGCCAGCAGGATCGAGAACGAGAGCACGAACAGGGCGGCATTGAACGTGAGCATCGCCAGGGCATAGCGCTTCCATCCCATCTGAGACGGCTCGCGGTGCCCGAGCGCCCGCAGCAATGCCATCGGGATGACATCGATCCCTTTCCCCACCCGTTCCGGCGCCGGGTCGAGGGTGCGGGCCATCCACCATCCCAGGGGCAGCGATCCGAGCATCGGCAAGCCGATCGCCCAGAACGGATGCAATAGCGACGAATCCACTGACAGACCTCCCGGTCCACGAAGGACTAGAATCGTTCCGGACGAATCATCACATAGCCGAGATAAAAGAGCGCCGCAACAGTCAGCAAACCGGTCACATAGATCATATCAGTCTCTCATAAATCAGAGATGGTCGCATGCGACGACCAGCGCGAAGAACAGCCCGAAGAAAGCCAGGCCCAGGGCGAGCGTTGCAAGTGCCATCATCTCTCCATTCCCCCGAGTGATCACCGCCTCGTGACCACGGTCGTGAGACCCGTGGTTCGGACGGGACGATCGTCCTCGTAGGGTGGGTGAAACCCACCAGGTCCTTCGGCTACAAGGCATTCGGTGGGTTGCACCCACCCTACAGGGATACGCCCTAATGACCCACCGGGAACCAATTGCGGAGCATCGAAAATGAGCCATTCCCTTCCTTCTCCTTGAGGATGAGGAGGCGATCGAGGAGCTCGTGGCCCTCCTTCGACCGGGGATCGAGCGCGATGACTTCGCGGAGCAACCGCTCGGCCTCTTCGAACTCGCCGCGATTGACGGCGCGCTTGGCGCGTGCGAGATCAAACGCGATCTCCCTGGAGTGATCGGTTGCCTTCCCCGGTTCTTTCGTCGGCGCCGACGGCAACTCGGCCTGGCGTCGGATGACGTCGGCGACGACGTCGCGCAGCGCCTGCGGCGTGATCGGCTTCGTCAGGAAGTCGATGGCACCGAGCCTCATCGCCATGACAGCGTCGGGGATGCTCCCGTGCGCCGTCAGCATCACGACCGGGGTGGAATCGCCCTCGGCGCGGAGTCGGCGGAGGGTCTCCATGCCGTCGATCTGGGGCATCCGCAAGTCGAGCACGATCAGGTCGCAAGGCGACAGGCGCAGTTGCTCAAGCGCCCGGATCCGTCCGCGGCCTCGCGGACCTGGTAGCCGGAGGATTCCAGCGTGGTCCGCAGCATGAGCCGCACGTTCGGCTCGTCGTCGACAATCAGGATCCATCGCGTCGGTTGCATGTCACGGGAACTCCCGGGTCGACTGGATCGTGTGCGTCATAGCAGGCCGGCAGGGTGAACGTGAAGGTCGTACCCTTGCCCGGCGCGCTGCTGACGTCGATCTGGCCCCCATGAGCGGTGAGGATCTCGCGGACGATCGCCAGGCCCAGCCCCACGCCGCTAGCCTGTTGACTCCCGGAGATCCGGTAGAATTTCTCGAAGATGCGCGGCAAGTGCTCGCGAGCGATCCCTTCGCCCGTATCCTGGACGCGGAATCGGATGAGGTCGCCTTCCGGCTGCACCTCGATCCGGATCGCCCCCCCGCGCGGAGTGTGCTGGATCGCGTTGACGATCAGGTTGTCGAAGACATGCTCGATCCGATCGCGATCGACCATGACGCGGGCGAGCTCGCCGTCGACGTCGGCCTCGAGCGTGATCGAGGCATCCTCGGCGCGCGACTGCATCCGCGTAGCGGCGCCATGGACGAGCTCGTTGGCGAGGACCGGCTGGAGGTCGAGCTTGACCCGGCCCTGCTCGATCCGGGTCAGGTCGAGCAGGTCGTTGATCATCGCGAGGATGCGATCGGCATCCTGCCTCGCCGCCAGGAGCAACTCGATTTGTTTGGGCGTGAGCGGGCCCACGACCTCCTCGAGGAGGAGGTGGACGGCCATCTGCACGCTGGTGAGCGGGGTCTTCAGCTCATGGCTGACGGTCGAAACCATGTCGCTCTTCAGGCGATCGAGCAGATGGAACTTGGTCACGTCCAGGAGGGCGACCGCGGCGCCGATGAGCTCATCGGGTGCCGTCCGGATCGCCACGACACGCGGCAGGAAATAGCGTTCCTGGCCGCCATCCGCGAGCGGGATCGCCTGCTCGAGCGAGTGGGGGAGGTGATCGCCCCGGCCGGCGAGGACTTCGGTGACCAGGGATTTCAGCGGCGCGATCGGATACCAGGGGACGGCGGGCTCCGTCGCCGGGACGACGCCGAGCAGCCGGCGCGCCGCCGGATTGGCCTGCTCGACCGAGCCGGCCAGGTTGACGACCACGACGGGGTCGGGAAATGAGTCGATCGTCGCCTGGGCGGTCCTCTGGCGCGGAGCAGCCGCGCCGTGCCGGCCTGACGGTACTCGCGGAGGGTCCGGGCCATCTCGTTGAAGGCATGCGCCAGGTCGCCCAGCTCGTCGCGCGACGCCGCCGGCACGATCTGATCCAGCTCGCCGCGGCACAGCGCCCGCGCGCCGTCGGTCACCGCGTGGATCGGCCGGAGGATCGACCGGCTCAGGCTCAGCGAGACGCCCACGGTCAGGGCCACCGCGGCGATCAGCGCGACGATCATCAGCCGGATCGAGGTCGCGGCGTTCTCCCGGGCACGCCGGTCCATCGTCTTCATGTTCTCTTGATTCAGCCGCAACACCTGATCGGCGCTCTTGCGGATCTCGTTGAAAGTGGGCTCGAGCTCGCGGGCATAGACCTCGGCCCGTCGCCAGGACGGTTCCGCCGGCAGGGCGAAGAAGCGATCGGCCGCCGCCTTGTACTCGCCGAACAGCCGCCTCAACGCATCGGCCGCCTCCTGTTCCCCGGCCACTGTGATGTTGCCCAGCTCGATCTCCAGGTTCTTCTCGAAGAGCGGCCGATTCCGGTCGAACTGCTCTCGCCCCCGATCGTTCCGACCGTCGAGCGAGAACGCATGCCCGGAATCCATCCGCTCGATGACTTCGAAGAGCAAGCCGGAGTCCATCCGCTCGATCGCCTCGGTCATGCCCTCGGCCGCCAGCACGCTCCGGAAGTTCTCGCGGAGGATGACATCAATATTATTTCCCAGTTGATAAAACATGATGACGGCCCAGAGGCCAAGGGCCACCAGGATCGCCAACGTCGGCACCAGTCCGATCAACAACTTGGCTTGGAGCGTCTTCATCATCACAGTCCCTTGATTCTCCTACCGCGATTGTCATGCCTCGATCCCGACATCCGCGGGAATCACGCCCCAATTGCCGATCCGCCATGGACATGGAGCTTGCCGGCCATGACTTCTGGTTCGAGCCGGCACGTCATCGCGCCTTGCAAGATGCACGAACGCCGAGGTACAGGCCGTGCAATTTGCATGAATCCGACCGCCTGCGCCTGCCCCCAAGATCAAAGGCCGAGTTGCTTACGCTTACGATAGAGCGTACTGGGGTCGATGCCCAGGATGCGAGCAGCATCTTCGCGGCTCGGGCTTCGTGCGAGGATGAGGCGGATATGCTCGGTCTCGAGTTGCTCGAGGGTCACCGACCGGCCCACCTCGATCGGGGTCTCCGATCCGGCGCCCGATCGAGGCGTCACCGCGACGATCCGTTGGGGTAGATCTCCGAGGTCGAGGAGATCTCCCTTGGCGAAGATCGCTGCGCGTTCCATGGCATTTCGCAGCTCGCGGAGATTGCCGGGCCATGCGTAACCGAGCAACGCGTCGCGAGCCTCCGGCGTGAAACCTTCGATCGTCTTGCCCGTCTGGCGGGCGAAGAAGGCCAGGAGGTGCTCGGCCAGGGCGATCCGATCCGATCGCATACGCAGCGGAGGAAGCACCAGCTCGACGACATTGAGGCGGAACAACAAGTCCTCGCGGAACTGGCCGGCGGCGACGGCGGCTTCGAGGTCGCGATTGGTCGCCGCGACGAGCCGGACGTCGGCCGTGCGCGGCCGAGCCTCGCCGACGCGCTCGTATCGCCGTTCCTGGAGGAACCGGAGCAACTTGGGCTGGAGCGGCAGCGGCAGGTCGCCGATCTCGTCGAGGAAGAGGGTCCCGCCCTCGGCCGCGGCGACCTTCCCCTCGGCGTCGGCAACCGCTCCCGTGAAGGAGCCCCGGACATGGCCGAAGAGTGCGCTCTCCAGCAGTTCGGCGCTGAGGCTCGGGCAACTGACCGTGACGAACGACGCCTGGGCACGACGGCTCCAGCCATGGATCGCCCGTGCCAGGACCCCCTTGCCCGTACCGCTCTCGCCCCGGATGAGTACCACGGCGTCCGTCGCGGCCACCTGGCGCCCCTGCCCCAGCACGACCCGCAACGGTGCATCCTGGCTGTCCAGCGAGACCTCGGGGATCTCGCCGGCAATCTGATCTTCCAGGTCATCCACGCGGTTCTGGAGGCTGCGGAATCGCTGGACGCGCTCCAGCACCGCCCGGACCTGCGCCGGCGTGAACGGCTTGGGCAAGTAGTCGAACGCGCCCCGACGCATCGCCTCGACCGCGTTGTCGATGCTGCTGTGGGCCGTGATGATCACCACGGCCATCCGCGGGGAGCTTCGCAGGCAGGTCTCCATCAGGTCGAGACCCGAGTCGCTCCCCAGCCGAAGGTCCACAAGAGCGACGTCGAATCGCGATCGCTCGATCCGTTTCGACGCGTCGACGATCCCCGTGGCGTCTTCGATCGCGTGACGCATCGACTCGAGGGCGACCCGTAGGGTCGCCCGGATATTCGGCTCGTCGTCAACGATGAGGATACGCATAACTCATTGATAGTGTACCACTGCGCGCCGTGCGTTGCCAGAGGGCGCAGGGACCACGCGAAGCGGATCAGCCCAAGATCGGCTTCATCACGTTGCCGTCCACATCAGTGAGGCGGAAGTCGCGCCCGGCGTATCGGTAGACGAGTCGCGTGTGATCGATGCCCATCAGGTGCAGGATCGTCGCGTGATAGTCATGGACATGCACGGGGTCGGCTGCGATATTGATCCCGAACTCGTCGGTCTGACCGAAGGCCATCCCGCCCCGGACGCCCGCCCCCGCCAGGAGCGCCGTGAACGCCTTGGCGTAATGGTTCCGGCCCTTGCTCTGCGGCGAATCGGTCCAGGGTGTGCGGCCGAACTCGGTGCAGATCGCCACGAGGGTCTGGTCCAGGAGGCCCCGTTGTCTCAAGTCCTTGAGCAACGCCGCGATCGCTCGATCCACGCGCAGGGCCTTGGGTCGATGCTCCTCCATGTCGCCGTGCGCATCCCAGTTATTATTCGAGCCCGTGTCGATCAGCTCGACGACGCGGACGCCCCGCTCGATCAATCGGCGCGCGATCAGGCACTGGTAGCCGAACGACGTGCTGTCCCCCTCGGGGATGCCGTAGGACGCGAGCGTGCCGCGGGATTCGCGGCGGATGTCGAGGGCCTCGGGCGCCTCGCGCATCATGCCCCGCGCCACCTCGAACGTCAACGACCGCGCGCGGAGATCGCCGTCGTCGCCGCGGGATTCGGCGTGATACGCGTTGACGTCGCGGAGCATGATCTGCTCGAGTTCGCGCAGGGACACCGGGCGCGCCGGCGACTTCAGGTCGGGGATCGGCTCCGGACCCGGCACGATCCTCACGCCCTGGTGGAGCGGCGGCAGGAAGCTGCTGTCCCAGACCTGGCTGCCCGCGTACGGGAGGCGTTCGCAGAGCACGACATAAGCGGGCAAGTTGGCGTTGAACGTACCGAGCCCATAGCTCAGCCAGGCGCCGAGGCTCGGCATCGGCACGGTCGCCGAGCCGGTGTGCATCGCCAGCACCGCCTGGAAATGCTCGACGATATCCGTGTGCATCGAGCGGATCACGCACAGCTCGTCGGCCATCGCCCCCAGGTTCGGGAACAGCTCGCTGATCATCAGCCCCGACTCGCCGCAGGCCCGGAACCGGAACGGCGAGCCCAGCAGCGGACGATCGTGAGTCTCGTCGGCCCTCAGCCCGAACGACGATACCGACTTCCCCTGATAGCGCGCAGCGCCGGCTTGTAGTCGAACGTGTCAACGTGAGAGAACCCGCCCGTCAGGAAGATGATGACGAGATTCTTGGCCTTCGCCTCGTGGTGGGTCGGCAACGGGGCGAGCAGACCTGCACTGCCCCGATCCGCCGCCCGGGCCAAGGCCGAGCAGAGCCCCGGACCGGCCGCCGCCACGGATGATCTCAAGAACGCCCGCCGTCCGAGTTGCATCGCGTCGCTCCTGTATGCCTCGCCACCGATGTGCCGAAATCATTATCGAAAATTTTTCAACCACGGAAAACACGGATGAACACGGAAGAATACAAAATGGAAAATTCGAGACAATGCATAATTTTCTGATTTTGAATTCTTCCGTGTTCATCCGTATTTTCCGTGGTTAAGGAATCCATTCCTGAAAGTCATGATGGTTGGCCTTCAATCGAGATAGAGGAACTCGTTGGCGGTCAGGAGGATCCTGGCGAGGCCGGTCCAGGGTCCGATTTCCGACGCTTCCCCTCCGGTATCCATGGCGGATGCCTCGCGGATGAAGCGGAGGGCCCGATCGAGTTCGTGCCGATCGGGGGGGCGTCCCCAGGCCAGTCGATAGCCCAGGTCGATTCGTGCCCCTGGGTCGTTCGAGGCGGCGATCATCCGGCGGGCGAGGCCCTCGGCGTTCTCGAGCACGAACGGGTTATTGAGGAAGTAAAGCGCCTGGAGCGGCACGGTGGACCGGCTGCGGACATCGGTCGAGGAGTTGGTGTCGGGCCCGTCGAAGAGGGCCAGGAACGGGTGCTTGATCAGGCGCTGGGTCATGAGGTAGACGCTACGTCGATCGGTCGGATAGACCGTCTTGAAGGCGTCGTGCTGGGTCCAGTGCCAGGTCTCGATCGGCGGGAACGGATGGCGGCCCGGCCGGCTCCGATCGAGGCGGCCCGAGACGGCGAGCATCGCGTCGCGGATCGACTCGGCGTCGAGTCGGCGGCGGGGATATCGCCAGAGCCATCGGTCGTCGGGGTCGAGCGTGGCATCGCTCTCGTCATGTGCGCTCGAGAGCCGATAGGTCTCCGAGAGGACGATCTCGCGATGGATGGCCTTGATCGACCAGCCGCCGACGACGAACCGGGCCGCGAGCCAGTCGAGCAATTCGGGATGAGTCGGCGGCTCGCCGCGCACGCCGAAATTGGACGGGGTCGCGACGATCCCCCGGCCGAAGTGGTGCTGCCAGATCCGGTTGACCATGACGCGTGCGGTCAGCGGATGCTCGGGACGGGTGAGCCAATCCGCCATCTCGCGACGGCCGCTGCTCCCCGACGCAGCGGGCCGGGGCGGATCGCCGGCCAGGAAGGCGAACCGGGGCACACCATGCGCGACGACCGGGCCTGGGCTGCCCGGGTCTCCTCGACGCTGGAGCGGCACATCCGTCGGCGTCCCTTCGGTCACGGCATAGCCGCCGGGTAGGTCCGGCGGCAGCGATGTCCTCTGCAAGCGGGTCCGCTCGACCTTCAGGTCGGCCAGTCGTCTATGCTCGCGGGCATCCGCCGATTGCTCCGCGGCGGGGATGATCCGCTCCAGCTCGGCGAGCCGTTCGCGATAAGCCTTGAGCTTCGATTCCGCCCGGCCCGGTTCCGCGAGCGGGACGAACTTCATCCGCGGAAAGCCCTTCGAGTGAGTCTCCTCGGAGCCGGCCCATGGGAAGCTCGTGCTGGCGAACATCCCGTAGAGCGCGTAATAGTCCGTCTGCGCGACCGGGTCGAACTTATGGTCGTGGCATCGCGCACAGCGGAGCGTCAACCCCAGGAACGCCCGCCCGGTCGTCTCGATCGCATCTTCCAAGGTCAGGTACCAGAGCTCATACGGACCGGTCCCATAGCGACGGGAAAGGGCGAGGAAGCCGGTGGCGACGACCGATTCCGCGTGCTCTGCGCCGGTCTTCTCGCGGGCGAGGATGTCGCCGGCCAGTTGCTCGCGGACGAAACGGTCGTAAGGCTTGTCCCGATTGAAGGAGTCGATGATGTAATCGCGATAGCCGGCCAGTTCCGGCACGGGATAGTCGGCGTTGTCGCCGGCCGTATCGGCGTAGTGGGCGACGTCCATCCAGTGCCGGCCCCATCGCTCGCCGTAGTGCGGCGAGGCGAGCAGGCGGTCGACGACTTTCTCGTAAGCATCCGGGCAAGCGTCGGCGAGGAAGTCGGCGGACTCCTCGGGCGTGGGCGGCAATCCAATCAGGTCGAAGGTGACGCGCCGCTGGAGGACGCCCTTGTCGGCGCGGCGCACGGGTCGCAAGCCGGCGGCCCGACGCCTCGCCGAGATAAACCGATCGATCGGGCGGTCGGACCAGCCCGTCGGATCCCGCGGCGGCTCGACGTCCTTCACCTTCTCGAAGGCCCAGTGAGTCGATGAGCGAGTTGCTTGCGGCGTAACCGACAAGCCCTTCGTAGAGGGCCAGGCGGCCCCGTCGGCGACCCATTTCGCGAAGGCGCCGATCACATCCGCGGATAACCGCCCCTTGGGCGGCATCTTGACCTCGTCGTGGGTCTGGCGAATCGCCCGGATCAAGAGGCTGCTATCGGGGTCACCGGCCACGATCGCCGGGCCGCGGTCCCCCCCCTGGATCAGGGCTTCCCGCGAGTCGATCTTCAAACCGCCGCTAATCTTCTTGCCCCCGTGACACGACAGGCATTCCGACACGAGTATCGGACGGATCTTCAACTCGAAGAAAGTCTCCGAGGAGTCGTCGGCGTGCGCCAGGTCGGACAAGGAGAATAGGACCAGCAGAACCAAGATGGAGAGTCGAACCATCACGTCGACTCCGGGGTGTGGGAGTGTCCGCCAGGCTGCCGAAGTTCCGCTTTGGCGGCTCTCGGATCGTCCAAAAGGTTCAACAGAAGTTACACAAGAACCATCCGCCTGACAATCCGCCCCGCGAGATTGTTTATCATGAAAGGGGCATCGCAAGATCGCCGAGATGGTCGCAGAAAAATCGATTGAACGTCGCCGAGCGGGCAGTATAGAGGAAGACGGACGCAAATCCGCCTGACGGGAGGGAGGCGCGGGACGATGAGAATGGGACAGCGATCCGGGATCGTGTTCGGAGAGATCCAGAGGTTGTTCAGTCGAGGGACGGTCTCGGGCCTGTCCGAAGGTCAGCTCCTGGCAAGATTCGTCGGCGAGCGCGACGAGGTCGCCTTCGAGGCGATCGTCTCGCGGCATGGGCCAATGGTCCTGGGCATCTGCCGTCGGCTGCTGGAGGATCCGCACGACGTGGAAGACGCCTTCCAGGCGACCTTCCTGGTCCTGGTCCGGAAGGCACGGCAGCTCCGCGACCGGGACCTGCTGGCGAACTGGCTCTACGGGGTGGCGCCTCGGGTCGCCACCCGGTCGCGACGCGACCGGTCGCTCCGTCGGGTGCGCGAACGGACCGACATCGCCAAGGACATGGTGACATCGCCCGAAGACGTCGATCGACTCGAACTCGGTTCGGTGATCGATGCGGAGGTCGCCCGGCTGCCGGCCCGGTTCCGGACGCCGATCGTGCTCTGCTACTTCGAGGGACTGACTCACGACCAGGCCGCCGAGCGGATGAATTGTCCGGTCGGGACGGTCCGCAGCCGGATGAGCAAGGGCCGCGAGCTGCTGCGGTCGCGGCTGTCGCGCCGGGGGCTCGCCCCGACACCGGCCCTGCTCGCGATCGGCCCGATCTCGGGGCTCGCCCCCGCCGTCCCCCCTGCCCTGCTCTTCAAAACAATCGCCGCCGCGACGAGCGTCGCGGCCGGCCGGTCCATGGTCGCGGCCATCGCCTCGACGTCCGCGATCGCCCTGACACAAGGAGTCTTGCGAACGATGTCAATCTCCAGGTGGATGACGCTGGCGGGCGCGTTCATGGTCCTCGGGACTCTCGGCGGCGGCATTGGAGTGGCGGCGCGCCAGCAAGGTCCCGAGCGGGTCGAGGAGGTCAAATCTCCGCCAACGCAATCGCCGACGGACCCGTCGCGAAAGGTCAACAGGAGTGGCGAGGTGACCGCCGCCGTCGTCGGGCCGGAATCACCGGCGAATCCGGCGCGGAAGGCCCTCAAGACGGCCGAGGACGAACTCGTCAAGTACGAGAAGCAACTCAATATGGCCCAGTCGGAGATCCTCAGGCTGAACACGGAAATCGCGCTCTTGAAGACCCGGATCAAGGCCCTGGAATCGCGGGACAACGGTTTGGCCAACAGGAGTGTACCGCCCGTTCCCACGGCCGGTCCCCAGCGCCCGGACCCCGTCGATGGTCCGGGGGTCGAAGCCGCCGATGTATCGTCTCCGGACTTCATCACCTCGGGCCCGGGCGTGATCGTTTCCCAATCCGCCAGGAATGACCGGGTCGTCATCCTCGCGACCGGTAAGGGCACGGCCAGATCCTACCGGCCTCCGCAGGGGACGAAAGTGCTGAACGTGACGGTCTGGCAGCCCTACATTCTGATCGCGTCAAACGGACCGGCAACAGCCCAACTGGCTGCGTACGACCTCAATCGCGACAAATGGACCACCGCGGATCTGCTAGGTCGTAGCCAAGATTTGGTCGCTCCGATCTCGATCATCCCGCCGCAGCTCGGAAACACCCTGGTCGCTCCGTATTTCCAGGGCTCATCATTGACCCAACTTGCCGTCTTCGACAGCACCCATTTCCGATGGGCCGTCCAGGATCTGGTCGAACCCTCCGACCTGAAATCCGTCCAGCCGCAATTCAAGGGAAATGTCGCGATCTACGTTATCGGCCGGAAGATCTATGCGTACGGTGCCCAGGCAGGCCGCTGGGATGTCCTCACCCTGGAGAAGCCATTCGGCAATGCGATGATCGCCGGGCAACAGCCCTTGGTGGAGCACAACTCGGCCGCCGTCTCCCAGGATGGCAAGCTCCATGTCTTCGACGCCAAGACGGGCCGATGGCAAACCATCGACCCGAAGGATTGAGCGGCACCGCGATCGGCGTCGGAGGCGGGGGGCACGGACTCGGTCCCTGCTCCCGGGTCACACCGCGAGGTGACCACCGACCTCCGCGCCGGTGTCCTCATTCCGGTTCGATGCCCAGTTCACGCAGCCGAGCGGCCAGACGCTCGGCGCGGAGGCGTTCCTCCTCGGCGAGTCGCGCTTGCTCGTCGCCGCGGCGGCGCTCGGCCTCGGCGCGGAGGCGTTCCTCTTCGGCGAGTCGCGCTTGCTCGTCGCCGCGACGGCGCTCGGCCTCGGCGCGGAGGCGTTCCTCCTCGGCGAGTCGCGCTTGCTCGTCGCCGCGACGGCGCTCGGCCTCGGCGCGGAGGCGTTCCTCCTCGGCGAGTCGCGCTTGCTCGTCGCCGCGACGGCGCTCGATCTCGCGCGGAGGCGTTCCTCCTCGGCGAGTCGCGCTTGCTCGTCGCCGCGACGGCGCTCGGCCTCGGCGCGGAGGCGTTCCTCCTCGGCGAGTCGCGCTTGCTCGTCGCCGCGACGGCGCTCGGCCTCGGCGCGGAGGCGTTCCTCTTCGGCGAGTCGTTGCTCGTGATCGCTCTTCCGAATCCATTCGGAAGCCGTCCGGAACAGCACGCCATCGGGGCGGAAGATCTTGAGGTTGTCCGGGCCCTCACCCGGTTCGAAACGAATACTGAGAAGGGGACTGACGAAGCCCATCATCTGGGCGATCTTTTCCAGACGATCCCCCCGGCGCAGCCACCCCTCCAAGCTTCCATCGTCCGGGTCGTAGACGTAATATTCCTCGACGCCGTACTTCTCATAGAATAGGAACTTGGCGTCCATCTCCGGGGCCGAGTTCCCGGGTGAGAGGACCTCGAAAGCGACCTGGGGAGCCACGTTTCCCTCTTCCCACTGCTTATACGAGCCGCGATATCCCTTGGGGCGACCGAACGCGATGAAGACGTCGGGAGCGATGCGGATCTTGGGTTGACGCTCGACGGGATACCATAATAAATCGCCCGCCACGAACACGTTGGGCTCGTCGAGGAAGAGTGCGTTGACTCCCCACATGATCGTGCCGATCCACTGGAATTGCAGGGTGTTGTCTGCGATGGGAAGTCCGTCGCTATCGGGGTAATCGATCGCCGGAAGTTCCGGAGTCTGGATCGTGGTCGCCATGATCGTCGAGGGCCTCGTGGGACGCTCGTTGAACTGGGGTCTTGGCCTAGATTATCCCCGAATAACGACCGGCGGACCAGCCGTGATTCGGCTGTCCGACGGTCCGCCAACCAGCCATTCGTCGCTCATGACCTTCCGGGCAGGTCCATTCTCCGGTAGGAGCTCCCTAGGAGCATCACAATGTATCCGAGCGATATTCCCATGTCGGACCGGATCTCTCCACATGGCGCCGGGATCAACCGGCCGGTTCGACTCTAGCCCGTTGCAGTTGGGCCTTGAACGCGGCGTGCTCAGGCGTGTCGATGCCGCGATGGAGGACGGCCAGCAAGGTCTCGAAGTCGTCGCGCAACAGGGCGGCCGGATCGAGCCACAGTCCGGGGAAGATCGTGCTGCGGAGGATGCCGTCTTCCGCCAAGGCAAGCCGTTCGGATCGGCCCCCCGGGAGGAAGAACCAATCGATCTCCCGATCGAGCATGCGCCAGACGATGTATTCGCGAACGCCGTGAAGCCGGTAGACTTCGAGCTTGTCATTCACGTCGTAGTGGGCGCTGTTGGCGGCGACTTCGGCGACGAGGTCCGGGGCGCCGTTGACGTAATCCTCGTCGTCGATCTTGACCTGACCGCCGTGCTCGGGCGTGATGAACAGCAGGCCATCCGGCTGCGGCATGTTGTCCAGTGCGAGGCGCACGCTCGGCGTTGTCACCGCCCTCGACTCCCGGCGTCCTGGCTCGGTAATTGAAAAGCCAACCGTTAAGACGGAAGTGCGGAGCTGAGTGATGTCGCTGTCTGACCGGTGACGGCACGTAGACGACTCCTTCAATCAGTTCGGCTTTCCGGAGATCCGACATCGCATCGTATCGCCGCTCGAATTCGTCGCGGGTCAGGCGGTCGCCCGCTTTGAGCGGCGGGATCGCGCCGTTGCCATCGGTCGGCTCGGCGGGCGGGATGGGCTTGGCCCGGGACGTTGAGACGGACATGGCATCGGCCTCTTGAGCGGGGGCTGTCGGCGGTAAACCTCCTCTATTCTAGCCGTTTCGAGCCAGCGGGGAAACGGCGTAACGAGCCACGGCGAGCCCTTGGACGGGCGGGGTTCCCCAGTGCGTTTCGTCACAGCCCGACCTGGCTTCGCTCATGATTCCTGAAGCGGGTTTCCAGAGCCGGTTCGCATAACCTCGCAGGGTCGAGGCGGGCCGGGGGAGCCCCGCCCCCTCCGGTTTCGCCAGGAAGTCTTCGACACTCATCGATGGGTTTCTCAGGCCCTTGCGCTGCAACCGAACGGCCTCGCAGAGCGCATCGACGGCCGTCTTGAGAAGTTCGGCGAAGAAATCATCAGGATGTCGGGCTTCGACCCCGTAAGGTGCGATGGCCGTCGGGGGAGAGACCGAGAGGTTGAACGTGACGATCACCGAGGCTTTCGCCTGGATCGCCGCCGCCAACACGTGCCGGTCGTCCTGGTCCGGCAAGGTCAATGACGGGATGAGCGACGTATAGCCCGTCACGAGGCAGTCCCGGACGGCGCCGTCTATCAGGCATCGCGTCCGCTCCAGGCTTTCCCGGCTGACCCTCGGGTTGTTCTTCAGGAGGTTTCGGATCCACTCTTCTATGGATCTCGTCGGTCCAGCGGGCCTGGAGCAAGCCGGCCTGGGTCGTTCGCACGACCAGGTCGCGAAGCGGGGCGGAGTAGAGGATGCAGGCGTCGATGATCGCGGTCGGGGCGTGTCCATCAATAGCCCATGCCTAGTTGCTATGCCTCCGCCGTCAACCCTTCCGCAATCTTGCGTCGGACTTCGTCATCCTTGTGTCGATAGGCCAGGAGATCATCCAGCCGTACGCGGCGATGCTGGCCGACCAGGCAAAACGGGAGCTTTCCTGCCGCTACCAGACCGATCAGGTAAGGCCGAGAGACGTTGAGCAAGTCGGCGGCCTGCTGGGTCGTCAGCTCCGCCCGGACGGGGAGCAGGGTCACGCCATGGCCCTTGGCCATTTCCGCCAGGATGTTGTTCAGCAGGCGAAAGGCCGGCATGGGCAAGGTGATGTCCTCGACCGCCTGCTTGTCTCCCTGGATGTGGATTCGCAATCCGTCCTGGCCCGCGTCCAGGACATGGGAGAGGCGATCGAGTGACTCTTTGGCCAGCCGAGCGTCGGCTTCGGTGGGAGTCGCGATCTCGTGGACCTGCGAGGGCATGGCATTGCTCCGGGGTATTACTCCCGAATTCTGTCCGAACAACCGCAGTGATCGGATTAGACGAACCATTATTCGAAAGACGAGCGACGTGGTCAAAGGCCACAAACGATCGAACTGCCGTCGGCTCGAGCCCTTGGCCTTGGGTTTTGATGGGTCTGGATCGACCACTCGAGCGGCCGAGCCGGTCAGCTCAGTGGCCTCCCCGACTCCGGCCTCAGCCTGAATCACTCCAGACATCGGCGCACAACCGTCCTTGCGAAAAAATCATCAAAATCGTTGTCCTCGATTTTGCGTCTTTCGGAAGGTTATCTTCAGAGGGGTTGACGACGTGACCCCGGCTGACTCTCGGGCCATCGGTTTTCATGGATTCCCTGTTGCCGCTTCGTGTGTGCTGCGATTGACGCATCGAAGGTGATCCAAAGCATCGACGGAGAAACTCCATGCAGCAAATTTCGCGAACGTCGCGTCTGATCCTGCGCCTTGCTGGCTTCGACACTGCTGCTCGCCGGTACTTCGAGTGCTCGGGCGGGGCTCCTGACGGGGCTCGACGCCTACTATCATCTCGATGGAAACGGCCTCGACTCATCAAGCAATGGGTGTCAATACACGGACGCAACTAGTTTCGCATTCTAGCCGCGTCCGCGTTTCGTTCCCCCTTACTGTTCAACACCTTTTCTTCCCGGCACCATTTCTACCTCTATTCTTCCCCTAGTACTTATCGTCCACCAAGGCAGCGATCGATGAGCGCGGTCGTACTGCGGACAGTGCTTTGGGCAATCCAAGAGCGAGCAATTCAAGGAGACACTAGCATGTACATTTCAGAGATTAAAATTGCCTTTCTCAGAATGTCGGGTGCAATGGTCGGGTCCGCCATTGCCTGGCGGCCCCAGGCTACGGCCCGCGCGGTGCGCCACCGGCGCCCAGCCCAGGGACTCGTGATATGCACGATCATCATGTTCGGATTATGGAGTAGCGAGGCGGCCCAAGGCGGGGATGTTTGGGACATTGCGACAGATTTCTCGGCAACCAACAATCCGAACGGCGTCTGGTCGTACGGTTCGACGCCAACGCTTGGTGGGACTTTTACTGCACTTACGAATAACAACCCACTTGAGCCTGGTGTGAGCCAGTGGTACGCAGTGACCAATGGCTTCGGCCCCAATGTGCTTCTGAACGGCAATAGCACACCAGTCACTTACGACGGGACTCTCGCCATGAATCCTGGTCAATTCTTGATGTCTCCCGGGACACCCGATTACGTCGTAGCACGGTGGACGGCCCCGTCCGCTGGTGCCTATCAGATCGATGCCTTATTCGAGGGAATGCAGTACGTCGTAGGTGACACTGTTGATGTACATGTCCTAGATAACAATACTTCCATTTTCGATGGAGACGTCATCGGTTGGGCGGGAAGCTCGTACATCAGTACGCCGGCCTTCGGACCATCTCCGGAGCAGGCATATAACACCACGGTCAACTTGACGCAAGGAGCTACAGTCGATTTCGTGATCGGCGATGGAGGAAACGGTCAGTCTTACGACTCGACGGGGCTATCGGTGGTTATCAGTAGCGTTCCCGAGCCTTCCACTATGGTCTTGCTCGGCCTGGCGACGGTTCTGATCGCAACTGCTGACGCCTGGCGGCGACGACCAACCGCGTCCGGACGAGACCTGACGCCAGGCCAACTGGCCCGAGCTTCGACCTGCGGCTCGGAGTGACCGGCTTTTCTTTTCTCGACACCCTGATAGATCCACTCAGGGCGTGGCGAAGACATCGGCGGGCAGGTCGGGCATCCCCAGTTTGGCCCGCCACGCGGCGGCCTTATCGAGCTTGCCCCACGACTCGTACAGCTTTACCACGCTTTCAACCGCCGCAACAAGTCGCGACTTGATAGGCGCGGGGATCTTGGCCTGGCGAGCCTTCATCCCTTCGTAGCCCTGAATGATGAGAGGCTCTGCCTCGGCGTACTGGGCCTGGCCCATCAGCGCCACGCCGACATAGCTCATCGCCTGATACCGCCTCCAGTGGTCGGGCATCGCTTTCTCGAAGATCGACAGCGACTCGCGCACGAAAGCGTCGGCCTCCCGCCATTTCGACTGCTCCAGCAAACTGAGGCCGAGCCCGGCCAAGTCAACGGCCAACAAAGGACTATCGGGACTAACGGTCATTCGTTGACGGGCCACCACGTTACGATAGAGGCACTCGGCCTCGGTCCAGTGACCGAGTATCTCATAAGCATCAGCGAGGCCTTCGCGGCTCGCAAGCGTGAACAAGTGGTCGGGACCCAGTGTGAGTTCGCAATGCTTGAGGGTCGTCTCATGCAACATGATCGCCTCGGATATCCGACCCGAGTCCTGGTAGACGACGGCCAGTCGGACCTGGCTTAACAGCGTGTCTGGGTGGTCGAGGCTTAGCTTGGAATTCCGCAGCTCGATCGTCTCCTCCAGCAGTGCGATCGCTTCGGAGTAGCGGCCGGTACTCCAGTAGGCAACGCCCAGGTCGTGACGGCAGAAGAGTGAGTGGGGATGATCGGCACCCAGATTGGATACCCGTAGCCTGAGAGTTGCCTCGTGCAGCGCAATCGCCTCGGAAAACCAGCCTGCGTCTTGATAGGAGCCGGCGAGATTGTTGCGGCTTTGGAGCGTGTCGTCGTGCGCGGAACCCAGCGCAGCCTCGCGGATCTTGAGTGTCGCCATGTGCAGCGCGATCGCCTCGGAAGACCGACCGGCGTGCTGATAGGAGACGGCGAGATTGTTCTGGCTTATCAGCGTGTCGGGGTGGTCGGTGCCGAGCACCGCTTTCCGCAACCTGATATTCTCTTCTTGGATCGCGATTGCCTTGGAAATCCGGCCAGCGTTCCGGTAGGCTACGGCTAGGTTGTGGCGGCTGGTGAGCGTGTCCGGGTGGTTTGGTCCGAGGACTTCTTCCCGGAGCTTCAGCGTCTCTTCATGGAATGCGGCCGCCTCTGTGAACTGGCCGGCGCACCAGTAGTCGTTGCCGAGATGGTCGCGGCTCAGGAGCGTATCAGGATGGTTGGGGCCAAGCCATTGCTCGCGCACCGCGTAGGCATTTCTGTGTAACTTCTCAGCCCGATGATAAAGGCCCAGACCGTAGTAAGTATCACCTAGAGCCTGAAGTAGCGTCCCTTTGGTTATCTGGGAGCGTTCCATTTCTGTAGGCTCACGCGGCGATCCCCACGTCGTTTGTAAGTGCTTGCCTCTCAAGATGGTT
The DNA here is from genome assembly GCA_963777695.1 of uncultured Planctomycetota bacterium. Lineage (GTDB taxonomy): Bacteria > Planctomycetota > Planctomycetia > Isosphaerales > Isosphaeraceae > CAVZRC01. The sequence continues at coordinate 4,368,768 of CAVZRC010000003.1, forward strand.
CCATCGCCCGGCCTTGTAGTACGATCGCAATAAGAGGACGGCCTCCGCACTCGTCTTATGCCAGTAGATGCTCGGCCCCTTCAACCGCAGGTTCACCACACGGCGAATCGCACTCTCGATCGCACCACTGCCGATCGGCAACTTCAACCCCGCCACCCGCGCGTAGTCCATCCGACCTTTGCCGATGTTCCGTTTGAAGTAGTCTCGCTCCCGTCTCAATGCCTGGCCGGGGCGGGAACCACACGCGGTATCGATCGCGGCTTGCACCTCCTCGACCTTTCCTTTGAGTAGGTCTCGCCGCTGGCGACCGATCCACGCTTGACGCTCCGACGCCGTCCAGCGGCGCTGTAAGGCCGCGATCTTGCCCAGATGCTCCACCGCATGATAGAAGTCCACTAACTCGCTGACCTGTTCCGGTTTGACCCCCAACCGCCGCAGCAGCGCCCCGACCCGATTCCAGATCCAACGGGCCCCATCGGCGACGAACAGGACCTGGTCCGCTGTGGTGATCTGCAATTCGCGCAGATAGAACTCCATCAATTTGAAGATCGCGTCGGGACCGCCCAGGGTCCCATCGATGACCGCGAGGAAGTCCCGGTCCATCTCCCCCTTCTCATCGACCACGTAGATGATCAGCAATTTCGGCTCGCGCCAGTCGGTGCGATAGCGGTTGCGCCCTTGGCCGTCTTGGGACCGCGCTTGGTCGTGCGAATCCGAATCCGACCGCCGTCGGTGGAGAGGACGGCGCGACGGCCCGCGACGCTCTCTCCCCAGTTCAAGTTCCCCCCGCGCTGAGCGGCACGGGCCCGCATGGCGAACCGATAAGCGATCGCCCGAATGGTCTTGAGGTCCAGCGGTTGCCCGCGATCGGATAGGACCCGCTCGACTTCTTCCAACGAACCGAGCATCGCCACCAACTTGCTGACCTCCGAGGAGATCGCCGCCGTGCAGCGGTCATGCACGCCCCAGATCAGGAGCATCGGGTACATCCCTTTACCGGCCTTGCCGCGTTCGCAGTTGCGACTGAAGTAGGGCGCCCGGACGATGATCGGGCCGCACGCGGTCCGAAGCGTGACATCGCGTCGGCCTTGATCCTTGATCGTGTGGCCCGCCCCTTGAGCGAAGGAGCGGGCCTGGCGGCGGTTCTCCGAATCGTCGAGGGCGGCTTGCGTCGCCTCGGCCACGAGGAGGGCCGCCAGTTGGTTGGTCAGTGCCGCGATCGCACGCTCCAAGGACTCGAAGTCTTTGGCCGTACGGATCACGCGCCCATCGCGGCGTTTGGTCTCGATCTGCTGCTGGACATCCCGGATCTCGGCCCGAATCTCCGCAAGACGATCGCGCGGTTGCTCCGCAGTCTTCTCGGCCTTTCGCCTTGGGCCGGGTTTGCGCTGCGCATGGTCGTTCCCCTTGCCACGGGTGTAGGAAAACGACGATTATTGGCGAGGGTGTAGGAGAAGAGAAACCCCCTCCACGGCACCGATTCTTTCGGAATGCTCCCGGTTATCTGCGAACCGATGAACCCCCTTTCGAGCTGTTCGCTGGCCCGATCCAGGACATCTGCCATTTTGACGTTGTGCCCATCGTGGGCCGGATCCGGGCTGCGGAGGGCTTCGACCAAGAATGTGCTCACTGCCGAGGTCTGCTTCCGCGCCTCCTCCGATTGCGCCAGCGCCTCCTGGGTCGCGAGGAAGGCGTTCCTCAAATCGCGGCTAGCCCGTAGCTGTATCCCGGCGACCACCCCCAGCCCCACGACGCATGCCCCGAGCGCGACCACCATCGCCGCCGTGGCCGTCTGGTGGCGCCGCGCCGACTTGGACGCGCGCTCCAGCAGATTCTGCCGCCGGGCCTTGATCGGCCGCTGCTGCAGGAACCGACGCAGATCGTCGGCCAGTTCCCGCGCCGTGGCGTAGCGATCCTCGGGCTCCCGGGAAAGCGCCTTGAGGAGGATCGTCTCCAGGTCGCTCGAGATGGCCGGATCGATCCGCCGGGGCGGGATCGGCTCGTCCTGGGCGATCCGCCGGAGCACTTCCTGACGGTCGCGGCCCTCGACCACGGTATGCAACGTCAACAGCTCGTAGAGCGTCGAGCCGAGCGAGTAGATATCAGTGCGGTGGTCGAGGACCAGCCGCTTGCCCAGCGCCTGCTCGGGGCTCATGTAGCGGAGCGTGCCGATCAGGTCGCCGGTCAGCGTCAATCCGGTCTCATTCAGGAATCGGGCCAGACCGAAATCGGTGATCCAGAGGTTACCCTGGAGATCGACCAGCAGGTTGGCCGGCTTGATGTCGCGGTGGATGATCCCCTGGCGGTGGGCGTGGTCGAGCGCCTCGGCCGCCTGGATGCCCAGCCGGGCGATGCGCCGGACGTATTCCCTGTCGCTCGAAGGGCGAGGGGAACCCGGAGCCAATTCGGACAACTCACGTCTCTCCTGGATTATTGCGGCGAGGGTCCGGCCTTCAATGAGTTGCATCGCGTAGAAATGGACGCCTCGCTCGCAGCCGACGGAGAACACCGGCACGATGTTGGCATGGTGAAGTTGGGCGGCGGCTTGGGCCTCGGTCTGGAATCGACGGAGGTGGTGCGGGTCGAGCGCCGCGGCGAACGGGAGGATCTTCAAGGCGACCCGGCGGTTGAGCGAGATTTGGATCGCTTCGTAAACGATCCCCATGCCCCCTCGGCCGATGACCTGGTGAACGTGGAAATCCCCCAGCTCGAATGGACCGGATTGGGGTGGGTTCGGGGGGACGGTCGTGGGGAACTCGACATGCGGCGACCTGATGGACGTGCGCCCCACCTCGGCCATCATCTCCAGCGATGGCAGGAGTCGGCGGAGCCGTTCGGCATAGTGGGGATGGCGGCGGGCCAGCTCATCGACGTCGATCGCCTCGCCCGCCTGGAGACGGTTGGTGCATTCCTCGATGAGGTTTTCCAGGGCGGATTCGCCGTCGATCGAGGGCGAATCATGGTTCGTGCCGTTCTCGAAGATCCGCGACATGATAGGCTTGACTCCGCTCCCGGAAAACCCCTCACCCGGCCTCCGGCCACCCTCTCCCCGCGGGGGCGAGGGTCATCAGAGACGATGTCGGTCTCTCGACCCGGAGCCAGCAGACATTCCGCGTCTTCGACCGGACGACAACGAACGGCGAGCGTTGCCCAAGAAGTCCCGATCGCATGCCGTGAGGCCGTTCCCAGGCCATCCTTCGGGCGTGCTATCGGAATGTGCATCTCGATTGTCACCGATGTGACAGCGACTCGCAACCTATCGCTCCGAACGCCAGCCAGGAGGCCAATCAGGTCGCCCTGCACCACCCTGAGCAATCCGGATCGATCGCAGTCGGGGGCCCCACGTTCGGTTTGCAGTCCCCATCGTGGCCTTGATGAACAAGGCCATGGAGCGAGACCAAGGTGCCAGGAACCGATCGTCCTGGTAGCATGGCGTTCCGTCGCGCTCCTGAACGGCTCGCGCGTTGATCGTCGGTTCCGGCCTTCGGAGTTTCGTCCCACGGGAAGTCGATCATGCCACAGCCGGACGGTCCGGATCACGACCAGCGCCTCAAGGTCTTGCTCAAGGAGTTCTTCGAGGCCTTCATCAGTTGCTTCTTCCCCGCCTGGGCGGGGCGGTTCGACTTCGCCGAGATCGACTGGCTGGACAAGGAGCTGTTCCTGGCTCCGCCGCAGGGAGAGCGGCGTCAGCTCGACCTGGTGGCCCGGCTGAAGCTGCGGCCTGACGCGCCATCGCCCCGCGCGGCCGTGAACGACCTGGTGGCCTTGGTCCATGTCGAGCTGGAGTCACGAGCCAGTACCGTCGCTTTCCAACCCCGGATGTTCGAGTACTACATCCAACTGCGGCGCGACAGCGGGCTGCCGGTGCTGCCCATCGCCCTGTTCCTGCGCGTCGGGCTGGACGGACGCGGCTGGGACGCCTACGAAGAACACTTCTGGGAACAGCGGATCGTCCGCTTCGAGTACGCCTACATCGGTCTGCCGGGCCTGAAGGCGGAGGACTTCGCCACGGGTGAGAACCTGCTTGGGGTGGCGCTGAGCGCCCTGATGCGGCAGCCGCCGGACCGGCGGGCCGAATTGTACACCGAGGGGTTGAAACGGATCGCCAGTTCGGGAGAAAATGACTATCGGCAGTTCCTCCTGGCCGAATGCCTGGAGGCTTACTCTGAGCTGGACGAAGCCCAGAAGGAGCGGCTGCAAGCGTTGTTGCAGACCGAGGCGTACCGCGAGGTCGAACCCCTCATGAAGACCACCTACGAACGCGGCATCGAAGACGGGATCGAACGCGGCATCGAACGCGGCATCGAGCAGGGCATCGAACGCGGCATCGAACAGGGCGAGCGACGGTCGGCCCTGCGGCAAATGGAAGCCAAGTTCGGCCCGTTGTCTCTCAAAGTCAAGCAACAGATCGAGGCGCTGTCGCCGAATGCGCTGGCCCAACTCCAACTCGATCTTCTCAGCGCACAAGCCCTTGAGGAACTCCGCCTGGACGACTGAAGCCCAAGCCATTCGCCGACGGCGCGGGGCGGGAACGCTCGGGGTCTGGGTGTTGGCCGCGTGATGTCGCGGTGGATGATCCCCTGTCGGTGGGCGTGAGCGACGGAGGTGGCGCGTGTTCGGCGCAGAAGCGAACGGGATTCAGTCGTCTTCCAAACCCCAGAGCGCGCGGAGGCGCTCGAGGGCCCGCAGGTGTCGCTTCTTCACCGCCTCCATGCTGATACCGAGCACCTCGGCAACCTCGGCCGTCGAGAGCTGCTCCAGGTGCCGCAAGACCAGAACCTCGCGATCGCGTGGACCCAGCTTCTCCAACGCCGCTTGAACCTGCTGACGCTGCTCCTCCCGCAAGACCTGTTCAACTCGGGCTGGAGTCTCAGAGCTCCTGATCTGTGACTATCGCAGGATGAGGGTCGTAGGAATTATCTGCTTGCCGCGGTGGCGTTTAGGAGATCCTCGTCTGAGCGGACAAGTGTGCGTGATGGGAAATGGAAATGGTACCTTCTTTGATTGTCAAGATCACCTGGCACATACCAGGAGGAAGGTACCATTCCCCAAGCATTATTACCGCTTATCGCCGACGGTGCCACGCGCATTAGCGGCACAATCAGCGTCGTCCGCCAAGACGGCCAATGGATCTACTTCTGCGGGGTTCAGCCGGTCTTTCAACACGCCGAGGACGACCGCCGCTCGTTTCGGATGTTTACCGCCCAACTGATCTGCCAGGGCGCGTGCCGCCAGGTGGATATCGTGCGGGCCTTCGGCGTCGCCAAGAACGGCGTCATTCGCAGCGTCGCCCGCTATCAAGCCGGAGGCGTCCAGGCGTTCTACGCGCCGCGCGCGACGCGCGGCGCCTCGGTGATGACGCCGGAGGTTACGGCCCGAGCGCAACAGTTGCTCGGAGCCGGTCGGAGCCGGAACGAAGTCGCCGAGCGACTGGGCCTCAAGCGCGATACCCTGCGCAAGGCCATCCAGCAGCGACGACTGATCGAGCCCTGTCCGCGCCAGCCGGAGGAGTCCGCGGCGGAAACCGCTCCCGCTCAACCGACGCCCCGTGCCAACGACCCCTCCGCGCGGGATGTGCCGCCCGGCGGCGTGGGGCCGGGGAATCCTCAACCGACGCCCGGTGCCACCGACCGGTCCACGCGGGCGGTCCTTGATGCCGCCGCCGAGATGGGCACGGCCTGCACCCGGCCCGACGAACGCGCCCTGGCGTCCTTCGGTCTGCTCGACGCGGCTCCGACCCGTTTCGAGACCTGCCGCGACGTCGCCTGCGGCGGCGTGCTCTGCGCCCTGCCGGCCTTGGAGGCCAATGGCCTGTTCCGGCACATCCAGGAGGGCCTGGCACGGTTGCGCGGCTACTACAGCACGCTGCACGTGATGATCCTGCTGGCCTACATGGCCCTGTGCCGCATCAAGACCGTCGAGCAGTTGCAGTACCGGCCGCCGGGCGAGTTGGGCAAGCTGTTGGGCCTGGATCGCATCCCCGAGGTCCGTTGCCTGCGGCACAAACTGGCCGCCCTGAGTCGCGACGACGCCCCGAAGAAATGGGCCGGCCTGCTGTCGCGAGACTGGTTGGAGGCCGAGCCGGAGCGGGCCGGCGCCTTGTATGTGGACGGGCACGTCCGCCTCTACCATGGCAGTCAGACCGCCCTGCCCAAACGCTTCGTCTCGCGGCAGCGATTGTGCCTGCGGGGGACGACCGACTACTGGGTCAACGACATCCTGGGCCGGCCGTTCTTCGCGGTCGAACGAACGATCGACCACGGGTTGCTCGAGGTGTTGCGCAGCGACATCGTGCCGCGACTGCTCGAGGAGGTCCCCGGCCAGCCGACCGAGGCCGAGCTCAAGGCCGACCGCTATCGGTCGCGGTTCGTGATCCTGTTCGACCGCGAAGGATACAGCCCGGAGTTCTTCCGGGAGATGTGGCAGGACCACCGCATCGCCTGCATCACCTACCATAAGTATCCCAAGGACGACTGGCCCGTGACCGAGTTCGCCGAGGTCGAAGCGACGCTGCCTCACGGCGAGCCCGTCCGATTGCGACTGGCCGACGCGGGACCTGGATCGGCTCGCGGAAGAGCGGGCTCTGGGTGCGGGAGATCCGCAAGCTGACCACCAGCGGACATCAGGTGAGCCTGATCAGCACGGCATTCGGCGAATCGGCGCGGCAGGACTCTGTTCGGCTGTTCAGTCGATGGTCCCAGGAAAACTTCTTCCGATACATGATGCAACACTTTGCGATTGACCTGCTTAACGAGTACGGCACGGAGACGATTCCTGAGACCAAACGGCCGGTGGTCAACCCCAAATGGCGGGAACTGGACCGGCGGAAACGCTCGGTCAAATCGCAGCTGACCCATCGACAGGCCCGGTTCGCTGCACTGACATTGCACCCGGAGTCCGACGAGTCGGCGCGGGCGAGATGGGAGGGGCGCAAAGCCGGATTGGTGGAAGAGATCGAGCAGTTCGACCACGAATTGATCGCGATCAACAGCCAGTTGAAGACAACCCCCCGCCACCTGGCATGGGACGAGTTGCCGGAGGCCGAGAGATTCGAGCGGCTGGCCCCCAGTCGCAAGCAACTGGTGGACACGGTGAAGATGATCGCCTACCGCGCCGAGACGGCGTTGGCATCGATCGTGCGCGAGGAACTGGCCCGGCCCGACGACGCCCGCAGCCTGCTGCGCGACCTGTTTAGCTCCGAGGCCGACCTGGTGCCTGAGGTGGAACAGGGGATACTACGTGTGCAGGTCCATCCGATGTCGAACCCGCGGTCCGACCGCGCCATCGCTCATCTGCTGGAGCATCTCAACGCCGGGGAGTTTACCTATCCGGGCACCGATCTGCGGTTGGTCTACTCGATCGCCGGTGAGGCCGAAACCCCGAACTTGGCTCCACATCTAAATCCCGCAGATCAGGAGGTCTGAGTCTCGGGCCAGCAGGCGGTCGACCAGGATCGCGGTCGAACTCGTCGGGCAGATTCCAGATCCCCGCCTCTTCCCGCGTCACACTCCGCCGCTGGGTCCCCAGATGATGCCGGTGCAACTTGCTCAGCCTTTGCCACACATATTGACGCAGCCAGGCATGGAACGGCAAGGGGCGATCGCGGAGATAATCGTCGAGGTTCTGCGAGGCTTGCAGCAGCGCCTCCTGCACGATGTCGGCCGGGTCGATGCGCACGGCCAGGCGACGATCCAGCCGCACCGCCACCATCCGGATCAACCGGTCGTGATGCCGGATCAGGAGCTGCTCGCGCGCCCGGTCGTCGCCCTCCGATGCCCGTGCGATCAACTCTTCGGTATCGGGCTGGAGCTGGCTCATCATCGCTGACCGTGGTCCTCCTTCCCTATGACCTTCCGGAATCGAGCGATACGGGGACAGGGTCCGAGAATACATCACCATCGGGAGACCCGTTGACTTGGCCCCCCCGTTGAACGTCAAACTCATCCGATTGTTCGACAAGACTCCAACCTTTATTGTGCAACTCCGGAGTCCTCGTCCATGGGCCGCACCCACGGGACCGATCCATCCGGGCTTCCGATGACGCGGCGCGAAATCCTTGCGACCGTCCCGGCCGCACTGCTGTCCGGGTCCGCTCTCGGTCGGGATGCGCCGGCGAAAGCGCGGCCCCGGATCGCCGCGATCGTCACCGATTTCCGCCACAAGTCGCACGGACAGGGTCTCGTCGATCGCTTCCTCGACGGCTACGGCTGGGAAGGCCGTCATTACCGGCCGGGCGTGGATATCGTCTCGCTCTTCGTGGATCAGAAACCCAAGGGCGATCTGAGCGGAGAGCGTGCCGAGCGACATCCAGGGCTCAAGGTCTATCCGACCATCGCCGAGGCCCTCACATGCGGCGGGGATCGGCTGGCGGTCAACGGCGTCCTGTCGATCGCCGAGCAAGGACGATATCCCCGCAACGACAAGGGCCAGCGGCTCTATCCCCGCTACGAGTTCTTCAAGCAGATCGTTGAGGTCTTTCGCCGCAGCGGGCGCTCTGTGCCCGTCTTCAATGACAAGCACCTGTCGTGGAACTGGGAGTGGGCCAAGGAGATGGTGGAGACCGCGCGGGCGATGGGCTTTCCGCTCATGGCCGGCTCGTCGCTCCCGGTCACCTGGCGGATCCCCGCGGAGGATCTCCCCCACTGCGCCCCCGTCTCGGAGGTCGTTTGCGTCGGCTACGGCGGGCTGGACAGCTACGACTTCCACGGCCTGGAGACGCTCCAGTGCATGGTCGAGCGTCGCAAGGGCGGCGAGACCGGGGTCGTTGCGGTCCGGGCGCTCCGCGGGGCCGCCGTCTGGAAGGCGCTCGCCACCGGCTCCTGGGATGCCGGCGGATGCGACCTCGAGCTCTTCGAGGCGTGTCTTTGCCGCAGCTTCACCCTGACCTCGCCGAGGCCCGGATACGGCAATGTCTATCCCGAGCTCGGCCAGCTCCCGGCGCTCGTCCCCGACCCGATGCTGTACCGGATCGAGTATGCCGACGGCCTGAAGGCCACCTTGCTGATGCTCACGCGCCTCGTCATCGATTTCAACGTCGCCTTGCGAATCGTCGGTGAAAGCCGGCCGCTCTCGACGCAGATGTATCTGGCCGGCCTCGCGCCGAACCAGACGCTGCCGAACTTCTTCAGCCCTCTCGTCCATCACGTCGAGACCCTGTTTACGACCGGAAAGCCCCCCTACCCCGTCGAGCGTACCCTGCTGACGACCGGAATCCTCGCGACGGCCGTCGAGTCGTTGCACCGAGGTCAGGTACGCATCGAGACGCCCGACCTCCGCCGCATCCGGTACGAGGCACCTCGGGAATCCTTATTTGTCCTTGAGTCCTTGCGTCCCTGAGTCCTTGTTTGTGGTGGCCCTCATCGCGATCATCGCGAGAGTGAAGGTGCCCGAGCTAAGCATTGAGTTGGGAGACGAATCATGGGCCAGTCGCTGTACACATCCGACAGTGAACAACCGACTCAAGGACCTAAGGACTCAGGGACTCAAGGACTTAAGGACAAGAGGAAGAAACTGGCGATCGTGACCACGGTCTGGCACTACCTCTCGCATGCCCAGCATATGGGCGATCGATTCCTGGTCGGCTATCCGTGGGAGGGGCGCTGGCACCGGCCCGCGATCGACGTCGTCTCCGTCTACGTCGACCAGAAGCCGGACAAGGATCAGAGCGCCGAGCGGTCCAGGAGCTTCGGCTTCCCGGTGTATCCGACGATCCGCGAAGCGTTGCGATGCGGCGGATCGACGCTGGCGGTCGACGCGGTGCTGATCATCGGCGAGCACGGGAAATACCCTCGGAATGAGAAAGGCCAGATCCTTTATCCCCGGTATGAGTTCTTCCGCGAGGTGTCCGAGGTCTTCGAGAAAGATCGCCGCGCCGTGCCGGTCTTCAATGACAAGCATCTGTCGTACAGCTTCGACAAGGCCAGGGAGATGGTCGACGCATCCCGACGGCTGAAATTCCCGTTCCTGGCGGGGTCGTCGCTGCCGGTGACTTGGCGGCTCCCGGCCGTCAACTTGCCGCTGGGCTGCACGATCGACGACGCGCTGATGGTGGGCGTCGGAGGCTCGGATCCGATGGACTTCCACGCGCTCGAGGCCTTGCAATGCATGGTCGAGCGGCGAAGAGGTGGCGAGACGGGGGTCAAGGCCGTACAGCTCATCACCGGCGATGGCGTCTGGAAAGCCGGCGATGAAGGCCGATGGTCCCGCGCGCTGCTCGAGGCCGCGCTCTCGCGCTCCCACTCGCTCCAGGGCTCGAGCGTCGCCGACGGACGGACCCAGGACCTCGCGGCCGGGGGCGAGCTTCGCAAGCTCACTCCGAACCCGGCGGCCTATTTCATCGAGTATGTCGACGGCACCCGCTCGACTTTGCTCATGCTCGACGGCGCCGTCAAGGACTACACGTTCGCCGCCAGGCTCCGCGGTACCCCCGGGATCGTCTCCACCCTGTTCCTCCTCCCGCCCGACCCGAACGTGGCCTATTCTGCGTGCCTCATGCACAAGGTCGAGGAGATGATCGAATCCGGACGGGCACCCTATCCCGTCGACCGGACCCTCCTCGTGAGCGGCATCCTCGAGAGCTGCCTCGAATCGAAGCTCCAGTCCGGTCGCCGGCTCGAAACTCCCCATCTCGGGGTGCACTATCGTCCTTCCCAGGACTCCCAATTCTGCCGGACTTGAAGCGATCCGGGCTCTCCCCTCAGTCGGCACGGACCGAGCCCCGCCCTCGCGATCGGCCCCCGCGTCCCGATCCCTCGGACGGATTTGACACCCCGTCACCGCGACCTAGATTACCCGTGTGGACACCTCGGCGTGTCGCCTTCGAGTGCCTCGATCGCCGAACGATCGCGAATGCCAACTCGACGCGATCCGGAGTTGACCGAGCGATCCGGGAGTTCGCGGGAGTCTCCCGGCTCGAGTCCCGGATCCGTCCCGTTCCGTCCCGATCCCAACAGTCTCGGTCCGGAGCCACCTGTGAAAATCATGGACGCGAAAGCCATTACTCATCTATGCGAATCGCCGGTCGCACCGGCCTGCGTCGAGGAAAGGCCGGCCCATCCGTCGTCCCCCTACCTGATCATGATCCGAGGAGGGATGCCCGGGACGATGCTTCGGGTCGGGGAGGAAGACACGACCCTGGGCCGTTCCTCCGAGAACACGTTCCCGTTCCATGACAATACCGTCTCGCGGCACCACGCGACCGTGACGAGGGATGGCACGGGGTCCGTCTCGATCACGGATGATCGGAGCACGAACGGGACGTTCGTCAACGGAGAGCGGATCGAGCCGCACCGGGCGACGAGACTGGCCGAGGGCGATCGGATTCAACTCGGGACCGGAGTCACCTTGAAGCTCGTCTATCTCGACCCTTACGACGAGCGGTTCCAGCAGGAGATGTTCGAGCGGACCGTGCGCGATGCGATGACGGGCCTGTACAACCGGGCCTACTTCCAGGCCCAGATCGGCTCTCTCTGCGCGACAGGCTTCCCAGGGGATCGGCTTGGCCATCCTCATGCTGGACCTGGACCATTTCAAGCAGATCAATGATCGATACGGTCATCTCGCAGGCGACTACGTGTTGCGGGAAGTGGCGCAGGTCATCCGAGAATCGATGCGGGCCGAAGACCTGGTCGCGCGTGATGGCGGGGAAGAGTTCGTTGTGGCACTGCCCGTATCCGCCCCGGACCTGGCGATCGATCGGGCTGAGCGGATCCGGTCGAGCCTGGAAGAACGGGGCATCCCTGCCGCCGGGACGGAGATCCGTGTCACCGTCAGCATCGGCCTGGCCGTCGGACAACTCGGGCGTCCCAATAGTGAACTGGCCCTCATCGAAGCGGCGGACCGGGCCCTCTATCAGGCCAAGTCCGATGGCCGGAATCGCGTCGTCCTCGGCCGGTCGCCGTGCAAGCCCGAAGCCCGAGAGACCGAGTCGGCCGAGTTCCTGACCTCCCTCCAGATGTGACGCGGTGTCGCTCCAGGTCCCGCGGAAGGGCGAGCGAGGATCAGGTTGACGGCCACCGACGAACCCCGACCGCTGACTACTTTCCAACAATAGTGGCGGGCGAGTTTAATAGGATATGGCGAGTGGCGAGCCAACAAGCACGCATGGACATCCTCCCGCCTCCCGCCACTTTCGAAACCATCAGCCACTCCGAAGCCGCGAGTGATCGAGCGACCTGGCGATTCATGAGTTGAAATTCCGCGTCCAGTCGGTGACAACCTTCTGAAGCCGGAACTCCAACCCGTCTTTGCGGGGTGACCCGATACCAGCGGCCAAAAGGGATTGATCGTGCCACAATCGTCATCTTCGTCACTGCCAGCCCCGTCCGCCCCGACGCCCTGGTCTATCGGGGTGTGCAGTTGGAGCCTCCAGGTCAAGAGCATCGCGGAGTTGAAGGGATTCCTCAATCAGCTCGGCACCAACGTCGTCCAGATCGCCTGCGGCGATCCTCACCATGCTAGCTGGGACGAAGGCGATGCCATGCCGGAGGCGGCGCTGGCTTCGGGAATCGTGATGACCGGCGCCATGCTCGGCTTCCCGGGCGAGGATTACACGTCGCCCCGCACGATCCTGGAGACGGGCGGATTCGGCAATCCGTTCAACATGCGCCGAGCGCCTCGATCGGCTCGGATGGGCGCTGGACCGCACGCTGGCCCTGGGGCTGAAGGACCTCACGCTGCACGCTGGCTTCCTGCCCGAGGCGGACGATCCCGATCGGAAGGCGATGCTCGACACCCTGCGCGGGCCGGCCAGCTCGCCGCCGAGAAGGGTGTCACGCTCGCCTTCGAGACCGGCCAGGAGACCGCCGCATTGCTCCGCCAGACCCTCGACGAGCTGAAGTCACCGAACCTCAAGGTGAACTTCGATCCGGCGAACATGATCCTCTATGACATGGGCGACCCCATCCGGGCCGTGGAGATCCTCGGCCCGGATATTCGGTCCGTGCATCTGAAGGACGCGCGTCGGCCCCGGGTCCGCGGCCAGTGGGGTGAGGAGGTACCCCTGGGAGAAGGGGAAGTCGATCTCCCGAGGTTCATCCGGACATTGAAGGACGTCGGCTTCGCGGGATCGCTCGCGATCGAGCGCGAAGTGGGCGACCAAGCCGGCCGCCTCCGCGATGTCACCACGGGGCTGGCTCGTGTCCGAGAATGGCTGGGTTAGTCATTGGTCGTGGTCGGATTGGTCATTGGTAGCATGCCCCGCTCGCCGGACTTCGTAGGCGAATGACCAATGACAAGCGGTCATCTCGTAGGGTGCTCTGTGAGCACCGAATTCGGCAAGTCGCCCCGGATCGGTGCTCATAGAGCACCCTACAAAGACCTTCCGAGACAGGCTCTCAGCTCACGACCGAATTGACGACGTGCGCCAGCTCGCGTCCCGCCTCGGTGAGAGCATAGAAGTTATGCTTGCCGGAACGACGGGGCTCGATCAGGCGGCCGTGTCGCAACAGGGCCAGATGGTGGCTGACGGCCGGCTGGCTCTGCGTGCCGAGGTCGGCGCACAGCTCGGTAACGTTGCGCTCTTCTCGCTGAGCAACATCAAGACCTGTAGGCGGGTCGGGTCCGAGACCTGCTTGAGCAGCTCGGCGACTCGGCGGATCTCCGCCGTCGGACGGGTTCCCGCCGCAGCCGCGGATTTCGAACTCCTGGATGAGGTTGACGATTTCGTCGCAGAGGGAGGCATAGTATTCCCCAGGTGGCGAGGCTGTTTGGATTTCGGTCCATCCGGGCCCCCGCGTTCCCATTCCGGGAGGCCAGTTAAGGATCGCTACAGCTTATAATAAATTTATGCCTAGAAGGCGTCAAGACCGCTTGTGGGTTTCATTCAATTGAATTCTCGGATTCATGAGGAGTCTCCGACGGAAATCCTTGCGCGACGGGGATTCGGGCCGTTTTCCCGGCGATTTCCCCCGTCGCCACGAAACCTGGGACCACCGCAGGACTCCGGATTCGCCCGGCGAAATCCCCCGAAATGCAGGTCGCTTCCGTCCGATATCGTACGGACTCGGGCGGACGTAGCCGGCGACGAGGCGATTCTCGCTTGTCGCCCGCCGCCCGCGGCCGTTAGAGTGTGAGGGAGGCGGTGCCCGCCGGGCATTTGAGTGGGTCCGATCACGGCGGAGCCGGGCACCGGCAGACGGACGAAACAATCCGCCGCTCCTTCCCGAGGGAGTGTCGGGCGCGAGGAAGATGGCGACCGATGTCCCAACGAACCGGCCCAGTCTTGATCCGGCCCGGCACGACGACCGATGCCGCCTTCCAGCAGTGCATCAACCCGTCGTGCTCGGCCACGTTCGAGGTTGACGAGACCCATTTCGCCTGCCCGGCTTGCGGCGACCTCATCGACGTCGTCTACGACTGGGACCGCCTCCCGGTCCCCGCCCGGCTCGACGCCTTCGAATCCCGATGGGCCTCCCGGCACGACCCCCTGAACTTCTCGGGCGTCTGGCGCTTCCGCGAGCTCCTCTCCTTCGCCCCAACCGGCATGATCGTCACGATCGGTGAAGGTCAGACGTTGCTCCAACGCGCCGATAAGGTCGGACGCTACGTCGGCATCAATCCCGGTTCCTTGTGGCTCCAGTATGAAGGGATGAATCCCTCCGGGAGCTTCAAGGACAACGGCATGACCGCCGCATTTACCCATGCTCGCATGGTGTCAGCCCGACGCGTGGCCTGTGCCAGCACCGGGAATACTTCGGCGGCGCTGGCAGTTTATTGTTCGGCGACCGACCTGGGTTTCCGCGCGATCATCTTCATCGGTACGGGAAAGATCGCTTACGGAAAGCTGGCGCAGGCGCTGGATCACGGGGCGTTGACGATCCAGATCGTCGGCGACTTCGATGATGCCATGCAGCGCGTCCGCCAGGTCGCCGAACAGCAAGGCATCTACTTGATGAACTCGATCAACCCCTTCCGGCTCGAGGGGCAGAAGTCGATCATCTACCGGATCCTCGAGGGGCTGCGCTGGGAGGTTCCCGACTGGATCGTGGTCCCAGGCGGGAACCTGGGGAATTCGAGCGCCTTCGGTAAGGCATTGATCGAGCTGAGCCATCTCGGCCTGATCGACCGGGTGCCTCGCCTCGCCGTCATCAATGCCGCCGGCGCGCGGACCCTCGACGAGTTGGTGGGACATCGCGAGCTGCGATGGCGCAACGGATTGCCCGTGATGACGACGGTCAACTCGTATTACAACCACCTCGACACCGAGCGTATCAAGGCGTCCACGATCGCCTCGGCCATCGAGATCAACCGGCCGGTCAATCTGAAGAAATGCCTGAGGGCGTTGGATTTCTGCAACGGGGTCGTGCAAATGGTCTCCGACCAGGAGATCATGGACGCGAAGGCGCGGGTCGGCGCGGGGGGGCTGGGATGCGAGCCGGCCAGCGCCGCCAGCGTCGCCGGTGCCAAGCGGCTTCGCGAGGACGGCGTGATCGCGCCCTCGGATCGTGTGGTCTGCGTCTTGACCGGGCACCAGCTCAAGGATCCGACGGCCACGGTCGCCTATCATAGCGGTGACCAGGCCCTCTTCGACCAGGTCCTCGGCAGTCGAGGGGTGCAGCGCGCCGGCTATGCGAATCGGCCGGTCGCCGTCGCCAACGACCTCGACGACATCATCCGGGCGATCGCCCTCTACGCCGCGGAGTCCGATTCACCCCAGGCCAGCGAGACGTCCGGTTGATCGGATCTCGTCGAACGGGATTGATTCCGTCCCTTACTCCGCCAAGGAAAGGATCATTGAGGTCATGTCGCAGGAGTGGGTCTCGGTCGGCATCCATGGCGCCAAGGGACGGATGGGGACCCGATTGATCCAGTTGATCTCGGAATATCCCGATATGCGGCTGGCCGCGGCGCTGGTGCGAGATGGCCATCCATCGGTCGGATTGGATGTCGGTCGATTCTTCGGAAACATCCCCCTCGGGCTCGTCTTCGAACCATCGGTCCCCGAGGAGACGGCGATCGACGTCATGATCGACTTCTCGACGCCGGAGGCCGCCCTGGCGATCGCCGATTGGTGCCAGCGACGAGGTGTACCCCTGCTCGTCGGGACCACCGGGCTCGATCCGGCCCAGAGGAAGGCGCTCGAGTCGGCCTCGGCGCGGATCCCGATCCTGATCTCGCCCAACACGAGCCGGGCGGTCAATCTCCTGATGAAGCTCGTGGGCGAGGCCGCGAGGGCGCTGGGCGAGACGGCCGACATCGAGATCATCGAGCGACATCATCGGACCAAGAAGGACGCGCCCAGCGGCACGGCCTTGCGCCTGGCCCAGTTCGCCGGCCGGGGGGTCGCATCGTCGCGGCTCATCGCGAGCCGGCCGGGCCAGCACGACAGCCGTGGCCAGGGTGAGATCGGAATCCATGCCCTGCGGATCGCCGACTGTCCGGGCGAGCATACGGTCGTCTTCGGCCTCATGGGAGAGACCCTCGAATTGAGCCACCGCGCCCTGAATCGCGACGGCTTCGTGCGAGGGGCGCTCGACACCGCCAGGTTCCTCGTCGGCAAGCCCGCGGGATTGTACGCGATGGAAGATGTACTCGCCTGAATGCTGATCTCCCGGAGGATAACTTATGGCGGCATGCGAACGGGGTTATTTGTGTTCGGTTTGCGGCCAGGAGGTCGAGGAGATCACCGATTCGGACCTGTATCTGCGATATGTCCTCGGCGAGGTCGAGTGGGACTTGCTCCATCGATCGCCCGAGTGCCATATTCGATGCAATCCCGTCCTCGGGCAGTTCATCGTCGCCGAGGGCTTCGAGCCGATCGATGTCGAAGGTCCCTTCGGCAAGGCCGAACTCGACCCGGATTATGTGGCCGTCGAGCAGCAGCGCGTGACGCAGGGTTATCTTCGGCTTCGCGACCTATCCGGGTCCAACCGGCCGATCGGGGAGTATCCCTTGCCCGAAGTGATCGCACGGCGACAAGATCGATGATTCGGCTTATGATGGAATAACTCGGCGTCTCCGACGCGAGGGTGCCCCGGGCCGTCGAACGCGATCGGAATCCCATGAATCCCACGATCGAGGCTCAGATCGACCGGGCGAGACGGCGAGTCCTGGATCCCCGGGCCTGGCTCGAGAGCTTCCGGCTCCTGTTGACCCGGTGGCCGTCAACGCGCAACTGGTGGAGGAAGGCCCTTGGCCCCGCGGGGTCCGATCGTCAATGCACCCCCGCCCCGCGCCGTCAGCTCTTCCTGGACGATGACCCCCGACGCGCCGAGGTCTTCCTGAGGGAGAATCCCCGGGCGATCTGGGTCAAGACGGTGGCCGAATGCCTGGCCTGTCTCGAGGAGCCCTGGCATGAGGTCCACCTGGACCACGACCTGGGAGGCAAGAAGTTCGTCAACAGCGATGCCCAGGATTGCGGGATGGAGGTCATCCGATGGCTTTGCAAGGAGCCGCGTCCCCACCTGAAGGATGCGCGATTCCTGGTCCACACCCATCACGCCGCCGCGGGGTTATTGATGGTCTTGCAGATGCGTAGCTGCGATTACAGGGCGGAATTCCGCCCCTTCGGTCTCGACCTGGAGCGATTGCTCGCGCACAACGAACATCCGGATGGCGAATCACCCGCCAACCCGAGATAGGGATTCCGCGATCCAGCCGCCGCCGAGGACGAGGTCGTCTTGATAGACGGTCACCACCTGGCCGGGAGTGACGGCGGATTGGGGCGTCTCGAAGAGGACGCGCGCCGCTCCGTCCGGCAGTGCTTCGACGGTCGCCGGCACGGCACGATGCTGGGCACGGATCTGGGCCAGGCAATCGACCGGCCCGGCCGGCTCCGGCCCTTGCCAGTTGAAGCGCGATGCGGTCAAGCCGATCTTTTCCAGCGACTCGCGCCGACCGACCGTGACGGTCCGGGTCGTCGGCTCGATCTGGACCACGTAGCGCGGGGAGCCGAACGCGATGCCCAGCCCGCGACGCTGGCCGATCGTGAAGGCTTCGATGCCGGAATGTTCGCCCAGGAAGTTCCCCTGCTCGTCAACGATCGGTCCCTGGGTGTCGCGGTCGGGCCGCCGGTCGCGGACGAACGCCAGGTAATCGTCGTCGGGCACGAAGCAGATCTCCTGGCTGTCCGGCTTGTCGTGGACGGGCAACCCATGCTCGCGGGCGATGGCCCGGATCTCCGTCTTGGTGTACCCACCGACCGGCAACAGGACGTGCGGCAGCAACTCCGGCCTGAGCCCGAAGAGGACGTACGACTGGTCCTTGGTCCGGTCGACGGCCCGGGCCACGCGCGGCGACCCGTCGGCGGACTCCATGATCCGCGCATAATGGCCGGTCGCCACGAAATCGGCCCCGACCTGCTTGCCATACGCCCAGAGCTTGCCGAACTTCAGCCAGATGTTGCAGACCACGCACGGGTTGGGCGTGCGGCCGGCGAGGTATTCGTCGGTGAAATAGTCCTTGATCCGCGCGAAGTCGCGCTCGAAATCAAGGGCATAGAACGGGATATCGAGCCGATCCGCCACGCTCCGCGCATCGAGGGCGTCGGCGACGCTACAACAAGTCTTCGAGCGCCGCTCCTCGTCCACCGCGGTCGCGCCGGTGCGCATGAAGAGGCCCAGGACGTCATAGCCCGCTTCCTTCAGCAGCACGGCGGCTACCGAGCTATCCACGCCGCCGCTCATCGCCAGGACCACTCGCTTGCCCATGACTTCCTTCTGGCCGGACCCTGACAGGATCGAATCGCGTCACAATAATAGAGGATAACGCCCCGACCGTGTTCACGGGAAGCCGCAGGATGACCGACGAATCGATCGAATACGAACTGGGAGTCCCAATCCCCGGTCGGATCTTGCCGGAATCTCAATGGGCGAGGACCGCCGTGAAGCGGCTCCCCGACGTCGGCCCGCTCGACTGGCCGGCGATCTTCGGGCGGACGGCGCCGGTCGTCCTGGACCTCGGTTGCGGCAACGGACGGTTCACCCTGCTCAGCGCCCTGAGCCGGCCCGAGGTCGATCATTTCGCGATCGACATCCTGCCGGTGGTGATCCGATACGCGACCCGACGCGCCAATCAGAGGGGGTTGAGCAACGTCCGGTTCGCGGTCAAGGATGCGGAGACATTCCTCCGGCGCGTACGTCGCGTCGTCCGGCGTCGCCGAGATCCATCTCTACCATCCCCAGCCGTATCACGACCATCGCCGGGCGAATCGCCGCGTCTTCACGCCGAGGATGCTGGCGGAGGTCCATCGCGCGTTGATCCCGGGCGGCCTGTTCGTCGTCCAGACCGACAATCCCGACTACTGGGCCTACATGAATCGCGTGCTCCCCGCGTTCTTCGAATTCCGGGAACACCAACAACCCTGGCCCGACGCCCCCGACGGCCGGACTCGGAGGGAGATCCTGTCCCGTCAGCGCGGGCTGAGGATCTTCCGCGGCCAGGCCATTCGTCGCGATGACCTGGACCCCGAAGCCGTCGCCGCCCTGGCCGATTCCCTGCCGCTACCCACGTTCCGCAGCCGAGGCCCCTGGTACGACCTCGATCGACAGGATTCGCATCCGCGCGAGGAGTGACAGGCTAGCTGCTCGCGCTGCGATAGGACCGCAGGGCATGCTGGAAGAAGCGCCGGCTGATCCAGAGCAGCAATCCGGTCGCGACCACCATCATCGCGACCATCCTCGGGTCGAGGGCGCGAACCATCGAGTTCGCGGGGACATTGACCACGATCAGGATCGGCAGGAAATAGGTAAAGAAGGCGCCCGACCGGGGCCGCCCACTGTCCGGAGAAGATCTCCTTGGGATATCGCGCCAAGCTCGAGAACAGCCACCACATCTCCATCAAGCTCTGATTCCTCACCATCCACACCGAAAGCGAGGTGAGCATCAGCATGAACGCGTATGCGATCGCCGTCCCGCATGCGAAGGTGAGGAAGAAGGTCAGGACTCGCAAGATGTCGAAATGCCAGCCCATCTGGAACAGGGCGAACCCCATCACCGCGGACCCCATCAGCACGTTCGGGCCCGTGCCCCAATCGATCTTGCGGCACGTGATCAGGAATTGCTCGTCGATCGGCTTGAGCAACAGCCCGTCGAGGTCGCCGGTCCGGACCAGTTCCGAGAATTCATTGCAGTTGTCCAGGAAGAACATCTCGATCAAGCCATTGAGCGCGAAGAAGCAGCCGACGAAGAACAGGTATTGCGGCTCGTCCCAGCCCGCCACCAGCCTGGTCCTCGCGAAGATCACACGATAGAACGCGAGCATGATCGCCAGCCAGAGGACCTCGACCGAGACCTTCACCAGGAAATTCCCGCGGAATGACAACTCCCGGTTGAGCGTGTACAGGGCCAGGCTGCCGAGCAGCCGGAAATACTTCCGTGGCCTTGCCATGATGGACACCGCCTCTGTGAAAGAATCGGATCGCAGATCGCGGATTCCGGATTGCGAATTCATAAGCCCTTGATTATTCAGATCTTAAAATCATTTGAAATTCGCAATCCGTCATCTGCGATGGATTGATTCACAGCCCCTCAGCCTCCGAACGCGCTATAACGCCGCAGTCCCAGCCGGTACAGCCCCCGCGCCAGCACCAGGAAGAACACCGCCCAGAGGACCTCGAGGAACAGGTGGAGTAGCAGCGTCATACCCTTCACCTTGCCCAGGAAGACGACGGCCGGGAAATACGCCAGGTACTGGAACGGCATCGCCTTGAGGATTCCCGCCCAGGGCTCGGGGAGCAGGTCGAGCGGCAACATGTGCCCCGAGATGAAGAAGTTCAGAGTCATCACGATATACAACAGCGAGGTCACCTCGAGGAACCAGAACCCGACCATCCCCACGCACGCCTCGAAGAAGAACCCGACCAGGAATCCCAGGATCAGCGAGACCGCGAAGGCGAATAGCGTCAGCGGGTCGGGGAACCCGTCGAAATACCCGCGGCAGATCGAGAACAACAGGACATAAGGGATGAACGACATCACGATGTAGGCCGCCTTGTGGGCGACGCGATAGGTCAGCAGATAGCCGATCATATCCATGGGCTGGATCATGTAACGCTTGAGTGTGCCCTCGCGGATCTCCTTGGCGATCCCGCCGGCCAGGCCCGGCATGCTGGAGAAGAGCCGGCTGATCTGGGTCAGGAGCAGATAGGCGATCATCTCGTTCTCGGTGAACGTGATCGCAGAGCCGCCCAGGACCGCCTTGCCGGCGCCGGCGGACTTGTCGGCGCCCTCGTAGATGGCCTTCCAGAGGAGGATGGTGGTCAGCATCGGCACGAAGCGAAGGAACGTGCCGAGCAGGAAATCGCCCCGGTACGTCATCCGCTCGGAGAGCGAGACGCGGAAGATCGCCAGGTACTTGAGCATGGCCGACCGGCGGGTACGGGGCTCGGCTGGCGGCCCGGCCGCCGGGGGTTCGTTCATGGGCTCGGTGGCCGGTCGAAACGAGTCCGACCGCGTGGCGAGGGCATCAGGCGGCGTCATGTCCGGTACGGGCCTCCTCGAAGACTCGGGAGATGATTTCCTCGAGCGGCGGCTCGGCCACGTTGACGTCGGCCACGGCATGGAGGTCGAGGATTGCCGCCAGGACCGCGGCGACCTGCGTGCGCTCGACCTTGATGTCGGCCCACGGGCCCTCGCGGCGGACCACCTCCCCGAACCGGCCGAGGTCCTCGGGCGCCTCGCCGTCGAACTGGAGCTTCACCAGCTTTGACTCGCTGAACCGCTCGACAATCCGCGACAGCGGGCCGTCGTAGATCAGGCTGCCGTGATTGATCACCAGCACACGGTCGCACAGGGCCTCGACGTCCCGCATGTAGTGGCTGGTCAGGAGCGTCGTCACGCCGCGTTTCGTGTGATAATCGCGCAGGCAACGCTGGATCGTCCCCTGGGCCACCACGTCCAGCCCGATGGTCGGCTCGTCGAGCAGCAGCAGCCGCGGACTGTGCAGCAGCGCGGCGATCAGCTCCATCTTCATCCGCTCGCCAAGCGAGAGCTCGCGCACCGCCTGCTTGGTCAGCTTCTCCACGCCCAGGAGGCCGGTCAGCTCCGAGAGAGTCTGCTGGAACTCCGCCGGCGGGATGGCGTAGATCTCGCGCAGGAGCTGGAAGCTATCGGCGGCCGGCAGGTCCCACCAGAGCTGATTCTTCTGGCCCATCACCAGCGCGAACTGGCGGCGGAACGCGTCGGCCCGCTGCCAGGGGACGAAGCCCAGCACGCGCGCCTCGCCGGCCGTCGGATAGATCAACCCCGAGAGCATCTTGAGCGTCGTCGTCTTCCCCGCCCCGTTCGGGCCCAGGAACGCGACCATCTCGCCCGGCTCGATCCTGAAGCTGATCGGCTCGACGGCGCGGACCTCCCGGTACTCGCGTCGATAGAGCCCGCGCAATGCACCCCGCACGCCCTCCTGCTTCTGGACGACGCGATACGTCTTCGACAGCCCCACCACCTCGATCATGCTCATGCCAACAACCGGGACGATGCCCGGGCCCCGGGCCCATTTCGGAATCCAGAATGACACATTATCTATTTGGGATGTTCATTCGATAAAGAATGCGAGATTTTTCAGTGGCCCTGCCTTTCCTCCCGGGCCCGTTCCGGGCGATGGATCCGGATGTAGTGGTCGGTCAGTTTCGTGTGGAGGGCCGGGACCGCGACCTTGGGCATGTGGCATCCGAGGCAGTCCCTGGCCGGATTGACCGGGCATGTAGCCCCTCGCGCTCCAGGGGCGGGCGCCGCACCGGCGACCTTGGCGGGCCGGCCCGAGTGGCACGACAGGCACTTCGCCTCGTAGAACGCGGCGGAATGCTCGGCTTCGCGATGAGGGTCGTGGCAGGTCAGGCAGCTCATGCCGCCTTCGCTCTCGGTCGAGCAGCGGCTCAAGGCCAGGGTCACTCCGGTTGACCGAACGTATTTCGGATCCTCCGGCGCGCTCTCGATCTGACTCCGCAGGCCGACGATGTGGCAGTCGGCGCACTGGGCATTGATCGTCGCGGCCAGCGCCCCCGACACGTTCACGATAGCCCGGTCGGCGAAGTCGTATTTCATGGCCGCGACGTGATTCCCGCCGGGCCCGTGGCACCTCTCGCAGCCGATCCCGGCATCGGCGGCCTCGGGGCCCGGCCCTCCTTCCGGAGGAGGGTCGCGGTATTCGCGAGACCGTGTCGTGTGGCAGTACAGGCACCGGACGACCCCGTCGCGCACATCGATCTCCTGCCCGCGGAGATCCTCGGAGTCGCCGATGTCGCCCGAGGTACGGTCCCAGCCCGAACCGTCGGCCGAGTGGTAATGCGAGACCCGGAGCGCGCGATACTTGTTCTCCTCATCCCGACCGATCATCGACACATAGCGCTCTTTCGTCCCGAACGCGTATTCGACAACCATCCGAAAGACCCGGTCCGCGACGCGGGTCTGGACCTCGATCTTCCGATCCTTCCGCTCGATCGTGTGAGTGACCTTGGGATCAACGGGGTCGGCCAGCGGCCGGCCCGGCATCGGCAGTTCGAGGAGTCCCGAGCCGTGGTAGAACGATCGCGTATGCCGCGTCCCCTGGTAGGCCCGCTCCTCCGGACGGTGGCACGGCCCACAGGCCGAGGACCCGATATAGGGGGCAGGTTCCGGCATCAGCCGGTTCTCGGCACGGTATGACCCCGAGCGTGCCAGGGCACTGGCGGCGTCGGGAATCCGGCCCTCTTGCAGATAGGCACGACTGAGCAGCCAGTACGCTTCGGAATCCGATCTCTTGCCGTCCTTCTCGCCCGCCGAGACGTCCCGGATCATCTCCAACTGGGTCCGTGCCTCCGCAGGACGGCCAAGTCGGAGCAGGTTCCGCGCCACGAGCTTGCGATAGTGGGCCGCATCGGCGACGGCGCCCTTGGCCGTCGGCTCGCGATCGAGGGCCGCCCGGCCCGCCTCGACGACCCCGGGGGGATTGTCGATGAATTCCTGGATATCCGCGAGCAGGAAATCGCCCCTCGCCTCCCAGCCCGGCTTTCGCGCCAGTCGACGGGCCGACTCGGCGGCCTGGTCGATCCGTTGCAGGGCGACCGAGATCCGCGTCAGCCCCTCGAGGAGCTCGGGATGATCGACGCCCTGCTGCTCGGCTTCCTTCCAGACGTTGAACGCCACGTTCACCCGGTTGGCCCGGGCATGCAGCAGCCCCATCAAATACCGATCCTCGGGCTCGAGGTCCGCCGGGTCCAGCCGCTTGGCGTAGATCGCGGAGGCGGCCTCATCGCGCTCGAGACGGGCCAGGATCCGCGCGTACAATCGGAGGGCCTCCCGATCGGCCGTCTTCCCGCGCCCGCCGGTCACCTGGTCGCGCAACACCTCCGCGGCGCGATCCCAATCGCCTCGCTCATAGGCGTCCTTCGCGAGCGACACCGGGCTCCGATACGAGCGCGCCCAGATCACCAGCGCGCCGGCCAGCACCAGGACGATCACGGAGATCCCCAGGCGAGTACGGCGCATCTTCTTGCTCATCGCTTCTCCAGGTGGATTACGGATCAGTAGAGTGCTCTGCGAGCACCGATCGGGCCAGGCCACGAGGATCGATGCTCACAGAGCACCCTACAGGCTATTGGCTAGTCAATCCTGATACATTTGTCTTCACTAGCCACTGGCAACTAGCCACTACTAAATATCAATATCCTTCGCCGTATAAGCTTCTTCCATGATGAACTTGAAACGGGCTTCCGGCTCCTTGCCCATCAGGTCGCTGACGGTGCGGTCGGTATAGGGTCGATCGTCGTCGGGGACGACGACGCGGAGCAATCGGCGTCGGGCCGGGTCGAGGGTCGTTTCGAACAACAGGTTTGCCGGCATCTCGCCCAGTCCCTTGAACCGGGTGATTTGCGGCTTGGCGTTCTTGGGGAGCTTGCCGAGGATCCGGTCGCGGGCGGCATCGTCGGAGGCCCAGAAGGTCTCCTTGCCCCACGAGACCTTGTAGAGCGGCGGACACGCCAGATAGATCCGCCCGTCGGCGAACAGCCCGGGCACGTGCCGGTAGAAGAAGGTCAGGAGCAGCGTGGCGATGTGATGGCCGTCGCTGTCGGCATCGGTGAGGAGGATGACCTTGCCGTAACGGAGCCGGCCCTGATCGTACTGGTCGTCCATCCCGCAACCCAGGGCGCTGATGATGTCGGTCAGTTCCTTGTTGTCGAGGACCTTCGCCTTACCCGCCTGCTCGGCGTTGAGCACCTTGCCCTTGAGCGGCAAGATCGCCTGGACGTCTCGGTCGCGTCCCTGCTTGGCCGAGCCGCCGGCGCTGTCGCCCTCGACGATGAAGAGCTCCGATTCTTCCGGGTCGCTGCTATCGCAATCGTGGAGCTTGCCGGGGAGATTGAGCCGCCCGCTGATGGCCGTCTTGCGGCGGACCTGGCTGGCGGCGGCCCGGCTGGCCTCGCGCGCCTTGGCCGCCTGGATGACCCGCACCGCGATCGCGTCGCCCACGCTCTTGTTCTTGAGCAGGAAGTTCTCCAGCGCCGGGCGGACCATCGACTCGACCTGGGCCTTGACTTCGGGATTGTTCAACCGGCCCTTGGTCTGCCCCTGGAACTGCGGCTCGCGGACGCAGACGGCCAGGACGCCGGTCAAGCCTTCGCGGATGTCCTCGCGCTTGATCTCCATCCCCTTCTTGACCAGGTCGTGCGTCTCCATGAACCGCTGCACGGCCGTGCCGACCGCCGCGAACATGCCCAGCTCGTGGGTGCCGCCGTCGCGCGTCGGGATCGTGTTGACGAACGAGCGGATATCCTCGTCGGTCGCCTCGGTCCAGGCCAGCGACATGTGGCAGCGGAGTCCGCTGACATCGTCCTCTCGCTCCAGCACGAAAGCCGAGGGGGCGACCCGCTGGTCGTTGCGCTGTTGGTTGATCGCCTCCAGGAAGTCGGCGACGCCCCCGTCATGCCGGAACTCGACGTTCGTCTTGTTCTTCTGGTCGACGAACTGGATGACCAGCCCCTTATTGAGGTAGGTCTTCACGTCGAGCCGTTCGGCGATCAGCCCGGGGTCATAGCTGAGGTCATCGAACAACTCGGGATCGGGCGTGAAGATCACACTGGTCCCGGTGCCGCGCGATGGCTCGCCGCGCTCGACCGGCCCGAGGGGTTTGCCGCGCTTGTAGCGCTGGATGTAGGTGTACCCGTCGCGACGGACCTCGGCGACCAGGCTCTTGCTCAGGGCGTTGACGACGCTGGCACCGACCCCGTGCAACCCGCCGGCCACCTTGTAGGCGTCGTTGTCGAACTTGCCGCCGGCATGGAGCGTCGTGAAGATCACCTCCAACGCGCTCTTGCCGGTCTTGGGGTGGGTGTCGACGGGGATGCCACGACCGTTGTCGGCCACCGTGATGGTCTTGCCGTCCGGATGGAGCGTGACGACGATTCGCGTCGCATGACCGTTCATCACCTCGTCGACCGCGTTGTTGACGATCTCCCAGAGCAGGTGGTGCAGGCCGGTCTTGTCGAGACCGCCGATGTACATACCCGGGCGTCGCCGGACGGCCTCGAGGCCCTCCAGGACGGTGATCGAATTGGCGGTATAGGTTCCGGTGGACATGATCGTTCCCGTGACAGATTCAGTGCGAGGGGAATCCGTGATTCAGACCGAGGCCGTCACCGTTCGGCGCGGGTCTCCTGACCCCGCCCGAGTGCCCGACCGAAGGTCTCCCGACCCTATCAGCCAACTGGCATCCTCACATCGTTCATGAATTTATCCCTTGCCGTTACCGGAATGCGGCTTCGGCTCCGCCGGCCCCTCTCCCTCATTCTTCCCGCCGCCCGCCTCGTTGAACTCCTCGAGCGACGGCACCGGCTCGGCCTCTTCGGGCATCAGTGCCTCGAGCGAGCCGCGCTGGAGGATGGCGTAACCTTTACCGCCCCGGCTGGTGACCGGGTATTTGGTGGCGCGGACGATCTGGGTCGCGCCCCGGTTGGTCTTCACCGTGAGGCCCTCACGCTTCTTGTTGGCCAAAACGAAGCCGATGACGCGGTCCTTCTCGTCGAGCCGGATCGCCACCACGCCGCGTGCCGCGCCGCCGACGATGCTCGCCTCAGTGACCGGGAAGATCAGCACGCGCGCCATCCGGGTCGCCAGGCAGAGGTTCTCCGAGCCATCGGTCGCCTCGACGCCGACGACCAGGTCTCCCTTGAATCCCGGGTCCAGCCGCACCGCCAGCCGTCCCTTGCGGGTCGAGACCGCGGCGAACGCGGCGATGGCGAACCGCAACACCTTGCCCCCGGCCGTCACCGCGATGCCGTAAGGCGGCGATGGCAGCGACGCCGCCGCGGCCTCGCCGACCGCGTGCCCGTTGGCCTCGGCATGGCCGTTGGCCTCGGCGTGGCCCGGCTCCGCCTCGTCGGACAGCAGGCGCTGGACCATCTTGGGGCCGATCTGCGAGTGTTTGCTCGGATCCGGCAAACAGCGCGGGTCGTGGCAAATCACGCCGACGATGTGCTCCTGGTCCTCGAACGCGAATTGCTTCTGGATCGGCTCGCCGTGCCCCGTGGTCATCGCAATATCGTTGACCCTCATCGTATAGGCGATCCCGCGATCGGTGAAGAAGGTCAGGGTCTGCCGCGCCCGGGCCCGATAGACCCAGCCGACCCGATCGTCGTCCCGCACGCGGATGCTGGCCACGTCGGTGAACGACTTCTGCCGCTTCGTCCAGCCGTCGCGGGTGATGATCACCCAGGAATCCTCGTCGACAATATAGTCTTCCTCGCGGAATTCCATGGGAGCCGCGGGGACCTCCATGCGGGTCCGCCTCGCGTCGCCGAACGTCTGGCTGATCTGCTTCAACTCACCCCGGATGATCTCCCACCGCGCCGGCTCATCGTCGAGCAATTGCTGGATCTCCTTGGCCCGCTTCCGCTTCTGCGCCAGCTCCTCCAGGATATCCTTGATCTCCAGCTTGCCCAGTTTGTACAGCTTGGTCTCCAGCACGGCGTCGGCCTGCACCTCGGAAAGCTGGAACCGCTGGATCAATTTGGGGGCCGCGTCCGCCTTGCCGTCGCTATTGCGGATGATCCTGATCGCCTCGTCGAGGTTATTGAAGACGATCGCGAAGCCTTCGAGGATGTGGATGCGATCGAGCAGATTCCTCAGCTCGAACTGGAGGCGTCGCGTGACGACTTCCAGGCGGAAGTCGAGGAAGTGCTGGAGGATGGTCTTCAGGTCGAGGCGACTGGGGACCGCGACCTCCGCACCGGCGGCCGGCAACAAGCAGGTCAGATTGATGCTGTAATTGATCTGGAGCGGCGAGTTCTTGAACAGGTAGGCCAGGGCCGCCTCGGCATTGGCACCCGGCTTGAGCTCGAGCAGGATCCGGATGTCGGTCGTGCTCAGGTCCTTGACGTTGGTGAGTTGCGGGACGAGCCCCCTGGAAATCAGCTCGCCGATCCGCTCGACGAGCGGATCCTTCTGGATCCCGTATGGGATCGACGTGATCAGCAGGGCGTTGGCCCGCTCCGGATGGGGCTCGTAGGTCCCGCGGAGCTTGATGGTCCCCTGCCCCGTCGCGTAGATCTGTTTGATGTCCTCGGCCGGGTTCAGGATCACACCGCCGGTCGGGAAATCGGGACCGTGGATGCGCTTGAGGATCTTCTCGAGCGACAGTTCGCGATCGTCCAGGAGGGCGATCAGGGCGTTGATCACTTCCTTGAGATTGTGCGGCGGGATGTTCGTCGCCATGCCGACGGCGATCCCGGTGACGCCGTTGACCAGCAGGTTCGGGTACTGCGCCGGCAGGACGATCGGCTCCTCGGTGGTGGAGGCGTAGTTGGGCCGGAAGTCGACCGTCTGCTCCTTCAGCTCGCTCAGCAGCGTCTCGGCGATCTTGGTCAGCCGGCATTCGGTGTACCGGAACGCGGCCGGTGGGTCGCCATCGATCGAGCCGAAGTTGCCATAACCTTCGATCAGCGGATGCCGGAGCATGAACGGCTGGGCCATCCGCACCAGGGTCTCATAAATCGCCTGGTCGCCATGCGGGTGGTACAACTCCATGGTACGGGCGACGGGGGCCGCGCACTTGATGAACCGGCTGTCGGCCGAGATGTGCAGGTCGTGCCACATCGCATACAAGATCCGACGCTGCACCGGTTTAAGCCCGTCACGGACGTCCGGCAAGGCGCGCGACGTGATCACGCTCAGCGCATAGTTGAGGAACCGGGTCCGCGTCGCCTCGGCCAGCGAGACGTCCTCGATCACGGCGGCGGCTCGGCCGCCCCCCCGCCCATTTGCGTCATCGCCTCGTCCCTTGCGCTTGGCCATAGCTCGCTTTTCACCTCGACCAGGCCCGCTCGGATTTCGACCCAACCGCCACAGAAAAGACCCTTAAAGCCTTCGGGCCGCAATCCCAGTTTTCAATGGCGATGTATTTCCGTATACTATACCACGCCCCGACCGAACGATCAACGGGGGTCCGCAAGACGGGCCGAATTTGGCCGCGATGAGTTGAGGACGTCCGCGGCGGCGCGGTCCCAGCCCGGATGACTCGTTGCAAATCCCTGTTGACTCCGACCATTGGAGTTTCTCCAAGTTCCGAGGAAACTGCAACCCGACTCGATTGGGATAGCCCTGAGTGTCGGATGATCCACGCTCGCTTGATGGGCCGGATCTCGATAGGTCGTATCCAACCTCGATGACGCCGCGTGGCTCAAGGCGATTGAAGAGGTCGCGACGATGGCCGCCGCCATGGCGGAGACGCTGCCGTCGCGAGGGGGAACAACGTGAACCAGAAAGGACCGGCGATGGATCTGAACGATGAGCGACGCGGCGCAGTTCTTGCCCTTATCGGAAACGGACATGCCGGTCGAGGCCGTGCGTCGGCTGGAGGCGCTGGGGGTCACGACCTTGGAAGAGCTCCGCGATACCTGGACCTACGGCAATCGTCAGCTCCTGACCGACTACCTTGGCGAGTCGCCGGTGCGGTTCACGATGACCCGGCCGTCGGCGACCTTGACGCGGAGTGCGGCCGCGTCGGGCCCCGGGGAGAGCGTCAACCTGCTGGCCTCGGGACCCGTCCGGCCGCTGGTCCGTCGCGCGCGGGGACTGATCCTGGCGAGCGCGCAGCTCAAGCGACGGGCCGAGGCCCCGGTACCCGTCTCGCTCGCCAGGCGACGCGGCGCCCGGTCGGCCCGGGCCAGGCTAGTCTCGCTGATCGACCGCTTCCCGGCGATCCGCAACCAGGGCCGGCGCGGCACGTGCGTTGCGTTCGCGTCGATGGCCTACCTGGAATACCACCTATCCGTCGGCTCGGCGAAGGCCCCGCGCCGGTCCGAGCAGTTCTTCTACTGGGCTTGCAAGGACGTCAACGGCACGAACACCGAGGGGACCACCCTCGCGTCGGCGCGGAAGGTGCTCAAGACGCACGGAGTCTGCCTGAACGCGACCTGGAAGTACAATCCCGATTACGGCGCGACCGAGGGTCAAGGGCCGCCGCCGGCCAAGGCTGTGGCCGAGGCCAATACGAGGAGATGGTCGAAGGCGACGGAGCAGTCCGGAGGCGACGTCGAAGCGCTCTGCGCCCAGCTCGACCAGGGCCGGCCGGTCGTCCTCGGCGTGCGGACCTTCCCGACCTGGGACTTTCCCACCGTGGCCGATACGGGCGAGATTAACCTTCCGCTACCCCTCGACGTGCCCGACGGCGGCCATGCCGTTTGCCTGGTCGGCTACGAACAACGCGCCAATGCACCAGGCGGCGGCGTGTTCATCTTCCGGAACTCCTGGGGCAGGACGTGGGCCGCCAAGAGTCGCTACAAGCCTGGCTATGGGACGCTCTTCTTCGAGTACGTCCGGCTGTACGCCGTGGAAGCCTTCGTCTGACCGGGCATCAACGATCGACGGCCAGACCGCGGGGCCTCTTGATCGGATTCCGACACCGCTCGAGGTAATCCGCGGAGAGATAGCCTTCCACGATCCCGATCAGCCGGTCCACCTCGGCCCGATCGGAATGCAGACCAACGGCCATACCATCAGGATTGTGCGTCGCGTTGGCGTAAAACGCCTCGGCGCTGTCGATGCCGAACTTCCGCTCCAGCGTGCGCCGGGCCGAGGTCGGAAAGGTTGGGATGTCCTCCAGGAGCTTCACGTCACCCTCCCCTGCGTCCGGGATCCGGCGAGGGATGTCCAGGACCGATCGCGGCTGATCTGTGCAATCGCAGCCTTCCAATCGCTCGATTATCACATTGCACGATGGGCAGGGCGATTCTGATCATCTGAACACGGGCGACGTGTGGCGAGTCGTCATCATGCGACTCCTTCATGCCGGCGATCAGCCCAGTGCAACTGAGTTAGAGGCTATCCCAGTCGGTGTCCCTGGAAGGTGGGTGAAACCCACCAAGTCGTTCGGCGACAAGGGTTCGGTGGGTTTCACCCACCCTACTGGGATCAGCTCTGGGTAAGTTATTGCGTAATTAGACCACCACCGCCCAGGTTTTCGGCGTTCCGACCGATCCTCTTGAGCAACTGCTCCAACTGGACTCGCTCCTCGGATGTCAAGACCTCGAAGACCTGTTCGAGTATGGCGGCACGCCGTCGAAAGATCGGCTCGATCATCTCCCTGCCCGTGCTCGTAAGGTCGACGATCCGGACCCTCCGGTCTCCAACATCCTCGACCCGACTGACGAGGCCCTGACCATGGAGGCGGTCAACGGCCACGCTGATCGATCCCGGGGTCAGGTTGACCTTCGGGCCGATTGCGTTGACGGGCTGGGCCCCCTTATGGAGCAGCACTTCCAGGACACGGAAGTCAGACTCTCCGAGTCCCGTCCCTTGAAGGTCGGCCTGGATGAGCTTCGAGACGGCGTGCAGCGCCTTGATGAACACCAGCCAGGAGTGGACCCCTTCCGGGGACTTTTCGGCCATCACTGAACCCCTGCCACCTTGCCAACCCATGCGGGAGAACTATATTGACTTCAATAGGATCGACGTCAAACCAAACGCGGTCCAGTAAGAAGCAGATAAACGTGGGGACCGAACGGCGCCTTCCGGGGTCGTTGTTCGCGTAGACAGTACCGGACTGTCAGGCTGTGAGGAAATGACTCGATGCGCCTCTGCCGGACGCTACTCCTGCTCGGACTCGCGGCGAGCGGCCTGAGCATGTACGACACGTTGTCACACGCCTGGGACCCGTCGTTCGAAGCACCGGCATTGTCCCTGGGAAGGCGGCATACGAATTACCATGCCTTCCGGGAATTCACCCTCTCGGTCGGGGTGGCTGCGGTCCTCATCTGGGGGATGTTCCAGCCTGCCGGGAAACGGAGGCGCGAGCTTTGGGTGGCGATGCTCGCCGCGACACTCGGGTATTACATCGGTTGGTGGCTGCCCTGGCCGCTGCTCGGGCTGCATGCTCCCAATAAGATCGCCGAGGTAGTCCACCTGGCGGCCACGATCCTGACTCTCGCGGCAGTCGTCCTCGCCCGGACCTGGTTTCGAGACTGACGGGGATTCCCCGGGGAGGAATTCATGTCGAGTGTAAAGCCGAAGGACGTCACGCATCACACGGCCAAAGTCAACGGGATCAAGCTTCACTACGTAACGGCAGGGTCGGGAGATCCCATCGTCCTGCTCCACGGGTGGCCTCAGACCTGGCACCAGTGGCGGCGGATTATCCCCGCCCTGGCTGCCAGGTACACCGTCGTCGCCCCCGACCTGCGGGGATTCGGGGACTCGGACAAGCCCGCCTGCGGCTATGACAAGCGGACCGTAGCCGAAGACGTGTACCAGCTCGCCCGTCACTTGCGCCTCGGCCCGATCCATCTGGTGGGCCATGACCTGGGGATGATGGTCGCTTACGCCTACGCTTCCGCCCACCCGGACGAGGTTCGCAAGTTGGTGCTGGCCGACGCGGGCCTCCCCGGTCTTGGTCTGGAGGGATTCTTCGACACGGCCAAGTTCCCGCAGTTCTGGCATTTCGGGTTCTTCTCGGCTCCCAATGGCGTGGCCGAATCCCTCATCGCGGGGCGAGAGCGGCCGTTCGTCTCGCACTTCATCCGGATGCAATCCTACGACCCCACGGGAGTCGCCGAGGAGGACCTGGACGAGTACGCCAGACGCCTTGCCGCCCCAGGAGCGCTTAGGGGAGGCTTCGAGCATTACCGGGCATTCCCGGTCGACGCCGGGCATAACGGCGCATACTCCCGCACCAAACTACCCATGCCCGTGCTGACCTTGGCGGGAGAGCATAGTGTCGGCGATCGGCTCGAGGAGGCAATCAAACCCATTGCCGAGCACGTCCGGGGCGTGGTGTTTGAGCGGTGCGGCCATTATCTCGCCGAGGAACAGCCCGAGGCGGTATCCGCCGAGTTGCTGCGATTTCTCGACGAATAGCCATCGGGAACGACCATCCAGGAGGACCGCCATGGCGATGACGGAAATGAAGGTAATCACTCCCCAGGAAGCGCGGGCCATCCACTGGCTGGGCAGCCGGGCGACGTTCTTTGCCACTTCTGCGGAGACCGCCTCCGCATTCGCCATCTGGATGGACGAGCCGCCGCCCGGTGGCGGACCGGTGCCCCACGTCCACACGCGGGAGGAGGAGTTCTTCTATGTCCTCGAGGGGAAGATCACCTTCTGGTGCGCCGGGCAGGAGCTCTCGGCAACTCCCGGGGCGTTCGTCGGCCTGCCGAAGGGGCTTGGGCACCAGTTCCGCAACGATGGTAAAGGCCCGTCTCGAACGCTGATCTTCTTCGTCCCGGGTGGCTGCGAGGGGTTCTTCCTCGAGCTCGGCAACCCATACTCGGAACCGACCGACGCTACGGTCCCACCTGACCCGAAGCGGATCGAGGAGGCGTTGGCAAGGTACGGGCAGAAGCTCGCCGCCCCGTCACTCCTCCACCCACGACCGGGGCCTTCGTCCGCCGACCTGCCGCTGGGCGTCGGTCGCTCGCCCATTCTCCGTGAGCCGGGAGAAGGCGAGGTGTTCACCACCGGCGGAGTCCTCCTGACGCTCAAGGCCGTCGGGCATCAGACACTCGGAAGCTACTCCCTTACAGAAATCGAATTGGAGGCGGGGGCGACGTTTCCGAGTCACCGGCACGCTCGGTATACTGAAGGTCTCTACGTCCTCGAAGGCGAGCTCTCCGTGCAGGCCGACGGGCCTTCTCTGGTGGCTACGGCTGGCTCAGTGGTTGTGATACCGCCGGGTGCCAAACATGCTTTGAGGAACTCGAGCGGGCAAGACACTCGGATCTTGTCCGTGACCATCCCCGGAGGGATTGAGGACTTCTACCGCTCGGCGTGCCGGCCGTTGCATGAACGTCCTGTTAGGCCCTCGAGCGGTACTACGGATGCCCCTCGATTGGCCGAACTTGGGCCCCAGTTTGGGGTTTTGTTCGCGTGAGCGTTCCGTCAACCGGGATCGCCTTAAATCGCCAGCAGGCAACTTGGCACTTTACACGACAAAGCGCGATATTTCGGAGCTGAAATCGGGAACAGGCCCGAACGGCTCATTAGGAGAGAGTGACGCGAGTGTCAACCTGCACCTGCCGCGAATCGCGGTGGTTTGGGACGATCCCCGAAATCACGACGGCGTTAACGATCGCCATCTCGGCCCCACCAGTTGTCGCCGCGTCAGGCCGCCGCGAAATTCGGTGTCATAGCGTCAGGTCAGCTCGAGAAGGGAGGAAGCGACTCGGGCTCTTCTCCAAAGCGTGTGGGTCTTTTCCCAATCTTGAGACGGAGCCGAGGCCGAGTACAAAGGCAAATGGCAGTGTTCAGTCGCTAGCCGTCAGTTTGATTCACGAGCCGTGGCAGGCAAATTCGGAGCGAACGATCTTGTTGCTGTGTTTGGACATATCAAGAAACAAGAACAGAATTCTCGTTCTCGAATCCGGTGCGGGTCCATGGCAAGTTTGCGACGGAGTCGAACATACGTTTCGCTCTGAAAAACAGGCACCTTCAGACCTGACCCGGCCGTATTCTCACCCACACGCTTTGGAGAAGAGCCAATAAGCGGCGTCCGGCCGATGCCGTCATCGCGTTGACCGACGTCTACACGGGCTCGAACCCGCCCGAGTTTCCGACCGCGGAAGCGGCCAAGCAGAAGATGCGGGAATGGGTTGCTCCGGAGCAGCGATTCTATCCTCATGTGGCCCTCCATGACTTCGAAGCCTGGCTGCTGCCGTACTGGAGAAGATCAAGAAGCTGACGGGCAGTAACCGCAAATCTCCTGGCCGCTTCCCGGAAAAGGTCAACCACGGCAATACGCCCGCCTATCGGCTGGCGGAAGTCTTTCGGACAGGGCCGAAGACCCAATGCTACGTCAAGACGCGGGACGCCGGTCGAATCCTGAGGGACGAAGATCTATCGGTGGCGATTAACGCTTGCCCGGAGATGAATGCGTTCGTGGAAAGGATCGTGAGTTTGAGCGGCTAGGCATTGCTACTGGCATTCGCGGCTATTTCGCTTCCTTTGCAATCGCCGGGATTCGCAAGTGCCAATTCGTCTCCGACTCGTACGCCGACGCGGCGCGGAAGAGCGTGGCCTCGTCGAACGGCCGCCCGACCAATTGGAGGCCGATCGGCAACCCGGCCTTGGTAAAGCCGCATGGCACGGAGATCGCCGGCTGACCTGTCAGGTTGAATGGGAGGGTCAGGTCGAGGAAGAGCCTGACGAGTGGGATGTCCTTGTCTCCGAGCCGGGCCGTCGACGCGCCGATGGGAGGCGCAGCGATCGGGCTCGTCGGCGTGACCAGGACGTCGAACGATCGCCAGACCTCGCGATAGGCAGCGATGGTCTTCTTGCGGACCTGCTGCCCGGCGAGATATTGGGTCGCCGTCAGGAAGAGACCGGCTTGCAGGAGCGGCCGGACCTCGTCGGAGATGTCCGCGGCGCGGGTCCGGATCAGCTCCTCGTGGGCCGACGCGGCCTCGCTGAAGATGATCGCGCGATGGGCGCCGATCACCGGCTCCAGCGGCGGGAAGCGGACGTCGACCAGCGTCGCGCCCGCCTGTTTCAGGACGCCGAGGACGTCCTGGATCGCCGAGCCGATGTCGGGCTCCATCATCGCCATGAAGTGATCGTGCGGCACGCCGATCCTCAGCCCTTTCAGGCTGGTGGCCGTCGCGGCGAGGTAGTCCGGCACGGTGTCGCGACGCGTCGTCGGGTCCTTCGGGTCGTAACCGGCCATCACTTGCAACATCGCGGCGGCATCGCCGACGGTGCGGGCCATCGGGCCGACGGTATCCATCGACCAGCTCAGCGGGATGCCGCCGTGCCGGCTGACGCGGCCATAGGTGACCTTCACCCCGACGATCCCGCAGAGCGCCGCGGGCTGTCGGTTCGAGCCGCCGGTGTCGCCGCCGACCGCCGCGAAGGCCATGGCGGTCGCCAGCGCCGCGGCGTTGCCGCCGCTGCTCCCGCCGGGGACGCGCGCGGGGTCCCAGGGATTGCGGCAGTCGCCGTAGTGCGGGTTCCGGCTGGTGAAGCCATACGCCATCTCGTGCATCGACGACTTGCCGACCAGCACGCAGCCGGCCGCCTTGAGCCGGGCCACGGCCGTGGCGTCCTCCGTCGGGACGAAGTCGGCGAGCACCTTGGTGCCGCCGGTCGTCCGCACGCCCTTGGTCCAGAAGCTATCCTTGATCGCCATCGGCACGCCCGCCAGCGACAGGCCGTCGCCCTTGCCCATGGCGACCTGCCGGTCCACCCGCTCGGCCGCGGCGATCGCCTCGTCGCGCGTGATCGTGATGAAGGCCCGGAGGGCCTCGTTCAGCCGTCCGATTCGATCCAGGGATGCCTGTGCCACCGCGACGGCGGTCAGCTCGCGTCGGCGAACGGCCTCGGCGATCTTGCGGGCCGTCATCGTCGTTAGGTCGATCATCGGGGCCACTCCTCCACCGTAATGGCCGTCTCCGACTCCGACCCGGCCCGATCGCCCGGCGCGATCCGGCCGATTTCTTCCAGGATTGCGTTCAATGTTGACCTCAGGGCGTCGACCTCGGACGGGCTCAGCGCGAGCTTCACCTCCTCGGCGGCCATTCGGCGGATCGTCTCGGCTTCGAGGGTCGGTCGGGGTCCGTCGGGCATCTTGGGATCGTCCCTCAGTCGTCGCGTCGGTGGGACATCGATCGGCGATCGGACCGGGAACAACCGGTCTATTCGACGCCGATCTTGATCACCTCGCTCGTCTCGATCGCGTGGGCATCGGCCTCGTCGTGGCGTCCGCTCAGCGACAGCAGGTTCCTGGCGATCTTCCCGCAGAGATCCTCAAGGGCGAGGTCGTTGAGGTCGAGGCCGAAGGGATTTTCGATCTCGACGCCAATCTCCTCGATGCCGAAGAACGTGTATGCCACGCCGAGCGTGGCCGGTATCGTGAGCCAGCCGAACGGGTCGATCAGGGCAAACGGCAGCGTGAAGCAGTAGATGATCAACGCGCGACGGAGGTGGACCATATAGGCGAACGGGAGCGGGGTCGAGTTGATCCGCTCGCAACCGCCCAGATAATCGACCATCTGCTGCACGTTGTGGTCGAGCATCGCCAGGATGATGTCGGAGATCACGCCCTTGTCACGGGCCTTCACCAGCCGTGCACTGATCCGCGTCGCGATCGACAGCGGAGGATGCTCGGCACGCATGACCCACTCGAGCTCCGCCCGGGGCAGGCTCTCCGCGATGGCACTCAGTCCCTCGGTCCCCCGCAGGACGTTCTTGACAGCGTAAGGGAAGACCGCCGTCCATCGGATCACGTGGTCCATGAGGACGGTATCGCCGCGGAGATGCACCGACGCCCCGGCGCCAGGTTCCGCGACTCGTTGACCAGGCCGCCCCACAACTGTCGCCCTTCCCAGAATCGCTGGTAGGACGAGTTGGTGCGGAACACCAGGAGCAATCCCAACGCGGTACCCACCAGCGTGTGTACCGTCGGCGGGATCGCCACGACCTCGACATAACGGGAGAACGTCACGACCGCGACGGCCCAGACCACGCAGGACAGCACCCGGAGTGTGATCTCCGGGATCAGCGATCCCTTGACGTCGAACAGGTGGTCGAGCCATCGGTGCGGGTCGTACTGGATCATGACGTTCAGGGTGCCTCGACGGCCTCGGTCCGCTCAAGCCGGACCCATTCCATCGAGTGAACTTACCGGTCTCGGAGCGGACCCGCAAGGTCCCTGGACACTTCTCGATGGAGATTGGAGCCGAAGATCGATGGCTTACTCGAGCCTCTCACAGGAAGAGATAAAGCCCGATCGCCGTCAGGGTTGTTGCGCTGAGCAGTCCGAGGCGACGCACCCACACACCTTCACCGTCCCGGCGTCGGATGAAACCGTGAAGGCGGGCCGCGATCACCCCGACGGCTACCAACACGCTCGCCATCCCGAGGCTGAAGGCCGTCAGCAGGGCGATCCCCAGGGCCAGGCGGCCGACCGCCTCGGCCAGGAGGATCAAGATCACGGCGTCCCAGCAGGGGACGAGACCGCCGGCCAATCCCAGTCCGATCAGGTCGCGGTTTCCGATATCGATCGATCTCAATTGCGGGTCCTCCTCGTGCTCGCCATGACCGCCCAGGTGTTGACCGAGCCGCCACAGGCCGATGGCCGCGATCACGAAGCCGGCGACGTGCGCGAGACCGAGGTTGATGTCCGGGTATCGCGACGATCGCGTCACCCAGAGCGCCATCGCGACCGCCAGGACGCCGCCCATGTGCGCCAGCGTGATCGCCAGGGCGAGGATGATGCCGCGACGCCAATCCCCCCGCTCGCCGAGTGACACCGCGGCCACCAGGGATTTGCCATGCCCCGGCTGGATCGCGTGGGCCGCCCCCAGGCTCAGGGCGATCAACCACAGGCCCAGGCCGGAGACCGACGAGCGGTCCAGGAGTCGCGACAGCCCCTCGGCCGGGATCCCGGATCGAGAAGGCGCCCTCGCCTCGGTCGTCGCGCGCCCGGAGTCACGCCGATCTTGCTGCCCCCGGACTCGAATTCGACCTCGACCTGCCGGGTGCGACGCTCCTCGGCATCCGACAGTTCCCAGAGCGGGCGGTGCGGGATGAGCGTCACGTCCTCGGGCAAGTCATCTCCACGGATCGCGATCCCGCCGACTCCGCGAAGGGCAAGGCGGCTGCGGCCTTCGCCGCTGGCGTAATTCGTGTCCCGGATCGAGAGCCGGCCGCGCGGGGGCAGATCAGCCTCGAAGTGGAACGTGTAACGCACGTGGTCCTCGACCGACAGATCGAAGCGGCCCGAATGGAGGACGAGCGGGCGGCCGTCCACCGTCACGAGCAGGCCCTTTGCGTTCAGCGGTCCGACGACGCGGCCGTACTGGTCGAACCATTCACGACGCTCGGCGCCAGGGAGCGGGCCCGTCAAGGCCCGTAGGTCCTGGATCAATGTCAATTGCGAGAGTGCGACCTCGTAGGAGATTGACAGCTTCCCGGGGCCGACCGTCACCTGGATCGACCGATCGACCTGGGCGTTGGGGATGTCGTGGGCCCGCGCCGGGAGGATTCCGATCGCGGCCAGGACCAGGGCGAGCAGAGCATGGCGCATTCAGTCTCCAGTGCAGAGACGGGCCTACGGAGGAGGCTTCATCGGGGACCTGCCCCGCTTGAACATTCGGCCTCGTCCGATCATAGGCCCGCAACTCCCGGCTCGGCAAGCCCGACAGATGAGGAACCGTGGAAGCTTTAGTCGGCCGGGATGCAGGTTGGACGGTGATGGGCTTCGAGTCGCGCATTCGGAAAAAAAGTTGAACCCGAATCTCCTCGCCGATGCACTTCGAGTTGTCTCTCAAACGGACAATGACTGGCCATGGGGAGACGGCTCTCATCCGCCCATCAATTGTGTTCTTGACCTGGGAGGTCCGAAATGCATCGACGCGCCCGAATCGCAATCCTCATACACGGACTCGTGCTCCTGCTGATGTCCGGCATCACCCCCACCCGGGCCGACCTGGTGGCCACAGTGTCGGTCGTCATCGCGCCCGAACCCGACGGGATGGCCATGTACACGTACACGATCGCCGTTACCCCCACCGCCGTTGACCCCGCGAGCACGTCGTCCGTCTCGGAATTCGACCTGAGCCTCACGTCCGGGACCACCTCGGGGATCAACACGCCCGTCGGCGCCATCCTGTCCTCGATCATGATGCAGACCGGGTTCATCAACCTTTATACGCCGGGCGACCCCACCATCTCATTCTATTCCACCGACGTGTTCAACCGACATCGCGCCGGGGTCGATGGGGATCTTTTCCTTCGTCAGCACCGACAACCCGACCATGCAGCCCTTCTTGCTGAGCACCTTCGACGGGAGCGGGAGCACGCTCTCCGGCTCGGTCCTCGCCCCCTCGTCCGTCCCCGAGCCCTCGAGCTGGGTGCTGTCCGGCCTCGGCGCCTTGGGATGGATGGGTTGGGTGGCTCGCGGCCGGTCGCGAAAGCCCGTAGCCTGAGGCGTCTGGATGAGGCCCGGTCGATCCGATGATCTCCCGCGTGGCGCCCTCGAGTGCGCGGCGCCGGCGTTCCCCTCTGCGCCGAGCGAGCTTCTTGCGGAGCCTCTCGTCGCGGCTCGCTTGTATCCCAGGATTCATAATCATTCGATCTCTCGAACCAGGAGGATATTGATGCGGATACGCATGGCCCTTTTGCCCGCCGCACTTCTCGTCGGCGGGTGGCTCCTAGCCCCAACCCTGATGATGCCCGGCCGCATGACGGCGTCCGACCACGCCGATACGGCGGAGAACTTCGACCGGATCGGCGCCGACGTGACGGATGTTTTCATCTTCCCCAGCCCGGTCGACGACGACAATGTGGTCATCGTGATGGACGTACACGGCTTGATCCCGGCCGGACAGGGGGCCAACGTCTCGTTCGACCCCCAGGTCCTCTATCAGATGAAGATCGACACCACCGGCGACTATGTCGAAGACCTGGTCATCCAGGCGAAGTTCGTGGGCACCGGCCCGAATCAGGAGGTGGTCGTCTCCGGCCCGGCCAAGCCGCTGATGACGGGCACCACGACGGTCTTCGGCCGGCCGTATGCCAAGACCGGCACGATCAACACGCCGTTCTCGCCCGTCGCCGGGATGCAGGTGTTCGCCGGCGTCCGGTCCGAGCCCTTCTTCTTCGACCTGAATCGGTTCTACGGGATCCTGCCCGACCGGATGACGCCGCTGACCGGCCATCAGGTCAATACCCCGGACCCGAACACGCCGCAGCTGAACGGATTCCGCGGCTTCCCGGCGGATTCGGGCTACGACTCCGCCCCTGCCTCGGACTACCTCGCGGACCTGAACGTCCTGTCGATCGTCGTCGAACTGCCCCGGACCGCGCTCGTGCCCCCCGGCAATAATGCAAAGCCCGGCGTGATCAACGTCTGGGAGACGACCAGTATCCCCAACGGCTTCACCTACAGGCAGCAGGATCGGCTGGCGCGCCCCGCTATCAACGAGGCGCTGGCCACCGTCTCCAACCTCCGCCACCAGGTCAATAACATGGACAACCCAACCGACGACGCGGATCAGCTCAAGAACGACATCTTGAGTTTCGCGATCTTGACCGCCGGGCGTTCGGAGGCCATCGCCGACGTCCTGGCGGCGGTCCTGGTGCCCGATGTGATGAAGGCCGATCTGTCGGTCATGGGCGCCCCGGCGGCGTACCTCGGGGTCGAGACCGGTGGTGCCACCGGGAGCAAGTTCGGCGGGCGTTCCCTCGTGAATGACGTCGTCGACACCGACCTGATGGCCGTCTTCGGCCCCGTCATCCCCAACCTGCACCTCGCACCCGATGATGGCAACGAATTGCCCCAGTTCGAGACCGATAACGTCGGTCCGCACAACGATTTTCTGGAGGTCTTCCCTTACCTCGGAAACCCTCATTGATCCCGGACCTCATCAATGCACCGGCTGCCCGGCATGGGACCCGCCCGCGCCGGGCGGTCGCGTGACGACCGATCAACCTCCTCGGCGGGATTGCGAATATGATCGATAAGCGTCTCGGCTTCCTGATCGTCCCCACCCTCGCGCTCCTCCTGGTGGGCGGCGCGGGTTTCGGCCTCCGCGCTCGGCGTGTCCCGGTTCCGTCCGGGTCGTCGCGGGATGCGGACCGGCGCGGCAGCTTGCCCCCGTCGAACGAGCGTGTGCCTTACGACCCGAGTCTCGTCGGCAGGACGGTTGCGTTCTGGGAGAAGCGAGCCGCTCGCGACCTGCAAGGTGCCCTCGAACGTCGCGAGCTGGCCGGCGCCTACCTGGCCCGGCATC
The DNA here is from genome assembly GCA_963777695.1 of uncultured Planctomycetota bacterium. Lineage (GTDB taxonomy): Bacteria > Planctomycetota > Planctomycetia > Isosphaerales > Isosphaeraceae > CAVZRC01. Next base: position 4,410,896 of record CAVZRC010000003.1, read on the forward strand.
GCGAGACCGGCGACATTGCCGACGCCGTCAAGGCCGAGGAAGCCGCCCGTGAATCCCTCGAAGATCCTGCCCCGCAATAACGCCGACGCCCTGGTCAAGCTGAGCCGCAGCCTGCTGGCACAGCACCGCTTTCCCGAGGCGATGGAGGCGGCCCGCCGCGCCTCGGCGTACGACCCCGGGGCCGGCCGCTTGCTCGCCGACGTCCTGATGGAGCTGGGGGATTATGACGCGGCACAACGCGCCCTGGCCGACTCGCCGCCCCGCGGGGACGACCCGAACTATGACGCCTTGAAAGCTCGCCTCGACGCGATCAACGGCAAGCCGGAGGCCGCGCTCCGCCTCCTCCAGGCCTGCGCGGAGCCTCGCGGCCGGCCGGGCCGACATGCCCGCCGAGACCGTCGCCTGGTATCACATGACCGTCGGCCATGCCCTCATCGAGTCGGGGCGGCTCGACGAGGGCGAGCAGGCTTGCCGGGACGCCATGAAGGTCTTCCCCCGCGACTACCGCGCGATGACCGGGATGGCCGAGGCCGCGTCCTGGCGCGGCAACTGGCGCGGCGCGATCGAGTGGGGGACCAGGGCGGTTGAATTCGCGCCTCAGAACCCGGTCGCGATCAAGCTGCTCGCCGATGCCTGCGCCGCCCTGGGTCAGGACAGCGAGGCACAGCGGCACCGCCAGAGGCTCAGGGAGCTGGCCCACTCGTTCCCGCGAATCTACGACCGCAATTGGGCACTGTTTTGCGCCGACAATGGTACCGACCTCGATGAGGCCCTCGCCCTGGCCCGCAAGGACCTTGAACTGCGACACGATATTCACGCTTACGATACCCTCGCCTGGGTCTGCTTCAAGAAGGGTATGCTGGCGGAGGCCGAATCCACAATGCAAAAGGCGCTCGCTCGGGGCACACGGCAAGCCACTCTCTTATATCACGCCGGCATGATTGCCCGGGCGGGAGGCGACTCTCAACGGGCCAAGGACTATTTCACCCGAGCCCGCGAAATCAACCCGCATTCCATTCCACTCCGTTGGCTCAGGTGGATGGATTCCGACAACGGCCAGGAGCCTCATGGCGGACCGCCCGTCAGTTAGAATGTTTCACGGTCGTGGCCGATGGGACCACGTCGAGGGTGTCCCGGGATCGCTCCCGGGATCTGTTCTCGAGTGATACGAATAGTTTTTATTAATTAGACATCAAAAATCTAACTTGGGAAGACCCCAGGCTCGCCCGGTCAGCGGCATTCGACGTTCAGGACGTCGGTCAGGTTGCCGGGGAGGGTCGCTGCGTTGACCTCGGGCGCGGGCGCTCCGCTGAAGGCGCGGGCGACGGGGACGGCCAGGAGCATCGCGATGGCCGCGAGCGCCAGGGCCACCCGGAGCCGGGTTAACACGCGGAGAGGGCCTAGGCGCGAGGCCCGCTCGGCCATCTCCCAGGCCCGGGCATACTCCGCCCTTAACGCGGAGAGGCGGCCAGCCGACGCCAGGGACATGGCCCGCTCGGTGGAATCCGCCAGCGGCCCGGCGGCCGCCGTCACGCTCCGCCCCGACGGCATCAGCGCGAGCAGGCCGGCGCCAAGCGCGACTCTCCGGCGGTCCAGCCGCTCTCGCAAGAGCCGGCGGCCGCGGACCAGCCGGACCTTCACCGTGCCGACCGGCCAGTCGAGCCGACGCGCGGCCTCCTGGTGCGTCAACCCATCCAGGTAGCAAAGCTCGATCGGCCGGCGATAGGAGTCGGGGAGGCGATCGAGCTCATCTCGGACCAGCTTTCGCAATTCGAAGGTTGCCGCCGTCGGCGCCGAGAAATCCGCGTCCCGCGACATCTCGGCCCGAGCCCTCTCGGTCGCCTTCCGTCGCAAGGCGCGGCGTCGCGATTGCACCGAGACGCGGCGGGCCACTTCCCGGAGCCAGCTCCCGATCGCCTCAGGATCCCGGATGACCGTCGCCTTGCTGGCCAGCACGAGGAACGTCGCCTGGAACGCATCCTCGGCCTCGTGCGGATCCCGGAGTACGCCGCGACAGACCCGATGCACCGCCGCTCCGTGCCGCGAGACCAGGCCACGGAACGCGTCGGCATCGCGATCTCGGATGAACTCATCGAGCAGCTCCCTGTCCGTGGAATCGGCTTGCGCTGCGATCATTCTCATTGCCCTTCTCATCGCCGACCAGACCGACTCGACCGTCGAGCGAACGATCCGAGAGCACTGTGCCCGTCCGCGGGGATTCGGGTTCAGCTTTTTTCCCCGGGGCCTTCGACTCCCTGCATGATCCGTACCGACGAGCCTTGCATGTCGCGGCCTTCGGAGGGAAATTGGAACCTTTCCACAGGACGCCTACCCCAGGATTCTACCTCGAACCGAGACGACGGATACACGTGCATGACTCAGGATCGCTCCACGGCCGCATTCCCAGGCCGCCGTCCTCGTCGCATCCGGCCAATCGGGCTGATCGTGTTCGTGGGTCTCGTCGGCTGCGGATCGAGCGATGGCCTGGATCGGCGGGCGATCTCGGGGATCGTGACCCTGGACGGCCGGCCGCTCGCCGACGGGGCCATCCACCTGGAGCCCGAACCGAACCAGTCGAGTACGGCCGTCGGCGCCACGATCCGGCGCGGGGAGTTCGCCATCGCCAGGGACCAGGGGCCGATCCCGGGCTCATACCGGGTGCGGATCTATGCCAGCTCGGGCGTCCAGTCGCCTCCGGCCAAGGGCCAGACCGAGCGCACCCGACGCCCGATGGTCGAAGTGCTCTCCGACGCATACAATATCCAAACGCTGTTGCGTGCGGACGTGACCGCTCGCGGTCCGAATCGCTTCCGGTTCGAGTTGCTCTCCGTGCCGCGGCATGACTCGCGTTGACTTCGAGTCGATCCCGCGCATCCCGCACTCGCCTCGTGTTCAAGTCTCCCGGAGGTCTGCCTCGATGCGAACCCGGACCCGAGCCTTCACCTTGATCGAGCTCCTGGTCGTCATCGCGATCATCGGCGTGCTGATAGCCCTGCTCCTGCCGGCCGTGCAGTCCGCCCGCGAGGCGGCCCGGCGCGCACAGTGCCTCGGCAACCTCAAGCAGATCGCCCTGGCGATGCACCAGTACCAGGGCGTCCAGTCCGTATTACCGCCGGGCAAGAAGGGTTGTTGCTGGGGCACCTGGCTGGTGTACACCTTGCCCTATCTCGAGCAGCAGGCCATGTTCAACGCCTGGAACTCGTGCGGGATCAATACGCCCGGAGTGCCGACGAACTACGATCTCGACCTGAGATACTTCGGCGCGACCAACATGACCGTCACCTCCACCCGGTTGCAGGTCTATCTCTGCCCCAGCGACCTGACCAACGCCCCGATCTCGGCCGCGATCAATGGCGTCCCCTACGCTTGCACGTCGCAGAACTACGCGGCGAACTTCGGCAATACGTCGGTGCTCCAGGCCGATTTCCAGGGCATCGCATTCCTCGGCGCCCCCCTGGTCAACATCGGCTCCCCGCTGGGCGATTACAACCAGCCGGCTCGGGCGACGATCGGCTTCAACGCGATCACGGACGGCCTCAGCAATACCCTGCTCCTGTCCGAAGTCGTCGTCGGCCAGGGGCAGGACCTCCGCGGATTCTCCTGGTGGGGCGACGCGGCCACCTTCGAGACGTTCGCGACCCCCAACAGCTCGTTCCCCGACGTACTCTTCAGCCCCCTCTATTGCATCAACCAGTCGCCGAACCCGCCCTGCACCACGGCGACGACCGCCCTGCCCGAGATGTACGCGGCGCGGAGTCGCCATCCCGGCGGCGTCAACGCGGCCACGGCCGACGGCTCAGTCCACTTCATTAAGAGTTCGATTAATTTCCAGAACTGGCGGGCGATGAGCACGACCAGGGGAGCCGAATTCTGCGGCGGCGGTGATCCTTACTGATGGTCACGGCAATCGACCGCATCAGCCCCACGCGAGAGCCCGACCGGCGGCCGGTCATGCGCCAGAGTTGGCGGGACCTCCTGTTCCTGCACTGGCCGATCCCCGCCGACGCGTTGCGCCCGCTCGTGCCGCCGCAGCTCGAACTGGACCTGTTCGAGGGAACAGCCTACGTCGGCCTGGTCCCGTTCACCATGAAAGGCGTCCGACCGGTCGGGCTCCCACCCATCCGTGGGATCTCGAGCTTCCACGAGACCAACGTCCGGACGTATGTCCATCGCGAAGGCCGCGACCCCGGCGTCTGGTTCTTCAGCCTCGACGCGGCCAACCGGCTGGCAGTCTACCTGGCACGGTCCTTCTTCCATCTCCCCTACTATCACGCGCGGATGTTCCTCGAGCGGGAACCGGCGGCCGATCCGGAAGACCCTCACACCATCCTCTACGCCGGCGTCAGGCAGCGTAGGCATCCCCTGCCTGTGTCCTACCTGATCCGTGCAACCTCCACCGGCCCGGTCCGGACCGCCCAGCCGGGTACGCTCGAACACTTCCTCGTCGAGCGCTACATCCTCTTCGCCATCGCGGCCGATCGGATTGCGATGGGCCGGGTCCACCATCGTCCCTATCCTTTACAATCCGCAACGCTCCGGTCAGTCAACGAGACCCTCCTCACCGCCGCCGGGATCGTCCGGCCGGAAGTCACCCCCCTGGCCCACTTCGCCAGCGGAGTGGATGTCAAGATTTACGCTCTGGAGAAGAGCGGCTGACGACCGCGTCGATCGCGCGTCGGAGACGAAATCCAGCGGTGTCTGCAAGCACGGGCTTCGGCCCGGAGTCAGGCACTCGCCGATCCTCCCTGCGCGGACCCACTCTGCGAGTATCGGGCTTCCCGAATTCGCCGACTATGGGATTAGCGGTTCCCAAACAAGCCTCGGGATAATCGACGTAATAAATTATATTGATTCAATGCTTTTCTCGAGAACAGGGTCGAGCGGGAATCCGCGATCGCCATATCAGCTCCCTGGGGCCCACTCGGGTCGATCGACTTGGTCGAGATCCTGTTTACCTTGGCGTTCCCAAAGGTGTTGCATTTCGAGGCAGGAAACCATCCTGGGGTGGCGATCCTTGTTGTTTGTAAATACTTTAATATTACAGTATGAAAATGCAATATCAAATGATTCGACGTGGCTTTTTTTCAACATCCCAGAAAGGGGTTGCATTTTGGGGAGAAACATCCCACCTTGGCGATCCACATGGGTGCCGCCGGGAGACTCAACCATCCCTTTCCCGGATTCGGGTCGAGTGGCGGTAGGGATCGGGGCCCGTCGTCGAGGTTCCGGCCCATGTCCTTCGTGGGAGATTTGTCCATTGCAGATCACAACTCACAATTCGTGGACGCGGCTGGTGTGGCTGGGTTGCCTGGCCTTCGTGGGCCTCGCCTCGGCTGCCCAGGCGCAGACCCAGACCTATTACTACTATCCGGCGCAGACGACGCCGGTGTACTACAGGACCGGAAGCTTCCGGGGCCAGACGGTCTGGTATAACTATCCCGCCCAGTATTACCAACCGACGTATTCGACGCCGGTCTACCAGAGCACCTATGCACCGCAGTATTACCAGACGGTGCAATACGATACGAATCCGCAGGCCGTGACTTACGCCTCGCAGCCTCAGGTGGCGAATCCCGCGCCGGTCGTCCAGACAGCCGAGGCGCCGCAGGCCGAGCAAGCCGCCGTATCGGCCGGCGATCCCTATGGGTTCTTGAACTGGTTGAATGCGACGCGGGCGTCCTACGGCCTGTCGGCGGTCGGGCACGACCCGAACCTGTCGAGCTGGGCGGCAATGAACAACAATCAGCAGGCGTCGAGCGGAATCGGCCATTTCGTGATGGGGCCGGCCCGACGGCAGAACTCGGCGATGGGAGGATTCCCTGGTATCGAGTCGATGTGGATGGCGTCGCCGGCCCATCGAGCGGCCTTGCTGGATCCCACGATCCGATGGATCGGTATCGCCGGCCTCGGCGCATACTGGACGTTCAATGCCTACTAGGGCATCGACCGTGGTCCGTGGTCCGATCCGGATTCGACCCCGAACCGATGAGACGCTCGGGAAGGAGATGACCTCGGGGGGCACAGTAGTGCTCGACGTCGAACCGAGCCCCTGGGTATGATCCACTGCGACGAGGAACGACGCGGCGGGCTGCTAAGGATGGGACCTTGATCAGCGATTTCCCACCAATCGTCGAACCTGACCCGGCCGTGATGGTGCTCGGGAGGGCGAGGGTCCGTACGGGCCGGTCGCCATCCCGAGCTCGGCGGGAGGCCCTTGCTCCCGAGTAAGCCGCCGCGCCGCGGTCAAGTTCGATGGCTTCTGCATCGGGCTCGGGCGTGCCGGGGAATCCTCCTCACATGCCCGACCCCAATGCGAATCGCCCTAAAGCAAGAGGGCATCGCGGATTCCCGTCAGGATGAGCTGTTCCATGTTCGTGTCGCGTCCCATGCTGATCCACCCCTGCGGGGCCGGGACCGGGCCCACGATCTCTCGCGTGCGGTTGACCGGGAAGTCGTTGACGAAGACGGCGCGGCCGGCCGGCTGACTCACGGGCTTCGCGATATCCTCCAGTTCCTTCATCACTTCGACGCGGACCAGATACCCCCCCGACGGCGCGGGCTCGATGTGGATCAGGGCGAACTTTCGATAGGTTTGCAGGGTGGCCTCGAGACGATCGTAGAAGGTTGCCGAGTCCGAGCTCCAGGGCTCGACGATCGTGCCGGTCATCTGGCTTTCCGTCCGGATCGTGCCCGCCAGCCGGTTCTCCGACGCGATGGGGAAATACTTGCTGACCACCACGGCCGTCTTCTTCCAGACGTTCTCGAAGTCCGTCGAGGGGACCACCATCGGGTTCCGCAACGGTTCGCGAGCCGCGAAGATCCGGTCGAAGCTCGGTGCACTCCACGTCATGGGCCCCGAGGCACAACCCGACTGACTTGCCAACAGGCTCGCCAGCACTCCCAGTCGAACGACTCGCGTCGCAATCCTCTGGCTTCGCATCATCAACGGCCTCGCCCTATTTCCATGGGCTTCCCAGACTAACGCCGCACCGCCTCATCGAAACCGATCCAGCCATGGGCCAGAATTGGTGTTACCTCGATCCTCATGCGAGCTCGAACCGCCAGCGATTGCATTGTCGGCGGCCGGAATGCACTCGCTCCAGCTTCAGGCTCGTGGCAACGTTCATCAATCTTGGCCCATGTGCGTCCGATCCAACGAACTGCCCTATTGCGACACCTGACGTTGCCAAACATCAACTCGGATCGGCGGATCGAGGCGGCATCCTCATGTTTTTCGTCGATCCTGGCAAGTCCGTTTCCCATCCTAGCAGACCGTGACCTACGTTTCTGAAGGGTGGTGAGTGACCATCGCTGTCGGGACTGGGCATCGCCTCGCAGGACGTTCAGGGGCGACGATTGGCTGACTCAACCCACCATTCCTACCGTGATCGCGAGACCCTCGAACCGGCGGGGCGCCGGCAAGATCGATACAACTCGGATCTTCCCCCACCGCCAAGGCACGAATTTTTCGCTTTTGGCACAAAGCGTGCTAGAGGCGGGACCCGCCCTTCGCCACGATCGACTTCGAGCTGAGGGCTGACCGGTCCTTTTGCGAAAGTGAGCGAACGGCAACGTCCTCCGCGGTCGTGAAAGGCCACTCCGCTCTGCCTATTTTGACGCATCCATGAGATCGTGTCGGAATGCCCCAGCCGAGCGGCTCGGGGTCGAGGCCGATCGCAGAAGTTGCGAGTCTCAGACCGACGCTGGACTGCGGACGGGTCCGACTGATCCTTCCGGAATCGTTAGGGAACATGATGTCATCATTTTTTCCAACACTCGTGCCGGGACCTACGATGTCCAGACGAACATGGCGAATCGATATCAAGCCGGACGGCCCCGGGGCGGACGTAGAGGTGAAACGTACGTCGGGGACCCGACCGTCGGGAAATGGAGAGGACGGTCGGTATGAGCCCGGTCTCGAGCCGGTCGCGGCGGAGTCGGGCGCCTCCCCATGGCGTCGATGCCGGGATTGGATCGTGCGAATCGGTCGGGCGGCAGGGAGATGGTCTTCCGGCGCGAGTCGGCACCGTTTCGAAGAGGCCGTCCACCGGATCGCCGCCGCGATGGAGAATGCCGAGGGCCCGGACGACGTCGATGCGGCCCTGATCGGATTAGCTCGCGAGCTGGCGCCGCGCAGCCGGATCGCGCTGATCCGAACGCGAGGCGAGGCGGCCGATCCGATAGACGGTGGACCGGTCGGCGAGGACAAAGAGGCCGGGGCGGACCACAGGCTGCCGGGATGGGCACTTCAGCCCGAGGAGTCGTCCGTCGCCGAGATCCCCTTGAGCTGCGGGGTCGCGGTCCACGGACGGCTACGGCTGTTCACGCCGAGACGCGGTCGATCGGCATTGCACCCGAGGACGTTGCGGAGGCTGGTGACGGCCTGCAGCATGGCCGCGTGCGTCCTGGAGAACCTCCGCCGGAATGCCGAGTGGGCCTGGGACGGCCGCGACGAGGTCGATGAGGCCGACCGTCCCCGCCCCTCGCAGGCCCATTCACCGGCCGCGGCCCGCGATGCCACGTTCCTGAACGCCGTCCTCCCGTTTGCCTTGAGCCAGGCGAAGCGGCACCGCGAGCCGGCCGCGCTGCTCTGCCTGGCGATCGACCGACTGGCCGCGATCCAAGACCTGCTCGGCGCGGACGTCGCCGACCGACTGGTCCAGGATGTGGCCCGGAAGGTCAGCTCCCTGGTGCGTTCCAGCGACATCGTGGCCCGGCTCGACGACAATCGCATCGTCGTCCTGCTGATGCGCGCACGCGGCACCAGCGCGATATCCATCGCCCGGATCATCGGCCGCGCCATGACCGAGACGACGCGGAGCGTGCCCGAACTCCCCTCGGCCACCGTCTCCATCGGCGTGGCCGAGTTCCCGACGAACGCGCGCACGGCCATCGCGCTGCTCGACGCGTCCGACGACGCACTGGCCCAGGCCCAGGCGCAGGGGCAAGATCAGGTCGTGCTGGCCCATGCCCGGCCGACGGTCCCCTCGAGCGGATACCAGAGAGCCGATCGGCCAGCCCCCTGCCCCTGCTGAGCGAGCCGATTCGCCGAACCGATCGCGAGCATCGTGTTCGAATCGCTCGAGGCTCGGTCCGATCCGGGGATCGCACCGTTCGGACAGGGCCTCGAGCTCCCTTCGCGTCGCCTACCAATCGACGACCGAGCCGTCGTCGGCGTCATAGGCCTCGCGATTCTTCCAGTCGTGACCGATCATGTCGGCCATCGCATTCTCATCGAGCTCGATCCCCAGCCCGGGGCCGGTGGGGAGGTCGAGATAACCCTGGCGGAGCACGAACGGCGTCTTGACGTAACCGACGCCCAGGCTGACCTGCTCCTGGCAGAGGAAGTTCGGGATCGATGCGGCGATCTGCACCCCCGCGGCCAGCGAGATCGGTCCCAGGGGGTTGTGGGGCGCGATCGCGGCATAATAAGCCTCGGCCATCCCGGCGATCAGTCGCACCTCGGTGATCCCGCCGGCATGGCACAGGTCGGGCTGGAGGATCGTGGCGGCGCGCTTCTCCAGCACTTCGCGGAACCCCCATTTCGTGAACACCCGCTCGCCGGTGGCGATCGGCAGATGGGTCCCGCGGGCGATCTCCGCCATCACGTCGTGGTTCTGGGCCTGGCACGGCTCCTCGATGAACATCGGCTGGTACGGCTCGATCGCCTTGATCAGCAGCTTGGCCGTGGCCGGGCTGATCGCGCCGTGGAAGTCGATGGCGATATCCACGTCGTCGCCGGCCGCCTTGCGAAGCTCGGCGAATTTCTCGGCGGCGTAATGCACCTCGGACGGGGTCTCGACGTAGCGCGCGGGTCGCCGCTTGGCCGGGTTGGTCTTGAAGGCCGTGAATCCCCGCTCGCGGCCGCGCTTGATCAGCTCCGGCGTGCCGGCATGGGCGTAGACGCGGATGCGATCGCGCGTCGGCCCGCCCAGCAGCTCGTACACCGGCACCCCCAGCGCCTTGCCCTTGATATCCCAGAGCGCCATGTCGATCCCGCTGAGGGCGCTGGTGAGGATGGGGCCGCCCCGATAGAACGCGTGGCGATAGATCGCCTGCCAGTGATGCACCACGCGCCTCGGATCCTTGCCCAGCAGGTAGGGCTCGATCTCCTTGATGGCCTCGGCGACGGTCAGCGCGCGTCCCTCGACAATCGGCTCGCCGAGCCCCACGATCCCCGCATCGGTGTGGACCTTCAGGAAGAGCCATCGGGGCTTGACGAGCATGGTCTCGAGCTTCGTGATCTTGATCCGTTCCCGGGCACCCACCGGTGCGTCACGCCCGGCGCGTTCCTGGGCTTGCGCCTCGGCCCGATCGAAGGCCGACCAGCCCATCGCCCCGAAGGCGCCGGCCAGGACTGAACGGCGACTCGTAACCCCTCGATCAGCTCGCGGCAGGGACATCGTTGGGTCCTCCGGTGAGACTTCGGGCGGCGGTTAATGGCTGGTGTCTAGTAAAAGGCAAGTCGTTCGCGTTTACTAGCCACTACTCACGAGACACCAGCGACCCCGAGTCCGCGGCCACCAGAATGATCGATGATCTCGAACTGAGCCGAGGCGCCGGGCCGGACACGCACGTCCGCCATCGGGTCCTGGCATTCACCGTCGCCCTGGCGGCGGTGACGTACCTCGACCGCGTCTGCATCTCGCGGGCGGAGGCGGAGGTGAGTCGCGACCTCGGGCTGTCGAAGGCGCAGATGAGCTATGTCTTCAGCGCCTTCACGATCGCCTATGCCTTATTCGAGATCCCGAGCGGGAGTTGGGGCGATCGCATCGGCCCTCGTCGCGTCCTGACGCGGATCGTGATCTGGTGGTCGACCTTCACGATCGCAACCGCCGCGGCGTTCAACTATGCTTCGATGCTGGTCATCCGATTCCTGTTCGGGATGGGGGAGGCCGGCGCGTTCCCGAACGCATCCAGGACCATCTCGCGATGGTTCCCCGCGTCGGAGCGCGGGACGGCCCAGGGGATCTTCTTCGCCGGCGCGCACCTCGGCGGCGGCCTGACGCCGATCCTCGTCGGTGCCCTGCTGATCGTCTTGCCCTGGCGGCTGATCTTCGTGCTGTTCGGGATGGTCGGCTTCGTCTGGGCCTGGGCGTGGTTCCGATGGTTCCGCGACGAGCCGGCCGATCATCCCGACGTGAGCGAGTCCGAGCGCAAGTACATCGAATCGGGTCGAGAGACCAGCCAGGCTCATCGACTCGACATCGCGGCGTTGGGACGAATCCTCGCGGACCGGAATGTGATCCTCCTCTGCCTGATGTATTTCACCCAGGCTTATGGCTTCTACTTCAATATCACCTGGATCACGACCTATCTCCGGGAGGCCCGCGGTTTCTCGGGGTTCCTCCTGGGCTTCCTGGCGGGACTGCCGCTGATCTTGAGCGCCGCGGCCGACCTGACCGGCGGGCTGGCGACGGATCGTCTGAGGCAGCGGTATGGCCTGAGGGCGGGCAGATGCTGGATCGGCGGCGCGTCGCTGCTGGTCGCGGGACTGTCGATGTGGGCCGGCGCGGCCGCGGAAGGCGCCCTGGCCGCCGCGCTCCTGATCGCGATCTCGGGCGCCGCGGATAGCTTCCTACTCGGCGCCGCCTGGGGCACCTGCCTCGACATCGCCGGTCCGCACGCGGGACTCGTCACCGGCGCGATGAACACGGCCGGTCAGATCGGCGCGTTCCTCAGCCCGATCATCCTGGGCCGGTTCATCAAGGAAGGTGCAGAGGACTGGGCGACTCCACTCTACATCGCGGGTGCCCTCTATATCACGGGAGCCGCCTGCTGGCTGTTCATCGACCCTCGCCGGGCGATCTCGGGGGTCCTCGATGAGAAATCGAGCCGAACGGGATCGGCACCTTAACCCATCGCGCTCGGTCGGCTACAATCCCACACCCGCGGGATGCGTCGTCCGCCCCGCGTCCGCACATCTCGCCGACCTAATCGGCCGCCCGGAGGATGGGTCATGCCCCACGATCATTTCGTCACGATCCCGATGACCGGACAGGGAGCTTATACCGACCCGAACATCGCGCAAAGCCTCCGCGAGGCGATGGCCAGCCCGTTCACTTTCACCGATGTGTACTTCTACTCGCACGGCTGGTGGACGACGGCGGAGGGGGCCATGAATGACTACTCGCGGTTCTCGCTCGGGCTCGCGGCGGTCGTGCTCGCGTCGCCCGAGGCCGAGAAGGTCTCCGCGCTGGGGGTCGGGATCCACTGGCCGGCGATGATCAGCGAGGATCAGAATTCCCTGGCCAACATCTTCCAGCCACTGTCGTTCTTCAACCGCTCCATGATGGCCGACGATGTCGGCGAGGAAGGCGGATATGCCACGCTGCGACTGATGATCGAAGGTCGTCGGGCGGCGGGGCTGCCGAATCCCAGGCTCTGCCTGATCGGTCACAGCTTCGGCTGCAAGGTCGTCTGTGCCGCGCTCCAGCGGCTGGCGACCGACTCGGCCGACCTCATCGCGGGCCTCAACATCGACGTCGTCCTGCTCGAAGCCGCCTTCGAGTGCGACGAAATCGATACCGGCCAGAACTATGGGAACGTCGCCGACATCCCCAGTATCCGCATGCTCATCACGCACTCGGACCTCGACACCGCGCTCAAGGTCGCCTTCGTTGCGGCGGGGGCCCTGAAGTTATTCACCCCGGTGAAGCAGGCCCTCGGCTTCGCAGGGCCCACCGACGCCACCAAAGGCCGATTCGGCGGCGCCAGGACATCTCCGTCGACCTCGGTTTCACGACGGTCCCGCCGATCATGTCCCGCCTGGTCGTCGCCGACCTGACCCCATTGCACACCCACGATCAATACAAGGTTGACCCGATATCGGGCCTCGCATCAGGACACCATTCCGACATCTTCCAGCCGGAGATCTATCGACTGATCTCCCAGTTCCTCTCCTGACGTGGCTGCGCCGGTGCGCCGGCCGAGTGGCGGGCGGCGCGTCCGCTCCGTAGAATGGGCAAGCCTGACGGGGCAGTCCGCAAGGAGGACGGCTCGATCGGGCGGACGTACCGCCGCTACCCCAGCCCACACCGACGATGAACCTCAACCTGCTGACACCTCTTGGCCAGATCGGATACGGCTACCCCGGCCGCTACATCCTCAAAGAGCTGACGATGGCCGGCGTCCGCGTCGCCCTCTTCCCGATCGGCAACGTCGAGTTCTTGGGCGGGGATGAGCGGGATCCGGTCCGGATCGGCCTGGCGAACGCCGGCACCTACGACTCGAAGGCACCGAGCGTCCGAATCTGCATCCCGCAGGTCCAGGCCGAGCATGTCGGCCGGGGCAAACACGCGGGCTTCCCCTTCTTCGAACTGGACCGCTTCGATGCCTACGAGGTGCACCATCTCAGCCAGTTGGACGTGATCCTGTTGACGTCGCGATGGGCGGCCGATGTCGTCAGGTCCCATGGCATCACCGTCCCCACGGCGGTCGTCCCGCTCGGCGTCGATCGCTCGATCTTCCACGAGCCGAGCGACGACGGGGATCGGGCGCGGAAGCCCGGCCCGACCGTCTTCGTCAACATCGGCAAGTGGGAACGTCGCAAGGGCCACGACTTCCTCCTCGAGGCGTTCTGCAACGCGTTCACGCCCCGCGATGATGTCGCGATCAAGATGTTGAGCCACAACTATACATTTTCCCAGCAAGATAACGACGCCTGGGCACGTTTGTTCCTCCAGTCGGCCATGGGCTCGCGGGTGCAACTGGTGCCTCGACTCGCGACCCAGCACGCGGTGGCCGATCTGATCGCCGGCTGCGACTGCGGCGTGTTCCCGTCTCGCGCCGAGGGTTGGAACCTCGGCCTGCTCGAGTGCATGTCGGTCGGCCTGAACGTCATCGCGACCGACTACTCGGGCCACACCGAATTCGCCTCGCAGGCGAATTGCCGCCTGGTACACGTCAACCGGACCGAGCCGGCGTACGACGGCCAGTGGTGCAAGGGCCAGGCAAACTGGGCGGAACTGGGCGCGTCGCAGATGGAGCAGATGGTCCATCACCTCCGCGATGTCCACCGGCTGAAGCAGGAGGGGAATCTGGCGCGCAACGACGCGGGGATCGCCACGGCTCGGGCGCTCACCTGGCGTCGCACGGCCGAGGCCGTCCTGAAGGCGGTCCAGTAGGAAGTGCCGGATCCGTCCCCGACGAATTCGTTCGGAGGCCCTGTCTCCGAAATGGGCGACTCGCCGTTACAGAGAGGTAGAGGGGAAGGATCCGGGCGTCCCGGATCGGTGCGGACGATGGTCCCCTGCCCTCGACGGCACGCCGGGTGACCCGGATCGCGGACCGCTCATCAGGGAGATTGTGCTTTGACTCGATACCTGAACTGTGCTTATGAATCATTGATGGAGCTGACGGCCGATGACATGATCAGCGCGATCATGATCGGGCTGGTGCTGGCGATGGCCTTGACCGGAGTCTACGCGGTCGCGAGGCGCAAGGCATCCGAGAACCTGACCTTCATGGTCGGCTTGATGATCCTCGCGAGCAGCGCCTCGATGGCACTCGCCTTCGGCCATGCCCGGTACAAGCAAGAGACTATCGCCTATACCAATCAGGTGAAGGACAATCGCCTCGTTCCCGCCGGGCCACATCCGAACACCCCCGGCCATCGAGGGCCTCCCGGCGGCCCGGAGATCGGCCACTTCCTGGCCGAGCGATTCGTCGGCTCGGCCGACCTGGACGGGGATGGTCAACTTTCGCCCGAGGAGGCGGCGAGGACCGCCGAGCGGCTCGTCCGCGAAGAGGTCGAGGGCGAGACGGGCTCCATCGATGTCGAGGCGTTGGGGCGGGCCCTCAACCGTCGATCGGGCCGGCCTAACCACTTCGGACCGGGCGGGCCTCCGGGCGGATCCGGCCCCGGCGTCTTCCGGACCGCGGAGATCATCGCCGCCGTCAACGAGGACGCGGATGGCCGCCTCTCTCCCGAGGAAGTGCAGCAATTCGTCCGGTCGGCGGACACGACGGGAACCGGGTCGCTCGATGTCAGGGATCTCGAGAACACGCTGAGAAAACGGCTCGGTTACCGCGTCAACATGGCAGGTCCTCCATCCCCGGCACGAAGGTCCGCTCCCCCGGTCGATTGAGATACGACGGGGCCAGGAATCAATCGATGCCGGCCCGCCTCGGCACCCGATCTCAAGGCGCGATCTCCTCTCGATCCGATCGGCTGACGAAGCGGCTTCTCGTGTCGGGGTCCCCTCGCACCCCCAATTCCCGCGAATTCCCGGGCCATTGGTCGAGCGGCGGCACTCAAGGTCCGTCGCCAGGGATCCTCGCACCCCCAATTCCCGCGAATTCCCGGGCCATTGTGGCACGGATGACGCTCAGATAGTACGATGCCCTATCGTCATCGCCGGCAGGCTCGACTCGTAGTCCCGCCGCGCCCGGTCCTGCTCCGATCCAGGCCGCCGTCAGCCGATCTCCGGGGAGGCTCCTCCACACGGCTTCTAGCCTCTCTCCCATTCAGAGGCGATAGGCCGGCGTGACGCCGCGTTCGGACAATCGGATACGGGTCTCGATGCGACGGTCTTCACCTCCGGTCCTCTTCCGATCATCACCCGAGGAGTATCAACGCATGCGCACCCTGACGTTTCGAACCGGTGCCGTCTTCGCCTTGCTGGCCATGGCCTCACTCGCACCGCCCCGCGCCGAGGCCCAGCCGCCGCGGAGGCAACCCACGCCCAACGATACGCTGAAATCCACGGAAGTCGCCCCCGACCACAAGGTGACCTTCCGCATCTACGCGCCGAAGGCCGACGAGGTCTCGGTCTCCGGCGACTTCGGCGGCGGCAAGATGACCAAGGACGACAAGGGCGTCTGGTCGCTCACGGTCGGCCCGCTCACGCCCGACTTCTACTCGTACACATTCAATGTCGACGGCGTCCGTACGGTCGATCCCAAGAGCCCCGTGATCAAGCAGGGCCTCGGCGGCGTGGATAGCATGTTCTTGCTGCCGGGCGACGAGTCCGAATTCGAAGCCATCAAAGATGTCCCGCATGGCGTGGTGCAGACCGCCTGGTATCGCTCGGGCACGCTCGACGCCTTGAGGAGCATGCGCATCTACACGCCCCCAGGCTATGAGGGGGGTAGCGACAAGTATCCGGTCTTCTACCTGCTGCACGGTGCCGGCGACGAGGATTCGGGCTGGAGCACGATCGGCCGCGCCGGCTTCATCCTCGACAACCTGCTCGCGGCGAACAAGGCGGTGCCAATGATCGTGGTCATGCCCAACGGCAGCCTGCCCCGCCCGGCCAACATGCCCCGGTTCGAGCCCGGCACCACCCCGACCCCCGAGATGAGGGCCGCGATGCAAGCCGCTCAGGGTCGGTTCACCGACGAGCTTCTCAAGGACATCGTCCCCTACGTCGAGAAGCATTACCGCGTGAAGACCGGCCAGGAGAACCGGGCACTCGCGGGCCTCTCGATGGGCGGCGGCCAGACCATGCAGGTCGTCACGACCCACCCGGACGAGTTCGCCTACGTGGGCGTCTGGAGCGGCGCCGTCGGCGGCCGTCTCGGCGAAGACCTCGAGGCGCGTTATGAGTCCTATCTGAAGAACGCCGACCACCTCAACAAGGTGGTCAAGCTGTTCTCGATCAGCGTCGGCGACAAGGACTTCCTCGTCAACGGCTCGAAGAGCCTGGCGGAGACCCTGGAGAAGCACGGCATCAAGCACGAGCTGAACATCAGCGGCGGCGGGCACACGTGGATCAACTGGCGCCACTACCTGAACGAGTTCGCGCCGAAGCTCTTCCGTTGAGCCGTTCCCGAGCGGGCCGAGGCCCTGCCCTTCGGCCCGCTCGGCTCTGGAGACTCAAGATGGAGACGCAGCCGATCAATCGGGTCGGAGTCGTTCTCCGCGACGTAGACGCGGCCAGGAGCCGCCCATGCCCGAGCCAACACTCGACCTGAAGAGTCGCTTCCTCGGTTGCCTGGTCGGCTGCGCGGTCGGGGATGCCCTTGGGGCTCCGTTCGAGGGCTACTGGGAGCACCAGTTGCCGCGCCGAAAGGCTCTACTCAGGGGCTTTGCGGAGGTCGAAGGATACCCCCGAGGCCAGTACACCGACGACACGCAACTCACACTCGCGACCATCGAGTCTATCATTCGACAGGGGGAACTTGTACCCGCCGACATCGCCCGATCCATCGCCGCCCTCTGGAAGAATCACACGGTCGTCGGACCTGGCGGTTCTTGCACGTTCGCCGCGAATGCATTCCTCAAGACACGCGACTGGACGACCTGCGGGGCGCCCGTGGGACAGGCCGGCAACGGGACGGCGATGCGGACGGCGGCGCTCGGACTCTACTTCCTTCGCGATCCGGAGCGACTGCCCGCCACGGTGGCGGACGTGGCGCGGATCACGCACAAGGACCCGCGAAGCCTGGCGGGCGGCGTCGTGATCGCAAAGGCCGCCCAGTTGCTCGCCACACTCGACATCGTCGATGCAGGCTCTTTCTGCGGCTCGATCGCCGATGCGATCCTGCCTTACGAGCCGAGGTTTGCCGACCTGATCCAGGACCTTCCGTCACGACTCAAGGAGGACGAGGAGACGGCCCGCCATCCATCGCATGGGCCGGCTCTTCGAAGCCGGAATTCTCCCGGCCGATCATCACCCCGTTCGTCGTCCCCACTGTCCTGGCGGCCTTGTGGGTGGTGCTCCAGCATCAATCATCCTGGTCCGACTCCGTCTCGAAAGCGATCCACCTGGGAGGCGATGTCGATACCCTCGGCGCGATCGTCGGGGCGCTGGCGGGAATCCGATTGGGGGCCTCGGCGATCCCGGCGCATCTCGCCGAAGGAGTCCTGGACGCCGACCGGATCAAATCGTTTGCCATCAAGTACCACGAACACGTGGTCAGACGAACGGCCCAGGCCGTATCATTAGGCGAGCGATAATGGCTCCGGGCATCCACGTCCGGGATGGCCTACCACCTCGTTTCCGGTTCGCCTTCCGGCAGTGAGAATCCCCGATCATGGAGAGCAAATCCACGGATACCAGTCGCCTGCTATCCTGGATGAAGTCAACCACGACAATCCCACCGATGGATGGAATCCACTTTCCAGGCGTTCCGTACGCGCCTGGAAGAAGTCTGGTACGGATGTCTTCTTGGCCTTCACCCACTCGCATTCCGGGGTGATGGCGACCGATGCGAGATCCTGCCCGGCAGTTACCGGCCCACATGCGATTCCTCACAGGATCTCGCGGACGACGATCTCGTTGTGGCCGGGATCGCCGGGGAGAGCGCCGCGGATGCCGACGATCCGATCGCCGGGGGCGATCAACCCTCGCGCGCGGCACCAGCTATCGACGAAGGCTCGGAGCTGGTCGCGGTCGGACACCTCGGGCATGATCAGCGGGGTGACGCCCCAGAACAGGCACATGGCGCGGGCCGTGTGGCCGTCGTGGGCCAGGGCCAGCGTGGGGGCGGGATTGCGGTGCTTCGAGAGCGCCAGCGCCGTCTTGCCGGTATTGCTGGCGACGATCAGCAGCGCGGCGCTTAGCCGGCGCGAGATCAGGCTCGCGGCCTCCACCACGCTCTCGGTAATCGGACGGAGCTGGCCGGCCCGCGCGACCGATGAAGTCCCGTCCGTCGCGAACCACCGACCGGCGACACCGGCCGCGTGGGTTGTAAGGGCGCCGGTGAGCGAGCCCGAACCGGACTGCGCGAACAGGAGCGACTCGGCCTCGGCGGCGATCTGGCTCATGATGGAAACCGATTCGACCGGGTACCCGCCGATCGCCGTCTCGCCCGAGAGCATCACGGCATCGGTCCCGTCGAGCACGGCATTGAAAACGTCGCTGGCCTCGGCGCGGGTCGGCCGGCTCGAGGTCTCCATGCTGTTGAGCATCTGCGTCGCCGTGATCACCGGCACCCGCGCCGCGTGGCACGCGGCGATGATCCGCTTCTGCACCGCCGGCAACGCGCGTGACGTCCAGCTCGACGCCCAGGTCGCCCCGCGCGACCATCACCGCGTCGGCCTCGGCGATGATCGCGTCGAGGTTGGCCAGCGCCTCGCGGCTTCTCGATCTTGGCGACGATCCGCGCCCGGCTGCCCCGGCGCTCCAGCTCCTGCCGCAGTTGGATGACGTCCTCGGCGCGTCGGACGAACGACAGGCCGACATACTCGACCTCGTGCCTGGCCGTCCATTCCAGGTCGGCCAGGTCCTTATCCGTCAGCGCCGAGACGCTCAGGACACCCCCGGGCACGTTGATCCCCTGGTGCGACCGGATCAGTCCCGGCAGCGTCACCTTCAGCCGCGCCCGCCCGGGCTCTCGGCCGATCACATCCATCGCCACGGTACCGTCGGCGAAGAGCACGCTCTGGCCCACCACGAGCTCGTCCGTCAGCGGCCGGTAGGTGCACGTCAGGTGATGCGGGTCACCGCCGAGATTCGGCTCGACGGCCAGGACGAACTCCGCATCGTGGTCGCAGGAGACCATGCCGCCCGGGATATTTTCCAGGCGGATTTTCGGACCGCAGAGGTCCTGCAAGATCGCCAACTGGAGCCCGGTCTCTTCCGCGATCTTCCGGATTGCCTGGAGGCGTTCGGTGTGATCCTCGTGCGACCCATGCGAGAAGTTCAGCCGGAAGACGTCGACCCCGGCCTCCACCATCTGTTTCAGCACGGCCGGATCGGTCGACGCCGGACCGACCGTCGCCACGATCTTCGTCCGGACCTTCCCCAACTGCTCTTTGTGGAAAGACTTCATGAGTCTCCTCGTCCGTGGTCTCAGGTTCCCTCGCACCGATCCCGATCGGAACGCCACCATCTCGGATGGTTCCGGTCGGTTCGATCCCTGGCGCGCATTGTAGGGGAACTCCGGGCGCACAACCAGGGAAAATGCGGGCACCCTTTGAACCCGCGAATCCCGGGACGGAGACCGCGAATCTGTGAAAAACTCGATCATTACAGTGAACATAAATACATTTTGTGTCGGCCATTCACGGTTTTCTCACCAGGGGTACCGGACATTCTTCGCAAGATCTCCGCGTCGCGGCCGATTTCACCATTAGAATAAGGTATGTCGAAGAAGATGTCGGCCGATTATCTTATTGAGGGCGTGGATGCTGCCAATCGAAGGCCCCGCAGCACCTATGGGCCCACGAATCCGGAATCGACCTCGTTGCCTCGGTCCACGGACAAGCCAATGAAGCGAACTTTCGCCCTCGTCACGCTCCTGGCCTCGCTCGGGATCCTGATCAAGCTCTCATCCCGGCCGAGCGGCCCGGCCGGCCTCGCCAGGTCGAGCGCCGCCATCGGTTCGCTCGAGACGACCCGAGCGGACTGGGCAACGGTCGAGGCCGTCGCGAAGAACGAGATGCTGGCTCGATATCGGACGTCCTCGCCGCACGAACGCGAGATGGTGGCGAGGCTGGCGAAACGATTCGGCCGGAACGCGGAGGCGATCGAGCGGACCGACGGCATCCGCGGACTGCTGCTGCTCGAGAAGCTCGACATGGAGGCTTTGTTCCTCTACGAGAAGTATCCGCGCGAGTTCCACCGGCTCCGCGACCTGCTGGGCGTCGAGGCCGCCGCCGAGGTGCTGCTGCACTGGCGCGAGTATTTCGGCCTGAAACATGCCGACGAGACGGATCGAGGCACGCTGATCGCCGAGATCGCCGCCTTGACCCCGTCGCAACTGCGTGTCGCCGCACGATACCCCAACGCGCTGCCCCTGATCCTCGCCGACGCTCCGGGCATCACCGCGATGATCGAGCGGATGGCGAACGACCCGGCCGCGCTGGGCGACGCCCTGACCGTGCTGAGCTTCATCAGCCTGGAGCACGGTGCATCGGACCTGCGTTCGGCCCTGCGGACCCTGGACCATCACGGCCCGATCGCCCTGGAGGCGTTCCGCCTTCGAGGTTTGGAGGGCTTCGCGCTGGTGAGTTTGTACGGCCCGGTCATCGAGTCGGTCGGGGGCGCCCTTCCGCTAGAACAGACCCTGATCCTGGCGCGGGTCAACGCCGATTATCTCGACGAGCTGCTACTCACCCACGATCCCGAGACCGTCGCCCGCCACTTGCGACACGTCGCCGCGACGGGATTGGTCGAGGCGGTGGGGGGTAGTCCTGAGGCATTGCGGCTGGTCGTCGAGCAGGGGGAATCGGGAGAGCGGGCCCTGAGACAGGCCGGCCCCGACGCGGCCGATGTCGTCTTCAACGATTTCGGCGAGGCGACCTTGCGCCGCCAGGCGACCGGCGCCCTGTCCGTTCATGGCGCGATGGCCCTGGTGATGCTGGACAAGTTCGCTACGGATCCGGATTTCCGCGAGGTGCTCCGAATTCACGGCGCCGACGTGATCCCGCCGATCGCCCAGGCGGATGCCAGCCCGCAGACCATTACCTACCTCCGGAACAAGAGCCGTCGGTCGTACAAGGAGTCGCTCGCGCTGGCGGCCCTGTTCGCCGCCGGTGAGAATGGCCAGGCCGTGATCCGCACGATCAAGAACGACGGCATGGAGCGGGTGGCCCAACTGAGCGACTCCAGCCTCGAGGTTTACCAGTTCCTCCCGCTGTACGACGTGATGCACCTGGGCAACGTCTTGCGAAGGGGCCATGCGCCGACCTCGGGCGAGATGACCTGGGCGATGATCGACGGCTGCTTCGTGGTCGCCGACGTCCTGAGCCTGGCCGCCGTGCAGCCCGAGGGCGTGGTCGCCTCGGAGGTGATCCGATCCGAGGTCAGGGGTGCCGTCCGCCAGGGCGTCCGCACCGCGGGCCGCGAGCTGGTCGAGGCCGGCGGCGAGGCGACCGCCGAGGCCCTCGCGCGACAGGGCGCCGGCAACGTCTCCGATCGCCTGGCGCGCTGGTGGACGGTCCGATCGGCAGGCGGCATCTATCAGGTCATGCGCCGGCTCCCGGAAGCCTTGCCCCAGCTCAGCTTGGCGCAGATCACGCAGATGGTCGGTCCGCTCTGCACCAAGGCGGGAATCCGCCTGACGACATGGCAGCCCGTCCGATTCCTCCGCGACGGCGTCGAGGTCGTCCTCCGCATCCCGCCGCAACGCGGCTTGAAATACCTGTCGGCGCAGGCCCTCCAGGCCGGCGTCGGCGTCGTCGGCTTCCGGAAGATGGAGGAGCACCTGGCAAGCCGAAGGCCGCAAAGTCGTGCACGATAACGACTTGCGGACTTAAGCGATTCCCGGAGATTCCCTGCAATTACCCCGATTTGTCCCGATTCAGTGAGAAAATGGCGAGGTGGCGAGTGCTCATGCGTATGAATTCTTGATCGAAACGAGGGCGGCGAGGCGGGCAGGAAACGGCCCAGCTCCCGATTGACTGGCATAGCTCCCCTGCCCCACCGAAGGCCCCCTTGCGAGCAATCGCGGCGGGCTTTTGTTGCGCCTTCGCCAGCATCCGGACTCCCCCTGTCACGGTGGCTCCGCACCATATCCCGGCCCATGCCGACGAGCTCCCGGGCATACCCATCTGATTAGCGACAATTAGGATTCCCTGCTGACGACAATTAGAATTCCCGTCTTCGGAGATAGTGTACAAGCCCTCTTTTGGGGATAGTGTACAAGGCCCCTCGGCCTACCTCTGCGTTCCGTTCGCCCTCGACGGTCTGATGTCCTTGCTTTCGTTCATCCCTCCTTGCTTGGATTCGTGGGCTCCGTCGGTGACTGACGCGACCTCTTGGCCTGCTCAGCCCGGTAGCTAGGAATATTCAGTTCCAGGATGACGCTGTGATGCACCAGGCGGTCGATCGCCGCGGCCGTCGTCATCGGGTCCTTGAAGATCGACTCCCAGCCCGAGAACGGCTGGTTGCTCGTCAGGATCACACTCCCGCGCTCGTACCGCTCCGCCAGCAGGGTGAAGAGTACCTCCATCTCTTCCCGGCTGTACTGGACGTATCCGATATCGTCAAGGATCAGCACCTCATATCGGGAAATCTTCTTGAGAAATCCCCGCAGCTTCAGGTCCCGCTTGGCCCCCAGCAGGTCCTGCACCATCAGGCCGCAGGTCGCGAACGTCACCTTCCTTCCGGCTCGGATCAATTCCTGGCCGATCGCGCAGGCCACGTGCGTCTTCCCCGAGCCGGGATTTCCGAAAATGAGCACGTTCTCACGTCGGCTGACAAAGCCTCCTTCCAGCAGGGATCGGACCTGCTGCGCCGCCTTCTGCGGCAGCCGCTTCAGGTCCAGGGTTGACAGGCTCTTCTCCAGCAACAACCTCGATTCGCGCAACAGTCGCTCGATCCGGCCCGAACGCCGCGATTCGCATTCGTGCTCCACCAGCTCGAGCAGGTAACCCTCGTAACTCATCGACTCCTGGCGCGCCCGCTGGGCCGCTGATTCGTAATCGCTCCGGATCGTCGGCAGATGGAGCTCCCGAAGGCAGTCCGTCAGATCCTCATGCAAGTCTGATGATCGGCTAATGGGAAATCCTCCATGGTTTCGAGTAAGAGATCGTAAGTTGAACAGATCGACCGTCGTGATGGCCACCTCCATCGCCCGCGGTAGGCCGAGATCCTGACGCAATTGCTCGACGACGACCGTCGGCGTGATCGGGGCGCCGCGCTCCAGGAGCCGGCCCAGGACGGCGTTGACCCCGGCCTCGGACTCCTTGGCCGCCAGCTCGAGGATCCGCAGGTAATCCTTGGAAGCGCGGGTCGGGCTGTGTTCGAGCAAGGCATCGTAAGCCCGGCGAAATCGTCCGGTCGGGAACATCGCGTCCCGGTAGCGGTAGCCGGCAAAGGCCCCCGGCTTACGAACCAGCCAATCGATCACATGCCGATAATTAATCGAATGCTTCTGCCGGCCGCGCAGCCGGGGGACTCGCTCGACCAGCACGGCGCCGCGCCACACCTCCAGGAATTCTGCCATTACAGTCACATCAACGTGTTCACCGATTAATTGACTCGGGACCGAGTAGATGTTGTTGAGGATTCGGATCGTGCTCCCCTGGGTCACTCGCACTCTCCGCCGATGCCAGGCATCGACGCGCCGCGCCGGCAGGGGGCCCAGTTCGGGCCGTTCGGCGGCCAACCGCTCGGTCCGGCCGCGGTTCCGCCGGGCGAAGAATTCGCGGAGGAACCGCTCGTAGGCCGACCGGTCGTCGAAGTCGCGGCTGCCCCGCAACATCAGGGCCTGATCGATCGTATCTTTGAGTCGGTAATGGCTCTGTTCGGCATCTCCGTTCTCGTCCGCCTTGCGGGCGTTGATGGCTTGAGCCCTCAAGCCATAGTGGGCCAGCAGGGCGCGGTAGCGTTGTTGGAAGAGATCACGGTCGCCGAGGTTGTTCACGGCGGCGGTGAGCCGATCGGTGCGGTGCATCCGGGGAACCCCTCCCAGTTCCCAGAGGGCGTCTTGCAGACCTTGGCTAAGGCTCTCGAAACTCTCGGAGAAACAGACCGTCCCCGTCTCCCAGTTGGAGAAGGTCAGGACGAAGTGATAGACCATGTGATCGAACGGCTGGCCAGCCAGCGTGATCCCCAGATCGCCCATGTGAGTGAAGTCGGAGGCACCGAGCTGGCCGGGCGTGTGGACCTGATCGAAGAACACCTCCTTGGGCGGCCCGGCGAGGGCCTTCCACGCCTTGACCTTCCTCTGCAAGGTCCGGAGCTGGCCGTCAGGAAATCGACCCGGGAACCGGCGCTGGAGATCCTCGAAGAGGGTCTTGGCCTGGAGCCCGGGATCGCGCTCGAGCAGAACCTCGAGTTCGGGCCAGACCTCCTGGAACGGATCCTCCCGGGTCTGCCAGGATCTTGGGGTCGGCGATTCACTGGGCAGACGATCAGTCTGTCGGTACTTTCGAGCGGTCTTGACGTCCATGTCCACCTTCCAAGCCGCCCGGTAGAGCGGCATCCCTCGGCCGAGAAGCTGGCGAAGCTTGATAACCTGGCGGTCCGTTTTCATGGCGGTTGCCTCCTGGCTCAGGAGGAGACCGCATAGTGAACGGAGAAACGAGAAAGGAGCGAATTTTCAGTAGTGAACAGGAAGGCGAGGGAGGAGGGAATTCTAATTGTCGCTGGGAGGGATTTCTAATTGTCGCTGATCACCCATCAAGGCTTCAGCCCGGGGATCTTCTGCATCGTCTGGATCATCACGCCCATCTTCTCGTTCATCTCCGCCATCAGCGCATTGCTGCGGGTGATGTTACGATTGCTCACCTCCATCGCGGCCAGGGTCCTTTCCATCTGCCCATTGCTCTTCACGACGTTCGCGTTGGATTCCTTCACATTGATGATCGATTCCTCGATCCTGGCGTTGGACTCGGTGACGAGCTTGATGCTCTCGGACATCAGGCGGCTGGACTCGACCATGAGGCCCTGGGTCTCGGCCGCCTGACGGCTGAGCGTGTCCATCCGGCGATTCGCCCCGGCCAGCAGGGTATTCGCCGTGTCGAGGCGCTCGATGGTCATATCGACCCGCTCCAGCACGCTGCACCCCGGCAACAGGCAGGCGAAGAGCGTGGCGGGAATGAGGCGTCTCATGCTGGACTCCGCGATGTGGGAGGAAAGGATGGAGAAGCCTCGCCATCATCGACCGTGAGGCATCGCACGCATCGCAAAATCCCCGTATTTGCGGTCGCCGCGTGCCGGCTGCGGGGGTCATGCGGACAATGACGCCTGGTCGCGTCTTCCGGTGGAGTCGGCATTTGCTCCGCTCCGCCCCACTTCGTTGATGGCGAAACAAAAGGCATTGACGATACATCAGAAAACTATATTATATTTATATATGATCGAATTGGCCTTCCAACTCACGAGGGCCATTAGGCCGCGCGCCGGACTCCATTTGACCCGCCAGATATCATCCTTGTCCAGCGTGCCGATCGGCACCAGGCTGGCCACATTGTGAGGCGTGATAAAGGCCCGGCGGTGCGCATCGTCGTGCCGCGAGTGGGCCGATTGGTCCCGGAGCCCGCCCTTTGGATCCGGCCTATCAGCTTGCGCCTGGGAGGGGGAAGCGGTTTCGTCGGGAACAAGAGCTAAGACGACCGGGAGCATCGTCGCGACGAGCTTTAGCCCCAATACCGTTGAATTGGCGTTAACGATTTAATCTGCTGCGACTTGAGTCGAACTCGTTCCCACGCTCCGTGTGGGCATGCCGTCCCGGACGTTCCGCGTCCCGACCGATCCTCGGCCTCGAACCGGGCCACGGTGATGCCGACTTGAAGAATTCGGGAAGTTTCCCCTTGGGGGTGGTCGTCGAAAATGTCGGCGGTTAGGCTGGGTCGAACCGCCTTCCGAGTCGAGCGAGTCACCACCGCCACGATGGATGTCTGAACCATGAGATCACTCGGGCGATCCAACCGTTCTGGCCGAACGCGCGAAATCGAGCGTGGGCGCCCCCGATGACCTCCCCGATCCGGTGCATCCGCTGTGGTCAACCGATCCCGCTCGGTGACGCGGTTGTTCAGGCGCGCGATCTCTGTGCGAGCTGCTTCGATTCCCCGACTGCTCCGCCTCTCAACCCCGCCCATGCACGACCCGATCCGAATCAGGATCGGATGGTCACCCGATCGATGCTGATCCCAAGGCCGGGCACACAGACCTCCGCGCCTGAAGAGATGATCTGCAGGCTCGAGCCACACACCCTCCGCTGGCTCGAGCTCTCGGACAATCTCCAGGCCATGCTGGGCCAGCCACCCGACCTGCTCGCTCATCAGAGCTTCTTGCAGTACGTCCACCCGGACGACCGCGGGCTGGCCGAGGCGGAATTCCGGCAGGCGTGCGAGCACGGCGAACGATACGACCTGGTCCTTCGGATGCGGAATGCGTCGGGAGAATGGCCCTACGTCCGGATCTCATCCCAGGCGCGATACGAGCTCGACGGCTGGATCAATCACATCCGATGCCATCTCCGCGACGTCACCGACCGCGTCCACGCCGAGCACGAGCTGCGCCGTCGCACCGAGATGCTGATCGCCGCCAACGAACAGTTGCGCAGGACCAACAACGAGCTCAAGAGGACGCAGGGCCAACTGATCCAATCCGAGAAGCTCGCCTCGCTGGGGACCCTGGCCGCGGGCATGGCACACGAGATCAACAATCCCCTCGCCTTCGCCGTCAACAATCTTGTGCTCCTCGATCGGGATGTGTCCGCCCTCTTGCAACTGCTCGCGTTCTTCTTGCAAGGGATCGACGACCTCGATGCAACCCGGCCTGAGCTGGTATCCGCGGCGCGTCGCCTGATGGAGGAGATCGACCTCCCCTATGTCGAGACCAACCTGCCTCGCGTGGTCCACTCGACGCACAAGGGGCTCAGCCGCGTCGGCCAGATCGTCGAGAAGCTCTGCGGCTTCGCCCGGCTCGGCCGCTCGGCGATCGGCGAGATGAGCGTCAATGAATCCATCGAACAATGTCTGATCATACTCAGCGAGAAACTCGATCGATGGGGGATCGCAGTCGATCGGCGTTTCGGCGAATTGCCCTTCATCCGGGGCGCCGTCGCCGAGCTGAATCAGGTCCTCCTGGCCCTGCTGGCCAACGGCATCGACGCGATCGAGGCGGCGGGCCGACCGGAGGGGCGCATCGAGGTGACGACCCGTCGCCTCGGGGATGGAATCCTCGTCGAGGTCCTCGACAACGGTTGTGGCATCGCCGCCGATATCCTCCCCAGGATCTTCGACCCCTTCTTCACCACCAAGCCGCTCGGAAAGGGTATCGGTCTCGGTCTCAGCCTCTGCCACGGGATCATCGCCAAGCACGGCGGAGGCATCGACGTCCAGAGTGAGGCCGGGGCCGGCAGCGTCTTTCGCCTCCACTTGCCGATCCAACCGAAACCCGACCCTTGACGGTTCGTCGTGGGGCGCGACTGCGGTCGGCCACCGGATCGAGCTGACGGTTGCATCGCTTCTGCCTATTTTCTTAATTTTTTCTTCACCAATTCCTCGCGCAATCCCAATTCGGTTTCTGTGCAATTAATCCATGGGTCTTCCATCAAATCACGAACGGGCCAGGCTGATCCGAGGGTCAACATGGTGACGCCCAACACTGACGAGTGGATCGGCCGCGAGATCGCGAATGGGCGGTACAAGATCCTTGGCCGGATCGGCCAGGGAAGCATGGGGCAGGTCTATCTCGCATTCGATCGCAATCTCGAGACCGACGTCGTCCTCAAGTTCCCGTTCGCGGCCGATCAGGGATCCCACGGTGAGGAGTTCCTCGACCGATTCGCCCGCGAGATCCGCTCGCTGGTCCACCTCAGCCATCCCCACATCGTCAAGGTCATCGACGTCGGCGACGTGCAGGGACATCCCTTCGTGGTGATGGAGTATCTCGCCGGCGGCAGCCTCAAGGACCGGATGATGGCGGGCAGCCGCGGCGGATGTCAGCCCATGCCGCCGCGTTCCCTCCAGGATTGGCTGGTCGAGATCGCCAAGGCGCTCGATTTCGTCCATGCGCAGAAGCACATCCACCGGGACGTCAAGCCGGCCAACATCCTGTTCGATCGCCACGGCAACGCCTTCCTGGGCGATTTCGGCATCATCAAGGCGCTGGCGACGGAGGAAGCCGACTGGCGGGGCAACTCGCTGACCGCCCCGGGATTCCTGGTGGGCACGCCGAACTACGTCGCGCCCGAGATCGTCATGGGCCGACCGTTCGACGGCCGCGTCGACCAGTACTCGCTGGCGATGACCGTGCATGAAGTCCTGAGCGGGACCAACTGCATGGAGGGACCGACCCCGTCGGCGACCGTGGTCAACCAGACGATGGTCGTCCCGCCGGCCCTGACCGAATTGATACCGGGTATCCCCGCCCAGTTGTCCGACGCGCTCCTTCTGGGCTTATCCAAGGATCCGGCGTTACGGTTTCCGACTTGCGCGGCGATGGCCCGGGAAATCCTGGCGGCGATCCCCTCGAGCGACACCGTCAAGATGGAAGTCCCCCTCACTCAACCCACATCGCGGGGCGTCCCCGGACGCGTGCCCTGTCCGGCCTGCCAGGCCCCGATGCCGGTAGGGCGCGAGCACGCCGGAGGCCGCGTCCGCTGCACGAGCTGCCAGTTGACCTCGCTGGTCAGCGTCCTGTCGTCGAACACCGTCCAACTGAAGCTGATCGATTCGCCGATCCCCGTGCCCGAGCCCTCGGCCCCCATCGTGCTGAGCGGACCCGACGACGAGCCCGACCTCGACCCGACGGCCGCCACGGTCGTCGTTGCAAAGCCCCGGACCGGACCGGATGTCGGCCCGAGCGCAGGAGGGGTATCGCGTGCCGGCTGGGTCGGGCTCGTATTGGTCGGCGTGCTGACGTTGGTCGTGGCCTGGCTCGGTCTGGGGGTATTGCGACGCCCGCCCACCGTCCCTCCGGCCGGTTCGGGGAGCGAAGCCACCGCGCCGACCAATACCGATCGATCAACTCCGACGCCCCCGCAGCCCGACGCCGTCGAGATCAACGTCGCTTACGGCACGGAGAAACAGCAATGGCTCGAGGCGGCCACCGTGGCGTTCGAGAAGACTCCGGCCGGTCGAGGGATCACGATCAAGCTCCACGGCATGGGCTCGATGGAAGGGGCTCGTGCCGTCCTCGAGGGCCCCAAGCCGATCCCGATCCAGGTCTGGTCGCCGGCCAGCAGCGCATATCGGGACCTCTTCGAGCGGCAATGGCGGGCCGAGCACGAGACTCCGCCCATCCTGAAGGCCGAGAACCTGGCGCTCACGCCGATGGTCTTCGTGATGTGGCGCGACCGCCACGAGTCATTCCTCAAGCACTACCACCAGGTCAGTTTCCGGACCCTGGACGAGGCGATGAAGCAACCCGGCGGCTGGGGGACCATCGCCGATCAGCCGGATTGGGGCCGCTTCAAGTTCTGCCACGCGCACCCGAACCGGTCCAATAGCGGCTTGCTCACGCTCGTCCTGATGGCCTACGAGTTCGCCAAGAAGGAGCGGAACCTCTCGCACGCCGACGTCGCCCGGCCCGGATTCCAGGAATGGCTGCGCGAGTTCGAGAAGGGGGTCACCCGACCGGGCGGCATGCTCACCAGCAGCACAGGCACTCTGATGCGCGAGATGGTCTTGCGCGGGCCCTCCCAGTACGATTGCGTGTTCATCTATGAGAACCTGGCGATCGACTACCTCGATGCCGCGCGGGATCGATGGGGAGAGCTCCAGGTGGAGTATCCCGAGCCGAACATCTGGAACGAGCATCCCTATTACATCCTCGACGTCCCATGGAGTGATGCCCGTCAGCGGGCCGCGGCGGGCGAATTCCTCAAGTTCCTCATGAGCCCGCCCATCCAGGAGCGCGCCCTTGAGCACGGCTTTCGACCGGGCAACCCGTCGGTCTCGGTACGATTCCCCGAGAGCCCCCTGGTCCGCAACAGCCAGCACGGCGTGCGGATCGACCTGCCGCGCATGTGCGAACCCCCGAAGAACGAGGTCGTCCAGGACCTGCTCGACTCGTTCCGTCGGATAGAAGAATGACGGACGGACGCCGGGCGTTTCCCCACGCCCGATCGCTACCTCGGCTCATCGGAGGCAGCAAACCCTAATCATTTTCCCCTGTGAACCTCCTTCCCCCGCGGACGGGATGATCCGTCCTCCTCCGACTGCAACGAATGACGACTATCAGAGGCCGGCCTCAGGTCAGGCGTCTTCGTCCCGCCAAGCCATGACCGTCAACGCCGAAAGCAGGAGGCATCCGACCCATTGGACCGTGCTGACCATGAGGTAATTGCGATGGAGGGAATGGAAGCGGGGTCGATCGAGGACAAGATACCCCTCAGGATCGAGCAGTTCATCGAGCCGCGGGTGCAGCCAAGCCAGCAGGGCCAGCGACAGTACGAGCCCGACCCAGATCGACCAAGAGAGGATGCGGCCACCGCAGGACATCCCTCGCCCCGCCGAGAGGTCCCAGAACCACACAGCCAGAGTGACCGCACCGGCCAGGTTGAGGCCATTCGTGACAGATCGGGTGATGAATCCCTGCTCCAGCTCGGAGCCGAGGACGGCGCTGCCGATGGGCACGACGACGGCCCCATAGAACATGAACCCGCCTTGCCAGAACATCAGTGCCCAGAGGAGCAGCCATCGACGTACCAGGTCGATCATCGGGTGTTTCACCCGTCCCGACGCCTCTCGCTCGGATGCTGCCACCACTGCCTCCTCCGTTCGCCGACGTACGATCACTCCCGGAAAAGCCCTACGCCCACGGAATTCTACCGCGTCCTCACGACAGGTACATCGGTATCAAGCGATCGGCCTCCTGTAGCAACGGCGCCGGTGATGGCAGGCTCCTTGCCGATGACGGGACAGCGGGATACCCTGGTCCCTCGAGAACGACAAGCCGGAGGAACCTCTATGCGACGAATCATACTGGCCCTGATCGCCCCCATCATCGTAATCACCGGCGGCCTCGGCCTGGCCCAAGAGGGCGGCAAGCCTCCGAAGGAGACGGTGATCAAGGCCGGTCGGTTGATCGACGTCCGTGCCGGTCGCGT
Organism: uncultured Planctomycetota bacterium; assembly: GCA_963777695.1. GTDB lineage: Bacteria > Planctomycetota > Planctomycetia > Isosphaerales > Isosphaeraceae > CAVZRC01. Next base: position 4,442,294 of record CAVZRC010000003.1, read on the forward strand.
GCTGACCGATCGGGCGATCCTCGTGGTGGGCGAGCGGATCCGCGCGGTTCGCGCGACGGAGGACATCCTCAAGGGGGCCCCCAAGGACGCCACCGTCATCGACTTCTCGAAGGCCACCGTGCTGCCGGGCCTGATCGATTCCCACACCCACGTCCTGCTCCAGGGCGACATCACGCAGGCCGACTACGACGAGCAACTCCTAAAGGAGTCGATCCCTTTCCGCACGATCCGGGCCACCGTCGCCGCCAGGACGGCCCTGATGAACGGATTCACGGCCATCCGGGACCTGGAAACCGAAGGTGCCATGTACGCCGACGTGGACGTCAAGCGGGCGATCCAGCGGGGCATCATCCCCGGGCCCCGCATGTTCGTCTCGACCAGGGCTTTCTCGGCCACCGGCATGTATCCGCTCCTGGACTACTCCTGGGAGTTGAAGGTGCCCGAAGGCGTGCAAGTGGTGGACGGCCCGGACGAGATCCGCAAAGCGGTGCGGGAGCAGGTCAAGTACGGGGCCGATTGGATCAAGTTCTACTGCGACCGCAAGTATTACCTGGAAGGCGGCAAGCTCCGTAGCAAGGTCAACTTCACCGAGGAGGAGATGCGCGCGATCGTCGGCGAGGCTCACCGCCTCGACCGTCGGGTGGCCGCGCACGCCATCGGCAAGGACGGGATCATGGCGGCATTGAAGGCCGGCGTGGACACGATCGAGCACGGTGACGGGCTCGACGAGGAATCCATCGACTTGATGGTCCAGAAGGGCGTGTACTGGTGCCCGACGATCTACGTCGCCGTCTACGTGGCCGAGGGGCGGGCCGCCGCCGGGAACCCGATCTGGAAGGCAATGCTCGACCTGGAGCGGGAGGCGTTCGGCCTGGCGGTCCGGAAGGGAGCGAGGATCGCTTACGGGACGGATGCCGGTGGTTACTCCTGGACGGAGAACCAGGCCAAGGAGTTCTCCTACATGGTCCGGTATGGGATGACGCCGATGCAGGCGATCCGGTCGGCCACGGTCGTCGCCGCCGAGTTGCTCCGGGCCGAGGCCGACCTGGGTGCCATCGAGCCGGGCAAGTACGCCGACCTCGTGGCCGTCGACGGGGATCCGCTGAAGGACATCGCCGAGCTCGAGCGCGTGAAGTTCGTCATGAAGGGCGGCCGGGTCTACAAGGGCGAGCCGGGCAAGTGAGTCGGCCGGCCGACATTTCCTCGAATCCAGCGGCGGCTCGAAGACGCTTCGGCTTGGAGGACTAGCTCGGAGATTGCATATTATGATAAGATATCACCATCCGGAATAGCGAGAGTGGTATCACGATGCACGACCTGACGATTACACCACAAGGGCATCTCCTCCTCCGAGAGACGCCGCTCGAAACGACGGATCGGAAGCCCTCGAAAGCGACGCTCGAGGCGTATCGTGAGAGCTCGGCCGGAGGGATGCTGTACTCCGCGAGCGAGGAATTGGACGCCGCGCTGCCGCCTTCGTTCGACTTCGCGCGGTCGATCGGCCGGCTCTATCTCACCCATCTCTGCAAGGCCGCGACGGGAGAGCCCGGCGAGGCGATCCCCGAACTCCCGCCCCCCGTCGCGGACCTCGAACAGGCGATCCGGCAGGCGCCCCCGATGGTCGGTCTGGAGTACCTGACGCCCGAAGTCCTCTCATCCTGGTGGCAAGACCTCGATTCGCTCGCCCGGAGCGAGATCGGGACGCATCCGGGCGGGGCCCAGGGCTATTTACGGGAGCGGAACCCTCAGTGGCGGTTCGTCGGCCGGGTCACGCTCCACCTCGCGGAGAACAAACGGGATCCCGAGTACCCCTTCGCCTTCCTGGCCACGTTCGCCAACGGCCTGACGCCGCAGGGCAAGGTGAAGCACGAACCCCTCGGCCGGGCCATCCAGCAGTATGCCGGCGAGCAGAACCGCGCGGCGATGCTCAACCTCCTGCTCCCGATCTCGAAGGCCGCCGAGTCCTCGGAACTGATCCGGGAACTCGTCGATTCCGGGCAGATCTATCACCCGCTCGCATGGACCTCGGGCCAGGCTTACGCATTCATCAAGGCGATACCCCTCTTTGAATCGAGCGGTCTGATCGTGCGCGTGCCCGACTGGTGGAACGCCCGGAAGCCGCCCCGGCCTGTCGTCAGCGTCAAGATCGATTCGAAGAATTCGGAGGGTATCGGGGTCGACGCGATGATGCGATTCTCGGTCGGGATGAGCCTTGGCGGAGAATCGCTCAGCCCGGATGAGATCGCCCAGTTGCTCGAATCCAGCGGGGGACTGGTCCCTCTGAGAGGCAAGTGGGTCGAGGTCGATCAGGAGAAGTTGAAGCAGGCGCTGGAGCACTGGGAGGGCGTCGAGAAGGAGGTCCGCCGCGAGGGTATCTCGTTCTTCGATGGGATGCGACTCCTCTCCGGGGCGAACCTTGTCAGGGAGGACCAGGAGAAGAGCCCGGAGTCGATCCGCGAATGGACGGGCCTGACCGCCGGCCCGGCATTCGACGCGGTACTCAAGGGCCTGCGGTCCCCGGAGGCCCGCCAGGAGCCGGCCCCTCCCGATCTCAAGGCGGAGCTTCGCCCCTATCAGCGGACCGGCTTCGCCTGGTTGCGATTCGTCGCCCGCCTGGGACTCGGCGGCTGCCTGGCCGACGACATGGGACTCGGCAAGACGGTCCAGGTGATCGCGCTGCTCCTCGATCTCAAGCGCGACGGGCAGAAGAATGCGAGCCTCCTCGTCGTGCCGGCGTCGCTGATCGCCAACTGGAAATCGGAGCTGGCCAGGTTCGCGCCGAGCCTCTCCTTCGCCGTGGCCCATCCCTCGGAAGCGAACGCCGGCGACGATCGGACTCGCCGATGCCGACGCGTACGATCTGATCATCACCACGTATGGCATGCTCGTCCGCACGGACTGGATGAAGAAGCACCGCATGGCGACTGGCGATCCTCGACGAGGCCCAGGCGATCAAGAACTCCGGCACGAAGCAGACGCGGGCCGCCAAGGAATTGTCCGCCGTCAGCCGGATCGCCATGACCGGCACGCCCGTCGAGAATCGGCTGTCGGACCTCTGGTCGCTCTTCGATTTCTTGAACCCCGGCCTGCTGGGATCGGCCAAGGAATTCGGCTCGTTCGTCAAGCGGTTGCAGAACGCCCGATGTCCCCTCGTTCGAACCGCTACGAAACCTCGTGCGACCCTACATCCTGCGTCGGCTGAAGACCGACAAGCGGGTCATCTCCGACCTCCCGGACAAGACCGAGGTGAAAGCCTACTGCACGCTGAGCAAGCACCAGGCAGCCCTCTATATCAAAGCGGTCGACGACCTCGCCGAACAATTGGAATCCACCGATGGGATGCAACGGCGGGGGATCGTCCTGGCCCAGTTGATGCGGCTGAAGCAGATCTGCAATCATCCCGCCCAGGTGGCCGGCACGAACGACTTCGCACCCGACCGTAGCGGCAAGTTTCGCCGGCTGGAGGAGATCGCCGAGGAGATTGCGTCCCGCCAGGAGAAGGTCCTGGTCTTCACGCAGTTCCGCGAGATCGCCGACCCGCTGGCCGGCTTCCTCGCCACGATCTTCGGTCGATCCGGGCTGGTGCTCCACGGCGGCACGACCGTGAAGAAGCGTAAGGAATACGTGGATCAGTTCCAGCGGGAAGATGGGCCGCCCTTCTTCGTGTTGTCGCTGAAGGCGGGCGGCACCGGCTTGAACCTGACGGCGGCCTCGCACGTAGTACACTTCGACCGATGGTGGAACCCGGCCATCGAGAACCAGGCGACCGACCGCGCCTTCCGGATCGGCCAGAAGAAGAACGTGCTTGTCCATAAGTTCATCTGCCGGGGGACGGTCGAGGAACGGATCGACGAGATGATCGCGCGTAAGAGCCAGGTCGCCGGCGAGGCGATCGGCGAGGGCGACTCGGGCGAAGTCTTGCTGACCGAGATGGACAACGATACGTTATTGAAGTTCGTCAAGCTGGACTTGCACCGGGCGACCGCCGACTGATCATATTTCTCGCACTTGGAACACTGCAATGGGACGCTACGACGACTACTATGGATACAAGCCCTACGTCCCCGTGGCCCAGCGGCGGGCTCAGGCGGCCAGGGAAGTGGCCAAACGGATCAAGAAAGGGCAAGTCGACCTCGCCCGTCAAGATCGAGGGCCGGACCATCGCCTCGACCTTCTGGGGCAAGGCGTGGTGCACGAATCTGGAGGGCTACAGCGACTTCGCCAACCGCCTGCCGCGGGGACGGACCTACGTCCGCAACGGTTCGGTCATCCATCTGACGATCGGCAAGGGGAAGATCGAAGCCCTCGTCAGCGGCTCGGAGCTGTACGAGGTCAAGATCGACATCACCGCGCTGCCGGACCAGGCCTGGCGAGCTCTGAAGGGTCAGAGCGCGGGCAAGATCGGCTCGCTCGTCGAGCTGCTACAAGGCAAGCTGTCGAAGGCTGTCATGGAACTGGTGACGGATCGGCAAGGAGGTCTCTTCCCGAAGCCGAAAGAGATCAAGATGCGATGCAGTTGCCCCGACTCCGCGGGGATGTGCAAGCATATCGCCGCGGTGATGTACGGCGTCGGGAATCGCCTCGATTCGTCGCCGGAGCTGCTCTTCCTGCTCCGGGGCGTGGATCACATGGAGTTGATCGAGCAAGCGATCCCCGCCGCCCCGGCGGGCGCCGCCGGAAAGACCGGTCGCACGATCGCGACGGACGACCTGGGTGCCATCTTCGATATCGAGCTAGGCGACGCCCCGGTCGTGAAGGCGGAGACCAAGGCCCTCGAGAAACCGACATCGAAACGAGTCGTGAAGAAGGCCACGGCCACGAAGGAGAAGGACTCTCCCTCCACGAAACGAGTCGCGAAGAAGGCCCTGACTGCGAAGTCAAAAAACCTTACACCCGCGGCGAAACCGGCGGTGAAGAAGGCCCCGGCCGCGAAGGGAAAGGGAGTCCGGTCGTCTCCCAAGAAGAAGTAGTCACGTGGCGGAGCCGCTTCCGGAGATCGATTCCAGCGTGAGGACGAAGATGAGGGTCGAATTGGCCGGGATGGGCCCGTTGGCCGTGTCGCCGTATGCTTCTCCCGGCGGGATTTCCACGATCCGCGTCTCTCCGACCCGCATGCCGGCGGTCCCCACGTCGAAGCCGGGAATGACCTGCCCGCCACCGACGGTGTAGGTCAACGAGGTACCGCCGTCGTTGATCGAGTCGTCGAAGACCGTGCCGTTACTGGCGAGATAACCGGTGTAGAAGACGCTGGCGGTCTGCCCATTCTGGATCTGCGGGCCCGTCCCTGGCGCGATAGTTGCGATCTTCACGCCATCGGTCAGCGTGGTATATGCGGGCTGGCTCACGTTGAAGTTCGCCCGGCCGGTGCTCTTGCCGAACCGGCCGCTACCGACGAAAATCGCCTCCACCGAGTATTTCCCGAAATAGATCGCTTCGCCGCCCGGCGGTGCCGCCAAGGTGTAGGTGGCATCGCTGTACGCGTACCGGGAGTTCGTCAACGTCGTCGGCGACACCGGGATCGTCTGGATCACGGCGCCATGCTCGATGATGTCGACCGTCCCCTGCGGCGAGCCCGCCGCGGCGGAGGCGCGCACCGACACCGAGAACGTGACCGGCTGCCCGAGCGTCCCGGCGCTGACCGCCAGCGTCGTCTTCGTCGCCGAGTGACGGGCGCCGGCGGCGTCCAGCGAAGCCGCAATCCCCGAGAGGAGCGTGCGGCTCTCGAGGGCCTCGTTGACGATGGAGAGAGTCGGCGCGAACCGATTACGTCTCTTGTTCATGCGATGGTCCTGCGGAACAGATCGGGAACCCCGCGATAAAGCCTCGAGGGACCGCCAGTATACAGTGTGGGCTCCGGGCGGGAACGTCAGAATCGCGACGCGAACGGACGTCTCGAGGTCCCGGGCGCACTCAGGGTGCACGGTTCGTCACGCTCTCGAGGATTTGCTGCTCGCGGGCCTGGAACAGGCTCCCTTGCCATCGCAGGATGAGCCAGTAGATGAGTACGACCACCGCGCATTCGACCAGGGACAGGACCAGGTAAATCGGCAAGACCTCGGGCCATCCCGCGAATCTCAGCAATGCCTCGGCGCCCAGCGGCAGCAGCGTCGGCCCCTGGGTCAGCGGGAGCAGGAAGAGGAACATCACCATCTGCAAGAGGATCGTAGACATCTTCGGATTCGAGGGCTTCAGCGTGCCGGCGGCGATGAAGAACGGGGCGTAGATCGAGGAGAAATTCGCGAGGATGCAGAACAGCAGGAACATCGAGAGATACTGCGGGACCATGGCCACGAGATGATCCAGCCGCATCGGACAGAGCACCTGCACGGCCACCAGCAGGATCGCCGCCATCCCCATCACCACGGGGACGAACGTCAGATTCTTGCCGAGAAGGATGTCCCGCCGCGAGGCCGCGCTGAGCACGAAGACGCGAAAGCCGTCGCGGTCGAACCCGAACTGATTGCTCATGAGTTGCAACACGCCGAGGAGTACGAAGCCCATCCCCCCGATGGCGATCAGCGGCCGGATCAATTCCGGCAGATCCTGGTGCACCCGGAACACCATCGAGCCGAAGATGGGAATCATGATCACCGGCGACAACAACATCATCTTCGCCTCGGGCGACCGGATGAGCGCGCGCAGGCCCGCCAGCGCGATGGCCGAGACCGGCTCCGACACGCCCGGAAGGCGGGTCTCCATGGACAGGATACCCGGTTTCCGGGCGCCGGACGGCGATGCGACCGACGGCACTGCCACCGGCGCCGGCCGGCCCTTCCGATTCGTAGGCTGACCCTGATAGATCCCGACCGTCGTCCGGTACGCCCTCCAGAGGCTCACGCTCCCGATCAGCGTCATCCCGAACATCCCCAGGATCGACGGTATGACGTTGCCCTCGACCGCGGAGACCACTCCCAGGGGTAGCCATCCGATGGGCAAGATCAGATTCGTCAGCCGGGCCGTGCGCTCCCAGCGCGCCGCATTGAGTCGGTTCGCCTCCTGGTACTGTCGCAGGACCTCCGCCCGTCGAACGCTCGAGCTCCTTGTCATCGATTTCATTCGATCGAGACGCGCGACTGAGCTTCTCCATCTCTTTCACCATGTGCTCGTTCCGGTCGACCTGCGCCTGCACCCCGAAACCCGAATAGAAGTTCATCAGGTTCGGCAACTGGACGAGCAGCACGAAGGTCGTGGTCACGACCACGATCACCGTCCGACGGCGGCGGGGGTTGCTCATCAGTGCGGCCAGCCAGCCCTGGAGCTGATAGGTGAGCGCCGTGACCATCAACAGGAATGCCGCCATCAACGGCAGGACGGTCAGCAGCAAGGTCCCCTTCTCGACGATCAGCGCCAGGCCGAACGCGAGCATGATCGGCCCGAAGAAGATCAGGCTCAGGCGCAAGAGCGAGCTGACATAATTGATCAGGAACGCCCCGTTGGCCGAGACGGGCAGGTGGAGGAACTTCGATAGCGACAGCGGGTCGGACCGTTGCAACTCGGTGATCAGGCCGATGCCCCAGAAGAACAGGAAGGCGATGACCAACCCATCCCACGCATATAACAGGTACACCGGCTGGGCCTTGGGGATCAGATACAAGCCGAGCATGAAGCTGCCGATGAATAACGGGATCGCGATGACCAGCAAGCCGATCACCACGATCATCGTCAGCACGGCGCTGAAGGCGCCGGCACGACGCGCCTGGTTGATCAGCAGCCGCCAGCGGAGCCAGACGAAGGCTTGAAGGTGTTGCCAGTTCATGATGCGGCCTCCTCGAGCCAGTTCAGCCTGGGAGCGGCGTCGTGATCGGCCCCCGCCTTCTGGAGGAAACAATCCTCGAGCGAGCCCCCCCGACGGATCGTCTCGAGCGAGTCCTGCTCGACCAACTGCCCCTTGACGATGATGCCCACGTGCGTGCAGAGCCGCTCGACGATCTCCAGGACGTGCGACGTCAGGAAGACCGTCGATCCCCTCGCCACGAACCCCGCTAGCAGGTCGCGGATCACGCGCGAGGTGACCGCGTCGACCCCTTCGAACGGCTCGTCGAGGAACAGCAGGTCGGGATTCGGCAGGAGGGCCGCGGCCATCGCCAGCTTCTTCTTCATGCCGTGCGAGTATTCCAGCGTGAGCTTCTTCTCCTCGCCTTGCAGGTCGAGGACCGAGAGCAGTTCGTCGGATCGGCTGCGGATCGTCTCCTTCGGCATCAGGTGGATGCGGCCGACGAACGTGAGATACTCGCGCACCGTCAGGTTATCGAAGAGCGCGAGGTCCTCCGGGATGACCCCCATACGTCGCTTGGCCTCGAGCGCATCGCGCGGATCGAGGATATTCCGGCCCAGCACCCTCATCTGGCCGCCGGAGGGCGCCAGCAGGCCCGTTAGCATCTTGATCGTCGTCAACTTTCCCGCGCCGTTGGGCCCCAGGAACCCGTAGAAGGTCCCCCGCTCGACGGACAGATCGATGCCCTTCACCGCGCAGAAGTCGTCGAAGTACCGCGTCAACTGGTGCGTCTCGATCGCCAGGCTCATGGACATCTTTCTCCGAGGATTGTTCGTCGATGAACACCTCGACCATAACACAGTCCCTGGTGCCCGGCTACCACCCGCAACGGGCCCCGATCCGAGCCATTCGTGCGTCGGCTCGAAACAGTAGCTCCCGGCCCAGGAAGCCGCGAAAAGCCGGACAGACCTAGCGCCTGCCGGCGGCCCGAATGGATATAATCGGGTGTACCACGAGGGCCGGTCCCTTCGATCGAAGCGAGGGCACCCGGCGAGTGCTCTCTCGAACCGATCTCGCTTGAAGGTGGGCGCCGATGGCGGACTTGATATCCGAGCACACCGAGCGGCCCGGCATCGATGCCATCCTGAAGCGCCATTTCGGTTTCCGGTCGTTCCGCCCTCACCAGCGGGAGATCGTCGAGAGCCTGCTCGCCGGGGAGGATGTCCTGGCCCTGCTCCCCACGGGGGGCGGCAAGTCCTTGTGCTATCAGCTCCCGGCGATCGCGAGGGACGGGCTCACGGTCGTGATCTCGCCCCTGATCGCCCTCATGAAGGACCAGGTCGAACAGCCTGGACGAGATCGGCGTGCCGGCGACGTTCCTCAATTCGTCGATCTCCCCGCAGGAGTTCGGCCAGCGATGGAGGGATCTCGGCCGTCGCGGGTACAAGATCCTCTACCTGGCACCCGAGCGCCTGGTCTCCGAGGAGATGCTCGAGGCGCTGCGGGCCTGGAACGTCGGCCTGATCGCGGTCGATGAAGCCCACTGCATCTCGGAATGGGGCCACGATTTCCGCCGCGAGTATCGCGAGCTCGCGGTCTTGCGCGAGAAGTTCCCGGATGTGCCCCTGATCGCTCTCACGGCCACCGCGACCGGCCGCGTCCGCGACGATATCGTCTCGCTCCTCCGCATGAAGCAGCCGAAGGTCCATGTCGCGAGCTTCAATCGGCCAAACCTCTCGTACCGCATCGTCCCGCGCTCGTCCCCACTGAAGCAGATCCTCGCGATCCTCTCCGAACATCGCGGCGAGAGCGGCATCATCTATTGCATGACCCGCAAGCGGACCGAGGAGCTCGAAGAGGCGCTGGCCCAGGAGGGCGTGGCGGCCTGTGCCTACCACGCCGGGATGGATTCCGGGGAACGTGCCAGGCGACAGGATCTGTTCATAAAGGACCAGGTTCAAATCATCGTCGCGACCGTCGCGTTCGGCATGGGCATCCACAAGCCCGACGTCCGGTTCGTCGTGCACCATGACCTGCCCAAGAACATCGAGAGCTACTACCAGGAAACGGGCCGCGCCGGGCGCGACGGCCTGCCGGGCGAATGCGTGCTCCTTTACAGCCCGTCCGACGCCGTGCGGCTACACCGCCTCATCGACGGCATGACTGAGGAGCATGAGCAGACGGTCGCCCGCAAGCACCTGGCGCAGCTCATCGAATTCTGCGAGAGCGCCCTGTGTCGCCGCGTCCAGCTCCTCCAGTATTTCGGCGAGACGTATCGCGGCAGCGACGGAGAGGCCCTCGTCGACTGCGGGGCCTGCGACAACTGCCTCACGCCTCGCGAGCGGATCGACGGTACCCTGGCGGCGCAGAAGTTCCTCTCCTGCGTCCTGCGGATCCAGCAGAAGAGCGGCTTCCACGTGGGACTCCACCACGTCGTGAACGTCCTCATCGGCGCCGATACGGAGAAGGTGCGAAAATGGGCGCATCAGGCTCTGTCGACTTTCGGCATCGGCAAGGAGCATACCCGGCAAGAGTGGTTCCATTTCGCCAGGGAGTTGATCCGACACGATTTGCTGCGGCAGAACGCGGCCCAGTTCAATGTCCTCGAGGTCACGCCAGCCGGGAGAGAGTTCCTCAAGAATCGCACGCGGATCGAGGTGAGTAAGCCGCTGGCGACGGCCCGATTGAGCCGAGAAAAACGGGATCAGCAGAAGAAGATGACCGGAGCCGTCTCGTACGATTCGGATCTCCATGACCGACTGCGCGACTGGCGGAAGAAGGTCGCCGCCGAGCGCGGCGTCCCCGCTTACGTGATCTTCCACGACTCCACCCTCCAGGCGCTTGCGCAGGAGAAGCCGACGAGCATGGCTGCGCTCACGAGGATCGCGGGGCTCGGCGAGAGGAAGCTCGCCACCTACGGCGATCAAATCCTGGCGGTGATCCGAGACCCGGGGTAGGAACGAGCAGGCGATCCTTAATCGACGAAGCCACGGGACACGGATCCGCATCAGGCCCGCTCGTTCTCACGAACGGCCTCGTCATCCGTCGCAGGACTTCTTGCCGAAGGCGGCGGCCATCCGCTCCTGCATCTGCTCGGGCGTGAGGTCTTCCAGGTGGGCGGCGATCGACCAGTGGTGCCCGAAGGGATCCACCACCTTGCCGTAGCGATCGCCCCAGAACATGTCGGCCAGCGGCATGGCCACGGTCGCACCCGCCTCGACGGCCCGGCCGAACGCGGCGTCGGCGTCGGTCACGTAGAGATGAATCGACACGGGCGAACTGCCATTGGGCCCCTTGGAGCCGTACTCGGGGAACTCGTCCGCGAGGTACAGCCGCGAGTCGCCGATCTGCAATTCAACGTGTCCCAGCCTGATCTGGCCGTCGGGTCCGGGCATCGGCATCCGGTAGATCTCCTCCGCGCCGAAGGCTTTCTTGTAGAACTCGATCGCCTCGCCCGCTCCCTTGATGACCAGGTGCGGCGTGATCGTGTGATGCCCGTCTGGAATCGGATGCGCCATGGTATCCTCCACGTCGTGAGTCATGCCAGCCGATCTGTCCACATGGACAGATATCTCACTGGACTCGTGAATTCAAACGAATCATCGGCACTTTGTCAACGTCCGTACAGTAATTTTGAATCAAGGACACATTTCCCGATGAGGTGGCGACTCCTCGATCCATGGTGGGCCTAGTTCAACAGCTCGGACGGCACTCGACGAGAAAGCGGCCGGATGGCTGTCGTCCGGTCGCGCAAACTTCCAGTCCGGCCGATCGGGCCAGCTCGCGGAACTCGGACAGGCTCCGGTCCTTCCCGCCCAGCAACACCATCATCAGTAGTTCCGGCGACGGGCTGTCGGGACCGTCAGGCGACACACCGCCGAGGATGACGACCCGACCGCCGGGGCGCGCGGCCTCGGCGCATCGCGCCAGGATGGCCAACGCCTCGCCATCGGGCCAGTCGGCCAGCACGTTCTTCAACAGATAGAGATCGGCCCCGGCCGGCAGGGGGTCGAAGAAGCTCTGGCCGACGGCGGTCACGCGATCGGACACGCCGCCAGCCCGGATTGTCTCATCGGATCGAGCCACCGTCGACGGCCGATCGACCAGGATTCCCCGCACTTCGGGCTGGGCGCGGAGGATTTCTGCGAGCAACGCCCCGGTGCCGCCACCGACGTCAACCACGGTCCCAATCGATTCCCACTCGCCGCTGAGGAGCACCTCCGGGTCGGGAGTGCCGTGGCCGGCCGGTCCCATCAACGCGTCGAAGCTCGCGGCGACATCCGGATTGGCCTCGAGATCCTCCCAGAATGGACGGCCGAAGACGGTCTGATAGGCCGGCTCGCCCGTCCTCACGGCCGTGAGCAAGCTACCCCAGGCATATGCCATGCGACCACCAATACCATCGAGATCGAGTCCGAACCCCATCGATGATCGCAGCAGCATGCGGGCGGGCCCGTTCAGCGCGAAGTGACCGGGCGCTGGTTCCTCGAAGACGCCCATGCCGACGAGATGGCTCAGCACCCGATGCAGGGAGGCGGAATGGGCACCTGCCGCTGCCGCCAGGTCATCGATCTTGTTGATCCCGGCAGCGAGGTGATCGGCGATCCGCAGTGTGGCGACGACATGAACGCACCAAGGCGTGCAGAGATCGCTCAGTGTCCAGAGATCCGGTTGCTCTTGTCGGGGCATTCCGTGCTCCATTCATCGTGTCCGCACTGTCCTATGCCGGCTGTTTCTTGGCGATGAGCTGGATGATTTCCGGGACCAACTCGGTGGGCACGACCATTACGGTCTGCCCCTCGGCCAGAAAAGCCGCTTCGTGTTCGGCAAGCTGTTCGTCTTCGGTCTGGTTGTCGTAATACTCGGCGAGCTGGCGGATTTGATCTTCATCCCATCCGTCGGGGTACACTTGCTCCTCTTTCTCGCTCATCCTTTTTTCCTACGCTGGCGTCTGCGAAAGGATTTCTTCGCCTTGGGCGTCAAGTCAAAGGCTGTGACAACGGATGCACCGCGGCGAGCCGCTCTCGGACGATTCTACCGAGCGTTGCGATAGAAAGATAAACCTTGCAGGCCAACGTCTGGTGACCACGGGCGTGAGCCCGTGGTTCGGACGGGACGAAGGTCCTCCAACCTCGGGCGTAAGCCCGATCCGCCGCGAGAAGATCGCACTCACGTGCGAGGTTGGAGGTTCCCCGTCCGAACCAAGGGCTCACGCCCGTGGTCACCGCACGGGCCCTCGATGATCCGGACAGTCCTCGCTGTGAACACGTAGAAGTTTACTTTTTCAAGCAACGCTCAGAAATCGTCATTGGGCTGATCTATCCGCCGGCGATGGCCCCCACGACCAGGAACGGCTCCACTCCCGTCGCAATTGCGTCCGGCAGCGGGTCATCCGGCAGGTCGTGGGAGAGATCTTGCGAGCAGGCGAAGAATCTCAAGAACGGTCGCCGCCGTTGCGTGACATGGTCGCGGATGGTCCCGCGGAGCATCGGGTAGCGGGCCTCGAGGGCGTCGAGGACCGATCGTTGCGAGATCGGCCCCTCGACGCGGAGTTCCACCTCTCCGCCGACGCGGGCCAGCGTCCGCAGGTGTGCCGGGAGGATGACTCGGATCATGGCAGTGTCTGGACCTCGACGGAGACCACGGCCGGGAAGTCGCGGACGATGGGTGCCCAGCTATCACCGCCATCGGCCGAACAATAGACCTGACCGCCGGTCGTGCCGAAATAGATGCCGCACGAATCGAGCGAGTCGACGGCCATCGCGTCGCGCAGCACGTTGACGTAACAGTCGCTTTGCGGCAGTCCCTTCGAGAGCGGCTCCCACTCGTTGCCGCCCGTCCGGCTCCGATAGACGCGCAGCTTTCCTTCGGGCGGGTAATGCTCGGAGTCGCTCTTGATAGGGACGACGTAGACGGTCTCGGGCTCGTGCGCGTGGACGTCGATCACGAAGCCGAAGTCGGTCGGCAAGTTCCCGCTGACCTCGTGCCAGGAGTCGCCGGCGTCGTCGCTGCGCATGACGTCCCAGTGCTTCTGCATGAACAGCACGCCCGGGCGCGACCCGTGCATTGCGATCCGGTGGACGCAGTGGCCGACCTCGGCGTTCGGATCGGGGATGAACTCGGACTTCAGTCCCCGGTTGATCGGTCGCCACGTCGTGCCGCCGTCGTCGGTGCGGAAGGCGCCCGCGGCCGAGATCGCGATGAAGATCCGCCCGGGATCGCTCGGATCCAGCACGATCGTATGCAGGCACATCCCGCCCGCACCCGGCTGCCATCGGGGTCCGGACTCGTGCCCGCGCAGGCCGGGCAACTCCTGCCAGGTCCGGCCGCCGTCCGTCGAACGGAACAAAGCGGCGTCCTCCACCCCGGCGTAGACGGTATCCGGGTCGGTCAGCGACGGCTCGAGATGCCAGACGCGCTTGAACTCCCAGGGGTGCTGCGTGCCGTCATACCACTGGTGAGTGCCGGGCACGCCGTCGTACACGAACGCGTTACCGACCGGCTCCCATGTCTTGCCGCCGTCGTCCGAGCGCTGGACCTGCTGTCCGAACCAGCCACTGGACTGCGACGCATACAGCCGGTTCGGGTCGACGGGCGAGCCCTTCAGATGGTAGATTTCCCAGCCGCCGAAGTGAGGGCCGCTGATCTCCCATCGTTCGCGATGGCCGTCCGATGACATGATGAACGCACCCTTGCGCGTGCCAACCAGCACTCGTACCCCGCTCATCGGCGCACTCCTTCTTCCAGAGGGATGGACCCTGGCCCGGATCGGTCGGTCGCGTTTTGGAGTTGTCGATACCACCCTTGGTACCGAATTTCGATACAGATGTACCCTATGAAGGGATCGAGGTCAAGTCGGACTCGATCCATTTCTAGACGGTGACCCTCGCGGCCGAGAGGAGGGCGCGCAGGAGTACGGCATTGGCCTTCCGGTTACGTTCCGCGGCTTCGGCGGGGTCGTGGATCGGACTGGGATGGTCGAGTCGGTCGCAGAGGCGGTTCAGCCAGTGACCGAGCCGGACCGGGGACCAGTCGCCCAGCACATCGGCGCCGGCCAGCCGACCTGCCGCGGCGGCCACGAACGTCTCGAGCGTCGTCACCGCGTCGGACAGACGGAGCAGGCCCGAGTCCCAGTTCACCGCCGCATCCTCGGGTGTTAGCACGTCCTTATCGATCGACACATAGAGCGGATACCGTCGCAACTCGTTGCGGAAGGGCCCCAAGGCGTCGCGAAGCGCCTGGGCGGGGGAATTCCCGTCAACGAGGAGCGGTCGAACCGATACCTCGGTCCACCCGCCGCCGACGAAGCGACGGCGGGCCGGGAAGACGACAACCCGGCCGCCATGGATCTCGGGCCAGGGTGCGAGCCATCGGTAGGAGTTGTCGAAGTCGGTCTCACCGCCGCAGAGGAACGCCCGACGCAGGCCGGGTAGCCTCAGCGCGTGACCGAGCCACGTCCCGCAATGCAGGAATGGGATGCCCCTCATCCAGTCCGGGTGCTTGTCGAGGACCAGCAGGTTGAACGGCCCTCGGATCCGCCCGAGCAGGGCGAGGGTGACATGATGGAAGTCCCCCGATCCATACAAGGTCACGTGCGGGGCCCCGTCCGAGAGCGACGCTCCCAGCCATCTCCGGAACCGGCCGAAGGTCCCGAATCCGCAGGCCAGCCGGATCCGTCCTCCCCAATCCTGGGCGGGTATCCACTCCGCCCCCGCGAAGAGATCGGATTGCGAGGTCAGGCTGTCATCCAAATCGAGGATCCGGACGTGAGCCATCGGGCAAGGTCCTTCTTACCGGCCGAGCGTGAGCCCGTGATGGTTACGCCGCGTGCCGCGACGTTCAAGTGGATCGCCGAGGGCGACGAAGATAGATCCGGTATTCCCCCTATATCGACCCGAGTCTCACGGATGAGCCATATTATTTTAGGAATGATCGCTACAGGTCTACTGGCGGGAGCCCCCCTGCCGGAGTCTTTCCTCTATCAGCCCGCCTACTGCCTCGACGATTGTCTCCGAGGTCCGGCGGAATTTTACGTCCCGCAACCCGGAGACATCTTCCTGGCGACGGACGAGTCGTTCTTCGTCCGCTTCGGCCACACCTTCGTCGGCGGCGCCGGCGTCCATCACTCGGGATTCATCTTCGCCCGGCCGGACGGGAGCCTGGGACTGATCGAGGCCGGGCCCTTCAACGAGCTGGTGATCCGCGTGCTCGACCCCTATCAGCACATGTCGAACCACGTCGCGCGCGGGACCCGGGTCTGGGTCCGACGCCGTCGTGTGCCGCTGACGCCCGACCAGTCGGCCCGGCTGACGGCCTTCGCCAGCATCCAAGAGGGGAAGCGATTCGCGCTGGCGCGGGGCCTCAACTTCGCGACCCCGTTCAGCCGACGCGGCGCACTGCGTACGCCGTTCGTCGGCCGGGTCCACGGCGACCGCCCGCGATTCTTCTGCTCCGAGCTCGTCGTGGAGTCGTTCGTAACGGCCGGGCTGATGGATCGCGAGACCGCGAGGCCGTCCGCGACCTTACCGCGGGACCTCTTCCTCGGCCACTCGCGGGTCCCATATCTCGACCACCATCTCAACATGGATGAAGATTGGTATCCGCCCGCCCGATGGCTGCCCGGGCCAGCAAGGTGAATACCACTCACGATTTGTGGTTCGTCCTGGCCTTGGACAGCTTCAGTTTCTCTCGCCATGCGGCGGCCTTCTCGGGCTTGCCCCAGGCCTCGTAGAGCCTGATGACCCGCTCGGCGGGTGCGTCGAGGCTGGGCCTGGCGGGCCGGGCAATCCTGGCCTGGCGGGCTTTCATGCCCTCGTAGCCCGAGACGACGAGCGGTTCGGCCTCGGCATATTTCTTCCGGCCGATCAGGCTGCCGCCGAGCTCGCTCATCGTGTTGAACCACTTGCCGTTGTCGGTCTGCTTGAGGGCCTCGCGGATGCGGAGGCTCTCGCGGAGGACCGATTCGGCCTCGTCCCATTTCCTCTCCTGGCTCAGGCACGAGCCGAGGTAGGTGAGTCCGCTGGCGAGGTCGAGGTCGTCGTGACCGTGTTTGGCCTTCCGACGGGCGAGGACGTCCCGGTAGATCGATTCGGCGCGGGCGAGGTCGCCCTGCTCCTGGTAGGCCCATCCCAGGTTGGTCTGGAACGCGAGCGTGTCGGGGTGGTCGGCGCCGACCTTGGTCCGCTGGGCCTCGAGCGTGCTCTGGAGCATCGCGATGGCCCGCGCGGTCTGGCCGGACTCCAGGTAGGCCAGGGCGAGATTGTTGCGGACCATGAGCGTCTGTTGATGATCCGCACCGAGCTTCGGCACGTGCGCGACCAGCGTCTGCTCGAACATCGCGATGGCCCGGTCGAGCTGGCCCGATTCCTGGTAGGCCCGGGCGAGATTGTTGCGAACCATGAGCGTCTGTTGATGATCCGCACCGAGCTTCGACACGTGCGCGGCCAGCGATTGCTCGAACATCGCGATGGCCCGGTCGAGCTGGGCGGACTCCTGGCAGGCCCGGGCGAGGTTGTTCTGGGTGCGGAGCGTGTCGGGGTGATCGGGGCCCAGCTTGGCGGTATAGTCGGCCAGGGTGCGCTCGAGCATTGCGAGGGCGCGGTCGAGCTGGCCGGCCGACTCATAGGCCACGGCGAGATTGCTCCGGGTCAGGATCGTGTCGGGATGATCGGCGCCGAGCTTCTCGGCCTGGATCGCCAGCGTCCGCTCGAAGAGCGGGATGGCGCGGTCGAGCTGTCCCGAGTCCTGATAGGCCAGCGCGAGGTTGTTCCGGGTCAGGAGGGAATTGGGGTGGTCTGGGCCGAACCTGGCCGTCATCCCCGTCAGGGTGCGCTCGAGCATCGCGAGGGCACGGTCAGCCTGGCCGGCGCTCCGATAGGCGGATGCGAGCTGATGTTGCGTAACGAGTGTTTCCGGGTGATCGGGTCCGAGCTTGATCACCTTCGCGTCGAGCGTGCGTTCGAACAGCGGGATGGCGCGGTCGAGCTGGCCGGCATTCTGGTAAGCAGAGGCGAGGTTGTGCTGTCCGCGGAGGGTATCCGGATCCTCGGGCCCGAGCTTGGCCCTCTTCGCTGACAGCGTGTGCTCGAGCAGCGGGATGGCGCGGTCGAACCGGCCGGCGGCGAGGTAGGCCGAGGCCAGGTTATTCTGAATGGTCAGGACATAGGGATGTTCCGGCCCGACCTGGGCCTTCCACAGTTCCAGGGCGCGCTCGAGCTGTCGGATCGCCACGGACGGCTCGCCGAGGAAATAATAGGTGGTACCCAGGACGTCCCGGATCGCGGCCTCGACGTCCGGCTGCTGCGAGAAGGCCGCGGCGATCTTCGGCTCGGCGGCGTCGAGGGCCTTGCGGATCGTCAGGTCCTTGCCCTTGCCCCCTTCCTGGCCCTCCGGCCTCGCCGCGGCCAATACATCCTCTTGCAAGAACTTGAGGACCGCCTGGGATTCCTCCGCGGACCGCCTGGCATGCGCCGCCTGGTGTCTGGCCTCGGAAGCCGCCTCCGACGCGCGGCGGGCCGCGACCATCTCCTGCATACGCGCCCTGTTGGCCGCGATCGCCAGCCAGGTGGTCATGACGGTCGCCAGCACCAGCATCGCCGCGAAGGCCGAGGCGATCAGCAGGCCCGCACGGTGCTTCTGCGCCAACTTCCGCAGGCGGTAGATGGCCGACGGAGGGCACGCCTCGACGGCGTCGCCGTCGAGGTAGCGTTGGACGTCGCTGGCGAACCCGCTGGCCGACTCGTATCGCCGGGCGCGGTCCTTGTCGAGGGATTTCATCACGATCCAATCGAGGTCGCCTCGCACGATCTTCGCCATTCGCGACGGCTCGGTCCGCCGCTCTGCCGAGATCGAGGCCAGGGTCTCCTTCGACGTGCTGAGCCGGGTGCTGGGCCTGGGCGGCTCTTCCTCCTTGATGCGACGCAAGATCTCGACGTAGGCGGCCTCGCGGACCTGGGCGCGGTCCAGCGGCGTGGTGCCCGTCAGGAGCTCGTACAGGAGCACGCCGAGCGAATAGATGTCGCTGCGGGTATCGACCCCGAGGGCGCTGCATCTCGGCCTGCTCGGGGCTCATGTACTCGAGCGTGCCGACGATCGAGCCGAATTGCGTGAACATCGTCTTCTCGGTCAGCCGCTGGGCGATCGCCTTGGCGATGCCGAAGTCGATCACTTTCGGGACCGGCTTGCCATCGTAGAGAGTGACCAGCACGTTGGTCGGCTTGATGTCGCGGTGGATCACCCCCTTCTGATGCGCGTGCTGGATCGCCTGGCAGACCGGGACGAACAGCTCCAGCCGCTCGCGCGGGTTGAGCCGGGCTTGGTCGCAATACTGGGTGATCGGGATGCCATTGACGAGCTCCATGACGAAGTAGGGTCGGCCGCTGTCGGTGGTACCCGCATCGAGGACCCTGGCGATGTTGGGATGGTCCATCAAGGCCAAAGCCTGGCGCTCGGCCTCGAACCGGGCGATCACCTGGGCGGAGTCCATGCCCGGCTTGATAATCTTCAGCGCGACCCTGCGGCGGACGGGTTGCTCTTGCTCGGCCATGTAGACCGTGCCCATACCCCCCTCGCCGATCTCCTGGAGGAGCTTGTAAGGACCGATGCTAGTGCCGGGAGCCTCGGTGATCGGTCGATCGGCGACATCACGGACGAGGCCATCGGCCGTTTCCCGGTCACGAGTCGAGTCGATCGTCAGCTCGGACGGGACTGGCAACTCGAGCAGCCCGCCGGCCCGCTCGTGGGCCTCGAGTAGGACCGCAACGCGCCTCCGAAGCTCGGGATCGTCCGGACAAGCTTGTTCGAGGAAGGCGTGGCGAGCGCCGGTGTCTTTCTGGATGGCGGCGATGAAGAGCTCGCGTTCGCTCATGGGAGTTCTCCGGTTCGAGCTGGGATCGTCGTCGAGGGCGTCATCTCTCCATGCGACGTCCACGATCCATTCGCGCACGAAACCTCAGATTCTTCTCAGGACCCGCGTTCAGGCTTCGTCGCCTTGCAGCTCGGCGAGGAGCCAGGCGCGGGCGTAAGCCCAGAGGTGATCGACGGTTCGTGGCGAGACGCCCAGGACCTTGGCGGCCCCCTTGACGGTCATGCCGGCGAAGACGCGAAGCTGGACGACCTCGGCCGCCTGAGGGTCGATCGCCGCGAGTCGGGCCACGGCCTCGTCGAGCGAGAGCAACTCATCGGGGACCTCGGGGACGACGAGGTCGCCGGGATCGAGCTCCCGACGGACGAGGTCGCCGCCGCGCTTGAGGCGCCTCTTCGCCCTGGCGCTCTCGACGAGGATTCGCCGCATCGACTCCGCCGCCGCGGCGAAGAAATGGCGACGGTTGTCCCATCGACGGCAGTCCTCGACATCGACCAGCCGGAGGTATGCCTCGTGGACCAGGGCCGTCGCCTGGAGGGTATGCCAGGGCCTCTCTTGCGCGAGCTTCTGCGCCGCCAGTTGCGCAGCTCGTCGTACACCATCGGCAGCAATTGCTCTGCGGCCTGCGGGTCGCCCTGCTCGATGGCCGTTAGGATCCGGGTGACTTCGTTCATCGATGGCGGCCTTACAGGCCCCTCCACCCGCTCGCTGCCCGAAACCGACCATTGGCCTCGCCACTCGGGACCGCCGTACCCAGACGTCGGTGCCCGGGCGCGCTTTCAATTTAACCCCGATGGCTTGTCGGCGATAGGCTTGGCCCGGCCGACATGCGGTTAACGTTCAATCAATGTCGCCGCCTCATGTCGCGAGGAGCGGGTCGATCCATCGTTGCGATCGGCATGATCGTGCCGGGCGGCGATGTGGGCGGAACTTTCATTGATATTCCCGGCATACGATCGACGAAGTCATCCCTGTGAGCCCTGGATATTTGCTGACAGGGCCGTCCCGGCTCCGCGCGGATGCGGGTCATATCGAGAAATCTGCCGCGTTCGGAAGAGCCTCCGTCTTAGACCGACCGGATCGAGGTCCGTCATGAAAGATCGAGTGTTCGCCCGGCTCGTGATGCTTGGCGTCGTCTGCTCCGGCATCACCGGTTGCGGCAAGGGGACCCCATCGGACGGTTCCCGTGCGGTCGTGGCGGCGGATTACCTGGAGAAGCAGAGCGCCAGGATCGAACAGATCCGGGCGAGCATGAAGACTCAGCCGGCGGCCAAGCCCGGCGTGCGCCGCTGATTCAACCCGTCTTCGCGACGGCGACTCCCGTCAACACCTGGCCCGAGCCGCCATCTCGAGCCCATGGATCCGATCCCTCACTTCCATCCGTTCCGCCCCCGTCAAGGAGTCCTCCCCGTGGCTCGCTCCTCCCGCGCCGGTTTCACGCTGATCGAGTTGCTGGTCGTGATCGCGATCATCGCCGTGCTCATCGCGCTGTTGCTCCCGGCCGTCCAGTCGGCGCGCGAGGCCGCCCGCCGCATCCAGTGCACCAACAACCTCAAGCAGATCGGCCTGGCCCTGCACAACTACCACACGGCCGCGGACAGCTTCCCGCCGGGTGCCGCGCTCAACGGCGTGGCGGCCGTGCCGGGACTTTACGCGTCCTGGGAGCCGAACATGAGCGCCCAGGCAATGCTCCTGCCCTATATCGAGCAGGCGCCGGTCTACTACGCGCTCAACTTCAACTTCGGCGCCGAGTACGATCTCGGGATGAATTCGACGGGTGTCCTGACGATCATCGCGGGCTACCTCTGCCCGTCGGACCCGAATGCCGGCAAGCGGATCAATACGAACAACTATTACGCCTGCATGGGGACGACGACCGACTACATGTTCACGCCAGGAGTGGCCGGCGGGGCGAACTGGATGGGGACGACTCCCAACGTCACCTTCACCGGTACAACGGGGCTGTTCGCCCAGGCGGTCTCCTGCGGACTCAATCAGTGCACCGACGGCACCTCGAACACGGTCGCCTTCGCCGAGTCGCTGATGGGCGACAGCATGGCGACGAGCGTCTGGGGGCCCGTCACCACCCCGCCGAGCAAGTACCGCGGGAACATGGTCTTCGGGGCCGACCCCGCCGACGACCTCAACCGCCCTCACGACGCCTTCGCGAATCCCGCCCTCGTCATGGCGATCCTCGAAAACTGCAACATCATGTTCCAGTCGACGAGCACGAACATCGGCGACGACCACGGCTACCGATGGGCGATAGGGATCACCGGATACACCCTGTTCAACACCATCCAGACCCCGAACGACGCGCGGTTTCCGTTCTCGGCCTGCCGGCTCGACGGTGATCCGCTAAACTATCCGGACAGCGGCTTCGCCTACGGCTCCAGCAGCGCCCATCCGGGCGGGATCAACGTCTGCTTCGCCGATGGGAGCGTGAAGTTCATCAAGGACAGCATCAACCGGACGATCTGGTGGTCGCTGGGCACCAAGGGCAACGGCGAGGCCATCGGCGCCGAGAGCTACTGAGGCGGATGCCGCTGGACCTCCGTCCGGCCCGCGCCGAAGGCCGGCGCCGGACGCTCAAGATCGTAGGGTTCGTCCCGAGATCCGACGCCTCTGGGTATTTCGCGATCTCGAGGATCTCGAACCTTTGGGGAGCGTCCGTTGATGCGGGCCCACGAGGGGCGGATGTGTCGGCAAGCGATCGACAGAGCGGCGGTCGGGCCACCACTTCCGAGCGGCCCTCCAACCGAACAAGGCGGATGAGATGACCAACATCCCGCCGAGCAGCCTCGCCCAGCCCGCGAGGTCCGTTCGAGATCGGTCCGACGGCACGGTTCGAGATCGTCCTCCATCGAGCACGGGAAGGCCCGACTGGACCACCTCCGCCCTCGCGACGGACTCCTGGTCGAGGTCGCTCTCGCGTTCCGGTTTCCTGACGGACTCATCGCTCGCGGCCTGATCCGCTCGTGTGACCGCGACGGCGGCGAACTCCATGTCCCCCGGCCGGCGTGGCCACGCGCCTCCCTGCATCTCGACCGCCGCGAGGACATCCTGCGGGACGCCGTCCAAGGCCCCATCGAGATCGGCAAGGTACCTCTTGAGATTGGAGCTTCGGGGTGAACGTGCCGGCGCATCCGGCCGGGGATTCACGACGGCACGCGGGGCCTCACTCATCGCCCCGTCGAACCTCGTCGGATTGCACCCTCCGGCACTCTCGACGCTCGCTTCCGGGACGACGAGGAGGACGGCCACGGTCTCGATGACGCTGTTGTCCATCGGCATGATGTCGGAGATCTGTACGTAGGCCACGGGCGCGAGGTTGTTGACCAGGAATGTCAGCGGAGCCATGGTCGGGGAGATGATCTGCTGGAGCGTCACGGCGAGGCCGCCCAATGCGCCCGCCGCCGGAGCGGAGGCGCTCATCGGGGCGACGGCGGTTGTCTCCGTCTGCGACGATGTCTGAACTTGTGCGTTGATCCCCGTCGAGATCGTCTCGACGGCGAATGGACTGGCCGTGGACGAGGGCGAAGACTCCCTGGTCGCCGCACCCTGTATCGGCGAAGACGGAGCGACCTCATCGCCAACCGGCGAAGCCATGGCCGACCCGAAGCCCAACTTGATGGACACCAGGACCACACCATCCGCGCCCGCGGCGCTGACGTAGAGGCGGAGGGAACCCGAGTCGTCGCGCGAGAGCACCAGGTCGGTCGGCTGCACTGAAGAGCCCAGGTAGACGGGTGGGGCCATCACCAGTCCGTCGGGACTCCCCAGGAGCACACTGATCGCATCATCGCCTTGATGGGCGATGAACAGCGTCGAGTAGCCGCTCCTGGAGGTCCCCATCACGGCGGCGATCGGGTCGGGACCCCCGCTAGGGATGTATTGCGCGGACGGGCTGCCGTCGAGGAAATCCGAGTAGTAGGTCAGGTCGCTCGACGCGGAGTCGAGGACGGCGAGGTCGAGGCCCGGGGCGTCGTCGAACGTGCCGACGAAGGCGCGGATCGGACTCGGGCCTGCCGGCAAGGTCAGCGGGTCCTGGTCGTCGAAAAAGCCGTCCCCGAGCCCGCGGAGGACGACCACATTGTCGCTCACCCGATCGACGGCGATGATGTCCGGGATGCCATCGCCGTCGAGATCGGCGACGGTCGTCGAGACCGGCTCATCGCCGACGGCCAGCCGCGGACGAGGCTCGAGCTCCCAGTCCGCTCCCCGGCCCACGCCGATGAAGACGCTCAAGTCGTTCGAGCCGGCATTCGCCACGATGAGATCGGGCACGCCGGTGTCGGTCAGGTCGGCGACGGTGAGGCCCACCGGATCCGTCCCGGTGAAGAACTTCAGCGGGGCCTCGAACTCGTTGCCGCCCAGGCCGAGATAGACGAGGATGTCGTTCTCGCCCTGGTTGACCACGATGATGTCGGGGTTGCCGTCGCCGTTGAGGTCGGCGACGGCCACCGCTCCGGGGGCTTCCAGCCCCTGGCTCCTCCCCTGCACGAAGCTCTGCGTCTCGCCGTAGTCGATCGAGAGCTGGTCGATCGACGTGTCGCTCAGGACGAAATCGGGCTGGCCGTCGCTATTGAAATCGCCGACCGCCAGGCTGACGGCCTGGTCGGCGCGCTCATAAGGCTGGAACGTGCCGTCGCCGTTGCCGATGATGATCAGCAAGTCGCCCTGGCCGTTGCTGACCAGCAGGTCCGGGATGCCGTCGCCGTTGACGTCGCGCACGGCGATACCCGTCGGGTCGTTGCCGGCGTTGACCGCGGGCATGGTGATGAATCCCCCCCGGCCATTGTTCAAGAAGATCGAGATATCCTGGCTCCCCTGATTGAGGACGACCAGGTCGGTCAAGCCATCCTTGGTGAGGGCCGCGGCCACGACCTGGGTCGGGTTGACACCGGTCGAGTCGCTCGTCGCGAGCGTGGGGTTTGCCAGGCCGCCGTCGGGAATGCCATCGAGGAGCGAGATGCGATCCGACCCGCTCTGGACCGAGACGACATCGGTGAGCCCCGAGGCGTCGAAGACGCCGGTGGTCACACCGATCGGGTCGTCGTCGGTGTGGGGGACCTGGTTTCCATCCTGGGAGACCAGGACCGCGGCGCCGAGCCCGGCGGGGAGGAGGACCTCGGGGCTGAACTGCCGCCCGGGGCCTCCATAGAAGACGCTGAGATCGCCCGAGTAGGTGTTGGAAACTACCAGGTCGGGCCAGTCGTCGGAGTTCAGGTCGGCGATCGCGGCCTCGGACGGTGCGTAGCCGACGTCGAGCGGGGTCGCATGCTCACTGAACGTGCCGTCGGGATTCTGGTAGAGCACGATCAACCGGTCGTTGCCGCGATCCACCAGCACCAGGTCGTCCAGGCCGTCCTGGTCGAGATCGCCCGCGGCCATCGACACCAGCAGCGAGGCGCCGGTCACGGTGATCGACCGTGCCTCGATCGAGGCGCCGGGACCCTGGGCCACACTGAAGAGCCAGATCCGCGGCTGATCTTGCTCGAGTGCCGCCAGGACGGGCCCGTATCTCGTGTTGACCAGGGCGATGTCGCTGAAGCGGACGCCGAGATTCTGGCCGATGATCTGGGGCGGCTCGAACTGGCCCGGAGAGCCGGGCTGTCCCAGTCGCAAGAGCAATTGGCCCTTCTGGTCCACTCCGAAGACGTCGGGCGTCCCGTCGTCGTTCCAGTCAACGATGATCGGCGCGGCCTGGGGAAAAGGGGCCGAGAGCTCGAATGCTGCGACTTGCAAATTACCAGTACCGAGCTCCACGAGGACCTGGCTACTCGAGTCGGAGAGGAATGCCACGTCCGGCCTTCCATCGCTGGTGAACTCGCCGACGACTACGCCGATGGGCTCGGCCTCGAGCGGGATGGTCATACGCCTGACGAGCACGCCGTCGGGCCCGATCAGTAGACCCACGGCGTCCTGGGAGTCGCTACTAGCGGCGGCCAGGCCGAGACCCGTTGGGTAGGCGGGCGTCGCGAAGGCCTCGAGGAATTCCGGAGCTTCTCCGACATCGAACGAGACGGGGGCGGCGAAGGTCCCGCCGCCCAGGCCCAGGAGGACGACGACCTCGTCCTCCTCCTCATCGGCGACGGCCAGGTCGAGCCGGCCGTCGCCGGTGAAGTCGCCAACGGCCAGTGCCGAAGGGGCATGGCCGCCGTAGTCGACCGTCTGGGGTGAGAAGTTTCCGCCGCCGAGACCCCACAGGATCGTCAGGTCGCCCGATGTGCGATCGGCCGTGACAAGGTCGGTGTAGCCGTCGCCGTTGAAGTCCGCGGCCACCAGTGCGACCGGCTCGACGCCGACCGGGTATCGCCGCGCCGGCAGGAACGTCCCATCACCGCGACCGATCAGTACCGCGACGTCGTCGGAGAGCTCGTCGGCGACGGCGATGTCCGTGATCCCGTTCCCGAGGAAGTCCCCCGCGACGATCGCGTGCGGCGCTTCGCCGACGGCCAAGGTGATCGGGTCGCCGAACGTCCCGTCTCCAAGTCCGAAGTAGACCTCGACGTCGTCCGAGCCGGCGTCGGCGACGGCCAGGTCCGGGACGCCGTCTCCGTTGAAGTCGCCGACGACCAGCCCTGAAGGTTCGCCCCCCACCGCGAGCGTCTGGCCGATCGTGAACGAACCATCACCTTTGCCGATCATGATAGTCACGGTTTCGTTCATGGGATTGGCGACGGCCAGGTCGAGCCGCCCGTCATCGTTGAAGTCGGCGGTGACCATCGCAATCTGAGACGCGCCGGAAGCGATCTGCACGGGAGCATCAAACACGCCGCCACCTTCGTTGAGCAAGATGCTGACGCCATCGGATTGGTAGCCAGCCGCGGCGATATCGAGCTTGCCATTGCCGGTGAAGTCGCCAACTGCCAGGTCGTAAGATTGCGGATCCGAGGGGAGTTCGATCGCAGGCAGGAACGTGCCGTCGCCCCGTCCCAGTAGCATCGAGAGGTCGTTGCTGCCGACGTTGCCCGTGAGGATGTCGAGTATGCCGTTACCGGTGAAGTCGCCCAGTACGACCGGATACGGAGTCTCACCGACGGGATAGGTTCCTCCGGTATGGAATGTGCCGTCGCCATTGCCGAGCAGGACCGTGACGTACGAGGGGTCGAACGCATAGGAGTCGGAAACGACCAGGTCGGGAATGCCGTTCCCGGTGAGGTCACCGACCGCTATCCACGACGGCCCCGGGCCCGCCCATATGCTCGTGGCCGGGGCGTAGCTCCTCGGTCCGGTCGCGAAGAAGATCGACACATCGCTGCCGGTATGGGGGATGGCGATGTCGGGCCATGGCCCGCCGTTCAGGTCAGCAACGACGGGATCGCCCGGCTGGCTACCGGCCGGGAGGACCACCTGATTCTGGAACGTCCCGTCGCCATTGCCGTAGAAGATCGAGAGCGTGTCGGAGAGGGCGTTCACGACCACCAGACCAGTCCGGCCGTTTCCTTCCAGGTCGGCCGACGTGATGTAATAGGGCTGGACCCCCGCCACCAGCTTCTCCTCGAGCCGGAACGTGCCGTCGCCGTTACCAAGGAGGATCGACACGGTGTCCTCGATGCTATTCGTCACGGCCAGATCCGGGATTCCGTCCCCGTTGAAGTCGCCGATCGTGACTCCGAAGGCCCCCAGCCCGACCGGGATGAGGATCGGCGAGCGGAAGGTGCCGTCTCCCCGTCCCAGCAGGATCGACACATCGTTGGTACCGTGGTCAACGACGATCAGGTCCTGGATGCCGTTGCCGGTAAGGTCGGCCGAGACCACGCTCTCCGGAGATGTCGGGACCGAGGTCTGGCTCGGAGTCTGAAAGGTCCCGTCGCCGTTGCCCAGGAGCACGGGGACCGTCAGGTTGATGAGGTCGGTGGCGATGAGGTCGGTCCGACCGTCGCCGGTGAGGTCGGCCGCGGCGATGCCACCCGTCGCGGCCCCCGTCGGCACATCGTCCGGCGGTTGGAAGGCCCCATTCCCGTGATTGAAGAAGATCGAGATCTCGCCGGCCCCGTAGCTACTCGCCGCCAGATCGATCCGGCCGTCGCCGTTGAAGTCCGCGGCGATCAGCGAGTAGGGGAAACTGTCGGTCTGGAGCACGGTCGAGGGGACGAACCAACCATTCTGGTTCTGAAAGACCCTCACCGTGTTGTCGCCGGCGCAAGCGACCGCCAGGTCGAGTTGACCGTCGCCGTCGAGGTCGGCCGCGATCAGCGAGGTGGGCGACGGACCGGTCTGGAACTGCTGGGCCGGCGTAAAGGTCCCGTCGCCATGGCCCTGGAAGATTGCCAACTGGGACGAGCCGGTGGTCGCCACCGCGAGGTCGATCTGGCCGTCGCCGTCGAAGTCGCCCGCCACCACCGAGGCGGGGTCCAAGCCCGTGTGGATGGCGACACCCTGTGCGAACGTCCCGTCACCTCTACCAATCAGGATCTTTACATCATTTCCGTTAGAGTCCGTGACGGCCAGGTCGGGGTGGCCGTCGCCGTTGAAGTCGCCGACCGCCACGCTGGTCGGGCTATCGCCCGCAGGGATCTCGATCGCGGGCTGGAAGGTGCCGTCGCCGTTGCCCAGCACGACCGACACGTCATTCGAGCCCGAGTTGGCGGTGATGATATCCTGGATGCCGTTGCCCGTCAGATCGGCCGTCGTCACGAAGACCGGATTGGAGCCCACGGAGACCGCGATGGGCGGTTGAAATGTCCCGTCACCGACGCCCATGTAGACGAGCACCTGCTCGACGTAGTAGCCCGACACGATCACGTCGGGGATCCCGTCGCCACTAAGGACAGCCGCGGCGACCGAGTACGAACCATAGTCGGCGCCGAGAGGTTGAGACGGCGCAGTTGCGATCGTGAAGCTCGTCTCCATGGTGAACGAGCCGCTGCCGGTCTCGTCCTGAACCATCAGGAAGTAGTCGCCGACGGTCACATGCACGGCGACTCGGTCGTTCGGATCCTGGGGAGAGGAGGCCTCGCTCTGGATGAGCATGTTGCCCTGGCCATCGAGCAGGGAGAGCCGAGTGTCGAACCCCAGGGCATCGACCTGGGCGACGAGGAGTCCGTCGTCGCCGACACTGACGTGGTAGAGTTCGGTCGAACCGACCCCCAGCAGTTGACCAGCGACGGTGCTGTTCGGATCGGAGGGCAGGTCGATGGCCGCCGCGGCCAGCCCCGGGGCGACGCTGGGGCAGCGACGGCTCTCTAACTCCTCGATCACGATGCAATGCCCGGCGAGGGACCGCCGCGCGAGATCCCGCCTTCGGGCGACGAGCCTGCGAGGAGCATCTCGACCGTCGGACGATCGGTGGATGCTCGGCATCGCGGTCAGACTCCATTTACCGACGGCCTTGCCCAGGCCTCCCATGAAATGACCCCTCCCTCGTCGGGGTTGGCGAGTTCGGATGGCCAGTCCGACTCGTGGTGTCCGTCGGTTGTCGAGGCGATTCCCAAGAAGGCTCGCGTCGAAAGGAAGTGAAACGGCTCGGACTGTCCAGACCTCACCCATTCAATTACAGGTCACGATCGCCGTGTCCTGGGCACGATTCCCGATCACCGTTTCGGAATCGTGGACGGCGTGGTGATTCCGCAACGGAGGGCTTGCTGATCGGGCCCCTCATCGGCTACTCGATGGTGACCGTTCGTGAGCCTGCCGCTCCCGGCGATTGGTCCCGGCACCCAATCGTGCCGCTGCCGAGCGCCTCAACGCCTTCGAGCGTGTCGTCAAATGCGGGCGGCGGAACGACGAGACCGACTCACGGTCCGAGACAGATCGCAGCCTCAGCCACTGTGGTCGAGCGACCTTCCAGCCGAGGACCGCGGAGGAGACGACCAGGATCCCACCAAGGAGTCTCGCCCAGCCGAAACCGTCCCAAGCGGCCGTGTGCTCCGGCACCGGTCGGAGGCTTTCTCCCTCGCGCCTGCCGAGGTCCGAGAGGACGATTTCCGCCCTCGAATCAGGCTCGTGGGTCGGGTCGCGGCCGGGGCCACGGCGGACCGCAGTGCCGGGGAGTTCTGGCACGACCGGTCGGGCGACGATGTCCGTGACGGCATCAATCTCCGGATGCGCCGGCCAACCCGCCGATCGGGGCGCCGCTCCGTCCCTCGGCTCGTCTGCCACAAGGACCTCCTGCGGCACCCGGTCCAGGGCGACATCGAGGGCGGAGAGGAACCTTTCGAGGTTCGAGCCATTGGAGGAAGAATCTCGCCCTTCCGGCCGCTTTCGCTCGACCGGAGGCGAGACGATGCTCATCGAGCCGTCGAGTGATGGGAGTCCATTGCCGATCGCTCTTTCGCCCGACGCCTCCGGGACGACGAGCAGCACCGCAACACTCTCGATGGCGCCGTTGTCCAGCGGCAGGATGTCGGAGATCTGGACGTAGGACATCGGCACGGGGTTGTTGACCGGGAACGTCATCGGTGCCATGGAAGGCGTGATGACCTGCTGGAGCGTCGTGGCAAAGTCGCCGAGGGAGTTCACCGCCTGCGACGATGCACTCGCCATCGGGGCCGCGACGGTTTCCGCCTGAGTTGATGCCTGGAACTGCGCGTTGATGCCCGTCGAGACCGTCTCGACGGCGAACGGGCCGTCCGTGGTCGAGAGCGAAGACTCCCTGGCCCCTGCGCCTTGCGTCGTCACCGCCGGTACGGCCGCAACGCCCCCCGAGGAAGCCACGCTCGCCCCGACGCCCAGCGTGATGGTAACGAGGATCACACCATCCGCGCCCGCGGCGCTGACGTAGAGGCGAAGGGAACCCGAGTCGTCGCGCGAGAGCACCAGGTCGGTCGGCTGCACTGAGGAGCCCAGGTTCACCGAATCGGCCAGGAACAGTCCATCGGGGCTGCCCACGAGCACGCTGATCGCATCGTCGCCTTGATGGGCGACGAACAGGGTCGAGTAGCCGTACCGGGTCGTGCCCATCACCCCGGCGATCGGGTCGGAACCTCCCGTAAGAATGGACTCCGCGGACGGGCTGCCGTCGAGGAAATCCGAGTAGTAGGTCAGGTCGCTCGACGCGGAGTCGAGGACGGCGAGATCGAGGCCCGGGGCGTCGTCGAACGTGCCGACGAAGGCGCGGATCGGACTCGGGCCTGCAGGCAAGGTCAGCGGGTCCTGGTCGTCGAAAAAGCCGTCCCCGAGCCCGCGGAGGACGACCACATTGTCGCTCACCCGATCGACGGCGATG
The DNA here is from genome assembly GCA_963777695.1 of uncultured Planctomycetota bacterium. Classification (GTDB taxonomy): domain Bacteria; phylum Planctomycetota; class Planctomycetia; order Isosphaerales; family Isosphaeraceae; genus CAVZRC01. Next base: position 4,473,044 of record CAVZRC010000003.1, read on the forward strand.
ATGTCCGGGATGCCATCGCCGTCGAGATCGGCGACGGTCGCCGAGACCGGCTCATCGCCGACGGCCAGCCGCGGACGAGGCTCGAGCTCCCAGCTCGCTCCCCGGCCCACGCCGATGAAGACGCTCAAGTCGTTCGAGCCGGCATTCGCCACGATGAGATCGGGCACGCCGGTGTCGGTCAGGTCGGCGACGGTGAGGCCCACCGGATCCGTCCCGGTGAAGAACTTCAGCGGGGCCTCGAACTCGTTGCCGCCCAGGCCGAGGTAGACGAGGATGTCGTTCTCGCCCTGGTTGACCACGATGATGTCGGGATCGCCGTCCCCGTTGAGGTCGGCGACGGCCACCGCTCCGGGGGCTTCCAGCCCCTGGCTCCTCCCCTGCACGAAGCTCTGCGTCTCGCCGTAGTCGATCGAGAGCTGGTCGATCGACGTGTCGCTCAGGACGAAATCGGGCTGGCCGCCCTTGCTGAAATCGCCGACCGCCAGGCTGACCGTCTGGTCGGCCCGCTCATAGGGCTGGAAGGTGCCGTCGCCGTCGCCGATGATGATCAACAGGTCGCCCTGGCCGTTGCTGACCAGCAGGTCCGGGATGCCGTCGCCGTTGACGTCGCGCACGGCGATACCCCTCGGGTCGTTGCCGGCGTCGACCGTGGGCATCGTGATGAATCCCCCCTTGCCGTCGTTCAAGAAGATCGAGATATCCTGGCTCCCCTGATTGAGGACGACCAGGTCGGTCAAGCCATCCTTGGTGAGGGCCGCGGCCACGACCTGGGTCGGGTCGACACCGGTCGAGTCGCTCGTCGCGAGCGTGGGGTTTGCCAGGCCGCCGTCGGGAATGCCATCGAGGAGCGAGATGCGATCCGACCCGCTCTGGACCGAGACGACATCGGTGAGTCCCGAGGCGTCGAAGACGCCGGTGGTCACGCCGATCGGGTCGTCGTCGGTGTGGGGGACCTGGTTTCCATCCTGGGAGACCAGGACCGCGGCGCCGAGCCCGGCGGGTAGGAGGACCTCGGGGCTGAACTGCCGCCCGGGGCCTCCATAGAAGACGCTGAGGTCGCCCGAGTAGGTGTTGGACACCACCAGGTCGGGCCAGCCGTCGGAGTTCAGGTCGGCGATCGCGACCTCGGACGGCGCGTAGCCGACGTCGAGCCGGGGCCCATCCTCGCCGAACGTTCCGTCGGGATTCTGGTAGAGCACGATCAACTGGTCGTTGCCGCGATCCACCAGCATCAGGTCGTCCAGGCCGTCGTGGTCGAGATCGCCCGCGGTCATTGACACCAGCAGCGAGGCGCCGGTCACGGTGATCGACCGTGCCTCGATCGAGGCGCCGGGACCCTGGGCGACGCTGAAGAGCCAGATCAGCGGCTGATCCTGCTCGAGAGCCGCCAGGATCGGCCCGTATCTCGTGTGAACCAGGGCGATGTCGCTGAAGCGGACGCCGAGATTCTGGCCGATGATTTGGGGCGGCTCGAACTGGCCCGGAGAACCGGGCTGACCCATTCGCAAGAACAACTGGCCCTGCTGGTCGAGTTCGAAGACGTCGGGCGTCCCGTCGTCGTTCCAGTCGGCGACGACTGGCGCGGCCTGGGGGAGAGGTGCCGGCTCTTCCGGTGCGACCGCTTGCAGGTTACCCGTGCCGAATTGTACGATGATCTGATCGCTCGATGAGGTCACGTAAGCAATATCCGGGACCCTATCGCCGGTGAAGTCGCCGATGACCTCGCTGGCAGGGTGAGCTCCCAGCGGGATCACGATGAGCGCGCTCAGCGACCCGTCGGCCCCGAGGAGCAGGACCACGTCTTTCTGCGAGTCGTTGCTGGCTAGGTTCAGGACGAGGCCCGGTTCGTGTCCGAGCGACGAGATGGCCTGGAGGAAATCGGGAGCTTCTCCGACGTCGAACAACGACGGGGCTGCGAACTCCCGGCCGCCGCGTCCCAGGAGGACACTGACCTGCTCGTCCTGCTCATCGCCGACGGCCAGGTCGAGCCGGCCGTCGCCGGTGAAGTCGCCGACGGCCAGAGATGTCGGCGCATGTCCCCCGTACTGAACGGTCTGCGCCGTGAAGCCCCCTCCCGCAAGGGCCCACAGGATCGTAAGGTCGCCCGAAGTGCGGTTGGCCGTGACCAGCTCGGAGTAGCCGTCGCCGTCCAAGTCTGCGGCCACGAGCGCGACCGGCTCGACACCGACCTGATACCGCCTGGCGGGCAGGAACGTCCCGTCGCCGCGGCCGATCAGCACATCGACGTCGTTGGAATTCTCGTCGGCGACGGCGATGTCGGTGATGCCGTTGTCGAGGAAGTCCCCCGTGACGATCGCATGCGGGGTCACACCGACGGGCAGGACGATCGGGTTGCTGAACGTCCCGTCTCCCAGCCCGAGGAAAACCATGACGTCATCCGAGCCGGCATCGGCAACGGCCAGGTCCGGAAGGCCATCGCCGTTGAAGTCGCCGACGACCAACCCCGACGGGGCGATCCCCACGGAGAAGGTCTGGCCGGTCGTGAAGGTCCCGTCGCCGTCGCCCAGCATGATGGCCACCGTGTCGTTCACGGGATCGGCGATGGCCAGGTCGAGCCGGCCGTCGCCGTTGAAGTCGGCGGTGACCATCGCGACCGTCAACGCCCTGGTGGTGACGAATTCGGGCGCCGCGAAACGACCGCCACCTTGATTCATCAGTACGGTGATGCCGTCGGACTGGTAGTCGGCCACGGCGATATCCGGCTGACCGTCGCCATTGAAGTCGGCGACGGCCAGGTCGTAAGGCCCCGGACCCGCGGGGAGCTCGATCGCGGGAAGGAACGTGCCGTCGCCATTGCCCAGGAGCACCGAGAGGTCGTTGCTGCCGATGTTGCCCGTGAGGATGTCGAGGTGGCCGTCGCCGGTGAAGTCGGCCAGGGCGAGAGAATACGGATATTCACCGACGGGGATCGTCTGGCCGGTGGTGAAGGGGTGTGAGTAGCAATGGAACGGAAAACTGGAATAAGGGGTTACTGGCCGCCTGCCTGATCGATGGCCGACTGGTCGGAATTGGTTCTTCGGCTCGGTTCAAGGACTCATCCGATCACGATGCCCGTTCCGTCGCCAGGTATCGCAATACGGTCCGTCGGCTTACGCCCAAGGCGGTGGCGATCTCTTGCAATGAGAGACCTCGGCCACGGAGTTCCCCGGCACGATGCGACGGTGCCTTGGTCGTGCCTCGCTTTCGGCCCCGATAGATACCCCGTTTCCTCGCCTCCGCGATCCCCGCCGCTTGCCGCTCTCGCCGGTGTTCCGTCTCGATCTCCGACAGCCCGAACAAGACGCTCGCCACCATCCGTCCCACCGGCCCGCCCAGGTCGATCTGCTGGGTCACGGCGACTACGCGTATCCCTCGCTCGCACCAGTCGGCCAGCAGGTTCACGCCGTCACGCTGGCCGCGGGAGATCCGATCCAGCTTCCAGACCACCACCGTCGTGACCGACCCGGTGAAGATCGCCTTCTGGAGCCGATCGAACGCGGGACGTTTCAAGGTCTTCCCCGACTCTTTGTCCTCGAACCATCCCACCGTGGACGGGTCGATCCGATTGCCGTCGAGCCAACGCCGGATCTCGGGCTTTTGGCTGTCGGTCCTCTGACTCGCCGATGAGACGCGGCAATAGCAGGCGATCACGCCCGTTCCTCCCCTGGCCGATGGCCCCGGCATGGCTCGCGGACTTGTACAGTGCCAACTGGGGTATACCCATTTTGTCACAGGATTTCGCTCACGGGAAGCCGATGATTTTCGGTGTCCGCAGACGTCACGGGCGTGGGTACCCTATTTGGCACCCGGCAACGAGGCGAGGGGACGATTTCAGGAACGGCCTGGGATGCCTGTCAACTTCCTGACCGAAGAACAGCAACGACGCTATGGCCGTTACGCGGGCGAGCCGTCGCGTTCCTTGCTCGAACGCGACTTCCACCTCGACGACACTGATCGCGGCCTCATCGCCCGGTGCCGGGGCGATCACACCCGCCTCGGGTTCGCCGTCCAACTCGGCACGGTGCGGTTCCTGGGCACTTTCCTCGCCGACCCCTCCGAGGTCCCGGCAAGCGTGGTGGCTTACCTCGCCGGGCAACTGGGCATCGCCGATACCGGCGGGCTGAAACGCTATGCGGCCGGTGTGATGCGTCGGGACCACGTCGCCGAGATCCGTTCCCGCTACGGCTACCGCGATTTCCACGAGGGCTCCGAGGTTGCGGCCCTGTCCCGCTGGCTCGCCAATCGGACCTGGGTCGGTGCCGAACGTCCCAGCGTCCTCTTCGACCTGGCCACGGCCCGGCTGGTCGAACGCAAAGTCCTACTTCCGGGAGTGAGCACGCTCGCCCGACTGGTGGCCCAGGTCCGCGACAAGGCGGCCTCGCGGTTGTGGCGCACCCTGGCCCGGACCCTGAAACCCCAGCAAGTGGCCCGGCTGGAGACCCTGCTGGTCGCCGATGAGAGTTCCCGAAAGTCACCCCTGGAGCGGCTCCGACGCGCACCGACGCGGGTCAGCATCGCCGGCCTGGTCGAGGCATTACAGCGACTCCAGGAGATCCGAGGTCTGGGAGTGGCCCACATCGATCTGTCCGCCGTGCCACCCGTGCGAATCCACGTCCTGGCCCGATACGCCGCGGCGGCACGGACGCAGGCCATCGCCCGGATGTCGCCACCGCGACGCCACGCTACCCTGCTGGCCTTCGCCAAGGTCCAGGAAGTCACCGCTCTCGATGATGTCCTGGACCTGCTCGATCAGTTGGTCACCGCGATGCTCGCCCGCGTCGAACGCGCCGGTCAGCAACGCCGCCTCCGCTCCCTCAAGGACCTGGATGCCGCGGCTCTCCTGCTCCACGGCGCATGCCTCGTCCTGCTCGACCCGGGATGCACCGACCGACGCGTTCGCGAGACCGTCTTCGCACGCATCCCTCGCGACCAGCTCACCCGGGCCGTCGCCCTCGTTTCCGATCTGGTCGGGCCGGCCGATGATCACTACTTCGAGGACCTGCGGACCCGCTACAGCCAGATCCGTCGCTTCCTGCCCGCGTTCCTGGAGGCCATCGAATTCGCGGCAAACGACGCGGGCCGACCGGCGACCGAGGCGTTCGGCTTCCTCAAGACCATTGAAGGGCAGAAACGGCCCGACATGAGCCGGGCACCACAGGGCCTCTTGAACCCGGCCTGGAAGCGGGTCGTCATCGGGCCGGAAGGCCGGATCGATCGCCAGTTCTACACGTTCTGCACCCTCGAACGACTCCAGGACGGCCTCAAACGCCGCGACCTGTTCGTGCCCGCCAGCCGACGCTGGGGCGACCCGTATGCCAAGCTCCTGCAAGGTCCGGCCTGGGAGAAGGCACGGTCTCGCGTCTGCCGAACCTTGGGACGGTCGCCCACGGCGGCTTCGGAGCTGGAAAGCCTGGGCAAGCAGCTCGACGAAGCCTACCGGCGGGCCGCGAACAACTTACCGACCAACTCCGCCGTGACGATCGAGCGGATCGGCCGACGCGACGTCCTGACGCTCACCCCACTGGATAAGCTGGACGAACCCGCCAGTCTGGTCGATCTCCGCCGGGCCGTGGCGACGCGACTGCCCCGAGTGGACCTGACCGAGGTCCTCCTGGAAGTCCTGGCCTGGACCAGCTTCGCCGGCGAATTCCGCCACGTCAGCGAGGGGGACGCCCGGGTCGGCGACCTCGACCTGAGTCTCTGCGCGGTGCTCCTGGCCGAGGCGTGCAACATCGGCCTGGAACCCCTGGTACGCCCCGACATCCCGGCGTTGACCCGAGGCCGACTGTCCTGGGTCCAGCAGAATTACATCCGCGCCGAGACCATCACCAAGGCCAACGCCCGCCTGGTCGACTACCAAGCCCAGATCCCTCTGGCCCGGACCTGGGGCGGCGGTGAGGTCGCCTCGGCCGACGGCCTCCGGTTCGTCGTCCCGGTCCGCACTCTCAACGCGGGACCGAACCCGAAGTATTTCCACACCGGCCGTGGCGTCACCTACTACAACTTCACCAGTGACCAGTTCACCGGGTTCCACGCCATCGTCGTGCCCGGCACAATCCGCGACTCCCTGTTCATCCTCGAGGGACTCCTGGAGCAGCAGACCGGCCTCCGCCCTCACGAGATCATGAGCGACACGGCCGGCTATAGCGACCTGGTCTTCGGCCTGTTCTGGCTCCTGGGCTACCAGTTCAGCCCCCGCCTGGCCGACTTCGGCGAGGCCCGGTTCTGGCGGATCGACCCGAAGGCCGATTACGGGGCGCTGGATGGCCTGGCCCGCCAGCGAATCAACATCCCGAGGATCGAGCGGAACTGGGACGATCTGCTACGGGTGGCCGGCTCGCTGAAGATGGAGGCCGTCAGCGCCTCGGAGCTGATTCGTGGCCTCCAGGGCGGCGGCCGTCCCTCGACGCTGGGCCGGGCCATCGGCGAACTGGGCCGCGTGGCCAAGACGCTGTACCTGTTGAATTACCTGGACGACGAGGCGTATCGTCGCCGCATCCTCACCCAACTCAACCGGGGCGAGAGCCGGCACGCCGTGGCGCGGGCGATCTTCCACGGCCAGCGGGGCGAACTCCGACAACGCTACCGTGAAGGCCAGGAGGATCAACTGGGAGCGTTGGGGCTGGTGGTCAACGCGGTGGTGCTCTGGAACACCCGCTATCTGGACGCCGCCCTGGCCCAGGTCCGTGCGACCGACGTGGCGGTCAAGCCGGAAGATATCGAGCGGCTCTCCCCCCTGCAATTCGACCACGTCAACGTGCTGGGGCGGTACGAGTTCGCCCTGAAGGAATCGATCCGGCAGGGGCAACTGCGACCGCTCCGCGAGCCCGACGGGCAGGATGAGCTGGCGGCGTAACGACCCTTATTCCAGTTTTCCGTTCCATTGCTACTCACACCCCGTGAAGGTCCCGTCGCCGATGCCAAGCAGGACTGTGATGTACGAGGGGCCTTGCGTGTTCGTGTCGGTGACGATCAGATCGAGCTGGCCGTCGCCGGTCAAGTCGGCGGCCGACACCCAGGAGGGCCCCGGTCCAGCGAGGACGTATTGGGCCGGGGCGTAACTCCTCGGCCCGGTCGCAAAGAGGATCGTCACATCGTTGTTGAAGGAGTCGGGGACGGCGATGTCAGGCCGGCCGTCGCCGTTCAGGTCGGCGATGAGCGGGTTACCGAGATCCCCCTCCTCCTGGTGAACGACCTGGTTTTCAAACGTACCGTCGCCATTGCCGTAGTAGATCGACATCGAGCTGGAGAAGTCGTCCACCACCACCAGGTCGAGGTGGCCATCGCCATCGAGGTCGGCTGTCGCGATGCCGCACGGCTGCAACCCCGTCAGGAGTGTAGGCCCGGGCCGGAACGTGCCATTGCCGTTGCCAAGGAGGATCGAGACGGTGTCCGAGATATCGTTCGTCACGGCCAGGTCCGGGATGCCGTCGCCGGTGAAATCGCCGACGGCCACGTCCCAGGGGCCCAGCCCGACCGGGACGATGATCGGCGAGCGGAAGGTGCCGTCGCCCCGGCCCAGCAGGATCGACACGGAGTTGGTGCTCTCATTGGGGACGAGCAGGTCCTGAATGCCGTTATTGGTGAGGTCGGCCGCAACCACGCTGGGAGGCGAGGTCGGGGGCACCGGCTGCTGCGGAGCCTGGAAGGTGCCATCGCCATTCCCGACGAGCACGGAGATATTCGCATCAATGTAATCGTCGATGACAAGGTCGGTCCGGCCGTCGCCGGTGAGGTCGTCGGCCACGACGTCCTGGGGCCCGGCCCCTGCCGGGACGATGATCGGGGCCTGGAACGTTCCGTCTCCCTGGCCGAAGAAGATCGAGACGTCGCTCGACCCATAATTGGCCGAGACCAGGTCCAGTTGGCCATTGCCCTTGAGGTCGGCCGCGGTCAGGGCGACCGGGAGCGAGCCGGTCTGGAGGAGGGCCGAGGGGACGAACCATCCGTCCTGGTTCAGGAAGACGCTCACGTTGTCGTCGCCGGAGGATGCCACGGCCAGGTCGGGTTGGCCGTCGTCGTTGAAATCGGCGGCGATCACCGAGAAGCTTTCGGGGCCGATCGCGAGCTGCTGTCCCGGCGCGAAGCTGCCGTCGCCGTTACCCTGTAGGATAGTCAACTTGGAGTCCGCGGTCGTCACCGCGATGTCGGTCCGGCCGTCGCCGTCGAAGTCGGCCGCGGCCACCGACATCGGTGAAGCGCTCGTGGGGATGGTCTCTCCCTCCGTGAACGTGCCGTCGCCGTTACCGAGCAAGATCTGGACATCGTCGCCGTTCGAGTCGGCGATGGCCAGGTCGGAGTGTCGATCGCCGCTGAAGTCGCCCACGGCCACGCTCGTCGGGCCATCGCCAGCCGGGACCTCGATTGCGGGCTGGAAGGTGCCGTCGCCGTTACCCAGCAAGATCGACACGTCGTCCGAAGACTGATTGGCGGTGATGATGTCCTGGATGCCGTTGCCGGTCAGGTCGGCCGTCGTGACGGACTCCGGCCCGTTGCCTGCCGGGATCGCAATCGGTGGTTGGAACGTGCCGTCGCCGATGCCGAATTCGATCAAGACCTGGTTCAGATAGTAGTCGGCCGTTATGAGGTCAGGGACCTTGTCGCCGTTGAGATCCGCCACGGCGATGGAGTAAGCACTGGACCCAACGAGGAGGGGTTGCGACGGCGCGGAAGCTTCGGTAAAGCTGGTCTCCATGTCAAATGAGCCGCCTCCGCCCTGGGACTGCACCATCAGGAAGTAGTCGCCGGCGGCCACGTGCATGGCGACGCGGTCATCGGGATCCGTGGCTGAGGAGGCCTCGCTCTCGATCAGCAAGTGGCCCTGATCATCCAGCAGCGAGAGCCGCGTATCAAACCCCAGGGGGGCGACCTGGCCTACCAGGATGCCGTCGGCGTCGAGACTCACCTGGTAGACATCGGTTGAGCCATCCCCTCGGAGCTGACCCGCGACGCTGGTATTCGGGTCGACGGGGAGGTTGATGGCCGCCGCGGCGAGACCCGGGGCGACGCTGGGACAGCGACGGCTCTCCAGCTCCTCGATCACGAGGCGATGGCCGGCGCGCGGGCTCCGCGATCGCCTCGGACTTCGAGAAGCCATCGCAAGCGACCCGCGCGGTCCGCCGGTGTGTCTGTGTGAGGTCGTCATCGTGGCTGGCCTCCGCCCTGCGATCCGAGTTCGAGCGGGCGGGCGAACTGGACGTCCAGGTCGAGATACTTCTTCGACTTGCGGATCGGATCGAGGACGCGGTCGGTGCGGACGACCTGCGTCCAGAACGTCGCGCGCTCGGCCGCGGGCATCAGGCCGATCGACCGGGCGATCAGGGTCAGGGCCTCGAGCCGGTACCGACGCGAGGCCTCCCGTCCTCCATGGGACCGGGTGGTCTCGGCCTCGAGATGGGCCGCCGCCTGGCAGTAGACCCGGGCTGCACTATAGAGCAGCCGCGAATCCTGGGGGTTGGCCTGCACGGCGCCTGCGCATCGGCGAGGGCCTCGTCGGTCCTGCCCTGCTGGACGTAGGCCAGGGCGCGGCCGCTCAGGGCGACGCCGTCCCCGGGACTGAGCCGCAGCGCCTCGTCGAAGTCGCCGGCGGCGAGTGCCGGGGCCCCACCGAACAGATAGGCCCAGCCCCGGTGCGAGTAGAGCGAAGCGGTCCCCCGGCCCGCGCCGATCGCCAGGGTGTAATCCGCGATCGCCGAGTCGTAAGACCCGCGATGCGCCAGCGCCAGGCCGCGGGCCTCGTGGAGCGACGGCGACGGTGTGCCCCTCGCGAAGCAGATGTCGAACGATCGGATCGCCTCGTCGAATCGCTTCAACCGGACCAGGATCGCCCCCCGAACCCTGTGGACGTCCGCGCGACCCGGCTGGAGCGCCAGGGCCCGGTCGCATTCGGCCAGGGCCTCGTCGTTTCGACCCGCTTGCTCGAGGATCAGCCCCCGCTCCAGGTGGTCGCCCACGATCGCCGGGTCTCCGCTCGCCGCACACGCGATCGCCCGGTCCAAGTCTTCGAGCGCCCGCGAGCCGTCCGACAGATGCTTATGGATGCTGGCCCGCGTCCGATACAAGACCGACTGTCTCGGGTTCCTGGCGATGGCCCGGTTGAGTACGCCCATCGCGTCATCGAAACGCTCGAGATTCTGGTAGGCCTGCGCGAGGTCAACGTACGCCTGGAACTGATCCGGCTTCGAGCGGATCGCGGCCTGGAAGTCCTCGATCGCCGCCTCGTGACGTCCCCCGCGGACCCGCATCACACCGCGATTCACCAGCATGACATAGCGTGCTGCATCATCGAGACCGATTCGGGTCGCCCGCTCGAAGTCGGCCTCGGCGAGGTCGAATTCGCCCATCTCGCCTTCGGCGAAGCCCTTGAGGAGATACGTCCACACGAAGCGCGGCCGACGGCCCAGGCAGCCGGTCAATTCGGCCTGCGCCTCGGCGGCGCGGCGCTCCTTGAGATGGCAGATCGCCAGTAAGTACTGGGCCCAGAAATGATCGGGCTGCCGGCCCATGACGCGCCGGAATGCCGCGACGGCCCGTCGGTATTCGCGCCGGCGATAAGTCTCCTCGCCCTCCAGGAAATCGTCAACCGAAGCACACTCGGTCGCGACGGCCGTCGCCGCGATCCGCCGCTCGGATTCGGCCCCGGTCCGGTCCCCCGTGGTATCGAGGTAGCCGGCGCGGCGGAGGTGGAACGCCTTCGTCGTCGGCCGGACCCGCTCGATCCGGTCGAGGATCCGCATCGCCTCCCGCGCCTGGGCCGCGGGGTCCTCGCCCGGCAGCGGTTGCGACACGGCCTCGGCGAGGATCAGCGCCAGCTCATAGTATCGCGACGTGATGTCGCCGACCTCCGCGGCGTCGAGATGGGCCCGGTCGATCTCGAGCCCGCCGCCGTCTCGCGGGCGGAATTGCACCAGTCCGCGCCGGGCTGCTTCACGGCTCGCCCGGACGTTCGCCGCCGGGTCCAGGCCGGTATACTGCGACTGGTAAAAGACGGCCTCATCGTAGGAGCTTTGGAAGGCCGCGAGTCGGGCGCGGCCCTCGGCGCGGTCCTTCCGCTCGGCGATCTCGCGGTCGCTCACCGACAGCATGTTGCAGATGGGCTCGCGCATCGCGACCAGCCGGGGTTCGGTCCGGATCACGGCCAGGGCGCCGTTCAGGTGGGCGCTGGCACTGTCCCAATCCTTGCGGCGGATCGCCTCCTCGCCGAGCAGGAAGAACTCGCGGGTCTGGGTCCGGAGCCCTTCGACCCGCTGCACGCTCGCCGCGCGCTGGCGCTGCCGGTCGGCCCGATACCATAAACCACCCCCGGCCGTCGCGAGGAACGACACGACGCTGACGACGACCAATGCCGCGACCGCGGGCCGGCGGCGGATCCACTTCCACGCGCGTTCCCAGCAGGGCGTCGGTCGGGCCAGGATCGGCTCGCCGTCGAGGAATCGGCGGAGGTCCTCGGCCAGGGCATCGGCGGATTCGTATCGCTCGCTCGCCTCCTTCTTGAGGCATTTCAGGCAGATGGTCTCCAGGTCCGGAGTCACGCCGGGCTGGAGGTGACTCGGTGAGACGGGCTCGGCATTCTTCACCAGGTCGAGCGTCGCCAGGACGGTCGGGGCCAGGAACGGCGGGCGGCCGGTCAGTAGCTCGTAGAGCGTCGCGCCCATCGCGTAGACGTCGGCGGCCGGGCCGATCTCCTTGGCCCGGCCCTCCGCCTGCTCGGGAGCCATGTAGTTCGGCGAGCCGAGGATCGAATGGGTCCGCGTCCGGCCCGAATCCTCCTTGATCGACTTGGCCAGCCCGAAGTCGGTGATCTTCGGGATCCCGTCCGCGGTCATGAGGATGTTGCCCGGCTTCAAGTCGCGGTGGACGATCCCCATACGATGGGCTTCGGACACTCCGTTCGCCAGCTCCTCGGTGAGCCGTGCCGCGTCCGTGGGGTGCCAGGGCGTGCCCTCGAGCCGGGACTCGAGGCTACCCCCATCGACGTACTCCAGCTCGACGAACGGCCGCCCATCGAAGTCGCCGATGGCGTGGATCCGCACGATGTTCGGATGCTCGAGCCGGGCGATGATCTCCGCCTCGGCCATGAATCGCTCGACCGCATCCGGACCGGCATACGCGCCGGCAAGGATCATCTTCAGGGCGACCACGCGGTTGAGGCGAAGCTGCCTCGCCTTGTAGACGACCCCCATGCCACCCCGGCCCAGCTCGGCGAGTACCTCGTAACCGGGCACTTCCGGCAGCTTCTGGCGCGAGGATCGAACCGCCCGTTGGCATTGTGCCTCAATCTCCGCGGACCAGATGACCGTCTCGCCCGAGGCCGGCCGGTCCCCGTCCGCCGGGAAATCGGCAGGTCTCGCGCTCGATGCGGTTACATCCCGCTCGACGCGACCGAGTTCCGGGGCGACCTCGATCGCCTCGCCAGACCTCGGGAACATCGACAGGTTGAGAAACTCCTCGAACCTCGATTCCGCGGCCGGCTCCGGGCCGGGGACTTCGAACCCGCAAAAGTCGCTCGGCCCGGCATAACGGAGGATCGGCATGTCGGGAAGTCCGCCAAATTCCAGGCGGTCGGCGAAGCTCGGTTCGGCGTGCCGATGGATCGGGCACCGACCTGCCGGTTCCGAGCCTCTCGAAGAATCAGGGTTCACGGCCTCGGACAGCCGGTCCGACGCGTAACGATCTTCCGGCATCAACACGATTCCCGTCTGCCGACCAACGCGAAACGAGTCGGCTCGGTCTGCATCGCTTCACGATTGAGATGGAGAAACGCCCACATCTCCCCCTGACCCCCATCGAGCGGGGAAGCAGGCTCGCCAGAGATCCCTCTTGAACCAGGGGGGCCCGAGGGGCTGTCATCGGCCCCGGCGCATGCGCGACCCGACGGATGAACGACCCTTCGTCGACCCCACTCACTCATTTCTAGGTCACTGCCGCCCGATCCAGGAGCCCGATCTGGAGACGTTCGCCACGAAAGCGCCAGCACCGTTGCTTTTGGGCGACACCGACCCGGCTCCTGGCGTAATCGCCTTGCCGACTGACCTGATTTCCACCCCCGGTCTTCGAAAGCGGACCTAGTGTTTCGTTGTACGACCCAGTCGCGCATCGGATCTTCCGGTTGAACCGGCCGCGAATCGTGAGACGACCACCATGAGGAGGCCTCTCCGGAATGTGGTGCCGATCGAGTCGAGCGGAGCCGAGAGTGTCAGGCCGAGCGAATACTTTGCCGGAAGGGAGGCACGGCCGTGTTAGAGGCGATGATCCGAGCGAGCACGAATTCGGGCGCGAGTTCCCATGATTCTCAGGACGGGAATTCGCCGTGGCTCGCCCTGGACCGCCTGATCGATGAACTGGAAAACGGCAAGCAAGTCGCCGACCGATTCTCCGCCGCGCTGGCGACGATCTGCGAATCGACCAGTGCGCGGCTCGCCTTCATTTATGCCGAATCGGCCGGGCGGGTGACGGAGATGATCGGCGAGGAAACCCCTCCGGCACAATGGTGCCGGGACCTCACGCGACACCTCGCGGCCCGGCTTCCCCTGGGTGGACTCTGGCATCGGGACGACGAATCGGGACCGGACCCGTCCGGCGGCCCGATCCCCTACTCGGTCGTGCTCATGCCCATCGAGGTCCCGAGGCCGGCCTGGATGGTGGCCGTGAGCCTCGATCCCGATCGTGCGCTCGAAGACGCCGACCTGCGGATCATCCAGGTCATCTGGCGACTCCAGGTGGGCCACCACCGTCATGTCCGCGTCTACGAGAATCTGAAGGAGACGCTCTTCGGGATCGTCCGCTGCCTGTCGTCGGCGATCGACGCGAAGGACCCCTACACCTGCGGACACAGCGAACGGGTCGCCCGGATTGCCGTCCGGCTGGGCGAGGAGATGAATCTCGGTCGCGGCGAGATCGGCGACCTCTACCTGGCCGGGCTGCTCCACGACGTCGGCAAGATCGGCATCCGCGACGAGGTCCTCTGCAAGCCGGGCCCCCTCACCCCGGCCGAGGAGGAGCACGTCCAGGAGCACCCGATCATCGGCGACCGGATCGTTTCCAACGTCACCCGGCTGGCCTACCTTCGCCCGGCCGTCCGCGGGCACCACGAACGATTCGACGGCAAGGGCTATCCCGACGGACTCCTCGGCCTGGCGATCCCGCGGATGGCCCGGTCCCTCGCCGTCGCCGATGCCTGCGACGCCATGATGTCCGCCCGGCGTTACCGCCCACCCCTCGCCCCGGCACGCATCGAGGCCATCTTCCGCGAAGGCTCGGGGACCCAATGGGACCCGGAGATCGTCCAGAGCTTCTTCGCCTGCCGGCACGACCTCTATTCCGTCTGCCAGCGCGGCCTGGGCCAGTCGGTCTACGTGGCCATCGAGAAGGCCGCCAGCGGCAGCTCCCAGATCCTCCTCAGCCCGACCTCGAATTCGTTGGGCACTTACGCATGATGCCCGATCACTCCGAGCTGAGGGCTTCTCTGCACGGGATCCAGTCAGTCAGAAACTGTCTCGGAAGGCTCTTGTAGCGAGCTCTTTGAGCACTGATCCGGGGTGGTTCGTCGTATTCTGGTGCTCACAGAGCACCCTACGAGACCGCACGGGATGCGGCCGGTCAGAGTCCCGTCTGGATCTTGAAGGCCGTGTGGACATGAGTCCGGATCCGGGCCATCACCGGCGAGAGATCGTCCCTCGCGGTGAACGCCTCGATAAGGTAGGCCCCGGGGGCGGCTTCCGCCCGATGCAATGCGGCGCCCAGCTCGGCCGGGTCGGTGACTGCGCTCGGCCTCGGCGCCGAGCGATCGAGCCATGGCGGGATAATCCCAGCTCCGACGTTCAAAGTAGGTGCGAGGGCGGTCGATCGCTTCGAGCATGCCATAGCCGCCGTTGTTCAGCAGCAATACGATCGGCCTCAGTCCTTGCTCCACATGGGTGGCCAGCTCGATGCCGGTCATCTGGAAGGCACCATCGCCCACGATGACGAAGGGCCGGCGCGACGGTTCGGCGAGCCCCGCGCCGAGCGCCGCCGGCACCGCGAACCCCATCGACGAGTAATAACCGGCTGCCACGAAGACGTCGGCGCGAAGCTCCAGGCCGATGAACCAGCTATCGCCCACGTCGGTCACAAAGCTGTATCGCGACTGGTCCAGGCCCTGGAGGGCGGCGATGACCTCGGCCACCTTCAGCTTCGCGACGCCGGATTGGCGGGAATCGGCGGCCATGGGGACCGCTTCGACGAACGCCGGCCGATCGAAACGGGGCGGCGTTTGATCGCCGGATGGTATCCGGTCGAGCAACGCGGCGACCACCTCCGCCATGGGCAGGGCGTCGTAGCGATGGTAGCGGACCTGGACCCCGTCCGGGTCGATCATCACGCGGGCCTTGGGATCAATCCGCTGGGTCCAGAAGCCGGTCCCGACGTCGGTGGGCATGACGCCGATCTCGAGGACGCAGTCCGAGCCATCGAGGAGCTCGCGGATCGCCGGGTCGCACAGCGCCCCGAGGTAGACGCCCGCGTACTGCGGGTGGCTCTCGGGAAATGCGGCCTTGCCCAGCAGGTCGGTGACGACGGGGAGACCGAGCCGCTCGGCCAGTCGCACGACCGCCCGCGTCAGGCCATGGCGGCGAACCCCGACGCCCACGTAGAGGGCCGGCCGCCGCGACGCCGCGACCATCACGGCGATCTCGGTCACGGCCTCATCAAGCGCCCCAGCCAGGGCCGCGCGCGCTCGGCCGTGCGCTCGTGCGCCAGAGGTCCCGACGGATCCGAGACCGACGCCGTCACCCGGTCCCTCGGGATCTCCAGGTAACCGGGCCGCTTCGACTCGACCACATTCCGAAGGACACGGTCGATCGTCTCGGGCGCCGTCGCCGGGTCGTCGAGGATCGCAGCGTTGACGGTTACCTCGCGATAGATCTGCAACTGACTCTCGAAGGTCTTGATGACGTGGTGAAGGTGCAGCCCCGGCCGACGCAGGGCCATCTCGGGTCCGCCGCTGACGACCAGGAGCGGCGACTGCTCTGCATACGCGCACGCGACCGGGTTGAGCGTGTTCAGCGCCCCCGGGCCGTAAGTCACCAGCGCCACGCCCAGTCCGCGGAACCGCGCGTACCCATCCGCGGCGAAGCCGACGCCCGGCTCGTGGGCACAGACCACCGTCGGCATGCCGACTTGCTCCTGCACCGCGTAGACGGGCAAGACGAAGTCTCCAGGGATGCCGAACGTGTGTCCGACCCCCAGCTCCCGCAGTCGGTGGAAGAGGTATTCGGTCAGATTCATCGGTTGTCCCGCCCCGGCTCGAGTCCTGTCGGCAATCGTTTGCGAATTCACGGTCCGATCACCGTGCGGAGCCGCGATTCAACTCCGCGTCGGTGAATGCAATATTCGTCGTCGGGCCCCGGTCCGCCAGGATCTTGGCGGCGATCGTCCGGGTCACCGGGTCGAGGACACTGAAATGATTCGTCCCCTTCACGGGATGGAAGTGGACCAGGGGATTCGTCGAGGCGCGAGACATCGCCTGCAACGCGGAGAGATTGCCCGACCACTGGGTCCCCTCGAATACGAACGTCGGGCTGCGGATCGAATGCAACCAGCGACCCGGCGACCTCAGGGCGACCTCTTTCGGGTTGGAGGTATCGAAGGGCAGATACTCGTTGGAGTAACCACTGACATCATCCACCGGCCCGAACGAGAAAACGGCCCGAAACTTATCGGAGGATGCGGCCACGAGCATGACGAGCGTACCGCCGGTCGAATGTCCCCCCAGATAGATGCGACGGGGATTGACGAAGCGACGGTGGGCGAGGAAATCGGTGGCGGCCAGGACATCGTCCACCTCGCCGAGGAAGCCCTCCCGGGTACCCGGATTGCGGTTCCCGCCTCGCAACGAAGGGAACATCATGATGATCCCGGCTTCTCGGAGGGCCCGCGCGGTCTGGTCGTTGCTCGGATCGGCGTGATCCCACACGTTCCCGATCGAGTTGCAATCGCCCCCGGTGATCCAGATGATCGCCGGATGCTTCTCCTCGTCGCCGGGATCGGGGGTGAGATAGGCGGCGAGCTGGCCGATCGCCGATGGAAATCGGACGATCTTGAACACCTCGGGCGGCGGCCGATCGAGCGGGTCCTGCGACGCATTCCTCCGGACGAGCTTCGACTGGAAGCCGCGCCGGGCGTCGGTCAGGGAGATATTCCGATCGCCGGAGCCGGCGACGCCCTCCAGCCCTCGACCCGACGTCCGTCGCCCTCCTCGGACCACGGCGCCGATCACGATGACGGCCAGGATGAGGAGGACCACTCCGCCGACCCGCAATCCCAGGTTCTCCACCGGGGAATTCTCGAAAAACGCGCGGAGTCCTTCCAGGCCCCCCTTCTTCCTCCTCTCGGGCCCGCCCCACGCGACGGGAGGGGGCCCGCCGGCCGACGGCGCGACGGCCCGAGGGGGCAACGGCCCGAGAGCCGGCTCGTCTCTCAGTCCGTAGGCATGAGACTCGGACTGCGGTCGCGACTCGGGCACGCCGGGGATGCGCAGCTTGCACGCACATTGCTTGCACTTTACAATCTTCCCGGCGAGCTCAGCCCCGACCTGGCCGCGATTGCCGCATCGGCATTTAAAGATGAGATCCATGAATGGTTACCTCTCTCGACACACTCACGCGTCTCGTCAGAGGGATCGCGGACGATTTCTTAGGGTCGGTGCAACCCACCGAATGACAGGGCGTTGGATCGGTGGGTTGCACCCACCGTACAATCGTCCAACCGGAAACACCTAGAGTTTACAACGCCTCACGGTGCCGTAAATAGCAACACTCCGCGGTGATCTCCAAGAACGCGAAGGAGTCCTCAACATGACGGCGAGATGCCTCGGGTCGGCGCGAGTACGAGCGACGGCGTTCGCCCTCCTGATCGGGCTGGGCCCGTCCGCCGTCGCGGCCGGCCAGACCGCGGATCGACCGACCGGGCCCGTCCCGACGGCCGCGACGCTCTTGCCCGGTGCCCAGGAGGGTTTCGTTGACTCGGGCGGCGTCAAGATCCACTATGTCAGCCTCGGCAGGGCCGAGGATCCGCTGATGGTCTTGATCCATGGATTCCCCGATTTCTGGTATTCATGGCGCGCCCAGATGCCGGCCCTGTCGAAACGATTCCACGTCGTGGCCATCGACCAGCGCGGCTACAACCTGAGCGGGCAGCCGGAGGGCGTGCCGAACTACACGATCGACAAGCTGGTCGGCGACCTGGTCGCGGTGGTCAAGCATTTCACCGACGGCAAGGCGGTGATCGTGGGGCACGATTGGGGCGGCATGGTCGCCTGGACGTTCGCCATGACCCACCCCGAGCTGACCGACCGGCTGATCGTCCTCAACCTGCCGCATCCGCGCGGGCTCTTGCGCGAGCTGGCGACCAACCCCCAGCAGCAGAAGAATAGCCAGTACGCCCGCAACTTCCAGCAACCCGACGCGGCGAAGAAGATTTCGGCCGATTTCCTGGTCATGTGGGTCAAGGACCCGGCGGCGCGCGAGGTCTACCGCGGCGCGCTGAAACGCTCCTCGATGGAAGGGATGCTCAACTACTACAAGGCCAATTACCCTCGCATCCCCGAGGGGACCAAGTCCGGCGCGGGGCCTGCGCCGCCGAAGCAAACTTTCCCGCCCGTCAAGTGTTCGGTCCTGCTGATCCACGGGTTGAAGGACCCGGCGCTCCTGGCCGGGGCGCTCAACGACACCTGGAACTGGATCGAGGGCGATCTCACATTGGTCACGATCCCGGGTGCCAGCCATTTCGTCCAGCAGGACGCCTCGGACTTGGTCACCCGGACGATGGTGAGCTGGCTCGGCCGATAGGTTGACCATGTGGCCTCCTCGATCGATCGCCCTGGGGACCCTTCGGATGTCCGACGATTCTGCGACCGAACCGCGACGCTCGAGGGCCCGACGGTTGGCTGTCGCCCTGGGGCGAGTCGCTGCGTTCGGCATCGCCGCGCTCATCGCGGTCGGCCTGCTCGGACAGGCGGTCCGGGATCGGTCGATCGCGACGGCTTTGATGATGTACATACCCTTGATGCCGATGGGGCTGGCGGCCCTGGTCATCGACCTGTCCTTTCGCGGTCGTTCGCTGCGCCGACCGCGCTTCGGCTTGACGATCCTCGCCGGGGTCGCGGTCGGCTGGTCGGCGATCGCGATGATTGGGACAGGAGCATCGAGCGAGCGCCGGGGAATTGGCGACGAGCTGGCCCTGCTCCACTGGAACGTCCAGTGGGGCGGTGGCCTCTTCCGCGGTCCCGTGGCCTGGAAGGCCCTGCGCTCGGCGATGGTCAACCGGCATCCGGACCTGATCGTCCTGAGCGAGGCCCCGCCCGATGACTGGCTCGAGCAGCTCACCGGCGACCTCGGTGCCGGCGTGACGCATGTGGGGATCTTTCACGACCCGAAGAGTCCTTACTGGTACCGCATGGTGGTTTGCTCGCGGTGGCCGATCCGCCTGGAGGGGCGTGAAACGCTCCCCGGGGGCGTCGCGATGAGCGTGGCGGCCGAGGTCCGTGGCCGCGACTATCGGCTCCTCGTCGTCGACGGCGTGAGCTCGCCGCTCCGATCGCGTTTGCCCTTCCTCCGGGCGATCGCCGAAGCCTGCCGCAAGGCCACGGATGAAGGTCGTCCTTACGACTTCGTCGTCGGCGACTTCAACACTCCGAGCCGCAGTCTCGGCTTCGACGCGATGAAGGATCAGGGCTACCGGCTGGCGAGCGATTCGACCTTGGGATGGCGCGGGACGTTCCCGGCCTGGTTGCCCGCCTATGACATCGACCACATCTTGATCGGTCCGCGTCTGCGCGTTCGTTCCTGCTCGCTCTTCAACGGTCCGTGGACGGATCATCGCGGCCAGATCGCTCGCGTCCAGACGGGCTTCCAAACCTCGGGGGCTGATCGCGAAGTCAGATCAACAAATTGATCAAGCATCGAGATGGTACGCATCATTCGATCGGGAGGCGATCGGGCGGGACCCAGCCCCGGCGTGCTTCATCCGACATCAGGATCTCCTTGGAGTAGAACCGAAGCAAGTAATCCTTGACCTCGCATTCGTCCAGCAGACCACGGGACAGGATTGAGAGGCTCTCGCCCCGTGGCCTCTGGTCGAGGAACCGCGAGACCACGGCGATCCACGCCATTGTGATCGTCTCGTGGTAGCCCTCGAAATTGCCATAACTGTGGTTCAATCGCTGGATGCCGCGCCGGATTCGGTCCGTCGCCTCGTCTCGACTGTGACGGACCAGGTAGACCAGGGCCAAGATCAGGTGTTTGCCATGTGTCCACTCGGGACGCGGTAGGCTCGTCTCCTCGAAGAGCCTCACGAATCGTTCGATCTCTTCGCCTGTCATCGTGGACGGGTTCCGGAGGGGTTCTGAAAGGGGCCCCATTCTCCTGAGCAGACGCGCCGGCACGAAGATTGGTTCACCGGCCACGATCCCTCCTGTTTGGGCCCTCAAGAACGAAAGAAGTACTTCATGATCGATCCGACCGCGTTCATCGCCCCCGGGGCGATCATCCTCGGCGACGTCCACATGGGGGCGGAGTCGAGCGTCTGGTACAACTCCGTGCTCCGCGGCGACACCGACCGGATCTCCATCGGCGCGCAATCCAACATCCAGGACCTCACGATGATCCACGCCGACCCGGGGATTCCTTGCTCCGTCGGTGACCGGGTTACCGTCGGGCATCGGGTCATCCTGCACGGCTGCACGGTCGAGGACGACTGCCTGATCGGCATGGGGGCGATCTTGCTCAACGGTGTCCGGGTGGGCCGGGGCTCGATCATCGGCGCGGGGGCCTTGCTGCTCGAGAACATGGAAGTCGCCCCCGGCTCGCTGGTCGTCGGCGTCCCCGCGCGTGTCGTGCGCCGGGTCGACGAGTTCGAACTCGCGAGCGCGTGGAACACGGCTGGCGGCACTACGTCGAGCAAGCCCGGCGTCATCGCGATGGCATATTCCCGCTCCATTCGCCGACCACCCTCGCGTGAGCGAGGCTCCGCGCTCGATGGTGCGGGAGGCACTCCGATCGGCAACAGAGTCGCCGGGTCTTGCTGATAAAAGGACTTCAGCTCCTCGTAGAGCTCGGGATGTCGCTTCCTCAGGACGGTCGGCTTCTCGAAGAAGGCTTCCGTCGCCACGGCGAAGAACTCGGCGGCGTTGGTGGCACCGTATGTATCAAGGACCGTGTACCGATCCAGGTTGGCCCGACTCCTGAGCCGCTCGTATTCGTCTTGCATGACCTTCGCCCAGGACTCGTACTGACTGAGATGCCGGAGTTTCGGCGTCCCGTCGGCGGCCCCGTCCTCCATGTCGAGGAGATGGGCGAACTCGTGAAGGATGAGGTTCTTGCCGAAGTTGCGCCCGAGGGCCGTCTCCCGGACATCATCCCACGAGACGATGGCTACGCCGTCTTTCCAGGCTTCGCCGAGCCGGACTTGCTCGCCTTCCAGCACGGCCTGGCCGGCGAGGGGCTCGACCGCCTTGGCCACATAGGCGGAGGGATAGATCAAGATTGATGCCAGCCGGGGAAAGATGTCGGTGTCCCTGTGAAGCAAGAGCACGCAGGCGTGGGCGGCGACCGTCACCTTGATCTCGTCGGTCAGTTCGAGACCGCCGCAGCCCTCGAAGTTCTTCTCGGCGAGGAAGATCTGGACGAGGCCCTGGAGCTCGTTGCGGCCGGCCTCCGGAAGATGGGCATAATAGGGCACATTCTGCTCGATGATCTCGAGCCATGCCGACGGAAACGGCGCGGATCGCAGACGTTCTCGGCGTTGCCGCTTGAAGAGATCAAACACGTTCGCTACGGCTCTTCCGATCCGGCTATCTTGCGTCTGGGCGATGATCGAGGCGCGAAGCCCATGACGAGCATTCAGCGTTCGAGGATGCCCGGCCTGGGGATGATGAACCCCTTGACCGCGACATCGAGCTGCGGCCAGTCCTGGGCGCCGTGACGACCTCGTAGCCGCGGGTGTCGATGACCACGGTGTCCTCGGTGCGTGCCGCGCCGACGCTCGGGCTCCAGGCCAGCGCCATATCCGATTCGAGCGACAGGTTGCTGTCGGGCCTCAACAGCACTTCGCGAGGCGTGTAGCCCACAACATTGCCCTGGTAGTCGAGGGTCCACTCATGCGGATGGTCGAACTTCTCGTAGATCCGCCGGGCGCGGCGGAAGACCTCCGAGACCGCCTCGCCCGGGCGGGAGAAGAAGATGCAGGTGGCATCGATCATGGTCGCGAGGGAATGATGGCTCTTGTGCTCGCGGTCGACCGGCCCGAATGAGACCGTACGCGTCAGAGACGCACACAGGCCGTGTCGGCGGCCGGTGACGGCGATCGTCGCCCGCTTGAGGATCGGCGACGCCTTGAACGTGGGCTGACGATACCGCGCCAGTCGGTCGTCGCTGGCGACGCGGAGATCGACGGGAACCACGCCCTCTCGGATCAGACGATGGGCCAGGTGACCGGCCACGTCGGCCTCGCGCTCGCCGCGATCGAAGTTGCGGCAAGTCGCCTCGACGGCCAGGGTCAAGGTCCGGCCCAGCTCGCGGAGCCGCTGTCGCTCAAGGCCCGTCAGCCGGCGCCGCAAGGCGCGGAGCGCATCCGCCTCGCGACGGACCTGCGAGCAACCACCCCCCATGTCTGTGGCCACGCGCTTATTATGACACAGTTCCGCGACGACCTGGAAGGTATCCTCGTACCAGGGACGCTCCTTGAGCTGGAATCCCAGTCCCGCGAGCTCTTCTTCGAACACACGGCAGCTCTGCACGTTGTCCGAGATCACTGCCCGGCAGGTGCGATTGACGAAGAGGAGGATCGATCCGGAGTTGGAACAGAGATCCTGACCCAGGTCGCCTCCGGCGGTGAACCAGGCGACCGAGTCGGCCATCCCCAGCACGACGGCGTCGTGACCGGTCGCGTCGAGGAAGTCGCGGACTCGCTGGTGCTTCTCTTCGACGTCATCGCGTCGGCGTTTCAGTTCCAGATCGCCATGGTCGGCCGCGGGGTCGGTGAGGGCCGGCAGCGTATCCTTGTCGGGCCGATCGTTGGCCGTTTGCACGACGCGATCGAATTCCCTCGTCAGGTCGAGTGCGCCCGGCACCGACGAACTCAGACCGACGAGATGAACTGCGTTCGACATCGATGCATCTCCATCAGACAATTGGCGACGCCCCCAACCCTGGGGGGTCCTACCGATCTCGATGCTAAGAGTGCGCGAAAGTCAAAACGCGATGGGATTCATTCATCGTTCCAGGTTGTCTGGAGAAATTCAAGGAGCCGGGGGGTCAAATTCGCATAATGGACGGGAAAATCCAGGTCGTGACCGCCTGGGACCAGGATCAGCTCGTTCCGGACGCCTGCGGTCGTCAACGCGGCGGCCATCGACTCCGACTGACTGACGGGTATGAGCGGATCCTCCAACCCGTGTATCAGGAGCATCGGCGGATCACCGGACGTCACATGATCGATGGGCGAGGCCGCCGCGTAGCTGGCGGGTAACTGCTCCGGCGAACCTCCGAGGAACTGGGCCGCTGCCAGGCCGGCCAGGGGGCTCTCGTCGCCCAGGATACTCAAATTGGTCGGAGTCGAAAATGCGATGACCGCCTCGACTTGGGTCGAGACGCCGCCCTCGGGAGGCCCCGGATCGGTCCCGAGCAATGCCGCCAGGTTGGCCCCGGCCGACTCCCCGATCGCGGCCACCTGGTTCGAGTTGATATCCAGCTCGCCTGCATTGGTGCGGACCCAGGCGACCACCGATCGGACATCGTCCAGGTTGACGGGCCAGCTCGGACGACCCCGCGCCGACAGCATATAATTCGGCGCGACCACCACGTAACCCTGAGGGACGAACGCGCCGGCGATCCGATCTCCATAGCCGCCCTTGTCGAGCCGTCGCCAACCCCCTCCGTGGATCGCGATCAAGACCGGACGACCATCCGCCGGCACGGGGCCCTGCGGCAAATATACGTTGAGGCTCTCGCCCGGTCCGGCTGGAGTCGGATACCGCACGTTCACCTCCTCAGTCAAGCGAGCCTCCCTGCTGACCTGACTCCGGCCCGCCGTGGCCCCTCCATCCAGACCCACGGCCGACATCAATGCTCGGCCTTCCAGCGATCCGCTTGCACACGGATGGAAAATCCGACTGCGCCGCTCCCTGAATGTGAACCCTCGCAGGAGTCGCTCTCTGAACAAGAATGTAAGGCGCCGACGAATGGATTGCATTGCTTATGGCTCAATGAGGTGTCGTTCAAGGTGGTCGGTGTGGGCGAGAGCACATGGGCCTCGATCACCGTCGTCGGAGCAGATTACCTAGATTGAGCATTCCCTACAGTCTTCAGAAAGTCCAGGATTTTCGGCAAGAGATCGCATTCAGGCTGGGTCTTGACCACGACTCCGAAGCCATGGCTGGCACCATCCACTATGACGAGCTGATGCCGGGCTCCGGCCTGGTCAAGCTTCGCGGCCAACCGTTCCGACTGCTCGCGCGGGACCCATGAGTCGTTCCGGCCATGGAGGAGAAGCATGGGTACATCATCGGAGGAGACGTGAGCGATCGGCGACGCCTCGGCGGCACGCACTCGAAATGGGGTCGGGCCTTCGCCGAGGAACGCACGGATGGGATCATGCGCTAGGCCTCGGCGCAAGTCGGCCAGGCGGCCGAGGTCAGAGGGGCCGTAGAAGTTGATGACCGCCTGGACGTGAGAAGAGACCCCGTCCGGGCTGTCCGAGCCGGGGAGGGTGCCGAGCATCGCGGCGAGATGGGCGCCGGAGGATTGCCCGAGGGCGAAGATCCGATCGGGATCGATCCCGAGTTCTCCGGCGTTCCGACGCGTCCAGCGTACGGCCGCGCGGAGGTCCTCGAGCGCCGCGGGCCAACTGGGAGCACCGGGGCGGGCCAGTCGGTAATCCACGGCGAGGACGACGTAACCCTCGCCGGCCAGTCGGGAGACCATCGTGTTTCGAGCATCGGGACGGAAGAGCCGCCTGGAGCCGCCGATCCAGCTCCCCCCATGGATGGCCAGGATGGCGGGCTGTCGTGCCTCGGGAGTCGTCGGTAATGAGCGGGTGTAGATGTCGAGTTTGCTCGGGCGACCTTCGACGGTCTGGTAGACCACATCCGCCCTCACGTCAACGCCGGACTCGACCGCGGCCATCCGCGATACGCGCTCTGCGGCCGTCCAGGACCAGGCCGTGAGAGCTCCCAGGACTAGCCAGGCCGCGATATGACTGATGAGTGAGATCGTGCGCATGTGCATCGACTGCGGGATCTGGACAAGCACGAGGAGATTGCCGTCCGTCGTCAGGAAGGATCGCTCTCAAGTATCGGCACAATCGCTGCCCTCAGGCAAGGAGCGACTCGACGCTACCTCCATCCCGTGGGATACAATCATCGGGCGGCGATCATCACGCGATCGAGGGCCGGAGGTACACATCCATGGGCGTTGAAAACAGGAAGCTCCCTCTCCTCGAGCAACGCGAGATCGAGGCGAGGATCGTCGGACCGCTCGTGAGGGCCTTTGAAAGGGAGATCGGCGAGGAGCGGACCCTGGCGATCGTCGCCGAGGTGATTTCCAGATTGGCCCGCGAGAGCGGGGCCGACCTGGCACGCCTCCTGGGCGAGCAGACGCTCGAGGTTTTCGCCCAATCCTTGGACCGTTGGCGAGAAAATGGCGCGCTGGAGCTCGATCTCCTGGAGCAATCCCCGACGCGATTGTCATTCAACGTCACCCGATGTCGGTACGCCGAGATGTACCGGGCGCTGGGACTCGCCGACCTGGGAGCCAGTCTTTCCTGCTGTCGCGATTACACCCTGGCCCAGGGATTCAATCCGGCGATCGAGTTGACTCGGACCCAGACCATCATGCAAGGCGCCCCGTTCTGCGATTTCCGGTTCCACCTGGCGGAGTCGAACCCGTCGGCCAGTCGCGAACCGGTTCGATCGGTCGAGGCTGGAGAAGAGGCGGCCGGCTAGCCAGAGACCCCGCTCAACCGCCCGACGGAACCCGGGCCTTGACCGCTCGATCATTCGGCGGCGTGCCCGTGCTATGGAACGGACCCTGGATCGTGAAATGGCACGGCGGCCCGAGGAGGACATTCCAGGAGGCCCTCTGGCTCGGACTGAGGACCGCGATCGCTCGGCTCGAGAATCTCATGATTTCGGCCGGATCCAGCATGCCGCGGGCTTCTCCACGCGCCATCCTCGAGCTGAACCAGAATCTGATCGATGGCTTTCTCTTGCTGATCGGTCAGTTCCAGGCGATCGATGACGTGAGGGCGCGTCATCGCCGCCGCCCCTTCCCACTGGAACGTCACCTGCGTGAGTCGCTCGATCTGCTTCTCGGTCAAGTTGTCGCGAATCCATCGGATCGAGTCTTCGTCGATACTCCGCCGGTCATCCTCGACCGTCGGTCCTCTCTTCCCCTTCAAGGTCATGACCCGCTTGGTCAATCGCTCGATCGTGGTCCGGGCTTCCGAGATCTGTCGGGCATCGAGGTGGAGCTCGCGCTGGACATCGTTTCGATCCAGGAGCAGGATCGGCGAGATCCGGCTGCCGAAATGCCCGTCGAGCCTCGTGGGCTCGGCGGTTGGATTCTCGGGCCCCGCGGCGATGAGCGCCAGGACCAGCACCAAGCCGGCGGGAGCCACTGTCAAGCCTTGACGCATGATCCGGACCTCTCCTCCTGGAATGCTCGGCCTCCATCCCCTCCGTTCGCCGAGGGATTACGTGAGTCGCGGTCCTTATACGCGGGAGCCGTTCGCCTGGGAAGCCCAACCGCGTACCGAGGTCCCGCAGGGCGCGTGGAACGAGCCAGTTCCCGGATCTCGACCTCGGTCAACGGGAGACTGGCTCGATGTTGATGGATCGCGATCAAGGATGTGGCCATCCACAAGGATGATGACCACACCCGACCAAACTGTGGAGGCTTTCAGTCGTCGAGCCCACGTTCCGCGGCGAGACTCTTCTTCCGGGTCTTGGCCGTCGGAGCGACCTTCTTGGTGGTCGTCGCGGTCGTCTTCGGAGCCGCTTCGTCCTCGTCGCCCGCGGCCGGTTTCGCGGCAGCGTCCTTCGTCGCATTGGCCTGATTGCCGGCACCATTCCTACCGAAACCTCGGCCCGGCCCGCCCCGGACCAGGGAGAGGTCGAACGGTGCGCCCAGCAACTTCTTGTAATTGGCGGATTGGCGCTTGCCCAGGGTGCGGTGGACGGCCGCCATCAGTTGGGCCTCCTGCTTCTCCTGCTGGGTCTGGAACTCCTCCATCTTCGCCTTGACTTCCGGCTTCTCCATGTACGCCTTCATGGCATCTTGGAACGCGGGATCGCGGAAGTTCGGCCCGTTGCCGCCGCGTCCGCCGCGTCCGCCACCATTCCCATTCCCATTCCCATTCCCATTTCCGTTCGCGTTCGCATCCGCAGGCTGCGGGAATGCTCCCTTCATCAGATCGAAGCGAGCCCTCATCTCTTCACGCTGGGCCTGGCGATTCCCGTTGATCAATTCTCGCAATTGCTCGACCTGCTCTTCGGCCAGATTGAGCTTCTCGATCATCTCTTCCTGGAGCAGCGCGGAGGGCCCCTGGAGTTGGAGCTGGATCTGCTTGATCCGGTTGTACGCGGGGACGCCGATGATCTTGACCAGGCCCTGCTCCGCGCCCTTCTGGAGCAGATCCATGGATTCCCGGAGCGCCGGCCCGTTGCTCTTGCTCTTCCGGGGTCAACGGCTGGCGATTCCCCCGTCCACCACCGTTCTGGCCGCCGCCGTTCTGGCCGCCGCCGTTCTGGCCGCCGCCGTTCTGGCCACCGCCACCGTTCTGGCCACCGCCACCGCCGCCCTGGCCGACGCCACCACCACCAGCACCGGCCTGGGCATTAGCACCGCCTCGATTCCTGCCGCGACCGTTCTGCTGCCCGCCCTGTCCCTGGCCACCTTGGCCACCCTGTCCGCCAGGACCCTGCCCCGGGCCGCCGGGACCTCCTCCTGGATTCATCTGCCGCGGATGGCCCGCTGGCGTTCGTTGTAGGTATCGACGAGGCTCTTCACCTTCACCTTCTGAGGGTCCTTGAGCTTCAGTTCCTCCTGGACAGCCGGATTCGAGGCGAGATTCAGCACCGATCCGCCGGGACCGCCGGGGCCGCCGCCGAATCCACCGGGGCCGCCGCCGAACCCGCCGCGACCCCCTCCGCCGCCAGGTTGGGCCATGGCGTCAACGGTCAACACTGCCAGAGACGCCATCATCGCCGCGCTGATGAGTGTGATTCGAACGCGATGCATCGTCAACTCCTTAGGCCCGGGCCGGTTGCCCTTCATCTGGAGACACCCCGAAAGGCGCAGGGATACCGTCACCATTGATAATTGAGATTAGCGCCATTCGCGCAAACGATGGCCACATTACTTCCAAAAAAAATGGAGGGCCAATCGTAATGCGTCCGATGGGGTGGTGCTGGATCGGCGATGTCCGGCCGAAGGAGAGGTGGGGATGACGAGAACGTGGGTCCTTCCCGCTCGAGTGGATCGCGATATCCCGTTATTTCCGAGGGGTTTAGAGCGCGTGCCCGCGCAGACATGACGAGCCAGACGACCAGCGCGATTGTCGCGGAGAGTGTGGCGAGACGGATGAGGAGCCGGTAGGAAGAAAACCGCCGATGGACGGCGACCTGGCCGGTTTCCATGCCGTCGGCCAGGACGGACTCTTCGATGGATTGGCGTTCGAGGCCGGCCAGCAGGTTCATCCCGAGCAAGTGGACCAGCCACAGGACCAGGAACCCGAAACCCTGCTCCAGCCAGGTTTGCCAGGCGACGGCATTCCATCGGGGCTTCCACCAGACGCCCGCGACGGCCACGGATTGCGCGGGCAGGATCGCGAGCTGGATCGACCGGCCGACGACCTCAGTCCCATCGCCGACGGAAATCGGCAAGGCCAGCGATTCCTTGGTCGGCTCTGGGGGCGTACCGAAGAGTCGGCCTGTCGATTCCTCCAGCTTGAGCCATTCGGGTAATGGACCGTCGGCCGACCACCGCGGCGTTCCATGGCCTCCGGTGGCCGCGAGGGCCACGAGATAGGGGCGGCCCGCCACGGCATCCGGCAGCGAGCCGGGCGTCGCGATCCGGAGCGGCTCCCGGTCGCTCGGCGCGCCGGACTGGGCGGAATCCCGGCTCGGCGCGACCGAATCGACCGCCTTGGGCAAGAGGGCCATGATCACCATCGTCAGGAGCAGGATGAACAGCAGCGCACCGGTGAGTTTCGTGACGACGACCGCGACGAACGAATCCTCGCCCGAGCCGCCGAATTCCAATCCCGAATGCTTGCCCCGTCGCGAGCGTCGCATGGAGATCCCTCCTTATTTGAGAGCAGCGAGTGGCGCAGTTGGGCGCGGGTCTCTGACCCCGCCCGAGTGCCCGACCGGAGGTCTCCCGATCTCCCATCCGGCTCCGTGTGCAGGCTTGACCGGCCCGCACCCGAGCGGGAGACCCTCGGTCGCGCCGACGGCGGGGTCGGAGACCCCGCCGAACCTTGTCGGGCTACTCGCCACTCATCATAGATCAGGCCACCCGAATGGAATCGGATCGTTGCGCCGGCAGTTCGGCCCGCTCGTCGAACAGCTTCTTGACGATGTTCCGATACAGGGCGTTGCCCTGCTCCATGCTGACGTTGAGCATCTCCAGGGCATCCTTGAGGCTGTTGAGGCTCCTCGCCAGTTGCTCTTGCGTCGCGCGGCTGGACCGCTCGTAGGCGGCCGACCACGATCCGGCTAGTGATTCGATGCCGGCGCCGGTGCGCTCCAGCTCGCGCTGGATCTCGTTGAGCTGGGCGCCGGTGCGGCCGATCTCGCCGAGCGCCGCTTCGATCCGGCTGAGGCTGGCGACCCCGTATTTCAATGACCCGCTGGCCG
This sequence comes from uncultured Planctomycetota bacterium, assembly GCA_963777695.1. Classification (GTDB taxonomy): domain Bacteria; phylum Planctomycetota; class Planctomycetia; order Isosphaerales; family Isosphaeraceae; genus CAVZRC01. Next base: position 4,502,934 of record CAVZRC010000003.1, read on the forward strand.
TCCCGATCGCCTCCAGGTCGGCGCCGATGCGACCGATGACCTCGGCGCCTTGCTTGAATGAGGCCAGGGCCTCGGGGAGTCGCTGCATCTCCGAGCTGAATTGAGAGATCGGCACTCTCAGGCTCTCGCTGAGCTTCTCAGCTTGCTCCTGGAGGGCTCGGGCCGATGGCTCCATCAGTCGGCCCAGCCGTTCGCCCAGCTCGTCCAGATGCGGGCCGATCACCTCGGCCAGCCGATCGACCATCGGATTGTCGTTCCCTACCCGCGGCAGCACGTTTTCCACGATCCACCGGTCCACCCTGGCCAGCAACTCCTCCGATCGTCGGAAGACCAGCGTCTGCACGAGCATCAGCGCCGCGCTCAGGAACAAGGCCAGCAACGTGCTATCGAAGGCGATCTGCAAGGCCGAGGTCACGCCGGTCAGGTTCGACAGGAAGCCATCGAGCTCCTTGACCATCGGCAACACCTTGCTGATATTCATCAGGGCCCGGGAGATGCCCTCGACCGTGCCGATAAAACCAATGACCGGCAGGAGATAGAGGATGTATCGCGTCAACGTGAACCGTCCGGCGACCTGTTCCTGGTCGAGCCCGGAGCCTTCGCGATTGACCTCCATGAGCTGCCCGACGGACGGACTCCGGCTCTCCTGGAGATAGCTGACCAACTGGCGGACGCGCCTCGGGAGGATGCGAGGCTCGTCGTCGGAAATCTCGGCCGATGCCGAGGATCCGTTCCTGGGAGCCTTACGGTTCGCGGCGACGTTCACACGTCTCAGGAGTTCCGGGGCGTCTTCGAAGGCCCGCTCATTACGCCAGAGCCCGTAGAGTTCCCGACCGAGCGTCACGACGGCCCAGAAGTAGATCGCCGTGCCGACGTACTGTTCCCAGCCGCGCTCGAACATCAGGGTGGGGTCGAAGATCATCAAGGCCACGGGGAACAGCAGGGCCAGGACCAGCATCACCGCGGTGACGACATACTCGACCCACTGCGTACCATGAGTACCTCTGGCCATCCGTGGTTCCTCCCTGAGATATCCCGACAGCCACTCGATCCGTCGGGTGGCTCGCGCGTGGATTCCGCCCCGCGAGGTATCGCCTCCCGCGCCGGATCCGTCAAGGTCATCCCGAAGGCCCCCGACGGAATGGTCGACACCGGCCCCCTCTCCGCGATCATCGGAGAACTCGGAGGCTCGACTTGAGTCCCGGTCGAAGTTCCGCGAGCCGAATAGACCCGAAAGGATGAAGGGCTCAGGGACCCGAGCGCGAGGCGACGGGCGGTTTCTCGCCGGGCTTCGATGGAGCCTGGCCAGGGTCCTGTCGGTAGACCAGGACGCGGTCGTGGGCGATCAGGACGATATCGGCGCGACCGTCGCCGTTGACGTCGCCGATGCCCATGTCGCGCGGCTCCATGGTGTCGCCGGCATTGTGGAAGATCTTCCGCTCAAAGATCTTGAAGGTGAGGGCCGGGATCAGCTCCTTGTCGCCGGAGTAGGTGGCGATCTCCAGCGATTGTTCGCCGACGTCGGAGAACACCACGTCGGGAGAGCCGTCGCCGTTGACGTCGCCGACGGCGAGGTCGGCGAGGCGGGCCTCATTCCTCCTCGGCTCGAAGCTGGCGATCGTCTCGAATCGCAGGCCCTTCAGCCCGGTCTGAAGGACGGCGAACCGATCGCTGCCCGCGATGAGCAGGTCATCGCGCCCATCGCCGTCGAAATCGGCGACGGACAGGCCCTGGAAGTTGATGGTTCCGACCAGCAGTGTCCCGCTAGGGCGATACACGCCATCCTTCTGGGCGAGGAAGAGGAGGGAATTGCTCGTCTTGTCGAACAGGACGATCTCCTTGGAGCCGTCGCCGTCGGTATCCAGGGCGGCGGACCCGATGATCTGAGCCTTGCCCCGTCCGCTATTGTATTGGTCCTTGATCTCCCAGTGACCCTTCGGGTCGAGCGTGATGCGACGCGCGAAGGTGTTCTGGGCGACCAGCAGCGCCCGCCCGTCGAGGTCCATCAGGCTGACACTCGCGGGCGTGGAGCCGGTCAATGGCCCAAGGCCGCTCGTGTAGGGCTGAGGGGGAGAGCCCTTCTTGCCCAGGAAGAGCAGAGTCGGCAGATACTGATTGAAGATCAGGAGATCGGACTGGCCGTCCTGGTTGATGTCCAAGCACTGGATGGCGGACGGGACCGACCGGACGCCGCCCAGCGCGACCGCCTCGACACCGCCCCAGCGATAGTTCGCGAAGGAGCCGGCCTTGTCGCGCGTCAGGGCACGCAGTTCGAAGGCTTCGCCGCCGGGCTTGGTCCTGGCGATATAGAGGATTTCCGGCTTCTTGTCGCCGTCGAGATCGGCGATGTCCATCGCGACGGGCTCGCCGACGATCGGCAGCGGGCTGGGGAAGCTCAATCGGCCGCGGACGAATTCGCTCTGACCGATCTGCTTCTCCGGCTCGGAGAGCACATAGACTTCCTCCTTGCGATCGCCGTTGAGGTCCGCGAGGTGGACGGCCCGGGCGCCGACGAGGCTGGGGAAGGTCTGCCCGGCGGAGAGCCCGAGCCGGCCCGATTGCAGATACGCCCAGACCTGGGCGCCGGCCGGGTCGGTGACGACGACGTCCTTCTTGCCGTCGCCGTCGAGGTCGCCAATGCCGAGCGAACGCCCACGCTCGGTCCCCTGGGGCAGTCCGAAGAACGTCAAGCGGCCACGCTTGTTCGACTCATCGGACCCAGAGGGGTCGAGCTTGAGCACCCTGGCCCGGCCCGACTGGGCCTCGATGGTGAGGATCTCCGAGCCTGGCTTGCCGTCGAGGTCGCCGAAGGCGATGGCGCGGGGCACCTCGACGGAGAACCGCTGCTCGGGCCCGAGTTTCTTCTCGGGGGTCGCGAACCGGACGTGGATCGGATGGTCGGTCCCGGTGTCGAGGATCACCAGGTCCTTGGCGCCATTGCCGTCGATGTCGACCGCCCTGATGAGCCAAGGCTTGGCCGCCGTGTGGGGCACGCGTTCGGGCTCGGAGAGCGTCCCGGCGGCGGTCTGGTACACGAAGATCAACTCGTCCTGCGCCAGCAAGACGAGGTCGTCGCGCCCATCCTGGTCGAGGTCGCCGACGGTCAGGGCGCTGGCCCCCTCGGACCCGTCGCCGGAGATGATCCGCTTCGGGCTGCCGAACCGGCCCGACCCTTCATTGAACAGGATGACGATCTCGGCCGGCGTCCCGTAGAAGACGAGGTCGGGCTTGCCGTCGCCGTTGAAATCGCCGGTGTCCAGGCTGACAACCTCTTTATTCACGGGGATATGTGCCAGCCTCATCCGGTGATCATACGGGAGGTCGTTGGGGTCTTTGCGGAACGGGCGGTTCGACTGGTCATCGTCGGGCTTCTTGGTGCTGAGCAGCAGGTCGATCCGCGACCGGGCATTATCGCTGACCACGATGTCGTCGGTCTTGTCCCCGTCCAGGTCCTTCAGGAGCAGGTTGCTGATCCGGTGCTCGAGTTTGTAGATCTCCAGGGCCTGGAATCCGAAGTAATCGGCGAGTTTCGGCTTCGCGTCCGGCTTCGGAGCCTGGCCGAAAGCCTGCGATCCTAGGACCATGCAAGAGATGAAGGCGAATAACCCGAACGAGGGTCGAGGCGGCTTGAGCATCACACGGTTCCCGAAGAATCCTGGCACGGTCGGCTGAGCCGAAATCCGGAACGGCAAACCATCAGCGTACGAACCGACCCGATCATCGGCAAGAGGAGTCGGCTGTACGGAAGGGCTGCGAGCCGCGGCCGGGCGGCTCTCGGCACCCGACAAATGTCGATCGAGGGGGCGGCCCAAGCTCCCTCGAAACAGAAGCATGAGGATCACATGACGATCGCCCGGTCCTCAAAAGGCCGGAAGACCCTATCACGCGCGGGCGGAGGATGCTTATAATGGTCCTGTCGGAATCCGAAGGAGCCCGCGACGTCAATCCGTTGGGATTCTGTCCTCGCCTGCCCCTCTCGCCTTCCCTCCGGATGGGTCGCCCGAGTCGGCCCAAATTCGTTCCGACCCGAGAGATCATCGACGGGTCTCTACCTTGTTCCTGGAGATTGACGTGGGCAGGAAATTGTATGTCGGGAACTTGGCCTACCAGGTCGGCGACGCCGACCTGGAGCAATTGTTCGCCGGGTTCGGGATCGTGGAGAGCGCGCAAGTCATCCAGGATCGCGACACCGGTCGGAGCAAGGGCTTCGGCTTTGTCGAGATGAGCAGCGAGGCCGAGGCCCAGGCCGCCATCCAGGGTCTGCATGACCAGGAAATCAACGGCCGACGCCTCACGGTCAACGAGGCCAAGCCCCGCGAACCGCGGAGCGGTGGCGGCGGCGGCTACGGCGGCGGCGGCGGCGGTGGTGGTCGCGGCGGCTATGGTGGTGGCGGCGGTGGCGGTGGTCGCGGCCGTTATTGATCCGCGCCCGCAACCTTCGCCTAACCTATCGATTACTTTGATGAGCGGCCTTGAGGGTCCGTGCCGGGACCATGGTCGTCTGACCGTGGTTCGGACGGGGCCTCTGGCCCGCTAACCTCACACTGAGTGCGATCTTACCGATGGATCGGGCTCGATAACGTTCGTCCCTTCCGAACCACGGTCTCGCGACCGTGGTCACATGTCCCGCCCACCAGAATGATGGCCACTCTACCTGGATATGACCTCACGGTCTCCCCACCGTAAGGTCACTATCGTTGAAGGTCCCCGTCTGGCGTCCGTTGGGGGGGCGTGTCGATACTCTTCCACCATCTACGAATTCCTACGGATAACGACCGGCGGGCACGACCAAGGTCGTCGTGAAGAATCCCCGTTCCTCGGGGCCATCGAATTTCTGGGTCGGTGAGTCGTCCGCGCGGACACTTCGCTCCCAGGCAGTCCCCGATCAATCGAGCCCTCGCGAAGACCAAGTCTCGATGTCCTCGCCGGTCAGCGTCCTGAACGCCTGCTCAAGCCGTTCCTTCCGAGCCTGGTCTGCCTCGCCGCGATACGACTCGACCATGAGATGCCAGTACCCACTTCGAAACCAGAAGCGAAGCGTCCCGACCCCGGCGAGTTTGCCGTCGGCGATGTCGCGGATGGACGATCGGACAATTCGCGAGACCTGGACCTCGATCACGCCGGGTATTCCCAGCGCGAGCGTCATACCCAGGATGATGGCGGCCCAGAGTCGCGCCCCGACTCCGAGGGTCCTTGCATGCCGGTACACCCGGAGAGCGTTGCGAAAATACACATAGGCGGTGAAGAGGGGCACCAAACCGAGGGCTCCGATGAGCGCCATGAGCCCGATCAAGCTGAACGGCAACAGCACGAGCCCGAGTACCCCGGCGAACAGTCCGCCCGCGAGCAGGACCCCGCACACCATCCCGCACCAGGTCTCGAGCCGATCCGCGAGCGCCAGCCACAACGATAGGACCAGGATCTCCAGACCGATCACCCCGTGGCTGAAGTGCCAGTAGGTGTCGATGAAATCCAGGCCCGGCATGTCCATCCCAGGGAAGAGGAAACTCCAGACGGCGAGGCAGAAGATCGGGGCGATGATCCCCATCATGATCGAGAACCCGATGAAGCCCGGAGTCCCGATCGGTCCGGGGTCCTTCGCGATCAATCGAACGCCCGGGGAATCAGACGGGCGGGCGGATTCCGGGGCATCCATCGGGCCGGGTGCGAGATCTCGTTGCGGGTCGGAAATGTCGGCGTCCGCCATGGTACCGTCTCCTCGACAATAGTCCTGTTCCTTCTCGAGTACCGTTGTTCTGATCCGGCCACGCTTCATTCGGGGAAGGCCCTCAATAGACCGCACATCTGGCCACACTGCAAGGTGATAACACCTGACAGATATCGGTCTAGACTTCCGGTGAAATCGTCCGAGGTTCCCGCCAGCAGGCTCCTATTCCGCGAGAGTTGGGTTATAAAGGACATCCGCGGGGTCGAAGCCGGCCCCATAGGCCGAGCGGACAAACGAATTCGGGCTCGAGGAGAACATGATGACTTGGCAATTACTGCCCTGGGTCCTGGCATCGCTGATGAGCTCCGGCACTTGGGCTGCCGATGACCCGCCCGACGACCCTTATCAGTGGCTCGAGGAGGTCGCCGGCGCGAAGCCGATGGCCTGGGTGAAGGAGCGGAACGTCGAGAGCACCGGTGAGCTGACTCGCCCCGACCGGTTCCGGGCGCCTCGAGCACCGGCTCCTGTCGATCCTCGACTCCGATGCGAGGATCCCGAACATCGAGAAGGTCGGTCGGTACTATTACAACTTCTGGCGCGACGCCAGGAACCCGCGGGGCCTCTGGCGTCGCACCTCGCTGGAGGAGTATCGCAAGGACAAACCCAACTGGGAGATCGTCCTGGACCTGGATACCCTGGCCGCGCAGGAGAAGGAGAACTGGGTCTGGCACGGGGCGCAGGCGTTGCGGCCCGAGTACAAGGTCGCCCTGATCTCGCTGTCGCGCGGCGGGGCCGACGCGGCGATCGTCCGCGAGTTCAACCTCGAGACGAAGTCCTTCATCCAGGACGGTTACACGCTGCCCGAGGCCAAGAGCCGGGTGGCCTGGCGCGGGCATGACAGCGTCTTCGTCGGGACCGACTTCGGCCCGGGCTCGATGACCGAATCCGGCTACCCGCGGATCGTCAAGGAGTGGAAGCGGGGGGCGCCGCTGGCCGAGGCGGTCGTCATCTTCGAAGGGAAGACTGCGGACATGGGCGTGGCTGCCTACCGCGACCTCACGCCTGGCTTCGAACGCGACGTCGTCGTCCGCACGCCGACGTTCTGGACCTCCGAATGCTTCCTCCGCCGCGACGGGGCGCTCGTGAAGATCGAGAAGCCCGACGATGCCCGGTTCGGCCTGCATCGCGAATGGCTGCTGCTCCAGCCTGCGCTCCGCCTGGACGGTCGGGGGCAAGACCTACCCGTCCGGCGCGCTGATCGCGGCCGATCTCGAGTCCTACCTGAAGGGTTCCCGCGCGTTCGACCTGCTCTTCGAGCCGACCGATCGTAAGACGCTCAGCCGATACAGCCCTACGCGCCATCACATCCTGCTCAACGAGCTGGACAACGTGCGGAGCCGCATCGAGGTCCTGACGCACCGCGACGGCAGGTGGATCCGCCAGGCGCTGCCGGGCCTTACCGAGTTCGGTGATGCGACCGCCAGCGCCGTCGACCCCGAGGAATCCGATGACTATTTCCTCCACTCCGCCGATTTCCTGACGCCGGACACCCTGGCGCTCGGCACGGCCGGAGGAGGCCCGGCCCGGCGGCTCAAGCAACTGCCGGCGCTCTTCAACGCCGAGGGCCTGACGGTCTCGCAACACGAGGCGATCTCGCAGGACGGGACCCGCATCCCCTATTTCCAGGTCGCCCGCAAGGACCTCGCCCTCGACGGCAAGAATGTGACCCTGCTCTACGGTTACGGCGGATTCGAGATCCCCATGCGACCGACCTACCGGCCCACCATCGGCGCGGCGTGGCTCGAGAAGGGGGGCGTGTACATCGTCGCCAACATCCGCGGCGGCGGCGAGTTCGGCCCGAAGTGGCACCGCGCGGCGCTCAAGGCCAACCGGCACAAGGCGTATGAGGACTTCATCGCCGTCGCCGAGGACCTGATCCGCCGGAAGGTCACTTCGCCGCCGCACCTGGGCACCACCGGGCGGAGCAACGGCGGCCTGCTGATGGGCAACATGCTCACCCGACGTCCCGATCTCTTCGGCGCGATCGACTGCGGATCCCCCTGCTCGACATGAAGCGGTTCAACCACCTGCTCGCGGGCGCGAGCTGGATGGGCGAATACGGCAACCCCGACATCCCCGAGGAATGGGCGTTCATACGCACCTTCTCGCCGTATCACAACGTCGAGAAATCGACGAAATATCCCCGCATCCTCATCACCACGTCAACCCGCGACGACCGCGTCCATCCGGGACACGCGCGGAAGATGGTCGCCAAGATGCGCGACCAGGGCCACGACGTCGTCTATTACGAGAACATCGAGGGGGGCCACGCCGCCGCCGCCGACAACAAGCAGGCGGCCTTCATGGACGCGCTGGCCTACACATTCCTCTGGAATGAGCTGACCCATCCCTCGAATTCTCATAAATAAGATGTCTCGGGGAGCTCCTCCGCGAATCGTGACCGCGTTCGCAAGGGCGCGGTCACGAGCGTGGAGATGGGCGAGTCGTGTCTCATGACTGCGCAAGTGCGCTCGGCGAGTCGTCGGTTGGCGCGGGATTTGCCCTGCAATCAATCGCTGATCCGGCTACTTGTCGAGGGTGTACAGATCATGGGAAAAGCCAAGATAAGCAAGGAGTACGAATCACCCGTGAGTCGTGCGCTCCGCGAAGCGATTCACGACCAGGGGTTGACCGCGTACGCGCTGGCCAAGCAAGCGGGCGTCTCGGTGGATGCCGTCCAGCGATTCCTCAAGGAGGAGCGAGGTTTGAGCCTGGCGACCGTGGACAAGCTCGCCGTCGCGATGCGACTGACGCTCTGTCCGGTCGATTCGTAAGCCATCGAGCACTCGCCACGCCGATCACGATTTCCTATTCCTTCCCCGCGCCGAGCTGAGTGACTTCGTCGTCGCCCGGCAGACCGAACGAGTAGAGGGCCCCCGTGGATTTCTTCGGGAAGTACGCCTCGAAGTCGGAGGGGGTGAACAGGGTGTTCCCCGTGCCGACGTAGACGCGCCGCGCGAGACCGAGGGCCCCGACCAGACCGGTCCGAGGTCGAACTCCTTGAGGACCGAGCCCGTTGCAGCGTCGAGCGCGACCAGCTTGCCACTGGCCACGGTCGTGAAGTAGACGACGCCGTTGGCGACCGCGATCCCCGAGGCGATCGGGTCGCCTACCTCGGTATAAACCGTCTTGGGCGGCGGTCCTCCGAGTGAGGCGACTTTGGGCCGCTCGTGACGCCAGCGCTCGGTCTTCGTGTCGAGGCTGATGGCCGCCACGCGACCGCCCGTCGGCGGGACGCCGCTGTCGGCCGGCTTCTCCTGCGAACCTAGTCGAATCGCGTCGATGCCGTTGGTGAAGATAGTGGTCCCGTCGGTCGCGCAGCCCGTCTGGAGGCCGCCGATGCAACTCGGCAGGGCGAGCATCCGAGGGTCCGGAGTCGGCGAGAGCGGATACGTCGGCGGGCCGGTATAGAGCGGGGTGTGGTCGAGCACCTTCCCATCCGAGGCCCGCAGTACATAGAAGCCGCCGTCCTTGCAGCCGGCACCAACGACCCGCGTCGTCTTGCCGTTGACGGGGATCGTGTAGACCTTCGGCGTATCGCCGATCGACTGGTCCTTATGCCGCCCTTCTTTCGGGTCGTAGGACCGCATGGAATTGGTCCAGACGTCGCCCGGTTTGAGCTGGGTGACCCACTTCTTGGAGCCGTCGCGCACGTCCACCGCGATGATCGCGCACGACTCCGGGGTGTACGGCCGTGGGTCCTCCGCGGTCGGCCGACGGGGCGCCGTATTCACATCCGTGCCGAAATAGATCGTGTGGGACTCCGCGTTGTAGGATGGAGTACTCCAGACCGAGCTCGTCCCCGGGCCGTAGTAGAATTTATGGTCGCCGAAGCTGTCCGTGATCGTGATCGGTGGGCTCAAGGGCTCGGGCTTGGGGCCCACGTCGAACTTCCACAAGATCCGGCCGGTCTTCGGATCCAGGGCCATGACGAACCCCCTGCCTGTCGAGCCGCGATAGAACGGGCTGCCGGCCACGAGCTGTTCGAGCGTACCGCCGGCCACGATCAGCTTGCCCTCGGCGACGATCGGCGATGCCATGAAGACGTTGATCGGATGGGCGCCGGGAAAGTCCTTTGCACGTGCGTTGAGCTTCCATCGCTCGGCCCCGGTCGCCCGATCGAGCGCATAGAACCAGCCGCCGACGTCGCCGAAGAAGACCGTGTCCTCGGTGACGAGCGCCGAGGCCATGATGCCCTCGGGAGACGCCTGGAAGCGGAGGTTGCGGCTCTTCGCATCGGGCTTGCCGAGCTCGGATGCGTCCTGTCCGCCCCCGCGAGCCCCCGCCCTGCGACGGTATGACCAGCGCACTTTCCCGTCGGGCGAAAGCTTGTAAAAGGTGGGATCCGTGGCCGTGCCGAAATAGACGTAGCCGTCCACGACGATGGGCGTAGCATGGATGACGCCGATCTCCTGGCCCGAGCCCCTTGCCGGGAAACGCCACTTCTCCTCGAGGCGGCCGGCACTGTCGCGGCCGATCGCCGTCTCTCCGGGGTTGTGACGCGTGCCGATCACGTCGTGGTTGTACATCGGCCAGTCCTTCGGATCGGCCTGCGCGGGCCACCGATGCCGGAAGGGCGACGGAAAAGACGAGCGCCCACGTCACATGACGAATCGACACGGCCATGCGGAACTCCCTGCTCGAATGGTGATAATGCAACAGGGTGTAGATTCGCCGGCGATCGGCGAATATTGCCCGGATTGCTTCGGGCCGTCCGGGCGATCTCGGGGTTGTGTTCCTCGGCCGCGCTCAGAACCAGAAGCTGAACGTCTCGTTCTCGCCGTCGAACAAGAGTGTGCCCTTCTTCAAGATGTCGCGGCCGATGAGGACGGCCACGGTGAGGGTCGCGGGCGCGATCTTCACGACCTGCACCTCGAATGCGGGATCGCGGGTCCCAAGGGTGAGTTTCACATCGTAGAGATTCCGCTTCGAAATCCACTTGGCCGGGCACGCTCGTCCAGACCTCACCGTTTGGGATCGGCTTGAGATAATCCAGAATCATCGGGTGAACCGCGGTAAGAGAGGCGCCGATGTCAATCAACGATGTCGTCGCGAAGGGTGGTGGGACAGGCCGACCCGCCGCGCAAAGAAGGCTTCTCCCTCCACGCCTAACCCGATCGTCACAGCGATGATCGCACCGTCTCCTGGACACGGCCAGAGCCCCCCGAGCGCCTCTCAAGAGTCCTTGGTGCGGACGCGGTCGAGGAAGCCGAGATCCTCGATGACCTGTCCGATCACCGATTCGAACTTCGCGGAGACGGTGTCGCGGAGCTCGCTCATCTTGTTCTGGATCTCGGTCGCGAGGTCGGATGTGGCCTTGGTGCGACTCTCGAAGAGCTTGAGCTTGATCCGTTCCTCGGAGATCAATCCTTGCAGGACCTTCAGGTCGGCCCGCATAGGCAGGCTGCCCCAGGGGTGCCGCCTTGACTTTCTTCGACACGAAATCGCTGGCCTGGTTGGTCAACTTCTCCGGGAGCTTGAACCCGGAGTACTTGACCAGGATCCCGGCGAGCAGCGCGATCGTGGCGGTCAGGAAGTCGGCCAGGAACCAGGCCGCGTGCAGGTGGGCCTGGATCAGCAGGATGATCCCCGAGACGACCACCGCCAGCGCGCCGCCGACCCCCCTGGCGATGTCCTGGGCGATGGAATCGGCCGTGTTGCGGACCGGCTCTCCCTCGCCCATGGACAGGACGAATCGTGCCGGGACGAACTGGTCAACCTCGCGCTCGATGTGGTGCTCGAGCAGCCATCGCCGCAGGTGATCGCGGAGCGTCTTCAGCAGCGTGTCGAGGAGGGCCTGGGTGTGTCGCTCGACAACTTGACGCACGTCGATTGCCTTGCAGACCTCATCGACGAGCATCTCGACCTCGTCGAGCGAGCCCCCTTCGAGGCGCCACTTCAGGAAGATGCCCTGGACGTCATCCATCAGCGGGTCGACCACGTCTGCGCGACGGCGCGGGCGAACTCGCCGATCGCCTTGTCGACGGCGGCGTCGAAGTCCTTGCGACGGTGGACAGACTCGCCGCGGAGGGCGGCGCAGGCGATCTCGTAGCGCCGGCTCAGGACGTTGTAGATGGCCAGGCCCGAGCCGATGGTCAGCTCGGGGCTAGCCGAGCGGATGATCTGCTTCGGGTCAACCTGGAAGACCTCGGCGGCGAGGTCCTTCATGAAGGGCCACTCGCAGCTACCGCCGGTCAGCAGGACGCGCGCGAATGTGTCGGGGGCCTGGCCGCCGTGGCTATGGACCAGGGTCCGGCGGATCCAGTCGAACAGGTTGACAGGCCCGCTGTCGCCGAGCCGCGATAGGTCGTTGCCCAGGCTGTGGAAGTAGTCGCGGGCGACCGCACTGGGCCGGTAGCTCCGGGCTCGCCGCTGGAACTCGTCGACCGACGCGTCGCGGAACTGCCAGTGGCTGTCGCCGATCAAGAGCCGCTTCTTGAAGTCGTTCGTCGGACCCATCTTGGCCCATCGCTGCGAGAACTCTTCCTTCATCTGCCGGCAGGTGAGCTGCCAGACGAACATGACGTCGCCCGGGTCGACCTCCTTGCCCGGGTTCTGGTCGAGCAGCCACTGGAAGAAGAGGTCGTCGAAGAGCCGGCCCCCCAGCGTAGGATCGCCCCAAGGGTCGCGGAGCCCATGCTGGTCCAGCAGTGCGACGTCAAGCGTGCCGCCGCCGAAGTCGACCACGACGACCCCCCGGCGGGCCTCCGCGGCCGAGATGTCGTTGTTGGCCAGGTGATAGGCCAGCGCCCCCAGCGGCTCCTCGATGCAGGTGACCGGGCCGAATCCGGCCTGCTCGGCGAGCTGAGACGTGATCCGCCGGTGCTCCGGGCCGATTTCCGCCGGCACGCCCACGACGACCGGCATCCCCTCATCGCGGCCGATGGCGCGGAGCACCCCCTTCTCTCGGATGGTGAGATACGCCTTGCGCAGGAAGCCTCGGGCGTCGAGGCGGGCACGCTCCGAGACGACGATGTCGGGCTTGAATCCGGCCGCGAACCGGAAACCTCTCCGCTCGGCCGGGTCGCGGTTGGACCATTCCTGGACCGCCTCCGAACCGAAGGTGACGACATCCGTATCCTCCCGCGCCGGCTCCCTCCAGAGTACGCAGGTGTGGACCGATTTCTCATGGCCGTCCAGGCTGATCAGCTCGGCCGCGAGCGCACCGTCGGTATTGCAGTAGGCGAAATGCGAGTTGCTCGTGCCGAAATCGATCCCGATGTAGCCGTGGGGGACCAACTCCTTGAGCCCGGCCGATAACCGCTTTTCCTGCGCAACCATCGTGATACCCCTAGAGCGTGTTATGAACTGTTGGCCTGGATTTCTCGACATTCCTGGCTGTAGCCGGGGTCTGTGACCCCGGGATCGCCCTCTCCGGCCTCGCAGAGGCCGGCTACAGAGCACGGGGAGTTCATAACACGCTCTAGACGCGGACCCGACGGATCACGCCCTGCTGGACCGCGACGCCGCCCCGCACGGTCGCCGCCTTGAGCGTCTCCACCGGCTGGCCGACGTCGATCATGCCGAACTTGGAGAAGAGCGACGCCATCGTCAGATCATAAGGTGTCCCGCGCTCGACCGATCTCCACTCGTAGCCCTCCTCCTGGATCCGCTGGAGCATCGCCTCGGCGGCGTCGGCGAGGTCCTCGGGTGCCGAGGACCGATCGGCCAGGATCGCGCGGAGCGTACCCAGGGCGTCGCAGACCGAGCCGGAGAGCACCGGCGAGATCTCGGCGCCGGCGCCGTCCAGGTCGAGGCGGTCCGGGTGCGCCCAGCACCAGGCCAGCACGAGGTCGGCGTCGTGGGCGAGCATCTCGCGTATCCGGTCGTCCAGCATGGCGAGCACCTCGGCCCGCGCCGGAAGCACGACCCGGGGCCTCACCGTCCCCAGCAGCAACCAGGACGCCATCGTATACCCGCCGGCGCGGAGCCAGCCGAGCGGCCGGCCGCGCAGGCCGCGCCAGAAGCCCAGGGGCACCGCGATGAATCCCACCCACTTCAGCCCGGTCTCCAGTCCGCTCGCAACATCCGGCCGCGATGCCAGGAAGCCGACCAGCGCGACGAGTCCTGCGGCGCCCAGGACCCCGCCCGCGAACGCCCCGAACACGCGGCCGTCGACCGGCGACATCAGGAGCGACACCACGACCGACCCGAGCGCGGCGCCCACGGCCGCGGGCATGATCCAGGCCATGTTCTTCACCGTGGCCACCGGGACCGGGAGACTCGGCCGGAATGGCGTCAGACCATCCAGGGCCCCCGCGATCTCATTCACGGCCCGATTTTCCCGCGCCTCACCCCCGGTCCAGAAGCCCTTCTCGCGGAGCCAACCCACGCAAGCCGGCATCACCGAATCCCGGACGCGGCGACGTCGGGTCTCGACAACCGCCGTGATGATGCGCTCGACCTGTGTCGGATCGACGACGTCGACCCGCTCCGGGAGCACGGCCTCGACCCCGAGTCGGACCTGCTCTTGCTCCGCTCGTGCCAGCCCCTCGGAGAAATAGGCGCGCCATCGAGGCGTCACGTCTTCGAGCCTGTCGAACTTCGTCATCGGACTTTACGATCCACGGACCTCGAGGTAATCGACCCACTGCATCAATCTATCTCGAACCCCGAAAAAAGCACAGCTTGGTTGCGGCATCGACAGCGGGAACTCCGGCGATCGGCGAACCGGCCGCGCAGTCCTCGGAGGATCCCGGATCGGCGATAGGGAGTCGGGATTCGCTCCGGACGAAAGGGCCGGTGGCGCCTCGTTGCATCCATCCGACGATCGGCCGGCTGGTCGTTGTCTCATGGCACGATCGATGGCATCCCGGCTCAGATCTCGATCGGTCCAAGGCGGATCTGGATGAGGATATCTTCGTCGTCGTCATCGGTGGATCCGACATCGTCCAGGTGGAGGACCCAGGTGGCATCACCGGTCCTTTCGATGATCGATCCGCCTCCGCCGAGGCTGTTGTCGCGATCCCAGAAGCTCTCGCTCGTCTGATCGCTGGATGCGGTATCCGAAAACACCCATACGTTGTTCTTCTTGAGGTAGACCCGTAGTCTCGAACCCTTCGTGACAGGCCCGACCAGGACTTCACCCGCGGGATTCGGACGGCCGGGCAAGCCGGTGAAGATCGGCAGGAAATCCCCCTGCGACGCGATGATGCCGAGCTCGGTCGAATCGCCGCGTTCCCCCCGAACCGGGGCCATGTACAACGCCGCATTGTAGGGAATTATGAAGAAATCTTGATGGAAATTCGGCGGCTTCTGCCAACGCCGCTCCTCCGCCGAGCGGGTCGCGAGTCGAACCGGACGTGCGATCGCATTCTCCTCATCGGGGCCGTCCGTCGGAGCGGCCGGGACGTTGTCGAGGGGGACCGGTTCGCTCCTCCAGGCGATCAAGAACGCCGTCACATTCACCATGATCAGCCCGAGGACGATCGCCAGCCCGATCCTTCGTGCCCGCGGCGATTTCCACGGGGACCGTCTGCTGTCGGCCTGCACCGCGACTTTTCTGAACCAGGTTTCGTAGTTGCCCCCCGGAGTCTCGACGCCCGTCAACGTCCGACGGCGGTCGACATACGGGTCCCGCTCGCGATTAGAGAGGCTCGGGCCTTGCTCGTGGTCCAATTCGGCGAGGATCTGCTCATAGGCCGTACGGAGGCGGATGAAGGATAGTTCCTCTCCCCCGTGATCGGGGTGTACGTGCTGTACCCTGACCCGGAAGGCCTCCTTCACCGCCTCGCGATTGCTGCCCTTCGCCACGCCCAGAGTCAGGTAGGGATCCATGACGCGACCGCTCATCCTCCACGAGGAGCCTGTCCGAGCATCCGCTCCGAGGGAGGAGAATGCTTGTAATCAACGAGTCTTAGCAAATCAGGTGCAGTTGAGGCAGATCCCATGCAGGCCAGGACTTACGTCGTCCGACCAGGGACGATCGGACTAGTCCCTGGATTGGTTGAGGATATCGATGGCACGGGATCGGGACACGCGAGCGGGACGGTCTCTGGGAAAGAGGTCATTGCGTAGCAGTTCCGTATGCTACTGATTATTGTGTCCACAAGGGTCGACGGCAAGAGGGCCTGCGCAGGCTGCCTTGGCGGTTGATACGATTTTCGAGCGACGGCCGCCAGTCCGTGCGGTCGCGATCGAACAGACCCAGTCGAGCACCCGCTGACGCATGATTGGATGCATTGCTCCTTTTTCCTGCCGATCGAAACATCGGAGACGAACGATATCATGGCTCTCATCAGGCAGGTCGTCCAGCTCGGTCATCCGATACTTCGGGCCGCCACGACCAGGATTGAGCTGCCCGCTTCGCGCACGATCCGGGCGCTGGTCGACGATATGCTCGAGACGCTCCGCGACGCCAACGGCGTGGGGATCGCCGCGCCGCAGGTCTATGATTCGTCGGCCCTGTTCATCGTCGCCTCGCGGCCGAACCCGCGATATCCGGACGCCCCGCTCATGGAGCCCGAGGTCGTGATCAACCCCGAGATCGTCTACCGCTCCGACGATATGGTGAAGGGCTGGGAGGGTTGTCTCAGCATACCGGGCATCCGCGGGGACGTCCCCAGGCACCATCTCATCCGCGTGCGATACCAGGACCTCGAGGGCCGCGTCATCGAAAACGAATTCCGCGATTTCGTCGCGCGCATCTTCCAGCACGAGGACGACCACCTCCGCGGGATCGTCTTCCTGGACCGGCTCGAAAGCACCCGGGACATCATCACCGAGAAGGAATATCAGAAAATACTTGCGCAAACGGATGAACCCGGCAACGCGGGCCGTTGATGGATGGAGCAAGACGATGAACCTCGCTCGATCGGCTCGTTGTTGAAGTCCAGGACCCTGATCGGACTTACCGTTCAAGCTGCGAACAAACCTCAAATTGGGGCATTCCTCCCAGGCCCGGGATATCGGCCTATGATCCCGGTTGTCGAGGTATCCGTCAGCAGGATTTGACATCGGTCGTACACATCCCTACGATGGTGACAAGTGACGAATTTTGTTTTTTGTCACCTCGTCTCGAGCGGAGATGAAGATGGCAGAGAATTCCTCCAGCAAACGGACTCTCGGAACGGACGGCCTGTCGGTCTCGCCGATCGGACTGGGCTGCATGGGCATGAGCGAGTTCTACGACCCGAAGCAGATGGACGATGCGGAGTCGATCCGTGTCATCCACCGTTACCTGGATGCGGGCGGGAATTTCCTCGACACGGCGGACATGTATGGAGTCGGCCGGAATGAGACGCTCGTCTGGCGGGCGATCGTCGGTCGTCGCGATAAGGTCGTCCTGGCCACGAAGTTCGGCAACGTTCGCGGGCCGAACGGCGAGTTCCTGGGCGTCCGCGGCGATCCGCAGTACGTCAAGGACGCCTGCGATGCGAGCCTGAAACGGCTCGGCGTCGACACGATCGACCTCTATTATCAGCATCGCGTTGACCCTGCCACGCCGATCGAGGAGACCATCGGCGCCATGGCCGAACTCGTGAAGTCGGGTAAGGTGCGGTATCTCGGGATGTCAGAGGCGGCCCCGGGCACCATCCGTCGGGCAGCGAAGGTCCACCCGATCGCGGCACTCCAGACGGAATACTCGCTCTGGAGCCGCGAACCGGAGGACGAGATCCTGGCGACGGTACGCGAGCTGGGCATCGGATTCGTCGCCTATAGCCCGCTGGGGCGCGGGTTCCTCACGGGTGCGTTCAAGACCATCGACGACCTGGCCGAGGACGACTTCCGCCGCCGCTCCCCCCGCTTCCAGGGCGAGAACTTCGGGAAGAACTTGCAACTCGTCGCCAGGATCCGCGAGATCGCGTCCGCCAAGGGGTGCACACCGAGTCAGCTCGCACTCGCATGGGTGCTCGCGCAAGGTGCCGACATCGTGCCGATCCCGGGTACCAAGCGGACGAGTTACCTCGATGAGAACCTGGGCGCTCGACATCCGGCTGACTCCCGCGGAGCTCTCGGAGATCGACGCCGTGCTGCCGGGCGGGCTGACAGCCGGCGATCGCTACCCTGCGCACGCCATGCAGGCCGTGAACCGCTAGACCCACTGTGCCGGGTTCGCGACGGCTTTGCGGCCGGGCGTTCCCTACTCTGTGCGACGACCCGGTTCCACAACCCGGCAGACGCGGCCGAATGGTCGGATCCCGCGATCGACAGGATCCGCGACGATGTCTGACAACTCCTGATGGACGGGCTGAAAAACCGGTCGCTGTTGGTGGGAACGCCTTGATCCATCCACGGCGAAATCAAGCATGACCGAGAGGCCGTGAATCGATCGATTTCAGATGACGGATTGCGAATTACGAATGAATCCAAAGCTCGATCTATCAAGGGCTTATGAATTCGGAATCCGCGGTCTGCAATCCGATCCTTTCACCCGTGCTGAGACGTTCGGTGCGACGGCGGAGCGAATCGATGACCGATCTCGCCGGTGTCTCCGCGCTCCTGGAGCCCGACCACCCGGCGGATGGCCTGATCCAGCGTGCCGACGTTGACCGGCTTGACGAGGTGCTCGAGGAAGCCGGCATCGCGCCCGCGGAGGATATCGCCTTCCATCCCGAATCCGCTCAGGGCGATGCCCCTGGCCCCATGGCGCTCCTTGAGGATCTGCATCAGCTCATAGCCCGAGCCGTCGGGCAGGCCGAGGTCGCTGACGACCACGTCGAACGGCCGCTCGGCCGCGATCCGCAGCGCCGCGGCCAGGCAATCGGCCCAGTAGACTTCGTAGCCCGAGCGTTCCAGCAGCCGGGTCATCGCCCGGGCGGTGTCCGCGTGGTCCTCGACGAAGAGCACCCGCAGCCGCGCGGCGGGGTCCTGGGCCGTCGGCAGGCCGGCGTCCTCGCGACCCTCCTTCGAGCTCGACAGCAAGGCGAGCGTCACCGTGAAGGACGAGCCGAGGTCCGGCCCTTCGCTCTCCGCGCGGATCGTCCCTCCATGACGGTCAACGACCGCCTGGGCGATGGAAAGGCCCAGTCCCAGGCCGCCGAACCGCTGCGTGATGAGCGGGTCGCCTTGCTCGAATGCGTCGAAGATGTGCGGCAAGGCCGCGGGGCTCATCCCCTTGCCCGTATCCCGCACCTCGACCTCGACCGCATCCGCGCCGGCCTGCCGGGTCGCAACGTGGATCGTGCCGCCGGCCGGCGTGAACTTGGCGGCATTCTTGACCAGG
This sequence comes from uncultured Planctomycetota bacterium, assembly GCA_963777695.1. Classification (GTDB taxonomy): domain Bacteria; phylum Planctomycetota; class Planctomycetia; order Isosphaerales; family Isosphaeraceae; genus CAVZRC01. The sequence goes on from CAVZRC010000003.1 coordinate 4,521,827, forward strand.
TTCCAGATCACCTGTTGCATCCGAGCGGAGTTGACGTCCACCAGGTCCGAGGGCGCGGCGAGTTGGGTCTCGACGACCAGCCCCTTCTCGCGGACCTCGCCCTCGACGATGTCCAGGACGTGCCGCACCAGGGCGTTGAGATGCGTCGGACGCCGGTCGAGCCCGAGTTTCCCGGTGATCGCGCGGCTCAGGTCCAGCAAATCGTCGATCAGCCGGGTCTCGAGCCGGATGTTACGGCGGATCATCGCCAGGTATTCGTGCAGCTCGGGGGTCAGGCCGGGGGCCATCTCCAGGAGCGCCACGGCCGTGAGCACCGGCGACAACGGCGTACGCAGCTCGTGGCTGAGCACCGCGAGGAAGCGGTCCTTCGCCCGGCTCGCCGTCTCGGCCGCCTCCTTGGCTTCCTTCAATTGCGCCTCGGCGTCCTTCCGGGCCGTGATGTCCTGCACGGTGCCGACGATCCGGACGGCTCGACGTTCGCCCTCGTGCTCCTCGAAGGACGTGCGGCCCTTGCCGGCCGCCCATCGAATGGTGCCGTCGTCCCAGATGCAACGATAATCGGCCTCGTAGATGCCGTCGCCCGACGGGTCCGCCGCGCGCTCGATGGCCCTCTGGACCCTGGGACAATCCTCGGGGTGTATCCTCGCGAAGAACTCGTCGATGTCGATCGAGGCATCCGGCGGCAGGCCGAAGATGGCCTTGCAGCGATCGGACCAGCGGAGGACGTTGGTCGAGAGGTCCCGGTCGAAGAGGCCCAGGTCGGTCGCCTCGATGGCGAGCCGCAGGTGCTCCTCGTTATCCTTGAGCGCGGCCTCGACGCGACGCCATTCGGTCATGTCCAGGAACGCCCCGACGGCGCCGCGGATTGCCATCCTCGTCGAACAGCGGCGAGGCGTTGCCGTAGAGATTCTTGATGCGACCGTCGACGAAGTGGATCTCATCTTCTGCCCCGGTCACGGGCTGTCCCGTCCGCGCCGCCAATTGCATCGGCAGGTCCTCGGCGCGACATCCCGACCGTTGCGATAGGACCGGAAGTTCGCCGGCCGCTCTGCGAGCGGGGCGGACTGGGAGGCGTTGGAACCCGGTGCGATCTCGAGGATCCGCGCCAGCGCCGGGTTCGACCGCATGGCGGAGCATGCGACATCCTTCGCGATGGCGATGCCGATCGGGATCGTCTCGAACAAGGTCTTCGAGCTCGGCGACGCGAGCCCGAAGGTCGCGGTTGAGCCGGACGATTTCCTGGCGAGTGCGCCATTGCGCGTCGATGTCGGTGCAGGTGCCATACCAGCCGACGATCTGGCCGGAGTCGTTCCGTTGCGGCAGCGCCTGCGCGAGGAACCAGCGGTACTCCCCGGTCGCACCGTGGCGGAATCGGTACTCGATGCGGTACTCGGCCCCCTCGCGGAGGGCACGCTCCCAGGTCTCGACGGTACGTAAGCGATCATCGGGGTGGAGCAAATCCATCCACGCCCATCCGAGCACCCGATCCGTCGGGACGCCGAGGAATTCAAGGCATCGGGGCGTGGTGTAGTCGATGAAGCCCTCGGGACGCGCCGTCCAGACCATCTGCGGGATGGACTCGGCCAGGAACCGGAACCGCCGCTCGCCGGCCCGCATCGCCTCCTCGGCCCGCATGCGGTCGTCGATGTCCGTGGCCGTGCCGAACCGACGCATGACCCGTCCCGACTCGTCGTAGATCGGCACGGAGCGGACCATATGCCATCGATAGATGCCCTGACGGTCGCACAACCGGACGTCGGCCTGGAAGACCTGGCCTTCCTCGACGGCCGGATCCCTCACCTCCAGGAGCCGCCCGAGATCTTCCGGGTGGACCGCCGACCGCCAGCCCGGCTGGGCCAGCGACGCATCGGGGGACAGGCCGGTGTATTCGTACCATCGGCCATTGAAGTACTCGACCGTGCCGTCCGGCCGCGCCGTCCAGACGATGTGCGGCATCGAGTCGGCGAGCTGACGGGCGTGCCGCTCGCTCTCCCGCAACGCCTCATCGGCCCGCCGGCGCTCGGTGATGTCGGCGAAGAGCCCGAGCGCCCCGGCGAATCGGCCCTCGGCGTCGCGGAGCGGGCTCGTCGCGGCATGGAACCAGACCTCGGTACCGTCCTTGCGGCGCAGTCGGAACTCCGACTGGCCCATCTCGCCCTGCTTCCGCTCGGACCATCTCTGATCGCCCTCGCCGCGGTCCTCCGGGAATACGAGGTCCCAGGCCGGCCTGCCGATGACCTCGTCGGGCCGATAGCCGAGTGCGTCGGCGAGTTTGGCGTTGACGAAGGTCGTCCGCTGCTGGGCGTCGATCACCCAGATCCCCTGATTCGCCGTCTCGACGATGCCGCGATAGTTGACCGAATCGGGTTGATACCCCGGCGGGTCCCCAGCAGCCCTTTCTTCCAGAATCGGGGACTGCGACGGTTTCTCCGTCGATCGCCCAGAAGTGCGGATCGCATGACCGTGGGACATCAGTGCAGCCTCGTTGTCCGGATGGTCCCAGCCGGGGGGACGACGCCTACCTCTGCCGATCTATCCAAGGAGGTCGCCCCATCTCCACATCGTCTCGATTCTAATCAATTCGGCGCCCACCCGTCTCCGGCAATCACGTTCGCCCGGGATTTTACACAATCACAGAATAGACCCCTTGATCCTCACGCAACGTGAGGTTGTAGCATATCAACGTGGACACGAATCTCGACGGGATCGCCCGGAGATATCGCCGTGGAGTTCGAGGCGTTGAAGGTCGGCGAGCTGGCGAAGCGGACGGGCCTGACGATCCGGACGCTCCATCACTACGACGAGATCGGCCTGCTGAGGCCGTCGCACCATACCCAGTCGGGGCACCGGCTCTATACGGCCGTCGACGTCGCTCGGTTGCAGCGGGTGCTCTCGCTCCGACAGCTCGGCTTCTCGCTGGAGGAAATCGCCGGCTGCCTCGACCAGCCCGGCTTCTCGACGCTGGAGGTGATCCAGCTCCACGCGACGCGGCTTCGGGAACGGATCCGGTTGCAGGCGAGCCTGTGCGAGTGGCTCGAGGCCATCGCCGCACGGCTCCGGTCGGCGGGGGAGGTCTCCGCCGACGATCTCATCCAGACGATCCAGGAGATGACCATGATCGAGAGCTATTACACGCCCGAGCAGTTGGACTCCATCAAGGCTCGCGGCGAACAACTCGGACTTGAGGGGATCAAACAGTCGCAGGATGACTGGGCCGAACTGATCGCCGCGGTCCGGGCGGAGATGGACAAGGGCACGGCGCCAACGGCCCCCGAAGTCCAGGCCATGGCCAGGCGCTGGATGGAGCTGGTGAATGCATTCACTGGTGGGGACCCCGAGACCGGACGCTCACTCGGCCGGCTGTGGAAGGAGCAAGGCGACACCATCGCCGCGCAACACGACAGCCGTTATGACCCGAGGGACGTCATGGAATACATCGGTCGGGCGATGGAAGCGGCCAACGGAAATCCCTGAAGCGCAAGCCTGTTGCGATCCGGAGCGGTCGAGCCCTGTTCGCCCGGCGGGACGAATGTTAAACTTTCTATCAATCCACGGCCAGGGTGATTGTTCTCGACATGGAACGGGTGCATCGGCAAGCCTTGCCGCCAGGTGCCCGTTGCTGCACAATTGACTCGAATGAATCACCTTGGCGTGCGGCGCTGCCAGGCGGGGAATCGGCCGCACCCGTTCTCCAGGGAAATCACCTCCATGCCGTGGGTTGTTAACAGGCTCGTCCGGATTCACTCCGCTTTACTCATCCTGATGCTCTCGACCGTCGCCATTGCGGGGGACGCACCGCCCCAGCCTGATGGCGTCGCGCCCCCCGAGTCGTTCAGCAACGAGAAGCGGAGCCACTGGGCCTACCAACCCGTCAAGGTGGTCGAGCCGCCGCAGGTGAAGGAATCCCAATGGGTGCGGAATTCGATCGACCGGTTCCTCCTCGCACCTCTGGAAGAGCTGGGCTGGTCGCCCGCTCCCGAGGCCGATCGCGTGGCGTTGATCCGTCGCGTCACCTACGATCTGACCGGATTGCCGCCGGCCGCCGAAGCGGTCTCCTCGTTTCTCCAGGACGATCGGCCCGATGCGTATGATCGGCTCGTCGATCGCTTGCTCGCGAGCCCTCGATACGGCGAGCGATGGGGCCAGCACTGGCTGGACCTGGCCCACTATGCCGACTCGAACGGGTTCGAGCTCGACGCCGAACGCCCCGACGCCTGGCGATATCGCGACTGGGTCGTCGCGGCGTTGAACGCCGACCTGGCCTACGATCGATTCCTGATGCTCCAGCTCGCCGGGGACGACATCCAGCCCGGCGATCGAGACGCACTGATCGCCACGGGATTCTGCCGATGCGGTCCGCGTGAGGTCGTCGGCGGCAACGTCATCCCCGAGGTCAAGCGACAGACCGAGCTCGCCGAGATCACCGGCACGGTCGGCTCGGTCTTCCTCGGCCTGACGATCGGATGCGCCCGGTGTCACGATCACAAGTTCGACGCCATCCCCACCACGGATTACTACCGCCTCCAGTCGTTCTTCGCCGCCTCGGAGCTCGAGGATCTGCCGATCGCCACCGAAGCGGAGCGGAAAGCCTTCGCGGCGATCGAGAAGGCGACCCAGGCCAAGACGGCACCGATCAAGGCCCAGCTCGCCCAGCTCGAGGCACCCTATCGACAGGCGATCAAGGCCCGCAAGATCGGCATGCTCAGCGCCGAGGAGCGGGCCGTGCTCGACACCCCCGCGGCCAAACGAACCCCGGCGCAGAAGAAGCTGGCCCAGGGCTTGCAAACGTCGATGCGCGTGACCTGGGAGGAAGTCGCCGCGGCCGTCGCCGCCGACCCGGATCCGGCCGTGCACGCCCGACGCGAGTCGCTCAAGCGGGCGATCTACGAGATCGAACGGACCCTCCCCCGCCCGCCCGCGCACGCCATGGCCCTGGTCGATCGGAAGTCCCATGCGTCCGACACATTCGTGCTCCGTCGCGGCGACTACCAGAACCACGGCCCGAAGGTCGCCCCGCGACCCCCGGGCGTGATCCTGGCCTCCCAACCGTCGGGGGCCTTCACCGTATCATCGATCGTCCCGACCGGCGAGAAGACGGGCCGACGCTCGGCCCTGGCGCGATGGCTGGCCCGCCCGGACAACCCGCTCACCGCGCGTGTCATCGTGAACCGGCTCTGGCAGCATCATTTCGGCCGGGGGCTCGTCGCCACCGCGAGCGACTTCGGTGTCCGCGGCGAGAGCCCGACCCACCCCGAGCTGCTCGACTGGCTGGCGAACGAGTTGACCTCCCAGGGCTGGCGGCTCAAGCCGATGCACCGGCTGATGGTGACCTCGTCGGCGTATCGGCAATCGAGCCGGCCGGATCCGCGGCAGGCGGCCGACGACCCGGACAACGAGCTGCTCAGCCGGATGAATCGCCGCCGGCTCGACGCCGAGGGCATCCGCGACGCGATGCTCGCCGTCTCGGGCGAGCTCAATCCCCGGATGGGCGGGCCGGGTATCCTCGCCCCGCTCGAGAAGGAGGTCAAGGACCTGATCTTCACCGAGGCCGAGGTCGTCGACCTCTGGCCCGAGGATCCCGACCCGGCCGAACACCTCAGGCGATCTCTCTACCTCTTCCGCAAGCGGAACGTGAGATACCCGCTCCTCGATGCCTTCGATTCCCCCGACACCCAGAGCGCCTGCCCTCGCCGCGAGACCAGCACACACTCCCTCCAGGCCCTGGTGTTGCTCAACGGCGAGTTCGCCGGCGGCCGGGCGAGGGCCCTGGCGAGCCGGGTCGTTCGCGAGGCCGGGGCCGATGTTGACGCCCGGATCCGACGCGCCTATCGACTGACCCTCGCCCGAGATCCGAAACCGGCCGAGGTCGAACGGTCACGAGCGTTCGTGAAGGCCCAGGCCGATCGGATTCGTAAGCTGACTCGAGAGGGTCAATCCTCGACAGTCGATATTCCCGATGAGGCGGCCGAGTCCGCGGCGTGGGGCGACTTCGCCCTGGCCTTGCTCAATTCCAATGAATTCCTCTACGTACCTTGAGGGACGATCCATGGCAGTCGTGACGGTCGACACGCCGTATACCCTCGAAGACCTCATCAAACGCCTCGGGAAGATCCCCTTGTCGCGCGTGTTGATGGACCCTTTGCCAGGGCATGCCACCGAGGCCGATCTGATCGAGGCCGAGCGCCGCTATCATCGACTCTACGAACTGGTGGACGGCACACTTGTGGAGAAAGCCGTGGGATTTCAAGAATCGATCCTGGCGATTGTCCTGGGCGGAGCCTTGAGTCGATTCGTGATCTCGAGAAACCTCGGAGTCGTCACGGGGGCCGACGGCATGGTTCGTCTCTTCCCCGGACTGGTTCGAGGCCCTGATGTGGCGTATGCCTCATGGGACCGTTTCCCGGGCCGCAAACTGCCGGAGGAGCTGATCCCCGACCTCGCACCTGACCTCGTGATCGAGGTGCTGAGCAAATCCAACACCCGCCCCGAGATGAAGCGCAAGCGCGGCGAATACTTCGCCGCAGGCGTGCTGTTGGTCTGGGAGGTCGATCGCAAGCGTCGCATCGTCTCCCTCTATACCCCCGACGGGGCCGTCACGGTGTTGAAGGAATCGCAGCGTTTGGACGGCGGCGACGTCTTGCCGGGTTTCACACTCGAGTTGAGCGAACTCTTCGCGGAACTGGATCGGCACGATTGATCGATCGAGAAGACGAACACGCGGACCAGTCCCCCGATCCTACAAGGAAGCTGAGAATGTCCGAGTCTCTCCCCGCTCGCCGATGTCCGGGTCCGCAGCCGTTCCTGCCGCGCAGCCGTCGCGAGTTCCTCAAGGCCGCCGGTTGCGGGTTCGGCCTGCTCGGCCTGGCCGATCTCCTGCGCGCGACGGTCGGGCCGGGTCGCCATCGAGCCCGCTGGCCCCGAAGGCCGGGCATCTTCCCGCCAGGGCCAAGCGCTGCATCTTCCTGTTCATGACCGGCGGCCCGAGCCAGATGGACCTCTTCGATCCCAAGCCGCTCCTCAACCGGCTCGACGGCCAGCCCCTGCCCCCCAGCTTCGGCAAGATCCACAGCCAGTTCCTCGAGAACGACCCGCTCTGCCTGGGCAGCCATCGCAAGTGGGGAAAATACGGGCAGTCGGGGATGGACATGTCGGACCTCGTACCCCACATGCATCAACATGCCGACGAGATCGCCCTGATCCGATCCTGCTGCGCCGACAGCGTGATCCACGCGCCGGCGATGTACCAGATGAATACCGGCCGCGTCTTGATGGGCTTCCCCAGCCTGGGAAGCTGGGTGACCTACGGCCTCGGTTCGGAGAGTGAGGACCTCCCGGCCTACGTCGTGATGAGTCAGCCCGAGGGGACGCCCGAGGGAGGTGCTCCCTGCTGGGGAGCCGGCTTCCTCCCGCGCATTACCAGGGGACGCTGTTCCGCAGCGGACCGGTGCCCATCGTCAACCTCAAGCCGCCCGCGGGCGTCTCGCTCGCCGAGCAGCGGGGGACGCTCGATTTCCTCCGCGCGATGAACGAGCAGGATCTCGACCCGTCCGACACCGAGCTCTCGGCGCGGATCGCCAGCTACGAGCTGGCCTTCCGCATGCAGAGCGCCGCCCCCGAGGCCGTCGACCTCTCCAGCGAGCCGGAGGCGACGCGGACACTCTACGGCCTGGATGACCCGCATACGGTCGAATTCGGGACGCGGTGCCTGCTGGCGCGTCGACTGGTCGAGCGCGGCGTCCGGTTCGTCCAGCTCTACTCGGGCGGCGGGCCCGTCGCGACCCAGTGGGACGCGCACGACGACATCGACGCCAATCACGAGAAAATGTGCGGGATGACCGACAAACCCGTCGCCGCCCTCCTCACCGACCTCAAGCGGACGGGCCTGCTCGAGGAGACGTTAGTCGTCTGGGGCGGCGAATTCGGCCGTACGCCCGTCCGCCAGGGCGGGGCGCGGGCGCGATCACAATGCCACGGGCTTCACCATGTGGATGGCCGGCGGTGGGGTCAAAGGGGGGACGATCCTCGGTGGCACCGACGAGGCCGGCCTGATGGCGATCGCCGACCGCGCCCACATCAACGACATCCACGCCACGATCCTCGCGCTGATGGGACTCCGACACAAGCAGCTCACCTTCTTGCACAACGGCCGCGACGAGCGTCTGACCGACGTCGGCGGCCGTGTGCTGGAAGGTCTGCTCGCTTGAGATCGGCAGACCCTCAAGCATTGCCGAGGGTGCGGGCCTTCGCCATCGCCAGGAGGTTGACCGCGGGTGTCGTCCTCAGATAGAGGTTCGAGATCGCCGCGGTGCACCCCGTCGCGTCGAATGCGTTCATCGCCTGCACACGGATCGACTCGTGGAGCGATCGTGTGAAGGCGGGAGACAATGTCATCCCCCTCTGCGCGTGGATGATCCCGTCCGCCGCGCCGACGAGCGTAATCCAGAGTAGGGCTCGCTCATCGATGACCTGGAGCTCCGGCGGGATGATGCGTCGCTCCTCCGGTTGGAGATGCCACGAATACGGGACGTCGTTCCACGGGATCGATTCGCCGAAACGATAAGCAACCACGAGCACCGGTGGTTGTTCGATCAGCGCGAACTCCGCCGGCCCTCGCCGGACATCATCGAGGAGATGATCGCCGATCTCCCGATGGAAGATCGTCAGCTCAGGGCCTCCGGAAGTGAAGACGAACTGGGCCCCCTCGGGCCAATCCCGATATCCCCGTCGGAACGGCTCGCCAACCCGGTAGATGGTGTTCTCGGGCCGACCCATCTTCGACGGCCGGTTACGAAACTTCCCACATTCCCAGCGGGAAGGAAAGCATTGCGTCATCGCGAAATCCTATTCCTGATCATGAGAGCAGGCGAACAGCATGACCGACGAATCGGAGGGTCCTGTCCTGGATGCTTCACATCCGACGCCCTCGATCCCCGCGACGATGCCGGCGCCCACCGTCTGGTCGTGGCGGCCCCGCCAGGTCATCGCGATCGCGAGCGGCACGACGTTGCCGACGTCTCGAAGACACATTCAATCGATGCGTTACTTCACACGTTTCCGCGCTGGGTAGACCCCCGTTGTCCCCGGAATCTTGAAGCCGTTCCTCGTCGTGCATTGTGTGAGCACGGTTCGAGGCGGCCCGCCCGAAGACGGTGCTCGCGGACGCCCTACCTCGACCGGCCGATGCGGTTTCCCGCACAGGCCCGACGGGTATCATCCCCATCCAGCGGTGCTATCTGCTCAAGCTTAGTTCTTACGTTCGATTTGACGCGGCGTGCCTCGACGAATCCGAAAATGTTGTCGATTCTCAACGGCGGCTGGCCGACTCGCATTTGGTACAGGTGTCATTAATCGAGTTCGTAGATGGCCCGGTAGATCGGCCGTCCTTCGAGCCGGTACTTACGCTCGAAGTTGGTCAAGTAATCGAGTTCATGTTCGGGGGCCCTGGGCTCGGGGACCGGCCGCTCGCGAAAACGAGGATGGTCCGCGATGAGCGCCCGAATGATCGCGAAATAATCCTCGACGTCGCTCGCGACGTGAAGCTCGCCTCCAGGCTCGATCGCCCGTTCGAGCTGGACGACCAGGGCATCGGTGAAGACCCGGCGTTTCTTGTGGCGCTTCTTCCACCACGGGTCGGGAAAGTAGACGTGGACCGCGCGGACGCTGGCCTCGGAAATCCGTCGGGCCAGGACGTCGCGTGCATCGCCAGACCAGACCTTGGCGTTGGCCAGGCCGAGCGTCGCGAGCCGCTCGGCGGCCAGCCGGGCGTACTTCCGGGCGAGCTCGATCCCGAAGAAATTGTGTCCTGGGTTGGCCCGGGCGGCGTTGGCGAGGAACAATCCCTTGCCGGACCCGACTTCGAGCTCCACGGGGTGATCGTTGCCAAAGAGGGCCGCCCAGTCGAAGGCGACCGCGACGGAGTCGGTCGGCGGACTTGGTTCGATCAGGTGAGACGACACATCGAGCGTGGGACGAGGGCGAGACATCGTGCGAAGAGGGGTCCGGACAATGACCAGGTCAGTTCGGGTGGGGCCGGCGAGAATCCTTGCCGGGGACGCGACACCAGGGATTCAACTGGCCCCGGGACTGTCGTCTTGCCCGGATATCGGTACCCCGATAATCCGACCGTGAAAGACCATGTTCGTACTCACGAACCCCTGACAGTCGAAGATGGTGTGACGCCGATGCAGCCGCAACGCCTTGCCGATCAGCACGAGTCGGTCTCCAGGCCGGACCTGGCCTCGGAACCGGACGTCCTCCATCCCGCCGAAGGCGATGAATCCATCGTCGAGCAGGTGGGCCTGCCGGCAGAAGAAGCTCGAGAGCTGCGCGGCGGCCTCGCAAATCAGCACGCCCGGCATGAGCGGGTAATCGGGCATGTGCCCGCGCACCCAGAACTCGTCGGCCTCGACATCCTTGTAGCCGATGATCAGGTTGGTCTTGAGGTCCAGCTCGATGATGGCCGTAAGTTGTTCCATCTCGAATCGTTGCGGATTCGAACGACGGATTCCCTCCCGGTCGACCAGGACGCGCGAGGTATCGATGGAGGCGGGGTTGACCAGGGGCGCTGGCGGCATGCGCGCTGATCCTTTCTCGATGGCTGCGCGGCGGTACGGCGGTTACCGGGGCGGACTCGGGGGCGTAGGGCGATGGGACGCCTTGGGCCTCCAGTTCCGATCCGAGTCTGGGCCGTGCCCCGACGGGCTGTCGGGTTTGGTTCGGCGTGCGCGGCGTTCCGGTTGGCGATGGCGTCTCATCGCTGACTTGTTATGATGACTTCCGCCGACGACTTCGACAAGAGGGATCATCCTCTTGGCGGACAGTCGCTCGCGGCTCGCCGATTGGGGGAGACCACGTGCCCGAACGAGCCCTTGGTACGATGGTGACTTACGGCTTCTCGGACCGTGACCTGGATCCCGAGCTGGAACTGGCGACCCGGTTCGGTGTCGAGCTCCTGGAGATCCTCCCCGATTGGAGCCAGTTCCCCGATCCAAGTCGAGTGCGCCGGGGCGCCGCCGACCGAGGGCTGTCGATCCATAGCGCCCACGGTTGCTGGGGCGGACGGACCATTCGTGCGAAACGCGTTCGACCTGGGGGCAACGGACCCGATCGTCCACCAGGAATCGGTCAACGACTTGAAGCGATGCGTCAACTGGGTCGACGAAGCCGGAGGCACTTGCCTGGTCGTCCATCCAGGCGGCCTCTCCGCGGTCGAAGACCGAGGGCCCCGACGCGAGGCACTGGCAAGGGGCTTGCTCGCGCTGGCCGATTACGCCGAGGGGCTACGCGTCCGGATCTGCGTCGAGAACATGCCCCCGGGCGTCAACCCCGGCAGCCGGATGGACGAGCTGGTGGAGCTCCTGGCCGAACTGAATCATGCCAAGCTGGCCCTGGCACTCGATACCGGACACGCCAACCTCACCGCATCGGCCCGGGAGGAAACCCTCGCGGCCGGTCCCTTGCTGGCGACGACCCACGTCCACGACAACAACGGGCGTCAGGATTCCCACCTACCTCCCGGCCACGGCACCATCGATTGGCCCGCCTGGGGCGACGCCCTCGATGCCATCGGCTATTCCGGCCCGATCATGCTGGAATGCATCCGACATCTCCGTCAGCACCCGCTGGATTTCCGCCCCGAAGTGCTGAAGGGAATCTGTGCCTTGAAGCCGGCACCGGGCGTGAGTCTACAGACCCCGCCCATGGCCGGACCGTAAGTCTCCCGATCCACCCGAGCCGATCATTTTCCATCGTCGAGGTTAGCAGCAACTCGACAAGGGCCCTCGGGCGCCGGAAGATGTCGAGGGGAAAACGACGGGCCGGCCTCGATCAAACCCCAGAGCCTACCCGGGTGAAGCCGTGAAAGTGCTGCAAGCCTCCATCCTGCTCTTGCTGGTGGGCAGCGCGTCTGCCCAGCAGAAATACGACCTGCTGTTGCGCGGCGGCCACGTCATCGATCCTCGCAACAGGGTCAACGCCATACGCGACGTCGCGATCCGCGGCGGGAAGATCGTCGCCGTGGCCGAGAAGATCGATCCCGCCGATGCCCTCAAGGCCGTGGACTTGGGTGGGCTCTATATAACACCAGGGCTCGTGGACATCCACGTGCACGTCTTCGCCGGTACGGGCGAGCGTCGATCGTATGCCGGGGACAACAGCGTCTATCCGGACGGATTCGCGATCCGGTCGGGCGTGACGACCGTGGCCGACGCCGGATGCGCCGGCTGGCGCAACTTCGAGGACTTCAAGAAAGGGGTCATCGATCGATCGCGTACCCGCGTGCTGGCATTCCTGAATATCGTCGGCCACGGGATGAGAGGCACGCCGTATGAGCAGGACGTGAAGGACATGGACCCGAAGCCGGCGGCCGAGATGGCATTACGGCACAAGGGTTTGATCGTGGGGATCAAGACGGCCCATTATTCGGGACGGGATTACACGGGCGTCGAGCGGGCCGTCGAGGCAGGCACGATCGCCGACATTCCCGTGATGGTCGACTTCGGCCGTGCCTATCCGACCAAGTCGCTAGAGGGCCTCTTGACGAAGAAGCTCCGCCCGGGGGATATCTACACCCATGTTTACTCCGGCCTGCGCGGCGAGCTCGATCCGTCGGGACATGCCAATCACGCCCTGTTCGAGGGGCGGAAGCGCGGGGTGATCTTCGACGTCGGCCACGGCGGCGGCAGCTTCGTCTGGCGGATCGCCGTGCCGATCATCCAGGAGGGTTTCCTGCCCGATTCGATCTCGACCGACTTGCATGCCACCAGCCAGAACGCCAGCGTCAAGGACATGCTCAATGTGATGAGCAAGTTCCTGGCACTGGGGATGTCGATCGACGAGGTGATCCTTCGCTCGACCTGGAACCCGGCGCGCGAGATCAAGCAGGAGCAACTGGGCCACCTCTCGGTCGGCGCCCCTGCGGATGTGGCCGTGCTGCGGCTCGAGCAGGGCGATTTCGGCTTCATCGACGTCTACGGCGCCCGCCTGCGAGGCAGCCGGAAGCTGACCTGCGAGATGACGCTCCGCGACGGCAAGATCCTCTACGAGCTCAACGGCCTCTCGCGTCCCGACTGGACCACGCTGCCCAAGAACTACAAGGCGACCGGCAGCCCCCGATGGGATGGGACACGGAGCTCCAACGGCCTCCCCGCGCTCGACCGGCTCGACGCCCAGCCCGCGGGCGATCCCCGGCGGACGACCGAACTGCCGAAGGCGGCGAATCCCCCGGCAGTTAAGCCCTGAACATGGCGCCTTTCCCATCCCTGGATTAGAACGCCTCGAAATCATCGTTTGATCTTCCCGCGAAACCTGACCGTCGGAGAGTGAAGATGAGTCGACTCCAGACCAAGCGTCGCGGCTTCCTCCGGACCCTGGCGGGGGCGTCGAGCCTGCCGATGCTGATGGCCGCCAATCCGGCCGTCGCCGCCGAGGGCGAAACGGAGGCGGGCCGCGACGTGATCCAGGAGCTGGGCGTCCGTTCGTTCATCAATGCCGGCGGCACGTTCACCGCCCTGACGGGCTCCTTGATGCGGCCCGAGGTGGTCTCGGCGATGCGAGTCGCCTCGCGAAAGTTCGTGAAACTGGAGGACGTACACATCGCGGTCGGCAACCGGATCGCCGAGCTGCTGCAATGCCCGGCGGCGCTGGTGACTTCGGGCTGCGCCTCGGCGCTGGCACTGGCCACGGCCGCCTGCGTCGCCGGCAAGGACCCGAAACGCATCAGCCAACTGCCCGACACCACCGGGATGAAGAGCGAGGTCATCGTCCAGCGGACGCACCGGGTCAACTACGACCACGCCATCCGCAACGCCGGCGTCAAGATGATCGAGGTCACCACGCGCGAGCAGGTGGAGAAGGCCATCGGCGAGAAGACGGCGATGATGTTCTTCCTCAACTCGGCCGATCCCAGGGGCAAGATCCATCACGAGGAGTTCGTCGCGATCGGCAAGCAGCACAACGTGCCGACGCTGATGGATGCCGCCGCGGACGTCCCTCCGGTCGAGAACCTCTGGAAGTACACCAAGATGGGCTTCGACCTCGTGGGATTCTCCGGCGGCAAGGGCCTGCGCGGGCCGCAGTCCACCGGCCTGCTCCTGGGCCGGAAGGACCTGATCGAGGCGGCCCGGCTCAATAATAGCCCGAACGGCGACACGCTCTGCCGGACCAACAAGGTTAACAAAGAGGAGATCATCGGCATGCTGGTGGCCCTCGAGACCTACTTGAAACTCGATCACGCCGCCGAATGGAAGGAGTGGGAGGCCCGTTGCCGTCGGATCGCGGAGTTGTTGAAGGAGTTCAAGGACGTCACAACCGAGGTGCGCGTCCCCTCGATCGCCAACGCCGTGCCGCACTTGCACATCCGATGGGATACCCAGGCGCGGAAGCTCAGCGGGGCGGAGATGGTCAAGAAGCTCCGCGAGGGCAAGCCCAGCATCGAGCTCGCCCCCGGGGCGAGGCATCCGCTCGTGATCGGCGTCTGGATGATGGAGCCCGGCGAGGACGAGATCGTCGGCCGTCGCATCCGCGAGATCCTTTCCAGGGCTTAGGATCCCCCGGCGAATCCCGATCAGAGATGCTTCTCGATCTCCTGGTTCGAGATCGGCGGCTTCTCGGGTCGCGACTCGAGCCACTTGAAGAAGTCGGCCTTGATCGGCTCGGTCCAGGGCACGTCGATCTGTCCGGGGGTGTAGACGCCCGCGCGCAATCGAAGGTGCCCGAATTCATCTTTGAGGGCGACGATCTCGGCCGTGACGACGACCTCCTCGACGAGGTGCGGCGGGATGACGATCACGCCCTCGCGGCGCGCCAGGATGACGTCGCCCGGCAGGACCGTCACGGCGCCGATCCGGATCGGCCGGTTGATCGACGAGAGCACCATGTTCTTCAGGAACGACGGATCCCAGCCGCGGACGAAGGCGTTGAAACCTTCGATCTTCTCGAGTCCGTCGAGGTCGCGCGCGCCGGCATCGAAGACGACGCCGGTGTGGGTCTTGGCGTAGATGGCGTTTCCCAGGTTATCGCCGATGAGCGTCCCGTCGGCGACCTTGCCGCACCCGTCGGCGATGTAGACGTCGCCCTCCCGGAGCATGTCGATCGGCCAGGAGTTCGAGGGGCCGATCCGGGCTTCCGCCTTGCCGGTCCGCGTGACGTGATCGACAAGGTCGGGCCGGCCGGGGAGGTATGCGGCGGTCAGCGCCCGCCCGACGAACGGCCGGTCCGGGTGGATCATCTGCCAGCCCGAAGCAAACTGGTTCTCATATCCGCGCTTGCGGAGCACGTCCCACGCCTCCTCGATCGAGATCGCCTTGAGGCGCTTGAGGAGACCTTCTGGAGCCTTGGGCCGCCCGTCGGGATAGCGATCCCCCTTCCAGAGGGGAGTCATCGCCAGCAAGTCGGCCCTGGAGGCGGCCATACCGCCGGGACGGTCTGATACGGCGCCAATCTCGCCCGGTCGTTCCTGTGCCAGCGCCGCCCAGGCTATTCCGAGCGTGCCCATCAGGACCGCGATCGTTGCCAGCCTTCTCGCCTTGGGGGATACAGTGACGATCATCATCAAGGACTCCGTTGCGCGAGTAAATGAAGGAGAGGACCTACTGCCGAAAGTCGTCGAGGACGGATTTCGCCCGGCGGCCAGGGTTCACCATTATGGCTTCTCGACCAGGCAGCGGGAATTGCCCGTTTGGAGTAATATTGCAGCCTGTGACCACGCACGTGAGTGCGTGGCTCGGACGGGACGCAAGTCCTCCAACCTCGGGCGTGAGCCCGATCTGACGGGCGCGCCGATCGCACACACGTGCGAGACTTGAGGGCTGCGCCCCGTCCGAACCACGGGCTCAAGATCGTGGTCACCCGCTGGCGTTCGGCGCGAAGCATCGAGAAAGGACTCCCGGACGTTACGCAACGATCGATGCTCGGCATCATCTCCCCCGGAGCGACCATAAACGCGATCTGCCTGACCCTCTGCATCATGATCACCCTCGCCGGCCAGCGCCCGAGCCTCCCACGGGCCAACGCGCCGGCCTCGAGATCGAGGGCGCGACGCTGTTCGTCCCCGAGGGCTACCGGCCCGGACCTGGCGGTGTGGTGGACGTCGTCCTGCACCTGCACGGCGCAACTTCGGTCCTCGAATCGGGCCTCGTCGATGCTCATTGGCCGGCCGTGCTCATCGCGTTCAACCGCAAGGGGCTCTCGCGTGTCTACTCCGAGCCATTCTCGGACCCGAAGCTCTTCCCCCGGCTGCTCGACGCGGCCCGATCGGCGCTCAAGGACTTGAAGGTCGCCGATGACCCGAAGATCGGCCGCGTGGTCGTGAGCTCCTTCAGCGCCGGGTTCGGCGGCGTCCGTGCCATGCTGAAGGTTCCCGAGCATTTCGCCCGGATCGACGGCCTGATCATGGCCGACTCGATCTATTGCGGCTACACCGGCGACCCGAAGGATCACCGCGTCAACGCAGCGTTGATGGACGGCTTCCGCCGCTTCGCCCTCGAAGCCGCCGACGGCCGCAAGGGGTTCCTGCTGACCCACTCGGCCCTCGTGCCGCCGGGCTACGCCAGCACGGCCGAGACCGCCGACTTCCTGATCGATGCCGTGGGCGGCAAGGCCGAGCCCGCGAAAGTCGCCTGGACCGACGCCTGGATCCAGACGCGAGCCTTCTCCAAGGGCCGCTTCGTCGTCCTCGGCTTCGCCGGGACCGAAGGCGCCGACCACATGAGCCACCTGCGACAGATCAGCAGACTCTGGAAGCGTTATCTCGCGATCGCGGACGCTCGTTGATGCGAAGCATTCTCCTGGCCGGAGTCAACGTCCCAGCGCCTTCGCGACGGCCTGTTTGATCCGGTCACCGCCGAGGTCCGTCGCGACCACTTTACCATCGGGGCCGATCAGGACGATCTTCGGGAGCGACATCACTCCGTAATCGGCCGAGAGCGACTCGGCCGGGAGGTGCCCCTGGATCCATGCGAGGCCGTTCGCCTCGGCGAAATGCCTGGGGACTTCGGGGTCCTCGTCCAGGTTCAAGCCGATCATGACGAACCGGGGGTCTGCCCCGAATTCCTTGAAGACCGCCTTGAGGTCGGGCATCTCGTCCAGGCAGCGGCCGGACCAGGTCGTCCAGAACTCGACCAGCACATACTTTCCCCGGTATGCGAGCAGGCGCAAGGGCTTTCCGTCGAGCGTCTTGACCGTGAACGTCGCGGCGAGATCGCCGACTTCCAGCTTGGTCTTATTAACGAGCGTCAATTCGATTCGACCCAGGTAGAGCGGCTCGTCGCTCCTCGCGCCCGCGATATCCGGCACGATCAACTTGCGTTCAACCCTGCCGAACAGTCTTCGCCACACGGTCCCCTGCTCTCCGATCTGGATGTTCGGGACCACGAGATTGAGCTTGTAAGAGCCGGGATCGACATTTTCGATTCTGAACGAGCCGTCTTCGCCGACCACGACGGCATAAGTCCGCGATTGACGGGAGTAAGCCCGGCCCGCCTCGGTCTGGTGGAATTCGGCCCACCAGTCCATCTTGCGAGCGCCATCCCAACCGCGATACTCCTCGGGATAGGGCGGCGGCAGGTCGCGGATCAGATAACACCAGCCCGAGGCGAGGCGGACTAGCGGCCCCGAATCCGGGGGCAGGACCAATCGCCCCACGACGGGCCGGCCGGTCGCGCCGACCGCGACCGCGAGGACGCGGCCCGCCTCGACCTGGACGTGGGTCAGATGAGTGTCGGTGATCGGCATTCCCTGATGGAATCCGAGGTTGTGTCTAAGGGTGAGGCCGCCGGGCAACACCCGATCCAGGACAAATCGTCCCTGATCATCAGTCTGCGCTTCATACCGGAATGTCAGCCGAGCGCCTCCCGCCCGGGCGTATGTCGAGGACGCCGCGACCACCTCGCCAGCACTCGGCCGAGGACCGACGAGCAACGTGCCCTCGATGCGGCCCCACGGCTGGAGCGACACGTCGGGGCTCGCGGCGATCTCGTCCGCCGTACGGATCGCGATCCCTTGATCCGACAGGACCGCCACCAAGAACGGCTCGTCGGGCCTGGCGAACCAGAACCGACCATTGGGGTCGGTATGCCTCCGATCCGCGTGCGATCGCGAGAGATCGAGGCGGCCGTTGCGTAGCTTGGCGTCATCGGATCGTGTCACCAGGATCACTTCCGCCCCGGCCGCGGGAGCGCCGTCCGGAAGGCGAACGACTCCGGTTACCCCCGGACCGGCCGTCAGTCGAACGTCCCACGTCTTGTTCCCGTCGTCGGCATGATACGCTTGCGAGATCGCCCGGGCATAACCCTCGGCTTCGATGCGGAGGTATCGCGTGAACGTCCCGGTCGACTCATAGGGACTGAAGTCGATCTCGAAACGACCCTCGTCGAAGGTCCGCGCTCCCTCGTAAGGCCATCGAGTCCGCTCGCGGTTGCCGGGCAGCCTATCGAGCACCCGGGAATCGCGCGGAACCGCGGCACGGGCCGGCCCGTGGCCGCGTTGACGACGCTACCTCGGACCCTCAGCGTCGTTTTCGTCACGATGACGAGTTCAGACGGGTCGGAATCGGCCGAAACCACGATCTCCTTCGGCTCACGACCTGGCAACCGGGCGATCAGGTTTACCTTGTCCGACGGGGCGTTTGCCCATCGGAATCGGCCCTGGGTGTCGGTCTCTTCTTCCCAGTCGAGGACGTCACGGTCCCGCCATCGTGCGACGCCGATCCTGGCTCCCGCGACCGGCTGGTCCTGGCTGTCCACCGCGCGGCCCTTGATCGTCCGACCTGGCTGGAGTCGGATCGTCGTCGGCTTCATGTCGGGGCCGGCGACGATCTCCTCGAGTGCCGGCGCGAACCGATCGGCCTGGACGCAGATCGCCTGCTTTCCAGGTCGGGTGTGGAAGGTGAATCGGCCGGCTTCGTCGGTCTTCGTCGTGTATCGCTCGTACCGGTCCCTCGGCGTCAATGCCAGGCTGACCCGGGCGTCCTTGACCGGCTTGCCCTCGGGATCGAGCACCATCCCGCGCACGGGAACGCCCCTGGACATGACCAAGACGGCCGACTGGCTTCGGAGCTCCTTCAGCGCGGGCACGGGCCTCGACGGTCCGCCGATGTCGCTCACGTAATCGGGATGGGTCAGCTTGAACCCGATGGAGTCGGTATCTCGGAAGGAGATGGGCAACATCTCCAGTCGCCATCGGCCCTCCGCGTCGGTCCTGATCGGGTCGGACACCCCGATATCGACCGCCTCTCGATCGCTCCGTACCTCGGCCGAGAACTGCCTGAGCCAGACCCAGAGCAAGGCACCGGCGATCGGATGCCCTTGCTCGTCCCGGACAATCCCGCCCATCACCCCGGCCGGATCGAGCTCGGCCTTGTAGCTCGTGAAGGTCTCGCCGATGACATCTTCATGCGTAAAATGGATGCTCAAGGGGGCGAAGCCGTCCTTCCACACCGAGATCGTGCCTTCGTGGAGGGGCGGGATGTCCTTGACGGCGAGCGTGCAATGCCCTTGGGCGTCGGTGGTGGCGCGATCGGGGGCCCTGCGATCGACGAACACGCTCGCGCCGGCGATCGGCTGCTTGGTCCGGGCATCGACGACCCGGAGGTCCAGAGATCGAGACGCCGGTTCGGGCGGAACGACGGCGACGCGCTCGGGCTTGGACGAGTTCAGGCGCAGGACCGGGCGTGACCCGGACGAAACCGGCCGCGGCGATCGCGGCGATCGTGATCAGGAAGAGCATTGCCGTCTTGAGCTTGGCCAGGGCCAGCGACCTGAGCACGCCCCGGGCGAGCGTACTGGCGGATGTCGCCGATGCAACTCCGGCGACGGCCTGTCCGGCGGCGATCCGTCGCGCGGCCTGGAGTGTGCCATGAGAAAGCAGGGGCGGGACGGCCGCCCGGACCGGATCGGCAGCGATTGCAAAGCCCAGCAACGCGGCCGAGGGCGCGAGGCCCAGCCGGGTCAATCGTGTACGCAGCCGCTCTCGTCCTCGCGCCAGCCGGCTCTTGACCGTCCCTACCGGCCAGCCCAGCGCGCGAGCCGCCTCCTCATGCGTGCGATCCTCAATCAGGCAGAGGATGATGGGAGCCCGGAACCGCTCGGGGAGCCGATCGACCTCGGCGTCGAGGACCGGACCGAGATCGCGCCAATCGGCTTCCCGGGAGGGATCCACGATGTCGCCAGGATCGTCAACGACCTCATCGCCCCTCGTCCGCCTCCGTGACGCATGGGCCCGCGCACGGGCCGCGACGCGATAAGCCACGCCGTAGAGCCAGTGTCCGAGCAGCTCCCGTTCTCTGAGAGCCTGTGAAGGAATTCGACCGTGGCCACTTCCGAGATTCGAGTCGCTTGAACCGTACGATGCCTTCTCTACCGCACCTACCATCCCCTGATTCTCGGTTCTTGACCCCGAGAAGGGTCTGGCAACGCCTTGGGGGCCGTCTGTACGGCCTACGCAGACCGTTCGGGGCCGGTTTCGGCCCCGTTTCAGCCCGTCACCGCCGCGGCGCGCACTCCGGACGCTGCGGCGCAAACTCACCGCTCGCATCAAATTATGTGCCAAGGCGTACCACAAGGCGATCGCCCTGGCCTTGAGCCGGCCCCGAACCCTCAACTGGTACAAACCTCGATTCCGCGCCTGGGCATTGACACACTCCGCCGTCGCGGCTCGTTCCTTGTAAATGGTCTTGGCCTCGGCGCTGGCCATGCGCTGCCGCCAAGCCGCCACCGCAGGACCGTCATCAGGCTTGGGGGCGTATCGGTCCACCTGGGGATCCTTCGGTGCCGGCACCGGTGCGTACACCGTGCAACCGATCTCGGGGGCGCTGACCGCCTCGATCTGCTCATGTTGGGCATAGCCGCCATCGACCAGCACGTCCTTGGGCCTCTGGTCATGCCGCGACTCGATTTGCTCGACCATCGGAGCCATCTGGCCCGCGTCGCTGCCGATGGTCACGACGTCCACTCCCACGATGATCTGACTGTCGGTGGCCGTACTGAACTGAAGGTTGTACGCCGGGCGAAAGCCACCGTCGGCCATCTTCATCACCGTAGCTTCTGCGTCGGTGGTCGAACAGCGCGCCTTCGCGCGATCCTCGGGCTTCTTCTTGGCCTCCAGTTCCGGCAGCCGATCCAACGCCCCCTTGATCCGCTCGGCACGCTCTCGGGCGGCGCGTTCCCGGGCCTTTTGTTGCCGGCGATTGCCGGCCGCGGGATCGTCCTCCAGTTCCGTCCGCAAGGCCTGGACTTGGGCCTCGGCTTCGGCGAGGGCTTCCTCCAGGGTGAGACGCCGGCGAAACGACGCGGCGCCGGCGCTGGCACGCACTCGCATACCGTCTTGCGCCACTCGGTTGAGATCGACCAATCCCTCGGCCAACAAGACCGCGACGCTCCGGGTCAGCAACTGGTCGAGCAGTTCGCCATGGTCGGTGCGGAAATCGGCCAGGGTGTGATAATTGATCGTGACATCCCCGAGGATCCATTTGTAGGGATCGTGGCCGTGGCAGAGTTCATTGAGCTGACGTGCACTGCCGACACCGTCGAGGGTGGCGTAGAGCCAAAGGGCCATGAGGATCTTGGGATCGATGGGAGGCCGCCCCGGGTGTCCCTCAACGGCCTTGATCGCTTGGTACAGGGGACTGAGGTCCAAACCCACGACGTAGTCCCAGACCATCCGAGCGGGATGATCGTGTGGGATCACTTGATCCAGCGCGGCGGCTCGGAAGACGATCTGGTCGCGGTTGGCGGTGCGGAGCCGCGGTCGTCCCAAGAGGACCGGTGGGTCGATGGGTGGTGCGGTCTTGTCGTCATCAGCCGGCGTCTCGAAGAGCAGCGGCTGGTCGAGCCGGGACGCACTGCGATCGCTTGGAGTGTTCATGGAGACAGTATAGCAAGTTTTTTATGATATGTCAATGTTTTTCGAGACGATTAGGGATTCTTTCACAAGCTCTGAGCGAACCGGCCTTCCGGACGAGGATGAGGAAGGTCGCCTGGAAGGCGTCCTCGACATCGTGCGAATCGTGCAAGTATCGACGGCAAACGCCCAGGACCATCGGCCCGTACCGCGCGAGGATCAACTCGAATGCCGACTCGTCGAACCGGGTGGCGAATCGTTCCAGGAGCTGTCCCTCGCTCAGGCCCGCGAGGGTCCCCTGATCGAAGACGCGATGAATCTCCCGCAAGGCCGCGCCGCGACTCCCGCCCGCCATGATCCTGCCTCCCGTCGGTTCGCCTTCAACTTCCCTTCTATTACTGCGGCGAATCGGCCGGTAGATCCAACAAAACGAGAAAACTCGTCGAGGACTGATCGAGCTTGGCGGGCACAGCTCGTTAGGAGGGTCACTCCGATTTGACGGACGCCTTCCGCGAATCCGCCGGCTCGGTGGACCTGAGGACATACCAGTGAGTCCCCCCGCCGAAGGGCAAGCGGAAGGTCAAGACATCGCCCTCGCGCTGCGGGTTGGAGCTCCCCACGACATGACCCCGCATATCGAGCGCCAGGAGCGTCATACCGGCGTTCTGGGTCCGCAAGGAGATCGTGGTCAGGACCGGTTCCGAGAGGAAAGGCATCTGATTTCCCGGCGAAGGGACCACCCGCGCCACGGCCGTGATCATGATGAAGCGCGAGGTATTCAGGGGCCGTGAGTCGGCGCTGGAGAGGGCGATGACGGCCTTCTTCGTGGACGTTGCGAAGGTCGCGTCGCGCGTCTTCAGCGACTTTCCGCCGATCCAGCCGCTGACCGATTGCGTCTTGGGTGTGTCGATCGTCTGGATCCCCCGCTCCCAGTCTCGGGTCAGTTCGTCGGTATCCGATCGGACGTAAGACTGCCCCTCGGGGATGTAGTCGTGATCCGGGTCGGTGATGATGACCGAGCCTTCCGAAGGCCTCGTGGGCTTGAGCCACGGGAGTTCTTTCGACCGGGGAAGGCCGATGGTCAGCTTGCTCTGCTCGGCCAGCGTCCGGATCGTCGGCGACGTCTCGGCATTCACGACGCGGCCGAAGAACTGGCCCGCTTCGAGCATCAGGCAATAGGTCGTCCTGGCCGGGCTGACATGGCCCTGGCGATAGGCCAGCGCCGCGGCGGGCATCACCCCCGACAAGGCCGGATCATGGAAGGTCGACCAGGTCTCGGGATGGATGTCGGAGGCCTTCAGGGGGCTCATCGAGTAGGTGAAGAGCATCGGCGCATCCCAACCTTGCAAGGCCGCGATGCTCGCGACGTAAAGCGGCGCCGTGAAACGGTCCACCTGCGGATACTCGACATTCCATTCGGTGATGCTCAACGGCTTGCCGTGGACCTGACCCCCAGCGATCGTCGAGATGTAATTCGCCTGGAAGCGAGGGTTGCCGTCCATCGCCTCGCTCTTGCCGTAGGAGTGGACATCGATCACGTCTCCATCGGTTAGCGAGGGCAGCGACGAGATCGGGTTAACTCCCCAGAAATTGGTCGTCGCGATCGGCACCTTCACGCCGAGGCTTCTCAGGTCGCCGATCATGATCTCGTTGAACCTGTGCTCGGCGTCGTTGAGGTAAAGCTTGCTGGCGCCCGGCATCCAGGTCTGGTAGACCTCGCGCTCGGACAGCCCGTGGAGACGGGCGAAAGCCTTGTAGTCTTTGTCCCAGATGGCATTGTGTACGAAGCGCTTGAAGTCCGGCAGCATCATCGAGCCCCCATGAACGGTGAGGTCGTCCTCGTTGGAGATCAGGACTCCCATCACGGCCGGATCGTCCTTGTACCGCAGCCCGGTATAAGGGTTCAGGTGGTTCAGGTAGTTGTGCTGGAACTCCTTCATCAGATCCTGGAGCTGCCCGTTGTAGTAGGAGTAACCCTTGAAAACGGACCCCATGACCTCGTCGCGTCCCAGGGTAATGCCATCCCCCGGCCTTACCAGGCGTGCGACATACATATCTAGCCATATATAGATGCCCTCATCCTTGAGGCACTTGATCCACCAGTCGAGGCTCTCGAGGGACGCGGCGTTGAGGTGTCGCGAGTCCTTAAAGCGAGGGTCGAAGATATTCGGATTGACAAAGTCCGCGTCGTGATGGTGGACGCGCATCAAGTTATAGCCGAGCTGGGCCATCCGGTGCGCCTGGGCCACGGCGTTCTGCCGGGGGGTCGAGAACAAGGTATTGGCGACGATATTGGCACCCCAGAAGCGTATGGGGGTACCGTCGCCTCGGACGAACTGGTCGCCCTCCGCCCGGATGAAACCGCGCCCGCCGGCGGGCTTGTCATCGCGGTTGAGGAAGCTGAGATCGACCGGTGACGCGTTCCAGGCCAAGGCGCCGCGGAACCATCGCTTGGTATCGGTCGGGCCATAGCGCTCGCTCATCGTGGGGACGCGGCGGCCGCCTTCGGGGAGTTGGATCGTCATCCGGACTCGGCTCTTCCCCGCCTTGAGGTAATCCGCGAAGTAGAACGTCCGGATCTCCGACTTCTGATTTTTCTCCAGGTAGACCTTGGCGATGGCGGGCTCGAAGCGGACGGTGAGGGCCTGCTCGGGTCCGGTCGGCCAGGTCCACCCGGAGTGATCGGGGAGCAGCACAGGGTCCGGAATCTTCCCTCCCAATGACGGCGAGTCGAGTTTCAGGCTCCAGTGCAGGCCCCCGCCGATCAATTCGCTGAGATTCTCGGCCGCCTGGAATTCGAAGTCCATCACGAGTCGATCGGCGGAGGCCCACGTGGCGCGTCCGTTCACCTTCACCCTCAGGCCGGGGATGGTCCCGACGATCGACGACTGCCCGTTGGCACGCGTCTGCATGTTGAAGTTCGACCCCGACCAGGTCCAGCCCTTCGGACCCCAGTACACATGCGAGCACGAGACGACCTGCACGCCCTTGTAAAAGATCTGCACAGTGGCATCCGCTTGCAGGGCCATGGTCCAGTCGGCCCCCTGCGTGGTACCGTTGGCCTTCGCGGCCGCGGGCGCCTGCCCGCCGGCGCGGGACGGTATCGTCAAGGCCGAAAGGACCGCCAACGACACGATGCCGATCCGCGATAAGCCGACCTTCCGCCGCAGGTTCATGGTAAACTCCGTCAGTTCTGAATCTCGCGAGACCGATCACCGTGTGAAAATCCATCCGAACATAGTCGCGGCGAAGCCGTCAAGTACCGGCGCCGCGACCCCCATTCGGGGACGTACCACGATCCAGACCGCATTCTCCGGACGGTCCCGTGACCTCCGATCCGCGATCCCTGGTAGGGCGCGGCCAGCGGCCGCGCCAGGGGACGGTCCCGGCGCGACCCTGGTCCGTCACGTTTTGTCGAGCCGTCGGGTTCGAGGCATTACTGACCGACCAGGCTGCCCGGATCCGAGTCCCCGATCGGATGGCTGCCCTCGATCGGGT
The DNA here is from genome assembly GCA_963777695.1 of uncultured Planctomycetota bacterium. GTDB lineage: Bacteria > Planctomycetota > Planctomycetia > Isosphaerales > Isosphaeraceae > CAVZRC01. Next base: position 4,547,159 of record CAVZRC010000003.1, read on the forward strand.
TGCCGAGGTCGTCGGTGGGGACCATCTGCTCGGCGAACGCGCCGAAGTATCCGGTCCACTGGCCGTTGCCGAAATCGACCAGGATCGCCCCGTCTTGCCAGATCACGTTGTGGTCCTTGTTCCTGTCCCGGGCATCGTTCAAGAACGAGCCGGTCGAGCCCTGGTTCATGTGGATGTCGTGGATGCCCAGGCCGCCGTCGGTGTAGGCGTGGCCGAAGATGTAGATATCTAGACTGTTCGTCCTCGCCTGCTGGAGGAGAGCGATCACGCTCGGCGTGGGCTCCTGATCGCCGGATCCGTCCATGACCCCGCTGTCAATCCATGACCCGGTGTTGCTGAGGACATCGCTGCGGAGGAAGTCGAGCGCCGGCAGGGCGTTGAACATCGGTCAGGTCCTGGAAGCCGGGCGCCGCCGCCGAGATCATGCCCAGGACCGCGTGGTGGTAGTCGGAGACGAGTCGATACTTGAGCGTGTCATTCGGGTCATCCGTCCCGACGTTGATCGCGGCCTGCCACCGCTCCGTACCCCCGTCCGACGCCACATCGAGCTCGACATAGACGTGGTACTCCGTCTCCCCGCGCTCGCGGCTCGGGCAAGTCCGGGTCGCCCGACACCTTGCATTTGACCACTCCGTATTGAAGTGCCATCGTATCCCCTTTCTTGGAAATGACTCGATCCGTAACACAGAGAGGTGCCTGCTTCGACCAAGATCAACGCTTGGGAGGGCGGACGCCCACATTCCGGTTCCCGAAGTCTTATTTATACATTAACGAATACTATTGATAGTAACCAATGCACGGTCACCACCGTCCCGAAGATGAGAAAGGGAGCGGCCGCGAGCGCGAGCAGGTAGCCGCCGAATCCGAACCGGCGTCCAGCCGGATTCGCGACGATCTCTGCCTCGCCCGCCGATGCTAGACCGCCCCGTAGCCACAGGAACAGGACGACTGCCGTGTTGATGAGTCCCGAGCCGAACTTCGCCAGATAATAGGCAATCTCGATCGATGATGAGAAGAAATACTCGTCGAGAAACTCGATCGATTCCAGGAGGAGACTCGAATCACGGAAGACGCTATGCAGGGCCCAGAAGGCGACCAGGGCCGATTGGATCAACTGAACGAGGACTAGGCGGCCTCGCTGCGCAATACGTCCCTCGCGACCCAGACGGACAGGGCAACCAAGGCCGGTAGGACGAGGAACCGTTCGATGAGATAGGCCACGAACCGCGGGCTCTCCATCGCACGTCGGATACCGGGCTCGCCGATTCGGACCGTGAACCAGAGTGAACCGAAGATCACGAGGATCTCCAGGACCGCTTCGAAGATCTTTGCCAGGCCCAGGACACGAAGGCCCCATTGCCAACGAAGTAACGGCTCTCTCCGCTCCCCCGGACCATCGGTCTTTCCGCCGACTTGACTCGGATTAGACCTCATGCGTCCGGCGTCTCCATTGATGGGAGTGTCAGCCAGGCGTTATTCCTTTCGGCATCCTACACGACCCGGCCGGGGCAGAATAGGCAGCCGTCAGATAATAATGGCTGTCGCATGCACAAGTCGGCGGCATTCCCCGGGAGGCCGAACGGCCTCGCTCGGATCTTCGTCGAGTGCGATCAGGGGGTCGAAGCGCGGCCCAGCACGATTTCCCCCAGGCTCCCCGCGTTCAGGGGTTTGAAGACGCCCTTGAGGGGTGGTCCCCCGCATGATGAAGGCCGCGCGGTCTTCTTGGGGCTCGTTCGCGGCTCGACGGGTCTTCGCGGGCGTGTCCTTGTCGATGACCACCAGATCGGACCCGATTTCCTCGCGGTACGCCCTACGTATCGATTCTTCTTCAGCCGCCCGGCTTCTTCTCGACACCCCCCTTGGGAACGGCCAGCGACTTGCCCTCCAGTAGCGCATCGATCTCCTTGGCAAGCGACTTGTGGAGCGGCTCGGCGGTGTCGGGGTTATAGCCGACGTGCGCCGACTGGACGATCCCCTTGCCGTCGAGGATGACGAGCGTGGGATAGCCCTCGACCTCGAACGCGTTGCCGACCGAGTTGCTCGGATCCAGCGCGATCTGGCCGACGGTGCCGCCGGTCAGCTTGATCTTCTTCTCATCCAGGGTCTTCTCGACCCGCTTGCGGACCTCCGAGAGTTCGGCCGGCTCGGAATCCTGGCTGAGGGCGACGATCACGACCTCTTTCTTGGTCGCGGCGTAGGACTCGATCAACTTCTGGATCTCCGGCAGCTCGATCAGGCAAGGGCCGCACCAGGTGGCCCAGAAATCGATCAGGACGACCTTGCCGGCGAGCTCGGCCTTCGTCACGGTCCGGGTCTTCCCCGGCCCTTCGAGCAGGGTGAGCGAGAATTCGGGGGCGGGCTTGCCGATCTTTTCCTCGATGGCGTGCTTAGGGGCCTGGCCGGCTCCGGGCTGATCCTTGAGGGATTCGACGAGGGTGAACCCCTTCGGCGGCGCGAACGCGAACGCCTGATCCTTGATTGGCAGGGTCGAGACGGTGCCGGCGGTCCAGCCGAACTGTTCGATCGATAAGGTCTGGCCGGGCGGGGCACTCCGGGCCAGCTCCTTGGGGTCGATCTTGAGGTCGATGGCGGTGAGCAGCTTGGTGGACGGATCGACCTTCAGCAGGAGGTCGGGCCCTTCCACCAGGTCGATCAGGACGGCCGCCTCGTCGGCCTTGCCGCCGACGGTCGCGGGGGCGCGCCGGATCGAGCCGCCCATCTGGTCGACCAGGACGTCCGGATTCGTGCCGGTCAACAGGCTCAGGAAGACGGACATCGGTGCCGCGGTCGGCCCGCCGAACAGCACCGCACCGATGGGCCCTTCGCGGAACGTGTTGATGCCGATCGCCTCGGGCGCCGGGGCCGTCGCGTATCGCTTCAGGGACTCGACGACCTCGGTCATGGTCTTTCCGTCGCTCGTGAGCCGGGCCACCCCGGCGTCGAGGTCCACCTTGTTCGGCCGCGCGAAGGCAAGCTTCAGTGGCCGGACCTGCTTGTGGACCTTGCCCCCGAGCGTCATCGCGATCGCGAACTCCCCCTGGTCGGAGTAGGACGACAGCGAGCGGTACGCCTTCGAGACCTGTTCCAGGAGTGCCCTCGCCGCGGGATCGTCCGGGCGCGGGGCCTTCGACCTGGCATCCTGTCCCGAACCCGATCCGGCCGGGCCGAGCACCACGACCAGCGCCAGGCCCAAACCCAACGCCCATCGCGGACGCGGCCTCACCATCCGATCGAAGAACATGGATGTCCCTTCGCAGTAACAGGGGAAGCCGGCCGATGATCGCGACGGGGCACGAGATCCGCCCACCCGCCGGCGAGGAGGAAAGATGGTATTGTATGGCCCGGTCGCGACTCACGTCGAGCCATCGGCGCCCGGATCGTGCCCGTTGTCGCAGCAGGCGCGTGCCGGCAGGAGGTGCCCCATCTTATCCCGCTTGGCGTCGAGATAGTCGCGCCGTTCGGCCCGATCGGGTGCGATGATCGGGACCTGATCGACGACCTTCAGGTCGTAGCCGTAATAGACGAACGCGTCGGTCTTCTTCGGGTTGTTCGTCAAGAGCCGGACGCGGGTGAGGCCCAGATCCTTGAGGATCTGGAGGCCGATCCCATAGTCGCGCGGGTCGGCGCGGTAGCCGAGGGCCGTGTTCGCCTCGACGGTATCGAGCCCTTCATCCTGGAGATTGTACGCGCGAATTTTCTCGATCAGGCCGATGCCCCGACCCTCCTGCGGCAGGTAGATGAGCGCCCCGACGCCCTCGGAGCCGATCATCTCCAGGGCCATGCGGAGCTGGTCGCCGCAGTCGCACCGCAACGAATCGAGCAGGTCGCCCGTGAAGCAGGAGGAGTGGAGCCGCACCAGGGGCGCCTCGACCGATCCCATGTCGCCCATGACGATCGCGACCGGCTCATTGCCCGGCTCGTGCTGCACGCGATAGCCGATGATCCGGCCGCGCCCGTAGACGGTCGGCAGGTCCGCCTCGGCGACGCGCTCCACCAGCTTCTCGCGGAGGCGTCGATACTTGATCAGGGCCTCGATCGAGACGATCGGCAGCCCGTGCTCGCGGGCGATCTCGTGGAGCCGCTCGAGTCCGGCCATCTTGGTGCCATGGGTGATCTCGCAGAGGATGCCGGAGGGCGTCAGGCCGGCCAGTCGGGCGAGGTCCACGGTCGCCTCGGTATGCCCGGCGCGTCGGAGCACGCCGCCCTCCTTGGCCACCAGGGGGAAGAGATGACCCGGTCGGACCAGCTCGTCGGGCTTCGTGGCAGGGTCGATGATGGCCCGGATCGTCCGCGCCCGCTCCTCGGCGCTGATCCCCGTGCGACACGACCGGTGATCCACCGGGACCGTGAACGGGGTCTGGTGCGGGGCCGTGTTGTGATCGACCATCGGGTTGAGCTGGAGACGCGCCGCGATATCGGGCATGATGGGCATACACAACTGCCCCCGCCCATGCGTGATCATGAACTCGACCGTCTCGGGAGTCACCTTGTCCGCCGCCGCGATGAAGTCGCCTTCGTTCTCCCGATCCTCGTCGTCCACGACGATGATGATCCGCCCCTCTTTCAGGGCCTGGATCGCTTCTTCGATCTTCGAGAGTTCTTCATTCATGATCGATTCCTGACCGCGAGGTTGTCACGCCGAGCGCACATTCTCTGCCCTTTGTAGGGTGGGTGAAACCCACCGGAATCCGGCCGATTCTCGGTGGGTTTCACCCACCCGTCCTGCCCGGACAATCGCTGATACGATGCTCCTCTTACACCTATTGTACTCGCCCGGTCCAGTCCGTCACCTTACCTATCCAGGATTGAGGATCCGCGAAGGCGGGATGCCGGTGGATCGCGACGGTCATGCTACAATATTCGACGTGAACCCGGTGGCCGTGGCCGCCAACACGAGGAGTAACGCCGCATGTTGACACCAGGAGCCCGATTGCGCGCCGCCTGGACGGCCGGTCCGATCATGATCCCGGGCGCGTTCAATGCATTGGTCGCGAAGATGGCCGAGCGGCTGGGTTTCCAGGCTGTATATCTCTCCGGCGGCGCCCTCTCGGCCGGCTGGGCCGGCCTGCCGGACATCGGCCTTCTCTCGCAGACCGAGTTCGCCGAACAGGCGGCGGTCTTGGCCCGCGCGACCGCGCTGCCGGTCCTCTGCGACGCCGATACGGGTTTCGGCGAGGCGATCCACGTCGAGCGCACCATCCATCTCTACGAGGAGGCCGGGGTCGCCGGCCTGCACCTGGAAGACCAGGTCTTGCCCAAGCGATGCGGCCACCTATCCGGCAAGGGACTAGTCGATCCGGCTTCTATGGCGTCCAAGATCCGCGCGGCCGTCGCCGCCCGCCGCGACCCGGATTTCGTGATCGTGGCCCGGACCGACGCACGGACCGTCGAGGGCTTCGACGCGGCCGTCAACCGCGCAGAGAGTACCTCGCCGCCGGCGCCGACATGATCTTCCCGGAGGCGCTGGAGTCGATCGAGGAGTTCGCCCGCTTCGCCCGGGAGATCCCGGCTCCGCTCCTGGCGAACATGACCGAGTTCGGTCGCAGCCCGCTCATCCCCTTCGACGAGCTGGCGTCCCTGGGATACAAGGCCGCGATCTATCCGCTCACGGCCTTCCGCGCCGCCATGCGCTCCGCCGAGCAGGTGCTTGAGACGCTGCAAGCGCATGGGACGCAGCGCGATCTGGTCGGGCGGATGCAGTCCCGCACCGAGTTGTACGAACTGCTCGGGTATTCCAACTGGGAGAAGCGAGATCAGGCGTATTTCGCTGCCGGAACCATGGATGGCGCGGATCGCCCATGACTGCGGGCGTTGGGGATCTCCCATCATGTCCCTGGCCCTCGGGCCGCGTAAGTCCGATGAGGGCATCAGCTCTTCCTTACACCCTAACTCAGATCCTGCCGGCTTCTTCGGGTATCAATCAGGTCACGCACGGGGTCGATGAGCAGTGCGAGCCGCTCGATGTCAACCTGCGCCCCGCCGGCGGACAGTACGTTCGCTTGAGCCAAGATCGCGATCACCTCGCCGAGATTGTTGATTACAGGGGCGCCGCTCATCCCCGGACCGACCTGTACTCCCACCTTGATGGAGTTGACCAGGAATGGAGTGATCGATTCGATGTTGGAGAGTATCCCAGCGTGAATTTCGAGGTTGTGGTCGACCTTGCGCCTGGTTTCGGCATCGAGAAGCCGAGGGCTGCGATCTCGTCACCCCGCTCAACCAGGCGAGAATGACCGAGCCGAAACCAGGCCGGCGAGGGATGGTCGAGCCGAAGCAGGATGGCGTCAAACTGACCTTCGAAGAGGTCGAGAATCGTGACGACCTTCCGAGGAGCTCGCCGGCCATTCGAGGCGATTTCCGCATCGTCCCCCGAGAAGAGCACGCGGACTTGCTCGCGCTCCACCAGGCGACGCGACTCGCCGACCTCCAATACGTGCCGGCACGTCAACATCAAATAGGGGCTGATGCAGAATCCCGTCCCGGCGAATACAGTCCCCGCGGCGTTGCCGATCCCGATCCCACCCACTGCCGCGACGGCAGAGCGACAAAACTCGAACCAGGAGACGTCGCGTCGTTTGTGAAGCCGATGGGGATGATCCGAGAGCGTCTCAAATCGTAGGCGGTACTCGTCCTTTCGCCCGAGATCTCCGAGGCAGTCGAGATACCGTTCGATGTCGGCCTCGTCCGTCAACTCGACGGGGGGCTCGGTCTCGCGCAAGGTATCGTAAGCGAGTTGATGTTCGCCGTGGTCATGGAAGAGGATGAAGCGCTCGCGAGCCCCCGCCAATTTGGTTGACCTGTCGAGTAATAGCGAGCGTCGGCGATCCTCGAGACTCGGCCGGAGCTCGTCCCAGTCCACGGAGATTTCGACAAGCCTTGCATGCAGGGCGAAGACCTCCGCGGCGAAGTCGGCCATTTTGAGGCGTCTCAGCGTATCGCCGAAGGCGGTGACCTCGCGCAGGTCCAGGAGCTCGATGATTCCCTGATCGGTCGGCGCCAGTCGTGCGATGAGTCGGCGGGCCGCTTCTTCCGAGCCCACCAGGCGATCTCGGAGGTCGCGGAGGGGGGCGACAGATCCTTCGCTGAATTCAGATCGCGATAGACCCTGTTCAATCTGAAGTAGTGCGCGCCCTCGGAAGAGCGTCTTCCTGATGTCGATCAGCTCCAGGAGAGCTTGGCGACATTCCCGGATCAAGACCGGTGCCCCCTTTTGGCCATTCGCCAGGGCCACGGCGGCCAGCCGGCAGACTTCGGCATCGAGTCCCCATAGGGCCTCCTTGAGCTCGTCGAGCACCAGGTCGGCAAGGCGATGTTCGTTGACGCCGATGGCAGCCGAACGCACGACTTCCGGTTCATAGAGCGGATTCAGGGCTTCCTTGAGTAGTTCGATGCGGTGTTCACTGGCGGTGAAACGTTGATTGGTCGCCAGGATCATCTCGCGACGATCCGCGTCTCGAGCCGCACGAAACGCCTCGAGCAGCATCCGGCATGACTCCTCACCCTTGATCACTTGGAGCGCCTCGGTCGCCCATTGCACCGGTGTCTTCTTCGACCAGTCGGGCGAACGGACGACACCTCCGTTCAGTGCTCTCTCGATCACGGAGCGGACACGTCCTGGGGCGCGTTCCCAGGCGTCGGTGAGAGCGTCCCGGCCGGCATCGCGGGTGCTCGCTGCCAGTGCGGAGACCGCTTCCTCGAGCAGCGAGTCGGCCTCGTCCCTTGACGGGACGAACGTCGGAGCCTCGTAACGAATCAGCACGGCTACCAGGTCGCGGCCGAGCAATTGCTTGCAAATTGAGCACAGATTACTCCCGAGACCCCATGAGACGAATGGAATGACCTCGGTCCCCGCGTCGCCCAGCATCTCGAAGAACAGATGGAGTTGTTCGTGTGATTTGGATTTGGCCCGCGATCTCATCAGTGAGATCAGCTCTGATCCGTCTCCCGCGGCGAGGACGAGGCCGACCGCAGCCGCCATGTGTTGTTCGTCTGAGACAGGAGCTCGGGCCATGGAGAGGAACGCGGGGGCTGCTGGGGGACCGAGCCGGCGAAGGATGGATTTCGCTTGATCCCTCACTTCGACCGCCTCGAGCGACGATGCTAGACCGAGCGAGCCGAGCGCCGGCCAATTCTCCCGCGTGGCCGACTCGCCGTCGGATTGGCGAGCAACCTCTGACTGGGCGAGTCGCTCCAGCTCGTCGAGGATCGCCTTCGCTTCGGTTCTTGCTCGCTCCCTCTCATCCCCCTTCGTTTCCGTTCCCGAGATCGACTGTGCCTTCTCCCGGAGTCGCCGATTGAGGACGGGCACGGCCGCCTCTCCGATTCGACCCAGAATGGCAACGATCTTCGAATTCTGCTCCAGGTCGTAGCTAAGAAAGCCTTCTTCGAGAACGGAAATGGCCCTCACACCCAACGTTTCTAGGGCTTCGAGCGACATGCTCTTGTCCTTGAACGATGCTCGAAAGACTGCTCCCAAGGCCAACGGTGCGACTTGGTCTAGAGTCGCGAGTGTCTGTACGGCAAGACCTGAAACCTTTGCCGGTGCAACTCGTCCCATCGCCACTCGGATCAGGGTCGCCAGAGCCCCGATGTTCGGTGTCCTCATCAACCGGGTCAGGACGGCGATGGCCTCTCGCTTGATCACATCATCGCCATAACCCCAGGCGGCCTCCGCCAGATCAGGCACGGCCACCGGGCCGATTGCTTCGAGGGCCTTCAGAGCAGCGTGCCAAGTCTTGCGTTGGTATCGTAGTGTGTCGGTCAGCGCCAGGAGGGCCTGGCCATCGACACTTCTGGGAATCGTTCCCTGTTCCAAGAGTGTTAGATTACCCACGGCGATTTCCAAGACCAGGAGTACGACCCGGCTCTTGGCATCCCAGAAAAGACGGGGTCGTAGGCGCGGACGGCGTGGCCCCCAGCTTCTCGCAAGATGTCGGCTGCGATTCGGATGCCCTCCTCATCGCGATCCTCAACGAATCTGGCCAGTCGCTCCAGGAGCAAGGGATGGACGATTGAGCCCGCCTCGGCCAGGGAGAGAAGGGCCCCCGTTCGGGCCACAAGATCGCCATCCAGCATTCTCAGTGATTCTTCCAGACCCGTGGGGGCTGCCTCGAACGGTCGCTCGGTCACCCAGCGGACTTCTTGGTCGCTGACGCATGCTCTCCTGGCCAGCGTCCCGATCAAGAGTTGGGCTGTCTCATCGTCGAGGGAATAGGATTCCAGGGCACGGCTGATCGCCTCCAACACACCCTCCTCCAGGATGGGCAAGGCGTCCAGATGACGGGCCGCCTCCAGACGAAAATTGAGATCCGGATCGCTCGAGAGAGACGCCAGGTCCGGCCCCGCCACGGTCCCCAGTTTCCCGAGGCAAGAGAGGGCGTGGTGGCGGGCTCCGGGATCATCGCCCGCAAGGGCCGCTCGGAGGGGAGGTAGGAAGGCCGGATTCTCGGTCTCCAGTCCCGCCTCGATCAGCGAGCCGGCCGTCTCCGGGTCGGCCGAGTAGAATGGGAGGATCCTACCGACCGCCTCCGGCGCACATCCTCCCAACGCGGGCAGGGCGATGAGCCCGAGGGCAGCCTCGCGGCGAATCTCGGGGTCGTCATCGGAGAGGAGAGACGACAGAGCGCTCGCGGCGAGGCCACCCAAATGCCGCAGACATCGAGCCGCGAGCCGCCTTGCTCCGGCCTCCTCGCATGACAATGTTGCTTGAATCTCGGGTAGCCAGTCCGGGGCCGGCGACTCAAACGCCGAGTCGATCGTCTCGGCCATGTCCTCCGCCCATTGCCTCGCGTCGATCAGGGCGTGGAACGATCGCGGTAGCACATCGATGAGGGCCCGGATCGCCTCATCACGAGCCGCCAAAGTCGCGGCCTGCATCAGCGAACGCAGATCCGGTACGGCTAGCGTGCCGAGCATCCCGAGCCCGCGCGCTGCCGCGCGGAGCCTCTTGATGTCCTTCGGCTTCCAGGCGTTTCTGAGCGACGGCAAGGCGTCTGGGCCGAGGCTTTCGAGGGCCTGGAGGGCTGACGAACGGACCTCCGGGGTCGCGCCCGATGTCGCGAGTCTTAATCGTCGAAGCGCCAGGTGGACCTTTCTGGCTCGTGACCACCTACGAATGAACTCCACCAAGCTGAACCTCCGCCGCTCGTGACGTCGGCAATCCGATCCAACCCCGGAAAACTCTCGATGCGACCCCGAGCGTTCCCGATTTCTGGTGTCAAGATCAGACCGTCTGTCGCGTCAGCGATTGTGTTTGCTACGCGATCGACTTAGAGCCTATCCCAGTAGGCTGGGTAAAACCCACCGAATGCCTATTCGCCGAAAGACTTGGTGGGTTTCACCCACCCTACAGGGACATCTACTGGGATAGGTTCTTATCATATCATCGAACCTGTGCGACCCGAAGCCTGCGTCAGAATCGATCTGAGGGGATCGTTCCTTGGCTGCGAAACGCTCCATCTCCCGGCCCTCTCCGGAGAAACAACGATTCATCGTCCAGTTGACCGAACCGGCGGTCGAGAACCCATTCGACCGAGGTCGGCGGGGCTTCGGCGCGATGTCTCCCGAAGAGAGACGGAAGCAGATCGCCGAGGTCGTCTCGCTACATTCCGCCGATCCCGTCCAGCGTCAGATTCGCGAGTGGATCGATCAGGCCAAGGGGGTGGATGATCTGACGAAGCGTCCGGAGGCCACGGCCGTCACCGGTACGGTCGTCCTGCCGATGTCGCCCGACGATGCGGAGAAGATGCGGAAAGAGGTGCCTCGGGCCACCGTCATGCCCGATCGGACCCTGGAACTCATCCCACCGCGCCGTGCGGCCGCGACGGCGACCGCGAAGATGACGAAGTCTAACCTCTGGCACCTCAAGAGTATCGGAGTCGAGGCCGCACGAAAGCGAGGCTTCGGTCTCAGCGGCAAGGGAGTCTCCATCGCGGTCCTGGACACCGGCGTCTCCCCCCATCCCGAGTTGGACGGTCGGATTGCGGACGCATTCACGTTCGACGTGGATTCATGGCGGGCTGACCCCCAACAACCTTCTCTCGACACGCAGGGCCATGGCACGCATGTTGCCGGACTGATCTGCGGCAAGAACGTCGGAGTGGCCCCGGATGCCAAGATCCTGAGCGGCGTGATGATCCCGGCAGGTCGTGGGACTTCCGCCGATTTTATCCTCGCCCTGGAATGGGCCGCCAGCCAACCGGAGGTGCAACTCGTCAGCATGTCGGCGGGGATCCGTGGCTACGTACCGGATCTCCACCAGGCGCTCGAGAACCTGGTCGCCGTCGGCGTGCTGGCGGTCGTCGCCGTGGGCAATGAGGGCCGAAATCGGACACGAAGCCCAGGCAACTATGCGGAGGTACTGTCCGTCGGCGCCACGGATGAGGAGAACGGCATCCCCAGCTTCAGCGGTAGCGGAACCGTCCTCGCCGATCAGCATCTCTACACGGTGCCGCATGTAGTGGCGCCCGGGAAAGCCGTCTACTCCTGCGTACGCGAGGGGGGATTCGAGGCCTGGGACGGGACTTCCATGTCGGCCCCGATCGTGGCCGGCCTTGCGGCCTTGATTTTGCAGCGCCACCCCGACATCACCGTTCTCGACCTCGTCGAGGAGATCATCGAACGATGCCGAGCGATCGAGGGCGAGGGGATTCGCCAGGGATATGGTCTGGTCCGTGTAGGGGCGAGTTTATGAACCAGAATGACGCGTCGTCAGCAAAAGCGGAGCCGACGCTTCGCGAAGCCCTGCGGAATGCAGGCGATCACCAGCTCGTGCGAGCGGTCCTGGTCCTCCGCCACCAGCCGGAAGGGGGGGACGTCCCCGAGCCTTCGCCCTCTGCCTATCCCTCACGCGTGGATTATCGCCGGGCGCTGATCGAGCGACAGCGGCGGCGACTCAAGGAGGGCGAGGTCGGCCAGACGGTCCGTACGCTACAAGGGATGGACTTGAAACCACGTGGAGGCGATCTCCTGGGAGTCGTCATCGTTGAGGGATCGGCGGACAAGGTCGCTTCGGCGCTGGAGCTACCGGGAGTCGTCCGCGGCGACCTCGACCGTCCAATCCACCTGGTCGAACCGTATCCGAGCGAGAAATGATGGCTCAGCATCGAGACTCCGGTCTGATCACGATCCCGAGTGCGGTCGATCCGGCGGCGGTGAAGATGGCCGAGCGACGGGGCTTACCGGCGGCCGATCTCTTCAAAGCCCTGGATTCGGTCGAGGAGTTCGCCCGCTTTGCCCAGTCCGTCCCGGCTCCCACTCGCGACGATCATGGCAGGACCCGCCCGAGATCGCTTCGGGTCGATCGCATCAACGGCCGTCGCCCCGCGAGCCCAGTATGATGATCGCCATTCCGACCAGCGTGATCAACACCCCGAGCAGATCCCAACGGCTCGGCCGAACCCCGTCGACGGCCCAGAGCCAGAAGATCGCCGTCGCGATGTAGACCCCGCCGTAGGCGGCGTAGATTCGGCCCGACGCCGTGGGGTGCAGGGTCAACAACCAGGCGAACACGGCGAGGCTCAGGGCCGCGGGGGCCAGGAGCCATGGGGAGCCGCCCTGGCGGAGCCAGCGATACGGTAAATAGCAGCCGACCAGCTCCGCGACGGCCGTCGCGAGGAACATCAGCCCAATTCTGAGGATGCTTGGCACGCCGAATTCCTCCGCCGTCGATCGTGTGGATCGGTCGGGCCTGCCCGCCGGCCATCCTCAACATCGTACCCGGAAGTCTCGATGAGGGACCGCCGGGGAGTCCGGTCGATCATACCCGATCGGAGCGTGGGCCTGAGAGATCGCGAAGGACTTGGGATTCGTGGCGGGTCGGGCAATTGACCGGCCCTTGGCATCTGATAGAGTAGACGAACGATCCGCGCCGGAGACGGCTCGGGTTTTTCAAAGCAGAGGGGCGGCGCGAAACGGGGCCGGATCATGGCATCCCGGTTCGAGTGGCCCTCAAGATTAATATTGAACGATGCCAGGATCTTTCGAACCGCACGTCCCGCGAGAACTTCTGAGGGGCGATTCAAGGCGGTCGCGAAGGCCGGGCGCCGACAACATTCCAAACGACTAGAACCGGCGACGAGGATCTCTCGCGTGGCTCAGACCTGGCCGATACGGATCGGGGCACTCACCATCATCGGGATGGCCGTGTGCCTGCGCCTGATGCAGGCCGCTCGACGGTGGGTCTCGGTGCGAGTGGCGTACCGCGAATCCCCGACCGGTCGGCCGAGGTCGGCCTGGCCTCGGGTCGGACGCGCGAGTTTCGCGGCGAACGCCTTGCCGCGCCGACGGGCACCTGGATTTCGGTGTTTGACCCGCTTCTCCGGCACGATACCCTCGCGACGAGGGACGCGCCGCGGGTGCGGAGCGAGCTGCGACGACAGTGTTGATCCGACATGGAACCTTGCCACACGATCGAACCGCCTTCCCGCCAGCCGCGGGTGCGGGGACTGCTCGTTTGAGACGTTTACGGCGTCCGTGCCCTCCTTCGTCCCTTGATCCCGGGGAGCTCCGATCGACTCGGATCGACCCTCGGAAATCGCCCATCCCGGCCGAGGTCGGGACCTCAGAAACCTCGCGCGGGCTACGTTGCTCGCGACACCTTCCTTCGCGCAGGGTGTCGGGCGTCGGGTGCCGAAAGGCCGGGCGGCTCCAAGAGGTCGATCAGGATCGCGTGAACGGGTACCTCGGATCGCTCGTGGGTGTCCTGGGTGGGATCGTCGCGGTGTTCGTCATCGCGCGACTGAACGCTCGGTATGCGCGCGGGCTCGCCGCCAGGATCATCGCCGACGCCAATCGCGAGGCGGAAACCATCGGCCGACAGGCGGAGCTCGTCGCCAAGGAGGAGGCACTACGCCGACGGGAAGAGATCGAGGTCGAAGCCGATGCCCTTCGCCGAGACATCCGCGAGCAGGAGAAGCGGCTGGAGAAACGGTCCGACCTGCTCGATCAGAAACTCGACCTGATCAACCGGAAGGAGCGGGAATTCGAAGCCCTCCAGCGCCAGATCGCCGAGCAGCAGGACGAGTTGCGGAGCCAGAACGTCCAGGTCAAGCGGGTCCTGGCCGATCAGATGGAGACCTTGCATCGCCTCTCCCGGCTGTCCTCCGAAGAGGCTCGCGACCACCTCTTGAGGCGCGTCGAGGAGGAACTCCACGGCGAAGTTGGAGGCTTGATCTTGAAATATCAGGCGGTCATCCGCGAGGGCTGCCAGCAGAAGGCGCGGGAGATCCTCACCACGACGATCCAGCGCTACGCCGCGTCGCATACCGCCGAGGTGACCGTCAGCACGGTCGACATCCCCAATGACGAGATGAAGGGCCGGATCATCGGCCGGGAAGGCCGGAACATCCGTGCCTTCGAGAAGGCCACCGGTGTCAACGTGATCGTCAACGACACGCCCGGCGTTGTCATCGTCACCGGATTCGACAGCATTCGCCGCGAGATCGCCAAGGTCGCGCTGGAGCGGCTGATCCAGGACGGCCGCATCCATCCGACGCGGATCGAGGAGATCGTCAAGGAGACCCAGGAGGAGCTGGAGGAGCATATCCGCCGGCTGGGGCAGCAGGCGGCGCTCGAGGCCAACGTTGTCGGGCTCCACGAGAAGCTCCTGGACTATCTCGGGCGGCTGCATTTCCGCACGAGTTACTCCCAGAATGTGCTCAGGCACTCGCTCGAGGTCGCCTATCTCACCGGACTACTGGCCGAGGAGCTCGGGCTGGACGGGCCGCTGGGCCGGCGATGCGGGCTGCTCCACGACATCGGCAAAGCCGCCGATCACGAGATGGAAGGAGGCCACCCGTTCGTCGGGGCGGAACTCACCCGACGCTACGGCGAGCCGAAGGAGGTCATCCACGCCGCCCTCGGCCACCACGACGACCTCCGCGTCGAGACCCCGTACACGATGCTCGTCGCCTCGGCCGACGCCATCAGCGCCAGCCGCCCAGGGGCGCGGCGCGAGACCCTGGAGAAATACGTGCGGCGCCTCGAGGAGCTCGAGACGCTCGCCCTGGGCTTTCCGGGCGTCGAGCACGCCTACGCCATCCAGGCCGGTCGCGAAGTCCGCGTGATTGTCGACAGCCAGCAACTCGACGACGCCGCATCCGCCAAGGTCTGCCGGGACATCGCCCGTTCGATCCAGCGGCAATTGACCTATCCCGGCGAGGTCAAGGTCACCGTGCTCCGCGAGACACGATCGGTCGAATTCGCGCGTTGAGTCCTCGCCGTCCCGGCCCGTCCGCAATCCGCAATTCATGAGGGAGCCCAGATCGGCGAAGGACGCCAGCAGAGGAATGAGCACGCAAATGCCGCTAAAAGTCTTGTTCATCGGCGACGTCGTGGGAGGGCCGGGCCGGAAGATCGTCGGCCAGGTCATACCCCGGCTGATCCCGCGCTGGGGCCTGGGCCTGGTCGTCTGCAACGGGGAGAACGCCGCCGGCGGGTCGGGGTTGACCCTCCGGTGCTACGAGGAGCTGATCGACGCCGGGGTGGACGTCCTGACGATGGGCGATCATGTGTACCGTAAGGATGAGATCTTCCAGATCTTCGAGAAGACCGGCGACGTGATCCGGCCCGCCAACTTCCCCGAGGACTCGCCCGGTTCGGACCTCTCGATCGTCAACGCCCGCGATGGCACTCCGGTCGCGGTGTTCACCGTGCTCGGGCGCACCTACATGCGACCGGTCGACTGCCCGTTCCGCGCCTCGGACCGGATCCTCGACCGGATCGGCGGCCGCGCGGGCGTGATCATCGTCGATATCCACGCCGAGGCGACCAGCGACAAGCAACTGCTGGGTCGCTATCTCGACGGGCGCGTCTCGGCGGTACTCGGCACCCACACCCACGTCGTGACGGCCGACGAGCAGATCCTCAAGAAAGGCACGGCCTACCAGACCGACGTCGGCATGACCGGGCCGCACGACTCGATCATCGGCCGACGCTACGACCGCGTCTTGACCGCCACGCTGACCTTCGTCCAGAACTATTTCGATGTCGCGACCGGCGACCCTCGCCTCAACGGGGCCCTACTGACCATCGATCCCCAGACCGGCCACGCCCTCTCGATCAGCCGCGTCAGCATCGACCAGCATGAGGCCCAGCGGCTCCTCACCGACACCTCGGAGGATCGCCGCGAGTCTTGATGATGGAAAAAATGGCGAGTGGCGTGCATCGGCCTGTGTTAACTCGCCACCCGCTACTCGCAACTAACCCTTGCGTCGCTCCAGGAGGTCCAGCCCGCGCAGGATTCCCCGCGTCGTGGCGTGCGGATCGTCGAACTGACGATCCTCCAGATAGTGCCAGCGAATCCAGTGCTCTCCGATGAGCAGGGCCGATGACGATTCGAAGGCGACGATCAAGGCGGTCTCGGCCGCGTCCAGCGGCCGGACGCGTTCGTAGGCGTCCAAGGCTTCGGCACGGGCCGCCGGATCGCCGTCGAGCCAATCGCCGATGAGCCGTGCGAGGTCGCCGGCCACGCTGTCGATTCCCATGGCGCCGAAGTCAACCAGTCCGGTGACGCGATCGCCCTCGAAGAGGAAATGCTCGGCGCGGGCGTCGCGCAGGCAAGGCTGGAGTGGGACCATCCGACCGGCCGCTGTGCGGAGCGGATCGAGGATCCGGGCGCGTAGATCCGGGCCAGTCCGACCCATCGCGTGGCAGCATCCCAGCATTGAGGCTCGTCTGCCCGACCGGTTGTTCGCCCGAGCGCCTCCTCGATCGCGTCGAGTCCGCCCTGGATCAGATGGACGGCCGCCTGATAGCGATGCACGAGCCCCGGCGAGGCCCCCGCGCCCGATCGGAGGCGAGTCGCTCGTGGAAGGCGGCCAGGGCCGCGAATGCCGATCGGATGCGGCCCGGCACCGGGGGGCGGCCCCGATCCGGCTCGCCCGTGAGCCAGTGGGCGAGCTCCCAGAACCGGCCATCATACTCCTGGAGCGTGAACCCCTCACGATCCGGGATCGGCACCGGGACGAACCCCAGACCGGCCGTGTGACCCAGCCATGCATGGACCTGATCCAGATGCGCGGATCGGCCCATCGGACGGCCAGGCCCGCAGGACCAGCAGCCCCTCCCCGGCGCGGTATTTCCAGAATCGTGACCCGCTCAGACCGCCCGCCCCGCCCAGGAACTCGGGCTCGGCCAGAGGATGGTACCGCGGGATAGCGTCCCAGGATGTCGTCGATTCCCCGCATCGTTTCGATCCGCTCGCCCGGTCAGTAGAGCGACCGTCAGTCGATCCTGTCATATTCCGCGATCGCCCGCGCCCGGAGGGTGACCAGTGCCTCCTTGAATCGCTCGCTCACGATGGCCTGTATGGCCTTGTCGCCGGCCTTCGAGTGCGGGATGTCCGACAAGTCAATCGGTCGTCCGAAGATCACCCGGGCCCGCGACGGCGTCAGCAGGGAATCGATGATCTCATCGGTCAGGGGGGTACCCATGATATAGGCCGGCACCACCGGCACCCCGGCACGGATCGCGATGTAGGCGCTCCCCGGCTTCATCGGATCGAGCCGTCGGCCCGAGGCCGGGACGATATGCCCCTCCGGGAAGATCGGCAGGACGCGGCCATTTTCGAGGGCCCTCAGGGCCGCCCGGATCGCCGCGAGGTCGCGACCGTCGCGATTGACCGGGATGCAGCCGACATACGAGCAAATCCACCAAAGCCAAGGCGATTCGTAATACTCCCGAGCGATCATGAAGCCCAGGAGGCGTCGGCACGACACCTGGAGCAGCATGTGGTCGATCCCGCAGGTATGGTTGGCAATCAAGATCGCCGGGCCGGACTGAGGCAGCGGGGCGGCGTTGCCGATACGGAGCTGGTACACGACGATGCAGTACAGCCTCATCGTCTCGTAGAGGGCGCGGAGCGGCCCGCGGATCTCGGGCATCGTCCCGGCCTGTGGGTGCCGTGCGCCCGGGCTGAGGAGGTACCAGGGGAGCAGCAACAACAGGCCGGCCAGGAAGAGGAGCATCCAGGGGTTCATGGACCATCTGTCTGCTTGGGAGGATGATGGTTCGGTTCTCGGCAGACGATTATCTATCAGAGAGGGCAACCGGCCTCACGTCAAGGGTGTGCGGTTGGCGCTCAGGCCGCCGCGCGCACATGCTTATCGAGGCTGGCGACCAGGTCGCCGACGGTCCTCAGCGTCGGGATCTCGTCGGGATCGATCTCGACCCCGAACTCGTCCTGGAGCCTGAGGATGACCGCGACGAGATCGAGCGAGTCGAGCGAGAGGTCTTGGAGGAGCAGGGAATTCGCGGTGATCGTGGTGACCCGCGCCACGGCCGAGACGCTCCGGATGGTCGCAAGGATGGTGTCCATCGCATCGAAGGGCAGTGAAGCGATTCGATTGGCCGTCGTTTTCATGGCACGCCTCGATTGGAGAGAGGGACAGAACTCGCGGCACGGCTCCGTTTCAGGTCATCCTTCCTCCCGACCGCGACATTCCCGTTTCGCAATCCGGAAGCTTACCGGCCGAGTGGCCGGCATCTCATAGGGCGAGTCTCGCCGAGATAACATCGAACGCAACATCGGCCCGTCTTGACCCGGAATGCGCCGGATGGTGGGCGAATCTGTCGTAATGCAACGACCCTGCCGATCGGGCCGGAGGGTCCTCGGGGCCGCGAGGATCCGAGCGAGCTCGACGTCGCGACGCCCGGCGCTACGGGCGAGTGGAGCGGAAAAACGAAGTTATCCGTTGCGGATGGCATCGGTCATTCACTATAATCCGACCCCGTATTGCGATGTGGCAAGGACATCTCGCGTTACGTCGTCGCGACGTACAATCCCTCGGCGTGTGCCGGCGGGGCGAGTCACCTGGAGATGTCCCGCCGTACTGCGAGCGTTTCAAGGAGAGCAACCGTGAAGATCAAGCTCGGCATCAAGGCCTTCTCAATCGTTACGAGCATGGTATTGTCGCTCGTCGTGATCGCGGGCTGCAACGAAGAGACCCCGGCACCCTCCACCCCGGCGCCGGGCATGGGGCCGGCTCCCAAGGGCGACTCGAAGCCCGCTCCGGCCCCGGCCACCCCGGCCCCGAAGGAAGAGAAGCCTAAGATGTAAATGCCCCGAGATTGAGGCGAGGACCCGACGGGTCCTCGCCTCAATCGGGCGCTCCCCTCTCGCGACCGCCCCGATCGCCCACGCGTCCAATCGGCCGTGTCTCCAGACGATTGGCGACACGGCCGATTCGCTTCGGGGACCTTGACCGGTGTTATCGGCCCGGCGCTTCACTGCGAATGACGGGATTCGCCAATGTGCCCACGCCGTCAATACGGATGCGGACCTCATCACCGGGTTCGAGACTGAAGTCATCCGGCGGCACGATCCCGGTCCCGGTCAAGAGGATGACCCCGTTAGGGAACTGGTTATCCCGGCCGAGCCAGTCGATCAGATCCTCGAAGCGGCGGGCCATCCGCGCGACGGACGTCTCTCCCGCGAAGACCAGGACGTCGGACCGATGGATCTCCAGGCGGATCCCGATCTCTGCCCGGGGCGGCATGGCAGCCGTTAGCGTGATCGCGGGCCCGAGGGCGCAGCAGGCGTCATAGACCTTGGCCTGCGGGAGATAGAGCGGGTTTTCCCCCTCGATGTCCCGGGCGCTGACGTCGTTGCCGATCGTGAATCCCACGAGCTTCAGCTCGGGGCTCAAGACCAATGCCAGCTCCGGCTCGGGCACCGACCACTTGGAATCCCGACGGACCCGGATCGGTTCTCCGGGATTCACCACCCGGCTCGGCGTCGCCTTGAAGAACAACTCGGGCCGGCTCGCCGTGTAAACCTGGTCGTAAAAGGAGGCGCCGCGCTCGGACTCCTCCTGTCGCGCCACCTTACTTCGCTCATAGGTCACCCCGGCACCCCATACCTCCTGGTCGTCCAGCGGTGCCAGTAGCCGGACTTCATCGATCGCAAGCGGAGCGAGCGGGACATGCCTGAGTCGTTGGAGCTCCGCGTCGATGTCGCGGGCATGCAAGAGCGCGCTGAGGCGCCGATCGCTGGGCTGTTGGATGGATGCCAGCGGGATCACGCGATCGTCCTCGAGCAGGCCGATACGAGGGGTCGGGTCGTTGATGGTATTGAACTTGGTGATCCGCATGGTTTTGCGCCTGTTGGTAGGAGAGTGGCGGCGGGATGGATCCGTCCGCACTCTCCTATTAATCGAGCCGATCGTGGAGATCAACGGGATGGCGGGCAAAACCATTCAAGGGACAGCGGCGATTATACCGATTATCATCAAGCTTGCGGTTATTCCGGAGTGCCAGTTTGGTGATTGGCCGGCAGGCTTCGGAGCCGGGAGTCGGAGCGGGAGGCGGGGATGTCGGAGCGGATTTTCATCGTGGGGCACGCGGCGGTGACGTGCCTGGGTCGGGATATGGACTCGACCTGGCGCGGCCTGATCGAAGGCCGTTCGGGGATTCGCCGCCATCCCGCGCTCAGTTCGGAGTCCTTCCTCCAGGACGTGGGCGGACAGGTCGAGGATTTCGGGCCCGGCACGACGTCGGAGGATCCGGCGATCTCGAAGTTATCGGCGCGGTTCCTCCACCTGGCGATGGCCGCGGCACGGGCGGCCTGGTCCGAGGCCGGCCTCGATCGGCGGGAGGCGGAGCTGGACCCGCATCGGTCGGCAGTCGTCGTCGGTTCGGCATTCGGCGGCCTGGATCTGCTCGAGACCGAGCAGGGGCGCATGCTGAAACGCCGCAGTCCCTCGATCAGTCCCTACCTGGTCCCGGCGATGCTCATCAATCAAGCGGCCGGGCAGGTCGCGCAGCACCTCAAGCTCTACGGCCCCGGCGCGGCGCCGGCGAACGCCTGCGCCTCGGGTGGGCACGCGGTCGCCCTGGGCGCCATGTTCCTGCGATCGGGCGAGGCCGACCTGGCCCTTTGCGGTGCCGGCGAGAGCGCCTTCACCGCCCCGATCGTCAACGCCTTCGCGACCATGAAGGCGCTGCTGGGTCGGAGGGCCGGCGATCGCTCGGAAGCGGACCCGGCGCAGTCGAGCCGTCCCTTCAGCAGCGACCGGGCAGGGTTCGTCATGGCCGAAGGGGCCGGGGCCGTCGTCCTGGCGACCGAATCCGCCGCCTCCCGGCTGGGACTGACTCCGCAGGCCGAGCTCGTGGCGTGGTGTACCAACACCGACGGCTACCACATGGCGATGCCCTGCAAGGATCGGATCGAGCGGTGCCTCACCAACACGCTGGAGCGGGCCGGATTGGCCCCTTCCGCGATCGACTACTATAACGCGCACGGTACCAGCACAATCCTCAACGATCAGGTCGAGACCCAGGTCCTCAAGCAAGTCTTCGGCGACGCGGTGCGCCGGCTGCCCATCAGCTCGATCAAGGGGCGCTGGGCACAGCCTGGGCGCGGCCTCGGCGATCGAGGTGGCGGTTTCGGTCCGAGCCCTCCGCGACCAGCTCATCCCCCCCACGATCAACTATCGACCCGATCCGGAGCTCGACCTGGATTATGTGCCCATCCAGGCCCGCGCCGCCCGGCTCGAACATGTCCTGACCGCGTCTTTTGGATTCGGCGGCACGAATAACGCCCTGATCCTGAGGAGAACGACAACATGACACCGACCATGACCGAGTCGTCACGGATCGCCGCGGTGGTCAACGTCATACGTAAGGCCGCGAAGATCCCTCCCCGCGTCCCGATCTCCCCGGATTCACGGCTGGTCGAGGACCTCGCCATCGACTCCCTCGATCTCGTCGGACTGATCCTGCAACTTCAGGATCATTTTGACGTTGTCATCGAGGAGGATGCTGTGCCAAACTTATGCCGGGTCGCCGACCTGGCGGCTTATCTGGACGAGCGAATGCAGTCATCGGACTCCTGAACCGGGATGTTCCCACGCGGACGATTCTCGTCCGTAACGGCCATCGCGTCGGGTCACGCATGATTGGGTGGGGAGGGGTCGTCGATGGAACGACGCGGGCTCAACATCCGTAAGGGTTTTCTGAAGATCTGGCTGCCGATCATCCGCGGGCTGCCATTGCCGATAGCCTCACGTTTCATCTCGGGGATCGGCCGGATGGAATATCGGGTCTCGCAAGGGCTCCGGGCCGCGTTCGAGCAGGCTGTCACTCGGGGTCGGTCGATCCTGGGTTGCCAGTGGGACGTGCCGACGGTGAGTCGCGAGCTCGCCGGCAATCACGTGCTCTGGCGGACGCGGGACCTTCTGCTCGATGGCGTCTCGGATCACCGTGCCCGCGAGATGTTCGTCGTCTCGGGCCGCGAGCACCTGGATGCCGCGCTCGGACAGGGTCGCGGTTGCATCGTGCTGGCGAGCCACTTCGGCGCGCACCTCCTGCCGGCGCACTGGCTCTTCCGCGAGGACTTGCCCGTCCGGTTCTTCATGGAACGTCCCCGGCACATCTCGCGATACATGGCCCGGCATTTCCTGAGCGAAGGGCCGCTCGGTCAGGACAAGCTGTTCATCTCTCGCCAGGGGCTGCCGGCCGACTCGGCCAGCTCGATCCTCCGCGCCGCCCGCACCCTCAAGGCCGGGATGCTGCTCTACCTCGCCGGCGATGTGCGGTGGACCGGCCAGCTCACGGAACAGGCCGAATTCCTCGGCAAGACGACGCGGTTCTCGACGACATGGGTGATCCTGGCCGCGATGACCGAGGCGCCGGTCGTGATGGTCTTCTGCCGGATGGAGTCCGACGGGCGCTATCACATCGAGTTCCGGCCGGCCTTCCAGGTCCCCAAGGATGCGCCCAGAGGGGCGAGACGGGCCGTTGGGTACGCTACTTCCTCGAAATCCTCGAGGATCAGGTCCGCCGTTATCCGGCCAACAGCAACGACTATTTCTTCTGGGAAGAGCCGGACAGCCTGGTCGCTTGATAAGCCAGACAGTCCACATCGGGGGACGCGCATGAGCATGGATGCTGCACCGCGGGGCTCTTGGTCGATTCGGGGATGGTACAAGTTCTGGCCATGGCTGGTCCTGGTCTGATGGTGGTCCCGGCGGTCTGGCACGTCCTGGACTTCGACGAGGACATCGACCCGGAATTTCCGAATGTGGAGCGGCCCTGGTTCAGCGTCGCCCCTCCCGCGGCGTACCGGCTTGCGGAGCCCGGAGATACGCTCGATCGGATCGAGATCTACCTGGCGGCGGCGAGCGTGATGCTCACGGCCGGGGGACTGGCCATTGGTCGAGGGCGCGGATTCTGGCCGGCATCCATGGCCATCGCCCTGGCCGCCTTCTGGTACGGCGCGACGCCAGGTCCGACCGTCGATGGATGGCATGGCCTGGGCTGGCGGACGATCGCCGATCCCCGCGCCCCTCTCTTCCTCCGCGCAGGGCTGCTGGCAGCCGCCCTCGTCCTGGCCGGGATCATCGCGGCGACGGCCTGGCGCCACAGGGATCAGCTCGGACGACTCTGGAGCGAATCTCGAATGCGCGGAACGGCCTCGCTCTGGATCGTGGCCCTGCTGCTGGCCGCGGCCCGGCAGTTCGAGATCCCGGGCGTCGAGCCGCGCGGATACTGGCCGCGATGCGCGATGGTCTGGTCGCTCTCGGCCTTCGACCTGGGCCTCCTGATCGAGCTGGCGCCGCTCCTGGGCTCGCGGAGGATCCGGTTCGCCATCGGCCTGGCCGCGCCACTCGGATGGCTGGCACTGGTCACCCTCGGGATCAACGTGACCTGGTATCACCGCCCGCTCGCCCGCCTCAAGTCGATCGTGCCGGACCGGATCTACATCAGCGCGATGCCCACGCGCCGCGGCCTGGAAGTCGCCCAGGCTCGCCATCACTTCCGCACGATCATCAACCTCTTCCCCGAGGCGACGGCGCAGCGCAGTCCCTTACTGGGGGACGAGTTGAAATTCGCCCGCGAGCATGGCATTCGCTACGTGCCGAGTCCGTCCGATGCCGATCCCGAGACTTCGAATGCCTTCCTGAACCAGACTCTGGCGCTGGCGGAGGACCGTCGTCCTGGCCGATCCTCGTCCATTGCCACGGCTGCATGGATCGTTCGCCCGCCTGGATGGGGATCTACCGATTCCTCGTTCAAGGCCGGCCTCTGCATGAGGTCATGCAGGAGATCGAGCGACACCGAGGATATCGGCCTAAGGCGTCGGTAATCCTCCTCTACAATCGGGTGCTGCCACCGCGTGCTGGGGCACGATATTGGGCCGACCCGACCGCCATGCGGCTGCGACGCTGTGCCCCAGGCACAGTCGACTCGATACAAGGACGGGATCATCCCATGATGGATCCGGCGTCGGTGAACCTTGGGGACGCAGAATGGCCCGGAGATGGTCAAGCTACGCATATCACGTCGGGTAAGCGGACCCGTTGACACCCGGGCGAAATGAGACACCGAACGCGGCGGAGCCGTCTCCCTATCTCAACGGATGGAGCAGGAAGCCTTCCCCAATGATGCAGTCTCCGCAAGTCTCTCAGTCTGCGTCAATACTTGGCAATCCGCCTCATCTCGTGCACGCCACAGATCGTGAACGACCAAGAAGAAGAGGCCGATCGCCATCATCATGTGGCATCCCAGCGAACGCATCGCCGGCGACATGGTGATACCCAGCGAGAGCAGCGACAGGATGGTCAACAAATTGGGGCGGTGCAGCAGGAAGAGCGCGGCGGGCATGGTCCAGAGAAAGTAATGGTTCCAGCAGATCGGCGTCGAGGCGAGCATCACGATCGAGGTCAGTGCGAACATCGCCAGCCAGGCCCGCTCGGGCGGCATGCGCGACGCGGGGACAATAGCCAAGAGCCAGGCGCCGGCAAGGGCCGCGAGTACTCCATACCAGATCGCGAAGATCGTCCCCAGCGGCAGCCGATTGGTACCCGCGGCGTCGGCAACGTGGCGAGACCCTCCATAAAATCGTACCAGCACCATCGGGATGCTCTCGTTGTTGGGCCGCAGGTCGGCCCCACGCTCGATAATGCCACGGGGACTGTCCTTGCCGCGCAGGAATTCGACCTGCTTGCCGATGCCGTCCACAGCATCATTCCAGCCCACGGCGGCGACGAGGATCCCGAGCCCGAATGCACACGTGAGCACCATGCCCAGCCAGACGTCTCTCGACCTCCGCCGGGCCACGACGGTTGCCCAGTGCAAGAGCGGTAAGAACTTGATCAGCCCGGCCAGACCGATCAGTGCTATGCCAATGGCCCCCCGGCCTTTCCTGGCAGAAAGGAGGCCCGTCGCGACCAGCAGCAGATTGATCGGGTCGCTCTGCCCAAGAACAAGTGCGTCGATGAGGAATGGCTCGCCGTGAGGGCCCATGCCGGAAGCTGGCGTCGGGGCTCGATCCCCGCGAGGCGATGGATCACCGCGGGAAGCGCGGCGACGGCCGCCATCGAGAGCACGGCCCAAGCGGCGACGGCGGCTCCAAGCGGGAGGGCCGCCAGTGGAGCGAGCAACACGTGGAAGGTGACCGGATATCGTGCCTGCGCCCGTACGTTAAGCGCACCGGTCGTCCACACATTCCGGGCCGCGCCGTAAACATACTTGAAATCGCTTGCCCGTCGGGCTCCCCGAAACACAACATACGCCAGAAACGTAAATGCCAGGGCGGCAACAAGAAGCTTACACGCCAGACCGGGACCTTTGAGCCAGCTCCGGCCGCTTTCCCGATCCGTCATCACGGCCTCCGGAATGCGAGTCCAATTCGCGATCCAGTCCGTCAATTCGTAACGCATTACAGACTTCAGTGCCAGGCCTGTCAACCGCATCCCGCTCTTGCGAACACGGAAAGCCTTGCGATGCGGTCGGCGATCGTCTGAGAGTCTGCATCAGAGCGAGGCGAGATGTCGAGAGAATCGCTAAATCAATCGACCTGCTCGGGATCCTGCCGTCTGCACCCACCTCCCTGGAGTGTCGTCCAGTCGAACCGAGCTTGACACCCACGCCCTTCTCGCTAGAGTTCTACCTGACGGGCATGGCCTCGCTGACCCTCGAATCGGCAAATCTCAACGATGACACTCCGTATCCCTCTCAGTTCGTCCGCCATCCGAACCACTCCCCCTTCGATCAGCCACCTGATGCAGACGGCCTTGGAGAATCCCGGGCTGGTTTCGTTGGCCGCCGGCTTCGTCGATCAACGGTCGTTGCCGGTCGAGATCGTGGGTCAATCCGTGTCGGAGCTCCTGGCAGACCCGATCGGCGGGCGCCGGGCGCTCCAGTATGGTACGACCATCGGCGACCTGAGCCTTCGTTCTCGGTTGATCGAGGATCTCGAGAGGGGCGAGGGCCGTCCGAAAGGGTCTTATCAGGAGGTGATCTCGAGGACCGTGGTCACGACCGGCTCGGCCCAGTTGATCTATCTGATCTGCGAGGCCCTGTTGGATCCCGGCGACATCGTCCTCGTCGAATCGCCGACGTACTTCGTCTTCCTGGGTCCGGTCGAGACGCTCGGCGCGCGGGCGATCCGAATCCCGATCGACGAGCATGGCCTCTGCCTCGATGTCCTGGAAGCGACGCTCGAGGACCTGGAAGCTCGGGGCGAGCTCGAGCGGGTCAAGATGATCTATACGATCCCCGAGCACGCGAATCCGACCGGGATCAGCCTGGCCGCCGAACGCCGCGGGCCGCTGGTCGAGTTGGCGCGGCGATGGTCGAAGTCGCATCGGATCTTCGTGCTGGAGGATGCCGCCTATCGCGGCCTGTCATTCGGAGCCGCCGAGCCGCCGAGCGTCTGGAGCCACGATCCGGAGGGCGATACCGTCATCCTGGCCCGCACGTTCAGCAAGACCTTGAGCCCCGGGCTGAAGCTCGGCTACGGGGTGTTACCCGAAGGGCTCATCGATCCGATCCTCTATCTGAAGGGCAATCATGACTTCGGCTCGGCGAACTTCAATCAGCGCCTGCTGGAGCACGTGCTGGCCTGCGGGAGCTATCAACGGCATCTCTCTCGGCTCAACGGGATCTATGGCCGGAAATGTGAGATCTTCCTGTCGGCGCTGGAGGAGCATGTCGGTGGACTGGATTCCGAGGTGCACTGGACCCGCCCCGAAGGCGGCCTGTTCGTCTGGATGACGGTGCCCGAAGGGCTGGACACCGGCTTCGACGGACCCCTGTTCCCGCGCTGCGTGCGCGAGGGGGTCCTCTACGTGCCCGGCGAGTTCGCCTTCGCGGCCGAGCCGGCACCACGGCCCAAGAATCACCTGAGGCTCACGTTCGGCGTGCCGAGCGAGGCCGAGTTGGTCGAGGGGTCGCGTCGCCTGGCGGCGGCCCTGAGTGCTTGCCTGGATCCGGTCGCCTGAGTGGCCTTGAATCGATTACAGATGACGGATTGCGAATTACGAATGGACTTAAAGCCCCTGGCATCAGGGGACTTATGGATTCGCAATCCGGAATCCGCGATCTGTGATCCGATTCTTTCACGAGCCCTGACGCCCGCTCCTCGGAGCCGGCATCACGGCGGAGCCGAGCGGATCCAACGCATTGTCTCGAATCGAAACGGTTGACCGGGGGCAAGGACGCTGACACGGGGGCCGTCGCTTTGAAAATCCTCCAGCGGTACGTGATCTTAGAGGTGAGCCGCGCCTTCTCGCTGGCGCTGCTGACCATGTCCGCGATCTTCGTCCTGTTCATGGTGGCGGCGCAGGCCCGGGACGTCGGCCTCTCGCCCCAGGACATCGTCGAGCTGGTCCCCTACGTCCTGCCGAGCACGCTCCCCTACACGATCCCCGTGTCGCTGCTCTTCGCCGTCACGGTCGTCTACGGGCGGCTGGCCGGCGACAACGAGATCATCGCCGTCAAGACGGCCGGGCTGAGCGTCATGAGGATCCTCTGGCCGACCTTCGGCCTGGCAATCGGCCTGAGCCTGACGCTGCTCCACCTCAGCGGCGGCTGGATCCCCATGTGTACCCAGGAGGCCAAGAAGGTCCTCTATCGCGACATGGAGGACATGTTCTACAAGATGCTCAGTCGCGACCGCGAGTTCAACGGCGCCGGCTGGCCGTTCCTGATCAAGGTTCGCGCCGTGCACGGCAAGGACATGATCAGCCCGACTTTCAAGCACAAGGTCAACAGCCGCGGCCGCGGAGCGGACGACTACGATATGGTGATCAAGGCCAGGAGCGCCGTGCTCCACTTCGACCTGGCCGACAAGGTCGTCCGCGTCTACTTCGACGACGCCGAGGTCCAGCATTATCGACGCGGCGACGACGTCGCCCTGATCAACGACCGGATCCTCGAGATCCCGATCCCGCCCGACAGCAAGTTCAATGTCGAGAAGAAGATCCAGGAATATACCAATAAAGACCTCATCCAGGAGCTGACCAGCACGCGGCGATCGCTCGAGACCGAGCGGCGGCGCGAGGCGATCAAGACGGGCTTCGCATTCGCCGCGGGCCGCACCGATCGGATCGATTGGGGTATCGTCAAGGATGCGTTCATCAATCACGGATATAATCTCCGGCAGTGCGATCAGCTCGAGACCGAATGGTGGTTCCGCATCTCGATGGCCTGCGGCAGCCTCCTGTTCGTGGTCCTGGGCGCCCCGGTCGGGATCATGTTCGCGAAGCGCGACTTCCTCAGCGCCTTCATGACCTGCTTCCTGCCGATCATCACGTGCTATTATCCGCTCATGCTCCTCGGTTCGAACATGAGCAAGGAAGGGATCCTGGCGCCGTACATCTCGCTCTGGATCGGCAACGGCATCCTGGCCGTCCTGGCCGGGCTGGTCTTGCCGCCCGTCATCCGACATTGACAGGCCCCCGGACTGCGGACGAGGGCGAGGGCAGGTGTTGCCGCCGGGTGTCGGTGCCCGGCGGGCCGGGCAGCGATGGCAGTACGAGGGAGGCGGGTCGTGAAAATCCTCGACAAGCAGCGATACTGGTCGTTTATCAAGGCCTATTTCATCTGCTATGTGTCGCTGGTCGGCCTGTACGTCGTGATCGACGCCTTCTCCAACATGGACGAATTCTCGAAGCGTGCCGACGGCGCCGTCGAGATGTTCCGGATCATGAGCCGGTACTACCTCGTCCACCAGAGCCAGTTCTTCGACCAGCTCTGCGGCGTGATCGGCATGATGGCGGCGATCTTCACCGTGACCTGGATGCAGCGAAACAACGAACAGCTCGCCATCCTGGCGGCGGGCGTGAGCACCCATCGCGCCATCGTCCCGGTCCTGGTCTCCTCGGTCATCGTGAGCGCCGTGTCGGTCTACAACCAGGAGGTGATCATCCCCACCTTCGGGGAAGAGCTGGCACGCCGGCACGACGACGACGGCCAGCAGAGGGTCAACTCGGTCGCCATCCGCCTGGACTCGCGCGAGAACGTGATCCATGCCAAGCAGGCGGATCGCGCCACGCGGACGATCATGCCCTTTTTCTGCACGATCGACAAACAATGCTTCGGCCAGATGTTCGAACTGGACGGCCAGCAAGCGACCTACATCCCGCCCGATGATCCCACGGCGCCGCTGAAGGGTGGTTGGCTGGTGCGCGAGGCCACGATCGATCCCCCGATCGAGGACGATCTCCTCGAACAGAAGGATTCGATCCTGGTCCGGGTCGTTGACGACGGGGACTACCCGCCGCCGATCGCCATATCGAGCAAGACCGAGTCAGCCGACCCGTCGCAACCGACCGTCCCCGACGAAGCGCCCCTCACCCTCCTCACGGCCCACTCCGAGATCTCGTATCTGGCCTCGATCCCCCCCCTGCCCCTCTGTCTCAGCTTCGAGACATGGCGGATGCATACGCTCGCGGATCGTCGGATCGACTTCGGTCGGGGCACCTACTTCCTCAAGTCGAGCGTCACCTTCAAGGCGATGACCCGCAAGACGAACTGGCAGAATTTCGCGACGACCAGCGAGTTGCTCGAGAGCCTGTCGGACCCCTCCACGGGCGAGGGCTCGGAGGCGATCGATGTGGCCATCTTCCTCCATTCACGGCTCCTCCGCCCGGTCCTGAGCCTGTCGCTGCTCTTCATGAGCCTGCCGCTGGTCCTCGGCGGCTACGGCCGCAACATGTTCATCAACCTGGGCTTCGCGCTGGGCAATTCGGCCCTCTTCTATGGCGCCCTGCTCTTCAGCCAGTACCTGGGGACGTTCACCCTCATCTCGCCGGCGATGACCGCCTGGGGCCCATTGATGGTCTTCGGCGTCGTCGCCTCATTGCGATGGGGGCAGATCCGTACGTAAGTAGCGAGTGGCAAGTGGCTAGTGGCTAGTGAATACGAACGAATTTTCCTCACTGCCACTAGCCACTAGCCACTCATGAACGAGACATATTCCAGAGCAGCCAGA
This sequence comes from uncultured Planctomycetota bacterium, assembly GCA_963777695.1. GTDB lineage: Bacteria > Planctomycetota > Planctomycetia > Isosphaerales > Isosphaeraceae > CAVZRC01. Next base: position 4,577,376 of record CAVZRC010000003.1, read on the forward strand.
GGCAGAGCACGGCCCCGGAGATGAATCCCGTGTAGGCCAGCGGGGCCGGTCCGACGCGCAGGACCAGGGCCGAGGAGACGAACAACCCGGAGATGATCAGGCTGACGGCGAGGGTGTTGCTGGCCCGGGTCAACTGACGGACCAGCCGGCCGAACCCTTGAAGGTCGAAGTGGACCCTCATCTCACCGCGCTTGATCGAGTCGAGGGATTGGCTGAGCAGGTCGGGCAAGAGCGTGGCGATCCGCTGGAGGTCTTCCGTGGTGCGGATCGTCTGGCTCATGAGCCGGTAGGGGTGGAATCGTCTCGCGGCCAGCTTGCGAAGGTAAGGCTCGAGCTGGCGGGAAATGTCGAACCGGGGATCGAGCCGTCGGCCGACGCCTTCGATCGTGACCAGAGCCCGGACCAGCAGGACCAGCGCCGGCGGGATGTGAAGGTGATGGGCGCGGACGAAGCCGATCAAGTCGCGGAGGAGCGGCCCGAGCTCGATCGTCTCGAGGGTAAGCTCGGAATAGGAAGCCACCAGCTCGCCCAGGTCGCGCTGGTACCCCTGGGTATCGAGCGGCTCACCCCGGACATCGAGCGCCTCGAGGGCCCGGAGGACGCGGTCGGTATCCTGCGAGAGCAGGCCGATGAGGAGGTCGGCGATCCGCTCCCGGGTCTGGCCATCGAGCCTGCCGAACATGCCGTAATCCAGCGGTGAGATCACCCCGCCGGCCAGCACGCGGAGATTCCCAGGGTGGGGGTCGGCATGGAAGAATCCCAGGTCGAAGATCTGCTTGAGCAGGATTCGCGCGCCGTCACGGCGACGTTCCCCGGATCGGCACCGAGGGCGCGAATCCCCTCGAGATCGTCGATGGCGACCCCCGCAATGAATTCCATGGCGATGACGCGCGGCGTCGAGAATTCCTCGAAGACCGAAGGGATATGGGCCGTCGGGTCGCCGACGAACTGGAGGCGACAACGCTGCATCGTCCGGCGTTCGAGCGAGAAGTCGAGCTCGCGCTTGAGGGTGCGCTCGAACTCGCGCGCCAGTGCGATCGGCCGATAGGGCGCGAGCATCGGCAGCCGTCGCTCCATCAGTTGGGCCAGGTTCTTGATGATATCCAGGTCCGCCTGGACGACCTTGACGATGTCCGGGCGGCGGATCTTCAAGGCCACCGTCCGGCCGTCGGGGAGGACCGCCCGGTGCACCTGGGAGATCGACGCCGAGGCGACCGGTATCGGGTCGACCGCGGTGAAGACCTCCCTGGCCGGCCGGCCGAATTCTTCCTTCAAGATCTGCTCAACCTGATCGAACGGGAACGGGCGAACATCATCGCGCAGCCCGGCCAGCTCGTTGACATACGCTTCCGGGAGCAAGTCGGGCCGGGTACTCAGCAACTGGCCGAGCTTCACGAATGTCGGCCCGAGATCCTCGAAGATCAGCCGGAGCCGTCGTGCCCGGTCCTGAGGCGGGACGCCGTCCCCCAGGGCAACCCGCTCGATCGGGCGGACCAATCCCTCCAGGTGGAGGGCCGAGACCACATCCTGGTAGCCGTATCGCACCAGTGTGGTCAGGATCTGCCGATAACGCGGCAGGTCGCGAAGATGGCCGACCGTTTCTCGTATCACGAACCACTCCCTTCCCAGGCAGGAGAACGCCTGTATCCTCCTGCACCGGACGATCCCAGCGACTCCACGCGTCGATCACGGCGCCGAGCGGATCTCGATCCAGGGCAACTTCCCGGTCTTCGTCTTGCACCCGGCTGTCGAGTTGGTTAAAATATCTTTTATGCTTGAGATGTAGAAGGTGGATTGATTCGGGAGACCCTTATGCTGATGCAAGAGGTTCCAGGGGTCCGAATGCTCGAGAATTCGGACGAATTCTCCGAGTCACGTTTGGAAGCCATCGGATTCATTTTCCACGGAACCGTCGCCGATTCCAACGGCAAAAAGAGCTCGGCCCGCTCACCGGTGAACCTGCTCCACTTCGCCCGATGCTCCAAACTGGAGAAGGTCGGCGTGACGGAGACCAAGATCTGGTTCCGCTCGATTCGGGTGGCGGTGAAGTATCTGGAGGAGCTGGTCGGGAGACGTCAGTGGAAGTGGTGCAAGGTCTGTGAACGCGAGATTACCCAGCGAATCCTCGACGAATCCTGAGAGGCTGTGAATCGATCGATTTCAGATGCCGGTTTGCGAATTACGAATGGATTTTAAGCCCTACGCATCAAAGACTTTTGGATTCGCATTCCGGAATTCGCGGCCTGTAATCCGATTCCTTCACGAGCCCCGAGCCGATCCCTCTCGATTGTTGCAAGGTGCTCGATAAGCACTTACCCGAGGTCTTCTTTCGATTCGAGTAGGGTGTTCTCTTGCACCCTGCTCGATCGATCACGTCATGGGTGCAGGGCCCAAGACCAGCCGATCGAATTCCGGCTTGCCTCGGAGTCCGTCGAAGTCAGATTCCTCGGCGATGAGGGACCGAAGATCGGGATCCAGCTCTAACGCGGATGTGAGGGCATCCACGGCCTTGGAGCCGTTGCCGGCCAGGCTCCAGTAGCAGGCCAGGTTGTAGTGAAGCAACGGCTCATCGGCATGGGCGCGTAACGCGCGTTGGATGGCGTCGATGGCCTGTGCCAGCCGATTGGTCCGCTTGTAGCACCAGCCGAGTGCCAGCGCGACTCGCATATCGCTGGGCTTCAGTTCGGCGGCGATCTCCAGCGGCTTGAGGGCCTCGCGATACCGGTCCAAGCTACGCAAGGCCTCTCCCCGGAGGAGGTTGGCCTCGAACTGCATGGTCAACCAGTCCGACCGGCTGTCGAGGATTTGTAGCGATCGGCGGGGGAGGTCGATCATCAAGTAGCCTTCGGCTTCGTCGAGCAACCTCCGGATCTGGTCGCTACTGGTCCGACTCATCGGCGAGCGGTCTCCCCAGAACGCCGGTGCCGCGGACCGAGCAGGCAGGTGAGTCGGCACCGACGACACCATCGGAACGAGTGACGTGGTAACCTGGACCGCCGCCGGACCAACGGCACGGCGCGTATCTTAACGGTATTTTCTTCCAGCTTACCTCAAGAGCCATGCCTCGAAAAGAGTGCGCCGCATATGCGACGCAACTCGTTGGGACGAGCCTCAATGCGTCGTACGGATCGGCCGTCGTCGGATGACCGGGCCGACGCGCGGTTCAGATCACCTGGTTCGCGCCGCGATCGCCGCCGTTGCGAGCGAATGTCATGGCTTGTTCGAGGATGACCCCTTCCTTCCGCGTCAGTTCGTGCTCGGTGGCGATCAGATCGGGGATATGCAGCCCATCCCTCGAACGTTGGGCCAGTGCCAGTGCTCGTGCCTCGATCCCCTCGCGATTCTGAAGGCCCTCGAGCCATCGCTTGGGGATGGCGTCGACGCCATGGTAAGCCCCGGCCATGGCACCCAGGATCGCGCCGGCGGTGTCGGCATCGCCGCCGAGGTTGACCACATCGATCACGGCCTCCTCGAAGCTGTCCGTCGTCAGCAAGAGATACAGGCAGGTCGGGATGCAGGCCGGCGGAAAGCCTTGCGTCGGCCCCTTGCACGCCGGGTCGGCACCATGCCGGTTGGCCTCGTCGACCAACGCCGACAGGGCACGATCTCGCGGCGAATCGAGCAGGGACTCGACGTGAGCGATCGCCCGCGACAGGCTGCGCATGATTATCCAGATTGATCACGATGTCGCCGAACTCGGCGGCGATCCGCTTCTCATCCTTGACGAGATCCGAGGCGACCCAGAGCATCAGGCTGGGATCGCGCGGCTCGCCGGCCGTGAGGCGTCGGATCGCGTGGGAGACGGCCATGGCGCCGCTCAGGCTGCGGATGTCGCGGTGGGTCATCAAGCTGGCGGCCATCACCGAGTCGAACAGGCGTCCCTGGTCCTCGCCGAAGAAGAGGGGCACCGGCGCGATCCGCATGGCCGCGCCGATCCCGGCGGTCGTCTGGCCGCACAGTCGCGGGGGTACGCCGCGTTCCAGCGCCGCGAGGACCTGGCGGAAAGTCCGGCCGATCCCCCGGTGGGCACCGGCGAACGATCCCTTCGGCGTCGCCAGGCCCATGTAGAGATCGGCCAGCCGGTCTTCGTCAACACGCTGATGATCGATCAGGACGTCGCAAAGGGCCAGGGCCTGCTGGGTATCGTCGGAATACAGCCCTCGCAACCGCCACCGATACGGTTTCCGCTTCCACGCCTGAACTCCATCGACATAATTTCTGACCCGACCGTAGTGCGATTTGATCTGCTGACAGCTCAGTCCCTCCAGGGGGGCGCCCAGGGCGTCTCCCACGGCCAGGCCCAGCAAACAACCTCGAACACGATCAACTCGGGACAGATGGGGCATCGTGGCAGTGCTCCTCGGATGCCAAATCGCGCCGCCGGATCTCGGGGGGCGATTTCGACGTCAGCCAATCGAACCGAAAGATAACCGCCGGGCCGAACCACGCCAATCGAATTCTGTCGCCCGACCCGACAATCGACCATTCACGACGCCGGCATGGCACTACCGGCGCGTGATCCTGCCATCACTTAGGATCGCTACGAACCCCGCATAAATTTTTTCGGGAACCTTCACAATTTTTCCGCCTTTCGGACACGTAGCCGGGTTCGGGACCAGGGTTTCGGGACCGCGATCGATATCCATCCGAACAGAAGTCGCGTGATCCATCCCGGCCATGCACGACGAGGCCCACGTCGCGCCGCGGCGATCGCGTTCGGCCCGACGAGGGTCTTATCGACGCGCCGAGCCGCGGTTTCCCAGCCCCGGCGGGGTGAATCGATCCAGTCCACTCTTAGACCTCGTCCAACCGTGGGGACCGCTACGAAGTGACGACTCGTGCCGGCTTTCGATGCAGGCACCCGGCGAGCGGGATGAGGAGTTCCGCGCGGCGATCGACATCTCAACACTTCGAGAGCGAGCCATTCAGCTCGAATAGGGACTGCGTCCGGACGATGGCACGCTCGTCGGGGAACGTGTGAAACGCCTGGATCGCCAGCCCGCCCGCTCGCACATCAATATGAATATGACTGATCGGAGGCGGGGCCAGTCGGTTCGTCGAACGGAAGCGATGGATCAGGGCTTCGCGGGAGGTGTCGAGGGTCATTTCCTCGCAGAGATGGCGGAAGATCTCGTGGTCAACCCGCTCGACCTCCAGGCAGCTCTGGTATTCGATCGAGCCCCCGGGACGCAGTCGGGTCGATCGCTCGTGACGCAGGTGGGAATGGAAGAGGCGACCGGTTTCGGGCAAGGCCGCCTCGGGGCCCGACAGCACCTCGGCGATGCAGATCGAACCCGATCGGAAGAGGACCGCATGTCCGCCTTCGATGATCCGGAGGTCGGCCCCCCAGCGTTGGTGCTCGATGCGACGGAAGGCCCGCGTGGCGAACCATTCGGGATGCAGGTTGCGTTGGAACACCTGGAAGGACAGGTCGGCTACGCGCAATTGCCCGGAACTCACACCCATGTTCCCACAAGTCCTTTCCGGCTGGTGCCGATCTGCCGCTACACGAGCGAACCCCCGATCAAGCATACGATGTCCCCGCCCGGACTCACTCCGATTATTCTACGCGGCGTAGGGCCTCGGCGTAAGCCGATCCGGTCCCGATGTTGACGATCCGCCGTAACCCATGGCGCGACCTGGCATAAAGAAGTAGAGCGCCCTCCATCGCCGCGCAACGGACCGGGCCCGGGTCCATCGAGGCTCGGTCGACCGCCCGGATGCCGGCGATCAGCCCGTCTTGACCGCGAATTGAGAGACCCGTAAACTCCCGTTCGCGACGACTCATCGCCGGCCCATCCACGGTGGGGCATCCGATACGCCAACCCGCATCACCCCTCATCTCGCCTCGGACCGATCGCGGTGCGCGCGGCGACCTCGGATTACCAGGGAAGGTGCCATGGACCTGTTCGTTCGCTCGAATCCCCGCCTACCCGCACGCGTCTGGAGGGCCTGCCGGACTCGTGGGATCGAATACGCCTGGCACAAGGTCCTCCGACGGAGCCTAGGCCAGTGGCCCGGATGGAAACGCCGGTGGTTATACGCCGATCCCCGTCGTTACTGGACACTCCGCGGCGGCGATGATTATTTTCGGGAACAAGAAGGCCAGGCGGCTCGCAGCCGTCGGGCCGAGTGGATCGCCGATCGGCTGGCGGCCTATGAGCCTCGCTCGATCCTGGAGGTCGGCTGCGGATACGGCAAGCTCTTGCACGAGATCCGCAGGCGGATGGATGTCCCGCTGATCGGCATCGATTTCAGCCCGACCCAGTTGCGCCAGGCCCGCCAATACCTCGGCGACGAGCCCGGGGTCGGATTGTTCCTCGGCAGCGGCGAACATCTGCCGTTCCCGGATCGATCCATCGACATGGTCGTGACCTCGGCGGTGATCCTCCACAACCCACCCCCGGCCGCCGAGCGGATGCGACGCGAGATCCTCCGCGTGGCACGGCGTTTCGCCGCCCACAACGAAGAGACCAGCTCGAGCTACAACCGATACGGATACGACACCGCCGACTGGTACCGCGAACGCGGGATCCCCCTGGCGGAATCGCGGCCGATCCCCATGGACCCCGATCCCCAGACCTCGCAGTTCTGCGTCGCCCTCCTTGGTCATTAGCCATTGATCATCGGTCATTGGCGAGTAAGGATCATCGTTTGGCGACAAAAAAAATGTGCAAGCATCTTTCGGGTTCAATAACCAATGACTGATGACTAATGGCCAGTAGCATGATCGACCTGCTCTTTGCCGGTTTCCTGGCGCTGATCGGACTGGGAACAGGGAAACGGATCCTCGACCGATTCGGACAGACCCCGGAACATCAGATCGATGCGATGGCCCTGGCACTCCCGCTGGGCATGGGTCTGATGGCACTCGGCACGCTCGCGGTCGGCGCATTGGGCCGGCTGAACCGCCTCGGCCTCTCGATCTTGCTGACGTTGTGGATGGAGCTGGGCCTGTGGCCCGCCATCCGACTCCTGCGGGAATCATGCCGCCTGAGCCGCGATCGGGACCGTTCGACATCGAGCCGGGTCATGGCCTTGTGCCTGGGATTGACGTTGCTCGGGACGGGGCTGGTCGCGATCGGACCCGTGACCGACGGAGATGCCCTCTGCTATCACCTCCAGGTGCCCAAGTCATTCTTGATGCAGGGCTCGGTGGGTTTCGACCCCGACCTGCACGAGACGGTCTATCCCCTGGTGACGGAGCTTCTCTATCTCCCGGCGCTCGAGTTCCGCGGGCCGGCGGCGTGCCGATGGATCCAATGGGTGCTTGGCCTGGTGTTGTTCGCCAACGTGACGGCGCTGGCCCGCCCGAGCCTCGGGAGCCGGGCGTGGTGGGCCGGCACGATCGTGATGCTGGCCCCGGCGATCTCCAACGGCATGTCGGCTCCGCTCAACGACGTCGCGCTCGCCGCATTCGGGACGGCCGCCATCTTCGCCTGGACGCGGATGCTCGAGCGGCCGAGCCTCGCCTCGGCGACGATCGCCGGTGTTTTCGCCGGGCTCGCCATCGGCGTGAAGTACCCGGCACTGGTCCTCTTCGGCCTCCTGACAACAATGACTTTGCTCAGGGGTCTCGGCCGATCTTCGGGCCGAGTCCGATACTGGCTCGCGATCACGGCCGTCTATGCGGCGACGGCGATCGCGATCGGAGGATGGTGGTACCTGCGTGCCTATCTCTACACGGGCAACCCGGTGTATCCCTTCTTTCGACAGGTTTTCGGAGGGGCCGGGCTGGATGAGGTCCTGGCCCCGATCAAGCGACCGATGGCGGTGACGGCCTGGAACCTGTTCGTGTCGCTGGTCCCGCTCACACTCCAGCCGGATCGCTTCGATAGCTTCTCCCACCAGTTCGGCCCGATCTTCCTGCTGTTCCTTCCGGTTGCCTTGCTCGAGCGTCCGCCCCGTCGAGTGATCGGACTGGCCGCGCTCGGCTATCTCTTCCTGATGGTCTGCCTGACCCAGCGGCAGAGCATGCGGTTCGTGCTGCTCGCGCTGGGACCGATGGCGATCGCGGTCGCGCAAGGGGCCTCGACCTGGTGCGATCGGAAGACGGTCCCGGCGCGGCTGATGGTGGCGGTGCTTCTGGCCGCCCTGGGGTTGGAGGCGGCCTGGGCGGTCGCGCGGGGCCGTCACGTGATCGGACTCTTGACCGGGCGAGAGTCGGCCGAATCGCTGCTGGCTCGACAGGAGCCGACCTATCACGTTGGGCGATGGGCCGCACAGAACCTGCCCGCGACGGCACATCTGATCGGCCAGGACCATCGGGGGTTCTACATCCCGCGCCCATACACGATGGAACTGGCTCACCGCCGTCGGACCGGCCTCGGCCGTCGCGGCGAATCACCGGCTGAGATCGTGGAATGGCTCCGCGAATCCGGTTTCACCCACGTGATGTTCTGCCCGCCGGTGCCCGAGACCGCCGTCGAATTCGACCCGACGCTGGGCCGGCTGCTGGGCCCCTGGCTGGCCGACCGGACTCCGGTCTATCGCGAGGATCTGACCGACGGCGACGGGGTCCTCCGTCGCTATGCGATCTACGAGCTATCGGCCGATCGGTTGGCGTCTCGACCCAGAGAAGGTCATCAAGAATGACGACGATCGCGATCGACAATCGGGACCGGCCGACGCTCGACGAGTTGAGGGCCCGGGTGCAGAAGGGCCGGCACCGGGAGATCGGCAACTGGCTGGCGCGCCGAGTCGCCCGACCGAGCGCGGTTTATGGATGCTGGCTGGCGGTCCGGCTGGGCCTGTCGGCGCACCAGGTGACCGCGATGGCGTGGCTGTCTTCGATGGCCGCCGCCGTGGCGATCGGCACTGGCATCCGCTCGATGTTCATCCTGGGCGTCGCGATGGCCCACCTGGCCTTCTGGCTCGACCATGTCGACGGCCAGGTCGCGCGCTGGCGCGGGACGTCCAGCCTGGATGGGGTCTACCTCGATTACCTGATGCATCACGCGGCGAATCTCGTCCTCGGGTTCGGCCTGGGATACGGCCTGGCGGACCGGTCGGGCGACCTGCGCTGGACGATCGCCGGCTTCGCGATCGGCGCCGGATGGACGCTGCTGGGCCTGCACAACGATTGCCGGTACAAGGCGTTCTTCCAGCGACTCAAGGCCACGACGGGGAGTTTTCGCGTCGATGGCGGATCCGGGGGACGTCCGCAACCGCCTGCATCCTGGCCAAGGCGCGGACTGGCCGCGATCACCTGGCCGGCCTACAAGGCAAATGAGCCCCACGTGGTCTTGCTCGGCTTGACCGCGATGGCGGCGCTGGCGGTCACATGGCCCGTGATCTGGCTGATGCTCTGGCGCATCGGCGTCATCGCCTTCGCGATCGCGACACCGATGCTTGCGATCGCACGGATGGCTCGCTCGCTAAGACGCGGGGCAGTCGAGTCGGAATTCGATCGCTGGTTTCTGCCAATCGAATCGCAATTGGACGGTCCCGTAGGGTGCTCTGTGAGCACCGATTCGAGCCGTCACAGAGAATCGGTGCTCACAGAGCACCCTACGGCCCGCGCGCAGTACGCGCGTAGATCGCTTTAGAAACTCTGATCGACTTTGCGACACCGCCGGTGGATCATCGTAGCGACCGCCATCGCGGCGAAAACGACCAGCGTGCTCGGCTCGGGAGCAGCCGCCGGCAAGACTCCCATCGAAGGATCGACAGTCATCGAGAAGTACAGATCGTTCGCCATAGAGCCTCCGATCGCTCCGACAATCTGGTAGCTGGCCGTGTTCAGGTACTGTTCAAGCAGGGAAAGAGGAATTCCGGAGCTGGGCGACCAATTTTCAAGGGTGGCCGACATCGGCGTCGCCGTGAATCGTCCACTCATATCGGGAGTCAACGTGCCACCGACATAGGCTCCGACGAGGGAGCCGGTCAGGTTGACGGTCGGTTGGCTCCCCGACGCACCTTCAAAAGCGATCTTCATGTCGAAGGTTGTATTGACTGTCTGGTTGTAGATTTCATCGATTGCGGATGGGTTGTTTTCCGCAGCAGTGAATGTGGGGCTGAATCCGAGGGAAGGACCGGATAGCCCCAGAGATAGAGGTAGTACACTCAGGTCGATGGCTTGTGGCTGCCCGTAGAGATTCGACCCACTAATGGCGATCACGCCATTTGGCAGCCCCCCGTTTCCACTTCCGATACCCGTGATCGCCATCTCCACAGTTCCCATGATCGAGTCGGCCATCGCCGATCGACCCGGCAAAGCCAGGAACCCGAGGCAGACGACAATAGTCAAGGTCCGACGCGCCATCGCCCTGGATGCATCGAACTCAGATGAACGATCTGACATGACGAGTCCTTTCCATGTTGAGTCGCTGTATTCCTCCATGGACAATCGTCTGAGAGTAAACCAGGACCCGCCCAAGCAAGCAAGTCCGCCTTCCTTCGTTTCGAGTGCAAAAGAATAGCGAGGGACCTGGCGACCCCTGGACATCGCTCCGACTGCGTTGTATCAACGAACGGGGATCGTCCTTGCCAACTCCCGGGGCTCGGATAGAAGAAGGATCGGAGCTCTGCCAATGTCTATCGCGGAAAGGGATCGACCCATACTCACGATGAGCGGCATCGGTATCGGCGTCGTCGGCGCGGGCTTCATCGTCCGCGATTGCCACCTGGTGGCCTACGCCGACGCCGGGTTCCGCGTCGTCGGGATCACGTCGCGCACGATCCAGACCGCGCAGGAGGTGGCCGCCCTCCGAGGAATCCCGCGGGTGTATCGGACCCTTGAGGAGATTCTCGACGACCCGGCGGTCGAGGTGCTCGACATCGCCGTGCCACCCGACGCGCAGCCGGGCGTGATCCGTCGCGTCCTGGACCATCCACGTCGCGTTCGTGGCATCCTGGCGCAGAAGCCGCTCGCGATGTCGTATGCCGAGGCTGTGACGCTGGTCGAGGCGTGCGAGCGGGCCGGGGTGTTCCTCCAGGTCAACCAGAACATGCGGTATGATCAGTCGGTGCGCGCCTTGAAGGCCCTGCTCGACGAAGGCCGGCTCGGCGAGCCGGTCCTGGCGACGATCGAGCTGAGGGCGATCCCGCACTGGATGTCCTGGGCCGAAGGCGGACGATCCCTCTCGACGTTCATCATGAGCATCCACCACCTGGACACCTTCCGCTACTGGCTGGGCGATCCGACGCGAGTCCTCGCGAGCACGCGCCCCGACCCTCGGACCCGTTTCCCCCACGACGACGGGATCAATCTGTACATCCTCGAGTACGATAACGGTGCGCGGGCGTCGGGATGGGACGACGTCTGGTCGGGGCCGGCTCGCGAGGGGGCCGGCGCGAGCGTGACCGTGCGATGGCGATTCGAGGGGACCGAGGGCCTGGCGCTCGGAGAGATCGGCTGGCCCGGCTGGCCGGCCCGGGTGCCCAGCACGATCGACTACACGACCGTCCGCGACGAGGGCGCCTGGCATCGTCCGCGATGGCCCGAGACCTGGTTCCCCGACGCGTTCGCCGGTACGATGGGAGGTCTGCTCCGGGCATTGGAAACGGGCACTCAGCCGGACATCTCGGGCCGGGATAACCTCAAGACGATCGCCCTGTGCGAGGCGGTCCTGGCCGCGGGGCGCGGCCGGGGCGTCGCGAGCATCGACGAATTCACCGGGTAGGACCACCTTGATCCTCTTCGCTCTCCCACGATCGTCGATCTTACTTTTCTCCGCACTCCCACGGCCTGGCGAAGCCTCGGCACCCCTGGTGGCCGGCGCGGTGGCACTGGGCGTGGCCGTAGTGGCACTGGCCACCGTCCGGATCTGGCGCTGGCGTCGCTGGCGGGTCAAGCGATTCTCCCAGCTCCGATCCCAGGCGGCCGAGCGCCGTCGCGCCGAGCGGCGCTCCTCCAGACCGAGGTCTTCTACCACTCGCTGGTCGAGACCATCCCCCAGATGATCCTTTGCAAGGATCTGGAAGGCCGGTTCACCTTCGCCAACCAGAAGTTTTGCGCGGAGCTCGGCACGACGCTCGAGGCCATCAAGGGGAAGACCGACCTCGATTACTTCCCCCGCGAGCTCGCCGAGAAATACCGCGAGGACGATCGTCGCGTGATCGAGTCCGGTCAGGTCCTTGACGTCGTCGAGCAACACGTCACGCCCAAGAAGGGCGAGAAGCTCTACGTCCAGGCGATGAAGACGCCGCTGTTCGGGCCGGACGGCGATCCGATCGGCATCCAGGGCATCTTCTGGGACGTGACCCAGCGGATGCGCGCCGAGGAGCAGCTCAAGGAGCAGAACGTCACGCTCCAGGAGCTCGCCCGCTCAGAACATGAGGCTCACCAGGCGCTCAAGGCGGCGCAGAGCCGGATGGTGGAGACCGAGAAGCTGGCCAGCCTGGGTCAGCTCGTGGCCGGCGTGGCCCACGAGATCAACAACCCCCTGGCCTTCGTCAGCAATAACGTCGCCGTCCTCGAGCGCGACCTGCTCGACCTCATCGCGCTGCTGGGACTTTATCGGCGCGCACCGGGATGCCAAGGAGGAGGACCGGGCCGCGCTGGACGGCTCGATCGCCGAGCTCTGCGAGCAGCTCGACGTGGACTACTGCACGGAGAACCTGCCGCGGATCATCGAGCGCACCCGCGAGGGGCTGCGGCGGATCGAGCGGATCGTCAAGGATCTCCGGCTCTTCGCGAGGGTCGACGAAGGCGAGTGGAACGAGGTCGACCTCAATCCCGGCATCGAGTCCTCGGTGAACATGGTCCAGGGCTACGCCCGCAAGCACGGCGTCTCGGTCGGGATGGAACTGGGCGAGCTCCCCCTGCTCCGCTGTCGCGCCGCGAGGCTCCATCAGGTCGTCGTCAACTTGCTGATGAACGCCATCGACGCCTGCCCGCACGAGGGTCAGGTCACCATCCGCACGCGGACCGATGGCGAGGCCGGAGGGATCCGCTTCGAAGTGACCGATACCGGCTGCGGCATCGATCCGGCGATCCGCGAGCGGATATTCGACCCGTTCTTCACCACCAAGCCGATCGGTGAGGGGACCGGCCTGGGCCTGTCGATCAGCTATGGGATCGTCCAGGAGCACGACGGGACGATCGAGGTCGAATCGTCCCCGGGCGGCGGTTCATGCTTCACCGTGCGAATTCCCTCGAAGCCAAGGCGTGCCAGGTCCGACGAGAACGCGCCCGCGATCCAGAACGTGGTGTGAACATCGGCCCTCGCAGGAGAATCGCCCATGAAGCTCGGCCTCATCAATTCCGCCTGGGTGCAGTCCGGGCGCGGGACCACGTTCGGCATCCACATGACGCGCGAGATCGGATTCGACGCGATCGACATCTTCGCCGATCCGCTCGACATCGACGACGCCGAGGAGCACTTGATCAAGGACGAATGCGACGCGGCCGGGCTGCCGATTATCAGCGTCGCGTGCGTCGCCGTGGGCCTTGTCGACTTCAACCCCAGCGTCCAGCGGTTCCACGTGGAGAGGGTCCGGGCCTATCTCGACATGGCGCGTTTGTTCGAAGCGAAGAACGTGCTCCTGGTCCTGGGCGAATACATCTGGCAGAAGGAAGTGATCCCCCCCGCCGAGCAATGGGCGACGGCCGTCAAGAACGTCCGCGCCCTCGGCGAGCATGCCGGCGGACTGGGCCTGGAAATCGTCCTGGAGCTCGAGCCGTTCCACCTCTCGCTCTTGAACGACGTCGCGAGCATGGCCCGGTTTCTGGACGATGTGGACCACCCGGCCGTGAAGGCCAACCTGGACATCTCGCACCTGGTCCTCTCCCATCAGCCGGCGAGCCTGATCGCGCCATTGAAGGGTCGAGTGGCTCACGTCCACATCTCCGACTGTGACGGCAAGGTCCACGGCGACCTGCCTCCCGGGCGCGGGGTCGTCGATTTCCCGCCTTACCTGGAGGCGATCAAGGCGCTGGAGATCCCCGAGGCGACGATCTCCATCGAGCTCGAGTACTCGCCGGAGCCGTCGAAGATCGTGGAGTGGGTCGGCGAGGCGTACGAGAAGACGGCCGCGCTGATGCGAGCGGCGGGGCTGCGCTCGTGAGCCGGGCATGGGGGCTCCTGGCCGGGCTCGCGCTGGCGATCGCCCTGATGTTCGTCGTCGGCTGGCCGGCCCTGGCGACGGTCCTGGAGGCGACCCGGGCCGAGGCGCGACTCGAGTCCGCGCTCCGACGGGCCGGGTGGACGGCGCAGGCGGATGCCCTCGCGAGCCGCCGAGGGTCCGAGTCCGAGTCATCGACGGATTCGGGGGCCGCGATGGACCCGGCCGGGACCGCCGCGTTGCTCCGCGAAGATCGGGGGCTGGTCCGTCCCATCCGACTAGGGCTGGAGACGACCGGCCTGGTCCTGGCCACGGAAGCCCTCGCGATCCCCCTGGGCCTGCTGCTGGCATTCCTCCTGTTCCGCACGGACCTTTGGGGTCGTCGCGTGCTGCTGGCACTGTTCGCCCTGGCGGCGTTCATCCCGCTGCCGCTGCATGCGACGGCCTGGCTCGGCGCGCTGGGCAATGCCGGTCGGATGCAAGCGATGGGCGTTCAGCCGATCCTGGTCGGCCGGTTCGGGGCCGCGGTCGTGCATGCGATCGCCGCCCTGCCCTGGGTCATCCTGGTGGCGGGCGTCGGCTTGTGCGCCGTCGAGCCCGAGTTGGAGGAGTCGGCCCTGCTCGAATTCGGTCCATGGCGCGTCCTGATGTGTGTGACGATGCGACGGGCCATCGCCGCGATCGCCGCGGCCGCGCTGGCCGTCGCCGTGCTCACGGCCGGCGACATGACCGTCACCGACCTGCTTCAGGTTCGCACCTATGCCGAGGAGGCTTACGTCCAGTTCATCCTGGGGCGGGGCCTCGCCGACGCCTCGGTCGTCGCGCTGCCGCCGATGGTGATCCTCGGGCTCCTGATCGTCGTCGTCGGCCGGGCGTTGTCGAGGCTCGACCCCGCGCGGCTGGTTTCCTCTTCCTCCGGGGCCCGGACCTTCCGCCTCGGTGCCTGGAGGGTCCTCGCAGGCGTGTCGCTCATGGCCCTGGTCGGCAATATCATGGCTTTTCCCCTTTATAGCCTGCTGTGGCGCGCGGGCCGCGTTGGCGGCCGGGCGACCCTGGGGCGCCCGCCGACCTGGTCGCTCAAGGGATTGATCGGCACGCTCTGGTATGCCGGGGGCGAGATCGCTCGACCGCTGATGGCGAGCCTCTTCTGGGCCGCGGTCGCGGCGACGTTGTCGACCGCGATCGCCTATGGCCTGGCCTGGGCCGGTCAACGGTCGCGGGCCTGGCGAGTTGCCTCGCTTGCGACGATCGTCGTCGCGCTGGCGACGCCCGGGCCCGTCGCGGGCCGGGCACTGGTCCTGGCCTATCGCGACTGGCCCGAGCTCTACGATTCGTCGGCGATGGTGGTCATGGCCCAGGCATTCCGCGCCTGCCCTATGTGATACTCGTGATCTGGCCGTTCATTCGGTCCTTTCCCCAGGACTACCTCGACGCCGCCGCGCTCGACGGTCACGGTCCCTGGGGCCAGGTCTTTCGGGTTGCCTTGCCACTGTCGATCCGGGCGCTCCTGGCCGCCTGGCTGGTCGCCCTGGCGCTGGGACTGGGCGAGTTGCCGGCCACCGATCAGGTGTACCCTCCGGGCGTCCCGCCGATGTCGGTCTTCCTCTGGGGCCTGCTCCATACGGGAGTCAACAGTCGTCTCTCGGGCGTCGCCCTGGTGATGCTGACCGTGATCGGCATCGCGGGCCTCATCGCCGCGGCGGCGCTGGGATGGCTCCGAGGGCGCGAACGACCGTGAGTGCCGACGCTTCGACCGATGTGGCCGGCTGCATCAAGAAATTCCAGCACGTCAGTCGCGTGGTGTCCTGGGCACATTGAGCCGAGGGCGTCGCACTCCATTCACGCATCGTCCAGGCGTGGTCCGTCAGACCGGCCGGCATCGCGGGCGACCGCACACCCACTCGGCCCTCCTCGTCGCGATTCGCTCACGTCCGATCGGGTCACCGGATGTTCTGGCTGGAAATCTTGGGATCGGGTGAATTTCCCGGCGGCCTTTTCGGCCGCGACGCTACAAACCGCAAAACGCGCGACCCGGACGTCCAAGTCGGCCGACGACGGAACGAGCCGTGAAGAAACAGCCGACAGGCGCAAGGTCGGGTTCCGGCGTTTCCTCCCACAGGGTAAAATGTGGCGCAGGAGGGTGTCATGGAACCGATCACACTGTCGAAATCCGCCCTGGCCCTGTTCCGCCTGCATATCCACGAGCGGCGGACGGTCGATCTCGAAAAGAACCGGGAAGCTTACCGAGAACTGGCTCGTGCCGGGCTGATGGTCGCGGGGAGCGGCTACGCGAGCGGCGAGGAGAGCGTCTACAGCGTGACTAAGGAAGGGTTCGACCGGAAGGCCGAACTCTTGGCTTTAGTGAGAGAGGCAGGGTGATAGGATTCGTGATGGCGGCAATTTGTGGCCTCGCGTCTGGTGTCATGAGCTAGATGATTACCGCCACCATATTGCCGGGTGGATCATCGGTAGCTCGTCAGGCCCATAGCCTGAAGGTAGATGGTTCGATTGCATCCCCCGCTACCAACCTACCTCGCTCTCGCCCGATTCAACCGCCTAGCCTCTTCGCTGATCGGCAACTTTGTCTTCGGGGCGTTCCTGATCGCCTTGGCGTGGTTGCCGTTAGCCAACAGCTCCTCGTATTCGTGCGAGATGATGGCGTCAACCCGGTCCTTCAGCCGCATCTTCGGCCAGATGCGTCCGCCCTTCTTCCCCTTGAGCAATTCCGGATTCAGCACCCCCGAATCGACCACCACCCCCGTCGTGTTCCTGCCGCCCTCGCGTTCGTAGGGGTCGAAGGTTATCCAACGGCCGTCGCCCGTGAAATCCGGCTGGCCATTCATCCCGTCGTGTATGCCGAGTTCGCGGTTGCGCCGTTCAACATAGCTGCTGCCCACGTCCGCCCATTCCCGCGCAATCTGCTGGGCATGCACTCCAGGATCGGCCGGTCGGCCGCCGCGCGCGGACGGTGGTAGGCCGATCATGCCGGGCGATTTGGCGGGCGGATCTTCCTGCTTTGGTCCCATGACCAAGTCATAGCACGAGGCGTTCTCCTCCACAAACGCAAGAAAGCCTTCTCACTGTAAGTTACCCGACGAGACGGCCAATGAAGCGTTTCCGATTCGATCGATCGGGCTTCCAGTACCGGCTCGCCTGAGTCGGCACAAGACCGCTCCTTGCGGAGCTGGACGGTGCCGTCGCAAGCATCCTGGACCGCCCATTTGGCCTTGTCCCAGGGCATAGAGCTATCGCTGCTCGCTTCTCAATCCGCTTACAACGGATCGTCCATCAAGTCGATGCCCGCGTCGCCGTAATTCGACTCCGCCGGCGTGCCACGGCGATAGACCGGCCGATAGGGCCTCGAAAGTTTCGCCCTCTTCAACATCCGTCCATTCAAAGTAAGATCGGGATGGCCGGATTCGAACCGGCGTTCTCCTGCTCCCAAGGCAGGCGGATTACCAGGCTTTCCTACATCCCGCGCGATCCTTCGAGCAGCCCGTGAGGGAGTCGAACC
Source organism: uncultured Planctomycetota bacterium (assembly GCA_963777695.1). Lineage (GTDB taxonomy): Bacteria > Planctomycetota > Planctomycetia > Isosphaerales > Isosphaeraceae > CAVZRC01. The sequence continues at coordinate 4,594,897 of CAVZRC010000003.1, forward strand.
CTCCTCTCCGCCTTGAAAGGGCGGTATCCTGAGCCGATAGAAGAACGGGCCTGTCTTTACCGATGATTCGGTCTCAAGATCGCCATCAGTGGGCCGGGTGGCGCTCGAATCCACGTCTCCACCTCTTCAGGGTGGCGCTAGACCGTCTCAGCTACCGGCCCTCCGATCGACCATCTTCACTCAGGCTTGCCATACTCCCTGACCCGGCTCCGACCCGCCGGGTTCGCGCCGGTCGGATTTCCGGGATGAGCCGACTTCCCTCGTCACGCGGAGGAGCGACCGGTCAGGAACTCAAGGGACATGAGCAATCCTTGATTCCCTCAGAGACGCCAGACGTACCAGCGTGGCCGATCCTGACCGCGGCCGATTGCTCCGACCCGGCAGCTCGTCAAACCCTCCTACGAGTACCAAGAAAACGACTGGATCCGAGCAGGGCGAGGGCACCGACCGCCAGCATGACGATCGACGTCGGCTCGGGGACGGACGCCGGGGTCAAGAGGAAGGCGTGCTGGACGCCGTCGGCCGTGAATCCCAGCCCGGTGATCTCCCCGGCGTCGTTGATCGCGAAAGCCTTAGCCATGACGAAGCCGTCGGCGTTACTGACCAGGGAATTCAGGTCCTGCATCGTGCCATTGGTGTCGATGAAGGCATCGAAGGCGCCGCTGGCGGTATTGGCGTAGCCGACGACCTGGCCGAGGTCATTGATGCCCAGCGCGTAGCCCCGGGCTCCTCCCAGTGTGCCGAGGTCGGTCATGACACTGCCAGAGTACAAGAACGGGTGGACCAGTCCGGTGGCCGTCTGGGCGACGCCGACGACCTGGCCGAGATCGTTGATGCCCTGCGCGTACCCGCGGGCGCCTCCCAACGTGCCGAGGTCGGTCATGACACCGCCCGAGTACAGGAACGGGTGGAATGTGACGTTGTCGGAGAGGTAGGCTTCCCCGACGACCTGCCCGGTGTTGTTGAGCGCCAGCCCCTCGCTCGTACCGCCGAGCGACCCGAGGTCGGTCATATGCCCCCCCGAGTACAGGAAGGCGTGGGCCGCGGCATCATCGGCGGTGGTCGCGTAGCCGGTGACCTGGCCCGCGTTATTGATGCCGAAGGCGTAGCTCGTGCTCCCCCCGAGCGTTCCCAGGTCGGTCATCTTCCCGCCCGAGTTCAGGAAAGCGTGATAGGTGCGGTCCGACCCGGACCCACTGCCCGTCACGTCGGAATAGCCAGTCACCTGTCCCGAGTTGTTGACTCCCCAGGCATAGCTCGATCGGCCGCCCAGGGTGCCAAGGTCGGTCATCACACCGCCCGAGTCGAGGAAGGCGTGAGAGGCGTTCGACACGTCCGAGAACCCTGCCACCTGGCCTTGCGCGTTGATCGCGTAGCCGGAACTCTGTGCACGGGGGGTCGAGTCGATGGTTCCGAGGTCGGTGAGAATGTAATTGCCGCCATGGACCACCTCGCCCTGGGCGAAGACCAGGACGGTCGCGGCCGCAAGAATCTTCCGGATCAGACGCATTGGGGAATCTCCTTCTGAATGACCTGTGCGTGCGAAATCGACGAGGACTGGAGGAGGCTGCGCGCTTGCAGGGCGCACGGGCTCTCGACCGCCCAGAGACTCGGGCGGACGAAACTTCGGGCGTCAACTCTCAGCAGACGCTCGACCGATCATGGGATCGAGGCAACCTGACGGGCGCGACGCCATGCGCCCTCGGGCACGGAAGGGACGTCGAGGTTCCTCAGGGGCGGCGTGCGTCCGTTGGGGCTTCCGTGTCCATAAGGGTTCCACGACTGGCCAGCAGCCGTTCGACGCGCTCCCGCAAAGCGACGCTCTCGGGGACGAGCTCGACGGCCCTGCGGAGGTAGGGGACCGCCTCGCGGTGACGGCCGGTCGCGGCGAGTGTCTGGCCGAGCCTTTCGCAGACCGACGCCATCAGACGTCGGTAAGGTTCGACCGTCGGGTGCTCCTGGATCACCGCCTCGAAGAGCTCCACGGCGCGCCGGTCCTCGGTCTCAGCCTCTGCGGGACGAGCCAGGCTTCGCAGGATCCCGGAGAAGTGGTGATGAGACCACGCCAGCCCGACTCGGAAGTCGGGGACGAACGGGAAGTCCGCGGCGAGCCGTCCCTTCGCGGCCATGACGGACCGGCAGGCCCGTAGCGTTTCCTCGGGGTCCTCGGGTCGTCCGCAATATCTCGGGACGGCGAAGAGCAACTCGAGCAGGACGACCTTGTGCCGGTACGCGGGGTCGTTCGGGAAGTCAACCTCCAGACACCGGGCGATGTCACGGGCCGACCTCATCGAGCGCATCGCCTTCCGCGTGACGGCCGGTCGCGACCAGAAGGTGGGCGAACAGGGCCTCGGCTTCCGAGAGGTCAGCCCGGGCCATGAACGATCCGTCCCGGAGTGCGTGACGGAGTTCCACCGCCTCCTTCTGGAGTCGCTCCTTCTCCGCGGCATCGACGGGGTCAACGATGCCGATCGTCTTGCTCAGCTCCAGGCAGTCGCGGCTGACGGCCCGACGATATCGGGCCTCGCCGGGGTATTCCGCGGCGAGGCGGCGGTGGGCGGAGAGGGCGCGACGGAGGACCGCTCCGGCCTCGGGCTTTCGTTGCGCGAGCCATGCCCCCCAGTCGCTCAGCGTGTCGGCCGATTCCTCGCGGAACCGAAGGCTCTCCGGGGCGGCGGCCACCAGCAGGACCAGGCGGCGGTCAGCCTCGCGGTATGCCCGCTCGACCTCCTCGGGCCGGTGTCGCGAGCCGGCCAGGATGTTGGCAACGCGGTGGTATGACCTCGCGGCCCCCCAGCGAACTTCGGGATCGCCGGGATTCTGGACCAGCACCCGCTCGTAGATGGCCAAGGCCTTGAGCTGGAGCCCCCGAACCTCCTGGGCACGCTCGGGGTCGCGGGTGAACTCCATCCCGCTGGTCGAGAGGCAATATTCGTCGAGGGCCGTGAGCGCGGCGCGGAGGTTCTCGCGGGACCGGGACTGTTCGCGCCAGAGCAGGCCGGCCCCGACAGCCAGGCCGAGGACGGCCACCGCCAGCACGAGCGCCGCCGCCGACACGACCGACCGGTGCCTCAGGGTCCAGCGAGTCACCCGGCGCCACAGGCCAGGACGGCGGGCGAGCACCGTCCGGCCGTCGAGGAATCGCCGCAGATCGCTCGAGAGCTCCTCCGCCGAGCCGTAGCGCTCGCCGGGCTCCTTGGCCATGGCCCGCAGCAGGACCGTCTCCAGGTCGCGCGGGATGGCCGGGTCGAGCTTCCGCGGTGCGACCGGCTCCCTGTCGGCGATCTGTCGCAGCAGATCCTGGCGGTCGTCGCCGACAAAAGAAGGCCGGAGCGTCAACATCTCGTAAAGGGTCGCGCCCAGCCCGTACACATCGGAGCGGGGGTCGTGTCCGGGGCGGCCGCTCGCCTGCTCGGGGCTCAGGTAACGAAGCGTCCCGATCACGTCGCCGGTCCGCGTGAGGTCGGCGCCCTCGAGGAACCGGGCCAGTCCGAAGTCGGCGACCCAGAGGTGTCCCGACGGCTCGACCAGGAGGTTGGCCGGCTTGACGTCGCGATGCAGCACGCCCAGGCCGTGCGCGTGCTCCAGCGCCTCGGCCGCCTGCAAGATCAGCTCGGCCGCCGCACGAGTTCGGGACGCCCACTCCCCGGGCCAGGGCCGGAGACCCGCGAGGACATCGGCGAGCGAGCACCCGTCGATGAATTGCATGGCGTAGTAATGGACCCCCTGTTCGCAGCCGACGGCGATGACGGGGACAATGTGGGGGTGGTTCAACGCCGATGCCGCCTGCGCCTCGACGCGGAACCGCGCCAGCCGTCTGGGGTCCATCGCGGAGGCGCGGGGGAGCACCTTCAAGGCCAGGCGACGGCCGGTCGCCATCTGCTCGGCCTCATAAACCACCCCCATGCCCCCCCGGCCGACCTCCCGGATGATCCGGTAATCACCCAGCCGGTCCGAGTCGAGGTGGAACGGGTGTCCGGGCCGCCCCCTTTCGAGGAGCGACGGCTCGCGCAGGGCGACGACTGCCGCGGCGGCCGGGAGGATGTCCAGGAGCGCCTCGGCGTGTTCGGGGTGCTCGGCGGCGAACGCCGCGGGGTCGGCCGGCCAGCCGTTCTGAATGCGCTCGATGAACTGATCGAGGAGCTCGGCGACGGCGGCTTCGCTCGCGATCGCCGGGGCCGCCTGCCTGGTACGAAAGGCCGTCATGGATGGCCCTCCAGCAACAACTGGAGCCGCCGGAGGGCGCGGAGATGCCGCACCCGCGCGGCCCCTTCACTGATCCCCATTGCCTCGGCGACCCCGGCGACGGGCAGCGACTCGATATCGCGGAGGACCAGGATCCGGCGGTCGTCTTCGGGCAATCGGAGGATCGCGTCCCGCACGCGCTGCCTCGTCTCGTCCCGGATCAGCCGCTCGCAGGGACTCGACCCGACGGCGTCCGGCAGGCGAATCGGCGACCCGTCCCCCCGGCACTCCTCCCGGGCGATGCTCCGCCTGCCCGCGCGGATGTGTCGGCGATGGAGCTTGGCCAGGCGCTCCCGAGCGAATTGACAGAGCCACGGGAACAGCGGCAGCGGCGGGTTCCGCAAATAGCCGGGCAGGCTCCGTGCGGCCGCCGCCAGCGCCTCCTGAACCACATCGGAGGGATCGAGCCGTGCGGCGAGCCGCCGGTCGAGCCGGCCCACGATCATCCGACGGAGCCGGTCGCGCTGGGCCGTCAGGATGGCCCCCGCCGCCGCGGGGTCGCCCCCACGGGCTCGCTCGATGAGTTCGCCGGAGTCCAAGGGCGTCAAGGGCATGATAAAGCCATCTCCCGAAAGAACGTCGTTTTCCTCAAAGAGAGACTTTCCCAGATCCCGGGAAACGTTACAACATTTTCGCACGGCAGCCAGCGTGCGCGACCATGGGCAATTTGTGCAAGGTCGGAAAGGATGAGTGGCTCCGTCACGCCCATTGGAATTCCGGGATGAGGCGACTTCCCTCGTCACGCGATGGATCGACCGGTTAGGATATCCGGGGCCATGGGCAATCCTCGACTCTCAGGAGACAGCAGCCGGTGAATCCCCCCCCGACGCCCCAGGGCGACGCCGAATCGGAGCGAATCCCGTCGAGGTACGAGCGCCGGGTGGCGACCTTTCGCGTGACGGTCGCCGTCCTCTGGACCCTCGTCATCCTGACGCTGTGCTGGCTACCCAGGCACGTCGTGCAAGAGGTCGAGAAGGAATCATCCTGGTTTGAGATCGCGAATCTCGACAAGCTCGTCCACTGGGGCATCTTCATGCTCTTCGCGATCTTCTGGATGCGCGTCGGGCCGCCGCGATGGCGCACGATGTGGGTTGCTGCCGCAGGGCTCGCTTTGGCGGTCGTCAGCGAGCTGGGCCAGTTGATCCCGGCCGTCGGCCGCGACGCGTCCTTTGCCGACGGCCTGAGCGATCTCATCGGCGTCATGCTTGGGGTGTTACTCGCCGCGACGCTCGAGCCGCTCTTCCGACGGTTGGAGTCCCTGGTCTTTCGAAAGTCGTCAGCCTGACCATTCACCCGACGGGACCCGATCGGGGGGAGCTTGGACATGGGCCACTACAGGTCGCTCGGGATTCTCATCGCGCTCGCGATCCTCATCGCGATCTTCGGGCCGGTCGCCGCCTTCGAGGGCGATCGCACCTTGTCGCTGTCCTGGGACAAGGAGATGCTCACGATCCGAGGCCAGCACTTGCCCGGCGGCGCCGTCGCGGTCTGGTATATCGAGGCCTATTGCCGGCCTGGCTCCACGTCACGCGACTGGAAACGGACGGTCATTCCCCACAAAACGGAGCTGGTCGAGGCGGACAGGGACGGCCGTCGCATCAAGCTCCGGTCGCGACTCGACGACGGCGTGGTGGTCGACCATGAGATCCGCGCCGGTCGGGACGAGGTCGATTTCCGGCTGGTCGCGACCAACCCGACCGCCGTGGAGTCGCATGCGCAATGGGCACAGCCCTGCATCCGGGTCGACCGATTCACGGGCACGAAGGCCGAACGATCGTCCGAGGACTATCTCCCGCGGTGTTTCATCTATGTCGATGGCAAGCCGGTCCGAATGCCGACGGCGCCCTGGGCACGGTCCGCGCTTTATACTCCCGGCCAGGTCTGGTGCCCCGAAGGCGTGAGCCGAGACGACGTCAATCCGCGGCCCGCTGAGCACCATCGTCCCCTCCATCGGAGTGATCGGTTGCGTCTCGGCCGACGGCAAGGAGTTGCTGGCGACCGCGTGGGAGCCCTACCAGGAGCTGTTCCAGGGCGTCATCGTTTGCCTGCACTCCGACTTCCGGATCGGCGGCTTGAAGCCGGGAGAATCGAAGGCGATCCGCGGCAAGATCTACCTGATGCCGGCCGATTTCGCGGCGCTGGAAGCTCGATACCGCACGGACTTCCCCGAGCACGTCCGTCGCGGCACGCCCATCAAGGCCGTCGCGTCGGAGAAGCGGCTCATCGAGTTCGGCTGGGACGAGCCAGGGACGGCCTTCCTGCGGTCCCATCGCGGCGAGCTCGAATCCACGCCCTTCGACGGCTGCGTCTTCCACGCCGACGTCCGGTCCGCGCAAGGTACGCCCGTCAGCTTCACGTGGCTTTGCTGGGGACGTCACGCTTCACCCCGGAAGAGCTCGAGGCGCCGCGAGGACCTCTGAGTCGATCGGCGAAACGCGGTTCCGACACAATTTCCTCCGCTTCAATATGACCCCGGCCGACCTCGACTGGTTCGACGACCACGCGGCCGTCATGAACAACGCCCGGCTGGCCGCGCAGCTCGCCCGCGCGGGCCGATGCCGGGGATCCTCCTCGACACCGAACAATACCAGGGGAAGCTCTTCGACTACGCGAAGCAACGCGACGCGACGCGTCAGACCTGGGACGAGTACGCCGCCCAGGCCCGCCGACGCGGCCGGGAGCTCATGACCGCCTTCCAGGACGGATGCCCCGACCTGACCGTCCTCGTGACCTTCGGTCATAGCCTGCTCTGGAAGCAAGGCGAGCACGGGAAGAAACCGCTCGCCGAGTGCCGATATGGCCTGCTCGTCCCCTTCCTGGATGGGATGATCGAGGCGTCCCGGGGCCGGACCGGATCGTCAACGGTCACGAGATGTCCTACGGCTACCGCGATGCCGACGCCTTCGCGAAGGCCCGCCGGGCGATCAAGGAAGGCGCCGCGACCCTGGCCGCCGACCCGGCCGCTTATCGGCGCGTGGTCTCGGCCGGCTTCGGACTCTGGCTCGATTACGACTGGCGCAAGGAGGGCTGGGACACGGCCGATGTCGAGAAGAATTACTTCTCACCCTCGCGACTCGAGGCCAGCCTGCGCGCCGCCCTCGAACAAACCGATGAACTTGTCTGGATCTATACCGAGAAGCCCAGATGGTGGTCGGCCGGCGGCAAGTCGGTCGACCTCCCCCCGGCGTACATCGAGGCCGTGCGACGCGCTCGACGGAGCGAGACCGGAGACCGTGATACGGACGAGACATGTGACCACGATCATGAGACTGTGATTCGGACGGGACATGTGACCACGGTCGTGAGACCGTGGTTCGGACGGGACGAACGTCCTCCAGCCTCGGGCGTGAGCCCGATCCGGCGGGCGCGCCGATCGCACTCACCTACGAGGTTCGAGACCCGACGAGCGCGCCGCCGCATTCCTGAACCAGGCTCGAGGCTCGCCAGACCGATCGATCAGAAACTCGTCTCGGTCGTCTCGTTGCTGATGCGCGAGAATCCCGGCGTGTACATCCCGGCCCATCGGAGGGGCGAGACGATCCCCTGGTCCTTGATCCATCGCTCGGCGGCCCCGCGGAGCGCTCGGGTCTCGTCGTTGGGCTGGACTTCGCCGAGCCGATACCGCATGAGCTGGGCGTTGAGCGGCATGTCGGCCTGCTCGTAGAGTGCGGCGGCCGAATTGAGATTGGCCACGGCTCGAATCGAATCCTCCTCGCAGGCGGCGACCGCGGCGCGGAGGAAATGGGCGTGGGCGACGGCCCAGCCCTGGCCCTCCCGGACGAGCCGGTCGGCGTCGCGCCCGGCCTGCTTGAGGAACGGACGGGCATCGGCGGCTTTCTCCGCCATCGCCACCGCGGCCCGCGCCCGCTGCTCGAGCATCCGGATCCGGATCAGTTGGGTCTGGAACAGCAGCGAGCGGGAATACTCGGGCCAGGACGATTCGATGCGGACCCACGCCCGCGAGACGTCCCCCCGGTACAGATCGAGGTGGACCAGGGCATCGAGCGCGTCGCTATGCTGGAGGTTGAACGGCCGGTCTCCCCGGTTCCTCAGCAGCGCCTCGAGATCGGCCTCCGACGGAGGGACCTCGTTGCCGGCCAGCTTGATAATCGTCATGTAGAACGCCGTCAAGGTCGAGGCCGCGTAGAGGTCGCCGCGGTCCTGGGCCTCGCGATACAGCACGGTCCAGATCCGCTTGAGCTCGGCGATCTCGCCCAGTTGCACCAGCGCCCAGAGCCCGAGGTTGTGCCCGGTGTCGCGCTCCCAGGCGACGCCCGTGCAACGGTTCCGGAAGAGCGACTCGGCCTGGTCGAGCGAAGTCCGAGCGGCCTTCCATCGCCCGAACAAGAGCGCGCTGATCCCGCGAACCAGCTCGACCATGCCCTGGGCATGGGGGGACTGGATGCGGTCGGCCAGCCGTCCGGCATCTTCCAAAAGGGCGGCGACCTGAGGCTCCGCGGGCAAGCCGGTCGTCGCCCGATGTGCCGCCTCCATGGCGATGGCCCGGGCGATCCGGAACGGCTCGCCCGCCCGCAGTGCCAGCAGCAGACCTCGGGTCTGGAAGTCGGCACCCCGGATCGGCTCGATCATGCTCAGCCCCGCGACGGCCGACCAGCAGAGGTCGATGCGGGTCAGCTCCATCGCGGAGACGTGCGCCTCGTCGCGCTCGCGGAAGCCCAGGCCGCGCAGCCGGAGCCGCGCGCGATGCCAGATCATAGACGCCAGGGCGCGTCGGGGCGTCTCGGGCATGCTCACGCCCATCGGCCCGAAGAGGGTGCGCAACAGGGCCAGGCCCTCGTCGAGGTGCCCGCTGATGAGGAGCTGGGCCGAGGCGAGCCGTTTCAACTCCAGCGCGTTCGGCCGCGCCCGCCGACGGGGCCGCCGACAGGTACGCCTGCGCGGCCTCGGCGCCCCGGCCGGCGTTGGTCAGGGCGTCGCCCAGCCGCCTCCACAGGACGCTGACCTCCGCGGCCGGGCCGGGGTGGAGTTCCAGGGCGATCCGGTAGAGCCGCGCGGCGTGGTCGAAGGCCAGCGCCGCGGCCGCCTGGTCGGCGCCCCGGGAATAGTATTCGCAGGCGCGGACCAGGTCGCCGGCGCCTCGGTAATGCCCGGCGAGGACCTCCGAGTCGACCGGTCCGGACGCCGAGAGCACCACGACCAGCCGCTCGTGGTGCCATTTCAGGAGTTGCGGCGTCTGGTGGGCGACCACGGTCTCGCGGATCCGGTCGTGGTAGATCTCGATGTCGTCCTGCTGGGTCTGGCCGATGCATCGGATCAGCCTGGCCGTGCGGAGTGAGGCCAGGGCCACCCGGGCGCCGTTGCCCAGCTCGACGGCCTGGAAGGCCAGCGCCTGTCGGATCGGACGCCCCGAGACGGCCACGGCGCCCAGCAGCCGTTGTGCGTCCTCCGGCTGCCGACGGATCCGCGCCCAGAGCACTTCATCCAGGTCGAGCTGGCCGATCGCGTCCCAGCGATCGATCGGCTCGCCGCCCTGGATGTGCTTGACCAGTTCATCGATGAACAGCGGGTTGCCGCCCGACTCCCGAGCCACCACGTGCGCCTGGGCCCGCGAGACGGCGTCGTCTCGTCCCAGCAGGACCAGCGCCAGTTCGCGCGCCTCGGACTGGGTCAGCGGCTCGACGGCCAGATCGCGATGGTCGAGCCGGGGCGAGCCGTCGGCGATCGACCTGCGGATCTCGTTGAGGAAGGGGCTCCGCTTCTCGTCCTCCGATCGGAAGCTGCCGATGAACAGCAAGGCGGGCGACTGCGCCGAGCAGAGCAGGTCGGACAGGAGCAGGGCGCTGTCGACGTCGCCCCACTGGAGGTCGTCGATGGCCAGGACGAGCGGGCTCCGCTTGCCGAGCTTCGCCAGCAGCTCGCGGAGCCCGGCGAAGGCGCGTCGACGCACCTCCTGCTGATCGGGCACGTCGGGCGTGTCGGTGCGCGCCTGGGCGACGGCCTCGACGCTCTGCAAGACGGGGAAGACCCTGGCGAGGACCGACACATCCTGCGGCAGCAGCGACTGGACCTTCCGCGGCGAGAGAGATTTCAGGTGGCGGGCCAGCGAGTCGATCAGGCTATCCAGAGCCTTGTAAGGGACCGACTCCCGCTCGTAGCACCGACCCGTGAGGACGACGGCCTCCTCGCGGGCGATCAGCCCGTCGAGGAACGACCGGATCAGCGTCGACTTGCCGGTCCCGGTCCGGCCGAAGACGAAGATCGACTCGGTGCGACCCTTGCCCAGCCCGGCGAAGACCCCGTCGAGGATCTGCATGTGCCGCGACCGCCCGATCAAAGGGAGCTCGCGACTCGCCTCGTGGACGTTAACCGGATCGACGGCCTGTCCGCACAGGACGGCGATGATCTCGCGACCGCCCGGCCGTCGCGACGGGTCGCGGTCCAGCAGTTTGACGCAGAGGCCGACCAGGTCCTCCGCGAGCCCGTCGACGAGCGATGCCGGCGAGGCAGGCACTTGGGTCCTCTTGGCCAGGACGAGCTCCTGAACCGAGCCGACGAAGGGGAGCTGGCCGGTCAGGACCTCGTAGAGCATGACCCCGATGCTGTACCAGTCGCTGGCCGGCGTGATGCTCAGCCCGGCGGCCTGCTCGGGCGACATGTGCGCCAGCGTGCCGACAATCTGTCGGTCGTTGCTCTTGTAACGGCCCGAGCTTTCCAGGTCGGTGGTCAGCCCGAAGTCGAGCAGGACGACCCGCCCCTCGCCGGTCACCAGAACGTTCGTCGGCTTGATGTCCCGGTGGAGCTTCCCGGCCTGGTGCAACGCCTCGATCCCCTCGGCCAACTGCCGCAAGGCGTCGCGGAGGCGGGCCTCGTCGAATCGAGGCGCCGGGCCGTCCCGGTCGGGGGATGGGATTTCCGTCGGCCCTTTCCCGAGGCCCCCCGCCGTCGGCCTGCGCACATAGGTCACGAAGTCGCACCCCTCGACGAGCTCCATGGTGAAGAACCATCGATCGTCAACGGAGAACAGCTCATACAGGTTGACCAGGTTGGAGTGTGTGAGATCGCTGAGGACGCGAAACTCGTCCTTGAACCGGACCAGGGCCATCGGGTCAACGCGTCGCATCGTCTTGAGGGCGACCAGCTCCCCGCGCCGCTGATCGTAAGCTTCGTAGACGACGCCCATCCCGCCCGCGCCCAGGCGGCGGACGAGCGTGAACCCCAGGGACTTCAGCAGGGCCTTGAGGCTCACGGTCTCGGCGAGGAGATGATGGCTATCGTCGAGCGAGAACTTCAGGTCCTCGCCATCGCCGGTCTCGGCCGCGGCGCCGGCCGGATCGCGTGTGCTCTGGATGGCCTTCGTGGGGATCGGGATGATGCCGGTGGGTTCGAGCTGGGGATCCGAGGAACTCCGATCGCCCTCGGTCTCGACCGGGGTCGATTCGATCTCGGCGGGGACGGTGTCCGACTGCGAGAGCAGCAGGGATGGCGACGGGCTATCGATGGTCTCATTGAGGCGACCGGCCGACCTCCGGCGTTCTTGCCGCTCGCGGTCGACGAGGGCGCGGATGAAGTCGCCGCTCTGCGCAATGTCAGGGAAGGCCGAGAGATAGACGCGGAGCGGCAGCGGCTGGCCGCGTTGCCATCGCTGATGCAGGTCGACGAGGATGACGTCGAGCCGATCCTCGACGGGGGCTTGCGGACACGACGAGAGGAAGGCGAAGACGTCGGGGATGGCGAGCCCGGGCTCCCAGAGTCGGGAGAAGCATTCGGCGAGGCCTTCGCCTTGCATGGAGCCGGAGTTCAATGGCATCGCCCGATAACCCCCGTCGCACGTCGCGAACCAGACCCTTCGAGAACGCGGCCGCATACCGACCCACCCCACCCGGGAGAAGTCCAGCGCCCCTGAACACCCGATCCGGATCGGCCACCCGGACCGACCGTGACCGCGCCGGCCGCGGTCGACCGCACCTCCTCCCGGCCTCTGCGAGATTCGCGCCGAGCCTTCCTGTAAGATACGGATTCCACACGGTGCCGATCAATTGTAGACCCTCGCCGAGTCGCCAACCCGGGGCGGGACGACCCGCGATTGGGTCCCGGACTTGACTTCGTCCGTCGCGACTCGATCGCCGGATCGCGGCACGACCGGAGACGGCTCGGTTTCGAACCACTTGCGACCTCGCGGGAGCCTCGCGACTATCGTGTTCGAGCTTATGAGCGTCGGAGACGCCTCCGTTTGTCCGCTGAGGTCATGGGGACGGAAAATCGAGCCTGGTACTGTTCGATTGTCATTCCCGCAACGTCCATCAGCCTCTCGACGAGTTCGTGAACGGTCGTACCGGGATTGCAGTCGATCTCCCTGGGCGTGTGCTGCCACTGGGCGCGATGGATCTGTTTCGAATTCTCGACTGCCGTCGGGACGCGAGGTGCAAGCGTCTCGAAGCAGTCCATGCTCTTCTCGTAGCGTCGGATATGCTTGCTCAGGAACGGACGGAGCATCGCGTAACCGTCGAAGCTGCGCCCGATGAGTTCGAAGTGGAGGAGAAGCCAGAACTCGAAGCAGGGATTCGACCACGCGAGTTTCAGGCCGGTGGCCCTTGCGCGATCGACTCCCCGCTCCCAGGAAGGGTTGTCGTTCTTCCGCTCCGTGTCAACGACACACCAGACCTCGTCGAACGGCGCGAGCCGATTGCTTTCCTCGGCCGCAGCCGCTCGCTCCTCCCTGAGCCGGAGCGCCTCCGCCACGACGCCGATGATCTCGGCACCGGCTCCCACGACGTCCACGTCGGCTCGGGTCATTCCGATCGCCGTTCGCAAAGACTCGAGGTAATTCCGCTCGGTCTCCGCCCCCTCGCAGACCACCAGGATGAACTCGCGTGGTCGGCGGTTGGGCCCCCTTCGCCGAAGCTCGGCCTCCGGCCTAACGCGATGTCGTCGAGCCATCGGCAGGCTCCTCCGAAGGGAAACCGTCGAGAGGCTTCCGTTCCCGATGATGATGACTCTCGTGGGGTCAGCCCTCCGGGGCCACGAGTTCGGCCTTTTCCGGCCTCCTGGGAGATTGCGAGAACTCGAAGTCCTTCAGCACCGGGACCGCCCCGTATCGACCGACCAGGTACCCCTTCTGGAGCGGCTCGCCCTTCCTGGGGCTGAAGTCCTCGAGAGAATAGAGGTCGGTCTCCCCAGAGGCGTCCTTTGCCGTGAACCAGACCTGATCCCGTCGAAAGAGAGTCGGATCGAGCAGGCTCGTATCGTGCGTTGTGAACACGAGTTGCGCATGGCCAGGGTTGATCTTGGGGTTATTGAAAAGCTGAACGAGCTCACGCGTGATGTAGGCGTGGAGGCTCGTATCCAACTCGTCCATGACCAGGACGGCGCCCTCTTGGAGGACGTCGTAGATCGGTCCAAGCAATTCGAGCATGCGCCGGGTTCCATCGGACTCCATTTCCAGGTCCCACTCGACCTCCTTGTCGGAACCGGGCAAACGGCGAGTGGTGCGAACCTCGACCTTGACCTCGTTCAAAAAACCTCCGTTCGAGCCTTTCATCATGTCATCAACAATCTCACCCGGAAGACGCAGACGGTCCTTGTGAATCTTGCGCTCGTTGGCGAGCACCCGGTGAATGCCCGTGTCTGCCGCCTTCAGAACGCCCGTGAGCCATTCGCGGAATCTGGCGTTATTGAGGAGCTGGCCCTGGGTATAGGTCATCGCGCCGAGATCCTTCGGCAACACTCTGAGGTAGTTGCGGAACCAACGGTAGATGGGCGTGATCTGGACGTGGTTCCACTGTGCCGCGACGGAGAGGAAGAGCCGCGTTGTCCCGGGTCCGGTTGGCGAGTTGCGACTTGTCGCCTCGGAGATGAGTCCGACTCCAGGACCAGGTCGATTTCCCGGTCGAGTCGAGCGTCCTCTGGAACCACTCCTGCGGCTTGCCCTTGGGATAGACCGTCAGCCATTCTTCGTGGACGCGTTCGCGCGAGACAACGAAGCCGTACTGGTGGCGTACGCCATCCCGAAGGAACGTCATCTCGAACTGACTCGGGCTACTGGCGAGTTTGGGATCGAGTAAGAAGGGATGGACCGGGATCTTGTCTCCGTCTTGCCGGTTCTCCGAGGAGCTCAAGACGAAGTGTCGGAAGAAGGCGAATGCGTGGATCAGGTTGCTCTTCCCCGACGCATTTGCCCCGTAGATCGCCGCGCTTCGGAGCAGGGAGGAGCGATCAAAGCCCTCGATCGTCATGGTATTAGAAAGGAGCTCCTTCCCGGACCCCGCAACCATGCTGAAACGCTTTTCCGCGGCGTAGGAGCGGAAATTGCCAACGCGGAATTCGAGGAGCATAAGAGTCGTCCACGTCAAACTGAGGGCACTTTTTGCGCGAGTCCGTTAATATTGTCCTCAAAATTGTATCCTCTGGACAGGCAAGCTTCAATGGGGCCGCGACGAGGGTGCCGCGAAAAAGGCGAACCACGTGCCGCCGACCTTCGCCGCGCCGGGCGTGCTTCAATGGGGCCGCGACGAGGGTGCCGCAGAAAAGTCCGCCGGGAGCCATTCCGACACCGGCCGGAAGTCGCTTCAATGGGGCCGCGACGAGGGTGCCGCGAAAAAGTATATCGGCAACGGCCCCGACGCCAAGCTCGGCGAGCTTCAATGGGGCCGCGACGAGGGTGCCGCGGAAAAGCCGATCCGGCAGGGTCTGCCCGGCCGGAAAGGGCACCGCTTCAATGGGGCCGCGACGAGGGTGCCGCGGAAAAGGCCGTCGGCATCGCTGTCCAATTGCCAGCACATCAAGCTTCAATGGGGCCGCGACGAGGGTGCCGCGGAAAAGAATGGATTCATCGAGACCCGGAATGCCGACGGCTCGTGGCTTCAATGGGGCCGCGACGAGGGTGCCGCGGAAAAGGGTCGTGACGACGACGCCGCGGCCGATGAAGCTCCTGCTTCAATGGGGCCGCGACGAGGGTGCCGCGGAAAAGTCCCGACGCGTCGGGGTCCGGCGGCTCCGTCTACGAGCTTCAATGGGGCCGCGACGAGGGTGCCGCGGAAAAGACCGATCGGGCGGCAGGCCAAGAGGATGCGCCGCCGCAGCTTCAATGGGGCCGCGACGAGGGTGCCGCGGAAAAGGGGCCTCGATCGCGCGGTCCATGATCCCGTCGAGCGCGCTTCAATGGGGCCGCGACGAGGGTGCCGCGGAAAAGGACCAGGCCCGGCTGATGGCCGCCGAGGAGTTGTGGCTTCAATGGGGCCGCGACGAGGGTGCCGCGGAAAAGGCGGGAATTTGGGCTGGGGACCCGCCGCATACTCGCTGCTTCAATGGGGCCGCGACGAGGGTGCCGCGGAAAAGGAATCCAGCGTCCCGACATATTCGGCCGACATGTATGCTTCAATGGGGCCGCGACGAGGGTGCCGCGGAAAAGCCGCATCCGGTTCGCCTCGCCGGCCGTGTAGGCGTCGCTTCAATGGGGCCGCGACGAGGGTGCCGCGGAAAAGTCGAGAAGTTCTCCCAGGACCTCGGCGGATTCATCGCTTCAATGGGGCCGCGACGAGGGTGCCGCGGAAAAGATCCGGCGTCCCTGACGATGACCGTCGGGGGCGAGGCTTCAATGGGGCCGCGACGAGGGTGCCGCGGAAAAGACCCGGGGGGGCACCAGCTCGTTCGAGGCGGCCCAGCGGCTTCAATGGGGCCGCGACGAGGGTGCCGCGGAAAAGTTCGATACGATGACGCAGGCCATCGGCCAGTACAAGCTTCAATGGGGCCGCGACGAGGGTGCCGCGGAAAAGCGTGTTCCGGTGGCCCCATATATCGCGGATACCACAGCTTCAATGGGGCCGCGACGAGGGTGCCGCGGAAAAGGTTCGGGGTGCGGGCGTTCGGGCCGGGCGGGGAGGAGCAGCTTCAATGGGGCCGCGACGAGGGTGCCGCGGAAAAGGGGAGCGAACCTCCAGGGAGCGAACCTCCGGGGAGCGCTTCAATGGGGCCGCGACGAGGGTGCCGCGGAAAAGCTCGCGTAATCCTTGCCGACGTATCCGGCCGATTTGCCGCTTCAATGGGGCCGCGACGAGGGTGCCGCGGAAAAGGAGGGACAGGTCGAGGCGTTTCAGGTTCTCGGCCTGCTTCAATGGGGCCGCGACGAGGGTGCCGCGGAAAAGGTCCCAGGCTCTGGTCAACGCCCGGCCGGGTGAAGTCGCTTCAATGGGGCCGCGACGAGGGTGCCGCGGAAAAGTCAGGCGGCGATCGCTGCGGCCTCGGCTTGCAGCTCGCGCTTCAATGGGGCCGCGACGAGGGTGCCGCGGAAAAGGAAACCGCCCGGTTCGCGCCCGGCGGCCAGGGAGGCGCTTCAATGGGGCCGCGACGAGGGTGCCGCGGAAAAGCCGTCGCGGCTCGCGAGCCGGAACGTCGTGCTGCCGCTTCAATGGGGCCGCGACGAGGGTGCCGCGGAAAAGAGCGCATCTCCACTTCTGCCCGATCGATGGCCTTGCGCTTCAATGGGGCCGCGACGAGGGTGCCGCGGAAAAGTGTTCGCCGGGCTTGATCGCACGCCGAACCCCAAGGCTTCAATGGGGCCGCGACGAGGGTGCCGCGGAAAAGCGACGCGGCGGCAACCTTCAAGCTCCTGCTCCCGGAAGCTTCAATGGGGCCGCGACGAGGGTGCCGCGGAAAAGGTCCTGATCGGCGTCGAAGGCGCCGGCTCGGCCACGCTTCAATGGGGCCGCGACGAGGGTGCCGCGGAAAAGGAAACCGGCCACGAGCCACTAATTGCCCTATCTAGGGGCTTCAATGGGGCCGCGACGAGGGTGCCGCGGAAAAGGTGCGTCGATGCGAGCCGCGAATCCGCTCCGATCCCACGCTTCAATGGGGCCGCGACGAGGGTGCCGCGGAAAAGAGTACGCGAACGTGTTCGCCGACGTCCCTGTCTCATACGCTTCAATGGGGCCGCGACGAGGGTGCCGCGGAAAAGCAAGGATAGCATCCCCGGGCGGAGGATCTGATCCTTGCTTCAATGGGGCCGCGACGAGGGTGCCGCGGAAAAGCCTCGTCTGGGGCGTGACGAGGAGGGCCGCACTCAGGCTTCAATGGGGCCGCGACGAGGGTGCCGCGGAAAAGGATTGCGAACGCGAGGAATGCCGATGCGAGGAGGAGGCTTCAATGGGGCCGCGACGAGGGTGCCGCGGAAAAGGACAAGGACCTGGGCACCGTCGGCCGCCTCGGCGCGCAGCTTCAATGGGGCCGCGACGAGGGTGCCGCGGAAAAGCCGGATCCTGATCGGACCCATTGGAACGCTACGGGATGCTTCAATGGGGCCGCGACGAGGGTGCCGCGGAAAAGCCCGTGTTGGTGTCGTAATCGATGCTGGCCGTCAGGCTTCAATGGGGCCGCGACGAGGGTGCCGCGGAAAAGTCGAAAGTGGCCAAGGATTCGCCGGTCGCGGCGGGGCTTCAATGGGGCCGCGACGAGGGTGCCGCGGAAAAGGCCGGCGTCGTGGGCCAGGCCGCGGCGCGTGCCGCCGCTTCAATGGGGCCGCGACGAGGGTGCCGCGGAAAAGGGCGGCGGCGGGTTCGCCCGGGCGCTGTCGAGCGTCCAGCTTCAATGGGGCCGCGACGAGGGTGCCGCGGAAAAGGCTGGTCAGGGACGCCGACGGCAAGCTCTACGTGCGGCTTCAATGGGGCCGCGACGAGGGTGCCGCGGAAAAGTCTTGATCGGCTGCTCTCGGGACACGGAGGCGTATTCGCTTCAATGGGGCCGCGACGAGGGTGCCGCGGAAAAGGGGCGACTTCGATGACCTGGAACTCGCGCGTCGAACAGGCTTCAATGGGGCCGCGACGAGGGTGCCGCGGAAAAGTCCTCGACGCGTTCAACGAGCTGGACGGCGAGAACGAGCTTCAATGGGGCCGCGACGAGGGTGCCGCGGAAAAGTTTCGAGCTCTCCACGTCGGCGTTCGTCCAGGACACCGAGGCTTCAATGGGGCCGCGACGAGGGTGCCGCGGAAAAGGCCCCGTGGGGCTCCCGACTTGAGCTCTACCTCGAAAAGCTTCAATGGGGCCGCGACGAGGGTGCCGCGGAAAAGGGCCGGGACTTCAGTCTTATGCAAGATAACAACTTGCGTGGTGTCCCGCGAGAGGTGAGCCTTGGCGAGATGCAAGAAGACTGGGTGTCGGCGGCTTGCGTCGCGGAAACGCTGAGGTCACAAGGATTTCCGTCACGCGAGAGGGTCATCAATGCGTTCCTTGATCGAACAACCGGATTACCAAAGAGTTTAGGTGTCTCATGCGACCCCCGTTCCATTCTAATCACCTCGCCGCTCGCGGACGATGTGACACGCCAGGATGCCGCCGGTTTTACCCGTCTCGGACGTCCGGAATCCCAGATCAGTCGAGGCCGGCGATCCGCGGCGGCTTACCGAGCGCGTCATCCCGGCCCGCACCGAGGATTTCGAGGAAAACGACACATCATCATCCGGCCGCGAGAGGCCATTGCCTCGCACATCAGATATCGTCCGAGGGCGGCGCCTGATGACCTCCACCGATATCGACCCACTCGGTCGCGGCGAAGAGCACAGCGGGCGGGCGAGAGTCTCGACCTCGAGACGCTTCAGGGAGTCGTGGCGGCTCGCGGCGCCGCCGGCTCCTTGGCCAGGCGCGACTCGAGTCCTTCGACCCGCGAGTCGAGCTTGGCGGCGTGCCAGGTGATCCAGAACGCGCCACCGATCAGGCCGATCACGACCGGCGTCAGGATCGTGAGGGCCCAGCCCGCGAATCGAAGGGACGCATCCGTCCGGGCCTGGAACTTCTCCAGGTTGGTGTTGATCGCGCCGACTTTCTCGTTGAAATCGGCGCGCAACCCACCGATCTCGGACGCGACCTCGGCGCGCAACCCGCCGATCTCGGAGCGCAGTCCACCGATCTCGGACGCGACCTCGGCGCGCAACCCGCCGATCTCGGAGCGCAGTCCGCCGATCTCGGACGCGACCTCGGCGCGCAGTCCGCCGATCTCGGCTCGCAATCCGCCGATCTCGGACGCGACCTCGGCGCGCAACCCGCCGATCTCGGACGCGACCTCGGCGCGCAATCCGCCGAACTGGGAGGCGACTTCCGCCCGGAAGTTGCCGAAATCCCGGCCGAGATCCCGGACCGCCACTTCCAGGCTGTCCACCCGCGTCGCGATCCGATGATTCGACTCGCGCAGGTCGCGGATATCCTCCGCCAGCAATTCGGTCGGGGCGGGCGCGGGCATGGGGTTACTCCAGCGGAGAGGCGTAAGACCTCAAGAACGGGCGTTCCTTGGTGGAACTTTGGCGATGCTTATCTTTGCGGTCCCGATCTTGGTCCGACTAATAACTCAATTATCGCCCGAGCGATCTGACACGCCAACTGCTCCTTTCGAAACGAAGATTCGAATCAAGAGCGATGCGACGCGCGACGCTGGTTTCTCGCGGAGAATCTGACGATCTATGGCTCGTTCTTCGCCGCGAACAAGCCCAGCCCATGGAAGCGGCCGCCTCCGAGGCAGAGCGGACCGGGGATCGAGATCGGTCGGCAGGCCGCATCGCGCCACGTGATCCGAACGTGAAGCCGTCGAAACCGTCGGAGCTTCTCGGGGAATTGGTAGCTCGTCGCGAGTTCGGTCCCCGGCCAGAATCCGACCGGGCGCCACGCGATCTCGGCGTCCCGAGCCAGCTCTTCGGAGTAACCCGCCTGCCGGATCGCTTTGCGTAAGAGATACTCGATCCGGCGGTCGAGCCGACCCAGCAGCGTTCGCTGTTCGATCTCGTCGAGGGGATCAGCACTCGAATCAGTCCTGGAACGCAGACGCATGCGAAGCTTCCGCGGATCGTCGTAGCCCGGGAGGATCATGGGCGTCACGGTCGCCCAGGTCGTCGACGCCTCAGTATATCGGCGGATCATCTTGTCGGATTCCGGTATCCGGGCGAGCATCGCCACGGGATCATCCCGACCCTCGGCGAAGAGCTCGGCGCCGGAAAGGAGCCGTGCGAGTCGCGAGAGATCTTCGTCGGCCCGTCCCCCGGTGACGAGGATCAGCGCACGACGGATGCTGGCCACGGTCATGGCACGGCCTTCGCCCCGCGGCTCGATGCTGGGGATCGGGATGAATGCCAGCCGAGGACCCTGGACGGGGGCGTGGGCTTCTCCATGCGATTCCCCGTGACCAAGGACGAACGAGGCGACCTTCTCCGGCGACCATCCGAGTGCATCGGCAATGCCCCCGGCGCTAGCCGCATGTCGCAGCATCCCCGAGACCTCCATGCCCCTGCGCACCGGATCGAACGGTCGGAATCCGCTGGCATCGGTCCTGAGAAGGCTGAATGCGGCGAAGGCGGGGACCGACGGATCCGTCAACCGACGGTAACCGACGACGTCGAAGTCGGAAAGTGGCGGCACGGGAATGAAACCTCCCTCCGGACCGATTCGGTTGAGAAATGCATGGTGTTTGTGGATGAGCCTGTCCAGGGTGCCCTCGATAGGCACGCGATACCCGGACGATGAGGCACCCGACGTCGGGCACCAGCGCTCCCCGATCAATTCGTGAGCGTCGGCTTCGGAGATGACCGTTGCATTCGCCGCGACCATGTCGACGCCCCATCCCAGATGCGTGATGCTCCGCGCCGCCGCGACGATGACCTCTTTGCACCCGTCGAACTCGGGGTCGGAGTCGGGCAGAGCCCAGAGGTAATGGACGGCCTCACCGTCGCGAGGCAGGTGCGTGGGGCGAACGTCCTTCTCGGTGCGATACTCGGCGACGCTCGCCGTCCCTCCGCGGGACCAGGATCCGGCGACCTTGTCCCCCACGTTATCCGGCACGTAGAGCCGATAGGGGACCCGCGACGACTCGCCCCGCGCGGCGACGATCCGCGGCGGCGGTTGCCGTTCCAGCCATCGCAGCGCCGAAGCGGCATGATCGAGGCGAGTCCGTTCGTTCCATCGGGCCGCCGCCGCCGCGACCAGCGCCTGAAAGACACGGAGCGGACTGGGAGGCCACTCCGGTTCGGCCCGATCGCCGCGTCCATGGCAGATCGGCTGAAGGAACCGGACGGTGATGCACAGGGAAGAGATCATCCGTTCGTCCCCCCGGTCTCGGCCTTCTTCGCCTTCTTCCCCTTGGTCTTGGTTTCTCCCTCGCCCATCACATCCTTCTTGGCCCGTTCCTTGTCGAACTCGACGGTCCTGTCCTCGCCGACGCCGAACGCCTTCGCGGCGGCGGTCGCGTACCCGAGTGCGTCGTCGTGCGTGAACTGAGCCGGTTTGCGCTCTCCGGTCGGGAACACCTCGACGAATTCCCGGGGTTCCTTCGGATCCGGGTCGAGCACGAGCAGGCAGCCCTGCCGCAGGTAGCCCGACGGATTGCGGGTGAACGCCGTGAGGGCCAGGCCGAGGATATATCGGCGCAAGGCCAGGGTCCTCGCCTGATCCTTGCCGGCGAACAGGAGCCGGAGTGCGGCGATGCCCAACGTGGCATCACGCCGGATGCCACCTTCGGCGACGACTCCTCCGGGAGAGGCCGATGCGGGGACGTGAATAAATCCGCGCTCGGCGTAAGCGTCCTTGGTCGCCTTGTCGGCCGGCTCATCGAGGAGCTTGTCGGCAACATACTCCGTGGCGGGCACGAACTGGGCAGACCGACGCAGCTTCTTCACGTTGAAGGCCCGGATCGTGGACGCGACCAGTCGGGGCAGCTTCGCCTGGGTGTCGCGCGAGTCCCAGACGCCGAATACCAGCGAGGTCGGGGCGATCCTGGCGAGAGGTTCGGCGTCACCCTTGAGGACGGACTTGAAGGCGTTCTGAAGGGCTTGCTGCAACTCCGAGCAACGAACGATGGCATCACCCGCGCGGTGCCCGGCCTCGAGGATGTTGATTTCCTTCTCGCCGGCTTTCACGACGATCTGCGGCACGAGCGCCTTGTATTTCTCCTCGGCGAACATCGGCTCGATGCGATTGGCCTGCGATCCCACGCTGTCGACCAGGCAGACGTTCGTGCCGTTCGAGTACTCGTCGATGTTATATCCGCCGGGGAAACCGTCGCCGGCGGCGAACGTGGCCGGGAACAGCACACCTCCGGGCCCTTCGACGGGCATGAGATACTCGCGGATCACGATGGCCGCGGGGCCCTCGTCGCTCAGGTAGCGGTCGAAATGCGAGAGCTCGCTCATCAGTTTCCTCGGGTTGAGATGGGGATTGCGGAGCGGAACGCCTTGTGCTTCCTCTGACCGGTGCGATACCAATTCTCGAACCGATAGCCGAGTCGGCCGCTACTCGGAAGTAGTCCGCTCACGGCCGCCGGGACCAGGGGCGGCGGCAGCGGTATAGCCCAGGTGTAATATTCAAAGACGCGCGGTTGCTTGGTCCTGGCGGGCAGGGCGCGCTGGAGCCCCACGAGACAGAGAAATTCGACGGCCGGGAATGCGGTCGTCGTCATACTGAGATCGTTGGGTGAAAAGCCTACGTCGCGGGAATGGGCGTTCGGGCCGCGTCGGGCATCGAAGTAGAAGGGCTCGACCTTCTTCGTCGGGTTGTCGGGATCGTAGGCGATCAGGCCGACGTCGAACAGGTCGGCGGACTGGAATCGGTCATGACGCAAGGTGTGTTGCATCGCACGCGCAATCCGGACGCTCTCCATCGTGCCGGCCCAGACCTTCAATTCCTTGCCGCCCGCCTGCTCGTCGCGCCACCAATCCAGTCGCAGGCTTCCCGAAGGCAGGACGATCTCGATCGGGGATGACGTATCATCGTCGCGGTCGAGCTGGATCAATTCCGCTCGAGATGCGACTCGAAGGAGTTCGGCCAGATCACCGCCAGCCGAGATGCGGAACGCGCCCCGTTCAGACCACCCCTCAGCCCCGTCCCAGATGCGATCGGCAAGCTCGAGCAGACCGCAACAGGCGAAGAACTGGCCGGGATTGGTCGGATCGACATCGACGCGGATGCTCGGCTCGAGGTTCTTCATGATTCGTCCTCCAGTGTCTTCGATGGCCGGGCGCTGGCGGCATAGTCGGCGGCGCGGAGGAGCGATTCGAGATAGGCCAGCCCCCATCGCCCGTATTTCCGCTGGAGCCGAGCGAACCGCCTGGGTATCTCGGCGGCGATCGCGGCGACGTCCCTTCCCCTCGGGTCCGGGTCGAAGGCGAGATCGGCCGGGAAATGAGGGCGACCGTAGCCGTGATGCACCGCGATGAGGTGGAGCACGAGGTCTTTCTGATGGTCGTCCAATTCGTCGAAGTCGGGTTGATCCAGCACGTCGAGCAAGGAACCGAATTCATGCCGGTAGTCGGTCAGTTCGACCGGCTTCATTTCCTTCAGCTTCTTCGTCTCATCTCGAAATCGGCCCGACTTCGCAAGCCACTTCATCGGACATGGGTTGCCAATACTTCGCTGCCAGACGATCCGTTTCTTGCCCTGGTCATGATGATTGGCGGCCACGATGACCGCCCTCTTCATATCCTCGGTTAGCGGCAGGTTGTGAACGATTTCCCGAACGCGCCCGGTCACGTCGTTTGTATGAACGTCCCACGGGACGGCCCATCGGCTGGTCTTCGATCCGTCATCATCGGCCGATTCCAGCGATACATACCAGCTCCAGAATCGTCTCGCCGGGATCTCGTTCTCATTTTCCTCGGCTTCTTCTGCATCGGGCCGGGTGTCGATCGTGCAGATCAAACGCATGCCGGGCGGTGGATCACCATCCCAGGCGCAGGCGCGGGCCGGGCGCTTTTGCATCTGGCCCTCGACGACCGGCCAGGTATCGGCGACATCGTCGGCCGCATCGTTCGGGTTCCCGGTGAACAAGCCCCCGTTCAGACCGCCGATCGCGGGCGGGAGAAGGACTGTCTTGTGGTTGATCCGATCCTTCTGATCCTTGTCGGCGAGGTACTCAAGGGACCGAACATCGATCGTACCGTCATCGTCGAGGAGCCATGCCGGCGCGCCGGGGTATTTCTTCGCGAGTGAAGAGAGGCGATTGAAGACGCGGTCACTGCGATCGCGCAGCAACTCATGGGGCTTGATCGGATAATCCGCGATCAGATCCCCAGGGTTGTGGAGTTCGGCGAGCCGGTCGGTAATGATCCCTACTTCTTCGCGCCAGGCAACGTGCGTCTCGGGCATCTGTTTCTCGGGCTCACCATGGAGATAGGGCTCCACGGGAGGACGTCCCGGCAGCTTCTCACGCACGGTCGTGAGCGACCAGGCGTCGTAAAGGATGTCGGAGGTGCACCGGATCTTCGGTTGGGGGCTGAAGCCTTCGAGCCGCTCCTCAAGGGCGATCGCGTTGAGCGCGGCCGGAGATCCATCGCCATTCAGGTGTTTCAACAGCTCCAGAGTCTTCACGCGGGCGGTTTCGTAACGGTCATCTTCCTTGAAGGAGCCGGGATACACGATGTCGATCCGTGTGTCGTCCCGGTTCCCGAATCGGTTCACGCGACCAAGCCGTTGGGACATGCTTTCGAACGTGGAAAGGTCACAAATCAGGTGATCCGCCGAGATGTTCACGCCGACCTCGCCGGCGCTCGTGCAGACGAGGTAAACGGTCTCATTACCGGATGCGGCTTTCGGCAAGAACCGCCGAAAGACCTCCGTATCGACGAGGGCGTCTCGTTCCTTGCCGCGCATCGTACCGGTGAGGGACTCAACGTGCTCCTTTTTCTCCTTCCGCAACGCCTCCGCAACCTTCTCGACGACTTCTACGCCCCGGCCAAACACGAGAATGGCGCAATTCGAGTCCTTATGTCGCAGCGCCAGCTCGGCCAGCCGTTCGGGCAGCTTCTTCTCGTCATCGTTCGAGTGCAGGACGATGTTCTTCCTCGCTTCGATGCGTTTCTTCACCTCCGCCCTGGCCCGATCCTCGTCGGTCAGACCGAAGGTCCCGTCGCCGCGCGATGTGGCCGTCAACTCCATCACGTGGAATGGGCGGAACTCCTTGCATCTAACCTGCTCCTTCTTGATCGCGAGGAGGAGTTTCTGAAACGCCGGCTCCAGGTGGGCCTCATCGTGAACAAGCAAGACATCCTGACCGAGAAACCCGGCGTGCAAGGGCTTCGACTTGAACCCGATGCCGTAACCACTAAACAGGAGCCGGCTGCCGATCATGTCCACGGTGCCGACGATCACGGCCGGGCGAGAGGGATCGGCCGACCACTCGCGGTTGTCCGCGAACTGGCCCCGAAGCGTGCTGATCGCGAGCTCGCCCCCACCCAGCTTCTCTCTCAGCTCGTCCATACTCTCGAGCTTCTCTCGGAGACCCCTGGCCTCTTCCGTCGATTGATCGACCACGGTCCGACGATTCACGACATAAACCAATCGACGCGGCACGAGGGCAGGCTCGTTCGCCAGCGCGATCAGCCAGACGGCGATGACCGAGGTCTTGCCCAGCCCGGTAGGGATCTGACACGACTCGGGCGGCTTCCCCGCGGCGATACGCTCGTGTATCGCCCGTTGCCAGGGAAATGGTTCGTTTCCGGTCAACTCTCGGAATCTCCGCTCGAAAGACGGATCGTCAGTCATGATTTGCTCGAAGCCTCCCCGCCTTAGTCCCTAGGAAATGATCACCACATCCCTCGCATCGTGCGGCTCAATCGGCCGACCCAATGCCTCGATCTCGCTGGCACATCGACTGCATATGGGAATAAAGAGGACCTGATCCTGGTCCAGGTTGATGACGTCATACATCCGTGACTTCAACCGTACAGGGCCGTTCGGAGTAAGTTGACAAAAAAACACCAAAAATTGTTATCTCAGCCCGAAGTCTTCGCACGTCCGCGCCACCTGCTGGAACCGCTTCGAGTTGGCGATGACATAGGTGACGACGAGCCGGTTCATCGGACACGAACAACTCCTCGAAAGACCATGAATTGACTCGATGCGAAAGTGAGGCTACAATCGGGCTCGGCTCGATGCGAAGTATCCACGGTTTGAGTACCGTGGCCCCATTGAAGAATGGTCTTTCGCGGGGTTAGTATACCTTTGTACCCCAGCATATTCCGCAGTCATAGACTGCGGCCCCATTGGAAGTAGTCTTCGTCAGACCATAACGCTCGTCCGACACCGCCAGGTCTCAGACGGCGTGGTCCAGTTGAAGCGGCTCCCGGCAGCATGGCAGGATACTCGTCCGACGCGAGGCGGCAGACAAGCCCGTGGGTAATTCGACAGCCCACCGACTTTCTCGGCCGTCCACGGACATGGCGATCTCGGCTTGCGCCGGAGGATGATCGATCGGTTCGGCCAAGATGAGAAAGTCTGGACCGAGATGGGAGATGGTCAATACTGAGCCATTGAGGTGCAACTTCATGCACACCCGTGCCGAATAACTGGGAGCATTCCGGTTGTCACCCATGGATCGGGACGACCTCATTCGCCGGGTCCGGCAATATGCCGACCGCAAGGGTATGGTGCTGGGTGAAGGGCTCGGGGCTGGAATCCATGGTAGCGTATTCGTCGCGGAATACCAGTCCAGGGGTGGCCGGTCGGCTCTCAAGGGACATGAGCGTCAACCCGCCTACGTACGCGAACGCGACATCTATCTCCGGTTGCGTGAGCTCGAGATCACGGAGATCAGAGGCTGCAACGTCCCCGGGCTGATCGATTTCGATGATGAATTGTGGGTCATCGAGATGACGGTCGTAGGCCGGCCCTTCGTCCTCGATTTCGCCGGTGCCAATCTCGACCAGGAACCGGACTTCTCCGACGAGGTTCTCGCGGAATGGCGTGCGGAGAAGCAGGAAGAATTCGGCCCACGCTGGCCGGAGGTCCAGGCCATCATCAGGACACTCGAAGGTTACGGGGTGTTCCTGCTGGACGTGAATCCTGGCAATGTGTCGTTCGAAGACTGAAACTCGTTCGACGACCGAGCTCAGAGAACCCGCGGATGGACGACGATGGGCCTCGTTCGCAACTCCTATTCCAGCTTCCAATCAAATCATCCCACGCGTCTCGCGGTCGTTCGCCGCGCGGAAAAATTATTTCTCCCCAGTTTTCCCATCTGCCGTCGTGGCCAAGAGTTCGGCACGCCGACAGCCCGAATCCGCGATGGGTGCGTTAAGGAATTTGGAAAGGCGCGGCATTCTAAGAGTAGGGGATGTGTGAACGCGATTCGCCGGGGTCTGCGACACGTGACGAGCCTCGCATCAGGAAGGCTATCGATCCGGACGGTGACACCGCCGGCCTTGGTCCGCGACGATAACGTACTTCCGGATCACGAGATCGGATCGAGCAACCGGGCGAGCCATCGCAATGTGGTGCAAGCCAGAGCAAATGAGACCTCCCATCGGGACTCGGGAAGGCTTCCTCGGTGCGTCCGTGGGAATCGCGTACGGACTCCGGGTGGATTGTTCGAACGGATTCCGTTCCACCCAGGGGCTCGGCTATTGTAGAATGGCACCACGCATGCCCCGAAGACTCGCGGGCGCCGGGGAATCGGATTCATCGTCCCGAGTCGCAGGCATCCGTCTTGAGGGTGCCCTACCGCACGGTTGACGAGCTACCGGAGAAGTCCGATACCGACATGAATGGCCCGATAACCCGCCCTACGACGATCGCCGACGCGCTTTGGAATTCGCCCTTCCTCAAGGCGTGCCGTCGCGAGCCGACCGACGTCACCCCCATCTGGCTGATGAGGCAGGCCGGCCGATACATGGCCGAATACCGCTCGGTGCGGTCCAAGGTCTCCTTCCTCGAGCTGTGCAAGGACCCGGAGCTGGCCACCGAGGTCACGGTCACCGCGGCCGAGCGGCTGGGGGTCGATGCCGCCATCCTGTTCGCCGACATCCTCCTGATCCTCGAGCCCCTCGGCCTGGACCTGGAATTCGCCAAGGGCGAAGGGCCCGTCATCCACAACCCGGTCCGGGCCGCGTCCGACGTCGATCGCATCCGCCCGATGACCGACGTCGCCCCGCTCGATTACGTCATCCGCGCCGTCCGCTCGATCCGGGCCGCCCTCCGGCCCGACATCCCACTCATCGGCTTCGCCGGCGCCCCGTTCACACTGGCCTGCTACGTCATCGAGGGCGGGTCGTCCCGGCATTACGACCAGGCCAAGACGTTCATGTACCGGGATGAAGGGGCCTGGAATGTGCTCATGGGACATCTGGTCGACGCGACGGCGATCTACCTGAATGCCCAGGCATCCGCCGGCGCCCAGGTGCTCCAGGTCTTCGACAGTTGGGTCGGATGCCTCAGCCCGACCGACTATCGGCGGTACGTCCGGCCGCACATGGCCCGGCTCTTCGAGCAGCTCGATCCCACGGTCCCCGTGATCCATTTCGGGACCGATACCGGATCGCTGCTCGAGCTCCAGCGCGATGCCGGCGGCTCGATCATCGGCCTGGACTGGCGGGTCGACCTCGACCGGGCCTGGGAGCGGCTCGGCGACGAGGTGGCCGTCCAGGGCAACCTCGATCCGGTCGTCCTGCTCGCCCCTCGCGAGGAGATCGAACGCCAGGCCCGACGGATCCTCGCACAGGCCGCATCGCGCCCCGGCCATATCTTCAACCTCGGCCACGGCATCATGCCCCAGACGCCCGTCAACCACGTACTCGCCCTCGTCGAGTTCGTCCACGAGCACTCGCAGCTCTCGCGGGCCGGGAGCATTGGGCCTTGACAACATGATCGACGGGATCATCGCCCGACGCCATCCGCCAGGATCTCGCGGCAAGGGCGACTGCCCCCACCCTCGCCGCGCCGCGTCGTACCCGTTAGAATAGCACGATCGAGAGAGCTTATCGTACAGATGCATCCATCCTCGCGATGACATCGGCCAAAAAACGTCCGGCCCCTTTTTTTCCAAGCTATGTGTATGCGCATTGATTATGATCCCCAGGATCACACGCAAAGTGACATCGTAATGGGCGGCCGCGAAACGCAAGGGCGTGGTCGGAGTTCTTTGTCCGTCGGGAGGTCTCAGAGATCCATGCATCGGGATACGGGCAACTCATGAAGGAGCGAGCAACTTTGGGCGAGCGCACGAGTGACGCGAAGAAATCGGATCGAGTGATCGTGATCGGCGGGGGCCTTTCCGGCCTGGCGACGGCACATCGGATCCACGAGCGCGCGCGGGCCTTGCGTCGATCGGTCGATCTGAAGGTGTTGGAGGCCAGGGACCGGCCGGGCGGCGTGATCTGGACGGAACGGTTCGACGGCTTCACCCTCGAAGGCGGCCCGGATTCGTTCATCACGAACAAGCCCTGGGGCCTCGACCTCTGCGAACGGCTGGGGTTGTCCGATCGTCTGATCGCGACGGATCCAGGCCACCGGCGGTCGTTCGTGGTGCGCAAGGGCCGGCTGATGCCGGTCCCCGAGGGGTTCGTGATGATGGCCCCGCGACGGCTGGGTCCGCTGCTGGCGACCCCGATCCTGTCCTGGCGCGGCAAGCTGCGGATGCTGATGGATCTGTTCATCCCTCGTCGCGACGACGAGGTCGAGGAGAGCCTGGCGGGGTTCGTGCGCCGTCGGCTGGGCCGCGAGGCCCTCGATCGGCTGGTCCAGCCCCTGGTCGCGGGCATCTACACGGCGGATCCCACCAACCTCAGCCTAAAGGCGACGCTCCCCCAATTCCTCGACATGGAGCGCGATCATCGCAGCCTGATCCTCGCAGGACTGCGCGAGGCGAAAGCGGGCGGTTCGCGGAGCGTCGAGCGTCAGGCGTCCGGGCGCGTTACGGGATGTTCGTCACCTTGGACGACGGCATGGACGGACTCCCCGCCGCCCTGGCCGCGGCGCTTCCGGCCGGCACGATGCGGTTCAACACGGCCGTCCGGCGGATCATCCGCAACGAGCCCATCTCTCCCTGGCTCGTCGAGCTGCTCGACGGCCCACCCATGGAAGCCGACGCCGTCGTCCTGGCGACCGAGTCCCACGCATCGGCCCGACTGATCGATGCGCAGGATCCCGGGCTGGCACTCCAGCTCCGAGGCATCCCTTATGCGTCGTCAATCATCGTCAACGTCGCCTATCGGCGCGACCAGATCAAGCATCCGCTCGACGGTTTCGGTGCCGTCGTGCCGGCCATCGAGGGGCGGCAAATCCTGGCGGTCTCGTTCCTCAGCGTCAAGTTCCCCAAGCGTGCCCCGGCCGGGACCGTGCTGATCCGCGTCTTCATCGGCGGCGCCACCCAGCCGGAGCTCTTCGACCTCGACGACGCGTCCATCGGCGAGCTGGTGCGTCGCGAGCTGGGCGAGCTGATCGGGGCCTCCGGCGAGCCGATGTTCCTCCGGATCGGCCGGCATCCCCGGGCGATGCCGCAGTACATCCTCGGCCATCTGGATCGGATCGCCGCCATTCGACGCAAGCTAGCCCGCCATCCCCGACTCTACCTGACCGGCATCGCCTACGACGGCGTGGGGATCCCCGACTGCATCCACGCCGCCGAGACCACCGCCGACGCCGTGCTCGACGCGCTGGCGAACGCCGCCGCCAACGCGGCGTGAGCGGCTAGAATTCCGCGACCCACGCCTCCGCTTCGATCATGGCCGACTGCATGCGACGTTCCACTTCGAGACGGCAGGCTTCGATCGCATCCCGATCGGCATCCGGCGGGACAAGGACCGGCGGGGGGACGACACAGGTTGCGTGACTGAATGGGCGGGGGACGCAGAAGCGATCCCAGCTCTTGGCCCGCCACGGTCGCTGGAAAGCCATGCCGGCCCCGACGATCGGCAATCCGGTCCGGCTGCCGAGATAGGCGATCCCCTGGTGGACCGATCGTCGCGGGCCGCGTGGGCCGTCGGGGGTGACGCAGAGGTGGCCGCGATCGATCCGCAGGGTCATCTCGCGAAGGGCGCGGGTGCCGCCTCGGGTCGTCGAACCCCGTACCACGCTGAATCCCAGGCGTCTGATCACCTGGGTGATCAACTCGCCATCGCGATGGTCGCTGATGAGGATGTGCATCTCGGGCCAAGACCAGTAGTGCGCCGGGAACAGCATGACCTCATGGAAAAAGGCGTAGATATAACGCTGACCGGTCTGCCGAGCGACCTCGGCGCGACGTCCGGGACCTGATAGCGGAAATGATATTTGATCGTGCGACCGAGTTGCCGGACCAGAAATGAGCCCGCCGTGCCGACGGCCTGGACCAGCAGGGGATGCTGGATCTTCATGATTTGCCGCGTCCCTTCCGTGGGTAGGTCAAGCTTTCCAGCCTGACTCTTCGGACCCGTCAACCCGAAAGCCCGCCCGACTCACTTGCAGGGCATAGACTATGCGAAACGTGGATTTCGTACCAGATCGTCAGACGAGAGCCGGCGGGATCTCGAACCGATGTCCCATGACGAGGTTAGCGCGACCGGCCTCATCGCGTCGGTTTGGGGTTGAGTACGGCGGCTTTCTTGGCCGGTCCGGTGCCCAGGCGGGACGGCTGGGCCGGCGTCACGCGAGGGGCGGTCTTCTTGTCGAGCGTCTGGGGCTGACTGTTCGACTTCCGCGAGTCCTTGGGGAACAGGCGGGGGACGACGTCGTCGAGCGTGTCAACGAGTTGCAAGGTCAAGTCGGCCTTGACTTCCGCCGGGATCTCGACCAGGTCCTTCTCGTTGTGCCGGGGGATCAGCACGCTCTTGATGCCCGCCCGGCGCGCGGCGAGGATCTTCTCGCGGACGCCGCCGACCGGCAAGACGCGCCCGGTGAGCGTGACCTCGCCCGTCATGGCCAGGCCGACCTGGATCGGCTTGCCCCGGAAATAGCTGATCAGCGCCGAGGCGATCGCCACGCCCGCCGAGGGGCCGTCCTTGGGCACCGCGCCGGCCGGTACGTGGATGTGCAGGTCCGTCTTGTGGAACTTCGAGATATCCAGCTCGAGTTCCTTGGAGTGGCTCCTCAGATAGCTCACCGCGGCCTGCGCGCTCTCACGCATCGATTCGCCGAGCAGTCCGGTGAGCGTCAGCATCCCCTTGCCGGGCATGCCGGTCACCTCGATGAAGAGGATCTCGCCGCCGGTCGGCGTCCAGGCGAGTCCCGTGGCGACGCCCGGGACGCCTGTCCGATCGGCCAGCTCGCGGAAGAACCGCGACGGGCCCAGCAATTCCGAGATCCGCTTGGGCTCGATGGTGCTGAGCCCGCGCTGTCCCTCGGCACGGCGACGCGCCATCTTCCGGCAGATCGCGGCGATCTCCCGCTCGAGGTTGCGCAGGCCGGCCTCGCGGGTGTAGTCGGCGATGATCTTGCGGATGGCGCCGTCGGTGATCGCCAGGTCCGCCGGGGTCAGGCCGTGGAGGTCGAGCTGCTTGGGGATGATGTACTTCTGCGCGATGAGGGTCTTCTCCTCCTCGCTGTAGCCGGGGAGCTGGAGGACTTCCAGCCGGTCGAGCAGCGGAGAGGGGATCGTCTCGAGCATGTTCGCCGTGGCGATGAACATGACCTTCGACAGGTCGAAGTCTACGTCGAGATAGTGGTCGCGGAACGACGAGTTCTGCTCGGGGTCGAGGACTTCCAGGAGCGCGGCCGACGGATCCCCCCGGAAATCGGCGCCGAGCTTGTCGACCTCGTCGAGCATGAAGACGGGGTTATTGGTCGCGGCCTTGCGGATGCCCTGGATGATCCGTCCGGGAAGGGCGGCCACATAGGTGCGGCGGTGTCCGCGGATCTCGGCCTCATCGTGGACGCCGCCCAGGCTGACGCGGACGAACTCCCGTCCCAGGGCCTTGGCGATGCTCTTTCCCAGCGAGGTCTTCCCCGTGCCCGGCGGCCCGGCGAGGCAGAGGATCGGCCCCTTCATGTCCTTCTTGAGCTTGCGCACGGCCAGGTACTCGAGGATCCGCTCCTTGATCTTCTCGAGGTCGTAATGGTCGTGGTCGAGGATCTTGCGGGCGCGGCGGAGGTCGAGCCGGTCGCGGCTGGCCTTGGCCCAGGGCAGGATCGCCAGCCAGTCGAGGTACGTCCGAACGATCGAGTACTCGGCCGAGCTGGGGTGCATCCCGGCGAGCCGCTCGAGTTCGCGCTCGGCCTCATTCTGGACCTCGATCGGCGGATTGGCCTTCTTGATCCGCTCCCAGAGTTCGCTGATCTCGGGGTTCTCGCCCTCGCTCTCGCCCAGCTCCTCCTGGATCGCCTTGAGCTGCTGCCGGAGGAAATGGTCCCGCTGCGCCTTGGAGAGCTCGCTGCCGACCTGCTCCTGGATCTTGGTCGAGAGCTCCAGGACCGCGAGCTGCCGCGAGAGATACTGGCCCAGCCGCTCCAGCCTGGAGCGGACGTTGATCTCGCCGAGCAGCGCCTGCTTCTCCTCGATGGTGAACGGCAGGCTCGAGGCCAGCAAATCCGCCAGCCGGCCCGGCTCCCGCGTGTTGATCGCGGCGACCTGCAATTCCTCGGGGATCTGCTGGCTCTGGTCCACCATCCGCTGGAAGAACCGGTTCACATGATGCACCAGCGCGTCGAGCTCGACCCCCTCCTCGACGATCTCCTCATACGGCTCGACCTCGCCGACGAGATAGGGCTCGGTCTGCACGACGCTCAAGAGCCTTGCCCGATACTGTCCCTGGCAGACGATCCGCGTCGATCCGTCGGGGAATTTCAGCATCTTGAGCACCAGCCCGACGCAGACTGTCGGGAACAGGTCGTCCATCCCGGGCGCATCGGTCTCCGGATGCAACTGGCTCACCAGCGCGACCATGCGTTCGCCGGCCATCGCGTCGTCGATCAGCCGGATGCCGCTCTGCCGATTGATCACCAGCGGGACCACCGTCTGCGGGAAGACGACGTCGGACCGCAACGGCAGGAGCGGGACCCGGCAGATCCCGATCGCCTGGTTCTCGGGACGGTCACCCAGCACGATGATCTGTCCGGATTCGATCGTCGGGCCGCGCAGGGGCCCGACCTCTTCCCGGCCCGTCTCGGCCTGGCGTGCCTTCTTCGGACTCTTCGCTCGGCTTCGTCTTGAACGCATAGAAGACTTTTCTGAGATGTCTCGAGGACCAACCCCGCCAACGAATCTAACCTAGGACGGTTTCGCGGCCACACCCCGGGGACTGTACATGATTAGTGTATCAACGCCCCGAAAGAAAGAGGGGACCTCGGTCGCCGACTCGAAATCGCGGCTTTCCCGGCTCTCTCACTCCATTCTATCCCTTCAACCCCCTCGATCATAAGATTTTCCATCCCACGATTCAATTCACGCAATCGAGGAATGGCGGATGCGGCCATGGCATCATCGGCTGATGTAGCCGATCGAGCGAACACTCATCGTTTCCACCAGTCGTCATCGGAGATACCCATGAGTTGGGCCTGATGGATCGATTGGAGCATCTGGTAGTTGATGAAGGCGAAGCCGGCGAAGAAGAAGGGGAGGAAGTAGTCCCCGTCCGAGGCCCGTGTGAAAGTCACGACGGCCAGCAACCCGGCGACGATGAGCGAGAGGGTATGTCCCCAGCGTTTCCCGTCGTACGGGTTGAAGTGGGAGAGAACGATCTCGCTGACCCGGCCTCCGTCCAGGGGGAAGATCGGCAGCAGGTTGACAAGTCCCCACATGAGATTGATATAGACCAGGTCGAAGTAGACCCGGAAATTCGTGCTCTCGGCGCACTCCATGCCCATGTTTCGTCCGAGTTTCTGGACCATGCTACCGATCGCCAACGGATCCGTCGAAAGGCCCACCAGGAACCTCACGATATTCATGTGTTCGTCGAGCGTGAGGCCGAAGGTGGCCGAGTAGAACAACATGACGAGGCCACCGAAGACGAATCCCGCGCCCGGCCCGCACAGCACCACGGCCAGCCGCTGCCTGGGGGTTTCTCGTTCCTCATGGTAGATACACAGTCCGAAACCTCCCAGGAGGGCGATCGACGGCTTGGCTCCGAACGACTTGGCGACGAGTCCGTGCCCATATTCGTGGACCAGGACCGAGACGAACACGCAGAGGACCCAGACCAGGATCTTCTCCGGATCCTTCAAACTCCCCCCCAGCAGGATCGCCACCAGCCAGAACAACGGATGGACCCGGACCGGGATGCCCAGCAGTTGGAACTTCAGGTCGTAGGGTGTTTCGGACATGCCAAGCATCGGCCACCTCGATGGGCGCTCTAAGGGAGAAGACGAATGGAGGAGCCCACTCATTCTAGGGAGTTCGTCGCCCTTGAGCAAACACGACCGACTCCGATCCGTGTCGTATCCCCTCGACGCCGGCTCGCTTGCCCGGCGCATGGCCGCATGTTAGGGTGTCCCAGGCTCAAGGCCGAATCGCGAAGGGTCACAGATCCATTGCGACCCGGACCGGAATCCACTCATCGACCTGGGTGATCGACAGATGCGATTTACTAAGATGCATGGGATCGGCAACGATTACGTCTATCTCTCCGCGTTCGACCAGGAGGCGCCGGCCAATCCCGCGAAGGTCGCCTTGGCGATCAGCGACCGCCATTATGGGGTCGGCGGCGACGGCCTGATCCTGATCATGCCGTCGGAACGGGCCGACGCGCGGATGCGGATGTTCAACGCCGATGGCTCCGAAGGCGAGATGTGCGGCAACGGCATCCGTTGCGTCGCCAAGTATCTGTACGATCATGACCTGGTCCGGAAGGAGCGAATCGCGATCGAGACCGGCCGCGGCGTCCTGACGCTCGACCTGGAACTGGACGGGGGTAAGGTCCGTCGCGTCCGTGTGAACATGGGCGACCCGATTTTCGACCCGGCGGAGATCCCCACCCTCCTATCTGGGAATCCTCCCATCGACGCTCCCATGCACGTCGCCGGTCGCGACTTTGCCGTGACTGCCGTATCGATGGGAAACCCGCACGCCGTGATCTATCTGGACGACGTCGATGCATTCCCGCTCGAGGATTTCGGTCCCCGGATCGAGACGCACGAGGCGTTTCCGAAACGGGTCAACGTCCATATCGTGCAGGTTGTCGGCCCGGACGAGGTACGGATGCGGACGTGGGAGCGTGGCTCGGGTATCACGCTCGCCTGCGGGACGGGTGCCTGCGCGGTCTGCGTCGCCGGGGTCCTCACCGGCCGATCCGGACGCACCATCCTGGCCCACTTGCCCGGCGGCGACCTCGAGCTGGAATGGCCCGACGATCGGTCGCCCGTCTTCATGACCGGCCCAGCGACCGAGGTCTTCTCGGGCGAGTGGCCTGCCTGATCGGGTTTCGGCAAACAGAGTCTCTTCGTTCATGGTCTAGTCTCCGGACCAGCCGGCGATCGCTTCGCCAGCTCCTCCATGAGTTCCTTGAAGTCATCCCGTCCGCGGATGGCATCGAAATCCGTGTCCTTGGCGATGTGGGCGGCGTCGTGGTAGCCGGCCTTCACGGCCTTTTTCAGTAGCTCGATCGCCCGGTCGGCATATTCCTGCTTCTTGGACCCGGTCTCACCCTTTCCGCTAGCGATGGAGTAGACGCAGGCGAAGTCATACCAATCCCCGACGGGCCACGATCGGGTCTTCGTGAGCTCGGCGACCTCCGCCACGGCCTCGGTTGTCTGACCGGCCAGGTGCCGCGATATGGCACGTGCCGCGCGATAGTTGGGTTGCTCCCTCTCCGAGCTGAGTTCGACCGCCTTGTTCCAGTCGCTGATCGCCGCGGGGAACGTCCGCAGGCGATCGTAAACCTGGGCTCGGCCAGTGTGGCTGTTCCGGAGGAATTCTCTCGCCTGGGCGAACCGGCGATCCTGCTCAAACACGGCCGTCAAGGTTCGGATGGCTTTCTCGAACCAGCCCAGACTTTCCTCTGGCCGGCCGCTGTCTCTGACCAGTGTGGCGAAATTGCAGTAACTACCACCCAGGAGGACTCGATATTCCGGCACGTTGGGGAACTCGTCGGCGAGCCGCTCGCGGATCGCCAGGGCGTTCCGATACTGCTGCTCTGCTTCCGGCCCCTTCTCCAGGCTGGTCAGCAGGAGTCCCAGGTTGTTGTGGGCGGTGGCCAGGACCTTGCGGTATTCCGGTACGGCGGGGAAGTCAGCGGCGAGCCTCTCCGCGATCACCAGGGCGTTCCGATATCGCTGCTCCGCCTCCGGCCCCTTCCTCAGGCTGGTCAGCAGGAGCCCCAGGTTGACGTGGATGCTGACCAGTTCTTCCCGGTACATCGGCGCGGCGGGGAAGTCGGCGACCAGCGTCTCCCGGATCCGCAAGGCGTTCCGATACTGCTGCTCGGCCTCCGGCCCCTTCCCCAGGCTGTTCAGGAGGATTCCCAGGTTGTTGTGGCTGGTGGCCAGGGCCCGGCGATACTCCGGTCTGATGGGGAAGTCGGCGGCCAGCTTCGAATAGGTCCCCAAGGCGTTCCGGTATTGCTCCTCCGCGGCCGGCCCCTTTCCCAGGCTGGTCAGCAGGAACCCCAAGCTGACCTGGATCCTGGCCTGTTGATCTCGATACGACGGCACGGCGGGGAACTCGGCGACTAACTTCTCCACGATCTCCAGGGATTTGCGAAACCGCGCCTCGGCCTCGGGCCGCTTCCCCAGGCCGATCAACACAGCCCCCAGGTCGTTACTGCTGGAAGCAAGGCTGGCTCGGTAGTCGGGCACGGCAGGGAAGTCGGCGACCAGCTCCTCTCGGATCGCCACGGCTTTCCGAAACTGGTCCTCTGCCTCCGGCCGCTTCCCCAGGCCGGCCATGATTTTCGCCAGCTTGTCGAGGCTTTCGGCCAGATATCCGCGGAATAGCGGCACGGCAGGGAACTCGGCGGCGAGCGCGGCGAACCCGTCCAGGGCCATGCGGTAGGCGGCGGCCGATTCCGTCAGTCGGCCCAGGCGTTCCTCGATCCAACCGACCCGAAGAGCCGCCTCCGCTGTCCGTGCTCGCGACGATTGGTCATCCGCCTGCTCGCCGGCGAACTCCTTGTAGTAGGTCAGCACTTCGGTCAGGAACTTCTTCTGCTCGGCGCCGAGCTCTTTCTGTGTCGTAAGGGAATCCCCGGTGACCGACGAGGTCATGGCGTCGAGCGCCTGGCGAGTCCGGTCGCGGGCCTTTTCGGCCTTCGCCCGCTGCACGGCCTCCTGTTCTTTGGCCTTCCTTTCCGCCTCGGCTGCCAGGAATGCCTTGGCTTCATTCGCCTCGGCAATGCCGCGTTGCTCCGCCTCATCCGCCCGCGCCCGGTTTGCCCGGATCAACCCGTAGGTCGTCCCCACGATGCCGACGACGAGGGCCAGCATGACCAGGCTCGCTGCCACCACCGGAGCTCGATTCCGATGCAGAAACTTGCGGACCCGATAACCGGCCGACGGCGGACGTGCTTCCACGGCTTCATCGGCCAGGTAGCGCTGGATGTCCCGCGCCAGGGCATTGGCCGTCTCATACCGCCGCTCCCGCGGCTTCTCCAGGCACTTCATCACCACCCAGTCGAGCTCGCCCCGCAACAACGCCATCAGCTTGCGAGGATCCGTCTGCCGCAGCGCGGCCATCGAGGGGAGCGAATCATCGGTCGAAAGCCGCGTCGAGGGCTTGGACGGCTCCTCCTCGCGGATGATCCGGATCATCTCCGTGAGCGCCGCCTTCTTCAGGCGAGCGGCATCGATGGGCCTCAGTCCGGTGAGCAGTTCGTAGAGGATCACACCGAGCGAATAGATATCGGCGCGGGTGTCGACATCGACGCCGGAGAACCCCGTCTGCTCGGGCGACATGTACTCCAGCGTGCCGATGACCGCTCCGAACTGGGTGGACATCGATTCGTCGGTCAGCTTGCCGGCGGTCGCCTTGGCCACGCCGAAGTCGATCACCTTGGGGATCGGCCTGCCATCGATGATCGTCACCAGGATGTTGGCCGGCTTGAGGTCGCGGTGGACGATGCCCTTCTGGTGCGCGTGCTGCACCGCCTGGCAGATCGGCACGAAGAGCTCGAGGCGCTCTCGCGGGCTGAGCCGGGCCTCGTCGCAGAACCGGGTCAGCGACAGTCCGTTGACCAGTTCCATGACGAAGAACGGCTGCCCGTTGGGCGTCAAACCGCCGTCGAGCACCTTGGCGATGTGGGGATGATCCATCATCGCCAGGGCCTGGCGCTCCTGCTCGAAGCGGGCGAGGACCGCCCTGGAATCCATGCCTGTCTTGATGAGCTTGAGTGCGACGCGTCGCTTGACGGGCTCGGTCTGCCTGGCGACCCAGACCTCGCCCATGCCCCCCTCGCCGATCTTCTCCTGGAGGATATACCGACCGGCGATGACGACACCGGCCTCGGACTTCGGGCGGTATTCGGCGGTCCCGGGGACCGCGGGAGCTGCATCCTCCGGTCCCGGCGCGTCGTGGCGGGTGGCGTCGGGATGTGCCCGGCCAGGGCCGGAATCCACGGTCTGTGCCGGATCGATCGGCGGGCTGTCGAGGAGTTTGCCGGACTTCTCGTGGACCATCAGGAGCACCTCGACGGCCGCCCGGAGTTCCGGATGCCCGACACACTCCCGCTCCAGGAAGGCGGAGCGATCTTCGGGGGGTCGGGACAACGCTTCCTGAAACAAGGTTTCTTCGCTCATGGCCCCGCCTCGGGCAAGTAACTCGGAATTCGACTCTTCCACAATGCCTGGAGCGTCTGCCCGGGTTGCTCGCGGGCGAGCTTCTGTGCGGCCAGCTTGCGCAATTCGTCGTAGATCAGCGGCAGGAGCTGGTGGCTCGTTCCGCATCGCCCTGCTCGATCGCCGCAAGGATGCGCGTGACGACGTTCATGCCATCCTCCCGGCCTGTTCCTGAAGGGGAACTTGATCTCTGGTCGTCCGGGTGCGAGTATTCGATGATCGTTTTGAACTACCTTCATCCGCGGACGAGAAGCTTTTCGTCTCGGGAAGCCAAACCGAGGCCGTCTGCAAATCAGGGCCCCTCCAGGATGTCCGACCCTGACGCCACGATCGACCGGCTCCGCTTCCGGGCCGGGAATCCAGCTCTACGTTACGCCGCAATCTCCGTCACGGCCATCGTCTTGTTGATCATCGTCGCGTTTGCCGCCTGGCGATACCGTGACGCGAATCGGCCGGGCCGGATCGAGCTGACCAATGACGGGCCCCCGCTGATCGCCCAGGTCTTTCCCGAGTCCGGCGACCAACCCTTGGGCGAGCCCTTCGACCTGGTGACGCGCTCGACCCTGACGCTGCCCGACGGCGATTACCGGCTCCGCGTCAATGGCGTGGGACGGCTCGGCCGGACGTTCCGCGTCGCCGTCAACCGGGGCGAGACGCAGACCCTTCAGGTCTCGCTCGACGAGGGCCGCCTCCTGGGAGCCGAGCCGACTCCCCCGATGGGTGGGCAGGAAAGGCCGAGGGAGCTGGCCATCCCGTTCGCGGCGTTGACCTTCGCCGTTGAGGTGACACCCGGCAAGGCTGATCTGATCGAACTGACCGACCAGACGATCGTCCGCCGCGACGGCGTGACCGGCAAGCCCATCTGGGATGCCTTGCGGCCACTCCTCCCTCGGACGATCAAAAACGAGGGAGCGGCCCGCCTGCGAGCTATTCTCGAATACGGTCGGCAGCTAACACTCGTCCAGCCCGCGTCGGATCTCGACGGCGACAGCAACGCCGACCTGATCCTGGTCTCGCCGAACATGACCACGTTCCTGGCCGTGTCGGGTCGGGACGGCTCCGTGCTCTGGGAGCATACTCCCGAGCTCGACGGCCCGGCGAAGTCCCGGGACGACGATCCGAAACCGCCCGGTCCCATCGAGCCGCAACGCAGGCCGGTCACCATCATCCAGCCCCCGGGGGTGGCGGACCTCGATCGCGACGGCACACCGGACCTGGTCGCCACGCTGATCTTCCAAGAGTTCCCCGCCGAGACCGAGCGGCGATCGCCGACCCCGCCGGGAGTCCAGGTCGGATTCGGTCGGACTGCACCGGCGTTCGCCCGGCGGGTCATCCAGGCCATCTCGGGCCGATCGGGCCGATCCCTCTGGAGTCATCCGCTCGACCGATCCTTCACGACGGGCTCGTACCCGGCGTGGAGTTCGACCGGCCATCTCGATCCCGGGCCGAAATGCGGCGCTCGTGGCGATGATCGACGGCGCGCAGTGGGTCGGACTCGATCCTGCGACCGGCCAGCCGAAAGGCCAGCCGATCGACCTGGGCTTCCTGCCGGTCCGCCCGGTCCAAGGCGCCGACCTGGATGGCGACGGCGAACCCGAAATCCTTGCCGTGGGACCGGGCCAGGCCGCCCAGCAGCAGACGCTGACCGCGATCGCGCCCGGCTCGGGGCAACCGCTCTGGTCCGCTCCGATCAAGGCCGGTTACGAGATCCCGTTCGGTAACGGGATAATGCCCGAATGGCCCCTCGCGGTCGACCTCGATGGCGACGGCCGATCCGAGATCGTGGTCCCCGACTCCGGGCCGTTGCTACCCGGAGACGGCTACCGCGGCATGCAGTCGATCGATGGCGTGACCGGCCGGACGCGATGGTCCCGGCCGATGCGCCCCGAGACCATCGGCGGGGATGGCATCGTCCAGATCCTCGACGCGCCCGACCTGGATCATGACGGTGTCCGCGACCTGGTCGCGACCTCCTACTTCCTGGGCCGATATCCGACCTCCAACCACGAGGGCCGGCCGCCGGTACCGGAGCGGATTTACGTCGACGCCCTCTCGGGCAAGGACGGGCATCCGCTCTGGTGGTGGCACGTGGATACGCCGACGGATGGCTTCACGACCATCGGACCGCTCCGATGGTGGGGGCGAGGCCCCGACGGCTGGCCGCTCCTGGCGGTCGTCCTGGGCGGGAATCAAGGCCCGGGGGGCATGGCTGCCTTGAACGATCCGCCGATCGTGTACAACCTGGAAGCCTCCTCGGGCCGGCAGGTGCATGCGGCCGTCGGCCTGACCCGGGTCGGCGTGGCCGACCTCGATGGCGACGGCCTCACCGACCTCTGGGGCGAGGCAGACAAGCAGCTCCGTGCGTTCCGCGGCGAGGCGCCTGAGCTCTGGCGCGCCCTCGGCTGGTTCGGCGCGGCAAGAGGCTACAGGCGATGGGACCGAGGCGTCGACGAGCCGGCCGCCGATCTCGATGGAGACGGGATCGCCGACACGATGCTCGCCAATATCGCCGCCGCCCTCACCTTGCCGAACGATGACATCACCGGGCGCGCCCTGGGGCCTTATCGCAGCCAGGGATTCATGCGGCGGAACGCCCCGGAGGGGGATCCGATAGGCACTCGAACGGCCGTCGCCCGCTCGGGCCGCGACGGGCACCTGATCTGGAAGGCCGAGCTGGACCCTCGGCGGATCTGGTACGAACGCGACCATGGAGAGTCCTATCACGTCTCGGCACTCACCCCGCCGAACGCCGACCTGGACGGTGACGGCACGCCCGACGTGATCGTGCAGCAGAACACGGGGCGACAGCTTGTCAAGGAATTCCGACGGCTCGCGACGCTTCCGATCCAGGTCCTCTCTGGCCGGACGGGCCGTCCGCTCTGGTCGGCGGGGCCATTGCCCCTGGGATTCGAGGCTTACGGATACTCTTCGGTCTCCTGGTTGGACGCGGTCGTCGTCGAATCGTCGGGTCGGCCGGACCTGCTGGTGCGGCACGGCAGCCCGTTCTCGGCATCGGGGACGACGACGATGCGGGCCCGCTCCGCGCCGATGCCCAGGCTGGCGCGCGTCTCGGGGCGCGATGGACGAATCCTCTGGGACCTCCCCCTGAGCGAGCAACCCGATCAGAACAACGTGGGTCAAGATCCGTCGCCCGTCTATGGCGACCTCGACGGCGACGGCGCCCTCGAGGCGGTCCTCGTCCTCCGCGGGGCGATGGGTACCATGCGGCCCGATCATGAGCTGCGGGTCGTCTCGCTCCGCCATGGCAAGCCGCTCTGGTCGCAAAAGCTCGCGTTCCATACCAGCTTCATGACCGCCCCGCAGGTCGCCCTCGCCGACCTCGACGGCGACCATCGGCCGGAGGTCCTGGTCACGGAACAACCGGGTGAAGGGCAGGAGCAGTCCTTCGTCCTCCGGGCGATCGACGGCCGCTCCGGGGAGACGCTCTGGAGCTGGTCCCCCGGATCGTCGCACGACCCGAGGTACCTGGTTGTCGGTTCGCTCCGCGTCGCCCATTTCGACGACGACGGCAGGGGGACCGTCTGCCTGGGACTCACCGCCCAGAATGTTGCCCCGCGGCTCGTCACACTCGATGCACGCGGCCATCAAGTCGTCAACCGAGAGTTGCCCGCAGACGCCAACATGTACTTGAACCTCGCCGACATCAACGGCGACGGCCGTGACGAGTTGCTCGTCGTCTACGGCGGCCGGATCCACGCGATGGGTCGCGACCTGAAGGAGCTCTGGACGAGCACGGTGACGAACAATGCCCGGGTCGAAGACATCCTCCAGGGGTCGTCGGGCAGGCCGGGCGCCGTGCTGATCTCCCCCACCCTGGCCCTCGATGGGTCCGACGGCCGGCCGCGATGGGCCGGCCATTCGCCGCATGCCTGGTGGTGGAGTCTCTTCAGGCCCAGCGTGCTCGACCCGGGCGACGGCCCCCGCTTGCCCTTGCTGCTTTCCAATGGACTGGGCGCGACGGTGTGCCGACCGGCCTTGCCGACCGATCCGCGAGGCCACTACCTACCGCCACGGGGCGACCGGGTGAAGCCGGGCCTCGCCCGCGACGACCCGCGATGGATAAGACCGCTGCCCTGGACGAACGTGGTCGCCCTCGACGTCGGCCTGACGGGACTGGCCGCCGTAACCGCGCTGGCCCTGGTCAACGTGGTGATCCCCCTGTCGATCCTTCGACTCGCGGCCGGGCGGCGCCGATGGAACCTCCGGCTCCTGATGGCCTTGCCGCTGGTCGCCGCCGT
This sequence comes from uncultured Planctomycetota bacterium, assembly GCA_963777695.1. Classification (GTDB taxonomy): domain Bacteria; phylum Planctomycetota; class Planctomycetia; order Isosphaerales; family Isosphaeraceae; genus CAVZRC01. The sequence continues at coordinate 4,638,771 of CAVZRC010000003.1, forward strand.
GCCGCTGACCCTGGTCATGGCCGTCGAGCCCCTGGTCCCCATCTTGCCGGCCCCGTTCCCGGGCTCGGCTCGGATGCTCCTCGCGCTGGGGACGCTCCTCGGGGTCCCCGTCGTGGCATGCGCGTTCGCGATCGGCCGGGGCCTGGTCCTCGGGCGCTGGAAGGTCTTGCTCCGGCTCGTGGGACTTACGCTCCTGTTGTCCCTGATCATCGGGGGCGCCTGGCTGTGGCTGGACCACCGCGCGATGCCCGCAATCGAGAGCTACTCATGGTCGGGCTGGTATTTGGTGGCCTTCCCGGGCACTTATGCCGTCGGCATACTGATCCTGATCGGCTGGGCGATCGAATGGTCGATCCGGCTCGTGACACGGCTGCGGCCTGATCGAGGGACATCGCCGGGGTAGTTCACCGAATTCTGGTGCTCGCAGAGCACCCTGATATGGTTGGCTTAGTCAAGTCCTGAGCCCGAAGGACTTAAGCGGCAAAGCTTTGCGTAGAAAATCGCCAAGTCTTAAGTCCGTAGGGCTCAGGACTTGCTCCAACCCAAAGACTCGATGGTTGGCCCATCCTTATCATGCAGACGAATCGGGCCAACCATAGGGTCTACGAGACTGCCGACGCAGCTTGTGAGACCGTCTCTCAGCCCATTGCGGCCGCCGCATCGGGTTGCGGCCCGGTCCGTTTCCAGTAGATCATGGTCCCGGTGAGCCCTCCGTGGGGCTTCAACGCATAGTCCGGAATCACGCCGGCTCGGGTGAATCCCAGCCCCTCGTAGAGCGCGGAGGCGCCGCCATCGACCGCGGTGTCGAGCACCAGCAGGGTTCGCGACCGCTCCACGGCCAGGCGCTCGGCCGCCTGCATCAGCGCCCTCGCCACGCCGCGACGCCGATGACTGGGGCGGGTCATCAGCTTGGCGATCTCCGCCCGATGCGGTTGGTTGGGCGGGCAGTCGAGCAGCAGCGTGACTGTCCCGACCAGCCGATCGTCGCCGAAGGCACCCAGGATGATACGCTCTCCCCGAGCGGCGGCTGCCAGAGATCGCTCCCAGAAGGCTTCGGCCACCTCCAACGGAAGCGGGTGCATGAAGCTTACCGAGCCTCCGTTTGCCACCACCTCGACGATGATCTCGCTCAGTTCGCGTCGGATCTCCAGTGATGCCACGAGGGATGCGATTCGGATCTCCGGCATGACAGCTAGCTCCGGGCAAGGACGACGAGATAAGTACAAGTTGCATCGGTTTCGTTGGCGATGGTCACCTCGCACGGCGGACCGAATCCCAGGCAGTCGCCGGTGGCCAGGACATGCCGTTCGCCGCCCTCCTCGATCACGAGATCGCCGCTCTGCACCCAGATGGCCTGGCGGATCCTCGCGTAGGATGAGGCCGGTAGCACGACCTGCCGCCCTGCCGGCAGCTCGATCTGGACAACTTCCACCGGATGATCGGGCCGGCAGAACACCTGCTTGCGCAGGTACCCCGACTCGGGATCGCGCCAGACCGGCTGATCGGCGGCCCGAGACAGCCGCCTCCCCTCTCCCTCGGCCCGCAACAGTAGGCCCGCCAGGGTCAGGTCGAAGGCGCCGGCGAGTCGCACCAGGATCACCGCCGTCGGGCTCACCTCCTCGCGTTCGATCTTGCTGATCGTCGCCTTGGAAACGCCCGAACGTTCGGCCAGGTCCGCCAGCGACCAGCCCCGGCTCTCTCGTTCGAGGCGCACTCGGCGAGCAATCTGGCTGCCCGAATCATCTCTTTGATTATCCATTCGTCTCTTATAATTGACGGAACGCGCGAGTGCAAGGGGAAGGCGAAATAGAAATCGACGATCGCGCGTGACATTTGCGTCGGTTGCGGCCCGATGATGATAGGGATAGCCCTCGAGCACCCTCCGGACCGATTTCACGACATGGGCCCCCGAGGACCGCGGAAGATGAGCCAGCCCGACGACCTCACATTCGACCACTCCGGTCGCGCCTCGCATGAGCCAGAGGCCGACTCTCCGACCGAGTCCGCGGCGGCGATCGTCAGCATCCTGGACCGATATATGGCCGGGCTCCAGTCGGGGGAAGCCCCGGATCGCGCGCAACTGCTCGCAGCCCATGCCGAGCTGGCCTCCCAGCTCGAGGAATGCCTGGCAGGCATCGAGTTCGTCCACGGCGCCACCAGTGCGACGGCCGAGCATCCGGGATCGCTGGGGGAGTTCCGGATCATTCGCGAGCTCGGCCGGGGTGGCATGGGCGTGGTCTACGAGGCCGAGCAGACCACGCTCCACCGCCACGTGGCGCTGAAGGTCCTTCGGTACGGCGCCGTGTCCGATGAGGAGGCGATGCAACGGTTCCGCCGCGAGGCCGAGACCGTCGCCCGGCTGCACCACACCAATATCGTGCCGATCTTCGCCGTCGGCTGCGAGCGGGGCGTGCATTACTACGCCATGCAGTACATCGAGGGCCTCAGCCTGGCCGACGTCCTGGAGGAGAGCCATCGGACTAAGGAGTCGTTGGCGCCCGAAGACGTCGCGCGGTGGCGCTCGCGGCGGCCGAAGCCCTGGCCCACGCCCATCAGCGTGGGGTCATCCACCGCGACATCAAGCCGTCGAACCTGCTCATCGACGGCGAGGGCGTCGTCTGGCTGACCGACTTCGGCCTGGCCAAGCGGACCGACGAGGCGACGCTGACCGTGACCGGCACACTCATGGGCACCCCGCGCTACATGAGCCCCGAACAGGCCGAGTCGCTCGTCCGCCCGGTCGACCATCGCACCGACCTCTATAGCCTGGGTGCATCGCTCTACGAGCTGGCCACCGGCCGGCCGGTCTTCCAATCCTCCACGCCCCACGGCGTGATCGCCCAGATCCTGACCTCCGAGCCCGAGCGGCCCCGGCAGATCCGCCCGGACCTGCCCCGAGACCTCGAGACGATCATCCTCACCTGCATGGCCAAGGAGCCGTCGCGGCGATATCCATCCGCCCGGGCGCTCGCCGATGACCTCAGGGCCGTGCTCGACGCCCGGCCGATCCGGGCCCGGCGCGTCCCGCTCCCCGAGCGCGTGGTGCGTTACATCCGCAAGCGGAAGAAGGCGATCGGTGCGGCGGCGGTCGGCATCGCGGCCACCGTCCTGTTGATGCTCGTGGCCGTGCTCGGCTGGCGGTCCTACAGCGATTGGCGGCTCGGCCGGATCGAGCTGACGACCGACGGCTCGCCCCTGACCGGCCGGCTCCTCGCCGGATCGAGCGACGAGCCGGTCGGCGAGCCGTTCGAATTCGGGTCGCGCACGGTCCTCTCCCTGCCCGGCGGCGACTATCGGCTCCGGCTCACCGGGACCGGACAGCTCGGCCAGACCTATCGCATGGCCGTCAATCGCGGCGAGACGCACGCCCATCGGCTCTCGCTCTCCGAGGGTCTCATGATCGTCGGGGACGAGTTCCCGCTCGGGCCCGCGACCGACGCCCTGGCGCTGACGCCCGGCAAGGCCGATTTCATCCAATGGGATTACGATGCCTTGATACGCCGCGACGGGGCCACCGGCCGACCGATCTGGGACGCCGCCGTGGCGGTCAACGAAAAGGACCCCGGAGGATCGGACGCACTGAACTGGATGCAACGGCTGGCCCTCGAGGATGATCGCGAGCCGCTCGGCACGCTGGTCAAACCGGCGCCGGACCTCGATGGCGACGGCATCGGCGACGTCGTCATGACCTTCGCCCGGACGCCGTCGCTGCTGGCCGTCTCGGGCCGGGATGGGGGTATGCTTTGGACCTACTCGGCGGCCGTCAACGGGCTCGGCGGGCCGGATCCTCTCGACCCCGTCAAGTTCGGAGAGGCCATCCGATCGACGAGTGCGGCCCGAGGTCAACCTCGCCCGGCGATCAAGGGCGGGCGCGTCATCGGGTCGCCGGCCCTGCTCCAGATCGACGGCGATAGCATTCTCGATCTCGTCGCCCTCTTCTTCGTATTCGACCGGCCGGGCGAGAGCGCCGTGACTTTCGGCGTCGATGGGAGTCTGCTCGACTTCGATCGGGGCCAGCCGGGACGTCGCGTGATCGCGGCGATCTCCGGCCGGACGGGACGAGCCTTGTGGTCGCGCACGCTCGACGCGAAGGCGCAGTCGCGGAGATGGCTCTGGGACGGGATCAAACGGACCCAGTGGTTTCAGACGATCCTGCGATTCGATCCGTTCGATAGCGGTATCGCGATCGTCTCGGGTCGGGAGGGGCCGATCCTCGCGCAATTCGCCGACTCGGGATGGACCGCTCTTGACCCCGCGACGGGCCGACCGCACGGCCGGGCGATCGACTTCGGCTTCGCGCCTTTGCGGCCGGTCCAGCACGCGGACCTCGATGGCGACGGCTCGCCCGAGGTCCTGGCCCTTGGGCCGGCCCCGACCGTCGGCGCCGGATCGCTCTTCCTCGCCGCCTACTCGATCGCGACGGGATTGCCGATCTGGACCCGCTCCGTGGGCGACCCTCAGTTGAGGCTCGGGGCGCTCCCCCGCGAGTTGCCCATGGTGTCGGACCTGGACGGCGACGGCCGTCCCGAGGTGCTGGTCCCGGAATCCGGGGCGTTCCCGGTCTACGCGGAGTATCGCGGCCTCGAGGTGCTCGACGGGGCCACCGGGCGGACGCGTTGGTCCCGTCCGATGCGCCCCTATACCAAGAACCCCGCCGACGATGGGCTGGTCTATCTGCTCGAGGCGCCGGACCTCGATGGAGATGGCGTCCGCGAGGTCGTGACGGTCTCCACCTTCCTCGAACGCCTGCAGACCAAGCTCAAGCCGCCGCGAGTCTATGTTGATGCCCTCTCCGGCAAGGATGGACGTCCCCTCTGGGAGTGGCATGGGGATGTGCCACCGATCACGACGCCGTGGGTCGGGAGGCCGTGCTGGTGGGGCCTGGGCGCGGACGGCTGGCCGATGCTGGCCGTCCCGATCGGCGGCAAGCCACCGGCCGAGGACCAGGCCGGCGCGACCGAGAACGACGAGGAGATGCCACCGATGGTCCACATCCTGGCCGCGACGACAGGCCGTGAGGTCCACGCCATCGAGGGGCTTTCCCGGCCCCGATCGGCCGACCTGGATGGCGACGGCCTGGACGACCTCTGGGGCTCGGTGCACGGGAAGCTCCGGGCATTCCGCGCCCAGGTCCCCGACGCCTGGCGCATCCTCGGAGACTACAAGGCGGCCGGGGACCTCGACGGCGACGGCATCGCCGACGTCGTCACTCGGCTCCTGGAGGTCCCTTCCGAGCGCGCCCGCGTCCAGTCGGGAAGTCGTACGGCCGTCGCACGCTCGGGGCGCGACGGGCGGATCCTTTGGGAGACGCGGCTCGACCCCGCGGAAGAATGGGTCCGGTCGCCCCATGGAGCCCATTACGAGCCCTCGACCGCGACCCGACCCGATGACGATTTCGACGGCGACGGGACGCCCGACTTGCTGATCCTCAAGACCCAGCAGCATGGCCGCAAGGGGGGACTGAGTACGAGTCCCGCCATGAGGATGCTCTCCGGACGATCGGGTCGGCTCCTCTGGTCGGGCGAATTGCGGCTGCCGGGTTACGAGCGTCAGGGCTACTCGGACGTCTGGGCCAACGAAGTCATCCCCGGAGAGAAGCCGGGTAGCCTGGACCTGCTCGTCCTCCACGGCGGCCAGCTCGGCTATAGCCGTCAGATTTGCGGGCTGGCGCGGCTGTCGGGCTCGAACGGACGCGTGGCCTGGAACATCCCCCTGTCGGAATATGGCACTCTCAGGGCCGTCGCGTTCGAGGGATTCCGCCGCCCCTTCCTGGACCTCGACGGCGACGGCGGCCCCGACGTCGTCGTGACCGTCCCGGTGGCCGTCAACGCCTTCGAGAGGCGGGCGATCTCGCTCAAGGACGGCAGGGTCATCTGGACCCGGCCCGCCGGAACACCGATCGAGGGCCAGTTCACATCGGTCGAAGGCGATCTCCACGGCGACGGCCGCGCCGAGGTCGTCGCGATCGACAGGCGGATCGATGGGGCGTCCGCCGGCATCCGGTCGTCCGCACTCGACGGTCGCGACGGCGCGCTCCGATGGGCCTATACGCTCGAGGACATCGGACCGATTTCCGGGGCGAAGTTTCGCGACCTCGGCCTGGCGAACCTCGAAAACAAGGGGCAACGCGAGGTTTGCTTTATATTCGACCTGGCCGACGGCCGGCATCGGGCGTTGATCCTCGATGCGCGAGGACGGGAGCGTTTCCGTCGCGACCTGACCGGACGATCGCCGACCATGCAGCCCGCGGACCTCGACGGCGACGGCCGCGACGAGTTGCTGTTCGCGGAAGCGGATCGGGTCTACGCGATGCGTGGCGATTTCAAGGAGCTCTGGTCAAGGTCGATCTCCGCGCCGGGCCATGATGCGGCTCCTCGTATCATCCCGGCGGGGCCGGGGCGAACGGCGACGGTGATCCTCGACGCGATGATCGGTCTCGACGGCGTGACCGGCCAGGCCCGGTGGTCGTCCCAGTCCGCGTCGGGAATCCTCGACGAGGGGAAGGACGGCGGGTTGCCCCGATTGCTCGAAGGCTCGGGCGATGAGACCATCTGCCGTCTCGCCCTGGCCACGACCCGGGAGGGGGTGTTCGCGCCGGCTCGTGGTCGGATCGCCCGGCCCCGACCCATTCCGGACGACCCGCGATGGACCCGGCCCGTCCCCTGGGCGTCCGATCAGAATCTCTATTTTCCTCCCGTCATACTGATCTATCTTGGCGCATCGGCCCTGATCAACCTGATGCTCCCCCTGGGAATCCTGCGACTGGCGACGCGGCGGCGGGTCTGGAGCCTGCGGTTGCTGCTGGCCCTGCCGGTCGTCGTCGCGATCCCGATGGCCGTGTTCCTGGCGATCGACGCGATCGAGCCCGTGCCCCACGACCCGCCCTGGATCACGGGCAGCGTGACGACGCTCGCAGGAATTCCGATACTGGTCTACCCGTGGCAACTGGGGCGGAGCATGGTCCTGGGTCGCTGGAAACGCCTGACGATCCTGGCCTTGCTCCCCATCCTGACATCGATCGCGGTTGGTGCCGTGAGCCTCTGGGCGGACATGAAACGGATGGCGCCCATCGAGCATTACGCCTGGTCGGGCTGGTTCACCCTGGCCATGCTGGGGACCTACGCGGCGGGGTCACTGGTCGTGATCGCCTGGGCGGTTCGAGGCACGGTTCGATCGATCAGGCGACTGGGAAGCCTCCTGTTGCGAGGGCATCCGGATCGGGAGCAACGATGAACGAGCCGGGTGACGCACCCGCCGTGACGGGCGATCTGGAGCGTTATCGAAGCTGGCTGGGACTCCTGGCTCGGCTCCAGGTCGAGCCGCGGTTCCGCGCAAGTTCGACCCGTCGGATATCGTCCAGCAGACGTTGCTCGAAGCGGTGCGGGACTGGTCGAGCTACCGAGGCGAGAACGAGGCCGAGCTGGCGGCCTGGCTGCGTCAGATCCTGGCCCACGTCCTCTTGCACGAGATCCGCCGATACGGCGGCACCGCGCGGCGCGACCTCGGCCGCGAGGTCTCGCTGGAGGAGGCGCTGGCCGAATCGTCCCGGCGTCTCGGATCGGCGCTGGCTGCGCCGGGCTCGTCGCCGAGCGAGCAGGCCGGTCGCCACGAGCAGGAGCGGTGCCTGGCCGACGCTCTTGCACGGCTCCCCGCCGAATATGCCGAGATCATCCTGTTGCGCAACGTCGAGGGACTGTCCCACGAGGAAGCCGCCCGCCGGATGGGGCGAGGCGCCGGCGCCGTGCGCATGCTCTGGGTCCGGGCGCTGGCCCGACTCCGCCGGGAGCTGGAATCCCCTCCGGATCGGGAATGCTGATCGGCCCGGGCTGAGCCTCGCACGCCGGGGCGTCGGTTGACCAGCGGCTCCTGCGGCCTACCATATCAGGGTGCCCGAACCCGAGTCGTCCGCATGTCGAGAAAACGATGGATCCTCAAGACATTCAACCGGTTCCTGCTCTCCGGTCCGAACGGACGGCGGTCTTGTTGATCGCCCACGGCAGCCGTCAGCCTTCGGCCAACGACGACCTGCACGACCTGGCGGCGAGGCTGTCGGCCTCGGGGGATTACCCGATCGTCGAGGCGTGCTTCCTTGAACTGGCCGAGCCCGACATCCCCACCGGGGGTAGCCGTTGCGTAGCCTGGGGAGCAACCGTCGTGTTGATGATCCCGTATTTCCTCTCGGCGGGCGTCCACCTCCGCCGCGACCTCACTGCCGCCCGCGATGAGTTGTCGCAACGATATCCGAAAGTCGATTTCCGTCTAGGGCCGCCACTCGGGCCGCATCCTTTGCTCGATTCACTGGTTGCGGCGCGAATCCGAGAGATAGAGGGGTCGCTCTCCGGAACGCGTACCGATTCGTTACCTCCGACGGTGGACTCGGTTGTCGCCCCGGCGTAGCATCACGATCCAGGCCAGTTACAAAAAGGGAGTGCTCGTACCCGATCAGCCGCTCGACCTGGCGGACCATGAACGAGTACGACTCACGATCGAGCGTGCCCCGGCGCCACCCGCCTTGAAGGACATGCGGTGGTGGCGCAACCACCGCATCCAGATTGATCCGGAGCGAGCCAAGGAGATCGCCTCGTCACCTGAGTTCCTGCCGGAGGAATGCTGACAGGGCCTTCGAGTTCATTGCATAAAGCGTATCTTCCTCCAACAAAATCACTTGTAACGAGCAATACGGCCTGGACGCCGCCGATCCCTCCGACTCCCCCAATCCGCCCACCCGCAACCGCCATTGACACGATTCGTGACAGGCACTAGCGTGCGTCGTCCGATATCTCCAGGGAAGGAGATCACGCACATCGAAGGGTGGGTGAACTAACCTTCGCATCCGCCGGAGGCGTCAAAGGAGTGATCGCCGATGAGTGTCCCCCCGAAATCCGTGGCTGTCCCGGCCCTCGATCTCAAGGCGCAGTATCAGAGGATTCGAGACGAGATCGAGCCTGTGATCCGAGGCGTACTCGAGAGCCAGATGTTCATCCAGGGGCCCGAAGTCGAGCAGCTCGAGAACGAGCTGGCCGAATTCTGCGGGGCCGCCCGCGGGATCGGCTGCGCGTCGGGAACCGACGCCCTGCTGCTCCCCCTCATGGCCTTGGGCGTCGGGCCGGGTGACGAGGTGATCACCACGCCCTACTCGTTCTTCGCCACCGCCGGATCGATCTGGCGTACCGGCGCGAGACCGGTCTTCGTCAACATCGAGCCCGACACCTACAATATCGACCCGACGCGGATCGAAGCGGCCATCACCCCGAGGACCCGCGTCATCATCCCGGTCCATCTCTACGGCCAGGCCGCGGAGATGGATCCGATCCTCGAGATCGCCAGCAAGCACGACCTGTTCGTGCTCGAGGACGCCGCCCAGGCCATCGGCGCCGCCTACAAGGGACGCCAGGCCGGCACGATCGGTCAGGCCGCCGCCTTCAGCTTCTACCCGTCGAAGAACCTGGGCGGGTTCGGAGACGGCGGCATGATGACGACCGACGACCCGGTGCTGGGCCGCAAACTCGCCCGGCTACGCGTCCACGGCATGGAGCCCAAGTATCACCATCATGAGATCGGGATCAACTCGCGGCTCGACGCCCTCCAGGCGGCGATCCTCCGCGTCAAGCTCCGGCATCTCGAGGCGTGGACCCTCCAGCGTCGCGAATCCGCCGCGCGCTACATGGCCCTCTTCCAGGCCCATGGGCTCACCGATCTCGTGACCCTCCCGTCCGAGCGGCCGGGATGCTATCACGTCTTCAATCAATATGTCGTCCGCATCCCCGCCCCGGTGCGCGACCCCCTCCGCGAATTCCTGACGAGCCGGCAGATCGGGACCGAGATCTATTACCCGATCCCGCTCCACTTGCAGCCGTGCTTCGCCATGCTCGGTCACCGGCCCGGCGACTTCCCCGAGGCGGAAGCGGCCGCGAGCGAGACCCTGGCGCTGCCCATGTACCCGGAGCTCACCGACGAGCAGCAGCGCTACGTCGTGGGCTCGATCCGCCAATTCCTCGACGGGCATGGGCACGCCCATCTGGCGGCTTGAAGGGCCGCGGCGAGGCGCCTAGTTCCACGCCTCGCCGCGCGTCCTGTCGCCGAGACCGGTCGCCTCGGCATACTCGCGACCCAGCGATTCGAGGGCATCCCGGTGCAGTCGTGACAGGTACGCCTTGGAGTAACCCAACTGGGCCGCGGCCTCATCCTGCGTCTTGCCGTCGAGATAGATCAGTCGGCATGCCGAGGCCTGCGCCTTCGGCAGGCGTCGGAAGTACGATTCCAGCTCCTCGGTCTCCTCGAGATCGGATCCATCCGGCGGCGCCACCAACGCGTCAAGTTCTGACGCCCGAGCTTCGTCATGAAGAGCCAGGCGGCGGTACCTCGGACCCAGGGCCGCGTCGTCCTTCCGGGTCAACCCCATCAACGACCGACGGCAATCGAGCAGCGCGCCGCGGATCCGATGGCGGGCGAACGCGACGAAGCTCACCTTCAGCGACGGATCGAACGTCCGGGCAGCCTCCACCAGCGCCACGTAGGCCACCGACTTGAATTCGTCGCGGTCCATCGCTGAAAACCTCGCCTGACGGACCATCGAAGCCGCCAGTGACATGTACTGCGAGGCCAATTCACGCTGCTCCTCCGTCAGCGGATTCCGACGGCTATCCGGGTTGCATCGCGACGGATAGGTCCCCCCGCGTCCCGAGTCGTCCACCGTCGTCCGGTTCGCGGCCGACGTCCGATTCGGATTGGTCTTCGCCGGGTAGCCTCGCCCGCACTCGCCGCGTCGCCGCTCGATCATCGTCGCGCCATTCACGCTTCACCTCGTCGTGATTGGAGAAAGCCAATTGCTCTGTCACCGTCCCGTTTTCAAAGTCCCATTCGGTGGTACCGAACACGAGAATCGAACGTGCGCTCCTCGGGAGTTCCTGTGTGCCCGTTGAAGACGTGACACAGGCACTCGATCAAGACATCGCGACCCCTCGAGACACTCGGCTCGAGTTACGAAGCCATCCTCCCGGCGTCTCCTCCTGGAACTCGCGAAGAGTTTGAAGTGGAATTCATGCTCGAGATGCTGAAGAATCAACCAGTCAACTTCCGTAGCAAAGCTCGGAGTCTACTGTTGTTCTGATCACTCTACTCCGGGTCGGACGATCCGAGCAGCTTCGTCAGACTTTGACGGTTCTTCCTAATTAGAGGATTCTCTCGGTCTTATTAGCCACTTGATCGAGAAAACTTAGGAAGGCTAACAGCTTTGTTGAACTAATTATGGTACATTTTGCCAATGGTAAGTTGGGTGTTTTCCTAAATCAGGAAAACAATCCCGTCTAGGGGATCTGGATTGGTATGGCGAACAAGAAGGAACGCGAGGAAAACCTCGTGAGGAAGGGAGCGGAGAAGGGAACCGGAGCGGAGCCCGGGGATGCGGAGCTAGATCGGGATGCGACATGGATCGCCCGGGTCCAGAAAAGCTTAGTGGGTTGGTATCTCGAGGCAGGACGGACGCTGCCATGGCGGATCGACCGAAATCCCTATCGAATCCTGGTCTCCGAGCTGATGCTCGTCCAGACTACGGTCGCCGCGGTGATCCCTTATTTCGAGAGGTTCTTGCTCCAATTCCCGGACATCCGGTCTTTGGCTGAGGCCGAAGAGTCCGAAGTACTGAAAGCCTGGGAGGGCCTGGGCTATTACCGTCGGGCCAGGCACCTGCATGCGGCAGTGCAGCAGGTCGTCCGCCAGCACGGCGGGATGATCCCGGACGATCCGGAGGCGATCCGGGCGCTGCCGGGAGTCGGGCGCTATATCGCCGGGGCGGTCATGTCATTCGCGTTCGATCGCCCAGAGCCCATCGTCGAAGCCAATAGCCAACGCGTCTTCGCGCGATTGCTGGCCTTGCGAAGCGACCTCAAGGCCGCGTCCACGCGCGAGCGCATCTGGCAAGCAGCCGAGCGGTTGGTGCCAGCCCAGGACGCCGGGGCATTCAACCAGGCATTGATGGATCTCGGTGCGATGATCTGCACGCCCCGGCAGCCAAGTTGCTTGATCTGTCCATTGTCGGCGCTCTGCCGGGCGCGTGAGCGGGGTCTCCAGGACGAGATACCGATCGCGACCACGAAACCCCCGCCGTTCATCGTCACAGAGGCCTGCGCGGTGGTGGTGCGCCAGGGCAAGGTCCTGATCGTGCAGCGAGGCCGGGGGCGACTCTGGGAGCAGTTCTGGGAGTTCCCGACCATCCACGTCGAAGGAGCCGACCCGGCGGGCCGTTCGTTCGGTAGCCCGGTTGAACTGGCCGAGGGTGTCCGTCGTCTGACGGGGATCCGGTCCGAGATCGGACCGCACCTGACGGACATCCGATACAGCGTCACCAACCACCGGGCGACGCTGCGGGTTTTTCGGGCGAACGCCCGCTCGGGCACGCTCGAGCCGGGGCCGGGCCTGGTCGAACGCCCGATGGGTCGGACCGGCCCGCCTGGGCGAGGATACCTTCAGCTCGGCCGGTCAACGATTGATCGCCTGGCTCAATCGGGATCCCGCGCACCTCGCCTGAGTGGACGGGGCAGATCGAAGTGGGTCGATCTCGTCCGGTCCATTGAGACTTGGGTTGAGCTCCTGGCACAGGCCCACCCGCTCAACGATCCCATGGGCTCGCCGGAAGTGACGGCGAATGGGACGACCATCCCATCGAGATTGGACCATTGCACATTGGAACGACCGACGTTCGGACCCCTCGACTCGTGAGGCGAAATCATCAAATAGTTTATGCGCGTAATTTGATGCATTAATTCTTCGCGTCTTTGCTCGAGGACCCATCCGGATGCAGAGCGTCAACGTCGTGTGTTGATGGATCGGACGACCGCTGGAGCACGACGCAATCGAGCCCCCAGGAGAAGCCCGATGACCCCTCGTTCTTACCGACGGGCTCGATCCTCAGCGTTGCGATCCCCTTCCGCAGATGGAACTTGCCGAGGTCGTGGTTGCTGGCGGGTGGAGTTGCCTCCGAGATGGCGAAGGATCGCGGGTCGGCGCCGGGGCGAAATCCATCGAAAAGGGAGCCCTGCGGTTCGCCGTCGAGGGAGATGCGCACGATTCCGTGTCCTGGAGCCGCCACCAGGTAGGCCACGACGCGGTATGTCCCGTCGGCCGGTACCGGCAGCGCCAGGTTGACCCACTCGCCGACCTGTCGCGGGCTACCGATGAGGATCGCATCGCCGCTCCACCGCCCGACGTAGCGCTTCTCGGGGAGGCTCTGCGGAGCGATCGCGAACGTCAGGCTCGTCTTCAGGATCCCGAGTGCCTCGCCTTCAGTCGCCCCTTCGACTCGCGGGGGCAGGCGCTCGAGGATCGCCCGGAAGTCGGCCCGCGATCTCAGGGCGGGGAACCCCGGGGAGCCGAGGATGAGCTGCTTCCGCCGGAATCCCAGGGCGATTGCCTGCCGCAGGAACCGGATGGCCCGATCCGCGTACCGGGTCGTCTGCGGTACATCGTCGCGGCAGGACGTCGCCAGCAGGGCATAGACCTGCGCGATCTTGTAGAGCGGTAACGCACCGTCATCCCACGACCCGTGATCGCTCGCCGGTCCTAGGTCGGTGTTGTCCGGCTCGAGTCCGGCGCCGGCCCGATGGCCCCCGGTCGTCTCGGCCGGGAACAGGGCGCCCTCGCCAAGGGCGAGGGCGCGGTCCGTGTCCTCCAGGGCCTCCGCCGGGCGGCCCGATCCCGCCCGGAATGTGCCACGTTCCGCGAGGCACATGACCAGTTTAACTCGGGCATCGGGATCGCGAGCATCGCGGGCCAGCCAGGCCTCGGCCCGCGCGACCCGCTGGTCGCAGAGGGGCAGGATTTTGGCGACGATCAATCGTTCGGCCTTGGCGCGATCGCCGAGCGTGTACTCCCAACCGACCTGGTTCGTATGCAGGTCGAGCAGGTGACCCATGACGTTATAGGCTTCGATATAGCCGGGGTCCTGCACCCGGCCGAGCATCCGCACCGCCTCCTCACAATTCTGAACAGCCTCCTCGTACCGACCGCTCCAGGCCAGGACCTCGGCCTTCCGACTCAAGGTCAGGGCCACTTCGACGTGCTCGGGGCCCCAGAGGCGGCGATAGATCTGTAGCAACTCGTCATTCACGGCCAGGCTCTCCGCGTATCGTCCCTGATTGGCGAGCGTGAAGGCCAGGCCGGCCATCGCGAAGGTGAGCCTCGGGTCGTTCGCGAGGAGCTTGCGGCGGCAGATGTCGATGGCCCTGGAGAACATCGATCGGGCTTCTTCCAACCGCGCCGGGTCATTGTTGATGCAGCTCGCGACCCAGTACAGGGCAAAGGCCGTGTCGGGATGGTCCGACCCGAGGGTACGGAGTCGGGCCTTGTAGACCGCCTCGGCGGGCCCGAGGGCCGTCCCGAACGCGCTGATGTTATGCAGGCCCTGGACGACCAGGAGTGCGGATTCCAGCGTCAAGGGATGCTCCGGTCCGAGATTCCGGGCCCTCAGGTCGCGGGCCCGTTCCGCGTGTTCCGCGGCCCGCCTGCCCATGCTGAGCGTGTGGTAAGCCGAGGCGATCTGGTGGCGGATCGCGGCCTCGACCAGCGGCTGATCGGCGAATTGGCCCTCGATCGCCCGGCTGGTGCGCGCCAGGACCTCATCGACGGTCATGGTCCGGCCCAGCTTGCTGTCCGGCCTGGCCGCGGCGAGCATCTCGGTGATCAGGAAATCGACCACGGCCCGGGACTCGGAGGCGTGGCGGTCGGCGCGCTCGCGGGCGATCCGCTCGGCCTCGGCCATCCGGTCGGCCGTCCGGTGGGCCATCGTTTCGGAGCGGGCCAGCCGCTCGAACCGGATCGCCGCCACCGTCGCCCCCACCATCCCGCCCACCATCAGGAGCCCGATCACGAGCAACAACATCGCCACATGCTGGTTGCGCCGGCACCATCGCCAGGCGCGTTCGCGCCAGGAGGACGGTCGGGCCCGGATCGGCCGGTCGGCCAGGAAACGCCCGAGGTCCTCCGCCAGCTCCCCTGCGCTGGCGTACCGACGGGCCGGCTCCTTCTGCAGACACTTCAGGCAGATCGTGCTCAGGTCCCGCGGCAGCTTGCCCTGGAGCTGGTCGGGAGGCACCGGCTCCTGAGAGAGGGTCTGCTCGAGCGTGTCCAGGGGCGTCGCGCCCCGGAAAGGCGGCCGACCTGTGAGGAGCTCATACAGGATGGCGCCCAGGGCATAGATGTCGGCGGCGGGGCCGACCGCGCGATTGTCGCCGGCGGCCTGCTCGGGGGCCATGTAGGCCGGCGTGCCCAGGATCGCGCCGAGAGGGTCAGTCCGGCGTCGGCATACTTGGCCAGGCCGAAATCGGCGAGCTTGGGCTGGCCTCGATCGGTGAGCAGCACATTGGACGGTTTCAGGTCGCGGTGGATGACGCCCCGGGAGTGGGCGTATTCGACCGCCCGCGCCAGTCCTTCCAGCAAGGCGGCGGCCTCGCGGGGTGGTTGGGGCAGGCCGCCGAGCCGCTGACCCAGGCTGCCTCCCTCCATGAACTCTAGCGACAAGAATGGCAGGCCATCGTGCTGGCCAGCCTCGTGGATCTGGACGATCTGCGGGTGCTGCAACCGAGCGATCGCGTCGGCTTCGGCCAGGAAACGGGCCCGGCGCTCCGGTTCGGTGTGCGGGCCGGCCAGGATCATCTTCAGCGCAACCACCCGGTCGGGATGAGACTGCCTGGCCTTATAAACCACGCTCATGCCGCCCCGGCCCAGCTCGCCGAGTAGTTGATAATCGGCGACCCACTGGGGGGCGGAGAAAGACGGCGAAGCCGTTTCCGGCTGGGTGGGCGCCGCGGCGGTGTCTTTAGAGGCCATCGGCCGAACGACCTGGCGGAGCGCATGCACGAACGGGTCGGTCAGGTCATCGAGCCGCCGCGCCGCCGCCTCGCAGATCGCGCACGATTCCAGGTGCAGGGCGATCGACCGGGACATCGGCTCCGACAGCTCGCCCAGCAGGAGCGCCCGCAGGTCCGCCTCGCTCACACAGTCAACGCGTGACACCGATTCGCCTCCCGGGTCGCGGGACCATCGAGTCGTCCCGTCCGCAGGGTTGTGACCGACCGGACTCACCCACTATACTGAATTGCGCCGTGCGTGACACGCTTTGCGTCGGGCGGAAGGCCGTCCGGTCGGTATGGTACCATCCGACATCCGGCAAGGATATCGGGACAGCTTCCGTCGTTCCCGAGTCCGGCGCGAGGAGAGTCGGATGATCGCCCCAGCGGGCGCGGATCTCGGAGGCCCTTCTCCATGAACTACGGCCAAACGGACCCGACGTCGGCCCCCGACGACCGTTCCGGCTCGGCGAGGGGCCCCGCGCTGCTCACGCCCGTGAGCCTGCTCGAGCGGGTGCGCGCCGACGAATCCCAGGCATGGGACCGCCTCATCGCGCTCTACCAGCCGCTGGTGCGCGCCTGGTGCTCACGAGGTGGTTTGAAAGGACCCGACGCCGAGGACGTCTGTCAGGAGGTCTTCGCGGCGGCCGCCGCCGGGCTGGACGGCTTCCGTCGCGACCGCCCCGGCGACACGTTTCGGGGCTGGTTGCGGGGCATCACCCGCAATCAGATCCTGCTCCACTTCCGACGCAAGCACCGGCAGCCGCATGCCGAAGGCGGCTCGGACGCCTGGCAGGCGATGCAGGCGGTCGCGGACCCGCTTGCCGTTCCCGGCGACGACGAGGCGGAGGAGCTCGGCCAGCTCTACCATCGAGCACTGGAGCAGGTGCGGGCTGCTTTCGAGGAACGCTCGTGGCAAGCCTTCTGGCTGACCACCGTCGTCGGACGGTCCCCGACGACCCTGACCGAGGAACTCGGCATGTCCGTGGCCAGCATCCGCCAGGCCAAGTGCCGCGTGCTCCGCCGGCTCAAGCAAGAAATGGGCGACCTCCTCGCCTGATCGCCCCGGCGGATTTCCCTTCCCGTGCGATTTCCTGTCACGCACGGCGCAATACCAAGATAGCCCTATCGGCAAGTCGCTCCGGCGCTCCTCGGACGGCCGCGACTGGTCCGTCGACCGCGACGCCGATCGATAGGGAGCTTCCTCAACATCTTGGGCTGCACCTTGAGAGGCGGTGGATCCATGGCGTTCAAGTCCCGCAAGAACCGGCGGCGTGGGAGCGAATCGCTCGCGGGGTCCTTGCGAGTTCGAGGCCATCGGCGGACGGACGAAGACCCGAATCGGCATCGCCTGGCCATGGAGGTCCTGGAGGACCGGACGCTGCTGTCGGGATGGCCTCCCCCGCCACTGCCGCCGACCGATCCCGGAGCCCTGGCGATGATCGGCGACCCGGTCCCCCTGGTGAACGCGATCAAGACCGAGGTGGCGGAGGTCCTCCAGTACGTGACCGGCTTCCAACCCCAGGTCGACGAGCAGCCCGTATTCGACATCGCGAAGCTGCCGATCATCGGGACTGCGCTCCAGGACGCCCAGAAGTTCGTCACCGGGATCGACAATTGGGAGACCCAGCTCACGACGAGCCTCGCCGGCTCGGGGGTTCACGTCACGTATTCCCCGAGCCTGGGCACTCCCTGGGTCCACATCGCGGTCCCGCTGGACATCCGCTACAACTTGAGCCAGTCGATCGACCTCGGGCTGGGCAGCATCCTGAAGGTCACGACCCAGGGCACGGCCAGCGCCCAGGTCGAGGTCTACTACGACCTGGAATTCGACTACAACACCGACCCCGACGTCGTTGAACCCGACGCAGAAAGTCTACCAGCTCTCGCCGGGCCAGGATCCGGACCAACTCCTGCCGACCACCGATCATCCTCTCCTGGTGCATGTCGAGGCACACCTGTCCTCCGACCCGACGAATCCGACCAGCCTGCAAGTCTCGCTGGGAGGGCTGCTGTACGGGCAGGCCACCGATCATACCTTGGGCGCCCCGAACGAGCAGTATGGCGGCCTGGTCGGCTCCGGCCTGATCGGGACCGCGCAGGTGAGCCTCGACGCGAATCACTCGCCCCACTTCGCCCTCGATGGGGCCGCATTGATCGACCTCGACCTCGACGCCGGCTTCCTGCCCCCCGACTCGAACGGTTCATTCATCAGTATGCCGATCGACCTCGGAATTCACACCGAGCTCCGGACGGGCTGGTCATATAACAGCGAGGCCGCCGACGATCCGGACGGCGACTTCGCCCTGGGCGACGTATCCACTTTCCAGTTCGACGACGTCGGCATCCACGCCGGCCAGCTCCTGGACGGATTCGTCGGCAGCGTCATCGGCGACGTGCAGCAGATCACCGATGTCGGCCCCCTCAAGGAGGTGATTGCCATCCTCGGCACGCCCATCCCCGGACTCAGCGACCTCGGCGTCAACGTCAGCCTGGCGGACATGATCCCCAACGGTAACGGCATCGGCGGCATCATCGACGCGCTCAACAAGATCAACAACTTCCCCTCCCTCACCTCCCCCATCGGCAGCGTGGACACCGACACCTCGGATCTGATACCCATCGGCAGTTTCGACCTGGTGAAGAACGGCAGTGCATCCCTCGATTCCCTGGCGAACGAGTTCGGCGCCGGTGGCGACGCTGCGTCGAGCCTGGTGCAGCAGTTGAGCGGCGGCGTCGATAATTTGCAGGACTTCGTCGACCAGGCCGACTCGCTGCTGAAATCGGATGCATTCGATCAAGTGACGTCATTCGATACGAATTCCAGCGATCAATTCCACTTCGATCTGCCCATCCTGGACGACCCGGAAGGGACGGTCCTCGGGCTGCTGCTGGGCCGGCAGGAACCCCTATTCGACTTCGACGCCAGCGCGAGCTTCAACTTCCAATTGAGCACCGACATCAGCGCCGGGCTCTTCAGCCTCGGCCTCGATGGGAAGATCGGGTTCAAACTCAATCTCTCGATGGGCTACGACACGTTTGGCCTGATCGAGATCGGACAGCAGGTCGCGAACGGTCAGACGCTCGACGCCGGCCAGGTCGCCAGCGACGCCCTCGACGGCTTCTACTTCGATACCAGTACGGGCCTCAGTATCTCGGGCGAGATGGACCTGAGCGTCGGTGCCACGGTCGTCTTCATCTCGGGGGGACTGGGCGCCACGATCGACCTCCACCTGAACGGCGGCGATCAGGGGGAAGTCCGCCTGGGTGACATCGTACGCCAGATCGCCAACGGCGGACTGACGAGCATCTTCGCGGCGAGCGGGAGCATTTATTTTGAAGCCGACCTCTCGATCGAGATCCCGACTCCAGTGGGGTCGATCCCCCTCTTCAGCACCGAGATCGCCCGCGTCAATCTGATCTCGTTCGGCGACGCGGCCAGCACCAGCAATGGTTTCCTGACACAGGCACGGCCGCACGTCATCTTCCTCGACCCTTCGGGCAACGGCGAGACGGTCCACGTCTATCACTCCTTCGTCCAGATCCCCAGCTTCGAAAACAATTCGACGACCACCGACGAGGGCATCGAAGTCGACTACCTCGACTCGAGCGAGCACCTCACACGCCAGGAGTTCTACGAGGAGTCCTCCGACGCCGACGATCAATCCTTCAACAACTACCTGTTCCCCTACTCGTTGATCATGACCGACAAGCCGGCACCGGTGGGCGAAACGATCATCATCGATGGAAACCTGGCCTACACGGCCTACCCGGACCCGTCGAACCCGTATAACAGCGGAGATGTGCCCTTCGCTATCCCCGACCCCGAGGTGATCCTGGTCGGCACCGCCGGCAACCCGATCGACCCCACCGGGGGATACACGCACGATTTCGAGTATTACGGCACAGGGACGGCACTGCTCATCGGCGGCGGCGGCAACAACAGGCTGATCGGCGGCACTTATGAATTCGGCGGGTGGAATATCAGCCCGAAGAACGCACAGGGAAACACCCAGATCGCCGAGAACGTGGCCAACGCCCTGATCGCGATGTCCGGCCAGGGACCCGTCATCCCGCCCAACCAAGGGGTCTTCTTCAATCAGACCGTTTCCGACGAGCTGATCGGTGAGATCCAGGCCTCTTCAGGCGATTCCGAAGTGGGTCAGGCGGGCCAGGACGGCCGCAACGTCCTCCTTGGCGACCTCAACCACTTCGACCAGATTTACGGGGGCAACGGCACGAATCTCTTCGACAATGTCGGCTATTACCCGGAAGACAACAGCTTCAACCCCGCGGACTCGACCGGCAGCGGTTACTCATTGAGCGGGATTCCGGACCCTCCGCCGCCTCCCCCGCCGCCCGCCAATTACCAGTACATCTTCGGCACGCCGCAAGGCGATGAATACGGCGGCGACGGCAACAACACCTTCCAGGTCGTGACGGATAACGACGGGTCGGCCAACTTCACCGGGCTCACGATCTTCGGGGACCCGGACGGCACGAATACCCTGAGCATCGCCATGCAGCCGACCACCCTGTACGTCTCCTACACAACTTACCTCGAAATCGGCTTATTCCCACCGACTTACGAGGTATTGCCGGAATTGCAGATCGCCGACGACTCCGGCCTCACGAATATCAATGCGATCGACATCAACAATCTCAGCATCAGTGCGGTCGCCTTCGCCGCCGACGGCACGCAAGTCCCCCTGCCCGGCCGGCGTGACGTCGTACTCGACGGGATCGATCAGCAGCCGGACCTCCAGGTGGCCATCGACCTCCGAGATCAGTTCACCTACGTCACCGACCCGAAGACAGGGGAGCAATCGTACCAACCGCTGACCAGCGATCGCGCCTATGCGGACTCGGTCACCATCGACGGCTCGGCCAGCCAGGCCGGATATTTCGACGCATTCACGGCTTCGGATGCGGACCTTCTCCCGTATCACCCCGTTTACAACAGTGCGAACGTGAACGACCAGGTCTGGTTCGGCTCGCAGTCGCCCCATGTCATCGATGGCCATGTGGTCGCTTCGATGAACGTTCACATCGATGGGCTGTACGACAAAGATCTACTCAGCCTCGACCCCGTCGGCTACGACGATCTCTTCACGATCGATAGCGACCCCCGCACCGACTACACCACCGACATCTCGAACCCCTCTCACCTGGGCACCGAGGATGTCTCGATCGACGCCGGCGCGGTCGACCAAGCCGCAATCGCCGCGGCGGGCCTGGCGAGCATGACCTTCGACGTGGAGACCGGGTCCGTGACGGTCGATTCCGTCAGGTTCCCGAGCAAGATCGTCTTCGACGCGGCCATCGATTTCCTCTCCCTGACCGGCCCGGAGAGCGGCGCGGCCTCGTACACGCTCAACGCGTTCTCGCCCTCCATGCTCGACGTGAGCCTCGGCACCGGCCCGAACACGGTCACCGTCGACCAGACGACTGCCAGTACCAATATCAGCGCCCCCTTCGACTCCTCGACCGCGACGACCACTCTCGACCTCGAGAGCACCGCGGCCACGGGGACCTTCACGTTCGATGGCGGGAATGGCACCAGCCTGGTCTCCATCGGCTATTTCTCGCAGAGCGCCCAGGACATCCAGGGGACCGTGGATTTGCAGTCGGAGGGCATCATGAAGCTGTCCATCGACGACAGTGCCGATCCGTCGCCGCGCACGGTCGGCCTGGATCCCGGCGGCCTGACGGGCTTGATCGAGGAGAAGCTGGCGGCGTACGGCTATCACAACGCCCTGAATCTCGTCAACCTGGACTCTCTGACCTTGGCGACCAGCCCTTACAGTACGATCACGGTCAACCATGGCTACCTCATTTCCACCAACCTGGAGACGGACTCCGGCCTCATCAACCTGGATAGCCTCGACCTTGGCCACTCGCTCGTCGTCCATGGTTACGGGCCTTCGTCCGCCGCGACCGACCTTCGCATTGCCGACCCGATCGCGGTCCTCGGCCTCCTGGAGGTTTCGGGAAGCACGTCGATCGACCTTTACGGTGACGGCGGCTCGCCCGTCCGGACGTACTCGCAGGATGTTTCCTTCGGCTCGGCCTTGACCGAGGGGTTCCCCGGATACTCTCCGATCATGGGTGTCACCGCATCCGACCAGGGTATTCTCTACGCCCCGGGAGTCTTGGTGAACCTCATCGGCCCCACGGAGCCGGCCGGGCAGGAAATCCAGTATTTCATCCAGGATGTGCAATCCAGCCTGCTCGAGTTGAGCCCCGGTAACGGGAGTGTCACCATCGCCGCCAGCCATGGCACGATCCAGATCACCGGCGGTACCAAGGTGACGGTCACCGATCCGAACCAACTGCTCGGCGAGCTGATCGTCTATGCCGCCGGGGTCGGTTCGACGACCGCGCTGGAGATCGATATTCCTCCCGTATCCGGCGTGGACGATAGCCTGTTGGAGGCGGCCTTCTCCAACTTCCCTCAACTGCTGGCCGCGGCACGCGCGGCCGCGGCCCTCCAGGTCCAGGAAGGCACGGTCTTTCCCGAGCAGGTGACCCTGACGACCAACGGCATCCTCAGCACGTTCGTCGCCGACGCGCGGCCCACCGAGTCGGATCCGTTGCTGCAAATCGCGGTGGGGGCCATCCAGCCCATCCAGGTCGGTGAATCCGGCGTCGGCGTGACCATCGACGACAACACCGGGGTGCCCAACGCCTTCAACGTCAACGACACGCCCGGCGGCGGCGCCACCATCAACACGGCCGCGGGCAATGTGAATGTGGTCAGTACCTCCGGAAGCCTCCAGGTCGATTCGGGGGGCAGCATCACACTCGGCGATCCGATAGACCCGATCACCGGGACATTCTCACTCGGGCAGGGGACGCTGACAGCCCTTCAAGGCAGCGTCGTACTCGGTGCCTATGTCTCATCCCTCGGTACGCTCGTCAACCCGGCTGTCACCGTCAACGACGTTGCCGATACCATCCCCCGCGTCGTCACGATCGGTCCGTCTTCAGGCGGCATCTTCGCCCGCCACGAGATCAGCGGCCTGGCACCCGCCAACATCATCTACGGGTCGTACGTCGAACTCTTTACGCTCGACCCCTATCTGAGCGGCCTGGAGATTATCGGCGGCACCGGCGCGAGCACGTTCAACATCCTGGACCTCGGCCTCCAGCCCACGATCCTGGAGCCGGGGCCGAACGCGTCCGTGAACGTCGGGGCCACAACGACGCAGTTGGCTATCGAAGGCGGCCGTTCGGTCTCGATCGGTCTCGGCAGTGTGGCCTCGCTCCGGGGCAATATCGACCTTTTCACCGACGGCGATGCGATGTCGGTCAACATCGACGACAGCAAGGACGCAGGCGCGGGAGCCGCCTGGACCATCAGCCCATCCGGCATCGGGACGGCCACCTGGGCCATCGCGCTGGTCAACGACATCGATGACCCGGCCTTCCGCACGCTGACGTCGCTCAACCTGAGCGTGAACGCGGACAGCTCGGTCGATGTCCTCGGTGTCCCCGCGATCCTGGCGCCGGCATCCCCGGGATTTACGCCTTCGTGGACGGTCCAGGGTGTGGACCATGAGGACACGCTCCAAGGTCCGGACCAGCCCGACACCTGGTGGATCGTCGGCCCCGACAGCGGCGTCCTCAATTACGAGCTGACCTACACCGGCTTTAACAACCTGACTGGCGGCTTGGATAACAACACCTTCGACATCGCCAATAACGGCCTGATTTCCGGCGTGCTCGACGGAGGCGACGGCGGCAACACGCTGGACTATTCGGGGTACACTGGCGATGTCACGGTCGATCTGCCGCTGGGCACCGCCTCGCGGGTGGGTGGCGGCGTGAAGAGCATCCTCGACGTGGTCGGGAGCGTTGGCAACGACATCCTGGTCGGTAATGGCACGGGCAACACCCTGTTCGGCGGCACCGGCCGGAACCTGCTGATCGCCGGCGTCGGTCCGGGCTCGCTCGTCGGCGGCCCCGACGACGACATCCTGGTCGGCGGCAGCACGAATTACGACAGCAACCCGGCCGCCTTGACCGCCATCATGGCCGAGTGGGACCGCACCGACCTGGGTAGTCCCGGCGACCCGACCGGCTATCAGGCGCGCGTCAACCATCTGCTCGACGGAGGTGGGCTGAATGGGACTTCGCTCCTGAATACCTCGACCTTCCATGACAACGGAGACGGCAACATCCTGGCGGGTGCCGACGGGCTCGACCTGTTCTTCGGCCGTGTAGCATTCGACGAGAACGACTGGAACCCAGGCATTGGGGAACTGTTCGTGGACGCCCGGGCGCCGACGAGCGGCGTCTCGGCGTTGCCCTCCTTCTCACCCGGCCAGTTCACGGTGCGATGGTCGGGCATCGACGTGGCCGGCCCCGGCATCATCGGCTACAGCGTGTATGTCTCCGACGACAATGCCGCCTTCACCCCCTGGTTGATCGACACGACACAGACATCGGCCACATTCATCGGAGTCAACGGACACACCTACGGCTTCTACAGCGTCGCCACCGATGCCGCGGGGACTCGGCAGGCGACACCGCGTTCCGCCCAGGCGAGCACCACGGTCGATGCCACGCCGCCGACCAGCCACGTCAGCCCGCTGCCGGCCCGCGGCACCAGCCTGAGCTTCGCCGTCTCCGCCACCGGCTCGGATCCCGACGCGGCCGATGGCGGACCGGCCTCGGGCGTTGCCTCCTACATCATCTACGCCTTGATCGACGGGGGAACCTGGACGCCATGGACGACCGTCCCCGCGTCCAACCCGACCGCAACCTACATAGGCCAGAGCAACACCACCTATTCCTTCTACAGCCTCGCCACCGACCTCGTCGGCAACATCGAGAACAAGTCACCGCGGATCGAGGCCAGCACCTACCTGCCCGACCTGACGCCGCCGGTCACGACGGTTAACGCCACGACCGGGACCAACCCCAGCACGGTCGATCGCACGACCGGCACCTTCACGCTCGACCTCACCGGCTCCGACCCCGGCGGCGCCGCCCTGAGCGATTTCGAGGTCTTCGTCTCGATCGACGGCGGTTCCTACCAGGAAGTCGGCCCCTATGCCATCCCCGCCGGCTTCGCCGACAGCCACGGCAATTATCATTCGTCGATCACCTATCAGGGCCTCACCGATGGCCAGTCGCACACCTATTCGTTCTACAGCATCGGCCTCGACTCCGCGGGTAACCTCCAGGGTGCCTCGAAGAGTCCCAATGTGACCTTTGCCGACCAGGTCTTCGCGCTGGCCCAGCCCGGCCAGCTTCAGGTCAGTAGCTTCACCGTCGAGCACGGCAGCCCGAGCCGGTCGTTCATCCAGTATCTCGACCTCGGCTTCAACGAGAGCGACGCCCAGAGTAGCAGCGAGTTGACGAACATCGTCAATTCGATCGGGACGGCGTCGCCGGACATCGTGATCTACAAGTACGACCTGAACGGCGACGCGTCGAGCAAGGTGTCGGTGCCGCTGACGAGCCCGACGATGCTCTCGGTGATCGACCATGCGATCGAGATCAACTTTGGGCCTGGTGGGATCGGCAACAGTCCGACGACGACGGCGGCGGACGGATATTACGAGGTGGACATCAAGCTGCCCGACGGCCAGACGGCCGTGCACCACTTCGATCGGCTGCTGGGCGACGTGGCCGGCGACGGGATCGTCGACCAGAACGACCTGAACGCGATCGCGGCGAGCATCAACGAGACGTCGGAGCTGGTCTGGTCGCCGTTGAGCGCCTCGGTGACGGGCGACGGCACGGTCTCGTCGCTGGATTTGCTGCTGGCGACGCGGTCGAAGAACCGGAAGCTGGGAACGGGCCTGTCCCTGGGATGAGTTTCGGCGCGATCGGGGGCTGAACGGTAACTTCCTTCCCCCCCCCTTACGAAGGGGGGGGCCAGGGGGTGTATTCGCATCAGACAAGTCGCGTGCGCAACTCAATTGTTAAACGCTCTAGACACACTTAAAATCCTGTCACGCCCGGCGCAATACCTAGAGATAGACATTCCGACGAGACTCAGCCGGGCCCCACGGGCCGCCGTGACTCGCCGGAATGCGGTCGGGGCGCCGATGGAGAGCGATTTCCCCCGTCCGATGGATAGGTGTTCGTCGAAGATTGCGGCAGTTCTCGAAGCGGCGTGGCGGAGAGGGTGCGAACTCCCTCACGGATTGGAATGGCCGCGGTCTGTCCCCACGCACAGATATCGCCGGAAGCCTTTACCCGGCGACGGCCCGGTCAGTTGCATGCGCAAATCACCTGGATGGAGGACTTCTCATGAGCTCGCTACGTCGTTCGGCCGACCGGGATGGCAAGATCATGGGCCACACAGGGAATCGGAGAAAGCTGGCGGGGCGACGGCGGTATCGGCTCACCCTGGAAACCATGGAGCATCGAACGCTGCTTTCGGGCGGCTGGATACCACTAGATAATCCGTTACCGAACGGAGACGGACCCAACACGATGACCCTGCTTTCCGATGGACGGATCATGGTGCACGGTGGAGGAAGCTCCCCTTCAACGACCTGGTACGCACTCAATCCCGCGAATCTCTTGACCCATGAAGATTCCTCGAATTATATCCAAGGAACATGGTCAACATTAAACTCGATGAATGTGCCTCGACGCTACTTTCCCTCCGCGGTCCTGCCCGATGGCAGGGTCTTCGTCGTTGGCGGGGAGTATTCGCTACCATACGATTTCACGAACAGCGCCGAGATTTACGACCCACAAGCGAATACATGGACCGCCGTGGCCAGCGCGAGTGTTGGTCCAAATCCACCGCTGACCCAGGTTGGTACCAATCCGCCCAAGAGCCCTCAAGTGCAATTCGGGGATGACCCGATCGAAGTGTTACCCCCCATGGCCAGCGGACAGAGCCAGGTTCTCGCAGGCTATTTCAATGGCGGCATGACTTACCTTTACAACCCCGACACGAACCTTTGGACCACGACCTCCATGGGGAAGGTGCAGGGGGAAGCGAGTGATGAGGAAACCTGGGTCAAGCTGCCCGACAATAGCATCTTGTCGTACGACATCTTCGGCAGTGAAGCGGCGCCCGCAACCTTTCGGGCCCAGAGATACATCCCCTCACTGGACAAGTGGGTAAATGCCAGTAACCTCAACCCCCTAAATCCTCCCAGCCTCCTCAGCGGACGCGATGTGGGCCAGGAACTCGGACCCGCTTTCTTGATGCCGAACAATAAGGTGATTTTCTTCGGGGCCGAAGGCGATACGGCGATCTACGACGTCGCGAACAACGTATGGTCGGCCGGTCCCGCTGAACCCAGCCCGACGCTCAACAACGCATCCGTTCAACTGGTCGCCGCGGATGTACCGGGGGCCATGTTGTCGAATGGCGACATTCTCATCGCACTCTCCCCCAAGGGGAGCCTCGACTCCAAAGGCAATTACCAATTTCAATCTCCTTCTTTCGTATACGAATATAATCCTAATGCTAATGATAATACGAAAATTTTCACCGACGTCACGCCGGACGGTGGGATCAACAATCCATCCTACTTGCTGAGCATGCTCGACCTCCCGGACGGGTCGGTGCTGATGGGGAACGAGGACAGCTCTCGAATGTGGGACTTCACCCCGAACGAGCTCCCGCAGGAGTCCTGGGAGCCGACTGTGACCGACATCCTCGACGTCACCAGCACCGACGCGTCGGGGGCCCCCGTCGATAACCTCACGCTGACGGGCACCCAGCTCAACGGTATTTCCGAAGGGGCGAATTATGGCGACGACGCCGAGATGGCGAGCGACTACCCCTTGGTCCGTTTCACGCAGAACAACGGCGACTTCTACTCGCGAACCTACGACTGGAGTAGCACGGGCGTGCAAACCCTCAATGCCCCGGTGACGACAAGATTCACGAGCGGAACCGACGGTGCCTCCATCCTCAACGTCAGCGCCGCGGGAATCTCTCGGACAATATCTTGTACATCCAACCCGACCTCTTCCATACAGATAACCTCACCATTCGCAGCCTCACCACCGACTCGGCAGACCTCGAACTCCTGGGCGACTCCGGCGAGCTCGCGATCCTCGACTACACCGACGACCCCTGGAGTTCGATCGTCATCGCCGGGTCGGGCAAGACCAACCTGACCCTGGACTTCAGTAACGATACCCTCATCTTCGAGAGAAAACATCATCTACGACGGGGGAATTCACGATACCAGCCCCTCCAGCTCCAGCGAGCAGAGTACCTTCCAGGTGATCCCCCCGCCAGGAGTTACGCCGACCTGGAGTCTCACCGGGCCGAACTCCGGCACGGTCGATGGCGACATCATCTTTCGCGACGTGGTGCCGACGATACCCGGTGTCCATCACCGGTTTCACCGTGCCCCAGGCGATTGAAGGTTCGGCCTCGTCCCCGCCGGTGCTCGCCACATTCGAGGATTCCGACCCGACCGTCGACGCCGGCGACTTCACGGCCACGGTGCAATGGGGTGACGGCCAGAGCAGCGTCGAGACCGGGGCGAACCTCGGCATCCTGGACGACGGCGACGGTACGTTCTCCGTCGTGGCGACCCATGTGTATGGATTCGCGCAGCCGAACAGCATCTTCAGCGTGGCAATCGTCTGCGATCACCTCGGCGGCGACTCCCGGTCCGCCCCCATTCACATCGGGGCCGCGCAGATCCATTTCATCTCCGGGCCGAACACGGTCACGACGGCCGTCGAGGGCGTCCCCCTCACCGTGAACTTCGCCACATTTACCGCTGGCGGCACCGTCGCGGAAATCAACGGTCTCGAAGCTTCGGTCTTATGGGGTGACGGGACCTCCGACACTCTGACCCGGGCCAACGGCGGCATCATCCTGAATGCCGACGGTTCCTACTCGGCGATCGGTATCCACACTTACGCCGAAGAGGGCCTCACCCAGGACCCGGTTCTACTTCGGCATTTCCAATGCCGACAATACGAGCGCGGGCTGGGAGCGTAGGCGTTCCCTTCGTGGTCCAGGACGCCCCCTTGACCATCACGGCGCTGTATCCCCCGGATGCCATGCAGGCGGGCTCGGGCGGCGGGCTGATCCGTCTGGCGACCTTCAAGGACGCGAATACCAACCCCGACATCACGGACTATTCGGCCACCGTGAACTGGGGCGATAGTTCCAGCGACATCCTCACGCCTGAAACCGGAGGCATCGTCGCGAACGGCGACGGTACCTTTTCTCTCTTCGGCAGTCACCTCTACAGCACGGCGATCCAGGCGGTTCCCTTCTCGATCACGATCGACGACGAGGGGGGCGCGAAGATCAGTGCTCGGGCGGCCGATCTCGTCGTCAACACGACGTCCGACTCGCCCATCCATCTGGGAACTTCCCTCCGCGACGCCATTGAGCAGTCGGCCTACGATGCGACCCAGGGGACCTGGGATACCATCCTTTTCGACACCGCCGTGTTCGCCGCTCCCACGACGATCGTACTCGAACAGGGACCGCTGGAATTCCCGTCCGGCCCCGTCCCGATCACGATTGACGGAGAAAGTCGGGTCGCAATCAGCGGCGGCGGCACCGGCGGTGTCTTCAAGGTCGATATCGGTGCGCTCGCAAGTCTCAGCGGGATCACCATCGAAAATGGACGGGGTAGCGGTGGCGGCATCATGAATTACGGCGTGTTGACTGTGACTGACTGCACCTTTTCGGGGGACTCCACCTCCATCGGTGGCGGTGCCATCTTCAATCTGGGTGCGCTCACGGTGAGCAATTCGACATTCACCAATAACAACAGTCAGGATGGCGGCGCGATTTTCAATCTGCCCAATGGTAGCGTAAACGCGACACTGACCGTGTCGAATTCGACCTTCACGAACAATTCGGCCGACGACGCCGGTGCAATTTTCATCGCCGGCGGCACCGTGGCGGTGGCGGACTGCACGATTTCTGGAAACTCCGCCACCGGGTTTGCCGGCGGCATCGACAATCAAGGGACGTTGATCCTGAGCAATACGATCGTCGCGGGAAATGCCGGGGGCCCGGACATCGCCGGCTCCTTCACCGATTCGGGATTCAACTTGTTCGGCGCGGAAGTGAATAATGGCCAGCTCTCTCCCACCGATCGTTTCACCGATTATCCCCAGTTGCTCCCACTCGGTAACTACGGTGGGGCGACGCAGACGATGGCTTTACAGATCGCAATCATCAATCAGGCAATCCAAGGCGGCGGACCGATCACGGCCGTAACGACCCTCGCGCCGGCGGGCTCGACCCGCCTGCAAATTGCGAATGGGGCTACAATCGCTCTCACACCCGGGACGGATTCGATTGTGGTCGGGGGAGAGTCTCTGGGCGTGTCCCAGGTCAAGGGGAACACCGTCTTCCTGTCGAATGAGACCACCTCCACGATCGCTCCCGGAGAATCGGTTTTCCCGGCAACCGATCAGCGCGGGGTGGGCCGGAATCCCGACAGCTTCGACATCGGCGCATTCGAGGCCCAGCCTAGCAACCTGGCAACGAGCGATTCGGATAGCCCCGGCCATACGGGCGTCTCGCTCCGCGATGCGGTCAACCTGGCCATGGCGGAATCCCTCTCCTCCGGCACGATGCAGACCGTCACCATCGCGTCCGACATCTCGTCGATCATCCTGACCTCGCCAATCGTCGTGAATGGTGGGACGATCTCGCTCGCGAGCGAGGGTCCGGTCACAATCGATGGACATGACGCAACCAAGCTCTTCGAGATCGGTCCGGGCGCCAACGTCACGCTGGGCAGCGGGTCCACCATCGATACTCGCCTCACCTTCCAGAACGCCGATCCGCCCTTCGGCGCCATCTCGAACGCCGGCAACTTGATCGTCTCCAACAGCGACTTCTACCACAATTATGCCGAGGTTTCCGGTGGCGCCATCTACAATACCGGCTCCCTGTTGGTGAGCAATTCCTCTTTCGAGTTCAACGCTGCCGGTGTCAGCGGTGGCGCCATCGAGAACGATGGCGGCTCGTTGATCGTGTCTGGTTCCACATTTGACGATAACCGTGGTGGCATTGACCGTGGGTCCATCGACAACCATGCGGGCGTTGCGTCGATCTCCGATACAACCATCACGGACCTTTTCATCCCTCTTGGCGGCGGCCTCCTCAACGAGGCCAGCCTGATCCTCGGGTACAACAACGACATCGATAGTTTCACCGAATCCGCCGACTCCGGGCCGCTCATCATCGACGACCGTGTCAACAGCATCGGCGTCTCTTACTCGATCACCGCCTCCACAATTCAGGTCGAAGGCTCGGCCGCGATCACCTACACTGGGGCCTCGAGTCTGACGATTGAAGGTGACAGCGGCACGGACACCTACAACGTGCAGGGCACCACGGCGGCCACACCCGTCACGCTCATCACCGGCACGGGGGTCAACCTTGTCAACGTCGCCCCCCAGGACCAGGACCTGACCGACATACAGGGCGGCCTGGCAATCGACGGCGGCGGCCGGACCACCGCCGTCCTCGACGACCAGGATGACCTCATCCCTATCCTGCTCCAACTCCCGAACGCCTGCACCGTGACCAGCTCGGCCGTGGAGAACTCCTTCGGCGCCACGATCAGCTACAGCGGCCTGAGCAGCCTGACCATCAACGGCGATCTCTACGCCGACTACTACGACGTCAACAGCACCGCCGCCGGCACCCCCGTGATCATCAACAATGGTCCCGGCTTCAACACGGTCAACGTATCCCCATCGGACCGGGACCTCACCAACATCCAGGGCGGCCTGACCATCCACGGCGGCGGCTCGACCGCCGCGATCTTCGACGACCAGAACGACATCACCCCCATCCTGTTCGGCCTACCCAACCTGTACTCGGTGACCAGCTCGAACGTGGAAAACTTGTTCTCCGCCGTGATCAGCTATAGCGGCCTCAGCGAGCTGACACTCAACGGCGATCGCTCCGACGACACCTACGAGGTCGAGGGCACCGCCGCCGGCACACCCCTGACCATCAACTCCGGCATTGGAAACAACACCGTTAACGTCACCCCGACGAGCGAGAATCTCGCGAACTTGAGGGGCAGCCTCGTCATCCAGGAATCCCTTGGGGGGCAGGCGGCCGTCACCATCGGCGACACTGCCGACACCGTCAAGGCCACCTACACCATCACTCCAACCTCGTTACAGACCAACGTCTCGGCGCCGATCACCTACGCGGGCGCGACGAGACTGACGGTCGAGGGCGGGGGTAACGGCAATACGTTCGACGTGCAGGGGATCGGCGCCGGCACGGCCGTCACCCTCGACACTGGCACCGGCGACGATGCGGTCACCGTAGGCGACTCCTTGCAGACCTACGACGAGTTGCTTGGGTCGCTGACCGTCAACGGGCAGGCGGGCAATAATACCCTCACCTTCAACGATCAGGGCCAAAGCCAGGGCGTCTCCACGCATACCGCGAATGACGTCTGGCTCGCCGACCAGGTCGCAATCTACTGGGTTGGCGCGGGTGACGTGTCCGGCAGCACGACCGTCACCTTCGACAATATCCAGCAGACGGTGCTCAACGACGTCAGCGGACCGACCACGGCGGAGCACATCATCTACGAGCCCAGTCTGAACACCCATTTGACCATCAACGGCCACCCCACTAACGACATCATTGTATCCGTCATCACGAGCGGCCAGACGCTCACCGACACGGTGACCGGGCACTACTCCGGGACGATTGGCGAG
The DNA here is from genome assembly GCA_963777695.1 of uncultured Planctomycetota bacterium. GTDB lineage: Bacteria > Planctomycetota > Planctomycetia > Isosphaerales > Isosphaeraceae > CAVZRC01. The sequence continues at coordinate 4,671,281 of CAVZRC010000003.1, forward strand.
AACGTCACGTTCTCCGGGGTCTATTTCGTCACCACTTCGGGCCGCGGTAGCGTCACCTACAAGTACGAGCCGGGCGGGTTCATGTCCGCATACGTCGTGGACGGCGGGACCGGTATCCTGGATCTCTCCGACTTGAACCCGGGAGTAAGCGTCTACCTCGATCCGACCCCGAATGAGTACCTCTCCTCCACCAGCCACGTCCCTGGCGTGGTCGTCGGATTCGGCGGGATCAGCAACATCCTCGGGTCGGGCGGCTCCGACACACTGATCGGCGCCGATGGCGCGGCCAACTCCTGGTCCCTCACCGGAGCGGACTCCGGCCAGGTAGACGGGTTCACCTTCTCGAAATTCGAGAACCTCCGGGGTGGGAGCGGCGCCGATACCTTCGCACTCTCCGATGGCGGCACGGAGTCCGGCTCGATTGACGGCGGAGGCGGCGTCAACACGCTGGACTACTCGACATCCATCGGCGACGTCACCGTCGATCTGCCGCTGGGCACGGCCTCGCGGGTGGGCGGAGGCGTGCAGAATATCCGCAACGTGGTCGGCAGCCAGGGCGACGACATCCTGGTCGGCAACGGCACGGGCAACACACTCGACGGCGGCACCGACCGTAACCTGCTGATCGCCGGCGGCGGGCCGGGCACCCTCGTCGGCGGCCCCGACGACGACATCCTGGTCGGAGGAAGTACGGATTACGACAGTAACCCGGCAGCCCTGATCGCCATCATGGCCGAGTGGGACCGTACCGACCTCGATGGGCCCGGCGACCCGACTGGCTATCAGGCTCGCGTCGGCCACCTACTCAACGGAGGTGGGCTCAACGGCACTTCGCTCCTGAATGGCTCGACCTTCCACAGCAATGGCGGCGGCAACACCCTGACGGGGGCCGCCGGGCTCGACCTGTTCTTCGGCCGCGTCGCGCTGGACGAGAACGACTGGAACGCAAGCCTGGGGGAACTCTTCGTGGACGCCGGCGCACCGACGAGCAGCGTCTCAGCGTTGCCTGCTTTCTCGCCCGGTCATTTCACGGTGCGATGGTCCGGCACCGACGTGGCCGGCCCCGGCATCATCGGTTACAGCGTGTACGTCTCCGACAACAATGCCGCCTTCACCCCCTGGTTGATCGACACGGCGCAGACATCGGCCACGTACATCGGAGTCAACGGGCACACCTACGGCTTCTACAGCGTCGCCACCGACGCCGCAGGGACTCGGCAAACGACACCGGCTTCCGCCCAGGCCACCACCAGGGTCGATGCCACCCCGCCGACCAGCCACGTCAGCCCGCTGCCGGCCCGCGGCATCAGCCTGAGCTTCGCCGTCTCCGTGACCGGCTCGGATCTCGACGCGGCCGATGGCGGCCCGGCCTCGGGCGTCGCCTCCTACGCCATCTACGTCTCGATCGACGGGGGAACCTGGACGCAATGGACGACGGTACCCGCCTCCAGTCCGACAGCCAACTATACCGGCCAGAGCAACAACAGCTATTCCTTCTTCAGTCTCGCCACGGACATCGCCGGCAACATCGAGAACAAGGCACCGCTCATCGAGGCCAGCACCTACCTGCCCGATCTCACGCCGCCGGTCACGACGGTCGACGCCACGACCGCGACCAACCCCAGCACGGTCGATCGCACGACCGGCACCTTCACGCTCGACCTCACCGGCTCCGACCCCGGCGGCGCTGCCTTGGTCGATTTCGAGGTCTTCGTCTCGATCGACGGCGGTTCGTACCAGGAGGTCGGCCCCTATGCCATCCCCGCCGGCTTTGCCGACAGCCATGGGACCTACCACTCGACGATCGCCTATCAGGGCCTCACCGATGGCCAGTCGCACACGTATTCCTTCTACAGCATCGGCCTCGACTCCGCGGGTAACCTCCAGGGCGCACCGAAGAGTCCCAATGTGACCTTCGCGAGCCAGGACTTCACCCTGGCCAAGCCCAGCCAGCTCCAGGTGACGAGCTTCACCGTCGAGCACGGCAGCCCGAGCCGGTCGTTCATCCAATATCTCGACCTCGGCTTCGACGAGAGCGACGCCCAGAGTAGCAGCGAGTTGACGAACATCGTCAATTCGATCGGGACGGCGTCGCCGGACATCGTGATCTACAAGTACGACCTGAACGGCGACGCGTCGAGCAAGGTGGCGGTCCCGCTGTCGAGCCCGACGATGCTCTCGGTGATCGACCATGCCATCGAGATCAATTTCGGCTCGGGTGGGATCGGTAACAGCCCGACGACGACCACGCCCGACGGCTACTACGAGGTGGACATCAAGCTCCCCAGCGGCCAGACGGCCGTGCACCACTTCGACCGGCTGCTGGGCGACGTGGCCGGCGACGGTATCGTCAACCAGAACGACCTGAACGAGATCGCGGCGAGCATCGGAGAGAGCACGCAGGTGGGCTGGGCGCCCCTGAGCACCGCCGTGACGGGCGACGGCACGGTATCGTCGCTGGACCTGCTGCTGGCCACCCGGTCGAAGAACCGGAAGCTGGAAACCGGACTGTCCCTAGGATGAGTTTCGGCGAGACCTTCATAGGATACACGCCGGACGGTTTCCCGTTCACGGCATGGGAATGGCTTTGAACTCGAACGGGACGGTGACGGAGGCGCGCGTCAGCGAGTAATAGCGGAGCTCCTTGAGCGTGGTCGATGTGGGGAGGTTGTTCACCGAGAGCGTGAGGCGTGAGGTCTCGGAATCGACCCCGGATGGGAATGAGGGGACCATCTGACCGCGGGAATCGATGATCTCGAGTTGGAGGCGCTGCATGTCGGGTCGATAGGCGTCGACGAAGGCGTCGGACTCGGGGCGATCCATGGCCGTGCCGCGTTCCTTCGGCTTGACCGACAATTCGAGGACGGTCTGGTGGGTCATCGGCATGGTCCGGCTCTCCAGGATCGTCAGCTCGACATCCGGATTCTCGAACCGCTTGCCGATCGTCCCGTCCAGGGGGACAACGAGCGGATCCGGGCGTCGGGCCGAGACCGACAGCGGGATCGCGCCGCGCAGTTTCTTGATCGTCTCGCCGGCGATCGCGGGGTGGCGGAGCTGGGCCTGAACCTGGACGACCGATCCGTTCATCACCCCGAGATAGTCGGGGAATCGGTTGTATACCGGGCCGCTGTTGCCCGAGGGGAGCAGGGAGTTGTTGCGGTCGTCGACCGCCTCGAGCACCTGGAGCGCGCCGGCCTGGCTCAGCGAGAGTCGGGGCTCGGCCGCGACGAGGAGCTGCGCCGTGAATTGTTCGACCGTCACCGGAGTGGCCCGAGGCGGGGCCACCGTCGCCGGTCGGCGCGGCACGGCGTTCCCGATCTGGGGCCGGAATCCCGACCCGACCCCGACCGTCGAGTAGCTGACGTGCCGCTCGTAGTCCACGCTGAGCAGGCTCACGCGGAATGGACCATGATCCGAGTTCGGCGTGATCGTGCGCATCGAGCCGTCGTTCAAGGAAAACATCGGCTCACGCGCGCCGATGGCGCCATGCATGGACAGGTTGTACTGGAGCTGGGCCGCGTCGCAGATTTGATCGATGGCTTTCCAGAAGGGGACCGGCTCGGGCTGTCGCAGGGTCAGTCGCTGGTATTTCCACTTGGGCAGGTTCTCCGGAGAGAGCGCCACCTTGAATCCGGTCTGCTGGCTCAAGGATCCCACGACATCGACGAGCGTCGTGCCGTCGAAATTGAGCCGGACCGAGCTGGCCTGGGTCAGGAGTGCGTCCTCGATCTTCTGGATCAGGCCGAACGCACGGTTACGCACCTCCGGATCACGGGCGTTGCGGGCGGAGCGGAGTGCCGGCAAGGCCGGACGACCGAGCCGCTCGAGGGCGTCGGAGGCGGCCTCGCGCTCGGCATATCGGCGGGAGCCGAGCTGAGCCGTGAGGGCCGCGGGGTCCGAGTGTCCCCCCGTGACCTGACCCAGCATCCCGAGCAACACCAGTTTCGCGAGGAGCATCACGCAGTCCCCTGTCCGTTCGAGCATCGTTCCGGCCGCGACGACTCGCCGCCCACCGCCGATCACCTTGCACCCATCATAGCCGATTCCCCGGAGGATTCCACTCGCCGGTCGCAAGTGCGCGGTCGCGGGGTGAGGATCATCCCGATCGGCAGCGTCGGGAACCTGGCAGGTGCCCTCCTAGGACGATTGTGATAGGAACGGACGGAGGGCCTCGCGCAATTCGGAGGGTATAGGGACCGGCACCAGCCGGTCGCCGTCGCGGCGCATGCAGGCGATCTGATGTTCACCGCGAGCGACGAGTTCGTCGCGGCCTCCGCGTCGGCGATCGTACTCGAACCCCATCGTCAATCGGTTCTGGGCCAGGGAGATGAGCGTCATCCGGATCGTGATCTCATCGAGGGCGCTCAACTCTTCCAGATATTCGCACGCGGCCCGGGTCGTGACCAGGGCAAGGCCGTTCTGCATGTCGGCGAGGACGGTGGGGGCATGATCGCGCAGGAATAGCTCGCGGCATCGCCCTTGCCAGCGGAGGTGATTCACGAAGTAGACGTTCCCGACGAAGTTCGTCTCCTCGAAGCCGACCACATGCCGATATTCATAAGCTCGCATGGTCACTCCTCGCCAGGAGACCCAGCACCATGGGCCGCGGATCCTGCCGATCGGGCACGACGAATGTCGCGATCATGTATGGACCGGAGCCGAGGAGCACCGCGGTTCCGTCGGCGGGCCTCTCGAGGATCATCGGCGCCATCCGATTGAGGCCGGCCTTGGCCAGGCACTCGAGGGTGACCCAAACGCGGGTCGCCGCCAGGTCGATGGGATCGCCGGTCTCGCGCGACCAGGCCGGCCAGCTTCCATCGGTCGTGATCCAAGATGTCCCGCCAGAGGGCTTCGGGACGCGCCGTGACCGGCTCGAGATCGCAGGCGATCGTCCCGGGTCCTGCGACGGCGATCGTCCAGTCCCGCGAGTGGGCAACCGAGATCCCGCGTCGATCGGCGGCCTCCGGCTTGCCGTCGGGCCGCCTCGCGAACGCGACGCCGGCGCCCAGCAGGCGCCGAAGGAGCCGATCGCTTCGCTCGCGACGCCCCGCATGGCCATCCCTCTCGACTTGCACGGCCATGGGGCATCCCGCCAGGAGCGACCGCGCCCGGCGCTCCAGGTAAGGCCCGAGCAAGGGCTCGGGCCAGTCGGCGGTGGGCTCGCAACGGTCGACCACTCGCAGTCGAAGTCCCTCCCACCGCTCGCGGACGGAGCCGTCTTCTCCGAGGATTTCCAGGTCGTAGACCAGGAGATCGTCTTGCTCGGACCGTTGCCGGGCCCTGACGAGATTCGGGCCGGTCCCGTCCCTCGTCTCGATCGTGAGCCGATCCACGCCGATGGGCAAGACGGTGGCCTGGGGTATGCATGCCTGCACCGCGTGGATCGCGGCATCCCGCGCGGCGGGGTCGCCGAGTGCCAGCGTCGGAGGGAGGTAGCGATGGAACCAGTCGGATGGATCGTCGCCGACGATCTCGGCCTCGCACGCAGGTCGATCCGAGATGACGATAACCATTGAGGCGGCGGAATCGGCCCGCCTGGAACAGGAGATGACCATAGAGTTCTGTCCGGGGATCGATGGCGACTCCTGACGAGTCGCCCTCCCGTTCGAGGCTCGGATGGGCGTCGTCCGATCGGACAGATCCCGTGGCATCGAACCGGCAGACGGCCCGAAAGTGATCGAGATGAAACGCTGTCGCATCGCTACGGAGCACGACTTCGACCCGTACCCCGGTGCCGTCACCATCGCGGCGACGCGGATCGTCGCCGGCCGGCCTGGGGTTACGACGATGGGACGATCGAACCGAAGCGCTTCGAAACGCGGCACCTCATCGGTTCGGAGCACGGCCATCGCGGCCTGGGCCATGGCCTCCAGGCCCATGACCGCCGGGAAGAGGCGCTCGCCTCGGAAGACATGGTCGTCGAGATACGGGTCCGACTCGGGGGAGAGCGTCGACTCGGCCACCAGCTCGACTCCCGGGTAATCGACAAGGGGACGTTCCAGGAACCTGAGCAACGGGAGATCTCCGCCCTCGATCGGAAGGGCTGGTGGGATGCCGAACCGCCCGGCGAGCACGACGCAGACCGATGGCGATGGCTCGGAAACGATCCGTCGGAAGAGCGAGACCCCTTCGTCCGGGGAGATGGGAGTGATCCCTTGGCGCGCCAGCGGCATCGACTCTCCCGAGGCGATCCCCCATGCCAACTCCCGACCAGACCGACCACTCCAGGGCGAGGCACCGACACGTCGGGTGCTGCGATTGAAATCGCTCGGTCAGTCGGGCCGCCCATTCGTTGGCGACGCCATAATCGGCCTCGCCGGGTAGGCCCGTCCGGGCGATGATCGAGCCGAAGGTGACCAGAAGCCTGAGGCGATCCGCCGGGACGGAATCGAGCAGATTGCGAAGACCCTGGAGCTTGGGGGCGAGGGTCTCCAGGAACGCGACCTCGTCCAGTGCGCCGATCGGTCGCGGGACGTTGACGCCCGCCCCGTGGAGGATGGCAGTGATCGGTCCGAGGATCGACTCCGCCTCGTGAACCGCCGTCCTGACGGCGGCTATGTCGACGACATCGGCGGCGACGTATTGGAATCTCACACCCAGGCCCGCCATCCGCTCGAGATTGGTCGCGAGGGATTCGTCGGTCTCGGGCCGCGATCGACCGAGCAGTGCGAGCGAGGCGCCCGTCTCCCGCGCGAGGCTGAGGGCGCACTCCGCGGCGATTCCCTTCCCTCCGCCGCTGACAAGCACGACATCGGTCGGACCGATAACCGAGAGGGGAGAATCCATGGGGAAGGGCAGCAAGCGGAGCATGGGCTCTCGCCTCCGGCCGGAGTCGTCGTAATGGACCTCGGTGAAACCGGCCGCGGCGTCTGTCTCGGCGACGATCCATTCCGCCGATCGAGGATGATCGATCGGCACGTCCACCACGCAGACCGTGATCCGCGGCGCTCTCAAGCGCCAGGGTGCGAGCGAACGACGAGGCCCCACCTCTCTGCTGGACCAGCACGAACCGATCGGCCTTGGCGTCTCCGAGCACCGCCCGCGCGGCGTCCAGTAGCAGTCCGACGTGTCGCTCGTCGGGATTCGGGGGGAGACAGACGAGGACGCCGCGACCACGGCTCGTGCCGGACATCGAAGTGCGCAACCTGATGGAGAGCGGATCCTCCGGCAAGGCGATGATGCGCCAGGGCCCGGGCTCGCCTTCGAATCGTCTCCGGGGCCGGGGCCGCTCGGCCAGGATCGGAGCGAACGCGCGGAACCAAGGGGCGACCCCCCTGGGCGACGACTCGGCACCTTCTCCTTGGGCTGCGCCACCCGCGCGGACAAGCTCTTCGAGGGCCTCCGCTACTTCCGCCACCGTGACGTCGGCGAAGGACAGGGGCTCGACGGGTGGCGGGGCGCCGAGGCGTCGCGCCGTCTCGGAAACGAGCTGGCCGACCGCGATCGAGTTGAGATGCAGATCGCCGAGCAGGCGACTGCCGTCCTCGACGGAGCCTGTCGGCAACTCGACCCTGGCCGCGACCTGGCTGCGGAACAATTCGAGCACCGAGATCGCCCGATCGATCGGAGCGGCTTCCGCGTGCGGGCCGACTTCCCTTGTGGCTTCACGCAGGACCGATGCGACGGCCGGGGATTGCTCGGGCAGCGGCGCCTGCTCGCAGGGGTTTGCGAAGAACCGAGGCTGCCACGGGATCGCGAAGGGCCGGGCCCCGCGCCGGTCGATCAATAATGTCAGTTCCATGGGTGCGCCGAGCGCGAACGCCGCGCCAGCCGCGCGGAGCAGTCCTCCGACCGATTCGCCGCCGATCTCGGTCGCCACCACCGGCGCCGAGATCCATGACTCGACCAGCCCGCTGAGCACCCGGCCCGGCCCAACCTCGATCCAGAGTTCGATCCCCTCGGCCGCGACGGCCATCGCGTCGAGGAATCGGACCGGAGCCGTGACTTGTCGGAGTATCAAACCTCGCACATCGACATCGGGCGAGACGCGGGCTGCGGTCACGGTTGAGACCATTTCCCGATTCGTCCGGCCGATCGGCTCGCGTGACAGGAGGCGGGCCAGGGGCTCCACGGCTCCGGCCACCATCGGCGAGTGGAACGCATGAGAGACCGCGAGTCGGGTCGTACCGACCCCTGCGACTTCGCGCCCGCCCGAGGACCAGTTCCACCGCATCGGCAGGCCCTGAGATTACGGTCTGGCGGGGCGCGTTCAGGCCGGCGATCACGACGGCCTCGCCATTGAGCATCGAATCGACCTCGGCCCGGTCGGCATGGATGCTCGCCATGGCGCCGCCGCTCTCTTTCAGATTGGACATCACAGAGCCACGCCCCGCGGCCGCGCGGAGGAGGGTCCCGGCATCGAAGGCACCGGCCCAATGCATCGCGGTGAGCTCGCCCAGGCTATGGCCGACGGCGACATCGCCCGCGATGCCCAGCTCACTCAACAATCCGATGCCCGCCAGCGACGCGGCGACGATCGCCGGCTGGGCCACCGCGGTCGATTGCCAGATCGCCGGTCACCGGAAGGCCGGCCTGCTGATAGACGGCTTCCGCCGACGCGAATCGCCGCCCGAGGGCGCCTCCGTCGAGTGATGCCGGCGATCCCTGGCCGGGGAAGAGGAACCCGATCTTCGGCCGGGACTCGCCTCGCCCGAGGAAGATGCCGGCCTGGATACCGATGTGACTGTCCTCGCCCTCGCCCCGTCCCATTCCCGTCAATGTCCCCGCGATCGAGCAGGTCTCGCAACGAAGCCAGCCGCGCCTCGAGCTCCGAAGGAAGGCTCGCGACAACCGCCGCGCGAACGCACCGATGCTCGAAGCGCTGCCGCCAGGTGAGTGGCCAGGTCCGTCAGTTCCGCCATCGAGAGCCGCCCGGCGAAGGATAGGAGTTCGACGACCTGTCGGCGCAGGCCGGCAGTATCGCGTGCTCCGAGCAGGAACAGTTCGGTGTCCTGGTGCGAGGCGAGCAAGGCGGCTTCGGTCGGATTAACGCCCTCGCGGCGATCCCTCGCGAGCGACTCGAGGACGATGTGAGCGTTGATCCCCCCGAAGCCCATGGCACTGACGCCGGCGCGGAGCGGGCGATCGGCCGGCCATGGCCCGGCCCTTTCTCGAGCACGCGGAGAGCGCGGCGATTCGCCGGTCAGCTCGAGGTGGGGCTGCTCGCAGCCGGTCGGTCGGGGGCAGGATCTGGGCATCGAGCGCCAGGGCGGCCTTGATCAGCCCTGCGACACCCGCGGCGGCCTTGGTGTGGCCGATGTTGGCCTTGATCGAGCCGATCGCGGGCGAGGGGCTACCGCGGACGGTTCGTCCTCGGCAGCGGCCTCTCGCAGGGCGCGGCCGAGGGCCCGGAGCTCCGTCGCGTCCCCGACGCTCGTCCCGGTGCCGTGGCCTTCGAAGTAGCCGACGCGTCCGGATCCCGAATCCCGCCCGACGATAGGCCCGCCGCAGGGCCAGCAGTTGCCCCTCGACCTCGGGCCGCGTGATCCCGCCCTGGCCGTCGGAGGAGATGCCCCAGCCGCGGATGACCGCGACGACGCGGCGGCCCTGGGCCAGGGCATCCTCCAGCCGCATGAGCACGACGACCCCGCAGCCTTCGCCCGGCCAGAAGCCGGCGGACCGCGGCATCGAAGACCCGCATCGCATCCTGGGCCAGGGCACCGGCCTTGGCGAAGCCGACCAGCTCGAACGGGTCGAGGCTCAGGTCCACCCCGCCCGCCAGCGCCGACGTCGAGGTCGCCGGAGGCCAGCGACGAGCAGGCGTGGGCCACCGCCAGCAGCGACGACGCGCAGGCGCCGTCGACCGTGTATCCGCCGCCCTTCAGGTCGAAGTGGTTGCAGATCCGGCCCGCGATGGTGTTGGAGAGGCTGCCGGCGAGCGTCTCCTCGCCCACCGGCGGAAACGGCTCCTTGAACTGGGCCTCGAGGCGGGCGAGGAACGCCGCCCGGTGCTCCGGAGTCCAGCCCTCGTCGCGCAGGGCCGCCTCGACCACCCGGCGGGCGTACGGCCAGCGGAGCCGGAGCCCATTGGCGCGGGAGAACTCGCCGGTCAGCGTGTTGCCGAGGAACACGCCGGTCGTCTCGCGGGGAAGGCCGGTCGCCCTGTGCGAAGCCGGCATCGGCCATGGCGCGCGAGGCCACGTCGAGCGCCAGCCAGTGTGCCAGGTCGGCCGACCGGTAGCTGTCCCCGGCGACCCGGAATCCGACGCGGTCGAACTCGTATCCCTCGATCACCGCCGCCTCGACCGCGTAGGTCCGGTCGGGGGCGTCCCGGTCGGCCGACCAGTAGTCCTCGGCGCGGAGCCGCTCCGGCGGCAGGCGACGGAACGCGCGGCGGCCGGCCAGCACGTTCTCCCACAGCTCGGCCGGCGAACGGGCATCGGGATAGACACAGGCGAGCCCGACCAGGGCAATCGGTTGCGACATCATTCCGCCACTTCCAGCACCGACGAGGGCGCAGTCGCCACGCGAGACGGCATCGGCCGGCCCGGCATCGCGATCGCGCCGGGCTGCGGACGGCAGGCCGAGCACGGCCAGCCCCAGTCCTCGGATCGAACAGACGACGAGGAGCGAGAAGAACAGGCCGAAGACCACGTGCATGAGCCATCAGCAGGCCGTAGACCGCGGCCACCGATCCGCCGAAGACGAGCTGTCTCAGGGGAGGCGATGGCGTGGTGGCCGGGTCGGTGACCATGTAGAACGTGAAGAGCAGGAACGCCATGCCCGTCACCGGCAACAGGGCTGCCGCGAAGGGCGTACCCTGGAGCTGGCTCCGCAAGCCTGCCTGGACGAGGAAGCCACCCAGCCATCCCAGGATCAGCGGTATCCGCCCCGTGAAGCGCGTATTCAAGAAGGTCCCGGACACGACGATGATCGTCGGCAGCAACCAGTCGCCGACGCCGCTCAGGTTCTCGGTGAACTGGTAGGGCGGGGCGATCCCGATCCAGGGGAACAGCAGCAGCGTGAAGGCGATCCCGGTATTGGAGGGATTCAGGCAGTGGCGGACGCCGCGGCCGACCGGGACGCGGATGAGCGTCTTCGAGGCGACCCCCAGCGCGGCCGCGAAGGCAATCGGCCAGAGCCGGTCGTTGGCGTACAGCAGCATCGAGACCGCCAGCGCCGTGATGTGCGCCGGCAGCAGGAAGTCCACCATCGCGCACCAACCGCCCCGGAACTGGGCAGGCCGGCGCTCGGCCCAGGCGCCGACCGCTTCCAGGACCAGCTCGACGCTGTAGGCCGCCGCCAGCGCGACCAGCGGCTGCGCCCACGATTGCTCGAAGCCCAGCACGAAGTGGCCCAGGACGTTCAGGATCGTGATCGCCACGGCGAACCGCCGCAGTGCCGGAAGTCGGTTGGGAGGTCCGGAAGGTGCGGGGAATTCGTTACATGGTGGCATGGCTCATTCCACAGTCGTCACGGGATATCCCAGAAGCACGGTGTGCCACCCGGGGGTCAGATGAAGGGTTTCCTTGCGGACCTGCCCCGCCGGGTCGCGCCAGCTCAGCTCGACGGCCAGCGAGGAATCCGACCTCGCCGGTCCGAGTCCAAAATGAAGGTCGGAGCTGCGTTTCCCCGAGTGGCCGTTCCCGCCGTCGACCTGGGCTCGCAGCGCGCGGCCGTCCGGCAGTCGGACCAGTGCGGAGGCCCCCAGGGCGAGACGGCCTTTGAGGTCATCGCCGGGATGTCCGGGTCGAGAGCGGGTCGGTTCGGCTCCCCCTCGGCCCAACGGGAGCAGCAGGTGCAGGCCGAGGAACGTGTCGGCAGTCCGGCCCTGGTTGTGGTAGAACGACGAGGGCGCCCACTGGTTCGCGACGGCGAAATCGAGCGCACCGTCGCCGTCCACGTCGGCGACGGCGATCCCCCGGCTCACGCCGGTTTCGATGAGGTTCAAGTCCGCGGCGAGATTCCAGTATCGCTCACCTGCGCCCGCGTCGCGAACAGGTTGTTCGCATGCCCCGAGAGGTCGTCGCCCGGCCCGAACCGGGGCCAGTTCCGGGGATCGTGCAGGAACTCGTCGTTGCCCATGGCCAGCTCTTGCAGCTCGGGCCAGCGGTCGGTCGTCCCCTTGGCGAAGCCGACCGCCTGGACAACCTCGGGGGCCCCGTCATTGTCGAAGTCGGCGATCTTCGCATCCCAACCCCAACTGCTCCGAGACAACCCCAGCCGTTCGCTCTGGTCGTGAAACGGCGCGATCCCCCGGCGCATCCGCACAGTCTCACCAGTCCCCAGGAAGGCGAAATGACTCTCCTCCAGCGCGAATTCGGCGGCGATGTTGCTCACGAAGATGTCGAGGATGCCGTCGCCGTCCAGGTCACCGAAATCGACCCCCATGCCTTTGAATGAGTCGCGCCCGACCACCTTGGAGTTGGGCGTGGTCAGCGTCTTCTGTCCCTCCAGCAGTGCGAAGCGGAACTCGCCCGGCCGGGAACGGTTGTGGAGCAACCGGTCGGGTCCGAAGTCGTTGGCGAAATAGACCTCGGGCAGCAGGTCGCCGTCCAGGTCGGCGGCTCCGATCCCCAAGGTCCAACTGTAGCCTCCCAGCTCGTCCAGCACGCCCTCGTGGTCGACCAATCGGACGTCGGGCTCGGACCCGCTCGATGCATTGATCCAGCGCAACAGGTGTTTCCGCCCGCCGTTGTCGGCGCGTGTCATCGAATGCTGCATCGCCTCCAGGCCGCCGGCCCGGGCGTCGAGAACGCGGGCGTCGTCCGGGAAATAGTTGCCGACGATGAGGTCGGCGTGGCCGTCGCCGTCCAGGTCGGCCAGCGTCGCGGCATTGGTGAACCAGCGGCCCGCCCCGGCGCCACCTCCCGCGCGACGAAGCGGCTGCGCTCGAGGCCCTTGCCGTGGCCGGCCCGTTTCAGGAAGACGATCGGCGGACGGCCCCAGTAGTAGACCAGGATGTCCATCAAGCCATCTTCATTCAGGTCAGCCGGCAGACTCCCCATGGGGGCCATCGTGGCGGCGTCGTACGGCAGCGTTACCGGGTCGAGCGAGAAGGTTTGATACCGCTCGCCTGTGCCGGGTACAGGAGAAACGATGACTTGATCAACCCGCGGGTCCACGTAGACGACGTCGTTAGGAAGGCCGTCCCCATCCAGGTCGTTGAGTGCAACCGCTGCGCCCACCGACGAAATCCATGACTCGATCCGTTTCAAGCTCGGATGGACCGGACGGACATTTCGCGAATAATTGAGGGACAGTTCCGGGAGCGGATGGTGGACGAAGTGAAATCGTCCCGCCAGCCGCGCCTGTTCGGTACCCGAGAGTCGCGGCTGCAAGGAGAGGTTGTAGAGCGCCAGAAGGATCGCCAGGGCCACCAATCGCGCAGCATGGCGGCGGAAGAGTACTCTCCGGCATGCTCATAATGTCACGGGCTCCTTGCTCCAGGTGGCCTGGATGCGTCTGCGCCACATCTCGTAGGGGGCGGTCGTAGGGTCGGCCGGAAGGTCGATCAGGGCGTGGTCGGTCAGACGTGCGGCCTCTCTAGCCGTCATCCCGCAGACGTTACGACAGGCCAGGTCCGTGTGTAATTCCGGATTGCCGGCCCGCTCGCGTGCCTTGGCGGCGAAGGCCACACCTTGCGCGAGGTGGGGATGATATGGACCGGCGTTCGCGATCAGTGTATTGATGGCCTCGGCAGGTACACCGCCGGCGTAGGCGCAGGCCAGTCCCACCCCGCTCCAGAGGTCCGCGTGTCGCGCCTGGGGAAACCGGGCGATCGTCTCCGTGATCCGAGTAATCTCGGCCCCCTCGACGAACCAGAGGCTCCGGCCCAGCCCCTGGTCGAAGACGCGCCGAGCGTAGCCCGAAAGCCTCTCGGGGACCCGCTGGCGATCCACCGTCTCGGGCCAGTGGAAGTAACCCTGATGGAATCCGTAGCCGTCGATCGCCAGCCAACCGAGCAAGGGGTCGAACTGCGCCAAGCTACGATCGACTCGCCGACGAAGCTGGGCCAGCGCCCAGCCGGCTCCCACGTGGACCATGTAGGCATGCGTTTCGCCGGGACCCGAAAGGAACCGGCTCAGCCGGTCTCGCCTCCAGGGAGTGAGCAGGTCGAGCAGGTAGAGCCCCATCCCCGCTCCTTCGAAGGCGAAGCCGCGCAGATCCGGCTCGATCGAGTTGAGTGCCGAAACCAACAGATCCGGCCGGTCCTCTTCCAAGGCGGAGTGGTAGCCTTGGAGGAAGACCCGCCCGATCTGTTCGAGACGCTGGCGAACGCACTGATCCCCGCCGCGAAAACCTCGACGGGAGAACGACGCCTCTTCGGTCGAGATGCCGAAGAGGCGCCTGCCGAGCCAGCCCAGTACAGATTTCACATCGTCACCGGAATTCATGTGTGTCGTCGCGTCAAGAGACACGTCGGCACGCTTTTCTCGACCGTCGTCGCTCTCATGGGCTTTATCAGGCAGCCGCACACGTTGATCGGGCTCGCCGTCGGCCCCATCCGACGTAGGCCGGCACGATCACAAGGGCCGTCAACAACATGATCCATGTGCTCGGCTCGGGGGTGGTAACGCCTGCCTGTTGCAGGAGTTGGGAGTATTGCTGGTTGAACTGGGCGGGACCGGGTCCATTTCCCGGCCCCCCAGTTGACCCCCCGTCGTTATATCCCGCGCCATGTCCGGAGACGATAATCGTTCCGAAGGGATCGCCGTTGTACGCATAGAACGGGTCGCTGACATTAGGCGCGTTGATGAGGAGCTCCGGCGGGGGGCCCGATGATTGCTGGTGCGTATAGAGGACCGTCGGGGGGAAGCTCATCAGGCCGGAGCTCTCGACCACCAAGGGGGATGTATTGTAAAGGTCGAGGGATCCGAGACTACTCGAAACGGTCACATCCACGAAGACATCGAAGAAGCTCTTGGCGGGGAAGCTCGCGCCGGGCTGCTGGATTCGGATGCAACCTGGCCGTAGCTGATGACGCCGGCATTCGGCGACGTCGCGGCTATCGACTGGCCGGCCGTGACAGACGTACCGCCGCCGTTGGTCAAGTTCAGGTTCTGGAGCGCCGTATAGACCTCGTTGGTACTGGCAGACACGTTCCAGCCCGAGGGGGGCGTCAACGCGGAACTGCCCGAGGACGTCGTATAGACGGGATTCCCGACGTTCAGCGTGGCGTTTGCGCCCGGTGTCGTATTGCTACTGCGAGCAATCGTGGTTGTCGGATCGTAGAGGAGTGGGCTCGTCAAGAACGTCTGTCCGGCCTGCGGGCCGCTCGTGGGCTGGTTGAGCGTGTAGCCGGGAAAGTCTCCGTTGTTGAAGTCGTTCGCGATTGTCGTAGCAAAAAGCGGATTGACCTCGATCGTGAATTTTCCCAGGGATGTGGTCGTGTCGGTATTTTGAGGTGGGAACTGTGCCCTGGCACGTTCGGCAGACAGCATGCAGATCAAGCACACCAGGCCGAACGGGACAAACACCGTTGCGAATCTCGTGCGTGCCATTGCGAATCCCTCCCGGAACGGGGGCGCCGTCCGACCGTGACAGCCTCGGTGTCCCCTGAGTACAAGTTGGTGGCAGGATCCAGACGCGGCATGTTCTGGTCCGTACCGGTAGTAGGAATGGACCTCGATGCAATTAAGTCATCGAAAGGAACGCCTCCCCTTTTGGGCCCGCACCAGGCGCTGTGTCGGATACCCCTGGCGATGCAGACGACCAGAGTCATGTCGGCGCAGGGGCGAACTTCGATCCGCGGGATCAGGTGTACGAGCATCGATACCTTCCCAATGGTTACACGATCGTAGGCGAGGTTTGTTGCGCGGTAATCCGATCAGACGTCGATTTCGCGCCCACCGTGGTTGTCGTCGAGGACATCCCGGTCCATCGACCGCTCCAACATGTCACGGAATTTCCGCTTCATCCGACAGGCCCGGAATCGGACCTGTTCGGGAGTCAACTCGAGGGCGGCGGCGGCCTCGGCGGTCGGCCGGCCCTCCATCCAGCGCTGGTACAGCACCTGGAAGCTGGTTAGCGAGACTTTCCCGGAGAGTTCGAGCAGGATTCTCTGGACCTGGGCCATCGTCCGGCGACGCTCGTATTCGGCCGCCGGGTCGGGCCTGGGATCGAGCGGACCACGCATCGCGGTCTCGTCCAGGTGCTCCAGCTTATGTCGATTCCGCCTCCGGATGAAGTCGATCGCCTTGTTGCGGGCCAAGGTCATCAACCACGTGCCGAGATCGCCACGGGCCGGGTCGTGCTCAAAGTGCCCTAGGCTGCCGACGACGTCTTTCCAGACATCTTGCGAACAATCACTCCGGTCCGCGTCGGTTAAACTCCATCCGCTCAGGTATTTCTCGATCCGAGGGGCGTAGCAGTTATAGAATTTGTTCCATGATTCCACCAGGTCCGCAGGCGGATCGACGCCCTGTGAACGGCATTCCAGGTAGGACTTGATCGCGTCCAGGAAGTCGTCGGACTGGCACTCGGGAGATCCGGCTTTCCTTCCGCAACTTGCTGATGCGCCTCTCGCATCGGGCCCATTCGGGCGGTGTCCCATTCCAGTTATCCCTTGCGCAGAGTCGCAATCGAGCGATCATCAACGCTTCGGCCATCCAAGGTCGCCGTTTGGCCTACGTAATCCTCCGGCCCGCGTGAAGAGCCGGAACATGGCTCGGAAAGAGCACCGCTGGAGCCTCTCACCACGGCTTAAATTTAAAAATAAAAATTCGTAAATATTAATATTTCGGCCACGCATGCCGAGGCAGACGCTTCGGCCTCGCACCATGCAGGAATCGGAGCTCGTCGGCGCGGACGGACTCAGGCTGTCTTTCGGTCGGCACGCGGCATCGCCGGCGCTCAACTCGTAAGCACATTCACCCGGTCTCTCGATGACAGAGACGCCGCCATCATGGCGGTCTCGTGACCTTCTATATGCCTCGCCATCGCATGTAACCACTCCGCTCGAGTCGTGTCAAGAAAAAAGGAGGCTTCTAGATTTTTTAATGAAGAATTCGGTCCGACCCGGTTATGATGATGCCAATAGAGGACATTGCACCGTCCAGGCTAATCTCGACATACCTTACTCGAGGCGCCTCGCGCCGACCCATTCCCACGCACAGGGTGGTGAATCCATTGTTGCGGGGCGACGCCCGAAGACTAAAGCGTTAAGATCGAATTAATAGATGTCCTAATTTGACAATGCTGCAGCTCACAGCCTATTTACTCCCATGGAGTGATCCTGACCGATCGAATTCGACTGCAACCATATCGGGAACGCGGCAATACATGGTTCACCTGGCGATCAAGATTCTGCTCGACGACAAGACGCGGTTCCTGACGACCGTTTCCGGCGTCGCGTTTGCGGTGTTGCTGGTGATCGTCCAGGTGGGTATCTTCCTGGGGATGCTGGAGAGCGCCTCGATCACCATCGAGCGGCTGGATGCCGACCTATGGGTGACAGCGAGAAATACGCCAAATATTGACTTCGCAAATACGTTCCCCGAGCTCTACGTGCATCGCGTCCGATCGGTACCCGGCGTCTTGCGGGCCGATAACCTGATCGTCTGGTTCGTGCCGGTGGCCCTGCCGAGCGGCGCGAAAGAAGCGACGATCGTCTACGCCCTGGAGGACTTTCCGAGGTGGAATTTCCCTTGGGACGTGGTCTCGGGCAACCCTCGGGATCTCCGCCGAGGCCGGTACGTCTTCCTGGACGAATCGGCGGAGCGTCGATTCGGCCCGTTCTCGCCGGGGGACTATCGTGAATTCCTGGGGCTCCGCCTCAAGGTCATTGGCCGGACCCGCCAGGCCCGCTCCTTCACGACCAATCCGCTTGCCTTCCTCGATTATCGCGTCGCGCAGGCACTGGCACCCCTGGACCTGGAGCGACGGACCACATATATCCTGGTGAAGCTCGAGCCGGGTGCCGACATGGAGACGGTCCGCGAGGCGATCCAGCGGAGGCTCCCCTATAACGACGTGCGAACAAGAGACGAATGGGCGGCGCGATCGCGCAACTACTGGGTCGAGAACACCGGCCTGGGGCTCAGCATGTTCATGACCGTGTTCCTGGGCTGCCTGGTCGGCGTCGTGGTCGTCGCCCAGACTTCGTATACGGCGACCATAGAGCATTTCAAGGAGTTCGCCACCGTCAAGGCAATCGGGGGATGCAACGCCGACATCTATCGGATCATCGCCGAGCAGGCGAGCATCGCCGCCGTCGTGGGCTTCCTGCTGGGGACTGCGCTGGCCTATGCGGTCCGACCGGTAATGGCCGAAGTCAACCTGAAGCTGATCATCCCGCCCATCTTGATCGGTTACGCCTTCTTCGGGGCCGTCGCCCTCTGCCTGGGGGCGTCGTTGATCTCGTTCCGCAAGATCGCCGGCCTGGACCCGGCGGTCGTCTTCCGTAGCTGAGAGGATGTCGCCTCCATGTCTGTCCTGGAAGCCCGACACGTGAGCAAGTGCTTCGTCGAGGGGCAGGAGACGGTGCCCGTCCTCGCGGGGGTCTCGCTGGACCTGGCGCGAGGCGAGGTCGTCGTGCTCGAGGGCCCATCGGGGTCGGGGAAGACGACGCTGCTGTTCATCCTGGGTTGCCTGCTGACCCCGACCACGGGACGCGTGGTCATCGAGGGGGAGGAAGTCGACCCGGCCTGCCCCGATCGATTGCCCGAATTGCGAAAGCGATCGATCGGTTTCGTATTCCAGCAGTTCAATCTGTTCTCCGCGTTGACCGCGCTGGAAAACGTGGAATACGCGCTGAACATCAGGGGAGTCCCCGGCTCGGCTGCGCGGCGCGAGGCGGAGCGGGTGCTCGAGGCGGTCGAGCTCTCGGACCGGCGCAGGGCGCGCTCCGCGCGATCTCTCCGGCGGGCAGAAGCAGCGGGTGGCCATCGCGCGGCGCTCGCGGGCCGCACGGCGATCCTCCTGGCCGACGAGCCGACGGCCAGCATCGATTCGCGATTGGGTAGCCAGATCCTCGAATTGTTCGCCCGGCTGGCGCGAGTCGAGGACCGGGCGGTCCTCATCGTCTCGCACGATCCCAAGGTGCGGTCGATCGCAGATCGGATCATCCGCATCGAGGGCGGACGTCTCCTGGACGGGGGAGGATCCGGATCATGATGGCGAAACTCCTGGCCTTCGGGGTGGGCGTGATCGCAACTCTGGTCGTGATCTGGCAGGCGAGCCAGGCCGGCTGGGTCAGGCCAAGGCCGGCACCCGGCGCCACGAGAACGGTCGCCGAGGGGGCGGGCATCACACGACGCCGACCCAATTCGGTGATCGCCGAGGGGCGGCTCGTGACCTACCCCGGCGCCGAGGTCGTGGTTGCCGTCGAGCGCCCGGGGCTAATCGTGGCCATCCCGGTGCAGGAGAAGTCGCTCGTCCGCAAGGGCGACCTCATCGCGGAGCTCAAGTCGGACGAGCTTCGTGCGTCGCGCGACGAGGCCGTGGCGCGGATCGACGAGGCCGTGGCCGATGTCCGCTTCTATGAGCGCGAAGTGGAACGCCGGCGGGTTCTCATCGCGCATGGCGCCGCCAGCGATATCGAGCTCGAGACCAACAAGCGGGGCCTCGACATGGCGAAGGCCCGGCGGAACGCAGCCCTGGCCACGCGCCGCCGCATGGATGCCCTCATCGACATGACTCGAATCACGTCCCCCATTGACGGCATCGTCATCGCCCGCTTCGCGCACCCTGGAGAGACCGTCGATGTCTCGGCACGCATCGTCACCGTCGCGGACCTCAATCGGGTCCGAGTCGAGGCCGAGGTCGACGAGGTCGACATCGGCTTCATCGCCCTGGGTGCGGAAGCGACCGTGTTCGCGGAAGGGTTCCCGGGCCGGATTTGGCGGGGGCAAGTCGAGGAGATCCCCGATGCCGTCTCGGGGAGGCACCTGCGGCCCGAGGATACGTCCCGTCCCGTGGATACGCGCGTTCTCCTCGTCAAGATCGCTTTGCTCGATTCGACACCCCTCAAGCTCGGCCAACGCATCGAGGTCGAAATCGTCAGAGGTCGCCCCTGATCCTCGATGCGACATGCAACATCGCGGAATGCATGCAGCCACCAGAAGTTGCGTTGGCCCTCGCAATCGGCATGTCCCTCCGCCTCGGGAGGCGGATTCGCCACATCGCCCAGATCGGTCCGGATTGACCGGTGGCAATGGCCGATCCCAGGGATTATAATCGCTTGGTGGCAGCCGGAGTTTTTCGGGTTATGCACACACTCGGTCGCGTCCTTTCGATCCGGCCGACCGAGTGGCTCCGAATTTCGCGCGGCTCGACCTCGAGGGCCCTGTTCGAGGGAAATCGAGGGAGCGAAGACTTCCGACCGGCGTCGGAAGTTGGACCGCGGCCGGCCCTCTTGCCGGCCGGCTCGCGATTGGCTCCAGGATCGTCCGGGAGGCCGAAGATGAGATCGTATCGCGGGGGCTGGCTCCGTTCCTGGGTCTTGGGCGCAACCCTCGTCGTGGCGCCGGCGGTCTCGACGACCGTCCAGGCTCAACCGGGGTTCGGGCCCGATCCATTCTGGCCGTACAATAATCAGTATACGGCTTATACCACGCCCATCGGACCGGCCTCCCCGGATGCCGGTCAGAGCAGCGCATACATTGGTCGCCAGGGCTTTTCGACGGCGAATCAGTTCCAGCAATATGTTGATGGGATGTCGGGGCCGGGGCGGACCTCGTCCGACCGTGCGAACGTCGGTATCCCCTACTTCCGCGGGTCCATCGATCCGGCCTTCGGCGGTGCCGATCGCGACTATCGGCCCAACGCGGGCTCCGCCGATGACTTCGAAAAGAAGCAGCAGGACGTCACGAAGAAATACTTCGCTTATTTCTCGGAGAAGGACCCCAGGAAACGGGCGGAGCTGCTCCGCGAGTACCAGCAGGCGCGTCGCGAGTCGTCCCGCGAGCTGGGCTCCCGGAGTCAATCGCCGTCCCGCTTCCTGTCCGATGCCTCGCGGACGCCCGTCGGATCGGGATCGCGAACGACGCGCGATGAGATGTCACCGCCGATCGCCTTGCCGCACGAGCCGGGCACCATCAACCGCTCGGCGACGTCCACCTCGCGGCCGGACGATGTCGACTCGGCCCGACTGCAAAGCCGCACGACGCGACCGGCGCCGCCGATGCCGAGCGTCCCGCCACTGTCCTCCGGGACCCGGACCCGCACGCCCACCGGAGCCTTGAATCGTGCCCTGGGCGCGGGCGATCGCACGGGCGGACAGGCGCCGGGTATGACCCCCGCCACGACTCGCCGTCGCCGCACCGCGCCGGGTCTGGCGCCCCCCGTCACGAACCCCGAATGACCGGAATCTCCGCCCGGGGTTCGCCAATTCCGCGAGCCCCGGCGGCCTAAACATCGATCAGGAAATCGCTGACTCGTTGACGGTCGTCCTTCGATCCTTACAATAGGGCTCACGTGGCGCGGAACCATCGAGCCCCGCGAGACCAGCGAAACCGGGTCGTCGAATCGACTCCGGGATTCCCTCGCTCCTCCCCGCTCGATTCGACCTGTCCACTCCTCAATCACCTTGTTTTTATCCCGGCACCCGCCTGGGTTTTTTTTGAGCCGACTTTGTGAAACCATTCACAAAGTCGGTCGCGTCGGCCGAGGGCACTGATCGATGGGCGAGGAATACACGCCGATTTTCATCTTCCTGATCGTGGCGATCCTGACCGGCGCGGGCATGATGATCACGAGCGCCGTGGTCGGTCCGCGCAAGTCGACACGCGTTAAGCAGATGCCGTACGAGTCGGGGATGGACCCGATCGGCGACGCGCGGCAGCGGTTCGACGTGCGCTACTACCTGGTGGCGATCGTCTTCTTGCTCTTCGATGTCGAGCTGCTGTTCCTCTATCCCTGGGCTGTGGCCCAGTGGAGTGCGGACCCGAGCCTGGCGCCGCCGGGCTCTGCGCTACCCATCGCCGGGATTCCGGCGGAATTCCGGGGCTGGGTCTTCGGCGAGATCGTGGTGTTCGTTATCATCCTGGCCGCGGCTTTCGTCTATGCCTGGCGGAAAGGGGTCTTCGAATGGCGGTAGGCAAGGATCCGACAGCGGTCCCGGTCCGGAACGAGCCACTGCGTGGGTCGACCCTGACGGTCAACCCGGTCGATGCAATCGAGATGCCCGAGAATGTCTTCCTCTCAAGGTTGGACCCGGTCGTCAACTGGTGCCGGAAGTACAGCCTCTGGCCGATGCCGTTCGCCACGGCCTGCTGCGGGATCGAGCTGATGGCCGTCGGCGCCAGCCGGTTCGACATCGCCCGGTTCGGCGCCGAGGTCATGCGGTTCAGCCCCCGCCAGTGCGACCTGATGATCGTGGCCGGCCGGGTGGCGATGAAGATGATGCCGGTCTTGCAGCGGATCTGGCTGCAAATGCCCGAGCCCAAGTGGTGCATCAGCATGGGTGCCTGCGCCAGCACCGGCGGGATCTTCGACACCTATGCGGTCGTCCAGGGTATTGATCGGTTCATCCCGGTCGATGTGTATATCCCCGGCTGCCCGCCCCGCCCCGAGCAGATCCTCCGGGCCCTCATGGACATCCAGACCAAGATCCAGAAGGGCGGCACGACGTTCGGCAGTAACGGCCTGCCCGAGCTGCTCGAGCGGGAGAAATACTTGGCCGAGAAGCGCGAGGCCCCAATCGGCTTCGCCACCTCAGCCGAACGCGGCGACGAGGATCGGTTCGGCTATCGAATCCCCGGCGGCCCGGCGCAACTGGGGGCCGAGGAGACGCGCTGAACGGTAGACAGTATGCAGTAGGCAGTTGAGGAGATCGCCCGCTACATACCGAGCCTACTTCTCAAGATCGCCCCCGAGAGAGATCGTCGCGCGGTGTTTTTGATTCACTGCCCACTGCCCACTGCCTACTGCCCACTATGATGAACACCGACTCGCACGCAACGACCCTGGCCACGCTCGCGAAGACCCTGGGAGATGGCGTCTTCAGCCTCTCGCGGTTTCGCGACAACCTCAGGCTCCATGTGCCGCCCGCGCGGCTGCGCGAATTGTTGACCGTGCTGAAGGGCGAGTGCGGCTTCAATATGCTCGCCGAGCTGGGCGGGACCGACTATCTGGGTTACCCCGGCCGGACGCGGTCGCGTTTCGAGGTCCATTACGTCCTGCGAAACCTCGACACGGGCGAGCGACTGGTCGTGAAGGCCGGCGTCGACGACCCCGATCCGACGCTCCCCTCCGCGTATCCGCTCTGGCCGGGCTCCGACTGGATGGAGCGTGAAGTCTTCGATATGTACGGGATCCGCTTCAGCGACCATCCCGACCTGCGCCGGATCCTCATGCCCGAGGAGTTCGCAGCCTACCCGCTCCGCAAGGACTATCCGCTCCGGGGGCGTGGCGAGCGTCACAACTTCCCGAGGCTCACCCGGGGCGAGTCCTGACCCGACCCGACCAACGTACGAGACAGGATCACGCGATGGCCTCCCAACTACTCGACGAGCCGGAGCTCCAGACCGAGACGAAGCAGACGACCTGGACGCTCAACTTCGGGCCCCAGCATCCCGCCACGCATACCACCTTGCGGTTGATCCTGGAGCTGGACGGCGAGCGGATCGTCAAGGCGACTCCCGATATCGGCTACCTGCACTCGGGCTTCGAGAAGCTCGGCGAGCATCTCACGTATAACCAGTATGTGACGGTCGTCGACCGCAAGAACTACATCAGCCCGCCGATGAACGAAGTCGCATGGCACCATGCGGTCGAGAAGGTGCTGGGCATCGATTTGACGCCCCGTTGCCAGTATATTCGCGTGATCATCTCCGAGCTGGCCCGGCTCAGCGACCACCTGCTCTGCACGGGCGCGGCGGCATTGGACCTCGGCGCCTTCACCGCATTCCTGTACGCCTTCAACCTGAGAGAGTTAATCTACGACGTCTACGAGGAGATGTCGGGCTATCGGTTCCATCCGGGGTATACCCGAGTGGGAGGCGTACTCTACGACTTCAACGACCGCGTGCTCGACCGGATCCAGTCCGTGCTGAAGAGCTTCCCCAAGGTCTATGCGGACATGGAGAAGCTACTGTTCCGCAACCGGATCTTCCTCGACCGGGTACGCGGCGTGGGCGTGCTGAGCAAGGAAGACGCGATCGCCTACTCCTGCTCGGGGCCGATCGCCCGGGCCAGCGGCGTCACGTACGACCTGCGCAAGGACGAGCCCTACCTCGTCTATTCCGAGCTCGACTTCGAAGTGCCGTACTGCGTGGAGGGCGACTGCTGGGCGCGGTTCATCGTCCGGATGGAGGAGATGCGGCAGAGTCACAGTCTGGTCGAGCAGGCCGTCAAGCGGCTGCCGTCCGGCCCGGTCAACGTGCCGATCGCCGAGAAATTCCCCCTGCCCGACAAGCTGACGGCTTATAACAGCATGGAGGGCCTGATCCAGCACTTCGAGCTGATCATGCCCAACCGGGGCTTCGAGACGCCGAAGGACGAGGTCTACGCGGCCGTCGAGGCGCCGAACGGGGAACTCGGCTATTATCTGGTCGCCGACGGCAGCCAGTCCGCATGGCGAGTCCGCACCCGGCCGCCGTCGTTCATCCATTTTTCCGTCTTCCCGCTCATGATCAAGGATCACCTGCTGGCCGACGTCGTCGCCGTGCTGGGGAGCCTCAATATTATCGCGGCCGAGCTGGATCGCTGATCGATCATCGGTCATCCGACGCTTCGTGGCCGATGTCCCATACCAAAGAACCAACGATAGACGACCCATGACAAATGAACACAAGGTCTTGAGCGAAGGCATGAAGGAGAAGATCCGCTCGCTCTTCCCGCGCTATCCGAGCAAGCGGGCGGTCACCCTGCCGGCCTTGCATCTCGTGCAGTCGTACCTGCGGTGCGTCCCGTACCAGGCGATGGCGGAGATCGCCGAGCTGCTGGAGATCACGCCGGCCGAAGTGCACGACACCATGAGCTTCTACGGATTCTTCCCGCAGGCGCCGCTGGGCGACGTCCGGGTCTGGATCTGCCGCTCACTTTCGTGCATGCTACGCGGGGGCGACGAGCTGCTGGATCATGCCTGCGCCCGCCTCGCGATCGAGCCCGGCCAGACGACATCCGACGGCAAGCTGACCGTCGAGTTCGCCGAGTGCCTCGGCGTCTGCGACTTCGCACCCGCGGCGCTGGCCGACGACGGGCGGGTCTACGGGCCCTTGAGCGAGGAATCGGTTAACAGCATGCTCGACGAATTGAAACTCGGTCGGCGGGATGAGGTTGCTGTATCCTAGGCGTGAAGACCAATGTGATTTCATGACCACGCACGTGAGTGCGTGGTTCGGACGGGACGCAAGTCCTCCAACCTCGGGCGTCAGCCCGATCCGCCGCGAAGCTTGCACTCACGTGCGAGGTTTGAGGTTCCCCGTCCGAACCACGGTCTCACGACCGTGGTCACATCCGACGGAAACGACCAGGAGACGTGATAGCCGTGGCCACCTTCGAACCCGTGCTGAGCCGCTACTGGGACACCCCCGACAGCCATACGCTCAAGGTGTATGAGTCGCATGGCGGCTACCAGGCGGCGCAAGGCGCTGGCGACCGACCCCGACTCGGTGGTCAACATCGTCAAGGACTCGGAGCTACGCGGCCGAGGCGGCGCCGGCTTCCCGTGCGGGCTGAAATGGAGCTTCCTTCCCAAGGACCGGAAGGAGACGCTCATGTGCATCAACGCCGACGAGAGCGAGCCGGCGACGTTCAACAACCGCCTCTTGATGGAGAAAGATCCCCACCAGCTCCTCGAGGGGATCCTGATCGCGTGCTTCGCGACCAAAGCGACGACGGCTTATATCTATCTGCGGTTCGAGTACATCCACGCGTACAACGTGCTGGAGGCGGCGATCGAAGAGGCCCGGGCGGCCGGGCATCTGGGCAAGAACATTTATGGGACCGGCTACAACCTGGACGTCTGGGTCCATCGCGGGGCCGGGGCCTATATCTGCGGCGAGGAGACCGGGCTGATCGAGAGCCTAGAGGGGAAGCGCGGCTGGCCGCGGATCAAGCCGCCGTTCCCGGCGATCGAGGGGGCCTTCCGCAAGCCGACGGTCGTCAACAACGTCGAAACGCTCTGCTGCGTGCCCCACATCCTCGAACGCGGGGCCGGCTGGTTCAAGTCGATCGGCGTGCCCAAGAGTTACGGGCCGAAGCTGTATTGCGTCTCGGGGCACGTCAACAAGCAGGTCTGCGTCGAGCTGCCGCTGGGGATCACCTGCCGCGCCCTGATCGACGAGCATGCCGGCGGCGTCTGGAAGGGCCGCAAGGCCAAGGCCGCCGTGCCGGGCGGGATCAGCATGGGACTTCTCTCGGCCGACGAGCTCGACACCCCGCTCGACTTCGAGAGCCTCCGCAAACCCGGCTGCCTCGGCCTGGGAACGGCCGCGGTGACCGTCCTCGACGACAAGACGAGCATCGTCGATTACCTGTATAACACCTGCCGCTTCTTCGCCCACGAGAGCTGCGGCCAGTGCACGCCATGCCGCGAAGGGACCGGCTGGTTCTACAAGACGATGAAGCGGATCAAGGCCGGCGGCGGCCGGATCGAAGACCTCGACATCATGCTCCAGTTGGCCAACAACATGGGCATCATCCCGGGGACGACCATCTGTGGCCTCTCTGACGGCGCCGCGTGGCCGGTCAAGAACGGGATCACGAAGTATCGCGCCGAGTTCGAGGACTACATCCGCCACCACCAGTCGGATGCCTACAAGGTCAAGGCGCTCCAGGAGAAGATCGCCCATGGGCTCCCCGCCGATGGCGACACGCCTCTGCCGCCGGTGGGCGGGCCGCCGGCGCAACTGGTCACACTCCGGTCGCCGAGGCCGGACCCCGCTTGAGATCGGTCGAGTTTGGCGTCCTCGCGTGCATCAAACCTGGCCACACCTTTGACTCTGACCGTGAAATGGCAAGCTGATGGCGACCATCATCATCGATCGCAACGAATACACGATCCCCGAGGGTGAGAAGCTCAACGCCATCCAGATGGCCAAGCGCGTCGGGATCGAGATCCCCTACTATTGCTGGCACCCGGCGCTGTCGGTCGTGGCCAACTGCCGGATGTGCGAGATCGAGGTCGGTAACAAGGACCCCAAGACCGGCGAGATCAAGCTACTCCCCAAGCTGGTCCCCGCCTGCCAGACCCCGGCCAAGGACGGCACCGTCCTGGTGACCGACAGCCCCAAGGTCAAGGATCATCAGCGGATGGTGATGGAGTACCTCCTCCTCAACCACCCGCTCGATTGCCCGGTTTGCGACCAGGCCGGCGAGTGCGGCTTGCAGGATTACAGCTACAACTACGGCCAGGCGACTCACCGCTTCGTCGAGGAGCGGATCGTCAACCCCCGCAAGGATGTCTCGGACCTGATCCAGCTCAATCAGGACCGCTGCATCATGTGTACCCGATGCGTCCGGTTCACGCGGGAGATCACCCAGACCGGCGAGCTCCAGGTCACCAATCGCGGCAACCACGCCGAGATCGCCATCTTCCCGGGCCAGCCGGTCAACAACCCGCTGGCCGGCAACGTAGTCGACCTGTGCCCCGTCGGCGCGCTCCTCGACAAGGACTTCCTCCACAAGCAGCGCGTCTGGTTCCTGTCGAAACACGACTCGGTGTGCACGCGATGCTCGACTGGCTGCAACATCACCGCCGAGGAGAATCGCGGCGCCCTCTTCCGGTTCAAGCCGCGCCAGAATCCGCACGTCAACGACTACTGGATCTGCGACGAAGGCCGGTATAGCTACAAGGCGGCCAACGATCCCAACCTGCTCTCATCGATGTATGTCCTGCGCAACGGCGACCATGCGGCCGTGGCGGCCGACGAGGCCCTCAAGGTCGTGGGGAACAGCCTCAAGGAGATCGCCCAGAAGGGCGGGATCGTCGCCGGGCTGTTCTCGCCGTTCCTGACCGTCGAGGAAGCCTACCTGCTGGCGAGCTATCTCAAGGGACTGAGCCCGGCCAACGTGCTGGCGATGGGCCCGATCCCCACCGTCGGGACCGACCAGACCTTCCGGCCCGACCAGAGCAAGGGCCGGACGGGCGATACCAGTTTCGTCGTCCCGCGACCTTTCACCATCCATGCCGAGAAATGCCCCAACCGTCGCGGCGTCGAGGCGGTCCTGGATCATTTCGAGGGCAGGGTGATCCATTACGAGGAGTTCACCCGGCGCCTGCCTTCGGCCGAATTCCAGGGCCTCTATGTCGCGTCGGACGCCATCGATCCCTGGATCGCCGAGAAGGAGAGCCAGTCCCTCCGCTCGGCGGTCAAGTTCCTGGTCGTCCAGGACACGAATGTCACCCCGCTGGCCCATCTGGCGGATGTCGTCCTCGCCGGCGCGACCTTCGCCGAGAAGGCCGGCTGCTACGTGAACGCCGACGGCCGGCTGCAATACGCGGGTGCCTCCTTGCCCCCCCGCGACGGCTCGCTGCCGGACCTCGACCTGTTCGCCATCTTACTCAATCGCCCCGGAGGACCCGTCAAATCCGGCGAAGTCCTGGCCGAGCTGGCCGAGACCTTACCGGGCTTCGCCGTCGCCAAGGGGGGCAAGCTGCCCCCCTTCGGGGCCGTCATCGGCCAGCCGACGCCCCGAGACGGCACCGCCGGCCCGCCAAGCTTCACCGATAGCTGGTTCGTCGCCCAGGGCGAGGCCAGGTGGCGGTAATACTCCGTAAGGTGGGCTTTGCCCACCGATGCAAGCCCGTGATCGGTGGGCGAGGCCCGCCCTGCTGAACGTCGAAGGAGAGCTTATGTTTTGGGTCGTGGCCGGCATCCTGATCAAGATCCTGCTGGTGGTGGGCATTTCCCAGGGTGCCGTCGCGTACTTGATCTGGGTCGAGCGCAAGGTCGCGGCCTATGCGCAGGATCGGATCGGGCCGAACCGGGCCGGGCGTGAGTTCGGCATCCCGTTCGGCCTGCTCCAGCCGCTGGCCGACGGGGCCAAGATGCTCCTGAAGGAGGACGTCGTCCCCTCCTATGTATCCAGGCCGCTCTACCTGCTGGCCCCGATGATCGCGATTGTCGCGGCGATGATCGGCTTCGCCGTGATCCCCTTCGGACCGGTCGGGATCTCGGCCCCGACCCTGCCGGGATGGGCCGGCGGCTATCGGATCGACTTCCAGATCGCCCCGTACATCGACATCGGCATCCTCTACGTCTTCGCGGTCGGCAGCCTCGCGGTCTACGGCGTCATCCTCGCGGGGTGGTCGTCGAACAACAAGTACTCGTTCATCGGTGGATTGCGCTCGAGCGCCCAATTGATCAGCTACGAGATCCCGCTGGGACTGTCGATCCTGGGGATCATCCTGCTGGCCGGGTCGCTCGACCTGAATCGGATCATCGCCTGGCAAGACAAGCACGTGTGGGGGATCGTCGCCTCGCCGCTCGGATTCCTGATCTTCCTGGTCAGTGCCTTCGCCGAGACCAACCGGCTGCCGTTCGACCTCCCCGAGTCGGAGCAGGAGCTCGTCGGCGGCTTCCACACCGAGTATTCGGCGATGAAGTTCGGCATGTTCTTCCTCGGCGAATACCTGCACGTGATCACGGTGAGCTTCCTGGTTGTCATCCTGTTCGGGGGCGGCTGGGATCTCCCGTTCATCCCGTTCCTGAACGCGGAGTCGTCGGGAATCATCCCCGCGATCGCCAAGCTCGTGGTGATCGTCGGCAAGGTCTCCGTGATCATCTTGTTCATGATGTGGGTTCGGTGGACCTTGCCGCGGTTCCGATATGACCAGCTCATGGACCTGGCCTGGAAGTCGCTGATCCCGCTGGCCCTGGTGAACTTCGTGGCGACGGCAACGGTCCTCCAGTGGCTGCGTTCTGGCTGACACGGGTGGTCCTGGATGACGATGACGAATCGAGCAATGAGACGAGTGGGGAGGTTGAGTCAGTGAGAGCCGACGACCCGAAGCTGAAGCGACTGAATCCGCCGAAATTGAACTGGCATGAGAAGTTCTATCTGCTGCCGATCGTCCAGGGTCTGGCCGTGACGGGTCGGCATATCGCCGGGGTCGCGTTCGCCAACAAGGCGATCACGACCCAGTATCCTGAGGAGCAGCACGTCCCGAGCCCGAATTATCGCGGCGTGCACCGGCTGAACAAGGACGAACAGGGGCGGGTCAAGTGCGTGGCCTGCATGCTGTGCGCGACCGCCTGCCCGGCCCATTGCATCGACATCGTCGGCAAGACCGCCCCGGAGACCTGGCCGGATCGCGAGAAGTACCCCGAGAGCTTCGTCATCGACGAGCTGCGCTGCATCTATTGCGGGATGTGCGAGGAAGCCTGCCCCGTCGAGGCCATCGAACTGACCGGCCTGTACGACCTGACCGGCCTGTCGCGCGAGCAGATGATCTTCGACAAGGCGAAGCTCCTCTCCGTCTTCGACGCCACCTGCAACACCGAGCCGATGAAGTACAGCAAGCCGCCGGCCCAGGACAGCGACGCGACGCGAATCCTGCCCTCGCTCGAAAACTGACGAGACGAGGCGCTTGCTCGACCGCAAACGATCTCAAGACCCGACCGGCATCCTGGCCCCCGACTCACTCAAGGAAAGCTCCCCGACGATGTCGATCTCGATCGCGGACATGCTCCTGACCGCCGCAATCATCGCCCTCGGCGCGGTCGGGACTTACCTGATGTTGCCGCACCGGCACGGCTTAACCCGGCCGCGGACGGTCCACGGCGCCGGCCTGGCCTGCGCGGGCCTGGCTCTGCTGGCGTTCCTGACCTACTGGACCCCACCGGCGGACTGGTTGCCGACCGTGTTCCTCTACGTCTTCGGGATCATGGCGATCGTGGGCGCCTTGCTGACGGTGACAAGCCGCAACCCGGTCCACAGCGCCCTCTGGTTCGCCTCCGTGGTCCTCTCGACATCCGGACTCTTCATCCTGGCGGATGCCCCGTTCCTGGCGGCCGGTACAATCATCGTCTATGCCGGCGCCATCATCGTGACGTTCCTCTTCGTGATCATGCTGGCCCAGATGGAGGGCAAGGCCGTCTACGACCGGGCGGCCAGGGCGCCCGGGGCCGCCACCTTCACTTGCTACTTCCTGTTCTGGTCGCTGATCGTCTCGCTCTCGACGATCCGTCCCACGAGCGTCGGCGATCAGACGACAGAGGCCGGGCGAAGTCAGGCGGCGCAGTTCGTGGCCACGGAGCGCGGACGTTACGAGCCCGAGCGACAGTTCCGCCGCTCTCAGAATATCCTCCGCGCCCGCGGCGAGACCGCCGGGGCGGTCTTCGCCGTGCTCAATCGAGCCCTGACGCCGACCTCGCAGATCATGGGGGCGACCTCGCAGATCGAGGGGCCGAGCGGGAGTGATTTGCAATTGATCCCCTCCGCGGACGATGTCAACAGTATCCCGTCAACCGGAAGAGACCAGATCATCGGGGCCCGCGTGAATCAGGTGCTCCACTTTCGCATCCTCGACGAGGACGGCAAGATGGTCGTGGACACGGACGAGACGCGCCTGACGAATCGGACGCGTCCGATCGACGACCTGAAGAAGCAACTGGACCCCTTATGGCCACCCCATGAGTTGACCGAGGGAGAGAAGTCTTCGGTCATCGTCGCCGTGACTTCGATCGTCGGTTATTCCCGGCCCGATCGGGCGAAGCCGAACGTCGCGGGACTGGGCGAATCGCTCTACACCGATCACCTGGTGACCGTCGGCCTGGCCAGCGCGCTGCTGTTCGTCGCCCTGGTCGGCGCCGTGGCGATCACCAACCCCAAGCGACCCGGCCAGGGCCCCGACCCGGCCCAGGTCGCGAACGTGGGGACCAACAGGCCCTGATTCTCTCCGGTCTTTTCTTGAAATTCGCCTCAGCCACTGAAGAAGAGAGACCCATGCCCCTCGTGCAGCCACCCGACCTATTCACCCTGGATATCCTCCGCGATTACCTGCTCATCGGGGCCGCGCTGTTCGTGCTGGGCATGATCGGCTTCCTGAGCCGACGCAACCTAATCGTCATGTTCCTGTCGGCCGAGATGATGCTCCAAGGCACGGCGCTGAGCCTCATCGGCTTCGGCCGCTATCACGGCAACTGGACCGGCCAGATCTTCACCATCCTGATCCTCACCGTCGCGGCCTGCGAGGCCTCGATCGGGCTGGCCCTGATCGTGATCCTCTACAATCGTCGCGATTCGCTGGACGTCACGCTCTGGCAAGACCTCCGCGACCAGAACTCGACACCGACGCCCGCGACGGAAGTCGTCGAGGAGGCCGAGCCGATCGAGGAGGTGCCCGGCGTCGAGTCGTATCCGCATCTGACCCCCGCCGGCATCGAGCCGGCGCACCCCGTACAACCCTGGATCGTGCGTCGGAGCTGAGGCTTGTTTGTAGGGTGCTCTGCGAGCACCGATCGGCTTGTTCGCGTCGTCCCGGTGCTCGCAGAGCACCCTACCAAGAGCTTCCCCGGTCGAGCACCTGGATAGTCTGATGGAAAGTACATCGCAATTCTTCGTGAGATACGCCTGGCTGATCCCCGCCTTTCCCCTGCTCGGCGCCTTGCTGGCCGTGCTCGGGGCGCGTCGGTGGAAATCCCTGGCGCACGTCCCGGTCGTGACGGGGATCGCCCTGGCATTCCTGTTCTCGATCGGGACCCTCGGCGCGGCCGACCATCACCAGAAATGGGAGGTGATGAGCTGGCTGACGGCCACCGACTTCCAGATCCCGATCGAGCTCCGCGTCGATGGCCTCAACACCATGATGCTCTCGATGGTGACCTTCGTCTCGGGGCTGGTGGCCGTCTTCGCGATCGGCTACATGCACGGCGACGAGGGCTACCCGCGGTTCTTCGCCCTGATCGGCCTGTTCGTGTTCTCGATGAGCGGATTGGTCCTTTCGAACAATTACGTCCTGACGTATGTGTTCTGGGAGGGCGTCGGCGCGTGCAGCTATCTGCTGGTGGGATTCTGGCACTCGCGACCTTCGGCGGCATCGGCGGCGATGAAGGCGTTCCTGGTCAACCGGGTGGGCGACTTCGGCTTCGCGATCGCCATCTTCTGGCTCTGGTCGATCGCCCCGGGGCACAACCTGAGTTACGATAACATCTTCAACCCGGCGACGCTCAAAGCAATGCCCCACGAGGCCGTCGTGGGGATCTCGCTGCTACTATTCTGGGCGGCGACGGCCAAGAGTGCCCAGATCCCGCTCTACGTCTGGCTGCCTGACGCGATGGAAGGCCCCACCCCGGTCTCCGCCCTGATTCACGCCGCGACCATGGTGACGGCGGGCGTCTACCTGATCGCCCGGTCAACGCCGATGATCGCCCTGGCACCGGGGGTCCAGCTCGTGATCGCGTCGATCGGATGCGCCACGGCGCTGCTGGCGGCGGCGATCGCCGTGACCCAGAACGACCTCAAGCGCGTGATGGCCTACTCGACGGTCAGCCAGCTCGGCTACATGTTCATGGCGCTGGGAGCCGGTGTCGGGGGCGTCGCCCAGCTCGCGATCGTCGCGGCGATGTTCCACTTGTTCACCCACGCCTTCTTCAAGGCCCTATTGTTCCTCGCCTCGGGGAGCGTGATGCACGCCATGGGCGACGTGATCGACATGCGGCGATTCGGCGGCCTCCGCCGCAAGATGCCGGTCACCTGCTGGACGTTCGCCGTCGGCGGGCTCGCCCTGGTGGCGCTCCCGCCGCTCTCGGGCTTCTTCAGCAAGGACGAGGTCCTGCTGGCGCTCGAGAGTGCCAGCCATGTCGGCGCCGAAGAGGGCGGGGGTTGGCCCTACTTCCTGATCTACTGCGTGGCGCTGGTCACCGCGTTCATGACGGCGTTCTACACCGGCCGGGCGTTCTTCATGACCTTTTTCGGGCCGGAGAAGCTCCCCAGCGACGCGGATCCCGAGGCGCCCCCCCACGCCAAGCCGGCCGGGACCCACGATGAACTCGCCGGAGCCCACGGCGAGGCGCATCATCATGGCGAGGGCGTGACCGGCCTGCCGCACGAACACCACGGCGAGATCGGCCACGAATCGCCGTGGGTGATGACGATCCCGCTGATCGCGCTGGCCAGTTGTACGGTGATCATCGGCCTGATCTGCCTGTACGGCGGCCTCTTCTCCGCGGGCAGCACCGAGTGGTTCGCCCACCATCTCGAAAAGACTCTGGCGTTCGAGTCGCTGGGCCACGAGGAGCACGCGTTCTCCTGGACGACGGCGATCATCGGCACGCTGGTCGGGGTGGCGGGCATCGTCATCAGCTACGTGATGTATGCCCGGCCCAGTACGGTACCGGGTCAGCTCGCGGCCCGGCTGCGGCCCCTCTACGAGGCCTCGCTCCACAAGTTCTACATCGACGAGATTTACTCGTGGTTGATCGTCAAGCCGACCCGATGGATCTCCGTCGTCTGCGAGTTCCTGGATGACAACGTGGTGGATCGCCTGATCGTGGGCCTGGCGTTGCTCCCGCGGTTCTTCGGGCGTGCCCGACTGGCCCCCTTGCAGAATGGCCTGATCCAGTTCTATGCGGCTGTGTCGGCGATGAGTATCGCGGCACTCCTGTTCATCCTCTTGCTGTTTAGTGTCTTTATCTGATGCGGCAACGGGTCGGGGAATCCGACGGGGAACGTTGAATGGCGACACTCCTGGTGATCACGGTCTTCCTCCCACTCCTGGGGAGCCTGGCCCTGGTTTTGATGCCGAGGACGGACGACCATCGGGCGCGATCGATCGCGCTGGGGATCGCCCTGGTCACGCTGACTCTCAGCCTGATCTTGCTGGCGGGCTTCCATTCCGAAGTCAAGGGCCCGCAATTCGCCTTCGTCGGCGCCGACGGTCGCTACGGCCTCTCCTGGGGCGGCGCCTCGTCCGAGGCTCCGGATCGCCCCGATATCCGGTTCGCTCTGGGCCTCGATGGCATCAGCCTCTGGCTGTTCGTGCTCACCTCGCTGCTGATGATCACGGCGATCTGCTCCTCGTGGGAATCGATCAAGGAGCGGGTGCCCATCCATTATGCGTTCCTACTGGCGCTCCAGACGGGGTTGCTCGGACTCTTCGCCAGCCTGGACATCATCCTGTTCTACATCTTCTTCGAGTTCACGCTGATCCCGCTCTTCTTCCTGATCGGGCTCTGGGGCGGCCCGCAACGCCGACGCGCCTCGATCACCTTCTTCCTGTACACGCTCGCCGGCAGCCTGCTGACGCTCCTGGGTGTCATCGCGCTGGTTGTGGTGCATTACCAGTTCTCGAAGGGCCGGGTCCTGACCTTCTCGATCCCCGAGCTGACCCAGGGCCTGGCGACCCTCGATTGGGTCGGCTGGCAGACGGCGTCGTCCTGGAAGAGCCCGCAGGTCGTCATCTTCCTGCTGTTGCTCGCCGGGTTCGCGATCAAGGTCCCGATGTTCCCGTTCCACACGTGGCTGCCGCTGGCACACGTCGAGGCGCCCACCGCGGGGTCGGTCCTCCTGGCCGGCGTCCTGCTGAAGGTCGGCAGCTACGGCCTGCTGCGGTTCAACCTGGGGATGACGCCGCTGGCCGCCGACTGGCTCTTCCCGATGCTCGCCACTATGGCCGTGATCGGCATCATCTACGGGGCCCTGACCGCGCTGGCGCAGAAGGATATCAAACGCTTGGTCGCCTACAGTTCGGTGAGCCACATGGGTTTCATCGTGCTCGGCCTGTTCGCGCTCAACCCGACGGGGATGGACGGCGCGGTGATCCAGATGCTCAATCACGGACTGACGACCGGCGCCCTGTTCGCGAGCGTGGGCGTGATCTACGAGCGATTCCATACGCGATCGATGGACGAGATGGGCGGGCTTTGGAATCGCATGCCGCTCCTGGCGTTCTTCTTCATCCTGGCGGCCCTGGGCTCGGCGGCCTTGCCGGGCCTGAACGGGTTCGTGGGCGAGTTCCCGATCCTGGTCGGCGCGTTCGGCCGCAGCCGGCTGGCCGGCGTGCTGGCGGCGACCGGGATGATCCTGGGCGGCTACTACCTGCTCCTGATGCTCCGCCGGGTGATCTTCGGCCCGCTCCGCGAGCCGTCGGAGCACGCCCACGGGCCGGGCGCCCACGCGGTCGCCGCCGATCACGTCGAGGTGCACGAGGCCGTCCGCCCCATCGGCTGGCATGAGATCGCCGGCCTGGCGCCCTTGATGTTCCTCATCGTCGCCATCGGCCTGTATCCGCGACCGATCTTCGAGCAGATCCAGCCCGCCGTCCAGCTCATCACCCAGAACGTGCAGACCCAGCGCGAGCGGGCCCAGGAGGTCGCGAAGGCGTCCGCGACGCGCGACTCCGGCCAATTTCAGGCCGCGTCCGGCGGCGGCCCGGCTGCGAAGGGTAAGGGCGCCCCGCAGGGCAAGGCCGCCGGCAAGGGCAAGGCCGCCGGCAAGGGTAAGGCCGCCGGCAAGGGCTCCACGAAAGGCAAGGCCGCCCCCAAGGGCGAGGCATCCGAGAGCGGCAAGACTTCCCAGAAAGGCCAATGATGGGTTTCAATGCTTTGGATTCGGCGTGGCAGACGACGCTGATCCTCCTCCCCGAGATCATCCTGCTCCTGACCGGCATGGGGATGATGACGGCGTCGGCCTTCCTCGCGGCACCGCGCCGCCGATGGTGCCGCGCCGCAGTCTGGTCGCTGCTGGCCGCACTGGTCGCCCTGCTGTTCGTGGCCCGTTACGAGACCGACATGTACGCGGCCGTGGCGCTCAACGACGCGATGTCCTTCTGGTCCCGGCTGGTCCTGCTGCTGGCCGGTCTGGTCGTGATGGGGCTGGCCCACGACGAGCCCGCCGACGACCGCGCCGGCGAGTTCTTCGGCGCCCTGCTGATCATCAACGCCGGCTCGATGCTCGTCGCCGCCGCCAACGAGCTGGTCTTCCTCTTCGTCGGGCTCGAGCTTGTCAGCATCCC
This sequence comes from uncultured Planctomycetota bacterium, assembly GCA_963777695.1. Lineage (GTDB taxonomy): Bacteria > Planctomycetota > Planctomycetia > Isosphaerales > Isosphaeraceae > CAVZRC01. The sequence goes on from CAVZRC010000003.1 coordinate 4,708,065, forward strand.
GACCTACCTGATCCTGTATCTCTCGAGCGCAATGCGGCCACCCAGGAGGCCGCGACGAAGTACTTCTTCCTCAGCATCTTCGCCTCGGGCCTGCTCCTCTATGGCCTGGCCTTCCTCTACGGCTCGACGGGCATCAGCAATTTGAAGGCAGTCAGCTTCCTCACCGAGAAGGTGGACAACTTCCCCCAGCCCCAGCTCGGCCTGATCGCGCTGGTCTTCGTGATGGCGGGCCTGTGCTTCCGGGTGGCCGCCGTGCCGATGCACGCTTACGCGCCGGACGTCTACGAGGGGTCGCCGATGGTGATCGCCGCACTGCTCTCCTGGGTGCCCAAGGCGGTCGGCTTCCTCGCCATGATCCGGGCGCTCACGGCCGTGTTCGCCACCTCGCCGACGCTGCTGTACAAGGCGGCCATCCTGGCGTGGATCATCGCGGCCGCGACGATGACGCTCGGCAACTTCATGGCCCTGCTCCAGGACAATCTCAAGCGACTGCTTGCCTACTCCTCGATCGCCCATGCCGGCTATCTGATGGTCGGCGTCGCGGTCGCCTTTGCCAACGCGCAGCGCGGCACGGCATTGTACTACGGCGTCGAGGGCATCCTCTTCTACCTGCTCGCGTATGCCGTGATGACCCTGGGGACCTTCGGGGTCTTCATCGCCCTGCGGATCGGTGATCGCCCCGTGCAGACGGTGTCAGACCTCGCCGGAGTGGGATGGACCAGGCCCTGGTTGGGGGCCGCGCTGGCGGTCTGCCTGCTCAGCCTCAGCGGTATCCCGCCGCTGGTCGGCTTCTGGGCGAAGTTCGAGATCTTCTCCTCGGCGCTCGCGGTCTATGACATCGGCGAGACGTGGTCATTCCTGGTGCTGGCAATCATCGGCATGTTGAATGCCGCGATCGGCGGTTACTATTACCTCCGGATCGTCGTGATGATGTATCTCAGCCCCGCCGAGCAGACCGTCGAGGTACGCGGGGGCTGGCCGGTCGCGGTCTCGGTGGCGGCCTGTGCCGGGCTGACGGTCGCCCTCGGGGTCTTCTGGACGCCCGTCAGCACGACGGCTCGCGTTGCCGCGCGATCGGCGATGGCGCATCCAGCCCCGCCGCCGCCCGAGATCGAGAAGTTCGCCGGGACGGACCTCACCCGCTGAGCCGTCGCACCGGATCGCGAAGTTAACCAAAAAACTCCGGACGCGACGTTATCCTGTTGCTCTCCGCCGGGGACCTGACATACAATTGGTCCACCCAACGACCCCATAGGTGAAGCCGCCCGCGGGTAGGCATCGTGGCTCGAGCGTCGAGTGCTCCCGAGGTCAAACGCGACCGGGTGCCAGACGCGCGTCATTGCGACGGCGTCCATTCTTCCTCCGCGTCCCTGGACTGACCGAGCCGAGCGGGTCGTCGGATGCTGTCTAACGGCTTGTTCCCCCGCCGATCCCGATCGTCCGTGATCTAAGATTGACTTCGGAGGGACTCCTCATCTCGCAAGGCTTGCGACGATTTCGCCTCGCCCTCATCCTCGGATGGACGGGCGTTCCTCGGGCTTGCTGATACTCCGTTTGGACAGGGCGTCTCGAAGTGACACCACCGTTGCACCTTCCAGGGACTTCATCGATGAGCTCGAGAACGATGCGCGATTCTCGTCGCCGCTCCGCATCGCGGCGCAGCCTGAGGCCGATGACGGATCATCTCGAATCGCGGGCGCTGCTGACGACGACCGTATCCCACCCGACGTTCGTGATCAATCCGTTCGGCGGCGGCGGCCCCGGTGGCGGATACACGCCGGCGCAGATCGATCAAGCCTACGGATTCAGTAACATCAATTTCGGCAGCGGCGTGGTCCTGGGCCATGGCGAGACGATCGCGATCGTAGACGCCTACAACGACCCGAACATCCAGTCCGATCTGAACACATTCGACACCGAGTACTCGTTGCCCACCACGACAGTCAAGGTCGAGAACGAGAACGGCGTGACGACCCCCAGCAGCTTACCGCCGAGCGATTCGACGGGCGGCTGGGAGCTCGAGGAGTCGCTCGACGTCGAGTGGCGCACGCGATCGCGCCCGGGGCGACGATCATCCTGGTGGAGGCCAGCTCTGCCAACAATGCCGACCTGCTCACCGCCGTCGCGACGGCGGCGTCGCAGGCGAACGTCGTGTCGATGAGTTGGGGAGGCAACGAGTCCTCCGGCGAGTCGGCCGACGACAGCGAGTATTTCGCCACGCCCAAAGTGGCGTTCGTCGCCTCCGCGGGTGACTCCGGCGCGCCCGCCGAGTGGCCGTCGGCCTCGCCGAACGTCCTGTCCGTCGGCGGGACGGCGCTGACGCTCACCGCGAGCAATGCCTGGTCGAGCGAGACCGGCTGGAACGACGGCGGCGGCGGCCCCAGCAAGTACGAGGCGCAACCGTCCTACCAGACTGGGGTGGTGACGCAGACTTCGACGAAGCGGGCCACACCGGACGTCGCCTACGACGCATCGCCATCGACAGGCGTCTCCGTCTACGACTCCGTCCCCTATGAAGGGACGACTTACGACTGGCTCGAGGTCGGCGGCACCAGCGCCGGGGCTCCGCAGTGGTCGGCCCTGCTGGCGATCGCCGACCAGGGGCGAGCCTTGGGCGGAGAGTCGCCGCTCAACGCCACGAATCCGCAGCAGGTGATGGACATCCTCTACCAGAACGCGAGCGACTTCCACGACATCACGAGCGGCACGAGCGTTGGCAGCCCGCACTACTCGGCCGGTCCCGGCTACGACTATGTCACCGGCGTGGGCACTCCGATCGCCAACCTCGTGGTCGGCTCGCTCGTCGGCACGCCCACGGCCCCGGTCGACCACCTGGTCCTGTCCGCACCGGCCACCGCGACGGCGGGGACATCGTTCACCCTCACCATCACCGCCGAGACCGCGAGCGGTGCGACGGACACCGGCTACGTGGGCACGATCGCGTTCACCAGCACCGCCGCCAAGGCCGGCCTGCCTTCGAACTTCACCTTCCCCGCGGCCGACGACGGGACGGCCACGTTCACGGTTACGCTCGACGGCGCCGGCAGCCAGACGATCACCGCGACGGACACGTCGACCGGGGCGATCACCGGCACGACGTCCGCGATCGCCGTCAGCCCGGCCGCCGCCAGCCAGTTCGTCCTCTCCGGCCTGTCCTCGACCGCGACCGTGGGCGCGGCGGAGACCGTCACCGTGACCGCTGAGGATCCCTACGGCAACGTGGCGACCGGCTACACGGGCACAGTCCACTTCACCAGCAACGACACGGCCGCCATCCTGCCGTCGAATTATACGTTCAACACGACCACCGATCAGGGTGTGCATACCTTCTCGATCACGTTCGGGACCGCCGGCACGCAGTCGGTGAGCGTGACGGACACGACCTCGGGTTTCAGCGCCACCCAGTCGGGTATCGCGGTCGCACCGGCGGCCCCGACCAACCTGGCCGCCACTGCAATCTCCTCGACGCAGATCAATCTCACCTGGACCGGCTCGAGCGGGGCTACCGGCTACCTGATCCAGGAAAGCCTCAGTAGCTCCACCGGATGGTCCCAGATCGGGACCACCGCCGGCGGCACAACCATCTTCGACGTCACCACGGGCCTGACCGCCGGCACGACCTACTTCTTCCGCGTCATCGCGACCGTCGGAAGCACGGACTCGGCCGCCAGCAACGTCGCCAACGCCACGACCACCGGCACGGCGCCGTCGGCCGATAGCATCTGGAGCAACTCCTACGTCCCGTCGGAGGACTACTACAGTTACGGGTCCTACGAGGTTGGCGTGAAATTCACCTCCAGCGTGGCCGGGGAGGTGACCGGTATCCGTTTCTACAAGCAGACCTGGATGGGCGGCTACCTCCACGTCGGCCATCTCTGGTCCTCGACTGGGACCCTGCTGGCCACGGCCACGTTTACGAACGAGACCTCGTACGGATGGCAGCAGATCAACCTCTCGACCCCTGTGGCGATCAAGGCCAACACGGTCTACATCGTCTCGTTCTCGACAGGCGGCGGCTATTTCGGCCTCACCAGCACCACCTTCCTGTCCGGCGGGGTCACCAACGGCCCGCTGGAAGCCCTGCCGAACAGCGTCTCCGGAGGCGACGGCGTCTATAATAATCGCTCCGGCCGATTCCCCAACGTGGACGGCGACGGGATGAACTTCTGGGCCGACGTCGCGTTCGCGCCGTCCTCGTCCGGCAACGCGATCGCGAAGTCCAGTGCCACAGCCTCGCCGTCGATAGCGGCGGGTGGATTCGGGATCGCGGCCCTGACCACCGCCCAGCCCGATCGCTCGATCACCACGACACCGGCGGCCACGCCGGCCGGACCGGCGCCTTTCATCGCTGCATCCCGCGGTGCAACGACCACGGCCCTGGGCTCGCTGTCGTATCGTCGGACGATCGCCCAGTCGGTGACGCTCGCGTCTCCGCTCAAGAAGTCGTTTTTCGCCGCGGAGCCCGCCTGAAAGTCTGAACAGACATTAGGCATTCAAGAGCCGATCCCGCTGTGATCTCAGTCCTCGTGGAAGGATCGGAGGGATTCCGATCTCCGAACCCGTAAGTGCCCGTGAAAGCGGTTTTCATCCCCATTCGGAACTCGGAATTCGTGATCCGCAATCGATTTCGCCTCCTTCGCCCAGTCCCCGCTTTCCTGCGAGGTGGCTTGACGCGCGAGTGTAGCCTGCGTATCGTGATGATGTCGCGAGAGTATCGCGACATCATGACCCGATAGGGTTACACTGAGCGGGCCTGATGGCCCGGAGGACAATTCGATGACGGATGAGCTGAAACGGCGTATGGCCCGGCTGCGCGAGCTCGCACCGCGCCTGAATGCAGCCACCGACCAGGCATCCCGGCTGGTGGCGCAAGTGGAGAAGTTCCTCGTCGATGAACTCCACATCGGGGTCTCGGCGCAGGTTTGCTACGAGGATGTCCCGGCAGGCATCGATGAGGACGACCGTGCTCTCTCGACGCGGCAATCCTTGGCGTTCGGTCGTGCCGGGGGCAACTTCCGGATCCACGTGGTCCTGGAAACGGCCGCGCTCGCCGACGGATCCTCACCCCGAGCCCCGCTCTCTCAGGAGCGGATCCTGTGGCCCTCATGCTGTCGCGAGATCAAGCTGAAGGCGTTCGAGAAGCTCCCGGAGTTGCTGGACAAGATCATCGAGGAAGCCGAGCGCCTGGCCAGGACGGCCGACGACACGACCGCCAAGGTCAACGACATGATCGGAGAGGAAGTCCCGGTCGCCGGTGCGCCGCGAGGCCCCCGGGCTGGCGACCGGGGCGCCCCCTGGGATCGCCAGCTCAACGACGCGGCCCACGCCTATCATCGCTGCGAACAGGATGTGGTCGAATGTGAAACCGACGGTGATTCGTGGGAGGCGCGGATGGAGGCCGAGGGTCGGGACGATGCCGACCCCCACTCGGATTGGGAGTCGGCCCGGGAGAAGCTGATCCGCCTGGTATGCCTCGGCACCGGGCATGATCCGGCCGAGCCGTTGGATGCCCCTATCGCTGCCCTCACCGACGACTGGCTGCTCGTCGTCTCGCCCGGGCGTGATGAGCCCTGGGACGAGGACGATTGCGATAATCGGAGGCTGTCGGTCGTGTCGCGCGCGAGCGGGCTCACGGTCCTTTCGTGAACCTGACCCGGCAGGACAGCTATCCGTGCGATTCGGCCCCGGGCCGCGACGGATCTGGGTTCGGCGCGGGTCTCCGACCCCTCCGTCGGCGCACCCGAAGGTCTATCGGTCGGGTGTGGGTCGGGCAACTCTGCGCTCGGCGCCCGGTGGGAGATCGACAGACTTCCGGTCAAGCAGTCGGGCGGGGTCGGAGACCCGCGTCCAACGGGTCATGGCGGCAGGGTCCGGATGCCCGCGAATCCCGTTGAGTATCGGCGACCCGACCGCTAAGCTCACCGATGTCGCTTCCACGGCAATGGAGTCCGCCGCCATGACTTCCCAACTCCTCGCGTCGCTATTTCTGGCCTCCCTGGCTCAGTTCGACGAGGCGCGGAGGCCGGCTCCCGATCCTCCGCGCAACCCGGTGATTGTCCGCGTCCACGTCAGGATCGGGGTCGCCTCCAACTTCGTACGATCTCTATCTCGATCCTCTCCCCGGAAGCCTCGGCCGATGACGATGACGATCCGCGCCCCGCCCAACTCGTCGGGCCGATCAATCTCAACACATCGGTGTTGGACCCGGAGAACTTCGACCACTGGATATTCAATACCGACTTGACCGAGCAGCGACGGCAGGAGTATCTGGATCAAATCCTCAAGACCAGGGTCGAGGATGCAGCCCGGGAACATCATCTGACCGCCCCTCAACGCGCCAAGCTCCGACTCGCCGGAAGTGGAGATATCAAGCGATTCTTCGATGAAGTCGAAGGGAAGCGGAGCGAATTCAATAAGGGTAGGCTGACCTACAAGTCCGGCCGAGCAGAGTTGTTACGGCTGGTGCCGCTCGCGCAAGTCTACCAGGAAGGCCCGTTCGGCGACGGTTCGCTCTTCGCCAAGACACTCCACAAGATCAACGACGATCGGCAGGCCGGCCATTAGAGTCCCGAGGAATACCGCGACCGGCTCCGAACCTTCGAGGTGTCCGTCCCGGTCTCATCAGGGAATCTTATCGAACCATGCCCGCGATCTCAACGGCGGGTAGGTTGGCAAGTTCTCGCGGCTCCAACTTGTGGAGGCCGCCGCCATAGACGCGTCCCTCCTTGATCAGGTGCTCGGCGGTCAACGATCGGAGGTGGGCGAAGAGGATCGGATAGAGCTCGGGCCGGGCGTCCAGGGCGGTGTTCAGCTCACCTCGAGGGTAGAGCATCAGGTAGACGTTGGCCGCGGCCGCTTGCGACTTGTTCCAGAAGAACCGGAACGGGTTCCCGCCGCTTGTCGGCCGGCCCATGTAAGTGCACAGGAACGGGGCGGCTCGTCGCTTCTCCTGCGTATACCAGGGCGTCCGACGGCTGGTGAGGTAGCCGGCATGAATCCCACGCGTCATGCCTTGCTCGAGATATCGCCAGAACTCCGGATGCCGACTCCGGATGACGTCCTCCGGCAGATCGCAGTCGATGACGGCCAGCGGCTTCTCGAGCCGGGGGTAGCCGTCCGGGTCGGCCTCGATCACGGCGTCGGGCAGATGCCTCGAGCTGGGTAGGATCGGCCTGAGGAACGCCGCGGGGATGCCCATCCGGATCGCCTCATCCCGCTCGAGGATGAAGAACGCGTTGGCACCGGTCGCCATCCCGCCCGGATCGAGAAGACATCCCCCAGCGTGTACGATCCTTCGGCAACGGGCGACGAACCCATCGAGAGCCCGGTCCATTTCTTCGCTTTCCGGAGTGCCGACATAGAGACCAGCTCCGACGATGCCGGGGCGTTGATCGACCCGCCGAGGGAGAAGCGCGCTTGATGTCGGCCCTCCGCCGGAGAGTTCTCGAAGGCGACGATGGCGGATGTGACGAGGGCGTCGCAAAACTGGACGTCGGACGGACAATACCGATGGACGTGAAGCAACTTGACATTCTCGGTCAGGTAGGTCTTGACGGCGGCCCCGTAATTCACGTCCATGAACTCCGACGGGATCAGCCAGACGGCGAGGCCGCCGGGGGCCATCCAGGCGTCGCACAAGAGCAAGAAATAGGCGTAAAGTCCGGCCAAGCCGCTGATGTCGTGGCCTAATCGTTCGGAGACCAGCGCCTTCAGACGCTCCTTGTCGGACCGGTCCAGGTGATGGTGGCGCACATAAGGTGGGTTGGTCAGGACCAGGTTATAGAGCCGGTCGGGCGAAAGCCGGGTAAAGTCGCCCGGGACGACCCGCAGTCCGGATCCTCCCCAGAGGGTTCTCGCAGCGTCGGCGAACGTCGGATCGAGCTCGACACCGCAAGCATCGGCAACGTTCCTAGGCGGGAATGTCTGGCGAAGCGCCGAGTAAAACGAGCCGCTGCCGAGGGCCGGATCCAGGAATGACGCGGCATCGGTCCGAGACTGCCACAGGTCGCTTACGTACCGGGCGATGTCCAGGGCGAGACCCGGTGGGGTGGCGAACTGTCCAAGCCGGTTGCGCTCGGCGGCGGTCCTGCCCGCGTCGAGGCGTTCCTGGATCGTCTGACGCTGTGATTCGAGCTCGAGCACGGTCCGATCCGATCCCAGTTGGTCGAAATCCTCGATCCGGTGTTCCTATATTCAGTCTATCGCTCACGCGGTATCCTATCCAGGAGGTCTGCGGTAAGAATCGTCGCCGAGAATGACGATGAATTCGGAGTCTCGAGCGAAGCGAGAGATGTTCATCACACGCTCGCGGACGGTCGAATCCGTCCCTTGAAGGAGGTTAACAATGACGCTCAAATCGTTCGTCGTCTTCGCCTTGATCGTTTCCTGCACGTCGGCCGCCCGGAGCGACGACGCCAAGGACGACACCCTCGAGGGCACCTGGCTGCCGTTCGACGGCCGAACTCGGCGGGAAGAAATTCCCCGACGAGGTCCGCAAGACCATTAAACTCGAGATCAAGGGCGACCGGTACACCGTGACCGTCGGGACGAAACCCGATCGGGGGACCTGCAAGCGGAACCCGTCGGCGAAGCCCAAGGCGCTCGACATCACCGGCACCGAGGGGCCGAACAAGGGCAAGACGATCCTGTGCATCTACGAGCACGATGGCGACACCTTGCGCGTCTGCTACGACCTCAGCGGCAAGAGCCGGCCGTCGGAATTCAAGACCAAGACGGGGACACCACTCTTCCTGGTCGAGTACAAGCGTCAGAAGCCTTGATACGATCCGCGCCAGGAGTTTGGTGCATGGCCTCCTCGATTTCATGGGAGCCGCCCGAGGGCCGGATTGCCGGTCTGGCAGAATACCGATGACTAGACGACCGTCTTGACAGCGACCGGATCCGGCCATTGGCGATCGCGATTTCCATGGAGGCCATGATGGCTCTCGTTCTTGTCGCAACGAGCTCCGGATGTCGCGTGTTCTCTTCCGACGGCGAAGGGGAGATCGAGCTTCCCGGCCGGTTCGTCTGCGCGATGGCTCGCGATATCGGAGGTTCCTGCCTGGCGATCGTCGATGAAAAGGAGATCTGTGCCGCAGCGCCGTCGCCGAATGGTCCCCGATCGCGTTCAACCGATGTATCCTTGGCATCCATCGCATCCGTGAATGGGAAAATCTACGTTGGAGCGATGGAAGAAGCCGCGATGTTCCGCATCAGTCCCGGCGGCGAAGTCGAGCATCTGGTCGGTTTCGACGAGGTTCCGGGGCGTAGCGAGTGGTTTGCAAACGGGCCACCATTGCACGTTCGTGCCGTCACGGCGACGGCGGATGACAGAGCAATCTTGGCAGCGGTCCACGTCGGTGGAATCCCACGCTCCGTTCAACGGGGGCAAGACGTGGGCACCGACGATCCCGCTGGAATTCGACGTCCACGAAGTTCGGGCTCACCCTTCGTCGCCGATCGTGGCGGCCGCCACCGCGATTGGCTTGTGCGTGAGCCAGGACGATGGCCGGAACTGGGACGTCATCGCAGACGGGCTCGAAGTGACGAATTCTCTCGCGGTCGCCGTGCTTCCTGATGAAGTCCTCTTCAGCATCCAGGATGGCCCGTTTGCAGAACGTTCCCAGATCTGGCGATGGCAAATCGATGGCCGTCGCTTGGAGCAAGTGCGTCAGGGACTACCCCCGTGGCTGAAGGGCAAGGTTGATACCGGCCACCTCGCTGCCAACAACGGGATGGCCGCCTTCATGGATGGGGGAGGCGATCTTTGGTTGTCGAGAGCGGGCTCGTCCGGCTGGGATCGCGTCGCCGCCGACCTGAAGTACGCTTTCGGTGTCGTGATCTTGTGACCCCGAGTCTCGAGAGCACGAATCACATAAAAAATATTTACACATCAACTTTTGAACGTGCTCGATTAGGATCGAATCTCGGGTCGATCGTCCTGACTTGGTTGAGATGATCACGTCGATCGCAATCTAAATTAAGAGTCTATCCCAGAAGGCGATTTCCGAGTCCCCCAATGGGGGCGTAAGCACGTAGCCAGGGGCGTCCTTTACCCGGGCCGGCGAGACGAGGCTCGGAGCGACTGCGACCGCGTCCTCGGGCGGCTCGGCGAGCGGACCGATTGACGAGGCGGCCCGCGACGTGGCCGTCGAGACGATGGTGAACTTCCGAGGCCTGAGCGTCAACTCCGCCGAAACGCTCTTGCTCGACCGGGCTTTCTCCGCCGACGCGTTCGCCGGCTGACGCCGTCAGATCGCGCCCGGACCGCACGGCCGGTGGATCTCCGCATCGATCAGATTCTGTCCGGGGCCTTGCGCCCGGTCGGCTTATCGGGCCAGGCCACCCTGTAGAGCGGCTCGACCCTCTGCCATCATGCATCGACCAGCTCCCGGATCGTACTCCGCGGCTTGGGATCCCGTCTTGCGGTATGCCATCACTCTGGCCCCTCATTCGACCGGCGGTGGCGAAGCGTCTCGCTATAACCCACTTCGAGCAAAAGCGTTCCAGCGATTTCCGGACGGTTTCCTATGCTCGCACCCGGCCGTACGGCGAACTCAAGGACTGGGACTGTTCACAAAGTGATCGCGGAAAAAAAAAGAGTGAGGGTTTGGAAGTTGTTTCGTCGCATTGTTCCTGTTGCCATTCAGAATTGGAGCGAGGCCGTGAGCACCCCGTCGCAGGTCGAAGCGAGCTTTCTTGCCGTGGTGCGCAAGAAAACGGCGCCGGAGCGAACCGGTTAGCCCGCGCGTGCCCAACCCGATCGTGAAGTCGTGACAGCCCCAAAGAATGGGGGGAACAGGCAGCTCGAAGACTCGGAGCCAGTCCCCGCTTCTTGGGTAAATCTCAGTGTCGGGCATCATTTCATCCGGCCATGCGCCAAGCATGAGTCTCGGATCGTCCACGGCCTTCGGTTGAGCCTCTGCAACACATTGACCCCAGGGAGTTGTCATCATGGATCGCAAATGGTTCCGGCGTATTGGGTTGACGCGGATGACGGCCGCCGGGGCTGTGTCCCGCTCCTCGAAGAGGCGCCGACGGTGGAAGTCGCCGGAGCTGGTGATCCAGGAACTAGAGAGGCGCACCCTGCTGAGTGTGACTGCGTTCTTCAATCCGGCGAACTCGACGGAACTCGAGGTCGATCTCTCGGCGGTGGGCGATCAGGCCCAGATCATGCCCTCGGGCAAGCCATTGGGGTTGGGCGCGTTGACCGTGGTCGTCCTCGGCACGAACTATTCCGGCCCGTCGTCCTTCCCGGGCGTCATGCAGATCGTGGTGGACAACACGTCCACCCTGGTCGATGCCAACCAGGCCGTCACATTTCAGCAGTCGTCCTCGAGCAGCACGTTCGCCCTGGACGCCGCGTCGGGCACCGACGCCCTGCTCGTCGACGGCATCGCCTCGGTGACCTTCACCGATGTCACGGTCGAAGCGACATCGGGCGATGTTGACGTCGCGGCCTCCGAGACAACCTCGGTAACGGGTGTGCTCGGGACAACCAAGCCGCAGGTCTCGGTCGGTGTCACGGGGGCCAACATCAAGGCGGACAACATCACCCTTGACGCCAGTGCCACGTCGTCCTACACGTACAGCGATCCCTTCGGAGGAGTTCTCAACAGCTTGGGTGTGGCCGCGGCGATCGCCGACATCGAACCGAGCGCGACGGTCACGGTCGGAGGGTCTTCGAGCGTCGAGGCGAACGGGACCGACGGGAACGTGACGATCGGGGCAGACACGAGCGTCACGGTCAACGCCACCGCGAAGGTCGACACGGTTTTCGGTGGGAGCGCCCTCAACCCGGTGGCCGCGGCGATCGCCTTTTCGGTCGTCAACTCGTCGGCGGTCGCCGATGTCGGCGGTGGCTCGACGGTGATGCCGGCACCGGCACTGGCACTCTGAGCATCACGTCGACCAACACGACCAATGTGACGACGGAGGTCAACGGCGAGGCGGCCGCGGGCGGGGCGACCGGCGCCGTGACGCTCGACAACAGCGTAAGCCAAGCCTCCGTGGACGGCGGCTCCATGGCCACGGGAGGCACGGTTGACGTCTTGGCGACGACCACGAATACGGCGAATACCACCGCCAGTTCGATGATCACTGGTGCCGGCATCAACAGCGCGATTCAAAACCTCCTATACGGGAAAGTCGATCCGAATTACATCGACATGATCGACCCGCCCCCCGACTCCGACTCGACCTCGCCGGCCGAGACGGCCCAGTCGGGCGGCCTGCCGATCACCGTCGCCGGCGCAGTGGCGGTGACCAGGTTCACACCGACCACGCAAGCCGACGTTGACTCGTCCAAGGTCACGGCGACCAACGCCATCAACATCGACTCGACGGCCAACAACAACACATCCACCGCCGCCACCGGCTCCACGACCACCTCGAACGCGCAGAACAGCGTGGGCGTCGCTGTCGCGATCAGCGACACCGTCGTGAACAACACGGCGACAGTCGAGAACACACTGGGGACCGCCAGCCCGACCAGCCTGACTGCCCCGACCATCCTGGTCCAGTCGGGCACGCCGACGGCGACGGCCGCGACGCCGGACCTCAGCACCTCGGCGTCGGCCACGTCGGGAGTGTACGCCACGAGCGACGGAGTCGCCGGCGCGCTGGCCCTGAATCTCGTGTCCAACACCACCGAGGCGGCGGTGGCCAACAACAGCAATCAAGCGAACCCGTTGCCCGCGATCGTTTCCATGGCCGGCAATGTGACGTTCAACGCGCAGGACACGGCCTCCGAGACGGCGGCGGCCCAGCCGCCGGGTGTGTTCGTCGGAGGCCAGGCGGGCAGCGGGTTCGGGCTCGGCGCCGCGGTCGCGCTCAACATCGACAGCAACACCACGAAGGCCGATATCCAGGACGAAGCGCAACTGACCGGTGCCAACAACTTGACACTCGTCGCCGGCTCCGCCGATACGGTCGCCACCAACACGGCGTTCGGCTCGTCGGGGGGGTTGGCGTCGATAAGCCCCTCGGCGGCCATCACGGTGGTGACCAATACGACCGATGCCCAAGTGGGGGCGCCGGACGCCTTGAATGACCCGCTCGTCGTCGGCGGCGCGTTCTCAGCGACGGCAACCCACGCGGCACTGACGTTCAACCGCGGCCGCGAGCTCGTCCGCCTCGGGGTCCTCGTTCTCGGTAGGCGTGGCGATCGCCCTGGCCTTCGTTACCGATCAGACCACGGCGACGACCGGCCGCTCGATTGAGGCGAATGGTGGTGGGGTCACGCTCGAGGCCGATGGGTCGGCCGCCAGTCTCGTCTCGTCGAATGCGAGCGCCTCCGGCGGACCGACCGCTACCCAGGAGTCGCAGGAGCCGCAGAAATCGGAAGACACCAGCAAGGAGGGGCCCAACTCGGAGACGAAGGACTCCAACTCTGTCGACGGCCAGGACGCCCAGGAGCGCAACCTCGCTGAGAGCGAGAGCGGCACGCTCTCCGACTCCAAGGGGAATTCGGTCAAAGTCCACGATACGGGGCAGACCAAGACACCGGCGGCCTCGACCTCCGACGGGGGGGTCACGGTGGCAGCCGCGGTGGCCGTCAACGTGGTCGACAGCGAGGCCAACGCGTTTGTCCCCGCCGGCCTCACCATCACCGCCACCGGCCCCTTGACCGTCACCGCCACCAACGACACCGGCAACCCGGCTAACACGATGTACATTGCCGGCACGATAAGCCCAACCAACCCCAACCCCAATTTCGGCGACAGCCCGGCCATCATCGGCGACACGGCGAACGCCTGGGGCAGCGCCTCGGGTACCTCCAAGTTGGGAATCGGGGCGGCGGTTGCCCTGAACCTCGTCGATGCCTCGACCGAGGCGGAGATCCAGTCCAGCAGCACCCAGCCCACCACGATCAACACCGAGGGTGCGATCGTCAATGCGGGAATGGTGAGCGGCAGTCCCGGGAACTCATTCGGCGCCAACTCGACCTCGGGCTCGGGGGCGACCGACATCGGTGTGGCCGGGGCTGTGGCGATCAACATCGTCAGCGACACCAGCCAGGCCCTGATCGAGACCGGTGCTTCGGTCAACGCCCACCGCGGCGATGTCTCGGTGACCTCCGCGAACACCTCGACCGACACGACGACGGGGACACCCTTGTCGCCCGCCTCGGGCGGCAGCCTGGGCATCGGTGCATCGCTGGCCCTGAACGTCATCTCCGACACCACCCAATCCGAGGTGCAGGACGGGGCCGCCCTGACGAACGCCGGAAACGTCACCGTCACCGCGGCCGGGACCCACGCGATCGTGACCTGGTCGCAGAACGGGGCGTCCGGCAAAGTCGCCCTCGGCGGCGGCATCGCCATCGCGATCGTCAGCGCCCCGACGACGGCCTACGTCGGCTCGGACACCCAGACGTTGAATGCCTCGGGCACCGTCACCATCGGAGCGAGCGGCGCGTTTTCGGTGAACTCCGTAGCCGCCGCCGCAACCAACACCAGCGGGGCGGGTCTCGGACTCGGGGCCTCCGTGGTCGTCAACGTGGCGCAAGATTCATTCCAGGCCGAGCTGGACCGCGACGTCACGACCTCCGGAGTCGGCCCCCTCGGCGCCGTCAGCATCACGGCCAGCCCCGTGACCTCGTCCAGTCAGGCCGCCGCCATCGCCAGCGAGCAAGGCGCACCGGCTACCGCCCCTCCCAGTTCCGGCGCCGGCTCCGGCTCCGGCAGCGGCGGGACCGCAGACGAAGAGGCGCAGAACCAGTCCAGCTTCGCCCATAGCGAGGGCGGCTCGGACGCACCCGATGTCCCTGCACCACCGAAGGCCAACGACGAGACTTCTTCGCCGTCGGGCGATGCCACGAGCAAGGCGGGCAGCAGCGGCGCGACATCAGTGGGTATCGCGGGGTCCGTCGCCATCAACGTCCTCAACACGAGCACGGTCGCGCGGATCGACAACGGCCTCAACGTCGAGGCCACGGCCGGAGGCTCGTTGACCGTCGGCACCGCCAACCAGAGCAGCGCCCTGGCCCTGGCCGACAGCCGGGCGGATGTCAACACGGATTCGATCGGCGCCGCCGTGTCCCTCAACGTGGCGACGGTGACCAATACGGCAACGATCGGCGCCGGCGACGCCATCTCCGCCGACGGCGTGAGCGTCACCGCGCTCATGCCCAGCGACGCGGTGAATGACTTCTCGGCGCAGGCATTCGGCGTTGCCATTGGAGACCAGTATGGCGTCGCGGGCTCGGCCGGGATCAACGTGATCGCGATCAATACCCTGGCCTCGATCGGCGGCTTCACCGGCACGATCGCGAGCGGATCGAATTTGGTCACGGGTGTCGGTAATACGTCGGGGCTGTACGACGGGGAGACCGTCACCGGCCCCGGCATCCCCTCCGGGTCGACGATCCAGAGCATCGGCCCGGCACCCGGCACCATCACGCTTTCGAACTCGATGCCCGCTTCCCCCGAGTCCGAGAACCTCACCGCATCGCCGTCGGGAAGCCCTGTCGCCGGCACCGTCACCAGCGGATCGAATTCGGTCACGGGCATCAGCGATACGACGGGGCTGTTCGATGGGGAGATCGTCACCGGCAACGGCATCCCGGCCGGGACGACGATCACGGGTATCGGCCCGACCAGCACCATCCCGGCCGGCACCATCACGCTATCGGCGAACGTGACGCTGCCCAATGCCGCGGGCC
Source organism: uncultured Planctomycetota bacterium (assembly GCA_963777695.1). Lineage (GTDB taxonomy): Bacteria > Planctomycetota > Planctomycetia > Isosphaerales > Isosphaeraceae > CAVZRC01. The sequence goes on from CAVZRC010000003.1 coordinate 4,723,729, forward strand.
CCGTTTCCGAGACGCTCTCCGGGCTTCCAAGCACCATCGTCGGTACACTGAACGGGACGCAGGTCACGGGTATCAGCAGTACGGCGGGGCTCAACGTCGGGGAGACCGTCACCGGGACCGGCATCCCGGCGGGGACGACGATCACGAAGATCGACAGTTCGACCTCCATCACCCTCTCGGCTCCGTTCGACATTTCCGAGAGCCTCTCAGGATCTCCGACGACGGTGACGTCATCCGGCGGCCTGAGCGTCCAGACCGAAGACGACGAGACGCTTCAAGACTTCGCCTTCACCGGGGCCGAAGGCGGGGACGCGGGTGTGGGTGCGGCCGTCGATGTCAACGTCCTGAACAACACGACCAATGCATTTCTCGCATCGGAGGTCCAGGCGAACGTCGCCGATCAGACGCAGGTCACCAGCGAGTCGTCGCTCAATCCGTTCGACGGACCCTATACCCAGTTTGCAGGCCGATGTGGTCAACGCCACGGGCTTCGGAGTGGCGGTACATAAGATCGCCGGCATTCCGTATTATGAGATCGACGGCATCAACGGTACGGTCATCAGCACTGCGACGCCCGCCCTGCCTGCCGGCGATCAAGATGGGTTCTTGCAGTCGCCCGTGGTCCTCACACCCGGCCCCGGCATCCCAAAGGGGACGGTGATCGACTACAACCAGACCGTCACCTTCGCCGCCAACTTGACCTTCGGGTCAACGGTCATACAGTCGGATGACAAGGTTTTCTTCAAGACCGATCCGTTACAGGTGCCCGAGATCGGTGATACCGTCAGTGGCGTCGGCATTACTCCCGGGACGACGATCGCGAACATCACACATAGTGCGGCCACCGGCTACTTGATCACGCTTTCGCTGCCCGTGACCGCCACCGGTTCCGCGAGCCTCGCGGCTGCTCGCATGGTGCTCGTTGATGCTGCCGATCCAACCCGTGACCTGGCGACCACGAGCACCGTGAACCTGATCGCGGTTCCCGCACCTACAGATACAAATGGTCTCGCGGAGACCGCGTTGTTCCTGGCGATCTCGAAGCTCGATCCGACGAACTTCGCCGCGGGCTTCGGTAAATCTTCCGGCGGCGCCGGCATCGCCGGCTCGTGCATCGTCAACGTGATCAATCAGACGACGGACGCCTATATCGATAGTGGAGCGCAGATCAATACCTTGGTCGGCACCGGCGATTATCCGGCGGCCAATTCCGACGAGGGCGTGACCGTCTCGGCGACGGAGACGACGACGATCCTGGACCTGTCGGGCTCGGTGGGCGAAGGCAAGAGCGCCGGCGTCGGCGCGGGCCTCGACGTCAACATCGAGACCGAGGACGTCCGGGCATACATCGCCCCGGATGCGACGGTTGACGCGCTCCAGAACGTCGAAGTCATGGCGAGCGCCAACGGGAGCTTCACCATCACCGCCGCGGGTGCCGCCCTGGCCGTCAACACGGGCAGCAGCGGGAGCGGCGGCGGCAGCTCAAGCAGTACTACGATCGCCATCAGCGTCACCGCAGCGGTGAACGTGATCACCAGTGATGTGTCGGCCTACATCGACGGTGCGAAGGTGAATGCCACGCATGGGGACGTGGAGATCTGCGCCATGGCGGCCGGTACGATCAGCGCGACCGCCAGTCCGATCTCGGCGTCGGTCTCCAACAGCAGCAGCGGCAGTTCCACGTCGATCTCCGGCGCCGGGGCTGTCAGCCTGAACGACGTGCTGACCGAGGTCAACGCCTACGGCCAGGATAGCAGCATTACCGCCGGCCAGGATGTCGGCCTGAACGCGGAGGATAGTACCCAGATCACGGCCACCGTCGTCACCGTCGCGATCAGCGCGGCGGCCAGCCAGAGCGGTAACAGTACATCGGCCTCCGTGGGCGCGTCGTTCAGCGAGAACATGGTCGGCTACGAGCTGGACGGCACCAAGGACCCGGCAGAGGTCCGGGCCTACCTGGACAACACCAGCGTGTCGGCCGGCGGCGCCCTGAGTCTCGACGCCAGCACGGCGGGGATGCAGATCGATTCCACCGTTGTTGCCGGCTCCGTCGCCGTGGCGGGGAGCACCGGAGGTAATGCATACAGCCTCGGCGGGTCCGGCGTGTACTCGGCCAACCAGATTGCCCTGGACATCGAGTCCTACCTGCTCAACATCCCCACCCCCGTCACGGCCGCCAGCGTTTCCATCAACGCCAGCGATACGTCGTCCATCATGGCCACGGCCGGGGCCGCGTCGCTGGCCGCATCCCTCAGCAGCAGCGGCAACGCCGCCGCGATTGCCATCGGCGTGGCGCTGGCGACGAACGAGATCGACAACGTCGTCCAGGCGTACATCGCCAACGTCCCGAGCGTCACGGCCACCTCCGGCGGCATCTCCATCACGTCCACGGAGAGCGCCACGATCTCCACGGTCTCGGCGGCGGCGGCGGTGTCGGCGAGCTTCAGCAGCAGCGGAAAGGGCGTGGCCATCAGCGGCGCCGGCGCCGAAGCGCAAAACACGATCCTGGGCACCGACAACGCCTACGTCAGCGACACCAACCTCAGCAGCGCGACGTCCATCGCACTCAACGCCACGGACGCTTCCCAGATCACGGCCACGATCGTCTCCGTCGCCGTCAGCCTCGGAATTAGCACCAGCAGTAATGCGGTGGGGGCGGCGATCGGCATCGCCGTGGCGCGCAACTTCATCGGCAACTCGGTGGACACGTCGACCACCGATTACGATTACCTGACCAGCGACAACGTCCTGACCGTCAACTACGGCGACACGGTCAAGATCGCCAGCGGCGCCCTTGCCGGCGACATCTACAAGTACGTGGGATCCCAACCCATCACCGTCACGGGCACCTACACCGCCGGCAACGACAACCCCACCCAGCTCAAGCCAGGCCAGAGCGTCTATGTCCCGGCCGGCACGGACGGCGTGACCTCGGATTCGGTCTACCGGTACATAGGCAGCACCAAGCTGAGCAACCCGGACCTGACGACCGAGAAGTACTCCGACCCCACGATGTGGCAGCAGGTCACCGCGCTGGAATCGGACTACTCGAATTCCGAGTTGTGGAAACTGGTCAACGTGAACGGCAACCCCTTACAGGTGGAGGCCTACGTCCTCAACTCGGGCGTCACCGCGACCACGACCTACACGGTCACGGCCAACTCCCAGCAGAACATCAACGCCACGGTGACGGCGATTGCGGTCGCGGTGGCCGCCAGTGACGAAAACGCCGGGGCCGTCAGCGGATCGGGTGTCTACACCGCGAACACGATCTCGACCGATGTGCTGGCGTACCAGAACAACGACTTCGGCGGCACGGGAACGAACGCCGGCATCACGGCCGGCAGCGTCAGCTTCGGCGCCTCGGACACATCGACCATCACCGCCGACGCGGTGGCCGCCTCGGTGGCTGCCTCGGTGTCCGGCGACGTGGCCGTCGCGGTGGCGATCGGCTTGTCCATCGCGGAAAACACGATCGACAACGACGTCAAGGCGTACCTCGCCAACGTCAGCGGCGGCGTGACCACCATGTCCGCATCCACGTTCACGCCCAGCGGCATCTCCGTGATGTCCAAGGAAAGCGCCACCATCAACGCCTGGTCGGCCGCAGCGTCGCTGTCGGTGGCCGTCAGCGACGTCGCCGCGGCCATCAGCGGCGCCGGCGCCGCGGCCATCAACGTCATCCTGGGCACCGACAACGCCTACGTGAGCGACAGCAACCTCCAGAGCGCGAGCACGATCGCCCTCGGCGCCACCGATGCGTCTCAGATCACGGCCGAGATCCTCTCCGTCGCGGCCAGCGCCGGCATTGGCCTCGGCGGCGGCGGGATCGGGTTGGCGATCGGCGCGTCCGTGGCCGAGAATTACATCGGCTACGACTCGGAGGGCACGTTGACGCCCATCCCGGTGAAGGCCTATGTCGAGGACTCCGGCATTTCCGCCCAGGGGGCTTACACCCTGACGGCGACCTCGAATCAGGACATCAACGCCCTGGTGCTGGCCCTGTCGGCGGCCATCGCGGGCAGCTCCGACGTCGGGTTGGCCGCCGCCGGCTCCGGCGTCTATGCCGCGAACGAGATCGCGGTGGACCCGCAGGCGTACCAGAACAACGACGTCGTCAGCCCGGGAACCAACGCCGGCATCACGTCTGGCAGTATCGCGCTCAGCGCCAGCGATACCTCGTCCATCACCGCCAACGTCGGTGCGGCGGCGTTGGGCCTCTCCTTGGGCGGCGACGGCGCCATAGCCATTGCCATTGGCCTGTCGCTGGCGACGAACACGATCGACAACGACGTCGAGGCGTATTTCGCCAACATCAGCGGCGGCGTCACGACCACGTCCGGCGGCATCTCCGTGATGTCCAAAGAAAACACCACCATCGACGCGCTCTCGGCGGCGGCGGCATTGTCGGTGGCCGGCAGCCTCGGCGTCGGCGTGGCCATCAGCGGCGCCGGCGCCGAAGCGCAAAACACCATCCTGGGCACCGACAACGCCTACGTCAGCGACACCAACCTCACGAGCGCGAGCACGATCGCCCTCAACGCCACCGATGCGTCTCAGATCACGGCCAACATCATCGCCGCCGCGGTCAGTCTCGGTATCGGCGTCGGCGCGGGCGGGGTCGGCGCGTCGATCGGCGTGTCCGTGGCACGCAACTTCATCGGCAACTCGGTGGACACGTCGGTCTCCGCCACTTACCTGACCAGCGACAACGTCCTGACCATCAAACCCGGCGACACGGTCAAGATCGCCAGCGGCGCCCTTGCCGGCGACGTCTACAAGTACGTGGGATCCCAACCCATCACCGTCACGGGCACCTACACCGCCGGCAACGACAACCCCACCCAGCTCAAGCCAGGCCAGAGCGTCTATGTCCCGGCCGGCACGGACGGCGTGACCTCGGATTCGGTCTACCGGTACATAGGCAGCACCAAGCTGAGCAACCCGGACCTGACGACCGAGAAGTACTCCGACCCGGCGATGTGGCAGCAGGTCACCGCGCTGGAACAGGACTACTCGAATCCCTCGATGTGGCAACAGGCCAACGTCAACAGCAAGCCTTTGCAGGTGAAGGCCTACGTCGAGGACTCCGGCATTTCCGCCCCCCATGGCGCTTACACAGTGACGGCGACCTCGGATCAGGACATCAACGCGCTGGTGCTGGCCCTGTCGGCGGCCGTGGCGGGCGGCATCGGCGCCGGGGTGGCCGTCGCCGGCTCGGGCGCCTATGCCGAGAATGTGATCGCGGTGGACCCGCAGGCGTACCAGGACAACGGCGTCGGCACGGGAACGAACGCCGTTATCAGGGCCGGCAGCGTCAAGTTCAGCGCCAGCGAGGCTTCGGTCGGCGGTTTCACTGGCACCGTGAACAACACCGACCAGGTCACGGGCATCAGCAATACGTCGGGGCTCTACGTCGGGGAGCCCATCAGCGGACCCGGCATCCAGCCCGGGACCACGATCACAGCGATCAGCCCGACCCCCCTGGAATTTAACGCCCAGGAGGTCATGAATTCGACCATCAACCTGGGAACCGACACCAAGGGCCATCCCATCCCCGACAACTTCACCAACGGCGAGGCGGTGGTCTATAGCCTCGCGCCGGGGCGACCGCCATCGGCAACCTGACGCCCGGAACCACCTATTACGTGATCCCCGTCGGCTCCAACGGCAACGAGTTCCAACTGGCGGCCACCCGGGGTGGCAGCCCCCAGACCCTTAACACCACCTACACCTCGGGCGGCCAGTTCTTCACGCCGTCCGGAACCAGCACCATCACGCTTTCGAATCCCGTGATGGGCCATGGCTCCGAGAGCTTCGGTTCCTCGTCCATCACCGCCAACGTCGGGGCGGTGGCGCTGTCCGTCTCCCTCAGCGGCGGTGCGTCCATATCGGCTTCCATCGGCCTCTCGCTGGCGACGAACACGATCGATAACGACGTGGAGGCGTACCTCGCCAACATCAGCGGCGGCGTCACGACCACGTCCGGCGGCATCTCCGTGACGTCCTCGGACAGCGCCTCCATCAACGTGGTCTCGGCGGCGGCATCCCTGGCGGTGGCCGGCAGCCTCGGCGTCGGCGTGGCCATCAGCGGCGCCGGTGCCGTGGCGACCAACGCCATCCTCGGCAAGGACAACGCCTACGTCAGCGACACCGACCTCACGAGCGCCAGCACGATCGCCCTCAGCGGAACCGATACGTCTCAGATCACGGCCCAGATCATCGCCGCCGCGGTCAGCCTCGGTATCGGCATCGGCGCGGGCGGAGTGGGCGTGTCCATCGGCGCGGCCGTGGCCGAGAATTACATCGGCTACGACGCCGACGGCAATCCGTCTCCGATGCAGGTGAAGGCCTACGTCGAGGACTCCAGCATTTCCGCCCAGGGGGCTTACACCCTGACGGCGACCTCGAACCAGACGATCGACGCCCTGGTGCTGGCCCTGTCGGCGGCCGTGGCGGGCGGCCTCGGCGCCGGGTTGGCCGCCAGCGGCTCGGGCGCCTATGCCGAGAATGAGATCGCCGTGGACCCGCAGGCGTATCAGGACGGCGACGGCAGCGGGAGCGGCGCCGGCATCGGCGCCGCAAGTGTCGCCTTCAGCGCCAGCGATACCTCGACCATCATCGCCAACGTCGGGGCGGTGTCCCTCGCACTCTCCGTCAGCGGCGGTTTGTCCGTATCGGTTTCCATCGGCCTGTCGCTGGCGACGAACACGATCGACAACGACGTCAAGGCGTACCTCGCGAACGCCACCACGGTCAACACCACGTCCACGACCGTCGGCATCTCCGTGATGAGCGAGGAGAACGCCACGATCCATGCGACTTCCACCGCCGCCTCGGTGGCCGTAGGGGGCGGCCTCGTCGGCGCGGGCATCGCCGGCGCGGGCGCCGAGGCGACCAACGTCATCAACGGCACCGATAACGCTTGCGTCTCCGGCAGCAGCCTGACCAGTGCCGCCGGCGTCGGCGTCACCACCACGGACACCTCGAACATCCAGGCAACGATCACGACCGCCGCGGCCGGCGTCGGCGTCGGCGTCGGTGGGGCCGGCGCATCTCTCGGTGCGGCCGTAGCCGAGAACTTCATCGGCTACAACAGTGACGGCAGCCAGGGGTCGCTCCAGATCGAGGCCTCCGCCGAGGACTCCAGCATCAACGCGGCCCAGGCCTTCATTGTGACGGCCACCTCGGGCCAGACGATCAACGCCACGGTGGTGACGGGGTCCGCGGCCATCGGCGGCGGCCTGGTCGGCCTGGCCGCGAGCGGGGCCGGCGTCTACACGGAAAACAGCATCGGCGCCACGGTCAAGGCCGACATCGACGGCGACGGCAGCACCACCGGGATCACAGCGAAGTCCGTCAGCGTGACGGCGACGGACCAATCGACGATCACCGCCACCGCCGCGTCGGTGGCGGTGGCCTTCGCCGTGGCGCCCTCGGCGCGAGTTTCTCGGTCGGCGTGGCCGCGACGATCGCGAGCACCACCATCAGCAACGACGTCGAGGCGTATATCGAGAACGCCGCGGCCCCGGTGACGACGCAGTCCGGCGATCTCGATGTCGAGGCCTCGGAGACGGCTTCCATCACGGCGACGGCCGCGGCCGCCGCGTCCGCCGTGTCGGGCGGCTCCGCGATCAGTGCCGCCTTCAGCACGGCCGGCGTCAGCTCGACGAATACCATTACCTCGCAGGTTTCCGCCTTCATCGCGAGTTCGACGGACGTGGAAGCAGCCGGCGCCGTGCAGGTCAGTGCCGGAAACGCGCCGACCGTAACCGCCGAGATCGTGGCCACCTCCATCTCCGCGGGCTTTTTCGGCATCGCCTTCGGCCTGTCTCAGGCCCAGGACTCGGAAGGAGGGATGGTTTCGGCGTATATCGATGGCTCGACGGTGCAGGCCAATGGCGGCAACCCTGCCAGCAACCCTCCGATCCCTGCGATCGCGGTCCTGGCCAACTCGAACCCGTCGATCACCACCAACAACGCCGTCACGGCGATCACGGTCGCCCTCGCCGGGGCGTCGGCCGCGGGAGCGGAATCCAACCTGACGATCGACACCATCACACAGGCGTATGTCAACAACGCCACGCTGACGGCCCCGGCCAGTGGAAGTGAGGTGCTCGTCCAGGCCGCCTCGACGTCCACGGCCGCCCCGACCGTGGACAGCAGCGCGGTGGGAGGGACCGTCGCGTTGGCTCAGGTGTCCTCGGTAGCCACGATCGACGGCACGACCGAGGCGTATGCGAGCGGGACGACGACCGCCACGACCACGGCATTCGACATCGATGCCACGGCCAACAATACCGCCACGTCGGACTCTGAGTACACGGCCGTCGGGGCCATCGCCGTCGGCACCCTCACCCAAACCGCGACCGACACGCCGACCGTGCAGGCGTACATCGGCGCCAACTCGAAGATGCAGAACAGTCAGAGCATCACGGTCAACGCCGAGTCTTCCGACGATGTGACGGCCAAGGAAGCGGGCGCCGCGGCGGGCCTGGTGGCGGCCGGGGTGGACAATGTCACCGCGAAGATGACACCAACCGTGAGCGCGTTCATCGACAGCGGGGCAACCGTCACTTCCACCAGCGGGGCCGTCACGGTTGAGGCCACGGAGGAGCCCACATCCAAAGTCCAGGCCAGCGGCACCGCCGTCGGCGTTTCGCTCGCAGGCGGCGAAGCGACCACCATCATGGCCACCGCCGGGGCAAAGGTCACCAGCGACATCGGCAGCGGCGCGACGGTGTCGGCCCCCGGGATCGTCACGGTCGCGGCCACCGGCACCAACCTTGTCACGGCGACTGCGAATACCTTCTCCATCGGCATCGTGGCGAACGTGGCGTTCATCACGGCGACCGCCACGGACAACGGCGTGGACAGCGCCTACGTCGGGCGCCCCGCCGGCACCACGGGTGCCGGGGCCGTCGTGGGGACGGCGGCGCAGCAGGACGGGGGCCTGGACGTGCAAGCGACCGGCTCGGATTCTTCCACTGCCGATGTGAACCTGAGCGGCGGCGGGATCTTCAGCGACAGCGGCGGCAGTTCCACCTCCACGACCACTCCGACCTTGAACGCCTGCGTCAGCAGTGGCTCGATGGTGAATGTGACCGGCAACGTGACCGTCCAGTCCACGTCTACAACCGGCGGGAACGCGACCTCGAACGGGGCCAGCGGCGGGATCGTCGATGTCAGTGCGTCCAAGGCCACCACCACCGTGACGCCCACCATCAACACCTACATCGCTTCATCCGGCGGCGCAAGCGCGCTGGAGGTCTCCCCCCAGGACATCAGTAACTCGATCATCACCCTCGCCAACAACTTCAGCAACGGCGAGGGGGTAGGCTACAGTCTGGCGCCGGGGGCGAGCGCCATCGTCGGACTGACGCCCGGAACCACCTATTACGTGATCAACGCCACCGCGACCAGCTTCCAGTTGGCGGCCAAGTCAGGCGGCGGCGCCCTCGCCCTAAACGCCACCAACGCCACGGTCGGACAGTTCTTCGCACCTGGGGCGACCATCGTGGCGGGCGGCAGCATCACCGTGAATTCGAACTACGGCGCGCCGCCGGCCCCGGTGTCCGACGGCTCCTTCACGCCATCCGAGGTCAGTAACAACGCGATCAACTTCCCGCTCAACATCGGACTCGTGACCGGCTCTACGGTCACCTACGACCAGAACGGCAACTCGGCCAGCCTCGGCCTCACCGATGGGCGCCTCTATCCCGTCATCGCGGTGAGCTCGAGCACGGTGGAGTTTGGGGTGACCTTCGACGCCGCCACCGCCGTCAATGACTATGATGCCCCCGCCAATGTGACCAATGACACGATCACAATCCCCAACGCCGACGATCTGCAAACCGGCGACGAGGTCGTCTACGACCCCAACGGCGGCACCCCGATCGGCGGCCTGACGCCCGGCGCCACTTACCAGGTCATCGTGATCAATTCGGACACCATCAAGCTCGCGAACCTGGGTACCCTCCCGACCCCGACCTCCTTCAACCCGTCCACGACGGTCAGCAACAACACGATCAATCTCTCGGGGTTCAGCGACGGCCAGGCGGTCACCTACAATGCGCCGGCCCCGCTGGAAGTGGTCGCCGGGGAGATCAACAACACCAAAGCTAAGGATGCTAATTCCATCTACCTCGGGGACGACAGCAAGGGCAAGCCCATCCCCGACGGCTTCAACAACGGCGATGCGGTGGTCTACAGCCTGGCGTCGGGGACGACCGCGATCGGCGGCCTGACGTCCGGAACCACCTATTACGTGATCGCCGTCGCCTCCAACGAGTTCCAACTGTCGGCCACCCCTCCAGTGTCGGGCACCAATGGCAGCCCCATAACCCTCACCACGACCAACACAACGGGCGACCAACTCTTCACACCGGTGGACGACCAACCGATCGGCGGCCTGGTGTCCGGCAACACCTATTACGTGATCAACGACACCGGGAGCAGCTTCCAGTTGGCGAAAACCCCGACCGGCAGCGCCACTCGCCCTGAACGCCACCGGCCTCACCGGGACGTCTACGATCGGCATGGAAGGGATCGCCTTCACGTCGGCGGGTTCCGGCACCCAGGACCTGGTCTTCCCGTTGACCCCGGCTGGTGCCAGCGGGACGTACCGCCTCGTGGGCGTGGGCGGCGCCGGCGCCCTGCTGAACGCCTCGTCCGCCTCCGGCGAGGCGGTCGCGAATGCGATCAGCTCGGGCGGCGGCGCGGTCAACGTCGGCGGTGCGACGGCCACAGTCACCTCGTACCCGACCGTCAACACGTCGGTGGGCGACAGTACGAACCTGACGGCCAATGGCGACATCATCATCACGTCCACGTCCTATGCCAACGCTTCCGCGGATGGCAGCAACAGCGGCGGCGGCTTTGTCGGGGTGGGCAGTGGGAGCGCCACGATCAACCTCGCCAACACCAACAATGCGACCGTCGGCAGCGGGGACATCATCAACACGCCCGGCGGCAATTTCACCCTCCAGGCCACGTCCTCCCGTAACGTGCTCGGCTCGTCCGATTCGACGGGCGGAGGAGTCGTTGATATCGCCGGCGCCACCACGACCGTGACGACCGACGACAATGTGGCCACGCAGGTCGGCGCCTCGTCGCAGATCACGGCGGGGGGGAACATCCTCATCCAGTCGAGCCAGGACGTCACGGATTCGGCCCTCGCGAGCACCGACGGAGCCGGCCTCGGCGTGAGCAGCGAGGCCACCGCGACCACCAACGGCGCCAACAGTGTCAACGGCAACACCCCCGGAGTCAACGCCACGACGACGATTCAGGGCGGCGCCAACCTGGATGCCGGCGGGGATTTGCGAATCTTGGCCACCCCGGGCGCCATCTCCCTGGACGCCACCAAAGCCACGGGCGGACAGGTCTTCCTCGCTCTGGGGTTCCCGCTGGATGTCTCCCCCCAGGACATCAGTAACTCCATCATCTCTACCCCCAACAACTTCTCCAACGGCGAGGAGGTGCTCTACATCCCGCTGGGGACCGCCATCGGCGGACTGACGCCCGGAAACATCTATTACGTGATCAACGCCACCCCGGCCAGCTTCCAGTTGACGAACGGCAACAGCTCGGAGGCCAACGCGACGGGCAAGGGGAGTGCCTTCGGGGTCCACGACGTTGGCAACGCCAACGTCACGCAGGATTATAACTCCGATGTGAACGTGGAGCCGGGCGTCACGCTCAACGGGCCGGACGAGCTACAGCTCACGGCCGACGTCGGCACGCCCCATGACACCGCGATCGGCTACGGCGACTCCTCCGCGTTTGCCGGCGTTACGGATGCCGGCGCCGTCAACACCGTCTCGACTGATGCCGACGTCGAGGTCTCGGCCGGTCCTCCGACCACGACCATGCGGACATCAAACCTCCAGGTCACCGCCGATAACCCCGGCCCGGTGCTGACAACCAAGGCCAAACGGACCACGGCGTTCATCGACTTCGGCGGCAGCACCCAAAAGCCATCGCAGCCGGTCAACGAGGGGACCATCGACTTCAACGCCAACGTCTTCATCGCCGGCGCCAGCGCCATCCTGGACATCGGCAGTAATGGGCAGGTGATCCAGCAAAGCGGCGTCACGTTCACCCAGACCTCCAACCAGATCGAGGTCAACCCGATCACCAACTCCATGAACGGCACCGCCGCGCTGACCGCCGTCAGCAACCCGGTTGCCAAGGGCGTCACCGGCAGCAACACGGAAAGCATCACCGGCAACGCGACCTTCGAGTTCGACAAGGGCATCGGGGCCGTCTCCCTCACCAACGCCTCGCCCAAGGCACTGGTGGTTTCGAGCATCAGCGTCCTGAATCCGTCGCAGCAGGTCAACCTGTCGGTCAACCCCGTCAATTCCTCGTTCAAGTATACGACCGGACTCTCCAACGTCGGCGGTACGCCCGTCACGATCACGAACACCAGCAACTCCGACATCCTGCTGACCGGGATCATCGACAACCGCGACGGCAGCACCACGGTGACGAACACCGGGGGCAATATCCTCTCCATCGGCAGCGGCCAGCTCATCGAATCGCAGCAGGTGGCGCTGACCAGCATGTCGGCGTCGATCGGCACCGCGACCGATCCGATCAACGTCGAACTGATCGAATCGTCCTTCGGGGCGCCGACCTTCAGCGCCGGCGCCGCCATCAACGACTACCTCAGCCTATCGGCGCTCAACCTGACCAGCTCGGCCCTGATCGTCAACGAGACGGAGCTGGCCGGCCAGGTGCTGGCGGCCGGCCAGGCGATCAACCTGACGATCGAGGACGGCGAGCGGCAGCAGGGCAACACGACCACTCCACAGGCCAGCACCTGGAACTTTAGCGGCGTGTCGGCCGGCACTCACTTGAATGCCAACGCCGGCAACAGCACGGCCGTCAACCTGAACTTCACGGGTTCGGGCAACCTGCTCATCGGCTCGATCCTGTCGGTCCTGGGCGACGTCAGCCTGACGTCCACCGACGGCGCGATCGAGAACGCCCGGACCGGCGGCGGCAGCAACGTCACCGCCAACAACATCACTCTGACGGCCGATACCACCATCGGCGCGGGCACCGCGCTGAACATCGACTCCGCACACTCCGCCTCAGGCACCGTCACGGCGACCGCCGCCGGCTCGATCACCCTCGATCAGATTGCGGGCAGCCTGTCGCTCAACCAGGTCCAATCGACGGGCGGCGGAACCATCGCGCTCACGTCGTCCGTCGGCGCGATCCGCGATGGCCGACCCAGCGGCGGCCCCGCGGACAACGTCGAAACCACCGGGCTCGCCGACCTGACCGCCGAATCGGGGATCGGCACGGAGATGCTCGACCTGATCGTCAACGTCGCCGAATTGCTGGCGAATGCCGGCGCGGGCGCCCTGTTCATCGACAGCATTGCCACGGCCGCCCTGATGGTCAGCGGCGTTCCAGTCGGGGGCCTGGCCGGGGCATCGGTTAGCCTGCTCGCTGCCGGCGCGCTCACGGTGAGCAACGAGGTCCTGGCGCCAGGGGCCATTGCGCTCTCGGCGGCGTCCATCGCTGTCCAGGGCGGCGCCACGGTGAAAAGCACCAACTCGTCGGTGACCCTGTCGGCGACGGGCAACGTGACGCTCGAGCCGGGTAGCTTCTTGACCGTGAATCCCGCGAAGAGCGGGATCGTCATCAACGGCAACACCATCGACCTCGACCAGTTGCAGCCCAAAATGCCGCTGCTCGCCAACGGCGTCGGCTCGAACAGCTCGCTCTACATCCCCGGGACCGCCGGCAACGACACCTTCAACATCACGGCCACCGCGGTCATGCTCCAAGGCGTCGAGACCGTCACCTATAGCAATATCGACACCCTGACGGTCGAGTCGCTCGCCGGCAACGACACCTTCAACGTGTCGGGTACCGTGGCCGGCCTCGGCACGATCCTCCAAGGCAGCGGCAGCGACACGCTCAACATCACGGCCAACAACAGCGCCAACGCCCCGGTCTTCTTTACCGGCGGCAGCGGACCCAATCCCGTCTCGGTAACGGGCACGGCCTCCGGCAGCGACACGATCGTGGCCGCTCCGGCTGGGGACGTGACCGACAGCAGCCTGCCCACCGCCCAATCCGCCGGTGACCTCATCAGCGCCGGTTTGCAGCTTCAGTACGCCGGCAGCACTACTTCGTTGAGCATCGTGGTGCCTGGCGCCAATTCAAGCGTCACCCTTCTGGGGTCGCAGGTCCCCACCAAGATCCAGGCCAACGCGGCCAACGATAACGTCTACGTGGGCGGCGCCGCGGCCGCCATCAACCTCGGTAGCGGGGTGACGGCCAGCTTCACCATCGTGGAGAACATGGGCGGCACCAATCCGACCTTCCTGAGTCCCATCGAGGTCACCGGCACCGCGGGCGACGGGGACGCTCTGAGCCTCGAGGATTGGCAGGGTGATGTGACCCAGGGCTACCTGGAGCCGGCCGCGACCGCGCCGTACGACTCGGTCGCCGGCCTTGGTGGGAATGGCAGCTTCGAGTTCTACGGCATCAACCTGCTGACCGTCGATCTGGGCAATGCCGCCACCGCCTCCGGCCAGCAGTTCACCGTCGAGAGCACGTCCGTCGCTGCCACCGCCAGCGTCGCCATCAACGCCGGAACCAGTAATAATAATAAGATCACGTTAATGACCTCAGCCGCCCCCGTGTCCGTTACGGGCAGCGGCGGGACGGGGAACGAGCTGATTCTCAACGACACCATGGACTCCAACGCCACCGACGCCACGCTGGCCGACACGTCAGCGACCGCCACCGAGGTGACCGGCTTCGGTCCGATCGGCCCGGTGACTTTCAGCGGTCTTACGGAAGTCGATCTCGAGGAAGGCAGCGCCGACGACACACTTTCCTTGACCACCTCGGTACCGACGCTGGAGGTCATGGCCACCGGCAATGGCGGCGACGACACCTTCAACGTCTACCACGTCGGTGGGTCAACTGGCGGAGGCATGGTCCTGAATGGCGGCTCGGGCCGGAGCACCGTCAACGTCTTCATTCCGGACGATCCGGCCAACGGCAACGACTCGGACCTGCTCAACCTCTCGTTCGAGTCGATCGCGGACGTGGTCGTCAACAACACCGCCAACACCGCGGCAGTCAACTGGGAAGTGAACAACGGTAACACCCTTGGCTACGCCACGGGAACCGGCCAGTCGGCCGCCTACTCCCCGCTGCTGCCTCTCAACGGGGCCAACGACGTTCAGATCGAGGGCGGTACCTCGTCCGCGAATACGCTGAACGTGCTGGCCGACGCCGGCCCGGTGACCGGCACCTTCAACGGCAACAACGTGACGCTGGTGCAGGGACAAAACGTGCTGGAGTCGGGGCCGTCCAGCAGCTACGCCAACTTCAGCGGGTCCGGAATCATCAACTTCGCCAATCTGACGGGCAACGCCACCAGCTACTCCCAGGACGGCTTCACGGTCGCGGGCGACCTGGGCCCCAATGACACCATCACCTCGGCCGTGGCCGCGACGGCGAGTCCGGCCACGCCGTTCACGCTGACCGCCAGTGACGGCGGATTGTTCTCGCTGTACTCGATCTCGCTCATCGGCAACGGATCGACCACGCTGACCGGCACGACCGCGGACGGCCAGACGGTCTCGCAGACGCTCACCGCTTCGGTGACCAACGGCCTCCAGACGTTCCCATTGCCGAACCGCTTCAGCGGTCTGGAATCCGTGACATGGAACCCCGGCAGCCTGCTGACCACCAACCTCGTCGTGACCGAGACGCTCGCGCCCACGACCGCTAGCACGCCGTCGATCAACCCGGTTGCGGGCACGATGCCCACATCGTCACAGACAATCGTCATCAACTCGAGTGCCGGGACCATCAGCGTGGGTGGCACCACGTTGTCCAGCGGCGGCAAATTCAACGGCACGGTCTTCACCGTATCGTCCATCGATAACGGCACGGTGAGGGAGTTTACTTTCGAGGGCGACCTGGATATCCCGGCCGGCTCGACCGTCACCGGAACGGGGAGCCTGGGCATCCAGCTCTACGCCCTCGATAACGTCAACGTCGGCACGGGCGTCACCTTCGACGTCAATGCGGTCGGCACTCAACCGGGGCCGGGCGGCGGCGCCGGCGGTGTTGGTGCGACGCTCACCGGCTTTGGCAATAGCAGCGACTGGCAGCTCAACGGGAGCGCCGAAATCGCCAGCAATACCCTGACATTGACCGGCAACCAAACGGACCAGGCCGGTTCGGCATTTTACACGACCCCAGTCAGCATGACCAAAGGCTTTACGGCGACCTTCACCTACACCGCCTTGCCGAACAGCAACCCCGCCAACGGCGTGGCATTCGTCGTGCAAGACTCCAGCAGCGGAGACGATGCGCTGGGTGGTGATGGCAGCGGCTTGGGCTACAGCGGGATCGGCGACAGCGTGGCGGTTGCCCTGAACCTGTACGGTGGCTCTGGCACCTGGCTGGATACGAACGGCACGATCGGTGGCCCATATCAATCCGTCAGCCCGGTGAACCTGGCGAGCGGCGATCCGATTCAGGTGACGATTACTTACGATGCGTCCACGACCTTTCTTTACGAAACCTTGAAGGATCTGACCACCGGCCAGACATTCAGTTCCGAGAACGTGGGCGTGACCATGCCCTCGGAGGCTTACCTCGGATTTACCGGCGCAACCGGCGGTGCCACCGCGACGCAAAGGATCAGCAACGTCAGCTTCACCACCGAGGGAGGAGGCGGCGTCGGCGGCAGCGGCAGCGCCGGCGGTGTCGGCGGCGCCGGGGTCGTCGGCGTCGTCAGTTCGTCGGTCACCGGCTTTACCACCAGTGACGGGTGGCAGGTCAACAATAACAACAAGGGGGCCGCCAGCATCGGCAACGGTTCCCTGACATTGACCACGAACGCCAAGAACCAGGCCAGTTCGGCGTTCTACACGACCCCAGTCGCCACGAGCAACGGCTTTACGGCGACTTTCACCTACACCGCCTCGGGCAAACAGGCCGCTAACGGCGTGGCCTTCGTCCTGCAAGACGACTCCAGCAAAGGAGACGACGCCCTGGGCAATTCCGGCAGCGACCTGGGCTACAACGGAATCAGCGGCGACAGTGTGGCGGTTGCCCTGAGCCTGTTCAACGACACTCCCAATGGCGGCACCGCCCTGGGTACGAACGGCTCGATCGGTAGCTATTCCTCCGTCAGCCCGGTGAGCCTGACCAGAGGCGATCCGATTCAGGTGACGATTACTTACTATGCGCCCACCTCCGAACTCGTGGAAACCTTGAAGGATACGAGTAACTCCGAGTCGCAGAGTTTCGCCTATGATTCCGTGAGCATGCCGGCGGCCGCCTTCGTCGGGTTTACCGGTGCCACCGGCTCCCAGACCTCGACGCAGACGATCAGCAACTTCACCTTCACCACCGTCGTCCCGTCTCTCAGCGCTCCCCCGACGATGTCTGGCTTTCCAACCAACAACGGCTGGCAGGTCAACAATAACTCCAAGGGGGCTGCCAGCATCGGCAACGGTTCCCTGACATTGACCACGAACGCCAAGAACCAGGCCAGTTCGGCGTTTTACACGACCCCGGTCACCACGACTAACGGCTTTACGGCGACTTTCACCTATACACCCTCGGGCAACCAGGCCGCCAACGGCGTGGCGTTCGTCGTGCAAGACTCCAGCGGCGGAGACGGTGCCCTGGGCGGCAGTGGCAGCGGCCTTGGCTACAGCGGAATCGGCAACAGCGTGGCCATTGCCCTGAGCTTGTTCAATGACACCTCCAATGGCGGCGGCACCGCCCTGGGTACGAACGGCTCGATCGGTACTTATTACGCCGCCAGCCCGGTGAACCTGACCATCAACGGTCCGACTCAGGTGACGATTACTTACGATGCGTCCGCGTCCAGCCTCATCGAAACCTTGACGGACCCGTATGATCCCGCCGAGACGAAGAGTTTCGCCTATAATTCTGTGAGCATGCCCTCATATGCCTACGTCGGGTTTACCGGTGCCACCGGCTCCCAGACCTCGACGCAGACGATCACCAACTTCACCTTCACCGCCGTCGTCCCGTCTGCCAGCGCCTCCCCGTCGATCTCTGGCTTTACCACTGTCCCTCCCGCGAGCGGGAACACGACGGTCAGCGACGGCTGGTATCTCAGAGGGAACCAATCCTCCATCTCCAACGATTTACTGACATTGACGAACGGCGGGGGTGAGTGGAACTCGGCGTATTACACGAACCTGATCAACACGACCAAGGGCTTTACGGCGACTCTCACCTACACCGCCTCGGGCGCCCGTATCAACACCGGCCTGGCTTTCGTCGTGCAAGACGACAGCATCAGTGCCCTGGGTCGTGGTGGCACCGACCTGGGCTACAACGGAGTCACAAACAGCGAAGCAGTTGCTTTGAACATCGACCCCAGCGCACCCGGTGGCGTTGGCACCCTCCTGGATGTGAACGGCACGATCAATAGCAGCAACTACTACGGCCCGAACTATCACCCCGTTAGCTTCCTGAACAGCGGCGATCCGATAGAGGTGACGATTACTTACGATCCGAACGGCGGTTACAATTACGAACTCACCGAAACCTTGACGGATCTGCACACCGGCGCGACAGCTTTTGAGGACTACCCTGGCGCTGCCGCTTTCATGCCCTCGGAGGCTTGGGTCGGGTTTTCCGCCTCCAGCAACAATGGTGCGACGCAGACGGTAGGCAACTTCTACCTCGACTTACCCGGCGACACGTACGCCGGCGCCGGCTTGGGCGGCGTGCCCGGCGGGGCCGGCATCGGAGGCAGTAATCAGACCAGCGGCGGCCCTGGCGGTCCCGGGTCGACCGGCACTTCCGGAACCGCTGGCGGCACCGGGACGTGGGGGAACTCGGGGACCGCGGGCATCAATGGGAGCGGCGGCGGTGCAGGCGGCAGCGGCGGTGCAGGCGGCAGCGGGCCCGACGGCGGGAACGGCGGCGACGGTGGGACCGGCGGCAGGGGGGGAGCTGCCAAGGGCGATGGCGGCACCGGCGGCGACGGCGGCGACGCGGGCGCGAGCGGGAGTTCGAACGCGGGCAAGACGGGCGTCGCCGGCTCCGGTGGTGAGATCTTGTACAACAACAATCTGCTGGTCATCACCGGGGGCGGCGGCGGCGGCGCCGGCGGCGGCGGCGGCGGCGGGCAAGGCGGCGGCGCCGGCGGCGGCGGTGGTGCCGGGGGCGGCGGCGGCGGCGGATACGACGGTAAGTCGGGCGGCTTCGGCGGCTACGGCGGTTCCGGCGGCTCCGGCGGCTACGGCGGAATCGGCGGGATCGGCGGCGCGGGCGGCGGCGGCGGCGGTGCCTTCGCGATCGTCGCGGAAGGGAGCATCTACCTCAACGCCGGCAGCACAACCCTGGAAGCCAAGGGCGGCGGTGGGACTGGCGGCACCGGCGGCACCGGCGGCACCGGCGGTACTGCCGGCACCGGCGGCGGCCTCGGCCAGGACGCAGTGAATTCGAATACAAACGGGGGCCTGGGCGGCGGCCAACCTGGGAATTCCTCGAACAACGGTCAGGCTGGTAATAGCGGCAGCAGCACCGGCGGCGGCGGCGGCGGGACCGGCGGCACCGGCGGCACCGGCGGCACTGGCGGGACCGGCGGCACCGGCGGGACCGGCGGCGGCGGGGCCGGCGGCACCATCGAATTGGACGGCTCCGTGGTCTACGCCGCGGGCGCTACGGTCAACACGTCCGGCGGCACGGGCGGCACGGCTGGAGAGAACGGCCAACTCCTCATCGGCAGCAATACCCCGCTTGCCTCGGTGACCCCCATCCTAACGGGCGTCCACAACAACACCCCCTACACTACCACGGGCGTGACCGGCACCAACCCCTTCATCGCGGGATCCCCGGCTACACCGCTGATTGTCGGCCTCGAAGGTGGCGCCCAAACCTACGGTCTCGTCGATCCCAGTTCCAGTCTCTACAGCGCCTTGACGGACTCCGGCGGGGCTCTGGAATATGCCATCAGCAAAGCCCCGACAAACGCCCTGGCGGCCGTGGTCCGCGAGCAGATCCCGAGAAACGCCGACCAGTTTACCGGCTACGACCTGCTCCTCTTCGTCAACCTGACGAACCTGACCCTGGCCGCACCGCAGTTGGGCGTGGCCGAAGGCAGCGCCACCCCCGCCGAGCAGGCCCTGGCCTACGACAGTATGGCCAACAATAGAAGCGGGACCATCCAGGCCATTCCGGCTGGCGGCATCTTTGCCATCCTGGTCCCCTCGACCGGAAGCCTATCCGTGAGCGCCGCTCTCGGCGGATCGGTCGCCGACATCTCGAATGAGACACTCGCGGTGCCGCCGTCGAGCAGCATCCCCACCGGCCAGGACATCACCGTGCCCTTCGGCACGCAGACCGCCGGCCTCCAGTTGCCCGGCCTGCAGGCCGTCACCGTCAGCCCCGATGGCAACAACGTCTACGCCCTCAGCGTGACGGACAACGTGCTCGTCGTGGCCAACAGCGACAATCTCAGCCAGCGGCAGACCATCGCCGTCAGCGACCTGACCACGGCCAGCCAGGTCGTCGTCAGCCCCGACGGGCAGAACGTCTACGTCACCGAGCCCGGCGCCGGTGACGTGGCCGTCTTCACCCGCAACACCACGACCGGCGCCCTCACGCTTCTGCAACCCGTCTCGGGGACCAACGTCACCGGCGCCCTGGTGATCAACGCCGCCGGCACCCAGGCCATCCTGGCCAGATCAGGCGGGCTCGAGACCTTCACGCGCGGCTCCAACGGGTCGCTCAGCAACCCCAGCTCGCTCTACCAGCCGGCGGGACTCGGCGCGGTCACCGACCTGGCGATCAGCCAGGATGGCAAGGACCTCTTTGCCATCAGCCAGTCGAACAACGCCTTCGTGGTGCTCAACCCGTCGAACCTGTCGGCCGCACCCGTTGCATCATTCAGCGGAAGTGCGGACGGTCTCGAAGGTGCCAGCGCGGTCGCCGTCAGTCACGACGACCAGTACGTGTACGTCACCGGCGAGACGGGCCAGACGCTCGCCGTCTTCCAGCGCGACCTCAGCAAGAACACCTTCACGTGGCTCCAGACGCTCCAGCAGGGTGTCCAGGGCGTGAGTGGGCTGGTGGGCGCCGACGGTGTTGCCCTTTCCGACGATGACAGGTACGTCTACGTGACCGGCCAGGCGAACTCGCTGGCGGTCTTCCAGCGGCAGTCCAACGGGACGCTCCAACTCGTCCAGGTGTTGCAGGGGACCCAGAGCCTCCAGGACCCGGACGGCATCGCGGTCAGCAGCGAGACGGGCGTCGTCTATGTCACCTCGCAGCAGGGCCTGGGCGTTAACGGCGGCGGCATCGCCGAATTCAACCTGGTGCCGCCGGTGGTCATCACGAACGCGAGCTGGTCGAACGATACGGTTACGATCACCGCGGACAATGACTTCCTGACCGACCAGCCGGTCACCATCAGCGGCATCACGCCGACCGGCTATGACGGCACGTTCACGGTCACGTCGGCCACCCCGACCAGCTTTACCTACGCGCTGGCCACGAATCCCGGCACGGCGACTTCGGTGAACGGCGCCACGGCCGTCCCGACGGCGCGGGCGTTCGAGGTGCTGTTCAACGCGCAGGGGAGCCCGGCGAGCACGGCGATGAGCGCCGTGACGTTGACCACGGGCGACGCCGGCAGCACCGTCAGCATGATCCAGGATCCCACCGTGGCCAGCCTGAACATCGACACCGGCAACGGCAGCAACACGATCAACCTGCTCGATGTGCCGGAGCCGGACCAGACGGCGGCGGCACAGACCATCAAAGTGAATACCGGCACCGAGGTCAACCAGGTCTCGGTCTATGCCGATCAGCCCCACCACACGTACAACATCACCGAGGCCACCAGCACGCAGGCCGGCGACTCCCTCATGCTGGACGGAAACCCGGCGAACGACGCCAACGACTCCTTCACGGCCACGCTGGGGGGCAACGACACCGCCCAGGTGGAAGGCAGCGACCTGGTTGCCTCGGACAATATCTCCCTCAACGGGGGCCCGGGCTCCAACACCCTCTTGTACAATTCCAACTACAATGGGACCTCCGAGCCGATCACCACGACCTACGACGGGACCCTCGAGCCGCCCAATACCCCCCCGCAGACGGCCACCTCCCCCAACTCCGCCACCATCACCCTCTCCACCCCCACCGTCGCCACGGTGACCTACACGAACTTCAACTTCGCCCCCGTGTTCGTGGGGCCGACGGCCAGTGCCGGGGGCGTGGGGGCGACCGCCACGACCGGGGGAACGTACACCATCACCGAAGGCCAATCCCTACCCCTCGACGGCAGCGCCAAGGCGGGGACCAACTCGCAGTTGCTCGCCATCTCCTGGGACCTCAACGGCTCCGGCACCTACGGCGAAGCCGTAGCCACATTCAATCCCCCGGTCTCGTCGGGCACCAAGGTCACCGTGACGCCCACCTTCACCTGGGCGCAACTGCAAGCGCTCGGCCTGACACAGGCCGGGACCTACACCATCGGAATGCAGGTCGTCACGACCAGCGGCACCTTCGACACCTACGCGACGCTGGTCATCCAGGCCGCCGCCACGGCCCCGATCCTCACCGCAGGCCCCACCGCCGACGTCGGTGAGCCGTACACCGTCTCGTTCGCGCCGACGACCACCATCGGCGACCAGGCGCCCGCAAGCTGGACGATCGCCTGGGGCGACGGCACCACCACGACGCTGCCCAGCGCCGCGACCACGGCCACGCACGTCTACACCAGCGTGGGGACCGACACGGTGACCGCCATCGTCACGGATGTCAACGGCGCCAGCGCCTCCTCCAACAGCCAGAACGTCTCCGTGGTTGTGAACACGAGCCCGCCTGCGAACGAGCCGAGCGTGAGCGCCGGCGGCCCCTACACCATCAACGCGGGCCAAAGCCTCACCCTGACGGCCACCGCCCACGGCTCCCCCACCACGGCCGTGTGGGACCTGCTGGGCAACCAGACCTACAGCAGCGAGCCCAGTGCCAACTTCGTCTCCAACGGCAACGGGACCTCGACAGCCACCTTGACCCTCACCTGGTCGCAACTCGAGGCCGACGGCATCACCAACAGCGTATACTGGACGGGCGGCGTAGGCACGTTTGCCGACGTGACCGTCCGGGCCCTGTATCCCACGTCCCAGGTCGCCGCAGGATACCTGACCTCGCCCTCGACCACGCTCACCGTCAACGACCTCGCGCCGACCGCCCCGTTCAGCGGCACGGCCACGGCCGGGGGCACCGGCATCGTCAGCTTCGGCAAACCGACGTCGCCCGTGCAGACAAGCGGCTTCCTCTACAGCTACGACGTCGGCAATACCGGCACCTTCCAGTTGACCAACAGCCCGAGCTCGAGCTACCCCATCAACTCGACCTATCTCTACCAGCCCGGCACGCTGGTGGTCCGCGGCCAGATCACGGACGAGTATGGATTGTCCACCGACTACATCATCGACGTGACGATCGCCGACCAGCCGCCCACGATCCTCACGATCGACAGCGACAAGACGGTCAACATCAACGCGGGCGTCGCGCTCAACGATGTCACCTTCAGCGATCCCGAGGAGACCGTCGTCACGGCGAGCATCGCCTGGGGCGACGGCACCAGCGCGAACCCCGACGTCACCCCGGGCGAGGTCGCCACCACGAACACGAGTCCCGTCCCGACCACGGGGAGCGTATCGGGGACCCACATCTACACCACGGCGGGGACCTACACGGTGACCGTCGCCGTCAGCGACGAGGATGGCGGCACGGCTTCCAAATCGTTCCAGGTGACGGTGCAGAATCCGGCCTTGACCCTCTCGATGGTCCCGGACCAAACGATCAACGAGGGCGGCCTGGTCAGCCTCGCGGACGCCTTCACCGACCCCACGGCCCCGAACACCTATACGGCCACGGTCAACTGGGGCGACGGCACGATCGACACCAACCCGATCATCAGCGCCCCGTCGTCTCCGGCCGACCAGGGAGAGGTGTTCGACAACCACTACTACGGCCAACCCGGTGTCTACACGGTCACCGTCTCCGTCCAGAAGCCGGACTCCACTGCGGTCAGCACCACCCTCCAGGCCACGGTCGACAGCGTGGCGCCGACGGTCAATGCCGGGCCCAATGTCGCGGCGGGTGTCGGCGTGCCGGTGAACGTCAACGCCACGTTCACCGACCCCGGCTTCCCCGATGATAGCGAGCAGGAAACCTACACGACCACGATCAACTGGGGCGATGGGACGAGCAGCCCCGGCACTATCAGCGTGACGCCCGGCAGCGCCGGGGTGCCGACCACCGGCACCGTCACCGGTTTACACCAGTACAGCGGCGATGGGCCGTACACGGTGACCGTGAGCGTCGGGAACGGGACGGTCACCGGCTCCGGCAGCTTCCAGGTCACCGACGCGCCGCCGGTGGTGACGCCCTCCTCCGAGACCCTGACCGGGAACGAGGGAAGCCCGGTCATCCTCGATGCCACCTACACCGACTTGGGCTTCAACTACGGCGGAACGACCAAGTCGTTCACGGCCCTCATCGACTGGGGCGACGGCACGAGCAGCGACGGCACCGTCACCGTGACACCGGGCAATGCGACGACGCCGACCACGGGGACGATCTCCGCCA
Organism: uncultured Planctomycetota bacterium; assembly: GCA_963777695.1. Classification (GTDB taxonomy): domain Bacteria; phylum Planctomycetota; class Planctomycetia; order Isosphaerales; family Isosphaeraceae; genus CAVZRC01. Next base: position 4,748,377 of record CAVZRC010000003.1, read on the forward strand.
CCCACACCTACCTCACCTTCGGCACTTTCCCCATCACCGTCCAACTGACGGACGAAGGTGGCGCCACGGGCAGTGCCAAGGTGAGCGCCACGATCGATAACCTGGCCCCGGTGGCGGCGCGCTCCCCGGCGGCACGTTTGTGCTGAACACCGACCCGACCACGCTCTACCCGAATGATCCCGAGGAGCAGGAGGCGCATCCGGGAACTCCGTTCATTCTCACCGGATCGTTCACCGACCCCGGCCTCGGCAGCACTCATACGGCGAGCATCAACTGGGGCGACGGCACCACGAGCACCATTGACGACAGCAGCGAGTACGTGAACGGCGCCGGCCAAACCGTACCGGAGCTGGTCGAGCCGACCGCGACGTCGCCCGGCACGTACACGATCGCGCACTTCTACTACAGTGACGCCACCAACGCCGCACCGAAGACGATCACGGTCACCGTGACGAACAACGGCAGCCTCTCCGACACGGTGTCCGAAACCATCGACCCGCAGCCGACGGTGACCACCGAGACGAGTGGCAACGTCACGCTGGGCGCGCTGCCGCCGCCGGTCCTGACCGCCACGGCCGTGCTCACCGGCGGCTACGAAGAGACCGGTACCCTCACCTTTACGTTGATCGCGCCGAACGGTGCCACGGTGGACACGGAATCGGTGACCACGGTCGACGGCGACGGCACCTACTCGACGCCGACCGGCTACACCCTGCCGACCACCGGGACCGTCACCGGGAGCTACCAGTGGAACGTCAGCTACTCGGGCGATCCCAACAACGCCCACACCAGCGACATCGACGACCCGACTGGACAGGTGGAAGTGAACCCGGCCAACCCGACACTGAGCGGCACGCCCAGCGCCTCCAGCGTGACCCTCGGCACGACGGCACCGACCCTCAACGACACGGTTACGCTCTCGAACGGCTACTACGAGACGGGCAGCCTGACCGTCACCCTGGTGTACAACAACCAGACCGTCTACACCGACGTGATCGGCCTGGGCGGTGCGTCCGACGCCGGTGCGCTGAGCTTCAACACCGCCACGTCGGGCAGCACCGCCGGCGGATACATGCTGCCGACCACCGGGACCGTCACCGGCACCTACCAGTGGAATGTCAGCTACGCGGGCGACACCAACAACAACCCGGCCAGCGACAACAACGCCGTCGATCAGCAGGTGACGGTCAGCTCGGCGCCGCTGGCGGTACAGAATTTCGAGATCGAAGACGGCATCGCGGAACGCTCGTTCATTCAATACCTCGACGTCAACTTCAACCAGGGCGTGTCGTCGTACGCCTCGGTCCTGCAAGACCTGGCGGCCGGGCTGGCCGGCAGTGATCCCAACGCGTTCGTGGAACTCATGTGGTACGGCGGGAACCTCACGGCCAGCAGCACGCCCGCCGGCACGGTCAATCTCTTCAACACCGGCACAACCGCGGCGGTGAACCTGATCGGCAACGATCTCAACATCAACTTTGGACCCAAAGGCATCACCAGCCTCCTCACCGAGACCAGTGTGCAGGGGACGGGCAGCCCGACCACTAGCTTCGGCGACGGCTGGTACGCGCTGGGGATCGACCCCACCGGAAACCCGAGCAATGGGCAGGCCATCTGGTTGCCCTTCTTCCGGTTGCTGGGATCGGCCACCGGCGACGAGACGGTGAGCGGGCCCTACACGACCCCGGGCACGGATGCCTACAACGTTTATCATGCCGAAGGGCAGTTAGGCTCACTGCTGAATGCGGACGTGAACGGCGACGGGACGGTTAACAGCAAGGACTTGCTCGAGGCGATCACCGCCAAGGGACACACCGTCGGCTCGACCGAGCCGGTGAATTTCCCCGAGTTCCAATTGTTCGCCGGTGCCGCGGCAATGTCGCCTGGAAGCGTCGCCACGATCACGCAAGCGCAGGTACAAACTTTGCTGCCCCAGGCGATCGATGCCTGGAAGGCCGCGGGCCTGGGTGCGGCCGGCGTGCAACAGCTCGAGGACGTGCAGGTCCAGGTGGGCAACTTGGCGCGGGCATCCTGGGCCTGGAAGCGGCCGGCGCGATCACAATCAATCAGACCGCCGCGGGCAACAACTGGTACGTGGGCGCAGTCAGCAGCTCGAGTCCGGCATTCGGCCCGGCCGGTGCGGACAGCGAGGCGCTGGCCGTGCCCGGGAGCCCGGCCGTCACTGACGTCGATCTCTTGACCGTACTCGAGCACGAGCTGGGCCATGTCCTCGGGCTGGCCGACAACAACCAGCCCGGCGATCTCATGGACATCGCTCTGGGGCTTGGCGTCCGCCGGTCGCCGACGGCTCTGGATCTGGCGACGATCGCCCAGGATTCGGGCCCCGCGGTAGCCGCCTCGGGGGCCGGCGTCGTCTCGAACGGGACGCCGAGCCCGGTCCCGACCAGCGGATCCTTCTCGCAAGCGACGGTCGACGCCGCCCTGGCATCGATGATGGGCCCGACAGTCGAGAGCGGCAATACGCCGGCTCCGGTCGTGAATGCGGGCCGGATCTCCCTCGTCGACGGCGCCGGGAAAACGAAGGGCAAGGACCGGAGGCGACAGGCCACCCTGCCGTTCTCCCGCCGCCTCCTCTCCTCGCTGTTTCTCCACAAGGACCGCAGCATGGGCCAGTCATCGGTCGTCGATCCCAAGACGCCTTGGAATGAGCACGGCCGGTGAGGCCGATCCCGATGGATTCGTTTCGACTCTACACCCGAATGACAAGACAAGAATGGACAACTCGCTCCGACAATCGAGCTGCGAACCAACGATCCCTGACACAGTCGCCTGGAACCTCCCTGAGAAAGGTATGACGGCAATGAACCGCTTGATTCGAGCATCCGCGTGCACCATAATCCTGCTCGGTCTGACCGCGACCCGCGCCCGAGGGGATCTGACCATCGGCGCGAGTCCCGTGGGTATCCTACCTGGCGGCACCGTGACCATGGACCTCACCATCACGTCCAACAGCGCCGATACCCTCTCGCAGTTTGACCTCGAGCTGGCCATCAACCAGGTGGCGGGGCCGACCTCGCAACTGATTTTCACGACAGCCCAGCCCAATCCGTACGGCAATCCGAAGTACGTGTTCGATAACGATAGCTGGGGCACGCAATCTGATAGCCCGTTCTGGAGCCTGCCACTCACACCTACAAGCATACTCGGCGGAGATACTGCCGGCGCATTCCCGACAATAAGCTACGTGACGATCCCCGCCACTGCCGGAGATCCCCAATCGTATCTGGCCTCGGTGCAATTCCAGGTGCCGCCGACGGCGGCGATCGGCGATCAGTTTCAGATTTCGCTGGTGACGACGGGTCCCCAAGCGGCGAATACGTATTTCGACGATCAATATGGGAACCCGTTGACCATCACGTCGTCTTACGTGGGTACGGTATCGGTCGTGCCGGAGCCGTCGACGTTCCTGCTGATGGCGATCTCGAACCTGGGCATCCTGCTTTATCTCAGGCTCAGCAAGCAAGCGAAGTTGCCGGAATGATCCTGAATCCTGGCCATGGGACGACTCCAACGCCACGGCAATCGAATTGTGGCCATGGGACGACTCCCATGCTACCGCGACGATCTTGCCAAACTGTTGCCAAGTGCCTCAGAATTCAAAGAGCAAAGGATTGCGCCGCTCGACGCAACCTCTTATGCCGCTCAGCCCGGCCCAGGGGCTGATGCCCTTGGCTACATGCTTACCATCGGTTGCCCGACTATCGATACTGACTCGAATCCGACGGCGGAGCGCGCAGGTTCCTGGAGACGGCAGACCTGGGCGATGCGGACCAAAGCGCCATCGCGCACGCGAACTGGGAGCGGATGTGCGCGGCCATCCGGCGATGAGCGCGATTCCGGGTCGTTGAATCGCGAACGAGTCCCGAAGTTCGGCGAAGGTGGTTTCTCGCGAGCCCTGTCTCCGCACGACACCACTCGACGTTATCTTAGATAAGCCCCGAGCGATCGTGGCAGGGAACGATCGGCCAAGGGGCTTCACCCATCCGATCACTCACTGACCCGGAGGAATGCACCGTCATGAAGTCTCCAATCCTTCGCCCCGACCGACGCCTTTTCCTGGGTGCCCTCGGCGCCGCCTTTTTCACCACCCGCGGGCTGTTCGCCGGAGAACTCATCCGCACGCCCTCACTGACCGAAGGCCCCTTCTACCCGGATAAGCTCCCGCTGGACACCGACAACGACCTGCTCATCCTCAACGACAACATCACACCGGCCATCGGCGAGATCACGCACCTCTCCGGGCGGGTGTTGGGCCCGAACGGCAGCCCGATCCGGAATGCGACGGTCGAGATCTGGCAGTGCGACGCCAACGAAGTCTACCTCCACACGGGCGACAGCAGCTCGACCCGCAACAAGCAGGACAAGAATTTCCAGGGGTTCGGCCGGTTCACGACCGCTTCCACCGGCGAATATTACTTCCGCACCATCAAGCCGGTCCCGTACCCCGGGCGCCCCGCCCCCCACATCCACTTCAAGGTGAAGCGAGGCGGGCGCGAGCTGCTCACGACCCAGCTCATGATCGACGGGCACCCGGGCAACGAGCAAGATGGCATCTTCTTCTCGGCCGGCAGCCTGATCGACCGCGAGCTGATCATGACCGACTTCAAGCCGCTGCCCGGTTCGAAGATCGGCGAGCTGACGGCCCGCTTCGATATCGTCCTGGGCCGCACCCCGGATGAGCAGGTGCTGCAACGCGGCCGGGCGGCTAATCGCTGACCGTACGACCGCCTCGTGGCGAGGTCCAGAAGACGGAATCGATCATCACGAACCCCCAACCGATTCGAGGAGACCGATGCGAACCTTATTGTTTGCGATCCTGACCTGCGCGGCCCTGACGACGGCCTCGTCGCTGGTGGCACAGCCGCCGGGCCAGGGCCGAGGGAACGGCGCGAGTGCGGCGGGCACCGACTTGGTGGCCCAGTTGATGTCGTTCGATCAGAACAAGGACGGCAAGCTGACCAAGGCCGAGCTGTCCGACGAGCGGCTCTACCGCCTGTTCGACCGCGCGGACACCGACAAGGACGGGACCGTCACTCCGAATGAGCTGAACGCGTTGCAGGTCCGGGAGCGGGCGAACACCCGTGGCCGAACGGGCGGGTTCGGCGGGCCGGGGGGCTTCGGGGGACCCGGCGGGCCGAGCGGCGGACGGGGCGGCTTCGGCCCCGGCGGGCCGCCTCAGCCTGGCCAGATCCTGCCAGGTATGCTCCGTCAGCGCCTCGAGTTGACGCCCGAACAGGAGAAGCAGGTCGAACAACCTTCAGAAGGAGGTGGACGCGAAGCTGAACAAGATCCTCACCTCCGAGCAGAAGGAGCAACTCAAACAGATGCGCGAGCGGGGTCCGGGCGGGTTCGGCCCCGGCGGCCCGCCTCCCGGCGGCGGCGGACCCGGTGGGTTCGGCCCCCCTCCCGATGGCGACGGACCCCCTCCCGGCGGGCGTCGCAGGCCCGGCGGCGACGCACCGCCTCCCGACGAGGCACCGTAAGAGACCCGCCCGGGATCGGATCCGGGATCGCTGCATCTTCCGGGATGCGGAAAAGCTGCCCTCGACTCTGTCCTTCGAAGCGGATTCCCGACAGCCGAGGGCGGCTGTCCCTCAAGGATCATCGGCCATCGACCGCCGGGGATCTTGTCGGCGAGCCGATAGTGACCAGGGGGACGCGGAGGTGGACCCTGGTGCCGAAGCCTGGCCTGGAGTCGATGGTGATCCGGCCGCCGAGCAGCGCGGCGCAGTTCCTGCATCCCGAGCAGGCCGAGTCCGCCGCCCCGAGCGGCGCGCTGCGCGCGCCGACGCCACGTCGAAGCCGGCCCCATCATCGTGGACGACCAGGTCCAGCCGCTCCGCGTTCCGCGACAGGGCGACCTCCACCTGGCGCGCCCTGGCATGACGTATGACGTTGGTCAGCGCCTCCTGCGTGATGCGGAAGCACTCCGTCTCGACCTCGGGCGGCAGGCGGATCTCCGGCGGGTCGGCGGCGAAGTGCCCGACGAACCCCGAGAGTCGTGCCATGCGATCCAGGTGCGACCGCATCGAGGCCACCAGCCCCAGGTCGTCGAGCATGGAAGGCCGGAGGTCCAGCGAGATGTCCCGGACCTGATGCAGGACGCGATCGATCAGCTTTTCGCTCTCCCCGAGGTACGGCGAGGAGCCATATCCATCGCAGGCCGCCTTCACCCGCCGCAGGTTGATCTTCAGCGCCGTGAGCGACTGGCCGATCTCGTCGTGTAGCTCGCGGGCGATCCGCTTCCGCTCCTCCTCCTGGGATTTCAACAGTTGCCGCGACAGGGTGCGCATCCGTTTGCGGCCCGATCGCACCTGGTTGAACAGGAGCGCATGCCGGATGGCGATCGCGAGCTGGTCGGCCACCAGGCGCGCGATCTCGAGCCGCTCGGCGTCGAACGAGCCCGTGCGGTTCGAGGCCAGGGAGAGCGTGCCGATCACCCGGCCCTCGAACGCCATCGGCAACCGGACGTACGACCGGAGCCCGGCCGGCTGGAGGATCCGGACCACCTCGGATGGCTCCGGCAGGCTGTCAACGTCCTCGACGATTCGCTCCTGGGCCGCGCGGAGCGCCGCGATGTCCTCGGGCCCGAGCGCCTCGAGGGGCAATTTCGTCCAGGCGGGCAGGAGCGGCTCGCCGGCCCCCACCTCGGCGAGTTTCTCGAGGGTCCGTGCCTCCCAGTCGATCACCCAGACGCCGATCGACCAGCATTCGATCAGTTGGCGGAGATAATACAGGGCGGCCGAGGCCACCTCGCGGGGCCGATGGGTCGCCAGGATCGCCTGGTCGATCCGCCGCAGGATCGCCAGCCGCTCGGCGTATCGCTCCAGTTGCGCCGCATGCCGCTCGATCTCGGCCTGTCGACAAGCGTCTTCGTAGGCGACGGCGACTTGCCCCGCCAGGCTCTCGGCCACGCCTTGATCCGCCAGGTTGAACGGTACGCCGCCCGGCTTGTTGACGAAGGCGAGCACGCCGTAGAGCTGGCCCGCCGTGGCCACGGGAACGCCGAGGAACGAGGCGGCCGGAGGATGTCCCGGTACGATGATCAACGCCCGTTCCTCGGGGCCGGAGAGACCGGCCCGCAAGCTCACCCGATCGGCGGCCACACGGCCCAGCAACCCCTCTCCGAGTCCGCCCGGTTCCGGGCGGGCGGACGCCGCGTCAGCTGGGCCCTCGGTCAGGGCGCGGTCGAATCGTACGCCGCCCTCGTCGAGCATCGCGAGGATGACCTGATGCGAACCGATGATCTCGCGGCCAGCCCGGCAGCATCGCTCGAGCAACCGCACCGGATCCCGCTCGCGGGCCAACGAGGTCCCCAGGTCGATCAGCGACATGAGCCGGCCATTGGCCGCCTCGAGCTCGTGGACCTTCTCCGCCAGCGTGTCGTTGAGCAGGCGCATGTGGTCGCGATCGATCTCGCCGGCCGAGGCGACGGTGCCGGAACCCCGATTCAGGTCCAGGACCTCGGCGACCGTCCGCAGGATCTCTTCCGGGTCTATCGACTTGATGAGCAGGTGGCTCACGCCGAGTTTCCGCGCCAGGGCACGGGCTTCCCCCTGGTCATAGATGGCCGTGAAGAAGATCACCGGGGTCGTCCCGACGTGCGGATTGGTCCTGAGCTGACGCACGAATTCGTAGCCGTCCATCCTCGGCATCAGGATGTCGGCGATCACCAGGTCGGGATGGTCGAGGATCGTCATGGCCAGGGCCTCGGCTCCGCCGGCGGCCTCCCGCATCTCGTGACCGGCGCAACGGAGCAACTCCATCAGCGATTTGCGGTTATCCGGCCGGTCGTCAACGACAAGGATCGTCGCCATAATGAATTCGACCTCGCTCCGCCAGGCGATCGCCTCAGGAGCCTCGAGATCGGCTCGAGCCAACGCCCTGTTCCGCACGATCGGAGTCGCTCGCGATCGGGATTCGAGGGGCATTCCGCACGGAAATCCCGCTTAAATGTGAGGGGTGATCGAGGGTCTCGAGAGTCTCACGGGAAGCCGCATCGATGAATCGACCAGTCATCCGATTGCGAGCCCGCCGACACTTCCGAGGATGATGACTCATTCGGACCGAGTTCCGGGAGCAAACGGGGCGATCTGAAGCGAACCGACGACGGGTGTCCGCCAACCGAAACAAATGAAAATCAAAATATCCATACGTTCCGGCATGCAGGATTCACGCGAGGACCTACCCACGACTCGGACTTCCTGGCCACGCCGACCGAACCATATTAAGCCGAGATCCAATCCATTTGCAAGATGAAATCGATCGTAGGACTCATTATTAAGGATTCGCACAATTTCGATGCACCTCGAATCCTCCGGGATCGCGAGCGAACGGCCCTCTCGAATCGTCTCGCCGGGCGGATCGCTCCAAAAGGCGAGTCGGAGTCTCGGTCGGCCTGGTGAGATTGAGCGAGGACCCTATATGATGAAGTGGAATCATCCGCTCAACGATAAGGCGACCCAAACCATGCACAAGCTCGTCTGGACGATTGCCGCGCTCCTCGGCGCGATCGGCGCGACCGTGCCGACCACGGCCCAGGAACTGAAGGCGGGCGCCGCGGCGGAGATCCTCTCGGCCGACGACGCGATGGTCATCGGCGGAGGGATCGGGCCGGGCAAGGCCCGGGGTCAGGAAGGAGAGCTCCGCGCCTCGGCCCTGGTGATCGAAGACGCCCGCCGACATCGCATCGCGCTGATCGCCTGCGACGTACTGATGATCGAGCGCGACGTCCTCGACCGGGCGGCCCGTCGGATCGAGGCCGCCGCGGGCATCCCGTTCGATCACATCCTGATCAACGCGACTCACACTCACCATGCCCCGACGACCGTCACCATCCACGGCTACGAGCGGGACGAGTCCTTCACGCGACAGGTGGAAGAGAAGATCGTCCAGTCCGCCGTGAAGGCCGCCGCCCGGCTCGCGCCGGCGAGTTTCCTGTTCGGGCTCGGCGAGGAGTCGTCGGTTGGCAAGAATAGCCGGCTGCTGCTCGGCGATGGGACGATTTACTGGGTGGGCACTTCCGACGACGCCGTGCGACCGACGGGCCCATTCGACCCGGAGCTCCCGGTCCTGGCGTTCCGGCGTCGGGATGGCGGCCTCGAGGCGGTCCTGTTCAACCACTCGACTCACACAATCGGCACGCAGAAGCCGGGTGTGCGATCGCCATCGTTCTACGGCCTGGCCGCCCAGGAGCTCGAGAAGGAAAAAGGTGGCACGTTCCTCTTCTTCGAGGGCGCATCGGGCTCGACGCACAACCTCGGCGTGACGGCGGTCGAGGCCACCTATCGTATCCGGCAGGCGGTCGCGAATGCCCTCGACGCCGCCCGACCGCGTCCGGTCAACGAGGTCGCGGCGATCCGCAAGGAGATCACCGTCAAGGTCCGGCATTTCGACGAGGATGCGGATCAGCGGGTCGTGTCGGACTACTGTAACAAGCGGATCAAGGACCCGGCGTGGGCGCGATCCACGATCGAGACCTTCCGCGGCATGCGACGGCAGATCGCGCACTCGGCAGGGCGAATCGCGCAGGACCTGGGTCCAGGCCGTTCGGATCGGCGACGTGGCGATCGTGGGCGTCCCCGGCGAGTTCTTCACGATGCTGGGCCAGGAGATCAAGCGCGCCTCGCCGTTCCGCTATACGTACGTCTTCGAGCTGGCGAACGACTATATCGGCTACATCCCCGACCGAGACGGCTTCGATCGGGGCGGCTATCAGACCTGGACCGGCCTCCACAGCTTCCTCGAGCGGGGCACGGGCGAGGCGATCGTCGCGGAGGCCGTCGAGGTCCTGGGACGGCTCCATCGCGAATCGAAGTCCGCGGTCGGGGACTGACGCCGGGTCCGGGCGTTCGCAAATCGGCGCGGGGGCGGTAGAATGAGCGGACGCGGCTGGGCGGGGACCGGCGAGAGCCTCGCGCTGCATCACGCTTGGAGCCTCGGCGCATGAGCTGGCAGGGTGATGGACCTCCGGTACTGGGTATCGACCTGGGTGGGACGAAGACCCTGGTCGCCGTCGTCGACAGCAATCAGCGGATTCTGGGGCGGGCCAAGCGGCACGACCCCGGCCAAGGATGGGGGCTCGGCGATCGTCGCGGTGATGCTCGGAGGCATCGACGAGGCCCTCAAATACGCCGGACTGACCCGCACCGACATCGCCGCGGCCGGGATTGGCTCGCCTGGCCCGCTCGACACCGACACGGGCGTGATCCTCTTCAGCGCCAACCTGAACGTGAAGAACTTCCCGCTCGGTCCCGAGCTCTCCGCCGCGCTGAATCGCCCCGTCCTGGTGCAAAATGACGTCCGAGCGGGGGGTTACGCCGAGTTCCGCCTCGGTGCCGGCCGTGGGTATCGCGACATCATCGCCGCGTTCGTCGGCACGGGAATCGGCGGTTGCATCATCCAGAATGGCGAGATCGTCACCGGCTCGACCGGTAACGCCGGCGAGATCGGTCACATGGTCGTCAAGGCAGGCGGACCCCGTTGCGGGTGTGGCTCGCGCGGGTGCATGGAGGCACTGGCCAGCAAGACCGCCATCGCCCGTCGCGTCAACAAGGCCACGCGCAACGGGCTCCCGACCGTACTCGGCGAGAAGATGGCCCGCAAAGGAGGGCGTCTCAAGAGCGGCGACCTGGCTGAGGCCGTCGCGTCCAAGGACCTGGTCGCCCTCAAGGAAGTCCATCGGGCGGCCCACTTCCTCGGCATCGGGCTGGGCAGCCTGATCAACGTCCTCGGCCCCGAGCTCATGATCGTCGGCGGTGGAGTCGCCGGAGCCCTGGGACCTGGCTATCTCGATCTGGTGCGGACCGCGGCACGCTCGCAGATCCTGGTCGACCCCCAGGGTACAATCCGCATCGAGCCCGCCGCCCTCGGCGACGACGCCGGCATCCTCGGCGCGGCCCTGCTGGCACGCGAGAAATTCGTCTCCGATTGAGATCAGAGAGCATGGCGAACCGCTTATCCCTCGACGACAAGCTGGCGGCGATCCGGGACCTCCGCGGCCAACCGACGACCGACGAGCATCGCGCCGCGCTGCGGAAGTATCTCGGCGACCGGTCGAACCTGGTCGTCGCGGCGGCCGCGGCGATCGCCGGTGGATCGACCCTCCTCGAGCTGGCCGGAGACCTCGTGGCGTCCTTCGATCGATTCCTGGTCAACCCCCTCAAGGACGACAAGCTCTGCCGTGCCAAGATCGCCATCGTCCAGGCCCTCGACAGGATGGAATATCCGGAGCCGGAGATCTTCCGGAAGGCGGCGTGCGTCGTGCAGCTCGAGCCGGTCTGGGGCGGGTCGGAGGATACCGCCGCGCCGTTGCGTGCGGCGAGCCTCATCGGCCTGGCGCGGATCGAAGGCCCAAGATCGCTGCCCCTGCTGGTCAACGCGATGATCGATCCGGTCAAGGACGTGCGGATCGCGGCGGCCGTCGCACTGGGAGCCGTCGGCACCGAGGCCGCGGGCCTGCTCCTACGCCTCAAGGCCCGCATCGGCGACCGCGACGCCGATGTCCTCTCCGAGTGCCTCTCCGGCCTCCTGGCCGTCGACCCACGCGAGAACCTCCCGCTCGTCTGCGAGTTCCTCGTTCCGGCCGACGAGACCCGATGCGAGGCCGCGGCGCTTGCACTCGGCAAGTCGCGACTGCCCGAGGCGCTCGACCCGCTCAAGGCGTGCTGCCAGCAAATCCACTCCACTCCGCTCAGGCAGCAAATCCTGCTGGCCGTCGCCATGCTGCGCCTGCCCGCCGCGATCGACTACCTGATCGACGTCGTCGCGTCCGGATCGGAACCGACCGCCATCGCGGCCCTCTCGGCGCTCAAGATCCACAATTATGACCCTCGCCTCCGCGAGCGAATCGCGAAGCTCCTCCACGAAAAAGGAAGTCCGACCCTCCGGGCTCGATTCGATCGCGACTTCCCCTCGGATGAAAGACAATCTTAATCGCTTCGTATTCGGATCGCATGCGGGCCAGGCCGTAGCACCGCGGCCGGCCGTCGAACCTCAACGCGACCGGAACATCCGGTCGCTCGCGTCTCCCCGCGATAGGAGATAGGCGAGGAGGTCGAGCACCTCTTTCTCGTTGAGCGGGGCGAGAAGGCCCTCGGGCATCATCGAGACGGGGGAAGGCTTGACGACCTCGATCGACGCCTTGGGGATCTCGGCGACCTTGCTCGAGTCCTCCGGGTCGGTGACGACGATCAGCGCGTCGCCCGACTCTTTGACCACCCGGCCGGTGACGACCCGGCCGGTATCGGTGGCGATGATCGACGAACGGTACTGGTCGGAGACGACCCGGCTGGGTTCGACGATCGCCTCGACGAGGTCCTTGGCGCCGAACCGGCCGGCAGCTTGCGTCAGGTCCGGCCCGGTCGCGCCGCCCTCGCCGCCGAACCGGTGGCAGACGATACAACGCGCCGCGGCGAAGGCGCGCTTGCCCCCCTCGAAATCCCGGCCCGATTTCAGCTTCTCGCCCGCGAGGGCGATGATCGCGTCCTTCGACCAGGAGCGGCCCGGCCCGTGCGGCTGGGGCAAGGCGGGGGCCTTGTAGGCGTGCGGGCGCCGGTCGCCTCGATGGCGAGGCGCTCGGAGTCCGTGGCGTTCTCGAAGGCGTCCTTCTCGATGTTGTTCAGGAAACCCTCGAAGCTCGCGCCGCCGCTCCACTCATGGGCACGTCGCAAGAAACCGAAATACGCCTTCCGCAGGTCGAGTGTCCAGCCGACGGTGGCGTTCCGAAGCACGAACGCATAATGCAGTTTCTGCCCATCCGGACGGGTCGCGAGCATCCGGGCGATCGAGCCGCCATAGCCGGGGTTGCGGGCGAGCAGGTCCGACATCGACTCGGCCGGGGCCGCGTCGGGGCCCTTCAACATGGCCATGGTCCGCGCGACGACCGTCGGCGACTTCAGATAGACAAGTAGGATGCATAGCTCCCGGTCGATCGGGTCGTTGTGGGACGGGAAATAACCGTCGAGCTCCTTCGCCAGCCGCACGGCGGTCGTCGCGTCGGGAGGCCCCATGCGGATGAAGACCAAGGACCATGCTCGGAGGAGTTCCAGTCGCTGTCCCTCGGCGAGCGAGCCGAATGGTATCTTCTCGAGGGCCGCGATCAATCGCGGCTGGACCGACTTCTCACCCTGGCGGGCCAGCGCGACGGCCCCGGTGATCAGCGCCTCGACATCCGTCTCCGCGAGGACTCGGCCCTGCCAGAGCTTCGCCGGTTGATGCTCCAGCGCGACCCGCGCCGCATATCGGATGAAGCGGTCGTCGTGGTTGAGGGACGGATAGATACTCCGGGCGATCTGGACTTCGGTCGCCGGCTTGCGGTGGAACTCTTCGATCGACCGACGCAGGGCGCGTTGTTCGGCCAGCCGGGGCTCCTTCAAGTCGGCCTGCGCGGTCGATTCGGCGCCGGTGTAGGTCACGCGGAACAATTCGGACTGGGTTCCCCGGCCGCCGATCGTGAAATACAACGCCCCGTCGGGGCCGACGGCCGCGTCGGTCAAGGGGAGCGGGGTACGAGACAGGAACTCTTCCTTGACCGCCTTGTAGGTCGAGCCCCGGGGTTCGAGATGCAAGGCATAAATGGTGCCGAAGGTCCAGTCGCAGAGGTAGAGCGCCTTCTGGTATTTCGCGGGGAACTTCGCCCCGTAGCCGAACGTCACCCCGACGGGCGAGCCGGGCCCGATGTTGACCATCGGCGGCAGGCTGTCGACGTAGTAAACCGGCCACTTGCCGGTGCCGCTCCGCCAGCCGAACTCGCTGCCACTGGTCGCGTGCACGGCGCGAGTGGGGCGATACCAGGGCATGCCCATGTCCCACTCCATGTCGGAGTCGTAGGCGAACAGGTCGCCCTCGGCGTTGAAGGCGATGTCGTAGCTGTTGCGATAACCGCTGCTCACGATCTCCCAGGTCTTGCCGTCGGGATCCGTCCGCGCGATCCATCCGCCCGGCGCGAGGATGCCCTGCGCATGGCCGTTGGCATCCCACTGGCGGGGCAAGAGCTGGTCCTCGCCCCAGTTCCTCGGAACCAGGCTGGACTGGAAGCCGGCGGGCGGCAGCGTGTGGTTGCCGGCGACTAGCACGATCGACCTGCCGTCTGGCGTCAGCCGGAGTCCGTGCGGCCCGTGCTCGCCGCCGCCGCGGATCTCCTTCAGGTGATCGACCCGATCGTACTGATCGTCGCCGTCGGTGTCGCGGAGCCGGTATAACCCGTTCCCCTTGCTGCCGGTGCCGGAAACATAGAGGCTGTCGAAGGCCGCGAGCAACCCTTGCGCGCCGGAGACGGCGGCCTTGAGCCGCTCGACCTTCGTCTCGGCCTTGCCGACGATCGGCGCGGGGGTGACGCGACAGAGGCCGTGATCGCCCTCGTCGCTGACGATTAGCCGGCCCTTGCCGTCGAAGGTAAGGCTGACCCACGAGCCGAGCTCCTCCCGAGGGACGGTGAAGAGCCGCTCGACCCGGAATCCCGGCGGAACCTCGAAGACTCCGCGCCGCGACGCGGGGATCGAAGGCCGGTTGAAGGCATCGCCCCAGGGCCCCTGACCGAGCGGGGCGATCACGCGGGCGTGCGACTGGTCCCTGGGATTACGCCTCGGAACGGCGGTCCAGGATGCGTCCGAGACGACGTAACGGACACGGCCATCGGGCCCTTTCAGGGCGAGCTTGAACACGAACCCCGCCGGCCCGCCCTGGTTGGCGACCTCCGCGACCAGCTCGTTGCGACCCGGCCGGATCTGCCGATGGACATCCGCCTCGACCGGCTCCTGCCAGTCCTCGCAGGTGGCGACCTGCTTGCCGTTGATGAAGATCGTGACCTCATTATCGCACGCCGTCTTCAGCATCGCGGCGACCGAGCCGCCTTCGAAGGAGGTCTTCAATACGTACCGAGTATTCTCGTCCCGCCCCCAGATCCAGCTCGGCGTCGGCCCCCGATCCAGTCCCAGGTTGACCGGCTTCTCGGACGGCTTCGCCGTCGTCTCGCCCCGGATGGAAGACGCCGCGACCTCGGGCGCCTGCGAATAGCTCCGGTCATCCTGCGCGGCCAGGCACGGCCTTGAGATCAGAGCGAGGAGGATGAGGGCGGGAAGACGTGGGGACACGAGAGACCTCCGGAAAACCTGGGGCGGGATCGATTTCGGTGGGGACGAACAAATTTGATCGTAATGTCCGGCGGCGATGAGGACAACCTCCGCGCCTCACGACCAACCCTATGACCACGTCCTCACGACCGTGGTCACGCGTCTCGATCTCGACCCGTGCGACGGCGAGCCCGCTCACTACCCGAGGATTTCCTTGATCGGCCCGTGACCCTCCTCGACCAGTCGCATGGTCCGACCGATGACGGGCAGCTCCATCTTGGTGTGGTCGAGCCCGAGTTGGTGCAGGATCGTCGCATGCAGGTCGCTGTAATAATGCGGGTGCTCGACCGCCTTGTAACCCACCTCATCGGTGGCGCCGTGGACGGTCCCGCCCTTGACTCCACCGCCGGCCATCCAGGCCGTGTATCCGCGGGGATTGTGGTCGCGACCGGTGGTGTTCTGCGACCAGGGCGTGCGGCCGAACTCGCTGGTCCAAACCACCAGCGTGGAGTCGAGCAAGCCCCGCTGCTTCAGGTCGCGGATCAGCCCGGCGATCGGCTTGTCGGTGGCCCGGCAGAGCGGCCCGTGTGTCTTGATGTCGCCGTGGGCGTCCCAGCCGCCGTTGCCGCCGCCGGCATGGCAGACCTGGATGAACCGGACCCCGCGCTCCGCAAGCCGTCGCGCCAGGAGCAACTGCCGGCCGAAGTCCTCCGTCTCGCGCTCGTCGATGCCGTAGAGCTCGCGTACATGGTCCGGCTCGCCCGCGAAGTCGACGACCTCGGCGCGGCCATCTGCATCCGAGCGGCCAGCTCGTAGGCGAGGGTCCGGGCCGTGATGTCCGTGTGGATCGCATACCGCTGGCGGAACTCCTCGTTCAGGTCCGAAAGCGCCTGCATCTGCCGATCCCGGTCGGCCCGGCTGCTGCCCCTGGGCGGGTTGAGATCCGGGATCGGCGTCGCGCCGGCCTGGAACGGCGTGGCGGCGACGCTCGCGCCCAGGTAGCCGCCGGTCAATTGCACCGGCGACGACGGCCGGCCGATATTCACGAACGTCGGCAAGTTCCGGTTGGCACTCCCGAGCGCATACGAGACCCAACTGCCCAGGGTCGGATGATCGAACTGGCGGCCCCGGTGCCCGGTGCACGTCTCGATCACCGCCGGGAAATGGTTGACCTCCTGACACCACATCGACCGGACCACGGCGATCTCATCGATCACGCCGCCGACATGCGGGAACCAGTCGGAGACCGGGATGCCCGACCGGCCATACCGGGTGAACGTGCGATGGCAGGGGATCACCGGACGTCTCATCTCCGCCCGGTTGTCGCCGAACCCGACGGCGTCGATCAGCTTGCCCGCCCACCTGTTGTCCTTCGGGTCGAAGGTGTCGATGTGGCTGACGCCGCCGCACATGAACAGGAAAATCACCGAGTTCGCCCGCACCGCAGATGGAGCCCCGATCCGGGCGTCCGGCAATGCGCCGGCTTGCGCCCATACGCCGCCCATTGCGACGCCGAAGAACCCTCCCCCGGCCTGGTGGAGGAACCCGCGCCGGGAGACCCGGCCGCACGGATCGAGTCGATTACCGCTCATGTCGGCCTATCTCACGTAGAGGAATTCGTCGAGGTTGAAGAGTAGCCAGGCGAAGTCTTTCAGGCGGGCGGGATCGTCGGCGAGGAACGCGAGCGCGACGGCCCGCTCCGAAGGCGACGGGGGGCGTGCCAGGGTGATGCGATAGCCGAGGTCCACGGCGGTGCGGAGGTCGCCCTGCGACTCCTTCGCGAGCCGCTCGCCCAACCGGGCGGTGGCCCGGGCGATCGGGTCGGAATTCATCAAGAATAAGGATTGGGGCGCGACGACGGTCCGGGTCCTCATGGGGCATGGGGCGCGGCCGTCATCGACGTCGAACGCCTGGAGGAAGTTGGGCATGACCTCACGGCTGGTGGAATAACCGCGGATCATGTAGGCGGCGCGACGGTTCGACCGACCGTCGGCCGATGATCGGACGTCGAACGACCGGCCCCCGACGGTCAGGTCGAGCTCTCCGGCCGCGGCCCAGATCGAATCCCAGATCGGCTCGGCCTCGAGCCGGCGGAGGCGGAAGTGCCAGAGGGCCGCGTTCTCCGGGTTGACCGCACCGTCGGACGCCACCCGCCCGGGGTCCACCTCCGTGGAGAGCTTGTACGTGTCCGAGGTGACGATCAGCCGATGCATCGCCTTCATGCTGGAGTTGCGCCGGACGAACTCCGAGGCCAGCCAGTCGAGCAGTCGCGGATTCGAGGGAGTGCCCCCCAGCTCGCCGAAGTCGCTGGCAGTCTTCTGCAACCCTTCGCCGAAGTGCCATTGCCAGAGCCGGTTGACGGCCACGCGGGCGAACAGCGGATTCTCGGGAGCGGTCAGCCACTCGGCGAACGCCTCGATCCGGCCATCGCGGAAATCGACCGGTCGGGGTGCGAACGGCCAGCCGGGCTGGACCTCGTGATCCTTCTCGGGCCGGTCGACCTCCCCGCTGTTGAGGATGTAGCTCTTCTGAAGCTCCTTCCTCGGGTCGACTTCCACGGTCCAGAACGCCGGCAGCGCGGGACCGCGACGGCCGCCGCCCGCCCGGTTCAACCGCCGCTGGAGGTCCTGATAAGTCTTCCGATCGGCCGCCGGCATGATCTCCTGGAGCTTGTCCGAGTCGATCCGCAGCACCGGGAAATAGTCGTCCGCGACCTTCTGCTCGGCGACCGTCCGCGTCTTCTCGGGCTTGAAGATGACTTCCCGCACCTCGGCCGGCAGCAGGGCGACGCGCTCGTCATAGAGCCTCTTGTGATAGGGTGCGATCAGCCGCTCGATCGAGCCCTCGATCTCCGCCTGCGCCGCCTCGGCCTCGCCCAGGGCCTTGCCGCTTGCGAAGATCTCGGCGGGGGTGGCCAGGGTCACCTTCCGCAAGGCGAGCGGATCGAACAGGGCCTTCATCGCATAGAAGTCGCTCTGCTTGATCGGATCATACATGTGATCGTGGCACTTGGCGCAGCCGACGGTCAGCCCCATGAATGCGGTGGAGACGGTCTCGACGGCCGCGATCGGCAGCTCACCGTTATCCTTGCCGTCGCGCAGCACCGCCGCCCGCGCCAGGAACCCCAGCGCGAACAGGTCATCCGGCCGGGGCTCGACCCGCGCCCGGTTTCCTGTCGCCGAGATCCGGGTCCGGGTCGCCGACCGATACCCGATCAACTGGGCGCGGACGAACTGGTCATACGGCAGGTCGTCGTTGAGGGCCCGGATCACCCACTCGCGCCAGAGGTGAATCCCGAGCGCGGCGATCATGGTCTCGTCGACGTCGGCGTAGCGCAGAACGTCGAGCCAGTGCCGCCCATAGCGGACCCCGTGTTGCTCGCTGGCCAGCAGTCGGTCGACGGCCTTCTCATAGGCGGCCGGCGAGCGGTCCTGGAGGAACGCCTCCTGCTCGGCGAGCGTGGGCGGCAGCCCGGTCAGGTCGAGCGACACGCGACGCAAGAGAGTCCGTCGGTCGGCCGGACCGACGGGCTTGAGACCTTGGGCCGAGTATCCCTCCGCGATGAACGCGTCGATCGGATTGGGCGACGAGGTGAGCCCCGCGGGGACATCGGGCCGGACGACCGGCTTCAAGGCCCAAAGATCCGTTGGCTCGCCTTCGTTGAGAGGCAGTACGAGCACGACGAGACACGCCAACCAACCTTGCAAGGTTCCGCCCACGTCCTGCGCCTCCCGAGAACTTGGTCCGTTTGCAGATCCCACCAGTATAGGCAATCTCTCGAACGATCTCCACCAATAGAAGATGTCGCTTCGAGTGTCGATTTCCAGCCGGTCGACCAACCAGCACTCCTATTGTCTTTGTGATAAATTTGTGATAAAGTGGGACGATAGGAGCGATGATCCGATCAATGGAGGATCGCGTAATGTCCGTGGGTTTGACCGGAAACCGCTGGGTGCGACGACTGGGCGCAGTGCGAGCGGACACGCGACGCTACTTCCCCCGAGCCCGCGATTATTTCGAGATCCGTCGGCAGGCCCTGAAATTGCGGTTCTGGCCATCGCCCCAGACCACGGATCCGTCGGGTCGGATCATCGACCTGGATTGGTCGATGATTCGAGCATTACCGGGGCTGAACGTCGGCGAACTGAGGATCGATGACGAGATCGGTGGACACAGGAATATCCGGATTATCTTCTTCGTTGGGCCGAACGACGACCGATATCCCTTGCCTTGCATCTGGATTCTTTCGGTGTTTCCGAAGAAGCGGGATGATTTCACGTCCCACCAGCTCGACAACTTTCGGGCCAGGCGTCAGATCGTGTTGACCCGCTTCTACCAACCTTCACCATGATCCGGAGATTCCCCCTGCAATGCGCAGCCAGTCTCAATCAGGAGCAAATCCGATGCACGCCCCGACGCGCACGCGTCACGCCAATATCGATTTGGCTGCCAGCCAGATGTTCGCCCATTTCCTCCAGGCTTATCTGGAGTGCGAACCGGAGATCCAGGAGGTGATCCGCCAGATGGCTGGCATCATCGATGCCCCCGAAGCCGACGAAGATGACCGGGCCATGGCGATCGCGACGCTCTATGAAGCCTTGTTCCCGACTCGCTCGAAACGAGACGGCCTTCTTGGAATCGATCTCGAGCGAGAGGAACGTCGGTCTGGGAGAGAGGACGAAGCGACCCGTGCATCCCTGGATGCCCAGGAAGAGGCATTCGCGGGGCGTGTCCAGTCGATCCTTCGAGATCGTAACATGACGCAGGAGCAGTTGGCCGAAGCCCTGGAGATCGGCCAGCCTGCTATCTCGATGCTCCTCTCGCGGAACTCGCGCCCCCAGCGTCGCACCGTGGAGCGGTTCGCCCGCGCACTCGGCGTCACCGCCGAGGATCTCTGGCCCGGATTCCAGGGCGACGTGGCGGCGGTTTAAATTCGAACTCTGTGTATTTCTTAATGGTCTGTTCCCAGTTCCGTCCGATATCAGTGATCGCTGTCTCGATCACGATCAGGAAATCGCTCGAGACGCTCGGTAACCGTGACCGGTCCGTCCATCTCATCCCGTCTTCGGCGGATAGAGGGCATAACCCGAGACGGCCAGCGGGACCTTGTAGACGGTCTTCCCGGAGGTGACGTACAGGGTCTTGCGGCCCGGCCCGCCGAAGGCCAGATTCGTGCAAAGATCTTCGGGGATCGGGATCCGGCCAAGCAATTGACCGGCGGGTGTCATGACGTAGACGCCCGCCGGGACGTCGGCCGTCTCGCCCGCGTGGCGGGGGAACAGGATCCCGGCCGCCACCCAGAGGTTCCCCCGCTCGTCGAGCCGCATGCCGTCTCCGCCGCGGCCCCGACCGAAGTCGAAGACCGGCCGCTGACCGCCGAGCCGGCCATCCGCGGCGACGTCGAACTCCCAAACCTTGCGATTCCCGCCCGGTCGCGTATGGCTGTCGATCACGTAGAGGGTCCGGCCGTCGGGCGTGATTGCCAGGCCGTTGGGCCGCTCGACCTGCGGCTGCGATAGCACTCGCATGACGTTGCCGCCCGGATCGATCCGGTAGACCGCCTCGGCGTCCATCTCCAGCGCCGAGCGATCGTCGCCGTAGAACGGGTCGGTGAACCAGACGCAGCCGTGGATGTCCACGACCACGTCGTTGGGGCTGTTGTACCGCTTGCCCTCGTAGCGATCGGTAATGACCTCGACCTGGCCGGTCTCCAGGTCGGTGCGGACGACGCGACGACGGCCGCCCGGCCCCTGCTCCGCGCCTTCACAACTGATGAGCCGACCGGAGGCATCGAAGGTGTTACCGTTGGTCCGGCCGCTGTCGGCCCGGAAGATCGAGAGCACGCCATCGGCGCCCAGGCGATAGATGCGGTTGCCGAAGATGTCGCTGAAGAAGAGGTTATCGTCCGCGTCGAAGGCCGGGCCTTCGAGCAGGCAGGTCCGTGCGGCGATGGTCGTGGCGCCCTGGGGGGCCAGCAGGCCCACCGGGAGTGGGGTCCTCGTCAGGTCCGGATGCTCTTCCATGTCGAGTTGTTCTCAAAGAGAGGGATGTCGCAGGCTGGCGTCCCGCTTCAATCCCGGCTGTGGGCGGAGTAGAGGACATATCGGCCGTCCGGCGAAAAAGCGAGGTTGACGATCGAATCGAGGCCCTCTTGCTTTCCCAGGGGCTTCGCCGCGAGGCCCTTCCCTTGATGGATCGCGTACAGCGACATCCCCTTGGCATCGCCGCCGACAAAGACATAGAGGCGGCCGACGGCCGAATAGATCGGGTAGGTGGGCGTAACGTCCGGGCCGTTCGCCCTCCGCCACAGCACCTCCTTGACCCTGGACTGGGCCGGGTTGCCGACGTCGATGAGGGCGACCTGATCGCCGACTTCGGCCCCGATCACCGTCACGATCATCCCGGGACCGGCCCAGCTCGGGATCGAGTGGATCCGGAATTCGGGGAAAGTGACGACTCCACTCTTCTCCGGATTCGCGTCCATGATCGTCACCCGACGAGGCTCGCCGAAGGCGATGATCATCATCTGGCGGCCATCTGGCGACCACTTGGGTATCCCGTAGTCGCCGAGCGGGCGGCGTTCCGAGCCGTCGGCCTTCATCAGCCAGACGCCGTTTTCCGCACCATTGGCATTCGACAGGTACGCGATGCGATCATCGGCCGGCGAGAAGGTGGGACAGTTGCCGGCACCGAAGTCCGCCAGGGACGTCCCGCCTTCGCCGAGCTCGATCGACTGCAACCGGCTCAGGCTGAAATCCTTCGCGGGCGTGGCATCGAAGAGGATGCGACGACCGTCGTTCGACCAGGCCGCCGAGCCGCAACGGACCAGGCCGGGCGCGGGCTCATCGGCGATGAGCGTCGCCTCTCCCTTGACCACATCCATCAGATAGATTGCATACCGATCCGGCGAGCGCCGATCCGCCGCCGGCCTGGGCTGGATGGGATGGCGCTTGAATTGCTCGACGAGTCGGTCGAACCGTCTTGGCAGCGGCCCGCTGGCTGCCCTCCGACTTGGACGCCGGCAGCTTCGGCGATGCTGATACCTTGGTCTCCTGGGCCAGGATCGACTCCGACGCGGCCAGACCGATCAAGATGGTGCCGAGCATGGTCCTGAATCTCATGGCGACTCGCTTCGAGACGGAATCGCCCACGCCCATCCAATTCCTATGGGCTGGCTTCATGTTCCTGGCTCCTCTTCATGTCCCTGGCTGATCCTGAAGACGTGGCCGTCCGGGTGTCGGACGTGCATTTCCCGCACGCCCCAAGGCTCGTTCGCCGGTAGCATGGTGAGTTCGAGGCCTTGCTCCAGGCAGTGGCGGTGGGCCGCATCGACGTCGTCCACCCAGATCGAAATCCAGACGCCCTTGTCTCCGGCCTCACCGTGTCCCTTCGTCGTGGCGAATTCGCTCTTGCCGCGACCGCCCTGGCCGTTCTGGCACAGGAAGAGTGCGAACTTGACGGAGCCCACCGAGCCGAACGTGGGAGGATCGCCCCAGTCCCAAAGTTTCTTCCAGCCGAGTTTCTCGAACCAGAAAAAGCTCTCGATGATATCCGAGACGTTCAGGATCGGGTCGAGGTCTCTGGCGACCATGGGAATCTCCTCGGGGTTCATTCGAGGATACCCGGGTCGGTCCTTCGTTCCTACTACCGAGCGTTGCATAGGAAACATAAGCTGGAGTGAAATCCTCGCGGATACCGCCGGCCGACCCCTGAGGATTTCGCCCACACAGTTCAACCCCGGCGCGATCGGCCCGAGTTCAGGTCCGGCTGAGGGATCCACGGTACGATAGCAGGCATAGGGAGGAGTGTGGTCATGGATTCCGGTCATGAACGGCTCGGCTTCGGTAGCCGGCTGGTGCCGATCATCGGCCTCGCCCTCGCGGGGACGATCGCGGTAATCCTCTGTATCCTGGCCCCCGATCTCATGAGATTCCTGCCGCCCCCCCTGCGCCGTCGGCGGTTCGAGCTGGCCCTGATGGGCATCGCGGCCGCCTACGTGGTCGGACGCCTCGCGACGAGACGAGTCGGGGACGACGCGGGGTCTTCGCATCGGTTGCGCCGGCTACTCAAGGGGCTCGACCGACGAGTCATCGGTGCGCTCTCCGTCGGTCTCGTCGCGGCTTGCGCGGGCTTTCTGGCGACCTGGGTGCCGCACTACTTGCTCTGGCCGTGGTACCGCGATTCCGACACGTTCGCGACGCTGGCCCAGTCGTGGGACGCCGGCATCCTGCCCTATCGCGACATCCGCGGATACAACTTCCCCGGTGCGATTTATCTATTCTGGGTCCTGGGCAAGCTGGCCGGGTGGGGTCGGACCTGGCCGCTCTATGCGGCCGACGCCGCGGGGCTGATCCTCCTCGGGGTGACGCTCGCCGCCTGGAGCCGGCGATGCCTGGGCAAGCTGCTGCCCGGCGTCGCGTCCTATCTGATCTTCGTGACATTCTATTTGAGCCTCGATTTCGAGAAGGTCGCCGAGCGCGACTGGCATGCGAGCCTCGGCATCGTCCTGGGCCTGCTCGCGCTCGAGGCATGGCCCGGGCGGACCAGCCGGATCATCTCGGCCCTGCTCACGGCCCTGACCCTGTCGGTCCGGCCGCATGTCGTCGTCTTCCTGCCGGCCCTGTGGGCGGCGGTCGCCGAGGGGGCCGATCGATCGACCGGGCCATCGGAGGAAATCGACGGTCATCATCCCCGCCCCGGCGTGGTCCGCGGCCTGGCGGAGTGGTCGCTGGCCTTCTTCGTATTCACGGCGATCGCGTTCGCACCCCTGGCGATCGCGGGGATCGCCGACGACCTGGTACGCGGCTTGAAGGTCGTCTCATTCGGGGGCCCGTACAACCGGGCCACTCCCGAGAACGTCGCCCGGGTATTCGCGGACCAGCTCCGAGAGGAATCGACCCTGGTCACCATCGGACTCCTGGGCCTGACCCTGATCGCGACTCGCGGTGAGTCTCGACGTCGGGCAGCGACCTGGGGCCTCGCCCTGGCGTCGGCGCTCGCCTATCGGCCCTTGCACCCGTACCAGCACTTCTATCTCATCTATCCGGTGGTGCTCATCGGTGCGGTCGCGCTGGCGAACCCGATCGCGTGGTTCATGGATCGCCCGGGGATCGCACCGTTCCTGCGCCGATCGCTCTGCTCGTGCTGATCTCCGAATTGAGCCCGGGAATCCCCCGATATTGCAATGTCCTCGCGGCGATCAGGGCGATTCGCTCTCTGGCGACCGCCCGCATGCTGCCCGAATGGTGCCCACCCGGGAGCTTGCTGTGGTTCGATCCCGATCAGGGCCGCCGGTACCCCTGGCCGGATTATCGTCGCCTCCTGATCTATCTCCGCGAGACGACCGGCCCCGCGACGCCCGTGGCCAACGTCCTGAGATCGCCCCCGTTCCCCTCGATTAATGGGCCGGTGGGCGCCTCTCCCCATTCCTTGCCGAGTCGGGGATCTGCTGGATGTGGCTGGTCAACCTCGACCTCGAGCCTGAGTTCCTCGGCCAGCTCGAACGATCGCCCGATTCGGTCGTCGTCTGGGCGCCCAGCGATTGGTCGAAGCACTCCAGGCTCAGGCTGAATCGCCTGACCGCGTTCATCCAGGCGCACTATCGACTCGACGCTCGATTCGGCCGGATCGAGGTCTGGCGGCGCACGGAAGCGTCTCGTTGAGCGGGGCCGGAGCACGGGCCACTCCTATTCCAATCCCTCGATTTCGGGTATGCTCACAATCGACTTC
The DNA here is from genome assembly GCA_963777695.1 of uncultured Planctomycetota bacterium. Classification (GTDB taxonomy): domain Bacteria; phylum Planctomycetota; class Planctomycetia; order Isosphaerales; family Isosphaeraceae; genus CAVZRC01. The sequence goes on from CAVZRC010000003.1 coordinate 4,773,198, forward strand.
CAAGCCGGCTGTCGGCCCGACGGATGGGCGGGCCACCCGGCTCGACGATGAGACCAGGGGGGCACGATGGATAATCCGACGTTCGTGATAACCTTGATGACATTCGGGCTGGTCTGGGGACTCTACTCGCGCACCATCGATCGCCAGACTCGATCGGCGATCTCGAGGCTGGAGGCCAAGCTCGACCTCCTGCTGAAGCACTCCGGCCTCAATTACGATCCCAATGCGGATCTCCCCCCGGCGTGGTGGATGCCCTGCGCGAGGGCAATAAGATCGAGGCGATCAAGCGATACCGCCAGGCCACGGGTGAAGGCCTGAAAACTTTCGAAGGAATTCGTCGAAGAGGTACAGCGGCGGATGAACCTCGGCTTTTGACCCGCCGCGTATCCGGATGATCGATCAGCGCTTCCGCGCTGCGATGAACGACGCCTTGACGAGGATCTCGTTCTTCTCGTAGCTCGAGTTCGGCATCAGGCAGGTGCGGACGGCGCTGCCGCGCGCGTAATGCGGGCGATAGACTCGGTTCAACGGATCGTAGTCCTTCATGTCGCGGAGATAGACGGTCCCCGATGCGAGGTCTTCGAGCGTCAGACCGGCCGCTTCGAGGACGAGACCATGATTCTTGGCCATCTGATCGACCTGCTCGGCCAGGGTGCCCGCCGTGACGCCACCCGCCGACCTGGAACCGGAGAGCGCCGAGACGTAGAGGACATTCCCGGCCCAGACGGCGGGGCTTCCCACGATGGACCCATCGCCGGCTACGTCCTTGAACTGGGACGGGCGGACCACCTTACGGCCCGAGAGGTCGGTCGTGGCGATGCAGGTGATCTCGACGTGGGAGCCGCCGGGGATCCAGTCGACGAACACGGTCGCGCAGGCGGGCTCGTTACCGTCCTGGAAGAATTCCTTGTAGACCTTGTTCGCCGCCTCGAGGTTCTCGTACTTGTCGAGGAAGACGTGACTCATGACGACATGGCGGAAGTCGAGCCCGGCCTGCTTGAGGGTGGTCTCGACGTTCTTCATCGACTGCCGGACCTGCTCTTCAAAGGTGGCCGGATGGACGCCGCCGGGGATCTGATCGCCTTTGCCCGAGACATAGAGCGTATCACCGGCCAGGATGCCGGGGCTGTACGGGAAACCCGGCGGGGGGTCGCCGATCCGCTTCTTCTCCGCGAGGTCGGTGTAGGCGATGCAGGTGATTTCCAGCCGCGACGGGCCGGGCACCTGGGCCACCCCGAGCGTCGTCCGCGCCGGGGGATCCTCAGGGAAGAACTTTGCGTAAACCTTGTTCATCTCGGCGTACTGATCGCTGTCTTCGAGATAGACGAACGACTTGACGACATGCTTCATGTCGAGTCCGGCCGATTGCAACGACTTGCGGATCTCGTTCAGGCAATTCTCGACTTTCTCGGGGAACGGGGCGTCGGGGCGATAGTCGCCCTTGCCCGAGATATAAAGGGTCTTCCCGACCTTCGTCCCCGCCACGTAGGGGGCGCCTTTCTGCCTGGCCTCCTTGGCCGGGGCCTTCTTGGCTTGCGATGGATCTTGACCGGCGGCCGGCCAGGCCAGGCCGAGAGCCATGATGACGGATGCCACGACGATCGGACCGGCTCTGCGCATGACACGAATCCCCTCGACGACGTCACGGTTGCGGATTGATCCACGACGGGCCGAGTGTACCAGACCCCTCGCCGGCATTCTATCGCCGGCCGGGCCCGGGGATCGAACGCATGATGGGCTGGCTGCTGGAGGGGCGGGCCGGGTCGATTGTGCCGATGATCGGGGCTTCAGTCGAACTTCGGAGGGGATCGGCTTGCTTGGATTCGAAGGATCTCGCGTCCGGCCGCCGATATCCAGACGGCGACAGTACCGAATGGTCCGCAATAAAGGCGTGCCGTCATGTTGCATCGCCGGGACGGAATTCGAGGCTTCTTGCCGCGCACCACCAGACTGGGCCGGATCGTCGGCCGTGACCACGGTCGTGAGACCGTGGTTCGGACGGGGAACCTCCAACCTCGCACGTGAGTGCGATCATCGCAATGGATCGGGCTGACGCCCGAGGTTGGAGGACTTTCGTCCCGTCCGAACCACGGTCTCACGACCGTGGTCACGCTGCGGTGCTGACCAGAGGAGCGTTCGGAATTCCTCCGGCGCAGGACGCACCGCGACGGATCGTAAGGGGAGGGATTGCCCCGTGTCACCGCAACTCAACCGTCGAGAGATCCTGAGCATGGGCGGCCTGGCGGGGGCTGCCGCGGCCGTCGCGGGGGGGCCTGTGCCCCCGGCCCGTGCCGACCATGTCGAGCTCGGCCGGTTCGTCAGGCGGGAGGGCGTACGGGGCAAGATGACCGGCGCGCAAGCGGTCGCTGCCACGCTGGTGTGCGAGGGCGTGCCCTGCGTGTTCGGCATCCCAGGCGCCCAGAATAATGAGCTCTGGGACGCCCTCAAGGCGCACCAGGTCCCCTATCTGCTCGTGTCCCACGAGGCATCGGCCAGCGTCATGGCCGATGCCTCGCGCGGGTCACCGGAACGGTCGGGGCATTCGCTGTCGTCCCCGGCCCGGGATTGACCAACGCCATGACCGGGATCGGCGAGGCCCTCTATGATAGCATCCCGATCGTCGGCATCATCTCCGACATCGACCGGTCGGCGAAGGCACCCGTCGGCCAGGTACACGGGTTGGCCAACGCCGCCATCATCCGCCCGGTCGTCAAAGGATTGGTCGAAGTCCGCCACCAGGCCGAGATCCCCGGCGCGATCTTCCAGGCGTTCCGCCTGGCCCGCTCCGGCGAGCCGGGCCCGACCGCGGTCGTGATCCCGTTCCCGCTCTATCAAGAGGTCTGGGACTACGATCAGCCGGTCCCACCCCCCTACCCCGTGCCTTTCGACGAGGCGGCCTACGGCCGGGTCGTGGCCCATCTCGCGGACCGTCAACGACGGGTCGGGATCTATGCCGGGCTGGGATGCGTCGAGGCGGGCCCGGCCCTGGCGGCGGTCGCCGAGTTGCTCCAGGCACCCGTGGCCACCTCGGTCAGCGGCAAGGGGGCGATTCCCGACTCGCACCCGCTGGCCGTCGGCTGGGGATACGGCAAGCAGGGGACGCGCACCGCGGAGGCCGCCTTCAAGGATGTGGACCTCGTGCTGGCCGTCGGCGTCCGTTACAGCGAGGTCTCGACGGCCAATTACGCCATCCCCCAACCCGGGACCCTGATCCACGTCAACATCAATCCCCAGAACCTCGGTCGCAACGTCCCGACCCACGTCTGCCTCTGTTCCGACGCCCGCGTCTTCCTGGAACGGCTGCTCGCCGACGGCGGATCGATCCGACGGGCTCCCTGCCCCCAGCTCTGGCAGAATATCCACAGATGGCGCCAAGTCGATCGTTGCGAGGCCGTGACCGTCCGGGTCCAGCCGTGTGTGGACCCGATGTTCCTCCTGGGCAACTTGAGGACGGTCCTCGGACCCGACGAGCTGGTCTTCGTCAACGTGACCGCCTCGACGCACTGGGCCTCGGAGGCGATCGATGTCCCGGGCCCCCGCCGCTATTTCACGCCGGCGGATAACCAGAGCATGGGCTGGGCGATCCCGGCGGCCATCGGCGCGCAGCGGGTCCGCCCGGATCGACAGGTCGTCTGCGTCACCGGCGACGGATGTTTCCTGATGTCGGCCATCGAGATGTCAACCGCCGCGAGGGCGGGTCTGCCGGTCAAGTTCTTCGTGTTCGACGACGGGGCTTATCACTACATGCAGATGCTCCAGGAGCCCGTCTACCGACGGACCACCGCGACCGATATCGCACGGATCGACTACGCGGCATTCGCGCAGTCGGTCGGATTGACCTTCAACCAGATTGCCAGCAACGCCGATGTTATCCCAGGTCTCCAGCGTGCCCTGGCCTGCGCCGGCCCCGTACTCACCCAGGTCGTCGTGAGCTATGAAGGTCGAGAGATGAGATGGTTGGGCGCGTTGAGGTCGCAGTATATCAAGAAGCTCCCCAACAGCCAGAAGGTCCGACTGGCGGCCCGGATCGGCGTCCGGACCGTGGCGCGGCGGCCGGACAGCGATTGACTGCGAGAAGGCGAGCGAGGATCGAGCGGGTTGATCTTCCGTGATGCCGGCCTTGTCCGTAATATGCCTCGCCGTCGTGTCCAAGGTCGGGACGAATCCCGAGCGGGATCGACGGCATGGATGGGATTCTTCCAGACATGGATGTTCGTACCAGCGCCGGTGCTCGGGTCCCGCACGCGGAATTCTTCCCGCCGCCTCCGCCGCCTCGCGGTCCCAGCCTCTGGATGGCCAGGCTGGCCGAGGATCGCACGCAACTGGTGCGGTTCTGGCCGGTCATCCAGAACATGGTCACGCAGGAGCTCCGCGTCCGCTATCAGCGGTCGATCCTGGGCTTCTTCTGGACGCTCCTCAATCCGCTCTTGATGCTGGCCACCCTCTGCATGGTGTTTTCGCACCTCTTCCAGAACGAGATCGAGAATTATTCGCTCTACCTGATGGCGGGTATGGTCCCCTGGAGCTTCCTGAGTATCAGCCTGAACGATAGCGCCGTCTGCATCATCGTCAACGAGGGTCTGATCCGGAAGATCTACCTGCCCAAGCTGGTCTTCCCGCTCTCGCGGGTTCTGATCGGCCTGGTGACCTTCACTTTCTCGCTCTGTGCGATGTTCCTGTTGCTCTGGCCGATGGGAGCCCGGCCGTCGGCCTCGATGATCTTCCTGCCGGTGGTCATCGGACTGTTCGCCATCTTCACGATGGGACTGAGCCTGATCGTCGCCACCGCGAACACGTTCTTCCGCGATTGCGGACACCTGGTCTCGGTATTCTTGCAGGCGTGGTACTTCCTGACGCCGATCATCTATCCGGTCAACGGCAAGGTGTTTCCGGAGAGCGCGCGGTGGGTGTTCCGGCTCAATCCGGCGTATTATTTCGTCGAGCTCTTTCACGATGTCCTGTATTCGGGGCGATGGCCCCGGTTGGGCATGTTGACGGCCGCGACGGTGATCGCCGCGGCCAGCCTGGGAGTCGGCTATGCCATATTCAAGTCAAATGAAGACAAGATGGTCTTCCGACTCTGATCGGCGCGGGGAGGCGGAGCGCAAGCCCGCGGCGCCGGCCCCGCTGATCGAGCTGAACGACGTCTCGTTGCGCTTCGTCAACTATGCGGACAAGCAATATTCGATCAAGCGCGCCGCGCTGGACCTGATCCTGCGCCGGGAATCCCCGGCGCCCCGGTCCGAATTCTGGGCCTTGCGCGAGGTGAGCTTCACGATCGAGAAAGGCGAGCGCACGGCCATCGTCGGCGGGAACGGCGCCGGCAAGAGCACGCTGCTGCGCCTCCTGGCGAGGATCTACCCCCCCACATCCGGCCACGTCGCGATCCGGGGAAACGTCGCCCCCCTGATCGAGATGGGCGCGGGCTTCAATCCGGAGCTATCCGGGACCGACAACATCGTGTTCAACGGGGCGATGCTGGGGTTCAGCCGTCGCGAGATGCTCGCCAGGGCCGACGGGATCTACGAATTCACCGGCCTCCGCGAATTCTCCGAGATGCCCCTGAAGTATTACTCGAGCGGGATGTACATGAAGCTCGCCTTCGCCATCGCCACCGAGGTCAATCCCGACATCCTCCTGATCGACGAGGCGCTGGGCGTCGGCGACGCCGCGTTCCTCGACAAGGCCCGAGGTCGGTTGCACGACCTCGTCCGGCGCTCCAACGCCCTGGTCCTGGTCTCCCACAACCTCGAGGCTCTCCGCGAGTTCTGCACCCGAGGTCTCTGGATCCAGCACGGCCGTCTGCTCGCCGACGGTCCGGTCAATGAGGTCATCGAGCGGTACCTCGCCGCAACCCTCCCCCAGGTCGCCGGCGCCTGACCACATCGGCGCGGCCTGGCTACATCCAATCAACCGTGAGTCCGTCACCTCGATTAATTTCCTCACGACCGTTGAAGTTCTTCCGACTCGAGCGGTAGAATGTACCGGTGTATAGTAAAGGAGAATCGCTCGCAACGGGGAGGAGCATCCTCATGAGGGGTGTTGCCGCACAGCGGGTCGAACACCGCGCCGAGCCACGGCGGAGGACGATCCGTCCGGCCAGGGCTGTCTGCCGGCTGACGATCGTCATCAACGACAAGGATTATGTGGTCAAGCCGAACACGGCGGAGGCTTCGGCCGCGATCAAGGCGTTCCGACTGAGCAAGCCTGACGGGACGGATTACGACGTCGCCCAGACGGTCCACGGGTTCACGTGCGACTGCCCCGATTTCATCTTCCACCGAGACGGCATCGACCCCGAGGGTTGCAAACACATCAAGGCGATGGTCGCTTGCGGCTTGCTCGACACCAAAGGAGTAACGCGATGATCTCTCCAACTCTTCCCCTCAGCGCCGACCGTGTGACGATCGCCCCGGACGCCTTCGCGATCGAGGACAATCTGAGTCATTGGCCCGAGCTGATCCCACGCAACGGTCAGCCCCTGAGCCTGGCGGAGGTCGTCGAGCACGAGTCGATGGGATACCGCGCCTGGGGCTCTCCCACTGGCGAGTTCCTGGCGCGGCAGATGGAAAGGCTGGCCCAGCTCATCCGCTGGACCAACGCGAATTCGCCCGAGGACCACGAGGCGCGAATCGAGGCATGGGACCAGGAGATCCGCGATCAATGGTTCGAGAGGGGCTATGAAGAAGGCTTCGAAGCCGGCCGCCGGGAAGCCGTGCGGAACAGGCTCGCGGATGGGTATTGAGCGGTCCGATCGTCGGGTGGGAGTGGCGCCCGGGGCTCTCGACAGTGACCCGTTTCCAATCGCCACGTTCGGGATTGACCGGCCGGGGCAGGATCGTCATCATTCGTCAACGGATCGAGCACGGAGGCCGATCGATGCCCCGTCGCGCGTCGAAGGAGTGACCCGGCATGGCACTGGCACATCTGACGGTAATGGTCACGGCCCTCGTGGGCTGGTCGGACATCCAGATCCAACCCAGCCGGGCCGAGCACGCGACGGCGTCTTACCGCACGGTCGCGAATCTGGATCGGCCCACCGAACGGACGCTCAAGACGCTCAAGCGATACGACCTGGAGCGCTCGTATCGTCACGACGTGAATAACACGCTGCTGCGCATCGAGAAATTCGCCCAGAAGCGGCCCGAGCCCGAGCTGGTCTATACGCTGGCCGAGCTCTCCTGGATCGAGGGCCAGCGGCTGGATCGCTGGCGCAAGCCCCAGGCCCTCGATCGCTACCTCGATGCCACCGCATACGCCTTCGATTTCCTCTTCGATCCCGAACTGGCCGCGGGGCGGGCACCGTCCGATCCCCGCTACCGTCAGGCGATGGATCTCTACAACGCCGGGCTCGACCATTTGATCCGCGCGGCCATGACCAAGCGGCAGATCCACCCGAAGCAGGGCGAGGATATCCCCTTCAAGTTCCACGGCCGCGAGGAGAAGTTGCGCTTCGTCATGGACGAGAAGTCTCCCTGGACGAGCTCCGACGTGACCAAGCTCCTCCTGGCCTCGGATTTCGAGGTGACCGGGCTCCTCACGGACCTCAAACAGTATGGATTGGGCGTACCCCTGATCGGCGTGCGAGAGACCCCGGCCAAGCTCGAGGATCGCTCGCCCCAGGAGCAGTTCTATCCGCCCGAGATGGCATTTCCCCTCACGGCCTTCCTCGTGCCCAACTCGCGGCTCCGCGATCCCAACGTGGACGTCGAGAAGGCACGGGTCTGCACACTGTTGCTCATCGACCCGGTACAGCACCAGACTTGGGGAACGCAGGAAAGCAAGCTGGCCCTCGAGATCGACCTGACGACCCCGCTGGCCTACATGTGGTCGCGAACCGACCTCGAACGCTACCGATGGTCGGGGCTGCTCCGCCCCGAGAAGGCACTGGAACGGGCCAACTTGATGCTGCTCCGCCCGTATGAGCCGGGCAAGATCCCGGTCGTCATGGTCCACGGTCTGATCTCCACGCCCCTGGCCTGGGTCCCGATGCTCAACGGGCTGCTGCGCAATTCCGAGATCCAGAAGCGATATCAGTTTTTCCTTTATATGTACCCGACCGGGGTGCCGATCCCGATCGCGGCCGCCGGCCTCCGCAAATCCCTGTACTTTGCCAGGAAGCTGTATGATCCGAGCGGGCAAGACCCGGCCTTCGATCAGATGGTCCTCCTCGGGCACAGCATGGGGGGCCTACTCAGCCATATGATGTCCGTCTCGAGCGGAGATAAGCTCTGGCGACTCTACTCGGATCGGGCGTTCGACACCGAGATCATCGGGTCGCGTGACGTGCTCGACGAGCTCCGCACGTACCTCTTCTTCGATCCGGTGCCCTTCGTGAAGCGCGTCGTCTTCCTGGCCACGCCGCATCGCGGCTCCGACATGGCGCGGGGCGTGGTGGGGCGCGTCGGTACGAGCTTGATCGCCGATTCCGATCACATTCACGACCTCCTCAAGCGATTGATCAAGGACAACACGGATGAGTTGGACCCGCGGAAGTTCAGCCGATTCCCGACGAGCATCGAGACCCTCTCCACGAATTCGCCCATCCTCGAGGCGATCCTGAGAATGCAGCCCAATCCCCAGGTCGTCTTCCACTCGATCATCGGGTCAAAAATCGCCACCGGGGTGGCCGAGTCCACCGACGGCGTGGTCCCGTACCGCAGCTCGCACATCGATGGCATCCCGGAGAAGATGGTCCGCTCGGACCACGGCGTCCAGAAGGACCAGGAGGCGATCCAGGAAGTCATCCGCATCCTCATGGAGCATGCGGGTGCCCCGCCGGCCCAACCGAACGTTCGAGAGGCCCGGTCCCCCGGCGGATCGGCGCCGGTCTCGCTCGAGCCGCCGACGACGCGCCGTTGATCGTCCGAAGCTCGTCCGCCGGGCTGACGCGCCCGCCGCGTCGCTGCTACAATGGAAATCGCTTCATCGAGATTGCGAGCCCCCGGGAGCGTGCCCATGAGTACCGTCTCGACGATCCGCCCTCCGACGCCCCCGTCCGACGATCCGGATCCCTACCGATACGGCTGGCGGTATGTCCGCGTCACGGGACCGGATGGCCTCGAGGAATTCGATCAGGTACCGCTCACGCTGGAGGACGTACTCCATCCCGAGGTCGGGGATTTTATTGTGCAAACCAACGCGCACGATCGCGACCGGGCCTATTTCCGATCGGTATCCGAGGTACGGCTGGAACGCGATCGGACCAAAGTCGTACTCTCCGACTGCCGGGTGGATTATAACATCCCCGGAGTTCAGCCCCTGGGTCCCGACATCGCCGTCTTCTCCAGGGTGAGCCGCTACATCGACTGGGCGACGTTCGACGTGGCGGAGGAAGGGGCACGACCGGAACTCGTGGTCGAGATCACCTCGCCCAGTACCCGCGACAACGACGTCGGGATCAAACTCATCTATTACCACCGCGCCGACGTGCCGTGGTATATCATCGCCGACGTCGTCGAGGAGGATGAGGACCACCGCCGGATCGAGCTGATCGCCTATCGTCATGAACCGGGTGGTTACCGGCGGGTCGCGGCCGATCATCGCGGCTGGATCTGGGTGGAGACGATCGGGCTCTGGCTGGGAGTGGTCCCCGATTCTCGGGGTGGATACTCGCGATTAGCCTGCTTCGAACCGGAGACCGGCCAGGAGGTCGGCGATTATTCGGCGGTGACCCGGCAACTGGAAGCGCAGATTGAAGCGCGCATGGCCGCCGAAGCCCGTGCTTACGCCGAGTCCGAGGCCCGCGCCCAGGCCGAGCAACGCGCCACCGCCGAGTCCGAGGCCCGCGCCCAGGCCGAGCAACGCGCCACCGCCGAGTCCGAGGCCCGCGCCCAGGCCGAGCAACGCGCCGTTGCCGAGGGAGAGCGGGTGGCCATCGAATCCCAGGCCAGGGCTCACGCGGAAGCTCGCGCCCAGGCCGAGTTCGAGGCTCGCGCCCAGGCCGAAGCGAGGATCCGCGAGCTCGAAGCCCTGCTCAAGGATCGTGGTCCAAGCTCCTGATCACGACCGTCACCGACCATTGCCAGACACAAGGCGCGGGGACCCGCGAAAATCCCATCGCCGCGATCGAGGCCGAACGATGTCCGACAACCTGACTGAAAGACTGGCCGCATTCGCCCTGGAGACGCGATTCGAGGACCTCCCCACGACCGTGGTCGTCGAGGCCCGTCGCCGGTTCGTCGATTCGCTCGGCTGCGCCGTCGGCGCCCTCGCGGAGCCCGCGCCGACCATCGCGCGCGGGTCGCCGGACGATTCGCGGGGACGCCTTCGGTGGCACTGATCGGCGGCGGGACCTCGGCGCCCGACTGGGCCGCGTTCTCCAACGGCGTCCACATCCGATACCTGGACTGCAATGATACCTATCTCTCGCTCGAGCCGGCGCATCCGAGCGATAACTGGGCGGCCGTCATGGCCGCCGGCCAGACCGTCGGCGCCGACGGGAAGGCGTGGATCGCCGCCGCGGCGGTCGCGTATGAGGTCCAGTGCCGGCTCTGCGACGCCGCCAGCATCCGCGCCCGGGGCTGGGACCACACGACGTACGGGTCGCTCTCGGCGACTCTGGCCGCGGCGAAGTTATTGGGGCTCTCGCACGAGCAGACGGTCCACGCGCTGGGGATCGCCGGGACGACCGGGACGGCCCTTCGACTGACCCGCGCCGGCGAGCTCTCGATGTGGAAGGGATGTGCCTTCGCCTTCGCCGCGAGGAACGGGCTCTTCGCGGCCATGCTCGCCGCCGAAGGCATGACCGGCCCGGCCCCCCTATTCGAAGGCGAGATGGGCTTCTTCCAGCAGGTCTCCGGCCCGTTCACCCTGCCGAAGCTTGGCGGTCCCCACGCCGACGATTGGATGCTCCCGAAGACGTCGATCAAGTTCGTCCCGGCCGAGTATCACAGCCAGTCGGCGATCGCCGCGGCCTTCGAGCTACGGCCCCGGATCGGCGACCCGAGGCGAATCCGCAAGATCGAGATCGCCACCTTCCGAGTGGCCGTCGAGATCATCGGCAAGGACCCCGAGAAATGGCGGCCCAAGACCCGCGAGACGGCCGACCACAGCCTGCCCTATTGCACGGCCGTCGCGATGGTCGACGGCGCGATCACCGCCGAGCAGTTCACCGACGCACGACTCGCCGATCCCGACCTGCTCGACCTGGTCGCGCGCACCACCGTCGTCGAGGACCCGCAGCTCACGGCCGGCTACCCGGCCGGCATACCCAACCGCGTGACCGTCACCCTCGACGATGGCACCGAGCTCGTCTCGGAGGTCGCCTTCCCCCCCGGCCACGACAAGAATCCCCTGACCGACGGCCAGCTCGCCGACAAGTTCCACGGGCTCAGCGACCCCGTCCTGGGCCGGGAACGGGCCGAACGGATCCGGGAGCGTGCCTCCGGCCTCGAGAATGACCCGGCGCCCCACGAGACCCTGGCCTGGCTCGCCGGCTGATCGGCAACCACGGGCCCACTCCGCGCGGCGGATGGAGCTCGTCTGGAAGAAGCCGAAGCCGGGAACGGGTCCGACAGGTGGAGTTTGGTCGTCGGGTGCGTTAAGTTGAAGGCCGTGAGCCTATCGATGTCCCACGCCCTCCGTTTCAGGGAGCGTACGCAACGGCCCTGAGATTACTTCGAGGACTCGTCCATGCTATCGCGATCGAGATCGTCCCGGCGCTGGCTCGTCGTTGTCATCATCACCTGGCTGACGTCGTGGAATGCCTCCTCGCGGGCGGACGAGCTCCCCGTGGTGCGGGACGTCGAGTTCCAGCCCCTGTCGGCGCAGGTGAAGCGGGTCGTCGAGGCGCTCGGCATGCTCGGAGAGCCCCTGGGTAAGGAAGAAGCGGCCCGGCTCGACCGCGCCCTGGCTTCGACCGGGTCGGAATCGGTCATCCGGACAATCCAGGAGGTGCTGGATCGGCATTGCCTGATCGGGATCGAGATCAATCCCGAGAGTCGGGTCAAGGCCGTCCAGGGGCCGGCCCAACCCCACCTGATCCAGGGCGGCTGGTCGGTCTTCCTGGTCAAGGTCCACAACGAGGCGGGCGTCACCGCGGAGCTGGCCGCGGTCAGCCCGAACGCCGAACCGGTCTACAAGCGGTTAACCAACCGCCCCGATCCGAAGCCGTCCATCTCCGCCGGCGACATCGTCCAGCGCTGGGCGGACGTGGCGATCTTCAACGACCGTCCGTTGAAGCGGTCGCTCTCGGGCCTGGGGCTCGAGTACCGGATCGTGCAGGTGTACAGCCGCGATGCTGGCAAACGCGAGGCCAAGATCACCTTCAACGTCGGACACGGTACGCAGGACCTGGGGTTTCGCAGCGACGTCGATATCCTGTTCCAGGCCGATCCGGCCGTACCCGTGGTCCTGGGCGTCCGCGACGAGGATGGCGAGCCGACGATGGCCTCGTTCATTTTCAGGGACCGGGCCGGGCGGGTCTACCCTTCCCCCAGCCGACGACTCGCCCCGGACCTGTTCTTCCATCCGCAGATCTATCGACAGAACGGCGAGACGGTTTCATTGCCACCGGGCATCTACGAGGTCGAGGTCACCCGGGGGCCCGAATACCTCGTGCAGCAGCAGACGATCGAGGTCCCCAAGGCCCGTTCGCATCACGAGAACTTCCAGTTGAGGCGATGGATCAACCTCGCGAAACTGAACTGGTTCTCGGGCGATCATCACGTCCACGCGGCCGGCTGCGCCCACTATGAGAGCCCGACGGAGGGCGTCAAACCCGAGGACATGTGGCGACATATCCTCGGCGAGGACCTCGACGTCGGGTGCGTGCTCTCGTGGGGGCCTTGCTGGTACGCGCAGAAGCAATTCTTCCAGGGGAAGATCCATCCGCTGTCGACTCCCGAGTACCTGATGCGATACGACGTCGAGGTCTCCGGCTTCCCATCGTCGCACGCCGGACACCTGTGCTTGCTCCGCCTCAAGGAGGACGACTATCCGGGCACGACGCGGATCGAGGAATGGCCGAGCTGGGACCTGCCGATCCTCAAGTGGGGGAAGTCGCAGGGCGGCGTGGTGGGATTCTCGCATTCGGGGTGGGGGCTGAAGATCTCCGATGACAAGCTGCCCTCTTACGAGATCCCGCCGTTCGACGGCATCGGCGCCAACGAATACATCGTCAACGTGGTGCACGACGCGGTCGACTTCATCTCGAGCGTCGACACGCCGGCGCCGTGGGAGCTCAACATCTGGTATCACACGCTCAATTGCGGATACCGCGCCAAGATCAGCGGCGAGACCGACTTCCCGTGCATCTACGGCGAGCGCGTCGGCCTGGGCCGGGTGTACGTCAAGCTCGACGACGGCCAGCTCGACTTCGACCGATGGTGCGAGGGGATCAAGCTAGGGCGGTCCTACGTGAGCGATGGCCGGAGCCACCTGATCGATTTCCGCGTGGATCAAGTGGCCCCCGGCGAGAAGGGCGGCGAGTTGAAGCTCGGTGCGCCGGGGACCGTGAAGGTCACCGCCCAGGTCGCCGCCCATCTCGAGCCGAACGTCTCGGCCGAGGCTCGCGCGATCAAGGCACGCTCGCTCGACGATAAGCCGTACTGGGACCTGGAGCGCGCGCGGCTCGGCACGACGCGCAAGGTCCCGGTCGAAGTCGTGGTCAACGGCCGGCCGGTCGCCAGGGCCGAGGTCACGGCCGACGGCAACATCGAGGGCGTCTCGTTCGACGTCCCGATCCAGAAGTCGAGCTGGGTCGCGTTGCGGATCTACCCGTCGTCGCACACCAACCCCGTCTTCGTCGTCGTCAACGGGAAGCCGGTCCGGGCGTCGAAGAAATCGGCCGAATGGTGCGTGAAGGCCGTCGACCAATGCTGGTCGAAGAAGGAGCCGGCCATCCGCCCCGCCGAGAAGGACGCCGCGAAGAAAGCCTATGACGCGGCCCGCGATGCTTACCAGCGGATCCTGTCAGAGTGCCAGGGCGATTGATTCCGGCGCTGTCACGTGCCGAATGCGATATTCGGGTGGATTCGGTATAATCCGGGAGAGTAGAACGTACAGTCTCGGCCGTTCAGATCAAGGAGCTGAAAAATGAGCACGGCTTCGACCCTCGAGAAATGCACTGAGGTCACCTTGCTCCGCTCGGAGGGTGGCTCCCAGATCATTACGCTTCCTGAAGTAGCAACCCTCGGGGACCTGCTACGCGCAGCCGGTATCGTTTCCCTCAGCCCAAACATGCTCATCGACGGACGTCGCCTCGAGGAGACCGTGATCTTGAGTCCCGGCACGATCATCACCATCGGCCCCGAGCAGGCTCGGGCGCCGTCGCATCGCGACTGGCGGGACAGCGTCGGGACCGTTCAAGACACGCCCGCATTCAGGGCGATGATCGCGGAGGGGCGAGCAATACGTGAAGCCGATCAAGAAGCGCCAGGAAATGAGCCGGACGAGGCCGATGCATGATCGTATTGGATACGGATCACATCACCGAGTTGCAATATCCGAACTCGGTTCGAGGTTCACGGCTTCTCGTGCGGCTGGGCGCCGTCGAATGTCGTCCAGTCGCCACGACGATCGTCACCTTTGAGGAGCAAATGCGGGGCTGGCTCGCACAGATTAACAAGCAGTCGGCGGGCATAAGCCAGGTTTCTTCATATACCAATCTCCTTGAAGTCGAGCGATTCTTCCGCGATTGGCTCCTGCTCCCATTCGATCAACTGGCTGCCGAACAGTTTCACCGGCTGAGGTCGCAGAAGATCCGGATCAAGACGATGGACATGAAGATCGCGGCGACGACCCTACGACACGGAGCGACCCTCCTCTCGGCGAATCTCCGCGATTTTAATCAGGTCCCGGGGCTCTCGGTGGAAGACTGGCTCGCGGGAGAGTAAGTCCTCTCGTCCCGAATTCTCAAAATCGGCCCGGTCCTGTAAGAAATCCGCACCCTCCGACGACTTGGTCACTGGATCAACCGGGCGGAGGAGGGACCGATGCCGGACTGGGACGAGATCCTGAGCCGGGACGGGCCGGCCGTGTGGCGGACGGCCTACCGGATCGTCGGCAACCGGGCCGACGCCGACGAGTGCTTCCAGGAGGCGTTCCTCGCCGCGCTGGAGATCTCCCGGCGCGGGCCGGTCCGGCACTGGAGTGCCCTGCTCCAGCGGTTGGCCGCCGCCCGCGCCGTCGATCGGCTCCGCAGCCGCATTCGTCGCGGTCGTCATGAGTCGATCGCCGACTGGGACGCGCTCGGAGGACCCGCGCCACTCCCCTCGAAATCCGTCGAGGACGCAGAGCTCTCCACGCAACTCCGGGAAGCGATCGCCCACATTCCCCCGAAGCAGGCCGAGGCCTTCTGCCTCCACGTGCTCGAGGGATGGAGTTATCGCGAAATCGCCCGGCACCTGGACGCGACGACCGACGCCGTCGGCGTGCTCGTTCATCGGGCGCGGCTGCGCCTGCGACAATTGATGGCCGCGTCGCCGGATACCTCGCAGGTAATCCGAAACCCCGATCAGTCCAGTCCGTCACGCCTCGAGGAACTGTCATGATCGCACCTCCACCGGACCCCGAACCCGACGACCGCCTCGCCCGGGCCGAGGCTGTCCTCCGGGGTGCACCCGTGCCGGAGGGTCCCGGCGCCGACATCATCGCCCGGACCAGGGCCGCCCTCCGAACGGCGGCCGATCGACCGACCTACGTCCCATTCCCCTGGAGGAGAACCATGCTGACTCTGTTGAAGTTATCCGCAGCCGCCCTGGCCGCCGCCGCCGGGCTGTCGTACCTCGCTCTCTCGCCTCGGGCCGAGGCCACCGTCACCTTCGCCGAGGTCGCCCAGAAGCTCCACGACGCTCACACCCTTTCCTTCCGCATATCAACTCAGATACCCGAGATGCCCGGGAAAAAAGGCCCGGTGAAGGTGACGGGGCGGGAATATTACAAGGACCCGGGCCTGGTCCGAATGGAGTCCGACCCGCCCGAGGCAGTCGTTACCATCATGGATACGAATCAGGGCAAGGTTCTCACGCTGGATCCGTCTTCCAAAGTCGCAATGCTCCAGGATTGGAACCTTGATGGCGAGCTGAAGCGTCGCCTGCGCGACCGGGCGGGAAACCAGGCCGAACAATTGCGGTCCCTGGCCGGCAAGGAGGGGAAACCCGCCGGCAAGCGGCGGATCGGCGATGTGGAGGCGCAAGGATTTCGTGTCGAGGCCGACGGAATGATCTTCACGATATGGGTTGACGCGGAGCGAAAGCTGCCCATCGTGATGGAGACGACCTTCCACGTTCAGGACCAGGACATCCCGGTCACCATGAGCGACTTCCAGATCGATCCCAAGCTCGACGACAGCGTGTTCCGCCTCGCGGCGCCTCAGGGTTACATGCTCAAGAAGATCGATGCACCCATCGCCATCGGGGAAGACGCCCTGATCAACCTGCTCCGGTTGTACGCCGAGAAGTCCGGCGGCTCATTCCCCCCGATTCCCTTCGACAGGCAAGCCTTCCAGAAGCAGTTCCCGCCGGAGCAGTACAAAGACCCCGCCGATCCCCAGTTGATCCGCTTCGTCCAGTCGATATCCGCCAGCGTTGTCTTCCTCGACTTCGAATTGAAAAAGCAGTACGGCTACAAGGCAGAAGGCGTGAAACTGGGCAATGCCGGCAAGGTCCTGTTCTGGTATCGCAAGAAGGGCGCGGAGAAATACAGGGCGATCTTCGGCGACCTGCACGCCGAAGAGGTGACCGCCGACCAGTTGCCGGAGAAGCCGAAGTTCTGATCGTCGCCGGACTCTGGTCGCGAGCTGAACTTTCAAGAGGCTTTTTCCGTCGAGAGTAACGACTGCCCCAAGTCCGGGTTCCCGATTCTCAGGAGTCGGGTGCCCGGATTCGCATCTTACGGGCTTCGAAGTCCGGGGCCAGATTCTCAACTGCGCCGTGCCATCCTCGCCGGGTGTCTCCTGGCGGAGGTTGGTATAATCGGGGAAAACGCGCGGCGGATGAAAACGATTCCAGACCCGAGATCGAGGAGTTGAGCATGAGCGCGACAACGATCGCAAAGCCATGCACAGAGGTCACTTTGCTCGGTACGGTGGGAGGCCCCCAAACCGTCACGTTACCCGAGGGTGCGACCCTCGCCGACCTGCTCCGCAAAGTCGGCATCGCGGACCGCAGTCCGTACCTGCTGATCGATGGCCGATTCATCGAGGAAGCCCTGGTCTTGAGATCCGGCATGACGATTACGATCATACCCGAATCGCCTGAATGGCCAGCCAGGAAGGACTGGCGGAAGACCGTGGGGAACGCCGCTGACGATGCCGACTTCGAGGAGTGGATGGCCGAATGCCGGGCGATCCGTGAGGAAGATCGGAGGACCACGCTCGCGCAAATGGACGCGGAGGAAGAGGGATCATGATCGTACTTGATACGGACCATTTTTCCGAGCTGGAAAACCGCTCCTCGAAGAAGGGTGCCGGACTCCGCGAACGGATCGCTCAGGGACCTGATCGCCAAGTTGCCACAACGATTGTCTCGATCGAGGAACAACTGCGCGGCCGTCTGGCAGTGATCAACCAGAAACCGATCGGACCGGCGCAGGTCCTTCCTTATACGAAGCTAATCGAGCTCATCGAGTTCTACTCGGGATGGTCGATCCTGCCGTTCGATCAGATCGCCGTGGAACGCTTCCGCGATCTCAAGGCGGCGAGAATACGAATCGGCACGATGGACTTGAAGATCGCGGCGATCGTCCTCACCCTCGAGGCAAAGCTCTTCTCGGCGAATCTCCGCGACTTCGGACAAGTTCCGGGCCTCTTGGTTGAAAATCGGCTCTCATAGGGAGGAATTGGCCTCATGCACACCGCTCGGTGCCGCATTCGGAACGTTTTCTGGCTCGCGGTGATACTGGCCTCCGGCTCGACCCTCCGCGGCGACGAACCGCGCGTGGCCGACCTCATCATCCGCAATACGAAGGTGATCACGGTCGACCGCGAGTTCCGGATCGCCGATGCGGTGGCGATCCGCGGGGATCGCGTGCTGGCGGCCGGCTCCGAGGCGGAGATCGCCCGACTGGCCGGGCCGGCGACGCGCATCATGGACGCCGGGGGTAAGACCCTCCTGCCCGGCCTGTACGACAGCCACGTCCATCCGCTGGGAGCAGCGCACAGCGAGAAGGACCACCCGATCCCGTCGTTCGATACCTTGGACGACGTGATGAGGTACTTCGCCGATCGGGTCAAAGTCCAGCCCAAGGGGACCTGGATCGTCGCGCGGTATGCGTTCCCGACCCGCCTGAAGGAGAGCCGGTTTCCCACTCGCGAGGAGCTGGACCGCGTCGCGCCCGACCACATGGTCTTGCATCAGGGCGGTCCTGCGGGGATCGTCAATACGAAAGCCCTCCGACATTCCGGGATCACCCGCGATACGCCCGACCCGCCCGCTGGCCGGATCGTCAAGGATCCGCGGACGGGCGAGCCGACCGGCATGATGCGCAACGCCTACTCCGCCCTCAAGGACCTGCCCGGCGATGCGTATGGCGACGATGCCCATGCCGACGTCGATCGGGTCAAGGAACTCTTCGCGCGTTACAACGCCCGCGGCCTGACGAGCATCGCCGATCGCGGGGCGAGCGTAGGGGCGATCACGCTCTATCGCGCGCTGCGAGACCGCGGCGAGCTGAGCCTGCGGATCAACGCGACCCGGATCATGAGCCCCCCCTTCTCCGACCGAGCGACGATCGTGGCGAAGCTCGACGAGCTGGCCGGTTGTGGCACGAAGGGAGAGCCCTACGGGCCGACGGGCGTGGGCGACGACTGGGTCCGGATCGGGCCGATGAAGGTCTTCCTCGATGGCGGGATGCTCAACGGCACCGCCTACATGCGCGAGCCCTGGGGCGAGGGCGAGACCTATCAGATCACCGAGCCGGCTTACCGGGGCCTCCTGTTCGTCGCTCCCGATCACCTGGCGATCATCGCCGAGGAGGCCGCCCGTCGCGGTTGGCAGATGACCGCCCATTGCGCCGGCGAGGCCGGCATGGACGAGTTGTTGTCCGCCTATCAGCGGGCCGATCAGATCGTCGGCATCCGGGCCCGACGCTGGCTGATCACGCATGCGAACTTCACCTCGGCGCGGAACCTCCAGCGATGCGCCGAGCTGGGGGTCGCGGCCGACCTCCAGCCCGCCTGGCTCTGGAAGGATTCGCGCACGCTGCTCAAGGTGCTCGGCCCGCGCCGGATGGAGTGGTTCCATCCCTATCGGAAGTGGCTCGAAGCGGGCGTGACCATCGGCGGCGGCAGCGATCACATGATCCGGATGGACCCGATCGGCGCGACCAATCCCTGGGACCCCTGGCTGGGGATCTGGGTCGCGGTCACCCGGAAGTTCGAGGGCGGAGGCGCGCTCAACGCCGACCAATGCCTGACTCGCGCCGAGGCCATCCGATTCTACACAATCAATAACGCCCGACTCCATTTCGAGGAGCGCGACAAGGGTTCGATCGAGCCGGGCAAACTCGCCGACCTGATCCTCGTCGATCGCGACCCCCTCACCTGCCCCGAAGATGACATCCCGACGACGAAGGTCTTCTGGACGATGGTCGGCGGGAAGTTCGTCTACAGGGCGGATCGCGGGTCATCGGCGAGTCCGAGCGACTCCAGGAGGACGGCCCGATGAACGATCACGATCAGGCACTCTCCCTCGCCTTCGATTCGCAGGCACCTCAGTTCGAGAGGGCGCCCGTGCAGAGCGATCCCGCGGCCCTGTCACGACTCGTCCGGGAAACCGAACTCCCGGCGGGCGGGCTGATATTCGATGGCGGTTGCGGCCCGGGATTGGTCGCCGCCGCTCTCCTCGACGCGGGATTCCGCGTCGTCGGGGTCGATCTCTCACAGCAGATGGTAGAACGGGCGCGGAAGCGTTGCGCGGCACACGGCGATCGGGCCGCATTCCTCCAAGCCTCGATCTTCGACCGCCGGCTCGATGCGGAGGGACCTTTCGATGGGGCCATCTCGCGTTACGTGCTCCACCATGTCGTGGAACCATCGGCATTCGTGGCCCGCCAGGTCGAACTACTGCGTCCGGGCGGCATCCTCGTCGCCTGCGATCATCTGACAGACCCCGACCCGGTTCTAGCGGAGCACCATCGGAAGCTCGAGTGGGCACGCGACCATACCCACACGCGAAGCCTCACGGGAGGTGCGATCGTCAACATCTTCGCCGCGGCGGGCCTCCGCGAGATCCGGCTCGTCGAGGAGTCGTACGCGCTCGATTTCGACGAATGGTTCGACCGGGGGTCGCCCGTCGATACCAAGGAGAATGTCCGCGAGTCCCTCCTGACCGGCCCTCGGGCGCGAGGATTCGCGCCCGAGCTCCGGCCGGATGGCTCGATCCGGATCGAGGGCATCCGGGCCATCGTCAGGGGAGTCAAGTCTTAGAGTGGGTGTAGCGGGCCTCCGAGGGACCACGAACGACGGCCCGCTCAGGCGCTGCGTCGGAACCTCGACTTCATCAGACGAACGCCGCGTACGAGATCTCTGGCCGTGCGGCTCGCCCATCCGCGCGACCGTTTCTGGTAGACCACGATATCTTGAAAGCTCGTAAACTTAGGCCGATCGCACCAGGACCCGAAATAGGTCCCCTTCAGGATGAAGTCTCTCTCCTCGATCCACTCCACCAGATTGCGCTCCTCGAAGCCGACCGCGTCCTCGGGAAGGTTGGGATCCTTGACGAAGCACTCTTCCTCCTGATGGACGAGCGGGATCTCCCCCTTGCCGTCCCGGACCAGCGGGGTGGACTCCTCGTTGAGCAGGAAGCACGAAGTCAGGCACCGGCCACCGGGCCGCAGGACGCGATGGATTTCATCCAGGTAGTGTCGGACTTCCGGGGGGCGCATGTGCGTGAATACGGACGACAGGAAGACGAGATCGAAGCTGTTGTTCTCGTAGGGGAAGCTGAACTCCGTCGGCTTCAGCGTGCCGGCACGATTGTAACACATATTGTAAAGATCGACGCGTTGGAAATGGAAATTCGGGAAACTCGGCGAGATCGACCGCTGCGCCCATTCGACCAGATGGTTGATGATGTCGAAGCCCTCGTATCGTGCCGAGGGTTTGAGATAGTGGGCGAGCATGTACGCCATCCGCCCGAACCCGCAACCTACGTCGAGGACATCCGAGTCGGGATCGATGCCAGCCAACTGGATGAAATAGCTGAGGAATTCGCAGGAGTTGCCGATGAATCCGCCTCCGATGAGCCGGATGTCTTCCTCGCTAGGTGCCGGAATCCTCGATTCGATCAAGTGGAACAGGACTCGACCCGGATTCCCGTCGAAAAGTGGCGTCAAGGTGAAGGCCGAGGTCCGGACCGCCACCTTCGGTTCCCCATCGAATCTGGCACGGATTTGGAAGCGGCAGGCGCCGGACTCCTGCGGAGGCGGATTCGTCCCCTCTGCCTCCGCGCCGGGGAGATGCGTTACCAATTCATCGATCAGGAGTTCCTCGCCGCCGAAGCTGACCTTGAATCCATCGAGCATGGCCCCGTCGAGGGCAGACACCCAACCTCGGAAGAGGAGCGCATCTCCTTCGAACGTGAGCGAATCGACAGCCCCTCGAGAGTTGATGAGTTCCGTTCCTTGGTCGCGTCGCTCGAATGACGTCGAGCCACCGCGAGACGATCGCCCCACGGCTCCGATGAGATTCTGCATCTGCGTTCGCTCCCTTGCCCAATAGGCCTGATGAACCGATCGGCTCCCACCGCAAATCGTCGATTGCCCGAAAGCCGTCTCGACGGCGACCGACGCTCGACCTGGGCGAAGGGGAAAGAGGGCCAGTACATCCGGCCCGAGGTCGAATCATATGAAATCTAGAGGTGCAGAGTCACTAAGGATGCGTAGCTACGAGATGGATTCTTCGGAATCCAGGACACCCTGATTCGTCTTGATCACATCGCGATTCCAGTGGGGGCCGCGTACGGCCGGGTCGACCTCGCGTAATCGCTTCAGCCAGCCCTGATTACTTATCGGCCGACGCCGGGGCATTCTGGAACGGATGCCCCGGAGCATGCCCCAGGAGTGATGGACGCCGGACCTCACCAGCGGATGCACCGGGCCGAGGATGGCTTTGAGCGTATTGTTGAGCTTGTCCGCGACCCGGTACCGAATCGGGAGGGATCCCGACGGCAGGAAGCCGGGCGTCGAGGAGAAGGTCGGCGAGGACGATGGCGGCGTGTAGGAGTGTGAAGAGTCCGAGGTCTCGACGTAGGACATATTCCGCAGCATCCAGTGCGAGAGGACAAGGCCATACCGCTCGCACACGGCCACGTACTCGACGTCCTCGTGGCACCGGCCGCGGGTCTTCAGCTCGTAGTGCAGGCCGAGCAGCGTCCCGAAATAGTAATTACTCAGGCCCGCCTCGTTGACCTTGGCGCACAGGGCCACGTCGCCGAAGGCGTTGGGGTAGAGGACTTCTTCGAGCATCCCCAATCGCTCGAAGGTGGTACGTCTCATCATCGCGACCGCGAAGGTGACGCCGAAGGCGATCCGTTCATCGTTGACATATTCGTCGGGCCTCCGCGAGTGATCGACCAGGTGGAAGCCGCAGACGGCCAGGACGTTGTCCCAGATCTTCATCCCCCCGTGCTGGACCGACCCGTCGTCGGGGTACAGCAGTCGCATGCCCACGATCCCGCATTTCTCGTCGGCCAGCGCCTGCATCGCCATCGTCTGGAAGCAATCGACCGAGAAGATCTCGGTGTCGTTGTTCAAGAGCAGCAGCAGGTCCTTGTCGCGACCGAATTTCTCGAACGCACCATTGTTCATCCGTGCATAATTGAACGCACCCTCGTGGTCGAGGATCTGGTATCGGTAGCGGCGCGGCCGATCCATCCAGGCCCGGAGGATCCGCTTGGTCTGGGGATCCCGCGAGCGTTGATTCACCATGACGACCTCGACGTCGAGCTCGTGCTCCTGCCGCTCGATCGAATCGAGGCAGCGGAGCGTCATCTCCGGCTGATCCTTGAACGGCATGATCACCAGCAACGACGGATTCGGGTGCTGGGGCAGTGATCGCAGGTGGATGCCCGGGTACTGATTCCCTCCCAGTGGTGACGGGGGCACGATCGCCCATCGCGCCCCGGGGTAGATCTCGGGTAGATACTCCTCGATGAGGTTCAGCGTCAGCCTGCGGACGTCCGGATCCGTCTCCTCGGCGAGGGCATGACGTCCCGAGGGGTTCCTGCTGTAATAGAGGAAGAAAGGGAGGCTCTTCGACTCGACTTTCCCGCTCATGGCGAGCCGGATCATCAGGTCGTGGTCCTCGACCCCGTCATATCCCGGGCGGAAGACCTTCCCCGACTGTCGCACGGCCAGGAGCAGATCGCTGCGGATCGCCGTCAGATGCCCGATATAGTTCTTGCGCAGGAGCGTGAAGAGGTCGAAGTCCGGCTTCCGGATATACTTGCGGATCCGGGGCGTCCCTTCCTCGAGCCGAGCTTCGTGGGAGAAGATGAGGTTGATCTCGTTCGCGGTATTCAACTGGCGCGAGAAGATCCCGAGCGCGCTGGGATGGAGCATCGCACGGTCATCGATCATGCAGACGAATTCGCCGACGGCCGCCTCCAGGGCGGCATTCTTCGTCGCGATGCGACCCCGGCGTCGATCCATCGTCAGGAACCGGATCCGACTGTCCTGTTCGGCCCAGCGCGCGGCCAGTGGGAGATGTTCCCGACGCTCGCTGCCGTCGTCGATGAGGATCAGTTCCCAGTTGAACCAGGACTGGCACCTCACGGAGAGGATCAGCTCGTTGAGGAATCGCGGCGGCGTGTTCGACATGGGCACGATGATCGAATACGTCAACTGACGCGGCAACTCGCAGAAACGCGCCGCTTCGAGTTGCAGGCCCTTGAGCAGGGTGGGGAGATCCCCGGGGGTCCCGAGCGACCACGGCACCGACTTGATCAGGTTCGCCTCGTCCGACTGGCCCGTGATCCGTCCCGTGTATTCGCGGAGGAGTTCATCATAGTCCGAATTCCCCATCGCCTTCGATCTCCCAAATCTTGTGCCTTGCCGCCGACCGCCGAGCCCGAGCGACGGTAACCGCGAGCGCATCCATTCGTCGCGTTCGAGAACACACTCGCCGCCGTGGACGGCGAGGCCGATTCCAGACATTCGGGAAGAATTGGCTGATGATCCGTGCTACGGATCGCGAGGGTCAATCCGGATGTGTCGGCCCCGGAAGATCGGCGGTTGACGCGGATACCGCATCGAACTGGAAGCCCTGGGCGATCGACACGGCCAGAGCTCGCCACCCGGAGCCGTCTGTACCATAACGAATCGCGGCGGTCTCGCAAGAGAACTTCTCGGGACGACTCGGCTTTTTCCGCCAGCCTGTAGCCAGTGGGGGTCTCTGGGAACGGGTAGTCGTACTGCCAGTCACTCAACCTCTGAGTTTTTTGCGTCGGGGATCCATTGTGCCAACTCCGCTCTGAAACGCGAGGCCGCTGCAATGGCACAGATTAGACCCCAGATGAGCATCGTGTCGGGCTCCGGAGCCGAAAGCGGAGGAGGACCAGAAGTCACGCCCTCCGGAGTCAACAGAAGAGTGGGGAAGATAATACTGTTGGGCCCGTCTTCGTTCGCGTGGAGGAGGATGCGCCCCTGATCGTCGAGAGCGATTGGGGACAAGCCGAAATAGGGGCTGCCCGTAAAGACTGACAGAGTCGATAGATTGGTAAGGGTCTTTGTGCTGATGCTATAAAGCAAGGTGCCATAAGACTGGTTTGGATATGATGTCATGAGGAGATCTTGGTCTTGTTTGCTTAGTCCCACGATCGTTATGTAATTGTAAGGGCTCTCGACGAGCTGAGGGCCGGTCGTGATCAAGGCCGGCTGAGACGACGAGCCGGCCGAGTTCTGTTGAATGGAGTATGCGACGTCTCTCGATAGATTCGAGTTACTGACGTCGGTGCTGACACCGGAGATCACAGCGGTCCCGCTCCCGTTCATGAGGCCGCCGTATAGGGTGAGTGGCGTGCTTGAGGTGATATTTGGGAGGGTGCTCTGTGCTACGACGGTATCGGGAGTCGTTGAGAATGCATACGAGCCCTGTCCGGTGGAGACGCTCACAAACGGGGTCGTCGCGCTAGCCGTTGTCAGCCCATTACCAGTTGCAAGCGCGACGGTTGCTCCGCTCGCGGTTGTGAAGGTTATCGGCCCCGTGCCCAGGTCCGTGATCGTATAGAGCGGGTCTGCCATCGCTCGCGTACCTGCAAACGCGGAAGCCAACGAGATCATCGTAAGGCTGAAGGTGAAGCGACTCGCGCGGATCGTGCGCTGACTCATCGATCTCCCTCCTTGGATTCGGCGATGCTGAATTGACAAACCCGGTCTGTCAGAAACGGCAATCGTGGACGCACGTTTCATAAGCCAAGGTAGGGACTGCCAAAGCGAATAATGCAGAGGTAATGCAGGCGCAATTTCGCTCGCGGAGGGCGTGCACGATCAAGCCATCGCCACGCGCGATCCCTTCGAAATCGACCGCTCAGGCAGACTGCCGGGTTGACCAAGACGTCGCCTCGCGCGGCATGGGAAGCGTCGCATCCCCGGCCTGACGACCCAGCGCCTCAACATAGGCCCGCGAACAGATCGACGCGATCGCCTCGATATCCGATGTCCTCGACAGGCCGATCAGGGGAGGACCGGACGGATGCGCCAGTCTCCGCAGTTCGCTCTCGTCGGTCTCCTGGCCATGGATCACGCAGGACGCCGATCGCAGCACTCGAGACAGGATCGACGGGGTCTCAAGGGCATCGCTGACCGGCGAGCGATCGAGCTGGACGACCCAGGGGGTGTCCAGGCCTTCCTTGATGTCGAGGACCAGGCGATCGGCGGCCGGAGATCGCGAATGAATCACGTCGATCTGGTGGATTCGGATCAGCTCCCTCAGGAGTTCGCACCGGCGCGACTGGCCCGATAGACTCTCCGCGCCGGGCAGGTCGAGTGAGATCGGCCAGGGAGCCGGTCCGAGGGTCCCCTCCAGGAAAACGACCTCCTGGTTGACAGACGCCGGGTCGGGGTGAGATTCCTGCGGCCAGGCGTTGCAGAGGAAGACCCGGTGATCCGAGGACAGGGCGTTGGCGAGCCAGATCGATGCGGAGGGCTCTCCGGATCGACCCAGGTCGTCCAGCACCAGCAGGATCTTCAAGCCGCCTCGCCCATCGGCATCGTACCGTCGGCGGAGGTGTTCGCGGATCCGGTCGAGAGCGGACTGGGCCCTGGGATTGGCCGTGAACACGGGTCGCTTCATGTCGAAATGCCTGGTCAGATCATTGTACTCGACGACGGATCGGGCCAGGGAACCCGCGATTGCGTTCATCGAGACCGGGAACGTCTCGAAGATCCTCGCCTTGACGTAGAGCGTCTCCTCAACGAGTGAATCCTCGCGCACGACCTGGTGGGTGTTGGTCTGAGGATGGCGGCGGAAGAGGTTCAAGACCTCGGGCACGTAGGCGATCTTGCCGCCCCGGAGCTGCATCGCGTAGAAGAGCCAGTCGCCGGCAAACCGCAGGTCCTCCAGCTCGTCCGCGAAATCGGGACGGCCGGAGCTACGGCGGAACAGGACGGCGCTCGCGTTGGGGATCGAGTTCTTCTGGCTCAGCGCCCGCTCGACTTCTTCGCTTCCGACTACCGAGAAGGGCGATCGCCAGCGATCGCGCGAGAGATCATCCGTGTGCTCGCGGAAATGATCCGAGAGGATCTCGCTGTCGGGGCCGATGGTCGCGGACTGGCAGTAAGCCAGTACGACTTCGGGATCGTAAAATTCGGGAACGAGCCGCTCCAGGAGCTGGGGGCGGCAGGCGTCATCGGCCTCGGCGATCCAGACCAGGTCCCCCGTGGCCAGTCCCAGGCCCTTCATCCACTGCCGGAACGTGCTTCCGTTGTTCCGCTCGTTGACGATGATCGTCATCGGCACCGGCGACTCGAGGGCGAGCCGCCGAGCCACTTCCACGCTGTCGTCCGGGGATGCGTTATCCAGGAAGATGATCTCATGCGGCTGGCGCGTCTGGGTGAAGATGCTCCGGAGCCGATGCTCGAGGAACCGGGAATGCCGGTAATTGGGGACGATGACCGAAACCTTGAGGGGCACGGCGGGACGGTAGCCGAAATCGTCGCGAAGGACGTCCGAAAATTCGTCCATGAACCGATCCCAGGTGAAGTTCTCCCGGATCGACGCCTGTCCCAGGCGGCCCATGGCGGTCCGTCTGGCGGGATCGTTCAGAAGTTGACGTGTCGCGTCCGCCATCGCGGCGACGTCGAGATGGGGCACGCAGGCGCCGGCGTCCTTCAGGACTTCGGGAGCCCCTCCGGAATCATGGAACGCCACCACCGCCAGGCCGCTTTCCATCGCCTCGAGATTGACGAAGGGGCAAGGGTCCTCGCGAGAGGTCAGGGCGAACAGGTCGGCCGCCAGGAAGTAAGGGACCGTGTCCTCACGAGGCCCGGCGAAGATCAACCTGCGCTCTTGCGTCCCATACCGGGCGTCGTGGAACAGCCATTGCTCGAAATCCGTGAAGACCTGGGCCCCCACCCAGACGAACCAGGCGTTCGAGGATGGCTCTCCTTGTCTCGAGCCGGTCAGGACATGCCGGCAGAGCTGAGAGAACAGATCGACGCCCTTTCGGAGCTCCCTCGTCCCGCAACCGAGCACGATCGGCGCATCTTCCGGAATACCGAGTTCCAGGCGTACCTCGCGGCGGATGGCCTGCCGATCCAGGGCCAGATCGCGGGTCTTCGGCTCGAGCCCGTAATAGACCGTCCGCAGTCGGTCCGGGGCGATGTCGTACCGGGCGATCAGGGCGTCCCGGACCACATCGGCGGGGACGATGATCCGTCTCGAGGCCGCGGCGATCCGGTCGATGATCGTCTGGCCCCCGAGCTGATCGATCGACACGGGCAGCTCGTGGATCCACGAGAGTACCGGGACCTCGTGCTTCGAGACGGCTGCGTGGAACTCGCTGACGGCGATCGTATTGCAGATCGCGATGCCCCGGCTGGATTCGTCGCGAAAGGCTCTTGCGATGATGCTCGCCATATCGGAAGTGCTCGGCCCCTGCTCGTGATCGGCGCCGAGTACCAGCGTGGGGGCGAGTCGCGTGAAGGCGTCGGCCAGCTCGCCCCCCTTGCGCAGGACGATCCAGCATTCGACGTCGGGTAACCGGGTCAACCGCTCCGCGAGCTTGAGGAAGCAGAGCGGGGCCCCTGTGCGGCAAGCCGAGTGCGAGACCAGCAGCACCTTGAAATGACCGCGGTTGCGTGCGGATTCCGCCGTTGCGCCTCCCGGGTACTGCCAGGGCAGGTCCAGGAACCCAACCGGCACTCCCGCCTGAATCCCCTCGTTTCCTGGAGTCTCGGCCTTCTCTCGGATTCCGGCGATCTTACGGCGAACCTTCCCGATCGCCTTGCTCACGGCCGTCCCGGGCCCCGCGTTGATCGTCGTCCTCGCGAATCGCGCGAACAGGCTCCAGCAACGCCCCGACAATCGGCCTTCGCGGAAGATCCGACGACGAAGGCTCCCAGCTTTCCGGATCAGGATCCCGCCCAGGCTCCGCTCGAATGCGGCGGCTTGCTCGACCACGGCCTGATAATGCCTCTCCAGAGTTGCGACCTTCTCCTTCATCGAAGCGGTGTCATCGCGTCGGGCCTGATTTTCACGTCTCAAAGCCCGATTGGCCGACCGCAATTCGGCATTCTCGGCATGGATCTTCCCATGCTCATCCCGCCAGCGGCGGACCTCCAGGGCGACTTCCGTGACCTCGCCAGACGTCGTCGGGGCGTGCCCTGTGGACCATTGGCCGGTCCTCTGGTCGGTATGCGACGGCTCATCCATGTTCGAGATGCCTCCCTCCGTGTCTGGCCAGGGGCGGTTCGACGGTTTCCGGAAGAATCGTTCGACCCGGCCGGCTCAAGGGAGATCCGCAATGACGCTCGTACCAGAATCCTTCCCGGTACGGCCGACGGAAATGTGATCGATGCCCTCGCGCCCCGTCAATAAGGCGGAATATGACAGGGGGTCCCAGGCTCGTCAATCCCAAGCACGCTTGTGGACCGATTGGCGTGTCCCCGAAGACCTCAATGGCCCGGCAAATGCACTGGAAAAGCGCGTACTGCTCGCCAATCGGAGTGAACGAACCCTATCATTGAGATAGACGCGGTGGTCGATCTCCCGAATCGAGGCAACGGCCACCGACTCCAACCCGAAAGAGGATCGCGATGCAACGGCAATTGAAGCGACTCGAGCGACTGTGGTGGACCCTTACCCTGTCCCTGGTCATCCTGCTCGTCCCGTCGAGGAAATCCGAGGCCCAGATGGTGGGTTTCGGCGCGGCCGTCGGATACCCCGGCCTGGGAGCCAATAACGGCTACCCCATGGTCAACTACCCCTTCACCAGCTTCGGCTATGCTTACCCCGGCATGGGCTACGGCGGGATGGGTTATGGCGGGATGGGCTACGGCGGGATGGGCTACGGTGGCATGGGCTATGGCTTTGGGTATCCTGGCTTTGGTTATGGTGGCGGATACGCGGGCTACTATGGGACAGGATGGCGGAATCCGATGTTCGGAGTCGGCCTGACCCCCCTCGGGACCCAGAGCTACATGACGGAAACGCGTCTATTTAACCGCGTCCCTCGGGTCTCGCCCTATTACCGTTCCGCATACCGGGGTCGTTAAGAGAACCTACTCATGGTCCCACGCGCCGATTAATCGACGCACGGCGACCATCTGGCCCAGATGATAGGAATTATGGTCGGCCACGAGCAACGCCTCGCGGAGGACGGTCTGGCCTTGACCGTGGGGGATCGGGGCGAAGAGATCCGTATGAGGATCGGCGACCAGATCCTTCATGGCCTGGAGGTCTGACCGGAATGACGCGACGCTCCGATCCCAGGCCGACGGGTCGGGTGGGGCGTCACCTTCGGGCCAGTAACCGGTCGGAAACTCCGGCGAGACGTGGTTCGGATCGACGCTGAATCGCAGGATATCCCACTGGGCAATTCGCATATGCTCCAGGAGTCGCCACGGGGTGTGCGACAATGCCGGCGATTTCGCACCCCGTAGTTCGACGGGGAGATCGGCGATCGCCGCCTCGAAGTCCAGGTGGGCACCTCCCCCGTCGAGCAAGGCGAGCACGTGTTGCCTGAGCACATCGGGCTCATTCATCATGGGAGGCCCTCCGGAGGAACCGATGCGCCTTTCCCCGGGGCGACACACTCGTCCCCCGGGGTGGCGCGGGACGATCAGGATCCAATACCCATCGATTCGAGGGCCGGCCGCGCCCGCTCCTTCGCTTCGTCGAACATCTCGCGGGCCGCTCCGGTGACCTCGTCCATCGACATCTCCATGGCCTGAGTTCCGAACTGAAGGGCCAGGTAATCTTCGCCGAGCCCGAGGAGGGCATCGGGGACACCCAGGACCTTGTTCGTTGCGATCCGGACCATGGGTGCGGCGATCGCGACTCCGGCGGCAACCATCCCACCAGCCACGCCGACCCACGGGTCGTTCTGACCGTCCTCACGCATGCTCTCCTGGGCCACCCAGGCGCCGGCCAGGCTATGTGGGATCAGCAACGGGAGTCGGAAACGCGAAGGAAAGACCCCCACCTTGTCGAGGAACATCTCGCCCACGGCCGCCATGACCCAGCTCTGCCGGCTGGGCCATCGCCGCGAAGTCGCCAGGAATGCCGGGCCAAGGGCGATCTTCAGGCCGCTGAGCGCCGCCAGGACCATCGCTCGTTCGAATGGCTTGTTTGTATTTCGCATGGCTGCAAGTCTCCTTGCCCCGATGGGGGCGACGCATGCTTTATCGGGTCGTGGTTCTCACGTCCCTCCGGTTCCTTCCTGAGGCAATATCAGTGCCAATCCGCGTGCGACCATGCTTCAGCTCCCCGGAACCGCCTCGAAACCCATCCCGAAGCGGCCGGCCAGGGAGAGGCCGCCGTCACAGACCAGGATGGCCCCATTGAGGTTGATCCCGGCTTCGCTCAGGACGAAGAGTGCGAGGTTGACGATATCGTCGATGCTGCCCAGCCGACGGGTCGGGATCATCGCCCGGAGCTTTTCGGCCGCCTCGCCCGGGAAGAGCCGACGGGCCCCTTCGGTATCGCCGATGGGACCGGGCGCGATGGCATTGACTCGGATCCCTTGCGGCCCCCACTCGACGGCGAGCGTCCGCGTCATCGCATCGACGGCCGCCTTGGCCGCGGCGACGTGGACCTGACCCGGCGTACCTCCATAATGGAGGGTCGCGCTGATGTTGAGGATCTGGCCCCCATGATCCCGGAGTCGGGCCTGATAGGCGGCCCGTGATACATTCCAGGTCCCCTTGGTGTCGATATCGACCACGGTGCCGAACCCGTTCGGGCTCAGGTCGGCCGAGGGGCAGTAGAAATTGCCGGCGGCATTATTGACCACGATATCCAGGCCGCCCAGCTCCTGCACCGTGCGGCCCACCGCCGACTCGACCGTCTCGTAATGGCGGACATCGGCGACGATCGGGAGACAGCGCCGGCCGGTGGTCGCGGAGATTTGCTCGGCCGAAAGGGACACGTTTTCCGGCTTGCGACTCACGATCGCCACGTCGGCCCCATGCGCAGCCAGGCCCTCGGCGATTCCGCGGCCGATCCCGGTGCCCCCCCCCGTGATGAGGGCGACCTTTCCTGAGAACACGTTGTCACGGAAGAAGCTCATGTGAGTGACCGTCGCTCGATAACACCGGCCGAATTCGCGGCCACGTGTGAGAGGTATGTGCCCATCGATGAAGACCTACCGGATTTCGCCCGCGAGCTCACCCGGCGATCACGGATCAATCCTCTTTGACACGATGAACTCGCGCGGGGCCAATGGCAGCCAGGGCGACAGCGGGACCTTGCGGATCGATTCGTAGCCGGTCGCGAGGTGCGGTGAAACGCGATATCGCCGGTCGAGGCTCTCGCCCCATGTGTTTCCCTCCCTCTCCTCGGGAGCCATCAGCGATTCACGCTCCTGGTAGCTCTTATAAAGGCGGTCCAGGTTAGCGATGTAATTATTGTATTCCCACCCCCCATCAATATCCGTGGCGGGAATGTCCCGCTCGGCAGCCAAGCCGAGGACCGTGTTCCATCGCACGCGGCTCCAATCGAGGTAGTCATGCGTCCCGGCAGTGGCGAATGCCAGAGTGAGCATGAGGCCCACGAGTCCCAAGCCCACGCCAATCGGATGGAGGTCAAGAGCTTGAGGTACGCCCAACCCTTCGCGTCCGGTCGCATGACCCTCCCAGATCAAGGCCAGGACCAGGGCCAGTATCGCCAGCGGATACCGATCCCATACGGTTACAAAAGAAGCAATCGTCGGGCCCATGTAAAACGTGCAAGTCGCGATCAAGAAGACCACGCAAGAGCCTGATGCCGCCTCGGCGAGACTCCGTGGACGGCTCAGGATCCTCCGGCCGACTTGCAAGAGGGCCTGGAGCAAGAGGACCGCGCCGAGGGCCGATATCGCCCTCAGGCCCAGGCTGGGCACGAATGGTAGATGTCCGGGCTGCCCCGCCATCATTTCAGGAGTGAGGAAGCGAGGGCCTACCCCGAAGTTGTAGACGATAAAGCCGGAACGCGGCTCGGCTCGCGCCATCGCGAGTGTTATGGTGACGATGATAGTCAGCCCTAGGACACAACCCAGTTCGAGGAGCCGCCGCCGATACGACAACCAAGCGAGCCGCGACGGCCAGCACAACAAGGAGAATGGGAGGGTGTATGTCCCGAGGAAAAGCAACAAGTCCCACAACTTGGCGAGTACCACCTTGAAGAGCCCGATCTTACCCCTGGCCAGGCGGGAAAAGAATTCTGCCGTCGAGTCGGTGAACTTGCTGTAGAACCTGGGTAGTCGTTCGAGCGATAACAGTCCGCGCTCGTAGGCCTTGAGGGCGACAAACGCCAGGACGGCCGGGAGCAATGCCTGGAGGAACCACCGACGGCCCAGCCCCCGCCGGAACGGATAGGCCACCACGAATCCCATGAAGATCGCCACGCCGATCTGGCGGATGAAGACCGATGCGAACGCCGCCCCCAGTCCGAGTAGGATCGCGCCATCGCTGTCGCGGGCCAGCCCGCGGACCAGCAGGAAAGCCGAAACGGTTAGCAGGCAGATGAATGGTGTATCTGTCATGAACGAGAAAGATGAACATATAAAAACCGGATTGGCCCCCACGGTCCAGGTGGCGAAGAGCGCGACCGATCGTCTCGCCCCGATCTGCCGCATCAGGCCGTATGTGGCGATCAAGCCGATAAGGCCGGCGACCAGCGTGGAAATGCGCAATGTCGTGAACGAGAAACCAACAGGCAGGCAGAACAGCGCCCCCCATAGTGCCTGCATGATCAGTGACGGATTTGCCCAATCGGTCAGGCGAATCTCGCCTCGCTCGAGGATCGCCCGGGCCGGTAGCCCGTAGGCCCAGTCGTCCATCAGGGGGAAATCACCCCTCGGATCGATCACGAACGCCAGGAGGGTCCAGACGACGCACGTCAGGACGATCGGCACGACGTCTCGCCGGGAAAACGGCTCCGATCCGGTGACCGGCGTCGAGCATTCATCCGGCAGCAACTCATTAGAAACGCTCAAACGAGGTCCTCCTTGTACGGGCGCGTTCGTGGTATCGGGATGCAAGACGTTCGGACACCCCGTATTTCCAGGGTTCCCCGATTCGGGAGATTCCTCGAGGATCGAACACCATTTTCGGAAATCCAGGCCACAGCAGCCGGAGTGTTGAAGAGCTCTTCTCAGGTAGAGTCATTCTAATGAATGATGTCCAAGAGAGTTGCCGGACCGGAGCAGCCATTGTGTCTCCATCCACGGCTCTCCTCCGCATAAATTCGTGGCGATAACCCGCCACAACAGCATGCAGGGAGACCTGCCTCATTGGACGAGCCGCCTAGCGGCGGTCGCGATGCCTGACGAGACACCTGACTTCCGGGAGAATGCAGTTTATTGAGCGTTGCATGGAAGAGTCAACTCTGCGATGTCTTGGTGGCCTCTCCTGGGGCCGCGACCATCGGACTCGACCCCAGCGACCCCCGGTTTGGCGGCCCAGACCCAGGGCGAGGTGGAGTCAAGCCGGCTGTGTGCCGGCGCTGTCCCGAGGAGCGGCCACCGATCCCGGTGCGATCCGCTGGTGGTGTCCTGGCTTGATTGCAAAGCCGCAGAGCCTTCGGCGTAAATCCTTAACCAGGCAACTGTTGCGAGGCGAGGGCTGACGCCCAGGTCATTTGCCTTAATCCTTTGGCCGCGTGCCGTTTACGATGGGCTTGCAATCAAGCCAGGACACCACTGCAACGGACGACTCGACGGCGGCCGAAACCTTGGCCAAGTGCGTTTCTCCTGGTGCAAATTTGTCTACCAGGAGATTCTGCGGATCACGTCTACTGGGATAGGTTTTATCAGACGCTCACCCTTCGATCGCGCCTCGGTCGAGGTGTAAACACCCTCGACCTGCAATCCCCGCACCATCCGCCCTGTCGGCCAGACGTTCATCCGCCCCGCCCTCCGGTGGGAGTTCTCGACGCGCGGCCCTTGCCGCCGGCCGGGTCCCTGCCTAAAGCAAACCATGGTGCCGGCCCGCGGGCAACTCGGTCGCATCTTCCGACACGAGGGCAATCCGGCACATGGTTTGCAGACGTGATCATTGTTCGATTCACTCCCGAATGGCTACGGGAGACGGACAGAATCCTTGCAAACCGAGAGGAGATTCCAGGTCATGACGCGCATGATGACAGAGATGGGTGTACGACCGGGCGAGCATCAGGAAGGCGAGCTGACCAAGACCATCGAGCACTTCACCAGCATGGTCCCCTCCGGGACCTACCTGAGTCTGGCGGTCGGCAGCATCGGGCTCTCGGCGGCCTTGCACCTGTTGGGCCGGAAGGAGGATGCCCAGTTCGTCGGCCACTGGGTGCCGACCATCCTACTGCTGGGCGTCTACAACAAGCTTGTCAAGCAGCATGGGTCCGATTGACGAGTGCGACGAACATCCCAGTGAATCGCATCGCAGGGTGACACCTTGGAGAGACGGAGTGCCGGCTTCAGCGGGTTCGGCAAGCCTTCCGGAACCGCCTGAAGTCGTCACTCCAGTGAGCCGTTGGCAGCGTCCGCTGGAACTCCGGAATATTCACCCGACAAGCTTCGGAGAGGGCCGCGCTCGCCGCCCGTAATGACCAGCTCCAAGAACTGGAAGCGGGATACCGCTCCTTCATTGGAGCCCTCGACGTTGACGGCTCGGGAAGGAGTTCAGGCCGGATGATGAACCTGATCGACGCCGACCACGGCCAGGCCGTGACCATCGGGCGACCGCGCGATGACGGATCCTTCCGAGGTGAGTGCGTGTTTCATCAGGGGGTATTTCGTAGGATAGGGGGGATGAGAAGCCCGCCTCACCCGAGTGACCTCGCGGACGAACAATGGTCTTTGTTGGAACCTCTTGTCCCGCGCGGCCAAGAACTGTCGGCCCAGCAAGACACACCTGCCAAACGGCAGACTCGCGATTCGTCGAGGTACACCAGGGTTGGGTGCGGAGGTTCCGCAGGACTGACGAACGCGGAATACCTTCATCGTTTCCATCACCCTCTTGGATCCCGCCCATGCTCGCCCACCCACGTCTTATACTCGTTCTTACACTTGTGCTCGTACCCGGTGTGAATCGTGCGGATGGACAGGTTCCGAAGGGCCGGGACCTCGCCGACAAGGATTACCGCACCGAACTGCCTCGATTCCCGATGAAAGAGCCGCTGGAGTCTCAGCAGGCGATCGTCCCGCGCCCCGGCTTCCGCGTCGATCTGGTCGCGGCCGAACCGCTCTTGCAGAGCCCGGTGGCGATCGATTTCGACGAGGACGGCCGCCTTTATGTCGCCGAGTTTCCCGAGTACAACCAGCCTGCCGGTAACGGATCGAGGCGAGCCGCAACCGGCTGCGTCCGCCTGCTGGAGGATACGCGAGGCGTCGGCGGCTTCGACAAGTCCACGCTGTTCGCCGCGGACGTCCCGATGGCGACGGCCGTCGCATGCTGGGACGGCGGTGTCTACGTGGGCTCGGCACCCAACCTGATCTATCTCAAGGATACCGACGGCGACGGCAAGGCCGACGTGCGCCGGGTCGTCTACACCGGCTTCGGGACGGATCGCGCCGGCGAGGGTATGCTCAACTCGTTCCGGTGGGGCCTCGACAATCGCTTCCACATATCCACCAGCCTCGACGGCGGCTCCGTACACCGGGGCGAGGGTGCCCGGACGGTCTCGGTCCGGGGCCACGTTTTCCTCCTGGACCCTCGGGGCGAGCGGTTCGAGCTGACCGGCGGCGGGGGCCAGCACGGGATGAGCCTGGACGACTGGGACCGCCATTACGTCTGCGGCAATAGCGAACCGTTCAGCCTGGTGATGTACGACAGCCGATACCTCGCCCGCAACCCCTACCTGCGGGCACCAGCCGCCGCCGTGAACGTCGCCCCGGCCGGCAAGTTCACGAAGCTGCACCGGATCAGTCCGGTCGAGCCCTGGCGAATCCTCCGGACGCGGCTCCGCAGCCAGGGGATCGTGCCGGGCTCCGACGAAGGGGGATCTCCGTCGGGATTCTTCACCGGCGCGACCGGTGTGACCGTCTACCGCGGCGACGCCTTCCCGCGCGAGTTCGCCGGCAACCTGTTCGTCGGCGAGGTGGCCAACAACCTCATCCATCGCGCGATTCCCGAGCCGGCCGGCTTGCTCGTGACGGCCAGGGACGCCGAAAACGGCCGGGAGTTCCTGGCCTCGCGCGACAGCTTCTTCCGGCCGGTGCAGTTGGCGAACGCGCCCGACGGCTGCCTCTGGGTCGTCGACATGTATCGCGAGCTGATCGAGGGCGCGGCCTTCCTCCCGCCCCGGATTCTTCGAGCACATGGACGTCGCCAGCGGCGTCGATCGGGGCCGGATCTGGCGGATCGCGCCCGAGGGATCTCGGCCGAGGATCCCCAGGCTTGGCAAGATGACCACGGCCGAGCTGGTCGCCTTACTCGAGCACCCCAACGGCTGGCACCGCGACACGGCCGCTCGCCTCCTCTACCAGCGTCAGGACCGTTCGGCCGTCGTCCCCCTGCGACGGCTTGCCGTCAACTCGAAAAAGCCTTGCGGCCGCGTTCACGCGATGTGGGCGTTGGCCGGCCTCGGGGCGATCGAGCCGGATGACGTCCTGGCCGCCCTCGAAGATCCCGACCCGCGTGTCCGCGTACACGCTTTGCGACTGGCCGAGCCGCTCTGCCGCGACGTCGTGCCGATCCGGTTGCGTATGCTGCAAATGGTCGGGGATGCCGACGCGATCGTCCGCTACCAGTTGGCGTTCTCGCTGGGGGCGTTGACGGGCCCGCAGCCGTCCGCGGCGCTGGTCGCCCTGGCGATCCGAGACGGGTCCGATCCCTGGATGCGGGTTGCGATCCTCAGCTCCGCGACCGTCTGCACCGGCTCGCTCTTCGAAGGGCTGGTCGGAGATGCCGGCTTCCGGAATTCGAGTGCCGGACACACGTTGCTGATCAATCTCGTCGGCCAGACCGGCGCCGCCGAGCGCGCCGACGATCTGGCACGGATCCTCCGTGCCCTCGACGGTCCGCTGGCCATGGACGAGGCCCTCTCCCGCTCCGTCGTGCTGGCCCTGATGGGCACGGACTCCGCCTCGGTGCGCGCCCTGCTCTCCGTCGAGAGAGGAGGTCGAATCCGATCGATCCTCGATGCCCTCCTGACCGATGCCCGCACGACCGCCGTCGACTCCGGGAAGCCCCCCGCGGCGCGTGCTCTCGCGATCCGGGCGCTCCGATTCGCCTCGCTATCGGAAACGCAGGGATTATTGACCGGGCTGCTCGCTGCACGCCAGCCGACGGCCGTGC
The DNA here is from genome assembly GCA_963777695.1 of uncultured Planctomycetota bacterium. Classification (GTDB taxonomy): domain Bacteria; phylum Planctomycetota; class Planctomycetia; order Isosphaerales; family Isosphaeraceae; genus CAVZRC01. The sequence goes on from CAVZRC010000003.1 coordinate 4,811,052, forward strand.
AGGCCGAGGCCATCGAGACGCTCTCCCGTTATGACGACATGGATGTCCCCGCGATCCTGATCGGCGGTTGGCGCGAGATGACTCCCAGGCTCCGCGCCACGGCCGTCGAGGCCCTGTTCGCTCGCGGGGCATGGGTCGGCGCCTTCCTGGACGCGGTCGAGAAAGGCAAGATCGGCCGCGGCGACGTCGAGCCGGCCCGGCTCGAGTTGCTCAGGTCTTATCCCGACCCCGCAATAAGAGACCGGGTCGCTCGCGTCTTCGCCGCCGCGCAAACCCGTCGTCCGGATGTGGTCGCCGCCTACCAGCAGGCACTCCAGATGAAGGGAGACGCCGGCCGCGGCAAGGACGTCTTCAAGGCCCGGTGCTCGTCCTGCCACCGCCTCGAAGGGGTCGGCCAGCCGGTCGGCGCCGACCTCTCGGCGATCCGCGACCGGGGCATGGACGCCGTACTCCTCAACATCCTCGACCCCAACCGCGAAGTGATGCCGCAGTTCCTCAGCTATGTCCTCGTCACCACGAATGGCCGAGTCCTCACCGGCATGATCTCGGTCGAGACGACCAACAGCCTCACGATCCGCCAGCCCGACGGACATGAGGAGACAGTGCTTCGCCTCCAGATCGAGGAGCTGCGCAGCACCGGGCTATCCTACATGCCCGAGGGATTGGAGAATCAGATCGACGTCCCAGCCATGGCCGATCTGCTGGCGTATTTGAACACGGCGAAGTGAGCGTCCCTTCAAACACGCCGCCGAATTCTATACTCTGGAGTAGAGACTGTCTCGCGGTAACCGCAAGGACCTACTCCATGACCATCGAACAACTTCGTGCCGCTTACATGGCCAAGCCATTCCGTCCTTTTGTCATCCATCTCGCCGATGGTCGCGAGGTCCCGGTCCAGCACCCCGAGTTCATGATGGCGGTGCCGAGCGGCCGGACAATCGTCGTCTGCCAGCCCGACGACTCATTGAATATCATCGATCTCCTCCTCGTGACCGACCTGGAGATTAAGACGCCGACCAATGGCTCGGGCAAGCGGAAACGACCATGATCGGGAAAGCCCTTATCTGTCCCGCGACGGGCTATCGTCGAGGATCCGGATCTCGACCTTGCGAAAGTAGAGCTCGGCTGCCTCGATCTCCAGCGCGATCCGGCCCCGGGTGATCGGTCGTGGCGATCCCGGATGGTCGGGATCGACGAGCCGGACGCTCTTTCCCCGGTTCACGACCTGTCCGTTGAGGATATGCGTCGTGCTGGTGCCGCGGACGATGATCTCGGCGGTGTTCCAGTCATCGTGTTCGAATTCACCCGCGAGATGCCCCTGGTAGCCGTCGCGGCGACCGCCGAGCACATAGGGCTCGCCACCCTCGTTGCTCTCCAGGAATGTGGGCTTCTGCGCCGATCGCGTCTTGGGATCGATCCAGGTATCAAGCTCAAGCCCGTGAAGGGCGATCAGGTCGCCGACGTTCGTCTGTTCGATCTGGAACTGGAGCGCACGCGGCCAGACGGCGTCGGCGCCGAGGATGTGGTAATAGAGCCCCGCGTCCCGCTTCAATGCCAGCCTCGGCTGGAACTTCTTCGGCCCCCAGCGATACTGGAGACGCAGGTGATAGTCGCCATACTCCTTCTCGGTCGAGATATAGCCCATGACCACCGTGCTCCCCTCGGGAGCGTGCTTGTAGAGGTGGATCGAGCCGTCCTCGATGGTGATCACGCGGTCCGGATCCTGATTTTTCCCATGCTTCTGGAGGAACGTGTACCATCCGGTCAGATCGCGGCCGTTGAACAGGGGGACCCAGCGTTCGGCCTCGCTCGCCTGTTTCGATGCAGCCGGCCGGTTCCCCGAGTCGCCCGTCTGGCCGAGGAGCCCGAAGACCATTCCTGTCACGATTGTCATCGCCAGCACGCGTCATCCCCTTCCCCGGATCAGCCAGGAGTCTGTTCCCCGTTGATGGATCAAGAAGACGGCTATTCCTCGCCGTGGCCCTGGGACTGTCTCCCCTGCTTCGTCTCGCCTCGGCGGCGCTTCGTCTCGAGCCGGCGATTCTTCGACCCGAGGGTCGGCCGGGTCGCACGCCTCGGCTTCGGTTTCTCGCACGCCCGCTGGATCAGCTCAATCAGGCGCTCGATCGCCTCGCGACGATTGCCTTCCTGTGTCCGGTGGCTCCGCGCATGGATCGCCAGGAAGCCGTCGTCGGCGATCCTCCGGCCCGCCAGGTGGATCAGCCGTTGCCGGACATCGTCCGGCAACGATGCGGAACCGCGGACGTCGAACCGTAGTCGGACGGCCGTCGAGACCTTGTTGACGTTCTGCCCGCCGGGACCGGAGGCTCTGATGAATTCGAGGTCGATCTCATCCTCGGCGATCGCGACTCGGCTATTGATCTCGATCATCGGATCACCGATCCTCCGTCCCGGGGCTTCTACCCACCGGGCCGAATCAGGCCAGGTGCTGGTCGACCTCGGGGAGCAGCGCGGCGAAGTCGAGCCCGTCGGGGCAGGCGGCGCGGGCGGCTTCGAGGTCGGCGCCCGACCAGTCGCGGGCCTCGGCCGACAGCATGGCGTACTGACGTCGCGCCTCGGCGCGATCGCCGAGCTTCTTGTAATAGGTCAGGAATCGCGTCAGGTTGCCCAGCTCGGCCTGCGTCCCGGCGGCGAGGGCGCACTGGCCTTCGCAGTCGGCGCAGAGGGTCGGTCCGTGCGCGGAACGCGTCGCGGAGCTGATGGATCTCGGCCGTCTTGAGAGGCTCGAAGCGGGCCGCCGCCTCGGCGTTCTCGCGGATCTGCTCGGTATTCCGCATCGACACGCACGAGGCGCTGATCCGCTCGTCGGTCCAGATCGCGTGCAGCAGGCCCTGGAAGGGCGACAGCTTCTTCTCGGCCAGGACGGGCACCCGCTCGACAACCTCCTTGAGGACATCGCCCTTGGGCTTGTCGCCGAAGGTCTGGCTGGCGATCTGCTTCATGGAGATCAGGCCGATCCCCTTGTTCCAGGCCGCGTCGAGCGCCTTGTTGAGCGCCGAGTCCTTCTCGAGCCAGGGCCGATACTGGAGCATGATCGCGTCGATGACGCCGCCTTCGGCCGCCGCCTGGATGAGCTGGGCGCGCTGGGTGCAGTGGGCCGAGAAGCCGATGAACCGCGCCTTGCCCGAATTCCGGATCTTGTCGGCGACGGCCCGGAATTCCGCGCTGTTGATGAACTTGAGGGAGTTGGCGATCCCCATCGGCTCGTCGCCGAGGCCGTGGATGAAGAAGACGTCGATGTAATCGGTGCCGAGGGCCTCCAGCCGCTGGTCGACCATCTTCAGGAAGTCGGAAGGCTGTTTGGGCATGTCCTTGGTGACGAGGGTGATCTGCTTGCGGATCGCGGGGTCCTGGGCGAACCACTTCTTGAAGTTGATCTCGGTGCCGTAGACCTTGGCGGTGTCGAAGAGTCGGACGCCGCGGGCGAAGGCGAACTTGAGCACGCGGTCGGCGCTCGGGCCCCGGGCGGCGCCTTGCTCCAGGAGGGTGACCTCGATCCCCGTCTTGCCCAGCTTCCGCTTCGGCAAGACTGCGGCCGGCCCATCGGCCTTCGCGGGTGCGTCCTGACCCTCCACGACGGGTGCCAGGGTCATGGCCGTGGCCGTCGCCGCGGCGCCGGCCTGGAGGAACGTGCGGCGATCGGTACGCTTCATCTCGTCTTCGGCCATCGCTGTGGACTCCTCAGTTGTTCGGGTCGCCTCGATCCGCCACATAAGCCCCTGGCTGCTCGATCGGAAACTCGGTCATGCGGCCCGGACCGCGGTCGGTGTCTACTCTACCCGCCGGACGGATCTCGATTCAATCGCAGAGCTCGTCGGGCCGGCGAACATGCGTAGGAACTAAGAGTCTGTCCCGGAAGCCGGATCGGACCGTTGTAGGGGGGGTGAAACCCACCGAGAGGGCCTCGCATCGGTGGGTTTCACCCCCCCTACAAGACCGAAATCGACCCTTCCGGGACAGACACTAAGACGCACTCCGATGTCCCGGCGGAGCGACGTCCGGACCCTCCGATTCTCATGTTAAGGAAAACTAACATCTGCTTCGCGCAATCTTCATCAGATGCCCGCAATACGCGCACGCGATTTCCTATAAATAGAGACGCAGATATTATCGCAACCTGGGGACGCCCTCTCCTTGTATCTCGGTCCAGCGGAGCATCGCACCATGACTGTACGCCGTCGCGGATTCACACTGATCGAGCTGCTGGTGGTCATCGCGATCATCGCGGTCCTGATCGCCCTCCTCCTGCCTGCCGTCCAGGCGGCCCGCGAGGCGGCGCGGCGGGCGCAGTGCGTGAATAACGTCAAGCAACTCCTCCTCGGGCTGCATAACTTCGAGTCGGCCAATGGCACGTTCCCGAAGGGCGTGAATCAGCCATACCTCAACGGTCTCAATTACAACACCGGCTCGGACGCCCTGGGGAGCGATTTTTCGGAACCTTTCGGGCCCAACTGGGCGATCATGATCCTGCCCTACATCGAGCAGGCCACTCTCTACAATTCCTCGAACGTGCTGGGATATCCGGGCTGGGCCGGGCCCTACGCCGTGCCGTATGCAAGCACGGCACCGAATCAGACGCTCTACAACATGGACTGGTGCAATACCACGGTCCGCACGAACCGCTTGAATGCCTTCGTCTGCCCGACGGATCCCAAGAACGATTCCTCGAACAATTTCTTCCAGCCCAGCGATATCGCATTGTTCTCGGGGGCGGGGATTAGCTACCCTCAGGATCAAATGAAGGGGATTCCGCTCACCAACTGGGCGCAGGGCAATTACGGAGCCGTTCAAGGTAATACCGACCCCGACCACCAGATCGGTGGAATCGAAGACACGGGTGCGTCGCCGAAGGCTTCGGGCCATGTCGGCATGATGGGCTTGAATTTCGGTTCGACCATCGCGTCGGTGACGGACGGACTATCGAACACGGCCGCCGTCGCGGAGCTGCGAGTGGGGCTCACGACGGCCGATGTCCGCGGCGTGTGGGCGATGGGCCTGGGCATGGCAAGCCTCGCCGGCCACGCGAAGAAGTACAACCCGACCCCGAATAATCTGTTCGGCTTCAACATCATCCAGGGCTGCAACGACGGCGGTGACGAGATGCAAGCCGGCCCGGTCCTGGGCCAGCAGGTGCAGAATGCGGCCCAGCAAGGCATGGGCTTCAACTGCGGCAGCGGCATGTATAACAGCGGTGGCCAGAGCCGGAGTATGCATCCGGGCGGCGTGAATGTCGGTTTCGGCGACGGGAGCGTGAAGTTCATCAAGAACACGATCGCGAACTCTGTCTGGATTAACATCCTGGCCAAGGCCGACGGCGGCATCCTCAGCTCCGACCAATATTGATCGAAATGGGGCCAGGCGGCTCGTCGAGACCACTTGGCGCGATCGAACCCCTAGCCCCAGCTCGGTCCGCTTTCGCACCTCTTCCCACTCTGAGTAGGACTATGCTGAGACCTATGGGCCTGTGGATCGTGCTTGGCGCCCTATGCCTGGCGGGTTGTGGCGGTGGTGACGGTATCTGGGTGACGGGTGTGCTCAAGAAAGGTGAGGAGATCTATAAGCCTCCAGAAGGACGCAAGCTCGCACTTTATTTCTGTCCGATGAAGGACGGGACAGCGGGCCAGCCGATCGGCGAGGTTGAACTGGCGGATTACGATGCCAGAGATGGCAGCTTCAAAGTACCCGGTCGCGAGGGCTCCGGCATCCCGCCCGGAAAGTATCGGGTCGCCCTGGTCGAAACCCTGCTCCGCGAGGAGCTTGACAAGTTGAAGAAAGCCGCAAAGCCGAAGCGCGGGCAAAAGCGCATCACCGACGACACGAATTTCCTCGAAGATTCGTTCGGCGAGACGACATCGCCTTTCGTTCTCGACTTGAAAACGTCGACCAACATCACGCTGGACATGGCAAAGCCGACTCCATAAGATCCTTCGTCGATTTCGGATCCTCGGCGCGTACCGGTTTCCACCCCCGACCAACCAGAAGCGCGCCGACCACTGCGAGGAGAAGAGATAGGACCACCCCGATGAGAGAGAGCCGTCCGGCCGATCGCCCCGGCCCTGGGGCCGAGCCGGGTCCGACACCGCCGACCGGGGCGTCGGACCTGCTCCTGCTATCGGCCTGGGTCGGCCTGGCCGCCGGATGGACCGAGGTGGGGACGAGGGTGTTCCTCAAGAACGTCGTCGGTCCCGGCCACATGTACCTGATGATGCGGCATTTCTTCTGGGCGGTGCCGTTGGTCAACCTGTCCATCTTCCTGACTGTCGGCCTCATCACCGGGGCGGCGGCGCGGCGGTGGCCCAGATCGTCGCGGTGGCTGGGACGCCGGATGCTCCTGACCGCCGCGATCCTGCCTCCGATGCTGGTGGCCGGGCGACAGATCTATTCCGGGGCCTGGCTGCTCCTGGCGGCGGGGATCGCAGCCCAGGCGATGCCTCGCCTCGAGCGGAGCCGGATCGACTGGCAGAAGTGGGGACGTCGGACCCTCCCCGCGCTGCTGGGCCCGGTCCCGGTCGTCGCCGGGATCATCGTCGGCGCCGACTGGATCGCCATGGCCCGGCTGGCCGCCGGCCGGACGCCGCCGGCCGGCGCGCCCGACGTCCTGCTCATCATCCTCGACACGGTCCGGGCGGATCGCCTGAGCCTCTACGGCTACGCGAGGCCCACCAGCCCGGTCCTGGAGCGGCTGGCGACCCTCGGTATCCGCTTCGACGAGGCGAGGTCGTCGGCGCCCTGGACGCTCCCCTCGCACGCCAGCTTCTTCACCGGCCGCTGGCCGCACGAGCTCGGGGTCGGCTGGCGGGCCCCGCTTCGCACCCCATCCCCGACGCTGGCCGAATACCTCGCCGCTCGAGGCTACGAGACGGCCGGCTTCGTGGCCAATGCCATGTATTGCTCCTACGACGCCGGGCTGGACCGCGGTTTCGCCCATTACGAGGACTACGCCTTCGATCTGGCGCACCTCCGCCCGCTGCGGACGTCCATCCTCGGCGAGATCGCCTGGAACGCGGCGATCTGGGCGTGCCGCTCGTCCGGGCTGGGCCGGGATAACCCGGTCCTCCGATGGCTCCAGGCTCACGACCGCAAGGACGCCGGCGCGATCAACGACGGGTTCCTCGGCTGGCTGGACCGCCGCGGCGATCGCCGCCGTCCCTACTTCGCCTTCCTCAATTACTACGATGCCCACGCGCCCTATCTGCCGCCCGAGGGGACGCCGATCCGGTTCGGGCCGGGCCCCCGCTCCGTCAACGATTTCCTTGTCCTCGTCGAGCACTGGAACGAGATCGACAAGGTCCACCTCGCCCAGAACTATGCCGACCTGATCCTGGACTCCTACGAGAACTGCCTGGCGTATCTCGACTGGCGGCTGGGGCGACTGTTCGTCGAGCTCGGGCGACGAGGGCAGATGGATCGCACCCTGGTCATCATCGCCGCCGACCACGGCGAGGAGCTCGGGGATCACGAGCTGTTCGAACACGGCGAGAGCCTCTATCGGCCCGAGATCCGCGTGCCGCTCCTGATCCTCCTGCCCTCGGGACGGCACGCGGGGAGCGTCGTCCGCGAGACCGTGAGCCTGCGCGATCTGCCGGCGACGGTCGTCAACCTGGCCGGACTGGCGGACGAATCCCCATTCCCGGGCCGGTCGCTCGCCCGGTTCTGGCGCGATCGTCGCCCGGGGCAGCGCGACGACGATGCCGACGACGTTTTCTCCGAATTGCCTGCGCCAACCCGGCCTTGCCCAGCCAGGGACGATCGCCCGCCGCGACGGGGCCGCTGGTCTCACTAGCCCGCGACAATTACGTCTACATCCGCGACGAAGGGGACGGCCGCGAGCACCTCTACGACGAGTCGGCCGACCCGCGCGAGCTGACCGACCTCTCCGGCGACGCCGGGGCGCAGCCGGTCCTCCGACGGCTCCGCGATCGGCTCGATCGGATCGCGGGTGGACGTCCGAGGTGAGGGCGACCCGGGCCGCGCAGACCCGGGGATTCCAGATTTCGGATCCCGGAAGATCTTGATCGGGTTACCGCGCCGCGGGCGTCCATCCGAGGGAGGTCGCCGGGATCCGGGATTCGCGAAACGATCTCCCCCTCGACACCGAACTTTCATGGTCGGTCGTTAGAGTGAGTTGTCGTCCCGAATCCTGCCTCATTCGAGCATCCCTCCATGCGGCGCAGCCCAGGGACAATCATCGACGGCGAGATCGTCCAGGCCGAGCGATACTGAGAGATCGGAGGCCCCGTGGATGCTCGCCGACGCCCCCACCCATGCCACCGAGGAGTCGACACCGATGCGAGCCCTTCGGACCCGCCCGCTCCAGGCGGCCGCTGTCGCCCTGGGACTCGCCGGGCTCTTCGCCCCGGCCGCTCGGGCCCACCACTACAGGCTGGAATCAACCAGCACCTCGGCCCCGTTCCTGCGGGACGGCCGGGCAGACATCGTCATCCAGCCCTCCGGCGTCGCGTCACTCGGCGACGGCCGCCGGGTGCTCATGGTGCACGATGAGGCCGCCCCGCTCCAGGTCGTCAACCTCGACACGGGCGCGCTCATCGGTGCGCCGTTCGGTTCGCCGAAGTTCCCCCCGACGACCGGGACCGGCTTCAAGTGGGAGGGCATGGCCCTCGACTCCGCGGGGAACTATTACCTGGTCGGCTCGCAGACCGGCAAGAGTGGCGAATCGCGGGCGGCCCGCACCGAGGTGGTCCGGTTCCGCCTCCGAGGCAGCGAGCCTCTTGCCATCGACGACGCCTCGGTCGTCCGATGGGACATTGACGGCCCGCTCGAGGCCGCGTTGAGGGCGCAGGGGCTCGACGCGGCGCGGGTCGCGGAACGAAAGGTCGAGGGGTTGGCGATTCGCGAGGCCGGTGGGCGTCGCGATCTGGTCATCGGCCTCCGCAAGCCGGACGACAAGGTCCGCGCCTTCACCGCCGACATCACCGCCGCAACCTCGGACGACGCCGCGCTCACGTTCCGCCCCCTGTTCGCGTTCGACGCCGGCCCCCGCGAGGGCACCGCCGCGCAGCTCACCTCGCTGGAGTACGTACCCGAGATGAGCGGGTTCCTCGTCCTCACCGCGACGGTGGACGCCAACAACGCAATCCGCAGCAGCACCCTCTGGTTGGTCGTCAATGGTGAGAAGCGGACGGCATGCTCGTACGCGACGTTCGAGGTGGCGATGAAGGCCGGGGGCCTGGCCGTGCTCGGGGTCGAAGCGTCGGGCCACCGTACCACGATCAAGCTCCTGATCACCTACGACAACGACCCGCACGCGGCCGGGATCCCCGGCCGGTTCCAGAAGGCGACGCTCGTCCACGATCGGACCTGAGCGCCGCGGTCACCGGGCTCTTCCTCCACCCTGGGGGCGATCCCGGACTCTTGGCTCGCAAATGTCCGATCAAATCATAAGGAATCTTTTTGATGATTACGTTTCGTGGACTGATCGTCGGATTGTGCGTGTTCGTGGGATGTTCGAACTTCGTCCGTTCCCAGGACGGGCCGCGAACGGCCCTGTCGAAGCCCATCGATGCGGTGTTCGTGGTCAAGCCCTACTTGCAATGGGGCACCGACCCGGCGGGAGGGGCGGCCCGGGGCCTCGTCCTCGCCTGGCAGGCCGACGACGTCGAGGCCGATTGGTCGCTCGAGTTCCGGCCGGGCCTCGATCGACCTTGGGTCCAGGCCGATGCCCCGTCGATGCGACGGATCGCCGTCCCCAACATCGCGCCCCACCGGAGCTATCGTGCGTCGATGAAAGGCCTCGTGCCGGGCGGACGCTTCTCCTACCGCCTGAATCGAGCCGGCCGATCGGTCTTCGAAGCCGAAGGGACCAGTCCCAAGTCGGCCGATCAGCCCTACCGATTCGTCGCATTCGGCGATTGCGGCGTCAATGGACCCGAGCAGAAGCAGATCGCTTATCGGACCTACCTGGAACATCCCGACTTCGTCTTCATCCCCGGCGACATCGTCTACGACCGGGGACGGATCTCGGAGTACCTTGCGAAGTTCTGGCCGATCTACAACGCGGATGAGTCGTCGCCCACGCTCGGCGCCCCCTGCTCCGCTCGACGCTGTTCCTGGCCGCACCCGGCAACCACGACGTCGCCACGCGCGACCTCGCCCGCTACCCGGACGGCCTGGCCTATTTCCTCTACTGGGACCAGCCGCTCAACGGGCCGATCGTCGGGAAGGAGAGCACGCTGGTCCCCGCGCTGAAGGGACCCGAGGCGAACCAGAAGGCGTTCCTCGACGCGGCCGGACCCGCCTATCCCCGGATGGCGAACTTCTCATTCGATTACGCGAACGCCCACTGGACTGTCCTCGACTCGAATCCCTATGTCAACTGGAGGGAGCCGGAACTCCGGGCCTGGGTCGAGCACGACCTCGACTCCGCCCGGGGCGCCACATGGCGATTCGTCGCCTTCCACCATCCCGGCCTCCAGTCGGCCAAGGAGCACTTCGAACAGCAACAGATGCGCGTGCTGGCCGAAGTCTTCGAAAAGGGCGGCGTGGACGTCGTCTTCAGCGGTCATGTTCACAATTATCAGCGATCTTTTCCACTCCGCTTCGTCCCCGGCCGGGATGCCGCCGGCAAGCCGATTCGCGACAAGAGCCTCGTCGGCGGGAAGTGGACTCTCGACAAGTCCTTCGATGGCCGCGGCAACACCCACCCCCTCGGGATCATCTACCTGGTCACCGGCGCAGGCGGCCAGCATCTCTACAATCCCGAGCAGCAGGACGACCCCACCTCCTGGCAACCGTTCACCGACAAGTTCGTGTCGAAGGTGAACTCGCTGACCGTGGTCAACGTCAAGGGTCCCAGCCTGACCGTCCGGCAGGTTACCGCCGACGGCCAGGAGCTGGATCGATTCACCGTCGAGAAGCGATAGACGATCGTCATTACCCCCGTCCGAGCTCGGAATCTAATCCGGCTCGGACGGTTGGGTGCACCGTCGGGATCATCGGCCGGTGCCCGAGCCGGCGGGGCCACCACCCTGGCCCTCACGCTTGCGTTCCAGTTGATGGATGGCTCGTTCCGTTTCTGCGACCGCCCGGATGAGACCTTCATCGCCGGGCTCGGCGACCAGGGCCGCCTTGAGCGAGGATAGCGCCGATCGGGCGCCATTGAGCGCATTGTTTCGCGTCGCGAGGGTGCTGTCGGAGGCAGGGCCCTGCGGATGGCGGGATCGGGCGAGCCGTGACAGGTCGGCGATCGTCTTCTCGACGGCCGCCGATGCCGTTCGCGCGGAGGCGAGTGCCGCGTCGAGGTCGTCGGCCTGGACGGCGGGCATCGCGCCGCGATCGACCGGATTCCGCCGTGAGACAAGAGCGCGGGCGGGATTCAAGACGGGTTCGACCAGGGCGAGCCTCGCGGGTTTGGTGGCGACGGGTGTCGGCAGTCGAACCCACGTCGAATCCACCAGTTTCCAGACGCGCAGCTCGCCCGCGCAGTCGCCGGAGACGATCGAACGTCCATCCGAAGCCCAGGCGACCCGGGTCGCCTGGTCGGAGGTGGGTCCGAGGTCCGCGACGAGCCGGCCGTCGGGTTCCCAGACTTTGACCCGGCGATCGCGGCCGACCGAGGCGATCCGGCCGGAGCGTTGCACGTCGAAGCCCAGCACGCCTTCCCGGTGGGCTTCCCATCGCGCGGCGATTCGGCCCGTGTGGAGGTCCCAAACCCGGATCGTGCCGTCTTCGCCGGCCGACACCAGGCCATCAGTCTTTTCCAGCCAGGCGATCGCCATGACAGACTGGATATGACCACGGAGCGTGGCGAATTCCCGACCGGAACGGGTCTCCCAGACGAATAACCCGCCGAAGCGATCTCCCGCGGCCGTGAGCAATCCGTCGGGGCTGATCGCGGCGGCGGTCACCCAATCGGTCGGCTTGCGGAGTGCATGGAGTGCGGCGCCGCCGGGGTTGGACAGCACCTTGACGACCCGGCTCGGGCCGCCGAGCACGACCCGGGTGGCGTCCGGGCTCAAGTCGGCCGCGAGAATCGAGGCGACCTCGTCGCCGAGCGTGGCGGTCCGCGTCCATTTCGTCGTCTCGAACAGCACCGCCTTGCCCGACTCGGCCCCGACTCCGCCGGCCGCGAGCAGGAACCGCCCGTCTCGCGAGAACTTCAGCGCAAACACATCTCCGTCGGGGAACGCGAGGGCGCCGCGGAGCTCCCGGGCCGCGAGGTCGAACACGAGCACTTGCCTGTGTCCGGAGACCGCCAAGGTCAAGTCTACCGGGCTGGCGGCCATTGCGGTGACGGCCGGGGCATGGGACGTGACGGCCGCCGAGACCAGGCCGGCGCGGTCCGGGGCGGACGTCGCCGGGTCGGCCGGGCCGGACTGCGTCGCGGGAGCATCCCCGGCCTTCTCGAGCATCCCCTGGTCGATCCATCGGCGGAGGACATCCACCTCGCGCTGGGGAATCCGGGGGGCGTTGGGCGGCATGTGTGGCTCTTCGAGATGCGCGGCGAAGGTGTAGAGTGGGCTCTCCTCGGCCTTGCCGGCGACGGCCGCCTTGCCGCCGCCGCCACCGGCGACCACGCCCGCGTAACTCGTCAGGTCGAGCTCGCCTCGCGGCGCTCGGGATTGTGGCAGTTGGCGCATCGCTTGCGGAGGATCGGCCGTGCATCGCGGTCGAAGCTCACGGTGGCCTCCGGCTCACCGCCTCGCGCCGCCATCATCGAGGCGACCGACAGGGGGAGTGTCGCGACCGCCGCGACGGCCCATTTGCGAGCGGGCATGTTGGAAGTCTCCGAAGCGGTCGAGATTCAGTGGTTGAAGAGGAACTCGTTCGAGTTCAGCAGGGCCCAGAAGAGGTCCTCGAGGGCCTTGGTCTTGTCGGGTGCGTCCGCCAGCCGGGCCTCGATCCGATGGGCTTCGACGGCGGTCGGCGCCCGCGACAGGCATCGTAGATAGAGCGCAGAGGCCACCGCGGATGGCTTGCCGGTCTCCGCCATGAGGCGCTCGACCACCTTCCCTTCGGCGATCTTGCCGCCGGTCGTCTCGCCGTTGATCAGGTGAAGCGCCTGCGAGAGCGTGGGCGTGGTCCGGACCTCGCAGGAACAGACCTTCTCGCGATTCGACCGGCCGAAGGTGGTCAGGAAGTAGTTCGGCACGCGGCCGTCGGGTATCTGTACGGCCCGGCCGCCCGCGGGAGGCCCGGGAACCGGTTGACGGTCGCCGTCGCCTGCGAGATGCAATCCAGCAAGACCTCGGCCCTCATCCGCCGGATCTTCTGGTGGGAGAAATTCCGCTCGTCCCAGCGATTCCGGTCGTTCCGACGGGTCGAGAGCTGGTAGGTCCGGCTCCGCATGATCTCGCCGATCAAGGGCTTGATGTCATAGCCCGTCGCGACGAGCCTCCGGGCCAGGTACGTCGAGCAGCTCGGGGTTGCTGGGCGGGTTGCTCACCCGGGTGTCGTCGACCGGCTCGACGATCCCCTGGCCGAAGAAGTGGGCCCAGACGAAATTCGCGAGGTTGCGGGCGAAGGCCGGGTTCTCGGGCGACGCGAGCCAGTCGGCCAGCACCTTGCGATAATCCTGGTCGGGCTTCAAGTCCGGGGATGGCCCGGCGAGCAAGGTCGGCCGGACCGGTCGGCCCGCGATCGGGTGCTTCACCTCGCCGATCCCGGCGTCGAAGACCGTCAGCTCGCGAGGGTCCTGGGCCTGCTTGTAACCGATCCGGCTGAAGAACGCGGCAAAGCCGTAATAGTCGTCCATCGTCCAGCGGTCGAACGGGTGGTTGTGGCACTGGACGCACTGGATGCGGGTGCCGAGGAAGACCTGCGCCACGTTCTCGCCGATCTGCTGCGGCGTGGTCTCCGACTGGAAGTAGCTGACCGCCGGATTCTCGAAGCTCCCGCCGGTCGCCGGGAGCAACTCCCGCGCGATCCGGTCGATCGTCGCCCCCGCGCGGACCCGGCCGCGCAGCCAGGCGTCGTAACGCTGGAGGCCCTTGGGGCTGAGCCCGTTGGCCGTCCGGATCTGCAAGAGCTCGGCCCACTTCATCACCCAGATGTCGAGGAACTCGTCCCGCCCGATCAGGCGGTTGACCAGTGCACCCCGACGATCGGGCGACGCGATCGGCCAGGAACCGGTCGCGCTCCGCCGCGGTGGGGAGCAGGCCGATCAGGTCGATGAAGGCCCGGCGCAGGAAGGTCTCGTCGGAGCAGACCTCCGACGGCACGACGTGCAGGCGGTCGAGCTTGGCATGGACAAGCCGGTCGATCTCATTGAACGCCGGGGTGTGCGGCGAATGGAATGGCGTGCCCGGGCCGGACGATGATCGGAACGCCGGAGCTGAACTTGTCGAACCTCGCGAGGATGAATGCCTCGCCCGGCCCTTTGCCGATCGCGAGCCCCTGGTCGTCGACCGAGACCACGGCGTCGTTATTCGTCAGGAAGACGGCGAATCGCGTGACGTCGCGGTCGGTCCCGTCGGAGTAGCGGGCGCGGACCACCAGGCGCTGGGCCTCGGCGGGCGAGGCGAACACCGCGCGGCCCGGGAGGACTTCGATGCCTACCGGTTCGAGGGCCTCGGCGGGGTCGGCCGGCGCCCCGTCCTCGAGCCAGGCCAGGAGGATGCGATAGGCTTCCCCTTCGGGCTCGATCCGCTTGCCTCCGGTGTGCGCGACCTTACCAGTCGCCTTGTTCAGCAGGAGGCAGTCGCGGGGCGCCGCCAGGTCGATCCGACGCCCGACCGACTCGCGGGTCAATCGGAAGTGATCCCCGGCCGGATCGTAGCCGAAGAGCGAGAGCCGGAACCCGTCCTTGCCCGACGCCGACCCATGGCACTTGCCCGTATTGCATCCGGACTTGGTGAACACGGGCATGACGTCGGCGCGGAACGTGATCGGGTCGATCGCCGACGATCGGCGGACCTCCACCGGGACCTCGACCCGGAGCCCCGAGAAGCCGACCCTGAGCGTGCCCCGACCGTCGGACACCGGCGCCACGATCCCATCGCGGGCGGTCGCGACTCCCGGCTCGACATCCGCCTCGACGAACGCCGAGACGTCGCGAGTCGACCCGTCGGCGTACTCCGCAAGGACCACGATGGACTGGCGATCCCGGGCCGTCGAGAGCTCGATGGTCTCCGGAGCCACCCGGATCCGGTCGGGCTTCGGAGGCTCCGGGGTGGGTCCCTCGCCGGCCCGGCCGAAGGCCGAGGCGGTCAATGCGCAGCCCAAGATCCCGGCGATGCCGACGAGTCTCATGCTGCCGGAAGCTCGGGTTCGCGACCGTTTGCGTGTCGTGGCCGGAGCGTTCACTCGGGGCTCTCGAATAGTCGGAGCATGGGGTTTCACGGTGACTTTCCCTCGGCAGGTCCTTTGTCCCGCGCCCCACGCTCCTTGATGCGGAGGGCGTCAAGAGGACTCAGCGGTTTACCGCCGGCATCGGTCGTCATGGCGCCGGGTGCATAGACCTTGAGCGAGCCACCCTGGCCGAGCCGGTAGGAGACCTCTCGGCCAGCGATCCGACCGGTCAGTCGGCAGGCGAGCGTGTCGTAGGCCCCGACGGGCGTGGTCGCGGGGGCGTCGACCTGGAATTCGACCCGCTCGACCCCTTGCCGGATCTCGACCGGCACGGCCCGCGCCCGCGGGGGAAGGCCCTCGAGGATCGCCACCATCGCCCCGGGGAGCGTCAAGGAGGATTCGAGTTTCAACGAGACGGCTACGGTCTTCCCCTGTTCGACCGCCGCCGGGTCGAACCGGCCGGAGATCGGCGCGGGTGTGAGTGCGAGCGGGATGAACCTGGAGGCGACCGTGGGGAGCCCCTCGGCGGAGACGCGTCGCCGTCGGGCACCGGCGCCGCCGGCCGCCGCGCCGATCTGGGCCATCAGGGCCTGCGTCAACTCGGGTCGATCGCGGCGCGGCGGGGCCGGACGCGGCCTCGGCGGCGAGGCGCCAGGCCACCGGGTCGGCATCGGGACGGGCGAAGGAGTCGGAGCACCGCCTCGGACTGGCCCGTCGCCACGATCGCCGGCCCATCCATCTCGACGCCGGGCGGCAGATAGGGGAGCGAGACCTCGATCGCCGCGTCGAACCCCTTGCGTCGCTCGACCCTGGCGACCAGGTCGATCGCATCCGTCGCGGGCGAGCGACGTCCCGGGCGTCGCCAGGCTCACCGAGTACGGGGCCTCCTCGGTCACGACCACGGCGAGCCTGTCGACGACTCAACGACTGGTAGCTGCTGTCGCCCGGACCGGGGACCAGGTCGATCACTTGCTGGAAGCCGCCTGAGACCGTACCACCGGATGTCGACGCCTCGCCCCGGACGTTCGACCAGCGCCGCCCCCAGGGGCGCGTCGGCCGCCGCATCGACCACGACGGGGGTCAAATAGGTCCCCGCCGCGATCTCCTTCAGGTCGATCGACACCCCTGCAGGGAGGGCCCCGATCCGGAGACGGACCGGGGCTTCGATGCCGTTGCGTCGGACGCCGAGATGGGCGAGGACCCGATTACCCCGGGGCACCGCGATGACCTGCCTCGCCTGGCGACTTCCGCATCGGGCCGGCCAGGAATACCGTCAAGGAAGGCCGGGGCGGCTCGACCTCGATCCGGTACACGAATCCCGGTCCCCCTTCGCGTCGCTTATCGCGGATCCCGATCCGGTACACCCCCTCGGCGGCGGCTCGGAAGACGAGCCGGCTGTCGTGCGTCGCGTCGTCGTCGTCCCTCGCCAGCAGGTCCCCGTCGGGGTCTAAGACTTCCAGGATGGAGTCGAGCGGCGAGCCGATCCTCGCGGCGAAGACCTCGACCTGGACCGCGTCGCCGGCCTTGGCCCGGATCGCGTACTCGTCCGAATCGCCCCGGCCGCCGATGATGCCGTGGAACGCGACCGGCCACCCGAGGGCCGTCGATCCCCCGGCCGACGGAGGGGCCGACTCGCCTAGATCCGCCTCGTCGACGCTGGGATAGGGTCGCACGCGCAGGGTCGAAGACGTCGGTGCGACGCGTCCGTCGATCGTCGGGAAGAACTCCCACCAGGGTCCTGCGTCGACCGGGAACGACACCGTCTCAACGTCTGGGCCAGCGACGCCACGGAGCTTCAATGGCACCGTCTTGCCCGCCTGGCCGCCCGGCGGGAAGACGCCCGACGGCCGGGGAAAGTCTCCGATATGGAGCGCATAAGTGGCGGTCGGGCCTCCCCCGTAGCTCGTCTCCCGGATCTGGATCGTGTAGAGGCCGTCGGCCGGGGCAACGAGTGTGGCGAACGGATCCTGGCCGGTCATCGGAGGGTCATCCGCCGTGGCCAACACCCGGCCGTCGGGGCCGAGGATCGTCATCAGCGTGTCGGTCATCTCGCCCCCGAGTCGCACCGCCTGCACTTCGGCGGAGAATCGCATGCCCTTCCGCATCGCCACTGCGACGCAATCCACGTCGCCCGAGTCGATGACCCCCGCGACCGTCGTATCCATCGGGACCGTCGGCGCAGTTTTCGGAACATCGTTAGGTTCGGATTCCTGGATCACGGGGTACCGCGTGAGGGAGACGACCTTCAACTCCGAGAGGCCCCCCGGCGTCCGGACGCGAAACGGATGCATGCCCGACCTCGAGTCCGCCGAGGATCGCAAGGTGGCGCGGATCTCATTGTCGGAGAGAACCTCGAGCCCGATACAGGCCAGGCCGGGGCCATAGAACAGGAGATCCTGGGCTTCCTTGAGGTGGCCGCCGGCGAGGACCACGCGGAACGTCTCGCCGACGCGGCCGACGGCCGGCACGACCGATTCTACGGTCAGGGGCGCCGCGACGGCCGAGGCTGTTGCGATCAGGCACCGGCAGAGCGTGGCAATCCAGATGTCCCAGGATCTTGGCATGTTCTTCATTTCGGGGATTGGACATTCGAGACGACTCGATCAGGCCAGCAGGCCCTTGGCAACCTGGCCGTTGGCGACGATCGGCTGGGGTCGGTCGCCGGGCGACATCAGGTCCTTGCGGGCATCGATACCGAGCAGGTGGTAGACCGTGTGGGCATAATCCTCGACGGTCAGGGGAGAGCGGGCGGGCTCGGCGGCCAGTGCATCGGATGCGCCATAGACCTGGCCGCGCCGGATGCCGCCGCCGGCGAGGATGATGCTGAAGACCCTCGGCCAGTGGTCCCGGCCGCCGCCGGCGTTGATCTTCGGCGTCCGGCCGAACTCGCTGTTGACCACCACCAGCGTCGAGTCGAGCAGGCCGCGCCGATCGAGGTCGGTAATCAGCCCGGCGAAGGCGCGGTCGAAGTCGGGCATCTGCGGCTCGATGCTCCGGTAGTGGTAGGCGTGGGTATCCCAGGCGCCGAAGGTCGCCGTGACGAACCGGGCCCCGGCCTCGATCAGTCGCCTGGCGATCAGGAACCGGCGCCGGCCGATCGATAGACCCCCAGGCCCTCGCCGATCATCCCGTAGAGCCGCTTCGTCTCGTCGGTCTCCCCTTCGAGGCGGAACGCATCCCGAGCCCGCGGCGAGCCGAGCAACCCGTAGGCCCGCCGATAAAAGCTGTCCATCGTCGCCAGGGCATCGTCCGACTCGAGACGGGCGAAGTGGTCGTCGACCAGTTCCTTCCACTCGCGGCGCCCGGCGGATCGCGTCGCGTCGATCCCCTTCGGAGGGGTCAGGTCGCGGACGGCGAAGCCTGACCGTGCCGGGTCGGCGCCGAGCGCGAATGGCCCGCTCGAATTCGAGAGGTAGCCGCTACCGAGGAACTCGCTACCCTGGTTGGGCAGGCAGATATAGGGGGGCATGTCCGCCCGGGGGCCAAGCTCGTGCGCGGTCACGCTACCCAGGCTCGGATAGACCAGGGCCGGGCTCGGGCGATAGCCGGTGAACATGCTGTGCTCGCCCCGGCTGTGATCGACCTCGGTGTGGGTCATGCTCCGGACGATCGTCAGCTTGTCGGCGACCTGCGCCGTCTACTCCAGATGTGAGCTGAACCGGACGCCGGGCAGCCGGGTCTCGATGGCGTCGAGGATGCCGCGGAACTCGGATGGGGCGTCGGGCTTCGGGTCGAAGCTATCCATGTGGGCGAAGCCGCCCTGGAGATAGATGTGGAGGAGCGAAGTCGCCTTGGGCGCGATGGCTCGGCCCGCGTCGCCGGCCTGGGCGGCTGCCTCGAGCTTCAGGAACGCACCCAAAGAAAGGCCCAGGCCCCCCAGCCAACCGACTCGCAGGAACTCCCGACGGGTCGGGCGACGGAAATGTGCGGGGTCCGCCTGCCAGGTGCCGGGCTTCGGAGTCTTCATCTCGGCCCTCTTTTCCCTATCGGTTGACGATCGATCGAGACCGCACGCGGCGCCGATGAGGCCCGGACCCGGATCGCGGGGCTATCCGGACTTCGGCGGCGTATATTCGACCACCAGTTTCGGACGCTTCGAGACCTCGTCGATCTCGTGGGTGTAGAAGTCCCAGCCGTTGCCCCCGGTATTGATGAAGACCCACCCGTGATTCGCCGCACCATTGACCCACGCCTGGACGGAGTCGGTGACGTCGAACGGGATCGACGACGAGTTCGCGGCGATCTTGCCGAAGGTGAAGCTCTCGCGATATCGCGACGCTTCCAGGCCATCGGCCGTCACGCCGCCGACCAGCGTCGTCCAGGTGGCCTGCCGCGACCAGGGGACGAGCATCCGGTGGAGGTGGACGGTGTCGCCCTGATCGAATGCGCTGACGATCAACGTCGCGGAATGCACGGCCGATCCCGGCGGTATCCGGCCGGTTTGCAACCCGACGATGCCCTCGAACCTGAGGAGGATCTGGCTCTCTCCGCCGTCGTTGTTGGCGTCCGTGGTGGCATTGGGATTCGTGTCGAGGACGGTGGTCGGCGCCAGGGCCCACACCTCGATGTCGACCGTCCCGTCGTATCTGCCCACTCCCGACTGGAATGATGCCTTCGCAAGTCTGGAGGCCGGCTTCGAGCCCGAGACGACCGCGGGCGCCAGGAGGATCGCGACGGCCATCGGCAGCAGTCGCACGAGCGATCGCAACCCCGTCTTCTCCATGGATGGACCTCATGCACGCGATCGCACCGGGATGCTGTAAAAGAACGACCGGCCGCATCGACGAGGCACGATAGTACACCAACCGCGGGCCGGTCGAAATATCGCACTTCGCGTCGGGATTAGCCTATCGAGGCGAGCGAGGCCCGATCCCGCCGGATTCGAGGAAGATTTCTTGAAGGTCTCGCGTGGGTCAATAGCCCACCCTGGGAAATGGAGGACGAGGTCAGACGAGAGCCTTTGGATCCACCGCGCGATCGGCTAATTTGGGTCTCGAAGCGGCCCGTATCAAGCCCACGATGACCGAGAGGGATCGTATCCATGCACGTTTCCACGACGCGTTCCGTGGCTTTTTTCCTCATCATGACCGCATCCCTGGCGATCTCCGCGAGCGCCCAGGGTCCGGCCGATACGAGTCGGGACCAATCCCCGATCGGCAAGGGTCAGCGCCTCGTGATCGTGATGCTCGACGGTTTCGGCCCGGACTATCTCGAGCAGAGCCCGATGCCGATCCTGAAGGGCCTCATGGCCAAGGGGTTCTCGAAGACCGTCCACGGCGTGATGCCGTCGGTGACGAACGTGAATAACGCCTCGATCTGCTGCGGGGGCTGGCCGGAGGAGCACGGGATCACCGGCAATTCGTTCTTCGACGAGAAATCCAGCCGTCCCGAATACATGGAGAGCGCCGCCTACCTCCGGTTGCCGACGATCTTCGAACGAGCGGCACGACAGGACGTCAAATCGGCCCTGCTGACGGCCAAGAAGAAGACGGTCGCCCTACTGTCCCGAGGCACTTCCCTGGCGATCGCGGCCGAGGTCCCTTCCGCCGAGGACGCCCGCCGTTACGGCGCCGCGCCCCCGATCTACAGCCGCGAGATCAACTACTGGCTCTGGGAGGTCGCGATCGACCTGCTCCGCAACCGACCGGATCTTCGGCTGCTGTACGTCCACACGACCGACTACCCGATGCACACCTGGCCGCCGGAGGCCCCCGAGTCCAAGGAGCACCTGGCTCGCCTGGACCACCTGCTGGGACGGGCCGTCGCCGCGGCGCCGGATGCGGCCTTCCTGATCACGGCCGATCACGGCCTCAATGCCAAGTCGCGCTGCTGGGACCTGGCCAGGGCCTGCGAGAAGCGGGGCCTGAAACTCCGATACGCGGTCTCGGCGGAGCGGGACCGCTACGTCAAGCATCACCGGCAGCTCGGCGGCACGGCCTGGGTCGGACTCAATTCCCCCGCGGACGCGACCCGTGCCACCGAGATCATCGCTCAATTGCGCGGAGTCGAGGCCGTCCTGACCAGGGCCGAGGCCGCGCGACGCTTCCACCTGATGCCGGAACGCCTCGGCGACCTGGTCGTGCTTGGAGACAAGGAGACCGTCTTCGGAGAGCTCGAGACCGAACTCGAGGCCTTGCCCCCGACCTTTCGTACGCACGGATCGCTCCACGAGTCCACCGTCCCGCTCATAATCTACAATGCCTCGGGGAGCATTCCCGCGCCGGAACGCCTGCAATACAACTTCGACATGACCCGGAATCTCTTCCGGGAACCGAGATTGCGATGAGGCGACCGGACGATCCCGATCCGCCAAGAGCTCGATCGGATATCCGCCGATGAGGCCCCGTCCGGGCATCCGGTCCTAGAATTCCATTTTCGCCGCGGTTTCGGCACGGAAGCTGCTGAAAGAAGACGTTAGTGGGGTGTTCGGCGTCCGTTGTCTCCAAGAAACGGCGTAAGGCCCCCGTTGATGGGCGCCGGAGCCGCTCGCGTGGGAGCCGAACCTCACAGTCCAGTCCTTGGCATCCTCGCCTTGGTCTCTCACGAAAGTACGGATATCATCTTGACAACGGCCATCAGATGTCCCACATCGGGTGACGGTGGCCCCAACGCAGGCCGCGGCTAGTGGCTGCCTCTATGCCGTGCAGGGTCGCCGACCAGATCAAACCGGCCGTGCAATGCCCCGGCCATGGACCTCGCTATGACTTTATTGGCATGAATAATCCTCGGAAGAATGGTGCGGGGAGCGGGGGCTTCGATTGCCTGGCCGGCGGCGGCGAGATGGGCGCCCTGATGCGTCAAAGGGATTGGACGGCGACCTCGCTGGGCCCGGTCGACGGGTGGCCCCAGTGCCTCAAGACCGCCGTGCGCATCATGCTGACCTCGCGCCAGCCGATGTTCGTCTGGTGGGGCGACGAGCTGATCAATCTCTATAATGACGCCTATCGCTCGATCGTCGGGGGCAAGCACCCCGAGGCGCTGGGCAAGCCCGCCTCCGAGGTCTGGCGCGAGATCTGGGACCAGGTCGGCCCGCGCGCCGCGTCGGCGATGCTCAAGAACGAGGGGACCTACGACGAGGCGCTCCTGCTGATCATGGAGCGGCACGGGTTCCAGGAGGAGACCTATTACACGTTCTCCTACAGCCCGGTCCCGAACGACCAGGGGGGCACCGGCGGGATCATCTGCGCCAATTCCGAGGATACGCGGAGGATCATCGGGGAACGCCAGCTCGCGCTCTTGAGGGAGCTGGCCGCGGGGACCGCCGACGCCCGGACGTTCGACGAGGCCTGCACGCGAGGCGCGACCTGCCTGCGGGCCAACCCGTGGGACCTCCCCTTCGCGATGATCTACCTGGTCGAGCCGGACAAGTGCCGCGTCATCCTCGCGGGCGCCTCGGGGATCGAAAGGGGGCATCCCGCGGCGCCCGATCAGGTCGACCTGGAAGCCGAATGCTCGTGGCCTTTCTTCGAAGTGATCCGGTCGAGCAAGGCGTGCCTGGTCACCGACCTGGCCGCGGTCTTCGGCACGCTCCCCGCCGGGGCCTGGGATCGACCACCGAACCAGGCGGTCGCCGTGCCCATCGCCGCCTCGGGACAGACGGGCCGATCGGGCATCCTGATCGCCGGCCTGAATCCGTTCCGGCTCTTCGACGATAACTATCGCGGGTTCATCGACCTCGTCGCGGGCCAGATCTCCGCCAGCATCGCCAACGCCCAGGCTTATGAGGAGGAGCGCAGCGCGCCGAGGCCCTCGCCGAGCTCGACCGCGCCAAGACCACCTTCTTCTCGAACGTCAGCCACGAGTTCCGCACGCCGCTGACGCTGATGCTCGGCCCCGCCGAGGACGCCCTCGCGGAGGTGGACGAGCCGCTGCCGGCGCGGCAGCGAGAGCGGATCGAGATCGTCCACCGCAATGCGATGCGGCTGATCAAGCTCGTCAACACGCTCCTCGACTTCTCGCGGATCGAGGCGGGCCGCGTCCAGGCGGTCTACGAGCCGACGGACCTGGCCGCGCTGACGACGGACCTCGCGAGCGTCTTCCGCTCGGCCGTCGAGCGGGCCGGCATGCAGCTCGTCGTCGATTGCCCGGCCTGGCCCGAGCCCGCCTACGTCGACCGCGACATGTGGGAGAAGATCGTCCTGAACCTGCTCTCGAACGCGTTCAAGTACACGATGTCGGGACAGATCACGGTCGCACTCCATGCGGATCAGGATGTGTTCAAGCTCCGCGTGGCGGACACCGGGATCGGCATCCCGGCCGACGAGCTGCCCCACCTGTTCGAGCGATTCCATCGCGTGGAGGGGGCCCACGGGCGCACCCACGAGGGGTCCGGGATCGGGCTCGCCCTGGTCCAGGAGCTCACCCGGCTCCACGGCGGCCGGGTGGATGTCGAGAGCGTCTTCGGCGAGGGGACGGCCTTCTCGATCACCATCCCCTCGGGTCGTGCCCACCTGCCGGCGGACCGGATCGGAGGGACGCGTACCCTGGCATCCACGGCGATGGGGGCGACCCCTTATGTCGAGGAGGCACTCCGTTGGCTGCCGGAGGAGGGTCGAGGCGAGCCGTCGACCGAGCGGATCGGCGCCGATTATGCCGGACTCTCCCGGTTAGTCGAACCCGGCCTGCGCCGCCGGGGGCCGATCGGTCGCGAATCCTCCTGGCCGACGACAATGCGGACATGCGAAACTATGTGTGCCGCCTGCTGTCCGAGCGCTATGACGTGACCGCCGTGGCCGACGGCATGGCCGCCCTGGCCGCCGCCCGGGCCCGGCCGCCGGATCTGGTCCTCTCCGACGTGATGATGCCGATGGTCAACGGATTCGGCGTCCTGAGGGCGCTGCGCGACAATCCCGCGACCGCGTCGATCCCGGTGATCCTGCTGTCGGCCCGCGCCGGAGAGGAAGCCCACGTCGAGGGCCTCGAGGCCGGCGCCGACGACTATCTCGTGAAGCCGTTCACTGCCCGCGAGCTGCTCGCGCGCGTCTCCGCCCACCTCGAATTGGCGCGGGTCCGTCGCCTGGCCGCGTCGCGGGAGCGTGAGCTCCGCGCCGAGGCCGAGGACATCCTCGAGAGCATCACCGACGCCTTCCTGGCGCTCGACCGCGACTGGCGTCTCACTTATGTCAATGCCGAGGCCGAGCGGATCAATCGCGTCCGGCGCGAGGAGATGCTCGGCAGGGATTATTGGGAGCTCTTCCCGACCTACCTGGGCACCCGGCACGAGCAAGAATTCCGACGGGCGGTCCTCGACCGCGTCAGCGTCCAGTTCGAGAGCCATTATGAGCCCTGGAGCTGCTGGTTCGAGGTCAAGGCCTATCCCTCGCGAGACGGCGGCCTGGCCGTCTATTTCCGGGATATCACCGAGCGCAAGAACAGCCTGATCCTGGAGCGGCTCCTGGCCGAGGCGAGCGCCACGTTCGCCTCGTCGCTCGATTACAAGAAGAACCTCGAGAGTGTCGCCGAGCTGTGCATGCCGACGCTGGCCGACCTCTGCGTCTTCGACGTGGTGGCTCGCGACGGCACGCTCCAGAGGGCGGGTTGGGCCCATGCCATCCCCGGCGAGCCCTCGATCCTCGATGGCATCGATCGGTTCGTCCCGGGCCCCTCCTCGACAAACCACCCGATCATCCGCGTGCTGGAGACCGGCCAGAGCGAACTGGTCTCCGACGTCACCGATGATTGGCTCCGCAACGCCTCGGTGAGCGCCGAGCACCTCCATTTCCTGCGAGGGCTCGGGATCGCGTCCTGGATGATCGTACCGCTCAAGGCGCGAGAAGGTCCTCGGCGTGCTGACCCTCTGCTTCCTCGCCCGATCCGGCCGTCGCTACCAGGAGGCGGACCGCCGCGTCGCCGAGGAGCTGGCGCGTCGTGCCGGCCTGGCCGTGGACAACGCCGCCCTCTACCAGAGCGCCAGGACGCGCGCGCCGAGGCCGAGGCGGCCAGCCGGATGAAGGATCAATTCCTCGCGACCCTCTCGCACGAGCTTCGGACCCCGCTCAACGCCATCGTCGGCTGGTCGCGATTGCTCCGGTCGGGCAGGCTCGACGAGGAGGACGTCAAGCAGGGCCTGGACGCCATCGACCGGAACACCAAGATCCAGACCCAGCTCATCGAGGACCTGCTCGACATCTCCCGGATCATCTCGGGGACGCTGCGGCTGGACATCCAGCAAGTGAGCCTCTCCGAGGTCATCGACGCCGCGCTGGCGACCGTGATGCCGGCCGCCGACGCCAAGGGGGTGAGGATCCTCAAGATGTTCGACTCGCTGGCGGGCCCGGTCACGGGCGACCCGGCCCGGTTGCAGCAGATCGTCTGGAACCTCCTGTCCAACGCGGTGAAGTTCACGCCGAATGGCGGCCGGATCCACGTGCTGCTCGAACGGGTCAACTCCCACGTCGAGATCACGGTCACCGACACCGGCATCGGGATCCGGCCGGAGTTCCTTTCCTTCGTCTTCGACCGGTTCCGTCAGGCCGACGCCTCGACCACGCGGAGGCACGGCGGGCTGGGCCTGGGCCTCTCGATCGTCAAGCAACTGGTGGAGATGCACGGCGGGACGGTTCGGGCCAAGAGCCCGGGCGAGAACCAGGGGAGCACGTTCGCCGTGGCGCTGCCGCTCCTCGTCGTCCACGATCAGGACAAGAGCGGGCGGATCCGCCCCAAGGAACCGATCGCGGAAGAACTGGAATTCGCCCCGACCCTCCTGGAAGGCATGAGCGTCCTGGTCGTAGACGACGAGCCCGACGCGCGCGAGCTGATCAGGCGGCTGCTCGCCGAGAGCCGAGCGGAGGTCTTCGTGGCGGGCTCCGTGGCCGAGGCCCTCAGCCTGCTCGACCGCAAGACGTTCCAGGTCATGGTCAGCGACATCGGCATGCCCGACCAGGACGGATACGACCTCATCCGCGAGGTCCGCGCACGGGGACACGCCTCGAAGGACCTGCCGGCCATCGCGCTCACCGCGTTCGCCGCGCTCCGAAGACCGGCGCAGGGCCATGCTCGCCGGATTCCAGGTCCACGTCTCCAAGCCGGTCGATCCCGACGAGCTCACGGCCGTCGTCGCCAGCCTGGTCGGCCGCACGGGCAAATCGTGAAGAGTTGAGGAACGCCTCGAGAGATGGCAGGAAAGCGGCGAGGGTGCTCGACCGTGATCTGGACGCATCCCCTCGCCGGATCGTTGATGCGGTCCCGTCCTCACGACGGCAGGTGCGGCCGTCAGACGATCGGTCCGGCACGCCGGCCGAAGATGAGTGAGACGACGAACAGAACCAGGAAGACGAAGAGCAGGACCTTCGAGAAGTAAGTGAACTCGCCCGCCATCCCGCCGAAGCCGAGCACGCCGGCAATCAGGGCCAGTATCGCAAACACGATCGCAAAGCGTAGCATGACTGATGGGTCCTTATGTCTTGAAGTGGTTCGACTTATGTCTTGAAGTGGTTCGACAATGAGCCAGGCGAGCCGTGAGGTTCCACGGCTTGGCGCGGCAAATCGAGGCGAGGATCGGAGATCTCCGCCTCCCGATTTGCCGAGGGCGAGAGCCCTCAATGCGTCAATTACCCGCGTCTTTGATCTTCTGGCCGGCCTTTTCGACCTTCTCACCGATGTCTTTCGCGGCCTGGCTAGCCTTCTCGGCAGCCGCGTCGGTCGCCTCCTTGGCTTTCTCGGCCCCAGAATCAATCGCGTCTTTCACTTTTTCCTTCGTGTCTGCCATGGATCGCTCCGATCGTGGATGGGACGGGTAACGGGTCAATTGATGACCCAATACAAAGCAATATCGATGCCAATCGCGAGGCCAATGGGATCCTCTCGCCCTGCTATCGAAAGGCGGCGACCCCGACTACAATTGTCCTGGCATCGGTCGCTTAGCATCTCACCCGAGGTGATCCACCGGGCGAGCCGCTTGCCCGCTTCCCACACCTCCCTCGCTCCAAATTTCAGGTTTCAATTTTTGACTTCTGAAACCTCTTTGCCTACACTTGCTCCTGTCCGAACTCGAAAGGAGCCTTACGATGAGTGAGACCAAACTCGGCGGCCGGTTCACATTCCCCGGCACGTCATTGACGGTCCACCGGATGGGCTACGGCGCGATGCAGCTCGCCGGCCCCGGCGTGTGGGGGCCGCCCAAGGATCCGGACGGCGCCGTCGCCGTCCTCCGCGAGGCCGTCGCGGCCGGCGTGAACCACATCGACACCAGCGACTTCTACGGCCCGCACGTCACCAACCAGATCATCCGGCAGGCCCTGCACCCGTACCCCGAGGGGCTGGTGATCGTCACCAAGCTCGGGGGCCGTCGTCCGCCCGACAGGTCGTGGCAGCCGGCCATCTCGCCCGAGGAATTGACCGCCGGCGTCCACGACAACCTCCGCAACCTGGGCCTGGAGGCGCTCGACATCGTCAACTACCGCGCGATGGGGTCGGGCCACGGCCCCGAGGAGGGGTCCATCGCCGAGCAGGTGACGGTGCTGGCCGACCTCCAGCGACCAGGGGCTGATCCGCCACATCGGCCTGAGCAACGTCACGGCCGCCCAGGTGGCCGAGGCGCAGGCGATCACCGACGTCGTCTGCGTGCAGAACAACTACAACCTGGCCCACCGCCACGACGACGCCCTGATCGACGACCTGGCCCGGCAGGGCATCGCCTACGTGCCGTTCTTCCCGCTCGGCGGGTTCACGCCGCTGCAGTCGTCCACCCTGTCGGCCGTCGCAGACCGACTCGGGGCCACGCCGATGCAGGTCGCGCTGGCGTGGCTGCTGCACCGCTCGCCCAACATCCTGCTGATCCCCGGCACGTCGTCGCTCGCCCACCTCCGCGAGAACCTGGCCGCCGCCCAGTTGACGCTGTCGCCGGAGACCCTGGCGGAGTTGGACGGGATCGCGGCGGTAGCGGTGAAGCATTGATTATGACAGGCTCTTTGGTTACCTCTCCGAATACTAGAGGGTTCCAGCCTGTCAAGAGGTCCACATGGCCCCCGCCGACGCTCCGCTGACCCGCGATCGGATCCTGGCCGCCGCCGAGGACGTCATCCGCCGGTTCGGCCCGGCCAAGGCGACCGTCGTCGACGTGGCCCGGGCATTGGGCGTGAGCCACACGGCCGTCTACCGGCACGTGGCGACCAAGGCCGAGCTGCGGGACCTGGTCGTCGGCCGGTGGGTGGAGGCGACCATGCCTCCGCTGCGGGCGATCGCCGCCTTGCCGGGCCCCGCCCCGCAGCGGCTACGGCAGCTCATCGACGCCCTGATCGCCGTCAAACGCCGCCGGGCCGCCGAGGACCCGGAACTGTTCTCCGCCTATCGGACGCTGGGAGCCGATGCCAAGTCGGTCGTCGCCGCCCACCTCGACGAGTTGATCGGGCTGGTCGCGATCGTCATCGGCTCCGGCGTGAAGGAAGGCACTTTCCGCAACGTCGACCCCGTGGCCACCGGCCGGGCGGTGCTGATCGCCACGTCCAAGTTCCATCACCCGGCCCATGCCGCCGAGTGGGCAGACCCGGCCATCCACGCGGCGTACGACGACGTGTGGCAGTTGCTCATGGAGGGGCTGAGAAGCGGTGAACAAATCGATCCCAGATGACGGATCGCGAATTACGAACCGATGCTTAGTTCAAGTTTCGCACTTTTGAGGGGCAGCTACTGATCAGAAAGATACGTCGGTTTCCTTGCGGTTTATTGGTTACTTGTCCAGGTTACCCGATCTCGACAAGGCACCAAGGCAAGGAAACCGACCCATGGAACTTACCGCCTCGTTCGTCGATCTGCTACAGCAGTTCGCCCCCGTCTTCACCGCCCCCACCTATCGGACCTTCGTTGCCATCCTTGCCGGATGGGTCCTCTCCCAGCGGCACCGATTCATCACCGAAGTCATCTTCTCCAGCGGCAATGTCGGCAACGGACATTGGTCGCGGTTCCATCGCTTCTTTAGCCATGCCGCCTGGGACATCGATGCCTTCTCCCTGGCCTTGACCAAGCTGGTCCTGACCATCCTCGCCCCCGGCGCCCTCCTGATCTTCACCGTGGATGACACCCTCTGTCGCAAGCGCGGCTTGACCCTCTACGGCGTCGGCATGCATTACGACCCGCTCATCTCAAGTCGCTCCAAGAGATTGGTCAGTTGGGGACACGACTGGGTTGTGCTCTGTGTGATTATTGTTCACCCCTCCTCGGCGCCCACCAAGGTCTTCGCCTTACCCATCGCCGCGCGGCTATACATCAACCGCCAGGGACTCACCAAGGGAAAGAAAAGCCGCGAGGAATCCTCCAAGGCCAAGGCCGCTCCCAAGGCCAAGACGAAGGCCGCTCCCAAGGCCAAGACGAAGGCCGCTCCCAAGGCCAAGACGAAGGCCGCTCCCAAGGCCAAGACGAAGGCCGCTCCCAAGGCCAAGACGAAGGCCGCGGCCGCTCCCGAGGCGAAAGCCAAGGCCGCTCCCAAGACGAAGGCCAAGGCCGAGACGAATTCCGATCATCGCACCCGACCGGAATTGGCCCTGGAGTTGATCCATCTGGTGGCCCGCTGGTTCGCCGATCATGAGATCCTCGTCCTCGGCGACAGCGCCTACGGCGGTCAGAGCATCCTCTCGCATCTGCCGACCAACGTCCATCTCATCAGCCGTGTCCATCCCAAGGCCGCGCTCTACCGACCGGCGCCCCCCAAGGCCCCGAGGACCAAAGGACGGCCGCGCAAGAAAGGAGATCGCCTGCCGGGCATGACCGAGTGGGCGGACGACTCGAACCGGCCCTGGACGCAACTCGTCTTCGACCAGTTCGGCTTGCATGCCGCCCTGGAGGTCAAGACGATGCAAGCCCTCTACTACAAATCGGGCGGGGACCGACTGCTGACGATCGTCCTGGTGCGCGACACGGAGGGGAAGCGTCCGGATCAGATGTTCTACAGTACGAAACGCGAATGGACGGCGCGTGAGATCCTGTCGGCCTATGCCCACCGTTGGGCGACCGAATGCACATTCGAGTATTGCAAGCAATTCTTGGGATTGGAGGATCCGGCGAATCGCCTCCCCAAGGCCGTCGAGCGGACCGCACCGATGGCGATGTTCATCTACAGCCTCGTGGTGGTTTGGTTCCATCGGACCGGTCATGAATCGGTGCGTTTCCCCGTCCGGCCCTGGTATCCGAAGAAGGCCGAACCGTCGTTCGCGGACATGTTGACGACCCTGAGGCGGCTGAGTTACGAGGAGAAAATCGAGGGATTGCTGACGGACCCGATATCGCTGAAAGCCTGGCTTTCCCAACTCACCGAGCTTCTCAGTCGCACGGGGTGATCCAGCCTTCCGCCGAGAATTCCCGGGCCACGCACGACATCGAGAACGATCAACCGGCGGGAATTTCAACCGCAGGACCGCTCGTGGTACGCTCTCAAATCGCGAAACTTGAACTTAGAGCGTGTTATGAACTTCCCACTTCTGTAGCCGGCCTCTGTGAGGCCGGTGAGGGCATCTGTAGGCGGCCTCAGTGAGGCCGGTGAGGGCATCTGTAGCCGGCCTCTGTGAGGCCGGTGAGGGCATCCCCGGGGTCACAGACCCCGGCTACAGCCGAAAAATGCCGAGAAATACGGGCTACCTGTTCAGAACACGCTCTAGCCTGAAGCATCAAGATCATATGAATTCGCAATTCGGAATCCGCCTGGCGTCGGCCTTCGCCCGCCGAAAGTAACCGACGATCGGCAGGTCGGAAGACCGCGGCCCCGGCACGGATCTCAAGCCCCGGCCCCGGGCCGGCCGACGACCTCGCGGACGTGTCCGCGCTCCTTGCGGGTGGCGATCGCGTTGACGGCGTTGAGATACGCGTATGCGGATGCCTCGATGATGTCGGTCGAGGCGGCGCGGCCGCGATAAGAGCGGTCATCGCTCTCGACTTCCAGCTCGAGGGTCACCTCGCCCTGGGCGTCCTTGCCCTGGGTCACGCTCCGGACGACGAACTCGTGCAGGTTGGCGCGGACGCCGGTCACCCGCTCGACCGCCTTGAAGATCGCGTCGACCGGGCCGTCGCCGATGGCCGCGTCCTGGACGATCTCGCCGTCGGGGCGGCGGATGGCGATCGTGGCCGTCGGCAGGATGCCCATCCCGGCCGTCGTGTGCAGGCTGATCAACTGCCAGTGCGGCGTGACGTCTTCCAGGTGCTTCTCGATCAGGACGATCAGGTCGTCGTCGTAGACTTCCTTCTTCTTGTCGGCCAACGTCTTGAAGTCGTGGAAGACGATCTCGATTTGATCTTCCGACAGGCTATAGCCCATCTCGGCAACACGATCGCGCAGGGCGTGACGGCCTGAGTGCTTGCCCAGGACCAGGTCCGTCTGCGGGACGCCGACGTCCTCCGGTCGCATGATCTCGTAAGTCGAGCGATCCTTGAGCATGCCGTCTTGATGGATTCCCGACTCGTGGGCGAACGCGTTGCGGCCCACGATCGCCTTGTTGCGCTGGACGGCCAGGCCGGTGATCGTCGACAGCATCCGGCTCATCGGGTAGAGCCGCTCGGTCTTGATGTTGGTCGTCAGGCCGTAGTAGTCGAAGCGGGTCTTCAAGGACATGACGACTTCTTCGAGCGCGGCGTTGCCGGCGCGTTCGCCGATGCCGTTGATCGTACACTCGACCTGCCGCGCACCGGCCTCGCAGCCGGCCAGGCTGTTGGCGACGGCCAGTCCGAGGTCGTCATGGCAGTGGGTGCTGATCACCGCCTGGCCGATGTTGGGGACGCGTTCTCTCAGCGTGCGTGATCACCTTCGCGTACTGGAGCGGCGTCGCGTAGCCGACGGTGTCGGGGATATTCACGGTCGTGGCGCCCGCCTCGATGGCCGCTTCGACGACCTCGCACAGGAAATCGAGCTCGGTCCGCGCGGCGTCCTCGGGGCTGAACTCGATGTCGGGACAGCACGCCTTCGCTTGCCGTACGCTCGCGACGGCCTTCTCGATGATCTGGGCCTTCGACATCCGCAGCTTGTGCTCGCGATGGATGGCCGACGTCGCCAGGAAGACGTGGATGCGCGGCTTCTGGGCGTACTGGATCGCCTCCCAGGCGCGGTCGATGTCGCGCTCATTGCACCGAGCGAGCCCGCAGACCGACGAGCCGGCCACCTCGGTGGCAATGGCCCGCACCGCCTCGAAGTCGCCGACCGAGGCGATCGGGAAGCCCGCCTCGATCACGTCGACCCCGAGCGCCGCCAGCGCACGGGCGATCTCGAGCTTCTCGGCCATGTTCATGCTGGCGCCCGGCGATTGCTCGCCGTCGCGGAGGGTCGTGTCGAAGATCCGCACATGGTTGGCGTCGGGCGTATCGTTCGTCGGCGTGGATTGGCTCATGGATCGGCTCTTTCCTTGGATCTCGTGGGTGATCGAGCTGGAAACCTGACCTGACGACGTCGGATCAGGTGAGTATTCCCGCCCGACCCACCGATGGACCAATCGAGGCCTGAAAATGACAAAGCCCCGAGATCCACCGGTCGGGGCGGGTCTCGGGGCTTCGTTGGCTGCGTGATTCAGACGCGACGAACCCTAAGAGTACCTCCCAGCCCGGCCGATCAGGCCGAGGCTAAGGATAAGGCTCAGTCGAAGGTACTCGTAGCCTTTCGGCATCAGAGATCTCGAATTCCTGGGTCCGCAAAGGGTCACCGCAACGCAACCATCTCCCGAAATCATAGGGCAAGGCTTGATCCCGGGTCAATGGGAATGTCATGCCGATCGAATTTCGCCGGATCACCGTGCGGACCTCGGTGGTCCATGCCGTTCCGTTATGGTTTGGTTCAGCCATCTTCTCCGAGCAAGGTTCGAAGACGCCTCACGACTTCCGAAACGACCCCATCCGGGACGGCGCAGATCCGGGAAGCCTTACGCGCCCGCCAGTCCAAGCTCTTCACCTGGTCGGCTCCCACCACGCCGGTTGCGGGAAGCCCTTCAGGCAGAGGCACTTCAAACGGATAGCCTTTCGCCTGGTTGGTGATCGGACACAACAAGGCCAGCCCGACCCGACCGTTGTAGGCCGACGGAGACAGGACCAGGGCAGGACGACGCCCCGCCTGCTCATGGCCGGCTTGCGGATCGAGGGTTATCCAGACGGCGTCTCCTCGTTCGGGGATGTAGCTAGCTTTCCGCTTCACCAGACCTCCTTGCCGACGGCCGGCCCGGTATCCCACTCGCCGGGAAGGTTCTCGTCCGTGATCCCGCTCAACAATTGGTCAAGCGTGAGTGGCGGCTGTCTGATGGGCTGTACGACCAGCCTGCCTTCCGATACCGTCAGTTCGACGGCCCCGTCCGCGTGAAGGCCCGCCTCCTCGGCGAAGGACTTTGGGATGCGAAGGGCAAGACTGTTGCCCCACTTCTGAACACGAGTCTTCATGGCAACCTCCCGTATCTACAATGAAGATACGCGAGGCCGTTTGCGGAGTCAACAGGGATTCGTCTCACACGCGGCTGCCGCACTTGGTGCGACGATATGACCACCGCCAGCAGTAGGGCGATCAAAGGCGTCAGCCGCTTGCCAGGTCACGAGCCAATCCGGTCCTCGAAGGTAGGATCGAAGGCGTCAGGAGGCGATCCGGACCACATGGGTTGATCAACGCTGTACGGAATTCGGCTCCTGACCCCTTTCTCTCTTCGGAATTCGGCTCCTGACCCCTTTCTCTCTTGTGACCCCTTTCTCTCTTGTGACCCCTTTCTCTCTTGCGGCTAATTGCCGAATCTGCGCCAGAGCTTCGGGAAGGCCCCGGGTAGATCCTCCTCCTTCCATCGTTCGCCAGATGGCTCCTTCGGGCGGATGCCCGCCCATGGCTCGGGGAAGTCAAGGTAGTCCTTGCCCGTCTTTCGCGCCCAAGCCTGTCCGGCGCCTCCTGATAGCCCTCGACCTGGCACTCGTCCTCATCCGTGACGACCTCCGCGAGGGATTGCGGGTCGGAGAGGGCACTCTCGTACACCTCCTGGCCTCTCGAGATGAGCCAGCCGCGGAAATCCATGAACCCATCGTCGGAGCACCCTCCACCGATGATGCGGGCGGCCGCCCAGAGGTCCCAGGTATAGGCCTTGTACCAGCGCTCGGTGAAGTGCCGGTCGAAATCGATGATCTCGGACTCCGGGAGGTCGGCGAGGGCCGCGGTGAGGCCCTCGATATGGACGTCGAGGTCATCCTCGGCGTCGCGGCGGGTGGAATCGATGAGGCTCCAGAACTGAGCATCGTTCATGATTTGCCCCTGGTGTTGGGTGCTCTGAGGGCTGCCCCCAAGCGGCTAACGCCAAGGTTCAGCGGCCCGCGCGGCGGGTTCGCTGCAAACGCATGTTCAAGTAAGCCGCTTCGCGGCAGATACTTCCGACGGCGTCCAGTATAATGCTCCAGTCTTGATCGGTCATCGGCATTTCCACCGACTCATCGATCCGCGGCACGCGCCGCCGCCATAGGCCAGGTTTCCTCCCAAAGCTTCGCCAGCCACCTGCTCGTGGCCGGCTAGGAGATCCGGACCGTGCAGGAACGCCTCGGCCACGACGTCGTCAGCACGACCATGACCTTCACCCACGTCCTGAACCAGGGGCCGCTCGGCATGCGCTGCCCGGTCAACCTCCTCGATTGAGCCCGGCGATCCACTACGGGCGTCCAACCGGCTGGCCGGGGCCAGGCGATTGGACGGCGTCAAAGATCGGCCGCCGGTCGCTTCGACGGGCCTGGACGAATCTCGCCGGATCAGCGTGCGGCCCTCGCCGGTTCATGCAGTAGATAAGATAGGACGAGTGGACATCAACGCAGATCGAACGGAGAGGCGGTATGGCAAGCGATCCCAAGCGGACGGCGCTCCAGCAGATCGACCGGCTCTTTCAGACCGGGAGCGTCACCGGCCTGGACGAAGGGCAGCTCCTGGATCGGTTCGTGGCCGATCGCGACGAGCTGGCCTTTGAGGCACTCGTCGAGTCGCACGGCCCGATGGTCCTGGGGGTCTGCCGCCGATGGCTCGCCGATCCTCACGACGTCAACGATGCGTTCCAGGCGACGTTCCTGATCCTGGTCCGCAAGGCGCGATCGCTCCGCGACGTCAATCGGCTCGGACCGTGGTTGCACGGCGTGGCCTATCGCGTGGCGGCGCGAGCCCGGGCCGACACGCTCCGTTCAACGCGCGCTGGAGCGATCGGCGGCCCGGGCCGAACTCGAGGCCGACATCCTCGCCCCAGACCGGCTGGCCCTCCGCGATGAGCTGCGGGGCTTGGTGGATGAGGAAGTGGCGTGCCTGCCGGCTACCCTCCGAGCGGCGATCGTGCTTTGCGATCTGGAGGGCCAATCCCAGCAGGACGCGGCGCGACTCCTGGGCTGGAGCGAGGGGCGCTGAGGGGCCGGCTGGCCCGCGGCCGCCGGAAACTCCGCGATCGGCTCGAGCGTCGCGGGGTCACGCCTGCACTCCTTCCCGTAGGAGCCCCCCTGCTCTTCGACGCACTCCCTGGGAGCCTGTCGCAATCCCTCCTGGAAGCGACCACCCGAGCCGCCACCGCCAGCCTGCTGGCCGGCCGCGCCTCGCCTTCGGCCACCACCGTCATCTCGTCATCCGTCGCCGCCCTGACACAAGGAGTCATTCACGCCATGACGCTCTCCAAGTTGAAGATGCTCGGCCTCGCCCTGATGCTCGCGGCCGTGGGCTCGCTCGCCGTCGGCGGATTCGTCCGCGCCGGCCTCTCGAAAATCGGGGCGGATCCGGCACTCTTCGCCGGCGGGCAGACGCCGAAGGCCGTCGCGGAGACGTCGAAGGCGAAGCAGCTCGATCTCCGCGTCGTCCGCCGATCGGACAAGCAGCCGATCTCCGGAGCAACGGTCGAGGCCTCGACGTCCGACCGGGGCACCTGGCAAGAGAAGGCGTTATCGACCGACAACCAGGGCCGTTGCTCGATCGAGTTGCGGGGCGCGACATCGGCCCTCGCGGTTTTCGTCGCGAAGGACGGATTTGTCCCCATCCTCCAATCATGGAAAGAGGCGGATCTTCGAGGGGTCGTGCCCGAGATGTACACTCTGGAGCTGGAGCCGGGCGAACCGATCGGAGGGTTCGTCAAGGACGAACAGGGCCGGCCGATCGGCGGAGCGGAGGTCATCGTCGCGATCAGCCAGAGGAAGGATGACGTGCCGGACGAGGACGTCGCGATGCCCGCCAACCTGAGGGTCTATGCGGGTTTCCCTCACATGCGGGTCCATACCGATGACCA
This sequence comes from uncultured Planctomycetota bacterium, assembly GCA_963777695.1. Lineage (GTDB taxonomy): Bacteria > Planctomycetota > Planctomycetia > Isosphaerales > Isosphaeraceae > CAVZRC01. Next base: position 4,847,486 of record CAVZRC010000003.1, read on the forward strand.
GGGACGCTGGCAGTGCTCGATCCTGCCGGTGAACGCCGATCCGACCACGCGACTCTGGTTCTTCGTCAAGCATCCCGACCACCTCAGCGACACCGGCGGCTACGCCCGACGACTCAGCCTCAAGACCGCCCGCGCGATGACCGGCGCCCTGATCATCAGTCGGGGCGAGGGTATCCGCGGCCAGGTACGTGACGGCAACGACCGGCCCGTTGCGGGTGCCACGGTCGTCCTGGCGTATTCCGGTAGCTCGGGCGATTCGTTGAAGACGACCACTGATGCCGAAGGACGTTATCAATTCCTCCACGCCAACGACCGCAATGGACTGGGGCGATGGAGCCTCAGCGTCGAGGCCCCCGGGTTTGCACCGTCGTGGAAGATGATCGTCCCGAAAGGCGAGATCCCACCCGCGGACTTCCGGCTCACGCCCGGCAGACCATTCCGCGGGCGGGTGATCGACCCTCACGGCCGTCCGGTTGGCGGGGTCGCCGTTTCCGCCCGGTGGGAGGAATGCTACTCCCTCGACTGGAAGGCCGAGACCGACGCCGAGGGCCGCTTCGTCTGGCCGGACGCGCCGGCCGAGGGCGAGATCGAGTTCAATCTTCGGAAGGCCGGATTTAACGTCGCCCTCGATCGCACGGCCCCCGCCGCTGCCGGCCAGGCCGAACTGACCATCAACCCCCCGCTCCGAGCCCGGGGCAAGGTCGTCGACGTCGGGTCGAAGCAACCCGTCAGCTCGTTCACAGTCATCCCTGCCACACAGTATCCAGGCTATCGCGAGATCGATTGGCAGCGATCTCGTGCGGTCACGGGCCGCGAGGGCCAGTACGAGATCGCCGTGAGTCACCTGGACCAGCCCGGGACGGTCTTCCAGCTCCGCATCGAGGCCGAAGGTTACGCGCCGGCCACCTCGCGGCCGATCCAGCCCGGCGAGGGCGGGGTCACGCTCGACTTCGAGCTGAAGAAGGCCGATGGGATCTCGGGCGTCGTCCGTCTGCCCGACGGGACACCGGCCCCAGGTGCGGACGTTTACATCGATGCCTATGGATTCATCAACAACCGGCCGGAATTACCTCCCGCCTCGGGACGCTTCGATGCCCGGCGTCGCAAGACCGGCCCGGATGGTCGCTACGCCTTCCCTCCGCAGGACGAGCCATCGGGCATCCTGGTCATCCACGACAAGGGATTCGGCAATCGCACGGCCGAGGAGATGGCCCGCTCGGCCGACCTGAGGCTCAAGCCGTGGGCGCGGATCGAGGGGACCTTCCGGATCCGGGGCAATCCCGGCATCCACCGGCAGATCGAAATCAACCTCATTCGCAACACGATCGACCCGAGCTACTCGTTCCAGAGCTACAAGACCATGACCGACGACCAGGGACGCTTCGTCATCGAACGGATCATGGACGGCGAGGCCAATTTCAAGTGGTCGAACGGCCAGACTGTCACGAGGGCGGAATCGAGTGCCGGTCCTGCGGTAGACATCCGGCCCGGACAGACCCTCCGCGTCGAGCTTGGCGGTCAGGGGCGCCCGCTGATCGGCCAGGTCGTCCTGGCGATGGCCCAGGGTGTGGGGAAGGGCGAAGGCCACGCGCCGGTCAACCTCGCCAACGCGTCCGGCTGGCTCGAAAGCAGGCCGGCCCTGATGCCAATTCCCCAGGATTTCGCAACCTGGGACGTCAAGAAACAACGAGCCTACAAGGTCAAGTGGTACCAGACCGAGCCCGGGAAAGCCTATCTACGCGACCGGCGGTATCACATCTTCCCCGTCGGTGCCGACGGCCGCTTCCGGATCGAGGATGTCGTCTCGGGCTCCTACAACATGAGGATCAGCATCCAGAGGACGCCCGGGATTACGCACGCCCATACTCGCGACCGGGTGGAGGGCAGGATCGAGCGCGACCTCGAAGTCGGCGCGATCCCCGGCGGCCACAGCGATGAGCCGATGGATCTCGGGACGATCCCGATGAAGGTCGAGGTCAAGCATTAGGCACAGGAGGGAGGACGGCTCCGCTGGCCTCCGGGGCGAGGCCCGCGAGCCGTCGCACGGCCGCGTGGGCCTGGTTGGTGACGTGCTCCCAGCCCTCGCGGCCGTTCGAGATCCCATCGAAGACAAGGGGCGATCCGATCTTGAGCCGGATCTTCCGCGGGCGCGGCCATCGGGTCTCGGGCGGGAATGCCTCGAAGGCGCCCTCGAGGTAGCACGGGATCACCGGGACGCTCGTGCCGGCGATGAGCATCCCCAGCCCCACCTTGAACGCCTGGAGCGATCCGTCCCGGCTCCGCGTCCCCTCGGGGAACAGGATCAGCCCGCAGGGCTCGTTGACGAGGCGCTTACGCAGGTCCTTCAGGGCATGCGAGCCGCAGTTCTTCCGCCACATCGGCAGCGCGTTGAGCAGCGTGGCCGAGAAGATCGACGTGGCAGAGCTATTGAAGAAGACGTCGCCCGCGGCGACCGGGAACACGCGATCGCAGTGCCGCCAAGGCAGTATCGACGCCAGCAGCGGCGCGTCGAGATGGCTGGTATGGTTGGCGATCATCACGAAGGGAGGCTCATCGGGAATCGAGCCTTCGACGGCGACCGATAAGCGATGATAGGTCGCGAAATACGCCCGGGTCGTCAATCGCCAGGCCAGGTGGCCGGCCGTCGAGAAGAACCCGGACTCGCGTCGCAAGCTCTTGGCGCGCTCGACAGGCGGCAGGTCGAGGTCGCTTGCGGGTTTATAATTCCAGGGCTCCATGGCTCAGCTCGCATCGGTGAAGTGCGTGAAATGATTGACCAGATGGAACATGGCCGGCGTGGACAGGAGCAGGCTATTGGCGCGATCCAGCACGCCGCCGTGGCCCGGGATCATCGCCCACTCCTTGGCGATCCCCGCATCTCGCTTGATCGCGGCGACGGTCAGGTCGCCGACCTGGCCGCCGATGCTGATGACCAGGCCCAGGATCAGCCGCTGGATCGGTTCGGCGAGGTTTCCCTCAGGAAAGACGAAGCCGCCGAGCCAGAATACGAGCATCGTCGTGAGCACGATCGCGCCCAGTGCGCCGGAGACCGTCTTGTCCGGGCTCGTCTCGGGGGCCAGCTTCGGACCACCCAGCACCTTGCCCACCACATAGGCGAAGATATCGTTCAACTGGGCCGAGAAGACGAGCAGGAGGATCAGCGATCGGTAATGCGTGCTGTTGGTCATATAACTCAGATGGCCCAGGCACGACCCGAACAGGATGAAGCCGAAGATCGCCAGGGCGACACGCTGGATATATCCCTTGGGACGGTCGAGCGAGGTGGCGACGGCCGCGATCACAACGATGCTCATGGGCGTCATCGCGACGAAGAGGCGATACCATCGATCGGCGACGGCAAAGGCCAGGGCCAGGATACCGATCACGACCAGGAGGCACATGAGCTTGTCGCGGAACAATCCGGTCGCCGCGGCGAACTCGCGGAAACAGAGCAGGCTGAGCACGAAGACCGCCAGGATCGTCCAGGCCGCCCCCAGCAAGACCGGCAGCAGGATGATCGGCACCAGGATCAGCCACGAGAAATAACGCCGCCACAGATCGCGCCGCAGGTCCGGGTCGAGGCCGATCAGGCGATCGATCAGGAGGAGGATCAAGGGCGATGCGAAGATCAGCAGGATCAACAAACCAACGATCCAGACGACGGCCGGCTCATCCAGCGCCTGGCGGAGGTCGAACGGCCGTTCCCAGGCTTTCGGTCCCATGATTCCCTCGCCGAGAGGACACTGATCCGGTCGCGCAATTCGAGACCGCGGGTTGATTCCGGTCGGAACGACATCGATTCGACTTCAAGAGAATCATGGTGAACCGGCCCGATCCTGTGCCAACTCGCGGCGAGAATCGAGGATCGCTCGTGGACACCTCGGATGAGAGGTGATCCCTCGTGGACAGTACAGAGGATATCGGAGAACCACTCCGGAGTCATCATCCCGAGGCGAAGGTCCTGATGGACTCTCATTTCCAATCGAATCCATTTTCGGATAACATGACACCTCCCAGAACGGAAAGGTGGTTTCTGCGATGGATACAACGTCTTATCGATCCAAGGCCAGAGTTGCTAGCAAGGACCTCTCTCCCCTTGAAGCGCCCGACCGGGAGATTCGAGCGGAAATCCTCCCCCTGGAAATGGGTGACCAGCTCAGCCAGGCCGAGTTCGAGCGACGCTACGAGGCGATGCCTGGGCTCAAGAAAGCCGAATTGATTGAAGGAAGGGTCTTCGTGCCATCTCCTGTCCGTTTGATCCGCCATGGTCAGCCCCATTTCGAGCTCATCGCCTGGCTTGGGCACTACAAGTGGTCAACCCCCGGCCTCATCGGCGCCGACAATACCACCATGCGATTGGATCTGGGCAATGAACCCCAACCCGACATTTGCCTCTTCATCGACCCCGCCAGAGGCGGCCAGGCCAGGGTCTCGGATGACGACTTCCTGGAGAAGGCCCCCGAATTGGTCGCCGAGATCGCATCGAGCAGCGTCAGCTACGATCTCCACGCCAAACTCGAAGTCTACCGCCGCAACGGTGTCTGTGAGTTCCTGGTGTGGCGGGTGCTGGATCGCGCGATCGATTGGTTCGTGCTGAAGCGAAAGAAGTATGTGAAACTGCCTCTCGATGAGAACGGGTTCTATCGTAGCTCGGCCTTTCCAGGGCTCTGGCTCGACCCGTCGGCCCTGATCCGCGGCGATACGACAGCCATTCGAGCGGCCCTCCAGCGCGGCCTGGCCAGTCCCGAGCACGCTGCCTTCGTCGCAAGACTGAATGCGAAGGCCAAACCTTAAGTCGTATGCACCATCAGACGACATCGCCAATCCCCATGCATGAAATCGACGCCCAGACCGCGGCCGATTACCTCCGTGAATCGCACCGAATTCCGGAAGGCGCCGAGGTCCGCGTCCGCGAGCTGGCCGGCGGGGTTTCCAATATCGTGTTGCGAGTCGATGTCACGGGCCAGCCCCCGTTCGTGATCAAGCAGTGCCGCGAGAAGCTTCGGGTCGCGATGGAATGGCACGCCCCCCTCGATCGGATCTGGACGGAATCCGCCGCGCTCGGAGTGCTACGATCGATCCTCCCCCCGGCGAGTGTCCCCGAGGTGCTCTTCGAGGATCGCCCGAACTATCTCTTCGGGATGGAAGTGCGCACCCGATGACGCGGTGACCTGGAAGACCCACTTGATGGCCGGCCGGATTGATCCGGACATCGCGGCAAGTCTGGGCACCATGCTCGGCACCATCCACGCCGACGCCCCCAATCATCCCGCCCTGCGCGGGACCCTGGCCGACACCAGCCTGTTCGAAGAGTTGCGAGTCGACCCGTACTATCGGACCGCTGCCCGACGCCATCCGGACCTGGCGGCGCGCATCGACGACCTGATCGCCGCGATGGATCGGCCGGACGGCGAACGGACGCTCGTCCTCGGCGATTTCAGCCCCAAGAATATCCTGGTCCACGCGGGTGGCCTGATCCTCCTCGATTTCGAGTGCGCCCATGCCGGCGACCCGGCGTTCGACCTCGGCTTCTTCCTGAGCCATCTCCTCCTCAAGGCGATCCGTGCCTGGCCGAATCATCCCTCGGATTCCGATGCGTTTCTGGCCCTGGCGAGAGCGTTCTGGGAGCCCTATCTCGATCGGAGAGGACTCGGTACAACGGACCGCGCCGAGCTGGTTCGCCGAGCCAACCGCCACACGTCGGCCTGCTGCCTGGCTCGGGTCGACGGCAAGAGCCCGGTCGAATACCTCGACGCCGCGGGCCAGGCACTCGCCCGGTCCTTCGCGCGAGTCGCTGCGCGTCGAGCCTGCGACGTGGGACGACTTACTCCCGATACTCCGGCAGGCGATGCAGAGATGAGGTGCTCGAGATGATCGCGTTGAAGGCGTTGAAGGCCCGACAGGTGCTCGACTCGCGCGGGCGGCCCACCGTGGAAGTCGAGGCGATCGCCTCGACCGGAGCGGTGGGGAGGGCGATCGTCCCTTCGGGGGCCAGCACCGGCCGGCACGAGGCCCTGGAGCTGCGCGACGTCGGGAATCCGCGATACGGCGGGCTGGGCGTCCTTGCGGCGGTCGAGAACGTGGTCCGGGAGATCGCGCCGGCGGTCGTCGGGATGGACCTGGAGGACCAGGCCGCGCTCGACGCCCGGCTGATCGCGCTCGACGGGACTTCGAATAAGAGCCGGCTCGGGGCCAACGCCCTGCTCGGGGTCTCCCTCGCCGCGGCGCATGCAGTGGCCATCGCTCGCGGCGAGGAATTGTTCGTCCACCTGTACCGCCTCTGCGGTACGCGAACGACATCGGCCAGCCCGGAGTCCGTCGCGGTCGAGCCGGTCATGCCGATTCCCATGGTCAACATGATCTCCGGCGGCCTGCATGCCGGCGGCAACCTGGACATCCAGGATGTGCTGATCATCCCGATCGGTGCCGTCAGCTACAGCGAGGCCCTCGAGATGAGCGTCGCGCTCTACCGGGCCACCGGCGCCGTGCTGAAGGAGCGCGGTTTCGCGTCGGCCCTGGTCGGCGACGAGGGGGGTTATGGTCCCCGGCTCCACGGCAACGAGCAGGCCTTCGAGGTCGTCGTCGATGCCATGATCGCCTGCGGCTTCGAGCCGGGACGCGACGTCGCGATTGCCGTCGATGTCGCCTCGAGCCACTTCTTCGATCCGAGGCACGGGACCTACCGCCTCGGCGCCGAAGGCGGACGAGAACTCGATGCCGCGGGCATGATCGACCTGCTGGCCGACTGGGTCGAACGCTACCCGATTGTTTCCATCGAGGACGGACTGGCCGAGGACGACTGGGACGGCTGGGCCGCACTCACGGCCCGACTCGGCGCGTCGGTCCAGCTCATCGGCGACGATCTATTCGCGACCCAGGTCCACCGCCTGCAACTGGGCATCAAGCTCCGCGCGGGCAACGCCGTCCTGATCAAGCTCAACCAGGTGGGGACGCTCACCGAGACGCTCGATGCACTGCGCCTGGCCCGCGGTAACGGATTCCGATCCATCGTCTCGGCGCGCTCGGGCGAGACCGAGGACACCACGATCGCCGACCTGGCCGTCGCCACCGCCGCCGGCCAGATCAAGATCGGGTCGGTGGCGCGGTCGGAGCGGCTTGCCAAGTACAATCGCCTGTTGCGCATCGAGGAATCGCTCGGCCCCGACGCCCGCCTCGCCAGACCGTTTGCACGATGATCCAAGGCCGTCGCTCAATGCGGCTGGGGGAGCGGCTTCGCATCGAGTTTACGGTAGCTCTCCGCGAACTCAGTGACCTCGATCGACTGGTCCGCGGCCACGTCGCGGAAGACCTGCGTCGTCCGGCTCGTTGGCCACTGGATCTCCAGTATCGCGACGCGATCCGATCGCGACAGGCCGATCGTCTGCTGGAGCGGATTCGCCCCGAAGCTGCTGCCCGAGGAAACCTCCCGACAGATCGTCATCGACGGACTACCGGCCGTGACGACCCTGATCCGGGCCCCGATCGCCGCCCGGTTGGTCTTCCGGCCGACGAGCTTCACGGTCAGCCAGTGGTTCCCCTGGCCGGGGTTCTGGAAGAGGACGTTGTGATACTTGTCGCCGTTGACGGCGCCGCCGGTCTCCATCAGGATGTTGACGTCTCCATCGCGGTCCCAGTCGCCGCACGACACGCCATGCCCCTTCTGGAGGTGGCCCGTCCGCGACGACGACGAGATGTCGGCGAACCGCTTCCCCTCGACGTTCCGGAACATCCGATTCGGGACCAGGGTGCTGAAATCGGGATCGCCGGTGCCGAGGTACATGTCGAGGAAGCCGTCGTTGTCGAAATCGCCGTAGTTGGTCCCCATGCTGGAGAAGACCATGTCCAGTCCCGCTTCCGCGGTCATGTCCTGGAAGCCCTTGCCGCCCAGGTTGCGGAACAGGCGGTTCGAATAGCCGCTATGGGGCTTGCCCATGAGCCCGAGGACCACGTCGGGGATCGTATGGTCATAGCAGGTGGCGAAGATGTCGAGCCATCCGTCGTTGTCGTAATCCCACGACCAGCAGGAGAAGCCATGGGTCGGCCCATCGATCCCCATGGCCGACGTCACCTCGGTGAACGTGCCGTCGCGATTGTTGCGATAGAGCCGAGCATGTTCCTCCATGTTGTTGAGGAACAGGTCGAGAAACCGGTCGTTGTCGAAATCGAGCCAGGTACACCCTTTGCAGAATCGGGCCGGTTCGCCGCCGACGCCCGCCCTGGCGGCGACCTCCTCGAACGTGCCATCGCCCTTGTTCCGGTAGAGCCGGTTCGGCTGACGCTCGCAACCGACGAAGAGGTCGATGCGGCCGTCGTTGTCGTAATCGACCCAGGACGCGGCGTTGGAATTCACCGGGGCGAGCAGCCCGGCCTCGCCCGTGACGTCGGCGAACCGGCCTTCGCCGCGATTCCGCAAGAGGCTGGGCCGCATCGGCAAGTTGTACCAGGCGCCCCGCGGGATGAAGATATCCAGGCGGCCATCGTTGTCGTAATCGGCCTGATAGCACACCAGTCCGCCGAACTGGCCGATCAGGCCCGCCTCCTCCGTGCGGTCCTCGAAGGTCGAGTCGCCCTTGTTGCGATAGAACGCCATGTTCTCGGTCGGGTCGGTGCAGGTCACGATGATATCCAGCAGGCCGTCGTTATCGAAATCGTCCATGATGGCACCACCGGACTGGTTCAATCGCTCGAGCCCGACCAGATGGCTGACGTCGCGGAACGCACCGATGTCGAACTCCGAATGGAAGAAATGGTCCAGGTTCAGGCGGAACCGGGGATCGACCTCGTCGGGATACTCGCCGAGCGTCATGTGGGCGATGTTGAACAGCCAGCGCACCTTGAGATCCTGGGGGAACTGATCGAGGTACTCGGAGAAGTGGCGGATCGCCAGGCGAGAGCCATCGGGGAAGGTGTGGACCGCCGCGGGCCCGATCGGGAAGATGCAGGAGCTCTCGCCGCGGCAGAGGATGCAATTGTCGTTCTCGCCGCGTCGCAACGCGGTCAGGCCTTGCTGGTAGATCACCGTCGCCATGGCCGATTGAGCCAGCCGGTCGTCGCCGGCGATGATCGATCGCAGTTGCTCCAAGACCGGGTATGCGGCCTCCGGCTTCCCTTCGCAATTCAAGAGGGCGGCTTTCAGATACCGGAGCGAGATCCCCCCCTCACTGGTCAGCTTGGGATCGGCCAGTTGCCGATCGACGAGCTCGATCCCGCGATCGCCCAGCCCCTGCCATCGCTCGCGGATCTCCTGCAACGAGGCGTCGGGCTTCCACGGCTTCAAGGCGAAGCTGACGGTGCCGAAGCCGCTGCTGTCCAGCTTCCACTGTAACGGCCGGTATGCCACTCCCGGGATGAATGGAGTAGAACGAGCGCCGACAGGTCCCGACGATCCGATGGACCGGGAATCGGAGACGGTGGGCCGATCGCCAGGAGACGGCCCCTGACGGTTTCCGAATAGTCTCCACACGCCCAGGACCAGGACGATCAAGGCCGAGAACTTGAGAATGCCGAGAGTAATTCGCCGACGCGACATGAACGACCTCCTCGTTACGATCCATCCTACCTTAATCGGATTCCTGCCGGTCGTGTCAACGTATCCGTTGAACGAATCCGGGAATTGGGCACCTCGCTCGGCTTGCGGAACTTCGGACGGTCGGTCAACAATCTGGGGTGTGCGATCATTCGATACGATCGCTACGCGGGAGCACGGCGCCCCGACCGATCGATCCGAAGAATTTCGCTCGTCGAGCGAACAGACAGGTGAGCGACCGAGTCGTTCCTTGGTTGAGGGATCGGTGAGCCCACCTCCCGCCATGGGAAAACGGCGGGAGTCCCGGAGAAAGGTTTTCCAAGCATGGAGTCATACGAGGCTTTTCGGCGACGCGCGGGCGGTGCGATGCCGAGCGAGGCATGGCAGCGTTTCCTGCCCTGGTTCCCCTGGGTCGTCGCGCTGATCCTGATCTTGTGGCTGCTCACGGACATCTCGTACACGGTCAAGCCCTACGAGCAAGCCGTCGTGCTGCGATTCGGCAAATACCACGCGACGACCTTGCCCGGGCTTCACCTGAAGCTCCCGATGGTCGACCAGGTGATGAAGGTCAGCGTCGAGGAGCACGGGCTGAGGCTCCCCTTCGGCCTGGCATCCCGCACCGAGGACCCGATCAATACGTCCTCGCGTTCGGAGGAAGAGACCTTGATGCTGACCGGCGACCTGAACACGGCGTCGGTCGAGTGGACCGTGCAGTGGAAGGTCACCGAGCCATCGCGGTTCCTCTTCCGCTTCCCCCTCGACGAGAACGACCGGTTCGCCGAGAACCTGCTGACGACCGTGGCCCGCACCGTGATGAACCAGATGGTCGGCGACTATTCCTTCGACGAGGTGATCGGCGCCAAGCGGAGCGATATCGCGTTCAAGGCCCGAGTCGACTCGCAGCGGATCCTCGACGCCTACCTCTGCGGGATCACGGTCACGGCCCTCCAGATGCAGCGCGTCATCCCGCCGGACCGGGTCAAGCCGGCCTTCGACAAGGTCAACGCGTCGATCCAGCAGAAGCAGAAGCTGGAGAATGAAGCCGAGGCGACCCGGAATCGCCTCATCCCCGAGGCCCGCGCCAAGCGCGACCAGTTGATCCGCGAGGCCGAGGGCTATGCCAGCCGGCGCCGCGCCGAGTCCACCGGCGAGATCGAGGCCCTCCTGGCGAAGTATCGCGCCTATCAGCGTGCCCCGGACATCACGCGCCAGCGCCTTTATCTCGAGGCCATGCAGGAGATCCTCTCGGGCGTGAAGGACAAGACGATCATCGACAGCGATCTCAAGCAGCTCCTGCCGTTGCTCAACCTCGATTCGAAGGAAGGGGCCCGCCGATGAATCGCCGTCGAATCGCCGCAGTAATGGTCGGGATGGCCCTGGTGTTCGCCGTCCCCCTGGTCGAGACCGTGTTCTACACCGTCGACGAGCGCGAGCTGGCGGTGCTCCTCCAGTTCGGCCAACCCGTCGCCAGCCGGACCGAGCCGGGGCTGTACTTCAAGCTCCCGATGATCCAGGAGGTCATGCGGCTGCCCAAGACGCTCCAGGTCTGGCACGGGACCGCCCACGATGAGCGGCTCGTGGACGTCCCCACCGCCGACGGCAAGAAGGTCGAGGTCACCGTCTGGGCCGTCTGGCGGATCAACGATCCGGCCCAGTTCGTCCGGACTTTGCGCACGGTGCCCAATGCCGAGTCGCGGGTCAAGGAGTTCGTCCGGAGCACGGCGCGCGACACGATCACCACGAACAACCTGGCCGAGATCGTCCGCAGCACCAATCGCAAGATGACGTATTCGCTGGGACTCCCCCCCGAGATGGTCGCCCGTGCCGGAGACCCCGCGAAGAAGGCCGGTGACGCCGAACGGGACCAGGCCCTCCTCGACTTCATCGTCCCGCCGGAGGCCAAGGAATCGGTCACGTTGGGCCGGCTCAAGATCACCGACCAGATCAAGAAGAACGCCCAGCAAGCCCTGGCCGAGGGCGGCCAGAACCAGGGCCGAGGCATCGAGCTGGTCGACGTCGGCCTCTCTCGCATCGAGTTCGTGCCCCAGGTGCGCGAGGCCGCCTTCGACCGCGCCATCTCCTTGATGGAAGCGATCGCCGTCAAGACGACCAGCGAAGGCGAGCAGCGCAAGCAGGAGATCATCAACAAGACCAAGGCCGAGGTCGAGAAGATCGAGGGCGAGGGCAAGCAGGAGGCCAGCGTACTCAAAGGCCGGGTTGACGCCGAGATCATCGACTCCTACGCCAAGGCGATCCGCGAGACCGGCGAGTTCTACGGCTTCACTCGCACGCTCGAGGTCTACAAGGAGGCCCTCAAGGGGGAAACCCGGCTGATCCTGACGACCGACAGCGAGCTGCTCCGGATGATCAAGACCCTCGAAGCGTTCAAGCCGCCCGCCCCCAAGTCGAGCCCCGTCGCCGGGGTTGAGACGGGCTCGAAGTGAGCGATCGTGGAGTTACAGTCTGTCCCGGAAGACGATCGGACCTCTTGCAGGATGCGTGAAACCCACCGAGAGGGCCTCGCATCGGTGGGTTTCACCCACCCGACAAGACCGAATTCGACCCTTCCGGGACGGGCACTTACTCGTGCCGCAGCGAGGTCACCGGATCAACGCGTGCCGCTCGTGAGGCCGGATACCATGCCGCCAGGGTCGTGATCAGGCAGACCACGGCCGGGACGCCGAGCACCAGCCAGATTGGATAGATGAGCAACGACCCTTTGACGGTCGAGTTGACTTGCGGCTCCATGATGCGCCTGGCGATCGCGTTGCCCGGGTAAGAGGCCAGCCAGCCGAGGGCCACCCCCACCGCACTTCCGAGGACTCCGAAGACGGTCCCCTCCACCAGGAAGATGCGACGGATATCGCGATCGTGCGCCCCCAGGGCCTTCATGATCCCGATCTCGTGGGTCCGCTCGAGCACGCTCATGATCATCGTGTTGGTGATCCCGATCGCGGCGACGACCAGGGCCACGACGGCCACCGCCGCCATGGCGAACGTGATCAGTCGCACATTCATCCGGATCAGGTCGATGACGCCCGCGAGCGAGTACTGGTTGTAACCCATCGCGGCGATCCGGTCGGCGACCGCCTTGACGTGCTCCTCCTCGTTGACGGTGATGACGACCTGGTCGAAACCATATTCGGCCTCGGTGGGCCCGCGGAGGTAGAACGCCGTGGCCGAGTCGACCGGGATCAGGATCCCGCGGTTCCGAAGCATCCACTCGCCGAACGGCGAGGCCGGGAAGGTCCGGTCGTCCTTCTCGTCCTGCTCGCGGACGACGCCGACGATCGTGAATTCCTCGGTGAAGGTCTGCTCGGGGCGCGTCGTTAACGTCGCGGTGAGCCGGTCGAAGAGCGTGAGCAGCGCCTCGCGCTCGTCGCGGGGGATCGGCAGGAAGCGGACCAGGCCCGCCAGCCGCTTCAAGCCCGCTTCCAGGGCCGGCCTCCGTTCGGCTCGGATCTGCCCGACGTCGAGGATCCAGCCCAGGTTCACCGTCCCCATTCGGGCGCGAGACGTATTCCAGCCGGAACGTCCGCCCGATCGCGGCGCCGGCATCCTCGTCTCCGACCAGTCCCCAGCGATAGACGACATATTCGTGCACGATCGCGGCGCGTCCGTCCTCCGGAGTGAACAGCCGGCCCGCCAGGAGGAAATCCGCCAGGAAGCGGCTCCCCATCAGGACCGAGGACGCGCCGACATCGCAGTCCTTCCCGTCCAGTCTCGCCTTGCCGGCGAGCTGAATGACCGGCTCGACGCGCTGCACATGATCCATGGCCTCGATCCGGCGGACCGCTGCAGCATCCAGCCGGACGCGATGATCCCGAAAAGCCTTCTCCGAATAGGTCCGCACCAGCGCGTGTCTAAGCCGCGCGCGTTTCGCGTCGCTCATCGAGCCCTGTGGCTCCTTCTCCGATTCCGGGATGTCCCCGGCGCTCGGCTGGTACATCGGATGCACCGAGATCTTGCGAAGCCGATCATCCTCGTGGAAGAGCGCCACGATCGCCCGCTCCACACCCTGGCCGGCCGCCAGGCTGACAACCAGCGTGAACGTGCCGACCACCACGCCGATCATCGTCAAGGCCGTGCGGACCTTCTGCTGACGCGCCGCCGCGAACGCCAGGCCCCAGATGTCGGCCGCGCGGGGCGTCGCCGTGCTTCGCATGATCGTGCTCATTCGAGGATTCGTCCATCCTTCAATCGAATAATCCGGTCGGTGGACTGCCGCGCCAGTTCCTCGTCGTGCGTGACCATGATCATGGTCGTCCCGTCGCGACGGAGGCGATCCAGGAGCAGGGCCATGATCTCGGCGGCCGTGGCCGAGTCGAGGTTGCCCGTCGGCTCGTCCGCCAGCAGGATTTCGGGCCGATTGACCAGCGCCCGGGCGATCGCCACCCGCTGATGCTCGCCGCCGGAGAGTTCCGGCGGCCGATGGTTGAGCCGCTCGCCCAGTCCGACCGACGCCAGGGCCTCCCGAGCCGCCTCGCGACGTTCGCCCGCCGGCCGGCCCGCCAGGATCATCGGCAGCTCGACGTTCTCCAGCGCCGTGCGCGAGGTCACCAGGTTATACGCCTGGAAGATCATCCCCGCCGTGGAAAGCCGGTACGAGGCCAGCTCATCCGCCGTCATCCGGGCGATGTCTCGGTCGCCCGCGCGGATGCATCCCGACGTCGGACGATCCAGTCCACCGATCAGGTTCAAGAGCGTCGATTTCCCCGAGCCCGACTTCCCCAGCAACGCCACCCGTTCGCCTCGACGAACTTCCAAGGAAACTCCTCGCAGCGCGAAGACCGAGGAAGACCCGTAGCTCTTAACCACGTCCTCAACCTGAACGGCGGCTCCCACGGCACGGTCACATCCCGCAAGCACCAAGCGTCAGCTCCCCTGAACCGATCCGAATGATCGAGCCGCCGACCTCCAAAGACACTTGTCCCAGGAGACCATAAGAGGAGATGGATTGCAAGGCGGTCGGGCCAAGGGAATCGCGGCTCCGGTCTCGATTCTACCGCCATACTCGAAAGCGAACCCGATTGCTTGCGAGGGCGGGTTACCTCCTGTTAAAAGGGCAACTGATCGTGATGTCGTATCGTAGCCATTCCTTTGTAGCGAGGTTCGATCATGAATCGCCCAATGACCTTTGTTCTTGGACTGTTCCTTCTGGCATTCTCGGTCAACCTGTCCCTGGGCCGCGATACCGCCGATGACGAGGCCTTGAAACTGGCCACCAGGCTGACGCAGGAAGGGGCCGCAACCTTCAATAAGGCCGACGCCAAGGCCATGGCGGCCTACTACGTCGAGGACGCCAAGATGTTCCTCCAGAACAAGGAGGATGACGAGGTCTCCGAGAAGGAATATGCGGGCCGCGAAGAGATCGAGAAGTTCTACGCCGACCTTTTCAAGAATCCCGAGACGATTCAGGCGAAGAACACGGTGGAGTACGCCAGGCTGCTGGCCCCGGACCTCCTGGTGATCGCCGGGACGTTCGTGCCCAACGAGGCGGCGGACAAGCCGCTCAAGGTGCCGTTCTACCAGGTCCGCGTCAAGCGCGGGGACAAATGGCTGATCCATCGCTTGCGGATCTTCGTACTCCCGGAAAAGAAGTCGTCCTGAGCTTTCGACGAAAGGCTGCCGGAACGCGCCCGGATCGATCCATGAAGACGAGTGAGCCCCGAACCGTCTCGAGTGTCCGACTGGTCAACGGCTCGACCGGCGACCCGGTGCTCTACGTCGACTACCCGGGTCGCGACGATGCCCTCTTGTTCGACGCGGGCGAGGTGGCGTCCCTCGATGCCGATCGACTGAAAGACCTGGCGGCGGTCTTCATCTCGCACCACCACGTTGACCACTTCACGGACCTGGACCGGATCATGCGGGCGAATATGGACCGGGATAAGACCCTCCACCTCTTCGGACCGGAGGGGACGATCCGCCGGGTCTACGACCGGATCAAGAGTTACGAATATCCATTCTTCCCGTTCCAGAAGCTCGTCGTGAAGGTCCACGAGGTCCTCCCCGATCGCCTCCGATGGGCCGACCTTTCCTGCGCACGGCGGTTCCCCGAGCCGGAGGTCGCCGAGCGACTTCTCCGCGGTCGCGTCCGGGTCATCTATGAGAACGACGACCTGTCCGTCGAGACGGCCCTCGTCGACCACACGGTCCCTTGCCTGGCCTTCGCGATGGTCGAGAGGCCCGGTGTCCACCCCGATGCGGCGTTGCTGTCGTCGGGTCCGATGCGGCCCGGGCCCTGGGTCTCCCGGGTCCTCGAGCTGCTCCGCGACGGGACGGCGCCCGAGACCCCCGTGGAGATCGATGGCGGCCGGTTCACGCTCGGGACGCTCGCCGATCGCTACTTCACGACGACCCGGGGTGCCCGCATGGCCTATATCACCGATACCGCCTGGAGCGAGGCATCTCGACCCGCGCTGATCAAGCTGGCACACCGCGCCCGGCGACTCTACTGCGACTCGTACTACGCCAACGCTCAGCTCGGCCAGGCCGAGACCTACCGGCACATGACCGCGACCCAGGCCGCCGAGCTGGCCGTCGCGGCCCGCGTCGAGGAGCTCGTCTTGATCCACTTCGCCCCGCGCTATAAGGGCCGATACCCGGAGCTCCTCGCGGAAGCCCGGGCGATCTTCCCCAGGACGTACGCCGAGCTGGGCGATCCCGAGTCGTCCGTGCCGCCCGGGGATCGGAGATGATCGACTCCGTCGGATCCGCCGACGGATCCGAACTTGTCGGCGGAATTCTATGTCTTTGTTCTCGTGTTTGACATGTGAGACCCTGGATCCTGGTTAAGAGTCTGGCTCAGGAGCTGCGGTGGCTGTCTCGTAGGGTGCTCTGTGAGCACCGAAATTCGGCAAACTACGCCCGATCGGTGCTCACAGAGCACCCTATAAGAGTCCTCCGAGACAGACTTTAAGGTGGAACGATGGACGCGACCAAGCTTGAAAACTCGTCCGAGGCAGTGACCTTCCTGGCGGAGTCCGGGCGCGTGCCGGAGCCGGATCGCGGATCGGACTCCGTGCTCGAGGAGACTCCGGCCCTCGAGGAGCGCGCCCGAGCTGGCCGACGACGAGCCGGGACGTTCCGGAAAGTCCATGAAGAACCTGTCGGCGGCCGAGGCCCTGCAACGGCTCCGTCGCGGCGAGCCGCTCCAGAACGTCCGGATCGAGCGGTTGGTCCTCAAGGGGGAGTTCCCGCTGCCCGTCCGCTTGACGCACGTGATGCTCGTGCATCCCGTGATCGAGCGCGCGCGATTCCTGGACGAGGTCGAGATGGGGGCCTGTACGATCGACCGGCTCCGGACCGCGGGCCGATCGACGTTCGCCAAGGGCTGGGACTTGCGGGGTTCGTCCCTCGTCCATCCGCTCATCCGATCGGTGACGGTCGCCGGTCCGTGGCGATGCGACAACATCAAGGCCCGCGGTCGGATGCTGGTCTTCGACTGCGGCTTCGAGGGTCCGGTCCGACTCTGGGAGGCCCGTTTCGCCGGCTGGGTCGAGTTCCGCGGCGTCAACTTCGCCGAGTCGGCCGACTTCCGCAGCCTCCATGCCGAAGAGGGATTCATCCTGGTGAAGTGTCGCTTCCTCAAGGACTTCCTCTTCCGCGGTTCGAACGTCAACAAGAAGTGGGAAGCCGACACGACCCGGTTTGAAGGCTTGCTCGACCTCTCCAAGGCCAAGTTGCACGACTTCGTCTACCTGGAAAGCATCGAGCAAGGGCCCGAGCAGAGGTTCGCATTCCACAACACGGTCGCCGAACGGCTCCTTCTCCGGACCGACCAGCTCGAAGGTCAACTGGCCAGCGAACGAGCCGGCCGGCACGCCGAGGCCATGGCCGAGTACGGACTGTTGAAGCGGGTCTTCGAGGGGCTCCACCGATATGACCAGGAGGACTGGGCCTTCTACCGATTCAAGGTCAATCAGCGACGTTGCCGCGCGCATTCGTGGCGGCGGCCCTGGAGCGAACTGGCTCGATTCTTCGACTGGCTGCTCCTCGACCGCGGTTGTGCCTACGGCACGAGCCCGTTGCGGGCCGTCGTTGCCGCGCTGGTGATGATCCTGGCCTTCGCGATCGTCTACATGATCGGGATCGATTCCATGCACGTCAACCACACGCCCTTCGAGGGCCAGGCCGATAGCATGCGCAACCGGATCATGATCGGCCTGACGACCAGCGTCGCCGCGTTCACCTCCGGCTTCGGCGACCTGCGGGACGTCGCGCTCGGCGGGCTCATGAACGTCCTCCTGATCGTCGAGTCCCTGCTGGGGACGCTCCTCTGGGGGCTGTTCATCGTCGCCTTCAGCCGCAAGGTCATCCGTTGAGCGTCGGATGAGCGCCTCAAGCCCGGCTCCCCCTCGCGGGAGGGAGAGTCGGGAACAAGCGTGATTCAACTCCCTTGATCCAAAGAGGTCGGTCGGCTCGGTCCTCGCGCGGGTGTGATCGAAAAAGCTCGTCCGAAGGTGTCTGTTCAGGGTCCGGATGTCACGGTCTTCTCCGCGGCAACCGAGGCGGACGTCGCTCGGTCCCTCGCCTTCGACTCCAGGTCAGAAACGATCGCCTGGAAGTCAGCTCGCGAACGGATCGCGTCGAAATCGGGGTCCGACGCGACCATCGACGGGCTGTGAATACCACCGTCGACCGCCTTCTTCAATGTGGCGACGGCGCGCTCGGCGTATTGTGCGCGCCGCGCCACCTCGGCAGGGCCGGCGATTGGATTGCCCGAACCGATGAGGCCAGCGCAGATCGCCTGGGCGCATGCGAGGTTGTACGGGTCCAGGACCCTCGAATCGGCGACGGCCTCGAAGATCTGCAGTGCCTTCCGAAACGAGTTCGAGGCTTCACCCGCTCGCCCCGCAGCCTTGTGCAGTTGCCCGATCTCGAGGGTGCTGTATCCCAGTTCCCTCCGGGACCAATCGGACTTGGGATTGGCCTGGACCTCCGCCGCCTGGACGTCCAGGGCCTTCCGGTAATACCGCTGGGCCTCCTCGTTTCGCCCATGCCGAGAGAGGACCCGGGCTATCTGCTGATCCAGGGTCCCAAGGTACAAGCGATAGGGCTTGAGGTCCGGATTCTCCCGGACCAGCTTCTCGTAGATCTCACGCGACTTGAGATAGGACACCAGCGATTCCTCGAGCCGGTCGCTCAAGCGATAGCAATGCCATCCGATCGCGGAATAGGCGGCACCCAGGCTCGTCCTGTGATCGAGGATCTCGGGATGTTCGCGGTTCAATCGTTCGGCGACCGACGACGCCTCGCGAAGAGTACCGAGAGCCTCTTCGAGCCGCCCGAGCTCTCCCAATCGCTCTCCCACATCGCGGAGGTTTCCGCTCAGGCGGTTCGCGTAATCGGCCACATCGGGATGTTCGTGGACGAGGCGCTCGAATACCGCACGGGCTTTCCGTTCGGATTCGAGGGATTCGGAGATCAGGCCGGCCGTGTACTGTCGCGTCGCCCACACCCTCCACCCGATACCCAGTTCCTTCTGATATTCGGGGACATCGGGGTGGTCACGGACGATCTGTTTCCGCAGCGAGAGGCAGCGCTCATGGGATCGTCGGGCCTCGGTCTCGAGCTGGAGCGCCGCCTGTTCGTTCCCCAGATCGTTGAGGCACATGGCCAGCTTGTACGAATAGCGATCGACATCGGGGTGGTCGCGGGCGAGCTGCTCGTACATCTCGGTCGCATGCTGGAAGGCATCCAGGGCCTCACGGCCTGGACTGAGGTAGATCGTGACGAATCCGACTCGGTACCACGCCTCTGCCGCCTCGGCACGGACCGAGCGGTCGGTTCCTCGGTCTTGGAGGAACTCCAGGTAGTACTTCCGGGCCGACTCCAGGAGCTCCTTGCGCAAGGGCTGGAGCCCGGGGACATTGAGCAGCTTGCTCTCGCTGATCCTGGTGAAATACTCGTTGACGGCCTCGCGGGCCTTCTTGAAGTTGGCCTCCGCGCGGAGCCGCTGGCCCTCGGTCCGATCGTTGGCCCGGCTCAGGAGGATCGTGCCGGCCGTCAGCCCGACGACCGCCGCGACGAGCAGCGCGGCCACGCCTGCAACCAGTGGGCGATGGCGTCTCGCCCAACGGCCTGCCCGGTTCGCTAGCGAATCGCGGTAAGATAGTACGGGTTCGTCGGCCATCCACCGCCTGACCTCGGCCGCCAGCATCCCCGCGTTGGCATAGCGGTCGACCGGCTTTTTCGCCAGCGCCTTGAGGCAAATGGCCTCGAGCGCCGGCGATACTCCGGAGGAGACGGAGCGCGGCGGCCGGGGAGTCTCGGTCACGACCTTTCGGAGAACCTCGACCGTGTTCGAGCCGTCAAATGGCGGCTGGCCGCACAAGATCTCGTAGAGGATCGCCCCCAGACCATACACGTCCGTGTGGCGGTCAACAAGTTCCCAACGCCCCTCGGCCTGCTCGGGGCTCATGTAAGCGGGCGTCCCCAGGACTTGCCCCTGCATCGTCTCGTCTCGGCCCTCGGGGTGCTCCAGAGCCACCGGAGGAGTGAGGGTCTCATCGGTGCGGCCGACGACCTTCGCAAGGCCCCAGTCGAGCACGACCACTTCGCCGAAGTCGCCCAGGACGACATTCTGCCCCTTCAAGTCGCGATGGATCACGCCCCGGCTGTGTGCGTAGGCCACCGCATGGCAGACGCCCACGAACGCCTCGAGGAGTTCGCGCAGCTCGAACGGGCCGATCCGACGATCCTTTCGCTCGGCGTGGTACGCGCCGACAGCCTCCGCCAGGGTCCGCCCCTTGACGAACCGCATCGTGTAGAACGGAGCACGTGCTTCCGATCCGGCCTCGGGCTCGACCGCCCCGGCCAGTTCGTGCACCGATACGATATTCGGGTGCTCGAGCTGGCCCGTGATCCTGCGCCTCCTCCAGGAATCGGGCCCAGACCGCCGGGTGAGTCGCCTTCTCGGGGCGGAGTTCCTTGAGGGCGACCTCGCGACCCAACGCTTCGTCGCGGGCCAGCCAGACCTGTCCGATGCCACCTTTCGCATGCAGGCGGGTTAGTGTGTATCGTTCACGACGGCCGGGCTGGTAGCCGATCGTCGAAACCAGGACGTGTCCCGCGGGTGAGTCGGGCAATCCGAGTGAACGCCGGACCTCGGGCTGAATGATCTCGGCGAGTGATTGGTGGACCACATCGCTCGTCAATCCTGAGATGCTCGCCTGAACGTCTCCGTTGTGCTTCTTGAGCTTTCGCTCGATGAGGCGTTCCACGTCGCCGCGGTCGACCGGCGAGAGCCAGCCACGCTCCACGAGCAGGTCCGCCATCGAACGATCCTTCTGGCTAGCCCAGAGGGCACAGGCGTCGATGAACTGCGAACGCGTGATTGCGTTGACCTGCAGCGCGAGGACACCAAAGAGAAGATTGCGATCCGAGTCGGCGTTCGACATCGAGGCGTCCCCCGGAGAAATGACGATCGAACACCCGGGGCTTCTCACGAATGAGAACCCGGCACACCGTGCGGGACAGTTGGAAGCGAAAGGGCCGCCTCCCGGAGCATGGGATGGCGGCCCTGTGTCGCCCAAAACGTTGCCATCGCATCGACGGGCGACTGGCTCCTCAGACTGTCACGACCCGATGATCGATCGAGAACCGTCGGCCCTTGTTCGACTTGTAGTCGAAGTAGCCCAGGCCGAGCGCCGGCCAGGGCGATATGCTGCGGCTGGCGGACGTCGAAGCCTTCTCGATTCAGGGGATCGAGTGCGGCCTTGCCGGCGGCGGCGACGCGAGGGAGATTGTTCTTGACCCGCTGGGCATCGACCTGGTCCCACTCGACGTGATCCATCGCGACCGGGTCGGTCCCGAAGAGGATCGCGTTGTTCTCCCAGGTCCATTTCAGGTCTTCAAGTCGGGCGAATGGCCCCCCCTGGAAGACGCCCCGGATGCCGTCCATGATCTGGAGGACGAACTTCTCGCGGATGATCGGGTGGCTGACCATCTGCGGGATGAATTGATTACAGACGTTCGTGAAGTTGTTGCTGTGCGAGCGCGCCACGTTGTTGACCGAGCCGTGACTCATGTTCTTCAAGCAGCCGGTCACGCCCGCCGAGCCGTGGTCCTTCATCACCGGGATGGCCACGATCTTGTTGACCGTCTTCGTGACCAGCTTGCCCAGGTGCGACCGGTACTTGCTCTCGTCCTTGGGATCGTCGCCATAAGGGACCAGGTCCATCCAGACGAAGGCGTCGTGGTCGAAGCCGGCGATCGGATCCTTGGCGAACGAGGGGAAGTCCAGCTTGAATTGATTCCCGTCGGGATCGAGACCGCCCCACTTGATGTCCGAGGGCAGGATCTCGTGGTAACCGGCCTGCATCAGCTCCCCGCGATAGCGATCATAGACGAAGATGTCCCTGGATTTGACCCCGGCCGCCTTGAGCTTTTCGATCACTTCGAGGACGATCTCGTAGGAGGAATGGGCATGGGGCTGGCCGTTGGGGACGACCTTAATGCCCACGACATCGCCGGGCTCGAAGAAGTGCTTCCAGGCCTCGACCGCGTCGGTGGCGCCGGTGAGGGACTTCATGCCAGCGTCGAGGGTCGCCCTGACGGCCGCTCGGTCCCGTGTGCCGTTGTGGATCATCCGCGGGTTCCGCGCCTCGATCACGCGGCCGGGATAAAGTCCGGCGCCGCGAGCTTGCTCAGGGGCTTTCCATCGCCGCCCTGGTGGGTCGTCTTGCCGATGACGGCGGTTGCCTGGGGGGCGGCCAGCAGCGGGACTCCCGAGATCAAGGGGACCGTCGCGGCGGACGCGGCAAGGAACTGGCGACGATTCACGCTTCCACACGGGTAGCGATTCTGCATGGCGGTCAACCTCTCCAAAGAACCACGAATCTTCGGCTCACGCCGTTGCGACATCCGCACCCGGCGGGAATCCTGATATAGGATAGAATCGTCGATGAAAACCGGGCTGTCCAGTCAGCACCGCCGACGCAGCTTCTTGAATAGATCGTTCGCATCGATCACGCGATGAGGTCCGGCCGGTGATCAGCACCGCACCCAAAGTCTTGGATGATCCAATTGGGAGGGATGCCAAGGGCGCAGGAGCTGGCCGGAGGTCGAAAAATCCGTCCGAAGTACCGGGAAATCCCCCATACCGCTGGGCCCCGCTCGCACCCCTGGTCGTCGCGATGTCACTGGGCATCGTGGTGGATCGGTTCATGGACCCGTGGGCTACGCGCGAATGGATCGGGCTGATCCTCCTGGGCGCGACGATCGCGGCATTGACCAGTCGGCTCGAGCTCATCTCGTGTTCGGCGATCATGATTACCTTCTTCGCCGTCGGAGGCGGTTGGCATCATGATCGATGGACGGATCGAGACGGCGACGACCTGTCCTGGAGGATCCCGAGGCGCCGCGATCGGCCTGGGTCCGCGGCGTCGTCCGGGAGACCCTGGGTGTCCGACGGGGCGATCGGAACCCTTCCGGACCGGGCTTCGGATTCGAGAACGACGGTCCCTCGCGCCCGCGAACCCGGTTCGTGGTGGACCTCTCGGCGATCAGCGATCAACGGCGATGGCAGGCCATCTCCGGCCGGGCGATGGTGATCGTGCTGGGCGATCGGGACGAGATCCGAGCGGGGCAGGCGATCGAGGCAATCGGACAGCTCGCCAAGCTCCCCGGGCCGCTCAACCCGGGCGAGTTCGACTATCGCGGTTATCTCCGCGGCCAGGGGATCGACCTGCGCCTGACGGTCGATGATCCGGACGGGCTGGAGCCCTTGCCGGATGTCCGGCCGAACCCGCTGGTCGACACTCTGCAGAGGGTCCGCGCCTGGAGTCGCGCTCAACTGGTCGACCGGCTCGACCAGGGGATCGAGCCGCTGGCATCCGCCTTCCTGCTCGGTCGTCGTGAAGGGGTGGACCCCGAGGTCAACGACGCCTTCGCGCGGACGGGGACGACGCACCTGCTCGCCATCTCGGGATTGCATTTGCAGGTGCTGGCCATGGCGATGCTCTTCGCCGCTCGCGCGATCCGATTGCCCCGCCGATCGGCTTATGTGGTCGTCGCACTGCTGACGGTCGGCTATGCCGTGCTGGTCGGTCCGGCCCCCTCGGTCGTGCGGTCCACGGTCATGACAGTGACCTTTTGCCTGGCCGCGATCCTGGAACGGAGTATCCGGCCCGCGAATACCCTGGCCCTGGCCGCACTGGGGACCTTGGCATTCAATCCCGTCTATCTCTTCGACATCGGCTGCCAGCTCTCATTCCTGGCGATCGCCGTGTTGTTCTGGTTGGTGCCCCCGGCCTGTGCCCTGTCGCATACGCTCCTGGGAGCCATCCGGGTCCGACTTCGCGGACCCCATACGCCGCTCGACGAGCTCGAGCGACGGCTCGAACCATGGTGGCGTAAGCGATTGAGGCAGGCCGGGATATGGATCATGGACGGCATCGTCGCCTCGGCGGTGATCTGGCTGGCGGCGGTGCCCCTGGTCGCGCTGAGGTTCCACATCGTCTCGCCAATCAGCATCCTCCTCAACATCCCGCTGATCCCCATCACCTCGGCGGCGCTCCTCTGCGGCGGCCTGGGGCTGGGCCTGTCGGCGGTCTGGAGGCCGCTGGGCGGCCCCGCATCCTGGACCGCCGGCTGGCTGCTCCAGGTGACGCAAAGCGTCGTCGAGTGGGGCGTCGCGCAACCCTGGGGACACCGATTCACGGCCGAACCGAGCTGGGATTGGGTCCTGGTCTTCTACACCCTGCTCGGCCTGGCCGCGTTCTTCAAGACGGCCGCGGCGCGGTCGTCGCGTGTCGGTCGGCTGGCACGCATCGGGCCTTGGTGCCTTCTGTCGGCGTGGACGGCCTGGGGCTGTCTCCTGGCGATCCTACCGCACCGGCCCTCGACACCGGAGGCCGAGGTGCTGGCCGTCGGTCACGGCCTCGCTGTGATCATACGCACCCTGGACGGCCATACTATACTTTATGATTGCGGGCGGATGGGCGACCCGACCGTAGGCCGTCGGATCATCGCGCCGGCACTCTGGGCCTCCGGCATCAATCGGATCGACACCATCATCCTCAGCCACGCCGACCAGGATCACTACAATGGCCTGCCCGACCTGCTCGACCGCTTCCCCATCGGGGACGTCCGGATTCCCCAAGGATTCGGCGGAGCGGGCAATCCCGGCGCCGTCCAACTCATTCGGGACGTCCGATCGCGCAGGATCCCCGTCCGGGAGACCTCGGCGTCGGAAGCCTGGGAATGGGGCGGCGTCCTGTTCGCGATCCGCCATCCTCCCCCTGGCTGGCATCCGGGAGCATCGGACAATGCCCGCAGCCTGGTACTCGACGTCGACCACGCGGGCCATCACCTACTGCTGACCGGAGACCTGGAACAACTGGGACTGATTGAACTGATCGCACGCCCACGCCCCGAGCCGTCGCCGGAGGTCATGCTCGCCCCCCACCACGGCGGCAAGTCGGCCAATCCGGCCGCGCTCTATCGGTGGGCCAATCCACGGAGCATCGTCGTGAGCCAGCGTAGCGTCCCCTCCGGCTCGAACGACGCCCTTTCCCCGCTCGAAGCGCCAGGGTATCCCTATCTCGAGGACCTGGCGCGACGGAGCGATCCGATTGCAGTGGAACGCGGAAGGCATCGTCGCGCGTGGATTCCGGGATGGAGCTGACACCAGATCGGAGGAGAAGAACGCTTTGCACGATTCCCTATGGTCCTGGGGCGTCCCGATCCTCACGCTCACCACCTGGTCCTCGTCGGGAACGCTCCGCATCGGGGCGGTCGTCGCGGGGTTTGTCCTCGGGGCGATCCTGTGGGGTTTCCTCGCGGTCATCGAGTATGGGGCCTGGATGCTGGTCGTGCCGCCGAGGTCCCGACGGGGCCGCGACCGTGGCGATGATGAGTTCGCGCCACGCCCGCCCTCGCTGCCCTTCGAGCCGATCGAGGTGAAGGCCGCCGATGGCACGAAGCTGGCAGGCCGGTGGTATCCCGCGCCGGGGCCCGCGGTCACCGGGCGGGACGTCCTGCTGCTCCACGGGTTCGCCGACAACGCGTCCGCCTGGGAAGCCAGCCGGGTGGCGATGCTAAATCGACACGGGTGGAACGTCGCGGCGCTGGATTCCCGCGCCTACGGCAACAGCGAGGGGACCTATGCGACGTTCGGCGGCCGCGAAGGCGGCGACGTCCGGGCGTGGCTCGATGCCCTGGCCGATCGCGTCGCCGGGCCGAATCCCAACGCGACGTTCCAGCCTGCGATCTGGGGACGCTCGATGGGGGCGGCCATCGCCCTGCGGACCGCGGCCGAGGATCCTCGCATCGCGGCGCTGGTGCTCGAATCCCCCATGGTCGACCTCAACGCCTCGGTGGCCGCCCTGCTCCGCGGGCGGCGTATCCCCTTCCCGAGACAACTCGCCAGACTCATCACCCGGCGCGCCGGCCGACTGGCGGGCGTCGCGCTGAACCGTCCGCGACCCATCGATCTGGCATCGAGCGTCACGTGCGCGACCCTGATCGTCCACGGGACCGAGGACTCGCTCGTGCCGATCTCCGAAGCCCGACGCCTAGCCGACGCGATGGCCTCACCACCCCGATGGTTCGACGTCCCCGGCGCGGGGCATATCAACGTCATCGCCGTCGGCGGAGATGAGCTCATCGATCACATCGCGGCGTTCCTGGATGAATCCACGAGGGACGCGACGTCGATTCGAGTCGGCATCGACGATGTCCGGTGAATCCTCCATCTCCTCCACAGATCGGAACATCGCCTGGATGAGATCGCCCAGGTCTTCTTCTCCGAGGTCGGACCACTGGCCGAAGATCAGCACGGTGCGGCGGGGGGTGCGGAAGCACCGGATGGTCGCCCCGTTCGTGACGTCGAGCGAGAAGAACTCGACGTCGTACCCCGTGGCGCGGTATCCCTGGATCTCCTGCATGGCGAGGTCGGCGTCCAGATCCGGGTACTCTTCTCGCATCGCCTCGAGCACCTCGTCGGCGACACCGGCCGGGTCGGGGCGAGACTCGTCGGCCCGGACCAGCGCGAACGCCAGACCGCTGGGGGCCTGCACCTCGACGGTCGTCACCGGGCCGTCCTCAGATACCTCGATCGGCCAGCCCGAAGGATACTCGAAGTAAACTCCGTGGCCCTCGAAGACTTCGAACATCGCCAGATCCTCCTTACGCCTCGCGGGGCCTCTCGACCGATTGCGGATTCCAGGTCGATCGTAGCATCGGCCGGGGTACATGCCAAGCCGAGGCCCAGGCTCCTCGGCTTGGCCGTCCACCGAGCGACCTGGTACATTGAGATCGTCTCGGGATCGCGGTGCGGACCGCCGATTCCCGCGCCAGCCGGCCGGAGATCCGGCGAGAACTTTTCCGCTTCGATCGATCCAGAGAGCGAGTCCCTCGAATCATGCGCGTCCTGTCGGGAATCCAGCCGTCGGGTGCCCTGCACATCGGCAATTACTTCGGAGCGCTGCGGCAGTTCATCGACCTCCAGCGCGAGAACGACGCTTATTACTTCGTCGCGAATTACCACGCGCTGACCAGCGTCCGCGACGCCGGGCAGCTCCGCGGCTACACCTTCGACGTGATCGTCACCATGCTGTCGCTGGGCCTGGACCCCGAGAAGGCCACGCTTTTCGTCCAGTCGGACGTCCCCGAGACGACCGAGCTGGCCTGGCTGCTGACCACGGTGACGCCGATGGGCTGGCTGGAAAAGTGCGTCAGCTACAAGGACAAGGTCGAGCAGGGCCTGCCGGCCGAGCATGGACTGTTCGCCTACCCTGTACTCCAGGCGGCTGACATCCTGCTCTATGACGCCGACCTGGTGCCCGTCGGCCAGGATCAGAAGCAGCACCTGGAGATCACCCGAGACATCGCCGAGCGATTCAACCGGGTCTATGGCGCCGGTCAGGACGTGTTCCGGCTGCCCAGGCCGCACATCCTC
Source organism: uncultured Planctomycetota bacterium (assembly GCA_963777695.1). Lineage (GTDB taxonomy): Bacteria > Planctomycetota > Planctomycetia > Isosphaerales > Isosphaeraceae > CAVZRC01. Next base: position 4,874,920 of record CAVZRC010000003.1, read on the forward strand.
GAGTCGGTGGCCGTGGTGCCCGGCCTGGACGGCCGCAAGATGTCCAAGAGCTACGACAATACGATCGAGATCTTCGACGAGCCGGCCACGATCCGCAAGAAGGCCAAGAAGATCGTGACCGACAGCACGCCGGTCGAGGCTCCCAAGGACCCGGATACTTGCTCGCTGTTCAGCCTGTTCAAGCTGTTCGCCGCACCGGATGACCTGGCCGAGGTCGATCGGCGATACCGCGAGGGAGGCATCGGCTACGGAGAGGTCAAGACCCGCCTGGCCGATGCCATGATCGCCCGATTCGCCCCGGCACGAGAGCAACGCGCCGAGTGGCTGGCCCATCCCGATCGCGTCGCCGAAGTCCGCGCCGCCGCCGCCGAACGCGCCCGCGCCACCGCTCGGGTCGTCCTCAACCGCGCCCGGGCCGCGTGCGGTGTCGGGTGATGAGTGATCAATTCAATCCCAATCGGATGGCACGGACTCCTTTCATTGGAGACTCGTCATGGCAACCGAGACTGAAGTGACCGACCAGACGATCCTCGAGGCGTTGCACAAGGTCCCGCGAGAGAAGTGGGGGCTCGTCCTCGAAATCCTCCACAATCTGGAGCCGCGAAAAGTGGACTTGCCCCCGGAAGGGTCCGATCCGGGCTGCTGGACGGCCGGTCAGTTGCTTGCCCTGCCCCGAGCCGAGCGAGACGCGATCATTGAGGCACAAGTCTTACTCGCAGCAGATCTCTATCCCATTGGACTTGATGACGATTATAGCGATTACATCGATGACGCGAACGCCTCAGAGAGGTGAGGTCTGGCTGGTGAATTTCGACCCCTCTGTTGGTGCAGAGATTCGGAAGGTTCGTCCGGCCGTTGTCCTCAGCCGGGATCGCGTCGGTCAGCTTCCACTCCGAGTTGTGGTCCCGCTCACCGACTGGAAACAAATGTACACACGACATGCTTGGTTCGTGAGGATTCCCGCGAGTCCCGAAAACGGACTGCGCAAGGACTCGGGGGCCGATGCTTTCCAGGTCAAGTCGGTTTCCGAGTCCCGATTCAGTCGATACTTGGGTGTTGTTAGCGTCAGCGAGTTGGACGCCATCGCGAACGCCGTGGCCGCGGTCGTCGGCAAGCCGTAGTGGCATGAGAGCAGTCTTCGTCTCGATGCCATCGAACTCTCACATTGCCAACACAAGCCGGTTTACGCGACAAGCGTCCGAGCCTATAATGATGCCCAGCCTGGAAATCGATGGCCCGACCGACCCTGTCGGGCCGCCTCGGACTCGGCGGGTCTACTCCTCTCCCCCGGCCAAGTCGCCTCGTCTCCATGACCCGGCTTTCGCCTGAGCGCTCTCGTACGCCTACCATCCCTCGACGACCTGACGCTGGAGGAACGATGAAGGACCTGTTCAGCCCGGAGCAACGCCGGGACCTGCTCGGCCGAGGATTCTCCCGACGCGACTTCGGCCGCCTGGCGGCCTTCGTGACGGCCGGAGCGGCCCTGCCATTCTACAACGAGGCGACGTTGGCCCAGGGCCTCTCGGCCGGGCCGCGGATGTCGCCTGACACGGTCAAGATCAACGCCAACGAGAACCCGATGGGGCCCTGCCCCGAGGCGGTCGAGGCGATCATGAAGGTCGTGACGAAGGGAGGTCGTTATCTCTACGAGGAGACCTCGATCTTCGCCAGCACCCTGGCCGACATCGAGGGCGTGTCCGAGAGTCACGTCATGCCGTTCGCCGGCTCGAGCGACCCGCTGCACCGGGTCGTGCTGGCATTCACCGGGCCGGAGAAGAGCTTCGTCGTCGCCGACCCGGGCTACGAGGCCGGCGGGCGAGCCGCCGCGTTCGTCGGGGCCAAGACCATCAAGGTCCCCCTCAGCAAGGACTGGTCGCACGACGTCCGCGCCATGGCCTCGGCCGACCCCAACGCCGGGGTGATCTACGTCTGCAATCCCAACAACCCGACCGGCTCGCTCACGTCCAAGGAGGACATCGAGTACCTCGTCGCCAACAAGCCGAAGGGGGCGATCGTCCTGCTCGACGAGGCTTATATCCACCTGTCCAAGGCCGAGCCGGGTTCGTATCTGGTGGCCGCCGACAAGGATGTGATCATCCTCCGGACCTTCTCGAAGCTCTACGGCATGGCGGGCCTCCGCGCCGGGGCGGCGATGGGGCGTCCCGACCTGCTGGCCAAGGTCCGCAACTACGGGGCCGGCGCGTTGCCGGTCACCGGGATGGTCGGCGCCACCGCCAGCCTGAAGTCGAAGAACTTGGTGGAGACCCGGCGCAAGATCATCGCCGACATCCGCGAGGAGACGGTCGAGTGGCTCCAGAAGAAGGGGTTCGCCGTGATCCCTTCGGAAGCGAACATGATCATGATCGACGTCCGCCGGCCGGGCCGCGAGGTCGTCTCGGCGATGATCCGCGAGAAGGTGGCGATCGGCCGGAGCTGGTCGGCGCTGCCGAAGCATGTGCGGGTTTCGATCGGGACCAAGGAGGAGATGGCGAAGTTCCGGACCGCGTTCGGGCGGGTCATGAATGTCTGAGATGTCGGACCGCCGGGCCACGTGGCGCAGCTTACGGCTGGCGCCGGTTCGTGGGCGACGTGGCCGGTGGCGCCATCGCCGCCTTGGTCGCCCTGCCCTACGGACTGGCGCTGGCGCGGATGATGGGTTTGCCGCCCGAATTGGGCCTTTTTACCTCGATCCTGACGGCACCCGTCACGGCGCTACTGGGTCGCAACCCCGTGCTGATCGGTGGGACGGCCAGCGCCACGGTACCGTTCATCACGGTCGCGGTGCGCGACCAGGGCATCGGCGGCTCGGCCAAGGTCTGCCTGGTCGCCGCCATCTGCATGATGATCTTCTGCGTGCTCCGGCTCGGCCGGTACGTGGCACGCGTACCGCACTCGGTCATCTCTGGCTTCTCGTGCGGCGTGGGCGGGATGATGGTCATCCTCCAGCTCCGCACGATGCTCGGTCTCCGGGCCTCGCCTGGGGACGGCTCGGCCAGCCCGATCAACCAGCTCGTCTCCGTTCTCTCGAATCTCGGCCAGATCCGCTGGGCACCGTTGCTACTCGGCATGATCGTGGTCGCCGGCGCCCTTGCGACTGCACGAAGATGGCCGCGATCGCCGTCGCCGCTGATCGGCGTCGTGCTGGCCGTGGCCGCGGCATCTCTCTTCGGCTGGCATGAACGACCGCTCGGGACCGTATCGCTCGAATGGCCCTCGTTCGTGGGCTTCACCTGGGAACCGACCGACGTCCTGGAGGTCTTACCGGCCGCGCTCGGACTCGCGTTCGTCGCGTCGGTCAATATCCTCATCACGTCGAAGGTGGTCGAGCATTTCCAGGGGCGTCACCGCCATCTTCGCGCCGTCGATGCCGATGGAGAGCTCGGAGCATACGGGATCGCCAACCTCTGCGCCGGCGTCTTCGGCGTCCCGATGAGCGTCGGCATCCCCGCCCGTAGCCTCGCGAATGTGCGATGCGGCGGGACCACGCGACTGTCCAACCTCCTGCACGGCATCTTCCTGCTCGGGCTGCTGCGGTTCGGATCCGACCTCATCGCCCATATCCCGCTGGCCGCACTGGCGGGCGTAACGGCCTATGTCGGCCTGAGCCTGCTCGAGTGGAGCACATGGCGACGGCTGCACCGGATGCGACGGGTGGATGCCTCGGCCTTCCTCGTGACGGCCGGCGCCGTCCTGACGACGAACGCGGTCGCGGCCGTCGCACTGGGCTGCTCGCTCTACGCCGCGGGCAATCTCCTCTCCCGGATGGCCCTCCCGCAACGCCTCGCCGCCGTCAAGGCGCGCGAGGTGGAGTTGTGAGATCCGCAGGATGAATTCGTCGCTGCATTCATCTCAAGCTCGTCAGATACTCCAGCAAGTCCGCCACCTGCTGCGCCGTCAGGTCGCGGAGCAAGAGCTCGGGCATGAGCGAGCGCGACTGGGGAACCAGGTGCTCAACGTCCCCACCCGGGATACGCACCGTCTTGCCCTGGGCGTCCTTGAGCACGACTTCGCGGCCGTTCTTCTCCACGACGAGCCCCGTCATGACACGGCCGTCCTTGGTCTCGAGCAGGTACGTGACGAACTGCGGGTCGATGGTCTTGGAAGGCTCGAGGATCTGGTCGAGCAGGCCGGCGCGGTCGTATTTGGCCCCGATCTTGGCCAGGTCAGGTCCAATCGAGATTCCGACTTCGCTAGCCGAGTGGCATGTCTTGCACTGGGCGGCGGGATTCGTGGCAAAGAGCACGCGCCCGCGGGCGGCGTCGCCGCGGAGCGCGAGTATCGCAGGGCGGTCGACCACGTCGCCCAGCCGCTTGACGCGATCGCCCTCGGGGATGAATCGCTCGAACAGGTCGCGAACCTCGATCGCCGGGCTGGCCCGCGTGATTGCCACGACCTCGCGTCGCAAGGATTCCGGCGCCGGCACGCGGTCGACCATACCCAGCAGCATCAAGGCGCCGCGGGTGGTGGACGCAAGTTGCCGGATCGCGGCGGTCCGGGCCTCGGACCTCGTCCGATCGCCGGCGCGGAGCGTCTCGACCGCCGCGCGGTCCTCGGCTGAGATGGCGACTCCGCCGCTCGCAGAAGCGTCCGACCCGGGGACGGCCATCGCCGCGATCCAGTCATGGATCATCCGCGCCGCGCGCTCGTCGACATGGTTCGAGCCGACCCGGGGCATCCTGCCTCCGCCGACCTTGGCGACGCGGTAATAGAGGACCGAGCGCGACGGCTCGCCCGGCGCGATGATCCGCGCCCCGGCGATGTTGAATGTCCCCTGGATTGGGCGAACGTCCACCGTCTGAGTCTTTTCAATCGGCACGTCGAACCCCAGTGCGATGTTCGCGGTACCGCCGGCATTGGACTGATGACAGTGCGCACAATTCGTCTGGAGGTACGACCGCGCCCGATGGGCGAGGCTCGCCGACTCATCGTAGGGATTCACCAACCTCGGAAGGCTGGCCGGCTCGGATTTCCAGTCGAGGAGACCGATGTGTTGCAGGGCCTTCAACTGGTCAACCGGGCCTCCGCTTCCATTCTTCATCACATTCATCTCGGACGTATTCATGCCCAACGGTGAGGCCGATTGCACGCCGTAGATGGTGGTCTTCTTCTCGACCCAGGGGTTGTGGCAGAGGATGCACTCGGCACGGGCATGGACGCGATAACTCCGATCGTGATGCCCGCCGGGTACGGCCGGGTCTTCCATCGCGATCGTCAAGGTCGTCCCCTTGCCGTCGGCGAGGACCGCGTCGGCCTGGTCGTCATTCCAGACGTAAGAGTAAGGGCGCCAGGCATTGTCCAGGAGGTGAAGGACCTGGGTCTCCACGCGACGACGGCGGACTGCCTTCCTGTCCAAACCTCCGACGTAGACCGTCCTGAGTAGCACGGACCCTTCCGGGAAACGCCAGTACCCTTGCAGGTCGAGACCGACTCGGCCGTCGCCGGGCACCGCCAGGTATCGGTCGGCGGTCGCGCCATCGGCCCAGAGTTCGGAGTTGACCGTATACCCGATCACCCCGGGCGACATCCGATGGTCGCGCGTCGAGTCGAACAGGCCTGTCTCGCTCAGGCGCCGGGGGAAGTTGGGCTTCTGCTTCGCGACCGGATTGGGGACGAGTCGATAGACCTGGTGGGTCCGGTCGTGGTCGATCAGGAAGAGTTCGCCGTCGCGCGACTCGCCGAACGCGACCAGGTGGAGCGGCGATCGGGCGAGTTCCTGGCGCCAGGTGATCTTGTCGCCGTCGCAGCGAAGACCCCAGATAAGACCGGTCTGAAAGTCGCCGTAGATGTAAGCCCCCGCCAGCTCGGGCAGTCGGGTGCCGTGATAAACATAACCGCCGGTGATCGAGGCTGCTTCGGAATGCGGATGCGTGGTCAACGGGGGCAGGATGGGCGTCGGCCCTCGCCGGCTCTCCACGCGCACCGGCTGGGGGCCTTCCATCACGCTCCAGCCGTAGTTGCCGCCGCGCTTCACCTTATGGACCATCTCCCAAAGCTCCCAGCCGACGTCGCCGACCCACAGGTCGCCGGTCGTCCGGTCGATGCTCATCCGCCACGGGTTGCGGAAGCCGAACGCCCAGATCTCGGGACGGACATTCGGCGTCTTCACGAACGGGTTGTCGGGCGGGATGCCATACGGCTTGCCGGGATCGGGACGGTCAACATCGATGCGGAGGACGCTCGACAGCAGGTCGGAGCAGTCCTGGCCGGTATCCATCGGATCCGGCGGCGACGGACTGGCGGCGTCGCCGGTCGAGATATAGAGATATCCGTCCTTGCCGAATACCAGGCATCCGCCGTTATGGCCTCCCGAATAAAACCGGAGGAGCACCGTCTCGCTGGCGGGATCGACGATCGGCGGATCCGTCCGACTCATCGCGAACCGGGATACGACCGATCCATCGGGCTGCTCGTTCTTGCGGACGTAGCAGACATAAAGATAGCGATTCTCGTCGAATTTCGGATGGAAGGCGAGCCCGTAGAGGGCCGTAAAGTCCGGGTGGGTCTTGGCGATGTCGATCGCGAGGTCGGCCCTGGTCGCCGTGGGATCGTTCGGGAAGGAAACGATCCGACCGTGGAGCTCGCCGACGAAGAGGCGGCCGGACCCCTCGGCGTGGGCCAGCGCGACGGGTAATTCGTGTTTCAGGCGGGGGAAGGCCAGCTCGACGGCATAGGGAGGCGGGGCATCGGGCGTGCCGTTCAGCTTCGATCCCGTCCAGGGCACGCGTGTCGAGGGCCCATCGGCGCGAAGGTCCGCGACGTCGGTGACGAGCGTCGAGATCGCCATCAACGCCATTGCGATCGACCGTCGAATCCCAGTCGGCAGAGGGTGGCTCATCCTGGTCCGTCCTCGATTGTGCTTCATCTTGATCTTGAAATAGCCCGACGTCACGCCGGGCGCGGGAGGCGGATCGCAGCCATCCGCGCCCGACGGCAAGCTTCGGCAGGTCGTCCCGGCCCGGTCACGAGGGCTCATTCGGCGAGCCTGCGATAGCCTCCGGAGAAGTACAGCAGTGGCTCGCCGCCCTGATACTCTCCGGCGACGATCTCGCCGACGAAGATCTCGTGATCGCCGCCGGGGAGGATCTCGGAGACCCGGCAGTCGAGGAACGCCAGGCAATCGGCCAGGACCAGGGCGCCGGTCGCCGCCGTGATGATGTTCAGGTCGGAGAAGTCCTTGGGGCCCGGCGTGGCGAAACGCCGCGAGACGTCTTCCTGGTCGAGCCGGAGGATGTTCACGGCGAAGCATCCATTCTTCTTCAAGTAGTCGAGCGTGGCGGCGCGCGGTCGACGGCGACGAGCACCAGTGGCGGGTCGAGCGAGAGGGAGGCGACGGAGTTGGCCGTCAGGCCGTGACTGCCCGCCTCGCCGTCGGTCGTCACGACGGTGACGCCCGTGGCCCAGTGGCCCATGATCTTCCGCTGCAACTTGGGATCGAACGCCATGGAAGGGTCTCGCTTGCTGGACGCCGCCATCCGGGAATACGAACGTGGGACGGGACATTGTACACGATCCGCGCGACCGTCAAACCCGGACGCTGCCCGCGGGAGCTCAGTTCGACCGCAGGCGGCGGAGCCGATACTTCATGCCGGTCGCGAGGAAGCAGGCCGAAGCGATGGCGCCGAAGATGATCGGCGCGAAGCGTGGGAACGCCGCCATGGGGAAGATCGTCAGGAAGGTCACGGCAGCTTGCAGATAATAGCCGCCCGAGAGGATGCCCCCCTTGATCATGAACAGCATCCCATTGGTCACGGCGATCATCGGTGCCAGCGTCAGCACCGGCAGCCCGAGCAGCCACTCGACCACGAAGACCAGGTTGATGGCGACGATCCCGGCACCCCAGACATGAGCGAGTTGCCGCTCGACGAACCGGATCGGGCCTCCGCGACGCCGCAGGGCCCAGAAGATCGCGGCCCAGCCGCACAACCCGACCGTGAAGATCAGGAAATACGGCCAGCGTTCGGTCACGCCGGCCAGGGACAACGCGTTGGTGGCCCCGAAGAACACGATCAGTGCGATGCCGTGATAGATCCAGAGCAGGCCCCAGTTTTCCAGGACGGGAGCGTGATGGGTCTCGCCGAGCAGTCGTGCGGCGAGGGCGCGGAGGCTCGTCGATCGGGCCGAGATGGGCTCGCCCTGGAGGAATGCCTCGAGGTCAACGGCGAGGTCCGCGGCCGTCGCGTATCGTAGCGACGGCGATTTCTGGAGGCATTTCAAGGCGATCATCTCGGCGTCCGGGTTTACTCTCGGATTGAGCGAGCGGGGTGGGATCGGGTCATGCTCCAGGGTCAGCAGGATGGTCTCCACGGGCGTCGCGGCCTGGAAAGGCGGGCGTCCCGTCAGCATGTGATAGAGGATCGCTCCCAGGCTGTACACATCACTGGCCGGCCCGACCGCGACGCGACGTCCGAAGGCGGAGCTCCCGGCCTGCTCGGGGGCCATGTAGCTGGGCGTGCCGACGATCGCCCCCGACGGGGTGAGCGACGTGTCAACGTCGATCCGCTTGGCCAGGCCGAAGTCGCTGACATGGGGGGTCCCCTAGAGATCGATCAGGATATTCGACGGCTTGAGGTCGCGGTGGAGTACCCCCTTCTTGGGCATACTGGATCGCCCGGCAGACCGGCACCAGCAACCGCGCCGCCTCGAGGGCCGTCAGGGGGCCATCCGCCAACTTCCTCGCCAGCGTCGTCCCCTCGATATATTGCATCGTGAAGTAGGGCTGTCCCTCACATTCGCCCATCTGGTAGATCCAGACGATGTTCGGGTGGCGAAGCGATCCCGCGGCGAGGATCTCGGACTGGAAACGCTCGATGTCCTGCGGCGACGACTCGGCTCCGCCCAGGAGCCGCTTGAGGGCGAACACCCGGCCCTTGCTCCGCAAGACGGCCCGCGAGACGACACCCATCCCGCCTCGGCCGAGTTCCTCGCATAAATCGTAATCACCGAATGGACGGCATTGGTCCGGCGAATCCGAAGTCATCGACGATCCGGGCCTCGGAGTCCAGTCGACGGTCTCGGCATCGGAGGTGTGCGGCCCCGCATCCTCCTCGTCCCGGTGAACCGCCCTGGCCATCTCCTCGGCGACCCAGACGGTCGCCCAGAGCGAGCGGAGATCCTCGGCCAGCGCCGGATGCAGCCGCTCGGCACGCGAGAGGTCCGGCTCGAGGCCCATCCGCTTCGCGGCGGTCAGCTCGTCGATGAGCGAGACCAGGATCGAATCCTCGGCCACTACGGACCCTGACGGTCCCGGAATGTCGGACGTTTCCAGATTCTCGGCGGGCTTCCTCATCTCGGTTTCCCCCCTCAGCCGCGCGATGACGGGACCTCACCCAGGATCGCCCGGAGCCGCCGCAAGGCGCGAAGGTGTCGCATGCCCGCGGCGGCCTCGCTCAGGCCGAGCGTCCGCGCGGCCTCGGTATTCGAGAGCTGTTCGAAGTGGCGGAGCAAGATGACCTCGCGATCGTCGTCGTCGAGCTGCTGCAACGCCGCGTGGAACCGGCACTGGAGCTCGCGGCGCAGCGCCTCGGCCGCGGGCGTCAGGGCGGGGTCGCGCAACTGTTCGGCCAGTACCAGAGATGACAGGTCCTCGGTGAATCCGCCGTCCGCCCGACCGGCGATCGACCGCTCGCGATTCACCGATCGCATGCCGGCCTGGCGATGCCGTCGATGTGCATCGATGACATGGTCCTGCGCGATCTGGCGGAGCCAGAGGTGGAACGGCATCGCCGGGTTGCGGAGATACTCGGCCAGTCGCTGGCTCGCCTTGAGCAAGACGTCCTGGACGACATCGCTGGCGTCAACCCGTCCGGATACGGCCCGATCGAGCCGCAATCCGATCATCCGCCGCAGCGCCGGCCGGTAACGCTCCCAGAGCTCGCCGGCCGCCGAGGCATCCTGCGACGCTCGATTCAACAAGTCTTTTGTCTCGCCCAGGTCGGGCCACATGACGCGTTCTCGATGATGTCCGCCGGATGTTCCCCTCGCCCTCGGCGATGATCCGATCGGACGAAGGCGGGGGTTTCCGATCATGGTAATATACCAGGCTCGCAACTCGTCAACGTGGATCGCTCGCGGGGAATCTCGAAATCGAGTAGAATTCTACGAGGGTTCAACCGATCGGAGGATTCATGAGCACGACCGCCGAGCAAATCTTAGACGCCGCGTTAGCCCTTCCCGAAGGCGACCGCCCTCAGCTCGCCGAAGCATTGATCGTCTCATTGCAAGCCGACGACAGGCCGCCCTTCGACGATTCCTGGCGCGAAGTCGTGCAACGCAGATCGGCTGAATTACGGTCCGGCCAGCTTTCTCCCGTCACTTGGACGGAGGTCAAGAAAGCGGGCAGGGAGAAGGCCGGTGGTTGATGTCGCGTTCCATCCCGAGGCCTTGGCGGAGTATGTGGGCGCGCTGCCGTGGTATCAGGCGCGGAGTCCACGGGCCGCGGATCGCTTCGAAGCCGAAGTCGAAAAGTCCCTGGATCTCATCGGGACCAACCCCACCGCATTCCCGAAGTACGACGACGACCATCGTTAAGTTGGCGTTCGTAAATACCCATATAGCTTGATTTAGCAATTCCACAATGATTCGGATCCTCATCGTCGCCGTCGCCCACTCCAGTCGTTCCGCAGGATACTGGCAGGGACGCGTCTGATCGAGCATCGCGCCACGCGATCCCGCACTGATCGGTCAAGTTTCTTGCTCCCGTATCGCCGGCAATCCGTGCCGGTCGCTCCGTCGAAGACTTCCAACGACCTTCGGCTCCCGATTCCGAAAGCCTCGAAATTCTCGCGGCCGGACCCTCCGCCATCTTGAATAATTTCAGAAGCCTGTTGTATCGTAATGCGTAGCCGAGCGGTTTATCTATCGTGCATCGCTCGGTCGATGGTTCGACGTGATCCGACGGCGAGGGGACGGAATCCTCAAATCGTTCCGCCGGCACCGGATCGCCGGGCATTCGAAGGACCATCTCGCATTCCCCATCTTCGACAAAGATCGATGGGGAAACCTCACAGTCATCGCCCCCGTCATGGGCTGCGCCTCCTCTAACACTGGGGGCTCGACGAACGAATGAGCACAGCCATCGAATGGAATGCGAGCTACCGTGGAGGTAGACCGTCATCCACCCATTCCCCGCGCGAATGATCGGCCAAGAAATGGACTCGGCTCGGAATCGGGTATAATTTCTACTACCGAGCCCGACCGCATCGACCATGCAGCCTTGTTGACATCTCCCGCGTTCGAGATCGCAGCGAACCGATTCGGCCCGAGGATCACCCGAAGTGAGGGCACCCATGAACTGGAACCTGCAACGAGGACGAACCGCGACCCTGGATCACACTCCTTCCAGACCGGAGCCCACGCGCCTCCGTGCCTTGATTGATCAGGCAACCGGAGACAGCCTTGACGAAAGCGACGAACATGCCGGCTTGCTGAGTACGATTCGGGCGGAAGTTGTCTGCCCGTTCACGGCTCGGCTCGCGGGCGAGGATGTCGAGTGCATCCGGCTCGATTGGCCCAAGAACGGTTATGGGCTGAACGCCGTCTGCCGGTCCAAGTCGAAGACTCAGGTCGTGGACATCAGCGCCCTGGAGTTCGTCGAGCCCCTGCCGAGGGGTCACGAGTGGATCGAAGCGTTCTTCGCCTGGCGCCACCTCGTCAGTTGAGCTCCCGGCGCGTTGTCGAATCCCTCCCGCAGCGAGAGCCCCGACACCTGGTCGGCCCCTCCCCCGCCGGATCCGTCTCCGGGGCTCTTGATGACGACGCCGATCGGCTGATACGATCGATTCCCCATCGATCGGGGGCACTCGATCGATCCTCGGCTCTCCCATTCTGCGGTGCCCCGCCCGCTCTGATCGTCGGTACAAGCCATGGCTCAACGCAAACCCCCCAAACGGCTCTTCAAGAACAAAGAGGTCGTCCATACGTACCAGCACGATCGCGAGACCAAGACGAGCATGAAGCACCTGACCCGAGACCATGTCAACGTCTTGCAGAACATCGAAGCCATGGTGGTCGGATACGCCCGCGAAGAGGAAAGCGTCGATGATCGCACGATCGACGAGGCATTGGGGTACATGCGTCGCGACAAACAGAACATCGAGGGCGCAGATCTTCACGTCAAGGGTATCTGCCTTTATCTGGATGAGATGCGTGCGCATCGCCAGGATGTGTCGGATGCAATCTGGCTCGCCGCACTCCGCACGGTCCAGGATTCGGTACGGCGGCACTCCAGCTTGCATCCTGGTGAGAAGGCTTACATCGAGTTCGTCTCGAACTACCTCTGACGGCCGTGCTCGCGTTGTCGGTTGCGACGATCCTGGAAGGATTTCAAACTTCCGGCTCACGTCAGCCGGTCCTGGCTTGCCTCCCTCTCTTGCTAGTCGAAGCCGTTGCCTTCCGCATTCCTCCGCCTTATGATGGACCCTTGTTGACCATTCCACTCCGGCGAACCGACTCTTGGATTCGGTTCTCGCCGAGTCGGCTCGCTTCCCTTCGGACCGAGGACCCTGCCGATGAGGTTCCTTCAACGGCTGAGGTCGTCCGGTCTCCGCTCCGGCTTCATGGCCTGGCTGGCGATCACGAACCTCATTGCCCCGTCCAGCTCGGGAGGCGAGCCTGACCCGAAGTCCCGGTCGGCCGGCGAACGGTTCTTCGAGCAGAAAGTCCGGCCGCTCCTGGTCGAGCATTGCTACGCCTGTCACGCCGACAAGAAGCAGAAGGGCGGGCTGCGGCTGGATTCGCTCGAGTCGGTCCTCAAGGGCGGAGAATCGGGTCCGGCGATCGAACCGGGTCATCCGGCCGAGAGCTTGCTGGTCGCGGCGATCAACTACGACGGCCTGGAGATGCCCCCGACCTCCAGGCTGGCCCCGGAGAAGGTGGCGGTCCTGTCGCGATGGATCGCGCTCGGAGCCCCCTGGCCGGCCCGCGATCGCGCACCGAGCGCCACTCCTACGAGTCCATCCGGCTCGGTGCTCGCCGCCGGTCCCCCCTTGTGGTCGCTCCAACCGTTGCGACGCCCGCCCGTGCCAGCGATCAGGGCGAGTGGGTCCGGAGATTGGCTTGAGTGGTGTCGGAATCCAATCGACCGATTCATCCTCGAGGGCCTGCTCGATCATGGTTTGACTCCCGCCCCGGAGGCCGACAGGACGACGCTGATCCGACGCGTGACCTTCGACCTGACCGGCCTCCCTCCTTCTCCGGAGGCCGTCGACGCATTCCTGGCCGACGAGGCGCCTGATGCTTACGAGCGGCTGGTCGATCGCCTGCTCGCCTCGCCCCAATACGGACAGCGATGGGCCCGCCACTGGCTCGACCTGGTCCGCTACGCCGATTCCGACGGCTATCGTTCCGACGCCTATCGGCCGAATGCCTGGAGATATCGCGACTACGTCGTCCGTGCCTTCAACGGGGATAAACCCTACGACCGCTTCCTGACCGAGCAACTTGCCGGCGACGAGCTCGATCCCGATGACCCCGAACTTCGCGTTGCCACCGGTTACTTCCGGCTGGGACCCTACGAGTACAACCAGCGCGACGTGCCCGGGCAGTGGGCCGCCATCCTCAACGACATCACCGACGTCACGGGCGAGGTCTTCCTCGGGCTGAGCATCGGTTGCGCCCGATGCCACGATCACAAGTTCGACCCGATCCTCCAGAAGGACTATTATCGGCTCCAGGCATTCTTCACTCCCCTCCTGCCCCGCGACGACCTGACCACGGCACGTCCGGCCGATTGGCTCGAATATCGGATGAAGCGTGCAGCCTGGGAACAGGCGGCCGCGGGAGTGCTCCGCCAGATGGACGCCATCGCGCGGCCCCATCGCGACCGGAGTACGGCGACCGCGATTGCCAAGTTTCCCGATGAGATCAAGGCGATCCTCGCGAAGCCCGAATCGGATCGGACCGCGCTGGAACGTCAGATCGGAGCCCTGGCGTACCGACAGATCACGTACGAGCACGACCAGGTCCCGGCCATCCTCAAAGGTGCGGAGAAGGAGCGATGGTCCGCGTTGCAGGCAGATCTCCGGCGGTTCGACGCCCTGAAGCCGATCGAGCCGGGCGGGGTGATGGCGGCGACCGACGTAGGCCCCATTGCCCCACCGACGGTGATCCCAGGCGATCGGAAGCAGCAGTCGATCGAACCGGGATTCTTGTCGGTGCTCGACCCGGCACCGGCGAGGATCGAGCCGCCGCAATCGACCCCGCGATCGACGGGGCGACGCCTGGCCCTGGCGCGATGGCTCGGCCGCCCGGATAACCCGCTCTCGACGCGCGTGGTCGTCAACCGGATCTGGCAGTATCACTTCGGACGCGGCCTGGTCGGCACCTCGGGCGACTTCGGCCGGCTGGGGGAGAGGCCCAGCCATCCCGAATTGCTCGACTGGCTGACGAGCGAATTCGTCGCCGTCGGCTGGCGATGGAAGCCGATCCATCGGATGATCCTGACCTCGTCGGCCTACCGGCAGGCGGCCTCCCGACCGGAATCGGAGCTCGCGTCGGCCCGGCGGGTGGATCCGGAGGACCGACTCCTCTGGAAGCGGGTGAGTTGTCGGCTCGATGCCGAGGAGATCCGCGACGCCATGCTCGCCGTCAGCGGCGAGCTCGACCCGGCGCTCGGCGGGCCGGGCGTCGAAGTGGCGCGGCCCCGGCGGACGATCGAGACCCGTGTCCTCCGCAACGCCCGCGATCCTCTCCTCGACGCCTTCGACGCCCCCGACGCCAGCGGCACCACGTCCCGACGCGACACGACCACGACCAGCACCCAGGCCCTGCTCCTGATCAACGGCGGCTGGACCCTGGCCCGCGCGCGGGCCCTCGCCGGCCGGCTCGAACGCGCCGAGCCCGCCTCGATCGGTAGCCGGGACCGCATCGTCCTGGCCTACCGGATGACCCTCGGCCGCATCCCCGATCCCGAGGAGATCGCCGAGGCCGAGATCTTCCTCGATCGGCAGACCTCCGGGCACCGGCTCCCGGGCTTTCGGTCCCACCGCGACGATCGAGCCGCTCTGATCGATTTCTGCCATGTCCTGCTCAACTCCAGTGCATTCCTCTACGTCGATTAGTGCCACGCCCACGCTGAGCACTACGGCCTTAGTCGACAGTCACGTCGTCGGAAGCCCCTACGCGATCATCGCGAGCGGGGCTGTCAACCCCGATTATGCGATCTCGTACATCGTGGGCAACTTGACCGTCACGCCCGCTCCGCTGACGATCACCGCCAACGACCAGACCAAGGTCTACGGTGCGCCCGTGCCGACCCTGTCGTATACGATCGGCGGGTTCGTCGCCGACGACAATTCCGGCGTGGTCAGCGGCGTGTCTGCGATCGCCACGACTGCGCCGGCAGGCGTCGGCGCCTACCCGATCACGATCGCCGTCGGGACTTTGAGTGCCATCGACTACCGATTCCCCGCCGCCGGCCTGATCGACGGCACGCTGACCGTGACGCCGGCGCCGCTCACGATCTCGGCCGTCTCGATCACCATGCACGCCGGTCAGTCCGTGCCCGCGCTGACGGCGGTCTACGCGGGATTCGTCAATGGAGATACTCCGGCCAGTCTCACCTCGAGTCCCGAGCTGCAGACGGCCGCCACGCCGTCATCCGCGCCGGAGGAGTACCCGATCCTCGTCGGCGGTGCCCACTCGCCCAACTACACGATCACCTATGTGCCCGGCACGCTCAACGACATCCTGGCACCGACGACCGTTGAAAGCGTCTCGATCCGGAAGATCAAGCTGGGGAAGGATAAGAGGATCGAGCAGATCGTCGTGCAATTCAGCGAGTCGCTCGATGCGGCCACGGCACAAGGTATCTCTTCGTATATCCTGACCAAGCTTCCGAATCACAAGACGGGTAAGCCAGTGCTGCTTTCCCGGGCGAGCTACAATGCCGCGTCGTTCACGGTGACGCTCCTCACTCGCCGGGCGCTGGCGCGTGGGACGCCGCTGGAGCTCACGATCGAGGCTGCCGCGGTGCGGGATGCCTTCGGCCGCGAGCTCGACGGCAACGATTCGGGGCAGTCGGGGGCCAATTTCTCGGCCTACCTCGGCAAAGCCGGCCGGTCGGCCCAAGCGATCGATTTCGCGCCGGAGTCGGGCCTGCAGGGGCCAACCTGAACGACAGGTCGCTCACCACATCCCCATGCGAGCGATGCCGACGGGCGCCCTTCCGTCGATAATGTGACTGGCCAAGGTATCCACCGCCCCGAATTAACGCGAAAACCGAGGTTGGAAATCCGCCTTCAGGCGGCCCGAGACTCCGGAAAAGATCTTCAGCGCAGTGGTCGAGAGCCCCACGGACGCCGCGAGCGCCGCTCGAATTCCCGGACCGAGATCGGTCCCTACCGTTCCACGATCGCGAGCGGTAGACTGTTGTTGGAAGATCGCACTGGCATCATCCCAGGACATGCCGACGATGAATTCACGGATTCCCCATCGCGTGACCCCGATCACTCGACGCGAATGGCTGCTCGGAGCCGGCGCCGGGTTCGGTGGCCTGGCACTGACGGACTTGCTGGCGCGGGAATCGGCCGCCGGGTCCGAGGATTCATTGTCGTCGATCGTCGCGACCGCTCCGTGGCGGCGACCGGCCTCGGCGAAGAGCGTGATCTTCCTGTTCATGGAGGGCGGGCCGAGCCACATCGACACCTTCGACCCCAAGCCCGAACTGGACCGGCTCGCCGGTCGGCCTTTGCCGCCGAGCTTCAAGCCGGTGATCACGCCCATGGGCGAGGGCCGGGCGCCGTTGATGGCCTCGCGACGGAAGTGGAAGCAGCACGGTCAGAGCGGGATCTGGGTCTCCGACTGGCTGCCGCACATCGCCACCTGCGCCGATGACCTCGCGGTGATCCGGTCGTGCTGGTCCAACGGGCTGAACCATGTCGGCGGCGTCTGCCAGATGAACACCGGTTCGACCCTGGCCGGCCGTCCCTCGCTGGGGAGCTGGGTCAACTACGGCCTGGGGACGGAGAACGCGAACCTCCCCGCGTTCATCGTGATGATGGACTTCCCGAAGTCGCAAGTGGCCGGTGGCCCGAGGAACTGGGGGACGGGCTTCATGCCGGCCGTCTATCAGGGGACCCGGCTCGAGGGCGGGGCCGAGCCGATCGCCAATCTGCGCACTCCGGCCGACGTCGGCGATGAGCGTCAGCTCGCCAAGCTCGGGCTCCTCGACCGGATCAACCGACGCCACCTCGAGACTCGGTCCGATCAGTCCGAGCTCGACGCCCGGATCCGCAGCTACGAGCTGGCCTTCCGCATGCAGGCCGAGGCGCCCGAGGCCGTCGACCTGTCGGCCGAGACCGACGAGACGCGGTCGCTCTACGGATTCGACGACCCGACGGCCGAGACGACCGGCCGGCTCTGCCTGCTGGCCCGTCGACTGGTCGAGCGGGGCGTCCGCTTCATCCAGATCTACTGCGGGGCCGGCAGCAAGTGGGACGCGCATAGCGGCATCGAGGCGAACCACGCGAAGACCTGCCGGGCCATGGACCAGCCCGTCGCCGGGCTCCTCAAGGACCTGAAACGGCGCGGGCTGCTGGATCAAACGCTCGTCGTCTGGGGCGGCGAATTCGGTCGCACGCCGATGTCCGAGAAGGGCGACGGCCGCGACCACAACCCTTACGGCTTCACCATGTGGATGGCCGGCGGCGGAGTCAAGCCGGGGATCGTCGTCGGCAAGACCGACGAGGTCGGATTGCACGCGATCGAGGACCGACTCCACGTCCACGACATCCACGCCACGATCCTCCACGCCCTGGGCGTCGATCACGCGCAGCTCGTATACCGGCACCAGGGCCGGCCCGAGCGGCCCACCGTCAACGAGGGGCGGGTCTTCCGCGACCTGTTCCTGGCGTAGCGGACGGCCGCGCGTCGCGTGACGATCGCGGTGGGCACCGAAGGAGGAGCCGGATGAGGCCACGCTACCGGTTTTCGATCCGAGGGATCATGGCCGTGATCGTGCTGTTCGCCGGGGCCTTCGCGGCGCTGCGGTATCCGTCGCGATTCTGGGCCAATGCCTGGTTCTCGCTGGCCCTCGGGGCCGTGACGCTCGCCATCCCTGCGGCCATCGCCGGCATCGGGCGTGATCGGGCGTTCTGGACCGGTTTCGCCGTCTGCGGCTGGGTCTACTTCGTGATGTCGCTTGCTCCCTGGTTCTATCAGGAGACCAGTTATCAGTTACTGACCACGACGATCCTCGACATCGCGTCACCCTACATCGTTCAGAAGGAGTATCTGGTTCGGGCCTACGTCGTGGGGTTCAATCCGCCGAATGCCTTCGGGGAGCCGACGCCCTGGCAGGTCTGGAACCTGCCGGATTTCTCGCTGGGACAGAGGACACGCATGGGCTATACGGTGCTCCAAAGCCCGGTCATTTACCTGCGGATCGGCCACTCGGCCTTCTGCCTCTTGATGGCCTTCGTCGGTGGCGAGACTGCCCGTTACCTCCACTCGAGGCGTTCGCAACCGGGGGCGTCGGAGCGATGACCGAGAGACCGGCCGAGACGTGGCGATTCCAGGTGTCGGTGCGGGGCATCCTGGCCGCCACGGCGATCCTGGCCCTCCTGATGGTCCCCGTCACTTGGATGTTCCGCGAGCGCGAGCTAATGCGTCAGGCGCGCGAGGACGCCATCCGCGCCGTGGTCCTGGCCGAGCGCTATCGATCGAAGCTCGACGAGCGGGCCACGCCTGTCGATCCCGCTCGGCAGGCCCAGCCGCTCCCTCCCGCGGCCGCTGCCCGGATCCAGCGGCTCGAACATGAGAACGCCGAACTGAAGGACACGCTCGAGCTCCTCCAGAAAGAGGTCGAGCGGCTCAAAGGCCATGGTCGCTGACGCCTGTCGAACGATTTGACAAGCGATTCCCCCGGCCGTATGATCTCGGATGCTACGGGTGTTGGTGGCCGGACGTCGCGGCCTGCGACGGTCGGCAAACAGGGAATCCGGTGTAATTCCGGAACGGTCCCGCCGCTGTAACCGAGTGCCTACGGGCTCCGCCCCTCTTTTGCCATTGTCGCGCCGGCCTCGATTGAGGCCGCCACGATGAGAAGGCCGGGAGCCCCAGCTCGGGAGTCAGAAGACCTACCAGCACCGACGTCGGCGCAACTCCGCGAGGGACGGAGCGCCCGGACCGAACCCCTCACCTTGAGGTGCCGGATTGGCGTCGCGTCGTCATCCCATGCGGTGTACCGGCCTGCGCCGGGCGCTTCGTATGGCAGGGCTTCCCCGCGCCGGCTGGCGAATCCATGAATCGGAATACCGTCCTGCGTCGGCTCGCACGCATCGCGATGGCCTGGGCCCTGATCGTGCTCGCAGTCGGCCTTGCCGGCTGTGGTGAGTCGTCCGAGGTGAAAGAGATCCCCGCGGCGGCGCGCAAGTCGGTGCTCCAGAAGAAAGTGGACGACCAGCGTCGCCCTTCCAAGGGGTCAACCCGGGGCCGGTAGTCCGGCCGTCCACTCCGGGCGATCGATGCCCGACGATCCCGGCACCTCCCAATCGAAAGAAGATCCATGAGAATTCCACACGTCCTTCGCGAGCGTACGCGATCCGTCGAGAGACGCCTCGATCGCGAGATGGCTCCGCCCCGCCGAGTCGGCTTCACGCTGATCGAGCTGCTGGTGGTGATCGCGATCATCGCGGTGTTGATCGCGTTGCTCCTGCCCGCGGTCCAGGCGGCGCGAGAGGCCGCGCGTCGGGCCCAGTGCGTCAACAACATGAAGCAGCTCGGCCTCGGCCTCGCCAACTATGAGAGCGCCAATGGGACCTACCCCTATGGCATGGCGCGGGACAACACCGGGCCGAATAGTCTGTACTCTCCGAATGGCTATTACGTCGGCAGCAGCGTGTTCATCCGGATGCTGCCCTACCTCGAGCAGCAGCCGCTGGCGAATGCGTATAACTACAGCCTGATCCCCTGGGTCGCCGATAACGGGACGGTCAACGCGACGGGCCTGAACGTCCTGTGGTGCCCCAGCGACGGGTCGATCGCCGGCCTGAGGAACTCCTTCGCGGGATGGGGCTGGGACGGATCGACGCAGACCCTGGTCTATACCAGCTATGGGTGCAACATGGGGACATTCTGCAAGGTCCCGATCACGAGCCCGACGCCGTCGCAGTTCCTGCCCATCCTGAATCAGGCGAACGGACCGTTCTTCTATCTCGGCTGGCCGTCGGGGATCACGGCGCCGAACGACCCGAACTTCCCGACGAATTCCGGCAGCATCCGGCCCGCGACGATCGCGTCGGTCACCGACGGACTGAGCAACACCTTCGGCTTCGGCGAGAAGGCCCACGGCAAGTTCAGCCAGACCGCCGACGCCTATTATTCGATCGACTACCAGTACAATGGCGCCTGGGTCTCCGGCAACTTCGGCGACACGCAGTTCACCGCGCTCTATCCGATGAACCCGTTCGGCCGGCTCGGCGACAACCTCAACCCCAACGGCGACTACTTCTACGGCTACGACGCCCAGGAGGATGTCTTCTCGATCGCGGCATCGAGCTTCCATCCCGGCGGCTGCAACTTCGGCTTCCTCGACGGCTCGGTCCGGTTCGTCAAGGAGACGGTCAACACCTGGCCCTACAACCCAGGCAATGGAGCGCCGACGAATGTCTCGTATAACTCGACAACCTGTCTGTTCTCGGACGGGCCGCCGCCGGGGGTCTATCAGGCCCTCTCGACGCGGGCCGGCGGCGAAGTCGTGAGCTCCGATCAGTATTGATCCGGGGTCATCCTGCACTTGAGGTGGCACGGGACCTCCGATGGGAGATGGTATGCGAGTTGCCGGCTAGAACGGCGAGGCCAAACCGCATGCCCATCCCAGGAGGTCCCGATGTCCACCCAGTCGAAGCCGACCTCGTCCGATCAGGAGCGCTGGACCCAGGATGGGGAATATTACGAATACAGCAAGGCCGCCAATCCGATCGGTTCGGGCCTGACTAGCCAGGTGCCATTCGCCGATTTCCCGGCCAAGTTGCACCAGGAAGGTTCGACCCGGATCATCCCGTTCGACCTGAGCGACCAGTTGCGCTGCCCGGGACCGGCCACCAGCCCCGCCCTTTGTGCCAACTTCATCCGCATCAACGCGGGCGAGGAGATCGCGACCCGGCCGAACGCGACGTCGGAACTCTACTTCGTCATTCGGGGGAACGGCCGGACCCGGGTCGAACGGCGACACGCTCCCGTGGAAGCAGGGCGATATCTTCGCGCTGCCCGCGCGGGCCAAGGCACGACACCAGGCCGAATCCGAGTCGGCCTTCTACTGGCTGCACGACGAGCCGCTGCTCCGCTACCTGGGCGTCGAGGCGACGACCGCGCGGTTCAAGCCGACGCTCTACCCGCGCGAGCGCGCCGACGCCGAATTGAAGGTCGTCGAGAAGGACCCCGAGGCCGCCAAGCGGAGCCGCGTCAGCATCCTCCTGGCCAACAAGGCGTTCTCGCAGACGCGGACGATCACGCACGTGATCTGGTCGATGTTCGGCGTGCTGCCGGCCCGGAGCGTGCAGTTGCCCCACCATCACGAGTCGGTGGCGCTCGACCTGATCATCGACTGCGAGCCCGGCTGTTACTCGCTGATCGGCCACGACCTCGACGCCGACGGCCACATCATCAATCCCACGCGGGCCGACTGGAAGTCAGGCTCGGCATTCGTGACGCCGCCGGGCCTCTGGCACTCGCACCACAACGAGACGGATTCGCCGGCACACCTCCTGCCCATCCAGGACGCCGGATTGCATACCTACCTGCGGACGCTCGACATCCACTTCTATCACAAGCACAAGGACCCCAAGGTCTATATCTCGCAGAAGAAGTGATCCCGGCTATTTCCGTCCCGAGGCCCGTCCTATTCTCGACGGGATTGGCGCTCAGGTTTCTCTTCCTCGGGGAGGATCGCCGTGGTTGCCTGGATGGTCGTCGGATGGAGTGTGGTCGTCGCCCTCGGCCTGGGTGCGCTCTACGGATTGCACCGGCTCGTCCTGTGGATGGAAGACCGTGGGTACATCTATTACCTGCACAAGAAGCCGAGGAGCAGCCCGCTCGGCTCCTTGATCGCGTTTCAACGAGCGATCGAGCCGCGCAGCACAGTATGTGGTCCAGGCGGAGCAAGTGAATCAGGAGGTCGGTGAGGAGGGGACCTCGGGGCAGGGCGATCCTGGCAAGGCAGTTGCCAAGGTGCGCGATGACGGCATAGTGCGGTCCGAGTAGAATCGTATCGTACCGGAGTATGACGATGATTATCCGGAGATCCCCCGATGAGTCTTCACACAGAGCATTACTCGGTTCAAGCCGCACGATGGCCCCGGGATGGCCGTCACATCCTGGCGCGGTTCGATGAGGATTCCGTCGTCGTCTACCAGGCATACAACCGGTCGATCGGCCAGTTTGCCGCACGTCACGGATATTTCGGCGGCGAGTTCGGCCTGGGCCGCATGAGCTGGATCAAGCCCAATTTCCTCTGGATGATGTACCGCTCGGGATGGGGGACAAAGGAGAACCAGGAGGTATCGCTGGCGGTGCGATTGAAGCGATCGGCCTTCGATGAAATCCTTCGGCAGGCGGTCCACTCCAGCTACGTTCCCGAACTCTACGGCAGCCAGCCCGATTGGAAGCAGGCAGTCGCCCGGTCGGATGTGCGGCTCCAATGGGATCCCGATCACGGTCCGGCGGGAAATCCGGTCACCCGAAGGGCGATCCAACTCGGGATGCGGGGCGAGACCCTTGCGCGATCTGCGAGGGAATGGCTGATCGAAATCGAAGACATCTCCGAGTTCGTGAACGAGCAAAGAACGAATGCGATCAAGCCGTTCGAACGGCTCATCACCCCCAGCGAGGAGGTTTACCCGGTCCATGACGCGGGAGTTGCCGAACGGCTCGGGATTACCTTGCACTGATTCGCCGGCCAACCGAGGCATCCGGATTCTTTCCCGATCCGATCACTCGATCACACCCGGCTGACTTCCCACTCAGTTCACCGACAATCTCCCCTGCTCACTGAGAATATCCAGGACCATCGGATGGACACCGAGCCCGCGCTCTCCAGCAAAACCTTGAATCACCCCGGTACTTAAGAGTTCGTCGAGAACATGGTCGGGTATCCGCGCTTCCGGTTTCCGTCGGTAGATCGTGACCAGTCGGTCGGCCTTCTGGCCATAGGTCGTCACGACCGGGCCAGGAATCTCGTGCCCCAGCCTGAGCTTGTAGAGACTCCGGTATTTGCTAATCGCACGATCAGCGTCCACCTTGCTGATCTTGCCTCCGGTCGCACCCCGTAGAATCGCATGATCGGCCGCTTCGCGGACCATCGCGAATAGATCACCCAGGTTCCCACCCGAAGCGACGATAAACCGCTTAATCTGGCTCGGAACGAACAGCATCGGTGAGACCCTTGCCTCGAGGATCTCCTTGAGGGCGGCGCGACCCTTCCGGAAATCTTGATATTCGGGACCGAATACCGGCGTATCGGGAAGGACGTAAAGCCGCCTGCGAGGGCATGGCAACTGATCCGACCTACGAGAATAAATCAGGTCCAAAGGTAAAGTCAAAATCAAATGACATTCAATATGTTTTAACATGTGCGAATAATTAAAGAATAAATTTTCGTTGCAGGCGATGGGAATTCTGGACGAATCAAAATCGTCTCCGATGAACAGCCATTCGCACCCCGAGGCATCGCGGAGACTGTCGTTACACTCTTCCGAAACCCTGTTGATCAGATCGACCAGGGTCGAGACGCGTTGCAGGCGGTGCTCGATGAGCTTATGGCTGCGGGACGCGGCAAACCTCATCTCTCCCTTGAGTTTTCCGAAGAGGTTGGTGGTTCGATCCCAGAGGGAAGTAGCGTCAGGGCCGATGCTCGTGGAGACTTCAATTTCGGAGACCGGGCTATACGGGTCGATTGTCCGGTCCTGGGCGAACCAATCGATGATCTCGCGGAGCAAGGAATCGGAGAGTGGCTTGCCTGCACCACCCTCGTTCACCGGTCGCGCGGTCTCCTCGACAACCCTCATCATCATCAAGAATAGGATGTCAAACGGCTTGAAGTTGATCGGGTCGAGTTCCTCTATGACCCGAAATCGGATCGCCCGGAACCGGTCTCTCACTTTCTCTACAAGCCTGGTCAGTTCCGTCAACTTTCCGACCCCAGGATGGCCAGCGAGACAGACTTTGTAGTAGCTCGACCCTCTGGAATCTTCGAGGTCCATAGCCAGGGCGCAGACCTTATCCCCTCCTCGAACCTTGTTGATATCGCCGCGATAGAATGCACGGATCTCTACCGGAGTCAACAATGGTTGCGGCGCGAGGGTCTTATGGACATCATCAAGGGTCTTGGCCGGCTCGAGGAGTTTGAGGGCCGATCTAGATTTCATGAGTAAATTCCAATCCTTATATCGACCACGAGGCTCAGGCGAGGATAGGCCGAACCACCTTTCCCGCGACATCCGTGAGGCGGAATCGACGCCCATTATACGTATAAGTCAGCCGTTCGTGATCGATGCCGAGCAGGTGCAGGATCGTCGCGTGCAGGTCGTTGATGTGGACGGGGTCAACGGCGGCGCCGTAGCCGATCTCGTCGGTGGCGCCGTGGCTGACGCCTCCCTTGACGCCGCCTCCGGCCAGCCAGACCGTGAAACCATTCGGATTGTGGTCGCGGCCGGGCTTCTGGCCGGTCTGGGCGACGGGAAGACGGCCGAATTCACCACCCCAGATCACCAACGTCTCGTCGAGCAGTCCGCGCTGGTGGAGGTCTTCCAGCAGGCCGGCGACGGGTCGATCGGTCTCGCCGGCGAACTGCTCGTGGTTCCCCTTGATGTCGGCGTGGCCGTCCCAGGAGAGCTGGTTGTCCATACCTCCAGAGTAGATCTGGACGAATCGCACGCCCCGCTCGACCAGGCGTCGGGCCGTGAGGCACTGGCGGGCGACGTGATCGCACCGCGGGTCATCGATGCCGTAGAGCCGCTTGATCGAGGCGGGCTCGGATTCGAGGTCGATCGCCTCGGGCGCCGCGGCTTGCATGCGATAGGCCAGCTCGTAGCTCTGGATCCGGGCCGCGAGCTCGGCCTCGGCCGCGAAGCGATCGCGATGGGCCTGGTTGGACTGGTTCAGGAATGCGAGCTGGGCACGCTGCTGGACGTCGGTCATGCCGGCAGGGCGATCGAGGTCGTCGATCGGTGGGCCCTTGGGATGCAGATGCGTCCCCTGGTAGGCGCCGGGCAGGAACGCGGCACCCCAGTTGGCCGCGTGGCCCTTGGGAAGTCCCCTGCCCTTCGGGTCGCTCATCACGACGAACCCCGGCAGGTTCTCGGCCTCGCTCCCCAGGCCGTAGGTCACCCACGAGCCCAGGCACGGGAAGCCCATCCGCGCCATCCCCGTATTCATCATGAAGAGGGCCGGCGAGTGGTTGTTCGACTCGGTGAAGACCGAGTGCAGGAACGCCATCTTGTCAACGTGCCGGCCCAGATTCGGGAAGATCTCCGAAACCATCTTGCCCGACTCGCCTTGGGGGCTGAAGCGGAATGGGGATTTCATCAGGGCCCCGACCTGGTTCTTGAAGAAGCCGGTGGTGTCCTTGAACGCGGGGTCGAACTCGCGGATCGATCGGCCGTGCCAACGTGCCAGCGCCGGCTTGTATTCCCAGGTATCGACCTGGCTCGGCCCGCCGTTCGTGAAGATCCAGATGACGCGTTTGGCGCGGGCCGGGAAGTGCGTCGGCCGCATCGCCATGGGGTTCAGCGCCGATCCCTCCGCGGCGAGCAGTCCCTCTCCCTGGAGCAGCCCGGCCAGCCCGATCAGGCCGAATCCGCCGCCGGCACGCTGGAACCAGCTCCGTCGCGTCAGGAACGATCCCGGGTCGTCGGTCATCGCGGTTCACCTCGCTCGATCGTTCAGGGAATATAGATAAATTCGTTCATGCCGATCAACGCCTGGCAGAGGTCGACGAGCGCCGAGCGGTCGGGATCGGGCCGATGCTCGCGCTCGTAGGCCGATCGCTGGTCGGCGAGGAAGCCGAGGGCTCTCCGCGACTCCGATTCGGTCGGCTCGCGACCGAACGCAATCCGGTAGGCGAGCGAGACCGCGGCGCGGGCATCGCCCGCGGAGGCGACCCGGGCGGCGAGGCCCTCGCCGCAGTGGCGGGCCAGCGCGCTGTTGAGGAACGAGAGCGCCTGGGGTGCGGTCGTGGTCGTGCTCCGCTGGCCGATGCTCACCAGGTGCTCGGGCCAGTCGAAGAGCATCATCATCGGGACGAGTCGGCTCCGCTTGATGAAGAAGTAGACGCTCCGACGCGGCATCTCCACGTCGAGCGAGCCGGGCCCGTACATCCGATGAGCGAGCCGGCCCGATACCGCCAACATGGCGTCGCGGACCGGCTCGGCCTCGAGCCGCGCGGGGTGCGTCGCCATTGCAAGAGATCCTCGCGATCGATGGCCGCGCGCGATTCGTCGTACCGGCTGTCTTGCATGTAGGCGGCGCTGGTCACGATCAGTCGATGGATCGGCTTGAGCCTCCAGCCGTTGGCGATCAGCTCGTTCGCGAG
The DNA here is from genome assembly GCA_963777695.1 of uncultured Planctomycetota bacterium. Lineage (GTDB taxonomy): Bacteria > Planctomycetota > Planctomycetia > Isosphaerales > Isosphaeraceae > CAVZRC01. Next base: position 4,901,444 of record CAVZRC010000003.1, read on the forward strand.
CCAGTCGAGCAACTCGGGGTGGGACGGAGGGCTCCCCTGCGCGCCGAAATCATTGGGCGTGGCGACGATCCCCCGGCCGAAGTGATGTTGCCAGAGCCGGTTGACGATCACCCGCGCGGCGAGCGGACCGGCCCCGTATTCGGTGTCCGTCAGCCACGCCGCGAGGGCCGATCGGCGATAACTCGCCGAGGGCCGGCGTGCGGCGGTCGGCTCGACCTTCCAGCGGCCGACGTCCGTGCCCCGGCCCACGAGGACCCGGAGGACGCCCGGCGCGGCCTCGGCCGCCTTCTGGGCGACGTCGCCCCGGCGGAGGACGTAGGTCTTCGGGTAGTAGTGGGGGAAGCCGCGGTCGTCGGCGTGGTGCTTGGTGTGAGGGTAACCCTCGGCCGTGACCTGAACCTTCACCGGCCGGCTGCCCGGTCCGGCAGAGACATCGATCTCGCTGCGGATCGTCGTCGAGAAGACCGCGGCCATCCGGTAGTAATCCTCGGACGGGATCGGGTCGTACTTGTGATCGTGGCATCGGGCGCAGCCGACCGAGAGGCCCAAGAAGGCCACGCCGGTCGTCGCCACCATGTCGTCGAGCTCGTTATACCGGGCCGACTCGAACTCAGCCTCGGTCAACTGGGTCGGGAACGCGCCGGCGCCGAGGAAGCCGGTCGCCGCCATGGCCATCGGGTCTTCGGGCGCCAGCTCGTCGCCGGCCAACTGCCAGTGGACGAACTGATCGTACGGCATGTCGTCATTGAAGGCGCGGATCAAGAAATCGCGATAGTGGTAGGCGAACGGTCGATCGTAGTCCTGCTCGTAGCCGTGCGACTCGGCGAACCGCGACACGTCCATCCAGTGAGAGGCGAAGCGTTCTCCGTGGTCGGGAGACGCCAGCAGCCGATCGACGAGGCGCTCGTAAGCATCGGGTGACGGGTCGTGGATGAAGGCATCGATCGCCTCGGGCGAGGGGGGCAATCCGGTCAGGTCGAAGGCGACGCGGCGGATCAAGGTGCGTCGGTCGGCGATCGGATTGGGCTTCATGCCGCGCCGCTCCAGAGCCCCGAGGATGAACCGGTCGACCGGCGTGCGCACCCAGCCCGCATCCCGCACCGAGGGCGTCGCGACGACGTTCAGCGGGCGGAACGACCAGAAATCCTTGTCGGCCTGTGTCGGGCCCGACGCCGATCGCGTCGCGTTCGCCCGATCGACGAGTGGACGGTCATAGGGCGCCCCCAGGTCGATCCATCGGGCGAGATCGGCGATCGTGACGTCGGGGAGCTTCGCGGCCTTCTGGGGCATGTGAGGCTCGTCCTCATGCCGGATCAGCGCGGCGAACCGGCTCTCCTTGCCGCCGCCGTCGAGGACGCCGCTCTTCATCAGGGTTCCGCGGTCGGAGAGATCCAGGTCGCCCTTGGTCGCCTTGCCGCCGTGGCAATTCAGGCAGTGCTGCATCAGAACGGGTCGGACCTTCGCCTTGAACAGGGCGAGTCCTTCCTGCATCCGCCGGGCGTGGTCGGGCGGGACATTCGGCGTGTCGTCGGCTCGTAGCGAGGTCACCGCCGCCATCAAGGCGAGGATGAGGGCGGTGAAACCGGGCCAAAATCGGATTCTCATGGCGTGTCTTCGGTCCCTATCCTGACCGCGGCCTGCGGACGAAACGAAGGGGGAGCACGGCCCGCGGATTCCGGCAAGACCTCTCCCGGAATCCGGATCGGATCACGGAGATCCACGATCGACCGCCCTGCATCATACCGCGCCGATCTCCCGCTCGCCATTCGCGCGCGCCGAAGCCGGGAGGAGCTCGAGCAGACCCACTTTACTTGAACTAGAGTAACTGACAGAATATCTTGCGTCGTGGGATCGATCCGAACGTGATCCGTTCCGAACGGACGACCCGGTCCCGACATACGAGACGCGCGAATCTTCGTGAACAGGTTGGAATCTCGGGTCTAGGATCGTCGTCCTGATCGGCCGAACTCGGTGTTGCCGTCGATCATCGCACGAGGCCAGTCCCCGAAGGTGGAATCGGATTGACCGGACGCGAGCCGACATCGATGGGTCGGCGTCCCGGGAGACCCGACGGAGGGTGGGTAGGATGGACCTGGATATCGTCAAGAGCTATCTGGTCGGCACGAGGCTAGGGGAACTGGCCGAGGGCGTGCGCTGGATCATGTCGGCCCCCGAACGGAAGCGGCACCCCGAGCTATCCGATCTCCATCAGGAGGGCTCTCGGATCAAGATTGCGGTGGGCCGATTGATCAACGAATCGTCCAATTGCATCGACGTCGGCTGTCACGTCGGCTCGATGCTGGACCTCTTCGTGAAGATGGCCCCGCGGGGCCATCACATCGCCTTCGAGCCGGTGCCATGGAAAGCCCGTTGGTTGGTCCGCAAGTATCCTCAAGTCCAGGTCAAGCAGATGGCGTTGAGCGACATGACCGGCGAGGTGGAATTCTCGATCGTCCTGGGCCATTCCGGTTTTAGCGGATTGGCCACCGCTCAGAGCCGGTCTCAACGCACGCGAGAGATCAAGGTCGCTTGTGAGCGGCTGGATCGATTGGTCCCGGCCGATCACCGGGTGGATCTCCTCAAGGTCGATGTCGAGGGCGCCGAACTGATGGTATTCCGCGGCGCCGAGGGGGTCTTGCAACGCGATCGTCCTCCGATCATCTTCGAGAGCGCACGGGATGCCATGACCTTGTTCGGCCGGAAACCCGCTGATATATTCGATCATCTCGCTGGTCAATATGACTATTCGCTCTTCACTCCACGCGGATTCCTCGAAGGCGCCAAGCCCCTGACTCCCGAGGAGTTCGACTCCGCGCACGATTATCCGTTCAAGGCTTTCAACTTCCTCGCCATACCGCCGGGCCGCGATTCGAAGACCCAATAGCCCCAAGACAAGCGTTATCGATCGAGCCGCGATTCAACACAGGACCATGTCATTCGTTTCCGGGCACCCTCCGGGTCTTTCGGGACCGAACGATAAGCCTCGGAGGGCTTGCACGCCGTCCTCGGATACCGGCTCGCCTGCCATCATGCATCACTTCCCCTCTTTACAGATCGACCCTTTGTCCGTACGCGCCTCTCTTCCTTAGAACGAGTTACTTGGCAGCCCCTCCGGCCCTCCATCTGCCCATTTCAGGTAAGAAGGTCGCCAGTCGGTTCTAGACTTTCTTCACCGAGTCCAGACGTGGCTGCCAAACCTGTTTGGGGTTTGTTTTGCAGCGCCGGCACATCTCGGGCGTCATGAACCTGGTGGAACTCTGGCCGACTACCGGGATGTTCGGTGCCGGACTTACGCACATTGTTGGTCAACTCGAACAGGATTCTCCTATATGAGTGCTCTCAGCAGATTCACTTCCGCGTGTCGTGCATCGCGCCCTTCGGAAATACGGAAAGCACCGGACCTCAGGAGACCGCGGACGACTCGCCCCGTCCTCGAGCGGCTCGAGTCGATCGAGTTGCTCTCGACCCTTCATGGATACGCCGAGGTGCGTCATGGTCATAACGCCTCCATCCGCGACGTCGTGAAACGGGCACCCATTCAGTCCATCTTGCCGCTCGATTACGGCGTGACCGGAGTCCGGCAAGACGTCGGAGGCAATGTCGTGCTGACCGGAGGGACCGGGGCCCCATCCTTGATGGACGGCACTCCGGCCTTCATCTATGTCGGACCGCTCGATGCGACTCCGACGAGCACGGGCGCCAGCTCCTTGCACCTGTTCTACCCCAAGTTCGCGGGCGAGACCGTCACGAGCTCCCAGTTCTATGGCCCCAATACCCCCCTGTATGATCCGTCGATCGGTGCCGGTAACATAACCGCCGTGGGTGCTTATCGCGACACGGCGTCGAGTTACCAGATCGGCATGATCTACACGGGGCCCCTGGACGGTTCGGGCACGTACACCCAACTCGTCGCGCCCGGCAATGGGACCGATGCCGTGGGCGACACCATCCCACACAGCACCATGGGCGATCTCGTCGTCGGCAATTTCGATTATCAGAGCGATGAAGCCCACGGCAATGGTTTCATCTACAACATGTCCAGCCACACGTACTCGACCGTCAACATCGGTGGCTTTAGCACGACACTGTACGGGGTCTGGCAGGATGGGGGCTCGTCGAGCGACAATTACACGATCGTGGGCGGCTACTCCGGTAACAGCCACGGCGGCAAGGCATTCGTCGAGGACTACAATGCGACCACCCAGCAATTCAGCAATTTCCGATCCTACTCGTTCCAGAACAAGCCCTCCGTCGTGACCCACTTCGAAGGCATCAGCGCCGTCGCCGGCGGCTTCTCGATCGCAGCCACGGAAGTCAGCCCGAGGAACTTCGGTGCGTCGTACGCATTCATCCCCGTCGAGGGCAACGGCTCGTTCGGGACCGCGCACTGGGTCGCGATGAAGAATAACGTGAATGGTAACCACGTCGTCACCACGGGAGATACCGTCATCAACACGAGCGTCATGGGGATTTACCCGACCTCTGCTGGTAACGCCTCAAGTTACATCTCGACCGTCTGAGCGACGTCAGGACGCGCCTCCCCGACGCTGATCGCGCGGGAAACGGCGACCTCGCCGAACACCACCACGTGACCACGGTCGTGGTCACGTGGTTCGATCTCGACCGGGAATTGTCGAACATCCGAATTGGCGAGCCGAACCGAGATCCTTCGGAATCCGGTGTCGATGAGAAGACGAACGCGATCGAAGGCCGTAGAATGGTCGTAGGAGTCATAGTAGGATGAGCTTGAGCCCCAGCGTACGTGGACTCGTCGGAAACACGGATTCGGTAGCCGCACGAGCCCTGCGCCGGGCGTTATGATCAGGTCGGAGAAGCGGTGGAAGCGATGGAACGAGGAGACGGCGGCGAGTCGCCAGATGATTCGCGACTCGATGTGAGTGGACGGGCGACCACGGAGGCCGGAGAACATCCTGTCGATGAAGGGCTCCAGAACGGGGCCTTGAGCGATCGATGGCGAGAGCGGATTGGCGGCGTCAACCGGGCGGGTGCGAAGCCGACCGCCGACGAGCAGTTGCTCGATCGTTCGATGCCATCCGAGCCGATCCCCCGCGTGCCCGAGCTGGGCGTATTCACCCATACGGATGCATGGCGCGTCTTGAGGATCCAGGGGGAGTTCGTCTACGGGATTAATGCCCTGGCCGAGGTCGGTGCCGCAGTGAGCGTATTCGGCTCGGCGCGGTTCGGTTCGGGGCATCCGATGTACGAGCCGGCCCGGCGGCTGGGCGGCCTGCTGGCCAAGGCCGGCTTCGCGGTGATCACCGGCGGCGGTCCCGGCCTGATGGAGGCGGCCAATCGCGGGGCCTTCGAGGCCGGCGGCCTGTCGATCGGCTGCAACATCGAGCTACCATTCGAGCAGTCCGGCAATCCCTACACGAACCTGTCGGTCAACTTCCGCTACTTCTTCGTGCGGAAGACCATGTTCGTCAAATACTCCAACGGATTCGTCATCTTCCCGGGCGGATTCGGCACCCTCGATGAATTGTTCGAGTCGCTGACCCTGGTTCAGACTCGCAAGGTCAACCGGTTCCCGATTATCCTCTATAACCGGGCCTACTGGCAGGGACTTCTCGACTGGGTGACCCACACCCAGCTCGCCGAGGGGGCGATCTCCGCAGACGACCTGGACCTCTTGGTGATGACTGACTCGGTCGAGGAGGCTCGCGACATGCTCCTGGAATGCTACCAGATGCCGCGATCTTCGATCTGGAAGCACCCGGCGGCCCGGGTGATTGCCGTTTCACCCACGCGCGTTCAACCCCAGCCCGGGAGCCGAGCGTGGCCGACGCCGGGTGATTTCCGCCTCGACCTGGCCTGCCGGGTCGTCCCGCGGGCGAATGGGAGGATGTGATCGAGCCATGAGTGAAGCGACCACCGAGGCGATCGCCACCGGCGAGTCGGCCGCGACCGGCGACCCCGCCTTCGATTCCGTCGAACAGGCCCTCCGCGCCGAAGGGCCGCACGCGGCCCTCGAGAAGCTGGCGGAACACCTCGACGCCTCGGGTGATTACCGCGCACTGCTCGACGCCCTGTTGCTACGCGCCCGACACGAGCTGGGTTTGCCCTTGATCGCGTCCGGCTCTCTGTCGGATCTGCCCGAGCCCGAGCGGGCGCGGTTCGAGGAGCGTTACATCGAGGCGATTCGCCTGGTCGGCGGGAAGTACCTCGATGCGGGCGACATCCCGACGGCCTGGGCCTATTTCCGGGCCATCGGCGAGACCGATCGCGTGTCCAGGGCGATCCTCGACTACCGTGCCGAGGGCGATGAGGACCGGCTCGGGTCGGTCATCGAGGTGGCCTTCAACCACGGGGTCAATCCGCTCCGGGGCTTCGAGCTGATCCTGGAGCATTACGGCACCTGTTCGTCGATCACGGCCTTCGAGCAGTTGCCGCCGCACGACGAGGCGTTGCGCGTCGCCTGCGCCGGGCGGTTGATCGGTCGTCTGCACCGGGACCTCGTGGCCAACCTCCGATCCGAGATCGTCAGCCGGGGTCAATTGAGCCCGCCCGAAGGCGCCTCGATCGCCGACCTGATCGCCGGCCACGATTGGTTGTTCGCGGACGAGTCATACCACATCGATATCTCGCACCTGTCCTCAGTCGTGCGGATGTCGATCCTGGTCACGGCCCCCTCGATGATCGCGATGGCCGTCGACTTGACCGAGTATGGCCGTCGGCTCTCGCCTCGGCTCCAGTTCGACGGGCCGCCTCCCTTCGAGCGGATCTTTGAGGACTACGGGATCTATCTCGGGGCATTGCTCGGCCGGGATGTCGAGGGTGCGATCGCGCATTTCCGGTCCAAACTGATACCCGGCGACCGCGAGTCCGGCGAGGCGGCGATCCCGGCCCAGGCGCTGGTCAATCTGCTCGTCCGCCTCGAGCGGCTCGACGCGGCGCTCGAGGTCGCGACCGAGTACCTCGCCGGCCTGCCCGATTCCGCGATGTCCTGCCCGAGCGCGGCGCAACTCTGCCAGCGCACCGGGGACAGTCGTCGGCTGGCGGTCATCGCACGCGACCATCGCGACCTGGTGAATTACACGGCCGCCTTGCTCATGAACCCGGGCTCCTGATCGGGTCACCATCGGACGTGGCTGCGAGGGCTTTTGGGAAGGTAGGAGCCGTGGTGGCGGGAGCGGCGACAACTCTTGTGGCAAAAAAGGAACATGCAATCTCTGGAGAATCCAGCACGAGGTTGAGAATATCTCCAACCGCTTGACAAACCGGCGAAGAGATAAAAAGATCGTAAGTCCGTGTGGGTAGTACGGCCCATTCATGATTCCTTCAACGGTCCTCCATGAGGAATAGAACTGATGCCGAGGAAGACAAACCGATCTGGGCGACAGATTGGACTGGATCGCAAGCTGGCCGCCTATGCGATGGCCGGCGGGGCCCTGGTGACAGCGACCGCCAGCGACGCGATGGCCGACATCGTCACCGTCCCGATCAACGAGACGATCGGAGCCAGTGCCAGCCAGACCGGCTCGTTGACCGTGAGCGTCGGCGGCAACGACGTCGTAACATTCTCGGCCACGTACGATCCCTCGACGCCCGAGGCAGACCTTACCGTAAGTTCATTTACCGGCAGCGCATACGCTGTCAACTCTGGCGATCCATTCTTTCCGGCGGCCCTGTCGATCGGCGACACGGTGCCTGGCAGCTTCAGCTCCAATGGGTTTGAAGCTACCAAGCTCATGGCGTCCTACAACACGTCGGCCGCTGGCACTTTCGCCGGTCTCTCGAATGTCTATCTTGGAGTCAGTTTCCCGGATCCCTCCAACTCGTCCCAGACCGATTTCGGCTATATCGGGGTGAGCGTCTCCGGCGTCACCAGCTCGACCTCGCCGTCGGTGACTGCGACAATTTCCAGCTTGACCTATGACGACACGGGCGCTCCGATCACGATCGGTGCGGTCCCCGAGCCGGCTTCGCTGACGACTCTGGCGATGGGTGCCGCCGGCGTCGGTGCGTTCCTGGCGTGGCGGAAACGGCGGGCGACCGCCTGAGCGGCCGAGTGGAACCGGGACGACGGAGTCCATCATGGCGCGAATCGCACCGGGCCAGGCCCGGAAGCTCTTGCTCGTCGGATGGGGCGGCGCCGACTGGGGCCTGATCGCGCCGCGGCTCGACCGCGGCGTGATGCCGGCCCTCGACGCCCTGATCGGCCGAGGGACGATGGCGCGGCTCTCGGGGCTGGCCCCGTCGCTCTCGCCCCTGGTCTGGACCTCGATCGCCACGGGCAAGCGGGCCGAGAAGCACGGCGTCCTCGCCGCGACCGAGCCCGACGCCGCGACGGGCCTCCTCCAGCCCATCTCGGCCCGAGCCCGTCGGACTTCGGCCCTCTGGGAAATCCTCGACCATCACGGCCTCGCCGTCCACGCGATCGGCTGGCCCGCATCGGACCCGGCGTCGGCGTCGGCGACGCGCGGCGTGGTCGTGTCCGACCGGTTCGCCCGCGCGCCGAACCCGATCGGCGATCCGTGGCCGCTCGAGCCGGGGGATGTCAGCCCCGGCCGCGTGGCGTCGAGCCTGGCCGAGCTCCGAATCCACCCGGGCGACCTTTGCGCGGCGCAACTCCGCCCGTTCCTCCCGAGGCTGGCGGAGATCGACCTGGCCCATGACCATCGACCCGCCGCGGTCGCCGCGGTCTTGGCCGAGGCCGCGACGGTCCACGCGGCGGCGACGTGGGTCCTGGAGCACGAGCCCTGGGACTTCCTCGCCGTCCACTACGCGGGACTGGAGCAGCTTTGCGATCCGTTCCTCCGCTACGCCCCGCCGCGTCTGTCGGGCGTGTCCGAGCGGGACGGCTCGCTGTATGGTGAGGTCGTCGCGGCCGGCTACCGCTTCTTCGACCAGATGCTGGCCAGGCTCGTCGAGCTGGCCGGCGACGATGCGACGGTGATGCTCGTCTCGGACCACGGCTACTCGGCCGCGGCGATCCATCCCGAGGGGCGTGACCTCGGTGCCGTCCGGAGTCATGAAGGCCGGGGGATCTTCGTCGCGGCCGGCCCCGGCCTCCGAAACGATGAGCTGATCCACGGCGCCGGACCGCTCGACATCGCGCCCACGACTCTGACGCTGTTCGGCCTGCCCGTCGGTGCCGACATGGACGGCCGCCCGCTCCGGGCCGCCTGGGAGGAGCCGCCGCGAGTCGAGACAATCCCGAGCTGGGATGACCGCGTCGACCGCTCCGAGGCCCTCGAGACCGGCCCCGCCGATCCCGACGAGGCCCTGGCCGACCTCCGCGCCCAGGGCTATGACGACGGCCCCCCCGCCTGGCTACCCGGCCTCATCCAACGGTCGCGATTCATCGAGTCGTTCCATCTCGCGATGGTCCACCTCGATGCCCGTCGGACGGCGGTTGCTGTCTCGATCCTCGAGGTGCTCCACAACCAGGCGCGGGGCGACTCACTCGTGACCCTCTACCTGGCCTACGGCCTGGCCGTCGTCGGCGACCACGCGAAGGCCCGTCGCGTGCTGGAGTCCCTCGGCGAAGGCCACGAGGATCGCCCGCTCCGCGCGCTGGTCGAGGCGATCACCCTGATCGCCGAAGGACGGATCGCCGAAGCCGTCGGGCGGCTCGACCACGCCGGGACCACGCACCGCGAGCTGCCCGAGATCCACACCCTGATCGGCCACGCCTACGACCGGACGGGTCGCATCGACGACGCGGCCCGGGCCTTCGAGCGGGCGATCGCGATCGACGAGGACCGGGCGGAGGCCCACGAAGGACTTGCCCGCTGCCATCTCCGCGGTCGTCGCTGGGAAGCCGCCGCCGACTCGGCGCTCACGGCCGTGGGGATCGACCACCACCGCGCCGATGCCCACTTGCTTCTGGGCCTCGCGCTGATCCGGATGGGCCGCGGCGACCGCGCCGCCCAGGCCATCGAGACCGCCCTGGCGATGCGCCCCGGCTGGCCCGCCGCCCTCGACGCGATGGCCGACCTCCGCGCCGGTCGTCGCATCGCCTACGCCCCCTTGCGATGAGGATAGGATGGCCAGCATGAACGCGACGGCGACGACCATCGACGCTCCCCGACTCCCCGCGGGGCACGCGATCGAGGTCCGCCCGCCAGCCCGGGGCGAGCTGCCGGCCTGCCGGATGCTCCTTCCCGAGGCGTTCCAGTCGGGGACGAGGCCCGACCTGCTCCTGGCGACGGCCGTGCGCCCGCTCCGCTACCTCGGCGTGCTGGGCTACGACCTGGTCTGCCACGGCGGCCGGCTCGGCTGGCAGGTCCGGCTCCACGTCGCCCGGTCTGCCCGCCGGCGCGGGGTCGGCGGCCGATTGATCCGGGAGATCGCCGATCGGGGCCGGCGCCGGGGAGCCGGCTTCCTCGCGGCCACGCTGGACGCCGAAGCCCGGGGATCCGCCGCGTTCCTGGCCACATCGGGCTTCGGCGTCGCCTCGCGGTGTGCGACCTATGAGGGCGAGGTCGCTCATTACCGGGGCGATGCTCACCTCGATCCGAGATCGCCTCGCGGCCCGAGGGCGGATCCCCGACGGCGTCCGGGTCGTCGGCCCTCGCGAGGCGCCGGCCGATGCCCTGGAATGCCTCCTACAGGAGTGGGTCGCGCGGGCGTTCCTCCCGGCCTCGGATCTGTCGCCCGAATACTGGCGGCGCCCATCGGTCCGCGACGCGTCCGCGATCTTGATGATGGGCGATCGCGCCCTCGGCGGCATCGTGGCCGAGGTCCGCGGCGACGCGGCCGACGTCCGCTGGCGCTCGTTGGTGCCCGAGTTCCGCGGCGGCTGGGCCAACGTCGTCCTCACCGCGGGATTGGCCGACCGCCTCTCGGCCATGGGCGTCCGCCGCATCCGGTTTGCGACCACCGAAGAGACCCCCGACACCGAGAACGGCGTCCGGATCCACGGATTCGACCGCCGTTGCGTCGTCGAACACCATCGCCTGGACCTCGACAAGGACCGCGAATGAGCACGTCCCTCTACCTGATCAACCCGGCCTGCGACGTCCCGACCTACCACGGCGAGCGAGGTCTTCGACGACGCGGGCCTGGCCCCGGCCACGCTGGGTCGCCGACCTGGCGACCACGACCGTCGCGGCGATGGCGCCGGCCGGTGTCCATGTCACGATCTGCGACGAGGACATCGCGCCGGCCGATCTCGACACAACCGCCGAGATCATCGGTCTGACGGGCAAGGTGACGCAGCTCGGGCGGATGATCGAACTGGCCGCGGCATACCGGGCCCGGGGCAAGACGGTCCTCATCGGCGGCCCCTACGCGAGCCTGGACCCCGAGGCCCTGCGCCCGCACTGCGACATCCTCGTCCGCGGCGAGCTCGAGGGGATCGCCGAGGGCCTCTTCGCCGACCTGAACGAGGGCCGAGCGAAGGAGGATTACCAGGGCGACCGGCCCGAGATCACGGCCTCGCCCATCCCGCGCTGGGACCTCTATCCGAACGATCGCGCCCTGCTCGGATGCGTCCAGACGTCGCGGGGTTGCCCTTATCAGTGCGAGTTCTGCGACGTGATCGAGTATCTCGGCCGCAGGCAGCGGTTCAAGTCGGTCGCCCAGGTCCTCGCTGAGCTGGACGTGCTCAAGCGGGAGGGCTACTCCCGCATCCTGATCAGCGACGATAACTTCACCGTGGCGCGGAAGCGCGCGAAGGAGCTCCTCGACGCGCTCCGCCACTGGAACCGGAACCAGGCGGGATCGGGTGGATTCAGCTTCATGACCCAGGCGTCGATCGAGGCGGCCGAGGACGAGGAGCTGATCCGGATGTGTGCCGATGCGGGGCTCGACTATGCCTTCATCGGCATCGAGACCCCCAACGAGGCGAGCCTCCGCGAGACCAAGAAATCGCAGAACCTCCGCGGGAGCCTGCTCGATTCGATCGACGTCTTCATCCGCAATGGGGTCGCCATCCGCGGCGGGATGATCGTCGGCTTCGACGCCGACGGCCCGGACATCTTCGACCGGATGTACGAATTCGCGATGTCGACGCCGATCCCGCTCTACAACCTCGGCTCGCTCGTCGCCCCGAAGGCCACGCCGCTTTACGACCGGATGGCGCTCGAGGGCCGTCTGGTCGCCGGCGGGACCGAGGTCGCCGCCACGCCGTTCGACACGAACCTCGTCCCCAAGCAGATGAGCCGCGAGGAGCTGCTCGCCGGCACGCGACGGCTGGCGATCGCCCTCTACCAACCCGAGGCATTCCTGCACCGGCTCCGCCTCTTCGTCGAGCGTTTCGGCGACCGGCATCGCGTGGCCCGGCCGTCGGTCCGGGTCGCTCGAGACGAGCGACTCATCAATCGGGACGTGGCCCGGCTGGTCAAGGATCTCCGCACGCTGGGCCCGGCCGAGGAGGCCATGTGCCAGACCGTCTTCCGGACCCTCCTCCGCGACCCGGCGACGAACTCGGCGATCATGGAGGCGCTGGTGAGCTACTCGCAGGTACGCCACCTCTACGCCCGGACCCTCGGATGGACGTCGGATCGGACGTCACGGCGCGTCGTCGGCCCGGTCGGCGGTGGCCGCGCCTCCGACGGCGAGGTGGTCGGCCAGTCGCCGGATCGTGTTGTGGTCGTAGAAGACATCCGGCTCGACCGGGTGCCCGAGCCAGTCTTCTAGGTCGAGCGTCACCCCGACCGCCGTGGCCGAGTCGAGGCCGAGGCGGTCGAAAGAATCGTCGACCGCGATCGCCGCGGGCGGGCATCGGAGCAAGGTCGCCACGCGATCGACGAGCCAATCCCGAATCATCCCGGCCGTCGGCCTTCCGCCGCTCTCATCGATCATGCGGTCCCTCCTCGACAATCCGGATTCCCGTAATCGGCGGCCACGACGGCGAGGGTCCCGGCGAGGAGCCGGTCGCGGCAGGCGCCGCGGCGGGTCTTGCCGCTGGTGGTCCGGGGAAGGCTCGCGGGCCGGATCAGCACCATCGCATGGAGCCGGGCCCCGTGCTCGGCCAAGACCGCCTCGCGGACGTCGCCGACGAGGCGCGGTAGGTCCAGGTTCGCCCGCGCCGACCGTTCCACCTCGTGGACGATGACGAGTCGCTCCTCACCGCCCACCTCGATTCCGAACGCCGAACCGCCGTCGGGGCGCAGGACGGAGTTCGCGGCCCATGCCGTCCGCTCGATGTCCTGAGGATAATAGTTCACGCCCCGGATGAGGATCAACTCCTTCGATCGTCCGACGACGAAGATCTCACCACCTTCGAGGAAACCCAGGTCGCCGGTGCGTAGGAAGGTCCCGTTGCCCCCGCCCTCCACCCGGGCGCCGAAGGTTGCGGCGGAGGCATCGGGCTGCCCCCAGTAGCCACGGCCGACGCTCGGGCCGGCGACCCAGATCTCCCCGACGCGATCCGCCGGGCACGCCCGGCACGAACTCGGATCGACGACGACGACCCGCGTCGTCGGGCCGGGCCGGCCGCAGCCGACTAGTCGCATGCCGCGGAGATCATCGTCGGGGACCGCGACCGCTCGCCCCACCTTGAGGGCTCCGGGGTCGAAGCGACGGACGGAGGGCTCGGTGTGGCGTTCGCCCCCCGAGACGAAGACGGTCGCCTCGGCCAGCCCGTAGCAAGGATAAAACGCTTCGCGGCGGAATCCGCACGCGGCGAATGCCCCGGCGAATCGGTCGAGTGTCTCGGCCCGGACCGGCTCGGCCGAGCAGAAGGCACAGGTCCAGCAAGCCAGGTCCAGCCCGGCGGCCTCCTCGGGACGGGCCGACCGCGCAGAGCTCGTAGGCGAAGTTCGGCGCCCCGCTGGTCGCCGCTCGATGGTCCGCGATCGCTCGGGGCCATCGGACGGGTTTCTGAAGGAAGTGGAGCGGGGACATCAGGACGCACCGGCCCCCCAGGTAGAGTGCATGGAGCGCCGTGCTCACAAGCCCCATGTCGTGGAAGAGGGGGAGCCAGCCAACGATCGCGCCGCCCTCGGGTCCGTCGGACGTCTCCCGGATCTCGCCCAGGTTGGCCATCAGGTTGTCGTGGCCGATCATCACCCCCTTGGGCGAGCTCGTCGAGCCCGACGTATATTGGATGTACGCCAGGGAGCCGGGTTCGACATCGCGGGACGGGCGGCCGTCGCCGGGCGGGGACGGGTCGTCGGAGAGGATCCAGGTTAGGCCCGCCAGCGGCGATCCCGCATCGATCCGAGGCCCAAGGAAGTCGAGGAACTGCCCGGTCGTCAGCGCCGCCGATGCGCCGGAATCGAGGGCGATCGCTTCCAGTCCGGCGAGCGATTGGTTCGGCCGCGGCGGGGCGACGGGGACAGCAATGAGGCCGGCATAGAGGCAGCCGAAGAACCCCACGAGGAACTCGGGGCCCGGCGGGTAGGCCAGGAGGACGCGGTCGCCCACACCGCGACGCGACGCAAGGTCTCGTGCCAGGCCGCCGGCCCGCCGATCGAGCGTCGCGTACGAGCTGTGGTCCGCATCCCGTTCGCCATCCCGGAGGTACGTTGTGGCGATCCGCGACGGATCGTCACGCGCCCATCGTCGGAGGACATCGATGATCGTTCCCTCGCCGTCGATCAATGGAAATCCTCCGATCGATGGCCCGCCGTCCAATGGGCCTGGAAAGTGGCCTCTGCCCGCACGTCAGCCGATGTTGAGCGTTTCATCGATTCTGGAGACCCTGGCGAACCGCGTCCAGACAAATGATCGAGTTGCCACAAGTGCATGGCGGCACGCACGATTGGATTCGAGGCGCGACGTTTGTCACGATGAAGGTTGCCGGCGATGTTGCAATTCCCCGTCATCTGGTTCCATAATATAGTGAAGTGAGAGCCGGCCTCATCCAGGTGGGGGACCTCAGGGGCGGCCGCGATGATGTCGCGGGCCTGTCCCGCCACGGAGGCCGGCGAAAGGGGAGGCATGCCGGAAGTTACCATCAGTCTGGAGGGACATGCCGAGGAGCTCGCGGTCTTCGGCAGTCGCGATCAATATCTCCGGCAGATCCGGGACGCCCTGGGGGTGAAGGTCCTGGCCCGGCACGGTGAGGTCCGCATCGAGGGCGACTCGGAGCGGATCGAGCAGGCTCGGCGGATCTTCGAGGGCCTCCGATCGCTCTTCCGGGTGCGCAAGTCGGTGTCGTCGAGCGACGTCAGCGAGCTGATCGACCTGACGTTGCAGGCGGAGGACTCGGGACAGCCCGGGGCCATCGAGATCCGCGAGGGGAGCCGTTCGGTCCGGCCGCGTTCCGAAGGGCAGGCGCGGTATATCCGGGCCTTGATCCAGAACGAGCTGGTCTTCTGCATCGGCCCGGCCGGGACGGGGAAGACGTATCTGGCCGTGGCCATGGCGATCTCGCTGCTCCGGCGCGGCCGGATCAAGAAGATCGTCCTAGTCCGCCCGGCCGTCGAGGCCGGCGAGCACCTCGGATTCCTGCCGGGAGACCTCGAGGCGAAGATCAATCCGTATCTCCGTCCGCTCCTCGACGCCCTCCATGACCTCTGGGATTACGACCAGATCCGCCGGTACATGGATAATGACCTCATCGAGATCGCCCCACTGGCCTACATGCGCGGGCGGACGCTCAATGATGCGGTGGTCATCCTCGACGAGGGCCAGAACGCGACCGTGCCGCAGATGAAGATGTTCCTGACCCGCATGGGTCAGAACGCCCGAATCGTCGTCACCGGCGATATCACGCAGGTGGACCTCCCCGTCGAGATCCGGAATGGGCTGGCCGACGCCGTGGAACGGCTCGCCCACATCCCCGGGGTGGCGACGGTCCTGCTCGACCGGTCCGATATCGTCCGCCATCCGCTGGTGCAGGCGATCGTCAACGCCTACGATGAGAGCGAGGCCGCGTCGGGGCGCGTCGAGGCGCTAACCCGGCCGATCTTCCCCGCGACGGCCTCCCGACCGGAAAACCTGTCCCCGGCCGATCTCTCGGTGCCGATTCCTGCCAGTTCAACCGCCTCGGAGTGAGGCGACGCGATGTCCACCGGTTCCCACGCTCGAGGTCATGATCGATCATGAGATCGCCACGAATGGGCCGGGGTCATCGCCAATCCGGGGCTGCGTCGCCCCGGCGCACTCCCGCGTGGGACGGGGACCATCCCTGGCCACGCCGATCTGAGACGACCCCATGAGTATAGGCAAGCGTCGTCCGAAACTCTCTCGGGCCCATCTCCGGCCCTCGGCGGCTACAGTCTCCCTGAAGATGGATCGCCAGGCGCGCCAGCGTACACAAGCGGCGCTCCTGGGTCTGGTCGCGGCCTCCCTGGCGGCGACCGCGATCCTCGTCCACGGCTCCGGGCCGCCGTTCACCTACCGGATCGGCGAACGTCCCGACCGCGAGCTCCGCGTGAACGTCGCGGAATTCCACATCCGCAACCAGACCAAGACCAGCAACGAGCGGCAGGCCGCCGCCGATCAGGTCGCTCCGGTGATGCTCAACGATCCGGCACCGATCCGCGAGCTGAGCGACGGCCTCGACGACCTGACGGCGACGATCGCCAAGACGGCCCGATTCGAAGAGATCCGCGACAACGTCCGCGCCACCTGGGGGCTGCGGGCCGACGTCTTCGTCGAACTCAAGGCCGCCACCGACACGCCGGAGCGGCGCGACACCCTCCAGGCCCAGGTCGCCGCCGCGTTCCAGCCGCTGATCCGCGACGGCGTGCTCGGCGCCGGCACGCTGCCTCCCAACGAGGAATCGAGCCGGATCCTGTCGATCCGGCGGCAGGGAGAGCCCCTCTCGGCCGCGCGGCTGGTCGCCCGCGATCGGGTCGTCCCCGAGCGGATGGCCAAACCCGACGGGGCGGTCTGCCAGGAATTCTGCGGCGCCTTCACGTCGCCGCGAATCGGACAGATTGTCTTCGGCCTGATCGCCAATCGCCTCGACGCGACGCCGACGCTCGCCTACGACGCCGAGGCCACCGCATCGCTCCGCGAGGCGGCGCGGCGCAAGTCCACGACCATTACGACACGTTCACCCGCGGCGAGGTGCTCGTCGAGCAGGGCCAGGTGATCGGCGAGGAACAGTTGATCCTGCTCCGCCTGGAACACGAGGCCGCGGTCAAGAGCCTTGGTTTCCGCGATCGCGCGCTCCGGGCCATCGGGATCCTCGTCCTGGTCACGGCGCTATTCGTGCTGACGGGGTACTACCTCTGCAAGCACGAGGGCCGCGCCATCCAGGATCCGCGTCGGATCGCCATGATCTGCGGGTTGGTGATCCTGGCGCTGGGCGTCGTCCGCGTCCTCGGCATGCAGACCTGGGATGCCGAGCTGGTCCCGGTCGCCATCGCGTCCATGATCATCGCGATCGCCTTCAACCCCAACTTCGCGCTGATGGTGACGTTCGCCCTGTCGATACTGACCTGCATCGCGCTGGGGACCGGCATCCCGCATTTCCTCGTCGTCATGGGCGGGACCGCCGCGGGCGTCCTCACCCTGACCGAGGTCCGCACCCGCACCAAGCTGATCAAGGTCGGCGCCACGGCCTCGCTCACCTATTTCCTGCTGACCTGGGCCACCGGCTTCTGGCAAGACCAGCCGATGGACCTGGTCCGCAGCGACAGCTTCTGGCGTGCCGGCTGGGGCCTGATGGCCGGCTTCTTCCTCGGCGGCAGCCTGCCGTTCCTCGAGGGTGCCCTGGGGATCGTCACGGGCATCAGCCTGCTGGAGCTGGGCGACAACACCCACCCGCTGCTCCAGGAGCTGGTCCGTCGCGCCCCGGGCACACACAATCATTCGATCACGGTGGGTGCGATCGCCGAGGCGGCGGCCGAGCGGATCGGCGCCGATTCCTTGCTGGTGCGCATCGGTGCCTATTTTCACGACATCGGCAAGATGCTCAAGCCGCACTACTTCGTCGAGAACCAGGTCGGCTCGATCAACCGGCACGCCAAGCTGGCGCCGGCGATGAGCACGCTGATCATCATCGGCCACGTGAAGGACGGCGTCGACCTGGGCCGCCAGCACCACCTCCCCGAGCCGATCATCGACCTGATCGAACAGCATCACGGGACCACGCTGGTCGAGTATTTCTACTACGAGGCCAACCGACGCAATGGGAATAACCCCGACGCCTCCTCGGTGCCGGAGAGCGCCTTCCGCTACCCCGGCCCCAAGCCCCAGACCAAGGAGGCGGCCATCCTGATGGTCGCCGACGCCGTCGAGAGCGCCAGTCGGACGCTCTCGGACCCCGCCCCGGCCCGACTCGAGGGCCTGGTCAGCGAGCTCATCGACAAGCGGCTCCGCGACGGCCAGTTCGACGAATGCGGACTGACCCTCCTCGAGATCGCCGAGATCCGCGACTGCCTGATCAAGTCGCTGATCGGCATCTACCATGGGCGGGTCAAGTACCCCGAGCATCGGACGGCCTGACTCGAAGTCGAGAGCTCCCACGCAGGTCAGACTTTCCAGTCTAACCGGTCCGGAACGTCAGGTTGGAAAGCCTGACCTCCTCTAATTGGCATAATTAACGAATGGATACGATCGAGGTCGAGCTCAGCGATACCCAGGGCCATCTGCGTATCGACCCGTCCGCGGTGGTCGACCTGGCACGCCGAGTGCTCATCGCAGAGGGTCGTCGGAGCGCCTCGATCTCGATCGCCCTGGTCGATGAGGCGTCTATCCACGCACTCAACCGCGTCCACTTGAGCCACGATTGGCCCACTGACGTGATCAGCTTCACACTGTCGGACCCCGATGAGCTTATCCTGGCCGGCGAGCTGGTCGTCTCCGCCGAGATGGCCGTCGCGGCGGCCGCCGAGGACGGCGTGACGCCGCGGGATGAGCTGGCGCTCTATATTGTCCACGGCCTGTTGCACCTTTGCGGCTATGACGACTCGACCGGGGCGGACGCGGCGGAAATGCGTCGGCGTGAGGACGAAATCTTGACACAGTTCGGATATACGAATCCGTGGAGAGTGGGGAGTGGAGAGTGGGGAGTGGGCAGCGATCGGATTCACGAGACGGGCAAGGTTGCGGCCGAGCCATGGGAAGTCGATAGCGGGGAGGAGAGGATGAGTCCATCCGCCCCGATCTTCTCGCCTGACTGCCCACTGCCCACCGACCACTCCCCACTCCTCCAGGATCGGGGGGCTTGCCCGTGATCGCATTGAACGTGGCCGGAATCCTGGCGGTGGGCCTGTCCGTCCTGGCGTTGCATCTCTATGCGATCGCGCTGACCAAGGCACTCCGGTCGTATTCGCCGAGCCTCCTGGAGGAACGTTGCCGCGAGCGGGGCCGGCCCGATCGAGCCGATGAGGTGGCGCATCTCGATCAACGGACCGAGCGCAGCGCCGAGACGCTGGCCGTCTTGACCGGACTGCTCCTCTCGGCCCTGGTCGGGATGGGCGTCTGCCAGTTGGCGACTCCGCCGCGAGTCGAATGGCTGCTCTTGATGGTCCTGACGATCGGGCTGCTGGGGTATGTCCTGGCCGGGGTGATCGGCAAGGTCTTCGCCGAGTCGATCATCGACGTCACCTGGCCGGCCTCGGGCCTGATCCGCGCCCTGGCGCTGCCGCTGACGTTCGGACTCCGCCAGGTCGAGTGGCTCGTGGAATGGTCCGCCGGACGCCTGGAGACCCCCCATCGCCCCGCGAGCGTCGAAGTCGAGATCCCCAGCGAGGAAGAAGTCTCGGAGGACGACGAGCCGGAGCTGCCCGAGTCGGCCCGTGAGCTGCTCCAGCATGCCGTCGAGCTGACGCGGAGAGACGTATCCGAGATCATGACGCCTCGGCCGCTGATCTCGACCCTGCCCGCGACGGTCACCGCCGAGGTCGCGGCCGCTACCTTCCGACAGACGGGCCTGAGCCGCATCCCGATCTTCGGCGCCAATCACGACGACATCGTGGGCATTCTCTACGTCAAGGATCTCTTCGCCCGCATGATCGAGGTCAAGAGCCTGTCTGCGGTCAATCCTCGCAAACTGGTCCGGCCCGCCTATTTCGTGCCGGAGACCAAGAACGCCTTCGAGCTCCTGGAAGAGCTCCGCACCCAGCGCCGACAGATCGCGATCGTCCTGGATGAATACGGAGGCGTGGCGGGACTCGTCACGCTGGAGGACATGCTCGAGGAGCTGGTCGGCACGATCGACGACGAGCACGACATCCCCACCCCGGACGACCCGATCCGCGAGCTGGGCGATTCGCGATACGAGGTCGACGCGACCTTGCCGGTCGAAGCCCTCAACGAACGGCTGGGTCTGCATCTGCCCACCGACGCCGAATACCTGACCGTCGGCGGCCTGGCGTTCCACGCCCTGGGACGCGTCCCCGAGCCGGGCGATACCTTCAGCATGGACGGCGTCCTGTTCAACGTCGTCGAGGTTGCCGACCATCGCATCCGCCGGGTCCTCGTTGACCTCCAAGGCGCCGCAACGGTGCGGACGGCATCCTGATCGGGGCATCGTCCGGTCGCCTCTCTTGATCGTGTGGATACGTACCAGAGACTCGCCGGATAGAGTCTCCGATCAATTCCGGATGATCCTATCATGGACCCATGTCACAAACGTCTCACGGTCCAGATCACCGGCCGCCAATTGCAGGAAAATCGACTCCCGTTCGTCGATCGATGCCTTGATCGTGTAGCCGTTGCGGCTCAGGAACATCATCATGGCCGCGTAGCCCGTTCGCTTATTGCCGTCCGCGAAGGGATGGTTCATCACCAGCGAGAAAGCCAATGCCGCCGCCTTGTCGGCCGGCTCTGGATAGAGATCCTTGCCACCGAAACCGGCACGCGGCTGGGCCACCGCCGAATCGAGTAGGCCCAGATCCCGCACGCCCGGATCGCCGCCGGATTGGTCGATCACGCGGGCATGGATTCGGAGTACCAGTTCGACGCTGAGGTACTTCATTGTGCAAGACGACGGAACAACTCGGCGTCCCTCTCGAGCATCGCCTCGAGCTCGGCCTCGAAAGCCTCGTCGTCTTCGTCGTCACCCTCATCCTCGGGAGGGACATCGGCGCCGCTGTGATACCGGATCAGGGGGTCGAATTCCTTGCGGTGTTCTTCGGCGTACGCGAAAGCCAGGTCGAGGCCCTCGGGTGTCAGCGTTGGGAAGAGTTTGAACTGTGAAGCCGGGCTACAGCCGGCGCGGCGGGCCATCTCCAGCCGCCAGATAGGGAGGTCGCACCCTTCCAAGTAGGCCTCGCCATCGCGAAAGACGACCCGGGGTCCATCACCTCGGCCCTCAGCCTTCTGCGTGGCACCCGATTCCTTCACCAAGGATGATCCCTCGGCGGAGAATGCCGGGACGAGCTCGGCCGGCTTGTCCGTCGGGACAGGGAATGTTTCGGGTGGTTTATTCATATCGGTCTCCTCGATCGCGATGGCCGTCCGGCATCCTCGCTTCCATGGTGATCTTATGACCCGGTCGCGATTCCGGCAAGTTCATCGGCCTGCGACCGGCCATCCATCGAGCCACGCTACAGGATGAACCGGCTGAGGTCTTCATCCTTCGAGAGGGCTTCGAGGCGCTCGCGGACCAGGGCCTCGTCGATGATGACGTGCTTCTCCTCGCGATCGGGGGCGTTGAAGCTGAGATCCTCGACGACGCGCTCCAGGAGCGTATGAAGCCGACGAGCGCCGATGTTCTGGGTCGATCGATTCACCTGGAAGGCCAGGTCGGCCATCACCTCGATGGCGGCGTCGGCGAACTCGAGCGTGATCCCCTCGGTGGAGAGGAGTGCCTGATATTGGCGGATCAGCGAGACTCGAGGTTCGCGGAGGATCCGCGCGAAATCGTCGCGGGTCAGGTCGTGCATCTCGACGCGGATCGGGAACCGGCCCTGGAGCTCGGGCATCAGGTCCGACGGCTTGGAGCGGTGGAACGCCCCGGCGGCGATGAACAGGATGTAGTCGGTCTTGACCGGCCCGTGCTTGGTGTTGACGGTCGTCCCCTCGACGATCGGCAGCAGGTCGCGCTGGACGCCCTGGCGCGAGACGTCCGGGCCTCGGCTAGAACCCTCGTCGCTGGTGACCTTGTCGATCTCGTCGATGAAGACGATGCCCGACTCCTCGGTGAGGGTGACCGCGGCCTGGCTGATCTTCTCGGGGTCGATCAGGCCCTCGACCTCCTGCTGGAGCAGGATCGGCCGCGCCTGCCGGATCGTCAACCGACGCGTCTGGGTCGGCTTGGGCATGATCTTCTCGAACATATTCTGGAGATCCATCTCCATCTGCTCGAAATTGCCGGCGCCCAGGATCGAGACTGGCGCCATCGACCGGCCGGGGAATGTGATCTCGACCTCGCGGTCGTCGAGCTCGCCGGCGGCCAGGCGGGTGCGCATCTTGTCTCGCGACCGCTGTCGACGGTCGGTGGCCTCTCCTGACGGCGGCGATTCGCCTTCCGGCCAGGGCGTCGCGGGGGTCGATGGCGGCAGGAGGAGGTCGAGCAGCCGCTGCTCGACCCGGACCTTGGCCTGCTCCTCCACTCGCTGACGCTCGGAGTTGCGCACCAGGACGATCGCCGCCTCGACCAGGTCGCGGATGAGGCCCTCGACGTCCCGGCCGACGTAGCCGACCTCGGTGTACTTGGTCGCCTCGGCCTTCACGAACGGGGCGCCGACGAGCATGGCCAGCCGTCGGGCGATCTCCGTCTTGCCGACGCCGGTCGGCCCGATCAGCATGATGTTCTTGGGCGTCACCTGCTGGCGGACGTCCTCGGCGAGCTGGCGTCGCCGCCAACGATTCCGCAGGGCGATCGCCACGGCGCGCTTGGCGTCGGCCTGTCCCACGATGTCGCGATCCAGCTCGGCGACGATCTGCCGTGGGGTCAACTCGCGCTCTTGCTCGTGGTCTGACACGGCAGTTCCTCCACCGTCAGGTTCAAGTTCGTGTAGATGTCGATCCCGCCCGCGATCGCCAGCGACTCGCGGACGATCTCGGCGGCCGAGAGCCCCGAGTGGCCGATCAGCGCCCGGGCCGCCGCCAGGGCGTAGCCGCCGCCCGAGCCGGTCGCCAGGATGCCGTCGCTCGGCTGGATCACGTCGCCCGAGCCGGTCAGCATCAGGCTGTACCGCGAGTCGACCACGACCAGCACCGCCTCGAGCCGCCGCAGCATCCGGTCGGTCCGCCAGAGCTTGGCCAGCTCGGTCGCCGCCCTGGGCACGTTGTTGGGATAGTCCTTCAGCTTCCCCTCGAACCGCTCCAGGAGCGCGAACCCGTCGGCCGCCGAGCCGGCGAACCCGACCAGGACCTGGCCTTCGAGCAGCTTGCGGATCTTGACCGCATCGGACTTCATGACCTGCGTCCCGAGCGTGACCTGGCCATCCCCCCCGATCGCCACCCGGTCTCCCTTGCGCACCGATAGGATCGTCGTCGCGTGCCAGCTCAACAGGAGTCTCCTTCAGCAATCCGAGGCCCTGGGACTCGTTCGTCTCATCTCAATCGGACGACCGAGGCCCGCGCGATCGCCCCTTTGCTCGCATGTGGTCTTAACCAGAGGATAATCTCGTGGAGGGAAAAATGCCAAGCGGGACGGGGTTTCGATCCGGTCTTGCCTCGCGGAACACCACCATCAGACGAGATCGTAACCCGTGACCACGGTCGTGAGACCGTGGTCACGGGCTTCGAGGTCGATCCGTCCAGAGGCGTCGGCAGGATTGCAACAAGCGGGCCTTGCCTATCCGGCCCCGAGTCCGCGGGGGCGCCAAAATGATCCAACAGTCATATCGCCGAAAACGAGCGAATTAAAAGACGTCAAGAATCTTGATGGGGCTTGGAATCCGCGCACGATTGAGATTAAAATTACGCGCTTCGTCGAGCGGATGCGCCCTCGACGCCCGAGGAACCAGCCTGGGGTGGTTCGTCAATGATCGGGATACACACATGGACCGCGCGCCCACATCCCTCTCCGCGCCCCGGACGCCTCGAAGCCTGAGGCTCCGTCGCCTGTCACTGGTCTCGATGGTGGTGGCCTCCTCCCTGGCCATACTCGTATGGGACACGTCGCGCTAAAATTATGCTCACAAAATCATAGGATGTTCGCCTTATCTCAATACGCGATCGGGAGTGAAGCATGTCGGAGACGCCGCCTGCCTGCGCTGCCATGCAGAGATCGGCGAGTCCTATTCTCGTCACCCGATGGGCCGATCGCTGTCGCCGATCGCGTCGGCCCCCGCTGTCGGTTCTGGACCGTCGCGATTCGAAGCCCAGCGACTTCTTTATTCCGTCGAGGAGGTGGCGGGCCGGGTCGTTCACCGGGAGGAGCGGCGGGATGCCTCCTGGCGAATCATCGCCGAGAGCGAGGCGGAAGTCCGGTATGTCCTCGGCTCCGGGAAGCAGGCGATCTCGTTCCTGATCGATCGCGGAGGCTATCTCTTAGAGTCGCCGATCACCTGGTATATCCGCGAACGACGGTGGGGACTTTCTCCGGGCTACGAGGAGCGGAACCGACATTTCAATCGGCCGATCCTCGCCGACTGCCTCTACTGCCATGCGAATCGCGTGGAGCGCGTGGCCGGGACGGTCAACCGGTTCCGGGAGCCGATCTTTCACGGCCACGCGATCGGCTGCGAGCGCTGTCACGGGCCCGGCGAGCTCCACGTCCGGCGCCCCAGCCCGGTCGATGGCACGGACCTGACGATCGTCAACCCGGCGAAGCTGCAACCGACGCTTCGCGATGCCGTCTGCGAACAATGCCACCTGATCGGCCGTCGGCGGGCCGTGCATGCCGGCCTCCAGAGCGAAGATTATCGACCGGGATTGCCATTCCAGAGCTTCTGGTCGGCGTTCGTGACGCCCTCCGGTGCGGCCAACAATCGCTTCGGTGGACAGGTCGAGCAGATGCACGAGAGCCGTTGCTTCCGCGCCAGCGAAGGACGGCTCGGTTGCATCTCATGTCACGATCCGCATCAGCACCTGGCGAACGAGGAGAAGGCGGCCTACTACCGGGAGCGATGCCTGGATTGTCACGCCGAGCGGGGATGCACGCTCTCGGTCAAGGTCCGGCTGGAACGACAACCGGGCGATGACTGCACCGCCTGCCACATGGCCCAGTCCGGGACGTCCAACAATCCCCACCTCGCGACCACCGATCATCGCATCCCGAGGAATGTCGCGATCGGTGCGGAATCGCTGCCCCAGGAACGATTAACCGAGAGCCTGATCCGTTCGCTCGTGAATTTCCACGCGGACTTGCTGGATGACCGGGGCCGCGTCGACTCCGAGCGCGACCGCGGGATCGCCGTGGCGCGCGACGGTCGGGCCGGCGCAACGATGGCGCTCGCCCTGCTCGAGTCCGCCCTCGCATCGAGGCCGGATGACCCGCCCGCATGGGAAAGCAAGGGGGATGCCCTCGGCGTGCTCGGTCGGGCCGAGGAGGGATTCAGTGCCTACCTGGCCGCGATCTCCAGGGACCCGACCCGAGAGACGGCGATGGCCGGGGCGGCCAACCTCGCCTTCCGCGCCGGGCGTCGCAAGGAGGCCCTGGACTACTGGCGAAAGGCCATCGCCATCAACCCATGGCGATCGGACTATCACGCCGAGCTGGCACGCGTCGCGATGCTCACCGGCGATTGGCGCGTCGCCACGCAGTCCTGCAAGGAGTCTCTTCGACTCAATCCGACGACCGTCGAGGTCAGGAAGTGGCTCGTCCAGTGCCATCTCAAACAAGGAGATCTCGACGCGGTGCGCCGTGCGTTCGAGACGCTCCTGGGATTCGACTCGCCGAAACGCGAGACGCTCGTCCGATGGTTCCGCTCCCAGATGCCGGATCGCTAGCGGCTCTCTCTGATGATCCTCGCGGGCTGGCCATGTCGCGCTCTGCCGGCTATGTTAGAGAAGCTGCCGTGAACGGCGACGGCGACCGTACAGCCGGGCTTGGTCTCGATCAGGATAGCCGAACGGTCATCACGGAGAGGAATACATGTGCTTGACTGTCAATCTTGATCGCGAAGACGATAGCCGTTGGATCGCCGAAGTGCTGGAACTCCCAGGAGTTCTGGTCTATGGCGAAACCCAGGATGATGCGATCGCCAAGGCGAAGGCGCTGTCCCTGCGAGTCCTGGCCGACCGCATCGAGCACGGCGAACCCGTGCCCGAGATGGGTGAGCTGTTCCTGGTATCGCAATGAGCCAATGGCCATCTGTGAAAGCCCGAGATGTCTTGTCGGCCTTGCTGCGGATCGGCTGGACCATCAAACGCCAGAGAGGTGGTTCACATCGCATTCTGGAACGACCCGACTGGCCCGATTTCGTCTTCGCTTTCCACGATGGGGAGGAGATCGGTCCGCGGATGCTCGCCCGGATCGCCAGGCACACTGGGCTTACTCCGGATGATCTTTGAAATCGAAGGACATGCATCTTGGCCCACGAACCGGGTCTTGGATCGCCTCACACCAGCAGCTTCCTGATGACCTGACCGGCGACATCGGTCAGCCGGAAGTCCCGACCCTGGGAGCGGAAGGTCAGCCGGGTGTGGTCGAGGCCGAGGAGGTGGAGGATCGTCGCATGGAGGTCATGCATGTGGACGCAATCCGCGACGGGGGCGAAGCCGAACTCGTCGGTCTCGCCCAGCGTGAATCCCGACTTGACGCCCCCGCCCGCCATCCAGGTCGTCATCGCGTCGATGTGATGATTGCGGCCGACCGTCTCGCGGATCTCGCCCATCGGCGTGCGGCCGAACTCGCCGCCCCAGACCACCAGCGTCGAATCGAGCAGCCCGCGGGACTTGAGGTCCTTGATCAGGGCCGCGCAAGGCCGGTCGATGTCCCGGCAGACGCGATCCAGGTCGCCCGTGAGGGTTTGACCCGGGACGCCGTGGTGATCCCAATCGGTGTGGTAGAGCTGGACGAATCGCACGCCCCGCTCGACCAGCCGCCGGGCGAGCAGGCAGTTGGTGGCGAAGCCCGGTTGACCCGGCTCGGCGCCGTACATTGCGAGCGTTGCGGGAGTCTCCGAGCGCAGATCGATCAGCTCCGGGGCGCTAGCCTGCATCCGGAAGGCGACCTCGTATGCGGCGATCCGCGTCGCGATCTCGGGGTCGGCCGTGACGTCCAAGTGCGATCGATTCAACGCCGTGACCGCCTCGATCGTCCGACGCTGACGGTCGCGCGAGATGCCCGGCGGCGTGGCCATGTTCAGGATCGGCTCGGCTCCGGGGCGGAGCGGCACGCCCTGGTGCGATGAAGGGAGGAACCCGCTACCCCAATTGACCGCTCCGCCGCGCGGCCCGCGCGGCCCGGATTGCAGGACGACGAAGCCGGGTAAGTTTGCGGATTCGCTGCCGATCCCGTAGGTGACCCAGGAGCCCATGCTCGGCCGGCCGAACTGCACACTGCCCGTGTTGGCGAACAACTTGGCCGGCGCGTGGTTGAAGACGTCGGTGGCGGCAGACTTGACGAATGTCAGGTCGTCCACCACGCCGGCCAGGTGCGGCAGCAACTCCGAGACCCACGCGCCCGACTCCCCATGCCGCGCGAATTTCCGGACGGTCCCAAGTAGCCTGGGATGCTCCTTGGTGAAGATATCCATGAACGCGAACCGCCGACCCTCGATGAAGGAGTCCGGTATCGGCCGTCCGCTGTACTCCTGGAGCCGGGGCTTGTAGTCGAACAATTCGAGCTGGCTCGGACCGCCCGCCATGAACAGGTAGATGACGCTCCGAGCCCTCGCCGGGAAATGCCCGGAGCGCGCCACCATCGGACTCTCGGCGGCGACCCCATGGCCCCTCGTCGAGGTGCGCGATGGGCCGGAATCACGCTCCGCGGCTGCGGCCGTGCGGACGTCGCCGAGGAGCGAGGAAAGCGCCATCGCCCCCAGCCCGATCCCGCAGTCGGCGAAGAAATGCCGGCGGGTCCGCTCGCGCAACGCCCGTACCCGTGCCTGCCTCTGGTCGAAATCGTCGCTCATGGCCGATCGATGACTCCCCACACAGGTCACTCGCGCGTCACGAACTCATCGAGATTCAGGAGCACCCGGGCGACCGTCACCCATTCCGGTGACACGGGGACAATCCGCATCCCGCGACCCTGGGACTCCGCACGTTCCTGGACCAGGACGGTTTGCAGCGTCTCAACCTCTCGATCCGCCGGAGGACGCCCCAGGCAGAGCACGAACGCATGACGAAGCCGATCGCGATCGGTCGCCGGATCGGGACAATCCTCGAGGATCCTGGCGGCGAGGCTGCCCGCGATCTCGAAGAAAGCCGGATCGTTGAGCAGGGTCAGCGCCTGAAGCGGCGTGTCGGACCGCAGCCTTCGCGTGCAGGTCTGCACGCCGCCGGGCGCATCGAAGGTCGTCAGGAATGGGTGCGGGGTCGGCGCCAGAAGAAAGTGTAGAGCCCTCGCCGGTACCGGTTCGGGCCGGTATCGGCCCGCCAGGGACGCCGCATCTGGCCGAAGTTCATGACGCCCTCGGGCTGGGGCGGGAAGACGCTCGGGCCGCCGATGATCGGCGTCAGGAGTCCGCCGGCGGAGAGTGCCTCGTCGCGGATGAGCTCCGCATCCAGGCGGAGCCGGGACTGGCGCCACAACAGGCGATTGTCGGGGTCGACCGCCTGTCCCTCGGGACGAATCCGCGACGCCTGGCGGTAGGTCGCCGAGGTCACGATCAGCCGATGGATGGCCTTGAGGCTCCAGTCGCGTTCCATCAGCTCGCAGGCCAGCCAGTCGAGCAGCTCGGGATGGCTCGGGGGCGTGCCCTGGGTCCCGAAATCGTTGTCGGTCTCGACCAGCCCGCGGCCGAAATAGGTCTGCCAGATCCGGTTGACCACCACGCGCGCCGTCATCGGATTGCGACGGTCCACGAGCCATCGGGCCAGATCCATGCGATCCGGATTCGTCCCCTGGCTGTCGCCTGCCATCGGGGGCAAGACGCCCGGGACTCCCGGATCGACGCGATCGCCCTTGCGGGTGAAATCGCCGCCAATATGCACGAAGGTCTCGCGCGGAGGGCCCGGACGCTCGGCGACGACCATCGTCGTGACGAACTTCGGCTCCGCGGCGCGGAGCCCTTTGAGCCTGGCGTATTCGGACGCGAACGCCGGATCCGCGGCCATCATCAGCTCGACCAATGCACGACGCTGGGGCTGCGTCCGTTTCTCGCGCGGCGTGTCGAATGCCAGCCTGACTTCGGGCTCCTGGGCCTGGGTGAATTCGAGCGTGATCGTGGCCTCCCAGCGACGCTCGTGCTCGTCCAGGTCCGAGTGACGTCCGATCAGGTCGCGGTGAAACCGATCGATCTCGTCGCGAATGGCTCGCCTGCGGGCCAGCTCGGCCGGGGTGGCGATCTCCAGCTCGGGCTCGTTCGCGTTATTGAAGAAGGCGAAGAATCGGTAATAGTCGCGCTGGCTAATCGGGTCGTACTTGTGATCGTGGCATTGCGAGCAGCCGATCGTCAGCCCGAGGAAGACCGTGCCGGTCGTGTTGACGCGGTCGACGACCGACTCGATGCGGAATTGCTCGGCATCGATCCCCCCTTCCTGGTTGATCTGCGTATTCCGGTGGAATCCGGTGGCGATCCGCTGCGGGAACGTCGCGCCGGGTCGCAGGTCGCCGGCGATCTGGTCGATCGCAAAACGGTCGAAAGGCAGATCGGCGTTGAAGGCCGCGATCACCCAGTCGCGATATTTCCAGATCGAACGTGGGGCGTCGATGTTATAGCCGTTGGAGTCGGCATAACGCGCCTGGTCGAGCCAGGGTCGAGCCCATCGCTCGCCGAAATGGGGCGAGGCCAGCAATTGATCGACGATGCGATCATAGGAATCCGAGGATGTCTCGGACCGGAAGCTTTCGACCTGTTCGGGCGTCGGAGGTAGGCCGACGACGTCCAGGCTGACCCGTCGCAGCAAGGTCGCCGGCTCGGCCGAGGGAGACGGCGCCAGGCCGGCCCGATCGAGCCTCGCCAGGATGAAGCGGTCGATCGGATTGCGTACCCAGCCCGACGGACGGACATCGGGCACCGCCGGCCGCCTCGGGGGCACGAATGCCCAGTGGGTCGCCGCGGGCGGCACGCCCGGCCGTTCTTCGATCACCCCGCTGGCTCCCTGGTCGATCCAGGCCCGCAGGAGCGCGATCTCGGGGTCACCCAGCGGCGGACGATTCAAGGGCATCCGCTCGGCGGCGCCCTCGCCGAGGACGGAGATAATCAGCGGACTCTCCTCGCCATGGCCCGGAAGGATGACCGGTCCGGCTTTCCCCCCCTTGAGGGCGAAAGCGGCCGTATCCAGCCTCAAGTTCCCTCGAGCTTTCACCGCGCCGTGACAGGACACGCAGTGTCGCGTTAGGATCGGCTTGATCTGGCCCGCGTAATCCACGGGCTTCGTCTTGTCCGAGCCCGGGAGATCGACGGCTGCGGCGGTCGTGGCAACGGCCAGAGTCAAGAGGCTCGCCGGAACCCACCACACTCTCGAGTGTCTCCGATACATGATCGACATTCAAGCCGCCGCCAGAGTGGTTCCCGCCCTCGATCCGCATGGCTCAAGCCCGGACGACAGGGAGCATGGCGATAACCAACTCGATCGCTCAGGCGGTGCCCCCTCCAGTCAA
This sequence comes from uncultured Planctomycetota bacterium, assembly GCA_963777695.1. Taxonomy (GTDB): domain Bacteria; phylum Planctomycetota; class Planctomycetia; order Isosphaerales; family Isosphaeraceae; genus CAVZRC01. The sequence continues at coordinate 4,931,868 of CAVZRC010000003.1, forward strand.
GATACCCGATCTCGGCGGGAGTCCGCCAGCAGATTCCCTTCGAATGTTGATCTACGGTCGATGGCCGGCCGGTAATGACCCCCGTGGAATTCCGCACAGGGATGAAGGTCCTCTAGACAGAGGGAAATGGTGATGGTGTGGGATGAGAGGACCCCGGCCCTGGGATGTCCGAGGCCGGGGCATGAACGATGAGCAAGAATCACTCGTGAAGGTGGCTCAATACTGATCCGAGCTGATCACCTCGCCGCCGGCGCGGGTCGACAACTTCTGGTAGACGCCCGGGGTTGCGCCGGGGAGGAGACTGTAGATGCCGGCGCCGTTGTAGCTGACCGACATGGGCAAGCCCGTCGCGGGATTGTACGCCCAGCTACTGATCGAATCCTTGAGGAATCGGACCGAACCATCACAGAAGGCGAAGTTGGCGCCGCCGGGGTGGAAACTCGACGCGGCATCCACCCAGGGATCGGCTTGTCCGTCGCTGCCATCCCCCGACGACCCGTTCGCCTGGTTCGCGATCTTATTGAAGGGGTTCATCGGATAGAGGGTCGAGAAATTCGTGTCGAACGACAAGGCATCGCCCCACCAGTTGAAGCAGGCGGAGTCCCCCGTCGTGAACCTGCCGTTGGCATGTTCGCCGTACATGATCGTATTGCTCGTGCCGTCGGTGATGCCCGCGATAGTCACTGACGAACAGAAGAGGTAGACTCCATTAATCGTGCTGTTGATCGGCTGGAAGAGTGCGCACGATGACATGTTTTGTGGAGCGACGACGGAGCAGTGCGTGTACATCTGGGGCAACCAGGTGCCGGAGCAGGCCGCATAGCTCGTGAAAGCGACCGTGAGACTCGGATTGTCGCCATATACGCCGAAACTGAGCCGCTTGCCGGCGATCTGGCCGTCGCTGGGGCACCAGAGCGGGCTGAGGCCGGTCGCATACACCGTGCTGTTGGGGCCCGAGTAAATACTCCGGCTGAAATTCATGGCATTATACAACGGCTGCTGATCGAACTGGCCGAGCATCGAGACGAACGTGCTCTGGTCCTCGATCCAGGCGTAGCCATAGATAATATCCGGCTTGATCGGGATGCCAATCGCGAACGACCCGATCGACGAATGGTAGTTCTGGGCCGCCAGGGCGATTTGCTTCAAGTTGTTGGTGCACTGGGCACGCCTGGCCGCTTCGCGGGCCGCCTGGACTGCCGGCAATAAGAGTGCGATAAGGACGGCGATGATCGCGATGACCACCAGGAGCTCGATCAGGGTGAAGCCGCGGGTCGAGTTGCGGCGGGGTTCTTGGTGCATGGGCGGGTTCTCTCTCCGGACGAATTGTGATGGATCGTGTGACGTAATGATCGGATGTCTCCGCATGGACTCGCGAAAACGAGCGACGAGATCGGCGATGCATGGACTACTTCTTCTTCTTCGGAGTGGGCAGGTTCTCCGTCTTCTCCTGCAATTTCTGGAGCCGGTTGCGACCCCCTCCGGGGGCGGCCGGAGTCTCGATCTTCTTGACGGCCCCCTCCTCCTCGCAACCGGTCATGCCGAATAACCCGGCGATTACGCCAAGCCGCAAGAATCCACGACGGCTCGATGGCGAAAGCGAATTGTTTGCCATGCACTCACTCAAGATGAAGGATGACAGCGGAACGGAATGAGTCCGAACGACGAACCATCGCATGCGGTCACCTCGGGAGAAGAGGAAGAACCGAACGCGAATCTGCGGCAGCGACCTGTCTCGTGCGTTAGCAAGACATCGAAACGAAATCACTAGGCGACGATCATGATAATTCCCATGGCAGTCGCTGGGAAGGCATCACAAAAAAAATGTTGGCCGAATTTTTCAAGAAATGATCGTGATGACGCCATCTCTGAATTTATTAGTAAGCCGTGACCGGATGATGATGTCGCCGGGTCGCCCGCGCCCCTGCTTCGGATATCCGCGAAGGACTGATGAATTAACGATCAGCTATATCCAGCGAGAGGACGTCGAGAGATGATTGCGCTCGGTGCGGTCTGGACTTCTTACCTGAGGGCCGATCACTGGGCAGTTCGATACCTCCGCTACTCTCGTCACGTCACGCCATACCGGCGGGGTACGCCGGGTCGATTCAATCGAATCCGTCAACCGATCCGTCCGGGTATTCCCGCCGCCCCCAAAAGAGAAGGCCCCCGGCCGGGAAACGTGTTTCCGGCCGGGGGCGCCTCGATAACTCGGGAGTAGGTCTGCGATCCGGATCAATATGCGTCGGAGCTGATGACTTCACCGAGGTTCCGGGTTCAACAGCTTCTGGTAGACGCCGATCTGCGTCCCCGCCGCCACGACGAAGCCGGGCTTGTTGTCGGTCACGCCGAGGGGGAATCCCGTCGCCGGGTTGAACGGCCACGAGCTGATCGATTCCTTGAGGAAATGCACCGAGCCGTCGGCGAAGGCGAAGTTGCATCCGCCCGGATGGAAACTCGACGCGCCCTCGACCCACGAGTCGTCGTATTCCTCGGAGACCCGAGGGATTTTCTTGAACGCGTTCATCGGGTACAAGGTCGAGTAGTTCGTGTCGCCCGATACGCAGTCGCCCCACCAGTTGAAGCAGAGCGAGTCCGCCGCCGTGAACAGGCCGTTGGCCTTCTCGCTGTAGAGCATCGTGTTGCTCGTCCCGTCGGTGATCGAGGCGATCGAGGAGGGCAGGAAGTGGAAGACACCGTTCATCGTGCTCTCGATCGTCGTGAACGCGGGGCACGATGACATCTGCAGGGGAGCAGCGACGCCGCAATAGTAGAGGATCTCGGGATGCCACGTCCCGGTCGCGGCCGAGTAACTGGTGTAGGCCACGATCAAGTTCGGATTGTCGCCGTAAGCGCCGAAGCTGCTCCGCTTGCCGGCGATCTGGCCGTCGCTCGGGCACCAGAGCGAGGTAAGCCCGGTCTGATACACGGTGCTATTCGGGCCGGAGTAGATGCTCCGGCTGAAGTTCATGGCATTGTACAGCGGCATCTGGTCGAATTGCCCGAGCATGGAGACGAACGTGCTCTGATCCTCGACGAACGTATAACCGAAGATGATGTCGGGCTTCAGCATGATCCCGACCGGGAACGTACCCTGCTGGTCATGGTAGTTCATGGCGGCCAAGGCGATCTGCTTGAGGTTGTTGGTGCACTGGGCGCGTCGGGCCGCCTCGCGGGCGGCCTGGACCGCGGGCAACAGCAAGGCGATCAGGACGGCGATGATGGCGATGACGACCAGCAGCTCGATCAGCGTGAAGCCGCGATTCGACTTGCGACGAACGATGGATTGCATGAGATCTCTCCCTTCAGGCGAGTTGGGTGACGATTCGATGAGGAAACTCCCAGTGCACTCCGCCGAGACCGACGTGGTGGCTGTGGAGGGATGGACGATGCGACGACTACTTCTTCTTGGCCACGACCTCCTTGGCCTTCTCTTCCATCTTGCCCAGCCGGGAACGCCCCCCGCCCTCGACGGGGGGCGTTTCCACCTTCTTGGCCGTTTCACCATCGCTGCAGCCGGCTACGCCGAGCATCCCGACGACGATGCCCAACCGCAAAAGTCCACGACGACTCATCGGCGAAAGCGAATTGTTTGCCATGAAGAAACTCGATGATGAAGGAAAAATCTTGCACGAGAAGGAGGCTGAGAAGAACCGCATCCCGCGCGGTCGCCTTGGGAGAGGAGGGAGACCTGCGAGAGGAGCTTGGGATGCGACCTGGCAAGACATCGACCGGGGAGTGCCCGATCCGACGAAAGGCTATGATAAGCCCGCACTCCATCCTTGTGAAGTCGGTACTGAAAGAAAATATCGACCGAATTCTTTAAGAATTATCCGTATCGACTCCGAATCCGAATTAACTAGTTGATGCGCCGATGATGATGATCGGGGTTCGGCCGAGACATTTGCGGGCACTCGTCGCCTCGATCTCACGCGGCACGCCTGTCGCCGATAGCTCAGCAAACTTAGACGAACAATTTTATCTATTTTGATGAAATATTATGGGGCCGTGCCTCGAATGGGGTCCGCGCCGGCCCGGCCGAGCGGCTCCGTCCCTTCCGCCCAGGGCCGATCAAGGCGTGGGAGTCCGTCGCCTCCCGTCGGCCAGGCCGCCCGACGCGAGGGAGGATTCCGACGTCGGGGAGGGGCCATCCCGGTGGAGTCCCGCGGTGGACGAGTCGACGGGAGGAGGAGGCGCCGTCGCCGTCAAGGAAGCCGTGAAGCCGAACGACTTCTTGGAGACACCCTGGAATGGATCCCGAGTCCGGACCCAATCCGCCGGCAGCGAAGTATCCGGCGAGAAGTCGGCGACGGCGTGAGCGTCGCAGACGCCGCTGCCCCGAGCGTCGAGGACGAATGTGGCCACCAGGATATACTTTCCCAGCGGCATGTTGCGCGCTTCCAGGGGAGGGAGGTGCTGGTTGCAGAGCTGGCCGCCCGTCCCTTCCACGCTGAGCACAGGATAGGACTGTGCCATCGGTATGCCGGGCTGCGCGGCGGACGTCACGCTCACCTCCGCCCGTCGCATGCAGGCCCCTGCCCGCCCCTTGCTGCGGACAAAGCCGGCCAGGGACGTCTCGAGGGTCAGTGCGACAGTCTGTACGTCGGGATCCGAACAGTTGACCTCGAAATCCTGGATCAACTGGAAAGTCTCGGTGGCGGTGCCCGTACAACCGAGGTAACTATTCGCCGCCACGGTCCCCGTCAGGATCGCCGATATGGTATTCTGCGCCGCCAGGGTCACATCGATAGTCCCTCCCTCCGCCCGCGCCAGTTTTTGCGCACGGGGCGTCACGCATGCGTGACGAGTCTGGAGCGTCAATGTGTAGGTGGGCGGGGTCGGTGGAGTCGCGTCGCGGGGAGGCGGCGCCTCGATCGCCGGTGCGGTCGGGGGCTGTGCCGAAGCCCCCGCGGACATCGCCAGAATCAATACTACGGCGACCGCCGCGGTTCCCAACCGTCTCATCGGGTCGTCCTCCTGCCCTTGCCGGATCATCCCGGCCGCGCGGATCCCTGTCGCGTCGCATCCTGATCTTCTATAACATCGGTCGTTGGCTCTCCCGAATCGAATCATTCCACCCTGGCCGAGGGTGGGACGGATCGCGCACCAAGAATCAGGAGCAGACGACATGACGACCTCTTGCTTGGTCCTCGCCATCGGGATCGCCTCGATGGGAATCGGATCGGAATCGGGGTGAGTCGAGAACCAACCGCCCGCCCGCGAGGAGTCCCTGATCGTCCCGCTCTGCATCCACATCCTCCAGTCGCGCGACCTGGAGCTGGCCGACTGCAAGCTCTGCGATGCCGACGTCACGCGGATCGTCGGCAAGCTCAACGCCATCTGGAGCCCGGCGCGGACTCATTTCGGGATCGAGCCGAACCGGGATCGCGTTGGAGCCCGACGAGGTCGAGCGAGCCCGCCGCTTCGCGAGGACGATTCCCGGGGCCATGAACCTGGCCGAAATGCGCCGGGCCGCTGAGGCCGCCGGCCGGACCGAGCGGGCGACGCGACTGCGAGCCTGGCTGGCCGAGATCCCGACCGAGACGAAAGTCCGGAAGGGCGCCGAGCGCGAACCGGACAACCATCCCCGATCCTGCTCGTAGCCGACGCACGGGACCGGCGGTGACCATTGCGACGCGATCGGCCCCGGCGCGAACCGGCTCACTCGAAGGACGGGAAGACCTGGCCATAGGCGGCGCGCTGGAAGATCTTGGCGGCCTCTTCGATCGGCATGCCGACGAGCTTCAGCCGGCCGGGTGAGCCCTCCTTCTCGGGGTTGGTGTAGGGCGTTCCGAGGCCGAGCTGGACGGCCTGATGGAGGTGCTGCACGCCCAGAGTCTCGAAACCGAGAAGGAATGCGCCGACGGTGTCGACCGAGACGGGGTTCCGGCCGGCGATCACCAGCCCGGTCTCGATCGGCTTCCCGCCGATGGGCCCGGTGCCGATCATCGCCGGATGGCCGACGACGATCGACAGGTCGATCGGGAATCGCATCAGCATCCCCACCAGGAACGCATGTTTGTCCTGGAGTATATTATGCGGATGGAGCTTCTGGCTGACGCGCGGATGGCCGTAGAAGTCGGCGGCCGGGAAGCTCATGGCGATGTTCTTGATCGCCAGGGTCACGGTGGCGCTCCGGTGGACCTTGAGCTGGGCGAGCGAGACGAGCTTCTCATACTGGAGCACCCTCGGGTTGACCATCACCTGCCGCTGGGGGCCGAACGGAAGGTCAACCGCGACGAACGGCGCCAGGTTGTGATCGAACCACTCGACGCCCTCCTGGCTGATGACGTCCAGGTACCCCATGACGCGAAACACATCCTCGGTCTGCTTGGCCCCCGCGCCGCCGGTCACGACGATCGATTTGGGGTGGAGAGTCTTGATGAAGCGGATCGTCGCGCGCAGGCTATCCGCCTGCGTGCACGCCGTCTTGTCGTCCTCGGTCGCCGTGGTGTCGTTCGGCTTGATCGCGACCACGCGATCCCGGAAGTCATCAAGGGCTACACGCGAGAGCGCCTCGGTGATCGCCTTCTCGATGTTGTCGGGCTGGTGGGCGATGGAGACGGTCAACGAAGCTTCCGCATTCATGGCGAAACGGCCTCCCCTTTCGTTGCGAGAACGAGTTCGGATCGACGATACCCGAGGGACAACCTGGATACTCCAGGCAACTGGCGTGCCCGCGGGCCTCGGAGAAGAAGCCTGCGATTCATGGGTTCTTGCAAGAACACCGGGTAGGACCGGCCTGATGAGCTCTCGATCTATCGAACATCCGGATGACCCGACGACAGATCAGTAGGAGCGTCCGTGCAGCGTTCCTGCGGTCATCGCCAGGACGGCCAACGCGTGGACGAACCAGGCGACGGTGCGCACTACGTTACTTCGGACCAGGGCGCGATGGGCTTCCGGTTCGAAATCCCCGCGCGAGCCGGTCATGCAGGGGGACCGAGAGTCGGGCCGTCGCCAACCATGTGACGACCGCTGCCGTCAGGCCGACCCATGCCAGCCAGGGACTCGCCCCGTGCGGACACCGGAAGACCAGCCAGGCGCTCGACAGCAACTCCACGACCATCGGCACGAGCACCACGAACGTCATCAATCGGACGTGCTCGGCATGGTACCGCGTGAACGCCGTCGTCTCCACCCGCTCGAACAGGGGATAATGCACGACCTGGACGACCACGATCACGCCCGTCATGTAGAGCGTCGAGGCCAGGCAGGCCAGGAGCGCGATCGTGCTCGACATCGTGTGTGGTCCTCATCGATGAGTGATTCCCACCATCGCCATACGGCGGGTCCGGATAGGATAGCTCGGGAAGTGATACGCGAGAAGATGAGGACGTCGGGACGATGGCCGATGCCTCGGAATGGCCTCCGGTCCTTCATCCCGACCATCCTGCCTGGGAGCGAACCGGCAGGTCTCGCGGCGTGTCCTCCCGACGGCAGCCTGGTTTCCCTTACCCTCTTGACGAACATCGGAGCCCAATCGAGATGAACCGCGACGTGATCGAATCGTTCGCCGCCGGAGGCGACATCATGCGGAGGGCCGTGCAGGGCCTCACCCGCGACGACCTGATCGCCCGACCCGGGCCCGGAGACTGGTCGATCCAGGAGATCGTCATCCACATGGCCGACAGCGACGAGATCGCCATCGACCGCATGAAGCGGATCGTAACCGAAGACAATCCCCCCCTGCTCTACGCCGATGAGACCGCCTACATCGACCGCCTCCTGCCCCACGACCAGTCGATCGAAGATGCACTGGCGCTGGTCGAGGTCGGGCGCAGGCAGTGGAGCCGCGTGCTCCGCAAGCTGCCCGACGCGGCCTTCTCCCGGACCGGGACGCACAACCGGAAGGGCGTCTTGACCCTCGGCGAGATGGTCGTCAACTACACCAAGCACCTCGAGCATCACCTCGTCTTCCTCAAGGCCAAGCGCGAGCGACTGGGCAAGCCTCTCTCCTCCTGACCGCCCACGACGACCCATTTCCGCCTCGGGATCGAAATCCGACCCGCCCGCGCCAACAAAGTGACCGATTGGGGTACAACCTATCGGACACCACGGGGGCGCGGGGCCATTGAGCGACAACCAGTCAGACGGCGATCGGAGACAGGGCCTGGGCGACCGGGCATCGCGCGTGGAATTCGTCCGCGCGTCGTATGCCGACCTGTTCCGATGGTTCTGTCGCCTGACGGGTTCGCCCGACCGTGCGGCCGACCTGACCCAGGAGACCTTCGCGGCATTCTGGGTCTCGCTCGACCGGATCCGCCGGGATGTCTCACCGAGGACATGGCTGTACGCGATCGGCCGGAACCTCTGGCGCAAGCAGGCTCGCGACCGGAGGCACCACCGGGAGGAATTCCCCGAGTTCGTCCCGGACGACACCCCATCCCCCGGGAGTCGGGCCGAGGATCGCGAATTCCGCGAGGCGGCCGAGCGGGCGGTCATCGAGTTGTCCGACGACCTGCGCGAGGCGTTCACCCTGCGGTTCTGGCACGATTTCGCGTATGACCAGATCGGGGCAATCCAGGGCGTGACCGCCGGCGTGGTGCGCTGGCGGTTCTTCGCCGCACGACGTCGATTGCAGGAGAAGCTTGCGGCCTGGGATCCGGAACGGGACCGGGCCGAGGAGGATCAACATGCGCGTTGAGAGATTCTCGGAGGGCGAGCCTGCGGTCCCGACACCGCTCGATCGCCGGATGCAGTCGATCGATGCCGGCCCGGTCCCCGACGATCTGCTGGACCGTTGCCTGGCGACCATCCCCGATTCGGATGAGCATTTCCGATCTCGTCCAAGACGGCTGTCCGGCTGGAAGGCCAGGATCACGGCCGCCGCCGCCGCCGTGTTCCTGATCGGAGCCATCGGACTGCTCGCTCGGCCTCGCCCGGCGGACGCGGCCGAACTCCTGAAGTCCGTCGAATGGACCGCACGCAAGGTCGCGGCGTCGCATTCCGTCATGCTCAACCGCGGCCCTCTCGAGACTCGTCGCGAGGAGACCTGGTTCGTCCGCGACAAGGGCCGGCGCGAGGAAGTGCGCGACCATGATGAACTCATCGCCGTGTTCGTCCGCAACCGCCGATGGGATTTTCGCTGGGACGTGCGCGGACGGATCGTCGCCGCGTGGTCGACCGATCTGGCGACCGGCCACCACAACCCGGAATCCGAGGGGATCGTGCAGGACAGCGAGGCCCTGCTCCGCTGGGCCGAGTCGAACCGCGCCGAGATCCGCGTCAAGCCCGACACGATCGATGGCCGTCGGACGCGGAAGCTCCTGTTGCGATGGCCCGGCCCACCGAGCGGAGGGTCCGTGCCGCGAGCCGAGACGATCTGGTTCGATCCCGACTCGCTTCGTCCCATGAAGCGCCTCATCGAGTTCGACGACGGGCGATCGATCGAGACCCGGATCGACTATCCGGCGCCCGAAGCGGTCGCGGAAGACCTCTTCACGTTCCGGCCGCCACCGGACGTGGTGATCGAGATCAACGACCCCGACCTGGGACGGCAGGTCTATTCCGAGGCCCGGAAGCGGCCGGCCGATCCGGCTCCGCATGTTCAAGAAGGAGGCAAACGATGAGAAGACTGATCCCGACCCGGCGAGCGACCATCATCATCGGCGTGGCTGCACTCGCGACGGGCCTGACCGCCTGGCTGACCGCTCGGGGTGCCGATACGCCCGAGGCACTCGAGATCAAGGCACGCCTGCTGCGCCAGGCGCAACGCATCGAGAGCCTGGACGTATCCTTCAAGCTCGAAGCCAAGACCCCCTTGAAACCGGAACAGTTGCTTGCCCTGGCCGAGTACCACAACCAGCTCTTCCTCCCCAAGGACGAATGGCGCATCGCGTTCAAGGGGAACAGGCGATACTCCAGACAGATCCAGCCCGAGCGCATGAACCTACTCAGGCCGGCGGGCGAGTATGGCGTGACGCCCCCTCAACCCGTCAATCCCAAGGCCCCGGCATGGGTCCAGAAGAACCAGAAAGCGATGATCGATGAATATGAACGCTCGGTCGCCAACATGAAGGCATTGGAAGCCCGAGGTACCAAAATGCCCCGGAGGGACCCCGAGATTCGAATCTTCATGGATCGCGACGTGACCCGCGCCTTCAACGGCCACACCCTCTGGATGAGACGCCGGAGGTCGGAGAAGGTCATCGAATATCAAGTCTGGCCCGCCTCGTCGGAGGCCAACTGGTTCCAACCGTCGGCCTACCAGTCGGCCGCGGGGTTGTTCGTTCCGGACCCGACCGCGAACGCGATGGCCGGCAAAGTCCAGGCGATGTTCCGGGTCGCTGAATGGGTCAAGGAACATTCGTACGGGCTCGAGCAGAAGACCGATGTGGTGGACGGCTCGACCTGCGTCGTGCTCGCAGGGAGCCTCAACTCGATCCTCCAGCCTTCCCTGTTCGTCGGCCAACTGACCGATCGGATCTGGCTCGACCGCGACCATGGCCTGGCGTTGCGAAGGCGCGAGTTCGCCCGGGACGGCCGCGTTTACATGCGATGGGAGAACTCGGAACTGCGAGAGGTCGAGCCGGGCATCTGGCTGCCCGCTCGTTGCCGGCACGATTCGTTCTCCGACGATGCCCCGTCCGAATGGAAGGGCAAGCCCGTCATGACCGAGGAGATCCGCGTGGAGAAGATCGAGATCAACCATGTCCCCGATGACCTATTCGACATGACTCCCCAGAAAGGCGACGAAGTCGAAGACTTACGCGGGATTCTCCGGGGAAAGTAGAACGACGTTTTGAGCGAATCCTCGCCTTCCGGCCCGAGTGGTATTGAACGTGCATGAAGAGATCCCGACATACCTTCGGACGCATCGACGGAATCGGGAGACAGAGTTCAAGCCATGGGGTCGGAAGGGCAGAAGGTGCCGCAAACCGATGGTGCGCCGTCGCGCGTCGTCATCGAGGGGGTCGCCCCCGAGATCGACGGCGGGCGATTCCCGATCAAGCGGACCGTCGGTGAGGAGGTCGTCGTCTCGGCGGATATCTTCGCCGAGGGGCACGACCTCCTCACCGCAGTCGTGAAGTACCGCAGCCCGGGTGACCTCGAGTGGTCCGAGAGCCCGATGGCGCCGCTCGTCAACGACCGATGGACCGGCCGCTTTACGGTGGATGTGCTCGGCCGTTACGAATACTCCTTCGAGGCATGGGTCGATCGCTTCCGATCGTGGCTCAAGGAGCTGTCGAAGAAGAACGAGGCGGGCCAGGACGTCTCGAGCGAACTGCTCGAAGGCGCCGAGCATGTCCGAGAGGCCGCGGGCGCGCCCGAGGTCCGGACGCCGATTGGCTCCGCGAGCAATCGCGAATCCTGCGCGATACGACCAATCCGGCCGCCCGCATCCGGGTCGCATTGGACCCGCAGCTTGCGTCGACCATGGCGCGTCATCCCGATCGGAGGGGCAGCCAGTCCTACGATCGCACGCTCGTCGTGACCGTGGAACGCGAGCGGGCGCGATATGGGGCCTGGTACGAGATGTTCCCCCGCTCGTGCGCGGTCGAGCCCGGCCGGCATGGGACGCTCAGGGACGTGGAGGCACGGCTTCCCTACGTCGCCGGGATGAAATTCGACGTCCTGTACTTGCCTCCCATCCACCCGATCGGGCGAAGTTTCCGCAAAGGTCCTAACAACACGTTGAATCCGGGGCCGGGGGATCCCGGCAGCCCCTGGGCCATCGGCTCGGAATCCGGCGGTCACAAGTCCATCCATCCCGAGCTCGGGACCCTCGACGACTTCGACCGGCTCGTCGCCGCCGCGGATCGGCTGGGCATCGAGATCGCGCTCGACATCGCCTTCCAGTGCTCCCCCGACCACCCTTACGTCCGCGAGCACCCGGAGTGGTTTCGCCATCGACCCGACGGCACCATCAAGTACGCCGAGAATCCCCCCAAGAAATATCAAGATATTTATCCACTCGACTTCGAATGCGACGCCTGGCGTTCGCTCTGGGACGAGCTGCGCGACGTCTTCCTGTTCTGGGTCGATCGCGGCGTCAAGATCTTCCGCGTCGACAACCCGCACACCAAGCCGTTCGCGTTCTGGGACTGGGTCATCGCCGAGGTCCAGGGCCGGCATCCCGATGTCCTCTTCCTTTCCGAGGCGTTCACGCGGCCGAAGGTCATGCGGCGGCTGGCCAAGGGGGGCTTCTCGCAGTCGTACACCTATTTCACCTGGCGCAACACCAAGGACGAGCTCACGACCTACTTGACCGAGCTGACCCGGTCGGATTCCGCCGAGGTCATGCGGCCGAACTTGTTCGCCAACACGCCCGACATCCTGCCGGAATACCTCCAGTACGGCGAGCGGGAGGGGTTCCAGATCCGCGCGGTGCTGGCCGCGACCCTCGGCGCGACCTACGGGATCTACGGGCCGACGTTCGAGCTCAGCGTCTCGCAGCCCGTCCGTCATGGCTCGGAAGAATACCTGGACTCCGAGAAATACCAGCTGCGGCACTGGGACCTCGACGACCCGGAGAGCCTCCGCGACTACATCGCCCGGATCAACGAGATCCGTCGCGAGAATCCCGCCCTGCACCACGACCGCAACTTGCAGTTCTACCCGGTCGATAACGACCGCATCCTGTTCTACGGCAAAGCAACGCCCGACCTGGAGAATATCATCCTCGTCGTCGTCAACCTCGACCCGAATCACGTCCAGTCGGGCTGGGTCCACGTCCCGGCTGCCGAGCTGGGCCTGGCCGTCGGGCCTGGCGGGTCGTTCCAGGTCCACGACCTGATCGGCGACGCCCGCTTCCTCTGGCACGACGCGCCGAACTTCGTCCAGCTCGACCCGGCGGTCAGCCCCGCCCAGATCTTCCGCGTCCGTCGCAAGGTCAAGACCGAAAGAGACTTTGATTATTACTTCTAGACGTGCGGTTTTCGGACGGATCGGCGACCGCCCGCGAGATCCCCGTCGCCTCGGTACATCTGGAGTGATCGTCCATGTCGATCCTGCGCGCGCAGAAGGGCTGGGAGGGCCTGCTCGAGGGAGAGGTCCGCGACTCCCTGGAGCGGGAAGGCCTGCCCGAATTCCTCAAGAAGCAGCGATGGTTCGCCGGCAAGGCGCGCGAGCTGACGTCGACCCGGATCGCCGAGGCGGCGCATCCGGGCGACTTCCCCGAGGGGACGCTCTTGCTCCTGGTCGAAGTCCGGTATCGCGAGGGCGACCCCGAGACCTACTTCGTGCCGATCCGATTGGCCGGCGGGGCCGACGCGGAGCGTTGGACGCGCGAGGCTCCCGGCCGAGTCATCGCGCGGTTCGCCGGCCCCCGCGGCGATCGCCTGCTCTATGACGCGATGATCGATCCCGACGTCTGCCACGCGATCCTCGACGCGATCGCCGAGGATCGCGTCATACCCGCCGGCTCCGGCCAGATCCGAGCCATCAAGACTCCTCAGTTCAACCGCGCCCGCGGGCCGAAGGGAATCCCGCTGGAGGTCGTGCGCGGCAAGGCCGAGCAAAGCAACACGGCGGTGATGTTCGATCACCGGCTGATCCTCAAGGTCTTCCGCCGCATCGAGCCGGGGATCAACCCGGACTTCGAGATCGGCCGGTTCCTCGGCGAGCGCACCCATTTCGACCGGGTGCCCAAGGTGGCCGGCGCCCTCGAATATCACCGGAGCCGGTCCGAGCCGATCTCGCTGGCGATCCTCCAGGAATTGGTCATCAACCAGGGCACAGGCTGGGAGCACGCCCTTCATGAATTGAAGGGCTACTTCGAACGGGCCGACCGCCGAAAGGAGATCGGCCCACTTGCCAACGACGCCCAACGATCGTATCTGGAACTGGCCGGCCAGGAGCCTCCCTCGGCCGTGAAGGAGCTGATCGGCCCTTACCTGGAAGCCGCCGCCCGGCTCGGGCGCCGGACGGCCGAGCTCCACCGCGCGCTCGCCGCCGACGCCAAAGACGCCGACTTCGCACCCGAGCCGATGTCCCGCGCCGACCTCGAGGAACTCCGGTCCGAGGTCGACGGCGAGTTCGAAACCGCGATCGCCACGCTCCGCTCGCACGCCGATCAGCTCCCGAAGAATTGCGCGCCCCCGCTCGGCCGGATCCTCGAGGGTTCGGCGCGACTCCGGAAGCGCCTCGAACCGATCTCGAAGCTCGCCGCGGATGTCGTGAAGACCCGTGTCCACGGCGACTACCATCTCGGCCAGGTCCTCCGCACCGACGGCGACTTCATCATCCTCGACTTCGAGGGCGAGCCGGCCCGGAGCGTCGAGGAGCGTCGCGAGAAGCGATCGCCTCTGAAGGACGTCGTGGGCATGCTCCGCTCGTTCGATTACGCGGCGTTCGCCGCCCTCTTCGAGTTCACGAAGTCCCGGCCCGAGGCGTTCGAGCGGCTCATCCCCTGGGCCAGGCTCTGGCAGACCTGGACGTCGGCCGTGTTCTGGCGCGCGTATCGCGACGCCTCGGGCCGCGCCCCTCATCTCCCCCAGGATCCGTCGAGCCTCGCGCTGCTGCTCGACGCCTACGCACTGGACAAGATCTTGTATGAGCTCCTCTACGAGCTGAACAACCGGCCGACCTGGGTGTGCATCCCCCTCCAGGGGATCGAGTCGCTGATCGAGCGGGAAGAGGCCGCGGAGGAGTCGGCGGCCTCCATCCGGATCCCGGAGGGCTCCCGCCCGGGCACGGTCGCCGGCACGCGGCTGAGCGACTTCGACTTGCACCTCCTGGGCGAGGGGACGCACTACCGGTCTTATGAGAAGCTGGGCGCCCACGTCGTGGAGCTCAATGGGACCCTGGGAACCGACTTCGCCGTCTGGGCGCCGAACGCGCGGGGGGTCTCGGTCATCGGCGAATTCAACGACTGGGACCCCGACGCCGACCGCATGCAACGGCGCGGCAACGGAGGCATCTGGGAGCGATTCGTCCCGGGCGTTCTCGCCGGGACGACCTACAAATATGCGATCACTCCGCGCCACGGAGGGCCGACGTTGGACAAGGCCGACCCCCATGCGTTCTCTGCGGAGCTCCGACCCGGGACCAGCTCGAAGGTCTGGGACCTCTCCGTCTACGAGTGGGGCGATCGGGAATGGATGGCGGGCCGTGGCCGGGCCCAGGCGCTCGACAGGCCCATCTCCCTCTACGAGGTCCATCTGGGCTCCTGGATGCGCAATCCCGACGAGAACAATCGCTGGCTGACCTATCGCGAGATCGCGCCAAGGCTCGCCGATTACGCCCATGAGATGGGCTTCACCCACGTCGAGATCCTGCCGCCGGGCGAGCACCCCTTCGACGGCTCCTGGGGCTATCAGCAGACCGCCTGCTACGCCCCGACGAGCCGCTTCGGCTCCCCCGACGACTTCATGGCGATGGTCGATACTCTGCACCGTCGCGGGATCGGTGTGATCCTCGACTGGGTCCCCGCCCACTTCCCCGACGATCCGCATGGATTGGCCCTGTTCGACGGCACGTTCCTCTACGAGAACGCCGACCCTCGGCGGGGCTTCCAGAAAGAGTGGAATACCCACGTCTTCGACTACGGCCGGCCGGAGGTCGTCAACTTCCTGATCAGCAACGCCCTGTTCTGGCTGGACAAGTACCATGTCGATGGCTTGCGCGTCGATGCCGTCGCTTCGATGCTCTATCTCGACTATTCGCGCGGGCCCGGCGAGTGGCTCCCCAACGAGTTCGGCGGGCGGGAGAACCTCGAGGCGATCGCCTTCCTCCGCCGGCTCAACGATCGGGTCCACGCCGACTTCCCCGGCGCCCTGACGATCGCCGAGGAGTTCAACGGCCTGGCCCATGGTCTCGCGGCCGACCGGCGTCGGCGGGCTCGGCTTCGACCTGAAATGGGACCTCGGCTGGATGCACGACACACTCGATTACATGTCGGTCGATCCGCTGTTTCGCAAGCACCATCACAACCAGCTCACCTTCCGGGGAATGTATGCCTTCACCGAGAACTTCGTCCTGCCGCTCTCGCACGACGAGGTCGTCCATGGTAAAGGCTCGCTGATCAACAAGATGCCCGGCGACACCTGGCAGAAATTCGCCAACCTCCGACTGCTCTTCGGCTGGATGCACGCCCAGCCGGGCAAGAAGCTGATGTTCATGGGCGACGAGTTCGGCCAGTGGCGCGAGTGGAATCACGACACCAGCCTGGATTGGCACCTCCTTGGGGAGCCATTCCACCAGGGACTGCGGCGATGGGTCCGCGACTTGAATACCGTCTACCGGGGTCAACCGGCGTTTCATGAGCTCGACTGCCATCCCAGCGGCTTCGCCTGGGCCGATGTCCACGACTCCGAGCAGAGCGTGATCAGCCTGTTCCGCAAGGGCAAGTCGCCCGATGAGATCGTCCTGATAGCCTGCAACTTCACGCCGATGCCGCGACACAACTACCGGATCGGCGTCCCTCGCAACGGATTCTGGGAGGAGATCCTGAATTCCGACGCGACGCTCTACGGCGGGAGCGGCCAGGGGAACATCGGCGGCATCCGCACCGCGCCGGTCTCCTGGCATGGCCACCACCATTCGCTCAACCTCGTCCTACCTCCGCTCGGTATGATCGCCCTGAAATGGTCGGGCAAGCAACCCTAGTGGCTAGTGGCTGGCGACGGCGACACGGTACGCTGGGAGGGATCGGGGCGACGATTCCGGCCCGGGCGTCGGCATCGGATTCCATCTCCCCGCGAGGGTGGGAATGCGTATGTCGTACACCGCGCTGGTCCAGACATTCACTGCCCAGCGGAATCCGCTCTGTCGGCCATTCGAGGTCGATCGGCTGATCCATCGCTGCTTTCGCTCGGACATCCTCCCCGAGCGGGCCGATCATCCGTCGTTCGAGGAATCGGAGATCTTCGGAGGGTTGTATATCACGCGGCGCGCCTGGAAGGACCGGATCGAGGAGCCCAAGACCGAGCATCCCCACGAGACGATCCTCGACGCCCTCTTCTGGGACGACTCGTTCCCGCGGCGACCGCTGTGCATCCTGGGCATGGTCGGCGCCGGCAAGTCCACGCTGATCGACTATTATCTCCGCTGCTATTGCCCGACGAAGGGCCACGGCCGGGCCGACTTCGACAAGAAGCTGATCCTCCACTTCGATGCCCGGACGATTCGCGACAACACCGACTTCTACCATCGATACTTCTTGTTCCTGCAATCCGAGATGCGGACCAAGTGCCTGGCGCGGGCGTTCGACCTCGATGAAGCGGTCCGGCGACGGCCGACGCAGCCGCAGAATGTCCGACAGTGGGTCCATGCGGCCCTCGAGGAGTTGACGCGGGTCCAGCCGAAGTCGTCTCCATCGGTATCGAGCTCGCCGTTCTCCTTCATCGTGCTGGTCGTGGACAACCTCGACCAGTCGTCGATCGACGTGCAGATCCGAGCCATCACCGAGGTCGAGCAATGGCTGAGGACGCCTTCGATCCGGCTGTCGCGGGTCATCCTGCCGATGTGGCCGAGCACGTTCCGCAAGCTTCAGAACCATCAGTTCAACCTGTTGCACGGCGCACGCGTGTTCGAGATCGGACCGATCGACACTCACGACCTGCTCGCCAACCGCGAGCGCGCCGCAGCCGAGTTCTTCGAACGCCAGACATTGCCGGGCTCGGACGCGGTCATCGAGTACATCTCGCAGATGACGCGGCTGGGCAAGGATCGGCTCTTGCCACGGATCCGGGCGATCGCCCACGAGAACCTGAGGCTGATGCTCTCGCTTTGGGAGTCGCTCCTCTGCGGCGACGCGGCGTATCGCGTCTGGAAACAGCTCAAAATGAATCCGGAGTCCCGCAGATCATTCGACTACGAGTTGCTCGATGCCCTGCTCGTCGGCACGAATGACACGCTGGATCACGACGAGCATCGCATCGCCAATCTCTTCGCGATGGGAGCCGGCCGCGTCCGGCCTGCGCGACCTGCTGATCGGCCAACACGCCCTCCAGCTCCTGGCCCAGGACCGCCACACCCAGGCCGACCTCCATCAGGCCCTGCGGAGCCTGGGTTATTCCGAGACGAACATCGGCGTCGTCGAGAGGTCGCTCTTGACCTTCAACTTCTTCCACGAGGAGCCCGCCGGAGGCAAGAAGATCGATTACGAGATCCACGAGGACGTCGTGCAGGAGTATTTGACCCTGCGATTCGAGCCGGCTTACGTGGACAACGTCGCCATGGTGACACCCGTCGATCCGAAGTACCTCAACCGGATGTTCAAGACGCGCGGAGACCGGCCCGACGACTTCCAGCGACGCGTCGGGACGACCCTGGCCTTCCTGGAGTTCGTCCGCGATTGCGAAGAACAGTTCCGCGACCCGAAGCTCGTCATGAATACGCCGAGCGACGATTTCATCCTGGCCCTCGAGACATTGAAACTTGTTTGTCTCTGGAAGCACATGGCACTACGCTACCAGGATCGCCTGATCGGCCTGAGGGAAAGCGGCTATCTCCGCACGATCGACCCGGCCTGGTGGGATTCGATGATCGGGGACTCGCTCTTTGTGGAGTCAAGGGGGGCACCAGAATTCCTAGAGCCGTTGACGTGAGTGCGAGTCTATATGCAAGGCTTTGACGACCTCGCGGCCGGAGATGCGGGGTATGTAGCT
This sequence comes from uncultured Planctomycetota bacterium, assembly GCA_963777695.1. Taxonomy (GTDB): domain Bacteria; phylum Planctomycetota; class Planctomycetia; order Isosphaerales; family Isosphaeraceae; genus CAVZRC01. The sequence goes on from CAVZRC010000003.1 coordinate 4,950,422, forward strand.
CACACCGAGACCTCTACAATCTCTTCAGAGATCGGCGGTGGGATCAGCTCGGAATGTGCGTTGAGACTCTCGAAATAGGCGGCAATTGCCTCCCGGATGTTCTCGATTGCCTCGGTACGAGTGGGTCCCTGGGAGATACATCCAGGCAATGCCGGCACCTCGGCCACGAAAACCCCATCTTCGTCCGGCTCGATGACAACTCGGAACTTCAAGTTGGTTCCTCCTCTCGATTCGGTCATTCGCCAGATCTCGGTGCGTTCCACTTCGAGAACCAGAAGCCGCCCACTTCTTATTCGCATTCCTTGGGATCCCGTGCCACGCGGAAGCCGAATTTCCAGGCGGTCATGCCGGTGTCGTTCGGCTCCCACCAGAGGCGCGCCGATGAGCACAGACTCGGCGCCGGGTCGTACCATGAGCCGCCGCGGAGCACCCGTGTCGTGCCCGACTCCGGCCCGATCGGATCAAGGCAAGTCGATGGATCGTACGGGCCGAACCAGTCCCAGCACCATTCCCAGACGTTCCCGTGCATGTCGTGGAGGCCGAACCGATTGGCCGGCCAGTGTCCGACCGGCTGGACCGAGTCGCGCGCGTTCTCCTGGAACCAGGCGTGCTGGAGCAGCAACGCCGGGTCGTCGCCGAAGCTATAACGCTCCGGGAAGCCCGATCGGCAGGTATACTCCCACTCGGCCTCGGTCGGCAGGCGGTACCCGGGGCCGCCCTGGCCGGTCACACGATCGCCGTCGATCCGATAATAAGGCCCGAGCCCTTCCACTTCGCTGAGCGCGTTGCAGAAATGGATCGCGTCGAACCAGGTTACGTTTTCCATCGGCACGGCGTCGTTCCCCTCGAAATAGGGCGCGGCCGCGTTCCCCATCAATCGACGATACTGGCCCTGCGTGACCGGGAACACGCCGAGCAGGAAATCTCGCGACAGGGTCACGCGACGGACCGGCCCTTCATTGCCGAAATAATTCTCGCGCGAGCCCATCGCGAACGACCCGTGGGGGATCCGCGCGAGGATCAGGTCCGTCGGGCTCGGCACCAGGACCTCGGTCGGGGTCGTCTCGATCCCCGATCGCGGCCCGATCTGCTGGATCCGCAGCGAGGATGTCGTCGGAGGCAGGCCAAGGAGCTCTCCGAGCGCATCGGCCATCGCGTTCATCGAGGGGAATCGTTGCGTCGGTTCCCGCTCGGTGGCCTTTCGGAAGAGCGCATCGATCCGGCCGTCGAGCTCGGGCCGGAGCGACGACGGGGTCACCGTCAGGCCCTCGCGGATCTCCTGGATGATCGCGTATCGATGCCAGTCGTCAACGGGGTTCCGGTAGGGGAAGCCGCCGGTGATGAGTCGAAACATCAGGATCCCCAGCGCATAGACGTCGGTCGGCTTGTCGATGGCATCGCGAGGCCCTTCGATCTGCTCGGGCGACATGTAGGGCATCGAGCCGAGGATCTGGTGGGCGTCGGTGATCCTCGCGTCGATCGGCCGGTCGGTGAGCACCGCCAGGCCGAAGTCCGTGACGCGCGGCTTTCCGTCGAGGCCGAAGAGGACATTCGAGGGCTTGATATCCCGGTGTACGACCCCGTGCCGATGCGCGTGCTCCAGCCCTAGCGCCAGGGTTCGCACCAGCTCGATGACCGCTTGAGGAGCGGCGTCCTGATAGGAGTCGGCCCGGTCCTCTAGCGAGCCGCCCTCGAGGTACTCCATCGTGAGGAATGGCGGCAGATGATTGACATCATGGTCGAGGAGCTTGCACAGGTGCTCGTGATTCAAACGTTCGACGGCCTCGACCTCGATGCGGAAGCGATCGGGAATCCGGGGCACGCGATGACCCGACTCGAGCGGGACCTTGAGCGCAACCTGCCGGTCGAGCCGGTAGTCCCAGGCGCGGAAGACTTCTCCCATGCCTCCGCCTCCGATCCGATTCAAGACGTGGTATCGGATCGTCCGGTCGAGCTCGGCCGGGCCGAAGGGCGCGATCGGTTCCGAACGGCTGCCGGCAGGCCGGACAGATGCTCCTCGCCCCGAGCTGTGGACCCTCGACCTCGATATGGCGGAAGCAGCGGGGATTCGGACATCGCACGCGGAACAGCATCGCGCGGGACCTGGGCGAAGGATGCGGGGCTCGCTCGTCTCCGACAGATTCTCGGGGAAAGGCTCCGAAGTTGCAACGAGTAGGATCAGAAACGAGTACAACGATCGCGGAATGGCCGAGCGGTCACGGATCGGTCAATAAAGTGATCGTCATAGGTGCTTAGCCAGTAGGAGGACTCATGAGGCTCGACGGGAAGAAGGCCCTGGTCACCGGCGGTGGCCGGGGGATCGGCCGGGGCATCGCCCTGCGGCTGGCCCACGAAGGGGCCGATGTGGTCATCGACTACATCAAGAATGAGGACGAGGCGCGGGAGGTGAGGACCGCAATCGAGCAGTCGGGCCGCAGCAGCCTGATCCTCCGCGCCGACATCTCCCAGGTCGATGATGCGCGCCGACTGGTCGACGAGGCGGTCCGTCAGATGGGATCGCTCGATATCCTCGTGAACAATGCCGGGGTCGAGAAACAGGCGGCGTTCGTGGATGTCTCGGAGGAGGACTTCGACCTGGTCCTGGACGTGAATCTGAAGGGGCCCTTCTTCCTCAGCCAGGCGTTCGCCAGGCATCTCATCGATTCGAAGCGGCCGGGAAAGATCATCAATATCAGCTCGGTGCACGAGCAGATCCCATTCCCGGGGTATGCCTCCTATTGCGCCAGCAAGGGAGGCATCCGGATGCTGATGAGGGACCTGGCCGTCGAGCTGAGCCCGCACGGCATCACCGTCAACAACGTCGCACCCGGCGCCATCGAGACGGAAATGAACCGCTCGCTGCTCGACGACAAGCCGAGGCTCGAGCGACTCCTGGGCCAGATCCCGCTCGGCCGGATGGGAAAGCCGGCGGACGTGGCTGGGGTCGTCGCCTTCCTCGCGTCGGCCGACGCCGACTACGTCACCGGGGCGACCTACTTCGTCAACGGCGGCCTGACCTTCCATTACCAGGAGTAAAGCCTATTTCCGTCGCTCGCGGGCGCGACCCACCCTCCCGGCATGCTGGGCCTCCAGGAACTTCAGCAGGAGGAGGACTTCCGGGACGAGGTGGCCATTCTCATCCAGGAGGGTGGCTGCCTGCTCGAGGGGCATCTTCACCACGTAGATCAGCCGGTGGGCCTCGCGGAGCGCCTCCAGCGACTCGCCTGTGATGCCTCGTTGTTTGAGTCGCTGACCGTCGATGCCCCGGACGACCGACGGGTTGCCCTCCACTCGCATGTAACGAGGGACATCGGTGGTGATCTTCGAATGGGCACCGATGAAGCTGTCGTTGCCGACCGTCACGAACTGATGGATGGCCACATTCTCCGAGATGGTCGCGTCGCACTCGACGCGGACATGGCCGCCGAGCAACGAGCCCATACCCATCGTGATCCGGTCGCCGAGCTTGCAGTCGTGGGCGACATGCGCGCCGCTCAGGAATTCACTGTTGCTTCCAATGCTCGTGACCCCGTCCTCCTTCTCGGAGGCGCGATGGATCGTCACACGCTCGCCGATGACGTTGTGGCTGCCGATCTGGACGCGCGTCGTCTTGCCCCAGTAAGAGAGATCCTGTGGTGCACCGCCGATGGCGACGAACGGCCCGACCGTATTGAACTCGCCGATCTTCACCACACCCATCAGGCAGACGTGACCGAACAATTTCGTGCCCCGGCCGATCTCCACCTCGGGGCCGATGACACAGCCAGGACCGACGAACACGTCCGGGGCAAGCCGCGCACGGGAATCTACGCTTGCCGACTTCGCGACCGTACTCACCATGAACAGATCCCTTGTTCGTTGAGGAGGGCGTCCCTTGCCGGAAGCCCGCCGGGAGGGTCGGAAGGACGGGCAGTTTAAGCTATTGGCGCGAGGTATACCACCCGAACTTCGGGCCGATCCGTTGAGATTGATGGGGGTCTTCGCCTCAACTCGCAGCATGGCCTAACCGAGGGTTCCGCGGTTGGACGGCTCGCGGAGCCGTATTCGGACCCCTGTTGGAGGGATTCTACCCCTCGTATACCGCCCGGAGAAGGGCGGGTTGCTCTCGGCGTCGGGCGGCCTTGGTGGTTGAGACGATTGGACGTGTAATGACGCCTCCGGGAGCGGAACAAACGGCCACGTGCCTCCGGGTGACGTCGCGTGCGAGGGATCATTCCGCTCGAGGAGAATCCGGGTACCGCATCGGAGACCGACCTTCCTGCCGGTCGACGATAGATCTGTCGCAAACGGCTTGAGTCGGCCGACAATCGGATTCGAAGCCGGAAATCCAGATTCAACTCGTTCCCGGGGCGAGCCGCGTGATCCGGACATTACCGTCGTGATGTGCCGTCGCGACGCTCAGGCCGTCCGGGTGAAGATCCATGTCCCGGACGATGTTCGGTAAGGCGAGGCGGTGATAGTCCTTGTCCGAGCCCGATCTCCAGAAGAGCAGCAGTCCGCCGCTTGATCCCCCGGATGCGCCCATGAGGCTGCCATCGGCCAGGAAGCGGAGCCGCCAGATGACCCCTCCCGCGACGCCATCGGCCAGCAAGGTGCGCGCGAGCTTCCGGCCCCGGCCGTCGAAGACCAGGACGATCGGCTCGTGGACCGCCCCCAGCGGGTTCGTGGCCTTGTGCAATCCGCCGCTGGCGACGGAGTCGCCATCGGCCGAGACGGCCAGGCCCCGCACGCCGCCGAAGTTGACGAGCTGTCCGCGGTCGTAGGTATGGAGTGCCTTGCCGTCGAAGCCGCCGATCATCCGGCCCGAGGCCAGGTCCCATTCCTTGATCGCTCCCAGGAGATCGCCGCTCAGCAAGGTCTTCCCATTCGGGTGAAATTCGAGCGAGTAGATATGTCCGACGTGTCCCACCAACTCGTGGACCATGCGGCCGGTCGAGGACTCCCACAGGCGGACCGCCCGGTCGTTCCCCCCGGTGGCGAGCAAGGAACCGTCGGCACTCATGCCCAGGGCGCGGACCCATCCGCGGTGGGCGTCGATCTTCCGAACCGGCCTGGGCGAGCCCGAGGCGGTCTCCCACGCGACGACGCGACCGTCGCCGCCCCCGCTGTAGGTCGTCTCGCCGTCGGGGGAGAAAGCGAAGGAAAAGACCCACGAGTCATGACCCCCGGACAGTTCGGTCCTCTTGCCGTCGGCCAGGTTGATGCGTTGAATGTTCGGGCCTTCGAGCCCGCAGAGCACGAAGCGTCCCCGGGGCTCGAATCGGCAAGAGACCATCGGCCTCCCAACCGGCCACTGGGCCACCACGTGGGCCTGCTTGGGATCGAACCGGGCCGGCACGGGTGCGGGGTGCGTGGTCATCGTGGACTCCCTGAGTTGCAATACTGCGGGACCTCGTCGTCGAATCGTGTCACGCCAGGATCTGCCGGATCATCCGGGAGGCCGGGTCGGCCATCGGGACGTCGCGGCCCTCGATCTCGAAGGAGTCGGTCGAATCGACGCCCAGAGCCTGGAGGTACGTGTGGAAGAGGTTGGCATGATCGACCTGGCCGTCGACGACTTCCGTCCCCTTCTGATTGGTCTTGCCGTAGGCGACGCCCCGATGGACCCTGCCGCCGGCCATGACCACCGTCCAGGCGTGGGACCAGTGGTCGCGTCCATAGTAGAGGTTGATGTTGGGCGTGCGGCCGAATTCGGAGAGGACGACGATCAGCGTGCTCTCGAGCATGCCCCGCGCGGCGAGGTCCTCGACGAACGCGGCGAACGACCGGTCGAATTCTCCGAGCTGTTCGATGTGGAAATTGAAGTTCTCGTTATGCGTATCATAATTGGAATGCGAGACCTGGACGAACGTCGCGCCCTTCTCGAGGAGGCGCTGGCCAGCAGGCAATGGCGGCCGAGGTCGTGCGTGCCATAACGCTCGTGATCCCTGGCCGGCTCCTTGGAGACGTCGAAGACATCCCGCTGCCCCATCAACCGGATCGCCTGCTCGTAGGAGTACGTGTAGGCGTCGGTGACGGCCGTGCGTCGTCGGTTGAGGAACCGGTCGTTGACCCGGCGTCGAAAGTCATTACGTGCGGCGTCCATCGGCTCGCTGACCTGGCCCGGCCGGGCGCTGTACTGCGGGGCGTTGCCGTTGCCGAGGTGGATGCTCGCGTAATTCGGGCCCAGGTAGGCGGAGTCGTTGACACGACCGCCGCCGCCCCCCGGAGTGATGACGATGTGGCCGGGAAGCACACGCTCGTCGGAGCTCATCGCCTTGGCGCAGACGGACCCGAGGCTGGGATAATCGGCGGCGGGCGTCTGCCGCCGACCGGTCGTCATGAGGTAGGCCCCCTTGCCGTGGTCGTCCTCGCTGGTGTTCACCCCGCGCACCAGGCAGAGGTGGTGCATCTGCTTGGCGACGTTCGGCAGCAGCTCCGAGACCTGGATGCCGGGGACCGACGTGCTGATCGCGCGGAACGGGCCGCCGGTCTCCGTGCCCGGCTTGGGGTCCCAGCTCTCGAGCTGGCTCAGGCCGCCGTGCATGTTGAAGACGACGACGCGCTTCTGATCGGCCGCGAGCTGCGCCGCCGCCAGCGGACGGACGAAGACGCCCAGCCCGCCGACCATCGAGCCGGCGGCCGTCGCCGCCAAGCCGGCCAGGAACTTGCGGCGCGCGATCCGGTGTTCGGGAGACTGGCACGAATATGTGCACTTCATCGCATCACCTTCCTTGAGGGTGTATGGAAAGGCTCAGTGATTGAATCGGAACTCGGCCGAGGTCAGCAGCCCCCAGGCCAGCCCCTGGACGGCCGCGGCCTTCGCGGCGGGCTGGGCCGCGAGCACTCTGGCGACGTCGGACGATTCCTCGGCTGTCGGCGGCCGAGAGAGGATCGTCAAGTAGAGGTCTTCGGCGGCCTTGCGGGGATCCTTCTCCTGGAGCATGCGCTCGGAGACATTGCCGCCCGCCGGCGCGATCCAGCTATTGATCGATCCGCCATTGGCCGCGAAGAGGGCCTGATCGGCGGTCGCGAAGAAGTCGTTCTGGGGTTGGCCCGGTCCCGCGCCGTAGATCGCCACGAACGGGGCCAGGTTACCCTTGAGCTTGTCGAAAGTCCGCTGCTCGAGTTCGATCGCGCGGGCGAGCCGTTGTGCGGGATCGTTGGCGGCCGGCCCGGTCAGCGGCTTCGCCTTGTCGAGTGCCGCCTCTTCAGCCCGCTGATAACGATCGTAGACGCCCGTGACCTTCAGGACGCTCCAGAAGATCTGCTCGGGCGAGAGCGGCTTGAGCTGTGCCAGCGAGAAGTCGTTACCCATCAGCTCGGCGAGGTCGATTTTAGCCTCAGCAAGCTTCAATTTCAGGGTGCTGGCGCGCGATTCCTCGGCCAGCAGGGCGGCCTGGGCAGCGACGACGGTGGCCTCGCGACGGGACTTCTCGTCGCCCGACGCCTTGAGCGCACGGGTCGCCGAGCCGAGCGCCTCGTCGGCCTTGCGGAGGGCCGCCAAGGCGGCATCGAGCCGAGCCTTGAGATCCGGGAGTCCCGATCGGAGCTCATCCGCCTTGGCCTTGAGCTTCTGGAACGCTTCCGTGAGTGCCGCATCGCCGGGGAGTTGCTGGCGGGCAGCCTCGGTCGCGGTCATGGCGGCGTCGACGCTCGTGGCGATCTTCTGGCGGCGATCCAGCGCCGATTGGGCTTCGGTGCGGACCTTCGCTGCGCCCATTTGCGCGAGATTGGCAGCCTTCTCCTCATCCTGGCGGACCTGGAAGGCCGGTGTGAGATCGGCCGATTGGGTCGTCACCGCGGCGAGCTCATTTCGGCGTACGACGATGGCCCGGTTCGTCGCGGCGACATGGTCCCGGATCGACTGGAAATGGGTGTACGCCTCGTGCAGCCGGAGGCGCTTCTGGTGGTCCTCGGCGGCGATGCGACTCTCGGCCATCTTCCGGCGGAGCTCCAGGACGACCTTCTCCTTCAGGCGAACCGACTCGCGGACCGGCCGCACCTTGGCGCGCACCGCCTCGACGGACTTCGCCGCCGCGTCCAGCTCCTCCTCGGCCTTTTTGTGTGCCGCCGCCTTCTCGACGCCCCCCTTCTCGAGTGCCGCGAGCTCGACCGCAGCCGCCGTGGAGCGATTGACGAAGATCCGCGCAGCGTCGGCCAGTTCCTTGTCCTTCGGCAGTTTGTTGACGACGTCTTGGGCGCGGCCCGCGGCGTCGGCGAGCGCCCTGGCGGTCTCGCGGCGAGCGGCGATCCCGGACTCTGCGTCGCTGGCCGCCTTCCGGGCACCATCGCGTTTCTTCGAAATCTCGGTGTGCTTCAGGAGCGCCTTATCGTGCTCGTCGACCAGGGGGATCAGTGCGGATTCCGTCTTGTGCCAGATCTTGACGGCGTGCTGGTAATCCTCACGTGCCCGTTCCGCGGCGACTTCCAGGGATTCGGATCGTGCCTTGAGCGCGGCGAGCCGGTCGGCGAACTGCGTCGGCAGCGGCGACGTTTCCTCGGGCAGATCGATGGCGTGTTGGTAGGCCCGGGTCAACGCGAGCTCGCGCAGGAAGGCCCGGGCATCGAACTTGAGGGCGACCAGCTCCTCGCCCAGGAGCTTCATCAGCGCAGGCTGACTCGGCGGGTTGGACGGGTGATGGAGGTCAACCGGATGCACGAGACCGCGGCCCATCATCACGGCCCAGAGTCGGTTGGCGAGATTCTCATTGAAGGCGCGGTTCTCGCCGCCGGTGGCGAGTGCGGCCAGCTTGGCCCTGCGGCTGAACCGGGGCACGGGCAATACCTGGTCGGAGGGCTTCACCGCATACTCGTCGCCCGGCTGGAAGACCGGCTCGGGCAACTCGGTCTCGCCGGGGACCCTCGGGCCCGTCCAGTGGTGGTCATCCTTGACGAAGACGGAGTCGTACGCCAGATCGGTGCCCGCCTTCTCGGCGTGGAAGGTGGTCTCCTTCTTCCCTTCCTTGCGGGTCAGGGCATACCCGGGGCTGATGAAAGCGAGCAGGCCGAAATAGTCCGATTGCTGATAGTCGGCGACCAGGGGGTGGTTGTGGCACTGGGCGCACTGCATGTCGCGGCCGAAGAAGATCCGTCCTACGTCGCGGGTGATCAGGTTCGGCTCAGATTCGCGATCGAGATAGAACCGCGCCGCGGGGCGGACCTTGGGATCGGCGCCGTCGGCCCGGAGGAGTTCGCCCATCAGTTGATTCAGCGGCCGGTTCTCGCGGGCGGCGGCCAGCAAGTAGTCCTGCCACTCCTCGGCCGTCACGTTCTTGCTGGGCCGGCGCTCCATCAACATGATATCGAGGGTGATCGCCCAGTGGCGGGCGAACCGAGGGCTGTCGAGCAGCCGATCGACGGCCCGGGCTCGCTTGTCGGCTGCGGGATCGGCGAGAAATTGCCGGATCTCCTCGACCGAGGGCGGCATGCCCGTGAGGTCGAGCGAGGCGCGCCTCAGGAACTCCGCGTCGCTCGCCGGCGCGACCGGCGGACCGACGCGAGCCGCGTCCATCACCCGATCGATCCGCGAATGCAACGCTTCGGCCGGAGGATCCGAGCCGCGTGCCTCCCCCGGCCTGGAAACGAGCGCGATGAGTAGTCCGCAAACACACGCCACGACGCGCGGTGGATGTTTTTTCATGGTATAAGGCCTCGCGAGCGATTTCCGAAGTCTCAGGTGAGAGTGGATCGGTGATCGCTTGACCGTCGGATCGATGGTCCGGACGGGTCTCCATACGATGTTCAACAAGGGTATAACAAAAACCGGCAATGCGGTAAATCCCTGGACAGGTGTTCCGAAATCGGCGCTCGTCGCCATGACCGGTCGACGGAAATGACCCATCCGGCCCGATCGATTACCGCGCGTATCGCACGTCACTGGCCCCGGCCCCCGGTCGATAGTGGTAAGACACGATGCCCCTACCATTAGAATGCCGCAATTTTGCAAATCCATTAACGCTTCGAGCGCGGATTCAGGCCGCATGGTTCCCTAAACCATTACTAGGAAATCAGATATCAAAATCGCAAAAAAAAGCGATTTCCGCGCGGCACACGAGCGCACGTGTCCACCTCGAGTGGGACGTCGAAGAAGATGATCAACCCGGGCGGGCACACGATCGCGGCTCGACCCTGGAGCGAGCGGGCCGGCCTGGCGACGTTTCGTCAGGAGCAGCCGTCGCGCGTGGGCTGGGACGACATCGAGAAGATCGAGGTCGACGAGGAGTTCTGCCGACTCCAACTCCAGGGCAGCCAAGTCTTGGGCCACGGGTCACAGCCCGACCAATTCCTCTTCCTCCTCGCGTTGCTGCCAGTAGGACGCCTGACGGCGCGCGGCTTCGACTGCCTCCACGGCCCACTGGCGCACACGGGGGAGCGAGTGTCCGAGGTACCGACGGGCTGCCTCCGCCTCCCGGTCGAACCCCACTGCGACGTCTCCACTGTAGGTCCGCCCCGAACGAGTTCCTGCGCAGAACTCCCGGAACACCTGCTCGTCGTCGCCAAACCTCTCCAGCACCAGCGCCGTGAGCTCGGACACCACCGGCCGCCCTTCCTCGTCGAGCTCTGGCGGTTCGAGTTGGCGGGCTAGGACGCGCGCGCCCGGCAAGCCCGCTCGACTCCAGCCAGTCCCGAACCGATGTCAGCGGGATCTCACAGAATAGCTGCGACAGATTGTCGAGGGAGAGTTGCCAGCCGGCCGAGGGACTTAGGAGGGCGGCACCGACTTCCCGCATCACCGTCTGCGGGTGAGCCCTGGCGAGCCTGACCAGGTGCTGCTGCGCCAGCACGCGCATGTTGTAATCATCGCTGGCGAGGGCCCGTACGGCGAGGCTGACTGCCCTTTCCCCTGCGATCTCGGAAAGGTCTTCGAGCAGCCGAATCCAGAACGTCGGCTCGCGCCCGCCTGCGTCGAGGGCCTGGCGGAAGACGGCCTCGAGTTCCTCCAGGAGGACCGGCTGAGCGCGCAGACGGTCCGCCGCAGAAACCCGACGGTCACGGTGCAGGCAGCCGTAGAAGAGGTGGACGGCGGCATGAGCGGCGGCGGTGTTCCCGGCTTGCGCGGCCTGACGGAGACGGGCTAGCGCCTGACGGAGTTCTTCGATAGTCAGCGGCCGGTCGCCGATCCCATGCTCCAGGCTGCGGAGGCACTCCGGGGGAATGCCCCCGGAGTCCACCATCCTCAGTATCCGCTCGAACTGTCGTAATTGATCCCCCGCCGCCCAGAGGACCTCATAGGCAAGCCGAGGGGCGCTCGCCTCCAGCCGGTCAATCTGCTCGTTGGCCCGCGTGAGGAGCTGCGGCTGGTACCGACTTAGGCCGTCGAGGTAGCCCCGTGCAAGCGGCGTCCCCCCCGCTACCGGCACGTCCCCGAGCATCCGCTCCAGCAAGTCACTCTCGCGGTCCCGGGCGCCGAGGGCTTGGCCGAGGTGGAAGGTGCTGCGGGCTTCAGGAGAGCAGAGCCACGGCAGCTCGCGAGACAGTGCCTCCGGCGAAGAATGCATCTCCGCCGCAAGCGTGGCAATGGCCTGCAGCCAGGCGTCGCGGTCGCCCAGGAGTTGCTGATGCCAGGGATCCTGCCCGATCAGGCTCACGAGCCGACCGTGTAGATCCTGGGGGACGAGGGCGTGATACCACTCTCGGACCCGGCGTTCCAGGTCGGCCCCGGCCGCCCGCGGCAGGGTGCGGATCTCGGCCTCAGACGGTGCCGCCCCATTTCCATCCCCACGGCCCGCCGCATCAGGAGGATGCAAGGGGATACGGTGATCCCTGCAAAAGACATCGAGGAAGACTTCCAGCTCGCGGATGACGGCGGTTAGCAGCGCGTCGGGGAGGCGCCCCTCGTTAAGTGCCGACTTGGCCTCGCCAAGGTATCCGGCCAGCAGCAACGGGTGCAACTGCCTGACCACCGCGTGACGAACACCCTCCGCGACAGGGCCGCCGGCCGTCACGAGTCGGGCAACCATCTCCAGGGCCGCGCCGCGGCAGGCAGTCCGTTCCATGGCGTCCGCCGGGTGCCACTCGGCTGGCGGCAGACGGCCGAATAGCACGGGAGGGGTAGCCAAACGGGACACCGGCCCGTCGGCGAGGATCTCGTCCAGCGCCTCCAGGGCCAAGGCGAGCTGCCTGGGGTCGAGGGTACGAAGGCGCTCCTCGAGTAGCCGCAGGCGGTCCAGAAACGGCACGGGAACGCCCGAGAGGACGATGCGGAATAGGGCCGCCCAGACGCGGGAGGCGTTATTGCCCAGGTGCGGCTCGGTCTCTGCGAGGGCCAGGCGCAACAGGACACGCTCCGCCTGCCAGAAGTATTCGGGGAAGTGGGTCAGCTTCTCGGTCAGCCACACGAGCTGGCGGCGAAGCCGTTCCCCCTCGTAGCCGGAATGGATGCGGCACAGCTCGGCGGTAGGGCAGCCTTCCACAAGGCCGCACAGCAGCGGCAGCATCGTCTCGGGCTGCGTTTCCACCAACCGGGCCAACCGTAGTACGGCGGCCTCAAGCCCCAAGTCCGGTGGCCGGAGGTGCCCCGCCCAGCCGAGAAAAAAATCCGACACCACCTGCCGCATTGCCTCCGAGCCGGCGCCCTGGAGGCGGGCAATGAACGGTTCGATTAGGGGCTCGGGTAGCGAGCGGAGGAAGCCTGCCGGGTCGGGCGCCACCCAGCGTTCCCAGGCCGACTGGAAGGCGACCTGCGCGATCAGGGTCGGTGTGACGTACAAGTATTGACCGCCGAAAGCGACGAACCCCGGCGATTGTCTCAGTCGCTGGGCGATCCGGACGACGTCGAGCGGCGCAGGCCGATTATGGGGTGTCCGCACAGGGCCGATAACTCGTCGGATACGTCGTCGCGATAGCCCACCCGCCACAGGAGCGAGATCAGCAAGACCGCATCGAGCTCGTCCGATTGCAGCCGACGTTGTAGATAGAAATCGTGGAAGAAGCCGAAGACCGACTCGACCCGGCCGTCCGGTGGGATGAGGTGGTCGTTCTCGCACAGATCGACGGCGAGGCGGATGAACCTTTCCGCAAGGGCCGCGAAGCTGCGTCGCCGGTCGGGGGGAAGCGCCGGGTAATTGCAGGCCAGGATGGCATCCGCCTCCTGGTAGGTGATTCGGACCAGGCGTACTTCTCCGGCTATCCCGTCACGCTGGAGGCTGTTGTCGATAGCGATGACGCGGAGCCTGTCGACGCATCCAGGCAAGAGTTGGCGGAGCCTGTCGCGGGTCTCCAGCGAGCATTCGTCGGCGACAAGGATCCCCTGGGCAAGCGGGTTGCGGGCGATGAGCTGCGCCAGTTCGAGCGCGAACTTCTCATCATTGGTGTAGGCGAGGAGACTGTGATGCGCCGCAAGCTGCGAGAGCGCCTCGTAGGTGCACCGCGTCTTGCCCACGCCTGCCTCTCCCTGGATCGTGAGCACTGTGCTCACCCTTCGGGAAAAATCGACGTGCTCACGGATCGCGCGAACGGCCGCTTCCCAGGCCTTGACGGAGACAAACTGTGGGGTCAAGCCCGTAATCTCGTGCTTCCATGCCAGGAGGCTGCGGCACGAGCCGAGGTGGGGGCGGAAGAATTCACTGATGAGGGCCGGAAAGCGGCACACCCAGACCGCCAGATCTGACGCCGTCAGGACCATTGGCGCGGGGGCCTGCGGGTTAATCTGTCGAGCGGCCTCGAGGAGCCAGCCCTCCCATTGCGACTTCTTCTGGTCGGGCATTTCGGCGGCGATGCAGAAGCGGTAACCGTAGCCCTGCTCGATCAGGTGCCGGGCGTGAGGGCTGCTGATCTCCTGTCGCAGCGCCACCTCCTGGCCGCCTTTCTCTCCTTTGGGCACGTCGGCCTTGATGTTCTCCACGGGTCTCGCCTTGAATTGCCAGCACGTGGGAACGGCAAAGCGCCCGGTGGGATCGCGCTCTGGCACGATGGCGGCGTCAACGACTGCGTCTACACCGCCGTCGCCTTCGGTGTCTTTCTGGTTCAGACGCAGGGAAACGTCGCGGAGCCCTCCCGCGTGCGCCTGCTGGGACAGCAGGGCGTTGAGGAGGCGGACGAATCTGGCGGAATCTCCCTGGAGCCTTGTGACATCTTCCCCGTCAACGATCCAGATTGGCCTCACGGTCCTTGCCTCCTGAGGATCTACCGCTCGACGCTGTCCCGCTCATCTGGCCTGGCTGATAGCGCATCTCTGGTAATATTATACGATCGCGCGGCCTATGCCGGAACGTGGGAAGCCACCTCGGCTACGTCAATCAAAGCGAGAGCGGCGACCGCGATGCATGGCGCACGGCTCTCGAGAGGAGCGACCCCGCGGCTGTGCTCCGTGATCGTGGTCGGCGAGAAACTGACGCGGCAGCGACTGGCGTCGTTCGTCAGAATGTGGCCTTCCAGTGCGTACATCTCGCGCACCTTCTCTTCGGCGATGGCGTTCCGCGTCCTGCCGCATGGGCACAACGTCGAATGATCGAAGTGAGAGTCTCCCTTGACTCATCGCCGGGCGTCACCGGAACGTTGTTGGGGAGAGAGGGTATCCCAGACCCGGATCGTGAAGTCGCCTGAGACAGACACCAGTCGCGTGCCATCCGGGGCGAAGGCGAGGGCATGGATGTAGGCCGTGTGCCCGCGCAATTCGGCCACCTCCTGGCGCGTGGCCACGTCCCACAAGCGGATCGTATTGTCCTCGCAGCCGGCGCCCAGTCTCGTGCCGTCCGGGCTGAAGGCCACCGCATACACGATGCTCGCGTGCGGCAAGATGGCGAGCGGACGGAGCGTGCGGGCGTCCCAGAGCCGGACCGTGTGGTCGTGGGATGCGGAGGCGAGCAGACGGCCATCCGGGCTGAAGGCGACGTCGTCCACGAAATTGCCGTGGCCGGTCAGGACGCCCAGCGTGGCGCCTGTGGCGGCGTCCCAGATGCGGATGGTCCTGTCGTAGCCCGACGAGGCCAGGCGTCGGCCGTCGGGGGCGAAGCGGACCGCCAGCAGGCCGTCGGTATGGCCGGTCAAGGTACGTATTGTCGCGCCGTCGCGGGCGTCGAGGAGACACACGCGGTAATCACCCAGGGTACCGGGATTGCCGTTTCCCAGCCCCGCGGCCACGACCGCGCCGTCGGGACTGAACGCCAACGCGTCCACTCCGGTCCCGGAAAGCTGCACCGTCTGCCCCAGTCTCCCGGCCTTCACGTCCCAGAACCGTACCTTGCTGTCGCGCGAGCCCGCGACCAATCGGCTGCCGTCCGGGCTCCAGGCCAGAGTCAGCAGGTAGTTGCCGGTGTCGGCGTCGGCAGGGTCAGGGTCCGGACGCCGACGGCCGGGATCCCGGCGACCCGGGCCCTTGAACAACGCGGTCTGAACGCCGGTGCTCACATCCCAGAGCCGGACGCTGTTGTCCCAGGCGGACGAGGCGATGTGGATACCATCCGGGCTGAAGGCGAGGTCGTAGACGAAGCTCTCATGGCCGCGCAGCATGCCGTTGCGTTCCACCAGCGCCGTGTCCCACAGCCGCACGCTGCGGTCGCCGGAGGCCGACGCGAGCCACGCCCCATCCGGGCTAAAGGCACAAGCCCAGACCTCCCCGGCATGGCCCTGGAGCACGGAGATCAGCTCGCCGTCGTCCGGGTCCCACAGCCGCAGGGTGCCGTCCAGTGAAGCGGAGACCACGCGCGTGCCATCCGGGCTGAAGTTGGCCTGGATGACGCGACTGGTATGACCACGAAGGACCGCCACCGGCCGGCCGCTGGCCGCATCCCAGACCCGTACCGTCTGATCCTGGGAGGCCGACACGATGCGCCGGCCGTCCGGGCTGAAGGCCACCGAATTCACCCGGTTGCGGTGCCCGGCCATCATCTCCAGTGGCTTGCCCTCGCCCAGGTCCCAGAGGCAGACCTCATTATCGGGGTAGTCGCATCCGAGGGCGAGTCGCCGGCCATCGGGGCTCACCGCCAGGCAATACGCGCGTCGGCCCGCGACGTGTTGCACCATGATCTCCTTGCCTGTGGTTGCATCCACGACATGGATGGCATCGTCCTCATTGCCAACGATGCGCGTGCCGTCCGGGGTGAAGATGTTGACCCGCGCGGGCAAGACGGCAAGGAGGGTCCCCGTGGCCGCATCCCAGAGGCGGGATGGATCGTCCGCCGACTCGACCGTCGAGACGAGTCGCCTGCCGTCCGGGCTGAAGGCCAGAGACCGGACAGGGCTGGTATGTCCCCGGCACACGCCGAGTGGGGCGCCGGTGTGGGCGTCCCACAGGCGCACTGTGCCGTCGTCGCCGCCGGAGGCCGAGCTGGCGGCCATCCGGGCTGAAGCCCACCGCTTCGACGGAATCGCCCTGTCCCGGGGCCACGGCGATCGCGCGTCCGGTCGCCGTCTCCCACAGGCGCATCGTGTGGTCCTGGGCGATGGAGACCACCCGGCTGCCGTCGGGGCTGAAGGCCACGCCGCGGACCGGCGCCTCGTGCCCGGTCAGGACTCGTGACGCCTTGTCGAGTTGGCTGTGGAAGTGGTGCCATTCCCAGGTGCGGAACGATTCGGGCGCCATTTCGAGGATCCGCCGGGCGGCCGAGCTGTTGTGCAGTTGCAAGGCCGACGAAGCCGCCACCAGGTTTGCCCGGAACCACTCCTGGCGGGCGGTGTCCCGCTGGGCCAGGGCATTCCGCCATTGCCAGACGATCCCCGTTAGCCCCAGGACCGTGACCATCAGGACGGCCGCCGACAGGCCCGCCTCGATCGGCCGCCGTCGTGCCCACTTCCAGACCCGCCCCCAGACCCCGATCGGCCGCGCCACGATCGGCCGGCCCGACAGGAAACGGCCCAGGTCATCCGCCAGTCCTTCGGCCGACGCGTAACGCCGGCCCGGCTGTTTCTCCAGGCACTTCAAGCAGATGGTCTCCAGGTCGCGGGGGATGTGCCGCTGGAATCGGCCGGGCGCCACCGGCTCCTGGGACACCACCTGTTCGAGCGTTGACAGGGGATCGGCCCCCTTGAAGGGCGGCCGGCCGGTCAGCATCTCGTATAACAGTGCCCCCAGTCCGTAGATATCGATGGCGGGACCGACTTCCCCGAGCTTCCCCGACGCCTGTTCGGGGGCGATGTAGCTGGGCGTGCCCATGATCAGGCCGCTGGCCGTCAGCCCGCTGTCGCCCTGGAGCTTCTTGGCCATCCCGAAGTCGGTGACTTTCGGCTGCCCTTGCGCATCGAGCAGGACGTTGGCCGGCTTGAGGTCGCGGTGGAGGATGCCGCGCCGGTGGGCATGGTCGACGGCGCACGCGAGCGTCTCGATCAACCGGGCCGCCGCCCTCGGATCCTGGGGGGTACCCGCGAGTTGCCGGTCGAGGCTGCCGCCGTCCACGTACTCGAGCGCCAGGTAATGGATCCCGTCCTGGTTGCCGACTTCGTGGACCTGCACGATGTTGGGGTGTTGCAGGCGGGCCACCGCCTCCGCCTCGGCGCGAAAGCGGGCCACCTCCTCGGGTGTCGCGTGGACTCCGTGCCGGATGACCTTGAGGGCCACCGGGCGTTTCAGCGTGTCCTGCTCCGCCAGGTAGACGACCCCCATGCCCCCGCGGCCCAGCTCGCGGATCACCAGGTACTGGCCGATCCGAGGCGGCAAGGGGGAGACGAGCCCATTCGCATCGCCGTCGGCCGACAAGGTGCGAGCCGCGCCCGAGCGGGTCTGTGCCGTGTTACCCACGGGACTCGCCGTCAAGGTCTCCAGGACGAGCTGACAGGACGAACACCCCTCGAGATGAGTCAAGACCCGGCCGTCGCCCTCGGCAGGCAGGCGGTCGGTCAGGAAGTCTTCGAGTTCGGAACGGCTCGGGCACTCATCCATACGGGCTCTTCCCTTTCCAGACGCTCGAGCTCCTCGCGGAGCATCTGCTGCACCTTGCTCTTGGCCTTGAAGACCGTGCCGACTTGCATCTGGAGGAGGGCGGCTGCCTCGGCGCCGGAGTGGCCCTCCAGCGCCGTCAGGCGAAAGGCATCCCAGGTGTGCGGCTCGATCCGCAGCCGGATGCGCGCCTGGGCCATCTCGAGCCGCTCGAGGTCGTAGGCCGCCTCCAGGCGCGTGGCGAGATCATCGCGCGCCTGGATCGAATCGAGTACGGCGTAAACGCCCGAGTCGCCGCTGGCCGTCACCGATCGCCGGATGTTGTCGAGGTAGTCCATGCAAGCGTTATGGGCCACGGTCCGCAAGAAGCCGCGAAAGCGACGGCCGGGATCGTACACGAAGATGCGCAAATGGTGGGCCAGCTTGAGCAGGACGTTCTGGCTCACGTCGTCGGCATCGGCCGACTGCAACCCCCATTGCTGGCACCAGGTGGAGATCAGCCCCCCATACCGCCGCGCGAACTCGTCCCAGGCCCGCTCGTCGGCCGGCTCCCGTCGCAGGCGGATCAGCAGACTGACCCGCGTGTCCATCTCCGCTTCGTCGCCTATCATCGCTACGCCTCCACCGCGCCGAACCTGACAGCGCCCTCGATGGGAGCTCGGTTCGCCGGGCGGAACGCGATCCCTAAAGAGTATAGGATCGCGACCGGGCCCGTGTTCGTCGGTCCCGATGTCACGGCTTGTTTCGGTTGATATGGCGCCATTCATCAATTATCGCATCATCCCCGGGTCGTGCAAGTCATCGTCGATTCGCAATCGCTCCACACAACGGGGAGGAATTGTCCTGATTTTGTCGGAATCATTCCGGCCGGTATCAGGTTTCTGGTGGCAGGACCGTAGAGGAAGAGAGCTTCTTCGCGGATGGGAAAACTCGGGCGGCCCCAGGACGACTCCATGATCCCCGGCTTCATCCCCTCGGCCCAATTGAAGGATGTTAATTAACACATTCGGACGAATTCGCTTTTTTGTGCAAGGCGAGTGGCCCCGACCACGGACTCGCCTCGCGATCTCCTCAGATCGCGGCCCCGCCCCGCCCTGGGGATCGTGTGCTTCCGGCAGACCTGCGAACCTGAACCGACGAGGGCATCATGTCGAACATCCGAGGTGATCGAGGCATCGGCCGCGCGACCACTCGCCGGGAGGCGGTGGACCGTCAACTGCGGCCTTGGGCCGAGGCGATGGAGTCGAGGGTCCTGCTGTCGCGGCCCGCCGCCACGATGGACGGTGCGACGAGACGGGCGGACAACGCGGCTTACCTCCATCGCCTCGAGCTGGACCTGGCCGAGGCCGCCCTGCCACCGGCGAGGAACGCGACCCTGCTGCGGCGCTCGATCGCGGGGTGCCGCGTCCCGAGGTCGTCCGGGCGTTGATGCGGACCCCCGAGGTGGCGACGACGATCGTTGACCAGGCGTACAGCACCCTGGTGGGCCAGGCCCCTCCCCCGGCCGAGGCGGCCCGGATCGAGTCGGTGATGCGCCGAGGCGGCGACGTGCGGCGCGTCGAGGCCCTGGTGGTCGGTGGGGAGGACTTCTACCGGGCCCGCGGCGGCGGGACCGACGCCGGGTTCGTCGCGGCGCTGTACGCCGACTTTCTCGGGCGGACGCCCTCGGCGACCGAGCAGGCCGATTGGGTCCGGCGGCTCGAGCGGGGCGCCTCGCGGACGGCGGTGGCGCAGGGGGTCGTGATGAGCCCGGAGGCGATCGCGCTCCAGGCCGAAGCCACCCTGGCCAGCATGGGCGGCTCGGGCCTCGACTCCGCCAGGCTGACCCGGACCTTGCGACGGCCGGCGGGGATGGACCAGGCGCTGGCGGAGACCTACGGGTCCGACGCGGTCTACCAGGCGGCAATCGCTCCCGCGGCGTCGGCGGTGCCGGCGGCGCCGGGGGCGACCGCCACGGCCAACGCGCAGGCCGACCCGCCGGGCCTGCCCCTGGCGCCTACCCTCAGCCTCGGCACGAGCTGGACCCCGGCCGAGACCCAGGGAGGCCCTACGATCAACGGCGGCAACCTGATGTCGGCCGCGCCCGACGGGAGCATCTGGGTGGCCGGCGGCCCCGGCGACCCGTGGCCGCTCTACGTCTATTCGCCGGAGGCGTTGCCGAGGCCGACATGGATCGGGTTCGATCCCGAGGTGGGCCCGATCATCTCGCTCTCGGCAGTGTCGGCTACCGAGGCCCTGGTGATCGGCTTGTACGAAGGCCAGGAGCAGCTATGGGCGATCTTCACGGACGGCGCCGTGAGCCTGCTCAACATCCCCAACGGCGTCACCCCCAGCCGGATCGCGGCGGCGCCGGACGAGACCTGGCTGCTCTACGGCACCGATCAGAGCGTCTGGGTGAAGTACCCCGACCAGGCGTCGTTCAAGGACACGCAACCGGTCCCGTCGCCCGGGCCGCAGTTCACGCCGACCGGCCAGTTCAGCGTCGGATCCCAACAAAGCATCTGGGGCCTGTTCCAGGAGGGCGGCACCAGGGTCCCGTTGGAGCTGATCTCGGGGGCCTGGCAGCCGGCCCCCGGCTTCCCGACAACGGCGGCGGTCACCGGCCTCTCGGCCGCATCCGACGGCTCGGTCTGGGCCGTGGCCGGTCAGAAGGTTTACCTCCTCCCGCCGGGCGGGACCTGGGCCCAGGTGACGGACCAGACCCCGCCGGCCCAGTTCATCGCGGATGCGGTCTCGGCCAACTCCCAGTACCGGATGGCCGCGCTGATGAGTAACGACACCCTGGAGATCCTCTCGGTGGGGGTCGCCGACCAGCAGGGTCAGCCCTGGCCGTCGATGGACGCGGGCGAGCAGATCGGCTACCAGGCGATCACGGTGGCAACCCAGAGCACCGACTCGCCGGGAGGTGGCGGCATCCGCGGCGAATACATCAACCTCAACTTCGCGACCTCGTCCGCCGAGGGGATCATCAACAATTTGCCGGAGCCGGCCGGCATCACCAACCCCACCGATTGGACGGACATCAAGTCCCAGATCATCGACGAGCTGGATTACGTCAGCACCGTCCGAAACCTGTTCAGCAACCTCTCCGACCTGGAGAAGACCCTCAAGAGCGACAGTAAGACCGCGCTGAACACGGCCTACACGAACGTCAGCATGGGGAACTCCACGGGTGGCACGGGGACGGTGACCCTGCTGGTCGAGGGGCTGGCGGACGCGGCCCTCTGGGGGATCGCCGCGGGCGGGATCTCGGACGGGTTCTCGGTGGCCGCCTCGGTCATCGCCTCGGCCTTCGGCACCGCCACCTCGCTCGCCACCAACAACCCGAACCCCAACAACAACACGAAGCTGACGACGACCTACCAAGGGCTCCTCGGCCAGATCGACGCCATCTACGACAACACCGCCAACCTGGACACGGGTTATTACGACGCCATCGTCACCAACTGGGGACGGCTCCAGGTGGCCAGCACGATGGCCAACGGCCCCTGGGCGTGGGACCCGACGATGCCCGGCACGGCGTACGCCAACGCCATGGCCGCGGACAGCCTCTACGACTACCAGACCCTGATGCCGGCCAAGTGGGAGGCCGTCCAGTACGTCGGCTATCCGATCTGCTTCTGGAACCAATGGTACGAGTGCCAGCAGCCCACCCCGCCGGGCTACGACCTGCTCACCACGCCCAACCCCAAATATAATAACAACCGCGCGACATACCAGTTCCTGGTCCAACTCGGCAACTCGACGGACCTCTACAGCACCGGCGGTCCGTTCCCGAGCCAGATCCTGCTCAACGCGATCTACGACCTGGGTGTGGGCCAGTCGACGCTCTTCTCGGCCCAGGGCGGATGGGACATGCAGGTGATCACCGTGACGTACTGACCCCTCGGCCCCGGACTGCCCTCGCCCATGGACGCGAGCCCGGGGCGGGTCGGATCGAATCGAATCGGAAACAAACTCGGTGTCCGTTCAGGGCTCGAACAAGGAACTGGCACCGATTTCTGCGCGAGACCTGTTGCCCGAGAATCGAGAGTCACCACGATGACCGACACGGATCGCGAGCCGATGCTCGACCCGATGAACGCGAACGACCTCACCGCCGAGGGCGCGGGCTCAACTCCGCAACGCGAGGCGCTCCTGGCCGCCCATCCCGACGTGGCCGACGACCCGCGGGCGTCCCCTCGCCGGCGCGATCCCCTCGCTCGTCCGTCCGGCGCGTTTGAGGCGACGGTTCAGATGACCGGCTCACGCCCCGCCCTCCCCCAAGAGACGCACGACTTCGCCTCAAATCCCGGCGCGGCCATATCCCAGGGCGCAACGGCGGTCACGCCGCCCGGCGACAACGGCGCCGGATTGCCGCGCGGGGCTCGCGTCCGCTACTTCGGCGACTACGAGATCAACGAGGAACTCGGGCGAGGCGGAATGGGGGTCGTCTACCGTGCCCGCCAGGTCACTCTCAACCGGCCGGTCGCCTTGAAGATGATCAAGGCCGGAGCCCTGGCCGATGAGTCCGAGCTGCGGCGGTTCCAGAACGAGGCCGAGGCGGTGGCGCTGCTCGACCATCCCGGTATCGTGCCCGTGTACGAAGTGGGCGAGCGCGACGGCCAGCGCTATTTCAGCATGAAAGTGATCGCGGGGGGCAGTCTCGCGGAGCGTCTGGACGCCTACAAGAACGATCCCAAAGCGGCCGCGAGGCTGGTCGCCGAAGTGGCCGAGGCGGTGTCCCACGCGCACCAGCGGGGCATCCTTCACCGCGACATCAAGCCGGCGAATATCTTGTTGGACGAGGGAGGAAATCCCCATGTTACCGATTTCGGGCTGGCGAAGCGGGTCACGGCCGACGCCGAGATGACCGCCTCAGGCGCCATCCTGGGTACGCCGGGCTACATGGCCCCCGAACAGGCCAGTGGACATCGCGGTTCGATCACCACGGCGACGGACGTCTATGGACTGGGCGCGCTCCTCTATGCCGTCCTGACCGGGCAAGCCCCGTTCGCCAGCGACAACGTGGTCAACACGCTGTCCATGGTACGCGAGCAGCCGCCGGAGTCGCTCAGGAAGCGGAACGCGCTGGTCCCTCGCGACCTGGAGGTCATCGCCCTCAAGTGTCTGGAGAAGGACCCGCGTCGGCGCTACAGCAGTTCGCAGGCCCTGGCCGGCGACCTGCGGGCATGGCTGGAATCGCGCCCCATCACGGCCCGGCCGGTGGGCCCATTGACGCGAACCGCACTCTGGTGCAAACGACGGCCCGCCCTCGCCGGACTCCTCATCGCGCTGGTCCTGGCCCTTGTCGGCGCTTCGGTCCTCTCGCTCGTCATCGCCCGCCAGCAGACGGGGCGCGCTCGCGAGCAGGCCGTCGCCGCGCACAACGAGCGCGTGTTGCGCGACCAGGCCGTGGCCGAGCGCGATCGCGCCGCGCGCCAGGCCTACACCAGCGCGACCAACCTGGCATGGCGCGAGTGGCACGACGGCAATCCGGCCCGCACGCGCTCCCTGCTGCAATCGACCCGCCCCGGCGGCGGCGACGACCTCGACTTCCGCGGCTTCGAATGGTTTTTTCTCGATCGGCTCGGCCACACGCCTCTCTGGAGCTCGGGCGCCAAGGGCACTCTCAGGCCGAGCATCGCCCTGAGCGCCGACCGAACCTGGGTCGCCGTCGCTCGAGACCGCGGCGTGGGCCGGCCCGGGGATATCGTCTTCCTCGATGCGCGTGACGGGCGCGAAACGAGGTCGATCGGGGCGAATCGCCTCTCCTCGTCGCGGATCGTCGCCAGCCCCGATGGCGCCTGGATCGCCTCGACAAGCCAGGATCGGTCGGCGGTGATCTGGGATGCCCGCAGTGGAGCAGAACATCTGCGAGTCCCGGGAGGCCCGAACGGCCCCCCGACCGTGAGCTTGAGCCACGATGGCCGGCGGCTGGCCTGGCTGCAATCGCCATCGGGAAGCGGGGGCCCTGGCCCGTCTGTCATCAAGATCTGGGACCTCGCCGAAAAGCGAGAGATCCGGTCGATCCCGCTCACACCTCACGCTCGACAATTTGTCTTTAGCCAGGATTGGGGACGATTGGCCACGACGTCCCAAACGGCTCTAGAGGTTTGGGACGCCTCGACGGGGAAAGTCGCCTGGCAAGAGGAGACAAAGGAGCTGTTCACGGACATCACCTTCAGCCCCGACGGCCGGCTGATGGCGGCGGCGACGTTTAATGGGTGGATCGGGTTCTGGGACGCGGCGGCCGGTGCTCGGATCGGGACGCTGGCCGGCCATCGCGGTGAGATCCATCGCATTCGATTCAGTCCCGATGGGAAAAGCCTGGCTTCCGGCGGGCGTGACCGGGTGGTTCGGATCTGGGACGTCTCCGACTCGCGCTTACGACTGGAATTGCGGGGCCACGAATCCGACATCTGGGACGTGGCCTTCACTACGGACGGTACTCGCCTGGCTTCGTCGAGTTTGCTGGATGGGATTGTCAAGCTCTGGGACCTCGAACGCGGCCAGGAGTCGGTCGAGCTTTCGCATGACTCCCCGTCGCCCGTACGTCTTCCCACGTTCGGTCTGGCGTTCAGCCCGGATGGCCGCGAACTGGTCGCGGCGGGCGCAGCCGGGGCCCTCCAGGCATGGCGGACGGAGAGGAAGACGCCGCTCTTCAAGATGGACAACAAGGACATGGCCGGCCGGAACTGGGTTGCGATCGGTCCCGGGTCGGATGTGCTAGCCACACTCGATGAGAAGCGATTCATCGTCCTCCGCGACGCGATGACCGGCGCGCCGATCCGGACGCTGGACTCTTCGGACGGGAGTCGCGTCGGTGCAATCAGTCCCGACGGTCAACACCTTGCCGTCGGTCATGATTCGTCGCCAACGATCCGGATCTGGGAACTCGCGTCAGGGCGACTTACCGCGGTCCTCCAGGGGCATACCCAACCGGTGGAGTGTCTGGCCTTCAGCCCGGACGGCAAGAAGCTGGCATCCGGGAGCTTCGACGCGACCGTGCGAATCTGGGACTTTCCGTCAGGCGGGGAGCCGAGAGTCTATCGAGGCCACTCCGCCGCTATCGCCGCGGTCGCATTCCACCCGGACGGGCATCGGCTCGCGTCCGCGAGTATGGACGATCGGCTTGCCGGTGAGATTCAGCTCTGGGACGCGGCCACCGGTCAGGACCTACAAAGCCTTCGAGGCCATTCGTCTTTCGTCCGTCGCCTTTCGTTCCTCCCCGACGGCCGGCGCCTGGTGTCGCTGGGCGATGACGGCGTCCTCAAGCTCTGGGATCACGAGCCGGGGCAGGAGGTCCTCTCGATCGCCGCACACAGCCGTAACGGCCTCGGTCTGGCCGTCAGCCCCGACGGGCGGCACGATCGCGACCTCCGGAGCGGAATATTCGGTGCGACTCTGGGATGCGACGCCAATCGGCCAGGTCCCATGAGCGAATCGTTCAGATGGCACAATTGCCGGCACCAGGCGGAGATCATCCGGCCATGCCGCGGGCTTAGCCGGGTCCATTCCCGCGATCGGCCGATCTCTAGCCGGGGCGAGTCACCCTGGATTCTTTCAAATACTTCGGCAGCTATCAGGTTCCGGGTGGGAGGACCGTAGAGGGATAGAACACCATCCAGGCATCGCGGGCGACCCGAAGGCGGCGATGCCACATGACCCACATCCTTGAGAGAAGACCCCATGCCGGTCAAGAGCCCGATCACCGCCGGTTCGATGTTGCGGGGTGGAGACGAAGGCCGGTCGACGCGACAACGGGCCTCCCGCGACGCGCACCGGCCAGTGAACCCGATCGACGTGCCTCTGAATCTGACCGAAGTGCCTCTCGATCACGCGGCTCGGTAGCCCGACCGGACCGTTACCGACCTCCTCCGACGCGAGCGAATCTTCTTGGGAGACAGACGATGACCGACGACGCGTGCACCCGCCTCGAACAGAGGATCGCCAGGCTGGAAGTCGCCAATCGCAGATGGAGGCGCCTCGCCGCCAGCGCGGTGGTCGGCCTCGGATGCCTGGGCGTGATGGGCGCCCAGAGGGACAATGTGATCAAGGCCACCCAGATCGAGGCCCAACGGATCGTCGTCCGCGATAAGGCGGGCAAGGAACTGATCATCCTGGGGATGATCGACAATAACCCGTCGATACGGGTGCAGAATCCGGGTAGCGGGGCCAATGCAACGCTCTTCTCCGCGGCCGACCACGCGACCTTCGCCATGATGGACTACAACGGGTCGAGCTCGATCACCCTCAACAGCGGCGGCGTCAAGAGCAAGCCCGACCTCTCCATCGTACGCATCAACCCGGGTCCGAAGATCGAGCGGTTGTTCCGGGCCCCGTGACCGGGCGGGCCGCGTGTTTGGTCGGGATGAGACCCCCGGCCGGACGAGCCGGCCGGGGTCCGAACTCCCGACGACCCGGCCAATCTGGCGATCCCGGCCTCACCGCGCGGACCGGGTGCGATCACGATTCGCATGCGTAAAAGTGCAATTCATACTTCTATTCGAGGGACCCGTGATGTCACATTCCTCTTTCGTCCGGACCCTGGCCTTCGGGGCCCTCGTAATCGGGGCCCCGGTCGCCGCCCAGGAGGGGCCGTCCGTTCCATTCAGGGCGATCGAGGCGCTCAACGCCTCCTACGACAAGCAACTCCACGAGCTGGAATGCCGGCGGATCGCCGATCTCGCGGCCCTGGCAGAGAAGTCCCCCGCCCCGGAAGCGGACGCGGCCTACCGGCACCTCTTCGGCCTGGCGATCGCCCGTGGCTTGTGTGCCGAGTCGCACGCGGCGGCCGTGCGCTGCCTCGCGTCGCCCTCCTGCGGGCGGGATACCCGGGCCCTGGCCGCCCTGGTCCAGGCGCTGGCCCGCACCGACAAGGGCGAGCACGACGGGGCGATCGACGACTGGAAGAAGCTCCTGAAAGGGCCCGAGAGCGGCGATCCGGGCGCGGCCCGATCGGACGCCGAGCTGGCGCTGGGCGTGGGCGAGGCGTACCTCCGCCGACTGATCCGCGACGGCCGCTACGATGTCGCCCGAAGGCTGTGTGCCCTGGCCTGCGAGGACGGCACGCCCTCCGAGGTGAAGGACCACTTCGCCGGCCGCATGGCCCGATTGGAGCTGATCGGCAAGCCCGCGCCGCCGATCGCCGCCACCGACGTCGACGGCAAGCCGGTGTCGCTGGCCGACCTCGAAGGCAAGGTCGTCCTGATCGATTTCTGGGCGACATGGTGCCCGCCCTGCGTCGACTCGATCCCCGCCTACAAGGCGATCGCCGAGAAATACCACGACAAGGGCTTCGTGATCCTGGGCGTCAACGTCGACGCGATGCACGAGGATGTCCAGGAGGCCCGCAAGGCGCTGCCAATCGTCCGCCGCTTCCTGGTCCGACACCACGTGACCTGGACCAACCTGGTCAACGGCCAGGGGGCCCATGACATCGCGTCGTCGTATCGCGTCGAGGAGATCCCCGCCAATTTCCTCGTCGGTCGCGACGGGAAGATCGTCGCCGTGGAGCAGGACGTCGACCTGCTGGAGCAAGCCGTGATCCGCGCCCTCGCCCCCCCGACCCGGTGACATATCGATCAAGGAGATCTCGCGATGCTCATGCGACTATGCCGGACGATCGTTTCGGTGGCGTTGCTGGTCCTGATGCCCGCCGCCTGCGGCGTGGCCCGGGCGCAATTCGGCGGCTTCGGCTTCCCCACGGCCGGATACGGCACGGGATACGGGGGCTACGGCGGGGCCGTGGCCTCGAGTTATGGCTATGGGGCCCGGACGGGTCAGGTCGGGTCCGGATACCAATCGGCGGGGGGGCTCTACCCGCAGGCCAGCTACCCGCAAGTCAACTATCCGCAAGCCGGCTATTCCACCAGGCCCCAGACGACGTACTCGCTGGGGCCGCTCTACAGTGCGATCACCTCGGTCCCGGGTTGGTATGGCCCGTCGACGACGCATCGGGTTCGGCGCAGGCTCCATACGACCCGACCCGGCGCCCCGCGTACCCCGCCGTTCAACCACGACGGCAAGATCCTCTGGCCCAGCACGATCCCCGACGACCCCGCGGCCCGGGATTTGCGCCGCGCCGCGGAATCCGCCGTGCTCGGCGTCGTGAGGGAGTCGAACTCGACCGGTCATGCCTCGATCCGACCGGTGATCGACGCCAAGAACAAGCTCTCGGCCTTCGAGCGGAAGGTCCTGCCAGAAGTCCAGGCCAGGAACGTCACCGACGGCGCCGCCCTCGAGACCTTCTTCTTCGACCTCGATAATGCCCTCGACACCATGACCTATACCTATTAGGCGCGTAACGGTCGCATTGCGAACAGCCGGGGTCGATGCGAATTCGCCCCGATGCTGTCTCTCAGGCCGGCCGGCACGCCGTCTCCAATTCGGGAGTGAAAAAATGATTCGCACCGTCATTCTTGCGGTGATCGCATGCATGTGTCCGACGGTCGGGTTCGGCCAGGTGAAGGTCAGAACGACGAGCGTGGCAAGCCAGCAACCGAGGAAGCAGTCCTGCGCCGACCCGGTTAATGACCCGCAATGGCTGCGGGAGCGCCTCGAGAAGGTTCGTCGCCGGTATGATCTGCCCGATCTGGGGGCGGCGATCGTGGTCGGGGACAAGGTCGTGGCGGCGTCGGCGGTCGGAGTCCGGAAGTACGGGACGAACATCGCGGTCACGCAGGACGACCCGTTCCACCTCGGCTCGATCACCAAGGTGATGACCGCAACCCTCATCGGGATGATGATCGACGACGGCGTGCTGCGTTGGAACACGACGATGGAGAGGATGTTCCCGGAACTGCTGGGAGTGATGCAGCCGGGGTATCGGAAGGTCACAGTCCTCCAACTGTTATCGCACACCGGCGGGTTTCCTTTCTCGCCCAGCATGCCGATGGACCAGATCACGGCGCGCGGCAAGAACGGCGTCGAACGGCGGTACGGCTACGTCAAGGCGGCGGTCGTCGACACTCCCCAGGCTGCACCGGGTACCAAGGTCATTTACAGCGGCGGGCCCGTTGTGGTCATGGCCTATATCGAGCGAAAGACCAAGAAGACCTATGAGCAGCTCATGCAGGACCGACTCTTCTGGCCGCTCGGCATGACCAGGGCCGGCTTCGCCGACCATATGGCCTCCGAGGGCAAAGTCGACGCCCCGTGGGGCCATCGGCAGGAGAACGGAAAGACGACGCCGATCCCGCCCGATCACCACTCTCCGGTCAACGGCCGCCAGCCGGTCGGCGGCGCCTATTGCTCGATGATCGACCTCGGGAAGTTCCTGGCGCTTCATCTTCAGGGAGCGCGCGGCCGGGGCGAGTTGCTCAAGCCCGAGACATTCCAGGTGCTCCAGACCGCCGCACCCGGAGGCAACTTCGCGCCGGGCTGGAGCACCGAGCATCCCGACTGGGCCGAGCCCGAGGGAGAAAAGGTGCTGTCCCACTCCGGGAGCATCGGCACGCACCTGGCGATATGCTGGGTCGTTCCCGGGGAAAACTACGCCCTTTGCGTGGGGACCAACGCCGGCGGTAACCCGCGGCAGGCGGACGAAGCCCTGGGCGATGTCTTCCGGTATCTGGTGGCGCGGATCCACCATGGAGACGCCGCCGCGGACAAGCTCGGCGCGTCGAGCCAACCCCCTCCGCCTCTCCCGACGCCCGATATCTGGTTGGATACGCTGACCCCGCTGGTCGCGACCGTGGGCTGGGGGAAACCCGGGGTGAATCAGACCGATATTAGATCGCCCTTGATTCTCGACGGTGACGTGTACGCCCACGGCCTGGGCTTGCACTGCGCCCTCGGAGTTCGCATACGAGCTGAATCCGTCATACGAGCGGTTCGTGGCGCGGGTCGGGGCCGAGGAGCGCGTAAGCTGGCGGGCGAGCGTCGTCGCCAAGGTCTATCTGGACGAGACGCTCGTCGTAGAATCGCCACTGCTTCGTGCGGGCGACGCACCCTGGAATGTCAACGTCACGATCCCGCGGCGCTTGCGATCGGGAGCAACGCCGCGGCGGTTGCGGCTGGTCATCACCGACGGCGGCAACACACTCAACAGCGACTGCTGCGATTGGGTCAACGCCGGGTTCATGACGCGGAAGAACCGCTGAACCCCCGAGTTTCCATGTTGCGCGGCTCCCGGAACGTCCATGAGGTGCCGCACAGGTCAGCTTGTGAAAGAATCGGATTACAGATCGCGGATTCCGGATTGCAAATTCATAACATTTTTATGCTCATTATTTTATTTTTATTCGTGATCCACAATCCGTCATCCGGAATCGATTGATTCACAGCCTCTCAGTCCAGGGCACCGCCCTGTGCGATGCGTTGAGCGGAGTAGCGTCCACCCATCTCGCCTGATCGGAAGAGAGCAGTGACCATGCTTAGAATCACCACAATCCTGGCCGTTGTCCTGATGACCGTTGCCGCAACCGCGGGCGCACAGGAGGTAACCCGCAAGGCGGGTGATGCGGGAGACATCAGCGACAGCCGACCGGCCTCGGCGCTGTCGGGGTCCAACCTTCGCGGTGTGCGTTCCGTCTCCACACTCGGAGGCCAGTCCCCATCCCCCGGCGCGAAGCGCGGCACTCGCGATCGAGCCGCGAATGCGCCCAACCCCGCTTCGAGGCTTCGTGGCCGGATGGTCTTCCACCGCTATACGAATTACGACGCCTGGGACAGCCGCCTGTATCTCTACGAGTTCGCGAAGAAGCGGCTCGTCTGCCTCAGCGAGCGCTGGGACATCGACCACGCCATGAACGCCAATTTCTCCCCAGACGGCAAGCAGATCGTCTTCATGGGAGTCCCTCGCGGCCAGCATCGCGGCGATGCGTGGGATGTCTACCTCTGGAAGGTGGACGGCCGGGCGAGACCCATCAACCTCACCGAGGGGCTCGGCGGGCGGGACGAGGACCCGAGGTTCGCACCGGATGGCAAGCGAATCCTCTACAAGCAGGATGGCGAGGTCCGGATCATGGACCTCGCGAATCGGCAGATCGAGGCCCTCCCGTTCGGCGGTGCGAAAGCCGAGCGGTCGATGCCGATGTTTACCCCGGATGGGGAACACGTCATCTACGCCGAGGGAGTACGCAAGGATATGGATCTCTTCCTCATTGATGTCGCGACCGGCACGCGGCGTCCCCTCGCGATCGAGCCGGAAGTCCAGGAATACTTCCCCGTACCGGTCGACGCCTCACACTTCTTCTACGTCCGCTGGACGAGTCGGACCGACCGTCACGACCAGGTCTGGATGAGTTCGCTGGATGGCCGGATACGCGGCCCGGTCCGTTTCAATCGGCCCGAGTCGGACAGCTCCGACCCCTATCCGGTTAACGACCGCCTCGTCGTCTATTCGAGCACCCGAGCCGGCGGACAGGGCGGCTACGACCTCTATCTCGGCGACCGAGAAGATGGGTCGAGCTGGCCGCTGAGCCCGCTGGGAGTCAACAGTCCCCAGGAGGAGCTTGGCGTGTGCTACGATCGAGCCCCGGTGAAAAAGTAGCCCGGGCTCGGGTATCATCACGAGGAACTGATCTGCCGCCGCGAGAGTCCATGTCCGGTAACACCGGGCCGGGGCGAATCCTCGTGTGATGGTCGTCTCCGCGACTGCGGCATCCACGGAACAGTCCGTCTACTGATCCAGCCCGTTCGGCGGACAGGAGGCCCATCATGTCGATCGAACCGGCCGCGTCGCCGGACCACGCAACTCCACTCATGGCGCCGGCTCCGTCCGCCCGACGGGTCGACGCCCTCGATGTCCTCCGCGGGGCCGTGATGGTCTTGATGGTGCTCGATCACACCCGAGACTACTTCGGCAACGCGGCCCTCAACCTGACGGACCTGTCCCGAACGAGTCCGGCGCTGTTCCTGACGCGGTGGGTGACCCACTTCTGCGCACCGGTATTCGCCTTCCTCGCGGGGACGGGCGCCTATCTGGCGGGCTCGCGAGTCCGGTCGCGGGGCGACCTCGCGGCGTTCCTCGCGTGGCGAGGGGCCTGGTTGATCTTCCTCGAACTGACGGTCGTCCGACTCGGCCTCTTCTTCGACCCGTTGAACGCTCCGGTGATCTTGACGGTCCTGTGGTCGATCGGGGCCTCGTTCGTCGTGCTGGCGGGGCTGGTCTTCCTTCCAAGCCGGGTGGTCGGGGCGCTCGGGGTGCTGCTGATCGCGACGCACGGACTTGCTGGCAGCTTGTCGCCGAACTCCAGTACCCACGCCGCGATGCGTTCGGCCGTCGCGATCCTGCTCCGACCCGGGTTTTTGCCGTTGCCCACTGGCGTGACCGTGTTCGTCGGCTACCCACTCCTCCCCTGGCTGGGGGTGGTCGCCGTGGGGTACGGCTTCGGCGAAGTCATCCGGCTCGAGCCGGCTCGGAGACGGCGGGTGATGTGGATCGCGGGCGTCGTCATGACCGCCGCCTTCGTGATCCTGCGTGCGTCTGGGGTTCCTGTCGATCCGCGCCCGTGGACGACGCAGGCGACTCCGATGTTGACCGCGCTTTCGTTCGTCAACTGCACGAAGCAACCACCTTCGCTGATCTATGCGCTGATGACGCTCGGCCCGGCGATCGCGGCCATGGCGGCGATCGACCGCGTGGGCATCCGCGGCCCTATCGGCCGCGCCGTCCTGACGCTCGGCCGAGTCCCGCTCTTCTATTACCTCTTGCAATGGTACGTCATCCACGGGCTCGCCGTTCTGGCGGCCCTGGTGCGGGGATTGCCGGTGGCCTGGCAGTTCTCGCCGGCGGCCCTCGACACCCCTCCGGACGGCTGGGCGCTCGGCCTGCCGGGCATCTACGCCGCATGGGCCGTGGTGCTGGTCCTCCTTTATATACCAAGCCGCTGGTTCGCCGGGATCAAGGCACGCCATCCCGGAGGCTGGCTGGCTTACCTTTGATCTACAAGACGGCCGAGGAATGTGGAGGACTTGTCCGTTTATTACACCGGAGTAAGAATAGGGGAGATTCCGCGGGAGGAAGAAAGGATGGGCGACGGTCCGAGTGCCACAAGAATCGAGCGGTTCGAGGAGTTCCTCCGACGACTCGAACCGCGCCCGTCGCTTCGAATTTTGCCGAGGCGTTTGGCCAGCTCTCGGATATCCTCAATGCCGTCGAGGATGAGATGACTACGATCCCATTCGACCCGACCAACTGGCAAAACGACGGCCGCATGTATCCACCCCAGATGGACAGCCTGCGTACCGTCCCGGGTCGGGACGATGTCAGACGGTTCCGCAGCAAGGCGCACAACACCCTGGTCGGCGACAACGGGGCCATCGAGATCCGGGACCTGTCCGGTCGTCCGATCCTTGCCAAGCCAGGGGTCGACGGCCGGACGATTTGAGGAGGCGCGTTGACATGAATCCGATCGAGCGACTCAGGGCTGATCTGACCGGGCGATTTCCGGATTTCATCGTCCAGCTCGATGCACCCGAGGACGACCGAGGCTCTTGGTATCTCGACGTGCGTCGCGGCGACGATGCTCGGCCGGTGGTCCTCGAGTGGCGGCCCGATCGAGGATTCGGCATCTCCACTCCCGGACCGGAAGACTACGGGGCCGGTCCGGACGAGGTCTATCCGAACATGAGGGCGGCATTCGATCGCGTGGTGCGCCTGATCCTTTCAGACGGCCGGACGGAACCACCGCGCGCCGTGCGGCTTGCCGAGTTGCGGCAGGGACTCGGGATTTCCCAGGCGGACCTGGCCGCGCGAGCCGGCGTCAGACAGGCCAATATCTCTCGGATTGAATCGCGCGACGATCTCAAGATCAGCACGCTGGCCCGGATCGTGGAAGCGATGGGTGCCTCATTATCGATCCGGGCACGCTTTCCCGACGGGATGGAGCGCGAGCTGGACGTTTGAATTTCCCGGGCGGGTTTGCCCCGAATCGGCTAATCATCGAACCGTGTTCGGACCACTCATCGGCTCACTTGCCTCCTTTCAACAACCGATCGACCGACTCGACCGTGATCGGGTGGTAACCAGGCCGGGCCGTGGCGTACATCGCCTCGGCGTGCTGACGACCCGCGGGCGTCGCGACAAGGGCCTTGTAAAGCGGCAGGACCAGCTTGCGACGGCCGATCGTGGTCAGGTACGACTTCAGTCGCTCGTCGGCCGGCGTATACCCGTTCCGGATCGCGATCAAGAGCCACTGGTGCGCGATCTCGGAGTTGCCTCGAGCGGTCAAACCGAACTCCTTGTCCAGCTCGGCCAGCCGATCGACCGGGAGCTTCTCGGGGAGAGCTTGCAGGAACCGGATCCATTCTTGGGTGGACCACTCCCTTGCCCCCAGCCTGTCGGCCGCGACGGAGCCGTCGATCCAGCCCCGGGCCGCCTTGTCGATCGCGTCGAGTCGCGTCGACTTCGACTCGGCGAAGCCGGCCGGCAGGCCGGGGCCCTCCAGCCACGCCAGGAGGTCGATCGCCCGGACATCGGCCGGATCGATGAGCAGGTGTTGCTTGAGGTACGCCACGAACTCGGCCGTGGTGATGCTGCGGAAGGCGAAGTGGTCGAAATAAGAGCGGAGGAATCCGTCGAAGCGGGCGCGGCCGAACCGTTGCTCCAGAGTCCGGAGGAACAAAGCGCCTTTCTCGTAGGGGATCCGATTCATCCCCTCGTCCGGGTCGCGGCCGGTCAGGTCAACGTGCAGGACCTGGTCCTTCGCGGATTGCTCCTTCAACTCCTCGCGGAGGTCCGCCATCCCGAGTACCAGCTCCATGTCGGCGCGATCCTTGCCATAGAGATCTTCGATGATCCGCCGCTCGAGATAGGTCGTGAACCCTTCATTGAGCCAGAAGTCGCGCCAGGTGGCATTGGTCACCAGGTTGCCAGACCACGAGTGGGCCAGCTCGTGGGCGATCAGCGAGACCAAGGATCGGTCGCCGGCCAGGATGGTCGGCGTGGCGAAGGTCACCCTGGGATTCTCCATGCCGCCGAACGGGAAGCTCGGGGGAAGCACCAGGATATCGTATCGGCCCCATCGGTAAGGGCCGAATCGCTTCTCGATCGCGGCGATCATCGACTCGACGTCCGCGAACTCGTGGGCGGCCGATTTGAGCACGCTCGGCTCGGCCCAGACGCCGGTCCGCGGGCCGAGCGGCTGGAATGCCAGGTCGCCCACCGCCAGGGCGATCAGATAAGGAGGGATCGGCTGGGGCATCACGAACCGGAACACCCCCAGGGCGGCCTCGTCGGGCTTGACGCGCGACTCCGCCGCCATGACCGCCGTCAGCCCCTTCGGGACCCGGACTGCCCCGACGTAGATGATCCGCACGCCCGGCGAGTCCTGGAGCGGGATCCACGACCGGGCGTGGATGGCCTGCGACTGCGTGAAGAGGAACGGGCTGACCTTCCCCGCCGTCAGCGTCGGGTCCATCCACTGCAGCGCACTGGCCGTCGGCGACGTCCGATAGGCGATGCGCACTTGCGTCGCCTCGGGGGTCAGTGCGATCGTGAGCTTCGAGCCCAGCACCGGGTCGATCGGGCCGAGGTCATGGCGCGTCGGGGCGAAGGGCTCCGGATTCACCCACAACTTGCGGATGCTGACTTCCTCGATCGTCAGCCCTCGGGTGTCGACGATCAGTGGGGCGTCCGGCGGACAGCCGGGTTGCCTACGGATATCGAGCGTCGCAACACCCCGGATCTCGCGACGCTCGAAATCCACCGACAGGTCGAGGTCGATCTGCCAGACCTGGACCTGATCCGGATTGCCGAACGAATGCGAATCGACCCCGACCGCCGCGTCGCGGTCCTCGCGCTCCGATGCCGCGTCCGTCGCGAAACAAGGGCTCACCAGGATACCACCGATCAAGAACAATCCGATCAAACCGACACAGAGATGCGATGCGGTGGACATCTCGAAACCCTCTCGATCTGGCGGTGATCCGTCTTGACGATCATGCACGCCTGTCGATTGTGCCCGCGACCTCAAGCGTTTGCCAGAGCGCCCGGCCGATCTTTCCCGGCTGCTACTACCTCGCCGACACATCAATGGATTGATACAATGAGCGGGACCTTGCATCCGTAGGACCCGGTTTCGTCCTAGAATGCAGTCACAACATCGCGGTTCCATCGTTGCGTGAGAGGACGTTTCGTCGGTTTCGGACCATTCTCAGGCATTCCGGGAAAAAGTGCGCCAGCGCTGGTTGCAACCACTCCGTAGTTATTTAACAAGTGCTTCGCGATGTTGACGGACACCCTCGGCCCAGAAATAGCAATCGTCCCGAGCATTCCTACCGAATTCGGTGATACAAAGCACTTACGGCCATGGTGTTGCTTCGATCCCTCCCCAGCGAAGCCCTTGCCGAGGGCTTGACGTGCAGTCTGTCGCCGAACCGATCGGATCCCCACGATGACATCCCGCCACGGCTGCATGGACTGATTCGCCGCCCGATAGCCAGCCTGTACCGGACGTAACATTCCTACCAAGAACGGTGATTTTGCGGGCGGCGAGGGATGCCGCGAGCCGAGATATGCGGCGCCGATCCGCGAGGTCCCCGAGCCAACCCAGGACCAAGGAGCCGAATCGATGGCATCCGCCAGTTTCCATAAGCCGGTCAGTCGCCGAGGATTCCTCACCGTGGGGACGATCGGGCTCGGGGGATTGACCCTGGCCGATCTCCTCCGGCTCGAGGCGAGGGCGGACCTGAAGAGTTACGCGCCGATCACGGCGAAGGCCGACTCGGTGATCCACATCTTCCTCCCCGGCGGGTGCTCCCACCAGGAGACCTTCGACCCCAAGCCCTTCGCGCCCATCGAGTACCGCGGCGATATGGGGTCCATCGACACGAAGATTGAAGGCGAGCGATTCAGCCAGACGCTCCCCCGTACCGCCCAGATTGCCGACAAGCTGCTGGTGATCCGCTCGATGACGCACGGCGAGGCGGCCCACGAGCGCGGCACGCACAACATGTTCACGGGCTACCGCCCGAGTCCGGCGCTGCAATACCCGAGCATGGGAAGCGTGGTCTCGCACGAATTCGGGCCGAAGAACAACCTGCCGCCGTATGTCTGCATCCCGAACCAGCCGAACGTCTATGCGGGCACGGGCTACCTCAGCTCGTCGTTCTCGCCGTTCAGCCTGGGCCGCGACCCGGCGGACCCCGGCTTCCAGGTCCAGGACCTGAACCTGCCGGGCTCGATCAACGAGCCCCGGTTCGCATCTCGGCGGACGATGCTCGACGCGGTGAACGCCCACTTCGCCCGTCGCGAGAAGAGCGACAACATCGCGGCGATGGACACGTTCTACCAGCGGGCCTATAGCTTGATCAGCTCGCAGAAGGCCCGCGAGGCGTTCAACATCAATGCCGAGCCGGCCAATGTCCGCGACGAGTACGGCCGGCACGCGGCCGGTCAGCGGATGTTGCTGGCCCGCCGGCTGGTCGGCGCCGGAGTCCGGTTCATCACCGTGGATTACGGCGGCTGGGACTTCCATTCCCAGATCGTCAGCGGCATGAACAGCCAGATGCCCCAGTTCGACCAGGCGTTCTCGGCCCTGATCCGCGACCTCGACCGGACTGGCCTGCTGAGCCGTACGCTCGTCATGGTCTCGAGCGAGTTCGGCCGCACTCCGAAGATCAACAAGGATGGCGGTCGCGACCACTGGCCCAAGGTCTTCAGCGTGGTCCTGGCCGGCGGCGGCGTCAAGCGCGGGTTCGTCTACGGCGCCTCCAACGCCACGGCCTCCGAGCCCGATCACGACCCGATCGGCCCCGAAGACCTCGCCACGACCGTCTACCATCAGCTCGGCATCGTCGCCGACAAGGAGCTCATGGCGCCGGGCAATCGGCCCATCGAGATCGTCGATGGCGGCAAGGTGGTCAAGGAACTGCTGGCGTGATGGTCATTTGTCATCGGTCATGAAAGACCGGATTGACCGAGGGGACCGAGGAATTCGATGGCCATCGTCAGTCTCGAGCCGGGCTTGCTGAAGCGTTTGATCCGCAAGCGCCGGGAGTCCGGCGGCGATCGCTGGGACGAGGTCTGGGACGGAGTCTACGTGATGCCACCACTGGCCGACAATGAACACCAGCGCCTCGGACTCGAAATGGCGATCGACATCCGGAATGTCCTCGGCCCTGACGAACGGATCCAGATCTTCGCCGGCTGCAACGTGAGCGATCAACCCAGGCGATGGAGACGCAACTATCGATGTCCCGACGTCGCCGTGTTCCTGCCGGGTAACCCTGCCGAGGACCGCGGGTCGCACTGGTTCGGCGGGCCGGACTTCGCGGTCGAGATCACGAGCCGGTTCGATCGATCTCGCGAGAAGTTCGGCTTCTATGCCAAGGTCGGCGTCCGCGAGTCGCTGCTCGTCGATCGCCGACCCTGGCAACTGGAGCTTCACAGGATCAATAACAATCGATGGGACCTGGCCGGTCGTCTCGGCCTCGACGAACCCCACGCGCTCGCGAGTCAGGTCTTGCCGATCACCTACCGGCTCATCACGGGCGTTAACCGGCCCAAGATCGAGGTCGCCCGCCAGGGGCCTTGATTCCCCCGCCGACCTGTTCGACATCCGAATGTCCCCACGATCATCGAGAACCTTTATGCGTTCATGTTTATTCGGAACCTTGCTCTCCCTCTTGCTCGTCTCCCCCGTCCAGGCCGCCACGCCGAGCCTGGGCGCGGTCCGTCCGGTCGGCGGCCAGCGCGGGACCGAGCTGGACGTCACCTTCTCCGGCGCCCGGCTGGGCGATGCCCTGGAGATCGTGTTCTACCAGCCGGGGATCAGCACGATCTCGATCAAGAAGGTGAATGACAACGCCGTCACCGCCCGGCTCAAGATCGCGCCGGACTGCGCCCTGGGGCTCCACGACCTTCGGGTCCGGACGGCGACCGGGATCAGCGAGCTGCGGACCTTCAGCGTCGGCGCCCTCAAGGAGGTGAATGAGGTCGAGCCCAACAACGACTTCGCCGCTCCCCAGGCGATCCCGATGAACGCGGTGGTCAACGGAATCGCGGATAATGAGGACGTCGATTACTTCGTCGTCCAGGCGAAGAAGGGAGAGCGGATCTCGGCCGAAGTCGAGGGGCACCGGCTGGGGATCTTCGAATTCGACCCGTACGTGGCGATCCTGAACGCGAAGCGGTTCGAGCTGGGTGCCAGTGACGACGCGGCCCTGGTCTTACGCGACGGGTTCACGTCGGTCATCGCGCCTGAGGACGGGAAATACATCATCCAGGTGCGCGAGAGCGCCTATTCGGGCAATGGGGCGTGCCTCTATCGGGTCCACGTCGGGAATTTCCCCGCGCGACGGCCCTGATGCCCGCCGGCGGCAAGCCCGGTGAGAAGCTCGACGTGCGATGGATCGGCGACGCGACCGGGGAGACCACCACGACGGTGACGCTGCCGGCCACGCTCGCCAACTACGCCGGCTTGATGCGGCAGGACGACAAGGGTGTCTCGCCCTATCCGAACGCCTTCCGGCTCACCAACCTGGGCAACGTGATCGAGAAGGAACCCAACGACGACCAGGCCCACGCCACGCCGTTCGAGCCGTCGATGGCCGTGAACGGGGTCATCGGCAAGCCCGGCGACGTCGACCACTTCGTCTTCAAGGCGACCCAGGGCCAGGTCTTCGACGTCCATTGCTACGCGCGTCGGATCCGATCGCCGCTCGATCCGGTCATGTGGCTGGGCAAGAAGGGCGCCGGGGCGATGCTCGGGGCCGATGATGCAGTCGGGCCGGATAGCTACTTCCGCTTCCAGGCCCCCGAGACCGCCGAGTATGTCATCTGGCTGATCGACCAGCTCGGCAAGGGAGGGCCGGACTATGCCTATCGGATCGAGGTGACCCCGGCCGTGCCCAAGCTGACGATGTCGACGGTCTCCGAGCAGATCCCGCTGGGCACGGGCGTGATCGCCGCGGCGGTGCCGAAGGGAAACCGGCAGGCGATCCTGATCTACGGGACCAGGGCCGACTTCGGCGGCGACCTGAATGTCGCACTCGGCGACCTGCCGGCCGGGGCGACTGCCGAGGCGCCGGTCATGGCCGCCAGCCAGCCCGTGATTCCCGTGCTGATCTCGGCCAAGCCCGATGCGCCGCTGGGCGGATCGCTGGCCACGGTCATCGGCAAGCCGGTCGACGAGAAGGTCAAGGTCCCGTCGGAGTTCACCTCGACCTCGGTCCTGGTGCTCGGGCAGAACCAGGTCAACGTCTGGTCGCGATCGGTCAACCGGCTGGCGGTCGCCGTGACCGAGGAATGCCCCTACCAGATCGAGATCGTCGAGCCCAAGGTGCCGCTGGTCCGGAGCGGGTCGATGGGGTTGAAGGTCCGGGCGATCCGCAAGCCGGGCTTCAAGGCGGCGATCTCCGTGTACCTCCCGT
Source organism: uncultured Planctomycetota bacterium (assembly GCA_963777695.1). GTDB lineage: Bacteria > Planctomycetota > Planctomycetia > Isosphaerales > Isosphaeraceae > CAVZRC01. The sequence continues at coordinate 4,990,518 of CAVZRC010000003.1, forward strand.
GGAATCCGCCGGGCGTCGGGTCGGGCGGAGGTATCGTGATCCCGGACGGCCAGAACGAAGCCGTCATCCCGATGAACGCCGATGGCGGCGCCGAGCTGCGGACCTGGAAGATCGTGGTCAACGGCGCCTCGGGCGTCGCCTCGGGACCGATCATGGTGTCGTCGCAACTGGCCAACTTGACGATCTCGGCGCCTTATGTCGGACTCGCCTTCCAGTCGGCCAGCGTCGACCAGGGGAAGGAGACCGACATGGCGATCAAGGTCGCCAAGGCCATCGATTTCCCCGGCGAGGCGACGGTCACCCTGTTCGGGCTGCCCAACAAGGTCACGACCGACGTCAAGAAGATCACCAAGGACACGACCGACCTGGTCTACCACATCAAGACCGACAAGGTCTCGCCGGCGGGGAACCATAACAGTCTGTTCTGTCAGGTCGTGGTGACCCAGAACGGCGAGCCGATCGTGCACAACATCGGCACCGGGGTGCTTCGCATCGACGTGCCGCTGCCTCCCAAGCCGAATGCCCCGGCCCCGGCGCCGGTTGCCGTAGCCGCTCCACCCAAGCCGGCCGCACCCGCGGCCGCACCGGCCAGGCCGCTGACCCGTCTGGAAAAACTCCGGCTGGAGAACCAGCAGGCCAAGGCCGCGGGCAAGTGAGATCCGAGTAGGGTGGGTGAAACCCACCGAGTATGTGAATTCGCGAGCACCTGGTGGGTTTCTCCCACCCTACGAATACTCAGGACCCGATCGCCATGAATCATCCGATATCCACGATCTTCCGGCAGGCCGGGGTTGGGCTGCTCCTGCTCGGCCTGATCGCGATCGCTCCTCCTGCCGCCCGGGCCGAGGATGTCGCGAAGGTCAACCTCCCCGCCGAGGTCTTCGCGCCGCTGCCCAGGGCGCCGTTGACCGACCTGGCGGTCTATCCGTCCGAGGTCCAGCTCACGACCGCCCGCGACCGGCAGTCGATCGTGGTCCAGGCGACGTTCGCCGACGGGATCACGCGCGACGTGACCAGGGAAGCCACGCTGACCCTGGCCAATCCGAAGCTGGCCAGGCTGGTGAAGCAGGTCGGCGCGATCCTCTATCCCGCCGCGGACGGGGCGACGACCTTGACCGTGGGCTACGAGGGTCGGACGGTCGCGGTGCCGCTGAAGGTCGGGCAGGCGACGGCGTATCCCGCGCTGAGCTTCCGGCTCGACGTGATGCCCGTCTTCATGAGGGCCGGCTGCAACACCGGGAGCTGTCACGGTGCGGCGCGGGGCAAGGACGGGTTCCGCATCTCGCTGTTCGGCTTCGATCCCGAGGGGGATCATTATCGGCTCACCCGCGAGATGGTCGGCCGCCGGATCAACCTGGCCGTGCCCTCGGATAGCACGCTGCTGGAGAAGTCCATCGGCGCCGTGCCGCACACGGGCGGCAAGCGGTTCGAGTCCTCCAGCGAGCTCTATCAGACGCTGCATAGCTGGATCGAGAACGGCGCGCCCAACGACGACCCGAGCAAGCTGCCCACCGTCGTCGGCGTGGACCTCTATCCCAAGCAGGCCGTCCTGGACGGCAAGGGCGCGACCCAGCAGCTCACCGCCCGGGCGCGATACTCCGACGGCACCGACCGCGACGTGACCAGCCTGGCCGTCTTCCTGACCAACAATGATGTCTCGGCGCCCGTCACCACCGATGGCCTGGTCACCGCCGGCGACCGCGGCGAGGCGTTCGTCATGTGCCGGTTCGAGACGCACACCGTCGGCTCGCAGTTCATCGTGCTGCCCAAGGGCCTCTCGTTCACGTTCCCCGAGGAGCCGGAGGTCAACTATGTGGACAAGCTGGTCAACGACAAGCTCAAGAAGCTCCGGCTCTCGCCCTCGGGCCAGTGCGACGACGAGACGTTCCTCCGCCGCGTCTCGCTCGACATCGTCGGCCTGCCGCCGACCGTCGAGGAATACCAACGGTTCATGGCCTCGACCGACCCCAAGAAGCGCTCGAAGTGGATCGACGAACTGCTCGAGCGCAAGGAATTCTCCGAGATCTGGGTGTCGAAGTGGGCCGAGCTGCTCCAGATCCGCACCGACCCGACGAAGAACGTCAGCCAGAAGGCCATGTTCCTCTACTACAACTGGCTGGTCGACAAGCTCTCGAAGAACATGCCGATGGACGAGATGGTCCAGGAGCTGCTCGGCGCCAACGGCGGCACGTTCAAGAACGCGGCGACCAATTTCTACCAGCTCACGACCGAGACCCTGCCGCTGACCGAGAACGTGGCGCAGGTCTTCATGGGTATCCGGGTGCAGTGCGCCCAGTGCCACAACCACCCGTTCGACCGATGGACCCAGAACGACTATTACAGCTTCGCGGCGTTCTTCGCCCAGATCGGCCGCAAGCAGGGCGAGGACTATCGCGAGACGATCGTGTTCAACTCCGGCGGCGGCGAGGTGGCCCATCCCGTCGGCGGTCGCGCCATGCCGCCCAAGTTCCTGGGCGGCGAGGTGCCGAACGTCGCCGGCAAGGATCGCCGCGTGGTACTGGCCAAGTGGCTGGCGTCGCCGCAGAATCCCTGGTTCGCCACGTCGTTCGCCAACCGCGTCTGGGCCCACTTCATGGGCGTGGGGATCGTCGAGCAGGTCGACGACTTCCGGGTCAGCAACCCGGCCTCGAATCCCGAGCTGCTGGAGGCGCTGGGCAAGCACTTCACCGACACGAAGTACAACCTCAAGGACCTGGTCCGCGACATCTGCAACTCGCGGACCTACCAGCGGACGACCCATCGCAACGAGAGCAACGAGAGCGACGAGCGGAACTTCGCCCACGCCCTGGTCCGCCGGATCAAGGCCGAGAGCCTGCTCGATACCATCAGTGCCGTTACTGATACGAAGGACAAGTTCGATGGCCTGCCTTTAGGCGCCCGTGCCGTCCAGATCGCCGACGGCGGCCGGTCAACTTACTTCCTCCGGACCTTCGGCCGCGCGACCCGTGAGACGCCGTGCTCTTGCGAGGTCAAGATGGAACCGACCCTCTCGCAGGCCCTCCACCTGCTCAACGGCGATACGTGCAACGCCAAGATCCAGCAGGGCGGCCTGATCCCCAAGCTCCTGGCCACCAAGAAGTCCCCCGAGGATCGGGTCACCGAGCTCTATATCCGATGCCTGTCTCGCAAGCCGACGCAGGAAGAACTCGCCCGGATCGTCCCGGCCCTCGCCCAGAACCCCAACACGGGCCAGGCCCTCGAAGACTTCTACTGGGCGCTGCTCAACAGCCGTGAGTTCTTGTTTAACCATTGATGACCGAGGCCAGTGACCACGCACGTGAGTGCGTGGTTCGGACGGGACGAACGTCCCCCAACCTCGGGCGTAAGCCCGATCCGCAACGCGGATCGCACTGACGTGCGAGGTTGGAGGTTCCCCGTCCGAACCACGGTCTCACGACCGTGGTCACACGATGGCGATACCCACCTCCCCACGCCCGAGCGTGGAAACGAGATCATCGGAAACCCGCGATTCGTAGAGAGAGCAGAGACCATGCGATCCAAGCTAATAGCTGCCGTGCTTTCCGGTGTGGTGTGTTCCCTCCTCGGCATCATCTCGATCGGCCGCGCCGCCGACGCGCCGAAGGCGAAGGTGACTTACCAGGATCAGGTGTCGCCGATCTTCCGCAGCCGATGCGGTTCCTGCCACAACGCCGATAAGCAGAAGGGTGGCCTGAACCTCGATAGCTACGGCGCAATGATGCAAGGGGGTGGCTCGGGGAAGGTCGTCGAGGCGGGCGACGCGGACAACAGCAAGCTCCTGCTGGTCGTCACGCATGAGGAAGAGCCCAAGATGCCGCCGGCTTCGGCCAAGATCCCCGACGGCGAGATCGACGTGATCCGGAAATGGATCGAGGGCGGGGCGCTCGAGAACTCAGGGAGCGTGGCATCGGTCAAGGCCAAGCCGAAGTTCGAGTTCAAGCTCGACCCCAAGTCGCTGGGCAAGCCGTCGGGCCCTCCCGCGATGCCCGAGGGCGTCACGACCGAGCCGTTCGTGCCCCAGGCCAAGCCGGGCGCGGTGGTCGCGATGGCCGCGAGCCCGTGGGCGCCCCTGGTCGCGATCGCGGGGCACAAGCAGGTGCTCCTGTACCGGACGACCGACAATCACCTGGTCGGCGTGTTGCCCTTCCCCGAAGGGCTGATCTACGTGCTCAAATTCAGCCGCAATGGCGACCTGCTGCTCGCCGGCGGCGGGCGGGGCGGGCAGTCCGGGCTGGCGGTCGCCTGGGACGTCAAGAAGGGGACCCGCGTCTTCGAGGTCGGCAAGGAATATGACATCGTCCTCGCGGCCGACATCAGCCCCGACCACGGACAGGTCGCCCTCGGCGGCCCCAGCAAGGTCGTCCGCGTCTACAACACGGCCGACGGCTCGCTCGCCTTCGAGATGCGCAAGCACACCGAGTGGATCACGGCCGCCGAGTTCAGTCCCGACGGCGTCCTGCTGGCGACCGGCGACCGGAACAACGGCCTGATCGTCTGGGAGTCGGCGACCGGGCGCGAGTTCTACGACCTCCGCGGCCACGCGAGCTTCATCACCGACGTGAGCTGGCGGCTCGATTCGAACGTGCTAGCCTCATCGAGCGAGGACGGGACGATCAAGCTCTGGGAGATGGAGAACGGCGGTAACATCAAGAACATCGGTGCGCACGGCGGCGGGGCCCTGTCGGTCCGGTTCGCCAAGGATGGCCGGCTGGTGACCACCGGCCGCGACCGCGTCGTCCGGCTCTGGGACGCCAACGGCAACAAGCAGCGCGACTTCGAAGGGTTCGGCGACCTCGCCCTGGAAGCCGTCTTCACCCACGACGATGCGAAGGTCGTCGCGGGCGACTGGTCGGGCGAGATCCGCGTCTGGGACGTCAAGGACGGTCGCCGACTGGCGAACCTGGTGGTCAATCCCGCCCCGCTGGCCTTGCGACTCCAGCATGCGACCCAGGCCCTGGCCGCCGCCCAATCCGAGGCCGATTCGATCGCCCGACAACTGGCACCCTTTCAGAATGCCATCGGCGCGACCCAGGCCGCACTGGCCCAGGTGCAAGCCAAGGTGTCGGCCGCTGAACAGGCCGCGGGCAAGCAGAATGCCGCCGTCCAGCAACTCGATCAAGCGTTGAAGGCGAAGGTCACCGCGGCGCAGGAAGCGGGAACCACGCTCCTGGCCGCTCATCAACTCGGCAAGCAGACCGCCGACGCCGTGACGGCCGCCGACGCGGCAGTCGGACAGACGGCCCAGGCTGAGAAAGTGGCGTCGGATGCCCTGAACGCGGCGAAGGCCGCGGCGGAGAAGGCGATGGCCGACAAGTCGGCCCACGACCCGGCGCTGGCCGCCGCGTTCGACGGCCCTCAAGGCCGCGACGACGCCCGAGGCGGACGCCAAAGCGGCCGAGGCGTTGAAGACGCAGGCGAAGAAGGCGGCCGAGCTGGTCCAGGCGATCGCGGACTCGGGAAGCCGGCTTTCGGCCGCGCGGCAGGGACTCGCCCGGGCCACCGCCGCCCGATCGGCGGCACCCCAGGCCGCGGCCCAGACTCGAATACTTGCCCGAGCGGCGACGCTCGCGGTGCCCTCGGCCGGCGAAGCCGTCACGCGGGCCAACCAGGAGAAGGCCGCGGCCGAGAAGTCCCTCGCCGACGCCCGCACGGCGCTTCAGGGCGCGACGAATCAGCTCGCCGCCGTCAAGAAAGAGCTGGAACAGGCGATTGCTGCCCGAACGGCAGCCGAGAAGGTCCTGGCCGAGAGGCGGGCGCCGCTCGACGCAGCGGTCGCCAAGGTGCAGGCGCTCAAGTCCGAGGCGGATGCGCTCGCCGTCGAGAAGAAGCGGTTCGACGGCACCAAGGGCGGACTGGCCTCGGCCGCACGCCCGGGATCGTGAGAATGGGCCGGGCGGGGTCTCCCGACCCCGCCACAATTTCACAAGACATCGACGAGATAGGTTGTCATCCAGATGTCGAGCTGTCCGAACCGGGCTTTCAACTGCTCCTTGAACTCGAGGAAGAATTGACGATGCTCGGGTTCATCCGTGACATCGACGAAGACCCGGAATAGGTCATCGCGGTACGATTCTCCCTCATGGCGCCAGAAGCCGCGAATCGTCTGGGTTTCGGAGGACACCGCGCCGAAGTGCTGTTCCAACTCGAGTAACGTCTCGGCCACGACATCGTCGGGTACGGGCTGTCCATCATTGAACCGCAGCGGGAGCAGCACCTCGTAACGCCGGAGTGTTCTGCTCATAAGTCGCCGGTCCCTCGACGTGGAATGGAATGCCCTCGGTGGCCAGGTAGACCAAGGCCGCCTCCGGGACGAGCATCTCGCCCGTGGCCCAGCTCTTGAACGGGTAGCGCCCGGCCAGTCGGCCCAATGCCCGTTTCTTCGAGTCGAGGTCTGTAAATCGGATTTGGATCATGGTCGTAAGGTTACCACTCTCGCGAGAATTTCGGATAGCCCAATTCAAGACCGGCTGAAGCCGGAACTCCAACCGGTGGGTCCGCCCGGATTCGTTGGAGTTCCGCCCGCAGGCGGCGTCCGAACACCTTCGGCGGACCGCCTGAAGGCAGAACTCCTGCTTCGGACTCCTCGGGAATCGGGGCTTTGCAAGGTATTCGCCGAGGCGGCCTCGGGTCCCCTCAATGCTCGTCGGTTCCCCCCTTGCGGGCCAGGTAATCGGCCGAGATCGATTTGAGGATCACCCGCCCCGTGCCGCCGAGGTCGGCGTCGTACCGCTCCTTCGCAGGGGTGATGACGCACCCCTCGCGACCCTTGAACCGTCCCGCCGATTCGGGCGAGCACAGCGTCGTCGGGCCATAGGTGTGCTCCTCCACGGCTTCCCAGGAGAACGGCCCTCGGTAGAGGTGCGGCACCATCTCGACGCCGAACCGCCCGAGTACCGCGACTTTCTGATCGTGATCGAGATACTTCCCATCGACGGCGATGTCGAACGCGCGAAAGCCCTTGGCGCCGTCGGCGAGCCCGTAGGCCATATCCTGGATGCCGGAGCCATAGATCTCGCCGAAGACGATCGCGTTCCGTCCTCCCCCGCTGAGGTCGCGGAGCAGGTCGCGGACCGGGTCGGTCATCGGCCGCCAGAAGTCGGAAGGGCGTCCCCTGGCGTCGACCTCCTTGCGCCGGACATCGTTCGAGCCCGCCATGAAATCGAACGCATCGCCGTCGTCGCGGCGGACACGGATCGATCCCAGCCGGCAGTTCTTGCCGTGGAGCTTCTCGGTGATGACGACCTCCTCGCCGGGCCGGATCACATCCGGGAAGTTGCGGATGTTCTCGATCTCGGTATATCCGTGGAACGCGGCGACCGAGGGCAAAGAATCTCCGTCGATCGCCCGGACGGGCGGCTCGAACTTGGTGACGCCGTAATGGTCCTTGACGTCCTGCCCGACCTCCCAGGTCGGGTCGACCCGGTGATCGATGGTCCCGTAGCTGGCCTCGCCGCGCAATCGGGCCGCGCGCACCCGCAGGCCGGGCTTGCGAGTGCCGTCGATCTCCGCGGGCATGTGCGCGAGGTATTTGGTGATCCCCAGCGATTCGGCTAGCTCCGGCGGCATGACGCTGTCGGGCGGGAAGTAGACGACGCGGTCGCCGACCTTCAGGCCCATCGACTTCTGGACGATCACCGGCCAGCCCTTGACGGTGATGAATTCGAGGACGTCGGCGTTCGGATGAGGGTAGACCGCCTTGACTTCGCAGACCTCGACGACGAGCGTGCTCATCACGTCCCCCGCTTTCTTCCCGAGCGCATATAATACCCGACCCTGAATGATACGATGCGGGGCCGGCAGGTTCGCTCGGCATCCCTTCTTCCACGATTCGGCCTATGTCCGAGGCCCTCGATCGGATCATCCGGCTGTATGACGCCCGGGGCAAGACTGAACAGGCCGACCGTTGGTCGAAGGAGCGGCTCGCGAAAATGCCCGAGGTTTCGCTTGCACCCTGGCAACGCGGCGACGAAACTGGAGAAAGTCGGTCAGGCCTTCCAGCCTACCACCGACAGGGCGGAATTCCGCGATCGATCGCGACGATAGCGACGAGAACGGAAGATTGATTCAAGCCCGTCCGGTTCCACAGGCACAACGGGGAGCGTTGCCCTCCCGGCGGAGCCCCGATGAGGGCCTCCGTGCGGGTCGTCCGCGGCAAGTCGTCCCGGTCTCTTTGCCATAGAGTCGTTTTTCCCGCTCGCACACACCATCAAGGAGTTCTGATGAAGCGATTCCCACGACTATTCGTCGCCCTCGCGCTGACGATCCAGATTATCGGTTGCGGCGACAGCGGTAGCAGCCCCCCGACGGCGGTGTCGGACGAGGATCCCGATGGGCCGGGCGAAGCGAAAGCTTACAAGGCCGCCGAGGCCAAGAGATTGGAAGAGCGCAACGCCAAGGCGGCGGCTACGAAGGCGGCCAAGTCCGCGTCCAAGAATCGGTGACGACCGGGGCCGTCACGGCTTGAAGCAAGACGCATCTCCCGGTCGTTCGATCGGGCGAGCCATCTCCTCGGCATCGCGAGCCGCCTCGTCGCTCCGAGGGAACTCGTGGTATCGCCCGGTTCGAACTCCGCCGGAATGACACATCAACTCCCCCGGCCTCGGTGCACCCCAGCGGCCCGAGCGACCACGTCCCACTTCTCGCCCTCCCGGCCCGAGGATTCCACGACTTGGAAGCGACGGCGCATCCACAACGGATCGATTGACTCCCTGAGAAGGTGTACTCAGAATCAGGATTGAATGCTCGGATTCCGGCCCGTACTATGAATTACTTAGTTCCCGACTCGCCGAGCGATCGCTCGGACCTTCTCTCCGGTCCGACATCGGACGGTCGTGGGACTTTACCCGCCTGATCGGCTCGATTGAGCAGCTTATCATCCCGGCTGAATGTCGAGGTGCCGAGGATCTTCGCGCATCGAGTGCGGCCCCGCCTCGTGGCAATCGAAATCGGCTCGTTCGCAGGTCGGGGCGACGGGTCTGTCCCCGTGTGTCGGGGACGAGGCCGTCGATCGGGCGGCACCGGATCTCTGTCTTACCCCCGAAGGAGTGCCAATTCATGTGCCCTCGCCGGTCGTCGAGCCGTGGATTCACGCTGATCGAGCTCCTGGTCGTCATCGCGATCATCGCCGTCCTGATCGCGCTGTTGCTGCCGGCCGTTCAGGCCGCCCGCGAGGCCGCCCGACGCGCCCAGTGTACCAACAACCTCAAACAACTGGCCCTCGCCTGCATGAACTACGAGAGTAGCAACTCCTGCTTCCCGATGCAGTCGCAGAACACCAGCCCGACGACACAGTCGGACATCGTCCCGAGCTGGATACCCGGGTTGCTCCAGTTCACCGAGGCGGCGCCCCAGTACAATGCCCTCAATTTCAGCGTCGACATGATCGGGAGCGGGTTCGGCGGCTACGCGAATTCGACCGTGACCTGTACGAACCTCAGCATCCTGCTGTGCCCGTCGGAAAGCATGAACATGGGCCAGTATGCGTTCCCCACCGGGGGCGTCTACTACGGCCGGACCAACTACATGGGCAACTACGGCGGCCCCGGCGTGATCTCGCCGATGAGCGGCACGATCATCCCGGCCAACAACTGGATGATCGGGACCGCGACCAACCTCGCGAGCAACTCGGCGGGCCTCAACCTCTACCCGGGCGCGAGCTGGGCGCCGGTCCGGATCGCCGCGATCACCGACGGGACGTCGAACACCGGGCTGATCAGCGAGCGATTGATGGGGATCGGCGGATCGTATCCCCAGACGGTCTCCGCCGCCGGCGGCAACGCCACCCGCTGCTCGATCCACAGCCCGACCGGGGCCGCGCAGGGCTCAGGACCGGCCGGCGCGCTGGCGATGTACCAGGCTTGCGCCAACGCGGCCGGTACCACGGGCATCCGCTATTGCGGGAACGGCGAGCTCTGGGCCGGTGCCTTCCCCGACTGGCTGGTCTGGCAGTCTTACAACCACTTCGGCACGCCCAATCAGATCAACTGTACCAATAGCTCGGACACCACCGACGGCAACTCGCCCTGGGCAGGATACTACGTCACGGCGATCGGCAGCGCCCCGCCGAGCAGCCTCCACCCGGGCGGCGTGAACGTGGCCTTCTCCGACGGCTCGGTCCACTTCATCAAGAACACCGTCGCGCCGAATACCTGGTGGGCCCTCGGCAGCCGCAACCTCGGTGAGGTCATCAGCTCGGATGCGTATTGAAGTCACAGCGCCGGCCGGCAAGGGCCTCGCCACCCGCGAGGCCATGCCACCCACCATCATCCCTTCACATGCTGAATTACTGCCAAGACCCGACCGAGGAGTTCCGATGAAGCGTTTCACCCTGCTGTTCGTCGCGGCCGTGCTCTCGATCGATCTGACCGGTTGCGGCAGCGGAAGCGCCAGCCCCGCCACGTCGGTTTCGTGCGCCGACGATCCGACCTTACCGGCGGAGGTGAGGGAGTACGAAGCCAAGAACGCCAAGCGGTTGGCCGACCAGGCCGAGAAGGCGGCGAAGATCAAGGCCGCCAAGTCCCGTTCCAGGAGGTGATGACGTCGGAGACGCTCTCGGGATCGTATCGGGTGCGCTGATGAGGGTGGCGCCGATCGGCCTCAACGGACGGAAGGGTCACGTCTCGATCCGGATCCCGATGGCGGCTCGGTCCCGCCGCATTCCGGTGGAAGGAGGTCGAATAAGCTTGGGTCGGATTCGGTCGGCTCGCGGACGGCCTCCCGGAGGCGATGGAGGGTCTCTCTCAGGTCGGCGCGGTCCGGCTCGTCGGCCAGCGCGGCGGTCGAGAAGACGATCGCTTCGAAGGGACGGCCCAATCGCTCGGCCAGGCGGGCCATCTCCTCGGCATCGCGGGCCGGCTGATTGCGCCGATAGAGCTCCTGATACCGCGCCTGGGCTCGGCGGATCTCTTCTTTCCGCCGCGTCATCTCGGAAGCGACCGCCTTCGCGGTTGACCGTGGCTCCAGCGACTCGAGGCGATCGCGTGCCTCGAAGTCCTCGGGCGCCTCGGCGATGAGCGAGGCCAGTTCGCGACGCGCCCTCTCGACGTCTCCGCACGACGACGCCAACCCGGCGGACAGGCGGTGGACCTCCGCCGAAGTCGTCCATGCGGCCGGCAGGTGCTTCAGGGCGATCCGCGCGTCGGCGAACCGGTTCGATCGCATCGCCGAGTCCAGCCGCGCCCGCCACACCGATCGATCCTCGGGGCGGCGGCCGAGGCCGGCGTCGAGCCACTGCGCCGCTTCATCGAAGGATCCGACGCGGATCGCCAGGTTCGCCCGCCCCAGCCAGATCCGATCGTCATCGGGGGCAAGCTGGCCAGCCTGCTCGAGGTACGCACGGACCGCATCCACCGAGGGGACATTCCATCGCAGCTCCATGTGTAGCCGTGCCAGGTTGATGGCCTGCTCGGATGCCCCGTCGCCCCTGGCATCCAGGCTCTTCCATCGCGACTCGATCAGCCGCTCGGCTTCGCCTCCCCGTCCTTCCTGGACGAGTGTCGGGATCAACAACATCCGGAGGGCCAACCCTTCGGATCCACGACCGGAGGTGGCGCCCTCGATCAGTTGCTCGGCCTCGGCAAGTTGCCCCCGTTCGACCAGCAGATCCATCCGGCTCAGCACCGCTCGCCCTCCGAAGGGAGAGTCCGGAAGGATCCGAGCCCAGGCCATGTCCGCTTCCCTCGGCCTTCCGCGTGCCTTCTCGCAGAGGCCCATCAAGTAGGAGGTCCGGTCCGGATCAGTGCCTCGGGCAAGCAGGACGGATAATTCGCGAGCGGCCACGGCGTACCGACCGCTCTGCATGGCCTCCTCGATCCGCGCCATGGCGTCCCGATATCGCCGAATGCCCCACCAGCGCCAGCCGCACCAGCACAGTCCGCCGATGACGAGGGTCGTCAAGATGACCGATGCCCATCCGCCTCTCCCTCCGCGCCAGTCCTTCGCTTGATCGCGCCCTGCGCCGGCCACTATGATGAACTCCATGCCGTGGGATACAGCCTCGAAATCCGAGACTTCTCGCCGAAGATCACGGCGTGACCACGGTCGTGAGACCGTGGTTCGGACGGGGCCACTGGCCCTCCAACCTCGCACGTGAGTGCGATCTGCGCCCCGGATCGGGCTGACGCCCGAGGTTGGAGGATCTTCGCCCGTCCGAACCACGCAATCACGTGCGTGGTCACGATCGAACCGCAACCCCGCAAACTTCCTCCACCCACAAAACCGGTTACGAATGATCGTTGCTTCATTATTATCTCGGGACGCGATCGCGGGCCAGACCGGGGATGGAAATCGCTGCCCGGACCGGCTCGGCCCCGTGGCGCTGCTGGGCCTGTCGGCGTGGTGCGGGACGTTGACGGGCCTACTCGAGGTCGCGACGGTCCTCTTGCGCAAGCGGTTCATCGACACGAATCACCTGCTCGGCATGAGCCGACATTTCATCTGGCTGGTGCCGCTGACGGACCTGCTGCTGTTCCTGCTCTTCGGTCTGATCGGATGCCTGGTCGTGATCCTCCGGCCCGAGGGCGGTCGCTGGGCGGCCGCGCGGACGCTCGGTGCCCTGACGTTGCTGCCCGTGCTCCTCGCGGCCTTCCCGCAGGTCTACGGCCTCGCCTGGCTCGTCTTGGCCCTGGGGATATCAGCCCGCGTGGTCCCCATCCTGGAGCGACATGGGTCCACATTTCGCCGTGTCGCCCTTTACACCGCCCCGATCTTCGCCGTCGCGCTGGCGAGCCTCGCGGCGCTCCCGTGGGCGGCCGACCTCGCCCAGCAACGACGCGAGCGGGCGATGCCGATCCCGACGGACGCCCCGAACGTCCTCCTGATCGTGATGGACACCGTCGCCGCCGATCACCTAGCCCTCTATGGATACCCGCGGCCGACGAGCCCCGCGATCGAGGAGCTGGCCCGTCGCGGCATCCGGTTCGACGCCGCCGTCTCGGCCTCCTCTTGGACGCTCCCCTCTCACGCGAGCATGTTCACCGGCCGATGGCCTCACGAGCTGTCGGTCGGCTGGCGGACCCCTCTCGACGCATCCTCGCCCACGGTGGCCGAGTTCCTCCGCGACCGGGGATACGCCACGGCGGGCTTCGTCGCCAACATGATCTATTGCGCCTCCGACTCGGGCCTTGGACGCGGGTACACCGTCTATCGCGACCACATCTTCCACGAGCTCTCGCCGTTCAAGATGGCGGTGATGGTCCAGAGGTCGCTCGAAGGCATGCAGACCTTCGGCGACGTACTGGGCGACGCCTTCGCGCTCGACTGGCTGAAAGCGGGCCGCGCAACGCGTCCGCGAGCGATTCGAGACTGACCGCAAGGAGGCGGCCGTGGTCAACCGGGAGTTCCTCGACTGGCTGTCGCACCGCCCCCAGCCGGAGCGTCCGTTCTTCGCCTTTCTGAACTACTGCGACGCCCACACTCCCTACCAGCTCTCGCCGAGGCGGATCCACCGCTTCGGCGTCAAGCCGAGCGACGAGGTCGAGTACCGACTAATCCAGGACTGGTGGACCATGGACAAGAGCCGACTATCCCCGCAGGAGCTCGCGTTCGTCTCCAACGCCTACGACGATTGTGTCGCCTCGATCGACGAACAGCTCGGCCGCCTCTTCGACGAGCTCGACCGCCGCAAGGCCCTCGATCGGACCTGGGTCATCGTGGTCTCGGATCACGGCGAGAGCTTCGGCGAACACGCCGGAGTCTTCCTCCACGGGTCGAGCCTGTATCAGACCGAGCTGCACGTCCCGCTCGTGGTCATCCCGCCAACGGGGACCCGCATCAAGCCGGTCGTCGCGGAGACGGCCAGCCTCCGCAACCTGGCCGCGACGATCGCCGACCTCGCGGGATTCGCCTCCGAGTCACCCTTCTCAGGCGCATCGCTGGGGCAGGCGTGGCAACCGTCATCCGGCCCGCCGGGCGAGGCCGCATCCGGGAAGGGCGCGCTGGCCGAGGTCGTCCCCAACGAGACGCTCGTAGGCGGCGGGTCGGACTCGTCCCGACGGCCCTGGCCGTTGGCCGCACTCACGGAGGAAGGCTGGAGCTACATCCGCCGCGAGGGCGAATCGCTCGAGGAGCTCTATCACCTCCGCGAGGACCCGCGACAACAGCACAACGTCGCCGACTCCGCCGGCTCTCGTCCCCGACTCGATCGGATGCGCGACGCCCTGTCGCGGATGACGCTCGGCCCGCTGACGCCCGACCGATTCAATCCCTGAGCGAAACCACGCTGCAAGCCCGCCCTGCCCTACTCCGATGCTTGGAGCGCGAAGTACATCGAGAGGCCGGGGGGAGCGGTCGTGCGGTCATACATCAAGCCGAGGAACAATCCGGGAGCGACCTGTCGGATTTCATCGCGATTGCCGGCGTAGATGCGCGAGGTCTGGCTGTAATCGAGCACGAGCGACGGGGCGCCGTCGAGCCAGCTCGGCCCCTGATAGAGCTGACCGCGGATGATCCGCAGCCCGAAGAAGCGGTTGACGGCCGTGGCCTGACCGGGCTCGATGATCTTCCCCTGCCAGACGAGACGGGTGCCGATGGCCATCGGTCGAGTGCGCCAGGTCCCCGGAGCCAGCAGCGCCGTCCCCCGCACGCGGCCCTCCGGAATCGCCGCAGCCACGCCCTGGCGATAGATCGCCTCCAGCTCCCCTGGACTCATCCGGAGCAAACGGTCGAGCGTGATCGCATTCGAAGCCGATTGACCCCGCGCCTCCCCCGCCCCCATCGATCCGCACATCATCGCCAGGAAGCAACCCAATCCGCGAACCGCAACGACCCCCATAGTCCGTCCCAACCGCACGACCATGACTGGATTCTCCCTCTCGATGCGAGTCTGAACCCCGGCAGTCCCGCGCCACGCAAGGACGTATCACTATTGATCGGCCGGATCAGTCCCCGGACTTCAAGTCATTCGAGCAAGGGTGCGACCGAGAGAATTACGCCTAATCCAAACTACCCAAACTGCGTCGGGATCCAGGAATGTCCTCATTTTCGGTGTCTTCCGACTATCGGTACCCGACACCTTTACGTTCCCTCTTTTCGGCGGGTTCTCGCCACCGATCCCGCGACGAAAAAGCCACCGATTATCCCCATTAGAAGCGTCGAAGGCTCGGGGACTGAGGCCACGATCACCGAGACATCGTCGAGGTAATAATATCCAGGATCATCGCGCGCTGCAAATTGGAGGACAGACGACGTTGACGTAGCCGTTGCATAAAAGGTGAAAAGCGTGTACGGGAAGGCCGGCTCGTTCGTCGGGTCGGTGTGCAAGACTTGGCCGCCGAAGCTGACTGAGAAATCATTGGGGATGTCGCCATCACCCTTGAGCCAATACGAAACCTGATACTCCACGCCGACTGAGGTGGTCAGTGATTGGGACAACAAGGCATTGTCGCCAAGGCCTGCAAACCGTGCAGCAAATGTGCCACTGTGGACGTAAGATGGACTGCTCGTGATGAACATGTATCTCGTGTCGCCGTCCTGGTCCCAATCGGCGTAAGTACCGGCTTCGAAACCTGGGTTCAGTACGAGGTTAGCATCAGCCCGAACTGCCGTCATCGAAACGAGCATGAGCGCCAACAATCCGATCCTCATGAGATGTTTCTTCATCGATCCGACCTCCAGCAAGAGAACGTGTTCGAACGAGTTTCTCCGGGGTTTCCGCGGCGTCAGTTCAATTTCCCTGCGTGGTTTCCGCGGTGTCAGTTCAATTTCCCTGTGAAAAATGCACTGGCACCGCGTTTTTTCTCGGCTTTTTTGTTCCTTATGTCAATCGCTTCTCTTTCCCCATTCGGCAATAAGCCATGACAATCAGACAGGCAAACCCTGTCAATGTGAGCGAGGATGGCTCGGGGACAGAGCTCGGGTTAATTTGGAGAGAGAGGTCATCGAAGAGGCTTTGGCCATTGCCAGTCTCACTCAATTGGATGGCCAGATCTCCGCTCCCGATACCGGAGGCATTGATTTGGACAGTGAAGAAATTCCCCGTGCCTGTCGCGATCGTCCCGGACGCCGATCCAATGACCGTAGTCCCGGCGAACAGTTGGACGAGGTAATTGGCGGCGTATCCTTCCAGGCGGCTGCCGACGAAGAGGTCTAGCTGGTAGCTCGCGCCGTCGGTCACCCCAACGCCGAGGTCCTGGTATAAAGAACCGGGAGATAATGAGCCGGCGAAACCCGCCTGTAAGCCATCGGGTACGTAATTCGTCTCGACCCCGATGAGAGGACGGAATGCGCCCGATCCACTTCCACTTTCGGTCCACCCGGCGGCCGGCCCATATCCATACGTGGGATAGGTTGGTTCTTCGAATGAGGCATTCGCGATCGGAATGTATCCCGCCTTCGCCCGCCCCTCCGATGTCAGGGCCACTCCAAGTACCGCCATCGCCAGCCCTAAACCTCGCATGCCAATCGTCATGAGCATCCCCGTTTCCGATGAGTTGATCCGTGGGTGGTCCAAAGGATCTGTCGGTCGATCCGTTCCCTTAACCTGGAAGTCACGGCGCAGTCGCAAATCGGACGCGGCGATTTCGTTTTCTTGGATCGATTCTTGATGAGGACATGGTGCGCCTTCACGGGCCCTGACCGCTTCGGCGGCGAGGACCGCGTAAGGCATCCTTGCGTTTCTTCTCAACTCGCCGCATACTCGTGAAACCACATCGAGGCGGCGAGCCATGACTGGGAGTCCGGAACGCAGGAGGTCCTCACGATGGCGAATCCCACGCGCCTGACCGGCATTCGACCGCTCGGCTTGATCCCGGCGGCCGCTGTCGGGATTCCATCAGAGTTGGACGATCCCGGTCGGCTGCTCGATGGTTGTCGACAGTATCTCTTGATGATCGCCAACGAGGTGATCGGGCCGGAGCTGCGGGCCAAGTTCGGAGCTTCGGATCTGGTCCAGGACACGTTCGTCGAGGCGCAACGGCATCTGGCGGGGTTTCGAGGCCGGACCGAGGCCGAGCTTCGCACCTGGCTTCGGCGTATCCTCGAATGTCAGTTGTCGAATCTCCGGCGTTCGTACCTGACGACCCAGAGACGCGCCGCCCGCCGCGAAGTGGCCATCGAGACCTTGATGGCCGGATCGGACGAGCAGGGTGACTTCATGGCGAGCCGGTCGCCCTCGCCGAGCAACCATGCGGCCCGGTCCGAGCTGACCCGGGCCCTCGACCGATCGCTGACCCGCATGCCGGAGCATTACCGTCAAGTCATCGCCTGGCGCCACCACGAACAGTTCTCATGGGACGAGATTGGCCGGCGGATGAATTGCACGGCGGATGCGGCGCGCAAGGTCTGGAGTCGAGCCATCCAGCAATTGCGCCGGGAACTCGCGGAACATGGGTCGATGCCATGAGCGACGCCGAGGGCGAACAAGCGGAAGAACGCCTGGCCGACGCGCTGGCCGCGTACGACGACCGCCTGGCCGCCGGGCAGGAGACGCCGACGGATGAATTGCAAGAGCCCGTCGATCCGGCGCTCCTACCCGAATGGAACCGGCTCGCGGCGTTCTTGACGCTCGTCGAGCAGGCCTGGCCCCGATCGGGCGACGAACCGGATCGCCGGACCGAGGCGACCCCCTCAGTCTCGGCCGAGGACGCGGGATCGTCGGACGACCCGGTCCGCGGTCAGTTCGGCCGGTTCCAAATCCTCCGGACCCTCGGGCAGGGTGGCTTCGGGATCGTGTTCCTAGCCTGGGACCCATCGTTACGCCGGCAAGTCGCGCTCAAGGTCCCGCAGCCCGAGAGCCTGGTGACCCCCGAGGCGCGGAAACGGTTCCTCCGCGAGGCGCATGCCGCCGCGGGGCTCGACCATCCCCATATCATCCCGGTCTATGAGACGGGTCGCATCGGTACGGTCACATATATCGCCGCCGCATACTGCCCGGGCCCGACGCTCGCGGACTGGCTGGCGAGGCAGACGCGGCCGGTACCGCCGCTCGAGGCGGCCCGACTTATAGCTACGCTCGCCCGGGCCGTCGAGCATGCCCATCAACGCGGCGTCCTCCACCGCGACCTGAAGCCCAGCAACGTACTGCTCCAGCGCCGCCCGGCACGAACGAGCCGACGCGAGATGACAACGATGCCCTGTCCGACTTCGAGCCCCGCATCACCGACTTCAGCCTGGCCTGGCTCGCGGACGGCGAAGGGCCGAAGACCCAGAGCGGTGTCCCAATCGGCTCGCCTCCCTACATGTCCCCCGAACAGGCCGAGGGACGGCTCAAGGCGATCGGCCCGCCGACGGACGTCTATGGGCTGGGATGCATCCTTCATGAACTGTGCGTCGGGCATCCTCCGTTCCGAGGTGAGAACCAGCTCGACACGTTGAGGCGGGTCATCGCCGATGACCCGATCCCTCTCCGGAGGGTCCGGGCGGACATTTCCCTCGCGTTGGAGGCGATCCTCCTGAAATGCCTGGAAAAGGACCCGGCGCGACGTTACTCGACCGCCCGCGCGCTGGCCGACGACCTGGATCGGTTCGTTGCCGGGGAGCCGACCGAGGCGCGCCCGTTGGGCCGATGGGGAAGCCTGAGGCGGACGGCGAAGCGGCACCCCGCGGCATTTCTGATCCTGGCCATCAGTATCCTCTTTGTCGGCACATTCCTTGACGCGGGGTATGTGTACAGGACCCGGCTCGACGAATCCCGACGAATCCTCCGGCAGCGTGAGGACGAGGCCCATCGGAAGGATCTGGGCTCGCGACGGACCCTGTACGTGGCCGATGTCCGACAGGCGGCCAGGTATGCCGCTTTATACCAGCCTCGCAACGCGGTCGAACTCCTGAGGCGGCAAACATCCAAGTCCGGCGAGGTTGACGTGCGCGAGTTCGCCTGGTATCACCTCTGGCGGCGCTGCCATACCGAACGCCGCACACTGACGGGACTTCGCGATGAGGTTTACCACGTCGAGTTTTCCCCGCGGGGTGACTTGCTCGCCGCCACCGGCAAGGACGGCTTGGTACTGGTCTGGGGAACGACCTCCTGGGAAGTCGTCCGCAAGATCCAGGCATCGCGAAACGAGGTGAACGTCTCGGCCTTTTCGCCCGACGGTAAGATGCTCGTTACGGCGGATGACGATGGCAAGGTCAAGCTCTGGGAGATCGCCACGGGGAATTGCAAAAGGGAAATCGCCGCGCACACCGGAAACGCCCTGAACGCCCAGTTCACGCCCGATGGTAAGACGATCATCACGGCAGGCCCGAACGAGGGGCTCGTCAAGCTATGGGATCTCGCCAGCGGCGCCATGGTGGGCTGCTTCGAAGGCAAAGGATTTCTCCTCTCGCCGGATGGCGTCACCCTGGCCCTGCTCGTGCGCCGGTGGCGAGTTGAATCTCCGCAACGTTTCCATGCGAGGGCAGATCCGCTCGTTCCCGATCGCTCCCGGCGCACATGGCGGGGCATTCTCTCACGACGGGACGAGACTCGCCACGGCCCATGAGGATGATCGGGTCCGTTTGTGGGATGTCTCCAGGCTACTTCTCATGCACGAGTTCCGGGGACATACCGCGGGGGTGACCACGGTGTCCTTCTCGGTCGACGACCGGACGATCATCTCGGCCGGCGACGACGGGACGATCCGGCTTTGGGATGTCGCCACGGGCGCTCAACGTGGTGTCCACATGGGACACGACGGTCGGGCCTGGACCCTGGCCATATCGCCCGACGGCGGCACGATCGCGTCGGCCGGCCGCGATCGGACGGTCAAGCTCTGGGATACCGTAGCTCCCGACGAACCTCCGAGACTCCCGATCCCCGAACCGGCTTCACTCGGGTTCTTGCCGGACGGTCAGACCCTCCTGACACTGGAGATGGGACGTCAGCCGTCAATCGCTCGTTGGAACACCCGTTCGGGCTCGTACCGAGGACGATCACAACTCGACGTGATCGGGGGCACTCATTCCGCTTCCGCCTTCTCCGCCGACGGCCGATCGCTGGCGATCGCGCACCGGGATGGTGCGATCACGCTCTGGGACGCGACGACCGGTCTTCGGCGAGGCGCACCGGCCTGGCCCTCGGGCGGGGTGAAATCCCTCGAGCTTTCCCCGGAGGGCCGAGATATTCTTATCTATAATGATAAAAGTGTTTTCTCGCTCGTGAATCTTGCCAGCCGGATCGCGGTCCCCTTCCCGGGAAGTGCTCCGAGGAGCGCGCAATTCACGCAAACGGGCGAACTGATGACCCTCGATGCCGAGGGTACTGTCCTGCGGTGGGACCCGAGGACGGGTCGGACGAGACCGATCAGGCTCGAGCGACCTCGACATTTCACCTTCGCGGCCTTGTCTCCCGATCTTCGACATCTCGCCGCGGCCGAGCCTTACAGCAACGAAATCCTCGTCTGGCCGCTCGAGCCGCCTGGGCGAAGGGTGACCTTGAAGGGGCACGCGAGTATCGGGAATGGGCCTCTGGCATTCTCGCCGGATGGAAAGACGCTCGCCTCCGCCGGCCGAGACGAGACGGTCAAATTATGGGGTGTCGCGACGGGCGAGGAGTTACTGACACTCGAGGGATATCGCGGCCCTATCGGAATACTCCGATTCTCGCCCGATGGCAAGTCCCTGGCCACGCTCAGCGGGACTGGTGCCGATCGACCGGGCGAGATCATCCTCTGGCGCGCGGCCGCAGATGACGCCGTGTCGTCAGAGTGACCAGACTGGGCATGATGGACCTGTTCTTTCTGTAGGTCGATATTCAGGATTAGCCCGAGGCTCGCGTTGCCGGGCTGTTCCAGGACGGCGTATGATGGATGTTACGGTTCCTTCAGTAGTCGCTGGCATTCCGGAGGCCGATTCCATGGCCGCCTCGACCCCATCGATCAAGCCCGCCGAGAGGGGCGAGCCACTCCTCAACGGCGCGATCCCTCCGCTCGAGAACGGCGATCGCTTGACCCGTGCCGAGTTCGAGCGCCGCTATCACGCCATGCCGAACCTCAAGAAGGCCGAGCTCATCGAAGGGGTCGTTTTCATGCCCTCGCCGGTCCGCTACCAGAGGCACAGTCACCCGCATACCCGGCTCATCACCTGGCTGGGAAGCTATGAAACGGACACCCCGGGTGTCGAGGCGGGAGATAACGGCAGTATCCGACTTGACCTGGACAACGAACCTCAACCCGACGCCTTCCTGATCATCCGGCCTGAACGTGGTGGACAGGTCCGCATCAGCGAGGATGATTACATCGAAGGGGCGCCCGAGCTCGTCGCCGAGGTCTCCGCCAGCAGCGTCAGCTACGACCTCGGTAAGAAGCTCGACGTCTACCGACGCAACGGTGTCCTCGAGTATGTCGTCTGGCGGGTGCTCGACCGGCAGCTCGATTGGTTCGTGAACCGGGGAGGGCGATTCGTGCTGATCATCCCGGGTGCCGATGGGATCTTAAGCAGCACGGTCTTTCCCGGTCTCTGGCTCGATCCGGCTGCCTTGGTCGGGGGCGACAAAGCGACGGTGAAGGCAATCCTCCAGCAGGGTCTGAACTCTCCCGAGCATGCCGACTTCATCGCACGACTGGGGCAGCCTCACACTGCGTGAGCCGAGATTCAATTCGGCTCGGACAGCAAGTCGGTCCAGGTCGAAGCCGCGTAGACTCGTTCGAACAGGCTCTCCAGCCGCTCCAGGTCGTCGATCGACTCGATGGCGGTTCGGGTCGCCTTGTCCACTCGGCCGAAACGGAGCCGGCCTACACGGATCAGGAGCCTCCGGGCTTCCTCGATCTGGCCTTCCTTCGTCCCTTCCTTGCGTCCTTCCTTGCGTCCTTCCTTGCGTCCTTCCTTGCGTCCTTCCTTGCGTCCTTCCTCGAGTCCTTTCTTCCGCCCTTCCTCGAGCCCTCTCTTCCGCCCTTCCTCGAGCCCTTTGCTGATGATGAGTTTGTAGAACGAGGATTCCTTGAGAAGGTTCATGGTTCGGAGTCTCCTTCCGAAGTCATCAATCTGGTCTTGGCTCAACCGAATGCCAGACAATGTGAGGGTCCTCGCCATCATTCTAGCAGCCGTAGCGGGGGATGTCTCCGCCATCAGTCTTTCATCGATGCGTTCCAAGACACCGGGGAGGTCCTGGAGCAATACGTCGGCCAAGGGGGCCATCGGCAGCGTGGCCAGGGGGCCAGTCATGAGCGGTTGTAGCGGTTGCTCCCAGGCGCGCACGACCTTGTAATGGAACTCGACGATCCGGTCGCCGTCGGGGTGCAAGAGGTCAAGGACCCCGGTGAGGAGCTTGGAGTCGGCCTGCGGGCGGAGCAGGACGACCACGCTTCGCACCCGCATGTCATACTTGAGATCGAGCAGGGCATTGTACCGCCAGAGCCGGCGGGGCAGCGTCGCGTCCCATCGGTGTTGCATCTCGGTGTGGACGAGGTGAGGCGGGCTGCCGGCGATCCGGTAGACCTGGTCGGTCTCGGCGGCCGTCGTGGAGACGTCGGTGCTCATGACCCGGACCGGGTCGTTCGTCGTCAGCTGGAGGTAGCTCATCCAGGCGACGGGACCGAATGCCATGAGTTCCTTCGTGGTCACGTCGTAGGGTTTGGCCATGGCTGGAGCTTCCGTGATGGGGCATCTGGCATCAGGACTTTACCGATCCATGAGATACCCGAGCCGGCTCAGGTGAGCAATCCGCCCTCGGGGCGCGGGAGGGCGCCCAGCCGAGCTTGGCGCGGAGGGTCCGGTAGAAGCTGTGACCCGGCAGGCGGACCATCGGAAATGGGGTCTTGCCGCGACGGATCGTCACCCGGTCGCCGCACTGCAAGGGGACCTGCACCTGGCCGTCAATCACCAGCACGGTGGCGATCCCCTCGCCCAGCGGCTTGGCCTCGTAGACCTTGTGCGCGCTGTCCACCAGCGGGCGTTGGGTCAGCGTGTGCGGGCACATCGGCGTGACGACGAACATGTGGGCATTCGGCGGCAGGATCGGGCCTCCCGCCGAGAGGCTATGCGCCGTCGAGCCGACCGGCGTGGCGATGATCAGGCCGTCGCCCCGGTAGGTCATCACGCTCTCGCCGTCGATCGACAGGCCGACCTCGACCAGGTGGAAGAACGGCGCGGCACGGATCACGGCGTCGTTCAGCCCGCGGAAGATCCGTGTCGGTCCCGTTTGCGGGGTCAGGACGCACTCGAACGTCATCAGGTTCTCGACGGTGTACTGACGCGCGGCCAGGTCGATCAATCGGTCGCAGAATGCCGACGGCGTCAGGTCGGCCAGGAAGCCGAGCCGGCCGAGGTTGATCCCCAGGGCCGGCGTCGGCCGATCGCCCATCCGTCGCGCCGTATGCAGCACCGTTCCATCACCGCCGAGAACCACGGCGACCTCGGCCGGCAGGTCGGCCAGGTTCGAATCCGCAGACAGGTCGACGCCCGCCAGCTCCAGCCCGGTGGTGCAGGAGAGCGAGTCCTTGAGAGCATCGGATGCGACGTGGACCTCGGGCTTGGTCCCATTGCCCAGGATCACCAGCCGCATCGGCGACGTCGGTGCATGGGCCAGTCCGGGATCGAGTTTGGGATTCGCGAGGTCCATGGGTCCGTCGTCCTTCATCCGTGTGTGCCCGGCACGATCAGGAAGCACTCTTCGACGGATCATAGACGACGGGCGAGTTCAGGGGCTACTACGGACCACAGACAACGGACCACGGACGAGTTCCGGGACGGACATCCCGACCGTCCTGGCCAGGTCCAGCGCCGACTGGGTGATGCCCTTGACGTCCAGGCCGACCTCGGCGAGTTGCTCCTCGCGCTCGGCGTGGAGGACGTAGCGGTCTGGCAGGCCCAGGCGACGGACATGGTGCGTGGGGAGCCCGGCATCATTGGCCGCCTCGAGCACCGCCGAGCCGAATCCGCCCATCAAGCAGCCTTCCTCGACCGTCAGGACGAACCCGCATTCCTCGATGGCCTTGCCGATGGTCTCGCGATCCAGCGGCTTGAGGAACCGGGCGTTGACCACGCCGACCCGCAGCCCGTAGAGCTTGTTCAACTGCTCGGCCACCCGCAAGCAGGTCCCGACCATCGTACCGCAGGCGATCAGCATGCCGTCGGTCTCCCACTCGAGGATCTCGGCCTGGCCCAGCTCGACCGGCTGGACCTCGCGCTCGATCGTCTCGAGATTGGCGCGAGGATATCGCAGCGCGACCGGCGAGGTGTGCGACAGGGCGAAGTCGAACATGGGGCCGATGTCCTTCGCATCGCCCGGGGCCATGATGACCATGTTGGGGAAGACGCGGAGATAGGCCAGGTCGTACGTGCCGTGGTGCGTGGGCCCGTCGGCGCCGACCAGGCCGGCGCGGTCGAGGCAGAAGACGACGGGCAGGTCCTGGAGGGCCACCTCCTGGAAGATCTGGTCGTAGGAGCGCTGGAGGAACGTGCTGTAGATGTCCACAATCGGACGGCCGCCGGTCTTGGCGATGCCGGCGGCGAAGGCCACCGCATGACTCTCGCAGATGCCGACGTCGAAGAACTGGGCCGGATAGGTCTCGCGGATCCGCTGGAGCTTGTTCCCCTCGCACATCGCGGCGGTGATCACCGCGACCCGGGGATTCGCGCCGCACGCCTTGAAGAGGACGTCGCTGACGGCGTCGGTGTAAGTGCGACTCGACGAGGTCTTGAGCGGGATGATGCCGTCGAGCGTCTTCTGAAACGGGGCCGGGGCGTGGAACTTGACCGGGTCTTTCATCGCCGGCTCGAAGCCGTGGCCCTTGTTCGTCAGGACGTGGAGCAGGACCGGGCCCTCCATCGCCTTGACCCGCTCGAGGTAGGTGCGGAGCATCTTGAGGTCGTGGCCGTCGATCGGCCCGAGGTAGACGAATCCCAGCTCCTCGAAGAGCATCCCGTGGTGGAGCGAGGCCTTGATCGCGTCCTTCAGTTGCTGGAACCAGCGCTCGGCGTGCTCGCCGACCAGGGGGATGTTGGGCAGGAGCGACTTGACCCGCTTGTTCCAGTCGTTGTAGGTGCTAGACATCCGGGCGCGATCGAGGTATTCGGCCACCCCGCCGACGCGCGGGCAGATCGACATCTTGTTGTCGTTGAGGATGACCAGCAGCTTATTCTTCAGCCCGCTGGCGTGGTTGAATGCCTCGAAGACAATGCCGGAGGGGAGCGCACCGTCGCCGATGACGGCGACGGAATGGCGCTCGGTATTGCCGGCCATCTGGTCGCCGATCTTCAGGCCCAGGGCCGTCGACGGTGCACAGCCGGCGTGCCCGGTCATGAACAGGTCATAGGGGCTCTCGGCCGGATTGGGGTAGCCCATCAGGCCCCCCTTGGTCCGGATCGTGTGGAGCTTGTCGGCGCGGCCAGTGATCAGCTTCTGGGGATAGATCTGATGGCCGGTGTCCCAGATCAGGCGGTCCTCGGCGAATTCGAACGTCAGGTGCAGCGCCAGGCAGAGCTCGACGACGCCGAGGTTGCTGGCGAAGTGGGCCGAGCGTCGACCGACGACGCCGATGAGCTCGGAGCGCATCTCCTCGGCGAGCTGCTCGAGCTCGGGCTCGGTGAGGGCCTTGAGGTCGGCCGGCGACTTGATCCGATCCAGAACGTGGTCCGGAAGGTTCATCAACGATCCCTTTCCAAAAGTGCCAGCGCCAGGCCGCGGAGCGAGTCGCCGCGCGGGCCGAATGGCTCCAGCGCGGCGACGGCTTCCTCGGCCAGTTGCCGGGCGCGGCGGCGGCTGCCGTCGACGCCCAGGAACCTGGGGTACGTCCATTTGCCCAGCTCGGAATCCTTGCCGACGCGCTTGCCCAGCTTGGACTCGTCTCCCTGAACATCGAGCAGGTCATCCACGATCTGGAAGGCCAACCCGACGGCCCTCCCGTAGCGATCGAGGGCCTCGGCACACGGCTCCGAAGCCTCGGCGATGGCGGCGCCCATGGTCAGCGGGGCACGGAGCAACGCCCCGGTCTTGCGGCGGTGGATCGCCTCCAGCGTCGCGAGGGTCGCGTCGGCGGCGCGGCCCTCGGCCTCGGTACGCCCTTCCGCCTGGAGGTCGGCCATCTGGCCGGCCACCATCCCCGACGGGCCGGCCGCCTCGGCCAGGATCCGCACGCACCGAAGCGCCGCCTGACCCGGTCGCACCTCGCGTGCCACCACCTCGAAGGCCAGCGTCAAGAGCGCATCCCCTGCCAGGATGGCCGTCGCCTCGTCGAACGCCTTGTGACACGTCGGACGACCGCGACGCAGGTCGTCGTCGTCCATCGCCGGCAGGTCATCATGGATCAAGGAATAGGTATGCACCATCTCCAGCGCACATGCCGCCGGCAACGCCGATTCGAGCGCCCCGCCGCACGCCTCCACGGCCATCACGCACAGGACCGGACGGAGCCGCTTCCCCCCTCCCAGCACGCTATGACGCATGGCCATCGCCAGCCGCGCCGGACATGCCGCGGACGGGTTCGCATCCACTTCCGGGAGATAGGTTGTCAGCGCCTCATCGACCCGACGGCGAATCCGGTCCAAATAAGCGCCCAACACCGATAACTCGTTCGTTCTCGTCGCAGAACTCGTCATGGTCCTCGTCGTCGTCTCGCCAGAGCCGCTCGTCGATGGCTGGCCGCCGCGATCCCGGCACGCCATGGGTCGCACACCCAAGCAGGTCTTCCTCCCCGTACCATCCGAAACGTAAAGCTATTGTGGACATTCACCCCCGGAAAGTCCACATGAGAACCCCCGAAACTTTAGATTGCAAAGTTCAAGCGGGCGCTTTAAAGGCGACTCTTCCGAAGAATCCGATCGCCTGGACAGGGTCCGACCGCGCCTCTCGAGTTTTTCTTGCAGGGGAAACCGCGAGGCACCCCCGGTCGATTGGCGGTGCAAAGCCCCGATCATGAATTTTGACTCACTGGTAGTCATTCGCGCCAGCAATTCTGCTCGCGTGAGTGACTGCGACAGGATAGAGAAACTGGGTTGACCTTCAGAACGGTGCTTCGATGATCTCGGAGTCGTCATCCTGGGAAATCGCGCGGCTCTTGGCTATGGACGTCCGATCGGCTGGCTTGGGCTTGGGTTGCTGAGCGATGGGGGAGGCGGACGTCCCGTGATCGCGGGCCAGGGTCGCGGTCGCGTCGAAGGGCGCAGTGACGGGGTTGCCCTCCTCATCGGTGCCGGTCAGCAAGGCGACGGAGTGCTCGGCCTCCTCGAGGAGTTCATAGCATTGGCGGAGGAGCTTCACACCGTTCTCGTACTTTCCCAGGGCCGCGCTCAAGGCGGGCTCGCCGCGTTCCAGATCCGCGACGATCTTCTCGATCTGGGCCAGGGCGTCCTCAAATCGGGGCTTGGCTTCATTCGCCATGGGTCGATGATCGCTCCTTCGTGGCAGGTCGGGCGAGTCCAACCGACAGGAGGCCGTTTCCGATGACGGCCCTCATGCGAGACGCCCTCCCAAACCCTAACGTTCGCGTGAGTGGTTGACCAGTCGTCTGCCTCCGGGTCGTGCGTTCACGATGACGGCTCGACGCGACTCACCACCTGACCGACGGCCAGCCTGGAGAGAATCCGATCTCCGGGCAGGACGTCGTCGGCCGATCGGATCAGGGAATTGTCGTCGAGGCGCATGGTGAGACTGTAACCGCGGGCGAGTACGGCGAGCGGGCTGAGGGCTTCGAGGCTCGTGGCGAGCCGGGCCAGGCGATGGCGACGGTCGAGGAGTCCCTGATTCACGGCGAGCCGGGCCCGCTGGGTGAGTCGATCCAACCGGTCGCGGGCGTCATCGAGCTGGGCCTGGCCGGCGAGGCGGAGTCGCTCGACGAGCCGGTCGAGGTGCAGGGCGACCTCGCGGCCATCGGGGACGCAGACCTCGCCGGCTTCGCTGGGAGTCAGGGCACGGCGGTCGGCGGCCAGGTCGGCGAGGGTCACGTCGATCTCATGGCCGATCGCCGAGACGACCGGCACCCGCGAGGCGGCGATGGCCCGGACCACGATCTCCTCGTTGAATGTCCACAGGTCTTCCAGGCTGCCGCCACCCCGCGCGACCACGATGACCTCGGCGCCGGAGACGCGGTTCGCCAGCTCCAGGGCGGCGACGACCTCGCGGTCCGCGCCTTCGCCCTGCACCCGGGACGGGGCGATGAGGATCTCGGCGCATCGCCAGCGCCGGGCGATGACCTGGAGCAGGTCGCGGACCGCGGCGCCGGTCGGGCTGGACACGATCACGATCCGCCGCGGAAATCGCGGCAGCGGACGCTTCCGCCTGGGGTCGAACAGGCCCTCGGCCGAGAGCCGCGCGAACCGCTGGCGGAAGGCCAGCTCCAGCGCGCCGATCCCCTCGGGCTCGATCCGACGGACCGTGATCTGGTACTCGCCCCGCGGCTCGTAGACCGTCAGGCTCCCCAGCGCCCGCACCGAGAGCCCGTCGGTCAGGTCGAAGGCGAGCAGGCGCGCGTCGCTCTTCCAGATCACGGCGCGGATCGACGCCCCGTCATCCTTGAGCGTGAAATAGACGTGCCCCGACTTCGGCCGCGCGACGTTCGACACCTCGGCGTGCAAGGCCACCTCGTCGAACTGCGCCTTAAGTGCCTGCTTGATCCGAGCGGTCAACTCCGTGACCGACTCGAACATCGTACCGTAGTCATTATTCGAATTCGCCATTGCTATCAACCTCGCGAGTCGACATCTGGTGACCACGGGCGTGAGCCCGTGGTCACCGCCTAGGCCCTCCATGATCCGGACAGTCATCGCCGTGAACGCGTGAGAGTTTACTTTTCCATGAAACGCTCAGTAGAGGATGACATACGGACTCGCTCCTGTCATCACCGACTGTATCATGGGGCCTTGACAACATGACGATTCTCGCGCCCACTTCATGTCGGAGGCTACGATTCGACCGAGGACCGAGGACCGAGGACCAATGACAAGAAAGCGGGTCCTACGGGGGGCGATGTGGATCGCGATCGGCGTCCTGGGCGTCGTGGGGTGTCTGCTCGGGCCGAGCTGGCTCGGGATCGTGCAGGGCCAGGTGCCCGATCACCTGCGCCGGCGGGCCGCCACGATCTACCTGGATGGGTTGCTGGCCGCCTACGCTCTGGCGATGGTCGCCTCGGTCTCACTGATCGGCATGGTTGTCGTCGCGCGGGTCAGGTCGCGCGTTCGACACGCCGGCTCGACGTCGCAGGCAGGCGCGTTGGCTGGCGATCGGAGTAATCACCCTGGGCAGCCTCATGGTCCTGGACCTCGGCGCGTCGGCCTGGAGTCGATGGTTGGACCGCAATCCCCGGCTCCCGACAGCCGGCGGTCCACCCGTCGAAAACGCGGAGGGCCTCCCGGGACGGTCGTTCGACGGCCCGGTGCCGGAGCTGCCGAGCCGGTTCTCGTCGACCGAGGCCGGCAAGGGCGGTGGCACCTATGCGTTGCGTATCCTCGTCCTGGGCGAGTCCAGCGCGAGGGGCGAGCCGTACAATCCCTGGCTCTCCATCGCGCCAGATCGTCGCCTGGAAACTGGAATCCGTCTTGCGGGGCCGTACCATCAGCCTGGACATCTGGGCGACGGGAGGAGCCAACCTGGCCCAGATGCACTATCGGCTGGCCGGCTTGACCTATCGTCCCGATGTCATGATCGTCTACGTCGGCCACAACGAATTTCAATCGCGATATTCCTGGATGCGGGACCCGGGCTGGTATTATCGCGACGAGCGGCCGGCCCTCTACTCGCCCGAGTCGTTCACGGCGTTGCTCCGGTATTCGCCCCTGTGCCGGCTGGTGCTGGAGACCTGGGAACACCAGAGGGTCAGCCTGCGACCGCCGGGCCGGGTCACGCGAGAGCTGGTCGACCGGCCCTTGTGTACGGCGGAGGAATCCGGCCGGATCCTCGCCGATTTCCGCGGCCGGCTCGAGGCGATCGCCGGATATTGCGAAGCGATCGGGACGATGCCGGTCTTCATCATCCCGGCGTCGAACGACGGCGGCTACGACCCCAGTCGATCGACCCTGGCTCCCGAGACGCCCCGAGCCGAGCGTGTGGCCTTCGCCCGGTCTGTCGCGAGGGCGCGCGCCCTGGAGAAGAAGGCCCCGGCCGAGGCGATGCGAATCGATCGCGAGCTGGTCGAACCGCCATCCGGAGTTCGCCGAGACGCATTACCGGCTGGCCCGGCTGCACGAGCGGGTCGGCGACTGGGAGGAGGCGCGTCGGCATTATCTGGAGGCCCGCGAGCGCGACGGCATGCCCTGCGCTGTCCCGAAGCCTTCCGGCAGGCGTACCGAGACGTGGCCGCCCGGCACGCGGCCGTATTACTGATCGATGGCCCCCGCGTCCTCGAGGCGGTCAGCCCGCACGGGATCCTCGATGACGGGCTGTTCCACGATGCCCAGCATCCGAACCTCCGCGGCTATGTCGCGCTCGCCCAGGACCTCCTGGATCAACTCCGCCGCCGCCGGGCCTTCGGCTGGCCGACAGACGTGGAAGCTCCCCTCCTCGACGCCGTGGTCTGTGCCCGGCACTTCGGGCTCGACGCGTCCCGATGGGCGACGATCTGCCGTCGCGAAATCGCGTTCTATCAAGTGAGCGCGTACATCCGTTACGAACCGAAGTTCCGGAATGAACGAGCGGCGGCTTATCGACGCGCCGCCGAGGCGATCGAGTCCGGACGGCCGCCCGTCGATGCGGGTATCCCGAGCGGGGTCTTGCCACCGAGGCCCGCGTCGCCTCCCCGCATCATCCCGCCGCTACCGGCCGAAACAACACGACACTGAGGAGTGAGATATCATGCTGCCACGTCGAGTCGCGGGCTGCTTACGACCGGTTCGATGTGGACTTGCGCCGTCTCGGGCGTGCCGGACGGGTTTCCTGGGTCGAGGAGGGCCGCGGAGCGTAGCAGGGCCAGACGAGGTGTGCCACGGCGTCGGCCGGGGAGTTGGCGATCCGGCTCTCGAGCTGCTTGAGGTAGTCGGATACGGCGACGTGCTCCTCGCCGGGCCGGAGCCAGCCCATCGGCTCGAATTCCAGGGCGAACCGCCCGCCCGGCGCGTGGGTGCAGAAGACCAGGAAGACCGGGGCGTGGGTCAACACGGCGAGCTCGGTCCAGATGGCGAGGAACCGATGGGGCCGCCCCAGAAGTCGACCGGGGCAGGTATTCGGGCCGTTCCAGGGGATGTCGCCGTTCAGGTAGATGGCCAGGCCGTCGCGGAGCGCGGCGCAGGCGCGGAGCACGCGCTCCACGGCCACGGTCGGCGACAGGTCCCGCCGCAGGAATAACTCGGCCTGCGGGTGCGGGCCGACCGCGTCGAATCGCCGGTCAAGCTCGCGAGAGACGTGGCGCGGCCGCTGCACCAGGAGGCGCAGTGGGACCCCCCGCCGATAGAGCCAGTGGACGCCCGCGATGTGGGCCCCCAGGTGACTGCCGACGAGGATCGCGCCCTGGCCTCCGGCCATCGCCGCGCGCAAGCGTTCGTAGCCCCGCACGTCGAATCGCGCCAGGATCGACTCGTCCGACTGGCGATCCAGCAGGTAGTCGCGGGCCAGGAACCGCGCCGTGTTGGATGCCAGCGCCGGCCAGGTCGTCTCCATCGGCCAGTCGGCGTCGAGCGCCGACTCGGCGTCTCGCAGCGCCGCGCGGAGCTGGGTCCGACGCCCTCGCAGGATCGCCAGCACGACGCGACCCAGCCGGCCCAGGACCCGATCGCCTCGCACAGGCCCGAGCCAGCGCAGCACCGGGAGGATCCGGTCGTAGAAGACGAACTTCCAGCTGAGGACCTTCCGCAGCCGTCGCCTTATGAACATACTTCCCCCCCGGCAGTCAGGGATTTCAGGCGTTGGTAGTCGACCTTGTCGGTCGAGGTCACCGGCAGGCCGTCGACGAACGTGATCGTGTCGGGGACCATGTAGTGCGGCAGGTACGTCGTGCAGTGCCGCTTCATGGCGATGATCGACTTCTTCTGCCCCGGCTTCAGGGCGAGGAACGCCGCGATCGACACGCCGGCCTCCTCCGATCGGGCCACTACCCCGGCGCGATCCACGCCGTCGTGCCGATAGAGGGTCGACTCGATCTCGCCCAGCTCGATCCGGTAGCCGCGACGCTTGACCATCCGGTCGCGACGGCCGTGGAAGGCGAAGCATCCGGTGCCGTCGTCGCACACCAGGTCGCCGGTCCGATACCATCGAACGCCGTCGTCGTCGAGGAGGAAGGCCGCGTCGGTCAGCTCGGGCTGGCCGAAATACCCCCGCATCACGCCGGGCCCGGCGATCACCAGGTCGCCGACGATACCCGGCAGGACGTCCCGGTCCTCGAGGTCGACGACACGCGCACGCAAAGGCGGGCAGACGCGGCCGATCGGGAAGGGCGTGTCGCGGTCCTCGGGGATTGTCTCCGGGATCGGATAGGCCGTGCAGACGTTGGTCTCGGTCGGCCCGTAGAGGTTCCACATCCGCGCCTCGGGCCAGCATGCCCGCAGCCGTCGCATCGGGCCGATCGGGAAGACCTCGCCGGCGAAGAGGACCAGCCGCGGTGCGGGGAACCCCGGACGGTCCACGCCGCCGCGTTCGGCCAGGAGGGACAGGATCGATGGCGCCGAATACCAGACGCTGATCCGCCGTTCGGCCAGGAAGTCGCCGAGCCGGTCGGGGTCCTTGCCCATCCCCTCGCCGATCAGGACCAGCGTCGACGCATTGCGGCACGAAGCGAACAGGTCGAAGACGGACAGGTCGAAATGGAACGGGGCATGCGAGGCGAATCGGTCGTCCATCAACCACGGTCCGAGGGCCTCATGGCACCAGTCCAGGAAGGTCAGCGCATTGCCGTGCGAGAGCATGACCCCTTTGGGCTGGCCGGTCGAGCCGGAGGTGAAGAGGATGAACGCCAGATCGTCCTCGGCCAGGGCCGGGGTCAGCGGCGAGGGCGCGTCGTCGGCCATGACCTCGGCCCAGGGCGCATCGCCGAGTCCGATCGGGTGAGACGTCGCGGTCGCGTCGCCGGCGATGATGAACCGGGGCAGCGGTCCTCCTCCTGGCCAGGCCGCGCGGAGGGACTCCGCCAGGCCGGCTGCGACGACCACCGCCCTGACGCCCGCGGTGGCCAGGATCCCGGCGGCCCGCGCGGCCGGTCCCGTCGGGTCGACCGGCACATAGGCGGCGCCGGCGCGGAGGATGCCGTGGACGGCGGTCACCGACTCGAGGCCCTTGGGCAACCAGAGGCCCACGCGGTCTCCCCGGCCGGCGCCCCACCGCGACAACCGAGTCGCCACGCGGTCGGCGCCCCTGAGCAATTCGGCATAACTGAGGCGCTCGCCGCGCTCGTCCTCAACGGCCGGATGGCCCGGGCGCCGCGCGGCGGCCTCGTCAAGAAGTCGGATTAAGTGGCGTCCATCCATGGGCGTCAACCCTGTCCTGCTCGCTTACCGGGTCCCGGGAAGGCCGGGACCTTCCCACTCGTCTCGTCACGTCGATCCGCCGCGCCGCCGTCGAATGAGCCCCCGGACCCGGCCGGGCCGCCCGCCACCGGAGGGATCGTGCCGGGAGTCGCTTCCGGGAAGATTCGCCGAGATAATGCCGCGTCCGAGGCGATCGCACGGGCCAGCGCCCGGAAGAGCCGCTCATGGCCCGCCGCGTTGGGATGGTCGTCCCAGGCGGCGATCTCGAGCGTCGCCGGGTCGTAAGGGTCAAAGGTATCCGACAGGTCGAAGACGGTCACGCCGTGATGGTCCGCCATCGCCTTCAACCGCGCCACCGGCTCGGCCCGGGCGCCCGGCGAGTCGGCCGACCCGACCCTCGGGATGATGACCATGACCAGCGGCACGCCGTCCGACCGGCACTCGGCCGCGATGCTGCAAATCGTCCGGTCGTAGAGGTCCCAGTAGTACGGCTCGAGCTTCGCCTTGAGCCAATCCTTGTGGATCAACCGCCCCTCGGCGTCGGCCCGCAGGTCCTTCGCCGCGACCTTCGCCTCCGCGACCACCTGCTTGAGGAAGTCGTAGTGCAGGTCGATGTGCTTGGGGAGCATGTCGCAGAGGTGGATCTCCGTCAGGCGGATGTCGAGCGTCGTCGCCGAGTAGATCACCAGGTCAGGCCGGAACGCCAGGACCTTGCGTCGCAGCGTGTCGAGCCGCTGGAGCGGGCTGTAGGCCATGACGGCGAAATTCAGCACTTCGAACCGCCGCGGGCCGGTCGACCCCTGCTCGGCGGCCCGGGCGTCCAGCCAATCTTGCAGCCGGTTGGCGTACGTGTCCTGGTACTTCACGCCCCAGCCCATGTCCATCGACGCGCCGAGCACGGCGATGCGGAAACTCCCCTCGGGCTTCTCGAGCGCGACCGGGTCGTCGTGCATGCCGAATGCATTGGTGAGGAACGGCTGTCCGAATAGGGTCCGCTCGACGCGGGGCTTGAGCTCGAACTGGAGGAAGTCGTCGTCGAGGTAATGGATGACGTTGGCCTCCTTGAAGCCAACGCGCCCGTCGGGCTTACTGAAGAGCCGAGCCGATTGCTGGGTGTGCCAGCCGGTCGCCGAATCGGGACCTTTCGGCCCGCCGATGATCAACTCGTAGTAGTTCAACACCTGCTCTTCGCGCTCGGCGACATTCATCGCGGGCGATCGCACGCTGTCGATCACGGTATGGATGCCGTCCCAGTCGGCCGGCCACGAGATCAGGCCGACGATCAGGAGCACCAGGGGGTGGAGCAAGGCGCCTCGCGCCGCCGAGCATGCCGGTTGGTGGATCATCGCGGCTCGGCTCCTCGTGGACTTCGGTGGAGGACCTGTCCGGACTCCCGGCCTGCGTCTTCGTCCCGTCCCCGGCCTCGAATCGGCTGCAGCTCGGGCAGCTCGCCCAGCGCGGCGTCGAGACGACGGGCCAGCCGGGCATGGCCCTCGGGGTTGGGATGGAAGTCGTTCGGTTCGACGGCCAGCCGGACGGCTTCGAGGCCGTCATAAGCGTCGGTCGCGTTGACGACCCGATCGAACGCCGCGGATCGCGCCGATTCCAGCAGGAACCGATGGACGGACGCGTCGCTGGGCCGCCCGACCCTCGGGATCAGCACCCAGACGATCGGGATGCCCCGCGCCCGGCATTCGGCCGCCATGGTCCGATAGACGCCCACGAGGATCTCGCGATGACGAGGCTGGAGGATCCGCTTGTACTGCTCCGGCTCCCAGTGCCCCGCGACCCCGGCCGAGTCCAGGACGTCGCGGTAGATCGGCGAATCGAGGCCATGGCCGCGGGATAGTACGTAGCGAAGCCGTCGTTCATCCCAGCCGTCGTCGGCCTCAGTCGCCTCGCAGATCACCAGGTCGGGCCGCATCGGCCAGCCGATCTGCTCGAAGTGATACCAGCGCTGGCCGGGCGAATGACCCGGCACGGCGCAGTTGAGGATCTCGACCGCCGGGCCGCCCGACCGTCGCGAGCGATCGTCCCAGTCCCGCTCGAGGATCGACTCGAACCGTTGGTCCACGTTGACCCCCCATCCGGCCCCGATCGAGTCGCCCACCAGCGCGATGCGGAAGGTCCCGGCGGCCTTCTCGATCGGATAGGAGCGGTCGCGCATGCCCTGCGCGTTGGTGCGCCAGGCGATGCCCCATTTGGTGACCGAGTCCGACGGCTTCAAGATCACCTCGCGCAGGTCGTCCACCCCCATGACCAGCGGTGCCGAGTGGACCGGCGCCGAGAAGGTATTGCCGGCGCGTCGCTGGCCGCGGAGGGCCGGCAGGTCGCCGAGGTCGTCGAGGCGTCGCCCGGCGTCGATCAGTTGCTGATAGTAGCTCCGCTCGATCCGCGAGGCATCCGTCTGGTTGAACAGGCCGCTGGAAAGGCTGGCGCAGCCGGGCCGGCGCCGCCCCCGCGAACCGGTCCGGGACCAGCCCGCATACCAGGATCGCGAGGGTTGCGAGCAATTGCCGGCCCAGCATCCCTTCATGATCCATAGAGCCCTCGGCGAATCAGGTCGAGCCACGCCGACGGGCTGGGGCTCGACCAGAGTGACCACAACAAGGCGATGGTTGTGAACGTGGCGACGACCTTCGCGGCACGCAGGCCCAGCTCGCGGGCCGACCTGGTCGCGACGCCGGGCCCGGCGCCACCCAGCCGCCTCCTCGGCGCCGGGCGCCGCCGGGCGTCGAGCTGGACGTTGACCAGCACGAGCACTCCCAGGATGCCCCAGAACATGGCATCCGGCACGGTGAACCCCCAACTCCCTCGAAGCCAGTACAACTGATAACCGTGGAGCAACCACGTGGCCAGGAACACCGTCGCCGTACCGATCGCCAGCGACGCCGACTGCGGCCACCGCTTCAGCCGGAACACCACCGGGTTGAAGAAGATCCGCAGCATGAAATCCTTCCAGTAGATGTTGATCCGCCTCCAGTAGTCGGTGAAGCTCGTCGCCAGCAGGTAATGATGGTGCGTCGGCGGGAGCTGGTAGCCGAACAGATGGAGCATCCCGCAGGCCATGTGGAACTGTCCCGAGACGCGGAGATACAGCAAGTAGTTGCACACGATGTGTCCGATCAATCCGGCCAGGTTGTGCACGTCCCCGGCCTCGATCAGCAGGTTGTGGTAGACCAGGCGGTAGCCCAGCAAGTGCAGCGTCCCCTGGAACATCATCGCCAGGCCGCGCCGCTGGTTCGCATGGACCTCCTCGGCGAAGTATCCCCGCTGCATTGTCCGGTAGTCGGCCACCGGGAAGAGCTGGAAGCAGTAATTCGGCAGGAGGAAGAAGTAGCCGATCGTGTCGACCAGCGACTCCCGCCTCGGGGCATGCTTGATTTCATAAAGGTAGATGATCATTCGAAACATGAACATCGAGGCCGCGATGGGCCAGACGTGGTCGGGGACGAGGCTCCCGGCCGCCCCCGGCCGAGCCATGGCCATGGCCATCGCGACGGCGGCACACGCCAAAGCCCGCGCGAGCCAGGGGATGGGGAGGTAGCAGATCCCGATCAGTCCGGCGGCGATCGCCAGCACGACGGCCGAGGCCCACGCGCCGGCGACCCAGAACAGGCCGGCGACGGAAACCGCGATGAAGAGCGGCTTCTTCCAGCGGAAAGGGGCGAGGTAGTGGATCGGCAGGGCCAGCAACGCCAGGGTCACGAGGGCCTGGAAGGTGTGCCCCTGGAAGGGACGATCCTCGATGTTATAGATCTTGAAGACGGCCAGGAGCAGCGCGAGGTGCGCAGTTGAGTAGGAACGGCCGCAGGCTACGCCGGCACGTCTCCGGCTCGCCCGGGTAGAGGGCCGCAAGCCGGCGTCTCCGGGCGCCTCCGGCATCGGCGGGATGGGCGCGTACTGCTGATGCAGCGCCCTCCTCGATGCGACCTTCGTTCGAGATCCTGGCCCCATGCGCCCGTCCCCCCGGCCCATCTTCATCTGCAAGGGCGTCGCGTTCTTGCGGGTCCGCAGGCCGGCCTTGCAGGCCTGGAGACCTTGCAGGATGGGCTCACATCCTGAGAGCCGATCCCAGCCGGTGGTGCCGGCCTCGCCCTTCTCGCATGCTTACGGCTCAGTGCGTCATTCGGAGCGGCGGGCGTCGGGGATGACGTGATCGCGGGAGAGTGAGTGCTCGAGTCGCCTGGAAACTGCGGGGACCGGCTCATCCGTGAGCCGGTTTTTTTCCCCGCTGCGGCCGCGCCATCCTTGATTCGCCTGCAATTGCGAACTATCTCGTCTTGTTCTCGATGGTCTCTTGTTCGATCGGGGACACCCGAAGGGGGCAAGGGAGGGAGCCGATACGAACCGACGCGGTTCCCTCGCGTTGCGCCCTTGAATCAGGCCCGTGATCTTGGGTCTCCTCCCCAAGTGACGAGGCCGATTTAACCCGGATCTGCCGACGCTGTCAACCCGACTGGCACCACCGTCATCGGCACCTCGAACGGACCAGACGCGAGGACTTGATGTTGGGTCGATTCCCGCCATTCGTTTTTTTCCGGAGACGCATGAAGGCCGTCCGCCTCCGACATGAGTCGCACTCCGAAGCCCGAAAAAAAGGGGCGACGTCGGGCCTCCCACTGGCGCGCACACCGCCCGTCTTGAGGGCATGGATCGGACGACGCCACAATTACCGCCATTCATTTATCTCCATCCATCTGCCCGGACGCCGATGGCTTACGCAGCCTTCCCCGGCGAGCATACCGCCGGCAGATCCGCGCGGATTATCTAGACCTCCCGCTCGAGGTCGAGGCCGCAGATAGTCCGATCGGACATGGGCTCGCCGGGCGGCCGATCAAGGCACGCTCGCCCCGACGCGACTCACCTCTCGCTTGAGTTGCGGGAGCACCTCCAGCTCGTAGTTCACATTCGCGGGCGTGCCCGTGACGTGGACGCTCAGGATCTGGCCGCCGACCTCGAGGGCGAGGTCGCTGAGGCCGCGGATGTGGAACTTGTCGCGGCCGAGCAGGACGGGGAGGCGGAGGTCCAGGTTGCCCTGGGGATCCAGCGTGCCCCGGCCCTGGAGGCTGAAGGCGTTGCCGGTGAACTTGATCGGGTCGAGCGTCGAGAGGCCGTGCGCGATCGTGAACGTCACATCGGCCGAGTCGAACGCCGTCTTGATCTTCGCCCGCGGGGCGTCGGACAGGGTGCGCGTGGGATTGAACAGGCTGGCGATGCGCAGGACGACCGGGAGCTTGCCCAGGTCTCCCTGGGTGATGTGGGCATCGCCGTGACCCTGGAGCGTCCGCAGGTCGCTGCCGAGCCCGCTGCACTCGATCCGCGCCTCGACGTTGCCCTTGTAAGGCTGCCGGCCGCCGATGGTCCGCGCGTATTCCTCGAGCTGGGCGCCGTGGAGGGTCATCGTCGTGTAATAGCTCGGCGTCTGATCCAGGCTGACCCAGCCCTTGCCCCAGAGCTCGCCGCCGAGCAGGTGCCCGTTCAGGTTGACCAGCTCCGCCACCCCGTCCTGCACGCGGAACGGCGACCCGATCCGGGTGATCTGCTGGCCCAGCAGGACCATGCTCTCCAGTCGGATGATGCCCTGGACTTTCAGGCTCAGCCCGTTGGACCAGCCGCTGACATCCTCGAGCTGCCCCTGGATGTGCTCGATGGGGATCCCCGTCTTGATGGTGTTGTCGTTGAGCACGACCAGGGTCTTGTCCCACCGGCACCAGGCGGTCTCATTCGGCCGGCCCGACCAGCCGATCCTGAGATTCCCATGGGCCGTGAAGGTCCGCTGCTCGTCCAGCTTCTTGGCGAAGCTCGCCATCAGGGGGGGCATCTTATTGCGCAATTCGCGGTCGATCCGTATGTCCTGGACCCACAGGTGCTCGATGCCCAGGTCGAATCGGCCCTTGCCCCCGACGAAGACCGTACCGCGTTCGAACCGCACCGGTGCGCCCCGGAACTGGACGCCGACGTCGTTCATGGCCACGAGGCCGTTGTCGAAGACGAACCGGCCGCGGATGTCGTCCAGCCTCAGCTCGACCACGCCGCCGGGATCGATGTTCGGCTGGGGTGCGCGGGTGAAGACCAGCCGGACGTTCGATTCCGCGCGCGGGACGATCACGATGTGCGTCCGATCCGGGCGGCCGGACTCGACGTCCACCGAGGCCGACTCGATGTCGCAGGCGCCCGAGGGATTGATGGTCTTCCAGCTCATCTCCCATTCCTCCGGGAGTGCCTTCCGCAGCTCCTGGCTGAACGGGAGGTTCTCGGCCCGCAGGTTGACGTGGACCTTGAGCGGGAAGTCGCCGTTGGCCAGCCGATCGTCGGACAGCTTGATCACCTCGCCGCTGGCGATGATCTTCGCCTCGCCGTTGCGACCGCGCACGTTGCGGAAGACCCAGTGGTCGGGATGCAGCTCGAGGCGGCCGGTGAGGTCGCGGATCGGGTATGGGAGCTTGTCCCAGGTGATCTCGCATTGATGGGCCGCGTCGATCTCGGCATCGATGGCGATGAGCCCCTCGGGACGGCCGGCCATCGGCCGTCGGCAGATCTTCGCATGGGCCTTGACCGTGCCCCTCGGCGAGAACTGGTTGACGACCTTGCGGATCTCGGGCTTGAACGCCTTCAGGAGCGGCTCGTCGATCGGCAGCGACTCGGCCCACAGCTCGAGATTGACGACCGCGTTGACCCCCGGATCCTTGATGGTCCCCTTGAGGCGCAGCGGACGGCCGCCGACGCTCAGCGTCTGGATATCGACCGCCAGGACCTTCTCTTTCAGCTCGAGCTGGCCCCTTACGTGGTCGATCGGATAGGCGAAATGCCGGTAGTTTCCCGCGATGTCCTTGCAGGTGACCTTGGTGCCGAGCTCGACCGGCCCGCCGGGCACGGTCCGCGAGAGGTCGATCGTGGCATCGACGGTCCCGCTCGGCCGGAAGACGTCCCAGAGGTCGTCATACTGAGGCGGGGTCCGGCTGCGGATCCGGCTGCCGGGCCGCCAGTCGAGCTCCAAGTTGACCAGCTCGACGTGCATCTCCATCGGCTCGCGGCCGGGGTCGCCCGCATTCATCGCACCCCGGGCGCGGAGCGTAGTCCGCCCGCTGGAGCCCTCGGCGCGCTCGATCGTGACCAGCCCGTCCTCCGCGCCGATGAGCGCCGAAACCTTGTTGACAGGGAACGGCATCCGCGGACATTCCCAGATCCCGTCGCGGAGCGAGGCACCGATCGCGTAGTGGATCCGATCGCCGGGAGCCGCCCTCGGGTCGTAGCTGGCCCGCTTCAGGTCGACGTTGACCACCCCGCCGGTGAGCCCCAGCGCCTTCATCGCCGGCCGCGCCTCGATCGGGATCCGCCGCCGGAGTGCGTCGGAGAGCGTCAGGCCGGTCAGCTTGCCGTTGAGCGTGGTCCGGCCGGTCGCGACGTCAAGCGTCCCGCTGAGCTGCAATCGGTCCAGGCTATCGCCCTGCGCCGAGCCCTCGAACCGGAAGAGCATCCCCTCGACTTGCTCGATCTTGAGGCTCACCTCGCGGAGGATCGTCACGCCGGGACCGGCGACCCGCCCGGGAGGCGACGACGACTCCCGGGCCTCTCGCCCAGCGCACGTCGCCATCTCACCGGCCGGTCCCTCCTCGTCCGGGACCATCGCGAGCGTGCCATGCTCGATGAGGATCGGCGGGGTATTCTCCAGGAAGGGAGCGGGCCAGGGATCCGCCAGGAAACCCTGGAGGTTCAACGTCCCATCCCGACGGTGGTAGAGCCGTAGCGACGGGTAGACCACGGAGACCTGGCGAAGGTCCAGCTCGCCCCGGAGGAGCTTCCGCGGATTGACCACGACCTTCAGGTAGGACACCTCCAGGGTCGGAAACGATGCGTCATTCTGATACACCTGGATATTATTGAGCGTCAACTCGCCGGAGGAGAGCCCGAGCCGCACCCGACCCGGGTCGATGGTCGATCGGGGCAAGAAGCGCGCGACATAATTCTTGATCAGACGGGCATCCGTCTCGCTGTCGGTGATGTAAGTATAGGCGAACCAGAGCCCGCCCCCCAGGATCGACAGGCAGAGCACGAGTCCCCAGAGCATCACTTTCGCCACGCGTCGGACGATACGCATCGTCGTGGTTCCCCCTTCCTGGAGAGGATGCTCGCGGTCGGCGAGGGCCCCGTCCCCCGATCCCGGACC
Organism: uncultured Planctomycetota bacterium; assembly: GCA_963777695.1. Lineage (GTDB taxonomy): Bacteria > Planctomycetota > Planctomycetia > Isosphaerales > Isosphaeraceae > CAVZRC01. Next base: position 5,031,925 of record CAVZRC010000003.1, read on the forward strand.
GCCGGCCGGAAGCCGGCTCCTACACGAATCCATCCCGGGCCGTCAGCCTCGCCCAGCCGAGGGCGGCCAGCACGAGGGCCGGCATCTCGGCGGGGATGCGGTATCGCATCGAGCTGGCGAAGGCCATGTGCAGCGCGCAGAAGTAGAGTAGCGGTCCCGCGAGGAGGACCCAGGCGCGCGGGTCGCGGCGTCGGCCCCAGAGGCCCACGGCGATCAGCCCGAACAGCGGCAGTTCCACCGCCGAGCTGCCGATCGCCAGCCCCATCGAGCGAAACCCCTCGGCGTTGGGCCAGGGGCTCCAGTACCGCCCGAGCTTCAGGACGGCCAGTCTCAGCGCCCGCGAGGGCTCCTCTCGCGCGAACGCGAACGCGCGCCGCGACAGCTCGGCATCCTGGTCCTGCTCGTCGAGCGGCCAGATCTCGGGATCGCCCAGGAACGTCATGTCGCTGGCACCGGTCGCCCTCGGATTCAGCCCGTCGTAGAGGCTCGCCCCCATCCACAAGGCGGTCGGCACGAACCGGCCGAAGACCTGGGCATTGCGGACCCACCACGGGCTCATCACGGCCACGACGCCGATCGTGCAGAGGACCGCCCCTCGCATCGACGCGATCAGCCTGCGACGATCGCGGAGGCTCGCGACGATCCAGGCGGCGAGCATCGACGGGACGAACAGCGCCCAGGACGGCCGCACCAGGACCGCGGCCCCGGCGGCGACACCCGTGCCGATCGCGATGAGGTCCGCCCTCCAGCCGACGGACCCCGCCGAAGCGGCCAGCCAGAGCACCGACAGGCCCAGGAGCGAGGCCAGCATCAGGGGTACGAAGACGGCCTCGGACAGGATCAGCGACGAGATCAGCAGATAATGCGGATTGGCCGCCGCCATCGCCGCGGCGACGAGCGGGACGGTCCACCGACCCGGCTCGCGCGGGCCTGTCCGCCCCGGCCCCGGATCCCTCCGGGCCGGCGAACGTCCGCGCCAGACCAAAGATAAGGTAGACGCTCAGGGTCCCGAGGACCGCCTGGACCAGTCGGACGGCGAGCGTTCGCTCGCCGAAGACGGACTGGCAGGCCGCCAGGAACAGCGGATAGCCGGGCGTCCGGAGCGCGAAATGGGGGATATCGGCCCAATCCACGATCTCGTAAGGGGCCCCCTCGCGGATGGTCCGTGCCAGCTCCCAGTAGATCACGGTATCGGGAAACACGCAGAGCTGCGGCGGGACCTTGTGACTCGCATACCATTCGACCGCGTCGGCTGCGAACACGCGGAGGGCCAAAGCGACTTCCAGCACGAGGACGAGCGAGGCCATCCGGCGCATCGTACGCGTCAAGAGTCCGCCAAAGGACGACGCGGGTACGCCAGGATCCGTCGGGATCGGCTCGGCCATTCATGGTCCCGGGGCTCATACCCCACAAAATCTCAAGTAGGTCAGGCTTTCCAGCCTGACAGATTTGTTCGTCGGGCTTTCCAACTGCGACCCACTTCGAGAGTCAGGCTGGAAAGCCTGACCTACTTTCGTGCCGGCGTCAGGCAAGATGTCGCCCGCTGATATGCCGGAAAATGGCAAGCGTGTCGCCTGCAGAACATACCAGCGTCGCGACGGTCGAAGGCCGTCATTGAACTGTGTAGGGATGGTATGCCAAAGCCGCACGACCGTCAATTCCAACCGCGGAGCCGCGGTCATCGGCCTGTCCCCCCGACCCTCCACCCGTTACCCTTTGCCCGCCACGCGCTTCTGGCCTACACCCGCTCGAAGTGATACACTAAAAGGCGTGTTGATGGGACCGCACCCGGGCGATCGCTCGGGTCGAGTTCCCGTCCGCTCCACGTCCTCCGATCCCGATCGATCCGTAAGTCAGAACGAAGGGCCGCCGACGTGACGGGAAATCAAGCCGATCGCGAGTTGCTGATCGAGTCTCTGGCCGTGCACCTGGGCTTCATGTCGCGGCAGACCCTCGTCGGCCTCGCCGAGGCCCGCCGCGACGATCCCGCCGGCCTGGGCGCCGGGCCGATCGGCCAGTTCCTGGTCGATGGCTCGGTCATGACCGCCGATCAGTACACATTCCTGGAGACGGTGGTCAACGGGTTGCTGGAGCGCCATGGCGGCGAGCTCGGGCGTTGCCTCGATGCCCTCTGCGACTTCGACCGGCTCCGGGCCGAGCTGGAGCGCAGGCGGGCCGAAGCGGAGCGCGACCTCGCCGCCCTGCCCGACCACCTTAGCACCAATCCGACCTTGCCTTCGATCGCGAAACAGGGAGGGCGTTACCGACCCGGCCTGGACCCGATCCGCGCCGCCAGGCGCGATGACGACGACAATGATGAGGATGACGACTCATTCCTCCCGGGATCCGCCGCGAACCTGCCCGACGAAACGGGGGACGATCCGTACGGCGAATGGTCATTCGGCGGGACGACCTCCGAGGGCATGCGGTTCCATATCCTCAGGCCTCATGCCCAGGGTGGCATCGGCAAGGTCTCGGTGGCCCTCGACGCTGAGCTCCAGCGCGAGGTGGCCCTGAAGCAGATCAAGCCCGAGCGCGCCGACGACAACGACAGCCGCATCCGGTTCGTGCGCGAGGCCGAGGTCACGGGCCGGCTCGAACATCCGGGGATCGTGCCGGTCTACGGCTTGGGCAACGACGACAAGGGCCGTCCATATTACGCGATGCGACTCGTGCGGGGGATCAGCTTCGAAGAGGCGATCGGCCGATTCCATCGCGCCGACGCCGACCCGCGCCGCGACCCCCAGGATCGCACGCGGGCCCTCCGCCACCTCCTCGACCGGTTCGCCGACGTCTGCCAGACGGTCGCCTACGCGCACAGCCAGGGCGTGCTACATCGCGACCTGAAGCCGGCCAACATCCTGCTCGGGCCTTTCAACGAATCCCTGGTCGTCGACTGGGGCCTGGCCAAGGTGTTGGACCCGGGTTCGGCCCCGGACATCGACGAGCGACCCGAGCCTCCCGGCCCGCGGGAGCCGCGCCCGCCGAAGCGCCGAGACGTCGACCCGGCGGGCAGCGGCACCGGGAGCGCGCCGCCGATCGGGCCCTCCAGTTCGACCGATACGGCGGCGGGGACGGCGTTCGGGACTCCGGCCTACATGAGCCCCGAGCAGGCCGAAGGCCGCCTCGACCGGCTCGGGCCCGCCAGCGACATCTACAGCCTCGGCGCGATGCTCTACACCCTCCTCTGCGGTCGAGCCCCGTTCGATTATGTCTGGTGCGACGTGACCGCGCTGCTCGACCGCGTCAAGCTCGGGGAGTTCCCGCCTCCGAGGCAGGTGAACGCCCGGGTCCCTCGTGCCCTGGAGGCGATCTGCCGCAAGGCGATGGCGAATCGACCCGAAGACCGATATCCCTCGGCCTCGGCCCTCGCCGAGGAGATCGAACACTGGCTGGCCGATGATCCGGTCGCCGCCTACCGAGAGCCGGCACCGGCACGGCTGGCGCGGTGGGGTCGGCGTCACAAGCCGATCGTCGCCGGCGCGGCCGCGCTGCTCATCACGGCCGTCGTCGGATTATCCGCGGGCGTCATCCTCGTCGGCCGCGAACAGCACCGGACCGAGCTCCAGCGTCGCGTCGCGGAAGAACAGCGAATCCTGGCGACCCGGAAGGCCGAGGACCTCCGCCGTCGCGATGCCGTCAACCGGGTGAATCTGGCCTATCGCGAGTACCTCGACGACAACGTCGCGCTGGCCGACGACCTGCTCAAGGATTGCCCGGCAGACCTCCGCGCCTGGGAATGGGACTACGCCCATCGGCTGGGCCACTCCGACCTGAAGACCTGGGTGGCCTCCGGCCTGGGCCTCGACGTCTGGTGCGTGGCCTTCTCGCCCGACGGCTCGCGGATCGCGTCCGGGACCGGCCCGTGGGGCCAGCCCGGCGCCGGTCGAACCGGCGAGCTGGTCGTCCGCGACATCCATACCGGCGCGACCGTCCTGGAGGCGCGTGGCCTGGCCGGCGCCGTCCAGGCCGTGGCCTTCTCGCCCGACGGCCGCACGCTCGCGGCAGCCCACGGATTCGACGGTAAAGAGGCGGGCTCCGTCCTGGTCCTCCTCGACGCCAGGGATGGCCGGGAGCTATGGCGGGCGACCGAGCAAGGCGTCCAGATCCTGGCCCTGGCGTTCTCGCCCGATGGCCGATCGATCGCGACCGGCTGCGGACACTTCAACGAATATTCGGCCAGCGGCTTCGCCCGGCTCCGCGACGCCCGGACCGGAGGCGCCCTCGGCTTGCCGATCGCCGGCGCACCCGGCGGCGTGCTCGGCGTGGCGTTCGCGCCCGACGGACACCAGCTCGCCCTGTCCGGTCGCGACGTCGTTGACCTCTGGGACATCTCCGGCCCGGTCCGGTCCGCCGCCCATCAACTCCGCGGGCACGTCAACTTCGTCTATGCGGTCGCCTACAGCCCCGACGGCCGTCGCCTGGCGACCGGCGGCTGGGACAAGTCGATCCGGATCTGGGACCGCGAGACGGGGCGACACCTCGACACGCTCATCGGCCACCGGGGATTCGTCCGCGGCCTGGCGTTCTCGCCCGACGGCAACCAGCTCGTCTCCGGGAGCGAGGATAAGAGCGTCCGTCGATGGGACCTGGAGGGCGGCGGAGAGCACGCGGCCTTCCACGGACACAACGGATTCGTCCACTGCGTGGCCTTCGCACCCGACGGAGTCCTGGCGGCATCCGGCAGCCTCGATGGCACGGTCAAGCTCTGGCCGGCGGCGGCACCCGACTCCCAGGTGGCATTCCGCAACAGTGCGGGATGGGTCGGCACCGTGGCGTTCGCGCCCGATGGCCAACGCATCGCCTCGGCGCACAACGGGAACATCCGCATCTGGGACCCCCGGACCGGCGAGGAGCTGCATCGGATCACGGGCCGGCGCGACTTGATGGCCCACATCGGCCTGGCGTTCTCGCCCGACGGCCTCACGCTGGCCGCCGACGGGCCCGACGGCTCGCTCAACTTCTGGGATACGGCGAGTTGGGGCCGCCGGGTGCCCGAGGCGACAACGGCGGAGATCACCGACGCGACGTTCTCCCCGGACGGCTCGACCCTGGCCACCTCCGAAAAGGACGGCACGATCCGGCTCTGGGACGTGGTTCGGGCTACCGTCCTGTGGAAGATGTCCGGGCACGTCGGAGGCGCATCGGCCGTGGCCTTCGCGCCAGATGGCAGCACGATCGCCTCGGGCGGCGAGGATCGGACCGTCCGCGTCTGGGACGTCAAGACCGGCGATCCGGTCACCGCCCTGCCTGGGCACGAGACTGGCGTACAGGATCTCGCCTTCTCGCCCGACGGGAGCCGCATCGCCTCGGTCGGCGGCATGTATCACGGATCGGTCCCGGCCGAGGTCAAGCTCTGGGACTGGCGGGCTGGCCGGGAAGTGGCCGAGTTCGACGGTCATACCGGCCTGGTCACGGCCGTCGCCTTCTTCCCCGACGGCCGACGGCTCGCGACCGCCAGCGACGATCGGACGGTCAAGCTCTGGGACGTGCAGACCCACGAGGAGGTCCTGACGCTCCGCGGCCACACCAGCGGCGTCGTCAGCCTGGCGATCAGCCGGGACGGCCTCCAGGTCGCCTCGGGAAGCATCGACTACACCGCCAGGATCTGGACGATCGAGTCGGCCGAGGGCGAGCCCGCCTTCGAGCTCTCGATGCGACGCGCCGCGGTCGAGCGGGTGCAGGTCCTCTTCGCCCGGCACCTGCTCAAGTCCGAGGTCCTGGACGTGCTCCGGTCCGACCGGTCCCTCACGCCGCGTCTCCGTTCGGCCGCGATCGAGATCGCCGAACGCCGTAGCGAGAACGCGTCGGGTCTCTTCAATGCCGCATGGCTGACGATCGGCCGGCCGATCGGCCGCCCCGAGGATTATCGGCTCGCTTTGAGTTCGACTTGAGGCCGCGTGCCTCGTGGTCGCCGACGACCCGGAGCGACTGGGCGAATACCGACACAAACTCGCGCTGGCCCTCTACCGCTCCGGGCAGCCCGCCAGGGCCCTCGAGGCCCTCCGCGACCTGGCCGGGGCGGACCGCGGCCGGCCTCCTTCGCCGCTCGACCTGGCCGTCACCGTCATGGCCTCGCAACGGCTCGGGCGCACACAGGAGGCCCGAATCGCCCTCGATCAGCTCCGATCCCTGGCGAAGACCGACCGATGGGCCCACGACGTGGAAGCCCAAGGTTTCCTCCACGAGGCCGAAGGTGCCATGGAAGTGCAATGACAACGGTCCTGAGACCACTACGATGAACATCTTTTCTTCGAGCACCGGACCGCCTGAAGGCGGAACTCCAACCGTGATCTCTCCCGTACTCGCTGGAGTTCCGCCTTCAGGCGGTCCGCGCCATCCGAAGACCGCCTGAAGGCGGAACTCCAACCTCGGTCTCCGAGGCAATTACGACTTTGCAAGATGTTCACCTTAGTGGTCGTGGGACCCGTAGTCACAGCCCCGCGATCTCGCACCGGCAGGTGGCGTTCAGTGAGAAATCTCCGGCATCGCCCCCCCGACCCACCTAAGCCCCAGCCGGCTCCTCGTCGATTCAGTCACCTTGACCCGATCGGCGATCCGATGCCCGACGACCCAGATGATGCCCTCTCGATCGCAAACCAGGGGGATGCCCGCGCGTCGGTCATGTGGGACGTGACGCCCTCGGAAGAAATCGGCCAGAGGCATGCTCTGGCCTCCCATGCCCAGCGGCTCGAACCGATCGCCCGGCATCGCCGCGCGGACGGACAACGGGAAAGTCACTCGGTCGAAATCGACCAACTCGTCGCAGGACTCGTCGGCGGGGCACCGAGTCACAACCTCTCCGCCGGCCCAGGAGACCGATGCCGAACCGGGGACCTCCAGGGCAATCGGCTCCGGGGGCCCCGGGACCGGGGAAGCCTCCCGTGACCGTCGCAGGACCAGGAAATCACCCTCGGTCATCATGGACACTCCGGCCCCGATCTCGACGCGGGGGACCTCCCTCGCCCGGACCAGACCCGCCATCCGACGCCATCGGACCGCCGACATGCTCGCTTCGGGCCATCCGGCGCGTCGCCAGATCCGCCGCAAGACCTCGGCCCTGTGGAAGGCAGGAACCGACCGGAGGAAGGCATGCTGTAAAACCGCACAATCTTCGGAGAAAGTGATGATCGCCGCTTGCTCCATCTCGCCGCGTCGGCCTCGATCGCTCGCTGCGATGCCGCAGCGAGCTCCCCGAGCCGGACCAGCGCATCGACGACCTTCGGGTTGTACTCGTCCGCCAGCCTGGGCAGGAGGTCGTGCCGGATCCGGGCGCGCGTCCGCGTGAGATCGGCGTTGGACGCGTCCTCGCGACAATCCTGCCCGATCCCCGTCAGATAGGCCCGAATCTCATGGCGGTAAGCCGACAGCAGGGGCCTCACGAGCAGGATCGGCGGGTCGGTCGCGAGCGCCCTCTGACGGGGGATTCCCACGAGCCCTCGAGGCCCGGTGCCCCGGACGATCCGGTGGAGGATGGTCTCGGCCTGATCGTCTCGCGTGTGTCCGACCGCCACGACGTCCGCGTTGCGGGCCCGGGCGATCTGGGTCAGCCACGCGTACCGGGCGCAACGCGCCTCCGATTCGAAGTGCCCGGACAGGATCGGCCGCCAGTGTCCCAGGTCGAACGGCAAGCCGAGCGTCGCCGCCAGGTCGGCCACGAACGCGGCGTCGGCCCGCGACGCCTCGCCGCGCACGCCGTGGTCCAGGTGGGCGACCGACAGGCTCAAGCCCGCCGTCGGAGCCAGCTCGTGTAACACCCGCAACAGCCCCACGCTATCCCCGCCGCCCGAGACGGCGACCACCCAGGTACCGCCGAGATCCCGCGAGCGCCCTCGCCGGATCCGTCGGGAAATCCGGTCGATCCATCCCATATCGAATCCTCGCTGGCCGGGACGACGATCGCTCAACGACCGCGCCATTGTCGTCACGGACGACCCGCTTGGGAACGGCTTTCCGGTCATCGCAAGTCGCAGGCTGGCGGCCGCTCGAGGCTGCCCTACCGATCCCGATTCGTCACCACGGCCGTCGGAGGCAAGATCGGCTCCCAGAAGCCCTCGATCTCACGCCCGAACCGCGCCCATTCTTTCCGGGCGCCGTCGATTGCTCGACCGACACCGTCGAAGTCTCCTTCACGCCCCCGGCCATCCAGGTCGCGCCACCACTGCGCCAAGGTCCGTGCCCCGACCGTCATACTGATCCCCTTGAGACCGTGGGCGATCTCGACCACTCGCGGAGCGTCTTCGTTCGCCTGGGCTCGTTCGAGCTCGGCCAATGCCTGGACCACCTCATCGCGAAACGCGTGTAGGATGGCGCTCATCGAATCCATGTCGTCGCCCAGGTAGGAGCGGAGGTGATCCAGCCATTCGTCGTGCGCCACGTTCGTCCGGACCTTGGGCGACTCCATCTCGGACCGGCCGAAGGCCGGCGCCCGCCGGCTCCATCGCGAGAGGGCGTGTCGGAGGTCTCGCTTCTTGATCGGCTTGGCCAGGTAGCCGTCCATCCCGACTTCCAGGCATCGCCTCCGGTCGGACTCCATCGCATGGGCGGTCAGCGCGAGGATCGGCAGGTGGCGCGATGTGCCCGCCTCGCCGCGTCGGATCGCGCGGGTCGCCTCCAGCCCGTTGACGACCGGCATCTGCACGTCCATCAACACGATGTCGTAGCGGGCCCGTTTCAAGGCCTCCAGGGCCTCCTGGCCATTCCCGGCCAGGTCCGCGCGGCAACCCAGTTGCTCCAGCATCCGGAGAGCAACCTTCCGATTGGACTCGTGGTCGTCCACCACCAGCACTTGGAGGCCGAGCCGGTCGTAGGGGTTGTCGTCCTTGCGATCGTCCGGATCCCGTGTCAGACGTGCTCGGTCTCGCAGATCGTCCCGTGATGACTTCAGCAGCGGCAGCTCCAGTCGGAACGTGCTCCCGACGCCCGGCTCGCTCTTCGAGCTCGATCCGGCCGCCCATCAGGGCGGCCAACTGGCGACAGATCGTGAGGCCCAGACCCGTCCCACCATGGCGGCGGCTAAAGCTCTCATCGGCCTGGGTGAAGCTCTCGAAGATCGCCTCCCGGCGATCTTCGGGGACGCCGATGCCGGTATCACGTACGGCCAGGCCGACGACCATGCCCCCTTCGTCTTCGCGGACCAGCCGGGCCTCCAGGATGACCTCGCCGACGTCGGTGAACTTCACCGCGTTGCCGGCGAGGTTCGTGAGGACCTGGCGGATGCGGGAAGAGTCGCCCACCAGCCACTCGGGGACATCCGGCGCGACGAGGCAGGCGATCTCGAGTCCTTTGCGACCGGCGATCGGGGCCAGCAGGCCGGTCACATCCTCCATGAGCGCCCGGAGGTCGAAGCCCACCGCCTCGATCGCGAGTTTGCCGGCCTCGATCTTCGACAGGTCGAGGATGTCGTTGATGAGGGTCAGGAGGGCATCGGCGCTGTTGGCGATCGTCGACGCATAGTCGCGCTGGACTCCGTCGAGATCCGTCTCCATGAGCATCCCGGCCATGCCGATGATGCCGTTCATCGGCGTGCGGATCTCGTGGCTCATGTTGGCCAGGAAGTTGCTCTTGGCCCGGGTCGCCTCCAGGGCCCGGTCCCTCGCCAGGGCGAGCTCGGCCATGGAGGCATCGCGCTCGCGCTCGGCGCGTTCCATCAATGCCTCCGCGCGAACCCGTGCTGTGATGTCCTCGACCAGCGCGACCAGGGTGACCGGTCGGCCGTCCGGGTCGCGGACGACCGAGCCGCAGAGCATGACATGGACGAAATGCCCATCCTTGTGGAGATATCGCTTCTCCAGCCGGTAATAGCGGATTTCTCCCTCGATCAACTGTCTCTTCAATTCGAGATTCTCATCGAGATCGTCGGGATGGGTGATACTCTGGAAGTCAAGGGTCAACAACTCCTCCTCGGAGTAGCCCACGATCGCGCAGAACGACGGATTGACCTGGAGGAACCGGCCCAGAGGATCGGCGATGGCTATGCCGGTCGAGGCGGCCTCGAACGCGCCGCGGAATCGCTCCTCGCTCTGGCGGAACGACTGCTCCGCGCCCGGCGGATCGCCGTCTCGCGGGCGACCAGCCCGAAGACGATCCACAGCAGTCCCAGGTTGACGACGATGCCGCCGGCGAGCAAGAAGGCCATCCTCCGGTTGATGGCCTTGGCCTCGCCGACCCTCCTGAGCAGCCGGGCATTCTCGACCGAATCCATGCCGACGATGATGCCTCGGATTCGGTCCATCACGTCCTTGCCCTGATCGATGAGCGAGATCAGCCGATCGGACTCGGGCCCCTCCGCACGCCGGACGTTGATCATCTGGCGGAGGATCGCTCGCTGGGCGTCGACCAAGGGCTCGATCGGCAAGACTTGCCCACGATGCTCGGGATCGTGGACCGTCAATTCGGCGAGCTTCCCCATGGTCGGTTCGATCCTCGGAAGGGCATGATCGTAGGGGCCGAGATGGCGATCCTCGCCCGTGATCACGAAGCCCCGGGCTCCGGTCTCGATGTCCGTCAACTCGCCGTGCAGTGCCCCGAGCCGGTTGAGCAGGCACTGCGAGCGCTCGAGTTGCTCGTGCTTCCGGCCGGCCTCGACCAGATACGCATATTCCACCAGGCCAGTCGCTAGCGAGAGGGTCGCGATCAGTAAGAACCAGAGCGCGACAGACCTCACCAGGTGAGTTCTCATGGTCAATCGGTGCCCCCTCGGCGGAGCCATGTCATGAAGAAGAGGAATCCACACGAACCTGGCGGCGTAGTCTCGGCTTGATTGACGATCGATCCCTGGGGCGTGCTATGAACTGGTAGCTCATTTTCTCGGCTGGTGCCGGGGTCCGCGACCCCGGGAATGTCCTCCCCTGGAAGCACCGCCGCTTGGTTTGGCCTTACTTCCGGGTAGCCGAGTCTGTGACCGCGGGAATACCCTCCCCGGCCTCGCGGGGGCCGGCTACAGAAGCGGGAAGTTCAGGACGCGTTCTCGGACGACCGGCATTCTCACGTCGCCGGGAACCATCGGCCGAAGGCCGTCACCAGGTCGTCGGTCCTGACCGGCTTGGTCAGCACATCGTCGACCCCGGCGGCCCGGTAGAGCGCAGTAATCCTCAAGGCCGGCTTCCGCCGTGTGGGCAAAGATCCGCGTGCCCGATCCCTCGGGCAGATGTCTGCGAAGTCGGTGGACGACTTCCATGCCATCCATCCCGGGCATCCGTATGTCCAGTAGCACGACGTCGTAATGGTCGCGACAGGCCACATCGACGGCCGTCCGGCCATCTTCCGCGACATCGACTCGATGCCCCAGTTTGCGGAGGAGCGTACGGATCGCGATCCGGATCGTCGCATGGTCATCGACGACCAGGACTCGCAACGGGGTGGTTTCAATGGCGATGGTCATGTCTTGGAACCCTCTCGTCAGCCTTACGACTTCGTGGACCGACATCACTGCGTCAACGCTTGCTTTGGCACGTCCAGCTTATTTTGTCACATGGCTCGGAGTGATTCAAGGCGCTTCTCGGATTCATGCCTTATTTTGCCGACGCACCCTGAAATGTTTCGGAGAGATCCGGCGCGGTCACGCGGACGTGTCGAGCACCGAGAGGAGTGGGTTTCTTGCGGCTCACCGGCGTGCGAGGGACCACGGTTCTGGCTCATCGGCGGACATCGCCGCACCATCGAGCCCGTTCGGCCGATCGGGTCACGGCGCATGGTCGCGCCAGAGCCGGATGGCGCCCGTGTGGTCGGCGGAGGCCAGGGTGTGGCCGTCGGGGCTGAAGGCGACAGCGTTGACGCGATCCGCATGGCCGGTCAGGCAGAGCAACTCCTGGCCGGTGCCAGGGTCCCAGACCCGCACCATGCGATCCGCGCCGCAAGATACCATGCTGCGCCCGTCCGGCGAGAAGGCCACGCCGAAGGCGTTGCCCAAGTGCCCCGGGAGTGAGACAATCAGGGCCTTGGACTCCACGTCCCAGACCCTGACCGGGCCGTCCTCATGGGAGGAGGCAAGCCGACGTCCGTCCGGGGAGAAGGCCAGCGCGAACACTTCGCGCCGGCCTCGATGATCCGGACCTCTCCGGTCTTGACGTCCCATAGCCGGATCGTTTCATCGAGGCTGCCCGACGCCAGTATCCGGCCGCCGGGCTGGAACGCCAATGCGAAGACCTTATCCGAGTGCCCGAGCAAGGGATCGCGCTTCGGCCCGCCGGGAGCGACGTCCCAGAGCCGAACCGTGCGATCGTCACCCGCCGATGCGACTATGCGGCTGTCCGGGGAGAACGCTACGGCGCGGATGTTGTGGTCGTGACCCGCGAACGTCGCGCGACAGATACCCGTCGCCGGATCCCACGGTTGACCGCCTTGTCGAAGCTGCCGCTGGCCAGCGGTTTGCCGTCCGGCGCGTAGGCGATGGACGTCACCAGGGAGGTGTGGCCGGAAAGGACCCGACCGGTCCGGCCCGATCGCGAGTCCCACAGCCGGATGGCACCATCATCGCCGGAGCTGGCGAGGGCCAAGCCGTTGGGCGCGAAGGCCAGCGACCATGCCTCCTTCGAGTCGTGCCCTCGGAGCGCGACCGAGCCGCCCGGCGGGTCGAGCCGCCAGAGCCGGATCGGATGATCCCCGCCCGCGATCGCCAGAACGCGGCCGTCCCGCGAGATGGCGAATCGTTCGGCATCCGGCAAGGGGCCGTAATCATAAGTCGAAATTTCCTCGCCCGTGCGCGTGTCGATCATGTTGAGCCGTCCCGTATCACGACTCAGCCGTGCGAGGCGATGGACCGCCGATGCCACGGCGACCGTCTCGGCCGGAACGATCGGGCGGGAAAGGTTCGATATCCGATCGCGTGTCGTCGTCCTGGGCGGAAACAGCTCGACGAATCGGTCAAGTCTCGTCTGTTCATTGGGGCTGCGACGAGCCTTCAACCCGTCGCGGTTCTCCAGCACAATGAGGGCGCCCTGCTCGTGGATCCGGCCCACGACAAGGGGGAACCCTTGCCAGGCGAGTAAGGCCTCGAACGTCCCATCGCCATCGCCGATCACGACGAACTGATTCTCGCGCGAGAGGGCCACCCCGCGGGGACGCGAACCGAGGATGAACCGATCGACCTCCGTGGCGTCGAAGTTCGGAGCGTCCGTCTTCCTGGCCAGGACGTCGGCCAGGAGTTGGAGCCGATCATCACGGAGCCCCAACCGTTCCAGGAGGGGCTGGGTGGCTACTTCAGCGACGTATCGCGAGGATTCGGAGGTCTTCGCCAGATTCGCATAGATCAGGCGCGGCAGCGGGGCGCCCGGTTCGTGTTCGATGCCGATCAGTCCGTCATGATCGGACGAGAAGACGTGCCGGCCGATGAAGCCTTTCAGCCCGACGACCTGGCCCCGGGATCCTCCGCCCGGGATCTCCCAAAGGAACGTCTCCGCAGGCACCTTCTGCGTGGATGATGCGAGCAGGCGGCCGTCGGGGCTGAAATCGAGGCGTCGGACCGCCGAGTCGTGTTGAACGATCGAGCGTTCGTCCTCCACCCGCCCTCACGTCCCAGAGAAGGACCGCCCCGTGCTCGTCGCCCGAGGCCAGCAACATCCCATCCGGCGAGATGGCAAGGGCCGTGACGGGGCCTCCGCGGCCGTCGAAGGTCGCGTACCGGTCGCGAATGAGGCGGCTGAGATAGGCCCAGGCGAACCCGCGCGATCCGAGCGGGCCGAGGTCGGGACCCGCCGCATCGAGCTGCTCCTGAGCTCGAGGAAACCTGCCGGATCCGATGGACTGATCGGCCCCTCGGACGAGAATGGCCGCCCGGGCCAGACGATCGCGATTCTCGACCAATTGTGTCCGGAATTCGACCTCACGCTCTTTCTCGGCGATCGACCGGCTGAGAGTGGCTCGAAGCCATAGGACGGGGGCGAAGCCCAGCATGCCGCTGAAGAGGATCAGGATGATCCACGCGATCGCCGAGGGGTGTCGTCGCGACCACGCCCCGGCGCGTTCCCACCAGGGTATCGACCGGGCCAGGACGGGTCGCGCCTCGAGATACCGCTCGAGGTCATCGGCAAGTGACTCGGCATCGGCATAGCGGTCCTGGGGGAGTTTCGCCAGGCATTTCAGGCAGATCGTATCCAGATCGCGGGGTACGTCCGGCCGGCGCTGCCGAGGCGGGACCGGCTTCTCAGCCATGACGCGTTGCAGGGTCTTGAGACGCGCCCTTGCCGCCGAACGGGGAGCGACCCGTCAGGAGCTCGTACAGGATCGCACCCAGCCCATAGACGTCGGTCGCCGGCCCGATCCGATCCTTGCGCGACTCGGCCTGCTCGGGGGCCATGTACGGCGGCGAGCCAGCGGCGAGCATCGTCCGCGAATCATCCCCTTCGATGTCCATGAGCCGGGCCAGGCCGAAGTCGCAGATGCGGGGCACGAAGGGCAATCCGTCGCGATCGAAGACAACTGGCCCGCCCTCGTCCCTCGACCCGATCCGTTCGCCCACCTGCAAGAGCACGTTGGCCGGCTTGAGGTCGAGGTGGAGGATGCTCCGCCGATGGGCGTGCTCCATCGCGCGGGCCAGGATGGCCACCAGCCGCGCCGCCAGTCGCGGAGGGACCGGCCCATCCCGACCCTTCAGCCAGTCGGCGAGACTCGGCCCGTCGACGAAGATCGAGGCGATGTAGACGGCCGGCCCGGCCGGCCCGACCTCCAGGATCGGGACGAGGTTGGGATGGTCCAGCCGCGACGCCGCTCGGGCCTCGCGCAGGAACCGACGCCACGATTCGCCATGCGAGAGCACCTCGATCCGGGGGAGCTTCAGGGCGACCCTGCGGCCGAGGTCCGGGTCTTCGGCGAGGAACACCACCCCGAACCCGCCCCGCCCGAGCTCGCGAACGATCGAGAAGCGACCGCACTGAGCCGGGGGGCGATCCAGCGCGGGCCACAATTCCTCGAGCCGGTCCAGGATCTCCTCGATCCGGCCGTCGACCGCCGGATCGGCCGAGAAGAGGTCGGGCTCCCGCATCGAGTCTCCGTCGCCGTGACCGGGCGAACTCGTCGAGGGAGACGATCCGATCTCAGTCCCCGTGTCCTCATCGCTTTCCATGGACAGGTTCCAACTCGAGCCGGAGCCGCTCGAGGGCCCGCGTCCATCGCTTCCGAGCGGCCTCGGCGCTGACCCCATGGCGTCGGCCGACCTCCTCGAAGGGCAATCGGTCCTTGTTGTGCCAGAGGACCACCTCGCGGTAGTGGTCGGGCAGACGTTCCAGCGTCGCAAGTAGAGCGGCATCGCGCTCGCGACTCTCGAAATCCGCGCTCGGAGGTTCGACCATCCCGGGGCTGTCGTCTTGAGCGACCTCATCAATGGAAACTTCGCGGCTGACCCGCCGCTTGGCGGCCCGGAACTGGCGACGATGGTTGGCCAACAGGTGCAGCAGGATCGTCCGGAGCCAGTCCCGCCATTCGGCCGCCGTCTGCCCGCGGAATCCCCGGACGTCGCGCTGGGCCAGCAGGAAGGTCTCCTGCACCAGGTCCGACGCCCCCCCCTTGGGTTTCAACTCCGCCTCCAGCTCGCCGCCGGCCACGAGGAGCAGATACTCCCGGAAGGCCGATAAGGCCCGTCCCAATGCCTCGGCATCACCTTGTCGCGCCGCCTCGATCCACGCCTCCACGGCGCTCGGGGAACGATCTTCTATCGTCCAATCCATGAGATCGATGTGATCCTTCATTCGGGAAGTGGCCTCTCGCATGATTCCCTGGGGGGATTATGGCAAAGCCCTCCGCACGATGTCAACCAAGCCGTTCATCCGTCGCTGCCGGTACGCCAGATGTCGCATTCCCCCGTCTCTTTTTTCGAGCGTCCGGTCTCCCGCCCGATCGTTCCCTGGTGATTAGACGCATCCTCGGGGAGGACGCGACGAACGGCAAGGACACTGACGTTGAAGTGGTCATCGGCCGAGGCGACCACCGAAGGCGGTCGGGGTCCCTGCCGTTGTTGCCCGAGTTTCAAGGGATAGGGACGAAACTAGGTGCGTCCCCGTTTCTCGCGCGTCCCCGTTTCTCGCGAGGTGCGTCCCCGTTTCTCGCGCTTCCTCCGCCCAGAGCATCACGCGTGGCCCGGACGGAAACCTCTGGTTCGCGGCCGAGTCCCTCAACGGACTGGTTCTCGCCGGCCGCGTGACCCCCGGCGGTCAGATCGACGAATTCTCCCTGCCTACTCAAGACCTCGGTACGACTCTCTCAGGAAGTGCTTCCCCTGGTGGAATCGCGGCCGATGCCGAGGGAAATGTCTGGCTCGCCGACGACGCCGCGTCGACAGCATTGTTCGAGATCACGACGACCGGTCAGGTCACCGAGCATATCCTTCCCCAGATCCGCGTGCCGGCATCACGGGGGATGAAAGCGCATGGAGTAGCCCCCGCGGTCTCCAACATGACGACCGATTCGTACGGAAACATCTGGTTCACGGAAGAGGAATTCGACTCCACGGTCCCACAATCCATCGTGCGGGTGACGCCGTCGGGAAAGCTCACTCATTTCACGGCCTTCCCACCTGGCGCGAATGAATTCCCGGATCAGATCACCCCGAGCCCGGGCCGAACCTTGTTCTTCACCGTCGATACACTGACCCTCGGCCTTCCCAATTGGCAGGACGAGATTGGCCAGATCTCCCAGTCCGGCCGCGTCTCGATCATCCATTTACCCAGTAGAACGGCCCCGGAGGGACCTTTGATCGTCGAACCCGGTGGCAACCTCTGGTTTATCTCCGGTTACGGGTTTAGCCGGCTGACCCTTCCGCGGGCGCATCGGCGCGATGGCTGACCAGCAGTCGAATCGGGACAAGATGAGACGAACGGGGACGAAAAAGGCGTTTCAAGAGAGTCGAATCAAAGGGGTCTGGAACCTTTTACGACGTTCGAAAGAATCGGCGGCGGACATCCGGCGCAACATGAAGGGCTTCGGCTGGAACATCGAGAACTGGGAGGCGCAGTCGCGCTGGGCGTTCGTCGACGGATCGCCCCAGCGCGACGTGCCTCCGTTCATAGCGGGAGCTTGTGACCTCGATTCACTCCTGGCCCGGATCGAATCTCGTGATGAAATCCGAGAAATTCTTGGAATTTCTTATCCGCTTTCCACCAAGACACTTGCGCCAAGAAATTTCACGAATCCGCGTTAGGTGCGTTAATGATTTTGCAAAGTTGTGGCATTCTATAAGAATAAGGCAGATTTTGGCGATCCCTTGCGTCTAAACCCGTCGAGTCCATCAGCATCGCGCCCGTGTTCCAGGCCCATCTCCGCGAACGAATTCCCATGGTCGATCGCGTCAACTCACTCGCCCTCGGAAGGCACACGTCCAGGCCATTTGCCGTGAAGAGGGTGGCGGGTGGGGCGACGCAGACCTCCTGAATTGTCGCAATCGAGGGCAAACTGCCGCATACCCGAATCATGTCTTTCAAGCCGGAAATCAGGCCTCGCTCGCATCCAAGCCCTGGTAAACCTTCTCCCGGGGCGGAAACTCGCCCAGCCGCTCTGACCGACTTGCCCCCTCATCTAACCGAGGCGATCGAACTCGAAAGACACACTCGCATTCATCCCCTGATTCGGCAACAATAACCAGATCGCTCGCCCGATCCGGTTCCTGGTCGCGGTCTGACCGGTCCCATCGAGCGGCCTCGACACTGGACAGAGTTCACCCTCGCCGAGTTGCCCACCGGAGATCTCCCCCATGCATACGGTCCTCCAACGGTTCGGGGCGTTCCTCGTCGCCGCGAGCATCTTCTGCATCGCCCCCCTGCTCCGCGCCGACGAGCCGAACAAGCCGACCCCGACGGCCTCCGAGACCAATCCGGCCGTCCCGGCGCCCGGCCATTCGGTGCACGGCGAGGCCTTCAACGACGGCCCCCGAAACGCCGCCCACCTCATGCCCGGCATGGGCAAGTCGCACTTCCCGGCGACCACCAAGAAGTCCGAGGCCCAGGCATTCATCGATCAGGGCGTCGCCCAGCTCCATTCCTTCTATTACTTCGAAGCCGAGCGATCCTTCCGCCAGGCCGCCACGATCGACCCCGATTGCGCCACGGCCTACTGGGGCATGGCGATGTCCAACGTCAACAACGCCAAACGCGCCAAGGAGTTCCTCAAGGAGGCCCGCAAGCGTGCCGCATCGGCCTCCCGCCGCGAGCAGCTTTACATCGCAGCCCTCGAGGCGTTCTACAAGGACGGCGATACCCCGCAGAACCACCAGAAGAACTGGCTCAAAGGACTCGAGGCGGTCATCCAGGACTTCCCCGATGACATCGACGCCCGCGCCTGGGCGGCGATGGTTGCCTGGCAGTACTCCGGTAGCGTGAACGTCAACCGAGTCTGGCTGGATACCATGATCGACGCGGTCTTGCAGGTCGAGCCGATGCATCCGGGCGCGCACCACTACCGCATCCATCTCTGGGACGGCGTCAAGCCGATCCGGGCCGAGAAGTCCGCGGCGCTTTTTGGCCCGGCCGCGCCGGGGATCGCCCACGCCTGGCACATGCCCGGCCACACCTACACCGGGCTCAAGCGCTATGCCGACGCCGCCTATCAGCAAGAGGCCTCGGCCCGCGTCAACCATGCCTACATGTTCCGCGATCGGGTCATGCCGTTCGAGATCCACAACTACGCCCACAACAACCAGTGGCTCTGCACCAGTCTGAGCCACGTCGGCCGGGTCCGCGACGCCATCAACGTGGCGCGGAACCTCGTCGAGCAGCCCCGCGACCCGAGGAAGAATGGGACCAACGACGGCGGCTCGCCGCAGCGGAGCGGCCGGATCCGATGGGCCGAGATCCTCACCCGCTACGAGCTCTGGGACGACCTGATCGCGGCGACGAATTCCAATGCCCTCGACTGGTCGAGCATCCCGATGGAGCAGATGCAGAAAGCGTATACCCTCGGCCAGGCCTACGCCGCGAAGAACGACGCCAAGAAACTGGCCGAGCAGATCGAGGCGCTGAAGAAATTGACCATCTCGCAGACGAAAGCCGCCCTGGCGGAACTCGAGGGCTACCAGTTCCTGGCCCGCGGCGACATCGGCCCGGCGTTCGACCAGTTCGCCAAGGCGACATCGATGCGTCCCGAGGCCCTGGCGCGTGCCCACCTCGCCGCTCGCAATTATGGCTTCGCCGAGAGCACGGCGAAGAAGGGCGTTGACCAGAACCCCAACCTGGTCGCGCCGATGGCCGCCCTGGTCGAGATCCTCCAGGCCGCCGGCAAGGAGAAGGACGCCCGCGATGCCTATCGCAAACTCATCCCGATCGCCCGATGGGCCGACCGCGACCTGCCCGTCTTCCGACGCCTCGAGCCGGTCATCGGCCGATGGAAGGCCGACAAGAGCTGGCTCGCCCCCCCACCCGAGCCGGCCAACGGTCAGGGTTCGGACGAGACGGCCATCAACCGTATTGACCTGACGACCCTCGGACCGCTCGGCTGGATCCCCTCCCCCAGCCCCACGTTCTCCGCGCCCGATACGGGCGGCAAGCCCTGGTCCCTCGCCGACCATAAAGGAAAGAGTGTTCTTGTCATCTTTTACCTGGGCGGCAAGTGCGCCCACTGCATGCAACAGCTCCAGGAGTTCGGCAAGGAATACGAGGCCCTCAAGAAGCTGAACGTCGAGACGGTCGCCATCGGTAGCGACGACGCCGAGGCGACCAAGGCCCTCAAGAACAACAAGGATGCGATCAAATTCCCGATGCCGATGCTGGTCAATCCCAAGCTCGATTTGTTCAAGAGCTTCCACGCCTACGACGACTTCGAGGGCCAACCCCTCCACGGCACGTTCCTGATCGACGCCGAGGGCAACATCCGCTACCAGAACATCTCGTCCGAACCATTCCTGGACGTCGCGTTCATCAAGGCCGAGGCGGAGCGCGTCAACCGGATCACGAAGCTGAAGGGATCCTGAACCTTAAGGCGGTCCTCGAACTGCTGCTCTGTGCGAACGACGGCGAACCCCGTATCATGGGTCAGGACGTAATGTGGATCACTCACAACGGGCAGGACTATGTCTCCGGGACTATCAATTCAAGACGGTACAAATGACACGCTCCGGGCGGCGACGCTGCCCGTGGCGTCGATCCCGACCGCGCAGCAGCAACGGCTCAAGCCGCTCGAGGGCAAGCCGGCCGGTACGCTGATGATCCACGAGATCTATCGCAGCCTCCAGGGCGAGAGCACGTTCGCCGGGCTCCCGTGCGTCTTCATCAGGCTGACGGCCTGCAACCTGCGATGCGTCTACTGCGACACGCCGCACGCCTTCACCCAGGGCGAGGTCTTTGGCATCGACGAGATCATCGCGCGTACCGAAGAACTCGGCGACGATCTCGTCGAGATCACCGGCGGCGAGCCCCTGCTCCAGCCCGAGGTCTACCCGCTCATGTCGCGGCTCGCCGATGCGGGCAAGACCGTCCTGCTCGAGACGAGCGGGGCCGTCGATACGGCGGCGGTCGATCCCCGGGTGCGCATCATCCTCGACATCAAGACCCCCGGTTCGGGCGAAGTCGAGGCGAACGTCTGGACCAACCTCGATCGTCTCAAGCCGGTGGACGAGGTCAAGGTCGTCGTGTGCGACCGACGCGACTTCGATTGGGCGTCCGAGTTGATCCGCTCTCATCATCTTACCGACCGCTGCCCCGTGCTACTCAGCGCGGCCTTCGGCGCCGTCAGTCCAACCAAGCTGGCGGCCTGGATACTCGAATCCCAACTCCCGGTCCGGCTCCAGCTCCAGCAACACAAAATCCTCTGGGACCCCGTGGCCCGAGGCGTCTAAGGGACGGACTTCAGCCGGACCGTCCTGCAGTCTCACCAACCCATGCCGGGCCTCAGACCGATCCAATCATGGACCAGGAACATCGCGGCGAGGTAGCCGAGGAGCCGGAGCAGGATTCCAGATAGGTTTCCGATCAATTGGCGGGCATCGCGGAACGACGCCAGTTGGCGAATGCCGCTCGGGATCGCGATCGCACCCCCGACCAGCAGGAGCAGTATGATCGGCACGATCTCCCAGGCTTCGACGATCAGATTCCCCGAATGCATGACGTGAAGTGCTCCCAGACCTGTCGACGAGGTGGCGAATCCAATTGATGGTGTGTTGCCGGCCCGCGAAACAGCAAACGGTGCGCCGGCCCGACCGACCGGCATCTCGTATCCCTATCTTGAATATAAAACTACCCCACGGGCGACGTCGAGGTCGGGAAGATGTACTTTTTCAAGATTGTCAAATTTGCTGGCGTGAATTCCCGGCGATGGGGCAAACCTTGCGGATTGGACGAATTACAGGGCCTGTTCGATCGGCAGTCGTAAGAGGCTCCGCGCGTTCTCGGTGGTGATCCGCGCGACATCCTCAGCAGGCAGGCCGCGGACCTCGGCCAGCCGCCGGACGGTCAGGGCCACGCGCGACGGCTCGTTGGTTTTTCCGCGGAACGGATGGGGACTCAGATAGGGGCTGTCGGTCTCGACGAGGACCCGATCGATCGGGACTCGGGCGGCGACGTCGCGAAGGGTGTCGAGGCTCTTGTTCGTGTAGGTCAACATACCGGCGAAGGAGAGGTGCAAGCCGAGGTCGAGGAATGCCCGGGCATCATCCCAGGTCCCGGTGAACGAGTGCTGGACTCCGCGGACCGGACGCCCGAGCGCCTGCAATTGCTCGATCAGATCGCGCTGACAGTCGCGGCAATGGATCACCACCGGCAAATCATTGGTGTGCGCCAGCTCGAGGTGACGGCCGAACCACTCCTGCTGGATCGGGAATGGCGTCCGGTCCCAGTAACGGTCCAACCCGGTCTCGCCCAATGCGACGACCCCCGGCTCGCTGGCCAGTTCGACGATCCGGGGCCAGTCCCCCTCCGCGGCCTCGGCCGCGTCGTTGGGGTGGATGCCGACCGCCGCGAAGATCCCGCGATGCGTCCGGGCCAGCTCGAGCACCGAGGCGCTGTCCGCGGCCGTCGTGCCGATGGCCACGATCTGGACGACCCCTGCCAGCCGTGCCCGCTCCAGGACTCCATCCCAGTCGCTCCTCAGCCGTGGGTCATCAAGATGCGCGTGCGTGTCGATCATCATTCGACCTTCCCCCCTGGCGGGAGAAGGTGGCCCGAAGGGCCGGATGAGGGGGGATCGCTCGCCCGCACAGGTCGGGAAGGCTCGGGGTGGTGGGGACCACCACCACCCGCCTCCTCGGGGGGGAGGGAGGCCGGATCGGAATACCCCACGAGTTCCAGTCGGTATCCGGTGACCCGGAACCCCTCCCGGCTGAGATAGTCGGAAAGCTGCGGGTCGAGCTTGCCGATCAGTTCGGGGTCGAACGGCGTGGGTAGGTCGTGGACCGCCCCGGTCCGGAGGCACCGGAAGTGATAGTGGAGGTCCCGACGGGCGTCATATCGAGCACTGGTGTCGCCTTCCCCGCCGGTGAGCTTGGCCGCCACGCCGGTGGCCACCAGGGTCTCGAGTGCCTTGTAGACCGTGGCCAGGCTGATCCTGGGGATCGCCGACCGGACGGCCTGATAGACCTCCTCGGCCGTCGGATGATGCTCCGCTCGCGTCAGATGGTCATACACCGCAAGCCGCTGGGGAGTAGGCCGTAGGCCAGCACCCTCGAGGACCTGGCGCAACGACTCGTGATCGAGGGGGGCAGTCCGCATCACTATCACTCGTGCCGAGCTCTTATTCCCGGGGTCCCTGGTCGTTTGAGGATCTCTCGCGGTGGCCACGGATCGCACACGTCGAGAGGTCAAGGGGCGGGACCGCACCGCGACGACCGACATCTCGATACGACGGAGTCGGCCGAGCCCCGATGGTCCCGGCCACAATCCCTTCGAGCAATCACCTTTCCATTGTTAGGCCGCTTGACAGCCGTGTCAACCACGTGTTAGATTGATCGCTTGGGCCGGGGTCGGGGACATTGTCGAATCGAGCTCGGTCCGCGAGGGGCTTGGTTCGCTCTCTGCACCAGTGTCTGTCTCCCGGCCTCGCGGTCGGGAGTGGATTGAAACACGAGGTGATGCTCATTCCGGCACACCGCGGTCAGGATTCCGAGCCACCCCCCAACCGTCGGGGCTCGGCGTTCTCGCGGTTGTCGTGGTTCGATCGGGTTGGGCATCTCGCCCGCCGAAATCAGAGCGTCCTGAGCATGCCTCGGAGGAGATGAATGAGCGTCGATCTGGTCCGAATTGTCGATAGTATTCACCGCGATAAGAACATCTCCAAGGATATTCTTTTCGAAGGGATCCAATCGGCCCTCACTACTGCCGCACGCAAGCATTATCCCGAGGCGGCCGAGATCGATGTGCGCATCGATCCCGACTCCGGTGCCATCGACGCGACCAAGGATGGCATCAAGATGGATCCGGCCGAGCTGGGCCGGATCGCCGCCCAGACGGCCAAGCAGGTGATCATCCAGAAGATCCGGGAAGCCGAACGAGACAGCCTCTTCGATGAGTTCGAGGATCAGCGCGGCGACCTCATGACGGGGACCGTGCAGCGGTTCGAGGGTGGGGCGGTCATCGTCAACCTCGGCAAGACGGATGCGATCCTGCCCCGGAGCGAACAGATCCCCGGCGAGAGCTACCATCCCAACGAGCGCATCCGCGCGATCATCCTGGATGTCCGCAAGGTGGGGCAGCGGGTCAAGATCATCCTGAGCCGCACCCATCCCGACTTCGTCCGCCGGCTCTTCGAACTGGAGATCCCCGAGATCGCCGACCAGATCATCGCGATCCGCGCCCTGGCCCGCGAGGCGGGCTACCGATCCAAGGTCGCCGTCACCTCGAACGACACCAAGGTCGACGCCGTCGGCGCCTGCGTCGGGGTCCGCGGCACCCGCATCAAGAATATCGTGGACGAGCTCGGGGGCGAGCGGATCGACATCGTCCGCTGGAACGAGTCGCTCCAGGTCTTGATCCCCAACGCGCTCCAGCCCGCCGAGATCGACGAGGTGATGCTCTGCCACCTGCTCGGCCGGGCCATCGTCCTGGTCCGCGACGATCAGCTCTCGCTGGCCATCGGCCGCCGCGGCCAGAACGTCCGGCTGGCCTCCAAGCTCGTCGGCTGGGATATCGAGATCATGACCGCCGAGGAGCTCGATGAGGTGATCGACAAGGCCGTCAAGATGTTCGAGAAGATCGACGTCGTCGACACCGAACTGGCCGAGCGGCTCGTCGAGCAGGGAATCCTCAGTTATGACGACCTGTCGGTGATGGAGATCGCCGATTTAGTGAACACTATTGAGGGACTGACCGAAGAACAGGCAGTAGAAATCGTCACCCGTGCCGAGACCCTGGCCGAGGAGCAGACCGAGGAGCTCCCCCGCCGCAAGGGCCAGCGCCTCCACCCCCTCCGAGCCGATCGTGAGCCGTTCGGCCGAGGACAGCGAAGCCGAGATCGTTGGCGAAGCCGACGGAGAGGCCGCCATGGACCGCGATGGGACTGAACCCGACTCCGATTCGGAGTTGGACTCCGATTCGGAGTCGGACGCCGATTCGGAGTCGGACGCCGATTCGGAGTCGGACGCCGATTCGGAGTTGGACGCCGGCCCGGACTCCGACGACCACTCATCCATGACCCTATTCGATACCACGGCCGCGGAACCCGGTTCGGCTTCGCCCACCGAACCGTCCCACCCGGCCGAGGGTGACCCACCACCGGACGACGGCACAGACCCGGAGCAAGACGAGGCCATCGACGACGAGTTCCACGACCTGGCCCTGGCGGCCGAGACATCCGGCATCTCGGCCCACGGCCATGAAGTGACCTCCCCGCCATCCAACGACGACCAGAGCGAAACCCTTCGGATCGTGACCGAAGCCGTCGAACTGGGCGAGGCGGGACCGCCAAGTGCGCCCTCCGCTCCCGCCGAGGAGCCGGCCAAGACCGTACCGAGCCGGCCGGCTCACTCGTCCCCGCGCCCCAAACGAGCCCAAGCGAAACCCGAGGACCCGGCCGACGGGGTCTCTTGAAACGGACGAAACTCGTGGCGGATCGGTCCCCAAGCCCGGGATGATCCCCCACGAGACTCCGGCACGGAGCAATCCGGAACTGACCGAACCGAAGGAATGGATATGGTCAGGGCAACGCAGTCTACACCCGGGCCGGGCGAGTCGATTGCCCGTCGATTCCGCACCGGCCTCGCTCGGCTCCATGACTCGGCGCGTGTTCCGATGGGACGCCGGCCGGGTTTCTGTTACAATCTAACATTGGGCCTGCCCGCAGGCCGGCCCCTATTCGCCTAAATCCTATGGGATCCGAACGAATCATCGAGAACACCCCGACACAGACCCGGGTCGAGTCCAGCCCGGGAGACCGGAGCCGCGTCCGGGAGGAGTTGCCTTTGTCGATGCGCGTGCACGAGTTGGCCAAAGAGCTGGGTATGAAGAGCCAAGAACTGCTGGATCGCATTCAGAGGGAAGGACTGGACGTCAAGCTGAGCGCCTTGGCGAGCCTGGACCCTTCCATGGTGGAGCGGATCAGGGGCTTGGTGAACCCGGCGTCCGCCGGCCGGGAAGCCCGGGGCCCGGGTCCGGCCAAGGGCCCGGCGCCGCGCCCGCGCAGTCCGCCGGGGCTCCGCCCGCCACCGCACCCGGCACGATGTCCCCGGTGCGAGTGGGCGCGGAACCGCCGCGCCCGGCCATGCCCGGCCCGCGCCCGGCCGTAGCGGCCCCCTCGCACGCGCCCGTCGGCCAGTCGCACACCCCGACTTCGTCGCTGACACGCCCTCCGGTCTCGGGCCCCGGCCCCGGGCCGATGACGGCCCCACCCGCGGCCGGCCCGGCACCCCCGCCGGCCCAACGGCTCGTGCCCGGCTCGTCCCCTTCCGGCTTGTCGCGCCCGTCGGCGCCCGGTTCCCCGCCCGAAGGTTCGGCACCGCCGGCGCCCGGGCGCCCGGGATCGGCACCCCCTCCGTCACCCGGGCGGCCCGGCGGGTTCGCCGGGCCGGCCGCGCCGGCCCGCCCGATGGGCGGCGGCGGTGGCGGTCCCCTCTCGGCACACACGCGGCACGGGAATGTGGGGACCGGCCCTCGGCCGGGCACCCCCGGTCAGGGGCCGGCACAGGGTCCGCGCCCCGAGCAGAGGCCGGGACAACCCGGCGCGCCCAGCGGTCAGGGAATTCAACCATTGAGGCGGAACGACTACATGCCCCCGGCAGGAGTCCGTGCAATGAGCCCACGGGGTAGTGGGGCCACGGCTCCCCCGGCGAGCCCGGTGCGCCGTACCGGCGAGGATTCCGCCTCCGATGGCGGCCGGCGCGAGGGCCCGAGCGGGCCGCGCGAAGGCGTGGGCGGACCGCGCCGGCCCCTGCCCCAGGTGGCCGCGCCGATCGTGCCGCCGTCGAGGTCGTCGGGCCCGTCGCGCTCGTCATCTCCCGCGGCACCCAAGTCGCAACGTCCCGAGAAGTCGATGACCCGGGACGAGATGATGGCCTTGATGCGGTCCGGGGGACTGAATAACTTCCAATCGCCGGCCACCACCCCCGCGCCCGGCCAGGGCGGCCGACCCGGCCAGCCCCCGCAGCGTGGCACCGGGCTCGGCGGACCGCCGCGACCGGGTGCGCCCCCGAGCGGTCCGGCGGCGCGTCGGCCCGGCGGCCCGGCGCCCGGCGGCCTCTCCTCACCGGTGGCACCGCCCCCGTTGCCGGTCAACGACGAGGAGGAGCGCAAGGCCAAGACCGCTCGCCTGGGCTCCGTCGCCGATCGCGCCGGCCGCCGCGCCAAGCGGAACGAACGCGCCACCGATCGCCGCGTCACGTCCCCCGTCCCGGCCGCCGCCCTGCTCTCCGCCGACGAGGAAGAGACGCGACGTTCCCGGTCCGGCAAAAAGCCCCGAGGCGGCCATCGCGCGGCGCTGGCTCCCACGCGGAAGTCCCACGCCGAGGTCGAGCTGCCGATCACCGTCCGCGCCCTGTCGGAGGCCATCGGCATCAAGGCCAGCGACCTGCTCCGCAAGCTGATGGCCTTGAACCAGCTCGTCACGATCAACGCCACCCTGGAGGAAGACCTCGCCGTCATGCTCTCCATGGAGTTCGGCGTCGAGCTCCAGGTGCTCTACGAGACCACCTCCGAGGACGAGATGCTCGAGGCCATCTCGACCCAGAGCGCCCCGGAGAACCTCCAGCCCAGGCCGCCGGTGATCACGATCCTCGGCCACGTCAACCACGGCAAGACGTCGTTGCTGGATCGCATCCGCAAGGCCAACGTGGTCAACTCGGAGAGCGGCGGCATCACCCAGCACATCGGCGCCTACCAGGTCGAGGCCGAGGGCCGTGCCGTCACCTTCGTCAACACGCCCGGCCACGAGGCATTCACCGCGATGCGTGCCCGAGGCGCCAACGTGACCGACATCGTCGTGCTCGTGGTCGCCGCCGACGACGGCGTCATGCCGCAGACCGTCGAGGCGATCGCCCACGCCAAGGCCGCCGAGGTGCCGATCGTGGTCGCCCTCAACAAGATCGACCTGCCCAACGTCAACACGACCTCGAACATCACCAAGATCTACGGCGAGTTGGCGCAACAGGGCCTCACCCCGGTCAACTGGGGCGGCGACGTCGAGGTCGTGAAGACCTCGGCGACGACCGGCCAGGGCATCCCCGACTTACTCCTGACGCTCAAGACGATCGCCGAGTTGCACGAGCTGAAGGCCGACCCCACCCGGCCGGCCAACGGCACCTGCCTGGAAGCCTCGCTCTCCGAGGGTCGGGGCGTCGTGGCGACCGTCCTGGTGCAGGAGGGGACCCTCCGCGTCGGCGACGTCATCGTCTGCGGCGACGGCTACGGCCGCGTCCGCGCCCTGTTCAACGACAAGGGACGCTCGATCGACCAGGCCGGCCCGTCGACCCCCGTCGAGGTCTCCGGCCTGGATATCGTCCCCAGCGCCGGCGAGAACTTCGGCGTCGTCGAGGACATCCCGCGTGCCCGCGAAGTCGCCGAGACCCGGCGCAACCGCGCCCGCGACCTCGCCCATGCCGATCGCCAGGCCGTCACGCTGGAAAACCTCTACGACAAGATGGCCGAGAAGAAGGTCAAGAGCCTCAACCTCATCCTCAAGGCCGACGTCCAGGGCTCCATCGAGGCCCTCACCAAGGAACTCAAGAAGCTCCAGAACGACGAAGTCCCCGTGCGGATCCTCCTCAAGGCCGTCGGCGGGATCACCGAGAGCGACATCGTCCTCTCCGACGCCTCCCAGGCCATCGTCATCGGCTTCCGGGTCGCGCCCGAGGAGCGGGCGATCGCCATGGCCGAGGAGAAGAAGATCGAGATTCGTCGCTACGACATCATCTACCAGGTGACCGACGACATCAAGAAGGCCGTCGAGGGCATGCTCGTCCCCGAGGTCAAGGAGGTCCACCTCGGCCGCGCCGTCGTCCGACAGGTCTTCAAGATCTCCAAGGTCGGCGCCGTCGCGGGCTGCTTCGTCACCCAGGGGACGTTCGAGCGATCGGCCAAGGTCCGACTCATCCGCGAAGGCCGGGAGGTCTACAAGGGCGGGATCGAGGCCCTCAAGCGGTTCAAGGAGGACGTCAAGGAGGTCCCCCAGAACTTCGAGTGCGGCATCAAGATCACCAACTTCGACGACGTGAAGGTCGGCGATGTGATCGAGGCCTACCGCATCGATATCATCCGCCGCACGCTCTGACCCCCGCAGTGGGGAGTGGGGAGTGGACAGTGGAAAGTAAGGACAAAATCTGGCGTCTACGTCTCGTCCTTTATTTCCACTGCCCACTGCCCACTCCCTACTGTCCACTAAGGTAATGATCGATGCCCTCTCACCGCAGCCTCCGGATAGCCCAGGCGATTCGCGAAGTGGTCGCCACCGCGATCCTGTTCGAGGTGGCCGATCCGCGCGCTGCGCTCGGTGACCGTGCTGAGCGTTGAGGTCTCGGGCGACCTGCGACAGGCCAAAGTCTATGTATCCGTCATGGGGACCGATGCCGAGCAGAAGCAGGCGCTCCAGGGCCTGAATCACGCGTCGGGCTTCCTCCAGTCGCGCGTGGCAGCCCGGCTTCAGACGAGATTCACCCCGATCCTGAGCTTCAAGGCCGACGATAGCGTGAAGAAATCGGTCGCGATCGGACGTCTGATCGACGAAGCCGTCGCCTCGGATCACCAGGGGGCGAACTCGCCCGGAGGACCGGTCGTCGCCGCGATGGAGGCCGACGACGACGAAGGGGATCCGGAGGACGCCTAGGCTCGCCGAATGGCCCTGCCACGGCGGTCCGGTCGTCCCCGATCGCGAGGGGACCCGAGGCGATCCCGATCGCGACCCGACGGCGCCGATACCCTCCTCGGCTGATGTCCCCCGCGATCTCGCCAGGTTCCGCACCAAAACCCAGCAGAATAGGCTCATGGCAACACAAAGCAAGGCCCAGTTCCTGACGGACGTCTACACGCTGCTCAAGCGGCGCTACAAGCCCAAGGCCGAGCACAACGCCACCCGGCTGTCGGTCCTCAAGGCAGTCGTCTACGGGATCTGCCACGAGGACACGACCCGCGAGCATGCCAATCAGGCCCTGTCTCGGTTCAAGGACGAGTTCTTCGACTGGAATGAAGTCCGGGTGAGCAGCCTCGAGGAGATCCAGGAGAACCTGGCCGGTATCCCCGATGCCGAGGAGCGGGCCCGTCGCATCCGCCGATTCCTCCGCCAGCTCTTCAACCGGACTTATGGCTTCAACCTCGATGCCCTGACCAAGAAGCCGCTGAAGGAGGCCCTCAAGGTCCTCCAGACCTACGAGGCGTTCGCGTCCGACTTCGTCACGGCGACGGTCATCCAGCAGGCCCTGGGCGGCCATGCAATCCCGATCGACAAGAACACCCACCGCGCCCTCGAGCGGCTGGGGATCAACGAGGCGACCATCTCGGACCTCCGCGCCGTGCTCGAGCGGGCCGTCCCCAAGAATCGCGGCCTCGAGTTCCTCGACCTCCTCGAAGACCTGGCCAACGACACATGCGTCGAAGGCGAGCCGGATTGCCCCCGTTGCGAGCTCCGCAAGCTCTGCCCGTTCGTCCAGGCACGAAAGCTCGACCCTTCCGCCCCCGATCCCGCCGAAGCCGGCCGGACCAAGCCCCGCCCGCCCAAGGAGAAGGACGCCACCAGGGCCCCCAAGGAGAAGGTGGGCGAAGTGGCATCGGCCGAGGCGAGCCCTGCCCCAGCCAAGAAGGCCACCTCCCCAAGCCCACCCAAGGATGCCCCTTCGCACTCCAAACCGGCCCGCGGGAAGCACGACACCAAGTAGTTTGGTCATAGGACATTGGTCATTAGCTCTACGGCCGAGAGGGCCGGAGCGCCCGACCGACCCTCTCGCCGGCGCGATCGGTAAACTACCGACGACCGACCACTAGACGCCCGGCCGTCTACGCCTATAACACTCCCGTGCGGCTGACGGCCGGGTTCATCTCCCAATCAAACCCGGCCGGTACAATGTGTTGTTCGTGTGAAACTCTCTTTCAGAGGAGTCCGATGCTATGCGCAAACACCTAGGAATCCTGGCGGTCGTGGCCCTGATGTTCCCGGCGATGGTCCTCGCCGACGAGAAGAAGGACATCGTGGACACCGCGGTCGGCGCGGAGAAATTCAAGACGCTCGTCGCGGCGGTCAAGGCCGCCGGCCTGGTCGACACCCTCAAGGGCGAAGGGCCGTTCACCGTGCTGGCCCCGACCGACGAGGCATTCGCCAAGCTCCCCGAAGGCACCCTCGAGTCGCTGCTCAAGCCCGAGAATAAGGACAAGCTGGTCGCGATCCTCAAGTACCACGTGATTACCGGCAAGAACATGGCCACCGACGTCGTCGGGCTCGACGGCAAGGACGTCAAGACGGTCGAGGGGAACACCGTGAAGGTCGCAGTCGCCGACGGAAAAGTTACCATCAACGGCGCCAAGGTCGTCAAGACGGACATCGAGTGCACCAACGGCGTGATCCACGTGATCGACACCGTGATCCTGCCCCCCTCCAAGTAATCCGAGCGAGCGAGGCCGATCGAGTCGAGGCGGCGCCCCGAAGCGACCGTGCTCGACTCGCGGCCATTTCCGCGACTCGGACTTCTTGTGTACATCATCGGCACAATACGTATGAGCGCGACGACCGTGAGACTCCAGCACCTTCCGCTTTCGCGAG
The DNA here is from genome assembly GCA_963777695.1 of uncultured Planctomycetota bacterium. Taxonomy (GTDB): domain Bacteria; phylum Planctomycetota; class Planctomycetia; order Isosphaerales; family Isosphaeraceae; genus CAVZRC01. The sequence continues at coordinate 5,063,005 of CAVZRC010000003.1, forward strand.
AGGTTCTCACGATCCCGACCCCCGATCCTGCTCCTCCTCGACGAAGGATTTTCGCCCCTCCACTTGAGGGGCTCCGATGAACATCGAGCGGAGCGTGCCATAGCCCAGCAGCCCGCCGATTGTGTTCAGGATCAAATCGTCCACGTCGGCGACACGACGCCCGGATAGGTACTGCGCAACCTCAATCATCGCGCTGAAGGACAGGCAGAAAAGGGCCACATGCCATGCCATCGTCCTCCGGGGACGGGCAAGCCAGGGGATCAGTCCCATCGGCATGAATGCCACGATGTTGCCCACGAAATTGATCAGTAACCCTCGCCCTCCGGCCGTCCAGTCCGCGACCATTGTGTGCGTCGGGATCAAGTTCGTCGGCGGATTCGTGGCGGGAAATTGCAGGAGCGTCAAGTCGAGGATGAACAGGACATAGACGGCGATCAGCAACAGCAAGGCTCCGCGAAGTCGGCTTTTCATCGGATCACACTCGACTCAAGGAATGAGCGTTGCGTGGAGAGCTCGACGATTTCGCGCCGGTCGGAAGACCGGGCTCGTTCCCCACTGGTTTCCTACGAGAGAGCCCGTCACGTCCGACGACATCGGGCAGCTTGCCTCGAATCTTCATCCTCCGTGCCATCCAGTCCACTATAGTTGACGAAAGCATGCCGAGTGGTCGTCACGACGTCTATCGGAGTTTCGACCCCGAGTTCTCCCCTTTCCTGACTCCATCAGGCAACGCCAGGCAACTTTCTCGAACTTGCTCCTCCGCGCATTCCCACCAGATTGTGTATTCTGTAGTGACTTGCGAGTTATACTCAATAGAGTGCAACAGACTGACAGTCAATCGGGAGATGCAATCATGGCGTCAAGTGGTCGAAGAAATCAAGGAAAGACGGAGTTCGTCAAGGAGGTTCTGTCTAGGGATGTCTATGCCAATGCTACGGTCGTCAACGACGCGTGGCAGGCATCGGGGCGAGACGGGACGATCAGCGAGACCCTCGTCAACAAGATGAGGTCGGAGCTGGGACTCACGGGTAACCTGCGGGGCGGACGTCCCAAGGGTCACGCGGCGGAGCCCGCGGCGAAGCCCAAGTACACGGGGAAGAAGCGCGGACGGAAGCCCAAGTCGGAAATGCCGGCCATTACGGCCGCCTCCGGTAACGGCAAGCCGGTCGCGGAGCCGCGCGCAAGTCGGGGACCCGCACCAGTCAATTGACCTCACTCGAGACCGACCTCGACGTCCTGCTCTTCAAGGTGATGAACCTCGGCGGTCTCGAAGAGATCGAGAACAATCTCAGGCGGACGCGCCGATTGATCTACCAGGCCCTCGACGTCGATCACGCCTGAGCGCCTGTCCCGTAAGCTGAATTAGAGCGTTGTAGGGTGGGTGAAACGCATCGGTGAAAGGCCCTCTCGGTGGGTTTCACCTACCCTACACGACTCCGAATTAGCACGCGAGTGCGATCTTCTCGCCGGATCGGGCTGACGCCCGAGGTTGGAGGACGTTCGTCCCGTCCGAACCACGGTCTCACGACCGTGATCACAGACTACGATTTCGCCCCACATCTGAAGGATTCGGCGGGAAGTGCCGATTACAGCGGTTCTCACGGCATTCCGAGACCGTCATGTCGGGATCGCCCCAGGGTCGAAGCGGAGGATTAGGACACGAATCGGTGGCGAGCATTCCCGTTGGATGGCGGGGAAACACGCGGAGTCCGGGCCAATGCGCTGGTATTTGCACGACGGTGAGGGAATAATAGGACGACTCGCAGCGGGTCCACTCCTACGAACACCGAATACGAGCCGCCTTCATGTCATCCAGCGTTGTGCTGTCACCCGGCGATGCGGAACTCGACACCGCGATCGAGGAGATGGAGGCTTACCAGGAGCTGCTCTCGCGCACCTATAAGAAGACGGGGAAGATCGCCCCGGAGGTCCTAGTCCGCCACGTACTCGGTAGCGTGCCGGCCTCGGAATGGCCGGTGCGCGTCGAGGCTATGGATGCCTTGATCCGTCGGATCGAGTCGATCAAGCAGGAGAAGCTTCGCGTCGAAGCCCGGCCGGCCGGCGGCAGTCTGCTGGGGATCTACGCGACGCGACGCCCCGGCCTGGGCGCGCGGCCCTATCGCACGTCGTTGATCGGCGTGGACCCGATCCAGGGTCGTTGCGATTGCCCCGATTTCCTCAAGAACTCGCTGGGGCTCTGCAAGCACCTCCTCGCCGTGCTCGACCACCTCCACGCCCGGCCCCGCATCTTGCAGCAGGCCCGGAAGGAGCAGGAATTCGCCGACGAGAAGGAGGCGAGCGGCCTGTGGTGGGACCCGATCCGGCCTCTGACGGGACTCGGCGACTGGATGGACCGCGTCACCTGGCGGGGTCAGCCCGATGCCGCCGCCGCTCGATCGACTCGCGTCGTGCAGGCGATGCGGTGGTTCCGCAAGGCCGAGAATGGCGCGGCGTCCTTGAAGAGCGCCTACTGGGAGTTTCCGGCCCGGCGGCTCGAACTGGTCGAGGACCTGCTCAAGGCGATCCCGGCCGGCGCGGCGGGGACCCGTCACGACCCTTCACTCCGGGCGCTGCTGGTCCACGAACGTCAGCGACTCAAGCTGATCGTCGAGCAGGCGCTGACCAACGCCGAGATCCGCGAGGGGTTCAAGGGTACGAAGCGCCCGCTCTATCCCTATCAGCGCGAGGGCGTCCAGCGGTTCCTGGGCTCGGGGCGACTCCTCCTGGCCGACGACATGGGCCTGGGCAAGACCGCGCAGGCGATCGCGTCGTGCGACATGCTCTGGCGGAGCGGCCGGGTCAAGCGCGGCCTGATCATCGCCCCGGCCAGCCTCAAGCCGCAGTGGGCCCGCGAATGGGCCGTGTTCTCCGACCTCCCCATCGAGATCGTCAACGGCTCGCCCGCCGAGCGCAAGGCCCTCTATGCCACGCGCAAGGAGGGCTTCTTCATCATCAACTATGAGCAATTGCTCCGCGACCTCGAGGTCGTCCGCGCCTGGGACCCGGACCTGGTCGTGCTCGACGAGGCCCAGCGGATCAAGAACTGGCAGACCAAGACGGCGCTCTCGGTCAAGGGGCTGGCGCCCGACTACCGGCTGGTGCTGACCGGCACGCCCATGGAGAACCGGATCGACGAGTTGGCCTCGGTCGTCGAGTGGGTCGACGACATGGCGCTCGAGCCCAAGTGGCGGCTGGGCGCGTTGCATGCCATCCGGGCCGACGGGCGCAAGGACATGATCGGCGTCCGTCACCTGTCGACGATCCGCGACCGGCTCCGCCACTGCATGGTCAGGCGTGTGCGGCAGGACGTGCTCGACCAACTCCCGCCCCGCACGGATACCCGCGTGCCGGTCGAGATGACCGAGGCGCAGCAGGACGAGCACGACGCCCTCGATCAGCCGATCGTCATCCTGATGCAGAAGGCCATGCTGAGGCCATTGACCCAGGTGGAGTTCCTCCGCCTGATGAGCCTGCTGACGCTCCAGCGGATCATCTGCAACGGCCTCGCCCAACTCCGATTCGAGGCCCTCTGGCCGACGATCCGCGAACGCAAGCCCGACGATGGCGTGCTGGCGGGCCTGTCGATGCCCAAGCTGATCGAGCTGCGGCAGCTCATCCGCCAGATCGTCCTGGAGCAGGGGCGCAAGGTCGTGGTCTTCAGCCAGTGGCGGCGGATGCTCACGCTGGCCCACTGGGCGACCCAGGACCAGCTCGCTGAGAAGGGGTATCGCGCCGGCTTCTTCACCGGCGCCGAGGGGCGGAAACGGCGGACGCAGAACATCGTCGAGTTCCACGACGACCCGGAGTTCCGCGTCCTGTTCGCCAGCGATGCCGGCGGCGTCGGCCTGAACCTGCAGCACGCCGCCAACTGCGTGATCAACATGGACCTGCCCTGGAACCCCGCCGTGCTCGAGCAGCGGATCGGCGCATCTACCGGCTGGGCCAGAAGAACCCGATCGACGTCTACAACGTGGTCAGCGAGCAGGGCATCGAGTCGCGGATCGCCGTGCTGGTCGATTCCAAGCACGCGTTCTTCAAGGGCCTGTTCGATGGCGACACCGACACGATCCAGTTCGGCGAGTCGTCGGGCTTCCTGTCGCGGATCCAGAAGCTGATCGACCCGTCGGCGATCGCCGTCGTCGCCGCCCGGGGCGATCAGGCCGAGGCCGAAGCCGACGCGGGCGACGCCGACATCGACATCAATGACGATGTCGAAGATCCGATCGACGAGCTGATCGAGACGGCCGACGAGACCGAGGACAATACCCCGTCGCCGCCCGAGCCTGGGCCCGCTTCCGACGGTCGCGCCGACGAGCCGCTGGCGACCGCAGCATTGGCGACGGCCCTCGAATCCACACGCTCATCGACATCACCCTCGGGAGCCGGGACCGCGGCGACCGCCACTGCGCCGGAAGCGCAGCCGGAGCGGAACGGTACGAGTTCATCCCGGCATCCGGAGGTGGACGGCGTGCCGCGCCCATCAACGATTGGCGTTCGCGAGCTGTTCGCGCAGCTCCAGGTCCGTCGCGAGCCGGCCACCGGGAAGGTCATGATCGAGGCCCCGGCCGAGGCCGCCGGCGCTCGGCGCCCTATTCGAAAGGGATGGCCGCCCTGCTCCAATCGGTCGCCAGGCCGGAGGAGTCGTAACGGCTCGTTTCCAGGCCCAATCTCCGGATGCCTCACGATTCCTCCGAGGCGACCTGCCGCAAGCAAGCCGGGATGTACACCGAGGGCGAGTGGCGAGCCATTTCGATTGCTCGGACCCTGGTTCGGGCCGTACCGCGCATTCGTGAGCTGATCGAGTACGATCCATCCCTCCCAGCTCTCCCCCTCGTTCGATTCGCCCCCACAAGATAAGATTACTATCAAGATCTTCAAGGACCGTGCAAAATATTGTCGCAGTAGTCCTGTGAATTCTCCGCCCGTTCTGGAGGGTAGATCTCAGGGGGTGGTCACGATGATGGTCCCGAGCTCTCTTGAAACCGAACAACTGCTCAAGAGAGCAGGCTGCGGCGACCCGTCCGCCCGTGAGCAACTCCTGATCCGGTATCAGGAACGTCTCCGGCGAATGGTGGCCCTGCGGCTCGATCGTCGGCTCTCCGCGCGGGTCGATCCCTCGGACATCGTCCAGGAGTCGCTGGCCGACGCCCATCAACACCTCTCGGAATACCTCAATCACCGTCCGTTACCGTTCTATGCCTGGCTCCGCCAGTTCGCCTGGGAGCGGGTCGCCAAACACTATGAGCGGCACGTGCGGGCACAGCGGCGGAGCGTGACCCGGGAAGAGGCTTCTCCCTTGCCGGACGAGTCGGTGGTGCAACTGGCGCATCGACTGATCGGCAATGCGACCAGCCCGAGCCGAGACTTGATCCGGGCGGAGCTCCGCGAGCGAGTCCGGCTCGCCCTGAGATGCCTGAAGCCGCTCGACCGTGAGGTACTGGTTCTGCGCTATCTAGAGGGGCTCAATAACGCCGAGGCGGCCGCGGTCCTGGGACTCGCCGAGAGCACGGCCGGTATGCGACACCTCCGTGCCCTGGAACGGCTCCGCGCCCTGCTGGGCGATGAAGCCGGGGAGGGCGACCGATGAGGCTCCCGTCAGTAACGGCAAGCTCGACCCAGTCCGTCGTCGATGATCCGATCCTCGCCCGATGCGTCGAGGCCGTCAAGGCGCGGCTTGAGGCCGGCGAGTCGGTGGACCTGGAGGACTACCACCTCCAGGACCCCGCGCGGGCCGAGCGGCTGCGCCGGCTCCTGCCGACCATCGGGATGATGGCCGACCTGGCCCGCTCGCCCGAGCCGGATCATCCCGGCTCCCTCGGCCCCGGAACGGCCCCGAGTCTCGGCGACGGCGTGCTGGGAGACTACCGCATCGGCCCGGAGATCGGCCGGGGTGGCATGGGAGTCGTCTACGAAGCCCAGCAAGTGTCACTCTGTCAACGCGTCGCGCTGAAGGTATTGCCCTTCGCCTCGGCGCTCGATCCCAAGCAACTCCAGCGATTCAAGAACGAATCGCTGGCGGCGGCGCACCTGCACCATCCGAACATCGTGCCGGTGCATGCGGTAGGCTGCGAGCGCGGCGTGCACTACTACGCCATGCAGTATATCGATGGACAACCGCTGTCCGCCCTCATCGATGAACTGCGTCGGATCGAGGCCCGCGCCGGAGAGGGCCCGCCGCGGCCCGACGGGGGTGCGTTCGCGATGGCCTGCGGGCTGAGCTCAGGGCGGCTCGGCGGGGCCGGGCCGGGGCCGGACGCCGATCAGACCACCGGGTTATTCGATCACCAGGAGCCGATCGCCGCGGCCGTTCCCGACCCCTCGCCGGCCGCGGCCGTGCCGCCCACGACGACGGGTCATTCCACCCGGGGCCGGCCCTTCTTCCAGACGGTCGCCCGCCTGGGGATGCAGGCGGCCGTTGCGCTCGAGCACGCACACGATCAGGGCGTGCTCCACCGCGACATCAAGCCTTCCAACCTGCTGCTCGACGGGCGCGGCAACCTCTGGATCACCGACTTCGGCCTCGCTCGGCTCCAGGGCGACGCCGGCCCGACGATGACCGGCGACCTGCTGGGCACGCTGCGGTACATGAGCCCCGAGCAGGCCCTGGCCAAGCGGGTAGGTGTCGACCATCGCACCGACATCTATTCACTGGGCGCCACGCTCTACGAGTTGTTGACGCTGACGCCCGCCTATGCCGGCCGGGACCGGCAGGAGATCCTGCGTCGGATCGCATTCGAGGAGCCGCGCCCGCCGCGCCGGCTCAACACCGCGATCCCGGTCAACCTGGAGACGATCGTCCTGAAGGCGATGGCCAAGGACCCGGCCGGCCGATACGCCGTGGCGCAGGACCTGGCCGACGACCTGGATCGGTTCCTCAGGCGCGAGCCGATCCGGCGCGGCGCAGCAACGCCTGGGAACGGTCGGTGAAGTGGGCACAACGACGGCCTGCGGTCGCCGCCCTGCTGGCGTCGGTCGTCCTGGTGGCCCTGGCGGGCTTCTCAGGCGTCACCTCGCAGTGGGTCCGGGCCGAACGCGCACTCGAAAAAGTGACCGAGAGCAAGGAGTCGCTTGAGAAGACTCTCTATTTCAACCGGATCGCCCTGGCGGACCGAGAGCTCGCGGTGAACAACCTGCGCCGAGTCGACCAGCTCCTGGCCGACTGCCCGCCCGACCTGCGTGGCTGGGAATGGAACTATCTGAAGCGGGCACGGAGCGGATACCTTCCGGTCGTCTGCCGTGCCGGGACCCAGGTCGTCGACGTGGCGTTCAGTCCCGACGCCCGACGCCTGGCCACGGCCCAACTCGATGGGACCGCGGTGATCTGGGACGCGGCGACCGGTAAAGTCGAGCACATCCTCCGACACGGACCGGACGTCCGGGGAGTTGCCTTCAGTCCCGACGGCTGGCGGATCGCATCGAACAGTTTCGGCAAGACCACGATCTGGGACGTGTTGACCGGGAAGCCGATCGACGGTCTCAAGACGATCGGCCACGGTTGGGGGGTGGAGTTCAGCCCGGACGGACGGACGATCGCCTCGACCTGCTCCACGGCGGAGGATGACGACACCGCCGTCATCCTCTGGGACGCGACGACCCGCAGGCTGATCCGGACCATCAGCCACCGGAACGGGTTTCAGTTCGCGACCTTCAGCCCCGATGGCACACGTCTCGCCGCGACCGGGGTGGATGACAACGTGACCGTCATCGAGGTAGGGTCCGGCAAGACGCTTCAGATCCTCCCCATCCGCGCGGTCGGCAACCATCGCGCGGCGTACCACCCCGACGGCCGGGACCTCGCCGTGGCCTGCGGCTCGCTCCTCACGGAGAATCTCGGTTCCGTCGCGATCTGGGACGTCTCCGCCGGCCGGCTCCTCCGTACGCTGGAGGGACATACCAAGACCGTCTGGGGCGTGGCGTACAGTCCCGATGGGCGGCGACTCGCCTCCGCCAGTTTCGATCACAAGATCAAGATATGGGATCCGAGCACTGGCCAAGAGGCTCTCACCCTGCACGGACACACCGACACGGTGCCCGCCGTCGCGTTCAGCCCCGACGGCCGCAGACTGGCCTCGGCGAGCGAGGACGGCACGATCCGGATCTGGGACGCTTCACCGCTCACGGAACCGCCCGCCCGGCAAATCCTGGCTCTCACCGGACACACCGACGAGGTCCGCGCGGTGGCGTACAGCCCCGACGGCCGATGGCTCGCCTCGGCCGGCGATGACATGATCATACGACTCTGGGACGCGGAGAGCGGCCGAACCGTGCGCCAGCTCCTGGGGCACGCCGGCCCCGTCTCCGGGCTGGCATTCCGTCCCGGCGGGCGGCAGCTCGCTTCGGCCGACCACGAGGGGAAGATCCGGGTCTGGGGACTGGGGACCGGCTCGATCGTGCTATCGACGAGCGAGAAAGAGGCTGATGAGATGATGGCCATAGCCTACAGTCCCGACGGCCTGAACCTCGCCACCGGGGGCGTCAGTTTCAGGTCTGTGCAAGTCTGGGATGCGACGAGCGGCAAACTCGTCAGGACTCTTCCCGCGCACGACTGGATGATCTACTGCCTGGCCTACAGCCACGGTGGCCTGTGGATCGCCTCGGGGAGCCGTGACGGGGCGGTGAAGGTCTGCAAGACGTCCACCGGCGAGTCGATGCGGACCCTCGACGAGAGGTCCGGCCGCATCAGCGCCGTGGCGTTCAGCCCCGACGATCGGTTCCTCGCCGCGGCCGGCGCCGACGGGGCTATCAGGCTCTGGGAGACGGCGGACTGGGCGAATCCGATCAGGATTCCCTCGCATAACGGCGGTGCCCTCGGGTTGGCGTTCAGTCCCGATGGGCGGCGGCTCGCCTCGGGCGGGGCGGATCAGACGGTCAAGGTCTGGGATCGGACCTCCCGCCGCGAACTCCTAAGCCTCCGAGGGCACCACGGCGAGGTGAACGCCGTGGCGTTCAGCCCCGACGGCAAGCGGCTCGCCTCGGCCAGTGGTGACCACACCATCAAGATCTGGGATGTCATGCCGGGGCCCGATGCGAGTCAGTGACCGGGCGGCGACGGGAGGAGTAAGACTATGGCTTTTTATCCGTTCCGATCTCCCGGACGGCGTGGCTTCACGCTGATCGAGATCTTGGTCGTCCTCGCCATCATCGGACTCCTGGTCGGGCTGCTCATGCCGGCGGTCCAGGCGGCCCGCGAGGCAGCCCGGCGGATGCAATGCACCAACAACCTCAAGCAGATCGCCCTGGCCACGAACGCCTATGTCAACATCTGGACGACCCTGCCACGCGGCGGTTTTCTCCAGCAAGTCTCGGCCGGAAGCGGACTCTATGACTCTTCGGGGAATCCTTACCTTTCGGGAGGAGTGTTCCTCCTCCTGCTCCCTCACCTGGACCGGAGGCCCCTCTACGACGCGATGAATTTCCAGGTGAACATCTTCACGGCGATCAACGCTACGGTTTCCGCCGCCGGAATCAGCACACTCTGGTGTCCGAGCGACTATGGGACGAGCGATCCCCAGACCCTATCCGAAGGCAGCCTCTACGACCCGGGGCGGTTCACCATGTACTACACCAGCTACGCCGGAAACTTCGGGACCTGGCACATGGGTTGGAGTCCCCCGTACAACGACAGGCTGAACGGGCTCTTCAACGCCGATGGCGCGATCCGGATTGCGTCCGTCACCGACGGGTTGAGCAACACGATCGCCTTCGGCGAGCACACGCGAGCGATCCTCGCCCCGACCGATCAGCTCTGCTATCACTGGTGGCCGTCGGGCGACCTGAACGACACGCTCTTCGTCACACTTTTCCCGATGAATCCGCAGCGGACGATGTCGAACATCACGAACCCGGGGAACGCAGACATGCTGGCGACATCGAGCCAGCACCCGGGCGGCTGCAACGTCGCGTTCCTGGATGGCTCGGTTCGGTTCCTCAAGGAGACGATCGATTCCTGGAAGGTCGACCAGGCCACCGGGTTGCCGCCCGGCATCTCCTTCGATTCGACCGGTCTCGTTCAAGTCGCCCCGGGGACGCGGTTTCCGGTCTACCAGGCCCTTTCCACGCGAAACGCGGGTGAGGTGATCGACTCCGCGTCCTACTGATCGCCGCTCCCCACTCCGAGCGGCAGGTGCGGCGTCCGGCCCCGGCGGCCGACGAGCCGAACCGCGCCAGGGATCTCGATCGCGATCGACCGGCAGCGACCGGGCGCCCGGCCTGCGCGCCGGGCCTCGCCCACTCCGCGTCCTCAGGCGTTCTCTGGATCGAAATTACAACTTTTTAGGATATGATCTCATGATTCTTGAAAATCCTCCCCGTCACGCCACCCGTCGCCTCCGGGCACTGCGTCGCTCCCCCGGCCGCGACCGACGAGACCTGCTGCCTCGCCTCGAAAAGCTGGAGGAGCGATCTTTGCTCAGCTACACGATCGCCGATCTGGGCACGCTGGGAGGGCCGGTCAGTTGGGCCAACGGCCTGAATGATAACGGCCAGGTGGTCGGCGAATCGGATACGGGAGCCGTCGACAAATACGGCCATCCGATAGACCATGCCTTCCTCTGGGACGGCACCCAAGGGATGCGCGACCTCGGGACGCCCACCGGGGACTTGAATAGTGATGCCGGGAAAATCAACGGCGCGGGCGAGGTGGCCGGCAGTTCGTCCACGGCTCCAGTCCTCAAGGTCGATAAGAAGACCGGCTACAGCTATTTCGTCTGGACGGACCATTCCGCAACCTGGAGCAGCACCCTGAAAGCTCAGGAGCTGGGAGTGGGCGGTGCCTACGGCATCAACGGCAGCGGCGAAATCGTGGGGACATCGAATAACGATCCGATCCTCTGGAGCGGCGGGAAGCCGATCGATCTGGGCACGCTCGGCGGAGCGGGCAATCCCTCTTGGGCTTCCGCCATCAACGACTCCGGCCAGGTGGTTGGCTCCGCCCCTCTCAACGATTCCTCCCAGACCCAGCGCGCCTTTCTCTGGACGCCGACGACTCCGGATGGGACCAAGGGCTCGATGAAGAATCTGGGCGCACTCGACACGACTCCCGGCCAATTCAGCAGCGGATTCGCCATCAACGCGCTCGGCGAGGTAGTGGGGGTGTCGGACGTCCTCAGCCTCCCTCACAGCTTCCTGTACCAGGGCGGCAAGATGTACGACCTCGGGACGTTCGGAGGGGTCTATAACGGGTCGCAAGCATTGAGCATCAATGCCTCTGGGGTTGTGACCGGAACTGCGTTCGATGAGTCCAGTTCCTTCGTCGCCCAGCGGGCCTGGATCTGGATTCCGACGAGCTCAAACGGCACGAGCGGACAACTGACCGACCTCAATACCCTGATCCCCGCCAATTCTGGCTGGATCCTCAACAAGGCGACTACAATCAACGATGTCGGGCAGATCGTCGGTGGAGGGACGATCAATGGCGTGGAGCACGCGTTCCTGTTAACCCCATCGACGATGGCCTCTGTGCAATCGGTGAGCCTCACGGCGAGCGGGATGGCCGTCGGCCGATCCATCCCGATTTCCGGGCGACTCGTCTTATTGCATCGGCCAGCGGCCTCGACTATCGCCGCCATCGGCACCCTGGATACGGATTGGTGGGCCAATTCGGCCCTGGATACGGAGCCCGTCCCAATTCCGGGGACGTATCACGCGCTCGATCTCGCCCTGACCGACCTGGCGGGCGCATCGCACCACAGGAGGTGATCCGGGCTCGGTCGATCCCGGTCGGTTCGACTCGAGTGTCAACTGGACGATTTCGGTTCGAATGACCCCGAAAACGGAGATGTCTCTGGCGAGACCCCTCTGAGCGACCCGGCCGATCGCCCCGAGGAATTGGCCGGACAGCCGCCACCGACGCACCTTGGCCGATCGCGATCGATCCGTCTCGCGGCGGTCCGAGGACCCTTCGGATCCGCAGGCCAGCGGATGGGGTCGATGAGCCGAGTCGGCGCCCTCGGGCTAATGATCGATACCCGGTTGCGGACGGGCGTTCGGTCCGTCATGCTGGGTGGGTTCTTGATGTCGTCGGTGCTGTCCTCGACGCTGATCAGAGGCGTTGAGCGGTCCACCCCCGCCGGGACGCCGTCCCGATCGTACCTGCCGCACACCATTGATGGCGAGAAACGTCGAGCACAGCACCGAGGTGATGAAACATCATGATGGCGTGATCCGGGCCGGGGCGGGTGGTCCGGCGAGGTGCAGCGAACCCACAGTCCCAGGGAGTAAAGAAGATGGATCGTCGCGATTTCTTGAAGCAGACCGCAGTGGCCGGCACGGGCCCGTTCCTGCTCGGAGGCGCGCCCGGCTATGCCCGGGAGTTGCGCCCCGCACCGAATGAGAAGGTGCGATTCGCGTGCATCGGCGTCGGCGGCAAGGGGCAGAGCGACACGCTCGACGCCGCCCGCCATGGCGAGATCGTCGGCCTGTGCGACGTCGACGAGGAGACGCTCGCCAAGATGGCCAGCCAGTTGAAGGGGAAGCATCCCGGCCTGAAGATCTACTACGATTACCGCAAGATGCTCGAGGAGCTGGGCGACAAGATCGACGCGGTGACCGTCAGCACGCCCGACCACACCCACGCACCCGCGGGCGTGATGGCGATGCGGATGGGCAAGCATTGCTTCTGCCAGAAGCCGCTGACCTGGTCGATCGAGGAGGCGCGGTTGATGCGCAGCCTCGCGGCCGAGAAGAAGCTCTGCACCCAGATGGGCAACCAGGGCACGGCCGAGAACGGATTCCGCGAGGGGGTCGAGCTGATCCGGTCGGGGATCCTCGGCACGATCAAGGAGATCCACGTCTGGACCAATCGGCCGATCTGGCCGCAGGGCATGGGCGTGCCCAAGGGCACCCCGGGCATCCCCAACAAGGTCCGATGGTCGGAGTTCCTCGGCGCCGCCCACGACCGGCCCTACCACCCCAGCTACCAGCCGTTCAACTGGCGGGGCTGGCTCGACTTCGGCACCGGCGCCCTCGGCGACATGGCCTGCCACACGATCAACATCGCCGCCATGGCCCTCGAGCTCTTCGACCCCGAGTCGGTCGAGGTCGTGGATACCTCGGGGATCGTCGATAACGCCAGCTACCCCGTCTGGTCGATCATCAAGACCAAGTTCGGCCCGCGTAACGGCCGGGCCCCGTTGACCCTCACCTGGTACGACGGCGGCAACAATCTCCCCGAGAGCAAGCGCGGCTACCGGGACAAGATCTCCGGCGAGCGAGTCCACGGCAGCGGGCTGGTCCTGGTCGGCGAGAAGGGCTCGTTCTACACCCGGAACGACTACGGCGCCGAGCACATCCTGCTACCGAAAGATCAGTTCAAGGACTACAAGAAGCCCGAGCCGAAGCTGCCGCGTTCGCCCGGCCACTTCACCGAGTGGGTCGAAGCGATCAAGGCCGGCGATCCCACCAAGGCACTCTCGAACTTCGACTACGCCGCGCAGCTCACCGAGACGGTGCTCTTGGGCGTCGTGGCGCTCAAGGCCGGGATGAAAATCGAATGGGATGCCGCGGGGATGCGGGCCAAGAACTGCTCGTACGCCGACGAGTTCATCCGCCGCGACTATCGCAAGGGCTACTCGATCCATTGAGTCGCCACCGCCGGCGAGTTCTCGTCCCCACGCGGGAGCGGGGGACGAGATCAACTCGCTCGAAGATCCTGTCATCCCCGACATCAGAAGGTAACAACCCCGTGACGGATGGCTGGTGGTCTTGGCAGCCCTCGCCGGGACGTGATACCATACCATAACCTCGTGGGTGTTCGGGCCTAAGAAACAGACGACCGGGCATCAACCCACCGAGGTTGACAACTGAACGACGCGACGCCATCGATCCTGATCGAGGACGTCCTCTCGTTTCGCGCACAGCCGGGCGACGGAAGTACTGAAGAGGAGACGAGACCATGGGCGGGTCGATTCGATGGCTTCGAGTGACCCTCACATCCCTGTTAGCAGTCGCGGGGGTCGGCCTGGTCCGCCCGGTGGCCGGGTTGGCCGGCGACGAACCCCCGGCACAGGCCAAGTCCGCGGAACCCAAGGGCGACGCCGACCCCAAGAAGGCCGTGCCGGCGGCCCCGGGTGAGGTGCGGCTCTCGGGGAGGTTGTCGGAACTCTCCGCGTTTTTCAGTCAGCGGGGCGACGACCCGCCACAACCTTTCGTCCCGCTCCGGCCGACGACCGTCGACGATCGGCGTCGGATCGAGGCCGTACGCCTCTACAGCGCGGCCCGCGCCCTGGAAGACCTGCGCCGCTGGACCGACTCGGTCGCCCTTCTCCAGGAGGCCGCGAAGCTCGATCCGGACTCCGTCGCCATCCCCCGACGCCTGAGCAAGCTCTATATCGGCGCGCTGGGCCGGCCCGACCTGGCCATCGAATACGGCCGCAAGGTCCTGGCCCTGGAGCCGGGCGATACCGATACGCTCAGCCGCCTGTTCGAATACTTCATGCAGTTGGATCCCCAGAAGAGCGACTCGGCCGGTGCCGAGGCCCTATTGAAGGAGGTCCTGGCCAATCCCAAGCTCGACGCCCACGCGCCCGGCCGCCTCCTGGCCGAGTTCGAGCTGGGCAGGCTCTATTACACGCGGCTGCGGCAGTTCGACAAGGCCGCCGATGCCTACGCCAAGGTCATGGACGGCCTCGATGACAAGTCGGCCAACCGCCTCTCGCCGGTCGACCTGTCGCGGATCCTGGGCAACGAGCCCTCCGTGGCCTACCTGAACTTCGGATTGGTCTTCATCACGGCCAGGCGGGATGCGCTGGCCGCCAGGGCGCTCGAACGAGCGATGGTCTACGATGATGAGAACCCCCAGATCCCCATGGTCCTGGCCGAGACACTCCTCCGGCTCCACAAGCCCGATCAGGCCCTGACCCTGGTCGACCGCGTCATCCGGAAACAACCACAAGGGGTCGAGTCCTATGAGCTGCTGGCCAAGGTGTTGACCGCGCTCGGCCGCGAGAAGGAGATCACACCCCGCCTCGAGGCGGCGGCGCGGATCGACAGCAAGAACGTGCCGCTCCAGTATATCCTCGCCGATCGCTACCGCGAGACGGGACAGGTGGAGAAGGCCGAGGCCCTCTACAAGGAGCTCTTGACGACGCGGCCGACCCCCGAGACCTACCGGGCGCTGGCCGCGTCGCTGCTCAAGCGGAAGAAGGCCGGCGACCTGCTCAAGGTGATCTGCGAAGCCCGGCGCAGCCGAGGGCCCTGGAAGCGATCCTGCCCCTACTCAAGGCGGCCGCCGCCGATGACGGCCTCGCCGAGGCCATGCTCGACGCCGGATACGCGCAGCTCTCGGCGACTCCCCCCGGACTGCCGCAGAGCGCCTACGAGGTCCTGACGTTCCTCGCCAACCCCGATCGCTCCGCCGCAAACCGATCCCGTCGGCTCGAGAAGCTGCTGAAGCTCCATCGCCTCCTACTCCAGCAGGCCCCCACCGCGCAGGCCTATGAGGAGATCGCCTTCACCCAGCGGCGGATGGGCCAGTTCGCCGAGGCCGCAGCGACCCTGGAGCAGATGCTCGCGAAGTATCCCGCCCAGAAATCGGTCGGCACCCTCGCCTTCCTCGCGGATGACCAGCGCCGCGCCGGCAAACGCGACGCCGCCCTGGCGACCCTCGCCGAGGCCATGACGATCAAGGCGACCGACTCCGAGAGCCAGCTCCTGCTGGCCAGCGTCTTGAGCGACGTCGGCCGGATCGACGACGCCCTCCGCATCCTCCGCGACCTGGCCGCGAAAGAGCCCAGGAACCCGGCCTTCGAAGAGAGCCTGGCCGACCAGCTCTCCCGGTTCGGCAAGAACGAAGAAGCCATCAAGATCTACGAGGGCCTCCTGAAGCGGCACGGCGACGACGAGGAGATGGTCGGCCGCGTCCATTCCAAGCTCTCGGTCACCTATGTCAACATGGGCAATTACGCCAAGGGAGAGGCCGAGCTCGAGCTCGTCCTCCAGCGCGACCCGGACGATGCGGGGCCCAACAACGACCTGGGCTACCTCTATGCCGAGCAGGGCAAGAACCTCGACAAGGCCGAGGCGATGATCCGCAAGGCGTTGCAGGAGCGGCCCGAGCAATTCGAATACCTCGACAGCATGGGCTGGGTCCTCTTCAAGCAGGGCAAGGTCAAGGAGGCGCTCGAGAACCTCAAGAAGGCCGAGGAGAAGATGAAGGCGTCGATCGAACGCCAGGGCTATCCCCTCGACCCCACCATCTTCGAGCACCTCGGCGATGTCTACTTCAAGCTCCACGAGACGGAGAAGGCCCAGGACTGCTGGCACAAGGCCATCGAGGCCTGCGAAGCGGCCATCCCGCCCAATCGGCGTACCGGCGAGATCAAGAAGAAGCTCGAATCCCTCCGGAAGCTGATCCCGTCGGCCAAACCGTCTTCGAGCCAGTCCCCCTGATCTGGTCATTGGTCATCAGTCGTTGGTCATCAGTCATTGGCAGCTCTGCCTTGTTGCCAATCGGGCTGAGAAGACCGGGCCGGAACGCGGCGAAGACATTCGCCAGAGGCCATGCATTTGAACTAATGACCAATGACTGATGACCAATTAAGAGGAGAGAGATGGCAGGACATTCCCATTCCGCGAATATTGCCCATCGCAAGGGGCTGGTCGACGCCAAGAGGGCGAAGTTGTTCACGAAGCTCTGCCGCGCGATCTACGTGGCCGCGCGCACCGGTGGCGGCGATCCGTCGGGGAACATGCGGCTCCGCTACGCGATCGATAAGGCCCGGTCGTTCAGTGTGCCGAAGGATAACATCGAGCGGTCGATCAAGAAGGCGACCGGCGAGCTGACCGCCGAGAATTTCGAAGAAGTGGTCTATGAGGGCTACGGCCCCGGCGGCGTCGCCGTACTCTGCGAGGCGCTGACCGATAACCGCAATCGCACGGCCGGCGATCTCCGTCGGGTGTTCGAGGCCGCCGGCGGCAACCTCGGCGCCACCGGCTGCGTCAGTTATCTCTTCAATTACAAGGGGCTCTTCGTCGTCGACGCCAAGCACGTCGAGGAGGACCGGCTCATGGAAGTCGCCCTCGAGGCCGGCGCCGACGACGTCCAGTTCATCGACGGCCTCTTCGAGGTCACCTGCGACCCCAAGGGCTACGAGTCCGTCCGCAAGGCCCTCGAGGACGCGAAGATCGCCACCGAGAGCGCCGAGACCAGCTACATCCCGACAACCTCGGTCGATCTCGACGCCGAGAACGGCAAGAAGATGCTCAAACTCAGGGATCTCCTCGAAGAGAACGAAGACGTCCAGAACGTGTACGCCAACGACAACATCCCCGAAGAGGCCATGGCCTCCTGACCATTTGTCCGTTGTCCTTAGTCCGTGGTCCGTGGTTCGCAACCGGGTAAGTTGGCTCGAAGCCGGAGACAGGCATTCGAGAACCATGGCTTTCCTGTTGAGACATCGCGATGTAAGTTAGCCACGAGAACCGATGGACAACGGACTACGGACAACGGACAAATGACCCCATTCGTGAAGTCGGAACGACTGCGGAAGCTCCCGCCGTACCTGTTCGCCGAGATCGACAAGAAGAAGAAGGCCGCCATCGCCGCCGGTCGCGACGTGATCAACCTCGGTGTCGGCGACCCGGACCGGCCGACGCCCGAGCCGATCATCCGGAGCCTCCAGCAGAACGCGGAGAATCCGGCGTTCCACCAGTACGCGCTCGACCAGGGAGCGCCCGAGCTGAGGCGGTCGATCGCCGCGTTTTGCAAGCAGCGGTATGGCCTTGACCTCGATCCCGAGACCGAAATCCTGCCGCTGATCGGCTCGAAGGAGGGGATCGCCCATCTCCCGCTGGCGGTGCTCAACCCGGGCGACATCAGCCTGGTCCCCGACCCGTGCTATCCGGTCTATCGGTCCAGCAGCATGTTCGCCGGCGCGGACGTCTACAGCATGCCGCTGGAGCCCCGGCTTGGGTTCCGTCCCGACCTCGATGCGATCCCCGCCGATGTCTACGCCCTAGCACGACTGATGTTCCTCAATTACCCCAATAACCCGACCGGCGGGGTCGCCGACCGTCCATTCTTCGAGAAGGTCGTCGAGCTGGCCCGGCGCATGGCCTCGTGATCGCCCAGGACGCCGCCTACAACGAGATGTATTACGAGGAGCTCCCGCCGAGCATCCTCGAGATACCCGGCGCGAAAGACCTCGCGATCGAGTTCCACAGCCTCTCCAAGACCTTCAACATGACCGGCTGGCGCGTCGGGTTCGCCATCGGCGGCGCCCCGTTGATCGCCGCGCTCGGCCAGGTGAAGGCGAACGTCGACTCGGGCATCTTCACGGCGGTCCAGTTCGCCGGCAAGACGGCCCTCGACGCCTACCAGACCCTGACCCCCCCAATCCGCGCCCTCTACAAGGAACGCCGCGACGCGTTCGTGTCCGCGATGCGCAAGATCGGCTGGGATGTCCCCACACCCCCGGCGACCTTCTACGTCTGGATGCCTTGTCCGGACGGTTACACGTCGGCCGCACTCTGTACGCGATTGCTCGAAGAGGCCGACGTCGTGACCACGCCGGGCATCGGCTTCGGCCGCACCGCCGACGGCTACATCCGCGCCGCCCTGACCGTCGAGACTCCGCGGCTGCTCGAGGCCGTCGAGCGCATCGGCAAGCTGAAACTCTAGAAGCGCGCATGTCGTCCATCGCCTTCGTCGGACTGGGTAGCAATCTGGGCGACCGCCGCGCCGTGCTCGATGGTGCGATCGCGGCCTTGACGGCAACCCCGGGGATCCTCGTCCGCGAAGTGAGCTCGTACCACGAGACCGAGCCGGTCGGTGGTCCGTCCGGACAGGGGAACTATCTCAACGCGGCCGCGGTGCTGGAGACGACCCTCGAACCTCTCGACCTGCTTCGTGTCCTCCAGGGGATCGAGACGCGGTTCGGCCGTGTCCGGACGGTTCGGTTTGGCGAACGGACGTTGGACCTGGATTTGCTGCTCTTCGATGATCGCATCATCGACTCGGAGGCGTTGATCGTGCCGCATCCGCGGTATTCGGGGCGCCCTTTCGTCCTGGGGCCGCTGGCCGAGGTCGCAGCGACGGCCATCGATCCGGTCACGAAGCGGACAATCGCGGAGATGCTGGCGGACCTCGACCGCGAACCCGGTTTGTGAAATCGATCGCCCCGTCCCCTTGTCGCTGGCGTGGCCGCCCTTTATCATTCGTTCACGATACGACGTCGGCGCTCAGGCCGGTCGATTGGCAATTCTTGTGGTGGTCGTGCGCACAATGGCGAAGAAAAAGGAAGCCGAGAAAGCGAAGCCGGCCGCCAAGAAGGAAGACGACTTGGGGATCAAAGTCGTCGCGCGGAACCGGCGCGCGCACCACGATTTCGACCTCCTGGAGAAGGTCGAGGCGGGGATCGTCCTCACCGGCACCGAGGTCAAGAGTCTGCGCAACGGCAAGGCAAACCTCGAGGATGCGTATGGGGACGTCAACCGCGACGAGGTCTGGCTGCTCGGCTGCGACATCCCCGAGTACGTCCAGGCCAACCGGATGAACCACGTCCCCAAGCGACCGCGCAAGCTGCTGCTCCACCGTCGCGAGATCAACAAGCTCAAGATCAAGGCGAGCGAGAAGGGGTACACCCTGGTCCCGCTGTCGCTCTATTTCAAGAAGGGGATCGCCAAGGTCGAGCTGTGCATCGCCAAGGGCCGCAAGACGTTCGACAAGCGCGAGGCCGTCAAGTCTCGGGATGCCAAGCGCGACATCGATCGGGCCATGCGGCGGGGGTAGTACCATGCGGCTGCATCGTCGGGACTGGCTGCGCATGGCGGGCGGGGGACTTCTGGCCGGCGGATCGGGGCCACCCGGGCGGGCTGGAGCCGTCGTCACTGCGAAAGACCGCCTGACGATCACCGGCGTGAAGGTCACGCCGATCGCATTGCCCGACCCACCTTTGCTGGCGTCCAGCGGCTGCCACGGGCCTTACTTCCTGCGAAACGTGGTCGAGTTGCAGACCGACGGTGGGATCGTCGGCATCGGCGAGATCCCCGGCGGCGAGGGCGTGATGGCCGCGGTCCGCAAGACGGCGGAGCTCATGGTCGGTCAGAACGCCTTCGCCTACCGGAAACGCGCCCACGAGTTGCAAAGTCTGGGCATGGCCGTTTATGCCGGGATCGAGCTGGCGTGCCTCGACGCCTGCGGCCGCGCGACGGGCCGTCGCCTCTGCGAGCTGATCGGCGGCCCGGTGCGCGACTCGGTCGAATTCGCGGCCTATCTGTTCTACCGATACGCGGCCGACCATCCGGTGATCCTGGCGGATCCGCACCTCGCCGACTCGCGAGGCCGAGGCGAACGGGCGCTGGATTCCTGGGGCGAGGTCCGCTCGGCCGAGTCGATGGCCGCGATGGCGGCGCAATTCCGCGACCGGTGGGGATTCCGCGTCTTCAAGCTCAAGGGCGGCGTCCTGGCCCCCGAGGTCGAACGCGACAGCCTGTTCGCGATGGCCGAGCGGCTCGGCCCCGCGGCCAGGCTGAGGATCGATCCCAACGCTCGCTGGAAGACCGCGACGGCCATCCGGATCGGCAAGGACATCGCCAGGCTCACCATGGAGTATTACGAAGACCCGGTGGCGGGACAGGCGGCGATGGCGGAGGTGCGGCAGGCCACCGGCCTGAAGATGAGCACGAATATGTGCGTGACCCAGTTCCCGCACATCCCCGAAGCCTTCCGCCTCCACCCGATCGACGTCTTGCTCTGCGACCACCATTACTTCGGGGGATTCGCCGGCTGCCAGGCCCTGGGACCGATCGCTCGCACGGCCGGGTGGACGCTCAGCCAGCACAGCAACAGCCACGCCGGCATCACCATGTCCGCGATGATCCACCTGGCCGCGTCGATCCCCGAGCTCACCCTCGCCAGCGACACACATTATCCCTGGCTGGTCGACGGCGTCGATATCATCGAAGGGCCCAGGCTCGCAATCCGGGACGGGGCGATGCAAGTACCTCCCGGACCCGGACTTGGTGTCACGCTCGACCGCGACAGACTGGCAAGGGCCCATGAGGTCTACCAGAAGTGCAAGATGACCCGGCGCGACGACCGCGCGTTGATGCGTCGCCTCGAGCCGGACTGGACGGGCGAGTTGCTCTGATTGGTCATCGTTCAATTACACTCGCGACGAACGGCCGAACGGCCTTGCGGCTTCGGGTGCAAGTATTCATCGGCCGCCCGGGCGGATAGAATGAAAACAGGAAGATCGCTCGAAGCGAAGCTATACCACCGAGCGATGGAACTTCCATCGATCCCGATGAGACCTTGCACTCGATGACCGCTCCTTGCTCTACCATGATCGATCCCAACGTCGCGCCCACGATGCTCCCGGCCTTGCCGGTGGTAACCCCCGAGCGTCCGCACCTGCCGGCCAGCCGGGGCGAGATGGACCGTCGCGGCTGGGATTACGTTGAACGTGGTGTTCGTCACCGGCGATGCGTACGTCGATCATCCCGCGTTTGCGATGGGGATCCTCGGCCGCGTGCTCGAAGCGGCCGGCTACCGGGTCGCAATCCTGAGCCAGCCCGACTGGCGGAGTGCCGCGCCCTGGCGACAGTTCGGGCGGCCCCGGCTGTTCTTCGGCATCAGCGCGGGCAACATGGACAGCATGATCAACCACTACACGGCCAACAAGAAGGTCCGCAACGACGACGCCTATTCGCCCGGCGGACAGATCGGCCTGCGTCCGGATCGCGCCACCATCCCCTATTGCCAGCGCGCCGCGAAGCCTTCCCCGGCGCGCCGATCATCGCCGGCGGCGTCGAAGCTTCGCTCCGCCGGCTGGCGCATTACGACTACTGGAGCGACACCGTCAAGCGCGCGATCATGCTCGACGCCAAGGCCGACCTGGTCGTCTTCGGCATGGGCGAGCATCAGATCGTCACCATCGCGCGGCGGCTCGCGGCAGGCGAGTCGGTCAAGGATCTCCGCGATATGCGCGGGGTCGCCTACGCCCTGGGCGCCAGCGAGTCGGCCCCCGAGGACGCGCTGGTGCTCCCATCGTTCGAGGAGGTCAAGACCGACAAGTACCGATTCGCCACGGCGACCAAGATCATCCACCAGGAGACCAACCCCCTCAACGCCAAACGGCTGGTCCAGTTCCACGACCGTCAGGCGGTCGTCTGCAACCCGCCGCCGCTGCCGGTCAGCCAGGACGATATGGACCGGATCTACGGGCTGCCGTACACGCGACGGCCGCACCCGATGTACAAGGGGCAGAAGATCCCGGCGTATGAGGTCGTCAAGGACTCGGTGACGATCATGCGCGGCTGTTTCGGCGGCTGCACGTTCTGCTCGATCACGGCGCACCAGGGTCGGACGATCCAGTCGCGATCGCCCGAGTCGGTCCTGGGCGAACTGAAGCGGATGGGGCAGGATCCCCAGTTCTCCGGGGTCGTCTCGGACATCGGCGGCCCGACGGCCAACATGTACCAGATGCGATGCACCCGACCCGAGGTCGAGGTCAAATGCAAGCGGCTGTCGTGCGTCCACCCCAAGGTCTGCAAGCTGCTGGGGACCGACCACGGCCCGCTCGTGGACCTGATGCGACAGAGTCGCGAGGTGCCCGGGATTGACAAGGTGTTCGTCGCCTCGGGCATCCGGATGGACCTGGCCCAGAAGTCGCCGGAATACCTCGATGAGCTGGCCAAACACCACGTCGGCGGCCATCTGAAGGTCGCGCCGAGCACACGGATTCGAACGTGCTCCGCCTCATGAAGAAGCCCGACGGCGACGACTTCCGGGGTTTCACCAGGGCATTCCAGGCGGCCAGCGGCCGGGCGGGCAAGAAGCAGTACGTGGTGCCGTACTTCATCGCCTCCCACCCGGGAAGCGACCTGAACGCGATGATCGACCTGGCTCTTTTCCTCAAGCGGAACGGCCACCGGCCCGACCAGGTCCAGGACTTCATCCCGGCGCCGTTCGACATCGCCACCTGCATCTTTCACACTGGCATCGACCCCTTCACGGGGCAAGAGGTTTACGTCGCGAAAGGCTTGCGGGACCGGAAGATGCAGCGGGCGTTGATGCAATTCTTCAAGCCCGAGAACTACTTTATGGTGCGGGAGGCCCTGCTCAAGGCCGGGCGGGGTGATCTCATCGGAAGCGGGTGCGACTGCCTGATCCCGGCCCAACCGCCCAAGGAAGCCCTGCGTGCGCGGATGGAGAAGGCAAACGAATCGTTGGGTGAGGATAAGTACGTCCACCAGATCCCCGCGCAGCAATCGACGGGTTACCGTCCAGGGCGAAAATCACACCAGAGACGGCAAGAAATGCGAAAGAAGAAACCCGGCCAGTGACCTCGAGCCACGAATCGCTCACGAACAAGAGACCGATCACTCGACTCATAGCTTGTGAGAGAATTGGATTACAGATCGCGGATTCCGGACTGCGAATACATAAATCCTTGACGATTCAGGCTTTGAATTAATTCGTAATTCTCTCAGGGTTCGCTGCCATTGCCGAGCAGTGGTGACGTGACTTTCGGCAACAAAACCATGGGTGCGAAGGCGGCTCCTAGTGCGTGTGCTTGCCATATTCGGAATCTGTGTCGGCCTCGGCCTCGTCGTCTGGGGGACCATCGCGGCGCAATACGTCTGGCCGGCACTTCGCCCCCTACCACGGAGCCGCGCCCTTCGGTTGCTGCTCCTCGTTCACAGCTTTCGGTTCATCGGCTTGGCCTTCCTGGTACCCGGCGTTGTCTCGCCAGATTTACCGGCCGGGTTCGCACGCCCGGCGGCGTACGGAGATCTCATCGCCGCGGTCCTCGCGCTGGTCGCTCTTGCGGGGCTAGCGAGTAAGTTCGGGATCGGCTTGGTCTGGGCGTTCAACCTTTGGGGGGTTGCGGATCTGCTCTACGCCTTTTATCAGGGTCTGATCGGTGTCGGGATCAAGCCGGGCCAATTGGGGGCCGCTTTTTTCATCCCTACCGTTGCGGTGCCACTGCTCTTTGTTACGCACGTCCTGGTATTCCGGCTCTTAATGCGAGGCGACGGTGGAGCCGTTTCGCAAGATCCGAACTTCCTCGCCGAGAACAAAAGTCCGACAAAATGGTAGTGCGTATTTCGTAGACCCTTTGGTGGAAGCCGGAATGACGAAGAGTACTTCCCCGCCAGTTCGCGGCGTCAAAGCCGGTGCCCGCCCGGAAGCATCGCTTTACGAACGCATTGGTGCCGAAAAGGTGGAGCGTTTGGTCGCTGCATTCTATGCGCGAGTGGATCGCGATCCAGTTATCCGCCCGCTCTACGGAAAGACGCTCACCTGCGCGATCCATGCCCTAACCGACTTCATGACAACCTGGTTGGGCGGACCTCCGGTCTACGACCTTCCTTCCGCCCGGCTCCGCCGCCGACACATGCCGTTCGCCATCGACGCCCGTGCGCGTGACGCCTGGCTCGCCAACATGAAGGCGGCCGTGCGGGAGGTGGGGATCCCGGCCGCCGAGGCGGGTCTGCTCCTCGCACACCTCGAATTTGGCGCCAGGTCGCTCGTTAACACGGGCGAGACGCCAGAGAAGGTGCCCTGCCCGGGTGGAACCGACCGGTTCGATGCGCGGCTGGCGGAACAGTGGAACCGGATGACGGGGGTCGAGAACCTCTTCGACGCCGTCTCGTGCAGCGATCTTGCTCTCCTGCGGTCCATGCTTCCTCTGCGTTTGGTTCCCCACGCGGTACTCATGAGCCACGCACTCGCCGAGTGGCTCGATCCAACGGGTCGTGCGGACCGACGCTTCGGCCGCCGGTCCGAGCAGGTGAAACCGCTCGAGGTGATCGAGTGTCTGCTCGCGCACCGCAACCTCGACTGCGACCCCGATGAGGGAGATGAACTGGGTCGCTTTCGCCACCTTCAGGCGATGATGGAGGCGTACACCGGTGTATCTCGGTTGATCGGACCGGATTCGTCCTTCCACGCCAACTTGCGGGCGGCGACACGCGACCGGTTCATCGCGGAGGTCGAGCGCGACCGCTCTTGCGTGCGGCTGCTGGGTTTGCGCGGCCAAACCTTGCTCCATGACGCCGCGAGGGTCGGCGAGGCCGAGCTGGCGGCGGTGCTCATTCGCTCGGGGGCCGACCCCGATGCCAAGGAGGCGGAGGGCCATACGCCTCTCTACCGCGCCTCGACGGGGGAAGTGGCCCGCGTGCTTCTCGCCGCAGGCGCGACCGTTGATGTCGCGAGCGGTCCCACTCGGGGGACGGCGTTGCACCAAGCCGCGCGCCGGGGCTACGTTTCGGTAGCGCAGGCATTGCTCGACCATGGCGCAACCATCGACGCACTCGACGCCAGGAAGGAGACACCGTTGCGCCGGGCCGTGAACTGCCGTCAGATCGAGATCGTCCGGCTTCTCGTTCGACACGGGGCCGATCCGTTCGCGGCGGACCGGCGCGGGGCGACACCGCTCGACATGGCTCGCACCGCCGAGATGAAACATGCCATGGCCGGCGCCGGAGCATGATATTGTTCCTTATGTAGTTCGCCAGCGACATCGCCACCTGCATCTTTCACGCCGGCATCGGCCCCTTCACGGGGCAAGAGGTGTATGTCGCGAAAGGCTTGAAGCACAAACGGAAAGGCAGCGGTTCAGGCCCGCGACCGTAACGCGCGGAGATGTCGATGAAGGCGACAGACCAGAACGGTCCACGTGTATTGAACTCGGTCACGCCACGCAACCTCCTGTCGTTCGGACCGGATCACGAGCCGTTGGAGCTGAATGGCCTCAACGTCCTGATCGGGCCGAGTGGCTCCGGGAAGTCCAATCTGCTGGAAGCGATTGCCCTGCTCCGCACGTGCCCGAATCGTGAGGGATTCCGGCCGGTGATCGCCGGCGGCGGGGGTATCGGCGAGTGGATCTGGAAGGGCCGACCCAACGAGCCGGCCTCTATAGAAGCGGTGGTGACTCGCCCCGACGGTCCGCCGTTGCGGCATAGCGTAGCCTTGCGGAAGCAGCAGCAGTCGTTCCGACTCGAGGACGAGCGGATCGAGAACGAACGGCCGGCCAAGGGCAAGAGTAAGCCGGACCTGTTTTACCAATACGGCCACGGCCGGCCGGTGATCAACACCGTCAGCGGCAAGAAACGGGCATTGAACCGGCACAACGTCGCGGCGGACGCATCCATCCTAGCTCAGCGACAGGATCCGGAAAACTTCCCGGAAATCACCTGCCTGGCGACTATCTATGACCGGATCCGGCTCTACCGGGAGTGGTCGTTCGGCCGGAACACGGTGTTTCGCGAGCCACAGAAGTCCGACTTGCGTACCGACCGTTTGGAAGAGGATTTCTCGAATCTCGGAATGTTCCTCAACCGCCTGCGGCGGCAGTCTAAGACGAAGGCAGCCCTGCTCGCCGGCCTGGCGGACCTATACGAAGGGTTGACCGATTTCGACGTGAGCATCGAGGGCGGCACGGTCCAGGTGTTCTTTATGGAGGGCGACTTTTCGATCCCAGCGACGCGGCTCTCAGACGGCACGGTCCGTTACCTGTGTCTGCTGGCGATCTTGTGCGACCCGGAGCCGCCGCCGCTGATCGGCATCGAAGAGCCGGAACTCGGGCTGCACCCGGATATCTTGCCGAAAGTCGCCGACCTTCTGATGGCCGCGTCGGAACGGACCCAACTCATTGTAACGACGCACTCGGAAATCCTGGTGGATGCGCTCACGGAGCGTCCTGGCGCGGTCGTCGTGTGCGAAAAACACGAGGGGCTAACAATGCTACGGCGGCCCGACCCGGACGCCCTGGCCGTATGGTTGGAGAAATACCGCCTCGGTCGGCTGTGGATGGACGGCCAGCTTGGGGGGACCCGCTGGTGAGCACGATCTATCTGGAAGGGGGCGGCGACTCCACCCAACTCAAGATTCGCTGCCGCCAAGGGTTCCGCAAGCTCCTGGCGAAGTGTGGCTTCGCCGGGCGGATGCCGAGGCTGGTTGCCTGCGGCGGGCGGGGTGCCACGTTGGACCACTTCGAGACCACTCACAAGACCAAGATCGTCGGCGAACATGTGGCGATGCTGATAGATAGTGAAGACCCTATGGCCGACATCGAGGCGGCCTGGGCCCACTTGAAAGCCCGGGACGGCTGGGACCGGCCACCCGGCACGAGTAACTCGCAAGTGCTGCAGATGACAACGTGCATGGAGACCTGGATCATCGTCAACCGGGTGGCTCTGGCCCGGCACTACGGCCGGAAATTGCGAACGTCGGCCCTGCCGCCGCTTGTGAACGTAGAATCACGGACACGTCACGACGTTCAGACCAGGTTCGTCAATGCGACCGAGAAGTGCTCGAACGCCTATGCCAAGGGTAAGAGGTCGTTTGAAGTCCTGGGCGAGCTCGACCCGGAGGTGCTCAAGCCCCACCTGCCCAGCTTTGTCCGCATGCTGCGCATTCTGAACGAAAACTTATGAGCGTGCCCAACACCAAAGCCTCATCCCTACGCCGGGAGGAAGCGAATGAAGGGTATGAACCAAGGTCGGCGAGTCGAGCCGCATGAGCGAGAAGGGCCTCCAATGCCACTGCTGGACCACTTCAACCCGCCTCTGAACCGGACGCACCCCTGGCGGAGTTTCCACGGGGCCTGGGCCGCGGCCATGGCCCGACTGCTCAACCAGGATGTCTTGCCCCCGGGCTATTACGCCGTCCCCCTCGTCGATCGCGACGGTCCCATCGAGATCGACGTGGCCGCGCTGCGCGAACAAGGGGCACCTCTGCCAGCCAGCGATACGGCCTGGTCGCAGACGTGGGCGGCGCCGGCCCCGGCCCTTGCGGTCGCCGTGGATTTGCCCGCGGTCGATGGTGTCGAGGTCCAGGTGTTTGTCGACGACGGCGATCCGCGGCTTGCTGCCGCGATCGAGTTGCTCAGCCCCCGGAACAAGGACCGACTCGCGGCTCGGCAGGCTTTCGCGGTCGAGTGTGTTGGCTACCTGCAGCAGGGTAGTAGTGTCGTGGTCGTGGACACCGTCACCACGCGAAGAGCCGACATGAACGGTACCATCCTGTCCCTCCTTGGGATCGATGCCAGCGCGGCCGCGATGCCGCCGTCGAGCCTCTCGGCGGTTTCCTATCGAGCCGTGGGCCGTGAGGAGGAACCGCAACAACTTCAGTTATGGCCGGCGTCGCTTGCCTTGGCCCAGCCCCTGCCGACCCTCCCCTTATGGATCGCCCCCGACTTCTCCGTGCCCCTCGATCTGGAAGCCAGCTACCAGATGACCTGCGCGGACCTTCGCATCCGTCAAGTGGGGTGATACACAGAAGCCTTGTGCGACCACGCCCCGCGCCACCGCGATGTCGATTCCGCCGCATTTACCTGCGTCTAATCGCGGAATCGGATATAACTAGAAGCGAGGCCGAAGCGGGCCGGTCGGACCGAGCCCGGCCGCTGGATTCCGCCCGCACTGCAAACCGGCCAGGAACATAGCGACAGCCCCGATGAAACGACCCAACAGCCGACAGACGACGATCCGCCCCCCCGCACCCGGCGGGAAGGCTTCAGGACGAACGTCCCAGAAGGATTCGCACGGGAATGAGGTGCGTCCGAAGCGGACACGGAGCCTCAGCCACCGGCCCACGATTCGACCCACCGTCGCACCGGCCGCCGAGCTGGCGGCCGCGATCGCGCCCAAAGTCGTCCGGGCGATCATCCACGACCGCCGTCGACTGGCCACGGCCGTGTCCGAGGCCTTCGAAGGCAAGCGCGAGATCCGCAACGCCAAGGACCGCGAGGGGATCATCAAGAGCCTCCGCGCACTCATGCGATGGTGGGGCTGGATCGAGCCGCTCCGCCTGAATCGTCCGGAGGACCAGCTATTGCTGGCCTCGCTCCTGGATAATCCGGAGGTCACTGCGTTCGCACGGGTGTGGGCCGAGCGGGTCGGCCGACCGATCGACGGGTTGGTCCCCGTCGGCGACGCCCCGAGCTGGACGGCCCGAGCCGGCGGCTTGAAGCGATGGCTGGCCGGACGACCGGCCAACGCCGACCCCTGGCTGCTCTTCCCCGCCTGGATCCGGGATCAGATACCGGTGCCGCCCGGCGACGGGACGCCCAAGGCCCGCAAGCTCGAGTTCCTGGCCGCTGTGCAAGTGCCCCCGGCCGTCTGGGCCGGCATACGCGGCGGCGACGAGAAAGCCATCTGGAGCGAGGTTCGCGCCCAGGGTTGAAGCCGTGGATCCATCGCAAGTTGACCAGCGCGGCCAAGCTCCCGCCCGACACCGACTTGACCGAATTCCCCTCCTACAAATCGGGTCACCTGGTCGTCCAGGATCTCGCCTCGCAGCTGGTCGGCCTGGTCTGCGACCCGGACCCCGGCGAGCGGTGGTGGGACGTCCGCGGGGAGGCATTCAACGGGCTGCACGCCATGCACCTGGCCGCGATCATGCGCGGCAAGGGAGTCGTCGTCTGCACCTTCGAGGCCGAGCGGCGTCGACACGATACAGCCCTCCGACTCCGCGCCAGCCGGCTGCACAACATCACCACGAAGATCTGGGATGGTCATCACCCCGTGGGCAAGGCCGCCAGCTTCGATGGCGTGGTCTTCGACGCCGCGTGCTCGGGCGTCGGGACCTGGCGCCGACACCCCGACGTGCGCTGGACCGTCACCACGGACGAGATCGGCGGATTCGCGACCCGGCAGACGCATGCCCTGGCGTCGGTCGGCTCGCGCGTCAAGCCGGGCGGGACGCTGGTCTATACGGTCGCCACGCTCACCCGGGCCGAAACGTCCGGGGTGGTCGACGCCTTCCTCGCCGCCCATCCCGACTTCCACCTGCAACCGTTCCCTCATCCGCTGGAGGAGGCCACGACCAATGGCACCCTCGCCGTCTGGCCGCATCTCCACGACTGCGATGCCCGATTCATCGCTCGGATGATCCGCGGCTGAGCCGCAATCGAAGACCAATCCCAGGATTGAACTACGGAGATCGCGGATCAGATAAAGGCGACAAATCTTGAATTCCGATCCGTGAATCGAGAGGATCCGGCCCATGGTCTCGTCTCGCCTGTGGTTCACGACACTCACGCTCCTGGTCGGGATGGTCGCGATCGATTCCAGGCTGTTCGCAGCGGAGCCGTCCATCGATCTGTCCGGCTACCGCGCGGATAGCGGCGTCGCCGTACGGCGCGACGGCGATCGCATCATCGTGGACTGGCCGATGGAATCGAAAGAGTCCGGCCGGCTCATCCTGGACTTGCAAACCGGCCAGCCGCTCATCCGATCCATCGGGATGGTCGCCAGGACCGACGGGAACGCACGAGCACTTCTCGAAGGCATCGATCCCGTCACGTTCTTGCTGGTCGGCTCGCGACAGGCGCCCGCGGGCCGGCCGCCGGGCATGAGCGTCTTCAACACCTTCTTCGACACGCCCGCCAACCGGCCCTTTCAGAGTTACCGATCGAAGCTCGACATCAAGCAGGTCGGCGTGACCAGCCACGGACATCGCACCACGGTGGCGATCGGCGAGGTTGCAATCGGGAGTTTTTCCGGCGAGCTTCAGATCACGTTCTACCGCGCAGCTCGCTGATTCACGTCGAGATGGTCATCCACACGCAGGAGGATCGACGCGCGATCCTCTACGACACCGGCCTGGCGTTGTCCGAGTCGAGCAAGGTGGTCCGCTTTGCCTGGATGGACACGGAAGGGAAACTCCACCGCGATCGGCCGGCCTCGGAGCAGACGGATCGACATCTGGCCGTGCGGCATCGCACCCTGATCGCGGAGACCCCGGCCGGATCGATCGCGTGCTTCCCGCCGCCCCACCAGTTCTTCTCCCCGCGCGACCTCACGGACAATCTCCGCACGGTCTGGTACGGCAAGGACCACCGCGGCCTCGACGATCGCTCCGGCTTCGGCATCCGCCAGTCGGAGACAGGCGGGGGCTCATACGTCCCGTGGTTCAACGCACCGCCCGGCACCGATCAGCGACTCGGCGTCTTCTACTTGCTCTCCGACGGCAAGGCGGAGGACGCCTTCAAGAAAGTCCTCCGATACACCAACGGCGATCGGTTTCCCGACCTTCCGCGCCATCGCAAGCTGACGAGCCACTGGCACATGGCGACGGCCGTGGCCGCGATGAAGGAGAAGGCCCAGGGCGGCCCGCGCACAACGCCCGACCTGGTCGGGATGTTCAAGGCGATGGGCGTCGAGGTCGTCCACCTGGCCGAGTTCCACGGCGACGGCCATCCGCAGGACGCGGGCCCGCTCCGGCTGCCGGAGATGCAGGCGATGTTCGACGAGTGCCGGCGGCTCTCGGACGACACGCTCCTGTTTCTCCCGGGCGAGGAGGCCAACATCCACCTCGGCCTGTCCGACGCCGGCAAGCGTCCTGGCCACTGGGAATACCTGTTCCCGAGGCCCGTCTACTGGACGATGAAGCGCGCCCCCGGCCAGCCGTTCGTCGAGGAGATGCCCCCATTCGGGCGGGTCTACCACGTCGGCGACGGCGCCGATATGCAGGAGCTCCTGAAGCGCGAGGGCGGCCTGGCCTGGACCTCGCACCCGCGGATCAAGGGCTCGAGCTGGACGCCCGACCTCTTCCGCCTCGAGGATTTCTACCTCTCCGACCGATGGCTGGGCGCCGCGTGGAAGGCGATGCCCGCCGACCTCTCGCAAGACCGACTCGGCCGACGGGCCCTGGATCTGCTCGACGACATGGCCAACTGGGGCCAGAAGAAACAATTGCTCGGCGAGGCCGACGTCTTCAAAATCGACCACACTCATGAGCTCTACGGCCACATGAACATCAACTACGTCCGGCTCGATCCCGACCGCATCCCGCACTTCGACGAGAGCTGGCAGCCCGTGCTCGACGCCGTCCGCGGCGGGCGATTCTTCACGACCACGGGCGAGGTGCTGATCCCCGAGTTCACGGTGCAAGGACAGCCGAGCGGGTCTACGGTAAGACTACAGTCCGGCGACCGCCCCGAGGTCCACATCGACCTCCGCTGGACGTTCCCGCTCAAGTTCGTCGAGGTGATCTCCGGGGATGGCTCGCGGGTTTATCGCGAGCGGATCGATTGCAGCGACGCAGACGAATTCGGCAAGAAGACCTTGAGCGTCAGTCCAGACCTTCGAGGACGGACGTGGGTCCGCGTCGAAGCCTGGGACATCGCCTGCAACGGGGCCTTCACCCAGCCGGTCTGGCTGGCGACAAAGCCATGGTGAATCGAGGAACCTGGCCGCCGATCGCGGCTCCTGGAAGATCAGAAATGAACCACGGAAAACTCGGAGATACACGGAAAAGGAAGACCTGATCTGGCCTTTTCTTTCCGTGTATCTCCGTGTTTTCCGTGGTTAAATGTTAGTACTGATCGATCTTGCCGGAGCTTCCTACGGTTGAGACAGCAGGATCTTGATCATCGTCTGCATCTCGGGCCGATCCCACTCTCGGGACCCCTGTGCCGATCCGATCAATCGCCCGGATCGATCGATCAGGACCGCAGTCGGCAGGACTTGCACGTCGAAGCGGAGCCGGGCGGACCCCTCGGTGTCCGCGAAGACCGGCATGTGCGAGATCCGGTCCGAAGCGACGGCGCTCGCCTCGGCCGCATCGGCCGGATCGAGGCAGACCGGCAAGACGATGAGGCCGGAATCGCGGAACCGGTCCGCCAGGCGTTCGAGATTAGGGAGCTCCTTCAGGCAAGGTCCGCAGGAAGCGCCCCAGAAGGCGACCAGGACCATCCGGCCATGATGCTGATCGATCGAGACGGTGTGCCCGTTGACGCTGCGGACGCTCAGCTTCGGCGCGGGCCGCGGGTCCGACTCCGGCACGAACCCCGGCGCCGGAGCGGCTCGGCGAGCGCCGACGGATCCGGCCGATCGTTTCCTCCCGGATCCTCGCGACGGAACGAACGAACGTAGGCGACCATCGCATCGAGCTCGCGGCGGGGGAAGGTCTCGCCGAAGGCGGGCATGGCGGTGTTGCGTTTCCCCTCGATGATCGATTGTCCGACCTTCTCACGCGACCAGTCGCCGATCGTCATGGCGAGGTCCCTCGGCGGGGGCCTCAGATTCGCCGAGTCCGAGCCATCCCCGCGACCTTCGGGGCCGTGGCATCGCAGGCAATGGACCTGGTAGAGCAACTGCCCGCGCGAGACGGCGGCCGGGGAACGGTCCGACGCGGGCTCGACCGCGATGGTGGTTCCCCGCTCCTCGAACGCCGCGTCCATGGCCCATTCGGCCGATCGCTCGACGAATACAGCCGCCAAGGCGAACACCACGATTTTGGGAGCGAGCTTTGTCCAGCGGTTGCGACCGATGGGAGCTTGGTTGTTCATGGATTGTCTCGCTGGACGAGGGAATCCGAACCCAGGGCGGGTTTGATCCGGGTGAAGACAATGCGCTTGCCCTGAGTGTCGAGCTCATTCCAGGCGATCAACACCGTGCCATCCGCCGCGACGACGAGCGCCGGGTTGAGCTGATAGGCACCGGCCCGAGGCGCGACCGCTCGAGGAGCCGAGAATCCCGCGCCATCCTCGGTGGAGATCGCCAGCATGATCGCCCTCCCGCCGCCAGACAGGTCCGGGCCGTGGTGACGACCGTGGCCTTTGGTTCCGGTCGAAGCCGAAGTTGCCGGCTCCGGCTCGGGGCCGCCGAGGGCCTCGTCCCAGACGGCGAACAACCGGCGGCCCGAGACGGCCACCTTGGGATGCCCCTGGATGGCGCTCTCCCCGGGACTTACCGGTCGAGGCGTGAAGCTCGAGGAGGAGGTCGGCGAGCTGGCCGCGTAGACCCGATTCTTGCCGGTATGGGCGTCCATCCAGAGGACATGGAGCGTCTCGCCGATCACTCCCAGCGCGGGGCCGTCGTGCGGACAGCCGTCGAACGACCACGGGTCGGCCGTGACGCAGACCGCGGGCTCGAAGCCGGCCTTGCCGTCGCGACGGGCTCGGGTCAGCCAGATGTCGCGGTGGCCGCCCTGCGTGTTCCGGAAGGCGACGATTGGCGAGCCATTCGCGACCGGCAAGACTCCGACATCGCAGCAGGGACAGACGCCCCCGTCGCGGTCCTCGGGACCTTCGTAGACGAGTTGCTCGGGCTGGAACGCGTCCGAGCCACCGGGCCGAACGGCGACGAACGGCTCCTGGCCCTTGCCGCGGCCGTCGAGCCATCCGGCGACGAGCGTGCCGTCGGGACCGGCCGCGAGCGTCGTGAAGCCCGGCTTGACGGCGCCGCTGCCGTGCACGGGAAGCGGGGCGGAAAAGCTCCGGCCACCGTCGCGCGACCGGGCGACGTAATAGATGACCTTCGGCCCGCCGTCGATCGCCTCGACCCAGCCCAGATTGATCTCGGAACCCGCCGAGGCCAGCCGGGGCAGGACGTGGGTCGAGTAGGTCATACCGCCTCCCCCTGCCCTGCCCTTCGACGTGTATCGATAGATGGGCACCTTACGCCAGGGGACCGGCGGCTCGAAGTGGGCGCCGCCGTCGCTCGACCGGGCCAGGTAGAGCGTCCGTTCGAGCTCGCCGGTCTGAGACGCCCAGGCCATGAGCAGGCGGCCTTCGGAGTCGACGGCCAGCGCCGGCGTCTCCCGATCGGCCGTGACGTCGGCCGGCAGCAGCAGGAACTCCCGTCGAGCCGAGGCCGGGGCCGGGACCATCGCATGAGATGAACCCGACTCGACCGGCGGCTTCGCGACGTCGTGGGCGACGATCGGGGCCGGCACCGCCCGCCGGGCGTGGCGAAGGCCGCCGACGGCCAGCCCGAGGACGCCCGCGAGGACGACGACCAGGGCAAGATTTCGAATCATCATCACTTCTCCTGAATTGGGACGAGGCGCGAAGCCGACGATCACTCGACGCTCAATATGAATCCGAAGAGATCACCTCGCCGCCGGCGCGGGTGGCCAGGGCGCGGAAGGTCGCCAGGCTCACGCTGTCCTTGATGTACTGGACGTGGCCGTCGAGAATCAGCATGTTCACGCCTCCCGGATGGAAGCTCCTCGGGCCGGTGACCGCCGCGTTCCGTCCGTTGTCGGTGCAATCCGGATATTTGCTGTTCGGCGTGTAAAAGTGGTTATACGACGCCATGATATAGCTCCCCCGCGACCATTCGCGGCCCCGGTCGCCGGCCCACGTGTCCGGCGTGAAACAGACCTGGAGGTACATGTTCGGCGGCAAGAACGACGCGGCGGGGATATTGGTGATCGTCGTCTCGTTGAAGAGTGCGAACTGGCGACGGGGGTCCGCGGGCGGGCCGCTGCCCGGATTGGTCGTGACGTTATTGCCCATGATCGTCTCGCTGTACGCGGTCGTGTTGCTGAGCCCGTCGATGATCGCCGAGAACCGGATCGCGCTGGTGTTGTAAAACGGGCCGTCGGGGAGCTGCGCCCGGCTGACGACGTTGAAGTTGCCGCTATTGATCGTCCCGGTGCCGGAGTTGACCACGTAGTTCGTCCCGCCCCAGTTCGTCGGGTCGACCCGCTGCTGGCCGTCGCTCGGGCAGAGGAATGCCGCGATCACCGCCGACTCCACGGTCGTGTTGGCGGGATAGGGCAACTGGCCGGCCTCCGACGCGAATGCGAAGTTGATCGCGTTGAACATGTTCGCCGCCTCGATGTAGCTGAGCAGCGAGGCCAGCGACGACCAGAGGTACGGATAGCCGTACCGGCCCGCCGGCAGGACGTTCCACACCCCCTCGTAATTGTGGATGGCGATGCCGATCTGTTTGAGGTTATTGGTGCACTGGGCCCTCCGCGCCGCCTCTCGGGCGGCCTGGACGGCCGGGAGCAATAACGCGATCAGCACGGCGATGATCGCGATCACGACCAGTAGTTCGATCAGTGTAAATCCTCGCGCGCGGCGAGGTCGGTGAAGGCGCACGGTCTCTCTCCTCAATGGTGGTGCTCGTTCGGAAGTCTCAAGCGTGATGATGAATGGCAGGACGACGCGCGGCCCCGGCCCGAACGCGAGATGCGTGCAAGGGACGCGTCGAATCTGGGTACGGCGGATTTTGTAGGGTGGGTGAAACCCACCGGTATTACGCCGCCTATTGGTGGGTTTCACCCACCCTACCGAGAGCGGGAGACTTCCGGCGGATCATCGAGGCGAGAGGCGAACGGAGATGTGAAGGAGAAGACCTCGGTCGAAGTCTGCCAGCGGCCGACTGCCATGGGAATCCGATCAAAATAGCCGGTCATCACGGCGACCGGCTTGATCGAAATTCGCACACCCTGGTTCGGCAGGATCGGATCGCCGCAAGGCGCGGCGTTCAGGCAGGGTCCCGGACGGACGCGGGCCCGACTGTCATCGGTTTCGACCGTCGCGGGTTTTTCCCTCGCGGACCTGCGGGCGCAGCAGCAACTTCCGCCGCCGGAACACCGCGGGCATCCGCAATCGTGCCCGGACGTGATGACCGAATCCGACCGAGCGGATAACGAAGGCGAAGCCAGGACATCCCGCTCGCCCCACGCGCAAATCACGAGCCCCAGCGCCATCGGGAGGAGTCGGCGCCAGAGGGGCAGCAAGGGGAAGCAAACTTGAGGCGGGGGCCGCACGTAAGTCCAGCCTGGATGTCGGTTCGGGGCGGAGTATTTCTAGACCGTAGCCCATCTTCGAGGGACGGCGGGGCGATGTCAAGTGTCGAGCGTCGCCGAGGATGTCGCGATGTCGCGGTGACGATCACCGGACCGGCATCCCAACAATGGATTCGAAGCGCGCGGGTGGAGAATGACCTTGCTGGCCACTCTCCACCCGGCACCCACATCAGTCCACCCGGATTCAATGCCCGCCGACAGCCGGCATCGCCATCTCGACCTCCGAGATGGTCCCCTTGATCTGCAAGGGGTTGGCCCCTCCGATCGAGAGCGAGAACGTCCACGTCTTGCCCTTGGCCGGCCCACTCGCCCTGGCTTCCGTGGCCGAGAGCTCCGTCTCGGCGCACTCGGTGGAGATGCCTAAAGCCTTGTCCTTCGCGACCGGGACGCTGTCTTCGGGCCCGGCGTCGCAACAGGACTCGTCGGTCACGGACGTCAGCGGTGAGATGATGAGAGTCGGGACGCGCCGCTTCGAATTCCTGGGGCGTATCCGCGGCACCTCGACGTCCTGGGGCATGTCCGCCGCGAACGCGGTGGCGATCGTCATGAGATCCCGCGTCCCCTTCCACTTGGGACTATGCGGCCTCGTGGCCGGATCAGCCGGGGCCGGCATCTCAGGTTTTCCCGGTATCGACGAGAGCGTCGGCGTCGGGGTCGGCACTGACGTGGCAGGCTTGGTGGCCTGGACATACGGATTCCGCCGCTTCCGACCCTCGGCGATCACGATGTCCCGATCCGCGAGCAGCGTCCCCTTGGCCTCGGCTAGGGCAGCCAGGGAGACGTTGTAGGTTGAACTTGTATTGCGCCTCGGTCGCGACGGCCGTGGCGTACTGGCTGACCGCATCGAGGAATCGATCGATCGTGATCCGGCCTTCCTCGTAAAAGGCGCGCTGGGCATCGAGCCGCTGGGCCGCCGAGGAACGCAGCCGCGACGACGTCTTGTACTGCTTGTAATTCGCGTCGACCTCGAGGAAGAACCGCGCCAGCGAGTGGGTCGTCTGGTGTTCGATTTGATGCAGATAGGCGTTAGATCGCAAGAGCATGTATTGCGCCTGCCGCGAATTGGCCAGCGGCGACCTCGTCGCCAACGGCATCTGGAAGGTGTGGCCGATTTGCCAGGTGGTGAAACCTTTGGCGCTCTCCAGGTTCGGGTCCGGGGTGGCTACCTTTTCCGGCTGGGAGAGTACCGGATTGAGAAGATTGAGTGTGATCTGGTGCACAAAGGCATAGGAGGAATCGAGCTGTTGACCCAGATGGCAGAGCTGATCGAGCGTTTCCAGGTCTAATGGCGGGATGAGCTGATTCCGGGCGAGCAGGAGTCGTAGCTCCGCGACCCGGACGAGGAGCTTCTGCTGGACGATGTCCGGCTGATTTTCCATCATCTCGCCAAGGCAGGTGTCCCAGTCGTATTCGATGCGCTGCTCGCTCGGCGGGGTCACGGGGATGATCCGGCGGTTGTCGGCCGGCGGCAGGCCGAGCAGGTTCCGAAGCTGACGCTCCGTCGTGATGACGTCCGAGGTCCGGGTCACCAGGTCGAGCTGGAATTGTTCGAGTCGCTGCGCCGCCTCGGCGACCTCGGCGACCGTACCGCGGCTGAGCGTCAGGTCGGCCTCCTCGCGCTTGAGAATCTCCTTCGCCAGGCTGACGGCGCGATCGGCGGCCCAGAGTTGCACGTGGACCTGGGCCAGGCTCCAGTAGGTCTGCTCGACCGACCGGACTTGCGCCATAATCTCGGCCTTGAAGCGCCAGGGGGTGACATCGGCATTGAGACAGGAGATCACGACCCGATTGGGGCTGGCGTCGCCAGGTATCGGCTGGGAATTGTCGCTGCTCGAATCGATAGCGCAGCCGATCGGGCTATGATTGGTGCCGAAGGCGATCACCCGGACGACCTCGCTATTATCGAGCGCGATCCGAGTCGCCTCCTGAATCGTCATCGGCCAGGCTTCCGTGGCCTCGGGGTCGTTGACCGTCCGGGGCTTCGCCATTTTCGGGAGCTTCATCGGCAGGTTCGAGTTGAGAAGATCCTTGGGCGGTGCGGATGATGCGGCATCCGACGTGACTGTGGCAGGCTTGGTGGCGACGCCCGGGGGTTGCGTCACCGCGGCCAAGGTCAGGTCGGCCAGAGCCAGCTTCTTGTCGGGCTTGGTGGCGATGCCCGGGGGTTCCGTCAGCTTCGCGACGATGGCGGCCTTTGCCTCGTCAACGACCAGGTCCACACAGCGTTCGATGCACCGATCCACCAGTCTTGCCATCACTCGCGACATGCGGGCCGTCGTCGTGCGGCTATCGGATTCAACGACGATCGCGGTGGCCGCCTGGCGACAGGACTCGCCGCCGACAGTCTGGGGACCGCGGATATCGATCTCGATGGGGATCGGCGGGTTTGGGGTCTTGGGCTGGCTGGGCTGCTGGTCCTGTACGCCGATCAGGGCCAGGGCCAGAACGCTCCACGACAAATTCATGGGTCACCCTCCTCCATGCCGAAGAAATGATCTGCATCCTTGCCGGCTCAACCCAATGGGACTGCCGCCGGGACGTTCTTCCCTCGCATTCCCGAGGGGATTCGTGGGCAAGTCGCCATCCCCTCACGGAACGGCCCACTTCATCACAGTCAGCGACAGCGGAGGAAATGAGTATTCGAAACGCGGCGAGGAAGCCGTGAAGGCCGAGCGGATCGGGACCACGCGGTCGGGGTCGGCGAAGCTGTTGGTGACGTCGGGCTCGCCCGCATGCTTCGTGTCGGCCAGGGTCCAGACTTCGAGGGTCTGGCCGTTGCGTCCGAATGCCGAGAAATCCAGGGGTCGCGAAACGGGCTCGAGCCGGTCATTCACCGCCAGCAGGACGACGGATTTCCCGTCGGCCGTGAGGGTGGCGCTGAGGTCGGGAATCGAGATCGCCGGCAGTGGCGAGTCGATCTTGAGCGGACGATCGCCGGCCATCGTGGCATAGAGCCTCTGCGCGTGATAGGTCGGCGTCTTGTAGAGCCGATGGTTGTCGGTCTGGATGAAGCCCGAGCAGAAGCTGTTGACGATATTCGACCGATTGGCGATCGTCACGAGATCGCAATGACGGTGGATCAGGTTCTGATATCGCGAACACGCCAGGGCGTTCTCGAGGGTCCAGAGCCGCGCGCGACGAGGGCCGGAGTCGCCGGCCGTGGTGTTCCACTCCGTGACCGCCACCCGGATCGTCCGATCGGGTGCCAATTGGTGGAGGAGCCTGCGAATCGATTCCAGGTCGGCCTCGCATCCCGATAGGTCGGCGCAGTCATAATGGTGCGGCGAGACATAGTCGAGCCAGGCCCCTGCCCCGCGGATCACGCCCGGTTTCGGATACGATGACAGCAGCTCGATCGACGGGTCGGCCTGCTTCATCGCCCGGCAGAATTCGGGAAGGCGCCGCTCGTAGTCGGGACCGCTCTGCTCGTTGCCGACTTGCCAGTATCGGACGCGATACGGCTCGGGATGCCCGTTCCGGGCGCGGACCTCGCCCATCGTCGTCTGGATGCCTCCGTTGAAATACGCGACCTGATCGGCGGCATCCCGGGCCGTCCGGCCGACGATCCGGACGCAGATCAGCGGCTCGGCGCCGACGAGCCGGCAGAACTGGACGATCTCCTCGAGCCCGGGCCCGGTCGGCTGCAAGCCGCCCCAGGCACGCAGGGGCTTGCGACGATCCGGGTCGCCGATCGTGTCTCGCCACTCGAAGTCCCCGGCGTTGGCGACGTCCACCGCACTGCCGCCGAACCGGATCACGCCCGGCTTCATGGCGCGGACCGCCTCGACCACATCGCGCCGCCAGCCGCCGACGGCGTCCTCGGGCATCAGGCCGGCGCTATCGAGCCAGAGCGTCCCAGGCCCTTTGAACTCGATGGAGATCGTCGCCGACGCATCCGTGCCGCTCGGGACCATCCGAGCGCGATATTTGGCCCATTCCACCGTCGGCTCAAGCTCACAGGACGCGTAAACGATCCCGTCACGATGCAGCCGGACGCGCACCGGCCCCGCCGTCCTCTGCTTCTTGAGATAGCAAGAGAACGTGCAAGCGACCCCCTTTTGCACCGCGATGCCGTCCTGCGCGATGCCGAGCGTGCAGGGCACATCCTCCTCGGCGGCGATCCGATACGAGACGGCGCCACCCACCTTGGTCGATGGATCGCGATCGAACCGGCCGCGGTTGGTGGCGCCGCAGGGATACCAGGGCTTCTGACGAAAGTCCGTCTCCTTGAGGTAGTGCAGCAGGGTGTACGGGCTGAGCCCCTCTAAGCCGCCGTCGCATAGCTTATCGGCCCACATCCCGGGCACCAGGTCGCAGAGATATTCGATGAACTGCCCATACTGCCCGGGCTCGATCCGGCCGGGCCGGAGGGGCTCGCGCGTGATCACCGCCGCCGCCTTCGAGGGCTCGAACGCCTCGAGCCGCAACCCGTCGAACCAGGCCGTGCCCCGTCCCTCGCCGTACCCAACCAGGAACGGCGCGATCCGGACGCGGCCTTCAGCGGGAGCCTGGAATACCAGCACGACCTCCGTCCAATCGGTATCGCCCCGATGGCTCGCCCCCGATGCCAGGACACCGCGGCCCTTCGCTCGCTGCACCTGGTACGTGCCGCTCACCGGGGCATCGAGCGGATCCAGCCCATCAGTCCGGACCCACCCCTTCAATCGATACCAGTCCCCGGGCCGGAGCGAGATATCCTGCCCCAACGCCGTGTCCGAAGGTTCCGCGGCCGAGACTCGAAGCGATTGCCGTCCCTCGCGGAAAACCCGTTGGTCCGCCTCGATTTTCGCTGCGGATCCGTACGTCACCACCTCCCACCCCTCGAAGGGCATCGGTGACTCGAAGCCCGGGTTCTGCAACGCCGCGACGGGCTCATCGCCCATCGCCAGCCCGAGCAACACCAGCGTCAGCGGAACGATATGCATCGTCGTCGGCCTCCATAGTCGCTCCAAGGGAATCTGCCGATCGGGTTTGGCTCCTAACATAACACGCCTCTCCACAGGCCCGATATCACCCGAAGCCTTCACGATCAACAGATCGCCGACTCATTCATCACCGGTGCACCAAAGTATTTTCGCCAACACTGCGAATCCGAATTTTTGGTCAACCAAAAATTGGAATTGCCATGAGGCAATCGGATCGTTAGGATCGGCCATTACGAATTTTTCCCGCAACAAATTCTTCCCTGGAGGACGATCGATGACATCTGGTCATGGAGCCGGGAACCCGTCCAGAGGCTTCACCTTGATTGAATTGCTGGTCGTGATCGCGATCATCAGCGTGTTGATTGCCCTGCTGCTGCCGGCGGTCCAGGCGGCCCGCGAAGCGGCGAGACGGGCGCAGTGTGTGAACAACCTGAAGCAGATCGGGCTGGGTGTCGCCAATTACGAGTCGAGCGCCGGCTGCATCGTCTCGGGGTACATCAGCTCGACGCTGCCTCTGAGGCTGTTCGGGGTGCCGGGGAACAATCCGGATCCGCAGACCGGGGATAACGGGCCGGGGTGGGGCTGGCTGGCCCTGTTACTTCCGCAGGTCGAGCAAAGCCCGCTCCACAACGCGATCAATGTGAACCTGCCGACCTGGGTGGCGGACAACGCGACGGTCGTCCTGGTCCAGATCAACGTCTACAACTGCCCGTCGGCGAACAACCCGACGCTTACGGTCCCGATGGTCGACGCGAACCTGAACCTGTTACCGGTGGCCAGTCCCTACTTTGCCCGTTCCGACTACGTGTACAACGTCGGCTGGAATGACTCGGGCATGCCGGCGTCGGTGAATTACGACAACACGGTCACAGGCTGCAACGGGCCGATCTATCGCAACAGCCACATCACCTACGCCGGGGTGACCGACGGCCTGAGCAACACGGTCGTCGCGGGCGAGCGGACGCCGTTCCTCTCGGATGCCACCTGGGTGGGTATCATCCCCGGCTACCGGCACTTCGCTTACGGCGCGTTCGCGAGCCTCGGCACCGGCGGCCTGGGCGTCAATTACGACTATGCCAACGCCATCCTCGCGGCCCACAGCGGGCCCTCGCTCTACGAGGACCCCGTCGTCATCCACCCGCCGAACAGCCCGCTCGGCCACACCGACGAGATGTATTCGCTCCACCCCGGCGGCGCCAACGTCTTGATGGGCGACGGCTCGGTCCGGTTCATCAAGCAGGCCATCAACTTGCTGGCCTGGGCCGCCATGAGCAGCCGCAGCAACGGGGAGGTGATCAGTGCGGACACTTATTGAGACGAAATCGGCCCGCGGATCGCGCCGTGACCGGGCCCGAATGGCAATCGTCGCGTGGCTGTTGCTGACGCTCGCCGGATGCGGCGAGCCCTCGATCCGCGAGCTGAAGAATCGCCGGGAGCTCGAGGCCCTGCTGACGGCCGTCTCGCTGAAGAACAAGACCGAGCTCGACAGGGAC
The DNA here is from genome assembly GCA_963777695.1 of uncultured Planctomycetota bacterium. Classification (GTDB taxonomy): domain Bacteria; phylum Planctomycetota; class Planctomycetia; order Isosphaerales; family Isosphaeraceae; genus CAVZRC01. The sequence continues at coordinate 5,105,922 of CAVZRC010000003.1, forward strand.
ATCAAGCGGATCGACGATCGCCACTCCTCGGGGGAGCTGTCCGACGACGGCTACAAGGACCTCCGGGAGATCATCGAGAAGGCCCAGGCCGGCGACTGGTCCGGTGCCGAGAAACAGGCGTATGAACTCCGCGAGGCGAAGCCGTATTTCCAGTAATCCGAGGCCGGTCCCGCCATGAAGAAGCTTGTCACTCCGTCAACACTCATCGCGGTCATCGTCCTCTCGACGGCGTGGATGGGGTGGAAACTCCTCAGTCAGCGCCCGGCCCGGCCGGTCGCTGGGGCATTCCACCGCTCGAGGGTCGACGGCCTCGGACACACTCGAGGCATCGTCCAGGTCGACCTGATGCGGAAAATCATGGCCGACCAGTCCCGTTCAAACCCGCCGCCCGTAGTGTTGGAGCCTCACGTCCCGAGTCAGCAACATCCGTTGCTCGACCACCCGGCGCCGGCCTTCGTGCTGAAGGACGCACCCGGGAAGACGTGGAAACTCGGCGAAACGATCTCTGATGGGCCGACCGTCGTCGTCTTCTACCTGGGCTCGACGTGCATCGCCTGCATGACCCATCTGGTCGAGATGGATGTCGCGCTGTCTCGGTTCTACGATCGCGGCGCGCACGTCCTGGCGATCAGCGGCGACTCGCCCGAATTCTCGATGGAACGAATGCGCAAGTTCGGCGGGTTTCAAATCCCCCTCCTGAGCGATCCCGACCACGTGATCGCCTCGGCTTACGGCGTGTGGAAACCGATCCCCGGTGGGGAAGGCGGCGAAGGCGAGGCGTTGCACGGCACCTTCATCATCGATCACGACGGCCTGGTCCGCTGGGCCCATGTGGGGAATCGCCCCTTCACCGATATCGAAGCGCTCCTGACCGAACTCGATAGCTTGCGACCGTTCACCGCTCCAGGCCATCGGTCAGTTGCTCGATGAGCGCGACCGCCGCATGGACACCGTTCTCATAGGTTGGAATGACCCTCGCATCGACCGATCGCCGTGCGAGGTGTTCCGCGACCCGATGGAGGACGTCCGCCTCGTCGCTGGCGGACTCGTCGCGAGACAATCGAAGGTCCTGACGGTCGTACTTCCGAGGTCGAGCGAGGGCGACCAGTGGGGTCGCCGTCGTCCGAGCCTCGTGGACCGTATTGTATCCCCCCGAGCCGACGAGGACGTCGATGCCCGCCATCACTTCGAGGAGCGGCCAGATGATGGGACCGGGATTCCTCCCGATTCCCCCCGGGCCCTCGACCGAGGCGAGGCGAACCAGGACGGCACCGTCCAGATGATCGTCGAGCCGAGCGGCCAGTGCGCGGGCGGCCTCGATCTCAACGCGACGACCGCAGCCGACGACGACGACCACGGGCCGGTCATCGTCGCCTCGGATCTCGAGGCGATGGCGGGCCTCGATCCGATCGAGGAGCTCGGCTCGGTCGCGGATCAGCCAAGGCGACGTGCGTGTCGCGTTGAGCAGGACGCCCAGGGGCTCATCCTCGCCGGGCAAGATCAGGAGGTCGAATCGGCTCGCAACCGCCTCGAGGACACCCCACCGCACATAGGCCGGGGCGATGTCTCTGTGGACCAGCACCTTGGGGCAATGCAGGTCGTCGAGCAACGGGGCCAGCTCGCCCGCCAGCCCTCGCGGGAAGGTGTCAACAATCAATGCGGAGAGGTCCAATCGACTCAGGACCGACCGGACGATCGTACCGACCGCCTCGCGGTCGTGGTTCGGATCGATGCGGATCAGGACGCCCTCGCCCAACTCCTGCCCGATGGGGAGACTTGCCGCGAAGGGGCTGTTGGTCATGATCCGGACGCGATGTCCCGAGGCGCTCGCGACCCGAGCCAGGGCGATGGCCCGCGTCACGTGCCCGAGACCCCCGCCGAGCGCATAGATCAGCCAGCAGGCTCCCCCGGACAGGTCCATCGACATGGCGTCAGCTTTCACCCATGTCGGTCTCGAAGTCCTCATCGTCCTCGTGTTTCAAACTCTCGGCATCGCCGGCGTTGAGGTCGTTGGGATCGGCCTGGCCTCCGGAGGCATCATGGGCGTGGAACTGCGTGTGATGTCTCGGGCCGTAGTAGCCGTATCCGGGATAGTACGTGCCCCCATAGAAGTAGGGATCGTCATCGTATCCGCGCTGTGGTCGGACCTTGAGCCCTCGACGACGGGTCTCCGCCCGGTTGCACGCCACGCACAGGATCATCCCGTCGAGTGGGCGTTCATGATCGGGGCAGATCGGCTTGTTGCACGCCTCGCAACGCTTCTGGGGATACCGATCGCACTGGTGCTTGAACAGGAACCCGGTCGTCTCGTTGCACACCCCCTCGGTCCACTCCGCGCTCATGGCTTCGCATCCCCCTTCGACGCCCCATCGAGCGCAATCCGTACCATGAACCCGGCCTTCATCGGCAGGTCTCCGACCTCGTCAAGTCCGAAGCAGGCCAGCAGGATCGGGCTGGCGGCCGGGGAGTGCGTCGCGTATCGGGTCTTGTCCGCGGCGTCGCGAAGTGACACCTTGCCGTCCTTGGTCTTCACCTTGGCCAGGCTCTTTCCTTCCGCATCCTCGATCTCGTAGCCGTAATCCCGCTTCTTGATCTTGTAGAGTAGCTTCGCGTGGCCATCCTCCAGCTTCCAGTCCCCATCGGCCTGGCGCCGGAGCTCGAACAGGACGGTCTTCTGCTCCGGATCTTTCAGATGGTACTTGCCGTGCGACCCGGTGACATATCCCAGGACGCGATCGGCGGGGGCCTTGATCTTGAGCTTGTCGCCCTTGAGATTGTACCGGGCGATCTCGCGTTCGGACGCGTCGACCAGCTTGGCGCCGTCGTCCTCCGGCTTGATCGAGAAGGCCAGCTTGCCAAGACCGTCCTCGACCTTGATCTTGCCGCCAAGCTCGGGCCCCCATGAGCCGCCGGTTGATGTCTCCTTCGGGGCGGGTGTAGCGGGAGCCGTAGCGGCGGCCCTGGCTGGCGGCGCGGGCTTCGGGGCCGGTTCCGCGGCCGTTTCGCAGCCGACCGCGATCGGCAGGAGCAGGAGCCATGCGAATCGGCCGATCGAAGGAACAGATGGCATCGCAACGCGGAACACCACGGAATTGTCCTCAAACCGAAGAGATTAGAACACGAAATACACGAAATACACGAAAACAGAGGAGGACACAAGGATTGCAACAGCTCGAAAGGCTACATGGAATTTTGAATGGTTTTTTCGTGTATTTCGTGTATTTCGTGTTCCAATCTCTTCAATCTCGAGTCAGTGCTCGGCAGATAGGTCCACCAGCCATTATTTGCGGTTTTGTAGTTTAGGCCTTTTCCGAGGCACCCGCGAGGTTGAGCACCTGATAGATGCTGAGTATGGACATGGCGAACCAACGGACCCCGCTGGTCGGCGGCTCTTCCTCGCCCTTGGCGTCGCAGGACCAGGCTTGCTTCGCGGCCGATCGGAGGATCAGCGTAGCACGATCCGAGCCGGCCGGCGCGTCGATCTGGCAAGCCTTCAGGCTCGCCCATTCGGGCAATTGCACGACTTCCCTGGCTCGCGTCACGCCCAGTTTCGACAACTCGGGATAGCGCCGGGACTTGACCTTCACGCCGACGATGAGCTCGGCCGCCGACTTGGTCTTCGACTTGGACTTCATCTTGCCGCTGCGGCCCACATAAGTCTTGCTGCGGAGCTGGTGCTTCTCGATCGCGGTCAGGCGGTAGGCCGTGCCGTCGAGGAGTCGCCCATCGACACGTAGCCAGGGATCGGAGTAGTACTTGACGTTCCAGGGGCCGACCTTGCCCTTCCCGACTTGCTTCCGCTTGATATTGGGCCGGTGCAGGTCGATCTGCAGGCTCACCTCGGCATCGTGCCGGCTATCGCGGCCGAGCAACCGGATGATTCGCTCGGCCAGCTCGTAGCGGCGATTTTCGAGGTTCAAATTCGAGCGGGCCACCCGGACCGCGAAGCCGACGACGGCCATCACCCCGAGGATCACGATCATCGCGAACCAGGCCGAGGAAGCCTGCGGGGATCGAGAAGAATTGGCCATGATGATCGACGCGATGGCTCCGAGCAAGCTGAACACGGCGACGATCGTCCAGTTCCTGTTGATCTTCTCCTGCCTGCCGTCGAAGGCGCGGAGCTCGGCCAGGTCTTCGAGCAAGGCGACGATCGGGGCGCGTCGGCTGTAGACGAGCGTGCTATTGAAACGACCCAGGTCGACGGGCATACTCGGTGATCCTCTGCGATCGGGCCGCGATCGGCCCCGGAGAGTGGCAGTGAATAGGCTTACTACACGGGCCCGGCCGTGTCAATGGACCGCATCGTCTACGCCGCCTTCGACCGATTCCCGGCCCCGAAGGGTGCCGCCGTCCATATCGGGGAATTCGCCCGCGAACTGGGATCGGCCTTCGGCGGCGTGAACCTGGTCACGGTGGCCCACCCCGAGCCGGCGGACACCGTGCAAATCCCCGGCGTCACTCATGTTCCGCTCCCCGCCCTGGGGACCGACCTGATCGAGCGTGTCGCGAACTTCCGTGCCCACCTGTCGGCCTGGTGGAAGGGACGCTGTTTCGAGGTCGTCCATGTCCGGTCGATCTTCGAGGGTTACCACATTGCTCGGAGCAAGGAATCTTCGTGCAAACGATTCGTATTCGAGGTGAACGGTCTCCCGTCGATCGAGCTGAAGTACAACTACCCGGCGGTCGCCGACGACCGCGAACTGCTCCGCAAGCTGACGGCCATGGAAGACCGTTGTCTGGCCGCCGCCGATCTCGTGGTGACAGTCAGCCGGGTGACCGCCGGTTATCTCGCCGGGCGGGGCGTCTCCCCGGAGCGGATCCGGGTGATCCCCAACGGCGTCAACCTCGATGTCTTTCCCGACCGATCCTGGACACCGATCGATGGCCGGGTCCGCCTCCTCTACGCGGGTACGATGTCGGCGTGGCAGGGAGTCCGCCTGGCCATCGAGGCGTTGGCGCTCCTGATTCGCGACGCGCCCACGACGCTCGTCCTGGCCGGCCCGGCCCGGCCGAGGCAGGAGCGTGACTTGCGAGAACTCTGCTGGGAGCTCGGCGTGGCCGATTCCGTCCGGTTCGCCGGGCCCGTCGATCAGGCGACCCTGGCCCGGTTGCACCACGAGAGCGACGTCATCCTCGCCCCGCTGACGGCCAACGACCGCAACCTCGTCCAGGGGTGTTGCCCGCTCAAGGTGCTCGACGCCATGGCCTCGGGTACGCCCCTGGTCGCCAGCGACCTGCCCGTCGTCCGCGAGCTGGCACGCCCCGAGGTCAACGCCTTGCTCGTGCGGCCCGGCAGCGCCAAGGCGATCAAGGATGCGGTCATCCGCCTGGCCGCCGACCCCTCGCTGGGCATTCGACTCGCGAGCTCGGCTCGCGGGGCCGTCGCCCGCAATCGGACCTGGGACCATGCCCGCGCAAGACTGGTCGCCGCCTATGGGGAAGTCCTGGGCATCACCTCGGTCCCCGATTGACCCACGTGAAGTTTCCCGGAAGATGGTGCATCGAGCCCGCCGTGCCACACACGACCATCCCGCGAGTCGAACACCCTTGGACCACACCTCAGAGACCGACCCACGTCGCCTGCTGCTGATCACCGAGCGGTATCCGCCCGACCTGGGCGGGGTCGCCCGGAGTTCGGAGCGGACCGCCCGGGCGCTCGGCGCGCTGGGCCTGGAAGTTCACGTCCTCGCCTGGACGCGATCGCTCCCGGCGGGAATCCTCGACACATCCCGGGGCGACGCGTCATGCGACCCGACGGTGCATCGCCTGGGGTTGTTCGCCCAGCTCGACATGTCGTTGCAACACACGATGAACGTGCTGGAGTGGCTCCAGGGCACGCAGCGTTTCGGGGCACTCTGGGGGCACTACCTGTACCCCGCCGGATTCCTGGCGGTGATGGCGGCGCGAACGCTCGACATCCCGTCGGTCGTCGCGGCCCGGGGCAATGACGTCGACCGGCTCATGTTCCCGCCCGGCGACTTCGCCCGCCTGACCTGGACGCTCCAGCATGCCGACCTCGTCACGGTCGTCTCGCACGACCTGGCGCGAAAGGCGAGGCTGCTCGTCGACCGTCGCGATGGGATCGAGGTGATTCACAACGTCGTCGATCCCGACATCTTCTCCCCGGGTCCGCCGAATGCGTCGCTCCGATCGTCGCTGAGGATCGACGCCGATGAGGTCGTGCTGGGATTCTGCGGCGAGCTGCGCCACAAGAAAGGTCTCCCGTTCCTGCTCAGCGCCTTGCGGGAAGTCCGGGAAGTCCGCCCGGCCTGCCTGCTGGTGATCGGCGAGGTTCGCGCCCGCGAGGCCACGGTCCTCTCGACGTTCTCGGCCGAGGCCCCCGACTCGGCCGCCCGGATCGTCGTGACCGGCCCCCTCGACGACCCGAGGGATGTGGCCCGCCACTTGCGGCTCTGCGACGTCGTCCTGCTCCCCTCGGTCTGGGACGGCCTGCCGAACGCCCTGCTCGAGGCCATGGCCTGTGCGCGTCCCGTCCTCGCCAGCGATTCCGGCGGGATCCCCGAGGTGGTCGAACACGGCGTCAGCGGGCTGATGCTGCCCCGCGCCTCGCTCCATCGGCTGGGAGAAGCCGTCCTCGAACTGCTCGCGCAGGGCCCCGAGTACGCCGATGCCCTCGGCGAAGCAGCCCGTCGGCGCATCCTGACCTCTTTCCATCCCGAGATCGAGCGCAAACGGCTCAAGCAAGTCGTCGATCGGCTCCCTCACGCGGACGCCCGCGGAGTCGGAGGAGACGTCTCGTGATCGCCCGCTTCAGGTGAGTCCCTGGAGCGTCCAGGGATAGAGGCTATGAAAGATGATCGTCCGATGGGTCCCATCCTCCGTCGCTCGGGCGACGATGAGGCAGCCGATGGGCGACCCGTTGTAATCGGGCCCGACCTCGCCGATGAGATAGAGGAGATCACCGACCTCGTCGGCACGGATGATCCGCTTCACGCCGTTGTCGTAGGCCCTCAGGCCCCGAACCCGGTACGACCGGCCGTCGTATTCCACATCCACCAGTTGCCAGGACTCGGCCCTATCGAGGTCGAAGCTGATCAGCTCGTGCTTATCCGTCACCAGGTCGATCGGGTAGCGCATGTCGGAAACTCCGGGTCTAGCCTCGATTGCCATGGGAACGGCGATCGATGCAGGATGTGATCCCGATCGGCCTGACATCAAGCGTAGCACCCCGTCAAAGGTCGTTCCACACCGGGCCGTCGGAGCGACCGGGTGGAGGACATTGTATCCTTCACCGTTGCGATCCGACGACCCGGAGTCATCCGGTCCGCTCAAGGAACCCGAGCCGTTACGAGATGAATCCCGCCATCGCGAACCGCGTGGACGTCCATGCTAAGAACGCCACCGGGCGCGGCATTGGCGATCACCCAGGTCAAGTTCCCGTGTTGCTGGATGAGGTACCCGTTGGCGGATCGGATGACGTCGCCAACCTGTAGACCGGCCTGCTCCGCCGGCGAGCCCGGATAGACTCGGACGACCTGCATCCCCAGGACACCGGAGTCGACCACCGCCTGCTCGTCGATGCCCAGGTAACGCCCCTGAACCGCAGTCGCCCCGACCGCCGGACCCGACGGAGAGCTGTACACGTAATTGGGTGCGACGTAGCTATAGCTCGGATAGAGATACCCAGAGCTAGCATACGGGTAGCTGTATCCATATCCGTAACCCGGATAGCCGTAATAGCCTCCCCCACCGAAGTAGTAGCCGTTGCCGCCGGTGATGTAACCGCCGTGATGATAGCCGCCCGAATGATGGCTTCCGCCGGAGTGATGGCCGCCGCTGTGTCCGCCGCCATGGCCTCCGCCGCCGTGCCCACCTCCACCGCCGTGCCCACCCCCGCCCCCCCCATGGCCGAAAGCGGAAGCCCCGGGCAGGATCCAGGCCCCGAGGGCCAGGACCGAGGCCAGGATCGGAAGTCGCGCGCCGCGCCGCAACGATGAAAACATCGACGTGCTCCTGTTCGCACCCATCGCCCTGAGTTTCGGACGCCAGGCCCCGGCCGGGAGACCTCGTCGGGCACTCACACCGCCCGATATCTTCGATACGATCCCCGAGCGTTCGATGGGCCACGATCGGATTCCGTTTTTTCCCGCCCTGCCCCTTGACGTTGCCCTGAGACGACATAGTCGCGGGGACGGGGCTTGGTGTGCCGTCTCTTCTCTGGCATGATCGGGTGTCAGTCACTCCGCAACATGGGGCCGGTCCTCGCGTTTCTCCTCATCCCGAGGCGGAAACCGACGTAGTCCCGGCCGAGGCGACCGGTGCACCGGGATCATCCTCGGAGGACCGGTCGAGATCCCAATTACCTGCAAGGGGGAACTTCCGATGAACAGGAATTCGAATCGTCCGCGATCTCTCCGGCCTGCGGTGGCCGTGGCGGCCCTGCTGACACTCCTGGCCGCCAGGCCCTCCTGTACGAGGGCCGATGTGAAGCTGCCGTCCGTCTTCGGCAGCCACATGGTGTTGCAGCGCGACCAGAAGGACCGTGTCTGGGGTTGGGCCGAACCGGGCGAGGCGGTCACGGTCGAGATCGCCGGGCAGACCAAGTCCGCCAACGCCGGCCCCGACGGCGCCTGGCAGGTGTATCTGGATCCGATGCCGGCCGGGGGGCCGCACACGTTGACGGTCCGGGGCAAGAACACCGTGCCGTTCGAGGATGTGCTCGTCGGCGAGGTGTGGATCTGCTCGGGTCAGTCGAACATGCAGTGGGGGCTCGGCAGTTCCTATGACGGCGACCTGGCGATCCGGGCGGCGAACCACCCGGGAATCCGCCTCATCACCGTGCCCAACCTCGGCACCCAGGAGCCACAGAGGGACTTCCGCGGGAAATGGACGACCTGCCGGCCGGAGACCGTCGGCGGCTTCTCCGCGGTGGGTTACTTCTTCGGCCGACAGTTGCACGAGACGCTCGGCGTGCCCGTCGGCCTGATCAATGACTCGTGGGGCGGCTCGGCCTGCGAGGCGTGGATCCGTCGCGATATCTTGGCCTCGGATCCCAAGTACGCCCCCCTCATGCAGCGATGGGAGAAGATGGAGAAGGACTACCTCCTGGCCAAGGCCGAGTCCGACGCGAAGCAATCGGAGCGGAGGCTCATCGCCGCCAAGGCCAAGGCCGAGGGCAAGCCGGCACCCCGCAGTGCCCCGAACCTCAGCGGCCAGATGACCGGCAACTCGCGGCCCGGGAACATCTACAACGGCGTCCTCAAGCCGACGATCGGCTACGGCATCCGAGGTGCCATCTGGTATCAGGGCGAGTCGAACGCCGGCCGGGCCTATCAGTATCGCGACATGTTCCCGCTCATGATCAAGAGCTGGCGCGATGAGTGGGGACAGGGCGACTTCCCCTTCTACTGGGTCCAGCTCGCCGACTTCCTCGCGGAAAAGCCCGAGCCCCAGGAGAGCGCCTGGGCCGAGCTGCGCGAGGCCCAGACCATGACCATGGGGCATCTGCCCCATACCGGAGAAGCCGTGATCATCGACATCGGCGAGGGCAAGGACATCCATCCCCGGAACAAGCTGGAAGTCGGCCTGCGGCTGGCCCGATGGGCCCTGGCCCGCGACTACGGGATCGCGATCGCCCATCAGAGCCCGACCTACAAATCCATGGAGAAGCAGGGCAACAAGGTGGTCCTGACCTTCGACCACGTCGGCAGCGGGCTCCAGACCTTCGACGTGGCCGAGGCCCAAGGCTTCGCCGTCGCCGGCAGCGACCACAAATTCGTCTGGGCCAAGGCCCGCGTGATCGGCCCGAACAAGGTCGAGGTCTCCTCGGACAAGGTTGCCGAGCCCGTCGCCGTCCGCTATGCCTGGGCCGACAACCCCGTCTGCAACCTCTACAGCGCCGAGGGCCTGCCCGCCACCCCGTTCCGCACCGACGACTGGCCCGGAGTGACCATCAATAGCAAGTGAAGAAGGTGATCGATACCGAGGGTGCCCGCGGCGGATCGCCCGGGCATCCGTACGACCTCGAGATGATTTCCCGTCCGAGTCGCCCCATAGCAGCCGGTCGCCGGAAACCCGCCAACCCGCCGAGGCTTCCGGCACATGCTGGGAAACAGCAGCCTGGTGTTGCATAATAGGCGGGTGTTAAGCCTCGGTTGGAGTCGTGCGGGAGGATTGGAGCAAACCGAACCTCGAGAGGAGCCGGAACGATGTCGCAATCAGATCTGAGTCGCCGCCAGTTCATGGGCCGTTCCCTGGCCGCCGCAGGCGTGGGAGCGGGCTTTGCCATCGGCGGGACCAAGTCGTCGGGCCGTGTCATCGGCGCCAACGACACGGTCCGGATCGCCGTGGCCGGTCTCAACGGGCGAGGCGGTTCCCACGTGGACGAGTTCGCGCCCATGAATGGCGTGCAGATCGTCTACCTGGTCGATCCCGACACCAAGACCTACGCCAAGCGGCTCAAGCAGGTCGAGCAGAGGATGACCAAGGCCGGCAAGCCGCTCGGCAAGCCGCCGACGACCGAGAAGGACATCCGCCGCGTGCTCGATGACAGGTCGGTCGACGCGATCTCGATCGCCACGCCCAACCACTGGCACGCGCTGATGACGATCTGGGCCTGCCAGGCGGACAAGGATGTCTACGTCGAGAAGCCGTGCAGCCACAACGTCCACGAAGGCCGGGTCGCCGTCGAGGCCGCGCGGCGGTACAAACGGGTCGTCCAGCACGGGACCCAGAGCCGATCCGACCGGGGATGGGCTGAGGCCGTCGCCGCGATCCAGTCGGGCCAACTCGGCAAGCTGCTCGTCTCGCGGGCCCTCTGCTACAAGTCCCGCAAGACCATCGGCTTCAAGCCCTTCGGCGAGCCGCCCAAGAACCTCGACTTCGACCTCTGGCTCGGCCCGGCGCCCGTGCAGCCGTATCACGAGAACCTGGTCCATTACGAGTGGCACTGGTTCTGGGACTTCGGCAACGGCGACATCGGCAACCAGGGCGTCCACCAGATGGATATCGCCCGATGGCTGATCCCGGCCTCGTCATCCGCCGGCGCGACCTACCCCAAGACCGTGCTCAGCCTCGGCGGCCGGTTCGGCTACAAGGACCAGGGGCAGACGGCCAACACCCAGATCTCGGTGATGGACTACGGCGACACCCAGCTCATCTTCGAGGTCCGCGGACTGCCGACCGACGGCTTCCAGGGCGTGAAGGTCGGCAACATCGCCCACCTCGAGGCCGGGACCATCGCGGACCGGAAGTTCTATCCCAAGGGGGAGACCAAGGCGGTGCCGCTGAGTCAGGTGGTCAAGGTCGAGGCCCATCGCGGCCCGGGCGACGGCCACTTCGGCAACTTCATCGCCGCGGTGAGGAGCCGCGACATCGCGGACCTCAACGCCGACATCCTCGAGGGCCATTACTCCGCCGCGCTCTGCCACCTGGCCAACCTGTCCTACCGACTGGGCGACGAGGTCCCGTTCAGCAAGCGGACCTACGCCTTCGGCGACGACAAGGCGGCCTACGAGACGCTCGACCGGATGGAGGAGCATCTCAAGGAGAACAAGGTCGCACTCGACGGCCTGAACTATCGCCTCGGCCGCAAGCTCGCCTTCGACGCATCGACCGAGTCGTTCGTCGGCGATCCCGAGGCCAACCGGCTGCTGACGCGTGCCTACCGGGCACCGTTCGTTGTGCCCGAGCGGATCGCATGAGAACATTGCCTAACGAATGGCACGCGAACGCCTCCCCGGCCGGACTCGGCCTCGGGAGGCGTTTCTGATCTACCGAGCGTTGCAGTGAAAGCTCGACCTCGCAGGTCAACGTCTTGTGGCCACGGGCGTGAGCCCGTGGTCACCGTACAGTCCCTCGGTAATTCGGACAGTAATCGCTGTGAACACGTAGAAGTTTGCTTTTCCATGCAACGCTCGGTAACTCCACGAAGTTTTTCGATACGGGACCGAGCACCGCAGCTTCCTGACATTGTCTCGAAACAACGGACCTTTCTTGTGGTTCAATGAGGAGTGATGGGGATGACCGTTTCGAAGGTTGAGATTTCCTGTCCTGTTGGTCTGCCTGTTCGGGCTCGCGGGCACGGTCGCGCCGTGCGCGGCCAGACAATCGTCCTCACGGCCAAGTCGCTGGCGGAGTTGACCGAGGACCTCGAGTATCTGATCAAGACGGTGGCCCCCGATGGCAACCCGACCGTCCAGACCGCGCTCGCCTTCCTGGACCAGTTCAAGGCGGGGGAGATGGTCAAGGGCCTGGACCGGACCCATGGCTTCGGCCTCGCCATCACCTTGCCCAAGGATTTCCCCCAAGGGTGGCAGCCCGCCATCGGTCGTGGCCGCCGTGCCGGTCACCGACCTCGGGGAGTTCCTCGACTCGCTGAAGGGCCTGGGACTGGCGGTCGACGACCAGCCCGGGGTCCCTGGGTTCTCGCACAAGGTGACCGCGCCCAACGGCAACCCGACGCTCTTCGTCCTGAAATCCAAGGGGTACGCGCTCTTCTCGCTCGTCCCCGATGGCGCCGATCGGCTCAAGGTCCTCGATCCGACCTCGTGGAAGCCGAAGGGCCGGCGCGAGACCACGATCAGCGTGAAGGTCCGGCTCTCCGAGTTGCCCGATGCCCTCAAGGATCAATTCCTGAATCAGCTCCAGGCCAATATGGACCAGAAACGCGATCGCGAACCCGGCGAGGCCGACGCGCAATACCAGGGCCGGCTCGCCGGCCAGCAGGTCGGCGTGGCAGCCATGAAGAGCCTCGTCCGCGATGGCGACGAGATCGAACTCGACCTCGATCTGGATCGCAAGACCTCCGCGCTCGCGCTGGAACTCGGCGTCGGCGCGCAGCCGAACACCGCGATGGCCAAGACGCTTCGCGCACTGCACGGCCGGCGGAGTCGCTTCCAGGCGTTGAGCAAGGACGCGGCCATGTCCGCCTGGGCCACCACCCCGGTCGTCAAAGAGTTCCGGGATATGATCGCCCGCACCCTCGAACGGACGATGAAGGACAACCTGGAGAAGGCGAAGACCGGAGACGAGAAGAAGTTCGAGACGCGCCTCGGTGAGCTCCTGAAGTCGGTCCTGGCTGCTCCGGATGTCGATCTCGGTCTCGCGATCCAGGGGCCGTCAGCGGCGAAGAAAGACAACTCTCACCTCGTCATGCTGGGCGGGATCACGGTCAAGAATGCTCGGGAGTTCGAGCGGTTGCTCCGCGATGCGGTCGCGCTGGGCAAGCTTGGCGAAAACGTCAAGATGACCTTCGACGTGGCCAAGGCGGCGGACGGGACGCCGATCCATCAGATGAGCGGACCCATCGATGAGAAGGACGCGGGGTTGGCCAAGCGCTTCGGCAAGGCCTCCTTGTTCGTTGCATTTCGCGACGATGCCATCCTGACCTCGTTCGGCGAGACCGGCCTGGAGCCGCTCCGGCAGGCGATCGCGCGGTTCTCCGACCAGAAAGCCGACGGGCCGGCCGATCCGATCGCGGTGGAAATGCACGTCGCCAACGTGGGTGATTTCGCCGACAAGGAGAAGGATACCGAGGCCTTCCGCAAGGCGGTCTCCGAGGTGTTCCCGGGGGCAGGCCCGAAGCACGATCGCCTCGCCCTCGAACTGAAAGGACAGGGAGATGGGATCCGGCTCCGCCTCGCGATCGACGTGCCCGCGCTCAAGCTGATGGGCATGATCGGCATGCGGAAACCGCACTGATCGACTCGTCCCGATGCCGGGGAGTCCCGAGAGCCCCAGGGGATCGTTTTTCGACAGCCCGAGTCCCCTGGGGCCGCAACATCGACGTCGCGATGCTGCAAACCTGGCGTTCATTCGAAGTCCGCGACCCGCCAATCGAGGGCGAATCGCCTTATCTGGAGACTAGGATTCGAGGCGATCACGTCGCGGGCCCGGATCCTGGAGAGTCTGATCCTCTCGACGTCGGCCCCGTTATAACTCCGCTCGACCCTAGTCGCGGCGGCATCCAGCGGAGATACCTGGCGAGGTCGGAATAGTCATCGGTCCAGGCGCGAGCGTGCGGACGCCGGGCGGGAAGTCGCCAGCGTGAGTCCGTGGCGATCGCACCCAGGTCGCCGTCGGTCGCCGCCATCACAGCCCAGATCGACGGCTGCTTGCCGGCCCGACGCTCCTCGGCACTCAGGGACGTGTCGTATCCGATGCGGCAGGCCAGGCCGGCGTCCTCGGCCTGCCGGCCCATCACCGGGTCCAGGTCCATGTATCGATTCGACAGGTTGAACACCAGCACGCCACCTTCGGCGAGCTTGGCGCGATACAGTTCGATGGCCTCTCGCGTGACCAGGTGGACCGGGAGCGAGTCCGAGCTGAACGCGTCGAGGATGATGAGCTGATAGGCATGATCGGGCGCGTCGCGGAGCCGGAGGCGGGCATCGCCCAGCACGACCTCGAGCGACCGGGCCTCGCAGTCGCGCAGATAGGTGAAGAATCGAGGGTCGCGGGCGATCCGCTCCATGGCCGGGTCGATCTCGTAGAAGCTCCAGTCCTGGGCGGGGAGGGCGTACGCGGCGAGCGTCCCCGCCCCCAACCCGACCACGGCGACACGCGTCCCGGTCCGATCCAGCCGCGGCCCGAGCGCGGCGAAGAGCCGGCCGATCGGCCCGGAGCGGGTGTAATAGGTCGATGGCTCGCGACTCGTGGATGGGGCGAGGCCCTGCTGGCCATGGAGCGTATTGCCGTGGAACAACCGATGGACGCCCTGCTCCCGATCCTCGGTCACCCGAACCACGCCGAAGAAGTTCCGCTCGATGTGGAGCAGCCGGCCGTTCAGGCCTTGCGACAGGCCCCCGGCCGCCAGCACCGCGACGGCCACCATCGCGAACCGCGCCGGCATGCGGCCGGCCGTCTTGCAGACATAGAGGCCCAGGCCCGTCGCGGCCATCGTGCACAAGACGCCGGTCGCCGAATCGGCGAGGCCCGCCTGGTTCGTCGTCAAGGCGGCCGTCAGCAGGAAGACGCTCCCGGCGAGGAGCAAGTCACCCCGCCATTCCTTCCAGCCGCGACGGACCTGGAGCTTGCCCATCCCCGGCGCCGCCACGCAGGCCAGGACCACCGCCATCGGGTATTCGATCAGGCGACTGAAGATCGCGGGAGCGATCAGGGCATTGAAGATCCCGCCCAGCAGGCCCCCGAGAGCGATCGTCGCATAAAATTTAGACAGCCCTCGGGCCGGCGGACGCAGTCGCGCCAGCGCGCCGTGACAGGCGACCGCTCCCGCGAGGAACGTCAGCAGATGGAGCGGCACCCAGTACACCTGGACGAATCCGGCCGTCATGACCAGGACCAGCGGCACGACCAGGATCGGCAAGGCCCGGGGGGCGAGCCTCACGATGCTCGACGTCGATCCGGCGAAAGCGACGATGTAGCTCAGCAGGTAGAGGGCCAGCGGGATGACCCAGAGCATCGGCATCGCCGCCACATCCGTGGTCAAGTAGGTCGTCACGCCCATCAACCAGCTCGACGGGATGAAGGCCAGGACGAGCCAACGGAGCCAGATCCGGATATCCGGGAGCGTCGATGGACGGCCGTCGCCGGTCGGTCTCCCGAAATGCTCCCCGATCGACGGGCCCGGCTCGATGGCGGGGTCTCGCGCCGCCCGGCCGAGGTGGCGGGCGATGAGTCCACAGGCCATCATCAGGATCGCCAGGATCAGGAAGCCCATCTTCCAGGCCCGCGCCTGGACGACCAGGCTCAGGTTCGGCTCGATCGCGAACGGGTAGGCCAGGAGGGCCGCCAGGCTGCCGGCGTTGCTCGCCGCATAGAGGAAGTACGGATCGTGAGCCCGCGGATGTCCCGTCGCCGCGAACCATCGCTGGACCAGCGGCGAGGTCGCCGAGACCATGATCAGCGGGAGGGCCGTCCCACCGCAGAGGATCGCCAGGAGGGACATCGCCGGATGAACAATCGCCGAGTCCGGGACCCTCAGCGCGATCGGAAGTCCCAGGTAACCGGCGACGAGGAGCGCCCGAGGATCGTCAGATGAATCCTTGATGAGAGCCGTCGCTCGACTCCTCCGCGGATGTCGATGCAGCCCGAGCACAGGTACCCACACAGCAAGACCACCTGGAAGTAGACCAGGCACGTGTTCCAGACCGCAGGCGGACCCCCGAACAGGGGCAGGGCCATCTTCCCGATCATCGGCTCGACCGAGAACAGGAGGATCGCACCGAGGAAGGTGGTCAGGCCGAAGAGGAGCAAGGTGGCGGATTTCATGAATCACGGATCCCGGTGATCGGTTCCAGGATAGGTCGGATCGGGAACGTCAAGGTCGCCGCCGGACGGAGGTCTCCTGACGTCGCGGCCGGATGGACTGGTGCGATCTCGGGAGGCGGGGATCGGCCCTCGCGGTTACAATGATACCTTCGGATGCCGGGCGAGTGGGGTCGGACCCTCGGTCGCGCCGGCATTTCCTGGGAAGATTCGGGGATTCTCCTTGCCATCGATCCACCGACGGATTGCCAGCCGGCTCCGGTTTCGCGAGTACCTCAAGAGCTTCCGTTCCGGCTCGAAGACGGACGTCCACGCGCAACCGCAGCCCACCGCGTCGACGCCCAAGCACCGGTCGCTCGGGCGCCTCTATCGCGAGCTCTATCGGTTATTGACCGGCCATCGCCGCACGCTGGCCCTGGCCCTGGTGGGATTGTCGCTGGGGACGCTCCTGAAGCTGATCCCGCCCGCGGCGACCAAGGCGGCGATCGATTATGTCATGCTCGGCCGGCCGGTCCCGGAATCCGTCGCGGCCTGGAGTCCGGTCGCCATCCCCGAGTCGCCGAGAGTGCGCCTGGTCGCCCTGGTGGCGATCGTGATGGCCGTCTCGGTCCTGGGCAAGTTCCTGGGCCTCTCGAGCCGATGGCAGGGGACGCGTGTGACCAAGCGGGTCCAGGTCGAGATCCGCCGCAAGGTCTACGAACATGCCATGCGGCTGCCGCTGCATCGGGTCTACCAGCTCAAGTCGGGCGGGGCTTCCAGCCTGCTGCGCGAGGACGCCGGCGGCGTGGGCGAGCTGATCTTCAGCATGCTCTACAACCCCTGGTCGGCCGTCGTCCAGTTCATCGGCGGACTGATCATCATGGCGTTCGTCGACTGGCGGCTCCTGCTGGGCGCACTATTTCTCGTGCCGGGGGTGTACTATTCGGACCTGACCTGGAACCGTCGGATCCGCCCGCTGTTCCGCGACGTCCGCAAGGAACGCCAGGAGATCGACAGCCAGACGACCGAGGTCTTCGGCGGGATGCGCGTGGTACGCGCCTTCGGTCGACAGCGGAGCGAGTCGGCCCGCTTCATGGGCGAGAACCATTTCATGGCCCGGCTGGAGATCCACGCCTGGTGGCTCTCGCGGCTGATCGAGCTGCTCTGGGAGTTCCTCCTGCCGATGGCCTCGGTGGCGCTGCTGCTCTACGGCGGGCTCCAGGTGATTGACGGACGGCTCTCGATGGGCGACCTGATGATGTTCCTGGTCTACCTGGCCATGCTCCTGGAGCCGATGGCCGTGCTGGCCTCGAGCGTGACCCAGTTCCAGAACAACCTCGCGGGCTTCGACCGGGTGCTCGACCTCCTGGCCGAGCCGCGCGAGATGGACGACTGCCCGGGTACCCGCCCCATCGTCAAGGCCCGGGTCGCCGGGCGGATCAGCCTCCAGGATGTCGGCTTCGCCTACCCGGGGACCAGCCGGATGGTCTTGAACGACATCGACCTGGAGGTGGAACCGGGCGAGACGATCGCGCTGGTCGGCCGGAGCGGATCGGGGAAGACGACGCTCTGCAACCTGATCGCCCGATTCTACGACCCGACCCGGGGCACGATCCGACTCGATGGGATCGACCTCCGCGAGGTCGCCGTCGAGAGCTATCGCCGGTTGCTCGGGATCGTCGAGCAGGACGTGTTCCTCTTCGACGGCACGATCGCCGAGAACATCGCCTACGGCGACCGCGGCTCGACGCGGGCCCGGATCGAGCAAGCCGCCCTGGCGGCCAACGCCTCCGAGTTCATCGAGCGCCTCCCCGACGGATACGAGACGCTGATCGGCGAGCGGGGCGTCCGGCTCAGCGGAGGCCAGCGACAGCGCCTGGCCATCGCCCGCGCCGTGCTCGCCGACCCGCGGATCTTCATCCTCGACGAGGCCACCAGCAACCTCGACAGCGAGAGCGAACGGCTGATCCAGCAGAGCCTGTCGCACCTCCTCCGCGGACGGACCTCGTTCGTCATCGCCCATCGCCTCAGCACGATCCGCAACGCCGACCGCATCCTGGTGCTCAAGGACGGCGAGGTCGTCGAGGCCGGCAGCCACGGCGAGCTGATGTCCGTGGGCGGGGCCTACCGCGACATGGTCGAGCTGCAACGGATCGAGCAGGACGATGAAGCAGGCTAGTGTTCCGCCAGGCTCAAAGGACCGGGTAAAAGCGACGTAGGTTGATCCGTGCATCCGCCGTCCGGAATTGCCACCGGATCACCTCGCCGCTCTCGTTGCGGGCCTCCTCCCACGCCGACACATGACGTTCCAGGTCCTCCCTCGTCTCGATCCGCCGGTCCGGGCACTGCCGGGCCAGGACCGATGACTCGATCTCCGCCATGTTCAGCGCTGGTGGCGATGAGAGCGTGAAGCGACTGGCGTTCGTCGGCGGCGAGGCTGGCTTTGAACTCCTTCATGGCCGATCCCGGTGCGGAAATCGACCTATGAGAGCCGATCGGCACCCGACAGGCAAGTTAAACTGGCGGAACAATAGGTCCCACGCTCTTCGGCGCGATCTCAGATGGCCGAGAGGCCGCCGTTAACAGGCAACTCCACTGGAGTTGGTTGATGAGAACGACGTGAGAGTTGACTTGCTCCCAGTGGGGTTGAGGAACTGCCGGTGAGGACGTGGCGTCGGTGATTCAGCGGAGATCGACGTTTAAGGCGATGTCGAAGGTACCGGCGCCGTTTCGGGCCAGGCCGATGAGCAGCAGGCCGAGCGCCTCGAGCGTCTGGGCCATCTGCAGGCCGCCGACATCGAACGGACGCAGCCCGAGACTCGCGATGAAGGTTGAGACGCGAGCCTTGGCCTCCGGATCGTCGGCTGCGATGAACGCGTCGAGGAGTCCACCCCGGGCAAGTATGTGGCCGAAGAGGGTGTTGAACGCCTTCACGACATGCGCGCCGGCGGGGCGCCCTTGGCGATCTCCTGCGCACCAGAACTGCCGGCGGGGGTGATGAGGCCCGTGAGGTCGGGGGAGATCGGGTTGGTGATGTCGATGATCACCTTGCCGTTGAGCGCGTCTCCATACTCGGCCACCACCGTCCCCGCACTGGTGTACGGCACGGCGAGGATGACGATGTCTCCCGCCGTCGCGGCGCCGTACGTCCCTGTGGTCGCTCCGGCTGCGAGCTGATCGGCCAGCGCCCGCGCCTTGGCGGGGTCGCGGCTGACCACCTCGACGGTGTATCCAGCCTTGGCGGCACGGCCGCCGATCGCCGCGGCCATGCCTCCTGAGCCGATGATGCTGATCGTACTCATGTGTATTGTCCTAATGAGTTGGGATATTGATGGTAGTCTCCAAACGGGTTCCCCCGGTAATATTCCGTGTGTGCCAGGGCGCGTGCGTCATCCCTCATGCCGTCTCCAGGTCTACAGAGTCTTTGGTCGAACGGATCACGGCATCGCGACATTGCTGTCCGCCGGGCTCGTTGCGACTCGGCTCCCTGCCGTCAGCTCATCAGCCGGCAGGGAAGTAATGGCCGTTGTCTAGGTCCTTGAACAGGCCGGGCTCAGCGGGTTCCCAGCCGAGGGCATGGCGCGTGATGAGGTTGGACGCCTGGAGGTTCAGCGTGACCAAATTCGCGAGGAACCCAAAGTATCCCGGCAGCATCAGTACGTCCGCGGGAATGCTCACGGCCGGCAGGCCCAGACGGCTGCCAATGGCCTCGGCGATCTCGCGGAACCGGATGCCCTCGCCCTCAATCCCGTGCCAATTTTTGCCAGCCGGGCCCTTCTCCAGCGCCAGGCGGAACAAGGAGGCGAGGTCGCGGCCGTGCACGGCCGGCCACAGGTTCGCGCCGTCTCCGGGGTAACCGATGACACCCTTCTGCTTCGCGAGCCCGATCAGCAGTGGGAGGAAGCCGGCATCGGTCGTGCTGTGCGCGATGGGAGGAATCCGCACGATCGAAGACCGCACGCCCCGCTCCGCAAGGCCGATTACGGTGAGCTCCACGATGTTACGAACCCGCAGGGAACCCTTGTACTCACCGCCCCCGGGGGGAAGGGCTGGATCCTCCTCGGTCGCCGGTCGTCCCAAGAAGTGGGCCCCAGGGGCTGGCCAGCCTAAGTTCGTGGGCGAGCCGATGCTCCCCGACACGACCAGCGGCTTTCCGGTTCCGGCCAGTGCCTCGCCGTACGCGAGCATGATCTGGAGCTCCGCGGCGGCCACGGCGTCAATCCCGCCGGAGGCAAGCAGGTCTTGCCTGTGCGCGACGTGGATGACCCCGTCGGACTCCGTCGCCGCCGCCTTGAGCCCATCGAGGTCGGAAATATCGCCGCGACGCACTTTGGCGCCGAACGCGGAAACCGCCGCCGCGGACTTGTCCGACCTGGCCAGGCCGGTGACCTCGTGGCCGGCGGCAATGAGCTCGGGGATGATGTACGAACCAATATGGCCGGTTCCGCCAGTGACAAAAACGTGCATGTTATGCTCCTTGTGGGTGATGCGATGCGAGGAGGTTGTACCGGTGCCCTCAGCCGAGAAGGTTGACGCCGATTGAGAAGTTCGTGTGCTTGACGGAGTGGGTGAGGAGGCCCAGCGTCAGCATGCAGGCGTGCTCCAGCGTCCGCGCCATGGGCAGTTGCCCAGCGTCCATCGGGCGCAGTCCGAGGCTCTCGACGAACGCCGAGACGCGTGCCTTCGCCCGTGCGTTGTCCCCGGCGATGAACACGTCCAATGGGTGGCCCTCGACTGGACCGGCAGCCAGGACGTGGGAGAACTGTGTGTTGAACGCCTTGACGACTTCCGCATCGGCAGGGGCGGCCTTGACGATCTCCTGAGCGCCGAAACTGTCCTCTGGGGTCAAGAAGCCCGTGAAGTCGGATTTGATGGGGTTGGTGATGTCGACCAGGAGCTTGCCTGCCAGCTCGTCGCCGTACTGCTTCACCACGTCGAGTACGGCGGAGTAGGGAACCGCCAGGATGACAATGTCCCCGGCCGGGGCGGCGCCGAACGTTCCTGTCGTCGCGCCAGCTCCGACCTGCTCGGCCAGCGCCCGCGCCTTGGAGGCGTCGCGACTCATCACCTCGACGGTGTGTCCGGCCTTGGCAGCAAGGCCGCCGATGGCTGCGGCCATGCCACCTGAGCCGATGATGCTGATAGTGCTCATGTGCAGTCTCCTCGTGGCTTGGGTGGTGCTCGCACTCTCTAGACCGACACGGGTTTGATCATTCATGGACTGCCGACGCGATTAGGCGACCGCGGTAAACGTACGAGGCATCCTAGTCACGTTACTTGCGAAAAGCAAGTAAAATGGGATTTTACTTTCGACATGCAAGCGAGTTATGATCTAGCCATGAAGAAGACGCGCGGAGAAAACGTCCGGTCCCATTGCGCAGTGAACTACGGCGTGGAGATCTTCGGCGACCGGTGGTCGCTCTTGATCGTTCGCGACATCGTTTTTGCTGGCAAGAAGACGTATGGCGAGTTCCTGAAATCGGAAGAGGGAATCGCGACCAATGTCCTTGCTTCCCGCCTTGCTTTTCTTGAGGAGCAAGGAATTCTCTCGAAGGTGCCCAGCCCCGACGACAGGCGCAAGGACTTTTACACTCTGACCGAGAAGGGCCTGGACCTCATCCCCATCGTGCTTAACATAGTCCTTTGGAGCGCGAAGCACGATTCGAAGTCGTACGTGCGGCGCTCCAAGGAGTTCGTTGCTCGATTAAGTCGAAGCCCCGTGCAGGTGAGTGAAGAGGTGAAGGCGCTGGTCCGCAATGGCGGATGTATCTTTCCTGCGAACAAGGTATGAGCAAGACGGCAAGCGCACCCTGTCACGTCGCACGAAGAATGGCTTCGTTCTCCAAAGGAACGTGCTTAGTCTTAGGCTCGTAGACATTAGACCCTACCGATCCCGACGCCCCTAGCGACCGGCCTGCATTTCGCCGCCCGCGCTTGGGAAACAGGAGCATCCGACGATGATGACATTCGCTGCCTGGCTCAGAGCTTCAAACATTAGAAGCTAGCAACCCCGGCCATCATGGTGGCGATCAAGGCGCGGCTGGCGGCAGCCCGGGCCTGGGGCTCACGTCCAGCTCGGAGGCCCGCGCCAGTGCTTGCGTGTCGATATACTCCCGGATCTTCGCCAGTTTGCCATTTCGAACGGTAATGGCGAAGACAAAATGGTCCACGAACGTCCTATTCGTGGCTTTGATTCTCCCCGTAGCGATGCCGACAACGAGAACCCGGTCTCCCTGCGCTACGAATTCGGGGGGCTCTGGGTATGAAATTTCCACCATTTCGGAAGCCTTCTGAAA
Organism: uncultured Planctomycetota bacterium; assembly: GCA_963777695.1. GTDB lineage: Bacteria > Planctomycetota > Planctomycetia > Isosphaerales > Isosphaeraceae > CAVZRC01. The sequence goes on from CAVZRC010000003.1 coordinate 5,128,388, forward strand.
CAAATCCGCCAATCCCGCGTGCCCGCGGTGCGTGCCGGCCAGCGGCCAGTCCTCGCCCGGAATGATCCACTCAAGATCCTCGGCAGACAACGCCAGCATACCTTGCTTATCGCCGCGGCCGAATGCTGCAAATAGATCCTTCACAACCTGGACATTCTCTTGTGTGCTCATCGAAATCTCTCCATTTCCCTTACATCGGATCGCGTCCGATCTAATCGGGCGTCCTGGAATCGTACTTCTCGGGCCAAATCACACCATCGCAGATCGATTACTGCTCCTTCTTGAACAGGTCCTGGAAGATGAGCCGACCCCAAGTGCGGCCGCGTGCGTGCACCAGCGCGCCTCCCTCGTTGAGCTTTCCCAGCTCGACGGGTGCGAACCCGAGTTTTTTGGCCAAATCCGCCACGGGAGCGATCGCGTCCTCATCGTCGCTCGACAGAAAGACAACTCGATGGCCCCCCTCGACGATCGGATCGGTAGCCAGGGTGGCCGCAACCAGGTGATTGAAAGCTTTCACGAGACTTGGCGCCGGCGAACGCCTTCGCGACGAAGGCGGAGGACGGGAGGCCGTCCAGCTCTTCAGGGAGAGCTCCAAACGCGTTCGTCGCGTCGATGACGATCTTGCCTTCCCAGCTCGGCAGGGCCTTCGCAACCTCGCGATGTTCCCCGAAGGGGACCGCCAAGATGATTGCGTCGGCCTCGAGTGCATCCCGCAGCGACTTGGCGACGACCGAGGGTCCAATTGCCCGAGCCTGCGGTGCCAACTCCTCGGGGGGCCGGCGACTCGCGACGGTCACGTCGATGTCCTTGCGGGCGAAGGCGTGGGCGAGGGCTTGGCCTATCTTTCCGAATCCAACAATCGCATAGCTCATAACGATTCTCCGATAAATGTTGATTTTGATCCCGCGGCCGTCAACGGCGCCCGGTTATCCGTTTCGCTGCGTGGCGACCTTCGCGTAGACGCCCTGCCGGTGAACGACTGCCGCGCGGCCGGACTGACCGTTCGGCGCGGAAGTCGTTCCACCATAGGCACGCCAGTCCCATGGATCGGACACTTCCGGCGATCCGGCGCGATTTCAGATGGCCGTCATGCCGCCGTCGACGAACAACTCCACCCCATTCACGAAGCTCGAATCGTCTGAAGCAAGAAACAGCGCGACCGTCGCGACTTCCTCAGGTTGACCCATCTTTCCTCGCGGGATCAGGGATTCGAACATCTCTTTCGCCTCCTCGGTGAGAACTTCTTCCTGCATCGGCGTGGCGATCGCCCCCGGGACCAGCACGTTCACCCGGATATTCCTGCCCTTCAGTTCGTTGAGCCACGTGCGTGCGAATGAGCGCAACGCCAACTTGCTCGCCGCATACACGCTCCAACCAGGAAAACCTTTCGCCGAAGCATTTGACCCGGTCATGAAGATCGATCCGCCATCGTTGAACAGCGGCAACGCCTTCTGAACCGTAAACAGCGTTCCGCGCACATTCAGGTCGAAGGCCGCATCGAAGTGCTGCTCGGTAATCTCGCCCAGTGGTACGGCCTCGCCCTTGCCGGCGCTCGCGAACAGGACGTCGATCTTACCCTTTTCCCGCTTGACCGTATCGAACAGACGGTCGAGGTCGGCGAGATTGGCCGCGTCGCCGCGCACGCCGGTCACGTTGCGGCCGATCAGCTTGACGGCCTCATCGAGCGCCTCCTGCCTCCGTCCCGTGATGAAAACATAGGCACCTTCTTCAACGAACCGCTTCGCGCTCGCCAGCGCCATGCCACTCGATCCACCCGTGATGACTGCAACCTTACCCTCAAGCTTTCCCATGACTGTTCCTTTCATCGTGTTGGACAACATCTCCCTTCCCATTTTCGCAAAAGGGCGATATATTTGGATCACCGATCCAGATACCGACTTTAATATACGGACCAGTGATCCGTTTGTCAAGAGGCAGCGCATGCGAGCCGACGCCAGAAAAAATTACAGCCACCTACTTGCGGTCGCGCGTGACGTCGTCATCGAGCACGGTGTCAATGCGTCCATGCGCGATATCGCCCGCCGGGCCGATGTCGGATTGGCCACCCTGCTTCGTCATTTCCCGACGCGAGAAGCCTTGTTCGAGGCGTTGCTGCGTACGAATCTGGACGCACTGACGCAGAAGGCTGGCGAAATCGAAACGTCGAATCCACCAGACGAAGCGATTGTGTCCTGGTTTCGCGAAGGGGTGGCATTCGTCCACACCTATCGCGGCATTGTCGCCTTGATGGCGAGCGCCCACGCGGACCCGGACTCCGCGCTTTACGCCTCATGCACGGCTGTGCACTCAGCGGGCGCGCGACTACTGCTCCGTGCTCAGGCCGAAGGAACGGCGCGCACCGATATCAATGGGGACGATCTGTTCGCCCTGATGTCGGCGCTCGGCTGGCTTGCCGACCAACCCTCATTCGTGCCGCGGGCCGATCATCTCTTTCACATCATCGCGAGCGCCATCCTGACAAATCGGCCTAGCAACGATGTCAAGAAGTCAGCGTGTTGAATCAGATCAGCGATCGGATCGCTCGAAGGTATTTGGCGGCGGCCTTGCCGGTGGCGATGTGAGCGTGAAGCGACAGGCGTTCGTCGGCGGCGAGGGTGACTTTGAACTCGATCATGGCCGATCCCGGTGCGGAAATCGACCCATGAGAGCCGATCGGCACCCGACAGGCAAGTTAATCCTGGCGGAACACTCGGCCAGCCCACGCATGAGCTGCGTGCTGTCTGTAGGGTGCTCTGTGAGCACCGATCCCCGTTGCCGGCTCGAGTCGGTGCTCGCCGAGCACCCTACGGGACCGTCCGGGTGGCTGCCTTGCATGCCCAACGAAGACGGCCGGGCTCCCGCCGCCCGGCCGTGTCGTCGATCGCAGGAACTAAACGTCGTCGTGACTCAGTACGAGTCGGAGCTGATCACCTCGCCGCCGGCCCGGCTGCCGAGGCTCCACCAGGTCACGAGGCTGACCGAATTCTTGATGAAATGCACGGAACCATCGGCGAAGCACACGTTCACGCCACCCGGGTGGAGGCTGTTGGCCGACGCGGCACCGTAAGGGCCGACATAGCCGACGATCACATCGAGAGAGTTCTGGCAGGGCGGCGTGTTCGGCGCGGTCCAGTGGTTGTAGCTGGACAGGGTGAGATACCCCGGATTGCCGGCGATCATCTCGATGCCGACCGCCGCCGGATAGGCCGAGACGGTCGAGCCCGAGAGCGCCTGGCATCCCTGCGCGAACAACGACGCCGGGCTGCTCGTCGTGGTGGCCATCGCGGCCGAGTTCGGCGCGGCCGCGTACGTCCCGGTGAAGATCGCGCGCAATCCGTTCGTCCCGTTGGGATACACCGAGACCCCGGTCGTGCCGTACGGATAGTTGGAGATGAGCCGCTCGCTGAAGAGCCCCGTATTGGACGTCCCGTCGGTGATCGACTGCATGCCGACGGTCGGCAGGTTGTTCCCCGACAGTGTATTCATCGTCATGACGCCGTTGAGCTCGACGTTATAACCCGGGACGATCGTGCCGTTGAACGGCGTGATGGCCGCCGGGCCGCCGTAATTGCCGACGTAATTGGAGACGGCATAATTGTAGGTGTTGGTATTCAACGTCACCGGGTAGAGCTGCAAGTTCCCCGATTCGTCGGGGCAGAGCAGCGCGGACACCTTGATGGACCCGGCGGTCAAGTTGCTGTAGTCGAACGGCCCGAGGTTGAAGTTCACCGCGTTGAAGACCGGCTGCTGCTCGAGCTGGGGAAAGATGGCGTAATACCAGTTGAACCCCCAGGCCAGGCCGGTGGTGTTCTGGGTGACATTCGCCGCCATCGTCGGCCAGCTCGTCTGCGGCGGGAAGACGTTATTCGCGGAGACATAGTTCTGGGCCGCGAGGCCCAACTGCTTCAGGTTGTTGACGCACTGCGAGCGTCGCGCGGCCTCGCGGGCCGCCTGGACCGCCGGCAGCAGCAGGGCGATCAGCACGGCGATGATCGCGATCACGACCAGGAGCTCGATCAGCGTAAATCCACGGCGTTTCGGCGTCATAATGACCTCAAGGGCATGCCAGGGCAACGCAAGAGACGACCGACGAGGACCCTCCACACGATGGGGAGTCCTATCCTCGAGTACGCACCATCATCGCCCACGACGACCGAGGCCCGCCCGGGTGGCTGGCCGGCGTCATGGCTGGGAAAGGCCGGCGGATCGAGGGCCTTTCGGGCCCTACGCCTCGTCAACCCGTAACCATCGGATCCTCTCGCCCTGCTCGCAACGGACTCGCGGGAGCGATGCATGCGTACGTAAGAATCACGGACGGCGAGCGACCGCACCGGCGCGTCACGATGCGAAGGGGCATCGCTCGAACTCCGGGCGGATTCACCGGGACGACGTACTGGTTGGTCGCGTGGCGGAGCTCGGACCGGGTCGCGAGCGGACCGTCGCGTAATCCCCCCAGGGTCTCTTCATACCTCGCAGGCGGGAACTCACGTCATGTCCGATTACCGACCGGCCGGGTTATGATCGATGGAGGGATGCCGGCAGCAATCGTGGTTGTCAGGCCTAACGAATTCATCGAAGGGTATAGTACAGGCTCCGTCGAGCGTCGTCCAGCCCCTCGAATAAAAAAGCCTTTTGTAAAGATTGATTAAGGACGTGGGTGTCAGAGAATGATGAAGATAGCAGACACGAATATCGTGACATCAATGTCTCTGAACGCTCGCACGGGCTGATTCAGGGGCTCTTTGGAATGTCTTCCCGAAATGTCCTTGCCCGCTGCCGATTTGTGGCGATCTTCTCGGGTCAACGAGAGACGAGCGATCGGCTTGCGAGTTCAGGGGCGATAGGATGGGTCGAGAAGGGGAACCAAGCGTACTTCGAGTTCTGCAAGGAATTGCCTGAGGCCCGTCTGTTCACCACGCTCTCTCAGGAGATCGAGCGGGGCGAATTTCCAGCACGCGGCCTCGCGGTCGAGGTCTCCACGGACCAGATGCCTCAAGACGCGCTTGGCACTGCGCTTGTCATGATCGTGGATGGCGGTGAGTTGCTCGGCAGACTGACATGGGTCGAAGCCGAGCTCTCGCCGGATCTCCGCGAGAAGCGCCCGCTCTTGATCGTCGCACGGCTCGAACCCGGCCAGGACCCAGCACTCGCGCTTGGTGTGGGCGAGGCCGATGACGATCCGATCGCGGAGAGATGAAGCGGCTCGAGCCTGTTCGAGACCACGACGGCGGTTGAACCTGACGATCGTCATCCCGAATCAGGAGGATCGCGTCTGCCCCCGGCATCTTCGCTTCAATATACAGGAGTGCCCTACGTGCTTGGTCGGCGTCGAGGTCGGCGGGTTGACCCTCGACGAACCCTCTTGGGCGGATCCTCAAGTCTTTCGCCAGGACCTTGATACGTCTCCACATCAGGAATAACTCACCGGCCCCATGCCCGTCGTAGCGTCGGTGGTGCGGGAGCGTGTCCGGCTCGATCCAATCGATCAGCTCGGAAAAGAGGCGATCAGCGAGTTCGGAAGATGTGTCGAAATCCGCCCTGGCCTCGCAGACTACGACCAACGACAGCACCATCAGGACTTCTCCACTCCCTGGCCGTTGGCGACCCATTGTTCCCCGACCAGGCTCCAGAACTCGCCGGGCCACATCTCATCTTTCCACCGATCGAAATCGGGATGGCTGTCGAGATGTCCGCATTGAGTGGCTCCGTCCTCACCCGCCCAGGTGATCCGCACCTCATTGGCCTCGAGTTCGTCGACGATGTAGGGTGAATGGGTCGTGGCGATGATCTGAAGGTCCGAATTCTCTTCCAGGATCGTGCGAATCAGAGGAATAATCTTACGCTGGGCCTTGGGATGTAGCCCATGATCGATGTCATCGAGCAGGAAAAACTTAGGTCGGGCTGGCCCTAGCAGGGCCGTCAGTAGGCCCAAGACAAGGATCGTCCCTTCGCTCGCAAGATGGGCCGGGATATCGGACGCTCCCTCAAAATCGAAGACGACCTCATCCCCGAGAAACTCCCTCTTGATTCGACGGGTCAGGCGATCGCTATCGATCGTGACGACCTCGGTCTCGAACTTGATCACGGGAACTCGATCGAACCGAATCCGCTTGACCGGTGGGATCACCGACCTGATGCGCTCCTGCAATGACGCGAATTTGTCCGGCTTATTCAACGCCATGAACGCCAAGACGCTGGCCATCCCCGCCCCGTCGGACTCAACACTCGCTCTCGGCAGATCGCTATAGGATGCCTCGGCGAGGCGCCTTGCCTCAAGCCGCAGGAGGTTAGAGGAGCGGAAGTCTGTCAAGATCGGAAGATGTTCGGAGACAGGGACCCAGCCGGCTCCTGGATCCCGGGGCCGATTATATTCAACTCGAAAATCCCATCCCGACCCAAGTGAGTCGGATGGATCGGGATGAAGCATATCATCCGGGGCGAAGAGCGGTGGTGTCACCTTCAGACGAAGAGCCAAGTCGTCATTTTCACAGGACAACTCCATATCTTCCTTGGTGATTCCACGGCTGTAAAGGAAGAGTGGATCACGCGATCCACTGAAGAATTTGCTGGGCTCGATCGAGATGACTTGCGAGAGATAATAGAGACCCTCAAGGATACTGGTCTTCCCAGATGCATTAGGACCGACGAACACAGTCAGTCGCTCGAAGTGAACATCGACGTGGCGAAGCGACTTGAAGTTACGGAACGACGCGCTCTCGATCATGGTTAACCCTTCCTCTTGCCTTCTGTTCGATTCTAACCCATGGGCTCACCTCCGGGACAACACCATCTTGACACCCTGCGCCGGCCGGAGCGTCATCGAGGGCAACGGGGTGATCACGGCATCGGGCGCAGCGCGAGCCGGTACTTCCGGGCGATCGTGGCGAGGATGAGCGAGGCTTCCATCAGGGCGAAGTTGTTGCCGATGCAGATCCTCGGGCCGCCGCCGAAGGGGAAGTAGGCGTAGCGGGGAATCCGCTGCAAGAGCCCGTCGGCCCATCGCTCGGGGCGGAAAGCGTCGGGGTCGTCGAACCATCGCGGGTCGCGCTGGATCGCGTAGGTGGTCATGAAGACCGTCATCCCGCGGGGGATCCGGTATCCGCCGAGCTCCAGCGGCTCGATCGCCTCGCGGCCGATCATCCAGCCTGCCGGATAGAGGCGCAAGGTCTCGTTGATGATCGACTCGGTCCAGGGCAGTCGCGGCAGGTCGGCGATCGTGGGCGGCCGGCCGTCGAGCACCCGGTCCAGCTCGTCGTGGAGTCGGGCCTCGGCGTCGGGTCGGCCGGAGAGGAGGAACCAGGCCCAGGCCATGGTGTTCGCGGTGGTCTCGTGGCCGGCCAGGAAGAGCGTCATACACTCGTCGCGGAGCTGGCGGTCGGTCATGCGACGGCCGCTCTCCTCGTCCTGGGCGTGCAGGAGCATCGACAGCAAGTCGCCGCGGTCCTCGCCGCTGCGACGCCGATCGGCGATGATCGCGAAGAGGATCCGCTCCAGCCGTCGCACCGACATCTCGACCCGGATATTCGTCGGCGTCGGCAGCCATGGCGGCGGCGAGACCAGGCTGCCGGTCCGCGCGATGAAGGCGTGCATCAGCGTCTCCATCGCCGCGCTGGCGGCCTCCGAGTCGGAGCCGATCTCGGCGTCGAACAGGGTCTTCGAGACGATCTCGAGGGTCAATCGCATCATGTCGGACTGGACGTCCCGCACTTGCCCGTCGGCCCATGAGCCGATCAGCCGCTCGGTGTAATCGACCATGAGACGGCCGTAGGCGGCGATCCGATCGCGATGGAACGCCGGCTGGGCGAGCTTGCGCTGGCTCCGCCAGAAATCCCCCTCGCTGGTGAGCAGTCCCTGGCCGAGGGTCCGCCTCGCGTCGCGCAGGCGGTAATGCTTGATGAACTTGCGATTCTGGTTGACGAGCACCTCCTCGACGAGGTCGGGATGGTTGGCGAACAGGATCGACCGCGGTCCGAACCGGGCCGACACGAGGTCGCCGTACTCGCGGGACCATCGGGTCAGCGAACCGAGCCGGTCCCGGCTGAATTCCCTGAGGTTGCCGAAGAGCCAGTCCTGCGGTGGACCGGGCGGGCGTCTTGCGGCCGATGGTGCCACGGTCGTCGCGGTTCCTCGACCCATCACGATCCTCCGAGCAGGTACGACGTGGGGATCTCCGCCCCGGCGACCGGGCGCAGGTTCCGGATCCGGCACATCTGGTAAACGTTGATGCGAAAATCCGGGCAGGTGCTCACCAGGCAATACGCATCGACGGGGGAGAAGCCATGCTCCGAGATCAGCCAGTCCATCAGATGGATTGTGGCGGTCTCGACGGCGAAGTCCAGGGGCCGGTCGACGTGGATCGCGACCAGGCTCGACGGTTTCTCGATCCGCATGCCGGGTACGCGGTAGCCCTTCTTCAACTCGAGCCGCAATCGCACGGTGGACTTCGTCTCGGCGGCCGTTCCGGTGAACTCGGTGTCGCCCTGGCTGGCGTGGACGTCGCCCAGGTAGAAGCGGGCCCCTTCGTGGAAGATCGGCAGGATGACCCGGTTGCCGGGCGCCACGTCGCGGATGTCGAGGTTGCCGCCCCATTCGCCCTGCCCATCGATACTGGTGGTCACCTCGCGATCGGGGGCGACGCCCAGCGTGCCGACGAACGGCGTGATCGGCCAGGACCGCCGCCCGTCGAAGTGGAGCGTGCCGTCGCGCGTCGTGCCGCTGGGGCCGGGCGTGTGGCGGAAGATCTTCGTGGTGTAGTCGGACGACAGCTCGGGCCACCGCGTGGATTCGCCCAGCGGACCCCGTCGCGGGCCGATCGCGATCCACGAATAATCGTCCACCAGGATGTCTTCGATCGCGACCACCAGCGCGTCGCCCCGCTCGGCACCCTCGACCCAGATCGGCCCGGCGATCGGGTTGGCCTGCGGCGGGACCCGGTCGAACCCCGGCCGCCGCGACGGGATCGCCAGGTCCTGCTCGGTCCGGATATAGCCGTTGCTCGCGTCGAAGGTCTCGACCTCGAAGGACTCGCCCGGCTCGACCCGGAGCAGCGGCTCGTCGCGCCAGTCGAATGCGAACTTGCGGGCTTGTTCGCGCGGGATCCGTTTCATGGTGCCTCCTAGTGGCTAGTGGCTAGTGGCTAGTGGCTAGATCATACCTTTATATTTCTCTTGACGAGTCACGAGTCACTCTATTGCTCTTGGCTAGCCACTAGCCACTAGCCACTAGCCACTCGTCACAAGCCACTACTTCTGGAGGGTACGCCGTGCCAGGAAGGCGAGGAGATCGCGGAACTCCTGGACCGTCATGGTCGAGACGAGGTCTTCCGGCATGATCGAGGTCGTCTGCGGTTTCCGCTCGGCGATGTCGTCCGACTTGACCGCGATCCGCCGGCCCTGGGAGTCGCCGAAGACGAGTTCGCCCTCGGGCGACTGCTCGAGCAGGATGCCGTTGAAGACGGTCCCGTCGTTCTTCGCCACGCTCCACGGGACGAACTGGGGTGCGATCTCCCGGCTCGGCGCGACGATCGACTCGACCAGGCGACGGCGATCGGTCGAGGCGGCCAGGGTCGAGAGGTCCGGCCCGATCCGTCCTCCTCGACCGTCAACCTGGTGGCAGCGATAGCAGCCCGGTCCCCTGGCATGGAAGAAGACCCGCTCGCCGGCCGACGCATCCGCCGGCCCTTCGAGACGGGCGAGCCAGGCGTTGAGGTCGGCGGGCATCGGCGCCTTGCGGTCGACCGGCTTCGGAGCGGCTCCCAGCCGTTCGATCAGCGCGAGCGACGCATCATCGCCATGGCTCGCATCTCGCAGCCGCGAGGTCTCTTGATCGGTGAGTGCGACACCTCGCAAGGTCCGGAGTGCCTCCCGTTTCAACGCGGGTGTCGTGCTCGTGGCCAGCGAGATCAGCAGGTCGCGTTGCCGGCCTGCATCCTCGGCCAGTCCGTCGGTGGCCTCGGCCCGGATCGGCTCGGGGATGGTCGCATCGGCCGCGAGGCGGCCGAGCTGGGAGAATCGGCCCTCGAGCCGGCCCTGGGACAGGCTGCGCACCGCTTCCAGCCGGAGCGATTCGTCGGGCGAGTCGAGGAACCGCCTCATGAGGCTGGCCGTCAGCGCGGGGTGGTCGGGCCGGAGCATCCTCAACCCGCGGCGGACGACCGGGTACGGCGTCTTGGGGTCCTTCAACAGCGAGACGATATAGTCCTCGCCGGCCAGTTCATCCCGAGGATTATCCCGCCGGACATCGAGCCGATCGAGGGCCGCGAGCGCGCCTTCGAACACCTCCCGCGTCGCCGCGGTCGAGGCCAGTGCCGCCATCAGTTGAGGCCGAAAGGCTTCGATCCGATGCTCGCCGACCCACTGGATCGCCGCGAACCGGATCATCGGATCGGCGTCGTCCAGGAACTTCGGCAAGAGGGCGCGGGCCTCGGGCCGATCCGAATCGCGGAGGATCAGAAGTAGCCCGAGCCGACGGCTAGGAATGAGATCCGGCGAACCGGCCAGCGCAACAAGTTCGGCCATCGCGAGCGACTTTCGCAAGCCCAGTCGCGCCGCCTGCTGGAGGAACGGATCGTCGGATTCGAGTGCCTTCAGGAGGAGATCCCTGGCGGTCGGATCGGCCAGTCGTCGCATGGCCTCGGCGCGGACCAGTGGCGAGGCGTCTGAGCTGGCGATGCCCTTGAGGTCGAGGCGGCTCGCGGGAATGGTCCGGACAGCCTTCGCACGAACGAGATCCGAGTTACTATGCACCGCCTTTGAGATCCACTCGTCCTTCAGGACCGGTCTCTCCGACAACTCTTGCGCGTCCAGGAGCTCGCTCTCAACTCGGGCGAATTCGTAGGCCGTGGGTTGATGAGGAATCTCGCCCAGGATTGGCCGCGCATTCTTCAGCCGCCAGATGCGCCCCTTGCCATGGAGCGCGTAATCCTTGGAGACCCAGTCGCTCATGAAGAGCGAACCGTCGGGAGCGACCGCGATGCCGACCGGTCGGAAGTCGTCACCACCGACGACCACCGGCTTCATGGTCGCCTGGAAGGACGCCCCGCGCGGTTGTGGGTCGAATCGCTCGATGCGATGATCGCCCCACGATGTGACCAGGAGCGACCCTTGGTAATCCCTGGGCAGGTTGTTCGCCTCATACGCCACGATCCCGCTCGGCGCCTCTCCTGTGCCGGCGACCATCCCCAGCGTGCCCGGCAGTTCGCCGTTCCAGGCGGTGAAGGGATGCAGGCCCTTGCGACCGTTGCGGAACCGGTATCCATAATCACCGCCCTCGACGATGTGGAGCAACCGACAGGGTGGACGCGAGTCGGGGTCGTTGTCCACCGCGAATAATCGACCGAAGTGGTCGAACGCCATGTGGAACGGGTTCCAGAAGCCGGTGGCGAACCTCTCGAGCTTCGTCCCGTCGGGCCGGCACCGGAAGATGCTGCCCCCCTCGCCTCCGCCGCTGAGCGTGATCCCGTCGGAGCCGATCAAGCGATAGTCGGCCCCCAGGTTCTCTCCCAGGCCGAAGTACACCCATCCCATCGCATCGAACGCGAAGCCGGAGAGGCCGTTGTGGGGATAGTCGCCCGGCGTGTCGAGCCGGACGATCGGCGTGGGGATCTTGCCCCCGTCGGTCCCATCGGCGCGGCCGTCGCCGTCGCGGTCCTCCAGGCGATAGACGGCCCACCGCGTCGCGACGAAGTAGCCATCGCGGGCGACCGCCAGGTTCATCGTGAATTTCGTCCCCTCGAAGAAGTTGCCGACACACTCGGGCTTGCCGTCGCCATCTCGATCCTCGAACAGGCGGATCCGGTCCGCCGGAGGCCCCTTGTAATCCTTGGGACGGAAGTGCGTATGACTCTCGATGACGAGCACCCGGCCTCGGCCGTCAACCGCGAGACCCGTGGGCGTGACGATCTCGGGCTCGGCCGCGATCCGCTCGAAGACCAGCCGCGGGTCAACCGAGTGTGGTGGCGCAATATTCCGGGCGGCCTGGCCCGTAATCGACGTCGAGAGGGCGATCCAGAGACCAATGCCTGCGCCGATCATGATATTGGAGGCTCCGCGGAGATTCGGTCCTTGATGCCGGGTCATGAGGCCGCGCAGTATAACCGCAGTCGGCTCCCCCGGCCAAGGAACAAGGACCAGCCTGTTTCCCCGGCTCGAACCGGGTGCTACGATGGCCCGAGACTCGCCCAAGACCCCACCTTGCTGCCCTGGAGATCAACGATGGAACTGGAACGCGGACCCTTGTCTCGACGAGGATTCCTGGATCGCTCGATGGCCGCGCTGACGGCCGCCGGGCTCCCGCTCTGGTATTCCCGCGAGCTGATGGCACAGTCCGAGGAGCAGGCCGCGGCCGATGCGAAGCAGAAGAAGCGCGGCCCCAACGACCAGATCGTGATGGCGGCCATCGGCGTCGGCGGCCAGGGCACGGGCATCATGAAGTGGGCCAAGAGCAAGCAAGGGGTCAAGTTCATCGCCGTCTGCGACCTCGACGCCTCGCACGCGAGCAAGGCCGCAAAGGAAGTCGGCAAGGACTGCCGAGAGTACAAGGACTTCCGCGAGCTGCTCGCCAAGGAGGACCTCGACGCGGTGACCGTCGGCACCGTCAACCACTGGCACGCGCTGACCTCGATCGCGGCGATGAAGGCCGGTTGCGACATCTACTGCGAGAAGCCGCTCTCCTTGACCATCGAGGAAGGCAAGGCGATGGTCCAGGCGGCGCGGAAGTACGATCGCGTGTTCCAGACCGGCAGCCAGCAGCGTTCCGACGCGCGCTACCGACTGGCCTGCGAGCTCGTCCGCAACGGACGGATCGGCAAGGTGCATACGGTCGAGGCCCGCATCGGCGACAACCCGATCGGCGGCCCGTTCGCCACCGGCCCGGTCCCCGAAGGGCTCGACTGGGAGTTCTGGAAGGGACCCACGCCGGACGTCCCCTATGTCAAGGAGCGCTGCCATTATGAGTTCCGCTGGTGGTACGACTATTCCGGCGGCAAGCTCACCGACTGGGGCGCGCACCACAACGACATCGCTCAATGGGGACTGGGGATGGACGGCTCGGGACCGATCGGCGTGACGGCCACCGGCGTGGAACCCTCCAAGCAGCCGAATTCGTACAACTGCCACCCGCATTTCGCCGTGACCTACCGATACGCCAACGGCGCCCACCTGATCACCAGCAGCGACGGCGAGAACGGCAACCGCTTCATCGGCGACAAGGGCTGGATCTTCGTCAACCGCTCGCGGATCGAGGCCAGCGACCCGAAGCTGCTCGAGGAGCCGTTGCCCAAGGATGCCGTGAAGCTCTATGTCTCGAACGACCACATGGGCAACTTCATGGACGGCATCCGGACGCGGAAACGGCCCATCTGCGACGTCGAGGTCGGCTACCGATCGGTCACGGTCTGCCACCTCGGCTCGATCGCGCTGCGGCTGGGCATCCCGCTCGACTGGGACCCCCAGAAGGAATGCTTCGTCGGCCCCCGGGCGGATAAGGGCAACGCCATGGTCTCGCGCGAGATGCGGTCTCCCTGGCGGCTGGAAGTCTAACGGCGTCCGCACAGGAGCATCCTCCCGATGGCTCCGCACGATCGCCGGCGCCTGGTTGCACTGGTCGCGCCGTACGCCGCCCTCGCCCTGGCCTGGGCGGCGTTCGCGCGATGGATCGTCCCGCCGCTACTGATCCAGGAACACCCGGGACCGCTCGTCGCATTCGTGATCCGGTCCATCCAGAATGTCCCCGCACCGTTCGTCACCCACGAAATCCTCGCGTGCTGGCGCGAGTTCTCGGGGGCCGTGCTGATGGCCCTGGCCCTCCACTTCTCCATCGTCTTGATCCTCCGCCGAACGGAACTCCGGGATCGTCGCGCCGGCCTCGTGCTCCGGACCGTCTCGCTCGCCTTCCTCGCCGTCACCGTGCTCTACGGGGCGCGCCACGACTATTTCCTCTACCTCCATATGTGGTACGAGGTCCGCCTGGGACACGATCCCTGGTTCGTAGTCCACGGGGGCAACGGGATCGTGCCGCTGAACGCCTACGGGCCGCTCTTCAACCTGCTGGCGGGGCTATCGTGGGTGAATCCGCTCGCTCCCAAGCTTCTCTTCGCTTATGCCTATATTCTCTTCGCGATCGACCAGACGAGGAGCTTCGCGGCGTGCCGACCGACCGGCGGCCTCGCTTTGATCGTGCTGACGGCCTTGTTCTGGAATCCCTATCCCTGGGTCGAGATCGCCGTCCGCGGTCATTTCGACATCCTCGTCGCTCTTTTTTGCCTGGGCGGCATCAGGGAGTGGAGCCGGGGTCGCGACGGCCGCGCGGGGATGTGCCTGGCACTGGGCGTACTGCTGAAATACATCCCGGTGGTGCTCCTGCCGTTCCTCGCCATCGATCGCGGACGGCTCCGGCCGCGGTTTCTCCTCGTGGCCGTGGCGGCGATCGCGATCGGGATCTTGCTGAGCTGCGACCTGTGGGGGCTGTCGACCCTGTCGCCCCTGACGCTGGCCGCGAACCGCCGGTTGACCGCGCTGTCGATCTTCCGGTTCCTTCGCGGTGCTTATTCTCCGCTCGTCTGGTTCGGCGTCGGCGGGAGTTACGACTTCCTGGCACCGATCGTCATGGCCCTCGCCCTGGCGCGCGCCTGGTGGTGGTCCTGGGTCCGGCATCCGGACGTCGAGGCGGCCGCGGTGGTCGCGGCGACGACCACGGTGCTTTTCTATCACACGGGATTCCCGCAATATCAGATGCTGCCCTTCGTTCTCGGCTCGACGTGGGCCGTGCGGAACTGGGGGCGGATCCGGGGCCGCATGATCCAGATCATCGCAATCGCGGGCTACTTCGGCTGGCTGGCCGCTTTCGATTCTTACTACAGCTTCGTCGTCGATGAGCGGCCCGACTTCTACTGGGGCTACGTGCAGGAAGTCGTCGGTCTGCCGGCATTCCTGTTCGGCTGGGCGTTCCTCGCCGCCGTGGTCCGGTCGGAGGACGAGTCCGGCGTTAGCCGGCCAGCGTCCGGGGCCGTGGCGATCGGGGAAGTCGGGGCAAAGCCGCCCGCGTGAATGTCGCGTCATCCATCGGAAATCTCGGTATCATCCAACGACAGGTATGCACATGCCCGAAAGATCCACTTCCACGGCGTCGCCCCCGCTCCTTGCCGCGCTGACGGGGGAGTTCCTCGGGACGGGCCTGCTGATCCTGCTCGGCGATGGCGTCGTCGCCGGGGATGTCCTGCTGAACAAGACATCCGACAAGATGATGATCACCACCGCATGGGGCCTGGCCGTCGCGATGGCGGTCTATGTCTGCGGGCGACTGAGCGGCGGACACGTCAACCCGGCGGTGACGCTGGCCCTGGCCGCGAGGGGCGACTTCCCCCGCTCTCGCGTGCTCCCTTACTTCGGCGCCCAACTGGCCGGCGCGTTCGTCGGCGCCTTGCTGGTCTACGCCGATTATGCCGAGGCGTTCCGAGCCTTCGAGCAGAACGAGCAATTGATCCGGGGGACGATGGTTGACGGCAAGCTCATCGGCACGGCGGCCGGCGGGGCCGGAGTGTTCGCGACCTACCCGGCCTTCGACACGCTCTGGCGGAATGTCCTCAGCGAATTCCTGGGCACGGCGGTCCTTCTGCTGGGCGTCCGGGCGCTGACCGATCGTCGCAATGCCGCGCCCGGCGGTTATGTCGAGCCGCTGGCGCTGGGCGGCCTGGTCTGGGCGATCGGCCTGTCGCTCGGCGGCCTGACCGGCTACGCCATCAACCCGGCCCGCGACCTCGGCCCGCGAATCGCCTCGGCCCTGCTGGGCTGGGGGCCGGCCGTGTTCCAGTCGCACGGCGGGTATTTCTGGATCCCGATGATTGTCCCGTTTGCCGGGGGCCTGGCCGGGATCTTCCTCTATGATTTCGCCATCCACCGTCACCTGCCGCCGGAAGGCGAGCCGAGCCCGCCGGGCGAGCTCTCGCCATGATCGTGTCGGAGCGTCTCGGTCGAGTATGGCGAGGCGATCATGGCACAAGAGCCAATATATGAGATACGTGCTCTGTAGGTTACAATGATTTCGGAGGTCGATACATGCCGAAAACCGAAGCGATCCGGGCTCAGATCGAGCCCAAGTTGAAGGCAGACGCCGAGCGTATCCTGGAAGAGTTGGGGCTCGACGTCAGCGATGCCATTCGTGTGTTCTACAGGCAAGTGGTCCTACGCAAGGGCTTGCCCTTTGATGTAACAATCCCGAATGCGACGACCCGGCGAGCCATGCGTGACGTCCAGGAGGGGCGCGGGATGACGCGGTTCAAGGACACGGCCGAGATGCGTGAGAAGCTGGGGCTGTGACGAGATCGCAACCGCCGACGAACCGCCACCTCGGGTCATCGACATGGCTCGCGCATTCGAGCCCGATCTGATGCGGCTCCGGAAGCGAGGAGTGGACCTGGAACCACTCTGGGGCGTCGTTGAAGCCATCCGCGGCGTCGTCCCCTCGTGGCCCGCCATCGCGATCACGCACTCACCGGAGACTGGAAAGGGTTTCGCGACTGTCACAATCTTGCCCGATTGGGTGATGATTTACGCCCTCGATGATGAGACCTTGTATCTCACGAGAACGGGCACTCATTCCGACCTCTTCGGATGAGCCCTTCGATTTCATCTGGGAAAAACCGGGACCGCGTGGTAAAACAGTTGTTTAACGAACCGGGAGAGTGAGCATCCAAGCAAGTGAGGAGCGGATGTGGATCAGGCTACTGAGTTGCGTCTTCCTCGTGATACCGATGAGCGTGCTCGCCGGTGACACCCGGACATCGGCCGCGGGTGATCGCTTCGAGAAGAAGGTCCGGCCACTGCTAGCCGACCGATGCTGGACGTGCCACGGCCCGGAAAAGCAGAAGGGCGGCCTTCGGCTGGACTCGGGGGAAGGGGTCGCCAGGGGCGGGGATACCGGTCCGGCCATCGTTGCGGGCAAGCCGGAGGAGAGTCTGCTCATCGAGGCGGTTCGCTACCAGGGCGACCTCAAGATGCCGCCGAAAGGGAAGCTGAGCGACGCCGAGGTGGCCGAACTCACGGACTGGGTCCGCGGCGGCGCGGCTTGGCCGGGCGTGGAGAAACCCAGGCCCTCCCAGTCAGCATCCGGGACGTCCCCCGCGTCCGAGGGGACCCGACCATTCTGGGCATTCCAGCCGTTGCGCGATCCGAAACCGCCCGCCGTGCGATCCGGCGCGGAATCGAATTCGCCGATCGATCAGTTTCTCCGCTCGGCACTCGAGCGCGCGGGACTCGCCCCGGCTCCACCCGCCGAGAAACGCACCCTGCTTCGTCGGGCCACGTTCGACCTCACCGGCTTGCCGCCGACGCCCGAAGACGTTGACGCGTTCCTGGCGGACACCTCGCCCGATGCGTTCGCGAAAGTCGTCGATCGCCTGCTCGCGTCGCCAAGATACGGCGAGCGTTGGGGGAGACACTGGCTCGACCTCGCCCGCTATGCGGACTCCAATGGCATGGATGAGAATGTCGCCTATTCCAACGCCTTTCGCTACCGGGATTACGTCATCCGGGCCTTCAACGAGGACAAGCCCTATGTCGAGTTTCTCAAGGAGCAGATCGCCGGCGACCTCCTCGCTCTCTCGGGCGACGAGGCCATCGACCGGGGACGCCTCGCCGCGACTGGGTTCCTGGTGCTTGGGCCTAAAATGCTCGCCGAGGACGACCCGGTGAAGATGGAGATGGACATCATCGACGAGCAGGTGGATACGGTCGGACGCGTGTTTATGGGGCTCACGATGGGCTGCGCCCGATGCCACGATCACAAGTTCGACCCGATCCCGACCACCGACTACTACGGCATGGCGGGCATCTTCAAATCCACCCGGACGATGGCGAACCACAAGGTCGTCGCCATGTGGCACGAGCGGCCGATCGCTACCGATTCCGAGAAGTCGGCGCTGGAGTTCTTCCGAAAGGAGGTCGCCAGCCGCAAGGCCGAGATCAAGATCCTGGCCGAGCGAGTCAAAGCCGCGGCCAGGACGGATGAGCGCACGAAACTCGAGGAGGATCTGCAAGGTAAGCGAAAGAGCCTGGCCGACTTCGAGAGGAAGGCCCCGCCGGTCTCGGCGATCATGAGCGTCGAGGACCAGAAGCCGACTCACCTGCGGGTTCATATCCGCGGCAATCACCTCACGCTCGGCCAGGAGGTGCCGCGACGCTTCCCCACGGTCCTGGCCGGCTCGAACGGGACGGTCGGTCGACACGGCCCGGAGCGGGCGACTCGAGCTGGCGCAACTGGCTGACGAGCCCTGACCATCCCCTGACGGCCCGGGTGATGGTCAACCGGATCTGGCTCGGGCATTTCGGCGAAGGGCTCGTCCGCTCGCCCGACAATTTCGGCCGCCTCGGCGAGTCGCCCGATCATCCCGAGCTGCTCGACTGGCTGGCCTGCCGGTTCGTCGAAGCCGGACTGGTCGATGAAGGCGATGCATCGGCTGATCATGCTCACGTCGACCTATCAGATGAGCACGCGTCAGGACGACCGTTCGGCGCGGCTCGACCCGGAGAATCGCCTCCAGTCGCACTTCGCCCGGCGACGGCTCGAGGCCGAGGCGATCCGCGACGCCATCCTGGCCGTCAGCGGAGAGCTCGACAATTCCATGGGCGGCTCGCTCCTGCCGACCAAGAATCACTCCTATGTGAACAACACCGGAGGCGCCGGTTCCGTCAAGTACGACGTCGAATCGCCGCTCGGTCTATCTCCCCGTGATCCGCAGCGGACTCTACGACGTATTCCAGGCGTTCGATTTCGCCGACCCGAGCACCTCGAACGGCAAGCGAATCCCGACGACGGTCGCGCCCCAGGCGCTCTTCATGATGAACGACCGGCTGGTCCTGAGGTGCTCGCGACGCCCTGGCGGGGCGGTTGCTGGCCCGTACCGATCTCGACACGGCGGGCCGCCTCGATCTGGCGTTTCGGCGCGCCTACGGCCGTGCTGCGACCCGGAGGGAGATCGACCGTGCCGAGGATTACTCGCGTCGATTCGAAGACGAGATGGTCGCGGCGAGGGGTCGCGCCGGAGGCTCGTCCCCGGCGGGCCTGGCAACTGCTCTGTCAGGCGATCTTCTCGTCGAGTGAGTTCGTCTACCTCGACTAATTCGATCTCACCACGGGGCCCGAGGCGAGGATGTCATGAACAACCACTGGAATGCAACCAGCGGGCCGTTGATGTCGCGTCGCGACCTGTTCCGTTGCAGCGGGGCCGGTTTCGCGTCGCTGGCCCTGGCCGGCTTGCTGGCCGAGGAGGCGAGCGCGACCAGTCCGGTCGATCCTCGCAACCCTCTGGCGCCCCGACCGGGGCACTTCCCGGCGCAGTGCGAAGCGGGTCATCTTCCTGTTCATGCACGGCGGGCCGTCGCAGGTCGACACCTTCGACCACAAGCCGCTGCTGGAGCGCGACCACGGCAAGCCCCTGCCGTTCGCCAAGCCTCGCGTCGTGTCGAGCAAGACGGGGAACCTGCTCCGGTCTCCGTTCCGAGTTTCAGAAATACGGCGAGAGCGGGATCGCGGTCAGCGAGGTCTTCCCGCACCTGGCCGGGTGCGTCGACGACCTCTGCGTGATCAACTCGATGCACGGATCCAACTCGCGGCACGGCGGGGCCCTGCTCGAGCTCCACACCGGCAGCGACACGTTCGTCCGACCGAGCATGGGCTCCTGGATCTCCTACGGCCTCGGGACCGAGAACCAGGATCTGCCGGGCTACATCACGATCTGCCCCAACCTCAGCCACGGCGGCGTGAACAACTGGAGTTCGGCGTTCCTGCCCGCCGTCTATCAGGGCACGCCGATCGGCGCCACGGGCATCGGCTCCGACCGGGCGAAGATCCCGTTCATCGCCAACACCGCGACGCCGAGACGCTTGCAACGCCTGAACCTCGACATGATCCAGGAGATGAATCGCGACCATCTGGAACGATCCGGCGCCGACCAGGCACTGGAGGGCCGGATCGCGTCGTTCGAACTGGCCTTCCGGATGCAGTCGGCAGCCCCGGAGATCCAGGACATCTCCCACGAATCGGCGGCGACTCAACGGCTCTATGGCCTCGATGAGCAACCCACTCGCGACTTCGGCCGCCAATGCCTGATGGCCCGTCGGTTCGCCGAGAGCGGGGTCCGCTTCGTGCAGGTCTCGCATAGCTACAAGTGGGACCAGCACGATGCCCTGAAGAAGGACGTCGCCCGGAACTCGCTCGAAATCGACCGACCGATCGCGGGATTGCTCAAGGACCTGAAAGCCCGCGGCTTGCTCGAGGATACGCTCGTGCTCTGGGGCGGCGAATTCGGCCGCACGCCGACCTCGGAAGGCGACGACGGCCGCGACCATAATCCCCACGGATATACGATGTGGATGGCCGGCGCCGGGGTCAAGAACGGCATGGTCTACGGCAAGACCGACGACTACGGCTACTATTCGGTCGAGGACAAGGTCCACGTCCACGACCTGCACGCGACCATCCTCCACATCCTCGGCCTGGACCACACCCGCTTGACCTACCGGTACGCCGGACGCGACTTCCGCCTGACGGACGTCCACGGCGAAGTCGTCCGCGAGATCCTGGCCTGATCCCTACTTCGGCGCCATCTCGTCGACGGCCCCGGTATCGCGCACCGTCGGCGCCGTGCCATCGTCGAGTTCGGCCGAACCATCCTCAGGAAGTACCTTGAGGTAGGTCCCCACCAGCGCCTCATCGGATGCGGGCGATGCCCCGCGTTCGCGGCGATAGAGCTCCTCGGCCAGCGACACGACCAACAGGCGATAGCTGCGGAGTTCCTGATGGTGGGTTTGCGTCCACATGTTAGTCCACGCGAATGGATTGATGTCGAGGGTGGTGACGAGCCAGGTCGCCACCGCCTCGGGCGGGACCGCGCGGGCGGCTGGCGAAGCCTGGGGGCTCGTGGGGTAGAGCAATACGCTGAGGGTATTCCCCCGGGCAGAGAATGCGGCGCGGACGGCCGGACGACTCCCTCGTAACTCGGGGACCTCGAGATGGGCCAACCAGTTGGCGAAGACCAGCCGGAGGACGCGCCGGCTGCGCTCGGGCTCGCGCTTGAGGAACCGATGGACCGGATAGAGGTACGCCGAGAATTCGTTCGGTATCTCGAGCCCGCCCAGCCGATACGTCCTCCTCTCGTCGATCGCGCGACGGACATAATCCGTGGGCGCATCCATATCGCGAGTCAGATCGAGATAGGAAAGCTTCAGCGAGAAGGCCTCCCACTCGGGTCTCGGCCGGGCTTCGAGGACTTCGTCCAGGGCGTGGCGAACCTGGGGAATCGTGGTCTTCGGATCGGCGGCCCAGGTTGCCAGCCCCTTCTGTAGCGGATTTTGGATCGCATTGGCGACCCATCTCTCGTAAATATCCCCGCGCCTTCGAAGGTGAGTCACTGTGCGGAGGACCCCGCGGTAGCACTTCCAAGCCCCCGCGGTATCGCCCGCCTCCGCGCGCCTGGCTCCCTCCAGGAGCGCGAGATTCACCACTTGCCTGAGATCCATCAAAGGGGATTCCCGCGAAAAGCCCAGACCGGCAGTGCGCGTGATCCCGTCGGAGAGATCGGCTCCCCGTAGGAACAACGCCAGTGCCTCGCGATTGGCCTGTACCCAGGCGCGAAGCTTCGGATCGGCCTCGGACCAGACGTCCGCCGGATCCATCGAATCGATCTTTCGCGGCCATTCCGGCGCGGGCGTGAGCTTGGCCCCCGCCCGCCGGAGGAAGGTGAAGGCATTCTGATCCTCGGGGATCCGCAACGCGCGGAACTCCGCCACGTCGAACGGATCGCCGACGTCGGGGAGCCCATTCAGGCTGTTGAGCCACCAGATCGCGAAAATCGGACCGGCCACCACGAGGAAGATGGCCAGGCCCACGACCGCCTTCAACAGTTGCCGCAGCCTCTTCCGCAGCAACTGCACCATCTTCCTCGAAGTCTGACCCTCAGCCGGCGTCGTGACGGCAGGCTCCTCAACCGGGGTCGTCATGGCCAAGTCATCTCCGAAGCAGCGAGGTCCGATGGATCCTGTTCCCGACAATTGTCGGACAAACGAAGACACGGAGCAAGGCGAATTGGAGGCTCGGAACGACGATGGCGGTCCCGGCAGGTTGACGAGCGGCTCGCCGGAGGACGGTGGACGAAAGACCTCGGAGTAAGTTAAAGTCCGTGGAGAGGAAATGTTGATCAAAGGTTGAATTCCGGGGCTGATGCGATGGGCGAACCGGAGATGAGCCAAGTGGGCGGATGCCGCGAGTTCCGTCGGCGGGGGCCGTCGCGGCGCGACGCCTTGCGTGCCGGGGCCCTGGCGATGACGGGGCTGGGCTTGCCCGAGTTGTTCCGGAATCGGGCGGTCGGGGCGGGTGCTGAGGGATTTGGCCGGGCGAAGTCGTGCCTACTGATCTTCATGTGGGGCGGGCCGAGTCAGCTCGACACGTGGGACCCGAAGCCCGACGCACCCGCGGAGATCCGCGGCAGTTTCGGCACGATCGCGACCCGGACGCCCGGCGTCCGGATCAGCGAGCACTTGCCGATGCTGTTGACGAGGACGGACAAGCTGGCGATCGTCCGATCGTTGAGCCACGACGACTTCACGCACCTCTCGACGGCGCACCGCGTCACCACGGGCCACGTGGCGCCGACACAGTATTCGGACGCGGCCGGGCCGTCGACCAACGACTGGCCGCACCTCGGCTCGCTGATCGCCCGCGTGCGGCCCAGGGGCGGGGCCATGCCCCAGGCGGTGACGATGCCCTGGAGTGTTGCTCATCCCGCCGCACCCGGCGGCAAGGCCCCCGGACAGCACGGCGGCTGGCTCGGCAAGGCCTACGACCCGTTCGGGATCGTCGGCGACCCCAACGACCCGAACTTCCAGGTCGAGGGCCTCGGCTTACCGGAAGGGATCACGAACGATCGACTGGGCGGTCGTCGGGCCTTGCGCACCGCGATGGATTCGGCGACGGCCATGTCCGGGACAGGCCCGGCCGCATGGGATGGATATTGCGAGCGGGCGCTCGACTCGCTGGGCTCGGCCGAGGCCAAGGGCGCCTTCGCGATCGACCGCGAGGACCCGCGCGTCCGCGATCGCTACGGCCGGAATATCCACGGACAATGCCTCCTGCTGGCCAGACGCCTGATCGAGGCGGGCGTCCCGCTCGTCTCCGTGAACTGGCATGACGACAACATGAACTTCTGGGACACGCACGGGGATAACTTCAACCAGCTCAAGGACCGGCTCATGCCGCCGGCCGACCGGGGATTATCCGCCCTGCTCGACGACCTGGACGCGCGGACTGCTCGACGAGACGCTGGTCGTCTGGGTCGGCGAGTTCGGCCGCAAGCCGCACATCACCCGGGGCAACGCCGGCCGCGAACACTGGCCGCACTGCTATAGCGCCGTCCTGGCCGGCGCCGGGATCCGGGGCGGGGCCGTCCACGGCGCCTCCGACCGATGGGCCGCCTATCCGTCCCGCGACCCGGTCAGCCCCGACGACATCGGCGCGACGATCTTCCACGCCCTCGGCATCGACCCGGCGACCGAGATCCGCGACGCCGTCGGGCGGCCGTTCCGGATCAATAATGGCAACCCATTGAAAATGCTGTTCGCATAGTGTTGAATCGGATCACGATGACACAGGAGATTCGATGGGTCTTCGCCCGCGGTATAGGACATGTCGCCTGAGCGCGTGTCCTTCGGGAAGGGCCGGATGGTCGAAATCGTCGGCGTGTGAATGCGTCAAGCCGATCTTCTCCATGACCCCCCTCGACCGCAGGTTCACCGCGGCCGTGAATGATACGATCTCATCGAGCGCGAGCTCGCGGAAACCGAAGTCGAGCGCGGCGAGGGCCGCCTCGGTGGCGTAGCCTACTCCCCAGTGCCGGCGGGCCAGCCTCCAGCCGATCTCGACACAGGGCGTGAAGTGCGCCTCGAAGCTCGGGACCGACAATCCGACGAATCCGATGAAGTTGACGAGTCCCGGCACTTCCACCGCCCAGAGTCCAAAACCTCGGCGATCGAAATGGTCGCGGACATGAGTCGCGGCCGCGTCGCTCTCGGTGCGGCCGAGCGGCTTGGGGAAGAACTCCATGACATCGGGGTCGCCATTCAGCGCCGCGAATGGCGCGAGATCCTCATCACGCCAGGGGCGAAGGAGTAGGCGGGGCGTACGGATGGTCGAGGGGATGGTCATGACCTTGCGTCCTGAAGGCACCGAGACCTTCAGGGTTTCGGCGCCGCGGGCCTGGGGGTGGCATCTCCCGGGACGAGTCCCATCGACCATCGTACCATCTCCAGCCACATCTTCTGGATGTCTGGCCGATCCCAGACCTCTTTGGTATGTCCCAGTCCGTTGTAGAGGACGCGCCCCTTGCCGTAGTTGCTGGCCCAGACGACCGGGAAGTCCTTCTCGTCGCGACGGACGCCCTTGCGATTGAGATCCAGCTTGCTACTGTCGAGGCTCAGCAAGACGCGAACATTGTCGCGCGAAAAATTCTTGATCTGATAGATCTCGTCCTTCATGGTGAAGTGGCGGGGCAGGTGCTCCATGCCGGGGAAGCCGGCATCCTCCACCACCAGCGGGGCGTCGAATTCGCCCCACGGATGGCCGTCGTAGTAACCGCCGATCAACTTGCCGTACTCCGGCCAGCCGACGAAGGTGATGGTGGCACTGTGGATGCCGATGAAGCCCTTGCCGTCGTCGCGGATGAACGACAGGAAATCGGCCTTCTGCGAGTCGTCCATGTCCAGGTTGCCGTCGGTGAAGAACACGATGGCATCGAAGGCATTTAGGTTCTTGGCCCCATATTTCAGGGGCTTCTTGGTGATCGCCGTGCAGTCGGTCCGGAAAACCGTGTCCCATTGACCCGAGCTGCGCCCCAGGTTGTAGAGCGTCACCATGGCCGTGGAGACGGATTCGTGCTGGTATCCCTTGCTCTGGCCGATGACCAGGAGGTTCCGCCTCTTCTCCTGGGCCGAGGCCACGGTGGCCAGGCCGAAGCCCAGGATAAGCACCAGGATTCGCCGCATTGGTCTCATGAAATTCGTCCTCGTTGCTGGATGGGTCGTGTCTTTCATCTCCGGCGGTGGGATCTCCTCCGGGACCATCCGCTTGCTGTCGTGCCCCCCCGGCGTCGTCGTGACCTCCCTCAGTCGGGGCGATCCGGTTCTTGGCAGCATTTACCGGGACGGATCGTCCCTAGCAGCGACTCCAAGATTTCATGACCGATGCGGACGAGCCCATGACAACAAAGCTGTTGTAACCGGGAGACTTACGGCGTTCAATACGTCAAAGACACGACCCGACCCCATTCGTGCTCGAGCAGGGCGTAGCAATATTCGTCGCCCCATGTGCCCTTGAACCAGACGTTCTGGAGGAAATGTCCCTCGCGCCGCATCCCGACCCGCTCCAGCAGCTTCGCCGCGGCGAGATTCCGCGCATCGGTGATGGCCGTCGCGCGGTGCTTGTGGAGCGTCCCGAAAACGTAATCCAGCAGGCAGGAGATGGCCTCGGTCGCATAACCGAAGCCCTGATATTCCGGGGCCGTCGTGAAGCCGATCTCAACCTGTCGAGGCGGCTCCGCCATCGCGTGCAAACCGCAATCGCCGATGATCTGGTCCGTCTCGGCGAGGGCGATCGCCATCTGGAACCAGGTCCCTTCCACGTCGGGGTGGAGCTCGGCCTGTTCGGCGAAGAACCGCAGACCTTCCTCTTCCGAAAACTCCGTCCAGCTTTGATACCGGGCAATTCGGGGGTCGGACCGATACCGGCAAAACGGCAACAGGTCGGATGCCCTGAGCCGCCTCAGGATCAGGCGGGGCGACGATAAGCTAACAAAGCCAGTATCACCCATGTGTGCCCGCCCTTCATCACCAAGTCGATGATTCAGCCCCGGAGAATCTTCAGTCGCGTTGACAGGTCGTCGTAGAGCTTATCGAAGGTGATGCAGTGGACTTTCTTGCTCGCCACGACGACCGAATCGCTCCTCCATTCGAACCGTTCGCGAAGCGACGGGTCGGAGAGGTCCCTGTCGCGCCCTATGACGAGGAGCATATTGAACTGGATCGAGGTCGCCTGGAATCTCTGGGCGTAGGCCGCGTTCCCCCTGTTGTTTTCGATCCAGAGAATCCAATCGATGAGCTGACTAAACCCATGCTCATACCGGGTTGACCAATCGGGCGTGGCCTTCGTACCTGCCGTGTTGAAGATGCTCGCGCTCCTGGCGTCCTCGAATTCGATGAAGCAGAACTGCTTGTTCTTGGTGTCACCGATCACGAGGTCGGCCTTGTGATCGCCGAAGACACTGAATTCCCTCGCGATGCTGATGTTCTTGTAGTCAACAATCTTGGGGTTGTAAGTCCCCATCAGGGCGCACAGGTGTTCGTTAGCATCGAAGGATGGGAGGATGTCGTTCGCCTCGCCGAGGTCGCCTTTCCCCTTGCCGTCGAGCAATGCCTTGAAGGCCCTCAGCTCGGCCTTCGCCTGCTGCTTATTCAGCGCAAGCGTCTTCAGTTGGGCCATGATGGATTCCGGCAGGGCTGAGGCTACTTCGTCTTCTTCGCGCGAGGCATGGCTCGAGCCTTCTTGGTTCCACCGCTCCTCGCCTTCGACGCCTTCGGTCCATACTGATCGAGGGTCGCCTGCTGCATCAAATCCATGACGACGATCTCGTCACCCACCTTCGAATAGACGATCCGCAGCCCTGACGGGACACTGAATGTATACAGCGGCTGATCCTTCGAGATCCGACGGACCTTCCGGCTATCCGCCGTGCTCGCGAGGAAATGGGCACGGTCAATGATGACACCGCCGACGGCCTGCTTCTGCTCTTCGTCCAGGGCATCCAGAGCGATGGAGACGCGTCCGTTCAACCTGGTAGCCCGGCGATTTCTTGACAATTGTCATGCTCGTCCTCGCAATCACGCATCAAGGCCCAGCCCCAAGGAGGGATCTTCAGTCTATTCTACCCGTCACGGCCTGGCCCCCAGCCGCTGGCGGAGCCGGATGAACTTCTCCTGGAGCTCTCCGCCGCCGAGGTCCGGGTGGAGGATCGACGTGGCGTCGATGAGCTGGGCCGACTCCTTGAACTGGCCGGTGTGGTAATAGGCCAGGGCCAGGGCATAACGGGCGTCGAACCAGGCGGGCGAGCCGGCGGCGTTGTTCTGGAGCCGCAGCCGCTGGACGTCGACGTCCAGCGAGTAGACCTCGAGTCGGCTGTAGGTGTCGCCGAGGTCGCGCAAGAGCCGGTCGCTGGTGTCGTTCAGGGCCAGCCGCCAGGCCGAGAGCGACCGGCGCGCGTCGCGATCCTCGCCGACGAACAGCAGGGCGCGGGTCAGCCGCATCTTCAGCTCGCCCACCTCCTCGGGCGTGAATTTCTGGTCGATCACCATCAGCGGCTCGACGAGCAATCTCAGGACCAGGCCGAATCGCCGCTGCCGCAGGTCGGTCGTGGCGGTCGAGGCGGACTGGTCGAGCAGTCGGACGACGTCCAGGAGGAAGGTGTGCTCGGCCGGGTCGTCCCAGTCGACGTGCGTCTGGGCCTCACGCTCGGCCTCGACGTATCGGGAGAGCTCGGTCAGGGCGACCATGCGGAGGAGCCGCCCGCGATAGTGGATGGCACCGGTCGTGGCGAGCCGGCCGACCCGATCGCAGAGATCCCGGGCGACCTCGGGCCGGCCCGTGTTGGGCGTCAGGTTGAGCCGGGCGCGGGCCAGCATCAGGCCGGCCAGGACCTCGTCTCCCTTGGCCTGGCGGATGCTCTCGGTCAGGAGGCGGTCGGCCTTCGCGAACCGCTCGGCGACCTTGGGCCGATCGGGGTTCAGGAGCAGGTTATCCAGCTCGTCGCGGTCGATCGCCGCGATGGCCAGCCGGGCGTCGAGCCATCGCGAGGACCGCGGCGGGATCGCCGACCAGAGCGCGACGGCCCGGTCGCGGTCCTTCGAGGCCAGCGACACCTCGCCCAGCAGCCATCGGGCCTCGTCGGTGGTCGGCTCGCCGGGGAAGTCGCGGATCTGTCGCTCGAGGGCCGCCGTGTACGACGCCGTCGACGCGCCCGGCAGGTGCATCGCCACGGCGCGGCCGCGGGCCAGGGCGCGGAGCAAACCGGCCCGGGCGCGGAGCGGGCCGGCGGCGGGGTCGTCCGCGACCTGCGTGAGCGTGGTGTCGGCCTCGGTGAACTTGCCTCCCTGGAAGTAGTAGGCCCCGGCGCGGAGCCGGTATCCGGTCGCCGCCGCGGCCTGACCCGTCGCCAGGGCCCGCTCCGCGGCATGCGTCGCGGCGACCCCGGCTTTGATCGCGTCGCCCGCGACCTGATACGCTTCGGCCATCGCGTCCCAGGTCTCCGGCGGTTGCAAGCCCTCCGGCTCGATCCCGCTCCGCGCCAGCTCCAGCAGCGCCAGCCTCGACTCCGACGACTTGCCGGCGCGTAGCTCCTGGAGCTCCCGAAAGAGGTCCGCCGCGATCCGGGGCCGGTCGGCCCCCGTCGGCACCGCGGCCCGCTCCGCCAGGAGTATACGGACCTTCCACAGCCCCTTCGTCGCCGCGTCCAGGTGGGAGGCGCCGACCGCCTGGACGGCCTCGGCGAACTGCTTCTGGCCGATCTGGAGCGGGATTCGCACGTCGAACAGGTCGTTCTCCGGCGGTGCGGGCTTCGCCTGCGCCGCCTCGTCCAGCTCCTTGAGAGCGAGCGAAGCATCCCCCATCTTGCGCCAGCTCGCCCCTGAGCAGGTGCCAGTAACCGGCCAACCCCAGCTCGGTCGCGGGCTTCTCCAGGAGCTGCATCGCCTCGGTCTCGCGCGTCCGACGGTCGGCCGAGCCGGCCGGCGCGAGGTCGGCCCGATCGGCCAGGGCCTGCGCCAGTCGGAATTTCAGGTTCTCGCCGAGCGTCGTCCGGTCGCCGAGCGTCGACACGGCGCGCAATCGGGTGATCGCATCGTCCAGCAGGGCGATCGCCCGATCGCGGACCTTCGAATCGCCCGGCTGGAACAGCAAGGCTTGACGCCAGGTCTGCGCCTGCGCCCATCGGAAGACCGCGGACTGGAAATGGAGCTGCCGCGTCAGGGGCAGTTCCGGATTCTCCCGGCTGAATCGATCGAGCAGGTCGATCGCCTGCGCCCATCGACGGCGGCGGACCTCGGGATCCACCACCGATTGCGCCGCGCGATCGAGCGTCGCGGCCATGTCCAGCGCCAGCTCCTCGCGACGGACCGGATCGATCGTCGGATCGGCGATCTGGGTGCTGACCACCGTCAGGTGCTGCGACAGCTCGGAATCGCTGAGCGGATGCTGAGCCATGGCAGCCGCCGCGACGACCAACGCGCCCCATATTCCCGACGCCACGGCCCGCTCCTCGACTCGCGACTATCCAAGACCGATCTCCCCGGTCTTCAGTTTACCAGGACGGGGATCTCTTCCGGTACGGGGTCCTTGGCCTGGGGATGGAAGAAGACGGCCAGCAGCACCGTGGCGAACAGGGCCAGGCCGACGGGCACCAGGAAGAGCTGGTGATAGTTGATCCCGGTGTCCGTCTTGAAGATCCCGAGGAGCTGGGCCGAGAGCGCGTTGCTGAGGAACGGCCCGAGTCCCAGGACCAGCAGGTTGAACAGGCTCTGGGCACTGGTGCGCACGTCCTTGGGGAAATTCTCGTCCACGAAGATATACACCGTGGCGAAGAAGAAGGCATAAGCGAACCCATGCACGATATTGCTGACGATGACCAGCCAGAGCAGATCCTTGGTGCCGATCGCGTAGATCCCGAATCGCACCACATGGCCGAGGATGCCGAAGATCATGGTGATCCGCCACCCGAGCCGCTTCAAGACCATGCCCAGGCCCGCCATCGTGGCGATCTCGGCCACCTGGCCGATGCTCATCGCGGGGGTGACCCAGTTCTCCGGGAGGCCGATGTCGGTGAGATACCGGCTGGTCCAGAAGAAATAGGAATAATGCACCAGGGAGTCGAGGAAGGTGACGACGAAGAGGACCAGGATGCTGGGCACCGCCAGGAGCTTGAGCGCCTTGAATGGCGCGAATGACGAGCCCGCGGTCTTGGGCGGCGGCGTGTGCGGCAGGGTCAGGCTGAATGCGGCCAGTACCAGTGACGCGACCCCCGAGACCGTGAAGGTGCTGGCCAGCGCCGCTTTCATGGCATCGCCCGTCTTGAGCGTCCCCAGGGCGGTCCCGATCCAGGAGATGATCCCGCCCGCTTGCTCGATGGACGGCACTTTCGCCCAATCGATCGGGATGAAGACGAACGGCCAGGCCACGGCGATCCAGCCGACGGTCCCCCAGACGCGGATGAAACCGAAATCCTTCTGCGCGTCCTGGATGTTGGCGAAGGCGATCGAGTTGGTCACCGACATCGTCGGGACGAAGAAGAAGCAATGCAGGAGCATCAGGCCGAAGAACGGCCAGAACTTCTCCTGGTAGGTCAGGGCCAGCATGGCCAGGCCGCCGATCAGGTGGCTGAACGCCAGGAACTTCTCCTGCGCGAAATAGCGGTCGACGAGCTGGCCGCCGAAGAACATCCCCGTGATCGCCGCGATCGCGAACGCGTTGAAGACCCATCCCTGCTGGTCCGGGGTGAACTTGAGATACTTCTCGCCCATGTAAAGGCCCAGGAGCGGCAGCCACGCCCCATAGATGACGTACTCCAGGAACATCATCACCGAGAGCTTGAAACGTATTGAGGAATTCATCGCTGGACT
This sequence comes from uncultured Planctomycetota bacterium, assembly GCA_963777695.1. Lineage (GTDB taxonomy): Bacteria > Planctomycetota > Planctomycetia > Isosphaerales > Isosphaeraceae > CAVZRC01. The sequence goes on from CAVZRC010000003.1 coordinate 5,159,092, forward strand.
CGCAAGGGATGGATCGCGGGGATTTCCCGGTCGTGGTCATCGGCGGACACGGGCCGGCAGGCCGAACTTTGTCTTGGCCTGAAAGACTTTACCGCCCGGCGGCGCGAGTTGCTAGCGGGTGGCCGTCTCGTAGGGTGCTCTGCGAGCACCGAATTCTGCGAGGGACTTCGGATCGGTGCTCGCAGAGCACCCTACAATGACATTCCAGAACAGCCTCTATGAGACCAGGTCGAGGATCCGCTCGGCGGCGTCGTGGCAGGTATGCGAGACCGCGAAGGCGTGCCGCAAGGCCGCTCGGCCGTCGTCGGATCGCTGGTCGAGGATCTGTCGGATCGCGGCCAGGAAGGTGTTGCCATCCTCGGCGACGTGGAACCGGTCGGCGTGCAGCCGGCATTCGGGAAGCGCCGTGGCGACGATCGGCCGGCCCGAGCCCATCGTGTCCATGATCTTCGTCGGGTTGCACGCGCGGTTGAATGCGTTGTCGAGCCGGTAGGGGATCAGCGAGATGTCGAACGCCTGGTAATATCGGCCCAGATCCTCCTGCTTCCGCCAGCCGACGGCATGGACGTTCGGTCGGCCGAGGAACCGGGCGCAGGCCTCCCACCAGGGCTCGTCGACCGGCTCGCGCCGCTTGCCGATGACCACGATCGAGGCATCGGGCATCTCCCGGCTGATCCGGTCCATCAATTCCCAGTCGACGCGATCCTCCAGGGAGCCGATGTAGCCCAGGAGGGGGCGGGGCAGATGGGCGATGTCCGCGGGCGGCTCGGCCGGCTGCGACAGCGGGCTCGCCGCCAGGAACGGCGTCGGGGCGCCGTGCGGGACGTAATGGACCCGGCCGGCAGCCTCCGGCACCGACGCGCGCAGCTCCTCGGTCCGCAGCCAGGAGACGCAGACCGTCGCGTCGGCCGTACGCACCAGCTCGCGCTCGAGCTCCCGCACCCGCTCCGCCTCGCGCGGCCAGTACAGCGAGTAATCATCGATATTGTAATAGATCGATACGTCGGGCCGGAGCAGGTCGCGCAGATAGATGTAATGTGGGTACGACACCACCAGACCACGCCGACGCTCGGCCGGGAGACTCCCCCACCACGAGCGGATCGACCGCGCGATCGGACGCATCCCCAGGGTGGGATAGCGCTTCATCCACCCCGTCGGCAGGACGAATTGCTGCTCCCATGCCGTCGGGCCGCTCCGACGCAGCCGGCATTCCCTCGACCACGGGAACAGGCCCCGGCGCCAGCCATTGAGATAATCCTGGCACTTGAGCAGCAAGACCTCGACCGAGTCCCGGTCGATCTCCCGGAACAGGTTCTCGGTGTTGAACCAGCCCACGTCGGCGACCGCCAGCGAAAGTCCGACGGTCCTTCGGCTCGTATCCGGCCGGGCCGCGGGCATTGTCGCGATGCTCGTCATCGGTGCGTCCCTGCCTGTTGCGGCTCCCGGTTCGTTCGCCAGGCGCAAAAGCGACCCGTCCCGGCGATCCGCGTCCTTCGTCGGATCATCACCGGAAGGGCCAGGCCCTCGGGATCGTCACATCCCCAAAGCCGGGCGCCTCTAAGCACATCCTATAACGCACTCGCGATGAATCGTCAACCTCGAGCGGCGAACGTCCTGAGGTCCTGTAGCCGGCCTCTGTGAGGCCAGAGAGGGCACTCCCGGGGTCACAGACCCCGGCTGCAGTCGAAAGTATCGGAGACACTCACATCCCAGTCGGATCGCCCAGACCGGTTTGTTGGCGGAATTCCCCCATGGTGCACTCACGCACGATCCCGGCTCACGGCGTCACGGTGGCGAAGACCTTGATCTGAACGGGAGGTTCTTCCTTGAGGTCGGTCTCGATCGTGACGACGGTGTGATAGGGGCCGACGGCCTCGGGTGCCTTGAATTTCAGATTGACCACGTGATCGGCCAGCGAACCGGGCTTGGGCTCGGCCGGCTCGACGTCCGGCTTATTCGCAGCCAGCTTGGTGATGGTGAAGGGACTGGTCCGCGATCGGACGTGGACGACGTTCGTGCTGGCGACGGTCTGGCCGGGCCGGACCCGGCCCAGGTTGATGATCGACGGCGTGACCGTGACGCCCGTCTGGATGTTGGCCACGACCGAGACCGGGATGGCCTGCGGCGGGTTGTCGTTGGTGATCAGGGTGATCTCGTCCTTGAAGTATCCGTTCGGGACCGAGGGCTGGAGCGTCGCCGTGATGAACCAGTGGATCTGGCCGTCGGCGGTCCGGCTGGTCTCCTTGGCCTCCGCCTTGACCCGGTCGGTCTGGGTCTTCATCTTGACGATGTCCCAGTCGGATCGGCCGCCGGCATAGGTCATCGTCAGCGAGGCCGAGGGGAGCTTGGCCGATCGCGAGACGACCCCGAAGTCGACCTGCCCGGGGTTCATGATGATGTCGCCGCGGATGAAGCATGTCAGGTTGAGGTCGACCTCGACCCAGTTGGGTCGGTCGAGGATCAGCGTCAGTCCCGAGGCCTTGTGGCCCTGGAAGTTGGTCGTGTTGATCGTGGCCTCGACGGTCGTCTGGGTCCCCGGCGGGATCACCCGCGACCCGACCCGCACGGCCGTGCAGCCGCACTTCGTCCGCCAGTCGGCGATCCGGATGTCGGCGCTCGTCCGATTGACCAGCAGGAAGGCGTGTCGGATCTGCGAGCCCCGGGCGACATTGCCGAAGTCGTAGGCCCGCTCGGGGAAGACGCCCGTCAACCAGTCGGAGTCCGCCCCGCGCGTGACGCCGGTCGCGAAGCTCGACGAGATGACCCAGCAGAGTAAGAGGCGACGCATGGGCTACCACTCCAAGCCAGACGGCCGGGACGACAGGCACGCGGGCCGTCCCCTGCCATCATCCTTATCTCAGAATCGGCCGCGGGGAACCATCTGATTCTGGGCGTCCCCCATTTTCCCGCCTCCCTCACGATGGTCGCAAGGATTGTACCGGCGCCCCGACGGGCCTCCGTACGGATTCCGACCCCCGACTGGTCCTTCGGCCTACGACTTTGGTAGGATACTCCCGATATCTTGATCCCTGGCGAGCCGGTCGACCGGCGTCCTCCCCGACAGCCGTGTTCTACTCCGCTTCCCATCCGAGGCCAAGTCCTCGTGCCGCTCCCGGATCAGTTGCGGTCATCCTTGCATCCTCGTCCCGCGGCCGGCAGGTCCTGGCCACACCACCGACTTTCCTCCAGGTAGGTGATTGATGTTGAAGCCCTCGGTTCAGGTCCACAATGTGGATGGGATCATGGTCGCGGAATTCTGGGAGTGCCTGCGGCTCGATCCCGCGCCGGTCCAGGACCTGCGCAAGCATTATGAAACGCACGTCCAGGGGCGAGGTCGTCCCGAGATCGTGATCGACCTCAGCGGGGTGACCTTCGCCGGGTCGGCGGCGCTGGGGAACTTCATGGCCTTGCACCGGCTGGTCCGCCAGAACGGTGGCCGGATCGTCTTCTGCGATGTTGACCCTGCGGTGGTGGAGGTCTTCCGGGCGAGCAAGCTGGAAGCTTTGTTCGAGTTCGTCGCCGACCGCGAGACGGCCCTCCGCGCCATCATCGATCACCCCGGGGAAGACAAGGCCGAACGGAAGCCGGTCGAGAAGGAGCCCGATCGGGGCCCGAATGCGCCCCGATCCGGCATCACCATCCGCCGTTGACGAAACGCGGAGACGGATCCCCAATGATCCGGGATGTTGTGTATAATCGACGTGGTTCGTGCAATCCTCGCGGATCGGGGCGTTCGGGATAAGGCTCCGGTTTCGCGACTCCCTCCTTGATCCGGGTGCTCCTTGCGACGATCATGCCGATCATGGCGGATTGAACTGCCCAGCCCACATCCGTCTTCTTTTGACGGCCGACGACCCGCCGGGAGCGTTCGTCAGTCCGATCGAACTAGCGGATTACTTCAGGGGGTTTGAACGATGGCCGTTACTCCCAGGATTCAGCTGAACGAGACGAACGGAATCAAGGTCGTGTCGCTTTTCGGATCGTCAACTCTTCGACGAGCGGACCGTGCGCGAGGTCGCCGACCAGATCCTGGCGGCCCTGCCCAACGATAATACCCCGATCCGGCTGGTCCTCGATTTCTCCGAGGTCAACCTGGTCTCGAGCACCTTGCTGAGCAAGCTGATCTTGCTCCAGCGCCGGGTCGAAAACTCCGGCGGCAAGCTCCGGCTCTGCGAGATGTCGCCGGTCATCCAGCAGGTGTTCCGCACCTCGAACCTCGACCGGCTCTTCAGCATCGATCGCGACCAGCGGGCCTCGGTCGACTCGTTCCATTGAGCTCCTCGCGATCCGGCCCACCCGACGACCTTGCGGACCAGGTAAAGATTGCGGGCCCCGTCGCCGATAATCTTTGCATGCCCTATGTACCACATCCCGGCGATAGGCATCGAGGTGTATCTCCAGACGACCTTCGGTTCCCCGGCGTTCAACAGCGGCACCCAGCCGTCGATGAGCCTGCTGTTCGACCAGTCGCTGCCGCTGGGGATCGGCTTCGAGTTGTGGCCCAGCAAGCCCTCGATGAACCGGGGCTCCTTCGCCTTGCCGTCGATCGCGTCGAGCGCCGCGGTCACGCCCCCGCACCCCTCTTGTACCATGACGACCATCAGCGCGGTTCGCAGGTGGTAGCCGGCGTACTGGAGGCTGCCTAGCACGTCCGGAGAGACGACGTTCCCGGCCACGCGGATGACCAACAGGTCGCCCAGGCCCTGGTCGAACACCAGCTCGGGCGGGACGCGCGAGTCGCTGCACGCCAGGATCGTAGCGAAGGGTGCCTGCCCGCCTACCAGGTGCTCGCGCCACAACGCCGCCTGGTGGGCGTTCTGGAGATCCCCGTCCACGAAACGTCGATTACCATCCTTGAGCCGGTCAAGGCCTCGGCCCCGGGCCGGACGGTGCTGGTCTCATCATGCGGCCGAGCATCCATGATTCCCCCGATCATCAACGACAAACCGACCATCGCCCCGAGGAGTCGCGTCGTTTTTAACAAATGCATGTCACGGACGCAAAATCCGCGAAAACAATTGATGTGTGCTCGCTCGGTGCGGGAACGTATGGAGGTCGCATCTACTTCTCCGATGCCCTGGGAAGTAGACTGGAAATGGGTCATCTCGGTCCGGTTTTGACCCGCGACCCCCGAAGCACCGGGCTGGGGAGGGGAATGTGCGCCGATCGGCGGCCGCATCGGGACCGGGTCTTCTCCCATGAGCGACGTAACGCAAATCCTCTCGTCTCTCGAGCGGGGTGATCTCAAGGCGGCCGAACAATGACTGCCCCTTGTCTACGAGGAGCTCCGCCGCCTGGCCGCACGAAAGCTCGCGAACGAGTCGCCCGGCCAGACGGTCCAGGCCACGGCCCTGGTCCACGAGGCGTATCTGCGGCTGGTCGGTGACGCTCCGGACCACCCGTGGGACAGCCGGGGCCACTCCTTCGCCGCGGCGACTGAGGCCATGCGTCGCATGGGAGCCGGTCGCGGCGATTTGGGTGCAACCCGCGGAGAGGGCTGACGAGGTCTATGCCTCGGATCCGGATGACGTACTGACCATCGACTACACCCCCATGCCGCACGACGTGCCGGCCCCCGGTTGAGACCGTCGAGCCTCCTGGCCCACGCAGGCTCGCCGGGATCCCCCCGGACTCGACTCGTCGGGAGCCTCCTGGCTAGAGCGTGTTATGAACTGTTGGCCTGGATTTCTCGACATTTCTGGCTGTAGCCGGGGTCTGTGACCTCGGGATCGTCCTCTCCGGCCTCGCAGAGGCCGGCTACAGAAGACCGGGAGTTCATAATACGCTCTAAGCGCCGAACACGTGTTCGATCAATACCGATCCTTTCGTCCTGGCGAGCAATGCGTCGGCGGCACAGTCGTAGAGATGCGTCGATGCCGCTATGATGGCGGAGTCGAGAACCCAGATCGGTGGAAGATCGGCAGGTCCCAATTCGTCTCGTGACTATGGTCACGCGGCACCTACCTCGGGTGACCGGCGCGATACAAGAGTCACAGATGGGAGAAAGGTGGCTGCATTGTACCCGACTGGTGAGAGCGAACCACGAGAGTCATCGAGCAATGTCGCGATGCAGTCGGATTCGAGGTTTCCAAGCCCGGACGTCGGACTCGAGGAGCCGGCGAACGCGTCCGATCCGACCATGGACCTCACGCCGAGGCCGCCGGCCGGGCCGTCGACGAAGAGAGACGTCCCGGCCACTCCCGCCGCCTTTGGCCGCTACCAGGTGCGGAAGGTCGTGGGAGCCGGGGGCTTCGGAGCGGTTTACCTCTGCCAGGACACGCAGCTCGACCGGCCCGTGGCCGTCAAGGTCCTCCGCGGCGGCCCCGACGTGTCGCAAGCCGGGGTGGAGCGATTTCTCCAGGAGGCTCGCAGGCTCGCGCAGTTGAGCCATCCCGGCATCGTGACGGTCCATGACGTCGGCGTGGACGGTGGCCAGGTTTACATCGTCTCGGATTTCCTCGAAGGCCCCGACCTCGGCCGATGGTTGAAGGTCCACCGCCCGTCCTGGCCGGAGGCGGCCCGGATCGCCGCCTCCGTGGCCGACGCCCTGGCCCACGCCCACGCCCGGCTCATCGTCCACCGCGACGTCAAGCCGGCGAACATCATCGTCACGCCGGATCGCGGCCCCATCCTCGTCGACTTCGGGCTCGGCCTCGACGAGGCGGGCGCGGACGGTTCCGAACGCGGCATCATCTCCGGTACCCCGGCGTATATGGCGCCCGAGCAGGTAGCCGGCGCGGCACACCGGATCGACGGTCGCACCGACATCCACAGCCTGGGCGTGGTGCTCTACGAGATGCTTTGCGGCCACCTGCCGTTCCGTGCGACCAGCACTCGCGAATTGCTCAGGCAGGTGCGCGACGACGAACCGCAGCCTCCGCGACAGCTCCGTCGCGAGATCCCGCCCGAGTTGGAAAGGGCCTGCCTGAAATCGCTCGCGAAGCGCGTTCAAGACCGTTACACCACCGCGGCCGACTTCGCCGAAGACCTTCGGCGCGCGTGCGGTGCCATCGATGCGCCGAGCGCCTCGATATGGTTCGGACCCGCATCGGCAGTCGTGCCGACGGGAGTCACCCTCGCGCCCGGGTCGATCGCGTCTCAGAGATCATCGTTGACACCGACCTCCTCAAGCTTCCGCGCCCGCGATGCCGAGCGAAGGCAGGTGACCGTCCTGGTCTGCGGCTGCGGCCTGTTCGAGTCCGAGGAATATCTGGAGAATCTCGACGCGGAGGGCCAGGCCAAGGTGATGCGGGCTTTCCAGAAGGCCTCCGAACAGGCCGTTCGCCAGTACGACGGAACGGTCGTACAGTGTAGCGAGGAGGGCCTTGTGGCCTGCTTCGGCTACCCGGTGGCCTACGAGGACGCCGCTCAACGGGCCGTGCGAAGCGGATTCGTCATCTTGGAGGACTTGAACGCTTTGGGTCAGCGGCTTGGCCGCGAACAAAGACTGGAATTGAACCATTGGGTCGGCATCCACACGGGACCGGCCGTCGTGGAGGCGGGAGAGCAGTCGGTGTCTCTGGTGGGAGAGGCGCGGAACGTGGCGCCTCCGGCTGGAGGACCTCGCCGAGCCCGGCCATATCGTGTGCAGCGCGGCGACGCACCGATTGATCCGAGCCCAGTTCGACTGTACGAGCCTGGGTCACCGCAAGATCAAGGGTGTAGCACAGCCCGTCGAACTCTTCCGTGTCCAGGGAGTCGGCGAGACCCGCAGCGCCCTCGAGGCGGCGGGGTCGGCCGGGCTCACTCCGCTGACCGGTCGCGACCACGAAATCAACTTGCTCAAGGACCGCTGGGAGCAGGCTCAAGAGGGCATGGGCCAGGTCGTCCTTCTCATCGGCGACCCGGGCCTGGGCAAGTCCCGCGTGGTCTACACCCTGAAGGAGCATGTCCTGGGGCAGATGGTCGAAGGGGAGGTGGACGCGTCCGTCATCGAATGGCGTTGCTCTCCGCACTACCAGAACACCGGGCTTTACCCCGCCATCGACTTCTATGAGCGTTCTCTCGCCTTCGGCCGCGAGGAATCCCCGACGGCGCGGTTCGACCGGTTACTTGACCGTCTTGAGCAGTACAATCTGGCCCGGCCGGAGACCGTGCCGCTCTGGGCGGCGCTGCTGTCGCTACCCACCACGGAGCGCTTCCCTCCCTCATCGCTGCCGCCGGCCCGACAGAGAGAGGAGACCTTCCGTGCCCTGTTGGAGTGGCTACACACACGCGCCTCCCGAAAGCCGATCCTGTTCATTGTTGAGGACTTGCACTGGGTGGACGCGTCCACCCTGGAGTTCCTGGGGCAGTTCCTCGCCGAGGGTCAGCACGACTCCATCCTCACCCTGCTCACCTTCCGCCCCGAATTCAAGACGCCGTGGCCCGCGGCCGCCCAGCAGACCAGCCTGGTGCTGAACCGGCTCACCCGGCGCCAGGCCGTCGAGATGATGCGGAAGATGGCGGGTGATCTGCTGCCCGAGGCGGTCATCGAGCAGGTCTATGATCGGGCGGGCGGCGTGCCGCTGTTTGTCGAAGAATTCACGAAGATGATGCGGGAGTCGGTCGCGTCGGACCGAGCCGGGCAAGGCGACGCAGGGTCGAAGGCCTGGCTGAGGCGCGAGATCCCGGCCACGCTCCAGGATCTAGTGATGGCCCGCCTGGACCGCATGGAGGGCGATCCCGACGTGGCTCATCTTGCCGCGACGCTCGGTCGTGAGTTCAGCTACGAATTGCTCGCGGCCGTGGTGAACTTGGACGAGTTGACACTCCAATCTGAGCTGGCCAACCTCGTACAAGCGGAGATCCTGTATACGAAAGGTCGTGCCCCCGGTTGCTCCTACATCTTCAAGCACGCCTTGGTGGAAGATGCCTTGTACAACGCGCTTGTGAAGAGCAAGCGGCAGAAGTTCCACGGGCGGATCGCCGAGGTACTCGAAGCGCGGTTCCCGATGTCCGCGAAGTCACAACCGGAACTGCTCGCCCACCATTTCACCGAAGCAGGCTTGACCGAGAAGGCCATCGGCTACTGGCTCAAGGCGGGGCTACGCTCACGGGAGCGATCGGCGGAAACTCGAGGCGATCGGTCATCTGACCCGAGGTTTGTCGCTGCTGGAGGCGCTGGATGAGTCTTCCTGCGCGAGATGCTCGTGAACTGGAACTGTCGATGGCGCTCGGCACCGCCTACATCGCATCGCGCGGTTATGCCGCGCCGGAAATCGGCCCGGTTTTCCGCCGGGTGCGCACGCTCTGCGAGCAACTCGGACAGTCTCCGCCGCTGGTCGCCATCGTCGTGGGCATCTGGGAGTGGCATTTCGTTCGCGGCGAGGTCCAACTCTGCACGGAACTGGTTGCCGAGGCGATGGAAGTCGCCAGGCCCCTGGACGATCCCGGCGCCATGATGGAAGCGTTCTACGTAGCGGGCCAGACGAGGCTCTATCAAGCGGATTTCGCCGGAGCCCGCGATCGCTTCGTCACGGCGATCGCCGAGTTCGACGACCCGAAGCGCACCAAGTTCTGGGCCGCGCAGACGGGCCATTATGCCGGTGTCAACATCCGCTGTAATCTGGCGGTGTCCCTCTGGCACCTCGGCTTCCCCGACCAGGCACTGGAGGTCAACCGGGAGGTGTGTCAGCTCGCCCGCGAGATCGGCCACCCGTTCAGCTTGGCTTACTGTCTGCACCACTCCGCCTGGCTCTACCAGTTTTGCCGGATGGGCGACGAGGTTCAGACGGCCGCCGGGGAACAGGTCGCGATCGCGACCGAACAGGGTTTTGCGCTCTGGCGAGCCACGGGAACGTTCTTCAAGGGTGCCGGAGTTCTCTTGCAGTGTCGGTCGGATGAAGCGCTTCCTTTGCTCCGGAAAGGCCTCGACGACTTCCGGACCACCGGTGCCGAGATCCTCCGGCCGTTCCAACTCAGCGTCCTGGGCGACGCCTATACTCAGGCCGCTCGGTTCGAAGAGGCGCACGCCTGCGCTCGACGAGGGCCTCACCCTGGCGGAGAAGAACGATGACCGTGTTCAGGAGGCCGAGCTGCACCGCCTGAAGGGCGAGCTGCTCTTGGCCGAGTCGCCCGACCAGGCGGTCGCCGCCGAGGACCTTTTCACGCGGGCCATCGAGATGGCCCGTCGCCGACAGAGCAAGGCATGGGAGCTGCGATCCACCATGAGTCTCGCCCGCCTCTGGCAGCGGCAGGGACGCCGCGGAGAAGCCCACCGGAAGCTGGCCGCCGTTCACGCCGCGTACACGGAAGGTCGGACGACACCGGACCTCGTGGAAGCCGGCTTGCTCCTGGAAGCATTGGCTTGACGTCGATCGCGTGGCACTCGTAGCGACCACCGCAAGAGCATGATCAGTGAGTGATGGTGGATCACTCCCGGTCGCACGAGCTTTTATGCATCTCCACCGATCTTCGAGCTCATAGCCTCTGTCGAGCCGTTGTCTTTTTTCCATTTTCTTCGACAGCCACAGCCGCATCTGCCGCATCTAAGGTGGCATCCGAAACACAAGGAGCACACCTTGCCACTCGACCCGAGACGTGTTCAGGCCATTTTTGGGAGGCCGTCCAATTCCCCGATCCCGCGGACCGCGCCGTCATCCTCGCACGGGAGTGCTCGGCCGATGCGGCGTCGCGGCAGAGGGTCGCGAGGCTCCTGGTGGCCCACGACGAGTACGACGGCTTCGTCAACCAGCCGGCCGATATCCCCCGAGTTGGGCCCTCGGGCCGACGAGAGGACCCAAAGACGGGAATGCAGTTCGCATCGTGACGGGACTAGCCTCCCAAGCCCTCGGCCACACCACGACGGTCTGCAGCGTACTCAACATTCCTCCTTCCCCAATAAACCATAATTCGTCAGACGAATTGCACTCGAATCGCATTCATGTATTATATGGTGGTGAATCTCTTCGAGAAGCAATTCATCATGGTTGACAATCTCCGTCTTGATGAATCGGTTTCTCGGCGGCATGGGAGCCGTCCCGACCCGCGACTCGTCGCACCGTGGCGGTCCGCAAACATTTGAGCTGTCTGAAGTTGTGGCGACGCGAAGAGGCGAAGCCCTGGGCCGACAATCCGGCCGATCGCGTCATCGACAGGAGAACCGACGCATCGCAGATGCATTCACCCAAGCTCTCGTCGAGGAGTCGAGCACATGCTGTCTGATTCCGAGCGAATTCGGTCCACGGATGGCATCCTTTCACGACTGTCGCGGTCGGGGATGTCGGTCGTCGCCTCGGCTCGGGACCTGGGATGGGATGGGATCCGTGCCGCGATCACGGAAGGACGACTGGAAGACTTCTTCGACTACTCCGCCACGTCCCACATCGTCTCGTTCAACCTCAGGGGCAACCCGACGGTCGAGTGGAAGCGTGGGGCGCGGTTTTCCCGCTTCCAGGCCCAACCTGGAGAACTTCTCATCACGCCGTCCGGAGCCGACAACTCCATCCGTCAACCCCATGCGAACGAGGCGATCAGTTGCTGCCTCCGTCCGGACCGGTTGCAGGCCCTCGCCGAGCAGGAGTGGAACTCCGGCGGATCGACGATCGAGATCGTGGAATCCTACAACCGCGACGTGGAGCTGTGGACGCTGGGTCAGCGACTGGCCGCACGGCTTCGGCGCCGATCCCCGGCTCGCGACTCTTCGCGGAGACCCTCGTCACGCAGATCGCGATCAAGCTCCTGTGGGGATACTCGTCGCTACCGCGCCCGAATGTCATGGCGGCGGAGAAGCTGGCCGACCCCCGGCTTCGCCGAGTGATCGATTACCTCCATGGCTCGTTCGGACAAGAGATTTCGCTGGATGGACTCGCCGAGGTGGCCGGCCTCAGCCCCAATTATTTCCTCCACGCGTTCAAGCAGTCCACCGGAAAGACGCCCCACCGCTACCTGACTGAGCTGCGGATCGCCAGGGCCTGCGAGCTGCTCCAGGACCCGCACCGTTCGATCGTGGACATCAGCCTGGCCGTCGGCTTCTCCTCGCAGAGCCATCTGACAACGGTCTTCCGACGCTTCCTCAAGACGACCCCGGCCGCTTATCGCCAGGAGATCCTCGGGCGGCATCCCGACGGCGCGGGCCCGGATCGAAGCAACGGCGTTGCCGGCGCATCCGGGTCTCCCGAACTTTCCCGATCAGGCCGCCTGCCGACGTCTCTTGGATCATCCTGAAAACTCGATCGCACCAGGGCCTTGTTCGGAGAACCAAGCCAAGAGCCAGAAACGACTCGCCTCTGGACGCACTAGCCTCATGACATAAGGAGAATAATCCAAAGTAGTTCACGCAAGTTATGCCCGGAAATCCGTCCCTCTTCATTTTCTCGAAAGCGACCGGATTTCCTCGCCAATCGCCGCAATCCTACCGGACCCTTCCGTCCCAGCTCCCGAGCCGGCTCGCCCCGATAAGGGGTGGGTCACGAGCAGAGAGACGAGCCGACTCATGCAATCACGACCGCCCCGACGAGGCCTGAGTTCAATGTCCCGCGTTTCCTTCACTTCGACGGCCCGAGCCTTTGCTCCGCCGACAAGAGGTTCACCATGCACCGTTGCTTGCGAATGACGATCGTTTTGATCTTTTTCTCATTGATGATCGGCCGCGATGCCCATGCCCAGTATGGCTACGGCGGCTGGGGATATAGCGGTTGGGGTGGGGGTGGTACGACCCCCGGCAGCGCCGCGGCGCGAGGCGCCGGTCAATTCGCGATGGGGGCCGGAGTCTACAACCTGAAGACGGCACAGGCCAACAACATCAACGCCCAGACGGCGATGATGTATAATAATTATGTCGCATCGGCGACCCAGTCATCGGCCAGGATGGCCGCGGCGAAGATCAACTCCGATTTCGCCAGGAACCAATCCCTCTACGATGCGCACCAGAGACAGCTCCGGGAGGACCCCGGCCAGCATGCGATCGAGAACGGCGATGCCCTCAACCTGGCGGTCAGCGATCTGAGCGATCCCCGGCTCGGCAGCGCCGCAATGTGCGCGGAGACTGCCACGGTCCCGGCGAGCCTGATCGCCGAGGTCCCCTTCCTGGTCGCGGCGGATCGCGTCAGCTTCATGCTCGATGATCTGCGCAAGTCCGTCAAATGGCCCGACGTGTTCAGTGAGGATCGGTTCACCAGCGACAAGAAGACATTCGAGGACCTGGTCGCGCGGATCCGCAAGGAGGGCCAGGACGGAGATGTCTCGCCCAAGAGCCTGCGGGCAGCCAAGGGGTTCGTGAGGGACCTCGCCGCCAAGCTGGAATCCCAGCCGCTCGCGGATCCGGACGACCAGGCGGCCGCCCTGAAATTCGTCACGGCCTGCACGTCGATCCTGGCCTTGCTGGAGAATCCGGACGTCGGCCCGGCGATGGCGGAGCTTCGTAAAGTCCAGGATACCTCGATCGGCAACCTGCTCGGCTTCATGCACGCCTACAACCTCAGGTTCGGGGCGGCGACCACGGTCAAGGAGCGCGAAGCCTATGCGAGGCTCTTCCCCATCCTCGACCAGACGCGTGACCAGGTCCTGGACGAGGCCAAGCTCGACAGCAAGCCCCCGATATCGGCCAACTCGAGCCACGCGACCGACTTCTACCAGGGCATGGGCCGGGGACGTTAGGACGAAAGCCCTCGCAGGCCTGGGTCCCACGTGCAACCCGCCGCGGCCGATCTCCGACCCAGAACAAGCGACTCGCCTGCGCTTATCATGTTAATCCGATCGAATCGTGGATCTCACGGATAGGAACCGGGATTTCCCGATGCTCTACCCGATCCCTGAGGTCCGTCCTACTCACCGACACCTGGCCTCGGCGCTTGTGAAAGAATCGGATTGCAGATCGCGGATTGCGAATCGATAAGTCCCGGATGCATCGGACTTTAAATTTATTCGCAATTCGCAATCCGTCATCTGCGATTGATTTATTCACAGCCTCTTGGACGATCCAGAAACATATTACGAACACGCCCGCCGATGGCCCCGAGAGGGCCGCGCGGCCGGGGCGGATTCTTCATGGGAGTCTCATCATGCGTCACTTCTCGACGGTCGCGATCGGCCTGTTTCTGGTCGCGGATCTGCTGGCCACGGACGCGGCCGCGCAGTGGAATTATCCGGGCGGTTACGGCGGCTATGGGATGAGCCAGTGGGGGGCCAGCCCGGAGGCCGGCCTCATGGCCGGGATGGGCTCGTACGCGCGAGGCCAGGGCGTCTATAAACTCGACAAAGCCCAGGCCGATTCCATCAATGCGGATACGATGATCAAGTGGAACAAGGCGCTGCGGGCGCGCCAGGCCGCCCTCCGCGTCGATCAAAAGAAGGAGTCGGCCGAGCAGAAAGGCGAAGCGGAAGCGAGGGTCGAACAACGGCACCTGACGGACGGGACGACGCTGAATGACCTGCTCTTCCAGATCTTCGACGCCGATCCCGCCGTGGTGAAGGCGGACGACGCCAAGGCCCCGATCAGCCCGGGCGCCATCCGCGAGATCCCCTTCGAGTGGGCCTCGGAGGCGATCACCGCCTGCATCGACCAGATGACCGGCTCCGGCTCGATCCCGACTCCGCTGATGGACCCGAAGTACGTTCGACGAGCGGGACGCCCTCCGCGCGGCCGTCGAGCCCGCCCTCAAGGAGGACGCCAAGGGCGACGTCTCGCCGGAGACCCGCAAGCGGGTCGATCGCGCCGTCGCCGACCTCCGCGACAAGTTCGTCAAGAACACCCCCGAATACCAGCAGGGCTACCTGGAATCGCTCGATTACCTCACCACGCTGGCCAGCCTCAATCGGATGCTCCACGACCCGAGCATGAAGAAGTTCCTGTCGCTGCTCGAGGAGGGCAAGGAGCGGACCGTAGGCGACCTCATCGCCTTCATGAACGCCTACAACCTCCGCTTCGGGCCGGCGAAGTCGGATCGCCAGGTCGAGATCTACACCCGCCTGGTCCCGATCCTCGCCAGGCTCCGCGACGACGTCAGCGGCGGTCCGGGGAAGTCCCTCGACATGGACAGGAGCGGCGAGGGCATGAAGTCGGCCGCGAAGCAGGCATTCAAGGGCATGAGCTGGGATCACCTCCAGGCGCATGCCCGCGGCGAATGACCGGCCCGCGATCGTGAGACTCCCCGACGCTTCCTGGAGACGAGTTCAGCCGTCTGGCGCGAGGAGTCTCACAGAGTGCGCACGGAATGGTATGCTATATGGGTCAGGTAAGATCTGTCGCCGATGTTGTCGGCAAGATCGTTATCCCCGCTCGAAGCGTCAAGAGCGTCAAACTCCACGAGATGCAACCGGAGATTCCCCTTGATTTGGTTCTGCTGCTGGGTACTCGCGCTATCGAATTCCGACAAAGGAGCGGCCGAAGCGACCGACTGGATGAAGCCGTCGACATGGACGGGCAATTACTGGGGCCCGGCCGCGACCCTGCGCGGATGTCGGGACAACTCCCACCGCTGGCCTCGAACGAGGAGATGAAACCGTGGGCGCGGTGGGGCCGCAAGGTCCTCCAAGAGGGAGACATCGTCTTCCGTCTCGGCGATGCCAGGGCCCTGCGGGGCGTCTTCCCTCTCAGCCAGTTCATCGCCAGGGCCACGGGAAGTCCCTTCTCTCATACCGGGATCATCGCCGTCGAGGATGGCGCCCCCGTGGTCTACGACTGCTCGTCGGCCGGGGTCCAGCGCCAGCCGTTCGAGGTCTGGATGCTCGACTGCGTCGGTGCCATGGGCGTCAAGCGGCTCAAGCCCGAGTATCGCCGTCATATTCCCGGCGTGATCGGCTACTGCCGCGCCAAATTCGAGGAGCAAGTGCCCTTCGATTACGGCTTTTCCCTGGACGATTCCGCGCTCTACTGCCTCGAGCTCACCGAGAATGCCTTCCGATCGCAGGGCGTGGTGCTCTCGGAGCCGGTCAAGATCGGCGACTGGGAGCATCTGACCCGCTATCCCCTGACCGCCTTCGCGATCCCGTACGGCTCGGGCCTGGTGCTGGAGCGGCCGATCACGCTCGATCAGCCGGTCTACTTGCCGGGGAACGATCGCCAGGGCGTGTGGGGATCTCCCATGCTGGAGACGGTCCTCGGCCCGAAGCCGAAGCGGGATCGGGCCGCCGTCCCTCCGCCGGATAGCCCCGTGAGCCTGCGGGGCGATCTCGAACTGGTGGTCTTCGCAGCCGGAGAGCTGGGCCGCTCCTACGAGGAACTGCCCGCGCGATGGTTCCTCGAGCTGGTCCGACGGCCGCGAGCCCGCGAACGCCTCCTGGTCAACCGCGGTCCCGCGCGCGAGTCCGCGATCGGACACTGATTTAGACGGAATCGTACGCGTGTGCTCTTGGTCCGCGCGAACCCGCGAGACGCGTGTCGAACCGTAGGAAAAGAGAGGCCCCTGGAGTGATATCCTGAAAGACGATTCGCGCCGACCGGGTAGAATGGGCGCATGATTACCCCCACCGAAAGGACGGACGTCATGGGATCGGCCTCTCTCGAGAACCCCGGTCTGCCCGATCGGATCAGCCCCGACGAAGGCGACGGGGTTTCCCCCTGCCTCGACATCGAGTTCGATGAGCGCGAGGGCTTGGTCCGCGTCTATGACCCCCGGCTGTTCCAGGCCGGCCGGCGCGACTTCTGCGAGCGACTCCTCGGGGCGGCATCCCGCCAGCCGGGGATTCACAAGGCCGAGATCGACCTCGCGTCGGCCTCATGTCAGATCGAGTTCAGTCCCGGCTCGAACGCCCCTCGAACCATGGCCGAGGCGTTCGCCTACGCGGTTCGAGAGGCCTCCGCGGGTGCCTCCTGGTTCGACCGGATTTCCTGGTGGCGGCGACGCGGGCGATGGTCCACCCTGACCGCCTTCCGACTCCCCGACGGCGTCTCGGTCTGGGAGACCGTCGCGGTCGAGCCCAGCCGGATCCGGCTCCGCCGTCCGGGGGTCGCGGGTGACCGCGCACGGCTTTCCCGCCTGGCCGACACCCTGGCCGACATCGAAGGGGTCGAGGCATGCCATGTATCTCCCTGGTTCCATCGCATCAGCATCGATGCCGGCCTGGATAGTCCGCTCCCGGATCGTTTCCTGGACACGGTCGAGCAGGCGCTGGGCGAGATCAGGGCGGCCGGCTTGACCCACTCCGAGCTTCGCATCTACACAGAGCCCTCGGTCGCCGTGGCGACGTCCGGCTGGAAGCGAATGGTGTATCTGGCCATGGCCGGCGGCTCGTTCGCCATGACCCTGGTCGCCGTCGCCGTCCCGGGGCTCCCGGCGGCACCGTTTCTGCTTGCGAGCAGCGATTACCTGGCACGCTCGTCGCCCCGCCTGGATGACAGACTCCGGCACGCGCCATTCTTCGGGCCGATCCTCAATGACTGGGAACTCCAGAGAGGCTTGAGCCGATCCTCGAAGGAGAAATTGACCGGGCTGACCGTGGCGGTCGTCGGCGTCACGATCCTGCTCGCGGCGCTGACGCCGGTCACGCTGGTCCTCATCGTCCTGATCTCGTCCGCGAGCATCTACGGGATCGCCCGGATGCCCGACCTCGCGGCAGGGCCACGACTCAACGGGCCGGCTTTCCCCTCGCTTTCGGCCAACTGAAAGCCCCAGATGATCGCCGAAACTATTCCGCGAGACGACTCATCCGCAGCCGTCCGTCCGGCGTGACCGTGACGAATCGCCCCACGCCGGGGTGATAGGCCGTCGGGCGGAAAGATGGGTCGTGGAGCAGCCGTTCGCCCGTCGCCACATCCCAGACCGAGGTGCCTTCGCTCGCCGAGTACGAGAAGAGATGGCGATCGAACGCGAAATCACCCATCGGCCCGGCGAACCAGCGAACCAATCGCCCGGAGGCGACGTCGAACAACAGCGCGGCGGGGATCAGGTTCTCGTCGTCGTTGCCATAGCCCCAAACGGCGAGCGTATGGTCGTCGATCCAGCAGAGGGGACCACCCCAGAAATAGTTGCGGGCGCAGAGCGATCGCCGAGTCGATCCATCCTCGGACTCCCAGGGGTTGTCCTCGGCCCATCGATGCAGGCTCCAGGCGGCCACGACCCCCTGAGGGTGCCAGATCCACCCGTTGTCCGCGATCCACTCCCCGCCGGGCGAGACCGCCAGCCCGCCGTGGAAGTAGTTCAGGTCGTGCTCGGGCCTCTCCTCCCCGATCCGGTACGATGTGGGCGATCGGTCGGTCAAGAGCCGACCGGTCCTGGGGTCGGAGATATCCAGTCGGTTCCAGTCCGTCCCATGGACCAGGCGGAGGCCGTCGCCGGTCTCGAAGAAGGCGACGGGAAAATCGGTCTGTTCGGGATAATAGTCGCCACGGTCCAGCGAGATGGTTGCCGTCCCGGCCGTCACATCGAGGACGACCCCTCGTTGGCCACGAGACTCGACGACCGCCGCCATCTCCCCGCGCGGTGACACGTGCAGCGAGTAGCTCGGCGTGGACGAAGTCCCCGTACCTGACAGGTCCATAAGGCGGTCGGATGAGCCCCGAAGCGGATCGACCCGGAACAATGTGCCATCAACCGTCAAGAGCAGGCACGCCCCGTCGGCATCCACGGGGACCGGCCGGAGAGCAGCAACCTCGCCGGGGACTACTCCGACCTCCTCGTGAATAAAGGAGAGCCCGGTGCGTCGCTCCCGGATCTCCGGCCGGCCGATAATGGCGTCCTTGTGCCATCCCCAATGGCCCGCTCCTTCGATCTGTGCGAACCGCTCAGACGAAACGAGGCATAGATTCGCCTCGATCGAGGTCGGGTTGTCCCGACACGCGAGGCAGACCAGGGCGTGCTCGATCCCCTCGCCGGTGAAGTACCGGGCATAAGCGCCGTCGCTCGCCAGGTTCAAGTGGACACAAGCAATACACATATTGATTCGATTGATCCAATCAAGTCCGGCCATCGGCCCTGATGACGCTCGAGCGCCGCAGACCGCAGGATCGTATCACAGGGCACGGGTTCGGATCAGCCCGACGTGACTCGTCATAGCCGGAATCCGGGTTTGCTGCGCGGAATTTTTCCGATTATTGGATTTTCACAACTGCCGTTGCGGTCGAGGGTTCGGCACGGCAGCGGCCCGAATCCGCGATCGATGCGTTAACGAATTTGCAAAGTCGTGGCATTCTAATAGTATAGACGCTGTGTAATCAGTTCGCGGGGTCCGGGACACGTGACGAGCCGCACGCCAGGAAATCGATCGGCACGGTCGGGGCATGACCGGTTACGGGGTGAGGCAACCTGGACAGACCAAGTGCACCCAGACCAGTCCGACTCGGACGCACTTCCAACCGGTTGCCAGCCCGAGACATGGGAAAGGGCGACCCGCCGACACGTTGCGAATCAGTGCAGACAAGGGCAACGAAAACCTCGACCCTGATCGTTGGATTCTGAAAAGGAAGAAAAGTATTCGGCGTAAGAAGAATCGCGAGAAATCGGATATACTCTCATTTGTATCGAGTCGTGGGAGTCTCACCAAAGAGGTAAGCAATGACGAGCGAATCCGTGGTTTCGAGCGGCTCCGACCCGTTGAAGATCGTCGCCGACGCGCTGGATACGGCCGTCCAGGCGACAAAGGACGGGGTCGAGCAGGCGCGAGCGACCGCCGGCGACGTGATACCGGCCGCCGGCCAGTTCCTGTCGCAGGCCGCCTACAAGACCTGTTACGGGATCTCGTTCGGCGTCGTTTATCCCACGATGCTGCTCGTCGGCCTGATCCCGAAGAACAACGCCGCCGTCAACGGCCTCATCGACGGAGCCCATGCCGCGATGGACTCTTTGACCGAGATGAAGTCCAGATAGGTCGCCGTTAAGGTTGGTCGGTCCGCCGCAACTTGGGCTCGTCGAGCGACAACTCTAGCCAGAACGATCCCTCACCCGGCTCGCGGCATGTGGCGACGAGGCCGGGGTCGTCGGACCGAACGCCAGGCTTAAATCCTCTCCTCCATCAATCATCATCCCGAAAACGCCGCGATCAACTTCATTTATCGAATTGCGATTCGTTATCCGTGACGGATCCTCCTCCTGAGTTGACATCACCGATTCAACGTGGTCCTCGCGAGCCTACCGCCGATGAACACCCTCGATCTGTCCGTGTCATTCCCGTCCCGGGGAGTGATCCGACTCCAGAGCCGATCCCTGTTCGGAAATGCGGACGATCCGGCCTGTCGGCGTTTCCTCGAGCGCGTCTTCCAGGCAGACGAGATCTCCGACGTCGCGATCACCGGGGGTGATGCTCCCCGCGCGGAACTCCGCTTCTGCCCGAAGACCACCACCTTGCAGGATGTTGTCAAGCGGGTCGTCTCCTTCCTGCGGCAAAGTCCCGAGAATGGCGAGATCCTGTCCAACGGCTACCATCATAACGGCCAAACCAACGGATACGCGGCGTCGAACGGTCACGCGGGGACGAACGGCCACGCGGGATCCAATGGCCATGCCGGATCGAACGGACACGCCGCCTCACATTTCGGGCATGAGGCCCATGGGAATCCGGTGCGCAGTCCGGTGGTGGCGAGCGCGGCGACGGCCCGGGATAAGGAGGGCGTCGTTCGGTACTTTCGGCACGGCTCGGTCGTGACGGGCTGGGAGATCAAGGGCGAACAGACCGGCCGGCTCCGGCTCAAGAATCGCGTGCTCTATCGCAAGGCGGAATTGTGCCAGGCCATCGAGCGGGAGTTGATGGGCATCCTGGGGATCGATCAGTACAAGACCAGCTCGCTGACGTGCAAGGTCCAGGTCGACTACGACCCGCGGCAGCTCAGCAAGGCCCAGGTGATCGAGATCCTCGACTCGGCCCTGGCCAACGCCGAGCACCCGACCCGCCTCGACAAGCTGGACCTCCACCTGCCGATCTGCACGGCGTCGCTGCCATTCGCCGCGGCGGCCCAGTTCGCCTTCCCGCCGATGCTGCCCGTGGCTGCGGCCGTGTTCGCCTACACGTCGATCCCGACCTTCAAGGAGGCGTACAACGTCCTTTTCAAGGAGAAGCGGCTCGGCGTGGACGTCCTCGACTCGATCGTCGTGATCGGCTGCCTCGGCACCATGGCGATCTTCCCGGGGGCGGTGCTCTGCTGGTGCCTCAGCTTCGGCCGGGTGCTCGTCAAGCGGACGCAGGATAATTCCAAGAAGCTTCTCCTGAACGCCTTCGGGAAGCAGCCCCGGTACGTCTGGCTCTATCGCGACGGCGTCGAGGTCCAGGTCACACTCGACCGGCTCCAGAAGGGCGACATCATCGTCGTCAACACCGGCGAGGTCGTGCCGGTCGACGGCCACGTCGTCGAGGGCATGGCCATGATCGACCAGCACGCGCTCACCGGCGAGTCGACGCCCGCCGAGAAGGGCGTCGGCGACCGCGTCTTCGCCTCGACGGTGATGGTGGCCGGCAAGGTCTTCGTGTCGGTCGAGACCGCGGGTAGTGAGACCGCCTCGGCGAAGATCAGCCAGATCCTCAACGACACCGCCGGCTACAAGCTGGCCTCGCAGCACAAGGGCGAAGTCCTGGCCGACAAGGCGGTGATCCCGACCCTGACCATCGGCGCCATCGGCCTGGCCACGATGGGACCGGCCGGCGCCGTCGCGGTGCTCAACAGCGACTTCGGCACCGGGATCCGCATGGCGGCGCCGCTGGCGATGCTCAGCTCGCTGGCCCTGTGCGCCAACAAGGGCATCCTCGTCAAGGACGGCCGGGCTTCGAGCTGATGAACGAGGTCGACACGGTCCTGTTCGACAAGACCGGCACCCTGACCCGCGAGCGGCCCGAGGTCGGCCGGATCATCGCCGCCGACGGGTTCGACGCCCACCGGATCCTCGGGTTCGCCGCGGCCGCCGAGCGGAAGTTCCACCACCCGATCGCGCTAGCGATCCTCCACAAGGCCCAGGAGCTCGAGCTGGCCTTGCCGGCGACCGACGACACCCAGTACAAGGTCGGTTACGGGATCTCGGTCCAGATCGACGGGCATATCGTCCGCGTCGGCAGCAAGCGATTCATGGAGATGGAGGGGATCGAGCTGCCGGAGAACGTCCGCGTGGCCCTCGACGAGGCGCACCGCGAGGGCTACACGATGGTCATGGTCGGAGTCGACGACCGGCTGGGCGGGGCGATCGAGCTCCAGGCGTCGGTCCGCCCGGAGGTCCGCGAGATCATCCAGGGCCTGCGCAAGCGCAAGATCAAGCACATCGCGATCATCTCGGGCGACCACGAGGCCCCGACGAAGAAGCTGGCCGAATCGCTGGGCATGGACCGATACTTCGCCCAGGTCTTGCCCGCGGACAAGGCCGATTACGTCGAACGCCTTCAGAAGGAAGGTTGCAAGGTCTGCTTCGTCGGCGACGGGATCAACGATTCGATCGCACTGAAGAAGGCGAATGTATCGATCTCGCTGCGAGGTGCCTCGACGATCGCGACCGACACGGCGCACATCGTCTTCCTGGAGGAGGGGCTGGCGAAACTCTGCGAGCTCCGCGACATCGCCCGCGATCTGGATCATAATGTCAAGAGGAGCTGGTCGATGATCCTGGCCCCGAACATCGCCTGCATCGCGGGCGTCTTCACGCTAGGCTTCGGGATCATGGCGTCGGTCGTCACCAACAACGTCGCCGCCCTGGCCGCGCTGGCCAACGGCGTGCTGCCGCTCCGCAAGGTCGCCCAGATCGAGGCCGAACGTCGACACAGGCTGGAGATGTCCCAATCCTATGCGATGGAAAGAAACCCTGTACAAACGCCGCCTGCGGCGGCCCATCGACACGACCCTGCGCGAGGCGATCAGCAGCGAGTTCTCGCGACGTCGGCATGAGATCCCCGTCCCGGCGGAGCTGCACTGGCACCTCGAGAAGCCCCGGTTCATGATCCGCTCGGAATGGCTCTCATTCATCGTCCACTTCACGCCCGAGGACCTGGTGGTCGACGCCGAGCTCACCCTGGCGGCCAAGATGTTCGCCACCAAGAAGCACCGGGAAGACGCCGTGAAGATCATCGAGTCGGTCGCGGATCATCTGGGTCTCTGAGGCCACACAATCCCGTCATACGGATCTTGCCAGTCATGTCAGACCAACCGCATACGCCCGCCGCCCCAGCCCCGCCCGTCAACCTGGATCTGAGGGCCAGGGATTCGGCCCAGCCTCTGAGCCGGGATATGAAGAGATTCAACATCTTCCTCGTCGACACCGGCTGGAATCGGCCGATCTCGAGGGTCGTACGCTCGCATGTGAGGGAACTGTTCGAAATTGGGGGGTATCATACGCACGACAGCCTCTACGAGCTCACGCAGCAGCAGTCCGTGGAAATCCTCAAGCGCGACCCGCAGTGGATCGGCTGCGACCCGACGATCATCGTCTACGATCTCTATGGTTGTACGCGGACGGAAGCCGGCAACTACTGCGGGTTTCGCCTGAACCTGGGCCTGATGAAACATCGCGACCAGGCGCTGGCCCGGCTCCAGGAATTCGTCCGTTTCATCGCGATGCATCGCACGGCCGAGCGCCTCGACAAGGAGGTCCGCCGGGAATTGCACCGCGAAGGCATCGAGGGTATCGTCAAGATCCTGCGTGAGACGTCCGTTGACTTGCTCATGGAGTGACATCGAGAACGACGAGGAGTGTGCCATGAACGAAGAGATCCCGATCCTGCCCCTGGTGATCGGCAGTTGCCTCGGCCTGTATCTCGGCTACGAGATCAACCGGCGCCGGAATAAGATGCGTAAGATCTTCAACACCTTCGACAAGCAGGAAAGCAAGATCGCCCAGGCCCTCGAGCACCTGGTGGAAACCGGCCAGCTCCGGCCCTATGTCCCGGGACATGCCGGTTAATCTCTCATCAATTCCTTTTCTGATTCGTATCATGAGGTAAGCCTTGATGGACGCCACCGGGACCACCTTACCGGACTCACCCCCGCCGACCCGGATCACGTGGTCCGACGGCGTCGTCGAGTTGCGGGATGATCGGGTCCTCGGCCCCGGTGGCGAATCGTTGCGCGATCGCTTCCTGGCACGGGTCCTGGGCGTGGAGGGCGTGCGCTCCGTCTCGCTCGACCGCACGCGGGCGACGGCGTCGATCCGCCACGACGCGAGCCCGCGCGGGTTGCCCCGTTTGCTCGAGCGGCTCTCCGCCGCGATCCGCGACGACGCCTCATCCGAGCCGCTCCCGACGCCGCCGCGAGCGATCCGCGAGGCGACCTGCACCGTGCACCGGCACGGATCGCTCTTGACGACCTGCGAGGTTCTTTCCGATCAGCCAGGCCGGCTCCGGCTGCGGCATGCGGCCCTCCGTCGAGATCCCGCCTTCGCCCGCGCGGCGGAACAACGCCTGGAAACGCTGCCTGGCGTGACCCGGGCGGCGGTCGGGTCCTGGACGTCTAGTCTGTTGATCTACTACGACCCCGCGGTCCTCGGCACTCCGGCGCTGTTGCGGCTCGTCGAGGATGTCCTCGACGACTCGAGCGGGTGGGGCTCGACGCTCCCCGAGCCGACCCGGACCCGATATGGCATGGCTAACACGACGCTGGCCGTTGCCGCCGTGGGGCAGTTTGCCGTACCCGTCCTGACTATGGTCAGCACGGTCCTGCTGGTCGCCACCAACCTCCGCACGTTCCGCTACGCGTGGCTCCAGGTCCGGAAGCGGAAGTTCGGCCTGCCGGTGCTCTACACGGCCATCGTGGTGACGACCCTCGCGAGCGGCCAGTTCTTCGCCTCGGCCGTGATGTACTGGTTCTTCACCTTCTGGCACGGCCGGCTGCGGGACGAGCTGGCTGGCGGTCGCCGTCGGCTGCTGGACGAGTGCTTACCGCGTCCCAGCTTCACCAGCATGATCACCCCCGAAGGGAGCGAGATCCTTGTGCCCGTCGATCGGCTCCGGCCGGGCGATCGGGTGGTCGTGGGGGCCGACGAGACGGTGCCGGCCGACGGCCGGGTGGTCGGCGGCGAGGCGATCGTCGACGAGCGGAGCGTACGCGGGCTCCGGGGCGCTTCGCGGAAGCGATCGGGAGACGCCGTCTTGGCCGGCTCGACGGTGCTGGCCGGCTCGATGCGCGTCGAGGTGACGCGGCAGGGCGACCATACGCAAGCCTCGTCGATCGTCCGGGCCCTCGTCGCGGCGACCAGCCCCGCGGCCGGCCCGATGTCGCCGACGCTCCGCACCGAGTCCTTCGCCAATCAGGCGGTCGGGCCGACCCTGGCGACGGCCGGCTTCGGCCTGCTGGTCGGCGACCTGACCGCCGTCGGCGCCATCCTCCGGCCCGATTACGCAACCGGCCCCGGCGTGGCTTTCTCGCTCGAGACGCTCCGCGACGCCGCCATCTGCGCCCGACGCGGGATCGTGGTCCGTCAGCCCGACGTCTTCGAGCGCCTGGCCAGGGTCGACCTCATCGTGCTCGACGACGATCCGGCCCTCAGCCGGGTCGAGCTGGAGGTGGCCGAAGTCCAGGCCCGCATCGCCGAGGCGGAATTGCTCCGTTACGCCGCCAGCGCCTTCCGTCACCTCGCCGACGACCGCGCCGCCGCCTTGAACGCCTGCTGCCTCGCTCGGCGGATACACCTCCTGGACCTCCCGCCGGTCGATTTCGACCTAGGCGTGACGGTCGTGCACGACCGTCGCAAAATCCGGGTGTGCGAATATGTCGCATCACCGGATGGGGCGGGTCCGCTGGTCGTCGAGATCGACGGGACGACCGCCGGTCTGATCGAATTCGGCCGATCGGCGCGCCCGGAGGCCGCGGCCGCCTTGCGTCGCATCCGCGAGCTGGCCCCCGTGCCGGTCGCCCTGGTCTCGAATCGCTCCGACGCCGACGCGGCCGCCCTCGCCGCGCTCCTGGGCGTGGAGATCTACAAGGGTGGCTTCTCGCCCGAGGACACGGGCCGGTTCCTTCGGGCTTCTCGCGAGCGGGGGCTCCGGACGGCCTTCATCGGGCATTGTCGTCGCCGTGCAGAAGCCGCCGCCGAAGCCGACGTCGCCGTCTCGTTCGTCGCCGAGGCCGACGAGCAGGCGGACCACTCGCACGCGTCGGCCTTGCTCCTCCAGCCACGGCTCGAGCTGTTCGCCGACCTCTGGGAGATCGCCCGCAGCCACGAGGGGCGGGTCCACGACGCCCAGAAGTTCGTCCTCCTGCCCAACGTGCTCTGTGTG
Source organism: uncultured Planctomycetota bacterium (assembly GCA_963777695.1). GTDB lineage: Bacteria > Planctomycetota > Planctomycetia > Isosphaerales > Isosphaeraceae > CAVZRC01. The sequence goes on from CAVZRC010000003.1 coordinate 5,185,129, forward strand.
GCGGGCGCATTCCTGTTCGGGTTCTCGGGCCTGACCGCCGTGATGATCAGCAATCTGGGTACGTTCGGCCTGTTCAATCGCGCCGTCGCCGACCTCCGCGACCTCGAACCGGACGGCCGCCGGCGTGTGCGGCACCTGGGCTTACCTCGATGAACGGATCACCCCGAGGAGTTCGCCTCCATTGGAACGAGAAATACTTTCTGCCGACCCTACGGGCGAATGCCCTCCCTCGGCGTTCGCCGCAGGCATCTCTTCACTCGGCCCGAGCGAAGATCGTGATACGGCGGGCGGATCGAGCCCGACCGATCCCGCGGACATCGAGGAGACGACCGTCCGTCGGATCAAGCACCTGCCCAGGGAGGTCGGAGTTATGTTAGTCTCCGTCGGAGCCCTCGGCGTCGTCTTGCCCGGCATGCTGGGGACGCCGGCCATCATCGCTGGCGGCCTGGTTCTCTGGCCGGGCACGTTCGGCCGGGTCGAGGACTGGTTCCGGCGCCGCAATCCGACCCTGTATCAGCGCGGCATGAAACAGCTCGACCGTTACCTCGATGACCTGGAGCGGCGTTACCCCGGGCTAGCCAAGTGAATGTCGGTCAGGCGTTCGAGCCGGGCACGCCGGGAATGACAGATCGTGTCGCGGCCCGGCGGGAGGATGGATTTGGACGTCGCGGAACCGAAAGCCGTTGATGGTCTGCGCGAGTCGGGGCTGCCGGCCGGCCCCAGCGGAAGGGACGTGGCGAAACACCCGGTTCGTGGCGTGCCTCGGGAGATCGGCGTCCTCCTCGTGGTCGCCGGGATCGGCGGGATCCTGCTGCCGGGTCCCGTGGGCACGCCGTTGCTCGTCCTGGGGACCCTGATCCTCTACCCCGGCGCCTTCGAACGGCTTCAGGTCCGCGTGAAGCGGCGGTTCCCGAGGGTGCATCTCCATGGGATGCGCCAGATCGACCGCTTCCTGGACGACCTCGACCGGCGCTATCCCTTTTCCAAGTAATTCGGCGGGCATCCGGCCGAGTGGAGTGGACGGAGTCGTCCCGTGAAGAAACTGAACTGGTTGCTGGTGTTCATCCCCGTCGCGATCGTACTCGATTGGAGGGGGGCGAACTCGATCCTGGTGTTCGCCACCGCGGCGCTGGCGATCGTGCCGCTCGCCGGACTGATGGGCGACGCGACCGAGGCGCTCGCCGAGTACCTCGGTCCTACGCTGGGGGGCCTGCTGAACGCGACGCTCGGCAACGCCCCCGAGATCATCATCGCGCTGTTCGCCCTGCATCGGGGGCTGGTCAACGTCGTCAAGGCGTCGCTTACGGGCTCGATCGTGGGAAACCTATTGTTCGGCCTGGGCGCCTCGATGGTCGCCGGCGGGATCAAGGGCCGGGACCAGAAGTTCGACTCGAACGTGGCCCACATGAACGGGGCGCTGCTGACCCTGGCATCGTTCGGCCTGATCATCCCGGCGATCTATCGCAACAGCAAGTTCGCCGAGGCGGAACCCAGCCGCGAGGTCTCGCTGGAGATCTCGGCGATCCTGTTCCTGGTCTACCTCGCGAGCCTGATCTTCACGCTGGTGACCAACAAGCCGGTCGTCGGCCCGGCGGGCGTCAAGGCGGAGAAGGAGGAGGCCAGGGCCGGGCGCTGGCATCCGCTCGAGTCGGAAGAGAAAGTCGGCTGGAGCCGTGGCAAGGCGATCGGGATCCTGGCACTGGTCACGATCGCCCTGGCGATCATGAGCGAGGTCTTGACCGGCGCCCTGGATCCCGCCGCGGAGAAGATGCACCTCACGCCGCGGTTCGCCGGGGTCTTCCTGCTCGCAATGGTCGGCAACGCCGCCGAGCTCTTCAACGCGATCCGATTCGCCCGCAAGGACAAGATGGACCTGGCGATCGGCATCACGGTCGGGGCCAGCACCCAGGTGGCGCTGCTGGTCGCCCCCGTCCTGGTCTTCGCCGGCTTCCTCATGGGCCAGCGGGATATGAACCTCCTCGTCTCGCCGTACGAGATGTGGGCGATCATCATGGCGGTCTACGTGGCGCGGAACCTCATCTACGACGGCAGCTCGAACTGGCTCGAGGGCCTGGTCCTGATCGCGCTCTACTTCATGCTGGGGATCGGATTCTTCTACCTGCCTGCTTGAATCGCCCCGCCGCGGGTGTTTTTCGCGACGCGCGATCGGAGAGTGAGTAGGCTATTCATGGTATGAACGTCGCGGCTTATACTCGATGCGGCGCCGGGTCGTGCACCCGGTACTCGGCCGCCCGGCGGTGGGAAATTCAGGTACGGTCACGACCGCAGACGCCCCGAGGACCCCTCGCGGCGGTGGCGGATTCTACATGGGAGTCAAATCATGCGGCGATTGTGGACGGTTGCGATCGGCCTCTCGCTCGGTCTGAATCTGCTGGGCACGGAGGCCGGCGCGCAGATGATGTACCCGGGCGGTTACGGCGGCTACGGGATGAGCCAGTGGGGCTCCAGCCCCGAGGCCGGCCTCATGGCGGGCCTCGGGTCCTACGCACGCGGGGAGGGAGTCTACAAGCTCGACAAGGCCAAGGCGGATGCGATCAACGCCGATACGATGATCAAGTGGAACAAGGCGCTGCGGGCGCGCCAGGCCGCCCTCCGAGCCGACCAGCAGAAGGAGGCCGCCAAACGGGAGGTCGAGCGGCAAGCCACCCTCGAACAGCGGCACCTGACCAGCGGGACGACACTCAATGACCTGCTCTACCAGATCTTCGACGCCGACCCCACCGTGGTGAAGGCGGACGACGCCAAGGCCCCGATCAGCCCGGGCGCCATCCGCGAGATCCCCTTCGAGTGGGCCTCGGAGGCGATCACCGCCTGCATCGACCAGATGACCGGCGCCGGCTCGATCCCGACCGCGCTGATGGACCCGAAGTTCGTCAACGAGCGGGACGCCCTCCGCGCGGCCGTCGAGCCCGCCCTCAAGGAGGACGCCAAGGGCGACGTCTCGCCGGAGACCCGCAAGCGGGTCGATCGCGCCGTCGCCGACCTCCGCGACAAGTTCGTCAAGAATACCCCCGAATATCAGCCGGGCTACGTCGAGTCGCTCGAATATCTCTCCACACTGGCCAGCCTGAACCGGATGCTCCACGACCCGAGCATGAAGAAGTTCCTGTCGCTGCTCGACGAGGGCAAGGAGCGGACCGTCGGCGACCTCATCGCCTTCATGAACGCCTACAACCTCCGCTTCGGGCCGGCGAAGTCGGATCGCCAGGTCGAGATCTACACACGATTGGTTCCGATCCTCACGAAGCTCCGCGATGACGTCAACGGCGGTCCGGGGAAATCCCTCGGCATGGACAGGAGCGGCGAGGGCATGAAGTCGGCCGCGAAGCAGGCATTCAAGGGCATGAACTGGGATCAGCTCCAGGCGCATTCCCGCGATCAATGACGAAGGAATTCGGCTTCGAGATACCAGCGACGAGTGGGAATCTGATGACGTCTCGACGGGCGGTGGGTGCAATTCCCGCCGCCTCCACTCTCTTCCAAGCCCGCTGACGACTTGTCGCTAGCCGGCTTTCTTTGTTCGAGCTAATCGGGTGGGCTCATGCTGTGAGACGCGGGACCAGAACTGAGGCCACATCAGAAGCTACGCATTTCGCCCAGATTTCGGCCACGGCCACACACGTCGGCGTGCCTCTTATTGGGCCGTCCCCTCGGTCCTCGTCACGCTTTACGAGGTGTGCTCGCTCTGAGTCATGCATCGGCCTTTCAATTTGGGGAGCGCGGCGCCTAGTCTTTTTCTGGGGCAGACTTGCTCGGATTGTATTGATCTAAGCACGCGCGCAGCAGGATTTTCAGCATGAGCGCCGGTCCATGAACGCCTCTAATCCGAGTAGGTACAGCCTTGCCCTCAGGATACCGACGCTCGACGGGAATCTCGAGGAGTCGTACGCCGAGTCGGGCAGCTCGAACCTGCATGTAGGAGTGAAGCTCGTACGTTGTGAAGATATCCCTGAACGGCTGGACGCGCGGATCGAGCAGAAACCTGCGGCTGTAGGCTTTAAATCCATTCGTCGTATCCGTAAACTTTTGGCCGGTTGAGAGCGAAATCAACGGAGCGTGGACCCATCGAATCGCGATGAGCCTAATTAAGGGGGTGTTCTCATGTCGGCCACCGGGTATAAAGCGAGAGCCCTGGACATGATCGTATCCCTCGTCTCAGCGCATTGATAAAGTCGGGGATTGCGGCTGGATTATCCTTGTTGTTGCCATCCATTAAGACCGTTCCCGCGTACCCTTCTTTGAGCGCGTGAGCGATTCCAATGCGAAGTTGAGCGCCTCTGCTTTCCTGGCCCTTTCTTGACGAAAATAGCTCGGACACCGCGCTCAAAAAAGGAGCTGGGATCGATCGAGCCGTCGGTGCTTCCGCCATCGACGATAAAGACGTCTACCTTCGAGGCGTACTCGCGCATTTGCTCGATTTGTCGTCGGATGCGATCGCCTTCGTTCAACACGGGGATGATGAGCGCGTATTTCGTTCGACGGGGAAAATTTTCCTTCATTTCGAACGCGGGTATCTTCCAGTCAGCATCGAGTGCCGGCTCGGCACGAGCTTCTCGAATCCCCTCGGACCGGGATGTCATGATTACCCCTTCTCTATAAACCCAATGCCGATTGTGACACTTAAATTTATTTGAAAGTTGCGGCAATAAACAAGGCGCTTCGATTTTTCGATGCTTACTCTCGGGGCTGTCTTGCATGATCCCCTGCCGATTGCGGACGCGAGACATCCTGAAGCGCCTTGAGCGCCGCAGCCCGCGCATCCGTCGGGGATAGGCGTAGTCCGCTTTCACACGCAGCCAGGGCCTCCGGAGCCTCGCCGAGCTGCGTGTGCAATAGCGCCAGGCCAAACCAAGCTTCACCCAGCGCGGGGTCGAGCTTCAAGGCCGACTCGTAGCCCGCTCGCGCCGCCGGAAACTCCTGCGCCGCGAGCGCGGCCGTAGCGACCCGGCTCTGCCGGAGGGCTTCTGCCAGTGCGCCCGCCGCGCACTGCCAGACCAGCCGGGCCGTCGAGGGCTGGCCGAGATGCATCAATGCTGTCGCAATGCGATCGCTAGCGGCCCAGTCGAAAACGATACCGCGATCCGAAGCGCCCTCGAACCAACGCGTCACTGCCTCGACGCGTCCTTGTTCCAGCAGCTCCGCAAGGCGCTGCACCACCAGGTCGCGATTTGCGTCCGCCGGGATCGGCGATTCGCGATCGCCGGCTTGATCGCTCGGGGAACCGTGCGAATCGGAAAGTGCCCTCGAAGCGGCGCTCATGCCGCGCATCTGCAAGGAGCGAGTGAGCCCCAACCAGGCGGCCTGATGGTTTGCATCCAGATCGAGTGCATGACGGTAACACCAGGTGGCCTGCGCCGGCAGGATGGCTCGGGCGATCTCCCAGCGATCGGCCGGGCCGGACGGCGAAACGTTCAGGTCGGCCATCATGTTCCAGCAACTCGCTCCCAGCAAGTTCCAGGTTGCTGCGCCGGCAGGATCGGCAGCGATCGCCTGGCGAAAACGATCTGCGGCCGAAAGCTTGATCGAGAGCGGAACTCTGCCGGAGAATCCATCCCGATACTGGAGCGCGGCGGCCAGCATGAACAGCGCCCGACCCTCGGCGATGCCCTCGGGCTCCGGTGGCACAGCCCGCCACTCAGGATCGCGAAAGTGCCGTGCGGCGAAGTCAACGCTGGGAAATCTCGCCTCCAGGTCGCTCCGGCTCCTCGATACGAAATTCGAGGCGACAGCGTCGAAATAAATGCAGCGCCAACCCACGTCAGCCAGGAGCGTTGCCTCTGCACCGATTCTCCGGCGTGATCGAGCATCACGAGAGGCTCACCCATCCGACGCAACGGCTCAGCCCAGCCGGGCCGGCCCTTGTTCAGAATGTCCTCCACCCGGACATACGTCGCGAACGTTTCCCGGGCCGCCAGCTCCAGACGCGGATCGATGAACACTTTGCGCTCGGGCCCGTTGTGATAGAAGTACACCCCTGCCTGACCGAGGTTATAGACCAGTGCCCGGTCGGGAAGGCCCGACTGCCCCGCGAACCGCGCCGCGTCGTGGGCGAAAACTAGCGGCGACTCCCGTAGCCCGAACCGGATTGGCTCGGCTGTGGCGAGGAAGAATCGCCCGGTCACCACGGTGAAAATCAGATAACTGACGAGCGCTGTCGCCAGGATACGCGGGGCGAGGCCGGCCAGGAGCGATGCCGTGGCAGAGCGGGCCCGCTCGGCACGCGTCCACGCCATGTCCATCGCCCAGCGGCCGAGGTTCCAGCTCAGAACGATGCCGGCCGCCAGCGCGAACAGGTTCATGTTGCGGATCGCCTGCAGGGACAGATAGCCGAATGCGACGGCAATGATCAGCAGGAAGAGACGGCCGCGAGCGCGTACAACCATCGCGGCGGTGACGACCATCAGCACGGCGGTCACGGCTCCCAGAACGGAGGCACTCACGCCGATCGCCTCGAGCCACGCCGCCGGACCGGACTCCGTCCCCAGGAGATGCAGCCTTAGCCAGACCATCCACGCCGCGGTGGCCAACCCTCCGATGAGCGCCAGGCTGGCTGCCCGGCCAGACGAGCGCACCAGGATCGCCGCGCCCAGACTTGCGAGCACGATCACGGCCCCCGCGGCGAGCCGCCCCAGCCAGGTGAGCCAGACGGAAGCTCCCGGAGCCGGGAATCCGAGCGTGCTCGCGGCGACGAGCGAGACCGCGGCTCCGAATGCGGCGATATGAAGCACGTTGCTCAACGGCGTGCGCGACCGGCCCACGCGCCAAACGGCGGGAACGATAAAGCTCAGCGGAACCGCCCAGAGCAACATGCACTCGGTTCGCACGTAGAGGCCGCCCAGCGACGCTGGGCCCATCCTGCTCATGTACTCGCGCAAATCGCCGAATTCCGCGATGTTGGCTTTGTAAAGGCCCCCCCAGGATGTGATCTTCGGGAACAAATCGACGGGAAAAAGCGCTCGCGCACCCCATACGGGTTGAACAGGCACGCCACGGCGACCAGGAGCGCAGAACCTCCAACGTGTGCCCACCAGCGCGCCCCTGCCGGCCGTTGGGCCTCGCCCGCATCGCTTCGCTCCAGGGTCGGTGCCACCAGCCGCTCGGTCAGGAACGAGGTCAGGATGATGGGCCCCAGCACGAAGGCCCCATGCGTGTTGACCCAGACCACCTGAATGAGCGGAAGAAACCACGCAAGCCTGGGATTGAAATCGACCCTCAAGAGGATGCTGAGGAAGGCGGCCATCCCCAGGACCGTGAAGATCTCCGGCCGGGGCACGAATCGTATGCTCATGAGCGCGAGTGCGGGCACCCAGCAGGCCGCGAACAGCCAGCTTGGCCACCGCCGATCACGCAGGGCCGAAATGATGAACATAACGGCCGCACACAAGCTGGCGGTCACCAGAACGATGCCTGCGCACCCCGCCGGCAGCGAATGCCACCGCCAGCATCACCTGAAAGAGCCACGTCATGTTCAACCCACAGGAGATTGTTCGAAGTGAAAGTGAACGGGTCCAGGCCGGTGCGCTCCGGTGTTCCAGGATCCATTGCCCGCTGCGCACATGCCACCAGATATCGGAGCTGGAGAGTTCCTGGCAACCGAGCACGAACGCAGCGATCATCAGCAGTAGCGGCAACGCGATGTCGAGTGCGAAGACCGCGCCATGCGTGAGAACAGTCGTCCAGCGCCGGATGATCGTTCGTGGCTCGGACGAGGACATCATGGAACGATTCACCAGCGGCTTCGCAAAGCTTCGCAGCAGGGCTTCGCAGTGTCAGACTTTGTTTCCCGTTTTCCCATGCCAGCGGGAAACGGCTTCGTGGACCCAGGGCTGCAAACGAGGGGCTTCGCAGTGTCAGACTTTGTTTCCAGGGGCTTCGCAGTGTCAGACTTTGTTTCCCAGGGGCTTCGCAGTGTCAGACTTTGTTTCCTGTTTTCCCATCCCAGCGAGAAACGGCTTCGTGAACCCAGGGCCGCTAACGGGAGTCGGGTCCCGTGTCGGAAAACTGGGTTGGGCCGTGGACGCTTGGCCACAGCCGCAGCCGGGTTTCAAGAACACCATACGCATTTGCCCACCGATTCTCATAGGCGCCGTTAAGGTGTCGGAGGAACGGTCGTCGATGAGTGTCACTGCTCGCTTGCTCTCCGCGCATGATCCAGAATCTTCTCGCCGACATCCGGTGTCAAGTGATACCATCTCACGACCAACTCGCGGAGTGCCACACAGTCCCGACGCAGTTCCGACAGCCTCGTCCCGATGCCCGCAGCTATGGCGTCGTGACCGAACCAGTCCTGTCCTCCGGCCGCCGCCGCAAGATGATCCCGCTCATAATCCGCACGATCGTCATCGGCTCGCCATCCGGGTGAGACATCCCGATAGGAGCAACTGGGGCGAGTGGGTATAATAACCGGATCGATTTGAGTGTCGTCAACGTGGCCGTCCCCGGTCTTCTCGCTCCCCGAGGTAACCTCGATGTTAGACATCCCGTCGGAAACGAATCACGATCAGGTCCCATCGGTGGCCGGCACGCTGCAAGTCGTCAAGCAGGCCGCTCAGGACGGCGCCTCGGATGCTCGCGAGGCGGCCACGCGCACCTGGGAGTCCACGAGTCTGTTCGTCTCGCGGCTGGTCTACACCACTTGCTACACGGTCTCGTACGGCGTGATCTTCCCCGCCGCGCTGGTCGCCCGGGCGATCCCGCGCGACAACATCGCCGTCCAGGGCCTCATCGATGGTGCCCATGCGGCCAAGCAGAAAGTCGAGGAACTCCACGGCCCCTCGCTGGAGACCCCGAGCCTCGCGTCGGTCCCGGCAATCTAGGCGATTCTCTCCGGGGAAACAGATCATGAACTTCGCCTCGCTCGACCAGGGTGATCCGACGGTAGCGGTCGCGACGCGTGGGGGCGAGGAGGCTGCTCGCGTCCCGGAGATCCAGTTTGATGAGCGAATGGGATCGATTCGGGTGCGCGATCCCCGGCTGATCCATGCCGGGCGACGCGAGTTCTGCCGACGGCTGATCGAGGCCGTGTCGCGTCGGCCGGGAGTCCGCAAGGCGGAGATCGACCTGGCTTCGGCCTGCTGCCGGATCGAGTTCGGCGACGGGGCCGGCGACGACGCAGACCATGGCCGACGCGTTCGCCGATGCGGTCCGCGAGGCCGCCGCGGAGGCCGGCCGGATCTCCTGGTGGCGACCCGCCGCCGGATGGTCCACACTGATGGCCTATCCACTCGAGGCCGATCGTTCACTTTGGGAGATCGTCGAAGTCAAGGCCGGTGGGAAGCGGTCCAAGCATCGGATGCGCCCGGGCACCGTCGCGGTCGAACGGCGTGCCCGAAGTCGCCACGGGGCTGAAGCGGTTCAAGTACCTCGGCCTCGCGGGCGGCTCATTCGCGATGACCCTTGTGGGGCTCGTGGTGCCCGGGATTCCGACGGTCCCGTTCCTGCTGGCGACCAGCTATTACCTGGCACGCTCATCGCCCCGGCTGGACGCGATGCTCCGGCGAGCGCCGTTATTCGGGCCGATCCTCATCGAGTGGGAGGAGCATCACGCCTTGAGCCGATGGTCGAAGGGCAAGCTGGTGGGACTGACGGTCGCCATCCTCGCCGTCACCATCGCAATGACCCCTATTTCGCCAATTGCCCTGGTGGTGATCGTCCTGATCATGTCCGTGAGCATCCTCGGGGTCGTCCGGTTGCCCGGGCTGTCCGAGGAGCCGAAGGCGGAGATCCAACTCGAGCCGCCGCCACGCCTCGCACTGGCCGGGCCCTGAGCATCGATTTTGGGGGGAGCGTCCCTCGAGCGTGGTATGATGCTGGGGCCTTGGTTGTCTCGGACTGCGGGTGGTCCTTGACACCCATCAAAGATATTGACTGAGGTCCTGGCGTTGATCTTGTCCCTGTTGATCTTGTCTGCCGCGATCATCTGGCTGGCGCCGGCTCATGCCCCGCTGGTGTTGACTTTGGCCTTGTCCACCACGGCGAAGCCCTGGCATGAGGGATGGAGATCGTCGCGCGGGACGGCACTGCGGCCTGCCCTGGTCTGGGTGGCGCTGGCGGTCGTCGCGGCGATCGCCGCGCAGGCGGCCGGCTGGGGCGAGCCTGTCGCGGACGGACGGCCGATCGCCGGCCGGCTGACGTATCTCGCCATGCTGGCAGTCCTGGCCGCGCTGACCTCCGTGCTCAACGCCCGTTCTCCGGGGGGCCGGGTCTGGGCCGGCTTGATGGCGTGCTGGTCGTGGTCTTCCTGATCCCCTGGCTGGAAGGGCCGTGGCGGCTCCGGCGCGCCCGAGGGCTGACGCAACTCCACCTCGACGCCCCCTGGACGATCTTCTACGGGCTGCTGGTCGCTCGTGGGCGTGACCAACTACTTGCCGACGCGGTTCGGCGCCTCGGCCGTCTGGCTGGCGCTGGGCTTCATCCTGGAATACCTCGGTCTGACGCGCGACGACTGGTCGGCGGGGCGTCGGGCACTGCTCTGGTCGTGGTGTCGTGGACGCTGGCCGCGAGCGTCTGGGCGGCGTGGCGGGCTGCCGGACGCGGCCCGGCGGCTCGCACCCGGCTCGAGCGGCTCTGGTTCTGGTTCCGCGACTCCTGGGGCGTCGTCTGGGCCCTCCGCATCCTGGAGCGATTCAATCGCACCGCCGAGCTGAAGCGATGGCCGGTCCGCCTCGCCTGGTACGGACTTGCCCCGGCCGAGCCGGCCTCGGCCGTCGAGCCGAGTCGTGGATCCGCCGGAGGCCGAGGCCGTCTTCCGAGGTCTGATCCGCCGGTTCGCCCAGACCGGAGCGGATCGCCGAGGTCCTCGGCCGCCGTCGGTCGCGGCACGTCTTGCCATCGGGATGATCCGGTACGATCATAGCGATATGGTAACGATGGATCGTGAACGAGCGTCTCGGTCGCGGTCTCGATGCGGAGGATCGGAACTCGTGGATCGTCGGCCGGACGAAGCAACCGGGCCCAGGTCGTGCTGGCCGTCCTGGCCGTCATCGCGGCGCTCTCGCTGCTCAAGGCGATCCTGATCCCGGTCGCCGTGGCGATGGTCCTGACCTGCATGCTCTCGCCGCTGGCCCGGTTCGTGCGCCGGCATCTGCCCTATGGGCCGCTCGGGGCGCTGCTGGTGTTCCTGCTGCTGGTGATCGGCGGGCTGTACCTGGCGAGCCTGATGGCCGAGAGCCTGGTGCGGGCGACCTACACGCTGCCCGCCGACATCGAGCGCCTGGCCGGCCAGGTGAGCGGCCGGATCACCGAGCTGATCCGCGACCAGCCGTATCTCCGCGCCGTCCTGCCCGAGCCGGGCACGATCGACCGGCTCGGCGACACCAACCGCGCCCTGCTGATCGACAAGCTGAGCTACGGCACTGACCGACTTCACCACGTGGGTGGTCGCAGGGATTCATCGTGCTGGTGCTGGTCATCTTCCTGCTGATCGAGAGCGAGATGCTGACGGCCAAGGTGGTCCGGTTCTTCGCCCAGACGCCCGGCCGAGGCCCTCGCCGCCGACGAGGCGCTCGGCCCAGATCACGCGCAAGATCCGGGCCTACCTGGTCGCCCGGACCCTGCTCAACGCCGGCCTGGGCCTCGTCCTGGCGCTGGGCCTCTGGGCGATCGACGTCCATTTCGCGTTCATCCTGGGCCTCGTGGCGGCGATGACGAATTTCATCCCCTACATCGGCCAGATGGTCGGCGGCGCCCTGCCGACCCTGATCGTCCTGGGGCAGACCGGCTCGATCGGCGACGCCCTGCTCGTGGCCGCGATGTACCTCGCCGTGCTCGGCATCGAGGAATACGTGATCACGCCGCTGGTGATGGGCCGTTCGCTCGACCTGAACGGGACGACCATACTGATCGCCTGCCTCTTCTGGGGCTATCTCTGGGGCCTGGTCGGCCTGATACTGGCGATGCCGATCACCGTCAGCCTGAAGGTCGTCTTCCAGACCGTCCCCGAGCTGAATCGTTGGGCCGAGCTGATGTCGCTCGACTGGCAGTCACCGCGGTCCGTCCCGGACCCGTCGGAGTCCCGACCGGCCCCCGCCTCGGCCACGGGGAATGCCCTGTCCGGGGGCCTCGACAGGCCCCGCGAGTCCCAGCCGATGAGTCCTGCCGAGACTACGGGCTGAGGGGCTGTGAATCAATCAATTACAGATGACGGATTGCGAATTGCGTATAAATTTAAAGCCCGAAGCATCAGGGGCTTCTCAATTCGCAATCCGGAATCCGCGATCTGCAATCCGAGTCTTTCACAAGCTGAGCGGATACTAACGAATCGATATGAACTCGATCCGATCGACCTGGCATCCATCTCGTCCACTCAACAGTCGAGAATTGGATGGACAAGCCTCCTATCGATCGAATAGTATGATGATTGGTGTTAGCGGATTCGCGAGGGAGCCCCGCTGTTCTTGCGAGATCGTGCGTGCATAAGTCGCCCTTGAGATTGCTAGCCTATCCGTCTCGACCGTTTAGCCGGCCCCGCCTGTAGAACATGCCTTAGACCCGCAAACATGCCGATCGTCCAGGGAATCAGAAGACGATCTCGCGAGGTGGGAGATCGCATCGTGTATCGAACGAGCCTAGCGAACCCGGATCTCAAGGGCGAGGAAGCCCCCATGACGGCCAATGTTCGAAATCCTGATCGCCGACGATCATGCGTTGCTGCGTGCCGGTATACGTGCGCTGCTGGAAAATCTCCCCGGCATCGAGGTGGTCGCGGAGGCGGTCAACGGACTGGATGCGCTTGCGGCCGTCGAGCATCACCGGCCCGACATCGTCTTCAGCGACATTGCGATGCCGATGATGAACGGGTTGGAGCTGGCCACACGTCTGAGCCGCGACTTCCCCGGGATCAAGACGATCATCCTCTCGATCCACGCCGAGGAGGAGTATATCTGTCGCGCGCTCCAGGCCGGTGCCGTCGGCTACTTGCTCAAGGACTCCGGCCCGGCCGAGTTGAGCCTGGCGATCCAGGCCGTCTCTCGCGGCGATTCCTACCTCAGCCCGGCGATCTTCAATCAAGTCATCTCGGATTACACCCGACGGACCGCGACCGACGGCCGGGCTCCCGGCCTGCTGAGCCCCCGCCAGCGCGAGATCCTCCGCCTCATCGCCATCGGCCAGACCACCAAGGCCATCGCCAGGACCCTCGGCATCAGTGCCAAGACCGTCGAGACTCACCGCGCCCAGCTCATGGATCGCCTCGAAATCTACGAAATCGCCGGGCTGGTGCGCTACGCCATCCGGATCGGCCTGGCCACCCTCGACGAGTGAGCGTCCTCGCATTCGCGGGAAATCTTCGGCCGTGAATAAGCGTTCGCGGAAGAGAGGTCACCACCACCGCGATTCCGAATTCGCCTATTAATCGGTTAAATTCGGCCAAGGCGTCTGACAATGTACTTATTCTAGCGATTTCTCGCCGACGCCCCTTGACTTCCAGGCCGTTGCGTGTTTAATTTAGTGGATGCGGTCACCCGTCATCTCGATCATCCTGGTCGATGAATGTCCTATGCTTAATGAAGGTTCCCGACTCGTGTTCCTTCGGGCGATGAAGAATCGTGACCCGGGCGTTTAGGTGCCGGCACCCGGCCGGTGTCGGGCCTCCCGTGAAGGCAGGCGGCGTTCGGTCTGATCCGATTCGACGCCGATCTCGGCACCCGATCCGAACCGGTTTGAGTGCCCTGGCGAGGTCGCCACGACGGATCCCCGTCAACGAGATCGAACCCGTCTCCTATTCGAGAGGAAATCCCGATGACAGCGAACCTCTCCGCCTCGACGAAGACACGGCCGGTCCTCCGGATCCTCCTGGCCGACGATAACGACGTATTCGTCGCGGCCGTGAGCGGGCTCCTGAGGAGGCTCGGCCACCGGGTCGAGGCCGTGGGCAACGGTCGCGAGGCGGTCGACGCGGCCACGAGTCGCGAATACGACTTCATGTTCCTCGACATGCTGATGCCCGAACTCGGGGGAATCGAGGCCGCCCGGAGCATCCGCGAGCGGCTCCCCGTCGAACGATACTCGTTCATCGTCGGCTTGCCGGCCGATCGGGACGCGTATCGCGGGACATCGGGGGTCGGGATCGACGATTTCCTCCTCAAACCGGTCTGCCTGTCGGACCTGGTCCGCGTCCTGGATCATCCGGTCGGATCCTGAGGCGGCGACGCGACCACACGAACCCCTATAACGGTCTTCGAGCCGGAGGGTCGAGCTCCCCGTGGCAACGTTCCTCGATGCGATCGGCCGGGTGTTCAGCCCCGAGGGGTTCGTCCCCCGGCGGATCTGCGGGCTCTGGCCCGAGTGGCTCGTCTGGGAGCATGTCTTCGGCAATCTGCTGGTCTGCCTCGCCTACTTCTCCATACCGATCGTGATCTGGCGGCTGGGACATCGTCGGTTGGACTGGAAGCCATTCCGCGGACCCATCAGGGCCTTCGCCGCCTTCATCTTGCTGTGCGGACTCGGCCACTTCTTCGATTTGCTGGCGTTCTTCGTGCCCCTGTACCGGCTCTCCGGCCATCTCCTGGTGGCGACCGGCCTGGCCTCGATGTGGGCCGTCTGGTCGCTCCGCGGTGCCTGGCCGGCCCTGATGGCCTTGAGGAGCCCGAGCCAGCTCGAAGAGATCATCGCGGAGCGGACCGAGTCGCTGGCGCAGGCGGTCGCCCGGATCCACCAGGAAGAGCGCCGGTTCCGGGCGCTGATCGAGACGCTGCCGCAACTGGTCTGGTGCAATAAGCCTGACGGCAGTCCGGAGTACACCAGCCCGCAGTGGTGCCAGTACACGGGGATCGAGGACATCGAGGAGTTGCCATCGCGGTGGTGGGACGAGATCCTCCATCCCCGCGACCGGGCGACGATCGATCGCCTCTGGAAGGAAGCACGTGAGAGAGTCGGGACTTACGACGTCGAATTCCGGATGCGCCGCTTCGACGGGTCCTACCGATGGTTCAAGAACCGGGGCATACCGATCAAGGACGCCGACGGCCGTGTTGTGCACTGGCTCGGCACCTGCACCGATATCGACGACCAGAAGCGATTCGAGGAGGCGTTGAGCCGGAGCGAGGAGAAATTCCGGAGCATCTTCGAGACGGCCAACGAGGGCATCTGGATACTCGACGAGGACGCCCGGATCGAGCTGGTCAACCCGCGGATGGCCGCGATGCTCGGTTACGAGCCGGGTGAGATGATCGGCCGGCACAAGTGGGAATTCCTGGTTGAAGAAGATCTGGAGTCGGCCAAGGCGCTGTTCGAGCGACGTCGCCTGGGCCACAGCGACCAGGTCAACATCCGCTTCCGCCGCAAGGACGGAGACCTCGTCTGGACGATCCTGGCGGCCCGGCCGATCCTCGGCGAAGACGGGTGCTTCAAAGGAGCACTCGATCTGTTCACCGACATCACCGGCCGGATCCGGGCCGAGGAGGCGCTCCGCGAGAGCGAGCGGGTCTACCGCGCGATCGGCGAGACGATCCCGTACGGCGTGTGGATCTGCGATGCCGAGGGCCGGAACACCTATATCAGCGAGTCGTTCCTCCGGCTCGTCGGGCTGACCCAGGAGCAGTGCTCACAGTTCGGGTGGAAGGACGTGCTGCATCCAGATGAGGCCGAGCAGACCATCGCCGCGTGGCAGGAATGCGCCGGATCGAAGGCACGTGGGACATCGAGCACCGCTTCCGCGGGACGGATGGCCGTTGGCATCCGATCCTGGCGCGTGGCGTCCCGGTGCGGGACGAACAGGGGCGGATCACTTGCTGGGCCGGGATCAACCTGGACATCGGCCGGCTCAAGGAGACCGAGGAGGCGTTACGCCGGAGCGAGTCCCGATTCCGGAAGCTCGCCGAGAGCCTCGAGAGCCGCGTCGTCGAACGAACCGCCGAGCTGGCCGCGGCCGAGGAGCGGTTCCGCGGCGCCTTCGCCGCCGCGGCGATCGGCATGGCCCTGAGCGACCCCGACGGCCGATGGCTCCAGGTCAACGCCTCGCTCTGCCAGATCGTCGGCTACCCCGAGCACGAGCTGGTGGGGAGGAACTGGCAGGAGATAACCCACCCCGACGACATCGACGTGGACCACATCCAGTTCCATCGCCTGCTGGCCGGGGACATCCCGTCGTATCATCGGGAGAAGCGGTACATCCACAAGGATGGGCACGTCGTCTGGATCCACCTGAGTCGATCGATCGTGAGGGATGCCGGCGGCGAGCCCCTGCACGTCGTCAGCCAGATCGAGGACATCAGCCCGCGCAAGCGGGCCGAGGAGACGCTCCAGGATCAGACCCTCCTCCTCGAATCGATCCTCGATCAGTTGGGCGACGCGGTCGTGGTCGCCGATCGCGAGGGCCGGTTCCGGGTCTTCAACCAGGCGGCCAGGAAGCTCCACGGCCTGGTACCGATGGAAGGACTTCCCGACGACTGGCCTCTCATCCATGGTCTGTTCCTACCCGACGGGGAGACGGTATTCCCCGCCGAGCAGCTACCCCTGACGCGGGCCTTGGGGGGCGAGAGTTCGGATTCCGTGGAAGTGTGCATCAGGCACGCGGAGACGGGCGCGGGGGCCTGGGTCTGGGTCAACGCCCGGCCCCTGCTCGCCCATGATGGCCGCATCCGGGGCGGGATCGTCATCGCCCGCGACATCACCGCCCGCCGCCGGGCCGAGGCCGCGCTGCGGGAGAGCGAGGAGCGCTACCGGACGGTCGTGGAGGACCAGACCGAGCTGGTCTGCCGGCTCCGCCCGGACGGGACCCTGACCTTCGTGAACGACGTCTATTGCCGGTTCTTCGGCAAGCTCCGCGAAGACCTGATGGCTCGACGCTGGCAGCCCTTTTCTTACCCCGAGGACATCGACCGGGTGGAGGCCGAGCTGGTCCGGCTCGGGCCGGACAACCCCGTCGTCCTGATCGTCAATCGCGTCTTCGACATCCATGGCCAGGTGCGGTGGATGGAGTTCGTCAATCGCGGATTCTTCGACCCGGACGGACGACTCGTCGAGATCCAGGCCGTCGGCCGCGACATCACGGCGCGGAAGGAGGCCGAGGAGAAGCTGCGCCGGGCCATGGAGACGGCCGAGGCCGCGACCCGCGCCAAGGGCGACTTCCTCGCCAACATGAGCCACGAGATCCGCACGCCGATGAACGGTGTCATCGGCATGACCGACTTGCTGCTGGACACCGAGCTCAACGACCTCCAGCGCGACTACGCCGAGACGATCCGAAGCAGCGGCGAGGCCCTGCTCACGGTCATCAACGACATCCTCGACCTCTCCAAGATCGAGGCCGGCAAGCTCGCATTGGAAGAGACGGACCTAAACCTCGACATGCTCACCGATGAGGTCGCGGACCTGCTGGCGCCCCGGGCGAATCAGAAGGGGCTGGCGCTGCGGCGACGCTTCGACCCCTCGATCCCCGTCCGGCTCGTCGGCGACCCGGTCCGGATCCGCCAGGTGCTCACCAACCTCCTCGCCAATGCCGTCAAGTTCACCGACGCGGGCGAGGTGGGCCTCGAGACGATCCTGGTCGATCGCGGCCAGGACGCCGCGACGGTCCGGATCCTGGTCCGCGATACCGGCATCGGCATCCCGGCGGACCGCCACGCCGACGTGTTCGAGAGCTTCACGCAGATCGAGGGCGGGAGCAGCCGCCGATTCGGCGGCACGGGGCTCGGGCTGACCATCTGCCGGAAGCTCGTCACCATGATGGGCGGGACCATCGGGCTCGAGAGCTGCCCCGGCAATGGGAGCACCTTCTGGTTCGAGCTGGCCCTAAGGATGCGCGACCCGGGACCGGAGGCCCCCGATGGCTATCTATCGGGATTGAACGTCCTCATCGCCAGCGAGGACGAGGGCGAGCGGGCGAATCTCCGCGAGATCCTCCTGCCCTGGGGATGCCGGCCCGCGGCGGCGGGATCCGGCGGCGACGCCCTGGTGAAGCTCTTCGCGGCGGCCGAAGACGAATCGTACGGATTCGTCCTGATCGACGACCGCCTGACGGGGATGGATGCCCAGGCTCTGGCGAGGGCGATCAAGGCCGTCCCCCGCTTCGCCAAGGTCCCGCTCGTGCTCATGACCGCGACGGATTCCGCCCTCACCAAGCGACGGCGCGAGCCCGAGCTATTCGTCGCCAGGCTGCCCCGGCCGATCCGCCGGTCGCATCTCTACAATACCTTGACTCGGGAGTTCGCCCCGAGATCGCGCGAGGGGCGTCCGACGACGGCCGCTGATGAGGATGGGGCGGGGCGGCCCATCGGCGCCCGGATCCTCCTGGCCGAGGACAACGAGGTCAACCGGATCGTCGCGGCCAGCATGGCCGACCGGGTCGGTTGCCGCGTCGACGCCGTCCGGAACGGCCGCGAGGCGATCGAGATGCTCGACTACGCACGGCACGACCTCATCCTCATGGATGTGCAGATGCCGGAGATGGACGGCCTGGCCGCGACGGCGGCGATCCGCGAGCGCGAGCAGGAAACCGGCCGACATATCCCGATCATCGCCATGACCGCACACGCCATGCGGGGAGACCGGGACAGGTGCCTGGCGTGCGGGATGGATGACTACCTGACCAAGCCGCTCCGGCCGGGACCGTTCCGCGAGGCCCTGGTGGCCTGGACCGGCCGGGCCTCGGGATCGCCGGGCGATCCGGCCAGGCCGCCGGCCGACCGGCGGAGGTCGTTCCAGCCCGTCCTCCTGGAGAAGTCGTGCGGGGGCGATCCGAGGATCATTCGCGAAGTCCTCGCGCTGATGCTCAGGGACATCCCTGGCAGGCTCGATCGCCTGGACGGGCTGCTCAGGGCGGGAGACTTCCCTCGGGTCGCCTGGGAGGCACACGGCCTCAAGGGGACCTTCCTCACCGTGGGGGCGGCCGAATCCGCCAGGGCCTGCCAGGAGTTGATCGCGCACTCCGGCCGCGCGGATGCCCAGGCCGTCCTCATGGCTTATAATCGCCTCGGCGAGCAGTGGGTTCGCCTCTCGGAAGAGACGACCGCCCATCTCCGCACGCTCCGTGAGGACGAGGCCGCATCGAATTGAGGGCGCCCCAGATCGGGTGACGATCGCTCGACCGCACGGTGCCTCGATGACTTCGCCCCAGGTCCGTCGGGAGCGGGGCGACGTCTTCCGTGACGTTCGACTCGGCGCGGCGGGTCACTTCAATTCGCGATCGTTCGAGCGGATTTCGCGGAGGAGGAGCGCCGACACGATCAGGCCGATGATCCCCACGATCATCCCGGCGAGGGCCAAGCGCTTGCCAGTCAGCGTCCCCTGCGACCGGGCGATCCGGCGGAGCGACATCACGCCGAGCACGATCGCCGAGGCGCTGCCGAGTCCGAACAACCAGAAGAGGCCAATGACCAGGCTGGAGATCGCCAGGACGCTCGTTCGGGTCGGGGCGATGGCCTGTTCGGGAGAGCGGCCTCGCTGCTGGGGCGAGGAGGTCACGCCGGGGGTCGGTGGCATGGCCTCGCCGCCCTGAGCCAGCGAGACGCCCAGCTCGGCGACCCAGGATGCGGGAGTCCATTGCTCCATGCCGCTCCGCCAGACGAGGGTCTCCGGGTTGATCTCGTTCGAGTCGAACCAATCGTCGAAGCTCGGAGAGCGGCACCGGCCCCTGATGCGTCCCGCCCCTCGCGAAGAACCATTCCGGGGCGTCCGCGCCCGACGGGCCGGAGCCGTCATCGTCCAGGATGATCATCTCGGCCGGCTCGTCCGACAGCCCCGTCGAGGCCCGAGCGCCATCCGGACCCGAGGGGGGGAATAGTCCGTCCACCCGGTCCGCCCCGATCCAGGTCTGACGGTCGTGCGAGACCTGGTCGAACCGCGCGAGCTGGCCGCGGTCGCGCAGCGATTGGAGCTGCGCCCGGGTGAGCGGGCCCAGGACGCGCCCACGCGCTCGCACGTACCAATGTTCCGGCGCGCCTCCGGTTGCCATGATCGGTCGGGTTTCTCATCCCTGGCCGGGATTGAAGATGCCAGGATTCCGGATTGCAGATTCCGGATTGCGAATTAAATAATTAAAATGCACATG
This sequence comes from uncultured Planctomycetota bacterium, assembly GCA_963777695.1. Taxonomy (GTDB): domain Bacteria; phylum Planctomycetota; class Planctomycetia; order Isosphaerales; family Isosphaeraceae; genus CAVZRC01. The sequence goes on from CAVZRC010000003.1 coordinate 5,205,137, forward strand.
CATTCGATTGTGATGGATTCTGTGGCACGCTCGGTGCCGCCGCGTCAATCATGAGTCATCCGCACCCGGGAGGGTGACGAAGACCGGTCGGCCTTCGGCGAGGGCCGGGTCGTCGGCCACGGAGAGGCGGGGCCTGGCCCGCTCGAGGGAGCCGACCTTTCGCCAGGCGCCATGGGTGCCGTCGCCGGGCATGACCACCCAGAGGGATCCGGCCTCGGGCAGGACCGATCCGGTCCGGACCCGCCAGCCGTCGGGCTCGCGGGCCAGCCAGCCGACCGGCTGCGGGCGGTGCGCGGCCTGGCGGTCGAGCCGTGCCCGCAAGGCGGCCACTTCCTTGCGCGCGGGGCCCAGGTCGGGCAGCGACCGGACGAATCCCGACGCCCTGGGCCGCATCCGGTCGGCCTCGCGGCTGTCGGGGTCCATCCAGGGGACGTTCACATCGACGTCGGCCTGGTCGACGCGATTCTTGAAGCCGCCGAGCGCCTCGCGGAGCGGCTCGCTGCCCTCGACGGCCGACTCGAGCACCTTGCGGAGCAAGGCGAGCTGGAGCACCGGGTCCATGTCGGGCTGGGTCCGGATCGCGTCGATCAGGTCGACCATCACGGTCTCCCAGTCGATCCGGGCGGGATCCTGGAGGAGCATCGGCTTGAACCGGGCCGCGACCTTCGTCTGGGGTGCTACGTCGGTCTTCTCGATCCAGTCGGGGACGACCTTGGCGGTCTTCTCCTTGCCGTCGAATCCGATCAGGTAGCGGAACGACTTGGCGTCGGCCGCCGGCTTCTGGGTCAGGTAGTAGTGGCGTCTCGGCTCGACGAAGGGGGGCTTGACGGTCAACATCCAGAGGTTGTCGACGAGCAGGTCGGTGAGGAGCTGCTGGAGCTTGGCCAGGGTACCGTCGCCATCGGCCGTGCGGCGGGCGACGGCCTCCATGGTCCGCTGGTAGGCCGAGGCGCGGTCGGCGTCGGGCGAGGCGGGGTGCTGGGTCAGGAACTGCCGGCATTGCTCGGCGCGGACCTTGGCCTCCTGGGGTGCGATCCCCGTCGGGCCGGCTTTCCAGGCGGAGGAGAGGCGGTCCCATTCGCCGATCGCCGTCCAGAGCGATTGGTCCTTCAGAGTGTCGTTGAATGCCCGGGAGCGGGGCAGGTCTGGGAAGGACTTGGCGAAGGACTGCAAGGCGGCGGCGAGGTCGGACGGGCCGGAGAAGCCGCGGGCCTCGGGAGAGTAGGCGACCGTCGCGGTGATCGCGTCCTCGAGCTGGATTTGCAGGTGGCGACGATCCAGCCGGTCCCGCACCGCGTCGAGGCGCCGCGACAGGCCGCCGGCCCGGCCCTGGGCCTCCCGGCCGGCCAGGGCCAGGTCCGGCCCGAGCTCGGTGAGCTTGCGCTGGGCGTCGGCCAGCGGCGTGAAGACGACCGCTTCATCGGCCGCGGTCGGACCGGCCGTCTCGGCGAGCTGCTCGACCCGGGCGATGGCCTGACCGAGGTCGTCGAGGCGCGGATTCAGGTCCTTATCGCGCTTCGCTTGCTCGGACTGGAGGTCGGCGGCGCGTCGGGCGATCAGGGTCTCGAGGGCGGCCTTCTCACCGTCGAGCTTCGCCAGCGAGCGGGCGGTCTCCAGCGCCGGGGGCGGCTTGGCCGAGACGGGGGCCGACTCGGCCTCGCGCATGGCCTTGTCGAACGCCAAGGCGCGGTCCGATTCCTTGCCCTGGGCGAGCTCGACGCGCTCGCGGACCTCGACCATGCGGGGATCGGCCAGGAGGTGCGGGTCGGACGCCTCGAGCTTCTTCAGGAGCGAGACGGCGCGGTCGAGCTCATTGAGCTCGAGCAGGTCGGCGATCGCGGTGGCGGCCCGGTCCGCCTCGTCGGCCCGCGCCTGGCCGCGGACGGCAGAGTAGATCAGGCCGCCGACCAGGAGGATGGCCGCGGCCGAGGCGGCGGCGATCAGACGGAACCGTCGCGACCGGGCCGACTCGACGTCGTGGAGCCGCGTGATGTAGCGCTGCTGGAGCCCTTCGGGCATGCCGTGGCCGTGGATGAGGACGGCATGGGCCAGCCGCTCGAGCTCGTCGGCCTGGATGGAGCCGGGGTAATCGAGAGTCCGGATCAGGGCGGCGACGGCGTCTTCGTACGCGCGGCCCTCGCGGCTTCGGCGGTCCTCGTCGTCGAGCCAGTCGAGGGCCGGTCGGACCCGCTCGGCGATCGGATCCTCGAGGGGGAGCTCCATGGCGGTCGCCAGCCGGGCCCACTCCTGGCGTGCCAGGTCGCCTCGGACGGCGTCGCGCGTGTCGAGCGCGGCCTCGAGCCGGTCCGCGATTTCCTCGAGCGCGGCTCGCCCGCGCTCGCCGCGGAGCTGCGCATCGGCCTTGCGCAGCGACTGGACCAGCGAGCGGGGCGGCGGCTCGGACCATGCGGTCTGCTCGACCTCGGTCACCAGCCGGTGGATCGCCTCGGCATCGTGGTGTCGGCCGGCCTCGGACGCCTCCTCCTGGATCTGGAGGAGGCGGACCGACTCGAAGGCGCGGAGGTCGTCGGTCCAGACCGGGTTGCCCGGGTCCTGGGCCGCGAGCTGGCCCAGGACGCCGATCCTCAGGCGGAGCGGGGCGCGCTGCAAGGCAAGGCGACGATGACGGCGGAGCAAGTCCTGGAGGGGATTCTCCTCCGCATACGCCTCGTTGAGCAGGCGAGCCGGCTCGATCGGCAGCCGGGGTGCCATCGGTAGGTCGTGCATCTGCACCAGGTCGTCCCACTCGGGCCGCTCGGGGAAGTCGAGCGCGGCGATGGCGTCGAGCAGCTTCGGCTCCGATTCCGCGAGCTGGATCGCCTCGGAGCGCAACCCTTGCTGCAACAATCGGTGGCATCGACCTAATCGCTGGGTCGCGTCGTGGCAGGCCGTCGCGTAAGCCGACGCCAATCCGGCGAGCCGGCCATTCCGGCCGTGGTCGCCCGATTGTAGCGCCAGGCGGATCTGGTCGATGAGCTGATGGTGGTCGGTCATGCTCGTAGTGGTCAGGGGTCAGTGGTCAGTCGTCAGTAGTCGCGAGTCACTCCAAGCCGTTTTCATTCCACTGGCGACTCGCATTAATCCGCAACCTCGCCGACCTTGGCGATCTCCAGGACAGTTGACGCGCCGATGTCCAGGCCGATCACCACGCTCAGCTCGGCGTGGACGGGTTTTGATAAGAGGTCCTCGGTCTCTCGGATCTCCTGGATCTGCTCCAGATCGGCGAGTTCCCGCTTCGTCAACTGGATCGCCTTGTCGTCTTTCTTGTCGGCCGCTTCGAGCTTCGCGAGCTTGCCGCGACGGTATTCGATCGGGTCGCGTGCCCGGCCGTCGTTGTCGCCGGGAGTTTCCTTTTCGAGTGCCTCGCGGCGTGAGGATCGCTGGGTGCGGCCGTCGAGGACCCGGGGACGGTCCGGTTCGACGCGCACCGTGATGGTGCCGGGACTGTCGGGATCGAGCGTCAGCCTGAGCTTGAGCTCGCCCGGGATCAGGTCTTGCTCGAGCTTGATAGGTGCGGCTGCGTCTTTCGGTCCTCCGAGGATCGGTGGCGATTCGTACTCACGTTTCAGGAGTCGATCGTCGGGGCTCGTCATCACGACCTTCCAGCGTCGTATCGCGAGCCTCCACTTCGTACCGGTCAGGGCCTCGGGGTTCCGCGTCCAGGTGACCGTGCGGATTCGTGGGTCCAGTCGGTCGAACAGCAGCGGCTGTCGATCCACGATCGTGATCGGCCGCCTGTCGCGGGTCTCAACCCCGCGGAGCAGGACGAAAATGGCGCGTCCGTCGCCGGCCGGGAATTTCATCACGGCGTCGCGGAGCACCTCGACCTGGGTGGATTGGTTGCGGGCCTCCTTGGTCCAGCCGAATTGCCACGAGTGGCCGCTGAGCTTGCCGAGTTGTGCGAGCGTGACGCTGCCCCCGACGCCGCTGCCGGTATTGGTCGCGATTTTCCAGGTCGAACGCCCCGGCCGGCGTCGAGCGAAGCTCCTTCGCGTTGAGGACTTCGAAACGATCGTCCGCGTCCTCGGGGAGGTCGATTACGCGCTGCTGCGCGACCTGGTTGCCGAACTGGGACTTCGGGATCTCGGGCAGGGCGCAGGCCAGGATCAGGGGCTCCCGCGGACCGGGTGCCTCGGGGGCATGGTAGGAGGACTTTCCGGCCGACTTCGCGGCGGCTGGGGACGTCGGCGGTCCCGGCTTCGGGTTGTCTTTCTCCGCGACTGTGGTGTGCTGCTCCTTAATGGGCTGGTTAATGGTGGGGTCGGGGCTGGTCGAAGCCCCCCCCCTGCCCCCCCCTTCGTAAGGTGGGGAAAGCGGACGGGGATCTGCTCCTGCCTTTCCGAGGGGGGGCTGATGGTCGGGCCCTGGCGTTTGGGCGAGCGCCCCTTGAGACGGGGCATTCTTCGGCTCCGATCCAACCCGGGTTTCGCGGCTCAGCGCCCAGAATACTCCGGCCATGAGGAAGAGGAGCAGACACGCCGAGACTGATGCGACGAGACGCTTGCGTTGGCGGGGTTGTCGGCGTCGCGGCTCGCGGTCCGAGAGCGACAGGTCGGACACCAGCCGGGCGGCGAGGTCCGGCAGCACGTCGAAACTGTCCTGGGAGTCCGGCCGCGGGACGCGTGGAGTTGTCCCGTCATGGCGGAGGGGAGGGCCGGCCGTTGGGTAGGCGACCCGGCCAGGCTCGGCGTGCGACGATCGGTGCGACTCCTCGGCCGGACGATCGCGATGCTCGCCGGTCCGAGCCAGTTGGACGAGATCATCCCCGCTGGCGCGGCCGATCGGTCGGCAGAGGTCGACGATCAGGGCATTCGGCAGGCGCCTGGCGTTCTTCGCCTCTGCCGAACCGTCGAGGACGCCCCTCCAGGCGCAGGTCACGCCCTGGGGGAGCGTGTTGAAGTAGGTGCTGAACTCGACCTCCCAGCGGCGGGGGGCGGGCAGCAGTGCAATCGCCTCGACGAACAGTGGCAAGATTTCCATCCCGGGCCTGAAGATCAGGAACGCGGGCCGACGCGGGTCGGTCAGGAACGACTCGGCCAGCACGCCGGCCCAGCCGGCGTCGCCGGCCAGGGCCTGCCAGGTGGCGGCGATGCTCGCAGGCCGGTCGCCGTGGGGCACCGTCTTGCCGGCGGGGAGGACCCGCGGCTCGCCCTGCCAGGCGGCCTGGAGGAAGCCGGGCTGACTGAGGAGCCAGGCGGGTCCGCCTTCCGGCCGGTCGTCGTCGTCGAGCACGATGTGGTGGGCGTACTTGTTGGGCCGGCCCGAATAATCGAGCCCGGCCGGGCCGATCCGCGACAGGACGTCGAGCACCTTACCAGCGACCGTCAGACGGACGTGCGAATGGACGATCGGGTTGAGCGCCGCGGAGGGATCGCCGGGCGGATATACGGCCTGATAGCCGCTGAGGCTCTCGAGCCGACTGGCCAGCGTGTCCGCCAGGTGCGCCGAGGTGGCCACCGTCGCGAAGCCCCGGCTGCCGGGCTTCAGACCGCGAGGGACCGACGTGTAGTGCAGTTCCTGGCTCATCGACGGGTGCTCTGCCTCGATCGGACTTGGACCGGCCCCTCCGGAGTGATGGCGGAGATTGGCCGAAGGTTCTATTCTATCGCATGTGGGCGTTGCGCTCGATCCCGTCGCGTTTGGCTCGTGGGCTGAACCATGGACCAGGCGGATGCATGCGTGAACTGGTCGCTTGCGATGAGGGCCGAATTGCTCTAATCTAAAGCGTCACGCGCCCGGGCAGAGCTCGAACTGTAGGGTGCTCTGTGAGCACCGATCCACGATGCGGGCTCGCATTGGTGCTCACAGAGCACCCTACAGGACTTTGCGAATGCCACACCCGATGAATACCGCGCCGACCGGAACCGCGGCCCGACGTCCGGCGACCTGGATTCCCCTCGCGCCGACGGTCGCCGTGCTGCTTGCGATCGCGTTCGGTCTCTGCGGGGGCTATCTCGACCTGGGCCTCATCCTGCTCAGGAAGTATTGCTGGGATGAGGAGGGATATCTTCGAACGGCCCGGGATTTCCCGTGGACGGTGCCCTTGGGTCACGCCCTCCTACTTGTAGGCCCTGGGCTGCTGGTGGGATGCATCAACCTACCGCGGCGGAAACTCGTCACGCTACGGGTCGCAGCGTGGCTCTTCGCGACGCTGGCGATCTGGGCGGCACTGCTGAGGTTGCCGCTGTACGCGGCATGCAGCCTGCTTCTGGCCGTCGGCATCGGCCGGCTGATCGGCGATGCGGTCGTGGTCCGGGGCTTGTCGCCGCGGCCGGTTGCGATATGTCGTGGGGGTCCCGCTGATCGTGCTCGGTCTCCTGGCGGGGCTCTCGTCCGGTTGGGACGCCGTCCGCGAACGTCGCGCGGTGGCCGGATTGCCGGCGGCGCCGACCGGCGCCCGGAACGTCGTGCTGATCGTCTGGGATACGGTGCGCTCCTACAACCTCGGCCTCTACGGCTACTTCCGGGATACGACGCCCAACCTGTCGCGGTGGGCACAGAAAGGCGTCAAGTACGACTGCGCCCTGGCGCCTGCCCCCTGGACGTATCCCTTCGCATACCTGCTTCTTCACCGGCCAGTGGCCTTTCCGGATCAATACTCAGTGGAACTTCAGGCTGGATACGCCCGATCCGACCCTGGCGGAGTACCTGGCGTCGCGGGGCTATCAGACCGCCGGGTTCTCGGCGAATACCAACCACTGCACCTACGAGACCGGCCTGGAACGCGGGTTCGCCCATTTCGAGGATTATCCGCTGACGCCGATGTCCCTCCTCGACGCGGACCGTCCCGGGGAAATGGATCCTCGAGCAGATCCTGAGCATTGGCGAAGTCTACGGGCTGAGTCTCGGGGACTTCTACGACAAGAAGTGGGCCGGCCTCCAATCTCGAGGCGGGCGAGAGATCAACGACGAATTCCTCGGCTGGCTGGGCCGTCGGCGGACCGATCGTCCGTTCTTCGCCTTCCTGAACTACTTCGACGCCCACGAGCCGTTCGTGCCGCCGCCGAAGTACAAGAAGCGGTTCGGGGTCGGTCCCTCGACGCCGGAGGATTACCGGTTCCTCTTCGATTACGTGGGGTCGGCCAAGCGGAAGATCCGCCAACAGGACCTCTTGATGGCCCGCGACTGCTACGACGATTGCATCGCATTCCTCGACGAGCAACTCGGTCGGCTGCTCGACGAGTTGAAGGTCCAGGGGCTGCTCGAGACGACCGATGTGATCATCACCTCGGACCATGGGGAGGCGTTCGGCGATCACGGCAGCTTCGGCCACGCCTACACGGTAAACCTCGACGAGGTCGGCGTCCCGCTGATCATCCTCTCGCCGAAGGCGCCTGGGGGTTGCGAGGTGACAGCCCGGTCAGCCTGCGCGACCTGCCGCCGACGGTAGTGGACTTGCTGGGCCTCTCGGCGGATGCGCCGTTCCCCGGCCGTTCACTGGCGGCATTCTGGGGGCCCGCAACCGGGCGGAAGCCGACGGAGACCGCCACTCCCGGCTTTTCCGAGCAGGCGGACGCGACCGCGCTCCACCCGGAACATCCGATTGGACTGGCGAACGCGGGAGTCCAGATGTCGCTGGTGGCCTCGGGCATGCATTACATCCGGAATGGCCGTGGCGCCGAGCAGTTCTACGATTTGCGGGTCGATCCGTACGAGCAGACGAACCTGGTCAAACCCGGCTACGAGACGCCGGGCGTGGACGTTTTTCGCAAGATGCTGCTCAAGGTACTCGACGAGAACCCGGGTTCGATCGAGGCGGAGAACGCCTATCTGAAGGCGTACCGCCAACGGCTCCAGGCGCTGGTTTCTCGGAGTGCGCCCCTCCGTAACGGCAGCCGGATCGATCGGCAGGTAGGTCAGCCTCGACGGATCGGTTCCTGGTCGTCGACGGTCTTCTCGGGGTTGATCAGTGCCCAGAGCACCATGCCGATCAGGGCGATGCCCACGTAGGCATAGAGCCCCGGATCCCACTGGGCACGGCCGGTGTATCCCAGGCCCTTGCGCCAGTCGGCGAACCGGCCGACGGCGAGCTGGGAGAGGAGCCTGCCGAATCCGCCCATCATGTTCATCAGCCCGAAGAGCGCCCCGAGATGGCGTCCACTCACTCGGGTCGCGCTGGCCCACCAGGCAGGGAGCTGGAGCTGGACCCCGAAGGCGGCCACCGCGATGAAGACCGAGGCCATCACCGTGGAATTGGTCCAGATGCTCGCCAGGATGCCGAGGGCACCGATGCCCGTGCCGGCGACGGCCTGCGCCGTGCGGCCCCATCGGGGGCTGCCCGTCTTCCGCACGAGCCAGTCGGTCAACCATCCGCCGAAGAAGGTCCCGCAGGCCCCGGCGCCCAGGACCATGCTGGCCAGCCAGCCCGAGAGATCGCGCGAGGCGCCCCGCGCCGACTGCAAGTAGGAGGGATACCACGAGGACAGGATCTCGTACGTCGCCGACATCGTCGCCATGACCGCGCTCAGGAGCCAGATGTTCGCGCACGGGAGCACGCGATCCCAGGGGATCGGGCCGTGCGCCTTGTCATCGACGACGACGTCGGGCGCCAGGCTGTCCTCGACGACGACCGGGAGCCTCGGGGGTTTGTTGCCCTCGGAGATCAGCCGGCGCTCGGCGTCGTTGACGGACGGGTGATCGGCCGGCTCGTCGCGGAACCAGAGGAAGAACGCGACCGCCCACGCCACGCCCAGGACGGCGAACACGGCGAACGTGTAACGCCAGCCGACGCGGTCGATCAGCCATTGCGAGGCCACCGGCGCCGCCGCCCCGCCGAGCATCATCGCCGTCGTGACGAACCCTTGAGCCCGCCCACGAAACGATTCGGGAAACCAGCCGCGAAGGACCCGCGCCGAATTCGGCAACGCCCCGGCTTCGCCGGCACCGAACAGGAATCGGATTACCAGCATCGTCACGAATCCCCCCGCCGCGCCGGTCAACGCCGTGAACGCCGACCACCAGAGGACGATCCGCGTCAGGATCCGACGGGAACCGTAGCGGTCGCCCCACCAGCCCGCCGGGATCTCGAATACCGCGTAGGCGATCGTGAACGCCGCGAAGATCCACCCCTTCTGGAACTCGGTGATCTTCAGCTCATCCTTGATGATCGGCGCGGCCTGGTTGATGCAGGCACGATCCAGGTAGAGCACGAACGTCATCGCCGCCAGGAAGGCGAGTACGGCATAGCGCACGCGTGTCGGCTGTTCGGCGGTGCTTTCCATCGGAAGGGGATCGGGCTCGGTCACTCATCGTCTCCGTCGAGGATGGGGCATTCGGGGCGGCAAGGACAAGCCACCGGACTACTTGCCGAGCCGCGACTTCGCCCTGGTCATGACGCTCTCGATCGTCACCGGCTTGCCGCCCTGGCGCTTGCTCTCATCGGCGGCTTCCATGAAGGCGAACATCTCGATGGTCTCTTCGGCCGCGACGGGCGGCTTGCCGGTCTTGAAGAACTTGACGATCTCGACGACCAGCGGCTCGTATCCGCCGTAGTCGCCCAGGGAGGCATTCCCCTTCATGCCGAAGACCGTGCCGCCATACTTGTAGGGCCCCTTGCGGAGCCCGCGGAACGAGCCGACGCGGCCATCCTTCCAGACACCGACGGCCAGGTCGGTCGAATCGGTGTGGGTGCGCGCGACCGATCTCGCAGCCCGTGCCCATGATGGTGTAGAGGCTCTCGACGCCGTGGACGCCGTACCAGAACAGGTCGGGATGGTGCTCCTCCAGCGTGCATGGGCCGAAGGTGTTGCAGCCGATGACCGCGCCTACCTTGGCATCGCCTTTCACGGCGACGATCCCCGGGCTGAATCGCAGCGACGAGCTGGAGAAACACGGAGTGCCCGTCTCGCGAGCCAGGTCGAAGATCGCGATGGCGTCGGCCAGGGTACCGGCGACCGGCTTGTCGATGAATACCGGCTTGCGGGCCTTGAAGACCGGCCGCGCCTGCTCGAGGTGCGGGCGGCCGTCGACGCTCTCCAGCAACACCACGTCGACCCGCTGGAGGAGCTCGTCGATCGACCCGACGATCTCGACGCCGTACTTCTCGCGCAGGTCCTTGGTGAAGCCCGCGACCCGGTCGCGGCTGGAGGGGATGTCCGGACTGCCGCCCGGATAGGCCGCCACGATCCGCACGCCGGCCAGCTCGGGCTTCGGTTTCGCGGCGTTCAAGAGCCCGGTGAACGCGGTGACGTGCGAGGTATCCAGGCCGATGATCCCGGCCCGGATCGGCGCCGCCGCCTGCGGCTCGTCGGCCGATGCGGGCTCCATCCCCAGTACAAACCCCGCGAGCAGGCACACGACGCAAACTTCGAACACGCGGCACATCACGGCAAGACCCCCCAATCTCTTCAGCAACCGCCGAATCCCGACGGAACATCATCGACCTTCGGGGCGATGGTTGCAACGCCCTGTCCGCCGATGTCAACGGAAATCGGACCCGCGTCCGGATTGTTCGAGGGTCTCTCCAGGCCCTAAGATAGTCCAATCCTCGGTCCATGACGGCCGGGCTTCGAACAAACCGTCCTGAAATCCGCGAATGCTTGGAGTGATGACTTATGACTGGCTGGGCTCGACGATGGCTGTTCATCTCGGCTGGGTTATTCGGGGCCTTGGGAGGTCTCCCCGCGCGCGGGCCGGTGAGGGTACGACGCTCCAACTCGAAGTCGACGCGCGCGACCTGCCGCGGCGACTGATGCATACGCGGATCGAGGTCCCGTGCCGGCCGGGCAAGCTGGCGCTCTGGTTTCCCAAATGGGTGCCGGGGACCCACGCGCCTTGCGGGCCGGTGCAGGACGTGGCGGGGCTCCGCCTCGAGACGCCCCAGGGCAAGCCCGTCGCCTGGCGTCGCGACGAGACCGACGTCTACCGCGTCGAGTGCGACGTCCCGGAGGGGGTCAAGTCGCTCATCGTCCGGCTCGACACGATCTGCAACGCGGCGGCCGTTGCCGCATCGGGACATCTCACGTATGGTAACGAGTCCGTCGGGATCATCAACTGGAGCACCTGCTTGATGTATCCCGAGGGGCCCTCGGCCGACCAGACGCGCGTGGCGTTGACCTTGCGGCTGCCGCCCGCCTGGGACTTCGCCTGCGCCCTCAAGGCGGATCCGGAAGCGACCGGCCCGCCCGGCGGCAAGCCCGTGAAGTTCCGCGAGGTCTCGCTCACCAAGCTCGTCGACAACCCGATGATCGCGGGCGAGCACGTCCGGAAGATCCCGCTCGACTCCGGCAAGAACCCGCCGGCGTTCCTCGACCTGGCGTCGGAGTCGGCGTCGGCACTCCAGGTCGGGGCGCCGGTGATCGCGATGTATAGCCGGGTCGTCCAGGAGGCCGGCGCGATGTTCGGCACCTGCCATTATCCGGCATTCCACTTCCTGGTCACGTGCAGCGACGACCTGGGCTACCTGGGGTTGGAGCATCTGGAGTGCAGCATCAACGGGGTCCTCGAGCGCGACCTGCTCGAGCAGTCGCGGATCCGGGGCTGGGTCGCCAACCTCCTGCCGCATGAATACGTCCATTCCTGGTGCGGCAAGTTCCGCCGGCCGGCCGGGATGTGCACGCCGGACTTCCAGACGCCGCAGAAGACCCGATTGCTCTGGGTGTATGAAGGGCTGACGGAATACCTCGGAGAGGTCCTGATGGCCCGCGCAGGGGTCGTCTCGCCGGCCGAATACCGGCGGTTGCTCACGGCGACCATCGGCTCGCTCTCGCATCGCGAAGGCCGGCGGTGGCGACCGCTCGACGATACGGGCGTGGCCTCGCACCTGCTCCGCGGCGCCAGCCCCAACTGGAACGAGTTGCGGCGCGAGCAGGATTACTACTTCGAGGGCGCCTTGATCTGGCTCGAGGCCGACGCCATCATCCGCGAGCGCTCCAAGGGCAAGCTGAGCCTCGACGATTTCTGCCGCAAGTTCCTGGGAGGGAAGTCGACCGACGCCCACGTCGAGCCCTACGAATTCTCCGACGTGGTGAAAGCCCTGCGCGAGCTGGTCGACTTCGACTGGGACGCGTTCCTGCTCAAGCGGACGACCGAGCCGCTCGACGCGTTGCCGCTGGAGGTGGTCGGCCGATGCGGCTATCGCATCACGTATTCCAGCCGCCCCCCGAACGCCGCCAGCCGGATCTCGCGAAGCGGCGGCGTCGGCGGCGTCTCGGCCCGCGATTCGATCGGCCTGACCTTCGACGGCGAAGGGAAGGTCGTGGATATCGTGCCCGGCATGGCCGGCGACCGCGCCGGCCTGGCGCCCGGCATGAAGGTGATCGGGGTCAATAGCAAGACCTTCAGCGCCCAGCGAGTCCTCGACGCCCTGGCCGACAGCGTCAAGCGAAAGAAGATCGAACTCCTCCTGGTCCAGGGGGAGAACTTCCGCACGATCGTCCTGGATTATGCCGACGGCCCGCGTTATCTCGAGCTCGTTCGCGACACCGGGAAGCCTGACGTCCTCGCCGAGATCCTCAAGCCGCTCGTGCCACGGCCACGTTGATCTGCCTCCCGCGGCAGGGCATAATCCTCAATCCAACCCGCGACCGCGAGGGAGCGGATCGACCTACCGCCGCCCCTCGATGGGGACGGCTCTCACCGACGAGGTGGCCCGAGCGGCCATGTTCCATGATGAATATCGTGATCGATGGCCGCGGGTGGCTCAATCTCGCCGCGTGGGTCGTGCTCGGCGTCTCGGCGACGCTCGTGATGGCCGCTCGTTACGAGGTCGGCGCGAATGCCGAGGCGTCCTACCCTCCGCCGACGACCAAGTCGTTGAAGACCGCGCCGCCGCCCGCGCCGAAGGGATATGTCTGCTACCGAGCCTCGAAGCCGATCCAGGTCGACGGCCGGCTCGACGACGAGGCCTGGAAGGTCGCCCCGTGGACCGATACGTTCGTGGACATCGAGGGGGACGTCAAGCCGAGGCCCCGGTTCGCGACCCGCGCCAAGATGTTGTGGGATGACGACTATTTCTACGTCGCCGCCCAGCTCGAGGAGCCGCACGTCTCGGCGACGCTCACCAAGCACGATTCGGTCATCTTCCACGATAATGACTTTGAGGTTTTCATCGACCCCGACGGCGACAACCAGGAATACTACGAGATCGAGATCAACGCGCTGAATACCGAGTGGGACCTGTTCCTCAAGAAGGCTTACCGCAACGGCGGTCCGGCCATCAACGAATGGGAGATCCCCGGGCTGAAGACGGGCGTCCACGTTGAGGGGACGCTGAACAAGTCGAGCGACAAGGACACGGGCTGGTCGGTCGAGTTCGCGTTCCCCTGGAAGGTGCTCGCGGAATACGCGCATCGGCCCGCACCGCCTCGCGACGGCGACCAGTGGCGCGTGAATTTCTCGCGGGTCGAGTGGCTCTACGACATCGTCGAGGGCCAGTATCGCAAGGTGCCCAACACGCCAGAGGCCAACTGGGTCTGGTCGCCGCAGGGGGCCATCGACATGCATCGGCCCGAGCGCTGGGGCTACGTCCAGTTCTCGACGGCCGCACCCGGCCAGGCGACTTATCAAGCCGACCCGGCCGGCCCGATCCGCGATCGATTGATGCAGATCTACCACGCCCAGTCGGCCTTCCACGGCAAGAACAAGCGATGGGCTACGAAGGTCGAGGAACTGTCGATCCCCGATTTGGCCGGAATGCCGGCGCATGAGGAGGTCCTCCGGGGGACGCCCGAGGGTTACGAGGCGGCGATCACCTTCACCCCGGCCGGCGGCAAGCCCCGGACGCTGACCATCCATCAGGACTCGCGGATTCACGCGATCCCTTCTTCGCCAATCACGACGCCATGACCAGGGTCGTGAGACCGTGGTTGGGACAGGGCGCAGCCCTCCAACCTCGCACGTGAGTGCGATGGGCGGCGCCCGTCAGATCGGGCTGACGCCCGAGGTTGGAGGACGTTCGTCCCGTCCGAACCACGCACTCACGTGCGTGGTCACGGTGATGCTCAGCCCGATTTGCCGCGCCTGACGAAGCGAGGGATGAGCCGGGAGGAAGCCTGTGAGAGGCAGAAGAGCAAGGGGGCCGTCACCCAGGTCGGCTGGATGTCGGCCGGACGGATGGCGGCCAGGCCGGAGGCGGGGTCGATCTGGACGTTCGGGCCCAGCGAGCTGACCGCGATGAAGGTGACCTCCCTCGTGAAGCTCTCGGCGGCGGCCACCGTCTCGGGGCAGTAGTGGAGCAGGACGCGGCGGAGGAGTTCCGAGAGGTGTTCGATCCGGTCCATGTTGACGCCCGTCACGTGGTCCTGGGTGCACCAGGGGTCGCCCTTGGCCTCGGTGTCGAGGAGGTGGTTCCACTCGTCGAGCTTGGTGAGGACGACGACCAGCGGTCGGTTGACGGGTGCGGTGGTCGGAAGTCCGGCGTGTTGACGGATCCGCGCCGCGGCCTCGTTGAGGATCGTCTCCTGGCGGCTGAGTCGCCCGGACGACTGCGCCCCGCCCGGTGCGGTCGTGCGGCAGGCGGCGCGGAACCGCGGATCTTGCGTCGGGTCGAACAGGAAGAGCACGGTGCGCGACCGTGCCAGGTGCCGCGTCACCGGGCTCGCGGCCGTGTCCTGGCCCGGCTGGAAGTGCTCGCCCGCGTTGTCGTAGAGGCAGAGCATCCGCGCCATCTTCGCCGAATCCGCCCGAGAGTGTCCCTCCCTCGGCTGCATGGTGAAGAGTAGCGGGCGCGGATAGCTCACCGTCTGCTGGCCGTAGGCCACCGTGTCATAGAGCTCGCCCTGGAGCTCGGTCTTGCGGATCAGGTTGCCCAGCGGGATCAGCTTCGTCTCGTCGGGGTTGAGGAATAACGCTTCCTCGCAGGCGTTGAGCATCCGGTTCGCCGTCGGGTCGGCGTCGGTGAAGGCGACGCGGAAGTGGATGGGCAGGACCTGGCGCAACTGCCAGGTCAACGTCGTCAGGAAGAACGACTTGCCGCTGGCCGGGCTGCCCAGGATCGAGAAGAACAGCGGCTCCATCTCCAGCATCGCCCGGGGGACCGAGAGGTGACAATGCGGGCAAGCGAGGCTCCGGCAGGTCATCCCCTGGGCGTCGACCGCGTCGCCGTCGACCGTGAAGCGGCTGGGGAGGAATCGCTGCTGCCGCTCGGGCCCGAGCATCGGGTCGCCGAGCAGCTCGACGTGTTCCGAGATCCAGAGCACCTGTTCCGGCGGGAATGATTCCCAGCAGTGCGGGCAGGTCACGCGCGTCAGCAGCCGGATCGCCTCGGCCTCGACGGATCGATGGTCGTGTTCGGTCCGGCTCATCCCTTGCAACTCCTCCACCTCTTCCCACCGTTCGACGATCCGGCCCCGCCGGGCATAGCTGCTTGCGGCGGTCTCCCGCGTGGATTATAAGCGATTCGCTTACTTCCGATCGATTGTACCTTCCAGCTCAGCGGGAGCCCGATCATGCTCAAGCAGCGATTCTTCCTGATACGCGTCGTGGGATTCCTGCTCGCCTCCGCGGGATGGGCGGCGGCCGGACCGGTCCCGGAGGGCTTCGTATCCCTCTTCAACGGGCACGATCTCTCCGGCTGGAAGGTACCCGACGGCGATAACGGACACTGGAAGGTCGTCGACGGAGCCATCGACTATGATGCCGGGAGCGAATCCTCGGGCGACAAGTCGCTCTGGAGCGACCGCGAGTACCGAGACTTCGTCCTCGAGCTGGACTGGCGGATCAAGGAGGCTCCCTTCATCAACAAGAACGTCCCCTATATCTTGCCGGATGGGACGCACGCCAGGGACATCCAGGGCAAGGAGATGCGGCTGGCGCTGCCGGACGCGGATTCCGGCGTGTTCCTCCGAGGCGACGGCTTCTTCCAGGTCAACATGTGGTGCTGGCCCATCGGCTCCGGCGAGATGTACAGCGTCCGCATGGATCGCAAGACGCCGCCCGACGTACGTGCCGCCGTCACGCCTCGCACCCAGGCCGACAAGCCGGTCGGCGAATGGAACCATTTCGAGATCACGGTCAAGGGCAAGACCGTCAAGGTCGTCCTGAACGGGATCACGGTCATCCCCGGCGCCACCATCCCCAATCTCCCCGACCGCGGCCGGCTCGCCTTCCAGCATCACGGCGGCAAGAACAAGGCCGCCGCCTGGAGTGGCCCGCCCAGCCTGGTCCAGTTCAAGAACATCTATATCAAAGAACTCTCCGACACCAGTGCGGTCAACTCGGGCCGGCCGAAACCCGGCCCGGTGAAGGCGCTCGTCATCACCGGCGGACACGACCACGACACGTCGTTCTACTCGCTCTTCGACGGATACAAGGACCTGCCCCGAATGCCGGTGGCCGACGCCGCATTGGCCTTCCAGGGGGATCTGCGCAACAAGTATGACGTGCTGATCCTCTACGATTTCACGCGCAACCTCGACGAAAAAGGCAAGAAGAACCTCCGCGACTTCATCGAGGGCGGCAAGGGGGTCGTCGTGCTCCATCATGCGCTGCTCGACTACCCGGACTGGGCCTGGTGGGCCGAGGACGTCGTCGGCGGCCGATACCGATTGAGGCGAGAGGGATCGATCCCCTCCTCGACGGTCAAGAATGACCAGCCGATGTCGATCGCGACGGCCGGGGAGCACCCGATCCTCGCGGGGGTCGGCCCCTTCCAGGTCGTGGACGAGACCTACAAGGGAATGTTCATTTCGCCCCGCGTGCAGCCATTGCTCACGACCGACAACCCTTACAGTGACAAGGTCGTGGCGTGGGTCGGCCCCTGCAACACGTCCCGCGTGGTCGCCATCCAGTTGGGACACGGCCCCACGATCTTCGCCAATCCGGCCTACCGGACCCTGGTCCACAACGCGATCCTGTGGACGGCACGACGGACCGATTGACGGCGATCAATCTGGCCCCTCCCTGGCGCGTCGTCACCATCTCGATCCCGTACAGGGCCTGCACCTGCTTGCCTCTCCTACGGACCCGGAGGACAACCGGTAAGCACTCGTAGTCGATTTCCGGGAGATCTCCAGCCTCATGTAGGGCTCCATGGTAGAGCTTACCATCAACCTCGGCCCGCGATGGCGGCTGGACTCTCCATCCCTCGAGCAATTCTCGCAAGCCTTCGCCCGGTTCTTCATGCGTGTCGGGCTTCCCCGGACGATCCCGGAACCGCGTTGACCGCAGGCCCTTCCATAACTCACTCTGGTCATGATCGCGATGGGACGCGTCCGCCCAGCACGGATCGCGGGGCGATCGACGCGGATTCTCGAAAGTCGGGCGTCGCCCGCGCGAAACCGGTAGAATCCGGTATGGCATCGCAAGGTTACGGCCCAGACTCCGCGCTCGGAGAACTTTCGACATGAATGGGCGCCTCATCGGTCTCGCCGTCGCGGTGGCGTTGCTCCTGGGGGCGGGCTTCTACTGGTTCGTCCCGAGGTCTCCCTCCCGCTCGGGGATGGGCGTGGACACGACCCGGGACTCTCGTCCGGCAGACGCGCGCGAGAAACCGGCGGATCGCAACGGGCCGGGGACGAATCAGAGTCCGGCTCCCGGCGAGGCCCGGAGTTCGTTCATCCCCGGCGTGCGATACCGCCCGCACGCGTTGCCGGTGGATCCCAGCGGCTTCAAGGCGGTCCTCTATGCGGTGACTCCCTGGAAGCCCGACGCCTCGCTGCGCGAGATCGCCCAGCATTGGGATCGCGGCGGATATCGGGGCGCCGCGATGGCCGACCAGCAGATGGCCAATCCCGAGCTGACCCGAAATGGGATGTTCTCGCTCCTCTATCTCAAGTCGAACCTCTTGAGCTACGAGGGCGAGGTCAAGGAGGCATACGCGGTCCTGGAGCGGCTCCGGTCGCTGGTCGAGAGCGACGATCGCCTGGCCCAGTCGGCCCTGGGAACCGTGATCTACCTCCAGGGCGTCACGGCGCTGCGGAGGGGCGAGGACGAGAACTGCCTCAATTGCCTCGGCGACAGCGCCTGCCTCCTGCCGATCGCCTCATCGGCCGTCCACACCAATCCGTTGGGGTCCCGGCTGGCGATCCACCACTTTAGCGAATACCTCCGCCAGTTCCCCGACAACCTTGAAGTCCGGTGGCTGCTCAACCTGGCCCACATGACGCTGGGCGAATACCCCGAGAAGCCCGAGCCGCCGCTCCGGGTAGACCTGACCCGCTTCTTCCATTCGGAGTTCGACATCGGCCCATTCCGCGAGGTCAGTCATCCTGTCGGGCTGGGCGACCGGATGAACCAGTCGGGCGGCGCCATCATGGACGACTTCGACAACGATGGCCTGCTGGACATCGTGATCACCTGCCACGACCCGACCCGGAGCATGGCGTTCTATCGCAATGCGGGCGACGGGACCTTCGTCGATCGGACCGACGAGGCCGGCCTGGGCGATCAGCTCGGTGGGCTGGTCTGCTACCAGGCCGACTACGATAACGACGGCCTCCTGGACATCTTCATCTCGCGAGGGGCCTGGCACGACTGGGCCATGCGGCCGAGCCTGCTGCACAATTGCGGAGGCGGCCGGTTCGAAGACCGTACGAAGCAGGCCGGGCTCCTGGCCCCGGCCAATTCCAACGCCGCAGCCTGGGCCGATTACGACAACGACGGCCTGGTCGACCTCTTCGTCGCCTGCGAGCGCCAGCACCACCGCCTCTACCGCAACAAGGGAGACGGCACGTTCGAGGACGTCGCCGACGCGGCCGGGCTCCGGAGCGATCCCGCCCGATTCGCCAAGGGTTGCGCCTGGCTCGACTACGACAACGACGGATATCCCGACCTGTTCATCAATAACCTGTCGGATGACGCCCGGCTCTATCACAACGAGCGCGACGGCCGGTTTGTGGAGGTCACCACCAGCAAGGGCATCGACGGCCCGAAGGGCTTCTCCTGCTGGTCGTGGGATTACGACAACGACGGCTGGCTCGACATCTTCGCCGTCTACTACAACCGCGGGGTCGAAGACGTGATCCGGGGGATGATGGGCGAGCCGCTGGACCGGCCCGCCAACAAGCTCTATCGCAACCTCCACGGCAAGGGCTTCCAGGACGTGACCCTCGAGGCCGGGCTCGACATGTTCTTCGCCAGCATGGGGTCGAATTTCGCGGACTTCGACAACGACGGCTTCCTCGACATGTATCTGGCCACCGGGGGGCTGAACTACGGCTTCCTGGTCCCCAACCGGATGATGAAGAACGTCGAGGGGAAGCGGTTCGCCGACATCTCGTCATCCTCGCGGACCGGCCACCTCCAGAAGGGCCACGGCGTGGCCTGCGGCGATTGGGACCGCGATGGCGACGTCGACCTGTTCGTCGAGATGGGCGGGGGCGTCGTCGGCGACCAGTATCACAACCTCCTCTTTCAGAACCCCGGCCAGGGGAACCACTGGCTGACCGTCAAGCTCGTCGGCAAGAAGACCAACCGGGCGGCCATCGGAGCCAGGATCAAGGTCGTTACCTCGGGCGACAAGCCGCTCGTGGTCCATCGCCACGTCACCTCCGGCAGCAGCTTCGGCGGCAACGCGCTGGAGCAGACCATCGGACTGGCCAAGGCACCGAAGGTCGCGACCCTGGAAATCCGATGGCCGACTAGCGGGACGACCCAGGTCTTCCGCGACCTCGACGTCAACCAGGCCATCGAGGTGACCGAGTTCGCCCAGGATTATCGGCGGATCGGCCGCAAACCGCTGCCGACACCTCAATGATCGCGAGGGGATCGCCATGAGACTCCGGCTATTCGACGGGTTGCTGATCCTCGTCATCCTGATCGGAGGCGTCCTTGCTGTGCAAACCGGCCTCGAGCGGAGCCGGCTGACGGAACGTCACGGCCGACTCGCCCGGCTGGCCGGCGAGCTGCCGATCGCGGACCCGTCCAAGGTGTATATCCGGGCGCTGGATACCGGCGAGCCGCTGCATTTCGCCTGGCGCGTCTATTTCCCGCCGAACTACAGGCAAAGCTTGCGTAGTCGCTTCGCCAGCCTGGGCTCGTCAACGTCCACGAAACCATCCGAGTTCATAGTCCGGGTGCGGTTCCGTGAGGACGATCAGGGCACCCTTGATAACTACACCCATTTCGCCAATGGCAGCTCCCGGTCAACCTTCGGGGATAAGAGCCTGGCCGATCTGCTGCGAAACCGATGGGACAGGGTCCGGGTCGAGCAGTTGGGTATGCCCGAGGTCGCCGTCCTCGAGACGGATCAGCCGGGCGTATTGTTGCGATTGGCCCTCCCCGATGACATGCAGGACGAGGCCCGGAAGACGCTGTCTCCCGGCATCCATCAGCAATTCCTCCCGGTCCTGTTCGAGCTCGAAATCGGTCCCGAGGCCGGAAAACCCTGACCGGCAGGCCACGGAGAATTAGCACGTGTCCGATATGCCTCCTCCGCTCGATGAATCCGCAGAGAGCATGCCCGTCGTCCCGAGGCCCGGTCGGAGGCGGTGGCAGGTCGGCCTGCGGACGCTGTTCCTGTTGATGGCGGCGATCGCCGTCTCGATGGCCTATTTCATCAACCGCCGGCACAACGCCGCGCTCGCGGCGCGGATCGAGGCCATGGCCCCGCTGGCGCACGAACTGATCGTCAACGACCCGAAGCAGATCGCGATCGTGAAGCTGGAAGACCTCTGGATGGGCGAAGACCGATGGGAGATCCACGTGCCCGAAGGGCGATATCGGCTCTGCCTGGCGACGCACGGCATCGGCCAGGACGGTTTCGCCACCGTGACCCAGGGCGCACCGATCGCGCCCGGCAGGCATCAGCTCGCCTTCGAGCAGCGACGGACGAAGGACGCCTATCGAGTCATCGTTCGCAGGGACGGAACCGAGCTGATCGCCAGGGAGGAGCCGAGCGTCTGGGACACCGGCCACACCATCACGACCGGCGACAATTATTCGACCAGCCAGCAATTCCCCCCCGACGCGCGGGTCGTCCTGCTTCGACGCCGTTTCAGTCCTCGGAACAACACGTCCAGGATGACACCCGGCGGACCGATCGATGGCGTCTTGATCTGGATCGAGGGGACGCCCGAGACGAGTCCGAAACCCTGATCAGAGTCCGGATGTTCCCACGCGGCTATTTCAGGAACTCGGCGAATTGATGGGTCGTGTAGAAATGCTGGCGGCGGACCGGGTCGAAGAATCGGTAGAGGGGCACGGTGCCCGGCTGGGGGTCGTGGAAGACGTAGCAGGAAATCCCTTTCGGGCGATAGCCGAGCCGGGCGGTCTGCTCGCCGTCCGAGGCGAGCGTGTAGAGGTGGTCGCGCGGGCTCGTCCATCGGTAGAGCGGGACCGCACCGGGGACGCGATGGTCGAGGACGTAGCAGGCGATGCCCTCCTGGATCGATCTCGGCCGGTCGGGCGCGCCCGGGCGGATCGTGTAGAAGTGCGAGCGATCCGCGTGGAGCCATCGATAGAGCGGGACGCTCTCCGGCTGCGACTCGGCGAAGACGTAGCCGGCGATCCCCTCGGAGCGGAGCCGCGTCAGGTCGAAATGGAGGACGATCTCATTCTGCGAGTACTCGATCCCGCAGAAGACCCCATATTCCTTGAACAGGCCGACGCGTCGGGCGATCTCGGCGTTGAGACGCTCGCTGAGTCGCGATGCCCGGCCGTTGGCGATCTGGGTAATCAGGTCGTCGAAGAACTGGCCGAGGACTTTGGCGAGCAGCCCGCTGAAGCCGTCCAGCTCCCGCCGCTTGACCTCATCGATGCCGATCCGGAATCTCGGCGCCGCATCGCCGCCCGGCTCGATGTTGACCCGTGCCTTGATGTCGAAGCTGAACTTCCGCCAGCCTTGCGGGATCTCGCGGCTCCGGGCGACTCGGTCCGTGATCGGGCCGTTGACCGGCGCCCGGAATTCGCCCTCGATCCGGCAGGCGACCACCAGTTGTCGCTCCCGAGGCTCGATCGCCAGCAGCCGGAAGCCGTGGACCGTCCCCCGGATCTGCCCTTGCTGCTCGAACGTGGCTGCGGGAAGCTTCTCGATGATCCCGGCGATGAAATCCTTGTCGAGTCGGAGGTCCGCCGACGCATCCGCCCGGCCGACGGGCATCAGCGTCGCACCGCACAGGACCCCGAGAACGACCAGTCCCCGCCACCCTGACATCGGCACCCATCCTTCCGAATCGGACCGTCGGCGATCGCGAGGGCGTCGCGAAGGAGTCTCCACCGGCCGACGGGCCATGCCAGGCCCGGGCTGACCCCATCGGAAAGTCGCCCGGAGTTCTACCGACTATCGGCCCGACTGACCAGAGGAATTGGTCGCTCGTCATTGGGTCATCGGTCATTGGTGATTCTTGCCGGACATTGCATGCTTGTGCCCGGTCGATACCATCCCTTCGATCGATCCGCCCACGGGCCGAGGACCAAGGACTTCGGACCAAGGACATTTACTATCGTCGGAGGGTGCGGGTATTCTGGAGGAGTTGATCTTTGAGGTTTAGCGAATCCGTAAGACCGAGGCCGACCTCGACGGGTCAACTTTGTCCATAAACGTGACCGTGTCTTGAACAATGTTGATCTGGGGGGCGAAGCGATGTTGAAGCGCTGGTTATTGGTGGCGCTCGGCGCGGGCATGATTGCGGCCACGGGCGTCGTGCATGCCCAGGAGCCGGCCGAGGATGCGCCGATCCCGGTCGAGGTCCGATCGACGGTGCGATCGTTCGGCCGGCCGACGGGAGGGCGGACGTTCCAGGACTTCAACCAGTTGACCCAGGGCGCGAAGACCTACGAAGGCTTCATCACGCTCCACGAGAAGGACCAGCACCTCTACGCGGAGATCAAGCCCCAGCAACTCGACCAGCCGATCCTGGCGCCGATGGTGATCGCCCGGGGCTCGGCCAATGCCGGCCAGCCGCTGAACTTCGGCGATGAATGGGTGCTGGAGTTCCATCGGGTCGGCGACAACCTCCAGTTGATCCGCAAGAACATCCACTTCACCGCGCCGGCGGGCTCGGCGCTGGAGAAGGCGGTCAAGCAGAACTACACCGACTCGATCCTCATGTCGCTGCCGATCCTCAGCATGAGCCCCCGCGGCGGCGGCCTGGTCATCGACTTCGCCGATATCTTCATGACCGACTTCGCCCAGCTCGGCTTCGGCTATCTCGACAAGAGCCGCTCGCGATGGTTCAAGATCCGCACGTATCCCGATAACGACGAGATCCAGGTCGAGGCGACCTTCAGCGGCGGCCGATTCGGACGATCCTCATTCCACGGCGGCCAGTCGGCGGTGATCGACCCGCGGGGCATCACCATGGTCCTGCATTACAGCCTCTGCAAGGCCCCCGAGCACGGCTACCAGCCTCGGATGGCCGATTACCGCGTCGGCCACTTCCTCAACAGCGTGACCGACTTCGCCAACCCCAATCCGGACACCAACGCCAAGCGGATGATCAACCGATGGCGGCTGGAGAAGGCCAACCCCGGCGCCAAGCTCTCGCCCCCCAAGAAGCAGATCGTCTGGTACATCGAGGACAACGTCCCCGAGGAATACCGGCCTTACGTCCAGGAAGGGATCCTCGAGTGGAACAAGGCTTTTGAGAAGATCGGCTTCAAGGACGCCATCGCCGTCCGATGGCAGAATGAACGCGACGACTTCGAGCCTGAGGATATCAATTACTGCACCCTGCGCTGGATCACGACCGGCCGGACCTTCGCGATGTCGGGCCTCCGCAGCAACCCATTGACCGGCGAGATCATCGACGGCGACGTGATCTTCGACACGAGCTGGATCAAGCGATGGAAGGAAGAGTACGCGATCCTCGTCGGGATGCCGATCCCGGCCGGTCAGGGCCAGGCCGGCGACCAACCGATCGGCGCGATTCCCTTGTTGGTGGGCGAAGTGCTCAGCCCGATCATGGCCGCGAAGCAGGGATTCGGCCAGCTCTTGCCGCCGCCGGGCTCCCGGCGCGCCGCCGCCTGGAACGCCTCGCTGCGAGGCGGCAACGGTCCGATGGGCAACCTCGCCCGCGGCAATGGCAACGGCCTGATGGCGCTCGACATCGTCCCGGCCGGCTGGGACCCGATCCAGGCCCAGCTCCAGCAGCGACTCTCGCAGGGCAAGATGACCGCCTGCAACTATGCCGCCGCCAAGACCCACGAGATTCAGTTCGCCGCCCTGGCGCTGGCCATGGCCGCCGACGTCGACCCGGCCAAGAAGAAAGAGGAACCGAAGAAGGAGGAGCCGAAGAAGAAGGAAGAGCCGAAGAAGGAGCCGGAGCTGAAACTCCCCGAGGAGTTCCTGGGCCAGGCGATCAAGGAAGTGGTGATGCACGAGGTCGGCCACTCGCTGGGCCTGCGGCACAACTTCAAGGCCAGCATCATGCTTCGCCCCGACCAGATCAACGACACGTCGATCACCCGTGTCAAGGGGATGACCGGCAGCGTGATGGATTACAACCCGATCAACGTCTCGCCCAAGGGTCAGAAGCAGGGCGACTTCGCCTCGACCACGATCGGCCCCTATGACTACTGGGCGATCGAATATGCCTACACGCAAGCGATGGGCAGCGAGGAGGCCGAGCTCAAGAAGATCGCCGCCCGGTCACCCGACCCGGACCTCGCGTTCGGCACCGATGACGACTTCTACAACAACGACCCGCACGTCAACACCTACGACCTGACCTCCGACACTCTGGCCTACGGCAAGATGCGGATGGCCATGGCCGGCGAGATGCTCGCCGACCTGGACAAGAAGGTCGTCAAGGACGGCGAATCCTGGGCCCGGCTCCGCGAGGCGTTCATGGCCTGCATCCGCCAGTTCGGCAACGGGGCGTACCTCGCATCCGAGTACATCGGCGGCCAGTCGGTCAACCGCGACTTCAAGGGGACCGACAAGGCCCGCGACCCGGTCACGCCGATCGCCGGCGCCCGCCAGCGCGAAGCCCTCAAGCTGATGGTCAACCAGATCCTCGGCGACAAGGCGTTCCAGTTCTCGCCCGCCCTGCTCCGCAAGCTGATCTCCGAGGCGTGGCAGGACGATGGCTATTCGCCAGGATCGGACTACCCGATCTACCAGGTGATCCTCAACATCCAGCAGATCGCCCTCAACCAGTGCCTCGACGGCAGCGTGCTCGAGCGGATCCAGAACCAGGAGATGCAGAGCGATCCCAACAGCAATCCGATCAAGATCGCCGAGGTCTTCCGTTCGCTCAGCGACGGCATCTTCACCGAGCTGGCCGCGCCTCCTTCGGGCACTGCGACGTTCTCGATCTCGACCATCCGACGCAACCTCCAGCGCGAGTATATCAAGCGGCTCAGCAGCATGGTCCTCGGCCCCAAGAACGATTCCTCCTTCGGCGGCCTCGGGTTCGTCATCTTTTACGGCGGCGAGTCCAACCCCCCGCCCGATGCCAAGAACCTCGCCCGGTTGCACCTCGAGGAGCTCGGCAAGAAAATCGACACCCTCGTCGGCCGCAAGGATCTCAAGATCGACGACACCTCCCTGGCTCACCTCAAGGAGATCCAGTTCCGGATCACCAAGGTCCTGAACGCCAACCTCAACGTCAACGAGCCTTGAACTTGATCGAATCCTGACATCGACCGATGCACGAAATAAGGCGAGCGGACTCGAGCGATCGAGTCTGCCCGCCTTTTCTATTGGCTTGCGCCATCTCATCGATGTGGACAATGATTCGCCGCAAGAGATGATCGAATCACCGCTGCGTTCGAAAGACGACCACAAGAGGGACGCCGCAAGCATTGGCCTTGAAACCGGATAGGGATTCCGGCCGAAGCGGCACGGGCCTTGCCTTACGAGGTCGCCGTTGACTGGTTGTCCGTTGATCATCCCGGAGACTTGCTCGCCATGAATCGGCATCGCGGATTCACACTGATCGAACTTCTCGTGGTCATCGCGATCATCGCCGTATTAATCGCGCTCCTGTTGCCGGCGGTGCAGTCGGCGCGGGAGGCGGCGCGGCGTGCCCAGTGCACCAACAATCTGAAACAGATGGGATTGGCCCTGCACAATTACCACGATGCGATGTCGATCTTCCCGCCGGGATATATCGCGGCGAGCAAGTTCATCGATGGCGAGACCGACACGTCGCCGGGCTGGAGCTGGGCGACGATGATCCTGCCGCAGCTCGAGCAGGCGCCATTGTATTCGTCGATCAACGTCTGGCTGCCGATCCAGGCCGCGGCGAACACGACGGCGACCCAGACGGTCCTCAATGCATACCTCTGCCCATCGGATCAGCTCCCCTCGACCCGGACGTTTGCGGTCACCGACGGGCTCGGGAACACGGTTGCGACGGTCGCGCCGAGCTCCTACGCGGCCAGCACGGGCAGCGACGCGGCCGACGTCGCCCTGGGGCTGAACAACGACGGCTCGGGGAATGGCCCGTTCTTCCGCAATAGTGGGATTCGCATTGCGGCGATCATCGACGGCACGAGCCAGACGGTCCTGCCTGCTGGAGCGCGCCTGGGGGGATTACGGAGGGCACCTGGACCGGGGCGGTCCCGGGGGGTGTCGTCTTGCGGGGGCCGTTCAACCCGTGTCCCGGATCGGCCTCTGCGACCTATCTGGCACCTTGCCTGATCCAGGCTCACTGCCACCTGCTCAACACCAACGCCGACACCGACAGCGGACTGGATGATCCCTCGAGCTTCCACCCGGGCGGCGCCAACGTCCTCTTCGCCGACGGCTCGGTGCATTTCCTGAAGAATGTGCTAGGCGACGCAGGCGTCAATCCCGACGGCTCGACGCGTTACACGCCGTCCAGCCTGATCCAGCAGGCACTCGGCACCCGCGCCGGCGGGGAGGTCGTCAGTTCCGACTCGTACTGAGCGGCTGTGAATAAATCAATTCCAGATGACGGATTGCGAATCACGAATGAATTTAAAGGCCTAAACATCAAGGATTTATGGATTCGCAATCCGGAATCCGCGATCTGGAATCCGATTCTTTCACATGTTCTGAGGATGATCGCACATGCAGAGCACACGAGCACGGTCCGGACGGACCATCCTGATCGCGCTGTTCGGGGCAGCCGCCTTATCCGGCTGCGGCGGACAGGAGCGGGGGCCGGTCCTGGCGGGTGGGCGCGAGGTGAAATCGTGGGTCGCGGATTTGCACAGCCCCAAGGTCCAGGTTCGACGACAGGCCGTGCTGAAGCTGGGCAATGTCGGCGATGAAGACCCCACCGTGGCCGACGCGCTGGCCGAGGCGCTACGCGACACCGACGCGCTGGTCCGCTGCGACGCGATCCTCGCCGTGGTGAAGTTGAAGCAGCCCGGCGCGGCGATCAAGGACCAGCTTGAGAGCATGAACAAGAGTGACAAGAACGCCCGCGCCCGCGACCTGGCCGGGAAGGCGCTGGTACGCCTGGGCAAGCTCGAATGAGCCGGGCATCGATACCGCCTCGGCTTCCTACCCGGAACCCCCGGCCTCCTGCATCCATCGACCGGAGAGATACCATGATGACCGGTTCACGTCGGAAGTTCCTCGGACACACCATGCAGGCCGCCGGTCTGGTGGGCATCGCCACCCGGACCGTCCGGAGCCGCGCCGACGAGGCAAGCTCGGCGGCGGAGATGGTTGCCAAGGCAATCAACTTCCTCCGCCCCCGCCAGGCGAAGGACGGCAGTTGGTCGGGCGACCGGAAAGAGCCGGGCATCACGGCGATTGTCGTCGCGGCCATGCTTCGCTCGAAGCGAGTGGTGCCCGACGATCCGACGGCCGCCAAGGCCCTGAACTACCTCGAACAGTTCCTCGGCCCGAAAGGCGGGCTCACAGAGGCCCCGCACTCCAACTACACGACCTCGATCGCGATCATGGCGTTCCACGACGCGAATCGGAACGGGCGTTATGATCGGATCATCAAAGGGGGTCAGGAGTTTCTCAAGACCATGCAGTGGGACGAAAGCGAAGGGAAAGCTCCGGATCACGACTTCTACGGCGGCGCGGGCTATGGCGGCAGGAACAGCCGGCCCGATCTCTCAAATACGGCATTCCTGATGGATGCCCTCCGCGATTCGGGCGTCCCGCAGAGCGACCCCGCGCTGCAAAAGGCCCTTGTTTTCGTCTCGCGGTGCCAGAATCTCAAGGGCGAGTTCAACGACCAGGCCTGGGCCGGCAAGGTCAATGACGGCGGATTCGTCTACACGGCGGCCAACGGCGGCATGTCGGTCGCCGGCAAGACCGACGACGGCGGCCTCCGGTCCTACGCCAGCATGACGTATGCCGGGCTCAAGAGCATGATCCATGCCGGCCTCACCCTCGACGACCCGCGTGCCAAGGCGGCCTATGCCTATATCACCAAGCACTATACCCTGGACGAGAATCCCGGGCTCGGCCAGCGCGGGCTCTATTACTACTACCAGACGTTCGCGAAGACATTGTCCCTGATCGCCAAGCCGACCATCACCGACGCCGATGGCCATGCACACGACTGGCGCGCCGAGCTCGTTTCGGCCCTGGCCAAGCGACAGGACGCCAATGGAAGTTGGGTCAACCCGGCCGATAACTTCATGGAGGGCGACCCGAACCTCGTGACCGCGTATGCCCTGCTCGCCCTGGCCTATGCCCAACCTCGGGCTTGAGCTAGCTTCGCCGATCGTTGGGAGGCGCAACGCTCGCGGATATCATGTCACTAAGTCGTTCTCATCGTCGTCATGATACCCGGTTGACGCGACGCTGGCGTCGTTACCTTCCGGCGGGACCTCTTTCAGAAGCCCGAATATTGCATTCGAGCCCGTTACCTCGGTCGTGTCGATCGGTTCGAAGCTTAGAGCCAGCGCGGCGATGATGTTCCGCCGGTTGCCAAGCCTACCAGGAGCTACTACTTACTGACCGCTGCGCAAAGAGCTTAACTTTCAGTCGCTTGGCACCGCTACTTTTCGAGCACTTGAGACTCCGACTAGTTAAGCTCTTTGCTCAGCGGTCGGTAAGACTCGACTATTCCGAAAAGCAGGTAAACGATCTCCCATCGTATCGGTACAAGCCGATGTTTCGGGTCCCCACCCAGATATGGCCAACCCGGTCTTCGACCATACACCAAACCTCAAATTTTCCCATGCCTTCTTTCGTGAAGTAGTTTCGGAAGGTTTTCCCATCGTAGCGCCATATCCCCGTCCTGTTATCCAAGCCGTTATCGTGTGGCTCCCCGCTGAACCAGATGGCTCCCGATCGGTCCACCAGCAGGGGCATGCCGAGTCCCGGTTGTTCCGAAAAACGGGAGAAGGCCTTTCCGTCGTAGCGCCATACCCCTTGATTCCGGGTGCCCAACCAAAGGATTCCTTTGGGATCCTCCACCAGGGTTCGAATCCATTTCTCCCCGCCGGGTTTGAAGGGGGTGATGGAGGTCCCATCGAAACGGCACAGGCCTTCCATCCCGGGAGGCATCCCGGAAGCAAGCCAGATGTTTCCTTGCCGGTCTTCGAGGATGTCGTCCACCATCTTCAGTTTTAGTCCACTCGTATTCTGGACCGTGTCTTTCTCCAAGAAGGGGGAGAGGATGCCATCCTTGTGGCACCATACCCCCTCGCTCGTGCCAAACCAGATCGTTCCTCCTTTGTCCTCCAGCATGCTCCACACGGCAGCCCATTCAGGGACGGTATGGTCTGGTGAGGGCTGGCTGAGTATGGGTAAACCCAAGGCGGAGGAGAAGGGAACTCTGCGGATACTCTTGCCATCCCACCGAGAAAGCCCCGAGTCGGTCCCGAACCAGATGATCCCTTTCTTATCCTCCAGGATTGACCAAACGGTGTTACTGTTGAGCCCATCCTGAACGGTGTATTGAGTAAAGGCTTTTCCATCGTAGCTACACACGCCTTCACCAAGTGTGCCGAACCAGAGGTTTCCGGCTTTATCCAGGAGACCACATCGAGTTGATCCGTATTGGTTGCTGCCTTGGGTCTTGGGCAACTTCAGTGTTGGGGCACGCGAGGTGATGCTGGACTGCTGAACCGTCGGTTGCGCGCTCCCGCTGGAGCAGGTGAACGACACCACGATGATCAGCAGCCAGAGCGTTTGAATCTTCTTCCTTGGCGAGTTCGGTTGAACGTCTGAGGGCACGGGGCTCTGCGGAGGTGTTCCAGTGGGGGGAAAACCGTGAGGGTTTGGGACAACGGTTTGCAGATTCGTATTGAATGGGTCACGACAAGGACTTTGGTACGGAATGTTCACATGGTACCCCGATCGTCCTGGAAGCTTGACAGCGAGTAATCTGCGGCGGCTAATGGAGTGCATTTCGATCATATCCGGCCGCCGCCCGGCGGGCTATATGCTTGTCGCAGCCTCGCTCGACCAAACGGCCTCAAGGAGGCTCGCTGTCATAGGCCTCCTGCGTGTTCCCGTCATCCCCGGAATCGCTGATGCCCGTCCACCGGGTCGGCGGGCTGACGACCTGGGGAATACTGAGGAGGGCGTGGACCTCGACTCGGGTCATGTCGAATGCGATGAGGAGAGGACCGAGGATGGGGACGGTGTCGAAGGAGTGCATGGCACCTTCTAGCGATTACTCAGAATCGCTCCGGAGCAGTTCACGCGAAGAGCATGAGGTATGTCCCCGGAACCTTAATTAAACGACTAGGTTGATTTGTTCGACTAAGGTAGTCCGTCCCGATCGCACCTCCGGGGCGATCGGGACAGACTCTAAGAGTCTGTCTCGGAAGGTCTTCGTAGGGTGCTCTGTGAGCACCGATCCAGGGCGCCGTGTCAAATTCCGTGCTCACAGAGCACCCTACTAGACGGCCACCGCGCCTTTCGAGACAGACTCTAAGAATGAAAAGATCGCTCGCATCGATGTGATATTCGAGGGACGGTAGGATGGTCCTTTTTCCCTTGATCTTGGCGGCCGGAATTCTCGTGGTCTTCGGTTTCGCCGCCGGTTTCCATTCACGGCGGCGTTGCCGGTTCAGCAAGTCGTTGATCTGCCTCACTCCGCCCACGAGTTGTGTCGCGCTGGCCGGCGGAATCCTCGTCAGCCCCGTCTGGGTCGCACAACTCCAGAGATGTGGCATCCTGGGCAGCCACGACCTTCTCTCGCTTCATGTTCTCGCGGAGTTCATCACCGTATTCGGAGCCCTGGTCATCGGACCGCTCTGGGGTTGGACGATTGCTCAGATCCTTTGAGGACGGTCCAGGATTAGCGCCACGTCCCGCCTCAGCACCGGGACCCGAGCCTAAGTCGGACCAGCAATTCGTTGAGCGCCGGCCGGGCCGTCGGACCTTCCGGCAATTGGCTGTCCTGATGGGCCGCTTCCAACTCGGCCTGGAGCCGATCGTACTCGCGGCGGTGGAACGCGACATCGCTTTCAGCGAGCAGAGCAGCTTCCGATCCCGCGAGCTTGCGCGATCAGGTCGTCGACGTGCGGTAGCCGAGCGTCCTCATTGAGCCGCAAGAGGTTCGCCTCGACGTCGCCCGTCCGCATCAGGTGGATGCCGGTCAGCAAGACGCGGTAGACGTATAGGAGCGGCTTGACTCGTGGCGGGTTGTCTCCGGCAAACAGCCGCCACTGGCCTTCCGCGAATCCCCGGTAATGGAAGTTGTGATTCCGCGTGATGCAGCCACGGGCGATCGCCTTCAGCTCCTCGTGTTCGGACGTCGTCAGGACGATCAGTGGCGAGTACAACTGCTCCAGCACGTAGCCGTTCTTCTTGAGCAGCAACCCGAAGTACTTGAGCGCGTCGTGCGTCACCAGGTCGACCTCGACTCCGGCCTCGTCCCGCGAGGACTCGATCGTCTCCCGTCCGGGGTCGAGACCGACGACTTCGCCGACCGGCAGCACATGGCAGCCGCGCAGGTCGTAGTCCGAATCGGCCGACGGGAAGCCATACAGGTGCGCGCCGCTGATCGTGGCGAAGATCAGCGGGTAGGGCTGGCGCGTCACCACGGCCCTCAGCCGCTCGTCGGCCGCCGGATCGTTGACCCCTTGCTGGTTCATAACAGGTCCCTCACTCTCTCCAACTCCGCCTGGACATTCCGCAAGGCCGCCACCGCGCGGTCGGGGGCGACGACGCAGTCCTCCAGATTGCCGTAGTGATCTTCCAGGCAGTTCAGCAACAGCGACCGGATCCGATCCTCATCGGGCGCGGGCGGCAACTTGCTCTCGGCGTAGACCTTCTCCAGCTCCGATTGCTTGGCGGAGAACCAGTCCCGGAGATAGGTCTCGGTCCAGTCGCCGCGGCGGATCGCCTTGAGCTGCTCGTTGTTCCGCTGGATGTCGATATCGCCCTCGACCATGATCTGCTCGACTTCAAGGATCAGTCGGACGACGTGGTAGGCGAACTTCGTGTCGAAGCCGTGCTCGGCCACGAGCTCCGCCCGCTTCCCCTGCGCGACCTTGGTGGACAACTTATGGAGCTGGGCATACGCATAATTCTTGAACCGAGACCAGGCGCCCTTGTGCAGGAACAGCTTGCGGTTCTCTCGCACGAGATCGCCGACCCGGGTGCTGTGCAAGACGCAGTTCACCGGGGTGAACAGGGAGTCGATGATATTCGGGTTGTTCTGCATCGCCAGGTTGAAGAACTTGACGATCCCGTAGATATTCAGGTCATAGGTACGGCCCCGGCCGGCGAGGGCATCGTGGTCGTCAACGTGGTGCTCTTGGTATCGTTGAAACTGGGGTTTCGGCGTGCCGAAGCCGGGGATCTCGCCCCGCAGGTGGGGGAAGACGTCGTCCCTGGGCGGGATCGCCCAGCCGTAGACGTCGAGGTCGCTGGAGTCGGACGAGACGCCGTAGGCCATCGAGCCCATGATGGTCTCATACTGGACGCTGCCCGGCAGCCATCGCGGGGGCTTGATCAGTCCGCGGTCGGTCAGTCGTTGCAGCGTGCTCATGGCGGCCGATTCCTCCGAGATCCGTCCGGGTTCCACCATCGATTCGGATGCGCCGGATCGGGTACAGGTTCGGGTTTATTGTTCGAGGCGGGGACTGGCATGAACGACTGGAAGCCCAGGATGGAGAAGACGGTCCGGCTCTTCGCCGAGCAGCTCCGCGGCATCCGGACCGGCACGATCAGCATCGGCTTGATCGAGACCGTGCGGGTCGCCTGCCAGGGGAACCTGGTCCCGATCAACCGCCTTGGCGTGGCGAAGACTCAGGGCGACCGCATCCTGATCACGCCGTTCGATCGCGCGAACGTCCCGGCCATCGTCAAGGCCCTCAACGAGTCGAGGTTGAGCGCCTACGCCCTCAACCCGACGGCCGTCAGCGTCAGCGTACCAACGATGAGCGTCGAGCAGCGACAGGAGATCGGCCAGCACGTCAAGAAGCTCGGCGAAGAGGCGAAGGTCGCCATCCGGTCGATCCGCCAGCAGGCCCGCAAGCAGATCGAGGTCTCCGGACGCGGGTCGCAGCGACGCGTGCAAGACGAGACCGACGCGGCCATCGAGGAGATCGAGAAGCTCGTCAAGGCGAAGGCGGCCGAACTGGGCTGACGACACCTCGCGGTTTTTCTCACTCGATCGGGTTCCCGGTTCGATGGGCCTTCCAGGTTCGATATGCCTTATCGACCTCCTTGCCCCAGCCGCCGTACCAGGCATAACCGTTTCGCCGTTCGGACTCGATCTCGGCCAGGTCGTAGCGCTTGACGCCGTCCCGGCCGCAGAAGAATGGGCGGTTGGTCCCGATCTCGTAGAACCGGGCCCAGATCGGCGGGGAATCGGGGACGCGCACCACGCGGGTGTCGCCGTCGCGTTTCTCGACCCGGATGTCGTTGAGCTTCACCGAGTCGTACCAGCGCACGCCCGCCTCGATGGCCCGAATCACGTTGGGGGCCGGCCGCTCCAGGCTCATCAACAGCTTGAGGATGCCCGCGCTCTCGCCGCCGCTGAGCGAGGCCAGCTCGTAGGCTCGTGCGGGCCTCGGCTCGAGCGTGACGGGGTCGTGCTGGGCACACCAGGCAGTCAACACACCGCCGACCTTGATCTGACAGGCGACGATGCAGGCGATGCCCCGATCGAACGCGCGACGGGCTGACGCGCGCCTTCCCTCTTCGACGAAGGCGAACTCGTCCGAATGGCCCACGTCGCGGAGGAATTCGAGGATGTGGACCATAGTCCCGTCGTTGAACGTGATGTAACGGTCGTAGCCCTTCTTACTGGTGGGGAAGCGCTGGGGAAATCCGCCGGTGGGATACTGGGCGGACAGGACCAGGAGGAGGCCCTTCAGGAACGCGTCGCGGAGGTAGTTGTCGCCCGTCGCCCGGCCGGCTCGGGCTAGGAACCGCAGCTCGTCGAAGGTCGCCCCGTTGTCGAACGTCCCCTCGATCCGGGAGGGATCGCCCCGATAGGCGCCTTCGAGGTGTCGAGGTTCTTGGGCCAGCTACCGGCCGGCGACTGGTGCGAGAAGATGTTGCCGAGGATCGTTCGCCCCTCCGCGCCGCGGAACCATTCATCGGGCTTGTTCTGGTAGTCTCTCCAGGCGAATCCCTTGGCGGGAGCGGTGGGTGTGCATACTCCGATCAGGACGGCCATGATGAGGAAAGGCGTCGGACGAGCTCGCATCTTATTGCTCTCCCATCAACGCCGGGATTGAGAGCGAACAACTTTCCTCGCGGCGTCTCGAGGGCCATGACGACCCCGGAATCCGTCGGCCGGTCAACTTCAGTCTATCAAGGAGGTCGACAAAGCCCAAGTCGTCGATCCGCTCACCCTGTCGAACCACCAGGCCCGACGCATTTCGAGGGCGACTCGGGGCGCCACATCAACACGATGTGGCAAGGATTCGACAGCGTCGAGAATCGCCCCGCGTCGTGAGCTAGGACAATCTTAGACGCGGTCAACGACCCATACGCGCCGATTGTGTGGCAAGCGAAGCGCAATTCGATCGATGTAAACGCACCCGGACGGCGGCCCTCGCCCGATCGCAAGGCGAGGCCGCGGCAATGGCGATCGATCCGATCGCCGGAGGTACTCGTCCGCATCGCGCGGACGAAATGGGGTCGGGCACGAGGTTCGCCTCGCAGATGGCCAAGAGATGACCAACACGATAGCCTGAACATTCATTTAAATTTACTTCATAACTTCGAATGATCGAGGATTTCCTGCATGCGTCTTCTTCGACGATGGTTCCACGGCGAACGTCATCCCCGACCGGCGCGGCGACGGAACGCGGTCGGCCCTGCCCTGGAGGGGCTCGAATCGCGCATCGTCCTCTACTCGGCCACGGGCAGCGCCTGGCCCAATCCCCAGATCATCACGATCAGCTTCATGCCGGACGGCACGAACCTCGGCGGCGGCGTCACGAGCAACCTGTCCTCAACCTTAAACAACAACGCCAACCTGTCCGGGAAGTGGGAGAGCGTGATCCTCCAGGCCGCCCAGACCTGGGCGCAGCAGACCAACATCAATTTCGAGGTCGTCCCGGATGACGGCGCCCCGGCCGGCTCGGGACCGGACGAGCAGGGCGGTACGGGATTCGGTGATATCCGGATCGGCGGCTACAACTTCAACTGCTCCACGCTGGCCCTGACCTATCAGCCGCCGCAGGACAACAACTTCTCGATCGCCGGCGATATGACCTTCAACACGGGCCAGTCGTTCAACATCGGCTCGACCTACGACCTGTACACCGTCGCGATGCACGAGTTCGGCCACGCGCTCGGGCTGAATGAGAGCAGCGTCAGCAACGCGGTCGAGTACGGCACATACACGGGTCGGAAGACCGCCCTGGCCAGCGATGACATCGTCGGCATCCGGAGCATTTATAGCGCCAACGGACCGCGCACGGCCGACGCCTACAACACCGGAGGTGCCTCCGACGGCACCCTGAGCAACGCCGCGTCGATCACTTCTCTGATCAACACGACGAGCCTCACGGGGCTGGTACCCAACCTCGACATCTCGACCGCAGGCCGGTCGGAATATTTCACCTTCACGGCCCCGTCGGGAACGGGGAGCGGCCTCGAGGTCGACCTGCAGAGCACCGGCCTGAGCCTGCTCTCTCCGAAGTTGACCGTTTACTCTTCGAACGGTTCGACCGTGCTGGCCACCGCCAATGGCGAGGGCGAGTATGGCACGACTCTGACCCTGAGCATCTCGGGCGTGACCGCCGGCGAGAAGTTCTACGTGCTGGCGCAGGGGGCGGATTCGACGGAGATGGGCACGGGCAACTACGCCCTGGGCCTCAATTTCAAGGGGAACACCCCGCCGACGGAGCCCTCGCCCGTCGTGGCCGAGCCCGACCGCAACCCCGAACAGACCGGCGGCGGCCAGGCCGACGGCTCGGGGAGCTTCGAGTACGGCATAGCCAGCCCGGTCATCGCGGGGATCACGCCCGACGACGGCGTCAGCGACCAGGACGGCATCACCAACGTCCCGAATATCTCGCTGTTCGGTTCCGCACCGTCCAATGATGTCATCACCATCTATTGCGGAGGCCAGGCGATCGGCACGACCGTGGCCCTGCTCTCCGACACCTGGACCTTCAATGACACTGCGACCACGCTGGGCGATGGAATCTACTTCTTCACGGCCATGGCCACCGACCCGTCCGGGTATACCACGCCGTTCTCCTATCCCTATGAGGTGACGATCGATACGCATGTGCCGGTTGCGCCCATGCTCGACGACATCAGCCCCGACACGGGAATCAGCAGCACGGACGGCATCACCGACGTGCACACTCCGACGTTCTCCGGCACGTCCGAGCCCTTCGACGTCATCGACCTGTACCTGAACGGGAGCAGTCAATCGTTCGCGACGACGCAGGCCGACATCGACGGCTCCTGGTCCTACACGGTCGGCCAATCGACGCAGTCGACGAACTCGGGCCAGGGGCCGCTCTCGATCGTCGGTTCGTTGCTCGACGTGATACAGGATACGGGCACCGTCACGAGTCTCCCGGACGGGACCTACAACGTGACCGCCACCGCCATGGACATCGCCGGGACCACGAGCCCGTCGTCATCGACGTCAACGATCGTCATCGACACCCAGGCCCCGCCCGCACCCGCGATCACCGGCATCAGTCCCGACACCAGCGCGAGCAAGGACGGCGTCACCACCGCCCACAACCTGAGCATCGAAGGGACGGCCCAGGCGGGCAGCTTGATCGATATCACGCTGAACGGTACGTTCCTCGGCACCTCGATGGCCGGGACGAACGGCACCTGGATCTTCAATTATTCCGCGGTCACTCTGCCCGATGGTCAGTACACCATCACCGCGCAGGCGGAGGACGTCGCGGGCAATATGAGCGTCGACTCGTCTCCCTTCAACGCGACGATCGAGACGATGTATCAACCGGTGATCGCCGGGGTGAGCGAGGCGACCAGTTCCGGACTCAGCTTGCTCGGCATCGGCCTCATCCAGAGTCAGCAGTCGCTATCCGTCCTCGGCACTGCGACCCCGAATGACAGGGTCCAGGTCTTCCTCGATGGCACCTTGCTGGGCACGGCCGGCGTCAACACCCAGGGGGGCTGGACCTACAAGTATGTACCCTCATCGACGACCGTCGTGGACGGGGTCTATAGTTTCTCGGCGGTCACCGTGGACGCGTCCGGAAATGTCAGCGCGCCGACACCTGTGTTTCAGCTCGAGATCGGGGGCTCCGGGGCCCCGACGGTGGAAACTCCCCTGTCTTCCCAGGGGATCCTCTCGGGGGTGGCGACGCCCGGCAGCTTGATCACGATCCTCGACGGCGATCTCATCCTCGGCGTCGTGGCGGCCAATGCTGCCGGCTACTGGCAATTCACGCCCACGTTGTCGAACGGCAAGAACAGCATCTTCGTCGAGGCCACCAATAGTTCCGGCGACACGAGCCTCTTTTCGCAGGTATTGACCGTTGGCGCTGAAACGACCTTCGGAGTACGTCATTAGCGGGATCGACGGGACCGGGAGGGACAGTGCCATGCCCCACTCGACCCGTCGCGCTTAAGAAACGCATGCACACGTCAACAATTTACAAACGGCAAACCGAACAGGTCGTGTTCGCGCCCCCGCGACGGCGGTATCGGCCTGGGTTCTTGATCCGACTGTCCGTCGAGTCCCTCGAGTGCCGCGCCTTGCTGAACGCCTCGACCCCAGCCGCTCCGATCCCGTTCGTCCCGCCCAACGAGACCATCGATCTCGCCCAGGATCTGGGGACGCCCGGCCAGCCGTCGAGCGTGTGGGGCTCGATCGGCGACGGCCCGGACGGCGCCGCGGATTTGACCTGGTACCACTTCCACCTGGATGATGCCAGGCAGGTCGACCTTGAGTTGACCACCCCCACGGGCGATCAGCCGTTTGCCGGCGTCCTCAGCCTGTTCAACAACGATCCCCAAGATTTCGGCGACCCGTATGACCTGGACGGCCATCGCATGCTGGCCCAGATCCAGGCGAGCTCGCCGGGCGCGGTCGTTGAGGATACGCAAGACCTCGGGCCGGGCGATTATTTCGTGGCGATCAGCGGAGCGGGGAATCTCGACTTCTCCCCCGTGATCGCCGACAGCGGATTCGACGGCGCGAGCGGCGATTATGAGCTGACGATCGCCGCGACGGACCTGGGCCTCTCCGGCGACGGCCCCACGGTCATTGCATCGGATCCCGCTCCCGGCGCGGTCCTCGACAGTTCTCCGCTGGCAATCCGACTGGATCTGAGCGGCTTGCTCGATCCGAACACGATCATCCCCGGGCAGACCGTCGAGCTCCTCTACAATCCGGATGTTCCGTCGGGCGACGCGCCATTCACTCAGGTCGCGCTGGCTTCGGTCAATTTCTCCACCGCGGCCGACGAGCTCCAGCTTTTCCCGGGAGCCCCCATGTCGCCAGGGAATTACGTCGTGAGCCTCGCCGGCAATTCGAGCGAGGATCCGTCCGTGCTGGCCGATCCCGACGGCATCCCACTCGGCGAGGACGTCCAGAACGCCGCCGGCGCCGACGAATCCATCTCGTTCCAGGTCGACGGCGTCGATGGGGTCGCGGGCGCGACCACGTCGGATGACACGCCAGCCACGGCGCGGGACCTGGGTGATGTCGTCGGCGCCGGGCTCGTGCAGGTCGGCGCCGCCATCGGCGTCGATCCGTACTTCAGCCCGGATCTGTCGCCCGATCCGACGAACCCCGAGCCGCAATTCATCCCCGCCAACCAGGTGGACCTCTATCATTTCCAGGTCACCGGAAAAGGGCGATACGCGATGATCGCCGAGGTCTTCGCGGGCCGGATCGGGTCGCCCCTGGACCCAGGCATCAGCCTGTGGGAGCTCGATCCCGGCGACGATCAACTCGTTTTCCTCGCCGGCAATAACAACACGCTCGACCCGACCCAGGGCACCGACGGGTCGGTCCCGCTCTTCACCGACTCCGAATTGACGATGGGGCTGACGGCTGGAAACTATGACCTCGCCGTGGCCGACGGCTCCAACACACCCTCCCCGATCGAGGGCCAGCCACCCGGCAGTCCCGGCCTGTTCGATCCCAACCAGATTGATAGCGCGCAGGACGGCTACAGCACCGGCGCCTACGTGCTGAATCTCCTCGTCCAGCCGGCCCCGACCCCACCGCAGGTGGTGACTTCCTCGCCGGCAATCGGAGAGATCCTCGATCGGGCCCCCACGCAGATCACCGTGCGATTCTCCGAGGCGATGGACATCCAGGAGCTGGCCTTCCAGGCGTTCGAGATGACCGATCAGGAGGCGCTCCCGGAAGTCTACATCGTCGGATCCGACGGGACGATCTACTACCCGCGATTCCTGTCGTACGACACGGCTGCAAACGAGGCCACATTCCAGATGCTCGACGGACTGGGCAATGGGTCGTACACCCTGCACCTCTCGGGATCCGGGGGATTGGCCGACCTCGGTGGCAACCCGCTGGTCGGCGACGATCCGAGCGGGGATTGCGTGATCCCGTTCGTCGTGGACGGTCCCGGTCGCGCGATCATGGGCGACATGAACGTAGGCTACGCGATCGCATCCCAGGGCGGGCAGGCCGAGGCCCAGCCGATCGGGGTCCTCTTCCCCGACGAGGTCCAGGCGGGAGTGACCATCACGCGCGCCCGGAGTCGTCCACGAGCCCCGACCCCGATTCTATGCAGGATGAGTACGCGATCCAGTTCCTCCAATCGCAGACTTACGCATTCAAGTTGAGCGGCAACGATCTGCCGGCGGGAATCCAGGTGAGCGTGGAATCGGCCTCGGGGCAGGTCATCGACCTGTCGCCGTCTTTCGACCAGCTCATCTTCTTCGCCCCGCTCGTCGCGGGAACTTACACGATCATCGTCTCGGGATGGTCACCGACCCAGTCCAATAGCCTGACCTACCGGTTGACCCTCGGCTTTTTCGGCGAGCAGGACAACGCCCCGCCGCTGGTCGATGGCCCGGCGCCCGCGCTGCAAGTCCACCTCGAAGGAGCGAGTGCGTCACTATTGATCGGGTCCAATCCCGGCGCTCCTTCCGGCGGGGCGCGGGGCCGTCGCCCTCGAGCGGATATGGTCCCATAGCTTCTTCCGGCGGGAGTGGAGCCCTCGCCATCCCCGCACCGGAGCCTTCGGCGCCGGAGCTGGCACAGGTCTCGTCCGCGGGCGAGCTGGCCGGCCTCGGGATGGGCCCGCTGGGCGGGGCGAGCAACAACGAGACGAGCCTGGCGTCAACGGCCGCGCCGGTGCAGGTCGCGCTGGCCGTGCCTTCCTCGCCGGTCTTCGACCGATTGGGGGTGAGCCTGCTCATGTTGACCCGGATGATCGACTCGAATCCCGGGGGCGAGGGGAGCGTGGCCGCGGAGACAGATGCGCCCGTCGTCGTCGAGGAGGGAGAACGGCCGGTCGAGCTCGCGGCGGGCTCGGCCACGTCCGAGGAGGGATCTCTGGCCGACCTCCATCTCGACCTCATGGGCATCGAGCCATCGCCGATGGCGATCCATCGGCTCATGCCCGCCCGGGAGCTCTTGATCGACCTGGCCGAAGCCGTCGGGCCGGCGAGTCGGATCGCCGCGCGAGACGCGCACGCCACGGGGCCCGAGACCGCGACCGATCAGAACCAGGTCGGCGACCGAGACGGACCGAGTACCACGGCCGGTACCTGGGCATTGCGATTGGTGATCGGCGGGACCATCCTCGCGGCCGCAAACCGGGTGCGAGCCTCCGTTCGTGGCCTAGATTGGAGGAAGAGGGCGTGCGCGGGGGAGACTCGATCGGAGGGATCGATCAGGTGGCGTCGTCCGCATGCCGGCGCAACGCGCAACTGGCCGGAAGGCGAAACGGCCCCTCCGCTGCTACGCCGATTCCGTCGCGGAACGAAGGCAGTCCGATCGTCACGGCCCTGACGAGAGACCGGAGGGAGGCATGGGCTTCGAGTTGGACGACCAGAGCCAGGATTCGCCGGATTCGCGATGTCTCCCGGCGGCGAACTTCTCGCGGCTGAGGGCTCGCAAGCGGCAGCTCCTCGACGAGCAGCGGTCCGGATGGGCTGAAGGCCGACCGGCCGGGCCCGAGTCGTTCCTGGGCCGATGGCCCACCGACCCGTCGGGCGACCCGGATAGCGCCAGCCTGCTCCTGGAAGACTACCTCCAGAGGCGACGCCGGGACCAGGATGCCAGCTTGTCGGATTACCATCGTCTATTCCCCGACCAATCGAGGGCATTCGAGGGCCTCGTGGGGCAAGAGACCGCATGGCAGTCGATGGGACGGCAGGGCGAATCCTCGGGGTTCCCCCTGCGACTGCCCGACGTGGGGGATGAGGTGTTCGGGTTCCGCCTCCGCCGCGCCCTGGGAGAAGGTGCGTTCGCCCGGGTGTTCCTGGCGGAGCAGGCCGACCTGGCGGGCCGGCCGGTCGTCCTGAAGATCTCCGACATCGAAGGGACCGAGCCGCAGACCCTCGCCCAGTTGCTCCACACGAACATCGTCCCCATCTATTCGCTCCACGAGGATCGTCCGGCGGGACTGCGGGCCGTCTGCATGCCCTACCTGGGAGGGGCGAGCCTCTCGGCCGTCCTGGGACGCCTCTGGATCGATTCGTCGTGGCCGGACTCCGGCGAGTCGTTGGTGAGCGCGCTGGAATCGGTCGAGTCGCCTCGACCGGAAGAACTTCGGAGAGGGGGACACGACGGGGACGTGGGGGCGTCGACCGAGGATTCCGCTCCGCCGGGTGGGTCCGCCGGGGAGATCCCACGGGCGGCCCTGCGCGCGCTGAGCTTCGAGCGCGCCGCGGCCTGGATCGTGGCCCAGCTCGCCGAAGGGCTGGACCATGCCCATCAGAGGGGCATCCTCCACCGCGACATCAAGCCGGCGAATATCCTCATGGGCGCCGAGGGTCAGCCGCTGCTCCTGGATTTCAACCTCGCCCAGGACCGGACGGAAGACCAGGCACACGCCACGATCGGCGGGACGGTGCCCTACATGGCCCCGGAGCACCTTCGTGCCCTGGCCGGCCGCACATCAGCCCTGATCCGCCGGGTGGACCACCGCTCGGACATCTATTCGCTTGGCATGGTCCTGGCCGAGATGCTCACGGGCCACCGTCCGTTTGAGGAGAGTGGGACCTATTCCGCGATCCCCTCGCAGATCGAGGCCATGGCCCTGGAACGGAGCCAGGCGGACCCCTCGGTCCGTCGCGATCGCTCGGACCTTTCCTGGGGCATTGAGAGCATCGTCCGAAAGGCCCTGGCGGCCGACATGTCGCGGCGGTACCAGCAAGCCGCCCACCTGGCCGAAGACTTGCGCCGGCTGCTGGACGACCGCCCTTTAAAGTACGCACCCGAGCTGAGCCGCGCGGAATGCGCCGGAAGTTCGCCCGCCGGCATCCGCGCCTGACCTCCTCGTTCACGGTCGCCGGAGCGGCGGCGATCTTCCTCTTGGCGATCGGCTCTGCGCTGGCGGCGGCGCGCTCCCAACTGGCCGTTGCCCGGTCGCGCGACCTGGTGCGAGAACACGACGCGGGCACGCTGAAAGCACTCTGCCTGGTCAACACGCGGCTGGACCTGCAAGACCATCTGCGCGAGGGGATCGCGGCTTGCGAACGGACCCTCGCCCTCTTTGGCGCCCCCGAGGACCCGGACTGGGACCGTCGGCCGTCCTGGCTCGGGCTCGGCTCGGAGGAACGCCGTCGCGTCGCCGAAGACCGTCGCGAGCTGCTCATGCTCCTGGCCGCCGCCCGCGTCCGCCGGGCGTCCGGAGCGAAGCAATCCGCCGCCGAGGCCCTGAGACTCCTCGACCGTGCCGAATCGATCCCCGGCCTGGTCTCCTCGCGGGCGCTCTGGCTCGACCGGGCCGCATACTGGTCGCTGACGGGCGAATCGGAACGCTCCGCCTGGGCTCGCCGGCGTGCCGAGGGAACGCCGGCCATGACCGCCAACGACCATTACCTGCTCGCCGCGTCCCTGGCCCGGCAAGGCGGCCGCGACGCGCTCGGTGCCGCCATCGTCGAGCTGGACGAGGCCCTGCGACTGAGCCCGCGCCACTACTGGTCGCTGATCCAGCGCGGGATCTGCCACCTGGACCTGGGGGACCTCGCCGCGGCCGCCGGCGACTTCGGCCAGTGCACCGGCATCTGGCCGGAATTCGCCTGGGGCTACTTCAACCGAGGCTGCGCGCTCGACCGCGTCGGCAACAAGTCCGGGGCCATTCGCGACTACACCGCCGCCCTCGATCGGGATCCCGATCTCGTCCCGGCCTATGTCAACCGGGGGCTCGCCCGACTCGAGCTGAAGCAACATGCTCCGGCCCTCGCGGACTTCGACCAGGCCCGCACGCTGAGCGACGGCGATGGGATCGTCTCCGCCGGGCGCGGCGTCGCGCTCGAAGGTCTGGGCCGGCACGAGGAAGCCGACGCCGCATTCCAGGACGCCCACGCGCGATCCATCGGCCTGGCGCCCTCGGCGCGTGCCCGGCTGGCCTGGGCGTACGGCTTCGCCATCTCCGGCCGGGATCCCGATCGGGCCCGTCGGGCCTTCGACGAGGCCCTGCGGCACGACCCCCATAACGCCCAGGCGCTTTACGGGCGCGCCATGATCGCCATGGCGCGGGGTAACGACGCGGAGTCACTCCGCGACTTCGAACGGGCGATCGAGGCCGACCCGGGCCGCATGGAGGCTCGTCGCTACCGCGCCATCCTGCTGGCCCGGCGGGGCGACTGGGATCCGGCCACCCGCGAGATCAACCGATGTATCGAGCGCGAGCCGAGGTCCGCGGCGACGCTCTACGCCGCCGCCTGCGTGATCGCCCGGGCCTACGGCTCCTTCGGTACGGCCGCGACCGCCGCCCAGTCGCTCGACTTGCTCAAGCGCGCCCTGGCCGAGGGCGCCGACCCGGCGAAGGCCCAAGAGGACCCCGACCTCGCCCCGATCCGGCGGCTCCCCCGATTCGCCCCACTCAC
Source organism: uncultured Planctomycetota bacterium (assembly GCA_963777695.1). Classification (GTDB taxonomy): domain Bacteria; phylum Planctomycetota; class Planctomycetia; order Isosphaerales; family Isosphaeraceae; genus CAVZRC01. The sequence continues at coordinate 5,249,301 of CAVZRC010000003.1, forward strand.
CGCCCGCAAGCAAGCTCCTGGAACAGACGTAACAAAGCAAGGGCATTAAAGCCGATCGATAAGAGCAGCAATTCCACCGCGGAGCCTGATTTCCCATGAATTCGACCGTCATCGCGAGTATGACCAAGGCCGATCCGGACCGCCAGTCGATGATCGCCTGGGAGGCGATCATGGGACTCAAGCGGCTGCACGGCGCGGCGAAGATCCACAAGGAGCCGGCGCGGGAGCAGAGGCGGATCCTCCGCGTCGCGGGCGAGCTGCTCGGGACGAGATCGCTCGCGTGGGTCCCGACCCAGCGGGATGATGAAGTCGTCTTCGAAGGCGATCGGCTCCTTTCTCCGTGGGATTGTGCCCAGCTCGTCGGCATCCTGGCCGTTCAGCCGGGCTGGGAGGAGTCGGGTTATGTGCTCATCAACGATGCTCGGGAGAATCGCTGGGGGCCGCGGTTCCCGCGGGTCCTCAATCTGCTGGCGGTGCCGGTCGCGGAGAAGACGCTCGCGGGCTGGATGCTGGCCTTCAACAAGGGGCGGTTTACGACCCGCCGACCGGGCGGCCGGGAGCCCCGGAGTCCCCGAGCGCGGGGCCGGATGGGCCGGGATCGGAGCCCGATGCGATCCTGCCATTCCGCCGCTCGGACGCGGCCCTCATCATGCCGTTCGCCTCGCTCCTGGGCCTCCACGTGCGGGCTTCGGCGCGCTATCAGTACATGAAGGACCTCCTGGTCGGGCTGACCCGGGCGCTGACCTCGGCGATCGATGCCAAGGATGCGTACACATTCGGGCACAGCGAGCGCGTGGCGCGGCTCGCCGTCGAGCTGGGCCTGGCGTTGGGACTGGGCGAGGACGAGCTCAGCGACATCCACCTGGCCGGCTTGCTCCACGACATCGGCAAGATCGGCATCCGCGACGAGGTGCTCACCAAGAGCGGCCCGCTGACTCCCGACGAGTTCAAGCACATCCAGGAGCACGTGGTGATCGGCCACCGCATCCTCGCCGACCTCCACGCGATCGGCCACCTGCTGCCGGGCGTCCTCTACCACCACGAGCGATTCGATGGCGGCGGCTACCCCGAAGGCTTGAAGGGCGACGCGATCCCGACGCTGGCGCGCATCCTCGCGGTCGCGGACAGTTTCGATGCGATGAACACCACGCGCCCTTACCGCACCGCCATGCCGGCCGTTCGCGTCGACGAGATCCTGCGCCAGGGAGCCGGGACGCAGTGGGACCCGCTGGTGATCGACGCCTATGTCCGGTCCCGCGACCGCTTGATCGCGATCCGTCAGCGCGGGCTGGGCGAGTCGCTCCGCGATGTGCTCGACGGCGCCCTGCGTCAGGGCACGCGCATTCACGACTTTGCGAGCATCGACCAGTCCCTCATCAATCCGACGTGACAGGCCGAAGTCACTCATGATCCGCTCTGGTCGAGATAACGACGAGCCTCGCTGCACCCGATTCACTCATCCGAGCCGGACCGTCAGCTCGAACCCGTTGCCGACCGTCACGCCGCAACTGACGAAACCCGGCAGCGATCGCAGTCGGCCCACGAACGCCGCCAGCTCATCCGCATGGGTCGTCGTGTTGTCGGTGACCAGGATGCATCGCGCCGCCAGCTTCGGCCAGATCGCGTCGAGGTAGGCGTCGCTCTGCTCCTTGGTCGCGTCGATGAAGGCGAAATCGAATGGGAGTTCGGGACGGATCGACGCGAGGATCTCCCTCGCGTCGCCCGGATGCAAGGTGACGACGTCGAGGAGACCGGCGTCGCGGAGGTTCTGCGTCGCGGCGGCGACCTTCTTCGGGTCCTGGTCGATCGTATGGACATGGCCACCGTTCCGTTGCGCCGCGGCGGCCAGGTGGAGCGTCGAGAAACCGTAGCTGGTGCCGATCTCGCAGATCGAGACGCATCGGCCGATGCCGACCAGTTGGGTCAGCACGAGCGCCTCATCTCGCGGGATCTGCCAGTGGTCGTCCACCTCGTCGCGGAGGCGGTCGACGCGATCGATCACGGCCTGGACGGATTCGATGAACATCTTGCCCTACCCTCCTCGACAAGGACTTCAACTTCAGGGCAGCTCGCCCAGGAACTTGAGCAATTCCGTGTGGAACGCTTCCGGATCGCTCATGTAGGGCGCATGGCTACCCCCTCGGATGACGACCTTGCGGCCGACCGGGACGGATCGCACGAGCAAGTCCGCCTGCTCCAGCGGGATTTGTCGATCGTTCTCGCCCCAGACCGCCAGGACCGGCGCCGTGATGCGGCCGAGTTGATCGGCAAAGCTCGGGATGCTCACCGGAGCGACCGCGACGAACCCCGAGACACGCTCGGGGTCCTCGATCACCAGGGGCAGCGCGTACCGCCCGCTCATCGACGGCGAGACGATTACGGGACTTTCGACCTTCAATAGATCGAGCAGGACCCGCAACCAGGTGTGCGCCGAGCCATGCGACGGAGGCGACTGACCAAACCCCGGTAGGTCCACGGCATAGACGCGATACCCGGCGTTGGCCAGCACATCGAGCGTACCGAGCTCCTCCCACGTCGCCGACGAGAAACTCGCGCCGTGGAGCAGGACGACCGAGCGGCCCCCCTCCTCGCCCGCGACCCGATAAAGGACCTTGCCTCCCTCGACCTCAGTCCACGATGATCGATCCCCGGCCATGGCAGTTTCCTTTGCTCCCCCAGACCGTGCGAAGACGGTCCTCTGGCGACCACCACGAATCAACACGGTCTCGCCTTCGCCCTCTTCCCATTATAAGGTCGTCCCGCCCCTGCCCCACGAGAATCTTCGGTGAGCGTTCCTCCAATCGCCGCTTCCGATCCTGTCGGGATCGGTGCTACCATGGAACTTTCGGGGATTCCCGGATCTCTCTCCGACCGCCTCCAACCCGAGTATTCGCGGGGCCCGTCATGCCCGTCAACATCCGGATCGACGGCGACATCGTGATCGCGAGCAATTTCGGTAGGCTGATGAACGACCCGCGGTATGTCGATGCCAGCGAAGACATCGGCGGCATGCTCGACGAGGGATACACGAACTTCATCCTGGATCTCGGCGCCGTCCGCGAGACGGGCGCGACGTTCCTCGGCGTGTTGATGACCATCACCCGGCGGATCCGCCGGGGCGGCGGCGAAGCCGTGCTGGCACATCTCACTCGACAGATGGAAGAGTTCCTCCTCAACGAGATGCAGATGGAGGAGTTCTGGGATGTATTCCCGAACATCCAGGAAGCCATCGCCTTTTTCCGCCGCAAGTCGCCTTGAGCTTGGCCGCGGAGCCGACGAAGATCGCAAGACTTTTATTTCTTGATGTCCTTCGTCTCAAGCGAAGGGCTTCCATCATTTCCGGCGACGCCTCGATATCGCATAGACGGCCGAGCGGACCTCGAGGAGCGGATCGTCCGAGGATTCGATGCCGTCCGCGAGTCGCAAGGGGTCATATCCCAGTGCGTGCTCGGCCGCGTCATTATTGGCCACCGGATGGGTGATGTACAGCGTTCCGAGTTCCACGGTAGGCCGGTCGTCGGGCCAGACGGCCGTGGCGTCGTTCACTGGGTCGCCCTCGGCCGCCAGTTGGACGACCAGGCGGAACTTCGCGGGCCCCTTCGAGAGTCGATCTTTCAGCTCGTCGAGGAGGAAGTTGGGATGTTTCTTGGCGGCGTCCTCGTCGGGGAGGAACTGGGCACCGGCCTCCGGATGGAACTGGTATCGGCCGTACCGGGCCTTGCCATCCTTGTTGGTGAACAGGAAGGCGTTGACTCCGTAATACGGCTCGGTCGCATAACCGACCGGCGTCGGCTTCGGGGCCGTGACGACCTTCATGGCCTTGGGGTGCGCCGCCAGGAATTTCTCGATCGGGGTGGGCTTCGGCGAATCGGGCTTGCTCTCGGCCACGGCGCGGAGGAAACCCAGGAAGTCCTCGCCGGTCGAGACCGCGAATCCATTGTAAGCGTTGGAGACGATGTCCGTACTGCCGCCCGCGGGCAGGTGGAAGCGGACGGCGAAGCCGTGCGGGTTGGCAGCCGAGGCGCCGTCCGACACGTCGGGGATGCCCGTGCTGTCCGAGAACCGGACGATCACGCGCACGGTCTTGTCTTGCAGGTGAGGCGCCCGCGACAGCGAGGCGGCCGTCGCGGCGGGGACGAATTCTCCCTCGCAGACGATGCCCTTGGCATGGGCGGCTCGATATCCCGGATGCTTGCCGAAGATCGCGTTCATCGTGTCCACGATCTGCTCGGAGACATCCTTGGCCTTGTCGGGCTCGTCCGCACCGGCCACTCCGTGACCGAGCAATGAGGCCGTCGCGACCGTCAGCGAGAGGGTTCGCAGGAGCTGCCATCTGGGGTTGCGGGTGAATTCTCGTGGCATCGGAACCTCCATAAGTGAGTCGTTGCAGGCACGAATCGATCGGCCAGACCGCGACGATCCGCAAACGAAAACCCCGGTCCAGTCCACGCGGGTGTTCCCCACTACTGAGCGTAGGGCAGCCCCAAGAATCCTCGCGATCGTAACCGTGTCGAGAATCCGATTCCAGTCGATGGAGGTCGCCGGCCCCGATCGGACCGAGGATGCCAACGCCCGGGATTGATTTAGATTACCACCGTAATATAATCCGGAGAGGTGCGAGGAATCGGGCGAGCGATCCGCTGCATCGGGGAGGTGTCCTGTTGCCGCGCTCGGTCGAGTCGAACGATCCCGGACGATCGCGATCGGGCCGGGAGCCGCGAGGAGGTTACCTGTGCAAAGGCGAGTCGTCGTGACGGGGATGGGGATGATCACGCCCGTCGGGCACGATGTCGAGTCGTCGTGGCGGGCCTTGTGCGAGGGCCGCAGCGGTGTCGGTCCGATCACCCACTTCGACGCGGCCAGCTTCCCCACGCGGATCGCCGCCGAGGCCGTCGGATTTCGCCTGGCCGACTACCGATCCGACGCCGAAGATTGGCGCAACCACAGTCGGACCTCCCAGTTCGCCCTGGCCGCGGCGACGCAGGCCATGGCGCAAGCGGGGCTCGACGGCGCCCCGCGAGATCGGGCCCGGTTCGGCGTTTATCTCGGCTCGGGCGAGGGTCAGCAGGACTTCGGCCGCTTCGTCGACCTGGTCCATCGCGCGACCGATGAGGGCCGCGTCGACACGGAACGCTTCACCCGCCTCGGCGTCCATTCGCTCGACCGGACCCGGGAGGCCGAACAGGAGGCCGGGCGGCCGGCCGGGCATCTGGCGGCCGTCTTCGGCGCCCGGGGGCCGAACCTGACCTGCCAGACGGCGTGCGCCGCCAGCGCCCAGGCGATCGGCGCCGCGGTCGAGCTGATCCGCCGCGGCGACGCCGACGTGATGCTCGCCGGCGGGACCGATAGCATGATCCATCCGCTCGGCCTGACCGGGTTCATCCTCCTGACGGCCATGTCGACCCGCAACGATGACCCCGCGCGGGCCAGCCGGCCGTTCGATCGCGATCGCGACGGCTTCGTGCTCGGCGAGGGCGGCGGCGTGCTCGTCCTGGAGGAGCTGGAGCATGCCCGGGCGCGTGGGGCCGTCATCCACGGCGAGGTCGCCGGCCACTGCTCCACCGCCGACGCCTTCCGCCTGACCGACAGCCACGACGAGGGCCGAGGCGCCATCGCCGCGATGCGAGGGGCACTGGCCGACGCCTGCGTCGACACGTCGGACGTCGGCTACATCAACGCGCACGGCACGAGCACCCCGTCCAACGACTCGATCGAGACACTGGCGATCAAGCGACTCTTCGGCGAGGGGGCTTACCGGGTCCCGATCTCGAGCACCAAGAGCATGACGGGCCATCTCGTCTCGGCCGGGGGGGCCGTTGAGGCCATCGCCTGCCTGCTGGCGATCCGCGACGGCGTCCTGCCGCCGACGATCAATCTGGAGTATCCCGACCCGGCATGCGACCTCGACTACATCCCCAACGAGGCCCGCGAACGGCCGGTCGACGTCGTGCTCTCGAACAGCTTCGGCTTCGGCGGCCAGAACACGGCCCTGGTCCTCCGTCGCTTCGTCGCTTGAGTGGGGCCGATGTCACGGACGTCTCCGCCGACGAGTCGGCTCGGCCGGGATCGGGGCGTCGGCGACCAGCCCGATCCTGGCCAGGTCGCGGCACGCCGCGAGGATGCGATCGGCGAGGGCCTCGTCCTGGACCGATCGCGCGACCCCTAGCCCGCCCACGCACAGGGCGATGATCGCGAGGTCACGATCCCCCGCGAGAGCCTCACCGTCCTGGCCGCGCAGCCGGGCGGCAAGGCCGAGGACGATCGACTCGAAGCTCGCCTTGACCGATTCACCCGTCCGCGCGACCTCGGAGACCAGCGCCGGGAGTGGGCACCCGCCTTCGGCATTATTGAGGTGGGACCTCCTCAAATAGCCATCGACGAATGCCTCGACCATCGCGGGACCTTCCACGCCTTCGAGATCCCGGCCCAGCTCGACGCCGGCCGCGGCCGGCGCCAGCATCTCGGCCAGGAGTGCCTCCTTGGACTCGAAGTGAGCGTAGAACCCGCCGGCCGTCAGCCCCGCCTCCATCATGACCTTGTCCACGCCCGCCGCATGATACCCCTCGCGGCGGAAGACCTTGCCCGCCGCCTCGAGGATCCTCCCGCGCGTCTGCTCCTTGTGACCGGCTGCATATCGCATGGGCGATCTCCGCAACGACCTGATGAGCAAACCGCTCCCGCACGCGCCTCGCCCCGATCCATGCTTCCACATTCTTGCGAGGAACCATATCACGACCGTAATCCAAAGACAAGGAGGATGAATTCACCCTCAGGGCATGTCGCCGCTCGCACGGCGATCAGAACAGGTCGATCAAGGGCTCGCCCGCTTCGAGCAGGTTGTAGACGCGACCGTCGTTGGCGGTGGCGGTGAGGTCATGGATCCCCATCGCGTGATAGACGGTCCTGGCGATGTGGGCGGGCGTGACGGGGCGTCGGGCCGGATACTCGCCGCGACGGTCGCTGGCCCCGTAGGTCTGGCCGCCGCGAATCCCACCTCCGGCGAGGAGGTTGCTCATGCAATGGGTCCAGTGGTCCCGGCCCGCGCCGTCGTGCCCCCGGAGCGAGGGTCGCCGATCCTAGGCGTCCGGCCCATCTCGCTTGTGACGAGGACCAGCGTCCGCGCCAGCAATCCCCGCGCGGCCAGGTCTTCGATCAGCGCCGAGAAGGCCCGATCGAATTCCGGCAGCAGATCCTCCTTCAGGCAGTTGAAGTTATTGCCGTGCGTATCCCAGCCGCCGGCACTCTTGCACTTGGAGGCGATGGCCTCGTTCTCCTTCCAGAAGACCGTGACGAACGGGACGCCGGCCTCGACCAGCCGCCTGGCCAAGAGGAGGCTCATGCCGTTGATGGTCTGACCGTAACGCTCCCGGACGCTTGTCGGCTCGGCGGCGACGTCGAATGCCGCGGTCGTCCGAGACGAGGCCAGCAGGCCCCAGGCGCGTTGCTGGAGGCCCGACCAGGCGTTGCTCCGCGAGCCCCGATCGAGGTCCCGCCGCGCCCCGTCGACGGCCGCGAGCAGGCTGCGGCGGTCCTGGAGCCTTTGCGCGGTGATCTCCCCAACGAGGGTCAAGGCGGGTGCCTGGAAGCGGAGCGGTTGGCCGAGATCGCCGTGGACGTAGAGCGGATCGTGCTCGATCCCCAGTCGCGCGGCGAACTGGCCGGGTCGTGTGTACGGGGCCTTGCTCGGGCGGTGCGGCAGCGTGATCGCGTTGGGTAGATGCGGGTGAGGCGGCCGTCGCGACGCGGCGACGCAGCCCATGTAGGGCCAGTCGTCGGTGCGGGGTGTCCGGTCGTTCGCGAGTGTCCGGAAGCTCTCGTCCGGGATGTGCCCGGTCAAGTTGTAATAATAGCCGGCGTGGTGGTCGTTGGTATTGACCGAGGCGCCGACCGAATTGACGACCGCCAGGTGATGGGCTTGCTGCGCCACCATCGGCAGGTGTTCGCAGAGCCGCAAGCCCGTCGCCGACGTCGCAATCGGCCGGAACGGCCCGCGGTACTCGGCCGGCGCATCCGGCTTGAGGTCCCAGGTATCGACATGCGATGCCCCGCCACAGAGGAAGAACAAGATCGTCGAGTCGGCCCGCGAGGCGATGTCCCCGAACCCGACGGCCCGGCTCGCCTCGGCGATCGGTCCCAGCCCCAGCCCGGCCAGGCCCGCGCCCGAGGCGACGAGGAACGCGCGGCGATCCCATCCTCCCGGCCGAGACCTCGCGTCATCTCTCATCACCCATCCTCCATCCTTTGACCGCATCCGTCGATCGTGACCGAAGCTGGACTCCGGCAATGTTAAACAAATCGCTCGGCATCGCTACGGCCTGGGCAGCCTGTCGGTTCGAGTGGTCTCGAGATCATCGCGGGCGGTTGCAACGAATTCGTCTCGAAGGCGTTCCCAGTGTCCGGCCAGCTCGCGGACCCTGGCGGGTTCTTGCCGGGCGAGGTCGCGCGTCTCGGTGCGGTCGGCGGCGAGGTTGTAGAGCTCCCAGGGGCCGTCCTTGCCGGCCGCGACGAGTTTCCAGTCTCCGACGCGGATCGCACGGTTCCCTTCGTGCGCCCACCAGATCGCGTCGTGTCGGACCGTGCCGTCGCGGGCGAGCGCCGGCACGAGGCTCTTGCCGGGCCGCGGGGGGACGGTCGGGGCGCCGACGGGCTCGATCCCGGTCGCCCCGACGGCCTCCAGGAACGTCGGCACCAGGTCGATGACGTGGCCGGGGTCGTGGCGGAGTTCGCCGCGGGCCGCGATGCCCCTGGGCCAGTGGACGATCAGGGGAGTCGCGATGCCCCCTTCGTGGACCCAGGTCTTGTGACGGCGGAATGGCGTGTTGGCCACGGACGACCAGCCCGGCCCGAGGCAGAGGTGCGTCTCTGCCGAGCCGGGGGATGCCGAGCGGTCATGGCCGTCGTCGCGGACCATGATCTCCGCGCTGGCGCCATTGTCGGACAGGAAGACGATCAGCGTATCCTCGAACGCTCCCATCGCGCGGAGCTGATCCAGGACCCGGCCGATATTGAGGTCCATCCGGTCGACCATCGCGGCGTGAATGGCCATCTTCGTCGCCTGGAACGCGCGCTGCTTTTCGGTCAGCGAGGCCCAGGGCACGGGCCGGTTGACCTCCCCGGGTCCGAGCGTCTCAAGGACGCCCGGGAAGTCATAGGGCGGGCCGACGTCGCGCTCCAAGTCCGAGAGGCGGCCGTGGACCAATCCGAGGTCCTGAATCCGCCTCCAACGACGGGAGCGGACCGCCTCCCAGCCTTCTCGATACCGATCGCGGTTACGGGCGATGTCGTCCGGAGGTGCCTGCAAGGGGAAGTGCGGCGCGTTGAACGCGAGATAGAGGAAGAACGGCCGGTCACGATGTTTCGACGCGTGCTCTCCGAGATACGCGATCGCATGATCGGCGATGGCGGTCGTCGCGTAGTATCCGCTCGCCGGCTCGACCGGCGGGAGCTTCCGATCGTCCTCGAAGAGGACGCGCGGGCGGAAGTAGCGGCCGACGTCCTCCAGATAATAGGAGCGGTCGAACCCAGCCGCCATCGGCATCCCGTTGAACGTGCCACTTGCCCGAGTGGTACGACCGATAGCCCATCGGCCGGAGCATCTCCGGGAGAAGTTTCGCCCATTTCGGGCGCATGCCGCTCGCGCCGCTCTTCACGCCGGGCACCGTATCGCGACGGACTTGCTGGGCATAGTAACCCGTGAGGACCGCCGCGCACGTCGGCCAGCACCGCGCCGTGTTGTAGAACTGCGTGAATCGCAACCCGCCGGCGGCCAGCCCGTCCAGGTGGGTGGTCCGGATCTCGCCTCCGTAACAACCCAGGTCGGAGTAGCCGAGGTCATCGGCGAGGATGACGACAATATTGGGTCGCGCCGGCCGTCCCGCCGGCGCGGGAGCCGATGAAGCCGCCCCGGCCATCGTGGTCGCCAGGGCTATGATCAGGGTGCAGATCGGTATCATTGCCTGAACTCTCTTCGCGCAGTCTTTCGTGGCGATCGACCACTCCTATGGACGCCGATGGTTACAGAGTTTTACGCTGATCCAATGGCGAATCCAAGCCCGGAGCCGAGTGGGCATTGATTTTGCGGCGGCTGTCCCGCAAGATCGATGGGTGACGGTCTCGAGGAGGTGTGCCATGCTCGCGGAAGACGAATCGGAACGCGAACCGCGTCGCGACGAGATCGACGGGACGACCGGCCCTGTCCTACTGGAGTTCGGCGCGAGCTGGTGCCCGCACTGCCAGGCCCTGGCGCCGAAACTGGCCGGGTTGCTGCGCGATTATCCGGGGGTTCGCCACATCCGCGTCGAAGACGGCCCGGGCCGGCCGCTCGGGCGATCGTTCCGCGTGAAGCTCTGGCCCAACCTGGTATTCCTTCTCGATGGGCAGGTGGTCGAGCAACTGGCCCGGCCGGAGGTCGAGGAAGCTCGCGAGGCACTGGATAAGATCGCCGGTGCGGGCTCGCGATGACGCCCGCCATCGCCGCTCATCCCCGTTCGTCCGACGACATCCCATCGAAAGTCTGGGCGGCGTACCACCCGGTCATTCCAGAACCGGAGCCATCGCGGATTGACGATCAATCGGGCTGAGCGAGTAGTAGCCTCGTGCCTACAATAAATTGGCACCCGATTTCAATCTCTCGACTGGACGCCCTCGTGACCTCACCCCGAATCGATCGCATTCGTTCCCGAATCGCTCCGCAACGCCGAGGTCTGCTGGCTCACCCGGTCTACGAGAGGATCGACGGCCTCGACGCCCTGCGGGTGTTCATGGGACACCACGTCTTCGCCGTATGGGACTTCATGTCGTTGCTGAAGGCGTTGCAGCGGCGGCTCTGTTGCGTCGGTGTACCCTGGACCCCAGCGACAAACCCCGCCGCCTGCCGCTTGATCAACGAGATCGTGCTCGCCGAGGAGTCGGACGAAAACGGGCACGGCGGATATGCCAGCCACTTCGAGCTCTACCTCGGGGCAATGAGGAAGATCGGTGCCGATACCGATCCGATCGATCGCCTTGTCGAGGAGATCCGTAAAGGTGGGGATGTGATTCGCGCAATCGAAACCGCCGGAGTCCCCGACACGGTTCGCCGATTCGTCGGCCAGACCTTCGAGACGATCCATCGAGGCGAGGTTTGTGCCATCGCATCCGGGTTCGCCTTCGGACGTGAAGACCTCCTGCCCGACGTCTTCCGCCGCATCGTCGACGAGCTGGCCGAGGTTGCCGACGGTGGCCTCGAGGATTTCCGGTACTATCTGGATCGGCACATCGAGCTCGACGACGGTGAGCATGGCCCGATGGCCGAGAGGCTGGTCGAAGACCTCTGCGGCGACGACCTCGCCCGCTGGCGATCCGCCGAGGATGCGGCCGTAGGAGCGCTGGAGGCACGGAAGCTCCTGTGGGACGGGATCTGCGAACGCCTCAATGGGTCGGTGGTCCGGATTCGAGGTCGTGAGATGGGAGAACCCATCCGGGAAGGCCGGATCGATCTACGGGGTGGGTGATTCGTCCGGCGAGTGGGGCCGTACCAGAGTTGGGGTGACGACCGATGGAAACCATCACGCTGACCGATGGCGGTTTGGTTATCTATGGCGAGGCATTCCTGCCGCCCGACCTTGCTAGCCGTTACTTCGTCGAGTTGACGGACCGATGCGACTGGGAGCAGAAGCCTGGAGTCTTCGGCCATATGCAGCCGCGGCTCACGGCATCCTACGGCGATGGAGGCGTCACCTATCGATATTCCGGCACGGTGAACGTGGCGCGTCCCTGGACAGCCACCTTGCTGGAGATCAAGGAGAAGATCGAGGCGGTCCAAGGCGAGTATAACTACTGCCTCTTGAATCGCTATCGGTCGGGGTCGGACAGCATGGGCTGGCACGCCGATGACGAACCCGAGATGGGAAATGTCATCGGTTCCCTCTCCCTGGGCGCGACGCGGCTGTTTCGGATCCGCCACAACACCACCAGGGAAACCAGGACGTTTCCCGTCGGACACGGCACGCTGATCATCATGGCGGGAACGCTGCAGCAGTTCTGGAAGCACGATGTTCCGAAAACCAAGGAGGACGTCGGGGAACGGATCAACCTGACGTTCCGGAAGATTGTGCCGGCATGACCGCCAGGTCACAACCTCCGGCAAATTGGGGGCGGGTCCTGGCGCGCCGAACTGGAGGGCGCCAGGCATTTTTGTCCGTTCCGAGGCGTGACCCCATCTGGGAAAAATCGGCTTGATGAGGTGAGCCCGGACGGCAGGCGAATCGCTTCCCATGGGGCGTGCGAGAAGGCGGTCCACTTATGGGATGGGGTCACCGGCCGGGAGGTCGCCGTGTTGCCCGGCGACGTGGAGTATTCGGGGGCCCTGACCTTCAGTCCCGACGGATCGCGACTCGCCGCGGGAGGCGTGTATCCGGACAATATCGTACGCCTGTGGGAGGCGGGGACCGGCCGGCCGATCGACGAGATGCGGGGCCACAAGAATACGATCCGATGGGTGTCGTTCGGCCCCGAAGGTCGTCGCATCGTCTCGGCCTCCTTCGATCAGACGGCCTGGCTATGGGACGGCGTCACTGGCCGGCCGATCGCGCCGCTCCGCGGCCACACGGAGGGCCTGTGGCTAGCGATCTTCAGCCCCGACGGCAATCGCATCGTCACCGCCTCGGCCGATCAGACGCTTCGGCTCTGGGACGCGATCTCCGGCGACCTGATCGCCGTCCTCCGCGGCCACACGGCCGAGGTCTGCGGCGAGGCGTTCGCGGCGCGTGGCGCGTTCTTGGTGTCGCGCTCGACCGACGGCGAGTCGCGCGTCTGGGACATGGGGCTGGCGGAGCGGAACGGGATCCTCCGCGGGCACGAGAGCTTCGTCTACGATGTCGCCTTCAGCCCGGACGGCGACCGGGCGGCCTCCGCTGCCTGGGACGGGACGGTGCGGGTCTGGGATGCGACGACCGGCCGGCAAATCGCCCTGTTGCGACACGACCACAGCCATCCGCCCGCGAACATCGTCAGTTCGGTGGCCTGGCACCCGGACGTCCGCCAGCTTGCCACCGTCACACGTGGCGACACGATCACCCTCTGGGATCTGACCGTCGGCAAGCCCGCCCGGGTCTTCACGGCCCCCGCCGGCGACTGGACCGGGGACACGAGGGCGGCCTTCAACCCGTCGGGCACGCTGCTGGCCTCGGGGAGTCGGGACGGCTCCGTGCGGCTCTGGGACGTGGCCACGGGGAAGCCCGCCGGCGTGCTGCGGGGGCACAAGGGGTCCGCCCTCGACGTGGCCTTCAGCCCCGACGGCAGCCGGCTCGCCAGCGTGGGATTCGACAGGACGGTGCGCCTCTGGGACGTGGCGACCCGGTCCGCGGTCGAAGTCCTACCAGGAGATGCCGAGGGCTATCGGATCGCCTACAGCGCCGACGGCCGCCTGATCGCCGCCTGTTCGCTACGCGGCAACGTACGCCTCTGGGATGCCCACACACGCCACAAACTGGCGGATTTGCCGCACGGGAACCGGGTGCTCGGCCTGGCATTCAGTCGGGAGGGTAACCGCCTGGCGACGGGCTGCGGCGACAACACCATCCGCCTGTGGGACCTCGCCAACCGGCAAGAGGTCTGCGAGCTGCGGGGGCACGCGGCCTACGTCCACGCCGTCGCATTCAGCCCGGACGGTACCCGGCTGGCTTCCGCTTTCGGAGACTCCACGGTGCGAATCTGGGACACAGTCCCACCGTCCGTGCGAGCGACGCCGACGGATGGTTTCCAACCATAAGTAGCCATGCATATTACCGAGCACAAGGCCCCGTCAGGGCGTCGGCGAAGCATTAGTTCCTACACTTCAGCCGGCTGCCGCTTTCTTCGCCATGCAACAAATCCCGCGATCAGCAGGAGTACCTGGGAGGTCATCAGCACAGCGGTCGGTTCTGGAACCGCGGCAATCGTGACATCATAAGTGCCACCCCCGACGGCCATGATCGAAGCGACGAGTGGGTTCGCATTTTCGTCGGAGAATTGGGTGAAGAAGGGGCTGGTCGGATCGGTCACCAGCGCCAGGGTTTGTACCGTGGGGGTGTACGTAGCGTCGTAGTCGAAGTAAACGCGCGCCAGGCCCACGGTCTGCCCGGGAGCCAACAAGGTGGCACCCGCGATCGCCAGATCGGTCGCCCCGTCGGGAGGATTGGGGAACGACTGGCTCGGGATCAGGATACTCGCGTCGCCCGTGTAAGGGGAATTATCCAGGAAACTATTATTCGCGAAGATGTAATTACCGACCTGATCCGTGGCGTCGTCGAATCCCGCCAGGTGGACGTCGGAGCTGGTAAAGCCCAGGAAGAAGCCGGCGATCGCGATCGGGGACGTCGTCCCGTTGGTCAGCGTGAAATCGGAATCATACTCATTCGTGCCGAACTGGGTGCCCGGACCGAAATAGGTCGGCGTCCCGATATCGATCGTCACGCTGCCCCCGTGGGTGCTCGTCGCCGCGAGCAGGACGGTCGCGGTCGCGATCAATCGCCGTACGAATCTGCATCGATGGATCATGGGAGATACTCCGGAAGCCGACGGGATCGAAGGGTTTAGCGGGACGCGGGAAGCTTGGTGCCCGAATTCCTGAGTGCGATCGTCACATCGCTGGCGTTCACGACGCCGTCGCCGTTGAGGTCGGCCCAGACGTTCGCGGTGGCGATCGCGTTGCGAATCGCGATCGCGTCGGTTGTAGTCACGGTGCGGTCGCCGTTGTAGTCGCCGGGCAGGACGTCGAGATTGAACGCGTTCGTACCCCCCAGGCCGATCGCATTGCCGTTGACCAGCGCCGAGATCTGGGACGGATTCAGGGTCGCCGTGAGCATATCCACGCCCAGCGGCGTCGTGGCCGGCAGCGACCAGATGTATTCGTTGGCACCGGCCGGCCCTTGCGAAACGCCCTGGAAACCCGGCGGCGTGGCCGTCCCGGAGACGGCCGACAGCCCCATCGCCGAGAGCGACGGGGACTGGATCGGATCGCTGTAGATCACCTCCAGGCCCGTGATGTCGGCGAACGGCAGGTCGCGCGTCAGCCCCAGGATCGACATCGATTGCGATCCCCAGAGCACCCGGACGTCCTCGACCACCGGATGCACCGTGAGCGTGGCCGGGACCCAGTTGAAGACGTAGTTGGTCGCCGAGAGGCCCGCGACGTTCACATCGATCGGATACTGGCCCGCTCCGCTGGCGCCGGTGGCCGTGGTGGTGAAAGCGGGGGAACCGGAGATCACCGAATCCCCGTCGTTGTTCACGAACCCCTGGATGCCATAGCCGAAGAACGGCAGGGCGCCGCCGTGGTTCATGTCCTCATCGGTCGCCGTGACGGTGAGGGTCTGGGGATCGATCGTGAGCGTGCCCGGAGTGATCGACACGGCGTAGTTCGCCAGCAGGCCGTCGGGATCGACGAGGGTCGCGGTGATCGGGTAATTCCCGACCGGGCTGAGGCTCGTGGCATCCGTCGACAACGTCGCGGTGATCGAGTCGCCGGTGACCAGTCCGGTGAAGTTCCCCGAGAGGGTCGGGGTAGAGTCGCCGTAGAGCTGCGAGGCGTCGGTGACGGTGTAACTGAGCGGGGCCTGGAGGATGGTGAAGGTCGCGGTCGTCGAGGCCGCGGTGTAGTCGGTACTGCCGGCGAAGTCGGCCTGGACGGTGTAGGTGCCGGCCTCCGTGGGTGGCGTGACCAGCGGCGTGCCGGTGGCGGTCGGCCCTTCGTAATAGGTCAGGGTCGGGGCGACTCCTTCCAGCGTCGCGACCGGATTCCCATCGATCCCGGTGACCGTCGCCGTGGCCGTGTAGGCGGAGCCGTTGTAGGTGCCGCCCGGGGCGCTGATGGAGACCGTCGGGGTGACCTGCGCGATCGTGAACGTGACCCGTTTGTTCGCGGTGCTATAGTCCGCACTGCCGGGGAACGAGACGATCGCGGTATAGTTGCCCGCGGTGGTCGGGGCCGAGGGCAATTGCGTCCCGTCCGAGGCGTAGTAGGTCACGGAAAGAGAGGTCGATTCGAGGCTCGCCCCTGGGAGCCCGGTGGTGCCCGAGATCGACGTCTTGGCGGGGTACTGCGAGTTATCGAACGGCCCGCCCAGGTCGCTGATCGAAAGATTCGGCGTTGCGTCGGCGATCGTGAAGGTCACCTGGGCCGAATTGGCGGCATAATCGCCCCCGCCGGAGAAGTTGGCCTGGGCCACGTAGGTCCCGGCGGCCTTCGGGGCGCCCGACAACTGGGTGGTCCCGGAGTAGTAAGAGAGGACCGGTGCGACTCCGCCCAAGCTCGAGACCGGCACCCCATCGATCCCCGAGAGCGTGACCGAGGCCGGGTAGGGCGAGCCATCGTAGGTGCCACCCGCATCGCTCACCGACAGACTGGGCACCGCGTCGGCGATTGTGAAGGTCGCCTGCCCGGTGTTTGAGGTGTAGTCGGCGCTGCCGGCGAAAGTCCCGACGGCCGTGTAAGTACCGGGCTCGGTCGGTGCGCCCGAGAGTCGCGTGCCCAAACTGGAGGTCCCGGCATAGTACGCGAGGGTCGGCGTGACGCCCTCCAGGCTCGTCCCCGTATTGCCCAGCACGTCCGACACGGTGACCGTGGCCGGGAAGGCCGAGCCGTCATAGGTCCCGCCCGAGTCGAGCACATTCAAGGTCGGAGTCGCCTGGGTGATGTCGAACGTGAGCTGGGCCGAGCCGCTGGTATAGTCGGTGCTGCCGGGGAACGACGCGACGGCGGTATAGGCCCCGATCGAGGTCGGAGGGGCTGGCAACGGCATCCCGGTGGCGATGGTCCCCGCGTAGTAGGCCACGGAAGGGCTGACGCCTTCCAGGCTCGAGCCCGGGATGCCGTTGATCCCCGTGACCGTCGCCACGGCCTGGACCGGCTGTCCGGTGTACGGTCCGCTCGGGTCGGAGATCGCGACCGAGGGTTGGGACAGGGCGGATTCGACCGTGAGGGTGCCGCCGATGAACAGGATCGCGTAATTCGGCGAGGTCGCCCCCCCGATCCCGATCGGGTACTGGCCCGGAGGGCTGCTGCTGTCGGAGGTCGGGTCGAAGGTGACCGGGGTCGTGAGACTCGATGGACCATCCCCGTTGACGAAGCCGTTGTAGATCGCGGCGAAGGCCGGCATGGGGCCGCCGGCCACCATCACGGCGTTCTCGGCCGTGATGACCAGGGGCGCGAGGTTGACGTTCAGGGAGACCGAGTCGGAGGCCGCGACGTAGTCCTTGGTGGCGGCGATGTTCACCGTCAACGTGTAACCGTTGCCGGCTGGGAGGATCGTGCCGAGCGGCGGCGAGTAGGTCACGGCGCCTCCATCGGTGGCCGTGATGATCGCGTCGAGCTGGGCCGCGCCCAACGGCGTGCCATAGGTGATCGCGTTCGGCGCCGCCCAGAGGATCCTCGGAGTGGCGGGCAGGATGGTCAGGATTCCCGGCTCGACGGTGACCTTGTAATTGCTGATGTCACTGCCGCCGACCGTGGCGAGGATCCCATATTGACCGGCGTCGCTGCCGACCCTGGCGGTGGTCGAGTAGCTCACGGTCACCCCCGAGCCCAGGGTGTCGCCATCCACGAGCCCGGTGACCTGGCCGGTGAAGCTCGGCAGGGACAACGAGCCGTACTTCATTGAGGCGTTAGCGATGACGATCGTCAACGGCGCGGGCGCGACGCCCACGATCGTCGCCGCCGTCGCCGAGTTATACAAACTTCCCCGGTTCGAGGCGGGCGCGAAGATTGCGGTCATGCCCGAAGTGCCGGAATGGACCCCCACCGCCAGGCCCAGGGTGGCTTCGAACGTCGCCACGCCGCTGGCGTTGGTGACCCCCGTGCCTACGATCAAGTCCGAGTGGTTTTCGTTGGTGAAGGCGATGGTCTGTCCGGCGAGCGGCTCGCCCTGATCGGTCAACGTCGCCGTGAACGTCGTGATCCCGCCGAAGGTGGTCGTCGAGGCGGCGAGCGTGAGGATGACCTCGGTCTGATATGCCCCGATGTCGGTCTGTCCGTTGAGGATTCGAACGAACCCCCTCTGATCGTCGGCCGGGAGGCCGGTCGGGTCGCCCGCGTCGATCGCCGGGCTACCCAGGGACAAGGCCATGGTGTTCGTGGGGCCCCCATTCGAGAGGAGCGGGCCGAGGTCGGCATTGACATCGTGGAGGTCGGTGAGGGCGAGGCTCCCTTGCAGCACCCCCGAGGAGACCCCGATCAGGTTGTGACCGCCCGAGGTGAACGGGCCGAGTACGTCGGCCCCGTTCGGGCTGTTGTTGAACAGTTGGTTGCCGGCGAGGATCGTGTCTCGAATGGTAGCCTTGCCGGACTGATCGAGACCGCCGCCGAGTCCGGCGGTATTGGCGGCGATCGTGTCGTCGAGGAGCGTCAATTTACCGGAGTTGTAGATGGCGCCCCCGCCGCCGCCGGAGTTGTTCTGAGAGAAGGTGCTATCGGTGACGGTCGCCGTGCCGGCATTGTACAGCCCGGCGCCGTAGGTCCCGAGTTGGTTGATCTCGGTCCGGTTCCCGCTGACGGTGACCCCCTGGAGTGTCAGTGTCCCGGAATTACTGATGCCGGCTCCGGTAAGGGCATATCCATTCTCCACGGTCAGGTTCGTCAGGCTGAGGTTCCCGGCGGGCGTGATCGCGAAGACCTGCGTGGAACCGCCGCCGCTGATGGCGAGGCCGGGGGCGCCCGAGCCGTCGATCGAGATCTGGGTGGTGATGCCCAGCGGGCTGGCCAGGGTGATCGTGGCACCCGAGAGTGATGTGGCGAACTCGATGGGCACATTCAGCCGATCGGCGGCGATCGTGGCGATGGCCGCGCGGAGCGTTCCGGGACCCGAGTCGGCGGCACTGGTCACGAGCACGGGAGCACTATACTCGTAGGACCCGATGTCGATGGCGGAGCCGGCGATCCGGGCGAATCCCCGCTGATCCGTCGAGGCGGCCTGCGAACTGTCCCCCGCATCGATGGCCGGGCTGCCGGCCTTGAGCGCGAACGACGAGGTCGGCCCCCCGTTATTCTGGAACGGCCCGAGATCCGGGTTGTCCGTCGTCGCGATGACCGACGATGAGACGCCCGATGAGGTGCCGATCAGGTTGCCATCGCCGGAGGGGCCCTGGATCGATTTCACGAACACATCCACACCGCCCTGGCCGTCATACACGATCGTATTGAAGAGCGTCATCGTGCCGGCGACCTCGATCCCCGACGCGGCGTCGACCGGATTTTTCGCCTGGGCGGAATTGTCGTAGAAAGTGCTGCTGGTGACGCTGGAGGTGCCGAAATCGTCGACGCCGCCGCCAAGGGCAAAGTTGCCGGAGACATTGTTTTGATAGAAGGTGTCGTTCGAGAGGGTCATGGTCGCGCGGGGTTCGTTATCGATGGCGCCTCCCTGGGCCTGGCCCGTGCTCAACACGGAGTTGTTTTTGAAGGTGCTGTCGGTGACGGTCAAGGTCGCGCCCGTGATGTTCTCGATGGCGCCCCCGAACCGTTAGAGCCTTCGACCTTGTTGTCGGTGAAGGTCGTCCCGGTGACGGTGAGCGTCCCCTGGTTGACGATCGCGCCGCCCTCGCCCATCCAGCTACCCTGGTCGCCCGCGACGTTGTGGGTGAACACGTCGTCGGTGAGGGTGAGCGAGCCGAGGTTGTCGATCGCCCCCCCCTTCGCCGCGTCGCCGTTACTGATGGTCACGTCGATGATCGAGGCGGTCACGCCGAGGGCGACGTCGATGATGCTGGATCCCGCGACCTTGCCGACGATGGTCAAGGTGCTGGCATTGGTCCAGTCGATCGCGACGTTCGTGTTGATGGTGAGGGGGGCGATGGTAATCGTGATGGTCTCGTTGTGGGTGTTCGGGCTGAACTCGATCGGCTCGCCGTCATGGTCGTAGGCGAGCATCTGCCGGAGCGAGCCGGGGCCGGCGTCATTGGTGTTGGTGACGACGTAGACCTGATCCTCGTAGGCGCCCAGATCGATCAGCCCATTGACGATCCGACTGAAGCCGCGGCCGTCGGTCGTGGCGCCGCCCGTCTCCTGGGCGGTGGTGTTGCCGACCCCGATCGCGGGGCTGCCGTCGCCGAGGGGCTGCGTGGGGATGGAACCGCCGTTGACGGACAACGGCAGGAGCATGGGGTTGGCCGTTTTCAGGATGACGCCGGCCGGGACCCCGGTCTGGGTCCCGATCAGGTTGTGATCGCCCGAGATCGTGCCGGCGTTGGCGACATCGTTGCCGCCGCTCGCCGCGCCGGCATAAGCGATCGAGTTATACAGCGTGAGCGTGCCGCCCGAGGCGTTATCGATCTCGGCCCCGTCCGATGTGCTACTGCCCGTGAGGCTGCCATTGGCGAGGGTGCCGCTGACGATCGTCGCCGTTCCCGCGTTAAAAATCGCGCCGCCGTAGCTGGGCGATGCCGAGCTGCCCGAGGCCGCATCGCCGGAGAAGGTGTCATCCACCGCGACGAGTGTGCTACCACTCCCGTTGTAGATCGCCCCACCCTCGCCGGATCCGGAGCCGGTTGCACTGTCGCCGACGAAGGTGCTGTCGGTGATCGTCGCGGCGGCACCGCTCCCCTTGCTCTCGATGGCGCCCCCGTATGCAGGTTCGGCGATGTTTCCCGCCCTCGCGTTGCTGGCATCGTCGTCGAAATCGCAGCCGACGACGGTCAGGTTCCGCTGTTGAAGATCGCCCCACCCCCCGCGGCACTATTGAACGAGGACCTGGCGGTCGATTCGGTGAGGATATCGTCGATCAGGGAGAGAGACCCTTCGTTGGTGATCAGGCCGCCGTTGGCCGAAACTCCGTCGGTGAGTGTGAGCCCGGAGAGCGTGACATCGACGTTGGTCCCCTCGATTTCCAGCACGCTGGACTTGCCGTCGCCGCTGATGATCAGCGGGGTGGCCCCGGTCCAGGTCACGCTGACATCATCGATCTGGGCGGTGTTCGCCATCACGATCGGGCCGCTGGTCAGGAGGATCGTCCCGCCGGCCAGTCCCGAGTTGAAGACGATGAGGGCGCCGTTATCATCGCCGCCCAGCGCCACCCGGAGCGATCCGTCGCCCGAATCGTTGAGATTGCTGACGACGTACGCCTGCGTCTCGAAGGCACCGGCGTCGATGCCGCCGTTGGCGTGGGTCGCGTCGACGACGACCTGGGCGAATCCCCGGCCATCGGTCGCGGAGCCGGGGTCGTTCGCCGGGAGATACGCCGGATTTCCCACGTCGATGGCCGAGCTGCCCGGCCCCAGCGAGACGGTCATCACGCCGTCGCCGTGGTTGGCGAGCGAGCCCAGCTCCGGATCGGCGGTCGAATCGGCGATGTTGCCGGTGACGCCCAGGGACTTGCCGATAATGTCGCCGCCGGAGGTGACCACCGCACCATTCGGCGCATTCTGGAACACGAGGTCGTATCCGACCGGTGATTGGCCGGACTCGGGTGCCTCATTGCCGTAGATGATCGTGTTCTGGATCGTCACCTGGAGATTGAGACCGGCTGGCGTGCCCGGCATGAAGACGGCCTCCACGCCGCCGGCCTTGTTGTCATTCGCGCCGCCGGAATTGAACACCTGGTTATTGGTGATCGTGTCATTGATCAGGAGGAGGCTGGAGCCCTCGTCGTCGTAGATGGCCCCGCCGTCGGATACGTTCTGACCCACCCCCAGGCCACCACCCTGGGTGGAGCTGTAGAAGGTCGTCGCCTGATTCCCGTAGAAGGTCGTGTGGACGGCCGTGAGTGAGGAATAGGGGTTGAGATAGATGGCACCACCCTCCGCGAGGCCGCCGACCGACGAATACGCCAGGTTGTCGTATACCGCCGAGTTATAGAGGCTGAGGGCGGAGTTGGCGACGACATAGATCGCTCCCCCTTCCTCCGCGAAACCGCCGGTCAAGTTCACGTCGCGGAGGGTGAGGGTGCCATCCTGGACGTCGAAGAGCCTGACGCTCGATCCCTCGATCGTGAACCCCGGCGCGGCGCTGGCGTCGATCGTGATGTTCACCGGTGAGTCCAGGATGAAGGCCGTGAGAGAGCCGGTGTCGCCGAAGCCTCCAGTCTTGACCTGGAGCGTCTTCCCGGCGAGGTTCGCGGCGATCCGGATCGTATACGACGGCGTCGCCTCGCCGTCGGGCGGCACCGGGACCCCGTTGGGAAACGTGAGGGCGAAGGCGAGCGAGCCCGGGCCCGAGGTCGCTGTGTTGTCCACCACGATGTCATCGGCGTTGAACACCGTGACCTGGGCCTTGTTCGACGTCGAGGCCGTGTATCCATCGGAGACGACGACGCTCACGTTGTACGTGTTGTAGCCCGTCGCCGCCGACGGAGCGTTCGGCACGAAGGTAAATGAGGGCGAATAGGACGGCTGGGTCTGCTCGAGTATTGTGCCGTTGTCCTCCGCGACGGTCCACGCATAGAGGACGTCCTCCGGCGGATCGTTCGTTTGCACGTTCGCGGTCGCGGTGACGCTGCCGGCGACGTACTGCTGATACTTCGGCAGGCTCACCGAGGTCACGCTCGGTGCCACATCGTAGACGTTGATCGTGGAACTGGCGAAATACCCCCCCCCGGCCGAGACGGAGACGGTGTAAGTCCCGGGTGCGCCGAGATTCAGGGTGTAGTTGGAGGTCGGGGAATTCGAGTTCGGCGAATTGTCGGTATAGGAATCATAATACTCGCCATTATAGTAAGTCGTCCACGTGTACGACGTGGCCGCGGTGTTGTTGGAGTTGCCGATCAGGGCACCGAGCTCGACCGACGTGTACTCGGCGGCGCTGGCCGGCACGGCGAAGAAGTCGACCCCCGCATTGACCGTCGGGGGCTGCGCCTGGCCGATCTGGATGTGGAAGCTGTGCTTGAAACTCAGGATATCGACCGTGGCATCGATGTAGAAATAATCGCCCTCGATGTCCAGGTCGCCCTGGACCGAGGCCAGGGTGAACCCGGCGACCTCGCAACCGGCGTCGATCGAGCCGGAGAAGCCGCTGTTGCTGACGTTGATCGTGAGCGAGCCGTAGATACTGCCGACTCCGCTCTCGCCGAGGTTGAAGCCGACCGAACCCGTCAGATCGAACTGCCCGTCCGTGCTGATATAACCGTAGATGCTGATCGAGCCCAGCTTGCCGAAGCTGAGGCTCAGGGGACTGGATTGGGGGACCTCGATCTCGAACGCCCCGTTGGTCACGCCCGCGATGATGCTCCCGCTCGCGTTCAGGCCGAGGAAGCTCAGGTCGGCGTTCGACAGCGACACCTCGTAGGTGTCCGGCGCGATGTCGTTGCCCGATTGGCTGTCGTATCTCACCGCGTTGGTGGTATTGATGATGATCTCGGGGGTCGCGCTCAGGCTGAGGATACCGATCGACGATGAGAGGTTCGCCGAAAGGGCCACGTCCAGCACCAGGCCGCCCGAGCCCGAGGCGTCGGCCGTGACGAGCTCGGCGAAGGCGTTGACGTCGAGGCTGAAGAAGAAGCCCCGGAGCTCGGCGTCGATGTCGATGGACAGGCCGCTACTGTTGACCGACAGGTCGAATTCGCCCTTCAGGTCTATGACGCCGGCGACGGTCAGATCGCCTACCGCCGCGACCATAAAGCTATCCGGTTTGAGCGTGATCGTCTGGTTGTCCTGCTCGGTGTAGTCCGACGCCAGGGTGAAGCCGGTGACCTTCGGGGACTGGTCCGTCGTATTGATCTCGAACTCGAAGTCGGCCGACAAGTTGAATCCGGAGAGCGTGGGGCTGCTGGTCAGGGTCGCCGTGAAGATGGCGTAGAAGCCGTCCTTGTCATAGGCGAGGGTACCGGCGACCGTCGCCGTGCCGAGGGCGCCCAGGCCGATCGTCCCGTTCGCGTCGATCAGGAGGCTGTTGCCGCTGAACTCGAAATCGAAGCCGCCGCTGATGTCGAACGAGCCGACCATGAGGTCGCCCTCGGCCTGCACCTCGGCGAAGAACGCGCTCCCGGTCGGGACCGCCGGGACCGTGAGGCCGCCGAGCTGGACCGGGTTCGATCCCGTGAGCGTGTTCACCTCGAACGTGAACGTCGCTTTCAGCGATGCGTCGCCGAGCGAGGGGGTCGAGCCGGTGGCCAGCGAGAGGCTCGCACCGAGGGCGAATCCCCAATCGGGGGCGCTTTCCGTGCCCTGATTCTCGATCAACAGCCCGCCGTTGGCGACGAACTGGAGGATCTGGGTGCTGCCCGCGTCGACTTTCAGGGCCACGTTATCCAGCGTGGCCGAGAACTCGTCGTTGGAGAAGACGATCGTGAACGCGCCGGACAGGCTGAAGGAATCGATCGTCAGGTTTCCGCTGATGCCGAGCTCGACCCAGAAGTTCGTCGTCACCGACTCGGGGGAAGCCGGCGGCGCGGCGGGGATGTCGACCGTCGTCCCCGCAGGGGTCCCGGGGGGGGCGAGCGGCGACGCGGGGGGGGTGTAGGTGATGTCCTGGCCGGTCGTGTTGATGACGAAGGTGAACGTGACATCCCCACCGAGGTCGATCCCCAGGTCGCTCAACTCGGACCCCGAGCTCGAGCCGGTGATGGTGAAGTCCGCCGCCAGGCCCTCGTCGGGGCCGCCGGAGCAGATCTGGAAGAACCCGGTGGTGCTCAACTGGATCACCGGCGACGAGGCGGGACCGATCGAGATCGTCCCGTTGATGTAGAAGTCGATCGCCGCGTAGCCGGCCGCCTCGCTGAACGAGGCGTCGAGGGTGGCGTAGCCGTTGGGATTACTGGTGGTGACGGGGTTGCCGATCTCGAATAGCTGCTGGCCGCCCTCTTGGATAGACGCCGTCCCCTGGATTTGCAGGTCCACCGTTTCCTGGGCCAGCGTGATCGGCACCGGCGTGGTCGTGAAGTTCGTCGGCGTGGAATTGAGGTTGGGGATGTTGAGCGTCACGGTTTGCGCCTGGCTCGTGGTGTTGAAGCCCAGGTAGGCGGACCCGTTGACGTTGATCCCCAGGTCCGAGAGGGCCGAGAGGTCGTTGACCTCGACTGCGAAGGCGCCGTAGACCGACGGCGACGTCCCGAGATTGACGTCGACGACGCCCGCGATCTCGATGGCGCTGCCGAGCGATGAGATGCCGATCGAGCCGTCCATGGTGAAATCGAACGAGCTCCCGCCGGCCGTGAACTGGGCCCAACCCGTCATGAAGAACGCGCTCGGCAGGTCCGGGAGCGTCATCAGGACCGTGCAATCGATGAACGTCATGGTGAACGTCGGGTTGTTCAGGGTCGGGACAGGATGGACGACGGTCGGGCCGTAGGTCAGGCTGCCGAAGACCGAGGCCTTGTTGCCGTTCCCGGAGGCGTCGGGGACCGTTGACGAGCCGGTGCCCTCGTCAAACGACCAGTCGGCGACGAGTCCCGGGTAGGCCGAGTCGCCGGCCGGGATCGGCACGCCGTCGCGGTTCATGAATCCGAGGATCTGGATGTCGGAGATCGCCGTATTCCAGACGCGGACCTCGGCGATCGAACCCTGGAAATAGGTCGATCCGGACTTGCCGATCGAGAGGATGGCCCCGGCGGGCGTGGTGACGGCCGGCAGGGTGGCCGTCTTCTCGTCCACGCCGTCCATGTTGATCGTGACCTTGCCCGTCGTCGCGTTACATGCAACGGCCCAGTGGTGCCAGAGGGTGTCGGTGGTCGGGTAATCGACCGTGGTGGAGCCGACGGTCACGAAGAAGTTGTTGCTCCCATCGAAGCCGATCGACAGATTGCCCTGGCTGATGATCGTCCCGGCTTGACCGAGCTTGGCGGCGTTGCGCCCAGAATTCGATCGAGTACGCCTGGCCCGTGCCGGAAGGGATCACGGGGTTGGCCGTGGCGTAGTCGGTCTTGCCGTTGAGCGTGAGGCTGTCACCGAGCTCCGCGTTGGCGCCGTGGGCGACGTAGGAGGGGGCCGCGACATACGAGGGGCTTGCGCCGCCGAGGTTGAGGCTCGGACCATTCTTCGCCGAGTCCCCGATCGATTTGGCGAAGGACCAGTCTGCGACGAGATTCGCGATGCTGGCCGATGTGGAGGGCACCCCGTTCTGATTCATGTAAGCGAGGATCTGGGCCTCCGAGATGGCCGTGTTCCAGATGCGTACCTCGGCGACCGCGCCGGTGAAGGAGGCCGCCCCGCTGATGGTGAAGGGATTGCTGGTGGTCGAGAGCGTCCCGGCGGCCGTCGAGGTGACCGTCGTGGTGCTGCCGTTGACGGAGAACGGGACGTCGCCGCCGTCTACGTTGAGCGTCAGGTCGCCGGTGTTCGCGTCGTAGACGACGGCCCAGTGGTGCCAGAGGTCGTCGGTGGGGTAGGTCAGCGTGATCGTGGGCGAGGACGAGCCGCTGGGCGAGGGGGCGGTGACGAAGAGTTCGCTGCCGCTGCTGCTATCCTCGAAGCCGATGGTCAGGCCGTTTGCCCCCCCCTGGTTGATGAGGGTATAGGTGCCGACGGGATTGGTGGCGGCCTGTTGCGCCCAGAATTCGACCGAGTACGAGCTGCCGCTACCCGTGGGGACGAGATTTTTGGAAGCGGTGGCGGACAGGGCCGTCCCGCTGAATCCGAGGGCATTGCTGGGCTGGTCGGCCGCGGGCGTGGTCGGAGTCTGGCCGAATTTGAAGTTGATGCCGCCGTAGACCTCGACGAGCGGCTGGCCCGAGTCGGCCGGGTCTGGGACGTCGGCGTAGGCGTCGATGGTGAGGTTGCCCTGGCCGATGCCGCCGGCCTGGATATAGATGCCGCCCTGAACCGTCAGCTCGTCGCCGAGGGTCAGGGTCCCGCTGGCCTCGAAATTACCGGTGGTGTCGAAGAAGACCTCGCCGCTGAGTTGGAACGCATTCTTGGAGGCATAGGCGGAGTAGAGAGTGGCGCCGGCGTAGATCTCCATCGGCGCCGACAGGTCGGCGAAGCCGCTGCCGGAAGAGCCCTTGTCGTCGAGCACCTGCGTCGCGACCTGCCCCTGAAGCTGCGCCTCCCACTGGGCGAGCGTCTGCTGGCCGGGATTGGTGAACGCCGAGGCAGTGAGCAACTGCGAGGGATCGGTGATCGTCGGCAGCGTCTCGTCGAAGTTGATCCCGCCGTTGAGGTTGGAGATCGTCAGCCCGGTATCCGGGTCGAGGAGGATCGGGGCATCGATATCGACGTAAGCGCCGAGCAAGCCGAGCTGCGAGAGGCCGAGCTTGATGTCGAAGCCGCCGACGCCGTCGAGCTGGGCACCGACCTCGATGCCGCCGTAGAGGTACGAATGCGCCACGGGCGTCGACGACCCCTCGGCGATCGCGTTGTAGTCGGAGTCGGTCTGGAGGGTCGCCAGGAAGAGCTGGCCTTCCACGTCCATGCCGAACATCGAGCCGCTGATCGAGACCCCGAACCCGCCCAGCGACGTCACCGGGAACTGGTGGGCATCCAGCAGCGCCGTGCTGATCACGGCGTCCTGCACCGAGCCGGCGAGCGTGAGGCCGGCGAGCGTCCCGCTGACGTCGGCCGAGAGATCGATGGTGAAGACCGAGGGATTCGTGGTGAAGTCGTTCCCGGCCCAGGTGATCGCGACGGAGGCGTCCTGGATCGGCAGCCAGCTCGGCCAGTTGACATCGCCGGAACTGGAGAGCGATAGCGTGACGCCGAAGTTATCCCCCGCGACGAAGCCGCTGGAGTCGATCGCGAAGTTGGTCGCGGTCCCGTTGATCGTCGGCGCATTGTCGCCGGAGCCGAGCGTCAGCGACGCCGATGCCGAGGCGAACGTCGCGTAATCCCCGCCATGGGCCGCCGGGTCGGTGGTGAACGAGGGGCTGGTCGCGGTCACGGTCAGGATCGAGGCGATCGTGGCCGACATCGTATCGGCACTGAGGGAGAAATACCCCGACTCCAGGCCGACCGTCGCGGTCACGTCCCCGGTGAGCGACGCGGTGACCGCCGACCCGAGGTTCAGGCTGATCCCATTCGACTGGACCGTCAGGCTACTGCTGCTGAAAGCACCGGTCTGCTCGACATACGTCAGACCGTCGAGCGTGACGGTGGGTGCCTCGATCTTGAACACGCCGCCGAAACTGACGGTTTGCGTCGTCGACAGCGAGGCGCTCGCGATCGAGAAGCCGGCGTTGTCGACGGTCAGGCCGTTGATCGTGCCGGTGATGCCGCCGAATTCATTGAGGGTGGCCGTGACGGTCCCGGCCGACAGGCTCACCTGTTCCGGGACGCCCTGGGCCGCGGGGGTGAGCGTGAACGTCAGCCTGTTCGTCAGGGAGATGTCCAGGATGGGCACCGTGGAGTTGTTCTGAGTGGTGCTGCCGATCTTGATATCCGCCGATTTGGCGCTGACGCTCAGGGCCCCGGTGTCGATGTCGTAACTCCCCGTGAAGCCCGTCACGGAGCTGGTGAAGAGGCTCGAGGAGGGGAACAGGGACACCGACAACGCGCCGAGGGTCACCGTCCCGGCCACGGCGGGCTGGCCGGGGGTGTACTGGAAGCCGCTCAGATCGGCGGACAACCCCGTGGCCTCGATGACGCCGCCGATGCTCACGACCTTGGTCGGGTCCGCCTCCTCGAGCTCGACGTCGCCGATCGACAGGCCCGTAGAACTGATGTCCAGGTCGCTCGCGGTGCCCTCGATGTTAGGGAAGAGCCCAGAGGTCAGGGTGACGGATCCCGCGGTGAAGGCGAACGAGGAGGCGGTCGTCGAGGTCGGCGGCGTGTAGTCGAACGACAGGGGGTCTTGCTGCGTACCGCTGACATCCGCGTCGAAGACCGATCCGATGGCGACGTTGACGTCCGTCGCTTGCAGGCCGACGGCATTCGTGCCGAACGTGTAAGTCCCGGAGAAACCCGTCACATTCGCGTTGAAGGCTTTCGAGCCCGGGAACGCGGAGACCGTCGTCGCCGAGAGCCCGATGGTGCCGGTCGGGGTCGCGCCGTCGACATCGCCGAAGTTCGAGAACGTAAAGGTGGGAGACGTGACCTGGAGGATATTGGAAATATCGAACGAGTCGGCGCTGATCGAGCCGGACTTGAGCGAGAAGCCGTTCTCGTCGATGGCGAGGTCCGCGAGCGAGACGGTGGCGTTGTCGAACGGGATGAGCGTGGCCGAGAGCGTGCCGAACGAGGCGATTTGCTGCGAGGACGAGCCGGCCGGGTCGTAGCCGAGATTCACGTCGGAGGCCGAGGCCGTGAAGACGTCCGGCACGTCGGCCGTGACGTCGCCCGCGGTCAGCGTGTACGAGCCCGAGGTGCCGTCACTGCCGCCGAGCGTGTACGAGCCGCCGAGGCCGTTGGTTTGCGTGCTGTCCCCCACGATCGACATCGAGAACGATCCCGCCGCGAGCGTGGCCGAGAGTGCCGAGATCTCGACGGTGCCCGACCAGCCCTGGGAGCCGTCCTGCAAGCCCTCGAACGAGATCGTGACCGAGGGGATCGTCAGGAAGTCGTCGGGCCCGAGCGTCACGTCCTGGATCGTCGTCGGTGTCGAGGTCTGGCTATCCTTCAGGAGCGTGGCGATCTCGCTCGTGAGATCGGTCGTGAGGAGCTCGCGCCGCTCGAGGGCCTCGAAAGCGAGCCGGTGATGACGCTCGAAGCTCCGGCCGACGCCACGCAGGGCCCTCCCGTGGTTCCTGGACCCGATCGCACGTCTCTTGTTGAACATGGTCAGACCTCGACTGGTATGTAGATTCATTCGAAGATAAAGGTGCTCACGGTCTCCGACCCCGGCGCGCACCCCGATCGCGACGCCCGAGTCCATCGGCGCTCGACTCACGTTGTCCCCGAGCGATTCGCACGGCCCATCCGGGAGGCCAGACGGGCCATCATGGGAGCGGGTTCAATCTGCCCTCGACGATGGGCTCATCCGGCACGATCGATGATGCACATTGGCCTCGCGATGCCGATTGGTCATGATGAGGTTCGCGGATGTTCGAATGAAAAACCAAGCAGCGAGGGATGAGACTTCCCTGGATCGGAGAGCTTTAGCACAATAGGGTTCGCCCCGACGTCCATCCTCGTCGCTGTTGCTCTCACAAGGGAGTACCGGCGATTGCGAATGTTCCTGAACCTTCACCCCGAAAATTTTCGTGATTCGACGAATCATCGAGGGACGCCACGCGACACGCGGCCGACACGGGCGCAGTGCAAGCCGTGCGAGCCTCGGTGGTTGCGGTGAGTTGAGGCTCCGCGCCAGGTGCGTCGGGGGTCGTGAGGGACGCGATCGATGATCCGACGCTCCGGAGATTCCGGGACGAATGTCAGCCTGATCATGAAAGTCGTCCGGTCGCCGTCCGATCAGGCGGCCTGGTCGGAGTTCGTGGATCGCTATGGCCCGAAGGTCTTCGCCTGGTGCCGGGGTTGGGGCCTCCAGCAGGCGGACGCCGAGGACGTGACCCAGGCGGTGCTCGTGAAGCTCGTCCGGCAGATGAACCGATTCTCGTACGATCCGTCGCGGAGCTTTCGCGGCTGGCTGAGGCGGCTGGCGCGCAACGCCTGGCAGGACTGGCTGGCCCAGCGCGTGACGCCCGGCGAGGGCGGGTCCGAGGTCAACGCGATGCTGGGCAGCATCGCCGCCCGCGAAGACCTGGTGCGACGACTCGAGGCCGAGTTCAACCTGGAGATCCTCGGCGAGGCGATGCATCGGGTGCGCGAGCGGGTCGATCCGAAGACCTGGGAGGCCTTTCGCCTCATCGCCGAGGACGGCCAGCCCGCGACCGCGGTCGCCGTACAGTTGGGGACGAACGTCGCCGGGGTCTACAAATCCAAGAGCAATGTCCTCAAGATGATCAAGGAAGAGGTCCGGACCCTGGAGGCGGACCCTTCCGCCGACCTCGACGACTGAGCGAGGGTGACCGTCGCCGGGCCCCGAGGAGATCCGATGGACGATTGCGTCGACAAGCACCGCCTCGAGCTCATGTTGAGGGACCAGCTCGACGACCGCGAGCGCGAGGCCGTGGAAGGCCACGTCGAGGGCTGTTCCGCTTGCCATCAGGTCCTCGACCAACTGACCAGCCTGTTCGACCTCGGCCTCGAGTCCGGGGATGCCCCGATGGACGAGGGTTTCCTCGGCCGGGTCAAGCGCCTCGGGCTGCCCGTCGGAGAGGGGCCGGGGCGGTCGACGGTTGACGCGACGCCCGACGCGGGCGACGGCTCCTTCCTGCCGACGATCGCCGGCTTCCGGATGATCCGCGAGCTGGGACGGGGCGGCATGGGGACGGTCTACGAGGCGATCGAGCTGGCGCTGGACCGTCGCGTCGCGCTGAAGGTCCTGCCGCGATCGGCGGCGCTCTCGCCCACGGCGATCGAGCGGTTCCGGCGCGAGTCCCGCGCCACGGCGCAGTTGCACCACACGAACATCGTGCCCGTGTTCGGCGTGGGCGAGGACGCCGCCTACTTCTATCACGCCTTGCAGTTCATCGATGGCGAGAGCCTCGATCGAATGCTCGAGCGGACGCGCCACGACGATCGCGATCGGGTCGCGAGCGAATCGGCGACGCTCGCGATGGAGGCCGCCTCCAGGCCGATCTCCGACGCGGCGACCGCGAGCATGCCGGCCCGGGAGCCGGTCATCTTATCGGCCAAGAATCCCCCCCCGGGCTCGCCGACGAGCGGCTCGGCCTCGCCCGGCAAGTCCTGGTATCGTCACGTCGCACGGATCGGCCTCCAGGTGGCCGAGGGGCTGGAATTCGCCCATCGCAAGGGGATCCTCCACCGCGACGTCAAGCCTTCGAACATCCTGATCGACCGATCGGGGACGGCCTGGGTCGCCGATTTCGGCCTGGCGAAGGTGTTCGAGGCCGACGGCGAGACCCTGACCCAGCCGGGGGATGTCGTCGGGACCCTGCGCTACATCGCGCCGGAGCGGTTCCAGGGCCTGTCGGACGTCCGCGGCGACGTCTATAGCTTGGGGGTGACCCTCTACGAGCTGTTGACGCTCCGCCCGGCGTTCGAGGGATCGGACCGGGTCCGGCTCATCGAGTACGTCTTGCGCGGCGTGGTGCCCCGGCCGCGGTCGATCGATCGTCGGATCCCGCTCGACCTGGAGACCGTCGTCATGAAGGCGATGGCGCGCGAGCGCGCGGCTCGGTATGAGTCGGCCTCGGCCGTCGCCGAGGACCTGCGGCGTTACCTCGCCGGCGAGCCGATCCTGGCCCGCCGCGCCGGGATCGCCAAGCGATGCTGGCGATGGGCGCGCGCAACCCGGCGGTGGCGGGACTCATCTCGGCGGTCGTGCTGGCGACGGCCGTCGGATTCGTGCTCACCTCGGCGCAGACGTACCGGGCGATCCGGGCGGAATCCGACATGGCCCGCCAGCGCGACGGCGCCAACGAGGCGCGCACCGATGCCCGTCGCCTGGCCGCGGACCTCACCATCGATCGGGGCCTCGCCCTGCTGGATCGCGGCGAATTCATCGCCGGGCGGCACTGGCTCGCCCGCGGCCTCCAGGCGCCCGAGATCGCCCCACGATCGGCGCGGGTGGCCCGGCTCAACCTCGCCGCCTGGGACGATGCCTCGATGCGGCTGATCCAGGTGATCGCCGGGCCCGAGCCGTTCCACTGCGTGTCGTTCGATGCCGAGGGAAGGACGCTCAATGCGCTCTCGGGCGACCGGAAACGGCTCCATCATTTCGATCCCGAGACGGGCCTGGAACGCGACGCGCCCGTGCCCGTGTCCCTCGACGACCGAGGCGGGACGATCCTGGAATTCGGGGACCGAGGACGGACCCTCTGGTGTATCAACATGGACCACGGATCGCTCCGCTTCTTCGACGCCGCGACGGGCGTGCCTCGCTGCGAGCCCATCCCCACCCGACCGCCCGGGGCGGAGGTACGGGTCTCCCCGGATGGGGACGCCGTCGCGTCCCCATCCGGCATCGACACGATCCGGGTGTGGAGCGCCGCGACCGGCGGGCCGCTCGGCCCGCCGATCCGCATCGACGCCACGGCGGATATCCCTTACGCCCTCGGACCTCACGGGCGGACGCTCCTGACCTTCGGCGCGCGCGGCTTGCAGCTCCGGGATGTCGCGACCGGCCGACTGGCACGCTCCTGGGCCTCGCCGTCGAAGGTCTATCTCGCCGGCTTCAATCCGGAAGGCGAGTTCTTCACGATCAAGAACGCGGATCGGGCGGGGAGCGGGCCAGAACTGAGGAACGAGATCGAATTCTGGGACGAGCGAGGCTCGGCGCTCGACGAGCCCCCTGGCGATCCCCAACCTCTCCAACTCGGGGCGGACCGCGTGGGGTCGCGGCGGCAAGACCCTGGCCGTCCACCACGAACAAGGTCCGTTGCGCCTCTATCATCGAGAGCGGGACGGGTCCGTCCAGGTCGTCTCGACCGGCCTCGAAGGCGGCACCGTGGCGGCGATGAGCCCGGATGGGACCACGGTCGCCCAGGGCACGCGCCATGGCCGCGTCCGGCTCTTCGACGTCCTCACCGGCGGCTCGCGCTCGGGAGACCTGATCCACCCGGGCCGCATCCAGGAACTCCAGTTCAGCCCGGACGGGCGGCTGCTACAGGTGTTCGTCGCGGGATCGGCCTGGATCTGGAAACTCCCGCCGCGCCCGCAACCGGTGGCCCGTCCGCCCGGCTCGGGCGTCGAGTTCGGGCGGGACCTGGGTCAGGCCGTGTTCGCCCGCGATGCCGAGACATTCCTGATCCTCTCGCCGAACCACTCCGACGCCCGGATCGTTGACCGGTCGGGTCAGCCCATGGGGCGTCTCATGCCGATGGGCTACGAGCTGAATCCTCTACTCGCCGCCGGGCCCGATGGCCGTCGATGGGCGACGGCGTCGCACGACCATTCGACGGAGAGCGAGATGCGGCTCTGGGACGGACGCGGAAATCCGGTCGGGGCCCCCTTGGGCCACGCGAACTGGATCTCGCAGCTCGCGTTCTCGCCCTCCGGCCGGACCCTGGCCGCGACCGGATATGCGAGTGCCGCCTGGGTCTTCGATGCGGCGAAGGGCGGTGCGGCACCCCTGAACTTCCCGACCGGCGGCATCGGGATGTGCCTGGCCTACTTTCGTGACGGCCGCACGCTGGCCGTCGGCACGTCGCAGAGCTGGTCGGATCAACCTCCCCGGATCCTCCTTTGGGATCCGGAGGCCGGCCGCAAACCGAGGCGAGCCGTTCAACCTGGAGGACTGGCCCAGGTTCCTCGAATTCTGCCCCGACGGCAGGTCCCTCCTGATGTTCCTCGAGCCGTGGACGCGGACGGCATCGCTCGGGAGCTATCAGCTCTGGGACGCGGCCACGCTCCGGCCTCGGGGCGAACGATTGCCCACCTCGACCCTCTACTACGGTGCCATCGCGTTCCTGCCCGGCGACCGGTTGCTCACGCAGGGGCCGGGGGGCATCTGGGAGTGGGACATCGCCGCGGGTCGGCCGATCCGGGTGGTGATCCCGCTGGGCCGATCGTTGCGATCGATCGCGGTGAACCCCGCCGGCACGTGGGTGGCTGTGCTCACCAGTGACGGCGACGGGCTGCTCTACGAGACCGAGGCCTACCATCCGGTCGGGCCGCCCTTGCGTGCCGAGCAAGGCCTGGTGGAGCTCGCATTCTCCGGCGACGGCATGACTGTCCTGGGCGCCGTGCAGAATGCGAGCCTGCGCGAATGGCCGGTGCCCGATTCGCTCCTCGATGGCGAGCCCTCGCCCCGGGCCGAGGAAGATGCCGTCGTGCTCGCGACCGGCGCGACGCTCGATCCCTCGTCCGACGCGATCCATTCCCTGGAGGGAGCGGATTGGCGACGGCGTTACCGGGCCCTAGGCCCACGGGCCTCGCGATCGCCGATGGACGATGCCGCGACCTGGCACGCGCGTTGCGCCGACGGCGCCGAGGCCGAAGGCAACGCCTTCGCGGCCCGATGGCATCTCGACCGCCTCGCGGCGTCCCGGCCCGGCGACTGGACGATCCATGCCCGGCGGGCGCGGGCCTTCGCCGAGGACGGCGCCTTCGGGCTCGCCGCGAAAGAATTCGCGAGCGTCGCCGGGGCCGAAGGGCTGGTCGCCTGGCAGATCTCGACCGCCGTGGCGGCCCGGGCCATCGGCCGTAACCAGCTCGC
This sequence comes from uncultured Planctomycetota bacterium, assembly GCA_963777695.1. Lineage (GTDB taxonomy): Bacteria > Planctomycetota > Planctomycetia > Isosphaerales > Isosphaeraceae > CAVZRC01. Next base: position 5,284,288 of record CAVZRC010000003.1, read on the forward strand.
CCTCTGGTATTTCGACCGAATCCTCGCCGATCAACCCGATCGGTGGGAGGCGCTCGAACGTCGGGCCGACCTCCACAACGCGATGGGCCACCCCGACCGCGCACTGGCCGACTTGACCCGCGCCGCGGCCCTCGGAATGGACCTCGCCGCGGCGCGGCGACATTCGGATCGCCTGGCGCAGCAGGGTCTCTGGCGCGAGGCCGCCGGGGCACTCGCCCCCTTCGACGTGCGGACCGCCGACCTCCCCGTGAGGATCTCCAACCAGCGCGCGCTCGCCGCGATCCTCGGCGGAGACCAGGACGCCTATCGCGACGCGTGCGCGCGGATCCTGGCCCGCGTCGGAACGACCACCACCGGGCCGAATGTATCCGGTTATGACATCAATGACTCCGTCTACCTATTAGCTCTCGCCCCGGACGGCGTCAACGATTACCGGGGGCCCATCGCCCTGATCAAGTCCGTCGTCAACCGGCTCCCGCCCGGCCCGAGCAATTTGCGTCACGTCGTGCTCAATACGATGGGCGCCCTGCTCTATCGGAGCGGCGATGCCGCCGGTGCGATCCGCGCGCTCATGGATGGGGTCGACGGCGAAATCGAAGGCAAGTTCGTGCCCCAGGACTGGGCGTTCATGGCCCTCGCCAGGCATGCCCTGGGAGATCTCGAGGGCGCCCGGCTCGCTCTGCGGCGACTCGAAGCCTCACCTGTGCCCCAAAAAAGGTTGTGGGAGCAGGCCGAGATCCTCTTGCTCCGGCGCGAGGCCAGCACCGTGATCGAGGCGATCCCCGAGACCCTCCCCGACGACGTGTTCGCCCCGCCTCGCTGACCGAGGTGTTCGAGAACCTCCCGCGTCCATCGCGGGCCTTGATCCTGGCCGCCCGGCGCCCGCCGACTGAGCCACGTCCACTGTGTATTGCCCGGGCCAACTCCATCCGCTCCGAATTCGACAGCATCTCGAGGAGTTGAGACCCCCTCACGACCGTCATCCCTTCTCGGCGACCCGACTCATTCTCGACCTCGGAAAGGGCGCGGGAATCTTCACACTCTGGACAGGAATCAGGGGTTTGGGTTAACTCCGATTGGTGATTGATGTCCCAACCCAGGAGTTTCGCAGGGAAACCACGACTCGCAAGCCCTATCCCAGCGACATGACCGACGCTGAGTTCTCTCAGGCAGGTTGAGGTCAGGTCAGGAGATCGTACTTGGGGAGGCTGTTGCGCCGTTGGAGACGGCTCTCGATGCCCTTGAAGGTACCCTTGGCGGTGCGAAGCCCCTTCTCGTAGGTCGTCTCGATCAGTTTGACGATCGGGCGAGTCCCTTCCCATGTCATTTGTCGGAGCGATTCCGAGGCGATCGGATTAGGCACCCGGTGCCGTCGCCTGCGACCGCTTCTTCACACGAGGTGTGATCAGCGCAGGCGAGGTGCTCCGGGGTATGCAGCAGCCTGGCACCGGCGTCGAATGCCTGATGGACATCGTCGAACTCGTCGAGGGCGACATCGCCCTGACCGACATGCAACGGGTCTATGCTCCCGAGATCGCCGATCAGGCGATCGCGTACCTGCTCGCTTTCACTCGAACCCTGACGTTGTCGCGAAAGGCAAGGCCCAGCCGATCGCTCAAGGTAGGTCGATGAACCCGGGAAATCCGCTTTGCCCGATGATCTCCCGCGTTCTATGGTCCACTTCGTCCGGATCAATCGGTTCGCGGATCAGGTTCACCTGCGGGCCGACGAGTCGATGATCGGGGCTGCCCTGGATTTCGGGGCCGTGAGCCCTCGCGTAAGATCTCCTCGACCAGAATGCGCAGGTCCACGCCTATCTCCGGCGGGGTGGAGGGCATGGAGTTGCTACCGAACTCGACCACGCTGGCTCGAAGGCGATCGCTCCCCTGAGGCGACGGGGAAATGCGAGGTTCTGCTCTCGATTCGAGTTCAGGCGAGTCGATGAGATTTAATGATCAATTATGAAATTCAAAAAGAATCGCGATGAGCACCGTGTTTCCCGGGCATTGAGGAGGGGGCTACTCCTCTTGCTTGCCGTGTCGTCTCCGCCAATACCGGCGGTGGCGCACGACGAGCCGGCGAACACCGCCGCAGACGCCTACAAGGTCGCCAGCACGACCCTCCTCGAACTCTGGGGTAGGAAGGAAGAGTATGGCGCGTGGTATGTGCCCCCGCTCCCGCCACTCAAGGACCGCATGCAGTCGGTCCACGTCGCACTGATCCCGGAAGGCAAGTACGGGAAAGTCCTGATCGTGAACGGGAGCAGTTTCCGGATAAAGTACAACCCCGCCAAGTCGCCGGGCCAAGGCTACCCGTTCGAGCAGGGGGTCGACGGGACCGACCCCTATGTGGTGGACAATACCGGCTTCTACGATCCCGCCATCGACCTCGCCCCGGACGGTCTCACTCCGCGCGGCAAGGACGCATTTCGTCGCATCCCATCACCCCCCACCGGCTATCAGGCATTGCGGCGAATCCCGCATCTGGCCCCCCTGAGTGATCCCAGCGGGCACGACCCGGATGACGAGGATCCGACTCGTTGGGCCAATGACCCATTCTGCTCGGGCCATCTGCAAACTCCCGACGGCGACGTCCTCTTCGTCAGCGGCAACCGGATGCTCTACCCTTCGATGAACCATACCGGTACCCGGTTCGCCAATCTCTTCGACTGGAGGACCAAGAGATGGACTGCCCCGACCCTCCTCAAGGACGGTCACTGGTACCCGACCTTGGTGGAGTTGGCCGACGGTCGGATCGCCTCGTTCTCCGGCCTGAGCTACAAGGTCCGCCAGAGCAATAGCAATAGCTCCATCGTCGAGTTCTACGATCCGGCGCAACCGCCGGACAAGGCCTGGACGGCGGTCGACATCCGGACCCTGAAGAACAGCCCGTTCAACGCCCGGATCGATGACAATTCGGACGAGCGAGACCGGATGGACCACTATCCGCGGATCTTCCCGCTCGCCGACGGCCGCCTGTTCATCACCGGCGATGGCTCGGGGGCGGGCAACACGAAGAGCCGCAACACCTACTTCATGACCATCAAATCGTCGAGGCATCCGGGTTGCCCTCCCGAGGTCTCGTTCGAGCTGGGGCCCAAGCGACTCTCGGATCGGCGCGTCTACGGAACCGCGCTGGCGGATCCTAATTCGCCCGCGGGTGATATTCTGCTGATCGGAGGGGTGCTCGGCAGCGAGCGCAGCCCGATCGGGGCGGGATTTCCCCCGCTCCATCGACCCGACGCCGCAGACCCCAAACTCCGGGCCGAGGCCGTGACGGCGAACCTCGAACGGTTCCGGGTCCCCACTCCGGCAAACCCCCAAGGGAGCTGGGAACTCGTCCCCCACTTCCTCGGCGACCGCCCGGAAGATGTCCGAATCATGCACATCGCCACCATCCTGCCGACGAAGCAGTTCCTCATCATGGGAGGCGGAAACTTCGCCTTCCACCAGCCACTCCTCTCTCCGCAGCTCTTCACCCACAAGCCCGGCGCCCCCGGCGATTACGAAGGAAGGCGGATGAATCCGGGGACCCAGCCGAGGCTCTATCACAGCACCTCGCTGCTCCTGCCCGACGGCCGGATTTTCGTCTCGGGAGGGAACGCGGTCCCGGCGGCGATCGAGGTCAAGTCGGTGACGGAGAATAGGGGAGGTCGGACCGTCGAAGTCGACCGGGCCGTCAGGGGGGGCCGAGTGGTCCTCGACACTCACCGCGACCCTCGGACCGACGTCTTCCGCTTCGCCGAGCCGGGGAAATACTCGATCCCCGCCGAGATCCACCAGTTCGAGATCTTCTATCCCCCCTATCTGTTCGCGGGGAAGGGCAAGAGGCCCGAGATCGTGGGTGCCCCGGCGTCTCTCGCGTATGGGAAGAAGGTCACGTTCCGCGTTGACAACATGTTCGACGAGAGCAACAAGGGCGGATCGCCCTCGGTCGTCCTCGTCAAGCTGGGTTCGGTGACGCACGCTTTCGATTGCGGTCAACGCCTTTGCGACCTCCCGCCTACGCTCGACCCGGCCGCCGATACCGTCACGGTCGAGGCGCCCAGGAACCGCAACCTTTATCCGCCCGGCTACTACATGTTGTTTTATCTGAATAATTCCGGAAGACCGTCGATCGCGCCGTTCGTCCGGCTCGAGCTATGAACCCTCACAAGGAGGTAACTCGCATGCCCATCGACCTGTCGCGGGCCGGCATCGATCCCGGCGACCCGAGGTCCAGGCCGCTCCTCGATGACCTTCAGGGGAACATCCTCAAGGCACACGGGAGAAACTGGTCCATCCTCATCCCGATCCGCCTCAAGCGAGACAACCCGTCGACGGCACGGGGTTGGATCGCCGATTTCGCCCGGCGGTTCGTGACCACCGCAACCGCCCAGAGAGACCAGGCCGCGCGGTTTCGTGCGTCCAAGCTACCGACCATGGGCGGCCTCTTCGCGAACTTCTTCCTGACTGCCAGGGGTTACAGGACGCTCGGGTTCCCCGACTCGCGGATCCCCCGCGACCTCGACGCCTCCTTCAACGGCGGTGGGATGAAGTCGCGCGCAGGGCGCCCTCCGCGACCCCAGAGTCGAGACATGGCAGGCCGAGTTCCGGCAAGAGATCGACGCCATGGCCCTGCTCGCCAGCGACGACCCGGAAGAGGTCCGGCGGCAGGCCGAGATCGTCCAGGCAGAACTCGCCGGCATCGCGGATGCGACCTGGACCGAAACCGGCTGCCGCTGGCTGAGCCGGAGCCAGGCGGACGTCGAGCCGTTCGGCTACGTCCACAACGTGAGCCAGCCCCTCTTCTTCAAGGACGACATCACCAAGGCCGCGGCCGGCGGGACCACGAAGTGGGACCCGTCCGCGTCCCCGGACCTCGTCCTCTTCAAGGACCCGAACGGGATCGGCGAGGACAGTTACGGCAGCTTCCTCGTCTATCGCAAGCTCGAACAGGACGTGCCGCGGTTCGAACGCGCCATCGCCTCGCTCGCCAGGACGCTCGGGATCTCGCCCGCCCTGGCGGGGGCGTATGCGGTCGGCCGGTTCAAGGATGGCACGCCCGTCGTCCTCAGGGATCAACCCTCGGGCGGGAGTATACCGGAGAACGACTTCGACCATGCCAACGATCAAATGGGCAGTCGGTGCCCCTTTCATGCGCACACGCGGAAGACGAATCCGCGCGGGGATACCCATCTCCTCCTCACGCCGGGCGTGTCGCGGGGCGAGGAGCGGAGTCATCGGATCGTCCGCCGCTCCATCAATTTCGGCCGGCCCGAGGACATCGGCAAGACGTCCGTGGGGATGCACTTCCTCTGCTTCCAGGCCGACCTCGGCCTGCAATTCGAGTTCATCCAGACAGCCTGGTCGAATACGGTCGGGTTCCTCAAACCGCGCACCGGGAGCGATCCCATCAGCGGCCAGCGGAACAATCTTCCGGAGGGTCAGGCGTGGCCGAACCGATGGGGCGATCCCGGCGCCGGCACCACCCGCGTCTCGCTGACCGACTTCGTGACCCTCAAGGGGGGCGACTACTTCTTCGCGCCCAGTGTCGGATTCTTGAAGAACCTCAAGCGTCTCGCGTGAATCGACGGCAGGACGATGGTCGCCGAAGCCCGTCGTGCGCGGGGAGGCCCATCCAAAGACGTCCTAAGCCTCTTTGCCGGGCTCCAGGGAGTCCGCCGCGGATTCCGGTGATCGACGGCGCGTAGCGACGAGCAGCCGCGGGGGGAACCGTACGTCGGCCATACGGCAGGCGGGAGCACCCAGAACGTGCCACACCAGCTCGTCGGAGACACCTCGCTCATGAGACGTGCACCGAAAGTCCGCTGGTCCTCGAACCGGGGCTGCTCACGTCGTAGGTCCCGGACATCATTCCGGCCCGCGGCCGAGCGACTCGAGGCCCGGGAACTGCTCGCGGGCGACACCGCGCTCGGCTCGACGCCTGCAAGGATTGCCGATGCGACCGGCCCCGTGATCAAGTCAATCCAGGCTCCGGCCGCCAAGACTTACGGCACGAATGCGGCGCTGACTTTCAGGGTGATTTTCAACGAACCGGTGAAGGTGACCGGTTCGCCGACCCTACCGGTGGACATCGGGCTTGAGGTCCAGCAAGCCGCATTGGTCGCGAATCCGCTTCGGATATACTCCCGATCACTGGTCTTCAGGACGAAAATCGATGCCAATTCTATCGCGAACGACGGCATCACCCTGGGCACGGTCGGCGTCCAGAACGGCACGGTCGTTCAATTGATGAATGTTGCAGGCGGGATCGAGGACCGCGCCGGCAATGCGGCCGACCCCGTCATTCCGGCTAACGTGAACACGAAGCGCATCCTGGTCGATGCGGTCGGCCCCGTCGTGCAAAGCTACGGGTTCAAGAAACTCTCAGCCGGGACCCTCAAAGCTGGACGACAGATCTCCGTCGTGGTGAAATTCGACCAGCCGGTGACCGTGACTGGGAGGCCGATCATCCCGTTCAGCATCGGGGGTTTGTCATATGATTTGCGCTATGCCAAGGGCTCCGGCACGAGGACCCTCCTGTTCACCTATCGGATGAAGAGCGACGTGAGCTCGCAGGACGTGACGTTCACGCAGGGTGTGGGCGAGGCGATCTACATGCCGGAGGACGCTTCGATCAAGGATCGACGCGGTAACGAACCCGATGACGTTCTGGATCAATACGGCAACGTTCTGAAAGTCAACGGCGATGATGTCGTGGTCCTGGGCGCCTATTATCAGTTCATAGGGGAGGTGGGAATTGCCGAACTGGATAACATCCTGAACGTCCAGAACCAGACCTTCTTGGAGACTTCCAACCCCCACGCATCCTATGTGTTGCCTACCTATCAGCAAGCAGAATATGCCGTCAAACTCTACAAAGTCACCTACAACTCGGTGATCCCCGAGCAGGGGAACAGGCCGACGACGGCCACCGGCCTCGTGGCGATCCCGATCATCAATGCTTCGGACGCCTCGAATTCCGTCCCCGTCACCTTGCCGATGGTCTCTTACCAGCACGGGACGGTTTACGGATCGCACGAAGTCCCTTCGTACGCGTTCTCGGCGAATCCGAATAGCCCGGACTTTATGAACTCTTATGAAACGCGGCTCGCCGTCGCCCAATTCGCCGGCCAGGGATACGTCGTGATCGCGGCCGATTACTTCGGGATGGGCGACTCCACCGAACCCGAGGCCTACACCGTCAAGGGCAGCGAACAGCAAGCCTGCCTCGACATGCTCCGACAATCGTCGGGGCTGATCCGGTCCCAGAACGTCGAGGTGAGCAACCTACTGCTTTCGGGCTGGTCGCAGGGCGGCCTGGTGACCATGGCCTTCCTCCAGAAGCTCGAGCAGGTTGGCATCAATGTCACGGCGGCCTCGACGGCATCCGCTCCGTCCGATGTGCTGGCCGCCACCAGTTCATTGCTATTCAACAGTCGGGGACCATCGGACCCTGTCCCTGATGCGTTCTGGATCAATAGCATCTTCATCATCGCGGCGTTCTCCTACGAGAAATACGACAATAAGCCCGGGCTCGCGTTCAACTTCTTGAACCCACAGTACTACGAAGCATGTCGAGAACTTTACACGAGGGATTACAATCACCTCGGTTTTGATCGGATCACCGGCGACATCCTGCTGTATCCGACGTCGGACGATACCGACCCGCTCACGATCCCGTCCAACCTGACGCAACTGATCCGTCCGCAATACTTCAACCCGAGCGATGTCTCGGGTTCGGACCCTCAGTATTTCCCATTCTCCGAATTCGCCAACCTGCTGCAAAGCGCGAGCGCTTACCAATGGGTGATCAACACCCCAGTGCAGTTGAATTACGGAACGAACGACGAGGCATTTTCGACCTCCGTCGCCTTAATTCCTTATAACTACCAGGAAACGATCAACAAGAACAATCCGATCATACCCGTCGAGGTGTCGGGTGGTACTCACCGAGGTACGTTCCTCACGGCCGTGAGCAACCAACTGTACTGGTTCAACGAACTCCTCGGCCGAGTCCCCGGCCCCGAGCCCGAAGATCTCCTACCCTCGTGATCGCCCGGATTCGCGCGGTGTCCCCGCCGGAGCAGCACGCTGCCTGATGCGTTCGTCGGCGATCGTTTCCCCGGGAACTGAAGCCGGCCGGCTCGCCCGGCCGGTCAAGGAGTCCGGCACCGTGATTCAACCCGGAAACTCCTCGATCGGCCGGGCGAGCCGGCCGGTGGGCTGTCCCGCCACGTGGCCGGGTATTTCACGCCTTCGGCGCCGCGTCAACGGTCCCGAAGCGGGCCTCGATGGCCCCGGTCCAGAACATCCCATCCGGGTCCATCTGACGTCTCAGGGAGTCGAATTCCTCCCAGCGAGGGTACAGCCGCTTCAGCTCCGCGGGCGACATCCGGATCAGCTTGCCGAGGTGGGGGCGTCCGCCATGTTTGATCATGATCCGCTCGGCGCGGGCGACCATATCGTTCACATGCGATGGCGTGCCCTCGATGACCTCGTGGTAGATGCCGCACTGGACACAGTCCTCGTCGGCCGCGCTGAGCCACGCGCTCTCGCCCTGGACTTGCTTGAGCCAGACGATGGGCAGGAACCAGTCACGTTCGGAGATCTCCTCCTTCATCTCCGCGAGCGCCGCGTCGAAGCGCGAGACCGGGACGGCCCATTCGGCCCCGGCGATCGGGTCCGATCGATAGGACATCAAGATCTCGTGCGCCGGGCCGACCTCTTCAATCGGGGGGAAGAAGACGTCGAGCAGATAGCGATTCCTGGCCGGGAAGGTCCCGGGGTCGAAGTTGGCCAGGCCGCACACCGCCTTCTTGACGGCCTCCGGCCGGAAAAGCGAACCCTCGGGGGCCAGCGGATGCTCGTTCCTCGCCTGGAGCGATGTTTGGGCCTCGCGCGTTGCCACCGCCATGAGTTCCCGGGCCTTCTCCGGGTCCGAGAGGACATCGACCTGAACAAACGCCGCGGCCTCCGTGTGCGGGAACCAGAGCGAATAGGACATCTCACCTTCGTTGAGGCACCGCTCCCAGTCGGCGGCGGCGACGAGGCTTCGCCTGAGGCGGACGTGGAAGGCGGGCACCACCCTCAGCTTGATCGATGTCAGCACGCCGAGCAGGCCCATTGACACGCGCACGGCGTCCAGCCGCGGATCCCCTTCGCCGATCTCGATGACCTCCCCGGCGGACGTGACCAGCCGACACCCGATCATCCGCGAAGAGATGCTCGCGTTGCCGCTGCCATGGCTGCCGGTGCTGATGGCGCCCCCCACCGTCACCCAGTCGATCGCCGGCGAGCAGTCGAGGGTCAGGCCGTGTTCCCAGAGGGTCCGGTGGAGTTCGGCGAGCGTGACCCCCGGCTCGCAGGTGACGGTACGGCCGGGGACGTCGATCTCCGTGATGGCGTCGAGTCGGTTGCTGGACATCATGACGTCTTCGCAATGCCAGAGGGCATTCCAGGACGTCCTGCGCCCGATCACGCGGAGCTTGAGCCGACCGGCCCGGCAGCGTCGCACGATCCCGACGACCTCGTCCTCCGACTTCGGCGCGACGATTCGCTCCGTCTGGCCGAAGTCGGTGTGCCCCGACCAGTCGGTCAGGTGAATGATCTCACTCTCGAGAAGCTCCATACCGGCGTCCCCCGCCTCAAAGGTTATGCTCGATGTCGCGGACCCGCACGGGCGTGACCTCAACTCCCCTCATCTCCCGACTCGGTTGACCAGCTCGTCCGGGCGCAGACGTCGCGGAAGAATGTCAACTGCTCCGTCTTGACGTGGCAGCCGCCGCGATGGCCCCGGCGGAGCAAGGTCACGTTCCCCTTGGCGATGATCTCGTTGGTCGCATCGTCCAGGCACGTCCATTCGAAGTAGATGACCTCGCCGCTGAACATGACGATGGGCCAGACCATCGTCGCCCCCGGCTGGCGGATCAGCGCCCACCAGTGCAGCTCGCGGGGTTGCTTCCTCTTGAGGCCGAAGAACGGGCCGTCCTGGCACAGGTAGACGAAGTTTTCGTGGCATTCCCCGCCGAGGATGTCGCCTCGACCGCGGCGTAACGCCTCGCATCGGGTCGGCCACCACTCCCGGTTTTCTCGCTCGATCGTTGACAGGGGATAGCCCTGATCGATGGCCGGCAGGTCCCTTTCCTTGCTGGCGAGGATCTCTTCGGCTCGCTTAATCAGCCGATCCCCGGCCTGCTGGCTGACCAGACCCGGGAGTGAGTAATCGGCCTCGAGTTCCGCGTAGTAGCTGATTCGCTTCCTCATCGCGATTGTTCCTCTCATGCTCGCGTGTCGGTCGGTATTCGCGAATTGTCCGTTGACCCCGGTCGCGTCGAGCCGTCATCCGGCGGGAAATCGGCCGACCTACCGGACCTCCCCGGCGAGCCGTTTCAGGTCGGCCAGCACCTCGGAGTTGTCCCAAAGGACCGACTGATAGCGGCGTACGAACCGGCCTCGATCGTCGAACAGGTACAGTTGGAGGCCATGAAGGTTGACCCCTTCGGCGTTATAGTTGACCGCCACCTGGAGCCGGTCGAGAAAGCGGTCTTTCTCCCGATCGTCGGGCCGCAGCATCAACACGTCGGGAGTGAAGCGGAGGCCATGGTGCAGCCCGTACTGCTTGAGCCTCTCCGGCGTATCGAAGGCGGGATCGTATGTCATGATCATCAGGCGGACTCGGGAATCGAGTCCTTCGGCTTCCAGCAGGCGATGCAGTCGGGCCATCTGGACGGCGACGAGCGGGCACTTGTTGGGGTTTGTGCAGCGCGTGTAGAGAAACGACAGCGCGATCGGCCGCCCTCCCAGATCGGACACCCGAAGAGACCGACCATCCTGGTCGGTCGCGTTCAGATCCAGCACGCCTCCCGTCCCGCGGTTGCACGGTTCCAGCCAGATAGTCCTACGATAATCCGCCACATCCGCAACCGTCGTGGGCGGCCGGAGGGGTCCGGAGGGTGCGACGGCCGCCGGCTTCGGGCCCTTGCAACAATCCGGCGATTCGCCGGGCTGCGCGGGCGACGGTCGAGGCGACTCGCCCGCATTCGCACCGGGTTGCGACGAGGCGTTGGACTGTCCGGCACAACCGCAAGCGAGGGCCGCCAGCGGGAGGGCGCAGACACGGACGAGGATCGCGGATTTCTTCACGAGGGCCGTCCTCCGCGGAGAAGGAATGGATCGAGGTCGGTTCATGTTTGTGCCCTGGTTCCCGCTCGTGACTCACTCCACCCCACGGATGGCCCGGAGCGCCTTGCGGGCCTCCTCGTGCCAGAGAGGTACGACCGAATCCGGCGCGGGCTGCTCGACGATCAGACCGGAAATCCAGGGTATGGCCGCCGTCGCCCGCGGGCCCATCCTGGCCAGAGCCCTGAGTGCCTCGACTCGCCCGGAGACGTCGCCATTGCCCAGCGCGATGGAGAATCGATCGAACGAGAGCGGGAAGTCGGCGAACTCCGGCTTGAGTGAACGGATCAGGCCGGGGATGGCCTCGGGCATCCGCGGCCCCAACGCCGCCGCCGCCCGCGCCGCCGCCGCATAGCTGTGCGGCGTGGTCTTATCGCTGTTGTACAACATATCCAGGATGAATGGCTTCGCATCATCGGGCACGCCGATGTCCGCGAGGGTCACCAGGAGGTACGCCCGGAGGTAATGGGTCCAGAACTTATCCTGGCTGTAGTAGAGGCGCGAGCGCTCGGAGAGGAGTTCGACCAGGGTGTCGCCGGCAGCACGGGCGTCCCCCCCGATGGCCCGCAATGCGTCCAGGTACGCACCGACCTGGTGCGGGTCCGTCGTGGCCTCGGCCTGCCTGAGCGCCTCCGCCAGCGCCGGTACGGCCGGGCCTGCCTGCACGCCGAACTTTTTCAGGGCGATGGCGGCCTGGTAGCGAACCACGGGATCGGGATGTCCCAGGGCATCCGCGAGGACGGCTACGGCTCGCGGGTCGGAAGGCGTCATCCGGGCGAGGGAATTGCGTGCGAGGTCCAGGAAGAACTTCTCCGCCGGCGGGTCGCCGGGCGTTCCCCAACGTGCCGGCAAATTGTCCACGAGCAGGCGGACCGCCGACGCGTCGCCGGCCCCGACCTTGCCCAGCGTCTCGAGGATCATCGCCTTGACGTAGGTCGGCGGCTCGCGTCGGTATGTCGCCACGAGCGCCGGGACGGTGAAGGCCGCCCCCGGGCCGGCCTGCTGGATGGCCTGGAAGACCGAGTAACCACGGTCGGTTGCCTTCCAATCGACACACGCGAGCGCCTTCAGTTCTTCGAGCGAAAGGCAGCCAACCTTCGCGATCTGACCGACGGCACGGTAGGCGGCAAGCTGGGTCTCCGGGTCGGGAGAAGCGACATATTTCGTTAGCTCGGGCAATGCCTCGCTCGCACGCGGACCGATCCGGCCGAGGGCCTCGATGCTCCCGCGGTTGACGGGCTCCGCGGGCTCTCTATTGCGAATGCTGTCGATCAGCGCGGCGATGACCTCGGAAGTGTCGGGGCCGATTTCTCCCAGGGCACGCGCGGTCCGCTCCCGCACCCACCATTCTCGCGGCGCCTTCGCGCCGAGGAGGCGGACAAGCTTCGGCAAGGCGGCCTTCGCCGTGGCGCCATAGCGATCTTGCAACGTCTGGATGGCATACCCCTTGACGTGATCCGACGGGTGGTCCAGGAGCCGCACGAGGATCGGGATTCCTTCCTCGGCGGTCATGGGATAGGTCCGGAACAGATGGCCGATCCAGAAGGCATCCGCGTCGGGGGCGGCCAGCGAAGTCAAGAGGCGATCGATGTCGGCTTTTCGCTGCCGCGCCCGGGCCGCATCGAAGCCAGACTCGGCCTTGCGCCGGAACGCTGCGGGAACGTCGTCAACCCCCGGCCCTTTCTTCAGGCTGAAGGACCAAGACGTCCCCAAGTAGCCGGGCGTGCCGGTCAACTCGACCTTCACGGGGCCATCCCCGACGGCCGGGAAGCCGGTGAGCCGGTAAAGGACAAACGGGAACCGATCCCCTCCCACGTCGGTGACGGTCGTCGCCGGCCGGCCATTGACCGTGAGCTTGCCCGACGCGAGCTGGACCGTGTTCGATGCCGGCGCGTTGGCGGACACTTTCCTGTCGAAGGCGAGGTAGACGGACGACGCGTCGGATACGGCCGTCCCGTCCTCGGGGAAGACGGCGGTCACCACGGCCTGGTCCGGGCCGACGCTGCGGTGGACATTATCGACGATGGTATGCCATCGATAGAATAAATCGTTCCGGGACGACGGCGACACGCTGTGGTCATCGACCCGAGGTTCTTCGGCCTCCCTGGAGACGGCGACGTGGCCGACGTTATGCCAGGGGTGGACGACTTCTTTGCCCAGTTCGTCCACGTCCTGGAACTCGCCGATCCGCACATACCCGAAGAGCCGCGATTTCTCCGCCGAATTCGCGGCCGGGACCCTCTTGAAGAATTCCGGGGTGGGCATCGTGTTCGGCGGCGCGGCGTCGAAATCCGGCAGGTGGAACGTCTGTCGCCAGGCCCGGTGGGCTTCCAGGATCGCGCCGTGCCACCTCAGGAACGCGCCTCCATTGTAATCCATCCCCCACATCCGGGCGGGGTCGTCCCTGTAGCCGATGTCGCCCCAGACCAACGGCTCTCCGCGGTCCTTCAACCGGAGGAAGACGGGCAGGTCACCGGTGCTCATCTTCTGGCCGGTATGCCAGTTCCTGTGCGAGAGGGTCATCGCGTAAGTGGCCGACAACCCGTTCGGGTTGCGGAGCGGGTCGTTGTCCGCAAACGTATAGATGTCGCGATTGGGATCGCGAAGGGCCCTGACGCTGAACGCCACCTTCGCCGTCCGACATTCGGCCCCCTTGCGGACGCGGACGCTCACCTCGGCCCCATCCTGCGGCTTCGTCCAGAAGAACGAGAGTCTCTGCCTCGTCCGATCCGCCTCCTCCAGGGGAATGGGCCGATGCCTGTCGGCCCTCTGTATGTCGTGCTCGTAGGTCCGTATCGCTTGGGCGCCCAGGTCCCACTCGAACTCGGCCCCGTTAACCGAGGGCGTCACCCGGGCCAGGAGGGTCTGCTCGATCCCCACCAGGCCGAAATTATCCCGGGGCGCCAGCGAGCCGCCGGCCCGGGTCGTGATCTCCACCTCGAAGGAAGGAGCCTCACCCGCCGCGTCGGCACAGAGCCCGGAGAGGCTCGAAAGGAGGAGGACGGAGGTGAGGATCCCGCGGGCCCTCGCCGACTGCCAGTCGCGCATCTCTATCCCTTTCAGTTGAACCTATGACCCGTCGCGCGAGATCGCGACGTCGCGCCTCTCCCGGACCGGGACGGATCGATCAGCATGGACCGCGAAAATATCGAATCACCTGGACTTCTCGATCTCTTCGACGAAGATCTGCATGAAACGCTCGTTGACTCCGGGATGCTTCGCGGTGATCAGATCGCCGTCGACCACGACGTCCGCGGTCCCGTCCCCGTCGTATACGACCTCGCCCCCGGCATTCTCCACGTCGCAGACGATGTTGTGGGAGCAGGTGACCCGCCGGTCGCGGAGGAGGCTCGAGTCGGCACACCACAGCCAGAGACCGTGGCAGATCGTGCCGACCTTCAGCCGGGGCGTCGACATGGCCCGCCGCAGGAAGACGACGGCGGGGGCATTGTTCTTCTGTCCCTTCGCGACCTTCTCCTGGTAGCGCAGGCGGTCGGTGGCGTAGGCCCCGATCGCCAGGATGCCGCGATAGCCGCCGAGGTCGAGGTCGCGGACCTCCGTGGTCACCGTGACTCGCTCCTTCACCACGTTGTCCTCCGGGTTGGAGCCGAATTGCAAAGAGGGCTGGCCCCAGAGGTGTGTCAGGTAGACGACCTCGTATCCTTTCTCGGGGAAAAACCGATTGAAGTCGCGGAACTCGAACGGATCGAAGTGGTCCTCGATGAGGACCCCGATCTTTCCCTTCGGTCCCGGAGGTAGCGTCTCTCGTGATGTCATGGTCGGATTCTCCCCAGGTCGGCCGACGGGCCGACAACCTCAATGGTGCCCGATCCGGCCGCGGCCGGAGACCGAGGCGTGATGCGACCGGGCAACGTGATCTCATCTCCGGCGGTCTGATGAGGAATCGGACCGGCTGCCCCTCACCTCGATCCCGCAAGGAAGACCTGGCCGGCCTGCTCCATCGGCATCGCATAGAGCGAGGTGCGAGCGGTGACATAGAGCGTCTTCATATCCTTGCCGCCGAACGTCACGTTGGAGGGCTGTTCGGGGATCGGGATCACGCCCAGCGCCTTGCCGCTCGGGCCGAAGACCTGGACGCCGAGCGCCGTGGCGATGTAGAGGTTGCCCCCGGCGTCGATCCCGCAACTGTCGCCTTCACGCTTGCCGTCCTTGTCCTTCAGCTTGCAGAAGACGCGTCCCTTGCCAAGCTTGCCCGGCGCCTCGACCGGGTAAGCCATCATTTCCGCCGGGCCGGTGGGGACGACGTAGAGCGTCTCCTCATCGGGGCTGAGGGCGAGGCCGTTGGGCTGGATCAGGTCGTCGATCAGTCGGGTCACCTTTCCGTCGGGGGCGATGTAGTAGACCGCGGTCTTGCCTTGCGGCAATGGATCGGGGGCGTCGAAGCTCGGGTCGGAGAAATAGACGCCGCCGCTCCTGTTGACGACCAGATCGTTGGGCGCATTGAATCGGTTGCCCTCATATCCGTCGGCCAGGACGCGAACGGACTGCCCGTCGGGGCTGAACGCCACAATCCGGCCGGCCATCTCGCAGGCGAACACCTCGCCCTTGGTGGTGACGACCAGGCCGTTGGCGCGGTTCGTCTTCTCGCGGAAGACGGAGATCCGGCCGCTCGCGTCGATCTTGTAGATGCGCTCGTTCGGGACGTCGCTGAAGTAGAGATTGCCGGCCCGGTCCGCGGCCGGCCCCTCGGTGAATTTGAAGCCCGAATACAACTTGACGATCTTGCCGGCCGGGCCGATCTTCGGGATGTAAGCCGGATCGTCGTCGGTCGCGTGGGGCGCCGCGCCGGGAGATTTCCGAGAATCATGAGGATGGCCAACGATAGGGAGGCTCGTGTCAACATGTTATCTCGATTCTAGGAGGAAAAGGGAGGAACGGGGTGACGCTCGTCTTCGCCCACTCCGGACACCTAATTCTGACACGTCCGCGTACCATCGCAGCGAAAGCGGAAGAGGGAGTACGGCCTCTCGCGGAGGTCCTTTCCGCCGTGAAATACCGCCTGGCGGTGGAGCTGGTTGCAGATCAGGTACATGTAGCCGTCGTCGGCCAGGTAGAGGGTGTCCGGCCACAGCAGGCGCGGGTCGCAGATCAGCGTTTCAAACGTCCCGTCGGCCTGGCGACGGAAGACCGCATTGTGCTCGTAGTTGGTGAGGTACACCCGGCCTTCGGCGTCGGCTTGAATGCCACCGCCGCCACCTTTCTCACCGTGGTCGGTTACGTAGGAGGCGAGTTGCTCCTCGGTCAGCTTCCGGTCGCACAGGGCGTCAACGTCAACGCTATAGAGCCGCCGGCTGCAAAGAGAGCTGTAGTACAGCCTCTTGCCGTCATGACCGATGGCCGTGGCGCAGATACCGTACGCGAGCGGCGTCGGGCGCCGATCGGGTGGTCGGATGAAGAGCGGCTGCCCTTCGAGGATCGGCAGGAACCCGGGTTCCGGCTTCGTCGAAGGGTGATCGGTCAGCCGACGCCACGCCTCGCCAGTCGCGAGGTTGACGACGATGAAGGCGTTGGTCCCCGAGTCGGCGACGAGGGCCATGCCCTCCTTGCCGCGTTTCAGGTGGATGCGACCTTCGTTGAGAAACGTCGCCGGCAATATCACGTTGCTCGGCAACACGATCGTCTTCTCGACCCGGTTCCGCCGCAGGTTGACACAGACGAGTTTCGGGCCACCGGGCTGGGCGATGCCGGAATTGACATAGCCGATGTCGAATATCCACAGGCGGTCTCTCGCGTCCATCAAGATGCCCTGGACCGAGATGAAGCACTCCGACGGGTACTCCTTGTTGATGCGATTGATTTCCGCATCGGGGTAAGGGATCGATCGGCCTTCCTTCAATTCGACGACGGTCGCCGGCACTTCGTCACCGCGCCGAGGGAAGCAAACGAAGATGCGGCCTTCGCGGGACACGGTGACGCCGTAGGGCATCGCGCCGTCGAACGTCGCCACGACCTCGGCGGTCCCGGTGGGGCGTTCAATCGCCGGCGCGGGGAGTTGAGCTTTCCGAGGCCCCTCGGCCGCGACCTTCGGGGCCAGGAGCGCCAGCCCCGCGGCGAGCAGCAGTGGCAGTCGTTTCAGGATTGCCCGGCGCTCGCGGAGTTCCTCCGGCCGGCTGGCCGCCGAACGACACCATCGGCGAATACCAGGCGCAATACCTTGTCCTCTCATCGAATTAGCCTCGAGTTCCTGCGAATCCTTCGAACATGGCCTACTCTTTGATAGCCGCAACATTTTCCCGTGCGGAGGATGCCACCGCCGAACGCAAGCCGACCATGAGAATCAATAGGACATATCCGTGGCCCGTGCCGACCGAACCGGATTCTGCCGGGAATAATCTCGAAAGGAGCGGCGCTTGACGGAAAGCCTCATCTGCCCGCGCGGCCATGAGTGGCCGCACGATAACGGCGACAATTCCCCGGGGGCCGGGACTTCATCGGCCTGTCCGATCTGCGGACCGACCGGCGGCGGATCGGCCGGGCGGGTCGACGACGTGAACGACCCATGGCTTACGATCGCGCCGGGGAAGCCGTCGGCCAATCCGACTGGTTTATCGGAGTCGGACCTCGATCTCTGCGGTGACGGCGAACCGGCCATCGATCCCGCCATCCCGACATCCGTCCTGTCGCCGTCCTCGACCCTTGATAACCCCGTCACGATGATCGCCGGCTATGAGATCCTGTCCGTGCTCGGCCGCGGCGCGATGGGGGTCGTCTACAAAGCCCGTCAACGGTCGCTTAACCGGCTCGTGGCCCTGAAGATGGTCCTGGGGGGCAGTCACTCCAGCCCGGAGGATCGGGCTCGCTTCTTGGCCGAGGCCGAGGCCGTCGCGGCGCTGCAGCACCCGAATATCGTCCAGGTCCACGAGGTCGGCGAGCACGGGGGGTTGCCGTTCTTCTCCATGGAGATCGTCGACGGTGGCAGCCTGGACGGCAAGACCCGGGGTAAGCCTCTACCCGCGCGAAAGGCGGCCGCGCTCATGGCCAAGGTGGCGCACGCCATGCACTACGCCGCACCAGCAAGGTGTCGTCCACAGGGACCTCAAGCCCGCCAACATCCTCCTGACCGCCGACGGGGAACCGAAGATCACCGACTTCGGGCTGGCGAAGCGGGTGCTGAAAGACCCGCATGCGACGGCGGGACGATATGCGACGCAGACGGGGACCGCGGTGGGTACGCCCAGCTACATGGCTCCGGAGCAGGCGTCGGGAAACGGCAAGTCTGTCGGCCCGCGAGCCGACGTCTACTCATTGGGAGCCGTGCTCTACGAGTTGCTGACGGGGCGACCGCCATTCGTCGCCGAGACGGCGATGGACACGCTGCTGCTCGTCGTCACCGAGGAGCCCCCATCGCCGTCGCGCCTGCAGCCTCGACTGCCGAAGGAACTGGTGACGATTACCCTGAAGTGCCTCTGCAAGGAGCCGGAGAAGCGCTACGGCAGCGCCGGCGAGCTGGCCGATGACCTGGGTCGGTTCCTCGACGGTGAGCCGATCCGGGCGATGCCGGCGGGGCCGTGGGTGCGGTTCGTCAAGTGGGCCCGGCGGCGCCCGACGGCGGCGGCCCTGATCGCGGTCAGCACGCTCGCCGCGCTGGCGCTCTGCGGCGGCGGCATCGCCTACCAGGTCAGGCTCAACCGGGCCTTGGCCGAGGCGAAGGCCCAGCGGTTCGCGGCGGTCGAGCGCCTCGTGCGCCTGAATGTCCAGACCGGCATGGGCCTCGCCGATCGAGGCCACCTACCGGCGTCGCTCCCGCACCTCGTCGAGGCCCTGCGACTCTCCACAGAGATGAATCGGGCTCATGAGGCTCGGGGCGTATCGACCGACGGCGATGCTCGCGTGCACCGCATACGGCTGGCCATGGTCCTCCGCTCGTGTCCACGGTTGATCCGGGCCTGGTTCCACGAGGGGCAGGTCTGCGACTCGGCCTTCAGTCCCGACGGCAGGCTGGTGGCCAGCGCCGGGGCGAGTGGCCTCGCCTACGTCTGGGACGTCGCCTCGGGAGATCCGATCGGTTCGCCTCTCCGTCACGAGGGGAGTGTCCACCAGGTCAGCTTCAGCCCGGATGGGACGCGCCTCCTGACCGCCTGCTCGGATGGAACCGCGGTGATCTGGGACGTTGACGGCGGTCGCGAGGTCTGCCGATCCCCGCGGCATGACGGCAAGGTCATGGCCGCCGGATTCAGTCCCTGTGGCCGACGCTTCTGCACGGCGAGTGCCGACGGCACCGCCCGGATCTGCGACGCTCGCGACGGGCGGGAAATCCTCCCCCGGTTGCGGCACCCGAGTGCGGTCAGTCTCGTCGCCTTCAGTCCCGATGGAAGACGGATCGTGACCGTGTCGGGCAGATCGGCGCGGCTCTGGGACGCCGCGACCGGCACTCCCGCCGGCCCGGAACTGCTCCACGACGGGACGGTGCTGACGGCGGCCTTCGACCCAGCGAGCGCCCGTCTCGTGACGGGCGGAGAGGACCACCTGGCCCGACTCTGGACCGCGGCCGAAGGCCGCGAGCAGAAGCCGCCACTCCGCCACGAGCGGGCCGTCCTCTTCGCGTGCTTCAGTCCCGATGGTACTCGCGTGGCGACCGCCAGCCACGACGGCGGCGCCATGATCTGGAATGCGGCCAGTGGCGAAGGGATGACGCGACGAATGGGCCACCACGACCGGGTCAACCACCTGTCCTTCTCCCCCGACGGACGATTCCTGGCCACCGCCAGCAGCGACAACACCAGCGTCGTCTGGGACGCCGGCAGCGGCGCACCGGTCAGTCACGCGATGGTCTCCAAGGGCAACATCCTGCGGGTCCGATTCAGCCCGGACGGTCGCCACGTCCTGACCGCCTCGGAATCGGGGGCCGTCAGGATGTGGCACCCCGTCAAGGCCTTTCGGATGCCGAGACCGACGACCGGTTTCGTCCACCGCCCGCCGAGCGCAAAGAGCGGCGACGGCCGACTGGAAGTCGTCCCGGTGGACCGGCTCACGTTGCGAATCCGCGACGTCCTTTCCGGTGCATCGGTCGGCCCGGTGCTTCGCTCGGGAGGGACCATCTTCTCCGCAGCCTTCGACCCGACCGGGAGACGGCTGTTGACGACCAGCAGCGATGGGACGGCGCAGATCTGGGATCTGGCGACCGGCCGGACTCTCACGCCTCCGCTGGTGCATTACAGCCCCGTGCTGTGCGGCGCTTCAGCCCGGACGGCAGGCTCGTGGCGACCGGCAGCTCCGACAACACGAGCCGGATCTGGGTCGCGGCCACCGGGGAACCGGAGACGCCTTTCATGAAGCACGAAGGGAGCGTCTACCGGCTCGCCTTCTCCCCCGACGGGCACTGCCTGCTCACATTCAGCGAGGACGGTAACGCCCGCATCTGGGACGTCGAAACCGGCGAATGGCTCACCCCTTCACTCGACCCCGAAGGTTGGGTCAAGCAGGCGATCGAGTCGCCGGGCGACACCGCCGCGTGGGACCTCTCGCTCGACGAGCGGCCGATCGAAGAGCTCCGGGCGGTCGCGGAATGGTTCTCCGGCTGTCGGATCAGCGAGAAGACCGGCGACCTCATCCCCAGCACCAGCGGGCAATTGAACGATCTCTCGGGGCTGATCCGCACCCGATACCCCCGACTGGTCAAATTCGCGCATTGATCATCGAACTCGGCCATCCGACGGCACTAACCGAGGCACCGTACCCGCCCCGATCGAGTCCTCCATGCGACGCCCGGCCAGGCCCATGGCAGCGATCGTCTCGTCGCAATCGACGTCCGAACGATTTGCAAAACGGCGGCCATCATCTATATCAAGCTAGAGACCGCACCCCGGCGAGCCGGACAGGCGACGCATCTCGGGAGATTGCCCCCCTCGGCGTGGACTCTGGATCGGATGGTTCCCCGACGCCCTGACAAGAGGAATTCATCAATGGAGAGTGTCAACTTCACGTATTCCGACCTGGTCGCCGGGTATGTGTCGAGTCTCGATCGGAACCTGGGGATTTGTCACCTCAGGACGAGCGATGGCCGACCGTTCAGCGTCAAGCTGAAGAAAAACGCATATGCCCAGATCATCCGCAACCTGGACGAGCCGTACATCGACTGCACCGCCCAGATGATCGACCTGCTCACCCCCGGGCGTTACGTCTACACGTACGGGACGTATTATCCGGAGCGCGATCGGCAGGTGTTCGAGGCCCAATTCCTCGTCTTCGCCGGCCGTCGGGCGGACGAGTTCCTCTTCGAGCGGCGAGACTGGTGGGTCAAGCAGATCAAGTCGCTGGGCGACTTCTACCTCAAGGCCCAGTTCGTCGACGGGCCGGTGGACTATCAGAATTACCGCACGACGATCAAGCTCACCGGCGAGAAGGCCAAGGACAACTATCGCCAGGAGACGGACACCATCTCCCGCCTGGTCTACGGCTTCGCCACCGCCTACATGCTGACCGGCGACGATCGCTACCTGGAAGGCGCCGAGAAAGGCACCGAGTACCTGCGCGAGCACATGCGCTTCTACGACGCGCGACGAGAACATCGTCTACTGGTACCACGGCATCGACATCCACGGCGACCGCGAGGACAAGATCTTCGCCTCCGAGTTCGGCGACGACTACGACGCGATCCCGGCCTACGAGCAGATCTACGCCCTCGCCGGGCCCGATCCAGACCTACCGCGTCACCGGCGACCCGCGCATCCTCCACGACGCCGAGATGACCGTCGATCTGTTCGACCGCTTCTTCCTCGACCGCGAGAAGGGCGGCTACTTCTCGCACATCGACCCGGTGACCCTCGATCCCGCGCGAGCAACTCGCTGGGCGAGAACCGCGCGCAAGAAGAACTGGAACTCGGTCGGCGACCACGCCCCGGCCTACCTGATCAACCTCTGGCTGGCGACCGGCGACGAGCGATATGCCACGATGCTCGAATCGACCTTCGACACCATCGAAGCCCACTTCCCCGATTACGAGCACAGCCCGTTCGTCCAGGAGAAGTTCCACGAGGACTGGCGCCATGACAGCGTCCACATGTGGCAGCAGGACCGCGCCGTGGTCGGCCACAACCTCAAGATCGCCTGGAACCTCATGCGGATGTACGGCCTGAAGCCGAAGGACAGCTACGCCGCCCTGGCTCGGAAGATCGGCCAGGTGATGCCGGCGGTGGGCAGCGACCAGCAGCGCGGCGGCTGGTATGACGTCATGGAGCGGATGATCGCCCCCGGCGACGAGAGGCATCGCTTCGCCTTCCACGACCGCAAGGCCTGGTGGCAGCAGGAACAGGCGATCCTGGCCTACCTCATCCTGCGTGGCGTCCTGGGAGACGAGGAGTCGATGCGACATGCTCGCGAGGCGGCGGCCTTCTACAATGCCTTCTTCCTCGACCACGACGACGGCGCCGTCTACTTCAACGTGCTGGCCAGCGGCATCCCGTATCTTGATGGGGACGGAGCGCTTCAAGGGCAGCCACTCGATGAGCGGATATCACTCCTTCGAGCTCTGCTACCTGGCCCAGGTCTACACCAACCTGCTCATCACCAAGCAGCCCCTGGACCTCTATTTCAAGCCGCAGCCCAACGCCTTCCCCGGCAACCTACTCCGCGTCGCGCCGGACATCCTGCCCCCGGGTCGCGTCTTCCTCAGAGACGTCTGGATCGAGGACGAACCCTACTCCCGCTTCGATGCCCGAGCCCTGACCGTCTCCCTGCCGGACGCCACGGGGCCGGTTCGGGTCAAGGTCCGTATCGCCCCCGTGGAATAGGCACTTTCAAGCCAGACCGGACGGCCCGGCGCGGGTCGATCATTGAGGAGTGGATCGATGGAGATTCGGAGCAACAAGGTCGGAGATGTAACGGTCGTCGAGCTCGCCGGGGAGTTGACGGCACAGACCACGGGCGATGTTCAGGAGACGGTCCTCTTGCTGGCGGAACCCGACGCGAAGGTCATCCTGGACATGAGTCGGGTCCCCTTCATGTCGAGCGCCGGCCTGCGCATGCTCCTCGTGCTCTACAGGACGATCAAGGGGCGGGCGGGCGAGATCTTGCTCGTCGGGCTGTCGGAGGATCTCCGGAATACCATGGACCTGACAGGGTTCCTCGACCTGTTCCACCACCGCAACACCCTGGAAGCCGGCCTCGCCAATATGGATGCCCTGGAGATAACGAAGTGATCATGCCGACAGCAAGTGTTGCTCCAGCAAGGGCGAAGCCCCTGGAGCGCATCGACGTCTATCCGACCCATGAGCATCGCGGGTACAAGCTTCGCGTGGGAAGACCTTACCCCTTCGGGGCCACCTTCGTGCCGGGCGGAGTGAATTTTTCCGTCTTCTCCAGCTTCGCCACGTCATGCGAATTGGTGCTGTTCCGGGACGGTGAAGCGGAGCCGATCGTCGAGATCCCGTTCCCGCCGGAGTTCCGGATCGGCAACGTCTACTCCATGATCGTCTTCGACCTGGACGCCGAGGACATCGAGTACGGCTACCGGATGGATGGGCCCTTCGACCCGGTCAACGGCCACCGGTTCGATCGGACGAGGATCCTGCTCGACCCTTGTGCGCAGGGCGATCGGCGGTCGCGAGGTCTGGGGGGCCATGCCGGACTGGGACGACGCGTACCAGCACCGGGGCCGCCTGATCTACGACGACTTCGACTGGGAAGGCGACCGGCCGCTCGAGACGCCCATCGAGGACCTGGTGGTCTACGAGATGCACGTCAGAGGCTTCACCCGTCACCCCTCGTCGCGAGTCAAGTTCCCCGGGACCTTCGCCGGCATCCGCGAGAAGATCCCCTACCTGAAAGGCCTGGGCATCAATTGCATCGAGCTGATGCCGATCTTCGAATTCGACGAGTTCGAGAACAGCCGGCCGAGCCCCGTGGACGGCTCTCTCCTGTTGAACTACTGGGGATACAGCACCCTCGGCTTCTTCGCGCCGAAGGCGGGTTACGCGGCCACGGGCAAGATCGGCATGGAGGTCGATGAGCTGAAGGCGCTGGTCAAGGACCTGCACCGGAACGGGATCGAGGTCTTCCTCGACGTCGTGTTCAACCATACGGCCGAGGGCAACGAGCGCGGCCCTTACATCTCATTCCGCGGGATCGACAACAAGACCTACTACATGCTCACTCCGGAAGGCTACTATTACAATTTCAGCGGCACGGGCAACACCCTCAACTGCAACAACCCGATCGTCCGTAACCTGGTCCTCGACTGCCTCCGTTACTGGGCTGCCGACTACCACATCGACGGCTTCCGCTTCGACCTGGCCTCGATCCTCGGCCGCGACCCCGGCGGCGCGCCGCTGGCGAACCCGCCCCTGCTGGAGACGCTCGCCTTCGACCCGATCCTGGCGAAGTGCAAGCTGATCGCCGAGGCCTGGGACGCTGGCGGGCTGTACCAGGTCGGCTCATTCCCGTCCTACGGCCGCTGGGCCGAGTGGAACGGCAAGTACCGCGACTGCCTACGCAAGGCACTGAAGGGAGAGCCCGGCCAGGTCGGCGACACTCGCCCAGTGCCTGCAGGGCTCGCCGGACCTCTACGCCGGCCGGGGGACGGGCGCCTCGGTGAACTTCATCACGTGCCACGACGGTTTCACGCTCCACGACCTGGTCTCCTACGACGGCAAGCACAACGAGGCCAACGGCGAGGGCAACTGCGACGGGGCCAACGATAACGAGAGCTGGAACTGCGGCTGGGAAGGGCCCTCCGACGATCCGTCCGTCAATGCGCTTCGCCTCCGCCAGATGAAGAACGCCGTCGCCATGCTGATGCTGAGCCAGGGGGTCCCCATGCTGCTCATGGGCGACGAGATGGGTCGGACCCAACGCGGGAACAACAACACCTACTGCCAGGATAACGAGCTCAACTGGCTCGACTGGCAGACGCTCGCGGCCAACGCCGAGCTCTTCGCATTCGTCAAGCACTGCATCGCCTTCCGCATGGCGCACCCGGCGCTCCGGTGCCGCGAGCACTTGAACCACCGTCGAGGAGGAGAGATGGCCGAGCTGAGCTGGCACGGCACACGGGCCTGGCACGCCGACTGGTCCCGAATGTCGCGCACCCTGGCCTTCATGCTCCGCGACCGTCGGGCACGGCCCAGCTCGGAGGATGCGGAGTCCATCTACGTTGCCATGAACATGCACTGGGAAGCGCACGGGTTCGAAGTTCCGCGGCTCGATATGGGATTGCGTTGGCATGTAAGCCTTAACACCGCGGTCGCCCCGCCCGGGGACTGCTGGGCGGTTGGCGCCGAGCCCGTCCTCGCCCAGCAGGACGGCATCCTCGTCGGCGAGCGCTCGGTGGTGGTCCTGGTGGGGCGTCGGGCCGGGTCGTGACCTATCCTCGTCGGGGCTTCGGTCGCTCATTTCCGATCAATCTTCCAGAAAGGGATCCTCATGGCCCTCTCGGTTATCCTCGAAATCAACGATGAAGCCGCGGAAATTACCCTGAAAGGGGAACTGGACGCCATTTCGGCCTCCCTGTTCCAGGCCGAGCTCGAGAGGGCGGCGGCCGCGAGGCCGAAGCGGCTTGTCCTCCTGGTCAAGGACCTCGATTTCATGGCCAGTGCGGGAATTCGCATGCTCATCTTTGGCAAGCAAAAACTGGGTCCGAAGGTGGACGTATACGTGATCGACGCTCAGGAGCCGATCCTGGACACGCTACGTCGGACGGGGCTCATCCGCAGCGTCATCGTGCAGTCCGAGTTCTCCCCCGTGGGCTGACCGCCATGCCGCAACTGACCGTCACAGCCGCCCTCGAATCCCTCCCCGCGGTCTCCGGGTTCGTGAAGCGGGCCGCGACCGATGCCGGCCTGGACGAGCGTGCCGCCTACCGGCTGCGCCTGGCGGTCATCGAACTCGTGACCAATACGATCACTTACGGGTACCTCGATGCCCACTCTGATGGGGTGATCGATCTCGAGACAGAGACCGGCGAGCGGTCCTTGACACTCACACTCGAGGACGAGGGGATTCCGTACGATCCGTCAGAATCCCCCGCGTCGACCGACCTGGATCGCCCCGCTGAAGAGCGGCAGGTCGGCGGACTGGGGGTGTATCTGGCCCTGCTCAGTGTCAACGCGTTCCGCTACGAACGGGTCGGGAAGAGGAATCGGAGCGTGCTCGTGATCAATCGCGGTGCGCCGTCCCCGGCAGGATAACAAGGGGCCGCGACGAGGCCGGGCCACAAGCAACGGTCGCGACGCGCCGTCCCGGGCTCCGCATCAGAGGATAGCCATGCCAGGGCTTCGGATTCAGGTATACGAGAACCAGCACTTGGTCCACTCGGTCGAGTGCCCCGGTGCGGTGGAACTGGGCCGTCAGGTTGAGGGTGAAGGAGGGCCCTACCTCATGCAACAGGAGGGGGACCGCCGGCGTGTCGTGGTCGCACGCCTCGACGAGGTCCTCGTGTCCCGGCGCTGGCTGGTCGCCGAGCCCCTGACAGAGGGCCGGGCGCGTATCGCGAACCTGAGTCGAGGTCTGCCCGTACCCTTCCTGGATGGAAGCCAGCTCGACGCGGGCGCCTCGCGAGTGATGTCCCTGCCGGCCTTCGTCGTGGCCGGAGACAAGCGGATCGGCATCCAGGCAGCCGATGCGTCCCCCGTACCGCTCCCGACCGTCGCCTCGACCACTTCACACAATGCCCCACCGTCGGTGGCGCCGCGCGATCCGGCCCTCCGGGCGCTCGAGAGCGACCATGGCGCGTCGATGCATACCCTCGCGAGGGCGACGATCCCCCCTGGCGCCGGCCTGACGATTGGACGGCCTCGCCTTGGCTCGCCATCGACCGCCTCCGGCGATCCAAGTGACGAGACCATGATTCGATGGCTCCAGGCTGCCATGGACGTACTCCAAAGCGCGGCGACCTCGTCGGAGTTCTTCGACAAGGCCGCGTCCGCACTCGTGGACCTGGTCGGGCTCGATTCCGGCCGGGTCTTGCTCTACCAGAACGGTCACTGGCAAGCTCAGGCGCACCGGTCGGCGGCTCACGTCCGCTCGGAGGACGATCGGCGGGCGAGCGGGAGCGTCCTGAACCGAGTCCTGGCCGAAAAGCGGACCTTCTGGCAGACGCCCGCCAACTCCGCATCGCAGGAGAGCCTTGTCGGCGTCGATGCCGTGGTCGCCGCCCCCATCTTGCACAAGAACGGCGCCGTGATCGGCGCCCTGTACGGCAATCGCCGGCGCGCGGCCCCGGCGCCGGCCTGCCCCCCATCTCGAAGTTGGAGGCCCTCCTCGTCGAGTTGCTCGCCGGCGGCGTCGCCGCCGGCATGGCCCGGATCGAACAGGATCAGGCATATCAGGAAGGCCAAAAGAAATCCCTGCTCTACGAACGTGAGCTGGCGATCGGGCGGAAGATCCAGCTCGGGTTCCTCCCCGAGTCCTTGCCCCAGCCGGCCGGCTGGGAAGTCATGACCCATTTCCAGCCCGCGCGATGTCGCCGGCGACTTCTACGACCTCTTCCCGCTCTCCGCAAACCACCTCGCCCTGGTCATGGCTGATGTCTGCGACAAGGGGGTGGGGGCGGCCCTATTCATGGCCTTATTCCGCAGCTTGATCCGCGCATTCTTCATGCAGACCCCGTTGGTTCCGTTCATGGGATCGAACGGTCGTGACGATCTCTTCGGCAACAATGCGTCACTCTCTCTGGCGAATCGCAGCCGCGGCGCCTTGATCGGGGACCTCGTGACCCTGCTCACGGTCGAGCACACGAACCGGTACGTGGCCACCACCCACGCCAGCGCCTGCATGTTCGTCACGTTGTTCCTGGCGGTCCTGGATACGTCAACCGGCGAATTGACCTACGTAAACGCCGGACACGACTCGCCGACCATCATCGGCCCGGGCGGCATCAGGGCCCGCCTCGAACCGACGGGCCCGGTCGTCGGACTGATGCCAGATGCCGCGTTCGACCTGAGCAAGACCCGGCTTGAGCCCGGCGAGATCCTGCTGACACACACAGACGGCGTGACAGACGCGCGAGACCCCACGGGCAAATCCTTCTCCGAGGGTCGATTCCTGGCCATCCTGGAGGCGGGCGCGCCTCGGCCGCCGACCTGGTCGGTCGGCTCGTGTTAGACCTGAACGCGCACATCGCCGGTGCGGACCAGTTCGACGACATCACCCTGATGGCGGTCCGCCGCGAACCGGTGCCGTCCCCCTCGACGCCGCCCGCGGTCAGAACCACGACACCCGAGGGTGGGACCGGCGACTAACGGCGGGATTCGGCGCGCGTAGCCTGATCCATCCCGAGCCCAACGTCCGCCTCATTCCTCAGGCCCGCCCGGGCGGCCCCTCAGCGGTCTTACAATCGAACGAAGGCTTCGAAAAGGTCCACATCCCGGAACTTCCGAAAATGCGGCGGGGAGCCCACTCGCCCGTGGACCAGCGAAGACTGGCTGATGCGTTCGGATAAAGTCATGCTCCCACCAGGCGAGCGCCGATAACCCGCACAGCTTCTCCTACCGTCAAAATCGCACGGAGTCCTGGGGACACCTCATGGGGCTGCGGATGAGAACTCTTCGGATTCTGCACGCATCCTTGCTGGTGTCAACGTTCGGTGTCACCGGGTGCCTCGGGCCGACGGCCGTCCATTTCACACGGTCGCGCTACAACGAAGTGCTCCAGAAGAGCAATAAAGAGGAAATTCTTCTCAATCTGGTCCGCCTCCGCTACTTGGAGGCACTGGGATTCCTGCCGGTGACGGGTTTAACAGCCCAGTTCGAGGTGAATACGGGTGCTCTCGGCCGCTTCGGGATCGAACGTGGTACTCCGACCAATTACGGCGAGCCCAGTATGAGGTTCGCCGACAGGCCCACGATCACCTTCGGCCCCCAGCGGAGCCCGGAGCTCACCAAGGGTCTGCTGACGCGGATCCCCATCGACACGCTCGCCATGTTCGTTCGACAACGGAACCGACCAGAGTCGGCTCTTGCGATTATTCGTACGCAGTATCAACGGGATAGATAACGCGGGAGTGGGGGGAGGTCCTGCCCCGGCGGAACCTCCCGAGTTTGCCGAGTTCGGCCACATCGCCAATCTGACCGGCTACCTGTTTCGCGAGCGGCTGGCCGTCCTGGAGCGCGTGAGCCGTCAGGTGGATGTCCCTGGGACGATCCCGTTCGATACGGTCAAGCCCCAGGAGCTCATCAAGATCGCGGGCGCGAGCCAGGGCGTTCGACCGCTCGGCGAAAAAGGGGGATACGTTCTCACTCACGCCAAGTCGGTAGAAGTGTTGCGTTTCCAGAGGGAAGCACTCGCTTCCCCGGAAATCAACGAGTTCACGCGCCTTCTGGGAATCGAGCCATTCCGGGAAACATACGATGTGGAGGAGATCATCGAAGGTCAGCTTCGACCGGCCCAATATGAGCCGACTCGAGACAAGATCCTGTTGACCACGCGGTCGAGCCTCGAAGTGATGTATCTGCTGTCACAGATGATCGACGTCCCATCGGAACACATCTCTGCCGGCCTAGTGAAGGAGACGTGTAATCCCGACGGTTCGTCGTTCGATTGGGGACAGGTCCTGGGCGACCTGTTCCGCGTCGAAGTCTGCAAACATAGGCCGAAGAACGCCTACCTGAGCGTTCCCTACCGGGGCTATTGGTTCTACATTGATGATGCGGACGGGTCGTCCAAGATAACATTGAACCTCTTTGCAGAGCTATTCCGGCTCCAGCGACTCAGCGTGGTGGAAGGTGGCCCCGTTCTTACCTTACCGGTCGGTCGATGAACGTCACCGGTCAGTCCATGAACGTCGAGGCTCAACTCAGGGATCAACCGCCACAATCTCAAGGTCGCTGAACGAGGGCACAGTGATGCTCAGGCGCTAACCATCCCTCGTCACCGGGATCTCGTGCACCCCCTAAGCGTATCTCAATGGCCGGTTTTCGGCGACCGACGGCGCCTCACGGCCAGTTCGAGGCGGACGACGCCGGTCCGATGCCACAAGGCGTGATTGCCTTGATGCCTGTTTAGGCTTGCGGCCGATTCGGCCTTGATTCCCCTGGGCCGTGGGACGGAGTAGGAGGAGGGATTCCTCGGCTCGTTCCGATTAGAATCGGACGATAGCTCGCCGACTACCGGAGCGAGTACAGGCGGGCGGGGGGACATCATGCCGATCCAAACACAAGGCCAGTCCCAAGACTGTCTGGCGGGCGGTGGCGAGATGGGGGCGCTGATGCGCTCCATAGACTGGTCGAAGACGCCGATCGGCGCCGTCGAGACCTGGTCGTCGGCGCTACGCACCATGGTGCGGGTGCTCCTGGTCAACCGCTTCCAGATCTTCCTCTGGTGGGGGCCGCGCTACGTCCAGTTCTACAACGATGCCTCCTGGCCGATCCTCGGCGCCAAGCACCCCAGGTCGATGGGGCAGCCCGCGGCCGAATGCTGGGCGGAGATCTGGCACAACATCGGACCGCTTATCGACTCTCCCTTCCACGGCGGCCCGGCGTCGTGGATGGAGGACATCCTCCTGGAGATGAACCGTTACGGGTATGTCGAGGAGACCCACTTCACGATCGCTTACAGCCCCGTGCCCGACGACGACACGCCCCGGGGCATCGGCGGGGTGCTGGGCACGGTGCACGAGATCACCGAGAAGGTCATCGGCGAGCGCCGCGTGGCGGTCCTGCGCGACCTCGGGACGCACGCCGCCGAGGCGAAGAGCGCCGAGGAGGCCTGTAACGTCGCGGCGCGGACCCTCGCCGCGCATGACAAGGATGTGCCGTTCACCTTGGTCTACCTCCTCGATGCCGACGGCCGGCGAGCCACGCTGGCGGCGGCGAGCGGCGTCCACGAGGGCCCGGCGATCTGTCCTCAGGTCGTGACGTTGGACGGCGAGAACGGCGGCGCTTGGCCGCTCGCGGAGGCGAGGGCGACGGGAGCCTCTCAGGTCGTCTCCGACCTGGAGTCTCGCTTCGGCACGGTGCCCCGGGGGCCGTGGTCCGACCCGCCGAAGACGGCCGTCGTGCTCCCGATCCCGTCGACCAGAGCCCACCAGCCGGCTGGACTCCTCGTGGCCGGGGTGAGCGCCCGCCTCGCGTACGACGAGCATTACGCCGGATTCTTCGAGCTGGTCACGAGCCAGATCGGCACCGCCATCGCCAACGCCCGGGCCTACGAGGAGGAGAAGAAGCGGGCCGAGGCCCTCGCCGAGCTCGACCGGGCGAAGACGGCCTTCTTCTCCAACGTCTCGCACGAGTTCCGCACGCCGCTGACCCTGATGCTCGGCCCGGTCGAGGACGCGCTGACGGACGTGGTCGAACCCCTGACGCCCGGGCAGCGCGAGCGGCTCGAGACGGCCCACCGCAGCAGCCTGCGGCTCCTGAAGCTGGTCAACTCGCTGCTGGATTTCTCGCGGATCGAGGCCGGCCGGGTCCAGGCGGTCTACGAGCCGACCGACCTGGCGGCGCTGACCGCGGAGCTGGCCAGCAACTTCCGCTCGGCCTGCGAGAAGGCCGGCCTCCGGCTGGTCGTGGACTGCCCGCCGCTGTCCGGGCCGGTCTACGTCGACCGCGACATGTGGGAGAAGGTCGTCCTCAACCTCGTCTCCAACGCCTTCAAGTTCACCCTCGAGGGCGAGATCGCCGTCCAACTGAGGCCCGGCGACGGCGCGGCGGAGCTGGTCGTCCGCGACACCGGGACCGGCATCCCGGAAGCCGAGCTGCCGCGCATCTTCGAGCGATTCCACCGGGTCGAAGGATCGCGCGGGCGGACGCACGAGGGGACCGGCATCGGCCTGGCGCTGGTCCAGGAGCTGGTCAAGCTCCACGGCGGCTCGGTCCGAGCGGAGAGCGCGTACGGGCAAGGTAGCACCTTCGTCGTGTCGGCCCCGATGGGCACGGCCCACCTGCCCGCCGACCGGACCGAGGCGGCCCGCGCGCTGAGCTCCACCGCGGTGGGGGCGGGCGCCTTCGTGGAAGAGGCGCTCCGCTGGTTGCCCGACCAGGAGACGTCCCCCGCCTTCCCGAGCACCGTGGGGAATGCACGAGAGGCGTTCCCTCCGGACGCCCCGGCATCGTACCCGACCGACCCTGCCCCTGGTGTCGAAGGCGGAGCCTCCCGGCGGCCGCGGATCCTCTGGGCCGACGACAACGCGGACATGCGCGACTACGTCCGCCGCCTGCTGGGCCGGTGGTACGACGTGGAAGCCGTCCCGGACGGGGAGGCGGCCCTGGCGGCCGCAGGCGACCGACCGCCGGACCTGGTGCTCTCCGATGTGATGATGCCGCGACTGGACGGCTTCGGCCTGCTCGGCGCACTGCGGGCCGATCCCCGGACCCGTACGATCCCCGTGATCCTGCTGTCGGCGCGCGCCGGCGAGGAGTCGCGCGTGGAGGGCCTCCAGGCCGGCGCCGACGACTACCTGGTCAAGCCGTTCAACGCCCGCGAACTGCTGGCTCGCGTCGGCGCCCGCCTGGAGATGAATCGCCTGCGCCAGGAGGCGTCCCGCCGCGAGCGAGCGCTGCTGGACGACACCCGGGCGGCCAAGGATCGCCTCGAGACCGTGCTGCGAAGCATCAGCGACGGGTTCATCGCCCTCGACCGCGACTGGCGTTACACGACCGTCAACGATCGGGCCTGCGAGATCATGGGGATGAACCGGGACGAGGTCCTGGGCCGGTGCATCTGGGAATTCTACCCCGATACGATCGGGACGCCCTTCGAGGTGGGACTGCGCCGCGCCGTCGTCGAGCAGAAGCCGTCGGTGTCCGAGTACTTCTATCCGTCCCGGGACCGCTGGTACGAGAACCGCCTGTACCCGACGGCGGACGGCCTCACGATCTTCTTCGCCGAGGTCACCGAGCGCAGGCGGACCGAAGAGGCCCTGCGGGAGAGCGAGGCCCGCTTCCGCAACATGGCCGACAACGCCCCGGTGGGGATCTGGGTCACGGACCCGGCGGGGCGTTGCACGTACGTCAACGAGTGGTGGTGCCGGTTCACCGGCACGGCGCCCGAGCAGAGCCTGGGCTTCGGCTGGCTGGAGTCGGTCCACCCCGACGATCGGCGACTGGCGGAGGCGACGTTCCGGGCGGCGAACGATCGCCGCGGGATGTTCCGTGTGGAGTACCGCGTGCGGGGGCACGACGGGG
The DNA here is from genome assembly GCA_963777695.1 of uncultured Planctomycetota bacterium. Lineage (GTDB taxonomy): Bacteria > Planctomycetota > Planctomycetia > Isosphaerales > Isosphaeraceae > CAVZRC01. The sequence goes on from CAVZRC010000003.1 coordinate 5,317,523, forward strand.
ACTACCGCCGGGTGATCGACTCGGCGGCGCCGCGGCTGGGGCCGTCCGGAGAATACCTCGGTTACATCGGCTCCGTCATCGACGTCACCGAGGAGAGGCGTCGGGAGGAGTCGCTGCGGCGGAGCGAGGAGATGCTGGCCGAGGCCCAGCAGATCGCTTACATCGGGAGCTGGAGCTGGGACCTGGATAGCAACGAGATCACCTGGTCGGACGAGCATTACCGCATCGTGGGCCTGCGGCCGCAAGAGGTCCCGATGACGGCCGAGCGGGCCGCGAGCTACATCCATCCGGACGACCGGGCGACCGCCTGGGAGTCGGTCCGTCGGGCGATCCGGGAGCGCCAGCCCTACGAGTGGTGCCTGCGCCATGGTGCGCGAGGACGGGATCGTCATCATCGCGCAATCGCGGGGGCGGACGGTCTACGACGAGGCCGGCAAACCCGTGTGGATGTTCGGCACGATCCAGGACGTCACCGAGCGTATCCGGGCCGAGGAGGCGCTGCAGCGCGACGCGATGGTGCTGGCCAACGTCAGCGACTCGGTCATCGCCACCGACCTCAATGGTATCATCACGTTCTGGAATGAAGGGGCAACCCGCCTCTTCGGCTGGACCGCGGCGGAGATGGTGGGACGACCCTACGCCGACCGCTTCCCGGAGCCGGAGCGGTCGCGGATCGTCGAGCAGGTCCGCTCCCGCGCCGCGGGCACGGAGTGGGTGGGCGAGTACCAGGATTATTACCGGGACGGCACGCGGGTCTGGATCGATGCCCGCGTTCGACGGGTCACGGACGCGGCGGGCCGGCCGCACGGGATCATCGGTATCGCGCGGGACATCACCGAACGCAAGCGGGCCGAGGAGCAACTGGCTGCCGACCTGGCCGGCATCAGGCGGCTCCAGGAGGTGAGCACGCAGCTCGTACGCGACGGCGACTCGACCGCGCTGCTCGGCGAGATCATGGACGCCGCCATCGCGATCACCGCCGCCGACATGGGCACCGTGCAACTGCTGGACGCCGATTCCGGCACGCTCAGGCTGGTCGCCAGCCGCGGCCTCGAGCCGCGCGACCTGAAGTCGTTCGGCATCGTCCACGAGGGCGAATGCTCCTGCGGCATCGCGATGCAACGGCGCGAGCGGGTGGTGATCGAGGACGTGACGACCAGCCCCGTGCTCGCCGGCAAGCCGAGCCGGGACTCGTTGCTTGCCGCCGGCATCCGGGCCTGCCAGTCCACGCCCCTGTTAAGCCGGTCCGGCGATCTCGTCGGCATGCTGTTCAACGCACTACCGCGCGCGCGCCGCCCCAACGACCGGGACCTGAACGTCATGGACCTGCTGGCCCGACAGGCCGCTGACTGGATCGAGCGGGTCCAGGCCGATGAGGCCCTCCGCGTCGCGAACGTACGCCTCGACCTCGCGATGCGCGGGTCGAACATCGGCACATTTGAGTTGGACCTGCGGTACGGCCTCACCCCGGGAAGCCGCGTCGAGTTCGTGAACGTGTGGGAACGACTCGGGTACTCGGGAAGTGAAATCCCGGCCGATCATGCCGCGGCGATGGCCCTGATGCACCCCGAGGATCGCGACCCGTTCGAGCGCGCGATCGCGGCCTATCTGGGCGGCGAGACCCCGGAGTTCGAGGTCGAGGCGCGGATGCGCCACAAGGATGGGACTTACCGCTGGTTCCTCAAGCGCGGCATCGCCGAGCGGGATGCCGAAGGGACGCCGTTGCGCTTCACCGGCACGGACCTCGACATCACCGAGCGCAAGCGGCTGGAGAAGGCCCTGCGACGGGCGAAGGAGGCGGCCGAGGCGGCCAACCGGGCCAAGGACGAGTTCCTGGCCAACGTCAGCCACGAGATCCGCACCCCCTTCGGTGCCATCCTCGGCATGACCGAGCTGGTCCTCGATACGACGCTGACCGAGGACCAGCGGCAGTGCCTCGAGACGGCCAGGACGGCGGCCGAGAGCCTCCTCGTCCTCGTCAACGACCTGCTCGAGTTCGAGAAGATCGAGGCCGGCAAGCTCGAGCTGGTCCCGGCCGACTTCTCACTCCGATCGACCCTGAGGGAGACCGTGCGCACCCTGGCCGTGCGGGCCCGGGACAGGGGGCTGGGGCTGGCCTGGGGCGTCTACTGGAGATGCGCCCGACAGCCTGGTCGGTGACGCGGGCCGGCTACGGCAGGCGCTGCTCAACCTGATCGGCAACGCGATCAAGTTCACCGAGCAAGGCGAGGTGGCCGTGAGAGTGGGCGTCGCAGAAGCTGAGGCGCCCGAGGGCGAGGTCGTCCTTCGATTCGCGGTGAGCGACACCGGCATCGGCATCCCGCCGGAGGACAGGGAGCGGATCTTCCGCGCCTTCGAGCAAGTGGACGGCTCCACCACGCGCAGGCACGACGGGACCGGGTTGGGCCTGGCCATCACCTCGCGGCTGGTGGAGCTGATGGGGGGGGGATCGACGTGGAGAGCGAGCCGGGCCGCGGCAGTACGTTCACCTTCACGGCAAGGTTCCGGGTGTCACAACACCCGTCGGATCGGCCCGACTCACCGCCATCGGCCGCGGCCGCCTGGGCGGCGCCCGCCCCGCGGGCGACGCCGCTGCGCATCCTTGTGGCGGAGGACAGCGAATTCAACTCGCGGCACCTGGAACGCCTGCTGACCCGTCGAGGGAATCTCGTTCGCGTTGTGGCCGACGGCCGGGCGGCCCTGGACCTGGCGGGCGAAGGGACGTTCGACCTGTTGCTGCTGGACATCCACATTCCGGGGTTCGACGGCCTCCAGGTCGTTCGGGCGATCCGGGAGCGGGAGCGGACGACCGGAGGACATCTGCCGGTCATCGCCCTGACGGCGAGCGCGGGAGGGAGGACCGCGATCGATCCCTCGCGGCCGGCATGGACGAATTCCTTGCGAAGCCGGTCCGGAACGCCGAGCTGCTCGCGACGATCGACCGAGTGGTTGCTGCTCATGGCGTCCCTCGCCCGGCCCCTGCGGATGCCGCGTTCCAGCTCGACCCGGTCGTCCTGATGGCGGCCTGCGGTGGCGATGAAGCTTTCCTCCGCGAGCTGTGCCAGGACTTCGGGGCCTATGCCCCTCCCCGGGTCGCCGAGGTCCGCGAAGCCCTGGAGTCCGGGGACGCGCGACGGTTGCGCGAGGCGGCCCATCGGCTCGGCGGGCTGCTGTCGGCATTCTCCACGGCGGCCAGGGACGCGGCGGCGGAGCTGGAAGACGTCGCCGCCGGCGGCGGCGTCGACCGGGCCCGGCCGCTGGTGGACCGGCTCGAGGCGATGGTGCATGAGCTCGGTCGCCGGGTTGACCAACTGTCGATCGATCGCCTGAGGGAGCTCGCCGAACGTCTCGCTCTTAAATGATGGTCGATGCGGCGAAGATCCAGCGGGACGTAGTCGTAACCCTGGCATCTTGCTCGGGGGACAGCAGACGGATTCTGGTCGCCGGTTGACGCGTTCTCTTTCTGCGTCAAGAAGCACACCCCGGAGGGACGTCCTGGGGGCGCTTCTGTTGGTCGTATGTTCGGCCCAGCATGGTTCCCGGACCGACGGGGCCGGTTCACTGCATCCCGTGCCGCTTGGTTGGGCGCTCTAGCGATCGCGTGAAGATCGCCGGACGGAGCCGACTCCTCCACGGAGGCGGCCGACCACGGTTTGTCGTCGGAGGGGTTCCCTCCCCCGACCGCGCCCGCGAGAGGCCGCCGTGCGCCGACCGAGCGTTTGCGGCTCCAGTCGATCGGCTCGACGCCGGGTGGGAGGAGTCCATGGAGGCCGAAGGCGTCGCGCTCGGCCTCCGTGAAGGCGGTGCCTTTGTTGAGCAGTGGATTATCGATGAGGTCCATGCCGCGGCGGAGGGGGCGACGCCACGGGGCCTCCGTCCGGTGCGTTCCTCAACGACTCACGTCGGTCGTCACGGGACGAACACGGATCTGACGCAGCCGTCCTCTTTGTGCTTGAACATGGAGTAGCCCCGCGGCGCGTCCTCGATTGAGAACCGATGCGTAGCGAGGAACGACGCGTCGAGTTCCCCCTTGGCCGTGTGCTCGAGCAGCCGGGGGACGTACCTCTGCCCGTGCTGCTGGGCCGTCTTGACGGTGAGCCCCTTGTTCATGATGGCGCCGATCGGGAACTTGTCCATGAGCATGTAGACGCCCAGGATCGAGAGGGTCCCGCCCTTGCGGACGGCCATGATCGCCTCGCGCAGGCGCGCTGCCTCGGTCGGTCACCAGGTGGAGGGCCTGCTTCGTGCGGTCGTAGGCGTAGTCGATCCCGGTCCCGTGCGCCTCCATGCCGACCGCGTCGATGCACGCGTCGGGGCCGCGACCGCCGGTCATCTCCTTGAGCGCCTCGAAGACGCTGTCGACCGCCGTGTAGTCGATCGTCTCGGAGCCGGCCTTCTCCCGCGCCAGCCGCAGCCGCTCGGGGAACCGGTCGATCCCGATCACCCGCTCGGCGCCCAGGAGGTAGGCGCTCTTCTGCGCCATCAGGCCCACCCCGCCGCAGCCCCAGACGGCGACGGTGTCCCCCGGCTGGATGCCGCAGAAATCGGCCCCCATGTAGCCCGTGGGCGCCGCATCGGAGAGGAACACCGCCTGCTCGTCCGTGACCCCCTCCGGGATCCGGAAGCAGTCAACGTCGGCGAAGGGGACCCGGACGTATTCCGCGTGCGAGCCGGCATAGCCGCCGAAGGCGTGGGTGTACCCGTAGATCCCGGCGGTCGCGTAGCCGAACATGGGCTCCTGTAACTCGGGCTTGGGGTGGGTGTTGTCGCAGAGCGAGTACAGCTCGTGGCGGCAGTACCAGCAGCTCCCGCAGCAGATGAAGGATGGGACGACCACCCGGTCGCCTCGCCTCACCTTCTTGACTTCCGGGCCGGTCTCGACCACCTCGCCCATGAACTCGTGCCCGATGACGTCCCCCGGCTTCATCGTCGGGATGTAGCCGTCGATGAAGTGCAGGTCCGAGCCGCAGGTCGTGGACATCGTCACCCGCAGGATGGCGTCGTGCGGATTGACGATCCTGGGGTCGGGGACGGTCCCCACCCGTAGGTCGTTGACCCCGTTCCAGTACAGCGCTCGCATGTGTGCCTCTCCTCAGCGGGTGTCGGCCCGGAAGGCCGGTTGGTGATCGGTGGTCGGGATCTCTCCGGTCTCGGCGAGGCTCTTGAGATAGTGAAGCGACCTGTCGGCCAACGACCGGGGCACGCTCTTCAAGAGGTTCGCGGCCTCCCGGCCGATCGCACCGCCCGGCGGGTCGAAGCGGACGCGGAGCAGGACCTCGGTCCCGCGACCCGCCGGCGCACGGCGGAATCGCACCTCGCCCTCGTTGGGCAGGTCGGCCCCCTCGATCGATTCCCAGCGCAGGAGCTCGCCGGGCCGGTCCTCGACCAGCCTGGTGTCCCAGGCAAAGGTCCGGCCCAGCGGCCCCCGGACTATCCAGTGCATCCGGTCGTCGCCCGCGGGCGAGACCTCCGCGAAGTGGGACATGACTCGCGACAGGGTCCTCGGGTCGCGCCAGAGCCGCTCCAGTTCCTCCGCCGGCTTCCCGATCGTGATGGCGCCGACGACCTCCGCGGCGCCGGCCGTCGCGCCCCTGGGCCACGTGGCCTTCGGCCGTTTTCAGGCCGAGCGACTCGTAGAGGGGGCAGAATCCGGTGGCGGCCCGGTAGAGCAGGCCGCCGCCAGCGAGGGCCGCCGCCGCCCCGGCGAGCGAGCGCCGGCTGAGCCCCAGCAGGATCAAGGTCCCTCCGAGCACCGCCGAGCCCATGCGCTCCGCCTGGCCGACGTTCCTCCCGGCGACTCCCCCGTTGCCGGGGGCGGGCGGCGATGGCACCGCGGCCGTCGCCACCGCCAGGATGTCGCCCGATGATCGTGTCTGCCAACATGATTAACTCCTCCCGCCGGATCCCCACTCCGCCCGGCAATTCTCGGGGTGTCGTAGTCATCACGGAGGACACGGCAACGGAACCGCCGGGCCCCAGACCCTGCGGAGGGATCGCCGCCGTCCTCCGCTCGTCGATGCGGATCATGGTGGACGACTGCACCGCAACCGGGCCTGAACTCGGTAGGCTTAGCTCGTGGCCCTGTCGGCGCCCGCACCTACGGACGGCGACAGCGGCTCGCGCCCGATGGCCGGTCGGCCCCCTCGCGGGGCGCCCCGACCGATGCCTCCCTGAGGAACTCGTGCACGAACTGGACGGCCATCGACCCCTCGCCGACGGCCGACGCGACCCGCTTGATCGACCCGGATCGCACGTCGCCCGCGGCGAACACGCCGGGCCGACTGGTCTCGAGCAGGAACGGACTCCGGCCGCTGGCCCGGCGGCGGTCCAGCCCCAGTGCCGTCCCCGTCAGGATGAATCCCTTCTCGTCCCGCTCGATCTCGCCCGGCAGCCAGTCGGTCCGCGGCACCGCCCCGATGAAACTGAACAGCGCCGGGGTCTGGATGGTCCTCTTCTCCCCGGTCTCCCGATTCACGAGGTCTACCGAGCCGAGATAGCCCTCGCCTTGCATCGCCGTGACCTCGGTGTTGAGGAGCACCTCGATATTCGGCGTGTCCCGAATCCGATCGGCGAGGTAGCTCGACATGTGCTCGTACAGGTCGTTGCCGCGGACCACGAGGTAGACCTTGCGGACCTGGCCGGCGAGGAAGACGGCGGCCTGGCCGGCCGAATTGCCGCCGCCGACGACCACGACCTCCGAGCCGCGGCACATCTGGGCCTCCATCGGGGTCGCGGCGTAATACACGCCGCACCCTTCGAACCGCTCGCAGTCCGGGATGCCGAGCTTGCGATAGTCGGCCCCCGTGGCGATCAGCAGGCACCGGGCCTTGACCCGTTCCCCGCCCTCGATAAAGAGCACGGCATGGCCGTTGGCGAATTCCAGGCCGGTGACCTGGGCGGCGACCGGCAGGCAGGCGCCGAACTTGTTGGCCTGGACGACGGCGCGCTCGGCCAGCTCGGCGCCGGTGATGCCGGTGGGGAAGCCGAGGTAGTTCTCGATCCGCATGCTGCGGCCGGCCTGGCCTCCCGGCGCCGTGCTCTCGAGGACCACGGTCTTCAGGCCCTCGGAGGCGCCGTACACCGCCGCGGCCAGTCCGGCCGGGCCGCCCCCGACCACGACGAGGTCGTAGACCTCGTCGCCGAGGGGCCGGCGGAGCCCCAGGGCATCGGCGAGCTGCCGGATCGAGGGCTTGCGCAGCAGCAGCTTGTCCCCCCACGCCACCACCGGCGTGTCGGCCTCGGTCACTCCGAAGCGCTTTATGAGCCGCGACACCTCCGGTTCGGCGGCCGGGTCGAACCACGTGAACGGCACGTGGTTCTTGGCGAGGAACTCGCGGACCCTGAAGGTCTCCGGCGAATGGCCCGAGCCGATCACCCGCAGGCCGACGAACTCCCCCGTCTCCCGCAGCAGGTGCCGCCGCGCGATGAACGCCCGCAGGATGATGTCGCCGAGATCCGGGTGATCGTTGAGCAACCGGCGCAAGGCGTCGGGCGAGACCTCGAAGACCTCGGTCTGGCCCCGGGCGATGCCGGTGACAATCGCCGGCCCGCCGGTCAACTGGCTGACGTCCCCCGTGAACTCGCCGGGGCCGAGGACGACGACGGTCCGCGGCGCCTCCCCCGATTCGTCCAGGATCTCGACCGAACCGGACTTGATCACTTCGAACGAGAGGTCGCGGTCGCCGGCCTCGAAGAGCTTCTCGCCGTCACCATACCGCCGGGACGCCGTCAGCGGGCATCGCCCCAGCGCAGCCATCTGCGCCCCGTCGAGCTCGGGGAAAGCGGCGGAGCGCAAGTCTTGATCGGACATCTGTCGGGCTCCTTCGGGCTCGGGCCATGCAGCTCACCGCAGGTACGGCTCAGCGTCCGCCGGCAAGTCAACCTCGATCTCATCGACGTAGCACCAGGCCCAGCGCTCGCCGGGCTCGAAGGACGCGGCGACCGGGTGCCCCGTCCTGTGGGCGTGATGCCTCGCGTGGCGGCCCGGCGAGCTGTCGCAACAGCCGACGTGGCCGCAGCTCAGGCAGAGCCGCAGGTGGACCCACGGCGTGCCGAGCCTCAGGCACTCCTCGCACCCCTCTGTGGTCCGGGGCGGGACCGGTTCCAATCCTTCCTCATGCTCGCAGATCATCGTTCTTCTCCCAAAAAGGTTGGAATTCGCAGGCCGGACTTCGGGCGTGGCCGGGATCGCAGGCAGCCGAACTACTCCGGAGTGCTCGCGAGCCGGGCCGCGACCTCCTCGTGATCCCCCTCCACCCGGATGGCTTCCCCATTCCCGAGGGTGATGATGCTGCCGCTCTCGATCTTGACCGGGTCGGGACGAAGGCTCATCACGTAGTCCGGATTGATGTAAGTCGGCGTCCCGGTGTCGGCGTCCACGAATCTCACGATCATCGCAGAATTCCTCATACTTGGGAAACGCTGGGCCCATCTTCGTCGGAGACGCCCCGAGCCGCTCAGATCGGCCGCGAGCCGTCGCTTCGATCCCCGTCGGGCGCCGCAGCTCCGGCGAATCTCGGAGGAACGCCGTAAGGCTCCCGCCCGCCCGTGCCCGCGGTGCGATGCCGATGCCGATGCAACCCCTTCGAGGCCTGCTGGATCATCACGACTTCCGCCAGGTTATCGGCCGTCACGATCCCCACGAGGCGGCCATCCTGCACCACGGGGACCGTGTGGCAATCGCATTCGTCCAGCCGGGCGAGGGCGGTTCGCAGCGTTTCCCGTGGTTCGACCGTGATGAAATCCCGTTGCATGACGTCCCCGACGCGGGCCTCCGCGCCGCGATGGGCCATGGCGGCGATCAGGTCGTCACGCGTGAGCACGCCCACCAGCCGGCCGTCCTCGATCACGGGGAAGTCCCGCTGGAAGCCGGCCCGGGCGAAGTCGATGGCCCTGGCGAGCGGCTCGTCCGGCCTCAGAGTGCGGAAGTCGGCGATCATGACTCGCGCGACCGGTATGCCGTCCAGCGCCGACCGCACCTGGACCATGCTCGCCTCCTCGGATGCGCCGAGCCAGACGAACAGCCCGATGAAGACCAGCATCGGGTTGGAGAACAGGCCCAGGAATGCCAGCAGGAGGGCCAGTCCCTGACCGATCCGGGCGGCCACCTCGGTGGCCCGGATGCGTTCCATGCGGAGGGACAGCAGGGCGCGGAGCACACGGCCGCCGTCCATCGGGAACGCCGGCAGGAGGTTGAACAACACCAGCGAGACGTTTACCCAGAAGAGCTGCTCGAGTAAGCCGCCGCCCACGCGCACCGCTTCGCCGACCGGCGAGAGCCCCTGGCCGAAGCCCGAGACGACGTAGATCACGGCGGCCAGGATAACGTTCACGGCCGGGCCGGCCAGGGCCACGAGCAGCTCTTGCCTGGGGTCCTCGGGCATCCGCTCGAGCCGGGCCACCCCGCCGATGGGCAGGAGGATGATGTCGCGGGTGCGGATGTCGAACCGCCGGGCCGTCAGCGCGTGGCCCAGCTCGTGCAGGACCACGATCCCGAACAGCGCCAGGATGAAGGCCAGGCCGCTCATCGCCTCCTCTATGTCGCCGTGTTCCCGGAAGTGCTCGATGCCGACCCATGCCAGGAGGAGGAGGAACGTGAAGTGGACGTGGACATCGATGCCGGCGATCCGCCCGATCCGCCATGACCAGCCCATGAGTGAGCTCCTCGTCGTGCCTAGATGATGTGCTCGTTGCGACCAGCTTCCGGGAACACGCGCTCGCGATCTTGGCCGGGTGGCGACCGGACTCGCGCCGCGGGTGCCTCCCGGTGCCTTCGCCTCGACAGGTACTCGACGCTCGCCTGCCGCCGGGCCGGCTGGGGGAAGAGACCCATGAGCTGCATGACCTCGTCGGGCATCTCCGAGCTCACCGGGAGCTGCAGCTGAGTCGCCACGTCGAACGTGATCGGATAGTCGTGCGTCCAGGTCCCTTCAGTCAGGATGCCGGCCAGCTCTTCCCCCCGCTCCGGGCCCAGCTTGGGGACGAGCAGGGACTTGACCGCCTCGCGGAGCTGGAAGGCCGCCTTCTCGGCCTGGTCGGCGAGCACCAGTGTCTCGTCGTCAACCTCCGCGATCAGCTTCTCCCGGACCACTTTCTGGAGCGAGGCGGCCGGGAACTCGCCGAGTTGCGGGTCCACCGGCCCGAGCACGGCGTGCTCGCACATCGCGATCTCGTCGGCCGCCAGCGCGATCAGCGTCCCCCCGGACATGGCGTAATGCGGGACGAACGCGGTTACCTTGGCCTTGCGCCGGTCGATCGCCTTCGCGATCTGGAGCGAGGCCAATACAAGCCCGCCCGGTGTGTGGAGGACCAGGTCGATGGGGACCTCGGGGTCGGTCAGGTGGATGGCGCGGAGGACCTGCTCCGAGTCGTTGATGTCGATGTAGCGGAGGACGGGGAAACCCAGCAGGCTCATGGTCTCCTCGCGATGCACCAGCAGGATCACCCGAGTGCCGCGCCGCTTCTCGATCCTGGCGATCAGCCGCTGCCGCGCCGCGTCGAGGAAACGCTGCTTGATGACCGGCTGGAGCGTCGAGATGATGAGGAAGATCCAGAGGATGTCGAGCACGCTCTTCGCTCCGTCGGGTTTACGCCCAGGCGCCTTCGATGCCGTATTCGTCACGCTGGAAAGGCCGGACGTATCGTCTTGGCCTCACGAACAAGGGGTGGAGGACGACGCCGGCCGCGAAACCGCCGACATGGGCCCACCAGGCCACGCCGGCCACCTCGCCCGGTCCCGCGAGCGCCATCGTGCCGCTGTAGAGCTGGGTCAGCGCCAGAACAGGAGGTAGAGGACCGCGGGCAGCTCGACGAACAGCGGGTAGAAGAAGATCGGGATCAGGACGATGATCCTGGCCCTCGGGAAGAGCACGAAGTAGGCGCCCAGGACGCCCGCGATGGCCCCGGAGGCGCCGACAGTCGGGACGACCGAATTCGGGTTGGTATACCAGTGCACGCCCCCTGCGATCAGCCCGCACGTCAGGTAGAACAAGACGAACCGGACCGGGCCCATGCGGTCCTCGACGTTGTCCCCGAAGATCCACAGCGACCACATGTTGCCGATGATGTGGGCCCAGCCGCCGTGAAGGAACATGCTGGTCAGGAACGGCCAGTAGTCGTCGACCGGGAGTCCGACATACGCAGCCCATTGCGGGTGGGTATAACGGGCGGGCACGATCCCCAGGAAGTAGAAGAGCCGTTCGCGGGACTCCTCGGGGATGGTCAGCTCGAGGGCGAACGCCAGGACGTTCAGCGCGATGACCATGTAGACGGCCAGCGACGGAGTGCGGCTGGGGACGGTGTCCTTGATCGGTATCATCGTGCACCGCCCGTAGTGTCGTTCCCATGGAAGCCCCCGGTGCCGCCCGGCCTCGCCGCGAGCGTGGACCGGGCGGCGGGCTATCACGGCTGGATCAAACTCGCATGCGCCCAGTCGAGGTGGCGTAGCCGCGGATGGCGCGACACCGCCTCCCATTGCACGCCCTCGAGGGCGGATTCGATCAGCAAGACCGCGGCAGAAGGATCCGCGGCCGTCCGGATGTCGTCGGCTCGCGGGGCGCGCAACCAGGAGACCCCTTCGCCGACCGGACGACTCAAGACGACTTCGCACCCTGTCCCGCTTTGGCTTGGGCCTGGGGCTGCCCCTTCCCGATCTGGGGCTGTCCCTGTCCCGGGCCGTCCTGGCTCCGGCCCGCGATCTTGATCAGCTTGGGCTTGGCCTCCTCGGACTTGGGCAGCGCCAACGTCAGGACGCCGTTCTCGAAGTCGGCCCGGGCCTGGTCGGAGCGGACCGGGGACGAGAGCCGCACCGTGCGCTGGAAGACGCCGTACCGGCGCTCACGCAGGTGACGCTGCTCCTCCTTCCTCTCCTCCTCGGCCTTGATCTCGCCGCGGATCGTCACGGTGTCGCCGTGGACCGTGATCTGCACGTCCTCCGGCCGCACGCCCGGGAGCGATGCCTTGATGATGAATTCGTTGTCATCCTCGGAGACGTCCAGGAGGAGCGTCGCGGGTCCGCCGTCGGCCATCAATGCACCGGGGCGGACGAAACTCTCCTGCAACAGCGAGCCCATCACATCGCGCAAGCTGACCATCTCGCGCACGGGATCCCAGAGTTGAACGGCCATGGATGCTGATCTCCTTCCTCTCGACATGGGATGGTCCGATCCCCGGGGTCGTGGCCATCGCGCAGGCCTGCCGAACCCGACCCGGCGCGTCCCTGACCCTTCGCCGAACGCGCCGTCGCCGGTCCCGACTATTACAATCGGCGTGCCCGACGGACCCACCGAGTGCGGCGGCGGCGGGGACGGCGGCCAAGTCGTTGGCGCGATGAGATTTGCGGCGACGCCGCCCGGACCTACTCCGGAGTCCCGACCCCGGCCGCCGGTCGAGTGCACCGGACAGAATGGCTACGACCTCTCCGCGGGCGACAGCCTGTCGCACCGCGAGTCGCTGTCGGCCCGGGCCTCATGGTCGTCCCGCCGCCCCTCCGTCGGCCGCAGCGGCCGACCGGCCGACTCGGACTCGGGGTTGTCGCCGGCGGGGTCGATCTCCCGGATGTCGTAGGCCACGGACGGCGCCAGGCGACGTTCCGGGATCTCCGACGTCATTCGGCGTCGTCCGACCCCGGGCAACGCCGCCGGGAGACGATTGGCGGGAGCCCGATCCTCGGCGTCGTGGACGGCTCGATCACCGAGCGAGTCGCACCGGTCCGCCGTCGATCCGGACCCGAAAGAGGACATAGGGCTTCTGGCGAAGGTCCTTGCCCTCGTTGTACCTGGCCTGTCGGTGCAGTTGATTGGCCGTGAAATAGAGATACTCGTCCTGCGCGACCGACAGCGTGTCCGGCCAGAGGACCCGGGGGTCATGGACCAGCGTTTCGTAAATGCCGTCGGCGTCCCGGCGGAGGATCGCGTTCTGCTCATAGTTGGTCGCGTAGACCCGCCCCTTGTCGTCGGATTCCAGGCCGTCGGACGGGCCCTTCTCACCATGGTCGAGTACGGTCGCGGCGACCTGTCGATCCGAAATCCGGACGTCGACCAGGGCGTCCACGCTCACGCTGTAGAGCCGCCGGCTCACGAGGGGGCAGTAGAAGAGCCGGGACCCGTCGTGCGAGATCGCGATCCCGTCGGACCCCATCGTCACCGGCCGAGGCTTGCCGCCGGGCGGACGCTCCATCACCGGCCGGCCCTCGACCAGGGCGAGCATCTTGGGGTCGGCCTTGGTCGTCGGATGGTCGTGCAGCCGCCGCCAGCTCCGCCGGGTGGCCAGGTCGACGACGATGAGGCCATTGGGCCCCTTGGCCGCCGAGTCGGTGAGGAAGCCGTAACCCGCCTCGCCGCGACGGAGGTCGAAGCGGACGTCGTTGATGTACGACGTCGGCAGCGCGACCTCCGGCGGGAGCACGATCGTCGCGAAGACCCGGTTGGTCGCCAGGTCAACGCCGACGAGCTTCGGCCCCCCCGGCGACGTCGGCCCGAACAGGATGCTGCCCGTGTCCACGATCCACAGCCTGTCTCCTGGGTCAACCACGACGCTCTGCACCGAGATCAGGCGGTCGGCGTCCTGCCCGCTCTCCGCCCGGTTGATCGCCTCGTCGGGGTAGGCGACCGGACGGCCGTCCTTGACCTCCGCGACGGTGAATTCCACCCTGTCACCCCACTTGGGGAAGCAGACGAAGATGCGTCCGGAATGGGAGACTGTCACTCCGGTGGGCATCGGCCCGTCGAATGTCGCCACCTTCTCGATATGGCCCACGGGCCGGTCGGTCGCCAGCTCATCGCCGGCGCCGGCCGGCGCAGGTAGGAGGAGCAGGGCCAGCATGTATGCGAGCGATCCGGGGACGGATGCAGTCATCTTGTTCATTTTCTCAAGATCCTGTCGTAGACGTCCGCCACCTCGTAGTTGATCGTGTCGGTCGCGCCGCGCACTCCCGAGCGATCCGCAACCGGTAGCGGAACCGATCGATGGCAATGACGCGCCCCGCCCCCAGCAGCAGGGCGCTCTTGATTGCGAACTTGCCCACCGGCCCGCAGCCCCAGACGACGATCACATCGCCCCGCTTGTTCCACCGCCCTTGTTCCTTTCAAGCGGCATGCCCGCGGCGGCACTATTCCGGCAAGTGCCCCGGGGCGCGGCTGCCGGCCAGGTGAACAAATTGCCGTATCGATGCCCGGCGCGGGCATCCATGCCCCGCCCGTCTCTTTCAAGCGGCATGCCTGCGGCGGCATTATCTGGCAAGTGCCCCGGGGCGCGGCGGCCGAACAGGTGAAGAAATTGCTATATGAATGCTCGGCACGGGCGTGCATGACCCGCCCATCTCCGGGACGCCCGGATCGGACAGAATGTCGCATCCCCGCGGGCGTGCGACATTCTGTCCGACCTCGCAACGGCAGGGCATGGCGAATCGTCCGGCCCGCGGCGATGCCCGCAGCATCGGTCGTCAGGCCTCCACGGCCTGATCGCCGCCGGCCGGAGCGGGCTGCCTGAGGGGGTCGTCCAGCCGGTATTCGCGAATCTTGCGCAGCAGCGTGCGGGTGCTGATCCCCAGGAGGTCCGCGGTCCGCTGCCGGTTGCCGCCGGTCTGGAAGAGGCACTGCTGGATCGCCTCGCGCTCGAGGTCGGAGAGCGTGGTCCCCGGGCGGAACCGCGGGGGCGCCTCCCCGACGCGGGCGGCATCCGGCGGCGAGATCCCATCCAGGTCGGCCGGGAGCAACGTCGGGAGCAGCACCGGGCCCACGGCCTGGAGGAGGGCCTGCTTCAGGAAACTCTGCAACTCGCGGATATTGCCGGGCCAGGTGTACTGGCGCAAGCGATCCAGGGCCTCAGGGGCGACTTCGCGGACCTCTCGCCCCAGCTCGACGTTGAAGCGGCGTACGAAATGCTCCACAAGCAGCAACAGATCATCACCGCGCTCGCGCAGGGGGGGCAGATGGACCGTGAAGACGCTCAGCCGGTAGTACAGGTCGGACCGGAACTTCCCCTCGGCCGACATCGCCTTGAGGTCGCGGTGGGTGGCCGCGATCAGCCGCACGTCGGCCCTCACCGTCTCGTTGGCCCCGAGTCGCTCGAACACCTGGCCCTGGAGCAGCCGCAAGATCTTGGCCTGGAGGGCCAGCGGCATGTCGCCGATCTCGTCGAGGAAGAGGGTCCCGCCGTCGCACTGCTCGAACTTGCCGATGCGGCGGCGGTCGGCCCCGGTGAAGGCGCCCTTCTCGTGGCCGAAGAGCTCGCTCTCCAGCAGCGTCTCGGGGATGGCGGCGCAATTGAGCGTCAGGAACGGTCCTCCGGCCCGCGGACCGTGCTGGTAGATGGCCTTGGCCACGAGCTCCTTGCCCGTGCCGCTCTCTCCGGTGATCAGCACCGGGACGTTCTGCCCGGCCACGCGGCCGATGGCCTTGTACACCCCGCGCATGGCCGGGCACGTGCCGACGAGGTCGTCATCTCCATCGGGCTCGGGGGGGGCCTCCACCGACACGCCCTCTCCTTGTACCAGCCGGGCGACTTCCAGGGCCCTGCTCACCACCGACTGTAACTGGCAAAGGTCGATCGGCTTGAAGAGGTAGTCGAAGGCCCCCTGATGCATGGCCTCGATGGCCGCATCCGCCGACCTGGCCACGGTGATGAAAATGACCGGGATGCGCAGCGTCGATCCCGCGGATCACCCGGTAGACTTCCAGGCCCGATTGGTCGGGCAGCCGCAGGTCGAGGAGGATCACATCCGGAGCCTCGGTCCGGAGGCGGTCCAGCCCCGCCGCGCCGCTCGTCGCGACCTCGACCCTGTGGAGCGGTGCGGGGAATGCCTGCCGGACCTGCTTCGGGATCAGGGCGGGATCGTCATCGATGAGAAGTAAATGGGCCATGATCATCTGCTCCGAGGGCCCAAGATGATCTGTCTGTGGGAGTGCGTATTGTCAGGGTTCGAAGCCCGCAAGTCCAGCGAGCGACAACCGGATTCCTAGATTGAGCCGGGCCGAGCCGAGACTCGCTCCCCCGCCGAGCCGCCGCGGGGGCGGCCGGCGTGGGGATCTCTCCGGGCCGTTGCCTCCCGAGCCGTCCCCGATCAGGATGAGAAGCAGGTCGATTGCGTGGGACACCGGATGGTCGAGAAGGTGCATGTTTTTATGACCTCTGGGGTGGGTTTCATAAATCTTTGGAATGAGAAGTATTATCGGGATCGGTGCGACCGGATTCAGTCCGGTAGCGTACCGAATCCGCGCAACTCCGACGTTCAAATGCGGAGAATTCCACACCCGCCCCAGCGTCTCGATGTAGGCAGGGCCCGCCAGAGGGCACGGGGACAGTAAAGCCACACCGAAGGCCGGTGCCGGCCTGTAACCAACTCCTGGCCCGTCTGGCCGCAGACGAATACTCGAGGCTGCTTCCCGGGAAGCAGCTCGTGGTCCAGCAGCGGTGTTGCCGATGGATGCTGATCACCCAGGATCGGGTGCGGAGCCAGACACTCCCGCTTACGCACGAGTTGGTGGCGATGATGCTCGAAGTGCGGAGAGCCAGCATCTCAGATGTCCTCCGGCCGCTCCAGGAGTGGGGGGTGATCCGCAGCCGGCGGGGCCAGATCACCGTCCTGGATCGGGGCGGTCTGGAGGACATCTGTTGTGAGTGTTATCGAACGCTCGATGAGGAGTTCGAGCGCTTGCTCGGGTGATCGAGATGGGTGCGCGGGGCAGGCGCTCTTCCGACGACCGACTGGCGGGCACGGAAGCCTGCCCCTCTGGAGGAAGTCCCGCCGGTGATCATTGGGGCGGGCCTTCGTGCCCGCCTCTCTTCAACCTCCCCTAACGGAACAGCTTTCAAGCGGATTCCCGTCCATCGCTCTCGGCCGGAGCGGCCACGATGACCCTCGCGGGTCGCAAGACCCGATCGTGGAATCGATAGCCGGGTTCCAGGACCTCGATCACGGTGTCGGGGATCGCGTCGGAACGAGGCTGCATCCCGAGCGATTCGTGAAAATGCGGGTCGAACGGCCGGCCCATGGCTTCGATCGGGAGGATGCCGGATCGACCGAAGACGTCGAGGATCTGGGATCGTACCATGGCCACTCCCCGGGACAACGGGCCTTCATCGGCCTGCTCCAGGGCGGCGTCCAGGGCCCGTTGCAGGTTGTCCAGGACCGGCAGCAACTCGCGGGCGAAGGCGGCCAGGGCTTCGCGCCTTTCCTGGGCGAGTGTGCGCTGAGTTCGTTTCTGATAATTCTCGAAGTCAGCCCGAGTGCGCCGGAGCAGCTCGAGGTATTCGTCGCGCTGCTGCTCCGTGCCGGCGGATGGATCCGCCTGCGACTCGGGATGCTCGGACACGGCCGAGCCTCCCCTGGCCTCCGGATTTTCCCCGGCGCGTCCGTCCTCTGCGGCCGGATGTCTTGTCGTTCGATCGCCCATGAACGCTCTCTCCTTCCTGGTGTGGAGGGCGGCCGCGATCATCAGGTCGCGACCGCCTTGACTTCGCCACGTGATGCGGCCGTCTCGACTTGGTCCTCTTCCACGAATCCCTCGCCTTGGAGGCGAGACCGTCCTCGTCAGATCGCTCCTCCGCAAGCCAAGTGCCGAAGCCCTCCGAGGGGCGCTTGCGTGCGATGAGGACGCTGGATGAGGGTGTCTTCGAACGCTTTGGGGTGTGGTCGTTGTGGGCCCATAGGTGCGCCAAGATGTCCTTCGACGGGGGCCGTCATGACAGAATGTCACCTCGGGACGGCGGGGTTGATAGTCGATCCGCGACGTCGCTCCTCGCGGCATCATCGTCGATCTCGCCGGTCGCGGCCGTGTTCCGAGCCGTGCCGGGGCCTCTCGCTCGGTTGAATCGGACTCGCCGGCACGCCCGGCACGCCCGTTGCGATTGGCCCTGTCCGACGAGGCATCCTCGTTCGCGAAGTCGCATCCAGGTTCGGTTCTCAACCATGAGGAGACGATGATGAGCCAGGTCGAGACTCCAGTCGCCCCGACGACCCGAATCGAGACCCCGGTCGCCACGCGTGCCGTCGCCGTGTACCCCGATCATGCGTCGGCCGAGGAGGCCGTACGGCGCCTGGTCCAGGAGGGGTTCCCGATGCAGAGCGTGTCCATCGTGGGCCGGAACTTCCAGGTGGTGGAGGAGCCGATCGGATTCCTCAGCACGGGCGATTTCGCCAAGCTCGGCGCGGCGACGGGGGCATGGATCGGCGGGTTGTTCGGGCTGCTGCTCGGCGCGGCGTTCCTGGTCCTGCCGGGCGTGGGGCCCGTGATCATCGCCGGGCCATTCTCCGCGGCCATTCTGGGCGGCCTCGAGGGTGCCCTGGCCGGCGCGGCCATGGGGGCATTGTCCGGCGCACTCGTGGGCTGGGGCGTCCCCAAGAACCAGGCCCTCAAGTACGAGGCCGAGGTCAAGGCGGGTAAGTTCCTGGTGATGGTGCGGGGCACGTCAGAGGAGATCGCGCGGGCCGAGACCATCCTCGCCACCGGGCGCCAGGAGAGCGTGGATACCTACGAGGCTGAGGCGGCCTGAGTCGAGGATTGCTCCATTTCTCCGGCCTGTCCATCGCCGGCGGATGAGGCTCGAAAGCGAGGGGGAGGCGAAACGATGACGACAGCCGAGATCCAACGCTTTCGCCGGAGGCTGATCGCATTGAAGAGGCGCGTCGGTGGGGACCTGTCCGCGCTGGAGGAGGAGGCGCTGCGGCCTGTCGGGGGGGAATCCGCGGGGAACCTCTCCGACGTGCCGGTCCATCTGGCGGACCTGGGCACCGAGAACTTCGACGAGGAGCTCGACCTCGCCTTGGTCGAGAACCAGGATCAGCTCCTCGTGGACATCAACGACGCGCTGGCCCGTATCGAGCGGGGGACGTACGGCCGTTGCGAGAACTGCCATCGCAAGATCTCGAAGGAGCGCCTCGAGGCGGTGCCTTACGCCCGGTACTGCCTCCGGTGTGCGAAGCGACTCGAGCGAGCGGTCCGCGTGTGAAGGCTCCGCCCGTCGGGCTCCCCTCAGAGTAGATGGATTTGATTTCGGCGGGAACCAGCGGAGAAGGATCATGATGGCCGAGACGAGACTGATCCGCTGCCCCTCTTGCGGTTCGACCAATCGCGTGCCCTTGGAGAAGGTCGAGCAGGGCCTGACTCCGGTCTGCGGGCGCTGCAAGGCGCGGATGCCCATCGAGCTGAAGCCGGTCACCGTGACCGATGCGACATTCTCGGACGACGTCGAACGATCGCCGGTGCCGGTGCTGCTCGACCTTTGGGCGCCGTGGTGCGGGCCGTGCCGGATGATCGCTCCCGTGCTCGAGAGCCTGGCGTCGGAATGGGCGGGGCGTGTGCGCATTCGCCAAGCTCAACGTGGATGAGAACCCGGCGACGGCGTCGCGGTTCAACGCCCGCAGCATCCCGCTGCTCGTGGTCATCAAGGATGGCCGGGAGGTCGACCGCATCGTCGGCGTCCAGCCCAAGGGGGAGATCGAACGCCGGCTCCAACGCGTGGCTGGTTGAGGAGGGCCCCGAGCGGCACGCCATGAAGCGGAGGGCAATGCCCGGCATCCTGTCCAAGGAGAACCCGCCAGGGATCGCACGGCGATCCCGGCAGCTAACCTTCGTACGCCACACTGAACACCCGGAAGAAAAGGAATGAACCATGACCGGCAATCGAGCATTGGTCTACTCTGGGCCCCGCACCGTCAAGATCGAGAAACTCGACTACCCGAAACTGGTCGACCCTCGCGGCAAGAAGTGCGATCACGGGGTCATCATCAAGCTGATCACGACCAATATCTGCGGCAGCGACCTGCACATCTACCGAGGACGCTTCGTCGCCCCGGAGGGCATGGTGCTGGGCCATGAGAACACCGGCGAGGTTGTCGAGACCGGCCGCGACGTGGAGTTCATCAAGAAGGGCGACCTGGTCTCGGTCCCCTTCAACGTCGCATGTGGTCGCTGCCGCAACTGCAGGGAGCGGCACACCGACATCTGTCTCAACGTCAACCCCGAGACCCCATGCGGGGCTTACGGCTTCAACCTCGGCGGCTGGCAGGGCGGGCAGGCCGAGTACATGATGGTCCCTTACGCCGACTTCCAGTTGCTGAAGTTCCCCGACCGGGACCAGGCGATGGAGCACATCCTCGACCTCACCCTCCTCTCGGATATCCTGCCCACCGGGTTCCACGGCTGCGCCGAGGCCGGGGTCGGGCCGGGGTCGACGGTGTACATCGCCGGTGCGGGGCCGGTGGGACGTTGCGCCGCCGCGAGCGCGGCGCCTGGTCGGCGCGTCCTGCATCATCGTCGGGGACCAGAACCGGGAACGACTCGAGCTGGTCAAAGGCGCCGGATTCGAGGTCGTGGACCTCTCCAAGGACGTGCCGCTGGCCGACCAGATCGAGGCCATCCTCGGCGACCGCGAGGTGGATTGCGGGGTGGACTGCGTCGGGTTCGAGGCCCATGGCTACGGGCCGGAGGCCGCGAAGGGCAAGCCGGACGCCGTGCACAACGCCCTGATCTCGGTCGTCCGCTCGGGCGGTGGGATCGGAATCCCCGGCGTCTATACCGACAACGACCCCGGCGCCCCGACGCCCGAGACGAAGAAGGGGCGGCTGGGCATCGACTTCGGGAAGGCATGGATCAAGTCGCAACACGCGATGTGGGGTCAGTGCCCGGTGATGAAGTATAACCGGGAGCTGATGCTGGCGATCCTCTGGGGCCGGATGGACTACCTGGGCAAAGTCATGAACGTCGAAGTGATCCCCCTCGATCGGGCGCCCGAGGCGTACCACATCTTCGACGAAGGGGCCCCCAAGAAGTACGTGATCGACCCGCACGGCTCCGTCGCGAAGAAGAAGGGCCGGTGAGACGCCCGATCGTCGGGCGAGGTGGAGACAAGACCGACGGCGGCGCCGGCGAGGATCTTGCCCTGATCGTCGCCCGGCCGGTCTGGGGCCGGCGCGGGATCCGCCGCGGACCCGGTCTGGCGCTGACAGGTGAGGCAAAGGAACGGCGGCAGTCTTCAAGAGACCGATCGGGAGGCCATCAATGTCCCAGAACGTGACGCTCGCCTCGGCGCGGACCGTGATCGAGGCGGCCCGCAAGCAGGCCGAGGAGATTGGCGTGCCGATGTGCATCGCCGTGGTGGACGACGGGGCGAACCTCGTCGCCTTCGCCCGCATGGACGGGGCCTGGCTGGGCAGCATCGATATCGCCCAGGACAAGGCGTTCACCGCGCGGGCCTTCGATATCACGACCAAGGAGCTGGCGAAAATGAGCCAGCCCGGCCAGCCGCTCTTCGGGATCACCGCCAGCAATGAGGGTCGGGTGGTGATCTTCGCGGGCGGGGTCCCGCTCAAGGACGACGGGCGAGTGGTCGGTGCGGTCGGGTCCAGCGGGGGACAGCCGGACCAGGACAATGAGGTCGCCGAGGCGGGGGCTGCGGCCTTCAGGCCGGGACGTCAAGTCCGATGGCTAGGAACGTCGGGCCCGACCACAACCTCTCCCGGCAAGGGAACCATCCGCCCAAGACCTGTGTCCCCGATCAACGTAGACCCGGAGCCGGTGCCATCCTGATGAGCTCCTCACCCGTCCGTCCAGGAGTTATAACATGGAGCTACGGCCATTCGGACTCACCCATCGCATGGTTTCGGTGATCGGCCAAGGCACCTGGTACAACGACAACGAAGACCCCGCCTCGGCGATCGATGCGCTGCGGCGGGGCCTTGATCTCGGCATGACCCACATCGACACCGCGGAGATGTACCTGTCGGGCGCCGCCGAGGACCTTGTCGCCGAGGCGATCGCCGGGCGACGCGACGAGGTCTTCCTGGTCTCCAAGGTCCTCCCGCAAAATGCCTCGCTGAGCGGGACGCTCGCGGCCTGCGAGCGGTCGCTCACGCGCCTGGAGACCGACCGGCTGGACTGCTACCTCTTGCACTGGCGGGGGGATTACCCGTTGGAGGAGACGTTCGCGGCCTTCGAGCAGCTCCGGAGCGAAGGGAAGATCCTGTCCTGGGGCGTGAGCAATTTCGATGAGCCCGACCTGGAGGAGGCCCTGCAGGTCGCCGGCCCGGGCCGCATCGCCTGCAACCAGGTCCTCTACCATCTCCAGGAGCGTGCGATCGAGCACGCCGTGCTCCCATGGTGCGAAGAGCACGGAGTCGCGGTCGTCGCCTACAGTCCGTTCGGCCACGGCGACTTCCCCGGCCCGCGCACCGAGGGAGGCCGGGTCCTCGCGGAGATCGCCGCCGCCCACCGGGCGACCCCGCGCCAGGTCGTGCTGCGGTTCCTGATGCGCCGGCCTTCGCTCTTCGCGATCCCCAAGGCCTCGCGCGTTGATCACGCCGAGGAGAACGCGGGAGCCGGCGAGCTCCGGCTCACGGAGGCCGAGCTCGCCCGGATCGACGAAGCCTTCCCGCGCGGGCCCCGCCCGCGCGAGCTGCCCATGCTCTGAGCGGGCCGGCACGCTCGCGAGCCCGGGACACCACGGGGACGCACACACCCACGGGATGAATGGATCACCTCGAACGACGATACGAACTCCAGCGGAGGACATCATGGCCACTGCGATCCTGGAGCCGATCCTGCGCAAGGCACCAACCCCTTACGAGGGGTTCGAGACCATGCCGATCAACGGCGACTGGCGACCCGGGAGGTCCGGTCAGACCGCCGTCGACCGCGACCCCTACACGGAGGACGCCATCGTCACGATCCCGCTGGCCGACGAGAGAGATGTCGACGAGGCCTATCGCGCGGCCGCGGAATCACAGCACCGTTGGGCCGGGACCCGTCCCGCGGAGCGGTCGGACGTCCTCAGGCGAGCGGCCGGGATCATGGAGGACCGGCGCGAGGAGATCGTCGATTGGCTGATCCACGAGTCCGGCAGCACCCGGATCAAGGCGAATATCGAATGGGAATTCACCCGAGCGATGACGTTCGAGGCGGCGACGTTCCCCTCCCGCGCCGACGGGCAGATCGTACCCAACGACATCCCCGGCAAGGAAAGCCGAGTCTACCGGCAGCCGGTCGGTGTGGTCGGCATGATCAGCCCGTGGAACTTCCCGCTGCACCTCAGCAACCGCTCGATCGCTCCGGCATTGGCGCTGGGCAACACGGCCGTGATCAAGCCGGCCTCGGATACGCCGGTGACCGGAGGGCTCCTCCTCGCCAAGATCTACGAGGAGGCGGGACTGCCCCCCGGCGTGCTCAACGTCGTCATCGGCGCCGGCAGTGCCATCGGTGATTACTTCGTGCACCACCGGGTGCCGCGGGTGATCTCGTTCACGGGGTCGACGGCCGTGGGCCGCCGCATCATGGAGCTGGCCGCCGGGAGCGCGATCCTCAAGAAGGTGGCACTGGAGCTGGGAGGGAACTCCCCGCTCGTCGTGCTCGACGATGCCGACCTGGACATCGCGGTCAACGCGGCGATCTTCGGCAAGTTCCTGCACCAGGGCCAGATCTGCATGAGCGTCAACCGCATCATCGTCGACGCGCGAGTCCACGAGGAGTTCGTCGGTCGCTTCATCGATCGGGTGCGCCGCCTGAAGGTCGGCAACCCCAGCGACGACGATACCGTGATCGGGCCGGTGATCAACGAGGCCGCAGTTGAAGAAGCTCCTCGAGCACATCGAGAAGGCGCGTGCGGAGGGCGCCCGGCAGGTGGTGGGCGGCGATCCTGAGGGGCTGGTCCTGCCGCCCCACGTCTTCGTCGATGCGACGAACGAGATGTCGATCGCCCAGGACGAGTTGTTCGGCCCCGTGGTCTCCATCATCGAGGTCCGCAGGCGAAGAGAAGGCGCTCGAGGTGGCCAACGCGACGCCTTACGGCCTGTCGAGCGCCGTGATCACGCGCGACGTCGAGCGCGGCCTCCGCTTCGCGATGCGGCTCCAGGCGGGCATGAGTCACGTCAACGACTCCCGGTTAACGACATCGCGACCAGCCCTTTCGGTGGCGAGAAGAACAGCGGGCTGGGCCGCTACAACGGGGAGTGGGCGATCGAAGAGTTCACGACGCCGCACTTGATCACCGTGCAGCACGTGCCGATCCGGTATCCGTTCTGAAGCCGAGTCACCCCGTCTCAACCGCGACATGGCGGCATGTCTCGAAGTCTGGGGATCCTCGGTCGGTCGTCGATCGTCATCGCTCGGGCACCACATCGGCAAGCAGCTCGTGAAGGTCTCCGATGAATGAGAAGGGGGCTTTCCCGGCCTCACCCAGGCGGGCATGAGCCGCGTCAACGACCGGCCGAGCGACGCGCGGAATCGGGATGCTCGCTTGATCGCTTGATTTGTACCGCTCGCCTACATGTTCCGGTTGCACGTGTGTCAGGTTGTCCCGTCGTTTTGGCGGTCCCGACAGAATGTCGGCCGGTCGTGGTCCATGTACGTTGTCCGCTCGCCGCCGAGATCGGTCGGTATCCGCCCTTCGCCGTGCCCGGATCGCGCATGAGGGGAGCGATCCTGCGGTCGGATGATCTTGATCCGCATATCCGGCACGCTCGTTGCGTCTTGGCGCCGGGATTGGTGGAGGCCGATCGGCGTCCGGTGTTTCCTCGGCTCGTGGACCGTCGGCACAACCGCGGGGACCGGACTCGGGAGGATCGATGATGCACAAGGTCAACGAGGCGCCCGGCGGCCAGTCCGGTGGATTCGGGGCGATGTTCGCGCCGGGCCGGCTGACCCTCGGGGTCTTCTTTCCCATCGAAGCGTTCGCCGGCGATACGCCGACGATGCGCGACCAGGAGCGGCTGGCCCGCCGGGCCGAAGAGCTGGGCTTCGCCGCTCTCTGGGTACGGGACGTCCCGCTGCGCGATCCCACCTTCGGCGACGTCGGCCAGATCTACGATCCCTGGGTCTACCTGGGCTGGATCGCGGCCCAGACGCGCGACATCGCGCTGGCTACCGGTTCGATCGTCCTGCCCTTGCGTCACCCGTTGCATACAGCCAAGGCCGCGGCCTCGGTGGACCAGCTCACGCAGGGCCGGCTCGTTCTGGGCGTAGCGTCGGGCGACCGCCCGGTCGAGTTCCCGTCGTTCGGCGTGGATTTCGAGCGGCGCGGCTCCGTCTTCCGCGAGAACTTCCTCGTGATTCGATCGGTCCTCGTCAACGCGTTCCCGATCGTCCGATCGTCCGATGTGATGCTGTCCGGGAACGCCGACCTCGTGCCCAAGCCGACCGGTCCCTTGCCGCTCCTCGTGACCGGCTTCAGTCGCCAGAGTCTCGAGTGGATCGCGGCCCATTCGGACGGCTGGATCACCTACCCGCGGTCGCTTGAGCAGCAGGCGGAGCTCGCCGCGCGCTGGCGTGCCGCCGTCTCGGCCGCGGCGCCGGGCGCGTTCAAACCCTTCGCGCAGTCCTTGTATGTCAACCTGACCGACGACCCGGACGGATCACCCGAGCCGATCCACCTGGGCTTCCGCGCCGGCCGGAACTTCCTCTTCCGCTACCTCGACGGCCTCCGAGCGGCAGGGGTACACCACGTCGGGCTCAACTTCAAGTTCGGCCTCCGGGGAGCGGAAGAGAATCTCGAGGAGATCGGCCGGGAGATCCTGCCCCGCATCGAAGCCACCCAACCGACCGACGGGGCCGGGACGCAGGGACCGTCGAGGAGCCGGGCGAGCCGGCCGATGCGGAGTGGCCGTGAGGCCGTCGGGGGCGAGACATCAACAGGCAAGGGAGTTGGGCGATGAGCAAGCGCGGGACGAGGAAGGCGACCATGCGCGCCTGGGCGATCAACGCCTACGGCGGCCCGGAACGGATGCAGATCGTGGAGCTGCCCGTGCCGGAGCCGGGGCCGGACGACGTGCTGATCCGGATGGCCGGGGCGGAGGTCGGCGACTGGGACATCCTGGTGCGCGACGGTAGCTGGCCGATGGGGCGGCCTTTCCCCCTCGTCCTCGGCCTGGCCGGCTCGGGGACGGTCGCGGCCCTGGGCCGCGGCGCGACCGGCTTCGACGAGGATCATCCCGTCTACGCCTATAGCTACCCGCTCTACGACAACGGCGCCTGGGCGGAGTTCATGCTCGTGCCGACGTCGTACGCCGCCCGGGCACCGGCCGCCCTCGACCTGACGCGGGCCGGCGGGTTGCCGATCGTCGGCCTGACGGCGCACGAGACGCTGACGGACATCCTGGAGGTCCATCGGGGCGACGTGGTCCTGATCACGGCCGCCGCCGGCGGCGTGGGCCACCTCGCCGTGCAGATCGCCTCTCGCCTCGGGGGGCGAGTCGTCGGGACGGCGAGCCGGCACAACGCGGAGTTCGTGCGCGGCCTGGGGGCCGAGACCGTGATCGATTACGCGACGGAAGACCTCGTCGAGGCGATCCACTCCCGCTATCCCCATGGCGTGGACAAGGCGCTCAACGGCGTCGAGGGTGAAACGGCCGACCAGGTCGTGCAGGTGCTGCGCGACGGCGGTCAGATGGTTGACCTCACCGGCTCGGCCACCGCCGGGCGGTCCGGTGTCCGCGTCATCCGGGATTACGTCGTCCGGGCCGATGGCGACCGACTCGCGTCCATCACCCGGATGATCGACGACGGTCACCTCACGGTAGAGGTCCAGCAGGTCGTCCCCTTCGATCGCGCCCCTGCCGCACTCGAGCTCGTCCAGTCCAAGCACGTGCGCGGGAAGATCGTACTCGGGATCGCGTCATAATCCAGCCACGAGACGTCGACGGGAAGTCGTCGGGAACAAGGGAGGCGCAGTGATGGCCGCGGAGATGAATGTCCATGAAGGCGTGATTCGACCGAGTCTGGTCGACGAGATGGAGAAGTTCTGCGCCCAGGACGGTCGCGTGAGCAGCTACTACCTGAACCTGAACCGGACGCGCGACGGAGCCGGCGAGGACAGGAGCAAGGGCGGCAACGACAAGGGGACGAGCGAAGACGACGGCCAGTCGGCTCGGCGCGAGCTCAAGGATTCACTGGCCCGCGAACGCAAGCGGATCGAGCAACTGGACGTTCCCCACCAGGCGCGCCAGGCCCTGCTGCGCGACTGGGAGCTGGTGGTCGAACTGGCGATGGCCGCGACCGGCGATCGGCACACGGCGGCCCTCGCCTGCTTCGTCGCGTCCGGGAGCGGCTACTCCCGGGCGCTGCGACTGGCGTGGACAGTCCGCGAGCGGGCGTTCTTCGAGGACCGGTTCGTCCTATGGCCCTTGCAGCAGATCCTCGATCAGTCCGACCGTTTTGCCATCTGCTTGGCCGACAAGGACGAGGCGCGACTGTTCCTCTACTATTTCGGGCAAATCGAGGAGGTGAAGGGCATCGTCAACGAGATCCCGGGCCGGGTGCGATTCCCCGACCCCTACCATGAGCTGGAGTACATGCGGAAGATCATCGAGCACACGCACCACCACTTCGACCACGTGGCCGAGCTGGCGCTGAGGCTGCTGCGGCGCGAGCCGTTCGAGCACCTGATCATCGGCGGCCTGTGGGAGAAGCTACCCGACTTCGAGAGTCGCCTCCATCGTTACCTGCGTGACCGGATCGTGGCGCGCTGGGACATCAACGTGCACAAGCCCACCGCAGAGATCAGGGAGAAGGCCCGGCAGGCGGAGCAGCGGCTCCTGGATGATCAGGCCCGGCAGACCTGGAAGGCGATCAGTGACCAGTTGC
Source organism: uncultured Planctomycetota bacterium (assembly GCA_963777695.1). Classification (GTDB taxonomy): domain Bacteria; phylum Planctomycetota; class Planctomycetia; order Isosphaerales; family Isosphaeraceae; genus CAVZRC01. The sequence goes on from CAVZRC010000003.1 coordinate 5,345,092, forward strand.
CGTACCACGGAGCCCTGGGTCCGCGCGACACGCTCGCGGCCCTATGGCAGCGTCGGGTCCAGTGGCTGCTCGAGGAGCCGGACATCTCGCGGCCGGGTTTCCGCTGCTCCGCCTGCGGCCGGCTCAACCTGACCGCCGTTCCCTGCGTCGAGTGCGGCGGCCAGATGGTCGAGGTGCCCGACCTCTACGAGGAAACCGTCCACGACGCCATCGATCAGTCCGCCCACGTCCGATACTGGAACGATCCGGCCCTCAAGCAGGCCAATTCCATGGCGGCCTACCGGAGGTACTGAAATGGCCCGAGGGCGGATGCGAACGACTCGACGACCCCTCTTCGGCGATGCGGACCAGAACGGAGACCTGCATCCCGATCCGTCCCGGGGAATCCAGGATTCTCGAGAGGTCCTCCTTACGGAGCGGCGCAGCCGCGGTATCCTTCAGTAGTGCGGTACCGCTTCGGCAAGCGGCTCGATCCGCCCTTTCGAGCGACCGTCGACAAATCCAGCGATTCTCGCGCGTTAGGGGTCCGGAACGATGCGGATGTCCGCCGAGGTTTCAAGGTCCACCGGAAGGTGACGGCGCGGAGTCCACGCGGCCTGACCCTGGAGGCAGCGTCATGGCACCCGAACTGGAAAAGCAACTGGCCAATCTGAATCCGGGCGAACACCTCTGCCCCATCTACGAGAACGCGGCGGAGCGACTGGCCGTCATCATCCCCTTCATCAAACGCGGGCTGACTCGTCGCGAGCGTTGCCTCTTCGTCGCCAACGACCGCACGACGGAAGAGGTCATCCAGGCACTCTCCGCGGCGGGCATCGACGTCGCGAGCGAGCGAGGCCACGGGGCTTTGCGGTTCCTCAACAAGTCGGAGTCGTTTCTCCTGGGGTGCGAGTTCGACCCGGACGTCATGTTCGAATTCCTGCGCCGGGAGGAGAGGCAGGCGCTCGCCGACGGCTACTCCGGCTTGCGGGATCGCCGGAGAAATGACATGGGCGATGGGGCCTGAGTCCGGCTGCGATCGGCTGATCGAATTCGAGGCACGCCTCAACGAATTCCTGGTGGAAAGCCGCTCGGTGATCGTCTGCCTGTACGATCGCAGGCGGTTCGATCCCGCGGTCATCCACGACGTCCTGCGCACTCACCCGGTGGTGGTCCTCGGCGATCAGGTCTACTTGAACCCTTACTACGAGCCGCCCGAGCTGGTGTTATCCGACGAGCGGCCGGCGAGCGCCGCGTTCAAGGCGAAGCGCCTGAACTGGTGGATCGCGCAACTCAAGCGAACGAGCGAGGCCGTGCAGCGGCACACGGACCAACTACAGGGCCTGGCCGAAGCCTCGCTCGCGATCAATTCCGCCGGCTCGCCCGCCGAGGTGGCGCAGGCCGTGACCCGGGCGGCCCGGTCGATCATCGGTGCCCACCTCGGCGGCTTGGGATTCACGATCGATGAGAACTTGGCGCAGTCGATCGAGGCCGTCTCGCTCTCCGAGAAATATGAGGCCTGGCGCGATTACGGCGAGCGGCCGGATGGCTCGGGGATCTACTCGGTGGTCTGCCGCACCAACCGGCCCCTGCGGCTGACCCAGGCCGAGCTCGAAGCACACCCCCACTGGCGCGGCTTCGGCAAGGAGGCGGCGCGGCATCCGCCGCTGCGCGGATACCTCGACGCACCGCTGGTGGCCCGCGACGGCTGCAACATCGGTCACATCGGGCTCTCGGACAAGTACGAGGGGGATTTCACGGCCAACGATGAGGCCATTCTGGTGCAGCTCGCGCGGACGGCCTCGATCGCCATCGAGAACGCCTGGCTCTACGAACAGGTGAAAGCCGGACATGAACACCTCATGGTCCTATCCCGGCAACTGCTCGAGGTCCAGGAGGCCGAGCGCCGGCGCCTGGCTCGCGAGCTCCACGACGAGTTCGGCCAGTTGCTGACCGGCCTCAGGATGCTGCTCAAAGCGAGGGGCGATCGGCCACCGGCCTCGGTGGACGCCGGGCTGGAGCAGGCCCGCGGCATCGTCAACGACCTGCTCGGCAGGGTCCGCAGTCTCTCGTTCGACCTGCGTCCCGCCGCGCTCGATCAGCTCGGGCTGCTGCCCGCCCTGCTCGCGCTCTTCGAGCGATTCACCGACCAGACCGGTGTCCAGGTCGAGTTCAAGCACGAAGGGATCGAGGGACGCTTCCCGCCCGAGGTGGAGACCACGGCCTACCGGATCGTGCAGGAAGCCCTCACGAACATCGCCCGCCATGGCGGAGTGGGCACCGCCACCGTCCGGATCTGGTCCGCCGCCGAGGCCGTGGGACTCCAAATCGAGGATCGAGGCCGCGGTTTCGATCCGGAAGCCGTCCTGGCGGCGACGCGGTCCCATGGCCTGGCCGGCATGCAGGAGCGCGTCAACTTGTTGGGTGGTCAGCTGGCGATCGAGTCCGGGCCGGGGGAAGGCTCACGGTTGACCGCCGAGTTGCCCCTGCGCGATCGACGCGGGAGGGAGAGCGATGTCGATATCCATCGTCCTGGCCGATGATCATCCCGTCGTACGGCGGGGAATGCGATCCCTCCTGGAAGCCGAGCCGGACCTCGTCGTCGTCGGCGAGTCGGGCGACGGCCTGGAGGCCACCCACTTGGTCGAACGCCTCAAGCCCGACGTGCTGATCCTCGACCTGATGATGCCGGGCCTCAGCGGTCTGGAGGCGCTCCGGGTCATCCGCCAGCGGTCGCCCCGCACCCGTGTGGTGGTCCTGTCGATGCACAGCAACAATGCCTTCGTGGCCGAGGCGCTCAAGATCGGAGCGAACGCTTACGTGCTCAAGGGGTGCGAGGAGGAGAACCTCGTCCGGGCCGTGCGGGAGGCGGCCGCGGGCCGGCGCTACCTCAGCCCGCCGGTCTCCGAACGCGCCATCGACGCCTATATCGAACAATCACGGGCCGCACAGATCGACCCCCACGACACGTTGACGGCCCGGGAGCGCGAAGTCCTCCAGCTCGCCGCCGAGGGGAAGACCGGCGGCGAGATCGCCGCTCGGCTCCATATCAGCCAGCGCACGGTCGACAACCATCGCGCCAACTTGATGCGGAAACTCGGCCTCAAGAACCACTCCGAACTGGTGCGCTACGCCGTACGGCGTGGGCTCCTCCCGCTGGACCAATGAGCCCACTACCGACCACCCCCGCGGTCCCTCCAACCCGCGAGTCCTGCTCCCCATCTCTTCGCCCTTGTCTGACTCTCCGCGCACCACCCATCCATTCTCGCAACCCCACGAACCGGGAGAATCTTGTCCGGTTTTCAGGTAAATCACCGGATAGCCGATCATGTCCGCTCCTCTTAACATAAATCGGGACTGATGTGCTACAGGCCCTTCGGTGTGCCGACCTTCGTTCTCGGCGGACACTCCGCTCACCGTCAATACACGCATAGAGAGTCATCCGAATGGCCTCAATAACCGAACTCCTCAGGGGGCTCATGGAGGAATTGACCCGCGAGCAGGATGGCACGACCCACCCCGAGCCCCTCGATTACGGAGAGTTGTGCCGGTGGGAGGACGAGCAACACATCTACCTCGAAGCCGACCTGGGCACAAATATCGGATATTATGTAGATATCTACATTAATAGAGATCGGGCCTACATCAGGATGACTCGGTCCTAGGACCGGCCGATGTCCCGAAGGAGTGGGTGTGGAGTGGCTTGGAGCGATGATACTGATCGGATGGGTGGAGTTCGTTGAGAGCGGGGCGACTCTGTGCGCGATCCTGGACGATGTGGGGCGTTGGAACTGCGAGGCCGCGCCCCACATCGCGGCGGCCCTGGACCGCGACTGCCCGCCTGCCGGCGATCCGGGCGACGACGCCTGGGGCCACGACGCCCTGATCAAGGCAGCCCAGCGGCTTCATGGGATCGCCTGGCTGAGTTCGTGGCGGCTGACGAACTGACGGCCGTTGAGGCCGGCTCGGTGGCGGCGAGCAGGCCGAGGAAGGCGTCGACGACCCGGGGATCCAGTTGGGTCCCCGACAGGCTTCGCAAGTGCTCGCGCATCCGGGCCTGGGGCCAGGCTCGGCGATAGGGGCGGTCGTAGCTCAGGGCATCCCAGATGTCCACCGCCGCGAAGATGCGAGCGGCCAGCGGGATCCGGTCGCCCACGAGTCCGCAGGGGTAGCCGGTCCCGTCCCAGCGCTCGTGGTGATAGTGGGGGATGTCGAGGGCCGGGCCGAGGAACTCGATCGGTCCGAAAATCTCGACGGCGTAGCTCGGGTGCCGGCGCATCACGGCCCATTCCTCCTCGGAGTGTGGGCCGGCCTTGTGCAGGATGGCATCGGGGACCCCCAGCTTCCCCATGTCGTGCAACAAGGCCCCTCGACGGATGTGGACCAGTTCCGCCTCGCGCAGCCCCATGTCTCGCGCCAGCACCAGCGTCATCTCGGTGACCCTGCGGCTATGCCCCTCCGTATCGCGGTCGCGCAGGTCCAGGGCCCGCGCCCAGCCCTCGATCGTGGAGTCGTAGGCCACCTTCAACTCCTCGTTGGAGCGGCGCAGGTCCTCGAACAGCGCGGCGTTGTCGATGGCGATGGCCGCCTGCTCGGCCAGCATCGCGGCGAAGGCCAGCCACTCGGAGTCGGGCTCCTTCGCCGCGAGACCGAAGCACTCCAGTACGCCCTTGACCCGGCCCTCGGCCATGAGCGGGATGGCATGGTAGGTTACGAAACCTTCCGTGACTAACCGGCGCTCGCGCGGGCCCTTGACCGGGGCATGGACCAGGTCGGGGACGAAGAGCGGCATGCCCACCTGGACGACCCGGCTAGACAACCCGTGCGGGTCGCTGGCGTCGCGGCCCGGGGCCTCCAAAGGGATTCCCGGAGTGCCGACGAATTCCAGGACGCCCGCCGCCTCGCCGCAGATCAGGATGTCAGCCGCGTCGACTCCCAACTGGCTGATCGCCTCCTCCACCACCAGGGCGAGGGCCCGACCCGGGTCGCGGTTGTTCGTGATCGCCGCATCGATGCGGCGCAGCGCGTTGGTCCGCCGAAGCCGGCGATTCAACTGCTCGTTGAGGCGCCGGCCCTGGTCCTCGGCACGCTTCCGCTCGATACCGAGGGCGATCCCGTTGGACACAGACCGCATCGTCCGGAACGCGGCCTCCGAGATCGGCTCGCGGGCGAACATCGCCGCCACCCCGATCAGCTTCTCCTCGACGACCAAGGGGTAGCCGGCAAAGGCGACGATGCCCTCCCGCCCGAGCCACTCCCGGTCGTGGAATCGCGGGTCGTCCGCGACATCGTTGGTGAGGCATGACCGCACCTCCTGGGCGATCAGGCCGATCTCGCCACATCCGACGGGTATCCAGCCATGGGGGCCGTCGAGGTGCGTGTCGATCCCAGCACTGGCCTGGAGGATCAACGCGTCTTCCGCACCCTCGAGCATCCAGATACGGGCGAACGCCGCGTGGAGGTGGCGGACCATCGCCTCCGCGCAGCGGTGTAGCATCCGTCCCATCGGGACGACTTCGGTGAGTGCCTGGCCCACATCGCGGCCGTAGTCGGCGAGCCGGATGTGCTTGGCGATGGTCTCCTCGGCCAGCCGGTTCTCGGTGATGTCCTGGGCGATGTAGGCGAAGCGTCGCCGTCCCCCCGGAGAGGGGCCGAGGTGGCAGGCAATGCCCGACATCCATCGTGGTCGAAGACAGGCTTGCTCGGTGTACTGGAAATGGACCGGCTCGCCGATTCGCTGGCTCTCACCGAACTTCTCGATCCACAGCGCGACCAGATCGGCCGGGACGCCGACTTCGCTAGCTCGCCGGCCCGCGATGGATCCTGGCTCCATCTTCCGGTGGCTCGCCGAAGGAGCATTCACGACGACATAGCGGAGATCCTCTCCTTCGATCTCGACGACGCCGAGGAGCGCCGGGGCGAGGTTGAAGAAGGTCTGCAGGACCGCATCGCTCTCGGTCCGGGCCACTTCGGCGAGTTTCCGCTCGGTCACTTCCTCGTGCGAGACCACGACGCGCAGCGGTCCGTCCCATCGTAGGCGGGACACGCGCCCGACGAACCAGTGCCGCCGGTCTGGGGCGTGACACGGGTATTCCTGCTCGATCGTCGCTCGCCGCCCGGCCAGTACGTCGCGGATGCCGGCCGCGAAGGCAGCCGCCACTCCGGCCCCCTCGCCCCTGGCCTCGTCGCAGATCCGGAGGTAGTTGACCCCGGCGGAGACGGCACGATCGTCCGCACCGTCGGCGCGGGCGAACTGCCTCCACGACTCATTGACGGCCAGGATCGTCCCCGACTCGTCCAGCACGGCAATGTGCGACGCCAATGAGTCCAGGACCGCGCCGGCCAGCCGCTCGGACTCCGACCGGTCTTCGCCGACCTCCACCTGCCCGGTGTCATTCTCCCCGAAGGTGGGTTCGGGCGTCATTCCCCACGATGGGACGGGTACCCCGGGGGATCCGACGCCCGGACATCCTCGATCCAGCCTGATCGTCATGCTGATTCCCGGCCCAGAACCGCGACGGTCGATCGCGACCGCGCTCCTGTGGGCGATCGATCGCAAATGCCGGCCTCCTTAAGAATCTAGGTCATGATTCGGGTCCCGGTCGGGCAGCTTTGAGATGTCGACGGACGCGATGCCCATGGCCTGGTGGGGTTCCCCCCGAGGGTAAGTCCGATGTGCCCATGAATCCGGCGACAGAACGTCACCCCGGCCCTGCCGCGGAGACAGTTCGTCCCGATCGCGCCGCGGCGATGCGGGTGCCGGGCGATCTCGGTCGTGCCGATTGCGAACCGCAGGTCATTGTTCCCCCAGACCTTCACCGTTCTCGCGTGGCATCCACCGGCCGAGCGGCGACATGGTGCAGGGCGGGAGCGGAGGACTATCGACCCGGTGATCCGCGCCTCGGCGTCCGCTCCAACCCTCCGACGGCACTGCCTCTCCGCCCGATGCGATCAGGCAAGATGGCAGGATGGTCAGCGGGCATCGGTTTCGGAGGTCTCGTTCCGCCAGCGCCCCATCCAGCGCTCCATGGCCAGGAGCCCCCCGAGGACGCCCAGCAACAGGCTGAGCGAAACGAGCCGAGGCCATTCGAACTCGTACGCTCCTTTGAGCATCAACTCCCGCAAGATGCTGACGAGAGCGACCTCGACCGTCAGGGCGACCGAGATCCGATGCTCGCGGAGGTAGTAGATCATCAGCCTATAAAGCTCCATGAGGATCAGGACGAAGATGATGTCCGAGAGCAATTCGGTCGTGGCGGCCAGCCCGACGATGGCCATCTGGGCGAGCCGCCACAGTGCCTGCAGGGACAGGACGAGCAGCAACAGCATCAGGAGGGTGGCCACCACATCCTGCAAGACCTCCAACGTGCGGCGCACGAGGGAGTGGACCTGCGTGTGCAAGGTGGCACAGGGCTCGTCGCGGCGACCGGCCTGGTCGCTGCTCGTCTCACCAACGGGGGGGAGGACGTCCTTCATCGCTGGCGGATCTCCTCTCGCGACCCCTCACGGCTACGCCGCGGAGCACGACATCCGGAGGATCGATGGGCGGGATCGATCTCCTCGACGAAGGAGCGCTCGAGTCTCCGCGCCGCACCGAGTGCGGCCGCGAAAAACGTACCGACTGCGACCATACCGTACTGCTGCGTGGGAGCTCGTCCCTCGGTCTGTCGCTCGCCTCGCGCCGACAAAACGTCGGCTCGGCCCGAGTCCCGTGACAGTTTGTCCCGGCCGGCCCTGAGATCCAAGGAGGGATCCCGGACCCGGTCTCCTCGCCGCCTCAGCCAATTCCTCGGAATCTCGGCCTTTCGCCGCGGCCGTGTGGCGCATTCCCCGGCCATCGAGGCGATCGGGCATCGCCGTTGCAAATGGGGTCGGTTGGGCGGTCGGGGCAGGCGGCCGACCGGGGCCCATCGGCGCGACGCCGGGGTGAGAATCCCTCCGAATCATTTGAGGAGCCACACATGAGCACTGCTACGTTGACGGACGCCCAGTTGCAGCGCGACGTCATGGACGAGCTGAAGTGGGAGCCGAGCGTGGATGCGGCCCACATCGGCGTCTCGGTCAAGGAAGGGATCGTCACCCTCACCGGCCACGTGTCCTCGTACGCGGAGAAGTACGCGGCCGAGCGGGCGGCCAAGCGCGTTCATGGCGTCGAGGCCGTCGCCAACGAGCTGGACGTCAAGCTGCCCGGCAGCAGCCGGCGCACCGACGAGGACATCGCCGCGGCGGCCGTCGGCGCCCTCCGGTCGAACCTCGACGTGCCGGCCGACAAGATCAAGGTCTCGGTCAGCAGCGGCTGGGTCACGCTAGAGGGCGAGGTCGAGTGGCAATATCAGAAGATGGCCGCCGAGAGCGCCGTTCGCTACCTGCCGGGCGTGCTCGGGCTGAGCAATCGGATCACGGTCACGCCGCGCGTCTCGCCGGGCGAGCTCAAATCCAAGATCGAGGGCGCACTCAAGCGCAGCGCCGAGATGGACGCGCGCAGGATCACCGTCGAGGTCGAGGGCAGTAAGGTGATCCTCCGCGGCACCGTGCGCTCGTGGGCCGAGAAGGAAGAGGCCGCGCGCGAGGCTTGGGCAGCCCCGGGGGTCACCAGCGTCGAAAACCTGATCGTCGTGGCGCCCTGACGACCCCCCCTCCGGGGCGCCGCAAGGGTACCAATCGTGCGAGACTCAAACCTTAAGGGAGCAGATCATGAGCGTTCGATTTCCGCGGTCGGGTTGGTGGCTCACCGAGATGAGCCTGGTGCCCTTCCTGATCTTCGCCGGAACGGCGTGGGCGCAACAGCGCACGTCCACGTCGTCCGCCACGGGCCAGTCCCATGACGCCGGGCCCGTCGTCCGGACCTTCGGCACCGAGGGTGGCTTCCGCACCGAGGTGACGAGCCGGACCATCGGCCGTTCGAGCGAGGAGGACCGGCGGCAAACCTCGATCCTCATGGCCGAGGTCTTCGACCACATCGGCAAGGCGCGCGACGCGATCGACGCCGACGACAGCGAACGGGCCCTCAAGGAAGTGAACAAGGCGCGCGAGGCGATCAAGGCGATCCGGGCCATGATGCCCCGGGTGACCGTCCACACCCGGACCACGGCGCCCGACGGCAAGGTGATCTACGAGGACAAGGAGGAGGTCCAGGCGAGGCGCATCCCGCTTTACGAGGGTATCCTGCACGCCCAGACCCTGGCCCCGATCCTGGCGGCCCGGCGCAACGCGATGGAGGTCGCTGGCGTCCAGGTGGTCGAATCGGAGCGGATCGCCACGGAGGTCGTCGCCGACATCGATCCGATCGAGAGCCAGTTGGAGCGGGCGGCCAAGGCCCTCGAGCACAGGAAGCCGGAGGACGCCGCCAAGGCGATGGCGACGGCCCTGGTCCGTGGCCTCGATCTCCGCTTCAACAAGGAGGATTCGGACCTGGCCTCGGCCCGCGACGAGATCTGGCTGGCGCGGCGGTCCCTCGAGGAAAGTAACGTCACCCAGGCGCTGACCAACCTCGCCGACGCCCGGCAGCGGTTGCGGGTCTACCGCGAGATCCTCCCGCAGGACCAGCGGCAAGAGGTGGACCAGATGCTGCAGGAGATCGACCAGTTGGAGGCCCAGCTCCGCCAGGAGGGGACCGGGACGGCCACTCGCGACGACCGGGCCCGCCAGGGGCGTCAGGTGACGCATTGGTGGGACCGGATCAATAGTTGGTTCAAGCGACATTTCTGATCATCGGCCCGGGTCCTCTGCTCGGACGCCGCCCCAAGGAGTAGAGGTGGGCGGGGCCGGCCAGATGTCGCGTCGGGACTGGCGTCGCCCCCGACGCGAGAATATGACGGCCCCGGCATCGCGGACGAAGACTGGAGGTTCCCGGGATCACGCCCGGGAAGGAGGTGGCTGATGGTGATGATATTGGCGCGCAACTGGTGGGCCCTGGTCTTGCGGGGGGTCCTGGACGTGCTCTTCGGGATCGCGGCCTTCGCCTGGCCGGAGATCACCTTCGCGGTGCTGGCGATACTATTCGGTGCCTTCGCGCTGGTGGACGGCTGCTTCGCCATCGCAGCGGCGGTGGTGGGCAGCCCGCGGGGAATGCCCTGGTGGGCCCTGCTGGTTGAGGGGGTGCTCGGCATCGCCGTCGGGGTGATCACTTTCTTCTTGCCGGGGATCACCGTACTGGCCTTGCTGTTGATGATCGCCTCCTGGGCAGTCGCCACCGGCATCCTCGAGGTCGTCGCGGCCATCCGCCTTCGCAAGGAGATCCGCGGGGAATGGCTGCTCGCCTTGAGCGGCATCCTGTCCGTCGCTCTCGGCGTGGCCCTGGCCGCCTATCCTCGCGCCGGAGTCGTGGCGGTGTCCTGGATGATGGGCGCCTATGCGACGATCTTCGGCGTCCTGTTCATCATCCTCGGCCTTCGACTGAGGAGCTTGGCGCATGGAGAGGCGGGTATCGCCGCCCCGCAGCCGGGCGAGCCACAGACCGGGGCCCGTCCCGGTCCGGCGCACTTGGCGCGATAGCCACGTCGACCATCAATGCAGTTTCGTTTGAAGAGGCGCGAGCAAGCCAGGGCGCTCGAAGCGCGCCCCGGCCCTCGTCATTGCCTCAACACCAGTCCGCCAGCGTGAGCTTCGAGACATTCCCGCAGTCAGGTCGAAGGCCCGGAAGGAGGTCCGTCGTGGCAGAAGGTGAGAAGATCATCGGCATCGACCTCGGGACGACCAATAGCGTCGTCTCCGTGATGGAGGGTGGGGACGTCACGGTCATCCCCAACCAGGAGGGGAGCCGGCTGACCCCGTCGGTCGTCGCCTTCACCGCCAAGGGAGAGGTCCTCGTCGGCGAGCCGGCCAAGCGGCAGGCGGTCACCAACCCCAAGGGGACGGTCTACTCGATCAAGCGGTTCATGGGCCGCCGGCACAGCGAGGTCCAGTCCGAGGAGAAGATGGTCCCCTACGAGGTCGTCGGCGGCCCCGATGAGTTCGTCCGGGTGCGGGTCAACGGCAAGGAGTATACGCCGCAGGAGATCTCGGCGTACATCCTCCGCAAGCTGAAGGAGGCGGCGGAGAGTCACCTGGGCCACAAGGTACGCAAGGCCGTGATCACCGTCCCGGCGTACTTCAACGACAGCCAGCGGCAGGCGACCAAGGACGCCGGCCAGATCGCCGGGCTCAAGGTCGCCCGGATCATCAACGAGCCGACCGCCGCGGCCCTCGCCTACGGCCTCGACAAGGAGAAGAACGAGCAGATCGCCGTCTTCGACCTGGGCGGCGGCACGTTCGACATCTCGATCCTCGAGGTCGCCGACGGCGTCTTCGAGGTCCTCTCGACCAACGGCGATACCCACCTGGGCGGCGACGACTGGGACGAGGCCCTGATCAACCACATCGCCGACGGGTTCAAGAAGGAGCAGGGGATCGACCTGCGCCGGGACCAGATGGCGCTGCAGCGGCTCAAGGAGGCCGCCGAGAAGGCCAAGAAGGACCTGTCCTTCCAGGCCCAGGCCGAGATCAACCTGCCGTTCATCACGGCCGACCAGACCGGCCCGAAACACCTGACCATGACGATCAGTCGCAGCCAGTTCGAGCAACTGACGGACCAGCTGTTCGAGCGGCTCGCGGGCCGGTGTTGAAGGCCCTCCAGGACGCCGACTTGAAGGTTTCCGACATCGACGAAGTGGTGCTGGTCGGCGGGGCGACCCGCATGCCGCGGGTCCAGCAGATCGTCAAGGAGATCTTCGGCAAGGAGCCGCACAAGGGCGTCAACCCCGACGAGGTCGTCGCCGTCGGCGCGGCCATCCAGGGCGCGGTACTGGCCGGTGACGTGAAGGGCGTGCTCCTGCTCGACGTGACCCCGCTGTCGCTCGGCCTGGAGACCAAGGGCGGCGTCATGACCACACTCGTGCCCCGCAACACGACCATCCCCACCGAGAAGAAGGAGAGTTTCACCACCGCGGAAGATAATCAGGGGGCCGTGACCATCAAGGTCTTCCAGGGCGAGCGGCCCATGGCCGGCGACAACCGCCTACTCGGCGAGTTCAACCTGGAAGGCATCCCGCCGGCCCCGATGGGCACACCCCAGATCGAGGTCGGCTTCAATATCGATGCGAATGGCATCCTCCAGGTTTCGGCCCGGGACAAGGGGACCGGCAAGGAGCAGACGATCAAGATCGAGTCGGCCAGCGGCCTGTCCAAGGAGGAGATCGACCGGATGCAACGCGATGCCCAGACGCACGCCGCCGAGGACAAGCTGCGCCACGAGCTGGCCGAGGCGCGCAACGCCGCGGAGCAGCGGGTCTATCAGCTCCAGAAGCTGATCGATGAGAACAAGGACCGGCTCTCCGACGCCGATACGGCGGCGGTGCGCAGTGCCATCGAGCGGGTCAACCAGGTGAAGGCCGGCGACGACCCGGCCGAGATTCGACGGGCGGTCGAGGATCTCGACCAGGCCAGCCAGGCTATGATGCAGCACCTCCGAGGCGCCGGAGCGACCGCGACGGCGGCTGCGGGCAGCCGGACGGCCTCCGGCGGGCCCACGGGCTCCTCGGACGGGTCCGCGCGAAGGGCTCAGTCGGATGACGTCATCGATGTCGAGTTTGAAGAGAAGCGGTAGGCCTTGATCCGCAGAGGAACGTATTCTCCCCCGAAGGGGCGACCACGCACATCTTGCCGCCTCCCGGATCTTGCCGACCGGGGCTCGTGGGGTGATGCGACATCGGGTGAATCGCGCGGACTCCTCACGGCCTGAGGCGGCATCATCAGAGACCCTCAAGGAAGCCAAACACCTCATCGCCAGGCCGCATCCGCCACGGCGGCATGTCCGACGGCGTGACCATATGAGAGGCGGCGAAAGGATGGTCATGGGCCCGAGACCCGCCTCATTACGCGGCATGCGAATCAACTATTGAATATGCCGCAAGTCTCGGTTCCAATACGGCCTTCAGGATTTCGGATACTCGGACCGCCGGTTTGGCCCGTGCTCGAGTCCTGTTCTCCGGCCGATGGCGAGCGAACTGGAACGAGAGCTGAGCCGTCTGTCACCGCGCGACCACCTCTGCACGACCCACGAGACTCACAGCTCGTTGACCTCGGTCATGACGACCCGCGCCGGGTCGAAGGGGTCGCCGGCAGGGGGAGCAAGATGGGGCGCTGGCGCTTCGAGCCGCTCGGCGTCGGGGGCGACCTGGCCCCGGACGCATCGCGTCAAATCATCATGACAATTTTGAGATAACCTATTATTATGTGACCGGAAGTCGTCGTCGACCGGGACGGGGACGAGGAAAATCCGCCGCGCGCAGCCGACGAGGTTCTCGACGTGCCCCTTGTCATTCGGGCGGCGGACCAGGCAGAAGTGGAAATCGAAGAGATAATAGCTCTTCAATCGTTCAAACGCTTCTGTGAGGACCTTGCCGCGACGATCGACGATCCGGGAGACGGCGATCCGCGAGTTGTCGTAGCTGATCCGCCGCGGGATGCCGCCGAAGAATGTGAAGGCGCGGGCATGCCCCTCGAGGAAGGCCCCGCTCAGGGCGAGGAGCCACTCGCCGGGGATCTCCTTGCGGAGCCGGATCGCGGCGACGATCTCGAGGACCCCGGTGGTGACCGCCCAGGCCGCGATCATCAGCAGCAGGGCCAGGACGGTCCACCGAGTGTCGGTCCACCGGCCCGGCACGTTGGGGCAGTCCTCACGACCATGTCGCTCGTGATAGCGGCGAAAGGCCGGGAATCCGAGGAATTGCGGGACGGCAGCCGGCTCTCCCGGTCCGAAGTGCCTTCGAGTGCCCCTGTCGGTCGGGACAAACTGTCCCGGTACCCGGGCCGACTCGCCGTTCTGTCGCTCGAATGTGACGCACATGCCCTCGCTTGGCGCGGCATGGGAGAGCGGCGGCCGGCACGTTTTTTGCATTCGCGATCAGGGCACTGAGGCGGTTCGGACTCTTCTTGTCGGTGAGACTCGTCCCTGGCCATCGATCCTGACGATGCCGCGCCCCGACTCCGGTTCGCGACCTCCAGCAGGTAGAGATCGGTGAACCATGAAAAACATCCTCCCCCCACCGGGCGAGACGGAGACGGCGGACGGTCGCCCTCGGGGCGAGCCCAGGCCCGCCCCCCACACGCAAGTCCATGCGCTGCTGCGCCGCACATTGGAGACCCTGCAGGACGTGATCGCCACCCTGCTGATCCTGCTGCTCTTCGTCCTGTCCTTGCAGGCGCTGTGGCGGCTCGCCCGGACGGCCATCAACGGGGCGGCCCCCATGACCGAACTGCTGTCGGAGATCGTCTTCGTCCTGATCCTCTTTGAGGTCTACCGGATGATGATCTATTACCTCCACCAGCATCGTGTCTCGGTCACCCTGATGGTCGAGGTCGCCCTCGTCAGCATCCTGCGGGAATTGATGCTCAAGGGGGCGTACGAATTCGAATGGCCTCGCCTCATAGCGCTCAGCCTGATTCTGGGTGTCCTCGGTGGATTGCTTGCGATGAATCGCTGGACGGCGATGAGGCAGGACGAGGTATCCGAGGTGGATACCCGCTGACCACCTTGCAGCCTCTCCCGATCTCTTCGCCGCGAGCCGAAACCCGGGTCACGGGCGCGATCGGCCTCCGAGCCCACCGGGCAGGACGGCCTCATCGGACTGCGCCTGCTCCCGTCGGAATTGCTCGTGACCGACCACGGCGTGGCGATGCGCCTCCGAGCCGGCGTCCCCGCTCCGCCGATCTTCCAGCTCCCGGAGGCGCTCGTCGCGCCCGTAGAGCACGAGCTGGTCGCCCGCTCGCATCGTCGTCTCGCCGCGAGGCACGCCGAGGTACGACCCGTCCGGGCGGTGGATGCCCAGCACCGTGATCCCCTCGTCGAAGAGCCTCAGCTCATCGAGCCGTCGGCCTTCCACCCAGTCGCCGGCATCGACGCCGATCCTCCGGACTCGGTAGCCGCCGGCCAGCTCCAGCAGCTCCACGAAGTCGTAGGCCTCCAGGTCGGTCCACCGGCGCAGCGCCCATCCCATCGCGTGGAGCATGTGCCGCTCGATCCACCCGCTCCGGGCGACGAGTTAGAGGCCTAGCAGCCCGCCCACGAGCCAGGCGCCGCGAAGTAGGCCCTCGCCCCCCGTCGTGACCCCGACGAACGACAGGACGAGCGTCGCGGCTTCGGTAACGATCCCGGCGCTGCCGATGAGCATGATGAGGATCAGGATCCGACGCCGCACCGGGTGGTTGACGATGTGCTCGGATTCCGACGTCGTGAAGCCGACGCCCATGAGCGCGGAGAGCGATTGCAGCCGCGCCATCTGATGAGAGACGCCGGTCAGCATCAGGGCCGCCGTGGCCAGTCGCGAGACGAGCATCGAGAGCGTCAGCACGGTCACGAGGGCGATGATGGCGTTCATGCGGGTCCTCACAGGAGCGGGCTGAGCAGCTTGGCCACCGGCCGGTCGCGGGGCGGCGGGTGTCACCGCGTGAGGTCGCTCCTGAGCCGGGCGAGCGCCTCATCGGCGACAACGGCGGAGGCGGCCGGGTTCCGGCCGGTGATCAGGTTGCGGTCCGCGACGACGTGGGACTCCCACGGCTTCCCGGCCCGGAAGTCGGCGCTCAGCTCGCGTAGTCGGTTCTCCAGCAGGAAGGGCATCTTGTCCGCCAGGCCGACCGCCGCCTTTTCCTCGTTGGTGAAGGCCGTGAGCCGGTAGCCTTCGAACGCCCAGGTGCCGTCCGGATCGACGGCCGGCAGCAGCCCGGCCGGGCCGTGGCAGACGGCGACGATGAGTTTGTCGCGAGACCTCATGCGTTGGACGATCTCGCCCAGGGCGATCGAGCAGACCAGGTCCCTCATCGGCCCATGGCCGCCGGGCAGGAAGATCGCGTCGTAGTCGTCGGCCTCGTCCTGGGAGAGCTCTTCCAGCACGCGGGGGTGCCTCAGGTCCTCGAGCGACGCGAGGTACTGCTTGAAGTGCTCGATCGCCGCGGGTCCGCCCGGGTTCATCTCGGGCGCCATGCTCTTCTGGTCGAGGGGGGGCTGCACTCCGCCGGGGGTGGCGATGTCCACGACGATGCCGGCCTCCCGGAACTTCTCGTGGGGTACGACGAACTCCTCCGCCCAGAAGCCCGTCGGCCAGATCGTCCCGTCTTTCAGCTTCAGATGGTCGGCCCCCGTGATGACCGCGAGCAGTCGGGCCATGTTGCCCCCCTTATCTTCCGGATAGCGATGCGACAGCGGACGATCTCCGCGTATGGGCAAACTGCATACCCGTCCGCTCCGGAGCCGGGAGGCGATGCCGGAGGTCCGCATTGCCGCGTGGGCCGCCGGTGGTGCCGGGTCGCAAGGCATGGCCCGGTATGGCTCGCGAATCGTACCCGAGGCGGACGCCGAGCCCATCAACACGGAGCTGCGGCCGGAGCCGCCTACGCGCGAGTGCGTAAAGATGTCCCTCGCCCGTGGCGGCCCCGACAAAATGGCGGACGGACCCGGCCGGCGACAGCTCTCCCGCCGCATCCCGCTCCGCCGCCTCGACCGCCATCCACGTCCCCAACGGGTGATATCGACGGGCGTTGGGGCCGCCCGAATCGACGGTCCTTCGTGTCCCGGACCGACCGGCATATGGGATGCCTTTCCGATGGCCGGCGTCGACGTGACGCCTTTCCGAACATTGGCCGGAACACCACAAGGGAGGGAACGATGAGGAAGACACGACTCGCAGCGTTGTCGGCCTTCGCCCTGGCGATCACCCTGGGCACGGGCGCCGGCGCCCAGGACAACAAGGCCGGCGCCGGCGGTCAGGGCCGGGATCAGAACCAGGGCCAATCGGGCAAGCAGAAGATCCGCGGCGTGGTTGGGGAGATCACCGCCGAGGGCGAACTGGTCCTCGACTACCGGACGAACCGGGCCGTCCTCGCGGAGGCGGCGTATGTGACCGTCGTCGGGGCGCCGGAGAAGGGGCACGAAGGCGCCTCGGCGCGGCGGACCGGCGGACAGGCCGGGGAAAACCAATCGGGCAAGGATCGCGAGAACATCTACATCGTCTGGCTCTCGCCAAAGACCAAGGTCTGCGAGGCCGGCGATGCCGGCGGGAAGGCCGGCCAGAAAAAGGAAACCTCGCTCGACAAGCTCGAGGTGGGCGACACCGTCGAGATCGAATTCATCCCGCGCGAGGAGACGACCGGCCACCCCGGAGCCGGCCAGACCGCGCAGATGCGCCAGAAGCACGGCCGGGATCGGACCTATGTCGGCGAAGCCGAGGAGATCGCGATCCTGCCCTCGAAGCACGAATCCGAGAAGTCCGATCGCAGCCGCTGAGCGGTTGAAACGTGCCACTGCAAATCGCCGGTGACCCGGGGCGCCCGCCCGGGATCGACATCCGGAGAAACCCGCCGCCCGCCGGCCGTTCCGAACCGTCTCGGCCCGCGGGAGGCGAATCCCGATCGATTGTCGAGCCCGCCCCGGCCGTACGCTCAAGATCCGTGCATCTCGTCTCTCGAGCCGACCTTGCCCCGGCCGGTGCGGAAGACATACGTGAAGTAGAACACGACCAAGGTGATGCCGATAGTCCACCAGTACAGCGCCATGCGCAATCCGTAGCTCGATGCCGCACTGTTCGCCACGGTGAGGCTCTGATCCGGATCGAGGGTCGACCGCAGCCAGTACGGATAGATGCCCGTCATCGTGGCGGCGAGGATCCCCAGGATGAAGGCGCTCGACGAGAGGAAGGCGGCCAGCTCGCGGCCCCGATTCCGGAAATGGAAGACGCCCCAGATGCCGCCCAGCATCACCGCGACGAAGATCAGCGACCAGGGGCGCGCGACGAGGTTCCGGAAGACATCCGGCTGGACCCAGGCCGTGGCCAAGGTCGTCAGCGCCCACAGGGGGATCACGGCCATCCAGGCCCGACGTGCCCAGTCGCCGCTGCGGGCCTGCACGACGCCTGTCGTCTTCCAGACGAGGTAGAGGGCGCCATGGCCGGCGATCGCGCAGAGGGCGAAGATCCCCACCAGGGTGGTGTACCAGTCGAAGACCCCCGGGGGCTCGCCCGGCCGGAAGTTCGTGAACAGGGGCAGGAAGAACGACCCGCTGCTGTCCAGCGGCACGCCGCGGATCAGGTTCCCCAAGGCGGTGCCAAGGACCACCGCCATGAGCACCGAAGCGACCGAGAACGTCGTATCCCAGAACTCCTGCCAGAGCGGGTTATCCTGGTGCGAGCGGAATCCGATGGCGATCCCCCGCAGTATCAGCAGCCAGAGCATGATCATGAGCGCCAGGTAGAATCCGCTGAACGCGGCCGCATACGTCCGGGGGAAGGCCTGGAACAGCAGGGCCCCCGCCGCGATCAGCCAGACCTCGTTGCCGTCCCAGTAGGGTTCGATGGCCGCGAGGACGGTCCGCCGCTCCTCATCGGTCCTGGCGACCAGGCGGTGCAGGATGCCGACGCCGAAGTCGAAGCCGTCGAGGACCACATAGATCCCCAGCATCGCCGTCACGATGACGAACCAGACCGTCTCCATCGGTAGCTCCTAGGCGGCCGTCACCGGTCCCCGGACCAGAGTCCTGACGACCTGGTAGACGAAGAGCAGGCCCAGCAACAGGTAGAGCCCCGCGAATCCCAGGGTGGTGAAGACCACATCGCCGGCGCTAACCTGAGGCGACCCCCCGGCCGCGGTCCGCTGCAGCCCGTAGACGAGCCACGGTTGTCGGCCCAGCTCGGCCGTCCACCAGCCGGCCGTCGTGGCGATGTAGGGGAACGGCACGGCCAGCATCAGCACCCAGAGCATCCTCCGCGACTGGGCCAATCGACCCCGCCAGAGCAAGTACGCGGCAGCGGCCATCACGAGGAAGAAGAGCGTCCCGAGCCCCACCATGATGTGGTATGCGTAGTACAGCAACTCCACGTTGTGGGGCCAGTCCTCCCTCGGGAAGTCATTGAGCCCCCTCACCTCGCTGCCGAAGCTCCCATAGGCGAGGAAGCTTAGGACGTACGGGACCACGACGGGGTTCTCCAGCCGTCGGGCCGGGACATTCGGCTGCCCGATGATCACCAGCTCGGCGCCGGGGTGAGTCTCGAAGACGCCCTCCATGGCCGCCAGCGTCGCCGGCTGGTGCCGCGCGACCAGCTTCCCGTGCTGGTCCCCGGTCGGGAAGAGCACCAGGACGCACGAGATCAATCCCGCGATCACTCCGGTCCGCAGGCAGAGGAGCGCGTGCTCGCGGTGCTGGCCCATCAGCGCCCAGTAGGCCCCCGCCCCGGCGACCACGAACGCGGCCGTGATGACCGAAGCCGCCATGGTGTGCGCGAACTGCCAGGCCGCCCAGGGATTCAGCACGAACCGCCAGAAGTCCAACAGTTCCAGTTGGCCATCCGGACCCGACGCGTACCCGATCGGGTGTTGCATGAACGCGTTGGAGACGATGATGAAGTAGCCGGAGAGCCAGGAGCCGAGGAAGATGGCGAAGGCCATCGCCAGGTGGGCGCGGGGGCCGAGCCTCTTCTCGCCGAAGAGGAATAGCCCCAGGAAGGCCGACTCCGCGAAGAAGGCGAACACCCCCTCCATCGCCAGCGTCTGACCGATGACGCCGCCGGCGTACCGCGAGAACCCGGCCCAGTTGGTGCCGAACTGGAATTCCATCGGGATGCCCGTTACGACCCCCATCGCGAAGTTGAGGCCGAAGATGCGCGCCCAGAAGCGGGTCACCTCGTTGTAGCGTTCGTCCCCGCGCACCGCCGCCAGGATCTTGAAGATCAGGATGAGCAGGGCCAGCCCCATGGTCAACTGGGGGAAGAGATAGTGATAGGTAATGGTCAACCCGAACTGGATGCGATGCCAGAAGAGGGCGTCGGTCATCGATGGTACTCCTGCAGGAGACGAGTCGATCATCCCAGGCGATCCGGCGCATCCTCCCCCGCGCCGCGCCGCCGCTCGCGATCGTGGATCGCGTGCGGGATGCGGATGAGGAGCGATCGGCCGGCCAGGGCCCCGACCAGGATGAGAGCCACGGCGACGATCATCGAGGCGGGGTGACCGCCGGCGAGCAGCAGGGCGAGGGGGACCAGCGTGAATCCCGCGCCGGCCGTCGCCACGAGGAGGGCCAGGCGCCGCGCGGGTCGATCCGCGCAGCGCGGCGCGGAGTTCCGCGAACAGCAGGGCCGAGGGGATGGCGTTGAGCACCATCAGCGACGCGAGCGGGACGCGGAGCAAGTCGGCGGCGTGGGCCTGCCCGCCGAGGATACAGCGGAGCAGCCATTCCGCGGAGCCCAGCAGGAGCGCCGAGTTCACGACATAAGCGCCCAGCCAGCGGGCGTCCCTCCAGCCCGGCTGCGAGGTGGTGCTGAACAGCACCCCCTTGTAGGCGACCGAGCCGAACCCCGGCAGCAGGCCGACGACCACGACCGCCTTCCGCACCCATTCGAGGGCGGCCGAACGGCCCGGCATCAGGTCGAGGAACGCCGCCGCCTCGATCGCAACGATGGCGGCCACCGCGAACGAGAAAAGCGTGAGCGCCCAGGTGCCGAACGACATGGGCGAGCCCGGCTTGAGCACCCGGAGCATGTGATGGAACCTCAGCGGGTCGCCGAGGTCGAGCACCAGCATCGCGAGGTCGGCGAGCAGGATCACCAGCGCGACCGGATACGCCAGCCTCGCCGCGGGGGCGAAGGTCGCCGGCGCGACGAGCTCGGCGACGGCGGCGACCAGGAACAAGCCGGTCGCCAGGTTGTTGAAGAGCAGGTCGAAGGCCACCAGCCCGTGCCAGCTCGGCGCCTTGGTGATCTCGAACGGAGCGTAACCCAAAGCGGTTATCGGGGGTCTGGATTCGACTGGCATCTCAGAAGTCCGCAAAGAGGGAGGGGAGGAGGAGCGCCGCGGCGAGCGCGGCGAGCGTAACGATCCCGGTCGCGATGGTGCGGAGATAATCCCCTTTCATGTGGCGCCAGGGATTGATTGGTACTTCCGGGAGTCCATAGGTGGAAGGCCGGTCCACCAGCAGGTAGAACGAATGCAGCTCCGAGTAGGTCGCGGACGGCCTCTCGCCGTACAGGTAGGCCTCGCTGGTGCCGAGTCGGTGTAGCTCGGCGACCCGCGCCTCGGCCCGCTGGCGCAGCTCATCGATCGGGCCGAAGTGGATCGAGGCCGTCGGGCAGGCCTTGGCGCAGGCCGGGACCAGGCCGTCGCGCTGGCGATCGTAGCAGAGCGTGCACTTGTGCGAGTGGCCGTCGAGGGCGCTGCGGGTGATCACCCCGAACGGGCAGGCCGCGACGCAATACGAACATCCGTTGCAGATATCACGCTGGATGTAGACGTTCGCGAACTCGTTGTAGATGATCGCCCCCGTGGGGCAGGCGTGCTGGCAGGGGGCGGAGGCGCAGTGCTTGCAGACGTCGCTCATCATCAGCCAACGGCCGGGGCCCGCGGCGGTCGATCCGGCCCCGTCGAGCAGCCCTTCGAACGTCAAGGGCGTGCCGTCGGGGCGGGGCCCGTTGGCGTCTGCCCGCGCGGTCCGGCCGTCGTCGGGGAACTGCTCGATGAACTTGACGTGGCGCCAGGACGTGGCCGACAGCTCCTCAGTGTTGTCGTAGCTCATGCCAGTCCACCGGAATCCGTCGGCGGCGATCTGATTCCACTGCTTGCAGGCGACCTCACACGCCTTGCAGCCGATGCAGACGGTCGTGTCGGTGTAGAAGCCGGTCGGCCGATGCGGCTCGGGCGTGGGAGCGATGCGGAACGGATGGAGGATCCGCTCCCAGGCCGCCGACAGCGGGTCCGAGGGCGGGTCGGCCGACTGTTCCAGCGCCGATAGCTCCAGCTCCCTAATAGCCATGGGTGAACTCCCCCTCCGGCTGGGCCGAGGACGGCGTGTCGGGGATCGGGGCCCGCGCCGGCCAGGTCGAGGGCCGGACCGTGGGCCGAGGGACGGGGCCGTCGCGGCGGCCGGCCTCGACCTGGCAAGTGAACGCCTTCCCCTCGTGCATGCTCACGTTGTGCTCGGCGACCAGCGATGTCAGGTCGTTGGCGTTGCCCCCGACAACCTCGCCGGAGAAGGCCCAGTGGAACGGCAGGCCGATCTGGTGGATCACGCGGCCCGCGACCAGGAGGGGTCGTATCCGGCGGGTCACCATGGCGCGGGCCTCGATGCGGCCCCGCGGCGACCGCACCGTCAGCCAGCCGCCGTGCACGATCCCGCGCTCGGCCGCCAGCTCCGGGCTGAGCTCGACGAACATCTCCGGCTGGAGCTCGTTGAGCCAGGCGTTGAACCGGCTCATCGGCCCGCTCAGGTAGTGCTCGGTCAGGCGGTACGTGGTGGCCACGATGGGATACTCCGCCGTCGGCGTGTGCTCGACGTGGTTGAGCGGCCCCTCGAACGTGCGCACGCCGGGCGTGCACCTCTGCCGGGGATAGAGCAGATTGCCGACCGGCGACTCGATCGGCTCATAATGGACCGGCAGGGGCCCGTCCTTCACGCCGCCCGGCGCGAACAGCCAGCCGAGGCCGTCGGGCTTGAAGATGAACGGCGCCGTGCCGGCGATGGCCGCCATGCCGGCGGCCCCCTCGGGGGGTTGATAGTCGGGCGGCTTGTCCGGCTCGAAATCGGGGAGGTCGGGGCCGACCCATCGGCGTTGCTCGGCGTCCCACCAGATGAGCTTCTTCCGCTCCGACCAGGGCCGGCCCTCGGGATCGGCCGACGCGCGGTTGTAGAGGATGCGGCGGTTGTGCGGCCAGGCAAAGCCCCACTCCGGCTCGATCGGGTCGCCGGTGCGACGGCGCTCGGCGGCCCGGTTCCGCCCGGGCTCGGGGTAGACGCCGCCGTAGATCCAGCAGCCGCACGCCGTGCTGCCGTCGTCCTTCAGCTCCTCGAATCCCTGCAGCAGCCGCGGTCGGCCGGTCCGGGGGTCGATCTCGTCGAGTTTCCAGCCGTTGATCTCCATGAGGACCTTGGCGGCGTTGACGTCGTCGGTGATGCGGCTGAGGGTGCCGTCGGGCAGGCGCGGCGGCTCGTCGTGGTCGTAGTCCCAGGTGAGATTCAGCAGCGGCTGGTCCTTCGGATCGGTCGAGCCGGCGTAGAGCCGCTTCAGGCGACGGCCCAGGTGGTAGACGAACCAGTCGTCGGCGCGGCAGTCGCCCGGCGGGTCGACCGCCTTGGTGTGCCACTGGATCAGGCGGTGCGTGTTCGTCAGGCTGCCGTCGGTCTCCGGGTTGGCCGCCGCGGGGATCAGGAAGACCTCGGTCTTGATCTCCTCCGGCGGCGGCGCGCCCGGGTCGTCCTTCCAGAAGGTCGCGCTCTCGGTCGGGAACCAGTCGAGCACCACCAGCCAGTCGAGGTTGCGCAGGCCGGCGCGGTGCAGGCCGGCGTTCGGGCCGCCGCCGGCCGGGTTCTGGCCGAAGAGGAAGTAGCCTTTCATCTCGCCGCGCGCCATGCGGTCGAAGGTCGCCAGTTGCGAGTAATCGCCGTCGATGCGCGGCAGCCAGTCGAAGCGGTACTGGTTCTCGGCCGTGGCGGCGTCGCCGTACCAGGCCTTGAGCAGGCTGACGATGAACTCGCGGAAGTTGGCCCAGTAGCCGGTGGGCAGGCCCTCGTGCTCGACGTAGGAATCGAGCGTCGCGTGGGCCTCGTCGGCGGCCGGCTGGGGCAGGTAGCCGGGCAGCAGGTCGTAGAGGGTCGAGACGTCGGTCGAGCCCTGGATGCTGGAATGGCCGCGCATCGCCATGATGCCGCCGCCCGGCCGGCCCATGTTCCCGAGCAGGAGCTGGAGGATGCCCCCGGATCGGATCATCTGCACACCGGTCGTGTGCTGGGTCCAGCCCACGGCATAGACGAGCGCGGTGGTTCGGTCGCGGCCGGAGTTGGCACAGATCAACTCCGCCACGCGCAGGAAGTCGTCCGCGGAGCAGCCGCAGATCTCCGCCACCACCTCCGGCGTGTAGCGGGCGAAGTGCCTCCGAAGGATCTGCATGACGCATCGCGGGTGCTGCAGCGTCGCGTCGCGCCGCGGCCCGCCCTCGCGATGATCCGTCGTCCCCCCGCGCGGCGAGGCGTGCGGGGTCGCCCCGCCCATGATCGCATAGCCGTGGACCCCCTTCTGCCCCCGCGTCTGGACCCCCGGCGATCGGGTGTCGGACCGGACGTCCGTCGCCTGGCCGTCGCCCCGCCGATCGCTGCGCGAGCCCTCATAGGCCCATCGGCCCTCCTCGGCGTCGTAGGTCTGGGTCTCCGGGTCGTAGCCGCTGAAGAGGCCGCCGAGATCCTCGGCGTCCCGGAAGCCTTCCTGGATCAGGGTCGAGGCATTCGTGTAGGCCAGGACATACTCCTTGAACCATCGCTCCTGCGTGAGCACGTAGTTGATCAGGCCGCCCAGGAAGGCGATGTCGCTGCCGGCCCGGATGGGCACGTAGAGGTCGCAGTGCGCCGAGGTGCGCGAGTAGTGCGGGTCGACGTGGATGAGCGTCGCGCCCCGCTCCTTGGCCTTCATGGGCCAACGGAAGCCGACGGGGTGCGCCTCGGCCATGTTCGAGCCCATGAACAGGATGCAATCGCTGTTGGCCAGGTCCTGCTGGTAGTTGGTGGCCGCGCCGCGGCCGAACGAGGCGCCGAGACCGGGCACCGAGGCGGAGTGTCATATCCGCGCCTGGTTCTCGATCGACACGACCCCCAGGCCGCCGCAGAACAGCTTCTTGATCAGGTAATTGTCCTCGACATTCAATGTGGCGCCGCCCAGCGTCCCGAAGTTGCGGACCGAGTTGAGCAGCCGGCCCTCGGCGTCGCGAGCGGTGAAGTCGGCATCGCGGGCCTCCTTGACCCGCTCCGCGATCCGGTCCAGCGCCCAGTCGAGCGACCGCGTCTCCCAATGGCTCGAATCGGGGGCGCGGTAGAGGACCCGGGTGAGGCGGTGCGGGTTGAGCGCCAGCAGGATGGCATTCGCCCCCTTCGGGCAGAGCGTCCCCTCGTTGATCGGGCTCCGGGGGTCGCCCTCGATGTCGATGAGCCGGCCCCCCTTGGAGTACAGGAGCTGACTGCACCCGACGGCACAGTAAGGGCAGACGCCCGGCGTGACGGTGGCGCCGCGCAGGCGCGAGGCCTTCTCCGCCGTGGTCGGACTGATCGGCTGCGGCCGGTTCGGCCGGGTACTCGTGAAGAAGGGGACCTTGAACATCCTCGTGGCCTCGCGGTTGACGCCGATCGATCCTCAAGGGCGGGACACAGGCGGCATATTCGCGAATCATGTGCCGAAGGGCCTCGGCGTCCCGCGGACCGGGAGAAGCCTGCCGGATGGCATGAGGTAACATCAATTCCGCGCGCCGTGGCGGCCCAAAAGGATGTTCGCCTTTGCCAGACATGCCGACGAACCATGTGGCGGCGAGACAGATTGTCGCCCGGCCGGCAGCCAAACTGTCGCCGACCCGACTGCGGTGTTCTCGGACCTCGGCCGCC